>CAVPBV010000022.1:0-20752 GCA_963701945.1 uncultured Solirubrobacterales bacterium | reverse complement strand
CCCGCCTGATCCGCGAGCGTTTGGGCAGTTAGTCCAGCTCGCTACTCGGTAAGACGCCGCGAGAGCGCGCGCACCACGAGGCCGGCTCCCAAAAGGAGCCCGCCTCCGGCCACAAGCAGGACCACGTCGAGTCCCGTGAAGGGGAGGCTGCCCGCGGAGCTTGAGTTCGCGCCTGTTCCCGAGCCAGACCCGGTCGCGGCGTTGTTGCTGCCGACCGATGAGCACAGCTGCGGGCTATAGGCCTGGCACGTCGAGCTGCCTGAAGCGAGCGCGGAGCCGGGCACGACCAACAGCAACAGAACGACCCCTACCACCAGCGAGATGCGTTTCATGAATCCTTTCGTTCGTCAACGACGCCGCAGAACGATGCCAAATGCTACATGAACCTCCCGATAAAAAACAAACGTCAACGAACGATGACAATCTCTCCCCTCACAACGCGCTCTGCGCCGCGGCGAGCATTTGCAGCGCGGCCGCCGCGTTCAGCGGATGGGGGCCATCTACGCGCTCCAGCGCTTCCTGAATGGCCGGCTCCCGCGTGTTGATCGAGCCGGCCATCTCGAGGTCGTCGCGGGCGAGGCGGCGATCGTCCAGGGCCGACGCGGCCAGCCCAGCGCCGAGCCAGGCGTACCACCCGCCCGGGTCACGCGAGATCGACTGCTGGAAGCGACGCAGGGCCTGGCCGTACTGCCGGGTTTGCAGGGCGATGGTCCCGCCGATCCGGCCGGGATCAGCGCTTAGCGGATTGAGATCGGCGGCCTTATCGAGGTCCCCGAGGGCCCGGGCCGGGTTCGTCTGGCGCAGATCGCTGGCGACCGACACCTCGCGCACCGAGAGATACGGGAAACCGAGAACGATCACCGCGCCGAGGAGCGCGAGCACGCCGATGGTGCCGGCGACGGCGCGCCTGGCGGCCAGACGCGACGTTCGCTCAGACACCGGGCGCAACCCCGCGTCCGGGTGCTCGTGGCTCACCGGGCGCCCCAGCGCGCCAGCCATACCGAGGAACCCGAGTGCCGGGCCGCTCAGCGCCGGCATCTCCCAGAACCAATCGATCGAGCCGTGGATCAACCAGACGACCAGCGGGAGAAGCGCCGCGCCGGCCATCGCGGCCGTCAGATCGCCGTCATCGTCCGTCCGGCGGCGGGCCCGCAGTGAGGCCATAACTGCCGCCACGATGAAGACCGAGAACAACGCGAAGCCGACGATCCCGGTGTGCGCCAGCAACCGCATCTCCAGGCTGTGCGTCCAGGCCGGCTCCTGGTTGATCCGGCGGTGGACGACGTAGTAGTTGTCGAAGTTGTCCTGTCCGAGGCCGCCGATCGGGTGGGCCAGGAAGGCGTCGATGGCGACCCGCCAGAAGTCGTAGCGGCCGCTGCCCACCACGCCGAAGTTGCTGGTAGAGACGGTCTCGGTCGAAGCGTGGACGAACCCGTTCCATTGCCGGCTGATGAAGGCGAACGGATGCCCCTTGGTGGCCACGAGCGCGCCGGCGCAGCCTCCGGCAACGGCGATCACGGTCGCGACGACCGCGAGCCGGCGCCGGCGCGTCCGCGACAGCGTGGGCCCGCGCCCTAGCTGGTCGGCCCACGCCAGCAGCGTCGCCAGCACGAACACGACCGCACACAGCACGAGAGACGCCTCACCGGCGCTCCTGGTCGCGTGGGCCAGCGCGACGCCGCCGGCGCTCTTGTACACCGCCAGGAGCCGGTGCAGGGGCAGCAAGGTGACTGCGATCGGGAGCAGCGCTGCGACGGCCACGCGCAGCCGGTCTCGCACCAGGAGCAGCGAGACGACCAGCACGAACGGCAGGGTGAACAGCCAGCCGCGGCTCTCGACGATCAGCGTCAGCTGCAAGCTTGCGGACGCCATCGCCAGGAGCAGGCCGCGGACCGGCCCCGGCAGCTCGCGCCGAGCGGCCAGCGCAGTCGCGGTGAGCGCATCGATCATGAAGAGCGCCGCGGTCGAGTTGAAGTAGCCGGTTGGGGAGGCGAGCCGGCCGCCGATGATTAAGTTGGCGACGTGGTCGGCCGAGGCCAGGCGAAACAGCAGGAGGAGGGCGATCATGCCCACACCGGCGGTGAACGCGAGCAAGGCGAGCAACGCCGACGGGCCGCGCCACGGGACGATCAGCATTACCGCGAACACGAGCAGGTAGAGCAGCGCTCGGTTGCTTCCCTCCAGGGCGTCGCCCGGGGATCCGGCCCACACGATCGAGAGATACGACCACGCGACGTAGGCGGCGAAGGCGACGAGGGCAATCCACGCCGGACGGCCCAGGCGGGCGCGGCTGGGCCCGAAGCCGATCACCGCGACAACGGTGACGCCGACCATCACCAACGCACACCAGTACCAGGTGTCGGTGTTGTACCCGCCGTCGTGCTCGGCCCATAACACCATCAGCGCCACCACGATCAGCCCCGGCAAGAGCTCGGCTAGGTGCGGACGCAGCTTCCCTGCTCGACTCGCGGCCACGGCCTGATCATCTCACGTCGGTTTGCGCGCGATGCCGGCTGTGCGCTTGCTAGATTCGCCGCATGCCGGACGACACGGACGTTGTCGAGCGGGAGCGGCGGTTCTTCAACGGTCAGGGCAGGGCGTTCGTTTGGCTCCGTCTCGCGATCTGGCGCGCGATCGGCGAGTTCAACCGCAACGACGAGATCTATGAGCTGTGTGATCCCGACGGAAAGCACGTGCTCCTGTACGGCTGCGGGCCGGCGAACGACGCCCGCCGCTACGTCGACGCGGGGGCGGTGTACCTGGACGGGATCGACATCTCGGACGCTGAGATCGCCCGGGCGTGGCACCGGGCGCGCGCCGAAGGGTTCGCCGACCGGGTCGACTTTCGCGCCGGCGACGCACACGCGACCGGCTACCCCGATGACACCTTCGACCTGATCGTCGGCCTGGCCATCATCCACCACCTCGACACGCGCCGAGCGCTCGGTGAGGTTCGCCGGATCCTGCGCCCGGGCGGGCGTGCGCTGTTCCTGGAACCGCTGGCCCACAACCCGCTCCTGCGGCTCGGTCGGCGGCTCACCCCGGCGGCGCGGACTCCGGACGAGCATCCCCTGACCGCGCAGGACTGGGAACTGTGCGCGCAGGTGTTTCCGCGCTTCTCACACCGAGAGGTCGAGCTGACCTCGATTCCGCTGATGCCCTTGAACCTATTCCTGCCGCGCGCCTGGCAGCGCCCCCTGGCTCGTTCGGTCAGCGCGTTCGATGATCGGATCCTGCGGCGCCACCCGGGCCTACGCAAGTACGCCCGCACCACTTTCCTCATCCTGGAGTGACCGGCGGCGACGAGCGGATCGAGGCGGGCGCGGTCGTGACCGGGGGCGAGACCATGACCGCGAGTTCGGCCTACTCGTTCGCCGCGCAGATGGCCACCGCCGCCTTCACCGCCGTCCTGACCCTTGTCCTGGTACGGGTGCTGGGGCCGACGCAATACGGAACGTTTGCCTTGGCGATCGGGATCGGGACGCTGATCGCGCTTCCGGCCGACCTGGGGATCTCGTCGTCGACCGCCCGGTTCGTCGCTGACCATCGAGCCGACCGGCGGGCGATCGCCTGGCTGTTGGCCGACGCGATGCGGCTCAAGCTGATCGCGTCCGGGATCGCCTGCGGCGTGCTCATCGCCCTGTCCGGAGTGATCGCCTCGGCATACGACGCCCCGCTCACCTGGCCGCTGCGCGTCGTCGCGGTCGCCGTGTTCGGCCAGAACGTGATGTTTCTGTTCGAAGGGGCGTTCGTGGCCGACCGCCGCGTGGCGACCGACGTACGGATGGTGTTTGGCGAGAGCGCGGTGGAGTTCTCGGCGTCGATCGTGCTCGTGGTGGCGGTCGGCGGCGCCCTGGGTGCCACCTGCGGACGAGCCGTGGGCTATCTGTGCGGCGCCGCCTTCGCGATGGTGCTCGGCGCGCGCGCGTTCGGTTGGCCGGCGGCGCTGCGGCGGCGCGGGCGTCGATCGTTCGGACGGCGCATCGGCGCCTACGCGGTGCCGCTGATCCTGGTGGACAGCGCAAACACGCTGTTCTCCGCGATCGACGTGCTGTTGATCGGCGCGTACCTGGGCGTGACCGAGGCAGGCCTGTTCAGCGCCCCTTATAGGCTGCTCGTTCTGCTGGCATATCCGGGAAATGCGATTGCCAACGGGGTGGCGCCACGGATGTCTCGCGGGACCGGGAACGCGCCGGATGCGGCGGCGCTCGAGCGCTCGCTGCGAGGGCTGATCGTGTTCCAGTCGCTGCTGATCGCCCCACTGCTGGTGTGGGCGCAGCCGATCGTCCGCATCCTGCTCGGCGATGGCTACGCCGGATCGGTGACGACGCTCCGCGTGCTCTCGGCGTCGGCCTACCTCGGCGGCTTGGTGCCGCTCGTGTCGCTGACCGCGAACTATCTCGGCGACGCCCGCAGCCGGGTGCCGCTCATGGTCGGCGCGGCGCTCTTGAACGCGGTCATCGACGTCGTCCTGATTCCGGGCATCGGGATCGTGGCCGGCGCGATCGGCACCGCGGCGGCGCTGGCGGTGATGGTCGTCGGGCACGTCCACATCTGCCGGCGGCATCTCGACCTTCCCCTGGCCGGGCTGGCATGGAGTGCGCTGCGCGGTGGGCTTGCGGCCACGGCGATGGGAGCCGTGCTGCTGATGTTCGGGCTAAACCCTTCGATCCCGCTTGTGATCCTCGGGGCGGTCGCGTCGGTCGCGGTGTTCTTCGCGATCCTGTTGGTGGCCGGAGAGCTCACGACGTCCGAGCTCGCGGGCGCGCGACGCTGGACCGGCCGGCTGCTGTCCGCCCGCCGCTAGAGGCGCGGGCGCCAACCTATACGCTCGCCCCGGTGTACGTGCTGCATTGCGCAGACTACGCCGGCCCATACGGGGGTTCGTTCGTGCCGATGCTCCGCGCCGCGGCACAGGAAGCGAGCCGCCGCGGCCACCAGACCGGCTTCGTGTTCTCGGACGTGGCCCGCGGTCGCGCCTGGCTGACCGAGCTTGTCCCGCACGGCGAAATCCACTTTTTCGCCGCCAGCCGCAGCCGCGCCACCGACGCCGCTCCGATCATGCTCGGACTCGCGCGGCTACGTGATGGCCGGGGCCCCGGCGTGCTGCACACGCATTTCTCGACGTTCGACATCGCCGCCGCCCTGGTCGGACTGAAGCGGCGCGATCTGGCCGTGTTCTGGCACGAGCACACGCCGCTGGCCGCAGGACGGCACATACGCTGGCGCAACGCGCTCCGATACCGGTGCGTCGGCGCGCGGGCGGACCTGATCCTGTGCGTGAGCCCCGAGCTGCACCGCGACCTGCGCGCGCGGGGCGCTCCCGAGAGCAAGCTGCGCGACTTTCCCAACGCGATCGACACCGAGCGCTTCTCGCCGATCACGGCCGCCGAGCGGACGGCGGCTCGGGCGAGGCTCGGACTGTCGGATCGGACCCGGGTGGCGCTCCACTTCGGCTGGAACTGGCATCGCAAGGGCGGGGATCTGATGCTGGCCGCGGCCGATCGACTCGAGGCCGATCGCGACCTGGTCGTCCTCACCGTGCTCGGCGAGGAGAACGCCAGAGACCTCGCGAGCAGCCGCGAGCGAACGTCCGGCGTGCGGGCCCTCGCACCGACGAGCGACATCAGGAGCCTGTACGCGGCGGCGGACGTGTTCCTGAGCTGCAGCCGAGCCGAGGGGATGCCGTTTGCCGTCATGGAGGCGCTGGCCTGCGGCCTGCCGGTGGTCGGGAGCGATTTGCCAATACAGCGCGACCTGCTCCTCGATCTTCCGGGCGGCGTGATTGTCGCACCCGAGGATCCAGGGGCGATCGCCGCCGGGATCACCGCGATGCTGTCGCTCGAGGCACGAGCGCGGGAACAGCACGCCCGTCGGGCCCGCGCGCGGATCGAGCCGGCATTCGGGTTGCGAACGTGGGCAGCGCGACTCGTCGATCTGTACGAGAGCGCCTCGCGCTAGTGGTCGTTCGCAGCCGGGGCCAGCGGTCAGCGGCGCCGCTTATCGTGGCCGCGCTTGTGACGGTGGCGCTTGTGCCCACGCGTCTTGCGCGAAAGGCGCGCCTGCTCGGTGGCGGGGCAGGTGCCCTGCTGCACACACGCGGCGACCACGCGCAGCTTCGCCGGGTTGATCGCGACGCCGTCGACGATCCAGTCGCCCGAGCCCGCATCGGTACCGCCCAGGGCCTGGATCGCATCGGCCATCTGCGGCGGCTCCCCGATGCTGGTGAACGACTCGTCGTCCTGGGTGTCGAGCTCCAATCCCTGGTTGTCGGCGCCGCTATTGGTGTCGTTGATGTACATCCCGTACCGCGCCATCGCCCGCATGATCGCCTGCTGCCACGCCGGCGCGCCGCTGGCAGCGATCTGCTCCGGGGTCATATCGAGCTGGAGCAGGTCGCCCATCTGCAGCGTTCCAGATCCGTCCTGTCCGATCGAGCCGCAGCCCATGCCCCAGGGACCCTGCGCGGGCCACACGTAGCCGCCGGTGCACGGGACGCTGATCGCGAGGGCGTGGTTGATCGAATCGGCCTCGAGCTCCTCGGGCCGGATCACCCCGCCGAGCAGTCCGAAGCTGCCCGCGTCGGCGTTGCCGCCCAGGCCGGTGGCGCCGGGACCCGAGATCGGGATCTCGCTGCCGGACCACACGGTGAGCTGGTTCGGCCCGGTCCACGAGGCACGCTCGAAGTCGTACTCAGCGTTATCGGCCTGGTCGACCACAATCATGTGCCCGTCCCACTGCTGCTCGGGCTGGGCCCCGGCCGGGATCTGGATCTGGATTCCGTTGATGTCATAGCCGTTCGCGCCCTGACAGGTGTTCGGTCCCCAGTAGGCCGTGCAATCGACAGTCACGACCGGGTCGCTCGGACTCGACCAATAAACCGGCCGGCTTCCCTGGCTCTGCAGCGTGAAGCCGTGACTGTCGCCGGAGAAGTGGTAGCCGTACCTCAGCATGTGCGCAACGATGGCCGCCGAGTCGGCCGCGATCCGGGCGCCCCCCGGGATCGGCTTGTTGAACGGTGAGCCCGGGGCGTACGGCCGCCAGCAGGCCGACGGGGCATTGGCCCCGGAGAAGGTGCCGAACATGGTTCCCGAGCCGCACGTGAGCGCTTCGGCCCGCGGTGCGCCCAGCGCCGCAAGCAGTATGGCGGCGAGCGACGCCCCGACGGCGAGCGCCGTCCGGGCGGCATGCTTCGATGTCGCCTCGCCACGCATGCTCGTGCCGTCATCGGCGGGCGCCGGCACCGCCTGGACTGCAACCTTGGGGATTCGTACGGGCGTCCACGAGGCTCTCGCCCGGAGCACGCGCAAGTCGGCCATCGATCTCCCTGACGACGAACCTGGACGTACAGAAGCTCGCCCGAATTGGGCACCTCTATTACCCCCCTGTAGGTATTGCGCAGGTTCGCGGCGTCTGAGCTGTCGCGATTAGGCCAGTGACGGTGCAAACACCGCTCCAGGCCGGCGCGCCGGCGCCCCGGCGGCGTCGTCCAAACCGCCCAGTCGTACTAGCGCGGCCAGCGGCGGGCCGTTCCTGACCGCGCCGCGCAGCGCACCGAGGCCGTTGGCGAAGTGCATCACCGCGAGGACGGCCGGAACCGCGAGCGCGTCGCCCGGCTGCTCAGCATCGAGCCGCGACCGGATCGCGGTGGCGGCCACGGCCGCGGCGTACACGCCGAGGCCGAGGCGCGCCGGGCGCCGCATGATCCGAGGACCGGCCACGGCGAGCGCCGCGTCGAGGACCAGCGCCGGAGGGAGCAGGTGCGATCGGCGCAGTGTGTGCGGGTGCCAGTTGGCGGTGCGGAAGCGCGCCTCTCCGTAGGCCTGATACTGGCGCCACAGGCCCCGGAGCGAGTCACGCGGCACGTAGTGAGCTGCCATCTCCGGGATGCAGATCAACCGCTCGCCATCGCCCAGGAAGCGGCCCGCCAGCTCCGAATCCTCGTTCGGCGAGGAGCGTTCGTCCCAGCCCCCGTACTCGAGCAGGGTTTCGCGCGCCCACACTCCGGCGAACACGCCGGAATCGAGCTCGAACTCTCCCGCGGCTTGCCCATCGACCCTTCCCCATTTGCGGGAGCCGCCCCGGCCGAGGGGTGAACCCAGCGCGAGCGCGACCGCCCGTGAGACCCGGCCTTGGCCCTTGGGGGTCTGCGGACCGCTGACCCAGCGGGTGCCGTGCTCGCGCAGGCGAGCCACGCCGAGCGCCACGTAATCCTCGGGATACTCCGTATGCGCGTCCATCCGGGCGATCCACCGTCCGCGTGCGTGGCCGAGCGCGACGTTGAGCCCGCTCGACGCGGTCCGGCCAGGATTCTCGAAGACCCGAATGCGGTCGTCCTCGCGGGCGAGGGCATCGAGCAGCTCACGGGTGCGATCGGTCGACCCGCCATCGGCGAACAGGAACTCGAGCTCGCCGGGAAAGCGCTGCCGGCGCATCGCCGCCACGCTGCGCTCGAGGTACCGCTCCTCGTTGAGCACGGGGATCAGGACCGAGCACTCGATCGCCCGGGGCGGTGTCACGGCCGCAGGATAGTCAGCGGAATCTTCAGCGCGAGCCATAGAGAAAGGAGGCCAGCCGGGCGCACTCGGCCTGGAGGGTGTGATGGGTGGCGTACTCGCTGGCGTGACCGACCAGCTCAGCTCTGAGCGCGGCGTCGTCGAGCAGGCGCTGGAGTGCGCGGGCGGCGGCGGGCGCGTCACGGGGCGCGATCAGCAGGCCGCGGCCCGCGACGGTCTCCGGAACGCCGCCGACCGCCGTCGCCACCACGGGCACCCCGGCCGCGAACGCCTCGAGCACGACCTGGGGCATGCCTTCGGTGAGCGACACGTGCACGAAGGCGTGACTGCTTCGGTACAGGTCCCACAGCCCCCCGTCGAGAGGGACGTGTCCGTGGAGGGTGGCGCGGTCCGAAAGCCCCAGCTGTTCGAGCCGCCGCGCGAGCGCGCTCAGCAGCGATCCGCTCCCGCAAACCTCAAGCCGCCAGCGGCCGTCGTCCCGGACGGCGTAGGCCAGCACGTCGGCCAGCAGCAGCGGGTTCTTCTCGGGATCCACGCGACCGACGCTGAGCATTCGCAGCTCGGGCCCCGCGTAGTCGTGCTCGTGCCGCCCGGGCGCGACGATGTCGGACGCATCCAGCAGCGACACGAGCGCCACATGCACGGCCGGGGAGTTGCGATAGCGCCGCGCCAGATCGGGGCCGACGACCACCACAGGTAGCGAACGGGCCAGGAGCCGGAACGCGCCTTCGAGCAGCACCGCAGCGGCCCGGACGACCCGCTGATCGGCCCGCCGATGGCGGATCAAGGTAGGGAGGTGCTGACGGACGCCGAGGATCACGTGGCGGCGGCGCAATCTCGCCATCAGCGCGAACACGAGCGCCTGCGGGGGGTTGGGCCCGAGGACCCAGACCGTGTCGACGCTGGCGAGCAGCCTCCAGAACCGTCGGATCCCGGCCGGCAGGGTGCCCAGGACGCGGCCAACCTGGGCACCGCTCGCGTAGTAGGGCAGTGGCACGAACTCGACGTCGTCCATCCGGTATGGATGCCGGCCTGGGGTGGGATCGAGCCGGCCGGTCACCGTGAGCCGCTCGCAATACCGAGCGAGGCCGCGCAGGAACAGCGCGAACGGCGCCTCCGCGTACACCACGCCCGCGTCGACGCGGTAGGTGAAGTCGCAGTAGACGGCCAGACGCATCGGGCGGGGCGCGTCGCTCAGCAGGGCCACAGGCGTGAGGCCCGAAGCTCGCGGACGGCACGCGTCGCCTTCAGTGCAAACCGCCAGGGATCGTCCCTGTGGGACACCCAGACCCGCGGATATCTGTACGGGCCGAGCCGCGCCAACCGATGCGAGAGCGAGGCGCCGGCGCGATAGCCAGCCACCCGGGCCGCATCCGAGATGCGGGCATCGACCTCGCCAAAGGGATACGCGATCGAATCGCACGGACGCCCGAGCTCACGAGAGCAATCGTCGCGGGACTGGGTGAGCTCAGCTCGAAGCTGGTCCTCGTTCAGCTCGAACAGGTGTGGATGGGTCTGAGTGTGAGAGCCGATCTCCCAGCCGTGTTCGGCCAATTCGCCGAGGTCGTTCCAGTCCATCGCGGCCAACTCCCGGGCGTCCGGCGTACTTAGCCAATGGCGCAGCTCCGGCCATGCCAGCGTCTGCCCGCCCGACATGAAAGTGGTAGGCGCGAACACGGTGGCCGGGACGCCAAGGGGATCGAGGACCGGCAGCGCATAGTTCTTCACCGAGGCGAAGCCGTCGTCGAAGGTCACCGCGAGCGTCCTGTTCGCCGGTGGAGCGAGCACGGCCTCACGGAATGTGCTCGGATGCCAGCCACGGTCGAGCAGATAGCGGATCTGCCGGTCGAACAGGCTCGGTGTGACGGCGATCGGATCGGTCCAGCTCGGACTGATTGCGTGATAGCAGAGGACGAGTACATCGGATGTCACGAACCGCCCCTTGACTTCAGGGAGCGCCGCCGCTGTGCCGCCTCGGCGGCCAGCCGCTGGTAGAGCTCCGCAAAGCGGCGTGACGCCGCGTCGATCGTGAACTCACCGAGCCCGGCGGCTGCGGCCGCGGCGATCCGATCGCGCCCGGCGGAATCTCGGATCAGCGAGACCAGCGCGTCGGCCAGGGCGTCCGGGCGGCGCGGGGGCACGAGCACGCCGGTTTCGCCGTTGACGATGATGTCGGGCAGACCGCCGACCCTCGTGGCGACGAGCGGCGTGTAGTTGGCGAAGCACTCGAACGCCACCAGCGGCGTCCCCTCGTAGTCCGAGGACATCGCAGCGACATCGAGCGTGCGCAGAATCGAATCGACGTCGTCGCGCCGGCCCAGGAAGTGCACGCGCCCGTCGAGCGAGAGCTCCCGGGCTCGCACTTGTAGCTCCCGCCGGCATGGCCCATCGCCGGCCAGGGCGAGATGGGCTTCCGGCACCGTCTCGAGGACCAATGAGAACGCCTCGAGCAACACGGTCAGCGCTTTCTGGGGCCGCAACACGGAGACCGCCCCGATCAGAAGCGCGGAGGGATCGAGCCCGAGCTCCGCCCGGAGATCGCCGTCGCGCGTGCCCGATCTCGGAACGTAGGCATTCGGGATCATCACGATCTTCTCCGGCGGGACCCCCTCGATCCTCGCCATCCGCTCGGCGTCGAGCGAGGACACGGCGACGAAGCGGGTCGCGAACCGCCCGATCAGGTGGCCGTCCAGCCAGGCTCGGAGGCGGTGACCCTGGTAGGACCACGTCTGCTCGTGGGCGATCACGACCGGGACCCGGCAGGCCCGCCCGAGCAGGGTGCCCCAGACGTTCGACCCGAACATATGGGCGTGCAGCACGTCGATCCGTTCTCGCCGCAGCAGGCCGGCCAGAGGCGCGAACCGGTGCACGTCCCATTTGGTACGCCGCCCGAGATTCAGGTGGCGCACCGCGCCGCGATCGAGCGTGGCAGCCACGGACGGCTCGATCTCCCGCGTGCTGCACACCCACAGATCGTGGCCCTGTGCAGCGAGCGCGAGGGCCAGGCCCACGGCGAAGCGCTCGGCTCCTCCGTGGTCCACCGCGTGGTCGATGAGGTGAAGGATCCGCAGCCGGATCACCACCGCCGACTGGATGCCGCGGCGGCCTGCGAGCTGGCCAGCGCGAGCAGCGCGGGGCAGAGCGCGATCACCAGCCAGAGCTGCTTAGAGGGCAGCTCGGAGGCGAAGAAGTCAGCGGTCAGGAACGCGATCAATGCCAGCACGACGCAGCGGGAGAGCAGTTCGAGACCGCGGTCGCCGATCCGCTCGAAGATATGTGCAGCCTTCAGCGCAGCGGCCACCGCGGCCACGAAGATGCACAGAAGAATCAGGAGCCCAGGGATGCCGACGTCGGCGAGCTGCTCGAGGTAGATGTTGTGCACTACCAGTGGCGTGTCGACGATGTAGAAGGCGGCTGTGATCGTTCCCGGACGGTCCAGGTAGTGCACTGAGACGACCTGGAAGTTCCCGGCCCCGGACCCGAGGATCGGATGGGCAGTAAACGCACGCCAGCCGATCGTCCACAACGAGCTGCGCCCGCTGGTGTCGCCGGACGTGACCCGGTCGAGCGCTTTGGCCGGGGCGATGAACGCGAAGTATCCGACCACGCCCACCATTCCCACCACGACCAGCACAGCCGCCATCGGGCGCCACCGGCCGCCCACCACGACCCCGGCCAGCAGCACGCTGGCGAACGACAACAGCCCAGCCCGCGACTCGGTACCGAGCAGCCCGAGGAACGCGATCAGCGCGCCCAGGCCAGCCGCCGCCATCAGCGCCGGTGAGCGCTTCAGCACGCCGGCCATGCCCACGGTGAGCGCGAGTGCGGCCACGAGCACGGTTGCCTGCTGGTTAGCTTCACCGAGCGCGCCGGTCAGGCGTCCGGCCTGCAGTGCGGTGGAGGCGGTAGGTACGACGAGCCCGTAGGCGGCCGAACCGACGGCCCCGAGAAGGAAGCCGGCGACGACAAGGTGGGCGTGCTTGCGTTCGCGGATCGCGGCATATGCGATCGGGATCAGCAGGAAATCGAGCGCGTATCGGTACGTGGTGACGAGCGCGTCGCCGGGATTTGCCGCCCACGCTGCGCTTAGCGCCGACCATGCGACCAGAGCGATCAGCGAGGCCACCATCCACGGGTGCGCGGTGACCAGAGCTCTGGCTCGCCGACGGCTTTCGGTGCTCGCGCGGGCCATCCACGAGGCGAAGATGATCAGTCCGATCACCTTCATAAAGCTGACCGCGGGACCGCCTACGTTGACGATGTCGAGGAACGACAGGGCGGCGAACAGAGCCAGCCCCACCGTCAGGTTGGCCAGGACCACGGCGGTGAAGATCAAGCCGAGCACCGCCGCGAACCCGTACTTGGGATCGATGCCGGCGGTGACGCCGATCGCGGCGCACACGATGACCAGCCCGGCTACCCATAGGGTGGTGTTCGCGCGCGTCCGGTCGGCGAGGCCTCCGAGCCCGCTTCGAGCGGCGAGTGCGCTCACGCCTGCTGATGACTTCGTGCCGGCTCGGACAGATCCGGCACGAGTCGGCGGGGCCCGCCGGCCCCCGCGCCGCCCTCCCCGGCGGCGTAGTAGCCATAGCCGCCGCGGTCGCTTCCGCCCACGAGCACCAGCCCGGTCGGGCGAGCCCCTTGGTGGCTCAAGAGGTCGTCGAGGTTGGCCAACTTGGCCAGGCGCGTCTGCCCGAGTCGAACCACGACCAGCACCTCATCGGCCACTTGCGCCAGCGGCAGGGCATCGATTACCGCCGTCAGCGGCGGGGCATCGATCACGACGAAGTCGCCCAGCTCCTTGGCCGACTCGACCAGATCGCGGGCGATCGAAGTCGACAGGCGGTCGGCCAGCTTGGCTCCGGAGCGATGGGCGGCGACGACGCGTAGCTCCGCGCCGTCGATCGTCACCGCGGTGAGCGCGTCGGTGAGTTCGATCTCGCCGGTCAGCACCTGCTCGGCGCCGTAGTGCCGAGGCAATCCAAGCGCCGTCGCGATCTTCGGACGCCGTAGATCGGCCTCGATCAGCACCACGCGCCCGCCTCCCTGGGCGAGCGCGACGCTCAGCGCGATAGCGCTGGTGGTCTTCCCTTCGGACGGGCCACAGCCGGTGAGCAAATAGGCCCGGGGCTCTCCGTCGGCGCGGGTCGAGAGCGTCGTGCGCAGGGTGCGGTAGCCCTCGATCGCCGGCATCGTGAGCTGGTCGGGGACGAGCGGGCCGGGCCGTTGCTTGCGGCCGACGCGGGGGATCTCGGCCAGGATCGGGACTCTCCCAAACACCTCGCGGAGCTGCTCCTCGCGCTGCACGCGCGGGTCCAAGGCGCTGAACGCGAAGGCTGCGCCGATCCCGATCAACAATCCGCCCACCAGTCCAGCCAGCAGCGACAGCTTGGTCTTCGGCGTAGTCGGGGCGGTGGGAAGCTGGGCGGCGGCGGCGACACCGAGCGTCGGATCGGGGCCCTTCTGGAGCGTCTGCAGCTGACTCAGCTCATCGCCGAGCGAACCAGGGCCGTTGCGCTCGGCGAGCGGAAGAGCCGCGACCTGGGCGGTCAGCGACGGAATCGCCAGCGCCACGGCGGCGTGCATCGCGGCCGAACGGACGGCGATCGTCTGGTTCATGAACGCGTTGGCGATCCGCTCGGCCTGGTGTGGGGAGGACGCCTGGGCCTGCACCGCGACGATGTTGCTCTGGCCCACGGGCGTGGCCGACACGTTCTTGAGCAAGTCACTGGTCGTCGTGCGCAGGTGCAGGTTGGCGATAACGGACTCGGCCACCTGCGGTGTCGTGACGAGGTTGGCGCCGGTCAGGACGTCCTGGGTGGGGTCGCCGCTCTGGTGCAGGACGGGCAGATCGAACAGGATCGTGTTCTCGGGGGGAGCCGCGTTGACCAGCAGCTCGGCCTCTCCGGTGTAGGTGCGCGGCGCCACCGCGACGTAGATCGCGGCCGCTACGAGCGTGACGACGGTGCACAGGAGGACCAGCCACCAACGCTCCCGCAACGTGGTCCAATAACGCCTAAAGCCCGCCCGGTCACCCGGCATGTCGCGCCAATCTGCGTTCCCTGCTGACGGCACTCCCATTGGCAACGTACTATGGCACGAAGTTGCGAAAACCTCGCAACACCTGCACCCCGCAGATCCTCGTCACGGATGGCCAGGAGCGCTCGGTGCTTGCCGCGATTCGCTGCCTGGGCGCGGCCGGTTATCGGGTCAGCGGGACCGCCACGAGCTGGCTCGCACCCGGGCTGTGGTCGCGGCGTTGTTCGGGTCGCACAGTCCTGGCCGATCCGAGGGACTGTGTCGACGCCTTCCTCGGGCAACTGGAGGCCGTCGCGCGCGCTCAACGGCCCGACCTGCTCCTCCCCGGAACGGACTTCAGCCTGTATGCGATCTCGCTGGCCCGGGATCGGCTCGAGCCGCACGTTCGCCTGGCGCTGCCCGACCACGCGATCGTCGAGCGGGCGCTGGACAGGGCCTACTTCGAGAAGTGCGCGTCGAGAGCGGGGCTCGCAGTGCCCGAAAGCCGGGTCTGCGAGCGGGTGGAGCTTGCCGCCGAGGTCGCGGCGTCGTTCGGCTATCCCGTGCTGATCAAGCCCATCCGGGCGGTGGTGCAGACGGACGGGCGGCTAGTGCGACAGGCGAGCCGCCTGGCTGGGGATGCCGCGCAGCTGCGCGACGCCTGCGCCGGGCTCGGCCCCTGCATCGTCCAGCGTCGCCAGGCCGGGACGGTGCTGTCGTTTGCCGGGGTGGCGGGGAATGGATCGCTTCACGCCGCTGTCGCATCGCGCTACCTGCGCACATGGCCTGCCGCGGCGGGAAACGTCTGCTTCTCGGAGACCATCGAGGTGTCCGAGACCCTGCACGAGCGGGTCCAATCGCTGGTAGAAGCGATCGGGTGGGAGGGATTGTTCGAGCTCGAGCTGATCGAACTCGCGGGCGGGCGACACGAGGCGATCGACTTCAACCCGCGCCCGTACGGCTCGCTGTCGTTGGCGCGAGCCGCCGGAGTACCGCTGACGACCATCTGGTGTCGGTGGGCCCTGGGGCAACCGGGATCCTTTGCCACCGCGCGCGCGGGTCTGCGCTACCGCTGGGAGGACGCCGACCTTCGCCACCTGATCTGGCAGCTGCGCGCCGGTGACCCTGGTGCGGCGCTCGGCGCGGCCAGGCCTGGCCGGGGGGTGGCTCACGCCTACTTCCTCCTCGCGGACCCTGCGCCGGCCGCGATGCGCGTGGCGGAGCTGCTACGCGACGGTCTGCGGAAGGGCCGCCGCACGAGGAGCGGTCCCGGTACGGCGGGGGCGTCTAGTCGGTGACGCTCAAGCCGGTCGGGCGGGCGCGGGCGCGCACTCGGGTCACCGGTGACGGGCGAAGTCTGAGCAGTTCAGCCAGCGTCAGCAGGACGATGCGCAGATCGAGCCCTAGCGACCAGTTCTGGATGTAGTAGTTGTCCCATTCCACGCGGTCGTTGATCGAGGTCTGACCTCGCAGCCCGTTGACCTGGGCCCACCCGGTGATCCCCGACCTCACGCGGTGCCGATCCTCGTAGCGGGTGATCTCCCCGGCAAAGCGCTCGACGAACTCGGGGCGTTCCGGCCGCGGTCCGACGAGGCTCATCTCGCCGCGCAGCACGTTGATCAGCTGCGGTAGCTCGTCGAGGGAGTTGTCGCGCAGCCAGCCGCCGAGTCGGGTCCGCCGGTCCTCACCCTCGATGCCGCCGGGCGCGCATCCCGCGGGCAGATCGAAGGCGCCCGGGCCGGACGCTTCGTACATCGTGCGGAACTTGAGGACGTCGAATTCCTGGCCGTCGCGACCGACGCGCCGCTGGCGAAACAGCACTGGGCCCGGAGAGCTGAGACGGACCCCGAGGGCGATCGCAGCCATCAGCGGGCCGGCCGCGATCAGTCCGAGCAAGGCAACGCCCCGGTCGATGCCGTGCTTGACGACGAATTCCCAGCTCCGGGGATTGGTGGGCCGCAGCGAGAGCAACGGGAGGCCGCCGACGTGGTCGAGGACGGCGCGCCCGTTGATCGACTCGAACAGCCTCGGGACCAGCGATACCTCAACGCCGAGCGACTGGCATTCCCGGATGGTGTCGACCAGGGCGTGGTCGGGCTCGGAGGAGAAGGCGAGGATCACCCGTCGGGCGCCCGTCTGCGCGACCGCGGTGGCCAGTGCGCCCGGACCACCAAGGACTGGGAGTGGGACGTTCGTGTCGGCATCGACGTCGGCGGTCTTTCGGCGCGGCATCGGGTCAGCATCCAGGAAGCCGACCGCGCGCAGGCCGTAGCTCTGATCCTCCGAGATCCGCTTGACGATCAGCTCGCCCACCGCGCCGGCGCCGACGATCAGCGTGGGAACGGCAAAGGCGCGGTTACCGACCGCCTGGGCGCGGACGGAGACCAGAACGGCGCGTGCGAGACCGACGTACACCACAGTGAACAACCACAGGCGCAGGGTCAGTCCGATCGGGTGGGCCGCGCCTAGGGCAGTGGCGGCGGCCATGGTCAGGATCGCGGCCGAGGAGACCGCTCCGATCACACCGGTCGCGGTGTCGAGGATCGAGGCCTGCAGCCGGTCATCGCCGTTGCGTCTCGCGTGCAGAATCAGGACGACGACGACGGAAAAGAGCGCCGCCAGCAATCGGTTCGTCCCGGTGTGGAGGTCGGGCCCGGCGAACACAGCGGCGCTCGATGCCAACGTGAGCATCACGAGGTCGACCAGCAACCGGGTGCGAGCCCACACCCGGTTCTCGATGATCTGGGCGACGAGCGCGCCAACCAGGTCGCTCGCGAATGTCCGCGCAGGCGGGCTCAGCGCTCCTGGCTGGGCAACGTGTGAGGCAGTGGGCGGTGTCATCGTGGATGTCATCCGTGAGCGTCCCCGTGGCGGCTGGCTCAGGTGTGATTACGCGCTACGGATCCCCGCTTTCGGGGTCATCGGCGGCGCACTCCCGGCCCACGTCCCATTAACGCACAAAAGTCTCATTCCTACTATCTCCTCACCATCTTTGTACCCCGATTTTCGGTGGATAGTGCACGAAATTCGGCCGATCCGGACCCCGTCGGGCGTACGATGGGAGACCACCCCGTCTCCAGGAGGCAGAAGTGTCCCGACTCGTCCGGATGGATCAGAGCGGCCATACCACGGTGGCCGAGTGGACCGCTGAGGACGCCGCAGCAGTCGAGGCGGCTGTGACCGCCTTCCGCGCGGAGCTCGACCAGGGCTATTACGCGGTGGTCTCGGAGGGAGAAGGTCGCGCCGAGCAGGTGCGAGAGCTCCCGCTTGATGCTCCGCTCGTGATCCTGCGCCGGCCGATCGCCGGCGGCTGACGTCGGTGAGCTCGCCGGCAGCCGCGACGGCGGCCACCGCAAGCGAGGCGCTTCCCGAGCTCGCCCGCGTCTGGTGGCGGCCCCGCGTCACCGACCAATCCCTGACCCGGACGGGGCGCCTCTGGACGCTGTCGACGATCGCCCAGGCGGTCCCGTTCGTGCTCGCGGCGGCCGTGCTGGCCTGGCTGCGCCCGGTGCTGGCACCGATCTCGCTCGTGTTGCTCGTTCACGCCTGGGTGATCCCGGAGCTGTACGCGGCCCGAGGGGCCGGCGTGGTG
Source organism: uncultured Solirubrobacterales bacterium (assembly GCA_963701945.1). GTDB lineage: Bacteria > Actinomycetota > Thermoleophilia > Solirubrobacterales > Solirubrobacteraceae > Palsa-465. The sequence goes on along the minus strand of CAVPBV010000022.1, from coordinate 2,626 downwards.
CGACGGGGCCGCGACAGTGGTCATCCGGCCGAGCCAGTGGCGCTCGGCTTGCTCGGAGACCTCGTCGACTCCCGCGCCCGGGAGCTGCACGGCCGCACGCGGCTCGTGCTCGAGCACGGCCGCCTCGGAACCTGGCTGGTGGGGGAGGCGGGCGCGCTGCTCGTCCGGCCGGGCGGCCGGCGCGTCCACTGCTATTGCGTGCGGGTGCCGGGCCCGCAGCTGCCGCCGAGCGACCGGACGGCGCACCTGCTGCTCGCGCTCCGCACCGACGAGCCGGGCTTCACGACGGTGGCCAACCTGGCCTTCTCCGGAGCGCGGTGGCGGCTGCGCCGGCGCCTGTCCAGGAATGCGCGCGAGGCGCTCGACGCCGCGGCGCGGCAAGCCCGGATCAGCTGACAGCGCCGCGCGGCGCATCGCCGGGCTCGAAGTTTGGCCCCAGGGCCAATGTTTGACGGGTCGGAAATACCGATCATGTTGCTCATGACCCGTTCAACTCCAGCCTCCAAGGTGCTGCTCGTCGCCGATCGCCGGGTGGCGAGCCAGGGGCGCCAGACCGTTCCGATCCGGCGCTACCGCCTGGCCCGGCTCCGGCTCGACGCGCGGGCCGCCGGCAGCGAATCCCGGTTCGACTACCTCAAGCGCGTGTACGACTGACGCGGCGCGGCGGCGGGCTCTTAGCCAGCCCTTCACGAGACGTTACGCGGCGGGAGTACGCTTAGGGCATGGAAACACAACTTGAGGCTCATCGTTCGCGTGCACCGTCGGTCGTCCGCAAGGTGGGGGCAGGCCTGGTCCTGCTCGTGGTCGCGGCGCTGGCCCTGAAGATCATCGTCGGCTTCGTGATGGCGATCTTCTGGACGGTGGTCGTGATCGCCGCTGTGCTGGCCGTGGTCTGGGCGGTCAAAACGCTCGTTTGGTGACGCCAGGCCCATGTCCAACATGGGCCTGGTCGTGATCCTGCTGTTCTTCGGTCTGGCCGGCGGAATTGTCGGGCGGATTAAAGGCAGCTCGTTCACGTGCTGGTTTCTGATCTCGGCCTGCGTGCCGTTCATTGGCCTGCTGGCTGCCGTCTGCTACCGCTGGGAGAACCGGGAGCTGAGACGCCAGTGCCCGGGGTGCGGCAAGGTTCTCAAGCTCTACGACGCGGTCTGCATCAAGTGCGGGACCGAGCTCGAGTTTCCCGATGTCGCGATCGCCTCCGAGGCGATGATTCGCGAGCGCCGCGCCGCGGGCCAGGGGCGGGTGGGATGACCAATCCGCGCGGGGCTAGAAGGCGAAACTGGCGGGCGGCTGCCGGCGCCCGAGCACGCGGCGAGTGAGGGCGGGAGCGCCATAGGCGCTCCCGATCACGAACCGCATGATCGGCCCGAAGCTGAAGGCGGCCGGGGCTCCAACGAAGTGAAGCCGGGGAACGGAGGACTCGAGGCCGGGGCCAAGCACCGGGTAGCCGCCGGCGAGCTCGATCGCGGCCCTCAGCTCCGGCGCGAGGAACGGATAGCGGCGCACGTCGACCGCGTAGCCCGTCCCGAGCAGCACGTGGTCGGCGATCCGCTCGGAGCCGTCGTCGAGGACCAGCCGCACGGCTTCACCGACCGGCTCGGCCGCCGCCACCGAGCGCGAGCACGAGATCCGGACATGGGCCAAACGCGGCACGAGCCAGCGGGAGCCCGCCGGACGGATGCAGCGGTAAGCCACGACCGGCCGTAGCCCCGCTGGCAGTCGCCTGAACGCGTCGGGCACGGCTGCGAGCCATCCGGCCCCGACGCCGCCGACGTCGGTCGGCGGCGCCGGGATTAGGTCGCTCATCCGACGTGCCGTCCCCGTCCGAGCGGGACCGGGACCATCACCCGCATCGTCCAGCCACCGGATCGCTGGGGTGCGCGCGAGCACCTCGACCGTGGCCTCGGCCTCGAACAGAAGCGCAGCCGACTCGAGCGCGCTCTGGCCGGCTCCGATCACGACCACGCGCCGGCCGGCGAAGCGCCGCAGGTCGCCGTGCTCAGAGGCGTGGGAGACGAGCTCGCTCGGCAGGCCCGCGAACGGTGCCGGCACGGATGGGAAGGCGGCTAGCCCAGTCGCCACGACTACTCGTTCGGCCTGGACCACGTCGCCGTCCTCGAGCCGGAGTCGAAAGCTGCCCACCTCGCGGGTCAGGCTCACGATCCTCCGCGGGTCGATATCCGGCACGGCGCGGCGCTGGAACCACATTCCATACTCGACGAACTCCTCCAGCGGGAGCGATTCGAGCGCTCCGCGGAGCGTGCGCCCGGTGTCACGCTCGAAGCGCTCGACAGTCAACGAGCGGTCCGGGTCAGAGATGCTCGAGCTTCGCTTGCGCGAGCGGAGCAACATCCCGGCCGGCATGTTCTCGCGCCAGAACTCGAGCGGCTGGCCGAACGACCGGGTCTCGATCCCCGCCTTACGGAGGTGGGCAGCCACGGCGAGCCCATGTGGTCCCGCCCCGATGATCGCTGTCGATCTCATCGCCGCGCGATGCTAGTGGCGGTCCGCGGGGGCGCGACCCGCACGGGAAGGAGCCGCGCTTGCCGACGCGCTGGACGTGGGCCAAACGGACTGTAGACTCGGCGCTTCCGCCCGGAGCGGAACGGTTGTGGTTACCCAAAAT
>CAVPBV010000021.1:0-163590 GCA_963701945.1 uncultured Solirubrobacterales bacterium | reverse complement strand
CGATTATCGCGACGTCGCGATAATCGCCACAAAGAGCGAAATGTGCTTGACCATCTCCCCGAGCGCGACCGCCAGACCGTCAAGACCAGGCTACGCCGGGCGTGGAAGGAGACCGATCACGACGTCGCGCTCGAGCAGCTCAACACCCTGGCGCTCGAGCTCGACCGCGCCCACCCCGGCGCCGCCGCCTCACTCCGGGAGGGCATGGAGGAAACACTGACGGTCACCCGCCTGGGGATCACCGGCAAGCTCAAGCTCACGCTCCAGTCGACCAACCCCTGCGAGTCGATGATCTCCACCGTCCGGGTCATCCACCGCAACGTCAAGCACTGGAGCTCAGGCGAGATGTGCCTACGGTGGACCGCCGCCGGCATGCTCGAAGCCGAGAGCCGCTTCCGCAAGGTCGAGGGCTACCGCGGCCTCGTCAGCCTCGCACTCAAGATCGAACACGACCTGCTCCGTAACCGTCAACCTGACACTTACACATCAACCCAGGAGTCCCCAACAGCCGCCACTGTGTAACCATCAACACCAGGGAACCGCCGCCACCCAAACTTCCACGGCGGACGGGACAACCTCCGCCGAGGCTGTCGCTCGCCCGAGAAAGCAGGCGTCTCGTCCCGCCGCTCCGAGCGGCGCTGGGTGCGCACGCACGCCAACGTTTGAGTTCCGCGGTAGCCGTCTCTGGTGGCGACACGCGTCCACGACGCGCGTCGCCGGGCGCTTACCATGTGCGCCTGACCCGATCGACGCCGCGCGAGCTGAAACGCGGGATTCAGCCGACCAGAAACGGCTGCCCCGGCCGATCGGCCCCTAGGCGCGACTTGCGCTGCGTGCTGAGGCAAACAATCTTGCCTTGAACGCCGGATGCAAAGCCGCTGAGATCGACCCGGTATGCGGTCCGTAAGAGCGTTCACGCGATGTTGACGACGACGCGACCGCCCGTGCCACGCTCGACCAGCTCGTGCGCACGCACGATCTCCTCCAGCGGAACGCGCTCCGCGATCCTCGACCGCAGGCTCCCGTCGAGCAAGGCCCGGGTCAGCGCGGCTGCGGCGTTGGCTTTGACGACGGGCGGGAAGTCGTCGGACCCGAGCAATCGCAAGGTGGTGTCGGCGAACCCAAGCTTCCAGTACGGAATCTCCGGCCGATCGGCGGCCGAGTAGTACGAGCAGATCACGCCTCCGGTCGCGATTACCTCCGCGTCGAGGTCGATATGACTGGCGAACTCAACCTCGGCGATCCGATCGATCCCCTCGGGGGCGATCGCTCGGATCTGCGCCGCGGCATCGGGCTCGTCGGTGACGATCACATGGTGCGCGCCCAGCTCACGCGCGCGAGCCTGCTGACCATCTCGGACGCCGGCGATTACGGTCGCGCCGTCGCGCACCGCAATCTGGGTCGCGATCGAACCGACGCCACCGGTTGCGCCGTGCACGAGGACGTGCAGACCGCGGACAGATCCATCAGCGAACACCGCTCGGTACCCCGTTATTCCGGCGATGCCCAGACATGCTGCCTGCTCGGCAAGAACCCTGTCCGCGTCTGCGTCGGCACCGTGCGGCAACGTGATCGCCAGCGCGTCGGGCACTGCCACATACTCGGCGGCGGTCCCGAATGCCCGGTAGGACTGAGCTCCGTAGCACCACGCGCGCTGTCCGATGCGGGCCGGATCGACGCCCCACCCGACAGCATCGATCGTCCCGGCGCCGTCGCTGTGCGGGATTACCCGCGGATACGGCATCGGAGAACCCTGCCAGCCCGAGCGCTTCTTCACATCTCCCGGGCTCAGCCCGGACACATCGACCTTGATCCGAACCTCACCACCGCCCGGCTCGACATCGGGCATCTCGCCAACGACCAGCGTCTTCGCTGCGGGACCGCGATGCTCGTACCACGCTGCGCGCACGACGCGTCTCCTAACTCGACGGACTTGACCACGGGGATTCTCGCGAGGACGTCAAGCGATCATCCCGGCTGCTTGCTCGAATCCCGTGACCAGCCGCTGCCGCTTTGGTCGGCAAAGTCCGAATTCGCCGGATGGTCTGCGGAGCCTGGCGAGGAGTGGTATTACCGAGCGAACATGTCGGGGCGGACGCACACACGGAATCGGGGTCGCAGCGGCAACGAGAGCATGCGGACCATCTTGGTGGCCCTGGGGACGGGGCTTGGGGTCGCGCTCGCCAAGGCGGGTGCAGCAGCCTTCACTGGCTCAGCCGCGTTGGCCGCCGAGGCTTCGCATTCGCTTGCCGATACCGCCAACGACGTGTTCCTGTTCGTCGCTCAGCGGCGCAGCACCCGCCCGCCCACTGTCCGGCATCCCTTGGGGCACGGGCGAGAAGCCTACTTCTGGGCACTGATAGCGGCGTGCGGCGCATTCGTCGCCGGCGCCGCGTTCTCGTTGCGTGACGGCATCAATGAGCTGATCCACCCCAGCGCCACTTCATCGTTCGCGGTGGCCTACGTCGTCCTCGCGATCTCGACGGTTCTTGATCTGGTGTCGATTCGCCAGTCGGCCGGGCAGCTGATCACCCGCGGGCGCTCTTACAGTCGAGGCCTTCTGGAGGAGTCCCAGGTCACGTCTGACCCCACGCTCAGGGCTGTGTTCGTCGAAGATGCCGTGTCAGTCTCGGGAGACCTGCTCGCGTTTGCGGCCCTCGGCCTCAATCAGATCACGGGGTCGTCGGTACCTCAGGGAGTGGCCGCGGTGCTCATCGGCGTGTTGCTCGTCCGCATCAGTCTTCGGCTCGTCAAACGCAGCCACGATTTCCTGGTTGGCGTCTGGGTGCTTACCCCCGGGATCCCGCACACCGACTCTGATGACCTGACACAGCCGATCGGGCCGACTGACGTGGAACGATTGCAACGCTTTATCTCGGCTTACCCTGGCGTCACCGGCATTCGCGAACTTCTTGTCAACTTCATCGGTCCGGGCCGAGTGTGGATTGTCGCCCGCGTCGAAATCGACGGCGACCTCCGAGGGACTCAGGTCGAATCACTGGTACGCGATATCGAATCGAGCATGAAGCAGGAGTCGGAAAGCGTCTACCGCGTCGACATCGTTCCCATCGGTGGACCGGCCGATGGCGGCCCAGGGTAGCCCTGCCGTCATCGTACCTCAGACAGCGCGGCCAGCTGCAGATCATCGATTGTCGCAGTGGCCTCGGTGATGCAGTCCCTGATGATGACGTAGCGGATCACGCCACGCCTCAGCCCGAAATTCTGCACCGTTCGCTGAGCGGCTATCTCATATAGGTTTGTACCGTCGGTGAGGTATCTAATTGCTTTAGCCTTTAGTGCCTAGAGGTGAGCCGAGCTCGCCCGCTTCGCGCGATCTGACTGGGTTTGCAGTGAGTGGATCTCAGCCGACCGCCCCGCCGGCGGGTTCCATGCGCCCGACCCCAACCGGCCCGGTTGGCGGCCGGTCTGCGACCCGCGCCGCACGCTCTCCGCGCGTGCGCGGACGCCAGACGCGCAGGTACTGCGCGGCAACGTAGGAGCCGAGCACGATCGCCACCGCCAGTGCCTGCACGGCGATCGTCTGTACGTTTGCGAACAGCGAGAACCACTGGCCCGCCCACCCCGGGATGTGGATGCCGATGTTCGTGGTTCCGATCCAGCCGGCGAGCTGCATCTCGTTCACCTCCTCGCCGACCATCACGAACAGCACGACAACGAGCATCGCGCCGGTGATGACGAGCAACCGCTTGTACGGCAGCCGCTGATGCAGCGCGAATGTCAGCACGCCGGCCGCGGCGGTGAACAGGCATCCGAGCGTCACGCCCTCGAGCACGACGTTCGAGCCGAACGTGACACGAAGGTTCTGGAGGAACACGACGATCTCGAACCCCTCGCGGTAGATCGAGGTGAACCCGAGCAGCGCGAAGCCCAGCAACGTGCGCCGCATCGCCGTCTCGGGACCGCCCGCCAGCAGTCCGCGTCGGCGTCTGTGATGGTGCTGGATCCAGCCGGTCCAGTACACGCGGTGAAAGAACCAGTTCATGACCAGCAGCAGAACGAGGATCGCCGGCAGGCCAGTGGCGGCTTGGAGGTCCAGTCCGCGGACGCCGAGCTGCCCGATGAACCAAGCGGCGATGAACCAGGTCGCCACCGTGGCGGCGAGACCGGCCCCGGCGCCGGCGGCCACGGGCCGCCGGTAGACCCGGTTGGCACCGAGGAAGCTGGCCATGACCGCGGCGAGCACGAGGATCGTCTCGAGCCCTTCCCGGAACACGAGGATCGCGCTGTCGATCACCGCGCTCGTCCGGCTCATATGGTTCCCCGGAACGCTCGGGTCGGGAGTTCCGCCGCGTGAGTGCCAGCCGAGGACGACCACGATCACCGCGACCGCCAAGACCACCGCGACCCACACGTAGAAGCTCAGGCGGGAGCCCGGCCTCGCCGATGTGATTCCTCGTCGGTTCCGGTTGAGCACGACGCCGCGCAGTGTCGCTGGACACTCGTCGTCGAGCATCCGCGGGCTTGCTGATTCCGTTCGGACAACCCGCACACACGAGTCCTTTACGATCCGTGCGCGCTTATGGAGACTCGTTCGGGACGGCGTGACGCCCTGCGTGGGCGGGTGGAGCAATGCGGCTTGCTGGATGGGTTGTTGGCTGATGTCCGTCGGGGTGAGGGTCGGTCGTTGCTGTTACGGGGTGAGGCTGGGATTGGGAAGACGGCGCTGCTGCAATACGTGATCGAGTCGGCGTTGGAAATGACCGTGTTGCGGGCGGTCGGGGTGGAGTCGGAGATGGAGCTGGCTTATGCCAGCTTGCATCAGCTGTGCGGGCCGATTCTCGATCGGCTTCCGAGACTTCCCGAGCCACAGCGTGAGGCCCTGGAGATCGTGTTCGGCGTGGCCGGGGGCGCCGCGCCGGATCGGTTCATGGTGGGGTTGGGCGTGCTCAGTCTGTTGTCCGAGGTGGCGGAGGAGCGTCCGCTGTTGTGTGTGGTCGATGACGCGCAATGGCTCGATCAGGCTTCGGCCGTGACACTGGCGTTCGTGGCTCGGCGTCTGCTGGGGGAGCCAGTCGGGATCGTGTTCGCCGCGCGTCAGCCCGGGCAAGAGCTGCAGGATGTTTCCGCTCTGGAGGTCAACGGCCTGCGCAACGGCGACGCGCGTGCGCTGCTCGGGACAGTGGTGCGGTTCATCCTGGATGAGCGGGTCCGGGAGCGGATCATCGCCGAGACGCACGGGAATCCGTTGGCGTTGCTGGAGCTGCCCCGCGGCTTGACGGCGAGCGAGTTGGCGGTCGGGTTTGGGCTGGCGGACGCGCAGGCGCTTTCCGGGCGGATCGAAGAGAGCTTCATCCGCCGGTTGGAGGCGCTTTCTGAGGACGCAAGGCGTTTGCTACTGCTGGCCGCGGCTGAGCCGATCGGGGACCCGGTTTTGCTCTGGCGGGCGGCACAGTTGCTCGAGATCGAGCCTGGCGCCGCTGATCGCGCGGAAAGCGAGGGGTTGCTGGCGATCGGCGAGCGGGTGATCTTCCGTCATCCGCTCGTGCGCTCGGCCGTGTATCGGTCAGCCACGATCGGGGATCGGCGGGCGGTGCACTTGGCTTTGGCGGAGGTGACCGATCGGGAGCTCGATCCGGATCGTCGGGCGTGGCACCTGGCCGCGGCGGCGACTGGGCCCGACGAGGAGATCGCCGCGGAGCTGGCGCGGTCGGCGGGTCGGGCCCGCGCCCGTGGTGGCGTTGCTGCGGCGGCGGCGTTGTTGAGGCGGTCGGTTGCGCTCACGCGCGATCCCGGACGGCGGGCCGAGCGCGCGCTCGCTGCCGCGCAAGCGCATCTGCAGGCCGGCGCGTTCGACGCGGCTCTGCAGCTATTGAGCAGCGCGGAAGCGGGGTCGCTGGACGAGCTGGGGCGTGCCCGGGTTGACCTGTTGCGTGGTCAGATCGCGTTCGCCTCAAACTTCGGCGGCGAGGCGCCGCCGCTGCTGCTGAACGCGGCGAAGCGGATCGAGCCATTGGACGTCGCGCTCGCGCGCGAGACTTATCTGGACGCCTGGGGGGCCGCATACTTCGCCGGCCAGATCGCGCGGGTCGGCGATGTCCGCGAGGTCTCCGCGGCCGCCCGCTCGGCTCCCCAGTGCACCTCCGGTCAGCGTCCGGCCGACTTGCTGTTGCATGGCCTCGCCGTCCTGGCCACGGAAGGGCGCGCCGCGGCAGCATCCGAGCTGAGTCGGGCAGCGAGAGTGTTCGCCGATGGAGAGATCCCCGCGGCAGAAGGACTGCGATGGGCATGGCTCGCGAGGATCCCCGCGATCATGTTGTGGGACGAGGAGCGCTGGCATCAGATACTGGTCCGGCAGTTGCAGTCAGTTCGCGACGCGGGCCTGCTCGTCCATCTGCCGATCTATCTCCAGTCGCTTGCAATATTCACGATCTGGCGTGGTGATTTTGCAACGGCTGCCTCACTCATCGCGGAGGGTGACGCGATCGCGGAGGCGACCGGGACTCGCTACGCCAGGGTCGCGGCCGCATTCCTCGCCGGCTTGCGAGGGAAGGAAGTCGATGGCCGCGCGCTGATCGAGATCGAGTTGAGCCAGGCGTCAGCGGTCGGGCAGGGCACAGCGATCCAATGGTGCCGGTGGGTATCGGCTGCTCTGTACAACGGTCTTGGCCGGTATGAGAAGGCCTTAGCGGAGGCCCAGCAAGCCAGCCAGGAGGCGCCCGAGCTGTACGTCTCCGCGTGGGCGCTTGTTGAGGTGGTCGAGGCGGCCGCCAGGACCGGGAAGACGCGGGTTGCCGGTGAGGCGCTCGAGCGACTGGCCGAGGCGGCGAGCATCGGCGACAGCGATTGGGGGTTGGGTGTCCTCGCTCGCTCACGGGGCGTGCTCAGCGAAGGCGATCACGCCGAGAGCTCCTATCGCGAGGCGATCGAGCGTTTGACCCGCACCGGGCTCCGTCCCGAGCTCGGCCGGGCTCACCTGCTCTACGGCGAGTGGCTGCGGCGCGAGAACCGCCGGCTCGACGCCCGCGAGCAACTGCGTATCGCGCACGACATATTCACCACAATCGGGATGGAGGCGTTCGCCGAGCGCACACGCACCGAGCTGCAGGCGACCGGCGAGCACGTGCGCGCGCACACCGTCGAGACCCGTGACGACCTGACCGCGCAGGAGCGGCAGATCGCCGAGCTGGCCGGAGCCGGGATGTCGAATCCCGAGATTGGCGCGCGGCTGTTTCTAAGCCCGCGCACCGTCGAGTGGCACCTGCGCCACGTGTTCACCAAGCTCGGGATCCGCTCGCGCCGAGAACTCGCGAACGCGCTACCCGGCTCCCGCTCTGAGCCGGTCCGCACCTGATCCCGGGCCTCGGTAACCGTATCTGCGGGTTGCCCGAACCCAATCGGCGAGCCCGCGGATGCTTGCCCAGTCGAGTCCAGCGACACTCCGGGCGTAGTGCTCAACCCGAACCGACGTGGCGAACACGGAGACAGGAAGCCCACGGATGCGAGCAGTCAATGACCGTCTCCAATCACCTCGGCTACATCGCACTTGCACTGCTCGTGATGCTCGAGTCCTGCGGCGTTCCGCTGCCGGGCGAGACGGCGCTCATCACCGCCTCGACGCTCGCCGCTCGCCATCATCTGAAGATCGAGCTCGTCATCGTCGTCGCCGCGGCGGCCGCCATGTTCGGGGACAACATCGGCTACGTAATCGGGCGTGTGGGTGGAGGCCGCCTCCTGGCGGCTCCAGGGCCGTTTGCCAAACGCCGGGCTGCCGTGCTCGCAAAAGGGGAACCGTTCTTCGCAAAGCACGGATCAAAGGCCGTATTCCTCGGTCGATGGGTTACCGGATTGCGGACCTGGACGGCCTGGCTGGCGGGCGCGAGTCGCATGCGATGGACCTCGTTTGCCACATGGAATGCCGCCGGGTCAATCGCGTGGGCCACGGTCATCGCCCTGATCGCGTTCTATGCGGGGCGCAGCACCGCCGGGGTCATCGGCATCTTCGCGGTCGGCAGCCTCGGCGTTGTGATCGTGGGAGCTCGCTTTCTCTGGAAGCGTCGCGCCCGGCGCCGTCAGGCGGTCACGGATTCGTGAGCAAGTCGGCATGACCCGCGAGCGCGTTGCCGCACAAGGTTGCTCAGACCTTCGGTACACGAAGACTTCGTCGGTCAGGTACACGCCTGGCTCCAACGGTACGCGCAGTTTGCGCGGGACCTGCCGGAGGGCGTCCCCTGAGCTGCGGCTATCAACACCGTTGCGGGCTGGCACATCGAGATCGCGCAGAACAACACACGGTCAGTGTGAACGCAGTGTGCTCCGCTCGCACCAGTGTTCCCCCTTGTGAGGCCACTGGCGCCTCGCCGTATCTGCGGCTTGTCCGAACAGGATCAGCGAGAGCGCGGATGTGGGTCGGGGAGCGGTGGTTGAGACTCCGGAGGTGTCGCTAGTTGTCGCATCGCATGCGGTCACATCAGCAAGGAGATCTGGGCAATGAAGTTTGTTCGCCGGCTGGAGTGGGATTGAGCAGAGATGGACCTTCCCCACGGCTATAAGGGGCAGTTCCCGCGTCCCGCTGAGGGCGATGAGATACACATCGAGGTGATCGCGCCCCAGGTGTTGCCGACCCAGCCGTTCGGCCTCCCCGCCGATGAGGACACCGACGATCGTGGGCTGCCTTACTTCGTCAAAGGCGCCTCCTCAGACGGGCCCACACCCGAGGCCTCTGGGATCACCAAGGAACGCGGAACCGGTGGCATGTCCGCGCACATCCATCCCTTCCACGAGTTCTACTACGTGACCCTGACCGCCAACGAGCGCCCTCGCGCGAGCCTGACGGCAATCTGATGAAGGAGTGGCAATGACAACAGCCAACAACGGGAAAGACAACCGCTCGACGAGCGAGCTGATACACGATATCGCCGACCAAACCACGCGGCTGATCCGTCAGGAGATGGCACTCGCCCAGGCCGAGTTGACCCAGAAGGGCGCCCAGGCCGGGTTCGGCATCGGGCTGTTCGGCGGCGCCGGCGTCCTCTCGCTCTACGGCCTCGCCGCGCTCACTGCCAGCGGAATCCTGCTGCTTGCGACCGCGATGAAGGCGTGGATCGCCACCCTGATCATCGCCGGCGGCATCCTGCTTGTGGCCGGAGCGGCAGCCTTGGTCGGAAAGGCTCGCCTCAGGAGAGCCGCTCCTCCCCTGCCGGAAGCGACGATCGAGACAGCGAAACAGGATGTGGAAACCATCCGCGCAAGCATCCGGGAGGGTCGTTCATGAACACGCACGAGCCCAGGCCGCAAGAGCTGCGCGAGGAGATCGATGCGACCCGAGGCGCGCTCGGGGCGACGGTTGAGCAGCTAGCCGCCAAGACTGACATCAGAGCGCGGCTGCACGATCGTGTTGAGCGTGTCGAGGATCACATGAAGCGCACCCTCGGACGGCGTTCGGTTCAATTCGTCGCGATCGGCGGCGTGGCGATCGTGCTCCTCATCGGCTGGACTCTGTTACGGCGCACAGACTGACGGCCGATCCGCATGTGCTCGGGGCTTGGGACGCCGGGTTCTATAGGATCGGCGTGGGTTTATGGAGACACGTCTTGCCGCAGCCGGGCGGCCTGGCGCCCTGCGCGGGCGGGCGAACGAGTGCGGCCTACTGGATGGGTTGTTGGCTGATGTCCGTCGAGGCGGGGGTCGGTCTTTGGTTTTGCGGGGCGAACCGGGGATCGGGAAGACGGCGCTGCTGCAATATCTGATCGAGTCGGCGTCGGATATGACCGTCCTGCGCGCGGTGGGGGTGGAATCGGAGATGGAGCTGGCCTACGCCAGCCTGCATCAGCTGTGCGCGCCGCTGCTCGACCGGCTCGAGCGGCTCCCGGCGCCACAGCGCGAGGCGCTGCGCGTCGTGTTCGGGGAGATGCGAGGGGCGGCGCCGCCAGACCGGTTCCTCGTGGGCCTGGGGGTACTCAGTCTGTTGTCCGAGGTTGCCGAGGAGCATCCGCTGTTGTGCGTGGTCGATGACGCGCAGTGGCTCGACCAGGCCTCGGCGCTGACCTTGGCGTTTGTGGCTCGGCGCCTACTGGCGGAGCGGGTGGGGATCGTGTTCGCCGCGCGCGAGCCCGGCGAGGAGCTAGAACACGTTTCTGGGCTGGAGGTACGTGGCCTCAGCAACGGCGACGCCCGCGCGCTGCTGGGAACAGCGGTGCAGTTCATCTTGGACGAACGGGTGCGGGATCGGATCATCGGGGAGACACACGGGAATCCGTTGGCGTTGCTCGAGCTGCCACGCGGGTTGACGGCGACGCAGTTGGCGGTCGGCTTTGGGCTGGTGGATCCCCAGGCGCTTCCGGGGCGGATTGAGGAGAGCTTCACGCGCCGTCTCGAGGCGCTTTCTGACGATGCGAGGCGGTTGCTGCTGCTGGCGGCAGCTGAGCCGGTTGGTGACCCCGTTCTGCTGTGGCGAGCGGCAGAGCAACTCGGAATCGAGCCAGCCGCCGCATCTCATGCGGAGAGCGAGGGGTTGCTCGAGATCGGCGAGCGAGTGATATTCCGTCATCCGCTGGTGCGCTCGGCCGCGTATAGGTCAGCCGCGATCGAGGATCGCAGGGCGGTCCATCTGGCGTTGGCGGAGGCAACCGATCGCGAGGCCGATCCCGACCGTCGGGCGTGGCATCTGGCGGCGGCGACGACGGGACCGGACGAGCAGGTCGCCGCGGAGCTTGAGCGGTCAGCCGGTCGGGCCCAGGCGCGCGGCGGCGTGGCCGCGGCGGCGGCGTTCCTGAAGCGATCGGTCGCGCTCACGCTCGATCCCGTGCGGCGGGCCGAGCGCTGTCTCGATGCCGCGCAGGCGCATCTGCAGACCGGCGCATTTGACGAAGCGCTGCGGCTGCTGGCCAGCGCCGAAGCTGGACAGCTGGATGCGCTGGGGCGGGCTCGGGTCGAGCTGTTGCGTGGCCAGATCGCGTTCGCCACAAGCCCCGGTGACGAGGCTTCGGCGCTGCTGCTGAAGGCGGCTACACAGCTCGAATCGCTGGATCCCGCGCTCGCGCGCGAGACCTATCTGGACGCCTGGGGGGCGGCGATGTTCGGTGGCGAGAGCGGGCGCGTCGGGACTTTGGAGGAGGTCTCCCGGGCCGCGCTCTCGGCACCCCAACCGACCTCCGCTCCACGCCCGATCGACCTGCTGCTGGAAGGTTGGTCCCTTCTGGTCAGCGAAGGAGGCGCGGTGGGGGCGCCGACGCTGAGCCGCGCCGTGAGCCTGGTTGCCGAGGGAGAGATCGCCATGGCAGAAGCACTGCGATGGGGATGGCTCGCCCAGATGACGGCGAGCTGCCTGTGGGACCTGGAGAGCTATCGCGTGGTCAGTGAGCGACTGCTTCACTTCACCCGCAAGGCTGGCTTGCTCGTCGAGCAGCACCTCCTTCTCACGGGGCTCGCATTGCTCGCGACCTGGTGCGGCGACTTCACAGCGGCTGCTTCACGGATTGCGGAGGTTGACGCCATCACGGAGGCGACACAGACCGCCCTCCCCCGCTACGGCGCCCTGCACCTCGCCGGCTGGCGGGGCAAGGAAGTCGACGCCTCTGCGCTGATTGAGGTCGAGATGAGGAACGCCTTGGCTGCCGGGCAGGGCAACGGGGTGACATTTTGCCAGTGGGTATCCGCTGCTCTCTACAACGGTCTTGGCCGCTACGACGAGGCCTTGGCGGAGGCTCAGCGCGCCAGCCAGTACCGGCCGGAGTTGGGCCTGTGCGCGTGGGCGCGTATTGAGTTGATAGAGGCGGCCTCGAGGACCGGGGAAACCCGGCTCGCCGGCGAGACGCTGGAGCGACTGGCCGAGGCGACGAGCGTCGGCGACAGCGATTGGGGGTTGGGTATCCTCGCGCGCTCGAGGGCGCTGCTCAGTGAGGGCGAGGCCGCTGACGGCTCGTATCGCGAGGCGATCGAGCGGTTGAACCGCACCCAGCTTCGTCCGGAGCTCGCCCGTGCGCATTTGGTTTACGGCGAGTGGCTGCGCCGCGAGAACCGCCGGCTCGACGCCCGCGAGCAGCTCCGCATCGCGCACGACCAGTTCACGTCGATCGGGATGGAGGCGTTCGCGGAGCGCGCGCGGACGGAGCTGCAGGCGACTGGCGAGCATGTGCGCCGGCACACGGTCGAGACGCGTGACGATCTGACCGCACAGGAGCGTCAGATCGCCGAGCTTGCTCGCGACGGGCTGTCGAATCCCGAGATTGGCGCGCGGCTTTTCCTCAGTCCGCGCACGGTGGAGTGGCACCTCCGCCACGTGTTCACCAAACTCGGGATCCGCTCGCGCCGAGAGCTCGCGAACGCGCTGCCCAGCACAAGCTCTGAGATGATCTCCGCCTGATGGAGACTCGTCTTGCCGCAGCCGGGCGGCTGGCGCCTCTGCGCGGGCGGGCCGACGAGTGCGGTCGTCTGGATGGGCTGCTGGCCGACGTCTGCCGCGGCGAAAGCAGGTGCCTGGTACTCCAGGGCGAGGCGGGGATCGGGAAGACGGCGCTGCTCGAGTACTTGATCGAGTCGGCATCGGACATGACCGTCCTGCGGGCCGTGGGGGTGCAGTCAGAGATGGAACTGGCCTACGCGAGCCTACATCAGCTCTGCGCGCCGCTACTCGACCGGCTCGAGCGGCTACCGGCTCCACAACGTGATGCGCTGCGCGTCGTATTCGGCATGAGCGGCGGGGCGCCGCCCGATCGGTTCTTGGTCGGCCTGGGAGTACTCAGCTTGCTGTCCGAGGTCGCCGAAGAGCGTGCCTTGCTGTGCGTCATCGACGACGCGCAGTGGCTCGATCAGGCGTCGGCTCCGACGCTTGCCTTCGTGGCGCGGCGCCTGCTCGCGGAGCCCATCGGCATCGTGTTCGCCGCGCGCGAGCCCGGCCAAGAGCTCCAACAGCTAACCGCGCTTGAGGTGCGCGGTCTTCGCAACGGCGACGCTCGCGCGCTGCTGGGCGCAGCGGTGCAGTTCATCTTGGATGTGCGAGTGCGCGAGCGGATCATCGGAGAGACGCGCGGGAATCCGTTGGCGTTGCTCGAGCTGCCGCGGGGGTTGACGGCTACGCAGTTGTCGGTCGGTTTCGGGCTAATGGATTCGCAGGCGCTTCCGAGGCGGATCGAGGAGAGTTTCGCGCGGCAGCTTGACGGCCTTTCCTCGGAGTCGCGACTCCTGCTGCTCGTGGCTGCGGCGGAGCCGGTCGGCGACCCGCTGCTGCTTTGGCGAGCCGCGCATCACCTGGGGCTCGAGCGCTCGGCAGCGGACGCCGCGGTGTCACAGGGCCTGCTCGCGATAGACGAGCGGGTGATTTTTCGTCATCCGCTCGTGCGCTCGGCGGTGTATGGATCGGCCTCGGTGGACGATCGAAGGGCGGTGCACTTGGCGTTGGCGGAGGTGACCGATCGGGAGATCGATCCGGATCGTCGAGCGTGGCATCTGGCCGCGGCGGCAACGGGACCCGATGAGCCGGTTGCTGCGGAGCTTGAGCGGTCGGCGGGTCGGGCGCGGGCGCGTGGTGGCGTGGCCGCGGCGGCGGCCTTCTTGAAGCGATCAGTTGTGCTCACGCGGGATCCCGCCCGACGAGCGCAGCGCGCGCTCGCCGCCGCGCAAGCGCATCTACAGGCCGGCGCCTTCGATGCAGCTTTGCAGTTGCTATCGACGGCCGAGGCTGGGTCACTAGACGAGCTCGGGCGTGCTCGGATCGAGCTCTTGCGTGGTCAGATTGCGTTCGCGTCAGGCGCTGGCGGGGACGCTCCCGTAATGCTCCTGAAGGCGGCAAGACAGCTCGAGCCGCTCGATGTCGCACTCGCGCGAGAGACGTACCTGGACGCGTGGGCGGCCGCATGGTTTGCCGGCCGGGCAGCGCGTGACCGGACTCTGCAAGAGGTCTCCCGAGCTGCGATCGCCGCCCCGCAACCCAATTCGGCTCCCCGTCCGTGCGACCTGCTCCTCGACGGCCTCTCCATCCTGGTCGTCCAGGGACGCGCCGCGGCGGCCCCCAAGCTCGGCCGGGCCGTGAGCGTATTCACCCAAGGCGAGATGGCAGAACGGCTGCGATGGGGATGGCTGGCCACAACCGCGATGTGGACCGTGTGGGACGATGAGAGTGGCCTCCTCGTCGAACAGCTGCAGTCGCTCCGCGAGGCCGGTCTGCTCGTCCATCTGCCCATCTATCTCCAGCAACTCGGCGGGAACATGGCCTGGCGTGGCGAATTCGCAACGGCGGCTTCGCTGATCGCGGAGGGTGACGCCGTTGCCGAGGCGACTGGGACTCGCCTCACCCGCCACGCTGCGGTGATTCTCGCGGGCTTTACGGGAGCAGAAGCCGAGGCGGCTGCGCTCATCGAAGTCGAGAAGACGAAAGCGCTAGCCGCCGAGCAGGGTCTCGGGACCCAAGTTTGCCATTGGAGTGCTGCGGTGCTTTACAACGGTCTTGGGCGTTATGAGCAGGCACTGCTGGAGGCTGGCAGCGCCAGCGAGGTGGGGCCGGAGACCGGCACCTGCGCGTGGGCGCGTGTTGAGTTGATCGAGGCGGCCACGAGGACCGGCCAGACCCGGCTGGCTGCCGAAACGCTGGAGCGGCTGAACGAGGCGGCGAGCGTTGGCGAGCGCGACTGGGGATTGGGCATCCTCGCGCGCTCGCGGGCGCTGCTCAGCGAGGGCGACCAAGCCGAGGGCTTCTATCGCGAGGCGATCGAGAGGTTGAGCCGTACCCAGCTTCGTCCCGACCTCGCCCGGGCTCACCTGCTCTACGGCGAGTGGCTGCGGCGCGAAAACCGCCGGCTCGACGCGCGCGAGCAACTTCATGTCGCACATGAGCAGTTCGTGTCGATCGGGATGGAGGCGTTCGCCGAGCGCGCGCGATCGGAGCTGCAGGCGACCGGCGAGCACGTGCGTGCGCGCGCTCCTGAGGCGCGTGATGATCTGACGGCGCAGGAGCGACAGATCGCCGAGCTCGCCCGCGACGGGCTTTCTAACCCCGAGATCGGCGCGCGGCTGTTCCTCAGCCCGCGGACTGTGGAGTGGCACCTGCGGCACGTGTTCGCGAAGCTCGATATCCGCTCGCGCCGCGAGCTTCCGAACGCGCTGCCAAGCTCTGAGCTCTGAGCCGCGGCGCCCACGTCAATCTCGGGGGCCGCATCTGCGGAAGACCCGCAGAGAATCAGCGAGTCCGCCGGTGCGGGGCAAGGGCCGGTGACTGACACTTCGTGCTCGGATGAGGTACCGCAACCAATCAGACGCCGCCGCCGAGGAACTTCGACTCATCGGTGGCGAGACCACGGTAGAAGGACGTGAGCTGACCACTGCGGCCACGGCCGCGGGCCTCAGCGTTCGGTGCCTCGACTTTGCCAGCGCGGAGGCCCAGGCCGCGATCGCCGCCCAGGGCCCGGCGGCGGTCCAACTGCCGCTCGTAATCGTTGACGGCACCTACACACTCCAGCGTCCGAAATTCACCGCGGTCAATGCATGCCTCGCCGCGCTCCGCGCCGGCGATAGCACGGTTCCCGCGGGTGCGATTCGAGTCGGTGACGTCCGGCGACCCGCACCTGAATCACGCCCGCGCGGTACGCGAGGCTCTCTCTGGACCGTGATCGGCGTCGCGGCGTGACTGCAATCTGACCAAGGAGCGGCAATGTCGACGACGACCACCAATGGGAGACACAACCGATCCACCAGCGAGCTGGTGCGTGACCTCTCCGAGCAAAGCTCGCGGCTGATCCGCCAAGAGATGGCGCTCGCCCGGGCCGAATTGGCCCAGAAGGGGGTCGAGGCCGGCGTGGGGATGGGACTCCTGGGCGGGGCCGCCATCCTGGGGCTGTACGGGCTCGGCGCGCTCACCGCTTCCGGGATCCTGCTGCTCTCCACCGCGATGAAGGCGTGGGTCGCCGCCGTGGTCATCGCCGGCGGCATCCTGGCCGTGGCCGGAGTGGCCGCCTTGACCGGAAAGACTCGCCTCGCTCAGGCCGCGCCGCCGGTACCCGAGGCCACGTTCGAGACCGCGAAACAGGATGTGAGAACCATCCGCGCGAGCGTCCTGGAGGGGCGGTCATGAGCACCGGTGGGCGCACCCCGCAGGAGCTGCGCAAGGAGATCGATGCGACGCGCCGCGAGCTGGGGCAGACGGTCGAGCAGCTCGCGCACAAGACCGCGATCAAGGCACGACTACGCGATCGCCTCGAGGACGTGGAGGATGACCTGAAGCGCACCCTCGGGATGCGTTCGGTTGAAATGGTCGCGATCGGCGGCGCGGTCATCGTGCTCCTGATCGGCTGGAACCTGCTGCGTAGCAGGGCTTTAGATACGTGATGCGCCCGATTCAGGGGGTTGGCCGCGGCTGAGGACGTCGCCCCGGCGTGCACCCCCTGGCGTGGATGCCAGGGACCTCGCCAGGGAGTTCACGGGCGCACCCTGGCGGCGCCAAGCGCAGGATTCGTCCTCGTAATCGACTGACGAGGAGGAGCGAGATGTCTGGGTTCCGATGGGTGGTTGTGGCAGCTGTTGGCGCGGCGCTTTCCGTAAGCGCGTGCGGCTCGACCAGCAGCTCGAGCCCGGGTACGGCCGCCGCCGCCACCGTCTCGGCATCGACCTCGACCAGCTCCGAAGCGTCGGCCGGAGGCCCAATCAAGGTGGGCTCGATCTGCAGCTGCAGCGGCCCGCAGGCCTCCCTCCTCGCCGACGCGGAGAAGGTGTCGCAGGCGTGGGCCGACAGCGTCAACGCGTCGGGCGGGATCAACGGCCATCCGGTGAAGCTGTTCACCTACGACGACGGCCAGAACGCGGCAACCGCCCTCCAGGACGCCAAGGTCCTCGTCGACCAGGATCACGTGATCGCGATCGTGGGCGAGACCAGCACCATCGACGGGGCGTGGGTGCCTTGGGTCGTCTCTCAGGGCATTCCCGTCGTCGGGGGGTCGAGCGGCAACCCGGCTCAGGCCGCCAGCCCCGGGGTCTACCCGTCGGGTTCGACGCTGCTCGCGATCACTGTGGGGACGATCGCGGAGGCGAAGGGTAAGAAGAACTTTGGCGTGATGTACTGTGCCGAGACGCCGGTGTGTGCGCAGTTCGTCCCGCTGGCAACCGGGGTCGGGAAGCTGTTCGGCCTCAAGGTCACGGCGACATCGATTTCGGCCACCGCTCCCAGCTACGCGGCGCCGTGTCTGAAATTCAAGAGCGCGGACGTTGATGCTCTCTTTGTCGGTGACAACGGACCGATCGTCCAGCGCGTCGTCGCTGCCTGCGCTCAGCAGGGGTACGCGCCGCTCGAGGTGACCACGGAGGCGGCAACGTCAAGCGCGATGCTGAACGATTCGCAGTTGGCCGGAACGCTCGGCGCCGGCGGCAACGCCAATCCGTTTGACTCCTCGTTGCCGGCGGTCAAGGAGTTCCAGGACGCGGTTCAGAGGTATTACCCGGGCCTGATGCGCGGCGCTGAGTTCACTCAGGACGACTTCTATTCGTGGACCGGCGGCAAGCTGTTCGAGGCGGCGGCCAAGGCGGCCGGCATCGGTCCGAACTCCACGCCCGCCCAGCTGAAGACGGGACTGTACGCACTCAAGGACGACACGCTCGGGGGAATTGCGCCGCCGCTCACGTACACCAAGGGAAAGCCGTTCTTCACGCCTTGCTGGTTCAGCTCCAGGATCCAGAAGGGGACGCTGATCTCGGTCAATGGGAACCGGCCGGTGTGCCTGTCGGCCGCCCAGACGGCGGCGTTGCTCAAAGCGATCGCCTAGGGACAGCCGGCCGTGTTGCCGTTCATCGTCATCGGGTTGACCTCGGGCGCGGTCTACGCGCTGGCCGGTCTGGGCCTGGTGTTGACGTACAAGACCTCCGGCGTGTTCAACTTCGCGCACGGCGCGTTGGCGACGGTGTCGGCGTTCGTGTTCTATTCGCTGTTCGTCTCGAGTCAGTGGGCCTGGCCGCTGGCGGCGGCGGTGTCGATCATGGTGGTCGGCCCGGTGATGGGGTTGACGCTCGAGTTGCTGGCGCGTCGAATCCAGACGACCACGCTTACGCTGCAGGTGGCCAGCACCGTGGGTCTGCTGCTGGCAATCGAGGCCGGGGTGGCGTTGATCTACGGCACCGAGACGGTTCGAACCGTTCCCACGTTCTTGGGGACGGGCAGCTTCACGGTGCTCGGCGCGAGCGTGGAGGTCTCGCAGCTGGTGACGTTCCTGTTTGTGGTTGTGGTCACGGCGGGACTGACGGGGTTTCTCCGTTATTCGCGTCGTGGCGTTTCGATGCGGGCGGTGGTCGATAACCCGGAGCTGCTCGATCTGGCGGGGACGAGCCCAGCGGCGACGCGTCGGTTGGCGTGGGTCATCGGTCTGACGCTGGCGGCGGCGTCGGGGGTGCTGTTCGCTCCGGTGCTGTCGCTCGATCCGGTGCAGTTGACCCTGCTGGTGATCGCCGCCTACGGCGCGGCGGCGATCGGCGCGTTCCGGAGTCTGCCGATGACTCTCGTCGGCGGGCTGTTCATCGGTGTTCTCGCGTCGCTGTGCACGAAGTGGTTCACGACCGGGCTGCTGGTGGGGCTGCCGCCGTCGTTGCCGTTCGTGGTGCTGTTCGGGGTTCTGCTGCTGTTCCCGCGTCGGTATCTGGTGTTCAAGTCGTTCACCGTGCCGCAGTCGCGGCCTTCATGGTGGGCGCCGGCGTCGCTGCAGCTGGGGATGGCACTGGCGCTGCTCGTGTTCCTGGCGCTCGTACCCGGGTTTGCCGGAATTCACCTGACGGACTGGACGACGTTCCTGGCGATGTCGACGGTATTCATGTCGCTGTCGTTGCTCGTGCACACCTCCGGACAGGTGTCGCTGTGCCAGGTGTCGTTCGTCGCGATCGGCGCGACCGCGTTCTCGCACTTGACGAGCGGGGGCCATGTGCCGTGGTTCATCGCGCTGGGGCTCGCGGGTCTGGTGGCGATGCCGATCGGCGCTTTGCTGGCGATCCCGGCGATCCGCCTCAGCGGCCTGTACCTGGCCTTGGCGACGTTTGGGTTCGGAATCCTGCTGCAGGGGATGTTCTACACGCAGCACTACATGTTCGGCGTCAACGGGATCGGTCTCACCGAGCCGCGGCCGAGCATCGCCACGAGCGATAAGTCCTACTACCTGCTGGTCCTCGTCCTCGCGATGGCGTGCGCGATCTTCGTGATCTGGCTGAACCGCTCCCGGCTTGGGCGGCTGGTGCGCGGCGCGGCCGATTCGCCGCTTGCTCTGCAGACCTCGGGCGCGTCCGTGAGCGTGACGCGGCTGTTGGTGTTGTGCATCTGTGCCTTCATGGCCGCGGTCGGCGGCGCGCTGGCCGCCGCGGGTCAGACGACCGTCTCCGCCGACTCGTATCAGCCGATTCTCTCGCTGACGTACTTCGCCGCGATCGTCGTCGTCGGCCGGGCGGCGCCATGGAACGCAGTGCTCGCAGCCGCTGGCCTGTTCCTGATCCCATCCTATATCTCGGGTGGAACCGTCACGACATGGCTGCAGTTGCTGTTCGGTCTCGCCGCGATCGCCTACGCGATCACGCCTTCGCGCTGGCACGACGTCCCGATCCTGGCGCAGCAGGTGATCGACAACACGCTGGGGAGGATCCGAATCCCGCTTCCCGCCCTGGGCCGCAGACCGGTCGCCGCCGGCCGAGCCGTCTCACGCGTGGCCGGCGGTCTCAGGATCGAAGACTTCGAGGTGCGCTTTGGGGGCCTGGTCGCGCTTGATCGCGTCACCCTGAAGGGTGAACCGGGAAAGATCATCGGACTGATTGGTCCGAACGGCGCCGGGAAGACAACTACCTTAAACGCCTGCACCGGTCTGGTCAGGGCTGCCGCTGGGCGGGTGAGGATCGCCGGCGCCGACGTATCGCGACTCGGGCCGGCCGCTCGCGCTCGCCGGGGTGTCGGCCGCACGTTCCAACAGCCCGAGCTGTTCGACACCGTCACTGTCCGTGAGAACGTCGAAGCCGGTGCCGAAGGCCCGCTCGCCGGCGCCAACCCCCTCACCCAAGTTGTGTCCAAGCTCGGACAACGCGCGCAGGTCCACGCGAGCGCCCAGCGCGCGATGGAGCTGTGCGGCATCAGCTATCTCGCCGACACGCCGGCGACAACGCTGTCGGCGGGTCAGCGCCGGCTGGTCGAGCTTGCGCGTTGCCTGGCGGGACCGTTCGACCTCCTCCTCCTGGACGAGCCTTCCTCGGGCCTGGACCGCGCCGAGACCACCCGCTTCGCAGAGATCCTGCGAACCGTCGTGGCCGAGCGCGGCGTCGGAATTCTGCTCGTCGAGCACGACATGTCGCTGGTGCTCGAGATTTGCCAGTACGTGTACGTGCTCGACTTCGGCGAGCTGATCTTCGAGGGCACGCCACAGGAGATCGTCGCCTCACCGATCGTGCAGGCCGCCTACCTCGGCGACGTCAACGTCGAGGCCGCGCGCGACCCAAGCCGCAAGATCGAGGAAGTGGCATGAGCGCAGGAGACGGACCCACGCCCGCCGCCCGCAACGTCACCAGCACCCTCGAGCTTCGCGGAATCACCGCCGGCTACGGCCGCTCGATCGTGCTCCGAGACATCGACCTCGAGGTGCCGGCCGGATCGGTGGTGGCGCTGCTCGGGCCCAACGGCGCCGGCAAGACCACGCTGCTGCGCGTCGCCGCCGGCCTCCTCCGAACGTCGGAAGGGGACGTGATCCTGGGCGGTCAGGACATCACCCGGCGCAAACCGTTTCAGCGCGCCCGCAACGGTGTCTGCCTGATCCCCGATGGTCGCGGGATCTTCCCGAACCTCTCCGTGCGCGACAACCTCCGCCTCCAGGTGCCTCCATGGCAGCGGGACACCAGCTACGAGCTTTCGCTCGAGGCGTTCCCGGTCCTCAAAGGCCGCCTCGGAAAGGCAGCGGGCAGCCTCTCCGGCGGCGAACAGCAAATGCTCGCCGTGTCCCGCTGCTTCGTTTCCGATCCCAAGATCGTGCTGCTCGACGAGGTCTCGACCGGACTGGCTCCGCGGAGCATTGACGAGATCTTTGAGGGACTGCTGCAGCTCGGTCGGCACGGTATCTCGGTGCTGCTCGTCGAGCAATACGTCGGCCGCGCACTGGACATCGCCGATCGCGTGTACCTCCTCGGCCGCGGAACGGTCACGTTCCGTGGCGATCCGTCCGAGCTCGACGAAGCAGAGCTGATGCGCCGATACGCGGGCGCAACCTCATAATCCAACTGCAGAGGAGTTAGTGATGGGACGAGTTGATGGGCGAGTCGCGATCGTGACCGGCGCGGCGCGAGGGATGGGTGCTGCACATGCACGCGCGCTCGTGCGCGAGGGCGCGAACGTGCTGCTCACTGACGTGCTCGAGGATGAGGGACGCGAGGTCGCGGAGGAACTGGGCGATCACGCGCGGTTCGCGGCTCACGACGTCACGAGCGAGGTGGGCTGGGAGCGCGCCATTGCGAGCGCCGAGAATGCGTTCGGCGATGTCGGCATCCTCGTGAACAACGCGGGCGTGGCGGTTGGGGGGCCAATCGAAGAGACCCCCGAGGCGGTGTTCCGCCGGATGATCGACGTGAACGCGGTTGGCGTGTTCCTGGGTATGAAGGCCGTGCTCGCTTCAATGCGGCGCGCCGGCGGCGGATCCATCATCAACATCTCTTCGGTCGGCGGCCTCATCGGCGAGCCCAACACCATCGGCTACACGGCGTCAAAGTTTGCTGTGACCGGGATGACCAAGGTCGCCGCCAAGGAGCTTGCGCCTCACGGGATCCGCGTGAACTCGGTGCATCCCGGGTTCACCGATACACCGATGCTCCAGCTCGCAGGGCCGGAGGAGGTGCTCCGCGAATTCGCTGCGGCCACGCCGCTCGGCCGGTTCGGCCGGCCCGAGGAGGTGAGCGCCGTCGTGGTGTTTCTGGCGTGCGACGAATCGGCGTTCGTGAGTGGCTCGGGCTACGTCGTCGATGGCGGCTTAATGAGGTAGGTCGAGCGCTGTACGATGCCTCACCACCCATGGAGACTCGTCTTGCCGCAGCCGGGCGGCGAGCGCCCCTGCGGGGGCGGACGGATGAGTGCGGCCTGCTCGATGGGTTGTTGGCCGATGTCCGCCGGGGTGAGAGCCGGTCCTTGGTGCTCCGGGGTGAGGCGGGGATTGGGAAGACGGCGCTGCTCGAGTATCTGGTCGAGTCGGCGTCGGATGTGAGGCTGGCCCGCGGGGTCGGGGTGGAGTCCGAGATGGAGTTGGCGTACGCGAGCTTGCATCAGTTGTGTGGGCCGATGCTCGATCGGCTCGAGCGGCTTGCGGATCCGCAGCGTGAGGCGCTGGAGGTCGTGTTCGGGTTGAGCGCGGGGCCGCCGCCGGATCGATTGTTGGTGGGGCTGGGGGTGTTGAGCCTGTTCTGTGACGTTGCCGAGGAGACGCCGTTGCTGTGCGTTGTCGACGATGCGCAGTGGCTCGACCGTGCCTCGGCGTTGACGCTGGCGTTCGTGGCACGGCGCCTCCTCGCAGACCCGGTTGGGATCGTGTTCGCCGCGCGTGAGCCGGGCGAGGAGCTCCGTCCGCTATCGGACCTGGAGGTGCGCGGCTTGGTCGACGGCCACGCCAGGGCGCTGCTCGCGTCGGTGGTGCAGTCGAAGCTGGACGACCGCGTTCGTGATCGGATCATTGCCGAGACGCGCGGGAACCCGTTGGCGTTGCTCGAGTTGCCTCGGGGGTTGACCGTGGCGCAGCTGGCGGGTGGTTTCGGGCCGGTGGGCGCCGAGGGTCTCTCGGGTCGGATCGAGCAGACCTTTCAGCGCCGGCTCGAGACGCTTCCGCACGACGCGCGACGGCTGCTGCTGGTGGCGGCTGCCGAGCCCGTCGGCGATCCGCTGCTGCTGTGGCGCGCGGCGGACCGGCTCGGCCTCGGAGCGGCTGCGTCGGGCGCCGCCGAGGCGCTACTCGTCATCGACGACCGGGTGACCTTCCGTCATCCGTTGGTGCGCTCGGCCGTCTATGACTCAGCGTCGGCTGAGGACCGCCGCACGGTTCACCGGGCACTGGCCGAGGCAACTGACCCGACTACCGAGCCCGACCGGAGGGCGTGGCACTTGGCGGCCGCTACTGCAGGACCGGATGAGGGGGTCGCCGGCGAGCTCGAGCGCTCCGCGGCGCGTGCGCACGCGCGTGGCGGTTTCGCCGCCGCGGCGGCGTTCCTCCAGCGCGCGGTAGCGCTGAGCGCGGAGCCAGGTACACGCGGGAGTCGCGCGATAGCCGCCGCGATGACCAGCTTTCAGGCGGGCTCGCTCGACGTGGCACTGCGGTTGGCGGCGATGGCGGTCGCCGGTCCGGTCGACGAGTTCCAGCGCGCCCAGGTCGAAATGCTCCGCGGGCAGATCGCGTTTGTTTCCGGTCACGGGCGTGCCGCCCCGGCGCTGCTGCTGGGAGCGGCCCGGCGCCTTGAGCCGTTCGATCTGGATCTTGCGCGTGATACCTATCTGACCGCGTGGGGAGCGGCGATGGTCTCTGGGAGGTATGCAGAGCCGGATGTGATGGTCGAGATCTGCGAAGCGGCTCAGGCTCTGCCTCCCGTTGAGGGCCCACCACGCGTCGCCGATCTGCTCCTCGAGGGATACACGTTGGTGATGACCGCCGGGCACGCCGCCGCGGCTTCAGCCCTAAAACAGGCGGCGGAGGCTGTCGCCGTGCTTTCGGCGCAGGACATTCTGAGGTGGGGGTGGCTGACCAATGCGGCCTTCCTGATGCTTTGGGACCTCGATGGGCTGCACCGCAGCTGTGTCAGACAGCTGCAAATCGTCCGCGACGCCGGGGCCCTCTCGGACCTACCGAACCACGTGCACAACCTGGGAGTGACGTTCTTGACGAACGGCGACTTTGCCAGTGCGAGCTCACTCATCGGGGAGGCGGAGAGCGTCGCCGCTGCGAGCGGCACTCCGTCTCCGCCTTACACGGAGCTGCGGCTCCGGGCTCTGCAGGGCAGGGAAGCCGAGGCTCGTCCACTCATGGAAAGCACGCGCGAGATTGGAACGGCGGCCGGGCAGGAGTTCGCAGAGGGGGTGGCGGATTGGGACGCGGCGGCCCTGTTCATCGGTCTCGGCCGTTACGAGGAGGCGACGGCTGCCGCCCTGCGAGTGAGCGGGCTGCGATACGTCCCGCAGCTCGTCTCATGGGTACTGCCCGACCTGGTCGAGGCGGCGGTTCGTGCAGGCGACGCGCAACTTGCCGAGGACGCGCTTGAGCGGCTGGCGGCGACGACGCGGCCATCCGGGAACGACATGGCGGTTGGCATCGAGGCGCGATCCCGGGCGCTGGTCAGTACGGGCGCGGATGCAGAAGCGCTGTATCGCGAGTCGATCGAACGTTTGGGTCGGACTTTGGTGAGGCCCGAGCTCGCGCGTGCCCACCTCTTGTTCGGTGAGTGGCTGCGCCGTGAGAATCGCAGGGTGGACGCGCGTGCCGAGCTGCGCATCGCGCATGAGCTGTTCGTTGAGATCGGGATGGAGGCGTTCGCGGATCGCGCGCGGAGCGAGCTTCAGGCGACGGGCGAGCACGTGCGCGCGCGCGCTCCCGAGGCGCGTGACGATCTGACCGCGCAGGAGCGCCAGATCGCGGAGATGGCGCGTGATGGGCTGTCGAATCCCGAGATCGGAGCCCGGCTGTTCCTCAGCCCCCGGACGGTCGAGTGGCACCTGCGCCACGTGTTCGCCAAGCTCGGAATCAAGTCCCGCCGCGATCTCGCAGGCGCGCTGCCGAAATCGGAGCGAGAGTCCGCGCTCGCATGAGCCTGCGTGGTCGGGCCAGCGAGTGCGCAACGTTGGATACGTTGTTGGCGGACGTCCGCCGGGGGAGAGCCGGTCGTTGGTGCTGCGGGGTGAAGCCGGAATTGGGAAGACGGCGCTGCTCGAGTATCTGGGCGAGTCGGCATCGGGACTGAGGCTTGCCCGCGGGGTCGGGGTGGAGTCGGAGATGGAGCTGGCGTATGCGAGCTTGCACCAGTTGTGCGGGCCGATGCTTGATCGCCTGCCGGGACTGCCGGACCCACAGCGGGAGGCGCTTGAGATCGTGTTCGGTTTGAGCGCGGGTGCGCCCCCGGATCGGTTGCTGGTGGGTTTGGGCGTGTTGAGTTTGTTCTGTGACGTTGCCGAGGAGCGCCCGCTCTTGTGCGTTGTCGACGATGCACAGTGGCTCGACCGTGCGTCGGCGCTGACATTGGCGTTCGTGGCGCGTCGCCTGCTGGCGGATCCGGTGGGGATCGTGTTCGCCGCGCGTCAGGTGAGTGATGAGCTTCGTCCCCTGTCGGGGATAGAGGTCCGGGGCTTGGTGAATGGGGATGCCAGGGCCTTGCTGGGCTCGGTGGTGCGATCAAAGCTGGACGAGCGCGTCCGGGATCGAATCATCGCCGAGACGCGCGGCAATCCGCTGGCGTTGCTCGAGCTACCGAGAGGGTTGACGCCCGCGCAGCTGGCGGGTGGCTTTGGCCCGGTGGGCGCGGAGGGTCTCTCGGGACGTATTGAGCAGAGCTTTGAGCGGCGGCTCGAGACGCTCCCCGATGACGCGCGGCGGTTGCTGCTGGTGGCGGCGGCGGACCCGGTTGGCGACCCGCTCCTGGTTTGGCGGGCGGCGGACCGGCTGGGGGTTCGACCGACGGCGGCGGGTGCCGCGGAGGCTTTGCTGGCGATCGACGACCGGGTGACGTTTCGTCATCCGTTGGTCCGGTCCGCCGTATATCAGTCGTCGTCGGCCGAGGAGCGCCGGACGGTGCACCGGGCGCTCGCGGAGGCGATCGACCCGGCGACTGAGCCTGACCGACGAGCGTGGCATCTGGCTGCCGCTAGCCCCGGGCCCGACGAGGAGATCGCCGGCGAGCTCGAGCGGTCAGCGGCGCGCGCGCAGGCGCGCGGCGGTTTCGCCGCCGCCGCGGCGTTCCTCCAGCGTGCCGTGGCGCTGAGCGCGGAACCGGGGCCACGGGCGAGTCGCGCGATCGCAGCCGCGGCGGCCAGCTTCCAGGCCGGAGCGTTTGACGCGGCGCTGCGGCTGGCGGCGATGGCGGTTGCCGGGCCGGCTGAGGAGTTCCAGCAGGCTCGGGTCGAGCTTCTCCGCGGTCTGGTTGCCTTTGCTTCCGGTCAGGGGCGTGCCGCACCCGGGTTGTTGCTGGGCGCTGCTCGCCGGCTCGAGCCGTTCGATCTGGATCTAGCGCGCGACACCTACCTCAACGCCTGGGCGGCGGCGACCATCAGCGGTCAGTACGCGGAGCCGGATGTAATGCACGAGATCTGCCGAGCGGCTCAGGCTCTCCCTCCGGTGGAGGGCCCGCCACGCACCGTCGACCTCCTGCTCGAGGGGGTCACCCTGGTGATCACGGCGGGTCGTGCCGCCGCGGCGTCGGCGCTTCAAGAATCAGCGGAGGCAGTCGCGGCGCTCCCGCCCGCAGAGGTCTTGAGGTGGGGTTGGATGGCCCCTGGAGCCTTCATCATCATCTGGGATCTCGACGGTCTGCACAGGAGCGCAGTTAGAAACGTTCAGATCATCCGCGACGCGG
Organism: uncultured Solirubrobacterales bacterium; assembly: GCA_963701945.1. GTDB lineage: Bacteria > Actinomycetota > Thermoleophilia > Solirubrobacterales > Solirubrobacteraceae > Palsa-465. The sequence goes on along the minus strand of CAVPBV010000021.1, from coordinate 137,115 downwards.
GGGCTCTCTCGGAGCTGCCGAATCACATCCACAACCTGGGAGTCTCGTTCGCGATCATCGGCGACTTCGCTAGCGCGAGCTCGCTGATCGGGGAGGCGGAGAGCGTGGCGTCGGCGAGCGGCACGATCGTTGCGCCCTATACGGCGATGCGGCTCCGCGCCCTACAGGGCAGAGAAGCCGAGACCAAGGCGCTGATTGAGACGACGCTCGAGATCGGCACGGCAGCCGGTCACGAGTTCGCGCCGGGCCAGGCGGATTGGGCAGCGGCTGTCCTCTACAACGGTCTCGGCCGCTACGACGAAGCGGCGGCGGCCGCGCACAGAGCGAGCGTGCTGCCGTACGACCCGTATGTCCCGGCGTTGGTCCTGCCGGAGCTGATCGAGGCGACGGTACGCGGAGGCGACTTGGCCCTTGCCCGCGACGCGCTCGAGAAGTTGATCGCGACGACGGCACCGTTCGACAACGCAGTGGCGCGTGGCATTGAGGCGCGATCCCGTGCGCTGCTCAGCACGGGCGCGGACGCAGACGGGCTGTATCGCGAAGCGATCGAACGGTTGGGTCGGACGTTGATGAGGCCCGAGCTCGCGCGTGCGCACCTGTTGTTCGGCGAGTGGCTGCGACGTGAGAATCGACGTGTCGACGCGCGCGCCGAGTTGCGGATCGCGCATGACCTATTCGCGGAGATCGGGATGGAGGCGTTCGCCGAGCGAGCCCGCCGCGAGCTGCAGGCAACCGGCGAGCAAGTGCGTGCCCGGGCTCCCGAGGCGCGCGACGAACTCACCGCTCAGGAGCGGCAGATAGCCGAGATGGCCCGCGACGGGCTCTCCAATCCACAGATTGGCGATCGGCTCTTCCTGAGCCCTCGCACCGTCGAGTGGCACCTTCGCAAGGTGTTCAGCAAGCTTGACATCGCGTCGCGGCGAGAGCTGGCGACGGCCCTAACAGCTCCGACGCCCGGCTGATTCCGATCTAACACGACAGAAAGCTAAGCCGATGCTCATCTGAGATACGATGGTCGGCTCGCGATGGACCGGAATCGGCGCGCACCCGGGCGGCGCACGACCCTGCGCGGTCGGACCAGCCATGTGCGCCATGCTGCTCCGCACGGTGAAGTGGCACCTCCGCCACGTGTTCACCAAACGTCGGGATCAAATCTCGCCGCGATCTCGCAAGCGTGCTGCCACAGTCAGAATCCGAAGTCGCTGTCGCTTGAGCACGCGCGCGGGAACGGGGCGGCACGTGAGCAAGAGCCTCCGTGGTCGGGCCAGCGAGTGCGCGGTGCTGGATGCGTTGGTCGAGGACATCCGCCGGGGCGAGGGTCGGTCATTGGTGCTGCGCGGCGAGGCTGGGATCGGGAAGACCGCGCTGCTCGATTACCTGGTCGAGTCGGCGTCTGATCTGACGGTGCTGCGGGCGGTAGGGGTCGAGTCGGAGATGGAGCTGGCTTACGCCAGCCTGCATCAGCTGTGCGGGGCGCTGCTCGAGCGGCTCGGTCAGCTGCCGGCTCCGCAGCGGCAGGCTTTGGAGGTCGTGTTCGGCTTGAGCGCGGGCCCACCTCCGGATCGGTTTCTGGTCGGTTTGGGCGTGTTGAGCTTGGTCTCGGACGCGGCCGAGGAGCGTCCGCTGCTGTGCGTCGTGGATGATGCGCAGTGGTTGGACCAGGCCTCGGCGCTGACGTTGGCGTTCGTCGCCCGTCGCCTGTTGGCCGAGCGGGTCGGGATCGTGTTCGCGGCGCGGGAGTCGGGCAAGGCCCTGCAGCAGGTGTCCGAGCTTGAGGTGCGCGGCGTGCGCAATGGCGATGCCCGGGCGCTGCTCGACTCGGCTGTGCGCTTCACGCTGGATGCGCGAGTGCGGGATCGGATCATCGCGGAGATGGGCGGCAATCCCTTGGCGTTGCTCGAATTGCCACGAGGATTGACGGCGATCCAGCTGGCCGGGGGGTTCGGATTGCTGGAGGCGCGAGGGCTGCTCGGGCGGATCGAGGACAGCTTCGTTCGACGACTGTCGCCACTGCCTGCTGACACCGGACTTCTGCTGCTGATCGCCGCAGCGGAGCCGATGGGGGACCCGCTGCTGCTATGGGGCGCGGCGGAGCGGCTCGACATCCCCGCGTCGGCCGCCGGGGCCGCGGAGGCGGACGGTCTGCTGACGATCGGCGAGCGGGTGATATTTCGCCATCCGCTGGTGCGCTCGGCCGTGTATAGCTCAGCTGCGGTGGAGGATCGTCGGGCGGTGCATTTGGCGTTGGCGGAGGTGACGGATCGCGCGGCCGATCCGGATCGTCGGGCGTGGCATCTGGCCGCGGCGACGACCGGCCCGGATGAGGAGGTCGCTGCGGAGCTTGAGCGCTCGGCCGCTCGGGCCCAAGCCCGTGGGGGTGTGGCCGCTGCGGCGGCGTTCTTGAAGCGTTCGGTCGCGCTGACGCTCGACCCGGCGCGGCGGGCCGAGCGTTGTCTCGCGGCGGCGCAGGCGCATCTGCAGGCGGGAGCGTTCGACGAGGCGCTGCGGCTTTTGGCGAGCGCGGAGGAAGGGGCAATCGATGAGCTCGGGCAAGCCCGGCACGAGCTGTTGCGCGGCCAGATCGCGTTCGCCTCGAACTACGGCGGAAACGCTGCAGAGCGGCTGCTGAAGGCGGCCAGACGGCTCGAACCTCTCGATCCGACGCTCGCGCGCGAGACCTACTTGAACGCGTGGGCGGCTGCGATGATGGCCGGCCAGGCCGGTGCCAAGGTTCTCCCTGAAGTCTCCGTAGCCGCGCTTTCGGCCCTCCGACCCACCTCAACTCGGCGCCTGATGGACGTGCTGCTGAAGGGTCTGGCCCTTCTGGTCAGTGAAGGAAGAGGCGCGGCCGCACCCGCGTTGAACAGGGCCGTGAGTGCCATTGCCGCGGGAGAGGTCCCGACTGCCGAAGCACTGCAGTGGGGATGGTATGGGGCGCTGGCGGCGGGCGCCGCGTGGGACCTGGAGAACTGGGGCGCGATCACTGACCGGCTGACTCATGCCGCCCGCGAGGCCGGCTTGCTCGTCGAGCAGCTGCTCCATCTCACCGGGGTGGGAATGGTCGCCAGCTTTCGCGGCGAGTTGTCAGTGGCGGCTTCAGCTGCCGCTGAGATCGACGCGATCGCGGACGCAACGGGTAGTCACCTCAACCGGGCCGCGGCAGTACAACTCGCCGCCTGGCGGGGTAGGGAAGCCGAGGCCACTGCGCTGATCGAGGTTGAAGAGGCGAACGCGTCAGCCCTTGGCCAGGGCATCGGGGTGCAAGTGTGCCAGTGGGCGTCGTCCGTTCTTTACAACGGGCTCGGCCGCTATCAGCAGGCCCTGGCGGAGGCCCAGCAAGCCGGCGACGTGTCACCGGAGCTGTGGATCTCCGGGTGGGCACTCGTCGAGTTGGTCGAGGCGGCCGCCAGGACAGGGAACACAGAGGTTGCTGGCGAGGCACTTGAGCGGTTGGTCGCGGCGGCGAGCGTGGGCGACACCGATTGGCGGATGGGTGTCGTCGCTCGCTCGCGGGCGCTGCTGAGCGAGGGCGAGGACGCCGAGGACTCATACCGCGAGGCGATCGAGCGATTGACTCGCACCCAGCTTCGTCCCGAGCTCGCCCGCGCGCACTTGCTTTACGGCGAGTGGCTGCGCCGCGAGAACCGCCGGCTCGACGCCCGCTCCCAACTGCGCATCGCGCACGATTTGTTCACCACGATTGGGATGGAGGCCTTCGCTGACCGCGCACGGACCGAGCTGCAGGCAACCGGCGAGAGCGTGCGCGCACACACTGTCGAGACCCGTGACGATCTGACCGCACAGGAGCGGCAGATCGCCGAGCTCGCCCGCGACGGGCTGTCAAACCCAGAGATCGGGGCGCGGCTGTTCCTCAGCCCGCGGACAGTGGAGTGGCACCTGCGCCACGTGTTCGCCAAGCTCGAGATCAAGTCTCGTCGCGAGCTTACGAGGGCACTGCCACGCTCGGAGTCCGGGCCCGTTCTCGCCTGAGCGCCGGCCATGCTGCGCATGACTACTCAGGCGTCCGGAAGAGAGTCGACCACGCGCCGGCCGAGAGACCGTTCGAGGTCGCTGTCAGTGTTGAGCCCGAGCGCCTCCAGTCGCGCGAACTGCGCCTGCTGTGAGGGCCGTGCGAGGAGCTCGAAGAAGTCGGCCAAGGCGGCCGGAAACTCGCTGTCAGGGGGCAAGGTCACGCGGTCGACGTACGACTTCGCGCGTGCGATCGCTTCGTGGTCGAATCGCGCGAGCCTCGAGGCGATCGCCTCGACCTCGGCATCGAGTTCGCCGTCGGCGATCGCGCGGTTGACGTATCCGTACTGTTCCGCTCGAGGGCCGTCGAGATCATCGCCGACGAGCAAGACCTCGAGCGCGCGACCCCTGCCCATGAGCCGGGAGAGCCGCGCCATCGGTCCACCTCCCGGGATCACGCCTGTGGCGACCTCGAACTGACCAAGCGCCGAGTTCTCGCGGGAGGCGAAGCGCATGTCGCAGGCCAGGACGAATTCGCTTCCGGCGCCACGTGCGCGGCCTCGAATTGACGCGATGCTGACCACGGGCGCCCGCGACAAGCGCACGAGGAGGTCGAGCCAGGCGTGCATCCCCGTCGGACCAACCCCCAGCGCTGCGGTCCTGGCCGGGTCATGCTCGGTGTCGTAGTGGGCGAGGTAGAAGTCTGGGTCGGCGCTGTCGAAGACGACGACATTGAGTGCCCGGTCCTGCTCGATCAGTCCGACTAACTCCGCCAGTTCGACGACGGTGGTGGCGGTGATCGTGTTGATGGGGGGGTGGGCAAAGGTCACCCGGCAGTAGCCGGAACTCCGGCGGTCGATGCTGAAGTGGGTCCAGGACCGGTGCCATGTTTCCGAGACTCGGCCGTTCGGAGAATGGCCGGTGTCGATGCTTCTCATCGCGAACTCCTGAGGGTTTGGGCTTGGTGCGTGGAAGCCCCGGGGCGATCTGACCCCATCGATTGCTGTGGATGGAAGATTCGCGCGTCTCGGTCCGACTAGCGCCCGTGTGATCCCTGGTCAGGACCCTGGGCGCGGATGCATGCCGCGGCCGCCTCGTTCTAGGCGCGCACCCTTGGCCGAGCCCAGGGAGCCCGCCAGGGAGCCCACGGGCGCGGCATGCCGCGCCGCGGCTCATCGTTACGGGACGAGCAACTGCCCTCTTCACAAGACGAACCAGCCCCTCCGGAAAGGAACGCTCATGCGACATGCCGAGGAGATCTCACTCGAGTTCAAGCCCGCCAGCTCGGCTGGCCGCGTGGAATGCGAGTACCGCGTGTGGCAGGCCATCGTTGGCCTGATCCTGCTGCGGCTGATGTGACCTTCGCGGCGAGCTCAACGGGCTGTCATTGGAATGGTCCAGTCTGCTCCCACGTGCCTCCCGGGGGCTGCCAGGGTGGACACCAGTGCGCTCCCGGGCGAAATCGAGGGTGAGGCACAGCAAGCTTCATCAGGCAATCGCAACGCACCGCAGAAAAGATGGCTCCACGACGAAGACGACACGCGGTTGCAGCGGAAAGGGAAGCGATGAGTATCCAAGTCGACACCGTCTCGCCGCCATCCGATGTCGTGGATGATGCGGTCGAAGCATATGTTCGCTGGCGCGAAGAGTGCGCTGGTGCGCGCGAGTCTTATCGGAAGTGGGGGAGCGCCGAGAAAGCCGAGCGGATACTCGCGTTCTGTGCCTACACCGCGGCGCTTGATCGTGAGGAAGTCGCAGCCAGCTTCTATGCCGACGCGATGAAACGGCTCGGCGACGAGTGCGTCGATGCTTGGCGTGCGGAGCCTCGGCGCGTCTGGGGAGGCTGCTCGTCGTGAGCGAGCTTGCCACAGAGAGAGGAACAGCTATGCACTCCGTTGAGGAATACCCAGTCGTCCTTCGATGTGATGGTTTACGAGCTCGCCCATCGCAGGTCCTTTTGATGGCGAATGGACTGTGGCGAGTGTCCTGGATAGGCGGCTTGGTATCGCTCTACCGAGCGGATCCAAGCGCTCATCTCAAGCTTGGACACGAGCCCAAGCATCTGCGGTGGTGGCAGCCTTGTCCGCAACACGACGAGAACAACGCTTCTCGCCCGATCGCGGGTATGGGCCGATGACCGCGATCAGCGTGCACGCCGATCAGACGCCTTCCGACTCGATCGATTGCCGAGGTCGCGTTCGAAGACGGTGCCCGGGTTCTCCAGTTCCCGTCGCCGGGTTCGGCGCGCTCGATCCAGTCCGACACCAAGGCGAACCCTTCGTCTGCTGATTGTCCGAACGCCACCCTCGACCACGCAGCCGCGATCGAACGAATGGCCGACGCGACGATGCGGCTTGCCAGAAGGAACGAGGCCCTCGAGGACTTCGCCGCGCTAGTCGCGCACGAGCTGAAGAGCCCGCTGGAGGCGGCCCTCCTCGCGGACGAGCCGCGCCGCTGGATCGTGTCCGCCCTCGACATGGTCGACTCGTTGCTCGAGGCGGCGACGGAGTCGCCGGACGGCGCGTGGGCGTCGCTTGCCGACTGCCTTGCGGAGGCGGCGTGCTGCCTGCGCCCGATGCAACTTACGGTGGCGGACGAGCGCGCGCGATTCCCGATGCCGCCGAGGTCTCTGTCGGTCATTCTCCGCAACCTGCTGGCCAACGCGGCCGCCGCGAACGCCCGCCGTGTCGATGTCTTCACGGCGCACCGGGAAGGCCGGTGGTGGCTTGTGGTGGACGACGACGGCGTTGGACTCGGCGCCTGTGACCACGCGTACGACCACGGAAACGGGATCGGGCTCGAGCTCTGCCGGCGGATCGCCGGACGCAACGGAGGATGGCTCGAACTCGTGCCCCGACGCGCTGGAGGCACACGCGCGATCCTGACGATGGAGCGAGCGGCGTGATCAGCGTCGTAATCGTGGACGACCACGCGATCCTGCGAGCGGGGATCCGCAGCCGCTTGGAGCGCGAGCCCGACATCACGGTCGTGGGTGAAGCCACGAACGCCGAGCAGGCGATCGAGCGGTGCGCCGCTCTGACACCTCATGTCATTCTCCTCGACCTACTCCTGCCGCGGCGAGCCGGCAGCGAGGCGATCCCCGAACTTCTGCGCCGCTCACCGAGATCTCGCGTCCTGGTCCTATCCTCCCAGGCTGCACCAAGCTGGATACGGCGCGCGCTCACGGCCGGAGCGGCGGGCTATTTGTCCAAGCGGTCGTCGGACCGAGAACTCGCTGCGGCAATTCGACGCGTTGCCTGCGGCGATGGCTACGTCGAGCCTTCCCTGGGCGCGACGCTCGTGGTCGACAACAGTCAGGCCGCGCTCGAGGCTTTGTCCGAGCGCGAGCGCGACGTGCTCCAACTGCTGGCGCTTGGATACACCAACCAGGAGATCGCAGCGCGGCTGTTCATCTCGGTTCGCACGGTCGACACCCATCGCGCGCACATCATGCTCAAACTGGGGCTTGAGACCCGGGCCGAGCTGGTCATGTTCTCGCTGGCCCATGGCGTGATCGGGCTGTGAGCGATTTTCCGCAGGTGATCCGCGGGATCACCGATGACTGCTCGATTCACTCGTGTGACGATTGCACGGAGGCTGCAACCCGACGGTTAACACCTACTCCCGCCAAGACCTAGGAGATACCCAGTGACTAACGTGGCAGATGCGACCTGGACGATGCTGGCCGACGCCGGGGTGAAGAGGTGCTACGGCATCATCGGCGACGCGCTGAATCCAATCATCGACGCGCTTCGTCGCAACGGCAGAATCGAGTTCATCCACGTTCGAAACGAATGGGCTGGGACACTTGCCGCCGTCGGTGAGTCGCTGGTGCACGGAGAGCCCGTCGCGGTGTGCGGCACGGCCGGCCCGGGCGCCACAAACCTCCTCAATGGCCTGCTGGATGCTTCACGTGAGCGCGTTCCGGTGATCGCTCTGTGCGGGGATACGGTCTCGTATGGGCTGGACCAATTCGTCCCGGAGGAGATCAACCCATACGACCTGTTCCAGACCGCCTCGCTGTATACCGGGCGCATCATCAACCCGAAGCAGACGCGACCCGTCGTGCAAACCGCGATCCGCACTGCGATCGCCGAGAACGGGCCCACCGTGCTCGCGATCCCGGGAGACGTTGCTGCTCAAGAGTTCGAGGACTCAGTACAGCAGGTCACCCTCCGGCAGCCGATGCTGCGGCCGGCGGAGCCGGATCTGCACGAACTGGCCGAGATGATCAATCGGGCCAAGAACATCACGATCTTCGGTGGTGATGGGTGTCGCTTCGCGCATGACGAAGTCGTGGCGTTAGCCACGAAGATCGCAGCGCCCGTCGGCTTCGCGTACCGTGGCAAGCAGTGGCTTGAGTGGGACAACCCCAACTGCGTGGGCCAGATCGGACTGCTCGGCTGGGGTGGTTGCTATGAAGCCATGCATCACTGCGACCTGCTACTGCTGCTTGGCACCAGCTTCCCGTTCGTCGAGTTCTATCCGACGAAGCCGATTAAGGTGCAAGTGGACTCACGCGCCACGATGCTCGGTCGGCGCACACACGTCGACATGGCGCTGGTCGGCGATATCCGCGACACCGTCGCGGCGCTGCTCCCGCTCATCGAGGCTAAGGAGCCCGGTCATCACCTCCACCACGCACTGCATGTGACCGAGAAGTGGTACGAGAAGATGGGGCATTACGTGACGCGTGGCCCCAAGCTGAATCGAATCCGGCCCGAGTATCTCGTCGCGACGCTCGACGAAATGGCGGACGATGACGCCGTCTTCACCATCGATACAGGAACCCCTGTGATCTGGGCCGCTCGTTACGTGAAGGCAAAGCAGGGCCGCAGCCTCCTCGGCTCGCTGAACTGGGCGTCGATGGCCAACGCGATGCCATACGCGATGGGCAGCACAATTGCGTTCCCGGGCCGGCAGGTGATCGCGCTGTGCGGCGACGGTGGACTCTCGATGCTGATGGGCGAGCTCCTCACGATCGCCGAGCGTCAGCTCCCGGTGAAGCTGGTCGTGTTCAACAACTCACAGCTCGACTTCGTCCACATCGAGCAGATGGAAGCCGGGTTCCCTCCATATGGCACGCAGTTCAAGAATCCGAACTTCGCCGAGGTGGTTGAGACGCTCGGGTTCACGGGGCTCCGACTGGAGCAGGCCGCAGACGTCCGCTCGACCGTCGAACAGTTCCTCAACACACCAGGGCCGGCCCTGCTCGACGCCGTGGTCGACCCAAACGCGCTCGCCCTGCCTCCGCACGCCACGTTCGGCGAGGCGGAGAACTTCTCGCTCAGCCTGGCCAAGCAGGCCATCGAGGGCAATCTCGACAACGTCATCGCGACGATCAAGGACAACGCCCTGCTGGTCTGATCCAGCGGAAGCTCTCCACCGCTGGGTAGCGCCGGACGCAATCCGTACCTACCCGAGGCCGTCGAGCCCGGGTAGGTACGGACGTCGTTTCGACCCACGCGCAGAGATCCGGCGCCCACCGTCTACCGCACTTGGCGGAGTCACCTACTAATGACCGTACCCTGGCCCATCCGAAGCGTCCTGGCGGGAACCGCCGGAACCGCCGCGCTCACGCTCGCCTATTCCGCGGAGCGGCGACTGCGCCCGGGCCACCACGGCCCTCTCGACTACGACGACTCGCTGGTCCCGGGCCAGATCGTTGCCGCGATCATGCGCCTATCGCCCGTGACAGCGCGTGAGGCCCAACAGCTCGGCACGGCACTACGCTGGGGCTACGGCTCGGTATTCGGTCTGGGGCACGGGCTCCTACGCCGCCGGATACGCGAGCCCACCGCCAGCGCGATCTTCGGCGGCACGCTGATCGCCGCCACGTTCTCGCTCTTCCCGGTGCTCGGCCACACTCCCCCGCCCTGGCGGTGGCCGGCCGACGTAATCGCAACCTGCCTGGGAACGCACGCCGCTTACGTGTTCACGGTGGCAAACGTTGACGACGGGCTGCGCAGACCGGGTCGCTCAGCGGTGCTGCGGTAGGTCATGGCACGGCGATGCGCCTTGCACTCGTCTCGCCCTACTCGTGGAGCTATCCAGGTGGGGTTACACGCCACGTGGAGGCCCTGGCCGAGCAATTCCGTGTCGAGGGTAATTACGTACGAGTCCTAGGGCCGGTTGATCCGCCCGGCAGGAAATCGGCGATGCTTCACCGCGGCGCAGAGCCGCAGCCGGTGAAGGTTCCCGAGCACTTCGTGTCGCTCGGACCGACAGTCGGCCTCAAGGCCAACGGCGCGGTCTCGAACCTCTCAATCACAGCCTTCGGACTCAGCACGATGCTCTCTGAGCTCCGTACCGGTCGCTACGACGTGGTGCACATCCACGAGCCGGTGGTGCCGCTCATCGGTTGGGTCGCCGCGGACCGGACCGAGCTCCCGCTGGTCGGTACATTCCACGCCTACTCCGAGAAGCCCCTGCCGAACGGCGTCGCCAACGTGCTCGGGGCGCGACGGGTGCTGGGTCGCCTCCACGTGCGGATTGCCGTCTCGGAGGCCGCGGCGTGGACCGCTCGCCACTGGTTCGGCGGCCAGTACCGGATCATTCCCAACGGGGTGCACGTCCATCCGCAACGGGCTGCTCGCGCGAAAGCGAGACAACCCGGCGATCCGCTCCGGATCGTGTTCGTCGGCCAGCCGGTCGAGCGCAAAGGCTTGCCAGTGCTCCTCCGTGCGTTCGAACTGCTGCACGGACGGATGCCCATCGACCTGGTCATGATCGGGCCCTCGCCTGAGGAGCTGCCGCCGACGATGCGGCGCCGACCCGGCGTCCACGCACTGGGGAAGGTCGACGATGCAACCAAGCGCCGCGAGCTCGAGCGAGCCGACGTCCTCTGCGCCCCCTCCCTCGGCGGCGAGAGCTTCGGCATGGTGCTGACGGAGGCGTTCGCGGCCGGCACCCCCGCCATCGCGTCTGACATTGCCGGCTACCGCGATGTCGTGCACGACAGCGTCAACGGCATCCTCGTCCCGCCGGCCGACGTCCGAGCGCTCGCCGAGGCTCTCCATGACTTGTGGGCTCAGCCCGAGCGGGTGGCATTGATGAGCCGTGCCGCCGCCGCGGAGGCCGAACGCTACGCGTGGCCAGGTATAGCAGCGAGTGTCCTCGACGCCTACCACGACGCAATCGCAGCTCGCACGGGCACAGCCCGCCGCCGCTTGCCGCGGTTCGCAACTCCGCGCGCGCGGCCGAGCGCGCCAGCCGCCGCGTTGCAGCAACAGTAAGAGCCGCGTTCTGGCGGGGGCGTTTGTCCGCAGCCGATCCGCGCCATCACCGATGACACCCCAGCTCTCCGACGTGAGGATGTCGACAGTCGCTGTAACACGATACAGGCGCCGGCATGGATTCGACCCCCGGCGAGATCACTCTTCCGAAAGGCCGAACATGAACCAATCCGAAGTAGGCAACGCGTTGAGCATCACTACGGATACGGGCAGCGTCGATCGTAAGACGCTGGTCCGGGGTGGGGTGGCCATTCTCGCCGCGGTCATCGTCGGACTGGCATTCGTGTGGTCGTTTGTCGGTGCCCTGCACTCGCCGACCTTCCACAAGGTCCCGATCGCGGTTGTCGGTCCGCCGGCGCTCAGCCACGCGCTGAGCTCTGGGGGTGAGTTCTCGGTGACGCAGGTTGACTCTCGGCAGGCAGCGATCAACAAGGTCGATGACCACGACGCGCTCGGAGGAATCGTCGTCGGTCCGCATGGGATCGAGGTGCTGGTGGCGTCCGTGGCCGGTCTCACTGTCTCCAATGCGCTGAGCACTGACTTACCGCCGAAGCTGAGTGCGCTGGCTCCCCCGGGCACACCGGTCCGCGTGCTCGATCTCAAGCCGGCGCCGAAGAACGATCTGCTTGGGCTCTCGCCGTTCTTCCTCGCGCTCTCGATTGCGATCGGGAACTACATCGGGGCTATCTTCTTCGGGCTCGCGTTCGGGGTGAAGCCCGAGGGCCGCCGCGTCTGGTGGCGACTGCTGGGCGTCAGCATCATCGGGCTGATCCTGGCCCTGGGCGAAGTCGCCGTCGTCTACGCGATCGGTCCGCTCCACGGGCACTACGTGCCGCTCGTGCTCGGCAGCCTGCTGCTCGGGCTGTCCGTCTCGTTCATCACCGTTGGACTTCAATCATTCCTCGGGATCCTCGGGACCACGGTCGCGATCCTGATATTCGTCGTCCTGGGCAACCCGGCCTCAGGCGGCCCCGTCCCGAATCAGTTGCTGCCCGGGATCTGGCGAACCATCGGGCGGTACCTACCCAATGGGGCCGGCACCGACCTGTACCGGAACGTCGTCTACTTCGGCGGCCACAACCTCACCCGGCCGCTGCTGGTGCTGTTCGCTTATCTGACCGTAGGAGTCGTGTTCGTCCTGGCGTCAGTTCGCGTCCGGCCCCTGGGTCTCCAGATGAAAGACGACTTCGACCGTCAGGAAGCGAGCCGCGCCGCCGCGACCCAAGCCCCCGAACCCCCCGAAACCGAACAGCGCCGCGCGGCGTAGCAACACGGTCCACGCTGAGGAGATCAAGTTGACGCTGCTAGAGCCACATATCACCCAGGTCGGTCAGCCAGACGGTCCCGGGAGCGACGACAGGCTGGATGATCGGGTGGCGGCCGGTACGCCGCGGGAGCTGCGTGATGCCCTGGCCGCCCTGATCGGTGAGGAGCAGGTCCACGGCCGCGCCATCGATCTGGTCAGGTATGCCTCCGATGCCAGTCCGTACAGATTGGTTCCGCAGGTGGTGGTCACGCCCCGCGACGTGTCGGACGTTGTAGCGGTCCTCAATTTCTGCCGCGAGTCCGGGCGGCACGCGACGTTCCGCGCCGGCGGGACGAGCTTGAACGGCCAGTCCCAAGGCGACGGTGTGCTGATCGATGTGCGCCGGAACTGGTACGGCATGTCGATCGAGGACGACGGCGCGGCGCTGAGAGCCCGCCCCGGCACCATTCTCGGACACGCCGCTCGGTTCCTCGACACGTACGGACGTCGGTTGGGGCCGGACCCGGCCAGCATCGATGCGGCGACGATCGGCGGTGTCGTCGCCAACAACGCGGGCGGCATGCGATGCCGGCTCGAGCGCAACTCGTACAACACGGTGCGCTCGATGACGTTTCGTACTGGCTTCGGGAACGGTCATCGACACCGCAGCTCCGGATGCGGAGTCGGCGTTCGCCACGGCGGAACCAGAGCTCGCGCGCGGCCTGCTCGATCTGCGCGCGCAGCTGCTCGCTGATGAAGAACTAACCGCGCGGATCCGGCACAAGTTCTCGATCCGCAACACGAACGGCTACCGGTTGGACGCGCTGCTCGACGGCGACACGCCTCTCGAGATCTTCCGCCGGCTCGTCGTCGGCTCCGAGGGCACCCTGGCGTTCATGGCCGAGGTGGTGATCGACACCCTCCCCAAGCCGAAAAGGTCATCGGTAACGTGGATCGCCCTGCCGTCGATTGTCGAGGCGGCGGAGCTGGTTCCGTCGCTCGTAGCGCTCGGGGCGGAGGCGATCGAGCTGATGACCGCGCCGGCCTTGACGTTCACGGCGAAGTCCGGCGAGTTCCCCAATACGCCCGAGTACTGGAAGTCGCTCGATCCGCATGGGGCGGCGCTCCTGCTCGAGGTCGGAGGCGAGGACGACGAGGCGCTCGATGCCCTCGAGGCACAGGTGCGCAAGGCGGTGGCCGGAGCGAAGCTCGTGCACCCGCTCGAGTTCACCCGCGACAAGGCGGCGATCGAGGTTGACTGGCGGATCCGTGAAGGCTTGCTCGGCATCGCCGGCGAGCTGCGACCGCAGGGGACGTCCCTGATCAACGAGGACGTCTGCTTCCCGCCAGACCGGATCGCAGAAGCCGCAGGCGATCTGCTGGCGCTGATGGAAAAGCACAAGTTCATCCCGGGCGTCGCAGGCCATGCGGCCTACGGGAACCTGCACTTCTCGCTCACGCCAAAGCTCGACGACCCTGACGACCTCCGGCGATACGACGAGTTCATGGCCGATTTCGTCGATTTGGTGATCGGAAAGTACGACGGCTCGCTGAAGGCCGAGCATGGAACCGGCCGTAACATGGCTCCCTTCGTCAGGCAGGAATGGGGGGACAAGGCCTGGGACATGATGCGGCGGATCAAGGCGCTCGCGGATCCCACCGGTGTCCTCGCGCCCGACACGGTGCTCACCCGGAACGAGTCGCTGCACCTGGAGCACTTCAAGTCGACTCCAACCATCGACGACGTTGCGGGCGCAAATCACTGCATCGAGTGCGGCTTCTGTGAGCCCGTCTGCCCCTCACGCAACGTCACCACCACGCCGCGGCGGCGGATTGTGATCCGGCGCGAAATGGCCCGCCAGGGCGAGGACACGCCGCTCTTCGATCAGTTGCTCGAGGAGTACGAGTACGACGCAATCGAGACCTGCGCCGCGGACGGGACCTGTGGCCTGGTCTGTCCGGTTCACATCAATACCGGGTTGCTCATGAAGGCGTTCCGGCGGCGGGAGAGCACCGCGGCGCGTGAGAAGGTGGCGCTGCGCCTGGCCAAGCGCTATGGCCGCGTCGAGTCGCTGGCGCGCGTCGGCCTCAAAGCCAGCGAGATCGTGTCGAAGACGGTCGGCGTCAAGGCTCTGACGGAGCTGACCGGCGCTGCGCGCGCCGCGATCAGCAAGGATCTGGTCCCGTCGGTGCCGGGCCCGATGCCCCAACCGGCGCCGAAACACCTGCCTGCCACGCAACGTGACGGTGCTGCCGCCGTCTATTTTCCGGCCTGCATCAACCGGATCTTCGGCCGCGCCCCCGGCCAGGATGCGGAGCCGTCGCTGCCGGCCGCGCTCGTGAGAGTGTCGGCTGTGAGATGGGCTTGCTCCACGCGACCGGACGGCCGTACGAGTCCTTCCTGTTCGAGCTCGAGGCACTGACCCGCCCTGAGACGCCGGCGGAGGACGCTGCGAATTGACACACACACGCGAGCACAGGAGCCAGTCATGCGTACAGATGTCGCGAACACGCCGGCCGTCACGTCGTCGTCTTGCGGACCGTCCCCATCGTCGGTGGAAGCTCCGTTCAAGACGTCCGTGATGCTGTGGACCCTGGGCCTAGACCAGCCGTTCGATCAGCGTCTCGAAATGGTCGCGGAGGCGGGCTACGGCGCCGTCGAGCTGGCGGGCGAATACCACACGTGGTCGGAAGGTGATTTTCGCCGCATCAACGAGAAGCGCCGCGAGCTCGGGATCGCCTTCGATGCCACCGCAGGTGCGGTGGTTGCCCCTGGTCGCTGGCGTCACAACGCGTCGGACCCGCGCCAGCGTGACGACTTCCTCGCCGACGTCCGCGCCGAGCTAAGCATGATGGAGAAGCTCGAATGTCCCGGGCTGATCGTGCTGGGCGGCGACATCGTACCGGGACTCTCCCCGCAAGCTCAGCGCGACAGCTGCGTAGACGCCCTGAAGCGCGCCGCGGAGCTGGTGGAGGGCCACGGGGTCACGATCCTGCTTGAGAACGTCGACCTCGAGGAGAATCCCGATTACGTCGCGCGATCAGTCGCCGAGACCTTCCTGATCGTCGCTGATGTCGATCATCCCCAGGTCAAGGTGTGTTACGACCTGTATCACGCCCAGATTTCCGGGGGCAATCTGATCGCCAACCTCGAACGCCACATAGATCAGATAGGGAAGATTCACATCGGGGACGTTCCGGGCCACCACGAACCTGGCACTGGCGAGATCAACTTCACGAACATCTATAAGAAGCTCGCCGAGCTGGGCTACGACGGGTACGTGGCCATGGAGTTCCTCGCCACGGGCGACCCGGTGACAACCATCGCCCGCGCACGCGAGGAAGCGCTGGTGGCCGCCAACGGCTAGTACCTCGGCCGGTAGCTTTGTGACGGAGCTCCGTCATCTCCGCTACTTCGTCGCGACTCCTGAGGACGTAACTTCACGCGAGCCTCCGAGGGCCCGGCATGACCTCGGCGAGGGTCGCGTCGACGCGCCGGCTGGATCGGGCCGCTCCAACGCGGACGCGGTCGCTGGCCAGAAATGGCTTCCGGGCGGCGCCCCGTGCCCGACGCGCAATGTGCGCAGGGGGTCAGTGATCTCGCTGATGTGCACCGGCCGGCGCCACTCGATAGTTCGCAGGGCCTTACGACCGCAACCCGTACAAGGACCGCCACATGAACACCCATTCCGTTGCAACGGCGTTCCCGCCGGTGGATCAGCACTATCTGCTGCAAGCGCGGCAGATGCAGGCGCTGTCGTTCTCGGTGCACATCCCGCTCGTGGCGTTCGGGCTCTCGTTCCCGGTCATGGTGCTGTTCGTCGAATGGCTCGGGCACCGGCGCGGGGATGAGCTCTACTTGACGATCGCGCGCCGCTGGTCGAAAGTGATGGTCACTCTGTTCGCCGTGGGTGTGATCACGGGCACGGTGCTGAGCTTCGAGATGGGGCTCTTGTGGCCGAACTTCACCGGGACGTTCGGGAGCGTTTTCGGGCTCGGCTTCACGATTGAAGGCTTCTCCTTCTTCCTCGAGGCGATCTTCATCGGGATCTACGTCTACGGCTGGCGGCGGCTGTCGCCGCGGGCACACATGCTGAGCGGAATCCCGATCGTGATCACGGGGATTAGCGGGTCGCTGCTGGTCATCGCAGTCAACGCTTGGATGAACCACCCGGTCGGGTTCGCGCTCCACGATGGCAGGGTCGTCGACGTCCATCCGCTGCGGGCTCTTCTCGGCAACTCGTATCTGTGGAACGAATTGATCCACATGTACGTTGCGGCATACATCGTCAGCGGCTTCATCGTCGCCGGCTGGTATGCGTTCTGCCGCCTGCGTGGACGGTGGACGCGGTACGAACGAACAGCGATGACCATCCCGTTGACGATCGCGGCTCTCGCGGCGCCGGTGCAGATCTTGGTCGGTGACTGGGTCGCCCGCGATGTCGCCAAGACACAGCCGGTCAAGCTGGCCGCGATCGAGGGCCTGTACAAGACCACGAGCGGTGCGTCGGAACATCTCCTCGGCTGGTACACGGACAACCAGATGAAGGGCGCAATCGTGATACCACACCTGCTCTCAATCCTGACCGACCATGCCTGGAACGGCACGGTCCAAGGACTCGACACTGTGCCGGCTAGCCAGCGACCTCCCGTCAACGTAGTCCACTGGGCGTTCCAGACGATGGCTGGGATTGGAACGTTGCTGGCGCTCGTGGGTGTCATTTACCTCGGAGTCTGGTTCCGGCGCAAGCGGCTGCCGAACTCGCCGTGGTTCTACTACGCGGTGGTGGCCGCCGGGCCATTGGCGGTGGTCGCGCTGATCTCCGGCTGGGTGGTCACAGAGGTGGGGCGCCAGCCGTGGGTGGTCTACCGAGTGATGCCGACCGCTGCGGCGGTCACCGGCGCCCACGGAATTCCTATCGGCTACGGAGTGCTCGCACTCGCCTACATCGTCGTGGCGGGCGGCCTTGCCTGGGTGCTACGGCGCCTGGCGCGAGTTCCGCTCGAGATGTCACTCGATCCTCCTAATCGACTACAGGCGGCCTAAGTCATGTTTCTGCAATCGTTGCCACTGGTATTCATACTCGCCGGACTCACGCTCTACACCGTGCTCGGGGGTGCCGACCTGGGGGCCGGCTTCTGGCAGCTCGCCGCCGGCCGCCACCCGGATGGCCGGAGCGTCCGGGAGTTTGCGCACCGCGCGATGGGACCCGTGTGGGAGGCGAACCACGTCTGGCTGATCTTCGTGCTCACGGTGTTCTGGACCTCCTACCCGAAGGCATTCGGATCGATTATGTCCACGCTCGCGGTGCCGCTGTTCATCGGCCTTCTCGGCATCATCTTCCGCGGCATTGCCTACGCGCTGCGGGAGGGGGCGACGACCCCGCGGGAATCGGGACGGATCGACACGCTCTTCGCCCTCTCCTCGATCCTCGTGCCATTCGCGCTCGGCGCGGCCGTCGGCGGGATCGCGACCAACCGCGTCCCGGTCGGTAACGCTGCCGGGCACATGTGGTCGAGCTGGCTCAACGGGACGTCGATCGTGATCGGTACGCTCGCGGTGGCGACTTCCGCGTACCTCGCCGCCGTGTACCTGGCGGCGGACGCCGCTCATGATCGACAAGCGACGCTGGAGCGAGACTTCCGGCTGCGGGCTCTCGCGTCAGGAGTGGTGGCGGGAGCGATCGCGCTCGGTGGATTGTTCATCGTGAACGCAGACGATCACGCGCTGGTTCATTCGCTGTTGCACGGCCGGGCGCTTCCGGCCGTTATCGTCTCGGGCCTCGCGGGACTCGCAACCCTGCTGCTCGTCTACAGACGCCGCTACGAGCTGGCGCGCCTTGGTGCATCGGTTGCCGTCGCCGCGATTGTCGCGGGCTGGGCGCTGTCGCGATGGCCGACAATCCTTCCGGGCCTGAGCATCCACCAGGCAGCAGCGGGGCACGACACCCTTGTCTGTGTCGTGGTCGCGGTCCTCGGCGGCGCCGTGATTCTGTTCCCCTCGCTCGCTCTGCTCTTCGGACTCACACTCGCCGGCCGCTTCCGAGCCGATGAGCGCACTATGCCCGAGGAGCGGACCGTTAGCAGCCGGACCGTCAATATCCGGCTGCTCGGGCGTGTCGCCCTCGCCTGCCTGATCGCCGGCTTCGGGCTGCTGAACATCGCGGACGCCACGTGGGCACACGTCATCGGCGTCGCGTCCCTGTTCGGTTTCGTCGGCCTCGCCTTCCGCGCGATCGTTGTGCCGGCACTCGATCAGCAAGCCGCGATCCCATAGCCGGCGCGACGATGCGACCATCGCGACCGTCGTTCGTCGCGCTCGGGGTCGATCATACGACCGCCGGGATCGAGGTCCGCGAGCGACTCGCGTTCGCGGACGCCGAGATCCGGGCGGCGCTTCACCGGCTCACCGATCCGCCCGACGGATTGCTCGACCAGGCGGCGATCCTGTCGACCTGCAATCGCGTCGAGATCTACGGCGTGTCCCGGTCGCGACCTGCTGAATGCGATCTCACCTCCTTCCTTGCGCACGCCCACGGGCTCGACGTATCGGAGGTCGCGGCCATGGCGTACGTCCACCGCGGCGATGAAGTCGCTCATCACCTCTCGGCAACGGCAGCTGGGATCCACTCGCTGGTGCTTGGCGAGGCGCAGATCCTGGGACAGATACGCAAAGCGCTCGAGCACGCGCTGACGGCCGACACCGCGGGGCCCGAGCTCCGGCGCATGTTCGAGTCGGCGATCGCGGCCGGGCGCCGCGTGCGCTCGCGGACCGGCATCGGTCAGGGGGCGGCAAGCGTTCCCTACGCCAGCGTCGAGTTCGCGCGCCGGCGTCTTGGAACGCTGCACGATTCCACCGTGCTCCTCATCGGAACCGGTGACATGGCGCAGCTGGTGGCCAAGCAGCTCATCAAGCGAGGAGCCAAGCAACTCCTCGTCCTTGGCCGCGCCCCCTCGCAAGCGCAGCGGTTCGCCTCATCGTGTGGGGGTCAGGCTGTCCCCCCTGATCGGCTCGACGAAGCCCTGGCGCGGTCTGACCTGGTCATCAGTGCGACAAGCGCGCCGCAACCGGTCCTGCATCGGAGTCAGCTGCAACGTGCACTCGCACGCCGGCCAGCGGAGTCCCGGCCGCTGTTGCTATTCGATCTGTCCGTACCGAGGGATGTCGATCCCGCAGCCAGGGAATCTGTCCCGCCTGGAGGTTCATACGATCGACGATCTCCGCGGCATTGCCGAGCGCGCCCTCATGCAGCGCCGTGCCGAGCTCCCACGCGCTTACGCGATCCTGGGAAGCGAGGTGACACGGTTCACCGATTGGCTGAGCCGGCGCGAGGCCGTTTCAGTCGTTTAGTGCGCATTGCGTCGGCACCCGCGTTTGCAGCTGACCGAACCCCAGGTGAGTAACCAGTGAGTACACGGGCGCAATCCGAGGCGAGGGAGCGCATCCTTACACACATCGAATCGCGCTTCCTCGCTCGGGAGCTGACAACTAATCACCAAGGGAGTTCATCGTGTTTGTTGAGCTTGATACACGAGAGGCGGATGGTCTGACGATCTCGCTCGAGTGGGACCGTGACACTGGAACGACCCAGGTCGTAGTGAACGACATGCGAGCCGCGAGCCAGATCGCCTTCCGAGTCCCGCAGGCAAGAGCCGGCGACGCCTTTCGGCATCCATTCACGTACGCGCCGTGAGCGGCGAACAGGGAGCGTCAAGCCATGAAACTCAGATCGTTCACCCGCGCCGGGCGACGACGCGCGGACATTGACGCCGTTGTCGTCGCATACTCGGTGTGGCGACGTGAGTGCGCCGGGGTGCGTGCTGCGTACGGCAGGTGGGTGCGCGCGGCAACGAGCGACGCCTGCTTCGCGTTCGCGGCCTACCGCGTTGCACTGGACCGTGAAGAACAGGCGGCCGACGTCTATGCCCGGCTTCTTCCCCGTGCCCACCGTCGTCCAGAGCTCGACGTGGCCAGACAACTGGCCCAGCTCCCGGCTCCGTTCGGAGCGATGTATGGACGGGCGTAGTGCAGTCGCGGTGATCTTGAAACCGGTCGATCGTGGTTGGGCGGTTGCACTGACCACCGGTCGCGAGCTGGCCCGCTTCACCGGCCCGGGCGCCAGGTGGCGCGCGATCCGCTACATCACCCGCCAAGGATTCGGCCATGACCGATAGGACGGCTGCAGCATCCGTGCCATTGTCGGGGGGCCCCCCGGAGCCCGTCAGCTTCGGGAGCGGACCGGGGGCGCCCGCGAGCCCGGCGCCGGAGATCAACCGCAAACGCCTGCGTCGCCGGCTGCTCGGGCTCGTGGCGCTCTGCGTCCTCGTTGGGGTCGTCGTGCTGACGGGCCCTGGCCTCGGCCAGTTGCGTCACGATGTGGAGCGCGCCTCGGTCGGATGGCTGATCCTGGGGGTGGGGCTGGAGGCGCTGTCGGCGCTTTCCTACGTGGTGATTTTCCGAGCGGTGTTCTGCCCGCGCATGCGCTGGCGCCTGAGTTACCAGTTCGGAATGTCTGAGCAGGGCGCCAATGAGATTTTGTCGGTGAGCGGCGCCGGGGGGCTGGCGCTCGGCGCCTGGGCGCTCAAGCGCGGCGGTATGGGCGGCGAGGAGATCGGACGCAAGTCTGTCGCGTTCTTCTTTCTCACCAGCCTGCCCAACGTGGTTGGCGTCATCGTCTTCGCCGCGCTCTACGCCACCGGAGTCCTTCGTGGAGACCGCGATCCGGCAATCACTTACGGCTTCGGCGCCGCCGCGCTCGGAGCGACCGTGCTCGTGCTGGCGCTGCCCCGGCTCCTTGGCACGGGCGAGGAGGCTCCGGCAGCTCCCCACCCTGGACGCATCGCGCGTTTCGTGCGGTTTGCGCGGCACTCCCTTGGACAAGGCGTGCGTGATGCGGTGCTGCTGCTACGCGGGCGCTCGCCCGGGGTGTTGGTCGGGGCGCTGGGGACGATGGCCTTCGACATGGCGGTCCTTGGCGTCTGTTTCGCCGCTTTCGGTCATGAGCCGCCACTCGGCGTACTCGTGCTCGGATATCTGATCGGACAGCTCGGCGGTAATCTGCCGACGCCCGGGGGAATCGGCGGGGTGGACCTCGGACTGGTCGGCATGTTCACGCTGTATCACCAGCCGCTTGCGGTGAGCACCGCCGCCGTCCTCACCTATCACGCGATCTCGTTCTGGGTCCCCGGTCTGCTCGGAACCTTCGCGTTTCTACGACTCCGCCGGACCCTTCAGCGTGAGACGCAGCCGGCCGCCATCTGCATGCCGCTAGCCGAGCCGATCCACGCTGCCCCGTGAATCGCGGCAACTCCGGGACTAGCCGAAGACCGGTCCCACCGCCCGAGGCGGGCGATTCGGGCGCATGGTGCACTCAGGCCGTGACGAGCTGAGCGGTGGGGGTGGGGAGCGCGCCGGCGAGCTCTCGACGGGAGCGGATCCCGAGCTTTCCGAACACCTTTCGAAGATGCCACTCCACCGTGCGCGGACCGAGGAACAATCGGGCGCCGATCTCCGGGTTCGACAACCCGTCACGAGCCAGCGCAGCGATCTGCTGCTCCTGCGCGGTCAGGTCGTCGCGCGCCTCGCGAGCGCGGCTGCACACGTGCTCCCCGGTCGCCACCAACTCGCGCTCAGCGCGCTCCGCAAACGCGGACATTCCGCTCAGGACGAACAGGTCGTGCGCTGCGCGCAGCTGCGCGCGCGTCGACCCTGCGGTTCTCCCGACGTAGCCACTTGCCATAGACGAGCTGGCTGCGTCCGTGCCCGCGTCGTCGCCGATCACGCGGATCGCGGCGTCCCGAGACGACACGCCGCCGGCAGGCCGAGAACAACGCAGGCCGCGCACGCAATCAGCAGCGCTTGATGCGTACTGGAAGCGCTTGGACCCGCGGATATTGCGGTGCCGGCCACCGACGCGCCGATCATCGCGCCGAGCAATCGGCCGAGGGACAGCACCGCGGACGCGCGCCCGTGTGATGACTCTGGCGCGCTGCCCAGCCCAGCGCGCGAGGCGGGTACGAACAGCATCCCGAGGCCCACGCCAAGCGGGATGAGCAGCACAAAACTGATGGCACTCGCCAACGGCATGCCGGGAGTCCCCAACAGTGCCAGCCCAAGTCCAGCCAGCAGGAACCCAAGCAGAGCGGTTGTCCGCTCGCCGCGCGCGTCCGCCAGCCTGCCGGCCATGGGAGCGGCGACGGCGACGATGAGCGCCACGAGCACCAACACGGCGGAGGCGGCGAGCGCCGAGTAGTGCCCCGAGTCCTGTAGGTACTGCTCGATGAGATAGAACGGGCCGATCATCACCGCGAACGTGACTGCCGCGACGAACGAGGCGGCAAGCAGCACACGGTTGAGCGGAGTCCGGTGCCATCCGGAATGGGCATCCGGCCGCGACACCGGTACGTGAATCACGATTGCGCCGGCGGCGACCAAACTCAGGGCCACGAGCGCCCACCAATCAGCGCGCCAGCCAAACACAGATGTCAGGGCGCCCCCGAGGAGCGGGCCGATCAGGTTCGCAATCCCGGCGCTGGCGCCCCATATTCCCAAAGGCACGCCGCGTCGTTCCGGGGGAAAGCCGCTGACGGCGCCCACCAGCGCGGCGGGACTGACCAGGCCGGCGCCGGCGCCCTGCACCAGCCGGGCCACGATCAGCAGCCCGAAGCTTCCGGCAACGGCTCCGCCCACGGTCCCGGCTAGGAACAGACCGAGTCCCGTCATCGCGACGCAGCGCACGCCGAAGCGGTCGACGAGCATTCCGCCGGGTAGCAGCAGCAGTGCGTACGCACCGAAGTAAGCGCTGAGTAGGGCGGCCGAGGAGCTGCCGCTCACGCGGAGCTCGTGGGCGACAGAGGGCAGTGCGACGGTGACCAGGGTGCCATCGAGCTGAAGCACCAGGCCGGCAGCGCTGCACACGGCCAGTCGGGTCCAGGCTTCGCGCGGAACGTCGTCGCGGTTGCGATGTCTCCTCTCGCGAGCCACGGAGGGAACGCGGACCGACCGGGATCCTCAGCGCAGGGTGGTCGGCGCGGCTCGGCCCTCGCCGGGGCGCAGTCCAACGCTCGAGGCCTGCATGGGATCCCCGAAAGTTGATACGGGCCGCCGCCCGGCGCCGCTGGGACGGTGCATGGGCGGTCGGTCCGCGCGAATCTCTTGCCAGAGGCAAGCGAGTTCCACTAAACGGTCCCGTCTAGTCATGGCACGACCTTTCGTCAAGAGGTGTGTGGTGGGAGTCGTTGACGGATGCAAGTGTGCGCTCATCGCTCATGACTTTCGCCCGTGTGCACCCTGGTTAACCCTCGGGCGACGCCCTGGCTGCCTTCGCGCGCGAAAACAGAGACTCCGAGATGCACGCCTCAGTAACCGGGGCCGCGACTAGGTAGCACACCAGGGTGTCCACGGGCGCAATGCACACGGGATTGGATCAGCCTTCCCTACGACACGAAGCCCGCGGCCTACCAGGCCTCGTGATGGAGATCCCCATGAACTCACCTCACGCCGACAAACCGGTTCCGAAATGTCCAAGCATCTGAAGCTCAGATTGCGTTACGCCAGAGCGCGCGGCCGAGGCCAGAGGCCGTCGCGGTCCCAGGCGGGGGCTCGAGGCTGGTTTGGGTTGGCCACCGCCGCACGCCGCCAGGTGTTCACCGCGGGTCGTCGCGAGTTCGCTCTATTCGCGGCGATCTACCTTTTGTACGACGCCGCTCGCTGGGCGTGGGCGGGGCACCTGTCCCTTGCTCGCGCCCAC
Organism: uncultured Solirubrobacterales bacterium; assembly: GCA_963701945.1. Lineage (GTDB taxonomy): Bacteria > Actinomycetota > Thermoleophilia > Solirubrobacterales > Solirubrobacteraceae > Palsa-465. The sequence goes on along the minus strand of CAVPBV010000021.1, from coordinate 112,915 downwards.
GCTCACCGGGTGATCGCGCTCGAGCGTGCACTCCACATCGCGGTCGAGGGTTCGGTGCAACGCGCGCTGGACTCGGGCGTCCCGAGCTTCGTGCTCTCGAACATCTACCTCGCAGCCCAGGCGGTCGTGCTGCCGGCAGCGCTCATCTGGCTGTACCGCCGTTCCCCGGGGGTCTACCGGCATTTGCGGGGCACCGTAGTCATCACGTGGCTGATCGCGACGCCGATCTTTGCGCTCTATCCGGTCGCGCCGCCTCGACTGGCTGGAATCGGAATTAAGGACACGGTCAGCCACCAGGCTCTAGTGACGTTGACCGGACATTCGACGCTGTTTTACAACCCGTACGCGGCTGTGCCAAGCCTTCATGTAGGCCTGGCCTTCGCGATCGGAATCGCGGCGGCGGCCGCGCTGCATCGCCCGTGGAGCAAGGCACTGGCGCTGCTCTGGGGGCCGCTGGTGACTCTGGCGGTGATAGCGACCGGCAACCACTATTTCTTCGACGCTGCGACCGGTCTGCTCGTGGCAGCTGTGGCGTTCGCCGCCACGCGAGTGACGGATCGCAGCCGCGTCAAACTTCAATTTACGAGTCGTGCCGATGGCGTCCGGACATCCGGAGCGCTGGTACGCGCCGCCACGCCGCCTGCCCCCGCGGCCGTGGCGACGGCCGAGCCTGCTGCGGGCAAAAGCGCCGACCGCCCCCAGTCGGCGCCCGCGGCGGCCCGGCCAATTCGGCCGACGATTACGGTCCGCCGCCTCGTCCCCGAAACCGCGGCCGGCGGGTGTCAGTCGTGACGAGCACATCGGACAGACGCCGTGCTCCGCAACGCGGGTCCAGTCCCGCAGAACTGGTCGAGCGGATCGAGAAGCTTGCCGGCCTGCTAGCGACATCCGTGCAGGAGACCGTGGCCGCGCGGCGTGAAGCGGTCCGCCTACGAAAGCAGAACGAAACGCTGCGACGCCGCGTCGCCGAACTGGAAACACGGTTCGAACTCTCTGGCGGTGTAGGGAACGGGGATGGTTGAGCTCGCGCTCGCTGGCGTGTTCCTGGCGTCCCTGCTCGCCATCGGCATCGGTGCCGCGACGTCGGCTAGCGGCTCCGCGTTGGTGCCGTTCTTTGAGCTCTGCTGCCTTTTTGCGATAAGCCTCGTGCTGCTTCTCGAGTTGGTTCCCGCGGTTGTCGCTTTCCGAGCCCGCAGGGCAGCCGTGCGGCGTTTTCGCCGGCAGCTCGATGCGCTTCCTGAGACACCGCATCCGCTCGATCAGGCGGTCCGCCGTGGCTGAAACGGCTCGGTTTGACCAACCCTGATTTTCGTGGGACTGCCTCTCCACGCGGCGAGGGAAGTAAAGAGGTCGGGCACATACCGCCCCTGCCAAACAGAAGCTCACCCGTCATCGACGCACCGGCGGTCCGCGGCGTCCGCTCGCTGCGTTGGTCGCCAGTTCGGTCGGAGGGTGCCGAGGCCGTCAACACGCGACCGGGCGACGAGACTCCCGGATTCCCCGGCGAGGAGCGGCCGGCGGGCGAGGGTGCTAGCTCGATTGCCGGCTAGCACGTCATAGCGCTTTGGACGACGAGGGACAGCCACGAACCCGCCCCGAGACGCGCCCGCCGCTTCCGGTTCGAGCCGACGGAGCGGGAGCCGACCTCTGGCTCGGGATTTGATCGGGTGTGTCCGGCGGGTCGTCAACCACGCTCCTGCTGGGCCACCAAAGGGGCCATGCTGGAGGTGCTGACTGCCCACTCGAGGGACGGACCGGTATCGGACACCGGCAGTCAGGCGGCGCAGCGATGCCCGTCTGAATGTGAGGCAGGCCCGCCGCGCGCCAGGCGAGACCCGGGGTTCGCCAGAAGCGCGGCCGGCTGCGCCCCCGCGCCAGGGTCAGGCTGAGCTCCGCGCTCCCCGTGCACATTGGCGCTCATGCGACGCCGGATCCGCGTGGTGCGAGCGGGCCGAGGACGGATGCGATCACGAGGCGGGCGCGGCCCCCCGATCAGCGCGGGGAGAATGACGTTGGCGTCAGCCACGAGGGCGGGAGGCAGCGAAATCGTCAAGCATCTCCCTCGGTAAGAACCTGTGCGTGGAGCTGCGTGCCGGCTTGTTCGGACACGCGTAGGAACCCCTCGCGCCGGACTTCGGGCAACTCGGGCGTGTACCGCTGTGCGCCGGTGTTGGGGACTGGTTCGCTGTGCGTGACGAGCCAGCACGTCACGCACAGGGAGGAGCTGGGGGCAGTTGCGGGGAAGTGAGCCCCGCATAACACCCTTGCGGCGCCCTGGCAGGCGACCGTTCGCGTGTGGAGCCTTCCAGTAATGGCGGGGTATCTCGTCGTTGTTGCGATCGAAGGAGGACGCGAATGCGCCGGTCTTGAGACCGGCGCACTGATCGCGGCCACGCGCGGGTCGACCGGGGATGGACAAGGGGCGGCCGTGGGGAAGTCGCGGGGAAGTCGGAGCCCGAAACGCCCGTGCTGGTGGGCGATCCTCGGGTAGGCCGTGGGGAAGAAAGGCCCGCAACCTGACGGCTAACGGAGAGGGAGGGATTCGAACCCTCGTCGGACCGAAAGACCCGAACCGGTTTTCGAGACCGGCGCATTCAACCGCTCTGCCACCTCTCCGGTGGGGCGTAGACAAGTTAGACGAACTGGGGCACCAGCGGGCCCGGCGCGCCGGCGGCGGTCTTCATAACGCCGCGCCGGCGACCTCCAGACCTCTGCGCCGCGCAAGCCCTTAGCGGCGGGGCGCGAAGAACGCCCGCAGCAGGTCGGCGCACTCCTCGGCGAGCAGCCCGCTTTCGACCTGCGGGCGGTGGTTGAGCCGCGGCTCGTCGAGTACGTTGAGCACGCTGCCGGCGGCGCCGGCCTTGGGATCGGTGGCGCCGAACACCACGCGGGGCAGGCGCGCGAGCACGATCGCGCCGGCGCACATCGCGCACGGCTCGAGCGTGACGTACATCACCGAGTCGAGGATGCGCCAGCTGCCGAGCGCGCGGGCCGCCTCGCGCAGGGCGATCATCTCGGCGTGGGCGGTGGGGTCGGCGCGCACCTCGCGCTCGTTGTGGCCGGTGCCGATCACCTCGCCCCCGTGGACGATCACGGCGCCGATGGGGACGTCGTCGTGCCCGGGCGCCTGGGCGGCCTCGCGCAGCGCCAGGCGCATGAAGTACTCCTCGCGGGGGAAGAAATGGGTGCTCACGCTCCGGGCGACGCTACCTTTCAGCAGGGAAACTTTTGCGGTTGCGCTGTTGTCTTAGCGCTTGGGGGCCGATTTTCTCCGTCCGGTCGCTGGGGCCGGCTTTCCCGTCACTCATTGTTCTCGCCCAAACGCACCCGCTGCCTCATGCTCGCGATGCTCGTCTTCGCGCTGACATCTGTTGCCGCCTTCAGCCGCGGGGCGGTCCCGGCGCGGGCCGCCGACTACGTGCCGGGCGAGGTCGTCGTCGGGTACGCGCCGGCGCCGCTGGCGACTGCGGCCTCCGCGGTCGCGCACATCGCCCGGACGATGGGGGTCCGCGCGCTTTCGGCCGCACCAAGCTCCGACGATCCCACCGAGCAGGTCGTTCGGGTGCCGCGCGGCGCGAGCATCTGGCAGGTGATCGCGCGGCTGCGCCGCGAGCGTGGCATCGCCTACGCCGTCCCCGACTACATCGCCCACGCCGCCGGTTGGATCCCCAACGATCCCGGCACGAGCAATCACCCCCAGGGGTGGCAGCTGCTCCAGTGGAACTTCCTCGCCGGCGCCGGCGTCGACGCGCCCGACGCGTGGGGGCACATGTTCGCCGACCACCGGCCCGGCGGCCGCGGCGTGGTCGTCGCGGTGCTCGACACCGGCATCGCCTACCGGAACTGGGACGGATTCCGCAAGTCGCCCGACTTCGCCGGCACCCACTTCGTCGACCCCTACGACTTTGTCGCCAACAACGCGTTCCCGCTCGATCGCGAGGGCCACGGGACGTTCGTCGCGGGAATGATCGCCGAGGCGACCAACAACGGGCTCGGGCTGACCGGGCTGGCCTACGGCGCGAAGATCATGCCGGTCCGCGTGCTCGACGCCGACGGCAACGGCGACTCGGCGACGATCGCGCGCGGCATCCGCTACGCGGTCAAGCACGGTGCCCAGGTGATCAATCTGAGCCTGGTGTTCGACAACTCTGTCACCGCGTCGGAGGTCCCGGACATCATCAGCGCGGTCAACTTCGCCCATCGCCACGGGGTGGTCGTGGTCGCCGCCGCCGGCAACGACAGCGCGCGCCGGCTCGACTATCCGGCCGCCGCGCCGTCGGTGATCTCGGTCGGGGCGACGACGATCGATCGGTGCCTGGCTGGGTATTCGAACGTCGGCGCGAAGCTCGACCTGGTGGCGCCCGGCGGTGGCGACGACGCGGCGCTGCCGGACGACCCCGATTGCCGTCCGCTCGCCAACCTTCCGCCGGTTCACCAGATGACGTTCAGCGACTTCGACTCGCTCGTCCCGGGCGCCAATCCGGACCGGTTCAGCTACCCCGGAAGCTATGGGACGTCGATGGCCTCGCCCGAGGTGGCGGCGACCGCGGCGCTCGTGATCGCGAGCCGTGTCCTCGGCCCGCATCCTTCGCCGGATCAGATCCTGACCCACCTCGAGCAGACCGCGACGCCGCTCGGCGGCTCCCAGCCGAACGAGAACTACGGCTGGGGCCTGGTCAACGCCGGCGCCGCGACCGCGCCGCTCCCGACCACCGCGCCCGCCCGCCGCTAGGCGAGCACCGCGCCGGTCCGCCGCTGGGCGAGCACCGCGCCGGTCTGCCGCTGGGCGAGCACCGCGCCGGCCCGCCGCCAGGCGACGGCCATTAGGTCGTCCGGACAATCAGCACCGAGCACGGCGCGTGGTGCGAGACCTTGTTCGGCACCGACCCGAGCAGGAAACGCTTGGCCCCGGTCATCCCCTTGTTGCCGACGACGATCAGGTCCGAGCCCTGCTCCTCGGCGACGTCGACGATCGCGTCGGCGGCGTCGCCCTGCCGCGCGAACGTCTCGACCTCGGTAAGACCCCCCGCGTGCGCCTCGGCCTGGGCGGACTCGAGCAGCGCCATCACGTCGTCGTGGGGATTGATCATCCACTGAAGATCAGCGGGCACGTTCACCTGGTCGCCGCGAAGCCGCTGATCGGACACGGGCTCGTAGGCGCTGACGATCTGCAGGCGGGCGCCGAGCCCCGCGGCCAGGTCGATCGCGCGCCGCAGGGCGGTGCGGGCGGTCTCGGATCCGTCGGTACCGACGAGGATCGACTTGAACACGGCCGGCCTAGGCGAGCCTGGTGATCGCGATCACCATGCCGGCGAGCACGAACACGAGGATCGCGACCTGCATCCAGATCCAATGACGTGGCACAGCCACTAAAGCTAGCGGCCTGGCTCTCTATCGTCCGTAAGAATGGCCCAGCAGCTCAACCCGACGCTGAAGGCCGTCAGCGACGCGGTCCTCGCCGTGGCCGCAAATCTGTCGGTCGACGAGGTGCTGCAGAAGCTGGTGGACGCGGCCCCAGAGCTGGTCGGGGCTCGTTACGCCGCGCTCGGCGTCCCCGACGGCGAGGGCGGATTCAGACGCTTCCTGGTGTCCGGCATGAGCGACGAGCTGATCGCGTCGCTGGGCCCGCTGCCGCGTACCCACGGCATGCTCGGCGCGATGCTCGAAGGACGCGAGCCCTACCGGACCGATGACATTCACGACGACCCCCGGTTCCGGGGGTGGTGGCCACGAAACCATCCGGACATGCGCTCGTTCCTGGGCGTCCCGATCGTCGCGCCCGACGCCACCATCATCGGCGCCTTCTACCTCACCGAGAAGATCGCTGCCGACGCGTTCGACGAGGTGGATCAGGAGCTGATCGAGCTGCTCGCGGCGCACGCCTCGATCGCGATCACCAACGCCCGCCTGTACGAGCAGAGCCGTGAGCTGTCGATCCTGTCCGAGCGCAACCGCCTCGCGCTCGAGCTCCACGACGTGGTCAGCCAGAAGCTGTTCAGCGTGATGCTGACCGCCGAGGCCGCCGCCACGCAGATGGATCGCGACCTGGTCGCCGCGCGGGCGCAGATCGAGCGACTGCGCGAGCTGGCCCGAGAGGCGCTCGACGAGCTGCGTGCGCTGATCCTCGGCCTGCGCCCCCCCGAGCTCGAACGCGACGGCCTCGAGGGCGCGCTCCGCAAGGAGGTCGAGATGATCGGCGCCGTGCACGGCACGAACGTCGAGCTTCAGATCGAGCCCGGGTTCTCGATCGAAACCGGCGACCGTGAGGCGGCACTGCTGCGGATCGCGCACGAGGCGCTCCACAACGCCGTCCGCCACGCCCGCGCCGAGCACGTGACCGTCCGCGTCGGCGGCGCCGGCGGCGGCCTCGTCGTCGAGGTCACCGACGACGGGATCGGGTTCGACCCCGACCGCCCCGATCTGCGCTCAATGCACCTCGGTCTGACCTCGATGGAGGAGCGCGCCCGCGAGGTCCGGGGGCGGCTCCGAATCCACTCGAAGCCCGGGACCGGAACCACCGTGCGGATCGAACTCGCAGCCGATGGCTGACGTGATCACGATCCTGGTCGTCGACGACCACGCGGTCGTGCGCGAGGGCCTGCGCACGTTCCTCGGGCTCCAGGAAGGGTTCGAGATCGTCGGCGAGGCGGCGGACGGCGAGGAGGCGGTCGAGCAGGCCGAGCAGCTCGACCCCGACGTGATCCTGATGGACCTTGTCATGCCCAACCGCGATGGGGTCAGCGCGATGCAGGTACTCAAGGAGCGCGCTTCCCGGAGCCGAGTGGTCGTGCTCACGAGCTTCCTCGAGGACGACCGGCTGCTGCCCGCGCTCGAGGCGGGTGCCGCCGGCTACCTGCTCAAGAACTCCCAGCCGGCCGAGCTCGCGCGGGCGGTGCGCGCCGCCCACGCGGGCGAGGCGATCATCGACCCGACGGTCGCCGCGCGTCTCGTGCACGCGCTGTCGGAACGGGGGCCGGCCGCCGCCCGCGACACGACGATGCTCGATCACCTGACCGGGCGCGAGCGCGACGTCCTCATATTGATCGCGCGCGGGCGCTCGAACAAGCGGATCGCGTTCGAACTGGGGATCTCCGAGAAGACAGTCAAGACCCACGTCGGCCATCTGCTGGCGAAGCTCGGCGTCACCGACCGGACCCAGGCGGCAGTCTTCGCGGTGCAAAACGGGCTCGTCGAACCCGGGTCTTAGGACCAATTGCCTCTGGTAACCGGGACCGCCACCGTCCTACTGTGGCGGCCATGCCACTCGCAATCATCACCGGAACCTCCCGAGGCCTCGGCCTCGCCCTGGCGCGCTCGCTCGCCGAGCGCCGCTGGGCACTCGTGATCGACGCCCGCGGCGCCTCGGAGCTCGAGCGCGCAGCGCGCGAGCTCGGACAGCTCACCGAAGTCATCGCGCTCGCGGGCGACGTCGCCGATGACTGGCACCGGGGAGCGCTCGTCGACGCCGCCGGCGAGCAGGTCGACCTGCTCGTCAACAACGCCTCGATGCTCGGGCCGAGTCCCCAACCGTCGCTCGGCCGGTACCCGCTCGACGTGCTCGAGCGCGTCTACCGGGTCAACTTCCTGGCCCCGATCGGGCTCACCCAGCTCGCCCTGCCGCGGATGCCCGATGGCGGCGTGATCATCAACGTCAGCTCCGACGCGGCGGTCGAGCCATACGCCGGCTGGGGCGGCTACGGGTCCTCGAAGGCAGCGCTCGACCAGTCCTCGGCGATCCTTGCTAAGGAGCACCCGGCGCTGCGGATCTACTCGGTCGACCCCGGCGACATGCGCACCCAGATGCACCAGGACGCGTTTCCGGGTGAGGACATCTCGGACCGTCCGCCGCCCGAGGACAGCGTGCCCGGGCTGCTCAGGCTGATCGAGGGCGATCTTCCGAGCGGCCGCTACCGGACGCGTGAGCTGCCCACGCACGAGCTCTCGGGGGTGCCGGCGTGACCGCGCGCTCCGCGCGCTCCGCGCTCGCGTTCGAGTTGCGGCCCACGCTCGAGGCTCACGAGCCGGCCGAAGCTCGCGGCCTCGCCCGCGACGAGGTGCGGCTTCTGGTCGCCCGGCGCGGCGACCGCTCGATCAGCCACCATACGTTCTCCGAGCTGCCCGAGCTGCTCGAGCCGGGCGACGTGGTCGTGATCAACATCTCGGCGACGATTCCGGCGGCGCTGCCCGCGACCGCTTCGGACGGCACCGCGGTGCGCGTCCACTTCGCGACCCGCGCCCCGCAACTCGACGACGACTGGCGCGTGGTCGAGATCCGCAGCGCCGACGGCAGCACGCCACACCGTCTCGGAGCGGGCGAGCGGCTCGAGCTCCGCGGTGGCGCCGCGCTCGACCTGATCGCGCCGTACGCGTCCGGACAGCGGCTGATGCTCGCGCGGTTCTGCTGCGCGCTGCTGGTCGACGAGTACCTCGAACAGAACGGCGAGCCGATCCGCTACTCCCATGTGAGCGAGCCGTGGCCACTCGAGGCCTATCAGAACGTGTACGCGGTCAGCCCGGGCAGCGCCGAGATGCCGAGCGCCGGCCGGCCAATCACCCGCGAGCTGATCTCCCGCCTGATCGCGCGCGAGATCGCGGTGGAGCCCGTCACGCTGCACTGCGGCGTGTCCTCGCCCGAGAGTCACGAGCCGCCGTTCCCCGAGTGGTACGAGGTGCCCGAGCGGACGGTGGAGCGGATCGCGCAGGCGCGCCGCCGCGGCGGCCGCGTGATCGCGGTCGGCACGACGGTCGTCCGCGCGCTCGAGTCCGCCGGCGGCCCCCAACGCTGCAGCTGCGCGCGCTCGGGATGGACCGGCCTCGTCGTCACCGCGGACTGCGGCGTGTCGATCGTCGACGGTCTCGTCACCGGCTGGCACGAGCCCGAGGCGTCGCACCTGATGATGCTCGAGGCGATCGCCGGTCCCGAGCTGCTCGCCCGCTCGTACGGCGCCGCGCTCGACGCCGGCTACCTATGGCACGAGTTCGGCGACTCGCACCTGATCCTGCCGTAAGCGGGGGAATTCGGCCGCGGGACGTTCGCCTCCAGTAAGGCACCGAGGCCGAATTCCCTTAACGGAATCCGGCCTCGTTCAGAATTCGAGGGCCGACCGCGTTTGAGCCGGATTCCGCGCGTTCAGGCGGCGTGCGCGAGCACGGCCGGGAAGTCGATCGTGACGCCGTGCGGCACGACCAGCACCGGGCACGTGGCGTTCTCGATCTCGTTCTGGGCGTGAGCGGTGATCAGCACGCGTCCCGGCGCGGCTTCGAGGCGCGAACCGACGACGAGCAGGTCTAACTGGGGCTCGTCGCGCGTCAGCGTCGCGCCGAAGCTGTCGGCGAGCGAGCGAGCGGTGGCCAGCGTCGCGTCGTCCCCTGGGATCGTGAGCACGCCGATGCGGTGGATCCTCGGTGCCCACTCGTGGTGGTAGCCGGCTGGCGCGATCGCAACCGCGGTCGCGCCGCCCTCGAGCAGCGCCTGGGTCGACCGCTGGGGAGCCACATGCCCCGGCGCGGTCCGGTAGTCCGAGCCGAACACGAGGATGTCGGCCTGCTCGCGCTCGGCCAGCCCCCGCAGTCCCTCCGCGGTAGACGGGCTGACGACGACGCGGGTATCGACGCGCAGGCCCGAGAACCACTCGGCACCCCGCTCGAGCAGCATCGCCGCGCCGCTCTCCTCGCGCTCCTCCTGGGTGCAGTCGCCGTGCGTGCAGTGGCGCACGTACGCGAGCGTCAACTCGGCGCCGGCGTCGGCGAGGATGCGTCCGAGCATCAGCGCGTCGTGATCGCCGGGCGTGTCGTCGTACGAGATGAGCGCGCGGGGTGACATTGCGGGGGTCCTCCAGTCCTCGGAAGAAGTCGTGGCCGTCCTGTTCGGCGCGAGGATCGCATCTACCTACTATCAGCGCTAATGAAGTTGATCATGCCGTTGATAAGCTTTGCTAATGCTGCACGTGGGCCGCGTCAGGGTGCTGTCCGAGGTGGTCCGGAGGGGGTCGTTCTCGGGCGCCGCTGAGGCGCTGTCTTACACCCAGTCCGCCGTGTCGCAGGCGGTCGCGCGGCTCGAGGCGGAGACCGGCGCGACCCTGATCGTCCGGGACCGCGGAGGCGTGCGGCCGACCGCCGCGGGCGCAAGTCTGGTCGAGCACGCCGAGGCGATCTTCGCCCGGATCGAGGCTGCCGAGGCAGACCTGGCGGCGGTGCTCGGGGTGCGGGCCGGCCGTCTGCGGATGGCCTCGTTCCCGTCCGCGGGGGCCACGCTGATGCCGCTCGCGATCGCGATGTTCCGCGAGCGCCACCCGGACGTCGCGCTCACGCTCGCCGAGGGCGAACCCGAGGAGATCGCGCCGCGGCTGCGCGCCGGCGAGTTCGACCTGGCGCTGCTGTTCGAGTTCCCGGGCACGCGCGAGCGGCACGGCGCCCGGCTCCGGACGCATCTGCTGCTCGAGGATCCGATGCTGGTGGCGCTGCCCGCCGAGCACGCGCTCGCCGGCAAGCCGGCGCTGTCGCTGTCCGATCTCCGCGACCAGGACTGGGTGCAGACCTCGGCCACGAGTCCATGCGCGCGCCACGTCGTCCGCTCGTGCGTGGCCGCCGGGTTCGAGCCGCAGGTCACGTTCGAGTCAGACGACTACGAGACCGTGCAGGGGTTGGTGGCGGCCGGCGTCGGCGTGGCGCTGATCCCGCAACTCGCGCTGACGCACGTGCACCCGGGCATCGTCGTGCGGGCGCTCGCGCCGCGGAGCCCGGCGCGACGGGTGGTGGCGGCGACGATCGGCGCCGCCGGCGTGGCCCCGGCCGCGCGCACGATGATCAAGATCCTCACCGACGCCGCGAAGCGATACACCGAGGAGCCGGCGGCCGCATAGGCGCTCGCCGGCGCCCGATCAGCTCGCCTTCGTCTTCCCGGTGAGGCGCGTCGTGAGCTTGACGGCGTCGGTCACCCGCACCGTGAGCGTGACGCGCGTCACCTGGTGGCGTGCCAGCGCCGCAGTCAGGCTGCCGCTCGCGGCCAGGCGCGGCGAGGAGATCGTGATGCGCGCCTGCGGCGTCGCCGTCCTTAGCGTCACCACGAGCCCGCCGTCCTTGAGGCTTGCCGTGAACCGCAGGTGGTTGCCTTTGCGGCCGGTGACGGACACGGTGGCGCGCGAGTTCGTGAAGTGCAGTCCGCGCGGGAGCACGACGCTGATCGACTTGAGCGCGGGCTCGTCGCGCCCGGCCGCCACGGTGAACGACAGCGTGGGTCGGGACACTCCGACGCTCGACAGTGACACGTGCGACAGCGCCGGTGGGTCCTCGATCGTCCAGCGGAAGTTGGCCTCCGTGGTGGTGCCGGCGGTGTCCGTGGCGGTGAGGGTCACGGTCGAGGTCCCGAGCCGCTTCGGCTTGCCGGTGACCTTGCCGGTCGACCCGTCGAGCGTCAGGCCGTTCGGCAGCCCGGTCGCCTTGTAGGTCACGGCGCCGTCGCGTGTGTCGACCGCCTTGAGTTGCAGGCTCACGGCCTTCTTGACCGTGGAGTACTGCGCGCCTGGATTCGAGAGCGAGATCGCGTCGCTGCACAGCGACTGCGCGAGCGCGGCGCCGTTCGGCGAGCCAAGGCCGGTGGCCATGTCGTAGCCCGCGCCGGCGGGGTAGAGCCCTCCGTTGAGGCCGGTCATGTCGTTGTTACCCGACGTGATGTCGTTGAAGTCGGTGCTGTAGGCGTTCGCCGCCGCGTCGTACAGAGCGGGATTGGCGAAGCCGATCGGAATGCCGCCGCACCGGCCCGAAGCGTTGGCCAGTGCGATCAACGCCGCCCACGCCGGCGCGGCAGCGCTCGTGCCGCCCACGACCTGCCATCCCTTGGTGGGCGGCGGGAATCCCGTGGCGTCCCCGCTCCCGTTCCAATAGATCACGTACCCGGTGCCGGGGTCGCCGTCCGCGGACACGTCCGGGACCTCGCGGCAGTCGCCCGAGGTTGGGTTGCAGGTCGAGCCCGTGGAGTTGCCGTTGATCACGTGCAGGAACCCCGGCGCGCTCGACTGATAGCTCGGCATCGGCCAGAAGCTCGAGACGCCGCCGCCGCTGGCGCCGACCTCGATTCCGTCGTTCCACACTGTCTCGCTCGCGCGCCCGCCCGTCGTCGGGTTCGTGGTCAGGCTCGTGCCGCCGACCCCGGTCACGAACGGCTGGCTCGCCGGGTCGTCGACCTGTAACGTCAGCGGCGTCGGGTAGCAGTCCTCGGACCCGTCGTCGCCCGACGCCGAGACGACCGTCATGCCCTGCGCCGCCGCCTCCTCGAACAGCGTGTTCTCCGACGAGGCCGACTGCTGGCCCTCGAGCTGCTCGCACTGCCCCCACGACGTAGTGACCACCTGCGCGAGGTGCTGGCTGATGATCGCGGCCATCGTGTCGTACGGGCCGTTGCTCCGTGTTCGGGCCCGTGTAGACGGCGATCCTCGCCTGCGGCGCGAGCGAGATCACGTTCTCGATGTCGAGCGCGGCCTCGCCCTGACCGGGCCCCGGTGCCGTCGCCGCCGTCGACGGGGATATTCGCGATCAGCGGGTTGACCGGCTGGCCGTTGACCGTGTAGCACTGCTCGAACGCCCTGATGTCGTTCGGGTCGTAGGACTCGAGCTCGAGGATCGCGACCGTCTGGCCCGCGCCCTCGTCGGGCGTGCCGTTCGCACCCCCGGACTCGTACAGCCCCGACAGCCCGTAGGCCGCGGCGATCTGGTCGGCGGTGAAACCGCCGTCGCTCCGACGCCGCGAGGTGGCGCGCGGAGCACATCGGCTGGGGTCCGCCGGTGACGACGTGGGCCCGGTCCGCGGGCGCCAGCGCTGTCGCGTTGTGCGCCTGCACCAGCAGTGGCCTTTCCTGCGACACCGTGCTCAGCCCGAGCACGCCCTGCACGTCGGGGGCGATCGTCGAATCGAGCGACGGCGCCTGACTGTTGACGATCGCGCTCGAACCGTCGGCCAGCGCGACCCGCGAGAACGATGTGGCGAACGCCGCCGACAGCGATCCGGCGGAAGCGGTCACCGGGATCGACAGCGAGTTCGCGCTGACCGCCCCGGGCACGAGCCCGTGGGCCTCGAGCGAAGACTCCACGGCCTGCACGGCCTGCGGGGTTGCGCCAAAGCGCTGCGCGAACTCCGCCGGGGTGAGGTAGTCGCGGTATAGCGGCGAGCCGGGCGTCGAAACCTCGGTCGCGAACGCGGCCAGGCCGGCCGGGTCCTGCGACTCGAGCGTGACCGTGACGTGCAGCTGCGTGGTCGCGGGCACCGCGCTGACGATCCGCGCGCCGTCGGGCACTGCCGGCGCCGAGCCGAGCCGCACGGGTCCGGCGGCTGCGGCCGCGGGCGACGCGGCGATCAGCGTCGCCGCGATCGCGCAGCCCGAGATGAGCGCCCCGGCTCTCGCAAGTCGTCCCATACCTCGACGCGAGGCTAGCGGCTCATTGTCGAAATCGCGTTAGCTCCGGCTCGGCGACGCAACCATCACGAACCAGTCGCTCGCGTGGAGCACGGCTCCGCCGCCGAGCTCGCGGGCAAGCTCGTCGCCGTCGAAGTAACGCTTGTAGACCTCGAAGGCTGAGCCGTCGTTGAGAATCCGCCGCTGCATCTCCTCGCGTTCGTGATCGGGCCGGACCGCGGAGTCGACGACGATCAGCTCGGACCCGACTCGGCGCGCCTCGGCGAGAAACCGCTCGCGGTCCGACCCCTCGAGGTGGCCGTAGAAGTGGCCGGTGAACACGCGGTCGAAAGAGCCGTCCCCGAACGGCAGGGGAATCGCGTCGGCCTGCACGAATCTCGCGGCGGGGACGCGCTCGTGCGCGATCTCGATCATCCGCTCGCTCTGGTCGAGGCCGGTGACCTCCCCGCGCAGATGCCGCGTCAGGAAGCCGGTCCCGCAGGCCACGTCGAGTGTGCGGGCGGGCTCGAGTGCCTGCAAGGCCTGCTCGAGCGCAATGACCGCGTCATGCCAGCCGGGACGCTCGCGCGACGCGAACCGGCCGACGTCGAGATACCAGTCGTCGTACTCGGGTGCGCGCGTGTCGTAGTACTGCTTCACGTCTGTCCATCCTGGCACGGGCCGCGGCTGGTTGACTGTCGGGCGTGGACGAACGACGGAGACTCAGCTTTGGGGGCGTGGCCGACCTGTACGACCACGCGCGTCCGTCCTACCCGAGCGCGCTGGTCGACGACGTGATCGATTACGCCGGCGCGGCCGGCGACGGTACGGCCCGGGCGCTTGAGATCGGCGCCGGTACGGGCAAGGCCACCGCGCTGCTCGCGGCCCGCGGTCTGGACGTCCTCGCGATCGAGCCGAGCGCGGAGATGGCGCAGATCGCCCGGCGCAACCTCGCGGGCTACGACAACGTGACGATCGAGCAGACCGAGTTCGAGCGTTGGCGACCGTCCGGGCATGAGTACCGGCTGCTGTTCTCGGGCCAGGCGTGGCACTGGATCGCTCCGGACGTGCGCTACGTCGCCGCGCGGGCGGCGCTCGAGTATGGCGGCGCGCTCGCGGTCTTCTGGAACGTGCCTGATTGGTCGGTGTCCGACCTTCGGGAGGAGCTCGGCGACGTCTACCGGCGCCACGGTCGTGCCGGCGATACGGACGACCCGCTGAATCCTGCGACCCGGTCGGGGGAGGAGGACTGGGCGAGCGAGATCGCCGGCACAGCCGGCTTCGGCGCCGCCGAGGTGCGCCGATACTCGTGGCACTCCGACTACGCGACCGCCGAGTATCTCGACCTGCTCGGCACCCACTCCGCATGTCTGATCCTCGATCCGCCCGAGCGGGATGGGCTCCTGTCCGAAATCGGCGCCACGATCGACGCACACGGTGGGAGCTTCCGGATGCACTACGTGACGCTGCTCTGCCTGGCCCGGGCGACATGATCGACGAGATCGTCCGCGGCGAGGACGGCGTGAACCGCTGCGGCTGGGCGGACTCGGCGCCCGAGTACCGGGCCTACCACGATCGCGAATGGGGCTTCCCGGTGGACGACGACGTCCGCCTGTTTGAGAAGCTGAGCCTCGAGGGATTTCAGGCGGGCCTCTCATGGCTGACGATCCTGCGCAAGCGCGAGAACTTCAGGCGGGCGTTCGCCGGGTTCGACTACAACGCGGTCGCGCGCTTCGGCGAGCGCGACGTCACCCGGCTGCTCGGCGACGCGTCGATCATCCGCCACCGCGGCAAGATCGAAGCGGTCATCAACAACGCCGGTCGCGCGGTCGAGTTGGTCGAGTCCGAGGGTTCGCTGGCGGCGTACGTGTGGCGGTTCGAGCCGGCGCGCCGTGGGCGGGGGACCGTGAAGCGGGGAGATATTCCGGCTCAGACCGAGGAGTCGCTCGCGATGGCCAAGGACCTGAAGCGCCGCGGCTGGCGGTTCGTGGGACCGACGACGGTGTACGCGTTCATGCAGGCGATGGGCCTCGTCAACGACCATATGACCGGCTGCGCGGCGCGCGCGCAAGCGACTCGCGCGCGCAAGGAGTTTCGCGTTCCGGGGTCCTAGAGGAGGCTCGCGTTTCGGGGTCCTAGACGAGGCGGACGATCGCGGTGATCCCGACGACCACGATCACCGCACGGAGCGCCATCGGCGGCAGGCGGCGGCCCCAGCGGGCCCCGGCGATCCCGCCGATGATCGACCCGATCGCGATCAGCAGCGCCGGCAGCCACGCGATTTGCGAGGAGAAGACGAAGATGATCCCGGCGACCAGGTTGACGAGCCCGGCCAGCACGACCTTGAGCGCGTTGACCCGCTGAAGATTTTCGGTCGGGAGCGACAGCCCGAGAATCGCGAGCAGCATGATCCCCTGCGCGGCGCCGAAGTAGCCGCCGTAGATGCCGGTGCCGAACACCGCAAGCATCCCCAGTGGCCCTGCCTCGTGCTTCTCATGCGCGCGCCGGGATTCGAGCGCGCGGCCGATCCACGGCTGGAGCACGATCAGCACCAGCGCGATCACGATGAACGCGGGCACGATGTCCTTGAACGCGGACGCCGGCAGGCTCAGTAGCAGCACCGCGCCGACGATCCCGCCGGCCGTCGACACGGTCGCGAACCGGAGCGCCCGCGCGCGCTGCCCGGCCAGTTCGCGCCGGTAGCCGATCGCGCCCGCGACCGAGCCCGGGACGAGCCCAACCGTGTTCGAGACGTTGGCGGTCACCGGGGCGTACCCGAACGCGAGCAGGATCGGGAACGTGATCAGCGTGCCGCTCCCGACGAGCGTGTTGATCCCTCCCGCGGCGATGCCCGCGGCGAAGATGGCCAGGGCGTGGAGCGGGGGCATCGGGGAGCGCCGGCCGGTGGGCGGTGCCTAGCTCTGCGTCCGCGTCCGGTAGGCGCGCACGAGGTAGCCGCTGCGGCCGGGGCTCGCGATCTCGACCCGTTCGAACCCGCTAGCTCCGAACATCAGGTCGAGTTCGCGGCGGCTGTAGTTGAAGATCGGGCAGTTGCCGATCCACTCGTAGCGGACCTTGCGTACCGGCCCCTTGAGCAGCGACCAAGTCGGGAACGATCCGACCACGCAGCCTCCCGGTGCGCACAGCTCGAACATGCGGCGGGCGAAGCGGTGTGGCTCGGGCAGGTAGTCGAACAGCCCGACCGCGAGGATCACCTCGAACGGGCCCTCGAGGGGCGCGGTCAGGAAGTCGTCGACGATGAGTTGCGTGTGGTCGGCGAAGCGTGCGAGCCGGGCGCGCGACAACTCGATCATCGGCTCGGAGAAGTCGACGCCGACGTAGTGCGACGCACCCGCCTCGAGCACGAACTCGCCGATCCGGCCCGACCCGCACCCGACGTCGAGCACGCGAGGATTTGCGTACGCGGCGACGGTGTCGACCGCGAGCTTGCGCCGGCGGAACAGGCCTGGGCGCAGCGTGCGGACGAGCCAGCGCTCGTCCTCGTAGAGGTCGTCGAACTGCTGCGCCTTGTCTTCGAACCGGGTGCGGACGCGCTCAGGCGCTGCCGTCGAGTCGTGCATGGGCTTCACCATAGGGGATCAGCTCGAACTTCCGAGCAATCGCTTTGAGGACGCCCGGGGCTCGGCGCCGGGCGCCGTTGCGCTGGGCCTCGCGGAGCGTGGCGTGGGCTCGTTGCCTGGGAGTCGCGGTGTTCGGGAGGTGCGCGCGCAACGGCTCGGGGTCGAACTCGTTCGGGTGCAGATAAAGGCCGGCGAGCGGGCCGGCCTCGGTCAGGCCCTTGAGAATCGCGGGCGTCGGCAGCACTTGCCAGTACGACGCGCCACCGACGGGGATTCGGATCCCGCCGATCCGGTCGGTGTGCCACACAGCGACGGGAAACTCCCACAAGCTCCGGCCCGCCGCCGGCTCCAGTCGCCGAGGCCCCCCGTCCTGCGTCACGGCCCGATCGCGCAGCGCCGGCGAGTCGTGCTGGCTCGCGTCGTACGCGAACCCTTCGTCGGCCAGCACTCCGTAGGCCCAGTCCGAGTCCTTGGTGATCGAGAACGCCGGCGCGCGATACCCAACCGGGGTGCGTCCGGTCAGTTGCGTGATCGTCGCGCGGGCGGCGCGCAGGTCGGTGGCGAACTCCTCCGGGGTCTGCGTGTGCACGGGCAGATGGGCGTCGCCGTGGCACCCGATCTCATGGCCGGCGGCGACGATCCGCTCGAGCAGCTCGGGGTGGGCGCGGGCCGCCATCCCCAGCACGAAAAACGTCGCGCGCGCGTGAAGCTCGTCGAGCAGAGTGAGGAGGGCGTCGGTTTGCCTTGCCAATGCCGGGCCGGGCTCATCCCAGTTCGACGCGCCCACGCGCCGGCGGACGAGTTGGTGCCAGTCCTCGTAGTCGATGCTGAGCAGGAGAGTCGGTCTCGACGTCGACATTCCGTTCACAACCGTATCTCGGCTGCGCGCGCCACCGCGACGTACCAACCCGCGTCATCGAGCGCCACCCCGACCGGCGCCAGCGCCCGACTACCCGCCGGCGACGATCCGCCGGCCGATCACGCGCTGCCCCACCCGAACCGGGGCGAGCAGCCCGAGCCGCGAGGCCATGCGCATCGAGTCGGCCCACCGCGACAGGCCCGACACGCGCGAATCGTCGAACGCCCCCGCCTCGATCCGCTCGAGCACCCACTCGATCGTCGCATTCAGCGTGTCGTCGAGCGGGCGCGAGGTGTAGCCGAGCTCGTCGCGCGCCTTCTTCGAGGTGAAGCGCCAGTCCTGGCCCATCAGGTTCGATGCCTCGGCCGACAGCGCGCCGGGGAGGCCGATCGCCTCGCGGATCCGCGTGAGCCGGCGGATGCTCGTCGGCAGGACCATGATCGGGTAGCGCACGTCTGACAGCTCGGCGACGCGGTCGATCAACTCCGCCCACCGCAGGTTGACGCCACCGAGGATGTACCGCTCGCCCGGCCTGCCGTGCTCCCCGGCCAGCAACTGCCCGGCGGCGACATCCTCGACGTCGACGAAGTTCATCGGCGCGTCGAGCACCCCCGGGAGGCGGCCGCGAAGGTAGTTAGCGATCGTTCGCGTCGAGGTGTCACACCCCTGCCGGTGGTCGACGGGCACGCCCAGCACATACGCGGGGTTGACGACGACGACGTCGATGCCGTGCCGCTCGGCGGCCTCGACCGCGACTACCGGCCCCTCCGCGTTCATCTCCCAGACGCTCTGGACGGGATTCGACGCGACGTTGCCGGCGACGTGGAACAGCACGTCGATCCCGCGTAGCGCGCGCCGCATCGACCTGTAATCGAGCACGTCGCACTTGGCTCTGCGGTACTTCACGCCGCGGAGCGCCTTCAGCCGATCCGCATTGCGATAGACGACGCGCACGTCGTCGCCCCGCTCCGCCAGCGCCCGCACGATGTGGGCGCCGACGAACCCCGTCCCTCCGGTGACGCAAGCCCGCATACCCTGGGGCTTACCCACCCGGCGCCAAAGCAACGCGCCCAATGACGCGAGTTCACAAGATTGCTTCAGTCGATCGCGCGCCGGTAGAAGCCGCGCACCCCGATCGCCATGAGCACCGTGAGCGAACAAACGAGCACGACGATGCAGACCCACGGGGTGATGTGGGGGACCTCCGGAACCAGCGCGGCGCGCATCATCTCGCTCACATACGTCATCGGATTGCACGCGGTCACGATCTGGAACCACCGCAGGCGCGACAGCGACGGCCACGGGTACTGGCTGCAGCCGGTGAACAGCAGCGGCGTGAACACCAGCGAGAACACGATGTTGATCCGCTGCGGCACGACGAGCGTGCCCAGCACCAGGCCCAGGCCGGCGCCGAGCAGGCTGCCGAGCACCATCGCCAGCGCCATCAGCGGCACCCCGCTCCATCGCCACGGGATCGATCCGAGCACCAGGATCCCGACCGGGATCATCACGAGCGTCGCGGTCAGCGCGCGTAGCGACGCGAACAGGACCTTCTCGGCCGCCACCAGCGCGGTCGACATCGGCGCCAGCAACCGATCCTCGATCTCCTTGGTCCAGCCGAACTCGATCACGAGCGGGAACGCCAGCGTCTGCATGCCGGTGATCACCGAGGTCAAAGCGAGCAGCCCGGGGAACAGCAGGTCGGAGTAGCCGTGCTGCGTGTACCCGAGCGACCCGAGCACCTTGCCGAACACGAACAGCAGGAAAAGCGGCTGGAGGATCACCTGCGCGAGGAACACCGGCAGCTCCGACCAGGTCACGAGCAGGTCGCGGCGGAGCACCGCGGCGAACGCCCGCCGTTGCTTGACCGCCGGCGCGGCGACGGCGACCGCGCTCACCGAAGCGTCCGCCCGGTCAGGTGGATGAACACGTCCTCGAGCGTCGGCGCCGCGAGCTCGACCCCGCTCAGGCTGAGTCCGCGGTCAGCAAGCAGCGTCGCCGTCGGCGCCACCAGCGCCGAGGCCTCGCCGGACACGTACAGCCGTACGCGCCACTGCGGGTCGTCGGGCTCCGGACCGTCGTCGCCCGGGAGCGGCTCGACCCGCTCCACCCCCGGCAGCGCCGCGAACGCATCGATGAACGACTCCGGCGAGTGCCCGTTGTCGCCGGCGTGGACGCTGAGCTCGAGCGTCGAGCTCCCGGGCAGTCCGCGCATCAGCGCCTCGGGGGTATCGAGCGCGAGCAGCTTGCCGTGGTCCATGATCCCGACGCGGTCGGCGAGCAGCGCCGCCTCGTGCATGTCGTGGGTCGTCAAGAACAAAGTGACTCCACGCTGCCGGAGCTCGCGCAGCCGGTCCCACACGAACAACCGAGCGGCCGGGTCGAGCCCGGTCGTCGGCTCGTCGAGGAACAACACCTGCGGCTCGTGCATGAGCGCCCGCGCGATCATCACGCGCTGCGACTGCCCCCCTGAAAACAGGTCGGGCTTGATGTCGCCCCGGTCGCCCAGCCCGAACTGCTCGAGCAGTTCGTCGGCCCTCACGGAGGCCTCGGCTGCCGGCACGCCATGGTAGGCGGCGTGGAAGGTGAGGTTCCGGCGGATCGACAGCGAGCGGTCCAGGTTGCTGCGCTGGGGCACGACCGCGAGCATGCTCCGGGCCCGGACCGGATCCAAACCGACGTCCACTCCGCCGACCATCGCCCGGCCGTCGGTGGGTTTCACGCGCGTTGTGAGCATCCCGACCGTGGTTGTTTTGCCGGCGCCGTTGGGACCCAGCAGCCCGAACACTTCGCCGGGCGCTACCGCGAACGTGATCCCGTCGACGGCGTTGACCGGCGACTTCGGGTAGCGCTTGATCAGCCCGGCGACTTCGACCGCGGGCGCGCGAGTTCGGTCGGTCGGGACGGCTCCCCTACTCACTGAAGCGCAGGTTAACGATGGCGGCCATAATGCCGGTCGTGGTCCCGGAAGCGCACCTGAAGCGGACCGAAAGCGGCCTCGAGCCTGCCGGCGAGGGCTGGTTCGTCCTCAATGCGCGCGAGGCGAAGTGGCTCGACGGACACTTTGGCGCTTACACGCGCTTCGAAGGAGAAGCGCGCTTCCCGAGCCTCGGCGTCAACATCGGCGTGTTGGCTCCCGGCCAGCCCTCCTGCATGTACCACGGCGAGGAGGACCAGGAGGACTTCCTCGTGCTCGCCGGCGAATGCCTGCTGCTGATCGAGGGCGAGGAACGGCATCTCAAGCAATGGGACTTCGTCCACTGTCCGCCATGGACCGAGCACGTATTCGTCGGCGCCGGCGATGGTCCGTGCGCGCTGCTGGGCGTCGGGACACGATCGGGGAAAGACGTGATCTATCCCCGGACCGACCTCGCGCTCCGTCACAACGCTGGCGTCGAGCAGGAGACACGCGAGCCTCGCGAGGCATACGCCGACATCCGCCCCGACGTCGAGGTCGCCTACCGCGACGGCTGGCTCGAAGGCCACTAACCGAGTTCGACCCGGTGCCTGAGCGCCCGGACAACGGATCCTCGCAACCGCCCGGCGCGCTGTCCTCGGCCCTGCGCGACGCGTTGCAGTTCGACCGCCACGCGATCTCGGTTGGAGCCGGGCTGGTGGCCGCGATCCCGGTCGCGGCCGTGCTCGCCATCGGCACGGTCGCGTGGAGCGCCGTTGCCGGCGTCACCATGGGCGCCGGCGCGATGCTTGTCGGGATCGCCTCGCGGGTCGGCGGAGGCCGACCGCCGATCACGGTACTCGCGATCGACGCGTCGCTGATGTCGATCTCGACGTTCGTGGGGTGCGTGACGGGATCGGTGTCGTGGCTTCACTTCTGCGTGCTGGCGGTGTGGGCGCTGGCGGGCGGTCTGCTCGTAGCGCTCGGCAACCGCGGCGGGCTCATCGGGACGCAGTCGTTGATCGCGTTCGTCGTGTTCGGGCGCTTCAGCCAGCCGGCGGGGCCCGCGTTCGGGCTTGCCGCGCTCGTGCTCGCCGGAGGCTTGTCACAGGTTCTGTTCCAGAGCATCGCCCGCTGGCCGCCGCCACTCAGGGGGCAGCGGCAGGCGACCGCCAACGCATATAGGGCGCTGTCGGGCCTGGCCGCCGCCTCGGCGGAGAGCTCGACGCTGCCGGCCGCCACCGCGCTCGACGCGGCGCAGGCCACGCTGTCCTCGCCGACTCTGTTCGGCGACCCGGCCGTGCTGACCCTGCGCAGCCTCGTCAACGAAGGGCAGCGGATGCGGATCGGGCTGACCGCGATCCACTCGCTGCTGAGACGCCGGCGGGCCGAGGCGAACGGCCGTCCCGATGGGCCCGATCAGGGCGCGGAGCGGATTCTCGCGCTCACGACCGACGCTCTGGATCTGGCCGCGCGGGCGATCGAGGGCGACCGCGCCGCCGCCGCGGAGCTGCCCGCGCACATGACGAGGCTGAGCTCGGACACCGCGGAGCATGCGCTCACGCCCGAGGCCTCGGGGTTGGTGCTGTCGCGGCGGCTGGCCGCCCTTGCGGGGCAGCTCCGCGCGATCGGGGCGCTGGCCGTGAGCGCCGGCGAGGCCAGCGGGTGGCGCGACCGCCGCCCCCAGGCGCGCGCCAACCGCCCGATCGAGCGCTTCCGTGCCGGCCTCGGAATACTCCGCGCGAACGTCAGTCTCGAGTCGCCGGCTGGTCGTCACGCACTGCGCCTCACGGTCGTGGTGCTGCTCGCCGAGCTGATCTCGCGTCACCTGCCGCTGAGCCGGAGCTACTGGATGGTCGTCGCGGCCGCCACCACGCTCCGCCCCGAGTTCGGCGCCACGTTCACCCGCGGCGCCGAGCGCCTGGGCGGGACGGCGCTCGGCGTCGGGCTGGCGGGGGTGATCGCGGTTGCGCTGCACCCGGCCGGGAGCGTGACCGTGCTGATCGTCGGCGCACTGGCGTGGGCGGGGTACTCGCTGTTCCCGGCCAGCTTCGCGGTCGGTTTCGCGTTCATCACCGCGGTCGTCGTGTTCCTACTGAACGCGATCAGCCCGGACACGCTCGCGACCGCGTGGGCGCGTCTGGTCGACACGCTGATTGGCGGGTCCCTCGGCCTGGTCGCCTACGCGCTGTGGCCGACGTGGTCCGCGAGGTCGGCACGCAACGACCTGGCCAATCTGGTCGAGGCCCAGAGGGCGTACGTGCGGGCCACCTTGAACGCGATCGCCGACGGCCAGCGGCCCGACGACAGCGAGATACGGGTGCTCAGCCGGGAGGCCCGGGTCGCGCGGACCGCCGCCGAGGCGACCGTCGCGCGGTCTCTGTCGGAGCCGGCGACGCGCCGGATCGACGCCGACCAGAGCTACGGGATGCTAGCCGCGGCGCGCCGGCTCGTCCAAGCCGCGCACGTCCTGCGCCTCGACGCCCAGGAGAAGCAGAACCGGCGGCCGGTGCCGGCGCTCGCGCCGCTCGCGACCGGTGTCGACGAGCTGCTCGGGACCGTCGACACCACGGTGCGGGCCGGAGGGGATGGCGTCCCGTCGGGCGCGCGGGCGCCGGCGGTGCCCGATCTACGCGCCGGCTACGACGCGGTCGAGCGCGCCGCGCCGCACGACGCCGACAGCGAGGCGCTGCTGCTCGACCTCGACGAGCTCGTCGACGCCGCCAACGGGCTGGCGTCGCTCGCCGGGCTGGAACCGGACGACATGGGTTAGTGGCCCCTCACGTAAGTACGGTGAGCGACCACTTAGTGAGCCGGCGGCCAGGGCCGCAGCGGCTTGCCGATCTCCCAGTGGTGCCCGAACGGATCTGCGATCCGCCCCAGGCGCCAGCCGTGCTCGTCGGCCGCGGGCCGCACGATCGTCGCGCCCGCGGCCACCGCCCGCTCGATCGCCGCGTCCGGGTCATCGACGATCAGCAGCAGCCGGACGGTGCCTCCCCCAACCGTCTCCGGGCTGAAGTTGAGGTGCTCGGGCGACTCGTCGGCGACCCAGAAGGAGGACCCATCCCCGACGGCGAGCTGACTCACGACCGCCTCATGCAAATCGGAGCCACCGACCCTGTACACCTCGACCGCCGCGAACGCCCGCTTGTAGAACTCGACTGCCTCCCGTCCCCGCCTGACCGAGAGCTGGGCCAGGACCTGCGCGGTCACGCCTTCGCCGCCCGGGTCAGCTTGCGCCTCGCGGTCGCGTCGAGCACGACCTTGCGCAGCCGGACGGCGTGTGGCGTGACCTCGACGCACTCGTCCGCGCGCAGGAACTCGAGCGCCTGGTCGAGCGACAGCTCGCGCTTGGGAACGAGGCGGACCAGCTCGTCGGCGGTCGAGGAGCGCATGTTGGTCAGGTGCTTCTCCTTGGTGGCGTTGACGTCGAGGTCCTCGGCGCGTGAGTTCTCGCCGACGATCAGCCCCTCGTAGACCTCGTCGCCGGGCGCTACGAACAGCGTGCCGCGCTCCTGGAGGTTGAACAGCGCGAACGCGGCGACCGTGCCGCGCCGGTCCGCCACCAGCGACCCGCTCGGTCGGGTCCGGAGCTCGCCGTGCCAGGGCTCCCAGCGGTCGAACACGTGGTGCACGAGCCCGGTCCCGCGCGTCTCGGTCAGGAACTCGGTGCGAAAGCCGATCAGGCCGCGCGCCGGCACCAGGTACTCCATTCGCACCCAGCCGGTGCCGTGGTTGACCATCTGCTCGAGCCGTCCCTTTCGCATCGCGAGCAGCTGTGTGATGACCCCGACGTACTCCTCGGGCGCGTCGACGCTCATCCGCTCGACCGGCTCGCACTGGCGGCCGTCGATCTCGCGCATGACCACCTGCGGCTTGCCGACCGTGAGCTCGTAGCCCTCGCGACGCATCAGCTCAACCAGCACCGCGAGCGCGAGCTCGCCCCGGCCCTGAACCTCCCACACCTCGGGACGGTCGGTATCGAGCACCCGTAGAGAAACGTTCCCGACGAGCTCGCGGTCAAGCCGCGCCTTGAGCTGCGAAGCGGTGAGCTTGTCTCCGTCCTGCCCTGAGAGCGGCGAGGTGTTGATTCCGATCGTGACCGACAGCGAGGGCTCATCGACGGTGATCACCGGCAGCGGGTGCGGATCCTCGGCGGACGCGAGCGTGTCGCCGATCGTGATCTCCGGAATGCCGGCCACCGAGATGATCTCGCCGGCGCTCGCCTCCTCGGCCTCGACGCGATCGAGCGCCTCGGTGACGTACAGCTCCGTGATCTTGACGCGCTGGATCTCATAACCCTCGAGTTCGGCGTCAGCCGAACCCGCAAGGCCGAACGTAGTCCGGCCCCGACACCAGGCGACGGTTTCGCCGCGGCGGATCGTGCCGTGGCGGACGCGGCAGATAGCGAGCCGCCCCAGATAAGGCGACGCATCGAGATTCGTCACGTGCGCCTGGAGCGGATGCAAAGGGTCGTACTCCGGAGCGGGAATGTGCGTGATCAGCAGCTCGACCAGCGGGCCGAGGTCCTTCCCGGGAACCGCCGGGTCCAGCGATGCCCAGCCGGCCTTGGCGTTCGTGTACACGATCGGAAACTCGATCTGGGACTCATCGGCGTCCAGGTCGAGGAACAGCTCGTAGACCTCGTCGACGACCTCGTCGATGCGGGCATCGGGGCGATCCACCTTGTTGACGACGAGGATGACCGGGAGCCGCGCCTCGAGCGCTTTGCGCAGCACGAACCGGGTCTGCGGGAGCGGTCCCTCGCTGGCGTCGACGAGCAGCAGCACGCCGTCGACCATGGTCAGGCCGCGCTCGACCTCGCCGCCGAAGTCGGCGTGACCGGGGGTGTCGACGATGTTGAGCTTCACGCCTCCGTAGCGGACCGCGGTGTTCTTGGCGAGGATCGTGATCCCCTTCTCGCGCTCCAGGTCCATCGAGTCCATGACTCGATCGGCCACGTCCTGACCCGCGCGGAACGCTCCCGACTGCCACAGCAGCGCGTCGACCAGCGTCGTCTTACCGTGGTCGACGTGGGCGATGATCGCGAGGTTGCGGATGTCCTGGCGGGATGCCATCGGCCACTGACGATAGAGCGGGCGCGCGCGTTCGCGCCCCCGGGCGCATCCGAAGCGCGTGCATCGCCGGCCGCGCGCGCTAGATCGTTGTCGTGACCGACGCGGTGATGCCGTTCCAGGTGCTGAGCACCGACACCGTCGCCGTCCGGCTGTGAGTGGCGAGCGTCTCGAACGCGCGGGTCAGCGCGAGCGTGACGGTCCCGCTGCGGTTGCCGCGGAGGTAGCCCTGGCTCGAGACCATCAGGCGCGTCCCCGAGTGGCCCTGCAGCCGGAACCGACACGGCGCCGAGCCGTGGCAGCGCAGCACCACCACCAGGTCGCCGCCGCGAGTCGTGATCCTCGTGATCGTCACCGGCGACGTCCTGAAGCGGATCAGCGTGCTCTGAGTCGACCCCGCGGCGTTGGTCGCCACGGCGCGGAGGTAATAGACCTTGCCCGGAGAGAGGTTGCGGAGCGCCCAGGTCACGGTCGCGGTCGACTTCGACGACGCCAGCGAGCCAGAGGTGGTCCGCCCGAGCGATGCCGTCGGGCCGTACTGGAGCGCGTAGGCCGTGGCCGCTCCCCGGCCCGAGATCGTGGCGCTGATCGTCGCGGCGCTCGCCGCCGGGGCGACCCTGACGTTGGTCACGAGCGGGGCGCCGATCGGCGTCGTCGACGTCCCCGAGCTTCCCGAGCCACTCTCGGTCACGGGCGGACTGCTCGTCGTGGTCGTGGTCGGAGTCGGAGACGGGGTGGTGGTGGTCGGGTTCGTGGCCGTGCCCTGGGTAGGGGACGTGGTGGAGGAAGCCGGGGTGGTCAGCGTGAAGTCGTAGCCGTATTCCGTGCCGGTCTGGTTCTGCGCGACCAGGCGGTAGTGGTAGGTCGTCCCCGGCGACAGCCCGGTAAGCGAGTCCGACACCGCCACCGGGGCGGTGCCAGAGCCGATGTCGGTCGCCGGGGTCTGCTGGCCATACGCGGTGGTCGGGCCGTACTCCCACCAGTAGGTGGTGTCGATGCCGTTCGGGTAGACCCCGCCCGAGAGCTGGGCGCCGGTCGCGGTCGTGCTGAGCGCGTAGGTGCCGTTGGTCCCGGGGCCGGAGATCCCCGGCGCCCCGGTCGTGACCGCGCCGGAGATGCTTCCGACCCCGGTCGGGCCGTCGTACCCGGGCCCGGCGTCGCAGATGTAGGCGATCGACGTCGCGCACGAGCCGTTCGAGCCGGTCGACGGATCATTGAGCAGCGATGCGTTCGCGTATGCCCACGACGGGCCCTGGGCGGCCGAGCCGAGCAAGGCGTAGTAGGCGGCGATCAGCGGCGTGGCCTCGCTGGTCCCGCCGACGACGACCCAGCCGCCGTCGGTTGAGTCGTAGACCTGCATCCCGGTGTCGGGGTCGGCGTCGGCCGAGATGTCGGCGTAGGAGCGACCCGTGCAACCGGTGTCGGTCTGCCACGCCGGCTTGGACGCTCCGAGGTTGCAACCGGAGCCGGCGTCGGACCACGCGGATTCGGTGAACTCGCGCGCGCTGGCCACGCCGCTGGCGCTGGCCGGCTCGAGCGTCGTCCCGCCGGCCGCGGTCACGTCCGGCAACGCCGCCGGGAAGTCGTTCGTGGACGCGCCGGGGTAGCCGGCGTCGCCCGAGGCCGCGACCGTCGTGACGCCAGTGAACGTGTAGTCGCCCGTTTGCGGGAACTCGCGCGCCAGGCGGCCGCTCAACGGAACGTCCCAGCTGTCCGAGATCACGTTGGGACTGAGCTGGTCAGCCTCGAGCTCGGCGGCCGCGAGGTCGCTGGTCCCGGCGCTATTGGCTTCGACGAGGTCGATGTGGCAGTTCGGGCATAGCGCGGACACCGCGTCCAGGTCGAGCGAGATCTCGAGGTCCCACCCGCCGTCGCTCGTCGGGTAGTTCGTGCCGCCGTTCTGATCGACCTTCTCGAAGCACCCGCCGGCCGACGTGCACGCGGGCAGCCCAAACTCGGCACGATAGGCGGCGAGGTCGGACTCGGCGTCCGGATCGTCGAACGCGTCGACGATCGCGACGGTCTCAGTGGCGCCCGCGGTCTCGGAGAGATACGAGAGGTCGTAGGCCTGCTGCAGGTACGCCGGGGTACCGGGCTGAGGCGCCCCGGCCGCCGCGATCGCCGGCAACGCGGCGTGGCTGCCTCGCGGCCGCGGCTTGCGCAGGCGGTAGGGGGAGGACGGCTGGCGCAGTCGGGGATGGACGAGCGTCTCGGTGCCGCGCAGCCCGAGGATCTGCGCGAGGCAGGTCGCCCGGAACGCCGTGGCCGCAGCGCAGGCTTCGACTGGAGCAACCGCGGACGCGTCAGACAGGCCTGTCGTAGCGTCGGTGATGCTCGCGGGCGCCTGCGCGGATGCAGCGCTCACGGCCGGGAAAAGTGCCGCGACGAGGACCAGGAGTGCCGCCGCGTAGAGCCCCGCGGTCGGGCCCCGGCGCGTCCGCCGTGGACGCAAACACGAGGGGGCTTCCGGGAAGCTGGCGGCAATCCATCTCATGCGGCGAGGACGAGGCTAGAGGGCCCCCTTCTGCTATCGGCAGGTTTCAGCAGAACCTTTAGCGAATGTTTCGTCAATATGGACCCTTATACGATGCCCCGGAAGTTGGGTCGCGCCGGAGGCGGCTCGGCGTCGATATTGTGGCGGCTCGGCCGCCACCCCGGATCCGATCGGAGCGGCGCCGGCGCTGGCGATCTAGGACCGGGTGGGTGCAGCGCTCGCGGTGTTAGGGTACCCTAATGCGGCGGATGTCCCGAGGAGCCCCCGAATTGCCGCAGGTCGCACCCGGAAAGCCTGCGAAATCTTCCCGCCCCCGCCCGACCGAGCGCGTCAGCTTCTACGTCTGGACCGCGCTCGTGCTCGCGGCGTCCGTGGTGATCGTCGTGCTCAGCTGGCACGCGCGCGGAGGTACGACGGACCCGACGGCGCTGCCCCCTGGGCATCGGTTGAGCCACACGACCGTGGTCATCAACAGCGCGATCCTGGTGTTCCGGGAGGGACTCGAGACGATCCTCGTACTGGCCGCGGTCACGGCCAGCTTCCTGGGTGGCAACCGGATCTACCGTCGCCCGGTCGTCGGCGGCGGCGCCGCCGCGATCGGCGCCGGCGTGGCCACCTGGCTGTTCGTCGTGTGGCTGATCGGTCGCTTCCACGGTGGCGAGTTCGACGTGCAGGCCGCCACCGGCCTGCCCTCGCTGATCGTGCTGCTGATCGTGATGAACTGGTTCTTCCACAAGGTCTACTGGACCGGCTGGATCTCCCATCACCACAAGCGCCGGCGCGGCCTGCTGTCGGCCGATCCGGAGACGCAGAAGCGGAGGATGCTGTTGGGGCTGGCGCTCTTGGGGTTCACCTCGGTGTACCGCGAGTGCTTCGAGGTCGTGATCTTCCTGCAGAACCTGCGCGAGCTTTACGGCTCGGCCGTCGTGCTCGAGGGCGTCGTCATCGGCTGCCTGTTCACCGGCGCCGCCGGCGTGCTCACGTTTGCGCTCCACCAGCGACTGCCGTACCGCCGGCTGCTGATCATCACCGGCGTGATGCTGCTGTTCGTCCTGCTCGTGTCGGTCGGCGAGGAGGTCAACGAGATGCAGTTGGCGGGCTGGATCGGCACCACCCCGGTCTCTGGGCTGAACATCCCCGGTTGGATGGGGACCTGGTTCTCGCTATTCCCGAATTGGCAGACGTTCGTCGGCCAGTTCATCGCCCTCGGTCTGGTGATCGGTTCCTATGTGGGGGCTCAGTACCTGCGCGTGTGGCGCCCAAGGCGACGCGGGCGTCTCGGTGCGCAGGTCGCGGTGGCGCCGCCTGAGCGTCCGGCGGATCTCGACGTCGGCCGGTCCGGCAACGGCCGGCCCGCCAACGCGCTCGCCTGACCTTCGGCGCCGCCGGGGGAGCCGGGGCTGGGCGGATCGATCCGCGGGCCGGACGGGTGGCGACGGTTCCAGAAAGCGGTGTCATCGGCGCGCCGGATTCGGCTCACTGTGCGCGAGCGGACTCGCGTTCGGTGGAGCCGATCGCGATCGGCTCGAGCGCCACAAACGTTTGTGTCGGCGACTGCGCCACCGCGACTGTCACAAGCATTCGAATCGCTCGGGCGCGCCGACCGGGAAGGTCACAAGCCCACATAGCGTCCGTGCTACACAGTTAAGCCAGACCGGGTCACCCGCGGGCGCAGGGGCGCAGTGTGGCCACTCGCCGAGACCGGATCAGGAGTCACATAGTGCTGAAACTCACACGCTGGTGCATCGCCCACCGCGGCCGCGTGTTCGTGGCCTGGCTTGTGGTGGCGGTCCTCACCACGGTCGTCGCGGGCGCTGCCGGGCGCAATTACGCCACGAACTTCAGCCTGCCCGGAACGCAGTCCCAGAAGGCGCTCGACCTGCTCAAGAAGGAGTTCCCCGCGCAGAGCGGCGACGTCGACACGATCGTGTTCCACACCGCGAACGGGACGATCGACGACCCGCAGGTCAAGGCCGCGATGACGAAGCTGCTCGACCAAGTGTCCAGCGATCCGCATGTCGTCGCGGTGCGCAGTCCGTACGGGCCGGAGGGGGCTGTCCAGGTCTCGAAGGACCGGAGGACCGCGTTCGCGACGATCAACTACGACCACCCGTCCAACATCGTCCCGAACGATGCCGGCAAACCCGTGCTCAACCAGATCGCGGCGGTGAACGTGCCGGGGCTGAAGGTGGCCGCGGGCGGTCAGGTCATGGAGAACGCCGAGGGCTTCAGCGTCGGCCCGGCGACGCTGATCGGGGCGATCGCGGCGCTGATCATCCTGCTGTTCACATTCGGCTCGCTGATCGCCGCGGGGATGCCGCTGGTCACCGCCGGATTCGGCCTGATCACCGGGGTGGCGCTGATCGGACTGGCCACGCACGTGACGAGCATTCCGAACGTCTCCACGGACCTTGCGCTGATGATCGGCCTCGGCGTCGGGGTCGACTACGCGCTGTTCATCGTCACGCGATTCCGCGAGAACTACCTCGCGTTTGGCGACGTGGAGCAGTCGGTGGTGGAGGCGATGGATACGTCCGGGCGGGCGATCCTGCTCGCCGGCACGACCGTGACGATCGCCCTGCTCGGGATGTTCGCCACCGGAGTCAGCTTCCTGTACGGGCTGGCCATCGCCTCCGTGTGCGCCGTGCTGGCGACCATGATCGCGTCGCTGACCGTGCTGCCCGCGATGCTGTCGAAGTACGGCCACCGGGTCGTGCGTCCCCGCACTCGCCGGTTCGGTCGTCGCGGTGGTGCCTCCCCGGCCGGGGCGGCCTCCGAGGATGCGGTCATGAAGGCGGCCTCCCGCTCGCGTTGGCGTGAGTGGAGCCGGACGGTCCAGCGGCGACCGTGGCCGCTGGCGATCGTCTCGACCGCCCTGATGGTCGCGCTGCTGTTGCCGGTGTTCGGGCTGCGCCTCGAGAGCAGCGACGCGGGCAACGATCCGTCGGGTACGAACACGCGCGAGGCGTTCGACCTGCTCGCGCAGGGCTTCGGCGCCGGCTTCAACGGCCCGCTGCTGATCGTGACCGAGCTTCCGAGCCAGAACCAGGCCGCGACGCAGGAGGCGGTCAGCGCTGCGGTCGCCAAGACGCCGGGCGTCGTGGCCGTCACGCCCCCGCGGGTGTCGCCGTCGGGGAACGTCGCGGTGTTCGAGGCCTACCCGAGCTCGGCCCCTCAGGCTGTTGCCACCACGAACCTGGTCAACCATCTCCGCAACGACGTGGCACCACCGATCGAGCACCAGACGGGCGCCACCGTGCTCGTCGGCGGGTTCACCGCGGGCTCGATCGACTTCTCGCACGTGCTCGCGAACAAGCTGCCGCTGTTCATCGGGGTCGTCGTGGTCCTCTCCGCGCTGCTGCTGTTCGTGATCTTCCGCTCGATCGTGATCCCGATCCAGGCGGCGCTGATGAACCTGCTCAGCATCGGCGGCGCGCTCGGCGTCACCGTGCTCGTGTTCCAGAAGGGCTGGTTTGCCAGCGTGATCGGCATCGAGAAGGGGCCGGTCGAGCCGTGGATCCCGGTGCTGATGTTCGCCGTGGTGTTCGGCCTGTCGATGGACTACGAGGTGTTCCTGATCTCGCGTGTGCGCGAGCAGTGGATCCGTCGCCAGGACGCGTCCGAGGCCGTCGCCGACGGCATCGCGTTCACCGGACGAGTGATCACGGCGGCGGCCGCGATCATGATCTGCGTGTTCCTGTCGTTCATGTTCGGAAACGAACGCGTGCTCAAGGAGTTCGGCTTCGGGCTCGCGGTGGCCGTGCTGCTCGACGCCGTAATCGTCCGCTGCATCCTCCTGCCGGCGGTGCTCGAACTGCTCGGGCCGAGGACCTGGTGGCTGCCGCAGTGGCTCGACGATCGGCTCCCGCACATCAACATCGAAGGCACGTCCGCGCGCGCCCAGCTTGCCGAGCGGGCGGCAGAACCGGGCGAGCCGGTGGAGCCAGAGCCCGCGCAGGTCTAAGGACCGACCTTCACCGTGCTGCCGGTCCGCTCCGACCTGCGGCGCAGGTCTAGGGACCGACCATATCGTCGGC
This sequence comes from uncultured Solirubrobacterales bacterium, assembly GCA_963701945.1. Classification (GTDB taxonomy): domain Bacteria; phylum Actinomycetota; class Thermoleophilia; order Solirubrobacterales; family Solirubrobacteraceae; genus Palsa-465. The sequence goes on along the minus strand of CAVPBV010000021.1, from coordinate 80,585 downwards.
GGACTGCCCCCGAGTTCCCAGCCGCCGGTCCGCCCGACATGCGGCGCAGGTCTAGGGACCGGGCATCACCCTGCTGCCGGTCCGCCCGACCTGCGCGATCTGCCAAACGACCGGCTTGCCGGGGACCGTGGCATACCGCGCATGTGCCACATGCACCGTCTGCCACGGTCCGCGCTTTGCGGCTTGATTGGCAGGCTACGCAGGTACGGATCGGCCTAGGAGGAGATCCGTGTGCGTTCCCTGCCGCCGCCGTTGTCGCCGGCGAACCCCGCGGCTGGCTGATCGACGACCCCCCGCGGATACGCCCGTAACGTCCCGATCACCTCGGGGTCCTCGCCGGCGAGCGCCATCCACGCCGACCGCAGCCCGTGGCTCGCGGCGGTCTGGAGCGCCAGCGCCCGCGATTCGAGTTGGGAGACCATCAACGACCCGGCGCCGGGGCGGATCACGCAGATCGCCGGCGAGCAGTCCGGGTCCGACGCCCGCTCGGCAAGCGAAGCGGTCAGCGCGTCGTACCGGGGTGAGCGCGTCGAGCGCAACTCCACGAGCGCGGGGTTGATACCTCGCAGGTAGCGGTCGGTCAGCCACGCCACCGGCCGCGACAGGCCGGCGTGGGCCACGCCCTCCGGGCGCGTCATCAGCACGAGCACGTCGGTCGCGTGCGACGCGCACGCGACGTGCACGGGGATCGCCTCGGCCAGGGTGGCGTCGAGCAACCGCATGCCGCGGAAGCTGACCGGCCCGCCGGCCAGCCACGGCAGCCGGCCGGAGGCGCGCAGCGCGCAACGGATCTCCTCCGCGTCGCGGAACCCGGTCAGATCGACGATCGCGGCCTGGTCGGCGTCGGTGGCGGTGCAGTGCAGATCGATCCCGCTCGACAGAACCGCGTCGAACCGGAGCGGGCGATCGAACGTCCACACGCGGTTGATCACGTGATCCATGTCGAACGCGGGCCCGCCTCGCACCGCCCGCGAGAAACTCACGAACCGGGGATCGCCGAAGCCGTACTGGTACAGCGTGACCAGGTACGAGGCCTGCCCCGCGAGCAGGAATGCGGCGTTGAAGGCCCCCGCGGACGCGCCGTGCACCTCGTCGAACGCGTCGCGCAGCCCGAGTTGCTCGATCGCCGCCGCCATCCCTGCCGACACGGCCCCGCGCATCCCGCCGCCCTCGATCACGAGCGCGATCCGGCGACCATCGGTCCTCGACCCCGGCCGCGAGCCTTCGGAACGACGCCGCAGCAGGGCCTGCACGACCCGGTGGCCGCGCCGGTCTTCAGTCGAGAGCTGGGCCGGCCGAAACGGGTCCGGAGAGAAGCGCCGCTGGAGCACGAACCCGGCTAATCGTAGTTGTCGGCGGACGACTCGGTCGTCGTCCGCGAGCGAGTCGGCAGACGACTCGGTCGTCGTCCGCGAGCGCCCGGTGAAAGACCTGTAACGAATGTCACAGAGTGGGTATTAATCCCCGGTGTTCTCCTTCCGCCGCAAGCGCTCGCGCAAGCAGCGCTTCCTCGATGCCGCGCGCGCCGCGCCCGCCCGTGGCCGCGAGTTGCGCAAGGCCGCCGCGCAGCTTGACATACCGTGGGCGCGGTCGTGGCTCGCCGGTGTGATCCGCGAGAACTTCCTTCGGTTCGTGCTCAACCCGACGATGGACTACTACGCCGCGCGGCGCGCCACCGGGAAGGAGAAGCTCGAGGCGGTCAAGGGTCCGGTGATCCTCGTCGCCAACCACGCCAGCCACATGGACACCCCGGTGATCCTGTCGGCGCTCCCGCGCAAGTTGCGCAAACGGACGGTGGTCGCGGCGGCGGCGGACTACTTCTACAGGAACCGGGTGGTCGCCTCGCTCGTCTCGTTGATCTTCAACACGGTGCCGATCGAACGCCACGGTGGCGGTGGGACGGCGAAGAACGGCAGCCACCTCGACAAGCTGCTCGATCAGGGGTGGAGCGTGCTGCTCTACCCGGAGGGCACCCGCTCGCGCGGCGGCGGGCAGGGTCCGCTGCGGCGCGGAGCCGCCGTGCTTGCGGTGGCTCATCACCTGACGATCGTGCCGATTCGGGTCACCGGCACCGGCCAGGCGATGCCGCCCGGGCGGCTGTGGCCCAGACGCCTGCGCAACAAGCCGGTGCCCAAGCGCCACCGGATCGAGGTCTCGTTCGGCGAGCCGATCACTGCCAACGGCGACCCCACGGAGTTGATGGAATCCGTCCGCGGGTTCTTCGAGAACGGCGGCGCGCCGACCCCGTACCGGTCGCCTTACCGCTCGCGAGAGACGGTCAAGAGCGAGCGCTGAGAAGCGCCTGAGAACGCCGGAACACGGGCGTTTTCAGCGCGCGTGCATTCGGAACGCCGTTTGACATTGTCGCACGCAGGCTGGTAATCTCGGCCCATCGCGGATGTGTCAGTGGGTCGCCGCGAACGCCCATTTGGGCGGAGGATCTGAGGGTGTCCAGTTGATTTCAGCCAGGACCGCAGTCGGGCCCCCGTGGCCGACGCTGCAGTTCGCTGCGTGTCGCCGTCGGACGGCGAGTGCAGCGAGAAGGAAACGCGGCCCGAGAGGGGAATGTCGTCTTCAGATGATCACACGGGCGATCCTGCGAGCGCGAGGCGCCGTGTCCTGAACCAACGTTCTCGGAGGAGGTTGTGTGTCAGCAGTAGCTGAGTCAAGAGCGGTTCGGCCGCTGCCGCTTCGCTGGCGGCAGGGCTTGATCGGGGAGCTGTGGGCCGAGTTCTTCGGTTGCTTCATCCTGATCTGTTTCGGCGACGGAGTGGTGGCGATGCTCTGGGCCCTTATCGGGTCGGGGCGTAGCTCCGCCGGTGCGCTCCAGTCCTCAGGGGACTGGCTGCTCATCACTTGGGGATGGGCATTGGCGGTCTGCTTCGCCGTCTACACCGTGGGTGGCGTCACCGGTGCGCACATCAACCCGGCGGTGACGTTCGGTGCCGCGATCCGGCGCCAGCTGCCGTGGAACAAGGTCGCTCCGTATTGGATCGTGCAGGTGCTCGGGTGCTTCGTTGGCGCGGCGCTCGTGTTCCTGGTCTACAACAACGCGATCAACCACTTCGACCAGGTTGGTCACTGCGGCACGGTATTGAAGGGCTGCGTGCCGATCAAGAAGGGCTCGCCGGCTTCCGTAGCCACGTACAGCACGTTTGCCACGTTCCCGGCGCCGTACTTCCACAGTGTGTTAGGGCCGCTAATCGACCAGATCGTGGGTACGTTCTTCCTCGTCCTGTTCGTGTGGGCCGTGACCGACGAGTACGGCTTGCCGGTCGGGGCAAACATGACCCCGTGGATCGTCGGCATGATCGTGATGGCAGTCGGTATCTCGTTCGGAGCCAACGCCGGATACGCGATCAACCCGGCGCGTGACTTCGGTCCGCGCATCTTCGCCTGGATCGCGGGTTGGGGGAAAGTGGCGATGCCCGGCGACTACGCCAACATCAGCGGTTACTTCTGGGTCCCAATCGTGGGGCCGCTGATCGGAGGCGGGCTGGCATCGGTGTTCTACGACGTGTTCATCCATGACATCCTGGTGGCACGCAAGCCGCCGGAGCCCGGGGTGGTCGCCGAGGGCGAGACGGTTCAGAACCGGCCCGGCCCCGAGCTCCAGTAATAGAAGAGCTCGGCCGTAACTGACAGCGTGGGGCGGCGGCGCGCGGATGGCGCCGCCGCCGTCCGCGTTTGAACAGCTACTCGTCGTCGTCGACCCAGTCGACCGCCAGCGCCACCGCCTTCTTCCACTTCCGGTAGCCGCGCTCGCGTATCGCCCCGTCCATGCTCGGGAGCCACTCGGCCGCCTTGTGCCAGTTCTTCTTGAGGACGTCGGTGTCCGACCAGAAGCCGACCGCCAGCCCCGCGGTGTAGGCGGCGCCGAGCGACACCGTTTCCGCGACGATCGGGCGCGTCACCGGTACGTCGAGAACGTCCGCGAGGTTCTGCATCAGCAGGTTGTTCGCGGTCATCCCGCCGTCGACGCGTAACTCGGACAGCGGGCTTCCGTAATCGGTGTTCATCGCCTCGACGACCTCGCGGGTCTGCCACGCGGTCGCCTCGAGCACGGCCCGCGCCAGGTGACCGCGATTGATGTAGCCGGTGAGCCCGGCGATCACGCCGCGCGCGTCGCTGCGCCAGTGCGGCGCGAACAGCCCCGAGAACGCGGGCACGAAGTAACAGCCGCCGTTGTCCTCGACGGTCAGCGCGAGCGTCTCGATCTCGGGCGCGCTGCCGATCAGCCCGATGTTGTCGCGGAACCACTGCACGAGCGCGCCCGTGATCGCGATCGATCCCTCGAGCGCGTACGCCGGGTCGGCCGACCCGAGCTTGTACGCGAGCGTGGTCAGCAGACCGCTCTTGGACGTCACCGGCCGGGCGCCGGTGTTCAGCACGAAGAAGCTGCCGGTCCCGAACGTGCACTTGGCGTCGCCGGCGTTGAAGCAGGTCTGCCCGACGAGCGCCGCGTGCTGGTCGCCGAGCGCCGAGGCGACGGGGACGCCGGCGATCGGCGGCCCGGCCTCGCCATAGGCCTCCGAGGAGGCGCGGATCTCGGGAAGCATCGCGGCGGGCACCCCGATCGCGTCGAGCAGCTCCGGATCCCAGTCGAGCGTCTCGAGGTTCATCAGCAGCGTCCGGCTGGCGTTGGTCACGTCGGTGACGTGGCGGCAGCACAGGTTCCAGATCAGCCACGAGTCGATCGTCCCGAACAGGACCTCGCCGGCCTCGGCGCGCTCGCGCAGCCCCGGGATTCGATCGAGCAGCCATCGGATCTTGGGGCCCGAGAAGTACGTGGTCACGGGCAGGCCGGTCTTCTCGCGGAACATGGTCTGTCCAAACTGGCGCGCGAGTTCCCGGCACAACCGATCGGTGCGCGTGTCCTGCCAGTTGATGGCGTTGTGGACGGGCGCGCCGGTGCGCCGGTCCCACAGCACGGTGGTCTCGCGCTGGTTGGCGATGCCGAGCGCGCACAGGTCAGCCGGCGACAGGTCCGCCTTGTCGAGCGCCACCCGCACCACGAGCAGGACATTGCGCATGATCTCCTGCGGGTCGTGCTCGACCCACCCCGGCCTCGGGAAGTGCTGACGGTGCTCCTGCTGGGCCACCGACACGACCCGCGCCCGGTCGTCGAAGATGAAGCACCTCGACGACGCCGTCCCCTGGTCGATCGAGGCCACGTATCGCCCGGTTGTGCTCACGTCGCGGCAAGTCTAATTGGGGGGGCGTATCCCGTCCGGACAGGGTTCACGCCCGCCGGGCATGGATGCCTGGCGGAACGGCCCCATGGACGCCGAGCGCGCGAGGCCCATCGTCACCAGGGGATCGCTCCCAGCTCGCGGGACACGGCGCGCGCTGCCTCCAACACGTAGTTGACGAACTCAGCCCGCGGACGGTTGTCGTCCTCGCACAGCCGCTCGATCGGCCCGGCGATCCCGATCGCCCCGACCGTCACCCGGCGCCGGTCCTCGATCGGCGCGGCGATCGAGGCGGACCCGTGGAACAGCTCGCCGACGTCGCTGGCCCACCCGCGCTTGGCGGTCTCCTCGAGCTCCTGGCGGAAGCGGTAGATGTCGGTCACGGTGGCGGGCGTGAAGCTCGCGAGCGCGCCGTCGGCGAGCGTGGCCGCGATGTAGTCGTGGTTGGCGAGGAGCGCCTTGCCGAGCGCGGTGGCGTGGGCCGGCAACAGGCTCCCGACATCGAGCGCCTGGCGGCTGTCGTCGGGCCGGAACACGTGGTGCACGATCAGCACCTGGTTCTCGTGCAACGTGCCGATGCGAACGCTCTCGCCGCTGCGCGTCGCCAGCCCGTCGGCCCAGTTCAACGCGCGCGTGCGTAACTCGTTGCCGTCGAGGTAACTCGACCCCATGTGGAGCAGCGCCGGACCGAGCTGATACTTGCCCGATTCCCTGTCCTGCTCGACGAACCCGACCGCCTGGAGCGTGCGCAGGATCCCGTAGACGGTCCCCTTCGGGAGGTGCAGCTCGCCGGCAAGCTCGGCCACCCCGAGCCGTCGCGAGCGCCCGGATAACAGGCGCAGAATCGCGGCTGCGCGCTCAATGGATTGAATGCGCCCGGGCACTTCCGTTGTCGCTCAGTTACACACCCCTACAAGCCCGATCATCAGTGCGAACGATGTTTGACATTGTCGCACCGTTTCCGTTATTGTCGCAATCGAGGCTCGTGGGTGGAGAGCGTTTGGTCCAGAAGGAGGGTGCTTGCTGGGCATTATTGGTGCTGAAGTAACCGCGGGCGGCCGATCGTGGTGCGCTGCGGTCAAGCACTTGCACGCGTGTCCGCACCCCGCACCGGGGACAAGGCATCCGGCTCGTCATCAGCGCCGGGAGGATCTTCCCGTCGAGCGTTCTGTCCAATCAGTTCCGGCTTAGAGGGAAAGGGCATGAAGAAGCTCATCAATGCGCCCGACGCGGTCCTTCAGGACGCGCTCCACGGCGTTGAAGCAGCACACGGCGACCGCGTACGTGTTATCTACGACCCAGCCGTCATAGTCCGCATAGACGCGCCCGTGAAGGGCAAGGTCGGGCTCATCTCCGGGGGCGGCTCAGGCCACGAGCCGATGCACGGCGGCTACGTCGGTCCCGGCATGCTCGACGCCGCCTGCCCGGGCGAGGTGTTCACCTCGCCGACGCCCGATCAGATGCTGGAGGCGACCAAGGCCGTCGACGGCGGCGCGGGCGTCGTCCACATCGTCAAGAACTACACCGGCGACGTGATGAACTTCGACATGGCCGCCGACATGGGCAAGGGCGACAACATCGAGGTCGAGACCGTGCTCACCAACGACGACGTAGCCGTCGAGGACTCGCTCTACACCGCCGGCCGCCGCGGCGTCGGCGTCACGGTGCTGGTCGAGAAGATCTGCGGAGGGGCCGCCGAGGATGGCCGCAACCTCCAGGAGGTCGCCGAGCTCGGCCGGCGCGTCAACGCCAACGGGCGCTCGATGGGCATGGCGCTGACCCCGTGCATCACCCCGGCGTCGGGCAACCCGAGCTTCGAGCTCGGCGACGACGAGGTCGAGATCGGCATCGGGATCCACGGCGAGCCTGGGCGCTTCCGGGAGAAGATCGGACCCGCATCACAGATCGCCGAGCGGCTGATGACCCCGATCCTCGAGGACCTTCCGTTCGCGTCGGGCGACCGGGTGCTCGCGTTCGTCAACGGCATGGGCGGCACGCCGCTGATCGAGCTTTACGTGATGTACAACGAGGTCGCGAAGATCGCTAAAGGCCACGGGCTGAACATCGAGCGCAACCTCATCGGTAACTACATCACGTCGCTCGAGATGCAGGGGTGCTCGATCACGCTGGTCAAGCTGGACGACGAGATGGTCCGCTACTGGGATGCGCCGGTGAACACTCCGGCATTGCGCTGGGGTGCCTAGCGCGAGCGTCGGGAACAGTGGCGATCACACGCGACGGCACGGTTGACTGGATGAACCGGTTCGCGGGCGAGATGGCCGAGCACCGCCAGGAGCTCGTAGCGCTCGACACCGCGATCGGCGACGGCGACCACGGCACGAACATGAACCGTGGGATGACGAAGGCGCTCGAGAAGATCTCGGCGTCCGAGCAGGCCGACGCCGGCGCCGTGCTCAAGACCGTCGCGATGGCACTGATCTCGAGCGTCGGCGGGGCGGCGGGACCGCTGTACGGGACGCTGTTCCTGCAGATGGGCAACGCGCTGGCGGGTCAGGCCGAGGTCGATCTGCCCGCCTACGCAGCGGCTTGGCGCAAGGGCCTCGAGGGGGTCCAGGCACGCGGCAAAGCCGTGGCGGAGGACAAGACGATGGTGGACGCGCTGATCCCGGGCGTCGAGGCGCTCGAGGCCGCGTCCGATCTGGACAGCGGCCTGCGCGCGGCAACGGACGCCGCGGAGGGCGGGATGAAGGCCACGATCCCGCTCATCGCCCGCAAGGGCCGCGCCAGCTACCTGGGAGAGCGGAGCAAGGACCACCAAGACCCGGGAGCGACTTCCACCTACTACCTCTTCAAGAGCGCCGCCGAGGCGTTCGCGGGCTGACAAGGAGAACACGCATGCCGAAGTACTCAGTTGCACTGGATCAGGGGACGACCAGCTCGCGAGCGATGGTCTTCGACCACTCGGGCCACGTCGTCGCGGTGGTACAGAAGGAGCACGAGCAGATATATCCGAAGCCCGGGTGGGTGGAGCACGACCCGATGGAGATCTGGGCGCGCTGCCAGGAGGTGATCGACGAGGCGGTCGAGACGGCCGGCGCCACCCGCGAAGACGTCGCTGCGCTCGGGATCACTAACCAGCGTGAGACCGCGGTCGTGTGGGATCGCAACACCGGCGAGCCGGTGATGAACGCGATCGTCTGGCAGGACACCCGCACCGACAAGCTCGTCGACGAGCTGTCCGCCGACGGCGGTCAGGATCGCTTCCGCTCCAGGGTTGGCCTCCCCCTCGCGACGTACTTCTCGGGCCCGAAGGTTCGCTGGATCCTCGACAACGTCGACGGCGCACGCGCCAGGGCCGAGGCCGGCGATCTCATCTTCGGCAACATCGACACGTGGTGCATCTGGAACCTGACCGGCGGCACCAAGGGCGGCCTGCACATCACCGATGTGACGAACGCGAGCCGGACGATGTTGATGGACCTTGAGACCCTGTCGTGGGACGAGGACATCGCCTCGACGATCGGCGTGCCGATGTCGATGCTGCCCGAGATCAGGGCCTCGAGCGAGGTCTACGGCGAGGTCACGACCGGCAACCTGACGGGCGTGCAGGTAGCCGGCGACCTCGGCGACCAGCAGGCGGCCACGTTCGGCCAGGCGTGCTTCGACGCCGGCGATGCCAAGAACACGTACGGTACCGGCAACTTCATGCTGCTCAACACGAGCACGGAGGCCGTGCAGTCGAAATCGGGGTTGCTCACGACGGTCTGTTACAAGATCGGCGACGAGGCAGCGGTGTACGCGCTCGAGGGGTCGATCGCGATCACCGGTGCGCTGGTGCAGTGGCTGCGCGACAACCTCCACATGATCAACGCCGCCCCTCAGGTCGAGGAGCTGGCGAAATCGGTCGACGACAACGGCGGCCTGTACATCGTGCCAGCGTTCAGCGGCCTGTTCGCCCCTTACTGGAAGTCGAGCGCCCGCGGCGTGTTCGCCGGCCTGACCCGGTACGTCAACGCCGGTCACATCGCCCGCGCGACGCTCGAGGCAACCGCGTTCCAGACCCGCGAGGTGATGGACGCGATGGAGACCGACTCCGGCGTCACGCTGAAGGAGCTCAAGGTCGACGGCGGCATGGTCGCCAACGACCTGCTCATGCAGTTCCAGGCCGACATTCTCGGGGTGCCGGTGATCCGTCCCCAGGTGGCCGAGACGACCGCGCTCGGCGCGTCCTACGCGGCTGGGATGGCCGTCGGGTTCTGGAGCAGCACGCAGGAGGTCCGCGACAACTGGGCCGAGGACAAGCGCTGGATTCCGAACATGGACGAGGCCAAGCGGGACGCGTACTACAAGGAGTGGAAGAAGGCCGTCACCCGGACCTTCGATTGGGTCGAGTAGCCGGCAGGCTCAGGGGGCGAGTAACGTTGAAGGCGGTCCACCCGGGCCGCCTTCAACTGGTTACGCTCACACAATGGCCACACTAAGCACCGACGTCCTCGTGATCGGTGGAGGCGCCACCGGCGCCGGCGTGGCCTGGGACGCCTCACTCCGTGGTTTCGACGTCGTGCTCGTCGACCGCGCCGATCTCGCCGAGGGCACGAGCGGGCGGTTCCACGGCCTGCTGCATTCGGGCGGGCGCTACGCGGTCAAGGACCCGCGCGCGGCCGAGGAGTGCATCGCCGAGAACCGGATCCTGAAGAAGGTCTCGCCGGACTCGATCGAGGACATCGGCGGGTTCTTCGTCACGACGCCGTTCGACGACCCCGCGTACGCGGACGTGTTCGCCAAGGGATGCCGCGACACCGGCGTCGACTGCGAGGAGATCGACCCGGCGCAGGCCCTGCGTGAGGAGCCGCTGCTTCACCCGGGCATCTCGCGGGTGTTCCGCGTTCCCGACGCGAACATCGACATCTGGAAGACCGTGTGGGCGATGGCCCGCGGCATCCAGCAGCGGGGCGGGCGCGTGCTCCCCTACCACGCTGTCGTCGCCATCCATCGGAGCGGCGATGAGGTCACCGGAGCCCGGGTGCGCGGCGCCGCCACCGGCGAGGAGATCGACATCGAGGCCCGCGTGACGGTGAACGCGTCCGGGGCCTGGGCCGGCGCAGTTGCCGATATGGCCGGGATCGAGGGCGTCCGTGTGCTGCCGGGGCGGGGGATCATGATCGCGATGAACCACCGCCTCGTGAACACGTGCGTCAATCGCTGCCAGATGCCCACCGACGGCGACATCATCGTGCCGATCCGGACCGTGTGCGTGATCGGGACGACCGACGTGAATACCGACGACCCCGACGACCACTCCGTGATCCAGTCCGAGGTCGACGCGATGTTCGACGACGGCGAGAAACTCGTGCCCGGCTTCCGCCAGGCTCGGGCGCTGCGGGTGTGGACCGGCGTGCGTCCGCTGTTCGAGGACTCCAAGGCGGCCGACACCGACTCGCGCGACGTCACCCGCGCGCATGCCCTGCTCGACCACGCCGAGCGCGACGGCGTGCACGGGTTCGTGACGATCACCGGCGGCAAGGTCACGACGTTCCGGCTGATGGCCGAGGAGACGATGAACGCGGTCTCCAAGCACCTCGGCGACGAGCGTCCGTGCACGACAAAGACCGAGTTGCTACCCGGCTCGGAGGAGGGCGCGACCTATCACCTTGGCGAGCGTTTGAGCCGCAAGGAGGCGCATCTCGCCGACGAGCAGTTGATCTGCGAGTGCGAGATGGTCTCGCGCGAGAAGCTCGAGCAGGCGATCGAGCGCCGCGCCACGACGAACCTCGACGACGTCCGCCGGCTGCTGCGGCTCGGGATGGGGCCCTGTCAGGGCGGGTTCTGCATCTACCGCGCCACCGGGGTTCTGCACGGGCTCGACGGGCTCACCGCCGAGCAGGCCGACGAGTCGCTGCTGCACTTCCTCCAGGAGCGGTGGAAGGGAATGTGGCCGGTCTTGTACGGGGATCAGCTTCGCCAGGCGCGCTTTGATGATTGGATTTTTCAGGGGGTGCTGGACGTGGCGCATCTGCCATCGAGCGAGCTCGAGTCGGTGGCATCTTCGTGAGGGGCGAGCTCCACTACGACGCGGTCGTGATCGGCGCCGGGACCGCCGGTCTTGTCGCCGGCGCACGGCTGGCCGAGGGCGGCGCACGCGTGTGCGTGCTGTCCAAGGGCGTCGGTTCGACCCATCTCGCGCCGGGGACGATTGACGTGCTCGGCTACACGCCGGGGCGCGTGTCCTCACCGGGATCCGCGCTCGAGGAGTTCGTCGCCGCTCATCCGGACCATCCGTACGCGCTGCTCGGCGTCGAAGCCGTGGCCGAGGCGGTGCGCTGGTTCGCCGCGTGCGTGGCCGCCGGCCCGCTCCCGGGGTACCGGTACATCGGCGAAACCGAGAAAAACATGCTGCTGCCGACCGCGGTCGGCGCGCTGCGCCCCTCCGCGCTCGTGCCCGAGACGATGGCCGCCGGCGACGCGTCCTCGGCGCTCGGCCACGTGTGCGTGGTCGGCACGCGCGCGCTGCGCGACTTCCACGCCTCGCTATGCGCGGCCAACCTCGCCCGAGGCGGGCTCACGGCGCGCTCGGTCGACGTCGAGATCGAGGCCGAGCGGGCCGACCAGAACGCGCTCGGGCTGGCCCGACGGTTCGACGATCCCGCCTGGCGCGGGGCGTTCGCGGCGCGGCTGGCGTTGAAGCTCCAGGCCGACGAGCGCGTCGGCCTGCCCGCGATGCTCGGGATCCGCGACCCGCACGGCGCCTGGTCCGACCTCGAGCACCGCCTCGGACGCCCCGTGTTCGAGATCCCGACGCTTCCTCCGTCGGTCCCAGGGATGCGCGTGTACGAGATCCTTCGCTCGGCGCTACGCCGCGCCGGCGGGCGGCTCGTGCTCGGCGCGGAGGTCGTGTCCACCGAGCGCGACGGCGCGCGCGTGACGTCGGTGGCGACGCGGTCGGCCGGTCACGACTCGGTCTACGCGGCGCCCTGGTTCGTACTCGCGGCGGGCGGGTTCGGGTCGGGCGCGATCGAGCTCGACTCGCGCTGGGCCACGCACGAGCGCGTGTTCGGCCTGCCGCTCCACGGCGTCCCGGGGGCGGACCACCAGCGATTCGTCGGCGACTACCTGGCCGAGCAGCCGATGGCGCGGGTCGGGGTGGCGGTCGATTCGGAGCTGCGCGCCACGGGTGCGGACAACGTGCTCGTGGCCGGTGCGGCGCTCCCGGGTGCGGTGCCGTGGCGCGAGGGGTCGGGCGAGGGGATCGCGCTAGCGAGCGGCTCGCACGCCGCCCAGATGGTGCTGGCGGCTGCCGGCGCACCGGCGGGGGCCGCGGCATGAGCGCCGGAGCGGCCGGCATGAACGAGGTCGGGGGCGTGCTCGAAGAGCTGATGCGCGGGTCGCTCGACCACTGCGTGAAGTGCACGATCTGCGAGACGCAGTGCCCGGTGTCGAACGTGACGCCGCTGTTCCCGGGGCCGAAGTACGCCGGCCCCCAGGCCGAGCGCTACCGGGTCGCCGGCGAGCCGTCGGTCGACTCGTCGGTCGATTACTGCTCGGGGTGCGGGATCTGCTCGATGTCGTGCCCGCAGGGGGTGAAGATCGCCGAGATCAACTCCCAGGCGCGGAACAAGCTCAAGGAGCAGAAGGGCATCCCGCTCCGCGACCGGATCATCACGCGCCCGACCTGGCTCGGCCGCGCGGGCACGCCGGTGGCGCCGCTGGCCAACTTCACGATCGATTTTCGGCCGGCCCGGATCCTCGGCGAGAAGCTGCTCAAGATTCACCGCGACGCGGCCGCGCCGGACTTTGCGGGCCGGCGCTTCTCGCGCTGGGCGCGCAAGCACCCTAGTCCCTCCACCGGCCGTCGAATTGTCTATTTTCACGGCTGCGGCACCGAGTACTACGAGCCGTGGGAGGGCGAAAAGGTCGTGGCGATCCTCGAGCATCACGGCTTCGAGGTCGTCGTGCCCAAGCAGGACTGCTGCGGGCTGCCGCTCCAGTCGAGCGGCCTGTTCGACGACGCCCGCAAGGTCGTCCTGCGGCTGGCGCGCAACCTGGTCCCGTACGTCCGCGACGACCCGGACACGATCATCGTCGGCAACGCCACGAGTTGCACGCTGATGCTCAAGCGCGAGGCCCGAGAGATCCTCTCGCTCGAGGACGATCCGGACCTCAAGCTCGTGTCCGAGCGGACCTACGACATCTGCGAGCTGCTGCTCGAGATGCACGACCGCGGCGAGCTCAAGACCGACTTCAAGCCGGTCAACGAGCACATCTTCTACCACGCGCCCTGCCAGCAGCAGGGCCACTGGATCGGCAAGCCCGCGCTCGAGCTGTTCGCGCTGATTCCCGGGTTGGAGGTCACCGAGGGGAACGCGCGCTGCTGCGGAATCGCCGGCACGTACGGACTGAAGGCGGAGAAGTACGACATCGCGATGGCCGTCGGGGCGGACCTGTTCGGCCAGATTCGCGAGTCGGGGGTTGGTGAGGTCGCGTGCGACAGCGAGACCTGCCGCTGGCAGATCTCCCATGCCACCGGGTCCAAATCGGTCCACCCGATCGATTATCTGCACCGCGCCTACGGGCTCTGAGGACTGATCGTGGTCGGGATCGTGGTCGTGTCCCACAGCGGCGCGCTGGCCGAGGGCGTAGTCACGCTCGCGCGCGAGATGGGTGGAGAGGACCTGGCGCTGATCGCCGCCGGGGGGACCGACGAGCCGGGCGTGCTCGGCACCGACGCCACGCGCGTGATGGCGGCGATCGAGCAGGCGATGTCCCCCGATGGGGTGCTGGTGCTGATGGATCTCGGGAGCGCGCTGATGAGCACCGAGCTCGCGGTCGACCTGCTGGGCGACACGCCGGGACGGGTGGTCCTGAGCGAGGCGCCGCTGGTCGAGGGGACGGTGGCGGCCGCGGCATCGGCGAGCGGTGGCGCGTCGCTCGACGAGGTGGCCGCCGAGGCCCGCGGCGCGCTCGCGATGAAGACCTCGCAACTCGGTGGCGAGGAGGACGGCGCACCGGACGACGCTTCGCCGCCACCCCAGGCGCCACCGGCCGACGCCCAGGCCGTGCTCGAGGTCCGCAACGCGATCGGGTTGCACGCGCGGCCGGCGGCGCGGTTCGTCGAGAGCGTCCGGCGGTTCGACGCCGACGTGCGGGTCGCCAAGGTCGGCGGAGGCGCGCCGGTAAGCGCGAGGAGCCTGACCAACGTGGTGGCCCTTGGGGCACGGTTTGGCGACTCGCTGTCGGTGAGCGCATCAGGGCCTCAGGCCGACGACGTCCTGCTGGCGCTGGCGCAGCTCGCGGACGAGGGGTTCGGCGACGGCGTCTCGGCGGCTGCGCCCTCGGCCAAGACAGCAGCACCCTCCTCCATTCAGTCTGGCTGGCCAGCCAGCCAGGCTCGAGATAAGGGGGCGTCCGACGTCGCGCCACCGGCCGCCGGTGACGTCCTCACCGGTGTCCCCGCCTCGGCTGGGCTCGCGTTCGGCCCCGCCCACCACCTGCATGGCGCCACCGCCCCGCCACCGGACCGCGCCGCTGAGGACCCGCCCCGCGAACGCGAACGCCTCAACCAAGGCATCGCCGCCGCCCGCACCGCAATCGAGCACGACCGCGACATCGTGGCGGCCCGCGCCGGCAAGGCCGACGCCGCGATCTTCGACGCCCACCTTGCGCTCCTCGATGACGAGGCGATGCTCGAACCCGCTCACGAGGCGATCGAGGCCGGCGCGACCGCCGAGCGCGCCTGGTACGACGCGGCCGAGCAGGTCGCCGAGCTCTACCGTGCGCTCGAGGAACCGCTGCTCCAGGAGCGCGCGGCGGACGTACTCGACGTCGGCCGGCGGGTTGTCGTCGCGCTCACCGGTGAGCCCGCGACCGCCACCGGTATGGCCGGCGTCGTGATCGCCGGCGAGCTCACCCCGGGCGACGCCGCCACGCTAGATCCGGCGCTCGTGACCGGGATCGCCACCGCGCACGGCACCGCCACCGCGCACGCCGCGATCCTCGCGCGCGCGCTCGGCCTCCCGGCCGTGGTCGGTCTCGGCGACGCAATCCTGGAGATCCCCGACGGCACGACGGTGCTGATCGACGGCGAGGCCGGCACGCTCCAGGTCGACCCCTCGGACGACACGAAGCGCGACGCCACCGAGCGGCGCGAGCGCGCCGACCGAAGGCGGGCGTCGGCCCGCGAACGCGCCCACGAGACCGGCACCACCCGCGACGGCACCCGGATCGAGGTGTTCGCGAACCTGGGCTCCGCCGGCGAGGCGGCCCGGGCGGTCGAGCTCGGCGCCGAGGGCGTCGGCCTGCTCCGTACCGAGTTCCTGTTCCTCGACCGCGCCGAGCTCCCGGATGAGGACGAGCAGGCCGCGACCTTGCGCGAGATCGCGGTCGCGCTCGACGGGCGCCCGCTCGTCGTGCGCACGCTCGACGCCGGGGCCGACAAGCCGCTGCCGGCGCTGCCGATGCCGCCCGAGGCGAACCCATTCCTCGGCGTCCGCGGGATCCGCCTCACGCTCGAGCGACCCGAGGTTTTCCTGACGCAGTTGCGCGCGATCCTCCGCGTCGCCGCCGAGCACCCGGTCAAGGTGATGCTGCCGATGGTGGCGACGCTCGGCGAGATCCACGCCGCCCGCGCCGCGCTGGAGCGGGCCCGGGCCGACACCGGGGTCGACGCGCCGCTCGAGTTCGGGATCATGGTCGAGGTCCCTGCCGCCGCGCTGACGGCGGGGCGGCTCGCGCCGCACGTTGATTTCTTCTCGCTTGGCACCAACGACCTGACCCAGTACACGATGGCGGCCGAGCGCGGCGACGAGCGGCTCGCGCCGCTGCTTACGGGCCCGCAGCCGGCGGTGCTGCGGCTCGTCAAGGAGACCGTGCAGGCGGCGGCCGCACACGGCCGCTGGGTTGGGGTGTGCGGCGAGCTGGCCGGTGATCCGGCGAGCGCGCTCCTGTTCGCCGGCCTCGGCGTGACCGAGCTGAGCATGGCGCCGGCGCTGGTCCCGGAGGCCAAGGCGGCTCTCCGGGGGGTCGACCTCGAGCAGGCTCGCGCGGCCGCCGAGGCGGCGCTCGCGACCGACAGCGCGGCGGCCGCCCGCGCGCTCGGCGCCCGTTTGCTGTGAGGTAACCTCATCCTCCCGTGGAAGCCGGTACGTTGAGCTCGTTGCGCTCATCGAGGATGCTCGCGGCTGGCACGGGGCTACGGGTCGTGTTGTGCCCTGTGGTCATGGCCCTCGTGCTGACGCGTTCGTACACGGCCGCCGCGGTCGTGTTCGTGATCGCCGCGGGCACCGACTGGCTCGACGGCAGGCTGGCCCGCCGCTGGGGAGTCACCACGCGCTTCGGCGCGTTCCTCGACACGACCGCCGACAAGCTGCTCGTCGCGAGCGCGCTGATCGCGCTGGTGGCGGTCCACCGGGTGTCGCCCTGGGTGTCGCTGATCATCGTCGGCCGCGAGTTCACGATCCTCGGGCTGCGCGCCGCGGTCGAGTCCGGCGGGCGCCGGTTCGAGACCTCGATGCTCGGCAAGTGGAAGGCCACGGTCCAGTTCGTGGCGATCACGCTGGCGATCCTGCGCCCGGACGTGATCATCCTGCAGGCTTACCTCGACCAGTGGGCGATGGTGATCGCCGCGATCGTCACCGCCTGGTCCGGAATCGACTACATCATTCAGTTCTCCGCCGCGCTCCGATCCTGACCGCGTGAGCCGCGTATTCGTCACCGGCGGGACGGGGGTGATCGGCACGGCGCTCGTGACGCGTTTGCTCGAGCGCGGCGACGAGGTCGTCGGGCTGGCGCGCTCGGATGCGGCGGCGGGAACGTTGTCGGCCCGCGGCGTCGAGGTCGTCCGCGGCGAGGGAGACGACGTCGACGACCTTGCGCGGGGGATGGAGGGCTGCGCGCTCGTGTTCAACGTCGCCGGCGTCAATGCTCTGTGCGTCGAGGACCCGCGCCCGATGGAGCGGATGAACGTCGGCGGCGCTGTCGCCGCGGTCCGCGCCGCCGCCCGCGCGGGCGTCGCCAGGCTCGTGCACACCTCCTCCGCCGCGACCATCGGCGAACCTCCGGGGACGATCGGCACCGAGCGCACGCCCCACCGCGGCTGGTACCTGTCGACGTACGAGCGGACCAAGACCGAGGGCGAGCGCGCCGCGCTCGCCACCTCGCGCGAGGTCGGCCAGGACCTCGTGCTCGTCAATCCGAGTTCGGTACAGGGCCCTGGTCGCGCCGGCGGGACCGGCCGTCTGCTGCTCGCGTTCCTCGACGGCCGCCTGCGCGTGTTCGTGCCCACGCTTGTGAGCCTCGTCGACATCGACGACTGCGTCGCCGGCCACCTGCTCGCGGCCGAGCACGGCGTCGCCGGCGAGCGCTACCTGGTCAATGGCATGACGCTCGAGATAACCCAGGCGCTCGCGCTCGCGGCGGAGGTCGCCGGCGTCGAGCGAAAGCCCCGGCTGCTGCCCAGCCGGGTCGCGACCGTCGCCGCGGCGGCTGTCGAGCGCGGGTTCAAGCTCGCGGGGCGCCGGCCGCCGGTGTGCCGCGAGATGGTCCGCACGCTGCTCCACGGCCACCGCTACGACGGATCGCGGGCCGAACGCGAGCTTGGCCTGCGCTACACCGACCCCCGCGAGACGATCCGCAAGACCGTCGATTGGGCGCGGGCTGAGGGTCTGATCCGCTGAGCAGCGGATCGCCTTTTGTTGTCTCGCGACGCATATTCCAAGTTCCCAACACCCGTGCTACATGCCGAGCGGTAGGATCGCCTTGGAATCCGCTGCAGGAGGAGGGATTTTGGAGCAGGTCACCCCGAGACCAGCCGCGGTGGCAGAGGGTGTGTCCACCGCGTCCTCCCCTGCCCCGGCGTACTCGCCGCGTCGCGGACGCGTCAGCAAGTTCCTCATCCCTGAGGTGATCTTCGGGATCGGGACGCTCGCGGAGGTCGGGGGCGCGGTCCGGCGGGTCGGCGGCCGGCGCCCGATGCTGGTCAGCGACCCGGGCGTGCTCGCCTCCGGCTGGGTCGAGCGCGCTACGCCGCACCTCGACGACGTGCGCATCCGGTGGCATCTCTGGCACGACCTGACGCCGAACCCGAAGGACTTCGAGGTCGAGGCGGCGTTCGAGGTCTACCTCGAGAGCGGTTGCGACGCACTGCTCGCGATCGGGGGCGGGAGCTGCATCGACCTCGCCAAAGCCGTGGCGATCCTGAGCGGCAACGGGGGACGCATCCTCGAGTACGAAGGCATCGACCACGCCAACAACCCGATCCCGCCGATGGTGATGGTCCCAACGACCGGCGGCTCGGGGTCGGACGTGTCGCAGTTCTGCGTGGTGACCGATACCAAGCGACGATTGAAGGCGACGATCGGCGGCCGCGCGCTCGTGCCCGACATCTCGGTGACCGACCCCGAGTTGCTCACCACGATGTCGGCGGAGTTGACGGCGCATACCGGGCTCGACGCGCTCAGCCACGCGATCGAGTCGTGCGTGTCGGAGGCCTGCGACTTCCTGAGCAAGCACCTCGCGGTCGCCGCGATCCACGAGATCGTCGAGCATCTCCCGGTGGCGGTCGAGGACCCGTTCGATCTGACCGCCCGCGAAGGGATGGCACGGGCCAGCCTGCAGGCGGGCATGGCGTTCACGAACGCTCTGCTCGGGGCGACCCATGCGATCGCCCACCAGATCGGCGGCGCGCTCGACCTCCCGCACGGGTTGCTCAACGCGATCCTGATGCCCCACGTGATGCGCTTCAACGCCGAGACTCACCCCGACCGCTACGTCGACGTGGCGGGCGCGCTCGGCGTCGCGACCGACGGCCTCGACGACTTCACCGCCGCCGAGCAGGCGATCGAGCGCGTCGAGGAGTTGAGCCGGGCCCTCGCGATTCCGTCCGGCCTGCACGAGATCGGCGTCGACCCGGTCGACTTCGACCTGTTCGCGGTGAATGCGCTCCGCGACGCCTACATCGCCACCAACCCGAGACCCGTGACCGAGGACGATGTCCGCAGGATCTGCGTCGCCGCCTACTGAACGGCCCGCCGCGGCTGACCGGCTGGCGCTCGAGCGCCTGGTCGGCGTCCGCTCGTCCAAGCCGAGCTTCTATGCCGCCTGGCGCGACAAGTCGGCGCGCCTCGACCATACGATCGAGACGCTCGAGCGAATCTCCTCAGCGTTGTGCGCGGCGCCGGCGGGGCCCATCGCCGTGTGCGACGCGGTCGTCGAGGCGGCCGCCTACCACTTCGACGCCCGGTGGGCGGCGATGGTGTTCTCCGAGGAGGACCCGGGCGGGAGGATGCCCCGCGTCATCGTCCACGCGAGCCACGCGGTCGTCCAGCGCTGGGAGGTGGCGCCGCAGACGCTCGCGGCGCTCGCCGAGCAGACGCTCACCGCCCAACGCCCGGTGCTCGTCGCCAAGGAGGAGGGGATCGAGCTCGGCGGTGAGCCGTGCGCCGCCGCGGCAGCTCCTATGCCCGTGCACGGCAAGCTGGCCGGCATGCTCGTGGTGGGGCTTCCGGACGATGCCGACGTCGCGCCGAGTGACGTCTCGATCCTGGTCACGCTCGCCAACCACGCCGGCGTCGCCCTCCACAACGCCTCGTTGTTCCAGGAGAACGAGCGCCGCTCGGCCGAGCTCGAGCGCCGGGGCTCGGAGCTCGAGGGCACACTGCGGCGCCTGGAGCAGGCCGGTCGGCGGCAGCTCCTGAGCGAGGAGCGCAACCGGATCGCGCGTGAGCTCCACGACAGCGTCGCGCAGCAGCTGTTGACGATCGGCATGAATCTCGAGTGGTGCCGGCGCCACCCGATGGTTCCGCCGATCGTGGTCGAGCGGATGCTCGGCGCCCAGGGCCTGGCGCGCTCCGCGATGGACGAGATCCGTGAGGTGATCTTCGAACTGTCGAGCGACGGGCAGATCGAGCTGCCCGAGGCGCTCCGCGACGTGATCGACGACGTCGAGGCCGGCGCTCGCCTCGAGGTCGGGCTGCGTGTCTACGGGCAGACGCAGCCGGTGCCCGCCGCCACCCAGCACGCCCTGGTCCAGATCGCGCGCGAGGCGCTGTTCAATGTTGTCCGCCACGCCGAGGCCCATCACGCGTGGGTCACGTTGCGGTGGCGGCCCCAGGTGGTGTCGCTGGGCGTCGGCGATGATGGCTTGGGGAACCACCGCAAGCTCCAGCACCATCTGTTCCTCTCGCAGCCGAACTCCGATCACCTCGGGTTGACCGGAATCGCCGAGCGGGTGCGCACCCTCGGCGGCGCCACCTGGTTCGAGCGCCGTCGCGGCGGGGGCGTGAAGCTGAGGGTCGAGGTACCGCTCGGAGGATCGCTTGGCCCCGCCTGAGGCGTCGGCCCCAGCCCGCGTCCTGTTGGTCGACGACCACGCGATCGTCCGCCGGGGGCTGCGCTCGATCCTCGAACTCGAGCCCGACATCTCCGTCGTCGCCGAGGCCGGCGGCTGGAGCGATGCGCTGCAGGCCCTCGATCAGTCAAGGCCCGATGTGATCGTGCTCGATCTGAAGCTGAGCTCGGAGCACGACACCGAGGGCCTCGATCTGTGCAGCGAGATCGTCCGGCGCCGGCCCCAGTCCAACGTCGTGATCCTCTCCACGTTCCTCAACGAGCGCCTGCTGGACCAGTCGCTCCGGCGTGGGGCCAAGGCCTACGTGCTCAAGGAGGTCGACGTCGTCGAGCTGGTCAAGATCATCCGTCGCGTCTCCCAAGGGGAGTCCGGCTTCGACGGACGCAGCGCCGCGATGGTCCGGTCGCTCGTGGCGGGCGAGCATGCCCCCGCCGACGCGGGGTTCACCGACCGCGAGCGCGAGGTCACCGAACTGGTCGCGAGCGGGCTGACCAACGCCGAGATCGGGCGCCGCATCTTCGTCAGCGAGAGCACCGCGAAGTTCCACGTGCGCAACGTGATGCGCAAGCTCGGCGTCCACAGCCGAGCCGAGGTCGCGTACGCCGCCGGCAAGCGTGGCCTGCTCGATCACGCGCCTCACTAGGGTCTGGGTTGAGGTCTGGGCGCCGGGAGTCGATAAGCCG
The DNA here is from genome assembly GCA_963701945.1 of uncultured Solirubrobacterales bacterium. Classification (GTDB taxonomy): domain Bacteria; phylum Actinomycetota; class Thermoleophilia; order Solirubrobacterales; family Solirubrobacteraceae; genus Palsa-465. The sequence continues at coordinate 59,409 of CAVPBV010000021.1, read as the reverse complement.
GGCGTGGCCCAGGTGTTGGAGCTGATCAAAGCCGAGCTTGCCGCCGCCGAGGCCGAGCTGCGGGCGCACATGGCGAGCTGGGAGTACGCGTTCGCGATGGGGAGCAGCGTCGACGGCGGTCGCGACCATCCGACGCACCGCAGGACCCGCGAGCACACCGAGCAGCTCGTCATGCGTTGTCGCGACCTCCGAGCGCGAGTCGCCGAGCACGAAGTCTGAGGCGGCGGCTCTCCGAAGGCGAAGCCGCGCCCGGTGGTTACGCCCGGGCGGCATGGGTACCCCAATAGAGAGAGGTGAGTGGTCGTCGCGTCCAGGCGACCGGGTGTCGCCTGCCGTCCGACAGACCGCGCGCCCAGAGATGACGCCCCGAGGCGAAAGGAGAGCGAGAGGCATGGCAGACAACAGAGGCGTTGCCTATATGGGGAAGGGCAAGGTCGAGGTCCAGAACATCGACTTCCCGACCTTCGAGTTGAAAGACGGACCGGGCGTCAACCCGGCCAACGTCGGCCGCAAGCTGCCGCACGCGGCGATCCTCAAATGCGTGTCGACGAACATCTGCGGCTCCGACCAGCACATGGTCCGCGGCCGCACGACCGCGCCGGAGGGCCTGATCCTCGGGCACGAGATCACCGGCGAGGTGATCGAGACCGGGCCTGGGGTCGAGTTCATCAAGAAGGGCGACCTCTGCTCGGTGCCGTTCAACATCGCCTGCGGTCGGTGCCGCATGTGTAAGACCGGGAACACCGGCGTGTGCTTGAACGTAAACCCCGACCGTCCCGGCTCGGCATACGGCTACGTCGACATGGGCGGCTGGGTCGGCGGCCAGGCCGAGTACGTGGTCGTGCCTTACGCCGACTGGAACCTGTTGCCGTTCCCCGATAAGGAAAAGGCGATGGAGAAGATTCTCGACCTCACGATGCTGTCGGACATCTTCCCGACCGGCTACCACGGGGCATACACCGCCGGCGTGACCTCCGGCTCCACCGTGTACGTCGCCGGCGCCGGCCCGGTCGGACTCGCGGCGGCGCACTCGGCGCAGCTGCTGGGAGCGGCGGTCGTGATCGTCGGCGACATGATCCCCGAGCGGCTGAAGCAGGCCAAGAGCTTCGGGTGTGAGACGGTCGACATCTCCAAGGGCGATCCGAAGGACCAGATCGAGCAGATCCTCGGCGTGCCCGAGGTCGATGCCGCGGTCGACGCCGTCGGCTTCGAAGCCCGCGGCCACGGCTCGGACTCAGATCACGAAGCGCCCGCGACGGTGCTGAACTCGATCATGGACGTCACCCGCGCGGCCGGCAAGCTCGGCATCCCGGGCCTGTATGTCACGGGCGATCCGGGCGCCGCCGACGACGCCGCCAAGGAGGGCTCCCTGTCGATCAAGATCGGGCTCGGCTGGGCGAAGTCACTGAGCTTCACGACGGGCCAGTGCCCAGTCATGAAGTATCACCACGGCCTGATGCAGATGATCCTCAACGACAAGGCGCAGATCGCCAAGGCTGTCAACGCCACCGTGATCACGCTCGACGAAGCCCCGAAGGGATACCAGGACTTCGATCAGGGGGCAGCCAAGAAGTTCGTGCTGAACCCGCACGGCCTGATCAAGACCTGACGACGGCGGGGACGCCCTCGATACAGGATGGGGCCGGGCCTGCCGCTGGGCGGCCCGGCTCGCAGTACGCAACTCGCCCTGAGCGCGACGGGCGCCGGCAGTCAGATCAACGAGTACAGCTAGTTAGCAGCCGTCGACGTCGCAGCTCTCGCCGCCGGCGATCACCGGCGCTGGGGCGCGGCGCTCCCAACCCTGCTCGAGCAGCTCCAGAAGCGCCTCGGGCGGATGGGCGCCCGACGCGCCGATCGCGCGGTCGACGACGAACGTCGGCACCGCGCTGATCCCGAACTGGCCGGCGAGCCGCTCGTCGCCGCGGACCTCGTCGGCGTAGCGGCCGGAGGCGAGGGTGGCGCGCACCTCGTCCTCGTCGAGGCCGACCTCGACCGCGAGGCGGACGAGTGTGTCGTGATCGGACACCAGCTGGCCCTCGGTGAAGTAGGCGAGCATCAGGCGCTCCTTCATTGCGTCCTGGAGGCCGTGCTCGGCGGCGAGGTGGATGACGCGGTGGCCGTCGAAGGTCGTGCCGCTGCGCTGGATGTCCAGGTGGAAGTCGAGCCCCTCGCCGGTGGCGGCGTCGGTCACCGTGCGTCCCATCTCCCTAGCCCGCTCGACCGTGATGCCGTACTTCTCGGCGATGCGGGTCGCGTTGTCGCCCTCGCGCTCGTGGGGCGCCGAGGGATCGAGCTCGAAGCTCCGCCACGTCACGCGGACGTCGTCACGATGCTCGAACTCGGCAAGCGCGGCCTCGAACCGGCGCTTCCCGATGTAGCACCACGGGCAGGCGATGTCCGACCAGATTTCAACGTCCACGAAACGCTCCTCAGAAAGAAAGTTGACCTCACAAGGAGTGTAGCCAGCGACCACTTAGTTCCAGGGCAGCTCGCTTCGCTTCTCCCAGTACGTCTGCGCGTCCTCGCCAACCCCGTCGAGGCCCTCGAGCACGTCGGGGCCCAGGTCGAGGACACGCGCCACGAGGTTGCTCGCGAGCTCCTCCACGGTGGCGGCGCCGCTCAGTACGACGTCTGCCCATGGCTGCGCCAGCACGTATGCGAGCGCGATCGCATCCTCCGTCCGTCCCGTCGTGCGCGCCACCGCCGCGAGCTCGGGCACGTCGCCGCGCGCCGTCAGCCTGCCGTTGGCGAGCGCCTCCTTGATGATCACGCCCATCCCCTCGGCGTGAGCCGCCGCCAGCGCGGGGCCGGCCGATTGCTCGAGCAGGTTCCACGTCGCCTGCACGGAATCGAAGCCGCCGACCTCGAGCGCGCGCTCGATCGTCTGTGCCTGATTCGGCCCGGTCGACGTGAACCCGATCGCCATGCCGTTGGCGCGCAGCTGCGCGAGCTCCTCCATGACCGCCGGGTCGTCGAGCACGCCGCTGTCGACGGTCGCCGAGTGGATCTGGTACAGCCGGAGATGGTTTCCCAGCTGCTCTTGCGACTCGGTCAGCTGGCGCTCGAGCGTAGCTTCCGATAGGTCTTTGACCTCGTTGACCTCGGCGTCGACGCGCCAGTCGGCGGTGTACGTGTAGCCCCACTTCGAGCCGACCGTGACGTCGTCGGGGCCGAGGTCGCGCTGCTCGAGCCAGCTCCCCAGGAACGCCTCGGCCAGGCCGTAGGATCGCGCCGCATCGAAGTAGCGGACGCCGCCGGCGTAGGCGGCGTCGAGCACGGCGTGCGCGGCACGCTCCATCGACTCGACGTCGGTGTGCCCCGCCAGGTCCGCTGCGTGGCCGAGCGTGATGTAGCCGGGGCGCCCGAGCGCGGCCAGCCCGAGCCCGAGCGGAGTGACTTCCAGGTCCGTGTTGCCAAGAGTCCGAGGCATTGCGCGGGTGCACGCTATCGCGTCGCACCGGGCCGCGGAGGTCAGCCGGCGAGCACTTCGCCGCCCCGGTTCGGCACCAGCACGAGCATGCTCCGTCGCGCCCACTCCGCCTGCGCTCGGGCGGCACGGAGTTTCAGGCCGGCGGCGGCGCGCAGCACCTCGCGCATCTCCATCTCGGCGAACGGGGCGCCGGCGCATCGGCGGACCCCGCCGCCGAACGGAATCCACGACACCGGGTTCGGCACCGGGTGGTCAGAGGCCCCCTCGAGCCAGCGCTCGGGCCGAAACTCGCTCGCCCGCTCCCACAGATCCTCGCGCCGGCACGCGAGCCACAGGCAGGCGGCTACCTGGACGCCGGCGGGCACCATCCGGCCCGCGATCTGCGCGGGCTCGAGCAGCAGGCGCGGCGCGATCGTCAGCGCCGGCCGGGCCCGCAGCACCTCCTTCACGACCGCGTCGACGTAGCCCGGTTCGCCCTCGCGCAGCCGTGCCTGTACCGCCGGGTGGCGGGCGAGCAGCTCGAACGCCCACGCCAGCGATGCCGCCGAGCTGTCGTGGCCGCCGACGAGCAGCGCCACGAGCTGATCGCGCAGGTGCTGATCGCTCGGTGGGTTGCCGTGCTCGTCGCGGGCCTGGAGCAGCAGCGCCAACATCGAGTCGTCGCGCTGCTCCGCCCGCCGGCGCGCCAGCAGCGCGTAGAGCTCGGCGTCGAAGCGCTCGACCGCGATCCGGAACCGACCCCACGGGCTGCGCGGCCCGAGGTCCTTGCGGACGACCGCCATCGCCAGCACCGACGGCAGCGAGCGGACGCTCGCGAGCGAGTCCTCGATCACGTCGCGCATGTGGGCGAGCTCCTCGTCGCGCGCGCCGAACACGACGCGCAGGATGATGTCGAGCGTGAGCTCGCGCATGCGATCGAGCGCGACCACCGGACCGTTCCAGGTCGCGAGCTCGCGGCGGGCCAGCTCGCCGATCATCGGCGCGAACGCGCGCATCCGCTCGCCGTGGAACGGGCCCTGCATCAGCCGGCGCTCGCGGATGTGCTCCTCGCCGTCGAGCAGCAGGATCGAGTGCGGGCCGGCGAACGGCGCCAAGAACTCCCAGCTCTGGCCGGCGGGTGCGATCGACGGATCGAGCCGGAACACCGAGCGGACCGCGTCAGGGCCGGAGAACAGCACCATCGGCTCCTCGGTCCAGTAGGTACGGATCGTCGCCGGGTCGCCGAAGCGGGCATGCACGCGGCGCAGGAACGCGCCGGGGCGGGACATCCACGCGAGCGTCTGCCAGATGGCGGGCGCGCGCGGGCCGGGCGGCAGGTCCATGGCCCGATGTGGCAGGTCCATGGCTCGATGCTACGAGGCAGACAGCTCGATGCCCAGGGCGGAGTCGAGACCGTGGAACGACTCCCGGCGGCGCGGCCGGCACGACGAGGTGACCCTGTCGGCCGGCCGCGCTTAGGCGCCCACTTCTAACGCCACCAGCCCCAGCGATGGTGATGACCCGGCGCCGCGCGAACCGTGACGGTCAGGATCGTCCGGTACAGCGCGGGGTCGGTTGCCCCCGGGGTGTAGGTGAGGAGCGGATTCGTGCCGAGGGCGAGGGCGGCGCTCCCGGTCGACGGCAGCGGCTTGGCGGTCCGGTAGCCGGAGAACACCATCGTCAGATCACCGTTCCAGTCCTCCACGACGGTCGGGTCGTACACCCGGCCCTCGTAATACGCCGACACGGCGAGCGGGCTGTCGACGCCCTTGGCCAGGTTGGCCTCCTGCTCGGCCGAGGCCGAGAAGGTCGGGTCAGTGGTGAGGAGCGGGACGGGCGTGGTCCAATCGAGGCCGTTGGTCGACGTCGAGTAAAACACCTGCTGGAAGGAGTCGCTGTCGCCGTCCTGGCAGTCGGCGCCGGACATGAACATCGTCTGCTCGCCACGGCTGCCGCCGACCGTGGGAACGATCGTCCCGCGTGAGGCGACGAACCGCAACTGGTCGGTCCCGGCCTGGCTGTCGATCGGCGTGGTGTCGCCGGCGTTGCCCTGGTACGCCGGGTCGTTGATGCCGTTGACGATTCCGAGATCATGGAAGTTGATCCCGTCGACCGTCCAGGCGGCCCGGATCACCGTGTAGTCCTCGTTGTTCTTGAACAGCGTCTTCGGGTTGGTGCTTCCCTCGCCGGTCGCCTGGAGCGCCGCGCTTGGGGCGTTGCACGCGCCGGGCGCGCCGACGGTGTAGCCGCCGACGGTGGTCACGCTCGTGGCGCCGCTGGGCAGGCTCGGCGCCGTGCAGCCGAGCAACTCGGGCGTGCCGCCCGGGCCCGCCGTGGCCGACTCGCCGGTGCAGGTGACCGACGCGATCCCCGACTGCGCTGCCGACGACGGGGCGGCGGCGTCGTAGCCGAGTTGGATGCCCGCCACCGGGTTGGTCGCGCTCGGAGCGTTGCCGTTGGTCAGGCTGGCGACGCTCTGGGGACCGGTGCCTGTCCAGCCCAGCGAAGTCACCGGCAGATTCACCGGAGTGGAGGAGTTCAGAACATACGTGGTCTTCTTGCTCGCGCTGAGCGTCGCCGGATCCCAGTAGTTGACGATCTTCTCGCCGTAGATCAGGACCGTCGAGTGACGCGGCGCGCCCGGTACGTCGCGGGCCGGGAACGTCCCGATGACGCCGTCCGGAGCCTGAAGGCCCGGGCCGGTGGGGTTGCCCTCGGTCGCCGGATCGGTCACCAGGGCCGTGTTTGGAACCTCCGGGAAGGCGGCGATGTTGTCACCCGCCTTGACGGCCACGGTCTGGACGCCCGGCGCTCCGAACGCGTTCACGGCCACGCAGCCGGTCAGCTCCGCGCCGCCGTTTCCGTCGATCACCGGGCCGCTGGTATCGCCGCCGGCGCAGTGAATCGAAACGTTCGGGGTCAGCTCGCTGACGGCGCTCGCCGAACCGATGTCGACCACCTCGCCGCCCGGGTCGCCGGTGATGCCGCTGAACGGAGCGATCGAGGAGACGCTGATGGTCACCCCGCCGGCCGGGTTGGTCTGGTAGTTGGGAGCGGTCACCGCTGCCTCGGCCGTCGCCGGGCCCGAGGGCTGCACGGCGTCGTCGTATCCGAGCGTGCCCTGCACCGGATTGACGGGGTTCGGACCCGCGTCGACCGGCTCGGTCGCCGGGAGCGACGCGATCGGATCGCCGAGCGGGTTCGAGCGAGTCGGCCGGAAGTCGAGCTTGTGGACGAGCAGCCCCTGCCCGAGCGTGTCACCGCTGACGCGGTTGAGCATGTACAGGTAGTAGCTGCCGTCGATCTTGGTCACGAACGCGTGGCCCTCGCCATTGTCGTTCTGGATCAGATCGCCGCACGTGTTGGGGTTGAGCTCGAGCTTCTGGTCGACGAAGTGCCAGCTCTTGCCGCCGTCGAACGAGTTCGCGACCACCAGCGCCTCGTCGGTGTCCTTGGGTCGGTAGTCGAAGAACCCGGTCAGCACCCTGGGGTCGTTCGGGTTCCGCATCACGAATGGGAAGTAGTACGGAGACATCGGCAGGACCGCGCCCGCCGGCTCGCGCGAAACCGCGCCCGTCTCGGGGTTGGGCCCGCCGCTCGTGCAGTAGCCGGACAGCGGTCCCGGAGTGCCCGCGAAGCCCGTGTCGTATGGCGCGGGATTCGTGGTGGAGCCCGCGACGTCGGTGCCCGACCCCGGGTACACCGACAAGTTGGGGTAGCTGACGCCTCCGATCGTGGCCACCGGGCTGCCGCCGAACGAGAACGTCGGCAACGACCGGTTGTACGGACTCCCGACCGTCGGATCGCCCTGCGACAGCGTCCACGGCGCGGGATTCGCTGCCGTGCCGCTGACGGTGTCGACGACCGGGGTTCCGGCGAAGTACGCCGGATGGGACCACGCCAGCGCGCTCGCGGTGCCGAATGCCATCGAGAGGGCGGTGGCGATCACGGCGGCGGCGCAGGACAGCGACAGAGATCGGTGCATTTGGTTATCCCTCCAGGGAGTCCGGACACGGCGACCGCGAGGCCCGGCAGGGTCCTCGCGCGTCGGTGCTGATGCCGCGTCCTTTAGCCCTCACGACCAGGCCCGCGACGCGCCGGAATCTATTCCGGCGCGTAAGGTCGACAGGTGAACGACTTGTTACTGCGCTGTTCGCGTCTTATGAAAACTGCTCGGTGAGCGCCGGCCGATTCGTTAGTCGCTTCACAGCGCTCGTAGCGGCAGTTCTCATCGCTCCGCGCCGTTGCTCGGGCATGGGGAGCGGTCCGGACCGCCTTGTCAGCTACGCCTCACGCGTGGTGGTCGTTCTGATTACGTGCGCGGTCCTCGCGGCCACGTTTCACGCGGACGCAGCGGCCCTCACGATTCTCACGGCGGTGGTGCTCGTCGTCCTGGCGATCACAGCTGTCATGCTTCGCGACGAATGACCGGAAGGCGGATTGGGTTCGGCGCGGCGGCGATGGTCGCAGCTTCGATCGGAGTTGCCCAGGCAGCTGGCGCCAGCGGCCACGCGGCAGGGGTAGCGCGGATCGCGTCGGCGCCGCGATGCGGAACCTCGAAGCTGCGGATCACCGTCGGGGCCGCCTCGCCGGGCGTGTCGCACCACGGGTACGTGCTCCGCTTCCAGAACCGCGGCGGCACCTGCACGCTCACCGGGTATCCGGGCGTCGACGGCGTGTCCGGTCAGGGTAAGACGCTCGTGAGCGCCCGCCGGACCAAGAGCGGCTACCTCGGGGGCCTCAGGCCCGGCGAGCCAATCCCGCGCGTCGGGCTCGCCCGCGGCAAGACCGCTTCGGCGCTCCTCGAGTACGTCGACGGGCCCGTCCCCGGCCTGTCCTGCCCCGGTGTCGCCGCGCTCAAGGTCACACCGCCGAACGCGAGCGCCTCGGTGCGCCTGGCACCCACCGGCCTCTCCTCCGAGCGCCTCTGCCAGCTACAGATTCACCCCGTGGTGCCCGGCACGAGCGGTCAGGGCACCTGAGCCGTGGGGTGAGGCGGGCGCGAGCCGTCGGCGAGCGGGAAGCGTGCGCCGCCGTCGATCCGGACGCGGACGCTGTCGCCGGGTCGCGGGGCCGGGAGCGGCGAGACCACGTATAGCCGCCCGCGCTCGAGCTCGAGCTCGAGCCGGACGCCGTCCTCGAGCGCAACCGCGCGCGTGACGCGAGCCTCGAGCGGGCCGGCGGGATCGAGCGCGACGTGCGCCGGCCGGGTCAGCAGGAGCTCGTGACCCTCCTCGAGGCTGCCGTCGAAGCCCAGGAAGCGCGCCACCACGGTGCTCGGCGGCCGCTCGATCAGCTCTCGGGGCGGACCGGCCGCCACCAGCCGGCCGTCGATCAGGATCAGCAGACGGTCGGCGAGCGCCCACGCTTCGGACCGGTCGTGAACCACGACGAGCGTGGCGCGGTCGCTCGAGCGCAGCGCGGACAGCGCGTCCTCGAGCAGGCTCGCGCGGACCTCGGCGTCGAGGCCGGCGAACGGCTCGTCGAGCAGCAGCACGTCGGGCTGCACCGCGATCGCGCGGGCGAGGTGGACGCGGCGGCGCTCGCCTCCGGACAGAGTCGCGGCGCGGCGCCGGGCGAGATGCTCCGCGCCGATCGCGCGGAGCGCCTCGCGGGCGCGCTCGGCCCTCTCGGGTCGCGGGACGCCCCACCAGGCGAGCGCGAGCGTCACGTTCGCGAACACGGTCCGGCGCGCCAGGTCGGGCGACTGGAGCGCGACCCCGACCCGGCCGTGGCGCTCGACCCGGCCGCCAGCGGCGGGCAGCGCCCCGGCGAGCGCGTCGAGCAGCGTGCTCTTGCCGGCGCCGTTGGGCCCGAGCAACGCCACGATCTCGCCGGCACGCAGTTCCGCGCTCACATCACTGACCACGTCGCGCTTGCCGCGCCGTACGGTCAGGTGCTCGCAGCGGAGCAGCACTGGTCCGGACTCGGGCGGATCGGCAGCGGTCATGTCGCTGACCGGAACCGCAGGCGGATGCCGTTGCCCTGGTGCTGGAGCAAGGCGAGCCCGCACATCAGGATCAGGATCAGCCCGGTCAGCACGATTGCGATCGCCAGCGCGTCGGCGTAGTAGCCGCCGTTGACCTCGTACAGCGTTGCGCTCGCGAGCGTCTGGTTGTAGCCGTAGATGTTGCCGCCGAGGATCGCGACCGCCGCGACTTCGGACAGCGCGGTGCCGAGCGCCGCGATCACGGCCGCCATCACCCCGATCCGGGCTTCGCGGAGCGCGAGCGTCGACACCTGGAGCCTGCCGGCCCCGAGCAGCCGCGCCTGGGCCAGGAGCCCGGGCGGGAGTCCTTGGACCGCGGCCGCGGTGAGCGCAACGATGAAGGGTAGGGCGAGGATCGTCTGCCCGACGAACACGACTCGCTTGGTCCAGATCAGCTGGAGCGATCCGAGTGGCGCCTGCGGCAGGAACAGCACGAACAGGAACGCCCCGACGAGCACCGGGGGCAGGGCCAGGCTCGCGTTAGCGAGGACCCGCAGCGCCTGGCGGCCCCGGAAGCGTCCGAGCCCGATCGCCAGGCCAATCGGCACCCCGATGATCGTGGCCACGAGCGTCGCCACCACAGCCACCTGGAGGGTGAAGCCGATGACACTGAAAAGCGTGGGGTTTCCGTGCAGGATCATCGGTACGGCGGCGCGCAGCTCTGCCCACAGCAGCCGCATCTCAGGCCTCCCGGAAGCGCAGCTGGATTCCGCCCGTCCGTTGCTGGATCACGGTGAGCGCCCCGATCAGGAGCAGGATCAACGCCAGCAGCACCAGCCCGATCGCCACCGCGTACTGATCGTTCGCGTTGTTGAAGGTGAACTGCTCGAGCATCCCGCTCGCGAGCGTCTCGGTGTGGCCTTCGATGTTGCCGCCGACGATCACTACCGCGCCCACCTCCGAGATCGTCGCGCCGAGCGCCGCGATCGTGGCCGCGAGCACGCCGATCTTCGCTTCGCGCAGTGCGAACGCTGCCAGCTGTATGCGGCCCGCGCCGAGCGCCCTGGCCTGACCGAGCAGGCCGGGCGCGAGCCCCTGGATCGCCGCGGGGGTGAGCGCGATTACGTACGGCAGCGCGAGCACCGTCTGGACGATGTAAACCCCGCGCAGCGTGAACGCGAGGTGCAGGGAGCCGAACGCGCCCGGCCGAATCAGTAGCAGGAGCATCACCACTCCGACCACGACCGACGGGAGCGCGAGGCTGGCGTTGGCAAGGATCTGGAGCGCGCGCCGGCCACGAAACCGGCCGATCCCGAGGGCTACGCCGATCGGCAGGCCGATCAGGAGCGCGAGCGAGGTCGAGACCACCGCGACCCGAATCGTGGCCCACAGCAAGCCCATGATGTAGGGGTCTCCGTGCGCGATCAGCGGGATCGCGCCGCGGATCTGATCCCAGACGTACGACACGGCTCGACGCTACTTCGCAGGCGCCTGCTGCACGTAGACGAGCTGCCCGTTGGTCAGCCGGTACACCACGCCGGCCTGCGTGCCCTGGCCGATCGTCCGCCGGCCGGGCGTCGGCAGCGGCGCCACCGTCTGGCCCGGCTGGATGTAGATGGGCTTTGCGGCATTGGCACGAAGGCCCTGCTTGGTGATCGCGCCGGCCAGGTGGAGGGAGGACAGCGCCGCCAGCAGGAACGCCACCGACAGCACGATCCCGAGGTCGAACAGGTTTACTAACCCGTCGAGTGGGTCACCGGCGCGGTCCTCGCGGCTACGGGCGTTGGGGGTGACGGAGATGATGGTGCGCCTCCTGTGGATCGTGGATCGGTGATGACCGCCGCGAGGTACTGGAGGTCTGACAGATCCTGGCTGTACATGCGGTCGCGTGAGAGCGACAGGCCGAACGCGACGGCTCCGATCAGCAGACCGACGACCGTGACGCTGAACGCTACGCGCAGGTCGTGGCTCAGCTGGCCGGTGTTCCCGGCGGCGAGGCCGGTGAGCGCGGGCGAGAGTGGGATCAACGTTCCCATCAGCCCGAGGGCGGGTCCGGCACGGACGAGCAATCGCGTCCGCGCGAGGCGCCGCTGCGAATCGAAGTCGAAATCCGCGAGCGCCTTATTGATCTGGTGCTCGCTCCCGGGCGTTCCGGCTTGTTCGAGGATGAAGTTCAGCGTCGCCCCCATCGCGGCACTCCGCGGGATCCCGCGCACGGCGGCTTCCGCGGCCGAGCGGTCGCCCGCCAGCAGTGCGTTGCGGGCCTGCTCGGCCCCGAGCTGGAGGGTCGCGAACCGTCGCTTCCGGCGGCTAGCCAGCTCGACCACGTAGCTGCCAAGTTCGTAGATGACGAGCGCGAGCGCGCCCAGCGCGAGGATGAGTACCGGCACCTCGAGGGCGTTAGCGACGTGGAAGATCGCCTGGTCGATGCCGTTGCTGCTGAGGGCGAAGATCACGGGCGAGACGGTGATGAAGACCAGGATCTCAACTGGGGACGCGCCGCGTTCGCCGGCCGCGGCGGCCCCACAGCTCTCGCCCGGCCCCGAGCCCCAGGAGCAGGAGGACCGCCAAACCCCCGCCGATCGCCGGTAGCAGCGACGCGCGGATCGCCTGTCGCGCGGGTGGCGCGGTCGCCGCCGGAGCCAGGACGGTGTGGACGAGGGGGCTCACGTCGGACGGGAGCGGCGTCACGTCGCTGACCAGCAAGCCGACCACGGTCGGGCCGGACCGGGGCGGCGGCGTGGTCGGGCGCACGCGAGCGGGGCTGGTGGCCCGTCTCCTCGAGGTCGTCGTGCGGTGGGCGGTGGATATATGGGTCGCGGTGCTCGGCGAAGGGGTGGTGGCGGTCGACGTGTTGGTTGACGCCGGTGTGGTGGCGGTAGTGGTGGTCGGGCTGGTGGTCGTCGTGGTCTTCCCCGGGGTCGTCGACTGACCGGTCTTCTGCTTGCCGGGCTGGGCGCCGGTGTGGGTACCACCGCTGTTGCGCGGGCCGGTCGGAGAGTGAGAATTCCGGTTCTTACCGGCCCCTTTCTGTTTGTTTCCGCCGGTTGCGGGCGCGGGCGGAGTCCCGACCGTGATCGGGATCGAGGCCACTCCTCCTCCGCCCTGGGTGTCGGTCACCTGGACCGTGACGTTGTACTGGCCGGCGCTCTCGAACGTCACCTGCGGGCTCGGTGCCTCCGAGGCGGGCGCGCCACCGCCAAAGTTCCAGCCGTAAGAGAGAGCGCTGTCGCCCTCGCCGGTGACGGTCGCATCGAAGGTGACGGCGCGCCCGACACTCACACTTGTCGGCGACACTGACACGGTGACGGTGAGCAGCGGTCCTTCGAACACCTCGATCTCGAGCGGCATCGCCTGGCCGTTCGGCGAATCCGTCGTAACCTGGTCGGAGAAGTCGTAGTCGGGCTGCCCCTGTGAGGACCCCCGCCACGGCCGGTCGTACCGGATCGCCGTGCCCAGGTCGGACACCACCGGTCCCTCCGCGGGGTTGTTGAAATCGGTCTTGCCCGGGGGCGCGAGGTCCGCGGCGGTGAGCTGTGAGCCTGAGTCGGTCTCGGGCGAGCCGTCCGCGTCGATCACGGTGACCCCTCCCTGCCCGGTGAGGGTGACAGGCTGGGGTTGCAGGCAACCGAGGATCGTTGACAAGGCCCACACGTTCGGCGGGAAGGTCACTGGCACGAAACCATTCAGCCCGAGCTCCTCCATCGTGCTTGGGCCAGAGTAAGTCGGGCACGCCTCCAGGCCTGCGAGCGTCGCGGTGGCCGTTGACGTGCCGTTCGGCGAGTACACGGTCGCCGACACGATCTGCTGCGAGCTGTCCTCGGCCCCTGCCGGGGCACCCGGGTACGCGAGCACGCCGGCCGCGACGGCCATTGCGGCCACGAGCGCCAACGCGAGCCGCCGCCCCGGGGTCAGCCCGGGGCGGCGGTCGGCCGGCCGTCGACGTTCGCCCGAAGGGATGCTTCGGTGCGCCACGGACCTAACGGATCGTGATCGTTTTCAAGCCCGAGAAACTCGGCGCCTCTCCCGGCCGTACGTACTCGAGTTGGAGCACCCATCGGGCGGCGTGCGTGAGCTTGGCCTTGAACGTCACCTTGTTCTTGCCGACGCCGAGGCTCGCGGTCCCGAACACGGTGAAATGCGCGGGCGCACCCGATTCGGTGTTGATCCTCAGCAGCTCGACCTTCGCGCCCGGCTCGCCAGACGGCGTCGCCGTGGCGGCGAGCGTGAACCCTTTGCTCTTGGGCTTGAACGAGCTCACCGTGATGCCCGAGGTCGGCTTCGGGCCGATCGTGACCGTGACCGTCCGCGAGGTCGCGGCCACCACCTGCCCACGATCGGAGAACTTGACCTTGAAGTTCCAGCCGCCCGGGGCGAGCGGCGCCAGGATCGCGAAGTTGCCCTGGTTCGAGGCTAGGCGCTCGGTCGCGACCGTCTTGAACGCACCATGCTTGCCCACGGCGCGAGCGAGCACGGTGATCGTGCCCTTGACGTGACCCGTACCGGGGCCGACCGTGCCGAGCACGAGCGCCTTGCCGCCCTGCGACTCCACCTTGAAGTTGGAGGTCGCGGCGTGCACGGTGACGTTCACCGGCGAGGTCGACGACGGCGACAGGATGTCGCCATAGACGGGGCTCAGCGTCGAGTTCTCGATCATCGAGATCTGACCCGTCGACACCTCGTAGGTGCCGCTCGAGGTCGGCGTGTACTTGAAGCTATACGCACCGGTCGAGTTGGTCTTCGCGCTGGCGACCGGCAACGGCTGGCCGGCGACGATCTGGTCGAGGAACACGCTTTGGCTGGCCAGGGCCGGGTAGCCCGGCTCGGCATTGACCAGCGTTCCCTTCACCGTCAGCGGCTTCTTGGCGGTGTAGTTCTTCGGAAGCCCGGACGCGGTCAGGTTAGGCGAGGCATCCGCCACGAACGGCGGTCCGCCCGGATCGGTCGTCGGCAGATACGTCTTCAGCTGCGACTGGAACGCAGGCGAGGTGAGGAAGCTGACGAAGTCCTGCGCCGCGGTCAGGTTCACCGTCTCGCCAGGCTTGCTCGGATTGATGATGTAGACGTGGAAGTAATTGATGAGCTCGTACTGGCCGCCGGGGGCATTGGCGCTGTTGTTACGGGTGACGATCTTGAGGTTGGTGACCGTCGCCGCGCTGGTGTCGGTGCCCGAGACCAGGTAGTCGAATGTGCCGCGGTCGGTCAGGGAGTAGCAGGTGTTCGCACCGCTCGCGACGTTGCAGGTACTGGTGTCCTCGACGTTGTTCGCCTGATTGGCGCCGGTGATCTCGTACCACGACGGGGCATGGCTGCTGAGGACCGTGCCGCTGTCCGGGCACGGCCCGCCGTTGGCCACGCCGGCGCTGGCGGCGATCGGCGACATGCCGCCGCCGTCGGCCGCGCTGACCGTGCAGAGCGTCAGGCTCGCGGGCTGTAGACCCGAGCTGGCTACGAGCGCCCAGATCCCATGCTCCTCGACGGTCGTGCCCGAGGCGGTGACGTTGCCGCCGCGGCTGAAGAACGTGGCCTTGCCGGCTGCCCCGGCGGTCGCGATATCCGCGAACGCCTGCGCGGCGTTGTTGGCGGCATTCGTCCCGACGCTGGCGGGATCGCCGGTCGGGCCGGCGATGACGAAATCGTTGGTGAAGATCGCGTTGCCGAACTGGTTGTTGTACGAGAACCCGCCGGCGACGAACTGGTTCTCGAGCGACGCCGCATGGACGATCAGCGCGCTCGGTCCCCCGGTCCCGTTCTCGGCCGCCTGGATTGCAGCCCCGGTGGCGGAGGGGCTGTACTTGAACGTGAACTGCGGAAAATCCTTTTCGAACTGAGGCTGGATCAGATTCGGAATGAGGCCCGAATCGTTGACGTCGCTCGTGCCTACGACGGTGAGCGTCGACGAGGTGTCCGCGCTCGCGAGCGACGGCGCCACGAGCAGGAAGGCGGCGGTCAGCAGACCGACCAGGGGGATGGCGAGGAGCCGGCGTAACGCACCGGGCTGGTCACCAGACGCACCCGGCCGTGCGAGATGACGAAGGGAAATGGAGGTTTTGCGCATCGGGTGAGCATATAGGCATTGCTTATGCACGCGTGAGACGGGGGATTTGGGGGCGCGTTAGGCTCTGCCGTCGTGTCGGGCCCTCGGAATGCTCGCGTCTGTCGCCGGCCGGCGCTCGCGATATTGCTAACCGCGCTACTCACGGGGTGTGGCGGCGGCGGGTACTCGAAGAGCGATTTCATCGCCCAGGCCAATGCGATATGCACGAACACCCTGCGTCAGA
Organism: uncultured Solirubrobacterales bacterium; assembly: GCA_963701945.1. Lineage (GTDB taxonomy): Bacteria > Actinomycetota > Thermoleophilia > Solirubrobacterales > Solirubrobacteraceae > Palsa-465. Next base: position 43,790 of record CAVPBV010000021.1, on the reverse strand, counting down.
CGCGTGCCATTGCGCCGCCGACATCGGCGTCGGAGACGGGGGCGATGGCCGCATACCTCAGCCGGCTGGTGCCGCTCGTGCAGTCCGAAGCCGACCAACTTCGCAAGCTAAAGCGTCCTCCCGGCGATGCGCACGACCGCCTCATGCTGTCGCAGTATTTTGCGTCGCTGGGGCGGGTGGTCACCGCGTATCACGAGCTCGAAGCGGCGGCCAGAAGTGGCGACAGCGACACGATCGCGAGCGTCGAGGCCACGCTCCGGGAAAGCCCGGTGGCCGCGCTCGCCACCGCCTACGGCATACGATCGTGCGGCACGCCGGGGGCTACTGTCGCCTGACCCGCGCGCCGTCAAGGCGCCCTGTACCGTCTGTGGCCGGATGCCCAAAGACCTTTCGCTCGGCGAAGCTGCCGCGGCGCTCGGCGTGAGCGTCGACACCCTTCGGCGCTGGGACCGGAAAGGGCGGATCAAGACCACCCGCGACGCCCGTAACCGCCGGCTCGTGCCCGCCGCCGAGGTCCAGCGTCTGACGACGCGTCCCACCCGCCACCGCACCGGAACCGAGCGATCCGCCCGCAACCGGTTCACCGGCGTGGTGCGCTCTGTCGAGTGCGATGGCGTGATGGCGCTGGTCGAGCTCGAGGCCGGTCCGTTCCTGGTCACCGCCGCGATCACGCGCGACTCGGTCGAGGAGCTCGGGCTCGCCGCCGGCGTGAACGCGACCGCGGTCGTCAAGGCCACGTCGGTGATGATCGAGCGCGGCGCGTCGGCCTGATCTTTCGGACCCGGCTCGGCGGATCTGCTTCGGGATGTGCCTAGGCAGCGACGGTTGTCGCGTTCGACCAGCGACACCTTGGGTGCTCAGGCGACGCGCAGGTACGGGAGCCCGGCTCCGGTGGCGTGAGGACCTGTGTGGGCGGCGCGGGGCGTGGCGAAAGCGATCACCCGAGAACCGTCTGACGCCGGCGCCCGTACTCCGGTCCGAACCAAGTCCGGGGTCCCGCTCCCACTCGGGGGCGGGACTCCGCGTCGCCGCTAAGGGTCCGTCACGTACTCGGTCGGGGGGCCTAAACGTCGAGCCAAGCCCGCATCATCGACACCAGCTCATCGACGTCGACGGGCTTTGAGATGTAGTCCGAGGCGCCGGCCGCGAGTGCCTTCTCACGGTCGCCAGTCATCGCCTGCGCCGTCAGCGAGATGATCGGCAGGTGCGCGAACCGTGGCATCGAGCGGATCGCGCGCGCAGTCTGGTAGCCGTCCATCTCGGGCATCATGATGTCGAGCAAGACCAGATCGGTGTTGGCGTGCTGGTGGAGGCGCTCGATGCCCTCGCGGCCGTTCTCGGCATAGACGACCTTCATCCCGTAGCGCTCGAGCATCGAGGTGAGTGCGAATACGTTGCGGATGTCGTCATCGATGACGAGTGCCTTGCGGCCCTGCAACGGCGCGTTCCCGTCGCGCACGTGCAACAGCTTCCGCGTCGGGGCCGGCAGCGTCGCCTCCGCGCGGTGCAGGAACAGCGCCGCCTGGTCGGCCAGCCGCTCGGGCGCATCGGCAACGGTGATCACCGCCGACTTGGACAGGGCATCGAGCCGCGCGCGCTGCGCCTTGGAGAGCTCGCGCTGGATGAATGCGATCAGCGGAAGCTCGCGCAGAGTCTCGTCCGCCGCCAGGTCGTGGAGGAACGCGAGCCTGTCCGTGTGGCGCGCGTCGTCGACGACGACGACCCCGACGTCATACGGGTGTGCCCGAAGCGCGCTCACCGCGTCGGCCGGATTGATCCACGCCAGGTCGATCTCGTCTCCGCTTCCGAGCACGCCCGCGACCTGGTCGAACAGATCGGCGTGGTCGGCCACGACGGCGATGCGGCGGGCTCGGGTCTCGGTCACGTGAGCCGCCCGCGCCATCGCACGATCGAACTCGACCACGCGGGCGGGCTCCTCGACGAACGCGACGGCTCCCGCGCGGAGCGCGTCGAGCCGGCCCGCGGCGCGTCCGACGACCACGACCGGTACGTGGCGTGTGTCCGGGTGCTTCTTGAGCGCCCCCAGCGCCGACTCGTCGCGGTCGGAGTCTTCCGCCACCAGAACCACCTCGGGAACGTGCTCGCGCGCGAGTGCGAGGCCGACGCTCGGCCGCCGCGCGAGGATCGCCTTGGCGCCGTGGGCACGGACAAGTGCGAGCAGCCTCCGCACTCGCGCTCGCGCTCGCGCCGAGTCGGAGTGGGAGCCGGAGTCGACGACGAGCATGACGCGGTCCCCGGGCTCGAGATCACCACGGTCATCGGTGACCGGTTCCTCCACCGCGGGCGCGGCGCTGCTCGTCGGTGGCGCGTCGTCGGTGCTCGTTGCGATGTCGTGGTCGGCAACGTGTTCGATGAGGGGGAGGAACAGGGAGAAGCTGCTGCCTTGGCCGACGGTGGAGTCGACCTGGATCTCTCCGCCCAGCAGCCGCGCGATCTCGCGGCTGATCGAGAGGCCGAGGCCGGTGCCGCCGTATTTGCGAGACGTGGTCCCGTCGGCCTGTTGGAAGGCTTCGAAGATCAGGTTGAGCTTGTCGTCGGGGATCCCGACGCCGGTGTCGATGACCGAGAACTCGATCACCCGTTCGGCTTCCCGGAGCGCGTCGTTCCGCAGCCCTGAGCGGTCCTGCGGATATCCGATCGCGAGCGTGACCCCACCCGCGTGGGTGAACTTGAACGCGTTCGACAGCAGGTTCTTGAGCACCTGTCCCAGCCGCTGCTCATCGGAGATGATCGACGCGGGCAGCGCCGGATCGATCTCGACCTTGAACGACAGGCTCTTCTGCTCGGCGATGTGCCGGAACGCCCGCTCGGCGTCCCGGTAGACATCCGACAGTGGGACCGGCGCGAGATCGAGCTCCATCCGGCCCGCCTCGACCTTGGACAGATCCAGGATGTCGTTGATCAACGACAACAGGTCGTTGCCGGCGGAGTGGATCGTCTTGGCGAACTCGACCTCCCGATCGGTCAGCGAATGCTCCTCGTTCTCGGCCAACAGCCGCGACAGGATCAGCATCGAGTTCAACGGCGTCCGCAGCTCGTGCGACATATTCGCCAAGAACTCCGACTTGTACTTCGACGACAAAGCCAACTGCGCCGCCTTATCCTCCAGCCCGCGGCGCGCGAACTCGATCTCCTCGTTCTTGATCTCGATATCGCGGTTCTGCTCAGACAGAAGCGACGCCTTCTCCTGAAGCTCATCGTTCGTCTCCCTGAGCTCCTCGGACTGCTTCTGCAACTCCTGCGTCAGACCCTGTGACTGCGCGAGCAGCGCCGTGGTGTCGCGGTAAGCGTCGCTCAGTGCCAGCGAGTACTCGAGCCGCTGCTGGCGCTCGCGCGCGAGCATGCCGAGCAGACCGACGAGCGGCAGCGCGAGCAGCACGAGGCCGGGCCGCTCCACCGCCGATGCCGCGATCAGCAGCCCGACGCACGAGAGGCAGGCGTCGGTGACGTACAGCCACACCATCGGAAGCTGGCCGGTGGGCGGGACGCGTTCGGCGAACCACGTGCGGCCCAGGCCGGCGCCGGCGTCGAACGCGATCTGGGCCGCGAACGCGAGCAGCAGCACGGGCCAGCGGTCCCACGAGAAATTCTGGGCTCCGAACAGGACCAGGACAAGCGCCGGCCCGAGCGCGTAGAAGCTGTCGCCGATCCGGGCCAGCAGCCGCGTCGGCGCCACCGGCCCGCGCAGCGCCGCGGGCAACCGATCCGCGAGCGAGCAGGCCGCGACGATCAGGGGCACATACGGGGTCGGCAGGACGAACAGCATCGGCACGAACACGAGCTGCGTGGGCGCCGTCCACGAGCTGCCTACCGGGTACCGCACGCGCCCGGCGATCAGGTAGGCGACGACCGTCACCGCGAGCACCGACGCCGACACCGTGCGCGTCGTCGACGCGAACACCGCGAGCGATCCGGCGGCGGCGATGAACAGCGCGGCCGCCCCGGCCTCGGTGATCAGCAGGCGGCGCGCCGGGGCTCCGTCCGAGTGCCGCTCGCGCCCGAGCAGCAGCAGATTCTCAGCGCCCGGCGTCTCGTAGGAGTCGATCAGCATCGTTTCGGCGCTCCCAGTCGGTGCGCCCGTCGATCAGCCGCGGTTCCAGGGATCGATGAACACGTCGTCGACCTGCGGGTCGCCGGTCAGCGCGGTGAGCTGCAGCGACACCTGGGCGGTGCCGCCGGAAAGCGCTCCGTATAACGGAGCCTCGGTCAGCATCACCGAGGTGGGCTCCCAGGCACCCGAGGCCGCGGCGATCCCGGCGGGGAGGTCGAGCCCTCCGTCGATCACGTTGACCGCCACCAATCCCGTGCCCGCGATAAAGAATCGGATCGTCGGGTAGGCGGCGTCGACGCAGGACACGGGCGACTGCGCCGATGAGCCGGCCGGCAGCGACAGCGACGAGTTACCGAGCGTGCCGGTCGCGGCATACGGCTCGCTGCCGGCGGTGAGCTGGGCCCCGCCGTCGAGCGTCCAGGCCGGGCTCTCGAAGTCGCCTCCGGGCGCAAGCTCGTACCACGACGGGTCGCCCCACGGAGCGAACGCCTGACTGAGCGCGGCGTTGTTGCACGGCGAGAAGCTGACGGGATCGGCGGCGGCGGCCGAGACGGGAAGCGCGAGCGCGGCGGACACTCCCAGCGTGATCGCGATCGAGACGCCGCCGACCAGGCGTCGAACTGGACTGGTCAAGACATTGCTCCTCATACGACGTGCGGGTTGGGTGGCCGCATCCGGTGCGGGCTGGCAATTATGGCTTCGCGTCTCTGCGTCCGCGTCGGTTCTCGAGGGCACTGCGGGCGCACGCCACGGCCACCCCAACTGGGCGTCCACTCTGCGGCCCCTGCCGCCCGCGAATCGCGCAACCACGAAGTGCTGACCTCACGAGAGAGTTGAGTTCGGAAAGTACCCCGTCAGGGAGCTTGGGCTACAGAACGGCAGGATCTGTGCAGGATTGAAGGCTCAGTGGTCGGCGCTAGGGCGCAGTCTCACGCCCGCGCGCTCCTCGAGCAGCGCCACCGCAAGCAATTCGCCGTCAACCGCGCCGTACCGTTCGAGCGCCGCGCGGTAGGAGCGCTCGACCACGGTCGACAGTTCGAAGGGCACGGCAAGCTCGTCGGCAAGCGCCACGATCGCCTCGAGCTCATCGCAGCATCGATCGAGTCCGAACGACTCGAGGTAGCCGCCGTCGAGCAGCGTGCTCAGGTCGCGGTCGACGAACACGCTGGCCGCCGAGCTCGTGCCGATCACTGATCGCAGCACCTCGAGATCGATGCCGGCGCGCCGCGCGAGCAGCAGCGCCTCGCCCACGGCCACCGCCTGCCCGAACCAGAGCAGGTTGACGAGCAGCTTGGTCGTGTAGCCGGCGCCCTGATCGCCAACGTGCTCGACGCGCCCGAGCGTCTCGAGCATCGGGCGATGGCGATCGACCACGTCGGCGCGCCCTCCGACGAACAGCTGCAGGGTCCCGGCCCGAGCCGCGTCCACTCCGCCGCCGACCGGCGCGTCGAGACATTCGATCCCGCGCGCGTGCGCGCGAGCGACGAGCTCGCGACCGATCGCCGGGTCGGCGCTGGTCAGGTCGATCCATGTGGCGCCTTCCGGGAGCGACGGCAACGCGACCGCCATCGCGTCCCGCAGCTCGCTCGATCCGGGCAACACCGTGATCAGCACTTCGGCGCGACTCGCCAGACGTGGGGTGTCGCCCTCCCAGCCGGCGCCGGCGGCAAGCACGTCCGCCTCACGCTCGGGGACCCTGTCCGAGGCCAGCACTTGGGTCCCGTAACGGGCCAGCCTGGCGCACACGGGAAGTCCCATGCGGCCAACGCCGATCACGCCGATGGTCCCAGTCACGGACGGATTACACAGGATCGTGCCGGTACCGCGGTAGCCTGCAATCGAACCGCCGTGTCCGACTACATGAGCCTGCCCAGCGATCTGCCCGCCCCCGAGGACGACGGTGCCGCCGACCACCTCCCGGGGACGGCGATGCCGCACCTCGAGCTGCCGAGCACTGGGGGCCGCGAGGTCGCGCTCGATCAGCTCGGACCGGGCCGAGCGGTGCTCTACATCTACCCGATGACCGGACAGCCCGGGGTCGACCTGCCCGAGGGCTGGAACGCGATCCCGGGCGCGCGCGGGTGTACGCCCGAGACGTGCGGGTTCCGCGATCACTACGCCGAGCTCAAGGCCGCCGGCGCCACCGCCGTCCACGGCTTCTCATCGCAGAGCACCGACTACCAGACCGAGCTCGCCGAGCGCCTGGGGCTCCCGTTCGAGATCATCTCTGACACCGGTCACGAGCTCGCCGAGGCCCTCGACCTACCGACGTTCACGGCGGGCGACCAGCGTCTGTACAAGCGGCTGACGCTGGTCATCGCCGACGGCCGGATCGAGCATGTCTTCTACCCGATCTTCCCGCCGGATGAGCACGCCGCCCAAGTGCTCGCCTGGCTCTCCGCCCAGGCATAACGACCGCATAACAGCGTTACAACCGCGTTATACCCGGCGGCGTACAACGCTGTCTATGTCTCATCGTCATCGTCTTGCGGTCGGGCTCGTGGTGGTTGTCACCGCGGTCGGCGTCGCGGCCTGTGGCACGGGGGCGAGCAGCTACAGCGCATCGGGCTCCGCCTCGGCCGGCTCGTCGAGCAACAATGCCGCGTTCATCAACTTCTCGAAGTGCATGCGCACGCACGGCGTGCCGAACTTCCCGGACCCGAGCGGAGGGGGCGGCATCCAGCTCTCATCAAGCTCGGGGATCAATCCGTTCTCACCGGCGTTCAAGGCGGCCCAGCAGAAATGTCGCAAGCTGCTCCCCGGCGGCGGACCTCCGTCCGGGCCGCCGACGGCGCAGGCCGAGCGCCAGGCGCTCGAGACCTCCGAATGCATGCGGCGCCACGGGATCTCGGGCTTCCCCGACCCGACGCTCAAGGCGCCGTCGAGCCCAGCCGGTTACAGCGCGATCGAAGATCGCGGAGGAGTGGTCCTCGCGATTCCGAGCACGATCAATCCGCAGTCTCCCGCGTTTCAGAAGGCCGGCCAGGCGTGTCAGTTCGGTTGAGGGTCACGTCGCGCGCGGCAACCGCCTCCTCCGATCGTTTCGTGCAACGATGCCGTTCCGGTGGACGGCAATACGTCGCTGTCAGTGATGCTGATCGTCTCAGACGGGAGTGAGGCGGTGGAATGGTATGGCTCCGCGCTCGGCGCGGACGTCCTGTGGGACCTCGGCGGCGTCGCCGGGCTGAGCCTCGCCGGCGCGCCGTTCTTCGTCCACGAGGCCGTCTCGGGGAGAACCCGCGAGCCGAGCCCGAACGACGTCGGGATGACGACGACGCGGATCGAGGTGTTCGCCGAGGACGCCGGCGCGCTCATCGATCGTGCGGCCGCCGCCGGCGCGACCGACCTGGAGCCGCTCACCGACCACGAGGTTCCGTGGGGGATCCACCGCCAGGGCGGGTTCACCGATCCGTTCGGACATCGTTGGTCGGTGGGGGATCGAACCCCTTTGGACCGCTTCCCGGCGTAACGCGACTGAGAGTCTTGCCAAAAGGTGTGCGGGCCCTTAGCTTTCAGGCGTGGGCTACACGGGGGGCCTAGTCGACGACCTGCGGCACGTGGGGGATCCAAGCGCCGACGCCGTCATCGAAGAGCTGGCGCGCACGGATCAGGTCCGTACGGTCAGCGACGTCCTGCGGTCGCTGACCTATAACGACCAGCCGGTGCCCGCGGAGCTGCCCGAGTCGATCGGCCGCTGGCTCGACGAGCACTGCGTATTGCCGGATTGGGTCGACCGCGACCGGCTCGAGCGGGGCTCGACAGTCGTCGTCGAGCACGGTCCGCAGGTGTGCGTGGCGCTCGCCACCGCATCGCTCGTGTACTGCTACGCCGGCTACCCGGGCGTCAAGGTTCTGACGTTCAGCCGCCGCCTCGGCCACGACGCCGACCGGCGGGTCGGCGAGACCGCGCAGTTCGTGCTCGCGGTAGTGGCGCCGGGATCGCTGGATCCTTGCGGCCGCGGCATCCGCAAGATCCAGAAGGTCCGCCTGCTGCACGCGGCGATCCGGTACCTCGTGATGGGCAGCGGCCGCTGGGACGTCGCGACCGACGGCGTCCCGATCTGTCAGGAGGATCTCATTGGCACGCTGCTGTCGTTCTCGTGGATCGTCGTCGATGCGCTGCGCAAGCTCGGCGTCCGCATCGATGACCAGGAGGCGGAGGACTACCAGTACCGCTGGCGGGTGATCGGCCAGATGCTCGGCATCGACCCGGCCGCGATCCCGGTCGACCTGGCGCAGGCCGCCGCGCTCACCCGTGAGATCGCCCGCCGCAACCATCGACGCTCGGACGAGGGGGTCCTGATGACCCGGGCCCTGTTCGCGCTGCATGCCAACTCACTGCCGGCGGGCTTCGAGGGAGCGGCGCCGGCGCTCACGCGCTACCTGCTCGGCGACGATGTGTGCGAGCTCGTCGCGCTGCCGCGCAGCCGCTGGGACAGGGCGATGAGTTGGCAGGCCGGCGTCGGGCGATTGCTCGACCGCGCGCAGTCGGCACGCGGGCCGGTAGGCTCGCTCACGAAGACGGTGGGCGCGGGGATCCTCAACCAACGTGTGCTCGGCATGGCCGGCCGCCCCAGCGCCAGCTTCTCGATCCCGGTGCCACCGGAGCTTCACCGGCGCTGGACCGCAAGCGGCGTATTCCCGAGCATCGACCCTGAGCTCATCGAGATCGCGCGGGCGGAGCAGGCGTGACCGTCGCCGGCGGGACCTCGCTCGACCCGGCGGCGGTGCGAGCCGCGGTAGACCGCGGGCGGGAGGTCCTGTGGCGAAGCCAGCGTCCGGACGGCTCGTGGGAATCGCTGTGCGACATGGGGTCGATGCCGACCGCGCAGGTGCTCGTCGCCGTGCACGCGGCCGGGGCGCTCGCGCCTGCCGACGCGGCCGACGGGGCACGTTGGTTGCGCTCCCGTCTCCAGGACGACGGCTCCTACCGCTCGCACCCGACTGCGACCGAGGGCGACCTCGGCGCGACCGCCTCGGCCTGGGCGGCGCTGTCGCTATGCGCGCCTGAGGCGAGCGGCGACGCGATCGCGCGCGCCCGCGGCTGGGTCGATGCCCATGGCGGCACCCCGGAGGTGGTCGCCGCGTTCGGTCGTGGCGATCCGGCGGTTGTGTACCTCGCGCTTGCCGGGTTGGTCGAGCCCTCGGAGCTGCCCTGCCCGCCGATGGTGCCGGCGCTGATCCCGCGGCTCGTCGAGTTCATGGAACGCCGCTTCCACTCGGGGATCCTGATGGTGAGCGGCGCGCTCACGCTGATCGCGCACCGGCTCCGCGGAGACTGGGGCCCACCCGCCCCGCCACCCACCCCGTCACCGACCCCGCCACCCGCCCCGCCGCTCACCTCTCCACCCGCCCTCGGTGACGGCGCGCCGACTGGCCAGATTGCGCGTCGGTTCGCGTCCCGCACGCTAACGCTCCTGTCCACGTTCCAGAACCTCGACGGCAGCTGGAACGCCAACACGGTGCAGACCGCGTTGATGCTGCCCGCGCTGCGCGCAGCGGGCCTGGGCGCAGGCCATCCGATGGTGGCGCGCGCGGTGGCCTGGCTCGAGTCCCAGCGGGTGCGCGACGCCGAGGGCCTTCACTTCGAGGCGTTCGGTAGCCCGGTGTGGTGTACGGCGGCGAACATCCGCGCGCTGATCGCCGCCGGAGTCTCCCCGAGCGATGCTCGCATCGTCCGCGCGCTCGACTGGCTGATAGAAGCCCAGTCCCGGCTCGAGCAACCCGAGGTCGACAACCGCAACCCGGGCGCACCTCGGATCGGCGGGTGGGCCTTCCAGCCGGGAAACGAGACGATGGTCGACAACGACGACACCGGCACGGTGCTGGCCGCGTACGGCTCGGTGCTCGCCGCCGCCACGCTCGACGGTGCGCTTGACCCGGAGACGGGGCGCCGCCTGAGCGCCTCCCGCGACCTCGGGCGCGAATGGCTCCTCGGGATGCAGAATCCCGACGGCGGCTGGTCAGCGTTCGTCCACGGTCTGCCCGCCAAGCGCCCCGGGCCGCTGTTCTGCGGCCCGGTCGAGGTGTCGCTCGACGAGCCGGTCGGGGCGGTCCGTACGCTGCTAGATCCGCCGCGAGAACTCGGTGATCCTTCGACCGAGGATCTGACCGGCCGCGTGCTCGATGGCCTCGGCCGCATTGGTCTGACCACTTCCTCGCCCGCGGTGCGGCGCGCGATCGAGTTCCTGCGCGCCCAGCAGTTCGAGCACGGCGGCTTCTGGGGGCGCTGGACCGTCAACTACCTGGCCTCGACGGCGTGCGTACTTCAGGGGCTCGCGCGCGTCGGCGCCGACATGTCCGAGCCGTGGGTGCTGCGCGCCGTCGGCTTCCTGCTCTCACGCCAGAACGACGATGGGGGGTGGGGCGAGCTGGCCGACTCCTACCGCGATCCTGCGCGCGCCGGACGCGGCCCGAGCATGCCGCCGGTCACCGGTCTGGTGCTGACTGGGCTGATCGACGCGGGTGAGGGATCGTCCGACGCCGTCGCGCGCGGAATCGCGTACCTGCTCGATCAGCAGCGGGACGACGGCACGTGGCCGCACAACGACTGGCTTCAGGCGATCGTGCCGCCCGACACCTTCTACATCCTGGCCGAGGCGGCCAAGCACTATCCGGTCGAGGCGCTCGCCCGCTGGCTCGAGATCGCCTGAGTTCCGGAAGGCCGCCTACTCCGGGTGCGGGAACTGCGTCCCAGCCACCGCGTCCCACATCCGGTCGGTCAGCACGGCGCGCTGGCCCATGACCAGCCACGCCGACGGCGTCACCGGATACCGGGTGCGGGGCCGCTTGGCGGTGGCCGCCCTCTCGATCGTTCTGGCGACCGTCTCGGGGCCCCCGCCGAGCCGTGACAGCGGACCCTGGTAGGCGTCGACCGTGAGGGCCGCGACCGCCTCGTTGAACTTCGCATACGGACCGCCATCGTCCGCGTCCACCGTCGCCTTTGCGGTGTCCGCGAATTGGGTCTTGATTAGGCCGGGCTCGATCACGACGACGTCGACGCCGAAGCCCTTGACCTCGAATCGGAGCGCATCGCTGATCGCCTCGACGGCGTGCTTGGTCGCATGGTAGGCGCCACCGCCCGGGAACGTCAGCTTGCCGCCCATCGAGCTCACGTTGATGATCCGTCCCGTGCGCCGGGCGCGCATACCGGGGAGGACGAGTTGGCACATGCGTATAAGCCCGAACACGTTCGTCTCGAACTGGCGCCGGACGTCGTCCATGTCGAGCGTCTCGATGGCGCCCGACAGGCTGTAGCCGGCGTTGTTGACGAGCACCCCGACGGCACCCTCGGCGTCCTCGACCGCGGCCACAGCCGTGCGCATCGACTGCTCGTCGGTCACGTCGAGCGCGAGCGTTCGGCAGCCGCGCTGCGCTAAGTCGGAGATCGCTTCGGGTTTGCGCGCGGTCGCGTACACCCGGTGGCCGCTCGCGGCCATCAGCGCGGCGGTGGCATGGCCGATGCCGGACGAGCATCCGGTGATCAGAACTACCTTCGACTGTTCGGGCACGCGGGCCTTCCTCGGGGTGGGCGGCCAAGGATAGAGCCAGCCCGTGGTGCCGAGCCGCATTGGCACGCCTCGTCCAGTCGTTGGCATGCGCGACAGGTCGCGCTCGAACATATGTTGAACACGCTTGGCTTCGCTGACGCGAAGGTCTATGGTGAAGGTTGCGCTCCGGGAACTGCACGCCGGGGCGTGATGTGCCACTGCGGGTTGGGATTAGGGGCCGAGCCCGCATCAGATACTTCGTAACGGCTTACGAGGCCCTTTCCGTGGGGCGACGTTTCACACGAACACTTCCGTGGGTTCCAGCGCCGCTTGCGCTTGCACGCGGCCCAATGGGACTCTGAGGTGCGACGTGACACACCGGAGACACCTCTCTCGCAGCGTCGGCGAACGTAGACCAACCCCTCGAGTTTCATAGGAGTGACAGCGACCAGCCCAATCCGACGCGTGCTTGGCGGCTTGTCTATCACCTTCGCGCTCGGCGCTCTCGGCGCCGTCGTAGCACCTGTGTCCGCAGCGCAAGCCGATCTCCTCGGCCTCGGCGGCAATAGCTGCACGCCCTCGGCGACCAGTCAACCGTTTGCCCCCTGGGGCGACTCGGCCTCTTACGAGCTCGTCCCCGGCGGGGATTTCGAGACCGCATCGTGGTCGCTGCAAGGTGGCGCGGAGATCGTGCCGGGGAGCGAGCCCTACGCGGCGACGGGGACGCTCGGCTCGTGGTCGTTGTCGCTTCCGGCCGGCTCGTCGGCCGAGTCTCCGGCGACCTGCGTCGATGCCAGCTACCCGACGATGCGCTTCTTCATCGCCGGCAGCGGTGTGGTCGCCGTCAGCGTCGTCGATGACGGTCTTGCCATCCCGGCCGGCGTCGTAACTGCCCCGGGGGACTGGCAACCGTCGCCCGTATTACTGACCGAGTCACCGTTGCTCGGACTGCTATCCGGCGGCACGGCCCAGGTATCACTGGAGCTGACCGGCGTGCTCGGCAATCCGCAGGTCGATGACGTGTTCGTCGATCCGTGGAACCGCGGCTGATCCGATCTTCTGACTGCACCCAGCCGGCCAGTTGCTGATCGATACATACGAGACGCCGGGCGCCGAGAGCCTGCTGCGCCTCGGACGTGAGCGCCACTCGGTGGCGACGCCGGCGCGCCGGCTGCTCGTAACCGAGGGCGGTGCGGCGGTGGTCTTCGTGATCGCCGCCGGCCTGCTCGCGGGACTCAGCGCTTCGCCGCGCGCGCTCTCGGTCTCGGCGCTGGTGGTGACGCTGGTCACCTATCTGATCGCCGCGCGGGTGCAGTACCCGGTGGGAAGTTCGTGGACGGCGCCGACGCAACTGGTGTTCGTGCCGATGCTGTTCGTACTCCCCACCCCGTGGGTGCCCTTGATCGTGGCGGCCTGCTCGGTGGCGAATCAGGTGCCGGCCGCGTTTCAGCGACGGCTTGCGTGCACACGGCTGCTGGCGCGCGTGGGCGACAGCTTCTACGCGCTTGGGCCGGCGCTCGTACTGGTCCTGTTTCACGGTCAGATCTTCTCGTGGAACAACTGGCCGTTGCTGCTGTTCGCGTTCGGAGCCCAGATCGCGTTCGACGCCGGGGCCGGCCTCGGGCGTACCTGGTTTGCCGAGCGCATCCCCCCGTGCGTTCAGCTGCCGATGGTGTGGCTGTACGCCACCGACGCGTGTCTCTCGTGCATCGGTCTGCTGGTAGCGGCGTCGGCGGTGGTGCGGCCGGGACTCGTGCTGCTGGCGCTCCCGCTGGTCGGTCTGTTGGCGATGCTCGCGCGCGAGCGCCGCCAGCGGCTCGAGTACTCACTCGCGCTCAGCACCGCCTACCGTGACACCACGACTCTGCTCGCGCGGTCCCAAGGTCTGACGCAGGAGCTCGAGCGGCGGTCCGAGGCGTTGCGCGTGACGAACGAGGCGCTCGCGGAGAAGGCGCGTCTGCTGTCCGAGCAGAACCGAGACATCGAGGTCAAGAACGAGGAGATCGAGCTCGCCCGGCGCGGGCTCGAGGAAAAGGCCACGCAGCTGGCGCTGTCGTCGAAGTACAAGTCCGAGTTCCTGGCGAACATGTCGCACGAGCTGCGTACACCGCTGAACTCGATGCTGATCCTCTCCCGCCTGCTGGCGGAGAACGAGAGCGGGTCGCTGGCCGAGCGCGAGGTCGAGTTCGCGCGCACGATCCACTCGGCCGGGGATGACCTGCTGGCGCTGATCAACGACATCCTCGACCTGTCGAAGGTCGAGGCGGGACGGATGGAGCTCGATCTCACCTCGGTCGCTTTGTCGGACGTGTGTCAGGACGCGGAACGGGCGTTCCGGCCTTACGCGGAACAGAAGGGCCTGTCGTTCGGGGTCGAGATTGATCCGGCGCTCCCGGCGTCGATCGTCTCCGATGCGCAGCGGCTCGGCCAGGTCCTGAAGAACCTGCTGTCGAACGCGTTCAAGTTCACCGACGTCGGCGGTGTGACACTGTCGATTGGCCTCTCGCCTGCGCCGGTCGCGTCCGGTAACTCGTCACTCCGCGGCGGCGCGAGCCTGATCTGCTTCACGGTCGCCGACACCGGCGTCGGGATCCCCGAGGACAAGCTCAACCTGATCTTCGAGGCGTTCCAGCAGGCGGACGGGACGACCTCGCGCAAGTACGGCGGGACCGGACTCGGCCTTTCGATCTCCCGCGAGCTGGCGCACTTGCTCGGCGGCGACCTGCGAGTCGAGTCCGAGCCACGCGAAGGCAGCCGCTTCTCACTCCGTCTGCCCCTCGGCGCGGATCTCGCGGGTCCCACCCTCGACGGCGCCGGCGTGGCCTCGCAGCCGGCGCGCCTCGGCGAGGCGCCGCTGCGCGGCCGCAAGGTGCTCGTGATCGACGACGATGTCCGCACCGGGTTCGCACTCACCGCGATGCTCGAGCGGTACGGGATGAAGGTCGTGTACGCCGAGAACGGCCACGAGGGGATCGAGCGCCTGAGCCAGCACGCCGACACCGACCTCGTCCTGCTCGACATCATGATGCCGGGGATGGACGGCTACGAGACCGCCCAGACCATCCGCTCGATCCCGCGGTTCGCGATGCTCCCGATCATCACGCTGACCGCCAAGGCCATGCAGCGCGACCGCGAGAAGGCACTCGCTGCCGGCGCATCCGATTACATCGCCAAGCCCGTCGACGTCGACCAGCTGATAGCGATGATGCGGGCATGGCTGAACGCCCCGCCGTGAGCACGGCCGTCGGCTAGCTGCTCGGCCGCGGGCGCCAGCACTCGTCGCCGGATCCCAAGGCGCTATTCGATTACGACCGGGCGGCTGCCGACGGGTCGGGCGAGCGGACGTCGCCAGCCCGACAAGGCCATTCCGACGGCCGGGATGAGCGCGACTAGGATCAGCACGAGCGCCCACTGGAAGGTTGACCCGAACGCGTCGGCGAGCGGCTTCGCGATCGCGGCGTGCGCGCTCGCCGGTAGGTGCTGAAGAGTGGCAAGGCCGCCCGAGCCCGAGCCGGTTGCGTGGCTGCCGACGATCCCGCTGAGATTGCTCGTGATCGCCGAGGCGAGGATCACCGACAGGACCGCGGTGCCGATCGACGCCCCGCCCTGGCGGATGATGTTCATCGCCGTGCTCGTGCGGGCGATCGCGGCGGCCGGGACCGCCTGCATCGCGGCTGTCATGTTCGGCATCATCGCGAGACCCATCCCGAGGCCCTGGACGAAGTTGCCGGCGCACAGCAGAACGTAGGAAGTGTGGGGGCCGACGAACACGAACGGGATCAACCCGACGGCCACGAACGGCAGGCCGGTGGCGGGAAGCCAGGTGGGTCCGTACCGGTCGGTCAGTTTGCCTGAGAGGGGCATCATCAACATCGCGCCGAACCCGCCCGGCGCCAGCAGCAGGCCGGCTTGGAGCGCTGAGGCGCCCCGGACCGTCTGGTAATAGAGCGGGACGAGCAGCATCGTCCCGAACACGGAGATCGCGAACAGCAGGAACGTTCCCGCTGCCGCCCCCGCGCGCGTGTGCGCGAACGTCCGCAGGTCGATGAGCGGGTTTGGGGTCCGCCAACTATGGATGAACCAGGCGGCTATAAGGACCACGCCGAGAAGCGTCGGGCCCCAGGAGCGCACCGAGCCGAACCCGTACGTCGAGGATTCGGCCAGGCCGAAGATGAACACCGCCAGCCCGGGGGAGAGCAGCAGCATCCCGACCCAGTCGAGCCGGTGGGCGGGCTGAGGCTGATCGCGATCGAGCACGATCAGCGCGAGGATGAACGCGACGATCCCGATCGGCACGTTGATGAAGAAGATCCACCGCCACGACGCGTTGTCGACCAGCCAGCCGCCCAGAATCGGGCCGAGGATCGGCGCGATCAGCATCGGCACTCCGAGTACGCCCATGACGCGGCCCATCCGGTGAGGACCGGCCTTCCTGGTCAGGATCGTCATGACCGCCGGCATGATCAGGCCGCCACCGAAGCCCTGCAGGACGCGGAAGAAGATCAGCGAGCCCGCGCTCCACGCGAGGCCCGACAGCACCGAGCCGAGCGTGAACAGCACCAGCGACCACATGTAGATGCGCTTGGTGCCGAACCGGTCCGCGGCCCAGCCACTCACCGGAATCACAGTCGCGAGCGCCAGCGTGTAGCCGGTGATGACCCACTGGATCTCGGTCAGCGAGGAATGGAACGCGACAGCGAGGTGATCGATCGCGACGTTGACGACGGTCGTGTCGAGGATCGACATGACCGCGCCCAGCATCACCACGCCGGCGACGATCAGCGTTTCACGATCAAGCCCCTCGGGTTGCGCCGCTTGGGCGGGCGACTCAGCCATGCCAGAATCGTAGCGGACCGGCGAGTCCGTTTATCTCTGGACATCCTCAGCGCCCGGCGCCGTCGCGCCCGGCTGCTCGGCCGATTCACTCGAGCCCTCGCTGCTGAACTTCTCAACCGCGTCGGTTGCCTTCTGACCGTACTTCGCGATCTTGTCGGTGTACTTGCCGTGCGTCTTCTGGTCGACGGTCGCGCCGGCTGTCTCCATCGCGCCCTTGATCTCGTCCTTGTGCTCGGTCACCGCCTGCTGGGCCTGTTCGCGGAGGTCCGTCAGCTTGTCGCGTAGTCCCATTTCTAGCTCCTATCGGTCGATGCAAACACGTCGGCCGAAGCGTACGCGCCGTCAACGACGACCGCTGAGGCCACGTTCGCGGCCCGCCGCGCCCGGGACCGCTGTCGCGCGGAGATCGGCGTGCTCGAACAGCGACTGCCAAGCGGCCAGTCCGACCGAAGGCAGGGCCGCAGCATCGGCCAGCGGGATGCTCGCGGGTGCCTCAGCGAGGATCTCCGCCGGCGCGATCACATACTCGGCCGCCGAGCCGTCGGCGATCATCGGCAGGAAGGCGATGACCCGGTCGCCGGCCCGGCGCCCCGTGACGTTCGCGCCGAGCGCATCGATCGTGCCCGCCACGTCGATCCCGGGCACGTGGAGGGCGACTGGGAACGCCTCCCGGAGGTAGTCGCCACGGATGCCCGCGTCGACCGGATTGAACACTAGTTCAAATTCGAAGCAAGTAAATCTCGGTGTGCCCAAACCCACGGCCTCCCTCGACCCGCAGCAGCTCGGCGCCTACTTCGCGCTGATGGAGGTGAGCAGCCTCCTCCGCCACTCCGTCGAGCAGCACCTGCGCGCCGAGGGCGACCTCAGCTACGTGCAGTTCCAGATCCTCGCCCGCCTCAACGACTCGCCAACCGGCAGCTACCGGATGACCGACCTCGCCGACGGCGTCGTCTACAGCCGGAGCGCTCTCACCTACCAGGCCGGCCTGCTGGAGACGAGAGGCCTCATCAGCCGCTCACCGTCCCCCGATGACGAGCGCAGCGTCGAAGTCACGATCACCGACGCAGGACGCGCGCTCATCGCGCGCGTCCTGCCCGGCCACATCGAGGTCGTCAGCGCATGCTCCTCGACCCGCTTTCACGCAACGACCTCCAAACGCTGACCGGCCTTCTCACCCCGGTCCGCGATCACATGCGCTCGACACCGCCCCGGTCGGCAGCGCCGCGGCGCCGTAAGAACACGGACAGCTGACCGTAACGGCTCAGTCCGCGTTGGGCACGGCGATCCAGACGTGCACGTTCGGCCGGCCGTCGACGAGCTTCGGCGGGTGCGTCTGCCAATAGTGCAGCGTGACCCCGCGCTGGCTCGGCGTGTGCTGGGTGATGAGTGGCTCGCCTCCCTTCATGCCGGTGACGATCCCCACGTGGGAGATGCCGGCGAAGCTCGAGCTCGTCCAGTCGGCGAAGATCACGTCGCCCGGCCGGGCATCGCGCCAGTAGCGCAGCCACGTGCTGTGCAGCAGGTTCAGATGCACCGCGAGGTCCTCGGCCACGCTCCACGAGTGACTCCACCAGCGTCCGAACTTGAAGGTGGAGAAATACCAGTAGTGATCGTTGCTCGTGCTGCGGTCGTTGAGGACCGTCTCTGGGTCGCCGCCGCCGATCGCAAGCGCCCGGGAGACGAAGTCGGTGCAGTCGTCCGCGAAGCCGTCATCGGGGCCGAAGATTCCGGGCGAGTTGAAAACGTCGTTCATCGCCCAGGAGGCCGCACCCGGCAGGTCGACCTTGGTGGCCGGAATCGCTTCGCGACCGGAGCCGTTAGTTGCCTGCGGCGGCGTCGCGGGGCCGGCATTGGGTGCCGCGGTGCCAGTGGTGGGCGCCACCGAGCCGCCGGTCGACGCGCCGCTCGTGCCTCCTCCGCTCGTGTCCGGGACGCTGACGGGTGTACCGCAGTGCCATCCGCCGTAGGTACTGCACGCCGTCACCTTGATGTCGGCGGGTGGAACTTGCAGCGGGGCGGTCGTGTAGTTCACGCCGACGGTCGCCGACGCGTTGGCCGCCTGGACCTGGATGTTGTGGTAGGCGGGGCTCTGCCACGCCAGCCACACCGACGTCGAGCCCGGGCACGTGTTGTCCCACACCTCGCCGTAGAGCTGCATCGTGGGCGTCGACCCATCGGATATGACCACGTGTCCGTTGAACCCGCCGCAGTTGTCTCGCGGGCTCACGGTCTGATCCGTCGACGCCCCGGCACTCGCCGCGGTCATTAGTGCCACGGACGCCGTCGCGAGTACCGCGATCAGATGCTGGTTTCGCATCCGTCATCCCCTCCCGGCCCCCCGGAGGCGGCCGCCTCGCCCGCACTGGTAGCGGCGGGATCACTAGTTAACGACGCAGGTCAGTGCTCGCCTATTCCAACTGCGCCCCCAGGGCGAGTGCGGCCGGCGGCCGTAGCTTTCTACTCATGCCTTCTCCCGTGGACCGTGATTGCGCTGCGACCAGCGCTGGGCCGAGCGGCGACGGAGTCGACCAGTTGCTCGGCGGTCTCGCCCGCGGCGGCCAGCAGCGCAGCCGTATCGCCGCCCTGCCCCTGCCCCAGCACCACGCCGACCGCGGTCTGCCGGTGCCCGCCGACCGTCACGTGGGTGAAGAAGGCCAGGCACCCCTCCGCCGCGGAGTCCGACCCGGTTTTGCCGGCATAGCCCTCGGCGATCAGGGGGTCGAAGTTGGTGACCGTGCCCGCGATCGGCAGCGTCACGCTGGCCATCGAGACGATCTCGCCCAAGACCCGAAAGCGCATCGCCTGCTCGAAGACGCGCAGCTGGTCGGCGGCGGTGGAGACCGTGCTCGGGTCAAACCCGCTGGGATCGGTGTAGATCGTGTGGTCCATACCGAGCGAGCGGGCCTCGGCGTTCATCTCGGCGAGGAAATGCGTCTCGCTGCCCGCCACCTGGGCGGCGAGTATCTGGGCGATGTTGTTGCCGGAGGGGATCAGCAGCGCCTCGAGCAGCTGGCGCTCGGTCAGCTGTTCGCCGGGCTGCACCTCCACGACCGACTGGTTCTGGGCGGCGTCCTGGGTCTCGGCCTGCGCCTGGGCCGCAGTGACGGTGATCGTGAACCCGTCCTGCGCGGCGCTCAGCGGATAGCGCTTGAGGGTCAGGTAGGCGGTCATCACCTTTGCCAGGCTGGCGATCGGGACCGGCTGCTCGTCCGGGCTCGCCGCTGGTCGCCCGCTACCGAGTACCAACGCCGCCTGTCCGCGCTGCGGCCACCCGACCGACGACAGGTAGGTGCGGACCGTGCCGTTGAACATGCGGGCCTTGTCGCTGAGCAGGTGGCCGGCTGCCGCGAACGCCGTGCGGGCGAGAATGAGGGCAAGTACCGCGCCGAGCAGCACGCGGCGGCGCCGCGGGCGGTACACGGTCATTCGGGTACGGCGGGCTGCTGTTCGTGCAGGTTGGCTGGAGGCCACGCCTGCCAGTCAAGGCAGCGTGGCGTTGCCGGCCCGTATGTGGTTTTCGATACGTCGACGATATGTTCCGGCTGGGAGCATCGAGAGCATGCGCGTGTTGATCGTTGAGGACGAGCCCTACATGGCACAAGCCATCCGCGATGGCCTACGCCTGGAAGCGATCGCGGCCGACATCGCCGGTGACGGCCACGCTGCTCTGGAGCTCATGAGCCTCAACGCGTACGACATCGCCGTGCTGGACCGCGACATTCCCGGGCCCTCGGGTGACGAGATCGCCGAACGGATCGTCGACTCGGGTAGCGGGATGCCGATCCTCATGCTCACCGCCGCCGACCGGCTCGACGACAAGGCATCCGGGTTCGGGCTCGGCGCGGACGACTACCTCACAAAGCCATTCGAACTCCGAGAACTCGTGCTGCGTCTCAGAGCGCTCGACCGCAGACGCGCCCACCACAGACCACCCGTGCGAGAAGTCGCAGACCTGCGTCTGGATCCGTTCCGCCGCGAGGTCTACCGCGACGGCCGCTACATCGCGCTCACCCGCAAGCAGTTCGCAGTGCTCGAAGTCCTCGTCGCTGCCGATGGCGGGGTCGTCAGCGCCGAAGAGCTACTGCAACGGGCGTGGGATGAGAACGCAGACCCGTTCACCAACGCCGTGCGCATCACCGTCTCGGCACTGCGCAAACGCCTGGGCGCACCCTGGATCATCGCCACCGTGGCCGGCGCCGGGTACCGCATCGACACGCAACCAGACACCGAGCGGTGAGGGAGGAGACCGTGGATAGAGCCCCTGGATTGAGCGTTCGCCTCAAACTCACGCTCAGCTACGCCGGCTTCCTTATGGTCGCGGGCGCCTTGCTGCTCGCGGCCGGGTGGTTGTTCCTGGGTCGTGGGATCCACCCCGGGTTCATCCTCGTACGCAACTACCGCTACACCGTCGCGCGCGATTTCGCTCCGACCGCAGCCATCGCGCTGGCGTTTCTGCTGGTGTTCGGTCTCCTGGGAGGATGGATTCTCGCCGGCCGGATGCTCGCCCCTCTGGCTCGCATCACAGACGCCACCCGCATCGCCGCGACCGGGTCGCTGTCGCACAGAATCCGGCTACCGGGCCGCAGAGATGAGTTCCGTGAACTCGCCGACGCCTTCGACACCATGCTCGCGCGGCTCGAAGCACAGTTAGCCGGACAGCAGAGATTCGCGGCCAACGCCTCGCACGAACTACGCACCCCGCTGGCGATCACGCAGACACTTCTCGACGTTGCCCGCAACGACCCGAACCGCGACAACGGCGAACTCGTCGACCGCCTCCACGCCGTCAACGCCCGAGCGATCGACCTCACCGAGGCATTGCTCCTGCTCAGTCGCGCCGACCAACGGTCCTTTAGCCGCGAACCCATCGACCTGTCCCTGATAGCGGAAGAAGCCACTGAAACGCTTCTCCCGTTAGCAGAGAAGCATGGCGTCACCATCGACAACTCAGGCGACCTGACCCCCACCATCGGCTCACACGCGCTCCTGCTGCAGTTGAGCGCGAACCTCGTGCACAACGCGGTCGTCCACAATTTGCCTGAGCGGGGCACCGTGTGGGTCACGACCAGCGTTCACCCCAAGAATGTCGTGCTCACCGTCGAGAACACCGGTGAGAGGCTCACCCCACAGTTAGTTTCCACGCTTGGCGAGCCGTTTCTTCGCGCCACCAAACGAATACGCACCGACCACGCAGGTGTCGGCCTCGGCCTGGCGATAGTCAAGAGCATCACCCAAGCACACGATGGAACCCTCACTCTTACGCCCCGCGCCGCTGGCGGGCTCCGCGCGACGGTGCAACTACCCGCCGCGCCACCGCACACCGCAGATGGCGACTGGAGGGATGCTCCTATTGGACCGTGAGGGTTGCCGCGGTTGTGCCCACGTTGCCGGCTAAGTCGGTTGCGCTTAGCGTGACGGTGTATGACCCGGCACCAAGCGCCGGAACGGTGAAGGAGTCGGTTCCGTAAGGGACTTGGCTGGTAGTCGTGAAGACGGTCCCCGAGCCATTGGTAATCGTGAGCGTGACGTTCGAGATCTTCGACAGTGTGAAGGAGATCGGGAAGCTGGCCCCACTCCGTGCGCTGGTCGTAGTCAAAGCGAGGACTGGTGGTGTCTTCAGATACGAATTGAAGCGGGAGGCTTCGCCGCAGTACGTTGCGTTCCCGGTTCTGTCGCAGAGCTGCCGCAGGAACCCGGTGACCAGCTGGTGATAGGACAGCGTGTCCTCCTGCCCGGGCTCGTAAAGCGACCAGGCGCCGGTGTCGTAGGACGGCAGCTCGTATTGCGCCTCCGGGCTAGCGGCCTTGAACAGCGCACGCGCCGTGGTGTCGCCGCTGGCATGCCAGTAGTCCCAGAGGCCGATCAGGGTCTGCAGGAAGCCGTTGATTACCAGTTCGTTGGGGCTGAAGGAGTAGAGCAGGAAGCGGGTGCCCTCGGATGCCGGTACCGCCACCCCCTCCGGCGGGGGCTGCTCGAGGACTGATCCATCGCTCAGGTCGTCGTACAGCGCGATCCCGGCGTTGTTGACGAGGATGTCAAGAGATCCGACTCCCTCGACAGCGGCCTTGATCTGCGTCGCGTCGGTGACGTCCATGGTCACCGGCGTGACGCGGTCATCGGGGTGCACGAACGGCCGGCGTGTCGCGGCATAGACGCGCTTCGCGCCGCTCCTCAAAGCCTCCTCGACCAACGCCCGGCCAATACCGCGATTGGCCCCGGTGACCAGAACCGACTTCCCTGCGACTTCCGTACGACTGCTCATTACGAGCCTCCTTGGATCGTCCGACTGTTTCCAGTAGAGATCCAAGGCGGCGGCGAAATCCAACGCTCGCGTCTTGCGATAGGTCAACGGCTCGTTCGCGCCGCGTCAGCACGGTCGCGGGCAGGCTTGGTGACCCGCGCGCACGTTTAACTGGTCGCACCGACCCTCGGATGCCCCCAGAGCCGGTGATCGATGCGACCAGCTAAACGCGTTCGCGGCCTCGTAAGCTCGTGGAACCGCTACCGAATACCCGCCGCACGTGCTCATCTCGCAACCGCGTCACGGCTGAGGTTGCCGCCTCGTCCAGCCTACGCTACTAGGTGTCGGAGCTATCGCGCGTGGCGCCCGTGGCCCGGCGCGCGACGAGATCCAACCGGCTCGTTCTCACCGGTGCCGGGCTTGAAGCTCGCTGAGGCCGCGCCGTCGCGGACGCGGTGTGCGGCGTGTTCTGCGTCCTCATACGAGGCGAACCCCTCCGACCGCGCGAGGATTCCGCCGTTGCCGGCGACGATTCTCCAGTCGTACCTGCCGCCGTTGTCCTCGGAGATGACGAACTCCATCGACGTCGACTTGGATGCCTCACCTGCGCCGCGAACGACTTGATTAGCCGCGCGGGCATTCTTTGTTGCGGTGGCCATCGCCAACCGCCTCTCTGCTCTTCTGACCGAAATGTCGCCCCGAAAGCGAGAAGAGCGCGAGGCTCACTGAGCGCAGCAACGACTGTAGCATAATCCGACCAAAATAGTCGGAATTCTGGTAATTTGATTTGACCCACGTAGAAGCTGTCATTTGTGTGGTTCTGGCGGTCTCTGCGCGGGGTGTCCTGTTGCGCGACGAGACGGAGGGCTCGCCGATGTCCGAAGACACAGCGACCGACGTACGATCGCGATCGCGCGGGTGCTTGCACGGCCGCGCGGGGCGGTGTCGGTGTCCCCTACACCAGCGTCGCGATGACACGTCCGGCTTGGGGATCCGGGAATGAGTGAGCGGCGTTCTGCGTTGGATCTGAGTGCGCTGCTCGTCGCGGTGGATGCGGCCCCGCCGATCGCGGCCGCTGAGGTCATCGGCGCTGCACTGGCCGAGAGCCTCGCTGCGCGGGAAATCAGTTTCTTGATCGCTGACTTCAGTGGCCGTGCGCTCGTGCGCCTGAGTCACGTGGCTCGGGGCGACGCCAGGGGCGCCCTAGCGCGCGAGCGTGCTGAGCGGGTGCCTTTGGTTGGGACGCCCCAGGGTCAGGCCCTGGCGAAGCAGAAGGTCGAGGTTCTCGCCGAGAACGGTGGCGCCTGGTTATTCGCGCCGGTGTCCAGTCGGGGCGAGGCCGTCGGCGTCCTGGAGTTGTGGCTCGATAGCGGCCCAACGAGCAGACGATCGCGAGCGTCGCGGGCGCGGCGCACGCCCTCGCGTACATCGTGATCGCTAACCGCCGGTTTACGGATCTGTTTGATTGGGGGCAGCGTTCGGTGCCGCTGTCGCTGGAGGCGGAGATCCAGCACCGGCTGCTTCCGGGCTCCTACACGTGCGAGGCTGGGCAGTTCACGCTCGCTGGTTGGTTAGAACCCGCTGGAGACGTGGCTGGCGACACTTTTGACTTCAGCCTCGAGCGCGACGTTTTGCATCTCTCGATGACCGACGCGATGGGGCACACTCTCCAAGCGGCATTGCTGGCCACGGTGCTGGTCGGAGCGCTCCGCAACGCACGTCGCCGGGGGGTCGGTCTTGCCGAGCAGGCCCGGTTGGCCCACGACGCCCTCTCGAGATACTCGCCCAGCCATGTGTTCGTGACTGGGCAGCTCGTGCGAGTCGATTTGCCTTCTGGGACCGCACGGATGATTAACGCAGGACATCCGCCACCGATTCGGGTTCGTGACGGTCGGGCCGAGGAGATCAGCCTCCACGGCGACTCGCAAGCGCGCGGCTAACAACGTGGACTCACCGCCGGCGGAGCTCGCTTAGCTGCTCTCGTTGGGCCGTACGGGCGTGGTCGGTGGGGTGGGCGGCGGCGGGCGGCGAGTCCGCCGATGGCCGCGGGGAAGCGCCGGGCAGACTTTTTGGGGTTCCGGCGTTCAAGCGCTCTAATCGGAGTACAGTCGTAAGTGAGCTGGCCCTGCGGCCGGGATTCTCACCCCAAGCCCGAATGCCACCGACGGCGCGTTCTGCGTCACGAGGCGGGAGGCGTGGGCTATTGGTTTTGACCGCGGGGCCGGTGGCTTGTTCTATCGGCGTTACCCCACCGGCCCGGTGGCCTCGTCCCAATCTGGCTAAACGCGCGCGGGCTCTGTCCCTCTCCTTGCGGATGGCCCCAACAGAGGGTTGGGAAGGCATGGCGCGGACGGAACACGAACGGGCAGCACGTCGGCGCGGCGAGTCGGCTCGTGATCACGCGTCACGAGGGCGATGGAGTGACGCCGACGCGAGCGTCACCGTCGCCGGGTTCCTGGTCGAGGGTTCGCGCATAGTCAGGAGTGCCGATTTGAGCCAGCAGACTGAACGCGAAATGCCAGGAACGGATCTCAAGGAGCTTGAAGAGGTCAAGCGCTTGATCGCGCGCGGTTTGCGGATCGGCGTGCTTACGTACGCCGAGATCGCGACCGCCACCGCCGAGCTCGACCTCGAGGACATCGATGTAGACGAGCTGCACGATGTTCTCGAGCGCTGCGAGATCGAGCTGATCGAGGAACTCGATCAGGCTACTGCAGCAAGCTTGAGCATCGAGCGGGCGCCCGAGCAGCGGAACCGCCGCAAGCCTCAGCTGGATCTAGAGCCGGACGGGACGACGGACGGTCTGCAGCTGTTCCTGAAAGGCATCGGCAAGGTGCGGCTGCTGAGGGCTCAGGAGGAGGTCGATCTCGCCAAGCGGATCGAGCGCGGCGACCTCAACGCCAAGCAGAAGATGGTCGAGTCGAACCTGCGGCTGGTGGTCTCGATCGCCAAGCGCTACCGCAACCAGGGGCTGCCGTTTCTCGACCTGATCCAGGAGGGCACGATCGGTCTCGTCCGCGCCGCCGAGAAGTTCGACCACCGCAGAGGCTTCAAATTCTCTACGTACGCCACCTGGTGGATCCGCCAGGCGATCGCTCGTTCGCTCGCGGACAAAGCGCGGACGATCCGGATCCCAGTCCACATCGTCGAGAAGCTCAACAAGATCGGGCGGGCGGAGCGCAAGCTCATAGCCGAGCTCGGCCGCGAGCCGACCGCCGACGAGATCGCCGAGGTCACCGGAATGAAGCCCGAGGACGTCGACTCGATCCGGCGCTCCGCGGAGGCGCCAATCTCGCTCGAGAAGCCCGTCGGTGACGAGGCGCAGTCCGAGTTCGGGCAGCTGATCGCCGACGAGGGCGCCGAGTCACCCTACGAGCGCGTCGTGGAAATCCTCACCAACGAAGCACTGCGCGACACGCTCGAGAACCTCTCCTACCGCGAGCGGCGCGTGCTCGAGCTGCGCTACGGACTCGGCGACCAGCACCCGCGCACACTCGTCGAGATCGCGCGCCGGTTCAACGTCACCCGCGAGCGAATCCGCCAGGTCGAACACCAGGCGCTCACGAAGCTCCAAGCACTCCACCAGACCTAGCGCCTACGGCCGGCTCTTTGCAAGACCGGCTTGTGGAAACAGCCAAACGGCCTATGATCGAGCGCAGGGGAGAGATGTCCAACCCCGGACAGAGGGGAGAGATGTCCAACCCCGGACAGGGATGATCATGATCGAGACGGAATGCAGCGAGGTCTGCTCGGGCGAGCATGTCGTCCTGTTCTACGATCATGACGCCGGGCTCGGAACGGCGGGTAGGTATCTGGCGGATGCGATTGATGCCGGGGGCCTGGCGCTGATGATCGCGACCGAGGCTCATCGGCGAGCCTTCGAGGCGGAGCTGAAAGCTGCCGGGATCGATCCGGCGCAGGCCGTCGCCGATGACACGCTCGTCTCGCTCGATGCCGCGCAAACGCTGGCCAGCTTCATGCGGAGCGAGCGCATCGAAGCGGACGCTTTCCGCCGCGTTGTCGGCCCGATAATCCGGAGCGCAGCCCAAGCTGGACGGCCGGTCCGGGCCTACGGCGAGATGGTGGCGCTTCTCTGGGATGCCGGAGATGTGCTGGGCGCGATCGAGCTCGAGGAGCTGTGGACACAGCTGGGGTGTGAGCTTCCGTTCTCGCTTCTTTGCGGTTACCGCAGTACGTCCGTCTCGGGTCCTGAAAATGCCCAGGCGCTGGAGCACATATGCCAGCTGCACTCGTCGATATTGCAGGCGCCACGCGACGCGGGACAGTTCGGCGATCACTCCGGCCCGTCGGCGACCGAGGTCTCCCGCCGATTTCCCGCTGAAAGTGACGCACCGCGGGCTGCGCGCGGCTTCGTGGGCGATGCCTTGCGGCGATGGGGCCATAGCGGGACACTGCTGCAGGACTCTCAGCTCGTGGTCAGCGAGCTGGCCACCAACGCCGTCGTTCACGCCGGTTCCGCGTTTTCGGTGGTTGCTCGCCGTGAGGGCTCGGGCGTCCGAATAGCGGTACATGACCTGAGCAGAGCCGAGCCGGTGGTTCGAGACACCCTCGATGTGCTGGCGCTTTCGGGGCGCGGGCTGCAGTTGGTGGCCCACATCTCAAGTGAGTGGGGCGTCGAGACGACGAGCGCGGGTAAGGCCGTCTGGGCCGAGCTTCGGCCGTGACGGCGGTGGCCCAACTTTCACCGGCTGGGGCGCGCTTCGCCCGATTTGTTACTGGACGCTGACGATTGGGCCCGAGGCGCGAAGTTGCAGCTCGTGTGTCCGCTTCGTCCAGAGCCGGTCGGCGACCGCCCAGCCGCCGTAGGCAAGCGCGCCGGCGGTGCCGGTTGCGGTCAGGAGCACCCCGGCGGCGCTGACACCGGCTACGCCGGTGGACCCGAGAATCAGGACCATCGCCGCAGTGCCGGTGCCTGGGCCGATCGGCAGCACACCAAGCGCCGCGACGGCGATCAGCACCGCGGTCGCGTCGAGCACGGACGCGTGTACGCCGCTGGCGTACAGCATCAGCCAGTTGCGCGCGATCTGACCGCAGACGGCGAGTACGACGAAGACCGCGACGCGTCGGCGGGCACGCGGTTCGCTGAGCGCGGCGAGGCCCCTCCACCATCCACTCGGGTGGCGCCGGGCCAGCCGCGCGAGCCCAGCAACGACGGCGACCGCCGCGCAAAAGCCGACCACCGGTGACCACCAAGGCAGACCGAGGGGGGCGACGAGCGTGAACGAGAACAGCGTCGCCAGCGAGACTTCCATCAGCACGATCGGTATCTCGGTGGCCGCGACGACGATCGCGTTGGGGGTGTCCCGCGGCGCGGCACGCCGCAGCGACGCGATCCGTGCGGCAAACCCAAGTTCGCCGTTGACGATGTTGCCGAGGTAGCCGACGCCGGCCGCGCGGTATAGGCGCCGCCGGCCGACGGTGCCACCGGCGGCGTGCACGGTCGCGTTCCACGCCTCGGTGCGCGCTAGTAGCGACGCGGTTTGTAGCGCCGCCGCGGCTGTCAACGCCCACCACGGCGCGCCGGTCGCCGCGCGCACGAACTGGCCCCACCGGCCGGCCAAAACGCACACGAGTACGCCCGCCGCGAGGAGCGTTCCAACCACCGTCAGCGGAGTGCGCCGGCGAGCGGCTAGCCCCGCCAGACGCCGGCCTGCCCTCACCACGACGTGTTTCGATCCCCGCGGCGAGGCCTTCTTGACGACATTCTCGTCAGCCGCGTTCGAGCGAGGCATCAATTCAGATCGCTGAGCGGAGACATTCGCGTCCGCGGTGTGCGCTCCAACTGTCGCGAGCCGGTGGCTCGACCGATGACTTGAGAACCATGGGGACCCTTCTTCAGCGCCCCTGGACCGACCGCGGGGGGCTCCGACGACTTTTGTCGAGACACGGCTCTCTGAGGATGAGAAACGAAGCTGTCCGTCGGGCGCCTGGGCGTGCAGAGGCCCCGGCGCGAAACGGATCCGCAGAAGCGGCGAGCGACCTTGTACGTCCAGTCTACCCCCGGATGCGAATACAAGACCGCGCTCACGCAACGAGAAACCCGCGGAACCGCCGAACAACGACGATGTCTGCCTGCAGGCTCCTCCTCCGGTGGGCCTATTAAGGTTCGGGGAAGTCGATGGCGGCAGGGTTCGTCCCGGGGTGCCAAGCATTTCCCGTGACCCAGCGCGGCACCAGCGCGAATCAGCTTTGTTACGCGCGAAGAGACCGATCAACCGCGCGGGCGACCTGCTCGCGCGAGCGGGCTCGGACCGCGCACCCTAGAGCAACGCGCCAGCGTTCGGGACTCCCGGCTGAGCACTCCAGGCCCAGGTCCGCGAGTACCACGGCTTGATCAACGTGAACCGCGATCTGCTCGGCGCGGCGCTGGGCGGCGATATGTTGGGCGCGCGCCAGCGGCGTCCTGCCGCGGTCGCCGGCAAGCCTCAGGAGATCTTCCGACACCAGCGGCACCGCGCGCCGCGCGCACCTCTCCCACGGCGCGTCAGCCGCCGAATCGACGACAACCTGACGCACGACTCGCCAACCACGATGGTGCGAATCGCAGCGGGCAACGAGGAACCGGGCTAGCGCCTCGGCTACCCCCGCGGCTCCGGGTTCGGACCCGTGACCGTCCAGGTGCCGCAGTGCGGCACCCACGTCCCGGCCGCCCTCGACCGCCCTGGCGAGCTCCCGGGCAGTCCGCCGCGGCTTTGCGTCGTTCATCATCGATCTCTCACCGTACTCGACCGGAACGCCGCCCTCCATGCCCGACTCCTACGACTAGCGTCGAATCACCCTCAAGGTCAGTCACAGGGTCAAGGTGGCTGCCGTGGGCGCAGGCCCAAGCGGCCTGAACCGCGACCAACCCGCGCGCGATGCCTTGTCGCCGAGTCCTACTCGTACACCGCTCCGTCGATCACCTCTCTGTTTCCGACGGGCTGCGAGAGGGCGACTCGGACCGGCGTTTCCGGGTTTGGTCTTTGGATCTGGAACCCTGACTCAGGCTTGACGTACATCGTCAGGATGAGCTCGTGCTCGCTCTCATAGAGGTCCGGCGCGAGCACGCGGCCGTCGGCCCGGCGGCCGCCCGCGAACGTCTGCTCTGTCACGCATATCCGCAGAACAGTGTCCTCAGGCTTCAGCTCGACAAGTTCGTCCAGGTGCCAGGAGGACGCCCGGATCCCGTCGCGGGTTGCGCGCAGCGGCCGGCCGCTGCGCTTCGCTACGCACGACCACGTGCCGCGCTTGGCGTCGTGCTTGACGACGACCGTAAGCAGTTCCGGCGGGAGGCCACGTCCGAACTGCACCTGAGTGTCGGTCCGCGCGAGCAACCGCCAGCCCACGAGCTTCCCATCGAGTTGCGCCGCAAGGGCGCTCACAGCCGGATCGGACAGGTCAAGCGGCTCGGGCGGGCGCTCCAGTAAGAACGGCGAGAACGGTAGACAGGCTCCATCGCTGACGAACTCAGGTATCCGTGGTGCCCGGAGCGGCTCGAGCACGGCGCAGCGCTGCCAGTCGCGCGCGGACGGCACGCCCCGCCCGCGCGCCACCAGCCGGGAAAGAAGACCATCGCCGCGGTTCGCCATAGCAACCAGACTACCGCCGTCCACCTTGCCGCACGCGAGCCGCCGACCGATCAACGGCTGGTGAGAACCTCGTCGCGGAGGTGGTCTGCGCCGTTGCTCCATGGGCGCGAGGCCGTGCACTCGGAGGGACATGGCGCTCTACGCGCTCCTCAGGTAGGTGCGCTACCAAGGGGAGGACGGCCGGAATCCCGACGGATCACGCGCGAGGCGGCCCGATTAACCGTTGGGAGTGCGCTCTGAACTGTGTGAGAATGCGTTCGTTGCTTGGACGGCGTGAGCCCAGACGCCCGTTGATCGGCCTTAGACGAGCGCTCCTCTTCGGTGCCGTCGCGGTGTTCACTACGGCCGGCTCATCGTTCTTGGCTGGCGCGCGGACGGTCGCGCGCGGTGGCGACGTCGTATCGGGCCGGGTGTCGGATGAGCCCGGCGACCAGCCCGGGACGACGCTGGATGGTCACGCCGGGCCGGTAAGTAGCGTCGCGTTCAGTCCCGGTGGAGGCACCCTGGCCACGGCGACCGAGAACGGGACCGTGCAGTTATGGGACACGCGAAGCAGCGCGCTGGTCAAGACTCTCAAAGGTCTCACCGGGATCGTCGACAGTGTCGCGTTCAGCGCTTCCCCGCACACGCTTGCGGCCGGCGGCAGAGATGGGACAGTCCTGTTGTGGAACCTGACGCGCCGCACGGGTCTGGGCGCGGCGCTGAAGGCTCATGCCGGCTCGGTCTATAGCGTCGCTTTCAGCCCCGACGGGCGTGAGCTCGCCGCCGCGAGCGCCAATGGGACGATCGCGTTGTGGGACACACGACATCACACCCGGCTCGGGACACTCAATAACCACGCCGGCGCCATCACCAGCGTGGCTTTTCGTCCTCACGGCTCGGCGCTCGCCGCTGCAGACATCAACGGGACGATCGTGTTGTGGGACGTGCATAGCCGCCAGCGGCTCGGGAAGCCGCTCGCGACCCACCACCTCGTCAGCAGCGTCGCGTTCAGTCCCAACGGGCGGACGCTCGCCGCCGGAAACGGCGACAACGGGACGATCACGCTATGGAACGTGCAAACCCACCACCTCATCGCGACATTGCACACCGGCGACCGCGGCCCCGTCAATAGCGTCGCGTTCAGCGCCCGAGGACACACCCTCGCCACCGGCAGCGAGGACGGCACCGTCCAACTGTGGGACGCCCGAAGCCACGCCCTCCTCGAGACGCTCAGCGCCGGCCCAGGCCAAGTCTTCAGCGTCGCGTTCAGCCCCGACGGACGATTCCTCGCCGCGGCAGGCTTCACCGGAACGATAAGCGTGTGGCAGCTGGTCGTCGGCTCGTTGGAGCAGCATCGGTAGCGCACCGCCGAAGTGCGAGTTGACGCTCTTGATGCTTGGGTAGCGGGTCGGCACGCCGTGCGTGATCAGGTGCATGATCGAGATTGTGTCCTCGATGGGCGCTCCGACCATCCACGTGAGGCGATATTCGGAGATCAGCGGCGCCAGCCGCAACCGTGCGGATCAGCCGGTCCGCCTGAGCGGCCCTACTTGGCCTGAGGCAGCTCCTGGGCCATCTCACCGAACAGCGCCATCTGCTGTCCTAGCGCCTCGCCGCCGTAGGCGCCCACCAAACCCAGGTTGTCGATCACCGATCCCGCCCGCACCAGCAGCCGCCGGAATTCTGCGCTGGACTTGACCGCGTCAAGCGCCGATCGCTCACCGTGAATTAGGAAGAACCCAGCGAGATCGCCGCCGTGCGGATCCAAGAGATACGCGTCGAACCTCTCGATCTGTCCCTCTTCCTGGAGCTTGCCGTAGTAGCTCACCGCCTCCTGAAAGACCTCAAGCGCAAACTGTTCGCGGCCCCGTACAACGGGACCCCAGCCGAGAAATAGGGCGTCTCCAGCCATAGCGATACCCCCGAGACGTAGTGCCGATCAAGCGAGGACGCTATCGCCCCAGGCACCCTCGCAGTAGAAATTTCGGCCCGGCCTCAATCGCTCGCTCGGCACGAACGCCCTCCCCTTCCCGCCGGCGAAATCCGACCGCCTGCCACAGCGCACTCGCGCCCCGGCGTAACCGGTGCGGCATCGGCTTCGATGCGCCCGCCGGTCCGCGACGAATGGTTGAACCCAGGGGTCAGGCTCTTGGACTCTTCACGGCGTCACGTACGTGCCAGAGGAGTGCGCCCGCACTCGCCGCAACCGCAACCGCAACCAGCGACGGCAACCGCTCCCCGACGATCCCGCCACCCCACCTCCGTATCGCTTGACTTCAAGCGCTTGAGGTGTGTTTTGCTGCACGCATGACAGCTCTAACCATTCAAGACGTATCCCGGCGCAGCGGGCTGAGCGAGCCGACGTTGCGCTATTACGAAGAGGTCGGCCTGATCGGCCCGATCGCCCGCGACGGCAGCAGCGGACACCGCCGGTACCGCGAGGAGGACCTCGATACGCTGCAGGCGCTCGCGTGCCTGCGCGCGATGCGCGTGGGCATTGAGGACATGCGCACGTACCAGGCCAACCGCGCACGCGGACGTGAGGCGGCCGGTGAGCAGCGCGATCTGCTGTTGCGCCACGCCGCGCGGATTGAGGCCGAGATCGCAACGCTGCGCACCCACCTCGATTACCTGCGCGCGAAGGCGGCGCTATGGGACGCCCGCGACAACGATGATGGCGGCGCCGAGGCCGAAGCGAACCTGCGAGTGCAGAACATCATCCCCCGGCTTGAGGAGGCGATGCTGCGATGAGCCCCGTGCTGGTTACAGGCGGGTCGGGCTATCTCGGCACGCGGCTGATCGCCGCGCTGCTTCGCGACGAGCGTCCGGTGCGCGCAACGGTTCGCTCACTCGACAGCGAGGACGACGTCCGTACTGCCGTCCGCCGCGGCGGCGCGGACGACAGTGGCCTGGAGATCGTCGCCGCCGCGCTGACCGCCGACGAGGGCTGGGCGGCCGCCGCGGCGGGCTGCGAGGAGATACATCACACCGCCTCGCCGATGATCCAAACCGATGATCTCGACGAGGTGATCGTCCCCGCCCGCGACGGAACGCTGCGGGTCCTGACCGCCGCCCGCGACGCCGGCGCCAGACGCGTCGTGTTGACCTCTTCCTTCGCCGCGGTCGGCTACACGCCGAAGCCGGGTGCCGAATACACCGAGGCCGACTGGACCAACCCCGACACCCCGGGGCTCCCCGCCTATCCACTGTCCAAGACGATCGCTGAGCGAACCGCGTGGGACTTCGTCGAGCGCGAGGGCCGTGCCACCGAGCTGGTCGTCGTCAACCCGACGTTCATACTCGGGCCGACGCTGACGACGCGCGCGCGTTCGTCGGTGCAGATCGTCAAGGCAATGCTCGACGGGACGATGCCCGTCGTGCGGCGCCAGCGCTTCGGCATCGCCGACGTGCGCGACGTGGCCGATCTGCACATCCGTGCCATGGCCGCGCCCAACGCCGTCGGCAAACGCTACCTCGCGCTCGCCGACGGCCCGACCATCAGCTTCCTCCAGATCGCCCAGATCCTCCGCGACCGGCTCGGCCCGCTCGCCGAGCGAGCACCGACCGAAGAAGCGCCCGGACCAGAGCCGCCCCGCCTGATCATCCACAATGACCGCGCCAAGGAGGAGCTCGGATGGCGCCCCCGCCCGGCCGAGACAACGATCGTTGACACCGCCGAGAGCCTGCGCGACCTCGGCCTGCTCGACAAGCGATGACCTGATTCCGCTGAAAATCCGTTCGCGGATTTCTCTTAGCGGAGGGCGTGCCTGACGGCTCTGCGGACCCGCAATTCGCGCCGCCCTCAGTACGACTCTAAGAGCGCCTTCGCCTGCGCCAACGCGTTAGCCAGACTGTGCGCGTCAACGAGAACCGCCGCGCCGTCCTTGCGCGACTCAATGTTCAGGAGTAGCTCGCCGTCCTCGAGCCGGGTGAAACCAAACAGGTCGTCGCCGAGCCAGAACTCGGCGACGCCGTGATCGGCCTCCTCGGCACTGACCACGCGGACGGTGATCTCGTGCTGTGCGCTCATCGGCCCCTCCATCATCCGTTTCAGAGACGTAAACGAACCCCCCGGCGATCGCACCCGGGCTTAGCTCCGGGTCGCATGAGCTTGAAGCGTGTGGTCGGCGAGCCACTCGCGGGCGAGCCTTTCGGACGGTGTTGCGGGTGCGAGAGGGGGTTGTGGCGTCAGACTACCTGTCGCGCGATGAGCAGGTTGTCCCGTGCGGCAGGCGGCTCGCCTCTCCGAGGTCTGGGCATCGAGGGTGTGTCCGGTTGCTCGGTAGGCTGCGGTCTCCGACTCGAAAGGGTTCTCATGATGTCTCCCGATGCGACTCCTACTCGCGGCCGCAGTGTGCGATCGACCATCTCGTCCGATGGCGAGTTGCGGCTGGAGTTGGCCGAGAGTGATGTTCCCGAGCCTGGCGGCAGTGAGGTGGTCGTGGCCATCGAAGCGTCGCCGGTCAACCCCTCGGATCTTGGCGTGCTGCTGGGTGCGGTCCCGCCTGGCGCGCTGCGGCCCGACGGGCCGGATCTCGTGGGCGCAGTTCCAGAGGCAGCGTTGCCGTTCTATCGCGACCGGCTGGATAAGCCGCTGCCCGTCGGCAACGAGGGCGCCGGCACTGTTATCGCGGCCGGCCCGGAAGCGGCCGCGCTGATCGGCCGTCGCGTCGCGCTGTTCGGCGGGTCGATGTGGGCTGACTACCGCGTAGCCGACGCAGCCGCCGTCGTGGAGCTACCCGACGACGTGAGCACCGCCGAGGGCGCAGCGCTGTTCATCAACCCGCTCACCGCACTATCGATGGTCGAGACGATGCGCGCCGAGGGCCATAGCGCGCTCGTCCACACCGCCGCCGCCTCGAACCTGGGGCAGATGCTCGTACGGATTTGCGCCGCTGACGGCATCGGCCTGGTGAACATCGTGCGCCGAGACGAGCAGGCCCAGGTCCTGCGCGACCTCGGCGCTGTCCATGTCGTGGACTCCTCAGGACCGGACTTCGCCAACAGGCTCACCGACGCGATCCGCGAGACCGGCGCAACCCTGGCCTTCGACGCCATCGGCGGCGGTTCACTGGCGGGCGACATCCTCACCGCGATGGAACGCGCGCAGCCGCCGCTCACGTCATACACGCCTTACGGAACCACGATGCACAAGCAGGTCTACATCTATGGCTCGCTCGATTTCTCCGCCACCGTCATCGATCGCAAGTTTGGACTGGCCTGGAGCGTCGGCGGATACCTGCTGACGAACGCGCTGGCGCGCTTGGGCGGCGAGGCGATCGGGCGGATGCGCGCCCGCGTCCTGGCCGAGGCCAAGACGACGTTCGCGTCGGGCTACGCACGGACTATTGGGCTACGCGACGTACTCGAGCCTGAAGTCCTCGCCGTCGTCGCACGCCGCGGTACTGGGGCGAAGTACCTCATCGACCCATCCAGCGACCGTCCAGGAGGAGAAGGCTATGCGGCAGAGCATGCTGAGCCAGGACCGAGGATTCAAGTGATCGATGGCCGGTAAGGAGAGACCCGCTGCCGTCTTTGCCCCGTCGATCCGCTCGATCAAGGTGTACGAAAGCGGACGCATCGAGTATCAAAAGAAGTCCGGCTCGATCATCGGCGCGACCGCCCGCGTTGACTCGTCCGGGACCCAGCGCGGACTCCGCGACACCCGCCGGGTCGTCTTGACGATCGAGGGGCCTCGGGTCGCCATCTCAGCGGCGTTGCCGGCCGGCGCACGGCGCGTGCACGAGGATGCGCGGAAATTCGCGGCAACGGTCAATGAAATGGCGATGCGGCTTGCCGGACTCACTCCTGCTGCGGAACCCGCTGCGGTCGGCGATCCCGATCCAGCTCAGATCGACCCATCGCCGCCAATCTCGCCGCAGACGGCAGAGTTACTCGACTACCTTGAACGCCTCGGCAAGCTCCGCAACTCAGGAGTGCTCACCGAGGACGAGTTCCAGGCACAGAAGGCCCGGCTGCTACGGGCGGCAGGGGAGCCTTAAGGCCTGGCGGGCCGTGCTCGGCAGCCGCGGCGCGCTGGTCGCGCTCCGCGAGAGATGTTCTCGTTGTTGGGTTGGCTACCCCGTTGCGCTGTGGCGCATGATCCACAGTCGCCGGCACCCGAGGAGAGCGGTCGACGGCTGGTAGCTGATCACGACGCGCCGGGGCCGCCGTAGAGCAACTGCCCGCCGTCGGGGAGTTCGGTCGCGTTCGGCGGGGTGTTGGTGCAGGTGTAGGAGCTCGTGTTGATGAGCGCGAAGGAGGCCTGCTGCTGGCCCGTGGCGAGCTGGAAGTCGCCGACGCTGAGTTCGGTGCCTGTTGGCATGGCCGCCGGGTCGATCGTCAGAGCGGGATGTGCGCTGCCGACTTGCGCCCGCACGGTACCGCCAACCCGAAGGTAGGCCGTGGAGCTGGAGGACG
Organism: uncultured Solirubrobacterales bacterium; assembly: GCA_963701945.1. Lineage (GTDB taxonomy): Bacteria > Actinomycetota > Thermoleophilia > Solirubrobacterales > Solirubrobacteraceae > Palsa-465. The sequence goes on along the minus strand of CAVPBV010000021.1, from coordinate 7,161 downwards.
GCGGACCCGTCTTGGGCGCATCAGACCCGCCGCTGGCTAGTGGCAGGCGTCGGACCTGAGACTCCCCGCTCCGTTGCCCACCGGCGCGTTGGAATGACACGACCCGCGAAAAGCCGGCGGGCGTGGGATCGGACGAGCAGAAGCTGCCGACGGTGACCTTTGCCGGTATGCCGTATCGCGCGAGGTCGCTCTGCAGGGCAGCGGGGTTAAGAAGCTCTTTTGGGTTGATCGTGAGCGTGGCCGTGCCGCTGGGATTGGCGTGAATCGTGAATGCCGCGGTCCGGATCATGCCAAGCGTCCGGATCGTGCCGGGCGTCCGGGCCCGGCTGTGCACGCCGGGCAGGCCGAGCGAGAGCGTGACGACGGCCGCGGCGGCGACCGCCGACACGACCGGGACTCCGGCGAGTCGACGCCGCCGGCGCCCGCGGCCCTTCGCGGTGATCGCCTCAAGACGCGGGCGTTCGGGCAGGGCCACGCCGGACATGGAGTCTCGCAGTTCGCGTAGCTCCGGGGTGTCGATCAGCTGATCATTGTTGGACACGGATCGGCCTCCTCAGTGTGGGCTTGGGCGAGTTCGCTGCGAAGCGTCGTGACAGCGCGGGACAGGTGGGCGCGGACTGTTCCCGGCGCGATCTCCAGCTGCCTGGCCGTTGTCTCGATGTCCAGGTCGAGAAAGACGCGTAGCGCGATCACCTCGCGCTGGCGGGCTGGCAGCCGCCGCAGGGCGGCCAGCACGCGTGCGTCCAGGCCTGTCTCGGCGCTAGCGGGCGCCGCGACGTCGGAATCGGTCAGTGGAAGTTCGCGGTTGCGCCGGCGCCACCGCGACGCCCCGGCATTGAGCGCGGTGCGCACCACCCAAGCTCTCGGCGCCGGATGGCGGCTGACCCTCCGCCAGGACACCCAGGCTCGGGCGAACGCCTCGGCAACCTGATCCTCGGCCAGCAGCATGTCGCCGGTGCTAGCGGCAACCGCCCGTAGACACGGATCCCAGCTCGTCCGAAAAAACTCCGCGAACCCATTCTCGTCACGGCTCATAACCCGTTAACCCGCCCGAGAACCCAAACGCTTACCTCAGTGCCGAAAATCGACGTGATCGTCCGATCTCACAGTCTGGCCCGCCGGGCACGCCATCGAGTGCGATCGGAGCGGTCCGTTTCAACCCGTCGACGCTGGTGCGGCGGGCCACCCACCCGTCGTGCGAGGCGGGCTCAAGAACTGACCGTCCGTCAGCGCCCGCCACACGTGCACGAGCGCCGACACGCTCGCTCCGCTGATGATCGCCACGAGCTCGACGCCGTGCTCCTGGTCAGACTGCCGCTGCCGCGGACACCCGCACCTGTCCCTCGCGATCGTTTGACGAATCAGCAGCTCACGCTCGGATCAGCTCGATCTGGACGTCCACGTCGAGCTGCGCCCATGCCCGCTCCGCTGTGACCGCGCGGGCGGCCAGACGCTTGGCGAGCGCAAGACACGCTCGGTCGCCGAGGGATAACCCTTTCGGAGCGGTCAGCGGACTGAGCTTCGCCGCGGCGAGCGCGTCCTCGGAAGTGAACGGCTCGACCGCGACCTGTTCGCGGACCGGGGCGAGAGTCTTCTCAGGTTCTTGCCCGCGACGGACGAGGAGCGCCGCGACCTCACTGAGGTTGACGGTGCCGATTACCGCACTGTCCGCGATCACGTCCGCGACTCTTTCGGCGCCCGGTTCAGCAAACAGCAGCGCCAAGACGGCGGACGCGTCGAGAACGGCGATGCTCGGAGCCGGTGCTTTGTCAGGTTCCTGTTCGGGAGCCTCCTGATCGGGGCCGTTCCGAACATCCTTCGATCGCTGTGTCATACGTCATGTCCCTTCACCGCAGGCCGCGCGGCTTGATTGCGGCTGGGCTGGGCGCGTGACGGACCGAGCGGCCCGCAGTCGATCCTTGTAGTCGGTCGCTACGCGCCCAACTAGGCGGGTGGCGCGTTGGCGGACCAGGCAGTGGTGACGCCGATGGCCAGCTGCGGCGTTCCAACGGCCTTGACGGCGGTCGGCCGGTCAAAGAATCTATTTGCGGCGGCGGACACCCCGAGCTGATCGGAAACGCCGTATCTCGCGCTCCTCGATCTCCGTCTCCCGGCGTCGCTCAGCCGTCAGTTCGTCGACGGCGGATGCTTCCACCGTGCCAGCCAACCCGATGAGTGCGTGCGCGGCGGCGCGTCGCGTCTCCACGCGGAGCGCGCCATCAGCCTCCTCACTGATCCTCACTTGGTCGCCAGCGTGTAAGCCGAGCCGGCGACGCAACTCGGCCGGGAGAACTAAACGCCCGCGGGCGTCCAGTCGTGCTGTCCCACGCACGAGGCTCATGTGGGAAGAGGATAGCGCGTCCCGCCAAACGATCGAGGTGGGTCTTTGGCGGTTGGGTGGGAGCCGGGCCTGGGCTTACCGCGTTGCCCGCGGCAGTTGCCCGCTGTACGCCAAGGGACCTCAGAGGCCATTCATTACGAGAAAAAGCCCCGCTATGCGGGGCCTTCGTGGAGATTTTGTGGCGATTTACAGGGATTTCGTGCCGGGCCCGCGAGCGTCCGTGAACGCCCGTCATGCTGCCGGTCTGCCTGGTAACGAAGGGGTCGCCGTTCCAGCCCGACAGAGGCGTGCGCCGGGGTCCGGCCGCCTGCTGGGGGGCTGATCGCACGCGCGGGCTGGGTGCTGCACCGATGTGTCCAGGACGACGCGTGCGGCCCGTGCTCGATGACGATAAGACGGCCGGGTCGAGGATCGGCGCGAGCTGCGACACCGTCCGGGTCGATCATGGCGACGAGTGATGGCTGGACGATCTGGAGGACGGACTGCTCCTGCTCGCAGCGCGCGCATTGACCCTCCGCGCTGCGAAAGCGGGTCGGTGTCCTGGCGCATGAGATGTCTCTAACCGTCGGCTTACTCCGACCTTACGTTGCCCGCCGAATCTGGGGTCGTGAGCACTGACGCCGTGTCGATACGCGGGCGTCGGGGGGTTGAGTGGCGCCGGGCCGAGTTTGTTCTGGTGCTGCTGGGATTCCTCGGCTTCCTCACGCTGCCTGTACGGATCAAGACGGTCTATGACGGACTGCCGGCGCATCCGCTGTTTATCCACGTCCCGGTGGTATTGATCCCGGTCAGCGTGCTCGGCGCGATCGCCTGCGTGGCAAGACCGGCCTGGCTTGCGCGCTACGGGGTACTGCTCTCGGTCACCGCGATCGTCGCCATGTCCTCGACGTTCCTGGCGATGCAAGCCGGGGCGGCGCTGAGAGGCGCGCTGAACTTGCAAGGGACGGCCGCGAGCCTTATCCAGCGGCACTCACACGCGGCGCACATCCTGGCGGTCGTATTCGTGCTTTTCACCGCCGCGCTGATTCTGACGTTCGCCTCCCAGCGGATTTCGGGCGGAATGCCGACCGGACTGGCCATCGCCGATCGTCTCCTCTCCCCGCGGATCAGCCTCGTGGCGCTTCGCGTCCTTCTGGTCGTGCTGGCGCTGGTGTCGGCGTACATGGTGTTCAAGGTCGGCGATCTCGGCGCCAAGGCGGTGTGGGCCGGGAGGTTGCAGCACTCCGCCCCCACCGGCTGACCGCCGCCGAGTTCGGTGGCCGGGCAGCGCACCAGCGGGCTGCAAGCCGGGAAGCAGCAACGGCACCGGGGCTTGCCTTAGGTGGTGCGGCGTCGAGGTCGGCGACCAGCTCGCCGACGCGGTGGGCGGTTTCGTCGCGGCTGGCGCGGACCTCGTCGATGGGTTGGCCCTTCGGGTCGGGTAGGTCCCAGTCGAGGTAGCGCTTGCCTGGAATGAACGGGCATTGGTCGCCGCCAGCCCATGGTCCGCTGCCGTCATTCACCGACGTCCAGCAGGACAACCAGCTCGGCGACATCCAGAACACCTCGCGTTTTCTCGTCGACGCCCACGCCGGCACGCTCACAGCCGTCTGCTGGGTGGTCCCCGACCAGCCACACTCCGACCATCCGCCCGCGAATATCGCCAACGGTCAGGCATACGTGACCAACCTGATCAATACCGTGATGCGCGGCCCTGACTGGGGCTCGACCGCCATCTTTCTGATCTGGGATGACTGGGGCGGCTTCTACGACCACGTCGTCCCGCCGCACATCGATGAGAACGGCTATGGCATACGAGTCCCCTCCCTGGTCATCAGCCCCTACGCCCGCCGCGGCTACATCGATCACCAGACCCTCAGCTTCGACGCGATCATCAAGTTCATCGAGGACGACTTCCTGGACGGACAGCGCCTCGACCCACGCACCGATTGACGACCCGACCCCCGCGCCGACATCCGTGAGGTCGTACCCCAGCTAGGCGACATCACCGCCGACTTCGATTTCAATCAAACACCACTCCCACCGCTGATTCTGCCGCTCCACCCGCCGCCGGGACCGGCATCAAAGCCGGGTGGATGACCACTGTCGAACGCTGATCACCGGCTGACCCTCGTACGCTAGCCCGGTGCGTCCCGAACTCGGAATCGCAACGCTGGCGCTGGTGGTTGTTGCTGCCGGTTGTGGGTCGAGTGGCGGCCCGCCCCGCTCGAGCGGCGCGGCGCTGTTCACCGAGGATTGCGCCGTGTGTCACTCACTCGACGGGCGGTCGTCGCCGCGCCAGCAGGGTGGTGACCTGCTCTTGTTGCACATGACACGCGTGGAGATGCTCGAGTTCGTGCGCGAGATGCCGGTTCGGCATCGGTTGAGCTCAGCTGAGCAGGAGACCGTGTCCGACTACGTCCGTTCGGTCGAGGCGCGCGGTCGTTGACCCTCGGGCTAGGGCGAGTGGATCGGAACGAGCTCGCCGACCCCCGCGACGGTCGTCGTGGGAGCCAGCCCACCGGCGACAATGACCGAGCCGTTAACTGGAATCGAGGCCGTGTCCGAGAGCGGCTCGGGCAGCCGTCCGGCCACCGCGACCGCCCCGGTGCGCGGATCGATCGACCACACCGTGGCGGTTTGAGAGCCGAGCGTGTCTCCGCGGCCGCCGATCAGATAGGCGAACGAGCCCAGGGTTGCGGCGGAGGCGTGGGTGATCGGCTGCGGCAACCTCCCGATCTGGCGGACATGCCCCGTGGCCGGGTCGAAGCGGTAGATCGCGTCACTCGCGCTCGCCGGTGTCGAGCCGCCGATGATCAGGACTTGGCCATCGACCGCGGTCGCGGCCGCGTAGCGAAGACCGACCGGTAGCTGTCCGGCCACCCGCACCGGCGACCCCGGCCGCCAGGCAAGAATTGTGTTGATCCAGTTGGTGCCGTCGTAGCCGCCGACCACGTACGCGGTCCCACCGGTCTCGGTGACGGCAACGTCCGACTGGGCGTGCGGGAGCGTCCCGACGGTGTGGACGGTGCCGCTCCCGGGATCAAAGCTCAGGATGTGGTCCAGCTCGGAGGAGGAGCCGCCTCCGAACACGTACACCACGCCGCCGAGCGCCGCTGCCTGCGCGTCGTGCTGGGCCAGCGGCAGGCTCGCGGTGTGGAGCACGCTATGGACATCGGCGACCTCGATCCCGGCGCTCGAGACCTCGGAGGAATCAAGCCCTCCGAGCAGCGCGAAGCGGCCCGCGCCAAGGGACGCGAAGGCCGGATCTTTGAGGGGCGCGGGCAGCTGATAGATCGGGTGGTAGGCGAGTGTGGCTGGGCGCGCTGACACGGCGTGGGTCGGGCCGTGAGAAGCTCGCGCGGAGTCGCGCGCTCGTCGCGACGACGTGTTCGTCACGGTCGTGCTACCGCCGCAGCTGGAGATGGCCAGCGCCGCGAGCAGCGTGGGCAGGAGTGCACGCGTCCGGAGGATGGCGGCGATCCTAGCCAACCAAATCGTCTCGAGCGGCCACGGGAGGCGCGTGTGGAAAGTCTCATCGCCGACTAACGTTTTGCGGACGATGGGGCGGCAAACTCGTCGGCTTGTCTGTGAGCGTCCTGGGTACATGCGGTCGGATGAAGAGCGTCGCCGTCGTCTGCGCGCTGTTGGCGCTACTCCTGGTGGGGTGCGGGTCGAGCCACCCTATGAGCACGTCGACCAGCACGCCCACGGGCACGATCGAGTTGCCGTCACCGGTTGGTGGTGACCGTGACGGCCGTTCGACAGTAAACGTCTATAGCGCGGACACGCCGGGCGATCTCAGCCCGGCGGTGCGTGGCGACCCGGCGCTTGTCTATGTGCCGAATAGCCTGAGTAACACGGTCGATGTGATCAGTCAACGTACGTTGAAGGTTGTCGAGCAGTTCCCGGTCGGGGCGGTGCCCCAGCATGTGACGCCCTCCTACGACCTGCGGACGCTGTACGTGGACAACGACGTGGGCAACAGCCTCACACCGATCAACCCGCGGACTGGCAAACCCGGACAGCCGATACCGGTGGAGGATCCGTACAACCTGTACTTCACTCCCGATGGCCGGTTCGCGATCGTCGTCGCGGAGCGTCTGCAGCGCCTGGACTTTCGCGATCCGAACACGATGCGTCTCGTCCACTCGCTGTCGGTGCCCGCCTGTCGCGGTGTCGATCACATGGACTTTTCCGCGGACGGGCGCTACGCGTTCGCGAGCTGCGAGTTCGCCGGCCGAATGATTGAGGTCGACCTGGAAACCCAGCAGGTGGTTCGTACGCTCGTGCTGAACAACGGTGTCTCCAGTCCTCAGGATGTGAAGTTGTCTCCGGACGGTCGCATCGTCTACACCGCCGATCAGGAGAACGGCGGTGTGTGGGAGATCGACGCGTCGACGTTCCGGGTGATCGGGTTCCTGAAGACTGGTGCCGGAGCGCATGGGCTTTACCCAAGTCGCAACGCGGAGTTCATGTATGTCTCTAACCGCGAGGCGGGCTCGATCTCCGTGGTGCGCTTCCGGACGCGGCGGGTGGTCAAGACGTGGCAGCTGCCGCTGCCCGCCAGCCCGGACATGGGCGGCGTGTCTGCCGACGGCAACACCCTCTGGCTGAGCGGGCGCTACAACGCGGTCGTTTACGCGATCGACACCCGCACCGGCCGCCTGCGGGCGGCTATTCCGGTCGGTTACGGCCCTCACGGGCTCTGCGTGTGGCCCCAACCCGGGCGCTACTCGCTCGGGCACACGGGCATCCTCCGCTGATCCCTCGTCAGCCTCATTGAGCCGCGGTCGCAACGCTGATCCCGGCTTTGGGGAGGGCCTCCATCGGTCGCAGTC
>CAVPBV010000020.1:0-100176 GCA_963701945.1 uncultured Solirubrobacterales bacterium | reverse complement strand
AACTCCGGGCCGACCAGCTCGAACGTCTCCTCGAGCTCCTCGAGCGAGTCGTGGCGCACCTGGAGCGTCCCGGTCAGCGGTTCGAAGCCCTCGCGATTGCTGGGGATACCCCCGAGCGCGGTTCCGAACCCGTGCGTGCCGTGATAGCCGCCGGTGCGGCTGATCAGCAGGGTGCGATCCCGCTCGCCGAGCTCCCACCAGTAGCGCCGGGCCAGCTTGGCGGCGGTGTCGATCGCGTCGCTGCCGCCGGAGCAGAGGAAGACCTTCGACGGCATCGGCGCGCGCTCGGCAAGCGCCTCCGCAAGCTCCAGCGCTGGTCGGTTCGCGTAGTCGAAGAACGCTGAGTACGCCTCGAGGCGCTCCATCTGGGCCGCTACGGCGGCACGGATCTCGGGCCTGCCGTGCCCGACATTCGAGTACCACTGGCCGGCGGTCGCGTCGAGGTATCGGTTCCCGTCCGCGTCCCACACCCAGACGTCCTCACCGCGCTCGATCACGAGCTCGGACTGACGGACCGACCCCATGTCGGCGTATGGATGCCAAAGGCATGTATCGGTACTCAATCCTTCACCTCCTGCACCGCGCTTGGACAGGACGCGGCCGCGGCGTCTCAGCGTCCTCTTCCTAAGCAACGGGCGACGGTCCCGTGCGCTTTCGCGCCGCCGGCCCTGGCCGGCTCGCGCATCGCCGCCTGCGGCACGAAGCTGTCCGGCTACGCACAAGGACGGGAATGCGCTCGGCGTTGATCAGGCATGTGCGGAATCGGGGGTTGTGTCCTCGGGGCCGGCGCGGCGCCCGATCGCGGATCGCCTGGCGGCGATGCGCGACGCGTTGGCTCATCGAGGACCTGACGACTGCTGGCATCCAGGTCATCGACAACGTTGGGCTCGTTCATACCCGGCTGTCGATCGTCGACCTGAGCGAGCGCGGTCATCAGCCGATGGGCCATCCCGACGGCGACTGGTGGATTGCCTACAACGGCGAGATCTACAACCATCGCAGCGCTGCGCCGGGAACTCGAGCTCGAAGGCGCGCAGTTCGTGGGCGATAGCGATACCGAGACGCTTCTGTGGGGGCTCGAGCGGTGGGGCCAGCCCATCGTCACCCGGCTGAGCGGTCAGTTCGCGTTCGCCGCCCTCGATCTGCGCCGGCGGCGCGTGTTGCTTTGCCGCGATCGCTTCGGGGTCAAGCCGCTGTACCTGGCCCGGTTCGCCGGTGGCGTGTGGTGGGCCAGCGAACCGGCGGCCCTGATCGCGGCTGGTGCGTCCGCCGAACCGGTCGAAACGGCTTGGCAGGACCTATCCGCCGGCTCGTACCTGGGTGGTGAGCAGACGCTGCTGGCCGGGCATCACGCGCTTGGCGCCCGGGGCGTGGGCCGAGATCTCGCTCGAGGACGCCGAGATGAAGACCGACAAGTGGCACGTGCCGGGCGACGCTGTCGACCCCGCGAGGGCGGCGCGTCTAGCGCGTCGGTCGCGCTCAGAGCTCGTGGACGAGCTCGAGAGCACGCTTCGCGACGCGGTGCACGGGACGCTGCTGGCGGACACGACGGTGGGGACGTTGTGCTCGGGTGGTGTGGATTCGAGCCTGATCACCGCTCTGGCGGTCGAGCAGATGCCGGATATCGTGGCGTTCGGAGCGAGCTTCGCGGGCGATGGAAGGCGGGACGAAGGGCTCGCCGCTCGGCGGGTCGCCGACGCGCTCGGGATCGAGCTGGAGCTGGTCGAGGTGACCCCGGCCAGTTGGAGGGCGGCGTTCGTTCCTGCGACCGTTCATCACGGCGTTCCGATCGCGAACGCGAGCGCGGTCACGGTCGCGCAGCTCGCGGAGCTCGCCAGCAAGTGTGGCGTGAAGGTGCTCCTGACCGGCGAGGGCGCCGATGAGCTGTTCGGCGGGTATGGCAAGCTCCACGCCGCCGTCGCTGGCCGCCTTCCTCCCGTGGTATGACCGCGTCGTCCACGCCGCCGAGCCGACGCTGTGCAGCGATCCGATGCGTGCGCTCAACCCGGTGAGCGTGCTCCGCAAGACGCGCCAGCTGGCGCGAGAGGCGCTTGGGCCCCCTCCCGCGTCGCGCTGGTTGCCCGTTTAGACTCCGGACACCAACCACGAGGCGACCCCTGAGTCGATCCTGGCCTATGCCCACCACTCGGGCGATCGGGGTGCGCTCGAGGCCGGCACTGCTCAGCCACCTCGACTACTCGCTCTGCTGGCTGCTGAACCGGATGGACAAGAACGTCATGCAGGCCTCCGTGGAGGCGCGAGTTCCGTTCCTGGAGCCAGCGGTGGTCGACCTCGTGCTGAACCTTCCCCTCGAGGCGAGGGTGGGACCGTGGTCCAAGGGGATCCTGCGCGACGTCGCTCGCCGGGTGCTGCCCTGGTCGATCGCCCACCGGCCGAAGATCTACGGAATGGCGTTCGATGCCCGCACCTGGATCGAGGAAGCCGCGAACCCAACCTTCCTGACCGACGGCCTGCTCAGAGACACGCTCCGAATCCCAGAAAACGAGTTCAACGAACGTGATCGCGGCCGGCAACCACGTGGTCAGAGTTCGACTCTGGTCAGCCGAGGTCTGGTGCCGTTCGATGCTCGCCGGACACTCGATTCAGCAGATCGAACAGGACCTCTGGCTGGAAGAACCGGGAGCCATGCACCACCGCGACCTATCCAGCAGCTACCTGGCCGCCGCTGCATAGGCCGCTCCGGCCGCCGTCGCCTCGGCCACCGACGGCCGCTGCGCCGTGGCCGGCGTACAACGGCAAGATGACCGACAGGATGCTCACCGGGCTGATGATGGATGACTTCCAGCTGTCGCTGACGGTGCTCGTGGAGCGAGGCGAGCAGCTTGGCGCCGCGCGCCCGGTGGTGTCTCGTCGCCCCGACGGCTCGCTCGACCGCACGACGATCGGTGAATGCGCGAGACGTGCCCGACAGTTGGCGGGCGCACTGGCGACCCTCGGGATCGGTGACGGCGATCGCGTGGCGACGCTGCTCTGGAACCAGGCAGAGCATCTCGAGCTCTACTTCGCGGTTCCGCTGATGGGAGCGGTGATCCACACGCTCAACCCGCGTCTGCACCCGGACGACCTCAGTTACATCGCCGCTGACGCCGAGGACCGCGTGATCGTGGTGGACGAGACCCTGCAGCACCTCCTCGACTCGGTGGACTGGGAGTTCGAGCACGTGATCGTCGTCTCGCACTCCGGCTCGGTCCCCGGCGCCTCGCATCGACTACGAGTCGCTGCTCGCGTCGGCGGAGCCGATCAGCTGGCCGCCGATCGATGAGCGCCGAGCCGCAGCCATGTGCTACACGTCCGGCACCACCGGCCGTCCGAAGGGGGTCGTCTACTCGCACCGAGCGCTTGTCCTGCACTCGCTCGTAGCGGCGATGCCCGATGTGCACGGTGTCAGCGCACGCGATGTGATCTTGCCGGCGGTCCCGATGTTCCACGTCAACGCGTGGGGTCTTCCCTATACCGCCGCGCTGGCCGGCGCGGCTCTGGTGCTGCCAGGGCCTCGGCTCGATCCGGTGAGCATCCTCGACCTGCTGGAGAGCGAGCGCGTGACTTTCACGGCGGGCGTGCCGACGGTCTGGATGTCGGTCTTGGACGCGCTCGACGCCGAGCCCGCCCGATGGGACCTCCGCGCGCTCCAGCGGGTGAGCCTCGGCGGCGCCCCGGCGCCGATCAGCCTGCTCGAAGGCCTGGATCGCCACGGCCTCACGATCGTTCAGGGGTGGGGGATGACCGAGACCTCGCCGGTCGGCACCATGTGCCGTGCTGCCCGCGCGAGCTCGACACCGCTTCGCCCGCCGAGCAGTACGACTATCGCGCTCGGCAGGGTGTCGCCGTCCCGTTCGTCGAACTGCGGGCGAGGGGCGAGGACGGCGAGCTCGTCCCGTGGGACGACCGGGCGATGGGAGAGCTCGAAGTCCGCGGTCCGTGGGTCGCCGCGGGCTACCACGGCGGCGAGGACGCTGACAAGTTCACCGATGACGGGTGGTTTCGGACCGGCGACGTCGTGCGGATCGATCACCGCGGCTGCATACGGATCTGCGACCGGTCCAAGGATCTCGTCAAATCCGGCGGCGAATGGATCTCTTCGGTCGATCTCGAGAACCAGTTGATGGCTCATCACGCCGTTGCGGAGGCGGCGGTGATCGCGATCCCCGACGATCGATGGGGCGAGCGGCCGCTGGCCGCGGTCGTCCTGCGCGATGGGATGGACGCGAGCCCCGAGGAGCTACGCGAGCACCTCAGCAGCGACTTCGCGAAGTGGCAGCTGCCCGAGCGGATCGAGTTCGTCGCGGCGATCCCGCGGACCGCGACCGGCAAGTTCAAGAAGACCGAGCTGCGCCAGCAGTTCTCCGGCGACTCAGCGCGCGGACAACTCGCCCGGCGGGGGGGTCACGCGGGGGAATGACGACCTCGATCAGATGCGGGCCGGGATCAGCGATCGCCTCGATCGAGGGCCCGGCTGAGCTCATCCGCGGTGTCGACGCGGCGCGACGCGACGCCGAGCCCGGTTCCGAGCGTCGACGAAATCGATGTCTGGATCCCCCAGGTCGAGCTGCGCCTTGGCCCTGCGACCCGGCTCTTGCCGCGCCCGCGCGCGCGAGCTCGCCATCGAGGATCCCGTAGGCGCGGTTGTTGAAGATCACGACGGTGACGTCGAGCTGTTCGCGCGCCATCGTCCAGAGCGACTGGATCGTGTACAGGGCCGAGCCGTCGGCCTGGAGCGCGATCACCGGACGATCCGGACACGCGACCGCCGCCCCGACCGCGACCGGCAGCCCCTGGCCGATCGCGCCCCCGGTGAGCGTCAGCCAGTCGTGCCGCGGGCGCCCTGCAGTATTGGCTGGCAAGGCCATCCCCGACGTCATCGCTTCGTCGGAGACGATCGCGCCTTCAGGCAGGACCGCGCCTACCGCCTGGCAGACGTTCTCCGCGGTGAGCGGACCGTCAGGCCGCGGCGGCACGGATCGCTGTTGCAGCGCAGGCTTGGCGTCCGCAGCACCCAGGGCCTCCACCAACTGCCTCGAGGCTCGCGAGCACGTCGGACGTAGGCGGCGAGAGCTCGTGCACCTCGCAACCATCGGGCACCAGCGAGCTCTCCTTGCCGGGATAGGCGAACAACGAGACGGGTGCTTTCGCGTCCACCAGGATCAGATGCTCCAGCCCGTCGAGCTGGGCCGACGCGAACTCGGGCCAGTACGCGAACCGCTCGACGGCGGGCAGGCCGGCGCCGCGTTCCAGGCGGGCCGGGAACACCTCGGCGAGCAGCTTTGTCCCGGTGGCCGCGGCGATCCGCGCGGCGGCGAGGAGACCACGCTCACGCAGGGCTCTGCCGCCGAGCAGAATCGCGGTCCGCCGGCTGCCCGCGGATCGCCTTCGCGGCGGCTTCGATGGCGTCTCCGGACGCCGCGGGTGGGCCGCCGGCTGAGGTCGGCGCTCGCGGGTTCGGCGCCCTCCTGCCAGGAGACGTCGGCCGGCACGATGAGCGTCGCCACCTGACCGGGGGGTCCGGTGGCCGCGGTGACCGCCTCGACCGCGTCGCGAGCGAGGTCTTCGGTCCGTCTTCGACGTCCGCACCCATGTCGACACGTTGCGCGCGATCGTCTCGATGTCGGACTGCAGCGGAGCGTCGTACTGCGCGTGGTACGTCGCGTGATCGCCCACGATGTTGACGACCGGGACTCTCGCGCGGCGCGCGTTGTGGAGGTTCGCGAGCCCGTTGCCGAGCCCGGGCCCCAGGTGCAGCAGGGTCGCCGCGGGCGCGTCCGCCATCCGCGCGTAGCCATCGGCGGCCCCGGTCGCGACGCCCTCGAACAGGGTCAGGACCGCCCGCATCTCCGGCACCGAGTCGAGCGCGGCGACGAAGTGGATCTCCGACGTACCCGGGTTCGTGAAGCACGTCGTGACGCCCGCGCCGACGAGCGTGCGGATCAGTGCCTCGGCGCCGTTGGGCATCGGCTGCAATGTATCTCTGTCCCGGGGCCGGGCGGCACCAGGGTGCATCGCGCCGAGCCCAAGCACGTGCAAGCGCACGGACTCCTCCGCCGTTCATCAGTTAGCAGCAGTCTTCGCCAGACAATCGCTGAAGGACAGACTTGCCCGAGCTCGAGCAGCAACCGCCTTTCATCCACTCCCATGCGCTCGTGGAGTCCGAGAACATCGGTCCTGGCACACGCATCTGGGCGTTCGCGCATGTGATGCCGGGGGCGGTCATCGGGAGCGGTTGCAACATCTGCGACCACACCTACATCGACGGAGACGTGGTCATCGGCGACCGGGTGACGATCAAGGCCGGCGTCTACGTGATTGACGGGATGAGGATCGAGGACGACGTGTTCATCGGCCCGTTGGCGTCGTTCACCAACGACCGCTTCCCGCGGAGCCGCCAGCCGTTCCAATGCGAGACGATGGTGATCGGGAGGGGAGCCAGCATCGGCGCCCGTGCGATCTTTCTCCCCGGCGTCTCCGTCGGCGAGGGGGCCATGGTCGGCGCGGGGGCCGTCGTCACAAAGGACGTCCCGCCGTTCACGGTCGTCGTCGGCAACCCTGCGCGGGTCGTCCGTGCGGTCACGGACGCCGAACGAGTCCCGGATCAGGACTCCTCTGAGGGCGACGCAGAACGGAGCGGCGCCGTCGACCATGCGCGCGAACGTAGGTGCACGCCAGTCGATGGCGACGCCGTCGGAGCACGACAGGCGGGCCTGATGAGCTAGGTGGGCGGGGAGGGAGAGTCGCTCTCGCGGCCGTATCGAGTCGGCGCAGCGTCGCCGTGCGAGACGTAATCTAGATCCGCTCGCGGTCAAGGATGTTGGACTCCCGTCCGGCAAAAGATCTTCGGTCCGCGCCGCGTTCAGTGAGTAGTAAACGGGGAAAATGGGAGGTCAGCTGTCTTGCTACGGATCGCCATCGTCGGACTGGGGCCATGGGGCGTTTGCGCTCTTGAGCGCGTGGTCACGACCGCGCGCCAAGAGCTTCCGCCGGGCTGATGTCGCCGTGCACGTGATCGAGCCTGGAACCCCGGGCTCCGGCGTCTACGACGTCACCCAGCCCGACTACCTCCTGCTGAACAACCCGTGCGGGCAGCTTTCGCTCTACCCGTTCGAGACGGAGGCCGACCAGCCGCTGCTACGCCGTCGGCCTATACGACTGGGCCGTCGCGCAAGGCTACCGGTGGGTCGGCGACCGGTGCGCGATCGACCCCACGGGTCGGCCGATCGAGCCCCACCACTTCCTGCCGCGCCGCCTGATGGGCGAGTACCTCCAGTGGTTCTACCGGGCGCTGCTCGCCGGCGCGCCGCCGAGCGTCCACATCGTCCACCACCCCACCGCGGCGGTCGACGTGGTCGCCAGGCGCGATGGCAGCGAAGAGGTGCGCCTGGCCGATGGCGGAAAGGTCGTCGTCGACCATGTGATCGTCACCTCGGGTCATACGGCGAACGAGCATCCCGATGAGACGGGTCGCGATGCTCGAGCCCTACCCGGTCGGGTCGTACGTCGACAGGCTCCCGGCCGGCGCGACCGTGGCCGTCTCGGGCATGGGATTGGTGGCCATCGACATCGTGACCGCGCTGACCATCGGGCGCGGCGGAGAGTTCGTCGAGAATGGCGCAGGGATTGCGCTACCGGCCCAGCGGGCGCGAGCCGCGTGATCCAGCTGTTCTCCCGGAGCGGCCTCCCGTTCACCGCCAAGTCGGTGACCGGGAAAGACCGCACCGACGTCTACAAGCCGGTGATCTGCACCACCGAGGCGCTCGACGCGCTCAGCGGCCGCTCGAATGGCCGCAGGCGGCTCGTCGACGTGCGCAGCGAGCTGCTCCCGCTGCTGTTCGGCGAGATGTACGCGCGCTACTACGCGCAGGCCGCGTTCCAGGCGTCGGGATCGGCGGCCGCCGGGGCCGCGGTGCGCGAGCAGCTTCAGGCCGCCTGGAGCGACGGACGCTTCGACGAGGAGCTGGCGCGAGCTTGCCGCCCGCTTCGGCAGCTTCGATGCCGAAGCGCTGTTCTTCGGCCACCAGCCCAAGTACCGCTGCAGCGACGATTACGAGCGCTTCGTCTATCAGTCGCTGGCCGACGATCTCCGCGAGGCCGAGGTTCCAGACGGCGCAAGCCCTGTCAAGTCGGCCGCCGCAGGTGTTCCGGATCTTCCGCGACCCGATGCGATCCGTGGTCGAGCTTGGCGGTCTCTCGCTGGACTCCTACCTGGACTTCAACGCCGACATCTGCAGCCGGATCCACCGTCTGGTCGCCGGGCCGCCCGCGCTGCGCTCGCGGCAGTTGCTCGCGCTGATGGACGCCGGGCGTCGTGCGGACCCCGTACGGTCCCGCCCCGGCTCGCGGCCTGGCCGTGACGGGTCGGCCGCGAGCGCGGGTCGGACCCGGATCTCCTCGACCGCGTTCGAGCACGCGTACGTCGCGACGATGTCGACTTCGTGATCCGCGGGCATCTCGAAGAGCCGCGGATCGCCGGCTCCGCCTCGCAGCTGCTGACGCGCCTCTACAACCGCGGCCGCGTGAGCCAGTTCCGCTACGGCGAGGTGGCCGTCGGCAGCGTCGACCTGACGCCGGACTCTCATCCGATCGACATCGACGGCCGGCCCCAGCAGAGCATCTGGATGTTCGGCGTGCTGACCGAGGGCGTCCGTCACTTCACGCACTACATCCCGTCGCCGCGCAGCCGGATCCGCGCCTTCGAGGACCTCGGCGCCTGCGTGGCTGAGGTTCTTGCCGACGCCGGCGTCGGCGAGTATCTAGTGGCGTAGCCACCGGGACGCCAGGCCGGCCGGCCACCGTCTAGCCCGCTCGCCACTGACCTCTAGCGCGGCTCTTGTCGCGGCGATCAGCCGGCGCTCGCGCGGCCAGCGCCTGGTCGAGATCCTCGATCAGGTCGTCGGGATGCTCGAGCCCGATCGACAGCCGCACCATGTCGGGCGTGATGCCGGCCAGCTCGAGCTCCGCCGGGGTGAGCTGGCGGTGGGTCGTCGACGCCGGGTGGGTGATCAGCGACTTGGCGTCGCCCATGTTGAGCAGTCGCTTGAACAGCTTGACGCTGTTGAACACCGCGATGCCGGCCTCGCGGCCGCCGTGGACGGCGAAGGTCATGATCGAGATCGCGCGCTCGCCGAGGTATCGCCGGCCCAGCTCGTGATAGGGGTTGTCGGGGAAGCCGAGGAAGCTGACCCAGGCGACGCGGGGTCGGCCGCGAGGAACTCGGCGACCCTGCGGGCGTTGGCCTCGTGCCGGGGCAGGCGCACGGGCAGGGTCTCGAGCCCCTGCAGGAGCAGGAAGGCGTTGAACGGCGAGAGCGACGGCGCCGGTGTTGCGGCTGCCCGACCGTGCGGCAGCGGGTCACGTACGGCGCGTCCGGGAACTCGGTCGCGTATCGCACGCCGTGGAACGCCGGCTCGGGCTCGATCATGCAGGCGAACCGCTCCGGGTGGTCGCGCCCACGGGAACGTCCCCGCGTCGATGATCATGCCGCCCATCGTGGTGCCGTGGCCGCCGACGAACTTGGTCAGCGAGTGGATCACGACGTCCGCGCCGTGCTGGATCGGCTTGAGCAGCAGCGGCGTCGGCACGGTGTTGTCGGCGATCACCGGCACGCCCCGGTCGTGCGCCACCGCGGCCACCGCCGCGAGGTCGATGACGTTGCCGGCCGGGTTGCCGACGGTCTCGCAGAACACGGCCTTGGTCCGCTCGTCGATCAGCGCGCCGATCGACTCCGGCGTGTCGTCGGCCGGGAAGCGGACCTCGATCCCGAGCGTCGGGAGCACGTGGGCGAAATAGGTGTAGGTGGCCCCGTAGAGCTGCGGGACCGACACGAGGTTGTCCCCGGCGCTCGAGCAGGTTGAGCACGGACATGCTGACCGCCGCCGAGCCCGAGCTCACCGCGAGCGCGGCGGCGCCGCCCTCGAGCGCGGTCAGGCGCTGCTCGAGCACGTCGACCGTCGGGTTGTTGATGCGGTTGTAGTGAAAGCCGGGCGTCCTCGAGGTCCATGATCGCGCCCGCGTGGTCGGCGTCGATGAAGTCGTGGGCGACCGTCTGGTAGATCGGGACCGCGACGGCCCGTGTCGAGTCCGGCGTGTAGCCGCCGTGGATGGCGAGGGTCTCGTCGCGCATGGGCGACGTGTCGATCAGACGGCCGGGCCGGCACCGGCCGCGCGCGCCAACCGCAGCCAGTTCGCGTACAGCGTCGCCGACGGGGCGGCCCAGCGTGTTCTCGACGCTGGCCGCGACCTCCTCGTAGGGGAAGCTCGCCCACAGCTCCACGCGGGTCCGGCCGTCGACCGCGTCGCCCGCCGCTCGAAGCTGCTCGAGCGTCGCCGCCGCCTCGGGCTGAGGTAGCCCTCGGGCAGCCGGGGATACGGCACCGCGCCCCGGCCGAACAAGCACCGGCGCACGTCGCGGCGGTACTCGCGCAGCAGGCTCAGCGTGCCGTACTCGGGATGCCCCTGGCACAGCACGAACAGCCCGTCGCCCTGCGTTGCGCGCCGCCACCGCCCAGCCGGCGTCGGACTGGCCCGCAGCCGATCACGATCCGGTAGCCGGCCTCGATCAAGCGCCGCCTCCGGCACGTCGTTGACGCCGCGAGTGGGGGACCGGGACGAGGTCGGGCAGGCCGCGCGCCAGCGGGTCGCGACGCGTCCGCGACGACGCCGCGGAACACGCCGCTGCACTTGACCGGCCGCGGCACGCGCTCGATCCCGTCGAACAGCAGCAGGCTCGCGTGCGCGGCCAGGCAGGACAGCAGCGTGGTCGGCACCGACGTGGCCGCCCACTCGAGCAGCCGGGCCAGGTATGGCCAGTACGGCTCGTACGGCAGCTGCACCTGCGCCGGCTCGGTGCCGGTGACGATCAGCGCATCGGGCGGATTGGCCCACAGCTCGTCGAGCCCCCGGTAGCGGGACCCGATCACCGACGCGACCGCCTCCGAGCGCGGATCTCGGTGATCGTGTACAGCTCGATCTCCACGTCGTCGCCGTCGGTGCCCGCCGCCACCGCCCGCCGGAACTGCTCCTCGGTGTCGACGAACGCGGAGTCCGGCATGTTGTTGACCAGCGCCACGGTGAGCGGCCGGCCGTTCGAAGACGCGGGCGTCGGGATCAAGGATCGCCGTCATCGCGCACCTCCGACCGGACGGAGCCGTGCCTCGGTCGGCGAGCCATCTCGGGGCCCGCTAGCTTGTCCCGGCTGTGGAGATCACTGCCCGAGCAGCCGACGCCCGGCCTCGGCTCGTGGTCGTCTACGGGCACCGGTCGCTGGACGTGATGCAGATCGTCGACGGCGCGCGCGGCTGGTGCGACCTCTCTGGCTCGTCGACGGCGAGGATCCGTCGGTGGCGGCGGTCCGGCCGATCCTGCAGGAAGTTCGGCGCGGTCGTCGACGCGCTCGGCGACAGCCCAGAGCGGGCCGCGGAGGCGCTGCGGCGCCCACGCCCCCGACGGGTTGGCCACCTTCTACGACAGCGGCATGGAGCGGGTGGCGGCGGTCGCCGCGAGCTCTCGGGCTGCCCTTTCACACGATCGAGACCGCCCGCAGCCTCGAGGACAAGCTCTACCAACGCCAGGCGCTGCGCTCGGCGGGACTCCCGACCCCGCGCACCGTCGGGCGCTCCCGGACGGCGCCGACCGCGAGACCGTGCAGCGGCTCGGCGCGTCGATCGACTATCCGGCAGTGCTGAAGCCCCGCCGGGCGTCCGGCAGCTGGCACACGTTCCTGGTGGACGGCGTCGACGCGCTCGGCGACGCTCTGGGACGAGCTCGCGGCTGAGGAACCCGAGGACCTGCTGCTCGAGGAATACCTGCCCGACGGCGCGCCGATGCCGGGCGGCTTCGAGGCCGACTACGTCTCGGTGGAGACGCGTCGTCGAGCGCGGGCAGCATGACCCACCTCGCGATCACGGGCCGGTTCCCGCTCGCGCCCCCGTTCCGCGAGACCGGCTTCTTCATCCCGGCCTCGATCGCGCCGGGACAGCAGGCCGAGCTGCTCGACCTCGCCGGCGAGACGCTGCGCGCGCTCGGCCTCGAAGTCGGCGCGGCACACACGGAGATCAAGCTGACCTCCGAGGGCCCGCGCGTGATCGAGGTGAACGGCCGGATCGGCGGCGGCGTTCCCGACATGCTCCGCCTCGCCGACGGGCCTCGACATCGTCAAGCTGTCGATGCGCGCGGCGCTCGGCTTGCCGACCGGGGTCGCGTCGCTGCCGGCGACCAACTGGGGTCGCCTACCGGTTCTTCTACCAGCCGCCGGTCTCGGCGCGGCGTCTCGTGTCGATCGACGGGCTGGAGCGGCTGAAGCGCCTGCCCGGCGTCGAGAGCCTGTTCCTCCACCACCCGCCGGGGACCGAGATCGATGCCCGCCATGGCACACGGACCTACTTGTTCGCGGTCGTCGGCTCGACGGACGATTACGCCGGCGTCTTGTCCGTGGAGGAGTTCCTGCGGCGGGAGATCGTCGCGCACTACGAGTGGGCGTAGGTGCGCTCGCGGGACTTTGTTTGACCTCGTCGTCAGCAACGGTTGAGCTTCGTTTCGTCGGCCCCCGCGCACCAAGAAACGTACGTCGGACGGGTGCACAACGATGGTAAGCGAGCCTCTAGTGAGGGTCCATGCGACCAAAGTGGAGGTGACGGCGCGCGGACTGTACGTCTTGTCAGGTGCGAAAGCCGCCGCACGGCGCGCTGATCGCCGAAAGGCGGCCTGGTGGCGTCAGAACGGTAGCTCGCCGAGTTCGAGCTCGAGCACCCCGTCGGCGACAGCGACGATCGCGCGCCTCGAAGTGAGGCTGACGACGCCAGGGGCGCTCGCCGCGAGCCCGCCGAGGCGACGAACGGCCCGCAGCGGCCGAAGCTCGGAGCCGAAAGCGACTTTCGGCTGGATGCCGGCCATGGTCAACGCACTGAATCGGCACTGGAAGAGGTGCGCGGTCAAGTCGGGCTCGAGAACGGTCTCCTCCTCCGTGAATTCGCGTGCAGGAGTCGCCACCGACTCGTCCTGGTCCTCGCCTCGATCGCGCTCCAGGGCTCGAGGAACTCCCGTCTCGAGCGACGGCAGTTGCCGTCCGTTTCAAGATCTCCAGCGCGATACCCGGTTGAACGTCTTCTGGCGTGGGTTCCGATGCCTGTGCGAGGATCGGACCGCCGTCGACTCTGCCGGCGAGGTAGTGAAGGGTTGCCCGAGTCGTGGCTCGCCTTCGTACAAAGGCCGGAGGCCGTTCGCCCCGCGGTAGGCGGGCAGGAGTGACGGATGTAGGTTCAACATGCCGTAGCGCGGGATGCTCGCCAGATTCTCCGGGATCAGCTGGAACGTGAAAACAATCCCCAGGTCGACGTCCAAATCCGCGACGGCGGCTTCGCACGCTGCCGGTGTCGGTACGACCATGGTGACCGTCTCGGAATCTGCCGCGGGGGCGTAGCGAAGACCCGGCGCTGAGTCGCTTGGAGGGAGAGTGACGACGATCGCGATGTCGTGACCGGCATGTGCGGCCCAGTCATGCACGATGGCGAATGCCCAGTCGACCAGCGAGAACACGGCCAATCTTGCGCTCACCGCGGCAAAGATAGCTGGCGCCGGGTGCCAGAATTCAGCGATGACCGAGAACTGGACCGCAGAGATCCGACGCGTGTTGAACGACGCCGGCCGGTTGCCGGTCGACGCGTCCACGCTTGACGAACACGCGGACCTGTATCTGGTCGGCATGAGCTCGCACGCAAGTGTGGACGTGATGCTCGAACTCGAGGAAACGTTTGAGATCGAGTTCCCGCCTCAGATGCTGAACCGCAGCGTGTTCGAAAGCATCGCGGCCATCGCGACCGCCGTGGATAAGCTCAAGCGCGCGGCAGCCTGAGTGCACTCCCAGTTACCAGAGCGCGCGAAGCACCTCGTCGGGCCACTGCGATATGTCGTACCCGTGTGTCTTGAACAGGGCGAGGACGATCCGTTCGTGACCAAATCGAGGCAGGCGGTGTGTGCGACCCCTCCGTCGGCCAGTTCGATGCCAAACGCAGTGCCGAAGTGGTCACGATGGTGGTTGAACGAGGCAACCGCGGTGGGCTCGGGCCCGGCGATCTGGATCAGAAGCTCGAGCTTCAAGACCTGTTCACGTTGGCTCATGGCCAGCATCTGCCCACGGCGTCCGAAGAACGGGTCGTTGGCGATATCAAGCTCGGCTGCCAGGCCGAGACCGCGCAGGAGCTCTAGTCCCCGCTGCGCCCACTCATCGCGCCATTCGAGCACGCTGTCAGGGCCCCCGATGCGGACAAGCTCGTGCTGATGAAACATCTGGCGCCGCGCCGGGTCGTCAGAGGGCTCGTGCCGGAACACCCAGGAACCGCCGGCATCGAGGAGCAAGCCACCCGGAGCTACCGCGCCGCGGGCCGCGATCGCCGGATACACGGGATAGCAAGCCGCGGGCGCGAGCACCAGGTCGGTCATCTTCTGAGACGCACTCCAGTCCTCGTGGCGGGAGGCGCTCCGGGCCTGCGCCACGGCCTCGTCCTCGCTGCCCTCGAAGGCATAGACAGTACCCGCCAGGTGTGGGAATGACCCGAGGTAACCAGACTGTTCGAGGACCCAACGCGGCAAGAGCGGCGGGAAGCGAAGCTGCTCGGCCCCCCGAGCGGCCGCCTCGCCGCTGAGCAGCGCATCTAGACGCGCGCGTACATCCTCGAACGCCGCGCCGTGCCCGTAGATTCCGGGCACTCCTGAGTCGATGAGGAGGCCGCGCTCGATCAGCTCGGCCAGGAGCGACGCCTGCTCCGGGTTGGGCATCAGGGCAGTCGCGGTAGGGGCGCAGTCACGAACACCCACCAGCCTAACTGCCGGAAGGATCGCTACGCGGCCGCGAGCTCCTGCGCTGCAGCGGATCGCGCGCGCGGTACGGGTCGCCCGCGGCGCCGGGCGGGTCGACGGCGTCGACTCGAGCAGCCTGAGCTCGTGCTGGAGCGCGCGGCGGCCGCGGTGATGCAGGCCGTGGATCGACGACTCCGTCCGGCCCATCCGGTCGGCGATCTCCGCCGGCGACAGCCCGACGACGTGGCGCAGGACGACTACTTCGCGCTGCTCGTCCGGAATCGCGGCCAGCGCCGCGCGGACCGTCTCCACCTGATCCAGGTCGATACGCGGAGGTCGATGCAGGATCGATGACCTCCTCGGTCGGCGTGAGCCGATTCGCGCGCAGGTGATCGATCGCGACGTTGCGCGCCAGCCGCAGCAGCCACGCGAAGAACGGGACGCCCCGGTCGTCGTACTTGACGATCGACGTCATCAGCTTGGCGAACACGTGCTGGGTCACGTCCTCGGCCTCGTGGTCGTCGCGGACGATCGAGCGGACGTAGCCGTAGATGTTGTGGGAATACGTGATGTACAGGAACCGGAGCGCCTCGCCGTCGCCCTCCTTGGCGCGAGCGACCGCAAGCGCGCGTCTTCTGGCGCAGTCTCCGGGCGCGTCGTCGAGCGCCGCCCGCGTCCTGAATCCGACGACCGTCTCCTGTGCCCCAGCCAATGCTTCCTTGATCAACTCTCTGTCCTCTGAGGGTGTTGCGTTCTCGAATGGGAACGCGGGCATGCGAGCGCGCGTCCGCGATCGACCCGGCGCTGCCGCCTGCCCCCGTTCCCTTCCTGCCCCTTCCGGGGGCGCTTCCGGCCCCCGGATCACTTGCCGGACGAAGTCTCCTGCCGCCGCCGGTCGCGGTCAATGAACGGTCCGACCCATTGCCGCGTTCAAGCCGCTGAACGCAGCTGAATCCCTACCGATTCCTCCTCAATGCCTAAAGGCCTTGAACAAATGCGGCCGAAACCTCCGACTGAAAGACTGTGGAGTGCGCCCCGTTAATCGGTTATGATCAACTTCAGCGAAAGATTCGCGACCGCCTTGGGGGCAACATGGGGCGTGAATGACGCTGGAATCCGGGGCGCGGCAGGCGCCTCGGGCAACAACTTTAAGCTGAGCACCCGCCGCAACCTGACGGCGAACGTGCTGGTTGCGGACGCCGGTGCCGCGATGGCCGCGACCGCCGCGTCGGCCGCGGTCGATTGACGAGCGACCTCTGGGCGCGCGCCCGCCGCCTGCTGGCGGTCGTCGCCGCCGGCGCTAGCGCACTGATCGTGCCGTTCGCTCTCCACACGGGGCGGTCAACGCGCCGTCGCTGCACGCGGCGCTCGAGACGATGATGACGCTGTTCGCGCTCGCCGGCGGCCTGGCTGCTGCGGGCCCAGTTCGCCTCATCCCGGCGGGTCGCGACCTGCTGCTGCTCGCCGCGACGCTCGCGCTGGGGCTGCTCAACTTCGGAGCGGCGCGCGGTGCCGGCGGCGCTGGATCTGCGCGGCGGCACCTACTTCGCCGGCGCCGAGCTGTGGGGTCAGCTGTTCGTCGGCGCGATGTTCGCCGCCGCGGCGTTCGCGCCGTCGGACTGGCTGGTCGCGCCGCGCGCGTCATCCGATCGCGATCACGCTCGGTCTCAGCGTCGCCGCGCTGGCCACCGCCGGACTCGGCGGGCTGCTGATCCGGACGCACGGGTCGGCGGCGACGCTCGCCGGCACGTTCGGACAGCCGCTGGTGCTCGTCGCTCGTGGTCGGGGCCACCGGGCTGCTCGCCTACGCGGCGGTAGGATTTGCCCACCGCCAGCGAGTCGAAGGGGACGGCGTCACCGGGCTGCTGGCGATCGCGATGATGCTGCTGGCCGGCGCCAGCTTCTCCCACCTGATCGCGCGGCTCGCTCGTACCGGGCCGGATCGACCCGAGCGAGGTCTTCGGCGCGATTGCCTTCGCGCTGATCCTGGCCGCGGCGGTCGTCCGGGAGCGGCAGGTCCACGCCCGGATTCGCCCGCGCCACCGCGCTCGCCGAGCGCCGCCGCGTCGCTCGCGACCTGCACGACGGCATCGCCCAGGACCTCGCCTTCATCGCCGCCCACGGCCCGCGGTTCGCCGAGGAGCTCGGCGACGAGCACCCGGTGGTGATCGCGGCCAAGCGCGCGCTCGCGCTCTCGCGCTCGACGATCTCGGAGCTGTCGGACCCCGCGGGAGCGACCGCGCACGAGTCGCTCGAGGCGATCGCCCAGGAGCTCCGGGACCGGTTCGGGATCGCGATCGCGGTCGACGCCAGCCTCGACCAGGACCTCGAGTCCGGAGAGCGCGAGAACGTCACGCAGGATCGCGCGCGAGGCGATCGCCAACGCGGCTCGGCACGGCGGGGCGCGGAACGTGATCGTGTCGCTGCGGCACAACGAGCACGGCGTCGCGCTGCGGGTCGCTCGACGACGGCTGCGGCATCGGTGCCGGCACGAGCGCGGCCAGCCCGAGGGCTTCGGCCTGCGCAGCATGCGCGAGCGGGCGGCCGCGCTCGGCGGCCAGCTGAACGTCCGCCAGCCTCGACGAGGCGGGACGGAGCTCGAGGTCGTTCTCCCTTGACCGAGCGGCTGCGGCTGCTGATCGCCGATCGAGCGCCCACGCGGGTCGGCATCCGGATGGCGCTCGAAGGCGAGGTCGAGGTCGTGCGCCGAGGCCGACGACGGCGAGCAGGCGATCCGCGCCGCCATGCGCGAGCAGCCCGACCTGTGCCTGGTCGGGGACCACATCGCCGGCGACGGCCTCGCCGCGGTCCGCGGGATCTGCCGCGCCGCCCCGCAGTGCGGCCGTGGTCGTGCTCGCCCAGGCCCACGACGCCGACTACCTGCTCGAATGCGTTCGCGCCGGCGCGGTCGGGTACGTGCCCGGAGCGCTCGACGCCGAGCGGCTGCTGCAGAGTCGTCAAGGCCGCCGCCAACAACGAGGCGGTCGTGCCGCGCTCGATGGTCCTCGAGCTCCTCCTGGAGCTGCGCGGCGGCGGCGGCGGGGCCGACGCGCTGACCGCCCGCGAGTCGCAGGTGCTCGGGATGCTGCGCCGCGGACACAGGACCGCGGAGATCGCCGAGCGGCTCTCGATCGCGCCGGTGACCGTGCGCCGGCACATCTCCGAGCTCGTCCGCAAGCTCGGCGTCGAGGACCGCGCCGCGCTCACCGCGCGGCCGCGACGGCCAGACGCTCGGCCGAACGGTCGCGTGCAGAAGACCTGAACGGCTCAGGACCGTACGGCTCATTGTCGGCGAGCCGCGCAGCGGACACGATGTCGCGATTCCGGCCCGTGCGATGATCGACGCTCCCAGCGGGACATCCAGCCTGCTCTCGATCACCTCGAGGCCGCGCTCGAAGCGAGCTGCGCGAGCCTGATCGCGCTCGAATCGATCCGCGACCAGGCGGTCGGACGCGCGGCCCGTCCACGAGCCAGATCACGCGCGCGATCGCGTCGCTGCGGGACGCGATCGCCGAGCTGCGCGCGGTGCACGACTCCGAGACGAGCATGCTCGCGTTCGGCTTCGTCCTCGCCGCGGCGCCCGCTGGCGCCGCGCCGAGCACGGGACGCCCGACAGGGCGCCTCAGGTCAGGCCGCGGCGGACCGCGTAGATCGCGGCCTGGATGCGGCTCGGCAGCCCGAGCTTGGCGAGGATGTTCGAGACGTGGTTCTTGGCCGTGCGCGGACTGATGCCCAGGGTCTCGCGCGATCTCGGCGTTCTCCATGCCGCGGCGCGATCAGGCGCAGGACCTCGAGCTCGCGCGCGGAGAGCTGTTCGATCGGACCCGGGTCGGGCTCCGGCTCGAGGCCGTTCCGGCGCACGCGGCCGAGGACGACCTCGGCCGCCCGCGGCGAGAGCCAGGCGACGCCCTGGGCGGCGGCGCGCACGGCGAGGACCACGCCCTCGATCGGGGTGTCCTTGGCGAGGAAGCCGCAGGCGCCGGCCTCCACGACCGCAGCGACGTCGGCGTCGTCGGACACGACGGTCAGCGCGACCACGCGCGTCGACGGGTGTCGCTCGAGGATCTCGCGCGTCGCCTCGGGCCCCTCGAGGTCGGGCATCCGGACGTCCATCAGCACGACGTCCGGTTGGAGCTCGTCCGCGAGCCGGACGCCGATGCGGCCGCCCGACGCCTGCGCGACCACCTCGATGCCCGGCTGCGCGACAGCAGCGAGGCGAGTCCGGTCCGAAACAGGTCGTGGTCGTCGACCACGAGCACGCGAACAGGCCCGTCCTTCCACGCGTCCTCAGTTCATTGAAATTCTCATCCAGTCGGTCGCCCCGTTTGCGCGTCGCTTCATAGCGTCAGCGTGAGACCGCAGCGCCCCGCAAACTCCCGCCTGAAGTATACGCCTCGCAGCTATGTTCAGTTTGTTGAACGACGCATGGGCGCGGCGACCCATTCCGTAGTGGACCGCGGGCTGCCATAACTCCTTGGGCACGGAAAACGGCAAGGATGGGTTATGGAGGCAGCAGTCGCGACGCGGCGCGGGGGCACCGTGCGTTTCGTCGCTCTCGAGCAGCAGCACGCTCATATCGAGCATGAATTGAAAGACGCGTTCGCCCGGCTTCTGCAGTCGAGCGCGTTCACGCTTGGAGCCGAGGTCGAGCGCTTCGAAGCAGAGTTCGCCGAGTACTCGGAGGCGCGGCACTGCGTCGGCGTCGCCTCAGGCACGGCCGCGCTGTCGCTGATGCTCGAGGCCTACGGCATCGGCGCCGGCGACGAGGTCGTCGTGCCCGCACACACGTTCATCGCCTCGGCGCTGGCGGTCGCGCACGTGGGGGCGACGCCGGTGCTGTGCGACGTGCATCGACGGGACCGGCCTGATCGATCCCGACGCCGCTCGCGCCGCCGTCGGCCCTCGCACCGCGGCGATCCTCGCCGTCCACCTCTATGGCCAGGCATGTGACATGGACGCGCTCGACGCGTTCGCCAAGCCGGCGCGGCCTGCTCGTGCTCGAGGACGCGGCTCAGGCGCACGGCGCGCGCTATCGCGGGCGCCGCGTCGGGTCGCTCGGCGCCGCCGCGGCGTTCTCGTTCTACCCGAGCAAGAACCTCGGAGCGCTCGGCGACGGCGGCGCGATCTGCACCGACGACGATGTGCTCGCGGCCCGGCTGCGCCGGCTGCGCAACCTCGGCCAGCGGACCAAGGGCGAGCACGTCGAGATCGGCTACAACGAGCGCCTCGACGGCCTTCAGGCGGCTCTGCTGCGCGTCAAGCTGGCCCACCTCGACGAGTGGAACGAGGCGCGCCGCGCGCACGCCGCGCACTACCGGCGCCTGCTCGAGCCCGACAGTGAGGGTGGTCGAGGAACGGCCGGAGACTCCGAGCGTCCACCACCTGTTCCCCGCGAGGTTCGAGAACCGGGATGCCGTCGCGGCGACGCTGCGCGAGTTCGGCATCGAGTCCGGGATCCATTACACCCCCGCGGTTCACGAGCACGCGGCCTGGGCGAATTCGCCGCTGCGTCACGGCGAGGTACCCAACTCCGAGGCTTGGGCCGCTGAGGAGCTGTCGCTCCCGATGCATCCAGACCTCACACCGGATGAGATCGAGCGCGTGGCCGAGGCGGTCCACGTCGCGGTCTCCATCCCCAACGCACGATCAGGAGACAACCGATGCTGAACTCGGCCGCGGCGGTTACTCAGAACAACGACGCCGGCGTCGCCGCTGCCGCAGGAACGGTGGGCATCGCGGTCGTCGGGCTCGGCTACTGGGGCCCCAACCTTCTGCGGGTCCTCGGCGACAACCTCGACGCCGAGGTGCGCTGGATCTGCGATCTGGACACCGAGCGCCTGGCGAAGTACCGTCGCCGCCACCCGGCGGCGCGCGTCACGACCCGGTTCGAGCGCGTGCTCGCCGATCCGACCGTCGACGCGGTGATCATCGCCACGCCGGTGCACACCCACTACACGCTGGCCGCCCAGGCGCTCCAGGCCGGCAAGCACGTGTTCGTGGAGAAGCCGCTGGCGCAGTCGAGCGAGCTCGCCGATGACCTCGCGGAGTTGGCCCGCGAGCGCGGCCGGATCCTGATGTGCGGTCACACGTTCCTGTACAGCCCTCCGGTCCGCGCGGTCAAGCGCATGATCGAGGCCGGCACGCTCGGCGACATCTTCTTCATCTCCTCGAGCCGGGTGAACCTGGGCCTGCATCAGCGTGATGTCAGCGTGATCTGGGACCTCGGTCCGCACGACTTCTCGATCCTGCTGTACTGGCTGAGCGAGCTGCCCACCACGGTGCGCGCCGTCGGCCGCGACTCGATCGTCAAGGGCATCGCCGACGTGGCGTTCGTCACGATGACGTTCGCGTCGGGGATCGTCGTCAACGTCGAGCTGAGCTGGCTGGCGCCGAGCAAGCTGCGGCGCACGGTGCTGGTCGGCAGTGAGAGCATGGTCATCTACGACGACGGCGCGCCGGAGCCCGTCCGTCTGTTCGATCGCGGCGTCGTGTATCGCGATCCGGAGACGTTCGGCGAGTATCACCTCTCCTACCGCAGCGGCGATGTCGTCTCGCCGCGGATCGAGTCACACGAGCCGCTCGGGCCTCGAGCTGGCCGATTTCGTCAAGGCCATCCAGACCGACGACCCGATGGAGTTCCACACGGCGATCGCGCGCAGCGTGGTCCGGATCGTCGAAGCGGCGGACTCGTCGCTCCGCCAGGGCGGCCGCGAAGTGTCGCTCGACCACGGCGACATCGGAACTCAGCTGACAGCGCGTCGAGAGCTCGCGGCTGTATGACCGCGCGCTCCGCTTCGGCGGCCGACTCGTCGGCCGCCGGAGCGTCGGGCGTGTTCGTCCACGAGCGGGCGCTCGTGGAGACCGATGCCATCGGTTCCGGGACGCGGATCTGGGCGTTCGCCCACGTGATGCCGGGCGCCCGGATCGGCGCCGACTGCAACATCTGCGACCACACCTTCGTCGAGGGCGACGTGCTCGTCGGCGACCGCGTGACGATCAAATCGGGCGTGTACCTGTGGGACGGCGTCCGGCTCGAGGACGACGTGTTCGTCGGGCCCCAGGCGACGTTCACCAACGACCGCTTCCCGCGCAGTAAGCGGCCGTTCGAGTGCTCCACGACGACGATCCGCCGCGGCGCGAGCATCGGCGCGGGCGCGGTGATCCTCCCGGGGGTCACGGTCGGCGAGGGCGCGATGGTCGGCGCCGGGCGCGGTCGTGACCAAGGACGTTCCCGACCTCGCGGTGGTCGTCGGTAATCCCGCGCGGGTCGTGCGCATGCTCGGCCGGACGACTCTGACTCGTCCGGTCCGGGAGCGGCACCTAGCCCAATTTCCCCGCCGAACCGCACTAAAGACTAGGGCGGTTCCCTGGTGCGAACGGGGCCCAGAAGAGTAGGTTTAGTGAACACCGCGCAACCTGGACAGATGTTGACGCGGGGGACGACGAACTTCAAAATCGATAGGGGGCCAGCCGGTCGGGTCCACGGGGCGCAAGGAGTTGCACCCGACCGGCTGATATCAGCGATGAACACAACTTTCCGCGTCAGCACGACGCTCGAGCACAACAACCGCGACCAGGCGATCGACCGCGCGGTCGTGGCGGCTCAGGCCGGTGACATGGAGGCGATCCGCTTCCTGTACCTCCGCTACAAGGACAACGTCTACGGGTACGTGCTGAGCATCGTGCGCGAGCAGCACGAGGCCGAGGACTGCACCCAGCAGGTGTTCATGAAGCTGATCTCGGCGATCCACAAGTACGAGCCGCGCACGGTCCCGTTCACCGCCTGGATCCTCAGGGTCGCGCGCAACATCGCGATCGATCACCTGCGCCAGCGTCGCGCGGTCCCGCGCGAGGAGGTGTTCGAGCCGACCCGCCAGACCGACGAGTCGAGCCGCGAGTGCCGCTGGGGCCTGGAGGCGGCGCTCGAGTCGCTTCCCGAGGAGCAGCGCGACGT
Organism: uncultured Solirubrobacterales bacterium; assembly: GCA_963701945.1. GTDB lineage: Bacteria > Actinomycetota > Thermoleophilia > Solirubrobacterales > Solirubrobacteraceae > Palsa-465. Next base: position 77,423 of record CAVPBV010000020.1, on the reverse strand, counting down.
GGTCGTGCTCCGGCATCTCGTCGGCCTGTCGCCGGGCGAGATCGCCACCCGGATGGGCCGCACCGAATCGTCGATCCACGGCCTGCACCACCGCGGTCGGCTCACGCTGCGGCGCGAGCTCGCCGACATGGACTGCGCTCCGACGGCCAAGGCTGCCTAGCGCAACGTGTTCGTCAGACTCGGCGGCGCCGCGGACGCGGCGAGCCGGCGCTCCGAGCCGCGTGCGGTCAGCAGCGCTCTTAGCCCGGCGGTCCGAACGCTGACAGACGATTCGCGCCATCGAAAAGCGGTGAGCAAACGCCGGTCAGCGTCGGCTAGGAGGTCATGCCGCACCGCCAGCCGTCTCAGTTCGACGCGTACGCACGCCGGCTCGCCGACCCGCTGCTCAAACGCACCGACGAGTCGCGGAGGATGGCCGGCGCGTCGGATTCGCCGAGAACGCACGCGTCTCCAACGGCAGCTCGTGTCCAGCTAGACCACGGACAACCGAATCAGCCAGCGCGCTCGGTCTCGGCCCTCGTCGAGCGACGGCGTCGGTCGTGCCTGCAGGCGAAGCCTGGCGGCTACTAGGCGTGACGCGATCGTCTCCAGGGGTTCGATCAGGAACGCTTGCTGCCAAACTCGCGCCGCGAGGTCTGCATAGCGCGTTCGTCCCCGTTGGCACCAACCGTGCAACGGCCTCGCCGTCGTTCGGTCACGAGCAGATCCTCGTCGGCCTTGACGAGCTGCAGGTACTTACGTGACGGTTCTGGCGCAGTTCCCGGACGCCGACTGACTTCGGCGATTGTGCTAGCACACCGTAGCACAAGCCGGTGGCTAATGTCTGCGCGGTCATGCCGATCGGACTGTTCGACACCGAGACCCCGCTGCTCGCGCTCCGCGAGCAGATCGCCGAGCGCTTGGGAGAGGTCGTCGAGCGCGGTGTCTGCATCCTCGGACACCGAGGCTCAAGGCGCTCGCGCTGCGAGTCAGATCGCCCAGCGCCTGACCGAAGTCGTCGAGCGCGGCGTCTACATCCTCGGACCCGAGGTCAAGGCGTTCGAGCAGGAGTTCGCCGACTACCTCGGCGTCAAGCACGTGATCGGCGTCGGCAACGGCACCGATGCGATCACGATTTCGCTTCGCGCGCTCGGCGTGGGTAGGGACGACGAGGTCGTGGTTCCGTCGTTCACGTTCTATGCGTCGGCTGAGGCGATCGTCAACGCGGGCGCGCGGCCGGTGTTCTGCGACGTCGACCCTGCGACCCGCAACGTCACCGCCGAGACGGTGCGCGCCGCGCTCACGCCGCGCACCAAGGCGATCGTCGCGGTCGACCTGTTCGGCTGCCCGGCGCCGCTGCCGTCGCTTCGGGAGCTGGGCGTTCCGGTGCTCGAGGACGCCGCCCAGGCGGCCGGCGCCAGCCTCGACGGCCGCCGCGCCGGCGCGCTCGGCGACCTCGCCACGTTCTCGTTCTATCCGTCGAAGAACCTGGGAGCGTTCGGCGACGGCGGCGCGATTACGACCGACGACGACCGGCTCGCGGAACTGGCGCGCGCGCTCCGGTTCCACGGCTCGCGAGACAAGCAGACGTTCGAGTACGTCGGCTACAACTCGCGCCTCGACGAACTGCAGGCCGCGGTCCTGCGGATCCTGCTGCCCGAGCTCGACGGCTGGTCCGATCGCCGGCGCGCGGCCGCGGAGGCGTATGCGGAGGCGGGCATCGAGCGGTACGTGACCCCGCCGGCGGTGCCCGCCGGCGCCGAGCCGGCGTGGCACCTGTACATCGCGACCCACCCCCGCGCCGACGAGCTGATCGCGGGTCTTGCCGACCACGGGGTCCAGGCTCGGGCGTACTACCGCACGCCGCTGCACGAGCAGCCCGCGATGGCGCCGTGGGCGCCACCGGCCGGCTCGTTGCCGGTGACCGACGAGCTCGCGCGGACGAACCTGGCGCTGCCGATGAACGCGGCGCTCGATTCGGAGCGCGTCGGCGAGGTCGTGGCGGCGCTCGCCGCCGTCCTCGGCGACTGAGCTAACGCCAGCGCTCGATCAGGTCCTCGTCGGGGACGCGGCGGACGACCCGCGCCGGCGACCCCATCACGACCTCGCGCGCGCCCACGTCCTTCGTGACGAGCGCGCCGGCAGCGACGAACGCCTCTTCGCCGATCTCCACCCCCGGCACCAGTACCGCGCCGCCGCCGATCCGGCACGCGCGCCGGAACGTAGGACCCTGAAGCGGCTCGCCGCGCGGGTGGCGACCCATCGTGTTGTCGTTGGTGGTGAACACGCCCGGTCCGAGGAACACGTCGTCCTCGACCACGGCACCGCCGGTGACGTACACGCCGGTCTGGATCAGCACGCGGTCGCCGACCTGGGCGCCGAAGTCGACGGAGGAGCCGCGCCCGACGACCGATCCGGCCCCGATCCGCGATCGTTCGCGCACCTGGGCCTGGTCGCCGATGATCGCCCGCTCGGCCACGTACGCGCCGGCGTACACGACCGCGCCGCAGCACACGGTCACGTCCGCCTCGAGCACGAGCGGCGCGAGCTCGCCTCCCGCGGCGCTGGAGCCCGGCGCGGAGCCGCGGCCGCTTGCCGAGCACGGCGCCGTCCTCGATCACGCAGCGCTCGCCGACCTCGGTGCCGGCGTGGACGACCGCTCCTGCGCCGATCACCGACCCCGCGCCGATCCGGGCGCCTTCGTGAATGACGGCGCTCGGGTGGATGCTCGCGTCCATGGGCGCGCAGTCTAGGGTCCCCGGCCGGTCCGCCGGCCCGCAGCCTCGTCAGCCGGCCGCGAGCTCTTCGAGCCGCCGCGCGATGAAGTCCTGCTCGGCCGGATTCCGGGTCAGCTCGAGCGCCCGGCGGTACGCGTCGCCGGCCTCCGCCGGGCGATCGAGGCGGCGCAGGAAATCGGCTCGCACCGCGTGCAGGAGGTGGTAGCGCTCGAGTCCCTCGATCTGGTTGACGAGCTCGAGCCCGTCCTCGGGCCGTCCCGCCTCCGCCACCGCCACCGCGCGATTGAGGCGACGACCGGCGAGGGGAGGAACACCAGCAGCTGCTCGTACAGCGCCGCGATCTGCTCCCAGTCGATCTCGTCAGCCGACGGCGCCGAGGCGTGCAGCGCGGCGATCGCCGCCTCGAGCTGGTAGCGGCCGGGACGCCGGAGCCGGAGCGCGTGGTTCAGCACGCGGACTCCCTCCTCGATCTCCGGCTGGTCCCAGAGCGAGCGGTCCTGGTCTGAGAGCAGGATCAGCTCGCCCTCGGGGCCCGTGCGCGTGCCCCGCCGCGAGTCGTGAAACAGCATCAGCGCGAGTAGCCCGAGCACCTCGGGCTGATCGGGCATCAGCGACGCGAGTAGCTTGCCCACGCGCAGCGCCTCGGCGCACAACTCGGTCCGCACCAGATCCGCGCCCGCGGTGGCGGCATAGCCCTCGTTGAAGATCAGGTAGATGACCGCCAGCACCGCGTCGAGGCGGTCGGGCAGCGCCGCGTCACCTGGCAGGTCGAATGAGATCCCGGCGTCGCGGATCTTTCGCTTGGCGCGCACCAGGCGCTGCGACATGGTGGCGTCCGGCACCAGGAACGCGCGTGCGATCTCCGCGCCCGTCAGCCCGCCGACCGCCTGCAGGGTCAGCGCCACCCGAGCCTCGGGCGCGAGCGCCGGATGGCAGCACGTGAACAGCAGCGACAGGCGCTCGTCGCCGACCTCGGCGAGCTTCTCGGGGAGCGGGTCCGGCGCCTCCCGGGACTCCTCGGGGGCGGCCAACTCCTCGAGCTTCTGCTCGGCGGTTCGACGCTGGCGCAGCCGGTCGATGGCTCGGTTGCGCGCCACCGTGTACAGCCACGCGCCTGGGGTTCGCGGCGCGCCATCACGCGGCCACCGCTCGAGCGCCAGCGCGAACGCTTCCTGGAGCGCGTCCTCGGCCAACTCGAAGTCGCGCAGCCCACCGACGAGCGCGGCCAGCACGCGGGCGCGGTGCTCGCGAAACGCCTCCTCGACCGCGCTCGCGCCCAGTGACTCCTCGTTCGGCGACATCGCCCGCAACGTTACCTTTGCGGCTGTGATCGTCCGCAAGGCACGCCATGACGACCTGGAGGCGGCGGCCGACGTCATCGCCGCGGTCGCGCCCGAGGACTTCCTCGGCGCGCAGCCGCCGGTCGACGTCGAAGATCGCGCCGAGCGCTTCCGCGAGCTGATCGAGCGCGGCGATCCGGCCGCGCTCTGGGTGCTCGAGGACGACGACGGCCAGGTGGTCGGGCACGCGGCGGTGCAGGAGTGCGTGACCGGCGTGCTGTCGCTGGGGATGGCGATCGTCGCGCCAGCCCGCGGCCGCGGGGGCGGACGCGCGCTTGTTGCAGGCGGTTCAGGAGCACGCTCGGTCCTGCGGCGCCCACAAGATCTCGCTTGAGGTCTGGACCGACAACGCCCGGGCGATCTCGCTGTATGCGGCCGCCGGCTTCGAGGTCGAGGGCCTCCGACGCGATCATTACCGCCGCCGCGATGGACGGCTGCGCAGCACGCTGATCATGGCGTGGCGCGCGGATCGGCCGAAAATTACCGGTGGCTCCGCTGGGTAACTGATATGGAGAGCGGGTTGTCAAGAGGGGCGTCACGAAATTTCTCGCTTTTGGAGGGGGTCGGGGTGGGAGGGGTGTGGTCGGCTGGGTCGGTGGCGGTCCGGCAGGCTGGGCGCGACGCGCGGTCAGACTGATATTCGCGGGTTTGGGTTGCCGCAGGACCATGGTTCGTCGTGGGGAGCCGCTGTCTAAGTTCGGGCGTGGCCGGCCGTGTGGGCGGGTTGCTCATAGTTACCTCGCGGGTTCCCCGCGCGTTGCCGGGCCGCCACCGACCCAGCCGACGGGATGGGCGATGTGTGGGCTGGTGGCTACTCGATTTGGGTGATCGCCCAGCAGAACCCGGCGAGTTCGCGAGCGGCGGCGACCGCGATCAGGGTGCGGCGTTTGGCGCGTTGCTCGAGGCGTGTCCAGGTGCGGTGCAGTCGCCGCTGGGCTGACCAGGCGATCGCGATCGCTTCTGGCGGCTGGCTGTCCTGGCGGTCGGTGAGCGCGCGGCCGATGCTCGGGCGTGACCGGTAGTGCCACGCGGCTTCGACCAGCAGCCGCCGCGCGTGCCCCGAGCCGGTCTTCGTGATCGCGCCGAGCCGACGCTGTTGCCCGGTCGTCGACTCCGAGGGAACCAGGCCGACATAGCTCATCAACTGCTCGGCGCGGGCGAACCGCTCGAAGTCGCCGATCTCCGCGCACAACCCGACCGCGGTCAGCGTGTCGACCCCGCGCAGGCATCGCAACCGGCCGACCTGCCCCGCCCACGGCGAGCTGGGCAGCATCGCGATGATCTCGCGCTCGAGCTGTTCGCGGCGGTGGCACAGCGCGTCGATCGCGCCGCGCGCGTCGAGCATCGTCGCCTGCGCTGCCGGCCACGCCAGCGTGACCGTGCCCAGCCATTGGCGGTGACGCTGCGTCCACGCGGCGCCGTCGTCGAACCGGATCCCGTGGCGCAGGAGCAGCTTCGAGAGCCGGTGACGGCAGCGCATCAGATCCATCCTCACCGCGTCACGAGCGCGAACCAGGTCACGCAGCGCCTCCTCCTCATCGCCCGGCACCCTGACCGGATGCAGCTTGCCGGCCAACAGCAACCGGACGAGATGCTCGGCGTCACGACGGTCGGTCTTCACCCGATCCCCGCTCGCGCGCGGGATCTTGCTCGGCGCCGCGACCACACAATCCACGCCGCGCTTGGCGAGCTCGCGCGCTAGCCCGTACCCCGTCGGCCCCGCCTCATACGCGACCCGGACCGGCCGTGGCAGCCCCGCGCAGAACGCAGCCGCGGGCGTGTTCTCGCCGCTCATCGCGAACGTTTGCAACTGCCCGGTCTCAGCATCAAGCACCGCCGCGACGATCCTCGTCGCGTGCACATCCAGGCCGACCAGGGATCTAGCCTTGGCCATGGCTGGTTCCTCCTATTCGGTTGTGGGTCGCCACGCGGGGTCTAGCCGCGCGGCTCAAACTCACCCCACGAACGACGTGGGGGAGCCAGCCCGTTCTACACGTCAGGCCGGACGGACGGTCAATCCATATTGTCTAACCTCTGAGAGGTACCCCACGAACGGAGCGAGAAGATGAGCAACCCACTGCGCGACATCGAGGCACTCGGTCAGTCGATCTGGCTGGACAACATTAGCCGGCAGCTCCTCGACGGGGGGACCCTGCGCCAGCTGATCGAGGAGGACGGGATCAGCGGCGTGACCTCCAACCCGACGATCTTCGAGAAGGCCATGGGCCACTCCGATCGCTACGACGACGCCTTCCGCGAGCAGCTCAGCGAGACCAGCGACGTCGAGGAGATCTTCAACCAGCTGGCCTACAAAGACATCCGCGACGCGGCCGATTTGCTGCGGCCGACGTTCGACCGCACCAGCGGCGCTGACGGCTACGTGTCGTTCGAGGTCGCGGCCTCGCTGGCGTACGACGCCGACAAGACGATCGAGGCCGCCCAACACCATCGCGCCGCGATCGATCGCGCGAACGTGCTGATCAAGGTGCCGGGCACCGACCCCGGTGTCCGTGCGTTCGAGGAGCTGACCGCGATCGGCCTCAACGTCAACGTCACGCTGCTGTTCGCGGTATCGCGCTACGAGGCGATCGCTGAGGCCTACGTCCGCGGGCTCGAGCGCCGCGCGGAGAAGGGGGAGACGCTCGAGTCGGCTGCGTCGGTCGCGAGCTTCTTCGTCTCGCGCGTCGACACCAAGGTCGACGCCGCGCTCGAGGGCACCGGCCGCGAGGACCTGCGCGGCAAGGCTGCGGTCGCCAACGCGAAGATCGCATACCGCTCGTTCCAGCGGATCTTCAGCGGACCGCGCTGGGAGGCGCTCGCCGCCAAGGGCGCGCGCGTTCAGCGCCCGCTTTGGGCCTCGACCTCGACCAAGAACCCTGACTATTCCGACACGCTGTACGTCGACAACCTGATCGGTCCGGACACCGTCAACACGATGCCCGACCAGACGATCGACGCCACGCGTGACCACGGCATCGCCAAGCGGACGGTCGATGTCGACGTGGACAAGGCGGTCGAGGAGATAAAGGAGATCGAGGCCGCCGGCGTCGACGTCGAGGACATCGTGCTGCACCAGCTCGTCGACGAGGGCGTCGAGTCGTTCGCGAAGTCCTACCAGGACCTGCTGGACTCGATCGAGAAGAAGGCCTCGCAGCTGACGGCGGCCTGATCGCGATCACCCCGGCCGGGCACGGATGCCCGGCCGCATGGCCCCATGGATGCCGCGAAGCGGCCCAGTATCAGGCCAAGCGACCCGGCGTTCCGAACGCTGCCTGCAGCGCGCGGCGCACCTGCTCGACCGTGACCACGCCACGGAGCACGCCGTCGGCGTCGACCGCCATAAGCGCCCCGAGGCGGCCGAGGTTCTCCGAGGACAGGACCTCGCTGATCGGCCGGTCCTCGTTCACCTGCCAGCCGCCGTCCTGCTCGGGCTCGAGCACCGCCTCGACCGTGAGCCAGTCCTCGCCGCGATCCTGGGCGGCGGCGAGGCGCTCCTGGCGGGCGATTCCGAGGAACCGGCGGCTTTCGTCGACCACCGGGAACCACGACCACCCGTAGCGCAGGAAGAACTCGTCGAGCGCCTGGTCGACGCCGGTCCGTGACGGAATCGCGACGGGCTGGCGGTCCATGATGTCGGCGACCCGCACCCCTTCGATCCGGGCGCTGAGCGCGGTTTGCACGAGCGCCGCCCGGGCCGATTGGTAAAGCAGGAACGCGATCGCGATCAACCACAGCCCGGTGAAGCTGTGATACGCGAGCAGCAGCCATACGCCGAGGCCGGCGACGAGCAGCCCGAAGCCCTGCCCGAGCTTGGCCGCGACCCGGGTGCCGCGCTGCTTCTCGCCGGTGACCCGCCAGACGACCGCTCGCGTCATCCGGCCGCCGTCGAGCGGGAACGCCGGCACGAGGTTGAACACCAGGAGGAGAACATTCCAGACGAGTAGCCAGCTCAGCGACAGCAGGACCGGGGTGATCTTGACCGAGTTGTCGAGCGTGGCCGCGTCGACGAGCCGGTGCGGACCGACGAGCGCTAGGTCGACCACGAGGCACAGGAGCACGAACCCGAATGTCGCCGCCGGCCCCGCGACGGCGATCTTGAAGTCCTCGCCCGGGGTCGCGGCGTCGCGGCTCATCTCGGTCAGCCCACCGAACAGGAACAGGTCGATCCGGCGCACCGCGATCCCGAGCCGGCGCGCCACCAGCGCGTGACCGAGTTCGTGCACAATCAACGACCCGAACAGGATCAGGACGGTCACCACGGTCGTCAGGTAGGCGACGGCGTCGGAGCTGTGCAGCTCTTGCCGGAACTCCCCTGACAACAGGAAGATCAGCAGGAATAGGATCAAGAACCAGCTGCGGTCAACTCCGATGCGAAAACCGAAGAGGTCCACGAGCTTGATCGACGATCGCCGTTGCCACATGCTGCAATGGTCGCACAGCCGCAAAGCAGGACCGAATCGATGAGAACCGATGTCAAATCCATTTGAACCGCTACGCGAGCACCTGGCGGCGCTTGCGGATCTCAGAAACGTCGCCCAGCTGCTCGACTGGGATCAGCAGACGATGATGCCGCCGGGCGGCGCGCCGGCTCGCGCGGAGACCGCCGCCACCGTCCACAGGATCAGCCATGAGATGTTCGTCTCGGCCGAGACGGGCCGGTTGCTCGAGGCCGCGGAGGCACATCTCAATGGCGCCCCGGCCGATTCCGACGACGCGTCATTGGTCCGGGTAACGCGGCGCCGATGGGAGAAGGCACGCCGCGTGCCGCCGCAGCTCGCCGCCGACCTGGCGCGCGCCGCCTCCATCGGTCACCAGGCGTGGGTGCTGGCGCGGGAGGCGTCGAACTTCGCCGCGTTCATGCCGTACCTGGAGCGGAACTTCGAGCTCGTGCAACGGTACATCGGCTGCTTCGACGACTTCGAGTGTGCGTACGACGTCCTGCTCGACGACTACGAGCCCGGCGGACTCACCCGCGAGGTCTCATCCCTGTTCGACGAGCTGAAGGCGGAGCTGCGGCCGGTCATCGCCATTGTGGGACAGCACCAGGACCGAGTCGACGACTCGCTGCTCTACGGTCACTTCCCGATCGACCGCCAGCGGGACCTCGTCGGCTGGCTGCTCGAGCGCATGGGCTTCGATCGCGCCGGCTGGCGGATCGACGATGCCGTCCATCCGTTCGCGACCGGCTTCAGCAACCACGACGTGCGCATCACCACGCGCTGGGACGAGGGCTTCCTCCCGACCTCGGTGTACGGCGCGATGCATGAATGTGGGCACGGTCTGTATGAGGAAGGCATCGCGCAGTCTCTCCAGCGCACGCCGCTGGGCCATGCCGAGTCGCTGGCGATGCACGAGTCACAGAGCCGTCTCTGGGAGAACCTCGTGGGACGTGGGCGGCCGTTCTGTGGCGTGCTCGCGCCGCAGATCGCGGAGGTGTTCGGGAACGGGATGTCCGCGCTCGATGCGGAGTCGTTCTACCGCGCGGTCAACCGAGTCGCACCCTCGCTGATACGCGTCGAGGCCGACGAGGTCACCTATGGACTGCACATCATCATCCGGTTCGAGCTCGAGCAGGAAATGGTCGACGGGCGGCTCGCGATCCGCGACCTACCTGAGGCATGGAACGCTCGTTATGAGGAGTACCTCGGGCTCAAGGTGCCCGACGACGCCCGCGGCGTGCTCCAGGATGTGCATTGGGCGGCTGGACTCATCGGTTACTTCCCAACCTATGCTCTCGGCAACCTGATCGCCGGACAACTGTTCCAGCGTGCCCGTGCCGACCTGCCCGATCTCGATTCGCGGGTCGGTGCCGGCGATCTCCACGGGCTGCGCGAATGGCTGCGCGAGCACGTCCATCGTCACGGCGCGAAGTACTCGACCAGGGAACTGCTCGATCGACTGGTCGGCGGTCCCATCGCCGTCGGTCCCTTCGTCGACTACCTGAAAGACAAGCTCGGTCAGGTGTACGACGTCGAGCTTCCGTGAGTGAAGCCGGGCACACGCCGCGCCTTCGCGGCCGCCGGCACGCTAAGTTGGCTCAACAGAACCCGAGAAGGAGATGAACCGAAGTGACTGATTCGCCCGTACGAGTAGCCGTCACCGGAGCCGCCGGTCAGATCGGTTACGCGATCCTGTTCCGCATCGCCAGCGGTCAGCTGCTGGGTCCCGACACACCCGTTCACTTGTCGCTGCTCGAGATCCCGGCCGCGCTGAAGGCGGTCGAGGGCACCGCGATGGAGATCGACGACTGCGCGTTTCCGTTGGTCGCCGGGGTCGACATCACCGATGACCCGAACAAGGCGTTCGACGGCGCGAGCGTTGCGCTGCTGATCGGCGCGCGCCCGCGGAGCAAGGGTATGGAGCGCAGTGACCTGCTCGAAGCCAACGGTGGCATCTTCAAGCCCCAGGGCAAGGCGCTCAACGATCACGCGGCATCGGACATCAAGGTGCTCGTGGTGGGCAACCCGGCGAACACCAACTGTCTGATCGCCAAGAGCCACGCGCCGGACATTCCGGCCGAGCGCTTCACCTCGATGATGCGCCTCGATCACAACCGCGCGATCGCCCAGCTCGCGGCCAAGGCAGGGGCTAGGGTGAGCGACATCACCAACATGACGGTGTGGGGGAACCACTCCCCAACCCAGTACCCCGACATCTTCCACGCGAAGGTCAAGGGGAAGAATGCCGCCGATGTCGTGAGCGACCAGGAGTGGCTCGAGAACGACTTCCTTCCGACCGTCCAGAAGCGCGGGGCGACGGTGATCGAAGCGCGCGGTGCGTCGAGTGCGGCCTCGGCCGCAAACGCCGCGGTTGATCATGTGCGCGACTGGGTCATGGGTACCGCCGAGGGAGATTGGGTCTCGATGGGGATCCCCTCGGACGGCTCTTACGGCGTCGACGAGGGCGTGATTTTCGGCTTCCCCGTCACCTGTTCAGGCGGCTCATACGAGATCGTTCAGGGACTGGACCTGAACGACTTCTCAAAGTCGCGGCTCGACGTGACTGTCAACGAACTCCAGGACGAGCGCGAGACGGTGAAGCAACTCGACCTGATCTGATCTAAGAGAGGGTCCAAACAAACTTGGGAGCCGCCTCGCGGTCACCCGCCGGCTTCGAGAATGCGAGGCGGCGCTCCCGGTCCTAACTCCGACCTGACGCTAGCCCGCGGGATGCCAGCCCTGGCCCTCGCGCTTCACCTGACCGTCGGTGAGCAGCCGGGGCATCACGCGGTACAGGTAGTTAGGCTCGATGCCCATCTTCTCCGCGATCTGCGGAATCGTGATTCCGGGCGTGCTGCGCACCAGCTCGAGCGCCTGGTTGGCACGCGTGCCACCGCGGCTGCGACCGCGCGGCCGGCCAGGACGGCGGCCCGTGCGGCGACGGGTGGGGGTTGCAGTCGCTGCGGCAGGACGCGCGGCGCGTGGGCGACCCGGGCTGCGCCGGGTACCGACGAGCGCTGAGCGTGCTGCCTCGAGCTTCGAGACCTCGTCCTTGAGTTCGCGGAGACGGTCGTCGATTTCCTTCACGGTGCTATCGACAAAACCAGCCAATGCCTCTCCCTCCTATAGGGATGAACGATACAAGCATCCAACAAGATACAGGTAGTTACTGACGGCGTATCAGGCGCGTTCGAGCAGTGCCTTCAGGCGAGCCAGTGAATTGTTCGCCTCGCGCTCGGAGGTGGCCCCGACAATGAACTTGCTGGCAACGCTGCCGAGCCGACCTCCAGGGGGCGCGAACTCGTTCGTGTACGCGAAGCTGGTCGGTCCATCGTCCGGGCCCGAGAGCTCGTAACGGATACGTGCCAGCGAGTGCGCGGGCCCCTGGCCTTCCCACTCGGCGCGCTTGGGAGAGCTGAGGTCGGTCAGCGTCCAGTGAACATGGAAGGACACGCCACGCATGTGGAGTACCTGCTCCATCGTCGAGCCTCTGCGCATCGGCTCGTCTGAGATATTCCTTACCGATCGGTGAATCGTGACCCAGTCCTTCAAATGATTGGGGTCCATGACGGTGTCCCACACCCTTTGCACGGGCGCGTCGATCTCGATCGTGGCGTGGACGGTGCTCATGACGGCGCAGACACTAACGAGAGCGGGTGGTGGCCGTCCATGTCGCCGCTACCGTGCGGCCAGTCGTTCGGTTGTCTCCCACTCGCGCAGCGCGTGCTCGATCGCGGCGTCGAGTGAGTGGGGCCTGACATCGAGCAACTCGACGGCGCGGCTGTCGCGAGGCAGGAGATCCTGGTCGAGGCTCTCCATCAGCGGACCGATCAACTCGTGTCGCTCGCCGGCGATCAGCGCGGACACCCGGCTCGCGATCGGTGTCAGGGTGAGCCGCTTGAAGGCGATGGTGGGGCGCGCCAGCAGCATGTGATCGGCGATCCTGTCGATCAGCTCGCCGTAGGTCACCGTGTCCGGTCCTCCCAGGTCGAGCGACTGACCGCACACCTCGTCGCTGGTGGCGGCGCGCGCGAGCATCTCGATTACGTCGCGCTCGTCGATCGGAGTGGTCACGTGCGTGGCCCACGCCGGCACCGCCAGCACCGGCAAGCGCTCGACCAGTCTCACCAGGAACCGAAACGAGCGGGACTCGGCGCCGATCACGATCGAGGCGCGGAACGCCACCGAGCAGGGCGTCGCGGACAGGAGGATCTCCTCGACCGCGAGGCGACTCGCGAGATGGGCCGACGCCGGTCCCCCGGCCGGGACGAGCCCGCCGAGGTAGATGATGCGCGACACCCCGGCTTCGTTTGCTGCGCGCGCGAAGTTCTCTGCCGCCCTGCGCTCCCGCGCGCCGAAGGCGCCGGCCGCCCCGTCGGCCCCGTCGGCGGAGGCGGCGGAGGCGGCGGCGGCGACTGGCTCCATCGAGTGGATCAGGAAGTAGGCGACGTCGATGTCGCGCAGAGCCTCGGCCAGGCCCTCGCCGGAGACGGCGTCGCCGGTGAGGATGGGGATCGTCGGTGGCGCGTCTCGCCGTGCGTCCGCGGGCGCGTCGGACGGCTCGTACGGCGGCGCGGCCGACGGCTCGTGTGGGGTCGTGACCGGCGGGCGGCGGCTGAACCCGCGGACGCTGTGGCCGTCGCGCTCGAGTCGGGGTGCGAGCCGCGAGCCGACGAACCCGGTGATCCCGGTGACGAGGATGTTCATCGTCGGGTCGCGTCTCCGGGTGAGAAGCTGGGCGCCATCCGGCGACGAAAGCTACGGAAATTGCAGCGCGTCTCTGGCCGGTCGCGAAAATATCCCGCTGTTTGCAGGTATTTACCCAAGTGTGAACTTCTTGCGATTTCCGGGATTCGTCGTTGCAGGAGGGGGGAGAAGTCCGCTTTGATGCTCGCCGACGAGGTCGAGCTTTTGGTTTAGGAGGACGGGCGTGACGCAGGTACGCGGGCGAACGACGAAGGTGAGTTGCGAGGACTGCTTCTTCAGGCAGAACCTCCTGTGCGCGGTGTCTGACGCGGGCCCGTGCGCGACGTATCGCCCCAACCATCCCGATGGTCTGCGGCCGCCGAGCCAGCTGCGGTTCGTGTTTCGCCAGGACCGCCGGCTCCAGGTTGCGTGGGCCTTCCCGTCCGCCAGCGAGCAGGTCGCCATGCACGCCGGCGTGTAGTGTTTGCGCCCATGTACTGGCCGTTGATTGGCGGGTTCATCGCCTTCGTGCTCCTCACCATCCTCATCGGCTGGTTCGTCGACGCGCCGCGCCGGCGTGACGCGCGCCGGCACTGACGGCGCCGGCTTCGCTGCGCGCGGGTGGTGCCACCGCTCGCGACCACAGCGTCTAGAGTGACGCCCTGTTCTGAGAGAGGAGAGGCGTGCGGATCACCGTGCTCGGCAAGTCGCCAGCGTGGCAGGACGCTGGCGGTGCGTGCAGCGGTTACCTGGTCGAGGAGGACGGATTTGTGCTGCTGCTCGACTGCGGCAACGGCGTGTTCTCGAAGCTCCGTCACTACCGCGACTACGTCGACGTCGACGCGGTGCTCATCAGCCATATGCACGCCGACCACTTCCTCGACCTCGTCCCGTACAGCTACGCGCTCTCCTATGCACCGCGCCAGCAGCCGGTCGCCGTCGCCGGCTGGCCGGGCACCGACGCGCCGGCACGGCCGGAGCTGTACGCGCCGATGGGAGCGAGTGAGCGCTTCCGCCGGCTCGTGTCCGCGTGGGGCGAGGAGGAGTTGATCGAGCGGGCGTTCCGGCTGCACGAGTACGACGGTCCCGACGAGCTCACGCTCGGCCCGATCAGCGTGCGCTTCTGCGAGGTGCCGCACTACACGCGAACGTTTGCAGTCGAGGTCGCCGGTCGCAGCGGCCGGCTCACTTACAGCGCCGACTGCAGCCCCAACGAGCAGCTCGTGGACTTTGCGCGGGGGACCGACCTATTGCTGATCGAGGCGACGCTGCCGCGCCCGGAGCGGACCGGCATGCGCGGACATCTCACCCCGGCGGAGGCCGGCGAACACGGCCGGCGCGCCGGCGCGCACCGGCTGGTCATCACGCACTTCTCGGACGAGCTCGACTCCGAGTGGGCGCGGGCCGAGGCCGACACGGCCTACGGTCGCCCGGTCGAGCTGGCCTCCGACGGCGCTGTTTACACGTTGCCGGGGGCTGAGTCGAACGGGGGATGATCACGTGAGCAGCGGGAGGCTCCCGGTGAGCCTCGCGATGGCCCGCCGCGGCCCGTAGACCGCGATGCCCAGGTGTGCGAGCTCCGCCGACACCGCTTGCCACCCGCCCATGCCACCGCCACCCCTCGCCACCGGGCTAAGCTCCGCATACATGTCCGAGCGTGACCTGTTCGCCAACTTCGAACGGATGCGACGGGAGATGGATCAGCTGTTTGGCGACGTGTTCGAGCGCGCCGGCATGGCGCGCCGGCGCGTTGGCTTCCTGCCGGCGGTCGACGTCGCCTACACGCTCGATCCGCCCCGCGCGATCGTGACCGCCGAGCTGGCCGGGATCGACCCGGCCGAGATCGGGCTCGAGATCGAGGGCCGGAAGCTGATTCTGAGCGGGAACCGGCGGCCGGCGGGGTCGCAGACCGACGTCTACCAGCAGGTCGAGATCGAGCGGGGCCCGTTCCAGCGCGTGATCGAACTGGGCGCCGACGTGCGCGGGCAGGAGGCCAAGGCCACCTACGAGGACGGCATGCTGCGGGTGGAGCTGCCGCTGGCGCGCGCCCTGGTCGAGGCGCGGACAGTCCAGGTCAACGAGCTGGACGACGGCACGTGATCGAGGCCCGCGCGTGATCGAGGTCGGCACCACGGAGCGCCAAGCTCGCGACGTGACGGTGGGCGCGGGCCCTGAGCTGCCCCACGAGGTGGGAGTGCTGCCGCTCCGAGACACGGTGACGTTCCCGGACATGCTGATCCCACTCAACGTCGGCCAGCCGCGGAGCGTCGAGCTGATCAACGCGGTGCTGGGAGGCGACCGGTCGCTCGCGATGGTCGCGAGCCGCAACACCGAGGCCGACACCCCCACGCCCGACGACCTGTACGACGTCGGGGTGCTGGGAACGGTGGCGCGGATGATCCGCGTGCCCGACGGGACTCTGCGCGTGCTGATTCAAGGCGGCCCGCGAGTTCGTATCGAAAAATGGGTCAGAACCGAGCCGTATCTGGTGGCGGAGATCGCCGAGGCGCCGGACGTGGTCGACCACACGCCCGAGCTGACCGCGCTGATGCGCAACGTCCAGCACACGTTCACGGACATCATCGAGCAGGTCCCGTACCTGCCCGAGGAGCTCCAGATCATGGTCGCGAACGTAGACGACCCGAGCGTGCTCGCGCATCTGATCGCCGGCGCGTTGCGGATCCCGACCGAGGAGAAGCAGGCGCTACTCGAGGAGCTCGACGTGGGCAAGCGCCTGAGACGGCTCTCGGAGATCCTCGCGCGGGAGCTCGAGGTGGTGGCGATCGGCTCGAAGATCCAGTCTCAGGTCCAGTCGGAGCTCGACAAGGGGCAGCGCGAGTACTTCCTGCGCCAGCAGCTCAAGGCGATCCAGGAGGAGCTCGGCGAGGCCGACGAGGTCCAGGCCGAGGTCAACGAGCTCCGCAAGCAGCTCGAGGACCTCGAGCTCCCCGAGGTCGTACGCAAGCAGGTCGACCGCGAGCTGTCCCGGCTCGAGCGGCTGCAGCCGGCGATGGCCGAGTACGGAGTGGTCCGCGCATACCTCGAGTGGATTGCCGCGCTCCCGTGGGACAAGGAGACCGAGGACAACCTCGACCTCGAGCATGCCCGCAAGGTCCTCGACGAGGACCACTACGACATCGAGCAGGTCAAGGACCGGATCCTCGAGTTCCTCGCGGTGCGACGCCTGAACCCCGATGCGCGTGGCTCGATCCTGTGCTTCCTCGGCCCTCCCGGCGTCGGCAAGACGTCGCTCGGCCGCTCGATGGCACGCGCGCTCGGGCGGGAGTTCGAGCGGGTCAGCGTCGGCGGACTGCGCGACGAGGCCGAGATCCGCGGCCACCGGCGGACGTACATCGGCGCTCTGCCGGGCGTGATCATCCGCGCGCTCCGCGACGCCGGCGTCCGCAACCCGCTGCTGATGATCGACGAGATCGACAAGATGGGCTCGGACTTCCGCGGGGACCCGTCGAGCGCGATGCTCGAGGTGCTCGACCCCGAGCAGAACCACGCGTTCCGGGACTACTACCTCGACCTTCCGTTCGACCTCTCGGACGTGATGTTCGTGTGCACTGCGAACACGCTCGACACGATCCCTGGACCCTTACGGGACCGGATGGAGGTGATCCAGCTCGCTGGCTACACCGAGGAGGAGAAGCTCCAGATCGCCAGGCGCTACCTGGTGCCCCGCCAGATCGAGCGAAACGGGCTCAGCAAGAGCCGGATCGCGTTCGGCGACCCCGCTCTGCGGGCGATCATCGCGGACTACACCCGGGAGGCGGGGGTCCGCCAGCTCGAGCGCGAGATCGGCACGATCTGCCGAAAGATCGCCAGGCAGGTCGCGGAGGGAACCCTCAAGCGGAAGGTCACGATCACAGAGCCACGCGTCCGCGAGCTGCTCGGGAAGCGGAAGTTCTACTCCGAGACCCGGCGGCGGACGGCGCGCCCGGGCGTCGCGACCGGGCTCGCCTGGACGCCGGTCGGCGGGGAGGTGTTGTTCATCGAGGCGACCTCGATGGCAGGGAACGGCAAGCTGACGATCACCGGCCAGCTCGGCGAGGTGATGCAGGAGTCGGCACAGGCAGCGCTCTCGTATGTGCGCAGCAATGCCTCCGAACTAATCCCCGAGCTCCCCGACGACTGGTTCGCGACCCACGACATCCATATTCACGTCCCCGCCGGGGCGACGCCCAAGGACGGTCCGAGCGCGGGCGTAGCGATGGTCACGGCACTCGCGTCGCTCCTGACCGGGCGGCTAGTACGGGCGGACGTGGCGATGACCGGCGAGATCACGCTGACCGGCCAGGTGCTGCCGATCGGTGGTCTCAAGGAGAAGGCGCTGGCGGCTCAGCGAAACGGCATTCGCTGCGTGATCGCGCCGCGGCTGAACGAGCAGGACGCCGAGGAGATCCCCGAGCACCTGCGCAAGGACATCGAGTTCCGGTTCGTCTCCACGGTCGAGGAGGCGCTCGACACGGCGCTCCAGCGGCGTGCCGCCCCCCGGCGCCCGAAGGCGCTGCGCGCCGCGTAAACGCCGCTTCCGCGGGTCGCCCGCTTCGAGCCCGCTTCGAGCCGGGTTGAACGCGATCGGTTGCGTGGAGAAACGACCGGCGGGCCGTCCCATTCGCGTATCCTGACCTCTCACGACCCCACGCAAAGAGGGAGACCTATGTCAACAAGACGCAAGAAGTCCATGGTGGCTCCATTCGATGCCGTGGACATCGAGACGATCAGCAAGGCGACGCCGTACATCCGGCGGATCATCCAAGACGCTCAGCTGCGGGAGAATGTCAAGACCGCGTTCGACTCGAGTAGGAGCGCGTACTCGCGCCTGACGAACGGGAAGGCCCCGACCAAGGCGCTGCTCGAGGACAAGAAGCTCCATAACGATCTGCACATCGCGGTCGAGGCGCTTCGGGACGCGACCACCGCCCTCACCGAGGGCCCGAAGAAACAGGTCAAGAAGAGCCGCGGGTTCGGTCGCAAGGTGATGATCCTCACGCTCGGGTTCGGGCTCGCGCTCGCCGGCAGCGAGAAGCTCCGTACCAAGGTTCTCGACGCGGTGTTCGGCAAGGAAGAGGAGTTCCAGTACACCCCGCCCGCCAGCGCGCCGTCGACCCCTCCGAGCTCGCCGGTCGGAGCCGCTTAGCCGGACGTGAGTCGATATCGACCCCCTGGATCGGAGGCGCCACCGGCGCCTCCGGCGCGTTAAGGGGCGGCACCGGCGAGCCGGGCCGGTGGGCGCGCCACCGGGGCTCGACTAGAATCCGCCCGTCTTGGAGGCGGCAACCCAACCAGGCGTCTCGACGCCCCGCGAGCTCACCGGCGACAAAGCGGCCCGGATCGTCGAGGCGATGCGGGCGAGCGTCGCGGCGCGCGGCATCGCTGGTTCGACGTTCGACCACGTCGCGAACGAGGCCGGCGTCTCGCGCGGTCTGCTCCACTATTACTTCGGCACCAAGGAGCGACTGCTGATCGAGGTCGCACGGCGCGAGTCCGACGTCCGGATCGAGCGCCTCGAGGAGGCGATCGGCGGCGCCGCCGACGCCGAGAGCGTGCTCGACGCGCTCGTGCGGGCTTTCGAGGAGCTGATCGGCGACGGACCCGCCACGGTGATGATCTACGAGATGCTCACGCTTGCCCAGCGCAACGACGAGATCGCCGCGCAGCTGGCGGAGCTTGGCCGGCGGACGCGCTCTCACATCAGCGATGCGCTCGAGCAGAAGCGCGCCGGCGGTGTGGTGGCGCTGCGGGTCGACCCCGAGTTGGCCGCGATGTTCCTGGTCGCGTTGGCCGACGGCGTGATGGTCAGGCGGCTCAGCGAGCCTGAGCTCGACATCGGCCCGCTCACCGAGCAGGCGATCGTCGCCGCGCGCGCCCTTCTGAGCTGATCGTGCGTCGGCTGACCTGACCGGGCCGTGCGACGGATAGCTGTCCTCGCCACAGCCGGCGTCGTGTTGCTCGTGCTGGTCCTGGCCCAGCTCTTCCTGCCCGGGATCGCGGCGCAGCGGCTCCGCGACGATCTCGAGAAGTCGGGCACGGTGCTCGAGGTGAAGGTGAGCGCGT
Organism: uncultured Solirubrobacterales bacterium; assembly: GCA_963701945.1. Lineage (GTDB taxonomy): Bacteria > Actinomycetota > Thermoleophilia > Solirubrobacterales > Solirubrobacteraceae > Palsa-465. Next base: position 58,178 of record CAVPBV010000020.1, on the reverse strand, counting down.
TTCCGGCGATCCAGCTCCTGTGGCATCAGGCGGACAGCGTCGTCGTGCGGATGGGCAGCTACCGCTCCGGGGTCGGTCACCTCGGCAGCACGCTCGCCGGAGCCGGTGACGCGGGCACGATCGACGCCTCGGCGCAGCAGCTCGAGGTGGGGCCGCTGACGCTGCTGGGCGGCACGTTGCGCAAGCGGGACAGCGAGCTCACGGGCGCCGCGACCGTCACCGAGTCGGATCTCCGATCGGCGGTGTTCTTCCTCGACAACGTCGAGCCGATCGCGTCGGAGGACGGCCAGCTGACGCTGCGCGGCACGGCCAGCTTCCTCGGGTTGACCGCCACCGTCGACGCCACCGTGGCGGCGCAGAACGGCGCGCTGGTGGTCGCGCCCGACGTCCCGTTCGGGGGCATCGCGACGCTCACGCTGTTCAGCAACCCGCACGTCGACGTGCAATCGGTCAGCGCGACGACCGTGCCCGGCGGATTCAGGATCACGGCGGACGGTAAGGTTCAGTAGCGGGGAAGATGACGTCCGACGAACGCAGTGGCCTAACGCGCCGAGCCGTCCTGCGGGGAGCGGCCGCGGCAGGCGCCGCGTCGCTGGTGCGGCCAACCGGCGCACTAGCCGCGCTGAGCGCCACGCCGGCCGGCGTGTTCAGCCGCTGGGTCGGGGCCGTGTCGCGCGAGTCGGCGACGATCGCCGCGCCCGCGAAGTTCGCGCTCGTCGGCGTGGAGTGGAGCGGGCCGGCGCGCGTTCAGATCGAGCTACGCACGCGGCGGGCCGGGGGCGGCGCCTGGAGCCCGTGGACGATCGCTTCGGTCCTCGGTCACGGCCCGGACCGCACCCTCGAGCCGGGCCGCGCGACCGACCCGGCCGCGCCACCGAGCCGGCGGGGCTGTTCGGCGAGCCGATCTGGAGCGGCCCCGCCGACTACGTGCAGCTGCGCAGCTCGCAGGCGGTCCGAGGCGTGCGCCTTCACTTCGTCGCCGCGCGCCCGCTCCCGCCAGAGGCGCGCGCCGCCCAGGCGATGCCGATGGCCCAGCCGATCCTCGACGCCGGCCCCGGGCAGCCGCAGATCATCGCGCGCTCGGCCTGGGCCCAAGGCCACGCCCCTCCGAATCACGTCCCGGTGTACGGCACGGTCAAGCTCGCGTTCGTCCACCACAGCGCGGGTACCAACGGCTACGGCGCCGGCGAGGTCCCGTCGATCCTGCAGGGGATCTTCGACTATCACGTCTACGTCCGCGGCTTCTGGGACATCGCCTACAACTTCGCGGTCGATGCCTACGGCCGGATCTGGGAAGCGCGGGCCGGCGGGGTCGATCTGCCGGTGATGGGCGCGCACGCCGGCGGCTACAACCAGGAGTCGACCGGCATGGTCGTGCTGGGGTCGTTCATGGACGTAGTGCCCTCCCCGGCGGCGATCGGCGCGCTCGAGCGCCTGCTCGCCTGGAAGCTCTCGCTCCACGGCATCCCCGCGCTCGGTCGGGTCACCGTCGAGGTAGCGCCGTACGACGCGTTCTACACGCCGTTCGCGCCTGGCGCCCACGTGTCGCTTCCGCGGATCGCCGGGCACCGCGACGGCGACACCACGGACTGCCCCGGCAACGCCTTCTATGCACGGCTTCCGTCGATCCGGCCGCCGGTGGCAGGGCTAGCGGGTAAGCCGGCCCGCGCCACGATCTCGGTGCCCGCGACGCCGGTCAACTCGGGCACCTCAATAGCCGTGTCCGGTCGGCTGACCGACCTCTTCAGCGGGGCGCCGCTCACCGGCGCCCCGATCGAGCTTCAGCAGATCGCTCCCGAGTCGGAGCGCACGATCGCGACCGCCACCACCGACGCCGGCGGGAACTGGAGCGTCACGCTCACACCGACCGCCAACGTTCTCGTGCGCGCGCTGCACCGGCCGGCGCCGGCGGCCGTGTCCGACGTCGCCGCGATCGAGGTGGCGCCCGCACTCACGCTGACGCTCGACTCGAGCGCGCCGTTGCAGGTCAGCGGCACCGTGTCGCCGCGCCGGGCGACCGTGACCGTCGACCTCTACCGGCTGTCCGGCGGGCGCCGGCATCTGATCCACTCAAAGCAGGTCGCCGCGGGCGCGGGCGCGTTTCAGGCGAGCTTCAACACCCCGCGGAGCGGGCGCTACGTGCTGGTCGCGCGGACCACCGCCGGCGCCCAGAACATCGCCGGCGCCTCGCCGCCCGTCGCACTCGCGATCCCGTAGATCTACCCGAACAGCTTCGGCGCCCGGACCAGCATCCGCAGCTTGCCCGTCGGGCGTACCTTCCCGCGAACGAGCGCGCGCCACGGCTCCGTGCGGCCGGCGGCGATGTCCACCCAGTCGCCGAATCGGCAGTGGAAGGTGAGGTCGGGATGGTCCACACGCCCCGGGGCGACCTCGGTCGGGGCTGCGTCCCGCGCGATCCGCAGGTGCCAGGGCTCGGCGTCGCTGAAGTCCCACTGGATCGTCGCGCCGGGCGCGACCGAGGCGTCGATCTGCCGGCGCAGGCCGTCGAACAGCATCGCGGTCGCCTCCGGGCTCGGTTTGACGCCACCGTTGCGCTCGCCGAGGTAGCCCGCGCGGAGCAGCGTCAGCCCGCGTGCCGCGCGCGCGGCCGCCGGCATGTCGAACGGCAGTCCGAGCCGCATCTTCATCGGATCGAGCCCGGCCGCCCGCAGGCGGCCCTCCATCGCCTCGGCCCCCTGGGTGTAGATGTCCTGGAGGGTGAAGCCGAAGCTCGTGATGTAGCGCTCGTCCCAGCCCGGCGGCACGAACACCGCCACCGTGAACGGCAGGACCTCGCGCAGGAGGTCGGCGATCGCCGGCTCGCACTCGGGGTCCTCGCGGACGAGGTCGGCGATCATCTTGACGCCGAAGGCGATGTGGCGCTGCTCGTCGCGCGCGACATTGCCGATGCCCTCGCGGAATCCCGGCAGCAGGTCGCGGCGGCTCAGACCCTCCTCGATGAAGTGCTGCCCGGGCTGCGCCAGCGACGCCTCGATCACGAGGTGGTACAGGGTGATCGCCTGGGCCAGCTTCGGCCGCGACCGGTCGCGGCGGAGCTCGTCCGCCATCCGGTCCAGGCGCTCGAACACCTTGCGGAACCCCCACGTGAGCCCCGGACGCGTCCGCTCCAGCGACGAACCGACGTCAGCCCCCGCGCCGGCGACCTCGCGCATGAACCGCGCGAACAGCACCGCGTGCCGCGCCTCATCGACCTGCTGGGTGGCCAGGAAGTACTTCTGCTCCTCGCGAGGCGCCGCGTCGATGAACGGCGACAGGTTGTCGGCGACGGAGTCCTCGCCATGGAAGAACAGCGAGTAGGTCCACAACGCGCTCCGTCGTTCGAGCTCGGTGAAATCGTGCTCCCACTGCTCGCGGTCGGTCGCGAAGTCGAGTTCGGTCGCGCTCCAGTTGCCCTGCTCCCAGCGGGCGTACAGGTCGGCGTAAGAGACCTGGTCGGCGGCGATCGACGGCGTCATCCTTCGCCTGTGTAGTTTGGCACGCGGCGCCCGCGAGGCGCGCCGCCCGCCCGGGAGGCGGGCCGCCGGGACTACGTGCGGGCGGCTACGAGTCGAGCTTGGGTGACCGCCAGGGCTCGCTCAGCCGCCCCCGGATCACGTCGGCGAGCTCGCCGATGTGTACCCGCACCTGCTTGAGGCTGTCGCGATCGCGCAGCGTCACAGTCTGGTCTTCGAGCGACTGGTGGTCGATCGTCACCGCCCACGGAGTGCCGATCTCGTCCTGGCGGCGGTAGCGCCGCCCGATCGCGCCGCCCTCGTCGTACTCGGTCTGGACGTGGTCGCGCAGCTCGCGGAACACCTCGGCGGCGAGCTCGGGCTGGCCGTCCTTGCGGACCAGCGGGAGCACCGCGACTTTCACCGGCGCGAGGACCGGGTGCAGCCGCAGCACCGTCCGCTGCTCGCCCTCGATCTCGTCCTCGTCGTACGCGTCGACGAGGAACGCGAGCATCGCGCGATCGACGCCGGCGGCGGGCTCGATCACGTGCGGCACGTAGCGGTCGCCCGTCGCCGTGTCCACGTACTCGAGCTTCTGGCCGGAGAACTTCGCGTGCTGGGTCAGATCGAAGTCGCCGCGGTTGGCGATGCCCTCGAGCTCGGACCAGCCGATCGGGAACAGATACTCGACGTCGCTGGTCGCGCTCGAGTAATGCGACAGCTCGTCGGAATCATGCGCCCGAAGCCGCAGATGATCGGGACGCAGGCCAAGCGATGTCCACCAGTTCATGCGAGCCGACAGCCAGTGCTGGTGCCATTTGCCGGCCTCGGGCGGTGGCACGAAGAACTCCATCTCCATCTGCTCGAACTCGCGCGTACGGAAGATGAAGTTCCCGGTCGTGATCTCGTTGCGGAAGCTCTTGCCGATCTGAGCGATTCCGAACGGCGGCTTCTTGCGCGAGAACTGCATGTAGTTCTTGAAGTTCAGGAAGATGCCCTGGGCGGTCTCGGGGCGCAGGTAGACCGTCGACCCCTCCTCCTTCACCGGCCCGACGGTCGTCTGGAACATCAGGTTGAAGTCGCGCGACTCGGTCAGGTCGCACTCGGGGGTCTCGCCGGGGTGCTTGGAGGGCTTGCGTCCGCAGGCCGACTGGCCCAGGTGGTCCGCGCGGAACCGCAGCTTGCACGTCCGGCAGTCGACGAGCGGGTCGGTGAAGCCGGCCAGGTGCCCGCTCGCCTCCCACGTCCGCGGGTGCTGAATGATCGCCGAGTCGAGCGCGACCACGTCGTCGCGCTCCTGCAGCATCGCCCGCCACCACAGGTTCTTGACGTTGTTCTTGAGCAGGACCCCGTAGTGGCCGTAGTCGTAGCTCGACCCGAGCCCGCCGTAGATCTCGCTGCTCGGGAACACGAACCCCCGCCGTTTGGACAGCGAGACGATCTTGTCCATCGTGACGACGTCTTCAGGCATACGCGCGCAGCATGCTAGCCGCATGCCCGCCGCACCGCTCTTGGCACTCTCCCCTTGAGAGTGCCAAAATCAGGGCCTATACTTAGTGAAGCGATGCCGATTTACGAGTACAGGTGCGACCACGGCCATACGTTCGAGGTCATGCAGCGCATGAGCGACGATCCGGTCCAGATCTGCGAGACCTGCGAGGCGCCGGTGTCGCGCGTATTCCACCCGGTAGCGGTGCATTTCAAGGGGTCGGGCTTCTACAACACCGACTACGGCACGCGCAAGCGCGCTCGCGAGAACAGCAGCTCCGACAAGAGCGAAAGCTCGTCGAGCTCGAGCCCATCGGACTCGAAGTCGTCGGACTCGAAGTCTTCGGATTCGAAGTCGGACTCGAAATCGAAGTCCGAGTCCAAGGCAGGCTCCTCGAGCTCCACCGCCTCGAAGTCGTCCGGCTGACGCGCGGTCGCTGATCAGCGCTGCAGCGTGATGCTCGCCGAGCGCGCGAGCTTGGCGCCGTGGGCGCCGACCACCGTGATTCGGATGGTCAGCTTGAGCGGCCCGGTGCCCGATAGCTCGCGGACCGCGGCCTTCGAGAGCTTCAGCATGATCGAGTAGGTCCCGGCTCCGAAGCTCCGACCGCTCGTCTGGAGGAGCACGACCGGCTTGCGATTCAGCTCGCTGCGTCCGGCCGGGCCCTGTGCCCTGCCGGGTCTCGGAGCGCGGGATCGTGATCTGGAAGCCGACCGTGCTGCTCGCATTCGTCGAAAGCTGGACGCGCAGGCCGTGTGCGGTGGCGGCAGCGAGCCGTTGCCTGGTGGGGGCCGACAGCGCAGCGGTGATCGGCTGTGGCGTGGTCGGAGTCGGGGTGGTCGACGGCGCCGGCGTGGTGACGGGCGGGCTCGGCGTGACCGTGATCACGACCGGCGGCGCGGGCGCGCTGACCGTGATCTGTTCGGTCGTGGTGGCGCTGACGCCGAGGTCGTCGGTGGTCGTGAGCGTGACCGTGTAGGTCCCGGGGGACTCAAACGTGTGGGAGGCGTCGGCGCTCCCGCCGCCGTCCGCGACGGCGGTGCCATCGCCGAAGTTCCAGCTGTAGCTGGTGATCGTGCCATCTGGGCCCCCGGGCGCGGACGTGCTCGCCTCGAAGTTGACCGTGGCTCCCGGCGCCACGGCCGTCGCCGAGGGGATGAACGTGGTGGCCGGCGGGTCGTCGACGGTGACCGTGTGGGTGGTGGTGGTCGTCTGCCCGGAGTTGTTCGTGACCGTGAGCGTGACGGTGTACGTGCCGCGGCTCGCAAAGGTGTGTTGGACGGCGGCGCTGTCGCCGGCATCCTGCGGCGACGTGCCGTCGCCGAAGTTCCAGCTGTAGTCGGTGATCGTGCCCTCGGGATCGGTCGAGCCGCTCGCGTCGAAGCTCGCGCTCGATCCCGGCGCCGGCGTGCCCGGGGTGATCGTGAACGCGGCAGCGGGCGCGTCGACGGTGATCTGCTGGGTTGCGGTGTCGGTGACGCCGAGGTCGTCGGTCGTGGTCAAGGCGACCGTGTAGATCCCCGGCGAGGCATATGCATGGCTTGCCGCGGCATTCGTGGTGGTGTCGTCGACGGGGGTGCCGTCGCCGAAGTTCCAGCTGTAGTCGGTGATCGTGCCGCCGCTCGCACCGGGGGCGGACGCGCTCGCGTTGAAGCTGACGGTGGCGCCGGGGGCGGCGACGCTCGCCGACGGGGTGAACGCGGCGGTCGGCGGGTCGTCGATCGATGAGGGTGTGGGTGCTGGCGTTCGTCTGCCCGTAGTTGTTCGTCACCGTGAGCGTGACCGTTCGGGCGCCCCGGTGCCAGAACCGGAATTGCAGGCTCGGGGTGCTGCCGGTGTCCACGGTGTGGCCATTGCCGAGGTTCCAGCTGTAGTCGGTGATCGTGCCCTCGGGGTCGGTCGAGCCGCTCGCGTCGAAGCTGACGGTGGCGCCAGGGGCAGACACGGTCGCCGAGGAGGTGAATGCGGCGGTCGGCATGTCGACGGTGATCTGCTGGGTTGCGGTGTCCGTGGCGCCGAGGTCGTCGGTGGTGGTGAGCGTCACGGTGTAGGTCCCGGGCGTGGCATACGCGTGACTTGCCGCGGCGGTCCCGCTGGTGTCGTCGACGGGGGTGCCGTCGCCGAAGTTCCAGCTGTAGTCGTTGATCGTGCCGCCGCTGGCGCCGGGTGTGGACGCGCTCGCGTTGAAGTTGACGGTGGCGCCGGGGGCGGCGACGGTCGCCGACGGGGTGAACGCCGCGGTCGGCGGGTCGTCGACGATGAGGGTGTGGGTGCTGGTGTTTGTCTGCCCGTAGTTGTTCGTAACGGTGAGCGTGACGGTGTAGGTGCCGCGGCTCGCGTAGGCGCGCTGGATGCTGGTGCTGGTGCCGGCGTCGTCGACGGGGGTGCCGTCGCCGAAGTTCCAGCTGTAGTCGGTGATCGTGCCCCTGGGGTCGGTCGAGCCGGTTGCGTCGAAGCTGACGGCGGTCCCTGGCGCGACGACGGTCGCGGGCGAGGTCGTGAACGCCGCCACCGGTGCGTCGACGGTCACCTGTTGGGTGGAGGTGGCGCTGACGCCGAGGTCATCGGTGGTGGTCAGCGCGACCGTGTAGACCCCGGACGAGGCGAACGCGTGCGAGGCGTCGGCGCTGCCGCCCGCGTCGTCGACCGGGGTGCCGTCGCCGAAGTTCCAGCTGTAGTCCGTGATCGTCCCGCCGGGATCGCCGGGCCCCGATGCGCTCGCGTCGAAGCTGACGGGGGCACCTGGGGCGGCGACGCTCGCCGAGGGGGTGAACGCCGCCGTCGGCGGGTCGTCGACGGTCACGGTCTGCGTCGTGGAGTCGCTTGCCGCGCCGTTGGTGACGGTGAGCGTGACGGTGTAGACGCCGCGGCTCTCGTAGGTGTGCTGGACGGCCGTGCCCGCGCCGGCGTCCTCCACCGGCGTGCCGTCGCCGAAGTTCCACTGGTAATCGGTGATCGCGGGACCGCTCCCGCCGGTCGACCCGCTTGCGTCGAAGGTCACGCTTCCCCCGGGGAACGGCGCGCTCGGCGAGGCCGAGAACGACGCCGTCGGGGCCGTCGCCGGCGCCGCCGCGGTGGTGAACGTGTAGTCGTAACCGTACGTCGTCCCGAGGCTGTTCTCCGCCACGAGCCGGTAGTGGTAGGTGGTGGCCGGCGCGAGCCCCGAGAGGTAGCCGGTGACGGCGACCGGGGCGCTCCCGGCCCCGAGGTCGGCCGCCGCGGTCTGGCTCCCGTACGCGCTCGTCGTGCCGTACTGGATCCACCAGGTCGTGTTCAGGCCGTTCTGGTAGATGCCGCCGGCGATCGTGGCGCCATGGCTGCCGGCGCTGCGCGTGTACGTGTTCCCAGAGCCCGAGCCGATCGAGGGGCCGCCGATTCCCGGCGCTCCGGTGGCGGCCGCGCCTGAGATCGACCCGACACCGGTGGGGCCGTCGTAGCCCACGCCAGCGTCGCAGATGTAGCTGATGCCGGCAGCGCAGTTCCCGGTTGAGCCGGTGACGACGTCGTTGAGCTGAGAGCTGTCGGTGTAGGCCCACTGCGGCGTGGCGGCCGGGACACCGGTGATCGCGTAGTAGGCGGCGATCAGCGGAGTCGAGAGGCTGGTCCCGCCGACCAGACCCCAGCTGCCGTTGTCGTAGACGTTGAGTCCGGTCGAAGGATTGGCATCCGCGGAGAGGTCCGCGTAGGCGCGGCCGGCACATCCCGCGTCGGGCTGGTAGCTCGGTTGCTCGAAGTTCACGTCACAGCCGGAGCCCGCGTCGGACCACGCGCCCTCGCTGAACCCGCGCGCGCCGGCGCTGCTGGCGGGCGTCAGCGTGGTCCCGCCGGCAGCGGTCACGCCGGGGAATGCGGCCGGGTAGTCGTCCTCGCCCGGACCGACGTACCCCTCATCACCGGTTGCGGCCACGGTGGCGATGCCCGGGAACGTGTAGCTGCCGGACGGGATCCCGCCTGCGGTGAACGTCCAGCTGGCCGAGATCTGGTTGGCGCCCATCGCCGCGGCGGTCTGCACCGCCGCGTCCAGGTCACTGTCGTACGGGGACGCCGCCTCGACGAGCAGGATGTGGCAGTGGGGGCAGACGGCGGACACGGCGTCGAGATCGAGCGAGATCTCGACGTCCCACGACTCGTCGGCCGCGGGCAGCGGTGAGGTCGCACCATTCTCGTTGACCTTCTTGAAGCAGCCGGACTGGCTCGTGCACGCCGGAAGGCCGTAGGTCGAGCGGTACACCGCGAGGTCCGCCTCCGCTGTGGGGTCGTCGTAGGCGTCGACGATCGCCACGGTGTCGGCGCCGCCGCCGGTCTGCGACAGGTACGACAGGTCGTACGCCTGCTCGAGATAGGCCGGCGTGGCCGTCTGGGGCGGACCCGCCGCCGCCGGCTGGGCGGCGAGCTTCGCGCCGGGCCGGGATCGTCCGGACCGGACCCGGCCGAGCGAGGCCTCCGCACCGACGTGCGGGCGCACCGGGGCACCGCTCGAGCGCAGGACGAGGATCTCGCCGGCGCACCTGGCCTGCCCCTTCCCGGCCGCCGGGCACAGGTCCCGGGTCGTCACCTGCGACGGCGAGAGACCGGTCGCCTGATGGAGCGCACGCGCCACGGCCGTGGCGGTCGGCGCGGTCGACGGCGTTCCCGGGCGTCCGGAGCGTCTGGTCGCGGCGGTCCCGGTGCCGACTGGGGTGTGGGCCGGCGCGCCGAGCCGCGCGGGACGCGCGGTTCCCCGCGCCGGCGCCGCAGCGGCCGTCGAACCGCCGCTTGCAGATGACTTCGCCTGCAGGCCCTGAGGCACAGGCGCTCCGTGAGCGGTCCCGGCCGAGTGCACGACCAGCGCCACGCCAACCGCGAGCACGGCCGCGACGACACCGGCGAGCAGCCGCACGTGGCGGCGAAGGAAGTCCCGGTGGTCCTTCACCCTGGACGGCTGTTCGATGCTGCGGCGGCCCAGCCGACCGATCTGAGGGGGGAATTCACCCCTTCTCTATCGGCAGAAATCCGAAATCCTCAAGCCCGTGCTGGATTTGGGTCCGCCATGGACCCAAATCCAGCACGCACCCTTGCGGATCAACCGTTCAGCAGCTTGTTCACCTGGGCCTGGACATTCGCCTGATTCGGAATCAGGACGTCCTCGCCGTTGTAGGTGCCGTTCGTCTCCTTCAGCAGGCTCGTCGGCGCCGCGCCGCCGATCTCGGACGCCGCGAACATCTGCAGCAGCGTAAGCCCGCCCATGTCGGTCTGGAACACGCTCGGGGCATCCCAGGCGGCCCACGGCAGGTGGAAGAACGTGTGGACCGTCAGCAGCTGGGATTTGATCGAGTTCAGGATCTGCTGCTGAGCGGCCTCGCGGGTCAGGTCGTTGCTCGCCGCGTTGCACGTGTTCTCTCGGGTGCGGGCCAGGATCATCGCCTGCTCGCCGTCGAGGTGGTGGACGCCGGGATTGAGGTCGAGGGTGAAGCCGCCCCTGGCAGTGCCGCCGGAGATGTTCGAGCAGATCTTGCCCGTCTTGACCGTGACCCCCCCGATGTCGTTGATGAACTTCGGGAAGTTGGCCAGGTCGATCACGACCAGATGGTTGATCTGGAGGCCGGTGAACTGCTTGATCACCTTCAGCGCGAGCGCGGGCCCGCCGTAGGGCCAGGCGGCGTTGATCTTCGCCTGGCCGTGGCCGGGGATGTTCACCAGCGTGTCGCGCGGGATCGAGAGCCGTCGCGAGACGCCTCCGCCGACGCGCCACAGCATGATCGTGTCGGTGTTGGCGTCGGCTTCGTTCGTGTTGGCGCCCCCGCCCTCCTTGGAGTCCTGACCGCTCGTCGGCCGGTTGTCGAGGCCGAGAATCAGGATCGTGTTCGCCGACGTCAGCATCGGGCCGCCGGAGCTCAGCTCGGGCTCCGCCGCCGCTACCAGCGGGCCGCCCGAGTGCGTCTGGGCGCTGATCAGGAACAGCACCAGCGACAACAGCAGCCACGCCGCGATCGCGGCGATGACGCCCAGGATCACGCGCTTGGGCGTGATTCGGCGCCCGGTCCCGCGGTCGTGCGAGCCCTTGTATCTGCGGTACTCGGCGGGGCCCTGGAGCTCGTCGTCCTCGCCGCGCAGGCGGGCCCTCAGCCCCTTCGGGCCGGACCGGTAGAGCTTGTACTCAGGCTGTTCGAGATCGCTGGGCATGTGTATGCATATAGTGACGGCATGCCGGGCCGGCGCACCATCGGCGTCGACATGGGCGGTACGAAACTGCTAGCCGGCGCGGTCGATTCTGGGCTCTCGGTCCATCACCGCGCCCAGCGCAGTATCAACCGCCTCGACGTCTCCTACCTACTCGATGTCGTCGTCGACGCCGTCGAAGAGACGGTCGCCGGCGCCAGCGGGGAGGTCGCCGCGGTGGGGTTCGGTATTCCCAGCTTAATCGATCAGCGGACGGGCAATGCGGTGATCGCCGTGAACCTGCCGCTCAAGAACATCATGTTCGCCGACGTGATGGCCGAGCGGCTCGACCTGCCGGTGTTTGTCGACAACGACGCGAACTGCGCGATGCTGGCCGAGCACCGCGCCGGCGCCGCCCGCGGCTGCAACGAGGCCGTGCTGCTCACGATCGGCACCGGGATTGGCGGCGGGCTGATCCTGCGCGGCGAGCTCTACCGCGGGGCGGTCGGGGCGGCCGCCGAGCTCGGGCACGTCGTGATCGACCGCAACGGGCCGCCGTGCCAGGGCAACTGCCCAAATCACGGATGCGTCGAGTCGCTCGCATCGGGCACAGCGCTCGCGCGCGAGGCGCTGCGGATGGCCCACCAGCGACCGCATTCCGGCCTCGGCCGCGCCCACGCCCAGGGCCGCGAGCTGGTCGGACCGCTCGTCACAGAGCTCGCCCACGACGGCGACGAGGCCGCGATCGAGACGATTGCGACGATCGGCCGTAACCTCGGTGTCGCGATCGCCGGTTTCGTCAACACGTTCAACCCCGAGGTCGTCGTGATCGGTGGCGGCGTGATGGGCGCCGGCGAGCTCCTACTCGGTCCCGTGCGGGCGGAGGTGGCGGCTCGCGCGCTCCCGCCCTCGCGCGACCTGGTCGAGATCGTGCCGGCGGCATTCGGCGTCGAGGCGGGCATGATCGGGGCAGCTTCGCTCGCGTTCGACGGCTTGCGCCAGCGAGCGGGGGCGGCGGGATGAGCCCCGGCCGCCTGGTCATCTGCCCGACCCCGATCGGCAACCTCGAGGACGTCACGCTGCGCGTGCTGGCGGCGCTCCGCGACGCGGACATCGTCGCCTGCGAGGACACTCGCCGCAGCCGCGTCCTGCTCGACCGCTACGGCGTCGGCGGGAGCCTCGTCAGCTACCACGAGCACAACGAGCGCGCTCGTGCCGCCGAGCTGGTCTCGAAGATGCGCGAGGGCGCGGTTGTCGCGCTGGTGTCCGACGCCGGCACGCCGCTCGTGTCCGACCCCGGGTTCGTGCTCGTCCAGGCGTGCGTGGCCGCCGGGCTGGCGGTCGAGGTCCTGCCCGGGCCGTCGGCCGCGCTGGCGGCGCTGGTTGCGAGCGCGCTTCCCGCCGATCGGTGGCGGTTCGCCGGGTTCCTCCCGCGCAAGAAGGGCGCATTGGAGGCGGTGTTCGGAGCTCCCGAGACATTGGTCGCGTTCGAGTCGCCCAAGCGCGTGGCGGCGTCACTCCAGGTTCTCGCCGACCTCGACCCCGAGCGGCCGGTCGCGGTGTGCCGCGAGCTGACCAAGCTCCACGAGGAGATCGTGCGCGGCACCGCGGCCGAGCTGGCGGCCCGGTACGCGTCGGAGCCGCCGCGCGGCGAGGTCGCGCTCGTTGTCGGTGGCGCCCCGTCGGTTAAGGACGAGATCGGTCCGGCTTTGGATGCTCTCCGACGGCTGGTCGAGGCCGGCGCCAAGCCGCGCCCGGCCGCGTCCGTGGTGTCGGAGCTGACCGGGGTCGCGGCGAACCGGCTGTACCGCGCTCTGACCGATTATTAGGGCCGCCTTCGGCGGCGTCCGTGGGGCCGTTCCGCCCGGCATCCATGCCGGGCGGTCCTGGACGCGACCACCCCGGCGGGCATGGACGCGGGGAATTCGGCTCGCACGTTGGTCGGAACCCCGGGGGCTCGAGCCGATTCCCTTGCGGAACGGCCCCATGGATGCCGCGCAGCGGCCCATCGTCATAAAGTCAGTCCTGACGATGTCCTTCTACATCACCACTCCGATCTACTACGTGAACGCGCAGCCGCACCTCGGCCACGCGTACACGACGATCGCCGCCGACGTGGCCGCGCGCCACATGCGCCAGCGCGGCGAGGATGTGTTCTTCCTGACCGGGACCGATGAGCATGGCGAACCGGTCGCCGACGCCGCGGCGGCGCTCGGGCTCGAGCCGCGCGAGCTCGCCGACCGGAACGCCGAGAAGTTCAAGGCGCTGGCCCCGATCCTCGACGCCACCAACGACTTCTTCATCCGTACCTCCGACGAGGAGCACAAGGAACGGGTGCAGCAGGTTCTCCAGCGCGTGCACGACAACGGCTACACCTACAAGGGGATCTACGAGGGGTGGTACTGCCCGCGGTGCGCGGACTTCAAGGTCGAGAACGAGATCCTCGAGGGCAACCGGTGCCCGATTCACGAGATCGTGCTCGAGCGCCACCAGGAGGAGAACTGGTTCTTTCGCCTGTCGGCGTTCCAGGAGCCGCTCGAGCGGTTGTTCGACGGGCAGGCCGACTTCGTGATGCCGCCCCACCACTTCAACGAGGCGCGGTCGTTCATCGCGCAGGGTCTGCAGGACATCTCGCTGTCGCGTAAGCGGCTGAAGTGGGGTGTGGTGGTGCCGTGGGACACCGAGCACGTGTTCTACGTGTGGTTCGACGCGCTTTTGAACTACTACACGGCGCTGGGATACGCGCGGCCGGGCGAGGATCTGACTGGGCGGTTCTGGCCGGCGACCTACCACCTGATCGGCAAGGACATCCTCAAGTTCCACACGATCTTCTGGCCGGCAATGCTGATGGCGGCCGACCTTCCCGTCCCGAATCACGTGTTCGTCCACGGCTTCCTGCTCGGCGCCGATGGGCGCAAGATGAGCAAGTCGCTCGGCAACGTGCTCGACCCGTTCGAGGTGATCAGCGAGTACGGCACCGACGCGCTCCGCTTCTACCTCATGCGTGACGTGTCGTTCGGCGGCGACGGGAGCGTCGGGATCGACGCGGTTCGCGCGCGTTACGACAGCGAGTTGGCCAACGAATACGGGAACCTGGCGAGCCGGACGATCGCGATGCTGCTCCGGTATCGGGACGGTTCGATTCCGGCGGTGGCGGCGGATCCTTCGCTCGCGAGCGAGTTCCAGGGCCTCACGGCCGACGTCGCCACGCTGCTCGACCGGCTCGAGGTCACGCAGGCGCTCGAGCTGATCTGGCAGCGGGTTCGTCGGCTGAACCGTTATGTCGAGGAGCGCGCGCCGTGGCAGCTCGCGCGCGACCCGGAGGCCGCCGCCGCGCTCGACGAGACGCTCGCGTCGCTGGCCGAAGGCGTGCGCGTGGTCAGCGTGCTGCTGCACCCGTACATACCCGCGAGCAGCGCGCGTCTGCTCGAGGCGATCGGCGCTCCGCGGTTCGAATACGACGCCGCGTCGTTTTCACCGCACGTTGCCGGCGGTTCGGTTAGCGTGCTCGAGCCGCTGTTCCCGAAACGCGGGTGATCGACAGCCACACCCATTTGGAGCTGTGTGAGCCGCCTGACGCGGAGCTTGTGGCTGCGGCGGCGGAGGTCGGAGTAAGCCGGATCGTCACAGTCGGGACCGACGGCGCATCGTGCCGGGCGGCGCTGGCGGCGGCTGAGGACTTCCCGCAGGTGTACGCGGCGATCGGGCGCCACCCGAACTCGGCCACGGGCTTCGACGATGCGGATCTCGCCGAGCTCGAGGCGCTGGCGGCGCATCCGAAGTGCGTCGCGATCGGCGAGACCGGGCTCGACTACTACCGCGACTACGCGCCGGAGACCGACCAGAAGCGCGCGTTCGCCGCCCAGATCGCGCTGGCGCGGTCCGTTGGCAAGCCGCTGGTCATCCACACGCGTGCGGCCGAGGACGACACGCTGTCGATGCTCGACGAGCTCGCCGGCGGCGTGCGGGTCATCCTCCACTGCTTCTCGATGGCCGACCGGATCGACGAGTGTCTCGCGCACGACGATTGGTGGTTCTCGTTCGCCGGCAACGTCACGTACCCGAAGGCTTCGGAGTTGCGCCTGGCGGCGGTGCGGGTGCCGGCCGAGCGGCTGCTCGTCGAGACCGACGCGCCTTACCTGTCGCCCCAGGTCGTGCGCGGCAAGCCGAACCAGCCGGCGAATGTGGTCTCGACCGCGCGCGCAGTGGCGATCGAGCGGCGGGTCCCCTATGAGGAGCTCGACGTGGCCATCGAGGCGAGTGCCGCCGAAGTGTTCCGATGGTGAAACTTGGCCAGAACTTCCTGGTCGACCGCAACATCCTGGACGTGATCGAGCGGCTCGCGGAGCTGTCGGCGGACGACGTCGTGCTCGAGATCGGTGGTGGGCAGGGGATCCTGTCGTCGCGGTTGGCGTCCGAAGTCGCCTATTTGCACGTGGTCGAAATCGACCGGCGGCTCGAGCCCGTGCTCCGCGACTCCTTGGTTGGATTTTCCAACGTAATGGTCCATTTTTCGGACGCACTCGCGCTCGACTTCAGCGCGCTGGACCCGGCGCCGACCGCCGTCGTCGCGAACCTGCCGTACGGGATCGCGGCGACCGTGATCCTCCGAACGATCGACGAACTTCCTTCAGTGGGGTCGTGGGTGGTCATGGTTCAGCGCGAGGTCGGCGAGCGGCTCGCGGCGGCTCCGGCGTCGCCGGCGTACGGGGCGCCCTCGGTGCTGGCTCAGCTCGCGTGCGAGGTCAAGGTGCTGCGGCCGGTGTCGCGCACGGTGTTCCGGCCGGTGCCGCGGGTCGACTCGGTGCTCGTCGGGCTGCGGCGGCGGGGGACGGGGTCCGGGTGCGAAGGGGTCGACCCCGCGGTTCGGGCGCTCGTGCACGATGCGTTCGCGCACCGGCGCAAGGCGCTCGGCGGGTCGCTGGCGCTGGCACCGGGCGCGCCGCCAGGCGTGCGCGAGCTCGTCCGCTCGGCGCTGGTGGACATGGGCCATCCGCCCGATGAGCGCGCCGAGCGACTCGCGCCGTCGGAGTTCCGAGAGCTTGCGGCGAGGCTCGCGGTCCGGTGAAGCTGTTCGCGCGGGCGCCGGGGAAGGTCAACCTGAGCCTGTTCGTGGGATCACGGCGAGCCGACGGACGCCACGAGCTCATCACGCTGATCGAGTCGGTATCGCTCGCGGACGAGCTCGAGCTGGTCACTCGCGTGGCGCTCGACGACGAGGTCGTTTGCCCAGGTGTCGAGGAGCCGAACATCGTGTCGCGTGCGTTGGCGGGGTTGCGAGACCGTGGGTGGGATGCTCCGCGGGTCCAGGTCACGATTCGCAAGCGCATTCCGATCGCTGCCGGCATGGGCGGCGGGTCGGCCGACGCGGCGGCCGTGCTCCGGATGGCGGCGCGGCTGGCGCGGATCGATGGTTCCACGCTCGAGGAGCTCGCCGCCGAGCTCGGCTCCGACGTACCGAGTCAGCTCACGCCGGGGCTCGTGCTCGGGACCGGGGCGGGGGACGACGTCGAGCCGAGGCACGAGCTCGCGCCCCACGCGTTCGTGATCGTGCCGCTGCCTCACCGGCTGTCGACGGCCTCGGTGTACGCGGAAGCCGACCGCCTCGGGGTCGGGGGAAACGAGCTCGAGTTCGCGGCGAGGCTGCCCGACCTGTGGTCCGCGCTCAGCCCCGGTCGCCGCTTGCCCCAGCGCCTGCTCGTCAACGACCTCGAGTCCGCCGCGACGTCGCTGTGCCCGGACATCGAGCCCGCGCTGGCAGCGGTGCGCGAGACAGGTGCGGACCATGCGTTCGTGTCCGGGTCTGGGCCGACTGTCGCTGGGCTGTATTGGACCCCGCCCGCCCCGTCGGCCGGCGACGGGCGTGCCCGCGCCCAGGCAGCAGCGGCCGCTCTCGTGTCTCGGTACCCTGGCGCTTGCTGCGCGGTCCCGGTGCCGCGCGATTTCGGCTTTCCGCTGTTCGTGTGAAGGTGGCACGGCGGCCGGGGTCGAATCCGTAGTCGGCCATCGCCACCATCGGGCACAATTCCCTCGACATCCATGAGTAACCAACAGATCACCTACCTGGTTGCCGCGGGCCTCGGCGTGCTCGGTCTACTCGCGTACCTGCTGCTCGTGATCGTCCCCGCGGTCACGGCATATCGGCGCGTCCACGAGCGGGTCCTCGCCGTGATGCTCTCGGCTTACGTCCTGGCCGCACTCGTTGGGATCGGTGTGTTGCTCGGCGCCGTGGTGGTGGTCGAGTGGCCCAGGGTGTTCTGACCCTGACCGGGACTGCGCCGATTGGCTGATCGCGCCCAGGAGCAGTCCGGGGCGGCCGCGCCCGACCTGGCTGCGCTGGCCGCGATCACGGACGCCGTCGAGGATGGGGCGGGCCTGCCCGCGATCCTGCGCGCCGCGGCGCGCGCGCTCGACACGAGCCTGATCCTGATCGATCGCTCGGCCACCGTGCTGGCCGTCGCGGCGCGTTCGCCGGCGGATGAGCGGTCGTTGATGCGCGACGCCGACGATGTGACGACGATCGAGCTCAAGGTGGCCGAGTCGTCCGTCGGGAGGCTGCGGATGCGGGCATCCGAGCGCCCGGTCGACGCGTCGCTGCTGCGGCTGGTCACGACGCTGATCGCGTCGGAGGTCGAGCGAGTGCGCGCGCCCGAGCGGGCGTCCGAGGAGGCGGCGACCGGGTTCATGCGCGCCGTTCTCCAGGGGCGGATCGAGGGCCGCGAGGACCTGATCGCGCGCGGCAAGCAACTCGGCAGCGACCTCGGCTCGGGCGCCAGCGTGGTGATCATCCGCGCCCACCCACGCAATCCGACCGAGGAGGACTGGCGCCGGCGGATGCTGGCGCTCGCGGCTCGCGGCGCGCGGTCGATCGCGCCTGGCTCGATCGCCGCCCCGACCGCCGACGAGGCCTCGGAGATCGCGGTGCTGCTCCCCGACCCCGACGGCGAGATGGGACGGCGCGCGGTGTCGGCGGTCCTGCGAGAGCTCGAGTCGGGGCTGCCCGGGTTCGCGTTCGCGATCGGCCGCAGCCGGCGTGTCGAGGATCCGCTCGAGCTGCACCGCGCCCGCAACGAGGCACTGCTCGCGGCGAACGTTGTCGAGGGCGAGCCCGAGCGGGTCGAGCTGGGCTACGAGGAGACCGGGACCTATCAGTTGCTGCTGCCGCACATGAACGACCCGATCGAGCTGCGGCGGTTCTACGACGAGACCGTGCGGCCGCTGGTCGCCTACGACGAGCAGTATGAGACCGATCTGCTCGGCACGCTGTCGACGTTCCTCGAGTGCGACGCGAACGTGAACGCAACCGCGCAGCGGCTGATCACCCACCGCCACACGGTCCGGTACCGGTTCGAGCGCGTGCGCGAGCTCACCGGGCTCGACGTCTCGTCGACGGACGGTCGCGAGAAGCTCTCGCTCGGGCTCAAGGCGATGCGCGTGCTCGGCATCGCCCCGCCGCGGGGTCCCGCCCACGAACGCGGCGCCGAGGGTGGACGCGTGCCTCGATAGAGGTCGCCCACCCCGATGGGGCGTGTGCCGCGATAGGGCTCGCCCACCCCGATGAGGGCGTGTACCGCGGGGGTCTTTGGGAGTTGAGCGGTTCGCCGGTAGGGTCCCCGCGATGAACAGTCCGGGGCCGGCGGTACTGATCATGGCGCGGGCGCCGCGCGCCGGCGAGGTCCGGCGGGCGCTCGAGCCCCTGCTGGGCCGCGAGGGCTGCGTCGAGTTGCAATCGGCGCTGATCGCGCACGCGGCGGTCTGGGCTCGACGGGTGTCGCCGGTGCCGCCGCACGTCGCCCACGACCCGCCCGATGCCGGTGCCGAGCTGCGCCGACTGGTCGGCGGCGATGCGGTGCTGTTCCCTCAGAATGGCGAGGGGATCGCCGGCCGGCTCGCGGACGCCTCAGCCCGCGTGCTCGCCCGCGCGGGCGGCCCGCTGCTGATCGTGTGGCCCGATCTGCCGCGCTTCCGCGCCGCGCACGCCGCCGGGGCGCTGGACGATCTGGGCGCGGGCTGCGACGTGGTGTTCGGTCCGGCGATCGACGGCGGGCTGTACCTGGTGGGGATCGCCCGGCCGCTGCCCGAGTTGTTCGCGCTGCCCGAGCAGACCTGGCGGAACGATGTGATGGGGGTCGCGCTGACCGCGATTCGCGACGTCGGCTATGAGGTCGGGATCCTCCGGGCCGAGCGGGCGCTGCACCGGCCCGCCGACGTACGGGCGGCGCTTGCCGATCCGCTGGTTCCGGGGGACCTGGCGGCGATCCTGCGGCGCGGTCGGTAGCGCGGATCTGGGATCGGCCGGGCGCGTTCGGCTCGGCTATCCGTCCAGTTCGGTTTACGACCGCTCAGCGGCCGCTCTGGCCTGCCGACAAATCGCATAACGCGCGCGAGCAACCTCCCGCTGCTCGCGCGCGCAATCGACCCACCCGTAATGACCAATGCTCCGCGCCTTTGGGCCATCGTCCGCCGAACCTTCCAACTGCCGGAGTGGCGTGGACGTCCGGTCGCCCGGCGGGCGTTTGCGTGCCGTTAACGTGCGACTGCTCGCGATCCGGTTCCTCAAGCAGCGCCTGGGGTGGGCCGATCCATCGGCTGTGAACAAGGGATTCGGGTACCGGGTGCGCGCACGCATCGCTTCGCAGCGGGGATTCACGCTGATCGAAGTGCTGGCCAGCGCGCTGATCACGACGCTGATCGCAACCGCTGTCGCCGGCGCGCTGATCACCAACACCGACATCATCTCTAACCAGACCAACCGCTCCGAGGCGGAGACGCTCGCCGAGCAGGATCAGGAGCGGCTGAAGGGACTGTCGGCCGAGCAGCTCGACAACCTGAGCCAGACCTACAACGTCACCGCCGACGGGACCGTCTTCACGATCAACTCGAAGGCCTGGTACCTGAGCAGCACCAACGGCCAGAGCTGCACGACGTCCGGTGGTGCCTCCGCCACCTACTTCAAGACGATCTCGACGGTCACGAACACGAACTCGGCAGGCACAACGAAGACGCTGGCCACCGACGAGAGCGTGATCTCCCCCGATGCCGGCGGAAGTCTTCTGGTCCAGTTCCACGATCAGACCGCCAATCCGCTCTCCGGCGTGGGACTGGCGGCCACCGGCCCCGAATCGGACTCCGGCACGAGCGACGCGACCGGATGCGTGATCTTCAGCGGGATGAACACAGGCACGTACAACCTGACCTACACCGACATCGGCTACGTCGACCCGAACGGGAACCCCTCGCCGCTGACCGATACCGCGACCGTGGCCAGCACCGGGATCGCGTCGCCGGGCAAGGGCAACCCGATCGAGCTCGGACAGGCTGGCGGGATCACCGGAAACTTCACGACCACTGACACCTCGTCGGTCACCGCTTACGCGGACGGGCTGTCTTGGTTCAGCAGCGGTGGGGCCGGCATCCCGATGGCGAGCTACCGCACCAACGCCCAATCGATCACATCATCGATTTCGACCATCACGGCGCCGTCCGGGCCTTCCAACATGGGTCTGTTCCCGTTCGTGTCCTCGCAGAGCCCGGTCAGTTACACCAACAACTACCAGGTGTGGGCCGGCACCTGTCGCCAGGAGCAGCCGCCGGCCGGCACGGACACGTTCACGGTCACGCCCGGTTCGAACAACCCCCAGTCGATCACCGAACCAGCGCTCCAGGTCAACTTCACCTGGGCTGGAAACAAGAAAGCCCCGACAGACGTGAAGACCGTCTTCACCAGCGGCACCGGCAATACGTGCTCGGACACATGGGCAGATCAGGGGTCCTGGGGCGGTGCCGGACCGTCGGGCTCGTACGTCTACGGGTTGCCGTTCGCGAGCAGTACAACGAGCGGATCGACCGCCAGCGGGTCGGGCCAGACGGGCTCGCTCACCACGTGCGTTGACTACAACAACGGAGGCACCTACTACGACTACACGTCACCGTCGTACACGCCGAGCTTCTCGACGCCGTATGCGCTGACAGTTGCGCTCTCCACCACCTCGACCAAGGGCAAGTGCTGAACGTGCCTTCGCTCCGGTCCGAGGAAGGGTTCACGCTGATCGAGCTGCTCGTCACGATGGTCGCCGGCATCGTCGTGCTGATGGCGCTGCTGACGATCATGGACGTCACGCTGCAGTCGACCACGCGTGCCTTCAGTCAGGTCGATGCGAACAACCGCGCGCGTCCCGCGTTCACGTCGATTGAGAACGAGCTCCACTCCGCCTGCTTCGCCGATGAGGAGACGCCGATCCAGGCGGGCAGCAACGGTAGTGCGCTGATCTTCCTCACCTCCACCGGGACCGGCGCCACGCCGAACGAGTGGTGGCACGAGATCGACTACAACGCCGCACCGACCTCCAACCTCGTGGACAACACCTACTCGGCGGTGCAATCGGACGTGAACGGCGTGCCGACCTGGTCACGCGGAACCTTGCAGTCCACCCGGGTCGTGCTGACCGACGTGGGCCAGACGCGCCCGACGCCGACCGCGGCGCTCACGCCGGTGTTCCAGTACTTCGCCTACCAGGTCGCTCCGGGAACCGATGCCGCTGGTAACCAGTACGAGATCCTCCCGGACGGGACCGCGCCGATTCCGGGCACCAGCACCACCGTGTTCAATCCGCTCGCGCCCGGCGCGAGTCTGTCCGCCAATCAGGCAGCGACCGCGGCCGAGGTGTTGATCTCGCTGGGCGTCGGGCCCGCCGGCGGCAACAACGAGTCAACCAACTACACGAATGTCGGCACTGCCGTGAGCGATGCGATCACGTTCCGCTTCACGCCCGCCGCCAACCACGTCGGAGATGGAGCGGTGTTCGAGCCATGTCAGTGATCTACAGCGCATCGATCAGAATGCTGCGCTGGGCACGCGCACGCGCCGCGGCCGAGCACGGCTTCACGATGGTGGCGGCGCTTGGCGTCCTGCTCGTCACCAGCCTTCTTCTCACCGCCATGTTCTATGCGATTTCGGGCGACATTCACATCGGGACCGACAACCTCGCGTCCAAGCGTGCCTACGACGCAGCCAATGCGGGCGTTCAGGCGTACCTCTACCAGATGAACCAGAACCCGAACTACTGGGAGACGTGCGCCAACGACACGCAGAGCACCTCGGTGACCGTGCCGGGATCCTCTGACGGCGAGTCATACACGTTCCAGCCGATCTACGCGAACGGCAATACGAGCTGCACGAGCAACGTCATCAACTCGCTGGTCGATAGCACGACCGGCTCGATCCGGCTGGTGTTCACAGGCACGGCCGGGGCAAATCCCGTTGTGCAACGGGCGATCGTGGTCAGCTTCCGGATGGACAGCCCGCTCGACTTCCTGTGGTACACGCACTTCGAGGCGGTGGACGACGGGATCCCCGGCTACAGCGAGTGCGGCGTCTTCTACCGCGACGGACGGAACTCGGCGTGCAACATCGTGTGGATCTCGGGAGACACGATGAACGGACCGGCATACACCGACGATCAGTTTCTGATCAATACCAGTGCTTCACCGACGTTTGGACGTACTCCCGCTGACGATATCGAAAGCTCGGCGCCCGGAACCACCGCCGCCGACATCTGCTCCGGTGACAACTGCCAGAACGCGGTGTTCCAGGGCACGCCGGTCTACAACGCCAAGCCGATTCCAACGCCAAGCGACAACTCGGAACTGCTCACCGACGCCCAGAACTACGGCAACGTCTACAGCGGCACGACGAGCGTCCAGTTCAACGGCACGACCGCCACCGTCGTGACGTGCGCGACATCCACCGTCTGCACGACGTCCACGGTCAATCTGGTTCAGCAGCCGATCATCTACGTAAACAACGCCTCGGGATGCACGCCGGCCGCCTACACGCCGTTCGGGGTGACCTACCCGACGACGAGCTCGGGTAACTTCTACGGCTGCGCCGGGGACGTGTACGTGTCGGGCAACTACACCACGCCGGTCACGATCGGAGCGGCTAACAACGTGATCATCGACGGCAACCTGACCACCACGGCCGATGGCTCGGGCAACCCCACCGGCGGCGCCACCCTCGGCCTGGTGGCGAACGAGTTCGTGCGCCTGATGCACGGCATCAACGGCAGCGACTCGAGCAGCGGGTGCAGCACGACGAACAACGCCAGCCAGACGCTGACCAACCCCACGGTCGACGCCGCGATTTTGGCGCTGAACCACTCGTTCATCGTCGACAACTACAACTGCGGCGCCTCCCCCGGGACCCTCACCGTCCACGGGGCGATCGCCCAGTACTTCCGCGGGCCCGTCGGCATCGCCGGCAGCAACGGGACCGCGCAGGACGGCTACGTCAAGAACTACAACTACGACGACCGCCTCGCGAACATCCTGCCGCCGTACCTGTTCGACATCTCGGACTCGGGTTGGCACATCTCCCGCGAGACGCTCTGCACGCCGCCGGGGACCGGCAGCAACACCACCACGACCTGCCAGTAGTCGCGCCGGCGGACGGCGCTCGCGCCGCGCGTCCCCAAGGATGAGATAACGTCATCCGGGCCGCTCAGAGGCCCATTGGGGAGTGGTGTAATTGGCAGCACGGCAGCCTTTGGAGCTGCTCGTCCCGGTCCGAGTCCGGGCTCCCCAGTCTTAGCTAGGCAGGCGAAAAGTGCCTGCACATCGTGGGTCTTTCCGTCTGACGTAGATGCGAACATATGTTCCATCATGCCTTGGACGGCACCCTTCTCCGAAGCCGACGCACGTGCAGCGATTGCAGGCTCGATCTGCTGGGCCGACGCCCTCCGGGCGCTCGGCTACGCCGTGAAGGGTGCGAACTATCGGACGCTCCAGAAGTGGGCGAGGCGGTGGGATATCGACGCTTCCCATTTCGACCCGCATATCGGTCGTCGCCGGGCAGCCCGCACCATGCGGATCCCACTTGACGAGGTGCTTGTCGAGAACTCGACCTATAACCGCTTCAACCTCAAGCGACGCCTGCTGGCGCGGCGAGGCACGGAGAGGCGCGGCGAGGCGAGGAGCGGCAAGGCGCCGCGAGAGCCGAGGCCCGCCGGGATCGACCCTAAGGCGCGCGATCGCCTACGATCCTGCCGCGTGGCCGCGCCTGTCGTCGTGATCCTCGCCGCGGGGCAGGGTACGCGGATGCGCTCCGCGACGCCGAAGTTGCTCCATGAGGTCTGTGGCCGGGCGATTATCGCCTGGCCGGTGGCCGCTGCCCGCGCTGCCGGCGCTGCGAAGGTGGTCGTGGTCGAGGGGCCCGACCGGCCGCTGCAGGCATCGCTGGACGGCGAGGTGACGGTGGCGGTGCAGGCTGAGCCTCGTGGCACGGCCGATGCGGTGAAGTCGGCGGCACGGTATATCGATGGGGCTGACACGGTCATCGTGCTGAACGCCGATCACCCGTTGATCACGCCCGAGACGCTGGTTGGGCTGGCCGAGGCACACTCGCGCTCAGGGGCGGCGGCGACGCTCGCCACAGCGGTGCTCGAGGACCCGAGCGGCTATGGGCGGGTGGTTCGGGCGCCGGACGGCACGGTCGAGCGCGTCGTCGAGACCAAGGCGCCCGGCGACGCGACCGAGCTCGAGCTGCGGATCCGCGAGATCAGCACCGGCATCTATGCGTTCGAGGGCGCGGCGCTGATCGCGGCGCTGGACGAGGTGCGGAGCGATAACGCGCAGGGCGAGCTGTACCTGCCTGACGTGGTGCCGATCATCCGGGCGCGGGAGCGGAGTGTGCGTGCGCACGAGATCGACGACGCGAGCGAGCTGGGCATCAACGACCGGGTCGGGCTGGCGAAAGTCAGGGCCGTGGCCCAGCGGCGGATTCACGAGCGCCACATGCTCGCCGGCGTGACGATCGTCGACCCCGCGACGACCGTGATCGATGTCGACGTGCGAATCGGACAGGACAGCGTGGTCGCTCCGTTCTCGAGCCTCCACGGCACCACCGAGATCGGCGGGGGCGCGCGCATCGGCCCGCTCTCGACGCTGATCGACACGCGTGTTGGGGACGGGGCGAGCATCGTCCACTCCTACTCGAAGGGCGCCGAAGTCGGCGACGGGGCCAGCGTCGGGCCGTTCGCCTACCTGCGACCCGGGGCGGTGCTGCGCGCGGGATCGAAGGCGGGCACGTTCGTCGAGATCAAGAACTCCGACATCGGCGCCGGCACCAAGGTGCCCCATCTGTCCTACATCGGCGATACCGACATCGGCGAGGGCACCAACATCGGCGCGGGCACGATCACGGCGAACTACGACGGCACGAACAAGCACCGGACCTCGATCGGGGCCGGCGCGTTCGTGAGCGTCGACACGATGTTCGTGGCGCCCGTCAGCCTCGGCGACGGCGCCTACACCGGCGCCGGCTCGGTGATTACCGATGACGTGCCGCCTGGCGCGCTCGGGATCGCTCGCGCGCGTCAGAAGAACGTCGCCGGCTACACCGAACGTCGCAAGCAGCGGAAATCGGGCTCGCGGCCGGAGGATGGCAGCGATAAGAATGTGCCGGAAAGCACTGGTCAGAACAGCAGCGAAGCGACAGAATCAGACCCCTCGCACGAGTAGCTCCGAGACGACGATCCGTCACCCGTCGACCCTACACTCGAACTTGCGATGAGCAGCCTGCTTGAGCAAACCGTTTCCCCAAGCGAGCTGCAGCTGGCTGCCAGCAAGCGGCTGATGCTGGTGTCCGGTCGCGCCAATCCGAACCTGGCCGCGAAGATCGCCGCCAAGCTCGGCGTCGGGCTCGCCGGGATCACGCTCAAGACCTTCACCAACGGGGAGGTCTACTGCCGCTACGAGGAGTCGGTCCGCGGCGCGGACGTGTTCATCGTCCAGCCCACGTGCGGCAACCCGGACACTGGCCTGAGCGCCAACGACGCGTTGATGGAGCTGATGGTGATGGTCGACGCGGCCGTCGGGGGCTCGGCCCACCGGGTGATCGCCGTGACCCCGTGGTACGGGTACTCGCGCCAGGACAAGAAGTCCGCGCCGCGCGAGCCGATCAGCGCCCGGATGGTCGCGCGGATGCTCGAGTCCGCCGGGATCGACCGGATCCTGACCATGGACCTGCACCAGGGTCAGATCCAGGGCTTCTTCCAGAAGCCGTGCGACCACATGACCGCGCTGTTCATGCTCACGCAGTACTTCCGCGATCTCGGACTGGACGACCTCGTGGTGGTGGCGCCCGACGCCGGCCGGGTCAAGCTGAACAAGCAGTTCGCGCAGAAGATCGGCGCCGACCTGGCCATCCTCAACAAGGAGCGCCCCAACCAGCAGGTGGCGGAGATCGGGTACATCATCGGCGACGTGCGCGGCAAGACCGCGGTCCTCGTCGACGACATCATCGACACGGCCGGCACCCTCCGGGCAGCCGCCGAGGCCGTGTATGACGCCGGCGCTCGGCGCGTGTACGCCGCCGCCACGCACGGAGTGTTCTCTGGTGAGCCGTGGGACCATCTGCAAGCCTCGCGGCTCGAGCAGATCGTCGTCACCGACACGATCCCGCTCCCCGCCGGGGCACCCGACAACGTCCGCGTGCTGTCGTGCGCCGACCTGCTCACGAGCTCGATCCGTCAGATCTTCACCGACGGGTCGGTGAGCGACGTGTTCGGCGGCGAGAACCAGCTGTTCTGAGGACGCCGCCCGGCGTCGGACAGTTGGAAGCTCGAGGGCGTCGGCGGCTGAATGGGAGAACACGACGATCCGCAGCTCGGACGGCGCGCTCAGACCGGTCGGGCCGCGCGCCTGATGGAGCTGCTCGGGCTGACCGAGGACGAGCTGTGCCGCGTGCTCGACACCGATCCGCTCACGCTGCTCTCGGGCCAGCTCGAGCACCGGGGTGAGCTCCCGATCCTCCTCGACCTACTCGACGAGGCCGCCGAACGGGCGGGTCCCGCGGTGCTCGCGCGTTGGGTGAGGGCGGCCGGGCCGTCCGGCCGGCCGATCGACGCGCTGCTGCACCGCGACTTCGGCGCGTTCGAGAACGCGCTGGCCGAGCTGGCCGATCGCGGCTTCGTGCTCAGGGGCGGCGCCTGAGGTCGGCGTGGGTGCGCCGCTCGCACATACGCTGCGGGTCCGCTACGGCGAGTCCGACCTCCAGGGAATCGCGTTCAACGCGCACTACCTGAACTACTTTGACATCGGGATGACCGAGCTCTGGCGCGCCGCGTACGGGAGCTACCAGGCGATGCTCGAGCGGGGCGTTGACATCGTGCTGGCCGAGGCCCGCCTGCGGTTCCGCAAGCCGGCGAGGTTTGACGACGAGCTGGACCTGTCGGTGGCGGTCAGCCATCTGGGCACCACGAGCATCGTCACCCGCCACTTCGCCCGTTGCGGCGGGGACGTGCTGGCCGAGGGAGATCTGCGCCACGTGCTGGTTGACCTGCAGACGCTGGGCAAGACGCCGATCCCCGACTGGGCTCGCGAGGGGCTCGCGCCGTGGTATGTGCCCGAGCGCGTAAGCGGGTAGCCGGCGCTAAAGGGAGACGACGAGAACGGAGGCGCAGGGATGACCGTGGACCACGAGACGATCTTCACGATGGAGGCGACACCGGTTAAGTTCGGCCGCGGCGCGTCGGCGGAGGCGGGGTGGGAGCTCAGGCGCCTGGGAGTGCGGCGGGCGATGCTCGTGACCGATCCCGGCGTCGCGGCGCTCGGGCACCCCGAGCGGATCAAGCGGCAGATCGAGGCCGAGGGGATCGAGGTCGTCCTGTACCCGCGGGCGCGAGTCGAGCCGACGATCGAGTCGTTCGAGGATGCCGTCGAGTTCGCGCGCGAGCACGAGGTCGACGGGTTCGTGTCGGTCGGGGGCGGCTCGAGCATCGACACGGCCAAGGCGGCGGATCTCGTCACCACCCACGTCGCGCCGGTCATGGACTACGTCAACCCGCCGTTCGGGGCCGGGAAGAAGCCACCGTCGCCGCTCAAGCCGCACCTGGCGATCCCGACGACGTCAGGGACGGGTTCGGAGGCGACCACGGTGGCGGTGCTCGATATCCCCGACCTCAAAGTCAAGACGGGGATCTCGCATCGGTATCTGCGACCCACGCAGGCGATCGTCGACCCGGATCTGTCCCGCTCGCTGCCGCCGGAGGTAACGTCGTCGACCGGCCTCGACGTGGTCTGTCACGCCGCAGAGTCCTTCCTATCCAAGCCTTTCGACACCCGTGCCCGGCCGGACTCGCCCGACGACCGGCCGCCCTATCAGGGCGCCAACCCGGTCGCTGACGTGTGGTCTGCGAAGGCGCTCGAGTTCGGGGGCCGGTACCTGAGGCGGGCGGTCGCGGACGGCGATGACGTCGAGGCCCGAGGCTTCATGATGCTTGCCGCCACGATGGCGGGCGTCGGGTTCGGGTCCGCCGGCGTGCACATACCCCATGCGTGCGCCTACCCGATCGCGTCGGTCAAGCACGAGTACCAGCCTGCCGGCTATCCCGATGACCATCCGTTCGTGTCACACGGCCACTCGGTGATCGTCACCGCCCCGGCCGCGTTCCGGTTCACGCACGACGCGATGCCCGAGCGCCACGCCCACGTCGCCGGGCTGCTCGCGGGAGGACCGATCGACGATCCCGGCCCCGACCGCCTGCCGGATGTCCTGCGCGAACTCATGCGAGACATCGAGGCCCCACGCGGCATCGCCGAACTCGGCTCCACCGAGGACGACATCCCGGCGCTGGTCGACGGCGCGCTCAAGCAGCAACGGCTGCTCGCGGTGGCTCCGAAGGAGGTCACCTCGGACGATCTGCGTCACATCGTCACCGCCTCGATGACGAACTGGTAGGCGCTATCTCGTAGGCGTTCAGCGCGCAAGCGCCGCGTGTTCGTCGAGGGCCCGGGCGAAGCCGAAGCTCGGCCGCACCGTGGGCGCGTCGACGGGCGACTCGCTCGTCTCCGCGAACAACTCGGCCAGCGGCGTCGGCCGGTCGACCCGGCGCTCGCGTCCATGCGCCGCCAGCCATGCGTTGGCCTCGCCGCATGAGAGCGACGTGAACTCGATATCGGCCAGGCAGCGACCGGCCCGCCGCGTGGCGGGATGGAGCCGCCCGACCGGCTCGTTGGTCGTGATCAGCAGCATCGTCCGTGTGCCCTGCCCGAGCAATCCGTCGGTCACGTTGAGCAGCCGCGGCAGCGCCTGACCGGTGATCGCGCGGGCGTCGGCGGCGATCAACTCGCCGGCGTCCTCGAGGATCAGCAGCCGCCAGCGGTCCTCGTCGTCGCCGTCCCAGGTGAGCACGTCGAGCATGTACGCGCCGCCGCGCCCGAGCAGCTCCTCGGGGTCCATGATGAAGTGGGCCGAGCACCACGGGGCCCAGGCCCGCGCGAGCGCCCGGAGGGCGTGCGACTTCCCGGTGCCCGGCTCGCCGCGCCACAGGATCAGGCGGCCCCGCTCCGGCGCGCGGGTCGCGATCAGGCGCTCGAGCGCGGCCCGGACCGCCGCCGAGTAGTTGCCGGCGATTTGCTCGAAGCTCTCGGTGTCGATATCGCGGTGTCGCACGTCTCCGCCGGGCTCGCCCCGCATCCAAAACGCGATCGGCACTCGCTCGGGCTCGGGCGGCTTGCTCGCGAGTGCCGCGCGCAACGTCGCAGCGAGTGCGGCCGCCGCCTCGCGAGTCTCGGCCGCGGCTTCGATGCAGACGCGGCCGTAGCCGCCGTCGACCAGCGCGATCTCGCCTCCCCGCATCCGCAGGACGGCTTCGACCTCGTTGCCCTTGGGGTCAGAGCGGACGAGCACGGGCGTCCCCAGCCGCTCGAGCGTCGCCGGCGCGGAGCTGCCGGGGAAGTTGTCCTGGGCGACGTACGGAAGCCGGCGCGTGAGCAGCTCGGCGACGAACAGCGCATGCGGAAGCAGGCCCGGCCGGATCGGGCTCGCTGCTCGACGCGCCACACTCGGGGCGGGCCGAAGGTCCGTGTTCGTGATGTTCATGGTTGTTGTGCCCATGGCAGGCCCTCCGGAGGAGTCGAACCTCCAGCTCTGCCCGCGGCTTGGGCACGATCGGTCCGGGCCGCGCAGCGAGGGCGGTGATCAGAGAGTCGTCGCGCGACGCTCGCGCGTGACTGATTCGCTCAGAGGCCGCGCAGCGTGACGCGTACGTCGGTTGACGACGCTGTCATCGGGAATTGCGTGCGCGTGAGCGACATGACGGCTACGGAAGGTACCGCGAGGGTCGCTCGCGCACAAGAGGGGATACGCGCGCAGCGCCGCGCCGCGGGCCGGGGCGGGCCGCAGTGCCGCGGGGCGGGGGCGCCCCGCAGTGCCGCGGGGCGGGGCGGGCAGGGACTACCGCTCGGCCGGCTTGAGCTCGCGGCGCCGGTCCGCGTCCGTCTCGCTGCGCTGACCGGGCCAGATCCCCGTCAGGTGGTGGAACGTCCGGGCGCTGGCGCGGTCGACGGCAGCCCCGATCGCGGCCATCGTCGCCGCCTCGAGGGCGGCCGCGCCCACGACCTTCGGGAAGCTTGCGTCCTCCGTGGTCGGCCTTGGCGGGGCCTCCGAATCGATCCGCGACCACAGGACGTTGAAGATGTTCCGCGCGATTTTGGCCCCGATCAGCGTGGCGATGATCCCAAAAGGCTTGTAGAGGATCTTCATTGTGCATGCAGCCTACCCGGGAGATGTGAAGTACAGCTGCGCGATCGGGTAAAAGTTAAGCCTGCAGCAACGTGATGGATGAGGAGGGACCCGAGATGCTCGACGAGGATTCAAGGCACGGGGATAGCTCAGCGGAGGAGTTGCTGCGGCGGGCGCTTCTCGACGAATCCTCCTCGGTGGCGGTCTCGCTCAAGGTCGGCGGCCTGCCCCTGAGCGAGTCGCTCACGGTGATCTTCCACGGCCGCCGGGATCTCGGGACGCTGCAGACGTACGTAGCGCAAGGGAGCCGGCCGGCGGGCACGACCGTCGCCGCGAGCGAGATGCTGCGGGTCCCGTGCGACCTCGACCTGGCCGACGCCGATGACCGCGCCGAGGCGGAGCGGCTGTACATCGAGCAGGCGTCCGCGATGCGCGACGCGCTGGTCGGCGCCGACGTCGTACTCAACGTATGGCGAGAGCCGCTGTGCGAGCTGCTCGGCAGCGACATCGCCGTCGACCACTCGATCGAGCTGTCTGTGCGGCTCCCCGCCCACCGGTTGCTCCCCACCGCGCTGATCGCGCCAGAGTCGCACCTGCTCGTCACCCCGGTGTGCAGCGCGCGTACGCTCGCCGAGGGCAAGCCACCGATGGGCATCGCGTGCGCCCAGCAGGACGTGATCCGCATCTATCCGCTCGCCGACGACCCCGAGCGGTGCGTCGAGGACTTCCTCGAGGCGGCGGCCGAGCACGCGCGCGCACTGGCCCAGAGGCTGGACCACCAGGAGGCGTCGGTGGAGCGGTTCCTCGAGCTGAGCGAATAGCCGGCGCGGCCCCGGGAGGCGCGGTTGCGCTTAGCTTCGGGCCATGCGCCGCGCGTACATCGTCGGGATCGCCGTCGCGATCCCCGTGTTCCTCGTGATCAGCGCCATGCTGGCCCGGGTGTTCAGTGCGAACAGCGCCGAGCAATCCGCGATCACATCGCTGGTGCAATCGGAGGCCCGCGGTGACGTGAACTCGATCCTCGGCGAGATCAAGGGGTGCCGGACCGATCCGGCTTGCCGCACGCGCGCGACGGTCAACGCGGCGGCGCTCAAGCACGCCGGGTCGGTTTCGATCATCCAGCTCCAGCCGTCGACCAGCTTCTCGCTCGGCGGCACCGAGGGGACCGCGCGCGTCGCCTGGGACGTCGGCTCGTCGTTGCCGATCGTGCAGTGCGTGAAGGTCCGCCGGGGCGGCAATCCGATCAGCGGGCTAAGCGTCGAGCTGCTCGTTGTGAGCCGGCGCATCAAGACCGACGCCGCCTGTCCGGCGCATTACTAGCGCCGCGCGGCGTGTGCGGGGTGGCGCGGGTTGCGCGGCGCGGTGCGCGGCGGGGTGCTGCGGGTTCGACGCCGACGCGCCCGAGGGTCAGTGCGATCTGACGGGGGTGCGGTCGGGCTCGCGGGAGGGACGTCGCTCGCGCTTGGGCAGCTGCTCGGTCAGCGTGCGGTGATCGCGCAGCCGCACCGACGCCGGCTCGGCGTCGGGAAGCGGGATGCCGCCGCGCGGTGAGTCGGGCGGCTTCGGCGGGAGGTCAGGACCACGGCCCCAGCCGCCGTCCGAGCCCGGATCGGGGCGGCGCGGAGGGAACTCCGGGCTGTCGCGCAGGGCGGGCAAAATCAGCACCGCCGCACAGACGAGCCCCAGGAGGTGCATCCCAGCGATCATCAGCATGAGCTGAACGTCGCCTGACATAAAGTCAAGCTTAGCGCGCGGTTGTGGGCGCGTGAAGAGCGTGACCGCAACTGGTTGCAGCCCCTCGGGGAGGGCCGGGCGGGCACTCGTGACGGGCCGCCCGCTACCATCACTCGCCGTCATGGCGACGGCACAGACGACAGCGCTTGCAGTGGAGCGCCGCGAGCCCGCCGGATCGCGGGCGGTGCGCCGGTTGCGCCGCCAGGGCGGCGTTCCGGGCGTGGTCTACGGCGGTGGCGAGGACCCGATTGCGTTCCACGTCGACGCTCGGGTGCTCCGGAACGCGCTCGCCCACGCCGGCGCGGTGCTCGAGCTGAGCATCGGCGGCGATGCGGCCACGCCGGTCGTGGTCAAGGAGATCGCGCGACACCCGGTCACCGGCGCCACGATCCACATCGACATGCTGCGGGTGCGGCTCGACGTGGCGATCAGCGCGACGGTCGTGCTTGACCTGGTCGGTTCCGAGGACTCGCCCGGCGTCAAGGAGGGCGGCGTGCTCGAGCAGGTGACGCGTGAGCTGACGATCGAGGCGCTCCCCACGGACATCCCGGACGCCATCCACTACGACGTTTCGACCCTGCAGATCGGCGACACGGTCACGCTCGACGCGGTCACGCCGCCCCGCGGGATCACGCTGCTCGACGATCCGGAGACGGTCATCGCGACGCTCTCGCCGCCCAGGCTCCAGCTCGAGGAGGAGCCCGGGATCGAAGAGGAGACCGAGCTCGTGGCCGAGGGCGAGACCACCGAGGAAGCCGAGGCCGAAGCCGGCGAGGACGCCGCCGGCGGCGACAGCGAAGGCGGGGACGAGGGCGAGTAGCCCCGACCCGCGTTGCCGGGCGAAGCACCTGTCGATTGGCTGATCGTCGGCCTCGGGAATCCGGGCGCCGAGTACGCCGGCACCCGTCACAACATCGGGTTCGAGGTCGCGGACGAGCTCGCGACGAGATGGTCGCTGCCGAAGGCCAAGACGAAGTATCGGGGCCTGATCAGGGACGGCCGGACCGGTCCGGGCGGTCCGCGCGTCGCGATCCTCAAGCCGATGACGTACATGAACGAAGCGGGCGATTCGGTGTCGCCGGCGCGCGGCGCCTACAAGGTGGACGACCTAGACCACGTGCTCGTGATCCACGACGAGATCGATCTCCCGTTCGGCGAGATACGAGTCCGCACGGGCGGCGGTCTTGCCGGCCACAACGGGCTGAAATCGCTCAGGGCAAGACTCGGTTCGCCCGACTTCGCCCGCATCAGGATCGGCGTGGGGCGTCCGCCCACCACGGATCCTGATCGCGTCGCGGCATACGTTCTCGGGCGGTTCAAAGAGCCGCCCGACGAGGTGAAGCTCCTGATCGACCGTGCCGCCGATGCCGTCGAGGAAGCGGTCTCAGGCGGGTCCGCGTGACCCGAGCTTCCGCGGGAACGCGAAGCTGACCGGGGGCTGCCGGCGATCGGCCGCCCGGCGCGCGATCGCCGGCGCCGCGTACCACGAGCCGACCACGAACCGCATGACGGGCCCGAACGAGTACGCAGCGGGGGCGCCGGCGAAATGCAGTCCGGGGACCGAGGACTCGAGGCCGGGCCCCAGCACCGGATAGCCGCCGGCCAACCGAATGTCGGCCACAAGCTCGGGCGCTAGGAACGGATAGCGACGCACGTCGATCCTGAAGCCGGTCCCGAGCAACACGCGATCGACCTCCCGCGTCGAGCCGTCGCTCAGAAACAGCCTGACGCAGTCGCCATCCGGCTGGGCGCCGACCACCGAGCGACCGCACGAGATCGGAACGTCGACCAGCCGCGGCCGCAGCCAGCCGGCGCCCGCGGGCCGGATGCAGCGATACGAGATCGTCGGGTGGAGCGACTCGGGAACGGCGCGAAACACCTCTGGCACGGCGGCGATCCAGCCGCTCGCGCGGCCGCCGACGTCGGTCGGGGGTGGGGTGACCCCGACCAGGGGTCGCCGCTCGCCGTGCGCGCCCGCTCCCCCGGAACCACCGCCCTCACCGGCCATACGACCGTCGAGCTCGCTGGCGACACGACCTTTGAGCTCGCTGGGCACACCGTCAAGGTCGCCCAGCCACCGGATCGCCGGCGCTCGCGCAAGCACCTCGACCGTCGCGCCGGCCTCGTGCAGTAGTGCCGCGGACTCGAGCGCGCTCTGACCCGACCCGATCACCGCGGTCCTCAAACCGGCGAACACGCCCAGATCGGCGTGCTCGTACGAATGCGAGCAGACCGCGGCGGGCAGGCTGGCAAACGGCTCCGGGCGGTCCATGAACGGCGACAGCCCCGCGGCCACGATCACGCGCGAGGCGGCGATCTCCTCGCCACTGTCGATCTGCACGACGAACGCGTCGCCGTCGCGCGCGACCGCGGTCACCCTGCTCGGGTCGACGTCGGGCACGGCGGTGCGCTGGAACCAGCGCCCGTAGTCGACGAACTCCTCGAGCGTGATCGTCGGGTCACTGACGCGCAACCCGGAAGCCCGCTCGTAGGCGCCGATCGTCAGCTGCTGGCGCGGATCGGCGATGTGGCTCGAGCGCCGGCGCGAGCGGAGCAGCATCCCGGCGGGCATGTGCCCGTACCACGACTCGAGCGGCTCACCGAATGAAACGGTCTCGATGCCCGCCTCGCGCAGATGCGCCGCGACCGCGAGCCCGTTCGGTCCCGCCCCGATCACCAGCGTCGGCAGTCGGCTCCGAGCAGGAGCCCGCACCCGACGGGAAGCGCGACCCGAAGAAACCGCGATCCCGCCCAGCTCGACCAACCGCGCCACCCCGGGCCCCGGGTCCAGTCGACGGCCGAAGGCGTGCACCACGCCAGGGCGCGGACGCAGCACGCCCATCGCCGCCGAGCGGTTGCCTTGGCGCCACTGCCGCCACCCGTGCCGCAGATCGGCGTCCGTCCACCGGTAGAACACGCCCGGAGTGGCCGTCACCGGGTCGGGGTCGTCGCCGAGGACGTGCCGGCACCACACCGACGGAAGGTTGGCTCCCGCGCCGATCGCCAGCGCAATCGAGCCGTACGGCCGCGGGTTCATGTCGATCGCGTGCCAACGGCCGCTGACAGTCTCGATCAGCTCGAGCTCGAACAGCCCCTCCCACGCGAGATCGGTCAGCAGGGCGACTACCCTCCGGCGCAGGTCGGCCGGGGCATCGGCGGTCTCCGAGTAGCACGCGTTGCCGGCCTGCGGGTACCAGGTGCGGTGATAGCGCGAGAACGCCTCGCCGAGCAGCCGGCCGCCCGCGAACACCCCGGCGAACGACACCACCCGGCCCTCGACGCGGCGCTGGACCAGGCCCGTTCCGCCGAAGCCCGCGATCGCCTGCTCGAGCTCGCGTGCGTCGTCGACCCACGCGCTGGCGAACCGCCTCGGCGGCGACACGCGGTCATCGACCGACAACATTGGTTTGACGAGCAGCGGGAAGCCGAACTCGCGCGCGGCTGCGACCGCGGCGGCCGAGCCGGCGCACGTGACCGTCGGCGGTGGATCGAGGCCGTGCCGCGCCGCTGTGGCCGCGAGATCGGATTTGTCGAGGCTCCGCTCCACGCTTTCCCGGGCCGGCAGCCCGAGGCGCACGTGCGGCTCCAGGAGCGCCCGGCCCGACGAGATCCGCAGCAGCGACGCATCGGCACCCGGGACCAGCACGCCGAAGTTCCCAGCCGCCACCGAGCGCGCGAGCGCATCCAAGAAAGCGTCGGGGGCGCTCAGAGGATCGGGGACGATCAGACGCTCATCGACGGCCCGCGACAGGTGCGCCGGCGCGAGCCTGGCCGGGGCGGTGGCCGCCACGGCGACGTCAAAGCCGTCGGCGGCCAGGCCGCGAGCGACCCCGACCACCGCTCTAGTCTCGCCGTCGGTAACCAGCACTCGTCGTGTACTCATTTGCGCAGACAACCCAGGTCTCGGTAGCGCCCAGGACTACATCCAGGTAACGAGCCTACGACCTAGACTCGGTGAGTAGATGCTCCGCACGCTCCTGACCCACGCCGAAGACGATCCGCAGGTCGCAAAGCTCGCTGAGCAAGGGGGCCGCGCGTTCGTCTCGCAATCGCTCCGCCCGTACCTGCTCGCGGCGCTACTCGATCGCGATTCTGGCACGCCGGCGATCGTCGTCGCCGGAGACGACCGCGCCGCGCGGGACCTCGCGGCCGGCCTGAAGACGTGGCTCGAACCGCGCGTGGTGCGCTACTACCCGAGCCGCGGCGTCACCTACGAGTCGCACCTGACTCCACCCCCACACCTCGTGGGTCTCCGGATCGCGGCGCTTGACGCGCTGATCGAAGAGACGACGCCTCGGAGCGCCCCCGTCGTCGTCGTAAGCGCGGTGGCGCTGTCCGAGAAGGTCCCCGACCCATCCCTCCGCCCTCACGGGTTCGTGCTCAAACAGGGGGACCTGCTCGATCTCGACGAGACGGCGCTCGACCTCGTCGCGGCCGGCTACGAGCGCGTCGATCAGGTCGAGGACCGGGGCCAGTTCGCGATCCGCGGCGGGCTCCTCGACGTGTTCCCCGCCACCGAGGATCGCGCGGTGCGCGTCGACCTGTTTGGCGACGAGATCGAGTCGCTCAGATGGTTCTCCACCTTCACTCAGCGATCCCTCGGCGACGCCGAACTCGTCGAGATCGAGCCGGCGGCCGAGCTCGCTGAGGAGCACCGCGAGCTCGCTGAGATCGCGGCGCTCGAGAACGAGGACGACCGGCCCGACATCGCCGAGCTGCTCCCGGTCGAGAACTTCCACCCGTTCCTCGAGCTGGCGCCGCAAGACGCGACGATCGTGATCGCCGGCGAGGAGGACGTCGCGCCGGCGCTCGCCGACCACTGGCAGGACGTCAGTGCCGCGTTCCACGACCGTGACGCCCGCCATCTGTACGTCGACGCGGACGCGATCGACCAGACCCTGAAGCAGCGCGCAAACATCCGGCTGTCGAGCATCGACCAGGACCAGCCGTTCGAATTCCGCGCCCAGTCAGCCGATCTCCAAGCCAGGAGCCTCAAGGAGGCCGAGCCCGAGCTCGAGAAGCTGCACCGTTCGGGCTACCGCACCGTGGTGACGTTCACGCGCCGCGGCGAGGGCGAGCGCGCCGCCTACAACCTCGGCCGGCTCAAGGTCCGCTGGCTCGACCCGGACGACACCGGCCAGCCGCCGCCCAGAGACGGGCTGATCACGTTCGCCCACGCGCGGCTCCAGAACGGCTTCATCGCGCCGCAGCTGCACCTCGCGGTGATTCCCGAGCACCGGCTGTTCCATCGGCGACGGGCGGCCGAGGAGCCTCAGAGAGCCCGCAGAAGAGGCGTTCTCCGCAGCTTCGCGGACCTTCGCACCGGCGACATCGTCGTGCACGAGGACCACGGAATCGCGCGGTTCGCCGGGTTCGACACGAAGACGGTGGCGGACGTCACGCGCGACTACCTGTACCTCGAATACGCCGGCACGGACAAGGTGTTCGTACCGGTAGACCAGCTCGCCAAGATCAGCCGCTACGTCGGCGCCGGCGGCACCCACCCACCCCTGTCCAAGCTCGGCGGCACGCGCTGGGACACGATCAAGGCCCGTGCGAGAAGAGCCGCCCAGGAGCTCGCCGGCGAGCTGCTCAACCTGTACGCCGAGCGCAAGCGCCGCGAAGGCCACGCGTTCCCGCCCGACAGCGACTGGCAACGCGACTTCGAGGACGCGTTCCCGTTCACCGAGACACCCGACCAGCGCGACGCGATCGAGATGGTCAAGGCGGACATGGAGGCCCCGCGCCCCATGGACCGCCTGATCTGCGGCGACGTCGGCTACGGCAAGACCGAGGTCGCGCTGCGGGCGGCGTTCAAGGCCGTCCAGGACGGCAAGCAGGTGATGCTGCTCGTCCCGACGACGATCCTCGCCCAGCAGCACTACGGGACGTTCACCGAGCGACTCAAGGACTTCCCGATCACGATCGAGCACGCCTCTCGCTTTCGCCCACAAGCCGAACAAAGAGAAGCCGTGAAGCGCTTCTCCGAGGGAAAGGTCGACATCCTCATCGGCACCCACCGGCTACTGAGCCGGGACGTCCGCCCCAAGGAGCTTGGCCTGCTGATCGTCGACGAGGAACAGCGATTCGGGGTCAAGCAGAAGGAGCTGCTGCGCCAGCTCAAGCTGAGGGTCGACGTGATCG
Source organism: uncultured Solirubrobacterales bacterium (assembly GCA_963701945.1). GTDB lineage: Bacteria > Actinomycetota > Thermoleophilia > Solirubrobacterales > Solirubrobacteraceae > Palsa-465. The sequence goes on along the minus strand of CAVPBV010000020.1, from coordinate 19,699 downwards.
CGATGAGCGCCACGCCGATCCCGCGCACGCTCCAGATGTCGATGGCCGGGGTCCGCGACATCAGCGTGATCGAGACGCCACCCGAGGGTCGCCGGCCGATCAAGACCTACGTCGGCGAGTACGACGAGGAGCTGGTCAAGACCGCATTGCTCCGCGAGCACCAGCGCAAGGGCCAGGCGTTCTTCCTGCACAACCGGATCGAGTCGATCGACGAGACCGCTGAGCGGCTGCGCGCGCTGTGTCCGGGGATGAAGTTCGAGGTCGCCCACGGCCAGATGGACGAAAAGGAGCTCGAGCAGCGCATGCTCGCGTTCCTCAGAGGCGACGCGGACGTGCTCGTCTCCACGAGCATCATCGAGTCGGGGATCGACATTCCGGAGGCCAACACGCTGATCGTCGAGCGCGCCGACACGTTCGGCCTCGCGCAGCTGTACCAGATCCGGGGGCGCGTCGGACGCTCGCGAGAGCGGGCATACGCGTACCTGATGTATCCGAGCGCAGCCGCCCTTACGCCCGACGCGGCGCAAAGACTCTCCGCCCTATCCGACTACACCGAGCTCGGCGCGGGCTTCAAGATCGCGATGCGCGACCTCGAGATTCGCGGGGCCGGCAACCTGCTCGGCGACGAGCAGTCCGGGCACGTGGCCGCGCTGGGATTCGAGCTGTACATGCAGATGCTCGACGAGGCCGTCGCCGCGGCCGAGGACGGCGCATGGGCCGAGGAGGATTGGGAACCGGTGCGCCTCGACGTCAACGTCGACGCTTATGTGCCCGCGGACTACATCCCGTACGAGCAGGCCAAGGTCGACGTGCACCGCCGGATCGCCGGTGCGCGCGAGGTCGCCGACTTGGCGATCCTGCGCGACGAGCTCGAGGATCGCTTCGGCGAGCTCCCGGATCCGCTCAACAACCTGATCGCGCTCCAGCAGGCGCGGATCAAGCTCGGCCAGGCCGGCGCCCGCGCGGTCACTTTCCGCAACGGCCGGCTCGCAGTCACCCCGATCGAGCTCGACAGCGTAAGGGCCAAGCGGATCCGCCAGGAGATCCCCGAGGCGCTGTACGAGTCCGGCAAGTCGCAGCTCTCAGTCCGCGTCCCCGAGGATCCGGTCAAGCGCTTCCCGGCGGTCGTGAGGGCGGCTGATGTGTTGCTAGCGGTGACGCGCGAAGCGGCGTAAAGGTTTGGCCCGCTGCGAGGCCCAAGCAACTCTTAGGCCATTCTTCACGCCACTTCGCGAGACCCTCGCTACCATCACCCCCCGATGAAGGTACGGAGTTCGTTCATGGCGCTTGGCGCCTTTTTTGTGATCGGAGTCGGCATGGCCGGCTGCGGCAGCGGCGTTCCCGGCGACGCGGTCGTCAATGTCGCAGGCAATCCGATCTCGACCCAGGCGTTCAACCACTGGATGTACGTCGCGGCCAAGAGCCAGGCGGCGCAGACTCCGGGTTCGCCGGTGATCGTGCCCAACGACCCGCCCAATTTCACGTCCTGCATCGCGCAGGCCAAGGCGGATGTCCCGGCACTCGCCAAGTCGAGCAACGCGACGGTGCGGAGCGAGTGCCAGCAGGCGTTCACCGCGCTCAAGGCCCAGGTGCTCGACTTCCTGATCAAGGCGTACTGGTACCAGGCCGATGCCGCCAAGCTCGGCATAAAGGTGTCCAACGCCGAGGTACAGCAGCAGTTCGACGCCGCCAAGAAGTCACAGTTCGGCTCGAACGCCTCCGGGTTCACCACCTTCCTCAGCCAGACCGGCCAGACGGTCGACGACGTGCTGTTCCGCTTCCGCGTCAACGCGATCCTGCAGAAGCTGATCGCCAAGCACAGCAACACCGTCACCCAGGCGGACATCCAGTCCTACTACAACAACCACCTGTCGCAGTTCGGGACGCAGGAAACCCGAAGCATGAAGATCGTGCTGGCCTCGAGCGCCGCTAACGCGGCTGCGGCCAAGAAGGCCCTCAGCTCGGGCCAGAGTTGGGCGACAGTGGTGAAGAAGTACTCGACCGACCCGACTACGAAGAGCACGGGCGGCGTGCTCAACGGCGTCACCAAGCAGCAGGAGGACACGGCGCTTGCCGACGCGTCGTTCTCGGCGCCGGCAGGCAAGCTGCTCGGCCCCGTCAAGGGCCAGTTCGGCTACTACGTGTTCGAGGTCACGAAGATCACTCCGGCCACGCAGCAGACGCTCGCTGAGGCGACGCCTCTTATCAAGCAGCAGCTCAGCTCGCAGTCGCAGACAAGCGCCCAGACCGCGGTCGACAACAAGGCCAAGAGCGACTGGCTCAGCCAGACGACGTGCGTCGCCGCCTACGCGATGGCCGACTGCAAGGGCTACAAGGCCCCGAAGACGGCCACGACCAGCACCGGCACGTCGACGACGGGGTGACGAACCCCGAGCCTCCGGACCGGGCGGGGGAGGCGCTCGCGCGACTCGACGCGATCACGCGCCGCCTGCGCGTCGAATGCCCGTGGGACCGCGAGCAGGACGAGCGCTCGATCGTGCCCCACACGGTCGAGGAGTCATACGAGCTGGCCGACGCCGCGTCGCGCCGTGACGACGCGAAGATGATCGACGAGCTCGGCGACGTCCTGTTCCAGGTCCAGTTCCTGGCGCTGCTGCTCGAGGAGCGGGGCGCCGGCGACCTCGCGCAGGTGGCGAGCGACGTCACCGACAAGCTGATCCGCCGCCATCCGCACGTGTTCGGGGACGTCGAGGCGGAGACGTCGACTGAGGTTCGCCGCAACTGGGATCAGATCAAGAAGGGCGAGCCCGGCCGCGAGCCCGGTGTGTTCGGCGAGGTGCCCGAGAACCTGCCGGGACCCCTGTACGCACGCAAGGTCCAGCGCCGCGCCGCCACGAGCGGATTCGACTTCCCCGGGGTCGAGGGGCCGCTCCGATCGGTCCGCGACGAGCTGGACGAGCTCGAGGCCGCCGGCACCGAGGACGAGCGGTTCCACGAGCTCGGCGACGTGCTGTTCGCGGTCGTAAACGTGGCGCGCAAGCTGGCCGTCGACCCCGAACTGGCGCTACGCGCGGCGGCCGACCGGTTCAGGTCCCGGGTCCAGACGGGAAGCGATCTCGCCGCATCGGAGAACCGGAACTGGAACGATCTCGCTCCTGACGAGCAGCTCGCGTACTACGCCCGAGCGCGCCTGACCGAAGGAGAGCTCCGACCCCAATGAGCCAGATCGAGCACGTACATGCCCGACAGATCCTCGACAGCCGAGGAAATCCGACCGTCGAGGTCGAGCTAAGCGTGCGTTCGGGCGCGTGGGGACGCGCCGGGGTGCCGTCCGGGGCGTCGACCGGAGAGTTCGAGGCGACCGAGTTGCGCGACGGCGGCTCTGACTGGAACGGCAAGGGCGTGATGCGCGCCGTCGAGAACGTCAACGGCGAGATCGCCACCGCCGTCCGCGGCCAGGACGCATCTTCGCAAGCTGCTTTGGATCGGATGTTGATCACGCTCGACGGGACGCCCGACAAGTCGCGGTTGGGCGCCAACGCGATCCTCGCCGTGTCATTGGCCGCCGCCCACGCCGCCGCGGCCGAGGAGCGCCTGCCCCTGTGGCGCTACCTCGGCGGCGAGAGCGCCCACGTGCTCCCCGTGCCGATGATGAACGTGCTCAACGGGGGCGCCCACGCCGACAACGCGATCGACTTCCAGGAGTTCATGATCGTCCCGGTCGGGGCCCCGAGTTTCCGCGAGGCGCTGCGGATGGGCGACGAGGTATTCCAGACCTTGAAGAAGACGCTCCACGACAAAGGGATGTCGACGGCCGTCGGCGACGAGGGCGGGTTCGCGCCGAATCTCGAGTCCAACGAGGCGGCGCTCGGCGTGCTGATGGAGGCGATCCGCGCGTCGGGCTACGTCCCGGGCGACCAGGTCGCGATCGCGCTCGACCCCGCGGTCTCCGGGCTGGTCAAGGACGGGTCCTACGTGTTCGAACACGAGGGGCGGACGTTGACCGCCGAGCAGCTCGCCGACTACTGGGGCGAGCTCGTCGACCAGTACCCGATCATCTCGCTCGAGGACGGGATGGGCGAGGAGGACTGGCTCGGGTGGGCGCTCCTGACCGAGCGCCTCGGCAATCGCCTGCAACTCGTCGGCGACGACGTGTTCGTGACGAACACCGAGCGACTACAGCGCGGGATCGACGCCGGCGTCGCGAACTCGATCCTGATCAAGGTCAACCAGATCGGGACCCTCACGGAAACGCTCGCGGCGATGCGCATCGCGCGTGAGAACGGCTACACCTGCGTGATGTCGCACCGGTCGGGGGAGACCGAAGACGTGACGATCGCGGACCTGGCTGTGGCCACCGGCTGCGGACAGATCAAGACCGGCGCGCCGTCGCGCACCGATCGGGTCGCCAAGTACAACCAGTTGCTGCGGATCGAAGAGGCGCTCGGCCCCGACGCCCGCTATCCGGGACGTAGCGCGTTCCGGTCGTAGTGGGTACGGGGGCGCCAGCCGGTTCCGGCGGCCGCCGACCGCCGGTGCAAAACTCGCCAAACCCCCCGCCCCCGCTCGAACATGGCGACATAAGCGCCCCGGTGGCGCTCATGTGCACTCCGCGCCGGCATGGGGCGGGCTTTGGCTGGTTAAGCGCCGCGGCGCAGAATCCCATGCAGAGCGAAGGAACCCCCGCGCAGCATCTCGTGCAGGAGGAAGGACCCAGCGCGCGTCGAACGAAGGCCGCAGCGGATGCCTTCAGCCCGTACCGCCACCACGCCACCGCGCCGGCACACCCGCACCGCGCGCCCGCGATCGAAACCTCGACCCCGGGTGGCGAGCCGCGGACTCCGCGGCCGGGTTCGCTGGGACCGCGTCGGCAGGGTCAGCCTGCTCCTGGTGCTGTGTGTGGTCGCCGGGCTGTACGTGCAGCGCGCGCTCGCGTACGTCTCGGTGCACGCGCAGGCCGACCAGCAGCGCGCGATCGTGCAGCAGCTGACGCGCTCGAACGCGAGCCTTCGCGCCCAGCAGCAGTCGCTCGGGGAACCGTCGACGATTCTGACCGACGCCCGCGCGCTCGGGATGGTGCGGCCCGGCGAGCATCCGTACGAGGTCACGGGGCTCCCCGGCGGCTGATCTGCGACAAGGCGCCCCGGGCGCTGATCCGCGACAAGCCGGCCCGGCCGACGCGGGGCTAGACGGCCGTGCCGATCCTTCGGTTCGACGAGGCATTCGGGCTGTGGCGCGAGGGCGAGCGTCGCCTGGCGCAGGCCGACCCTGACGTCTGCCCAGGCCTCGAGCGGGTCACCGAGGAGCTCGTGAACGAGCTGCGCCGGCGCGTAGGCGGCACGTTCACGACCGACGAGCTCGCGCGCTTCTATGGCGACCACGGCACCGACTGGTGCTTCGATATCGCGACCCGTGTGGCGCCCGGCAATCCGGAGGCTTGGGATCTGACGACGGTCGTCGGGGCGGCGTTCGCGCGATACGTGCGCGAGGCCAGCGACTTCGCCGGCGGATCGCGGATCGCTCGGGACAACTGAACGAGCAAATAAACGATCACACGGGACCGCGGTAACGTCCCGCCGATCGCCGAGGCCCCAGCCCACAAAACTCGCCTCATCCACGACGAGCACGAACTCGGCCGCTGGACGCGCGCCGTCCGCACTCCCGACACCCGCGTGCGCGGCCTCTTGTATCGCGACCTGCTCGGGTTCGAGCAGGAGGACGCGACGTTCTCGAGCTGGCTCGAGCCGCCCCGCCCCGCGTACACGCTGATCGTCGACCTCGAAGGGTCGATCTCGCTCGCCGGCGAGCGGCTCCCGGACGCCTGGATCGGGGGGTTGAGCGACCGCTACGCGGTCGTCGGGTTCGACGCCCGCCGATACGCCTCGATCGACCTCGAACTTACCCCGCTCGGTGCCTGGTCGGTGCTGGGCGTTCCGCTCAACGAACTCGAGGGACAGACGCTCGCGCTCGAGGACGCGTTCGGCGACGCCGGCCAAGAGCTCGTCGACGAGCTCCACGACGCCACAAACTGGGATACGCGCTTCGACGCCATCGAGCGATTCCTGCGAGAGCGTGCGCAAGCCGGACCGAGGCCTACCCCGGCGGTCGCCTACGCGCTGTCTCGGCTGTGGGACACCGACGGGCGCGAGCGCGTGGACAAGCTGGCCACCCAGATCGGCTGCAGCCGGCGCTACCTGCACGCCCGTTTCCGCGAGCAGGTCGGTCTCGCGCCCAAGACCGTGGCGCGTCTGATCCGCTTCGGCGCCGTGCGCCGGCGCATCGAGCGCGCCCCGGCTGGCTGGGCCGACATCGCGTACGACTGCGGCTACGCCGACCAGGCGCATCTGAACCGCGACTTCCGCGAGCTCGCTGGAACCACCCCCACAGACTTCGTCGCCCGGCTGCTGCCGGGATACCGCGGGGTCATGGGCGACGCCGTCGCTCGTCCGCTCCCGGGATACCGCGGGGTCATGGGCGACGGGGTCCCATTTATCCAAGACTGATCGCCGCGCGGTCCGTACGGTCACAAATATGAGACCGAACATCTTTCCCGCGCTGCACTACCGCGATCCCGACGCCGCCCTCGAGTGGCTGAAGCGTGCCTTCGGCTTCGAGGAGAAGGCGGTCTACCGCGGCGACGATGGCGCCATCCACCACGCCGAGCTCCGCCTCGGCGACGGACTGATCATGTTCGGCGGCACCCCCGCCGACGGCCCCGGAGCCGACGCCCCCCAATCGAACGCCGACGCCCCCCAATCCAACGCCGACGCCCTCCAATCCAACGGCGCTCAGCCACCTGTGACGATCTATGCCGTCGTCACCGACCCTGACGCCCACTACAAGCAAAGCAAAGCGGCCGGCGCCGAGATCGTCCGCGAGCTAGCCGACCAGCCCTACGGCTCGCGCGAGTACGGCGCGCGCGACCTCGAGGGCAACGCCTGGTCGTTCGGAACGTACGACCCGTACGCCCCCTAGACCAACAATAAGAGCTACTCGGCGTCGGCGTCGGCGTCGTCGTCCGCGTCGTCCTCGCCGACGCGGCGGATGACGATCTGATCCTCTTCGATCGCGACCTCGACGGGACGGTGACCGGCCCAGTACTCGGCGTAGATCGGATCGTCCTGTACGGCGGGGTCGAGCCACAGGCCGTAGCCCTCGTCCCCGTGGTCAAAGGTCGCTTCGATCGGCGCACCCTTGCGCCGCGTAGTGCGACGGCCGCCCCTGCGGCCTCGCCGGCGCTTGGCCGGCGCCTTCTCGCCCTCTTCTTCCTCGTCCGCCTCCTCGGCCTCCTCCGCGCGCTGGGCCTCGGCGGCTTCCAGCTCGGCGGCGATCAGCGCGTCGTCCTCGGCTCGGAGATCGATCTCGTCGTCGAAGTCGACCGCGGCGCCGGTGTCGGGGTCCGCACCGGGCTCGAGGCCCTGCTCGCGCTTGAACGCCTGGATCTGCTGGACGGTGACCTCGAGTTGGTGGGCGATCCACGCGTCCGTGCGCCCCTGACGAACCCATCCACGGATTCGGTTCAGTTCGGGTCGGAGGGATCGGCGTGGCATCTTCCGGCGCGGAGACTAGTACAGCGAACGGCTGGACAGCGGCGGGAGGGTCGCTCGGTCAAGCCTTGTGTAGATGAGATGCCAACCGGTATGCTGGCCTCGGCGGACCGGCCCTCATGGATTTGAGCGTGCCGGTTGCCTCGTTGACGACCAGGCGAGCAGGGAGGCACATCCCCCAATGTTGGTACTCACCCGCAAGTCCAACCAGAGCATCATGATCGGCGATGACATTGAGGTCTCCGTACTAGCGATCATGGGCGAGAAGGTGCGAATCGGGATTCAGGCACCGCGTGACATCCCGGTGTTCCGCAAGGAGGTTTATCTGGAGATTCAGCAGGAGCGCCTCGGCTCCGGCAAGGGTGCCCGTGAAGAGGTCGACGCGGCGCTGCGTGGCCTGGGAGAGGGCACCTAGAAACACCCGTTTAGCTGCGGTCAGCGGCCGGAGGTCCGGAAACCTTCAGCCGAGCAGGTAGTAGAGCGTTTCGAACATCGCGATCGTCACCACGACTGCCGTTCCGATCAGCGTGGCGATGAGCAGCCAGAAACGAACCGAGCTGCGCTTCCTCTCGCGTGCGCGCCGGCGCTTGCGCGTACGCGAGAGCGCGCTGCGCTTTAGGTGGTCGTCGCGTCGCCGGTCCAGTTGTATCTCGTGCCGGAACTCCTGCTCAAGTTCGGCGAGACTCTGGCGCATCTTCATCGCCATGCCGGCGCGAGCCTACCAAGTGACGACGCGCGGCGTTATGGAGATGTAGGAAACGCCAGCTTTGGCCGCCGCCTCCGGACCTACGCGGAGCGGCGCGGGGGCGCTGGCGGGCGGCGGCGAGGCGGCCGCTAGTGAACCGCCTGGCCTTCGTAGACCTTCACGAAGTGCAGGTAGTTGTCGGCGATCTGCTTGGCCGCGGCCTCGCGATCGAGCCCGTCGTTGAGGAATGCGCTTAGCGCGTCCCACCAGATCGAGCGCCCGATCGCGAACCCGATGAAGCCCTCGACCGGCGCCGCCTCACGGAGCCACTGCTCGACCTTCTCGGTCGACGCGCCGCGACCGAGCAGCACGCACGTGACACCCTCGCGACCGGGGCCGGAGCGGGCCTGCTCGGCGAGCATCGCGGCGTCCGATTGCTCATCCACGCCCTCGATCTTCCACACGTCGACCTCGACGCCGAAGTTCTGGACGTCCGCGATCGCGCGCCGCATCAGCCCCGGCCGGAGCTCTGCGTCGTAGCGATCGGTGTCGCCGCCGACCGAGGCGAGCTGCTCGTCGGTGGCGGGAACCAGCAGCTCGAACAGGAACTTCCGATCGTTGTCGTGAAGCCAGTCGGCCAGCCGCTTCAGCCGCGTGAGCTGCTCCTTGTTCATGTCGGCGTCGCCCTCGGCGTTGTAGCGGACGAGCACCTTGGAGAAGTCGGGGTTGAACTTCTCGATGTGCGCGGGGAAGTCGTCGCCGTACTGAAAGTCGAAATCGTCCTGCCCGGACTTCTCGACCGGCATCGCGAGCTTCAGGCCGTGCTCGCGCGCCTGCTCGGGGATGTTCGAGCCGAACTGCTCGTCGACGAGCACGCCGGTGGCGCCCGCCTCGGCGCCCTCGCCCACGGCGACGAGCATGCCCTCGAAGATCAGCCGCTTGGCGTCGGAGATCCGCTCGGTCTCCTCGGGCGTGGGGTCGCCCTGGATCCCGAACATCTTCTTCTGGAACGACCCGCGATGGTCAAACGCGAGGATGTAGAGCTTGCCGTCGTATCCGAGAGCCATCTGCGCTCCCCTTTCGTTCCGGTGAGGTATCTGGTTCAGTCTACGTACCACGCTAGCCTGACCGCGGATGGAGCACAAGTTCCAGGCCCGGGGAGCTCCGTTCATGATCGGGGTCGAGGAGGAGCTGATGATCCTCGACGCCGAGACGCTTGAGCTCGTCAACGCGATCGAGAGCATGCTCGAGCCCGCGCCGGTCGGCGAGATCAAGCCCGAGCTGATGGAGTCCGTGCTCGAGGTCTCGACCGACCCGTGCCGCGACACCGCCGAGGCGGGCGACCAGCTGCGGGCCCTGCGCGCGCAGGTCCGCGAGATCGCGGCGCGCAAGAACCTGACGATCGGCTCGGCGGGAACGCATCCGTTCGCGATGTGGGAGGACCAGCGGATCGTGGCGCGCCCGCGCTATCGCGACCTGGTGTCCGCGCTGCGGTTCGTCGCGCGCCAGGAGCTGATCTTCGGAATGCACGTGCACGTCGCCGTCGACGATCCCGAGCAGGCGATTCACGTCGCCAACGGGATGCGCGTGCATGTCCCGATCCTGCTGGGGCTGTCGGCGAACTCCCCGTTCTGGCGCGCCGAGGCGACCGGGTTCGCCTCGACCCGGACGCCGATCTTCCGGGCCTTTCCGCGGATGGGGGTCCCGCCGACCTACAAGGACTGGGAGGACTACGAGGCGCGGATCGAGTTCATGGTCAACGCGCGTGTGATCGAGGACTACACGTACCTGTGGCACGACGTCCGGCCTCACCCCAAATTCGGGACGGTCGAGGTCCGGGTGATGGACTCCCAGACGCACGTCGAGCACACGCTCGGGATCGCGGCGCTCGTCCAGGGTCTCGTCCGCGAGCTCTGCGAGCACTTCGACGCGGGCAAGCAGCTTTCGCGCTATCCGTTCGAGATGCTCGACGAGAACAAGTGGCTGGCGGCGCGCCACGGCCTCGAGGGCGAGCTGGTCGACCTTCCCCAGTGGGATCGGGTGCCGGCGCGGGAGCTCGCGCGGCGGCTGATCGACCGGATCCGCGATCACTGCCGCGACCTCGGCTCGGCCGCCGAGCTCGAAGCCGTCGAGGATCTGCTCGAGCGCGGCAACGGCGCATCGCGGCAGGTCGTGGTCTACGAGGCCAACCACGATCTGCGCGAGGTGATGGCCGAGATCGTCGCCGCGACCGCCGTCTAGCGGCAAATCGTCGTCGCGATACGCCGCCAGACGTATCCGAGCCCTGTTACCGACCAGCGCGCCGTCCTACAATCGGTGGGCCATGAGCACCGGCGGCCAGGACTTGTTCGTAATTTGCAAGAACTGTCAGTCCGAGGTCAGCCCGTACATCACGGAATGCCCGTACTGCGGGAGTCGGCTGCGCAAGCGGGCCCCGAAGCTCGATCGCGAAGGCCGCCCCACCGAGCGCAAACGCCGTGCGCCCGCGCCCACGCTGCCGCGTCTGCGCCCGGGCGAGATCCCGGGGATCCGCGCCGAATCGCGTCCGTACGCGACGATTGTGCTGGTCCTGGCGGGATTCGCGGGCACGCTGCTGTGGCGGGCAGCGCTCGTCGGGAGCACGCATGCGATCGCGCTGTGGGCGCAGTACGGAACGCACCTGTGGTGGCGGCTGCTGGTGGCGCCGTTCACCTACGTGAACACCGGCTACGCGATCGTGGCGCTTGGCACGATCGCGCTCTACGGCTGGCTGCTCGAACGCCGGCATGGTCCGGCGCTCGTGCTGATCCTGTTCGCGATCGCCGCCGTCGGCGGGGCCGCGGTCACCGCCGCCGACTCAACGCTCCCGTTGGCGCTGGGCGCCAACGGCGGCGCGCTGGCCCTCCTGATCGCCTGGGCGATCCCGGATCTGCTCTCGCTCCGCGCCGGCGAGGACATCGACGGCGACCTGCTGGGAACAGCCGTGATCGGGGTTGTCGTACTGCTGATGCCGCTCGTCGCGCCCGGCGCGAGCTGGATCTCGGCCGGCGTCGGCGTGCTCGCTGGGATCCTGGTCGGATTGCCGCTCGCGCTGACAGGCGAGCGCTGAACAACCTCCGCCGCCCGGACGTATGATCCGAGAGGCCCCGTGGTCGACCGCGCGTACACCGATGCCGAGCTGGAGGCTGCGATCGCAGCGATTGCCGACCCGGAGCGGCTGCGACTAGCGCAGGACGTCGTCGCCCGCACCGCCCCCTCGTTGCAGCGAGTCCTCGCGACGGCGCTCGAGGAGGGTGGATGGTTCGACATGGGGCACAACCAGGTAGTTCATGAGGCGACCGGGCACGACGACGCCACCGAGCGGGTCCGGGCCGTGCAGACGCTGCTCGCCGAAGAGACCCGGCTCGGGATGCTCGTCGGCGTCGCGGTGGGGTTCGAGCTGGCGCGGGAGCTAGCCGGGCTGAAAACGACAGAGGAGGATTGACACGAAATGGACGTTCGCTTTCTTGGCCACGCGTGCTTTGAGCTCTCCGACGGAGACACAACCCTTCTGATCGACCCGTTCCTGACCGGGAACCCCAAGGCCGCGATCAGCGCCGAGGACGCTGCCGCCACGACGATCCTCCTCACCCACGGCCACGCCGACCACATCGGCGATACCGTCGCGATCGCCAAGCGCACCGGCGCGCCGGTCGTGGCGATCGTCGAGCTGGCCGGCGAGCTCGGCGAGGAGGGCGTCGATGTGCGCGATCCGAACCTCGGCGGCACGGTCAAGTTCGACTGGGGCTCGGTCAAGCTCGTCCCCGCATGGCACACGTCGACCACGCCCAAGGGCACGGTCAACACACCCGCCGGCGTGGTCATCAACTTCGGCGACACGCTCGTCTACCACCTCGGCGACACGTGCGTGTTCTCCGATCTCGCGCTCGTCGGCAAGCGCCAGCCGATCGACATCGCGCTGATGTGCATCGGCGGCCACTACACGATGGATCGAGTGGATGCCGTCGACGCGGCCGAGCTCGTCGGGGCGAAGACCGTAATCCCGTGCCACTACAACACGTTCCCGCCAATCGAGACCGACGCCCAGGCGTTCAAGTCCGACGTGGAGTCCGCCACGCAGTCGAACGTCGTCGTGCTCGATCCCGGACAGTCTCACTCGACGTGACCCACGCGATCGTCCTGATCCAGGCGGAGCGCTCGGGGCTGGCCACGCTCGGAGGCGAGCTGGCCGACCTCGACGGCGTGGCCGAGGCGTACTCGGTGACCGGCGAGTGGGACTTCGTCGCGGTCCTTCGCCTGCGCCAGCAGGAGGATCTCGCGAAGGTCGTCACGGGGCAGATCTCCCAGCTTCCGGGCGTCGCCCGAACGCACACGATGGTGGCGTTCGAGGTCTACTCGCGCCACGACCTCGAGGCGCTGTTCTCCGTCGGCCAGTAGCTCCGCCGTGCGCGTCGCGGTCGTAGCCGAGTGGTACCCGTCGCGCGCCGATCCGGTGCTCGGCATCTGGGCGCACCGGCAGGCGGTCGCCGCGCGCGACGCCGGGGCGGAGATGCGCGTTCTGGCACTCCGCCGTCCTATCCCACCGCTGTCGTTTTTTCATATTCCCCCTGCCATCGGCGAGCTGAGCCGCTGGATCGAGGGGGCCCGGACATCGTTGCGGCCGCTGGCCCTCGATGGGCTGTCGGTGACGCCGGTGCCCTTCGTGGCTCCGCCACGCCCGATCTCGTATGGCACCTGGGGCTACTGGGCGGCGCCTTCGTTGGGGCGGGCGCTCGATCGGCTCCACGCGGAGTGGCCATTTGACGTGCTGCACGCTCACTGCCTGGCGCCGGCGGGTCATGCCGCGGCACGCTGGGTGCGGCGGCGCACACCTGCCTTTGTCGTGTCCGCCCATGGGCCGGACATGATTAACGTGCCCGAGAACAGCTCGATCGGGCGGCGGGCGTGCGTGGCCGCGATGGCGGCGGCCGATCTGGTGCTCGCGAACAGCACGTGGGCGGCGCGGCGGTGCGAGGAGATCGCGGGCCGGCGCCTTCCGGTGCGGGTCCTTTACTTGGGTGCCCACCTCCCCGACGTTCCACCCGCCGCACACCAGGGGAACGGCGCCGTTCGCATGGTGACAGTGGCGCACCTGGTCGCGCGCAAGCGCCACGAGACCGTCCTGCGCGCCCTGTCGATGCTCGACCCGGCGCGCCGGCCCGAGTACCTGGTGATCGGGGACGGTCCGCGCCGAGAGCCGCTTGAGCGGCTGTCGGCCGAGCTCGGGCTCGCGGATCGCGTCCGGTTTCTCGGTCAGCTCGACAATCCCGACGCGGTTGCGCGTGCCGCGGCGTGCGACCTGTTCGTGATGCCGGGCGTCGAGGAGCCGTTCGGCGTGGCGTTCGTCGAGGCGATGGCCGCCGGGCTGGCCGCGATCGGCAGCCGCGGCGAGGGGGGACCCGAGGACATCGCCGCCGCCGGTCCCGGGATGTTGCTCGTCGAGCCTGGCGACGCGTCCGGACTGGCTGCCGTGATCGACCGGCTGACCACGGACCGAGACGAGCTGCGCCGGCTCGGCCTCGCCGCGCGTCAGACGGTCGCGGCGAACTTCACCTGGGAGCGGTGCGGCGTCGAGACGGTCTCGGCGTATCAGGCTGCGCTCGACAAGGCGCCGCCGTCACGCACCGCCGATCTCCCAGATACGTGACCGATCTACTTTTGGTGTCGCTCGGCACCACCCGCGGGCTACGCCTCGCCGACGCGCAACTCGTCGACATGCTGCGCGAGGCCGGCGCGTCGGTGGCCGCCGTGGGCACGCGGATCGGGCTGACCAACGCGCTGCGGCGGGCGTATCCCGTCAACGACGTGGTCGAGGCGATCGCCGCGCGCCGCGCTTTTTCGGTGGCGCTGCGACAGCATCGGCCGCGCGCGGTCGTGTTCTCGACCACGACGGCGGCGCTTCTGGCGGGGCCTCTCGAGGTCCCGTTCGCGGTCTGGCTCGACTCGCCGGCGCGCCTCAACCGTCCCGGCCTCGCCAGCCTGCCACTCCACGCGCTCGAGCGCCGGCAACTCGCGCGCGCGCGAGTGCTGCTGCCACACAGCCCCGGCGCCGTGCAAACGCTGCCGGTCGGGTCCGCGCCGACCGTACTGATCCCGCCACCGATCCCGGCGGCGCCGGTCGTCCCCGGCGAGGAGGCGCGCGAGCCGCTCGCGATCGGCTACACGCCCGACCCGAAGGCCAAGGGGCTCGCGCTGCTGTGCGCGGGGTGGGAGCAGGCTAGGGTGCCGGGCGCGCGGCTCGTGATCGCGGGGATCGAGCGCGAGCGAGCGGTCGAGTTCCTGGCCCGCCGCGGCGCCGAGCTACCGGCGGGCGTCGAGCTTGCGGGCATGCTCCCTCAGGCCTCGTTTCGGGACCTGCTGGCGCGCGCCCGCGTGTTCGTCAGCGCCGCGGCGTGGGAGGACTTCGGGATCGCGCCGCTCGAGGCGCTCGATCGCGGCGCCATTCTGGTGGGCGCACCCGGCGGGGGGCCGTTCCCCGGCCTCGCGATCGCGCGCTCGCTGGCGCCCTCGTTTGTCGCCGAGGATCGGGATCCCGGGTCGCTGGCGCGCGCGCTCGAGTCGGCGTTCGCCGCGGACGCAGCGACGCTGGCCGCCTATCGGGTCGGTGCGCGGCGCGCGCTCGAGCCCTACCGGCCGGAGGCGTCGGTGAGACGCCTTCAGGAAGAGGTGCTGCCGGCCTTGCTCGGCGCGTAGGCCTCGGCCCGGCCGAGTCGCCCGCGCCGGCGGGCAGCGGTCACCACCGCGTCCGCGAACGCGTCCACCTCGACGCCGTCCGTCTCGCGGTCGATGGCGTGGCTCTCGGCGGCCATCCGCCGTCGGAGCTCGGCGTCTGACGCCAGCCGCTCGAGCGCGCCGGCAATCTCGTCGACGCTGTATGGGTTGACCAGCAGGGCGTTGCGGCTGTCGATCGCAACGTCACCCGCGGCGCCTGCGGTCTTCGCGCAGATGATCGGCAGGCCAGCCGCGGCCGCCTCGCGAATCGCCACGCCGAACGGCTCGTACGTGCTGATCAGGGCATAGGCGTCCGCGCCTGCGTACAGGCTCGCGAGCTCGTCGGGCGGCACGTGGCCGCGGAACCGCACGGGCGCCTCGAGGCGTGCCGCCAGCTCCTTCAGCTCGGGCTCGAGGAAGCCGGTCCCCACGAGCTCGAGTTCGGCCTGACCGCGGATCCGCGCGACGGCCTCGATCAAGGCGGCGAAGTTCTTGTCCGGGACCAGGCGACCGGCGCTGATCACCCGGAGCGGCCCGCCGTCCGATCGAGCGCCCCCGTTGGCGGCCGCACGTCGGAACGGTTCGACGTCCGCGGCCTGGAGCGCCACCGTGATCCGGTCATCCGGGACGCCGAATGCCTCGAGGCGCGCGCGGGCCGCCGAACTGGTCGCGATGAACCCGTCCGCGCGGCCGCCCAGCCACCGGTGCAGCCCGAGCTGCCAGTGCGGGAGCAGCGGGTCGATCCCCGGCGTGCACTCGGTGAAGATCACGTACGCGCGCTTGTGCCGCCGGCACCAGTTGAGCACCCGCAGCGACGCCGGCCCGTATTCGGACACGACCACGCAGTCGGGGTCGGTTGTGCGCAGCGCGTGCTCGAGCCCGTGGGGCCACTGCATCGGCGTGCGCCCGGCGCGCCGGCGCTGGCGCGAGCGCAGGTGCACCGCCGGATAGGGGTGCTCGCGCGGGAACCAGTCCGACGGGACGTCCCAGCTCGGCTGGCCGGCGGACTGGTAGATGACGCGGATGTCGAGGTCGTCGCGCTCGTGCAGGGCGCGGAACAGCGGCTCCCGGTACGGCACGGGGGTCGGCGGGACGATCGCGCAGCGGACTGCCATGGCCGCCTCAAGGTTATTGGGGACGCGCCACCACCCCGATGACTCAACACTCGCCACCCCTCGCGGGCCGAATGCATATTCGGTTCGGTATGGCAACGAAGTACCTGCACTCGAACCTGGCGGGTGATCGAGTGCGCGGAGATCGTTGCTGGAGCTACGAACCGCGACTCGGGGCTAGAGCTGCGACTCGCGACTCGGGGCTGGGGCTGCGACTCGCGACTCGGGGCTAGAGCTGCGACTCGGGGCTAGAGCTGCGACTCGCGACTCGGGGCTAGTTCTGCGACCCGCGGCCGCGCTCGAACCAGATCGAGCGGTCTTTCCAGTCGTGGGCCATCATCAGGGCCCCGCCGGTCGCCGTGAGCGCCAGCACCGAGCGCGCTCCGACGTGCGGCGCGCCGATCGGCGCCTGGTCTGAGAGCAGGGCGAGGAACGACGCTGCGGCCATGAGGCTCCCGGTGGCGCCGTGGTGGCACCGCTGCCCGAGAATCCACAGCCTGCGCCGAAGCGCGTCATATTCGACGAGCTTCGAGACGGAGTATCCAGCGCCCTGTCGCATCTCCTGAATCGCTCCATTTATCGACCCTTATCCTGGAAACGTGAGGGGATTCGCGGTTCTTTTGTGCGTCTTGTCACTCGCCGCCGCGGTGGGGTGTGGAACGTCGCGATCCGCGACTCGATCGACCACGAACCAGGCCGGCACCGCGCCCCCGCCGGCGACCCAGAACGCGCCACCGTCGGCAACGTCGCCGACCACCCAGACGACCACCCAGACGACCACCCAGACGACGGCACCGACGGCCGCCGGCACGCCTCCGACGGCCCCCGAGACGACCACGAATCCAGGCGCCCCGGCCACCGGTGGCACGCCTCCGGAGGATGCTCGGATTCCCGCCACCTACACGATCGTGTCCGGTGGATCGCTGAGCCCGCCGACGATCACCGCGCCGGCGCACATCCCGGTGCAGGTCACGGTCGTCTCGGGTGACGGGCGATCACATCGGGTGCTGTTGCAAACGCCGAGGCCACACGCGCTCGCCGTGGCCGCCCACGGCCACGCCACCGTGCTCATCGCCGACCTCCCGCTCGGGCGCTACGCGCTCGACGTCGACGGCACGCCGCGGGGGGCGCTCGTGATCGGTGGCGCTCCCGGGCCTTAGGGTTCGCGACTTCGTAATGGTCGGATTCCGCGCCTTACTCAGTCGCGGACCCTCAACCGAGGGATCGGTTACGCGATCCGCGACCCGACGGCGGCGTCCTTGTCGGGCCGGAGCAGCACGACGCCCAACGTCTCGTCCAGGGCGCCCAGCACGAGCACCTCGGACTTGAACCGCGCGATCATGCGCGGCTGGAGGTTGACCACGCCGACCACGAGACTCCCCTCGAGCTGCTCGCGTGGGTAGTGGGTGATCTGCGCGGAGGAGCGCTTGACCCCGACCTCCGGCCCGAAGTCGATGCGTAGCTTCCACGCCGGCACGCGTGCCTCCGGGAACTCTTCGACCGCCACCACGCGGCCGACGCGCATGTCAACTGCGGCGAACTGCCCGACGTCGATCACGCCGGAAGCTTATGCTGCGGTGCCGCTTGGCGTGGGCCGCGAGTGCTGAGGCCCCGGCTCCTGCGCCCAATGCAGACCCTGCGGTCGATGCCGATCCCGAGCTCGGCGCCGAGCCATCGGCCGATCCCGCGCTCGTGCTCGTGGTGGTGGTAGTCGTGCTGGTGCTCGTGCCGGCGGTTGGGTCGGTGCTGGTCGAACCGCCGGCGCACGAAGCGTCCTGTCCAACATCGGCGCTGGTGCCGGGGGTCGTGGTCACGGGACTCGTCGTCGTGCTCGGGGCGGTGCTCGTCGAATCGGTGGACGAGGTGGTCGTTCCCGTGTCGGCGCTCTCGGTCGTGGTCGTCGAAGCAGGAGTCGTGCTCGCCGGCATGCTGCTGTCCGAGCTCGCCGCCGGACAGGGCGTCGTCCCGGTCGTTCCGGTCGTCGTGGTGGCCGGAGTGGTTGCCGACCCGTTCAGCACGGTCGAGTCGGTCTGGGTCTGGGTCCGACCCGTGGGCGCGATTGGCGTGGTCTTCGCCTTGGTCGTTGCCGGGCTGCCGTGCTTGCCGCGCGCCAGCGGCTTGTGCGGGGTGGTGGCCGTGGCCTTGGCCGGAGCCGCCTTGTGCGGATGCTTGACCGCGGTGTGACGCAGGATCGCGCTCGGGACGGCGCCGCCACTCGGGCTCACCGAGGCCACTGTGGTGGCGACGGTCGCCGGCGCGCTGGGAACGGAGGAGACATGGGTGACGCCCGGGGTGGCGTGATGGTGCACGTGCGGTCGAGCCGGCTGCTCGACCTCGACGGCGCCGGCGGTCACGAGCGCCGCCGCGGCCAGGCCCGCTGCCGCCTTGGTCGCGATCGCGCCGATGCTCGCCGAAAGGAACCCGGTCGTGGTCGAGCCCATGACTGCGCCGGCTCCGGCCGCTGCGGTGCCTCCGACCGCCGCCGCCTGTCCGGCCGCGCTCGCGGCCGGGGCGCTCGAGCCCGCGCCGGCGCCCGCGGAGTGGCCGATGTGCAGGATCGCGAGCTTGCGCAGCAGGAAGAACCCCCCGAGGGGGAGCACGGCGGCGAGCTGCTTGCTCGTCTCGTTGAGCTGGCCCTTGAAGGTCGAGCAGCGGTCGCATGCCCGCAGGTGCCGGCGGACCAGGGCCCCGGGGCGGCGCTGGAGGCCCTCGGCGACTTCGGCAAGCTCGATGCGAACCTGCTCGCAGGTGAGCAGTCGCGCCTCCGCGGCCTCGGCCAGTGATACCCGTGCGCGCACGAGCAGGGACTTGACGCTCGGAACGGTCGTCTCCATCGCCTCGGCGATCTGCTCGTAGGACAGCGCGTCCATCTCGCGCAGGACGAGGGCCGTCCGCTGGGTCTCGGGGAGTCCTTGGATGTCGTCGACGAGCAACCGGAAGTCCTCGCGCTCGTGGACCTTGTCGGCGGTGGTCGCGCCGTGCTCGGACAGGTGGATGTCCATCGAGTCGACGCCCACGGCCTGGATCCGGCGCAGGTGGTTGAGGCTGCGGTTGCGGGCGATCCGGTAGAGCCACGGCCGGACGTTGATCGGGCGGTCGTCGTCGAGGATCGCGTTGAACGCGGCGGAGAAGACCTCCTGGAGCACGTCCTCGGCGTCCTCGCGGGACCCGAGCAGATGGCGGCAGAATGCCAGCAGGCGGGCGTGGTAGCGCGCGACGAGGACTTCAAAGGCGGCCGTGCTCCCGCGCCGGATCAGCGCCACCAGGCGTTCGTCGGACTGCAGCCTCAGCAGCGGCGAGCGCGCGTGAAGGCCGATTCCTCCCGAGTATCTGAGCGCTGAGACTTCCATCCAGACCGCTTGAGGGCCAACCTAACGGGGGCCGTCGGACGCATGGACACCGTAGCAGCGGATTAGTTGCGGTCCTGCAGAACCGCGCCCGCATACGCCGCCTGGGGGAGATACCCGGGGAGGGACTCGAACCCTCATGCCGCTGGGGCAATCGCTCTTAAGGCGACCGTGTCTGACCAATTCCACCACCCGGGCGGGGCCGTAAACGCTATCGGCTGGACGGGCGCTCCCGCGAGCGCTGCGAAACGAGGTCAACCGCGTATCGCGCGCGCCCGCGCGCGAGCCGAACGCCCGGGCCAAACGCCCGGCCAAACG
>CAVPBV010000019.1:0-679333 GCA_963701945.1 uncultured Solirubrobacterales bacterium | reverse complement strand
GTGATCGCGCCCGTCGCGCTCGGCCACGAGGATGTTATGCGGCTTGACATCTCGGTGGACCAGCCCCTGCCGGTGAGCAGCATCCAAACCCTCAGCCGCCTGCGCGATGACATCCGCCGCTCGAGCAGGGGCAAGCCGGCCAAGCGTCCTCACCAGTGCATTGAGGTCGACGCCCTCGACGAAACGCATCGAGAGGTACAGACGTCCATCGACCTCGCCGAAGTCATAGACATCGATGACGTGCGGATGATCAACTGAGGCGGCCATCCTCGCCTCCCGCTCGAACAGCTCCCGGAACGTGGGGTCCGAGCCCCACTGCGGCGCGATCACCTTCAGCGCAACCGTACGCCCCAGCCGCAGATGGCGCGCTCGGAATACCACGCCCATGCCGCCCTCGCCCAGCCTGTCCTCCAGCCGGTGGCCGGCGAAAACAACGCCCGGGCCGAGCGCATCAATCGTCGCTCGCAACCCCGTTCTGCGGTCCTCCACCCCCCATCCGAGCTAAATGGTCTCATGGCGCGCAAAGGCCACCTTCGCGCGGCTGCGGGAAGTCGCGGACGCCGCAAGCGCAGCAGCCCAGATCGCGTTCGACGTACACCGCCTGCCACCCGTTAAGGCGACCGACCGGGGCGTCATTTCCAGGCTTCGTCTGCGGGGCCGTCGCCCCCCAGTCCGGCGGCACGATCGATTCGGCGCACGGGCGAGACGCAACCGGCCGACCAGGCAACTCAGGTGCGCGACGGCACGACGCGTATCAAGTGTCTGTGGGGCGCGCCGGCTCCCGACCGCGCGCCGCTCCTCGACTTTGGCCCCGGTACGGACGCAGCAGGCTCGCGGCTCCTCATGCGTCGAGTGCTCGGCGCCGCGGATCCGCTCACAGCCGCCGAGCAAGCGGTTCGAAGATCGCGATCGCGAGAGATCGCCTCATCGTGGCCAGGCAAGCCGGCGAGCCGCTGCTTAGCGGACAGTGGCTAGCACCTGCCGGTCGCGAACTTGTGCTTGGTCGCCAATCCGATCGCGCACCCGGAGGACGGCTACTGGACGAAAGCACTTGTGGGAGACCGGGGCCCCGGACCATGGTTCTCGCCGACGAGCGGGTGACCGGGCGGTGTCGAGCTGCGGGGTCTCGCGGGCGGTCCGGTGCGACTCACGGCCGCCGTCATTGTGAGGGTGTGGGACGGGTTGCGTTCGCGGCTTTGGGCTTGGCTGGATTGGCCGGATTGTTGGGTGTATCGTTGCGCAGTTGGCGCAGCGAGACGTTGTGATGGTGTCCGAACGGGATCGCTGTGCACGGCATCTATGGACCGGAAGCCCGGCCATCCAATGATTTGGGAAATGGGATCGGGCGCGGGGAGTGCCGAGCAGAGGACGGCGCGATGAGCCTGCTGTCACACAGTGTTCGTTGTGGGTCGCGAGGCTGGGGGCGGATCTGCGCGACCGTCGCGGCGTTCGCGCTGGCGGCCGCGGTACTGCTGTCGTTCGCGCCGGCGGCAGGGGCGTTTGAGCGTTTCGGCAGCCCGGTGCAGATAAGTGGGGACAGCCTGACGGCTTTGACGCTTGGAGATTTCGGCGGCACCCGGCGGGAGGACATCGCCGCGATCTCGACCGGCGTCGTTGAATGGTTCCGGGGCGAGGGTGGCGGGGCGTTTGCGCCCCCGGTCGTGAGCCTCGTCGACGCCTCCGACGCTCTGAGCGATATCGCGACGCTCCCCAACCCCGACGGCGCCGACTACGCGGCAATCTCGGACGAAAGGAACGACTCGATCGACATTGGCTTCCTGACCCAAACGGGCTTCGTCCAGGTTCAGCAGCTGTCACTCGAGTCGGATGGGTGCATACCGTTACAGATTGCGGTTGGAGATTTCACCGGCGAAGCTGGAGGGAGCGATGATTTCGCGGTCCGATGCGCGACCCCGACCGCCGATCTGAGCGCGGTGGTGGTCGTTCTGGCGGCTCCGCCCGCCACCTCGGGAGGGAACCCCACATGGGCGGTCTCGCAGACGTTCTCCCCCATCCCAGGATTCGTGACAAGCATCGCGACGGTTGCAGACAACGCCGCAGGCGGCGTCGACATCGTCGTGACCGGAGCGCCCTCCCTGTCCAGCACGAGCCAAGCTTATCTCGTGACGTACGTCCCATCCGGCGCGCCCGGACATTACGAGCCGTCGGGGCTGACGATGTCGTCGCAGGCCTTTCCCACCGCGATCGCAACGGCGACGATTGCCGGGGACCCAGCCGTGATCGTCGGGTCGTTTGCGGAACCCAGCACTCCACCGCTCGACGACTATCCGGGCAACAGCATTGGGACCTTCACGCGTGGCCTCATGCTGCCAACCAGTAGCGGGATCATACGCCCCACGGCCTTGGCAGCTGGCTTGTTCAATAACGACGCGTTTACCGACCTAGCCGTTGCAGAACTTACTTCCAATGGCTGCGACATCACGATTGACACGGGAGAGGGCCAAAGCGCCATCCACCGCTTTGGCGTCTTCGGGGCGGGCGCCACCCTGGCGACGTGCGACTTCGTCAGCGACATGCATGTCGGCGATCTCAACGGCGAGGGTCGTGACGACATTGCCTACGTCGATCCGTACGTCGGTCTGTTCGTCCTCTATCAGGATCCGCCGGTGCTCCACGCGCCCACGCCCGTGACCGTCATCACGACGCTGCCGGTCGCGAGTGACGTGGGGCTGCTGATCCAGCGGCGGGGGAAGCCGCGTCGCGTCGCGGCCGAGGTCCCGACGCCGACCGGCACCAAGCGGGTCACGCGTGAGGTCCCGACGTTCATCAAGGTCGGCAAGATCCCGCTCGGGCCACATCACAAGGGACGCAACACGATCCACTACAAGCTGCTGGTCAACGGGCACCCGCTGGCGCCCGGGAGCTACATCATGACGCTACGCAGCCTTAACCCAAAGCATCAGGTGCTCGACCTCTCCCAGCCGTTGGCGCTGACGGTCAACCGCCACGGCGACGCGCATTTCGGAAAGCACGTCCTCATTTAGCGGCCGCGACCTGCCGTCGTGCCGGTGCGCGTTCGGCTCGATCGAGCAAGATGCGCCCGCTCCGCACGCAGCGCCGGCGGTCCGTGGACTTTTGGGGCGATCGCTTCCGTGAGCACGCAGTAGCCGACCGGGCGACTGGATTGGCCACGACGGACTCATGCGGCAGCTGCGCCAAGCGCACCCACAGTGGCCAGAGCGCATCTCGACGCGCCGCTGCTCCCGGCGGGCATGGCGAAGATCACAATGACGGTCGCCAGCGCCGCGCCGGCGCCGACCACGCGCCGTGGCAATCGCCACGAGCGGATCAGCCGGCCACACCACGCACCGCCCATGCGGTCGCGGACACGGTGAACGCACCAGACGGCAGCCGCGCCTCACACAGCGCGCGCAACTCCGCGCAGCGCTCGGCTGACAGGCCGCCGACGAACTCCCCGACCGACCCGACACCGAGCAAGAACGGCTCCCACCACTCCTCGAACCCGCCGAACGCGACATCCACCGCGACGGTACCCACCTCCGCGGTCCGGATCGCAGCCTCGGCGAACAGCTCGGCTAGATGACCGCGCGTAGTTCCGGCTCGGGACGCCTCGCCCTCGAGGGTAGGGTCGATCTCCCGCGCGGCGTCCCAGAACGGGCTCAGCGGTCCCCGCCCATCGGGACCGTGATCCCACACGCAGGCGGCGACCACGCCGCCCGGGCGCGTCACGCGCGCCATCTCCCGCAGACCGGCGACCGGATCGGCCATGAAATGCACAACGAGCTGCGCGAGCGCGGCATCGAACTGCCCGTCTCCGAACGGCAGCAACTCTGCGGACCCGCACTGGGACCGCACGCCCGGGTGGCGCGCCCGCACCGCGGCGACGAACGGCTCGGACGGATCGACCGCCGTCACGGACTCCGCGCCGACGCGATCGACCAGGACGGCCGTCAGCGCCCCCGGGCCACATCCAACATCGAGGATCCGCTGACCCACAGCGACACCCGCAAAGTCGGCGAACACGGACGCGAGCGGAATCGAGTAGCGCCCCATGAATCGGTCGTAGGCATCCGGTGCAACGACAAAGCTCACAATCGCGCAATCTACGGCCTCGCGCGGCTGTCAGGCTCGGCAGGGCCGGGGAGCCACCGCGGCTCCCCCCGCATCACAGAACTGGAAGGGCGCGTGACGCGCGCTGTCTGAGCGAATCTGAGGGCAGCTCGTGCTCGGCTTCATACTGGTGGTCGGATATGCCGCCCGCCGCCCGAGCGGCCCCTGAGGCGCGGGAACCAGAACGCCGACCCCGGGCGACGGTGCCGACCGGCGCATCTGGACGAGCTCGAGGCAAACGATCCGCCCGACGCGGCCACTGGTGCGCGTGAACCGGCGAATCCGCAGTCGTGCGCGAATCCGATCGTGTCGGCGCCGAGCGTGCCGCCGACAGCCCAGCGCTCGCCTGGTCGGCGACGCGATCGCGCCCCGCCTACCGGGCGCACGAATCAAAGCGGTCGTCAGCCGCTCGATGAATCAGGAACGCGCGGCAAGGGCACGGTCGATCTCGTTCATCACGATCAGCAACTGGAAGACGACTCGACGGGCGTCCTCGGCACCTAGCTCCTCGTTCTCCTTTTTCGCCCGGCTCGGGCCTCATGTGATCGTGACTTTCCGCCGGACCCGGCCTGTGGTGACGGTGCGACCGTCCCGCTTCCACATCGAGACACAGACCGAACTGGCGGTGCCCTTGTAAAACGTTCCGCTGGTGGCGCTAACGGTGAGTTTGAACGGCACTAGCGTGCCGGTGCAGCTGTGCTTGCGCCACGCCCCGCGCGCGACCCGCTGTCCTTGTCTGATCGTGACGGTCAAAAACACCTTCTCACCGCGCGCGCAGCCTCCCGTTCCTTGGACAAGCAGCCCGTGATCGCCGCCAGTCAGCTTGGCGGACAAAACGTCGTAAAAGCGTCGGCGATCGTGTCCTCCTTGGTGCGGTCTGAGATCGAGACTTCCGAGCCCGTGATTGCCCCAAGGCTCCCTGTCGCCGGCTTGATTCTTCCTCGCGACCGCGTTCGCGCCGGCGGCATATGCCAACCCGGGGGTCAGCGCCGTGATCGCGATCAGGATCGGGGCTGCGAGCCTCCGGGTCGGTCGGGATCGGGGCTGGCGTCCGACCGCGAGCTGGGTGCCGTACCCGGTTTTTAGGCCGTGCCGATCGGCGCACCCGGCCAGCCCGAGCACGGCTGCCGTTGACTTGGCCAGGTCAGCTAAGACCTCGGTGGCGAACCGACCGCCCCCGGGCGGCAGCCAAGCGCCACCACCAACCGGACGCTCACCCCCCCGGACACGCCCCCGAATGTCAGGCCCCACCCTTCGCTTGCTCGTCAGCATCATCCGCTCCTTCAACTGATCGAAACGAACCTCTGGGTCGCGGGCGTTTCACTCGTTCCCGCTCATCCCCAGGATGGACACCCGCCATCACTGCACTAACTAACGGCTGTGAATCGGCGCCCACCAATGAGCGCCCGCCGCGCCGATCATACCCCTCAGCGCAAAGCGCCAGCGCGGGCGCTGATCAGGACACGAACTAGACCATCCCAACCCTCCCGGGTGCCCACTCCCCCCATCCCGAGTACGCGCCCAACCGTCGATCTGCTGCGAACAGATGCGCGGCCGGCGAGAACCACCTCCGAGCACCAGCACAAGCCCCGCTACCAGCCGCCAAGCAGCCGCACGGGTGCCAGGACCGGTCGAGACCTGATGCGGCTGTCCGATCGGTCTTCGGCGCGACGTGCTCTGTGACTACGGCATGCGCGACCGGCGAAACGGCGGCGCACCTTCTTCGCGCCGAACTCGGGGATCGCCTTTGGCGACAGGGCGGCCAACAATGCATAGGCAGACCGCGACGACGAGTCGGGCCGCGTCGCTTACGCTTTCGCGTGGCAGCGCTCCCCCGACCCACCGGACGCCCCGGACGATCGCTTTCTTCACGACTCCGCCGCCCAGGTGACGATCACAACGGCGACGGAGCAGCGGCGCCGTCATGACCGCGTGACTGCGTCTGTTTGGGAGCGGTCGCCGCGACAGCACTGTGGGGTCGATAGCGCAATTGCGTCGGGCCTCGAGCGGCTTGCGAACACCTACCCAATTTGGTTTGAAAGCCAGCCGGTGGGCCGGAGTAGGCTCAGATGAGTGGGCCACGCCCGTTACGTAGCCGCTAGGAGGTTTCGATGCCCGGACTGAAGGGACGGCTTTCGACTGTGGTCAAGTCGAAGGTCTCAAAGCAGCTTGACCGCGCGGAGAACCCAAGCGAGACGCTTGACTATGCGTATCAGCGCCAGGTCGAGAACCTCCAGAACGTCAAGAAGGGGATCGCCGACATCGCCACCGCGAAAAAGCGGCTGGCGCTCCAGCAGCAGCAGCTCGGTGAACAGGGCGCCAAGCTCGACGCTCAGGCCCGCGAGGCGATCTCTGGGGGACGTGAGGATCTTGCTCGCGTGGCGCTGGAGCGCAAGCAGCTGACCGTTCAGGAGGCTGGCTCGCTCGACCAGCAGATCGCGCAGCTCGAGTCAGAGCAGGGGAAGCTGATCGAGTCCGAGAAGCAGCTCCAGGCGAAGACCGAGCAGTTCCGGTCAAAGAAGGAAGTCATCAAGGCCCAGTACTCGGCTGCCGAGGCGGAGGTGCAGGTTTCCGAGGCGGCCACGGGAGTCGGTGACTCGATGGCGGATGTCGGCATGGCGACGCAGCGCGCCCTCGACAAAACCGAAACGATGAAGGCTCGCGCGCAGGCCGTCGATGAGCTTCAGGCGGCGGGAACCTTCCAGGATCTGACAGCGCTTGGCCCCGGCGAGGACGACGTCGATCGCCAGCTCGACCAGCTCGGCGCGAAGAGCGCCGTCGACGACGAGTTCGCCCGCCTCAAGGCGGAGGTTCAGTCGGGCGCTCCCTCGTCCGCGCTCCCTGCTGGCGACACCGGCGCGGGTGACCACGCAGAGGCACGGCAGCCGGCTGCTGGCGACGGCGAGGCCCCTCCTCCCGGTTAGTTCTCCGGACCTCGTGATCGCCGGCTTTGCACCGGCTGAGGGTCGACATCCTTCGGGCGCGCGGACCTGTCCGACAGTGGCCCGTCCTTCACCGGGCGATTCGCGGCGCCCGGACGACTCCTTCGCCCTGCTAGCGGCGCGGTTTGCCGGCTGGTTGGGTGAGCGCGGTGACGCGATGCCGGCGGCGTGACGCGTGCTGGGCGGGCTCGTTCTGAGCGGATCAGGCGAACAGCCGGTACGCGATCCAGATCCCGACAAAGCCGCCGATCATGAAGAACACGACCGATGAGAGCAAGAGTTGCCCGGCTCCCAGAGCCTCGGAATGAAGCTCCCGGCGGTCCCCCCGACGAACCTGCCAGTGTATGTGGGTCCCTTGTGCACCAGTTCCTCTCCGGTCAAATCGACGATTGAGACCATGAATTGCACGGGATGCGGACAGACGGGCAACGGTCCTGCCAGCCCTCCCACGAGAGCGGCGGCGCGCGGTCGGCTCTCAGCCGACCTGTCCATTGGTATCGATGGTGAAGGCGTTTGCAGCTGGCGGCTGCCTCGTCCTCGCGGCCCGTCTCGGGCGCCGTTCGGGAACCACAAGCGAACGCTCCCGAGACCGCGGACTGGCGGTCCGCACGATCGCTATCGCCGCGCGCCGCCCCGCGTCCACATGACCGCTTCGGCGACCAACCGCAAGCCCGCGACCACGCTCGTATGTCGCCTATGAGCAGCGGCGGGCGTGACGTCGGCTGCAGCACAAAGGCACTCCCGTCCGGTAGAGGCGCCGTTGCGTCCTCAAGAGCTTCGCGCGCGTGGGCTCCCTCGGGTAGTCACCCTCGTCTCCGCGTGGCTTGTGCGAAAGCCGGCGCCGAGCGGTGACTGCCGTGCTCAGATACGCCGGCTATTCGCGGTCGATCGGATCACTACGCGGTGACGGGCTTCACTTCGTCGTGACGGCTCAGCCAGGTGGCGGCGCTGTCAACGGCATGGTGGAGGAGGTCGTACTCGGTGTGAACCAGCTGGTCAACCATCTCAAGGCCCGACTTGGTGATCTTGTTCGCCATGTCGGTTGTGGCCGAAACTTCGGTCGGGAACGCTTCCTCGATCGTGATGACGAACTGACCCACGGCCTCGATCGCGGCGCGCTCGCTGCTTTCGAGGGACTTCAAGAGCTCGTCAGAGAGCCTCGCAGTCCTGTCAACGACGTCTACGATGCGATCCTCTGGGATGCCGACCTCACGAAGGCTGGTCCTGACGATCGGCTTTGGTTTGAGGGTTGTGGCGGCCATTTCATCGCTCCTTTCGAACGCATGTTCGCCTACCATGAGTACACCGGGCATACACCTCGGGTTACACGCAGGCAGGCAGCGCGGCCGGGCCGATCTTTGGATGCCTCGGAGCCTGCTTAGGGCGCTCCTCCCTCGCGCAGCGCGACCCCTGGGAACGTGCTGCGCGTGAGACGAACTCCGAGATCGCGGCGTTGTCTGCACTGGTGTTATCCCCTGGCGCGACGTGAGTGCTGGGCGGCAGCGTGACGGTGGGCGGTCCATGTTTGTCGCTGGCGCAGCCCGGAGGCTCGGCGGCTGTGAGATGGTGCTTGGCTGAGTAGCGCGAGCACCCGTGGTCTCCTTCTCGGGAGCGCATCGGGGCGGGACTTGACCGAGGAAGGAGTGAGCGCCTGCGGCTGGTGGGGATGCTGGTGCGCCTGTGTTCGCGAGCACCGTGGGTAAGGTGCTCGAGCGGAGCGCTCGGCGGACGCCGGATCGTCAGGCGTTGACGTTTGGCGAGCGTAGCTGGAGCTACGCCGAGCTGGATCGCGCCGTCGGTCGGGTGGCCGCCGGGTTGCTAGGGCTTGGGCTGGTGCCGGGCGATCGTGTCGCAGCGTTCGGGAAGAATCCGAACGCATACCTGCTTCTCTACCTCGGGTGCGCGCGGGTTGGGGTGGTGCACATGCCGGTCAACTTCGATGCCCTCGCGTCCGAGCTCGCGTATCTGTTGACCCGGTCCGAGCCGCCTTCACCCTTCACTGTTCTCCCAGATCCGAGCAGGACGCGTCGCCCGATGCGCTCGCTACTTTCCAGCACGTCCGGGCTTTCTACCGATGGCACAGCCGGCCGGCCGGCCTACGGTCGCACACAGCGCGATGAGGCCGGTCCCGCGAAGCCGGGACACTGCCGCGGGCTGCCTTGAACGCTGTCAACGCCACGCACGTCCCTCGAGGGAGGAGGCAATTGTCATGCCGGAAACCAAGGCCCAGCGCAGCGAGGCGGCGCGCAGAGGGGCAGCCACTCGGAAGGCCCACGAGCTCCAGAACACGCAGGAGCAGCACGACCTCGAGCGCAAGCAGCAGGAACGCGTGAGCGAAGTAGTCGACCGGACCTCTGAACTCTCCGAGGATGTGCTCAAGTCGCTCGAGTCCGGGTCGCGGGCCGCGATTGAGGCGGTTCGCAAGTTCGTCGACGTCGTTGACGAAGCATTGCCAGCGTTACCACACGGTGATCGTCCATCCCGACGACGAGAAATCGTGGACGCCGCGATGGATATGGCCGACCGACTCGTCAAGAGTCAGTACGAGTTCCTGCGCAGCGTCGTCCACAGCGCTGGGACGACCCTCAGCCGAGAGGAAGACGAAAAGTAGAGCCCAGCGGGCGCCCAGCGCCAGCGGCGACCTCCGAGCCTACGCAGGCTCCGCTGCCATCAACCGGCCACTCGGTTCTGCAGCCCATCGCACCGACCGCCCGATCGCGCGCGCTGCTGCCAATCGCACAACAGCAGGCGTCGGACGCGCCAGAGCCGGACTGTCGCTTTCCTCGGCCCAACGCCACCAAGCTAACGATCGAGTTGGCGACCAACCGCAACTCCGGCCGGAGTTGGTGCTAACCGCGACGGCGTCGGCCTGCTAACGGCCGCGCTGCTGCTCCGTCAAGAACGCGGGTGCCGAACGCGCGCCGACCGTGCCTTCCGGAGCGGACGAGACGGAGCAGTGGGTGTGCCAGGAACGATGAGATGACTGCTCCGCCTAGCGAAGCGACAGCCAGGTGATCAGGGTCGCGGCGATCGTCGGTGCGGTTCCCTGCCTACGCAAGAAGGCGACCCGTGCTTGCTCGGAATCGAGATCCAGCAAAACTCGGTGCCCTGTCGCGTTCGCCCACATCCAGGCGTGTGGGGCCTGCGGGCGGCACGACTGCTTCGGCTCTCGCGGCTGCTCCGGCCTCGCTATGCCTTTGCCACGGATCCGATCACCGGGTCGTAGTCGACGCCACGATCGCATTCGCGTCGCGCTGCGTCGACGCCTCGCCGGGGATGACTTCGCCACCAGTGCGGGCCGCGACGCGAAGGACATGCGTCACCCGGTCGATCGACACGACGAGAACGTCGTGCTCGACTCGTTCGACGCCCCGCGCGCGAACAACGCAAATGACGCCCAGAGCCCCGTTGCGGCCCCACCTTCGCCGGCGTCGTGACAGCCAGGCCGTTTGATCGCGCACTCGCGCGAGATGGCGCCCGTCGTAGGTTCTGGTCTTTGTCTCGATCGCGACCGCAACGCCGCTCGGGGCGACCGCCACCGAGTCGATGTCTCCCCGCTCCTGCCACGGCAACGAGTGGCGCAACCGCCAGCCCTCCGCCTGCAGAGGCGCGAGAGCACGCTGGACTGCGTCCTCGGAGCGAGCGCCGACCCCACTCCGGCGAGCCAATGAAAGCCAATGACGCGAGTAGAGGCCGAGTCCGAGCGCCACGAGGAACGCGAAGCAGCCAAGCGATGGGGCACCCGCGCCCACGAGAACGATCGCCACAAGAACCGCGACGCCGCCGGTCGCCGCGCCAGCGCCGGCTTTCGAAAGCCGCCGGTACTGCTGGCGGCGCGCGTAGTTCACGTCGTTCTCCCGTTGGACCGCGGGAGCCACCACAAGGAGGCTGCCGAACATGGTCCAGGGCGGTCTGACCATCGCTGCTCACGCACGCCCCCCGCAGGCCCGCGACGCGTCGCCACCGTCACCGGATCTCACCGCCTGCGGACGTCGGTGCTCGCCATTCCGGCCATGTTTCCACTGGCCGTGGACGAGGTTGCCGAAGTCCTTGCCGCATAGATCGGGTCGATCGCGACGCTTCGACCAACAAAGGGAAATCCGGCGGCGGGCGCCATACCTTGGATTTGTGAAGGCGTCCGCGACCTACGTGCCATGGATCGGCTCCTGACCGCAGAGGAGGTCGCCGACCGGCTCGGCGTGAGGACCGACTGGGTCTGGGCCCAGGCGCGGGCCGGCCGTATTCCGCACGTGCGACTCGGTCGCTACCGGCGCTTTCGCGAGTCGGCGCTCGAGGCCTGGATCTGCGGCCTCGAAGCCGCCAGCACCAAGCCGTCTCAGGCGACGGGGAACCCGCGAGCGGTTCCGCTGCGACGAAGCGCATAGCCCTCGCGCACCAGCCGGCCACCGCCCGCCACACAGACTGCTTTAACACCCGATTTGGCCGGCCCGTGCCGGCCCGCCGGGGACCTCGAATCCTGCACGTCCGAAAACAAATTGATGGACAATT
The DNA here is from genome assembly GCA_963701945.1 of uncultured Solirubrobacterales bacterium. Lineage (GTDB taxonomy): Bacteria > Actinomycetota > Thermoleophilia > Solirubrobacterales > Solirubrobacteraceae > Palsa-465. The sequence goes on along the minus strand of CAVPBV010000019.1, from coordinate 667,790 downwards.
GATGGACGCTGGGAGGGAGCCGGTGCGAAGCTCCGCCGAGAAACCGCCTGATAGCAGGACTTTCGTGAAGGTGAGCGATGGGACTCGAACCCACGACCGCCTGGACCACAACCAGGAGCTCTACCAACTGAGCTACGCCCACCGCGGGAAGCTGAATCTACCATTGCCGCCACCGCGGGACCGGACCAGCCTGACGATTGGAGCGTGCACTAGATGAGCCTTCCCCCGCCGGCGCCGGATTCGATCGCGCTTGTCACCGGAGCCTCCTCAGGCATCGGTGAGCAATACGCCCGTCAGCTATCAGCGCGGGGCCATCGGTTGGCGCTCGTCGCGCGCCGTGAAGAGCGGCTGGCGAGGCTCGCCGGTGAGCTTGGCGGCCCGGAGCGGGCGGCGGTGATCGCAGCCGATCTCTCCGTGCCCGAGGATCGCGACCGGCTCGCGACGCGACTCGACGAGATCGGGGCCCGGGTCGAGGTGCTCGTCAACAACGCCGGTTTCGGCGTCTACGCGCCGTTCGTCGAATCCGGCCGCGAGCGCGAGCTGAACTAGTTGCGAGTACTCGTCGAGGCGCCGGTCGACCTGCTGGCGCGGTACCTGCCGGGAATGGTCGAGCGCCGGCGCGGCGCGGTCATCAACATGTCCTCCTCGGCGGGTTTCCAGGCGCTTCCCTACAACGCGGGCTACTCGGCGGCTAAGGGATACCTGTTGCTGCTGTCCGAGGCAGTCCACGCCGAGGTGGAGGAGTACGGCGTGACGGTCACGGTGCTGGCGCCCGGGCCGGTCCCGAGCGGCTTCCAGCAGGCGAGCGACGCGGGCTACTTCGCCAACCGGCTGCCCGGATTCACGTTCGTCTCCGCCGAGCGGGTTGCGCGCGACGCGCTGGCGGCCGCCGACAAGGGCAAGATCTCGGTGATTCCTGGTGGTCCGCAGGTTAAGGCGGTGCTCGCGCCAAACCGCCAGTTGCCGCGGTGGCTCACGTTGCCCGTGAGCAAGCGCATGATGGCGAGACGGTGACCCGGCCCGAGATGGGAGCATGGCGGCATGGATACCTCAACGATCGATCAGAACTATCAACAGCTCCAGACCGAGTTCCAGGACGTCGCGAACTCGATCCAGACGCTCGCCCAGAAGCTTCAGGCTGCCGCCCAGGCCGGCGACGCCAACGCCAGGGAATGGCTGCTCGGCCTCGGCGAAGATCTGATCAACAGCATCTTCTAGCGGCGCCGCGCTCGCCACGCCTGCCCGGAGCCCGCGCCACTCGCCCCGTCCCGCGTACGGGCTCGCCCCGTACCCGTTGCGCGCTCGCACCGTACTGTTTCTAGGAGCTCGCCCCCGTAGCTCAGCTGGATAGAGCGACGGCCTTCTAAGCCGTGGGTCGCAGGTTCGAGTCCTGCCGGGGGCGCTTCAGAAAAGGACTGCAAATGAGGGTTCAGCCGTTACACCACCTTGCGCCTAGCTGAATCCTCAAAGTCGTCGGTACCTTGCCTGGCGCGGCCCGCCATCTGCTTCGGAAGCAGCGACGTCGTTCCGCCGCTCACGGCGCACGCGCTCGCGACTCTGCTGGCTCAGTTCCGCGTTCGGGTGGGGCATGCGTCGTGTACCGGCACCGCCTGGCTGCCGGTCGGGACATGCAACGGAACCGCAGCGATTCCTGGATACGTGCTGGGGTTCATCGTCACCGCTGAGCGTCGCGTGCATCTCGACCAGCGTCCAGGCACCCAGGTCATCCTGTTCGGGATTAGGCCGACGTAGAGATTCCTCCTGGACACGGGCTACGTGCGCTCGCCGCCTCCGGGCCTGCCCCGTTGGTCGACACGCAGCAGCCGACCGACAGACGGTTCCGCGGAACCTTCGTGCTTCTCCTTCTCGGTCATAAGGAGAAGGCCTCGCGGGTTGTCGTGCGCCTGGTCAAGGCTGCTCCGCTTTCGTGGAATCGGGTCTGTTGAAGATGAGGGCACGGTCGAGGTTGCCGCGCCGCTTGCACGTTGGGTTATAGATCCCGGGCCTGCTGTTCATCTGCGTTCCCGGCGGCGTTTGCAGGGCCTGGGAACGTCGGGACATAGATCCGTTGGGGGACGATACGCGCGATCACTCGTTGCGCGCCCGGCTCGGGAGGTGGGGTGGCGCCGCCCATGTGGATGTCGTACATCTCCTGGTGAAACGCCCCGTTTGGGTCGTCCGTGAGTTCTACGGTGCCCGTGATGGTGGCGTAGTTCGGCCCGTCGCCGGCGTAGTTTGGGCGGTCGACGGGGAGGCCATGGATAAGCAGGTTCACCCGGGAGTCGTGTCTCATGTTGATCGTCTTGCGGCGGCCCTCGATGGTGCTGAACAGGATGTGGTCGCCGTCTCGCTTGACAAAGATCACCGACGTCTGGGGCTTTCCATCGGGGTCGGTGGTGGCCAGGACGCTGAGATGGGGGCCGTCGAGGATGTAGCGGACGGGCTCGTTGAGGAGCGGATGGTCGAGATCGGTCATACATGTTTTGACTCGCGAGCAGGCAGCGAGGAATCGCGGGACCGACCGATTCCTTTCCGGAACCGCGGTAGTCAACATGGCGATGGCGATGACCAACACTGAGCCTGACCGTTTCGAGGCAGCGACCAGCCCGTACCGGCGGGAACTGGTGGCGCACTGCTACCGGATGACCGGGTCGGCTCACGACGCTGAGGATCTGACGCAGGAAACCTACCTGCGTGCCTGGCGGGCGTTTGACCGCTTCGAGGGGCGCTCGTCGGTCCGGACCTGGCTGTACCGGATCGCGACCAACGTGTGCCTGACCTCGCTGAACAGCCGCCACCGGCGGCTACTGCCATCGGGGCTCGGGCCACCGTCATCCGATCCGTACGCGCCGGCGGGCCCGGCGGTCGGCGAGGTTGCCTGGCTTGAGCCGGTTCCAGACGGGCTGGTTGTTGACGAGCGCGGTGATCCGGCAGAGGTCGCCGCTACGCGCCAGAGCGTGCGTCTCGCGCTGATCGCCGCCGCGCAAATCCTGCCGCCACGCCAACGAGCCGCCTTCCTGCTCTGCGACGTTCTCGCCCAACCGGGTTCCGAGGCGGCCGCGATGCTCGACGTGTCGATCCCAGCCCTCAAGAGCCTGCTCCAGCGCGCGCGATCCCGGCTTGAGCAGCACACCCGGCCGGTAGAGGAAATCGCCGAGCCCGGCGACGAGCGTGCCCGGCTGGTCCTCGACCGCTACCTGACCGCGTTTGAGCAATCCGACATGCAAGCGATTGAGCGCCTCCTCGCCGATGACGCCGTCCTGGAGATGACCGGCACCACGACCTGGTTCTCCGGCAAGGCGACCTGTGTGCCATTCATCGCCGCCCAGGCGATCGGCCAAGCCGGCGACTGGCGGATGATCCCCCTGCTCGCCAACGGCCAGCTGGCTGCCGCCGCCTACCACCTCGGCAACGAGGGTTACCGCCCTTTCGCGATCGTCGTCTTGGCCACGACCTTGACCCATCTCAACCGCATAGCCCTGTTCGCCCAGCCCGGGCTGTTCGACCGCTTCGAACTACCCGCGACCATCGCGGCCGGACGGTGACTCGGGACGCCAGCGCGACCAAACTGCGCGGTACCTCGAGCAGGAGAAGGGTGCGAAACCCTCGTCGCTGCGGGACGGTGGGTCAGCGCGAACCTGCGGCGACGCGGCCGTGCGCCGAGACGCCGTCGGAGGTTCTCACTGCCACTCGAGGGAGGCCGCGCAGCTTGTCTGGATTCGAGCGGTCGCCCGAGCGGTTGGTCGGGCCGAAGCGCTCCTCGGACTCGGTCAAGAATGCTTCCACCCCGGCGTAGAAGTAGGGCTCCATCTCGGCGATCCGCTCGTCCGGCCAGTCCCACCACCGGAGTGCGAGTAGCCGGGCTATTGTCGGTTCGTCGAAGCGGTAGGCGACGATGCGGCCGGGGTTGCCAACGACGATCGCGTACGGCGGGATCTCAACGCCGCCGACGACGGCTCGAGCGGCGACGATCGCGCCATCGCCGATCCTCGAGCCACTGAGGACGGTGGCGCCGAAGCCGAGCCACACGTCGTTGCCGATCCGGGTCGGGCCCTTCGCGAAGACATCCCACTCGCCCTCGTCGGCGCGGCTGAGCACGGTCCGGAAGGGGTAGGTGCTCGGCAGGTCGAGCGCATGCTCGCCCCCGCCGAGAATGTGCACATCGCGGGCGAGGCTGCAGAACGCGCCAAGCTCGATCCGGTCCGCCGGTGCGTAGAGCACGAACGGGTCGCCAAAGTAGTACGTGCACCGGCCGACGGCGATTTGCCCGTCGTCTCGGTACTCGCGAGACACCGTGCAGGTCATTGCACGGCGTTCTCGGCGGCACGACGCGTTACTTGAGCCGCGGTTAAAGCCTCGCGAGGCGCGACCGAGTACCGGGCGGATGCAACCGCTTCGGTTGTCCCCCGAGCCCTGGGCGGCTGCGTGGCCGCAGGACCGCGTCGTGGTCGTGCAGGCGCTCGCCGTCGCGGCGGCGTTTCCGGAGCTCGTCGGCGCGGTCCGGATCGAGATCGCCGGCGACGTTGAGGCCGCCCTCGCCGGGCTGCTCGAGGATCTGGCGTCGCTCGGAGTTTCGCCCGATGACCTGCCGACCGTGGAGCTCATGGCCGGCGAGGCACCGCTCGCGGCTCACGTCGGCGCCCTGCCAGCGACCCTCGCTGCGTCTTGCGAGTACGAGCGAAGGTCGTGGACGGAGGTGTTCCCCCGTGACGACGTTCAGCACGCGGCGGTATGGGCGGTCGCAGCCGATGCGGTCGCGTCCGGACGAACCGTGACCGTACTCGCTGAGACGCTTGACGGCCTCAGCGCGATACCCAGCGCAGGTCGGATCTCGATGGTGTGCGGTCAACCAGCCGTGCGGCGCCGGGCTCGGCGGTCGGGGGTGGGCGCCGTCGTCCCCCGCCCCCCGGCGGCGCGCTACCTTCCGGCGGCCGACCTCATCGTCTGCGACGGTCGGCGCCCGGACGATCTGGCGCTCCTTGGCGGCTCGTGCTCCGACCGCTCCGAGATGGTTGCGGTCAACGCAAGGAGCTTGACGGTGCCCGCCTTTGCCGCGCTCGGCGCCGAGCGCGTCCGTGCGGTCGCTCGTTGATTGCTCTCGCGTGACTCCGACCAGCGCTGTTTGGTCGGAAGCGAAGCCGACGCCTCGACTGCGAGTGGCGCGCGCCTGGGGCCTCTGACAGGGCGCCACGTCAGCGAACGCTGATCAGGTCCACGACGAACACGAGGGTCTCGTCGGGCCCGATCGCCCGCCCAGCGCCGCGCTTGCCGTACGCGAGCATCGGCGGGATCGTGATCCGCCGGCGACCGCCGACCCTCATTCCGGCCACGCCCTGATCCCAGCCGGCGATGACCTGGCCCTTGCCAAGGCCGAACTTGAAGGTGCTGCCACGGTCCCATGACGCGTCGAACTGCTGCCCGGTCTTCCATGAGACGCCGACGTAGTGGACCTCCACGACGCGGCCCGAGACGGCCTCGTCACCGTCTCCGACGACGATGTCCTCGATCTCGAGTTGATACGACGGCGCCTGATCGGACGGCACCACGACATCCGGCTTCTCACCCATCGCCACAAGCGCAACCTACCGGTCCGCGCCCACAAGCGTCGGGACAGCCGCACGAGCGATCCCAAAGAGGGCTCTTGTCACAAACGCCGCGCGGATGTCATATAGGGACCAGTGGACGACGACGAGTTGATCGCGGCGACGGCAGGTGGAGAACGCGATCCGGCGGCGCCTGGAGAGGTCAGTCGAGGGCTCGCGCGAGCCAGGGCGCGGCTGTCGGAGCCAGTGGACTAGGCGAAACGGAGGACTGACCGGTGGCCGACTACTTCGACCGTCTGGAGCTCGAGCTGCGGGGAGCGGTCCCCCGGGCGCTCGCGGACCCGCACACGCACCCACTCCGGAGTCGGCGCCGGCCGCGCCCCGGCACCCTTGTCGTTGGGCTCAGCGTCGCCGTCACCGTGGCCGTCGTCGTGCTCGCGGTGGCTCTGGTTGGTCACGCCCACGAGACGACGCACTCCTCCCCGTCGCCGTCCTCAGCCGCCGCCATGCGCGTCGGCACGCAGCACCACCGGATCAGCGACGTGCTCACCGGCGACGGCATCGGCCGGGTCAAGTTCGGCCAGTCGCGCGTGGCCGTGATCGCGGCGGTCACCCGGCTGCTCGGACCGTCGAGCACCGGGATCGCGCAGACCGGCGCTACGAGCTTCGCGATGGAGGCGATCCCGCGGCTGCTCGGTCCGTCGAACACTCCCTACATGCGGGTGGAAGCGGAGTGCGGAGTGGACCACGCGATGAGCTGGGTGAACTGGCCGGTCGTGTCCGCTTACGGCAAGCACTACCCGCTTGACCCGGAGCTGACCGTGTGGTTCTCGCACTCGCGGTTCGTCGGCTATCAGTACGGCGAGCAGGGAACCAAGCTGGCTCCGCGCGCTCCGTCGCTCGGAACCGTGCTCGCGACAACGCGGGGGTTGACCGTCGGTGACGAGCTCTCGCGCGGGCGGAAGCTGTACGGCGCCGCGTTCAGGACGAGCACCGCCCAGGGCGGGGTGTTCCTGATCAGCACGCCGGCGGGCCGGATCGACGGATACGCCTGGGGATCGCCGAAGTACGGGGACGTCAGCCTCCAGAGCCTGGTGGCGACGATCGACGCCGGCGACGTGGGCTGCCCCGCCCTGTCGCCCTGACACGATCACCCTGACACGCGCCGGCGAAGAGCGACCGATCGGGGCGCCCGGATTCGAACCGGGGACCTCAAGCACCCAAAGCTTGCGCGCTAACCAGGCTGCGCTACGCCCCGCTTGTCGCCGCCCGAGTCTAGTGGAGGTGCCGACCAGCCCGGACTCCGAGTCGGTAGCCTGGAGCCCCGGCATGGCCGATGTCGAACCGCTGCGGGCGCTGCATTACAACCTGGAACGGACCGGGGGCCTCCAGGACGTGGTCGCCCCTCCCTACGACGTGATCGACGAGGACCAGCGCGCCGACCTCGAGGCCAGCTCGCCCTACAACGTGGTACGGCTCGACCTGCCGATCGGCGTCGACCCCTACGACAACGCGGCTCGACTCCTCAATGCATGGCGCGAGGAGGACGTGATCGTCCGCGACGAGCAGCCGGCGTTGTGGGCGCTCGAGCAGGACTACACCGGCCCCGACGGACAGGTGCGAAAGCGCACCGGCTTCCTCGCGCGCGTACGCGTGGAGGACTACGGACCGGGCCGGATCCGGCCCCACGAGCGCACCCACCCGGGCCCGAAGGAGGACCGCCTCAGGCTCACGCGCGCCACCAAGGCAAACCTGTCGCCGATCTTCTCGCTGTACGACGATCCCGCCGGTGCCGCCACCGGCGCGCTCGCGCACGCCACCAACGGACACAACCCGTGGGGACAGGCAACCGACGACGACGGCACCGTCAACCGCCTGTGGCGAATCGACGACGCGGCCACGATCGCGACCATCCACGACGCGCTCAACACCACCGAGCTGCTGATCGCCGACGGCCACCACCGCTACGAGACCGCGCGCGTGTACGCGGAGGAGATCGGCGGGGAGGGCCCGCAGCGGTACGTGCTGATGTGCCTGGTGTCGCTCGAGGATCCCGGGCTGACCGTGTTCCCGACCCACCGGCTGCTCCGCGACCTTCGCCCTGACCAGCACGAGACCCTCGCGAACGTCATCAGACGGGACTTCGACATCAAGCAGCTGGACAGCACCGACGAGCTCGTCCCGACCTATGGGCAGCCGGTGAGCCTCGGCTACATCGACGCCAACTTCCGCCAGCCGTGGATGCTCACGCTCAAGGACCAGGCGATCGCCGACGCCGCGCTCGCGGACCACGCGCCGCCCTACCGCCGGCTCGACACCGCCCTGCTCGAGGCGCTGATCCTCAAGGGCGCCCTCGGCATGACCGACGAGGACATCGACCACCTCAACGGCCTTGGCTACGCCCGCGATTTCGACCAGGCGCTCCAGCTGGTCAACGACGGCGACTACGACGCGGCGTTCTTCGTCGCTGCCACCCCGATCGACGAGGTCCGGGCGGTCGCCGCCGCTGGCGAAAGCATGCCCCCGAAGTCGACGTATTTCTTCCCAAAGGTCCCGACGGGGCTGCTGTTCAACCCTCTGTCGGAATAGCTCGAACAGCCGGCAAAACCGCCGCTACGATGGGCATTGTGACCACGTTCAACAAGCAAGGACCAAACCGATGAAGGCCATCGCGCGCCGCACCGCACGGACAGCATTCACGCACCGCATCGACGTCAGGCAGCATCGGCTCGTGGCCGATGAGCCGACGGAGCATGGCGGCGACGACGACGGCCCGAGCCCGCAGGAGCTGCTTGCCGCGAGCCTCGCCTCGTGCACCGCGGTGACGATGGAGATGTACGCCAAGCGCAAGGGTTGGGACATCGGCCCGATCGAGGTCCAGTGCGAGTACAACCCCGCCGAGCGCGGGTGCATGACCAACTTCAAGCTGATCCTGCGGTTGCCGAGCGACTGCTCGGAGGAGCAGATCGAGCGCCTGCGGGTGATCGCGGCCAAGTGTCCCGTTCACCGCACGCTCGACGGCGAGGTCAACTTCGACGAGCGCGTCGAGCTGGTCGAGCCCGCCGCCGTCTAGTCGACGACCGAAACCCCGGCCGCGCGCAGCTCTTCCACCGCCCGCTCGCCGTCACCCGGCGACGCCTCGACAGCGCGGGTCGCGCCCCGGTGGACAGTGACATCGAACCCCGCGCGCCGAGCGTCCAGCGCGGTGGCCTTCACGCAGTAGTCGAGCGCTAGCCCGGCCACGTCGACCGCGTCGACACCCCGGTCGCGGAGCAGCCGCTCGAGCTCGGTACCCTCGAACCCCGAGTACCCCTCGAGCTCAGCGTCCCGCCCCTTGTCGACGACCACGTCGATTTGACGAGAGTCGATCCCGGGATGGAGCTGCGCTCCAGGTGTGTCGCGGACGCAGTGGACCGGCCACACACCGCCCTGTGTCGTGAACGAGCCGTGATCCCCCGGATGCCAATCGCGCGTCGCCACGACGAACGCCGCCTCGCGGGCCAACCGGTTCACCACCTCCACGACGGCGTCGCCGTGGGGAACCGCGAGCGCGCCACCCGGACAGAAATCGTTCTGCACGTCGACCACGATCAGGGCCCGCATGACACCCGAATATAGTCACCGGATGGCGTCAGCCAACGACCACCTCCGGGAGGATCTCGTCCAGGTGCTGCTGACCACCGAGGACGCGTTGACGCTCGACGTGCGAGGCAAGACCGACGCCGCAGTGCTGGTTCCGCTGTATCTGGAGCGCGGCCGGCTCCACACGGTGTTCACCAAGCGCCACGACGACCTGCGCCGGCACCCGGGCGAGATCTCGTTCCCGGGAGGGCGCTACGACGAGGGCGAGCGCGATCTGTGCGCGACCGCGCTGCGCGAGGCGCAGGAGGAGATCGGCCTGCCCGCCGATGCGGTCGAGATCGTCGGGGCGCTCCAGCCGACGCCGACGATCGTCACCGGATACGCCGTGTACCCGTTCGTCGGGCTGATCGAGCCGGGGCGCACATGGACCCCGAGCGTCCGCGAGGTCAGCGAGGTGCTCGAGCTGCCGCTGTCCGAGCTACTGGCCGGATACGCGCGCCGGCGTCTGATCCGCCGCGGCGTCCCGATCCGCACCGACACCTACCTGGTCGGCGATCACCTGATCTGGGGAGCAACGGCCCGAATCCTGGCCGACCTGTTCGATCGGATCGGGCCGCTGCTCAAACAGCGCGAGTCGGGCGCTCGGCTCAGCCCTTCTCGATCGGCACGTTGACGAGGTTGCCCCACTCGGTCCACGAGCCGTCGTAGTTCTTGACGTCCGCCTCGCCGAGCAACTCGTGGAGCACGAACCAGGTGTGCGCCGAGCGCTCGCCGATCCGGCAGTACGCGATGATCGGATTGCCCGAGAGCACGCCCTTGCCGCCGTACAGGTCGCGCAGGTCCTCGGCCGACTTGAATGTCCCGTCCTCCTTCACCGCCTGCGCCCACGGGATCGACTTGGCGCCGGGGATATGGCCGGAACGCTGCGCGCCCTCGTTCTCGTAGCCCGGCATCGCGATCAGCTCGCCGGAGTACTCCTGCGGTGAGCGGACATCGACTAGCTCCCGAGAGTCGGTCAGGGCGGCGAGGACCTCGTCGCGCTTGGCGCGGATCGCGTCGTTGCCCGGCTTAGCCGTGAACGTGGTCTCGGGATAACTCGGAAGATCGACGGTGGTCGGGCGCCCTTCCGCGATCCACCGCTCGCGGGGGCCGTTCAGGAGCTTGACGTTGTCGTGCCCGTAGTACTTCAGGTACCAGTACGTGTAGGCCGCGAACCAGTTGTTGCGGTCGCCGTAGAGGATGACCTGGTGGTCGCCCGAGATCCCGCGGCCGCCGAACAGCGCGCCGAAATCCTCGGGTCCGAGGAAGTCGCGCTTGACCTGGTCCTGGAGGTCCAGTCGCCAGTCGAACCCGATCGCGCCCGGAATGTGCGCCTCGCGGTACAGGCCCGGATTCTCGTCGACCTCGACGATCCGGATCGAGTCGTCGTTCAGGTGCTGCTCGAGCCACTCCGGCTCGACCAATACGTCGTTCGCATAGTCAGCCACTGCCGTCCTCCTGGTATTTCCGGTCGACTTTTATCTATTTTGGGGTTTTCAGTCTATCGTGGGCCGCCCGAGCCGCCATCGAGCGCGCTGTTGATCGCGGCCACGGCAGCGACGGTCCAAGCGTCGACGTCGCCGGGATCGGCTCGAAGCAGCGCGTACGGGATTCGCGCGTCCTCGCAGCACTCACGCACACGTGCTGCACCGGCCTCGAGAACGGCCGCCTCCACCGAGCCGGACGCCTCGTACACGATCCCGCGCACCGTCGTGTCGACCATCCGCGTGAGCAGCATCTCGAGTCGCGTGCCGTGCAGCGCCGCCAGTTGCTCCTTCGACCCCACCGCCGAGCCGAGCAGCACGCACGCCACGCTCACGTGCTCAAGCGACCGCGCGAGCGTCGCGACCACATCGGGGTCGCCGACGACCGCTTCGACCCCAGCCGCCTCGATCTCGCCCCGGCGGCCCGCCTCGCGCGTCGTCCCCCGGACCGCGTGCCCCGAGGCGATCAGCTCGCGCGCCACCCCGAGCCCGCGGCAGCCACACCCGATGATCAGGCAGCGGGCTATCTCCGATTGCCCCGCTGTTGCTCCGACAGCTCGCCCGAGGCGCCGCCGTCAGGCGCCGCCGACCCTCGTCCATAGACCCGCGCCTGCACCTGGTCGGCCGTCACCTCGGCCTCGCCTCTCGCCCGCCGGCGTTCGTTGTGGGCGGCGAGCATTTGATCGAGGTCCTCGGCCTCGAGCGCTTCCCGGCGCTCGGTGAGCTCGCGCGCCGACCTCTGGCCGACCTGCTCGAGCCCCGACCCCGGGTAGTACCTCCCGAGGAGCCAGAACACGATCCCGACGACGACCAAGCCACCGACCACGACTCCGGTAAACGGGTCCACAAACCGCCAGTCTAAACGGCAGCGCAACTTCCACTTCATAAGCGTGTTTTCAGGGGCATTCCATTAGCCGCCGCCTGGTAGGGAGCCGGGATCCCAGCGGAGGCACCACATAATCCACGCTGGGAAAGGAGCCTAATGCGCCTTCGCCTTGCCGTGCTCGCCACACTGGTGACAATGCTCGCGGCGTTTGCCGTCACGAGCGTAGCCAGTGCTGCCCCCGGGCACAACCGCGGCCTCACCATCAACGCCATCCCGAACCCGATCGATGCCGGGGAGGGAGTGTTCATCTACGGCCATTTGAACGTCGGCCCAGTGGGTGGTCAGACGATCATCCTGTATCACCACCTGAACGGCACTAACCTCGGGTATACGAAGGTCGGCCAAACGAAGACCTTCGCGGACGGTTCTTATGAGTTCACTCGCGCCGAGGATGTCGTGCTGACCAACCGCAGCTGGTTCGTGCGTGAGCAGGGTGCGCACTTCATTCACAGTCGCACAGTGTCGGAGCGCGTGTCCGCGCTGGTCAGTATCGCCGCCAGTACAACGATGACGACGACGGCCCGGCCGGTCACGTTCACCGGAACCGTCACCCCGGATCATGCCGGCGAGCGCGTCGTCCTCCAAGAGGAGGACCAGTCCGGCAATTGGCGTGATCTCACGGCCGGCCGCCTTGACGGCGGGTCGAACTACTCGATCACGTACGCCTGGCGGTTCGCCGGCGACCACACCGTCCGCGTCCTGTTCCCGCGCGATGTGCGCAACATCGCGGGCGCCTCGGACACGGAGACGATCGCGGTCCAGCAGAAGCAGGTGCCCGGGTTCACGATCGCGAGCTCCGATCAGCTGATCTCCTACGGTCAGTCGGTCACGATCTCGGGCGTGCTCGATGAGCCGAGCTCGACGAGCACGCCGGACCCGAACATCCCGGTGACCCTCTGGGCGCGGGACGCGTACCAGACTCAGTTCACCCCGGTTGCCGATGCGACGACCGGTACGGATGGCAGTTACTCGTTCGCCCCGCAGGCACCGGGGTACAACACCGTGTACCAGGTGCGGACCACGCTGGCCCCGGCGCGTCACAGCGCGGCGCTATTCGAGGGCGTCCAGGACGTGCTCTCGATGACACCGAGCTCGACCACGTCGGAGATCGGTGGGCGTGTCACATTCACCGGTACCGTGCTTCCCGACAAGGCCGGTCACGTGATCTACCTTCAGCGCCTCGGCGCCGACGGTAACTGGCACAACGAGGAGATTCGAGTCGTCTCGAACGCCTCCACGTTCCAGTTCGGCTGGGAGTTCGGTAAGGCGGGCACGTATCAGTTCCGTGCCCGGATCACCGGCGACCGCGGGAACGTCGGCGGCGCGTCGGCGCCGGTGACGATCACCGTGTCGCCAGCCGTGTCGACGGTGGGGCTGCCGCCCGCCTCGTAAATACACGGGACGTCGTGCCTGCGGCCCCCGCCGCCACGGTTGGCGACGGGGGCCGCTCGGCGTTAAGCCTGGGGGCATGAAGCGCCGGCCACGGCCGCGGGGGCGACGGCATTCCGGCCTGCGCTTCCGGTAGCGTGCCGCCCATGGACTTCGAGCTCACCGACGAGCAGCGCCTGGTCCGCGAGACGGCGCGTGCTTTCACCGACAACGAGATCGTCGAGCGCGCGCGAGAGAACGATCGCAACGAGCACTTCGACCTTGACCTGGTTCAGAAGATCGCCGCGCAGGGCTACCTCGGGGCGATCGTCCCCCGCGAGTACGGCGGTGCCGGACTCGACTACCTGACCTATGGGCTGATCGTCGAGGAGGTCGGCCGCGGGGACTCCGCCATGCGGACCGTGGTCTCCGTCCAGACCTCGCTCGTGTGCTCGGCGCTCGTGCGCTGGGGCACCGAGGAGCAGAAGCAGCACTACCTACCGAAGCTGTGCTCGGGCGAGTGGCTCGGGTGCTTCGGCCTGACCGAGCCCGACACCGGATCGGACGCCGCCAATCAGCGCACGCGCGCGAGGAAGACCGACTCGGGCTGGGTGATCAACGGCGCCAAGATGTTCATCTCGATGGGCAACTACGCGAAGCTCGCGCTCGTGTTCGCTCAGACCGATCCGGACAAGGCTCATCGCGGGCTGGCGTGTTTCCTGGTCGACACCGACCAGCCCGGCTACCAGCCTTCGGCGATCCACCACAAGCTCGGGCTGCGCGGATCCGACACCGCGGAGATCGCGCTGAACGACGTCGAGGCGCCCGACGACGCGATGCTCGGCGAGATCGGCGACGGCTTCAAGGTCGCGATGAGCTCCCTTGACTCAGGGCGCTACAGCGTCGCCGCGGGTTGCGTCGGCATCTGCCAGGGCTGCCTCGACGCGTCGGTTCGCTATTCGAAGGAACGCCAGCAGTTCGGCCGCCCAATCGCGAGCTTTCAACTCGTGCAGGAGATGCTCGCCGACATGGCGCTCGAGACCGACGCGTCGCGCATGCTCGTCTGGCGCGCGGGCTACCTGAAGGACACCGGCAAGCCGAACACCACCGAGACCTCGGTCGCGAAGTTGTACGCCACCGAGGCCGCGGTCAAGTGTGCCAACGCAGCGATCCAGGTCCACGGCGGATCGGGCTATGTCGACGACTACCCCGTCGAGCGCTACCTCCGCGACGCGCGCGTGACGACGCTCTATGAGGGGACCTCGCAAATCCAGAAGCTGATCATCGGGCGCGCCCTGACGGGGATCAACGCGCTCGTTCCTGCATAGGCCCCGGCCCCACGGACGGATGATCCTAATCCCTGGCGGAGCCGGCACCATTGGCGTCGCCGGCGCCGGGACGATGGGCGCCGGGATCGCCCAGCTCGGCTGCCTGTCCGGGGCACGCACACTGCTCCACGACCCCGACGCCGCGGCGCTCGAGCGCGGCCTCGACGGGATCAGGGCGCGCCTCGAGCGCGCCGTCGAGCGAGGGCGGCTGAGCGAGTCGGAGGCCGAGGAGGCGTCCGGGCGGCTCGAGGCAGCCCCGGCGCTAGAGGACTTCGCGTCGTGCGAGCTCGTGATCGAGGCGGCACCCGAGCGCCTCGAGATCAAGCGCGAGCTGTTCGCGCGCCTGTCCGAGCAGATCGTCTCGGACGAGTGCGTGCTCGCGACGAACACTTCCTCGCTGCTCGTGACCGCGGTGGCGAGCGCGGCGGCGCGGCCCGAGCGCGTCGTCGGGATGCACTTCTTCAACCCGGCGCCGGTGATGCGCCTGCTCGAGGTCGTCGCCGGCGAGCAGTCCTCCGAGCCGGCGCTCGCGCTGGCGCGCGCCACCGGTGAGGCGATGGGCAAGCACGTGATCGACGCCGCCGACGGCCCCGGGTTCCTGGTCAATCGCTGCAATCGCCCGTTCGGGCTCGAGGCGCTCAAGCTGCTCGAGGAGCGAGTCGCATCGATCGAGGCCATCGATCGCATCTGCCGGTTGGCGGGCGGCTTCCGCATGGGGCCGTTCGAGCTGATGGACCTCGTGGGGGTCGACACCGGCCTCGACGTCTCGCGCTCGTTCTACGAGCAGAGCTTCGGCGAGCCCCGCTGGCGGCCGTCGCCGATCACCGTTCGGACGGTCGCCGCCGGTCGCTTCGGCCGCAAGAGCGGGCGCGGGTACTACGACTACAGCGAGGGCCCGGGGAAGCACCGGCCGCCCAACCCCGAGCCACGGGCCGCGGGCGGCGGCGACGGGCTGATCGTGATCGCAGGCCATTCCGCGCTCGCGCACGAACTCGAGGACGCCGCCGCCGACGCCGGGTGGGACGTCGCGTCGCCCGAGGAGGCGCAGGGGCTCCAGGCGCCGTTCCTGATCCTCGACCTCGAGCAGGGCGAGGACCTCGAGGCTCCGCTCCAGGGCGGCCCCCAGGCGATCTGCTGCGCCGCCGGATCGCTCGCGATGCTCGATCCGGGCAGCGGCGCCGTCGGCTTCCACGCGCTCCCGCCGCTCGAGGACGCGACGCTCGTCGAGTTGACTCGCGGGTCCGATACCGCGCGCTCGGCCGCCGCGGCGGCCGAGCGGTTCTTCGCCACGCTCGGCAAGCACACCGCATGGGTCGGCGACGCTCCCGGCCTCGTGCTGGGGCGCATCGTCTGTCAGGTGGTCAACGAGGCGGCGTTCGCGGTCGCGTACGGCGTCGGCAGCGCCGCGGACGTCGACGCCGGGATGGTCCACGGCCTCAACTACCCCCGCGGGATCCTCGGTTGGGCCGACGCGATCGGGCTGGATCACGTGCTCGCCGTACTCGACGGTCTGTACGAGGAGCGCCGGGAGGAGCGGTACCGCGCGGCGCCGCTGCTGCGGTCGCTCGTCATGTCCGGACGGCTGGGCAGGCAGACCGGAGAAGGTTTCTTCCTCTACGAGGACTAACCGGCCCGTGTTCCGGGTACTAGGCGGCCCGGGTTCGCGGGAGGACCCGGAATGTAGACGTTTTATGTCCGCTCGAGTCGCTTTCGCATCAGTTTTGCCAGTCGATTGGCCATTTAACCTAACGCGCCCGTGAGGGAACCCGCCTTGCTGCCGATCTTACCCCCTGTGCCGCGTCGCCCCCTCCAAAGTTCGAGTCCGGCTCCGGCCGCGCGCCACCGACACACCCGCATCGCGATCGCGCTGATCGCACTCGTTTCGACCATCGCGCTCACGGTCGTCCCGGCCGCGATCGCGAGTACCTCGAGCGCCAAGCTCCCCCGGTCCCGCCACCGGCGCGCCAAGGCGGCAAGCACGTGCGCTAACGAGAACGCCGTTGTCGGCCGCGCGTCGGCCCGGGCGCTCCGCATGGCGGTGGTTTGCCTGATCAACCAGCAGCGGACGAGCCGGCATCTCCCGGCGCTGCGCGCGTCGCTTCTGCTCGACCGCTCGGCGCAGGACTGGACCAACGCGATGGTCTCGAGCGACGTGTTCAGCCACGGCACCAACTTCGCCGGTCGGATCAGCGCCGTCGGCTACGACTGGCGCTCCGCCGGCGAGAACATCGCCACCGGCTTCCAGACCCCCCGCTCGGTCGTCAACGCCTGGATGGCCAGCACCGGCCACTGCCAGAACATCCTCAATCCGACCTACGGCAACGTCGGGACCGGCGTCGGCCGCGCGCCGGTGCGGGGCTGGGCGTCGGGCTCGGGAACCTGGACGCAGGACTTCGCGCTGTCGATGTTCAAGTCGCCACCGTCGGGCGACTATGGCCCGATGGACGGCTGCCCCTATTAGCGCCGGCTACGCGGACGCCCGCGCCGCGGCGCTGGCTTCGCTCACGACGTCGGCACCCGGAAACGGCGTGTCGCGCAGGTACCACTCGGCGTCGAGCGCGGCCTGACAGCCGGATCCCGCGGCGGTGACCGCCTGGCGGTAGGTGTGGTCGACGAGGTCTCCGGCGGCGAACACGCCGGGGATACCGGTGAGTGTCGAGCGTCCGATGGTGAGCACGTAGCCGCCGGCGTCGGTCTCGACCTGCCCTTCGACGAGCTGTGATTGAGGGTCGTGGCCGACGGCGATGAAGGCGCCCGTCGCCTCGACGTCGCGCGTCGAACCGTCGACCGTGTTGCGCAACCGCGCAGTCGCCAGCGAGCTTCCGTCGCCGGTGAGGAACTCCTCAACCGCGTACGGCGTGAGGAACTCGATGTTGGGAATCGCGCGGGCGCGTTCCAGCATGATGTTCGATGCCCGGAACTCGTCCCTGCGGTGCACGATCGCGACCTTCTTGGCGAACTTCGAGAGGAACATCGCCTCCTCCATCGCGGAGTCGCCGCCGCCCACGATCAGGGTCGGCGCCTCGCGGAAGAACGCGGCGTCACAGGTGGCGCAGTAGCTGACGCCGCGCCCGGAGAGCTCGAGCTCGCCGGGGACGCCGAGCTTGCGGTGCTGCGCGCCCATCGCCAGGATCAGCGCGCGCGTGACGTGCACGTCCTCGCCGGTCCAAACCTTGTGCAGCCCGCCGTCCTTGGAAATCTCGATCTGCGTGACGTCGTCGGTCTCCAGCCGGGCCCCGAACCGCTCGGCCTGGTCACGGAAGTGCTGCATCAACTCCGGGCCCATGATCCCCTCGGGGAAGCCCGGATAGTTCTCGACGTCGGTCGTCTGCTGGAGCAGCCCGCCCCAGGCGAAGCCTTCGACCACGAACGGCTCCAGGTTGGCGCGCGCCGTGTACAGCGCTGCGGTGTAGCCGGCGGGACCGCCCCCGACGATGATCACGTTCTCTACGCGCTGGTCGTCCACTTCAAAAAGTATAGCGGGGGTTGGGGATGACCACTACGGCGGTATTACACCGGATCGGACGCACCGCGGAGCACGCCGGGCGTCTCGGCGCTCCAGCGATGGACCGTGCGCCGCAACTGAAGGTACGCGACGGCCCCCGGGAGCGTCGGCAGCCAGAACGCGAACGCCCGGTAGGAGAGCACGGCGATCACGGCCAATTCGGCGTCGACGCCAAACGCCACGAACGCGCCGATCATGCCGCCGTCGACACCCCCGATCCCGCCCGGGAGGGGCAGCGTGTTGGCCAGCATCCCCACGAAGTACGACATCACGATCACGCCCTTGGGCGGCGAGGCGCCGAACGCGTGGAAGCTCGCCCACAGCACGGCGATGTCAAACCCCCACCAGGCGACGGCACCGAGCAGACTCGGATTGCGCGAGCGGACGAGGCCGATCGCCGTCCGAATGCCGGTCGTAGCCGTAGCCGAGGCGGCAGCGAGGCGGAACACGAGCCGCTCGGCCCGGTGACGGCCGGAGGTCCATCGCCCGACCGTCCGGTCGATGTCGTGCGGCAGGGTCGCGAGCCCGACGAACAGCACGATCACCACCGTGCCGAAGATCGCGGGACCCATCGTGATCGCGAACGACCCGCCGCCCGGGATCACGCCCAGATACAGGCCGACGCCGTCGAGCACCATCGTGATCATGTAGACCGCGTACAGGATCACCGTGAACGCGATCAGCCGGCGGGCAACGGTCCGACGCGGCATCCCCGAGCGGCGCAGCGCCCACGCGGTCAGCGCGATCCCGCCCGCCCCGGCGGCGGCGAACAGGCGCGTGGCCGCCAGCCCGGCCATCGTGATCTGGTAGCTCTCGCGCCAGTCGATCCGCGAGTCGCTTCGGACGAACACTCCGCGGAACAGCCACACGTAGCCAAAGAACGAGCACACCTCGAGCACCGCGGCCAGCCCGAACCACCAGGCGTCGCCGTGCCGGATCCGGTCCCAGGTCTCGTGCAGGCCGAGCAGCTTGGGCAGCACGAAGTACAGGAACGCGAGCGCGGAGACGACGAACAGCAGCGTTCCGAGCACCCGTCCACGGGTGAACAGCACTCGCGGCGGCGCTTCGGGACTCGCGTCCGGGGGAGCCGATCCCGTGTTTGAAGCTTCCATCGCCCGCGACTCCTCGAAGACGTCGTCGGGCGCTTCCCGGCGCTTTTCCCCCGGCCTCAACTACATCCCCGCGCGCAACTCGAGCGCCTGCAGGGCCGCCGACACGCGGCGGTAGAGCGGCTCCAGGCGCGGCGCGGCTGCCCGAACCCCCTCCGCCAGTGCCGCTCCTCCGATCAGGTCAACGGCGTAGTGCTCGCCCAGGTACACCAGCGCGAGGCCCAGCGTCACGGCGTACGCCCACCCAACGGCGCCCGCAACCGGCCCGACCTCCGAGAGCAGGTGCGCAGCCATGAGTGACGTGGCGAAGTGCAGCGACGGCATGGCGGCAAGCGGATTTCCTCCGAGGACATCGTAGAGGGCACCCCAGCGGTCACCCCAGAACTCCTGCCCGTACTCGATCATCATCCGCCGGACGTGGAGCGCCTCGCCGTCGTCGAGGCGACCCTTCGAGGCCGCGTACCACGGGGGCGCCGTCGGGATCGCCCAGTAGAACACGGCGCCGGTGTCGAACACGCCGTACATCCGCGCCGCCGCGCTCGGGAACCGGTCCGGGGCTCGCCACCACACGTAGGCGACGGTCGCGTGGGGCACGAAGAACCACATCCAGTGGCTCCACACCAGCACGCGCTCGAGGCGGTTGATCTTGCCCGGGGTAGAGAGGCTTTGCAGGCGGAGCGTCGGCGGCACCCCCAGGCCGAGGACCCGGTCGATCGCAATCGGGTAGTCCACGTGCACCCGGGCCTCGAGCCGCTCGGGGTCGTCGTGCGGCATCTCGTACGCGGCCAGGTAGGCCCACATATTGAGAAGGCATACCCCGGCGTCGCGCGGCCGGGACCGCGGAACCGCCACGCACAGCGCCGCCGGCGTCAGGCCGGCGCCGCCGAGCACCACCGCCGGCGGGATCTTGAACCGTCGTCGCAGGACGGGCAGCGCGACGCCCGTGGCGACGAGGACCCAAGCCGTGGCTTTGATGGCCCTCCGTGCGCGCAAGGGCGGCGAGTATATGGAGTGCCCGGCACGTGCCCCGGGCGCGCCGCGCTTGTAGCACTCGCAACGACCCAGCGCGCTGGGATCAAGGCGGGGGCCGCCTAGATAGAATCGCGCAGCCTTGCGACCCGACGCCTCCGACGCCAAGCGCCGACGCCGTACGCCCCGCGTCTTCTGCGCAGCACTTGCGTCGTCCGTCCTCGTGGCGCTCCTGATGGCGCCGAGCGCGTTCGCGAACTTCATCACGCCCAAGACCGGCGGCTCCCCGAACGCCGATCAGATCCACTCGCTGTACCTGATCATCCTGTACATCGCGGCGGTGGTGTTCGTGATCGTCGAAGGCGCGCTGTTCTACTCGGTCTACAGGTTCCGAGCCAAGAAGGTGCGGACGGCGGCGCAGATCCACGGCAACACGCGGCTCGAGATCTCCTGGACGATCGCCGCGGCGGCGATTCTCGTGGTGCTGACCGTGGTCACGTTCATCAAGCTCCCGAGCATCCTCAACCCGCCCAACTCGAGCGCCCCGTTCCTCGAATCGTCGCTCACCCAGCCGAGTCCCCCCAACGGGAAGAAGCTGACGATCTGCGTTCAGGGCCGGCAGTACATCTGGCGCTACGTGTACGGCGCCGGCTGCGAGCACAACCCGTTCGCGCTAAAGCTGCCCTACTCCTACCAGGAGATGGTCGTCCCGGCGAACACCACGGTCGTGATCAGCATCACCTCGATCGACGTGATCCACTCGTGGTGGGTTCCGTCGCTCGGAGGCAAGGTGGACGCGGTGCCTGGCTACACGACCTACACCTGGTTCAAGGCCAAGGGTCCGGCCCTCTATCACGGCCAGTGTGCGCAGTTGTGCGGGCGCCAGCACGCGTTCATGACCGCGCTCGTCGACGTCGTCTCACCCGCGGCCTACCAGGCCTGGCTGACGCGCCAATCTCAGCTGATCCAGACCGCCAACTCGCAGGTCACCCAGCTGCGCTCGTACCTGACACGAACCGGAAACCTCTAGGAGACTGCGAATGTCCGTGATTGCCGAGCCAGCCGCCCGACCAGTCGCCGGACCAGTCCGATCGGTTCCGGAGGTGCTCACACACGAGGTGGCTGGGACGCGCACGAGCAAGCGCTGGGTCGAATGGATCGTGACCACCGACCACAAGAAGATCGGGATCATGTACCTGGTCCTCACGTTCGTGTTCTTCATGCTCGGCGGCGTCGAGGCGCTGCTGATGCGGGTGCAGCTGGCCGAACCGAGCAACACGCTGCTGGGCGGCGAGCGCTACAACGAGCTGCTGACACTCCACGGCACGACGATGATCTTCCTGTTCGTCGTGCCCGTGATGGCCGGGTTCGGCAACTACTTCGTGCCGCTGATGATCGGCGCAAGGGACATGGCGTTTCCGCGGCTCAACGCGCTTTCGTTCTGGCTGCTGCTCGCCGGCGGGATCGTCTTCTACGCGACGCTCTTCTACCACCCGCCGGAGGCCGGCTGGTGGAGCTACCCGCCGCTTTCGAGCATCCAGTACTCGCCGAGCGGCGGTCAGGACGCGTGGATCTTCCTGATCCACCTCACCGGCATCTCCTCGCTGCTCGGCGCGATCAACTTCTACGCGACGATCGTGAACATGCGCGCTCCCGGGATGACCTGGGGACGCCTGCCGCTGTTCATCTGGACGATCCTCGTCTACGCGATCCTGCTGATTATCGCGTTGCCGGTCGTCGCGGCGGCGGTGACGATGCTGCTGACCGACCGGCACTTCGGCACCCACTGGTTCGACCCGACCGCGCACGGCTCGCCGGTCCTGTGGCAGCACCTGTTCTGGTTCTTCGGGCACCCCGAGGTCTACATCATGGTCTTGCCTGGGTTCGGGATCATCTCCGAGGTCATCCCGGTGTTCTCGCGCAAGCCGATCTTCGGCTACAAGGCGATCGCCGCCTCGACCGTCGTGATCGCGTTCCTGGCCACCCTCGTCTGGGCCCACCACATGTTCGCCTCGCCGATCCCGGTGGTCGTCCTCGGCTTCTTCATGCTGAGCTCGTTCCTGATCGGCGTCCCCACCGGGGTCAAGATCTTCAACTGGATATCGACCCTGTGGCGAGGATCGATCGTCATGACGACCTCGCTCTATTACGCGGTCGGAATGATCGCGATCTTCACGATCGGCGGGATCACCGGGATCTTCCTGGCGGTGTTCCCGGTCGACTGGCAGCTGAACGACACCTACTTCGTCGTCGCCCACTTCCACTACACGATCTTCGGCGGGGCGGTCTTCCCGGTGCTCGCCGGGATCTACTACTGGTTCCCGAAGATGACCGGTAGGTTGCTGAACGAACGTCTGGGCAAGGTGTCGTTCTGGTTCGTGTTCATCGGCTTCAACGCGACGTTCTTCGTCCAGCACGCGCTGGGTCTGAGCGGCATGCCGCGGCGGATCTACACGTACCAACCCGGGCTCGGATGGTCGACCTACAATCTGATCTCGACGATCGGCGCGTTCATCCTGGCCGTGGGGATCCTGATGACGGTCGTCAACATTGCGATGAACTACAAGACCGGGCCGTTGGCGGGACCTGACCCGTGGAAGGGGAACACGCTCGAGTGGTTCGTCCCGTCGCCGCCACCGGTCAACAACTTCGACGAGATCCCGCGCGTAAGGTCGGTGGAACCGATGCGCGATATCCGCCGCCAGATCGAGCGCAACACCGGCGCCGCCCAGAAGACGGGCGGTAGCGAGCGGTTCGCGAGGGCGTAGGCTGTTCGGCATGGACGCCTCGTCGGTAAGCCAGGTCCCGTCGGGAGCGGCTGCTCAGGTCCCGTCGCCGGTGGTCGCGTCGGGCGTCCGCCAGGTCGTGGCCGACTACTTCGAGCTGACCAAGCCGAAGGTCCAGACGCTGCTGCTGTTCACGACGATCACGACGATGGAGATCGCGGGGAGCCCGCCGGTCTCGAAGATCGCCCTGACCTGCCTCGGGGGCTACCTGTCCGCCGGTGGCGCCGGCGCGGTCAACCACTATTACGACCGCGACATCGACGCCCAGATGAAGCGGACCGCCACACGCCCGATCCCATCTGGCCGCGTGTCGCCGCGGGCCGCGCTCGTGTTCGGATTCGTGCTGTGCGCTTTGTCGTTCGCGCTCCTGTCGCTGACCGTGAACCTGTTGGCCGCTTCGCTGGCGCTGGCCGGGTTCGTCGGCTACGTCGGCGTCTACACGATCTGGCTCAAGCGGCGCAGCCCCCAGAACATCGTGATCGGCGGCGCTGCCGGAGCGGTGCCCCCGCTCGTGGGCTGGGCCGCCACCCGCGGCTCGCTGTCGTGGACCGCGGTCTACCTGTTCGCGATCGTCTTCTACTGGACCCCGCCGCATTTCTGGTCGCTCAGCCTGTTGATGAAGGACGAATACGCGAAGGTGGGCGTACCGATGATGCCGGTCGTCCGCGGCGAGCGCGAGACCCGCCGGCAGATCGTCCTGTACACGCTGCTGCTGTACGCGGTCACACAGCTGCCGTTCTGCGCCGGCGAGTTCGGGATCGCCTACCTGTTCGCGTCGATCGTCCTCGGTCTGGCGTTCATCGCCGGCGCGCTCTGGCTATACCGCCAGGCCGACCGGCGCACCGCCCTGCGCCTGTACCTTTTCTCCCTGGCCTACCTCGCGCTGCTGTTCGGCGCGATGGTCGCGGACGTGAAGCTGTAGCCTTTCCGCCGTAATGGACCGACGGCTTGCACGCAAGAACCTCCGTTCCGGTCTGATCGCAGGCGCGGTTTGCCTCGTCATGTTCGGCCTCACGTTCGTGGCGTCCGCGATCTACGTCCATCCGTGAACGACTCAGAGCACCCGACTCAGGCGCCGCCGGCCGGCGAGCAGCTGCACCTGCCCGGCCCGAGCATCAAGCCGTTCATGACCGCGATCGCGATCACGTTGACCGTGATCGGGACCACGATCAACATCATCCTCAGCATCGTCGGGTTGATCGCGCTCGTGATCATCGTCGTGATGTGGGTCGGAGACACCCGCCGCGATATCGCCGAGCTCCCTGAGGAGCACGGGCACTAACGCCCGCGCGATCGCCGGACCCCGCGCCGCGGACCCGGCGCCGCGGACCCCGCGCCGCGCGCGACCGGGGCGCTAAGCCTGCGCGGCCTCGGCCGGGACGCTGCTCGTGGCGCCGTCCTCGATCCAGCAGCGCATGATGTCCCGCATCGACAGAACGCCCGCGAGCTCGCCGCCGTCGTACACGACCAGGTGGCGGAACCGGCCCCGGACCATCGTCGCCGCCGCCCGCTCGAGCGACCAGTCGGGAGAGGCGAGCGTCAGGTTCGAGGTCGCGTGGTTGGAGACCAGCTCCCGGTCGGGGTCCTCACCGCTGCCCACCGCCTGGAGGATGTCGCGCTCGGTGATGACGCTCGGGCCTTGTGCGTCCGGGTCGACCACCACCGCCGCGCCGACGTTGCGCCTGCACATGGCCTCGGCGGCGTCCCGCAGCGTGTGGCTCGGGCCGATCGTCAACACGGTCTCGGACATCCCCTCACGTACCTGCATCACGCCTCCTGGCTAGATTGCAACAATTGCCTCAATCATAGTTGAACTTGTGGCGCGGCTGGCAAGCAAAATCGCGCCGCGGTTTCGGGGCGTTCGGGCTATCCGGACGCGGCTCGGCGGCCTCGCCGGCCCGTCGGGTGGTGGCTTGGCGTCCTTCGTCGACCAGAACGCTTAGGATGCGAGGCTGAGTGACGCTCGAGGGCCCGCAGACTCAAGACCAGCGTGCGTAACCGCCCGATTCTGCAGATGGTCGTGATCGGTGTGATCGCCAGTGCGATCGCGATCCCGCTCGCGCTGATCATCCCGTGGTTCCCGTCGAAGGGCTCGGTCCAGGCCGGCAACATCCGCACGCTCTACGACGTGCTGCTGATCACCACGATCCCGATCTTCGTGCTGGTCGAGACCGTCGTGCTGTTCTCGGTCTGGAAGTTCCGGATGCGCCCGGGTCAGGAGGACATGGACGGTCCGCCGATCCACGGCAACACGCGCCTCGAAGTCGTGTGGACCGCGGTCCCCGCGATCCTGATCGTGTCGCTGTGTGGCTACGCGTACTCGGTGCTGCGCACGAATGAGGCGAACAAGACGAACGCGATGACCGTGAACGTCACCACGCGCCAGTTCGCGTTCGAGTTCTCCTATCCGCAGTCGCCCGGCAAGCAGGTCGTCTCCTCGGAGCTGTACCTGCCAGAGGGCCGGCCGGTCGTGTTCAAGCTCCGCTCGCTCGACGTGATCCACAGCTTCTTCGTGCCGAACTTCTCGGAGAAGCTCGACGCGGTACCCGGGATCGTCACGACGCTCCGGGTGACGCCGGACGTGCTCGGCACGTACCCGGTCGAGTGCACCGAGTTGTGTGGCGCCGGCCACTCGCTGATGCGGAGCAGCGCCCATGTGCTGACCCCGGCCGCGTTCGCAAGCTGGCTGAAGTCCCAGCCGATCAACGGCCCACCGCCGCTCGGGACGCCGCCCGCGACCGTGACCCAGGCGGTCCCGGACTACGCGCAGAACGTGCCGAACGGCAGCGGCTCGTCGTCGGCGCCGAGCACGTCCTCCTCGTCGAGCTCGTCGAGCACCAGCGCCGCCGCCGGCCAGGCCGTGTTCACGGGCTCGGCAGGGTGCAGCGGGTGCCACACGCTCGCGGCGGCGTCGGCCACCGGAACGGTCGGGCCGAACCTCGATGTCAGGCTTCGGACAGACTGCGCGAATCCCGCCTCCCAGAAGATCCGCGGCACGACACTAAAGGAATGCATCGAGACCGCGATCACCAAGCCCTACGCGTACCTGCCGACCGGTTACAGCGCGGGAATCATGCCGTCGAACTTCGCCCAGCGGCTCACGCCGGACCAGATCCAGGCGCTCGTCAACTTCCTCTCGAGCGCGGCCAAGTGAGCGGCCGTGACGCCCTCGCAAGGAGGTATCGTCCAGATGATGGATAGCGGTAGCCGTCGCGGGTCCGTGTGCGTCGGCCTCGTCCGTAGCGGGACCAGTCTCGGAGAGGAGCGCTACTGATGGCAGTCACAACCGCGGCACATGAGGCCCCCGCCACACGCCGTACCCGCGTCCCGCTTCCGCCGAGCCTGCGCCGGCCGGGCTGGTACCGCGCGGCGTTTTCCGAGGTGGTCGGGTTTGCCTTCGCGTTCGGACTGACCGTTCTGATCCGCGCGCTGATGCACGAGCATCCCGTGGTCGACGGCCACGCGATCACGATCGTGGCGCTGATCGCGGTTCCGATCTTCTTCATGTTCGGGCTCGGCACCGCCGACTACTGGCTCTACTGGGCCGCCGGCCGCCCGACGCGACCGGAGGACCACTCGGGCCACGGCGCCCACAGTTGGCGCGACTACTTCCGGGTCAATACCGACCACAAGGTGATCGGGATCCAGTACGTGGTCACCTCGTTCTTCTTCCTGCTCGTCGGCGGCATGCTGGCGATGCTGATCCGCGCGCAGTTGGCCAAGCCGGGAATGCAGTTCCTGACCCCCGAGGAGTACAACGGCGTGTTTTCGGTCCATGCCACGATCCTGATCTTCCTGTTCGTGATCCCGGTGTTCGCGGGCCTGGCCAACTTCGTCCTGCCGCTGATGATCGGCGCGCCGGACATGGCCTTCCCACGCCTGAACGCGCTGTCGTACTGGCTGCTGCCGCTGGCCGGGATCATGATGCTGATGAGCTTCCTGGCCCCGGGCGGCTCATTCGCTGCCGGCTGGACGGCTTACGCGCCGCTGTCGACGACGATGCCGATCGGGCAGATGTTCTTCTCGATAGCGGTGCAGTTAGCGGGTGCGTCGTCGATCGCCACCGCGCTCAATTTCCTCGTGACGATCATCACTATGCGTGCGCCCGGAATGAGTTTCTTCCGCATGCCGCTGCTCGTGTGGGCGAATTTCTCGACCTCACTGCTGGTCGTGATCGCCACCCCGTTCATCGCGGCGTCGCAGTTCTTCATCCTGCTCGACGTCGCGCTCCACTTCCACTTCTTCGACGCGTTCGTGGGACCGGACAAGAACGGCAACGTGCTCATGTACCAGCACGTGTTCTGGTTCTACTCCCACCCCGCCGTCTACATCATGATGTTGCCCGGGTTCGGGATCATCTCCGAGGTCATCGCGGTGAAGTCGAGAAAGCCGATCTTCGGCTACCGGATGATGGCGTTCTCGCTGCTCGCGATCGTCGTGCTCGGCTTCACCGTGTGGGCGCACCACATGTTCGTGTCCGGGATGGCGCCGTGGATCCGCATCCCGATGATGATCACGACGTCGATCATCGCGATCCCCACCGGGATCAAGATCTTCTCGTGGCTGGCGACGCTGTGGCGAGGCGTGATCCACCTCGACACCCCGATGCTGTTCGCGCTCGGGTTCCTGACGGCCTTCACGCTCGGCGGGATCAGCGGCGTGATGCTGGCGATGATCCCGTTCGACATCCACGTCAGCCAGACGTACTTCATCGTCGCCCACATCCACTACGTGCTGTTCGGCGGGTCGCTGTTCACGATCTTCGCCGGCGTCTACTACTGGTTCCCGAAGATGACCGGCCGGATGTACGACGAACGGCTCGGGAAGTGGCACTTCTGGATGACGTTCATCTTCTTCAACCTGACGTTCGGGCCGATGCACCTGATCGGGATCCAGGGCATGCCCCGTCGCGTCGCCGAGTACGCGGCGAAGTTCGCCGACTGGAACCTGTTCATCTCGATCTCTGCGTTCATCCTCGGCTTCAGCACGCTGATCTTCCTCTACAACATGATCGTCAGCTGGCGTGGCGGCCCTCGCGCCCCGTCCAACCCGTGGCGGGCGATGACACTCGAGTGGCAGGTCTCCTCCCCACCGCCGATCTTCAACTTCGACGCGATCCCGACGGTTGTCGGCGGTCCCTACGAGTACGGCGTCCCGGGCGCGGTGCACGGCATTTTCAAGCCGCCCGCTGAGGCGGGGCGCGTGACGGCCGGAACGGTCACCGCGGGATCGAGCCAGGAGAGCCATACGTGAAGACGATCCTCGTAGTCGCCAACGAGACGCTGGGCGGCAAGTCGCTGCTCGAGGCGATCCGCGAACGAGCCGCCAAGGGGGATGTGCGGTTCGTGCTCGTCGCCCCCCAGAACCGGCCGCGCGCGGGGCTGGTCGTCTACGACGACTCCGTGTTCGACGCCGCCCAGACGCGCATCGATCTCGCGCTCGAGTTCGCTCGCGCCGAGCACATCGACGCGATCGGCGAGGTCGGCGACAGCGACGCCTATTCCGCGACGATCGACGCCGTCCACGCCTATCGGCCCGACGAGATCATCATCTCGACGTATCCGGCGACGCGCTCGGGATGGCTGCGGCGCGACCTGATCGAGCGCGTTCGCGACGCGACCGGCCTTCCCGTCGAGCACGTGGTCGCGGACCCCGACACGGAGGGACTGCCGTTCGTCGTCACGCTGGCGGTCGCGAATCGCACCGCGAGCGGCGACGAGTTGCTCGACGCGCTCAAGGCCAAGGCCGAGTCGGACCCCGATGGCCGTCCCCGCCTGTTCGTGATCGTCGTACCGCAGGAGGGCGGCGGCGGCCAGGACGCGAACCGGGCGCGCACGCGACTCAAGCTCGTGCTCGACCGGCTGCACGCGGCCGGCATGTTCGCCGCCGGAATGATCGGCGACCCCGACCCGTTCACCGCGATCATGAACGCGCTTCAGTACTTCCGCGTCGACGACATCGTGATCTCGACCTTCTCCGACACCAAGTCGGGCTGGCTCCGCACCGACCTGATCGAGCGGGTGCGGCGCGCCTCCGGTAAACCCGTTGAGCACGTCGTCCACGAGGACGTCGCGTCGAGCACCGCGTAGCCATGGAAGCCGCCTCGATCGCCCACGGCCACGCCGAGCACCACGGACCGCCGCCCGCGCACCAGTCCTCGAGGGTGCACGCGCCGACGCTCGGCATGCTCCTTTTCATCATGTCGGAGATCATGATCTTCGGCGCGTTCTTCACCGCGTACTTCTTCATCCGGATCGTCAGCCACAATCCCTGGCCGGCGCACGGCACCGTCGTGCCCGAGGCCGTGGCCGGTGTCAACACGGCGATCCTGCTGTCCTCGTCGCTCACCCTGCACTGGGCGCTGACCTCGGCCAAGAACGGAAACCGCTTCGGCATGCGGGCCGGGATGGCCTCGACGTTCATGCTCGGCCTGACGTTCCTGTTCATCCAGATAAACGAATACATCCATCTCGGATGGGCACCGCATGACTCGGCTCAGGCAACCGTCTTCTACTCGCTGACCGGCCTCCACGGCATCCACGTATTCATCGGGCTGTGCCTGCTCCTGATGGTGACTATCCGCACTTTCCGCGGTCACTACTCCCCGGAGAACCACGCGGGGATGGAAGTGCCGGGGATCTACTGGCACTTCGTCGACATCATGTGGATCGTCGTGTACACGTCGGTATACGTGCTCTAGCTGCGAGCGTCGGCGTCTTGGCGAATCCGCTGCGTTACGAGGCCGATGCCTTCCGGGTGTTCCTCTACTGCCTCGCCGTGATCGCCGCGATCGTTGTGATCGTGTTGATCGTTCGCGCGCTTACCTAGCCGATCCGGCGTTGGTGCGCCACCATTGGGTCTAGTCGTGGCCCTGATTTCGCTCCCGCTCGCCGGCGTCGGCCCGATCAACGGCATCGTCCCGTCGGTCATCGTGCTGTTGTTCTGGCTGCCGTATCGCGCGCGCGTGCAGACCCTCTCGCACGAGCGGCGCGCGGTTCCGGGCTGGCGGCAGGCGTGCTTCGCGGCCGGGCTCGTGACGCTGGCAATCGCGCTGAGCTACCCGGTCGATTCGCTCGCAGATCAGTTGCTGGTCGCGCACATGGCCGAGCATCTCGTGATCGGCGACATCTCGGCGCTGCTGATCGTGCTCGGCTTCACCGGCCCGCTACTCGCGCCACTCCTGCGCCGGCCGTACGTCGGCAAGCTCCGCGTGTTCGCCCACCCGCTGGTGGCGTTCCCGGCCTGGGCGATCAACTTCTACGTGTGGCACCTCCCGGTGCTCTACCAGGCGGCGCTTCGCCACGACCTGATCCACGGCCTCCAGCACGCGTGCTTCCTGGCGTTCGGCATGGCGATGTGGATGGCGCTGCTCGGTCCTCTGCCGAAGCCTGCCTGGTTCGGAAACGCCGCCCGCCTCGTCTACATCATCGCGGTGCGTCTCGCTGGGACGATCCTCGCCAACATAATGATCTTCTCGGGGACGGTTCTGTACCCGATCTACCGCGCCGGCGACGCCAAATGGCACATCAGCCCGATGGGCGACCAGATCGCCGCCGCCGGCCTGATGATGGTCGAGGAAAGCCTGCTCACGATCGGTTTGTTCTGCTGGCTGTTCCTCAAGGTTGCGCGCGAGTCCGAGCAACGACAGACGCTGCTCGACGCGGCGGCCGCGCAGGGGTTCGAGCTCGACGAGCAGCGGGCGGCGCGGGCCGTGGCGGCGGGGCGCGGCGACGAGCTGCTCGAGCGGATCACGACCCGCGGCTCGAGCGCCACGGTGTCCTGAGCGAGCCCGGGCGTCCACAACCGGCACCCCCCCGGCGCCGGGTATGGACGGCGAGCTAGTGCGTCGCCGAATCCAGGAACGCCACCAGCGCCTGGATCTGAGTCGGGCTGAGCGTCTTGCTGAACGTGTCGGGCATGATGCCGGAGTGGTAGCCCGCCGGGATGTACTTGTAAGGATCGGTGATCGCGGTCGTCACGCACTTCTCGAACGTCGAGCCGCGGGCCTGCTGTGACGCCGGCGCCGCGCAGTCAGTCTTCAGCGTGTTGAGGTTAGGTCCGACGGTCCCGGTCGTCCCGGCGGCCGCCAGCGTGTGACAGGACCCGCACCCGCCGACGCCGGTGAAGATCGCCTTCCCGTTAGCGGCCGTGGGCGCCACCGTCTCCGCCACGGCCGTCGCCAGCGCGCCCGTGTCCTGACCCGGCTTCGCCGCGACCGCCGCCACATACGCCGCGATGTCCTGGGCCTGCTGGCCCTTCACGAGCATCGGCGGCATCACGCCCTCGGTGTTCGGGTACTGGATCCAGAACGAGATCAGCCCCTCGATCGAGGTGCTCTTGACGCCGTCGATCCGATCCTGCCGGAACGCATCGTCCAGGTTCGGCCCGACCGTGCCGGTCGAGTTCGCGTGGGCGAGCGTGTGGCAGGAGGCACAGTTCGTCGCGAACAGCTTCTTGCCCTCCACCAGGTTGCCGGTGGGATGTTTGATTGCGCAACCACCTACGGTGATCGCGATCGTGGCCGCCGCTATGAGCGTGGCAATGCGTCCCAGCGACTTCTCCATACCTTGAGAGGCGGCACTCTATCCAAGCCGTCGGCAGGGGGGCTCACCGGCGCGCCCGCCGCCCCTGCGCGGTCCGCGAGGGGCTCCGAGACGGCGGCGGACATCCGTCCCCTGCTATACGATGGCTGAGAATGAGGTTGCGTCAGAAGTACCGGATGAGGACGCCATCCACCGGTCGCGAGGTCGTGATCGACGCTGAGGTCGGACGGACCTACGTCGATCGGGAGACCGGCGAGCCGCTGGAGGTCGTCGGGCAACTGCTGCCCCTGGCACCGACCCCATCCGAGCTGCCGTGGGCGGTTGAGAACCTTCGGTTCTGCAACTGGTGTGACCAGCATTGCCAGAAAGACCTCAACGACTGCCCGCATTGCGGCAGGCGGATGGATCCGCTCGAAGTCTGAGGCGTTGGTCGTGCCCCGACGTCCAGCCGTCATTCGCGCTACTCGTAGGCTTGCCGTGCTCGGTGCCGGCGCCGCGGCCGCGGCGGCCATCGCGGCGTGCGGTGGCGGCGGCGCAGCGACGGACACCTCAGGCGCGCCGCCGCTGACCGTCCCGACGGCGACCATCACCACGCCGGCATCCGCCGGCACGTCGTCAACCACCTCGACCTCGAAGACCACCTCGACCACGTCCTCGAGCGGATCCTCGCCGTCGAACTCCGCGTCGGCGTCGTCCGGCAGCGGGAGTGGCTCGTCCGGGACCTCATCGGGCGGCAACGCGAGCGCCGGGAACACGGGCGCTGCCGGCACCGGTGGCGGAGGAAACTCGACGGCCCCGAGCCAGCCGGCCGGTGGCGGCGGCGGCGCCACGCCAAACGGCGCCACCTCCACCGGCACCAGCTCGGGCTCCTCTGGCTCGGGCAGCGGCGGCGGCGGACTCCCCTAGCGCTCAGCGCCGCCGCATTCCCCGGCGCGGCGGCAGCCTCACCTAACCGTCCGGAGCGCCGCCGGCGCTCCGCTCACCTGTTCTTCGGTGTCGTGCCCGTCGTCGTCGTGGTCGTGGTCGTGTTCGGCACCGCGTTCGTCACCTCGGTGGCGCTGTACTCGACCCGCGTCCCCGGGTAGTCGCACGAATACGACGCGTTCTGGCCGACGGTGACCTGTGCCTGCGACGTGCTGGGCGGAAGATTGCAGTTGCGGCTGCGGCTCTGCCGGTAGGCGAAGTGGCTCGTTGACAGGTCGATCGTCAGGACCGGCGCCCACGTCGGAGTGGTCAGCGCGATCACATCGCCGCGAACGACCGGGATCGAGGTCGTGAGCGGGAACTGGACCACCTGCCCGAGATAGGGCTGGACGTCCACCAGCGGGCTCTGTGCGACCACGGACCACGTCCAGGAGGTCTTCTTGCCCACCGGCTTGAGCACGGTGATCCCGACCTGCGCATCGCCACCGTAGGTCTTGTCGAGGAACTTCGTGTCGCTGAGCGCGGTGGATGCGCTGGTGGACAGCGCGGACAGGCCGACCGTGAACGCCACGACCCGTCCGGCCTGCTTGACCTTGGACGGGTAAGCGATGTTGTCCCTGATCGTCTCGAGCGCGGTCGCTCGAGTCAGGATGATCGTGCACTGCGAGGGCGGTACGCCCTTGGGACATGCCGGCGAGACGAGCGGCGATGTAGTGGCGCCAAGCTCGCTGATCATCGCGTCGGCGGCCGCTGGAAGCAGCCCGCAGAGGGCGACTACGCCAGCTGTGGCCAAGAGAAAACGTTTCATGTCCAGATTCAACACGACACCCCGGCGCCAGTTGCGCCGCACGAGGGCGGCGATCGCCATCCTGGCGCCGGTCGGTCGCGTCGTCTACTACAAAACGGCCAGTCCAGCCGCCTCGCTAGAGCTTGGAGACGTTAACCGCCTTCGGCCCTTTCGGACCGGCCTCCTCCTCGTACGAAACCTTGATGCCCTCGGACAGCGAGCGATAGCCGTCCCCCACGATGCCAGTGAAATGAACGAACAAGTCGCGCCCGCCGTCGTCGGGCGTTATGAAGCCGAAGCCCTTGTCGTCGCTGAACCACTTGACGGTACCCGTTGCCATGTACTCCCCTTATAGCCTGCTATCGGACACGCCGGTTGGGTGCCCGAGGGCCCCGACCAACCCGGGGAAGGTAGCAAGTAAGTGCAGTTGATTGCTTTCTGGAGTGGTTCGATGCAGGTTCGCGGGGTGGGAACCAGTGCCGAACCCGACAGTGAAACGGGTCTGCAGCCGGTCAGCGCGGCGCTTTCCGAACGAACTCATTGTCCCGCGAGTGCCGGCGTGGCATCCCTACCGGTCGACGACGGAGCTGCCCGCGCCGCCGACGATCGCTCGCGCTCGATCGATCGCCTGCTCGCGCGAGGTGATCTCCCCCGCGAAGCTCGCCTCCTCCAGCTCGGCGAGGATCTGGCCGAGCTCCGGGCCGGGTCGGAGACCGACCGCCCGCGCGAGCTCGTCACCACGCACGAGCGCGCGCGGACGGCCCTCGCGCCACGCGAGTGCCTCCCCGAGCAGGTCCTGAGCGAGCTCGAGATGGCGGATGATCGCCTCGTCGGACCCGCGCCCGCGCGTGGCCAGCCGATCCGCGATGCTGAGCAGCGTCACGTCGACCTGCACCGGCTCGCACGCGCGCAGATAGCGATAGATCGCCCGCCGGCTGATCGGCATCTCGTGGACGAGGAAGCCGAGCCGTAGGTGGTTGCGCGTGAGTCCAGCGACATAGTCCCGGAGGCGGTCGCTCGCCTTGAAGCGTGCCAGCACGTCCGACGCCACCTCGGCTCCCACGATGTCGTGCCCGATGAACGTGATTCTCCCCTCCGCGGTCACCCGCCGGGTCTCCGGCTTGGCCACGTCGTGCAGCAGGGCTCCGAACCGCAGCGCCTGGCCGCGGGTCAGCTCGTTCGCCAGCGGCTCGGCCAGAAACTCCCTGACGGCGTCCGCGTACTCGCCTAGCCACTGCTCGGGCCGGCTGGACAGCTCGATCGCCGAGGCGAGCACCGACAGCGTGTGCTCGTACACGTCGAGGTGGTGGTAGGGGCTCTGCTCGACGCCCCGCATCCGGGTCAGCTCCGGCAGGATCACGCCGCTCGCGCCGACGGCGTCCATGAGCTCGAGGCCGTCGAGCACGCGATCGGCGCTCACGATCCGCTTGAGCTCGGCGAAGATGCGCTCGGGCGCGACCTCTGGAAGCGCGCCGGCGCTCGCCGCGGCGGCGCGCCGCGTGTCCTCGTCGATCTCGAGCTCGAGCTCGCAGGCAAGGCGGGCGAGGCGGAGCGTGCGCAGGGGGTCGTCGGTGAACGCGTGCGCGGACACCATCCGCAGCCGGCGGCGGCGTAGGTCCTCGAGACCCCCGAACGGGTCGATATAACCGCCGCCGGCGAGCGGCTCGGCGATCGCGTTGATCGTGAAGTCGCGTCGGGCCAGGTCGGACTCAATCGAGTCGCCGAGAACCGGTAGCACGTCGACCTGCCAGCTGCGATCCCGCGCGACCACGCGCCACGCACCGAACGCCTCCGACAGGGCGAACACGTGCGCGTCGACGGTGGACGCCAGCGAGCGGGCCAGCGCGCGCGCGTCGCCCCCAACCACGATGTCGTAGTCGTCGGTCGGGCGCCCCAGCACCCGGTCGCGCACCGCCCCACCCACGAGCCAGGCCGGCCCGTCGGCGATCCCGGCGAGCGCCTCGAGCGGGTCGGCGGCGCTCACGCCGGCGTACCGTCCCGGTGGTAGACCCTCGGGACCCGCGGGGTCAGCCCGCAGACGATCTCGTAGCTGATCGTGCCGACCCGGCGCGCCACCTCCTCCGCCGTCTGGACCTCGTCGCCGTCGCCGCCGATGATCGTGACGCGATCTCCCACGCGAACCGCATCGGGCGTGCCGACCTCGACCGTGATGTTGTCCATGCTGACGGTGCCCACCAGCGGATAGCGGCGGCCGCCGATCAGCACGTCGCAGTTGTTGGTCAGCGCCCGGCGGATCCCGTCGGCGTAGCCGATCGGCACAGTCGCCACCCACGTGTCCGATCGCGCCACCCACCGCCGCCCGTAGCCGGCGCTCTCTCCCGCGTGTGCGAGCTTCACGGCCGCCACGTACGAGGTCAGCTCGAGCGCCGGCTCGAGGCCGTGCGAGGCGGGATCGTCGTTCATCGGGTCGCAACCGTAGATCGCGATCCCGCACCGGACCAGGTCGAACTGACTGGCAGGCTCGCGCAGCGTCGCGGCGCTGTTGGCGGCGTGCACGACGATCCCCGGAAACGGCCACCGCTCGCGCATCGCCGCCACGAACGGCACGAACCGGCCAAGCTGCGCGGACGTGAACGACGGATCCTCGTCGGCGCTCGCGAAGTGTGTCATCGCTCCCGCGAGCTCGAGCGCAGGGCCCGCCTCTACGACGCGCTCGGCGACGCGCAGAGCCTCGTCCGGATCTCTGGTCCCGAGCCGGCCCATGCCGGTATCGAGCTTGACATGGACGCGCACGGGGGCCGGAGCCGAGCCGACAGGGGCCGCAGCCGAGCCGGCCGGGGCCGCAGCCGAGCCGACCGGGGCCGGAGCCGAGCCCGCGCCCGCCCGCCGGAGCCGTTCCACGAACGGCTCGGTCCAGGCGACCAGCTCGCACCGAGCCCCCAGCGCCACCGGCAGCTCCTCGTCGCTCACCGCCCCCATCACGAGCACGGGCGCCTCGATGCCGCCGGCCCGCAACTCGGCCGCCTCACCGGCCGTCGCCACCGCGAGCATCCGTGCCCCGCCCGCGAGCGCCGCGCGCGCCGCCGGCAGCGCGCCGTGCCCGTAGCCGCCGCCCTTCACGACCGCGCACAGGCCCACGCCATCCGCGAGCCCGCCACGCAGCCGCTCGACGTTGCGTTCGATCGCGGCGAGGTTCACGCGGGCCAGCGCGCGCACCGCCATGGCTACACGAGGCTCGTCAGAGCGCGGGGCAGAGCGCGAATCACATCGCCGGCAATCACGCCCTCGGGGCCGATCTCCTGCGCGCACAGCTGCCCGGCGCGGCCGTGGACGAGCACGCCGGCGCACGCGGCCGCGAACGGATCCATGTGCTTGCTCAGGTACGCCCCGATCACGCCCGACAGCACGTCGCCAGTGCCCGCGGTCGCGAGCGCCGACGACGCGCCCCGGTTCACCGCGGCGCGACCGTCCGGCGCGGCCACGATCGAGTCGTCGCCCTTCAAAACGACGATCGCCTGCGCCTCGCGCGCGGCCCTGCGCGCGCTGTCCAGGCGACGCGCTCCGATCGACGCGCTGTCAGACTCGAGCAGGCGCGCCAGCTCCCCGGCGTGTGGCGTGAGCACGGTCGCGGCCTCGCGGTCGGCGAGCACACCGAGGTGACCAGCGTGCGCGTTCAGCCCGTCGGCGTCGAGCAGGAGCGGGACCGGTGCGGCCCGGGCCAACTGCAACGCAAATTCCTGGGCCCCGCTCACGCGCCCCAACCCGGGTCCGAGCACGATGGCGTCCGACCGGTCGGCGCGCTCGAGCACCTGCTCGACGCCGCGCGGCTCGAGCGAGCCGTCGGTGTCGGGCAACGGAATCGTCATGACCTCGAGCAGCTGCGATTCGAACACGAGGTTCAACGACTCGGGGATGCACGCCGTCACGTAGCCCGCGCCCGCGCGCATGGCCGATTCGGAAGCCATGCACGGCGCCCCGGTAAGCCCTCGCGACCCTCCGCAGACCAGCACGCTCCCGGCCGCGAATTTGTTCGACTCGCGGCCGCGACGCGGGATCGAAGCCGCCACGCGGGCCGAGATCAGTCCGACGTGCGGCTCCACCGGCCCGCCGGCGGGGATCCCGATGTCGATCACGTTCACCTCGCCGGCGTGCGTCTTGCCGGGCTCGATCCACAGCCCCGGCTTGCCGGCGTTGAAGGTCGCGGTGGCGCGCGCCCGCACCGCCCTACCCACGATCTCGCCGGTCGAGGCGTCGACCCCGCTCGGGACATCGCAGGCGATCACGCACGCGCCGGCATAGCTCCCCGCGGCATTGATCGCCTCGATCGCGCCGGCCGTGGGCTCGCGCGGCTCGCCCGAGAATCCGGTGCCGAGGATCGCATCGACGATCCCGGC
This sequence comes from uncultured Solirubrobacterales bacterium, assembly GCA_963701945.1. Lineage (GTDB taxonomy): Bacteria > Actinomycetota > Thermoleophilia > Solirubrobacterales > Solirubrobacteraceae > Palsa-465. Next base: position 630,582 of record CAVPBV010000019.1, on the reverse strand, counting down.
GGCACCGCCGAGCGTGCCGGCGTCGAACGCCAGCGGTCCCGGTCCCGGCAGCCGCTCGAGATTCGTCCGCGCGTCCCCGCGGAACTCGCCCGGATCGCCGAGCAGCAGGACATCGACCTCGCGGCCGCGGTCTCGAAGAACGCGCGCCGTGACCAGCCCGTCGCCACCGTTGTTCCCCTTGCCGCAGACGACCACGACCCGCCCGTCGGGGACGAGCGACCCGACCAGGTCGGCCAGTCCGGTCCCCGCGCGCTCCATCAGCTCGAGCCCGGGGATTCCGCGCTCGTTGATCGCCCACTCGTCGAGCGCCCGCTGCTCGGCGGCCTCCGGCAGCGGATCGAGCCAGTCGGGAAGAATCGCCATCGCCGGGAGCGTAGGCGATCGCCGGGCTCAGGTCGCGATCGCCACGGCGGCCGCCTCACGGTCGGTGTGCGTGAGCGACACCTCGATCTGCACCCCGAGCTCCGCCGCCCGCGCCGCGGCGCTGCCCGACAGCCTGATCCGAGGCGGCCCTCCGGTTCCGATCACCTCAACCTCGTGGAAGTTCCACGACTCGACCCCGAGCGCCTTGGCCACCGCCTCCTTGGCGCAGAAGCGCGCCGCCAGGTGCTGCCCCGGCCGCCCGCGCGAGGCCGCGTACTCCCGCTCGCCAGGCGTGAACAGGCGCTCGGCGAGTCGCGGCGTGCGCTCGAGCGCACGCTCCAGCCGGTCGATCTCGAGCAGGTCGATCCCGACTCGGAGACCGACCTCGCCCACCGGGTTCACTCCACCGTGACCGTCTTGGCCAGATTCCGCGGCTGGTCGACGTTCAGCCCGCGCCGGCGGGCGATGTGGTAGGCAAGCAGCTGGAGCGGGATCACCGCCAGCAGCGGCGCGAGCATCCACTCGGTGCGCGGCACCTCGATCACCTCGTCGGCGTGCTGGGCGATCTGGTCGTCGCCCTCGGTGGCGATCGCGATCACGCGCGCGCCACGGGCCCGCACCTCCTGGATGTTCGAGATCACCTTCTCGAGCACGGGCGACTCGGTCGCGACCACGACTACGGGCGTGCTCTGGTCGAGCAAGGCGATCGGGCCGTGCTTCATCTCGCCGGCGGCGTATGCGTCGGTCGCGATGTAGGAGATCTCCTTGAGCTTCAGCGCCCCTTCGAGCGCGACCGGCAGCCCCACGTGCCGCCCGAGGTACAGGAAGAACTCGGCTTCGCTCACGCGCTCGGCGACCGCCTGCACGCCGCCCATGTCGCGCTCGAACATCTCGGCGATCCGGTGCGGCAGGCGCTTGACCTCGCTAATCGTCGCCTTGAGGCGGTCGGGCTCGAGCGTGCCGCGCAACTCGGCGAGCCGCAACGCGAGCAGGTACATGGCCACGACCTGGCTGACGAACGTCTTGGTGGCCGCGACCCCGATCTCGAGGCCGGCGCGCGTGTACAGCACGCCGTCGGCGTCACGCGTGGCCTGGGACCCCATGATGTTCGTGATGGCCAGGACGAGAGCGCCGCGCTCACGCGCGGTGCGCATCGCCGCAAGCGTGTCGGCGGTCTCGCCGGACTGCGAGATGCCGATCACGAGGTCGCCGGGCCCGACGACCGGATTGCGGTAGCGGTATTCCGAGGCGATCTCGACCTCGACCGGAACGCGCGAGAACTCCTCGATCGCGTAGCGGCCGATCAGGCCCGCGTGGTACGAGGTACCGCACGCGACGACGACGATTCGCTTCACGGTGCGCAGCGTCTCGTCGTCGATCGGTCCGAGGTCGCCGAGGTCGATCCCGACCCCGCGCGCGGCGCGCTCGCCGATCGTCTCGGCGACCGCGTCGGCCTGCTCGTGGATCTCCTTGAGCATGAACGTCTCGTAGCCCTGCTTCTCGGCGGTGTCCGCGTCCCAATCGATCTCGGTGATCTCCCGGTCGAGCGGCGTCCCGTCGGCGGTGAAGAACTCGACGTCGTCCGGTCGGAGCACGACGATCTCGTCGTTCTCGATGTACTGGACGCGGCGGGTGTGGCGGAGGAACGCCGGAATCGCGGACGCGATGAACTGCTCGCCGTCGCCGCGACCGATGATCAGCGGGCACTCCTTGCGCGCGCCGACGAGCACGCCCGGCTCGTCCGCGGTCATGGCCACGAATGCATAGTGGCCGCGCAGGTCGGCGTAGGCCCGGCGCACGGCGTCGACGAGGTCGCCGTCGTTGTAGTGGGCGACCAGGTGCGCGATCACCTCGGCGTCGGTCTCCGAGGTGAACTCGGCGCCCTCGGCGACCAGGCGGCGCTTGAGCGAGATGTAGTTCTCGACGATCCCGTTGACGACGATATGGACGCGGTCGGTGTTGTCGAAGTGCGGGTGAGCGTTCTCCTGGGTGACGCGACCATGGGTGGCCCAGCGGGTGTGACCGATGCCCGTTCCCGGCACGGGCCGCTCGGCCAGCGCGACCACGCCGCCGCCGTGATCGTGGTGGCCGCCGCAGGACGCGATCGCGTCGCGCAGCGCGCTCAGGTTGCCGACGGCGCGAACGGAATCGATCCGGTCCCCGTGGAGCACCGAGATGCCGGCGCTGTCGTAGCCGCGGTATTCGAGCTTTTCTAGTCCCGCGAGCAGCAGCGGGCGCGCTTTACGCGGTCCGACGTAACCGACGATTCCACACATACGCGCTTACTTCCCCTTTCGTGGCGGGCAATCCGCAACGATCCACCTCCGGTCTCGCGTCAGAGGAATTCGACGATGTTAGCCGGAAGCATGGTTGCTTCTATCAACGCACGAGGTCGTGCGAGACTCGCGGCCGACCCGCACCAACCCGAACGGCCGTGCAACAGCCCGCACAAGCCCCGCACAAGCCTCGCGCCGCCCGCGCGGCGTTATGCGAGGGCGGTCTCCACTACCTGCCGCAACCGGGCGCAGATCTCGTCGGTCTCCTGCTGGCTTGGCGCCTCCACCATGACCCGGATCAGCGGCTCGGTGCCCGACGCCCGGACGAGTACGCGTCCACGGCCGGTCAGCCCGGCGTGCTCACGCGCCACCGCCTCCTCCACACCAGGATCGGCCATCGCGGCGGCGAGCCCGGCGCGGTCGGACGCGCGGATGTTGACCAGCCGCTGCGGCAGCTTCTCCATTGCCCCGCGGTCGGCCAGATCGCGGCCGCCGAGAGCTTCGAGCGTCAGCAGCGCGCTCGCAGTCCCGTCGCCGGAGGGCCCGAAACCGAGATCGATGATATGGCCCGACTGCTCGCCTCCGAGCGTCCAACCTCGCCGGCGAAGCTCGTCGAGCACGTAGCGGTCGCCGACGGAGGTCGTCGCGACCTCGATGCCGGCCGCCGCCATCGCCCGGTGGAACCCGTAGTTGGTCATCACCGTGACCACAACCCCGTCGCCCGGGAGGCGCCCTTGCTCGCGCAGGTGGAGCGCGGCGAGCGCGATCAGCTCGTCACCGTCGACGACGGCGCCGCGGCCATCGACGGCCAGCACCCGATCGCCGTCGCCGTCGAACGCGAACGCGACGTGATAGTCCCCACCGGTGACGCGCTCGACGACCCCGGCGATATGGGTCGAGCCACACCCCTGGTTGATGTTCATTCCGTCGGGCCGATCGGCGAGCACGTCGACGTCCGCCCCGAGTCGCCGGAAGATCTCGGGCGCCACCTCGAACGTGGCGCCGTTGGCGCAGTCGAGGAGCACGCGCACGCCGGACAGGTGCAGGCCGGAGAAGCGGCTCTCGAGCGCCTGGAGGTAGTCCTCGTGGGCGCCTTCAAATCGGCGCACGCGGCCGATGTGAGCCGGTGGACGCGGTGGCGTCCCGAGCTCGGCCTCGATCGCGTGCTCGGTGTCGTCGTCGAGCTTGAATCCGTCCGCGGCGAACAGCTTGATGCCGTTGTCCTCGTAAGGGTTGTGGGACGCGGAGATCACCGCGGCGAGGTGGAAGCCGTGCCGGCGCACGAGCAGCGGCGCCGCCGGTGTCGGGAGCACCCCAGCGAGCAGCGCGTCACCGCCGGCCGCGGTTACGCCCGCGGCGATCGCCGACTCGAGCATCTCGCCCGACTCGCGTGTGTCGCGGATGACCAGCACCTGCGGGCGTTCGGCCTGCAGCCGCGCCACCGCGGTGCGGGCCAGCGCGAGCGCGAGGTCGGCGGTCAGGAAATGTCCCGCCCGGCCGCGGACACCGTCCGTGCCAAACAGCTGGCGCGCCACGGTGCTGCTAACGCTTGGAGAACTGCGGCCGCTTGCGGGCCTTTTTGAGCCCGGCCTTCTTGCGCTCCTTGACACGCGGGTCGCGCGTCAGGAACCCGCGGCGCTTGAGCTCGCCGCGCAGGTTGGGGTCGGCCACGATCAGCGCGCGCGAGATCCCGTGCCGCAGGGCGCCGGCCTGGGCCGACACGCCGCCACCGTGCATCCGTGCGACCACGTCCATTCGCGATTCGTAGCCGACGGTCTCGAGCGGATGGCGGATGATGCGACGAAGCGTCTCACGCGGGAAGAACGCCTCGAGCGTCTTGCCGTTGATCACGTACGTGCCGGTGCCGGGCTTGAGGATCACCCGCGCGACCGCGGTCTTGCGCTTTCCGGTCGCGGTGTAGCGGGCGCCTGCGGCGAGATCGATCGCAGCGTCGGCGATCGGGCTCGAGTCATCCTCGGCCTCCCGCTCGCGCGCCGCCGCCGCCTCGGCGTCGGCCTCGGCGGCCGCCTGCGCCTCGGCGTCGAGGAACTGCTCGGGCGACACGATGTCGGGGATCAGATCGGCGCCCGGAATCTCCGGCTTCTGGCGAGGCGCGACCTCGATCTCCTCGAGTTCCTCGTCCTCGACGGGGTTCTGCTCGGCCTCGACCACGACGTCGGGCTCGACCGCGTCCGGGTCGCCGACCTCGGCCTCGGCGGCGATCGCGGGCTCCTCGTCCGTGGCCGGCGACTCCTCGGGCTCGGCTGCCGGCTCCTCGGCGCTCGGCCTCCGCTACCGGCTCCTCGACGGGCTCGGCTGCCGGCTCCTCGGCCTCCGCCACGGGCTCTTCGGCCTCTGGCTCCTCGGGAGCGCTCGGCTCCTGGTCGTCGGCCTGCTGCTCGTCCTCGGGGTGCTCGGTCAAGACTTGATCTCCATCGGTTGCGGCTGCTGTGCGACGTGGGGGTGTTCGGGGCCCGCGTAAACCTTCAGCTTCGTCAGCTGCTTTCGCGCCAGGCGGTTGCGCGGCAGCATGCCCTTGACCGCGAGGCGGATGACCTCCTCGGGCCGGCGCTCGAGCATGTCGTTCAGGCTGCGGGACTTGAGCCCGCCCGGATACCCGGAGTGACGGTAATAGCGCTTGTCGTTGCGCTTGTTGCCCGTCACCGCGATCTTCTCGGCGTTGACGACGATCACGAAGTCGCCCGTGTCCACGTGCGGCGTGTAGGTTGGCTTGCGCTTGCCCCGGAGCGCGTCGGCGATCTGCGTCGCGAGCCGACCGAGCGTTCGCCCGGAGGCGTCGACGATCAGCCAGTTGCGTTCGCGGTCGGCGGGGGTGGCTACGTAGGTCTTCATGGCACGCACAAACCGCGCGACGATCGCGCGGCTTCGCCCATGATAGGCGATCGAACGCAACACGGCCGTTCGTGGCGAAGCCTATGCTCAAGGCGCATGAAGCCGTCCATCAAGGTCCGCCGCGCCGCGATCCGCTGCGCGTACATCGGACTGCGGTTGTACTGGTTCGTGTTCCGCCCGAAGGTGGTCGGGGTCAAATGCGTGGTACGGCACGACGACGACGTGCTGCTCGTGCGCCACACCTACGGTCCTCCGACCTGGGAATTTCCCGGCGGCACCGTCCGGCGCCGCCGCGAGGCGCCTGTCGACGCCGCCCGTCGCGAGATGCGCGAGGAGCTCGGCCGCCAGATCGACGATTGGCAGTCGCTCGGCCAGCTGTTCACCGCGGGCAGCCACCACCGCGACGACATGCACCTGTTCCAGGCCAGCATCGGCGACCCTCGCCTCGACATCGACCTCACCGAGCTCGACCGGGCCGACTGGTTCCGCCGGGACCAGCTACCCCCCGACGTCGGCCGCCACGTCGGCGAAATCCTCGCGCGCGCCGCGGCCGCTAGCCAATCCTGAACGCCCCGACCCGCGTGGTCGTGGTCGTCTGCGTGGCGTGGGAGCTCGCGGTCAGGGTCAGCTTCAGCGAGACGCGCTGGTGGCGGCGGGTCGCCGCGCGCAAGGCGCTCAGCACGCTCTTCGCGGGCCTGATCACAAGCACGGTCGGTCGGCCGGCCGTGACCGTCGTGCGGATGCTCCCAAAGTTGAGCGTGAACGCCTTGAACCTGCCATGGCGCGCTCCCACGGCCTTGCCGACGACGGTCACGTTCGCCCGCGCGTCGCAGTTCGCGATTACGCCCAGGACGGCGGGATGACCTTGGAGCCTGGCCGACAGCGCTTTCAGCGTGCATCGCTGGGCGCGCACCCCGATGATCGCGCTGTCCGAACTCGCTACGTGCGCGTCGTCGCCGCCGTACTCCGCGTCGATCCGGGCCTGCGTGGGAGGGAGTTGGGTGGGCGTGAACTGGACCTCGCAGATGGCCTCTCCGGGCGTCCCGCTCGCCCCGAGCACGCATCCAGAGTCGGCGGCGAACGACGCTCCGGCGGTCGGCGAGCTGAACGCGACCGTGCCCATGGGCGTGATCGGGCCGTCGGCGCCGACGTCTGAAACCGTCGCGGTGCAGACCGTCGACGCCGTCACCGCGACCGGTGAGGGAGAGCACGAAACGTTCGTCGCGCTCGAGCGCGGGGCGACCTGGACTTGAGTCTGGCTTGTTTGCTCGGGGCCGCTCGAGTCGTCGACCGTGACCTGGACGGTGTAGCTCCCGGCCTCGGCATAGGCATGGCTGCCGGTGACCACGAGCGTGCCGCCGGCGCCCGGCGCGATCGCGCCGGACGTTCTGGTTCCGTCGCCCCAGTCGATCGTCGCGAGCGGAGTGGCGCTCGGGTTCGTCTCGATAAAGGTGTCGAGCGGCGAAGTCACGGGGACGCCGGCGGTGGTCGCCACCTCAGGGGCCGGCGCCGGCTCGGCCAGCGCCAGGTCTTCGCCCGCGACGAGGGTGTTCGGGTCGGTCCCGCCCTGCATGGCCTCGCTGCCGTCGAAGCTGAAGATCTCCGCCGACCCGAGCGTGATCACGACGCGCGTGACAACGGCGTCCGGGAACAGCATTCCCGCAAACGAGGTGTTGCCGGTCGGGGCGAACACCTGCCCCAGCGGGATGTCACCATCGAAGTACTGAATCCCGGTGGTGCTGGCCGCGTTGACGTTCAGGAATGTCACGCCGAGCCCTCTCGTCTGCGCCGCGACCGGCGTGCCCGCCTGTGTCGTCGGCGCGACCACCTGCAGGTCGACGGTGTTCGCGTTGAACGGCGCCCACGAGATTGGCGTGCCGGACAGGCCCGAGGCGCTCGGGTTGACCGACGTGAAGCCGTCGTTCGCCACCGCCACATCGGACCCCAGCTCGAGCCCCCACGGCTGCAGACGACCGCGGGACAGAGCGGCGACGTGGCCACGGGCGATAACTGTCGACCCGGGATCGCTGCCGTCGGCGGCAATCCCAATCCATGTCACATGTCGAAAGCCGCTGCTCTGCTCGCCGATAGCGGTTCCGTTGTCGGCACCACCTGCCGCTGACGTGAAGCCGGCCAGCGAGTAGACCGCGATCCCACGGCCGGCGTCCGACACGGACAGCGACGCGTCCGCCGCGGGCGCGAGCGCGGCGCACGCGAGCACGCTGGCCACCGCCACCGTGACAACCGCAAGCCCCCGACGAACTGCCCCACCCATCAGCACGGACCGTTCAGGTTACTCCCACTCGATGGTGCCGGGCGGCTTGCTCGTGATGTCGAGGACTACTCGTCCGACGGGACGGATCTCGCCGATCATCCGGGCGGCGATCTGTTCGAGCAGGTCGTAGGGCAGGCGCGCCCAGTCGGCGGTCATCGCGTCGTCGCTCGTCACGGCGCGGATCACGATCACGTTTCCATACGTCCGCACGTCCCCCTGGACGCCCACGGTGCGTATGTCGGGAAGCACGCAGAAGGACTGCCACAGCTCCTGGTAGAGCCCGGCCTTGCGGATCTCGTCCTGGAGGATCGCGTCAGCCTCGCGGAGGACGTCGAGCCGCTCGCGCGTGGCCTCGCCACCGACGATCCGGATCGCGAGGCCGGGTCCGGGGAACGGCTGGCGCCACACGAGCCGCTTGGGCAGCCCGAGCTCTTCGCCGACGGCGCGGACCTCGTCCTTGAACAGCGCCCTCAGCGGCTCGACCAGCTCGAACTCGAGGTCGTCGGGCAGCCCGCCCACGTTGTGGTGGGACTTGATCGTCGCCGCTCCGGTGCTGCCGCCCGACTCGATCACGTCGGAGTACAGCGTGCCCTGCACGAGGAAGTGCACGTCATCGAGCTTGCCGGCCTCCTCCTCGAACACCCGGATGAACTCGGCGCCGATGATCTTGCGCTTCTGCTCGGGATCGGTGACGCCTTTGAGTCGCGTAAGGAAGCGGTCGGAGGCATCCACGGCGACCAGCGGCACGCGGAAGTGATCGCGGAACGCCTGGATCACCTGCGCACCCTCGTCCTTGCGCATGAAGCCATGATCGACGAACACGCACGTCAGCCGGTCCCCGATCGCGCGGTGGACGAGCAGCGCCGCCACGCTCGAGTCGACGCCGCCGGACAGCCCGCAGATCGCGCGCCCGTCGCCGACCTGGGCTCGGATCCGCTCGATCTGCTCCTCGATCACCGAGGCCGGACTCCAGGTGCGCTCGCACCCGCACGCCTCCTCGAGGAAGTTCGTCAGCACCTGCTGGCCGTACGGCGTGTGGACCACCTCGGGGTGGAACTGGATCCCGTAGATGCCGCGCTCGGTCGACTCGAACGCCGCCACCGGCGAGGCCGTCGAGGAGGCGAGCGCCGCGAACCCGGGCGGAGGCGCGAACACCGTGTCGCGGTGGGACATCCAGCAGCTCTGCTGCGCCGGCGTTCCCGCCAGCAACCGCCCCGGCTCGGCGACCGTCAGCTCCGAGCGCCCGAACTCGCCCACCTCGGCGCCCTCGACCCGGCCGCCCAGCTCGCGCGCGATCAGCTGCATCCCGTAACAGATGCCCAGCACCGGCACGCCAAGCTCGAGCAGCGCACGGTCCAGCGCGGGCGCGCCCTCCTCGTACACCGACGCGGGACCGCCGGACAGGATCACGCCCTTCGGCCGGCGCCGGCGCACCTCCTCGAGCCCCACGTGGTGCGGCAGCAGCTCCGAGAACACGCCGCACTCGCGCACGCGGCGCGCGATCAGCTGCGAATACTGGCCTCCGAAGTCGAGGACGACGACCTCTTCGTTTACTTGGGGCCGCTGCGCGGCATCCGTGGGACCTTGAGAGCCCGTCCCGACCGTAGTCGCACTCATGCGAACTCCTCCTGGCGAGCGCGGGGAATTCGGCTCATACATCGCCGCCGGACTCAACCACCTCGCCGAATTCCCTTAAGGGAATCCGGCCCAGACGAACACTTTCCACGCAAGTGGAACGAGCCGGATTCCCCACCGAGCGGGCCAAGGACGCAGGGAGCGTGGCGAGCGTGGGGAATTCCGCTCGATAGGTCACTGCCGGACTCAAGCCACGTGGCGGAATTCCCTTAAGGGAATCCGGCCGAGACGAGCACTGCTCACACACCGGGTACGAGCCGGATTCCCCAGCCAGCACGCGAGCGACCGAGGACGCCGGCCGGCGACGGTTTGCAGCCGCCAGGTCAGTCGACACTGACAGTGGCGGCCGCTGGCTTGGCGCCCATGCCCACGCCCTGCTCGCGCTGCAGGTGCTTGCCCTCCGTCTGCAAGGCCGGCGCCACCGCCAGCTCCGCGCGGTTGAACTCCGCGATGTCCCGGTAGCCGCACGTGGCCATCGACGTGCGCAGCGCGCCCATCAGGTTGAAAGTTCCGTCGTTCTCGCGCGCCGGGCCCTTGATGATCTCCTCGAGCGTGCCGTTCGGCGTGGTCGCGACGCGGGCGCCGCGGGGGAGCGTGGGATGGAACGTCGCCATCCCCCAGTTGTAACCACGCCCGGGCGCCTCGTAGGCCCGTGCGAGAGCGGAGCCCAGCATCACCGCGTCGGCGCCGCACGCGATCGCCTTGGCGATGTCGCCGCCGTTGCGCATCCCGCCGTCGGCGACGACCTTGACCATCTCGCCGGTCTCGAGCATGTGCTGCGAACGCGCGGCGGCGACGTCGGCGATCGCAGTCGCCTGCGGAACTCCTATACCGAGCACGCCGCGCGTGGTGCAGATCGCGCCCGGACCAACGCCGACGAGCACGCCGGCGGCTCCGGTCCGCATCAGGTGCAGACCCGTGTGGTACGACGCGCAACCGCCGACGATCACCGGCGTCGGCGCCAGCTCGCGGATGAACTCCTTGAGGTTGAGCGGCGGCCGGCTCTCGTCCCGCGACACATGCTCGGCGGACACGACGGTTCCCTGGATCACGAGGATGTCGAGCCCCGCCTCGAGCGCCACCTCGTAGTAAGTGCGCACCTTCTGCGGGGTCAGGGACGCGGCCGCGACCACGCCTTGCGCCTTGATCTCCGAGATCCGCTGGGCGATCAGCTCCGGCTTCACCGGCTCGCGGTAGATGTCCTGCATCTCACGCGTCGCGATGTCCTTGGAGAACGTCGAGATGCGCTCGAGTTGAGAGTCCGCGTCCTCGTATCGGCAGAAGATGCCCTCGAGGTTCAGCACGGCCAGCCCGCCGAGCTTGCCGATCACGCCCGCGGTCTCGGGCGAGACGACGCCGTCGAGCGCGGCGCCCATCAGCGGCAGCTCAAACAGGTACGGCCCGAGGTTCCACGAGATGTCGACGTCGTCGGGGTCGCGCGTACGCCGTGACGGCACGATCGCGATCTCGTCGAAGCCGTACGCCCGCCGGGCCTTCTTGCCGCGTCCGATCTCTACTTCCATTGCGGCATCGTATTAGTCGCGGCGGACGGGAAAGTCCACCGTGTGAGCGGGCAGCGCGGCACGAGAATCTCGATGCTAGCAGTGCGTTATGGAGCTTCCGGCGAGCCGTTTGCCCCTAATTCCGGGGTGTTCGTCAGCCGATCTCCGCGCCGATCTGGAGATGCTCGAGCTCGACCTCCGGCAGCAGCCGGTCCACGGCCGCCGGATCGAGCAACCCGGCGCCGAAGTGCTGGACCGATTCGGCGCCGCAGGCGACTCCGTAGCGCAGGCACTCCGTCGGCGACCGGCCGAGGTAGCGGGCGGCGATGTAGCCGGCCAGGAACGCGTCGCCCGAGCCGATCGCCGAGCGCTCCTCCTGCTCGTCGATCCGGACCCGGAACAGCGCGTGCCCGCCGCCCTCGAGCACGTGCGCATAGCACCCGTCAGAGACCGTCATGATCGCCTCGGCGGGGCCGAGCCGGGTCATCTCGATCACCGCGCGGGCCCGGTCGTCGGCGTCGTTGAACTCGTGGCCGACCAGCTCCTCGCTCTCGAGCTCGTTCGGCGACACCAGGTCGGGCTCGGCGCGCACCGCGAGCCGCAACGGCTCGCCTTCAGTGTCGACGATCGTGGTGACGCCGAGCTTCCTGAGCTCGCGGATCAACCCCGCGTACACGTCGGGCGCTACGCCCCGGGGGAGGCTCCCGGCGAACACGCAAATGCTCGCGCCCTTGGCCAGGTACAGCAGCTTGTCGCGGAACAGCTCGAGGTCCTGGGCGGAGACCGCCGGCCCACGCTCGTTGATCTCGGTCTGGAGCCCGGTCGTCGGGTCGAGCACCGCGGTGTTCGTGCGCGACTCCTCGCGGATCCGCACGAACCCATTGAGGATCGCCTCGCCGTTCAGCGCGTCGACGATCTGGTTTCCGGTGGCACCGCCGGCGAGGCCCGTCGCGATCACCGGCTGACCGAGGCGCTTCAGCGCGCGGGCGATGTTCACGCCCTTACCGCCCGGCATCGTGGTCTGCTCCACCGACCGATGGCGACGCCCAACCCTGAAGTTCGGAACCTCCAGCGTCTTGTCGAGCGCAGCGTTCAGCGTGACGGTGATGATCATCGAGGCTTCGTGGACCTAGGCCTGACGCCCCTCGTTCCCCTCGTCCATTCGCGCCAGAACATTGTCAGCCCGATCGCCGCACCCACTGCCACCAGAAGTCCGGACAGCGTAACCGATACGACCACTGCGCTTGCGACGGGATGGGACTTCTTGACCGCCGGCACGGCCGACACCAGCAGCAGGGGGATTCGGGTAACGACCCGGTGATTCTCGACCACTGACACCCACCCGACGGCCGACTGTGCGGGCAGCGGGCCCGTGAGCTCCGCCGGCGCGTGTACGCGCAGCGTCACCGTCGCCGAGCGCGGGAACACGTGCGTGTAGGTGGAGGCCGCGATCAGCCGTGCGTGCGTGGCCGGCGTGCTCCCCGTGATCACCGGCCGCGCCAGCACCCTGCCGGCGCGGATGGGCGTCCACAGACGGAAGTTGGCAAACCCCCATTGGAGGAGCGCGAGCGCGTTCGAGTCGCGGGCGGCCTCGCTCGAGGTGCCGAGCACTGCATCGACCAACGTCATGCCGCCCTGGGTTCCGGAGGCCACGAGCACGTAGCCGGCGTCGAGCGTGTGCCCGGTCTTGACGCCGTTGATCCACGGGAACCGCAGGAGGCCATTGAGGTTGGTTACGAAGCGGACGTGGTTTCCGGTCCGCAGCACCGCGTGCGTCTGCCGGACCGCGAACCTGAAGAACGGCTCGTGCTGGAGGTCGAATCGCGCCAGATTGAGGAGATCGTTCGCGCTCGAGTAGTTGCCCGGCGTGTCGAGGCCGCTCGGAGTTGCGTAGTGAGTGTGCGTCAGCCCGAGCTGGCGCGCACGGGCGTTCATCATCCCGATGAACCGGTTGATCGATCCGTGCCCGACGTTGTAGGCGAGATCGATGGCCGCGTCGTCGGCGCTGGGCAGCAGCATCGCGAGCAGCAGGTCGTGCACGCTCATCCGCTCGCCCGGCTCGAGGCCGATCTGCGAGTCCTCCGAGGAGAGGGGATAGTCCGGATCGGCGAACACTCGGTTCAGCCCCGTGTGCTCGAGCGTGATCAGCGCAGTCATCAGCTTGGTCGTGCTCGCGATCGCAAGCTCGGCGTTCGCGTTCTCGCCGAACAGCTGCTGGTCGCTCGACTCCTCGATCAGCGCCGCGGCGCTGACCCCGAGCGGCGGAGGGGGCGAGGTGGTGTCGCGGGCCGCCGATGCCGTGGTGGCGGTGCTGGTACCCGGGGCGCCCTGTGCGGTCGTGGTCGCCGCGCGGGCCGGCGGGGCGCCGGCGAGAGCACCCAGAAGCGACCCCGCGACGATCGCGCCGAAGGCCGCCAGCGCGACCACCACCGAGACCGCCGCTGCGGCCGCCCGCCGGGTCACTCGCACCTCACTGCCGCAGCTGAAGTCGCTGCGAGGGCTGGAGCGCGTTCGGATTCAGGTGTGGGTTCAGCGCCTCGATCGTCGTTATCGGCACGCCGGTCTTCGCCGCGATCCCCGACAGCGAGTCCCCTGGCTTGACCACGTAGAACTTCGCCTTCCCGCTCGGCGATCGCGTGTGGCCGCCGTTGTGGTGGGCGACCGCGGTCGACGTCCGCACCGTGGTCGTCGTGGTCGAGGAGTGTTTGTTCACGACTGCGTGGTGAACGATCAGGTACGTCGCGGTAACCGACGCGGCCAGCGCTAGCGGCACGATGTAGCGCGCCGGGTTCCTCCACCCCTCCATCGCACCGGCGATCATACCTGCGCCCGGGGCGCGAACCATCTCTCGGCGGTGGGTCGTTAGGGTGCCGGCCCCGCCTCCCGGATCCGCGTCCGCGGTGGCCTGCCCGGAACCGGGTGCTCCGAGGGGTCACGCCGTCAGGCGCCAGGCCAGCTCGCGCAGGCGGCCCGCCTCCCGCGCGGCAGCGGCGGCCGGGTCCCCACCGGCGCGTTCGTGCGCCGCCACGATCCCGCGTGAGGCTGCGATCAATCCGCCGGCCGGCCCGCACACGAAGGCCGGCGCGAGCTCCTCGACGTTTCCGCCCTGTGCGCCGACTCCCGGCAGCAGGAACGAGGCGTGCGGCATGCGCTCGCGGAGCGCCGCGAGCCGCTCTGGGGCGGTGGCGCCGACGACCGCGCCGACGTCCGACAGGGCCATCCTCCCCACCCCACCGGCCCCGATGTCCGCGACCAGATCGGCGATGTGCTCGCTGACCGCGGTCCCGTCGACGAGCGCCCGCTCCTGCACATCCGCCGCACCGGGGTTGGACGTACGCACGAGGACGAACAGCCCGCGGCCGTGAGCGCGGGCGGTCGTCACGAACGGCTCGAGCGAGTCGCGTCCGAGCAGCGGGTTGACCGTCATCGCGTCGACTCCGAGGCCCGCGATCGTGCCGAATGGACTCGGCGTCTCGCCGAGGAAGGCCTGCGCGTAGGCCTTCGCGGTGACGTCGACATCGCCTCGCTTGGCGTCGGCGATCACCAGCAGGCCGTGGTCGCGCGCCACCGCGACGGTCTCGGCCAGGACGCTCCAGCCCGCGGCTCCGAGCCGCTCAAAGCAAGCGACCTGGAGCTTGACCGCGACGCACTCCTCAGCCGTCGCCTCGATCGCGAGCGCGCAATGCGCAGCGACCGCGCGGGCGGCTCGGGCGGCGGGGGCGGCTTCCGGCCCCCCTGAAGCGCCGGCAAGCCCCTCCGATTCGGCGCGCCGGAGCGCTTCGGGCCACAGCCGCGCCGGATCCGGGTCGAGACCGAGCACCACCTGCGACCGGCGGGCAGCCACTCGTTCCGCCAGCCGATCGCCGAAGCTCTTGACCACCTGTTCCCCCGGATCGGCGGCCATGGATGCGCCTTGGATCGAAGCCAAGGTCACGACTTTCCGCATGCGAGTCGAGTGGACGCGCCGATCACCGGCGCCCGCATGGGGTGTCGATGGACGCCACGGTCACGGCGTCCCGCGCGCGACCGCAGCATCCAGCGTCCGGCACGTGCTACTTGACGGCCTTCTTCAGGCCCGCCCCCGCCGTGAACCTCGGGACACGCGATGCCGCGATCTGGATCTTCTCGCCGGTCGCCGGATTCCGCCCCTCGCGAGCGCTGCGCTGCGAGACGCTGAACTTGCCAAACCCCGAGAAGGACACGTCGCTTCCGCGCTTGAGAGCGTCCTCGACCGTGGCCAGAAACGCATCGACCGCGTCGGCGGCATCCTTCTTGCTCAGTCCGGCGCGATCGGCAACCTGGTCCACGAATTCTTGTTTGGTCACTTGCTCCCTCCTTCGAGGTGGTAGGAATTCCCGACGCTAACACGGGCCGCGGACGGCCGGCGTCGTGCCGTCGCCGGAGAACGGGTCCATTCTCCCCAGTCAGTACTACCCCCAGCACGGCCAAATAGCGGGATTTTCGGAATTTGCGTAATTCGCCGACCACAACCGACAGCATCGAACGACCGCCGGACTCCGCGGACTCAAACGTCGGCGAGGACAGCCACAATCACGACGTGGACCCAGGTCAGAATACCGTCGTGGATCTCGGTCGACTCGCCTGGCTGGGAACGGTCGGAGTGTGCATGATCGTCGTGCTGGTCCTCGTGCTGCAGGGCTATTACGGCTATGCGGCGGTGACGTTCGCAGTGGCGCTGGCGGCGGGAATCAACCTGTTCTAGCGCGCCGGCGCCCGGGGCCGGGCGCCCGACACGCCGGAATCAGGTGGAACTCGCAGGCGGATGCGGGAGGGAGATTTGGCGAGTTGTGCACCAGAACGGGAGACGCACAAGCCGCGCCGCCGGTGCCGGTGCCGGCGCTGGCACCTGGCACCGGCGACCCGTCGTGGCCTGGGGGATCGGCGAGGACGCCGCCGGCGCTCAGGCCCGGAACCATCTGGTGAGCGCGCGCACCGCGTGGCCGCGATGGCTGATCGCGTCCTTCTCGGCGTCGGTGAGCTCAGCCATCGTTCGGTTGTCCCCGGTGGCGTCGGGAATGAATACCGGGTCGTAACCGAAACCATTCGACCCTGCGCGGACGGGGGCGACCCGCCCGCGGCAATCGCCGAAGAACACGCGCTCCTCGCCGGTCTCCGGGTTGACGTAGGCGAGTGCGCACACGTAGCGGAGTCGGCTGTCCGCCGGCGCCTCGAGCACGAGCTTCTCGAGGTTCTGCTCGTCGGTCGCGCTCGGTCCGGCGAACCGGGCGGACCGGACGCCCGGCGCGCCCCCGAGCGCGGTGGCCTCGATCCCGGAGTCGTCGGCGATCGACGGCCGGCCGGTGTCGGCCGCGGCGGTCTGCGCCTTGATGAGCGCGTTGTCGGCGAATGTCAGGCCGTCCTCGGGCGGCAACTCGACGCCGTCGGGGAGCGGCACGACCCCGATCCCGGCGGGCTCGAGCAGCCGGCGCATCTCGAGCACCTTGTGGGGGTTGCGCGTGGCGAGCACGACCACGCGGCCGGACGGGGGGGCCTCGGAAGACATCGTCTCAGCCCGTGGCGGCGGCCACCGCCGCGTCCTGCACCGCGCGGAGCTCGGCTATGCCCTTGGCCGCGAGCGCGAGCAGATCGTCCAGGTGGGCACGGGACAGGGGCGTGCGCTCGGCGGTCGCCTGGACCTCGACGAGGCCGCCGTCCCCGGTCATCACAACGTTGGCGTCGACCTCTGCGGAGGAGTCTTCGCGGTAGTCGAGGTCGAGCAGCGGCACGCCGTCGACGATCCCGCACGACACCGCGGCGACCGTACCGGTAAGAGGCAATCGATCCAAAGCGCCCTCGTCGATCAGACGCTGGCACGCGAGTTGCAGCGCCACCAGACCGCCGGTGATCGACGCGCAGCGGGTGCCGCCGTCGGCCTGAAGCACGTCGCAATCGATGTAGACGGTGCGCTCGCCGAGCAGCGAGAAGTCGACCACGCCGCGCAACGATCGACCGATCAGCCGCTGAATCTCGACCGACCGGCCGTCGAGCTTGCCGCGGCTGATGTCGCGCTGCTTGCGCTCGCCGGTCGAAGCCGGAAGCATCCCGTACTCGGCCGTCACCCAGCCGCGGCCCGATCCGGCGAGCCAGCGCGGCACGCTCCCCTGGACCGAGGCCGTGCAGATGACGCGGGTCTCGCCGGCCGAGATCAGCGCCGAACCGGTCGCGGTCCGGACGAACCCGGGCTCGATCGACAGCGGCCGGAGCGCATCCGGCGCGCGCCCGTAGCTGCGTTCAACGGATCCCGACGCGCTCATGCCGCCGCCCGAGCCGCCACGTCAACGTGCGCCACCTCGCCAAGCGGCATCTGCAAAAAGCGCGTCCCGACCTTGCGGAATGAATCCACGTCGCCGGTGCAGAGAAAGCGATACGCGCCCTCGCCCGCCTGCGGGTTGAGCAGCTCGCGCGACGCAAGCGCGCGCTCGACGCTGCGAGCGACGCCGATCCCGGCGGACACGAGCGTGACGCCGCGACCGAGCATGCGCTGGAGGATGGCCGCGCAGAGCGGGTAGTGAGTGGAGCCGAGAATCACGGTGTCGACCTGGGCCGCGCGGAGCGGCACACAGTATCCGCGCACGGTCGCGACCACAGCCTCGTCGAACGGAAATCCGCCCTGGATGATCGGCGCGAGGTCCGCGCAGGCCACGCTCTCGAGGTGGACGTGGGGGTCGGCCGCCGCCACCGCGCGCTCGTAGGCTCCGGTCGCCACCGTGGCCGGAGTCGCCAGCAGGCCGATCCGCCCGGTGTGGCTCGCGACCACCGCCAGTTGCGCCGCAGGACGAAGCACTCCGATCACATCGACATCGCGGCCGCTCAACCGCAGATGCCGCTCGACCGCGTCCAACGCCGCCGCGCTCGCAGAGTTGCACGCGATCACGAGCAGCTTCGCGCCGGCGGCGAGCAGGTGCTCGGCGATCTCGATCGAGAACGCCTCGAGCTCCGCCTGGGTGCGATCGCCGTATGGGAACCGGGCGGTGTCGCCGAGGTACAGGTAGTCCTCGCCGGGCAGCGACACGAGCAACTCGTGCAGGACGGTCAGGCCCCCGACGCCGGAATCGAACACGCCGATCGGCTGGTGAGGAAGTCGGGACATGCGGGGGGATGGTGCCAGAGGCGGGGGCGGCCGGCCCTCGCCGGGGGTTCGGGCGCACCGAGACTGGTCACCGGCGGAGGCCGCTACGCTCGCCGCGCCCCGATGCGCGCGCTGATCGTCACGAACATGTACCCGACGGCGGCCCGGCCGGCCCTCGGGAGCTTCGTCCGCGACCAGGTCGAGGCGCTGCGCCGGATCGAGGGGATCGACCTCGACGTATTCGCGTTCGCGCCCGGAGGCGGCGGCGCATACGCTCGAGCGGCGACCGACCTGATCCGGCGCCACCGCCACGACCGGTTCGACGTCGTGCACGCCCACTACGGCCTGACCGCATGGCCGGCGTTCGCCGCGAGAGGCACGGTCCGGGCCGTGACCCTCCACGGCACCGACCTGACCGACCGCCGCGCGCGCCCGGTCACGCTCGCGGCGCTCCCGTTCGTCGACCTCGTCGCGGCCGTGTCCGAGCCGCTCGCGAACGAGATCCCGCGCTGGGCGGTCCATGGACGACGCGCGGTGCTCCCGGTCGGCGTCGACCTCGGCCGGTTTCGCCCGATCCCCCGCAACGAGGCGCGCGCCGCGCTCGGGCTCGACCCGGACGGCCCGTATCTCCTGTTCCCATCCGACCCGCGCCGGCCGGAGAAGCGCTACGACCGCGCCCTGGCGATCGCGAACGGCGTTCCGCTGCTCACCCTCGGTCACGTCGAAGCGGCGCAGGTCCCGCTCTACGTCAACGCCGCGAACGCCGTGCTCGTCCCGTCCGAGCGCGAGGGGTTCGGGCTCGCCGTGCTCGAGGCGCTGGCCTGCGACGTCCCGGCGCTCGCCACACCCGTGGGCATCCATCCGGCCGCGCTGGGCGGTATCGACGGAACCTACTGTGGACCGTTCGACGAAGCCGTGTGGCACGCCGCGCTGGCACCGCACATCGCGGCGGCCGACCCTCGAATTCACGGACGCGCACGCGCCGAGGAGTTCTCGACCGGCCGGATGGCGGCGAAGCTGGTCGCCGTGTGGCGATCGCTTCTCTAGACGACGAGCCTCTGGCGCGTCCGCGACACCGCGAGCCACCAGGCCAGGACCGCGAACGCGCACAGCGCACCCACGTGCACCAGGTCGGCCAACGGATCCAGCCCGAACGCGCAGTGGCGCACCAACTCGACGCAGTGGTACAGCGGGTTGAGCAGAGCCAGCGACTGCAGCCACTGCGGCATCCGGTTGAGCGGGAAGAACGTGCCCGCGACCAGGAACAGCGGCGTGATCACGCCGCTGATCACGTAACTGAAGCCGTCGTACGTGCTCACCATCGCCGCGAACCACATGCCGAGCGCGGCGAACCCGATCCCGGTGAGGACCCCGATCAGCGGCACGAGCACCATCGCCGGCTCCGGCCGCAGGCCGAACAGGAACGCCACCAGCAGGGGCGCCACCCCGTAAACCCCGGCGCGCACGCCCAGAAACAACGACTCGCCGGTGACGATCTCATCGACGTCGACCGGCGCCGCCAGCATCGCGTCGTACACGCGCTGGTAGCGGCGCTTGTATAGCGCGTCGAACATCGCCGAGAACACCGCGCTGAACAGCACAGCGGTGGCGACCGCCCCCGTCCCGACGAACTGGATGTACGGGATGCCGTCGATTTCCGAGACGAGCTTGCCGAAGCCGAACCCGAACGCGAGCAGCGTGATCACGGGCTCGACGATCGCCGCGAAGGTGCGCGTCCGCCAGTAGTAGCGGAACACGGTCCACTCGCGAACCCATACGGCGGCGAGTGCCGGCGCCTCGATTCGCCCGAGCCGCATGCGCACCGTGCTCATTCGACGTAGTCCCCCGTGAGCCGCACGAACACGTCCTCGAGGCTCGCGCTCCGGCGCGAACCAGGCGGTACCCGCCCGTCCATCGCGTCGGCGTGCAGATAAGTCAGCGACAGCCCCGAATGGCGCGTCGGCAGCCCTTCAGCGTCCGCGCGCGACCGGAGCGACGCCAGCTCCGCCGCCGATCCGTGCACGTCGACAACCTCACGGCCCGCGTGGGCAAGGATCAACTCGGCCGGCGTCCCCTCGGCGACGACGCGCCCGGCGGCCATGATCGCCACCCGGTCGGCGAGCCGCTCGGCCTCCTCGATGTAGTGGGTCGACATCAACACGGTCGCGCCGCTGTCGCGGAGCGCAAGGATCAGCGACCAAAGCTCCTGGCGAATCTGGGGATCGAGCCCGACGGTCGGCTCGTCGAGCAGCACGACCTCGGGCTCGTGGATCAGCGCCCGCGCGATCAGCAGCCGGCGCTGCATCCCTCCCGACAGCGTCTCCGCGCGATCGTTCGCGCGCTGCTCGAGGCCGGCGACCGCCAGCGCTCGATCGACCGCGGCCGCCCGCTCCGGTGGCGACACCCGATACAGGCGAGCGAACACCTCGAGCACGTCGCGCACGCCGAGGTCGACGTCGAGGTTGCTCTCCTGCGGGCAGACGCCCATGCGCGCCCGCGCGAGCTTCGATTCGGCCGGCAGACGATGCCCGAGCACCTCGACCGAGCCACCGTCGGCCAGGGCCTGGCCGGTGAGGATCCGCATCGTCGTCGATTTGCCGGCGCCGTTGGGGCCGAGCAGGCCGTAGCAGAGCCCCGCCGGCACCTCGAGGTCGAGGCCGTTGACGGCGCGCACGTCGCCAAATCGCTTGACCACGCCGTGCAGCGACACCGCGACCCCGTCGCGCGACGCGACCGTCCTAGCGGCGAGACTCGACGATGGTGGTGGGTTACTGCGAACCGGCAATGGACCTCCAGGGAACGACAAGAGCAGCGGAGCCGACGCCTAGCGACGGCTACGACAAATGCGGCTTCAGACCCTGGTGAGATCCATCTCGCCCAACTGTACCGCCTCGGTCCAGCCCACTCAGGCGAGCGCCGGCCACCACTCCGCGAGCCGCTCGCGCGCCTGGCGGGCGGCCGGCGGGACCTCGGCTCGAGCTACCGAACCGTCCGTCGACAGCGGGCCGTTCAGGGCCGCGAGCGTGGCCGCCACCGACCGCGCGAGCGCGCCCAGCGCGTACCCGCCCTCGAGCACGCAGCCGACCGGGACGCCGAGGCTCTCGGACACCCCGCGGATCGATCGAGTCATCGCGGCGAACCCGTCCTCGGTCAGTTGGCACGCGGCGAGCGGATCGTCGCGATGGCCGTCGTATCCGGCCGAGACGAGCACGAGTTGGGGGCTGAACGCCTCAGCCAGCGGAATGACCACGTGATCGACGAGCGAGCAGAACATCGCGTCGTCGGCCCCGGGGCGCACCGGCAGGTTCACGGTGAACCCGCGGCCGTCTCCGGATCCGACATCCGAAGCCGGCCCGGTCCCTGGGTACAGCGGCGACTGGTGGATCGAGACAAACAGCACCCGATCGGTCGCGTGGAAGATGTCGTTGGTCCCGTTTCCGTGGTGCACGTCCCAGTCGACGATCATCACGCGCTCGAGCCCGCGGGCATCGAGCGCGTACTGCGCGGCGACCGCGATGTTGTTGAACAGGCAGAAGCCCATCGCGCGCGACGGCAGGGCGTGATGGCCGGGCGGGCGGTGCGCGCTGAACCCGCTCGGCGCGGCGCCGTCGAGCAGCATGTCGACCATCCGGACGGCTCCGCCCGCGGCATGCAGCGCGGCCTCGAACGAGTGCGGGCTGACCACGGTGTCGGCGTCGAGATAACCGCCGCCGTGCGCGGACGCCTGCTCGATCGACGCGATGTAAACCTCGGGGTGGACGGCCGCGAGCACGGCGCGATCGACCGCCGGCGAGATGACGCGCTCGAACCCCAGCCAGTCGCGCGCTGACAGCTCCTGCTCGATCGCCGTGATCCGCGGCGGCTGCTCCGGATGCGGGCGCGTCTCGTGCAACAGCGAGGACGGATGCTCGAGCCATACGGGCGGGGACGGCATCGGGGTACGGTATCGGTCCACGTGCAGGTTCTTGCCGCTCAGGTCACGGTGGTGGGCGCAGGCGCCGCCGGGCTGTACACCGCCGTGTGTGCCGCCCGGGACGGCGCGCGCGTCACGCTGGTCTCGGCCACGCCGCTGGCCGAGTCCTCGAGTTGGTGGGCGCAGGGTGGGCTGGCGGCCGCGGTGTCGGCCGAGGACAGCCCAGAGCTTCACCTGCGCGACACGATCGTCGCCGGCCGGGACGCCGTGCGCGAGTCCGCGGCGCGCGTCCTGTGTGAGGAGGCGCCCGACGCGGTGACGGACCTCGACCGACTCGGCGTCCGCTTCGACGCCGACCGGAACGGGCACCTGGCGCTCGGGCTCGAGGGCGGCCACTCGCGTCGCCGCATCGTGCACGCCGGCGGGGCGGCGACCGGGCGCCGGCTCGTCAGGCAGCTGAGTGCGGTCGCGGCCGAGGACCCGCGCATCGACGTGCTCGAGGGCCGCCGCGTGGTGGAGGTGCTCGCTGGCGACGGCCGGTGCGTGGGCGTTCGACTCGACGACGGCCGCCTGATCGCAAGTGGCGCCGTCGTGCTCGCGACCGGTGGCGCCGCCGCGCTGTGGTCGCGCACCACGAACCCGGCCGTCGCCGTCGGCGCGGGCCTGCTGCTCGCGGCCACGGCCGGCGCGACGCTCGCCGACCTCGAATTCATCCAGTTCCACCCCACCGCCGTCGTCGGCAATGGCGCCGACGGGTTCCTCGTGACCGAGGCGATTCGCGGCGAAGGGGCCAGGCTCCTCGACGCGGCCGGGGAGCGGTTCGTCGACGAACTCGCCCCGCGCGACGAGGTGGCGCGGGCGGTGGCGCAGCAGATGCTCCTGACCGGGGCGCCGTCGGTCGATCTCGACATGCGCGACGTCGACCCGGCGCTGTTCCCGAACGTCGTCACCGCGCTTCGCCAGGCGGGGATCGACCCCGAGCGCGAGCTGATCCCGGTTGCGCCAGCGGCGCACTACATGATGGGCGGGATCGCGACCGACGTCCACGCCCGCGCGTCGCTCGCGGGATTGCACGCCGTCGGGGAGTGCTCGTGCACCGGTCTGCACGGGGCCAACCGGCTGGCCTCGAATTCGCTGACCGAGTGCTTCGTGTTCGGCGCCCGCGCGGCCCGATCAGCCTCCGCTCAGCCGAAACCCGATCCGGGTGCGGTCGCCGACTTTGCATCGGCTCGCGGCAGCGCGAGCGAGCCACCGGCGATTTCGCCCTCGAGCCGCGAGGCGCTGTGGCGCGACGCGGGCCTCGAACGCGACGCGGCCGGCCTGCTGGAGCTGGCGGCCGACCCCCATCCCCTCGTCCGGCTGATCGCGCGGTGCGCGCTCGCCCGCACCGAGAGCCGCGGCGCGCATCAGCGCCGTGATTTCCCGGACCGGGACTCGCGCTTCGACTTGGAGCATGTGACGATCGGCGCGGGGCGCGAGCCTCTCCTGCAACACTGGACGTAGTACCGCTCAGGCGCCGCCTCACGCGCCCCCTCAGGCCCCTCTGAACCCGACAGGCCTTGAACGCACCAACTTCCGGGTTAACGTCAACTTAATAATTGACACAGCTGTAACTTCACACATCGCGGGTAGGACGGTTTTGCGCTAACCAGACCGCCCTGGCGGGGGCACGGATCTAGGAGTGGGTGTTTCCATATATGTATCGGTTCAGCCGAGCCATCTACCGCGAGCTTGCCGATGAGGTCATCGAAGACCCACACGGCGGGCTGTATCTGAATCACGAGCGCGTCCTGAAGGCGTGCGAATCGGCCGTCGAGCGACTTGCGACCGACCGGCACTACTTCGCGCATCCATCGCGGACGCTGTTCAACGACATCCGGGTGTACTTCCCGATGACCTCGCAGCTTCGGGTGCTGCGCGTCATCCAGAGGTACCTGGAGCTGGCGGATCAGTTCCTCCGCCGCCTGCCGCAGAACGGCTTCGACGCCTACGGCAACCCGCTGCAGTGTCGGGCGAGCACCCGCAAGGGCACGCCTTGTCAGCGGATGCCGTTGCCGCACAACGGCTACTGCCCATCGCATCAGCACCTCGCGGAGACCGAGGAGCTCGAGTCGCCGCTCGCCGCCTAGCGGTTTGCGCCGCGGCCGCGGCAGGCTCGCGGCGGTGAAATTCAGACTGTCTTGCCGGCCGTGCGCGCGGGGCTTACCGCCTCCTCCTCGGGCCCCTGCGCGCCGGCCGCGCCAGCGAAAGTAACGTTCGCCCGATGCTGATCGGTGTCGACGTGGGCGGGACCTTCACCGACGCAGTGCTCGCGCTCAACGGTCGCGTGGTCACCGCGAAGGCGCCGACCACCCCTGAGGATCAGTCCGCGGGCGTGCTCGCCGCGATCGAGGCGGCGCTCGCCAAGGCCGGCGCGAACGCAGACCAGGTCGAGGAGTTCTCCCACGGGATGACGGTCGCGACCAACGCGCTGCTCGAAGGGCGCGGGGCCACCACCGCGTTCGTCGCCACCGACGGGTTCACGGACCTGATCGCGCTCGGCCGCCAGGATCGCCCGGAGCTGTACCGCCTGTGCGCCGCGCGGCCGGCGCCGCTCGCCCCGGAAGATCTCCGCTTCGGCGCGCCCGAGCGGATGACACCTGAGGGCCCGCTGATCGAGCTCACGCCCGAAGCGGCACGTGAAGTTGCGAACCGCGTAGCCGGGGCCAAGCCCGAGGCGGTGGCTGTTGCGCTGCTCCACTCCTACCGCCACCCCGACCACGAGAAGGCGATCGGGGACGCGCTGGCCGAGGCCCTCCCGGAGGCCCACATCTCGCTCTCGCACGAGGTCGTCGGCACCTTCCGCGAATTCGAGCGGGCCGCGACCACCGAGATCGACGCGGCGCTGTCCCCGCTGCTGGCGAGCTATCTGCGCCGGCTCGCCGAGCGCGTGGGTGAGGCGAACCTCCCCGAGCCCGCGATCATGCAGTCGAACGGCGGCCTGATCGACATCGAGGCGGCCGCGGGCCACGCGTCGTGGACGGTCCTCTCGGGACCGGCGGGCGGCGCCGCGGGGGCCGCGTTCGTCGCACGCGCGGCCGGCGTGGACGACGCCCTGTGCCTCGACATGGGCGGGACATCGTGCGACGTCTGCGTCGTCGACGGCGGCAGCGTGCAGGAGCAATCGAGCGGCGAGATCGCGGGCCGTCCGCTGGCGCTGCCGATGCTCGCGGTCCACACCGTCGGCGCCGGCGGCGGCTCGATTGCGTGGCGGGACGCCGGCGGGGCGCTCCGGGTCGGGCCCCGGTCGGCGGGCGCCGATCCCGGCCCCGCGTGCTACGGGCGCGGCGGCACCGAGCCGAGCGTCACCGACGCGAACCTCGTGCTCGGCTACCTGTCCCCGGACGCGCCCCTGGGGGGCGACGTCGAGCTCGACCGCGAGGCGGCGCGCAAAGCGGTCAGCGACCTCGCCAACCAACTCGGCCTCGACGACGTCGAGGCGTGCGCCGAAGGGATCCGCCGCGTCGCCGGCGCCGAAATGATCCGCGCGCTGCGGGTCGTCACCGTGCAGCGGGGCATCGACCCGCGGCGGTACGCGCTGATGGCGTTCGGGGGCGCCGGCGGGCTGCACGCCGCGCAGATCGCCGACGAGCTCGGGATCGACACGATTCTGTGCCCGCGCGCCTCCGGGGTCCTCGCGGCGCTCGGTCTCGTCGTCTCGCCGCGCCGGCGCGACGTCCAGCGGAGCGTGCTGCTCACCGGCGAGGACCTGACCGCCGAAGCCATCGAGCACCACGTGAAGGAGCTCGGTGAGCGCGCCCGCGAGGCGATGCACGAGCCCGAGGCGGACCTGAACGTCGGCTACGAGCTTCGCTACCGCGGCCAGTCGTTCGAGCTCCCGATCGCGGGCTCCGCGACGGCCGACCCGGACGAGCTGCGCAATGCGTTCGAGGCCGAGCACGAGGAGCGTTACGGCTACCGCGACGCCGATCAGGAGCTCGAGCTCGTCACGATCCGCGTGACCGCCACCTCGGCCGGGGTCGACGTCGAGCTCGCCGGCGACGATGACTCGCCGGATCTCGACCACACCAGCCGCCAGGCCACACTCAATGGCGAGCAGATCGAACTCGAGGTGCTTCGCGGGATCCCGCCGCCCGGCACCAAGCAAGACGGCCCGGCAGTGGTCGAGCTGCCCGAGTCGACGCTTCTGATCCCGCCGGGCTGGACGAGCAAGGTCGACGACACCGGCACGATCCGGCTGAATCGGCTGGCGCCGATTCAGTCCGAGAATCGCCCAGGGGGCTCGCGGAATCGCCCCGGGGGGCGATTCCGTTCGAGAATCGCCCAGGGGGCGATTCTCGTGATTGATCCGGTTGAGCTCCAGGTGCTGACGGGCGCCCTCCGCGCCGTGTGCGAGGAGATGGGAGCCGTTCTCATCCGCTCGGCCCACTCCGCGAACATCAAGGAGCGGCGCGATGCGTCGACCGCGCTGTTCGACCCGAACGGCGAGATGGTGATGCAGGCCGAGCACATCCCCGTCCACCTCGGCGCGATGCCCGCGGCGGTCGCCGCGATCCTGGACGAGGAGCACGCTCCGGACCGCAGCTGGATCCTCAACGATCCGTACGCCGGGGGCACGCACCTCCCGGACATCACGGTCATCACACCAATATTCGGTGGAGAATCGCCCTCTGGGCGATTCTCCAATGGGATCGGCGCCAGCCGATCCCACGGGATCGGCGCCAGCCGATCCCACGAGCTCATTGCGTTCGCGGCCAGCCGCGCCCACCACGCCGACGTCGGCGGCCCGACGCCCGGCTCGATGCCCGCCGACAGCACCACGCTCGACGAGGAAGGGGTGGTGATCAGCCCCCGGATCCTGGACGACAACGCGATCGCCGAGCTCAGCGCGCAGATGCGCCGGCCCGACCAGCGCCGGGCGGACCTTCGCGCCCAGCTCGCGGCCGGGCGGGTCGGCTCACGGCGCCTGCTCGAGCTGCACGAGCGCTACGGCGCCGCCAAGCTGGCGCAGGCGTTCACCGAGGTCCTCGATTACGCCGAGCGCCGCACCCGGGCCTGCATCGAGGAGCTCGACGACGGCACGTACAGCGCCAGCGACGTGCTCGAGGCCCGTGAGGGCGACCTCGAGATCGCGCTGAAAGCGACGGTCAAAGAGGACCGGCTGACGCTCGACTTCACCGGCACCGCCGACCAGCACGAGGGCAACCTCAACTGCCCGCTGGCCGTCACCCGGTCGGCGTGCTACTTCGCGATACGAGTGCTGACCGATCCCGACATCCCGCCGAGCGCGGGCGCCTACCGACCGGTCGACGTGATCGCTCCGGAGGGCTGCCTGCTGAACGCCCGCTCCCCCGCGGCGGTCGTCGGCGGCAATGTCGAGACGTCCTCGCGCGTCGCCGACGTCGTCCTGCGAGCGTTCGGCCGTGCCCTTGGACAGGGGACGATGAACAACGTCACGCTCGGTACCGAGGACATCGTCTATTACGAGACGATCGGCGGCGGGCAGGGCGCATGTCCGGATGCGGACGGCCCGAGCGGCGTGCACGTGGCGATGAGCAACACGCTCAACACGCCCATCGAGGCGCTCGAGCTCGAGTTTCCGATGCGGATGGTCGAGTACGCGCTACGGCGGGGCTCGGGCGGGGCCGGCGCCCACGCGGGCGGTGACGGCGTGATTCGCGAGCTCGAGGCGCTCGAGCCGCTCAGCTACTCGCTGATCACCGAGCGCCGGCGCCACCGGCCGTCCGGGGCGGACGGCGGCGAGCCCGGGGCGGCCGGCCGCAACCTGCTCGACGGCGAGGAGCTACCCGCAAAGTCAATCGGCCGGCTCGATAAGGGGCAGCGGCTGCGGATCGAGACACCCGGCGGCGGCGGCCACGGTAGCCCTCGCTGAGTCCACGGCTCGCCCGCGTCCCCGCTCCCGAGAGGTGCTTGCTGCTAACTAGTGCAAACCGCTACAAACCCCGCCACGTTCGCCATCCGGCGAGTTGTTCGACAGGCGGGCAATCCATGGAACCGGTTTCACCTGCACGTGCCGCAGATCCTGAAATACCCCTATACCCAGCGGTAGTGGCGATTCACACACGTTCGGCGCGAGTTTTTCACCAGTCGCACGAGTTCGCCCTGAGACCCCCGAAGCAAACCCACCGATTTGCGGTCACATTTGGCGATTTGCCAAACCTCGCGTACAATCAGGTCCTCCCGTGCCGCAGTTGCAATGCATGCCGCGCACGGGTTTCCTGACGTTCTATCCCCCGTTTTCTTCTATTCCTACATGCCGATTGCCTTCAAAGAATGGGCTGTGACCGTGCGAGCCCTTGCCGAGGGAGAGCAGCTTCTGACTCTCCGCAAGGGCGGCATCCGCGAGCCCGATAAGCACTTCAAGCTGGACCACGACCGGTTCTTTCTGTACCCGACGTTCGATCACCAGTGCTCTGACCTGGTGCGCGAGTCACATCAACCCGAGCTCGTCCGCGCGCTCGAGGAGGGTGTCTGGAGCGACGGCGAGCCGCCGCCCCACTCGCTGCGCCGCAACCACGAGATCCCACAGCCAGACCGGGTGCGGATCCGCGCGTGGGCCGAAGTGGCCGCGCATTTCACGGTCACCGACCGGCGCACGGTCGACGCGTTGTCGCCGTTCTACGTATGGACGACCGACTACGCCGAGAAGCGACTCGCGTGGAAGCGGCGTCATCCGCTCCATGTGATCCTGCTGCGGACCTATCGGATCCCGCGGCCGGTCACCGTCAAGGTGCGCGACGACTACGGCGGATGTCGCTCGTGGCTGGAGCTCACCCGTGACCTCCCATTTGAGGGCACGCCGGTGCTGTCCGACGACGAGTTCGAGCGGGCCTCCGAGGAGATCGCCTCGATCGCGTCGGACCGCGAGCCGGTTCTGGTCTGACCCCGGCAACGGGTAAAGCACTGCACTAACGCGTCAGGTGGCATGGGTCGAGTCGGCGTCGCTGTCCTTCCGGGCACGGCACGAGTCGACCCATGCCGATGACGTAGATCGGGTCCTGAACTCGCTCGAGCGCACGCGCGAGCGCCTGGCTCGCCACTTCCCGAGCACGGTCGACGGGATGACCGTCGTGTTCCACTCGGGCGTGACGTCGCTCTCGGTTGCGTGCCCGATGGTGCCGCTCGCGTGGGCCGCGGCCGCGCCGGCGGCCCGCCGCTATGTCGCCGGCTGGTCGGGCCGCGACGAGCTGCACGTGCTGCGTCCGGACCTGCTCGACGCGCGTGCGTCGACCGTGCCCGGATCGCGCGAGATGCTCGCCGCGACGGCGTCGGCGTTGTACGCGCGGCGGGTGATCATCGAGAACAACCCGGACATCCCGCTGCGCACGACGCCACGCCGGATCCGCGCCGAGCTGCGCTGGGGGTGGCTGATCGAGGGCGCGGCACGCTGGTTCGGCGGCCAGACCGCGCATGCGCGTCCCGCGATCGCCCGCCGCCTGCGCGAGGGTCGCGAGCCGGACTTCCCGCCCGGCCCCCGCGACGCCCCGTTGCTCGGCGGGACCGTGATCGACCTGCTCGTGCGCGAGCGCGAGGAGGAGGCTGCGGCCCGGCTCGCCTGCCGTCTGCACCCGCGCGGAAGGCGGGCTGCCCTGCGCGAGGCGTTCGGCGGCACCTCGCCGGCCCAGATCGAGGAGGCGTGGCGCGACCACCTCGCACGGATAGCCGCCGGCGCCTGACCGCCCCGCCTCCGCGCCCCGCGACCGCCCGACCCCCGTGGCCGCCTAGTGCACGATCTGGCTCGCCAGCCACACGACCAGCGCGCCGATCACAAGCGCCACCAGCATCCCGACGATCAACTTCCCCGGCGCCACCACCCGCTCCGGAGGCTTGTCCGAGATCAGCTCACCCGCGAGCAACATCTCGCGCGCCGTCGGAACCGCCGCCTCGGGCACGAGCACGTCGCGCGGGCCGGCGGCGAGGAAGTCCGGCACGTCGAAGCCGGCGCTGCGGCGGAGCATGCTGGGGACGCCCTCCTCGAGCAGCAGGCCCTGGATGAACTCGGCCTCGGCCTGGTTGCGCGCCCACGCCACCCGCACGAGCGGGCCCTCGGTGAGCTGGGGCTTGATCTTGCGCGCGCGCTCGTGGCTCGCGCTGACCTCCCCCACCTCCACCGGGCCGGCGTGATCGCTGTACACGAGCGGCAGCTTGCAGGTCGCGCAGAAGCGCTCGGGCTCGGGATACGACGTGCCGCACACCGGGCAGAAGAGCTCGCCGGCTCTCACTGCCCGCTTGCTCATCACTCCACGACCAGTTCGGCGTCCGATACCTGTGCGCCGTCGATCCGCCAGGTCTGAACGTCAACTTCCCCGTTGGCGAGTCCGACGATGATCCACAGCACGCCGGGCCACAGCTTGGCGAAGTTGATGTCGGTCTGGGACGGCCTCGGGGCCGTCCGCGTGTGCGAGTGGTAGATCGCCCCGAGCTCCAGCCCGGCGTCCTCGATCTTGGTGTGGAGCTCGAATTGCTCCTCGGGATCGATCCGGAATCGCAGCGGGCTCGCCTCGGCGTTCACCGCGCGGTACACGGCGAGCGCCTGGCCATTGTTCGAGCCGACCATCCCGCAGCACTCGTTCGGCGCCTCCTCGCGGGCGTGGGCAACGATCTCGTCGTACAGGTCTCGCGCGATCTTCATGGTCAGGTCGAGGCTACCAACGCGGCCCTCGCAGCCCAAGCCGGTTCAGCTGCTGCCGGTGACGAACGGCCACGGGATCGCCTTGACGTACTCGCCCGGGTTCCGGAGGCCGCTCACCGCCGTCCAATGCTGGGCCTCGCACGCCATGATCTGCGCGGCGAGGCGTTGGAGTGGTTGGGTGCTGAGCGTCTTGAGCGCGGTGAAGTAAATCCCCTCGGCGAGCGACTCCAGATCGACGAGTAACCGCAGGCTGTCCTTCTGTGAGTGCAGCCCGGTGAGGCTCACCGTGATGTTGTGCTTCGACAGCAGATCGCCGGCGGCATCGAGACCGAGGGGGCTGGTTTCAGCGTGGACACCCATCGCCCCGAGCGCCGCCGCGACCGCCGACACGTGCTCGACCTCGTGCCCCAGGTACGGCGTAATAGCCCGTTCGATGTTCGCTGCAAGCGTCCCGGACGCCAGGACCCGCCGGTACCCGAGCACGACCAGCCGCTCGACCTCGAGCGCCTTGGTCAGCGCCTGCGCGTCGCTCACCGGCGGCGTGTCGGCGAGCGCCGGATTCGCCGCCACGGCCGCGAGGCCCGCGGCGCCGCCCGCCACCGAGAACGCGCCGGCAACGATCTCGCGTCGTGTGGGCATGCGCTCCACGATCAGTCCCGTCCGTTCACGAACGCCGAGGGGATCGCGGACTGCCCGAGCGCCGCGCGCACGACCGCCACGTGCTGGGCGTCGTTGGCGAGGATCGACGCGACCTGCTGCTTGACGACCCCCGGTTCGAGCTGCTGGATCGCGTAGAGGTAGCCGGCGATCTGCGCGTTCTCGACCACGTGCAGCAGCATCAGCACCTCCTCGCTCGTGCGCGGATGACCGAGCGCATAGGTCGGGGCGGGCTTGATCGGCTTGCCCCCCGCCTCCCGGACGAGTCCGGCGACGTCGCCGGCATGGGAGATCTCGTCGTTCAGGAATAGCTGCCCGGCCTTGGCGGTCGGCTGGTCCAACAGCGGGATGCCAGCGGTATACGCCGCGATCGCCGTGTGCTCAAGGTGGAGCAGGTGGTTGAGCAGGTCGACGTCGTTCGTGAGCACCGGCTCGGAGTTGTGCACTTGTTGCTTGATCGACTCTCCCCCGCATCCGGCGAGCAGCGCGCCCGCGAGGCCGGCGCCCGCGGCCAGCAGCAAATTCCTGCGCGAGGAGGGTTCGCCCTCCGAGGGGGCCTCAGTCTTCATCGAACGGCAGGCGCCCGGCGTGCGGCGTCCCCGGACCTACCACCAGACGGTGGAGTCCAGGTTCTCGATCTCTTCGATGGGACGGGTGTAAATGCCGGACGAGAAGTACTTCCAGCCGTCGTCGGCGACGAGGAACACGACGTTGCCCTCGTCGAGTTCGTTGGCGATCCGCAGCGCCACCCGCGCGATCGCCCCCGACGAGACGCCCACAAACAACCCCTCTTCGTCGAGCAGCCGGCGCGTGAACACGATCGCGTCGGTGTTGGTCACGAAGATCTTGCGGTCGAGCAGCGACAGATCGATGATCGGCGGGATGAAGCCGTCCTCGAGCGAGCGCAGTCCCTGTACGGGCTCGCCCTGCATCGGCTCGGCAGCGACGATCTTTACCGAGTCGCCGAGTTCCTCCTTGAGGCGGCGTCCGTTGCCCATCAGGGTCCCGCCGGTCCCCAGGCCGGCGACGAACGCGGCGACCTCGTCGAGCTCCTCGAGGATCTCGAGCGCGGTCCCGTTGTAGTGCGCGTTCGGGTTGGCCTGGTTGCCGTACTGGTAGGGCATGTAGTACGAGGCGTCCTTCTCGGCCATGTCGAGCGCCAGCTCGACCGCGCCGTTGGAGCCTTTGGAGCCCTCCGAGTACACGATTTCGGCGCCGTACATGCGGAGCAACTCGGTGCGCTCGCGGGTCACGTTTTCGGGCATGACCACCTTCACCGGGTAGCCCTTGTGGCTGCAGATCATCGCCAGCGAGATGCCCGTATTGCCCGACGTGGGCTCGAGGATTGTCTGCCCAGGCCGGATCAGACCCTTCTCCTCGGCGTCCTCGATCATCGCACGCGCCACCCGGTCCTTGACCGAGCCTGTCGGGTTGCGCGACTCGAGCTTGGCCCACAGCCGGACTCCCGGCTTCGGGCTCAGGCGCTTCAGCTCAACCAGCGGCGTATGGCCGATCGCCTGGATGATGTCGCCGTATCGGCCCCCGCAGGGCTTGTTCTCGAGGCGCTCAGCGGGCATCGCTTCAGGAAGTATAGCGAGGCGGGCTCGCCCGCTCGGCGAGCCCGCCTCGAATGATCTAGCCCGTCAGTACCCCATCGGATACGGATTCGGATTGGGGTTCGTGTTGGTCTGCTGGCCCTTCTGGGCGGACGTCGCACCGCCGGACGCGGTCACCACATGCCAGGTCCCGCCGAAGCCGACCACATGGTCCCCGGTCGCGTCGTGCTTCTTGGTGTCGGGGGCGAACGTGTAGATCGGGTGCCCGCCGAGCACGGCCTGCGTGAACCCGTCGCGACTCCAGCTCGTGAGCTTGCCGCTGATCCCCGACGTCTTGCTGAGCGCCTTGGCCGACGCCGCCGTCACCGGCGGCCAGAACTTGAAGCATCCGTTGGCCTGCGTGCACTTCGGGTGGGTCTTCGAGTCGCCGCTCAGCCAGTAGACCGCGAACCCCCTGCCGTTGACTCCGATGTTCTCGTGCGTCGTCGCCATCGTCTGTGCGTTCGTGACCGTCGCGTTCTTGGCGACGTTCAGCGTGAACGTCTTCGCGATCGCGACCGCGGCAATGGCCAGCATGGCGACGATGACGGCGCCGGCAATCACCGTCACACCGCGGGCACGGGTAAGTCGAGTTGGCATCCTCCGGCTCCCTTCGATAGTGGATCTAGCCAGAAGGACGCCGACCCCCGCCAAAGCCTTCCCGAAGGAGGCGGGCGCCGGTTATCAGGCGGCGCCGCCGGCCATGGCCGGCAGGATCACAAGCGTGTCGCCCTCGCCGACCGAGGTATCGAGCCCGTCAAGCACCCGCACGTCCTCGTCGTTCAAGTAGACGTTGACGTACCGGTTGAGCCCGCCGTCGGCCGCGAACAGCTGCGACTGCGTGTCGGGATGAGCTTCCGCCACCGAGCGGAGCACCTCGCCCACGGAGCCACCGGAAGCCGTCAGCTCCTTCTCGCCGCCGACCGACGGCCTAAGAACCGGTGGGATTCGAATCGTCGCCATAGCTGAGGACACGGAACCCTAGTGCGCGCCGGCGCAGAATGCCTCGTAGTCGGGGAATACGCCGAGCTCGTCGTCGGAGATCGATTCGGGCTCGCGTGAGCAGATCGGGCAGTCGGGGTCGCGGCGGACCTTGACCTCGGAGACCGTCGCCGACAGCGCGTCGTACATGAGCAGGCGCCCGATCAGCGGATCGCCCTCGTCGAGGATCAGCTTGATCACCTCGGTCGCCTGGAGCAAGCCCATCGTCCCCGGCAGCACGCCGAGCACGCCGTTCGCGCCGCACGAGGGCGCAAGCTCCGCCGGCGGCGGCACCGGGAACAGGCACCGGTAGCACGGCCCGTCGTAGGGCTTGAACACCGACAGCTGGCCCTCGAACCCGAGGATCGCCGCCGACACGACCGGGATCCCCAGCCGCACCGACGCGTCGTTCAGCAGGTACCGGGTGGGGAAGTTGTCCAGACCGTCGACGACCACGTCCCAGCCGGCCTCGAGCACCTCCATGATGTTCTCGGGCCCGAGCCGCAGCGCGTACTTCTCAACCTTCACGTCCGGATTCAGCGCGTTGATCGTCAGCTCGGCCGAGTCGACCTTGGGGACGCCGATGCGCTCGCTCGAGTGGATCACCTGACGCTGGAGGTTCGACAGGTCAACCTCGTCGTTGTCGACGATCCCGAGCGTGCCCACGCCCGCCGCCGCCAGGTACAGCGCGGCCGGGGAACCCAGCCCGCCGGCGCCCAGCAGCAGGACGCGCGCGTCGAGCAGCTTCTGCTGCCCTTCGACGCCGACCTCGGGCAGGAGCAGGTGGCGCGAGTAGCGCTCGCGCTGCTCGGCGGTGAGGGTGCGCGGCACGTCGACCTCGTAACCGCGATCCTTCCACAGCGTGAAGCCCCCGGTCATCGACTCGACGTGGTCGTAACCGAGGTCCTCGGTCAGCGTGCGAGCGGCCCATGCCGAGCGGTTGCCCGACGCGCAGTAAAGGACGACATGATCGGAGCGATCGGGAACCGCCCCCTCGATGCGCGACTCGAAGTAGCTCTTGGGCACGTGGATCGCGCCGGGGATGTGCCCGGCCGCCCACTCCTCGGGCTCGCGGACGTCGACGATCACCGCGCCGTTACCGACCTGCTCGTGGACGGCTGCGGGATCGACCTCATCGATCCGGCTCTTGATCTGGCGGAGAACCTCGGCTCCGGACGGGCTCATCGTCGAAAACTCCTCAAATGCGGTATGGATTCAATACTTCAGAGAGTATAGCGACACAGGAAGGCCATGTCAGAACCTCTTTTTCCCAGTCTGACGGACCCCGACGGCCGCGAGGCGATCCGGATCGGGGACGCGGCCCTTAGCTACCAAGAGCTCGCGCAAGCCGCCGCGGCGGCCGCGCATGAGCTGCGCGGCGCTCGCCGGGTGGCGGTTTGGGCGCAGCCCACGCTCGAGCTGGCGATCGCGGTCGTCGGCGCCCTTGCCGCCGGCGTCGCCGTGGTCCCGATCAACCCGGGACTCGGATCCAGCGAGCTCGGGCACATCGTCGAGGACAGCGCTCCCGAGCGGTTCGTCGCCTGGCCGGGCGTCGACCCGCCGGAGCGGCTGCAGAGCCTCCCCCGCATCGACGTCAACCGCGAGAGCGCCAGCGGCAACGAACCGCTCCCCGACGAGCTCGACGCCGAAGACGTCGCGTTCGTGATGTACACGTCGGGCACCACCGGGCCGCCCAAGGGGGTGCAGATCCCGCGCCGGGCGATCACGACCAACCTCGACGCGCTCGCCGAGATCTGGCAGTGGACGGCCGAGGATCGGCTCACGCACGCGCTGCCGGTGTTCCACGTCCACGGTCTCGTGATCGGCATCCTCGGGCCACTCCGCCGAAACGCCCAGGTCGAGCACGTGGGCCGGTTCTCGCCCCAGGCCCTCGCGAGGGCCCTACAGAACGGCGCCACGATGGTGTTCGGCGTCCCCACGATGTACAGCCGCATCGCCAAGGAGGCCGAGACTGACGAAGACCTCGCGCAGGCGTTCGCATCCGCCCGCCTGCTCGTGTCCGGGTCCGCCGCACTCCCTACGACCGTCCACGACGCGATGAATCGACTCACCGGCCAGCAGATCCTCGAGCGCTACGGGCTCACCGAGACGCTGATGAACGCCGGCGTCAGGCTGGGCGAGGCGGTGATCCCCGGCCGCGTCGGACCGCCCCTCCCCGGCGTCGAGATACGGCTCGTCGACGACGACGGCAAAGCGATTGATGGGAGCGACGACGAGACGATCGGCGAGGTCGCCGTCCGCGGCCCGAACGTGTTCAAGGGCTACCTGAACCATCCCGACGCCACCGAGGAGGCGATGCGCGACGGGTGGTTCATGACCGGCGACATGGCCACGCGCAACGACGCCGGTTCGCTCAAGCTCGTCGGGCGCAAGAGCACCGACCTGATCAAGTCGGGCGGGTATCGGATCGGCGCCGGCGAGATCGAGGGCGCGCTCTTAGAGCACCCGGCGGTCGCCGAGGTGGCCGTGACCGCCAAGCCAGACGACGATCTCGGGGAGCGGATCGTCGCCTGGGTCGTGCCGGAGCCCGGCCATACCGCGACCCCCGATGAACTCACGGACCACGTGGCGAACCTGCTCACGAAGCACAAGCGCCCGCGCGAGGTGCATTTCCTGGAGGAACTCCCTCGCAACGCCATGGGCAAGGTAATGAAGCGCGAGCTCACGGCCCGGGAAGAAACTCGGAAATAGTCCGGGTTTCTTCCCAAACGCAAGGCGGGGCGTCCCCAAAACCCCATTTGAGGACGCCCCGCCTAAACCAGAGACCCAATCAACCGTCACAGCCGCCCGGTCGGCCCCACGCCCGGGAAATTCTGTGGAGGCTTGCAGTCGGAATTATCGGCCCACGCCGCTCCGGTCGATATCGGGCCTAGACCCCATCTTGCTCCCTGCGCCCGTCACCGATACCGGTTGCAGGGAGCCGCCTGATGCTCATGAAATCGCGCTCGCTGCTGGCCCAGATACTGTCCGTGAACCTGCTGCTCATAGCGGGTACGTTCCTGGTCGCCCTGGTCGCGCTGGACGAGCGCGTCGGGAACGCCTTCCAGGGCCGCGAGATGCTCGTGCTCGGACTCGCGCTGGTCGCGGCCATGCTCGGCAACTGGCTGCTGCTGCGCCGACGGTTCATCCCGCTCGACCGGCTTATCTCCTCGATGGAGCAGGTTGATCTCGCCACTCCCGACAAGCAATTGCTCGCGAGCGACCGGATCGACAGCGCCGAAGCCCACCGCCTAGAGGCCGCGATCAACCAGATGCTGGCCCGTCTCGAATCAGCCCGCCGCGCCGCCGGCCGGGCCTCTATCGAGGCCCAGGAGCGCGAGCGCCGGCGGATCGCCCAGGACCTTCACGACGAGGTCAACCAGGCGCTCACCGCAGTGTCGCTGCGCCTCCAGGCCTCGATCGAGCACGCACCGCCCACGCTGCGGCGCGAGCTGATGGAGACCAAGCGCCTCGCCGGCCAGGCGATGGAGGAGCTGCTCATGCTGGCGCGCCAGCTCCGTCCGGCGGTGCTCGACGACCACGGCCTGCTGCCGGCGCTGCACAGCCAGGTGCGCGACTTCTCCGACCAGACCGGCATCCACGCCGCGTTCAACGTACGCGGCCAGGCGCCGGCGCTCACGCCCGAGCAGCAACTCGTCGTCTACCGCGTCACCCAGGAGAGCCTGTCCAACGTGGCGCAGCACTCCGAGGCCGAGAAGGTCGACGTCGAGCTCTCATTCATCGGCCGCACGGTGCTGCGGATCACCGACGACGGTCAGGGATTCGTCTCGCGCCGCGAGGGCGGGCTGGGCCTATCGGGCATGCGCGAGCGCGCGCTGCTCGTCGGGGGTCATCTTTCGATTTGGTCCGGAACGGGCCGGGGAACGCGAGTCGAGCTGACGCTCGCATGAATAGAGAGGAGCACGGATGCGAATCTTGGTAGCCGACGATCACGGGATCGTCCGATCGGGGATCAGGCTGCTGCTCGAACGGCAGACGGGGATGGACGTGGTGGCAGAGGCCGCCGACGGGGTCGAGGCGGTCGAGCAGGCGCTCGCCTCGCGACCCGACCTTTGCATCCTCGACGTTGGCATGCCGCGGATGACGGGCCTCCAGGCGGCGCGGGAGATCCGCGCCCAGCTCAAGGATGTCCGGGTGCTGATGCTGTCGATGCACGACGACGAGCACTACCTGTTCGAGGCGCTCAAGGCCGGCGCCTCGGGCTACGTGCTCAAGCGCGAGGCCGACCAAGACCTGGTCGGGGCGGTGCACGCGGTCGGGCGCGGCGAGGCGTTCCTGACCAACGCGGCCGAGCGCTCGATCATCCGCCGCTGGATGGAGGGCGACGAGGGCGGCCCGTCGGTGTCGCTCACCCCGCGCGAGGAGGAGGTGGTCAAGCTGATCGCCGAGGCGTTCACCAACGCCCAGATCGCCGAGATCCTCCACCTGTCCGAGAAGACCGTCGAGTCGCACCGCGGCAACGTGCTGCGCAAGCTCGGGATGCGCGACCGGGTCGAGCTGGTCAGGTACGCGATCCGCCGGGGGCTCGTCGAGGCCTAGCTACATTTGCGCGATCGCACGCGCTCCCGTCGACCACATCGCCGCTCCCCCGTTCCCGCCCCGCCTCGAGTGGGTCAACCACCGCCCGGAGGGGTTGCCCATGCTGGTGGAGTTCTGGGACTTCTGCCGCGTGCAGTCGCTCCGGACGCTCCCGTACATGAAGGCGTGGCGCGAGCGCTACCCGGGCCTCACGGTCGTCGGCGTCCACGCGGCAGGGTTCCCGCCGTCGCAGCACCCCGACGCCGTCCGCGACGCGGTGGCGCGGCTCGCGGTCCCCTATCCGGTGGCGATCGACACCGAGTTCGACGTGTGGGCGCTGTACGGGAACCTCGGATGGCCGGCGCGGTATCTGTTCGACCAGCGCGGGATGCTGCTGCACTACCACTACGGGGAGGGTGGCTACGACGAGACCGAGCGCGCGATCCAGGAGATCCTCGGCTCAGATCGGCCGCTGCTGGCCCCGTTCCGGCCCGAGGAGACGCCCGACGCGCTGCTCGAGCCGCAGACCGACGACGTCGAGGGTCCCTACTCGGGCCCTTACACGGCCAGCGGCGTGTGGGCGGTGCTCGACGGGAGCGGGACGGTCGAGGTCAACGGGCGCGCGATCGCCGTCGACCATCCCGGCGCGTACGAGCTGATCGCGCATGACCGGAGCACGACGGCGCAACTGGCTCTCGAGGTGGGCGCCGGCGTGACGTGCTACGCCGTCTGCTTCACACCGGGTCTAGCAAGTTGACGAGCTCCGGCGGGCCGTCGGATCCGACGATCGCGGCGAACCCCGGTCGATAGGGACTGCTGGCCGGGTCGTCGCCGACGAAGCGGGACTCGTAGACCCAGCTCCCGACGTTGACAAGCCGGCCCCACTCGCTTCGGTCGTCGCCGGGCAGCGGCCCGGCGCGATGCGTGTGCCCGAAGACCAGATGGGCTGCCGGCACGCCGAGACGCGCGAGCGACTCGGTGAACCCCGCGAGCGCACCGCGCCGTAGCGCGACGCCGGACACGTCGGCCGTGAGCGGCCCGACCCCCGCCCGGTTAAGCCCCGCCACTGCCGCGGCCAGGCCGAGCACCATCGCCCGGCTGCGAACGCTTCGACGCGCGCCCGCGCCGCCGTTCAGGCGCTGCCACGCCGCGATCTGGAAGCTCCCGCCGCCCCCGATGTGCAGCCCGCCGCTCTGGGCGACCGTGTCGGCCCACGCGTACATCGGCGCGAGCGCGGCCTCGTAGTCCTCGGCGCGCGCCGGCCCGCCGGCGGGTTCACCGGCGACGCGCACGGTGAGCCCCGCGCCGAGTCGCTCGAGGATTGGCACGGTGTTGTGCCGGTCGCCGTAATGGCCGTGGATCGCGTAGACGTCCTCGCGCAACCACACGCCCGGGTAGGCGACGCGGACGCGCGCCGGCGCCAACGCCTCGACCAGCGACCCGAGCGGTTCGCGCCGATCCCACTCGACGGCGGATTCGAGGCCAAGCGGTGAATCCGGGTCGCGCCGTTCGAGCCAGCCGCGCAGCAGCGCGTGGTCGTGGTTGCCGGGGATCACGACGACCTCGCCCACCGCCGCCCCGAGCTCCCGCAGCACCGGTGCGCCGGCGGCCAACGCGGACCGCGCCGGCCCATGCCGCAACTCGAGCGTGTCGCCGAGCAGGACGAGGCGATCGAACTCTCCCAAACGCGCCACCAGCGCAGTGCGCTCGCGGTCGCGGCGCAAGACGTCGGGCCGGCCGTTCGCGCCGAGGTGAAGATCCGAGATGACGAGCGTGCGCAGCGGTCTACGCCGAGGAGCCGGCCGCGACGGCCTGGCGGATCACCTTGGGCAGCATGAAGCGGACGTCCTCCTGCACCACTTCGAGCTCCTGCACGTCGGTGGTTCCGCGGGCCCCGAAGAACTCGACCAGCCGCTGCACCAGCGACTCGGGCGCGCTCGCCCCCGAGGTGATGCCGACGACGCGCTTGCCGGCCAGCCACTCCTCGCGGACCTCGCTCTCGTTGTCGATCAGGTACGAGTCGGCGCCGTGCTCGCGCGCGACCTCGACCAGGCGGTTCGAGTTCGACGAGTTGCGCGAGCCGATCACGAGCACGAGATCGCACGCGACGGCGAGCTGCTTGACCGCCGCCTGGCGGTTCGTGGTGGCGTAGCAGATGTCGTCGGTGCGGGGCCCGACGATCGCGGGGAACCGCTGGCGCAGGCGATTGATGATCGAGCGGGTCTCGTCGACCGACAGCGTCGTCTGGGAGATGTAGGCGATCCGGCTGGGGTCGGGCACCTCGAGCCGATCGACGTCCTCTTCTGACTCGACCAGCACGATGCTCTGGGGTGCCTCGCCCATCGTCCCCTCGACCTCCTCGTGGCCGGCGTGGCCGATCAAAACGATCGTGTAGCCGTCGGCGGCGAAC
This sequence comes from uncultured Solirubrobacterales bacterium, assembly GCA_963701945.1. Taxonomy (GTDB): domain Bacteria; phylum Actinomycetota; class Thermoleophilia; order Solirubrobacterales; family Solirubrobacteraceae; genus Palsa-465. The sequence goes on along the minus strand of CAVPBV010000019.1, from coordinate 589,840 downwards.
TTCTTGGCCTCGACGTGGACCTTGGTCACGAGCGGGCAGGTGGCGTCGATGGTCTCGAGCTTCCGCTCGCGGGCGCCGGCGTGCACGGCCGGGGAGACGCCATGGGCCGAGAAGACGACCGTGGCGCCCTCGGGCACCTCGGCCTCGGACTCGACGAACACCGCGCCGCGCTCGCGCAACTGCTCGACCACAAACTTGTTGTGGACGATCTCCTTGCGGACGTAGACCGGCGCGCCGTACAACTCGAGCGCCCGCTCTACGGTTTGCACGGCACGATCCACGCCCGCGCAATAGCCGCGCGGCGCCGCGAGCAGCAGCTTCTCGGGCATCGAACCCATTGGCGAGAGTGTAGGAGGGACGTGCGAACATACGCCGGACCGATGCCACAGCGCCACCTCGACCGCCTCAGCTCGATCGACGCCTCGTTCCTCCACCAGGAGGGGCCGACCTCGCACATGCACATCGGCGGCGTGCTGATCTTCCAGGGGCCGCCACCGCCGTTCGTCGACTACCTCAACCACATCCGCAGCCGGCTGCACCTGGTGCCGCGCTACCGGCAGAAGCTGGCCACGCCGCCGCTCGAGTCCGGACGGCAGCTTTGGGTGGACGATCCCGACTTCAACATCGAATATCACGTCCGCCACACCGCGCTGCCGCCGCCGGGCAGCGAGGAGCAGCTGTTCCTGCTGACCTCGCGGATCGCCTCCCAGCAGCTCGACCGCGACAAGCCGCTGTGGGAGAACTGGCTGGTCGAGGGGCTCGAGGGCGACCGGTTCGCGGTGATCTCGAAGACCCACCACTCGCTCGTCGACGGCGTCTCCGGGGTCGACCTGGCGACGGTGATGTTCGATCTCGAGCCCGATCCGCCGGCCCCGCAGGAGAAGCTCGAACCGTGGCGGCCCCAGCGAGAGCCCTCGTCGGTCGAGCTCGTCGCCGCGGGTGTCCGCGGGATGCTCGGCACAACCGCCGGGATCATGACCCGGGCGGTGTCCGCGGCCACCCGCCCCGCGAGCTCGGTCCGCAAACTCCGGGACGCCGCCGAGGGAGTCGGCGAGATCGCCTGGGCCGGGCTCAACCCCGCCCCGGAGACGCCGCTGAACGTCGAGATCGGTCCCCATCGCCGGTATGCCGTCGTTCGCCACCAGCTGGCTGACTACAAGAGGGTCAAGAACGTCTTCGGGGGCACGGTCAACGACGTCGTGTTGACGGTCGTCTCCGGCGCGCTCGCGCGCTGGTTGGAGTCACGCGGCATCCGAAGCGAGGGCCTCGAGATGCGGGCGCTCGTGCCGGTGTCGGTCCGCACTGATGTGCACCGGGGCACGCTGGGCAACCAGCTCGCGGCCATGCGGGGTCCGCTGCCGCTCTATATCCACGATCCGGTCGCCCGTCTCGCGTTCGTCAGACGCGCGATGGATGGACTCAAGGAGTCAAAACAGGCGGTCGGGGCGGCGACGCTCGCCGCGGTCAACAACCTCGCGCCCCCGACGATCCTCGCCGAGGCCTCGCGTCTGAACTTCTCGACGCGGCTGTTCAACCTGCTCGTGACGAACATCCCGGGGCCCCAGGTGCCGCTGTACGTTCTCGGCCGCCAGCTCGAGGATCTGTTCCCGCTCGCATTCCTCCCCAAGAACCACGCGCTCGCGGTGGCGATCATGTCCTACAACGGCGGGCTCGACTACGGCCTGCTCGGCGACTACGACGCCCTCCCGGACATCGACGTGATCGCCGATGGGATCGACGCGTCGCTACAGGAGCTGCTCGCCGCCGCGCACGCCCGGTCGAGCTCGGCGACCAACGGCGGCGACAAGTCGCGCGAGGGTGGCGAGAAGTCGCGCAACGGGGGACCGACGCAAATCCTTCCCACCGCCGGCGCCCGGCCTAAGCAGGGACCGGCGGCGGACATGCGGGCGAAGCGGGCCAAACGGTCCGGGCGCGCGCCCGGCCAGTCGGCGGGCTGATGCGCGCCTTGCCGTTTCGCCTGCAAACGGTTACCGTTTCGCGCACATGGACGATCTGATCGGCCCCGACGAGATCGCCTATCGGCTCGATCTCACCGCCGCCCAGCTGAAGATCGTCCACACGGCGCTCAAGTCGCTTTACGACGACCTCGGTCACGAGGAGCACGACGTCAAGCAGGTGGTATCAGCGGTGCTCGACAAGCTCCCCGGCGAGCACGAGATCCGCGCGATCGACCTCGCGCGCGAGCTGCGCCGGACCGAGCCCGCGGCCTAGAAGCCCAGCGCGAACTTCGCGTCCTCGCTCATCCGCTCGGGCGTCCACGGCGGCGAGAACGTCATCGTCGGTTGGACCTCGTCGACCCCGTCGAGCTCGGAGACGAACTCCTCGATCTGCTCGGATACCTGGGGTCCGATCGGGCATCCGGGACTGGTCAACGTGTAGGTCACGCGGACCGTCGAACCCTCGACCTCGATGTCGTAAATCAGCCCGAGCTCGACGAAATCAAGCCCCAACTCGGGGTCGATCACGTCGCGCAGGGCGTCGGTAACGTCGTCAACAGTTGCCATCGTGTGACCAGTTTAGGGGCTTTGCGCGGTTCGCCCTTGCGGGCACTGCACCGGTTTGTGTAGGTTTCGCCGCATCGTCGACTTCGATGAACACTCGGCCACTCTGCGTGTTTGCGGAGACGAGGACCGGTCAACGCAGGGAGGCCGCAGGCGCGCGATGGTCCGCGCGCTTCGTTCCCAGACGAATGTGACCGTCGACCTGACGGAGCTGGCGTTCGCCGACGCCTCGGTGATGCTCGACCTCGCGGTCCTGGCCCGTCGCCTCCGCGCCAAGGGGCGCGAGATCCTGGTGCGCGGCGCGCAGCCCCAGGTGATGGCGCTGATCAAGCACGTCGGGCTGCACCGCCTGCCGGCGGTCCGGTTCGAAGGCGTCTCGCCGGCGTTCGCCTAGCTCGACGCCCGGTCGTTCAGGTCGGCGCCCGCTCGCCTAAGTCGGCACCGCTTCGTGCGCGTCGCGCTCGGGCGTGACGCCATTCGCCACCGCCGCGATCGGCTCGCGCAGCAGCTCCGCGACGTCTGAGCCCTCCTCGCCGAACCGCGGGAACCGCTTCCCCTCGGCCTCGCCGATCGCGACGAGCTGCTCTCCGACGGCGCGCATGTCGTCGATCAAACGCCGGCGCTCGCGCCAGATCGTCTCGGCACTCCGGGCCAGCTCGCGGGCACGCGTCTCGGCCGACTCGCGCATCTCATCGGCGTCCCGGCGCGCGGCGGCGAGCGTCTCCTCGGCGTCGCGCTGGGTGGTGGCGCGGAGCTGCTGGGTCTCGCGCGCGACCTTCTCGCGGAGCGCGGTCACCTCTCGGTCGGCCGTGGCGCGTTGTTCGGCGACGTCGCGATCGGCGGTCGCACGCAACTCGGCGACCTCACGGTCGGCGGTCTCGCGGAGCTCTGCCACTTCGCGGGCGGCGGTCTCGCGGAGCTGGTCCGCCTCCCCCTTGGCCGCGTCGCGCGCCTCGGCGGCGCGGCGCAGAGCCGACTGGTGCAGCTCCTCGCTCTCGTGCTCGGCCTGCTGGAGCCTGTCGTCGGCCTTGGAGCGCGAGCGCGCCGTGATCTCGTCGGCGGTCTGGTGCGCGCGCTGGAGGATGTCGCGGGTCTCCTCGCTGACCTCATCCAGGGCATGGCGGACGGCCGCCTCGGGCGAGGACGACATCTCGAGCTCGGTGATCAGCCGGCTCATCCGCTCCACGTAGCGGTCCACGGCCCCGCGCTCGTAGCCGCGCAGCCCCACCGGAAACTCGACCGAGCGCGCATCCTTGAGGATCCGGTCGCGGTCGGCGGCGGTCAGCACGCGTGTGGACGCGAACCGCCGCCCCGGGCGTTCATCGTCGCCGGCGCGCGCGCCGACGAGCTCTGCGGCCTGGCTCTCGACCTCGGGTGAAATCCCTGGCTCCGTCTTACCGGTCTCGGTCCCCCGCATGTCCGCATGCGCCATGACGAAACGCTCCCTTCCTCGCATGTCATTCGGGGCTGCGAGTGGCAAGCACACGAACCCCCACAGCATCAAGCTACCCCCTTGGTCAAGGGTGGTCGAGGGTTGTGGAGGATTGGTCGCGTACTAGCCTTCAGAGCATGTTCTTTCTGCTGTTCGTGATCGTCTGGATCGCCGCCGAGCTGTTCGTGGCGATCGAGGTCGCGAATGTGATCGGGGTGCTCGCGACGGTGGTGCTGCTCGTGCTCAGCTGGCCGCTCGGCTCGTGGTTGCTGCGCTCGCAGGGACGCGCCGCATGGCGGCGGCTCGGGACGGCGGTGTCGGAGGGTCGCTCGCCCGGGCGGGAGGTCCTCGACGGCGCGCTCGTGGTGCTCGGCGGCGTGCTGCTGATCATCCCCGGGTTCATCTCGGACGCGCTCGGTCTACTCGCGCTGTTTCCGCCGACACGGGCGCTGATGCGAGGTCCGCTCGCGCGTAACCTCCAGAGCCGCCTCGTGATCCGCGCGACCAGGTACGCGGGCGACTCGCGGTCTTACGATGTCGACTCCACCGCGAGCGACATCGACCAACCGCAACTCCACCCATGAGCTCCTCCCCAGCCGCACTCAGAACGCTCGCGTTCGGCGACGTCACGCGGACGGTCTGGGGCGCGGCGTGGATTCCGGGCGGCGATGGCTCGGCGGTGGCCATGATCGGAGGCAACGCCGTCGCCCCTGTCGTCTCGAGCCTGCGCCTGTCCATAGCCGAGGACGGCAGCGAATGGCGGCTCGAGGGCGTCGGTTTCACCCTGATCGCCGCGCCGGCGGGCGAGGTCGTCGACGTCCGGGCTGAGGATGAGGACATCGTCGGCTCCGATCAGCTGTGTCGGGTGACCGGCCGGTTCGAGCGGAGTGGTGCCGAGCACGCGGTCGAGTGCCTCGGGCTGCGGTCCTCGCGGTCCGGGGGATTTGATCTGGGCAAGCTCGAGTCTGTGCGCGCCGTGTCGACCTGGTTCGAAGAGCCCGACGAGGGCTTTGCCCTGACGGCGTTCCGCGGGCGGAAGGCCAAGCATCACGACGCCGACGTCCTCACCGCCGCGGTGCTCGGCCCGGAGCCGTCCGCGCCGGTCGAGGACCCGCGACTGTCGACGACCTACGACGCCGGCGGATGGCCGATCCGCGCCGGTCTCGAATTTTGGCTCGCCGCCGGAGGCGAGGCCGAGGACGCGCAGCAGTTCCCGCGCCGCGCGGCCGGCGAGGCTGCAGGGCCCCGGACCGAGACCGCGGCCGGCGATCTCGATCTGCGCGCCGAACCGTTCCGCTGGCACAGCCGCGGGCGCGACGGCGCCGGGATGTACCTCCTGGCCCGCCGGCGATGAGCCGGGTGCGGCCGGTCATCAGCGACTTCGGCGGCGTGCTCACCTCGCCGTTGCTCGAGTCGTTCGCGGGTCTGATGCAGGCCTCGGGAATCTCGCTCGAGTCGGTCGGCAAGGCGATGGCGACGATCGCCGACCGCGACGGATCCAACCCGCTGTTCGAGCTCGAGACCGGGCGGATGACGGAGGCGGCGTTCATGGGTGCGATCTCCGAGCAGCTGTCGGCCGATCGCGGAAGCGAGGTCAGCCTCGATGGCTTCGGCGAGCGCTACTTCGCGCATCTCGAGCCGAACCAGCCGATGATTGACTACATGCGCGAGCTTCGCGGCCGCGGCCACAAGATGGCGATCTGCACCAACAACATCCGCGAGTGGGAGGAGCACTGGCGCGCGATGCTCCCGGTCGACGAGATCTTCGACGTGGTCGTCGACTCGGCATTCGTCGGGAGCCGCAAGCCCGAGCCGCGGATATACGAGATCACGCTCGAGCGGCTCGGCGCCGCTCCCGAGGAGGCGGTCTTCATAGACGACGTCGAGCTCAACTGCGAGGGCGCGCGCCAGCTCGGCATCACCGCGATCCGGTTCCGATCGACCGAACAGGCGATCGAGCAGATCGAGGCGGCGCTGCGTGAGACCTGAGTCGTCCGCGGCGATCATCGAGATCGCGCACAGCGCGTTCGTGACCCTCGACGCGGACGGGCGGGTGCAGGAGTGGAATCGCCGGGCCACCGAGCTGTTCGGGTACTCGCGCGAGGAGGCCATCGGCGCCGAGTTGGCCGAGTTGATCGTTCCCGCGCGCTATCGGGACCGCCACCGCGAGGCGCTGCGGCGGGCCGGCGCGGCGGCTGAGGCCGGCGCGGTCCGGTCGCGCCTGATCGTCGAGGCGCTCCGGAAGGACGGCAGCGAGTTTCCGGTCGAGGTCTCCATCACGATGATCCGGGATGGCGAGACGGACGGGAAGGCTTTCTTCCACGCCTGGATCCTCGACGTGTCCGAGCGCGCTCAGCTGCTGCAGGAGCTCGAAGCCCAGCTTCGCGGCCGCGACCCGGGGTTCGGCGAGATCCTCGACGCGCTGGCAGAGGCGGTCACGATCCGCGATTCGCACCACCACATCCTGTACGCGAACCGCGCCGCGATCGAGTCGATGGGCTTCTCCTCGCTCGAGGACATGCAGCGCCACCCGCCTCACTCGATCTTCGCCGATTACATCGTGCAAGGGGAGCACGGCGAGGAGCTCACGATGGATGCGGTCCCGTCTGTGCGCATGCTCGCGGGCGAGCCGGCCGAGCCGCTCGTCATGCGAACCATCAACCGGTGGACCGGCGAGCTCAAGTGGCAGCTGCTCAAGGCCGCCCCGCTCCACAACGCGGACGGGCAGCCGGTGGCGGCGGTGACGGTCATCGAGGACATTACGCGCGAGCGGATCGCCGAGCTGCGCGACCGGTTCCTCGCCCGCGCCACCGAGACGCTGATGTCGTCGCTCGACTACGAGGAGACCCTGCGCAACGTGGCCTGGCTCGCGGTCCCCGAGATCGCCGATTGGTGCGTGATCGAGCTCGTCGATGACCGTGGCAGCCGCCAGCGAGTCGTTGTCGCGCATCGCGACCCGTCGAAGCTCGAGCTGGCTGAACGCCTGCGGCGATTCGAGCCCGAGGAGCTCAGCCCCGAGCGTGGCGTCGGCCGGATCTTGCACACGGGGGCGTCCGAGCTCTACCGGGACATCCCCGACGAGGCGCTGGCGGCGGCCGCGGTCGACGACGAGCACCTGACGCTGCTGCTCTCGCTCGGGTTCCGCTCGGTGATACTCGTGCCGCTGACCGCGCGCGGACGGACCTTCGGCGTCATGACGCTGGTCTCCGCGGAGTCGATGCGCCGGTTCGAGGACGCCGACCGCGAGTTCGCCGAGCAACTGGCGGGACGAGCCGCGGTCGCGGTCGACAACTCGAGGCTCGCCACCGCCCGCCGTCAGACCGCGGACACGCTCCAGCGGAGCCTCCTCCCCGACATGGTTCCGCCGATCGAGGGATGGAACGTCGCCACGCTCTACCGCGCCGCTCGCGCCGCCGAGGAGGTCGAGGTCGGAGGCGACTTCTACGACTTCTACGAGAACGGCGACGCCTGGATCGTGCTGCTCGGCGACGTCACCGGCAAGGGCGTCGAGGCGGCCGCGCTGACCTCGCTCGTGCGCCACGGGGCGCGCTTCCTCAGCAAGTACGAGCGAAGCCCGAGCCGGATCCTGGTTCGGTTGAACGAGGCGCTGAGCGAGCAACCGGGGCTGTGGCTGTGCACGGCGGTGTGCGTGCGCCTGGAGCGCGAGCAGGCGGTGATCGCGTCGGCCGGCCACCCCGCGCCGCTCATCGTCCGGGAGGACGGGCGCGTGCGCGAGATCGGGGCCGTCGGCCCGATCCTCGGCGCTTGGACGGGAGATCAGTCGGTCGACCGGGCGGTGCCGGTCGCCGCGGATGAGACGCTGTTCCTCTACACCGACGGGGTGATCGACGCGCTCGGCGCGGAGGAGCGGTTCGGCTCCGAGCGGCTCAAGCGACTCCTCGCCGAGCACGCGGGCGAAGCGCCCGAGGGCCTGCTGCGCGCGCTCACCGCCGGGCTCGACCGTTTCCAGGTCGGCTCCCAGGCCGATGACACCGCGGCGCTCGCGCTCCGGCCGGCGCCCGTTCCGGCCGGCGCCGGCCCGAGCGCGTCGCATCCGGGGGACGCGTCTCGTACCCTTCCGGTGAGTTGAGAGAAGGCGGCGCAGTGGGTCTTCCGCCCAGCTTCCATATCGACACGCTTGAGAACCCGCTCGGGATCACGATCAAGCTCGCGGGAGAGCTCGATAGCGGGACGTGCGCGGCGCTGCTCGACCGCTTCGAGCAGACGTTGCCGGCGCTCCGCGGTCGCGAGCTCGTGATCGACCTCGAGGACGTGTCGTTCATCGACTCCTCGGGGATGCGGGCGATCATCGTGATGGAGCGGCGCTCGAGCGAGGAGAGAATCGCATTGGCGCTCGCGCTGCCGCCGGCGGCGGTCACCGAACTGCTTCAGATCACCGGGATCGCCGACCGCGTGCCGCTCGCGCCGCAGCCGGACCGCGCGCCGCCGTCGGAGCCGTTCCTTGAGCGAGTCGAGATCGCTCTCACCCGCGACGCCGACGCGCCGGCGCGGGCGCGTGCCGAGCTCCGCCAGGCCATCGCCGGGCGGCTGTCGGATCCCGACGGCTCCACCGCGACGTTGCTGACCTCAGAGCTCGTCACGAACGCCGTAATCCATCCCGGGGAGGGGGTCGGCGGCGACGTCGCACTGCGGATCACCGCCTACAGCGACCGCATCCGCGTCGAGGTCACCGACGCGGGGTCGGGCTTTGACCCGGCGAGCCCTCCGCCGGTGAAGCCACCCGAGGCCGGCGGCCACGGCCTGGTCGTGGTTGACGGACTGTCGAGCCGCTGGGGAACCGCGCGTCGCGTCGTCAACGGCGTCGACGTGTTCTGCGTGTGGTTCGAGCTCGACGCCGGGCCCGCGCTCGAAGCCGCCGGTGCCGAGGTCGAGGTCGAGGTCGAGGGCGCCGGCTCAGAACGGGCCGGCGCCGCGCAGGGTTAGTTCTCGACGCCGAGCCGATCCCAGCAGTACAGCTCGAGGCACTCCTTGGCGAGCTCGACACACCGCGCCTCGGACAGCCACGGAAGCACTGTGTCGAACGCCTGGTCCTCGCCCACGCCGGCCTCGAACGCCTCCTCGCCACGGAACCCTGCGGCGATCTTCAGCGCCTCGCGCCGGTGGTCCCCGAGCGATGGGAACACGTTGACGAGGAACTCCCGGTTGGGCAGCGGATGTCCTACCTCGAGCGACGCATGCCACGCCGCCAGCAGCGACAGATCGTGCTCGTCGAGGTCGGCAAGCGCCTTCGCGTAGTGCGATTCGAGCTCGGACTCGGGGATCTCGTCCACCCACGCCCGAACGACCTCGCCGAGGATCTGGCGACGCGCCTCGCGCCCCACGGACTCGGCGATCACGCGGATGGCGTCCTGAGGTTCGATGAAGCAGAGTGACATTGCGTCTCCGTTACGGGGATCCGAACGCCGCAGACGGTAGGCGGTCGACCGGACGTAACGGCGGTCGACCGGACGTAACGACTGACGCGGCGGGGGTGGGCGCCATCTCAAGCGCCCCGCGACCCCCGGGACGCAGCTACTTGACTCTGACGGTGATCGTCGGCGAGTTCGAGCGGTTGTTGCGAGTGTCGCCCTGCAGCACCGCGCGGAGCTTGACCGCGCCGGCCTGGGTAAATCGGTGCGACATCGTGTACGTCGACGCGTGTCCGAGCCGCGGCCGCGCGATCACGGCCCACGAGGTGCCCCGGCTCTGCTCGATCAGGACGACCTGGCCGGCGTGGGAGGGGGTCACGCGCCCCGTCAGCACCACGGGGCTTCCGGCCGCCACCGACCGCAAGGACGCGGACAGGCCGACGAGCGCATTGACGGTCTGGCTGACCGTCGGGCTCTGGAGCCCGTTCGTCGTGACATACCACTTCTGGTCCGCGTTGACCGACCCGCGCTTCATCGTGATCTTGTATTGCCCGGCGCTATCGGTCGTCGTCTGTGTGACCTGGTGGAAGCTCGATTGGCCCGAAAGCTCGCGCCACAGCACGACGGTGGCGCCCGCCACCGGGTTGCTGGTCAGCCCGCCGGAGATCACGACCTGCCGACCGGCCGTGGACGGGTCGGGCGAGGCTGCGATCGTCAAGCCGGTGGGCGTGCACGCCGTGCAGCACGTCGTCGTGCAACACGTCGTCGATGTGCAGCAGGTGCCGTTGGTCGGGGTCGGGCAGCACGGGACGAAATTCGGCCGGGTCGCGTTGTGCTGCCCCCCGCTGGTGGGGAGCGGACAGCACGTCTGAGCCCCTTGCTGCGGGCACAAGGTGGAGGGCTCGGCCCCGGCCGCGCCGGCCGTGCTGAGCAACGCCGCGACGCACAACAGCGCGGCGAGGGAAAGGAGCGACGACGGAACGATCAAACGACGCATCGCAGAAAACACCGGGACTGTGGATACCCGGATTTGTGAAGCCTAACGCAGTTTTTGAGGCTCCGGCAACGAGCGCTCACAGACCCAGGGCCGCCGACACGGCCGCCACCGTCTCCGGGTCAGGCTCGGAATCCTCGCCCAGGCCGAGCGTCGCGCGGTCGCCGTGCTGCCAGTTATGCAGGCCCAGATCGAGCGCCTCGATCGGAAGTCCGCACGCGCCGGCGAGGTCCAAGGCCCGGCGCTCGAGCAGCAGCGTGTCGCCGATGCCAAACGCCCGCTTGGCCCCGACCGTGACCTCGTTAACGCCACCAAGCGCGAGCGAGGCCGCCCGGAGGTCGTATACGCCGAGTCGGCCGAGCGTCACGAGCAGGTCATACCGCGCGTCGCGGTGCAGGCCGGGCAAGGCCAGCCGCTCGAACGCGCGCGCGAACCGCCGCTCGGGCGGCCACCCCGCGTCGCCGGTGTACGCGACCGCCTGGGAGCCCCCGCGCGCGGCCCACGCACGGTAGGCCTCGAGCGTCCGCACGCCCCGGCTCGGATCATGGGCGGTCCGGGGCCCACATTGCACCCCGTCGAGATCCGGCATCTCACCCCCGGCCCACGATGTCCGGACGCGCTCGATCTCCGCGAACGGCTCGGGGCCCTCGAGCGGGCACAGGTACGCGATCAGGAACGCCAGCCAGCTGCGCTCCTCGACGTCGGCGCCGGCATCCGCGACCTCCCGGTAGAGCCCGGGCGGGTCGTGCTCGAGGCGCGACAGACGGTGATCGGCGAACGCGAGCTCCTCGGCGAGCCGAGCCGCGTCGGTGCTCGACTTCAACCCGATCGCGAGCGGCGACCGGTAGCCGTCGTCTGCGCCGCGCGCCACCCGGCGCACGGTGAGACCGCGGCCTGAGCCGCCCGAGCGTGACGATGATCCGCCGCGCGCCCGGCTCGGACCCCGCGTGTCCGGACGCGGCTGCGCGGTCCGCGGCTGGCTCGAGGTCACGATCGGGCGCAACTCGACCGCCTGCTCCTTCGAGCAGATCGGGCAGTTCTGAACGAGGCGGTTGTGTCGGCAGAAGGTCGGCACTTGGGGCGGGGCGCTCGGATGCGCCCACACACAGGGTAGGCGCTAGCCGCTCGCCGCGGCGTGGCGCTAGCCGCTCGCCGCGGCGCGGCGCTCGCGGAACGCGCGGGCCTTGGCCCGGTTACCGCACCCCTCCATGCTGCACCACGCGCCCGAGCGGTTCTTGGTGTGGTCGTAGAACGCCCATTCGCACTCGTGGTCGCGGCACACCTTGAGGCGGCTCCACGTGCCCTGCGCGATCGAGTCGTGCACGGTCGCCACCAGCCGGCCGAGCGCGCCGCTCACCCCGCCGGCCTCAGGCGCCAGCAAGGCGCTCCCGTCGTCGCCGAAGCGAACGCGCAGGCGTGCCCGCGCCGCGGCCTCGTCGAGCGCACGGCACGCGTCCGCGGGCGCGGCGGCCGCGCCGGTGGCGGCTGCGTTGTGCGCGAGCAGGATCGCGCGGAACGCCTCGCGCAGTGCGACCGCTCGCGCGAGGTCGGCGCGCGTCGCGCGCGTCGCGGCGGGCGCGAGTCCCTCCTGCTCGAGCCACGCGGTCAGTGCCGATGGGCCGCTCAGTCGGTCGGTCACATGACCGACCTGGCGCGTGTTAACGAACCGCCTGACGCGCTCGAGCTCCCCAGGTGCCTGCCGCTGCTTGCTCATGACCATCAATCTTACTTGGGTGGTTACGAAACCAGCTACAATAGTTTGATGGTTATGAACTCTGGTGTCGACATTCCTCTTGGTCTCACCCTCCGCCTCGCCACCGAGGACGATGCGGACCGCCTTCGGCGACTGGCCCAGCTCGACAGCGCCCGGGTCCCCTCCGGACCGGTGCTGATCGCCGAGGTCGAGGGTCGCCTCCAGGCCGCGCTCCCGCTCGAGCGCGGCGCGACGATCGCCGACCCGTTCCGCCGCTCGGCGGATCTGGTGGCGCTCCTGCGGATGCGCGCCGCGCAGATGTCAGAGGGGCCTGGTCGCCGGCGCGGGCCGTTAGCCACTACCCTCTCCGCGCTTGAGCGACGATTCACCAACGTTCGACCTCCAAAGCCACTCGCTCCACTCTGACGGCGCCCTGCCGGCGGATGAGGTGGTGGCCGCAGCTGCCGAGGCCGGCGTCGAACTGCTCGCGCTGAGCGACCACGACACGGTCGACGGCGTCCAGCAGGCGCTCGATGCGGCCTCGACCGCGGGGATCCGGGTCGTCCCCGCGGTCGAGGTCTCCTCGGTCGACCGCGACCAGCAGGACCTGCACGTGCTCGGCTACCTGGTGGATCACGACGACGCGGTGCTGCGCGAGCGGCTGCGCTCCTGGCGCGGGGATCGGGAGCAGCGCGCCGACGCGATGGCCGCCGCGCTGCGCGCGCTCGGGTACGAGCTCGACGACTCCGAGCTCGAGCGGCGCAAGGCCGAGGGCAAGACGATCGGCCGCCCCCACCTCGCCGACGCGGTCGTCCGCCACCCGGGGAATTCGGAGCGCCTGCGCTCTGAAGGACTCGATGAGCGATCTGCCTTTCTCGAGGCCTACCTGATCGACGGCAAGCCGGCGTTCAAGCCCCGCACGAAGCCGACCGTCAGCGAGTCGATCGCCGCCATCCACGACGCCGGCGGGGTCGCGGTGTGGGCCCACCCGTTCTGGGACGTCAAGGCCGCGCCCGAGGTGCTTGAGACGATCGACCGCTTCCGCGACTTCGCGCTCGACGGCGTCGAGTGCTTCTACACGACCCACACTCGCCAGCAGGCCGAGCTGCTCGCCGACCGCTGCGCCGAGCTCGGCCTGCTGAGCACCGGCTCCTCGGACTTCCACGGGCCGGAACACCGCCTGTTCTCGAAGTTTCGAGCGTTCAGCACGTTCGGGCGCGAGCCGTCACTCGGCCCGATCGCCAACCCACGCGGATAACGTCCAACTCGACGCCGCTCCGACGCGATCCGCCTACCGCGGCTCGCCCAAGACTCCGCGCAGCCGCAGCTCCGCCACCAGCCGCTCGACCAGCTCGTCGAGCGTCTGCTCGCACGGACATAGCTCGACGTCCGCGTCCCGCGGTCGCTCATACGGCGCGTCCACGCCGGTGAAGCCGGTGATCTTCCCGACCCGGGCCCGCGCGTACTGCCCCTTGGGGTCGCGCCGCTCGCACTCATCGAGCGGGGTGTTCACCCACACCTCGAGGAACTCGAGCTCGCCACCCTCGTGAATGCTGCGCGCGACCTGCCGGTCGACCTCGTACGGGCTGATTACGCTCACGATCGCGACCGCCCCCGAGTCGGCGAACAGGCTCGCGACGTGCGCCACCCGGCGGATGTTCTCGGCCCGGTCGCCCGGCTCGAAGCCGAGGTCGCTGTTGAGCCCGTACCGGAGGTTGTCGCCGTCGAGCCGGTACGCTCGGTAGCCGTCCCGTGCGATCCGCTCCTCCAGCGCGGCGGCGATCGTCGACTTGCCAGCGGCCGGGAGGCCGGTGAGCCACACGGTGGCGCCGCGCTGTCCGAGCAGCGCCCACCGGGCGCCGCGCGCGAGCCGGCTTCGATCCCAGACCACATCCGCGCGCTGGGACTCGGGGCGGTCGATGTGCGCCTCGATGATCATGCCGGCGCCGACCGTGCCGTTGGTGGCCTCGTCGATCAGGATGAAGCTCCCGGTGGTCCGGTTCCGGCGGTACTCGTCGAAGATGATCGGGACCGTCGTGCGGAGCCTGACCCGTCCGATGTCGTTGATCCCGAGCTCACGCGCCTGCGGGTCGCGGTGCAACGTGTTGACGTCGATCCGGTAGCGCACCTGCTCGACGATCGCGCGCGCCGAGCGGGTCGTGTGCTTGATCGCGTACATGCCGCCGGCGGTCACCGGGTCCTCGCCCATCCAGCACACGATCGCCTCGAGGTGGCGGTCGACCGTCGGCCGGTTGTGGGGGCGGCAGATCATGTCCCCGCGGGAGATATCGAGGTCGCCGTCGAGGCGGATCGTGACCGACATCGGCGCGCACGCCTCGGCGAGCGACCCCTCCGAGGTGTCGACCGACGCGATCCGGGCCTCCTCGCCACCGGGAAGCACCACGACCGGATCACCGGAGCGGAACACGCCGGCGGCAATCTGGCCGGCGTAGCCGCGGTAGTCGGGGTCGGCTGAGCCGGGGCCCGGCCGGACCACCCACTGCACCGGGAACCGGCAGTCGATCAGGTTGCGGTCCGAGGAGATGTGAACGTGCTCGAGGTGGTAGAGCAGCGCCGGGCCCTGGTACCAGGGCATGTGCTCCGAGCGCTCGACGATGTTCTCGCCGTGGACGGCCGAGGTGGGGATGAACGTCACGTCGGTCGTCTCGAGCCGCGCGCAGAACTCGCGGAACTCTTGCTCGACCTGCTCGAACCGCAGCTGCGCGTAGCCGACCAGGTCCATCTTGTTGACGCACACGACCACGTGCCGGATCCCGAGCAGCGACGCGATGAACGCGTGCCGGCGGGTCTGCTCGACCACGCCCTTGCGGACGTCGATCAGGAGCACCGCGACGTCGGCGGTCGAGGCGCCCGTGACCATGTTGCGCGTGTAGCGCTCGTGCCCGGGCGTGTCGGCGATGATGAACTTCCGGTGCGGGGTCTGGAAGTACCGGTAGGCGACGTCGATCGTGATCCCTTGCTCGCGCTCGGCCCGCAGGCCGTCGGTCAGGAGCGACAGGTCGAGTCCGCGCTCGCCGTTGCGGCGCTCGGACGCCGCCCGCAGCGCCTCGAGCTGGTCGTTGAGGATCTGCTTGGAGTCGTACAGCAGCCGGCCGATGAGCGTCGACTTGCCGTCGTCGACCGACCCGGTGATAACCAGACGGAGCATCGCCGAAGCCAGCGGCTGCTCGAGCGTCGCCGGCAGGGTTTGCCCTGCAGTACTGGTCATCATGCCGCCGACCGTAGCGCAGGGCAGGGATCCGCGCCGAGCCTCCGTAAGCGCGCCGTCAAGTCGTTCATTACCGATACCAACACGGTCACACGTTCGCCGTTCCGCTGACGGTCCCTTGCTGAGTACGAGAACCGGCGGATGCCGCCACGGGCAACCGGAATCCAGCCTCGCGCGCCCGGAGCGCGCCGGCCTTCAGCTCTCGCCGCAGCGCGAACAGGTAGTCGTCGAAGTCGACCTCCATCGTGTGGCGCGGCGACGCGACATATCGCCGGCGCATCCGCTCGCGCTCGCGGCGGATGTCGGCCTCCATCTCGGCGACCGGCGGCAGCCGGTACTCCCCGCGCAAATATGCGGCCACCCAACGCCCCTGCGCCTCGGCGAGCGGCATCGTGGCGCCGAGTGGCTGGAGCAGCGCGATGAAGAACAGGTTGTCGATCCCCGGCTTGAACATGCGCCGGTACAGCGGCAGTTCGTTCCGGGGCGCAGAGATGAAGCCCTCGTCGAAGAACGGGAACGTCACCTTGTATCCCGTGCACCAGACGATCACGTCGACCGGCTCGACCGTCCCGTCGACGAACCGAACCCGGTCGCCCTCGAGCGAGTCGATCCCCGGCTTCCATGTCACCTCGCCCTGCGCGATCCGGCCCAGGAAGTCCGCCGAAACCGTCGGATGGGCCTCGAGCAGCCGGTGGTCAGGCGCCGGCAGTCCGTAGTCCTCGACCCGGCCGACCGCGATCCGGTACAGCGCGGCGAAGAACGCCCGTCGGACTCCGAACGGCAGCAGCGGCGCTAGCGGGCTCACCGCGATCTGGTCGAGCGGGCGCCCGAACAGGTACTTGGGAACGACGTGCGCGCCGCGCCGGGCGCACAGCCACGTTCGCCGCGCCACGAAGCTCGACTCGACCGCGATGTCCATCGCGCTGTTCCCGATCCCGACGACGAGCACGTTCTGGTCCTGCCAGTCGCGAGCGTCGACGTAGTGGTGCGAATGCAGTTGCACTCCGTCGAAAACGCCCGGATACGCCGGCTCGGGCCATCGCGGATCCCAGTGATGGCCGTTGGCGACCAGCAGCGCGTCGTACCGGCGCTCGGCACCCGTATCGAGCGTGACCGTCCACACCCCATCCGACCCCCGGACAGCCCGCTCGACCCCGGTCTCGAACGTGATTGAGTCGGCCACATCGAAATGCGAGACGTACTCGGAGAAGTACCGCGCGATCTGAGTGTTATGCGGGAAGTCCGGATACGAGTCCGGCATCGGGAAGTCGGAGTACTCCATGCGCTCGCGCGAGGTGTTGGCGTGAAGCGAGCGGTACGCCGACGACATCCCGTTCTTGTTGGCGAACACCCAGTTGCCGCCGACGCGATCGGATTTCTCGAAGCAGTCGACCGGGATGCCCCGCTCGCGCAGGGCCTTCACCGCGGCGATCCCCGACGACCCGGCGCCGATCACGCACGCGCTCGGTAGGCCTGCCACCTGACGAGAGTAACGAGCGGCCGGCTGGAGCGTCAAGCCCGCACCGCCACGCTCTCGTCGGTCCGGTCCGTCCCCTCCTCGCTCCGGTCCGTTCCCTCCTCGCGGCGGTGCACCCTCCCCCGCGCGATCACCTCCCGGAAGCTCTTGAAGCGGAAGATCAGCACGAGGGCGGCGAACCCGAGCACCGAGGTCAGCACCGCAGTCGCGATCTGCTGCCCGACCGAGAACGAGGCGACGTACGGGTTGTGCGTGAAGATCGTGAGCAGCAGCGCCTGCTGGACCCCCGCGCCGCCCGGCGTGAACGGAAACACCGAGGCGACGACCTGGACGGCGAGCACGAGCAGCGCGTTCCGGACCGACCCGCCGATGTGGAACGCGTCGAGCAGCGCCCAGTAGGAGGCGAACCGCGCGATCCAGCTCGCGAACTGCCAGCTCGCCATCTCCCGCCGGTAGCGGCGACGATCGTGCAGGATCGTGAATCCCTGCCGGACCCGCTGCCAGAACGCCTTGACCCGCGCTGAGAGGAGCGCGAAAGCGATCAGGAACGCGATCCCCAGGACCGTCAGCAGGAACAGCGTGAAGCGCATGTTCGAGGCGAAGAAGCTGATGTCGAACGCCGGCAGCTTCGAGAAGTCGGGCGGTTTGGGGAACACCCCCTGGGTGAACGCGAAGCACATCACGAGCAGGCCCATCGCCCAGTCGAAGATCACGCCGGTCGACAGCGCCGCGGCGACCGTCGGGTAGCTCGAGTCCTCGATCGCCACCCGCGTCAGGAACAGCTGGGCGATGTTGCCGCCCCCCAACGGGAACACGTTGTTGATCGCGTACCCGACCATGTACGCGCCCCACACGTCGCGCCACCGGATCCGCTCGCCCGGATACGCCGCCCGCAGCGCGGCCCAGAGCGCGCGAGAGCGCAGCAAGAGATATAGCGCGTAGAGCGCGAGTCCGAGCAACAGCGAGAACCAGTTGAGGCTCGCCAGCTGGGAGAAGAACGTCCCCGCCGAGTCGAGCAGCTGAGTGATCGTCGATCCGACTGAGGCGTGGTGCTGGCCGCTCGCCGCCGTCACCGCCGCTGCCGCGAGCGCTGGCATGCCCTCAATTAAAGAGCCCGGGGGACCCAGATCCATCTGGGTCCCCCGGAGAGTCAGGGAAGTGGGGGCGCAGTTCCCTGACCGACACGGGCGAGTTTCCCCGTCCCAAGCTCTTTCTAAACCAAAATTTGCTCCGCAGGCCGCTCCACCACGCGAATCGCGCCGTAACACTAGCATTCCCGACCCGAACCAACACGAAACGACGGCTGTGGCTGGTGTTGGTTTCGAGCGTCGGTTCGGGATCGACGACCAGTCGACCGGATTCCGGTCCGCCGCTGCCGGTACTCAGCGCCCTTGCGCCCCCGGGCCGGTGAAGAACTCCTCGCCGGCCCTGACCGTTCCCGCCGCCTCGGCCTCGTGACGCAGCGTCCGGTCGGCCTCGCCGCTCCACGCGCCGATCGCCAGCATCTCGCGGTCGGCGTCCATCGGGCTGCCGCCGAGATCGCGGTTGACGACGCGTGCACACTTGCGCCCCTCGGCGATCGCGGTGACGATCAACGACTGCCCGATTCGCGCGTCGCCGCACGCGTACACGCCCTTCGTCGAGCTGCGGTAGGTCATCTCCGTACGGATGTTCCCGCGCTTGTCGAGCTCGAGATCGAAGGCCTCGATTGGGCCGGCGCGCTCGGGCCCCTCGAACCCGATCGCGATCAGCACCAGATCGGCCTCGAGCACGAACTCGCTTCCGGGCACGGGCGTCAGGTCGCGAGACGACGTGCCGGTGACCTTTCGCGCGTACACGTGGCTGACGCGGCCCTCGCGGCCGCCGAATCCGGTCACCTCCGTGCCCCACCGCCGCTTTCCGCCCTCGTCGAGCGCGTACGTGGACAGCGTGCGCTTCGGTGGCAGCGGCCACGGATGCCGGGCGTCCCGGCCGCTGTCGGGGATCTCGTTGTACACGTCGAGCAGGACTACGCCCGCCGCACCCTCGCGATGGGAGTTCGAGATGCAGTCCATGCCGGTGTCGCCACCGCCGACCACGATCACCTTCTTGCCCGCGGCGCTTATCTCGGTCCCGGCTTCCGGCGCCCGCGAGGGCCGCCCTTCCTGAGCGGCCACCCAGCGGTTGCGCTGGTACAGGTAGTCCATCGCGAAGTGGATACCGCTCAGGCCGCGGCCCGGCGCGTCGAGGTCGCGGTGTACGCGCGAGCCGGTCGCGACCACCAGGGCGTCGTGCCGATCCTTGATCTCCTCCGTTGACACCGTCACCCCCACGTCGGTGTCGTAGACGAACTGGATCCCTTCCGCGGCCAGGATCTCCACCCGCCGGTCGATCACCTGCTTCTCGAGCTTGGCATCTGGGACGCCGAACCGCATCATCCCGCCCGGGCCCTCGTCGCGTTCGAACACGGTCACGCTGTGCCCGCAGCGGTTGAGCTCGTCGGCGACCGCGAGTCCGGCCGGCCCGGACCCGATCACCGCGACGGTCTTGCCGGTCCGCCGTGGCGGCGGGCTCGGGACGATCCAGCCCTCGTTGAACGCGCGCTCGGCGATCGCGAGCTCGATCTGCTCGATCGTTACCGCATCGTCATTGATCGCCAGCACGCACGCCGACTCGCACGGGGCCGGGCAGATCCGCCCGGTGAACTCGGGGAAGTTGTTGGTGGCGTGGAGCTGATCGATCGCCTCGCGCCACTTCCCGCGATAGACGAGGTCGTTCCAGTCGGGGATCAGGTTGCCGAGTGGACAGCCCTCGTGGCAGAACGGGATCCCGCAATCCATACACCGGGCGCCCTGCCTTTGCAACTCGCCCTCGGGCTGCAGCCCGAAATACTGCCTGTAGTCGCGGACCCGCTGCTCCGGATCTCGCTTCTCGAAGCCGACCCGGTGGATCTTCAGGAACGCGCCGAGCTCGCCCATCAGACTTCGACCGGTTCGGGCTCGGCGGCGTCGGCCAGGGCGCGCTTGTAGTCGCGCGGCATCACCTTGACCATCCGCTCCCCCGCGCCGCGGTCCCACGACGCGAGCACGTTGCGCGCGACGATCGACCCCGTCCGCGCGGCGTGCTCGGAGATCAGGTCCCGGACGAGCACCTCGTCGTCTTCGGAGAGCTCCTCCAGATCCACGAGTTCGAGGTTGCAGCGTCCCTCGAAGCGCCGGTCGACGTCGTAGACGTACGCGATCCCTCCGCTCATGCCGGCTGCGAAGTTGCGACCGGTGCGCCCGAGCACGACCACGCGACCGCCGGTCATGTACTCGCAACCGTGGTCACCGACCCCCTCGACGACGGCGCATGCGCCCGAGTTGCGAACGGCGAAGCGCTCGCCGGCGAGCCCGCGGAAGAACGCGCGGCCGGCGGTGGCGCCGTACAGCACCGTGTTGCCGACGATCATGTTCTCCTCGGCCCGGAAGTTGTGCTTCTCGGGCGGGCGTACCGACACGACCCCGCCCGACAGTCCCTTGCCGGAGTAGTCGTTGGTCTCGCCTCGCAGCGAGAACACGATCCCGGGCGCGAGCCAGGCGCCGAAGCTCTGCCCCGCCGACCCGCTGAACGAGATCTCGATCGTCCCCTCGGGCAGCCCCAGGACGCCGTGCCGGCGGGCGATCTCGCCGCTCAGAATTCCGCCGACGGTCCTGTTCACATTCCGCACCGGGATCGGGCCGAGCTTGACCCGCTCGCGCCGCTCGAGCGCCGGCGCGCACCGGCGCAAGAGCTCCCAGTCGAGCGCGTCGTCGAGCACCGGCTGCTGAGCCCGGGTGCGCCGGCGAGCCGTCCCGGGCGGGAGATCCGGCGTGTCGAGCACCATCGACAGGTCGACCCGGCTGCGCTTCCAGTGATCGATCGCGCGGTCCGTGTCGAGCAGGTCGCTGCGGCCGATCAGGTCCTCGAAGCGGCGCACGCCGAGCGAGGCCATGAGCTCGCGCGCCTCTTCGGCCACCAGCATCAGAAAGTTGACGACCTGCTCGGGGGTGCCGCGGAACCGCTTGCGCAGCTCGGGATCCTGGGTGGCGATCCCGACCGGGCAGGTGTTCAGGTGGCAGACGCGCATCATGATGCAGCCCATCGCGATCAACGGCGCGGTCGAGAACCCGAACTCGTCGGCGCCGAGCAGGGCGCCCACGATCACGTCGCGGCCGGTCCGCATCCCCCCATCGACCTCGATCGTGATCCGCGTCCGCAGATCGTTCAACAGCAGCGTCTGCTGGGTCTCGGCCAGCCCGATCTCCCACGGCACGCCGGCGCCCTGGACCGAGGACTGGGGCGAGGCGCCGGTGCCACCGTCATGGCCGGCGATCGTGACATGGTCTGCATTCGCCTTGGCGACACCGGCAGCGACCGTCCCGACGCCGACTTCACTGACCAACTTCACCGACACCGAGCTGGTCGGGTTGGCACAGCGCAGGTCGTAGATCAGCTGCTTGAGGTCCTCGATCGAGTAGATGTCGTGGTGCGGCGGCGGCGAGATCAGCCCGACGCCCGGGGTCGAGTTGCGCAGCCACGCGATGTAGTCGTCGACCTTGTGACCCGGCAACTGGCCGCCCTCGCCGGGCTTGGCCCCCTGGGCCATCTTGATCTGGAGCTGGTCGCAGTTGACCAGATAGTGGACCGTGACGCCGAACCGCCCGGAGGCGACCTGCTTGATCGCCGAGCGGCGCAGGTTCCCGTCGGGATCGGCGACGTAGCGCGAGGGATCCTCCCCGCCCTCGCCCGTGTTGGAGCGCGCGCCGATGCGGTTCATCGCGATCGCGAGCGTCTCGTGGGCCTCGCGCCCGAGGGCTCCCAGCGACATCGCCCCGGTCGTGAACCGCTTGACGATCGACGTCGCGGGCTCGACCTCGTCGAGCGGCACGGGCTCCTCGGCTGTGCGGAACGTCATCAGGCCCCTTAGGAGCCCGCGGCGGACCGAATCCTCGTTGGCCAGGCGCGCGTACTCCGCGTACGTCTTGCGCGGATCGCCGTTCCCGTTCGGGTGGGCGGGGCTCCCTACGGCGTGCTGGAGGTTCGCGATCGTGTCGGGGTTCCACACGTGGAGCTCGCCGTTGCGCCGCCATTGGAGCACGCCGCCGACGGGAAGCACATCTCGATCCGTCCGCGGATACGCGCGGAAGTGCCGCTCGATCGCCTCCTGGGCGAGCTGCTCGAGGCCGACCCCGCCGATCCGGGACGCCGTGCCCGTGAAGTGCTTGTCGATCAGCGCCCGCTCGAGCCCGACCGCCTCGAAGATCTGAGCGCCGCAGTAGGACTGGATGGTCGAGATCCCCATCTTCGAGATCGTCTTCATCAGGCCCTTGCCGATCGCCTTGACGATCCGCATCTCGGCCTCCTCGCGCCCGAGGTCCTCGGGCAGCAGCGACCGGTCGGCGAGCTCGTCGAGCGACTCGAACATCACGTATGGATTGATCGCGGCGGCGCCGTAGCCGATCAACGTCGCCATGTGATGGATGTCGCGCGGCTCGCCGGACTCGATTACGAGCCCGGTGCGCAAGCGGGTCCCACGCCGCACCAGATGGTGGTGGACCGCCGCGACCGCGAGCAGAGAGGGCGTCGCGACCCGCTCGGCGCCGAGGTTGCGGTCGGACAGGATCAGGATGTTCGCGCCGTTGTCGACGTAGCCGGCCGCCTCCTCGCACAGCGCCTCGAGCCGGCGCTCCATCCCCTGGTAGCCCTGCTCGATCGGCCAGGTGATGTCGAGCGTGGCCGCGAAGAAGATCTCGTGGGAAACCTGGCGGAGCTTCTCGAGCTCGTGGTTGCGCAGGATCGGCTGGTCCATCACGAGCTGGTGGGCCTGCTCGGGGTTCTCGTTCAGCAGGTTGACCTCGGCGCCGACGCCGGCCTGGAGCGACATCACGACGCTCTCGCGGATCGGGTCGATCGGCGGATTCGTGACCTGCGCGAACAGCTGCTTGAAGTACGCGAACAGCGGCGGCTGGCGGTCGGACAGCACGGCCAGCGCGGCGTCGTTGCCCATGCTCGCGACGGGCTCCTCGGCCTTGGTCGCCATCGGCGCGATGATCAGCCGCAGGTCCTCCTGCGAGTAGCCGAACGCGAGCTGCTTCGACCGCAGCGGCTCGATGCGGGGCGTGCGCGGGTCGCGGTCGGGGAGATCGTCGATGTGCACGACCGAGCGCTCGTACCACTCGCCGTACGGCTGGCGCCGGGCGACGCGGCGCTTGATGTCCTCGTCCTCGATGATCTTGCCTTCCTCGAGGTCGAGCAGGAACACCTTGCCGGGTGCGAGGCGCCCCTTGCGCTGGACGTGCTCGGGCGCCACCGTCATGACGCCGGTCTCCGATGCGAGCACCACGTAGCCCTCGGTGTCCTGGATCCAGCGCCCCGGCCGCAGGCCGTTGCGGTCGAGCACCGCGCCCGCGACGCGCCCGTCGGTGAACACCACCGCCGCGGGACCGTCCCACGGCTCCATCAGGCACGAATGGAAGTCGTAGAAGCCCTTGACGTCCGGATCGAGATCCTTGCGAGTCCGATATGCCTCGGGGACCATCATCATCACCGCGTGCGGGATCGACCTGCCGCTGAGCACGAGCAGCTCGAGCACGTTGTCGAAGATCGCCGAGTCCGATCCGCCCTCGCGGACGACCGGGATCACCTTTTCGAGGTCGTCGCCGAACAGCTCGGAGGCGAGCTGCGACTCCCGCGCCCGCATCCAGTTGACGTTGCCGCGGAGCGTGTTGACCTCGCCGTTGTGGGCGATCATCCGGTACGGGTGCGCGAGCTCCCAGCTCGGGAACGTGTTGGTGCTGAAGCGCGAGTGGACGAGCGCCAGTCTTGACGCCACCCGCGGATCTCTGAGATCCGTGAAGTACCGCGGGAGCTGGGGCGCGGTCAGCATCCCCTTGTAGATCAGCGTGCGGCTGCTGAAGCTGGGCAGCGCCAGGTCACGGCCGGCCGCGCGCTCGATCACACGTCGGATCACGTACAGCTTGCGCTCGAACTCGTCCTGCTCCTCGATCTTGTCCGAGGCCGCGATCAGCACCTGGCGGATGACCGGCGCCGACAGCCGCGCCGTCTCGCCCACGTGGCGCTCGTCGATCGGCACATCGCGCCACCAGATCGCGCGCTGACCCTCGGCCTCGATCGTGTCCTCGATCAGCTGCTCGAGGACCGCACGGCGCTCCTCGTCGCCCGGCAGATAGCAGACCCCGACCCCGTACCGGCCGGGCGGCGGCAGCTCTACGCCGGCGACCGCGGCCCTCAGGAAGCCGTCAGGAATCTGCAGCAGGATGCCGGCGCCGTCGCCCGTGTTCGGGTCCGCCCCCTCGGCGCCACGATGCTCGAGATTCTCGAGCGCATCCAGGGCTTTTTCGACGACGGCGTGACTCGCCTCGCCCCACAGCTTGGCCACAAGCGCGATGCCGCAGCCATCGTGCTCGTGGGCGGGGTCGTAGAGGCCAGTGGCCCCTGGGGGAGCGATGCGTCGGTACATGGAGGAGGGTGGGGAGGAAACACAGAGGGGTGCAGACTGGACGCCGAAATGTACCAGCGCGCGTTGGCGAGCCATCACGGTCTTGATAGGTCTCGCTGCGCTCGACGTCCCTGGGGCCGTTCCGCCGGACATCCATGCCCGGCGGGCCGCGATCCCATGGAATCGGGAGGCGCCGGGCCCGTCCACCCGCCGGCGCCTGCCCCTCCCTGGACCGGAGCCCTTCTGGTTAAGTCTTGGCCTTCGCTTTGCCTCGGGATTTGCCGCCGGCCCCGTCCCCGCTGGAGGACTTTGCCGACTCGCGCCGGCGCGGCTTGGGCGCGTCCTCATCGCCCGACTTCACGGCCGCCAGACTGGCCTCGAGCGCGGCCATCAGGTCCGGTGCGGCGGCGGGCTCCTCGGTCTCCGGTTGGACCGTGATCTCCTCCCCGGCGGCCTTGCGCTCGATCAGGTCGAGCACTCGCTCGCGGTACTCGTCGTGGAACTTCGAGGGCTCGAATTCGGCCGACAGCGAGTCGATCAGCTGCTCGGCCATCTTCAGCTCGCGGTCGCTCGCGGGCGCGTCCTCGACCGCCTCGAGCTCGTCGAGCCGGTCGGGCGAGAGCACCTCGTCGCCCCACAGCATCGTGGTCAGCGCCAGCGCGTCGCCGGTGGGCCGCAACGCCGCCAGCTGCTGCTTTGAGCGCAACACGACCCGGCCGATCCCGACCTTGCCGGCCTCGCGCATGGCATCGAGCAGCAGCCGGTAGGCCTTGGCCCCGCCGGCGGTCGGCGCCAGGTAATAGTTGTGGTCGAAGTAGATCGGGTCGATCTCGGCCTGGTCGACGAACTCCTCGATGTCGATCGTTCTGGTCGCCTTCGGGTCGAGCGCATCGAGCTCCTCGTCGGTGATTACCACGTAGCGATCGGGCGTGATCTCGTAGCCCTTGACGATGTCCTCGTAGGGCACTTCCTCGTCGGTCGTCGGATCGACCCGCTTCTGCCGGATGCGCGCACCGGTCTTGCTCGACAGCTGGTTGAAGCGGACGGACTTGGGTGAGGTGGCGCTGTACAGCTTGACGGGGACGTTGACCAGTCCAAAGCTGATCGCGCCTGACCAGATTGCTCGAGCCATATAGGGACTTGTATAGCGAACGCCTGTGCGGATCAAGCGCTGACCGCGGTATTGCCGGCGCCGGCGTCCGCCACCATCTCACGAGATGCCACGCCGGCGCGTTTCATCAGCGGTGAACCTTCCGCCTTTCCAGCAGCTTCTCGACGACTACGGCCGCGATGTCCACCGGTTCCTCAGCGCCACCGTGGGCCGCACGGACGCCGACGACTGCTACCAGGAGACGTGGGTCGCGGCACTCCGCGCGTATCCGAAGCTTCGCGATGCGTCGAACCTGCGCTCGTGGATCTTCACGGTGGCGCACCGCAAGGCGATCGACCACGTGCGAGCCAGACGCCGCGCTCCGGTGCTCGCGGGCAACGTCCCAGAGACCGCGGACACGCGCGCTTCGCCACCCGAAGAGCCGGACCAGGGCCTGTGGTCGCTCGTCCGCGAACTCCCCACCAAGCAGCGGACTGCGCTCGCGCTGCGCTACGTCGCCGACGCCGGTTACGACGAAATCTCGGCCGTGATGGGCACGAGCGAAGACGCGGCGCGCCGCAACGTCCATGAAGCACTGAAAAGACTGCGAACGGAGTACGAGCAATGAGCATCTCGGATCAGATCGAACGCGCGCTCAGGCAGGGCGCGCCCGCGCCCGCACAGGACCCGCCCGACCTCACCGCGGCCGCCGCCGCGGCGGGCCTGCTCGACGTCGCCTACGCGACCCTCGACTCCCCGGTAGGGAAATTGCTGCTCGCCGTCACCCCGAAGGGGCTGGTACGGCTCGCCTACCTCGAGGGTGGCGAGGGTGAGGCCGAGGTGCTCGAGGAGCTCGCGACCAAGGTCTCTCCGCGCGTGCTCGCCGCGCCGACCCGGCTCGACGATCCGCGCCGTGAGCTCGACCAGTACTTCGCCGGCAGGCGCCGGGACTTCGACCTCCCGCTCGACTGGCAGCTGACGCGCGGCTTCGCCCGGCGCGTGCTCGAGGCCACCAGCCGGATCCCATACGGCTCGACCGCGACGTACAAGGCCGTAGCGACCGAGGCCGGAAACGAGCGCGCGTTCCGCGCCGCCGGCAACGCGCTCGGCTCGAACCCGATCCCGATCATCGTGCCCTGCCACCGGATCCTGCACTCGGGCGGCGGCCTCGGCGGCTACACCGGCGGGCTCGACCGCAAGCGCGTGCTGCTCGCCGTCGAGGGCGCTACAGCGGGTTGAAGCAGCCGTAGATCACGAACAGCGGATTAACGACCGAGTTGCCCTTGGCGTCCTGCATCGTCTGCTGGCCGACGAACGAGGGTGGCGACTCCGCCTTGTAGCAGCCGTTCGACTGGACGCTCACGTCGTAGGTCACGGGCGTCTGGTTGAACGGCTCGGCTCCCGGCTGCGGGATGAACACGTCAAGCGTGCAGATCCAGTCACCGGGTCCGGTCGGAGTGGCGGCGCGCCGGCTGCAGTTCGTGAGCACGGTGAGCTTGGCCCCGCGCGCCACCGTCCGGCCGAGCTCGCGCTGCTGGAGGATCGTCAGGTTGTTGAACGACGGGTCGATACTCGCCTTCAGCCTCGCGGCCGTGTCGCCGGCCGGGCCCCAGTTGCTGGCGATCGCGAGGAACGCGACCAGCACCGCGGAGCCGACCGCGACCCGGACCGGCACCACCCAGCCCGGACGCCGGCTGACCGGCGTGCCCGCGAAGTCGCGCCGGCGGATGATCAGCCACGAGCCCCCGAGGCAGGCCACGATCCAGATCACGCTGACGACGCACGCGATCACGAGCGGCCCGAAGTACGGGTGGGCGGTGAACAGCGCGTACCAATCCTGGAACGCGGAGGCGGCCAGCAGCATGTGGAGCCACACGCCCGACCCGACGAGCAGGAGCAGCTGCATCACGAGGTCGACAAGCGCCGGGCCGACCACGCCCACGATCCCGTTGCGGCTCACGATCGAGAGCAGCACGGCGAGGCTCGTGAACGCAAGCATCGGGAGCACGTTGAGCAGCCACGCCGCGAGCACCAGCAGCACGCTGTGCCCAGTCGAGAGCGTCCTGCCGCCCAGATCGACGAGCGCGCCGTCGCCGACCAGCAGCAAGCCCGCCGCCAGGCTCGAGATCGCGAGCAGGACCAGCAACCCGACCGAGAACGTCATCGCCGCGAGTAGCTTCCCCGCGAACACGCTTCGGCGCGTCGAGGACCTGGTCAGCACCATCTTCCACGTCCCGTACCGGTCCTCGGAGGCGAAGATGTCGCCCGCGAGGATGCCGGCGAGGACCGGGAAACCCCACGCGCCGCAGAACGAGAGCACGACCAGCGACAGCGCAAATCCGGACTGGTGGACCCACACGCCGAACAGCGTGTCGGCGGGGCTGCCGGTCTGGATCTTCAGCACGCCGGCGAACGCGAACGGGCCGAGCACGCAGATCAGCGCCAGCAGCCGGGTCGGAAGCTGCGTCGACAGCTTGCGCCGCTCGGCCCGGTAGACGCTCCAGACGCCTCCGTGGCGCCGCGGGGCGGCGCCCGGGATCGCTTCGCCGGGCCTCAGCGCATGGGTGGCGCTCATATCCGGGCGAGCGCCGCTTCGGCGAGCTCGGCGAGGCCGGCCGAGTCGAGCTCGACGTCGGTGGTCAGCGCGAAGAACATCGATTCGAGCGGGCTCACGACCAGCTCGAGCCGCCGGACGGCGACGTCGGCCCGCCCCAAGTCGAGCACGTACGCGTCGACGCGGCCCTGCACCGCGAGCCGGATCTCGCCGCTCTGCGCGCGCGTCGCGTGGATCTGCGGATGCTGCTCGGCGATCTCCAGCGCGCGCGCGTCGTCGCTCGTCGCCAGCCGGTAGGCCGACCCCGGCGCCTGATCGCGCAGCTGCACGGCGGTCCCGTTCCAGACGACGTTGCCGCGGCGGAGCACGGTAAAGGAGTCGCACACGTGCTCGAGGTCGCCGATCAGGTGGCTCGAGAGCAGCACCGCGGTCCCGTCGGCAGCAAGCCGGCGCACCAGCCGGCCCATATCGCGCGATCCAGCCGGGTCAAGCCCGCTCGTCGGCTCGTCAAGCAGCAATAGCCGGGGCGAGCGCAGCAGCGCCGCGGCGATCCCCAGGCGCTGGCGCATGCCGGTCGAGTAGCCGCTGACGCGGTCCCCGCCCCGGGCCGCCAGGCCGACCTGTTCGAGCACCTCGTCGATGCGCCCCGCGTCTGCGCCGCCGTCGAGCTCGGCGTACAGCTCGAGGTTCACCTGCCCCGGCAGGTAGGGGTAGAACGTGGGCTCTTCGACGAACCCGGCCACGCCGTCGAGATTGGTCGCCTCGGACGAGCCGAGCGGGCGGCCGAACAGCTCGATCTGGCCCTCGTCGGGCGCGACCAGGCCGAACAGCAGGCGGAGCAGGGTCGTCTTACCGGCGCCGTTGGGGCCGAGCAGCCCGCGCACCTCTCCTTCTTCGACTGTGAGGTCGACGCAGTCCACCGCGACCGCCGTCTCGAACCTCTTGACGAGGCCGCTCGCACGTACAGCTGCCACCGCCGTCACTATACGGCCACGCTTCTTCGCATTTCCGTCGGGTAGGACCTCGACAAGCGTGGACCTCCTTCGTCCCATCCGAGTGTTTGACCGCTACCAGCAGCGGCACCCGGCGTGGGCAGTCCCGATGGCGGTGATCAGGAAGTTCGGCAACGACCAGGCCGGCAGCCTCGCCGCGCTGATCGCGTACTACTCGTTCTTCTCGATCTTCCCGCTGCTGCTGGTGTTCACGACGATCCTCGGGTTCGTGCTTCAGGCGCACAGCGAGCTGTACAACGACGTCAGGACCTCGGTGCTCGGCCGGTTCCCGGTCGTCGGCGACCAGTTGCAGTCGCACGCGCTGAGCGGGAAGGTCACCGCGCTGGTGTTGGGGCTCCTCACCGCTCTGTGGGGCGGGCTGGGCGTGACGATCGCGGCGCAGAACGCGTTCAACAAGATCTGGGCGGTCCCGTTCAAGGATCGCCCAGACTTTTTGCGGTCGCGACTTCGGGGATTGCTGCTGCTGGTGTCCCTGGGCGTCCTGTTCGTGCTCTCCGCCACGCTCACCGGGGTCGTGACGACGGTCGGCGGTCCGCTGGTCAAGGTCGGCGGCTACGCGGTCACGCTCGCGGTCAACTTTGGCCTGTACGTGGCCGCGTTCCGGTTCCTGACCACGGCGACGATCCCCACGCGCTCGCTCTGGCTGGGCGCGGCGGTGGGCGCGGTGTTCCTCACGATCCTCTCGCTGGTAGGCGGGATCTACATCAATCACGTGATCAGCCACGCCAGCAACACGTACGGCACGTTCGCCACCGTGATCGGGCTGCTCGTCTGGCTTCACCTCATCGCGCAGCTGACGATCTATGCGGCCGAGATCAACACGGTCGTAGTGCGCCGGCTGTGGCCGCGGAGCCTGCTCGGACCGCCCGAATCTCCCGCCGACCAGGCCACGCTGCGCGCGCTGGCCAAGGTGGAGGAGCGCCACGAGGGCGAGTCGGTCGAGGTCCGGTTCGAGGACTTCTAGGCGCTTCGACGACTAGGGGTCCGCTTAGAAGAGCGTGTCCGCCGCCTCGCGCCGGGTCATCTCGAGCGGCCAGGAGCACAGCCCGCCCTCGGCCGGACAGCCCTCGCAGAGCGCGCGATGAGGCACGTCGGTGACCCGGAAGTCGCGCTCCAGGATCCCACGGGCGAGAGCCGCGAGCCGCTCCTCCAGGGCGGGCGCCTGATCGCGAGTGAAGGTGGCGACCGCGGGGCGCTGCGGGCGCTCGAGGAAGGTGTGGATGACCTCGACCTCGGTCGCGCCGGCGCGCAGCGCTGCCAACGCGTAGACCAGCCGCTGCGTTCCGTACGCGCGGTCGGCGAGCGCCTGCGGGTCGGCGCCCTCGAGCCGATCGGTCTTGTAGTCGACCACGAGCGTCCGGCCCGCGGGCTCGCGCGCGATCACGTCGAACACGCCCCCGATCAGCACGCCTCCCGCGCCTGCGCCCCCGAGCAGGAACCGGAAGCGCGCCTCGCGCCGAACCGCGGTCGCGCGCGCGAGGCGCCCGCACACCTCGCCGGCAGCGAACCGCTCGACGAGCTCGGCCACCTGGGCGGCGTCTTCCGCTGTGGGCGCGGCGCGCAGTCCCGAGCGCCGGGACGCCTCGGCGATCATCGCTTCGGTCGGGCGTACCGGCCGGCGAAAGTCGAGCCGCTCGAGCAGCGCGTGGACGAGCGTGCCGCGATCGAGCGCACTGAGCGCGCCCGTTGTATGTCCGGCCGGCGCGTCGCCGCCTTGCCCCGGGAGCGGTGGCAGCCGTAGGACGCGCTCGGCGTAGAACCGGTATCCGCAGCGCTGGTACTCGGCAAGCGAGGAGTAGCTGAGCGCGCTCACCGGTGGCGCGATGGCGACCGGTGGCGCTGGGGCAACTGGTGGCGCGGTGGCGACCGGCGGCGCGGTGGCGACCGGCGGCGCGGACGCCACCGGCGGCACCGTGGGCACGTCCTCCGGGCGCACAAACGTGACCCCCACCCCGTCGAGCGGATCGACCGCCGGCCCAATCCACGCGATCGGACCGCCGCCACCGCCGTTCTCGAGCGCCGGCCAGGCGTCGAGCTTGGCCGCGCCACTCAGAATCAGCCGTTCGCGGGCGCGGGTCATCGCGACGTAGAACAGGCGCCGCTCCTCGCGGGACTCGGTCGCCACCCGCTCCTCGCCGAGCGCCTTGTAGTCGAGCGCCGACTCGCGCCGGCCGGTCCCGGGCTCGGCCAGCCGGAGCCCGAAGCGGCCGTCACGCCCGACCCGCATCAGCTCGGCCCGCCACCGCGGTCCACGGCCGAGGTCGGCGACGCATACGACGTCGAACTCGAGGCCCTTGGCCCGGTGGATCGTCATCAGCCGCACGGCGTCGAGCGCCTCCCCCTCGACCGGCGCCTCGCTCTCGCGCGCGTCGCCCGACTCCGAGGCCGAGCCGCCGCGGACCCGGCGGGCGACCAGGTCAAGGAACGCGCGCAGCCCCGGCCCGTGCGCCGCCTCGTGCTCGCGCGCGAGGCGCATGAGCTTGCGCACGTTGGCGAGCCGCCGCTGCCCGCCGGGCATCGCCAGGACGGCCAGGTCGTAGCCCGTCCGCTCGAGCACGCGGTCGATCAGCTCCTCGACGCCGGCGCGGGCGGCCACCTCCCGCTCGATGGCGAACCAGTCGGCGAACCGGCCGAGTAAATCCCTATCCCGAATCCCAAGCCGATCGAACGCGCCATCAGGCTCGCGCAGCACCGACCACGGATCGCGCTTGCGGTCGCGCGCGGTCGCGGCGAGCACGACGAGCGCGTCCGCGGACACGCCTACGAGCGGCGAGACCAGGACGGTGAACAGCGCCTCCTCGGCGCGTGGGTTGGCGATCGCCTCGAGGTAGCAGACCATGTCGATCACCTGCGGGTGGGCCCAGTAGCCGCGGCCGCCGATCACGTAGGTCGGGATCCCCCGGTCCTCGAGCGCACGCTCGTACACCCGCAGGTCGGTGGTGGCGCGGGTCAGCAGCACGATGTCCCGGGCGGCGGTCCCGTCAGCCAGCAGCCGCCCAACACGCACCGCGAGCGCGCGCGCCTCGGCCACCCGCCACGGCGCGCCGAGACCCTCCATCGCCCAGTCGGCGCCCTTGTCGGCGACGAGCAGCTCGACTCGGCGGCCGTCGCCCACGTCTGGGGCGTCGGGGCGACCGGCGCGGAGCGGGCGGAACTGGTCGCCGAGCTGGGCCTCAAACACCCCGTTGATCACGTCGAGGATCTCCGGACGCGAGCGGAAGTTGGTGTCGAGCGTGGCGCGCGCGCCGACGGCGGCCAGCCGCTCACCGCGCTGCTCGAACAGCTCGACGTCCGCGTGGCGGAAGCCGTAGATCGACTGTTGGGCGTCGCCGACCGTGAACAGGTTGCCGTCCGCGATCAGCTCGATCAGCTCGAGCTGCACCTGGTTGGTGTCCTGGAGCTCGTCGACCATGACCCGCTCGAACCGCGCCTTGTACCGCTCGCGGAGCTGAGCGTCTGAGCGCAGCAGCTCGCGGCACTCGAGCTCGAGGTCCTCGAAGTCGAGCCCCGAGACCTCGCGCTTGGCGCGCGTGTAGCGCTCGCCGAACAGGCGCAGAAGCCGGTCGAGCAGGTCGTGCGCCCGGGCGGCGCGGCGGTGTTCGACGGCGCCCCGGAACTCGGCGAGCGCATCGGAGTAACGCGTACACGCCTCGGTGCACAGGGCGGCGCCGTTGCCGCCGGGCAACCCCAAGCCCCACAGAACGCCGGGCCACGGATCTTCAGCCTCGCCGAGCACCTCTGGCAGGCGCTCGAGCCGTGCGATCGCCTGGAGCACCTTCGCGCCAGGCTCGGCGATCGCGGCCAGCTCGGCGAGCGCCGCTGCCGCGGCTCGCTGTAGCTCTTCACGCGCCGGCCCGAGCTCTGGCGCAGCGGCCACCGGCGGCAGCCGCGGCCGGCGCTCGCCGCGCGAGCGGAGCTCGTCGTGCACCTGGGTGATCGCGTTGCGCAGGCCGCCGGCACCGTATGACGCGATCAGGTCGATCGCGCCGGGCGCGCCGCGGGCGAGCTCCTCGAGCGCCTCGTCGAACGCGTTGTCGGCGAGCCGCTCGGCGTCCTGGGCGTCGAGCACGGTGAACGACGGGTCGAGCCCCGCGGCGAGCGCATGCCCGCGCAGCACCCGCGCGCAGAAGCCGTGGATGGTCGAGATGAACGCGCCCTCGGTCGCTCGCGCGGCCTCGTCGGCGTCGAGCTCGCGCAGGCGCCCGCGAATCCGGTCGCGCATCTCCGCCGCCGCCTTCTCGGTGAACGTGATCGTGAGGATCGCCCCCACCTCGATCCCGTCCTCAAGCACCGAGCGCACGAACCGCTCGACTAGCACGGACGTCTTGCCGCTGCCGGCTCCGGCGTCGAGCAGCAGGTCGCCTTCTCGGCGCTCGATCGCCACCAGTTGCTCGTCAGTGAACGACCGTGCCTCCATCAGGGTCTCAAGCACGGCAGATCCCGGGGTACCGGCACCCGTCGCGGGAGCACGTCACCGGGCACGGCTCGAGCTCGCCGTGGCGCAGCCGGACGGCGAGCGCCACCGCGCGCTCACGCGCGTCCTCAAGCAGCTCGTCGAGCTCTTCCCGGTCGCGAGCGTCGTTGGCGACGACCGAGCCGCCAACCCCCCCGCCCTCGAGGAACGCCCCCCGCGCGCGCAGATCACCACCGCCGAGCGGCTGGTAGAAGCCGGCGACAGGGTCGAGGCCGAGCAGCTCGCGCACGACCAGCATGTACAGCGCCACCTGGAGCTGGCGGTCGAGCGCCCAGCGCGCCCCCTGGTACTCGGGGCGGGCGCCACCGCTCTTGTAGTCGCGGACGACCGCGCGGGCGCGTGGGCCGGAATCATCGGCGTCGACGCGGTCGACGATGCCACGCACCCGGACGCC
The DNA here is from genome assembly GCA_963701945.1 of uncultured Solirubrobacterales bacterium. Taxonomy (GTDB): domain Bacteria; phylum Actinomycetota; class Thermoleophilia; order Solirubrobacterales; family Solirubrobacteraceae; genus Palsa-465. The sequence goes on along the minus strand of CAVPBV010000019.1, from coordinate 556,140 downwards.
CTCGCCGAGCTCCAGCGGCGGGAGCGATCCCTCCGGGCCGTCGCCGTCGCCTTCGAAGCCGAACCGGAGCTCGAGGCCGTACGGCTGCCAATCGAGCCCGTCGCGGGCCTCGTGCGCGAGGTACCGGCGCAGGTCGGCGCCGGCTCCCCGCGCCGCGGCCGCCCGCACCGCCACGCCGCCGCCCGGGGCGATCGCGTGCGGCTGGTGCGCCATGACCTCGTCGAGGATCTCAAGCGCGCGCGGCAGCGACTCGCGGGTCACCGGACCTCCGAGCCGGCGCAGCACCTGCTCGATCACGCTGTGCATGTAGCCGCCGCGGACGAGCGGATCGGGGTCGGGCTCGAGCGCCACCGGCTGGAGCTCGCGCTCGATCAACCAGCGCACGGGGCAGCCCGCGTAGGACTCGAGCGCGCCGGCGGAGAGGATCTGTCGGTGGCGCACGTGCTCGAGCGCGACCTCCGACAGCGCGCCGATTGGCGAGGGCACCTCGCCGGCGAGCGGTGCAAGGGCCGCCGCGTGCGCGCGCGCCAGCTCCCGTTCGGTGGGCGCCTCGTCCGCCGGCCACACCACGTCGGCGAGCATCCGGCGCCGGCGTCGGTCGGGCCAATCCTCGGCGAGCAGCTCGGAGACGTCGGCAAGGAACGGAGAGGGCAGCGCGAGGTTCCCCTCCTCGTCGGAGCTCCGATACGCCAGGACCACCTTTTCGGTGGCGCGGGAGACGCTCGTGTAGAACAGATAGCGCTCGCGGGCGAGCGCGTCCTCGCGCGGACGAAGGCGGAGTCCGCTGCAGGCGGCGAGCTCGCGGCGAAGCTCGTCCGAGAGGAACGGCTCAGGCGCCGGCGCGAGCGGGAACTCGTTCTCCTGGAGGCCGCACACGAGCACGGCGCGAAATCGTCTCGCCCGGATCGCGAGCGGGTCGGTCAGCAGCACCGCGCCCGGCCCGGCCGGCGGGCCGGCCGGCAGCTCGAGTGTCTCGAGCAGCCCGATCAGCTCGTCCCCGGTCGGCCGCTCTCCGAGCTCCTCGAGCTCGGCCAGAGCTCTCGCGAGCGTCCCGACCGAGCGAGCGTCGAGCGCCTCGCCCGCGTCGAGCACCGGGGCTTGAAGCCGGTGCGGAGCGGCCAGCAGCCGCCGGGCGTGCGCGAGCAGCTCCGGTCCTGGATCCTCGGCAGCGCGCAGGGCGTCGATCTCCGGGAGCTCGAAGTCCGCCCGCCGGCGGGCCTCGGCCGCGGTTCGGAGTGCGCGGCGGCGGACCTCCGACTCCAACCGGTCGACGGCGTCGGCGCGGTCAGCCATGCCCGGACCCCGCAGGTACTCGAGCAGATCCTCGGCGGAGGCGTGAGTGTCGTCTTGCAGGGCGCAGCGGGCCAGCGCGAGGAGTGAATGGCCGAGCGGGGTACGGTGGAGCGCCATGCGCCGGTCGGTCACGACCGGGATCCCGTAGCTGCCAAACACGTGCTCGACGAGCGCCGCCGCATGCGCCGGCGAGCGGTACACGACGGCGATCTCGTCCCCGGGCACGCCGGACCGGATCAGCGACAGCACCTCGGCCGCCGCCAGCTCGGCTTCGGCCAGCTCGCCCCCGGCCTCGAGCAACTGGATCGCTTGTCCGGGGTCGATCCGCTCGGGCTCGGGCTCGAACAGTTCGCGCTCGAGGTGGTGCAGGGTGTGGCGGCTTTCCGGTTCGTAGTGTTCCGCGGACGCCGGCAGTTGCTGTACGCGGTCGGCCAAGGGGCGAAGCTCCTCGACGACCTCGGCACGCGCGGTGAGCGCTGAGCGGCCCGCCTCGTACGTCAGCGACACCGTGACCTCGGCGCCGACCACACGCGCGAGCGTCTCGATCGCGTCGCGCTCGAGCGGGTGCAGATCGTCAAACCCGTAGAAGAACAGCGACTCGGTCCCCCACCGGCCCGGGGCGGCGCGGAGCGCGTCGAGCGCCCGCCAGGTGTAGAGCTCCGGGTCGACCCGGCCTAGGCGCTCGAGCTCGGCCGCGTACGCGCTGTAGATCGCCGCGACGTCGCGCGCGTACGGCCGCCGCCGCGGGTCCTCGGCCGCCCAAGCGCTCATCGCGCCGGCGAACCGCTCGGGCGTGATCAGCGACCGCTGCAGCTCGGCGATCAGCTCCCCGGCGGCCTGCGGGAACCCGGCGGTGGCGGCCGCCGGCCGGAGGGCTTCGAACTGCGTGGCTTCGAGCGCCTTCGCGAGAACGAGCTCCCGCTGGAGGGCGGTCAGTCGCCGGGCGCCGTAGCCGGCGCGGTCGGCGATCTCTGCGGCCAGCCCGTTGAAGGTGAGGACCGAGCCGAGCACGGCTCCGTCGCGGGCCAGCTCGCGAGAGAAGTGGTCGGCGTCCACGGCGGTGGGCACAACGAGGATCGCACCACGTTGCGCGGCGGCGGCGAAGCCGCCGAGCACCTCTCCGGCCTTGGCCGAGTTCGCGGGTCCGAGTACGAGCGTGAGGGGCACGTCCCCCATGGTGGCGCTCGCCCCAGACGGGGTGATTTCGACCCCTCTCGCGGCTCTTAAGTCCGATGCGTACGACAAAACCGGCAACTATTGCCCAAAACGTCGTACGGATCCCGTGATCGACCGGTTGATCGCCGAGTTGGCGGACCAGCAGCACGGAGTGGTCGCGACCTGGCAACTGGTCGCGCTCGGGTTGACGCACGACGACATCGGCTACCGCGCCCAGACCGGCCGCCTGCACCGCATCCACCGCGGGGTCTACGCCGTCGGCCACCGGAAGCTCACCCGCCAGGGGCACCGAATGGCCGCGGTCCTCGCCTACGGCCCGGACGCAGTGCTCAGCCACCGCTCCGCAGCCGCCCACTGGGACCTCGGCTCGGGCTCGTACAGGATCGAGGTGACCACACCAAAGGAAAGGCGCAGCCGACAAACCATCCGCGTCCACACCGCCACGCTCCACGAAGAGGACCGCACCACGCACGACGGGATCCCGATCACCACCGTCGCCCGAACGATCCACGATCTCGCGGCACGCTCCTCCACTGACCAATTGACGTACCTCATCGAAGCGGCAGACCGCAAGGACCGCCTGGACCTACAAGCGCTGGACCGCGCCATCGCCCGCCGGCCCCCCGCCCCGGGCACCAAACGCCTGAAGGCCGTGCTCGCGACCTACCGCGGGCCCGCCGACACGCGGTCACACCTCGAGCGGGGCTTCCGGAAGCTCATCGCGAAAGCGGGCCTTCCCGAGCCGCAGTTCAACGTGGTCGTGGCCGGCCTCACCGTAGACGTCTATTGGCCGCAGTGGAGGCTCGTCGTCGAGCTGGACAGCGGCCTCTACCACGACACCCCACGCGGGTTCGAGACCGACCGGATCCGCGACGCGATCGTTCAGAAGGCAGGCGTCCGCGTCCTGCGCGTCACCGACGAGCGCTTCGACCACGACGCGAATGGCGTCCTCGCCGACATCATCGCGCTCGCCAGAGCGTGACCATGCGTCCAGCCGCCCCCCGCCGGTTCAAACAACTCCCGGCGCGGCTCGATGAATACCGCCTAAGCAAGGAAGCAATGTCTTCCCGAAGGCCAGTGCCGGGTATACCCGAGATCACGGAGATCTCTGGACGGCGCTGCGGGACGACTCGATTTGGAGGACCGGATGAAAGGGACATGGAAGGCGCTCGCCTTCCTGGCTGCCGTTGTGGGCGCTGGGCTCGCGCTGTCGACGTCCGCGCTCGCGGTCGGCGCTGGCTCGAGCCACCCCCAAGCCCAATGGAAGGCCACCCTCGGACGCGCCACCTGGTCCGGGAAGCTGGCCGCGCTCTATCCGGGCGCCACCAACAACACCGAGCTCATCCCGTTCGTGGTCACCAACGCCAGCAACGCCGGGCAGCGCCTGAACCGTACAGTCGCATCGGTTCCGGAGACCGCCGGCGGCGACGCGCAGACCGCGGCCGGCGCCGACATCCGCGGGTGCCGGGCGAGCTGGTTCGCGGTCGTCGTCGATCATGCCGATCGAACACTGCCGCTCGAGCTCGCCCGCAGTGCCTCCTACCGCGGAAAGGTCGAGCTCACGATGCGCGACAGCGGCACGAACCAGGACGCCTGCAAGGGTGCGTCGCCGGCGATAACCGTCACGGTGAGGTAGCTAGGCCAGCGTCAGCGCGGGGCCGGTGAAGCTCACCGAGCCCGCGGTCCCGTTGGCCCCGGCGCCGCCCCCGGCACTGCCGCCGCCGCCCGAGGCGGACGTCACGGTCACGGTGTAGTTGTTCGAGCTGCTCTGGGTCCCGCCGGTGTAGGCCGAGCCGCCGCCACCGCCGCCAGCGAAGTTGCTGGTTCCACTCTTGGCGGCACCACCGGCGCCGCCGGAGGCCTCGCCGCCACCGCCACCGCCGGCGCCGTCGGTGGCGCCGCTGCCGGCAGTTCCGCCCGGACCGCAGGCGCCCGCGCTGCACACGCCACCGGTGCCGCCCGCCGAGACCGATCCGGTGCCGCCCACGCCGCCCGTGTTGGTGATGGCGAACGGGAAGCTCCCGGCGGTCAGGGTGCTACCGCCGGCGCCTCCGGTGGCTGAGGACACCGTGCCGCCGCTGGCCGCGGTGTTCGAGCCGGGGTTAGTCAACGGACCGCCGCCTCCGGCGCCACCAGTCGCGCTGGTGCTACCGGCGCCCCCGCCACCGCCGCCGCCCGCGGTGACGATCGTGCCGGCGGGCGCTCCGGCCAGGTACAGGCAGGTCGCTCCGCCGCCGCCACCCCCACCGGCGCCTCCGGTCGTGCCGGTCCCGCCGCTACCGCCGGCCGCACAACCCGTGCCGGACGCGCCGCCGGCGCCGCCGGTCAAGCCGGTCGCCCCCGCGCCCGCTCCGCCCACGATGACGGTGAACGTGGTGCTCGTGGCGCTGCTAGGGATCGTGATCGTCCCGCTGACCGTTCCGCCACCGCCCCCGGCCGCCCCACTGCGTCCGCCGCCACCGCCGGCGCCCTTGATCATGAACGTGAACGAGGTGACACCTGCCGGCGCGGTCAGCGTGTAGGAGCCCGCGGCCGTCTTCGTGACGGTCGTCGACCCCGCCGCGTTGAAGGCCGCACTGGCGACGGTGAGGGTTCCGTCACCGGCGTTCAGCTGATAGCCGGTCCCGCTGAGGCTCACCTGGCAGCCCGAGAACGTGGTCACGCCTGCCGACAGCGCGCTCGTGCAGCCGCTCAATACGGCGCCGGTCGGACCGGTACCGCTCTTGATCGACAGCGTCACGGTCTTGGCGTACCCAGTGGCCACGTTGCCGTAAGCGTCCTTGGCCGTCACGACCGGCTGGGTGGTGAACGAGGCGCCAGCCGTCACGCCGGCCGGTTGGCTGGTGAACGTCAGCGAGGCGGCGCTGGAAGGCCCGACCGTGAACGATCCGGACACCCCGGTCAGGCTGCCCTGCGTCGCGGTCAGCGTGGTGGTCTGCGCGTCGTACAACGTGATCGACGGGCCTCCGACTCCGCTCGCGAAGGTCACGGAGGCCGGATACGACGGCGCGGTCCCGCCGGGAGAGCTCGACGGCCCGGAGAACGCCACGGTCTTTGACCCGGTGTACGAGGTCGCCGTGTTCCCGAACGCGTCAAGCGCGGTGATCGCCTCGCTGAACGCGACGCCCGCGGTCGGCGACGCCGGAGTGGCCACGCGGAACGAGCTTGCCGTCGCCGGCCCGACCACGATCGCGCCCGAGGCCACGCCAGCGAACCCGTCCGTCGTGTCGCTCGCCGTGATCGTCATCGTCTGGGCGTCCTTGAGCGTCACCGACGCCGTCGCGTGGCCCGAGCTGAAGCTGGCGGTGGCTGGGTACACCGGCGCGCTCCCGTTGGGCGAGCTCGCCGGCCCCGAGAAGCTCAGGCTCTTGGTCCCGGACAGGGTCCCCGGCGTGTTCCCCCAAGCGTCCTGCGCGGTCAGGGTCACGCTGAACGCGGTCCCGGCGGTCTGCGGCGAGGTCGCGCTGGCCGCGATCTGTTGGTTGGCCCCGGCCCCGACGGTGATCGAGCCGGACGTCCCGCTCGCACCTCCCTGGGCCGCAGTCAGCGTCGTGCTCTGGGCGTCGTACAACGTGACCGAGGCAGTGCCCACCCCGGCAGAGAAGCTGACCGAGCCCGGATATGCCGGCGCGGTTCCGCCAGGCGAATTGGACGGACCGGAGAAGCCGATCGCCTGCGAACCGGTGTAGGCGACGACCGTGTTCCCGGCGCTGTCCTGCGCGGTCAGCGTGACCGAGACCGAGGCGCCCGCGGTGGCGCTGCCCGGCGCGCTGACAATGAACCGGGCGAGCGCGCCGGAGCTCACGGTCACCCCCGTGGCGGCGCTAACGGACGTCCACGACTGCCAGATCGCGGTGACCGTGTAGCTGTAGCTGCCCTTCGACAAGCCTGAATCGGTGCACGTCGTGCTGGTCGTAGCGCCGGCTGCTGAGCTCGGGCAAGTACCGCCGACCGTGCCGCCGGCCCGGGTCACGTAGTAGGTGACGGTGGCGCCGGCCGGGGCGCTCACCGCGGTCCAGCTGAGCGCGACCGTTCCGGCGCCGGCGGCTGCGGTCACGGTCGTGGCCGGAAGCGCCCCCACGGTGGCCGACGCGGTGGCGGACGCGGGGGCACCGGTGAAGTACGCCTGCGCGCTCCCGGGCATGACCCCGGCCAGCAACAGCCAGACGCAGGCGGCGATGAGCCGCCTGCGCCGCTGGCCGCCGGCCGGGAACCTGGTGGAGCGCTTTGCGTGCACGCGCGGGGTCAGACCCGGTGGTCCGGGCTCACCGCCCCCGCCCTCCGTGACGAGCGGGTCAGCCGAGAACGTGTGGGACTAGGAAGCGGTGATCGTGACCGTGGGGGCCTTGCCCTGGCACGCGTCCTGAACGACGCTGAGGTCCTGCATCGTCAGGTCGATCTTGCCGGTGTACGTCCCGCCGGGCGCGAGGTCGGGCAACGCGGGATTGCCCGGGTCGGTGATGGCGGTGAACCAGCTGGCGAGGCATCCCGGGGCACCGCTCGGGGCCTGCACAGTCGCCGTGATGCCCGTGATCGACTGGTGGCCGGAGCCGTTGTTGGTCACGGTGAACGGGATCAACTCGGTGTCGTTGGTAGCGCCGGGGTAGAGCGCGGTGAGGGTACCCGACCAGGTGGGCGTGCCGGCAGTGATCACCCAGGGGGTCGACGACCCGACGGTGCCCGACGCGGTGACGGAGCCAGAGCTGCCGGTGAAGTATGCGACCGCGATGCCGGACACGGCCAGCACCGCGACCAATGCAACCGCAGCGAGACGTTTCTTCGACAGCCATCTGAACATGGGGTTCCTACCTTCGTTTTTCAAGGCCCGCGGCGGGGCCGGTCCCAACTGCAATCTCGGGTTATCGAGACCCACGCTTTCGCGTCCCCTGCTCGCGCCTGGAGTGCCCCTCGGCAGTCGCTTGCCCGAGTGTCATCGTCCGTTCGATTGAGTTTTCCTAGCCCCTCTGGACGGATGTTCGAGGCGCGTTGGCTCGGTTGAGCAGGTTTTGCGCGGTTTGATGTCCGCGGCCGCGTTCAAGGTCCGCGCGACGGTGGCGATCAGGCCGCTTCGGGCTGCTGCTGCTCGGCGGTCGCGACGGCCTCTGCGGAGCCCTCTGACTCTTCGGCCTCGGGCGGTTTGGCGCCCTCCTTGGCCCACGGCTCGTCGAACTCGACCCGCCACTTGCCGTCCTCGGTCTGCTGCAACGCCAGCCGGGCGCGGAAGCTCTTGCCCGAACGTCCCTTGAACCCGGTGACGGCCTTCTCTGTGCGGCCGGTCTTGATCAGCTCGCGCGCGACCGCCACCGGCAACGTCTTGCCCGCCTTCGACTTCCAGATCACGAACCCGCAGCCCGGGTCCTCGCGCGACCAGCACGAGTAGCCCTTGCGGTTCTCGACGATGTCGCGACCGCACACCGGGCATGGACCGAGGTTCGCCCGCGGGATCCGAACGTCTTTCAGATTGCGATCGAGCTCGCCGACCGTGCTCTCGGTGAATTTGACGATGTCGCCCATGAACGCCTCGCGTGAGTCGCCGCCCGTCTCGATCAGCGCGAGCCGCCGCTCCCAGTCTCCGGTCAGCCCGGGCGAGGTCAACGCGTGTTCGCCGAGCAGGCGGATCACGTTGAGGCCCTTCTCGCTGACCACCAAAGCGCGGCCGTCGCGCTCGACGTAGCCGACCTGGATCAGGCGCTCGATGATCGCCGCACGGGTTGCCGGCGTGCCGATCCCCGACTCCTTCATCGCCTCGCGCAGCTCCTCGTCGTCGACGAGCTTGCCGGCGGTCTCCATCGCGCCCAGCAGCGAGTTGTCGTTGTAGCGCGCGGGCGGCTTGGTCAGCTTCTCCTCCGAGGCGATATCGGTCACGTCGACCGTCTCGCCGCGGACCAGCTTGGGCAGTTGCTGCTCGCGCCCCTCGTCGTCCTCCTGAGCCTCGGCGTCCGGCATCTCGCCATACACGGCCCGCCAGCCGGCCACGAGCAGAACCTTGCCGCGCGTCCGGAACACGTGCTCGGCGACCGTCGTCTCCACCCGCGTGTTCTCGAACACGGCCTCCGGGTGGAAGATCGCCAGAAATCGGCGAACGACCAGGTCGTAGATCCGACGGTCGTCGTCGCTCATCTTGTCGACCGGGTGGCGCTCGGCGCGGGTCGGGATGATCGCGTGGTGGTCGGTGACCTTGGCGTCGTTGACCACCCGCCCGAGCGGCAGCACATCGAGCCCGAGCACGTACTGAGCAGCCTGGGCGTACTCGGACTGATCACCGAGCAGCCGGGCGATCGGCTTGATCTCCGGGATCATGTCGCCGGTCAAATAGCGCGAGTTCGTACGCGGATACGTGAGCGCCTTGTGCTCCTCGTACAGCCGCTGCGCCGCGGCCAAGGTGCGCCGGGCGGTGAAGCCGTAACGCCGGTTCGCGTGGCGCTGGAGCGAGGTCAGGTCGTACAGGAGCTCCGGGCGCTCCTTTCGCTCTGACTTATCGAGCTTGGTGATCTCGCCCGTCTGCGCGCGGCACGCCTCCACGATCGCGAGAGCCTCGTCCGCGGTCTTCATACGCGGATTCGCCCCGGCGTGATACCGACCCTCGTACGTCCGAGGCCCGTCGACAACCGGATCGAGCACCGCATCCACCAGCCAATAGGGCTCGGGGACAAAGTCGCGGATCTCCTGCTCGCGCCGGGCCAGGATCGCCAACGTTGGCGTCTGCACCCGTCCCAGAGACACGGCCCCGTCAAAGGACGAACGCAGCCGGATCGTCGCGGCGCGCGTGGCGTTCATGCCGACGATCCAGTCGGCCTCCGACCGCGACCGGGCGGCCTGCTCGAGCGTCGCAAGCTCCGCGCCGGGCCGCAGATCGCCAAACGCGTTCCTGATCGCGTCCTTGGTCATCGAGTTCAGCCACAGCCGCATCACCGGCTTCTTCGAGCCCGCCTTCTCGTATAGGTAGGCGAAGATCAGCTCGCCCTCGCGCCCGGCGTCACAGGCGTTCACGACCCGGTCGATGTCGTCGCGGTCCAGCAGCCGCTTGACCACGTTCATCTGCTTCTTGGAGCGTTCGTCGCGGACGACCAGCTTGAAACGGTCGGGAACGATCGGCAGATCGGCCATCCGCCACTTCTTGAATTTGTCGTCGTACTCGTCGGGGTCGGCAAGCTGGACCAGGTGGCCGACGGCCCAGGTGACGACGTGCTCCGGGCCCTCGAGGTAGCCCTCGTGCTTAGTGAAGGCGCCCGGCAGCACCGCGACGAGGTCGCGTCCGACCGACGGCTTCTCTGCGATTACCAAGGTCAAGCTCATGAGTTCGCGAGGGTAGCGCTCGTGTCAACGGACCACGGGCGGCGGTGGTTTTCTTGTACACATGGTGACGCCAGCATGAGCCGCCCTCGGTCACTTCTCGTGTCGATGGCCGTCGCATTGGGGCTCGCCGCGACCGCAGTCGCAAGCCCGACCCCGAGTCCGGCCGCGTCCGGGAACGTGCTCACGGTCGGCGGTCCCGCCACCAGCCCCCCAATTCCAGCGGGTTTCCTCGGGCTCTCGCTCGAGTACTTCGCGGTCCCGGCGTACGCCGGCACGAACCCCTCGGAACCCAACCCGGTGTTCGTCCAGCTGATCCGCAACCTCTCAGGCGGCAACCCACCGGAGCTCCGGATCGGCGGCGACACCACCGACCGGACGTGGTGGCCGATCCCGGGCATGCGAACCCCCGCCGGCGTGACCAGCACGCTGACTCCGGCCTGGATCGCGGTCACGAAAGGGCTTGCCCAAGCGACCGGCGCGAAACTCACGCTCGGGATCAATTTCGAGGCCGACAGCGCCGCGGTGGCCGGCACCGAGGCGAACCAGCTCGTCGACGGGATCGGGGCCGGCAGCATCGAGGCGCTCGAGCTCGGCAACGAACCGGAGCTCTACGGGACCTTCACCTGGGGCCGGTCCGGCAAGCCGGGACGGCCGCACGACTACGACTTCGCCGCGTTCAGCCGGGACTTCACCCGGATCGCGCGGGCGCTGCCCGCCATCCCGCTCGCCGGGCCGGCCGCGGGGTCGCCCAAATGGTTCGCGGACGTCGGCCGTTTCCTCGCCGGCCACCCGCAGGTCAAGGTCACCACGCTCCACCGCTACCCCCTCCAGCTCTGTTACATCCACCGGAACCAGCCGGACTACCCGACCATCTCGAACCTCCTTTCGCCGTTGTCGTCCGAGGGGCTCGCGGACAGCGTCGCCGCGGCCGTCACGGCCTCCCACGCCCGGCACGTGCCTGTGCGGATCGACGAGATGAACACGATCGGATGCGGCGCCGCTCGGGGCGTCGGCGAGTCGTTCGCCTCGGCCCTGTGGGCGCTCGACGCGATGTTCAACATGGCCCGGGTCGGGGTCGACGGCGTCAACATCGCGACCTTCCCGGGCGCGACGTTCCAGCTGTTCAACTTCAGCGAGGCGGGCGGGGTCTGGCGTGCCGCGGTCGAGCCCGAGTACTACGGGCTGGAGATGTTCGCGCAGGCCGCGCCGGCCGGGTCGCGCCTGCTGAAGGTCTCGGCGACGGCGATGGGGTCAGGGAATCTCCGGGCGTACGCGACAAGGGCGCCCGACGGTACGGTCCGGGTCGTGGCGATCAGCGAGACCACAACAAGCCGCGTCGTCCGAGTCCGAGTGAGCGGGGGCTCGCAGACCGGCACGCTCCAGCTGCTCACCGCCCCGAGCCTCCGCTCAACGAGTGGAGTGACCCTGGGCGGTCAGAGCTTTGGCGGCAGCACCACGACGGGCATGCTCGCCGGCCCACCCAAGACCGAAGCAGTCGCACCGACGCGCGGTGAGTACGCGGTCCGAGTGCCGCCCGCGAGCGCCGCGATGCTGACGCTGCCGCCGGGTTAAGCCGCGTCGAGCGACGCGATCTTGCGCGCCACCGCGCCGAGCCCCAGCTCGGCGGCGGTCCGCCCCGCCGCGGCCAGCAACTCGGCCGCGCGTGGGCCGGGCCCGAGCACACGGGCGTAATCGACCTGGGTGCGGGCCAGGCAAGCCGGCGCCCCAAGCGCGAAGTTGGCCGCCAGCGCCCGCTCGAAATGCCGCGCCGCAAGATCGATCCGCCCCATCGTCCCGGCCAGCCGCCCCAGGAAGCTCTCGACCGACCCGAGGCACACCGCGGCCAGCCCGATTACGACGTTCACGTCCGCGTACGGCTCAAGCTTCGCGTACAGGAGCGCGGCCCTGTCCCCGTCCGCCAGGTCCGCGCACACGTCACTCAAAAGGGCCATCGCGATCATCCAATCCAAATCCGTGGGGATGTCTTCGAAATCACCGGCAGCCAGCCGTGAGAACTCCTCGCGCGCCTCGCCCAGACGACCCGACTCACACAGCAGGGTGGCCAGCGCCGCGCGCCACGCCGGGCGGCTCGGGTTCTCCTCGACCAGTTGCCGCGCGGACAGCTCGAGCTCCCCCATCCTCCCCTGCTCGCGCCGGATCCCGAGCACCTGAATCGCGTAGTACTGGGACACGGTGACGGCCTCCGCCGGCCCGCCGGCAGCGAGCGCCTCGGCGGCCAGCTGGTCGGCGAGCGACAGCGATCCGGCGAGCAGCGCCAGCATCGCCCGCCACAGGATCGAGTTCCATTCGAACAGCGGCTGCCGCAGCCGATCGGCACCGGCATCGAACGCCTCCATCTGGGCGTCGACGGCGTCGCGGTCTCCGCGCTCGAGCAGGTCGACCACGAGCCACGCGTGCGCCTGAAGCTGGAGCTCGAGGTTGCCGATCTGGCGCGCGAGCGTGAGCATCTCGGTCGAGACCTCGACCCGCTCGGCGAGGTACCGAGCGTCCCACAGCACACGCCGCCGCGCCGAGCACGCGTACGCGCGCGCCTCCGGGTCCCCCATCTCCAGCGCGATCGACATCGCCTCGTCGCTGAGCGCCGGCATCCGGTCGCGCTCGGGGGAGTAGTAGATCGCCCCGCACAGGCACGCGAGCAGGCGGACCCGAACCAGCGACCGGTCGCGCTCGAGCTCGAGCGCGCGCTCGATCATCGCGATCAGCTCGGTGTCGACCACCCCGGGCGGCTGCACGTAGCGGCGCGAGGCGCCGATCGCCGCCCGCGCCAGCGAGGCGCCGTCGCCGAGCCGCTCCGCCAGCGCGGCCGCCTCGCGGAACGCCGAGGACCCGAGCGCCCGCTCACCACCCCGGACTCGCGCCTCGCCGAGGCGCAGCAGCAGCTCGCACCGGCGCTCGGACGCCTCGGGCTGAAACCGCCCCTGCACGTCGATCGCGCGGGCATAATGCTCGGCCGCCTCCTCGTGCGCGAGCATCGTGGTCGCCAGATCGGCGGCGCGCAGCGCGTAGGTGATCGCCTTCTCGGCGTCCTCGGGGTCGGCGCCGCGCGTGAAGTGGTATGCGAGCTCGGGGAGGTATCGCTCCTGCCGGCGCCCCGGTTCCGCCTCGATCGCCTCCCCCACCCGCTTGTGGATCCTGGCCCGCCGCGTCGCGGACATGCTCTCGTACAGGGTCTCCCGGATCAGCGCGTGCGTGAACAGGTAGGACCCCGGGCTCTCGTCGGACTCCACGAGCAGCACCGCGCCGATTGTCTCGTCGAGCGCGGCCAGGAACTCGTCCTCGGTCAGCACCACGACGCGCTCGAGCAGCGCCGCGTCGACATCGCGGCCGATCACGGCGGCGACGCGCAGTAGTTCGGCCGCCGGCGCCTCGAGCCGCATGAGCCGGAACGCGATCACCTGCTTGACGCCCTCCGGAAGCCCGAAGCGCTGGAGTTCGGACGCGCTGGCGCTGCCGACGCGGACGCCGGCCTCGATCAGGTGGCGGATGATCTCCTCGACGAAGAACGGGTTGCCCTCGGTTTCCTCATACAGGGCGCGGGCGAAGGCACGCGCCGGCGCCTCCCCCGCCCGCACGCGCACCAGCTCGGCCGTTTCGGACTCGCCCAGTCCCTTGATCTCGAGCTCGGAGGCGAGCCGGTCCCGGCGAAGTTCGGTCAGGGCGTTCGTGAACGTGTCGCCGCGCTCGGCCGAGCGGTAGGCGACGAGGATCAGGAGACGCGCTGGGTTCGTCGCCCGGGCCAGGTGACGGAGCAGCAGCAGCGTCGGCCGATCGGCCCACTGGAGATCGTCGAGCACCAGCAGCACCGGTGCCGAGCGCGACAGCTCGGTCAGCAGACCGACGACGGCCTCGAACAGCCGATAGCGCTCGGTCTCGGGCTCGTCCTGCGGCGGTGACGGGAGGTCCGGAGCACGCCGGCGCAGCTCGGGAATCAGCCGCGCGAGCTCCGATCCGTACTCGCGGGTGCTCGCCCGGAGGTCCGTCAGCGGAGCGTTGAGGGCCCAGTGCCGCAGCGCCTCGAGGAACGGCTGGTAGGGCACCACGGTCTCGCGCGGCGAGCGTCCCGCGAGCACGATGGCGCCGGCGTCGTGGACCCGTCGGGCCAGCTCGGCGCTCAGCGTCGTCTTGCCGATCCCGGCGTCGCCGGCGAGCAGCACGATCCGCCCGCCGGCCGCATCAGAGTCGGAGCCGCGAGCCCCACCCCGACCGCCACCCGAGCCGCCCGAGCCGCCCGCGCCACCCGCGCCACCCGCGCCACCGCACGCCAGATCCCACCGCCCCTGGAGCTCGGCCAGCTCCTGCTCGCGCCCGATCACCGGCGACTGCGCGCGGTGGCGGAGCTCTGCCGGCAGCGGGATCGCCGGCATCCCCTGATCGGCGCGCTCGCCGAGGTCGGCGCCGCGGGGCTCGGGACGGAGCAACCGCTCGTGGGCGGCGATCGCCTCCGGCGAGGGGTTCGTGCCGAGCTCGTCGCGCAGCAGCGTCCGCAGCCCGCCGAACACGCGCAGCGCCTCGGCGACGTTGCCGCGCGCGGCGAGCGCCTCCATCAACAGGACGTAGCCCGACTCGCGGTACGGCTCGGTCTCGATCAGCGTGCGCGCCGCGCGCTCGGCCGACTGCAGCTGAGTACCGCCCATTACGAGGCCCGCGCGGCCGATCACCTCGAGCGCCTGCTGGCGCACGTCCTCGAGCTCGCGGCGCGGAGCCTCGAGCCACGTCGCCTGCGCCCCTGGGAGCAACCCACGGCTGGCGATGTTCAGCGGCACCTGCGCGAGCGCCCATGCCCGGCGCGCGTCCCCGCGCGTAAGCGCGTCGAACGCGCGCGCGACCTCGGCCGCCGCCGCCTCGACGTCGATCCACACCGGCTCGGGCAGCGCCAGGATCAGCTCGTCGCGTCCGGCGAGCGTCTCTGACCCGAGCGACGAGCGCAGCCGCGAGAGCAGCGTCCGCAGCGCCGCGTCCTGTGAGACCGGCGGCTCCTCAGGCCACAGCGCGTCGATCAGCTCGTCGCGAGCGACGTGTCGCGCGCGGTTGAGCACCAGGTAGGCGAGCAGCAGCGGGACCTGTTTGCCGCGCAAACGCTCGGAAATTTGCACGCCGTCGATCTCTACGGACAACCGTCCACAGAGCTGGATCCGAGTCATCTCGAGGGCGCGCTCTGCCTGCGGCAACGTTCTGGAAACGTATCGACAACGGCAAAGTTGCATCGTGCCGGACCAGTGAGCACCAAGGTTTCACGCAGCGACGCCCTCGGCGGGGCGCGACAAGAGGTGACCGAGGATCCCGTTGACGACGGCCTCACGACCAGAATCGACGGAAAGCACCGGCGGATCGCCCACTGCGAGTGCGGGGCGCTACTCGCGGGCGACGACGAGCACGAGCTATTCCTTGCGGCTCAGCGGCACCTCGCACATCACCATCCACAGCTCCTGGGGGCGCTGGGGCCTGGGACGGTGAGTCAAATGGCCGAGGACGTCGGGGGCAAGAGACCTTAGGGGCCCCCGGGGGCATGCACCTAGGGGCGGGCGGTGCGCAGACCACCGCCCGCCACTAGGAGCTCGTTAGCGCACATCGCGCGCCCCCTTTAGAGCGATCCCGCGCCAAGTTGCGAGCGGGATCTCGCGCACCTTGTCAAGCGATACCGCGCCACCTAGCCGGCGCAGGACTCGGTGCTGACCGGGTTCGTTCGCGTCTGGGCGATCGCGAGCTGGGCGGCCACGAGCTTGTTCGGGACCGCGAAGCCGCCACGGCCCTCCGTCGAACCCGTGATCGCTGCGAACACGGTCGCGACCACCTGGCCGGCGTGGTCGATCATCGGACCGCCGGAGTTGCCGGGCCGGACGAGACCGCGAAGCGCGGTGATGCTGCGCGTCACCGGCCCGTTGCCGTAGGCGTCCTCGGTGCTCACGGTCTCGGTCTGGCCGATGCGCCCTGGCTCGACGTCGAAGCCGCCGTCGAGCGGGTACCCGAGGATCGCCGCCGCTGTCCCCGGCTGTGGGTTCTGGGCGAGCTTCAGCACGGGCTCGTTCAGACCGTGCACGCGCAGAATCGCGATGTCGTCGTGGGGGTCGAAGTCGATCACGTCGGCGTCGAGGCCGGGCGGGTTGCCGCCGACCTGGACGGTGGTGTCGTCCTCTCCGGCGACGACGTGCGCGTTCGTGACCACGATGCCGGGAGCCGCGACCCAGCCGCTCCCCTCGATCCCCAGCCCGCACGCGGTGCCGAGCACCTTGACGACGCTCGAGCCTGCGTCCTTCACGCCGCGAGTGGCGAGGATCCCCCGCGTCGGCGCCGGCACGTCCGCCTCCGGACCGCGCACTGACGGCAACGGGTCGATCCGCGCGAGCGCGTTCAACAGCGGCGCCGAGGGCGGGAGCAGCTCGTTCAGCTCGGTGAGAATCGCCGAGCGCTGGATGTCCCGCCGCAGCACCGGCGATCCGGCGGACTGGTAGGCCACAGCCCCGACGATCCACGCGATACCCAAAGCAACCGAGGCCGTCAGGAGCGCGCCTAACACACCATCGACCAGGCGCAGCCCCGGTAGCCGCAGGACCACGCGGGCGCGCGCCCCGACACCCTGCAGTCCGCTGGCCAGCACCGCGCCGGCGAGCAGCGCTCCGAGCAGACCGAACAGCGGCGCGTACTGCGAGTGCGAGCCGCCCGGCAGCACGAGCGGCCCGAGGTGACTTCCGAGGAACGCGCCGACGCCGAAGCCGAGCAGCGACAGGGCGCCGACGATGAAGCCCTGCGCGTAGCCATACAGCGCGAGCAGCACCGTGAAGGCCACGATCAGCCAGTCGACTTCTGTCACCGTCAGGAGGTTATTGCGACCGGTGCCGTACCGTTTCAGGTTAGGTGGCAGAAGGGGTTCTAAGACGTGGAGTATCGGAGAGGGGTCCGAGATCCAGACGCCGGCGGCGACGGTGGCAGAAACGGCTGAGGCTGCTGGTTCCGATCGGGGTGATCGCGGCGATCGCGGTAGGGGTCGTGCTCGTGATCAATGCCGAGTCCGGCCGCTCGGAGCGGCACGCGGTCACGAACTACGTCCAGGCATGGGCCACCGGCGACTACGCGCGCATGTACGCACTGCTCGACCCGGCCTCGCAGGCGCAGACGACTGAGGCCAAGTTCGCCGCGGCGTACCGCCACGACGAGATGACCGCGACGGTCCTAAAGCTCACCGCCGTGCACGTGGGCAAGCGCCGCGGACAGTTCATACCGGTGCAGATGCTCGTGTTCACGCGGCTGTTCGGCGAGCTCCACGAGACGCTCGAAGTGGCGGTGAACGACAGCGGCTCGAGCCCGACCGTGCGCTACATGAGGAGCCTGCTGTTCCCGGGGTTGCAAGGGAACGAGCGGCTCGGTCGTCACATGTCGCTCCCGCCGCGCGCGACCCTGTTCGCCGCCGACGGCACGCCGCTCGCCGAAGGACCCGATCGGACCTCGCCGATCTCCGACGTGGCGTCGGAGATCGTCGGCACGCTCGGCCCGATCCCGGCGGCCGACGCCGCCGCTTATATGGCCCAGGGTTACCCGGCCAACTCCCAGATCGGCGTCGACGGGCTTGAGCGCATCTTCCAGACACAGCTCGCGGGCACGCCCGGGGGCGTGCTGCTCGCCGGCAAGCGCGTGCTGGCCCGAACCGCGCCCACGCCCGGGCACAACGTCACGACCACGATCGTGCCCTCGCTCGAGCAGGCCGCGATCAACGCGCTCGGCAACAGCTACGCCGGCATCGTCGCCATGGACCCTCGCACCGGCGGCCTGCTCGCGCTCGCCGGGATCGCGTTCTCCGCGGCGCAGCCGCCCGGTTCGACGATGAAGATCGTCACTTCGACCGCCGCGCTCACGGCCGGGATCGTGAAGCTGAGCACCGTGTTTCCATACAGCACGCAGGCAATCCTCGACGGCTACACCCTCCACAATGCCAGCGGCGAGGATTGCGGCGGCACGTTGCTGAACTCGTTCGCGGTGTCGTGCAACTCGGTGTTCGCGCCGCTCGGCGCGAGGCTCGGCGGCCAGCGGCTGCTCGCGATGGCCGACCGGTTCGGCTTCAACCAGACCCCGACGATTCCCGGCGCCGCCGAGAGCTCGATCCCGCCGAACAGCCTGGGCAGCGATCTCGAGACCGGCTCCTCGGCGATCGGCCAGGGCCAGGTCCTGGCGACGCCGCTCGAGATGACCGACGTCGGCGCGACGATCGCGATGGGCGGCCGCCGGCCGGTGCCGACGCTCCAGGCCCACCTCCCCCCGAAGTTCGTGCGCGTCACCAGCGGCCATGTAGCCGGCGAGGTCCAGCAGATGATGGTGGCCGTCGTCGACTACGGGACCGGCACAGCCGCCGCGATCCCGGGCGTGACCGTCGCGGGCAAGACCGGAACCGCCGAGCTTGCCAACACGACGACCGCCAGCGGGGGCAGCGTCGCCAACGCCAACCAGCTGACCGACGCCTGGTTCGTCGGTTACGCGCCGGTGGGTCACCCGCGGATTGTCGTCGGCGCGCTGTTCCCGAACCAGGGCGCCGGCGGTGCGACTGCGGCGCCGGCTGTCCGCCAGGTGCTGGTCGCGGGCCTCCAGAGCCAGTAACCCGCCCGCCCCCCGCGCGCGACCGCCCGCCGCGCAGGACAGCCCGCGCTACAGGTCGAGCGAGATGATCGCCGGGTGGCCGGTCGGCGGGTAGATGTTGAGCGTCAGCGGGCGGTCCGAGTACACCGACGTCGGCAGCTTGAACAGGATCAGCCCGCCCTGCGTGGGACCGAGGCTCGCGGTCGTGCTCGGCGCCGGCTCGATCCCGGAAGGCTCGAGCAGCTGCGGCGTCCACGCATACCCGTTGAGTTCCGCGTCCAGCGGAGTCGGGTGATACACGTTGCCGGAGGTGTCGACGACAGTGAACCTGTCCGCGGTGAGGTGGGGATGGTTCGTCTGGTTCTTGGCCCACAGGAATACCCCGTACCAGAACTGGTCGGGGGTGAGCGTGCCCTGGCCGCGGGGCAGCCCCGACAGGTACTGACTGTCCTCGGTCGTGTACTGGTTCAACTGCCGGGACACCTGGAGCTGGTAGGTGATCGGCCCGGCGTCGACGTACACGCCGTCGTTCTCCGCACTCGTCGGATCCGCCACCTGGCCGCAGGCTGCGAGTCCCACGGCCAGCGCCAGGGCGCAGACGACGATCCACAGGCGGCGAGCGCTCACGGGGGCGGAAGTGTAGTCGCGGCGCCGCACGAGGGTCAGCGACCTGCGACCGTGGCGCGCTTGCCGCGCCCGCGGTCCTCCTCGAGGATCGTCGTCAGCCGGCGCAACGCCTTGGCGGTCTGCCGGCGGGTCCACCGGGCGACGATGAGCGAGTCCATCAGCTTGTCCGAAAGCAGCAGGGGCACGGTCTCGAGCGTGTACTCGAGCCTCGTGCTGCCGCCCGGGCCTGGCTGCAGCGTGTAGGTGCCGACCATCCGGATGCGGTTGTACTTGCCCCCGCGGCCGCGTTCGACGATCCGGAACGGCGGCTCGACCTCGGCGAACGTGATGTCCCCCCAGGCGAACCGGCTGAACGGAGCGCTCATCTTGAAGCGTGCGCCGGCGCCGGTCCCGTAGGAGTCCTCACGCGTGAGCCGCCAGTCGACCAGGTAGTGATCGGTGAACTCGGGATGGTTGGCGATGTCCGCGAGGTATTCGAACACTTCCTCGCGGGGTTTCGAGATCGTCGCGGTCGCGGTGAACGGCTCCACGGGCTGGATTCTAAGTTCGAGCCCGCCGCGGGGCTCCGCCGACGGCCCTAGGCCGCCCGGTGATCCGTCAGCTTCATCGTGTGGCCGTACTCGGGGCCGTGGACGAGCCGCGCCTGCATAGGCGGGTCCGGCTCGAGCGCGCGGCACAGCTCACATAACACAGCGCCGTGTCTGAGTACATACACGGTTTCCCCAATTAGCGGGGTTCTGTGGCATCCGCCGCACCGCTCCTGAACGGCGTCCCGGCGCCCTACCCCCTCCTTCAGCAGAGCCAGCTCCAGCTCCGGATTTGCGTTGTCTGGCGCCTGCATGAACGCTCAGTTCGGCGCTGCGCGAGGGGTTCCTGCCGGTCTCATATTTCCGTTGGATAAACGCTTCTGAGGGTCTCCATCATCCGTCCAGCGGCCTCTTCCGCGCTTTGACTCGGGGGCTATCATGGGTTCACCGGCTTGGCCAAGTCGGCCTATTCGCACCGTTTCCGAAGGAAAAGGCGGCCAAATGAAAGCTTGGATGTCGGGCAATGTCGCGGGGACCGGAACGTTTCGATGCACGGATTGCGACTACCCCGTGTCGCTCGACGCGGTTGACGAGCTGCCGACCTGCCCCAACTGTGGCGGGACCGAGTTCGTCCGGGCTTCTCTGTTCACGACCGCGCAGACGAGCGTGCTCGAGGTCGCGGCGGACGCCGACGATCAGGGCTGGCTCGACGAGATCCGCGACTCGCTGAGCGAGCCGGGTCAGTACCTCGCGTATCGCGGTGAAGGCGAGCATCGGGTCGCGTACGCGCTGCAGCGCGAGTGGACCCGGATCGGCCGCAGCCTCGCCGCGGACATCCGCTTCGACGACCCGACGGTGTCGCGCCGCCACGCCTTGATCGTGCGCCAGCCCGACGGCCTGCGCGTGCTCGACGATCGCAGCCTCAACGGCGTCTTCGTCAACGGCGAGCGCGTCGAGTGGAGCACACTGGCCGACGGCGACGAGGTCGTGATCGGACGCCACCACCTGCATTTCGTCGACGTGCCGGTGGTCTCCGGCATGCGCGCCGTCCACGCCTCGGATTCGGGCGCGACCGCCTAGACGAGCCGATCCGGCCGGCGCGGGTCAGGCCGACCGGCGGGTTCGTCGCCGCCTATAGTTGCCCGGGCGATGGCGTCGATAGTTTCCGTTCTCTCGCAGAAGGGCGGCACGGGCAAGACCACGGCCGTGCGGACCTTGACCGACGTTTTCCGTCGGGTCGATCTGCGCGTGCTGGCGATCGATCTCGACCCGCAGGGCAACCTGTCGGACTATCTCGACGTCGATCCCGAGGCCGCGCCGACGATCGGCGACGTCCTCGCCGGGCGGGCCAAGGCGCGGGCGGCGGTCCACGACGGGATCATCCCCGCCAACCTGGGTCTCGCCGAGGCCGAGCTCGCGCTCGGAGGCAAGATGGGCCGCGAGCTCGCGCTCAAGAAGGCGCTGCGAGAGCTCCGGGACGACTACGACCTGATCATGATCGACTGCCCGCCGGCGCTCGGGCTGCTCACGGTCAACGCGCTGGTCGCCGCCGATGACGCGCTGATCTCGGCCGAGGCGCAGTATTTCGCGCTCCAGGGCGTCGAGCAGGCGCTCGAGGTGATCGAACTGGCCCGCGAGAACCTCAACCCCGATCTCGAATGGCTCGGCGTGGTCCTGAACATCGCCGACATGCGCACCCGCCACTCGCGCGAGGCGTTCGACTCCCTGCGCCAGCACTATGGCGAGAAGCTGCTCGAGACGACGATCCGCGCCTCGATCGCGTACGCCGAGTCGGCCGAAAGGGCCCTGTCGATCCTCGACTACCGGCCCGACCTCGCCACCGACTACCTGGCCGTCGCCGAGGAGCTGCTCCGGCGTCTCGGGCTTAACGCGGCCAGCCGGCGCGTCGCCTCGCTCGCCGGCGGCGTGCGGGTTTCTTAGGGTCCTCTTAGGCGACCGGCGGACACTCCCGCCCGCCTTGGCCGTTCAGCCATCGATCAGCCCGCTCGGCGCGGGATCCCGGCTCCGGGCGGAGTACGTGCTCGCGGGGCTCGCTGTCCTCAGCCTCGCGCTCGTCCCGATCCACATCACGACGATCTACAGCGGCCTGCCGGCGCACCCGCTGTTCCTGCACGTCCCCGTGATCCTGATCCCGGTGGCGGTGGTCTGGGCGCTGGTGCTGGTCGCGCGCCCGGCGTGGTTCATGCGCTCCGGGGTGCTGCTCGGGATCCTGACCGTGGTGGCGCTGGCGGGGACGTTCCTCACGGTCGGCGCCGGCGAGGCGCTCCGCAATGCGCTTCACCTGAACGGCGGGTTCGGCCCGGGGGCGCTGATCGCCCGCCACGCCCACGCCGGGATGCTGCTGCGCGATCTGATGATCCTGTTCACGGGCGCGGTGATCGTGGCCCTGTTCGCCCACCGGGTCGCCGCCGGCATGGTCAGCGGATTCGACTGGCTGGACGGCCTCGCGAGCCACCCGGCCGTGCTGATCCTCCTGCGCATCGCGCTCGTCGTCCTGGCGATCCTCTGCGCCTACTTCGTGTTCCACACCGGCGACCTCGGGGCCAAGGCGGTGTGGCAGGGGCGGCTGTCCGGTGGGGGTCCGGGCGGTGGCGGCGGACCCGTGAACCAGCTGTTCGGCCCCGGTGGGGGTTAGGGGGCGCCTGCGGCGGCGTCGCGGAATCCGCCTCGACCCGTTCTGAAGTGCGGAACGCAGATGCGCGGATTCCGCTAACGGAATCCGGCCCAGTCACGTGACGAAGACGCACACGTGTTGAAGCCGGATTCCGCGGGGCCGGTTCCGCCAAGGGAATTCGGCTCGATGCCTTCGGTTCGACGGACGTGACTGAGCCGAATTCCCCGCGTCCATGCCCTGCGGGGTGGTCGCGTTCCCGCTATCCGGTGCGGCCGCCGGTTGGTTGAACGGCGGGCACCTGGAGAGGGGTGGGGTCGTCCCGGGGACGGATCGCGGGGCGCCAGCATGCATAACCTGCCAACGAAGCCCCTCCGGCCTGACCGTGGCGTACTACGCATGTGGGGCATGCGCGGTGTGCCACGCTCGGCCGATCTGAGGTCGATTGGCAGGTTATGCATGCTCTGCGAGCCGCCTCGCGCCGGCAGACCAGCCCCGGCCCCTGTCCAGGTGCCGCCGTTAAAAACCCGATCTGCCCTCGACCGCCGCGGAATCAGCGACCCCGCCCGCGCGGCATGGACGCGAGGAATTCGGCTCAGTCACGTCCGTCGAACCGAAGGCATCGAGCCGAATTCCCTTGGCGGAACCGGCCCCACGGATGCTGCGTCAGCGGCCCAAAATCAGACCGACCGCTGATACGAGTGGAACGCCCTGGTCGCGAACGCCACCGAGAGCGCCAGCAGCGCCACCAGGAATCCGGCGCGCGCCGCGATCAGCCCCCAGTCGGCATTGGACGACACCGCCGAGCGGCCCGCCACCACGGCCCAGTTCACCGGGTTGAAGTCGGACACGTGGGCAATCCACCCGGGCATGATGTTCGCGGCCAGGAACGTGGTCGAGAGGAACGTGAGCGGCAGCAGGATGAACTGTGTCGCCCCGATCAGCGCCTCCTCCTGGCCCATGATCAGCGCGAAGCCGTTGGACAGCGCCCCGAACATCGCGCCAAGCAGCGCGGACAGGACGAATAGCAATGCGACGCCCCCGACCCCGCCCGGGAAGCTCGCCCCCACGATCAGCGCCAGCGCGACGATTATCAGCGACTGGATCACGACCACCACCGCCTCCTTGAGAATCCGCCCCGCGATCAGCGCCTCCCGGCGCACCGGCGAGACGAGGAAGCGGGCGGTGACCCCACGCCGCATGTCGTCGATCAGCGACATCCCGCTCCATGCCGCGTTGAACATCGCGGTCATCACGACCACACCGGGCGCGAGAAACGCGATGTAGGAGTGGCTGTGGAACCCCGGGATCTCGATCACCTTCTTGAACAGCGCGCCGAACAGCAGCAGCCAGATCACCGGCTGGACGAGCGTCACCGCCACGAACCACGGCTGGCGCCACAGCTCGCGGAGGTGGCGCAGGGTCATGTACAAGGTGTGCCTGATCAGAGTCATCGGGTGTTCGCCTCCGCTTCCGCAGCGTCGAACGTGCGGCCCGTGTACTTGAGATAGACGTCGTCGAGCGACGGCCGCGCGACCCGCACCGACGACACCGCGACGCCGGCCGACTCGAGCGCCTGGAGTACGACGGGCACCGCCCGTCCTCCGTCGTCGGCCCGAGCCCGCAGCGTGCGCCCGTCGACGACGACATCGCGGACGCCGGCGAGCCCGCCGATTGCCCCACGTACCTCGCCGTTGTACTCGCGCTCGAGGTCGACGTGGATCGCGTCGCCGCGCAGTTCGCGCTTGAGCTCGTCGGGCGTTCCCTCCGCCACGACCTTGCCGCGGTCGACGATCGCGATCTGCTCGGCGAGCTGGTCGGCCTCCTCGAGGTAGTGCGTGGTCAGCAGCACGCTCTTGCCGCGCTCGGCCGACAGCCGCGAAATCTCGTTCCACATGTCGGCGCGGACCTCGGGATCGAGGCCGGTGGTCGGCTCGTCGAGGAACAGCACCTCGGGGTCGTGGACGAGCGCCATCGCGATGTCGAGGCGCCGCTGCATCCCGCCGCTGTAGCCCCGCGCGATGCGGTCGGCGGCCTCGGCCAGCCCGAATCGCTCGAGCAGCTCCTCGGCACGCTCCTCGATCGCCCGTCCGCGGATCCCGTGGATCTGACCCTGGAGCCGCAGGTTCTCCCGGCCGGTGGCCTGGATGTCGACGCCCGACCCCTGCGCGACGACGCCGATCGTGCGGCGCACAGCGTCGGGGTACGCGACCACGTCGATGCGACCCACAAGCGCCTTGCCCGCATCGGGCGTGGCCAGCGTCGTGAGGATCTTGACCGCGGTCGACTTGCCGGCGCCGTTGGGTCCGAGCAGCGCGAACACGCTGCCCCGCGCCACGTTGAACGAGAGCCCGTCGAGCGCCGTCACGCCTTTCGGGTAAGACTTGACGAGGCCGTCGGCCTCGATCGCATATTCCATCTGGGATTCACCTCCGAGAACTACTATTTTACTCACGCGCAAAGCATCTTAGTAGCTAAGAGATTTAGATGTCAAGAGAACCTTCCCCCGAGCGCCTGCAGCTGTACGCCGAGCTCGGCGACGAGGTGCGCGCCAGCCAGCGCTCCACCGACGTGGTCGACGACCTCATCTGCCAGCTGCTGGGGATCAACCGCACCGACGCCCGCTGCCTGGACGTCCTCGATCAGGAAGGGAGCATGAGCGCGGGCGATCTGGCCGAGGCCAGCCGGCTGACCACGGGAGCGATCACCGCCGTGATCGACCGCCTGGAAAGGGCCGGCCTGGCCAGGCGGGTGGCCGACCCATCCGACCGCCGGCGGGTGCTGGTCGAGCCGACGGAGAAGGCTTTCGAGCTCGCGAACGAGCTGATGGTCGAGCCGATGAGGAGGCTGTACACGCCGATGGCCGACGGCTACAGCGACGAGGATCTGCGACTGATACTCGACTTCACCCGCCGCGGGCGCGAGCTCCAGGAGCAGCACGCCGAGTGGCTCCGCGAACGGCTGGCCGAGCGGCGCTCCCGAACGGCCTAGTAGAAAGCCCCGTCAACCCACTAGAGCGAGCGGACGTCGGCGCCCTGAGGCTCGAACCCGGCGCGCATCACTTGCGCCCACCCGTCGGTCTCGCTCCTGAGGGCTGCGACGACCGCGCCGGCCTGGTCGTAGCGACACCACACGAGCACGGTCGGCCCCGCGCCCGAGATCGTGGCCCCGAGCGCCCCGAGGCTGCGCGCGTGCTCGAGCAGGTCCGCCGACCGCGGGTACAGATGGGCACGTTGGGGCTGATGCAGCCGATCGCGCAGGCCGGCGGAGATCAGGTCCCAGTCGGCCGTGGCGAGTCCCAGCGTCAGCATCGCCGCGTGGGAGATGTTGAACACCGCGGCCTCGATCGGGACGGTCGCCGGGAGCGCCTCGCGCGCCTCCTCGGTCGGCGGTCCCTCGTCGGGGACGACGAGCACGGCCTCGAGCCCGGGCGGGGCGTCGAACCGGTGCGCCCGAGCTCCGTTGCAGACCACGAACCCGCCGTACAACGCCGCGCCGACGTTGTCGGGATGACCCTCGAGCTCGGCCGCGAGCGAGAACACGTCGGCGTCGAGCTCGAACAGGTGGTCGGCGGCCATCAGCCCCGCGACCACGGCCGCCGCGCTCGAGCCGAGCCCTCCGCTCAGCGGGATGTCCGAGTTGATGCGGAACTCGAATCCGTCCGCGGGGTGGAGGCGCTCGAACGCCTTGACCACGAGGTTGTCGCGGCCGGTCGGGACGGGCAGGACGGTGTCGACCGCGAACGTGCCGGTCTCGACCACCTCGAGCTCGAGGTGCAGCGCAAGCGCGGCGCCGAGCACATCAAAGCCTGGTCCGAGGTTCGCGGACGAGGCCGGCACGCGCACCACGCGCCGGCGCGCCAGGCCGGGTGTCACTCGAGCACCGCGCGCTCGATCGCGCTCAGCTCGGGGTCGCAGGCAACGACCGATCCAGCCTGGTCGAGCGCGGTGTCGGGGTCTTTGAGGCCGTGGCCGGTGAGCACGCACACCACCCGGCGGACGCCCTCGCCGGCGCCGTGGACGAGCAGGCCGGCGACGCTCGCGGCCGAGGCCGGCTCGCAGAACACTCCCTCGTTCGCGGCCAGGAACCGGTACGCCGTGAGGATCTCGGCGTCGCTCACGGCCTTGACCGCGCCCCCGCTCGAGGTCATCGCGTTCATGGCCTCCTCCCAGCGCGCGGGGTTGCCGATCCGGATCGCGCTCGCCACGGTCTCGGGGTGCTCGACCGGCTTGCCGAGCACGAGCGGCGCGGCACCGGCGGCCTGGAACCCGCACATTCGAGGGCGCTGACCTTCCTCTTTGAAGCCCTTCCAGTACGCGGTGATGTTGCCGGCGTTCCCGACCGGGATGCAGAGCGCGTCGAGCTCGCCCGCGAGCTGCTCGAGGATCTCGAACGCGGCGGTCTTCTGCCCCTCGATCCTGAAGTCGTTGACGGAGTTGACGAGCGCCACGGGGTGCCGGTTCGCGAGCTCGCGGACCAGCTTCAGCGCCTCGTCGAAGTTGCCCCTCAGCGCCACCACGCGCGCGCCGTGCATGAGCGCCTGCGCGAGCTTGCCGGTGGCGATCTTGCCCTCGGGCACGATCACCGCCCCTCTTAGTCCGGCTCGGGCGGAGTAGGCCGCGGCGGACGCCGCGGTGTTGCCGGTCGAGGCGCAGATCACCGCCTGGGCGCCTTCTCGGACGGCCGCGGACACCGCGCAGGTCATGCCCCGGTCCTTGAACGATCCGGTCGGATTGGCGCCCTCGAGCTTCAGCCACACCTCGACGCCGGCGCGTTCGGACAGGCGCTCGGCGAGCACCAGCGGGGTCGACCCCTCCTCGAGCGACACCACGGGGTCGCCGGTCGCGAACGGCAGACGTTCGCGGTAGCGCTCGATGATCCCCGGCATGCGCGGAGCATGTCAGAGCGGGCGCTGTCGCCTACTTAAGAGCTGATCTCGAGCACGACCTTGCCGGTCGCGCCGCGGCCGTCGATCAACTCGAGCGCGTCGCCGGCCTGCTCGAGTCCGAAACGGGCGCCGACCACCGGTCGCACGAACCCGTCGGCGATCAGCCGGTCGATCGCGTCGCCGATCTCCTGGTTGAGCTTCGGCTTGCGCATCACGAAGTTGCCCCAGCCGGCTCCGATCACCTCGGTGTTCGCGAGCAGCAGCCGGTTGACGCGCACCTCGGGGATCGAGCCGCCGGTGAACCCGACGACGACGACCCGCCCACCCTCGCGCAGCGAGCGCAGGCTGTCGGTGAATCGGTCGCCGCCGACCGGGTCGATCACGAGATCGACCCCGCCGTTGGAGATCTCCTTCGCCTCGTCCTTCCACGCCCCGTCACTGCGGACCACGTGGTCGGCCCCCGCCTCGCGCGCGACGCGCTCCTTGTCGTCGGTGGAGACGACCGCGATCGTCTGCGCGCCGAGTCCCTTGGCGATCTGGAGTGTGGCGGTGCCGACGCCGCCGGCCGCGCCGTGCACGAGCACGGTCTCCCCCTCGTCGAGCCGGCCGCGGGTCACGAGCGAGAAGAACGCCGTGTGGTAGTTCAGGACGAGGCTGGCGCCCTGGCCGAAGTCGAGCGCGTCGGGGAGCTTGAACGTGAAGAACGCCGGGGCCACCGCGACCTCGGCCCACCCGCCGAGCATGCAGAACGCAGCCACGCGATCGCCGGGCTTTACAGAGGCGTCCTCGGGGGCGCTGCGCACCACTCCGCCGACCTCGCTCCCAGGCGTGAACGGGAGCTCGGGCTTGACCTGGTACTCGCCGCGGGTCTGGAGAACCTCGGGGAACGACACGCCGGCGGCGTGGACGTCGACCAGCACGCCCTGCCCCGGCGTGGCGGGGTGGCTCGCCTCGGGTTCGGGGGCGTCGTGGACGATACGGAGGGCCGACTGCGGGCCGGTGAGCTCGACGATCTGAACGGCCTTCATTGGACGCGGGACCCTAGCCGAACCGGTGTCGGCGCGCCTGGCGGCGGACGTCGCGAGGTACCCCGCGAAGGACCAACCCCGATTCCCCAGCACTCGCCGCTTCCCGCAGGCCGAATGCATATTCATTCCGGTATAGCAACGATCTCACAACACTCGAGCCGGCGGCGGTGTCGAGTGCTCGGTTATCGGGGTCCCACGACTACCCGAACTCCTCCTCGAGCACCCTGATCGCACGCGGTGGCGACCGCAGCACGTCCAGCCGCGCCAGCTCGGCCATCGCCCCGCTGAAGCGAGACTCGAGCACCGGGTGGACGACCATCACGAGCCGCGCCTGATCGCCGAGGCCCCGCTGCACGACCGACTTGACCGACACGTCCTGAGTGGCCAGCACCTGCGCCACGCGCGCCAGCACGCCCGACTCGTCGGCGACGTCGAGATGCAGGTAGAACGCCGAGGAGACATCCTGGACGATCTCGAGCACCTGGCTCGTCGGTGGGGTCGAGGCCGGCGGGATCATCGCGCTGATCACGTCGCCGAGCACGGCGCTCGCGGTCTGCGGCCCGCCGGCGCCGGGCCCCGACATCGTGATCTCGGTGATCGCCTCGGACTCGACCGTGACCGCGTTGAACGGCCCGCTGACCGAGGCCAGCGGGTGGTGCGGGTACAGGAACGCGGGATGGACGCGCACCGACAGCCCGTCGCCGATCCGCTCCGCCGTCCCGATCAGCTTCAACTGCAATCCCAGCTCGTCCGCGTACGCGAGGTCGTCGGGCTGGATGTGCTCGATCCCCTCATATCGGACCTGGTCCAGGTGCACGGGCGTGTCGAACGCGAGCCGCGCCAGGATCGCCATCTTGGCCGCGGCGTCGCGGCCGTCGACGTCCTCGGACGGATCCGCCTCGGCGTAGCCGAGCCGCTGCGCCTCGACCAGCGCCTCCTCGAACGTCATCCCGGTCCGCGCCATCTCGGTCAGGATGAAGTTGGTCGTGCCGTTGACGATCCCGTGCACGCGGTCGATCGTCGCTCCGGCGAGCGACTCCTGGAGCACGCGGATCACCGGGACGACGCCGGCGACCGACCCCTCGAACCGGAGCTGAACGCCTCGCGAGCGCGCCGCGTCCCACAGCTCCTCGCCGTGCTGGGATAGCAGCTGCTTGTTGGCGGTCACGACGTGCCGCCCCGCCCCCATCGCCTGCAACAGATACGAGCGGGCCGGCTCGATCCCGCCGATCAGCTCGACGATCAGGTCGGACCCGTCGAGGATCTCCTCGAACGAGCCGGAGCTGCGGGTCATCACGCCGGATAGCTCGGGGCGCAGTCCGGTCATGCGCTCGATCCGCGCCGCATGCTGGGGCAACAGCGACGCGAACGCCGCCCCCACGGTGCCGTGGCCGAGCAGCCCGACCCGAAACACCCCGTCAGCCGACGTCACGACCCGCCAGGTCCTCATAGGTCTCGCGGCGAACCACCACTCGAGCGTCCCCGTCCCGGCAGAAGATCACCGGCGGCCGCGGCACACCGTTGTAGTTGTTGGCCAGCGAGTAGCCGTAGGCGCCGGTCACGGGGGTCGCGATCACGTCGCCGGGCGACGGGTCCGCGAGCGAAACATCGCGCACGATCACGTCGCCCGATTCGCAGTGCTTGCCGGCGAGCCGACACTGCTGGTTCGCGTCCGCGAGCACGCGGTCGGCGACCACCGCTTCATAGCGAGACCCGTACAGCATCGGGCGCAGGTTGTCGGACATCCCGCCGTCGACCGCGACCCAGGTCGACACGTTGCGCTTGACCGTCTGGACCGTGTACAGGGTGACCGCCGAGTTCGCGACCAGCGCGCGGCCCGGCTCGAGCAGCAACCGCTTGTCCGGGCCCAGCTCCGAATGGACGGTCGACACAACCGCGTCGACGTAGTCGACGATCGCGGGCGGCTTCTGGTCGTTCAGGTACGCGACCCCGAGACCGCCACCGACGTTGTAGACCGGGAAGTCGCCGAGCTCCGCGATCGTCCGCACCGCGGCACGAAACGGCTCGAGCTCGAGCAGCTGCGACCCGATGTGGAAGTGCAGCCCGACCAGGTCGAGATGCTCCGCGCCCGCGAGTCGATCGATCGCGACACGAGCATCAACCGGGGCGAACCCGAACTTCGAGTCGTTCTGGCCGGTCGAGATCGCGTGATGGGTGTCGCCCGCGACCCCCGGCGTGATCCGGATCAGAACCTCCTGGCGGCGACCGCCGTCCAACGCGGCGCCGGCGATCCGCTCGAGCCGCGCGAGCTCATCCAGCGAGTCGATCACGATGTGGCCCACGCCCGCCGCCAGCGCCTCACGTATCTCCGAAGAGGACTTAGCGTTGCCGTGGAAGTAGATCCGCGCCGGCTCGAATCCGCCGCGCAGCGCCAGGAACAGCTCGCCGCCCGAGGCCACATCGCAGGCCAGCCCCTCCTCGGAGAGCAGCCGGTACACCGCGGTGCAGGGAAACGCCTTCGACGCGAACAGCACGTCGAAATCGCCGTGCCGCGCGGCGACCGCGTCCATGAACGAGCGCGCCCGCGCGCGCACGTCGTCCTCGGCGACGACGTACGCCGGCGTCCCGAACTCGCGCGCGAGCTCGACGGTGTCGCACCCGCCGATCTCGAGCCGCCCCCGCTCGTTGACCCGCGAGCCCAGCGGATACACGTGCGACAGCGTGGCGGCCGTGACGGACATGGCGGGGTCGATCATGCCATGCCCACCCGTGCCTGGCATGATCGGCGCGTGCCGCGGCCGCGCACCGTCACGCCTCAGCTCCCGAGCGAGATCGGCGCTCACGATGGGCTCGCCTACTCGCTGTGGCTGCCGGCGAAGCCACCCCCCGCCGGCGTGGTCACCCTCCACGGCGCCGGCTCGTGCAAGGAGAACCACCACGACTTCGCACGCGCAACCTTAGGCGCGGGACTCGCGGCGATCGCGTTCGACCAGCGTGGGCACGGCGACAGCCAGGGCCCCCTCGACGGCCGCGCGATCGACGATGTAGTGGCGATCGCGGCACTCCTGCGATCCCGGATCGGCGGCGAGGCTGGCCGGCCGCCCCCGCCGATCGCGCTCCGGGGCTCGAGCATGGGCGGCTACCTGGCGCTCGTCTCCGCAGCGGCTGTCGGCGCCGGCGCTGTGGTCGCCATCTGCCCGGCCAGCGGCGAAGGCCTCCGCCGCGGCCTCTCAGGCGGGCGGTTCACGTTCGACGCCGACCGGCCCGCGCTCGACCGCTTCCTCGCCGCGCACGACGTCGAGGCGGCCACAGGCGCCCTCGAGGTTCCCGTGCTTCTGCTCCACGCCGAGGGCGACGAACAGGTACCGGTCGAGCACTCGCGCGAGTTGGCGGCGCTGCTCCGCTCGCCGAACAGTCGGCTGATCACCCTGCCGGGCGGCCACCACCGCTCGATCCAGCACGACGCGGAGATGCAGGCCGTCAGCCTGCGCTTCATCGAACTCGCACTACGGCGCCCGAAGCAGGCGGCGAGTCCCGAGCGGGGCTAGCGGCCCCCCGAGGCTCTTCAGCACGCCACCGAGGGCCTGGGTCGCTCCGCTGAGCGTCTTTGCCGCCCCTGAGCCGACGGTGCTGACCGCGCCGCCCGCCGGCGTACCGGCTCCACCGAGCGCGCCGGCGACGCCGTTCGTGGTCTGCTGCACGGAGGAGCCGAGGCGGCTGCCCGTGTCCGTCACGACCGTGCCGAGCGTGTTCGTCGCCTGCGAGAGCGTCTGCTGGACCTGCTGGACCGAGGTCGGGGAAGGCGAGGGCGACGCCGTTGTCCCGCACCCGCTCGAGCACGTTGTCGAGCCGCTGCCACCCCTGCTCACCGGGACCGACGTGCTCGCGGGTGCGCCGATCGCATGGCGCGGCGGCCTTGGCCGCCCGAGCCCGCGTCCCGCCGCGGAGGGCGCCAGACCGCCACCAGCCGTGGCCGCGCCACCCGCGCCCCCACCACCCGGACCGCCCGCGCCAGGCGCTCCCGCGATCAACGCGAGCCTGCGCGCCGCGAGCGTGCCCGTCGACCCAGCCTGGTGCGGAGATATGACGACCTCGCCAGGCGATGTCGCCGCCGCGACGTGCGGCCAGCCGCGGAAGGCCACGAGCGCACTGGCTACGATGAATACAAGCGCAGCTACGGCCAGCAAGGAGCCGGTGGTGCCGGCGCCGGCGAGATACGCCCGGGCGCCATGCACCAGCCCCCTAGACCGGCCGCGACCGCGAATTCCCATCACTTCTCATATTCATAGATACGGCTCAGACACCAGTTACCCCGTCTGCCACCATTAAGAGCACCATGGCCAGCAAAAACTCATTTGGTCGCGATACCGGACTCCAGGCTCGAATGCTGTTCACGATCTTCCTGCTCGGGCTCGTGTATGCCGTCCTGATCGCCGTACTGATCGCCGCCGGCGCCGGCGCCGTGACGATCGCAATCGTCGCCGCCGGCCTGTTCGCCCTCCAGCTGTTCACCTCCGACAAGATCGCCCTAGCCTCGATGGGCGCGCGCCAGGTCACCCCGGAGCAGGCGCCCCAACTGCACGCGATCATCGATCGCCTGTGCGTCCAGGCCAACATCCCCAAGCCACGGGTCGCGGTAGCGCAGACTCCGATGCCGAACGCGTTCGCCGTCGGGCGCTCCCCGAAGACCGCCACGGTGTGCGCCACCACCGGGATCCTCCAGCTACTCGACCCCGCCGAGCTCGAGGCCGTGCTCGGCCACGAGATCACCCACGTGCAGAACCGCGACGTCGTCGTGATGACGATCGCGAGCTTCTTCGCCTCGATCGCCGCGTTCATCACCCAGTTCGGGTTCCTGTTCGGCGGCGGTTTCGGCGGCGGCAACCGCAATAACCAGAACAACAGCGGGTTCTTCGTCGTGATCCTGGTGTCCGCGGCCGTCTACGTCATTTCGTTCCTCCTGCTCCAGGCGCTCTCGCGCTACCGCGAGTTCGCCGCCGACCGCGGCTCGGCGATCCTCACCGGCCGGCCGAGCGCGCTGATCAGCGCCCTGCTGAAGATCGACGGCGGAATGGCACGCGTCCCCCAGCGCGACCTGCGCGCCGCCTCGAGCGAGCTCGCGGCGTTCTATATCTTCCCGCCGAAGGTCAAGCAGTCCGTCGGCGGCCTGTTCTCGACGCACCCGCCGCTGACGGCGAGAATCGAGCGGCTTCAGCGCCTCGAGGCCCAGCTCCAAGGCACCGCCTGACGCGAGTGGGCTTCCTCGACGTTCTGATGGGCCGTCGCAAGCTGGCGCAGCCGGCGCCCGACCGGCTGTTCGCGATGAGCACCGCGTACGTGACGATGGAGACGTCGATGGGACTGACCACCCGTGGCGCGGCCGCGATCGTGTTCCAGCCGCTCGCCACCGCGGACTTCGACGCGATCGTCCGCGACATGGAGGAGGTCGTCCGCGCCACCGCGTCAGACAGCGGTACCACCGTGACGAGCTCTGACGACACGTATGGCTTCCGGTGGCTCGTGCTCCGCGGCAGCGACTTTGACGACCTGGTCGTCGGCATCAACGCCGTCAGCAGCGCGCTCGAGGCCGGTGGCTACGGCGACCGCGTGCTGTGCGCCGTGTTCGGGTTCAACGACGAGCGCAGCAAGCGAGCCGTGTACTGGATCTACAACTACAAGCGCGGGGCGTTCTATCCGTTCGCCCCGGCTCCAGGCGGCGAGAAGCGCGACAACGAGCGCGAGTTCGTGCTCAAGGCGCAGATCGGCAAGGAACTGCCCGTCGAGCAGGAGCTCGAGCGGTGGTTCCCCCTGTGGGGAACGCCGATCTAGGGGATTTCTTGGGGCCGGCTTCGCCGGCGTCCATGGGGAATCCGCCTCGACCGCGATACGGGCCGCGAACGTCAATGCGGCGGATTCCCTTAAGGGAATTCGGTTCCGCCACGTTCATGGAGCGCACAGCTTTCGGAACCGAATTCCCCGGGGCCATTCCGCCAAGGGAATTCGGCCCGGCGCCGTACGTTCCGCGCACGGGCCTGAGCCGAATTCCCCGCGTCCGTGCCCGGCGGGGGGTGGTCGCGTTCCGTTTAGTCGTCGATGTCCTGACGCCGCGAGTCGGCGGCGACTTCCTCGCGCTCGTCGACGCGCTCGCGCCCATCGACAGGCTCGCCATCGTCGACGCGCTCGCGCCCGGTCCCATTCGGGTCGTCGCTCATGAGCTGGTCGTCGGCGAGCCCGAGCTCGTGCGCGCGGGCGCTCTCTTCGTGCAACCGCGCCTCAGCCCGGTCGCGCTCGGCCCTGGCGGTCGCCAGCCGGGCACGATGCTCGGATTCCTCTGCGCGCCCGGTACGGGCCTCCGCCACCTGACGGTGCTCGGTGACTGCCTGCTCCCGACGGGACTCCAGCACGCGCTGGCGCCGACGCTCCGCCGCGACGCGGCGGCCTCGAGTCATGGCGAATAGCAGCGCGGCCACGACGATGATCGCGACCACGACGATCACGATGATCAGTACGGTGGACATACTCTCTACCTCCTCTTCTATTTCGAAGAGGCTTCCCGCTGAACGTCGCGTGAAACTCAGGGGCGCTGGCGCCCGCGGCCGTTCAGCCCGGAATCAGGCCCTCACCGCTGAACTCCGCCCTGGCCTCCTCGAAGGAAACGTCGGGCGGCGGGAGGATCACGTCGGAGGCATCGAGCCGGTCGTCGCCGACCGGGTGCCCCTTCTCGCGGACGAACGCGATCAGGCGAGCGAACGTCTCGTGGAACCGCTGCTCGTCCTCGCCTTCGCAGTTCGCAACCGCCTCGTTGTCAAGCTGTTCCAACTCGGGGACGTCGTCGTCCCCGATCTCGTACTGCCCCTCGGTGGCGATCCGGACGATCACGGGGCCTGTCCGGGCGACGGCCCGGCCTGCTCGGCCTCGGCCGGCGCGGCCCCGGCGCCAAGCTCGCCCGCGCTCGAGGGCGACCCGCCTCCGAGCTCCGCCTTCATCTTCGCCAGCTCGGAGTCGACCTCGCTGGTGCTCGAGAGCTCCCTGAGCTGGCGGTCGATGTCGTCCTCACCGGAGCCGAGCTGGGTCAGGTCCTCGAACGTGCCGGCCGCCTCCAGCTCCTGGACGGCGTCCGCGCGGGCCCTCATGTTCTCGGTCTTGTCGAGCGCGCGCTGCATCGCGAGGCCGACGTCAGCCATCTCCTCGCCGACGCCCGTCGCCGCCTCGGAGATCCGGACCTGCGCCTCGGCGGCCGAGTACTGGGCCTTGATGACCTCCTTCTTCGACCGGAACTGTTCGATCTTGGCGCGCAGCTTCTGCTCGGAGGCGGTCATCTGCTCCTGCTGCTGCTCGAGCTGCGCGATCTGCGAGTCGAGCGACTGGAGCTCTGTCTGGGCGACGTTCTTGCGCTCGAGCGCGGTCCGGGCGAGGTCCTCGTTGCCGGCGGCGAGCGCCTGGCGGGCCTGCGTGTCGAGCTTCACCACCTGGTCGCGGAGCTTCTGCTCCTGAAGCTGCAGACGCTTCTTGGAGGTGACGACGTCGGCGATCCCCTTCTTGACGTTCTGGAGCAGCTCGATCTGCTTCTGGTAGCTGTATTCGAGCGTCTCCGCGGGGTCCTCGGCGCGGTCTAGTAGCTTCGAGATCTTCGCTTTGATGACTGTCGACATGCGCCCGGAAAGGCCCGGCATCGCATCCTCCTTGGCTGTTTCTGTGCGAGCCCTTCAAGCGTAGCGGGGCGCAACGTACGAGCGCACGCTCCGTGGGCGCCGCACGCAGGGAAATGACGCCGGGGGCCGCGCGCTCGCTACAGCCCGGCGGGATGCCGGGCCATGAATCCGGCGGTGCTCGTCATCACGGGCCGCCAACGCGGGCCGGTGCCCGGAGGCGGATTCGGGTCCTGCTCGGCCGACGTGTCGAGCCGGATCCCCGCGACCTCGATGAACGCGTGCCCCGGGTTCGTGTAGACCGTGATCCACTGACCGGCGCCGCTCTGTCCCCACGTCTCGAACTCGCTCGAGTCCATCGACACCTTCAACATGTGCGCCGCGTGGAGGACGTAGGAGACGGTGCCCGAGCAGTCATATCCGGCGTCGTTCCACGTTCCGTGGCCGCCGGCGTAGATGTAGGGCTTGAACCGGATCCGGTCGCCGGCCCAGATCACCTCCTGGACCTGCAGCGGGGCGTCGGCGGGCGCGTACGCGAGCCCGTTGATGATCTTTCCGGTCATCCCCGGCACGGTCGGATGGGGGCATGGGAGCGCGGCGCTCGTCGCGTTCGTGCCGCCCACGGCGCCGACGCCGGCACCGCCGGAGGTCGCGGTGGCGGAGGGGGTGGCCGTGCACTGGCCGGGGCCCTGCGTCGGGCCGCTGAAGCTGGGCTGGGTCACGGCGCCGGCGCTGGTCGGCGCTCCGGCGCTCGCGCCGCCGGCCGAGGGGGCGCCGCGCCCCGTGTTGGCGCTCGCCGCCGGGGCGCCCGCCAGCGCGAACGCGGCCAGGCTCGGGAGTATCAGATGGGCTACCCGCACAACTCTCTTTCGTGGGCCTGCGGGGTTAGCTGACGGGCTGGCGCTAAAAGAGCCTGCGCCTCCCGCGGGTTCACCGCGGGACTCGCCCCAAAGAACTGGGTCCCCCGCTCCGCGGATGTCGAGGCCCGCGGATTCGGCGTCGCGGCAATATATCCACTGACGAAGCACGAGTACCTTCGCCGTAGAACGACGCGTTCCTGTTTTTCCGCAAATTGCGGCTTACTGGCTCCGCACGCGAGAGTGCGCCGATCGGCCACTCGCCCCGCTAACGTCCGGCGCGATGCGATGGACTGCGTGGATCGCCGGGCTCGCCGCCTGCGTGTCGATCGCCGGGTGCGGCGGGGGCGCCACCCGGCTGATCATCAGGACCACGAGCACAGGTTCGAGTGCGGCGCTGCCCGCCGCCGGCACCGGCTTCCCCATCCTCGCCACCAAGAACACCACGCGGGTGTCCGGCGTAGACCCGATCGCCGACGCCGCCGGCGTCGCGCTCGCGGTGTTTCCGTCGCAGGTGGCAGGCACCCACCCGGCGGCGGTCACGATCGCCCCGACCGACGACTGGGAGGCCGCGATCGCCGCCTCCGTGCTGATGGCACCCCCGATCCGAGCGCCGATCCTCCTCTCTGGGAGCACGGCGCTGCCACCGGCCACCACCAACGCCCTCAACCTGCTCACCCCGACGGGCTCCGGCTCGATCAAAGGAGCGCAGGTGATCCGCATCGGCGACGTCCCCGCGGTCAAGGGCCTGCGCAGCGCGGCGATCGCCGGGACCGGGCCGTACGCGCTGACCGCGGCGATCGACAAGTTCGCGAGTGCGGCCGCCGGCACGTCGAGCACCCCCGACGTCGTGATCGCGTCGGCCGACGACCCCGCGTACGCGATGCCGGCGGCCGGTTGGGCCGCCGAGAGCGGCGATCCGGTCCTGTTCGTGAACTCGACCGGGATTCCGGCCCCGACCGCGTCGGCGCTGCAATCCGATCAGATGCCCCACATCTACGTCCTCGGCCCGCCCAGCGTGATCCCCAACACGATCCTCACCCAGCTTCAGAAGTACGGGACGGTCGCCCGGGTGGGGGCGCAGGACCCGGCGGCGAACTCCGTGGCCTTCGCCGTCTACCGCGACCCGCCGTGCCCATTCGGACAGGCCTGCGTTCACGTTCCCGGCAGCTTCGGCTGGGCGATGCGGAGCCCCGGTCACGGCTACACGCTGCTCAACGCCAGCCGCCCGCTCGACGCGGCCGCGTCGGCCCCGCTGTCGGCCAGCGGCAGCTACGGCCCGCAGTTGCTGCTCGACAGCCCGGGCGTGCTTCCCCAGTCGGTTCTGAACTTCTTCCTGGACTACGCGACGCCTGGCTACACGGCCGAGGGCCCGACTGCGGCGGTGTACAACCACGGGTGGGTGATCGGCGACCCGAGCACGATCTCGGTAGCAGTTCAGGCTCAGATGGATAGCCTTCTAGAAGTGGTCCCGCAGACATCGCAGAAATGAGCCAGGAGGAGCATCCAGACCGGCTGCGCCCCGGGCGCGAAGTGACGATCGAGGACGTTCGTCAGCTGATGGGCGCATCGACGCCGCACTTCGCCCTGCAGTTGCGCGAGCGCATCCGCAAGCTGATCCGCGGGCTGCCGGCGGACCATCCCGCCCGGATCGAGGGCGAGCGCGAGATCGCTCGGCTGAACCGGATCGCGTTCGTGGGCGAGGTCCGCGGCCATCAGGCCGAGCCCGGTCTCACGCCATTGCGCAGCGTGACCGCTTCCGCGACGACCGCTTCCGACGCCGCCTCGGGCGACGCTGGCGTCTGAGGTCGTCGTGAACACCCCCAGGTCCGTCTCGGTGATCGGTCTCGGGCGCGTGGGGCTGCCGCTCGCGCTGTGCTTCGCCGACCGTGGGCTGAGCGTGCTCGGCGTCGACCACGACCACACCGTGCTCGACGCGATCCGCGCCGGCCGGATGCCGTTCAGCGAGGCCGGAACCCAGGAAATGCTCCACCGCGTGATGGCGAGCGGGCGTCTCGACCTTGCCGAGCGCGCCGTGGACGCGGCCCGGGCCGACGACATCGTGATCACGATCGGGACGCCGTCGTTCTCCCACATCGAGAGTGACCTGCGCCAGGTGCGCGCGGCCGTCGACGATCTGCTCCCGATGCTGCGCCCCGGGCATGCCCTGATCCTTCGCTCGACGATCGCACCCGGGACCACCGAGTTCGTCGCGGGCTACCTCGAGAAGCGACGGCGGCTGCGCGTCGGCGAGGACCTGTTCGTGGCCCACGCTCCCGAGCGGATCGCGGCCGGGCGGTTCGTCGAGGAGATCTCGACGCTCCCGTGCATCGTCGGCGGCGTCGGCGAGGCCTCGACCGAGCGCGCCGCGAGCACGTTCTCGGTGTTCGGCGCCCCGATCGTCAGGACCACCCCGGTCCAGGCCGAGCTCGCGAAGATCTGGACGAACATCCTTCGCTACACGACCTTCGCGCTCCCGAACCTGCTGATGATGGACTGCGAGCGCTACGGCGCCAACGTATTCGAGGTGATCGACCTGATCAACCGCGACTATCCCCGCGGCGGGATCGCGCGTCCCGGAATGACCGCCGGCACCTGCCTGCGCAAGGACTTCGCGTTCTCGGAGGAGCGGTCCGCCGCGCCCGGCATGCTGCTCGCCGTCTCGCGCGTCAACGAATCGGTGCCGCTGTTCCTGGTCGAGGGGATCAAGCGGCGGATCGGGTCGCTGTCGAACCGCAAGGTGGCCGTTCTCGGGCTGACCTTCAAGCGCGACACCGACGATGAGCGCGACTCGCTCTCGCCCAAGCTGATCAGGCTGCTCGAGCGCGAGTTGGCCGACGTCGCCGTGTGCGATCCGCACGCCCCGTCGCCGACCCAGCCCCTCGATCAGGCGGTCGCCGACGCCGACGTCGTGATCGTCGCCACCAACCACTCGGCGTTCGAAGGACCCGGGGCGCTCGCCGAGATCGTGGATCGAGCCTCCGCGGACTGCCTGCTCGTCGATCCGTGGGACGCGCTCGGCACCGGGCAGGTGTTCGTCTACGGCGCCGAGACCTCGGCGCTGCTGCGCGCCGCCGGCTCGGTCTCGGCACGCGAGGGCAGGCCGTCCGGATGAGCCGCGTCCTCGTCACAGGTGGCGCCGGAACGATCGGCTCGGCCGTGGTCAGGCGCCTGCTGTCCGACAGCCAGTGGGAGGTGCGCGTCGCCGACTACCGCCGGCCGCCGCTGTGGATGCGCGAGGGGTGCGAGATCCACACGACCGACCTGCGCGAGTCAGCCACCGCTCACGCGGCTGTCGACGGCTGCTCGCACGTGATCCACCTGGCCGCGATCGTCGGCGGGATCGCCAACTTCCACAAGCTCCCGTTCACGCTCACGGAGGTCAACAACGCGCTGACCGGCGCGGTCGTCCATGCCGCGGTCAATCTAGACGTGGCGCGCCTGGTGTACGTCTCCTCCTCCATGGTGTTCGAGCGCGCGACCGAGTTCCCCACGACCGAGGAGCACCTCGCCGATTGCCTGACCCCGCGCTCCGCCTATGGCTTCTCGAAGCTCGCCGGCGAGGTCTACACTCGCGCCGCGCACGACCAGCACGGCCTGAGCTACACGATCTGCCGGCCGTTCAACGCGTACGGCCCGGGCGAGATGCCCGACGCCGACGAGCCCGGGATCGCCCACGCCGTGCCCGACCTGATTCACAAGGCGCTCACCGGCCGGCGCCCGCTCGAGATCTTCGGATCCGGCGAGCAGTCGCGGACCATCACCCACGTCGACGACATCGCGGACGGAATCGTGACCGCGATGGCCTCGCCCGCCGGCGAGAACAAGGACTTCAACATCTCCGCCTCGCAGGAGCTGACGGTGGCCGAGCTCGCGCGGCTGATCTGGGAGGTCTGCGGCAACGACCCGGCGCAGTTCGAGCTTCGCCACCTCCCGACCTTCGAGGTCGACGTGCAGCGGCGCTGGCCGTCGGTCGAGAAGGCGCGGCGGCTGCTCGGGTGGGAGGCGCGGGTCGATGTTCGCGCCGGGCTCGCCGAGACGGTCGCGTGGCTGCGAGATCAGGAACGCGACGCGGCGGTCAACTCGTCCCGCTGAAGCTGAACGCGCACCCGCGCGTTTCGAGCTCCGCGAACATCAGACCGGGATCAATGCAGCGCTCGGGTGGCTGAGCGCCCGTTGCGGTCAGCGCGCCGCGCGCGAACAGGCGGACGCACGCGGCTGACGGCGCCGCGGTCGACACGACCGACCCGCCAAGCCCGAAATGGGGGCTGGTGATAGCGCGGGCGATCATGATCTCGCCGTCGACCGCACGGACGATCACGAGGTGGACCGACACCGTCTCGTTCGACGGCGACGAGGCCTCGCGCGCGGCCGCCTGAACCTGTTCCGGCGTCGCGTCCGCGAGTTGCTGAAGGCGCTCAAGCAGCGCCGGCGC
The DNA here is from genome assembly GCA_963701945.1 of uncultured Solirubrobacterales bacterium. Classification (GTDB taxonomy): domain Bacteria; phylum Actinomycetota; class Thermoleophilia; order Solirubrobacterales; family Solirubrobacteraceae; genus Palsa-465. The sequence continues at coordinate 515,188 of CAVPBV010000019.1, read as the reverse complement.
CAGCGACAGGCGGAAGCTCGCGCCCTGGCACCCGAAGCTCTGGCCGAACGTCGCCAGCTCGGAGTGCAGCGTGTAGATCGTCTCGCCGGAGCCGATCGGGTCACCGTAGTCGACGGTGCCTCCGGGGCTGAGCGGCTCGATCTCGACCGGGTACCCGTCCTCGAGCACCACCGGTTTCAACGTGAGCTCGTCGATCAGCGTCTGGATCGCGTAGGGCGGTCGGAGCCGGCCGTCGTTTGGCGCGGCGGGGTCGCGGCCGGCGGCGCAGACCTCGATCTTGTCGATCCCCTCGGCGCCGCCGCCCAGCCGCGTCACGGCCTCCGCGGCCATCAGGTTCGTCTTGCCCGGGCTCGACCCGATCCCGAGCACCGCCAGCCGGCCAGCCTTTTCGAACTCGGGGCTCAGCTCGAGTTGCTCGAGCGTGACGTGGTACAGCCCCCCGAGGTCGAGGTAGTGGCATCCGGCCTTCAGGCAGGCTCGCATCGCGTCGAGGTTGATCCGGTACGACGCGGTGTTCAGCAGCACGTCCGCGCCTTCGATGGCTTCGGCGAGCGCGTCGACGTCCCGCGCGTCCGCCTGCGCCGCCGTCGCCTTGCCACCCCCATGCTCATTCGCCACCGTGGCTGCCTTCGCGGCGTCGAGGTCGAGCAGCGCCATGCTCGCGACCTCGTCGGACTCGGCAAGGTCGTGCACGATCGCCGGCGCGATCGTTCCCGCCGCGCCGAGCACGGCGACCGTCACCTGAGCTTGAGCCATCTCGGCGCACCGTACCGGCGGGGCCTTTGTCCGTTTTGTCCAAAGGAGCCATACTTTGTGATCCACTCACGCCTTGCCACCCCGCGGTGGTCAGCATAGGTTTCGCAGCACTTTGGAGAGCACAACAATCACACAGCAGCCGGGGGCCACCCTCGACACCAGCGCTCCGGGCGCCAAGGGCCTGAAGCCCGACGCGATCGGCTACATCTCGAACCTCGTCATCGCGATCGCGTCGACCGCGCCGGCGTACAGCCTCGCTGCGACGCTCGGCTTCATCGTCGCCGTCACCGGCGTCGGCTTCCACGCGCCCGCGGTGATGATCGTCTCGTTCATCCCGATCCTGTTCGTCTCGGTCGGCTACCGCTTTCTGAACCTCGCCGACCCCGACGCCGGAACGACGTTCGCATGGGTGACGCGAGCGTTCGGGCCCCAGCTCGGCTGGATCAACGGCTGGGCGATCTTCCTGGCCGACATCATCGTGATGGCGTCGCTCGCGGCGATCGCCAGCGACTACACGTATCTCCTGTTCGGCCTGCACGGCCTCGCGACGTCGAATCTCGCGCTGATCATCGGGGCCGTCGTGTGGATCGCGCTGATGACGTGGATCTGCTACCGCGGGATCGAGCTGTCCGCGCGGATCCAGACGATGCTCCTCGGCCTGGAGATCTTCACGCTGGCCCTGTTCACAGTGGTCGCGGTGATCAAGGTGTACGCGGACAACCCGGCGCACTCGGTTCACATCTCCGCGTCCTGGTTCAACCCGTTCGACCTGAGCTGGACAGCGCTGATCGCCGGCGTCCTGCTCGGCATCTTCATCTACTGGGGCTGGGACTCGGGCGTCGCCGTCAACGAGGAGTCGCGCGACCGCCACCGCGGGCCGGGCAAGGCCGCGGTCGTTTCGACGCTGATCCTGCTGGCGATCTACGTCCTGGTCACTGCGGCGGCCCAGGCCTACCACGGCACGAAGTTCCTGGCGACCAACTCCGCCGACGTCCTCAGCCCGCTCGGCCACGACGTGTTCGGCTCCCCGCTCGACAAGCTGCTGATCATCTGCGTCCTCACGTCGGCCTCGGCCTCGACCCAGACGACGATCTTGCCCACCGCGCGGACCACGCTCTCGATGGCGAAGTGGGACTCGATCCCAAAGGCGTTCGGGACGATCCACCCCCGCTTCTTCACGCCCACCGTCTCGACCGTCCTGATGGGCGTGCTGTCGACCGTATGGACGGTGGCGCTGCTCGCGTTCAACCCGAACCAGCACGTCCTCGGCGACACGATCTCGGCGCTCGGCTTCTCGATCTGCTTCTACTACGGGTTCACCGGACTCGCGTGCGCGGTCTACTTCCGCCGCGACCTGTTCAAGAGCGCCCGCAACTTCCTCCTCGCCGGCGTGATACCGGTCGCGGGCGGCATCATGATGGGATACGTCGGGGTCAAGTCGTACAGCTACTACAGCACCCCCGGGAACAACTACTCAAAGGCGCTGTTCGGCATCCAGACCCCGATCCTCGTCGGCATCGGCGGCCTGGTCCTCGGCATCGTGCTGATGTTCGCCTCGTGGCCGTTCTTCCCCGAGTTCTTCCACCGCAGGTGGTGGGGGGCAGCCGACCCGGCGGTGCTCGTGGCGGACGCTCAGCACGGCAAGGTCGTCCTGACCCCGGACGAGCCGCCGGAACCGGACCTCCGCTAGAGCTGATTGATTCCGCGGGCGGGATCGGCGCTCTTGTCCCCTGGCGTGGGCTGCTGTCGGGGTGACCGGCGCCGGCCGCGGATCACGCGGACGGCGCCGGCACGGAATTGCGCGGTCCCGGCTTAGTGGATCGTGTACTCGTACGGAATCGCCGCCAGCTCGCTTGCCTGGCTCACGTTAAACGCGAGCTCCTGGTAGGTCGCTGCGCCGGGGGCGCTGGTCAGGTCGTCGACGTAGAGCGTCCCGTTGACGACCGATCCGGAGGCGCCGCTGGGCGTGATCGTCACCGGGATCGTGGCGCTCTGCCCGGGGGCAACCACGACCGGGTTGACCGTGGCACTGGCGTTCACCGCCTGGAGCCAGAAGTCGCCCGTGGACGAGCTGACGCCGGGATCGAACGCCGCCGTGGTGACGCCCATCGCGGTGTTCGCGTTGACCGGCGTGACCCCGTTGGGCCCGTCGGGACCCTGCTGGAACGGGGTGATCCCCCACTCGCCCGCGACTACGGGGTTGTCTTTGAACGTTCCGGTTGCGGTGTCGCCCAGCGTCGAGATCACGTCCGGATCGCCCCACGTCCACCAGTAGTCGAAGTAGATCGGGGCCGGCGCGGTGGCGCCGGCAGTGACCGACGTCGTGTGGGTCGGCACCAGGTATATCGGGATGTTCGTGCTCGAGATCGGCACCGTCGTCTGGGACGTCGTCAACGGCGCCAGGTTGAGCTGCGTGGCGTGGTTGAGCCGAGCGTCGACGAAGTACGCCTCGGGCGCGCTTCCCGTGTTCCTCACCTTGACGTTGACGGTCACCGGGTGGCCGGAGGTGAGATTTGTTCCTGCCGAGTTCGGGACCCCCGCCGCGGTCACCGGCACCGGGGTCCGGCTGAGCGTGATGTTGAACGGCTGCGCGATCGCCGTGCCCGAAACCTGGCCGTAGAAGTCGATCGCGACCGTCCACAGGCCCGGATCGGGTTGCAGCACGTGCAATTGAGCACCATTCTCGGGCGTCAGCGTGCCCCCACTGGCCGCGAGGGTGTTGGTGGCGGTCGAAGCCGCCTCACCGGTGACCGGATCGATCAGCTCGGCCACGAACGTGTTAGCCGAATTGCCGCTCGACACCGAGGCATTGAGCTCGGGCAGCCCGGACGGCACGTACACCTCGTAGTAGGCGGTCTGCCCGGTGTTCGTCTCGCGGCCGTTGCCTCCGGTCAGGATCCCGGTGAACGCCGTCGTCGGGTTGGGAGTGGGGATCAGCGACCGCAGTGTGACCGGCACGGTCGTGGTCGATGCGAACGACGGCTGCCTCGAGAGGCTGGTCAGCACGATCGATCCCGCCTGGTCGCCGGGCTGCCCGGGATTGTGAACGGCCAGGCCGAACGTCTGCGAGGCCCCCGGGGCGAGATACAGGAAGTGCGTCGAGAGTTGGCCGAACGGCACCCATTGTGCGGTGGCCGCCGCGAACTGCACCGAACCCGCGGAACCGAAGATCAGCGCCGTCCAGGTGCCCGGCTCGGGGTTCGCGACCTGGGCGTTGCCGTAGTTGCCGGGCCCCTGGGGGAGGTTGTACTCGGCCAGCTTGCCGCTAGGGGAGATCAATGAGAGGTTTTGCGCCCCGCTGGACACGTAAGTGATCGAGGCGTTGAGCCGCGCCTGCCCCGGCTGGACGCGGAAGGTCACCGTCGCCGCGTCGCCCGTGGCGTCGGCCAGCTGGACCGTGCTGCGGGCGACCTGACGGTACGCGCCGAGCGTCCGCGAGTACAGCGCGACGGGCTGCGCCGTGCTGCCCTCGTTGGTCACGGTCTCCGAGAAGAACTCCGGCGCGCCCGGCGAGCCCACCCCGTTCAACTGCGAATCGCTCTTCAGCAGCGCATGCCCGGTAGCGCCGGTCGAGCCGGGGTACGAGGCCGCGGCCTGGACCGCGGCGTACGCGTCGAGCATTCCCGCTCCCTGCTGCTCGCCCGGAGCGGAGATGTCCTCGGCCGTCGACATGATGATCCGCTTGACAACCGCCGGCGTGGGGGCGGCACCGCCGTGGCTCTGCTCATAGGCCTGGATTACGAGGGCAGCCACGCCCGCGGTGAGGGGCGACGATTCGCTCGTGCCGCCGGACAGCTCGATCGGCGACGGTTGACCGTTGAAGTTCGTGCACGCCGCGTACATCGCGGGGTCGGGAGTGCACAGCGCCCAGTTGAGGTCTCCTGGCGCCACCAGATCGACCGTCGGGCCCTGCTGGTTGAAGCCGGCCGACGACAAGGCACTGATGTTGTTGTTGAGCCAGCCGGTGACGCCGGGGTAGTTGATCCCGCCGATGCCTGTCTGCGCATAGGCCCGATAGGTCGTCGTGGCGCCGGCCGAGATCACGGCCGGATCGGTTCCGGGCGTTCCGATCGTGTTGGTGACGCCCGCGTCGCCGCTCGACGCCACCACGGTCACGCCGGCCGCCACCGCGGCCTCATCGGCCATGCGCAACAGATCGAGACTGCCCTGGTCCGGGAACTCGTTGCCCCCGAACGACTCGTTGATTACGTTCACGTGGTCGACGTTGACCGCGTAATTGATCGCCGCTACGAACACCGAGTTGAACGCGAAGTTCGACGAGCCGAACACGTTCAGGCCGACGAGGCTCGCGCCGGGAGCAACGCCGAGGATGCGAATCTTGCATGGGCTGGAGACGGTCCCGCCGAAGTCGCCCAAGTCGTACGTGTGCAGTCCCTGCGCGGCGATCGAGCTCGCGTCGAGGAACGCCTCGCCACCGTCAGTCGGAGCGTTCGTGCCGGTGCCGCTGAAGTCCTGATAGTCGACGAATACGTGCTGGCCGTTGGCCCGGATGAAGTCGGGGTTGTTGATCTCGAGCCCGTCGGCGATGAACGCGACCTTGACGCCGGCGCCGGTGTAGCCGAGCCCTTGCGCGGACGGCCCGTCTCCGGGCGGCTCGGCGGCGTGAATGGTCTCGACGGCCTGCGGGTTCAGCTGCACCTGGCCGGGAGCCGGGCACGTCTCCGCGAAGGTTCCGCCTCCACCACCCGGGCGACGCCCGTGCGGCAGCGTCGCCAGCGGCGACGGGATCAGCGGGATCTTCACATCGGGGACAACCTCAGCGACGGCCGGGTTGGCCGCCAGCCGCTTGGCCTCGCCGGCGCTGACATACGCGGCCACGGCGTTGACGAGCTGGAAGCGCTTGATGTGGGTGGCGTGCGTGAGATTGAGCTCGGACACGACCGGGTCCTGCACCTGGTCCACGGCCGCCGCCCGGTCAGCTCGCAAGGCGCTGGTGTCGGGTAGCGAGGAGAGCTGATTCTTGAAGACCACGATCACCCGGTCGGTGATGTGCGTCGAGAGCGCGCGCGCCTCCTTCGCCGTCAGCGGCGATTGACCGCCGGCTCCGGACCGCGCGCTCGTGATCGGGGCACCAACGAGCATCGCGGCTGCCGCTGCGAGCACGGCGAGAACGACGATGTACCTGAGACGCTTAGCGCGCATGAACCCTCCCTGCTTTCGTCTTGTGTCTGACCGGCGACGTCGTCGGAGCCCCACGCGTCCGGGACGGCGGGCAGCATATTCGCCGCGCGCCGGAAACACAATCGCGTTCACAACTTCTTGCCTGTGCAAGCCCCGCGAGTAGGAGTGTCACTGCTCGCTGGTGACGTGTTACGTCGTCGCGAGCGCGACCAAACCGTGTGCGCGCTCGTCCGCGCCGCGCGGACGTTCACATCGGAAGTCAGACTCCTGACAGATCCGCCACGCGGTCCCGATGCCAGCGCGAGTCCCCGAACGCGTGCGCGTTGGCGTGCGCGCGCTTGAGGAAGAAGTGGAGATCGTGCTCGTAAGTGAAGCCGATCCCGCCGAAGACCTGCAGCGCCGAGGCGGTCACGCGGAAGCCCGCGTCGCCGGCGTACGCCTTGGCCATCGATGCGGCGCGTGGCCCGGTGTCGGGCTCGTGGTCGAGCGCCCAGCCGGCCCAGTAGGACAGCGACCGCGCGCCCTCGACCTCGAGCAGCATCTGCGCGCAGCGGTGCGAGACCGCCTGGTATGAGCCGATCGGCCGGTCGAACTGGGTGCGGTCCTTCGCGTATTCGACCGCCATCTCCATCGCGCGCTGAGCGGCGCCGACGTTCTCGGCGGCGAGCAGGGTGACGATCGCCGCATACACGCCGCCGATCCGGTCGGACGCGTGCTCGAGCGCCTGCGTCGGAGCGCCGTCGAGGGTCACCCGGTACAGCTTGCGCGTGGGGTCGATCGGCGCCTCGGGCTCGACCGTCACGCCCGGCGCGTCGCGCTCGACCAGGTAGTGCCGGCCGTCGGCTCCGCTGAGGATCAGAAACGAGGCCGCGTCGGCGTCGGGCACGGCGATCTTGGTGACCGACAGCGTGCCGTCCGGCGTGGGCTCGACCTCCGAGTGGTCGGGCGCCCACCCCGAGTGCTCGTCCCACACGGCCAGCGTTCCCCTCACCTCGCCGCTCGCCAGCGGCTCGAGCCAGCGCTCGCGCTGCTCCTCGGTGCCGGCCGCCGTCAGCATCAACGCCGCGCACGTGGTCGAGAACCACGGGCTGGGAGCGAGCGCGTAGCCCATCTCCTCGGCGATCACCACCAACTCGACGACCCCGAGGCCGAGCCCGCCGCTGTCCTCGGGGATGATCACCCCGGGCCAGCCGAGCTCGACGAGTTCCTGCCACTGCGCGTCGGTGAACCCGCGGTCGTCCTCCGCGAGTTGGCGCACGGTCACCAGCGGATAGCGCGCGGCCAGGAAATCACGGGCCGTGCGCTTGATCGCCTGCTGGTCGTCGGAGAATCCGAAGTTCATCTCTTGCTCGGCTCCTTCGCGCTCGTAGCGCTGTCAGCGCATCCGCGGGAGTCCGAGGACCCGCTCGGCGACGATGTTCTTGAGGATCTCGGTCGTCCCGCCCTCGATCGAGTTGGCCCGGGAGCGCAGGAAGCGGTAGGTCCAGTTGTCGTCGGCCAGCATCGCTCGCGGCCCGGCGATCTCCATCGCGACTTCGGTCAGCGACTGATTGACCTCGGACCAGTGCCACTTTCCGAGCGATCCCTCGGGACCCGGGACGCCCGAGCGCATGATCGCGCTCAGCCCGCGGTAGGCGTTGAGACGGAGTACCTCCGACTCGATGACCAGCTGCGCGAGGTGCTGCCTGATCACCGGATCGTCGGTGGCGACGTGACCGTTCTCCCCGCGGGATTCGTGCGCGGAGTCGATCAGCTCACGCAGTGCAATCTGGACGCTCACCTGGAGGCCGAACGCCAGCGTCGCGCGCTCGTGCATGAGCGTGGTGATCGCGACCGCCCAGCCTTCGCCCTCGGCTCCGACGATGTTCTCGTGCGGGATCCGCGCCTCCTCGATGAACAGCTCGTTGAACTCCGACTCGCCGGTGATCTGGCGCAGCGGACGGACCTGCACGGCGTCCTGCTCCATGTCCATCAGGAAGTAGGTCAGCCCCTTGTGCTTGGGCGCCTCGGGGTCGGTCCTCGCCACCAACATGCACCACTTGGCGTGGTGCGCGAACGTCGTCCACACTTTCTGCCCGGTCACGACCCACTCGTCGCCGTGGCGCACCGCGCGCGTCTTCAGCGATGCCAGGTCCGAGCCGGCGCCGGGCTCTGAGAACCCCTGGCACCAGATCTCGTCGCCGGACAAGATCGGCGGCAGGTAGCGCTTTCGCTGCTCCTCGGTCCCGTGCGCGATCACGGTCGGGCCGCCCATCGCCAGCGCGAGCACATTCGCCACCGACGGCGTCCGCGCGCGCACCACCTCCTCGTTGAAAATCGCCTGCTCGATCAGCGTGGCGCCGCGACCGCCGTATTCCTTGGGCCAGGAGACGCCGGCCCATCCGGCCTCGTGCAGCTTGCGCTGCCAGGCGAGGCGGAACTCGAAGGCGGCCTCGTCGCCGGCCGGCTCGCGGCCGGGGTTGTTGGCCTCGAGCCATTCCCGCAGCTCATCGCGGAACGCCTCCTCGGCCGGTGACAGTGTCAGATCCATAGCCGGGCATCGTATCCGTGCGGCGCTGCCGGGTCTCCCGGTAGCCTCGGTCGGACGATGTCCCCGACTCATTCCGCGACCGCTACCGAAGCGATTCCCGACAGCGATCTGCCCGGGCCCTGGCCCGTCGGCGATTACGCGACCAAGCTCAAGCGCAGGCTGCTCGAGTTCGCGCGGATCCAGTTGGTCGGCGAGGTCTGGGGGTTCAGATCGAGCCGCGCGCGCGTCTATTTCGAGCTGCGCGACGCCCAGGGGGCGCTGCCGTGCTCGATGTGGGCCTCTGATTTCGAGGCTCTGGGCGTTGCCCTCCTCGACGGGCTGCGGGTCGTGGTCGGCGGTGGCTGCGACTACTACCCCGGCAGCGCCTCGTCCTCCCCGTCGTTCACCTTCGCGGTCTCAGAGCTGCGAATCGCCGGTGAGGGCGACCTGCTGGTCCAGCTCGAGCAACTCCGCCGCCGGTTGCACGCCGACGGCCTGTTCGAGCCACAGAAGCGGTTGGAGCGACCGCTGCTTCCGCGGACGATCGGGGTGGTCACCGGCGAACGTGGTAAGGCTCGCGACGACGTCTTGGCGGGGTTGCGCCGGCGCGGCTGGTCCGGGCGGCTCGTGTGGGCGTTCGTGCCCGTGCAGGACCGCCACGCAGCGCCCCGGATCGCCGGCGCGCTCCGCGAGCTGGCGGCGATGCCCGAGGTCGATGTCGTGATCGTCGCGCGCGGCGGCGGCTCGCTGGCCGACCTGTTCGCGTTCTGCGACGAGGCGCTGTGCCGGACCGTCGCGCTGCTGCGGGTGCCGGTGATCTCGTCGGTCGGCCACCACACCGACCGAACGCTGATCGACGACGTGGCCGCCGTCTGCTGCTCGACGCCTACCCACGCCGCCGAGGCCGCCGTCCCGGTCGATTGCAACGCCGCTCGGGCAGCCCTGCTCGCTTCCGCACGCCGCCTGGACGTGCATAGCCGCCGTGCGATCCTCGACCGGGCCCGGACGCTCGAGCGCCTGGCCGCCGCGCCGGCGCAGCACGTCACTCGCCAGCGTCGCCACCTGCACCAGTTGACGCGCGAGATGCGCGCGAGCGCGCGCCGCGCCGCGTTGGATGGCCGCGCCCGGGCCGGGCGCCACCTGCTCGTGCTCGGGCGGAGCGTCGAGCGGGCGCGGACGTCCGACCGTTCCGGGCGCGAACGCGAGCTCCAGCGGCTGGCGCTGGCGCTCGCGGCGCACGACCCCGCGCGGACGCTCGCGCGTGGATACGCGCTGGTCGAGGACCGCGCCGGCGAGCCGCTGGGTTCGGCTGCCGCGGCCCGCGCCGCCCACGAGCTGCGGCTGCGTTTCCACGACGACGCCGTCGACGCCACCGTCACGGACCCCCAATGACCACACACGAGCCCGCCCCCCTTACCTACGAGACCGCGGTCGCCCGGATCGAGGAGATCATCCGCCGCCTCGACTCCGGCCAGGCCGGGCTGCGCGAGACCCTGTCGCTCGTCAAGGAGGGCCGCGACCTCGTCGAGTACTGCGCCGGCGAGCTCGACGCCGTCGGCCAAGGCCTCGAGGAGCTGAAGCTCGACGACCTGGTGGCGCGTCTCGAGGGAGCCCAGGCCGGGCGGGGTGAGCGATGAGCACGTTCGATCTGCTCGCCGACCTCCCGATCGAGGTTGACGGATACACGCTCGAGGGCCTGGAGGCTCAGGTATCGAGCGGCTTTGACCGCCTGAGCACCGTGGTCCATTTGACCGGCGGCGGGCTCGAGGGCGTCGGCGAGGACGTCGTCTATGACGCCCTCGACCACATCGCGTTCCAGGACGCCGGTCCGGTCCATGCTGCTGCGTTGTCCGGACGGTTCACGCTCGGGGAGTTCTGTGAGCTCGTCGACTCGCTTGACTTGTTCCCGGTCGAGCCCGTCCGCGACGTTTCGCGCCTCTACCGCCGCTGGACGTTCCACAGCGCCGCGCTCGACCTCGCGCTCGCCCAGGCCGGGCAGCCGCTGTGGGAGCGCCTCGGTCGCGAGCCCCTGCCGCTGACGTTCGTGGTCTCACTCCGCCTCGGCGAGCCGCCGACGCTCGACCCGATCCGTCGCCGGCTCGACCTGTACCCGACGCTGCGCTTCAAGCTCGACCCGACCTCCTCCTGGACCCCGGAGCTGATCGCGGCGCTGGTGGCGACCGGCGCGGTCGACTCGGTCGACTTCAAGAGCCTCTACACGGGGACGATCGTCGACCAGCCGGCCGACCCGGTGCTCTACCAGCGCGTCGTCGAGGCATTTCCGAACGCCTGGATCGAGGATCCGGACGTGGTCACGCCCGAGACCGCGGCGGTGCTGGCGAACGAGCACGACCGGATTACGTGGGACGCCCCGATCCACTCCATCGCCGACATCGAGGAGCTGCCGTTCGCGCCGAGGATGGTCAACCTCAAGCCGTCGCGAATCGGCGGCCTGGCGAAGCTGTGCGCGACCTACGACTACTGCGCCGAGCGCGGAATCGGTGCCTACAGCGGCGGGCAGTTCGAGCTCGGGCCCGGCCGCGGACAGGCCCAGTACCTGGCCTCGCTGTTTCATCCCGACACCCCGAACGACCTGGCGCCGGTGCCGTTCAACCAGAACGAACCGCCGCCGGGATTGCCGGTAAGCCCGCTCGCCCCCTCGCCGTCGCCGGTCGGATTCCGCTGGGAGTCGTCGTGACCCCGGCGGCTTGGGAAGAAACGATGACTATTTCAGTGTTTCTTCCCAAGGAGTCGCGCTGATGTCTGCCGCCCGACTCGACGGCACCGTTGCGCTCGTCACCGGCGCTTCGTCCGGCATCGGCGAGGCGACCGCCTTCGCGCTCGCCGACCACGGCGCCGCGGTGGCGATCGCGGCCCGGCGCGTCGATCGGCTCGAGGCGCTGGCGCAGCGGATCCGCGACGGCGGCGGTACCGCGCTGGTGATCGAGACCGACCTCACCGACCAGACCCAGGCGCGGGCCGCGGTCGAGCGGGCCGCGGCGGAGCTCGGCCGGCTCGACACCCTGATCAACAACGCGGGGATGATGCTGCTCGGCCCGGTGCTCGACGCGCCCACCGACGAGTGGTGGCGGATGCTCGACATCAACGTCCGCGCGCTTCTGAACTGCGCCGACGCCGCGCTCCCGCACCTGCTCGCCGCCGCGGAGGACAGCCCGCGTAACGTCGCCGACATGGTCAACATCAGCTCGGTGGCGGGTCGCACGGTGCGGCGCGGCAGCGCCGTCTACAACCTGACCAAGCACGGCGTCGGCGCGTTCAGCGAGTCGCTGCGCCAGGAGGTCGCGCAGCGGCACGTGCGGGTGTCGCTCGTCGAGCCGGGCGCCACGGCCACCGAGCTGCGCTCGCACAACCGGCCGGAGATCCGGAAGATGCAGGAGGAGCGGTTCGCCGGCGTGCGGACGATGGACGCCGCCGACATCGCCGACGCCGTCCTCTACATCGTCACCCGGCCGTGGCACATGGCGATCAACGAGATCCTGATCCGCCCGACCGAGCAGGCGGATTGACGCCTAAACGCGCTGGATCAGCGTTCCTGTCCCGAGCCCGCCACCGCAGCACATCGTCACGAGCCCGACCTCCTTGTCGGAGCGCTCGAGCTCGTGCAGCAACGTCGTGATCAGCCGCGCGCCGGTCGACCCGAGCGGGTGCCCGAGCGCGATCGCGCCGCCGTTCACGTTGACGCGGTCCATGTCGGGCTCGAGCTCGCGGCGCCAGGCTGCGATCACCGGTGCGAACGCCTCGTTGATCTCGACCAGGTCGATGTCGTCCATCGTCATCCCGTTGCGCTCGAGGAGCTTTTGAGTCGCGGGGATCGGGCCGGTGAGCATGATCACCGGGTCGACGCCGACGGTCGTCTGATCGACGATCCGGGCGCGAGGCTTCAGCCCGAGCGCGTCGGCCTTCTCACGAGCCATCAGCAGCACGGCGGCGGCGCCGTCGGAGATCTGGGAGCTGGTACCGGCTGTGATCTTGCCGTCGGGCTTGAACGCCGGCTTGAGCTCCGCCAGCGCCTCGATCGTGGTGGCCGGACGAATCCCCTGGTCTGACACGTAGGTCGAGCCGTTGACCTTGAACGGGAGGATCTCCCGCTCGAACCGGCCCTCCTCCGTGGCGCGATGGGCGCGCTGATGCGAGCGCAGCGCGAGCTCGTCGAGCTCGGAGCGCGGGATCTCCCACTGGTCGGCGATCATCTCCGCCGACAGCCCCTGCGGAATCAGGTTGTAGCGCTCCATCATCTCCGGCGGGTACGGCGTTCCCACCTCGTCGGTCCACTTCAAGCCGACCCCCATCGGCACATGTCCCATGTGCTCGACGCCCGAGCCGATAGCCACGTCGTGCACGCCGGCGGCGATCAAGGCGGCGGCGAAGTTGACGGCCTGCTGGGCCGAGCCGCACTGCCGATCGACGGTGGTGGCGGGCGTCTCGATCGGCAGGCCCGCCTGGAGCCACGCGTTGCGGCCGACGTTCCACGACTGCTCGCCGTACTGCTGCACGCAGCCCGCGACCACGTCCTCGACCTCGCTCGCGTCGATCCCGGCCCGCTCGATCACCTCGCTGTAGCAGCGGCCGAGCAGCTCGTTCGGGTGCGTGTCCTTGTAGTAACCCTTCTCCGGGTGTCCGCGCCCGATCGGCGTCCGGACGGCTTCAACGATGACTACCTCGCGGCCAGACTGCGGCATCAGCTGCTCCTTATTACGGATTCGAATGCCGGAACGCCCGGATGGCGCTTGCAAATCGAATCGTTATTACTGTACTGAAGCTTTTTCTGAGCCAACCTGACCAGACAGGAGTTGACTTGCAGGAACGACTGGGAATCGCCGGTTCGGGCGTGATCGCATGCGGGCTGGCGGTGGCCGCGTCCGAACACGATGAGGTGCTGCTCTGGGCCCGGTCCGAAGAGTCGGCCGAGCGCGCCCGCGCGCGCGTGGCCAAGACGTGCGAGAAGCTGAACGGCTTCGATGCCAACCGCATCCGGGTCGTAACCGACCTTGACGCCCTGGCTGACGCCACATTCCTCGTCGAGGCGGTCATCGAGCACCACGGCTCCAAGAGCGCGATGCTGGCCGATCTCGGGGAGCTCGCCCGGCACGCCGGCGCCGACGCCGTGCTGGCCACCACGACGTCGTCGCTGTCGGTCGCGGAGCTGGCGCACGCGAGCGGGCACCCCGAGAACTTCGTCGGCCTGCATCCGTTCAATCCGGTGCCGAAGATGCGGCTCATAGAGCTTGCGTTTCCCGCCGAGGCGAGCGATGAGACGCGCCGGCGGGCTCGTGCGCTGTGCGAGTCATTCGGCAAGACCCCGGTCGAGGTCCCCGACATTCCGGGCTTCGTGGTCAACCGGCTACTGTTCCCGTACCTGTTCAATGCCGTCGATCTGCTCGCCGATACCGGGATGACCCCGGACGACATCGACAACTGCATGACGCTCGGCGCCGGCATGCCGATGGGGCCGATCGCGTTGCTCGACTACGTGGGGCTCGACGTCTCGAAGGCGATCGGCGAGTCCATGGGGGCTCGCGTCCCAGACCGCCTGCTGGCGCTCGTCGAAGAGGGTTTTCTCGGACGCAAGACCGGCCGGGGCTTCTACAACTACCGCTGAAGAACCTACGACAAAGTATTTAGGGATCGTTCAGGTGCAGGGCCCAGACTTCATGTCGCGACGTACCTCATAGCAGCACCTCCTCCCCAGAAGCACGGAGCCGGCCCGTCCCCAGCGGGCCGGCTTCTTTTTTGACCGAGATCGATCGCCACCGGCTTGGGCGGGCTGTCTGGGCGGGCTCTAAGCGAGCCACACCTGCCCATTCGGCACCGGCGGATGGGCTGAAAAGGGGCGAAGCCGGCCCAGCTCACGGGCCGGCTTCCATCTCTCCTCTCAACCACCGGGAAAGTTGTCCGCGCTAGCTCGCGACTCTCCGGCCGTTGCCTGAAGCGGGAAATGTAACGAATGACGCGAGGGCGTGGGGTCTGCCACGAACCCCCCGTATGCGGTATTTACGCCGCGACCCGGCGCTGCCGGATCCGCACCGCCTCGATCCGGTTCTGCCGCACCGACTCGACACGGATCGAGAACCCATTGGCGGCGATCGTGTCGCCCCGCTTGGGAAGCCGCCCGAGCTCGGCGAACACGAACCCGCCGACCGAGTTGTAGGCGTCGGTGTCGACGGGCAACTCCAGCCCGTAGTCCTCGAGGTCGGCCACCGCCACGTGCCCGCGCACGAACCAGTCGCCGTTCGCCAGCCGGCGCACGGCCCCGCCGGCGGGGTCGGTCTCGTCGGAGATCTCGCCGACCACCTCTTCGATGATGTCCTCGATCGTGACGATCCCGGCTGTGCGTCCGTACTCGTCGATGACGATCGCGAGCTCGGTCCGCTCGCGCTGAAGGTCGGCTAGTAGGTCGTCGAGCGGCTTGGTCTCAGGCACGATCGGGGCCGCGCGGACAAGGCCGTCGAGATGAGCGTCCATCCCGTCACCCAGCATCTTCTTGACGAGCTGGTTGACGTGGACGATCCCCTTGACGCGGTCCTGGTTGTCGTCCTCGGTCACGACCAGGCGGGAGTGCCCGGTCTGGACGCACCGCCGCAGCGCGGTCTCGATGGTGTCTGAGACGTCGACCGTCACGACGGCAGGGATCGGGGTCATGACCTGACGGGCCTCCTGCTCGTGCAGGTGGAAGACCCCGGTCAGCATCTTGCCCTCGCCCACGTCGAGCTGGCCGCCGGTGGTCGACTGCGCGATCAGCCGCTTCAGATCCTCCGGCGTCCCGCCTTCGGCGACGGCGTCGGGGTCGGTGCCGAGCATCCGCAGGATCGACTCCGACGACCAGTTCAGCACGATGATGAACGGGTGGAACAGGACCCGGAAGAACTGGATCGGCCGCGCGATCCGCCTCGCCAGGCCCTCGGCGTGCTGGATCGTGTAGAGCTTCGGGACGATCTCCCCGACCACGCTCAAGGCGACCGTGATCAGGAGGTATGAGATCACGACCGAGACCGCAATTGCGGCGGTGTGCCCGAGCGGGCTGCCGAGTAGCGGCTCGAACACGTGCGCGATCGCCGGCTCGCCGAGGGCGCCGATGCCGATCGACGCCATCGTGATCCCGACCTGGCAGGCGGCGATGTAGTCGCCGATGTTGTCTATCTGCCGGAGCGCCAGCCGGGCGCCTCGAGCCCCTTCGTCGGCGAGCGCCTCGAGCCTCTCCTTGCGCGATCGTACGAGCGCGTACTCGGCGATCACGAAGAACGCGTTGACCAGGACGAGAAGTCCGGCCAGGATGATGAACAAGCCTTTCACCGGTGCGTCGGCACCCGCCACGCCCGCGACCGGGCGACCCCACCAGCGGCCCGCGTGGGGCAACGCTCCGTCCGCACTGGACAGCTCTTCGTCTGTGAGCTGCTACTTCGGGATGGATCGTCGTCGTTCATGCAGCGACGGAGAAACGGTAGCAGCCGCACCACCCTCCCCGATAGCGCCGCCGCCCCTCGCCGGCATGAAGCAGCCGCCGCCCCTCGCCGGCGCGACCGGCGCCGGCGAAGGGCAGCCGCAAACTCCGTCGTGTTAGCCGCAGACGGGTGCGCTCGGCGGCGTCGATGCCGCCGCCAGGGTCTTCGAGTCGCTGATCAGGCGGTCGGCCTCCCCGACCAAGTAGAACGCCTGCCAGCTCGAGACCGGCGCCCGGCCGCTCTCGGCGGCCTGGAGCACCGACTGGATCTGGCCCACCAGCGAGGTCCGCTTGCTCTCGCACGTCTGTAGCTGAGAGGTCGTCTTCGTGTAGGTGGCGTCCTGCGCTGTGTTGCTCGCGAGCGCGCTCGTGTCCGCATCGAGCGTATTCAGCCCGAACTCGCCAAACGGCGCGTCGAGCTGCTGATACGCCGCGGTGAGTTCCTCGTAGCCGCGCTCGTTGACCCTGATCGTCCATGGCAGAGCGCTCTGCCCGCCTCCCCACCAATCCCAGCCGCTGTGAGTGGACCCGATGATCTGGGCGATCGCGGCGCCGTCCCAGCTGTAGTCGTCGTGGAGCCCGAGGACCGTCATCATCGTCGGGCGCGCGTCCGTGTGGTCGGTCCAGATGCTCGAGGTCTCGCCGAGGTTCTTGATCCCCGGTCCGACCCAGCCCTGCCAGGTGGTCGCGATCTCGGGCTGGATGTCCCCGTGGTTCCAGGCGAACCCATTGTTCTGGATCGGACACCCGGGGTCACTGCTGGCGCCCGTGTCGCACGAGCTCTGGAAGTAGAACGACGGGTCGCCGAACAGCGTGAGCGTCGGTTCCCGATTCGGGTCCGAGTTCACCATGTGGAGGATCGTCTCCTCGGTCTCGTCCGCCATGTTGACCGTGATCGGGACGGTCGTGCCCGTAATCGGGTTGTACTCGGTGGCCCCTGAGATGTCCCGCTCGAGCGTGCGCACGGTCGGGTCGTTCGGGCCGGGACGGGTTCCGCCCTGAGGGTTCGTCTGGTTCGGGACGATCAGCGCGGGCGCGTCGTCGAAATCGAACCCGTAGAACGTCGTGTTGTTGTATTCCTTCTTGAGCAGGTCCGGGAGGCTCGTGTCGACCTCGCCCACGTTCCTGGTGTAGCCGGGAGTGCCGTACGCAGCGCCGCCGGCCTCGGCGGTGTCGTAGTCGCATGGCGTCGTTACGCCGTTGCACCCCGGGTTGAGCGGAGCGCTGCCGTCGTAGTGGTCCCCCTCGTCGACCGTGGCCAGGAACAGCGTGTTGCGCTTGGTGATGCCGTCGCGGGCCAGCCGGCGGAAGAACGCCGTGAACGCGGCGTTGTACTCGCGGAGCTGCGCCTCGTGGCCGGCCTCGCCGGGCCCGAACGCGTTTCCGTGATTGGTGTAGTACTGGTCGTCGTGGACGTCCGAGATGTACGTGTAGGTGACCGGGACCCCGGCCTCCTGTAGCGCCGCGGTGTACCCGAGCGCGTTGTTCGCCTCCATCCCGTCGAATCCGGGGAAGCCCGGGCTTCCCGTCTCGTCGAGGATCTGGGAGGTTGAGGTCACGCCCGGCTGGTAGCTCTGGGGCGGGCCCGAGTTGTAGTTGGGGTACGAGCCGCCCGAGGCCTCGAGGTTGTTCACCGGCGCCGCGTGCGGGCCGGTGTTGGTCGCGTTCGGAGCGAACACGTCGTATACCGGCGGCGCAGCCCAGTTGCCGCTCGGCGGCGGGGTGCACGGCGGGCTCGAGCCGCCGTGCGGCGGCGTGCAGACGTTGAAGCCTGCCGGCAGCGCCTGGTCCTGCTTGCCGGTCAGGAACGGGTTGATGTTGATCGCCCCGAACAGCGCGTTGTACCCGCTGTAACCGCCGGGCTCGCTGGGCAGCGTATCCGGCTCTCCGCCGTTGCCGGACGAGCAGATTCCGCCCATCTCGCTGTTTCTGAGCGAGCAGTGGATCGCGAGGCCCTCATAGTCGGTCTCGCCCAGGTTCGAGCCCGGGTCGTTGTACTGGTCGTAGGCGGTGTTGTAGGACCAGTTTCCAAACTGGTACTGGGTCGAGTTCGCCCCATACACGTTCTTGAGGTCGCTGGTGTCGTTCTCGAACTCCATGTCAGCCGAGCCGACGCCGGCGAAGTCGCACCCGGCGCGGGTGAACGCGACCCACGGAGCGGGGGTGTTGACCCCGGTGGCGCTCCCGTTGTTGGCGTGGATCAGCGTGTACAGCGGATCGCTGGTCGCGTTGGTCGGGTCCGTCCAGTACGTGAACAGCGAGGTGGTGCTCGTCCCCGACTTCGCGCTGGGGTTCAGGTACGGGAACGTGTTCGCGACGCCGCCGCCGAACTCGTCCGGGTATAGGCCCGTCTCGGTGCTGAGGATTCCGTCAGACGTGTGGGAGATCAGCACGGTGTGGTCGTTGGCCAGTAGCGTGCCGTTGTCCTTCATGAAGTTGTAGAGCGCCGGAATCTGCTCGATGTCCGACGGGACGTTGGGGTTGTCGCGCACGAGGTGGACGTTGTCGAACTGCACGACGATCACGTGCTTGATCGACCCGCCCGGCCCGAGCTGACAACCCGTGGCCGCCGCCGCCGAACCGGCCGACAGCGCCATCACCGCACCTACACCGGCGAGCAGCAGCGCGGCCGTCCACACGCGCGTGACTTTCCGGACAGAACCTAGCCTGGCGTTCACCCCACGGCTCCTTTTGCTTGTCGCCCTAGTGGACGGCGAGAACCTATGGCGAGCGTCCGGCACACGCGTGACCGAGTTGTGTGCGGCTGGTTATCAGGTTGTGAACGTGCGCGATCCGCGAGTCGCGCGCCTCACGACCCCACGTATCCGTGGTCTGGCTTGGCCTCGCTGCTACAACAATCGGTCATGCGCATCGTCAGCCTGGTCCCGTCCGCCACCGAGACGCTGTTCGCGCTCGGGCTCGGCGCAGACGTGATCGCGGTCACCCACGAGTGCGACTACCCGCCGGCCGTCCGCGAGCTGCCCAAGATCACGCGCGACGTGCTCCCCGCCGGCCTGACCGCGGGGGAGATTGACGCCGCGGTCAAGGAGCGCACGGTCGCCGGCGAGTCGATCTACGAGCTCGACGCCGACCTGCTGCACGACCTGCGACCCGACCTCATCGTCACCCAGGAGCTGTGCTCGGTGTGCGCGGTCTCCTATGACGACGTCCGCGCCGTCGCCGAGAAGATCGATACGCACCCGCGCGTGCTGTCGCTCGACCCCCACACGATCGGGGAGATATTGGGCGACGTCCGCACGCTCGCCCAGGCGACCGACCGTAAGGACGCCGCCGTCGACCTCATCCGGGAGGCCTCGGCGAGGATTGACCGCGTACGCCTCGCTGTCCGCGGCGCCCGCCGGCCGCGAGTCGCGGCACTCGAGTGGCTCGACCCGCCGTTCGTTGCGGGTCACTGGACGCCGCAGATGATCGCCTACGCCGGCGGCGAGGACGTGCTCGGCTTCGCCGGCGAGAAGTCCGAGGAGCGCGCGTGGCAACAGGTCGCAGCCTCCCAGCCCGACATCGTGATCGTGATGCCATGCGGCTTCGACGCCGAGATCGCCCACCGCGAGGCCGAGATGCACCGCGACGAGCTCGCCGCGGTCGGCGCCGGTGAGATCGTGGCCGTCGACGCCGCCGCCTACTTCTCGCGGCCCGGCCCGCGCATCATCGACGGCCTCGAGGTGCTCGCGCACGTCATCCATCCCGAGCTGGTGCCCGAGGCGCCGGCCGAAGTCTTTACCGTCGAGCTGTAGCGCCTACAGCGTGAAGCCGATCCCGTTCGGCGTCAGCCCGTGACCGCCGGCGACGACCAGTGAGCCGACGACGCTCGCGACCGCGATCATCGCGCACCCGGCGAGTGCCACCCACGCCATTCGGCGCCGTTCGGCGACCTCGACGATCAGCCACCCCGTGATGATTCCGCCCACGAGCCCACCGAGATGGTCTCCGACCGAAATGCCGCGCACGCTGAGCGAGAACAACAGGTTGAACACGAGCACGAACCCGAGTCCGCTTTGCCAGATCGGGATGCCTCTGGCCCGCGCGACCACGATCAGCGCGCCGAAGATCCCGAAGATCGCCCCCGATGCGCCGACGGTGGGGATCTGCGGCTGGAACCACAGTGCCCCGAACGAGCCCGCGAGCAGCGAGGTGAAGTACACGGCCAGGAAGTTCACGCGCCCGATCGCCGGCTCGAGCACGGAGCCGACAAACCACAGCGAAATCATGTTGATGAAGATGTGGAGGAACCCGTCGTGGAGAAACCCGGCGGTCAGCAGCCGCCAGTATTGGTGCGTGCCCAGGCCGGTCGGATCGCTGCCGGTGATCGCCGGCCCGAATAGGAACCCGTGATTCCAGATGCTGCCGCCGCCACCGCCGCCGAGCGGGGCACCGGCCGCGGTCTCGATCAGGAACACGATCACGTTGATCGCGATCAGCGCCTGCGTCACCACCGGCGCCGACGGCACCGTCGGCATCCGCCTGACCTTCGTGCGATCGCGCGAGCATTCCGGGCAGCGCATCCCGACGGGCGTCGGGGTCATGCAGTCGGGACAGATCGGCCGCCCGCACGAAGAGCACGAGACCCCGGTCTCTCGAGATGGGTGGCGATAGCAGACGGCCATTGTGAATCCACGCTATCAGCGGCCGGTTACGGCCACGTGAGGACTGCTCGCGGCGGGCTCGTTCAGTGTCGGTGCGGGATGATCCGCCGCGCCTCTTCGCCCACGTCGTGGAGGGTCCGCTGGGCGAGGTCGAGCGCGTTGTTCGAGCGCTGCTTGCGGACTCGGTGGCGCGCACGCACCCGCAGAGCGACCAGCGCCGTCCCGGCGCTGACGCCGACCACCGCCGCGACCGCGGGCCGGACCCAGTTGCGGGGATCCCGCATCGCCCCGAGCTCCCAGGAGTCGAGCTCCTCCTGCGCCAACTCGGTCAGGTTGACCAGCGTCAGCTCGAGTCTCTGAGCAAGATCCGCCGGCGGATCGACCGGCGACAGCGCCTCGCGCAGCAGGGCTTCGAAGTCGGCAGCACCTGAGCTCATTCTCGCGACCCTCCCGAATCGGTTGCGGGCTCTGAAACCATCCCCTCGAGCTGTCGGATCGCCCGGTGGAGCAGCACCTTGGTGGCCCCGTCGGTGCGCCCGAGCGCTCGCGCGATCTCGCGGTTGTCCATCCCGAGCGCGAATCTCATGATCAGCGCTTCACGCCGGTCGTCCGGGAGCTGCTGGACCCCGTCGAGGATCGCCTTCAGCTGCTCGCGGCCTTCGACCAGCGACTCGGTCGTGTGCGGCGCGGAGATCATCCCGGCGTCCTCGATACCCGATTCGGGCTTTCGCGAACGGTCGCGATAGAAGTTGGCCGCCAGGTTGTGCGCGATCCGGATGAGCCACGGCCGCAGCGGCCGCCCGTTCGCCTCCCGCAGCGCGCGCTCGAAGTGCCGGTAGGCCTGCAGGAACGTCTGCTCGGTGAGGTCCTCCGCGTCGTGGTGATTGCCAACCCGGTAGTAGCTGTACGAGTACACGTCGCGCAGATGCGTGCGGTACAGCTCCGTGAACCGCGCGTCGACGTCCGCCTTGGTCGTTGGTAACTCGCCGTCCACAACATCAGAGCCTAGCCTTCGTCACTCGGCGCGGATAGGGCGGCCTTTGCGCGACTACGTCGCCGGTCGGGTCGGCCGTCATCGTCGCCGTCCACTGATGGGGTTCGATCCGGCCTTCGACGAGCGCCGCCAGGCTCTCGAGCGCCGGCGCCTCGAGGCGAGCGTCCCGCGCCACGTTCGCCAGCAGCGGCGCCGAGTCAACCGCCTCGACGGCCTGGCCCAGCGCATTGCCGATCTCCGACGCGGGCACGCCCTGAGCGAGCAGCTCGCCGGCCCGGCGGTTCCGAGAGCTAGAAGAGACCACCGTCGCGACCAGGTCGCCGGCGCCGGCGAGGCCCGCGAACGTCTCGGGCCGACCGCCTCGCGCCCGCGCGAGCGCGTCCACCTCGGCGAACACCTTGCCGGCGGCGGCGCCGGCGATGTTCGGGCCCGCGACCGACGCGACGGCCGCGGCCAGCACCGCGACGTTCTTCGCGGTCGCGGCCAGCTCAACGCCGGTCACGTCGCTGCTCTTCGAGACGTCGAGCCCGGCGGCGCCGAGCACATCGGCAAGATTTCGTGCAAACCCGCGGTCGACCGTGGCCAGCACCACGGACGCTCCGTGCTCGAGCACCTCGGCGGCGTCGGCCGGTCCTCCGAGCACCGCAATCGAGCGGGCCGCGCAGCGTTCGGCGACGAACGCCGACGGGAGCGTGCCGAGCGGCGGCACGAGGCCCTTCGACAGCACGAGCACGCCGGCGCTCTGCGGGATGCGCTCGCCGTGCGCGGCGAGGGCGTTCGGCAGCGCCCGCGCGGGGACCGTCAGGCAGACGAGATCGGCGTCGGTGAGGTTGAGCTCAGCTGCGCGCGTGACCCGCACCGAGGCCGGCAGCGTTACGCCCGGCAGGTCGGCATCGTTCCGTCGGGTGGCTTCTATCGCCGCCGCCTGCTCGCGGGTGCGCGTGCCGAGCTCGACCTCGAGGCCAGCGCGCGCCAGCAGCACCGCGAGGCTCGTGCCCCACGCGCCGGCGCCGATGATCGCGGCGCGGCGGATCGGGGGAAGACCGCCGAGCCACTCCCACTGGAGCATGACCATCGGCCAGATGCGGTCGGTGACGGCGCCCGCGAGCGCCGGCGACGCGTCGTCCACCTTGGGGAAGCGCAGCGGCGGGCCCGCGCGAAGCTTGACCTTGCGCGGCCGGAATCGCCACCCCCTGCGAATGTCCTCGGTGCCGATGATCGCGATCGGCACGACCGGCGCGCCCGTATCTAGCGCGAGCCGCCCGACGCCCCGGCGCGGCTTTCCGAGCGGGCCCGGGCGGGTGCGCGTTCCCTCGGGGAACATCAGCACGATCTCGCCCCGGCCAAGGATGATCTTCGCCGTCTCGATCGTGTCCTGGTCGCCGGCGCCCCGCGCCACCGGGAACGCGCCGAGCGCGTTCAGCACCCAGCTCAGCAGCCGGTTGTACATGAACAGCTCCTGCTTGGCGACGTAGTACACCGGGCGCCGCGTCATCGTTCCGATCACGAACGGATCGAAGAAGCTCCGGTGGTTCGACGCCAGGATCACCGGGCCCTCCGCGGGGATGTGCTCCCGCCCGATCCGCTGCATCCGCAGGTAGATCAGGAAGAACGGCGTCAGCACCATCCTCACCGCGAACAGCACCCATCGGTTGACGCCGCGCTCCCGTGCGCGCCGGTGCAGCTGCTCGTGATCCATCGCACATTCCGGTACCCACACCGGCCCCGCCCGTTACAGTTCTGCCCTCCCGTGAGCACCGGCAGCGTCCCCATCCGAACGCTCCGCGGCGCGCTCGCCGGCGCCCTCGCCGCCAGCGTCTGGGCGCTCGAGCAGCCCCTCGACAAGCTCCTACTCTCCAGCCGCTACGACGACGTCGAGCTCCTCGGCCGAGCCGTCCGCAACGGCCCCGGCTGGTACCGCCTCGGCCTCGCCCTCCACATTCAGAACGGCGCCATGTTCGGCGCCGTTTACGCCAACGTCGCCCCCACCCTCCCACTCCCGCCGGCCCTCCGCGGCCCCGTCCTCGCCGTCGCCGAGCACCTCGCCGGCTGGCCGCTCGTCGCCCTCACCGACCGCTTCCACCCCGCCCGCACCGACCTGCCCGCCCTCAGCGGCAACCGCCGCGCCTTCGTCCAAGCCACCTGGCGCCACCTCCTGTTCGGCATCGTCCTCGGCGAGCTCGAGCGCCGCCTGAACCCGCCGCCCGAACCCGCCCCCGCCCCGCCAACGCCCAACTACGCCAGCAACGGCCACGGCTCGCTCGAGCGCGCCGCCTCGACCGTGCAAGACTAAGGGTCACCCGCCCGCCTAGCTCAACTGGTAGAGCACTTCATTTGTAATGAAGGGGTTGGGGGTTCGAGTCCCCCGGCGGGCTTCGCTCGAGTCACCCCGGCGGGCGTGGGCCGCCCTACCGCCCGGTCGCGCCAAGGTTGTTTCACCGTAAGTGTTCCGCGGAACCGTCTTCGTAGACGTCCCAAGACGTCGTTGACGTCCCGGCTGGTCGTGCATCGTTCGACCCATGCCTATCTGGCCCGATCTCTGGTCGGTTCCGTTCGTCGTGCGCGTGATCACAATCATCACTCGAGGGGCAGGCGGTCGGCGAGCGCGACAACCAACTCTTGCATCTGCCTGATGGTGAGCGTTGCGGCGTCGACCTCGCGCGCCGTAGCCTCCCGGTCCGCCGAGGCCAAGCCCGCCTCGAGGCGAGAGGCCTCCGCTCCGGCTTCCACGAGCGCGACGTAGTCGTGTTCTGTCTGTTCCAACGCTTCGTCCCGCTCCGCGTGGCCGCCGGGGAAATCCGGCGCGCGGTCTCTCGCAGACGGGCACGCAGCTCCACGAACGCAACCAACAGCTGCTGACGGTCGCGCTGCAGCGATGCAGCGAGCGCGTTCGACCAAGGCGGAGACACCACCTCAATCTGTCAATCGGCCCGGTCGGTTAGCTCGTTTGGCGCTCGGCGGCTCGACGCCGAGCGATCATGCCCTCGGCCGCCTCGATCACATCCGGATGCTCACCCCGGACAAGTTCGCCGAGCTGATCGTCCGACATAGCGTCGACCCGAGCGAGCGCATCCCGAACTCGAGGGTTATCGACCTCGGACAACTCGAGACCGCTCAGAGACGGATCGGACGGCACGACTTCAGCTTATCGATGCGGCGAGCGGCCAAACCGAGTCCCGAAATATGTCCCGAACTCAGCAATTCTGACCCGCTCCTACCTTTCCCAACTAGAAAGAATCGCCCGTATCTACGCTAATTGCCCTGCAAATGGGCAACTTGTAATGAAAGGGTTGGGGGTTCGAGTCCCCCGGCGGGCTTCGGGAAGTGCCTGTTGGTCGCATCGCACCGAAACCCGGTCATCGAGGACGCGTCGAGCGCTCGGCTGGCGGGTAAGCCTCAAATATGGCCAAAACGGAGCAGGCGGCCCGTTACCGCGAGATCAGGCGGCTCGGCGCCGGCGGGATGGGCACGGTCACACTCGCCGAGGACACGGTGCTCGGCCGTCTGGTCGCTCTGAAGCGGGTCCACGGCGGGGACGACCGGCGCGGGATGCTGCGCTTGAAGCGTGAAGCCATGGTCGGCGCGTCGCTGAACCACCAGAACCTGGTGTTCGTCTTCGACGCCCAGCTCCAGGACGACGGCGACGTGGTGATCGTCATGGAGTACGTGGAGGGCGAGACGTTGGAGGACCTCATCCGCACGCGCGGAGCCCTCCCGCCCGACGAGGCCATCCGGGTCCTGCGCGGGATTGGGGCCGCCCTCGACGCGATCCACCAACGGGGCATCGTCCACCGCGACGTCAAACCTGCGAACTTCCTCCTGGGCCGCAACGGTGATATCAAGCTGGCCGACCTCGGCGTCGCGGACGTGGCCGATCGGACGCGGATCACGACCTCGGGCGCCGTGGTGGGGAGCTTTAGCTACATGGCCGCCGAGCAGCTCGACGGCGCCGCGCCGAGTTCCGCGATGGACGTCTACGCGCTCTCGGCCGTCGCCTACGAGATGTTCTCCGGAACCAAGGCGCGGCCGGAGTCCAACCCGCTAGCCCCCGCCCACGCGATAGCCACGCAACCGCCTCCCGATCTGCGCGACGTCCGGCCGGACCTGCCCGCGGAGACGGCGGAGGTCCTCAAGCGCGGCATGTCGGCCGATCCGGCCCAGCGCCCGCGCACGGTCGGGGAGCTGGTGCGCCGGCTCGAGTCGAGCATTGAGCCCGCACCACCGACACAGGAGGCTCTACGCCGCCCTCGCGTGGTCACGGCGCCGGCGCCGCCCGGCGAGCCGGCACCACCGCCGCGAAGCGAGCCCCCGCCCCGGACCGAAGGTCCGCGGCGACGGCGTTCGATCCTTGCACCTGCGCTCCTGGCCCTCGCCGCGGTAGCGGTCTGCGCCGTGGTCCTGGCCGCGCTCAGCTCCGGCGGCGGCGAGAAACGCGTGGGCACGAGCTCGACCACCGCCGCCTCGTCGGGCGCCTCGAAGAGCAGCCCCGCAAAGACCAGTGCCGCGCACACCAGCCCGCCGAACTCCGGGTCCAGCCACGCGAGCAGCACCGCGACGACCCATTCCACGACCACCCCCGCCACCAGCACACCCACCACCGCCGTCGGCCCCTCGCCCTCGGCGGGAGCGGGCCCGGCGGGAGCCGGCCCGGCCGGAGCCGCCCCGGCCGTCGCCGGCGGCTCGGCCTCGGGCAGTCCGGTCCAAGCCGTGGAGCAGTTCTACAAGGCCGCGGCGGCACATCAGTACGCCACGGCCTGGGCCCTCGCCGACCCGAATCTGCGCAGCCAGGTAGGCGGCTACTCGGCCTTTCAAAACGAGATGAGCTCCGTGCGCTCGGTCACCTTCGACCGTGCCGCCCAGCTCGCCGACAGCAGTCCGACCACAGCCACGGTGGCGGTTCAGACGACGTCGGTGCAGACGAGCCAGACCCAGCAGTGCTCCGGCACCGTGCAGACCGTTCACAACGGCGGCGGATGGCTCCTCGACCGGCTCTCGATCGGCTGCTCGAGTCAATGAGCGGCCGAGCCGTGGCCTCGGGGGAGCTCGCGCAGGTCGGGCTCGGCCCATCGGGTGCGCGCGAGGGCTGCTGATCAGCCCCGGGCTGTAATGAGCGTCGAGCAGATGGCGGTCGAGCAGAGCACCGTTCCCGGATCGCACTTGTTCGAGCGGGAGATGTGCCCGCATTCAACGACGCACCTCGCCGAGCTACCGTCCACATATGCCCGCGCACACCTTCAACGTCGTCTACGAGGACGCCGGCGACGGATGGGTCTACGCCCACGTTCCCGAGCTATCTGAGGTTCACACGCAGGGCGAGAACTTGGACCAGGCGCGAGAGATGGTCAAGGACGCCATCGAGCTAGTCCTGGACGAGCGTCGCCAACGCGGCGAGGCCATCCCGCCGACCGGCTGGGCCTTGGTCGAGTCGGTCGAGATCGCTGCGTGAAGAAGCGCCAGCTCGAGCGCCACCTTACGGATCACGGCTGCCACCTCGCTCGCGAGGCCGCCAAGCATGAACTCTGGGAGAACCCGCCACGGGCAACGGACGACAGTGCCTCGCCACCGCGAGATCAAGATGCCGACTGCGCGCGGGATCTGCTGGCCAACTCGGCGTCCCTCCCCACCGGGCGCTTGATCCGGACGCGCCAACGCGAAAAATGTGTCCCCAACCGTGTCCCGAACTCAGCAATTCTGACCCGCTCCAACCTCTCTTAATTAGACTGAATCGCCCGTACCTTCGGCAATTGCCCTGCAAATGGGCAACTTGTAATGAAGGGGTTGCGGGTTCGAGTCCCCCGGCGGGCTTCGCTCGAGTCACCCCGGCGGGCGTGGGCCGCCCCACCGCCCGGTGGCGCCAAGGTTGTTTCACCGTAAGTGTTCGGCGGAACCCTCCCGCGCCACGGTATGCGTTTCCGCGGTGCTAATCGGCGCGGACGGGCGTCGCTGTCAAGACGTCCAGCAGCGCCGGCAACGGTGGCGGACCGAGGCGACTAGTGACTGCGAATGGCACCGTGGCGCGGCGGGCACGTGGCGTTCGGTAGGTGGGGGTTGGGGAGCGGCGGGGAGCTTCGGCGGACCGGTGGTCGTTTTGAGAGGATCGGGCCGTGACCGACGCCGGTATCAGCTTCCCGCGCCAGAACGCCCGCACCGTCGGGTTCTCCCTGGGCGTCCCGTACGCCTTCGCAATCGGTCCGGACGGCAGCCGCGTCGCCTTCCTTCGGGCGCGCTCGGGGACCGACCGCAGCACCGGCCTGTGGGTACGGGACACCGTCACTGGCGAGGAGCGGCTGGTTGCCGACCCGGAGGAGCTGCTCTCCGGCTCCGAGGAGCGCCTCCCGCCCGAAGAGCGGGCGCGTCGGGAGCGGACCCGCCAGGCCGCGGCGGGTGTGGTGTCCTTCGCGGCGGACGAGGCCGTGCGGATCGCGGCGTTCGCGCTCTCCGGGCGGCTGTTCGTGGCCGATCTGGCCGACCTGGACGGCACTCATGTGCGTGAGCTGATCGTGCCGGGGCCGGTGCTCGACCCGCGTCCGGATCCGACGGGAGCCAACATCGCGTACGTGACGGACGGGGCGCTGCGTGTGATCGACGCCGATGGCGCCGATGACCGGGCGCTGGCCGTGCCGGAGGCCGAGAATGTGACCTACGGCCTGGCCGAGTTCGTGGCGGCCGAGGAAATGAACCGGACCCGCGGTTTCTGGTGGTCACCCGACGGACGGCAGCTGCTGGTGGCGCGAGTGGACACGACGCCGGTGGCCCGCTGGCACGTGTCGGATCCGGCCCACCCGAACCGGCCGCCGGTGGAGGTCGCCTACCCAAGCGCGGGGACGGCGAACGCCGACGTCCGCGTGGTGCTCGCCGGGCTGGACGGAAACCTGACGCCTGTGGGCTGGGACTCCTATGACGCGCCTTACCTGACCGCAGCGCACTGGTCGCGCGGCGGCCCGGCGCTGTTGCAAGTGGCCTCGCGCGACCAGCGCACGATGCGGGTGCTGGCCGTGGCCGAGGACGGCAGAGTGGAGCTGATCTGCGAGGACACCGACCCAGACTGGGTCGACGTGGTCGTCGGGACGCCGGCGTGGACGCCGGGCGGCGAGCTGGTCCGGGTGGTGGCCAGAGACGGCTCGTACCGGCTGATGATCGGCGAGGACCCGGTCACGCCTGTGGGCCTGAACGTCGCCGCCGTCCTCGACGTCGGTGATGACGTGCTGTTCAGCGCCACCGAGGAGGACCCGACCGAGCTGCATGTCTACACCAGCGGTCCGAACAGCACCGTCCGCGTGACCCGCGACCCGGGCGTGCACGAGGCGGCCCGACGCGGGGACCTCGTGGTCACGTCATCCCGGTCGCTCGGCTGGTTCGGCTCTCGGGTGGGGGTCTGGCGGGGCAGCGAGCAGACCGGGAAGATCGCGTCGCTCGCGGAGACGCCGGTGCTCACGCCGGAGGTCACGTTCCTAACCGTCGGCGCGCACGAGCTGCGGTGCGCGCTGCTGCTGCCGCGCGGGCACCAGCCCGGCTCGGCGCGGCTGCCGGTGCTGTGCGACCCCTACGGCGGCCCCGCCGCGAGGCGCGTGGTCTCTTCACGCAACGCATACCTGACGCCGCAGTGGCTCGCGGACCAGGGCTTCGCGGTGCTGATCGCCGACGGCCGGGGCACTCCCGGCCGCGGGCCCGCTTGGGACCGGCTAATCCACTACGACGAGGCCACGCCGAACCTCGAGGACCAAGTAGAGGCGCTACACGCGGTCGCCGGAGCCTTCCCCGACCTGGACCTATCCCGCGTTGGCATCCGTGGCTGGTCCCACGGCGGTTACCTGGCCGCGCTGGCCGTGCTCCGACGCCCGGACGTCTTCCACACGGCCGTGGCCGGTGCGCCAGTCACCGACCAGCGGCTGTACGACACTTTCTATACAGAGCGTTACCTAGGTCACCCCGACGACCACCCTGATGCTTACACCCATAACTCGTTGATCGATGATGCACCGAGGCTGGAGCGACCGCTCATGCTCATCCACGGGCTGGCCGACGACAACGTGGTGGTGGCGCACACGCTGCGACTGTCGTCGGCGCTCCTGGCCGCCGGGCGGCCGCACACAGTGCTCCCGCTGTCGGGGGTCACCCACATGGCCCGGCAGGAAGAGGTCGCAGAGAATCTTATGCTGCTCCAGGTGGAGTTCCTCAAGCGTACCCTCGGCGTGAGCCCCGGCTGAGCCGGACCCCACGACAAGCCGGCAAGCACACTCCTCCACAAAAGCCAGGACGACGAGTTGTACGACGACGTCCGCGAGCTCGCGTCGACTGCGGATTCAGTTCAGAGGCGGAGCGCTGCCGGCGCGAGCAGGCGAGGGTTGAATACTCCACGCGATCGGATAGTGCACGATCGGGATGAAGGTCACACCGACGGCGTCTGCGTCGCTGCGTGCGTCGACAACCATCTCCTTCAGCTGGCCCATTTGCTCTGCATGATGGTTGGTCTGCCACAGGCTGACGTGGACCGCTGATCCTTGGACCGAGGCCCCAGCGTAATACGCGATGAGACCTTCCAATCTGCCGATCGCGGGAATGAGGTACCTGCCGGTATCCCGCGTCATCTGCTCGACTTCCTGAAACCGGGCGGGGTCGAAGTTTCCACGAGAAACGCGAATGACGGCCGTTGACGGAGGCGACGCTGCGGTCATATGAACTCTCCTTCGGGTCCTTGTCCGGGTCAGGTCTGGAGCAATTACTTTACGATAGGCTATCGTAATGTAAATGCCGATACCGGAACGTGGATGCCGGAACGCGCTGACGCCCTAAGTCGACCGCGAAGAGCTTCGAGGCGATCGGGCGGCCCGGTGCCTCCGCGCCAACGCGGTCGGCCTCGCGACGCGCGACTCGATGCGGCGATCCTGGCCGCCGCGGAGCATCAACTGGAGGAGAAGGGGTACTCCGGAATGTCGATGGAATCCGTCGCGGCCACCGCCGGCACCACCGTTCCGACTCTGCGCCGCCGGTATCCCAACAAGATGGATCTCGTGGCGGCTGTCGTCGATTCATTGCGTATCGAGCCCCTTCCCCGCCAGGCGAGAGGAGCACGTGCGGACGCGTTGGCCATCCTCGCAAACTTCCAGCGAAACCTGGAGCGCCCACTAGCGATGGCCACGCTCGGCTCGATCCTGTCCGAGGAGCATCGAAACCCTGGGCTACTCGAACGATTCAGGACCCGGCTCCTGCAGCCGCGCCGCGCGATGCTCCGCCAGGCGCTCGCCGACGGCGTGAGTGCCGGTCAGCTTCCTCGCACACTGGACATCGACGCGGCAACCAGCATGCTGATCGGCTCGTTCTACGCCCGCTACCTCAGCGGCGAGCCGATCCCGAAGGACTGGGCCAGGCGAGTACTTCTGTGCCTATGGCCACCACAACAACGCCAGGGCTCGACCCACCGGCACGATCGCGTTCGCTAGGTCGGAAGCGCGGGGTACCGCCGCTCGGGTCGCCCGAGTCCAGGCGTCCCCGGTCGCTGCAGGGTTGGGCGCCGACTCTTGGCTCAGCCGGCTGATTCGCCATCCCAGTAGTCGACGGTCTCGGCGATGCGGAAGATGCCGCCGGGGGTCGATAGCTTGCCGCTGTCGGGATAGGCGCGCCCGTGTGGCTCTCGCGTGGTTGACAGGATCAGCACTCGAGTGACCGCGCCCGACTCGTTAATCAGCTGGTGAGCGCCGTTCGGACCGTCGGTGAAAACGACCATGTCCCCGACCGTCAGTACGTCTCGCCCCTCTGGGTGGCGCAGCGTCGGGGAGCCGGCCAGCACCAGCAGGCACTCCTCGTTACCGATTTCGTAGTGGTAGGGGCCATTGCGCTCACCGGGATCGAACTCGTAGACGGTCCCGCCGAGCAGCTCGCCGCCGAGCAGCGGCCCGAGCTGTCGGTAACGGGTCCGGAACCCGGGCGGAGCCCCGGCCCACGGCGCAACCTCGATCGCTGTCGCGTTGAGCACCGGCCGCGGCGTCGCGCTCATTCGCCATCCCAGTAGTCGACCGCGTCGCCGCGGCGGAAGTCGAGCCGGTCAGGGCCGCCGTCGGGCGGTCGCACGCCGAGCTTGTCCGAGTCCGGGTAGACGGACACCGACGGCGCGCCGGATGCGGCCACCCCGGAGAACATGACGACGCGACCGGGCCCGCGGACGGCGTGTGCTCCGTCCGGGCCGCTCGGGAAACAGACCAGATCCCCGGGCATGAGCGCCCGCTCCCCGGCCTGGTCGCGCAACGTCGGCGCGCCGGCGGCCACGTACAGCCACTCCTCAACCCCGTGGTGGTAGTGGTAAGGAAACGTCCACTGCGCGGCAGGCAGCTCGTAGACGCTGGCGCCAAACCACCGCAGGCCCACCTCACGCGGCACTCCGCGCCGGCCGCGCCAAACGAACCTAGGGCGGTCCTGCTGCACCGGAAGCTCGCCAGTCAGGACGTTGAACCGCTGCATCGGCCCGCATTCTCACAGCTGGCATTCCTCCTTGCCGCGCAATCCGAGACTGCTAGTGACGGGAAGCGATCGCGGGCGGTCGGCGTCGGCCCCGGGCGGCGTGCTATCGGAGCTAATGGCGACGTTCCGCCACGTCCGCCACCCTAATGCCGGCCTCGACAGCTAGGGTTGGCCACGCCGTACCCACTCGCTGTCCAGCGGAGGAGATTGCATGTCCAGCTTTGCGAAGGTCAACCTACTCGACGTCGAGGACTCCGTCGCCGGAAGGGTGGAAGGGCTCGAGGGCCGCTTCGGCCGTAAGCACCTGGACTCGCGGGACCTCGGGGTAAGTCTCTTTCGGTATGCCCCGAACCTGCGCAGCCCGATGGCTCACAGCCACAAGGAGCAGGAGGAGGCCTACGTCGTCGTCGCCGGCTCCGGCCGGATCCTGCTCGACGACGAGACCCAGGAGCTTCAGACCTGGGATGTCGTCCGTGTCGCGCCCGAGGTTGTTCGAGCCTTCGAGGCCGGGCCGGACGGGCTCGACATCATCGCCGTCGGCGGCCCCAAGCCCGAGGAGGGCGACGGCGTCCGCGCCACCGCGACCTGGCCCGACGCGGAGTAGGCAGGGGTCCGGAACTGGCCAGGCTCGCTTTTGAGCTCGAATCGGATGACGCCTGGATCGACGCCCACGCTTGTACATCAAAATCACGGCCGGAGCCGGTAGATCGCCATCGTTGCGGCGGTCGGTTCGGATGGGAGGGTCCCCTCCCGCACTAGCTCGAAGCCGTTCTTCTCGAGCACCCTTCGTGAGGCGAGATTTCTTGCCTCGGGGTCAGCGATGAAGCCCGTGGCCGGCTGCCGTTCGGTGACGTAGGCGATCAGCGCGGCGATCAACGACGTGCCCACGCCCTTGCCGATACACGCCGGGTCACCAATGGCAAAATCCACCCCGATGTCCCTCGGTTCGGCGCCTACGGCCGCCGCGTGGTCGGGATAGTCCGAGCACACATACCACTGACACCAGCCGATCGGGCGGCCTCGCTCGAGTACCACCAGCGGATAGGTCGGCTGCTCGTGCGCGATGCACTGACGCAACTCGTCCAGCTCCTGCTCGAGCGTCGAGCCGGCCAGGTACCACCGCGCTACGTGCGGCAGCCCAAGCCACATCCTCACCAGCTCGAGGTCGGCTTCCCGCATCGATCGGAATGTCAGCTCGTCTGGCATCAGCCGCTCCGCGCGCAATGTAATGGGGCACGTAACGCTCAGCTTGGCCCGGATCGGCCGACCGAAGGCGTCGCGCTATCAGTCAACCGGTCCGCATCACTGAAGCATTACGATCGTCGAATGGCAAGTGACACCGCGAGTTCGAGTGAGGCTCGGCCGACAGTCACCGTGATCGGCGAGGCCGCGATCCGCACCGAGCCCGACGAAGCGATCGTGTGGATCACGTTGTCAGCAACTGAGACGGCGCCTGGACCCGCCCTGGGGGACGTCGCTACTCGAAGCGAGGCGCTCGCTCAGATGCTGGACGAGTTCGGCATCGCTCGCCAGGACCGGTCGACCACGGGCATCACGGTCAGTGAAGAGTTTGAGCACACGAACGCCGGCCGGCGCTCGATCGGTCATCAAGCGCTCGCGAGCATGCTCGTCCGTCTCGCGGATACCGAGACGATCGGTCGCTTGATCATGCGCGCGACCGACGAGCTCGACGCGCGGATCGCGGGACCCAGGTGGCGGATCTCAATGGGCAATCCGGTGCGGCTCGAGGCGGCGACGCGAGCCGCCGAGCACGCCAAGGCGAAGGCGGCCGCATACGCGGCAGGTGTCGACGCGCGTCTCGGAGCGTTGATCGCGATCGCGGAGCCCGACCATCAGGGGATCATCATGACGGCGGCTGCCCGCCGAAGCGGTGGCCCCGACATCCATGTCGAGGCTGGCGAGCAAGAGGTCGTCGCCACGGTGACCGCGACGTTCGCGCTCGAGCCGGTGTAGCGCAGTGATCGTCGACGCCCCCAACGATCCCTGGAGCGGATCGACTCCTCGAAGAACTCCCGGCTGGTGCTGAAGTACTCCTTGGTGTCGTCCGCCTCGAGCCCCTTGAACCACCTCTGGATCTTGGGACCGAAGCCCTCGAACCTGGGCACGGCGCGATCTTCTCACGCGTCGCGTCGTGCGAGTGCGAGACCGCCGGCGACCAGCGCGGCGGCGGCCCACGCCGCCAGTACGCCAAGCCCCGCCCACGGGTGGATCGGCAGGCCGCGGAGGTTCGTCGTCGCCTGGATCGCGAGCCCCGCGGTCATCGGACCGATCTGCTCCAGGTGGCGCCGGAGATGCGGATCGGGAGCGAGCGCCGCGAGGATCGGGAACAGGTAGAGCAGCCCGAGGACGAGCCCGGTCGCCACGGCCGGCTCGCGCACGG
Source organism: uncultured Solirubrobacterales bacterium (assembly GCA_963701945.1). Classification (GTDB taxonomy): domain Bacteria; phylum Actinomycetota; class Thermoleophilia; order Solirubrobacterales; family Solirubrobacteraceae; genus Palsa-465. Next base: position 480,868 of record CAVPBV010000019.1, on the reverse strand, counting down.
CGGTGGCGATGCCGAGGCTGAGCAGGCCGATCAGCGCCAGGTACAGGACCGAGCCGAACGCAGCGCGCAGCGTGGGACCATGGTCCAGGGAGAGAAGCGGGTAGCCGTGGGCGGCCGTGAACCCGCCCGCCGGAAGCAGCAGCCGTCCGGCGAGCAAGCTGCCGAGGACGGCCAAGGCCCCGGCGGCGAGCGCCAGCGCGGTCAGGATCATCGCCTTGGCCGCCAGGACGCTCATCCGGCGCGGCATCGCGGTCAGCGTGACCTGGATCATGCCGCTGCTGTACTCGCCGGCGATGGCGAGCACGCCCAGGATCGCGATGATCGCCTGGCCAAGATAGACGCCGGTGAGGCTGAGCCTGGTGACGTCCTGGCCCGAGCCGAGCGACGCATAGGTGACCGCGAGCGCGACGACGCCGCTGAGCGCGACAGTCAGCGCGACCACGCCGAGCATTAGCCACCCGGTTGCCGCGATCGTCCTCAGCTTGGTCCACTCGGCGTGGAGGGCGGCGGTCATGCGTCCCGGGTGCGAAGCAGGCGGCCCGCGACCAGCGTGGCGATGAGGGCGTACGCGGCGAGCACCGCCAGCCCGACTCCGGGCGCCAGCGGATAGAAGCCCTGAGCGGGCGTGTAGAGGTACGAAACCTGGTGGTACTGCGGCAGCGTCTGCTCGACCGCGAACGCGGCGGCGGGCGTGACGCGCATCAGCCACTGGGAAGCGCCGGCGGGCAGCGCCGAGGCGAATGCCAGCACGTACGGCACGATGATCAGCGCAATCACTGCGGTGACCGCCCCCGCGCCCCGGCGGAATACCGCGCCCAGCGCAAGTGCGAGGACAGCGGCGAGCGCGACGAGCGCCCCCGTCCCCAGGATCACCCTCAAGTCGGTGAGCGCGCTCACGGGATACACGAAGTTGCCGTTCACGCGCAGGATGTGGTTTCCGAGCGGGATCGAGACCGCGGCCGCGCCGGCACCGACGACGAACGCGACCGCCCCGATCACCACCGCCTTCGCGATCAGCACGTGGCCGCGGCGTGGGCTCGCGGTCAGCGTGGTGTGGATCAGCCCCCGCCGGTACTCGACCGTGATGAACATCGCGCCGAGCACCGTCAGCACGATCAGGCCGACGAATACGCCGGTCAGCGCGTTCCTGTCGGTGTCGCCGGCGGCGACCGATGGCCCGATGTCCCCGGACCCCGTGACCGTGAAACCGGAGCCAGATCCAGATCCGGACCTCTGCGCGCCGACTGAGCTCAAGGTCGGAATCGACCCGTCGTCGCCGACATCCGAAGCGGTCCACGCGCCGCGAGACCATCCACCCTGAAGGCCCGGCGCGCCGAAGGTGGCGGCCGCCCCGGTGGCCACGCCACCGGCGCCCGGCTCCAGCGCCTGTCCCGGCGGTGCGGTCTGCGGAGAGGTTACGAACAGTCCACCTTGGACGTTTCGCGGCCAGCCCGGAACGCGCGCCGAGCCGACCCGCGTCCACGAACGACCGTCCGCCGATTCGTACGCGGTCACGGTCGTGCCCGAACGCGACAGGCGCAACCAGCGCGGCGAGTCCGACGCCGCCGCCGGACCCGCGATGTCGTGGAAGTAGTCGAACTGCATGCGGACGCCGTGGGCGCCGGTGAGCATGACCGCGACATATGGCGACCCCGGCTTCGTGGCTGCGCTGAGGATCAGCCCGGCCTTCGCCCACGGCTGCAGCGGGCCCGGCGCGCCGGCCATGTCGGCGACGCTCGCCGAGTTGCCGCCACCGCCCTGAATGCGCCCGGTCAGAGAACTAACGAGCACGGTGATGCTCCCGTCTCCCGTGAGCGCGCGGTGGACGGAGTAGTAGGTGTCGGTCACCGCCAGACCGCCCGGACCGATCGGGGGCGTCGGGTGCAGGAAGCTCCGGCACGTCCCGGACGACGGGTTCGGGCCGAAACAGATGCCGCCGTCGTGGTGGGCGAATGTGCCGAGGTATGCGAACCCGACGATCAGGAGCGCCGAGGCGATCGCGGTGATCACCCACCCGCGGACGCTCCGGAACTTCGTCCACTCGGCGCGCAGCAAAGGCGCGAACCCGTCCCGACCGGCGGGCAGGGTTGAGCGGTACGGGGCGGCGGTGGCGCTCATCGGGCGACGTCCGCGCTCGGCGTCCCGGGCGCCGACGCCGGCCCGGGCGAGGGCGTCGCGGCGCTGAACTCGACCGCATCCCGGGTCAGGTCCATGTACGCCTCCTCGAGGCTCGAGCGATGAACCGTCACCTCGGAGAGGGGCACCCCGCCCCGGCCGAGGACCTCGATGATCCGCTCGGACACGAGCCCCGTGACCGTGAGCGTGTGTGGCCCGGTCGCGGCCACCGTAGCGCCGGCGTCCGCCAGCGCAGTCATTGCGTCCGAGCGGGCGCTCGTGCGCAGCGTGACCCTGCCGGCTGAGGCAGCCGCGATCAACTCGGCGACGCTCGTGTCGGCGACGAGCTTGCCCCGCCCGATCACGACCAGATGGTCGGCGGTGTCCTCGAGTTCGCTCATGAGGTGACTCGAGACCAGTACGGCTCTCCCCTCAGCCGCCAGCGCCTGCAGAAACCCTCGCATCCACACGATCCCCTCGGGGTCCATGCCGTTGAACGGCTCGTCGAGGATCAGGATCGGTGGGTCGCCGAGCATCGCCGCGGCAAGCCCGAGTCGCTGGCGCATCCCGAGCGAGAACCCGCCGGCCTTGCGCCGCGCCACCGATTCGAGACCGGCCTGCTCGATCACCTGATCGACGCGCCGGGACGCCAGCCCCTGGGAATGGGCGAGCCACAGGAGATGGTTGCGGGCGCTCCGGCTCGGCTGCACGGCGCCCGCGTCCAGCAGCGACCCGACCTGACGGAGCGGATGGCGCAGGGTCGCGTACGGCCGCCCGCCGATCAGCGCGCTGCCCTCGTCGACCGCGTCGAGCCCGAGAATCACCCGCATCGTGGTGGACTTGCCGGCGCCGTTCGGCCCGACGAACCCGGTCACGCTCCCGGGCGTGACCGCGAACGAGAGGCCGTCGAGGGCGACCGTCTCCCCGAACCGCTTCAGCACCCGGTTGACTTCGATCGTCGCTTCCATGCCGGAAACGCTAAGCGGCGAAGGGCGTCTTGTCGTCGCGCCGGCGAGCCATCTTTCCTATCGCTGGGCTGAGCTACGAAGGCCGCACCGCGTCCCTCTCAGGGGGGATGTCCGGATCGCTATGCAGAGCGATGCCGAACGGACGGCCAGCGGGGACAATGGTCCACGTGGTGGGAGTAGAGAACTGGCGCCGTGGCAGGTCGGATCACCAGGCGTGGATCACGCCGGGCGCGACCGCTCCCCTGTTGACCTACGGAGCGCTCGGCCTGCTCGCGGTCGCCGAGTCGATCTTGCGCTCTGCACTCGAGGGCGTCAGCGGGCAGCGCGCGCTCGCGTTGTGCGTGGTCGCGCTCGCGACGACGCTGCCGCCGGCGTTCGCGGGCCGGACGGCAGCGGCAGCCGCCGTCGTCGCGGCGAGCGTCGTGTCGTTGACTCTGTTCGGTGCGCTGACCATCGCGGCGCTCGTCGCTCAGGTCGCGGTCCTGTACTCGCTCGCCCGCGCCGGCGAGCCGCGCCCCCGGTCACAGCTGATCGCGGTATCCCTGTCGGGCACGTTCGTCGTGCTTGCGCTCGCGCACCCCGTGCCGAGCGGCTCCGAGGCCGAGGTGCTGGCCCTGCTCCTCGCCTCGCTGGCGCCGGCGTCCGCGTTCGCGGGGATCGCGCAACGAGCACGTGCCGAGGCCTCGTCGCACGACGCCGCCCGTCAGGCGGCCGCCGGCGATCTGCTCGAGCACGTGGCGCGGGGCGAGCGAGCGGCGATCGCCCGCGAGTTGCACGACGTCGTCGCGCACCACATCTCGATGATCGCCGTACAGGCCGAGACCGCCCGAGTCTCGACTCCCGGCATGCCCGCCGCCGGCGCACGACGGCTCTCGGCGATCGGCGACACGGCCCGAGCCGCGCTTACCGAGATGCGGAGGCTGCTCGGCGTGCTCCGAGAGGACGCCGGCGCCGAGACGCCCGCCCTGGAGCCCCAGCCCGGCCTCGAGCAGCTCAACGAACTGCTCGACGCCGCCCGCGACGCTTCGGTCTCCGGGGCTCGCCTGATCCTCAGCGGCGCGCCGGTCGCGCTCGACCCCGGAGTCGAGCTGGCCGCGTACCGGATCGTCCAGGAGGCGCTCACGAACGCGCGCCGGCACGCACCGGGCGCCGGCGTCGACGTCGAGCTGCACTACGCCGAGCGCGCCCTGAGCGTCCGGATCCGGGACATGGGGCCCGGTCCGTCCGAGCGCGCGCCCACGGGCGGCCACGGCCTGTCGGGCATGCGGGAACGCGCCGCGGCGGTCGGCGGGGAGCTGCGAACAGGACCCGCGACCGGCGGCGGCTTCCTAGTCGAGGCGACGCTTCCGATCGACGCGAGTGCGGCGCTCCGGTGAGCACGACCGGACCAACGGGGACCGCGAGCACGCCCCCGGTACGAATCGTCGTCGCCGACGACCACGAGGTCGTGCGCTCGGGATTCGCCGAACTGCTCGACACCCAGCCCGACTTCGTCGTGGTGGGTACCGCCGCCAACGGACAGCAGGCTGTAGAGGTCAGTCGCGAGCGCAGTCCCGACGTGGTCTTGATGGACATCCGCATGCCCGGCATGGACGGGATCGAGGCGACCCGGCAGCTCGCGAGTGACGGTCCGCGCAGGCCGCGCGTGCTCGTGCTCACGACGTTCGATCTCGACGAGTACGTCTACGACGCGCTCCGCGCCGGCGCGAGCGGCTTCCTGCTCAAGGACGTGACGGCCGAACGGCTGATCGAGGCCGTACGCATCATCGCCGCCGGCGACGCGCTGCTCGCCCCGGGCGTCACCCGCCGGCTGATCAGCGAGTTCGCGCAGCGCCCGGCGGCGAGGCCGCAACCCGTGCCCTCGTTCGGCGACCTCACTCCCCGCGAGACCGAGGTCCTCGGCCTCGTGGCCGAGGGACTATCCAACCCGGAGATCGCCGCGCGCCTCGTGGTCACCGAGGAGACGGTCAAAACGCACGTCAGCCGGATCCTCAACAAGCTCGGGCTGCGGGACCGCACCCAGGCGGTCGTGGCCGCGTACGAGTCCGGGCTCGTGGTTCCGGGCTCGCGCGCGACGAGCTAGCCGGCGTCCGCGCGGGGGCGCCGGCCGTCTCTGGATTGAGACGCACCGGCACCGGACGGAGACGCTCAGGAGTTGACGTCGTTGAGCGCCCCGCACTCGGGGCACTCGATGAACACCCCGAACAGCTGCCCGTCGCTGACCCCTTCGGCCAACACGATGGCGCAGCCGCCGCACAGCAGGTTGTCCGGCCCGTCACCGCTGAACGCCATCTTCCCCTTTGGTGGGGCGTGGATGATCGCGCTGGACCGGGGGACCTCGGTAATGACGGTGAGTGTTTGATCGGCCATGAGGGAAACGTATCCGCCCGAGCACCCGGCGGCAAGCGCCACGCGTCCCCCAGTCCTAGCCGCCGCCGGCCGGTTCCATGATCTCGGTGTCGGAATCGCTGTACGGCGGCGCGCACGCGCACAGGAGTACCAGGTCCTCGTCCGCCGCCCACAGCTTGTGCGGGGTGCCCGGCGGGATCACGACGCAGTCGCCGGCGACGACCTCGCGCTCGTCCGGGCCGAGGCGCATCCGTCCTGCGCCGCTCACGAAGTAATAGATCTCCTCGCTCACGTCGTGGCGGTGCTCGAGCGTCTCGCCGCCGGCCTGGATCGTCGCCTCGGCGAGGCTCTGGTGGCGCGCCTGCGTCCACGCCGGGCCGGCCAGTTCCCGGATCGTCGAGCCGTCGAGCGTGACGAAGCTGTCGACATCGGCACGGTTTGAGATCTGCACGCCCGCGAGCTTAGTGGTCTCTTTCGTAAGTACGGCGACACCGAGAGGGTCACCGGCGGACCACTTAGTCGTCCAGTTCGCGCCACCGCGACTTAAGGCTCGGCCCGGCGTGCCGACCTTCCAAGCAACACAACGGCAGTTCTCAGGGTCCTTCATGCCAGACGCATTCGTCGCTCGCCAGCCCATCTTCAACCCCAAGCTCGAGGTTGTCGGCTACGAGCTGCTGTTCCGCGGCGAGGGCTACGTGAACGACGTGGCCATGATCGCCAACCCGGAGAGCGCCACCGCCACCGTGGTCCTGAACGCGCTCACCGAGCTCGACCTGGGGCGGCTCGTCGGGACCCGCACCGCCTGGGTCAACATCTCCCGCGAGTTCGTCACCGGCGGCCTCGCCCACGCGCTGCCGTCCGGCCTGGTCGGCCTCGAGATCCCCGAGACCGCGGAGTTCGACGACGAGATGCTCACCGCGCTCCGGGAGCTCAAGGAGCAGGGGTACAAGCTCGCGCTCGACGACTTCCGCTACCGCGAGGGGTCCGAGGCGCTGCTCGAGTTGTTCGACGTCGTCAAGCTCAACATCAACGAGCTCGGGCGCGAGCGGCTCAGCGAACTCGTCCAGCGACTGAAGCCGTACGAGGGCAAGCTCGTCGCCGAGAAGCTCTCCACCCAGGCCGACCACGAGTTCTGCGTCGACGCCGGCTGCGACCTGTTCCAGGGCTACTTCTTCTGCCGGCCGGCGGTCGCGTGCACCCGCGGCATCGCCGCCAACCGGCTCGCGCTCCTCCAGGTGGCCGCGGTGCTCAACGATCCCGACGTTCAGCTCGAGCAGATCGAGCAGCTGATCGTTCACGACGTGGCGCTCAGCTTCCGGCTGCTGCGCTACGTCAACTCGGCGTTCTTCGGCCTGCGCGGCGACGTCCGGTCGATCGGGCAGGCGCTCGCGCTGCTCGGGCTCGAGAACGTCAAGCGGTGGGCGACGCTAAGCGTGCTGGCGAGCATCGACGACAAGCCGACCGAGCTCACCGTGACCGCGCTCATCCGCGCCCGCTTCTGTGAGCTCGCCGGCGCGCCGCTCGGGATCGCCACCCCCGCGGAGCTTTTCACCCTCGGCCTGTTCTCGGTGCTCGACGCGATGATGGACGCCCCGATGGTCGACGTGATCGCGTCGCTCCCACTCGCCACCGAGATGCGCGAAGCGCTCGTTGCCGGCAAGGGCAAGCGCGGCCTGTTGCTGCAGTGCGTCGCCGGCCTCGAGACCGGCGAGGTCAGCGACCTGCCTCAGGTCGTCGAGGGCGCCGGCGAGCTGTACCTCGAGGCGATGATGTGGGCGAACAGCGCCGCCGACTCTTTGTTCAGCGCCGCCGCGCCGAACGCACAGGCGAAGAGCACGCCACCGCCGGTGTCGCAGCCGGCTCCCGTCCCCGTTGCGGCAGTTGCCCCCGCCGCCGTCTCGGGTCCGGTCGAAACCGGCCGCCTCGAGCCCGAGCAGAAGCGGGGTCCGCTAGCTCGTGCCTTTGCCAGGCTGTTCGGCTGGTTCGGGCGCCGGGCCAGCCACGAGCCGGCCTAGAAGGCATCCCGCAGCGCGCGCTCGGTCGACCAGAACGCGAGCTCGTTCCACGGCAGCTCGTCGACACCGAACGCGCGCACCTCGGGCGCCTCGGGCGTGGTGTGCGGCGAGCCGATCGCTCGCGCGCGGTAGACGATCAGCACGACGCGATCCTCCGCCCGCGAGTACACGCCGACCAGCCCCTGCACCTCGATCGCCATGCCGAGCTCCTCGACGGTTTCGCGCCGCGCAGCGTCCTCCACCGACTCGCCGAGATCGACGAACCCGCCCGGGAAAGTCCACAGCCCGCGCCCCGGATCGAATCCCCGGCGGAGCAGGATCACCCGACCGGCGTCATCGACCGGGATCGCGCCAGCGACCGGCTTGGGGTTGTAGTACGCGGCATAGCCGCAGTGCGGGCAGATGATCCGTCGCGGGAAATCGATCTCGGCGAGCTCACCGCACCGCGGGCAGAACCGGGCCTCGGCGAGAGCGGGGTTCAACGACGCTTCCATGCATGCGATGCTACGGCCGCCGTGGTGGTGAGGTTCGGCGAGCGCCAGATCCCGCACGATGAGCTGAAGGCGCGAGCCGCCAAGATCGCCACCGCGCTTGGCAGGACGCCGGTCGCAGCATCTGATCTTGACCGCCAGGCGGTATGGTCGCGCTTGAGAAACGATGGGCCAACGGGAAAACGATTCCCGCGAGCTTCGCTCGAGCCTCCTCGCGCAGCTCGAGCAGGCGTTCGCAGCGGCGCTGCTGGCGGGCGACGAGGTCGCGGCCGAGATCACGATCCGCGAGGCCATGGACGCCAGGCTGAGCGCGGCGGAGATCGACGAGGGGGTCATCGCCCCGGCGCTATGGCTGCTGGGCGCGCTGTGGGAGCGCGGCGAAATATCGGTGGCCGACGAGCACCTTGCGACCGAGATCGCGCTGCGGGTGCTCGCCCTGCAGCGCGAGGCCGACCGCGTCGCGGAGGCCCGGCGCCGGCACCGGGTGCTGCTCGCGACGCCCTCCGGGGAGCGGCACGTCGTCGCGCTGCGGATGGTAAGCAACCTCCTGAGCGGAGCGGGCTACTGGATCGTGATGCTCGGCGCCGACGTGCCGGCCGACGCGCTCGTCGCCAGCGTGCTCCGCCACCGGCCGGACGTCATCTGCCTGAGCGCGACGATGCCAACGGTCTCGGTCGAGCTGACGGACGCGATTTTCCAGGTCCAGTACGCGTGGCCCGAGGCGCAGTTCGTCATCGGCGGACGGGGACTCGGCGGCCAGCTGCGATCCCAGTCCGGGGTGGGGATCTGCCAACGCGTGTCCGAGGTGGTCGAGGCCGTCGACGCCCGGGTCAAGCGGGCGGAGCTCAACTGACGCCCGCGGCTCCGGCGAACCGCGTGCCGGTCACCAACTGGGCGGGGAGCCACACCTACCGGGCGCACGTGATCCACGCCCCGGCGACGCGCGAGCAGGTCCAGGAGATCGTCGCGGCGGCGCCGCACATCCGGGTCCTGGGCTCTCGTCACTCGTTCACCGATATCGCCGACTCGACCGAGCTTGTGACGCTCGAGCATCTCCCTCCGGAGGTAGTCGTCGATCGCGCCGCGATGACCGTCACATGCAGCGGCGGACTGCGCTACGGCGATCTTGCGGCCGAGCTCGCGCGCGAGGGGCTGGCGCTGGCCAACCTGGCGTCGCTCCCGCACATCGCAGTCGCCGGCGCCGTGTCGACCGCGACGCACGGATCCGGCGATCGCAACGGCAACCTGGCGACCGCCGTCGCCGCGCTCGAGATCGTCACCTCCGACGGCACCACCGTGCTCGCGGCCCGCGGGGATCCGGACTTCTACGGGCTCGTCGTCGGACTCGGGGCGGTCGGAGCGCTGACCCGCGTCACGCTCGATGTTGAGCCCTACTACCAGGTGCGACAGCGGGTGTTCGAGGGCCTCGAGTGGAGCGATCTGTTCGAGCATTTCGACGCGATCACGTCGAGCGGCTACTCGGTCAGCGTGTTCACCGGGTGGGGCGAGAACGTCGACCAGGTGTGGGTCAAGAACAGGGTCCACGAGGAGCTCGAGGTCACCACCGAGGAGCTGTTAGGCGCGGCCGCGTCGACGCAGGACCGCCACCCGATCCTCGGCCTCGATCCGGTCAACTGCACGCCGCAGCTCGGGGTCGCGGGTCCGTGGGCCGACCGCCTGCCCCATTTCCGGATGGGCTTCACGCCGAGCGCCGGCGAGGAGCTCCAGTCCGAGTACATCGTGCACAGGAGCGACGCGGTCGCCGCGATCGAGGCCGTGCGCGCCACTGCCGCCGGTCACAGCGATCTTCGCCACCACCACAGCATTAGCAGACCCACCGCGGGCTATGCTCGCAGGCGTGTCAGCGCCCCCGCTCGTCCCCGAACGCGACCGCGGGGTGACGGCGGTGGGCGAGTACCTGGATCGCCAGGTTGAGCTGCTGCAGGATGCGCATCGCCGCGGGGAGCGTCTCGCCGCCCGGTTGATCCGCACGACGGTCGCCCGAGAGGCCACCCAGGACGAGCTGCTCGCGTCTGCGCTCACGCCCGAGGTGGCACGGACGGCGATCGCGCGCGACCACGGCTACGCGGACTTGGCGGCCGCCCAGGCACACGCCGACGACCCCATCGACGCCGATTTCGAGGCGGCGTGCGACGCCATTCAATGGGGCGAGCTGGACCGGCTCCGAGCCCTCCTCGATGCCCGTCCCGCGCTCGTGCACGCGCGCTCGCCGTTCGCGCATTGCGCCACGCTGCTGCATCACGTCGCGGCGAACGGGATCGAGGTCGAGCGCCAGATCCAATCCCCCTCGGGCGCAGTCGACATCGCGGCGTTGTTGCTCGCGCGCGGCGCGGAGGCCGACGCGCTGTGCGACACCTACGGCGGCGGGTGCAACCAGACGACGCTGTGCCTGCTCGTGTCGTCGTCCATTCCGGCCGCCGCCGGCGTCCAGGCGCCGCTCGTGGAGGAACTGTGCCGCGGGGGCGCTCGGGTGGATGGACTCGACGACGACGGCACGCCGCTGTGGACGGCGATCACGTTCGGATACACCGACGCGGCGGAGGCGCTCGTGCGGTGCGGGGCCCGCGTCGACAACCTCGTGTTCGCCGCCGCGCTCGGACGTCTCGACGCGGTCGAGGGCTACTTCGACGCCGACGGGACGCTCCTGCCCGACCGCGCCTGGGGCACCATCCGCGCCGTCCCCGGCGGTTCCCGGCTCGATCTGGACCGGCTGGTCGACTACGCGCTGATCTGGTCCGCGCTCCACGGCCGGCGCGAGGTGGTCGAGTTCCTGCTCGCCAAGCAACCCGACCTCAGCTTCACCGAACCCTTCTTCAACAGCACGGCGCACGGCGCGGCTCGCCACGGCCGCCACGAGGAAATCGCAGCGCTGCTCGACCCGGGCTCGCGCTGACGCCCGCGGGCGGTACTCACACGCTCGCGACCGCGACAAGCGCTGGTCGGGCGGGCGCGCGCTTAGACTGCCGCCCGTGCCGTCGGCATTCGAGCAGAGCGTCCGCGTCCAGCTCCGCTGGCGCGACATCGACCTGCTCGGCCACCTCAATCAGTCCGTCTACCACGAGCTGCTCGAGGAGGGCCGGGTGGCGCTGATGGCCGAGATCATGCGGCGCGTCGGGCACGATCATGTGCACGGCGGTTACGTCCTAGCCCACGTCGACCTCGACCATCACGCCGAGGTGCGCAAGGACCACGAGGAGGTGGACGTGGTCGTCCGCGTGGGGCACGTTGGTACCTCGAGCATCGTGCTCGAGCACGAGGTCAGGCTGCTCGACGGCAGTCTGGCCGCGTCGGGCAAGAGCGTGCTGGTGGGCTGGGACCCGTCGATCAGAGGCAAGCGGGCGCTGACTGACCGCGAGCGCGCCGCGCTCTCCTGACAGCGCGCTCAGCGGAGCAACCAGAAGACTTCGGTCTCGAGCTCGGCAGGGTCCTCGCGCCAATGACCGTAGATCTCCCACCTCGGGCCGGCCAACTCACGGCCGCAGGGGATCGCTACGGCCGCGGACGAACCCGTACACCTCGTCGAGCAACTCCCCCCAGACCCGCGGGAACTCGTCCCACGTCGTCGCCTGCGCGACCACCGCGGTCGGGCGCGCTTGAACGGTCGTGAACGTCGCGGCGACCGGAGGCACGGCGTCAATCTAACCCGCGCCGCCTCACCACAGGGATAAACCGAAGCCTCCGTCGACGCGGAGCACCGCGCCCGTCAGGTACGCGGCCGCCGGCGAGAGGAGGAAGCTGACGACGCCGGCGAGCTCCTCGGTCTCGGCGAACCGCCCGAGCGGGATCCGCTGTAGGGCGGCCTCGCGGACGCCCGCTGGCATCGCGTGGACCTTAGGCGTGGAGACGAAGCCGGGCATGATCACATTGCAGCGGATCCCCCGCCCGCCCCACTCCGCCGCCAGCGTGCGCGCCATCCCGACGAGGCCGGCCTTCGACGCACCGTAGGCGACCTGGCGGGGAATGCCGGTCTCGGCCGCGACCGACGAGATCACGACCACGCGGCCGTCGCCCGACGCCGCCAGCGCCTCGAACGCGGCCTGCGCGAGGAAGAACGCGCCGTACAGGTTGGTCTCCATGTCCTTGCGCCAATCCTCTTCCGAGAACCGCTCGGCCCGATGGATCGTGTCGACCACGCCAGCGTTGGCGACGACCGCGTCGCACCCACCGAGCGCCGCGATCGCGTCTCCGGCGCCCTCGCGTACCGCGCCGGGGTCGCGGACGTCGAAGCTCGCGGTAACAGCCGCGCCGGGAACGCCGTCGACCGGTGCACCGGGAGCGTCGCAGGCCGCCACCGCGCAGCCGTTTTCGACGAGGGCAGCGACGATCGCCCGCCCGATCCCGCCTGCCGCGCCTGTCACGATCACGCGCCTTCGGCTCGGCACCGTGCTAATCGGCATCCGCGCCCCCGTTCGAGCCGACCAGCCCGTGACGGTCCCAATGGCGGCGCGGGATGTCCGCCGGGTCCTTGTACCAGTACCACGTACACGGGTCGGTGGCGAAGTCCTCAGGCGGGTCGCTCGGATACAGCGGATACCCGATCCAGCGGATCGGCAGCGACTCGTTCATGAACGAGCAGTGCGTGCAGTACAGCGGGAACCCCTCGCGGCCGTAGCTCCAGTCGTGTGCCGCGCGGGTCACCCCGAGCGCGTTTGGTCCTTCGTAGCGCCCCATCCGCACGAGCCGCTGGCCGGAGCCGCATGGGTTCATGGCGAACGTGAACTTCTCGTCGTCCTCGGTGATCGTGAACGCCCCCGGGTGCGGTCCGATACCGCTGCACGAGTGTGCGCGCCAGGTCGCGGCCAGCGCGTGCACGATCTCCTTGCGGTCGCGCGCCGCGATCTTCTCGACGTCGCGCCGCCACCCGCGGCCCTGGCCGTTGGTCCATGCGTCGGCCACCCCGTCGTCGCCGAGCCGCTCCTGCACGAACGAGATCAGACCGCCGATGCCCTCGACCATCAGGTCGTGCAGGTAGCGCCACTCGTGCTTCATCTCCTCGCACAGGGACCGGGCCTCGTCCACGTCGCCCCGGTCGAGCGCCTCGATCGCCCGATCCATCGTCGGCCGCGACATCTGCTCGAGCTCCTCGTCGGAGAACCACCGCTCGGCCATCACTCCTCCAATCGTCGCGCTTGGCGAACGCGATCCTATGTAATCGCGGAGCGGGCCCGGCCCGCTCAGGCGTTGCTGAACGGGACCGCGAAGTCGCAGTCGGGGCCGCGGGTCTCATCGGGCGGATCGCTCGCGATGTACGTGACCCGGTGGCCGAGATCGCTCGGCCGGATCTTCTGCCCCTCGGCCCACGAGTGCAGCGACTCCGACACCAGCTGCCACTGCGCCGGGCTGACCTGCGTCGCCTGGCCGAGGCTGACGAACGCCTCGCGGTGGGCGGGCTCGGTGCGCAGGGTCAGCTCCGGAAACTCGCCGGCGAGTTGCTCCGCCTGGTCATCGGGGACGGGGCGGCACCACTCGAGCGGGCCGTCGCTGTCCTCGCTGACCTCGCTCCAATAGATGCAGAACGCCGGGCCGGCCGGTCCCTGCACTCGAGGCACCGGCCGGGACCTCAGAATCGCGACGAACTCCTTACCGAGCGCCCATGCCTGATCCCATCCGGTGACGTTGCGCTTGAGGCAGAGCACGCTCCGGCTCGGCATCTCGCGTGTGCTGACTTCGTACATGATCGACCTCTTTCCGTTGATCCGGTCGACGAGCAAGGCGGCGAGCCGCCGACGGGCCGAGTGCTCGGACTCGACGGCGTCCCAGTATTCGGCGACGGCGCGCGCGGCGACCGGCGGCTCGAGCGCGAGAATCGCCTTGATCTCCGCCAGCGGCATCTGGAGCTGGCGGAGCGCCGCGACCAGACGCGCCGGCTCGAGCTGATCGGCGACGTAATACCGATAACCCGAGCTGTCGTCCACGCGCACCGGTCGCCAGCAGACCCAGCTCGTCGTACAGGCGAAGCGCCTTCGGCGACAGTCGGGACCTCCTGGCGAACTCTCCGATGCTCATCTCGCTCACGTGCCGCTCCTCGTTGACTTCAGTGGTTGGCCGAGCCAGTGTGCGGCTTCCCCAAGGGTCAAGGTCAAGGGCTCTTTGGTCACGTACGCTACGGCGCCTGAATCGCGCTGGCTGGCTTGACGCCTCGGAGCTGCGCATCGGCCTCGGCTGCATGCGTCTTTCGACCGACCCGGACCGCGACGAGGAGCGCGCGCGGCAGACGATCGCGGCCGCGGTGGCGGCGGGCGTGACCGTGTTCGACACCGCGCACGCATACGGCCGCGACGAGACGGAGCTCGGGCACAACGAGCGGCTGCTGGCTCGTGTGCTCCGCGAGACCGGCATGCCGCGCGGCGGCCCCGCCCCACGCCCGAGCCCGCGGATCGTGACCAAGGGCGGGATGACCCGGGCCGCCGGCGCCTGGATCCCGGACGGCCGCGCCAAGGCGATCTTCGCCGACTGCGACGCGAGCCTCGCCGCACTCGACGGTCTGCCGATCGACCTGTACCTGATCCACGTTCCCGACCCGCGGACGCCGTGGCGGACCTCGGTGCGCGCCCTCGCTCGCCTTCTCGACCAGCGGCTGGTCAGCCGCGTCGGCCTGTCGAACGTCAACCGCCGGCAGCTCGACGAGGCGATCGAGCTCGCTCCGGTCGCGGCCGTGGAGGTCGCTCTCGGCGTCAACGACAACCGCGCGCTTCGAGGCGGTGTAGTCGAGCGCTGCGCCGAGCTCGGGATCACCGTGATCGCGCACTCCCCGCTCGGCGGACCGAGCCGCGCCGGCACGCTCGGGAAGCGCCTCCCGGCGCTCGGCGACGCCGCAAATAAGCTCGGCGCCACGCCGGCCGAGGTCGCGCTCGCCTGGCTGCTCGGCCTCGATCCTAAGCTCGTCGCGATCCCGGGCGCGCGCCGCCCGGAGACCGCTCGCTCCGCGGCCCGCGCGGCGACGCTGGCAATCGACCCCCAGGCGGAAGCGGTCATCCGCCGCGCCCTCGGCGGCCTCCGCCCGTCGCCGCACGTCAGGCCAGGGCGGCCGAACCCCATCACCGATGACGGGGAGGTCGTGCTCGTGATGGGCGTTCCGGGCGCCGGCAAGAGCCTGGTGGCGCATGAATACACCGACCGCGGCTACGTCCGCCTCAATCGCGACGAGCGCGGAGGCACCCTGCGCGAGCTCGCGGACGCGCTCGAGACCGGGCTGTCGTCGGGCGTGCGCCGGATCGTCCTCGACAACACCTACTTGACGCGTGCGGCACGCAGCCACGTGATCGAGACCGCGAACCGCCACGGGGTCCTGGCGCGGTGCGTGTGGCTCGATACGCCGCTCGCGCAGGCCCAGGTCAACCTCGTCGAGCGCATGCTCGCCCAGTTCGGCACGCTGCCGGCGCCGGACGAGCTCCGACAGCTCGCGCGCCGCCACCCCGGGGTGCTCGCGCCGACCTCGCAGATGCGGACCGTCCGGGAGCTCGAGCCTCCCGCGACCGACGAGGGATTCACGACCGTGGAGACGATCGCGTTCGAGCGACGGGGGCCCGCATCCGATCGAGCCCGCGCCGGCGTGTTCGTCGCCGCCGCCGCACTCGAACGACCGGGCTGGGAGCAGGCGCTCGAGCAGGGCGACCGCGACGCGCCCCACCTGTTGTTCCACTGGAGTTCCGGCGGCACGCCGGACGCGCTCGAGCCCGATCGTGCCCGCCTCGCCGCCGCCGTCGCCGGCCCGGTAGACAAGGCGCTGTGCCCGCACCCCGGCGGGCCCCCGACGTGCTGGTGCCGTCCGCCGCTCCCGGGGCTGCCGCTCGCGTTCGCGCGCGCCCACGGCGTGGACCCGGCTGCCTCGATCCTGATCGGGACCGGGCCGGCGCACCGCACGCTCGCGACCGCGCTCGGCGCGCGGTACGTCGCGGTAGAAACACCGACTAAGCGCTGAGCGCGCGCCGATCACGCCGGACAGTGCGATCTCGGTCATACCAGTGAGCATCGGCCCGGTCCCGGCGGGAACTGAGAGATCGGGCTCGCGCATGCTGTTCCTGTCCGAGGAGACCGCGGCGGCGATCCGGAGCCTCGACGAGCACTGGGACGGGCGCGGGATGCCCGACGGGCTCGGCGGCGAGGAGATCCCGCTGGCCGCCCGGATCCTGTGCCTGGCGCAGACGGTCGAGGTTTTCCACGCCGCCGGCGGCGTCAAGGCGGCGCGGCGGATGGCACAACACCGGCGCGGCAAGTGGTTCGACCCCGCGCTCGTCGACGCGTTCCTGCGCTTCTGCGGCGACCGGGACTTCTGGGCCGCGCTCGAGGCGCCCGACGTGTCCGAATGGGAGCCGCCCGACTTCGCGCTCGCCGGCGACGACGCGCGCCTTGACCGGATCGCCGAGGCGTTCGCGCGCGTGATCGACGCCAAGTCTCCGTTCACCGCCCGGCATTCGGTGCGCGTCGCCGAGATCGCCGATGGGATCGCCGCGGTGCTTCGGTTCGACCCCGACGGCCGGCGAACCCTGAACCGGGCGAGCCTGCTCCACGACATCGGCAAGCTTGCGATCTCTAGCCGGATCCTCGACAAGCCGGACAAGCTGACCGACGAGGAATTCCGCGCGATCCAGACCCACCCCGTGCACACGCTGCGGATCCTCGAGCGCGCGCCGTGCTTCACCGACCTCGCCGACCTCGCAGCCAACCATCACGAGAAGCTCGACGGCACCGGCTACCCCCGCGCGCTCGACGCCGGCCACCTCGACCTCCCGATGCGGGTGCTCGCGGTCGCCGACGTGTACGAGGCGCTGACCGCGGACCGCCCCTACCGCGGCCCGCTTCCCGTCGAGGAGGCGCTCGCGATCATCGACCGGGACGTCCCCCACAAGCTCGACGCGGACGCGCGAACCGCGCTGGAGGCGTACGTCGGTCAGTCGACCGCGAGCGCCGGCCCCGCCGGGCCGCTGACGCTCAGCGAGGCATAGTCGCCTCGGCCGGCGCCCAGGGAACGATCACGGCCTCAGCCTTGCCGAGCCGGACCTGGGTCACGTACTCGGGACCGCCGCCGCTGCCGTTGCGAGCGGCGCGCCGGCTGATCCACAGGCGCAGAGGCTTGCGCCGCTGAGCCCGGTCGAGCCGGCGCTGGACCCGAACTTCTGAACGAGTTGTCTGTTCGATCATGCTGCCTCCAATTCGAATTCCACAGGGTTGTCCTCGCGCAGGTCCGCGATCACCTCGGTCGAGCGCCCCGACGGACGCAGCCACATGACCGCGATCAGCGCGCCGACCAGCACCGCGCCGGCGCCGATCGCCCACGCGAGGTGAAAGCCACCGGTAAGGGCCTGCACGGGGTGCTGTCCGAGCCCGGTCAGCACCTTGGTCCGCTGGGCCGCGACCGTCCCCAGCGCCGCGATCCCGATCGCCGCCGAGATTTGCAGCGACGCGTTGACGATCCCCGAAGCCAGACCGGCGTCCGCGAGCGGCACGTTCGCCATCGCCATCGTCATCAGCGGCAGGAACGACAGCCCGGCACCGAAGCCGAGCAGCGCGAACGGGACGACGATCGTCGGGAAGTAGCTGGCGTGCGCCGGCAGTTGCGACAACAGCACGAGCGAGGCCCCGATCGCGGCCAGCCCGACGAGCAGGACGCGAAGCGGTCCGAAGCGCCCCATCAGCCGGGCGGTCACGCCCAGCGACATCACGCCCATGATCAGCGTCAGCGGCAGGAACGCGAACCCGGTCTCGAGCGCGCCATAGCCGTGCACGTGCTGCAGGTACAGCACCCCGAGCAGGAACGTCGAGAACATCCCGGTGACCAGGAAGGCGCGTACGACGCTCGAGGCGGCCAGCCCCGGCACGCGCAGGATCCGCAGCGGGAACATCGGGTTGGCGATCCGCGACTCGACCGCCACGAACACGCCGAGCAGCGCGAGGCCCGCGCCGCCGAACCCGAGCGTATGCGCCGACACCCAGCCGTACTCGGTCGCCTTGACGATCGCGTACACGCCGAGCATCAACGCCACCGTGACCAGCAGCGCCCCGAGCACGTCCACGCCCTGACCGAGGCCGGGACGAGCGGTCTCGGTGATCAGCGCGCGTCCGAGCACGAACGTCACGATCCCGATCGGCACGTTGATGAAGAAGATCCAGTGCCAGCTCAGCGATTGCGTGAGCACGCCGCCGGCGAGCAGGCCGATCGACCCGCCGCTCGAGACGATGAACGTGTACACGCTCATCGCGATCGCGCGCTCGGACGGCTTCGGGAACTCCGTGATCAGCAGCGCCAGCACCGCCGCCGATGCGATCGCGCCGCCGAGACCCTGGATGAACCGCGCCGCGATCAGCACCACCTGGCTGTCGGCGATGCCGCAGGCCGCCGAGGCGGCCGTGAACAGCACCAGCCCGCCTAGGAACATGCGCTTTCGCCCCACCAGGTCGCCGAGCCGACCGGCCAGGAGCAGGAAGCTCCCGAACGCGATCATGTAGGAGTCGATGACCCATGCCAGGTTCGCCTGCGAGAAGCCCAGGTCGCGCTGCATCGAGGGCAGCGCGACGTTCACGATCGTCGCGTCGAGCACCATCATCAGCTGGCCCATGCAGACGACCGCGAGGGTGACCCACCGCCGCCGTTCTCCAATAATTAGACTATTGATAGTGATCATCCCCTCTTCATAGTTCGTCGCACTTTAGATGATGATCACCGTATCATGGACTATCATCGACTGCAAGATGATAATCCTGGTACCCTGCAAATCGCGATGGCTGTAGACACCTCGCCCGGGACGGTGGTGATGTTGCTGCGGCTGGCAAAGGTCATCCACAAGCGCAGCACCGAGGAGCGGCTTGGGATCAAACTGCGGCAGCTGATGCTCCTGAGCTACCTGCGCTCAGGAGCCCCCGCCCTCCAGCAGCAGCTGTGCGAGTCGCTGTGGCTCGACCCGAACAACTGCGTTCTGCTTCTGAACGAGATGGAGGACCTGGGGTACGTCGAGCGCCGGCGCGATCCCTCCGACCGCCGCCGGCACGTAGTCGATCTCACCAAGGAGGGCCGGAAAGCTCTCGAGCGCGCCGAGCGCGCCCAGGAGGAGGTCGGCGACGAGCTCCTGTCCCCGCTCAGCGACGAGGAGCGGGCGACGCTCCGGTCGCTGCTGAGCCGCATCGTTTGATGTGAGCCGGGCGGTGCTCGTCACCGGTGCCTCGCGCGGCATCGGTGCCGCCGTCGCCGCCGCGTTCGCGCGATCGGGCGACCGCGTCGCGGTTCATTACGGCACCCGTGAGGAACAGGCCCTCGAGGTCCTGGCGTCGCTGCCGGGCGACGGCCATCTCGTCGTCGGCGCCGACCTGCTCGACGCCAACGCGGTGCGTCGTGCGGTCGACGAGGTCGCCGAGGCGTTCGGTGGGATCGACGTGCTCGTCAACAACGCGGGGATCTTCGAGCCCCACCCGATCACCGACACGTCCTACTTCGAGTGGCAGGAGTCCTGGCGGCGCACGCTCGGCGTCAACCTGATCGGCGCTGCCAACGTTACGTGGTGCGTGATCCAGCACATGGGGGGCGGCGGGCGGATCGTCAACGTCGCCTCGCGAGGGGCGTTCCGCGGCGAGCCCGATCAGCCCGGCTACGGCGCCAGCAAGGCCGGCCTGATCGCCTTCGGCCAGTCGCTGGCGCGCGCGATCGGGCCGCGCGGGATCGCCGTCACCGCGGTGGCGCCGGGCTTCACCGAGACCGACATGGCCGCGGCCGAGCTCAGCGGCGAGAGCGGCGTCAGGCGCCGCGCCGAGAGCCCGCTGGGGCGTGTGGCCACACCCGAGGAGGTGGCGGCCGCTGTGCTCTACCTGGCTTCGCCCGAGGCCGAGATGGCGAGCGGCACGGTGCTCGACCTCAATGGGGCGTCGTATCTGAGGATGTGACTTCGCCGCGGCCCGCGGCGACGCTGGCGCGGAGCAGGGCAGCCATATCGGCCAGCGGCCCGAGGTGGGCGAGCTTGTCCGGGTTGACGACCGAGTTCACGCCCTGGATCTCGCCGCCCCCGATCTCGAGCTCCCACACCCCGACGAGGCGACCCTCGCCGTCGAGCAGGAGCGCTCCCGGCATCCCGTTGACCTCGACCTCGCGCATCGAGGCGCCCGGGACCCGGGATCCGAGGCGGATCCAGCTCATCAGCGTCTGCGCGACGCGGGTGCGGCCCGCCACCGCGTGACCGAGCGCCGGCACCTTGCCGCCGCCGTCCCCGGTCAGCACGACGTCGTGGGACAGCAGCGCCTCGAGCCCGGCGAGGTCGCCCTGCGTGGCCGCCGCGAAAAACCGCCGTGCGAGCTCGTCCCGCTGCTCGCGCGAGCTCTGAAAGCGCGGCCGGCCGGCGTCGACGTGCGACCGCGCGCGCGACGCAAGCTGGCGCACGTTGTCCTCGTTCTTACCGATGATCCGAGCGATCTCGGCGTAGCCGTAATCGAACACGTCGCGCAGGAGAAGCACCGCGCGCTGCTCGGGGGACAGAGTCTCGAGCAGGACGAGCATCGCGATCGACAGCGAGTCCGCGATCTCGGCGTGCTGCGCCGGGTCGTCGCGGCGGTCGGTGAGGATCGGCTCGGGAAGCCACTCGCCGACGTAGCGCTCCCGGCGCGCCCGCGCCGAGCGCAGCTCGTCGATCGCCAGCCGTGTGGTGATCGTGGCGACGAACGCGCGCGGCGACTCGATCCGCTCGCCGGCCTCGAGGGCGCGGTGGACGCGCAGCAACGCCTCCTGGACCACATCCTCGGCTTCGGCGACGCTGCCGAGCATCCGGTAGGCGATCGCGAACGACGCCGGGCGGAGCTCGTCGAGCAGGGCTTCGTTCTCGCTCGCGCCCGTGCTCATGCCGCAAATCCTTCCCGCCAGGTCGGGTGGCGCGGCTCCCAGCCGAGCTCGCGCTTGGCCTTGGCGTTCGACGCGCCGCGCATCTCGGTCATCATCACGATTCCCGGTTCGCCGGCGACCAGGCGCCCGACGAACGCGGGGACGTGCCGTGGCTTGGGCGCACCGATCGCCTGCGCCAGCGCCGGCAACCACTCGGCGACCGGTGCGGGCTCGTCGTCGACGACGTTGTAGATCCCACGCTTGCCGTGCTCGACGGCAGCGACGGTCGCCTCGGCGGCGTCCGCGATGTGCACGAACGACCACACGCCGGCGCCGTTGCCGACCACCGGGTACTTCCGCTTGCGCAACGCCTCGAACTGCTCGCCGCCCGGGGACAGGGACGTGCCGGGGCCGTAGAACCCGCCGTACCGGAGCACGATCCCCTCGGTCCAGTCGGCCCCGGTGACCGCCGACTCGAGGTGGCGGATCGCATCGAGCGACTCACGCATCTCACGCGGTGGCGTCGGGTCGAGCTGATCGTCCTCGGTCTTGACCGGGCCGCCGGTCCGCGCGTACGGCCAGCTCGTGTAGCTCTGGATCACGAATCGTTTGACGCCGGCCGCGCGCGCCGCCGACAGCAGGTGATCGGTGCCCTCGGTCCTCAGACGGTTGGTCATCGCGAAGCTGCGGTCGAAGTGGCGCAGGTCCAACGTCTCGATCGACGTCAGCTCGTGCACGATCGCGTCGGGTCGCGCCTCGGCGACGGCCGCGGCGACCTGGTCGGAGTCGAGGGCGTCGAGCACGACCGGCGTGGCGCCGAGCTCGTACAGCGCCGCCCGCTTGGACTCGCTCCGCGTGGTGCCGACGACCTCGTGGCCGGCGGCGATCAGCCGGGGAACGAGCTGCTTTCCCATCGCGCCCGTGGCGCCTGCAACGAACACTTTCATGTCTGGCTCCTCATTCTCGATTGCACCAGATCTGACGAGGTACACCTAGCGGCTGTGACACCGCATTCGCGTCGCCCGGTCCGCCAGCGGCGCGCGCACCCCCGGAGCCGCCTCGGTCAGGTCGCCGGGTCCAGCGCGGTCCGCAGCCCCACCAGGTCGGCTGACCCGAACACCACCCGGTTCCGGGTGGCGACGTAGACGAGGTCGAGGTCGACGCCGGCCTTGGCGATCTTGCGGGTCAGGTCGGCGAGCACGCCGGGACGGTCCTCGACGTCGACCACGACGACCTCGCGCTCGCGGCTGATCGCAAGGTGTGAGATGGCGAGTGAGTGCCGGGCGGCCTCGGCGTGCGGGACGAGAATGTGCATCTCGGCCCGCTCACCGTTGCCGATGCAGGTCGCAGCGGCGATGTTGACGCCCGCGTCGCTGATCGCCGCAGCCACCTGGGCCAGCGCGCCGGGCGTGTTCTCGATGTCGATGACCAGATCGAAGGCCATACTGCCGGGCCGTCAGCCTAACCGCTGGTCGGCCATCAGGCCACCTCACCGCGCGCGGCTTCGGAACAGGATCCCGGACAGTGCGATCGAGACGGCGATGATGCCGACGCTCCACACGATCGCGTGCCAGGCGTCAGCCCCCACGTGGCCGCCGTTCAGGAGCGCGCGCATCGAGTCGATGACGGCGGTCGCCGGCTGGTTGTTCGCCACCGTCCTCAACGCGGCCGGCATCGTGTGGATCGGGACGAACGCGCTGCTCACGTACGGGACGAAGCTCACGAGGAACGCGATCCCCTGCGCCGCCTCGGGTGACCGAGCGACGATCCCGATCGCCGCCGCCAGCCAGGACAGCGCCAGGACGAACAGCGCGAGGATCGCCACGGCCCCGAGCCACCCGGCCACGTCGGCGTGCGGACGAAAGCCGATCGCTAACGCAACCACGATGACGACCGCGGCCGACAGCAGGTTGCGCGCGACGCTCGCGATCACGTGGCCGTTGATCAGCGCCTCGCCGCGGACATCCATCGAGCGGAACCGGTCGATGATCCCGCCGCCGAGGTCGTGAGCGACGCTGATCGCGGTCGTCCCGGCGCCGAACCCAACGCATACGAGCAGCACGCCCGGGACGACGTAATCCACGTACCGGGTGCCGGTCGAGATCGCGCCGCCGAACAGGTACACGAACATCAGCATCAGCAGCACCGGCAGCACCAGTGCGGTCATCATGCCGTCGACGTTCCGCAGCGACAGCCGAAACGCGCGGGCGATCATCGGCTGGACGGCGTATTCAGACATTTGCGAGCTCGCTTTCTGGGTTGTCCGCGTGGGTGTGGTCTCTGGTCAGGGTCAGGAAGACGTCGTCGAGGCTTGCCATCCGGATGTCGAACCGGGCGACCCGAGTCCCGTCCGGGTCGAGTTCGTCGAGCAGCGCTCGCGCGTCGGCGGCGCTGCCGTCGGTCGCGGTCGCGATCGTCAGCGTCGAGCGGTCCGCGCTCACGGCGCGCACGCCGAGGTAGTCGAGCAACGCCTCGAAGCTCGGAGCCTCGCTCATCGTCAGCTCGAGCCGCGCGCCACCGACGCGCTGCTTCAGCTCCCGGGCGGTCCCCTCGGCCACGATCCGGCCGCGGTCGAGGACCGCGATCGTGCCGGCGAGCCGTTCGGCCTCGTCGAGGTACTGCGTGGTCAGGAACACCGTGACCCCGGCCTCGGTCAGGCCGGTCACGACGTCCCACATCGACTGCCGGCCGCGGGGATCGAGGCCGGTCGTGGGCTCGTCGAGGAAGATCACCTCGGGGCTCGCGACCAGGCCGGCCGCGAGATCCAGGCGCCGCCGCATCCCGCCCGAGTAGCCCGCCACGCGACGATCCCCGGCATCAACAAGGTCGAACCGCTCGAGCAGCTCGCCGGCCCGCGAGCGCGCCGCCCGACGCGGCAGTCGGCGCAGCCGGGCCATCATTTCTAGGTTCTCCCTCCCGGTCTGGAGCTCGTCGATCGCCGCGTACTGGCCGGTGAGGCTGATTCGCCTCCGCACCGCGTGCCGGTCGGCGACCACGTCGTGGCCGGCCACGCGGGCGGAGCCTCCGTCGGGCTCGGTGAGCGTCGCCAGGATGCGCACGGTCGTCGTCTTGCCGGCGCCGTTGGGCCCGAGCAGCGCGAACACCGTACCGGCGCGCACGCGCAGGTCGATCCCGTCGAGCACGCGGACCGCGCGGTATGACTTGGTCAGGCCCTGGACCTCGATTGCTGCGTTTTCGCTCATTCGGCCTCGCTCTCTCTCGAAACGATCTAAACTGCGTATGACATACGCGCTAATGCGTAGAGCATACGCAATTGCGCTGTGATGTCAAATACGAAATTCCGCCGATGAGCGACGACGACGACAACCTGATCCCGCCCAGCATCGAGCTCGCCTGGGGACGCCGGCCCCGAGCCACGCGCGGACCGAAGCCCGGACTCACGCTCGACCGGATCGTCGCCGCAGGGATCAAGGTCGCAATGACCGAGGGGATCGGCTCGATGTCGATGACGCGCGTGGCCTCCGAGCTGGGCGTCGGCACGATGTCGCTGTATCGCTACGTCACGGCCAAGGACGAGCTGCTGACGCTGATGGTCGACGACGTGCTCGGGTCGCCGCCGCCGGCGCCGCCCGGCGAGGACTGGCGCTCGGGCCTGACCAGGTGGGCGGTCGGGGTCCGGGACGCCTATCGGCGCCACCCGTGGGCGCTGCGCGTCCCGATCAGCGCGCCGCCGCTCGGCCCAAACAACGTCGCCTGGCTCGACAACGCGCTCCGGACCCTGACCGAGACCCCGCTGTCTGAGCAGGAGAAGCTGTCCACCGTCCTGCTCGTGAGCGGGTTCGTCCGCAACGACGCCACGCTTGACCTCGACATGGCCGCCGGGGCGGCCGGCTCGGGCGGCGGGCAGATGATGTCCATGTACGCCCGGATGCTCGGAGCGCTGATCGAGGGCGGCGATTTCCCGGCGCTGGCGGACGCGGTGGCGTCGGGCGCACTCGAGGACGAGGACGATCCCGACAGCGAGTTCGAATTCGGCCTCGAGCGGATCCTCGACGGCGTGGCGGCGCTGATCGCGCGCCAGGAATCATGAGCGCTTGTGGCCGTAGCGCGTCCGGACGCCCCGCGAGGATCAGCGCCGGCTCCTCGCCGGTGTTGACGATCGTGTGCGCCGTCCTCGGCGGGCAGTGGAAGAAGTCCCACGGACCGACCCACCGCTCCTCCCCCTCGACGAGCACCATGCAGCGGCCGCGCAGGATCAGGTGACGGGGACGCCGTCCGCGAGCCTGGCCTCGGTCACGCGGTCACCGCGGTGAACGGAACCCCGTCCTCGAGCCTGGCCTCCCTCACGCGGGCACCGGAGCGAGCTGCCCGGCGGTGATCGCCTCGAGCGCCTCGCGAAGCGCGGCGACGCGCTCCACACCGAACCGCTCGGCCCACTCGCGCTCGATTTCCTCGATCAGATCGAAGCCAAGCGCCTGGGCGTCGCGGCCGCGCTCGGTCAGGCGGATGATCTTGGCGCGGCCGTCGCTCGGGTCGGGTACGCGCTCGACGTAGCCGCGCTGCTCGAGGTCGCTCGTGACCTCACCCACCGACTGCTTGGTCATGCGAGCGCGCTCGGCGAGCTCGGTCAGCCGGGTCCCTTCGGGGTCGATGTTCCCGAACACGCACCCGTGGGTGATCCGGATGTCGCTGTACGGCGTTTCGGCCACACGCTGCTGCATGTCGTCACAGAACGCGTCGAAGGCCGTCTCGAGCAGCCGAATCATCGGCTGCGGACGTGAGTTCTCAATTTCGGTTGACATTTCGTCAGGACTCCTGATAAGTTTCCCAGACAGTTCGGAAGCCTTACAAGGTTGCCTGACAATCTTAGCACCAAAGCAGGAGGTATTTGATGGCTAGAAAGTGGTGGACCCTACTGGCGGTGAGCGTCGGCACCTTCATGTTGCTGCTCGACATCACGGTCGTGAATACGGCGCTCCCCTCGATCGAGAAGGACCTCTCGGCGAGCTTCACCGACGTGCAGTGGGTGATCGACGCCTACACGCTGTCCCTCGCCGCGGTCGTCCTGACCGCCGGGTCGCTCGCCGATCGCCTCGGACGCAGAGCCGTGTTCGCGATCGGTCTGGCGATCTTCTCGGCGGCCTCGCTGGCGGCGGGCCTCGCCCCCGACGCGACGTTCCTGAACATCTCGCGCGCGATCCAGGGAATCGGCGGCGCCGCGATGTTCGCGGTCTCGCTGGCGCTCGTCGCGCAGGAGTTCACGGCCGGACGGGAGCGGGCAACCGCGATGGGCGTCTACGGCGCGACGATCGGCGTCGCGGTCGCGGTCGGCCCGCTGGTCGGCGGCGCGATCACCAGCGCGTTCGGCTGGCGATGGGTGTTCTTCCTGAACGTGCCGATCGGCATTCTCGCGATCGCCGTGACCTTCATGCGGATCCGGGAGTCCCGCGATCCCAACGCGACCCGAATCGACTGGCTCGGGCTCGTCAGCTTCAGCAGCGCGCTGGTGATGCTCGTGCTGGCGCTACTGCGTGGCAACGATGACGGCTGGGGAAGCCCGCTGATTGTCGGCCTGTTCGGCGGCGCCGCGGCGATGCTGACCGCGTTCACGGTGATCGAGCGCCGCGTGCCGGAGCCGATGCTCCCGCTCGAGTTGTTCCGCCGGCGCGCGTTCACCGGCGTCCAGCTCGCGGCGGCAGCCGTGTCGGCCTCGCTGTTCGCGCTGTTCCTGTACCTGACGCTGTACCTGCAGAACTACCTCGGCTACTCGCCGCTGCAGGCGGGGCTCCGTTACCTGCCGATCACGCTGGTCCCGTTCCTGGTCGCGCCGCTCGCGGTCGCGCTGATGGCGCGGGTCCGCGCGCGGGTCCTGATGTCGGCGAGCCTCGCGCTGGTCGGCGGCGGCCTGCTGCTGATGTCGGGACTGACCGCCAGCGACGGCTGGACCGCGCTGCTGCCCGGCTTCATCGTCGCGGGCATCGGCGTCGGCCTGCTCAACCCGGTGATCGCCGACGTCGCCGTGAGCGTCGTCTCGAAGGAGCGGAGCGGCATGGCGGCGGGAATCAACGACACGTTCCGCCAGGTCGCGATCGCGGTCGGCGTCGCCGCCTGGGGAGCGATCTTCCTCGGGCGCGGCGCGGCCAAGATCTCGGCGCTCACGGCGGGCACACCGGCGGCCACCGGCGGCCGTCCCCGCGAGCTGATCGAGGCCGCCTCGGGCGGGAAGCTCACGCAGGCGCTCCAGGCGGTGCCGCACGGCGCCCGCGCGCTCGTCGAGAACGCGACTCGCCAGGGGTTCTTGAGCGGTCTGGACACGATCCTCGTGATCGGCTCTCTGCTCGCCTTCGCCGGCGCGGCGCTCGCGCTGTGGCTGGTCCGCGAGCACGAGATCGAGCGCGAGCAGCTGCCCGACGTGACCGCGGTCCCCGAGCCCGAGATCGAGGCGATCGCGGCGTGAGAGGGCTCTCATTCACGGCGAGCCGGAATGGGTAGGCATCAGTCGGGATGCCCGGCTCGCTCGGTTCGGTGCTGTCAGGGCTCGACTCGGTCGTAGGCGACGGCGTCGAGACGGCGGTGCGCGCCAAGCATCGGTGGCGCCTCCGCCGCCTCGGCTGGCGTCGCGCGCTGGCGCCCCCGGACGACGGACTGTGGGCGTCGGGTGATCCCCCGCCCCGCGACGGCTGCGCGCTCGACGTTCTCGTCGACGGTGCGGAGGCGTTCCCGGCGATAGCGCACGCGATCGAGCACGCCCGCGACTACGTCCATGTCGCCGGGTGGCACGTCGCGCCGTACTTCGAGCTCATCCGGGGCGAGCGGCCGGGGGTGCTCGGCGAGCTGCTGGCCGAGGCGGCCGAGCGGGTCGACGTCAGGGTGGTCGTGTGGGCGGGCGCGCCGGTGCCGGCGTTTCACCCGACGCGCAAGGAGGTGCGCGAGGGCGTCCACAACCTGATCCGCGATACGCGGATCCGCTGCGAAGTCGATCCGCGCGAGCACCCGTTCCACTGCCACCACGAGAAGGCGGTGGTCGTCGACGGCCAAGTCGCGTTCATCGGCGGCATCGACATGACCGACTACGCCGGCGACAGGTTCGACACCAGCGACCATCCGGCCCGGCGCCGGCTCGGCTGGCACGACGTCGGCACGCGCCTGCGCGGCCCCGCCCTCGCCGACGTCGAGGATCACCTCGCGCTCCGCTGGCGGGAGCTGACCGGCGAGCAGCTCGACCGCCCGGCCGCGCCCCCGCCCGCCGGCGGTCACACCGTCCAAGTCGTGCGGACGATCGCGAACGGCATGTACGACGCGATCCCGAACGGCGAGTACCGGATCCTCGAGAGCTACGTACGCGCGATCTCGAGCGCCCGGAGCTTCGTCTACCTCGAGAACCAGTTCCTGTGGTCGCCGGAGATAGTCCGGCTGCTCGCGGACAAGCTCCGACGGCCGCCGCGCGACGAGTTCCGAGTCGTGATGCTGCTGCCCGCAAAGGCCAACAACGGACACGACGACACGCTCGGACAGCTCAGCGTGCTCGCCGCCGCCGACGACGGCGCCGGACGGCTGCTCGCCACCACGATCCGTTCCCTGAGCGGCGAGCGCGTCGATCGCCTGTACGTGCACGCCAAGGTGGGGATCGTCGACGATCGCTGGCTGACGGTCGGCTCGGCGAACCTGAACGCGCACTCGCTGCTCAACGACACCGAAATGAACGTCGTCACCGACGACCCCGAGCTCGCCCGCGCCACGCGGCTGCGTCTGTGGTCAGAGCACCTCGACGTCGACGCCGCGACGATCGCGGACGACGATCCGCGGACGGTCGTCGACGACCGCTGGCGGCCGATCGCGTTTGAGCAGCTCGAGCGCCTGCATGCCGGCGGGGCCCCGACGCACCGGCTGCTCGCGCTACCCGGGCTGTCTCGGCGCTCCCGGAGGCTGCTCGGGCCGCTGGTCGGCCTCGTCGACGACGGCTGAGGATCCGCGCCGGCGCGGTCAGGCGGTCCACGCCGGCTCGCGGCCGTTCTCGCGCACCCACTGGCCGACGAGCCCGCGGAGGTGAGCGACGAACCGCTCCTGCTCGTGCACCGGGTAAGTCGCGCGGACGGTGTCGAGCAGCAGCCGGTCGAAATCGGCCGAGTCCACCCAGTCGAGGACCAGCTCGTCGACGTGGCTCAGGCGGCTGGCGCAGAAGTCGTGGTAGCGGTCGGCCTCGAAGTACTCGTCGGACAGCCGGCGATAGGCGACGAGCTTGTCCTCGTAGCTGAGGTCGTCGCGGTCACCGATCTCGAAGTAGCGGCGCGTGTCGAGGTCGAGCTGCGGACGGCGCCCGGTGACCAGGCAGAACGTGCACCACTTGAGCAGCGTCTTCATCGCCCGCGGAAAGTAATAGTGCAGGCTCGTGAGCGCGACGTCCGGGGAGGCGTTCGCGTAGTCGATCGGATGGACCTGGTCGCCGCGGACCAGGCACTCGCACGAGTTGAACTCCCAGCGGAAGAACGCGTTGACGAGCCGGCTGATCGTCAGCACCTCGTCGCCGAGCTCGGGCGAGAGGAAGTCGTGCGCGACTTCGTAGCGGTCGTGCATCGGCCGGTCCGGGCGGAACTTCATGATCATCGTCTCGGGACCGATCGACAGCGACCGCGCGAACACGTCGAAGTCCTCGATCGAGGCCTGCAGATGCATCAGCCGCCGCCCGGAGGCGTCGTACGCGCGCTCCAGCTCTCCACGGTTCCGGACCCGGCTGACGCCGATCCATTGCCCGCCGTCGTAGGGCTTCATGAACAGCGGGTAGCCGATCTGCTCGGCGATCGCGGGCAGGTCGAACGACTGGTTGTACCGGGCGGCCGTGTACTGGAAGCGGGCGTTGTCCGGCGGGTCCTTGTGCGGGACGAGCACCGTCGGCGGCACCTTCAGCCCGAGGCGGATCATCGCGCAGTAGGCCGCGTGCTTCTCCATCGCCTGGAACGTGAACGGGCTGTTCAGGAGGTAGACGTCGTTCATCAGCGCGACCTTCTTCAGCCACTCCCGCGGGAGGTAGTACCAGTACGCGAGCCGGTCGATGACGAGCTCGTAGCGCGGCCGGTCGCGCAGGTCGAATGGCTCCATCGTGATCCGCTCGGTGGCGATCCGGTGCTTGTGCCCCGCGGCGTCGGTGATCGGTCCGAGTCGCGCCACGAGCGTCTCGAACGCCGTCGGCCAGTCGTCCTCGGTCCCCAGCAGCAACCCGATCAGATGTGCGGTCTCCGCCATCAGTCAGACGAAGCGTGGCAGATGGTGCGCTAGCTGCGCGCGCCACGACGGCCAATCGTGCGCGACGTCGTGCCCCCACAGGTCGAGCTCGCAGCGGATGTCCTTGGACCCGAGCAGCCCGGCGAAGCGGCGCGTCGACTCGAGCGCGCCGGTCGTGTCCTCCCACTGGCCCTGCCCGCACACGAGCAGCATGCTGAGGTGCGCCCGCAGCCAGTCGAGGTGGTCACCGCCGAGGTTGCCGACGTAGTCCATCGGATTGTTGAAGTACGCGGCCTCGCCGCGCTCGCCCCAGCCGTCCCAGGCGGACGGGTCGTAGTTGCCCGACAGGCCGATCGCAAGCGGGAAAAGGTCGGCGCGCTTGAGCGCGAAGTTGGCGGCATGGAATGCGCCGAGACTGACCCCGCAGGTGATCATCTCGCTCGCGCCGCCGCAATCGTGGCGGATGAACGGCACGACCTCGTCGAGGATCCACGACTCGTAGACGCGGTGGCGGCGGGCCCGCTCCTCGAGCGGAATGCCGCGATTCGACCACGTCTCATGGTCGAACGAGTCGACGCAGTACAGCTTGACCCGGCCGGCCTCGATCAGTCCCCCGACCGCTCCGACCATCCCGCGGCGCTCGAACTCGCCGGCGTCGCCGCGCTCGGCCGGGAACGCGAGCAGCGGGCGACCCCAGTGGCCATACGAGGCGACGCCGTTCATCTATCGGCCTCGCTTCGCTCGTCATCCGTGGGGCCGTGCGGGCGGGCATCCGTGCCCGCCCGTGGCGGTCCCCAGGTATCCGCCAACAGCCGCGTCAGGTACGGATCGAGCGCGTCGCGCCAGTTCGTGTAGTTGTGCAGGTCGGGCACCTCGGCCAGCTGCGCGTCGTAGCCCTGGGCCGCCAGCGCACTCGCCATCAGCCGGTTGTTGTGGATGTTCTCCTCCTCGGCGCCGCAGGTCATGGACACCGGCACCGGCTCGTCGAATGTCGCGGTTCGCAGCACGCGCCGGACGAACCGCACGATCCGCGCGTAGCGCGGGAAGCGGGACTCGTGGCGGTCGAAGCGCGGAACGAAGAAGCTCGCGGACTGGAGGAATAAGCCCGCGAACGCCCCCGGCCAGGTCCGCTGCGCCTGGAGCATCGCCAGGCCGCCGAGGCTCGCGCCCATCCCGACCGGGAGCCCGGATACCGCGACGTGCTCGCGGACCGCGGGCAGGATCAGGTTGCACAGTGCCCGGCCGTACGCCGCCGACGCCGAGTACCACTCGTCCCGATCCCCGGGTGGCAGCAGCGCGACTCGGAACGGCGGGACCGCGCCGCGCTCGATCATCGCGCCCGCGTACCGGGTGAGCGCGGCCAGCTCGTCGTACTCGGGCCCGTCGTGAGCGACGAGCAGGGGCAGCTCGCCTTCCGCCGGCGACCAGATGCCGATCTCCAGGTCGCGGCCAAGCACGCGGATCGCGACCGGCTCGAGCTCGCCGGCAACGGCGGGCGCCTCGAGCCACGCCGGTGGGCGGTACCCGTCCGCGAGCAGCACCGATTTCTCGCCGAACGCCCCAGAGGCGCGCTCGGGATTGTCCGGATCGCACACGACAACGGTGTCGCCGTCGTGGGCAGAGAGCTCGAGCTGGTACTCGAGGCGCGCGAGCCCGGTCGGCGGGAGCTGGAGCACCCAATCGCCGTCCTCGCGGACAAACTCCGGGTCGGCGAGCGGGAGGTCGGAGCACAGTCGGACCCCGGCCAACCGCTGCTCAGGGTCCTCGACGCACAGGGGGGCGAACACCGGCCGGGAAGGTAGCGATACTGTCGCGGCCGCGGGCGGTCAGCTGGTCGAAACGGTCACGCTCGACATCACGACCGGTGACGTCGGGGCGCCGTCCTGCGGCGGGTTCGTCGGCAGCGCGCCGATCTTCTCGACCACGTTGATCCCCGAGGTGACCTTGCCAAGCAGCGCGTAATCCGGGGTCAGCCCGGCGGACTGCGTCACGTTCGGGGCGGTGACGATGAAGAACTGGCTCCCCGACGCGCCCGCCGGCTGGGTCTCGGTCTTGGCCATCGCGACGTCGCCGAGCACGTACTGCGTGTTCTTCGGCGGAGCCTCGACCACCGTGTAGCCGGGGCCGCCGGCGCCGGTGCCGGTCGGGTCGCCGCCCTGGATGACGAACCCGGCGGCCACCCGGTGGAAGGTCAGCCCGTCGAAGAAGCCGCGTTTGACCAGCGAGTAGAACGAGGCGGAGGTTTTCGGCGACTGGGCCACGTCGAGCGCGAACGCGAATGTCCCGCAGTTGGTGACGATCGTGACCGTGTATGTCTTGTGCGGGTCGAGCTTGAGATGCGGCGCGGTCAGGTGCCCGTTGGGCTTCGGCGCCGGCGCCGGGACCGTGCGGCACACGTGCGTCGTAGACCCCGTCGTTGACGGCGCCGACGCCGTCGTTGACGGCGTCGACGCCGGGGCGCTCGCAGCGGTCGTCGACGAGGTGCTACTCGTGCCGCCGCCGCAGCCGGAGAGCCCGACTGCGGCGGAGAGTCCAACTGCGAGGACGAGGGTCAGGCCTGCTCGGCGCACACCACACAAGCAAACCAGATCGCGTCATCGCGAGAGGCTGTAGGTCTGCATGCCCTCCTGGCTCCAGGCGGTGCCGCGAGTGCTGCCGGAGAACCCGCTGCTGCTGCTGGAGATGACCGGCCCACCGCCGCCGCCGACTGTCTCACCGCCGGCGCCGACTGTCCCGCCGCCGCCGCTGGCGCTGCCTGACGCACTGCCAGTGCCGCCGGATGCGTCAACGGGGCCGCCCCCGCACGGCGGCGGGCCGCCCGTAGTTGATGGCGCGCCGCAGGGACCGCCACCGCCGTTCGCGAAGTCGAACGTCTGCGAGGAAGTGCCGGACGGCGTCGTGATGTCGGCGGACTTGACGTCCTGGGCCCCGGGCCACCATGCGACGAACCACCCGTTCGCGACCGTCGCCTGCACGTTGGTGCCGTCGGCGAGGACCAGCGTCACCGCACTCACGCCGCCGCCGGTCCGTCCGTCCGCAAACGAGTACGAGTCGCCGCCGCGCTCGCTCGCGTGCGAGCCCGACAGCAGGATGTGGCCGGCCGGCACATCGATCGGGCTGCTCGTGGTGCTGCTCGATACCGAGGTAAACGTCGGGCCCTTGATGCAGGTCGCGCTCGAGTTGCTGTCCGCGTACACCGAGAACGTGAACGGCCCGCGCGTGTCAGCCAGCTTCAGCGGAAGCCCGACGATCGGCGACTGCGTCTGACAGTCGGCGCTCGCGGCGGCGAGCTGGTCGGGCGCCGGCGCGGTCGGCTTCGGACTCCACCCCGCGAACGCGTTCGACGCGCCCGCGCTCAGCGAGATCACGATCGCCACCGCGCCGGCAGTGCCCGCGGTCGCGAACGCGCCGATCGCCACCGGCGGCCTCAGCCGGCGGGTACGCGGGTGGTAGTCGTGGTGAGCGAGGCGGGCGATGCTCGCCGCGGGCACCTCGGCTGCGCGCTCGCGGAGCGCCGCGCGCAGCTCGGATTCGAGTTGCTCGGTCATGTCGGGATGCTCCTTGTGTCGTTGGTCGTGCGCAGCGTCTGCTCGAGTCGCGCGAGTCCACGAGAAGCCGTGCTTTTCACCGTGCCGAGTGAGCACTTCATGGCGGCCGCCACCTCGGCTTCGGGAAGGTCAAGGAAGTAGCGCAGAACGAGCACGGTGCGCTGGCGCGTCGGCAGCGCCGCGAGTGCACGCATCAGCTCGTCCTGCGTGTCGATGGCGTCGGACTCGCCCGGCTCGTGGCCGCGATCGGGGAGCACCTCGCCGGTGAGCTCGCGCCGGCGCCGGCCGCGGCGGGCGGCACCGCCGAGCGCGAGATTCACGAGGATCCGGCGCGCGTACGCGATCGGGTGCTCCATCCGCCGGACACGGGACCAGCGGCCGGCCACCTTGAGCAGCGTCTCCTGCACCAGGTCCTCCGCCTCCGGCAGGTCCCCCACGATCAGATACGCGGTGCGCAGCAGCGCATCGGTGCTCTGCGCCACGAAGCTGTCGAAGTCGGCTCGCCGGTGGTCCATGTGCCCTGTTAAGGGTCCGACATCGCGAAAAGGTTGAGTGCCGCGCGTCGCGCGCGGGCGCAGAGCCGGGTGCGGAGTCCTTACGAGCGCGGACGCGAGCCCGGGAGCCGCCAGTAGTTCACGTCGCGGTCGGGGTCGTCCTTCCTCGGGCCGAAGCGGGCGCGCCAGAGAAGGCAAACGCCCACGAGCAGCGCGAGCCCCACCGGAGCGCCGAGATACGCCGCGTCGTTACCCAGGAGGGTGACCAACACAAGACCCCCTGCAAGTGCCACTGGAACCAGCCACGGCAGCCACCATGCCTTCATGACCACCGCATGGTACCGCGTCATTGGTCCGATATCTAGAGCGATTCGCACCGCCGGATTCGTAGCTACGAGCGCCGGAGCGGGCCGCCGAGCCGCCAGTAGTTCACGTCGGCGTCGGGATCGTCCGTCGGAGCGTAGGCGCGGAAGATGAGCGGAAGCGCCACCCAGACCAGCCCGAACGATACGAATATCGCGTAATCACCGAACACCGCGAACAACACCACCACCCCGAGCAGCAACACTGGAAACAACCAGGGAAGCCACCATCCCTTCATGGCCGCAGGATACTCCTGCACTGGCGCGATTCCTAGAGCGCGGAGAGCGCGGAGAGCGCGGAGAGCGCGGAGAGCGCGGAGCCCTGGGCGTGACCCGAGTCGGTTGGACTCAGGTCACGCTAAGGGTTCGCTTACTGCTGCCGACATTAGGGGTGTGATCGAAGCGGGCGCCCAGGCTGGAAGGGCCGCGCTCGCGGGGTGAGCTTCGGCGACTCACCAACCCGCCTCAATCATCCCTCTCTCAGCTCAGCTCAGCTGATGTGGATCGCCTCCTCGACCGCCTGGGCGAGAACGGCCGCCCCGGCGTAGCTCGGGTGGATTCCACAACCGCCGGTCGACAGCTGCGTCAGCAACCCGGCCTTGCACGGGTCGCCACCGGAATGCGCAGACGCTGCTGCGAACGCATCGAACGCATCCGCGATCTCAACGTGGAACGGCTTGAGCGCCGACGCAACGGTGGAGTTACCGAGTTCCGTGATCGAGTCCAGCGCCGGGCTTGTCGAGTAGTAATTGACGAGCACGATCTGCCCGCCGTAGTGGGCCTTGTTGCGGATCGCCGACAGGATCGTCTTGTCGTTCTTGCTGAGTGTCGCGATCACGCCGGCCTGTTCGACCAGCGAGGCGCAGTGGTCAGCGGTGGTCGCCTCGCAGACGAACAGGTCGTTGGCGCCAACCATCAGCGAGACTAGCCGCACGTTCTTGTGCGTCTTCAGGTACGACACCGCGTAGTCGAGCTGCGAGCCGCTGTACTTCACGTGCAGCGGGAACATCGGCCGATACGCCGGGCCGCCGCCGAGAGCGTTCTCGCAGCCGTTGCTCTGCGCGCTGGGGTTGATCAGGCTCGAGGACGTCTCACCCGGACACGCCGCATTGGCGACGGTCAGGTGCAGTTCGGCGCCGAGATCCTCGGGATAGCCGATGAAGCTCGAGGCGTCGGCGTAGTTGGGGGCTGGAACGACCTGCTGCTCTTCGTATCCGAATGGGACCGAGTCACCGAGCGCGAGGTAACCGGATCCGGGCGTGACCGGCGTGTGGATCGTGATCTTGGACGCGGTCGGCTTCTTCGCCGGCTTCTTTGCCAGCGCCGGGGCGCTCACGAGCGCAAGACCGAGCGCCGCGCAAGCCGTCAGAACTACAAAAGTGAGCGTACGCCGCGCGGTTGCGCGCGTACCTCCTTTGAGACCTTCCATACCGTGTGTTCTCCTTCCCCACGGGTCGGGCGCGCCCCGGCCTGGCCACGCCACTGATTAGCGCCGACCGATGCTAGCCGGGGGCGCGGCGGGATGTGTCCAGCCTGTGAACGCGGATCGCGCAACCGTATGAGGCGATCGTCATTACAATCCAGCGCGTCGCGACCGAGCTTTCGATCAACCGCAGGGACGAGGCCGGGGGTGTAGTGCTCGTGCTCTCTGGCGAGCTGGACGTGGTGTCCGCCCCCGAGCTCGCGCAGTGCCTGAACGAGACACTGGCGGCAGATCACGCCCGCGTGACGCTCGACCTCAGCGAGCTCGACTTCGTCGACAGTGCCGGGGTCAGCGTGCTGATCAAGGGCAAGCAGGACGCCGAGTCGAACGGACGCACGCTCGTCCTCAGCCATCCGACCGAGCAGGTGCACCGCGTGTTCGCGCTCATCGGGCTCACGGACTGGCTGTCGGACTGAGAGCGGCGTCACAGCGGCGCCACCACCGTCCCGCACCACCACCCCCGCCCGACCCCGGCGCCACCTTCCCGCACGGCCCGCGCCACCACCCCGCCCGACCCCGGCGCCACCTTCCCGCACGGCCCGCGCCACCACCCCGCCCGACCCCGGCGCCGCGCTCCCGCACGGCCCGTGCCACCACCCCGCCCGACCCCGGCGCCGCGCTTTCCGCACGGCCCGCGCCACCACCCCGCCCGGCCCGGCGTCAACCGCACAAACGTCTCAATGGACCGGAAATCAGGGCCGAAAACCCCTCACTCGACGCGCCCCGTTTGCCCAGTGCGGCGAAATGGCGCCTATGGCACCGATTTCCCCTCACTCGAGCCGAGCGCGTCAGGTGAGTGTCGTGAAACTCGGGATCCTGGGGTGCGAGTGTCGGCGCCGGCGCCTCGGTGTCTCCCGGGCCGACCCGCCGGAGTCAAGCGTCTACGCCGCGGTGGCCTTAGCGACCCGCTTGCACGCGTCGCGGATAGCGAACCGCAGCAGAACCGCAGTGATCGGGCCAGCCTGGTCGTACGTCGCGCGCCACTGCACGAGCGTGCCGCCCTGCCCAGTCGGCTGGAGCGTGACCTCGGCCCTGTAGCCGCGGACCCGCATTCCTTCGAGCAGCTCGTAGCCCATCCGCACTTCGGGCTCCCAGGTGGTGACGCGCTCGCGCAGGTGAAACGGCGTTCGCACGAGCGCGCGGACCGAGCCCGGTCCCTGCGCGCCCCCACCCTCGATCTCGACCTTCGACCACGCGCCCCACTCCTGCCACTTGTTCGCGTCGGCGAGCAACGCCCAGACCGCGGCGGGCGGTGCGGATGTGGTCGCCGCGGCTTCGATCGTCCCCATCCGGGCGATCATCGCAGTTCGCCCCGCGTACGCGCCGCGTAGGGTTAACGCGTGAGCGCGAGCGCGAGCCAGTACTCCGAGCGCCTGAGCTCCTCCGCGATCGCGTGCTGTACCTGGGAGCAGCGGACGACCGGCTCCACCGTACAGCGCGTCATCCCCGACGCGTGCGTCGACCTGATCTGGTCAGGTGAACGCTTGACCATCGCCGGGCCCGACACGCGGGCGCGCCTGGTGGCACTCGCGCCGGGGGCGCGCATCGTCGGAGTGCGGCTGCGCCCCGGCGCCGCCGGAGCCGTCCTGGGGCTGCCGGCCAGCGAGGTGCGCGACGCGTACCCCGACGCCGCCGACGTGCTCGGGCGCGACCAGGCCGAGGCGCTGCTCGACGCGCTGTCGACGCTCGGCGCCGGGGCCGATCCACACGCAGTCCTTCTGTCGGCCGTCGAGAGTGGCCTGCCGTCAGGTCTCGATCCCCTGGTCCGCGCCGCGGTCGCCGCGCTCGACCGTCCGCAGGCGCGCGTCGCGGCGGTCGCCGCCGAGTTGGGCCTGAGCGCGCGGCAACTCCAGCGACGCGTCGGCGACGCAGTCGGCTACGGGCCCAAGATGCTCGCGCGCGTACTGCGCTTCCGCCGCCTCCAGGCGCTGCCGGCGGCGCCGCTCGTCTCGTTGGCGCTCGAGGCCGGGTACGCCGACCAGGCGCACATGACCGCCGAGGTCACCGATCTCGCCGGCATCCCGCCCGTCCGATTTCTCAAAGACCGCTCGCCGACCGCCACCTAGTCTCCGGCGCATGCCGATCGATCGCACGGCCGCCGAGACGTTCATCTGGTCGGCCGCCCGCCTCGTGGACCGTCACCGCTACACGATGCTGTTCGCCGAGGGGTCCGCGGATCCGGTGCTCGCGGCGCTGAGCGGCTACCGGAACCTTGACGGAGGGTTCGGTCACGCGCTCGAGCCGGACCTTCGCTGCCCGGGGAGTCAGCCCGCGGCGACGCTGCAGGCACTCGAGATACTGCAGGAGGCGGGGAGGCTCGATTCCGAGATGGCGCGCGGTGCGCGCGCCTGGATCGCGTCGATCGCGGCCGCGGACGGCGGCATCCCGCAGGCGTTGCCCGGTTTCGAGCGTTACCCGCACGCTCCGTGGTGGTCGTCAGGTCCGAGCTCGATGCTGACGTTCGCGATCGCCGGCGTGCTTCACGCGGGAGCGGTCACCGGCGACGACTGGCTCGAGCGCGCAACCGGGTGGTGCTGGCGTGCGATCGACGATGTCAGCGAGCCGAGCGGCTACTGGCTCAAATTCGCTTGCGCGTTCCTCGACGCCGTCGCCGACGACGGACGTGCGCGAGCGGCGATCGCATCGCTGCGCTCCCGCGTCAACCCCGAAGCGTTCGCACCGACCGGCGGCACCGAGGGCGAACGGCTCCGCGAGCTCGATATCTCACCCCGACCGGGGAGCCGGAGCCGCGAGCTGTTCTCCGATGCCGACATCGCGGCGCACCTCGACGAGGTGGAGGACGGCCAGCAGGACGACGGAGGCTGGATGTTCGACTGGCTCGCCTGGTCGCCCGAGCAGACGTCCGCATGGCGGGGGATCGTGACGATCCGCGCGCTGACATGGCTGCGGGACAACGGCCGCTCGGGGCTCCATGGAGGTCCGCGGTAGCCTGACCCGTGTGACCACCTTTTCCGACGACACGCCGCCTGCTGCCGGCCCCTACCTGCAGACGGTCTCCGGCCGCTGGGTGAACCCGTTCGACCCAGACCCCGATCAACTCGACGCCGGCGACATCGCGCGTGCGCTGGCGAACCAGTGCCGATTTGGTGGCCACAGTCGCGTCTTCTATTCGGTCGCCCAGCATTGCGTGATCGTCTCGCGCGTCGTCGAGGAGCGCGGTGGCGACGCCGAGGACGTATTCGCGGCGCTCATGCACGACGCCGGCGAGGCCTACCTGGGCGACATGCCGCATCCGATCAAGCACCGCAGCGCGCTCGGCGCCGCGTTCCGGGATGCCGAGGGCCGGCTCGAGCAAGCTATCCGCGACCGCTTCAAGATCAAGGCCGACGTTCCGGAGGTCAAGATCGTCGACCGCTCCCTGCTGGCCACTGAGCGGCGGGCGTTCAGCGCCGAGGCCTGGCACTGGCCCGAGCTCGAGGATGTCGAGCCGCTCGACCTCGAGCTCATCGCGTGGTCACCCGACCAGGCCGCCGACGCGTTCGCCAAGCGCTACGCCGAGCTCGAAGCGAGGCGCTGAGCAGCCATCGGACGCTAGGCGCGCAGGTCCAGGCGCCAGTCGTTGCAGGTCATGAAGTGGCCCCTCGGGTACTCGAACTCGCACGCCTCGAGCAGTTCGAACCCCAGCTTCCGGCAGATCGCGTTTGACGGCGCGTTCTCGACGCTCGGAAACGCATGCATGAAGCGGTGCTTGACCGCGCGCCTGGCGAGCTCGATCGCCTGCGCGGTCGGGCGACCGCGATGCCGCGACCCTGATACTCCGGCACGACCATCCAGCCCACCTCGTACACCTGCGCCTCGCGCCAGTCCTTCGTCCAGAAGCCGACCGAGCAGCGGCAGGTCGCCGCCGGCCCAGAGCTCGAGAGTCACCGTCGCGCTCACCCCAGGCACCCTAGTGAGTCCAGCGGAGCCGGTTTCGCCGCGTCATCACCCGGGTAGCGGCGTGCGCCGAGGAGGTAGAGGGAAATGCGAACAGCAAACGCACTCATCGTGCGAGGTATCGCGGTAATCGCGGTCGTGCTCTCGGTCGCAGCATCGATCGGAGGCGCCGTCTCGAAGGCATCCCAGCCGGCTGCGGCGCAGGCGGCACCGGACGGCCCCGGTGCCCAGTCCTACCTGGATCTCGCTCGTAAGGACTGCTTCGGAACCGCGCGCAACACCACGTCGAAGGTCTGGTTCACGGTCGCCGACGGCGTCCTCTCGGACACCTTCAGCCCATCGATCCAGAACAGCAATGTGAACACGCTGCAATACATCGTCACCGACGGGCGGTCGTTCGCCGACATGCAGCAGCGCGACATGACCTACACGGTCAGCTCGCCCGACCGCAGCGGAATGGTCTGCCAGATCACCAGCCGCGACTCGAAGCACGGCTTCGCGCTGGTCACCGACTACTTCACCGACCCGGCGCGCGACAGCGTCCTGATGCACACGACGCTCGAGCCGCTGCGCGGCAACACGGCAGCCGCCATCAGTCGGCTGAAGGTCTACGTCCGCTATGACGCGCAGATCGACAACACCGGCGGCGGCGGCCAGTCCAACGCGCTGCCGAACAACGTGCTCATCGACCGTTCGACCGGGGCGCTCGTCTCATCAGACACCACACCGCCGACCGGCCCGTGGGCCGCCCAGGTCGTCGGCGCGCTCACCGCCGACCATCGATTCGCCAGCGAGTCGAGTGGCTTCGTCGGAACGCCGAGCGATGGTCTCACCCAGCTCGACACCTATCACCGCCTGCGGTTCGACTACGGCTCCGCGACCGACGGGAACGTTGTCCAGACGGCCCAGATCACCGATCCCGCGCGGCCGTTCACGCTCGCGCTCGGTTTCGGCCCGACCTCGAACGCGGCCGTGGACACCGCCCAGGCCAGCGCGACTCGGCCGTGGAGCGCCACGCTCGCGAGCTACGTCGACGGCTGGCATGCCTACGACGCGCGGCTGAACGCCCCTCCGACGGCAGACACGACCTCGTACTGGCTGGCGGCCAACGTGATCAAATCAGCCGAGGACAAGACCTACCCCGGCGCGTTTGTGGCCGCGCCGGCCGACCCGTGGGGCCAGTCGATGCTGGCGGTCACGACCCACGTGGGGTACACGTATCGGTCGGTCTTCGCGCGCGACAGCTACGAGACGTTCACGGGCCTGCTCGCCGACGGCGATCTGGCAAGCGCGCGGCAGATGGTCACGTTCCTGTTCGACCGCGCGCAGCAGCCGGACGGGAGCTTCCCCCGCGATTCCGAGATCGACGGGTCGGTCGCCCCTGACACCTACGGCCTGTACGAGATCGACGAGGACGCGTACCCGTTGCTGATGGCATGGGATGCGGGCTTCGCCGGCGACAAGTCTCTATATGACGCGCACCTCCGACCGGACGCCGACTTCATCGTCGAACACGGACCCGCCTACGGGGAAGACCGCTGGGAGGAGCACATCGCCTACTCGCCTTCGACGATCGCCGCCGAGATCGCCGGGCTCACCGCCGCCGCGCATCTGGCCCGCGCGGCCGGTGATCCGGCGCGGGCGCTGCTCTACCAGGCCACCGCCGACGACTATCAGCGCAACGTGAAGTCCTGGACGGTCACCGACACCGGGCCCTACGGCGACCATCGCTACTTCATCCGCCTGTCACCGACCGGCGATCCGAACGCGGCCGAGACGTACAACCTCAACAACGGCAGCCTCAACAACGTCGACCAGCGGAGCGTCGTCGACGCCGGCTTCCTCGAGCTGACCCGGCTCGGCGCGCTTCCTGCGACCGACCCCGACGTTCAGGCCTCGCTGAAGATCGTCGACTCGATCCTCGAGCGCCAGACGCCGTCCGGCCCCGGCTGGCATCGCTATGGAGTGCAGGCCGACGGCTCCACCGACGGCTACGGCGACTGTTACGAGCCCGACCCGACCGACTGCTCCCCGAGCGGCGCCCCGTCGTACAACGGCGTCGGGTCCGGGCACCTCTGGCCGCTGCTCGATGGCGAGCGGGCCGAGCAGGAGGAGCAGACCGGCGATCGCACCGACGCAGAGAACCTGGCGTCCACGATGGACCGCATGTCATGGGGGATCGGACTGATGCCCGAGCAGGTCTGGGAAGACCCGGACATCCCGGCCGCGCCCTACGGCTCGAATCCAGCCACGGCATCGATCGGCTTCGTCGACGGCAAGGCAGCCGGCTCGGCCACACCGCTGATCTGGGCCGAGGGCCAATACGTGCGGCTGATTCGCGACCTGCAGACGCGAACGCTCGTAGACCAACCGGCGATCACCCGCGACCGGTACGTGACGGGCGGCCCGCCGGCCGTGGTGCCCGTCACGATCGCGTCGCCGGCTTCCGGCGCGACGGTCGGCGGGTCAACGACCGTCACCGGAACGACAACCCCCGGCGCCAAGGTGACCGTCGCCGCGGGCCAGCCTGGCTCGCCCGCCGACAGCACGACCGTCGCCAGCACCACGGCGGCATCCGACGGCCAGTACTCGGCGACCGTTCCCACGCCGACCGGAAGCGATCTGCTGACCGTCGCGGTCAACACCGGCCGGCACTGCTCGAGCTGGGCGCAGGAGACGGTGGCTGGTTCCTAGGTCGGCTGGTCCGTGACGGGTCCTGGCTGACCGCGCAGTCGCCGAAAGCCGGCGCGCACGAGGACGCGCCGGTCGGCGTCGCGTGCGTCGCTAGCCTGGCTTGGTCAGCACCTGCTGACTCTTGTCGGTTCGGCCGCCTTCGAACTCGTGAAGAAAATCGGATTCCTGTCCTTCGGTCATTGGAGCGCCGGCGCGCACTCGCGGACCCGCTCGGGCGCGGATGCGCTCCTGCAGTCGATCGAGCTCGCGGTCGCGGCGGAGGAGCTGGGCGCCGACGGCGCGTACTTCCGGGTTCATCATTTTGCGCGTCAGCTGGGCTCGCCATTCCCGCTGTTGGCGGCGGTCGGCACGAGGACTTCTCGGATCGAGATCGGCACGGCCGTGATCGATATGCGCTACGAGAACCCGCTGTACTTCGCGGAGGACGCCGGGGCGGCCGATCTGATCGCCGGTGGCCGACTGCAACTCGGGATCAGCCGGGGATCGCCCGAGCAGGTGATCGATGGCTGGCGGTACTTCGGCTACGCCCCCGCCGACGGCGAGAGCGATGCCGACATGGCGCGCAAGCACGCCGAGGTGGCGCTGGAGGTTCTGGGAGGCGAAGGCTTCGCGCGCCCAAACCCGCGGCCAATGTTCGCCAATCCGCCCGGGCTGTTGCGGGTAGAGCCGTATTCGCCGGGCTTGCGAGAGCGGATCTGGTGGGGATCGAGCTCGAACGCGACGAGTGTGTGGGCGGCCCAGCTCGGGCTCAACCTGCAGAGCTCGACGCTCAAGGACGACGAAACCGGGGAGCCGCTGCACGTCCAGCAGCGCAAGCAGATCGAGGCTTACCGCGAGGCGTGGAAGGAGGCCGGGCATGACCGTGAGCCCCGGGTGTCGGTCAGCCGCAGCATCTTCGCGCTTACGACCGACACCGACCGCGCGTACTTCGGGGACGGCCGCGACTCTCAAGACCAGATCGGAATGATCGACGAGAACACCCGCGCGATCTTCGGGCGCTCCTACGCGGCCGAGCCCGACGCCCTCGTCGAGGAGCTCCGCACGGATGAGGCGATCCAGGCGGCGGACACGCTGTTACTCACCGTGCCCAACCAGCTCGGCGTTGAGTACAACGCTCACGTCATCGAGAACATCCTCGTTCACGTCGCCCCCGCGCTGGGCTGGCGCTAAGCCGATGGCTTTCCACGGTCTGGGCCGAGACTGTGCGCGCCGCACCGGAGCTTGATCGCCGTCGACTCGTGGCGGTAACGTCTACCTCGCATAGCGTCCGTGGTCACTGAGGAGGTCGACTTGTCCAGTACGTCCTTCGGTTCGCGTGAGATCCGCGCTTTGACGTGGGGTTGGTGGCTGGCGCTGCTGATCGGGGCGCTCAGCATCGTCGCGGGGGTCATCGTGATCCTGAAGCCGAGCAACAGCCTGTCCACGCTCGCGGTGATCCTCGGGATCTTCATTCTTATTGACGGCATCTTCGAGATCGCCGGCGCCATCCTCGGCGACACAGAGAGCCGGGGGCTGCTGGCGGTGATCGGCGCGTTGAGCGTGATCGCCGGCGTGCTACTGATTCGCCATCCGCTCGGCGGCGTCCGCGCGGTGGCACTGCTACTCGGAATCTGGCTGATCGCCGCGGGCGTGGTCCGGCTGATCTCGGCATTCGCCTTCCCTGGCGATCGGATCTGGCGCATCATCGTGGCGCTCGTGCTTGGGATCTTCGGGATCGTGATCGTGTCGGCGCCCCACATCGGATACGCCACGTTGGCATTGATCGCC
Source organism: uncultured Solirubrobacterales bacterium (assembly GCA_963701945.1). GTDB lineage: Bacteria > Actinomycetota > Thermoleophilia > Solirubrobacterales > Solirubrobacteraceae > Palsa-465. Next base: position 436,688 of record CAVPBV010000019.1, on the reverse strand, counting down.
GGTATCTGTTTCATCTGCTACGGGATCGGGATGCTCGCCGTGGGATGGGCAATGCGTGCGATCCGACAGAAAGGCGCTGCGATCGATCCAGACGCCACAGCGCTGACCTAACCGCCTCGCCCCGGCGTCAGCCGCCCTGGCGGCTGGCCGCGACGATCGCGGCCAGCGCCTCGGCCTCGTCGGCCAGCTTGCGGTACTCGGCCAGCATCTCGGGCGAGTCGATTTCAGGCAGCTGGCGGCGGCAGGCCAGCACGTACGCGTAGCCGGCGATTGGAAAGACATCCTCCACCGCCTCGTAGGCGGCCTTCACGCGGGCTTGCTCTTCGGTCAGCGGCATCGGTCTCCTAGAGAAGATCGTCGGCGGTCCCGGCAGTGTTAGCAAAGCAGGGGATCGCGATCGATCGTGGCGCGGTCGCGTGAGGGCGCCGACCGCCACCGCAGCCGGGTTGGGTGCTGATCCGCTACACGACCGTTAGCGTGTTGGCCCTGCCGACCGCACTGGCCTGGGTTGCCGACGGAGCCCCACGCATGGAGGTCGCGCACGTTGAGCAGACCGCGCCCGAGTTCGTGGCTTCGGGCACGCAGTTGGGGTCGCCTACGAGCTGTACTCGGATGAGAGGTTCGTGCAGGTTGGTCAGGGCAAGACGTACTGGCATCACCTCAGCGCGTCGGTATAAATCGGAAGGCCATGATCGAGCGACTCACAGACATGCCGCCTGGCACGACCGGATTCCGCGTGGCCGGCGAGATTGAGCGCAAGGATTACGACGAGGTACTCGTCCCCGAACTCCAGCAAGCGCTCGATGCGGGAACCGGACTGCGGACGCTCTACGTGATCGATGATCTCGACGAAATCGACCCCGCGGCGCTATGGGCCGACGCGAAGGTCGGATTCAACCTCGGCATCCGGCACCGCGAGTCGTGGGTGCGCTCGGCGATCGCCACCGACATCGAGTGGATCGTCCGCTCGACCAAACTATTCGCGTGGATGGTCCCCGGCGAGGCGCGTGTGTTCCCGCGCGCTGAACTCGAACAGGCAAAGGCCTGGGTCGCGGGCGGCTGAGCTTTCGCGTGCCTACGAGAAACTCGGCATCCGCAGCCGCGGCGAGCTTCCGGCGGCGCTGTTCTGAAGCACGCAGCAGTTCTCGCTGGCACAACTGGGGTTGCGGTGTGACGCTCTTGGGTACCTTAGATCGTCACGTAGGCGTCTCGTGCAGGGCGAGGCGCGACGTGAACGTATGCATCCAGTCTCACGGCGGGAGTTCCTTCAGCGTTCCGGCGCAACGGTGCTTGCGGGCACCGCGATGCTGTACGGCCTCGGCCCGCTACACGTAGCCGAGGCGCGAGCCCAGGGAGCCGGGTTTCTGACCGCCGCGCAGCGATCGACGCTCGGAGCCGCGGTGGCGCAGATCGTGCCGGCGTCAGGTCCGGACGACTGGTCGGCTGTCGATCTCGGCGTGGTCGACTACATCGACAACCTGCTGTCGGGGTTCAGCTTCCTGGACGGCGCGACCGGCGCGATCTACCCGAGTGGTCCCTACCGCGATTCCTCGAGCGGGGGTCCGGGGTTCTACTCCTTCCAGGAACTCAGCCGGGTCAAGAAGATCGGCTGGGAGCAGCAGGTCTTGGCGTGGCAGTCGCTGTACACCGACGGCCTGACCCAGCTCGACGGTCTGGCGCCGGGTGGCTTCGCCGCGGCTCCGTCAGCAGCGCAGATCGCGATTCTGGAGGGGCTGGACGCGTCGGGCTCTGATTTCTTCGCCGCGCTGTTCGACCACACGATGGAGGGCACCTATTCGCATCCCGTGTACGGCGGCAACCAGGGTTACGGGGCATGGAAGACGTTCGGGTTCGCCGGCGACGTGCACGGCGTGCGGTACTCGCAAGTCGACACGACCTGGACCTCGTCCTCGCCATGGCTGCCGACCGACCCGAGCACCGGTCAGGGGGCGTGGACGATCTACGGCGGTTACGCGCCCGACGAGATGAACGTTCAGGGCCACCGTCAGGACGAGGGCTCGAACACGGAGGATCCTGCGGAGAGCTTGCATGTACCTCAGGTGGTCGAGATCCCGAGTGACACCCAGGACACGCAGACGGGTTCGAACCCCGCATGCGCGTTCTCAGGCTTCACCCCCACGGACACCGGACTGTACGAGGTCAAAATCGTTACTCCGCCGCTGTGCGCGACGTGCGTTCGTCTGTTCATCGACTACGCCGCGATCAAGCCGAGCTCGCTTGGTACCTATTCGCAGGGACACGCGTTCTACCGGCCGTCGTCGGCCAACCCGACTTACTCATCATTGCCGACTGCCCACAGTCCGAACATCAAGAACTTCACCAACGACTACCTCGTGTCTCCCCCGGGGTCCGCTCAATCACAGGTGTTCTCGAACGTCGACCCACACTTGCTCACCTACGCGGCGGACACAGCCCATTTCGCCCACACGACTTTGCAAGGGCCCTACTACATCGGGCCGTGGTACGTGAACCAGTACGGAGATCGGATCGACGGCGCGTACGTAGATGTCGACCTCGCGCAAGCCACCCAGCTCGGGCAAGCCGTGCTCGACGATATCTACTACGGAGCGGGGTACAACACCGATCCGTCGCTGTGCCCCGACACGCTCGCCAACCCGGCCTATAACGACGCCAATTACTTCTACGCGGTTTGCATCAACGCGTTCGGCATCAGCTCCGACGGCATCGACCCCTGGCCGGGCGGCTGACCCGGGGCGCGCGGCGATGACAATCTCGGGACCGTACGACGTCGTAATCGTCGGCTCTGGCGCGGGCGGCGGGATCTCCGCCTACGCGCTCACCAAGGCAGGGCTGAACGTGCTGGTGCTGGAGAAGGGGCCATGGGCCACCGAGGCCAACTTCGGCGACGACGAGCTGCGGTTCGGCGACCGCAGCTTCATCGACGAGGACCCGCTGATCGAGCCACGTACGTTTCGCGACAGCACGGCCGAGGGCGACCACACGTACGTCGGCACCGTGCTTGGCGCCAGCCGGCTGGTCGGTGGCGGATCGGTCCACTACGGCGCGGTGTGCTTCCGGTTTCGGCCGGAGGACTTCCGGGCGCTCTCGACCTACGGGCCCATGCCCGGTGCGGAGATCGCCGACTGGCCGCTCACCGACGCTGAGCTTGACCCGTCGAACCCGTCCTCGATCTGGGCCTACTACCGCAAGGTCGAGGCGCTGATCGGGGTCGCCGGCGGGCAGCTCGCCGGCGCGGCGAGCCCGGGCGCCCCCATCGCCGGCACCGGCCAGCAGCGCACCGACACCTATCCGATGCCCGGCCATCCGCCCAACTACCCGGCGCACCTGTTCGAGCAGGCCGCCACGCAGGTCGGACTGCATCCGTTCCCTACCCCCGTGACCATCAACAACGGCACCTACGACGGCCGCCCCGGCTGCTCCTACTGCGGTTTCTGCTCAGGCTATGCGTGTCCGATCAAGGCCAAAGGTGACACTCGGGTCACTGCACTGGCCAAAGCGCTGGCCACCGGCAAGCTCACGATCTCGGCCGACACGATGGTGACCGGCATTCAGGTCGACGGCGGCAGCGGCCGGGCGACCGGCGTCAACTACATCGCTTCGAACGGCAACGAAGGCTCGGTGTCAGCAAGCGTGATCGTGCTCGCGGCTTCGACGGTCGACACGCCGCGCCTAGTGCTCCTGTCGATCCAGCACGGAACGATGCCGGCGAAGCTGGTCAACACCGACGTGGTCGGCCATCACCTGATGACCCATCACTTCCCGGGAGCGATTGGTTGGTTCGAGGACCGGATCGACCCGTGGCGCGGTTACTGGAGCATGCGCTGCCTGGACGACTGGTACTTCGGTCCCCCCGGCACCCGGGCGTTCGGCTACGGCAACATCCAGAACATCGGCCCGTCAGGCGGGGACAAGTCGGTGGCGGGCACCGGCGGAATGATCAACATGGCCAAGACGGTGGGCTGGGGTAAGCAGCACAAGACCACGATGGGCTACCTCTTCGGGCACCTGTTCTTCCTGAGCATGATCGGTCAGGACCCGCCCGTGCCCACGAACACCGTCGATCTCGATCCGACCGTTACCGACGCCTACGGACTACCCGTCGCCCACATCACCTACAGCCACCATCCCAACGACGACGTCGTTCAGGCCGCGGTCGTGCCGACGATGCTCGAGATTATCGAGCAGATGGGCGCCAGCGTCGCCATCGGGGTCCCGACCGCGATTCCCGAAGGCGGCGTCGGCCCGCTCGCCGCCCAGGGCATCGGTCAGCAGACGCTTCATCGCCTCGCCGGGCGCGGCGTGCCCGACACCATTGGCGGCCTCGTCAACCACCAGATGGGCACGGTGCGCATGGGCACGAGCGCCGACTCCTCGGCGCTCGACCCGACCGGGAGGTTCTGGGATGTCCCGAACCTGTACGTCACGGACGGCTCGGTGTTCCCGACCTCCGGCGGCTACAACCCGACGCTCACGATCCAGGCGATGGCCTGGCGCACCGCCGACAACATCATCGCCAGCAGCCAGGCCTGAGGACCCTGGCCCAGAACCGGCGCTGCCCAGCGAGCTCGCGCGAGATCAACGCCGGCGGCCCGAATCGTTCGGGCCGGCGTGTTCCGGGTAAGAGGCCCCCATGTCAAATCGAATCTGGTTCATTACTGGTACATCGCGCGGCTTTGGTCGGTCGTTCGCCCAGGCCGCGCTCGCGGCCGGCGACCGCGTCGCCGCCACCGCCCGCGACACTTCTTCTCTCGATGACATCGTCGCCGAGCATGATTGTTCGGCGCGCTCTGGGTCACACAGGCCGCGCTGCCGATCATGCGCGAGCAGGGCTCAGGCTGGATCGTCCAGGTCTCCTCCATCGGGGGGCTCGCTGCGTTCCCGCTCACGGGCATCTACCACGCGAGCAAGTGGGCGCTCGAGGGGTTCTCCGAGACACTGCGCCAAGAGGTCGAGCCCTTCGGGATCAAGATCCTGATGGTTGAGCCGAGCGGCTTCCGGACGGACTGGGCGGGCTCCTCGATGGACCGCGCCGAGCCTATCGACGCCTACGAGGAGATTGACCTGATCGCACAGCGCCGCGCATCCCAGCAAGAGGAGAACAACGGGTCACAGCCGGGCAACCCCGAGCTCGCCGCGCAAGCGCTGCTCGCCACGCTCGATCTGGACGATCCGCCGTTCCGGCTGCTGCTCGGAAACGTCGCCTACGACGTCGCCGTCGACCGCTACGAAGCGCGCTTGAGCGAGTTTCGCGCCGGCGAGCAAGTCGCGCGCGGCGCCGACGACCGCTAAGACGCCGACCGTCCCCGCGGGCGGCCCGTCAAACGAAGCCGAGCGTGCGGTTCAGGAAGTCGTGCTCGGCGGCAAGCGCGAGGTCAGCGACGGTCATCGGCAGCGAGACGAACCCGTGCGGCGCTTCGGGCCAGACGCGCAACTCGGTGGCGTGACCCGCGGCACGCCACCGCGCCTCGATGAACAGCGAGTCGTCGAGCAGCGGGTCGGCGGTGCCGACCGTGAAGATCGCCGGCGGCATCTCCGCCAGATCGGCGAACAGCGGCGAGATGTCCGGGTCCCGGCGCTGTTCGCGGTCCCGGCCGGGAAGGAACTGGTCGCCGAACCAGACCATGATCGGCCCCGACAGCACCAGGTTGCGATCGCCCCACAGCCGCTGGCTCGGGGTCATCGACAGGTCAAAGCTGCCGTACTGGAGCACCGCCGCGTCGAACGAGCCGGTGATCCCGTGACGGTCGCGCAGACGGAGCAGCGTGCAGGCCGCGAGCTGTCCGCCTGCCGAGTCGCCGCCGATCGCCCGCGGCCCCGAGGCGGCCGAAGCGCCGACCGCCGCAGCACCCGCGTCGCTCAGCAGCCACAACGCCGCGGCCTCGCAGTCGTCGGGCCCGGCCGGATACGGATTCTCGGGCGCGAGCCGGTAGTTGACGCTCACGACGGTCAGCCCGGTATTGCGCGCCAGCCGCTGTAGCCGGAGGTCCTGCCCGTCGGCCTCACCCAGCGTCCACCCTCCCCCGTGCAGGTGCAGAAACGTCCCGCGTGCCGAACCCTCGGGGGCGATGATGCGCAGCCCGAGCGGCCCTCCTGGGCCGTCGATCTCGACCGCGCGCGCCTCGGGCACATACACCGGCGGGGGGAAGATCCCGCGGCCCTCGCGCCGCATCCGCCGGCTCTCCTCCGGGGGCAGCGTGTTGACCGGGGGAATCGTCGCCAGTCGGCGCTCGAGCTCGGCGTTGAATGCGAGCGTCTCGGCGAGCAGCGTGTCGCGATCGGGCGTGGTCACGGGACGAGCGACTGTATCGTGGGCCCATGGGGCGCGTGGTCACGATCGGGGTGTACGACTGGGACCTCAGCAGCTTTCTCGACGCGCTCGCCGGCGCCGACGTACGCCTTCTGATCGACGTGCGCCAGCGCCGCGGCGTCCGCGGACCCCAATACGCGTGGGCGAACGCCGCCCGGCTGCAGGCCGCCCTCGCCGAGGCGGGCATCGCCTACCGCCACCACAAGGAGCTGGCGCCGACGACCGAGCTGCGTCACCTGCAGTACGCCGAGGACGCTCGCCGCGGCGAGGGCAAGCGATCGCGGACGGTGCTCGCGCCGGAGTACACCACCCGTTACACGCACGAGATCCTCGACCCGGTACCACTCGAACCCGTGGTCGCGGAGCTCCCGTCCGACGGCGCCGGCGCACTGTTCTGCGTCGAGCGCGACCCCGAGGCCTGCCACCGGTCGATCATCGCCGAACGCCTCGCGACCGAGCACGGCGTGGACGTGCGCCATCTGCGGCCCGAGCCCTCATCCGTCTAACGTAGGTCATATCGGGGTCCCCTTGACATTGGGGAGAAGGGACCACTACGTTTTGTCACGTTCGCCTGTAGACGGATTGTTCGTATCACGAACAATCCGCTCGTTTGGAGGAACCATTCAAGCCGGATGCCCAGCTGTGGTCCCGATCCGATGGCTCAGGGCTGAAACGCCCGCCGTCGAGCCGCCGCAGCTGGGCGCCGTGCTGACAGTCGTGACGGGCTGAGCGAACGCCGTGGGGACCTGGCGCTGCCCGCAACCGCGCGGGCGGCGCCGGTACAGTCCGCGCGATGCTCGACCTCGACGCGTACCTCGCTCGCATCGGACTCACCGGCCGCCCGGGCCTGGCCGAGGTCCACCGCGCGCACGTCACCTCGGTCCCGTTCGAGAACCTCGATCCCCGGCGCGGGATCCCCGTGTCACTCGAGCTCGAGGACCTCGAGCGCAAGGTCGTGTCCGACCGCCGCGGCGGATACTGCTTCGAGCAGAACCTGCTGCTGAAGGCGGCGCTCGAGGCGCTCGGCTTCGACGCGGACATGTTCCTCGCGCGCGTGCGCGTAGGCTCCCCCCATGGCAATGCGCGGCCGAGGACCCACCTGCTGCTGGGAGTGCAGGACGATGGCGCCCGCTGGCACGCCGACGTCGGCTTCGGCCACGGCACGCTGCTCGAGCCGATTCCGTTCGGCCCGGGCGGCGAGCACGAGCAATCGGGGTGGCGTCACCGCGTTGTCGAGGACGGCCCCGAACTGGTCATGCAGTCGATGGGCGAGAGCGGCGACTGGGTCGATCTGTACGGGTTCGTCCCCGAGCCGGTCCCGCTGATCGATGTCTTGACCAGCAACTGGTACACGTGCACGTACCCGCGCTCGCCGTTCGTGACCGGACTGGTCGTGAGCATGCAGCGGCCCGACGGCACGCGCGAATCGCTCAGTGACTGGAATCACTCGCTGTCGCTCACCGTGGAGACGCCCGCCGGCGCCGCTGTCACCGAGGTAGACGCGGAGGCGGTACCGGAGCTGATCGCGGCCCGCTTCGGTCTCGAGGCCACCCTTGTCTGACGGCGGCCTGACCGTCGCGGTCACCGGCCCGACCGGGACGTTCGGCTTCGGGCTGATCCCGCTGCTCCAGGCGGACGACCGCATCGAGCGCATCATCGGGATCGCGCGAAGGCCGTTCGATCCGGCCGAGCACGGCTGGACCAAGCTTCGATACCGGCAGGGCGACGTCCGCGATCCGGACGTGCTCCGCGTCGCGTTCGAGGAAGCCGATGTGGTCGTCCACCTCGCGTTCATGATCACGGGCACGGCGTCCCGCGAGACGATCCGCGCGATCAACGTGGACGGCACGCTGAACGCGTTCGGAGCAGCGGCCGCCGCCGGCGCCAAACGGTTCGTCTACGCGTCGTCGGTCGCCGCGTATGGCTTCCATGAGGACAACCCGATCGGGATGACCGAGGACTGGCCGACCCGCCCGGCCAGCCGGCTGTTCTACGCACAGGAGAAGGCTGAGCTCGAGCGCTTGCTGCATGAGCAGGCCGACGCGCATCCCGAGGTCGACCTGTACCTGCTGCGCCCCCCGATCGTGCTCGGGCCGCACGCGGTCGGAGCCAAGGACACACTGCCAGAGCCCCTGGCCTCGCTGACCCGGCGTGCCCTCGACTTTGCGAAGCGTCTGCCGCTCCCGATCCCGGTTCCGGTCCCCGACCTGCCCATGCAATTCATTCACGAGGACGACGTCGGCCGGGCCCTAATCAAGTGCGTGGTGGCCGACGGGCCGCCGGGCGCCTACAACATCGCGGGCGACGGAATCGTGACCGCCGCCGACGTCGTGCGCGAGCTCGGCTTCACACCGGTCACCGTGCCCGCGGGCATCGCGGAAACCGCCGCTCGCGCGGCCGCGTCAATTCCGCTGCCTTCGTTCGCCCCTCCCGTCGCCGAGTGGGTCGAGGCGGCAAGCCATCCGGCGATCATGGACACCGGGAAAGCCAAGCGCGAGCTCGATTGGGAGCCGGAATACACGGGCCTCGAGGCCCTCCGGGCAACGCTCCGCCCCGAGACGGCCTAGCCGAGCCAGGCCGAGACCACCACGCCGGCGTCGAGCGGGATGTCGACGGTGACAAAGCCGTTGTCGGGCGCGTGCATGCGCTCCACGTAGGTGACCTGATCTGGATCATCCGAGCTGAGGTCGGCGACCACCAGCGCCCCCGGCGACAGCCGCGGTTTGAGCAACTCGACGACCGGCTCGTACAGGTTGTTCCAGCCGTCGAGGAACAGCAGATCGACATTCTCGACGTCGGCGAGCGTCGTCAACGCGTCGCCCACTCGCATCTCGACCAGATCGTCGAGGCCCGCCGCGGCAAGATTTCGTTGCGCGGCCGCGACCTTGGCAGGCTCGATCTCGGTGGTGATCACCCGGCAGGAGCCGACGTCGCGCGCGGCCGCCGCGAGATGGATTGTCGAGAACCCGTGCGACGCGCCGAACTCGACGATCGTGCGGGGACGGCGCGCGAGCACCAGCACGGACAGCAGGTCCCCCACCTCGGGCGTGATCGACAGCGGGGCGTCCCCGTACGCCTGCGCTCGCTCCGCACCCCACACCCTGTGGTCGAGCTCGCGCTCGCGCTCGAGCACGCGCTCCTTCGCCGCCGGGTCCTCCTCGTCGCCGAGCCGCCGGAGCTGCGCCAGTACGCGAGCGACTCGGTCGCTGCGAAGCGTGTTACTGGAAGATCTCAGTCGTGCAGTCCCCGCCGGGCAGGTGGATGCCCGGTCCGGCGTGCTCGTGCTCGTCGTGTGCGCTCATCGACGGGCTCCTCCCGTTCAGTTAGTGCCTGACAACCGCAGCGTAACGAGCCCAAGCTTGCGCACTCGCCAAAGGCACGTGCCCGCCCGCGGCGGGGCCGGACGCCGCGGGCGGGACACGAGGGGGCGAGGGACTGTTGGTTACGGCGTGGGCGCGCTGCGCGGCGCGCTGCGCGCGATCACCCACATCCCGTCGGTTCAGGGCGTGGGCACGCTGCGCGGGCGCGCTGGGCGCAATCACCCAGGTCCTGTCGGTTCAGAGCGTGCGCGCGATCACCCACGTGCGCTGCGGTGCCTGCACGACCGCCACGCGCTGCCCTGCTGTGAGAGCCGACAGTGTCGATGTCTGACGGTTGTCGCGCACCTTCGCGTTCGACGGGATCGTCAGCGTCACCGTCTTGTACGTCGCCTTCTTCGTCCCTTCGCGAATCGTCAGCCGCTGCCCGCTCACCGACTGGACGAAGCCGCGGTCGATCGTGACCGTGGCGAAGCCGGTCTTGGTGGCCACGACCACGTTCGCCTGGACGGTGCGGCGCTCGAGCGCGCGGACGCCGGCGCCGCGGGCGCGCCCGGCCTTGGCGCTGGTCGAACTCGCCCCGCTGCTGCTCGTGGTCGTGGTCGAGGTGCCGGAGCTGGCGGCGCCGGCGGTGGCAATCGCGCTCCCCGCGGCGCCGATCGCGACGCACGCGGCCGCGACCGTGATGAGCTTGAGGTGTTTACGCAGGTATGTCACTTTGGAACCTCCCGTAGTCAGTGGATGTCGACACCCTGGCAGACACCTGCAAGGCGGCGGTCAGGTAAAGGTCAGCTGCGTGTAAAAAGTGCGGCGCCGACTCCGGCAGGCCCGCCTACGATCTCTCCCATGCCGGCCACAATCCTCGTCGTCGAGGACGAGCAGAACATCGGTGCCCTCGTGTGCACCTACCTCCGGCGCGAGGGTTACGAAGTGGTGTGGGTCCGTCGCGGCGAGGACGCGCTCGTCGAGCTTCGTCGCCATCCGGTCAAGCTCGTGGTGCTCGACATCCGGCTGCCGGGGATCGATGGGTTCGAGGTGTGCCGCCAGATCGGCGGAACCGTCCCGGTGATCATGCTCACCGCGCGCGACGAGGAAGCCGACCGCGTCGCGGGCCTCGAGTTGGGCGCCGACGACTACGTCACCAAGCCGTTCTCGCCACGCGAGCTGGTCGCGCGGATCAAGGCCGTGCTGCGGCGGACGGCCGCCCCTCCGCCGGCGAGCGACGTGGCCCGCATCGGACCGGTGACGATCGCGCGCGGGGCCCGCGAGGTGCACGTCGACGGCCGCAAGGTCGTACTCACCCAGCGCGAGTTCGATCTGCTCGACTATCTCGTGCGCCGAGCCGGCCAGGTGGTGACGCGCGACGAGCTGCTCGAGTCCGTGTGGGGGTTCCTGTCACCCGGCGAGACACGCACGGTCGAGGTCCACGTCGCCCAGCTGCGCAAGAAGCTCGGCCACCCGGACCTGATCGAGACCGTGCGCGGCCTCGGGTACAAGGCGGCCCAGCCGGCATGAGGCTCCAGCGCCGGGTCCTCGGTTACCTCGCGGCAGCGGCGATCGCCTCGTGCGTGCTCACGGTCGGCGTCGGCGTAGTGCTGGTCAGGCACCAGATCGCCAAGCAACGACTGTCCGCGCTCGAGGCACAGGCCGACCTGGTCGCCGCCGTCGGTGGCCCGGCCGGGGCGCTGTCGCCCGGCAATCACGTGTACCGGGTCGGGAGCGGCCGCCCCCGACGGCTCGGACCGCGGGCGCAGTACGTCGTGCTCGCGGCACTCCCGTCCGCGGACGCCGGTCAGGGGACGATCGACGTCGCCGGCCGCTCGCTGATCTACGCGGCGCGGACGACGCTCACCGGCGAGATCGTCTTGATCCGTCCCGCGAACATCGCGTTCTCCGAGTGGCGGCCGTTCATGGGAAGCCTGCTCCTGGCCGGACTCGGTGGGGTCCTGCTCGCTGTGGTGCTCTCGTTCCTGCTCGCGCGGCGCCTCACCCGCCCGATCGGCGAGCTGTCGGCGGCCACCCGCCGCCTCGCGACCGGCGAGGCCGGCGTGTCGGTGCCCGTCCGCGGCGAGGACGAGTTGTCCGACCTGGGGGCGTCGTTCAACGAGATGTCCGACGAGCTCGCGCGCGCCCGCGAGGCGCAGGGACGCTTCCTCGAATCGGTCAGCCACGAGCTGCGGACGCCGTTGACCTCGATCCGCGGGTACGCGGAGGCGCTGGAGGAGGAGGCGATCGCGCCGGCCGAGTCGGCGCGGGTCATCGGCGCCGAGGCCGACAGGCTCGAGCGGTTGGTCGCCGATCTACTCGACCTCGCGCGGTTCGGACGGTCCGGCTTCTCAGTCGCCCGCGAGCCCGTCGACCTTGCCGGCGTGGTCGAGCAGGCGGTCGAGCGCCATCTCCCCCGCGCGCGGGAGATGGGCGTGGAGCTGGCGGGGGAGGTGGAGCTGGCGGGCGGCGTGGAGCTGGCGGGCGGCGTGGAGCTGGCCGGTGCGGGCGGGGGGGACTCCTGGGTTCTCGGCGACCACGACCGGATCCTCCAGGCCGTCTCGAACCTGATCGAGAACGCGCTGCGGGTGACGCCGTCGGGCGGGTCGGTGGCGGTCCACGCCGCGGACGGGGCGATCACCGTCCGCGACACCGGCCCGGGGCTCGATCCCGAGGACATACCGCGGGCGTTCGAGCGCTTCTATCTGTACGGCCGCTATCGCAGCGAACGGCCGGTCGGCTCGGGGCTTGGCCTCGCGATCGTGCGGGAGCTGGTCGGCGCGATGGGCGGAACGGTGGAGGCGTCGACGGCGCCGCGCGGCGGCGATTCGCGCAGCGGCGATTCCCGCAGCGGCGATTCCCGCAGCGGCGATTCGCGCGGAGCCACCTTCACGATCCGGCTGCCGTCTATGCCGGCACGCTCCGCTCGGCCAGATGCGCTCCGACCTTCCGCTTGACCCGCTGCAAGGCGTTGTCGACGGTCTTGCAGTCGCATCCGATTCGCCGACCCACTTCCTCGTAGGAGTGGCCGTCGAGGTACAGCGCGAGCACGCGGGATTCGAGCTCGGACAGCGCGGTCGAGATGCAGGCCACAAGCGCGCGTAGCTCCTCGGAGCTGATCACCTGGTTGACCGGGTCGTGAACGGGCGATCCGGGGATGATCTCGTCGAGCGTCGGCTCGCCCTCCGACGAGGACGCCGGCGAGCTCGAGAACGACACGTACTGGTTGAGCGGCGAGTGCTTGTTCCGAGTCGCGGTCTTCACGGCGGTGATGATCTGGCGCGTGATGCACAGCTCGGCGAAGTTGCGGAAGCTCGACTCCCGGTCGGTGCGGTAGTCGCGCACGGCCTTGTACAGCCCCACGAGGCCTTCCTGGATCAAATCGTCGGCATCGCCGCCGGCCAGGAAGTACGACGAGGCCTTCAAGCGAACGAATCCGTAGTAGCGGCGGACGATGCAGTCGTACGCAACCGGATTTCCCTGCTTGGCGAGGGCGATTAGGTAACCATCCTCAACCTGAAGTTGAGGGTGGGAGTACGGGGAAAGCCGTGCCACGAGTAATCCCTTCTCGACCCTGCCAACGGATCGGTCAGATTTCGTGGCGCACTACCTCCCCTGGCGCCTGATGTGCAATTCAGTTGAGGCGCGGCATTGTTGCGCGCACCCTCTACGACCGGTAAGTCTAAAGCTTTACTCTACCGTTACTCTCCCGGGCGGGAGCTTTGCAGAGGGCCGCGGGCTTGTCAAGCGGCTTCGGTGCCGTCCCCCTCGGGTGACGCGCGTTTCGTCCCGGATCGTCTGACGCGCTGGATCGAACGCGAGTCACCCGAGCGGGACATCCACCTCCGCAGCCAGAGCGCCGACGGGACCGCACCCGAAGCTATGCAGCCGGCAGCAACTCCGGCCCCTCAGGGCCGTCGCGGACCTCCCAGCCATGCGCGCGAATCTCGTCCCGTAGCCGGTCGGCCTCGGCGTAATCGCGCGCGGCGCGGGCCCTCTCGCGGGCCCCCGACAGCTCGACGACCTCGGCCGGGGCGTCGACCGCCGCAACGTCGAGCAGGTTGTCCAGCGCGAGCACACCGAGCATGTCGCGCAGATCGGCGTCGCCGGTGCCCGGCTCCCCCCGATTTGCCTCTCGGACCCACTCGAACACCGCCGCCAGTGCCGCCGGCGTGTTGAAATCATCGGCAAGCGAGTCGAAGAACCGCTCGCGCAGCGGCGCCGACCATGCCGGCGAGGGGCCGGGCGCGAGCCTGCGCGCCGCCTCCTCGATCCTCTCCACGCGCGCGCGAGCCTCGGTCAGGCGCTCGTCGTCGAACTCGACCGGCTGGCGATAGTGGCCGCCGCAGAAGTACATGATCAGCGCGTCCCGTCCGTAGGCGTCGAGCGCCTGATGGAGCAGGAAGATGTTCCCGACCGACTTGGACATCTTGGCCTGGTCGAGTCGGACCATCCCGTTGTGGACCCACAGCTGGGCGAGCGGCACGCCGTGAGCGGCACACGTCTGCGCGGCCTCGTTCTCGTGGTGGGGGAAGATCAGGTCCGCGCCGCCGCCGTGGATCTCGAACCCGACGCCGAGGATTTCCTCGGCCATCGCCGAGCACTCGATGTGCCATCCCGGCCGTCCGCGACCCCAAGGAGCGTCCCACGAGGTGTCCTCGCCCGGCTTGTGCGCCTTCCACAAAGCGAAGTCGGCGGGATCGCGCTTGCGTTCGCCCCCCTCGACACCCTCGCCCTGGTCCATCTCGTCGACGTCGCGGTGCGATATCTCCCCATATTCCGGGTAGCTGCGCACCGAGAAGTAGACGTCGCCGTCGACTGCATAGGCATGGCCGCCCTCGATCAACTCCCCGATCAGCTCGACGATCTCCGCGATCGTCTCGGTCGCGCGCGGCTCGTGGTCGGGCCGGCCCAGGCGCAGGCGGTCCGTGTCGGCGATGTAGGCGTCGCTCATTTCCCGCGCCAGTTGGCCGCTCCCCACCCCCGCGGTCAGGGCGGCGGCATAAATCTTGTCGTTTACATCCGTTATGTTTGCAACGAATGTGACTTTGTAGCCCTCATGGACGAACAGACGCGCCATCAGCGAGAACACAACGTAGGGGCGAGCGTTTCCGACGTGGATCCGCCCGTATACGGTCGGCCCGCAGGCGTAGATCCGGACCACGCCGTCGGCGTTCGGATGCACCGGCAGCACCTGGCCGGTACGCGTGTCATGCAGGCGAATCGTTCTGGGCACGATCCGGCAACCCTAGCGCCAGCAGGCGCGTCCGGCCGGGACGGCCGGTAGGGTGGCGCACGTGGCGGGGAGGCCGTCATCCAGCCAGCGACTGATCGCCGTAGAGCAGGCGTTCAGATCGCTCCCCGACCGCTATCTCGGCGCCGATCCGGGCTTCGACGCCACCTACCAGATCACGCTGTGTGACCTCGGCCACACCTGGGAGGTGCGTTGCACGAGCGGCGCCGCCCGGGTGCGCAAGGGCGGGTCGCGCCGCACTCCGGACGTGACGATGTCCACCGATGCCGATACCTGGCTGCGCCTGCGCCGGGGCGAGTTCTCGGGCATCGACGCGTTTCAGCAGCGCCGGCTGGCCGTGCGCGGCAATCTCGACTTCGCGATCGCGTTCGAAGGCATGTTCCGCCTCGTCGGCGGCCGCCGGCCGCTGGTCGAGATCCACGACATCCCCGTCGGACGTCATCACGTCTCGACGCTGAGCATGGGCCGCGGGCCCGACGTGCTCCTGCTCCACGGCCTCGGCGGAACGCGGGCCTCGCTGTTCGAGACCGCCGCGGCGCTCAGCCAGGCCTATCGCGTCCACGCGCCCGACCTCCCCGGCTTCGGCTCGTCCTCCAAGCCGTCGCTCGGCGGCTACAACGCCCGCTGGTTCGCCGAGATCATGTTCGGGCTCATGGATCAGCTCGGCATCGCCCGGGCAAACGTCGTCGGCAACTCGATGGGCGGCCGGGTCGCGATCGAGATGGGCCTGACGGCGCCCGAGCGGGTCGGCGCGCTCGGACTGCTGTGTCCCGCGGTGGCGTGGATCCGGCGCGGGCTCCATCCGATCGTCCGGCTGCTGCGGCCGGAGCTCGGGCTCCTCCCCCATACGTTCCGCCGCTCGGTCGTCGTGTCGCAGTTCTGGAGCATGTTCCACGACCGCGACCTGATCGATCCCGCCGTCGCCGACCTCGTGGTCGACGAGTTCCAGCGGATTTACCACACCGCCGGCGCCCGCTACGCGCTGCTCGCGAGCGCGCGCAACATCTATCTCGAGGCGCCGTTCGGACGCCACGGTTTCTACCGCCGGCTGGCCGAACTGCAAGCGCCGGCGCTGTTCGTGTGGGGCAGCCACGATCGCCTGGTGCCGCCCGCGTTCTCGCGTCACGTGCACAAGTGGCTCCCGGGGGCCGAGCAAATCACGATCGATGGCTGCGGCCACGTCCCGCAGGTGGAGCGACCGGAGGAGACGAACGAACTGCTGCGGAGCTTCTTCCGCCGGGCGGAGACGAACCCGGCGGTTGGCCACGGGGGGTACCGAGCGGACGTCGAGGCCGCCTGACCCCCGAGCCATGGCTCAGGCAGACACAACGAGCTCCGCGCGCCGTAACGGACACGAGCCCACCGTCCCGGTCGGAGGCCCCGAGTCCACGGAGTCGCGCTCGCCATCACTCGCGGGCCGGGCGTGGCGCGAGCTCGCGGGCGTCGTCCAGCGGCGCATTCCGCGCGCTGACCTCGACGAGCGCGACCCTGACTACATCCGCGAGCAACTGCCGCTGTTCTGGCTGCTCTCGAGCATCTGGTTCCGCGGCGAGGTCCGCGGGCTGGGCAATATCCCCGACGAGGGTCCCGTGCTGCTCGTCGGCAACCACTCGGGCGGGAACATGCTCCCCGACACGATGGTGTTCACGGTCGCGTTCAGCACGTACTTCGGGGTTGAGCGCGCCTTCTACCAGCTCGCGCACAACCTGGTGCTGTCGTTTCCCGGCCTGAGCTGGCTGCGGAAGTTCGGCACGGTAGCGGCGTCGCCTGAGAACGCGCGCAAGGCGCTCTCCTCGGGAGCCGCGCTGCTGGTATATCCCGGCGGGGACTACGAGGTTCATCGCCCGAGCTGGGAGGGCAACCGCGTCGACTTCGGCGGGCGCAAGGGATTCATCCGGCTGGCGCTCGAGCAGGAGGTTCCTATCGTCCCCGTCGTCGCGATCGGCGGCCAGGAGACCGCGCTGTTCCTGACCCGTGGCGAGCGGCTCGCCCACCTGCTCGCGCTCGACCGCGTCCTCCGCCTCAAGGTCCTGCCGATCTCGCTGTCGCTTCCGTGGATCGTGAACATCGGCGACTTCGGCCACATCCCGCTGCCGGCGAAGATCACGATTGAGACCTTGCCGTCGATCGACCTGCGCGCCGAGTTCGGCCCCGACCCTGACCTCGACGAGGTCTACGACCACCTGATCCGACTGATGCAGGACGCGCTCGATGCGCTCGCCGCCGAGCGGCGCTTTCCGGTGATCGGATGAGGGTCACCTCCGACATCGCCGTGGCCGCCCCGGTCCAGGACGTCTGGTCGATCGTCACCGACCCCGAGCGCGTGCTCAGCTATATGTCGGGCGTCACCCGCTGGGAGGTCGCGAGCGATCTGCCGGCCGGGCTGGGGGCTCGCTACCGGATGCTGTTCCGCGTCGGCGCCGCCGAGGTCGGCGGGCTGATCGAGGTCGTCGAGTTCGCGGAGCCGTTCGAGTTCGCCTGGACGTCGATCACGGGGCTGGACCAGCGCGGCCGCTGGCGCCTGCGCGAGATCCCGGGCGGGCGCACGCGGGTCGAGCTCCGCCTCGCGTACGGGATCGCCGGCGCCGGCTTGAGCGGCTGGCTCGCGGAGCGGATCGCCGCGCCAAGCGTCTCGCGCCACGTGCGCCAGACGCTGCAGCAGCTCGGCCGGATCGTCGAGCACGAGCAGCTGCGCTCCCGGGCAGCGGCACGCCGCGCCGGCACCCGCTAGGCACGCCGGGACCTGCACGATCTGCCAATCGCCGCACGAACCCATGACCGTGGCAGTCGACGCATGTGGTGCATGCACCGTCTGACAGGGTGCCGCCCGCCAGCGTCCAGTGACAGGTGATGCATGCTCCGCGATGCCCCGCGGGACGGCGATCCGCCCCCGCCCGACCTCCAGGTGCCCGTCGTTTAAAAGCGCCCACGCGGAGCACCCGGGCCACAGCGAAAAACGCCCAGCTAGCCGGCCTTCGTCGCCTGCCAGCGAAACGAACGCCCACCGACCTTGACCTCGGGCCCGGACAACCCGGCCGCCTCGAGGCGCCGCGGCAGCGTGTCGGGGTCGATCAGGTTCAGCGTGTCCCCGATGTGGATCAGCTTGAACACGAGGCCGTTGCCGAGGCTGTCGGTGCCAGCGAACGTGCCTCCGGGGCGGAGCACCCGCGCTATCTCGGAGAACGCCCGGTCCTGGAGGTCGAGCGACGGGATGTGGTGGAGCATCGTGAAGCACAGCACACTCGAGAAGCGGCCGTCCGGATACGGCAGCCTGGTCGCGTCGCCCTGCGTGACCGTGACCGCGTCTCCCAGCGACGCACGCAGCCGCCGGCAATAGCGTGCGTCCAGCTCTAGCACGTTGACTTTGCCGAAGCGCTGGACCAGGACCCGCGTGGTGGCGCCGAACCCCGGTCCGATCTCGAGCACGTCGTGACCGGCATCCACGCCCTTCAAGCCGAACGGGATCAGCTCGAACTCAGCGCGCCGCGCCCACCACCCCGACGAGCACAAAACGTTGTGGACGCTGTTCACCGCTCGACCGTAGCAACCGCCAGCGCCGCGGCGCCCTCGCCCCGCCCGACGAACCCCATCCCCTCCCCGCGCGTCGCCTTGACGCTTACATGCTCGGGTGAGATCCCGATCGCCTGGGCCAGCGAGAACCGTATGTCGTCCCGGACCGGCGCCACGTGGGGCCGCTCGATCACCACCGTCACGTCGACGTGCACGACCGAGAACCCCCGCCCCCTCAGCATCGCGACCGTCGTGCGCAGCAGCTCGAGCGAGTCCGCGTCGCGGTAGCGCTCGTCGGTGTCGGGGAAGTGCTCGCCGATGTCCCCGAGCGCCGCCGCGCCCAGCAGCGCGTCGATGATCGCGTGCGTGAGTACGTCGGCATCCGAGTGACCGGCGAGGCCCCGGTCGTGCTCGAGCTCGACTCCGCCGAGGACGAGCCGCCGGCCGTCGGCGAACCGGTGGCAGTCGTAACCGAGCCCGGTCGTGATTGTCGTGCCGTGCCTGCCCCCTTCGGCCTTCATTCGCCACCCTCAGCGAGCAGCAGCTCGGCCAGCTTGAGATCGGTCGGCGTCGTGATCTTGATGTTCCCGGGCGCGGCCTCCACGACCTGCACCGACCCGCCGCCGCGCTCGATCAGCCAGGCATCGTCGGTCGCCTTCGCGAGCAGTTCGTCGTCCGCGTCGAACAACGCGCGAACGAGCGCCTCGCGACGGAACACCTGCGGCGTCTGCACGGCCCACAGTCGCGAGCGTTCGAGGGTCCGCTCAACGGTGCGCGCGTCGGTGGCGACCTGCTTGATCGTGTCGGACACGCGCGCGGCTGCGATCACGGCGTCGGCGCCCGACGCCTCCAGCGCGAACAGCGCCCGCTCGAACAGCTCGGCCGGCGCGAGCGGTCGCGCCGCGTCATGCACGACCACGGGATCCCCATCGCCACAAAACCGCAGCGCTTCGCGAACCGACTGCGAGCGGACAGCGCCACCGGCGACCGCCACGGTCCCCTCGGGAGCGGCGTCGAGGGCGTCCGCAGGCAGCGCCACCACGATCCGTTCGATCTCGCGCACGCCCCGCAGGGTCGCGACGCTCCATTCGAGCATCGGCCTGCCCCCGAGTGTGACAAGCGCCTTGGGCCGGTCCGACCCAAGGCGCTCTCCACGTCCTGCGGCCACGATCAACGCGACCGCCATACGCGCCGCGGGCGCCTATTTGGCGCCGACGGTCACCTTTCCGTTCTTGCCGTTCTTCCCGTGGAAGGACTCCAACAGCAGGCCCTGGAGATGCTCCTCGACCTCGTCCTCGTTCATCCCGAGCGCATACATCAGCTCGGAGGCGAGGATCTTCTTCGCGCGCGTGAACATCTGCTTCTCGCCCGTCGACAGCCCCTTCTCGGCTTCGCGGATGGCGAGGTTACGGACGACCTCGGCGAGCTCGTAGATGTCGCCGGTCTTGATCTTGTCGCGGTTGTACTTGAAGCGACGGTTCCAGTTCTTGGGCATCTCCGAGCACTCGTCCTGGAGGACGGCCAGCACCTTCTTCACCGTCTCCTCGTCGATCACCCTGCGGAGACCCGCCAGCGCCGCGTTCTCAGTCGGGACCATCACGGTCATGTCGTTGTGCAGGATCTTGATGGTCAGATACTCGCGTCGCTCGCCGAGGATCTCCTTCTGCTCCTTGCGAATCACCTTTCCCGCCCCGTGGTGGGGGTACACGACGTTGTCGCCGATTTCGAACTCGATGTGAACTACCTCTACTTCTTCCTCGGCGATCTCGAGGTCCTCCAGCTGCTCTTCCATTAGCTCTGTGATGGTGTCCTCCTCTTTCCGGGACGGGCGTGAGTCCTGAGACCCGCGCTCGATCATTCTCTCCCTAACTACGTTTGCAGGTACCTGTCCACGAGGTTGATCTCCTGCTGACGCCGGAGACCCTCACGGATGTCCTTCGCACGGATCTCGCCGACTCCGTCGACGGTCTCCAGCTCGCCGTCTGTGGCGGCGAGCAACTCCTCGAGCCCTCCGAACTCGCTCACGATCCGCTGCACGACGAGCTTGGGCAGACGTGGAATCCGGCCCAGGATGCGGAAGCCGCGCGGAGATGTCGGATAGTCGAGGGTGTTCAGCTTGCGGTCGTAGCCGAGTAGCTCGGCCAGGCGACCGAAGTCCAGTAGGTCCTGGTTGGGCAGGCGCACGAGTTGATCGAACGCGGTCGCGAACGTCTCGTCGTTGTCCTCGCTCAGGTAGTCGTGAACCAGCGCCGTCTTGTCCGCCGATACGCCCACCATGGTCTCGTCGAGCTGCATCTCGATCAACCGGCCCTCCGTGCCTAGCTCGACGATATAACGCTCGATCTCGACCGCCATTCGCGTCACGAGTTCGGCGCGCTGAAGGACCGTCAAAACGTCGTGCAGCGTCGCGCCGCCCTCGAACTCGAGCGCGGTGAGGCGCGTCGACACCTGGTCGAGGCGACTGCGGTACTTGTCGAGGGTGGCCAGCGCCTGGTTGGCCTTGGCCAGCACCACGGGGATGTCCTCGAGGATGTACTTGATGCCGTCGACGTACAGCGAGACGACCTCGCGGCGCTCGGAGATCGCGACGACGAGCGCATCGGTCTGCTTGGAGACGCGCTCGGCCGTGCGGTGTCGAGTGCCGGTCTCGAACGTCAGGATCGTCGGATCCGGCGTCAGCTGGACGTTGACGTGGACGATCTTGGTGGCGTTCGAGCTGAGGACGATCGCACCGTCCATCTTCGCCAGCTCGTACAGCAGCGCCGGCGAGTAGTCGAGGTCGAGCTTGATCCCGCCCGAAAACAGGAAGGCCAGCTCGTCGGGGTCGCCGATGACGATGAGCCCGCCGGTACGCGCGTGGAGGATGTTGTCGATCCCCTCCCGGAGAGCCGTTCCAGGAGCGACCATTTCCAGCGCCCTTACCAGCCGGGAATCCTGTCGAGATTCGAGCTCTCCCTTGAGCTCTTCCCCGGAACGCGGCGGCATGAAGGCCGATTTTACCGCTTCTTGACAAACGATTGCCCGCCTCGTCCCGATGGATGAGCCGCCGGTGCGTGCACGGGGCGGTCGCCGGTTCGCAATCCGCACCGTAGACCGGAATTCTGTAAAACCCACGAGGCGTTCGGACTTCAGGCCGCGCGCACGGCGCCACGCTCGCTCCCCAATGCCGCGGCGAGCGCCGCCCGCAATGTTTGATGCGCACCCGGCTCGACCACCGGGTCGAGCCCGAACTTGGCGGCCTCGGCCATGCGCCGGTCGGCGTGAGCGACGGTTCGCAGCTCGCCGGTAAGCCCTAGCTCCCCGAAGCACGCGAGCGGCTGGCCGCCGGCGCTGCTGAGCGCGGTCCCCCTGACGGCGCTCGCGACCGCCAGCGCCACCGCCAGATCTGCGCCCGGCTCGTCCACACGCACGCCGCCGACTACGTTGACGAACACGTCGCTCGTCCCGGCCCCGATCCCCGCATGGCGTCCGAGCACGGCCAGGACCAGCGCCAAGCGGTTGCGATCGATCCCCGACACCACCCGGCGCGGCGGCACGAGCTCCGAGGTCGAGACCAGCGCCTGGACCTCGACGAGCAGCGGGCGTGAGCCCTCGATCGCGCACAGCACGACGCTGCCGGGAGCCCGGGTGGCCTCGCCAACGAACCGCGCGGACGCGTCGAGGACCTCGACCAGGCCGTCGTCGCGCATCTCGAACACGCCCGCCTCGTTTGTCGAGCCGAACCGGTTCTTGATCGCGCGGACCGTGCGATAGGTCCGCTCGCGCTCGCCCTCGAACGAGAGCACGCAGTCGACCAGGTGCTCGAGCACCCGCGGGCCCGCGAGCGCGCCGTCCTTGGTCACGTGCCCGACGAGCAACACCGCGATCCGCAAAGCCTTCGCCACACGCATCAGTTCGCCAGCCACCTCCCGGACCTGGCCGACGGACCCGGCCGCGCTCGAGAGCTCCGTCGAGTGGAGCGTCTGGACGGAGTCGATCACGCAGACTTCGGGGCGCTCGTGCTCGAGCGTGGCCAGCACGGTCTCGAGATCGGTCTCGGCGATCACCGGGACGTCCAGCGCGTCCGCGCGCAGGCGCTCGGCCCGCAACCGGATCTGCGCCGCCGACTCCTCGGCGGACACGTACAGCGTGCGCCGGCCGGCGGCGTGCAGGTTCGCGAGCACCATCGTCGTCAGCGTCGACTTGCCGATGCCCGGGGATCCCCCGATCAGAACGAGCGAGCCGGGCACGATCCCGCCACCGAGCACGTTGTCGAGCTCACCGATGCCGGTGGGCAGACGCTCGCGCTCGGCCGCGGCAACGTCGCGCAGGGCCACCGGGCGCACGACCGCACGGCTGCCCGGCTTCGAGCCACGACCCCGAGCCACCGCTCCCGCCTTACGCACCTCCTCGACGAGCGTGTTCCATTCGCCGCAGCCCGGGCACTGCCCCGCCCAGCGGGAGCTCTCGTGACCACAGGCCGAGCAGACGTGGATCGAGGTTGGTCGGGGCATGGCGGCGCAGCCGAGGCTACGCCGCGGGCCCGACGGAAAGGATGGAAGCAGCAGCGTCCTCGAGGCGATCGTCGCCCCAGAACAGCTCCTCGCCGACCGCGACCGTGGGAACGCCGAACACGCCGCGCTCGTGCGCCGCCTCGGTGGCCGCGCGCAGCGCCGCCTTGATGTCCGGATCACCCATCGCCTCGTCCGCCTCGCTTCGGTCCAGGCCGGCCCGCGCGGCCGCGTCGAGGACGTGCGCCCTGATGCTGAGGTCGCGACCCCGCGCGAACGAGTCCGCGAACACGCGAGCCGCAACCGCTCGCCCACTGCCGACCCGGAACGCGTGCGTCACCACGCGCATCGCCGCCAGGTAGTCGCTCGGCCACGGGTCTGGCCACACGATCGTGGGCAGCCCGTACCCGCGGGCGCGCCGCTCGATCTCGGCCATCCCGCGCTGGCGCCGGCGGTAGTCCCCTAGCGCCCAGGAGCTCCGGCCGGTGAGCTTGAACAGACCGCCGAGTAGCA
This sequence comes from uncultured Solirubrobacterales bacterium, assembly GCA_963701945.1. Classification (GTDB taxonomy): domain Bacteria; phylum Actinomycetota; class Thermoleophilia; order Solirubrobacterales; family Solirubrobacteraceae; genus Palsa-465. Next base: position 413,309 of record CAVPBV010000019.1, on the reverse strand, counting down.
CCGGCTGCCAGTGCACCGGACCCGGCAGCACCCGCTCGGCGCGTTCGGCCGCAAGGTAAGCGTACGGCGATCCGACATCGAAGTAGAAGGTGACGGGCGGCACTTGGGCTTTGAAACGAGCGTCCTCGATCGGGCGTGAGACCGTTCGATAAACTGAACGATCTGTTCTCTATGGTAACCCATGCGACCTCACTCCGGCCACAGGAGGTCCTGGCCGCGAACCTCCGTCGCCTGCGAATCGCTCGCCGGGTCTCGCTGTCCGAGCTGGCCCGGGCCACGGGCATGAGCAAGGCGACGCTGTCGAGCGTCGAGAGCGGCCGGTCCAACCCGACGATCGAGACGCTGTCGGCGCTCGCGGGGGCACTCCGGGTATCGCTCGGCGAGCTGCTGGAGGAGCCCCCGCTCGACGAGGTTCGGATCGTCCGCCGCGGCCGCCAAGAGGTGCTCGACCGGAGCGATGATGACGGCATCGAGGTCGTGGAACGCGCGTGGGGCGCTCGGCAGGTGGACGAGCGGGAACCCGGGCCCGCCGGGAGCCGGGCCGGCGTCTATGTGCTCGAGGGCAAGCTCCTCGCCGGCCCGGTCGAGCGGATCACCGAGCTGTCGGCGGGCGATTACGCGTCGTTCCCGATCGACGTGCCGCACGTGTACGAGACGGGGCGGGCGGCCGCTCGCGGGCTGATCCTCACGTACGGGACCTGATGATCCTCACGTACGGGACCTGATGATCCTCACGTACGGGACCTGAGACGCGTTAAGGGCGCGGGATGCCGGGGACCACGATTCGTCAGCTCGCGGCCTCGGACCGCCGGGCCGTGGCGTTCACGTTCGCCCGCCTCGATGACGACTTCGAGGCCGCAGAGGTGGCGATCGAGGTCGTCGACGGGTGGCAGCACCGGGGCGTCGGCATCACGTTGCTCGCCGCGCTCACCGAGCGGGCCTGGGCCGCCGGTATCCGCCGTTTTCACATGTCGATGCTGCGCGACAACGTGGCCGCCCGTGCCCTCGCGCGCAGGCTGGGGCCGCCCACCAAGCCGGCGACGGTGGTCGCCGCCGGCAATATCGTGGAGCTGAGCTACTCGCTCGCGGGAGCGTCGTCCGACCCGGCGGGGCCGTCCTCGGACCCCGAGGATTCGCCGCCGCTCTCGCCGCCGCCCTCGGCACCGACCCCGACCGGGGTGGGCGCAGGAGCCGGCTCGATCACCGTGAGCTTGACCTCGGCGTCCGCTGGCGGCGCGGCGCCGTCCTCGCCGAACGGCCAGTCGACCATCACGGTCGAGCCGGAGGGCACCTGCGAGCGCAGGACGAAGTCCGCGAGCGGATCCTCGATGTAGCGCTGAATCGCGCGGCGCAGCGGCCGTGCGCCCATCGACGGATCCCACCCCTTCTCGACGAGCATCTCCTTGGTCGGCTCGGACAGCTCGAGCTGGAGCTCCCGGTCGGCCATCGACCCGCGGATCCGCCGGAGCAGCAGGTCGACGATTTCCTTGATCTCGTCCTTGGCCAGCTTGTGGAAGACGATCACGTCGTCGATCCGGTTCAGGAACTCTGGCCGGAACACCTTCTTGAGCTCGCCCGTGATCCGAGTCTTCATGTCGTCGTAGGTGATGCCGGTCTCGTCGTCGGACACCGCGAACCCGAGCGGCGTGTTCCGCGCGATCTCCGAGGCCCCGATGTTCGAGGTCATGATCACGATGCAGTGGCGGAAATCGACGGTCCGTCCCTGCGCGTCCGTGAGCCGTCCGTCCTCCAGAATCTGGAGGAGGATGTTGAACACGTCGGGGTGGGCCTTCTCGATCTCGTCGAGCAGCAGCACGCTGTAGGGCTTGCGCCGCACGGCCTCGGTCAACTGGCCGCCCTCGTCGTAGCCGATGTAGCCCGGAGGCGACCCGACCAGACGCGAGACGGCGTGCTTCTCCATGTACTCGGACATGTCGATCCGGATCATCGTGTCCTCGTCGCCGAACAGGAACTCGGCGAGCGTGCGCGCCAGCTCGGTCTTGCCCACGCCCGAGGGGCCCAGGAAGATGAACGAGCCGGTCGGCCGCTTCGGGTCCTTGAGCCCGGCACGCGACCGGCGGATCGCCTTGGAGACGACCTCGATCGCCGGGTGCTGGCCGATCACGCGCTTGTGGAGCTCTTCCTCCATGCGCATCAGCTTCGCCGTCTCGGCCTCGGTCAGCTTGAACACGGGGATGCCGGTCCACATCGAGACGATGTCGGCGATCTCCTCCTCGCCGATCGCGGGACGCTCGGTCGACTCGCCGGCCTCCCACTGCTCGGCCAGCTCGCGCTTGCGCTGGGTCAGCCGGCGCTCCTTGTCGCGCAGGTTGGCGGCCTTCTCGAATTCCTGGTTCTCGATCGCCTCTTCCTTGGCGCGCCGCGTCTCCTCGATCTCGTCCTCGAGCTCGCGATACACGGGCGGGGAGGTCATCGACTTGATCCGCATCCGCGACGCGGCCTCGTCGATCAGGTCGATCGCCTTGTCGGGCAGGAACCGATCGGAGATGTACCGATCGGCCAGCTCGGCGGCGGCCTCGAGCGCCTCGTCGGTGATGTTCACCTTGTGGTGCTGCTCGTAGCGATCCCGGAGACCCTTCAAAATCTGCACCGTCTCCTCGGTCGACGGCTGGTCGACGGTGATCTTCTGGAAGCGCCGCTCCAGGGCAGAGTCCCGCTCCAGGTACTTGCGGTACTCCTCCAGAGTCGTCGCGCCGATCGTCTGCAGCTCACCGCGTGCCAGCGCCGGCTTCAGGATCGAAGCGGCGTCGATCGCGCCTTCGGCGGCTCCCGCGCCGACGAGGTTGTGGAGCTCGTCGATGAACAGGATGATGTCGCCGCGCTGGGTGATCTCCTTCATCACCTTCTTGAGGCGCTCCTCGAACTCGCCGCGGTACTTCGAGCCCGCGACCAGAGCGGCCAGGTCAAGCGTGTAGATCTGCTTGCCCTTGAGCAACTCGGGAACCTCGCCGTGCGTGATCCGCTGCGCGAGGCCCTCGACGACGGCGGTCTTACCGACGCCGGGCTCGCCCACAAGCACGGGGTTGTTCTTCGTGCGGCGCGAGAGGATCTGCATGATCCGCTCGATCTCGGTCTCGCGACCGACGACCGGGTCGAGCTTCGACTCGGCGGCAAGCTTGGTCAGGTTGCGCCCGAACTGGTCGAGCAGCTTCGAGGACTTCTTGCTCTCGCCCTGGGCGGCAGCAGCCGCACCGCTGGCACCGGCGCCGCGCTGGCGGCTACCGGGCCCGGAGAGCATCCGGATGACCTCGTTGCGAATCTTTTCGGAATCTGCGTCGAAATCGAGCAGGATCCGGGCAGCCACGCCCTCGTTCTCGCGCACCAGCCCGAGCAGGATGTGCTCGGTGCCGATGTAGTTGTGGCCGAGGCTCAGCGCCTCGCGCAGCGCGAGCTCGAGCACCTTCTTCGCTCGCGGCGTGAACGGAATCTGGCCCGACGTGACCTCCTCACCCGAACCGACGATTCGAACGACCTGAGCGCGCACGCGCTCGACCGTGATATCCAGCGACTCGAGTACGCGCGCGGCAAGTCCTTCCTCTTCGCGGAGGAGGCCGAGCAAGATGTGCTCGGTGCCGATGTAGTTGTGCTTGAGCGTCCGCGCTTCTTCCTGGGCCAGGACGACCACCTGGCGCGCACGCTCTGTGAATCGCTCGAACATGATCCTTCTCTTCTCTGGCGGGTCTCGGTCTGTTCGGTCGGGTGGTTTTCCGGTCTGCTCCGCCTACCTGCTTCGGTACATGGTAGTTCGCGAATGCGGGGACACCGACGATTCCGTTCTACCCACGTAATCGGCGGCTAGCCGCGATCCGATAAGCAAAACGGTCTCGAGTTTTCGGGCCATACGCCAGTTTACCAGCGGGTCTGCGCGCAACTTCGATACCGGACGCGCTTCACGGGTTGTTCATGTTCCCCCGCCGGCGACCGGATTCCACTCGTATTCGATCTGTTTCGCGGTCCTTGCGGCGAGTTCTCGGCCTGCAAACCGGTCGACGAGGTGCAGCGACATCGCGATCCCCGAGCTGAGCCCGCCGGATGTGACGACCTCGCCGGCGTCGACCCACCGCACCCAGGCTTCGCCACGACCCTCGACTCGCTCGGCGAGCGCCGGGACGTCCTCCCAGTGGGTCGTCCACGGGCGCTCTCCGATCAACCCCAGCGCTCCGAGGATAAAGGCCCCGGTGCACACGGACGCGACGATCCCGGCATCGCGCGCGGACGATCCGACGGCGGCCATCAGCCCAGCGTCCGCGATCACCTCATCGATCGCGATCGCGCCGGGGACGACGAGCACGTCAAGCGCTTCGCACGCCTCGAGCGACGCGTGCGGGGTCAGACGCAGCCCCCCGTAGGCCGTGACCGGATCTGTCGTCACGCCGACCGTGAGCACTTCGAACGGCGGCTTCCCGCCGTCGCGGACGACTAGGCGGGACGCCGTCAGGAACACCTCGTACGGACCCCCGACGTCGAGTAAGTCCACCTGCTCGTATAAGAGAATGCCTATCCGCAATTGCCTGTCCCCCGGTGGACCGTCCCCGGTGAACGCGGGCGCCGGCCCTAGTCGCGCATCGCGGGAAACAGTACGACCTCGCGAATCGAGCGCTTGCCGGTAATCACCATTACCAAGCGGTCGATGCCGATGCCGATCCCGCCGGTCGGCGGCATCCCCTGCTCGAGCGCCTCGACAAACGCCTCGTCATACGGCTGCGTCTCCTCGTCCCCGGCGCCGGCCAGGGCCCGCTGCTCCTCGAACCGCCGGCGCTGCTCGTCGGGGTCGTTCAGCTCGGTAAACGCGTTCGCGATCTCGAGCCCCCCGATGTACGCCTCGAACCGCTCGACCAGACCGGGAATCGAGCGGTGGCGCTTGGCGAACGGCGACAGCGCCACCGGATAGTCGAGCAGGAACGTCGGCTCGATCAGCGTCGGCTCGACGTGCTTGGAGAGCAGCTCGTCGACGAGCTGGGGCCAGGTGTCCTCGGACTTGACGGGCAGTCCCCGCGCGGTCATCGCGTCCGCGAGCGCCTCGCGTGTGCTCAGCTCCATGATGTCGATCCCCGTCCGCTCGAGGATCGCCTGGGGGAGCCGCTCCCGGCGCCACGGCGGGGACAGGTCGATCTCCCCCGTGTAGCCGGCCTCGGACGCCACGTACGCGACCAGCCGCTCGCACCGGGACGCGATGTCCTCGTAGTCGGCGTACGCCTCGTACCACTCGAGCATCGTGAACTCGGGGTTGTGGGTGGTGTCGACGCCCTCGTTGCGGAAGTCCTTGCCGAGCTCGTACACACGCTCGAGGCCACCGACGATCAGCCGCTTGAGGTAGAGCTCGGTGGCGATACGCAGGTAGAACTCGCGATCCAGCGCGTTGTGGTGGGTCGTGAACGGCCGCGCGAGCGCGCCTCCGTACAGAGGCTGGAGCACCGGCGTCTCGACCTCGATGAAGCCTTCCGCGTCGAGGAATCGGCGGACGGCCGAGATCACGCGCGCCCGGGTGATGAAGAGATCGCGGGCCTCCTCGTTGGCGATCAGATCGAGCTCGCGACGGCGAAATCGCGTCTCGACGTCGGTGAGGCCGTGGTGCTTCTCGGGCGGGGGCCGGAGCGACTTGGCCAGCAGCGTGAAGTCGAGCACCCTCAATGTGAGCTCGCCCCGCCTGGACATGAACGCGGTCCCGTCGACGCCGATCAAGTCGCCGAGATCGAGGCCGAGCAGCCGGTCCATGCCCTCCTGCCCGAGCTCGTCGACGCGCGCCTGGAGCTGGATCCGCCCCGACCGGTCGACGAGGTCGAGGAACGCCATCTTCCCCTGCCCCCGGCGCGCAGCGAGGCGCCCGGCGACGCGGTGGCGCACGTCGGTCTCGTCCCCGGGCGACAGATCCGCATGACTCCCGCGGACGGAAGCGATCGGCTCGACACCGTCGAACTCGTGCGGGAACGGGTCGATCCCGGCGTCGCGGAGCGACTCGAGCTTGTGGCGGCGCGCCGCCAGCAGCTCGTCGGCGCCGTCGGCTCGATCACTCACGGCCGCAGGGCGAGCGAGCTAAGCGGACGCGACGTCGATCTTGGTGATCTTGAGGTGCCGCTCGCCCCTTGGAGTCGTGATCACGACCTCATCGCCCCGCTTGCGACCGAGCAGCGCCTTGCCTACCGGCGACTCGTTGGAGAGCTTCATCTCGGCGGGACTGGCCTCGGCCGAGCCGACGATCGTGTACTTGTTCGACTTGCCGGCGTCGTCCTTGACGTGCACGACCGACCCGACCCGCACCTGATCGGTGCCGAGATCGGTCTGGTCGATCACCGTCGCCGAGCGGAGCTTCTCCTCGAGCGACGCGATCCGCGCCTCGAGCATCGCCTGCTCGTTCTTGGCGTCGTCGTACTCGGCGTTCTCGGAGATGTCGCCGAACTCGCGCGCCTCTTTGATCCTGGCGGCAACTTCGCGTCGGCGGGTGGTTGTCAAAGTGTCGAGCTCCGCCTTGAGGTTGGCGAGCCCTTCGGGTGTGATGATGACGTCCTTGGGCATGTCGCAGACCTGTATTCGGTGGGGGAACCGCCGCAAACAACCGACGGTCCTGGACGAGAAAAAAAACCCGCCTGCTAAGCGGGGATTTAGTACGCAGTTGGGGTGCGTGGGCGGATGAGTATAGACGCCCGGTTCGGCCAGTTGGGCTCGGTCTACGAGAGGACCCTTATCACGGGCGGTGGCCCTGGATTTGATCCGCCTGCTGGAACGTCGGACGGTTGACCCATTCGATCAGGGGCTGGCTGATCACGCCGATCGCGCGGAACTGAATCGAGTCCGAGCACATCTGATCGCCGGCGGCACACACGCCGTCCGCCGGATACACCTGGTCCGGGGACTCGGCGATCGCCTGGCTAAGCGAGGACTCGAGCGCCGCGCGGCAATTGGCCAGCGATCCGCCGCCGCAGTACACGCGGTTCAGCGGCCCGGCGACTTTGTCGCCCAGGACCGAGCGCAGGTCCTTCTGGACGATGCCGTAGAAGCCGACGTCGAACGCGGAGCCCAGGTGGGCGCCGGACACGCCGTGTCCGGGCTGGTCGTTGATCGGAAAATCGTTCTCGACCTGCCCGAGCAGATCCGAGCCCAGCGTGGGGCCGAACTCGGCGCTCACGAGCAGCGGCCACCAGGCGTCCATGATCCGCACCGCGTCGGTCTGGTCGTAGTCGCCTGAGACTGGGGACCCAGCCGCCCGCTCCCGGTTGATCCGGTGGGCGCCGCTCGCCACCCACGCCTGCAACTCGTTGACCGCGGTAGCGAGCGTCGGGTCGCTTGGATGGCCGATGATCTGCAGCGCGTACGGCAGCACCTCGACACCGCGCAGGTCCTGGGTCCCGGCAGTCGCCATCGTTCAGCACGTAGTAGTCCGAGTCCATCGAGACCGTGCCGCCGCTCGGGTTGCACAGCGGGGCCGCGAACGTGTCGATGATGTTCTGGCCCGCGGACGTGGCCGACCACGCGTAGTCGGGGCCGTGGCCGAGCTCGACGTACAGGTTGACGCCCGGGAACGCCGCGCCCTCGGCGTCGATGCCCGGTCCGTGGATGTCCTCCTCCATCAGGATCTCCGGGCTGAAGTAGCTGACCTGCGGTCCCATCACGGCGAGCGGATGACAGCTGGCGCTGTCAGCGGCGCTGACGAGAAGCGCGTTCGACATCGAGCGCGGGAACTGGAGCAGGCCCTGCCCGGCGCTCTCCGCCATCCCGGCCACCCCGCTTGAGGAGGGTCGGATCCTCGATCCGGTCGTCGCCTGTCCGGACTCGCCGGCCGGAACCGCGCCGGCCGTGACGGGGTTCACGTACGACACCGACCCGGGGTCGGGTAGCGCGATCGTCTTCTGCACCGCCTTGCTCGGCCTCGGCAGCGTCTGATACGGGAACGACTTCCCGTGGACGGTCGTCGGCGCCTCGGGGTCGTTCGGATCGTCGAAGCTCATGAACGTGGCGAAGCCGGAGTCGTCCTTCGAGATCTTGCCGGCGCCGAGCCCGGCCTTGCCGGCGTGGCGCGTGCCGGACTTCGGAGGCTTGTGCGCGCGAGCGGCGCTCGCCACGGCGATGTCGGCCGCCTTTTTTCGGCTTCGACTGCCCTTGTGCTTCTTGTGCTTGCGCTTCTTTTTCTTCTTGGTCGCCGGCTGCGCGTTCAGCTCCGGCGACCCCGCCACCGTGTAGTGCTCAGGCCCGAACTTCTGCTCCATGTTCTCGTACAGGACCGCGTTCGAGAGCTGCTGGCCGCCACCGTTGCCGAAGATCCCGCCGACCAGCGTCGCGATCGAGACGAGATCTTCGACCGTGAACGGCGCGGGGCCCTGGGGCTGTCCGATTGCGGCGTACTCCGCGGGCATCATCGTCAACGCGCCCAGCGGGCTCTCGGCCTTGGCGATGAAGGCGTTGATCCCGTCGACGTAGTTGGTCGCGTCGCTCAGGATCTGCGGTCCGTCGGGCGAGCTCGACGCGGCCCAGTTGACCTGGTTGACGAGGTCCTGCTGGGTGTAGGGCTCGTTCGACCACACGTCCTCGTCCATCGCGACGTTCGAGCCGCCGGCGAACTGGGCGAGGTCGCCCTGTCCTGAATGCCTGAGCACGTCGATGAAGAACAGCCGGTCCTCGGCGGTGGCGTAGCCGATCCCAGACATCAACTCGGCACGCGTGTCACCGTAGATATGGGGCACGCCGAACCCCGAGTCGCGCTCGATCGTCACGCCCGGCTCCGGGCTCTCGCTGCTGGCGAGGTCCCCGGCGGGCACCCCGAAGGTCGCGTCCTTGTAGAACTGCGGGATCTGCGCCTCGGTGATCGGGACCGCGGTCGTCAGGTTCGAGTACATGCCGAGCTGGTCGTTCGAGTGCGGCGGGTACGTGCCGGCGGCCTTGAACTGCGCCGCCTGCGTGAGATCGTCGAGCCCGTTCTGGCCCGGCGGCAGGATGTTGCGGAAGCCGCCGTAGTCGTCGTAGCCGTAGGGCTCCACCTGGGCGGCGGCCGCGGGGGCAAACGCCAGCGCCACGGCGAGCGCGAAAGCGCCAACGACCGCTGTCACCCTGCCGATGCACCGGAACACGGGCGGGCAACCTACACACCCGTCGGCTCGCGTGCGCCGGTTCCCCACGCGACCGACGTTTCAGGCAACTATTGCCCAAAACGTGGGGTCGCACCCATCAGCGACTACGCGGCGGCTGCCTCCACCCCGGCGCCGTGCAGCAGCTCCCGGGCGGCGTCGAGCGATGGTGCGGTCTGGAGCGTCGCCTGGAGCGTGCGATCGCCGCCGAGCCGCTCGACGTACCACGGGTAGAACTTGCGCAGGTACCGGGTGGCGCGATCCTCCCCGAGGTGCTCGACCGCGGAGTCGATCACCCAGTCGAGCTCGGCCAGGATCTCCTCAGGCGTGGGCGGATCCTCGCGCACCCCGAGGACCTGCTCGAACAGCCACGGGTTCCCGAGCGAGCCGCGCGCGAGCAGCACGCCGGCCGCGCCGGTGACCTCGAACGCCTGGCGCACCGCCGAAGCCGTCTGCAGCCCGCCGGACACGAGTACCGGCACCGGCAGCTCGTCGACCAGCTCGCGCACGAGCGAGTAGTTCGGCAGGCCCTTGTGCCTCTGAGAGGCGTGCCGCGGGTGGATGCCGATGCCGGACACGCCGCCGTCGAACACGAGCCGCCGCGCGACCTCGAGCCCGCTCAGGTCCCCGGGTCGCTGCCCCGAGCGCAGCTTGACCGTGACCGGCAGCCCGCTCCCGCGCGCCGCCGCGCGCGCCACCGCGACCGCGCGCTCCGGCTCCTCCAGCAGCGCCGCGCCCGCCCCGGTCTTGCACACCTTCGGCACCGGGCAGCCCATGTTGATGTCGATCAGGTCCGCGCCCGCCGCGGCCACGCGCTCGGCCGCCGAGGCCATCACATCGGGATCGTTGCCGAACAGCTGCACCGACACCGGGTGCTCCTGCGGGTGGATTCTGAGCAGCTCGCGACATGTACGCTCGTTCCGGTAGTGCACCGCGTAGCTCGAGACCATCTCGGACACCACGAGCCCGGCCCCGTGGCGCTTGGCCTGGAGGCGCACGAACCAGTTGCCGATCCCGGCCAGCGGCGCGAGCACGACGCGGTTAGGAATCGCGACGCCGCCGAGCTGCCAGGGATCGGTGAGGGACCGGGACATCGGGTTTCATGGTACGAATCAGCCAATGAACCTGTTTGACGAGCTGCGCCCCTGGTCCGAGGTGGTGCTCGACCAGGTGCCGGGGCTCGAGCTGTTCGACGCTCACACCCACCTGGGGCAGAACGACCCGGACGGGATGAAGCAGACCGGCCCGGAGCTGGTGACCGCGCTCGAGCTCGCCGGCGCCCGGGGAGCGTTCACGTTCCCGTTCCACGAGCCCGACGGCTACCGCGACGCCAACGACGACGTGCTCGCTGCGGCCCGCGCGGCCGATGGGCTGCTCGTCCCGTTCTGCCGTGTCGACCCGCACGATAGCCCGGTCCCGGAAGCCGAGCGGAGCCTCCAGAACGGCGCCAAGGGGATCAAGCTCCACCCGCGTGCCGAGGGATTCACGCTCGACCACCCGCAGGTCCGCTCGATCGTCGCGCTCGCGCACGAGCGCTCGCTGCCGGTCCTGATCCATGCCGGCCGGGGGATCCCCGCACTCGGCATGGACACGGTCGAGCTCGCCGAGGAGTTCCCCGACGCGCGGCTGATCCTCGCCCACGCGGGCATCTGCGACCTGTCCTGGATCTGGCGTGTCGCGGGCGACCTACCGAATCTGCTGTTCGACACCGCCTGGTGGATCCCGGCCGACCTCGAGGCGCTGTTCTCGCTGGTGCCGCCAGGCCAGATCGTGTTCGCCAGCGACGCCCCCTACGGCAACACGATGATCTCGGCCGCGTTCCAGCTTCGCTGGGGGCTCCAGCTCGGCATGTCTCAGGAGCAGATCCGCTCGATCGCGTCCGAGCAGTCGCTCCGGATCGCCGCCGGCGAGCCACTCAAGCCGGCCGGTCCGGCGATCGGCGAGCGCGAGCGGGCCCCCCATCTGCTGCTCGACCGGGTCGCGTTCTTACTGCTGTTCAGCGCGCTCGGGGCGATGCGCGGCGTCGACCCGACCGAGATGCTCGCGCTCGCGCGGCTGGCCTGCGACGTCCCCGACGAGATCGACGACGCACCCGTGTTCGCCGCGATTCGCTCGCTGCTCGACGGCTACGACACGTACGCGGCCGAGAATCCGGACGAGCGCCGGCGGATCACGTTCCTGATCCTGGCTGCCACCGTCGCCAAGACACCGGACGTGCCCATCCCGCCGGTCCTCAACCGAGAGAGTTCCGCTCCCAGATCAGCCGAAGCCCGGTCAGCGTAAGCAGATCGTCGACCTCGTCGATCGCCTCGCGGACGTGAGGCACGAGCACGCCGGCGAGGCCACCGGTCGCGATCACGTGCGTCGAGGAGCCGAGTTCGGCGCGTAGCCGGCGGACGATCCCCTCGACCTGACCGGCGAACCCGTACACGATCCCGCTCCGGATCGCGTCGACCGTCGACTTGCCGATCAGCGCCCGCGGCTCGGCGAGCTCGACCTTCGGCAGCTTGGCGGCGCGGTCGTACAGGGCGTCGATCGAGATTTCCGCGCCGGGGGTGATGATCCCGCCGAGGTACTCGCCGGCAGCCGACACGATGTCGTACGTGATCGCGGTGCCGAAGTCCACGACGACGACCGTGTCGTGGACCCGGTCGTACGCCGCCACCGCATTCGCGAGCCGATCCGCGCCCACCTCGTACGGGTTGTCGTAGCGGATCGGCATCCCGGTGCGGATAGTCGGTCCGACGACGAGCATCTCGTGGCCGAGGTAATGCCGGGCCATCTGGGTCCATTGATGCGAGAGCTGCGGCACGGTCGAGGACACGATCGAGCGGTCGACGTCGGTGAACGACAGTCCCCGGAGGCCGAGCAGGTTCGCCAGCGCGGCGCCGAGCTCGTCGCCGGTCGAATCTCGCACGGTGGCGAACCGCCAGTGCTGGGAGACCGTCGTTTCCCCGTCCTGGAACAGGCCGAAGTGCGTTTGGGTGTTTCCGACGTCGACGACCAGCAGCATGGCCGAACCCTAGACGAGCGGGTCCCCTGCGCGCCGGACCTCCTGGCCGTCGCCTCCGAGCGCGTTCAGAGCGTCGGCCAGCGACGTGCCGTCCGGAAGGATCAGGCCCGGGTTGAGCTCGAGCAGCGGCACGAGCACGAATCGCCGCGAGGTCACCTCTGGGTGGGGCAGCGTCAGACGGTCCGAGGCGTACTCGAGCGCATCGAGCAGCAGCACGTCGACATCGATTGGCCGCGGACCGTGCCGCGGCCCACCCGGCTCCCGCCCCAGCGACCGCTCCACCTCCTTGCATGCACTGAGCAGCTCTTCCGGGTCATGGTCGGTCTCGATGGCCAGGCACGCGTTGTAGAACTCGCGCTGATCGAGCACGAGGCCGACGGGCTCGGTCTCGTACACCGAGGAGGACTCCAGCACGTTCACCCCCTGCGCCGGCAACGCCGCCACGGCCTCCTCCAGGTGCGCGCGCCGGTCACCGACGTTTGACCCCAGGCCGAGATAGCCGGGCGTCACCGCGCCCCCCGCCCGGAGCGCGGCGCCGTCATTCGGCCTCGCGCCACACCTCGACCGACACCTCGCTGACCGGCAGCGCCATCGGCGGCTCCGGCTTGGCCGCCTTGACCCACACGGCGTTGGCGTCGTATTGCTCGAGCAATCGATCGGCGATCGCCGCGCACAGCCGCTCGAGCGTCTTGTAGCTGCGCTGCTGGGCCACGAGGTTCGCGGTGTCGCACACCTGGGCGTAGTCGACCGTGTCCTCGATCCGGTCGGTGACGGTCGCGTCGCACTCGCCCACGTCGATCCGCAGGTCGAGCAGCAACCGCTGGCCCACCTCGCGTTCGGCCCCGGTCACGCCCACGTGCGTGAACAGCGACAGCCCGCTGACTTCGATCGTGACCTCGGGCTCGGGGTGCTCCTCCCCCTCGTCCTCGTCTACCTCGTCGTACTCGTCGGGGTCGTCCATCGCGCGCTGACCGTAGCAGCCGTGACCGCGAGTGCGTCGTTGACCGGGGCCACGTCGTGGACCCGGAACACGCGAGCACCCCGCTCGTACGCAAGCACGTTGGTCGCGATCGTCGCGGCGACGCGATCGTCGACCTCGCGCCCGGTGATCTTGCCGAGGAACGACTTGCGCGAGGTCCCGATCACCACCGGTCGCCCGAGCTCGACCAGCTCCCCGAGCCGCCGGAGCAGCTCGAGGTTGTGCTCCACGGTCTTGCCGAACCCGATCCCCGGGTCGAGCATGATCCGCTCCTCCGCGATGCCGCTCGCAATCGCGTAGCCCATCCGCTCCTCGAGGAACGCCTTGATGTCGCCGACCACGTCGTCGTAATGGGGGTCGTCCTGCATCGTCCGCGGAGTGCCGAGCATGTGCATCAGGCAGCAGTCGGCGTTCGCGTCCGCCACCACGCCGGCGATCTCCGGGTCCTGGCGGAACGCCGTGACGTCGTTGACCAGCGTCGCCCCTGCCGCCAGTGCGCGAGCGGCCACCCTGCTCTTGGACGTGTCGATCGAGATCTGGGCCCGGGAGTCCGCAGCGATCAACCCCTCGATCACCGGGAGCACGCGCCTCAGCTCCTCGTCCTCGGGTACCGGCGCTGCGCCGGGCCTCGTCGACTCGCCGCCGACGTCGAGGAGCGCGGCCCCTTCGGCCTCGAGCTCGAGCCCGTGGGCGATCGCGAGCGTCGCGTCGAGGTACTGACCGCCGTCCGAGAACGAGTCGGGCGTGACGTTGATCACGCCCATGATCCGGTAGTCGCCCCGAGGTCCTTCTCGGAGAGACGGGGCTGGAGCGAGACGCCCTCGGCCGTCACTCATCGGGCCACCGTCCGTGCCGGTCGAAGTACTCCCGCGCCTCCTCCTCTCGCTCGCGGTCGCGGTTGCTCTGCACGCTGATCCGGTACATCCAGTTGATCATCCACACGATCAGGGCGGCGAGCACCAGCGACACGCCGGCGCCGGCGGTGATGTCGTCCTGACCCCCGCCGATGATGATCGCCACGATCCCGGCGACCGCGATCGCCAGCGGGATCCAGATCCTCGTGATCGCGAGCAGGAACCCTCCGCCGCGCCGGCGCCGCTTGCCATGGATTGCACTCTGGTCGGGCATCTGCACGAGATAGTGTCCCGCACCATGCCCCGTTCGACCCCGCCGTCTCCCCTCGATCACACGATCACCCGCCGTTCGCTGCTCGGCGCCGCCGCCGGCAGCGCGGCGCTGCTCGCGACGCGCGGGCTACCGGCCTGGGCGCGCCCCGTGGCGTTCCCCGCCGGCCTGCGCCAGCCCGGGAGCCTGCCGTTCCCGGGCAAGCCCGCCGGAACCCCGAGCATGCCCGAGATCGAGCACATCGTGGTGCTCATGATGGAGAACCACTCGTTCGACAACCTGCTCGGCATGGTTCCCCACCAGGTGCCGGGGCGCGCATCGGTCGACGGATGGCACTTCAAGCACGGGAGGCCGGTGAACTTCAACCTGGACGCCCCGGGCAACAAGGTCATCGCGACCCACGGGAGCTCGCCCTGCCAGCTCGTCGGCGAGCCCAGCCAGAGCTGGGACGCGAGCCACGAGTCGTACGACAATGGCCTCAACGACGGATTCGTCAAGGCCAGCAGCCCGGTGGCGATGCGCTTCTGGGACAAGACCGACATCCCGTTCACGTACTCGCTGGTCGAGCACTTCCCGATCGGGGAGCGGTACTTCTGCTCGGTGCTCGGCCAGACGTTCCCGAATCGCGCCTACCTGTTCGCCGGTACCTCGCAGGGCAGGATCAACGACACGCTCCTGTCGACCCCGCCGGCGAACGGCACGATCTGGGACCGCCTCGACGCCCACAACATCGACTGGGGGATCTACTACGAGCCGCCCAGCTACCCGAGCTTCGTGCTGGTCAATGGGGCTGACACGCCGGCGCGGATGGCGACGCGCGTGCACACCTTCAGCCAGTTCCTGTCTGACGTGGCCGCGGGCAAGCTCCGCCAGTTCACGTTCCTTGACCCGAACTACGGGACCACCTCGGAGGAGAACCCTCAGGACATCCAGCTCGGCGAGCGGTACATCGCCCAGGTCGTGAACGCGCTGATGCGCGCGAAGACATGGAGCAAGACGGCGCTCATCATCAACTACGACGAGCACGGCGGCTACTACGACCACGTCCCGCCGCCGTCGGCGCTCGCGCCCGACTCGATCCCCCCGATCCTCACCTCGACCGACGTCCCGGGCGCGTTCAACCGCTACGGCTTCCGGGTGCCGCTGATCGTCGTGTCCCCGTGGGCCAAACCCAACTACGTCTCGCGCGTCGTCCAGGACCACACGTCGGTACTGGGCTTCATCGAGCGCAAGTGGAACCTGCCGGCGATGACGCTCCGCGACGCCAACGCCCACCCGATGACCGACTACTTCAACTTCCGCCACGCAGCGTTCGCGATGCCACCCAAGCTGGCCGCCGCACCGTCGCTCGGGCCGGGGCTGGCGAAGTGCCACGCCGCGGGTCTGAACCCGCCGCTCAGCGGCGGCGTCTCCTGAGCGCCGCGCCGCGAGAGCGCGAAACTACTCGGCCGTGCCGCCGGCCAAGCCAGGCCGCGGCAGCGGACGCGGACCCTCGCGGCGTTCGCCGGCCGGCGTCCCCGGAATCGGCACCTCTGGCGGCGGGGGAGCCTCGGCGCCGAAGACATCTTCCTCGGTGCCACCCGACAGGAGCGCCTCGAATTGCTCCTTCTCGATCGTCTCGCGCTTGATCAGGATCTCTGAGAGCTTCGCGAGCGAGTCGCGATGCGCGCTGAGGATGTCCTTGGCCTGGACGTGCGCCTGCTCGACGATCCTCCGGATCTCATCGTCGATCTCGCGGGCGATCTCGTCCGAGTAGTCGGGCTCGGCGGAGAACTCGCGCCCGAGGAACGGCTGGCCGTGATCGTGACCGAACACCCGCGGACCGAGCTTCTCGGACATCCCGAAGCGCATGACCATCTGCTTGGCGGTCGCCGTGACCTTCTCGAGATCGTTCGACGCGCCGGTCGTGACCTCGCCGAACACGGTCTCCTCGGCGGCGCGGCCGCCAAGCGTCATCGCCATCTGGTCCTGCAGCTCCGCGCGCGTCGTCAGGAACTTGTCCTCGGTCGGCAGCGAGATCGTGTAGCCGAGCGCTTGCCCGCGGGAGATGACCGAGATCTTGTGGACAGGATCGGAGTGCGGCAGGTAGTGGCCGACGATCGCGTGGCCCATCTCGTGGTAGGCGGTGATCCGCCGCTCCTTGTCGGACATCACGCGGGTCTTCTTCTCGGGACCCGCGATCACGCGCATGATCCCTTCCTCGAGCTCGACCTGGGTGATCTCGCGCTTGCCGTTGCGCGCGGCGAGCAGCGCCGCCTCGTTGACGAGATTCGAGAGATCCGCGCCGGTGAAGCCGGGCGTCTGCCCAGCGAGGGCGTCAACGTCGATCTCCCGCGCCAGCGGCTTTCCGCGCGTGTGGACATCGAGGATCTTCTTGCGGCCGTTGCGATCAGGGCGATCGACCACGATCTGGCGATCGAAGCGGCCTGGGCGCAGCAGCGCGGGATCCAAAATATCCGGGCGGTTGGTCGCGGCGATCAAGATGATGTTGTCCTTCATCTCGAACCCGTCCATCTCCACCAGCAGCTGGTTCAGCGTCTGCTCGCGCTCGTCGTGACCGCCGCCGAGCCCGGCGCCACGGTGGCGACCGACGGCGTCGATCTCATCCATGAAGATGATGCACGGGGAGTTCTGCTTGGCCTGCTCGAACAGGTCACGCACGCGCGAGGCGCCCACGCCGACGAACATCTCGACGAAGTCGGATCCGGAGATGCTGAAGAACGGCACGCCGGCCTCGCCCGCCACGGCGCGAGCCAGCAGCGTCTTACCGGTGCCCGGCGGCCCGTACAGGAGCACGCCCTTGGGGATTCGCGCCCCCAGGGCCTGGAATTTCTTGGGGTTCTCTAAGAACTCCTTGATCTCGTGCAACTCCTCAACGGCTTCGTCGACCCCCGCGACGTCCCTGAACGTGATCTTGGGCGAGTCCACCGACATTCGCTTGGCCCGCGATTTGCCGAACGACATGACCTTCGACCCGCCGCCCTGCACCTGGTTCATGAGGAATATCCAGAACCCGATGAAGATCACGAAGGGCAGGATGTACGTGAGCAGCGACAGCCACCCGTTGGAGGCCTTGCCCTGGATGTCGAAGTCGCCCGGCGAGAGGTTCTTGTCCGCCGCCGTGATGATCTGCGAGACGTAGCCGTCGGGGTAACCGACCGTGTACTTATCGCCGCTGGTCGTGGTGACGTTCGCCGTGTTGTCCTTCTCGTGCAGCGACATGCTCTGAATTCCGCCGTGATCTAGCTGGTAGATCATGTCGCCGAAGGTCTGCTTCTCCGACTTGCTCGAGCTGCCGATCAGCTTCTGCGCGAAGAAGGCGAGCACCACCACGATGAGGATCGGGAATGCTGCGCTCTTGAAAAACCTGCTCATGACGGATAAATGCGGCGCAATCCGCGCCAGGACTCCGGGTCTGGGACTGTCAAGCGTAGCATCTGGTTTGCGCCCGCTGAACAGGCCTGCATGCAGCTGTTCATCGCCCGGGATAGGGCTTTGATGCCGTCATGGCCTTGTTCCATCATCCCGCGTTCTGATCCTTCAACGCGGCCACGTAAGGCAAGTTGCGGTAGCGCTCGGCGTGGTCGAGTCCGTACCCGATCGCGAACCGGTTGGGGATCTCGAAGCCCACATACTTGGTGCGTAGATCGACCTTTTGGCGATCGGGCTTGATCAGCAGCGCGCACACTTCGAGAGACCGGGGGTTTCGGCCGGCCAAATTGCGCAATAGGTATTGCAGGGTCAGCCCCGAGTCGACGATGTCCTCGACGATCAGCACGTCTCTGCCCTCGATCACCGCGTCCAGGTCCTTCAGGATCCTGACCACGCCCGAGGATTTGGTCGCCGAGCCGTAGGACGCGACCGCCATGAAGTCGACCTCGCATGGGACGTCGAGCTGGCGCATCAGGTCCGAAAGGAACAGGACAGCGCCCTTCAGCACGCCCACCAGCACGAGGTCTTTCCCCTGGTAGTCGCGGGAAACTTCCTCGGCCAGCTCCTGGACACGGCGCTTCAGGTCCTCGGCTGGGACGAGGACCTCCCCGATCGCGTCGTCGCCTTCCACAAGTTTGAATTATGGGCGCGCATTCGCGCGCTTGTGTTCTGGTCCGGGTTCTCGTCACGCCTCGCCCACCACAAGCAATGAACGCACGACGCCCTTGCGGCTTCACGCGGCCGCCGTCGAGGTCAGCTTCCGTAGCTCAGCCGGACCGCCTCGCGCGTGGCCGCGGTCACCTTAAATCGCTCCGAGGTGGCGACGCCGGCGACCCAGGCGATCTCGCCGCCCGACTCGACCACCGGAACCGCCCCGCGCTCGAGCCTAGGCACGCGCCTCGCGGTGAACAGGTCCTGCAGGCTCTTCGTCCCGCCCAGCCCGAGCGGCGCAATCCGGTCGCCGGGCTGCCACGATCGGACCACCAGTTCGGTCCCGAGCGAGGCGCGGTCGAGCATCCCCGGCTCACGCGCGGGCTCGGCGAGCTCGCATCGCACCTCGACCGATCCGAACGACACGCTCCCCGGGATCGAGAGCAGGACCGCCGCCCCAGCCACCACACCCGAGCCCGTTCCGAGCGGCTCGAACCGCAGCGCGCCGTACTCCGCGATCGCCCGCAGCCCGTTGCCGACGTCGAGCGTCGCCGTTCCGTGGTCGCTCAGCGCCGCGATCTCCCCGGCGCGGCCGCCCGCGCCCGGGGCGAAGCCGCCCGCGGCGTCGTCGGCCATCCGTTGGACCACGAGCCGCCGCAGCGCCGAGGGCAGCGAGCGCAGCACCGACAGCGACACGGACGCCTCTTGGCCCAGAACCTCGTCGACGAGCGCGTCGAGCACCTCCCCCTCGTCGCGCAGGATCCGCGCCACCGCGAGCACGTTGTCCTCGGCCGCGGCGTGGACGCCCCGCAGAGCCGGCACCAACTCGGCGCGGATCCGGTTGCGGGCGTACTCCGGCGAAGCGTTGCTGTCGTCCTCGCGCCACCGCAGTCCCCGCTCTAGGCAGTACGCCGCGGTCTCCTCGCGCGTGAACCCGAGCAGCGGTCGGACCAGGCTGCCCTCGCGCGGGCGCATCCCGAGCAGCGCCCGCCGGCTCGGCGACGACGCCAGCCGGTAGAGGATCGTCTCGACCTGGTCGGTCCGCGTATGGCCGGCGGCCACGTCGCCCCCGCCGGCCCGCTCGAACGCCTCGCGGTAGCGGATCTCGCGTGCCCACGCCTGGACGTTCCCGCTCGATGGCGGCCCCGGCGGCCGGCATACCCCGAGCTCGACACCGAGGCTCGCGCACAGCTCGTGGCAATGGCGTTCGTCTTCGTCCGCCGATGCCCGAATCCCATAATTCACATGCAGTGCCGTGACGGCGCCCGTACCGGCCACGCGGACCGCGAGGTCGAGCAGGCACGTCGAATCCCGCCCACCCGACAGCAGCACGACCACGGGGCGGCCGGATGCCAGCAGGCCGTCCTCGCGCACGCGCGCGAACATCCGGTCCTGGTTCATGCCGCCTCCCGCTCGCGCGCGACGAAAATCTCGGTCGACTCGCTGAAGCCCTTCAACCGGACGTCGGCGATCCGCTCGAACTCGAGGCCGTTGCGGGTCCGCTCGACGACGGGTCTGGTCACGAGCACCTCGGCGCCGGCGGCCCTCGCCCCGACGCGCGAGGCGATATTCACATCTCGCCCGTAGTAGTCGCCGTCGCGGTACAGCGCGTTCCCGTAGTGGACGGCGATCCGCGCCGGCACGCGCCCAGCCTCGAGGCGCTGGAACGCCACCGCCCAATCGGCCAGCGCCGCCGGGTCGGACCCGACGATCATGACCGCGTCGCCGATCGTCTTGATCACGCGCGCGTCCTCGGGGAGGGTGCCCTTCACCATCTCGACGAACCGCTCGACGGCATCGACCGCCTCGATCTCGCCCTGCTCCTCGGTCAGCCGCGTGTATCCGGTCAGGTCGGCGAACGCGATCGCTACGCGCATCCGCCCGAGATCGATCGCGTCGTCCTCGAGGTCGGACTCCATGTGGCCGACGACGTCCTGCTCGACGAAGTGCTGGAGGTAGCGCTGGTGCACCTCGTCCATCACCGGCGAGGACAGCGGCAGCAGCCGCCGCGTGAGCTCGAGCATCTCGTCGGCGGTCTCGAGTCCGGTGGCGCCCGAGCGCATCAGCGGCTCGTGCACGTACATGTGGAACAGCCTCACCTCGGCGTCCGCGACTCGCGCCATCGCCTGCCCATATACACGCACGAGTTGAAGTAGCGCCACCAGCGGCAGGCCCGCGTCGAGCACGGCGGCGACGTACCGGAGCAGCGCGAGGTCGTCCGCGGACAGGCGCTCGACCTGCGCAGGTGCCGTGCCGAGCGCGCTCAACACTCGGACGATCAGCGCGGGGTCGAGCCCCGTCGCACCTGAGGCGTGGGCGAGCGTGTAAACGTCATCGCCGGTGGCGAACAGCTCCTCGACGTAGCCGTACGCGAGCCGGCCCTCGTCGCTCGCCTGCCGGATCTCCTTCAGCGAATGCCCGCGGTCGCGGAGACGGGCCACGATCTTGGCGTGGCTGACCACGGCGGGCGACCAACTGCCGTCGAAGCGCGGGAGCAGGCCCTGGCGTGCCCAGCGCCGGAGCGTCGAGGCGGCCACCCCGACCCGCTGCGCCGCCTCCTGAATCGACAGGCCATCATCGCCGGTTCGAATCGACGGGCTACCCGTGCCGGTTCCGTTCCGACGGTTGTGACTATTGACGCGTTCGGTGGACATCCCCTGTGGATGTTCCTACCCGCGCCGGCCGCCCCGGTTGCGCGCGGCCCCGGACCGCAGTCCGAAGCCAACATAGTCGGCGGCGGGGCCTCGACGAGCACGAAGCCCCGCCGCCCGCGGGCGAAACGGCCCGCTGCGTCGGCCGTTGGCGCTCGTCACGTTTCCGGCGGCGCCTCGCGAACGTGCTCCCCAGCTGGCCTGGGCAGCCCGTCACGCTCCGGCCTGGTGCCTTTTTCAGTGCCGCTAGGTCTACTCGTCAATCCCCGATCTGTCAATGGCAGATACAGGTCGGAGGGCATAAATAACAATAGGTGCGATGACGGCTCCAAACGCACTGCAACCGACCGCTGTGCTCGGCGAGCGGGTGTTGCTGCCGGGCGACCCGGGCCGCGCTCTATCGCTCGCCGAGTCACTGCTCGAGGGAGCCAAGATGTTCAACCACCATCGGGGCCTGTGGGGTTACACGGGGCTCGCGCCCGACGGCGAGCCGCTCACGATCCAGAGCACCGGGATGGGCGGTCCGAGCGCTGCGGTCGTGATCCACGAGTTGATCGAGCTCGGCGCGCGGCGGCTGCTGCGAGTAGGCACATGTGGCGCACTCGACACGGGTCTGGCGCTCGGCGATCTGGTCGTCGCGACCGAGGCGATCGCAGCCGACGGGACCAGCCGCGCGCTCGGCGCCGGCGACCGGGTGACGGCGAGCCCGGATCTGCTGGCGGTGGTGATCGCGACCGCGGACGCGCCATGCCACCGGACGCACCAGGGCCCGATCGTGACCAGCGACGTGTTCTACGACGACCGCGGCCTGGAGCCCGGGTGGAGCGCCGCCGGTGCGCTCGCCGTCGAGATGGAGGCCGCGACGCTGTTCACGCTTGCGGACGCTCGCGGGGTGCAGGCCGCGGCATTGCTCGTCGTGTCGGACATCATCCTTCCGGAGCGGGTTCGGATCGGCCCGGACGAACTGCGCGCGGCCGAGCAGCGGATGGGCGCGGCGGCGCTACGCGCGCTGACCGCCGGCCCGGTTCGTCGGCCCGCTCAGCCCTCGGGCGCCTGATCGCCCAGCGGGCGCCCGTCGCCTCGCTCAGCCCTCGGGCGCCTGATCGCCCGCCGCCACCTGCTCGCCGGCGTGCTGGTCGAGCGACGCCTCCAGTCGCGCCAGTAACTCCTCGATCGCGGCCAGACGCCTGTCGACCACGCTCGAGGAGCCGAGCGTCTCGATTCGCTGCTCGACCCGGTCGAGGGCATCCTCGATCGCCTCGAGCCGCTGGGAGACGCTCCGCAACCGGCGCGTCAGGCGCTCGAGATCCCCGGCTGACGGCAGGTTCAGCGCGCTCATGGCGAGTTCCTGCGCGCGGGTTGCGCGCTCGCGCGTCTCGAACGCCGTCGAAAGCGCCTTGCTCACGACGGGGTTGTCGAGCATTCCTTGCGTGACCTTCCCGATAGCTTCCTGCCCCGAGCGGGTAGCCCGGTTCCGCAGACCATCATCGTCGCTCATCTCCACGCGCCTCTCCTAGTCGGTCCAACGCTCATGACAGCACTCTCACAACCAATGACTCTAAGGCTCAAGTCGAGGCTTAGCTGATGCTTAGACAACACGCCGATCGCTACAGTGCCCAGGGGATCGTGCCGATTGACATGGTTGCCTGGTCGTCCGTGACCAATGTCACGACGCGTTGGTACCCGAACAGACATCCAAGACACCGACGGTTCCGAATTGCAAAGCTCGGCGGCAGCAAGTAGCGTCCCTCAAAGCGTATCTGTGATCGTAGCTGGGACGAATTTACGCGTGGCACGCCGTGGGAGGAGTAGGCCACAGTGTTGAGAAGGCGCAACCTGTCGATTGCGGCCGTGACCTTGTTCTGCCTGGTCGCGGTATTTGGCTTGGGCGCGATCCCGAGCGCGTCCGCGGACGGCTGCACGGTGACGATCACCGTCGCCGGCGGCCAGCAGTTCACGTTCCAGAACGTGCCGCCGGGCACGAACCCGAACTCGCTGCCCCTCCCGGTCCAGCTCCCGATCGTCAGCGACTCCCAGACGTGCCCGCCCGTGACGGCGACCACTCCGGCCCTGACCGTCACGACCACCACCCAGCCCCAGACGACCTCGACCTCGACTTCAACCTCGACTCCGACCTCCACCAAGCGGGCGCCGTCGAAGCCGAAGCCGACGACCTCGACGAAGCCGACGGCCACGACGACGACGCCGGGGCCGACGACCACGACCTCGACGACCACCACGAGCGCACTCAACACCCTCGCCTCGGGGACCGCGCTGTCAAAGGCGGGCAAGGTCGAGAAGGGGAAGAAGCAGCACAAGAAGAGCAAGGCGAACAAGAAGACCCCTGCCACGACTCCGCCGCCGCCCGTGACCAAGAGCGGCGTGCCGACCCCGTCTAACCCGACGTACTCGCTGTCACTGCCCGGACCCGCGCCGATCGGAGTCCCGAACTTCTTCATCGACAGCTTCGAGATCCCGCCGTTCCTCCTGCCGATCTATCAGGCCGCCGGGATCCAGTACGACGTGCCGTGGCAGGTGCTCGCGGCGATCAACGAGATCGAGACCGACTACGGCCGCAACCTGTCGGTGTCGACCGCCGGCGCCGTCGGCTGGATGCAGTTCCTGCCCTCGACGTGGAAGCGGTGGGGCGTCGACGCGAACGGGGACGGCATCGCCGACCCGTACAACCCCGCCGACGCGATCTTCACCGCGGCCCGCTACCTGCAGGCGGCCGGCGCGTCCAAGAACCTCTCGCAGGCGATCTTCGCTTACAACCATGCGGGCTGGTACGTCCAGTCGGTGCTCCTTCGCGCGCAGCTCATCGGCGGGATGCCGAAGGGCGTCATCGGCGCACTCACCGGTCTGGTCGAAGGCCACTTCCCGGTCGCGGCGCCTGCCAAGTACGCCGACGACTCCGTCCTCAAGCTCGCCAAGACGCGCGTGAAGACGGGCAACGCTGCGGTCCCGGTGACGTCGGACCCGAACACCAAGGGCACCGCGATCTACGCCAAGCAGGGCTCGCCGGTGATCGCGGTCAACGACGGCAAGATCGTCAAGATGGGCACGAGCCCGACGCTCGGGCATTACGTTGAGCTCCAGGACGCGACGGGCAACACCTACACGTACGCGAACCTCGGGTCGATCCCGTCGGAATACCCGGTGCCCAAGCCGGTGAGCGTCAGCTCGACCTCGATCGCCAAGGCGCTGCTCGCCCCGGCCTCCTCAGCGCCCAAGCAGCCCGCCACCGCCGGCTCCCAGCAGGCGGCTCCGATCGTGAGCACGGCGAAGGCCGCCAGCGAGGCCAAGAACGCCCCGATCTCGCTGCCCGTCGCCCCCGCCACCGGCGGGACGCAGTCCACCAGCGCGACCCAGTCCGCCGCGTCGCAGGCCTCCACATCCCAGCCCGCCAGCGCCGGCACGCAGAGCGGGACCGGCGCCACCTCGCAGCCGGCGGCCACGCCGACGATCAGCGCGCCGCTGGTCAAGGAGCGGCTGTTCGCCAACCCGTCGCTCCCGGCCTCCTACGCCGCCGGTGGCAAGCTCCAGGTCGCGCCGCCCTCGGCGCCCCAGATCGGGAGCTTCGACAACTACTTCTCCGACGTCCTGCACCTGGCCAAGAACCAGTACACGCTCGAGCCGCTCAAGGTCGGCTCGGTCGTGGTCGCCGGCACGATCCTGGGCCGGTTGGGCGCGGGCACGCCGACCGACGCCTCGCACCTCGAGTTCATGATCCAGCCGGCCGGTAAGGACGCTCCGTACATCGATCCGAAGCCGATTCTCGACGGGTGGAAGTTGCTCGAGGCCACCGCCGTCTACCGCGCCGCCGGCGTCGACCCGTTCGTCGGCTCCGGAGCGAAGAACGCGACGATCGGGCAGATCCTGCTGATGTCCAAGGAGCAGCTCCAGTACCGCGTCCTCCAGGATCCGAACGTCGAGATCTACCCCTGCGGCCGTCGTGACATCGAGGACGGCGCGATCGACCGCCGGATCCTCGCGGTGATCGAGTTCCTGTCGGCCTCGGGCCTGAAGCCCGACGTCAGCGGGCTCAAGTGCGGTCACACCGCGAACGCCTCCGACGGCGTCGACAGTGCCGGCTCGACCGGTGAGAGCGTCGACATCTCGGCGATCAACGGCATCCCGATCCAGGGTCACCAGGGCTCCGGCTCGATCACCGACATCACCGTTCGCCGCCTGCTCACGCTTCAGGGCGCGATGCAGCCGGACGAGATCGTGTCGCTGATGAGCTACAAGGGCCAGCCGACCGCGCTGTCGCTGCCCGACCACGCGAACCGGATCCAGATCGCCTACACGCCGCTGTACGGGGCGAACAAGCAGGTGTCGGCCGAGGTCTCGAGCATCCTGCAGCCTCAGCAGTGGACGCAGCTGATCAACCACATCAGCCAGATCAGCGAGCCGATCGTCCCAATCTCACCGAGCAAGTACGCGATCAAGACCTCGGGCCAGTAGCCCGCGGGCAGGTCGCAGGCCGTGGACCCGTCCGCAAGTCCCGCAACATTCGAGCGGTCTCGCACGACTTACGGCCGAGCCCACTAGCCTCCCGCGATCGCTCCTCTGTTCCGCTTCACCCAGCTCGAAGTGCCCTGGGCGCTCGGTCCGCCGGACGGCCGCTACCTCATCCGCCCCGGGGGATCCGGCCCGAACGCCGCCCCCTCGCACGTACTCGTGCTCGCGGGCCTGGGAGCCCAAAAACGCAATCGAATAGGAGCTTCCCGGCGACAACGTAAAGCTCTACCTGAACCTGAGCCTTCTCCCGTGCCGACCACCAGGGCGACCGTTGTGGACGTCGGCGAGCCGTTCGACGGCGACGGCGCGGCGGCCGTGTGGCTGAGCGGCGCCGGCGAGCATGATCTGGCTGCCGGGATCGCCGTGCTCAACCGCGCGCTCCACTCCTACCGGCTCGCGTCGGCCGACCCCCACGTCCACGGCATCGGCCGGCGCGACGCGCTCGTCGCCCGCCTCGGCTACGGGGCCGGCGAGGAGGTCGCCGACGGTCTGTGGACCGACGCACGCGAGCTCAATGACGCCACAGCGGGCCGCCGCCGCTCTCGACGGATCCCCGCGGCCCAGGGCCGTCTGGCCGCGCTGCTCACCGGCCGCCACCAGGCGCTCGCGACCGAAGAGCTGGCGCTGCGTGCGCGGCTCGACCTCGACGACGGACGTACCCGCGAGGCGGCGCTGCAGGTCCTGGTCGCGCTCGACGCCGCGCTCGCCGAGCTCGCCGTCGACCCCGCTGCCCCGGCATTGGTCGACCGCCTGGAGGAGCTGCGCGGGCTGCGCGACGGCGTGGCCGCGGCGGCGCGTGCCGCGCTCGGGCCGGAACCGCTCGGCGACCCCGAGCGAGAGGCGACCCGGTTCGCGCTCGGCCGGATCGAGGCCGCGCTCAGGGCTCGGGCAATGGCCCTGCCGGGATAGCCAGATCGAGCGCGGCCAGCACCGCCTCGAGCTCGTCCACCACGTCGCCGCCGAGCCGGACGGCTGCGTGTCGGTCGAACGGCGTGCGGCTCTTGGTCACGATCGCGATCTGGCCACCGTTCGACAGCGTCGTCTCGGGCAGCTGCGCCACCGGATAGACCTCGAGCGAGGAGCCGATGCACAGCATCAGATCGGCGCCGGCCGCGAGCGCCTCGGCACGGGTGAGCGCGTCGACCGGCAGGTACTCGCCGAACAGCACCACTCCGGGCTTCAGCGGCGCGCGACAGTCGCACCGCGGCACCCCGTCCCCGGCCCCCTCGTGGAGCGCGCGCACGGCCTCCAATTCGTACCGTAGACCGCAGACAAGACAGGATGAGTGGGCGATCGACCCGTGTACCTCGACCAGGTTCCGCGTCCCTGCCCGCTCGTGCAGGCGGTCGATGTTCTGCGTGATCACCCCGTCGAGCAGCCCGGCTCGCTCGAGCTCGACAAGCGCGGCGTGGGCGCGGTTGGGCTGCTTGTCCCCGAGCGTCTGGAAGCGCTGGCCATAGAAGTTCCAGAATCGCGCGGGGTCGCGGCGGAAGGCATCGATGTGCGCGACCTCCATCGGATCGACATTCGCCCAGAGCCCGGTCCCCGGCGAGCGGAAGTCGGGGATCCCGGACGGCACGGAGACCCCGGCGCCGGTCAGCGCCACGACCGAGTCGGCCTCGTCGATCAGGCTCGCGAGCCTGGCCGCAGCGCTCTCCGTCGCGCTCACCGGCCGTGAGTCTCCGTCGCGCTCACTGGCCGTGAGTCTCCGCGGGACTCACCGGCCGCGGAACCGGGCCTTGCGCTTCTGCACGAACGCCGAGATCCCCTCGCGCGCGTCCTCGGAGAAGAACAGTTGAAGGAACGCCTCCTGCTCGCGCGCGATGCCCTCGTCGATGTCCCCGGCGGCCGACACGCGTTTGATCTGCTCGACCGCGAGCGGCGCCTGCTCGGACAGCCGGCGCGCCCACGCGAGCGCGGCGTCGAACAGCTCCTCATCGGCGACCACCCGGTTGGCCAGACCGAGCGCGTAGGCCTCGTCGGCGGCGATCGGATCGCCGGTCAAGTTCAGCTCCCGCGCCCTGCCCTCGCCGACCAGCCGCGGCAGGCGCTGCGTTCCGCCGAAGCCGGGGATGATCCCGAGGTTGATCTCGGGCTGGCCGAACATCGCCGACTCCGCGGCGATCCGCAGATCGCACGCCATCGCCAGCTCGCAGCCTCCCCCGAGCGCGATCCCGTTGACCGCGGCGATGCTCACCACCGGCGCCGTTTCGATCTCCCTGAGCACCGCGTGCATTCCATCGAGAAGCTCCTTGCCGGCGGCCTCGTCCATCGTCGTGAACGCCTTGATGTCGGCGCCGGCACAGAACAGCATCGGGTTGGCCGAGGCGATCACGAGCGCGCGCACCGTGCCCGCGCCGCGGATCTGATCCCAGAGCTTCCGCAGCGCGTGCATTACCTCCGGCGAGATCGAGTTCGCCGGCGGCCGGTCGAGCCACGCGATCGCGACCTCGCCCCGTGTCTCGAGCTTGACCGGGCTCTCCTCCCAGCCCTGGTCCGGCCGCGCGTAAGGGAAGAAGCCCTGGCCGGACTTGGCCCCGAGCCGGCCCTGGGCCACCAGCCGCCGGAGGATCGCGGGCGGCTCGAACCCCTCGCCCCACTCGGTGGCGGCGAGCTCGAGCCGCGACAGCACCTCGTCGAGCCCGATCTGGTCGGCGCGCGCGAACGGCGGCGGGATGATGCCGGCCCCGGCCATCATCCCCAGGTCGACGTCCTTCATCGACGCGACACCCTCCTCGACCACGAGGCAGCTCTCGACCAGCGCCTTGAGCGTGAACCGCTCGACGAGCGCGGCGGCGTCAACGCCGGCAGCGGCCCCGCCCGCACCGCCGCCCCGGCCCGGCTCGCCCGCGCCGTCAGCGCCCGTGCTCATAGAAGCCCTCCCCCGTCTTCGCGCCCAGCTTGCCTTCGGCCACCAGCGCGCGCATCCGCTGGTGCACGAAGAAGCGATCGCCGTAGGAGTCGCGCAGGTGCTCGGCGACGTGCAGGACGGTGTCGAGGCCGAGCAGGTCGCACAGGATGAAAGGGCCGACGGGCGCGGCCTTCGATTCCGCCACGATCCGGTCGATCTCCCCCACGTCGATACCGGTCTCCTCCTGGAGGCGCCACAGCTCGGACACGCTCGAGTTGAGGATCCGGTTGACCACGAACCCCGGTGCCTCGCCGCAGCGGATCGCCGTCTTGCGGATCGCCTGGGCAAAGTTGACCGCCCCCTGGACGGTCTCGGGCGAGGTCTCCTCGCCCTCGATCACCTCGATCAGCCGCATCACAGACGCCGGATAGAAGAAGTGAAAGCCGACCACGCGATCGGGGCGGCTGGTGGCCAGCGCCATCTCGGTGATCGACAGCGAGGACGTGTTCGAGGCCAGGATTGCGTTGCCCGGCGTAACCTCGTCGAGCTCGGCGAGCACGCTTTGCTTGATGTCGATCCGCTCGGGCACGGCCTCGATCACGAAGTCAACGTCGCCGAACCCCTCATATCCGAGGCTGGGCGTGATCAGCCTGAGCAAGCGGTCGCGCTCGGACGCCTCGAGCTTGCCGGCGTCGACGCGCGCCTGCCACAGCGAGCGGGCCTTCTCGACCCCCTGGTCGAGGAACCTCTGGTCGACGTCCTTGAGCGCCACCGGGATGCCGACGTTGGCGATCACCTGGGCGATCTCCCCGCCCATCGTGCCGGCGCCGACGACGCCCGCCTTGAACACGAACATGGCCATTACGCTACCCGAGCGTAAGGTTCGAAGGCAGTACGCTCCAGCTGAGGTGCCGGAGACCCTCCCTGATCACATCGAGCCGTACAAAGGGATCTCTTCCAAGGCGTACGAGCATCCCGCTGACCGTGCCGCGACCGCGGCGCTCAAGGCGGTGCCGATGCTCGATACGGTCGTCCGCAAGCTGATCGAGTGGCGCTACGAGCGCGCGCTGCGCCAGTTCTTCCTGGGCAACTCGGTCCGCGTGTCCGAGCAGCAGCTGCCCGAGCTGTGGACCGCCCACAACGGCGTCTGCCACATCCTCGACATGCCCGAGGTCTACGACCTGTACGTGACCTCGCCGGTGATGGGCGTCGCCCAGGCGATCGGCTCGACCAAGCCGCTGATCGTGGTCGACTCGATATGGCTACAGCGAATCGGTCCCGGCGAGCAGCGCGCGCTGATCGCCCACGAGCTCGGGCACATCCTGTCCGACCACATGGTCTACATGACCGCGCTCAACATCCTGCTGAGCGCGGGCGGCAACCTCCCATTCTTCCTCGGGATGCCGTTCCGGGCGGTAACGGCCGTCCTGCTCGAGTGGTTCCGTGCCGCCGAGCTCAGTTGCGATCGCGCCGCGGCGCTGGCGGTCCGCGACCCGCAGATCGTCTGCCGCCTGCTGATGGTGCTTTCCGGTGCGATGCCCGCCTCCGACCTCAACCTGGATGCATTCATGGCTCAGGCGATGGACTACCAGGCCTGGGACGACCCGAGCGACCGCGTGCGCCGGTTCTTCAACGAGCTCGGCAAGACCCATCCCGACTCGGTTCGGCGCGTCTCCGAAGTGCTGAAGTGGGTGCAGAGCGGCGAGTACGACCGCATCATCCGCGGCGAGTACCGCACCCGCGACCAGGACGCGAACGCCAACGTCCGCGACGAGGCCGGCGACGCCGTCGAGTTCTACGCCGAGCGCTTCCGCACGATGTTCCGCGAGATCGGCGAGAACATCAACAAGGCCGGCTCCCAGGTGGGCGGGATGGCCGAGCAACTCGCCGAGTGGCTCCGCCAGCGCAATTCGGGCGATTAGGACTGGGTCAACGAAAGCGCGGGCCGGCGCGGGAGGTTGGTGCCGGCCGGTCCCCCGGGAGGTACGCCGGGCCGCGGCGCCCCTCCGGGAGCGCTTGCTCACAGCTGCGCGCGAGCTAGCGCACTTCTTGACAAGCGATAGTCTCCGATATATCGTTAATACATCGCTTGCAGTCGTTCGAAGGAGTAGCTAGCCATGAGTCAAGAAGATTGGGCGGCGCCCTGGCCGTTCCTCAGCCGAATCGCCTCGATGAAGGCGGCGTCTCGCGGCCGCCACGGGCGCTACGGCAACATCGATGACCTCGAGCGGCTCGCCGCCCTGCGCCACATGCGCGGTGGCCCGTTTGGAGGACCCCCGCCGGGTGGACCGTTCGGAGGCGGCCGGGGTCGACGCCGGCGGGGCGACGTTAGGGCGGCGGTGCTGATCCTGCTCGCCGAGGAGCCGCGCAACGGCTACCAGCTGATGCAGATGATCGAGGAGCGCAGCCGTGGAACCTGGCGCCCGAGCCCGGGGTCGATGTATCCGACGCTCGCACAACTCGAGGACGAGGGCCTGATCCGCGGGGTCGAGCGCGACGGGACCAAGCTGTTCGAGCTGACCGACGCAGGCCGGGAGCAGGCACAGCAGTACGCCGACCGCACTCCGCCCTGGGCCGAGGACGAAGAGGCCGACGGACGCTCGATCCCCGAGATCGCCTCGTTGGTCGTCCAGATCGGCAAGGCGGCGTGGCAGGTGGCGCATGAAGGCGACGAGCGCCAGGTGCAGAAGGCGTGCGAGACGCTGGCCGAGACCCGCCGGTCGCTGTACGGGATCCTCGCGGCGGAACCCGACGCCGGCGAGGACACGGACGCCACCGCGTAACGTGTATGAGCGTGATGACGGGCGGGAACGGCGATAGAGACATGAACGACGGCCTCGCGATCGAGGTCCGCGGCCTCGTCAAGAACTACGACGAGGTGCAGGCGGTTCGAGGCGTCGAGTTCGAGGTCGCCACCGGGGAGGTGTTCGGGTTCCTCGGACCCAACGGCGCCGGCAAGACGACCACGATCAGCATGCTGTGCACGCTGGTCACGCCGACGGCAGGATCCGCGAGCGTCGCCGGTCACGACATCGTCCGCGAGCGCGACGACGTCCGCCGCAACATCGGCCTCGTATTCCAGGACCCGACGCTCGACGGCTACCTGACCGCCGAGCAGAACCTGCGCTTGCACGCCGAGCTCTACGGCGTGCAGTCGGACCTGGTGAAGCCGCGGATGCAGCAGGTGATGACGATGGTCGGGCTGTGGGATCGCAAGGACTCGGTCGTGGGAACGTTCTCGGGCGGCATGCGCCGGCGTCTCGAGATCGCCCGCGGCCTGATGCATTCCCCGCGCGTCCTGTTCCTCGATGAGCCGACGATCGGCCTCGACCCGCAGACGCGCCGGTCGATCTGGAAGTACATCGGCGAGCTCAAGGAGCGCGAGGAGATCACGATCTTCATGACCACCCACTACATGGACGAGGCTGAGTGGTGCGATCGGATCGCGATCATGGACCACGGCGAGATCGTCGCGCTCGACTCGCCGGAGACGCTCAAGGCCGGCGTCGGCACAGACCGGGTCACGATCCACACCGACGACGACGATGCGACGATCGCCGCGCTCGCCGAGCGGTTCGGGATCGAGGCCCGGATCTCCGAGGGCGCCGTCACTTTCGGGGTTCCCGAGGGCGAGCAGTTCGTGCCGCGGCTATTCGCCGAGCTCGGCATCCCGATCAAGGCCGTCAACGTATCCCGCCCGACGCTCGACGACGTGTTCATGTCGTACACGGGCTCGACGATCCGCGACGCCGAAGAGGACCTGGGCAAGGATCGCAACCGCAGGATGATGCAGATGATGAGCGGAGGTAGACGATGAGCACGACGACTGACCCGCGCGAGTCCGCAACCGCCACCATCCAGGCACCCGCGCCCCCGGTCGTCCGGGTCACGGTCCCCAAACGCAGCCTCGCGTCCGAGCTGCGCGCGATCAAGATCGTCTGGCGCCGGGAGATCATCCGCTACCGCAGCGACCGGCTGCGGATGATCACGACGCTGGTCCAGCCGCTGCTGTTCCTGTTCGTGCTCGGGTCGGGCCTCCAGCAGCTGTCGGCGGCGAGCACCCACGGCGTCAACCTGAAGACGTTCATCTACCCGGGGATCCTGTGCATCTCGGTGATGTTCACCGGGATGTTCTCGGCCGCCTCGATCGTGTGGGACCGGGAGTTCGGGTTCCTGCGGGAGATGATGGTCGCGCCGATCCGGCGCAGCTCGATCGTGATCGGCAAGGTCATCGGCGGCGCCACCGTGGCGTGCTTCCAGGGCGTGATCGTGATCGCCCTGGCGGGATTCGTCGGCGTCCCATATGCCCCGCTACTGATCATCGGCATCTTCATCCTGCAGCTGTGCCTCGCGTTCGCGATCACGGCGTTCGGGGTGATGATCGCGGTCCGGATCAAGCAGATGCAGTCGTTCATGGGCGTGATGCAGATGATCGTGATGCCAATGTTCTTCATCTCGGGCGCGTTGTTCCCGGTCGCGAACCTTCCGGGGTGGCTAGCCGTCCTCAACCGCCTCGACCCGCTCACCTACGCCGTCGACCCGATGCGGAGGCTGGTGTTCAACCACCTGACGATCTCGCCGCTGGCGCGCGCGCGTCTCGATCCCGGCGTGACCTGGTTCGGCTGGCACGTGCCGGCGCTGCTCGAGGCCGGGATGATCGTCGCGATCGGACTGGTGATGCTCGGGATCGCGATCTGGGAGTTCAGCACCACCGAGTAGTGGTGCATCGACCGGCGCTCGGCCGGCCGTAAGAAGCCTCTTCATTTTCACAAGTTGTTCACCCAGGTACCTAACGGACCTGGGAGCCTGCCGCCCGGGCAATGGGATCGGAACTCGTCCTCATCCTCGTGGTGATCGCGGGCTTCTCGTTCGACTTCACGAACGGGTTCCACGACACCGCGAACGCGATGGCGACCTCGATCGCCACCGGCGCCCTGAAGCCGAAGGTGGCCGTGATCATCTCGGCATGCCTGAACTTCGCCGGCGCGTTCATCTCGATCAGCGTCGCGGCCACGATCGCCAAGGGGATCGTCAGTCCGAAGGTGCTGGTAGGCGGCGACGGGCTCGAGCTCGTGCTGGCAGCGCTGATCGGCGCGATGACCTGGAACCTGATCACCTGGTACTTCACGATCCCCTCCAGCTCCAGCCACGCGCTGATCGGCGGTGTGATCGGCGCCACGATCGTCGCGACCGCGTCCGGCGACGTCAACTGGCACAACCTGGTGCAGACCGTGATCGTGCCCGCGGTGCTGTCGCCGTTCATCGCCGGGGGCGTCGCCGCGCTCGGGACGTATCTTGCCTACCGATTGATCCGCCGGCTCGGTCAGCGCGAGGCCAGAACCGGGTACCGCTACGGCCAGATCTTCTCCGCATCGCTGGTGTCGCTCGCGCATGGCACCAACGACGCCCAGAAGACGATGGGCGTGATCTCGCTGGCCCTGATCGCTCACGGCGACATCAGCGCGGTCCACTTCTCCGTTCCGCTCTGGGTCAAGCTCGGCTGCGCCCTCTCGATCGCGGGTGGCACCGCCAGCGGCGGCTGGCGGATCATCAACACGATGGGCAACCGGATCACGAACGTCGAGTCGCCGCAGGGATTCGCCGCCGAGTCGTCGAGCGCGGCGGTGATCCTCGCCTCTTCCTATTACGGCTACCCCTTGTCGACGACCCAGGTCGTGTCCGGCGGCGTGCTGGGCTCCGGGCTCGGCAAGGCCAACCCCGTGCACTGGAACGTGATCGGCCAGATGGTGTCGGCCTGGGTGCTGACGATGCCCGGGGCGGGGCTTCTCGGTGGTGCGGCCTGGGGGATAGCGGACCTGTTCGGGGCGCATTCCAACGCCGGCGCGGTTGTGATCTGCCTACTCGCGGCGCTCGCCGCGTTCGGGCTATGGACCCTCTCCAAGCGAAATCCGGTCAGCGCCGCCGACCTCGATCGCACGAACGTGAGCCCGGTCGAGGAGGCCGAGCGCGCCGGCGTTCCGGCCGCCGTCGCGGTGTTGTGAGGCACCGAGCATGACCGTCATCGCGTCCGAACTCGTCAACTGGAACGCCCTCGGGAAGATCGTTCTCGCCGCGCTCGTCGGCGGCGTCGGAGTGGTGGTCGTGTTCGGCTTCCTCCTGTACGGCGTCAAGATCGCGAACAACGCCAAGAGCGGCGGTGGCGAATGGGCGGGCTACGCGCTAGCCGGCGTATGCGGGTTCATCTGCGTCGCTGCGATCGTCATCGGGATCTACGCGATGGCCGAGAAGCCGTCCACGAAGAAGACGGTCGCGAAGAAGTCGGCGGCCGTGCTGATCGCGCCGTCGTTCCGATCGAGCGCGTAGCTAAATGGCGCCAGCGCGGTGACCGCGGGTCCCGGAGCGGACGATGGACTGTCGGTTCCGTTCCTGGTCGACCCCGATCACGAAGATCTCGCGGAGCACATCGAGCATCGCCGCTTCTTCTGGTTGGACTTGCAGGGACCGACCGACGAGCAACTGCACCGGATCGCATCCAAGTTCGGCCTGCATCCACTGACGGTCGAAGACGCCCGGACGTTCAACCAGGGTCCCAAGATCGAGGAGTATGGGAGCTACATCTTCCTGGTCGCCTATGGCGTCGACCCGGGGACCAGCTCGGGCGGGCCACTGCTGCGTGAGCTCCACATGATCCTTTCCGGCGACTTCGTCGTGACCATCCACCGTCGTCCGTTGACGGCGCTCGACGACCTGCGTGCCAGGTATGACGAGCATCCGGTTCGCGGCGAGCAGTTCCTCGTCTACAAGATCCTCGACGCGATGACTCAGACCTTCTTTCCGGTGCTGACCCGGATCGACGACGACATCGACGAGATCGAGCAGCAGGTGATCGAAGAGCCGCGGGAGGAGATCCTGAAGCGGATCTTCTCGATCAAGCGAGATCTCGTCGCGATGCGGCGTGTGGTCTCACCCGAGCGCGACGTGTTCGCGAGGGACATGGAGCGGATCGCCGAACTACGCGGGCTGGCGGCCGACGGTCGGCTTTACTTTCGCGACCTGTACGACAGCCTGAGCCGCGTCTCGGAGCTCGTCGACTCCTACCGCGACCTTTTGAGCGGCGCCACCGACATGTACCTCTCGACGATCGCCAACCGTCAGGGAGAGGTCAACAAGCAGCTGACGATGATCGCCACGGTGTTTCTCCCGCTCACCTTCCTGACCGGCTTCTTCGGTCAGAACTTCTCGTTCCTGACCGACCACGTGCTGAACACGACGCTGTCGTTCGTGGTACTCGGGGTCGGGCTGCTGGTCGCATCGATCGTCGGGTTCATCGTCTACTTCCGGCGCAAGCGCTGGATGTAGACAGCCCGACGCCGCCGCCGCCTCCCCGACATCGAGGAGAGCGGCGGCTACGTCCGGGGCGCCAGCCCCGTGCCGGGTTACGCCTTGGCGGGGGCGGGTTCTTCTGCCCGGCGCGGGAGGAGCGTCTCTCGCGCGATCACCAGCCGCTGAATCTGGGCCGTGCCCTCGTACAGCTGGAGGATCTTGGCGTCGCGCATCAACTTCTCGACCTTGTATTCCTTGATGAAGCCGTATCCGCCGTAGACCTGGACGGCGTCGGTGGTGACTTCCATCGCGCTGTCCGCCGCGAACCGCTTGGCGTGCGAGGACTCGAGCGTGTTGCGCTTGCCCTGGTCGAGCAGCACCGCCGAGTGCCACGTCGCCAGCCGCGACAGGTGAACCTTGGTCGCCATGTCGGCGATCATGAACTGGATCGCCTGGTGCATCGCGATCGGCACGCCGAACTGGACGCGCTCCTTGGAGTAGGCGATCGCGAACTCCATCGCGGCGCGCGCCACGCCGGTCGCCATCGCGGCGACACCGGGACGCGTCCGGTCGAGCGTCATCATCGCGATCTTGAAGCCCTTGTTCTCCTCGCCGACGAGGTGGTCGAGCGGGATCTCGACGTCGTTGAAGCTCACCGTGGCGGTGTTGGACGCGCGCTGACCCATCTTGTCCTCGTGCTTGTCGACGACCACGCCAGCATCGCGCGGGACGACGAAGCAGGAGATTCCGCGGTGGCCGGCTTCCTTGTCGGTCTTCGCGTACACCGTGTACCAGTTCGCGTACTCGCCGTTGGTGATGAAGCACTTGGAGCCGTTGATGACCCACTTGTCGCCCTTGCGGACTGCGGTGGTCTTCATCCCGGAGACGTCCGACCCGGCGTTGGGCTCGGTCAGGCAGAACGACGCGAGCAGCGGAGCCTCGGACAGCCGGCCGATGTACTCCTTCTTGATCTCATCGGAGGCGGCCAGCAGCACCGGCGCGGTCGCGAGCCCGTTGCAGGTCACCGAAGTGCTGATGCCCGAGCAGCCCCACGCGAGCTCCTCCTCGATGATGCAGCCTTCGAGATAGCCGAGGCCGGGACCGCCGTATTCGACCGGAAAGTGGTTGTTCATGAGCCCCAGGTCCCAGGCCTTATCGATGATGTCCTGCGGCCAGGTGCCGTCCTTGTCGTATTCCCAAGCGACCGGACGGATCTCCTTTTCGGCAAAGTCGTGCGCCATCTCGCGCATGCTCTGCTGCTCGTCGGTGAGCGTGAAATCAACCACTGTAGGTCTCTCCTTGAAAGCGAATAGATTGACTAGTCAGTCAACAGTCCTATGGTACCCCATTAGACGGCGTTCCGAACCGGTATTTCGCACCGTGCCGGCTCGGTATTTCTCACGCATTCGACGCCAAATACCGCATTTGTGCGGGAGACTTATCCGATGCACTCGACCTTCAACGTCGTGATCTGGGCGGTCTGCATCCTGGCCGTCGTGATCGCGCTGTTCGCGCTGATCGCCGGCGGGAAGACGTGGGAGGAATTCGGTAAGGGCCGATTCGTGATGGACCGCGACTCGTCGGACGGCTCCTGGCCGGCCTCGGGCCAGGCCGCCACCGAGCGGGACGCTGAGATCCGCCAGATGCTCGAGGCGCGCAACGAGCGCCGGGCATGCCGGGGCGAGCCGCCCGTCGACGTCGAGCAGGAGCTGACGAGGCTGACCACGCCGGCGCCCACGGTCGATCCGGCGCTACGCGAAGAGATCCGCCAGCTGGTCGTCGCGCGCAACCATCGGCGGGTCCGCGCCGGCAAGCCGCCGCTCGACGTCGAGGCCGAGATCGAGCGTGAGATCGCCGGGCTCGGCGGCCTGATGTAGGCTGCGTTGCCATGGCAGATCCACGCCGCTTTGAGCTCGACGAGCTGGTCAACCGTCCCGGCTCGTACTTCAATCCCCAGACCGAGGTCCTGGTCGTCGTAGACGACTCCCCCGAGATGGACGCCGAGATCTTCAACATGGAGGAGTTCGAGGGCGCCGACTGGGTTCTGATCTCCGACGAGGTGCCGGTCGACGAGGATCAGCGGGACCGGCTGCTCGAAGCCTTCCAGACGCGGCACGCCGGGGCGAACCTCGAAGCTGACCCCGACGAGGAGCCCGAGGAGTTCGAGGAAGAAGTCGAGGAGCTGGGGCGCGAGTAGCAAGACGGCCTAGCCGCGGCTGCTCCGCGCTCGGCCCCGCTGCTCAGCAGCGATCCTGCTCCGCACTAGCCCCCGCTGCTCAGCAGCGAGGCGCACTTCTGGACTTTTTGGATGTCCGTGCCGGCCTTCTGCAGGCACTGGCTGTAGCGGCTGACTCCCGCCGACGCGGATCCTGTGCTTGCAGTGCCTCCGCTGGTGCCGGCACCGCTGCTGGCGCCGCCGGTGGCCATCAGGCCCGTGAGCGACTGGACGAACGAGTTGAGCTTGGTCTGGAACTGGCTGAAGGGCTTCACGTCCGTCGGCGCATTGATCGTCTGCGGCTGGTTGAGGTCCGAGTACTGCAGGGTCAGCCCGATGTCGGCCGATGTGACCCCACCGAGCTGCGTGGACGTCTTGCCGGTGACCGGGACCGTCAGCGTGATCGTGAGGCGGCGGATTGTGTGGTCGCTCGTGCCGGTCCAGATGTCGACGCTCGGGTTCTTGACCTCGGCGGCGATCTTGCTCCGATCGGCGGCCGGGATCCCGCCGGAGAGCGCCTTCGCGGCCGTGCCGCCTGCCAGCCCGAGCGAGTAGGACTTCGTGAGCGCGGTGCTCAGATCGTTCACCATCGCGTCGACGTTCACGCCGGCGTGGATGTGGTCCGTCTGCGCGCCGCCCACGTTCTCGGTCCCGACGACGGTCGGGTTCGTCAACCAGTTCATCGGATGGATTCCGAGCTTGGTCAGCGCGCTCGACCCCGAGCTCGTGCCCTGCGATGTCGACAGCTGACTGAAGCTCGATTCGAGCTTCTGGAAGCTCGAAGCCGGCAGCTGGTAGCTCGAGCCCTGGAACGTCACGTAGCCGGCGGTCCCGGTCGAGATCACGCCGACCAGCACGTTGCGCCCAAGCGCGCTCGCGCTTACCGTGAAGTTGGACTCGGGCAGCTTGCCGGCGCCGCGGCTCTGGAACGGACCGCCGAAGGTGAAGGTGATCGGGCCGCCCAGCAGGCTCGATCCGGACGGATCGATCGTCAGCGTCAGATCGATGTCACCGCTCGTGACCGTGTGCTTGCCGGTGAAGGTCTCCTTCAGCAGCGTGTTGGGATTGGCGGAGCCACTGCTCGAGCCACCACATGCTGCGGTGACCGCCACCGTGAGCACGGCGAGCATGAGCATGACCGCACTCCTGAACGCGGTCTTTCGGTGATGCATTGCGATCAGGCCCTCTCCCCTGTCAACGGTCGGTACGAACCTGTCCGAATCTATCAGGCATACCCGCCCCCTCGCGCCTGTTCGGGATCCGGCGCGAGCGCCTAGACTCGCGAAAATCATGACGCCCCGCACGATTCTGTACACGGGTAAGGGCGGTGTCGGCAAGACGTCCGTCGCCGCCTCCACGGCGCGCGCCTGCGCTGCATCCGGACTGCGCACGCTCGTCATCTCGACCGACCCCGCGCACAGCCTGTCGGAATCGCTCGGCGCGGCGCTCGGGCCCGAGCCGCGCCCCGCCGGCGACCGTCTGTGGGGTCAGGAGGTCAACGCGCAGGAGGAGATGGAACGGCACTGGTCAGGCGTGCAGGAGTGGCTCGGCGAAGTGTTCATCGAGCGCGGCGTCGACCGCATCTCCGCCCAGGAACTGACCGTCCCGCCCGGGATGGACGAGCTGTTCTCGCTGCTCCGCCTCCAGGCCGCGCACAAGTCGCCGGACTGGGACGCGATCGTCGTCGACTGCGCACCGACGGGCGAGACGCTCCGACTGCTCTCGTTCCCCGACGTGGCGCGCTGGTGGATCGAGAAGGTGTTCCCGCTCGAACGCCAGCTCCTCGCCGCCGCCCGCCCCCTCGCGCGCTCACTGCTCGACATCCAGCTGCCGAGCCAGGCGGTGTTCGCCGACATCCAGCGGCTGTCGCAGAACCTGATCGAGATGAACGAGATCCTCCGCGACCGTGAACGCTGCACGGTCCGCCTCGTGATGAATCCCGACAAGATGGTGATCGGTGAGGCGATGCGCACGTTCACGTATCTGAACCTGTACGGCTATCTGACCGACGCCGTGATCGTCAACCGGATCTTCCCGTCCGATGTCGGCGACTACTTCGCCGGCTGGCGCCGGATGCAGGAGGAGCACCTCGAGCTGGTCCGATCGGCGTTCGCGCCGGTCCCGGTGCTGTGCGCCCCGTACTTCGACACCGAGGTGCTCGGCGCGGACATGCTCGACCGCCTCGCCGGCGCGCTGTTCGGCTCGGGCGGGCTCGATCCGGCCGCCGTCCTCCACGACACCCTCAGCCAGGAACTGCTCGTGTCCGAGGACGGAGCCCAGCTCCGGCTGCTGCTGCCGTTCGCGCGCAAGGGCGACATCTCACTCAAGAAGATCGGGCTCGAGCTGATCGTCGGCGTCGACGGCCAGCGGCGGACGATCATCCTGCCCTCGGCGATGGCTGCGTTCCAGCCGACGTCCGCCACGTTCGAGGAAGGCACGCTCGCGGTGACGTTCCAGGGGGCGTCAGATGTCGCCCCTGCCTGAGTCCGGCGGGCCGGCTCCCGAGAGCCGCCAGCCGCGGAGCGTTCCCCAACCGGGGTCACCCGAGGAGACGCTGCGCCGGCTCGAGCAGCGGCTCGACCAGGCGTCCGCGGCGGCCGAGCGGCTGATCGCACAGGCGGCCGCGGAGGCAGCCCGCGCCGGCATCCAAGCCGCAAGCGCCGGCAACCCAGGCGCGGGCGCCGGCAACCCAGGCGCGGGCGCCGGCAACCCAGGCGCGGGCGCCGGCAACCCAGGCGCGGGCGCCGGCAACCCAGGCGGGGCGCCGGCAACCCAGGCGGTGGCGCCGGCAACCCAGGCGGTGGCGCCGGCAACCCAGGCGGTGGCGCCGGCAACCCAGGCGGTGGCAACTCGGGCGCCGGCGACGAGCCCGACCTCCCACCCGCCGGCTGGCAGACCGCCGAGGACAACTCACGCGGGCCGACGCCAGAGCTCGACCCCCTCGTGGCGCTGGTCCAGGCCATGCGCGACCTCATTCCCCCCGACCTCCAGCGCCGGCTGATCGCGGCGTTCCGCGAGGTGCTGCTGGCGCTCCGGGCGCTGATCGACTGGTACCTCGAACGGATCGAGCACAAGCGCGAGCAGGGCTTCGAGGTCCAGGACATCCC
Organism: uncultured Solirubrobacterales bacterium; assembly: GCA_963701945.1. Taxonomy (GTDB): domain Bacteria; phylum Actinomycetota; class Thermoleophilia; order Solirubrobacterales; family Solirubrobacteraceae; genus Palsa-465. Next base: position 372,400 of record CAVPBV010000019.1, on the reverse strand, counting down.
GATCCTTTAGTTGGGCGCTCCCGCCGCCCGTACAATCGGGCTGTGGCAGGCTTGCGCGCATGAGCGAAGGGCGCACGGCGGCGGGCGCTGCGCAGCGCGTGGGGTCGGGGACGAGTCGGCTCGTACGCGCGTGGAAGGCGCTGCCGACCGAGTCCCGTCTGGCCGCCTACGCCTCGGGCGCCCTGTTCTTCACGCTGTTCCTGCCCTGGTATCAGGTCACGCTCATCGCGCCGGCAAAGGCCGAGAAGCTGCAGTCCGCGAGCGCCTCGATCACCGGTTGGGGCGCGTTCTCGTTCGTCGAGGCAGCGGTCCTGCTCGTGGCGGCCGGCGTGCTCATACTTCTGTTCCAGCGCGCGGAGGGCCGGGCGTTCCACCTGCCTGGCGGCGACGGCGGCGTGATCTTCGCGGCCGGGCTGTGGACCTGCCTGTTGATCGTGTGGCGCATCTTCGACAAGCAGGGCGCGACGACCACCGGCCCGTCGGCCACCACGTCGGGGATCGAGTGGGGAATCTTCGTCGCGCTGGCGGCGGCAGCTTTTCTGGCCTACGCCGGCTCCCGCATCCGCGCTGCCCACCGGCCCGAGCCACCGCTGCCCGGCGAGGACGAGGCGCCCGCTGGATCGAGCGCGGCGGCCACCCTGCCGCTCACGCCGCGGACGCCCGAGGCGCGCCGGCGCCGCGAGGAGCGCAGACCCAGGCCGGCTGAAGGAAGAAGGCCCTCCGAGCCGCCGCCGGCAGCCGCACCGGCAGCCGCGACGCCCCCAGCCACGGCGTCGGCGAAAGCTCGCAGGCCACCGCCACCGCGCCGGCGCCCCCGCCCCCCGGCGGCCGAGCCCCGGCCCGTAGCCGCCGAGCCCCGGCGCGTGGGCGAGACCCGCCCCGTGGCCGCCGACCCCCGGCCGGTGACCGACGAGCGCCGGCCCGTGGCCACCGACCCCCGGCCAGTGGCGGCCGAGCCCCCGTCCGCGCTCCCCCGCCCGCGCCGGCGAGTCTCCGCGGCCGAGTTGTTCGAGCGCGTCGTCCCCGACGATCCCCCGGCGGTGCCGTTTGGGCGAGTCAAGCCGGCGGACGTGGACGAGACCATCAGAATGCGGTCCACGGCGGCGCCGGACGCGCCTGAACCCGAGACGCCAGCGGACGAGCAGCTGACGATGCGCCTCGGGAGCGACGACGAGACACTCCGCCTCGAGCGCGACTAGGCGCCGCTCCGCCGCGCGAGCTCCTGCGCCACCATGACCAGCACCATCGACGGCTGGTGCAGCACGTGATCGCCGGCGAACCGCAGCACCCCCAGGCCAGCCTCCCTGAAGGCCAGGTCTTTCTCTCGGTCGCGACGGAAGACGGCCGGGCCGGTGTGGAAGTTGTACCCGTCGATCTCGACCACAAGCCGTTCTCGCCGCCACAGGAAGTCCGGCTCCCATGGGCCGAGCTTGACGTTGGTCTCCGGGACGGGCAGCCCCGATTGCCGGATGAGCTTGAGGAACGCCTTCTCCCGCTTTGACCGGGTGAGCGTCATCGCGTCCTCGTCCCCCACGACCGCGGCTAGCCGCGCTGCGCCCCGACACCCGCGGTGGCGCGCGAGCACGCGCTCGAGCTCGCGGCGGTTGAGGACACGCCTAGCGAGCCCCTCGTCGATCACTTCGAGCAGCTCCTCTGGCGCCACGGCGGCGACCTCGAGCACGGCTCGGGAGGGAGAGCTAACCCAGAGCCCGTCGCGGTGCTGAAGCTCGCGCCGGTCGATCGCCTTGATGCGATGGACGTTGATCCCGTCGCGTGGGGCGCAGCACCGCGCCACGACCGTGACCTCGACGGGCGCCGGTGCGGTCTTTCGCATGCCCCAGAAGAAGGCGGCAGAGGGACCGCTCAGGAAGGCGCCGCGTCCGCACGCCAGCAGGGCCGCCTGCTCGCGCGCGAGCGGGGGTAGCTCGCCGCATCCGAACGAGTACACGCCGAAGAAGACGAGGTGGAGCCTGCCGGTCCGGGCCCGGTGCCTGATCGCTTCCGATCGCATCCCGCAAGCCGCCAGCTGCTCGCAGCTGACGATCGTCCGCTGCCCGGCGGCAACGAGTGCGGCCGCCTGATCTCGCGAGTCAGGCATCACACCGATCAGGCCACACTCGACCTCCCTCCTGGCGCGAGAGCGGCCTCTTCGTTGCCATACCGAAACGAATATGCATTCGGCCCCCGGGGGGCGGCGAGTGTTGGGTAATCGGGGTGCGATCGGCGCTGCTGCCAGGGCGCATGAGGACCAGTGTGCACCCGGCCGGCGCCCGCAAAGCCGCTTGGAACACATTTGTTGCCGCGCCGTATCTGTATTTTGAGTTTCATCGTCATGTCCACGAACGAACCAGCCACCGCCGCCGACCTCGCCGCCGGCCTCCGCAACGCCGGCTACCTTCCCGGCGAGTCGACGGCGCTCGTCTCGTTCCTCGCCACCAAGCTCGGCAAGCCCGTCCTCGTCGAGGGCCCGGCCGGCGTGGGCAAGACCGAACTCGCCAAGTCGTTGGCGAAATACCTCAACCGAACCCTCGTCAGACTCCAGTGCTACGAGGGCCTGGACGAGGCCAAGGCGCTGTACGAGTGGAACTACCGCAAGCAGCTGCTCCGGATCCAGGTCGAATCACAACAAGCCGGCTGGCAGGACGTCCAGGAGGACATCTTCGGCGAGGAGTTCCTCCTGCCGCGCCCCCTCATGACCGCGATCGCATCGCCAGAGCCGGTCGTCCTGCTCATCGACGAGATCGACAAGACCGACCAGGAGTTCGAGGCGATGCTGCTCGAGCTGCTCTCGGACTTCCAGATCAGCATCCCCGAGCTCGGACGAATCGAGGCGAAGACGAGGCCGGTCGTCCTCCTCACGAGCAACAACACAAGAGAGCTAACCGAAGCCCTCAAGCGCCGCTGCCTGTATCTGTGGCTCGACTACCCCGACCTCGAGCACGAGCTCGAGATCGTCCGCCTCCACGCCCCCGAGCTGGACGAAGCTGTGGCGAGAAAATTGACCGAGATCATTCACCAGGTCCGGCAGCTCGACCTCAAGAAGCCGCCGAGCATCGCCGAGTCGATCGACTGGGCCCGCACGCTGCTGCTGCTCGGGGCCAACGACATAGACCACGACACGTTCATCCAGACGATGAGCGTGATCGTCAAGCACCGCACGGACCTGGACACGGTGGCGGCGCGAGTCGGCGTGGCCCTTCAGCAGGCCGATGCCGCCTAGCGCCAAGAACGCGGCGATCTACGGCGGCATCCCGGAGCAGCCGCCCGGCAACCTGGACGGCCACCTCCTCTCGTTCGCCGAGGACCTCAGAACCGAGGGCGTGGCGATCGGCACCTCCGAGATCCTCGACGCGTTCGAGGCGCTGAACCTCGTCGCGTGGACCGATCAGCGCGAGTTCAAGGAGGCGCTGGCAACCACGCTGGCCAAGTCGAACGACGACCGCAGAGTCTTCGATCTCGTGTTCGACCGGTTCTTCTTCCGCGCCACCGAGGCCCAGGCGGCGCGCAAGCGCATCACGGAGGCCCAAGCAGGAGGCGAGCCGCCGAGCGACATCAACCTGGACACACTGAGACAGCAGATCGCCGCCGCCCTCCGCGACGGCTCGGACGCCGCGCTCAGGGACCTGGCCCGGCTCGCGATCGCCGCGTTCGGCCGCGGCGAAGGATCGGGCGTCCTCGGCGTCGACGTGCAGCGGATCCGCAGAGCCCTCGGCCTCAGAACGGAGCCCCAGCCCGATCTCCCGACGGATGACCCGCGCCACGACGGCCTCCCACGCGATCAGCTGAGAAAATTCGAGCAGCACCTGAGACGTGAGCTCGAAAGAAACCTGATCGAGCGCACGGCGAGCCTCCCCCCCAAGCGCCCGCTCAACGAGCTCGATCGCGCGCTTCCGTCCGGCCCGATCCAGGACCTCGCGGCCGTTCACCGAGTCGTGGCGCAGCTGAAGCGGCGGCTCGCCACCCAGGGACACGAACTAAAAGGGCACAACCGCCACGCCCACGTCGACTTCCGCAGAACGATGCGCGCCTCGCTCCAGACCGGCGGCGTGCCGATCGACCTCAAGTACCGACCCAAACGCCCAAGAAGACCCGAGATCTTTGTCCTGTGCGACGTGTCCACGTCCGTCACCAGCGCGTCCACGTTCTTCCTGTCGGTCCTGCACGCCCTCCATGACGCGTTCCGCAAGCTGCGCAGCTTCGTCTTCATCGAGCGGATCTCCGAAGTCACCGAAGTGTTCGAACGCGAGCGCGACTTCCGCGCCGCAAGCGTCGCCATATCGAAAGACGCCGGCGTCGCCGACATCTCCGGCTACACCGACTACGGACGGGTCTGGCTCGAGTTCCTGACGACCATCGAGGACGAGCTCCATCCCCGCGCCACCGTGATCGTGCTCGGCGACGCCCGCACCAACGGCCGGCCACCACGAGACGACATCTTCGCCGCGATCACCGCCAAAGCGGGACGCACGTTCTGGCTGAACCCCGAGCCGCGCCTGTACTGGAACTACGGCGACAGCGTGATCGCCGCGTACGAGAAGCACTGCACTGCGTTCGAGTGCTGGCGCACCGACCAGCTCGAGGACTTCGTCAAGGCGCTCACACGCCCCGCCGTTGCATAAGCCTCACACGGGGGCAAGCTCACACGGGCATAAGCCTCACACGGGGGCATAAGCCTCAAACGGGTTGCGCCACCGCCTCCAGGAACAGGTTCTGAAGCCCGGCCGCGTCGGTCTCGCGAGCCTCCACAAGCGACATACCGGAACCGTCGAACAGACCGTCGGCCTCCCAGCGGTCCGGATCCAACGACACGGCGTAGGGGTTGATCTTCACGTCCTCGCCCGGCGCGGCATCGCCCAGATTCTGAGCCGCCCGACTAAAAGCCAAGACCGCGAACGCCTCCATCATGTCGCCGGTGGCTGCGAGCTTCGCGCGCACCGTATCGTCGTCGAACTTGCCGGCCATGTCGACGTGGCGCTGGAACATGCCGGGGAACGCCTGCGTGGGAACGATCGCTCGCCGCCACTCGCGATCCTCCAACACATTCCACTCCCGGTACATCGCCTCGAGCCGCCGGGTGATCGCCCAGATGCGCTCGAGGTCGGGCCGCACGGAAGCCATGAACTCCACATCCGCGTACTTGTCGTGGAAGAACAGCAGGCACTCGGTGCCCCAGTACAGGATGTTGTTGGCGCAGATCTTGACCGTCATCACCATCGGGTTGTGCCAGAACTCGTACTGACCCTCGTACTGGGTCAAGTTCACGCGATATGTACTCAGGTAGAGATCGTCAAAGGCCTGGGCGCGCGAAACGACGTCCTCACCATCGAGGAATCGCAGACCAAGGTCGGTGGTCAGCGTGTTCGAGATCGCGATGAAATCCGACCCCGGCGAGTAGAACGGATCCAGGAACGCGCCCGCCTCTCCCACCAGCGACCAGTGACCGTCACCCGAGTAGCACTGCTTGCAGCCGTAAGAGAAGTCCGACACCTTCAGGAAGTCCTCGACCTGGTCGATCCGCCCATCGAGTGACTCCCCTAGCTGCGGCTCGTGCCGGCGAATCCAGTCGAGGGCGCCATCGAGGGTCTTCATCTCGTCGTACGGATGGAAGCGCGGGTCCGCGACGATCCCGATCGAGATCGGCCCGGACGAGAGCGGGATCATCCACACCCAATAGCCCTGACCACACAGGTGGTTGGTCGAGTACTTGCGCAGGCCCTTCTCTGACATACGACCGAAGAACTCGTCGTCGTCCGCGTCGGCCCAGTCCTCGATGTCGAGCCCGCCGTCGAGCCGGAACCACGCCGAGTTGACCTCGTGCCCGTTCTCTTCCAGCAGATCCAGCTTGCGCTTGAGCAAGAAGGCCCGCCCCGCGGCGTCGACCACCCAACGCGCCCGCACCTCGCGATCCTCACCGTGATGCGTCACGCGGATCACGTGCGGGTCGACCGAGACGTCGACGTCCTGGACGCGACAGTCACCGAACAGGTCGACGCCCTCCGCCAGCGCCTTCTCGCCCAGGTAGTTCTCAAAGCGCCCGCGGTCGAGCTGGAAGCTGGGCTCCGGTAGCGGCTTGTTGATACCGCGCTCGATCCGCTCGGCGATCGACGTGTTCCCGGCCGCCGGGAACCACCAGCGCAGCCCGAACTTGTGTAGCTCGTCGTTGTCCATGTGCTCCCGCGCACCGACGACATCGGCGAAGTAGTGCGCCGACACCTCGACGGTCGACTCCCCGACCTTGAACGCCGCCTCGGGCGCCGGGCCCTTGCGCTTCTCGGCGATGAAGATGCTCGTCTCGGGACGTGCCTGCTTGAGTTGGATCCCAAGTGTCAACCCGGCCAGGCCGCCGCCGAGGATCGCCACGTCGTAGCTGTCAGCCGGCTGCCTATCAGTGCCCACGTTGCACTCCTTGTTGCGAGGTTTTCACGTCCACTCCCGACCGAACTACGCCGCCACCACGGCGCCGCGGGCCTCGAGGTCCATCTCCTCGATCCCCGGCAGCATCTCACGCGCCTGAACGAGACTGATGCCGTCATCGGAGTACAGGCCGTCAGCCTCCCACCGGTCGGGATGCAGGCTGATCGCCAGCCAGTTGATGCCGCGGTTCTCGTCCGGCTGCTCGGGCAGATTCCGGGCCGCCCGGTGGAAGATCCAAACCGCTAGCGCATTCAGGTACCGAAGGTTCCGGGCCGCGATCTCGAACGTCTCGTCACCCTCGGCCGGGCGCGCCATCTCGGCCTGCGCCTGAATGTACGGCTGGAGCTGGTCACACAGGACCGAGACGCCCTCGAACGGCGTCTGCTCGATCGCGTTCCAGTCGCGGAACAGCTGCTGCATCCTGGGGACCATCTCGATCGCCTCGTGCACGATCCCCTCGAGGCGCTTCATGTCCTCGGGCTTGCGCAGCCGCTGGTGACACCATGCGTTCCCGATGCCGACAAAGTACGTCGATGAGTCGTACACGAACTTCAGGACCATCACCTGCGGGTTGCCGAACAGCTGATAGTTGTCGCGGTACAGGTGAGCGGTGGTGTTGAATAGGTTCAGGTAGAAGTCGTTGTAGAACTCGGCAAGCTCGGTCACGTCCTCGCCGTCGAGCTCGCGCTCGATCAACTCGCAGCTGAACGTGTTCGAGAATCCGATGAAGTCGGACCCGGGCGAGTACAGCGCGTCGAGGAACCCGCCGGCCTCGCCGACCAGCGTCCAGCGGTCGGGCGAGAAGAAGCGGGTCGACCCGTACGAGAAGTCCTTAACACGGAGGAAGTCGAGCACGTCCTCGCGCCGGCCGTCGATCTCGGCGTGGAGCTGGGGCTCGTTGCGCTTCATCCAGTCCATGAACCCCTCGAAGCTGTTGATCTCCTCCCACGGATGGAAACGCTCATCCGCGCAGACTCCGATCGAGATCGGGCCCGACTCGAGCTGGATCAGCCACAGCCAGTACCCCGGCTGGATCAGGTGCGAGGTCGAGTGGATCCGCAGCCCCTTCTCGGGCATCCGTCCGAGCCACTCCTCGTCGTCGGTCCAGTCCTCGAAGTCCATGCCGCCGGCGAGCCGGATCCACGCCGCGTTGCATTTGTGGCCGGTGTCCACGCCGGCACCGAGATCCAATTTGCGCCGCAGGATGTTCGCGCGCCCGCTGGCGTCGACGATCCACCGAGCGGTGGCGATGACCTCCTCGTCCTCCTGAGACATGAGGATCGTGTGCCTGTCCGCACCCAACTGGACGTCCTGCACCCGCCAGCCGCGGAACGCGTCGGCGCCTGCCTTCTTCGCCCGCCGGAACAGCTCGTTCTCGAACCGCCCGCGGTCGATCTGGTGCGTGAACGCGTCGAGGTGGCCCGGCGTGCAGAACTCCACGCGCTTGGTGATGTCCGAGTTGTCGCCGGCCGGCAGGAAGAAGCGCAGCCCGAGCTTCCGCTGCTGGTAGCGCTCGAGATGGTCGCGCATGCCGATCATCTCGCGGTAGTAGTAGGCGCCGATCTCGACGCTCGACTCGCCGACCTTGAAAGCCGCCTCGGGCGCGGGCTCGGCACGCTTGTCGGTGACCAGGACGCGGGTCTCGGGACGCTCACGCTTGAGCTGAATCGCGATCGTCAGTCCGGCGAGTCCGCCGCCGAGGACCGCAACGTCGTAATGGCCGTGCGGTGCGTCGATCGCCATCGTCTCGAGCATCGACGCCGAACGGTCGTCTGCCATTAGCTCCTCCTCGATTTGTCCAGGTCACATGCCCCGCGCAGCCTGGGACGACGAGGCGTCGCGCGGCACCGACTCGCGCGCCGACCATGCGCGGTCGCCGCATCTAAGCCCCGGTTACAACCCCCTCGTCGGTGCACGTCCATGGCGCATGATGACGGAACCCCGACCCGGCTGCAACTGGCGCGGCCCGATGATTCATCCGGTGTTTATTGGCCTCGCGCGGAATCCGGCGCGCTCACCGAAATCGGAGCGAAACGTGTCTGCGCCGGATTCCGCCCGCTCAGCATCCATGGGGCCGGTTCCGCGGGACATCCATGTCCCGCGGCCCACAGGAGCCGCTAGAACAACTGGTTCTCGCCCCCGAACACCGCGGACACCGACCCGTCGGTGAAGATCTGGCGGATCGTGTCGGCGAGCAGGCCTGCGGTCGAGAGCACCACAACCTTGTCCGGTGCCCCTTCGCGCAACGGGATCGTGTCGGTGACGATCACCTGCTCGAACGGCGACTCGGCCAGCCGCTCGTACGCGGGTCCGGAGAACACCGGGTGGGTGCAGGCGGCGAACACGCGCGCGGCGCCCTCGTCGAGGACGGTCCGGCCGGCGGCGGTCAGTGTGCCCGCGGTGTCGATGATGTCGTCGAGGATCACGGCGGTCTTGCCGCGGACGTCGCCGATCACGTACCCGACCTCGGCGACTTGCTGGGCCGGCCGCTCCTTGGTCATCAGCGCGAGGTCGGCGCCGAGCATGTCGGCGAACTTGTGATTCAGCTTCACGCGCCCGACGTCGGGGGCGACGACCACCAGGTCGTCGAGCTCGAGCCCGCCGAAGTAGTCGGCGATCAGCAGCAGCGCGGTCATGTGGTCGACCGGCTTGCGGAAGAAGCCCTGGACCTGGCCGGCGTGGAGGTCGATCGTCAGGATCCGGTCGACGCCGGCCGTCTCGAGCAGCTGGGCCACCAGCCGGGCGGTGATCGGCTCGCGCAATGCGGATTTCTTGTCCTGGCGGGAGTAGCCGTACCAGGGCATCACCGCGATCACCCGGTGCGCCGAGGCCCCGACCGCGGCGTCGATCATCACCAGCAGCTCCATCATCGCGTCGTTGGCGGAGACGCCGGTCTCCGGGTTGCCGCACGTCGGCTGGACGATGAACACGTCGGCGCCGCGGACAGACTCGTCGATCCGGCAGTAGACCTCGCCCGCCGAGAACGTCTTGAGCGTGATGTGGCCGAGCTCGACCCCGAGCTTGTGTCCGATCGCCGATGCGAGCGCGGGATTGGCCCGCCCGGAGAACAGCATCATCTTCTTTCCGGTGACGATCGGCACGCTTCCAGTCGCGCCCCGGGCTGCACTCGTGTCCATGCCGCGGTGAGTCTATATGCGCGGTCGGTAGTTGCTGTGAGGATTTCTCACCTTGACGAGTGCGCCGGGTCGCGCTTACGCTCCTGCCGGAATGAATCCCGGGGGGTCCTAGTCAGATGGCCCGTGACGGGTTTCTCGGCGGCAGCGCGCTCTTCGAGGGGCTGACCGACGAGCAACTCGAGGTCGTCGCCGCGCGCATGCGCCCGCGCCAGTTCGCGCCGGGCGAGCAGCTGTGCGCCGCCGGCGACGCCAGCGACCGCATCTGGCTGATCACCGGTGGGCTCGTGATCTGGACCGCCGGGACGACCGCGGGCGGGGGCGAGATCGAGCTGCGGATGCGCAAGGGCGACGTGATCGGGGCCCAGGATGCGATCACCGGGACTGAGAGGACCGCAACCGTGTCGGCGAGCACCATCACCGACACGCTCGAGCTCGAAGCACACGATCTGCTCGAGCTCGCCTCCCAGTTTCCGCAGATCCTGATCAACGTCGTCCAGACCCAGCGCGAGCGCCTGTTCCGCGCGAGCGCGCGGAGCGGGGCGCTGTTCAGCGCCAGCGTCCGCAGCAGCTCGACGCGCGGTGAGGAGATCGGGGTGATCGCCGGTCCTTCTTTGAAGGGCGTCGTTCCGCACCTGGTCGCCACAGCCCGCACCGCCAGCGCCCGGCCCGTCACCGTGCTCGACCGGTCGCTGTCGCTCGCCGGAGCACTGACCGCCTCCGGCGAGCTCGCCGGCAAGAACGCCACCGTGCTGATCCCAAGCGAGTTCGATCCCGACACGGTGGGCGTCCTGCTCGACGAGGTCGACCGAGTCGTGGCGCTGGTCGGGAACGCGGAGGAGGCTGGGCGGCTTGGCAACGTCGCGGCCGCCGCCGAGGGGCGCCGCCTGGAGATCGTGCTCGTCTCCGACGAGGCCCGCCAGGCCAGCCAGATGTGGCACCCCGGCGCGCTCCGGCTCGTGATCCGCGACTGCCCGCGACAGGAGGGCTTTCCGCTCGCGGACGCGGACATGGCCTGGATCGCCCGCCACCTGACCCGGACCAAGCTCGGCGTGGCGTTCGGCGCCGGCGGCGCCAAGGGGTACGCCCATGTCGGCTTCCTCCAGGTACTCGAGGAGGCCGGCTACACCGTGGACTATGTCGGAGGCAGCAGCATCGGCGGGTTCGTCGCCAGCCAACTCGCGCTCGGCCACAACGCCGCCGAGATCGACGAACGCTTCCGGAACACCTTCAACGCCGAGAACGTCGGCCAGCTGTTCAAGTCGCCGCTGGTCGGCTCGACAGGCCTCGAAACGCTCACCGGGATGCTCAAGGAAGCGACCAAGGGAGCGTTCTTCTCGCACACGAGCATCCCGCTCGTGATCATGGCGGTCGATCTGACCGCGCGGGCGCCGGTGGCGCAACGCCAGGGGCCGCTCTGGGAGGCGCTGCTGGCCGCGCTGTCGGTGGCCGGGGTGTTCCCCACCCAGGAGCGCAACGGCCACCGGTTGATCGACGCGATCGCGCTCGTCCCCGTCCCGACCGCGGCCGTACTCGAGGACGGCGCCGACGTCGTGGTGTCGGTCAACCTGCTCGGCGCCGAGTCGCTCGAGCGCTGGCCGGGCGTGCCCGACGAGCCTGAGGACGAGCCGTCCAAGCCAAGACGACGCGGACCGCTCGACACGATCCTCGAGGCGATGGATCTAAGTCAGCTCGACACGAGCGCGCGTCATGCGGCGCTCGCCGACGTCGTCGTAACACCGCGCTTCGGTCCCGCGGAGTGGCGGGACTTCAACCGCGCCGACCTGTTCCTGGGCGCCGGACGTGAGGCCGCGCGCGAGCAGTTGCCGGCGCTGAGATCGCTTTGTCGACCCGTGAACTTAACTGTCGCCCGAAGGGAGGCGAGCATCGCGTAATTCGATGGCATGAGGGCTGCCAGGCCGCGGTCCTAGCAATGCCTGTTGCAGTATTTCGTTTAGCCCGTCGCGGAGATTCTGGTAGCGTCTCGGCGTCGTGTTCAGGGGGAACCGGCCGGGGCGCCTCTGGAACGAGCTGGAACCAATGCCTTGCGATCCGGGCGGGATCGCTCACATAAAGGAGTGCAGATGAGGTTAGTTCCCAAGGTGGCGCTCGCCGTTGCGGTCGTCATCGTGATGGCCGTGGCTCCGGCCGCTGCGTTAGCGAAGGGTGGGAAGAAGAGTAAGGGCTCCGCCGGTACGAGTGGCGTGGCGGGCTGGGTGTACATCGACGCCGACTACGCCACACCGAACAAGAATGCCGTACTCGCGATCCCGTACTCCAAGACCGGGATCCCGCTGACCAAGCAGAGCAAGCAGTTCCCCACGGGCGGCACCGGAACGCCGTACATCACCCCGCTGCCGAACGCGGTGGGGACGGCCACCGGCGACCACCAGGTTCTGCTCAGCTCAAACAAGAAGCTGCTGTTCGCGGTCAACCAGGGGTCGAACTCGATCGCGGTGTTCCACGTGAACTCGCACACCGGAGCGTTGACGGCGCTCAAGGACTCGCCGTTCTACTCGGGTGGCCTGGCTCCGGTCGCCCTGGGCTACGCCCACGGCGTGCTGGTTGTGGCCAACCACGGCATCATCGCGCCGTTCAACCCGCTCGGCCCGTCTCCTCCCGGCCCGTCGGACCTCGTTTCCTTCAGGGTGTCGCCGAGCGGCAGCCTGCATGAGGTCTCCTCGACAGCGCCGGATCCCGACGGCCTGATCGATGCGACGATCGCTCCTAACGGAAGCGAGATCGTCACCACGGGGTTCTTCCCCGAGGTCGTGTTCGGCGCCTCGTTCCCGACGTTCGGCCCTCAGCTGATCCGATCGGTGAGCCTGTCGAGCGGGGGCAACCTCAATGTGTTGCAGGCGTTCTCGTTCCCGTCGAGCTGGAGCTCGAGCCTGCATCTGCCGGCCTTCATTCCACCGGCGCTTTACCCGCTGCCGTTCGGCGTCGCGTTCAACCCGACCAGCCCGTATGTGTACGTCGACGCGGCGGTGATCGGAAAACTCGCCGTGTACAACTACAGCAACCCGTCGAATCTCACCCTGGTGTCCTCAACGGACAACCTGGGACCGGGCGGGGCGCCGACGGCGGCGTGCTGGAACGTGATCAGCAGCAACGGCAAGTTCCTGTACACCTCGAACTCGGTGACCCAGAACATCTCGGTGTTCGCCCTCAGCAATGGCGGCGCGACCGCGACGCTTCTGGAGCAGGTGCCGCTCAAGTCGACGGGAACGAATGACGCGTTCTCGATCGACCCGTCCGGCAAGTGGCTGTACGTCATCGGAGAGCACGACGACATCGACTCGCCGCGCCCCGAGGGCATTCACCCCGACGGGTCGTTCAGCCCGGCTCCGCTGAAGCACAACTACCTGGACTCATACAAGATCAACCAGGCGACCGGAGACCTCACGGAGATCTCGACCAACGTGATCCCAGTGCCGACGGTCAACCTGCCTTACGGAGTCGCCACGCTCACCAAGGGCTAACCCCTAAGACAGCCTGACGTAAAAATCGGGGGGGCCGCGTCGCGGCCCCCCCGATGTCGTTCTGAGGCGTGGTTTCGAGCTCGTGGGTGGTGGAGAACCATCGCGGAGCGCGACGAGCCGCGCCGGCGCTACGCCGGCTGCGCGATCGCCTCCATCAGCAGGTTCTCCATCCCGCCGGCCTCTGACTGCCGCGCCTCGTTGACGGTGAGGCCCTCTCCATTCAGCAGCCCGTCGGCCTCCCAGCGATCCGGATCCAACGACACGGCGTAGGGGTTGATCTTCTCGTCCTCTCCAGGAGCGACGTCGCCGAGGTTCCGCGCCGCTCGATTGAAGGCGAGCACCGCGTAGGCCTCCAGCAGGTCGGCGTTCTTGCGCATCCTCACCTTGAGCGCGTCGTCGTCGAACCCGGCGATCATGTCCCGGTGGCGATCGAACATCGCCGGGAACGCCGACGACGGGACCATCGCGCGCCGCCACTCGCGCGCCTCGAGTTCGTTCCACTCGCGGTACATGGGCTCGAGCCGCGTGATGATCGCCCACATCCGCTCCATATCTGGACGCACCGCCGCCATTATCTCGAGGTCCGTGAGCTTGCGATGGAAGAACAGCAGCGCGAGGCACCCCCAGTAGTAGATGTTGTTGCCGCTGATCTTCACGTTCATCACGGTCGGGTTGTCCCAGAACACGTACTGGCCCTCGTACTGGCTCAGATGCACGCGATAGGCGTTCAGGTAGAAGTCGTCGTGGGCTTCGGCGCGCTCCACCACGTCCTCCCCGTCGAGCTCACGCGTGACCAGATCGGTGGCAAGGGTGTTGGACAGCGCGATGAAATCCGACCCGGGCGAGTAGAACGGATCGAGGAACGCGCCCGCCTCGCCGACGAGGCACCAGCGGTCGCGGCCGGAGAAGGCCTGCTTGGCGCCGTATGAGAAGTCCTCGACCTTGAGAAAGTCCTCGACCTGATCGCGCCGGGCGTCGACCGCCTCGCCGAGCTGGGGCTCGTGCTCGCGTATCCAGGCGATCGACTTGTCGAGGGTGTTCATCTCGTCCATCGCGTGGAAGCGCGGATCGGCCACGATCCCGATCGAGATAGAGCCCGAGGAGAGCGGGATCATCCACATCCAGTAGCCCTTGCCGCACAGATGGTTGGTGCTGAACTGGCGCAGCCCGCGCTCGGACATCCGCCCGAAGAACTCCTCGTCATCGGGATCGGCCCAGTCCTCGATGTTGAGGCCGCCGGCCAGCCTGAACCACGATGAGTTGACCACGTGCCCGTTGTCCTCGAGCAGGTCGAGCTTGCGCTTGAGGATCCACGACCGGCCGCTGGCGTCGACGATCCAGCGTGCCTGGACGGTCGTCTCTTCCCCGCCCGCACGTGGGGCGATCGTCACCCGATGGGGATCGCCGATCTCGACGTCAGTCACGCGGGTGGCCCCGAACAGATCGATTCCGGCCTCGTGGTTCCGCTCGCCCAGATAGTTCTCGAACCGGCCGCGGTCGAACTGCCAGCTCGGGACCGGGGCGTGTGCCGTCGGCCCGCGCTCGATGCGCTCGGCCAGGCTCGAGTTGTCGCCGGCCGGGAACCAGAAGCGCAACCCGCACTTGCGGATCTGATCGCGCTCCATGTGCTCCATCAGGCCGAGCACCTCGCCGAAGTAGTTGCACGCGATCTCCTGGGTCGACTCCCCGACCTTGAACGCGGCCTCCGGGGCGCGTCCGGCGCGCTTCTCGGCGATGAAGATGCTCGTCTCGGGACGCGCCTGCTTGAGCTGCAGGCCAAGCGTCAGTCCCGCCAATCCGCCCCCGAGAATCGCGACGTCGTACGCCTCGGCCGGGTGCTTTTCATTACTCAAGGTGCCCTCCTGTCGCGAATTGCCCCGGTTCTCGCAGCGACAAGCCGTCCCTCAAGCGCCGGCACGTCGCCCGGTCTGCGCGGATCTTACCCGTGCGGAGGCCCGCGTTGGGGTTGAATCTCTCGCTCAGTCCCTCCTCCGCCATCCCGACGGTTTTCGGCGCGCGGCTTGCCAGTGCTGCCCGCTTCTCGTTAGAGTCCGGCTCGCTCAATCGCAAAGGGGGACCGTTTTTCGTGGCCTTGCTCAGCGGGTGCCACTCGGGGCAAGTAACTCAGACCGGAACGCCGCTCGTCAAGGTGTGCGGGATCACCGCACCAGCCGAGATTGACGTGCTGCGTGCCAATCGGGTCGACTTCGTCGGCCTGTGGTGGGGCGTGCCCGGCGGTCCCCACGACCTGGACCGCGAGCGGTGGGCCGCCCTGGCGCACGCGGCGGCCGGCACCGGAGTGCTCGCACCTGTGCTCGTGACGTTCGCCAAGGACCCCGAGGAGCTTCGCGCCACGCTCCAGACGGCGCCCGTGCAATGGGTCCAGTTGCACGGCTATCCCACGCCCGGCGCCGTCCGCAAGGTCAAGGCGATCGGCGACGACGTCCGGGTGATCAAGGTCCTGCACGTGCGCGGCGGAGAATGCGTCGAGGCCTCGCTGATCTCCTCCTACGAGAAGGCCGGCGTCGACGTGTTTCTGTTCGACGTGGTCACCGAGGACGGGCGCGTCGGGAGCACGGGCCAGGCGCTCGATCCCGCGGTGGTGGCCCCGCTGATCGACAGGCTGACGCGGCCGTTCCTGCTCGCCGGCGGGATCTCCGACACCAACCGGGCCGAGTACGAGTCGCTCGCCGGGAGCGAGCTGTTCCTCGGCGTCGACGTCGATACGAACGCCCGCGACGCGGACGGCGCGATCTCACCGGCAAGGGTCGGGGCGATCACACAGGTCTGGAAACCCGAGGGCACTCATGCCTAGTACGTTCATCGACGCGCTACTGGCCGGGCGCCTGCCGATCATCATGGAGGTCAAGCGCCAGGACGGCGAGGGCGCCGAGCTCATGGGCGAGCGGACGATCCCCGAGATCGTCAGCCAGTACGTCGCGGTCGGCGCGCCGTGCATCTCGGTCGTCACCGGCCGCTGGTTCGGCGGCGACGACGCGATGCTCTCCGAGGTGGCCGGGCTGACCGACCTGCCGCTGCTGAAGAAGGACTTCATTACGCGCGAGAAGCAGATCGTCGCCGCCAAGGAGCTGGGTGCCTCCGCGGTTCTGCTCACCGCGAAGATCCTTCCCGCGAAGACCTTCCAGCACCTGATCGAGCTCGCGCTGGGTCACGGGCTCACGCCGTTCGTGGAGATCGTCGACCAGGACGAGCTCGGCAGCGTGATCCATCCCGAGGACTGCATCATCGCGGTGAACAACAAGGACATCAACACGCGCGAGCGCGAGCCCGGGGACATCGACACGAGCCGCTCGCTGCTCGAAGCGACGATCCAGACAGGCACGCCTTGCCCGGTCAGCGCAAGCGCGATCATCGACCCGCGGATCGCCGCCGAGCTGGTCGATGGCGGCTTCAAGGGGCTCCTGATCGGGACCGGGCTGTTGCGCGCCGACAGCATCCAGGGCTGGGTCGAGGAGTTCGAGCGCCACCGCGCCGAGCTGGAGACCCCGATAACGCCGAGATCGTCATGAGCCAGACCGCCACCCGATCGATCGCCGATCACTTCGCCGAGCACGCCGCGCGCAGCCCCGATGCGCCGGCGCTGATCTGGGACGGACAGCCGATCTCCTACGCCGAGCTCCAGGGGCTCGCCGACGCCGCGTTCGCCGAGCTCGAGGCCGCGCGCCTCCCCACCGACCGGCCGATCGGGGTCCGGGCCAAGAAGTCGCCCGAGGCGATCGCGCTGATCCTCGCGTGCCTGCGCTCCGGAGCCCCGTTCCTGCTCCCGTCGATCGAGCTCGCGCCCGAGACGCTCGCGCAGCTGTTCGCCCAGGCGGGCACGAGCCAGGTGGTCTCGCCCCACGGCCCGCGCAGCGAGAGCGCGGCCAGCTTGCGGGCGCTGGTCGGAGACGCCCGTTCGGAGCCGGAGGAGGGCGGGTTGGGGAGCCAATCAGAGTGGCCGCCGGCGGGCGGCGGCGAAGGCGTGACGTTCATGCTCACCACCTCGGGCTCGACCGGGCTGCCGAAGATCGTTCCGCTCCAGGCGGCCGGCGTCGACGCGTTCACGGATTGGGCGGCCGAGCAGTTCGAGATAAAGCCCGGCACCGTCGTCGCGAACTACGCCCCGCTCAACTTCGACCTGTGCCTGCTCGACATCTGGGCCACGCTCAAGCACGGCGGCACGGTCGCGCTCGTCGACCAGGACCGCGCGACGCAGGGCGCGTATCTCGCCGACCTGGTCAACGACAACCAGGTCAACGTGATCCAGGCGGTGCCGATGCTCTACCGCCTGTTGATCGACGTCAACCGGGAGGACGGCCGGACGTTCCCGAGCGTCCGTCACGTGATCACCACCGGGGACAAGATTCCGGCGAGCTCGCTCGCCGAGCTGCCCACGCTGTTCCCGAACGCACGCTTCTACAACGTCTACGGATGCACGGAGACGAACGACAGCCTCGTCCACGAGTTCCTCGGCCTCGCCGACGGTAACGTGCCCACGAACATTCCCGTCGGCCAGCCGATCCCGGGCGTGATCGTCCGCGTGCAGCAAGAGGACGGGACCCCGCTCGAAGGCACCGGCACGGGCGAGTTCATGGTGTGGACGCCGTTCCAGACCCGGGGCTACCTGAAGTCGTCCCTGAACGAGGGCAGGTTCGTGACCCTCGAGGATGACGGCGGGCGCACCTACTACAAGAGCGGCGACATCGTCCGCCGCCACGAGGACGGCACGCTGACGCTCGAGGGCCGCTCCGACTTCTACGTCAAGGTCCGCGGGGTGCGCGTCTCGACGCAGGTCGTCGAGCAGGCGATCCAGGAGCACCCCGCGGTCGTCGAGGTCGCGGTCATCGCCGTGCCCGACGAGCTCGCCGGCGCCAGGCTGCACGCGACCGTGCGCCGCGAGCCCGACGCGAAGCTCAACAGCCTGCAGCTTCGCCAGCACTGCGCCACCCGGCTCGCCCGTACCGAGATGCCGTCGACGATTCAGATCGTGACCGAGCCCTTGCCCAAAACATCAACCGGAAAAGTCGACCGCAAAGCGGTCGCGGCCGAGCTAGAGAGGAGCCGTGCGAATGGATGAAACCACCGCGAAGATCAAGGCGTTCATCGTCGAGGAGTTCATGCCGGATGTCCCGGTCGAGGATCTCGAGGACGACTACGACCTGCTGACCGGCGGGGTCGTGGACAGCCTGGGGCTGCTGAAGGTCGTGGCCTGGCTCGAGGACGAGTTCGACATCGGCGTCGACGACTCCGAGCTCGGGCCCGACAGCTTCCGCACGGTGGCCGCGATCAAAGCGTACGTGGACCAGGCGCAAGCCGGGGCGCATGCCGAGTAAGACTCCGTCAGCGGCGCTGGCGGCGCTGGTCACCCAGAGCTACCCGATCCCCGCGGAGGTCTGGGGCGATTTCTGGGATCGGCTGGCCGCGAAGAGCCTGCACCCGGGCGAGGCACTCGCGGTGCTGTCGTCGCTGACCACCCGGATGCCGGACGGCACGTCGGTGAGCACGCTGCTGAGCTCGCTCAAGGAGCGCAACCCCCGTCCCGATCCGCCGCCGCGCCGCACGGTCAACATCGTCGGCACCGGCGGGGGCCCGAGCACGTTCAACCTGTCCACGGCCTCCGCGTTCGTCGCCGCGGCGATGGGCGCGCGCGTGATCAAGACCGGCTCACGCGCCTACGCCAGCCGCACCGGCTCGGTCGATCTGCTCGATCGGCTGGGCATCCGCCAGACCAGCTCCTACGAGCAGACCGAGGAGATGCTCGACACGTTCGGGATGGCCTGCGCCGGCCCGTTCGTGTATCCGAAGGAGCTGCGCATGCTGGCGCGCCAGATACTGCCGTTCGACATGAAGACCGTGGGGCGGTTCTTCAACCTGATTGGGCCGTTCCTGGCCGAGGTGCCGGTGTCGCTGCAGATCACGGGAGTGTCGGATCACAGCGTGCTGCCCACGTTCCGTGGGCTCGTGTCCGAAGATCCCAGCAAGGACTACTGGGTGGTCTGGAACGACGTCGGCGTCGACGAGCTTATGAGCGTCGTCGACTGCCACGTGTACGACAGCGCGCGGGGCGAGGAGTTCACGATCCGCCCGTCCGAGTTCGGCCTGAGTGATCGGCCGTTCGAGGACCTTCACCCGGTGGCCGACCTCGAGCAGACCGTCGACCACTTCCTCGGCCTGATCGGCGGCGACGGCCCGCCCGGAGCGATCGAGAGCATCAGGCTGAACGCCGCCGCCCTGGCCATCAACTGCGAGGTCGCACCCGACTGGCCCACGGCCCTGGAACTGGCCTCCAACACGATGAGCGCCGGCGTTCCCGCGCGGCTGATCGAGCGGATGCGCGCGCACGGTCAGGTAGCCGCCTAAGTGGTCTTCTTCGCCGATCGCCGACCTGGGCGGCCCGGACTGGCGCTCTTCCTGAACGCCGGAGATCCGCCGCTCCCGATATTCCGCGAGCTCGTGCTGATGCTCGACGAGGCCAAGGTCGACTGCCTCGAACTCGCGATCCCGTTCCCGAACTCGGCCAGCGACGGGCCGGTGATCCGGGCCTCGGCCAGCCGCGCGCTCGAGGACGGCGTCGACCGTGAAGCCGTGCTCGAATTCATCGGCGATGTGCGCCCCGAGCTCGAGCATCTGAAGATCGCGCTGCTGGCCGACTGGAGCTACTCGATCAAGGGGACGCCGATACGCGAGTTCCTCGAGCGCGTGCAGGCGACCGGCGCCGACGGGCTGCTCGTCCACGGCCTGCCGCCCCGGCTGAAACCCGAGTACTACGAGGCGGCCGGGACGGTGGATCTGCCGATCGTGACCACCTGCTATGCGACGTCGGATCCTGCCATCCTGAATGAGGCCGCCGAGCACGGCTCGGCCTACATCTACCTGGTCGCCGCGTATGGCCGCAGCGGCACCGTCGGGCCACCCGATCACAGCACGCTGATCCCGGTGCTCGAGGCGCTGCGCGCGCAGACCGACGTACCGGTCGCGGTCGGGTTCGGAGTGAAGGACAAGAGCCACATCGACGGGCTGGGGGCGGTCGGCGCCGACGCCGCGATCGTCGGCAGCACGTGCGTGGCGCGCGTCACCGACGCGCGGGCCGCCGGGCGTGATGTGGTCGAAGACTTCCGCGGGTTACTCGTTGACTTGGGATCCCTCCCACCCGAAATCCCAGCGTGACAGGACAAAACAACAAAGGGGCCATACATGATCATTCGCAAGCTCGATGAAGTGAAGACGGTGGAGTGGGGCAACGGCCTGAGCCGGCGCTTTCTGCTCGAGGCCGACGGGCTCGGCTACACCGTCACCGACACGATCGTGCGCAAGGGGTCCAAATCTCGGCTCGAATACAAGAACCATCTCGAGTCCTGTTACTGCATCGAGGGCAGCGGCAAGGTCATTGAGCTGGACGGCACCGAGCACGAGATCGTGCCCGGCACGATCTACTCGCTCAACGAGCACGACGCTCACGATCTGGTCGCGTCCGACGACGAGGACCTGCGGCTCGTGTGCATGTTCACCCCCGCGCTGACCGGCGACGAGGCGCACCGGCTCACCGAGTCGGGCATTCACTCATCCGTGTATTAGAACCCGCCCACCCACCCCCCCGCCCAACCCGAAGGAGCGAGGATGGCACTGACCGCCCCAACCGGTGAATGGACCGACGAGCAGAAGGCGCTTCGGAAGTCACTGAACGAGTATTTCGATGCGCTCAACGAGGGTCACCTCGAGGATGACGCCGCGAACCGGTTCAACCGGGACAAATGGGAGCTGATTCGCCAGTCCGGTGTGCTGCGGATCCCGTTCGACGCTGAGTGGGGCGGTCTGGGCCACGACGTGCTGACGCTCGTTTACGTGCTCGAAAACCTCGGCTACGGGTGCCGCGACACCGGACTGCTGTTCGGCGCCGCGACGCAGGTCGTGAGCGCCGCGATCCCGCTGCAGAAGTTCGGGTCGGACGAGCTCAAGGAGCGCTATCTGGCGCGGCTCGTCGACGGCGAGATCCTGAGCGCGCACGCGATCTCGGAGCCCGGCGCGGGGTCGGATGCGACCGCGATGGTCACGACCGCCACCGAGGACGGCGACGAGTACGTCATCAACGGGAAGAAGATCTGGATCACGAGCGGCCCGCTCGCCGACGTCATCACCGTCTACGCCAAGACGGGAGCGGAGGACGGCGCCGCCGGGATCACCGCGTTCCTGGTGCCGACCGACACGCCCGGGTTCCACGTGGGCGAGCCGATCGAGAAGCTCGGCCTGAACACGTGCCCGTTCTGCGCGCTCGAGTTCTCGGACTGCCGGGTGCCGAGCGACAGCATCCTCGGAAAGCCGGGCTCGGGCTTCTTCATCCTCGAGCACGTCATGAACTACGAGATCCTGTGCATCTTCATGATGATGGTCGGCGAGATGCAGGAGCGGATGGATCGCTGCATCAAGTACGCGAAGGAGCGCCAGGCGTTCGGCCGGTCGATCGGCTCCAACCAATACATCGCGGGCAAGATCGTCGACATGAAGATCGGCCTGGAGAGCTCGCGCAAGCACCTGTACGACACTGCGCGCCGGTTCGCCAGGGGACGGAGCGTCACCACCGAGATCTCGATGGCCAAGCTGATCACCAGCGAGGCCAACGTGGCCTCGGCGCTGTCGGCGATCCAGATCTTCGGGGCCCGTGGCTACACCCGCGAGTACGGGCTCGAGAAGGGACTCCGTGACGCGGTCGGCGCCCCGATCTACTCCGGGACGAACGAGACCCAGCGGGTCCGGATCGCCTCGATGCTCGGTCTTTAGCAACCTCTCGGCTCCGGGAGGTGGCACCTCCCGGAGCAGAATTGCGGCGTTTTACGGAGGTAGTTCGATGGCACGTGCCGGATGTGCACCGGCATCCAATCGGCTACTTTCTCGCGCTGACCGGCTGAGGCGGGGCCGCGCCGGCCGGGTGAAGACTCATGTACGACCGAGCCTAAAGGGGGCCGTAGATGCCGGGACAGACCGAGATGGCGCGTGGTCGCTTGGCCAAGCGCCTGATCATCTTCTACGCGATCCTGGCCGTGATCGGAGTCGTGGTCGTGGTGTTCGTGGTCAGCAAGGGCGGGAACGAGAAGGCCCAGCCCTCGATCGCAGGCGGTTATGTCGCGAGCGCCGCCAGCCCCTGCATCGGTCCCGTGCCCAAGCCCGCGGGCGGCATTCCACTACCGCCGACCGCGCCGACCCAGGTCGCTGCGGCGGGCCCGTCGTTCAACATCCTCCAGTCCGGGCAGTTCGTCAACTTCACCAACAACCAGAACACGCTCGGCGGTCAGCTCAGACTTGACGAAAAGACCCTCCCTGGGAACAGTCATCGCCTGACAGGGACCGTGAACTGCGTGTCCGGAGGCGGGTCGCTCAAGCTCGACGCGATCGCGACCCCTGGACCCAAGGCCTCGATCCTGGGAACCCTCGGAGGGTTGCCATTCGCTGCGGCCTTCAAGACCGCGCCGCCGCCGCCCGGCGCCGCCGCGCCGCGGACGCCGCAGAACATCCAGGGCACGTACTCGCTGTCTCCCGGCTCGACGTGCTTCGGCGCCTCGTTCTCGATCCACGGCACCGGCTCCGCCGTCACGCTCTACTCCTCGAGCGGTGGCAAGCTCGGGCCGCTCACGTACTCGACCAAGACGGGCGGGGCGTTCGGCGACGTCAAATGCGTCAAGGGTGGCCTCGCCCGGATGACCGCGACCGCCAACGACCTCGCGCTCCAGAACGTGACGGTGATCCCGCTCAACGTCGCCACCCCGGTGCCGTCGAAGACGCCGACCGCCAAGCCGGCGCTGACCACTCCATCGGGGCTAGCTCCCGCGGGCGAGAAGTTCACTGCGACCAAGCAGCGGTCCGACTTCAACAAGCTCATCGCGGCCGTGTTCCTGTCGATTGCGATCGTGCTGATCGTGGCCCGCCTGTTCGGCGTCCTCGCCGTCAAGCTGGGAGAGCCCCGCGTGATGGGCGAGGTGATCGCAGGTCTGGTGCTCGGTCCGTCGCTGCTCGGGGCGCTGTCGCCGAATCTGGAGGCCACATTCTTCCCGAGCGACATCCTGCCCGCGCTCGGCGTCGTGGCCAACCTCGGCCTGATCTTCTACATGTTCCTGGTCGGGCTCGAGGTCGACCGCGGCCAACTCAAGGGCAAGGTCGCGCAGGCGGCGGCGATCTCGAACGCGAGCGTCGCCGTGCCGCTGCTGCTCGGCATCGCGGTTGCGCTGCCGCTCTACAAGCTGATCGGGCCGCAGAAGAAGTTCGTCGCGTTCGCGCTGTTCATGGGCGTGGCGATGTCGATCACGGCGTTCCCGGTGCTCGCGCGGATCCTCGCCGAGCGGAGGATGATCAAGCGCCCCGTCGGCGCGCTGACGATCGCGTGCGCCGCGATCGACGACGTCACGGCGTGGTTCCTGATCGCGCTCGCGACCACGATCGCGGTCTCCGGCACCTTTGGCGACGTCCTCAAGACGATCGCCGAGGCGGTGGTCTACATCGCGATCATGGTCCTGGTCGTGCGACGGGTCGTCGCTCGCATGGCGATCGCGTTCGACGAGGTCGGACGGATCCCCGGCGCATGGTTCGCGGGGATCATCGTCGGAGTCCTCCTGTCGGCCTACGTGACCGAGGAGATCAACATCGCTTTCATCTTCGGCGCGTTCGTCATGGGCATGGTGATGCCTCGCCATGCGCGGCTGAGCGAGGAGATCACCCGCCGGATCGACGACTTCGTCGTAACGCTGCTGCTGCCGGTGTTCTTCGTCTACACCGGTCTACGGACAAATATCGGTCTGCTCGACCGCCCGGAACTGTGGCTGCTGACGCTGCTGCTGATCGCGGTCGCGATCCTCGGCAAGCTCGCGGGCGCCGCGATCGCCGCTCGGGTATCGGGATACGACTGGAAGGCCTCGGCCGTGATCGGGACACTCATGAACACCCGCGGGCTGACCGAGCTGATCGTCTTGAACCTCGCCCTCGACGCGGGCGCGATCTCGAACACGCTGTTCGCGATGCTTGTAATCATGGCGGTCGTCACGACGCTCATGGCCGGGCCGCTGCTGAAGCTGCTCGACCCCAAGAACCAGTACGGCACGGCCGTCGAGGACGAGTTCGCCGATGCCGCGCTCGCCGCGGTCCAGGCCCACCCCGAGCTCCCGGTGCCCGAGCGCTCGATCCTCGTGGCTCCGGAAACCGACGCAGCCATCGCTCAGCTGGTCGCGCTCGCCGAACCCCTCGCCCGCTCGGCGCCCGCGCGCGAGTTGATCATCGCCCGCCTGGTCCGGCCGCCTCGAGGCGCCGGCGCGGGAGTGCGCGGGGGCTTGCAGTCGGAGAACCTTCTGTTGGAGCGGGCCTCGAAGCAGATCAACGACCTGCGCGAGCAGCTCGCGACCGACGGCGTCGTCGTCAGAGGCGTCGCGCTGACCTCGACCAACCCGGGGTCCGATCTTGCTCACATCGTCGCGCGCGAACCGGTCGATCTCGTGCTCACCGAAGGCCGCCGGCGGCTGATCGGCGAGGGCGTCCCGCTGGGCGACGTGACCGAGCTGCTCGAGCATGCGGCGTGCGATGTCGCGGTGCTGGTCGCCAGGGAGGGAGATCCGATCGAGCTCGGCCCGGACGCTCCGGTACTCGTGCCGTTCGGCGGTGCCGAGCACGACTGGGCCGCGCTCGAGCTGGGCTCGTGGCTGGCCGCGAGCTCGGGCGCACCGCTCAAGCTGCTCGGAGCGGCCGGGCAGTCCGACGAGGGCAAGTCAGTCACGCGGATGCTCGCCGACGCCGGCCTGCTCGTTCAGCAGGCAACCGGGATCTCGACCGAGCCACTGGTGGTAGCCGGCGGTCGCGACAGCATCATCGCCGCCGCCGAGGGTGCGGGCCTGCTCGTGCTCGGGCTGTCGGATCGTTGGAAGCGTGAGGGGCTCGGGCCCACCCGCTCGGCAATCGCCGGCGCAGCCTCGGCGCCGGTGCTGTTCGTCAAGCGGGGCACCCGGGCCGGACTGTTCGCACCGAAGGAGAACGTCACGCAGTTCCGGTGGTCGATGGCCGGCGGGCCGTCCGGCCTGCTGGGCTCGTCTCCCCGGCCGTCCAGCGCGACGGTGCCTACGACCGACGGACCCACATCTGAGGACCCACCGATCTCGGTTTCCTGACCGATCCCGTATAGGGGGCCATGAGCCGCGCGGCCCGGGGCATCCGCCTCGGGCCGGAGCGGCGGTCCGGGCGCGTAACTCATAACATGCGACTTGTGCGGGCGCGACTCATCGTCGCCGCCGTCCTGGTCGGAGTGATCCTCGTCTCTGGGGTAGCGGACGCGAGCCTTCCACCGCCCGGCTTCGGGCGGTCGGTCGACATTGGGCTGGTGTCGGGGACGGTGATCGTGACGCCACCCGGCGGGCACTCGTTCGTGCTCGGCACCAACGACCGCAACGTCCCGCTCGGGTCGCTGATCGACACCACGCACGGCCGCGTCGATCTCCGCGCCGCCCCGCCGCCGTCCCGCGCCAGCGACGGCGCCACCGCCGCGCGCGTCGAGGACGCCCAGTTCTACGACGGCGCGTTCCGCGTGACGCAGTCCGCGAGGAGCCCGGTGGCGCAGATCCGGCTCGCCGGTGGAAACACGGCGGCGTGCACGGCGCACGCGGCCGACCGCGATGCCCTTCTCCCCCGGCGCACGCCGCCGCACAAGGTCGTGCGCCTCCTATGGGCGAGCGGCTCGGGGACCTTCCGAACCGTGGGGCATTACTCAGCCGCGACCGTGCTCGGCACGCGGTGGCTGACGGAGGACTTCTGCGACGGCACGCTCGTGCGGGTAGCCAAGGGCGTGGTCGTCGTCGAGGACCTCGCGACCCACGCCACCGTGACGGTGCGCGCCGGCCACAGCGTGTTCACACCCGCGGTAGCGGCAGCACGGCGCTGACGGACGTAGGGCCGCCGTCGGACGACCGGACCCACAGCCGGCCACCGGCGAGCAGCGCGCGCTCGCGCATCCCGGTCATCCCGAACCCGGCGCGGCCGCCATCTGGATCGAAGCCTTGGCCATCGTCCTCGATCACGAGCTGCACCCGGTCGGACAGCTGCGTCACCCGGAGCGTGACCTGCCCGGCGCGCGCGTGCTTGACCGCATTCGAGAGCCCCTCCTGGACGATCCTGTAGATCGCGGTCTCGGTGTCGTTGGCGAGGCGCCGCTCGGAGTCCAGGCCGATGTCCACCTCGACCGCGAACCCGGCGATCGCCGCCTGGCGCTTGGCGAGCGATTCGATCGCCGGACCGAGCCCCAGATCATCGAGCGCTGCGGGCCGCAACTCGGCGATCAGGTCCCGGAGCTTGCGCATCTCCTCACCGAGATGCGAATCGGCGGTTTGGGCCGCACCGCGTAGCGCGCCGTTGTCGTGCCGGGCGAGGCCCGCGGAGAGCACCATCCGAACTCCGGTCAGCCCCTGGAGCGTCTCGTCGTGGAGCTCGCGGGCCCAGCGGGCGCGAGCCTGGTCGGCGGCCTCGACGCTCAGTCGCAGGCGGGCGGCCGCGACCGACTGGGCGGTGGCTACCGCGGTGGCGGCGCTCGCCGCCACCGACATCAGCAGTTGCTCGTCCTCATCGTCGAACCGCCGCTCGCCCTCACCGTTGATGCCGGCGAGCACACCGAGAGTCTCACCGTGGAAGATCAGCGGCACCAGGATCGCCTCGGTCGCGTCGGGAGCGAGCTGCTCGAGCTGCGCAGCGTCGGCTGAGGCTTCCGCGCGTCGTGGACGGCCCGACAGCAGCACCTCACCGGCCAGCGAGCCGTTCAGCGGTAGCCGCGGCGGCGAGTGAGACCGGCGCGCGCTCCCGCTCACCGCGGCGAGCTCGCCTCCGTCGGGCAGGTACACGACCAGCGTGCGGGCCGAGACGATCTCGCGTCCGTGCGCGAGGATCAGCGACAGGATGCGCTCGAGGTCGGTCTCGCCGCCGACGGCCCGGGCGATCTCGGCGAACGCTTCGAGCCGCGCAACGCTGCGCGCCAGGTCTCGATTTGAGCCCTCGAGCTGATCGGCATACAGCGCCAGATCGCGCTGTGCATCCTGACGCTCGGCGATGTCTTTGCGGAGCCGATCCGAGAACCCACCGACGATCACGCCGGTGAGCAGGAACGCGGCGCCCCGGGACACATACCCGAGGGCATCGACGTGCACCGCGTTGATCACGCTCCACGCGGGCACCAGCGCGAACGCCAGCGCGGCGGCGAGCAGCCCGGCGCGCGTCCCGAACTCGATCGCGAGCACCGCGATCGGGATGATGTAGAAGTTGGCGAGCAGCGCGTTCGGGTCGTCGACCGCGAGCCGGGCTGTGAACGCGGTCAGGAACAGGACCGCGGCCAGTGCGACGATCGCCGCCCGCCGCGCCTGGGACGGCCGCCTTGGAGGGGTTTTCAGCCTCTCGACGACGCGTCGCTGGGCCGCCTCGAGCTCGATCTGCTTGGCTCGGGTGGCCGTCGTGCTCATCGGTGGATGACCCCGTGCTCGAGCGCGTAGCGAACAAGCTCGGGCCGTCCCGTGAGCCCGAGCTTGGCCTGGAGGTTGGCGCGGTGGGTCTCGACCGTCCTCGCGCTGATGTACATGCGGGTCGCGATCTCGCTGTTGGTGTGTCCGAGCGCGACCAGGCGGAGCACCTCGAGCTCGCGCTCGGTCAGCGCGGCATCGTCGGCGCTCGTCAGCGCCCACCCACCGATCGCCGGGTCCAGGTACCGGCCGCCCCTGGCGACCGTCCGGATCGCGCGCACGAGGTCGGTCCGCGAGGCCTCCTTGAGCACGTAGCCGGCCGCGCCGGCATTCCACGCGGGAGCTACGAACGCCGGGTCGTCCTCCATCGTCAGAATCACGACCGCGGTCGACGGCGACGCCGAGCGAAGCTCGAATAGCGCGCTCAGGCTGAGGTCGCGCCCCATGTGCAGGTCGAGCAGCACGACCGCCGGAGTGCTCTCACGCAGACGCGCGGCCGTGTGGGCGATATCGCTCGTCTCGCCGACGACCGCGAAGTCTTCCTCGGCCTCGAGCAGCAGGCGCAGGCCCTGGCGGACGACCGCATGGTCGTCGGCGATCACGATCGTGATGGGCGTCGTCGACATCCGCGCCTTAGCGTTCGGTCACGGCGCCTTGGCCAGGTACGTCTGCCCGGTGCGCACGATCACCGTCTTGTGCAAGACGAAATCCTCAACGGCCACCGCGCCCTCACGGACGACGGTCAACGTGCCGTCGCAGCGGTCCCGGACGCCCCAGTTGGTCCCGAGCACGGTCGCCGCGGAGAACCGTCCGACCGTGCGGAAGTGGCCCTTGGCGATGCCGCGCAGAAGACCAAGGATCCGCTTGCTGAGCGCGCTCGCGTGTGCCGCTCCCGGCTTGCAGCCCGATTGTGGTGATGTCGTGTCGCGGAGGAACAGGCTCACCAGTCCCCCGGCAGAGCGGCTCTGTCTGACCTGGAATATCCCCCCGAAGAACTGACCGCTCTGGACGCTGCCGGGCTGCGGGTTCGCCGAGGTGAGCCTAACCCTGCCGGCGGTCGTGTCGACCACGGTGCCGACCGGCGCGATGCGCGCCGCGGTGAGCAGCGCGGAGTACGCCGCGCCGGGCGTGCGGATCAGAACCTTGCCGCTCACCGGCGCCAGGACAACGGTCTTGGCGAACGTAGGCGAGAGCTGGGCGGCCGTGGCGGTCGCGCCGATCGACAGCGCGCACGCAAACGACACCCCGGCTGACCCCCAGATCCTTGATCGTCGCCCTGATCTCACCGTTCGGTCCCTCCGGGACGGTAGACGGCACTGCCGTCGCTCGTCAACCTTACCGCCCAGCGACGGCTTGTCCCCGCGGGTGGCAGGGCGTAGACTGACCCGCGTGTTTTCGCCTGCCGCGGCCGAGGGCGAGCACAAGGGGCGAAACGGGGCCAATGCGCGAAGGTGATGTGACATGAAGAGGACGCGGCTTTTCGGGAACAACCGGAACCTCAAGGTGCTGATGCTGGCGCTGGTCGCGCTCGGATCGGCGGGGCTTGCGATCGCCGCGTACGGGACGAACCTGCTCCGCACGCTCGATCTCAACACGATGAACACGCGGTACTCGATCCGCGGCACCCAGCACCCGAACCACAACATCCTGCTGGTCAACCTCGACGCGACTAGTCTGTCTCAAATCCCGCAGCAGTGGCCGTTCCCGCGCGCGATCGACGGCAAGGTGATCGACAACATCGCCGCTCAGCACCCCAAGGCGATCGCCTTCGACGTTCAGTTCAGCCAGCCGAGCTCGCAGGGACAGAACGACGAGGTCGCGTTCCTCAACGCGGTCGGCAACGCCAACGGCCGTCTCGTGTTGTCCTGGACCGTCACCGATCCGTCGACCGGCGATGTCCAGTTGTTCGGGCTGGCCCAGACCCAGAAGGCGCTCCGCCAGAACGGAGTCGAGCCCGCCAACGGGCTGTTCCCCGACGAGCCGGGCGGCTTCTATCGGGAGATGCAGTACTCGATCGCCAAGCTCAACACGTTCGCGGTGGTCACCGCCGGCGTCGCGACGGGCCACAAAATCAAGCCGTTTTCCGGGAAGCGGTGGATCGATTTCGCCGGACCCGCGGGCACGTTCCCGTCGATCTCCTACGCCCAGGCGTACTACGGGACGACAACCGGCACAAAGACCGGACCGAAGCTCGCGTCCAACACGTACACCGGAAAGATCGTCGTGATCGGGGCGAGCGCCCCGGTCCTGCTCGACATCCACCCGACGCCGACCGATTCGGCGATGCCCGGGCCCGAGGTCCAGGCCAACGCGATCAACACCGTGCTCTCGGGCTTCCCGCTGTCCTCGGTTCCGGGCTGGGTCAACCTGTTGCTGATCGTGCTGCTCGCGGTGACCGTGCCGCTCGTCAGCCTCCGTCTCCGCCCCGTGATCTCGATCGCGATCGCGGTCGGCCTGGGCATCGTGTTCGCGATCTTCGTGCAGCTCGCCTTCAATGCCGGCTGGGTCGTCTCGTTCGTATACCCACTGGGGGCGCTGATCCTGAGCGCGATCGGCTCGCTGGCGGTGCAGCTCATCACCGAGGCGTTCGAGCGGATCCGTACGGTCGACCTGTTCGCCCGGTTCGTTCCCGAGGACGTCGTCGACGAGGTGCTGAAGAGCGCCGACGGGCTCAGGCTAGGCGGCATCCAGCGCGAGGGGACGGTCATGTTCACCGACCTGCGCGGGTTCACCTCGTTCTCGGAGTCGCTCACCCCCGCCCAGGTAATCGACGTCCTGAATCACTACCTGAGCGAGATGAGCGACGCGATCCTCGACAACGGCGGGACCTTGGTCGCGTACATGGGCGACGGGATCTTCGCCGTGTTCGGGGCGCCGCTCGCGCAGCCTGACCACGCCGACCGTGCGCTGCGCACGGCGCGGGAGATGCTCGAGATCCGCTTGCCCCGCTTCAACGAGTGGATCCGCTCGCAGGGACTCGGCGACGGCTTCCGGATGGGGATCGGGCTCAACAGCGGGAACGTGATGTCCGGTCACGTCGGCTCCGAGCGCCGGGTCGAGTACGCCGCGGTCGGCGACACGACCAACACGGCGTCGCGGATCGAGGGCCTGACCAAGGGGACTCCGCACCAGCTGCTGCTGTCGGATTCCACCCGCGAGTCGCTCGTCGTGCCGGCCGACGATCTGGTGTTCGTCGACGAGGTCGACATCCGCGGCCGGGTCGCGAAGATGAAGCTGTGGGGCCTCGACGAGACCCCGAAGCCGAGTGCCGCGGCGCCCGAAGCGGCGCAGACGACCGCCTGAGCTGTTCGCGATACGTACGTTTGTCGAGCCGGCCTGGACGCCGGTAACTGAGGCGGCGCGATCGTCCGAAATCAGATGCACGATGGAAAACTTCACGATCACGCACCGGGAGGTCGACGACCGGACCTGCGTCGTGACCGTCGAGGGTGATCTCGACCTCTCCTCCGCGCCGCAGCTCAAGCGTGAGCTGGTCGAGCTGCTCGGCAAGGGCTACAGCCGCTACGTGCTCGAGCTCTCCCAGGTCACCCACATGGACTCGATGGGTCTCGGCGTTCTTGTCGGCTTCCACAAGCGCCTGGATGGCGAGGCGCGCCTGGCGCTGGCCTGCGTTCCGCCCAAGCAGCGCAAGCTGCTCGAGCTGACCGGGCTCGACACCCGTTTCGATAGCTTCGCGACGATCGACGACGCGCTCAACGAGCGCGTCGGGAGCGCGGTGCCGTTCTGCACCGACTCCGCGATGGCGCTAGGCCTGGCCTCGACGGCCATGCCGTTCGCGACCTCACGGCGCGCCGAGGCGCTGCGGTGGCTGCGGATCCTCCGCCTGCACGGCGAGGCGGCCCGCGTGCTGTGCGCGCTCGGCGTCGGTGAGGCCCCGCTGCCCGATGGAGATCCCGGCGACGCCGACGAGCTGCTGGCTTCAGCGTCGCGCGGCGACCGCGACCCGATCGCGAGCGTCAGCGAGCTGTCCGCCCGGATCGCGCGCAAGCGCGGCGCCACGACCGTCGGCACGGGCGACATCCTCGTCGCGGTGATGCGCTTCTACGGCTCGGACTTCGATCTCGTGCTCGCGGCGCACGGCACCGACCGCGACGAGGTCATCGGCCGGCTCGACGCCGCCGCCTGACGCGGCAGCCGCGGCTCAGGCGGGCGGCGGTCCGGTCGGAATCTGGAACACGCCCGACGGGCTCGGCGCGCGGCGGAGCTCCTCGGGGATCTCGATCACCGCCGCCGAGAACTTGCGCGCGAGCGGCGGCGGGCCGCCCTCGGCGAGCTCCGGCGTGAAAGCAGTTATTGCGAGCGGCACGTACTCGGGCGCCACCGACCAGCTGGTCGAGCGGAACTCGCCGGCGTCCTCGATCCAGCTGAGCGACACGAGCGGCAGGATCACGACCTTCGTCCAGATCGCGATCACCCACGTGACCCAGTACTCAAAGATTGGCCAAAAATCCGAAGGGAAGTGAATGCCCTTGAGCGTCTTCGCTGCGAGGTACACGAGGATGAACTCGCCCACCGCGAGCACGAACGTCAGCCACGGCGGCTGCCAGCGGATGACGAACGGATAGAACGCGGTGTCGAGCGCGACGCCGATCACGAAGTACAGCCCGATCAGGATGATCCAGCTCGGGTTCTGGGTGATCAGCGAGACGATCGTCCAGATAATCGCGGGGATGATCAGGATGGCCCATCGGGTCTGAACGCGGCCGAGGACGGTTGGACACATGGCGGCCTCCCTCTACGCGAGCTGCTCGGTCGGTGACACGGTCCGCAGGGCTTTAGCCACGTCGCTTCCCATCGAGAATTGCAGCGACATGCGCGAGGTGAACGGCCGCTTCTTCAGCCTCTCGGCGCGGGCGCAATCGGCGACGAACCGCCGCGAGATGAACTTCAGACCGGCGATTGTGTCTCCGTGCGGGATCACGTTGTTGGCGATCAGGCCCATGCAGCAAAGCCGCGACTCGGGCAGGTCGAGCCCGGGGACGCCGCAGTTGGTCTGAAGCTTGAGCCGGCCGTCGACCACCGGCACCTTGTAGAACTCGACCAGCCGGCGAATCAGCGGAAGCGTCAGCACGGACTTGTTGAATCCGGTCCCCGCGGTGATGCCGGTCACGTCGAGCCAGCCCGGATCCTCGCCGCTCTTGCTCTTGACGTACACCCGCAGACCTGCGCGGCCCGGCTCGATCTTGTCGATCTCGCCGACGATCGCGTCGAAGCGCCCTTCGTGCTGGCCGGCCTTGATCCGCGACAGCCACTGGCGGCGCTCAGGACGCGTGCCGCGCAGGACCTGCCCGAGGAACTCGATCCGCTGGTCGAACGGCAGCCGTGTGTACGCATCAATTCCGATCGACTCGAACAGGCAGCGGGGGACGTTAAGGTCCTGGGTCTCGGGCTGCTCGCTCCGGGTGAGCGCCAACACCGACCCGCCGGCGTCGAGGACGTTCGCCCACTCGTTGACCGAGGCGATGCCCGCCCCGAGCACGATGTAGCGGCCGCCCTGCGCGTACTGCTTGGGCTCGTACGCCTGGACGATCCGGTCGGCCAGCGCCGGATCCTTGCGCGCCTTGGCGAGCAGCGGCGGGAACGACAGCGGTCCGTGGCCCGGAGCGAGCATCACATGCTTCGAGCGGCCAATGAAGTTCGCCTGCTCGTCGTACATGACGAAGTGCGGGATCGGCTTCATCTGTCGCTGCAGCCACCCGACCTTCAACGGAACCCGAGCCTGGTCCCAGTTCATGCGCCGCGTCACGACCGCGGCCTCGGTCAAGATCTCGGGAACGCCCGGGTTGTACTTGCGTCGCGTCGTTCGCCACAGCGGCTTGAGTGATTTGTGCGACCAGGCGTCGAGCTGGGCGAACGTCGGCCAGTCGGGCGCGAGGAAGTGCGACTCGGACTCCGAGCGCAGGACGGTCTGCCCGAGGTTGTACGCGTACTGCTGATAGGTGCCGACCGGATTGTCACTCGGCCCGAAGACCGACAGCTGATCCTGGTCGAAGCCGAGATAGCGGGCGGTCGTGTGGACTAGGAGTGAACCGAAGCCGTCACCTACGGTGGCGATTACTGAGTCTCGTGGTGCTGTCGCTGGCATGGTGCCGCACCCTAAGCGAACGGCGCCACGTTCGCAAGGGCCGGAACTCGCTGTTTCCAGCCCGTTCATCCCGCAACCCCCCGATCGTCGAGGTGCCATTGCACGAACCCCGCCTCGAACGATATGCTCGCGCCCGTGGCGGGCGAGATCAACCTCGAAGTCATTGAAGGACCTGATGCGGGCAAGCAGATCGCGGTCGATCGCGCCGTGGTGATCGGGCGCGCGGCCGACTCGGACCTGGTGCTCGAGGACGGCGAGGTTTCGGAGCGGCACGCTCGGGTGACTCCGTCCCCAGACGGCTCTGCGACCGTCGAGGACTTGGAGTCGGCCAACGGCACGTTCGTGAATCAGAACGAGCTCGAGGGGCCGGCGCGACTCGACCCCGGTGACGAGCTATTGATCGGCGTCAGCCTGCTTCAGCTGCGCACCGTTGATGACCTCAGAGCGCGAGGGTCCGGAGTGATCCAGCTCCCACCCAGCATGGCGATGGCTCCGCGCGAGCCGACCTACGTGAGTCCGGCGGTGCGCCAAGTCGAGCAGGGGGCGCCGGTTTCCGAGCCGGGGACGTTCCCGACGGTCGAGAGGTACCTCGATGTGAAGGTGCGCAAGCGCGCCCAGCTCGCGCCGCTCGCGCTGTTCACGCTCGTCGCGATTGCTTTGATCCTTTACTTCTCTCTGAAGTAACGCTCAGGGCGGAGGCTGCGGCGCCGGGCCCGCGGCGCTCGCGGTCGATCACCGTCGCTCGCGCCCACGCTCCGAAACCGCGAGCGCCGCGGGGTCGGCGAGCAGCCGCAGCTAGCTGTGCTGACTGAAGTAGATGACCAGCGCGATCGCGACGATGATGACCGTCCCGAACGACAGCGCCACCGGCACCCACGACCGCGAGGCGACCCCCGGTTGCCTGCGAGCGTGCTCGGGCGGACGGAACTCGCCCACCACCGGCTGAACGGGCGCCGCCGGAGCGGGTGGCGCCGCCGTCGCGGTGGCGGTCACGGGCGTGGCCGATGGGGGCGCGGCGGCCGAGATCGCGGGACTCACCCGCGTCACATTCCGCGGCTGAATCACATCGGCATTCGGATCTGACACCGGGAGCACGCCCTCCACAACGAGCAACGTCGTGCCGACCTTGATCTCCGCGCCGCCGCCCAGCAGGGTCGGTTCGGCGATGCGGGTGCCGTCGACGAACGTCCCGTTGGTCGAGCCGAGGTCCTCTACCTGTAGACGGTTGGCGTGGCGGCGGACGACGGCATGACGCCTCGACATTTCGTCGTCGTCGATCGCGAGGTCAGTGTCCTCGCGGCCGATGACGACCTCTTCGTCGACATCTACCGTCAGACCAGCGTTGGGCCCACTCACTACACGCAGCCGTGCCATAGCGTCGCGCAGCCTACCGATGACGGCGGATCGCTGCAAGCAAGTTCGGTCAGCACAACCACCAACACCTCGCGGTACAGTCCGCGCATGAGCCCCGCGATTGCCCGCTTGGAGGTAGTGGCAGGGCGGGCAATCGGAATGTCGGTCCTGATCGACGATGAGTTGCTGATCGGGCGTCACGCCGATGGCGCCGGGCGACTGGCCGACGACGAGGAGATCTCCCGGTCGCACGCGCGCATCAGCTTGGACCGGAGCGGCTTCTGCGCGATCGAGGACCTCGGCTCGACCAACGGGACGTTCGTCAACGGTCTGCGCATCAGCGGGCCGCAGACCCTTTCGGTCGGCGACACGATCGAGGTCGGCGGCACCACGCTCGTCGTCCGCGAGCTTCCGATTCCAGCCACCGAGCGTTCGCTCAAGGCAGTGCCACCTCAGCCGACGCACCCACCCGGGCGGCAGGCTCCGCCGCTGCCGGCGAGCCAGGCGACTCCGCTCGCCGCCTCGGGACGGTCGGATCGGACATCGGGATCGGACCGGCCCGCGCCGCCGCGTCCGGCCGGACCGCCAACCCAGTCCGCTGCACCGCCGACACAGTCCGCCGCACCGCCAACCCAGCCGCGGAACGACGCCAAGCCCGACGCCGGCCCGACGATCCTCTCGCTGAGGCTGCACATCGACTTCGCCTCCCGCACGGCCACGGTCGCCGTCGACGACGGCAAGGATCCGCTCCAGCTCGAGTTCGACGGCGACGCCTGGCGCCCCGCCTCGGCGTCCTGAGCGGTCCGCGGCTCAGGCGCCGGGCGGCGTCGTCAACAGGCGGTAGCCGCCGCCGTGGAATACGAGCGGCGTGCCGTCCTCGCTCGTGCCGATTTCGAGCACCTCGCCGATAAAGATCAGGTGATCGCCGGCTTCATGCGTGGCATGCAGGCGACAGTCCATCGACGCCGCGACGCCCTCGAGGACCGGCGAGCCGCTCGGCCCAAACCGGTGCGGCACCTCCGCGAACGCGTCGCGCCCCCGGGGCCGGTCGCGCGAGGCGAAATAGCGCGACAGCGGCTCCTGATCCTGGCTCAGGATGTTGACCGCGAACACCCCGTTGCGGCTGATGTGGTCGGCGCCCTCCGACGGGCTGATCACGCACACGAGGATCAGCGGCGGGTCGAGCGAGACCGAGGAGAACGCGTTGGCGGTCATGCCGTACGCGTGCTCCTCGCCGCGCGTGGTGACTACGGTCACGCCGGTGGCGAACGCCCCCACCGTGGCCCGGAACTCCTTGCTCGAGAAGTCTGTCTGCACGGTTCCGTCGTTCCCGAGCTAGCCCGCCGACCGGCCGAGGCGGTCCCGGATGATCTGGTCGAAGTCCCGCGTCGTGCCGAGCGACTGCGCGACGACGGTGCGGAACGTGTCGCCGTCGATGACCACGAGCTTTGTCGGCTTGGTTGCGCGCGCGCTCGTGCCGCGCGGCTTGTCGAACAGGATCGCCATCTCGCCGTACAGGTCGCCGGGCCCGACCGTCGACACGGTCTCGCTGGTGCCCCCGTCCTCGCGAGTGACCTCGAGCTCTCCGTCGACCACGATGAAGAACTTGTCGGCCGGTCCACCCTGCCGGGCCACGACGGAGTCGGCGTCGGCGTCGACCAGCTGTAGCGACGCCGAGATCGTCTGGGCGGTCTGCGTCGGGAGCCCGCCGAACACGCTGTACGAGCGCTCGCGGTGGAACTCGGCACCGAACACGCCCTCGGGCGACGAACTCGAGCCCTTGCGGTTGTCGATGAACTGAATCTCGGTCGGCGTGATGCGGAAGAACGAGATGCTCATGGTGGCGCCGGGCGAGAGCGAGGGGAACTTATCTCCGAACAGCGCTGCCACCCGCGCGATCTGCTCGCCGCTCAGCAGCACCGAGCACTCCCCGACCCCCTGGACGCCGCGCGTCTGATTGAGGTCAGTCGTGTACTCGTCGATCGTGAACGCCACCATCGGGTTCTGCTCGATGTGCCGCGCGCTCTCGGTCGTGGCGCGCGCCCAGAAGTACAACGACGGGCCTTCGTTCACGTACAGGAACGTGGCGGCGTGCGGCGCGCCGGTCGGCGACGCGGTCGCCAGCGTCAGCGTGCTCTGCTCCCCCAGATACTCGAGGACAGCGCCTGGTAGCTCCTGCTCGGTCGTGCTCATCCAGAAATCTCCTTGTCCGAGGTCTCAGTCGCGATCCTAAGGGTTTGGTCGACAAGAAGCGAGCGCGGGGAATTCGGCTTCGATACTCCAACGCCGCATCCGGCGAGGGCGCCGAATTCCCTTAACGGAATCCGGCCCAGATACGTCTCGAACTCCGGCCCCCGGGTCAGGCCGGATTCCGCAGCGTGGCCCAATATCAGGTGCCGACGAGCAGCGCGACCAGGAACAGCGCGAGGAAGTGAAACGCCTGATCGAGCACCGCCCCCAACGCGGGGTTCTCGTTGAGGTCGGCCCCCTTGATCACGCGCGCGTAACTCGTGAGCAGCCGTCCGTCGTCCTGGATCATGTGGGGGATCGCGATCAGCGCCGCGACGCCGATCACTCCCCAGTGCACGCTGGGCCACAACCAGATGAGCGAAGGGATGAACGCGATCGTGTAGGTCGTGATGTGCGAGAGCAGCGCCCGGCGTCTCACTCCAGGCCCGGACAGCCCGCCGCGCTTGTTCATCGCCTGCCACTCGGTTTGGAACAGGTAGTCCCCGACCTCGTGGGACACGAAGAACACCGCGAAGACCTCAACCCAGGGCATGCGGTGGAAGCTATCTCACTGACAGATGACCAAACGCTTACGTCGAGCCTGAGGTCTCAACGACCCGCGAGCTCGCGATCTCGCGCCGGCGCGCCGAGCTCGATCTGCTGCTCGGCGCGGATGATGTGCATGACGGCGTTGATCAGAGCCAGATGGGTGAACGCCTGCGGGAAGTTACCCAGGTGACGTCCCGTCCCGGCGTCGATCTCCTCTGCGTACAGCGCGAGCGGGCTCGCGAACGACAGCAGCTTCTCGCACAGCCCGCGGGCCCGCGCGATCTCGCCGATCTCGGCCAGCGCGGAGACCAGCCAGAACGAACAGATCGTGAACGTGCCCTCCTCGCTTGCGAAGCCGTCGTCGGTCTGTCCCACGCGGTAGCGCAGAACCAGCCCGTTCTCGGTCAGCTCGTCGGCGATCGCGAGCACGGTGGCGCGGACCCGCGGATCGTCGGGAGGGAGGAACCGAACCAAAGGAAGCATCAGCAGCGACGCGTCGAGCGCGTCGGTCTCGTAATGCTGGACGAACACGCCCCGCTCGTCGATCCCGTTCGCGCAGATGTCGGCGTGGATCTCCGCCGCCGCCTCCTCCCACCGCGTCGCCATCCGCTCGTCGTTGCGGATGCGCGCCAACCGCGCACCGCGGTCGGCGGCGACCCAGCACATGAGCTTCGACGAGGTGAAGTGCTTGGGGTCGCCCCGCACCTCCCAGATGCCGCGGTCGGGGTCGCGCCACTTGGTCAGGGCGCTCTCGACCTGACGCTTGATGATCGGCCACAGACGGTCGGGCAGCTGGTCGCGCGAGCGGGTGTGAAGGTAGATCGAGTCGAGCACCGCGCCCCACACGTCGTGCTGCGCCTGGTTGTAGGCGCCGTTCCCGATCCGCACCGGCCGCGAATGCTCGTACCCGGACAGGTGCGTCAGCTCCTGCTCCTCGAGCTTTGACTCGCCCCCGATCCCGTACATGATCTGGAGCTGTCCCTCCTCGGCCTCGGCCATGTCGGCGACGAAGTAGAAGAAGTCGTTGGCCTCCTCCTCGAACCCGAGCGAGTAGAGCGCCCACAGCGTGAACGTCGAGTCGCGGATCCACGTGTACCGGTAGTCCCAGTTGCGGTCGCCGCCGGGAGCCTCTGGCAGCGACGTCGTCGAGGCGGCGATCAGCGCTCCCGAGGGCGCGTAGGTGAGGCCCTTGAGCGTCAGCGCGCCGCGCTGGAGGTGCGACCGCCACGGGTGATCCGGGAACGTGCCGTGCTTCAGCCACTCCTGCCAGAAGCGCTGCGTGCGGGCCAGACGCTCGAGCGCCTCCTCGTACGTCGACGGAATCCCGTGCTCGGACCACCCCAACGCGACGAACGCGACGTCGCCCTCCCGCATCGTGGTCCGCGCGCGGGCGCGCGGACCCTCGAAGCCGAGGCGCAGATCGGTGACCATCTTCAGCTCGAGGTTCAGGCCTTCTGACCGCGCGACCGCCTCGCCGTAGCCGGTGCCCGTGTACTCCCAGTCGACGGCCAGACCGCCATAGTCGAACGCCGGCTCGCAGTCGAGCTTGATCTCGGCCGAGCCCTGGATGCACTCGATCAGCCGGAGCAGCACGTGGTCGGCGTCGTAATCGGTGGGCGAGCGCCGGTGGCTGTGAGACCGCTCGCTCTCGTGGTGCCAGGGCCCGATGCAGAGCGCGTCGCGCACGATCACCCACCCCATCCGGGTCTCCCAGCTCGTCTCGAGCACCATCGTGCCCGGGATGTAGCGCCGGCCCGCCGGGACGTTTACGTCCGCCGGGCCAACCCGGAAGCCGCCGGCGTCGCGATCGAGCATCGCCGCGAACACGCTCGGCGAGTCCATCCGCGGCAGGCACAGCCACTCGACGTTCCCGTTCGGGGCGACGAGCGCGGTTGTCTCACAGTCCGACAGGAACCCGTAGTCGCCAATCGGCGGGAACGCGCTGGACCGAATCCCTTGATCGCTTTGAGCCCCCGACATCCGCGGGCGATTCTGCTGTGGCGCGGAAGACGTGTCAAGGTATGCTCGCCCGCGACCAATCCAGGGGGCTCACCGAGTGCAACCGCGGATCCAACTCACCTCGATCGACGTCATCGCGTCGGCGCTGGAGCCGGTGACCCCGGCGCTGAGCCGGATGAGCTCGCCCGACGGCGCCGTCACGCTGATGCTCAGCGACATCGCGGACGCGGGCGCGGCGGCGCAGGAGCTAGGAACCGAGCGCTGGGAGCAGCTGGTCAGCGACCATCATCTGCTCGTCGAGCAGATCCTCGCTCGCCACGACGGTCAGCTCGCGAGATTCCAGGGAGACGGCTTCCTAGCCTCGTTCGGCAGCGCCCACGCTGGACTGCACGCGGCGGTCGATCTACAGCGGACGTTCACCGGCGCCCCGGCCGAGCACCAGTCCCTATCGATCCGCGTCGGGCTGCACTCGGGGTTCGTGATCGGCAACCCCGAGCAGATGATGGGGCGCAACGTCGTGCTCGCGGCGCGGATCGCCGCCCAGGCGAAGGGAGGCGAGATCCTCGTCTCCTCGACCGCCAAGGAGTACACCGCAACCGACCCGAGCTTCCGGTTCGAGGAGCGCGGCGAGTTCCACTTCAAGGGCCTGCTCGGCGAGCACGTCGTCTACTCGGTCGCCTGGCGCTGACGCGCAGGCCTTCTATGCAGCCGCTGCGAGCATGCGGGCGTACTCGCCGGCGGTCTGCGGCCGCTTGGCGGAGTCCTTCTCGAGCGCGCTGAGTAGCGTGCGCACGAACTCGTCCGACAATTCGGGGCGCCTGGTCCGCGGGTCCGGCGGCGGGTCCTGCAGGTGCGCCCACAGGATCCGCATGCCCTGAACCTCGGCGAACGGCGGTTGCCCGCACAGGCATTCGTACATCACGCACCCCAGCGCGTAGATGTCGGTGGCGGCGGTGACCGGCTCGCCGCGGATCTGCTCGGGCGCCATGTAGTC
The DNA here is from genome assembly GCA_963701945.1 of uncultured Solirubrobacterales bacterium. Lineage (GTDB taxonomy): Bacteria > Actinomycetota > Thermoleophilia > Solirubrobacterales > Solirubrobacteraceae > Palsa-465. Next base: position 331,718 of record CAVPBV010000019.1, on the reverse strand, counting down.
CATCGACCCGAGCGCCTGGCCGGGCAGCGTCAGCAGGCTCCCCTGGGTGTCCTTGGCCAGGCCGAAGTCCGTGATGTAGCCGCGGCCGCTCTCGTCGAGCAGGATGTTGGCGGGCTTGACGTCGCGGTGAACCATTCCGGCGGCCCACAGCGCCTCTAGCCCTGCGGCCACATCGGTGCACACCCCGACCGCGGTTTGCACGTCGAGCGTGCCATCGCGCTTGAGCTTGTCGTCGAGCGACATGCCGACGCCATCTGGACCCACGATGAACCGCTGCGCCATGTACGGCACACCGTCGACCTCGCCGGTATCGAGCACCGGGACGACGTTCGGATGATTCACCGTCTGCGCGATCCGGGCCTCGCGATAGAACCGCCGGCGAAACGTCTCGTCGCGCGCGTAGTCGTCCTTGACCAGCTTAAGCGCGACGCGGCCGCCGTCGGGCCCGGTCGCTGTGTAGACCTTCCCCATCCCCCCTTCCCCAAGGAGGTCGTCCACGCTGTAGTCGCCAATCTGGCTGCCGATTCGGGGGTCGCTCACACTCATCGCTCACTCAATGATTGGTCTGGGGGGCACTGCCGAGCGCCCATCATAAAGCTCCGTCGGCATATCGTCGCGGGAGCCTCGCCGCGCGCCCGCCGGATGCACACCGCCGCCGTTAGGCGAACTCCTAACGGCGGCTCGCCCCCGGGCCCCGCGCAAGTAGAATCCTGCTGCTTTGCTACAGGATGGCACGATCGTTTCCGGGTATCGCATCGACGGGATACTCGGGGAAGGAGGCATGGGGGCCGTCTACGAAGCCACGCAGCTGTCGCTGCACCGGGTCGTCGCCCTCAAACTGCTCGCGCCGAACCTGAGCGACGACGCCGGGTTCCGCGCTCGCTTCGAACGCGAGGGGCAGGTCCAGGCCGCGCTCGACCACGAGCACATCGTCACGGTCTACGAGGCCGGGCAGAGCGAGTACGGCCTGTTCCTGGCCATGCGGCTGATCGCCGGGCCCACGCTGAAGCGCCTGATCCTCGACGAAAAGCTCGACCCGCGCCGTAGCGTGCGGCTGCTCGCCCAGGTGGCGAACGCGCTCGACGCCGCCCACGCGGCGGGGCTGATCCACCGCGACATCAAGCCGCAGAACATCCTGATCGATAAGGGCGACCACGCCTACCTGGCCGACTTCGGGCTGATCAAGGCGCCCGACGAGGCGCGGCTCACGGGAACCGGACAGTTCATCGGGACGATCGACTACGTCGCCCCCGAGCAGATCCAGGGCGAACCCGCGACATCGGCCAGCGACTGCTACGCGCTTGCCGGCGTCCTGTACGAGTGCCTGACCGGTGAGGTCCCGTTCCCGAAGCCATCCGAGGCCGCCACGCTGCACGCCCACGTGATGTCGCCTCCACCGACGGTCAGCGCGCTCCGCCCCGACTTGCCCCCGGCGCTCGACGCAGTGATCGCCCAAGGGATGGCCAAGGATCCCTGGGCACGGCCGTCGCGCACGGTTGAGCTGATCCAGGCGGCCTCGCGCGCGCTCTCCTCGAGCGCGTCGAACCTGGCCTTGCCCGCCCAGACCGATCGCCGCGACGGCGCCGACGAGCGCCGACGCCGGGTTCAGACGACCAAGGTGCCCGCGGTCGAGTCGGGCCGGTCGCAGACGAGCCACCCGCGGGCGCCGGCGACCGACGAGGGCTCCGCCGTGCGCTCGGACATCACCCGGCCGGTCAGCCGGCCCGTCATCACGCCGGAGCCACCACCGGACAGCCAGCCCGCAACGGAGCCGGAGCCCGCGTCGGTGGTTGACGCGGTCGTGCCGCCGCCGCCAGCGGCGGCGGAGGCGGAGGCGACGCCCGCCCAGGCCCCAGCGCACCTCGCCGAGCTACCTCCGCGGATGCTCGCGCTGATCGCGGCGGTCGTCGTAGGCGCGCTCGTCGTCGGCCTTATCATCGGCCTGATCGTCCACTGATGCCGGGGAGCCCTTATTTCCACCGGGCGATTTGCCGTCCCACTCGTTTGGGCAGCTTAAACCCCGCCGCCTTCACTATGTCTTGCGAGATTTCGGCAGCCTGGGATAGACTGTGAGGGCGGGCCAGTCTACACTGCCAGGGGGTAGCGCGGATGGGGCAGGAACAAGGTGGAGTTTTGGCGACGCTTGATCGCGTGAACGAGCCAAGAACGCCCTCGCAGGTATTGGGGCGAACATTAAGAGGCCGGTACCGGGTCGTAGAGCCGATCTCCGCTGGGGCCATGGGCCAGGTGTACCGCGCGGTCGACATGGAGACCGACACCGAGGTCGCGCTCAAGCAGTGCACGAACCCGCACCACGACCAGCGGTTCGAGGCCGAGGCCCGACTGCTCTCGAGCCTGGGGCATCCGCGGGTCGTGCGCGTGACCGACCACTTCTCCGCTCCGTCCGGCCAGTACCTGGTGATGGACCTGGTCCGCGGGATCGATCTCGGCGTGCTGCTCAAGCAGCGCGGCCAGCCGGGCCTTCCCGTCGACCAATCGATCGAGTACACGCGCCAGACCTGCGAGGCGCTCCAGTACGTGCACGACCAGCAGATCGTGCACCGCGACGTCAAACCGCAGAACCTGATCCTGAGCGAGGCCGGCATCGTGCTGGTCGACTTCGGGATCGCGCGGCTGCTCGACGAGGTCGAGGAGCAGGGCACGGTCGGGATCGGGACGCCGCGGTTCATGGCGCCCGAGGTATTCGCCGGCGGCAACGTGTCGGCGCGCACGGACGTGTTCAGCGTCGCCGCGACGCTGTGGACGCTGCTCGCGGGCCGGCCGCCGGTGTACGCCGACCCGACGAAGCTTTCGACGGTCAACGCCGACGTGACGCCCGAGCTCGAGCGGACGATCGCCGCCGGCCTCGAGATGATCCCCGAGCGCCGCGTCGCCTCCGTATCGGCGTTCGCCAAGGCGCTCGGCGCACCGCTCCGCACCGAGACCGGCGTCTCGCTCGCGGTCTCGATCGACGATCCGGACGCCTCGCGCGGGCTGATGGAGGCCGTCGTGCACACCGCCGCCGGCGTATTCGGGGCGGCCGCCGCCTCGATCGCCCTGGTCGATGAGACCACCGGCGAGCTCGTCTACCAGTCAGCCTGGGGCGCCGGCGCCCGCGAGATCGTCGGCGTGCGGCTTCCGCCGGGGGCGGGCATCGCGGGCCAGGTCGTGCAGTCGGGATCTCCTGAGGCAGTGCCCGACTGCCGCACCGACCCGCGCTTCGCCGCCCGGATCGCCGAGGGCACCGGGTACGTGCCGTACACCATGCTGATCGTCCCGCTCGAGCGTGCCGGCCGGCCGATTGGCGCGCTGTCGATCCTCGATCGGCGCGACGGACGGGCCTACCGCAACGACGATCTCGAGCCCGCCGCCCTGTTCGCCGACCTCGCGGTCAAGGCGCTCGACGTCACGCCGAACTCGTTCACGAGCCTCGGCATGACCTCCCTCGGACAGTCCCCGCGGCAGTAGCGCAGGCGCGCTACTGCAGCCGCTTCCGCACAACCGTGCGGCTTGCGCCCTACCCAAACTTGCTGTAAGGTCGCGCCGGCTCGGGGCCGAGGCTGAGCGAAAATGGAAATCGCGGGCTTCTCTTACCGGGGGGTACATGCAATGACGGGGCTGGTTGGTTCTTCGATCCGGCGTATCGCCGGAGTGTTCGGTGTGGTCGCGGCGGTGGCGTTGATCGCGGCGCCGGTGGCGCTGGCGAACAACGACACGATCAACGCGACGGCGACTGTCCAGTTCTCGGGCGTCGTCGACACTCGCCGCGTCGTGCACGAGTGCGACGTCAGCGACGATCGACTGGGGCGACGGGACAGCCGCCGACGACGGGGACGATCACCGGCAGCGCAGCAACCTCGTCGTCAGCGGCACCCACACCTATGCCGCCTCAGCGGAGGGCACCAACGACGGCACGGTCACCTTCACCGGAGAGCCGCTGCGGCGGCGATGCGGCCGCACGGCACCCAGACTCGTTCACGGCCAACGTCGCCGCGCCACCCCCCGAGTTCACCGAGTGCCCGGCGGTGTTCGAGGACACCGGCTGCCAGTACCTGATTGAGGTCAACAACGGCACCGAGACCGTCCTGAACGACTCCAACCAGGGGCCCTACGAGGGGTCGGACGACGCGCTGATCGGCGTGCTCAACAACTCGTCCTCGCCGGTCTCCGAGCTCCCGCTCGCGGTCCCAGGCTCAGATCTGTTCGGCTTCGATGGGGACGGCATCTGCAACCCGGGCGGACCTCCGGTTCCTTCCGGGTGCGCCCCCCAGGCCGGCACGCCGGCTGGCACCGACTGCACCCAGGGCACGGGCGGGACGTGCGCATTCCCGGTTCCGTCCGGTGAGCCCGCGGGCTACATCGAACCGGGCGGCTCCTCCGGGGTTCCGCAGAACGGCTACGAGGGTCCGACAAGCTGGTTCTCGAACGTCAGCACGGACACGAGCTCCGGAGTCGTCCATTTCTCACCGGCGATCCAGCCGGGCCAATCGACCTACTTCAGCCTCGAGGAGCCGCCGGTCGGCACGACGATCGGCGTGGGCGGCACCGCCCCGCTTCCCGGCGGGATGTCGCCGCCGACGGTCACCAGCACCGGCGCGAGCTTCTCGGCTCTCGTGAACCCGAACGGACAAGCGACGACTGCGTACTTCCAGTACGGGCTTGACCTGAAGTACAGCAAGTTCGGCGGCTCCGGCCCCGACTACACGAACTCGACCCCCGTGCAGTCGTTCGCGGGCAACTTCACCGACGACTTCGTGAACGCGTCCGTGTCGGGGCTCGTCCCGAACGCGCTCTACCACGTACGTCTCGTGGCGACGAACGCCGCAGGGACCACGTTCGGGCCCGACATGACGTTCACGACCACCCACGGCGGCACGCCCGGCTCGCCCACGCTCGGCAAGACGTTCAACGTCTCGACCGTCAGCGGCCTCGTGCTGGTCAAGGTCCATGGGGTGTTCATCCCGCTCACGGAGCTCACGCAGATCCCCAAGAACACCGTGATCAACGCGCTCCACGGCACGTTGTCGCTGACCTCCGCGATCCCCGGCGGCTCTCATCCCGCCGCCGACGCGGCCGCCGCCAAGGGCAAGAAGCACAAGGGCAGCGGGAAGACCGCCACTCAGCAGGGCAACTTCGGCGGCGCGATCTTCAAGATCAGCCAGGCGACCGGCGGGGCGAACAAGGGCCAGGTCACGCTCACGATCGTCGAGAACGCATTCAAGGGCGCGCCTTCCTACTCCCTCTGCACCAAGCACACGGCAACCGACGCCACCGTGGCCAAATCGTCGTCCAAGACCCTCCAGTTGCTGCACGCCAGCGCCAAGGGCAAGTTCACGACGAAGGGCCGCTACGGCGCAGCCACCGTGCTAGGCACCAAGTGGACGATCTCGGACCGCTGCGACGGGACGCTCATCCACGACGTGACGGACTCGGTCAAGGTGACCGACTTCGTCCACCACAAGACGATCACCCTGCACGCGGGGCAGAGCTATCTCGCCACAAAACCGTAAGCGGGGCCGTTAGCAGGCATACGGAGTGCGTCGGACAGTTGGACCGAGAGGGCGCATGATCCAGCGGATCGCAGGACTGGTCGTCGGCGCCCTCTCGGCCACGCTGATCATCGCGCCGGCGGCGTGGGCCCAGTCGCCCACGCCCTACGTCGGACATCCACTCGGCCGGGCCGCTCAGCGACATCTACATCGGCAACGACCTCGGCTGCCAGGTTCGCGAGCGGCGGCGTTCTCGAGCACGGAGTTCTTCCCGAACGCCGCCGGTCCCGGGCGACTGCGGCACGTTCGTGAACACTGGCTCGTGACAGCTTAGCACCGAGTTACTGGGGACCCGACTTCGCGAACCACCCCGGCGGCACGCACACTCCTTCACGAACCGGCGAGATGCCCATTCACCCCGGTCAGCCAGTCGCTTACGGGATCGGGCACGGCGGCGAGCCCTTATCAGGTCACGACGGTCGTGAGGCGACTGATCCACCAGATACGGGGACTGGCCCGTCCGCCGTCCTTCAGTTCACCGAGGTCGACACGTACGTCGTCGGCAGCGACTTCTACCGGACGGACGTCACCGTCGCGAACATCGGCAGCCCGTGTCCATGGACGCCCGTGGCCAGCTCTACCACGCCGCGGACTGCCAGCTGCGTGGCTCCGACAACGGCTTCGGCGTCGCTCGAGCCGCCGATGCGCCACCGATCACGGGTCGCCTGCACGATCGACCGTCGACAACGTCGCCGTCCGCTGAGGAGTTCGTCCCGATCACGACCGGGCGACAACTGCGATCGAAACGACAGTCGCCGGCTGATCTGGGCAGACCTTGCGAGCAGCATCGTTCCCGAACACCTGCGACCTCAGCTGCAGAGCAGCACGGACAACGCCACGGGGATCGAGTGGACCTCTCGAGGGTCTCGCCACCGGTGCCTCGCAGACGTTCTCGTGCGAACACCGTGATCGAGCGACACGGTCCCTACCGGCGACTTCTCGTTCATCAGCACCGCCGGCACTTCGGTCGGCGGCATCGTCGCCACGATCAGCGACCCGACACGAGCGCCACCGCGAGCGCGTACTCGGCGACGATCAACTGGGGCGACGGCACGACGTCGGCCGGGACCGTCAGCGGCGGGAGCGGCAGCTTCACGGTCTCCGGCAACCATCCCGTACGCGGCGCCCGGCACGTATCCGATCGCAGTCACGATCACCTCGGTCGGCACCAACCTGGGGACCTCGACCGTGACCGACTCGGCGACGATCAACGCGCCACCAAGCTCGGTGCTTACCGACGCAACCGCCGTCGGTCACCGCCACGGGTGCCGGCTTCTCGGGCTCGGCGAATCCGAACGGCCTGCCGACGACGGCGGTGTTCCAGTACGGGCTGGACCCGAAGTACTCGGGCGGCGGCCCGGTCGTGTATACGAACTCGACGCCGGCGCAGAGCGTGGGCTCGGACTTCGCGAGCCATCAAGTGTCGGCGTCCGTGTCGGGGCTGGTGCCGAACGCGCTCTACCACGTGCGGCTGGTGGCGACCAACGCCGCCGGGACCACGTTCGGACCGGACGTGACGTTCACGACCGCGAAGGCGCCTGCGCCCGGGTCGCCGACGCTCGGCAAGACGTTCAACGTCTCGCTCGTCAGCGGCCTAGTGCTGGTCAAGATCAACGGCCATGCTCATCCCCCTGACCGAGGTCACGCAGATCCCGAAGAACACGTTGATCGACGCCCTCCACGGCACGATCGCGCTGACTACCGCCGCCCTCGGTCCGTCCGGGGCGCGCGACGCCGCCGCGAAGGGTAAGAAGCACAAGACCCCCACCCAGCAGGGCACGTTCGGCGGCGCGATCTTCAAGATCAGCCAGGCCACCGGCGGCGCCGGCAAGGGTCTCGTGACGCTCGCGCTAGTCGAGAACGCTTTCTCCGGCGCGCCCAGCTACTCCACGTGCAAGGCACACAAGGCCGCCGACCCGACCGCCACCGCCGCCTCCAGCAGGACCCTCCAACTTCTCCACGCCAGCGCCCACGGCAAGTTCCGCACGAGCGGACGCTATAGCGCCGCAACCGTCCTCGGCACCAAATGGACGGTCGCAGACCGGTGCGACGGCACGCTCACCCACGACATCACCGACTCCGTGGCGGTCACCGACTTCGTCCGTCACAAGACGATCGTCCTCCACGCCGGCCAGAGCTACCTCGCCGAAGCACGAAAGTAGAGATGAGGTTCTGATGCGAAAGATCACCACGCACCTGACCACCCGGATGATCATCGGGATCGCCGCCACGATCCCGTTCGTGTTGGCACCGACGCTCGCCCACGCTCAAGCTCCCGGTGCGCTCACCCAGCTCACGAGCCCGAGCAACTGCATCATGTCGACGAGCAACGACTCCGGCGACTGTCAGACCACGGCCACGGGCCTCAACGGGTCGGAGAACATCGCGGATAACGGAACGGAGGCCGTAGGGCAGACCATCGTGGCTAGCCGCGATGGCACCAATGTCTACGTGATCGGTTCCGCGGACGACGCCGTCGCCGAGTTCGCACGCAATGCCGACGGCTCCTTGACCGAGATCGGGTGCATTGCAGACAGCAGCGACAGCGACTCGTCGAGTTGCACGAATGCGACCGCGACCGGAATGGTCGCTCCTAAGGCAATCGCGATCAGCCAGGACGGCCAGAACGTGTACGTCGCAGCCTCGGATGCCGCGGGAAACGGCGATATCGCGGAGTTCACGCGCAACGCGAACGGGACCCTCACGCCGGTATCGGGTAACGACTGCATCCAGGAGAACCAAGAGGACGGAGCGGGATGCGACACCCAGGGTGCTCATGGGCTCGAGGATGCCGTCGCCCTGGTTGTCAGCGCCAACGGCGACAACGTGTACGTCGGCGACGGGGCTCCAGCCGACGCGGTCACGACTCTCACCCGGAATCCCGCCGATGGCTCACTGACCGAGGCCGGCGACAATCCTGCCGCCGACTGCATCCAGGACGAAGAGGTCGACAGCAGCGAGTGCTCCAACAACACGAGCGGGCTGTCCGAGGTGACGGGCGTTGCCATCAGCCTCGACGGGGACAACGTCTATACCTCGGGGGCTCCGAACCCCGGCTCGTCCGGCTCGATCGCCGAGTTCGCCGTAGACGAAGGCGGCACGCTGTCGTCGATCGGCTGCATCGGGACCCCCGAAGACTTCGACGATGAGTCGTGTGGCAGCGCGGCGACCGGACTTGTGGGCATCACCGGACTGGTGGTGAGCCCCGACGGCGCGAATGTGTACACCGCCTCGCAGTCCGAGGGCGGCCCGATCGCCGAGTTCTCTCGCGGCGCCGGAGGAACGCTCACCCAGCTTCAGCCTCCGAACGACTGCATCGAGGAACAGGGCGCCGAGTTCGGGTGCGGGACGACGGGAACGGGGATCGGAAACGGCTACGAGCTCGCGATGAGCTCGGACGACGCGAACCTCTACGCGGCGGCGCCGACTAACGAGTGCGACGCCAACAGCTGCCAGGACGTGGCCGAGTTCGCGCGCGATACGGCTAACGGAGGCGCGCTGACGCAGCTCTCGAGTCCGGATAGCTGCATCCAGGAGAGCAGTGCGGGGGGCAGCGAATGCCCGGGAAACGAGGGCGGGAGTGGACTCGGAGGCTGGGGGATCGCCGCTTCGCAGGACGGCGACAACGTGTACGTCGCCGGCGACAACGCGATAGCCGAATTCGCCCGAGGAACGCACACGTTGACCGTCTCGCTGGCGGGGTCGGGGACCGGAGCCGTGGCCGACGATACCGGTGCGATCTCCTGCCCGTCGGCGTGCTCGAACGCCTATACGACCGACACCACCGTCACGCTCACCGCTCCCCCGGCGTCGGGGTCGACGTTCGCGGCTGGAGCGGCGGCGGGTGTTCCGGGACCGGCACGTGCCAGGTGATGATGAACGCGGACACGAACTTGACCGCAACCTTCACGTCGACCGCAGCACCGACCCCCGGATCGCCGACGCCGGTTCTGACCGGCGCGCCGTCCGCGGTCACCGATGGCGGCGCGGGCTTCTCGGGCTCCGTGAATCCGGACGGCCTTCCGACCACCGCGCTACTTCCAGTACGGCCTCGACAAGAAATACAGCCAGGTCGGCGACGTCCGGCCCGAACTACACCGCGCAGACGCAACCTCAGACCGTCGGCTCCGACTTCACCACCCACGGCGTGGGGCCGGTGACGGTCACGGGGCTCGTGCCCAACGCGCTCTATCACGTGCGGCTGGTCGCGACCAACAGCGCCGGCACGACGTTCGGGCAGGACGTGACGTTCACGACCGCGATGGCGCCGGCACCCGGCGCTCCGACGCTCGGCAAGACGTTCAACATCAAGCCCATTTCGGGACTGGTGCTTGATCGACATCGACGGACATCTTGTGCCCCTGACCGAGCTCACCCAGCTCCCGCCGGGCGTGGCGATCGACACGCTCCACGGCACGCTCGAGCTGATCACCTCAACCGGCGGTGGCGGTGGCGGCGGAGCGCACGATGCGGCCGTCAAGACGCAGCACGGCGAGTTCAGCGGTGCGGTGTTCCGCCTCAGCCAGCAGACCGGCGGCGCCGGCAAGGGCCTGGTCACGATCATGCTGGCGCTTGAGCGCGTTCAAGGGCGCCCCGAGCCAGTCCATCTGCAAGAGTCAACGGCACCGCGGCCGACGCCACGGCCGCGAGCAGCAGGACGATCCAGCTGCTCCACGCAAGCGCCCACGGCAAGTTCCGCACGAGCGGGCGCTACAGCGCAGCGACCGTCCTGGGCACGATCTGGACCGTCAGCGGCGCGGTGCGACGGGACGCTGACCCATGCGATCAAGGACGAGGTCCAAGTCACCGACTTCGTCCGCCACAAGACGATCATCCTCCACGCCGGCCAGAGCTATCTCGCGCCCGGCCCATTCAAGCGGCCATGACCGGGCCTTCGAGCACACGCGCCTCGCCGAGACCCGACCCTGAAAACCTGCTCAGGTAAATTCCGCACGAAGGGCCGCTACAGCGCAGCCACCGTGCTCGGGACCAAGTGGACGATCGCGGACCTCTGCGACGGAACGCTCGTCCACGACATCACCGACTCCGTCGTGGTCAACGACTTCGTCCACCACAAGACGATCGTCCTCCACGCCGGCCAAAGCTACCTCGCCAAAGCACGAACGTAGAGATGAGGGCTGGAGTAGAGTGCGCTCCACGCAAACGTTCCGACGTCGTCGAACCGTTTGTAGGGAGCCGAGACAAGGACTCCTCGTCCGGATGACGAGGGGCAGAAGCTAACGAGGGATCGACGTTGAGGCTGATGGGGCGTATACGGCTTTCCGGTCGTTCTTGGGCACTCGCACTGAGTCTCCTTTGCTTGCTGGTCGGCGCCGCGGGGACCGCGCCCCAGGCCGACGCGCACCCGCCCGGCCACCATGGCTACTGGCGCTGGTGGACGGACTGGCACCGGCCGACGGTGACTAGCGTGAGCCCCTCTGCGGGGCCGGCAGCCGGCGGGACCAGCGTGACCATCACCGGCTCCCACTTCACGCGGGCGACGGCAGTGAGATTCGGCTCTACGCCCGCCGCGAGCTTCGTCGTCGACACCGCCACGGAAATCACCGCGATTTCCCCCGCCGGCACGGGCACGGTCAGGGTAACGGTCAGCACCAGGGCCGGGACGAGCTGCTCGCCCGCTTACTTCGCCTACCTGCCGTCCCCCGCCGTGACCGGCGTCAGCCCGTCTGCTGGTCCGGCGGCAGGCGGTACGTCGGTGACGATCACGGGCTCCTACTTCACGAACGCGACCGCGGTCGACTTCGGTGCGGCCCCCGCCACGAGCTTTACCGTCGACAGCGACTCCCAGATCACCGCCAACGCACCCGCCGGCACCGGAACTGTCGACGTCACGGTCGCATCGCTCGGCGGCACGAGCACCACATCGTCGTCGGACGAGTACACGTACGAGGAGCCACCGACGGCCCAGATCCTCTCGCCCGAGGGAGGCGAGACCTACAACCTCAACCAGAACGTCCCCACCGCGTTCTCGTGTACCGACGGCACCGGCGGACCGGGCCTCCAATCCTGCACCGACTCGAACGGCGCATCGAACGGCACCGGCACGCTCGACACCACCACCCCCGGCCCCCACACCTACACCGTCACCGCCACCAGCCAAGACGGCCAAACCAACACCGCCACCATCACCTACACCGTCGCCGGACCACCCACCGCCCAAATCACCACCCCCGAGACCGGCCAGACGTACAACCTCAACCAGAACGTCCCCACCGCGTTCTCCTGCACCGAGGACCCCAACGGACCCGGCCTCGAATCCTGCACCGATTCCAACGGCGCCACCGACGGCACCGGCACGCTCGACACCACCACCCCCGGGCCGCACACCTACACCGTCACCGCCACCAGCCAAGACGGCCAAACCAACACCGCCACGATCAACTACACCGTCGCCCCGGCGGTGCCGCCGCCCGTGATCGGCGCGGGCATCGCCGCGGCGACGCCACCGGCCGTGATCGGTGGGGCGGCCACGAGCGAGACGAGCAACGGCGCAGCGCTGTCCGGGTCCGTAAACCCCGAGGGGGCTCCGACGAACGCCTATTTCCAGTACGGCCTCGATCTGAGTGAACGCGGGCCGGGGGCCTCGACGACGCTGTACGACCAGTCCACCACACCACAGCCGGTGGGGTCAGATTCGAGCGACCACACCGTGTCTGTGCCGCTTAGCGGGCTGCTTCCGGGCGCGCTCTACCACGAGCGTCTCGTGGCGGTTAACAGCGCTGGCACGACGTACGGTGCCGATCAGACGTTCACGACTCCCGCGGCCGCCGCACCGCCGCCGCCCGTGCTCGGGAAGAGCGAGGACGTGTCGCCGGTCACGGGGATCGTGTTCATCAAGTCACCGTCCGGTGCCTACGTGCCGCTGACCGGCGCCACCCAGATTGGGACCGGCACCCAGATCGACGCGCTCAACGGCTCACTGCAGCTCGTCGCGTCGGTCGGCAAGAACAAGAAAGAGCATGGGATCTTCGGCGGCGCGGTATTCAAGCTCACCCAGGCCGGAAGCGGCATCCGGAAGGGCTTCACCACTCTGACGCTGGTCGACGGCGCGTTCACGGGTGCACCCTCCTACTCGCTGTGCACCAAGCACACAGCCGCCGACGCCACGATCGCCAAGGCCTCGAGCGGCACGCTCCAGCTGCTGCACGCCAGCGCGCATGGAAAGTTCACCACCAAGGGGCGGTACGGCGCGGCCACCGTTCTCGGCACCAAGTGGACGATCGCCGACCTCTGCAACGGGACGCTCGTCCACGACATCACCGACTCGGTCAAGGTGACCGACTTCGTCCACCACAAGACGATCATCATCCACGCCGGCCAGAGCTACCTCGTCCGGGCCGCGACGCATCGCGGGTGACGCGCTCGCCTGCGCAGACGCCACTGCCGATCTGGCGGCGTCTGTGTCGGGCTGAAGCGAACCTAAGCGCTCCCACGGCGGTCATACTTTGAACATGACTCAGCGTGTAGGTGCGAAGGGACAGGTCGTGATTCCAAAGGACCTTCGCGATGAGTTGGGCTTGCAACCCGGGTCTGAGGTTCGATTTCGAGCGCGATGGCGGCGGCGTGCGCATCCTTCCCGCCGGGCCCGCAGCCACGCGCGGGCTGCGTGGTCGTTACGCCGCAAGCTGCTTAGCCGCAGCCCTACTGGAGGACCGCGAGCAAGAGTCTCGGTGAGAGTCTGCCTCGACTCATGGGGGGGTTCTCGCCTGGCTCGACGGTGACGAGCCGGCGGCCGCTCAGAGGAGGCATTCGAGACCGAACGCCCATGGACGAGCCGGCTGAACGTTGGTGAGGTGGCACACCTGGTCGAACGCCGCCACGGCGCCGCCGAAGCCGCGCTGGTAGTCGCGCGCCTGCGCGCATCGGTTGCCTTGGACGACGTTTCTTCGGATCGCGCCTTGCCGCCGCTCACATGAAGGCCTTACACCCCTACACCCATCGCGTTCGCTGACTGCGTTGCCGCCGCGACTTCGCTGGCTCGAGGAGCGACGCTCTTCACCGGTGACCCCGAACTCATAGAGCGCGACGTCGGCTGCGACGTGCGCGACCTTCGCCGCGGTTCGTAGTCGTGACGCCGGCACCGACGGTCCACCAGCAGTCCTGACCGCCGTCAGACATCCGAGCCCTAGCCAAATCACCCCGGGTGGCGATGCCCCGCCGTCTCAGCGAAGATCCGAGAGATGCTGCGCTTGTTCGGAATCGTGCTCTCGATCGGGTTGGCCGACTCGATGAACCCGAGCACGATCGCTCCGGGGCTATATCTGGCGGTGGGCGAACGGGCCCGGAGCAGCTTGATCCAGTTCACGCTCGCGGTGTTCGCAGTCAACCTCGTGGGCGGTGCCGTGATCGCGCTCGGTCCAGGACAGGTGATCCTCCACCTCGTTCCGCATCCCCACGCCACCGCGAGATACATTCTCGAGACGATCGCGGGGGTGGTCATGCTGATCGCCGCCGCCGTGCTGTGGTTCAAGCGCAAGAGCCTGCGCCAGCGCGAGCTCCCGTCGCCGTCCTCGGACAGCAAGTCGGCGATCATGCTCGGGCTGACGATCAGCGCCGTCGAGCTGCCCACCGCGTTCCCCTACTTCGCGGCGATCGCCGCGATCGTCGGTTCCGGCCTCGGCGTGGCGAGCCAGCTGATCGCGCTGGCGCTCTACAACGTCGCGTTCGTCCTTCCGTTGATCCTGATGATCATCGTGCTCCAAGTCGCGGGAGACAACGCCAAGGCTGTAATCGAGGGCGCGCGCGACTGGTTGCAGAAGCACTGGCCGACGTTGGTCGCCGTCCTGGCACTGATCGCGGGCGTGTTCGTGACCCTGCTTGGGGTCACGGGCCTCGCCAGCGGCGAGCACAACACGGTCGGTCACCTGTCGAGAGAGTTCCGGCACGCGGTCCACCACTGAGGTCGCGGGCCGCGCCAGACGATCCGGCCGTAAGCCGAGTAGGATTAACGCGCAATTAGACAACAGGGGTGCTGGCGGGAATAGCCGGCTGAGATAGCGCCTTCCGCATCGTTAGACCTGGCGCTGACCCTTAGAACCTGTGGGGTAATGCCCGCGAAGGGAGCGACAGCTGAGATGGTCGAGGCTCCAGCTAAGGAGCCTCACGAGCTTAATGCCGCGGACGGTGTGCACGTCGAGCTCGTGAGTCGCGCGTTCCAGACCAAGGGCGGGCGCGTTGAGGCGCTCGCCGGAATGTCGCTGCGCGCGGGCGCGCATGAGATGATCGCGGTCGTCGGCCCGAGCGGATGCGGCAAGACCACGCTACTCGAGCTGATCTGCGGTCTGCAGGCGCCGGACGCGGGCACCGTGCGCGCGGCGCCGGCGGCGCTGATGCCCCAGCGCGACCTCCTGCTCCCGTGGCTGAGCGCGATCGACAACGCCGGGCTGGCGCTGCGGGCGCGCGGCGCCTCTCGCGACGAGGCTCGCCGGGCGGCCGCTCCGTGGCTCGAACGCTTCGGTCTGTCGCAGTTTGAGCGGACCCGGCCGGCCGAGCTCTCGGGCGGCATGCGCCAGCGCGTGTCGTTCCTGCGCACGCTGCTCGCGGGCAAGCCGGTGCTGGCGCTCGACGAGCCGTTCGCGGCGCTCGACGCGATTACTCGTCAGGAGATGCAGGGCTGGCTCTCGCACGTGCTCGAGAGCGAGCCGCGGACCGTGATCCTCGTCACCCACGACGTCGAAGAAGCCGTGATGCTCGGCGATCGCGTGGTGGTGATGTCGCCGCGGCCGGGCCGCACAGTGTGCGAGATCGACGTGTCGCTCCCCCGCCCCCGCCGGCGGACGGACGCGCCCGTCGTCGAGTTGCGCGAGCGCGCGCTGGCCGCTCTGGGGGTGGACACGTGAGACGCATGGTGAGGGTATTGCCGGCCGCGCTGCTGCTGCTCGCGTTGATCGGGATCTGGGAGTTGTACGTCGACCTCAAGGGCCCGACGTTCTCGCTGATCCTGCCCTCGCCGCATCAGGTCGGCAAGTCCCTGTACAACGACCGCTCGCTGCTGTGGAGCAGCTTCCTGGTGACCGCCCAGGAGGTCCTGCTCGGCATTCTCGCGGCGACGGTGATCGGTGCGGTGTTGTCGATCGCGATCCACTTCTCGCCCACGCTCCGCCGAGCCACCTACCCGCTGATCGTCGCCTCGCAAGCCGTCCCGGTGGCGGTCTTTGCTCCGGTCCTCGCGTTCTGGCTCGGGTTCGGCATACTGCCCAAGCTCGTCGTGGTGGCGATCGTCTCGTTCTTCTCGATCGTGGTGACGGCGACCGCCGGCCTCGACGCCGTCGACCCCGACCTGATCAAGGTGATGCGAACCTTCGACGCCTCGAGACTCACGACGTTCCGCCATGTCGAGCTCCCGTCGGCCCTTCCAAGCGTGTTCGCGGGGGCGAAGATCGCGGTCGCGGTGTCGGTGATCGGTGCCGTGTTCGCCGAGTACACCGGGTCGAATTCGGGGCTCGGCTACGTGATCTTGGTGTCAGAGCCACAGCTGCTGAGCGCCCGCGCCGTCGCCGCGACCGTGATCCTGTCGCTGTTCGCGGTCGCGCTGTTCGCATTGCTGGCGCTCGCGGAACGGCTGGCGCTGCCCTGGGCCTACGGTCCTCGCGGGGAGCGCGCCACCGCCTACGCGCCCGACCTGATGGAGCGTCCGGCATGAGGAGCGCAGTCGCAGCGATCCTCGTCGTCGCCGCCGTCGCCCTGGCCGGCTGCGGGGAAAAGCAGGAAGCGGTAACCGGCACGTCGGGCAGCACGCAGTCGCTGACGCTGATGCTCGACTGGTTCCCGAACGCCGACCACGTCGGCATCTACCAGGCGCTCGCGGAGGGAGACTTCGCGAAGGCCGACCTCGACGTGCACATCGAGGTGCCGTCCGACCCGTCCGACCCGCTCAAGCTGCTCGCGGCGGGCAAGGTCGACGCCGCGATCTCCTACGAGCCCGAGGTGTTGCTCGCGCGCAACCAGGGGCTGCCGCTCGTGTCGGTGGCGGCGATCGTCCAGGAGCCGCTCACCTCGATCGTGTCGATCGGCTCCAAGCACATCACGAACCCGTCGCAACTGCGCGGCAAGCGCGTCGGCGACGCCGGGATCCCATACCAGCACGCCTACCTGCAGACGATCCTCGCCCGGGCGCACGTGCCGACGAGCTCGGTCAAGGAGATCAACGTGGGCGACAACCTGGTCCCGGCGATGCTGTCGGGCCGCGTCGATGCCACGCTCGGCGCCTACTGGAACTACGAGGCGATCCAGCTCGCCCAGCTCCACAAGCATCCAAACGTCATTCACATGCAGGACGTCGGCGTCCCCGACTACGACGAGCTCGTCGTAGTCGTTCGCAAGAACACGATCGTCAACCAGCCCGACCTGGTCCGCCGGTTCGTGCAGGCGCTCGCGCGGGGCTACGAGTCGGTCCGCAGCAATCCGCAGGCGGGGGTCGCCAACCTCATCCACGCGAGCCCCGGGCTCGATCCGAAGCTCCAGCTCGCCAGCGTGCGCGCGACGCTGCCGGCGTTCTTCCCGAGCAATCCCGCCAATCCGTGGGGCTGGCAGGACCCGAATCAGTGGAACGCGTATGGCGAGTGGATGCTGACCAATCACCTCATCTCCGTTCCAAACGCCGTGCTCGACGCCTCGACCAACGAGCTGCTCGCCGGCCAGGGTCTCTGACGCGCCACTCGCCCTAGCCACCGATGAGTTTCCGCTGCGCGTGCGGTCTACACACCAAGCGCATGCGAACAGGAGGCCCAGACGCGATGAGAGCTCGCATATCCAGTCCCCGGCGAATGCTCGATCACATACGATGACGGTCGTGCAGGAATCTCCACCTGCAGTCGCGCAGGGCGATCTCGAGCGGCAACTCGAGCGGCACCGCTCGGAGCTGACCGGTTACTGCTACCGGATGCTGGGCTCGCCGTTCGAGGCCGAGGACGCCGTGCAGGACACCTTCCTGCGCGCGTGGCGCGGGATCGACCGGTTCGAGGGCCGCGCGGCGCTGCGCTCGTGGCTTTACCGGATCGCCACCAACGTCTGCCTCGACATGCTGAACGGCCGCTCGCGCCGGGCGCGGCCGATGGACTTCGGCCCGGCGCAGGAGCCGGTGGAGTCGAGCCTGAACTCGCTGCCCGAGGTCACGTGGATCGAGCCGATCCCCACGAGCCTGGTCAGCGTCGAAAGCGACCCCGCCGAGGTGGCGGTGCAGCACGACACGATCCGCCTGGCGTTCGTGGCCGCGCTTCAGACCCTGCCGCCCCGCCAGCGGGCGGTGCTGATCCTGTGCGAGGTCCTGCGCTGGAAGGCCAGCGAGGTCGCGGAACTGCTCGACACGAGCGTCGCGTCGGTCAACAGCGCCCTCCAGCGGGCCCGAGCCACGCTCGAGGAACGCGACATCGATGACACCGAGGCCGCGCCGATGGACGCGACCCAGAAGGACCTGCTGGCACGCTACGTCGAAGCGTTCGAGCGCTACGACATCGACGCGCTGACCTCGCTGATCCGCGAGGACGCGACCCAGTCGATGCCGCCGTTCGACATGTGGCTGTCGGGCCGCGAGGACGTTCTCAAGTGGTGGTTCGGCCCCGGAATCGGGTGCCAGGGCTCGCGGGTGGTGCCCGTCGAGACGGCGAATGGCTCGATCGCGTTCGGGCAGTACAAGCCGAGCGAGACCGGCAGCGGCTATGACCCCTGGGCGCTACAGGTGATCGAGATCGACGACGGGAAGATCGTCGAGTTCACGTTCTTCCTGTCGACCGAGCGGCTGTTCCCACTGTGGGGGCTCCCGCCGCATCTCGACGCCTAGCGTCGACGGGATCCGCTTGGACCAGCCGCCGGGTCTACCCCGGCAGCACATCCTCGAGTCCCATGAACGCGATCAGCGCGCGCAGGTCAGCGGAGGCGTGCTGGAGCTGGATCTGGCAGCTGTGCCGGCGAGCGGCGAGTTGCAGACGCGCCAGCGCGTCGACGGTCACGGCATCCGCGGCGACGCCGGTCACGTCGCACACGGCGACGTCGGCATCGGCGCCCCATAGCAGCGCGCACACACGCTCATACAGCGCCGGCAGGTCCCCCCGGGCGAGCGGGCCGCTGATCGCGAACGTGATCGTGCTTGGCCGCGACGCTGCCATCCTGTAAAGGACCGCGATTCGGCCAAGAAATCATCGGCCGGGTGCTCCATTGCGTCGAATTGCGGCGCGGAACCCAGCCTCGTCGCGCAGCCCCGGCTCGGTCGTGGCGATCCAGTCCTCGATCGTGGCCACAAACCGGTCGGGCTCGTCGAGGTGGGGGAAATGGCCGGCGCGCTCGAACAGCTCGAACCGGCTGCCGGGCACCAGCTCGTGCGCGCGGCGGCCGTGGTCGACCGGGATGATCCGGTCCCGCGCCCCCCACACGATCAGCAGCGGCAACTCGGCCGCGAGGTACAGGCGATCGACCGCCTGAACGCGCTGACCGCCGACGTCGACGCTCGCGCGCAGCGTGTGGACGAACGCAGCGCGGCTCTCGGGATCCCCTAGCGAGGCGTGGCCCCGAGCCATCTCGATCGCGTCGTTGCCGAGCGGGATGCCGATCCGCCCGAGCGTCCGCCCGACGGCGCGGCCGGCGTTCAGCACGTGGCGCCCGGCGAGCACGGGCAGCACCAGCTCCGAGCCCGGGAACGTCGCCGCGCGTAGCAGGCCGCTCACCCTGCGCCCGAGCCCGCCGCTCGACACCAGCGCCAGGCGCTGCACCCGCTCGGGGAACTGGTAGGAGAACTGCATCGCGACCCCGCCGCCGAGCGAATGGCCGACGACCGTGACCGGCCCGAGCTCCAACGACAGGACCAGGTCGCGAATGCCCGACGCGAACGCGCCCATCGAGTAGTCGCCGCGCGGCTTGGCGCTCTGGCCATGTCCGAGCAGGTCCGGCGCCAGCACCGTGTGGTGGCGCGCCAGCCGCGGCGCCACCGACTCCCACACCACCGACGACGCGGTGATGCCGTGGATCAGCACTATCGGCGGGCCGCTGCCCGCCATCCGGTAGGCGACCCGGTGGCCGTGGATCGTTGTCTCTCGCAGCTCGAAGCTCATGGTGGCGCCCTTTTTTGGTCGCCGGGCCCGCGGCACCCTTCCGCGTCTGCCCGTCGGCGGGCGCAGAACGTGCCAAAGCCGTTACCCACCCACCGGAACGGTACACATAAGCGCCGGGGTGGCGCTTATCTCGCCAATGTTCGCTGGCGAGACGTGGTTTGGCGGGTTGCGCACCACTGGCCGGGCGGAGCGTGGTCCCACCCTCTGTAAAACGCAGCAAACCACCCGCCCACCCACCTCCGGGGCCATATAAGCATTGTCAGCATGCTTATATGGCCGGCGGGGCGTCACGCGGGGAGGTCTGCCGACTTTTACATAGAGCGCGAGGCTCGGACAGGACGTCGGGAGCGCCCCGGGGCCTCCGCAACGCCGCCACGTGGCCCGTCCGCCGCCACGCGGCCCGTCCGCCGCCACGCCACCACAATCCCGACCCGCCGCCGGCTACGCCGCCACGCGAGTCGCCGCCGACCCGCCACCGACCCGCAGTGCATGTAGCCCCGCCAGCCCCGCCCACGGCGCGTACGGGGCGAAGAACTCGGCGACCTCGTCCTCGGTGGCGCGGGCCCACGGGTCCCCGCCCCCCTGAAGCCGCCCCACGAATTTCAGGTACCCGACGTCCCCGCACGGCAACTGGTCGAGGCGCCCCTGGCCGGTCAGGGCCAGCATCTGGAGCGTCCAGTTGCCGATGCCGCGGATCGCGCGGAGCCGGCGCCACCCGCGCTCGTGGTCGCCGTCGTACAGGTCGACGCGGCCGCTCGCGACCTCGCGGGCGGCGCGAACCAGCGTGACCGCGCGCCCGCCGGACAGATCCATCGACTCGAGCAGCGCCGGCGCCTGCGCCGCGAGCACCGCGGCGGTCGGGGAATCACGCATACCGTTAAGCGGGCACCGGCGCCCGAGCCGCGCGATCAGCCGGCGCTCGATCGCCGCTGCCCGCGAAAACTCGATCAACTGCTCGCAGATCGCCCAGGCGAGCGCCTCGAACGGGTCGGGCTTGCCGCCCACGCGCAGGCCCGGCGTGGACCGGACCGACCGCCCGATCAGCGGATCGAAGCGGAAGCGTTCGTAGAACGGGGCGAGGTCCTGATCCACTCCGAGCGCGAGCCGCATCCGCTCGATCCCCCACTCGGCCGCCGCCCGCTCCGACGCCTGCGCACCGAATACCACCCGGTCGGGCGCGGGCTGCGCGACGCGTACAAAAACAGCCTCGTCACCGAAGTGGATCAGGCGGTGGAGCACCCCACCCCGGACCTGCGTCAGGCCGTCCATCCCGTTCCGCAGCGGCAGCGCGAACGCCCACCGCGGACGCACCTCGACGCGGACCTCGACCCCGACGCGGGCCTCGACCCCCGCGGTCAATCCCCTTGCTTGCCGATCACGTGCACGTCGACCAGGAACGACCGCGACGCCGTGATCGGCAGGAGGTCGATCGCGCGGCGAGCACCGCCCTTGCCATTACGCGCCATCTTGCGGGCGGACCGCCGTTTGATCAGCGCGATCGTGGCGGCGCCGGCGACGAACCCGGTGGCGGCCGCGGCGGCCGCCTGGACCGCCGGCAGCGACGCGTGGCTCGGCGTGTCGATCGTCCGGACCTCCGCAATCACCGGCAGCCCATCGACGACCTCCTCGTCAGGCTCGACCGCAGCCGGATCCTCAGCCGAGACCGCAGCCGAAGCCGAAGCCGCATCCGAGCCGCCAACAGGCTCAGCGGCCTCCAAGGCATCCACCCCAGGGGCCTGTTCGTCCGCGAAAGGCTCAGTCATGCCCGCGACATGGTGACAGCGCCGGCGGTCAAGTTCAAAGGAGCTTCTCGTATACCCGATAGGTACGGACGATCTTGCCCCCCATGCGCTCCATCGCCCGGTTCATCGACTTGTTGGTCTCGAGGATCCAGCCGGTCTCGCCCTTCTTCTGGTTGGTGCGCTCCGCGGCGTCGTAGTGCATCTCGTAAAGCTTGGCCCCGATCCCCGTGTGCTGGTACTCCGGTTTGACCCCGAGCGCGAACACGCGGACGCGGTCGATCTTGCCCTTGTAGTACAGCGCCTTCGCCCAGCCGAACGGGAGCAGGCGCCCGTTCAGATGGATCAGCACCTGGTTGTAGTCGGGCAGCGTCAGCCCCGCCGCCACGGGCTCGCCATCCTTCTCGGCGATGAACGCCCAGTTCTCGTCGAGGACGGGCTTGAGGTCCTTGGCGTAATGGCGAACCTCCTCCTCGGTGAGCGGCGTGAAGCCCCAGTTCCGCTCCCAGGCGGCGTTGTAGACCTCGAGGAAGCGGCCTATCTCGGCCTCCATGTCCTTCTTGCGCATGGGCCGGACCGTGATCCCGTACTTGCGCTCGACGTCGGCGGCGGCTCGCCAGATAACGGGGCTCACCGATGCCCGATCGGCCACCTCGAGCGTCCACATGTACAGGTCCATCGCCTTGGTCAGCCCGGCGCCCTCGATCAAGCGCGGGTAGTACGGGTGGTGCCAGTTGGTGAGGACCGTCGGCAGCAGGTCGTAGCCGTCGACGAGCACCCCGCACTCGTCGTTGGTGGTGAAGTCCATCGGCCCCACCATCCGATCCCGCCCCCGCGCGCTGAGCCACTCCGAAGCCGTCGAAAGCAGCGCGTTCGCGGCCTGAACGTCGTTCTCACATTCAAAGAATCCGAACATCCCCCAGTCGTGATGCTGGAATTCGTTGAAGTGGCGGTCGATCTGCGCGGTGATCCGCCCGACCGGCTCATCGCCACGCCAGGCGAGGAAGAACTCGACCTCGGCGTGCTTGAAGAACGGGTTGCGGTTCCGGTCGAAGAACCGCTTGCGGTCGAACACAAGCGGCGGGACCCAGTTGGGCTCGTTACGATAAAGCCGCCACGGCAGCTTGATGAATGTATTCAGCTCGCGCTTGCTCGCGACAGGGCGTATCTCCAACGCCTGACGAGTCGGCAGCGTCACGTCTAGCGCCATCTGACCCGGAACGTTATATGTCCACCTCGATCGATGTCTTCGCCAAGGCCCGGGAGCACGAACGCCTCGAGCAGTTGAAGGCCGCCCGGGAGCTCGACCTCGTGCCGTACTTCCGCGTGCTCGAGGGCCCGACGTTGCCGGTCGTCGAGATGGAGGGCAAGCGCCGGATCATGCTCGGCTCCAACAACTACCTGGGGCTGACCGGGGATGAACGCGTCCACCAGGGGGCGCGAGCCGCCCTGGACCGGTACGGGACCGGGCTGACCGGCTCGCGCTTCCTGAACGGCACCACCGACCTGCACCTCGAACTCGAGTCGGAGCTCGCGGACTGGTTCGGGACCGAGGGCGCGCTCGTGTTCACCACCGGACACCAGGCCAACCTGGGCGCGCTGGGGACGATCCTCGGCCCCGGGGACACCGTCGTGGTCGACTCCGGCGACCACGCCTCGATCCTCGACGGCTGCATCCTCTCGCGGGCCAAGCTGCGCCCGTTCCGCCACAACCGCATCGACCGCCTCGAGCACACGCTCGAGAAGGCCGCCGCCGACGGCGGCGGAATCCTGGTGGTCGTCGACGGCGTGTTCTCGATGGAGGGGGACGTCGCCCCGCTCCCCGAGATCGCGGAGATGAGCCGCCGCTACGGCGCCCGCCTGATGGTCGACGAGGCCCACGCGCTGGGCGTGCTCGGCGCGCGGGGAGCCGGCGCCTCAGAACTGTTCGGCGTGGAGGACCAGGTCGACCTGCGGATGGCGACGTTCTCCAAGTCGCTCGCGTCGTGCGGCGGCGTGATCGCCGGCCCCGCGGACGTGATCGAGTTCCTACGCGTCTCCTCGCGCCCGTTCATGTTCACGGCCTCGGCCGTGCCAGCGGCGCTTGGAGCGGCGCTTGCCGCGGTCCGCATCTGCCGCTCCGCCGAGGGCCGCGAGCTGTTCGACAAAGTCCTCAGCAACGCCCGGTACCTCCACAAGGGCCTCGACGAGCTCGGCTTCCAGGTGGTACAGCCGACGAAACTGACAGACGGCACCGAGATCGTCACCACCGTCGTCCCGGTCGTGGTCGGCGACGACTGGAAGGCCGCGTTCCTGTGGAAGGCGCTGTACGACCGCGGCCTGTATGTCAACGTCGCGCTCCACCCCGCGGTGCCGCCGGCGGGCGCGTTGCTGCGCACGAGCGTGATGGCCACGCACGATCACGCCACGCTCGACCGGGCGCTCGAGATCTTCGCCGAGGCCAAGCGGGGCTTCGAGAGCGAGCACGGCCCGCTCCCGGCACGCGCGTAAGCCCCCTTGCCCCAATCCTCCGGAAAACCGCTTCGGGTGCCCCCACGCCAATCGGCTAGGGAGCGCTCACGTCCCTCGCCTTGTCCACACTCGCACAAGGCATCCGGCTCCAAAAAAACTCGCTCTAAGCGCATGGGTAGCACTTGTGACGTTGCTGTTACTCGCGCCGATGTCGTAGCGTCTCACTACCCAAACGGCCGAGCAGAGCAGAGGTCGATAACGTAGGGATAGGCCGGAGATGGGGGTGTAGGAACCGCGCGTTCGGCGTGCGGGAAAAGCAGTTTGCAGATTTAGGACCCACGGGAGGGGGCCTCGTTAGCCCCTGCCCATCTGTAAAAAAACATGCGTCCGCCGCGTCGGACCGAATGGGAGGAAGCGAAGCACCAAATGAGTGAGACCGCCACGATGACACCGGCGCCGCAACGACTGCGAGCACTGGAACGGGCCAACGCGGTCAGGCTCGCCCGCGCGGAGCTGAAGCGAAGGATCGCTGAGGGAGAAGCTTCCGCCGCGGACATCATTTTGGATCCGCCCGCTGAAGCGTTCAGCTGGGCGATTGGAGAGCTGCTGATGAGTCAGCGGCGCTGGGGCACGACCAAATGCAGGAAGTTCCTCTCGCGATATCACATCACCGAGACCAAAAGCGTTGGCGCGCTAACCGACCGCCAGCGTCGCCTCCTCGCAGGCCAGCTCGAGTCCTGTAGCGATCGAGCGCTCGAGCTGCTCAGCGTTTAGACCTGCCGTAAACGGGCCCGCGCGACTGCCCAGGGTGGGTAGTGGCGCGGGACCCGGGCTCAGGGTCCGCGACTCCGTATTTGACGGTTCCGCCACTCACTCAGTCGCGGACCCTCAGATCTGGATGCCGACCGGCACCGGGCTGGCGCCGGCGAAGAAGAAGAACCAGATCACGAACGCCGCCAGCGTCAGGCCCGCGCTGACCACGAGGACGGTCTCGAGCACGTAGTGCCCGGTGTCATCGAGGCCCCGCGAGCGGCGGTTGGCCTGGTAGACGTCGCTTAGCTTCGCCAGCACCCCGGCGAGCAGGCCGATCGTCGCCACCACGCCGATGAAGCTCACGCCGATCGCGGTCCCGAGCGACGACGTCGCACCTTGGACCTGGGCCCCGACCCACAGCCATAGGAGCGGCGTCCCGATCCACAGGACGAGGCTGCCGATGACCATGATCAGCAGTACCAGCGCGGCGCCGGCGCCCGTCCGCAGTAGCTCTCGCACGTAGCGCCGAGGGTAGCCCTCACCCGAGGCCGCGGCGCCCGGCGCTGAGGGTAGCCCTCACTCGAAGCCGCGGCGCTCGTCAGACGCGCCGGCGGCGGGGGCTAACGGACACCCCGAGGAGAGCTTGACCTCCCACCAGCCCATCAGCATCCCGATCAGCCCGAGCCGCGGCTTCACGTACCACACGCCGCATCCCGGCTCACCGATCTCGCGGTTCGCGATCCGCACGAACCGGTAGCGCCCCGGGTCGAGCAGCATCTTCTCGAGCGCCACCCGCCTCTCCGCCTGCTGATCGGCGCGCCGCGCGATCGACCCCCGCGCCGCCTGGACGCGTGCCGCCAGGTCGTCGCGGACGCGCTCCAGCTCACCGAGGCCGAGCAACCGCGGCGCGGACCACGATCGCGTCGGTGGCTCGTCGAGTCCGCCCATCGGGTAGGCGGTGACGAACGCGTCGGACAGCTCGCGTTCGAGCTTGTCGATCTGGACTCGCAGCGACCGTCGCGCCGCCAGCTCATCCCTGTCCGGGGCGAACGCCGAGCCGTGAAGGACGGCCTCTGAGTCGTGTTCGAGAAGCGCCAACGTGCCTCCTTTTCGCGAGCCCGGAGCCAGCTTAGCATTAGCGCAAAGAGGGCTTTAACCCTTCTCGATCACGTCCACGGCCACCCACAGCGCCTCCTCGACGTGGATCGCCGGGACGCCGTCGACGCCGACGGCGAACAGCACGATCCGGCGCGTCTGCGGACCCGGCGCGTTACCGGGCGCCGGCTCGCCGAACAACGTCGCGTGGATCCTCACCAAGTCGGCGACCACGAGCTGGCCCTCGGACAGCAAGGTCCCGCCATCCGGCCCGCCCACCCGGTCCCCAGACACAGAAGTCCGTATCCCGAGACTGTCGCAATCGACCACTCGGGCGTCGAGCGCCCACACCGGGACGCCAGTCTCGACGAGCGCGATCAGCAGCGCGTCCGCGACCGTATCCCGGGCCTCGAACGCCCCCTTGAGCAGCCGCCCCACCGCGGCGGCCTCACTCGGAATCCGCGTTGCGTCCGGATCGAGCCCGACCTGGCGGAAGAACGTTCGATACGCGTGCGGGATCGGCCGGGTGCGCATCGCCACCACGCCCGCACCCCGGTACCGATCGGACAGGTCGCGCAGTCGTCGCCCGACCTCGCGAGAGCTGCCCCGGACCCGCTCGTCGACCGCCGTCCACGCCAATCGGAGCCCGGGAAACTCCTCGCGCAGGCCTGGATCGACGAACCCGTTGGCGGAGCTCACAGGCGCTCACCCGCGACGCAGCAACGCCTGCACCCGCGGCTCGAGGGCCGCTTCCGAAAGCCAGTGCTCGCCGATCAACCGCTGAGCCACCGTCCCGCCACGATAGGCGAGCTCAACCAGCGGGCACGCCGTGACGCCGTACAGGCCGCCCACGCCGCCGTCAGAGTCGTACGCCACCGGGATCGTCCAGCCATGCTTGCGAACCGCCTTAGCCGCCGCCGCATGGCTCGTGTTGACCGCCACCGCGGCGTACTGAGCCCCCCGCGTCGCAGAACCCGAAGCGAGCGCCTGGAGCGTGCTCACCTCCCGCTCGCACGCGCCCGACCCGGTTACGAAGAAGTCGAGCACGAGCGGCCCGCGCTTGGCCAGGAGACACACGTTCAACGCGCGCGGATCGTGCCGAGCGAGCGTGCACGGCGGACTCAGGTTGGCCACGCCGTTCAAATCAGACGCGGCCAGCGGTGCCGCGAAGTCGCGAAGCGGCTGTCCCGCCGCGACCCCCGGCGTCCCGGACCCCGACGGATGAGTGGTCAGTGCGTAGATCAGGAACCCGATCACCAGCACGGCCGCGAGCACGCCGACCATCCACGCGTAGCGGCGATTGTCGATGAGGGCTTGGAACGGAGTCGGGGGCTCGCTCACGCCACGCGCGCCCGCCGCCGCGGTAGTGCGCCGGCCACGCGTCCCGCGAGCTCGCGGACCCGCCGACCCGCGCTCCCCACAGCGTCCGGCCGCTCGGACAGCGCGAGCACCGACGGCAGCACGAGCATCACTCCGCCGAGCGACACCGTCAGGTCGACGAGCGTCACCAGCCCGAAGTCGCGCAGCATCGTGATGCTCGAGAACGTGAGCACCCCGAACCCCGCGATCGCGGTGATCCCCGACGCGAGCACGGCCGAGCCGGTGAACCGGTAGGTCCGCGCCAGCGCCTGCCCCGGCTCCAGGCCCGTCCGCCGCTCGGCGCGGTAGCGCTCGGACAGCAGCACGCTGAACTCGGTGGAGATCGCGATCACGAGCGCCCCGAGCGTGGCCGACATCGGGTTGAGCGGAATTCGCGTCGCGAACAGGATCAGCGACGACCAACCGGTAGCGAGCGCGATCGGAACGAGGGGGACCAACGCCCGCTCGACCGTGCGCAGCACCGCGAACAGCACCAGCCCGACCGCGAACAGCCCGGCCAGCAACATCAGCATCCGGCGCGCCGACGAGGACAGCGCCGCGTCCGCCTGCGCCGCGAGCACGGGCAGGCCGGCCAGCGAGGCGCTGACCCCGGACGGCGGATGCAGGTGTGCTCGCATGTAGTCGATCACCTGCTGCTGCCGGGACAGCGGCATCAGGCGGATCCCGAACGCGAGCGTCGCCTCCCGGTGATCGCGCGTGATCACCGCCTGGGAGAAGTACGGCGGAACCGCCTTCAGCAGGCTCGAAATATCACTGGTCGACAGCGAGCTGCCGCACGAGCTCGCCGTCGCCTGGCTCCCCGAGCAGAACAGGTCCGGCAGCGACAGCGCCGGGCACAGCGTCGCGCTCGAGCACCCCTTCGCCTCGACGTATCCAAAGTGCGCGAGCAGCGTGTTCTCGTAGCCGACCATCCAGCTGATCGTCTTCGGGGTGGCGACGTTGCTCGAGTGCACGAGCACGTCGATCTCACCCGACACGCCGGTTACGCGCTCGAGCGTCCGCAGGTTCTGCAGCGCCGGCATGTTCGACGGCACGAGCTTGGTCACGTCGGACTGGACGCGCATCTGCGTGTCGGCGACCCAGCCGAGGGCGGCCAGCACCAGCCCCACCAACAGCACGCGCCCAGGCCGGCGGGCCGCCGCTGCCACCGCAGAGCGCGCGACCGAGATCCCGCGCGACGAGACCGAGGACCGTGCATCCTCGATGATCTCCCCCGCGCCGCGCGCTGACGCGCCGACGATTCCGAGCGAGGGTGGACTAAAGCGCGGAGCCGGTCGCTGGCGGCGAGCGAGCACGAGCGCCGCCGACCCCATCGTCAGCGCGCACGCGAGCGCGATCGCGATCCCGACGATCAGCAACTCTCCGAACCCGCGAACCATCGGGACCGGCGACAGCAGCAGCGCCAGGAATCCCGCCGCCGTGGCCAGTGCGGCGGTGGCGATCGTCGGCGCCGCGACGATCGCCGCCTGCGCGACGTCGCCCGACACCTCCTCGGTGCGCGCCTGGAACTGGACCGCATAGTCGACCGCCAGCCCGATCAGGATCGGCAGCACCGCGATCGACGCCATCGTCAGCGTCCCGCCGACGAGCGACACCGCGCCGAACGTGATCCCGGCCGCGGCCAGCGCGATCCCGAGCGGCAGCAGACGCGGCCGATTCCTGAACACGAGAAGCAACACCACGCCCATCACGAAGATCGCCGCGGCGAGCAGCCCCGCGATCGACCCGGTGATCGTCGAGGCGAGGTCGTTGGTCACGACCGGCACGCCCGAGACCGTGTACGTGCCGTGATACGCCGAGCGGAACATCGGCATCCGTACCGCCTGCTCGATCCACGTGATCGCCTGCGCCTGCTGCGACGGCGTCAGCGACGCCTTCAGCCGGACCTGGATAAGCGCCGAGTCAGCCGTCGGGAACAGGTACGCGAACCGCGACTTGGGCTGGTTTACGCCGCGGGTCTGGTCGAACACGATCTCCGGGATGAACTGCGGGTCGTCGATCCGCGGCTGGCCGGTGATGCCCGAGTTCAGGTACATCTGGAGCAGGCTCGTGGTCTCCTGCTCCTGCGCGATCGAACCCGCCGCGTTCGCGAGCGTGGTCGCCCGGGCCTTCGACATATGGTGCGACAGCGCCAGCTCGTACGCGCTCGTCTTGGCGTTCTGGATCGTCTGCTGAGCGCCGGCCTCGATCTGCTCGATCTCGGTGTTGACGGCCGCAACGGCGCGATTGAGGAACGTTCCCGGCCCGTACACGACCTGGGCCGGCTGGGCCTTCATCAGCTTGCCGCAGGGGCTCCCCCACCCTCCGTACGGCGTCTGCGATCCGGCCGGCGCCGGCGTGAACGCCTGAAGCTGCTGGTTGGCGACGACGACCTGGCCGGCGAGGCACGCCTCGAGTTGGCTGACCGTCGCGAGGTCCTTGGTCTCGACCAGATCCGGCAGCGGCTCGCGGATCAGGATCACCACCGGATCGCCGCCGAAGTGCGTGTTGTCGTCGAGGCTCGCCTTGTACTCCGGCGACGAGCTGTTGACGAACGTGTCGCTGCTCGTGTTCGGTTGCAGGCGCAGCGCCAGCGCTCCGCCGCACAGCGCGAGCGCGAGCACGATGCCCAGCGTCACCGCCGGTCTCCTTGCGGCGGCGCGCGCCAGCCGCTCCAACACCCGCCCCATCATCGCTCAGTCCATCGAGAGCGGACCCTGTGACTCCCCCGACAGGAACTGGCGGATGAACGGGTTCTCGGAGTTCAGCATGTCCTCGGCCGGGCCCGCCTCGACGATCCGGCCTTTCCACAGCACGTTGATGTAGTCGGCGACCCGGCGGGCGCTCATGATGTCGTGGGTGATCACGCAAAAGGTCGGGAGGTGCTCCTTCCCCTTCGCCTTCGCCTCCTCCATCATGTCGCGGTGGATCTCGAGGATCAGCTCGCCGAGTAGCGCGGTCCGCACCGGGTCGAGGCCGGAGTCGGGCTCGTCGAACAGCAGGATGTCGGGCTCGAGCACGAGCGCCCGCGCGAACCCCGCGCGCTTGCGCATCCCGCCGGACAGCTCGTTGGGCGCCTTGTTCCGCGCCTCGCCCAGGCCGACCTCCTGGAGCCGGCGCATGACGATGTCCTCGATCTCGTCCTCGCCCTTCTCGGTGTGCTGCCGGAGCGGGAACGCGACGTTGTCGTACAGGTTCATCGACCCGAACAGCGCGCCGTCCTGGAACAGCAGGCCAAACTTCTTGCGCATCTCGAACAGCTGATCGTCGGGCATGTTCGGAACCGACTCACCGTGCACCAGGATGTCGCCCTCGTCGGGGTAGAGAAGCCCGACCATGTGCTTGATGCAGACGGACTTCCCGGTGCCGGACGGGCCGAGAATCATCGACACCATCCCCTCGGGCAGGCCCATGTTCAGACCGCGCAGGATCTCCGTCCGGCCGAACGCCTTGTACGTGTCGATGAACTCGACCGCGTCGGGGCGGCCCGACGGATACACCTTGTAGGTGTGCCACTTGTAGTCGTCGTCGGACGCGCCAGGGGGCGGACCCGGGCGCGGGGGCTGCTCGTCGACGACCGACACACGCGAGCCGGACTCGCGCTCCTGCGCCGTTGACCCAGCAGGCTCGTCGTCGTGCTGCATCGGGGCCGGCTCGTCGGCGCCGTCGTGCGCGGTGCCCACAGCGGACTGCTCGGGGCCCGGGGCTTCGTCGTCAAACGCCATTGTCAGCCTCCGATTGGTGCCCGCGGGTTCGCGCCCCAGAAGAGCTGCGTGCCGAGCATTCCGATGAGATGTACACCGACCAAGTTCAAGACCATCGACTTCGCGGTTGCGGTACCGACACCTACAGGCCCACCACTAGCGTTGTACCCGTAATAGCAGCCGACCAGCACGATGAGCGTAGCCATCGCCATCGCCTTTATCAGGCTGAATAAGAGGTCTGGCGGGTTCTGGAACTCCCAGAAGATCAGGAAGTAGCCTCCCGAGGACACGTCGCCGATCTGCTGCACGACCGCGATGTAGCTCGCGACGAACCCGGCGCCGATCGCGATGATGTACACGAACGGCAGCACGAGCCACGCCGCCAGGAGCCGCGTCCCACACAGGAACGTCATGCCGCTTATCCCCATCACCTCGAGCGCGTCGATCTCGTCTGAGATCCGCATCGAGCCGAGCTCGGCCACGATGCCGGTGCCGACCTTCGCCGCCATCATGTAGCCGAACGCGAGCGGCGCGAGCTCGCGCAGGTCGCACCACGCCGAGAACACGCCCGAGAACGCCGGCGCTCCCTGCGAGCGCAGTAGGTATGCGCCCTCGATCCCGCACGTGAGGCCGACGATGAACACCAGCATGCAGATCACGAGCGCCGACCCGACGATCAGGATCCCGGCCTGGCGCAGCACCTCGCCGAAGAACTTGAACACGCGCAGCCGGAACACCTCGCCGACCACCTGCGTGGTGAACTTGGCGATCTCGCCGAAGCTCTCGATCCAGCCCTTCGGGGTGACGATCAGGTCGTTCATCGTGGGATCGTCGTGATCTCGGGATGGGTGGCAAGCAGCGTCTGCGTGAACGCGTAGTTGAACGCGAAGATCCCCAGGAACGCGATCACGACCGCCTGGTTTACGGCGCGGCCGACCCCCTCGGCCCCGCCCGAGGCGGTCATCCCCTTGTAACAGCAGACCACGGCGATGATCGCTCCGAACAGCGTGGTCTTGACCACCGATCCCCACAGGTCGGTGGTCTCGGCGTTGTTGAAGAACGTGGAGAAGAACGGACCGAGTGACGCGTGGTTGACCAGCGTCGCCAGGATCCCGCCGAAGACACCGAAGATCACTGCGTAGATGTCGAACAGGCCGGTGACCAGCATCAGCGCCAGGAACCGCGGCACGACGAGGTTCTTAATCGGGTCGACGCCGAGCACTTGGAGCGCGTCGAGTTCCTCGCGAATCTTGCGGGCGCCGAGATCGGCCGTGATCGCGGTCCCGGCGACGCCGGCGAGCACGATCGCGTCGACGAACGGCGCGAACTCGCGGATTGACGCGAGCACGAAGAACCCGCCGAGGCGGTCGATCGCGCCGAACAGGACAAGGAAGTTCGCGGCTTGAAGCCCCGGCGCCTCGTAGCCGAACGCGATCGTCGAGATCAGCAGCGGGAACCAGCACAGCCGCAGCGCGAACATGAACTGGCCAACGAACTCGGGCCCGTACGGGTACGGCGGGCTCACGGCGGAGACCAGCGTCTTGCCGGTCAGGATCATCATGTTGCCGACCTCTTCGAGCAGGCCCTTGATGGGCGAGTACCCACGATCGGCGACGGCTCTGATCAAATCTGCTCCAGCCTCCCAGGTCTTCCAGTGCCGCCACGCGGCTGACGGCTAAGCCTACGGCGAGGTACCCGGAAACACCAAATTGGAACCGTCGCCCCAACCGGCGTGGGCGTGCAGTGCAATTGCTATGTTCGGCGCGCCGTGACCTCCCGGAGCATTGGCCCGATCTGCGCAGCGCTGGCGGCGCTCGTCCTCGCCGGATGCGGCAGCGGAGCGCGGCAGGACGCGAGCGAGCCGGCCGGAAACTTTCCGGTCGCGGTGACGACGGCGACGTTCCCGGCCTCTCAGCGCCTGTCCGAGCACACGCATCTCGTGCTCGCGATTCGCAACACCGGCTCCAAGACGATCCCGAACGTCGCGGTGACGATCTGCAACGTCACCTGTGCGTATCCCGCGCCCGCGGGCGAGGGCACCGACGCGGCCGCGTTCGCCGACGACCTCCAGCAGACCGGGCTGGCCAACCCGTCGCGCCCGATCTGGATCGTCGACCGGCCACCGGGCGCGTGCAACGTCGGCTGCCAGCCCGGCTCGACCGCCGGGAGCGGCAGCCCCGGCGGCGCGGTCACCGCGTACTCGAACACCTGGGCGCTCGGATCGTTGGCGCCGGGACGGACGGCCAAGTTCGACTGGGCCGTGACCGCGGTGGCGCCCGGCCGCCACGTCGTCGCCTGGGAGGTGGCCGCCGGCCTCAACGGGAAGGCCAAGGCAGTTGTTCAGGGCGGCGGTCTCCCGCACGGGACGTTCGCGGTCACGATCCACACCGCCCCGTCGGAGTCTTACGTCAACAACAACGGCCAGATCGTCACCACGTCCTCGAGCGCTCCGTAGGGGTGTGATGGGCCGCCGAAGGCGGCCCCAATTACTCGCTACTCGACGTCGCCCAGAGGTTGATGCCGCCGTCGCCCGCGTACTGATCGATCTCCTCGAGCTCGGCGGGATCGAAGTCGGCGCGCTCGAGCGCGGCCACGTTCTGCTCGAGCTGGGCGACGCTGCTCGCGCCGAGCAGCGCGCTGGTGATGCGTGGGTCGCGGAGCACCCAGGCGATCGCCATCTGCGCGAGCGTCTGCCCGCGCCGCTCCGCGATCGCGTTCAGCGCGCGCACGCGCGCGAGGTTCTCGCTCGAGAGCATCCCCTCGTTGAAGTAGTTCCCGATCCGCGCGCGTGAGTCCTCGGGAACGCCGTCGAGGTAGCGGCTGGTCAGCAGCCCCTGGGCGAGTGGCGAGAACACGATCGCGCCGACGCCCTCGCGCTCGAGCACGTCGAGCAGCTCCTCCTCGACCCACCGGTTGAGAAGCGAGTACGACGGCTGGTGGATCAAGAGCGGCGTGCCCAGCTCGCGCAGGATCAGCCCGGCCTCTTCGGTCCGGCGGGGACCGTAGGACGAGATCCCGACGTAGCGCGCCTTGCCCTGGCGGACGGCGGTGTCGAGCGCGCCCATCGTCTCCTCGAGCGGCGTGTCGGGGTCGAACCGGTGCGAATAAAAGATGTCCACATAGTCGAGCCGCATCCGCTTCAGCGATTGCTCGAGGCTGCCGAGCAGGTACTTGCGTGAGCCCCACTCGCCATACGGGCCCGGCCACATGTCGTAGCCGGCCTTGGTCGAGATCACGATCTCATCCCGATAGGGCTTCAGGTCCTCCTCGTAGATCCGCCCAAAGTTGATCTCGGCGGTTCCGTACGGCGGCCCGTAGTTGTTGGCCAGGTCGAAGTGCGTGATCCCGAGGTCGAACGCCCGGCGGATGATCGAACGGCTCGTCGCGAGCGGACGGTCGTCGCCGAAGTTCTGCCACAGGCCGAGCGAGATCGCAGGCAGCTGCAGGCCGCTGCGACCGCAGCGGCGATACTGGATCCGGTCGTACCGTCCCTCGTCGGGGACGTACGCCTGCCAGCCGAGCTCGCGGTTGAACGGCACTCGCGGCAGTATTTCATGACCGCGTTTGTCCACGTGGGACGGCCACTTTGGACATCCGGATAATGACGAGCCCCGCGGGCGCGCGTTACGCTCGGGGCCACTCCGAAAAAGGAATCGATGACCCATGCCTCGCATCCGACAGCAGAACGTACTTGCCGCGCAGTGGGCTCCCAACGGAGGCGCACTTGGGGCTCCCGATCTAACTCTCTCCGACAACCAGGTGTTCGGCGCGAACGTGTTCAGCCGCGCCGTCCAGCGCCAGCGCCTCTCCTCTGACGTCTTCAAGCGCCTGCAGCGGACGCTCGCCCGCGGCGAGGCGCTTGACACGTCGCTGGCGGACTCAGTCGCGCTCGCGATGAAGGAATGGGCGATGGAGCGGGGCGCGACCCATTACACGCACTGGTTCCAGCCGTTGACGGGCTCGACCGCGGAGAAGCACGACAGCTTCTACGCCCCGACCGACGAAGGCACCGCGATCGCGGAGTTCTCCGGCAAGGAGCTGATCCAGGGCGAGCCCGACGCCTCGAGCTTCCCGACCGGCGGCATCCGCGCGACGTTTGAGGCGCGCGGCTACACCGCCTGGGACCCGACCTCGCCGGCGTTCATCCTCGAGAACCCCAACGGCACGCTGCTGTGCATCCCGACCGCGTTCGCGTCGTGGACCGGCGAGGCGCTCGACCACAAGATCCCGCTGCTGCGCTCGATGGACGCGCTGTCGAAGTCGGCGATCCGCGCGCTGAAGCTGTTCGGAGACGCCGACGCGAATCGCGTGTTCACGACGATCGGCCCTGAGCAGGAGTACTTCCTGATCGACGAGCAGTACTACTTCGAACGGCCCGACCTGATCACGACCGGCCGCACGCTGTTCGGCGCCAAGCCCCCCAAGGGCCACGAGCTCGACGACCACTACTTCGGGTCGATCCCGGACCGGATCCTCGCCTACATGCTCGAGACCGAGCGCGAGCTGGCCAAGCTCGGGGTGCCGGTCAAGACCCGCCACAACGAGGTCGCCCCCAACCAGTACGAGATCGCGCCGATCTTCGAAAACTCGAACGTCGGCTCCGACCATCAGCAGCTGACGATGCAGCTGATGCAGAACGTCGCGCGGCGCTACGGCCTGGTCTGCCTGCTGCACGAGAAGCCGTTCGCCGGCGTCAACGGTTCGGGCAAGCACAACAACTGGTCGATGGGCACGGACACAGGCAAGAACCTGCTCGAGCCCGGCGACACCCCGCACCGGAACCTCGAGTTCCTGTTCTTCTGCGCGGCGGTGATCAAGGCGGTCAACGAGTACCAGGGCCTGTTGCGCGCGTCGATCGCGTCGCCCGGTCAGGATCATCGCCTCGGCGCAAACGAGGCCCCGCCGGCGATCATCTCGATCTTCCTCGGCGCCGAGCTCGAGAACGTGTTCGGCGCGCTCGAGCGCGGCGAGACGTCCGAGACCAGGGCGCAGTCGTTCCTCGGGCTGGGCACGCCGGTGCTGCCGCAACTGCCCAAGCACGGCGGCGACCGCAACCGCACGAGTCCGTTCGCGTTCACCGGGAACAAGTTCGAGTTCCGGGCGCTCGGCTCGAGTCAGTCGCCGGCGCTCCCGAACACCGTGCTCAACACGATCGTCGCGGAGGCCATCGACGAGCTCGCCGATGAGCTCGAGGCGGCCGTCAAGGACGGTCCGCCGGCCGGCGATCCGCTGCGCGACGCCGTGCTCGAGGACGCGCTGCGGCCGATCCTCCAGCGCACGTACGCGGACAACAAGCGAATCATCTTCGGCGGCGACAACTACGACGAGGAGTGGCACGCCGAGGCCGAGCGCCGGGGCCTCTTGAACCTCAAGGCAACCCCGGACGCGCTGCCCTATCTCATATCCGACGAGACCGTTGAGGTGTTCGAGAAGCACAGCGTGCTCTCTCGCCGCGAACTCGAGTCGCGCCACGAGGTGTTCCTCGAGCAGTACGTGACCAAGCTCAACATCGAGTCCGAGACGCAGGCGTCGATCGCGCGCACGATGCTGCTGCCGGCGGCGGCGCGCCACCTGGCGCTGCTGCTCGAGGCTCAGCTCGGCGAGCTCGCCGGGGAGACATCGGACCTGATCGCTGAATTCACCGAGGCGATCAAGAAGCTCGAGGCGTCGAACCTGGCCGAGAATCAGCCGGAGGAGCTCGAGGCGCACGCCGAGTTCATGCGCGACTCGGTCATCCCCGCGATGGACGACGTTCGCGGCGCGGCCGACAGGCTCGAGAAGGTGGTGGCCGACGACCTGTGGCCGCTACCGAAGTACTCCGAGATCCTGTTCATCAAGTAGCCGTCCACAACTAAAGCCGCACCTGCCGCGTGCCGACCCATCGGGTACGGCATGCGGCAGGTAACTCCTTCACGCGGCAACGCAACTTGTGCACGCGCCCCGGGTTCTACGCTACGGTGGCATTGGTGGCAGGCCGTATGACTGAACACCGTGGGCGCTTTGTGGCCCTGTTCGTAGGGCTGTTGCTGACCGGACTCGCATTCACCGCGGACTCCGTTGCCGCGGCGTCCCGCAGGCCCGCGGTGCACACGAGCGCCAAGAAAGCGACGGCGCACGTGATCCACAAGGCGTCCGACTCGCTTGCCGGCCGCGGCATGTGGATCTGGTACATCTCGCGCTCGAACGGCGGAACGCTGTCCTCGATCGTCGCCACCGCGCGCCAGTACGGCGTCAGCACGCTGATCATCAAGAGCAGCGACGGCCCGACGATGTGGTCGCAGTTCAACCCGACTGTCGTCTCCACGCTCCATGCCGACGGCCTGCGCGTGTGCGCGTGGCAATACGTTTATGGAAACCACCCGATCGAGGAAGCGCAGGTGGGCGCGGAGGCGGTGCACGACGGCGCGGATTGCCTCGTGATCGACGCGGAGAGTGAATATGAGGGCAAATACATCGCCGCGCAGAGTTACATAACGACGCTGCGGAAGCTGGTCGGGCAGAGCTATCCGGTGGCACTCGCCGGGTTCCCCTACGTCGACTACCACCCCGGGTTCCCGTACTCGATTTTCCTCGGTCCCGGCGGCGCGCAGTACAACTCGCCGCAGATGTACTGGATGGACATCGGCACGAGCGTCAACAACGTGTACGCCCACACCTACGCGTACAACGACGTGTACGAGCGCCCGATCGATCCGCTCGGGCAGGTCTACGAGAACCCGCCGTTGGGACAGCTCATCCGCTTCCGGCAGTTGTCGCGGACGTACGGCGCCGCCGGCGTGTCGTGGTGGGACTGGCAGCAGGCATCTAACACCGGCTGGAAGGGCATCTCGATCGGCGCCGGCAACCTCACCGGCGTCACGGCGACCACGAGCACCCCGATCCTCAAGCGGGGATCGGTCGGAGATCTCGTCGTGTGGGCGCAGGAGCACCTCGCGAGCGCGGGCGACACGATCCCGATCGACGGCGACTACGGCCCGAACACTCAAACCGCGGTCGAGAGCTTCCAGACCGCCGAGGGTCTCACTGCCGACGGCATCGTCGGGCCGGCGACGTGGGCGGCGCTGCTTCGCTTCGCCCCGGCAGCCGTGACCTGGACGCGCACCGGCGCGGTGACGGCGTCGGCCGCGGCCGTGCGCAACTCGCGGGGCGATCACCATCCGCTCCTCATGCAGGTGCCGAAGTCGGCACACGCGCACGCGGTGCGCGACGAGATCGCCGGCGCCGGCGGCGCCGGCTGATCGCTGCGCAAGCGCTAGAGCAGTTCGTGCTCGCGCGCGTAGGCGACGAGTGCGGCGCGCGTCGTACGCCCGGTCTTCTGCTGGA
The DNA here is from genome assembly GCA_963701945.1 of uncultured Solirubrobacterales bacterium. Lineage (GTDB taxonomy): Bacteria > Actinomycetota > Thermoleophilia > Solirubrobacterales > Solirubrobacteraceae > Palsa-465. Next base: position 293,682 of record CAVPBV010000019.1, on the reverse strand, counting down.
TGTGGGCGCGGTGCGACTCGACCGTCCGCACGCTCAGGTAGAGGTGCGCTGCGATCTCGGTGTTGGTGTGCCCGAGCGCGATCAGCCGAAGCACCTCGATCTCGCGCGCTGACAGATCGTCGGGCGGGCCGTTGAACGCCTCCGGCTCGGCCGCCAGCCGCGCGCCAAGCTCGGGGCTGAGATACGTGCGGCCGTCCGCGGCCAGGCGCACGGCTCGGACGAGTTCGGTCTCGGCCGCCTCTTTGAGTACGTAGGCGATCGCGCCGGCGCGCAGCGCCTCGCGCGCGAACGCCGGATCGTTCTGCATCGTCAGCACGACGATCTGCGTGTCGGGCGCGCTCTCGCGCAGACGCGGGATCGCGGGCAGGCTCGACTCGTCGGGCATGTTGAGATCGAGGATCAGCACGCGTGGGTGGTACGCCGCGACGCGTCGCTCGGTGGTCGCGACGTCGCCCGCCTCGGCGACGACCTCGAATCCCTCCTCGGCCTGCAGCAGCATGCGAAGACCGGCGCGAACCACCAGGTGATCATCGGCCAGGACGATCGTGATCGAACCTCGCCGCGATGCCTCGTCCATCGAGGTCAGGTTAGCTCGCGTGCAAGCGGAGCACCATCTGGTGCCATGTCATACGGGTAAGTGCTTACATGCGACCGCCCAATACGTAAAGCTTTGCTGTACGTGTCCAGTTCAACAGGGAGAAGCAATGCCCCCAGCCCGTAGGTCAGCCACGAAGACAACAGCCGCGCGCGCGAGCAGCGCCGGCAAGGCCGTGCGTGCACGCGCCGCATCGACGCGCGCGGCAACGCGTCGCGAGGTCGAGCAATCGATCGCGCGGTTCGAGAAGCGGCTCGACGAATCCAACGACGCGCTCAAGACGCTCGGCACGCACCTCGGTCGCGGAGCGCACGGCAGCTACAAGGAAGTGACGGCCGCGCTCGCGGCGCTCCGTCGCGAAGCGGCGAAGACCAACAAGCAGGCGCTCAAGGACTTCGACAAGCTGCGTGCGGCGGTGACGCACAAGCCCGCGGCGGCGAAGTCGAACTCCCGCGCGAAGGCGAGCACGGCGAAGACGAGCACGGCCAAGAAGAGTTCCGGTTCGGCGAAGGCGAGCTCGAGCTCGACGAGCAAGCGCACGACCGCCAAGCGCTCGACCGCCTCCCGCGCAAAGACCACGCGTTCGAAGACGACCAGCTAACTCAACTTACGACAGCTCTCAGGGCGCGAGCGTCGTCCCGGCGTCGATGCTCGTCGGCTCGTCGACATCGAGTTCGACCGCGCCGCGGACGCGCACGCCCTCGCCGAAGGTCACATCACCATGGACGACGAGCCGGTCGGCGTCCCGTAACGACGGGGCGCCGGCGGGAAATCGCTGCTCGAAGTCGTCGAGCAGCTTGTAGAAGTGTGAGTCGAGCTCGACGTACGGCAGGTTGTCGGCACGCTCGGGCAGCGGCGCGACCACGAACTCGTCCGAGAGCGTGTACACGTCCGAGCGCAGAACGAGCAGATCGTCGGTCGTCTTGACCGGGACGAACCGAGTGCGCGGAACGCATAGCAGCTGAGCGCCGGTGAAACTCCCGATCGCCGCGCCCATCGCGCTCTCGAGCTGAATCACGGGCGTCGAGCTCGAGTCGCGCGGGTCGACCGTCTTGCGGTTGATGATCAACGGAAGCTCGAGCACGCCTTCGGAGCGGTCGAGCGTGTCCTTCAGCACGCGCAGGTCGACCCACAGGCTGTTCGTGTTGTAGTACCGCCACCGGCGGTAGTCGCGGAACGAGTCCTCATCCTCGGGAGGCGTCTGCGCCGTCTCGCGCAGCACGAGTTGCCCGTCGGCGCGCCGGCGCGCGATGTGGCCTCCCTTGCGATCCGCCTCGGTCCCCTCGACGACCTCCATCAGGAACGGAATCTCCTCGCGCTCGAGATGACCGGCGATCCGCGCGTCGACCATCGCCCCGAGGTTGTCCGCATTGGAGATCATCGCGAACCGGAAGCCGTGCTCGATCAGCGCGTCGAGCATCCCCGAGCTGCGCAGCGAGCCGTACACGTCGCCGTGACCGGGCGGACACCACTCGAGTGACGGATCGGGCGGCCAGCTGACGGGAGCGAGTGACTCGGCGTCGAGCTTCGGCTCCATGCTCTGGAGGAAGTGCACCGGGAGGCCGGTGTCGAGGTCGGGGTGGGAGTCGAGCGCTTCGAGCGTTTCCGCGCGCGTCGCCTGGCTGTTCATGAGTACGAGCGGCAACCGAACTGAGTAGCGTCGGCGGAGAGCGAGCGTATTCCCGATGATGATGTCGAGGAACGAGCGGCCCGCGCGTGCCTCGATTAAGGACTTCGGGCTGCGCAGCCCCATCGACGTCGCCAGGCCGCCGTTGAGCTTGATCACCGCGACCCGGCCGAGCGCGTCCCCATCGACGTCGGGCAGTTCGTCGAGCGCCGTGACGTCGCCCGCGGGCTCGAGATCGGCGCTCGGCAGCATCGCCGAGTCGCCGCTTTCAAGGCGCCGGTATGCATTGGCGAAGGCGCGGATCGCCTCTTCGGGCTCACCCGCCTCGCGCATCTTCGCCTCGGCTTGTTCGAGTCCGTTCTCGCTCGTCACGGCTGCCCGTAGTATGCCTGCGAGCCGTGCTTGCGTTCGTAGTGCTTGTCGCGCAGCGCCTCTTGCAGCGGCGGCGCACCGGGCTCGAGCATGGTGGTCAGCAGCGCCATCCTCGCCACGTGCTCGAGCGTCACCGCGACATCGACCGCCTTGGCGGGAGTTGCCGCCCAGCAGAAGGGCGCGTGTCCGCGGACGAGCGCACACGGAAGCTCGAGCGGTCCCCGCTCTGAGATCAGCTCGACGAGCGTCGTCCCCGTAGCCCCCTCGTAGTCGGACTCGATCTCGTCGTCGGCCAGCGCGCGAGTCACCGGGATCGGGAACGCGCACAGATCGGCGTGCGTCGTTCCCAGCAGCGGTATCTCGCGCTGCGCCTGCGCCCACGCCACGCTCCAGGTCGAGTGGGTGTGGACGACCCCGCCGATCTCCTCGAACGCGCGATACAAGGCCAGGTGCGTCGGCGTGTCGGTCGACGGCCGCCGCTCGCCGCCGACGACGTTCCCGTCCAGATCGACCATGACCATGTCGTCCTCGGTCATGTCCGCGTAGGCGACGCCACTCGGCTTGATCACCACGACGCCCCCGTCGCGGTCGATGCCGCTCGCGTTACCCCAGGTGAGCGGCGCGAGGCCGTGCGCGGGGAGCGCGCGGTTGGCTTCGAGCACGTCGACGATCAGGGCTCCGGCCGGCACCGCAGCGCTCCGTCAGATCTCCACGTACTCGAGGTCGAGCAGCTCCGCAAGCCGGCGCCACCGGGTCCGGTGATCGCCCAGGTTGGTCACGAAGTGGTGCGGCCCGCCGAGTGACAGCCACTGGTTCATGAACTCCTCCATACCCAGTTCTGGGCGGAAGTGAAAGTAATGCATCTCGACTTTCGGCAACTCGGGGGTGTTGAGCACCTCCCCATGGCCGACGACGAGGCGGTAGTACTCGCCCTCGATCGGGATGAGCGCAGCGGTGGTGGCCACGCCTGGCTCGGCGGAGAACACCGGCGTGGGCGGGTTGTCGAGCCGGCCGATGCCGAGCTCGCGATCGATCAGCTTCACCGGACGGTCGCTCCGGGCGATCTTCCAGTTGCCCTCGCCCATGTGGCTGATCAGCACCGAGTCGAGGTCCCAGTCCATCGCGTACATCTCGCTGAAGTGCGCGTCGCCGATCATCGTCTGGGCGGCGCACATGAGCGTCGTGGTGTTCGTGTCGCCCTCGGCGGCGAACCCGTAGCCGTCGGCCATCAGGTCGGATGCGGCCAGCAGCGGCAGCTGGCGGAAGCGCCCGTCGCCGCCGATCGAGTCGAAGTGGAACGAGAAGCCCGCGTACCCCTTGTCCTCGAGCAACCCCCGGATCGCCACTTCGAACCGCGCCGCGTAGGCGTGACGGTCGCGTGGGAGGTCGCTCGCCACCTCGAACACGTCGACGTGGCGGGCAATGACCGCGTCGACCTCCGCGTCGGTGACCGCGTCGATTCGCTTGACCAGCGGGCCCAGGTCCTCGCTCACGATCGTCGGTCCGATCTTGCGCAACAACGACGGAGCGTCGTAGAGGATGTCCCCCATTCCGTTCATCGGGTATCCGAGCAGGCCGATCCGCGTGCGTCGAAGCTCCGTGATCGCTTGCGCCGCGCGCGCCCAATCCCCGAACGCGCGCTCGAACTCGTCCGACCGCCAATCCCCCGTGATCACCGAGAACGGGAGGCCGGCTCGGACCAGCGCGTTGGCCTGATCCTGGGCTCCGTGGATGCCCTGGTTGTAGGTGAGGTCGGACATGTCCCACTTTGGGGTGATCGAGCGCTCGGGCTGGATGTTCGCGAGCATCAGCGGCACCCGCGTGTCGAGCAGCGCGCGCACCGTGCGCATCGCCGGGCCGTAGGTGAGCATCACGATCGCGATCCCGTCGACATCCGCCGCTTGCAATTCGCGGGCGATCTCCTCGACGTCCTCGCGGTTGCGCGCGGGCCGCGTGAACCGCACGTCGGCGACGGGAGCCAGCTTCTTCGCGACCGCGGCCGCGTATTCGCCCTGGCGCTCGGTGATCCCCGGGATCATGTCGTCGTAGAGCTCCTGCATGATCCCGAGCAGGCCGATTCGCGGTTGGCGGCTCACGCCTCTCTCCTTTCGGTCCGGATGCGCTTGAGGTCGTGCAGGAGTCGCACCTCGGACCGGCCGAGCATGTCGTACAGCCTGCGGTAGATCTCGTACACGCGGTCGTAGGTCTTCTTGGCCTCGAGGTCCGGCTTGTAGGTGCGCACCTTCTTCGGCCGGGTCGCCTCGACGGCGCTGCCGATGTCCTCGTATACGCCGGCCGCCACGCCGCCGAACAGCGCGGCGCCGCGAGCGGGGATCTCGGCCACGTCGGGCACGTGCACCTCTCGTCCGCTCGTGTCGGCGAGCAACTGCATCATCAGCGGGCTGCGCTCGGCGATCCCCCCGCAGGCGACGATCTGCGACAGCACGAGCCCGTGCTCTTCGAAGTTGTCCATGATCCGACGGCTCCCGAACGCGATCGACTCGAGCAGCGCGCGGTAGATCTGCTCGCGCGTGGTGTGCAGTCCGAGTCCGAAGATCGCACCGGTGAGGTCGGCGTCGGCCAGGATCGTGCGGTTGCCGTTCCACCAGTCGAGCGCGAGCAGCCCGGTTTCGCCCGGGCCGATCTCGGCGGCGGCGCGCTCGAATTCCTCGTATGCGCCCGGGTCCATGACCATGTCGTCGACAAACCACGCGAGCATGTCGCCGACCGCCGCCTGCCCGGCCTCGTACCCGTACAGGCCCGGGAGGATCCCGTCCTTGACGACGCCGGTGATGCCGGGCAGCCGCGTCTCCTCGGGGTGGACGATCATGTCGCAGATCGAGGTCCCGATCACGACCACGTACGTCCCGGGCGCGTCGACGCCGACCGCCGGGACCGACACCCAGGCATCGACGTTACCGACCGCGACCGCCACTTCCTCGGACAGTTTCAGTTTCTTTGCGACCTCCGGGCGGAGCGTGCCGGCCTTCGTCCCCAGTGGCACGAACGAGTCGCCAAGTTTCTGTGCGGGGTTGTCGAATCCGGGATAGGCGGTCGTGAAGTACTCGGTTGGGGGCAGACCCTCATCGGGTGACCACATCGCCTTGAACCCAGCGGTGGCCGTCTGCCGACACTCGACCCCGGTCAGGTACCAGATGATCCAGTCGGTGGCTTCGATGAAGCCGGCGCATTCATCGTAGATCTCGCGATCCTCGAGCCACACCTCGATCAGCTTCGGGAAGTACCACTCCGAGGAGATCCGCCCGCCGTAGCGCTCGAGAAACGCGTCGCCCCGCTCGAGCGCGACCTCGTTGAGGCGATCGGCGACGGGCTGCGCGGCGTGGTGCTTCCACAGCTTCGGCCACGCGTGGCGTCGCTCGCGCCAGGTGTCGATCGTGCACAGCGGCGTTCCGTCGCTCGTGACCGGCAGCACCGTGCAGGAGGTGAAGTCGACCCCGAGGCCGACGACCTGTTCCTTCTCCACGCCCGCCTCTTTGAGAGCTTGCGGGATCGCCTTCTCGACGACCGTGACCCAGTCGTCGGGATCCTGCAAGGCCCAGTCGGGGGGTAGCTCCTCTCCGGTCGACGGGAGCGTCTGATCGATCACCGCGCTCGGATAGCGCACGACGCTGGTGGCCAGGACATCACCGTTGCTCAAATCGACCAGCGCGGCGCGGCCGGACTCCGTTCCGAAGTCGACCCCGATCGCGTATGCGCCGGCGGGTTCACGCGCCGGCGTTCTGGACCTCCTCGATCTGGCGGCGATAGCTCGAGACCATCAGCTCCGTGAGCTCCTCGAGCGACGTCTCGTGCACCTGCTGGTCGATCGTGATGCGGCCGCCCTGCATGACATTGAGGCGGTCGCACAGCTCGAACAGATGCGCGTAATTGTGGTCGATCACGATGATAGAGAGGCGGCCGCTCGTGGCAAGGTCCTTGACCAGGTTGATGATCAGACGTGACTCGCGCGCCCCCATCGCCGCCAGCGGCTCGTCGAGCAGCAGGATCTTGCTGGCGGCACGAACCGACCTGGCGACCGCGACCGCCTGGCGCTGGCCGCCGGAGAGCAGCTCGGCATCGGCGTCCACGCTCGGCACATGGACGTTGATGTCGTCGAGATACTGACGCGCGAGCTTGCGCATCTCGCGCTTGTTCAGGAGGCGGATTGGTCCGAGCGTCGTGATTTCGTGGCCCAGGAACAGGTTCTGGTAAACGGGCAGCTGCGGAATCAGCGCGAGATCCTGGTACACCGTCTCGATCCCCTGAGATCGAGCGCTCTGGACGGAGCCGAAACTCACCCGCTCTCCACCGAGCAGAATCTCTCCCCCATCCTGCTGGTAGAAGCCGCTCAAGATCTTGACGAGCGTGCTCTTACCGGCCCCGTTGTCCCCGACGAGCCCGAGCACCTCGCCCTGGCGCAGCGTCAGGTCGATGCCGCGGAGCACCGAAAGCACACCGAAGCTCTTCGTCACGCCGCGCACCTCGAGCGCGGGCGTGCCGTTCGCAGCGGGCGGCGTGGGCTCTGTCGGCTGGGCGGAGATACTCATCTCGACCTCGAGCGGGCGATGATCCGATCGAACTGGACGTTCAGCGCCATCGCGATGATGATCACGACGCCGACCCAGATGAAGAATTCGTTGGTGCTCACCCCGGTCAGCGTCAGCCCGTCCTCGAGCACGCCGATCAAGATCGCGCCGATCAACGCGCCCACCACGGTGCCTCGCCCGCCGGTCAGTGCGGTGCCGCCGATCACGCAGGCGCCGACGGCGTACAGGATGTAGTCGACGCCGAAGTTGCCCGGGTCGAGGCTGCCGTACTTGACCGCGTCGACGATTCCGACCAGACCGGCGACGAACGAACACAGCACGAAGCCCCACACCTTGACGCGGCGGATGGGCACGCCCGCCTCGGCCGCGCCCACCAGGTTGCCACCTGTAGCGATGACCCGAACGCCGAAGCGCGTGCGGTTGAGCACCACCGTCAGGACGATCGTGATCGCGACCACCCAGAGGATCTCGGCCCATCTCCAGGAGCCCATCAACTGGCTGATGAAGCTCGTCCCTCCGCTCAGCGGGATCGGCGACGCTTCCGCGTCGTTGGAGTAGACGAGCACGATCCCGAAGAGGATGAAGTTCGTGGCCAGCGTGGTGACGAACGAGGGCACGTTCAGGCGCACGGTGATCAGCCCGTTGACCGCTCCGACGGCGCAGCAGGCGAGCAGCGCGATCAGGATCGCGACGATCAGCGGCAGGCCGTCGGTGTGCATCCAGTACATCATCCACGGGGAGAACAGGAAGACCTGACCGGCGGACAGGTCGATCTCGGCGAGGACGAGCAGCATCACCTCGCCGACGGCGATCGCGGCGATCGGTCCCGCATAGCCGGCGGCCGAGCTGAGGCTGAGTGCGCCGGTGAAGGTCGACCCCGCTTTGGTCGTGAAGTACACGAACAGCAGGACCGTGATGACGATCGGGGTCAGCTCACGCTGATACAGGAAGGCGCGCAGGACGCGACGCCCGATCGACACAGATTCGTGCTGCTGCCCCGGTGGCTTGGCCTCCGGGGCAGCAGGAGACGTTGGAGCTTTCGCTTCCACTCTCGCGGAAGACTACGTGGCGATCGAGGACGGCGGCGTGATGGACTTCTTCGTTGCGGATGTTCCCTCGAACCGGCTCGGCGAGAGGTAGGGCGTGACGTTCGCCTTGGTGACGATGCCGATGCCCGTGTCGGTGTCGGTCGGCCTCATCAACCCGCCCGAGACGTTCCACAGGAACAACTGCATGATCGTGTCGAAGCCCTGCAGGTATGCCTGCTGGTCGATCGTGGCGGTTACGTAGCCGGCCTGAATGGCCTGCACGACCGGCAATCCGACGTCCCAGACCGACGCGCCGACCTTGCCGGTCAGACCCTCGGCCTTGATGAACTGCGCGACCGCGTTGCTGTCACCGCTGTCGACGGCCATCATCCACTTCACGTCCTTGTTGCCGGCGTACCACGAGGAGATCTTGTTGTACTCCGGCGCGCCCTCGGTGGCCGAGGTCCCGACCTCGACGAAGTTGACGCCGGCGCCCGTCAGGATGGGCTTGGCGCCGTCGATCCGGGGCTGGATGTTCCCGGTCCCCGGAGTGGCGATGATCCCCGCGACCTTGTCGCCCGACTTGATGCCATGGGCGAGGATCGCCTCCCCGACGGCGGCTCCCGCGGTGAGGTTGTTCTGGCCGATGTAGGCCATCCGGTCGTTCTTGGTACCCGGCGAGACGTCCGCGTTGTACGCGATCACCGGAATGCCCGAGCTGAGCGCCTGGGCGGTGGGGGCGTTGAATGCGGTGTTATCGATCAGGGCGCACCCGATCCCGTTCGCCTTCGACGCGATCGCGGTGTTGAACGCCGACACCATGTCGCTGACGATCGAGTCGGTGGAGCCCGTCCACTGGAACGAGGAGCCCGTCAGTGAGCAGGCGTCCTGGCATCCGTAGATCGTCGCGGTGAAGAACGAGTTCGTCGTCACGTGGTTGACCATCACGAACTTGTGACCACCGCTGCTCCCGTAGGGCCCGCTCCCGCTCGACGACGTCGTCGTCGCTGCCGCCGAGCTCGTGCTCTTGCTCGAGCCGCATGCCTCGAGCGCCGCTGCCGCGATTCCGGCAGCAGCGCCGGTGAGCGCGGTCCGCCGCGTCAACTGACGCCAGTTCTTATGTGGCGTCTCCTCCTGTTTGCGCTCGTCCCACTCGAGCCGCTCGATTGCGTCACCCACAATATCTTCTTGCGACACTTGCACTGCTCCTCTCGTCCGCTCGGACACGACCTTAGTTCCTCACGCTCTCACGCGTGGGCGAAGGAAACCATCCCTGGAAGCGTCGCCGAATCAGTAATTAGCCACACACTCACTGAATCCCAACACCGCTGAACACACGCTGTGCAGCAGTCACCCGCGACATCAGCGACGCCAGCGCCCTTGGCGACACGCCATCACCGACGTGGGCTTTGGCCCACGCTTCTAGCTCTCCTCTCGCGTTTGATGCGGCGGCCATGTTAGCGATCACAACGGGCGGGTGTCAATGGGTCCGCGGCGGGGCGGCCGTGCTGGCGCGGACGATCAGCTCCGGCGGGACCAGCATCCCCGTGGCGGGCGCCTCCCCCGTCTCGATCGTCCGCAGCAGCGTGCGGAGGCTGCGCGTTCCCATCTCGTTGAAGTCCTGCCGGACGGTCGTCAGCGGCGGCAGGAAGTACGCCGCCTCCGGTATGTCGTCGAACCCGACCACACTGAGCCCCTCCGGGACCTCGCGACCGGCCTCGTGCATCGCGCGCAGCAATCCCAGCGCCATCTGGTCGTTGGCGACAAACACCGCGGTCACAGCCGGATCGCCGCTGAGGCGCCGCCCGAGCTCGTAGCCCGCGCGCGGGCTCCAGTCGCCGACGAGCGGCTCGGGCGCCTCGGCGCCGGCCTTTTGCAGTGTCCTGCGCCAGCCTTCGAGGCGCTTCTGCGACTCGATGAAGTTCGGCGGTCCGGCGATGTGCCAAACGGTCTCGTGTCCGAGGTCGAGCAGGTGCTGGGTGGCGCTGACCGCGCCGCCGACCTGGTCGACCGCGACCACCGGAACCCCGTCCTCAGGGCCCGCCTCGACCGCCACCAGCGGCACGTCGGCGTGCGTGTGCAGCAGCGCGTCCCCGGCCTCGCTGTGCGGGGCGATCACGAGGATGCCGTCGACGCCGTGCCGGCGCAGCCGTTCGACGGCGTCGGTCACGGACGAGCGGTTGAGCGCCTTGAGGCTCGCCACGATGATGAAGTAGCCGGCCTCGTGCGCGGCCCGCTCGATCCCGAACAGCGTCGAGGCGGGGCCGTACAGCGTGGTGTCGAAGCTGACCACGCCAAGCGTCTTCGACCGGCCGGTGACGAGGGCCCGCGCCACCGAGTTCGGCCGGTACCCGAGCTCCTCCATCGCCGCGAGCACGCGCGTGCGCGTCTCGGGCCGGACGTGCGGGCTGCCGTTGATGACCCGCGACACCGTCTGGTGCGAGACGCCGGCAAGCTGCCCGACGTCCGACATTACCGGCGCGCGGGGCCGCCGACGGGAGATCGTGATGTCCTCGCCTGGCTTCATCAAAGCAGTGATTCGTCGCCCGGCTGATCCCCTCTGGGTTCTTCCTCACCGACGCGGAGATGTTAGCGCTAACGAGCCGTCGCGGAATAAGATCGCCCCGCACGCCTCGACCTCAAAGGAGCGGTGAATGAAGACGAGCCTGGGCATCTGGGCATTCGGACCGATGATCACACGGTTCGTCCCCGGGGGCTATCAGCCCGACCACAACTATGAGACCGAGCCGGTCGCCGAGAAGGTGCACCGCGCCGTCGAAGGCCTCGGCAATCTGATCGACGGCTACGAGTTCCACTATCCCAACGAGCTCTCGCCTTCGAATCTCGACGAGGTCCGCGCGGCGGTCGGGCCCGACCACGACATCTACTGCATCGCCGGCGGGCTGCACCTGGATCCGCGGTTCGGCCGCGGCGGCCTAGTCAACCCCGACCCCGCGGTCCGCGCGGAGGCCGTTCGCATCGTTCGCGACGCGGCCGCATTCGCCGGGTCGCTCGGCGCGAACCTGATCATCTGGCCGGGCGGCGAGGGCTACAACTACCCGTTCCAGACGCCGTACGTGAAGTCGTGGGGGTGGTTGATCGAGGGGATGGGCGAGGCGGCGTCGGTGTGCGCTGAGCATGGGGTCAAGCTGTTCCTGGAGCACAAGAACTCCGAGCCGGCGATGAAGATCCTGATGCGCAACATCGGCATGTGCCTGTTCGTCGCCGGGAAGCTGCGCGATCAGGGGCTCGACAACGTCCAGGTGAACATGGACTGGCAGCACCTGATCATGAACGGTGAGCACCTGCCCGAATACGCCGCGCTGCTCTCCTCCGAGGGCCTGCTCGGCCATCTGCACGCGAATTCCGGCTGGGGCATCACCGACGACGACAACATGGTCGGCGCCACCGCGTTCATGGAGACGCTTGAGCTGGCGCTGGAACTCCGGCGCTGTGGTTACGGTTCGTCTGGCGAACGGCTGGGGTTCGACCTCTACCCGTACACCGAGGACCAGGTGGGCGCGGTCCGGCGGTCGGTGCTCCAGTGGCAGTTCATCGACTCGGTGGCGGCGCGGATCGACGACGCCGCCCTGCGCGAGGCCCAGAGCGCCAAGGACGCGGTCCGGGCGTACGAGATCGTCTACGCGGCTCTCGGGGCGTGACGACGACGTCTCCGCTCGAGGATCGCGTGCAGTCGCCGGGCCTCGGTTTTCGGTCGCTGTTCGAGCCGTTCCTCAGTGACGCGGACCGTGACGAACCCTCTGGCGAGCGTTTCCGCGTCGCGCTCCCGGTCGCTCTCGAACGGGATCTTGCCCTTGTGGAACGGCCAGCTGTCGAGCTCGACGATCACCCGTTCGGCTACGAACACCGCATCGAGGATGTACCCGTGAAACGGGAGGCCCATGACCGGCGCCGGCAAGCCGTGGTCCGCGCAGAACTTCGGGAAGTCGTCCTCCCAGCCGGAGCGGGTCGGCGTGCCTTCTTGGCCGATGAGCTTCGCGATCCGTTTGGTCGCCGCGAGGTTCGGATGCCGGGCGAGCGTCTCCGCGAGCTGGTCCTCGGTCAGCCACATCGAGTTGAGCGCGTTGTTGACTGCGCGCTTGAACGCCCGGTCTTTAAGCCTCGGCGACATGTCGATGAGCGTCCGCGCCGGCGTGGTCACGCGGATGCCGAGTTGGGTCGTTATGTCGCGCCGGCGGAGCGTGGTGCTGCGATGGACGCGGATGCCCTTGGTGCGGCGGTCGCCGACGACCGTGACCTCGAACGGCTTTTCCCATTGGCGCCAGTAACCCCAGAGGGTCATCCCGGAGCCGTGGCTGAGAGCCGCGCCGGGTCCGCAGGCGAGCACGGCGGCAGAGGCGCGCTGGTGCGGCGTGATCGCCGGATGGCCGACGGAATACACGCCACGGAAGACGCGGTACAGCCGCCCGATCCGGATGCGGTAGGCGATCGCGTTGTCGTCGAGCCCGAGCCCATGCAACTGGTGGCGCGTGATGTTGCCCCACTGCTTCGCCGCCACCGCAGCGATCGCCACATCTACGTCCCCTCGGGAAGAAACGGTGAAATAGTCATCGTTTCTTCCCAAGCCACCAGGATCGGGAGGGTGAATGGCGGGCGCCACATAGACCAAGAGCCTCCGAACCCGCACCATTCACCCCCCCGCCCCGCAAAATGACCGTTCTCTTCGGTATCGACGTTGGCACGAGCGCCACGAAGGGCCTCGCGATCACACCCGACGGCGAAGTGATCGCCACCGAGGAAGCCGCCTACCCCCTCTCGACGCCGCGCGCCGGCTGGTCCGAGCAGGACCCCGAGGACTGGTGGCGCGCCACCGAGACCGTGCTCGAGAAGCTCACGGGCACCGCCGGCGCCCCCGCCGGCATCGGGCTCTCGGGCCAGATGCACGGGCTGGTGGCGCTGGACCGAAACGACAACGTCATCCGCCCCGCGATCCTTTGGAACGACCAGCGAACGCAGGCGGAGTGCGACGAGATCGAGAACACGATCGGCCTCCAGAAGCTGATCGCGCTCACCGGCAACCGCGCGCTCACCGGCTTCACCGCGCCGAAGATCCTGTGGCTGCGGCACCACGAGCCGGAGAACTACAAACGGATCGCGCACATCCTGCTGCCCAAGGACTACGTCCGCCTCCGCCTGACCGGCGAGCACGCCACCGACGTCTCGGACGCGTCCGGGATGCTCCTGCTCGACGTGGCGAACCGGAGCTGGAGCCAGGAGGTCCTCGACGCCCTCGAGATCGATCCGGCCTGGCTACCGGCAGCGCTCGAGAGCCCAACGCTATCGGGACAAACGACCAAGAACGACGTCCCGGTGGCGGCCGGCGCCGGCGATCAGGCCGCCGGCGCCGTCGGCGTGGGCGTCGATCGCATGGGGCCGGTGTCGGTGGCGGTCGGCACGAGTGGGGTCGTGTTCGCCGCGCTCGACGCGTTCGCCGCGGACGAGCAGGCCCGCGTTCACGCGTTCTGCCACGCGGTCCCCGGCAAATGGCATGCGATGGGCGTGATGCTGTCAGCCGCCGGCTCGCTCAGCTGGCTCCGCAACGCCACCGACCCGGACGCCGAATTCAGCACCCTCCTCAAAGAGGCCGAGGACTGGCCCCCCGGCGCCGAGGGCCTCATCTTCCTGCCCTACCTCGCCGGGGAGCGGACCCCGCACGCCGACCCCGACGCGACCGGTGCGTTCGTCGGCCTCACCCTCCGCCACAACCGCGGCGCGCTCACCCGCGCGGTCCTCGAGGGCGTCGCGTTCGGCCTCAGAGACTCGCTCGACCTCACCGAGGAGCTCGGCGGCAGGCCGAAAACCGGGCGCATCTCCGGTGGCGGCGCCCGCAGCGCGCTGTGGACCCAGATCATCGCTTCCGTGCTCCAAATCCCGCTAGAACCGGTGGCGGTCGACGAGGGGGCGGCGTTCGGCGCGGCGATCCTCGGTGGCGTCGCGGCGGACGTGTGGCCCGACGTCGCCACCGCGGTGCGACAAACCGTCAAACCAAAGGCTCCGATCGAGCCGGTCGCCGAGTGGATCGAGCCCTACCGAGAGCAGCGGGAGCGGTTCCAGGCGCTGTATCCGGCGCTCAAGGCGCTCAGGTAAGCGGGCCCGACCGGCTCTCAGGTGAGCGGCCCGACCGCCTCCTCCACGGCCGCGAGCAGCTCGCCCGACCGCACGAGTTCCTCGACCGCCGCGAGCTCCGGCGACATCCACCGATCCGGCCCCGGCCCTGGCACTCGCGTACGAAGAGCCGCCAACGCCGCGGCCGTCCCAGCCGCCGGCAACAACGGCGCGCGGAGATCGAGCCCCCGCGCCGCGCACGACAGCTCGACGGCCACGATCCGCGTCAAATTCGCGACACAAACCCGGAGCTTCCGCGCCGCTCCCCAACCCATCGACACGTGGTCCTCCTGCATCGCGCTGGTCGGCAGCGAGTCGACGCTCGCCGGCGCCGCCAGCCGGCGGTTCTCCGCCACCAGCGCGGCCTGGGTGTAGCCGGCGATCATCATTCCCGAGTCGACTCCCGGATTAGAAGCCAGGAAGGGCGGCAGTCCGTGCGACCGCGAGGCGTCCAGCAGGCGGTCGGTGCGCCGCTCGGCGATCGCGCCCACCTGCGCCGCTGCGATCGCCAACACATCGCACGCCATCCCGACAGGCGCCCCGTGGAAGTTGCCGCACGACTCGACCCGCCCGTCCGCCAAAACCATCGGGTTATCGATTGCAGACCGAAGCTCGACGTCGGCCACACCACGAGCGAACCCAAGAGCGTCCCGCGCAGCACCGATCACCTGCGGCGCGCACCGCAGCGAGTACGCGTCCTGAACCCGGGGGTCGCCATACCGGTGGCTGGCGACGATCGATGACCCCGCCAGCAGAGCGCGCAAATTAAAACCGCTCGCCACCTGCCCCGGCTGCGGCCGCAGCGCGATCAGGTCCTCGGCGAACACCCGGTCGGTCCCGAGCAGCGCCTCGACCGACATCGCCGCCGCCACCTCGGCGACGCGCAACAGCCCCGACAGATCGGACAGCGCGAGCACGAGCATCCCAAGCATCCCGTCGGTGCCGTTGATCAGCGCGAGCCCCTCCTTGGCGGTCAACTCGATCGGCTCGATCCCGGCCCGAGCGAGCGCGTCCGCCGCCGGCACCACAGCGCCCGACCGATCAAGAACCGACCCCTCCCCGATCAAGACAAGTGCGCAGTGCGCGAGCGGCGCAAGGTCACCGCTCGCCCCCAAAGACCCGTACTCGGGAACGACAGGTGTCAACCCTGCGCCCAATAGCGCCAGGATCCGCTCGGCCACGACCGGCCGCGCACCCGAGCATCCCATCGCCAGCGTGCGCGCGCGCAGCAGCATCATCGCGCGCACCACCTCGCGCTCGACGGGCGGTCCCATCCCGGCGGCATGCGAGCGGACGAGCGCGCGCTGCAATTCGGCGCGCGCGTCGGCCGGGATCCGGACCAGCGCCAGCGATCCGAATCCGGTCGAGATGCCATACGCGGGCTCATCCGAGGCGGCGAGCGAAGTCACCACCGCCGCGCTCCGCTCCATCGCCGCGCGCGCCTCGTCACTCAGCGAGACGACCGCGTCCTCACGCGCGACCGCGACGACGTCGGCAGCCGACACCCCGTCCGCCCCTAAATAGACAACGACATCGCTCATGAGTCGCTCACCGTAGCTCCATCGCCCGGCCGCACCTCGACCGCATCGTCGGGCACCGCAGCATCGGACGGCAGGAGCCCGAGCACGTGCCCGCCGAAACCGCCCCCGACGATCCGCGCGCCAAGCGCCCCCGCGCGCTTCAACCGCGAAACCGCCGCCTCGACCGCCGGCGTCGACACCTCGTAGCAGTCGCGCAGACTCGCGTGCGAGGCGTCGATCAGCCGGCCGAGCTCCGCCATGTCGCCGTGCGACACCGCCTCCACCGCCTCCTCGACCCGCGAGTTCTCGGTGACCACGTGCGTGACGCGCCGACGCAACACCTCCGGCAAGCCGTCAACCGAAGCGAGCGACGTGACCTCGCGCAAGCTCGAGACGCCGAGCAGAGCGCACGCCTCCGCGCACTCGGCGCGCCGCTCGTTGTAACCCGAGGAGACGTTCGCGTGGTGCTCTCCCGAGTCGAGCGTCACGAGCCGGCACCCGTCGAGCTCGAGCTCCACCGGGCGCACGTCGAGCGAGCGGAAGTCGATCCGCAGCGCGTGATCGGCCTCGCCGAACAGCGACGCGATCTGGTCGAGCAGGCCGGTCTGCGCGCCCACCCAGTCGTTCTCGATTCGCGAGCAGATCTGGGCCAACTCCAACCGGTCGGGTTCCGCCACCCCGCTGACGGACAGCAGCGCGAGCACCAGAGCGACCTCGAGCGCCGCCGACGACGACAGGCCGGCACCCCGAGGCACGGTCCCGGAGATCTCGAGCGACGCGCCACCGAGCGATGCGCCAGCGTCCAGCAGCTCGCCGGCGGCGCCCCGGACGAACCCCCGCCAACCGCCCGCCCGCTCCACAGCGGAGAGCGAGAAGCTGTCGCGCTTGCCCAGGTCGGTCGCCGTCGCGTCGATCCGCGGCGTATCGAGCGACGAAGCACGGACGGTCACACCCTCGCTGATCGCGAACGGCAGCGCGAGTCCTTCGTTGTAGTCGGTGTGCTCGCCGATCAGGTTGACGCGACCGGGAGCGAAGGCGACGGCTTGGCTGGTCAAGGTTCGATTAGTGTGCTGGAGCGATGCGGGTCAAGTGGGGAATCGTCTCAACCGCGCACATCAACCGTCTGTTCCTCGCGGGCGCCCGCGAATCGCCGGACCTCGAGATTCTCGCGGTCGCGAGCCGCGACCAAGCGAAAGCCGAGCAATACGCGCACGAGAACGGCATCGAGCGCGCCTACGGCAACTACGACGCATTACTGAATGACCCCGACCTCGACGCGGTCTACATCTCCCTCCCGAACTCCCTCCATATCGACTGGACGATCAGCGCGCTCGAGGCGGGCAAGCACGTCCTGTGCGAGAAGCCCCTCAGCCGCTACGCCAGCGAGGTCGACCGCGCCTTCAAGACAGCCGAGCGCAACGATCGCCTTCTGATGGAGGCGTTCATGTACCGCCACAACCCGCAGACCCGCCGCCTGAGCGAACTCGTGGCGCAGCAGGCCGTCGGCAGAATCCGCATCATCCGAGCCTCGTTCGGGTTCGTCGCCAACGACCCCACCAACGTCCGCCTCAGCCCGGCACTCGACGGCGGGGCGTTGATGGACGTCGGTTGCTACTGCGTGAGCGGCGCCCGCCTGATCGCCGGCGAGCCCGAGCGCGTGTCGGGCGAGCAGTCTCTCGGCGGCCAGGACGACGGCGTCGACGTCGCGTTCACGGGGATCATGCGGTTCCCGAACGACATCACCGCGCACTTCGACGCCGGTCTCGCCCTCGCCAGCCGGGATCTGCTCGAGGTCGTGGGCGACCAGGGGACGCTCCGTCTGACCGACCCATGGCATTGCCGCAAACCGGGAATCGACGTAATCCGCTCCGACGACCGAGTCGAACGCATCGAGATCAAGCCAGAAAACTCCTACCGGCTCGAGGCCGAGAACATGTCCGCGGCGATCTGCGGCGAGGCGGAGCTTCTGCTCGGCCGGGAAGACGCCGTCGGCCAGGCGAGAACGATCGAAGCGCTGTATCGGGCGGCCGACACGGGCCAGACAGTCTGCCTATGCTCCTGACATGTCTCCCCGCGCGTCAGCGGCACTGGGCGAGATCATCCGTCGGCAGCGGGAGTTGTCCGAGCTGTCGATGCGCCAGTTCGCCGAGCTGGCGGGCATCTCCAACCCGTATCTGTCGCAGATCGAACGCGGCCTTCGTGCCCCGTCCCAGCAGGTCATCGACGGCATCGCCAATGCGCTCCACCTGTCGGCCGACGCGCTCTATGAGCAGGCCGGGATGACGCCACCGGGCGAGGAGGCCGAGGACAACGCGGTGCTCGACGCGATCGCCGCCGACCCCCGTCTGACCGCCCGCCAGCGCAAAGCGCTCGCGGAGATCTACGAGTCGTTCATCGCTTCCTCGCCGGCCGGCAGACGAACGTCATGAGTGGCTCCTCGCAGCAAGGCAAGGTCGCGCTCGTCACCGGGGCGGCAAGCGGAATCGGCCGTGCGATCACCGAGCGCCTCGCAGCCGACGGCATGGAGGTGCTCGCCGTCGACCTCAGGCCGGATCCCAACGGACCGGGGACCCCATTCGAGGCCGACCTCACGAACGCCGACGCCAACGAAGCCGCGGTGGCCGACGCGCTCAGCCGGTTCGGTCGCCTCGACGTAGTCGTCGCGAACGCCGGCATCCAGCACGTCTCGCCGATCGAAGACTTCCCCGTCGACAAGTGGAACACGATCGTGTCGCTGCTGCTCACGAGCCCGTTCCTCCTGGCCAAATACTCGTGGCCTGCGCTCAAAGACTCCGGCGCCGGCAGGTTCGTGGCGATCGCGTCGGTGCACGGCCTCGTCGCCTCGCCGTACAAGGCCGCGTACATCTCGTCCAAGCACGGCGTCGTCGGCCTCGTGAAGACGCTCGCGCTCGAAGGGGCAGAACACGGGATCACCGCCACCGCGGTGTGCCCCGGTTACGTTCGCACGCCGCTCGTCGAGAAGCAGATCGCCGACCAGGCCAAGGCGCACAACCTCCCTGAGGAGGAGGTGCTCGAGAAGGTGATCCTCCAGCCCCATGCAGTTAAGGAACTGATCGAGCCCTCCGAGGTCGCGGGGGTCGTCGCGTTCCTCGTCAGCCCCGCCGGCAGGGCGTTCACGGGTGTCCCGGTGACCCTCGACCAGGGCTGGACGGCGCGCTAGGCCCCGTCGCGCAACGGCCGCAGCACGGACTCCATCCTCACCAGCTGATCGAGCAGCGTCCCGGCGGCCTGCTCCATCACATCGTTGGCGTTCACCGCGCCGGAGTCGTCGATGAACTGCTGGTAGAAGGGGATGTTGACCTGCTCGATCAGCGGGTACAGCTTGACCGCGGTCACCACCTGCTGGAGCTGCTCGACCGACCGCGTCCCCGCCGCCACCCCGCCGTAGGAGACGAACCCGACCGGCTTGTTGCGCCACTCGTGGTGCAGGTAGTCGATCGCGTTCTTGAGCGACGCCGGGTAGCCGTGGTTGTACTCGGGCGTGACGAACACGAACGCGTCGGCGCTGTCCACCTTCGCGCTCCACTCGTGCGTGTGCGGGTTGGTGTATTGCCGCAGCCTGGGATGGTTGGGCTCGTCGAGCAGCGGCAACCTGAACTCCACGAGGTCGACTACCTCGATCTCGAACGCCCCATGATTCGTGGCGCGGTCGATGAACCACTGCGCCACCGGCCACCCTCCCCGACCGGGACGGGTCGAGGCGATGATGATCATGAGCCGCGGCATCGCCCCGGCAGACTACCGGCAGCGACTCAGTGGTCGCTTTCGTAAGTACGACTTGAGAGACCACTCAGCGGAAGCGGACCAGCGACAGGTTGCCGTGCGCGGTGGCCCCGCCGTCGGTGATCGTCACGGCCGCCCCCAGCTGGTTCCCACGCTGCGTGCTCGAGCATCGACTTGCCAGCGGAGGTGAGCGAGAAGATCAGGTAGCCGACGTCGCGCGCACCGAGCAGCTCGGACCCGGTCGAGGCGACCACGGTGTTGCCGACCGACACGGTGGTCTTCGTGTGGCAGGGCGTCGAGGCCAGACACTCGGCGAGGATCCCGCCGGTCCCGCCGGAGGACACGAAGTCGCTCAGCCCCAGGATCCGGAGCGTCGAGGACTGGCTGGTGGTCCGCGCCGGCGCCGCGCCGCTGGTGGAGAACGGCGCCAGCGTGATCAGGCGGTCCAGCGTCAGCGTCTTCGACGCTGAGCCGGTCAGGCGCACGAGCAGCCGACCTCCGCGTGCGTGGGCGAGCATCGAGCGCCCGGCGCCGGTCAGGGAGAAGAAGATGATCCCGCCGGCGTTCGCCGGAATCTGCTCGGAGCCGGTGCGGGCGATCACCGTGCGCCCCGAGGTGAGCGTGATCGTGATGTGACACGCGCGGCCGTTGTCGCACACCGCGGGCAGACCCCCGGTTCCGCTCCCTGACACGAACGCGGTCCGACCGGCGATCCCGATGTGCGGCCTCGCGGTGGCCATCGGCGAGGTCCCGAGCACGCTGCCGTTCGAGGCGAGCGCCTGCACCTCGAAGTCAGCCACCCCGGTCGGCGCCGAGATCGACGCCTCGAAGCCCTGCTTGGGCGAGGTCTGGAGCGGAACGAGCGTGTTCGCGCTGGTGCCCGCCAGCACGCGCCACGACGCCACCGCGGTCGCACCGTTCCAACTCGACCACAGCTCGGTCGTCCCGTCGTTGTTCGGGGCGAGGACCATCGCCGGCGGCGTCGTGGGCTGGCCGCTCCAGGGCAACTTGTAGGCGCGGTAGCTCGAGGTGTTCGAGGTGAAGCGGGCGTCGAACACCTCCTGCCCGGACGAGTTGAACTCGGTGAAGTAGGGCTGCTGCCCCCAGCCGGCGAACAGATCGCCGTTCGGAAGCACCTGGGCGTCGCCCTCGAAGTTGGTGTCGAGGCCCGGGCCGTGCTCGAACTGCTTTACGAGCGTCACGGTCATGTTGCTCTCGTTCACGGCCAACTCGACGGCCCGAGCCTGATGGACCGTGGGCGGCCCACCGCCGTCGTCGAACGCCGTGAACATACCGCCCGACTGCACGACCACGTCGTGCTGGAACGCGGTTTGCGTGCCGGGCCCCATCTTGAAGCTGTTCTGGTTCGAGCCGAGCGTCCAGATCACCGCACCGGTCTGGGCGTTGACCTTGTAGACCGCCCACGTGTTACGCATCGAGATGATCGGGTTGCCGTCGGTGTCCAGCGAGATCGAGTTCAGGTGGTAAGGGTCGTATACGTATCCCGGGGCGTTCTTCCTGAAGTACGACTCGGTGACCGGAACGTGGTCGAGCGCGTGCCACTCGAACAGGACCAGACCCGTCTTGATGTCGATCTCCTGGACGACGGAATCCATCACCGGGCGCCCCTCGCCCCCCCAGTGCACGGGCGAGACAGCCACGATCCACGCGTCGCCCTGTGGGGTGATGAGGAACTCGTGCAGGTCCATATTGAGTCCGTTGCCGGCCTGAACGGTCGCGATCTGCTGGTAGTTGGTGTTGTAGATAACGCCTTCGCCGCGCCCCGACCCGTTGTTCGTGTACCCCTGCCACCAGGTAAGGACCGGCTGCCCCTCGTACTGCTGAACCCGGAAGTCGGTGGCGAGCTCGTTGGCCGGGAGCGGCTGGAACCAGATCAGCTTGCCCGATGGATCGAGGATCATCGGGCCGTTCTGCAGCGGGCCGTATTGCGGGGTCAGGAAGATGTCGCCGCCGTAGGCGGCGGATGAGTGCTGGTTGACCGTGATCGACGCCGGCTTCAGGCCGGGCTGCGAATGGAAGTCCTGAACGCCGTTGCTCCCGGCGGGCACCATCGGCAGCGTCATTGGGTTGAAGCCTCCGAACGGCACCGCGATCCCGAAATGGAACGAGCCGCCCGAGCCACCGATCACGTTCAGCCCCGTGGTCACGGTCACGGTCTCGCCGGGGGTGAACGGCGTACTCGGCATGAAGCTCCCGCCGTCCCCGTCGGAGTCGGCGTCGATCACGCCGCTGTGCGCGCCGCTGCTCGACCCGACGACGGTGATGTGCCCGATCTGGCCGGCCGGGATCCCCCGGAACGTGATCTGCGTCTGGGGCAGCGCGTAGCTGGTTCCCGGGCTCGGGAACACCGCCACCTGCGGCTGGGCCAGCGCGCCAGGAGCCGTCGCGAGCAGTGCTGCGACCGCCACCAGCGCGACGAACACGCCCCGCGTGACCCCAGACCACCGTGGGGACCTCATCTGTCTCGAAACCTCCTGCAACCAACCATGGAAACCCGTCACGGGCGCAAACGTTGCGCACCGCAGGCTAGCTTGCGGTCCGTACGGATACGGTCAACCGCCGCGGCGGTGCGTACTGACCCGGGCGCCTGCACCCGGACACGGTCAACCGCCGCGGGCACGTATGGTTCCGCGTCGTGCGCTTCGCCTCCGTACTGCACGACGGCGCCCCGATGGCCGTGCTACTCGACGGCGACCAGGCCGTGCCGCTCCGCGGGGTCTCCGAGCTTGGCCCCGCGACGCCCCTGTCCCTGCTGCGCGACCCGCCACTCGAACCCGACTCGGCCTTCCCCAGCGCCGACCTCCGGCGTCGCCCGGTCGTCCCCCGGCCGGGAAAGGTCATCTGCGTCGGGCTCAACTACGCCGCCCACATCGAGGAGACCAAGCGCGAGCACTCGGACTACCCGGTGCTGTTCACGAAGTTCGCCACCACGCTGACAGGACCCTACGACACGATCCCGCTCCCGCCGGAATCCGAAGCGATCGATTACGAGGGCGAGGTCGTCGTCGTCATCGGCGAGCGCGGCCGGCGCATACCCCCGGACAAAGCGCTCGACCACGTCGCGGGCTACTCGGTCGCCAACGACGTGTCGATGCGCGACTACCAGTACAAGACGCACCAGTGGCTCCAGGGCAAAGCGTGGGACGCGTCGACCCCCGTCGGGCCGGACCTCGTCACGCTCGACGAGGCGCCGCACCCCCTGACCCTCCGCACGCAAGTCAACGGCGAAACCGTCCAGGAGGCCTCGACCGAGCTGTTGATCTTCGACGTGGCGACGCTGGTCAGCGTGATCTCGGAGTTCGCGACGCTCGAGCCCGGCGACCTGATCCTGACCGGTACGCCCGGTGGCGTCGGCTACCGGCGCGAGCCGCAGCTACTGCTCAAGGACGGCGACGTCGTCACCGTCGAGGTCGACCGGATCGGCCGGATCGAGAACCGCTGCGTCGCCGACTAGGGCAGGAACAGCATGCCCTGGGGCTGGACGGCTGGGCCGCTCAGGTGCACGCGCGCGATCGAGCCGGTGAACGGGTTCAGTTCGCCTAGGTAGTTCGATGGGAAGCCGGGCCCGGGACACGTGCTCGGCGCGTCGTTCTGGTCGCAGGGCGTGACCGCCGCCAGCACCGACCCCCGGGCGAAGGCGCCCGTGATCTTGTAGATCGTGTCGCCGGCGTTGTCCGTCGTGTAGAGCGCCCCGCTCGGCCCCGCCGGCCAGGCGGTGTCGTCGACCGAGTGCGTGAGCTTCAGCACCGACAGCGACTGGTGGGGGCCGCCGGCGCCCGAGACGAAGATCTGCTCCTGGTCGCCCTGGCTCGTGAGCATGAAGTCGCCGGCGAACCGGCGCGCGTAGGCGGGCACGTCCTCGTTCGAGTCCGGATCGGTGAGCGCGAGGCGCACGGACTTGCCGTGGTCCGGACCGGCGTTCGCGACCTTCGCCCGTGCCTCATCGCCGAACAGCGACCGCATCGTCACGGTGTGCGCGGCGGTGTCGAACGTGGCGCGGTAGACGGCCGGGTAGCGCGCCTGCGGCGCCGCCGCGCCGGTCGTCCCGGGGGCCGACGCGCTGATCAGCACCATCCCGTTGTAGATCTCGATTGCGTCCGTGCCGCCTTTCGACGGGAGCGGGTGCGCGTAGTGGTAGTGGACCGCGGCGCCCCCTGGCGTGATCAGGTACAGGCTCGAGTTCGCGTCCTCGTTGATCGTGGCGATCACCTCTCCGGTCTGCGGATCGGCGGTCAGCCCATCGCACTTGCCGACCAGGTCCCATTGCGCCACGGGGTGACCGGCGGCGTTGAACTCGACCACCGTGCTGTCGCGGTTGCCGGTCGTGCTCGCCTGGCCCTGCGGCCCGACGCCGTTCTGGAACGCGACGAAGATGTCGCCTCCGAGCGAGGTGATGTCGTCCGGGAGTGAGATCGCCTCGCGGCCCTTGGGCGTGGTGTGGAAGATCCCCTTGCCGCTCGCGAACACGCTGCTCTTGAGCGTGGTGGTCCCGTCCGCGGCCGACGCAACGCCGGCCAGCGCCACGAGACAGACGATCAGGGCTGTGAAGCGCCTCACCAAGATCGCGGGAACCTATGCGCCCGCCGGAGGCGACCTGTGGCCGCGGTGTTACCGAATTCTCAGACCACTCTTAGGGTTCGAGCGCCCCGGGGTCGCGACTCACGCCGCGAGTGCCGCCCCGCACCGCCGCCGCGAACTCGTCGACGTCGTCCGCGGTCGTATCCCAAGAGCACATCCACCGGACCTCGCCGGCGCGCTCGTCCCATGTGTAGAACGGGAAATCGTGCTGGAGCGACTCGATCACGGGAGCCGGCAACGTCGCGAACACCGCGTTGGTCTCGACCGGCCGCGTGATCCTCACACCGGGGACGTCGGACAGCGCGCCCGCCAGCCGGGCGGCCATCGCGTTGGCGTTGCCGGCGCAGACGAGCCAGAGGTCGTCGGTCAGCAGCGCGTCGAACTGGGCGGCGAGGAAGCGCATCTTCGATGCGAGCTGCATCGACTGCTTGCGGATGTACAGGAAGTCGTGCGCGAGCAGCGGATTCAGGAGCACGACCGCCTCGGCGCCGAGCAGCCCGTTCTTGGTGCCGCCGAACGAGACGACGTCCGCCCCGTCCGCGACCTCGGCGAGCGACACCCCGAGCGCCGCCGCCGCGTTCGACAGACGCGCTCCGTCGATGTGCAGCACGAGGTCGTGCTCATGAGCCAGATCGGCGAGCTCCCGGATCTCCGCCACCGTGTACAGCGTCCCGAGCTCGGTGCACTGCGAGATCGAGACCGCGTGCGGCTGGACCGCGTGCTCGTCGCCGACCCGCGTGATCCGGCTCTCGACCGCCTCGGGGGTCAGCTTGCCGTGGACGCCCGGCGCCAGCAACAGCTTCAACCCCGCGATCGCCTCCGGCGCGCCGCACTCGTCGACGTTCAGGTGGGCGGTCTCGGTGCAGATCACGCCCTCGAACCGCCGGCACGCCGCGCGCAGCGAGACCACGTTAGCGCCGGTCCCGTTGAACACGAAGAATGCGCTCGCGTCGGGCCCGAACGTGTGCGCCACGCGCGCCTCCACCGACAGCGTGTAGTCGTCGTGCCCATACCCGAACGTGTGGCCGACGTTCACCCGCGCGATCGCCGCGAGGACGTCGGGGTGGATCGTGGCCGAGTTGTCCGAGGCGAACCCGCGCGCGCTGTTCACGCTGCGAGCTTAGCCTTCAGCGACGAGTAGAAGATCGACAGCGGGAACTCGTCGTCGCGGACGAGATCGACATACGGCCTCGGGTCCTCGACGTCGTCGAAATCCCGCACGCCCGCCACCCACTTCGATCCGGAAGCCGGTGGAACGCTTGCCGCCACCAGATCGTGCGCCGCCGCCCAGTGCTGGAGCTTGGTGCGGTCGATCCCAAGCCGGTACAGCTCCTCGACCTCGTGCCGCAGCGCGGCCACGCCCTCGCTGATCCGGTCCCACTCGATCGTCAGCTGGTTGTCGGTCCAGTGCAGGTAGCCGTGGCGGTGCAGGAACGCGAACAGCAGCTGCCCGCCGAGCCCGTCGTAGTTGCGGATCCGCGAGCCCGTGATCGGGAACCGGAGCAGCCGGTCGAGCAGGATCGAGTACTGGACGTAGCGCGCGAATCCGACGCCCTCGGCCTCCAGGGTCACCGCGTGACCGAACGCGGTCAGATCGCACCGGAGCTCTTCGAGCGAGTACATCCAGTACGGCGCCCGCTGGCGGATCATGAACGGGTCGAACGGCAGGTCGCCGTGGCTGTGGGCGCGATCGTGGATCAGGTCCCACATGATGTAGGCCTGCTGGGACATGCCCGGGTTGGCCAGCATGCAGGCCGCGTCGGGCGGGAGGTTCAGCCGAAGAAGATCGGCTGCGGCGCCGCCCAGGCGCCGCAGCCGAGCGGCCTCACGGTCGCAGAAGATCGCTCCGAAGTTCGAGACCGGCCGGCCGGCGACCGAAACGGTCTCGGGGAACAGCACCGCGCACTCGCTGTCGTAGCCGCGCGTCGCGTCGACGAGCTCGACCGGGACGTACTTCGGATTGTCGAAGCCGCCGCGCTCGATCCTCGCGATCCAATCCGGCCACGGCACCCGCACGATCAGCGCCTCGAAGCACGTGTCGCGCGAGCCGTTCTGCTTGTACATCGGGAACAGGACCAGATGCTCGATCCCGTCGGTGCGCATCAGCTCGGGTCGGAACTCCCCGAGCGCGCGGGTGAAGTCCGGCTTGCCGAAATCCCACGCGCGCAGATCCTCGACCGCGGCGGCGAGGTAATCGGCGTTGTGCGGGAAGCGCGGCGCGAGCTCCTCGATCGCCTCCGCCATCGCGGCCACATGGGCGCGGGCCGCGTCCGGATCGGCGTCGCCGAGCAGCGATCCGTCGGGCGCCTGGAGCAGCGCGAGCGCGTTGGTCTCGTCGCGCAGCCGCACCCACGCCGGCGCGTGCTCGGGTCCGTGTCCGTTGCGCTCGTGGAGCACGGGCCAGCTGCCGCCGCCGGGCGCCGCGGTCCAGTAGCACAGGTTCAGCCAGAGCGCGCGGTGGTCGAGCTCGTCGATGCAGTCGTCGCCGAACAGGTCAGAGTCGGCGAGCACGACGACCCTCCCCTGCCCGTGCGTCGCGGCCACGATCAGGGGGGCGCCCGGGACGGAAGCCGTCGCGTGGGTGCGCGCCAGCACGGTGGCACCGTTGCTGCATGAGATCGTCGTCGCCCGGTACAGGCAGGCCGCGTTCACGCGCGCGAGCAGATCGCCGGCGCGACCGCGAGCCCCGCGCTCCAGGTCGGCAAGCACCCAGCTCGGAGCGCTCACGTTGTGCTCGTAGTCCTGGACGGTGTCGTTCTCGAGCTTCAGCCCGAACCGCTCCAGCAGCTCGTTGAGGTTGTTGCCGTACTTGTCCTGCTCGGTCTCGCCGAGCACGATCAGCCCGCCCCCGCCCGCGACGAACGCCTCGATCGCGTCGAGCTCGGCGGCGCTCAGCCGCGGCGCTCCGGTTCCGGTCGTCTTCTCCCAACGCGGGTCCGACGGGTGCGCGATCACGAGCACGCCGGCGCCCGCCAGCGCCTCCTCGGTCAGCGGCCCCTCGGCGTGGGGCTCGACGACGAAGTCGCGCTCGACGAGGGCGGCCGCGGCGCGCGCGTACGACGCGTCGCCGGGATGGGCGGGTTGCATTTCGCGCGCGAGTTCGGGGCGGGTCGTCCACGCCTCACTGTGGGCCTCGTCGAAGACGACACGGGCAAGCGTTCCGGATTCGGTCATGGCTCAGAGGTTAACTGCGCCCTCGGCGGTTGTCGATGCCGAAATCGATGTAATCTCTGCAATAGATCGCCGTATGGATCCCCACGATCGACAGATTATTGCGTTACTGGTCGAAGATGGCCGGCGCACCTACGACGACATCGGTCAGCGCGTGTCGCTGTCGGCGCCGGCGGTCAAGCGCCGCGTCGACCGGCTGCGCGCCCGCGGTGCCCTACGCGGGTTCACGGCCGTCGTCGACCACAACGCGCTCGGCGACCACACCGAGGCGCTGATCGAGCTGTTCTACGCGCCGGGGACGCTGCTCGACGCCGTCACCGACACGCTGCGCCGGCACCCCGAGGTCGTCGAGGCGTGGAGCGTGACCGGCGAGGCCGACGCGATCGCGCGCGTGCGCACGCAGGACAACGCCGACCTCGAGCGGCTGATCATGGACCTCCAGCGCGACGGCCACGTCGTGCGGACGCGATCGCAGGTGGTCATGTCGCGGCTGGTATCGCGCGCCGGTTCTTAGGGCCTCGCTTCGCGAGTCATCCGTGGGGCCGTTCCGCCGGGCGTCCATGCCCGGCGGGGGGATCGCGATCACCCCGCGCGGCATGGAGGCCGCGCGGAACCGGCCCCACGGACGTCGAGCGCAGCGAGACCTATACCTAACCGACAGACCAGCGACCAACCTTGACAAGCTCGTGTCAAGGTTTGCTAGAGTCCCGGCCCATGCGCGACTTCATGGCGGCTACCCGCGACCGCATCATCGTCTACGACGGCGGGATGGGGGCGACGCTCGAGCAGTTCGACCTCAGCCTCGAGAACGACTACAAGCTTCCCGGGCGGTGCCATGAGGTGCTCGTCCTCAACCGTCCCGACGTTATCGAGGGCGTCCATACCGCGATGCTCGATGCCGGCGCCGAGGTGCTCGAGACCGACACGTTCCAGGCCTCGCGGCTGAAGCTGTCCGAGTGGGGTCTCGAGCAGCACACGTTCGAGATCAACCAGAAGGCGGCCGAGATCGCGCGCAAGGCCGCCGGCGAGAACCGCTTCGTGGCCGGCTCGATCGGCCCGACCGGGTTCCTGCCGGCGAGCGACGACCCGACGCTCGGGCAGATCCAGTTCCCGGAACTGGTGACTGTGTTCGAGGAGCAGGCGCACGCGCTGATCAAGGGCGGCGCCGACCTCCTGATCATCGAGACCGCGCAGGACATCCTCGAGGTCAAGGCCGCGATCTTCGGCGCGCGCGAGGCCTTCAAGCAGGCCGGGCGCGCGGTGCCGATCCAGTGCAGCGTGTCGCTCCTGCCCCAGGGCGGCAAGATGCTGCTCGGGACCGACATCAGCGCGGTGCTGGCCACGCTCGAGGCGCTCGACGTCGACGCGATCGGGCTCAACTGCTCGACCGGCCCCGAGGACATGCGCGATGCGATCCGCTTCCTCGGCGAGAACTGCTCGGTCCCCGTCCACTGCATCCCGAACGCCGGCCTCCCGCTCCAGGGGCCGAACGGCGAGACGATCTTCCCCGAGGAGCCCGAGCCGCTCGCGAACGTGCTCGGCGAGTTCATCGAGCGCTACGGCGTGACGATCGTCGGCGGCTGCTGCGGCACGACCCCCGACCACATCGCCGCGATCGCCGAGCGCGCCCGCGCGAACAAGCCGCGCGAACGCCCCGCCCGCCGGCCGCCGCACATCTCGAGCATGATCGCGGCGAACACGCTCGTCCAGGACCCCCGCCCCACGCTGGTGGGCGAGCGGGTCAACTCCCAGGGCTCGCGCAAGGCCAAGGAGATGCTGCTGGCCGACGACTACGACGGCCTGCTGACCGTCGCCGAGGACCAGGTGACCGGTGGCGCCCACGTGCTCGACGTGTGCGTCGCGCTCACCGAGCGCCAGGACGAGGCCGAGCAGATGCGCCAGGTCGTCAAACGGATCTCGCTGAGCCAGCCGGCGCCGATCCAGATCGACTCGACCGAACCCGACGTGATCGAAACCGCGCTCCAGCAGATCCCGGGGCGCGCGATCGTCAACTCGATCAACCTCGAGGCTGGCCGGGACAAGCTCGACAAGGTCGTGCCGCTGGCCAAAGCCCACGGCGCGGGACTGATCGCGCTGACGATCGACGAGGTCGGGATGGCGAAGACCCGCGAGCGCAAGCTCGAGATCGCCCAGCGGCTCACGCAACTGTGCTGCGAGGAGCACGGACTAGACCCCGAGGTGCTGATCTTCGACTGCCTGACGTTCACGCTGACCACCGGCGACGAGGAGTGGCGGCCGAGCGCGGTCGAGACGATTGAGGGGATCCGGGCGATCAAGGAGAACATCCCCGGCGTCAAGACGAGCCTCGGGGTCAGCAACGTCAGCTTCGGCGTCGGCCTGCCGGCGCGGAGCGTGCTCAACAGCGTGTTCCTGCATCACTGCGTCGAGGCCGGCCTCGACCTGGCGATGGTCAACCCCAACCACATCACGCCTTACGGGGAGATCCCCGAGAACGAGCGTGAGCTCGCCGACGATCTGGTCCTGAACCGGCGCGACGACGCGCTCGAGCGCTACATCGCCCACTTCGAGTCCAAAGGCCCCGCGGAGGCCGAGGAGAAGGCCGACCCGACCGCCGGCATGGAGCCCGAGGAGGCGCTGCACTACCAGATCCTCCGCCGCAAGAAGGAGGGCGTCGAGGACTGGATCGACCGCAGCGTCGAGAAGATCGGCGCGGTGCCGACGCTCAACGACGTGCTGCTCCCCGCGATGAAGGAGGTCGGGGACAAGTTCGGCGCCGGCGAGCTGATCCTCCCGTTCGTGCTCCAGTCGGCCGAGGTGATGAAGCGCGCGGTCGCCCAGCTCGAGCAGTACCTGGACAAGATCGAGGGCTACACCAAGGGCACCGTCGTGCTCGCGACGGTGTTCGGCGACGTCCACGACATCGGCAAGTCGCTCGTCAACACGATCCTCACCAACAACGGCTATACGGTCGTCGACCTCGGCAAGCAGGTCCCGATCCAGACGATCATCGACGCCGCGGTCGAGCACAAGGCAACCGCGATCGGACTGAGCGCCCTGCTCGTCTCGACCTCGAAGCAGATGCCCGCGTGCGTCCAGGAGCTCCATTCGCAGGGGCTCGAGTTCCCGCTCCTGATCGGCGGCGCCGCGATCAACCGCAACTTCGGCTTGCGGATCCTCTACCCGAACGGAACCGAGTCCGATGAGGTGTACGAGGCCGGCGTGTTCTACTGCAAGGACGCGTTCGAGGGGCTGTCGAAGATGGACCAGCTCGTCGACGGCGAGGCGCGCCAGGCGCTGATCGCCAAGACGCGGCAGTCAGCGCAACAGCTCCGCGAGCGCCCGGAGGTAACCGATGACGATGCGCCGGCGGTCACCGACGCCTCGGTGCGGAGCGCCGCCCCCAACGCCCCGATCCCCGAACCGCCGTTCTGGGGCGTCCGCGAGATCGACGTCCCGCTGGACGAGGTCTACCACCACCTCGACACCCACGTGCTGTTCAAGCTCCACTGGGGCGGGCGCGGCGTCAAGGGCGAGGAATGGAAGCGGCTCGTCGGCGATGACTTCAAGCCGCGGCTCGAGCGCATGTGGCGCGAGCAGGACTACCTGCACCCGCGCGCGCTCGTCGGCTACTTCCCGTGCAACTCGGACGGCAACGAGCTGATCGTGTGGGATCCCGATGATTTCGACCCCGCCAACCCGCGCGAGCTCGAGCGCCTCGTGTTTCCGCGCCAGCCCCGCCACGACCGGATCTGCCTGGCGGACTTCTACCGCCCCGTAGGGTCCGGCGAGATCGACGTGGTTGCGCTGCAGGCGGTCACCGCCGGCGAGGAGGTCACCGAGCTGATGGCCAAGCTCGAGGCCGACGGCGAGTTCGCCGAGCAGCTGTTCGTCCACGGCCTCGGCGTCCAGACCGCCGAGGGGATGGCCGAGTGGATGCACTCTCGGGTCCGGGCCGATCTCGGGATCGAGCCGACGCAGGGCCGCCGCTACTCGTGGGGCTATCCCGCCTGCCCGGAGCAGTCAGAGCACGAGAAGGTGTTCCGGCTGCTCGACGCGCCTTCGATCGGGCTGCGGCTCTCGGGCGGGTTCGCGGTTGAGCCCGAGCAGTCGACGCTCGCGATCGTCGCCCACCACCCGCAGGCCGTCTACTTCGGGATGAAGTCGGGCTTCCTGCCCAAGACCGCCAAGCAGGCGGCCGACGAGCTGATCGCGGGCACCGGCCGCGACCCAGCGCGACTGTCCGACCTCAGCGACGCCGACCCGGAGCTCATGGAAGAGGAGGCTCCGGTAGGTGTCTCCATCGGGTGACGTGCGCTGCCACCCGTCCGGGTCGGCGACTCGGATCGAGCGCGAGTCACCCGAGTAGGGACACCCAACTACGCAGCTAATTGCGAGCGTGAACCGAGGCCGGCGTGTGGGAGCTTGGGCGTGCCGGGAGCTTGACCGGTGCGGTGTGCATCGCGCGGAGCCTGACCTCGCGCCAGGACATGCCCTCCTTGAGCAGCGCCGGCATGCCCATGAGGATCGCAGTCGTCACCTCGACCGCCTGCAGGATCACGCCGTAGGCGACGCCGTCGCCGTAGCCGATGTGCCAGCCGGTGTGGAGCACCGCCGCGCACGCCGCCTGGAACACGCCCAGGTTCGCCGGCGTCGCGGGTAGGACCGCCGTGATGTTGACCGCGAACAGAACCGCGGCGGCGGCGCCGATTCCGGCGTGCTTATCGAGGCCGAGCGCCACCAGCAGCACCCAGCACGACAGGCACTGAAGCGCCCACGCCGACAGCTGCGCTGCGGCAGCGGTGGCTCCGAGGCGTGGCCGGCGGAACACGATCAGGCCGGCGCGCACGCGCGCCAGTGCGCGGCGCATCTGGGCCGCCATCGCGTACACGCGCGACGAGGGCGAGCTGTTCGGCGCCGCGCGGAGCACGGCCGGCGCGAGCAGCACGAAGATCAGCAGCACCAGTGGGGCGAGCGCCGCCGCCAGAAGGGCGTTCTGGTGACCGTTGAAGAAGTCGACAGACGAGAACATGACCGCGCCGAGGACAATCAGCGCGACGATGTTGAGCAGGGTCTGCGATACGACCGTGCCGAGCACGATCGGTAGGTTTTCGCGCGGGTGACCGGTTCTGCGCGCCACCACAAGCGCTCGGGAAGGCTCGCCGAGGCGAGCCGGCAGGGTCGAGGACATCAGGACGCCGATGAACGTCCCCTGAGCGGCGTCGGCCAGCCGGACGCGGGCGCGAGGTAAGGCGGCTTTGAGGATCGCGTGCCACGAGAAGGCGCGCATCACCATCGCGCTGCACATGAGCGCGAGACCGAGCAGGACCAGCGTCGGGCTCGCGGTGATCAGCGCCTTGGCGATGTTGGTCAAGCCGATCTTCTGGAGCGCGAGGAAGGCGAGAACGGTGCCGGCGATTGACACGGTCGCGAGACCGACGCGGCGGGCGATGCCGAGTGCTTTGCTGTGGCGCTGCGGTCCGGTCAGCGCCGGCTCGAGGCTGGCCAGTCGCTGCGCCGGCACGCGTGGCTTGAGATCGGCCGCGCGCGCGCCGATCTTGACCGCCGCCCGCTGGAGGGTGGTCGCGGGCTCGGGCACGGCGATCGCGTCCTCGTAGGCCTCCATCACCTGAGCGGCGACCCGTGGCCAGGCGAACCGCTCGGCACCGAGCGCGGCGGCGCGAGCCATCTCGGCGCGGCGGACCGGCTCCTCGTACAGGTCGCGCAGCGCCTCGGCCAGCGCCTGGGCGTCGCCACGCGGCACGAGCACGCCGTCGACGCCGTCGCGGACCACGTCGCGGTAGCCCGCGATGTCCGAGGCGATTACCGGCGTGCCGGCCGCGAACGCCTCGGTCAGCACCATTCCAAAGCTCTCGCCCCCGAGCGACGGGGCGCACAGCACGTCGCCGGCCTCGAGCTCGATCCGCTTGGTCTCGTCGTCAACCTTGCCGAGCACGCGCACGTCGCGCATGTCGAGCATCAGCGGGGAGAGCTCCTGCTCGGAGGGGCCGATCACGGTCAGCTCGGTCGGGATGTGCTCGCGCAGCGCCTCGAACGCTCGCAGCAGCATCGGCAGGCCCTTGCGCTCGACCGCCTGGCCGACGAACACGATCCGGAGCTTGTCCGCTTGCGGACGCAGCGCGCCGAGCGCCGCGCGCTCGCTGTCCACATGGACCCCGTTGGGGATGATCCGGTAGTGGCCGCCGAAGAAGCGCCGCGCGGTCCACGCTGCCGCCTCCGAGACGGCGATCCGGACGTGGAGGTGGTTGAGCATCCGCCGCGCGCCGAGCGCGTTCGCGGTCCCGTTCGAGATCCGGTTCTCGTTGTAGGTGTGGAACGTGCCGACCACCGGCAACGGGGTCCAGTCGGTGATGCACCACGGGGCCACCGGAGCTAGCGGCTCGTGGACGTGGACCACGTCGTAGTTTCCGGTGCGGAGCTCCTGCATGGCGGTCGCCACCGCGTGCGGCGTGATCGAGACGTTCGACACGGCCTGGTTGGCCTTCAGCGACAGGGTCCGGCCGAGCGAGACCAGGTACTCGGGCTTGTCCATCTCCTGCGGACGCGCGCCGCGGTGCAGGACCGATGAGTAGCGCCCGGGCGGGTCGTACGGCGCCAGCACCCGGACGTGATGTCCGTCCGCGATGAAGCGCTCGGCGAGGGCCTCGATGTGCCTCGTGACGCCCCCCGGATACGTCCACGAGTATGGCGAAAGAATCGCTACTCGCATCGGATGAAATGGTAGTCGTTGGGAGCGCGGAACATTGGGGCGCGCGGGGCCGCGCGTATCATCAGGTACACCGATGCCGGTGAGACATTTCGTCAAATACACCTTTCTCAAGGTCGATCCTGCCTGGCGGCGGCTCGACGACGAGCGCCGGGCCGAGGACAAGCGCGAGTTCATCGCCGCCTGCGAGGACTTCGCCGACGGCCACCTGCTGCGTGCGTTCTCGCTGGTCGGGACGCGGGGCGACGCCGACCTGATGCTGCTCTCGCAGGCTCAGAACCTCGAGCGGATCCACGAGTTTCACGTCGTGCTTGCCCAGAGCGGCCTGATGAAGTGGTGCGAGATCCCCTATTCGTTCCTGGCGATGACCAAGCCGTCGGAGTACTCCGACGAGTCCCGCCTCGAAGTTCGTCCCGCGAACGGCAAGTACCTGTTCGTGTACCCGTTCGTCAAGACCCGCGCCTGGTACGCGCTGCCGGCGGATGAACGCTGGCGGATCATGCAGGAGCACATCAAGCTCGGGCGCGAGTACCCGTCGGTCGACCTCAACACGAGCTACTCGTTCGGTCTCGACGACCAGGAGTTCGTGGTCGCGTTCGAGACCGACAACCCGGCGGATTTCTTGGACTTGGTCCAGCGCCTGCGGACGACCGAGTCGAGCTCCTACACGCTGCGGGACACTCCGACGTTCACGTGCATCTCGTGCTCGGTCGGGCGCGCCCTGGGCGCGCTCGACGGCGCGGCGCTGACCGTGACGGAGACCGTGGACGGTTGACGGCCGACCCGACCAAGCTCGCACTCGACTACGACGAGATCCGCGATGTGACCGTGATCGGCGCCGGGCCGGTCGGCATGTGCACGGCGTTCTGGGCCGGCATGCGCGAGGCCTCGTCGCGCGTGATCGACTCGCTGCCGGAGATCGGCGGTCAGCTCACCACGCTCTATCCCGAGAAGTGGATCTTCGACGTGCCCGGCCATCCGCGCGTGCTCGCGCGCGATCTGGTCGATCTGCTGCGGGAGCAGGCGCTGGACCAGTTCGACGTTCCGGTGCATCTCGGGACGACCGCCTCGACGATCTCGTGGGAGGGAGCCGGCGCGGATCGGGTTGTCGTTCTGCACACGGCTTCCGGCGAGCTGCGCTCACGGACGGTGATCGTCGCCGGTGGCCATGGCGCGTTCGAGCCGAAGAAGCTGCCCGGGTACGACACGACGCCGTGGGAGGGGCGCGGCATCCACTACGTCGTCGGCTCGAAGGCGATATTCGAGGGCAAGCGAGTGATGATCGTCGGTGGCGGCGACTCCGCCGTCGACTGGGCGATCAACCTGGTGGACACCGCTTCGGCCGTTCATCTCGTGCACCGCCGGGAGGGCTTCCGCGCCCACGAATTGACGGTCGGCCAGGTGCTCGAAGCCGCCGACCGCGGCGAGGTTGCCCTGCACGTTCCGTTCCAGATCCGCGAGGTGTCGGGCAACGGGCACGTCGAGCGGGTGCGGCTGTTCAATTCGCAGGATGAGGCAGACGAGATCGAGGTCGCGGTCGAGGCGATCCTGTTGCAGCTGGGGTTCAAGACCGCCTTGGGGCCGTTGAAGGACTGGGGGTTCGAGGTGGTCAAGGGCGCGATCGTCGT
The DNA here is from genome assembly GCA_963701945.1 of uncultured Solirubrobacterales bacterium. Taxonomy (GTDB): domain Bacteria; phylum Actinomycetota; class Thermoleophilia; order Solirubrobacterales; family Solirubrobacteraceae; genus Palsa-465. The sequence continues at coordinate 258,019 of CAVPBV010000019.1, read as the reverse complement.
CGACCAGCTGATGAAGACGTCGCTCGAGCGCGTGTGGGCGTGTGGCGACATCGCCACGTTCGACGGAAAGCTGAAGCTGATCGTCACCGGCTTCGCGGAGTCGGCGATCGCGGTCGCCCAGGCCGTCCACGAGATCCGGCCCTCGGTTCAAATCCAGCCCGGGTACTCGACAAACACCGGCGTCCCCGGGGTCGTTGCCGGCCAGCCGTAAACGACCGGGGGTTGCCGAGGGGTCGGCCGTCGAGGCGCTCCGGCAGGCCGATCCCGTGATGCGCGCGGTCATCGACCAGGTCGGAACCGATGGGCTCAAGGACTTCCGTACCGGGCTCCCGAGCGACAGCTACGCGACGCTGATCCGTGCGATCGCGGGCCAGCAGCTCTCGAACCGGGCCGCCGTCGCGATCTACAACAAGCTGCTCGGGCGGTACGGGGGGCGGCCGCCCTCGCCGGCCGAGATCCTCGCCGAGGACCCGGAGCAACTCCGAGTCGCCGCCGGCCTCAGCCACGCCAAGGTGCGGTACCTCAGGTCGCTAGCCGAGCACGTGCTCGACGGCTCGCTCGAGCTAGACCGTCTCGACGACCTCTCCGACAAGGAGGTGATCGAGGCGCTCGTGGCGGTCCAGGGCATCGGGCTGTGGAGCGCGCAGATGTTCCTGATCATCCACCTGCGCCGGCCGGACGTGCTTCCGGTCGGGGACCTCGGGATCCGCAAGGCGATCATGACCCTCTACCGGTTGCCGGCGCTGCCCGGACCCGCCGAGGTCATCGAGATCGGGGACCCGTGGCGCCCCTACCGCACGCTCGCCTGCCTTTACCTGTGGCGATCGCAGTACACAGCGCCCGTGTGAGCCCGGTGCGGCCGGCTACGGGGTCGCGTGTGTGAGCGAAAGCAGCGGCCGGAGCTGCGCCGGGAAGCTTCATATACATCTCGGTCCTATCGAGTACCGCCTGGAACTGGAGCGTCGTCATGCCAGCAGACGGTGGGAGGGAAAACGCGCGCGGGCCGGCGCGTGCCGAACTCACCAAAGCCCCACAACTCCAACCGCCTCGGCAACATAAGCGCCACCCGGGCGCTTATATCGCCAAAGTTGCTGCGTAGCGGGAGGTTTGGCGAGTTATGCACCCGGACGAGCGTCGACGATCGGACCCCTCGCCGCGCACCAGCCGGGCGTTCGAAACGCCACCGTCACCCCGCGAAAACGACCAGCTCCGACCGACCAGCCCCGACGGAGCCGACTGTCTAGACGGCGGAGACTTCTTCCTCTTCGGCGACCCGGAACGAGGAGCCGCAGCCGCACGCCGCGACCACGTTCGGGTTGTCCACCTTGAAGCCGGCGCCCTGGAGGCCGTCGACGAAGTCGATCACGGAGCCCCTGACGTACGGAAGGCTCGGCGTGTCGACGAGGAGGCGGATCCCCTTATCCTCGAACACGGTGTCCTCGGCGCGCTGCTCGTCGAACGCGAGCGCGTACTGGAAGCCCGAGCAGCCACCGCCGCGAACGCCCACGCGGAGACCGGCGGTCTCGGCTACGGAGTTCTGGGAGGCGAGAAACTCGCGGACCTTCTCGGCGCCTCTGTCGGTGAGTGTGATCATGAAAATCGCTATCGGCAGCTTGCTTCATTCAGTATAGCGATGGCATCTCGCTACGCTAAAGACGATGGCAGCCACCGATGCACCGGCGACCCCGGATGAGCTCAAAGAGCGGATCGAGGCGGGCATTCCCGGCTCGACCGCCGAGGTGACCGGCGACGGGCATCACTTCAACGCGATCGTGTCGGCATCGGCGTTCCGGGGCCTGTCCCGGATCGCCCAGCACCGGCTCGTGTACGAAGTGTTCGGGTCGGAAGTCGGAGACCGCATCCACGCCCTGTCAATCCAAACGAAGGCTTGATGGTGGCCCTCTTTACCTCGGAAACGGAGAGCAGCGCATGAGCGACGATCAGACCACCCAGATCCGCGAGGCGATTCAGAGCGCGATCGCCGAGAACCCCGTGCTCCTGTTCATGAAGGGCACTCCCGACCAGCCGATGTGCGGATTCTCCGCTCGCACCGTGGCGATCCTCCAGTCGGTCGGCACACCGTTCGCGGCGGTCAACATCCTCCCGGACCCGCGGATCCGCCAGGAGCTCTCGGGCCTGTCGAACTGGCCGACGATCCCGCAGCTGTTCATCGACGGCGAGTTCGTCGGCGGATGCGACATCGTCACCGAGATGTACGAGTCGGGCGAGCTTCAGCAAGCCCTGGGAGTCGAAGACGAGGCCAACGGGCAGGCCGCGCCGGAGCCTCAGGCGCAGGAGCCCGCGCCGCTGACGATCGAGAACCGCCTCTAGGCCTTCGATCGAGAACCGTCTCTAGGCCTTCGATCGAGAACCGCCTCTAGGGCTTCACGAACAAGCCTTACGGCTTGACCAACAGCAGCAGCGTCGTCCGCCCCGTGATCAGCAGCGACGGGTCGCGGAACGCGCGTCGCCTGCCCTGACCGGGCACGTTGGCGTACAGCCCGTCGTAGGTAGGGATCGACGCGATCGCGTCGCGCAACTCATCGAGCGAGGTGATCGGCGTGGTTCCGCCCCCGACCCCCGACGACGAGCTACTCGCCGACAGGGAGACCACGAGCTGCGAGGACAGGCTGTTCGCCGTTGCCGGCGCTGGCGCGGCGGGGCCGTGGATCGTCACCGGGAGCAGGCCGCGAGCACCGCGGGGGATCCGCAGCCGGAACGACACGCGACGCACCGGACCGCGGTAGATCCGCACGAGCAGCCGCACGCGGACCGTCCGGCCGGCCTTGACGGGGCCGACGGCGCGCGCTGACACGATCGACCCCATCGCCAACCCCCGCGAGGCGGTCAGGTTGGCGACCACCTGCGTCACGTGCAGCGCGGCGAAGTCGACCTGCTCGAAGTCCGAGAACGCGGTGGTCACGTCGGCCGACGCGGCGCTCGCGAGTTCGGGCGGCGTCTCGCCCTCGTCGCCGGCCGTCCCGGTGCCCACGTAGCGGTTGCAGAAGCCGAGCGGCCCGCGGCTCTCGCGCAGGTAGATGTACAGGCACATCGTCCCCGACTCGTCGGCGGGCGGCCCGTCGTAGATCTGGGTCGCGGCCTGCGCCACCTCGAGCGGCGCGATCGTGTCGACCAGTGAGTTCCCGAGCGGCAGGCCAATGTCGGTCTCGTCGGCGACCTGGGTGTCGAGCGACTGGGACTGACCGGTGTCGAGGTCGTTGACGTTCACGTCGACCGGAACCGTCGGCGGCGGCGCCCCGATCTCGCCGATCACCGCGTTCGGCGTGTCGCTCGAAAGCGTGCCCTCGGTGTGGCCGGGCGAGGCCAGCTTGTAGCTCGGCTGCTCCGTCGGATCCGGGTTGTTGACGACGTAGTACACGTAGGCGTCCTGGAGCAGCAGCGAGCGCAGGCCGGCGCCGTCGAGCTCGTGCCCGAACGCGTACACGGTCGGCCCGTCGACGTACGTGACGGTCCCGACGGCCCCCATCGGCACGTCCCCCGACGAGTAGCTGGCGCTCACCGACGCGCCCGGGATCAGCGGCTGCACCGGGAAGTTCGTGGCCTGGCCGCCGCCGGTCGGAGCGGCGACCACGAGCCGGCCGGCGCGCGCGGCGGCGCGCTGGACCAGGCCGAACACCGACGGCGACAGGCCGCCCACGGTCAGCGGCGCGAGCAACGGCGTGGTCTTGGCGGCCAGTCGCGGCAGGTCGGGCGGCGGGTCCACGGGCTCGCCGAGCATCTGCTCGATCGGGGTCACCAGCACGACGTTGTTGCCGTACTGGCCGATCCCCTCGGAGATCGCGCCCGCGTTCTCGAGCGTCCCGAACGAGTCCGGGCAGTAGACAGGAGAGCCCGAGAACCCCTCGGCGACGCCGCTGGGGTCGACCGCGGGCCCCGACACCTGGACGAGGATCCTCGGTCCCTCGCCCGGCGCCTGCACGATGTCGATCACCTGGACGTTGAACGACGAGATCGTCGTCCCCTGGATGACGGTCTCGCCCGTGCACTGCATTCCCGGCTGAACCTGGGACAGCGGCATGATCGGGCCGCCGCCCTGGGCCAGCGCGGCGTTCGCGGGCAGGCCCAGCCCAGCGAGCACGACGCAAATCAGAAGTCGAAGGTGCAACGGGCCCCCTTTCGGCGCTCCGCGGCCCCGCGCGGGCGGGGACAGCATACCCCGCTCGTTGCTCGTGCATACCCCGCTCGTTGCTCGTTCGGCACGAGCGGCGCGGGCCCGGGGATAGCATCGGGTCATGGCCACGACCCGGGCCACCCCCGCGAGCGTCGTCGCGCTCCGCTTCGACGGCGCGGCACTGTGGGCGATCGACCAGACCGAGCTCCCGTGGCACGAGCGCGAACTCGAGCTGCACACGGCCGAGGACGTGGCCGAGGCGATCCGACGCCTGGCAATTCGCGGCGCGCCGCTGATCGGCGTCGCCGGCGCCTACGGGGTAGTCGTCGAGCTGTGCCGCGACCCCTCGGCGGATGCGCTCGATCGAGCCCGCGAGATCCTCCGGGACGCCCGCCCGACGGCAGTGAACCTGCGCGTTGCCGTCGACCGCGTGTACGAAGCGGCGAGCTCGACGGGCGCGGACCGGCGCGCCGCCGCGCTCAGCGAGGCGCGCGCGATCGAAGCCGAGGAGGAAGCCGCCAGCGACGCGATCGCGGCCCACGGAGCCGACCTCCTGGCCACCGCACGGCGGATCCTGACGCACTGCAACACCGGCGCGCTCGCCGCTCCAGGCCGCGGCACCGCGCTGGCGGTTGTCGCTGAGAAGGCGCAGCGCGGCACGCTCGACAACGTCCTCGCCACCGAATCGCGTCCCCTGCTCCAGGGGGCGCGTCTGACGACATACGAGCTGTCTCGCCTGAAGATCCCGCACGAGCTGATCGTCGACAGCGCGGCCGCCGGCCTTATCGCGGGAGGCGCCGTGGACGCGGTGATCGTCGGCTGTGACCGCGTGGCCGCCAACGGCGACGTCGCCAACAAGGTCGGCACGTACGGCCTTGCGCTCGCCGCACGAGCAGCGGACATCCCATTCGTGGTCGCCGGCCCCACCTCGACGGTCGACCTCGCCACGCCGACCGGCCGCGTGATCACGATCGAGGAACGCGACCCCGATGAAGTCAGAGCCGCCGCGGGCCAACTGCTGACGCTCGCCGGAACTCCTTGCCGGAACCCCGCATTCGACGTCACGCCGGCGACGCTGATCAGCGCGCTCGTCACCGAACGCGGGGTGATCCGCTCTCCCGACGCCGAGGCCCTCGCCGCGCACCACACCCTCCCAACAAGATGAGGGTCGCGCGGTCGTTCGCCGCCGGCGACGTCCGGATCGAGGAAGCGCCCGAACCCGAGGCCGGCCCCGGCGAGGTGGTCTGCGACGTGCTCGCCTGCGGCGTGTGCGGGTCGGACGTGACCGACTGGTACATCGCACCCCGGCTGCCCGCGGTGCTCGGGCACGAGGTCGTGGGAGCGGTCCGCGCCGTCGGCGAGGGCGTCGACGCACCAACCCCTGGGACACGCGTCGCGATCCACCATCACACGCCGTGCGGCGAGTGCCGGCGTTGCCGGCGCGGCCACGAGACGCTGTGTGAGCGGTTCCGGGCGACGCGCCTCGATCCCGGCGGGTTCGCCGAGCGCGTGCGGATCATGCCCGAGCTCGTGCCCGAGCTGCTCGAGCTCCCGGACGACCTCGACACGTTGACGGCAACGTTCATCGAGCCACTGGCCTGCGTGCTTCGCGCCCAGGACCGCGCGGGACTGCGCGCCGGCGATTCGCTGCTCGTCGTCGGCGCCGGCGCAAACGGACTGCTCCAGATCGCGGCCGCCCACGCACGGGGAGTCGAGGTGGTGTGGGTGCGCGAGCCGCGGCCCGAGCGCCTGGAGCGGGCGCAGGGCTGGGGCGCCGAGCACCACGGCAACGAACTCGTCGACGTCGCGATCGTGTGCACGCCCAAGCCCGAGGCGATCGAGTCGGCGGCCGCCACCGTCGCGCCTGGCGGCACCCTCTGCCTGTACGCGCCGCCGTCACCGCAAGCGCCACCGCAATTCGACGCCACTGCGCTCTACCTGCGCGAGATCGCCGTCGTGGCCAGCTACTCGGCCGGCCCTGGCGACATGCGGGCGGCGCTCGAGCTGATCGCGACAAAACGGATCGACCCGAAACCGCTTATCTCGCATCGCCTCCCGCTCGGCGAGACCGCACGAGCGCTGGAGCTTCAGCGTGAAGCGACCGGCCTGAAGATCGTGGTCGAGCCGTGAGGGCCGCGGTTCTGTTCGGCCCGAAGGACCTCCGGGTCGAGCACGTTCTCGAGCCCGAGGGCGAGGTGATCGTCGAGATCGAGGCCGCGACTACGTGCGGGACCGACACCAAGATGTGGCGCCACGGACATCGGGTGCTGCCGCCATACCCGTGCCGCTTCGGCCACGAGACGGCCGGCGTACGCACCGACACCGGCGAGCGCGTGCTTGTGTCCGACTCGGTGGCCTGCGGCACATGCCGACAATGCGCATCCGGGCGCCCCCAGATCTGCCGCGCGCTCACGTGGGTCCTCGGCGGCTTCGCCGAGCGGATCGCGGCGCCCGCGGCGGCACTGCACCTCATCCCCGATGGATTGCCCGCCCACGCCGCGGCCATGGCCGAGCCGCTCGCCGCCGCAGTCCACGCAGTCCGCCGCGCGGGCGGCACCGACGCGGCCGACGTCAGCGTGGTCGGCGGCGGCCCGATGGGACTGATGCTGACCTCGCTCCTGGTCGCGCAGGGCCGAAACGTGACGGTCGCCGACCCGCACGCCGAACGGCGCGCCCAGGCCGAGCAGCTGGGCGCGATCGCGTCGGAGGAGCATCTGACCACCCGCCATGAGCTCGTGTTCGAGGCCGTCGGGCGCCCCGAAGCGTGGCGCGCCGCCGCCGCGGCGACCGCCCCGGGGGGTGTGGTGGTGCTCGTTGGCGGGTGTCCCACGGGCACCGAGGTCAGCTTCCAGACGGGGCCGCTCCACTACGAGGAGCTCGAGCTGCGCGGGTCGTTCCACCACTCCCCCGAGGAGGTCGACGAGGCGCTGGGCGCGCTCGCCGCCGACGAGACCTTGTGGCGCACTCTCCGTGGCCCGACGATCTCGCTCGAGGAGCTGCCGGACGCCCTCGGCGCGCCGAATCGGGGCCCGGCTAAGAAGCCGCTGGTCGATCCTCGGGCGTGACCGGTCGATCCACGCGCCTGAACTCGAGGTGCTCGACGATCCGCCGCGAGTCGCAGATCGCCTCGCCGTCGATCACGAGCACCGGCACGCGTCGCTGACCGGTCAGCGCCTCGACCTCCGGCCGCCGCGATCGGCGCTGCGGAACCTCGACCTCCTCGAACGGGATCCCGTCGCGCTTCAATGCGCGCGCGACCCGCCCGCACGGGCACAGCCAGTCGGTCGGCGTCGTGCAGCGATAGAGCGTCGCCACTAGTGGTCACTCCCGTAGGCCACTATCTCCACCCCAGCGGCGAGCGCCGCGCGAACGCGCCGGCTACCCGCAGCCCGATCGGCTGGCGCGCGCCCGGCTGCGACACCCGGTCGCCGTCGCGCTCGCGGTACCAGGCGATCGTCTCCTCGAGGCAGTCCTCGTGCGGCGAGGTCCGCCAGCCGAGTTCCCGCTTGGCCTTGGCGCTCGAGAACGCCCAGTTCAGCGACGCGGCCCGGATCTCGGACGGCAGCGGGATCGGACCCCCGACGGGCGCCAACCGCGCCGTCCCGGCCATCAGCAGCGCCGCGTGTAGCGGGAGTTTCAGCGCCGGCGGCTCGACTCCGGACAGGCGCGCGAGATCCGCGAACAAGCGGTCGAACGTGAAGTTGCGGTTGCCGAGGATGTAGCGCTCGCCGGGCCGGCCCCGCTCGTCGGCGAGCAGGTGACCGCGGGCCACGTCGTCCACGCCGACCACATTCAAGGTCCCGTCGACGTAAGCAGGGATCTCGCGGCGCAGGAATCGCCGCACGAGCACGGTCGACGACCGGCCCGGGTCGCCGGCACCGAGGACGTGCGCCGGGTTGACGATCACGAGCGGGAGCCCGCGCTCGAACAACGCCCGCGCCGTGACCTCGGCCTCGTGCTTGGAATCGACGTACGGGATCGCGTAGCGGGCCGCGTCCCAGATGTTGCGCTCATCCGCGGTCGAGCGCTTGATCGCGGGCCCGATCGCCGCGACCGAGGACGTGTACACGACCCGCTCGACGCCCGCACGCAGGGCCTCCTCGAGCACGATCCGCGTTCCCTCGAGGTTGAGCGCGAACGCACGCTCGCGCGAGAGCCGGAGGTTCGTCGTGCCGGCGATGTGGAACACGCGGTCGACGTCGCGCAGCGCACGACGGATCGCGCGGCGGTCGCACACATCCGCCCGCACGGTGCTCACGTCCAGCTCCTCGAGCAGGTCCAACTTCGAACGCGCGCGAACCGTGGCCCGGACCTCGTCGCCGCGCTCGACCAGGAGCCGGGTGACATGCGATCCGAGGAACCCGGTCGCGCCGGTTACTAGCGTGCGGGTCAGGTCGCCTTCCTTCTCCGGTCCCCCACGGTAACGGCGCGCTTCTCAGGTTGCGCTGGTCAGCGACCGAGCTGACGCCGCCGCCGGCCGCGCCCGAAAAAGAGCCCGCCGAGCGCCGCGACCCCGCCGGCCAGCACGAACCCGGCGACGCCCGCCCCGATCAGCACCTCTCGCTGGTGGCGGCGGATCTGCCCCCGCCAGTCGGTGAGCTCGGTCACCTCGACACGGAGCTTGTCGAGCGACTGCCCTAGCTCCTGGCGGTTCTGCTCAATCGAGGCGCGGATCTGCTGCGGTGTGCGCGCGGCGGCCATTAGCTTCCGATCTCCGTCTTGGACGTAACGGTCTCGCGAATCCGCTGGGCCTCGTCGATCGCCATCGTCGGCACCGGGGGCGCCCCGGCCTTCAGCTTGGTCCACGCGAACCCGAACGAGGCGATTGTGAGCACCGCAAGCAAGCCGAACACGATCAGGAAGCCCTCCCAGATGCTCCCGGCGCCGGGGACGAGGACCGCGTTGAGCGCCCACGCCAACGCCTCGAGCCCCATGAAGACCGCAAACACACCGAACACCGCCCCGGCGAGCACGGCCACCGTCCCCCGGAGGAGACTCTTGGCCTTGATCGTGACCTCGGCCTTGGCGAGCTCGATCTCCTCGCGAACCAGGTTGCTGACCCGGTCGGAGACCTCGGTCACCGCGTTCACGAGATTCTCGGGTTTGCCGTTTTCAGCGGCCAAGGCGCTTCAGGATCATGGCGGCCAGAAGGCCGCCGGCGAAAGCAGCGCCCACCGCCACTTCCGGACGCTCGTCTACGAGCGCCTCGATGCGCGCCTGGAGGGGAATGCTGTCGGCCGCACCTGGAGCGGCTCGCGCGGGCTGCGTGGAAGAGGTCTCGATGTCTTCGGTCACTCGGGCGGGTCCTCGCCGAACACGCGCGCCCAGATGATGGCGGACAGGCGCGTCGACAGGAGCGTTGCCAGCGCGCCGGTTCCGGCGAGCAGGCCCGACCAAAGCAGTCGTTTGACCAGCGGACTCTCAGTCATCGAAAGGATTCAATCAGACATCGAGGCGTCGGCTCCGGAAGAACCTTCCGCCGCGACGCCAACCGGTACCGCGGTCGAGTCCGGCTCGACCCCCGCCGGGCCGTCCCGCTCGAGCCCGCGGCAGATGGTCTCGACGATCATCGTCTTGGCGCCCTCGAGCTCGTCGTCGTCGACGGCGTCGCGGTCGAAGATCCAGCGCGTCAGCACCTGCTCGATCGAACCGTAGAACGCCAGCGCGCCGAAGTCTGGCGAGATCTCCGGCCGGAACACGCCGTCGGCCTGGGCGCGCTCGACGATCCCCGCGATCAGCGCGTACGCCTCGCGGATCTTGGCCAGGTGGGTGCGGCCGAACGTGTTGGCGGCGCGCGTGACCTCGACGACGATCACCTTCATCAGCTCCGGCTCGTAACGGTAGGAGTCGACGATGAACCCGGCGATCGCCTGCAGCTTGTCCCGCGGCGAGCGCTCGGATTGGTCAGCATGGGCAATCGCGGCGAGCATCAGGTCCCAGCGCTCGAGGAACAGCGTGTCGAGGATCTGGTCCTTGGAGGAGAAGTAGTGGTAGACGAGCCCGTACGCGACCCCGGCCTCGTCGGCGATGTCGGACACGCGGCAGGTGTGGAAGCCTCGGCGTGCGAACACGCGCATGGCGGCGTCGAGGATCACCCGGCGCTTGTCGGCGGCTGCGGTGCCTGAGGCGGCCATCAGACCGTCCAGCCGTACACGTCGGTCCGGCGGTGGGTCAGCGCCGGGATCCGCTTTCTGACGCTCTGGACCGTGTCGAAGTCCAGATCGGCGACGATTGCCGTCTCCGCATCGGGAGCTTGCGCGAGCACCAGGCCCCATGGATCGACGATCAGCGACCGCCCGCCGGCGCGGTGGCCCGGTGGATGAGCGCCGATCTGGTTGGGCGCGATCACGAAGCACTGGTTCTCGATCGCGCGGGCGCGCAGAAGCACCTCCCAGTGGTCGCGCGTCGTCGCGAGCGTGAACGCGGCCGGAACGGTCACCACGGTCGCGCCGCGCATCGCGAGCATCCGGTAGAGCTCCGGGAAGCGGACGTCGTAGCAGATGGTCATCCCGAGCTTCACGCCACCGGGGAGCTCCGAGACCACGACCTCGTCGCCGGGATCCTCGTGCGCGGATTCGGCGTAGATGTCTCCGTCGACCTCGACGTCGAACATGTGAAGCTTGCGGTACACGGCGCGTAGCTCGCCGTCGGCGCCGACGTGGACGCTTGTGTTGGCCGCCTTGCCCCGTCCGTCGACGCGCTCGACGATCGACCCCGCAACGACGTCGATCCCGAGCTCGCGTGCGGTCGAACGCGCCCACGAGATGCATCGTCCGTCGAGGGCTTCCGCGCCTTGAGTCATGTGCTCGTCGGTTCCGAGCACGCTCCACTTCTCGGGGAGCACGACCACCTCGGCCCCGAGCGCCGCAGCCTGCCGGACGAGCCGGTCGGCGGTCTCGAGGTTCCGGTCGGTGTCCTCTGTGGCGTTAAGCTGAACGGCGCCGACGCGCACAGCGCCTCCCAGGTTCGATTGACCAGTCAGTCAGCCTGGTCAGTGTAGACCACCCACCCGCGTCCGCGAGCCGGCTTCGCGATCCTCAGAAACCAATCGCCGCCATGGCGCTCATGCCATGAACGACCCCGTGACCGTCTCGGCCGCCGGCCCCGCAACCGCCCCGGCCTCGTGCAGGGCATCGATTTCCTCGGGCGGGTAGCCGGCCTCCGCGAGCACATCGCGCGTGTGCTCTCCGAGCCCAGGCCCGGGCGCGCGCCGCGGATCCCCTGGCGTACGGCTCAGCTTGATCGGTACCCCGAGCAACCTCACCGGCCGCTCGGCGCCGGGCTGGGGCACCTCGACCACCATCTCGCGCGCCGCGACGAGGTCGCTCTCGAGTGCCTCGTCGAGACCCAGTACCGGCTCCATGCAGCAGTCGTGCTCGGAGGCGAACGCGCGCCACTGTTCGCGGGTACGCCCGGCGAAGATCTCGCACACGGCTCGGTGCGCGTCGGATCCGGGCGGGTCGAACGCATGCCCGAGCAGATCCTCCCGCCCCACGCCCCGGCAGAACTCGGCCCAGAACTTGGGCTCGAGCGCGCCGAGCGTGACGTACCCGTCCGCGCAGCGGTACGGCCGGTAGCACACGAGCCCGCCGGCGAGCCGGAGCTCGCCGCGCCGCGGAACGCTGCCATCGGCGAGCATCTCGCCGGCGAGCATCGCCAGAAACGACAGCGATCCGTCGAACATCGAGCAGTCGACGAGCTGGCCCTCCCCGGAGCGCGCGCGGTCCTGTAGCGCGATCAGGATCCCGGCGACCGCCATCATTGCGCCCCCGCCCAGATCCGCGATCTGAGCCGAGGCCGAGATCGGCGGCCCGTCGACCTCGCCGGTCAACCCGAGGATCCCGTTCAGGCCGAGGTAGTTCATGTCGTGCCCGGACCGGGCCCGGTTGGGACCGTTCTGGCCGTAGCCGGTGATCGCGCAGTACACGAGGCCCGGGTTCTCCTCGCGTAGGCGCTCGTAGCCCACGCCGAGGCGGTCCATCACTCCGGGGCGGAACGACTCGAGCAGCACGTCGGCCGAGCGGACCAGTCTCAGCAGAACGTCCTTGCCGGCGGCCGACTTGAGATCGATGCGGATCGACCGCTTGCCGCGGTTGAGCCCGAGGAACAGCGCGCTGCTGGCGCTGGGCTCGGCGCCCTCGTAGTGCGGCGGGGCCCAGCGGACGTAGTCGCCGGCGCCGGTGTCCTCGACCTTGACCACGTCGGCGCCGAAGTCGGCCAGTAGCAGCGAGCAGAACCCGCCCGGGAGCAGCCTGGTCAGGTCGAGGACCTTGAGGCCGCCGAGCGCGCCGGGCACGCCAGGTGCGGTCATGCCGCCGTCGCCTCCTGCGCCAGGCGCCGGATCCCGAGCAATTCGCGGGCCTCCCCGACCGTCGCCGGGCGGCGCCCGGCGTCCTCAGTCATATGGCGCGCCTTAGCGATCAGGTCCCCGTTCGACCGCGCCATCTCACCGTTAGGTAGGTAGAAGTTGTCCTCGAGCCCGACGCGTATCGAGCCGCCGAGCGTCAGCGCCGCCGCGACCAGCATCCACTGCTCGCGTCCGATCCCGATCACGCCCCAGTGGTGGGGACGACCGCCACCCGGGATCTGAGCGAGGTTGTCGGCCATGACCGCGAGGTTGCGCGCGCTCGCGGGGATCCCGCCGACCACGCCCATCACGAAGTCCGCGTGCAGAGGGGCTTCCAGCAATCCCATGTCGACCAGTGGCGCCAGCGAGCCCACGTGGCCGACGTCGAAGCACTCGTGCTCGGGCTTGATCTGCAGCCGCCGCATCGCCTCGAGCAACTCGACGATCTCGTCGAACGGGTTGGCGAACACGAACTTGAACACGAAGTCCCTGCGGCTGCGCGAATACTTGGCGTAGTTCATCGACCCCATGTTGAGCGCGGCCACCGCCGGGCGGCCGGCCTCGAGGTAGGCGATCCGCTTGGCCACGGGGACGCCAACGGTGCCGGTCGAGAAGTTGATGATCGCCGCGTCGCCGACCGCGCCGCGGATCGCGTCGCGGATGGCGAGGAAGTCCTCGACCTCGTAGCTCGGGGTCCCGTCGGGCGCGCGGGCGTGGATGTGGATGTGGACGCCGCCCTCGTCGACGATCCGGCGCGCCTCGGCCGCGTACTCCTCGGGCGTGTACGGGATCGCCGGGCACTGGTCGCGGTTGGCGATCGCGCCCGAGATCGCGCAGGTGATGATCACGGGGTCCTCGACGCTCATAGCGGCCTCCTCATGACGGACTCTGGGTGGTCAGCGTGGCGAGCATCTCGTGGCACGCGGCCTCGATCTGCGTCAGCCCCGGGGGCGTGGCCTGGCACTGGAGCTCGTATTCGTCCTTGCCGAGGAACACGTTGACGATCATCACCGTGGCCTTCACGGGGAGCCCGGCCACCGGCTCGCGCGGCCAGTAGATCGCCGGCAGGCCGCCGGCGCTCCCGACCTTGCCGCTCACCTTGCGCCCGAGGACTTGGCTGATGACCCGTGAAGTGGACCGCCATCCCCGGCGCGCTGAACGTGCGCTCGCCGTTGACGGGGGTGGACGGCTTCTCGTTCACGTTGCCCGGCCCGGTCGATGTCGTCCTCGTCGTCGTGCCGCCGCCACCGCAGGCCGCGATCGCCAGAGGCAGCGACACCGCGGGACCGATCCGCGCCGGCAGCCTCACACGGGCACCACGCCGCTCCGCTTCCACGGTCGGTCGACGCGCTTGCCCTCGGACAGCTCGAGCGCGCGGCAGATCGTCGCGCGCGTCTCCCGCGGATCGATCACGTCGTCGATCATGTCGTTGCCGGCCGCGACGTACACATCGATGATCTCGCGGAAGTTCGCGATCAGCTCGGCGCGCTTGGCCGCCGGGTCCTCGGCCTCCTGGACCTGCTTGCGGAAGATGATCTCGACCGCGCCCTCCGCACCCATCACGCTGATCTCGGCCGACGGCCAGGCGACGATCAGATCGGGCTCGTAGGCGCGGCCGCACATCACGTAGTAGCCGGCGCCGTAGGCCTTCCGCAGCACGACCGTGACCTTCGGGACGGTTGCGTTCGCGGTCGCGTAGAGCATCTTGGCCCCGTGGCGGATGATGCCCGCCTGCTCGACCTTGGTCCCGACCATGAACCCGGGGACGTCCATCAGGTACACGAGCGGCAGCCCGTAGGCGTTGCAGAGGTTGATGAACCGGGCGGCCTTGTCGGCGGAGTCGTTGTCGAGGATCCCGCCGAGCTGCTTGGGCTGGTTGGCCACTATCCCGGCGGGCCGGCCACCGAACCGCGCCAGGCACGTGATGATCGTCTTCGCCCACTGCGGCTTGAGGTCGAAGTACACGCCGTCGTCGACGATCCGGCGGATCACCTCGTACATGTCGTACGGCTTGCGGTTCGACTCGGGCAGGACGTCGAGCAGCTCCTCGTCGGCGCGTTCGATCGGGTCGGCGGTCGGCGTGATCGGCGGCGACTGCTCGCAGTTCTGCGGGAAGTAGCTCAGGTACTGCTTGATCGCGTCGATGCACGCCTCGTCGGACTCCACCTCAAGGTCCCCCACCCCCGACTTGCGGCAGTGGACGCGCGAGCCGCCGAGCTCCTCCTGGGTGACGTCCTCGCCGACGGCGGCGCGGACCAGGTGCGGTCCGGCGAGCGCCATCGAACCCCGCCCTTTGACCATGGGGACGAAGTCCGCAAGACCGGGGATGTACGCGGTGCCGGCGGCGCACGGGCCCATCAACGCGGCGATCTGCGGGATCACGCCCGAGTTGATCACCTCCTCGCGGAACAGGTGCCCGCTGCCGGCGAACAGCGATCCGACCGCCTCCTGGATCCGGGCACCAGCGGAATCCAGCAGCCAGATCAGCGGGATCCGCTTCGTGAGCGCGAGCTCGCGGAGCCTGGTCACCTTGAGTTCGCCGGTCATCCCCATCGACCCCGCCATCACGGTGAAGTCGTAGGCCGCGACGGCCGCCAGCCGGCCGTCGATCTTGCCGTAGCCGGTCACGACGCCGTCGGCGGGCGCGTCCCGGCCGTCCATCGCACGCTGGGAGAAGTGAGGCCGGCCGTGGATGCCGAGCTCGACGAACGTGCCAGGGTCGATCAGCAGCTCGACCCGCTCGCGCGCCGTGAGCTTGCCGGCAGCATGCTGGGCCTCGACCTTCTCGGGTCCGCCGCCAAGCTTGATTCGCTCCCGCCGCGCGCGGAGATCCTCAGCCAGCGGTCGGAGGAGGCTCGTCTGCGCGTCGGTGGTCATCGGCCCTTCCATTCTGGCTCGCGCTTCTCGAAGAACGCCCGCACGCCCTCCTGGATGTCCTCGGTCGAGAACGCGATCGTCAGCTGGGAGCGCAGGAAGTCGAGCGCGTCGAGGAATGCCATGTCCTGCTGGCGGAACATCGCGTCCTTGCCGAGCCGCATCAGCAGCGGCGACTTGCCCGCGAGCTTCTCGGCCCACTCGCGCACGCCGGCCTCGAACTCCTCGCGCGCGAACACCCGGTTGACGATCCCGATGCGTTCCGCCTCGGCCGCCGAGATCTGCTCGCCGAGCAGGAGCAACTCGTTGGTCTTCTTGCGCGGGACGTTGCGGTAGATCAGCGCCATGATCATGAACGGGAACACCCCGACGTTGATCTCCGGGGTGCCGAAGCGCGCGCCCTCCCGGGCGAGGATCAGGTCGCACGCGAGCGCGATCCCGAGCGCTCCGGCGAGCACGTGGCCGTTGGCCGCGCAGATCGTCGGCTTGCCGAGCTCGCCGATCGTGCGAAACAGCCGCGGGAACCGCTCGGTCCCGAGGTGCTTGTGTGCCAGCGGAACGTCCGCCGCGAACCCGCCCAGGTTGGCCCCGGCCGAGAAGATCCGCTCGTGCGTGGAGGTGAGCACGACGCAGTGGACGTCGGGATCGTCACGCGCGGCCTCGAACGCCGCGATCAGCTCGTCGAGCAGCTCGTCCGAGAGCGCGTTGCGCGTGTCGGGCTGGTCGAGCGCGATCGTCGCGACCCCGGCCGGCGAGACCTCGTAGCGAAGGGTGGCGTAGGCCATGCGCCCCGAAGCGTACGCGTGCGCGATGGACCGAGGCGCCGACTACTGGTCATGTGTTCGACCCGGCTTCGGTAGCGTGCCGGGCATGGCCACAGCAGACGTCCTCAAGCCCGACTTCGCCTCGAGGCGCAAGCACTTCATCTTCACCGACGACCACGAGCAGCTCCGTGAGTCGATCCGCCGCTTCGTGATCAACGAGCTCCAGCCCCACGCCGAGGAGTGGGAGGAGACCACGTTCCCCGACTGGGTGTTCGAGCGGATGGGAGAGCTCGGGTTCCTGGGGCTCGACAAGCCCGTCGAGTACGGGGGTCAGGGCGGCGACTACTACACCACGCTCGTGCTCGCCGAGGAATTAGTGCACGCCCACTGCGGTGGCCTCGGCATGGGCGTCGCGGTCCAGACCGACATGACGATCCCCCCGATCCTCAAGTTCGGCACAGAGGAGCAGAAGCAGGAGTGGGCGGTGCCGGCGATCGCCGGCACGAAGATCCTGTGCCTTGGCATCACCGAGCCCGACGCGGGTTCCGACGTCGCCGGGATCAAGACCCGCGCGGTCAGGGACGACTCGGCCGGCGAATACGTCATCAACGGGTCGAAGACATTCATCACGAACGGACATCGGGCCCACGCGATCGTGCTCGTGACCAAGACCGATCCGGACGCCGGGCGCCGGATGACTCGTGAGGCGCGTGATCAAGCGAGGCCGGATGCCGAGCACGCGCCTCACGAGGGCTTCACGCTGTTGCTGGTGCCGATGGACTCGCCGGGCGTGATCCGCGAGAAGCGCCTGCAGAAGCTCGGCATGCACGCTTCGGACACGGCCCTGCTCGCGTTCCAGGACGTCCGTGTCCCCGAATCCGCGGTGCTCGGCGAGGTCGGCAAGGGCTTCTACCACATCATGTGGGAGCTCCAGGGCGAGCGTCTGATCGGCGCGGCGGGATCGGTCGCCGGCGCCCAGCACGTCTTCGACCGCACGCTTGCATACGCCAAGGAGCGCACGGCGTTCGGGCGTCCGATCGGCCGCTTCCAGGCGATCCGGCACAAGATCGCCGAGATGGCGACCAAGATCGAGACCGCTCGCCAGATGGTGTACACGACCGCGTGGCGCTTCCAGAACGGCGAGTACCCCGTGCGCGAGATCACGATGGCCAAGCTGTACGCGGCCCGCATCGCGGTCGAGGTCGCCGACGAGTGCATCCAGATCCACGGCGGCAACGGATACATGAAGGAGTATGGGATCGAGCGGTCCTGGCGCGACCTGCGCCTGAACCGAATCGGCGCCGGCAGCGACGAGATCATGCTCGAGGTCATCGGACGCTCGTACGGGTTGTAGACGAATGACCTATGGCCGCCGACGATGGCGGCCGATACGCTGCGCCAGCGCGGAAGTGACAAGAGGTCGCAACCGTTGTAGGAAATGGGGGCAGGACGCGCTCACGGCGCTTGGAAGATTCGCTGAGCACGGACATGGGGACCGTGCAATAGCCGTTGACACAACTCGTCGCCCCAATGGGGGAACGAGTCGTTGTCAGCTGGGGAATTCAAGAAAGGTGAAACGCATGCCCTTCTTCCGAGGCTGATTGAAAGGGTCAGGCTCCGGAACCGGAGCCTGACCCTTGTCCACCAAGGAACCTCGCTGGCGGGTAGCCGGTGCGATCACCGGGCGCCGGTGCCCCCGAGCTCTCACCACTCACAGGCGATCGCACTCGTGCTACTGGCCGACTTCCTGCCGGGGATCGTGCTCGCCGCGCCGTTCGGCGCGCTCGCGGACCGGATGTCCCGGCGGCGCCTCGCCGTCGGCGCGGACATCCTTCGCGCCGGCGCGTTCATCGCGCTGGCCGTGCTCCCGTCGTTCCCGGCCACGGTGGGATTCGCGTTGCTGGCCGGGGTCGGCAGCGCGCTGTTCCGGCCGGCGGTCAACGCGGCGGTGTCGGGACTGGTCACCGACGAGCAACGCTCGCCGGCGATGGCGCTCGTCGGTGCGGGCATCAGCATCGGTGTCACCGTGGGCCCGGCGCTTACGGCGCTGGTCCTCCTGTTCAGCTCCGCGACTGTTGTGCTTGCGGCGAACGGGGTTACGTTCCTGCTGGTCGCCGTCTACGGCGTGGCGATGCTCGTGGGCTCGCTGGCGCTGACGCGCGCGGGATCGAGCCTGAGCGGTCTGCGTGGCCGCCTGCTCGTCGGACTCGGACTCCAGGGCGCCGGCATGGTCGGGTCGGCGGCGGCCCCCAGCCTCACGTGGGCGGTGGCGAGCTTCGCCGTGACCGGAGCCGGCAACGCGCTCATCGTCGGCGCCGGCATCCGCCTGGTCCAGGAGCTTGTCCACGAGCGACTGCTGGGGCCGCGTCTTCGGGCTGCGCGACATGTTGACCAACATCGCGTTCGTCCTCGGGTTCCTGAGCGCGGGGGGCGGTGCTGGCCGCGCTCGGCATCCGGGCGGTATTCGCCGTCGGCGGCGCCGCCCTGGTCATGCTCGCGATCGTCGGACTTCTCACCTTCCGTCCCGACCGGTCCAGCGAGCCGATCGTCACCCTCCCAGAACCGGCGGGCGCATCTTGATGTGTGTCACTCGAGGAAAGGAGAGGCAGATGCCGATGCGTTCGTGGCGCCACTAGTAGAGGGCGCCGGCAAACCCGGACTCTCACGCAAAAAGGCCCGCCTCGCACACTCAGGTGCGGGGCGGGCCTTTTTATTCGGTCCAGGTGAGCAGGCGGTCAGGTCCCGATGACTGCTGGCGGCCCCGGACTTCTCAGTACGACATGTGCGGATCGACGTACACGTCGTCGATCTGCGATGACCCGGTGAGGGCGGTGAACTTCAGGGCCACCTCCGGAGTGCCCAGCCCGAGAAGGCTGTTGACCAGGCTAGGCACCTCCGCTGCGGTGAGCATCGGGAGGACGGTCGGGCCCCAGGTCGGGCTCAGCACTACCGGACCAACCGGAATCGTCACCGGCCCCAGCAGCGGCAGCTTGTAGACGACCGACACCAGCACGGTCGAGAGCAGACCGTTGTTCTTGGCGAAGAAGCGAAACGTCGGATAGGCGAAGTCGACGCACGTATACGGCGACTGCGCGCTTCCGCCCGCGGGGAGGTAGAGCGAGTACTTTCCGACCGACCCGGTGACGCCGAACGGCTCGCTTCCGGTCACTCTCGCGGCACCGCCCGTGAGCGTCCAGCCCGCGAGGCTGCCCTCGAAGTCACCGCCCGGGACGAGCTTGTAGTAGTTCGAGTCACCCCATGGGGCGAACGGTTGGGTCAGCGTGGCGTTGTCGCACGGATCGGTGTTGATCAGAGCCGCGGCATGCGCTGACGCCGCGGGGATGCAGACGAGCGCGAGAGCGCCGACCAAACCCTTGATCCACAAGCGGCGGCGGGACGGAATTAGGGACGCAAGCAAACGGGACACGTATAGCCCTCCATGGCTGTACCGGCAGCCGGGCTATCTCATGGCGATGAGACCCCTGGCTTTGCGTCCCCGGCTCGCGCCGGGTTTGCCCTTCTCAGTTGGGTTACGCACGTGTCATCGGCGGTGCTGACACCCCGTCAAGCGCCGGCCGCGGAATTGGACACTTGTACGAGAAATCCCCATCGTTTGACCGGATTGCTAAGGATTGGCGGCGATCGGATCGATATCTGCGCGGAGATGTCATTCGAGCCGAGCTTCGAAGAACAGGAGCAGTTGGCGGTTACGTACGAGCGAGAAGGCTCGCGCATGAACGCGCGTGAGTCGAACGTCGCCGGCCTCCTCGGGATCGCGTTCGTGGCGGCGACCGCCGGCGTATGGTTGCTCCGGCCGCCGCACGCGTTTGCGGTCGTCCCCGCGCTCGAGTGCGTGCTCGTGCTCGCGCTCGCGATGCTCGTGCGCTTCGACACACCGTTCGGATTCAGCCCCGCGACGCAACTCGGATTCGTCCCACTGCTGTTCGCGGTTCCGCTGGCGGTTGTCCCCGTCGCCGTCGTACTCGCGATGGTGATCTCCGCGTTGCCGGCCGTCAGGGCCGGCGCACTGCGACCGGCCAGGCTCCTGCACATCCCCTCCAACGCGTTCTTCGTCTTCGGTCCCGTCGCCGTGTTCGCGCTCGCGCATGTAGAGCCGCGCGACGCCGGGGCGTTGGTCCTCGTCGCGGCGCTCGCCGCGCAGTTCCTCGCCGATTTCATTGCGTCCTCGGTGCGCTTCATGTTGCTTCGGGCAGCGAGCTTCTCGTCGCTGCTGCGCTCGAACTGGATCCTCGTGATCGACGCCGCCCTGTCCGGAATCGCGCTCGTCGTCGCTGAGGACATCCACAGCGCGCCCATTGCGGCCCTGGCGGTGGTGCCGCTGCTCGGCCTGCTCGCGATGTTCGCGCACGAGCGCCACCAGCGGCTGCAGAGCATGCTCGAGCTGTCGAGCGCCTACCGCGGCACCGCGCTCGTGCTCGGCGACGTGATCGAGGCCGACGACGGGTACACCGGCGAGCATTGCAAGAGCGTGGTCGGGCTCGCGCTCGATCTCGCCGATCGGATCGGCCTCGGCCCCGAGCGCCAGCGCAACCTCGAGTTCGCCGCTCTGCTCCACGACGTCGGCAAGATCGCGATCCCCAAGGAGATCATCAACAAGCCCGGCAAGCTCGACCCCCACGAGTGGACGATCATCAAGACCCACACCGTCGAGGGCCAGAACATGCTCGAGCGCGTCGGCGGCTTCATGCGCCAGGTCGGCACCATCGTCCGCTCCCACCACGAGCGGTGGGACGGCGGCGGCTACCCGGACGGTCTCGCCGGCGAGTCGATCCCGCTCGAGGCCCGCATCATCACCTGCTGCGACAGCTGGAACGCGATGCGCACCGACCGCCCGTACCGCAAGGCGCTGTCCCACGACGTCGCGATCGCGGAGCTCCTCTCGGGCGCCGGCGGGCAGTTCGACCCGGGCGTGGTCGAGGCGTTCGTCGCGATGGTGGCGCCGGCCGCGGAGGCCGATGCCCCGGCGCCCGCTTCCGCCGGCGCCGTGCGCGCCCCCGCGCACCTGATCGCCGAGGTCTAGGCCCCCGCCGGTCGGCCCCCTGCGGCCGCGGCGGTCCGCCACCCTGGGGTGCGGCGGTCAGCGCCCTGCGGCTGCGGCGGTCAGCCACCCCTGCGGCTGCGACGACGGCCCGGCCGCGCTCTCGAGCACGCGGACAACTTCTCTCGCGCCGCCACCGAGGGCGAGAGCTCAGCTATCCGCACGCGGACAGCTTCTCACTCGTCGCTGACCGTGGGCCGAGCGTGCGGTTATCCGTGCGCGGACAACTTCTCACTCGTCGCTGACCGTGGGCCGAGCGTGCGGTTATCCGTGCCAGAGCCGGGCGAACCGGCATTCGCCTCGCGGGAGGGTGGCGAGTGAGTGGTTTTCCGCCCTGATTTCCGGTGTATCGTGGATGGGAGGGGGTTTGGGCCTCGCACGGGGTCCGGCGCGACCTCGGTCGCCGCTCGACACGCGCCGAAGGCCGGATGCCGAACGGAGTCCGGCGCGACCTCGGTCGCCGCTCGGAACGCGCCGAAGGCCGGACTCCGCGCGTTCGGTTCCGCGAGGCGCCGAACCCACGCCACCGCGACTCGCGCGAGGCGCCGCCCGGCGCCAAACCCCCGACGTCCCTGACCAGCATTCTCCCGGGTCGACGACGACGTCGGCCACCACGTCCCCCGCCGGCCGCCGACTCGGCTCATTTGCAACCATTGTTGGCGGCGATCCCTGCTGATCACTCATAATTCCCGACGCACCGTTTTGCGGTGTAGTTGTGTTAATCTGCTGAAGTCTGCTTCCGGAGATCTGCCCCCGATCCGGAGGGTCTGCCCCCCGCTCTACGGAGGAGCGGCCGCTCGTATTGAGCGGTTAGTGCACGGCGAATATCCGAGAACCAGCTCGGGTTAGGTGAGACGATGACCGTGACCTTTACAGCAAGCACTGGTGCGAAGCTCCTCGTGTGGCGCGAGAAGGACATGTTCGCCGCGTCACGGGCCGGTGCGAGCGAGGAGGCGCAGATCTGCTTGGGGATCGACCTGTTCGAGGTGATCGCCGAACTGGCCGGCCTGGACCTCGACGATGAGACCCAGGCCGAGGAGGCAACCCGGCTCGCCGACGACGCGCGTCAGCGGCTGGCCTCGTTACCGAGCCACCGCCAGCGGTGAGCGAGACCCTGCGCCCCGCGTACCCGTCCGCCGGTTAGGCTTGCGGGCGCCGAAGAGCCCGCGCCTTCGATCTTGGGTAACCCTGACGCGTATGGACTCAGTGAGAGGACAGCTGCTGGTCGCAGGTCCGGCACTGCTGGACCCGAACTTCTGGCGGACGGTGGTGCTGGTCGTCGAGCACAACGATGAGGGCGCGCTCGGCCTGGTGCTCAATCGGCCGTCTGAGACCAGTGTCGCCGAGGCGGTTCCGCAGCTCGAGACGCTGCTCGACCCCCGGGAGCTGCTGTTCATCGGCGGCCCGGTCCAGCCCTCCGCGGTGATCGTCCTGGCCGAGTTCGAGGACGCGACCGACGCCGCCTTGCTCGCGTTCGACGACGTCGGCGTCCTCGGTACGAGCTCCTCCCCTGACGAGCTCACCGCCGGCGTCAGGTCCGGCCGCGCCTTCCTCGGCCACGCCGGGTGGGGTCCCGGACAGCTCGACGGCGAGGTCGAGCGCGGCGACTGGATCCTCGAGCCCGCGCAGCTACGGGACGCGTTCTCGGCCGAGGCCGGCGGTCTGTGGTCGGAGGTCCTGACCCGCAAGGGCGGCAGCTACGCGCTGCTCGCCCGCATGCCGGCAGACCCGTCGGTGAACTAATGGGCCTCACCTCACCGTTCCACCCGTAATGCCGGCCCGGATGACCGCCAGGCTTTGTCCTCGGATCCTCGCGTAGCGCTGCTACGCGTCAGATCCTGCGTCCTCGCCTGACGGCCCCCGGCCTCGGCCTTCCGGGCGAAACATTTCGGTTCGACCCACCAGTCCCCGTCCCGGGGAATCGGGACTACGATCAGCAGCATCGCGCACGACCACTCGCACGCACATCGCGACGCCGACCGGGGCGCTCTGAAGATCGCGCTCGTCCTGATCCTGTCCTTCATGGTGGTCGAGATCGTCGCCGGCGTGCTGGCGTCCTCGCTGGCGCTCCTGTCCGACGCCGGCCACATGCTGACCGACGCCGCCGCGCTTGCGCTGTCGCTCGCCGCAGCGCGGCTGGCGACGCGAGGGGCGTCTGGGTCGATGACCTACGGCCTCGGGCGCGCGGAGATCCTGAGCGCCCAGGCCAACGGCCTGACGCTGCTCGTGCTCTCCGGCCTGATCATCTACGGCGCGATCGGGCGGCTGGTCTCGCCGCCCGAGGTGCACGGCGGCGTCGTGCTAGTGGTCGCGCTCGTCGGCATCGTCGTCAACCTGGTGGCTGCGCGGGTGCTGTCCGGCGGTAACGACCACGGGCGGAGCCTCAACGTCGAGGGCTCCTACCGGCACATCCTCACCGACCTCTACGGCTTCATCGCGACCGCGATCGCCGCCGTGGTGATCCTCACGACCGGGTTCGATCGGGCGGACGCGATCGCCTCGCTCCTGATCGCGGCGTTGATGCTCCAGGCGGCCTACAGCCTGCTGAAGGCGTCGGGGCGAGTGTTCATGGAGGCCGCGCCGGCGGGCCTCGATCCCGACGAGATCGGACGCGCCCTCGCCTCGCACCCGGGTGTGGTCGAGGTCCACGATCTTCACGTGTGGGAGGTCACCTCCGGGTTTGCCGCGCTGTCGGCGCACATCGTGGTCCGCGCCGGCGACGACTGCCACGAGGTGCGCCGCTCGCTGCACGAACTGCTCGACGAGCGCTTCCACATCCATCACACGACGCTCCAGGTCGACCACGAGCCCGGTCCGCTCCAGATCGAGGTGGCGTCCCCGGCGGGCGCGGAACGGGACCGGCGGTAGACTCGGCCGGGCGATGGACGCCCTCCAATCCCACCCGGCGCGATGAAGGTCGTCAAGCCCGGCGCCGACCATGACGTCCCGCGCGGCGTGGTCGGCGGATCGGAGATCTCGCAGGCGACCACGGGCGCGCAGAACATCTACATGGCGGTCTTCCGCGTGCCGCCGGGCGCGCAGTCCCGGCCCCACTACCACGAGAACTGCGAGAGCACCGCGTACATGCTGTCGGGCTCGATGCGGGTGAAATGGGGCGACCGCCTCGAGCAGGAAGTCGTGCTCGAGCCCAGAGATCTCCTGTACGTCCCGCCGCGCGTGACGCACGTGCTCGAGAACGTGTCCGACACCGAGCCGGCCGAGTACGTCGTCGCGCGCGACTCGCCGCTCGAAGACGCCGTGATCGTCCCCTGGGCCGAAGCGCCCGAGACCAGCCTGCCCGGCTAGCCTCCTCGCGCTAGGCCGCTACCCGCACTCGAGCACGACGAAGTTCCCGTCCTCGAGCACGATCGCGCCTCCGTGCACGAGGATCTGCCCGGCGCGCGCCGGGCCGCTGAGGAGTGCGGCCTTTGACAGCGACTCGGCCTCGGTGGCCGTCGGGGCTAGCGCGGTCACCTGGACGATGCCGGTGAACGCGGGCCGGCCGGTGGCGGGATCGAGCAGATGGTGGGCCGGTAGGCCGTCGGCCCCGATCCAGCTGCGCCGGCCGATGCCGCTGGTCGCCACCGCGCCGCGCCGCACGGCGAACGTGTGCAGCGTCGAGTCGTCAAACGGGCTCGCCACGTGCACGTCGCGCGGCAGCCCGAGCTTGCCGCCGAGCCGCATGTCGCCGCCGCAGTCGACGACGAACGCCTCGTAGCCGCCGAGCAGCGACGCCAGCTCGTCGGCGAACACGCCCTTCGCGATCCCGCCCGGATCGATCCGCACCCCCGCGGGGCGCGTGACGGTGCCCGCGCGGCGGTCGACGAGCACGCGTCGCCAGCTCGCGGCGGGGGACGGACCGCCGGGAGCGCGGTCGGGCGCGAGCGCGAGTGCGACCCTGAGTGGAAGGCCGTCGCCCTCGAAGTGCGCGTCGTAGCCGGCGCGTTCGATCTCGGACACGAGCGTCGGGTCGACGAGCCCGCCCGTCTCGAGCGCAGCGTCGACCGCGGACTGGACGACGCGGCGCATCAGCGGCGAGACCGCAACGGTCTCAGCCGGCGCGTCGTTCAGCCGCGTCAGCTCGCTGTCGTCCTGGAAGCGCGAGAACTGCGCGTGCCATTCGAGCAGCCGAGCGCGCGCCTGCTCGACCGCCGCCCGCGCGTCGGCCGCGCGGGCGTCGGCCGCGATCACCGTGCAGCGCGAGCCGAAGCACGCAAACGCGTCCCGTTGCTCGACGGGTAGCTCGAGCGTCGCGCTCATGACTGGCTCGTGGTCACGCTGCTGACGGTGCCGCTACTCGAGTTGCCGCTGCTCGAGTTGCCGCTGCTCGAGTCGCTGCTCGAGCCCGAGTTCGAGGACGAGCCGGTGCTCGTGCCCGACGTCGTGGTCGACGTGGTCGTTGCCGGCGATGAGCTCGACGCGACGGTGCTCGCCGACGAGCGCTTGGCTAGCGCCGGGTCGTGCCCGGACACGAGCACGATCGTGATCAAGAGCCAGGAGGCGACGAACAGCGCCACCGCCCCGCTGATGATGCGCCGACGGATCATCCGCGTTCGGCTGACCCGGGCGGCTCTCATCGCCTGGCCGCGGGCGCGCGCGTCCTGCGGGTCGTTGTCAGTCATCGTCGTGTACCTCGTTGTCGGTCATCGGAGAGGGATGAAGCATGTGGGTAGCTTCGATCCCGCCCATCTCAGCCGCGTGAGGAACGACTAAGAGGTACGTATGAGGTCAGCGAGCGCGGCGGTGGCGAGACGGACGGACATGTCCCACGGCCAGCCATTCGCTGGCGGTCGCCGCGACGACACATACGGGCGCGCGCGAGCGCGAGCATCCGACTTTCGCATTCCCGCCCGCCAGCGTGCGTCGGTGCACCCGGATCACGTGCCACGCGTGGACCCCACCGCGCGGGTCGGTCGACACGAACGCCAGCGCGAACAGGTCGGCGCCCACGCACAGATGCGGCGAGGCGCATGAGATCCCGGTTATGCCCTTGATCTGATCGCCGTTCCCAGGTTCGGGGATGTGGCGCCAGCTTCCGGAGCGCGCCGGATCCGTCGACACTCCGAAGCCGCTGCCTGCGGCGACGCACAGCCGAACGGTCGGGCAGCTCACGTCGAACCACCCCCGCTTGCGGCCGCCGCGCCGGCGAGTGCGGTACCACGTCGTCGGGCCCCCGGCCGGATTGGTCGACGCGAAGATCGCGCCGTCGAGGTCGACGGCGACGCATAGACGCGCGGACGGACACGAAACCCCGGTCAAGTCAGAACCGTCCGGGTCGATCGTCCCGAAGCTCCACGTGCCGGAGCCGCCGGCGGGATCGGTCGACGTGAAGACGTCTCCGCTCTGGTCCACGGCGACGCACAACGACACCGACGCGCACGACACGCCCGAGATGAGCGAGCCGAGATCCGTCTCGCTGAACGACCACGTCGCCGCCCCGCCGGCGGGATCGGTGGATGTGTAGAAGCCGTCCAGGCCGTTGTCGCCGCCGGTGGCCACGCACAGCGATGTCGTTGGACATGCGATATCGGCGATGAAGCCGAAGCTCCCGACCACCCCGAGGGTCCACGACCGCCGTCCTTTAGTGGGGTTCGTCGAGGTGAGGATCCGGGGCGTTCCGTCGGTGGCGACGCAGAGCCTGGCGGACGGACACGATGCTCCGCCCCAGCTGCGGAGCGCGGCGATCCCGCTGTGCTGGACCGGGATCGGCCGTGAGAACGAGATCGTCGAGGCGGCGCTGGCGGTCGTCGCTCCGAGCACCAGCCCGGCGACGAGCACCGCTACCGCGACCCACCTCCCCATCAGGCTTCCGATTCTCCCAATCCGTGCGCCGGCGAGCGCTGGTCGCAAGTTAGGGCCCGCGAGTTCGTAATTGACGGTTCCGACACCTACTCAGTCGCGGACCCTTACGTCAAGCCGAGCTCGAACACGCAGCCGGTGAAGTACTCGCCCGCCGGCGAGACCAGGAAGCAGACGAGCTCGGCGAGATCGTCGTCCGGGGTGTGCGCGCCGGGCGCGATCGCTACCGCGCCGACGCCATACCTGGCCCACTCCACTGACAGCGTCCGCGCCAGGTTCTCGAGCCCCGCGCGTGCCGCAGCGGCGAACGGCCCGGCGTCGGGCCGAGGACCGATCAGCAGGACCTTGCCGGCGCCGGCCGGGATCAGCGTGGCAGTGGCGAGCGCGCGCACCGCAACCCAGGCCCGCTCGAGCGTCTGCCGCAACGCGTCCTGGCCGCCGGAAGCGAACACGTCGCGACCGTCGTATACGAGCGCGAGCATGCCGTCATTGCCCGCCGCCCACGCGCGGGCGGCGTCCTCGTCCAGACCGGCGTCGAGCTCCTCCACCCGCGCCCCGAGCTCGCTCAGCGCGCTGCCGATCGCCGGCGCCACCCCGCCTGCCAGCGCGACCGCGCGGCCCTCGAGCAGCCCTTGTCGGAGCATCGTCACCGCGGGAACCGTACCCGTGACGGCGCCGCGACCGGCCAGTAGCATCGGGGCCAACACCGAGGAAGGAGTGGAGATCCAGATGCTGTCCTACGTACACGGCGCTTGCGCGGATCCATTGCTCGGGGAGACGATCGGGCACAACCTGGAGCGGACGATCGCCCGGGTCCCAGACGCCGAGGCGCTCGTCGATCGCACCCACGGTGTCCGGTACACGTATGCGCAGTTCGGCGAGGCGGTGGACAGGCTCGCCGGCGGGATGCTCGCGGCCGGCCTGCGCAAGGGCGACCGCGTGGGCGTGTGGAGCCCAAACCGCGCCGAGTGGGTGCTGACCCAGTACGCGACCGCCAAGGCCGGGGTGATCCTCGTCAACATCAATCCCGCCTACCGGTTGAGCGAGCTGCAGTACGCGCTGATGCATTCGGGATGCCGCTGGATCATCGCCGCGCAGCGCCTCAAGGACTCCGACTTCATCGGGATGGTCGACCAGGTCCGCCCGCAGCTGCCCGAGCTCGAGCGTGCGATCTTCTTCGACACCCCCGACTGGGAGGAGCTCGCCTCGGGGTCCGGCTACACCGGCGACATCGACGCCCACGGCGACGATCTCGACTTCGACGACCCGATCAACATCCAGTACACCAGCGGAACCACCGGCTTCCCCAAGGGCGCGACGCTCACCCACCACAACATCCTCAACAACGGCTACTTCGTCGGCGCCATGCTCGGCTACACCGAGCGCGACAGCGTCTGCATCCCGGTGCCGCTCTACCACTGCTTCGGGATGGTCCTCGGCAATCTCGCCGCGACGTCGCACGGCGCGTGCATGGTGTATCCGGCCGAGACGTTCGATCCGCTGGCGACGCTCGAGACCTGCGCGCAGGAGCGGTGCACGAGCCTGTACGGCGTGCCGACGATGTTCATCGCCGAACTCGCGCACGAGCGGTTCGGGGAGTTCGACTTCGGCCCGCTGCGCACCGGCATCATGGCCGGGTCTCCATGCCCGATCGAAGTGATGAAGCGCGTCAGCGACAAGATGGGGATCGAGGAGATGAGCATCGCCTTCGGGATGACCGAGACCTCGCCGGTCACGACCCAGGTGCGCCGCGACGACACGCTCGAGAACCGCTGCGGCACCGTCGGGGAGGTCGGCCCGCACGTCGAGATCAAGATCATCGACCCGGACACAGGGCGAACCGTCCGGCGCGGCGAGCCCGGCGAGTTCCTCGCCCGCGGCTACGTCGTCATGCGCGGCTACTGGAACGACCCCGAGCGCACCGCCGAGTCGATCGACGAGCAGCGCTGGATGCACACCGGCGACCTCGCGACGATGGATGACCAGGGCTACGTGCGGATCGTCGGCCGGATCAAGGATATGGTGATCCGGGGCGGCGAGAACGTCTATCCGCGCGAGATCGAGGAGTTCCTCTACACGCACCCGGACATCGCCGACGTCCAGGTGATCGGCGTGCCCGACGAGCGCTACGGCGAGGAGCTCATGGCGTGGGTGGTCCCCCGCGCTGGCTCGAGCGTGGCCGAGGACGAGGTCCGCGACTTCTGCCGCGGCCAGATCGCCCACTACAAGATCCCCCGCTACGTGAAGCTCGTTGACTCGTTCCCGATGACGGTCACGGGCAAGGTGCAGAAGTTCAAGATGCGCGAGACGGCGATCGACGAGCTCGGGCTCGGCAAGGCCGCCGCGGTCGCCACCGCTTAGCCCGGCGCCGGCGCGCGGCCAGCAAACGATCCCCGGGCAACCCGGCCCAACCTGCAAATCCTGCCAATCGACGTCGGATCCGCCGGCCGTGGCATATCGCGCATGCCCCACATGCGCGGTATGCCACGGTCAAGTCCGCGCGCCTCGATTGGCAGGTTGTGCATGTACCTGAGGCCGCCCTGGATCGTCTGGGAGCGCAACCGCCCCCGCCCTCCCCCAGGTGCCTGCCGTTCAGTCGCCGCAGACCCGCTCGGGGCGGCCGCGATCGCTACCGCGCGGTCGCCGCCCGCGAATCTCGGGCAGCCCGGGCAGCCCGCGCCGCCCCCCGCCGCCCCAGCCGCGCCAACTCGGAGTGCATCTCCCGGATTCGGTCGAGGATGTAGTCGGCGACCTCTTGCTGCTGTTCCCGCGTCGACCCGTGAATCACCTCGAACCGGAACGGATCGCCGTACTGGACCGTCACCTTCGGAAACCGCAGCCGCTTCCAGTTGCGCACCTGGTAGGAGCCGAGGATCGCCACTGGGACGACCGGCGCCCCGGAGTCAAGCGCGATCCGCCCGATCCCCGGCCGCGCCTCGTCGGCGATCTTGCCCGACCGCGACCGGCCGCCCTCGCAGTACATGACCACCGCCCCCCCGCGAGCGAGGATGCGATCCGCCGTGATGAACGCCTCCTCGTCCTGGTATCCGCGCCGGACCGGGAACACGCCGCCGTGAGAAAAGACCCACCCGGGGAAGCCCTTGAACAGCTGCGACTTGCCCATGAACTGAACCCGCCGGCGGATGAACGCGCCCGTGAAGAAGTGGTCCATGAACGAGGCGTGGTTGGGCGCGAGGATCACCGGACCGTTGGGGACGTTCTCGCTCCCAATCCCGCGCGCCCGGTACACCAGCAGTGCGTTGAGTTCGGTGAACACCCGGACCGGCTCGTACACCTTGGACTCGGGCGGCGCCGAGCGCACCAACGAGTGGAACCGGTCGAAGTACTCCTTCGGCCTCGGATCCTTGTAGACCTGCGGCTTCAGCTCGATGTCGGGCATCGCCCACAAAAGCTAACCGGTCAGGGGCAGCACCATCGCCGGCTTCTCGATCTCGTGGTCCTCGCTGGTCGCGACCACCCCGGTCCCGATCGCGAAGAACTCGATCACGTGGGAGCCCCAGCCGTGCGAACGCTCGACGATCCGGGCGCCGACGATCCCGCCCGCCTGGAGCTCGTCGGCTTCGTTCTGCATCCGCTCCATCGCGAGCTCGCGCGCCTCGTACAGCGCCTGGGTGTAGTTCGGCATCTCGACGTTGCGCCCTACCTGCTTCAAAGACGCGAGCATCCCCTGGCGGCCGACGTGGTAGACGCAGTTGCCCATCACCAGCCCGACCGGGCGGTAGCCGGCCCGCAGTAGCTTGGCGAAGTCCTGGCCGCTCAGGTCGGAGGTGAACGGCCGCCCGTTCGGTGCGCGGTGGAGCTCGCCGGCCCGATGCTTGACCGCGGTTCCCACCGCGATGAACTCCGCGAGGTCGGCGCCCCATTCGTAGCGTCCGATGTCGAGCCGCACTCCGACGATGCCGTCGGCGCCGAGTTGGTCGGCCTCCTCCTCCATCCTGGTCATCGCGAGCTCGCGGGCGTGGTACATCGCTTGGGTCAGCACGCCGAGCTCCTGACTCTGGTTCCACATCGCCTGCTGGAACCCGATGTGGTAGATCGAGCTGCCGAGCACGAGCCCGAGCGGCTCGAACCCGGCCTGTTTGACCAGCAGGAACTCGTCGACGGAGAGGTCGCTGGTGAAGAACCCGCGCGCGACGTCCTGCTTCATCCGCGCGATCCGCTCGCGGCCCGACGCGGGGATGCCGGCCAGGGAGCCGGCCTCATAAGTCGCGGCGTGCGGCGCCTCGTCGGTGACCGGGCCGGGCCCCGCGCCGGCCCGGGCCGCCTGCCCGCCCTGGTTGTCGTCGTCACGCTTCAGGAATCCCATTGCTCCTCCTAGGTCACTGCATCAGCAGGCGCTCCAGCGCCTTCCTGGTCGTTTCGCTCCGCTTCGCCTCGGCCGCCAGCGCCTCGCTGAGCGTGGCCAGCCAGTCGTCGGTGTCGAGCACCTCGTTCTTCAGGACGATCCCTCCGGACAGCCGCGCGGAGCGCGTCACGACGCCGCCACGCTCGGTCCGCAGCTCGAGACGACGGTCGCCCAAGTCGACCGTGACCCCGGAAACCGCCTTGGGCCCGAACATCCCGGACCGGCGCCGGTCGACCCGTGTCCGCCCGGGCACGGCCTCCTCGAGCTTTGCCGCCAAACTCTCGACGAACGCGTTCAGATCGCTCGTGTCCGCCCGCAGCGACGCCGCGAGCAGGTCCATGTCCACCGCGGGTCGATCGATCTCTTCCACGCCGTCAGGCTACGACATCTGAAACAGTGTGATTCAGCGGAGAGGCTGCATGGAAGCCTCTCCCTATGACAACCAATACGACAGTGGTCCCAGACATCACCCTGAACGACGGCAATCGCATGCCCCAGCTGGGCTTCGGGGTCTTCCTGGTCCCCGAGGAGGAGACGGCGCAGACGGTCGCGAGCGCGCTCGAGACCGGCTACCGGGCGATCGACACGGCCGCCGCCTACGGCAACGAGGCCGGCGTCCGCGACGCCGTGGAGACGAGCGAGCTCAACCGCGGAGACGTCTTCATCACGACCAAGCTGCAGAACAGCGACCACGGCCGCCACAAGGTGCCACGCGCGTACCAGGAGAGCCTCGACAAGCTCGGTGGCGGCTACATCGACCTTTACCTGATCCACTGGCCAGTTCCGCACAACGGTCTGACGGTCGAGACCTGGGAGGCACTGTGCGAGCTCCAAAAGGAGGAGCGCGTACGTTCGATCGGCGTCTCCAACTTCCGGGTCGAGGACCTCGAGCGGATCATCGACGCGACCGGCGTCGTGCCCGCGGTCAACCAGATCGAGCTCCACCCCCGCCTCCAGCAGCTGGAGCTGCGCCGGTTTCACGAGGAGCACGGGATCGCCACCGAGGCGTGGAGCCCGCTGGGGAAGGCCCAGTTCCTCGACGAGCCGACGATCGAGCGGATCGCGTCCGCCCACGGCCGCACTCCCGCGCAGGTCGTACTCCGCTGGCACATCCAGCTCGGGAACATCGTGATCCCGAAGTCGGCCACGCCCAGCCGGATCGAGGAGAACTTCCGGATCTTCGACTTCGAGCTGAGCGAGGAGGATATGCACGCCCTGTTCGAGCTCGATCGCGAGGAACGCACCGGCCCGGACCCAGCCACCTTCGGCTAGCGAACCGCACCGATGCCGACCTCGATGTGTTCGAGAACGTATCGCCCAATCTGACACCCGTGCGAGCCTGGAGACTTTATGCGTAGAGCACTAAAAATCACGATTGTCCTCGCCCTCCTGGCGGTGCCCTCGGCAGCCCTTGCCGCAAACACCAGCCAGCCCCAGGCGATCAATAACTGCCAAGGCCTCAAGTTCAAGCCGCAGCGGATCACGCTGTCCTGCGGGGACGGGAATACCTGGCTTGGCAAGCTCAAATGGTCCAGCTGGACCAACACCCAGGCCGTCGCGAACGGCAACTACACGGCGAACAACTGCACGCCCGACTGCGCCGCCGGCCACACACACTCGGTGGCGGTCAAGGTCACGTTGTCGAAGCCGAAGATGTGTCCGAATCAGGTCAACCCGGCGTTCAAGCAGGCCGTGATCTCCTACAAGGGAACGCGTCCGGCGGGCGCACCGCTGAAGTACAGCTTCAAGTGCCCGGCCGGTCTCCCCGGGGCGTACTAACCGCCACCTCTGACCGCCAGCCGTCGTGGGGCTCGACCCCACGGTCGCTTATCCTCCTGCCGTCCCACGACACAGGAGGCTGAGTTGCCGGAGGTCGAGGCCCACATCACGGGCACCGTGTGGAAGATCGAGGTCGAGGTCGGCGACGAGGTCCAGGAAGGCGACACGGTCGTGATCCTCGAGTCGATGAAGATGGAGATGCCGGTCGAGGCCGAGGACCCGGGCGTGGTCAAGGAGATCCGCTGCGAGGAGGGTCAGTCGGTGTCGGAGGGCGACACGCTCGTTGTCCTCGAGTAGTCCATCAGAAGATCCCGAGCCGTCCACCGGCGGGCGGCTGCTGGTCGACGAACCGGCGCCCGGCGTCACGCGGCTGACAATCTCCAACCCGGCCAAGCGCGGCGCGCTCGACCACGCGATCCTCGACGGCTTCACCTCGACGCTGACGGAGATCGACGCTCGCTGCGTGATCATCACCGGCGAGGGCACCACGTTCTCCGCCGGCTATGACATCGGCGACCTCCGCGGCAACGACGGGTTCGCCGACGAGGCCGACCGGCTCGTGGCCAATCCGTTCACGGCCGCGCTCGACGCGGTCGAGGCCTACGCCTATCCCACGCTGGCCGCGCTCAACGGTCACGCGATCGGGGGCGGACTCGAGCTTGCGCTCGCCTGCGACCTGCGGCTCGCGGCGGCCACGATCGCGCTCGGGATGCCGCCCGCGAAGCTCGGGCTGGTCTACTCCCACACCGGGATCCGCAAGTTCATCGACACGATCGGCGCGCCCCGCACGCGCGAGCTGTTCCTCGTCGGCCGGCGGATCGACGCGCGCACCGCACGCGAGTGGGGGCTCGTCAACGCGATCGCCGAGGAGGGGCGGATCGCCGACGAAGCGCTGGCGCTGGCGGAGGAGATCGCCGGCAACGCGCCACTCGCCCAGCGAGGCAACAAACATGTGATTAATTCTGTTGTCAGTGCTCGAGGCGCCATCGATCCCGCCATCGAGCGGGAGCTGATCGAGTTGCGACGGGCCTGCTTCGCCTCCGAGGACTTCCGCGAGGGCGTCCGGGCGTTTACCGAAAAGCGCCCGCCCGAGTGGCGCGGGCGCTGATCCGCGCCAGGCATCGCTGAGTCCCCGGCGGGGTCCGACGCGCGCAAAACCCCGGTCCGTCCGGCCTTCCGCTTACGCTGACAGCCCAGATGCCGCCACCGTCAACGCGTCTGGGGAGCGCCACATGATCGAGATCGAGGCCCGCCTGAGCGAGCTCAAGGCGCTTGGCCTGCATCGCCGGACACGCCTGGTCAGCGGCCCCCAGGGACCGCACGTGGTGCTCGACGGCAAGCCCGTGTTGCTGCTCTGCTCCAGCAACTACCTCGGGCTCGCGGACCATCCGCGCGTGCGCGAGGCCGCGGCACAGGCCGCGATGCGCTGGGGCGTCGGCGCGGGCGCGTCCCGGCTGGTGTCGGGCACGATGACCGTCCACCGGCGGCTCGAGGAGCGCCTGGCCGCGTTCAAGCGCCGGCAGAGCGCGCTGCTGTTCGGATCGGGCTTTCTTGCCAACGCCGGTGTGATCCCCGCGCTGGCCCGGCCGGGCGACGTGGTCTTCTCCGACGAGCTCAACCACGCGTCGCTGATCGACGGCTGCCGGCTGTCGCACGCGGAGGTGTTCGTCTACGACCACTGCGACACCGAGCACCTGGCCTGGGGCCTCGCGCAGGCGCAGGGCCGCGGCGCGCTGATCGTCACCGACGCCGTGTTCTCGATGGACGGCGACGTGGCGCCGCTCGAGGAGATCGTCGAACTGGCCCAGCGCCATCGGGTGCGGCTGATGGTGGACGAGGCCCACGCGACCGGGGCGCTCGGGCCTGGTGGCGCCGGGGCGCTCGCCGAGTTCGGGCTCGAAGATCAGGTCGACGTGATCGTCGGGACGCTCAGCAACGCGCTCGGCTCCTACGGCGCGTTCGTCGCCGGCGATCGGGTGATGACGCAGTACCTGCTGAACGCCGCGCGCACGTTCATCTTCTCGACCGCGCCACCACCGCCCGCGATCGCCGGCGCGCTGGCCGCGCTCGAGTTGCTCGAGGAGCGGCCGCGCCTCGTCGCCAAGCTGAAGGCGAACGCGGACGCGTTCCGCGACGCCCTCGACGCCGAGGGGTTCGACGTCGGCGGCTCGCGCACCCAGATCGTGCCGCTTCTCGTCGGCGAGCCGGAGGTGGCGGTCAAGCTGTGCGACGCGGCGCTCGCGCGCGGCGTGTTCGCGCAGGCGATCACGCCGCCGACCGTCCCGCCGATGACCTCGCGGCTGCGCCTGGCCGTGATGGCCTCCCACCGCCCCGAAGAACTGCGGGCCGCCGCACGCGTGCTCGGGCTGGCAGCGCGTGCGGTCGGGTTCGACCCGCGGGCATACGTGAGCTTCGTCGAGGATGACGCCGAGCCGATCGAGATCGAGCGCGTCGCCCGTTACGCCGACGACGACGATGAGTACGCCGCGGCGTACTACGGCGAGTCGGAGCCCGACGCGCCGCTCGACGCCGGGCAACGGGTCCCATTCGACGGCGAGCGGCTGGCGCCGTTCGACGGCGAGCGGGTCGCGCGCGCCGCGTAGCCCCCGAGAGGCCGCCTAGCCGGAGTCAGTCGTCGTAGGGCTCGAAGTCCCGCTTGCGCGCGCCGCACACGGGACAGAACCAGGTCTCGGGAATGTCCTCGAACGCCGTCCCAGCGGGGATCCCCCCGTCGGGATCTCCCTCGGCAGGGTCGTAGATGAAGCCGCACGATCCGCAGATCCACTTCACTCGGGACAGGCTAACGGTGAGTCGGGGAGAATGCGGCTATGGGCAGCGACCGACCGGGCCCCGGAGAGGAGCTGAACCTCGGCGAGCGCACTGAGCCGCGGCCCGCCGGGACCGTGATCGTGCTGCGCGGCGGGTCGAGCTCGCTCGAGGTGCTGCTCGTCCAGCGCAACCCGAACGCCCGGTTCATGGGGGGCGCGTGGGTGTTTCCCGGCGGGGCGGTCGACCGCAACGAGGGCCACGGCGAAGGCGCGCTCCGCGCCGCAGCGATCCGCGAGCTCGAGGAGGAGGCCGGGATATCGGTCGGCGATCCCGCGTCGCTCGTCGCGTTCTCGCGCTGGATCACCCCGCCCGAGGTCAAGATCCGCTTCGACACGTGGTTCTTCCTGGCGCCGCTGCCGGAAGGGGCGGTGGCGCGGGTCGACGGCAGCGAGGTCGTCGATGCCCGCTGGTACACGCCCGCGGCCGCCCTCCAGGCGCGCACGCGCGGTGAGCTGTTCCTCGTGTTCCCCACGATCAAGCACCTCGAGCAGCTGTCGGCGTTCGAGTCCGCCGACGCGCTGATGGCCCACGCGCACGGCCGCGAGGTTCTGCCCGTGGAGCCGCGCGTGATCGGCCAGGGCGAGACGGCCCGGATCGTGCTTCCGGGCGAGCAGGGTTATTCTGACTGAGACCTCGTGACGGCATCTCTCCCATCCGACGTCCAGGCGGTGTTCGACCGCTTCATCACCACCGAGCTGACCACGGTCGACAGCGCCGGTCAGCCGATGACCTGGCCGGTGACGCCCTACTACCGCCCGGGCGATCCGTGCATCGACGTCACCACCGGCCTCGGCTATCCGAAGAAGGCCGACGACGCGCGCGCCAACCCGTTCGTCTCGCTGCTGTTCTCGGACCCGACCGGAAGCGGCCTCGACGAGCCGCCGGTCGTGCTCGTCCAGGGGTCGGCCGAGGTCGACGACCACGACCTCGAGGCCAACCGCAGGCGTTACTCACGCGAGATGGTCGAGAAGCTGCCCCGGCTCGCGCGGTGGGATCCCCCGGACCAGATCAAGCGCTTCCTCGGCTGGTACTACACGCGCATCTACATCCATGTGCGGCCCGAGCGGATTTACGTCTGGAGGAGCGAGGGGGAGCCGAAGCTATATGACGCCCACATGGAGGAGGTCCGCTCCGGGCACTCCGAGGAGCCCGAGCGGTTCCGCGCCTTCCCCGAGGGCGGCGCGAGCACCTGGCATCCCCGGATCAGGCAGCTCGGCGCCAACCACCGGACCGCCGTCCTGTCGTTCGTGTCGCCCGACGGCTTCCCGTTCGCGATGCGCGTGCCCGTACAGGCCGACGAGGCCAACCACTGGGTCCGGATCGACGCGCCGCCGCTGGGCGCGCCGCTCCAGCCCGGTCTCGCCTGCCTGACCGCCCACGCCCACGAGCCCGAGCTCACGTGGATGGAGAACTTCCAGGTGCGCGGCGACCTGGTCGAGCGCGAGGACCACTGGACGCTCGTCCCGCACAAGGTCGTCGGCGGGATCGAGGCGCCGGCGTCCCGCATCGACATGCTGCGCGCGAACGCCGGCAAGGCAATCCGCTTCCGCCGGACCGCCAAGCGCGAGCTGGCCCGCCGGCAGTAGCGGTTCCCTGGGCCTCGCTCCGGAATCCGGCTCAGAAGCGGTCGTCACGCGCTACGTGGATGAGCCGGATTCCGCACGGAATCCGGCTCAGAAGCGGTCGTCACGCGCTACGTGGATGAGCCGGATTCCGCACGCTCGACGTCCTCCGGATGAAATTGCGGCAGGCCCGTTAGGCGAGGCAAGGATGCCGAGCGGGCCGTCGCTGCAATGCCGGATCCGCGAAGGGAATTCGGCCCCGACGCCCTACGCTCCGCGCGCGGGCCTGAGCCGAATTCCCCGCGTCCGTACCGCGCGGCCGGGGTCGCTGATCCCGTGGTGGCCGTGGGGCGATGGGTCTTAACGGCGGGCACCTGGAGAGGGGCCGGGGCTGGCTGCCGGCGCGAGGCGGCTCGCGGATCATGCATAACCTGACAATGGACGCGGCTTGAGCTGACCGTGGCCTACTACGCATGCCCCACATGCCTAGTAGGCCACGGTGAGGCCGGAGGGGCTTCGTTGGCAGGTTATGCATGCTGGCGCCCCGCGATCCGGCCCGGGGACGACCGCACCCCTCTCCAGGTGCCCGCCGTTAAAAGACCCGATCTGCCCTCGACCGCCGCGGAATCAGCGACGCCGCCCGCGCGGCACGGACGCGGGGAATTCGGCTCAGGCCCGCGCGCGGAGCGTAGGGCGTCGGGGCCGAATTCCCTTCGCGGAACCGGCCCCGCGGAATCCGGCTTCAACACGTGTGCGTCTTCGTTACGTCACTGGGCCGGATTCCGTTAACGGAATCCGCGCATCCGCGTTCGGACTTCGAAACGGGTCGAGGCGGATTCCGCGCCGCCGCACGCGGCCCCAACAAACGCTCAGCCCGACGATTCCTCGTGGGATATCACGTGCATGACCGCGTTGATCAGCGCGAGGTGCGTGAACGCCTGTGGGTAGTTGCCCAGGTGGCGCCCGGTGCGGGCCTCGAGCTCCTCGGCGTACAGCCCGAGCGCCGACGCGTGCGCGATCAGCTTCTCGCACAGCTCGCGGGCCCGGTCGGTCTCGCCGATCTCACTCAACGCCGACACCATCCAGAACGAGCAGATCAGGAACGTGCCCTCCTCCCCGCTCAGGCCGTCGTCGGTCTCCGCGACCCGGTAGCGCAGGACGAAGCCGCTCTCCTGGAGCTCTGACGCGACCGCGAGCACGGTCGCCCGCACGCGCTCGTCGTCGGGAGGCAGGAAGCGCACCAGCGGGATCAGCAGCGTCGAGGCGTCGAGCGCGTCGGTGTCGTAGTGCTGGCGGAACACGCCACGATCGGACACCCCGTGGCTGAGGATGTCCTCGCTGATCTCCTCGGCGGCCGCGCGCCACTCAGACGCGAGCTCGGCCTCCCCCTCGAGCTCGGCCAGCCGCGCGCCCCGATCCGCCGCAACCCAGCACATGAGCTTGGACGACACGTAGTGCTTGGGCTCGCCGCGCGCCTCCCAGATGCCCTGATCGGGCTGGCGCCAGACGTCGAGCGCACAGCGGACCTGGTCCTGGAGGACCGGCCACAGTCGCTGGGGGATGTGGCCGCCGGCGCGGGTGTGCAGGTACACCGAGTCGAGCACGGCGCCGTACACGTCGTTCTGGCGCTGCTTATACGCGCCGTTTCCGATCCTGACGGGCGAGGCGCCCTCGTAACCCTTGAGGTGGGACAGCACCTGCTCGTGGAGGTCGCGCTCGCCGCCGAGGCCGTACATGATCTGGAGCGCGCCGTCCCCGTTGCGCCCAAGGTCGGCGACGAACTGCATGAAGTCGTCGGCCTCCCAGTCGAGGCCGATCGCGTGGAGCCCCCACAGGGTGAACGTCGCGTCGCGCATCCAGCAGTACCGGTAATCCCAGTTGCGCTCACCACCGGGCGTCTCGGGGAGCGACGTGGTGGCGGCGGCGACCGTCGAGCCGGTCGGCGCGTACGTCAGGCCCTTCAGGGTGAGGGCCGAGCGCTGCAGGTGCTGGCGCCACCGATGGTCCGGGAAGCGACCGCCGGCGAGCCAGTCGCGCCAGTAGTGGAACGTGGTCTGGAGGCGCTGTTTGGCGTTGGCGCAGTGGTCGGGGCCGTTCAGGCCGTGCCGCCACCCGAGCGCGACGAACCGCTCCTCTCCCTCGGTCACCGTGTGCCGGGCGCGCGCCCGATTGCCCTCGATCCCGATGCGCAAGTCGCTGATCAGCCTGAGCACGGTCTCCCCGTCGCTCGCCTCCGCGGCCGACCAGTCCTCCTCGACCATCTCCCACCGGGCCGGCGTCCGCCCGTAGTCGAACATCGGCTCGCACACGGCCTCGACCTGAACCGTGCCCTGAATGCATTCGATGTGGCGGATCATCATGTGATCGGCGTCATGGTCGGTCGGCGGCCGCGTGTGCGAGGTCTCGTCGGCGTGGTCGTCGTGCCAGGGCCCAATCGTCAGCCCGTCGTGGACCACGATCCAGCCCGAC
The DNA here is from genome assembly GCA_963701945.1 of uncultured Solirubrobacterales bacterium. GTDB lineage: Bacteria > Actinomycetota > Thermoleophilia > Solirubrobacterales > Solirubrobacteraceae > Palsa-465. Next base: position 218,039 of record CAVPBV010000019.1, on the reverse strand, counting down.
GGCGTCATCCATGTCGTCTCGATGATCATCGTGCCCGGCACGTAGCGGACCGACAGCGGCACGACGGTCCCATACGGACCCACGCGGAACGAGCCCGCGCGCCGGTCGAGCAACGTCCCGAAGATGCTCGGCGAGTCGAACCGCGGGATGCACATCCACTCGATGCTCCCGTCCGGCGCCAGCAACGCACCGGTGTGGCAATCGGACAGGAAGCCGTAGTCGGCGATCGGCGGGAACGGCGAGCCGCCGCTCAGCGGCAGGTCGTGCGGCGGGATCGGAATGCTCGGGCTCATGTAGCGAGCGGAGCGTACCCAGCGGGGCCCGCCGGCACTGCACCCCGCATGTCACTCGCCCGACCCGCGGCCGCGCGCCCAGCCGGTAGGCTTCTCCCCAGGCGAAGGAGGGAGGTTTCGAAGTGTCCGAGGAGACGACACGTAGCGACGGCACGCGGCGTTCGAGCAGCGCCGAGGCCGCGGCGACCCGCTGGCAGCAGACCCACCCTGATCAGGAACTCGATCACGTTCCGCCCTCCAGGGTCCCGGAGGACGACGAGGTCGTGCCGAACCGCCATTCGGCCAGCGCCGAGGCGGCCGCGCTCCGGTGGCACGAGCGCCACTTCGACGAGGACTACTGACAGCCGGCTAGCGGTCCACTCAGCCGCCGCCGTAGGTGACGACCAGGTCGGTGAGCACACCGACGAGGAAGCCCGCGGACACCATCAGCAGCCCGAGCTCCCGGTAGCCGTAGCGGCGCATCCCGTTCCAGATCTCCCCGATCACGTACAGGATCGCGCCGCCGGCGCAGGCGTAGAACGCGAGCTCGAGCGGGTTGCTGGTCACCGCGTAGCCGACGATCGAGCCGAGGAAAGTGGGTCCGCCTCCGATCAGGCCCGCAAGGCCGATCCAGCGCCACGAAGGCCTGACGTCCCCGAGCGGGCCGACGATCCCGAACCCCTCGGTGGCGTTGTGCAGCGCGAACCCGATGATCAGCACCGTCGCGAGGCTGATTGCGCCGGCGCGCGCGGACACGCCGATCGCGAGGCCCTCGGCGAAGTTGTGCACGCCGATCGCCGCCGCGATCGTCAGGCCGGTCCGGAGCGCTCGCCGCCGGGCGGCGTCCATTTCGAGCGCGAGCGCGTCGGTCTCGGCGCCGCCGATCGCGGCCGCCTCGGCGCCACCGGCGATCGGGGGCTTGGGCGCCGCGGCCGGGCGCATCCGGCGCTCGATCACCGCGAGCCCGGCACTGCCCGCGGCGAAACCGACGGCGAGCAGGAAGACCAGCCAGACCACGTAGGCAAGCGTCCCCCGATCGTCTTTGAACGCCGTGAGCGCGTGGTCGACGATCGCGATCCCGTTCGACATGACGTCGACGAAGATGAACGCGAGCACGCCGACCGAGAACATCGCGAGCGCCACCCGCGTCCGGCTGTTCAGCAGCTGTAGGCGACCTACGGGTAGGCCGAGGAAAATCGTGAATCCGGCGAGGGCGCCGAGGGCAACAGTCTGGGCAAACGACATTGGACCTCGTTTTGGATTAGGCCCCCCTAATCACATCGCGGAGCGTACCAAATTAGGGCACCCTAAGCCCAACCGATTCGGTCGGAGATCGCATACCAACCGGAGCGCCGCCCCGATCGCGGCGTGAGGCGCCCCGGAACGCTATGTATCCGAGTTGAAGTCCGGCAGCCCCAGCGACTGGAGCCAGTGGTTCACGGTGATGTTGAGCTGCGTGAACTCCCCGGTCCAGATCAGGATCCCCATCCCGATCAGGACCACCCCGCCGGCGGTGATCACGACGGCGTAGTGGCGGCGAACGACGCCGAGCGCCGAAGTCACGGTCCCGAAGGCGAGCCCGGTGACCAGGAACGGAACGGCGAGTCCGGCGCAGTAGACCGCGAGCAGGAACGCGCCGCGAGCCGCCGATCCGGACAGCCCCGCGGCGGTGATGATTGCCCCGAGCGTCGGGCCGGTGCAAGGCGTCCACGCCAGCGCAAACGCGGCCCCGGTCAGGACGGGGCCGCCGCGACCCGCCCGGGCCATCAGGCTGCTCACATGCCATTCGCGCGAGAAGCGGGGCACGAACGGCGCGAGCACGAACAGGACCCCCATAACGATGATCACGGCTCCCGACACCTTGAGCGCCGCCGGACCGGTCAGCGCCCCGTGGAGCGCCTGCTGCCCGAGCAGCCCGAGCCCGATGAAGATCACCGAGAAGCTCGCGACGAACGCGAGGCTAGGGCCGATGACGCGGCTCGCGCGGATGTCGGCCGGAGCAACGCCGGCCACCGCTGAGATGTAGCCAGGCACCAGCGGTAGCACGCACGGCGACAGGAACGAGATCAAGCCGGCGCCGAACGCGACTGGAATTGCAATCCCGGAGGCAGGGTCCATCTTGCCCTGCTGAGAGTATCGCCGCGGCGCCGCCCACATGAATGTGGCGTACGCGCCCGGTCCGCTGTCGCCCTCCTGACACTCGTGCGACGCCGCGGCAGGCACCGGCGGATTTCCGAAACCTTCCTCCGGCCCAGGCGTTAGAGTGATCAGTTACTGCACGTGGAAGCTTCCGCCCTCCCAGCACCGGCTGCAGTAGCCCGGACTCGGACTTCGATCGGGGCGCCGCTTCTCCGTCTCCGTTCTGACGAGCAGCTCGTCGCGCTGTTCCGCGCCGGTCATGAAGACGCCTTCAGGATCATCCACGACCGCTACCGGCAGCGGCTGTTCGCATATACGCGGCAGATGCTCCCGCATCGCCAGGATGCGGAGGACGCGCTCCAGGACATCTTCGTCCGCGCCTATTCAGGCCTGAGGGCCAACCATCGCGAGCTTGCGCTGCGCGCCTGGCTCTACCGGGTCGCGCACAACCGGTGCATCGACGAGCTGCGCCGGCCGTCCCCGCCACCGCCCGAGGTGATGGAGCTCCTGCGCGCGCCGGCCAGCGACCCGATCGCGGAGGCCGACCGGCGCGAGTCGCTCCGGCGTCTGATCGCGGACGTCCGCCGGCTCCCCGAGCAGCAGCGTTCGGCGCTGCTCATGCGCGAGCTCGGCGGCATGTCCTACGCCGACATGGCGAGCGCGCTCGGCGTCACGATCCCAGCCGTGAAGTCGCTGCTCGTGCGCGCGAGGCTGGCGCTCGGGCAGGCAATCGCGGCCCGCGACACGGCCTGCTCTGAGATCCGCGACGAGTTGATGCTGTCCCACGACCGCGGGGTGCGGCCGAACGCCACGGCGCGCCGGCACATGCGCGACTGCGCGGGCTGCCGCGACTTCCGCCACGATCTGCGCGGCGTCAGCCGGCGGTTCGCGGCGATCGTCCCGACCCTCGGGCCGCTCGGCGTGCTCGCCAACGCGCTCGGCGTGGGTGGCGCCGGGGGTGGCGCGGCCGGCGGCGCGGTCGCCGCCGGAGCGAGCGGCGCCGCGGGCACAGGATCGGCGGTCGTCGGGGTGGGCGCGATGAGCGCCGGAGGCACGCACGTCGCGACGCTGCTCGCCGCCGCGGTCCTCACCGCCGGCGGAGCGGTCGAGCTCCAGCACACGATCACGGTCCCCGCCACCCATCACCATCATCACCCGCGGGCCGCCCTGGTCGCGCCGTCCCATCATCTGACACCGCCCGCCGCCCCGCAGCTGGCCGCGGCCAACGTCAGCCCGCCCGAGGAAGCCGCGCCGACCGTGATCGCCCCGGCCGTGCACCCGCAGCTTCTCCAGAGCGCGCCGACGACGCCGGTGGTGGCCTCCTCCATCGAGACGACCGTGACCACCTCGACGACGACGGTCACGATCCCCTCAAAGACGGACGCACCGTCGACCGGAGGCTCATCGACGATGATCGCCGGCGGCGGGGCGACGCCCGACGGCTCAGGCACCAAGGTCAAGAGCACGAGCAGTACGTCGTCCTCGACCGGGACCTCCGCCACGTCGTCGACGACCTCCACGACGCCGACCGGTCAGACCGCGGGCACGTTGGGCTCCAGCACCAGCTCGAGCTCGACGAATTCGGACGGCTCGACGACATCGAGCACAACCGGCGGCAGCTCGCAAGGCACGACGAGCGGTACGAGCACGACGCCGGCGAGCACCCTGGGCGAGTCGCCTCCGCCCGCACCGTGAGCGGTCCGGCGCGGACCGACCCGGCGACTCACAGGCGGATCCGGTCATAGACAGCTACCTCGAGCCGCTCGATCACGAAGACGTCGTCGTCCGCCGCGGGCGGCGGTCTGGTCTGTACACGTGCGTCGCCGTCCATTCCACGGTCCGCGGCCCGTCGCTGGGCGGGTGCCGGATGTGGGGCTACGCTGACGCGCGCCAGGCGCTCAGGGACGCGCTCAGGCTCTCGCGAGCGATGACGTACAAGTCCGCCGTCGCCGACCTTCCCCTGGGGGGCGGCAAGGGCGTGATCATGACCCCGCCCGACGGCGCCCTCTCATCCGAGCGCCGAACCGCGGCGCTGCTCGACTTCGCCGACACGGTCGAGTCCCTCGGCGGCCGCTACATCACCGCCGAAGATGTCGGCACCTCCAGCCGCGACATGCGAGTGATTGCCCAACGCACCACACACGTCGTCGGGCTTCCACGCGGCCAGGGCGGGTCGGGCGATCCCAGTCCGTACACGGCCCTGGGCGTCGAAGCCGCGATTCGCGCCTGCTGCGAGCGCGTGTTCTCGTCGAGCTCGCTCAAAGAGCGGACGGTCTCCGTGATCGGGCTCGGCCACGTCGGACTCAGAGTCGCCAAGCGCTGCGCCAAGGCGGGCGCCCGGCTCGTGGTCAGCGACATCGACGAGAGCAAGCGCCGGTTCGCTCACGAGCTCGACGCCGGCTGGACCACGCCCGCGGAAGCGCTCGAGCTCGATGTGGACGTCGTCGCCCCGTGCGCGCTCGGCGGCGTCCTCGACCACGCCACGGTGCCGCGGTTAGGCTGCCGGATCGTCGCCGGCGCCGCCAACAATCAGCTGGCGAACGAGTCGGTGGCCGAACTGCTTGCGGCCCGTCAGATCCTGTGGGCGCCCGACTTCGTCGCCAACGCCGGCGGCCTGATCAACATCGCCGAGGAGCAGAACGGCTACAACCCGGCCACTGCCCGCCGTCGCGTCCGCCAGATCGGCGACACGCTGAGCCAGATCTTCGACGAGGCGCAGGCGACCGACGCCACGCCGCTGACGGCCGCACTCGCGATCGCCCGCAAGCGCCTCGTGGTCAGCGTCTAGGTCCCCGGCTTCAGACGCCGGCGTGGCCGCTGAGGTCGAAAGCGGGACGCTCGACACCCGGCGGGAGCCGCCCCTCGTCTGAGAGCTTGTCGAGATGCGCCGCGAGCGTCACCGTCGCAGCCGACCGCAGCCCCGCGGGCACGTCGGCCCAGACCTCGTCGAGCAGATCGTTCGTGGTCCGCTTGCCGGCGTCGAGCGCTTGGATGAGCCGGTTTTCGCGGTCGAGGCGATGGGCGATGTACTGGTCGAGCTTGGCCGCGGGATCGAACACGGGCGGGCCGTGCCCTGGGAGGAGAACGGTCAGCGGGCGCTCGCGCAGCCGAGCCAGCGCCTCCAGATACGCGGCCAGCGCGCCCGGATCGGGCGCGACGAACACGCTTCCCTCGCCGAGCACCGCGTCCCCCGTCAAGGCGGCCGTTCCCGTCACATACGCCAGATGATCGGGGGCGTGGCCGGGAGTCGAGATCGCCTCGAACGGGCCGAATGCGCTGCCTTCGGTCAGCCGGACGTCCACGGCGCCGTCCGCCGCCGCCAGGGGCGCATCGGCATAGCGGGCCCGGATCGCCGAAATCGCCTCGGTGTGGTCGGGGTGGTGGTGGGTGAGCGCGATGCCGCCGAGGCCTCCCCGCTGTTCGAGTGCGGCGATGAGCCCGGCGACGTGGTCGTCGAGATTTGGCCCCGGGTCGACCAGCCACGCCGGGTCGCGGCCGACGATCCACGAGTTCGTCCCGGTCAGCGTGAACGGCCCCGGGTTGGCGGCGCGGATTCCGATGAGATCGTGGCCGGGCACCTCGATGCGCGTCATCGGCGGAGCATGACAGCCCCATTCGGCGTGCAGCGCGGGCCCCGTGCGGGTCTGCGCAGACCAGCTTGCGGGGAGCATCGCTCCGGCGACCGTCACCGTTCCATGTGTCGGCCGATCGAGCCCGGCGATCAGGTTCAGCAGCGTCGACTTGCCGCTGCCCGAAGGTCCCATCACGGCCACCGCCTCGCCGCGTCCGACCTGCAGGCTGACACCGTCGACTGCCGGCCTGCCGTCCTCCTCGTAACGCTTCGTCACATCGTTGACCTGCACCACAACGTCCATGCGCTAGCCGCCTCCGAAGGTCGGTCTGGTTCGTGTGGGAGACATCGGCGGCGCGCACGAATCTGTCGTCGGGCGCGGGAATGATCTTGTCCTCGATCCTGCGGCGGACGCGATGCCGGGGTGGCGTACACCATCGGGTCGACGTAGTCCATCCGTCCAGGCGACGAGGGGCGGCGTCGCGTCGCGGGTATCCCTGGAGTGACAGGAAGTTACACGTAGGGTTTTCAGTGGCAGGGTGACTGGGGGTGACCGCGGTGCGCGATTCGAGGCCGTGCTGTGGTGAAACTCAGTGACCGGTTGGAGGCGGCCGTGAGGTTGGAAATCGTTGTGCCGATGGTGGTCTGCATCTGGGCCGCTGTATTGCTCCTCGCGATCTCCCTGTGCCGCGCCGCGAAGCGCGGCGACGATGCGATGCGTGCCCTCCTGGCGAGCTCGCAAGCCGCGGGTGGCGACGACGAGACCAGGCGCTCGTCGTCGCCCTCGCCAGCGCCCTCGCCCTCGGCGGTGCCGACCCCCTCGGCGGCGCCGACCCCCTCGGGGTCGCCCGAGCGGCCGCTCCGGACGCTCGACATCGAGCAAGCGGCGCGTCTGCTCGACGTGAGCCCAGAGACCTTGTTGACGTGGGAGCAGCGCTTCGGCTTCCCGTCATCGACTCCAGCCGAGCCGCGCTACAGCCAATCCGAGGTGCTCGCCCTCCGCGACAGCCTCGACAACGGGGCATCGATCGCCTCGGCCGTCGCGATGGCGCGCGAGCGGACCAAGCGCCGGCGCGCGCCCGTGCCCGGCGGCCTGTTTGACCACCACCGCGACGGCGGGCTCGCCTCGTAGGCTAGGCCCCGCCCGCTCGGACTCGCCGACCACGAAGTACGTGGCCCGTGGCCGTCGCGGCCCGGTCGCGGCTCGTCGCGACCGGGCCCAGCTGGCAATCGGGGCGCCCGGATTTGAACCGGGGACCTCACCGACCCGAACGGTGCGCGCTACCAGGCTGCGCCACGCCCCGAAGAGCTCCAGTATCCCACAGGCAAGCCGTATTCCGGGGCCCGGTACGGGGACGTGACGCCGGCGGTCCGCGGCGTGCGGACAGCGCCCCGGGGACGTGACGCCGGCGCTCCAGGCGCGGCGCCGACGGTTCACGCTACTGCGAGCGAATCCGATCCCGGTGCCGCGATCGCCGCATCCTCAGCCGCCGGCCGGCGCCGGCTCGCCAACGTGATCGGACGCTCCACGGGCCGCGCCGGCAAATCGCCGGCGGACTTCCGAAGCACCAGCGCGCCGGCCGCCCGCCGGACGATCGCGCCGGCGGACTGCTTGACGACCACGCCGGCGGACTGCTTGACGACCACGGCGGCAGCCTCGGGATGAGCCACGCCGGCCCTCTCCTGAACGACGGCGGCGGGCGGATGCGCGACGGCGACGGCGCCGCGCGCGAGCACGGCGTGGCGACGACACGGCCGGCAGTGCGACAGGTGCCGCGACAGCTGGCGCGTCTCGCGCACCCCGAGGCGGCGGAGCTTGCGACCCTCCCACGCGTCGATCACCGCGCGGGTGCGCTCGCAGCGTCGCCCGCTGATCAGCTCCGCGTACTCCTCGGCCAGACGGCGCCGGGCGCGGAACAGCGTGCTCTCGACAACCGGCCGGGACATGCCCAACCGCTTCCCGATCTCGCCGTAGGAGAGGCCCTCGAGCTCGCGCAGGACGAGCATCCGGCGATGGACGTCCGACACGCCGCGGAACGCGCCCTGGAGGTCCTCGAGCCGCTGCTTGCTCTCGATCGCGACGTCGGGCCCCGGGGCGGTCGCGAACAGCACTTCGCTCCCGTCTTCGCCGTCTCTCTCCAGGTCGAACGGAACCTCCTGGCTGCGCCGGGTCCGCCGAAGCTCGTCAATGCAGGCGTTCTTGGCGATCTGGTAGATCCAAGGCTTGAACGCGATTGGCCGTTCGGTGTCCCGGAGCCGGCGCAGGACCGAGATGAACACCTCTTGGGTCACGTCCTCGGCGCGGTCGGCATCGCCGAGGATCCCGCTCGAGTAGGCCCAGATCCGCGCGCGATAGCGGGCGAACAGGTGCTCGAATGCACTGTCCTCGCCACGGCGGACCGCGATCACGAGATCGGTATCCGAGCGCCACGAAAATTGAAGCGGCTCTGGAAGCAGCCGTGCCGTCAAGTTGTCCCCGTCCGCTGAGATCCCCCTTAGCTGCGGGGACTCTACCTGGAATCAGCCATATGTCCAGAGCTTTTGTGAAAGACGCTAACGTTTGGACAGGGATCTAGCCGAAAGACAAGTTGAGACCGTCCGGTTCAGACGGCATACTTCGCGCCCAGTGCGCAGGCGGCAAAGGAGGACATAAGACCGATGGCCATTCACCTGACGCCCACCGAGCTTGCACGAGAGTCCGGCCTGGAACGCCGCGACGTGATCGTGAAGTGCGTCGAGTGGGGAATCCCGATCTTCAACGGTCGGATCGACAAGACCCTCTTCCTCTCCAGCTTCCGCGAAATTACGGGCTCGGTGCCGCAGGCGGCGCAGCAGCCCCAGCCCGCGTAGCGGGCTTCGCAGCCATCACAGCCGTACCCCTGAGGTCTCGCCCAGCCGGCGGGCCGTCTACTCCTGGGCCGACTGACGCAGCAGCGTCGAGGTCGTCTGCTCGAGGATCTTCCGCCAGGCGCGCGTCTTCTCGCGCTCGGCCTCGAAGTGCTTGACGACCTTGCGTACCCGCGTGGCCGAGATCTCGATCCCGTGGCGGGCGCAGATCCGCTTGAACCGGGGGTAGTCGTTAGCCAGCTTCAGCGTCACCGACTGGAACCCGTGACGCGCGATGTCGACCCGCGAGGTGAAGTTCATGACGCTGGTCTGAAACATCAGCTCGTCGTTGGGCTCTGGCTCGATGAGGATGATGTCGACCCCGGGGTAGCGCTGCTCCCACTGCCGCGCGAGGTCGTGCAGCCGCTGGTAGGCGAGCAGCTTGAACGCCTGATATCCGATCTGGGGGAACCCCATGTCCGACACCCGCCGCGCCCGCGACCCGGTGATCGTCGGGATCCGCTTCTGGAAGTCGTTCACGTAAGGGACGAGCGGGTTGACGACCACGACGAACTTCGCGCCGGCCTCGACCGCGATGTCGAGATTCGTGGTCGACACGATCCCTCCATCGACCAGCTCGCGGTCTTTGACCCGGACCGGTTTGTACATCATCGGCAGCGCGCTTGACGCGGCGACGGCGGTCGAGATCGGCACGTCGTCCCAACCCTCAGCGCCGAACACGATGCGCTCGCACGTGTCCAGGTCGGTCGCCGCGAGATACAGCTCGTTGCGCAGGAGCCTGAAGTCGTCGGTCCGGTCCGGGTCAGACAGGATCGTGCGGACGTACCGCTCGATGCCCTTCTCCGAGTACAGCCCCGACGGAAGCACCTCGGCGAGCCCGATGGCGATGTCGACCGCCGAGATCTGGCCGAGATCGCGTACCAGCGAGCGGACGAGCTGCGCGACACGGAACGGGACCAGCGCTCCCTTGCGCACGAACTCCCAATAGTTGGGGCGCAGCAGCGCGCTCACCCGCGCGTCGGGAAACGAGGTCGGGACCTGCTGGACGATCACCCGCATCATCTCCTCGGGCGTCACCCCGTTGGCGACGGCGGCCGCCACGAACGACCCAGCGCTCGTGCCCACGTACACGTCGAACTCGTTGACGGTGCGGTTTACAGAGAGGAGATCGAGCGCCCGCAGCGCGCCGATCTCGTACACGCCGCCGGTGAACCCTCCGCCGCCGAGCACCAGTGCAGACTTTGATCGCGTGCGCCGGCGTCTAGCCCCAGAGCCGCGTGATGCTGCCCCCGGCCGCTCTGCGGCGGCGGCCTCAAGATTGACGACCTTCCCCATCCCGCCAGGAATTGTACGGAGCCCCCGATCTGGGATCACCGTACGAAGCGCCGGCCCCGCCCCCCGATCTGGGATCGCCCTACGAAGCGCCGGACCCGCCCCCCGATCTGGGATCACCGTACGAAGCGCCGGCCCCGCCCCCCGATCTGGGATCGCCCTACGAAGCGCCGGACCCGCCACCGCCACCATTCGCCGCTACTTTCCGCCCCACGCGCGGTTATATCCGCCGATGCGGTTGTTCTTGGCGACCTTGGGGGCGACGTTCGCCCTGCTCGCCGGCGTCGCGGCCGTAGCGGGGGCACAGGCACCATCCGCCGCCCAGACCGCGCTGACACAAGCGATGCAGGGAGGCCTCAGCCAGACCGGCCCGCAGACCAGCGCCATCGTCGTCGACCTGGACACCGGCCAGACGCTGTTCAGCCAGGCGGCCAACACCGGGCGCCTCCCGGCGTCGGTCGAGAAGATCTACACGACCTCGACCGCGCTGCTCCGCCTCGGCCCTAACGCCACCTTCACCACCTCGATCCTGGGTACCGGCTCCCGCAGCGCGGACGGTGTCTGGGACGGAAACCTCTACCTCCGCGGCGGCGGCGATCCGACGTTCGGCTCGGTCGGGTTCGACCAGTCGTGGTACGGGACCGGGGCCGGAACGACGATGCGCACGCTGATCGGCAATCTGCTCCGCGCCACGGGCATCACCGCGGTGCACGGCCGGATCTTCGGGGACGAGTCGTACTGGGACTCGCTCCGGGGGACGCCGGCGACCGGCTTCGGGGCCAGCAGCGAGGTCGAGGGAGAGCTGAGCGCGCTCGCCTACGATCGCGGCTTCACGAACAACCAGGGGACGGCGTTCCAGTATCACCCGGCGCTGTACGCAGCCCAGCAATTCGAGGGCGGGCTGAAGGCCTTTGGGGTGAAGGTGGCGGGAGTGCCGGTCTCCGCCGGCCGGACGCCCGCCGGCGCCACCGTGCTCGCGTCGGCCCAGTCCCCGCGGCTGTCGACGCTGATCCAGCTGACGAACACACCGTCGGACAACTACCTCGCGGAGAGCCTCGTGAAGGACATCGGCGCCCGGCTTGGAGGCGCCGGCACGACCGCCGCCGGCGCCGCCGTCGTCCGGGCTGAGCTACTCAGCAAGTTCGGAATCAAGCCGAGGTTGAACGACGGATCAGGCCTGTCGCGCTACGACCTGACCACCCCGACGCAGGTGGTCACGGTGCTCAAGGCGATGGCCGCCAACTCCGCGTTCGTCAACTCGCTCGCGCTGATGGGCGAGAGCGGGACGCTTCAGACCGAGGCGCTCGGGACGGTCGCCGTCGGAGACTGCCGGGGGAAGACCGGCACGCTCCACGACGTGGCGAACCTCGCCGGCTACTGCACGGGCAAGGACGGTCACACGCTCGCGTTCGCCTTCCTGGCCAACGGCCTCGGCGATCCTGACTACGTGCACAGCATCGAGGCGAACATGACCGTGGCTCTCGCCAAGTACGACGGCTAGGACACCAGGTCTCGCAGCCCCGCTCCGACACAAGGTCTCGTAGCCCCGCTAGGACACCAGCTGTCGGAGCGCTGCCTCGTCGAGCACCGTCACTCCCAACCGCTCGGCCTGGGCGAGCTTCGAGCCCGGACTGTCGCCCGCGACGACGTAGTCGGTCTTCCGCGACACCGATCCCGTCACCCGCCCGCCGGCGGCGGTGATCATCTCGGTGGCCTGCTCGCGTGTCAGATCCGGAAGCGTTCCGGTGAGCACGAACGTCTTGCCGGCCAGCGGACCCTCACCCGGCGGCGGCCCCTCCTCCTCGAGACGCAACCCGCGGTCCCGCAGGGCCTCGATCAGCGTTCGCATCTGCTCGTCCTGAAGCTGCTCATAGATCCGGGCGGCCATCTTCGGGCCGACGCCCTGGGCCTGCTCGATCTGCTCCGGACCGGCCGCGAGCAGCGCATCGATCGTGCGGAAGTGCTGGGCCAGATTGCGCCCGATCACGTAGCCGACCTCTTCGATCCCGAGGCCGAACAGCACGCGCCCGAACGGCTGACGCTTTGAGGCCTCGGTCGCCCCGACCAGTTTGTCCGCCGAGACCTGGCCGAACCCGGGCTGTTCCGAGATCTGCTCCGGGGTGAGGTCGTAGAAATCAGCCGCCGTCCGAACCCAGCCGAGATCCATGAACAGGCTGACCTGCTTCTCGCCGAGACCGTCGATGTCCATCGCGCCGGCGAAGTGCTTGAGCAGCTGCCACCGCCGACCCGGGCAGTCGCGGTTCGGGCACCGGGTGAACACCGAGTTCTCCGGCTTGACGGTCGGGGTGTGGCAGATCGGGCACTCGTCCGGCGGGCGCGGCGGCGGGGGTCGGTCTTCACGTTCGGCCACGTGGGGGGCCGGGCTCAAAACCTGCGGGATCACATCGCCGGCGCGCAGGACGATCACGTCCTCGCCCTCTCTGATGTCCTTGCGCGTGAGGTCCTCCTCGTTGTGGAGCGTCGCCATCTTCACGGTGACGCCGCCCACGCGCACCGGCTCGAGCATCGCGCCCGGGTGCAGGTCGCCGAACTTGCCCGGGGCCCACACGATCTCGTTAAGTCGCGTGACCGCGGTCGTCGGCGGGAACTTCCAGGCAATCGCCCACCGTGGCTCCCGGCCGACCGAGCCCAGCCGGCGCTGGAGCTCAACCTGGTTGACCTTTACCACGACGCCGTCGATCTCGAAATCGAGCGAGCCTCGCCGCTCCTCCCAGTGTTTGCACTGGGCGATCACCTCGTCTTCGGTGTGGAGCTTCTTGACGTCGGGGTGGACCGGGAAGCGATGCTCCCGCAGCCAGTCGAGCGCCTTCCAATGCGTGTCGAACGTGACGCCCTCGGTGGCGCCGACGCCGTACGTCCACAGCGACAGCGGCCGGTCGGCGGCGAGCTTCGGGTCGAGCTGCCGGATCGTCCCAGCGGCGGAGTTGCGAGGGTTCATGAACGTCGACAGCCCGGCCTCCGCCCGACGCTCGTTGAGCGCGGTGAAATCCGGCAGCGACATGTAGACCTCGCCGCGCACCTCGATGAGCGCCGGCGCATTCGGGTCCTCCAACCGCAGAGGGACCGACGGCATGGTGCGCAGGTTGTGGGTGACGTCCTCGCCGACCTCGCCGTTCCCGCGAGTGGCGCCCCGCTCGAACACGCCGTCGCGGTAGATCAGCGAGATCGCCAGCCCGTCGATCTTGGGCTCGGCCACGAACTCGAACTGCGGGTCGTTGATCCCCTCGCGTGCGAGGTGGTTGCGCATCCGCTGGATCCACGCCTTCAGCTCGTCGGCGGAGTGCACGTTCCCCAGCGACAGCATCGGCTGCGGGTGACGGACCTTCTCGAGCTCGGAGACCGGCTCGGGAGCGACGCGCTGGGTGGGCGAGTCGGGCGTTACCAGCTCCGGATGCTCCTCCTCGAGCGCTTTCAGCTCGTTGAACAGCGCGTCGTACTGGTCGTCGCCGACCTCGGGGTCGTCGAGCACGTAGTAGCGATAGGCGTGGTAGTCGATCGCGCGCCGGAGCTCGGTCGCCCGCTGTGCCGGCAACGGTGACGATCGCAGCGCCTCGTGCGGGTCTGCCGCGCGCTTCTCTGAGTGCAGCGCGCCCTTCCGCCGGGCGGGGCTCACGGATGCTCGGCCAGGTCTTCGGCGGCGGGCTCGACCAGACGCTCCAGGTTGTAGCGTCCGAGCGTCGACATGCCTTCGCGGTCGGTCAGGTCGAAGTGCACCGGCGTCACCGCGATCTTGCCCTGTGCCACCGCCGCGAGGTCTGTGCCCGCCTCGTCGTGCCCAGGGCTCGCGTCGCCATAGATCTTGTATAGCCGCCGGTTCTCGCCGCCCTCGTCCACCAGCGACAGCTCGTCCTGGTACATGCGCTTGCCGAGCCGCGCCACCTCGACGCCGACGGGATGGGCACCCGGAACGTTGATGTTCAAGAGCGTCCCCGCCGGCAACGGCGTGCTCTCGAGCTCCGCCACGAGGTTGGCCGTGAACGACGCCGCCACACTGAAGTCGAAGCCGGTCCCGACCCTGAAGTCGAGCTCGCGCGCGTTCGACTGCTGCGAGACCGCGATGCCGGGGAGGCCGAGCACGATCGCCTCGAGCGCCGCCGCCACCGTCCCCGAGTAGGTGATGTCGTCCCCCAGGTTCGAGCCGTGGTTGATGCCAGACACGACCAGCTCCGCCTCGAACCCCTCGACCAGCCCGAGGTTGGCCAGCCGGACGCAGTCGACCGGAGTGCCGTCGGTGGCGAATCCGTGCGTCCCGTCCTCGAAGTCGACCTCCTGAACCCACAGCGGACGCCGCGTGGTGATTGATCTCGCCATCGCCGAGCGATTGCCATCGGGGGCGATCACCGCGAGCTCGATCCCGTCGACTTGCAACAGGGCCGATCTCAGCGCCTGGAGCCCCGCGGCCTCGATCCCGTCGTCGTTCGTGAGCAGGACGCGCATCGTGGGCGTGATCCTAGTGGTCGTCCGCGTACATACGCCCGCACCGAGAGGTGCTACTGGTGGATGCTGCGCGAGGACGCAGGATCCGACGTGTAGCAGCGCTACACGAGAGCAACGGCTCCTCGGCGAGCTGGCGCGCGGTGAACCGGAGCACCTCGTAGCCGGCGTTCTTGTGGACGATGTCCCGGCGATGATCGCGCTCGAACGCGGGGCGGGAGCTGTGGTACGGGTGGCCGTCGATCTCGACGATCAGCCGCTGGTCGGGCCAGCAGAAGTCGGCGCTGTAACCCGCCACCGGATAGTTGGTGCGCGGCATCGGCAGCTGGGCGGCTCGGATCAGCCGGAGCATCGCCCGCTCGCCTCCGGATCGGGTTCGTTTCGGGCCGCCGGGCCGGCCGAGAATCGCCCGCACCCGCGCCACGCCGGCGCGCCCAGGGGCGCGCTCGATCGCCGCCCGGATCTGCGGCTCGGTCACTAGCCTGAGCGCGAACGCCTCGGCGATGACCCGTTCGGCCTCCTCGGCGCCGGCGGTCGAGGTGAAGTCGATGACGGTGCGGGCTCGCGCTGTGATGGGGATGCCGCCACGCTCTCCGCTGTCCACCTCGGACAGCTCGTCGACCCGATGAACGCGTAGGCCCGCCCGCGATCGTGACCGGCGACGGACGACTGTCACGTCCACCGCGTCGCCGGAGGTCTCTACGAGACCCCAGAGCACCGCGGCCGATCGGTGGCTGACGAATGCTCGCTCGCCGCATGCGAGCACGGCCGCCAGCTCAGCCGCGCCGGGCACCGGGATCGGATGCCCGACCAGGTAGACGCCGCGGAATCGGGGATGGAGGCTGCCGTTGGCCACGCGCCACTCGACCGATCCCCGCGGCAAGCCGGCAGTGTGCAGCTGGCGCGTGGTTATCAGCGCCAACTGGCGTTCCGCGACCCAGGCGAGCGCCGCGCTCGGACCAAGCCCACCCTGTACAACGCGACAAATCTCCCCGAGCGACAGGATCTGAGCCACATAAGCAGGGTGACCATGCTTATGTGGGCGGTCGGACGGCGCTGGGTGGAATTTGCTGCGTTTTACCGGGCGATCGGAGGCCATCCGGAGTCAGGATGCGCCACCAACGGCCGGCCGCCCCCGAATCGCCGGGATTTGTTGCAGAGTTGCGACGAAGGCGCCACCGGCGCGCGACGGCCCGTTGCGCGTGGATAGCAGCCGCCCGAACGGGCCCACGACGCGACGTCAGGCAGACAGAACCCGCTCGCCACCGTACCCCACGCCGGCGAGGTACAGCCCGTGCGCCGGCGCGGTCCGTCCCGCCTCCGAGCGCGGCCGCCCGGACAACAGCGAAACGAACGACGCTACCGACCGCCGCGCCCCACCGACCTCGAGCATCGTCCCGACCAGCACCCGGATCATCTGGCGCATGAACGCGTCCGCCTCGATCCAGAACTCGAGCACCTCGCCCTCGAAACCGCGGCGCTGCCACCGCGCCGCGAACACGACCCGCGAGAACCGCTCGTGATAGGTCTCCGTCGGCGTGAACGCGGTGAAGTCGTGCTCCCCGACTAACGCCGACGCGCACGCAGACAAGGAGTCCACATCGAGCCGGTGCGGCCACCAGAGCGCCCGGCCGGCCTCAAACACAGACCGCGCCCGCCGGGTCAAAACCCGGTAGCAGTAAGCCCGGCTGGTGGCGTCGTGCCGAGCATCGAACCCGTCAGGGACCGCAGCACACGAAAGCACCGCCACATCGGAAGGCAGCAGCGCGTTCAACGACCGCAAAGAAACCACCGGCCCCGCATACGAAGCGACCTGTCCCCAAGCATGGACCCCCGCGTCGGTCCGCCCCGCGACCGTCAACGACACCGACGGCACCCGCAAAACCACACCCAGAGCGCGCTCGAGCTCAGCCTGAACTGTCCGCAACCCCGGCTGCTTCGCCCAGCCCGCAAACCCCGACCCGTCGTACTCCAGAACGAGCCGCGAGACCAACCGCTGTTAAACCAGCTCCAGCAGCACCATCTCGGTCGAATCCGACCGCCGCGGCCCGAGCTTCAAAATCCGCGAATACCCGCCGGGCCGCTCGCTGTACCGCGGCGCGATCTCCTCGAACAGCTTGTAGACCATGAACTTGTCCTGCCCGAGCGCCGACAGGGCTTGCCGGCGCGCGTGGAGATCGCCCCGCTTCGCGAGCGTGATCAGCTTCTCGAGCTCGGGCTTGACCGCCTTGGCCTTGGTCTCGGTCGTGCGGATCCGCTCGTGCGCGATGACCTCCTTGGACAGGTTCATCAGCAGCGCCTTGCGGTGCGCCGCGTCACGACTCAGCTGATATCGGTTCCTCTGGTGGCGCATAACGGATCCCCGGCAGAACGGACGTTACCGAGAACCTACTCGTTCCGCAGCCCAAGGCCGCGAGTATGCAGAGTCTCGATCACCTCGTCGATCGACTTCTTGCCGAAGTTCGGGATCGCCGCGAGCTCACTCTCAGACTTCGACACCAGATCGCCGACCGTCTGAATGCCGGCCCGCTTGAGGCAGTTGTACGAGCGAACGCCGAGCTCGAGCTCCTCGATCAGGATGTCGTCCATCGCGTTCGGCGGACGCGACGGCGTGCCGACCGCGCCGGCTACACCCGGCTCCAGAACGCCGGGCGCGCCCGCTTCGCGCAGCTCCACGACCCGCTCGGCGTCCGTGAAGATCGCCAGCTGCGA
This sequence comes from uncultured Solirubrobacterales bacterium, assembly GCA_963701945.1. Lineage (GTDB taxonomy): Bacteria > Actinomycetota > Thermoleophilia > Solirubrobacterales > Solirubrobacteraceae > Palsa-465. Next base: position 200,711 of record CAVPBV010000019.1, on the reverse strand, counting down.
GATCAGGATCTCGGCGGCCTCGCGCAGCGCCGCGTGCGGGTCGATCGAGCCGTCGGTCTCGATGTCGAGCGTCAGCTTGTCGTAGTCGGTCCGCTGCCCGACGCGCGCCTGCTCGACGTTGTAGGCGACGCGTCGCACGGGCGAGAAGATCGAGTCGATCGGGATCACGCCGATCGGCTGATCCGGAGACTTGTTCTCCTCGGCCGGCCGGTAGCCGCGACCACGCCCGATGGTCAGGTAAACCTCGAGCTTGGTCTTTTTCTCGAGCGTCGCGATGTGCGCGTCGGGGTTCAGAATCTCGACACCCGAGGGGAGGTCGATGTCCTTGGCCGTGATGTCACCAGGCCCGGTGACCACCAGCGGCGCCTCGATCTCGGTCGCGTCGGAGTGCATCCGGCACACGACCCCCTTCAGGTTCAGGACGATGTCGGTCACGTCCTCCTTCACGCCGCGAATCGTCGAGAACTCGTGCGCCACGCCTTCGATGCGAACCGAGGTCACTGCCGCGCCGGCCAGAGATGACAGCAACACGCGCCGCAGCGAGTTGCCGAAGGTGTAGCCGAAGCCCCGATCGAGCGGCTCGATCGTGAACGACCCGCGGTTGTCGTCAACACTCTCGGAGGAGATTCGGGGGACTTGGAAGTCGAGCATCAGGGTCCTTAACGTCGTGGGTTCTTGCCGCCGTCTGGGCGGTGTCAGTGCCGCGCCGAGCCAAGAAACGACCGCGCGACTAGAAGCTTGTCCCTACTTCGAGTACAGCTCGACGATGAGCTGTTCCTGCACAGGAGCCGCGATCTCTCGGCGCTCGGGCTTGCGTAGCACCTTAGCCGTGAGGGAATCGTGGTCTGCCTGTAGCCATGCCGGCACTTGACCGGTGAGCTCGGTGGCGTCGCGAATCACCTGCGTCGCGGTCGAGCGGGGGTGAATCGCGATCACGTCGCCGTCCCGCATCTGGTAGCTCGGGACGTTCACGCGACGGCCGTTGACCGTCCAGTGCCCGTGCAAGATGAGCTGCCGCGCCTGGCGCCTCGAGGCCGCGAAGCCCAGGCGCACGAGCACATTGTCAAACCGGCACTCGAGCATCCGCAGCAGGTTCTCGCCGGTGATGCCCGGCTGGCGCGAAGCCTTCTGGTAGTAGATCCGGAACTGCTTCTCGAGCACGCCGTAGTAGCGCTTGGCCTTCTGCTTCTCGCGCAGCTGAACTCGGTACTCGCTCTGGCGCTGGCGCCCGCGCCCGTGCTCACCGGGCGGGTACCCGCGGCGCTCGACACCGCACTTGTCGGTCAGGCACCGCTCGCCCTTGAGGAACAGCTTCTGTCCCTCGCGGCGGCACTGCTTGCACTGGGCTCCGGTATCACGAGCCATTAGACACGCCTCCGCTTCCGAGGACGGCACCCGTTGTGGGCCTGCGGGGTCACATCCTTGACTCCGGTCACTTCGAGTCCCGCCGCCTGCAAAGACCGAATGGCCGTCTCGCGTCCGGATCCCGGACCCTTGACGAACACCTCCACCCGCTGAAGGCCGTGCTCGATGCCCTTTCGGGCGGCGGCGTCAGCGGTGACCTGAGCGGCGAATGGGGTCGACTTGCGCGAGCCCTTGAAGCCCGCGCCACCCGCCGACTCCCACGCGATGACGTTGCCCTCGCGGTCGGTCAACGAGACGATCGTGTTGTTGAACGAAGTCTTGATGTGCGCCTGGCCAATCGGGATGTTCTTGCGGACTCGGCGCCGTCCGCGCTGTGGTCGCCTCGGAGCCGGACTCACTTCTTAGCGGCCTTCTTCTTGCCGGCGACCTGCATCCGCTTCGGGCCCTTACGCGTGCGCGCGTTGGTCTTCGTGTTCTGACCGTGGACCGGCAGCCCGCGGCGGTGCCTGAGCCCGCGATAGCAGCCGATCTCCTGGAGACGCTTGACGTTCTGCGAACGCTCGCGGCGCAGGTCGCCCTCGACCGTTATGTCCTTGTCGATCAGCTCGCGGAGCTTGATGACTTCTTCCTCGGTCAGGTCGCGAACCTTGCGGTCGGGCTCGATCCCGAGCTCGGCGAGCAGCTGGTTCGACGTCGAGCGACCGATCCCGTAGATGTACGTCAGACCGATCTCGACGCGCTTGTTGAGAGGGATGTTGACCCCAGAGATGCGTGCCATCTCAACCTTGCCTTTGCTTGTGGCGCGGATTCGAGCAGATCACGAGGACCCGCCCGTTCCGGCGGATAATCTTGCACTTCTCGCACATCGGTTTGACCGAGGGTCGTACTTTCACGCTCGTTCGCCTTCGTCGACTGATTCCAGTAGTTCCCACAACCCGGCTCTGGAGACCGTTGCAGTCGCCGCTACCGTGCCGTAGAGCGCCTCGCGCGCGCGGAAATCGCGCTCCGAGAGCAACCCGTGATGTTAGCAGGGGAGCCGTGGCGAGCCTGCGCTTGACGAGCGGGCGCTTAATCGGGGCGCGGTGCGCAATCCGTCTACGCGACGCGCGAGTGCGTCGCCGGGGACATGCGCGCTCCAGCCGCCTCGTGCCAGGGCGTCAGAATCCGCGGCCCCGCGGCCGTGATCGCGATCGTGAACTCGAAGTGCGCCGCGAGCGAACCGTCCTGAGAGTAGATCGCCCAGTGGTCGTCACCGACACGGACGGCGTGGCGACCGGCGGTCACCATCGGCTCGACCGCGAACACCATGCCCTCCTCGAGCAGGATCCCGGTTCCCGGGTCGCCGTAGTTGGGGATCTGCGGGTCCTCGTGCATCTCCCGTCCGACTCCATGTCCGACGAGCGAGCGGACGATCGACAGGCCCGCAGCCTCGACGTGCTCCTGGACGGCGTGCGACACGTCGCCAAGGCGATTGCCCGCGACGCATTGATCGACCGCCAGGAACAGCGACTCCTCGGTGACCCTGAGCAGCTTGGTCGCGACCGGGCTGACCGGGCCGACCGGGAACGTCCGCGCGGCATCGGACACCCAGCCGTCGTACACGACCCCGATGTCGACCGACAGGAGGTCGCCCTTCGCGAGCGCGTACGGGCCCGGGATGCCGTGGACGATCATCTCGTTCGGCGAGGCGCAGATCGACCCCGGGAAGCCGCGATACCCCTTGAACGCCGGCGTCGCCCCCTGGGAGCGGATGAACTTCTCGGCAGCGGCGTCTAGGTCGGCCGTGGTCACGCCGGGGCGGATCTTGCCCGCCAGCAGATTCATGGTCTTGACCAGGATGGCGCCGGACGCGGCCATCCGGTCAATCTCCTCGGGGGTCTTCTTGATGATCATCAGACGTCTTCTTCTAGTCGGAGGGTGGCGATCACAGCTCGAATGTGGTCGTGCACCTCCGCGGGCCCGCGGGTCCCGTCCACTCGTCGCAGGATTCCCTTCTGATCGTAGTAGCCGATCACGGGCTCGGTCTGATCGTGGTAGACGTGCAGACGCTTCTCCACGACCTCGGGCTTGTCGTCGTCGCGCTGCATCAGCCGGGACCCGTCCTGATCGCACACGTCATCGTGCTTGGGAGGGTCGAACTCGACGTGGTAGTTGTGCCCCGACTTGACGCACACGCGCCGGCCGCTCAGGCGCCGGACCAGCTCGTCGTCGGGTACGTCGATCAGCAGCACCGCGGTGATCCGACGGGACATCTGCGAGAGCTGCTTGTCGAGCGCGTCGGCCTGGGGAACCGTGCGCGGGAAGCCGTCGAGAATGAACCCGTCGCGCGCGTCCTCCTGCGCGAGGCGTTCGGCCGCCATCGCGACGATCAGGTCGTCGGGAACGAGGTCGCCGGCGTCCATGTACTCCTTCGCCTTCTTGCCGAGCTCGGTGCCGTTCTTGACGTTCCCGCGCAGCATGTCGCCGGTGGCGATGTACGGGAGCTGGAAGTCAGAACGCAAGCGCTCCGCCTGCGTTCCCTTGCCCGCGCCCGGCGGCCCGAACAGGATCAAGTTGAGCTCTGACACGAAGGCCTCACTGTATCGAGCGCAAAGGGACAGGGTGACCCTCGGAACCGATGCATGAATGCACGCGGTTGCAAGACGGACCCGTCCGAAGACACATCGGGCCTGAGTCACTCACCCGTGACTCAGGCCCGGTGCGTTACGGTCGGCGCGAGTGGCGACCCGGCGCCAAGCCGTCCGCGATCATCGCGGCCGTCCCAGCGTTGCCCCCGAGACAGGTGCCAGACCGGCGTCCGTGCCGGTCCCCCCTGGCGCTGTCGAGGTCGCCACCCGCGTTTCCTACGTCTCCCTGCGTGTGCCTTCCCGACGGGTCCGCGCCCCCACGCGCCCCCGACCCGTCCGTACTGAACAACTGCCCCCACGATGGGTCTGCGCCCCCACACGCCCCCGACCCATCTGGACTGAACAATCGCCCCCGTGGCGGACCCGCGCCCCCATGCGCCCCCGATCCGCCTGGTACTGCCCCCTGCCCTCAGTCTTGCCCGTGCCGGTGTGACGGATCCGCGCCCCCACGCGGCCCTGGATCCGCGCCCCCACGCGCCCCCCGATCCGTCCGGCCTGCGTACTCGTGTTCGACATGCGACTCATTCGATGCCGGTAGCTAACTACAGCCCCGAACCCTTCGCACCAGGGAACGACCCTAGTCTTTCGAACGGGACCTCCCCCAGGTTCTCGGCGGCCGCCGGATCGGCGCTGCGCGCCGCCTCGATGACCGCCGCGAGCTCGATCCAGCCTTGAAACGCCCTCGAATCCCCGGTCCCGTTCGACACCGATCCGCTGATTGGCTCCGAGTCGATGTCGATCGCGAGCTTCAAGTGCGCCATGCCCCTCTTCACGGTCCGAAATATGGCTGCTCAACGCCGACTCCGCACCAGGCAGGTACCCCAGGATTAGGCGTAAGACCAAACGGGGTAAAACGCTCTAGATGCCGGTGCGGGAGGCGCACGACAGACGTGGACGGCCCCTGCGCGGACGCGCGGGGCTCCTCGAGCGCGACGATTTGCTCGAGGCGATCACGGCTGTCCTCGATGGCCTGGAGGAGGGGAACGGCCGGGCGCTGCTGCTCGAGGGACACGCCGGGATGGGCAAGACCCGGCTGCACGAGGCCGCGCTCGACGAGGCCAGGAGCCGGGGCGTGCGCGTGCTCCGGGCGGCCGGCGCAGAGCTCGAGCAGAACCTCGCCTTCGGCGTCGCCGGCCAGCTCATCCGGGCCCTGGTGAACGACCTGCCGCCGGCGGCCCGCCGTGCCTTTATGGCCGAGGCTCCGGAACGCGTGCGCTCCCTCGCCGGGGCGCGCGAGGATCTGCTCGATCCGGGCGATGCCGGCGATCTCACGGTGTCCCACGGGCTGTTCGCGGTGATGGCGGGCGTCGCCGAGACGCGCCCGACGCTGCTGGCGATCGACGATCTGCATTGGTGTGACGTCGCCTCGCTCGAGTTCGTCCTGTACGTCCTGCACCGCCTCGACGAGCTGCCGGTCGCGCTCGTCATGACCCGCCGGCCCGCGCTGGGCGGAGAATCCGCCGACACGCTGGACAGGATCTCGAGCCACCCGCGCGTCCGGGTCGAGGGGCTGATGCCGCTCGGCACCGACGCCGTCGACGAGCTCACCCGCGGATCGCTCGGCGAGCGCTCCGACCCGGCACTCGTCGAGGCCTGCATCGATGTAACCGGTGGCAATCCGTTCTACCTGCACGAGTTGCTGCTCGCGCTCGCCGACGAGCAGAACCTGCGCGGCGACGCGCTCACGCGCCGCGCCCGAGGTCTCGCCCCGGACGCCGTCACCCGCTCGCTCCGGGTCCGGGTCGGGCGGCTCGGCCCGGCAGCGGCGGAGTTGGCCCGGGCGGTCGCGATTCTCGGCGATGACGTCCCGCTCCGGCGTGCGGCGTCGCTGGCGGGACTCCCGATCGATGCGGCCACGGCCGCGGCCGACGCGCTCGCGGGCGTCGAGATCGTGCTCGCGCGCGAGCCGCTGCGGTTCGTGCACCCGCTCGTGCAGCACGCGATCGAGCAGGACATCCCGCTGTTCGAGCGCGCGAGCCGCCACCTCGATGCAGCGCGACTGCTTTGCGCCGAGGGGGCCGATGTCGAGCGAGTCGCGGCGCACCTGCTACTCGGGCATTCCGGAGGCGACGAGTGGGTCGTCGAGCAGCTCCGCGCCGCCGCGCGCGAGGCCCGCGCCGCGCAGCCCGCCGTCCGCTATCTCGAGCGCGCGCTCGGGGAACCGCCGACGGCCGAGCTCCGTCCCCAGGTGCTCGCCGAACTCGGCGGCGCCGAGGCGTCGCTGGGACGGCCGGCGGCCGCCGAACACCTCGCCCAGGCGGCCGCGGCGTCGTCTGATCCCCGCCGGCGAGCCGAGCTCGGGCTCCAGCTGGGTCGGGCGCTCGACGGGCAGGCGCTCCACGAAGAGGCGGCCGCGGCGTACGACGCCGCGCTGCAGGAGCTTCCGCCGACCCCCGAGGATCCCGACGAGCTCGAGCTCCACGACCAGCTCGAGGCGAGCTACTTCTCATCGGCGTCGATCGTTCCCGACCTGCAGCCAGCCGCGCACGAACGATCCACGCGGGTGGTCGAGAACGCTGTCAAGGGCCCCCGAACCCAGGGGCAGCGGTTGCTGCTCGCCCAGGCCGCCGTACACGCGACGACGTCCGGCGAGTCGGCGCACAACGCGATCGAGCTCACCGAGCGGGCGTGGGACGGCGGCCGCATGATCGCGCAGGCCGACCCGCAGTCGATCGGCTGGAGGCTCGTGCAGGCGTCGTTTCTCCTGAACGGCGAGCTCGAGAGCGCGCTCGAGGTGTCGGATGCGGCGCTCGAGGATGCCCGCCGGCGCGCGGAGCCGCTCGCCTTCGCCACGGCCAGCTACGTTCGCGGGCTTCCGCTGCTGTGGAAGGGACGGGTGACCGACGCGCTCGCCGATCTCGAGTTGGCGCGCGACGCCCGGCGCTACGGCTGGCAGCAGTTCGCACGCTCGGCGGCCGCGCACTATGCGTTGTGCCTGATCGAGCGGGGCGAGCTCGACCAGGCGCAGGAAGTGCTCGACGAGGACGGACCGCTCGATGATCCGCAGGACATCGAGGACGTGCTCCGCCTGTATTCGCTCGCGGAGCTCCGCGTCGCCCAGAGCCGTCCGCGAGAGGCCCTCGAGGCCGCGCTGGCCGTCGGCGAGATCGGCGAGCGGACCGTCGGCTTCCTCGGCTACTGCCCCTGGCGCGGGGTCGCGGTGCAGTCCCTGCTGCTGCTCGGCGAGCGCGAGCGCGCGTGCGACATCGCCCGCGAGGCGCTCGCCCGCGCAGAGCGGACCGATGTGCTCCACCTGCGGATCCGCGCCCGTCGCTTTCTCGGCCTGGCCGAGCAGGGCACGAAGGGCGTTCGCCACCTCCGGGCGGCGGTGCGGCTCGGCGCCGACGCGCCGCCACGCCTGGAGACGATGCGGGCGCTGGTCGATCTCGGCGCGGCCCTCCGGCGTGAGAACCGCCGCAGCGAGGCGCGCGAGCCACTCGAGCGGGCCTCCGACATGGCCCGCCGCGGCGGGCTGCTCGCCCTGGCCGAGCGCGCGCGGATCGAGCTCGCCGCCGCCGGCGCGCGGCCCCGCCGCGAGGCGCTGCTCTCGGGGCCCGCGTCGCTGACCCCGTCAGAGCGCCGGATCGCCGAGCTCGCCGCCACCGGCCAGAGCAATCGCGAAATCGCCCACGCGCTGTTCGTCACGCCGAAGACGGTCGAGTATCACCTGCGCAACGCATACCGCAAGCTCGACATCCAGACGCGGGGCGAGCTGGCCGGCGCGCTCGCATAAAACGAACCCGGGTTGGCTCTTGCGGCCGGCCCGGGCGAGCCGCCCGGGCTACTTTAAGAACCCCTCGTAGTTCCGCATCATCAACTGCGCCTCGAGCTGTTTCATCGTGTCGAGCGCGACCCCGATCACGATCAGGATCGAAGTCCCCCCGAAGAAGAAGTTGGCGGAGGTCTGGCTGATGAGGATCGTCGGGAGCGCGGCGACCGCGGCCAGGAACAACGCGCCCGGGAACGTCAGGCGGGCGAGGATGCGGTCGAGGAACTCGGCCGTGGGCCGCCCTGGTCGCACCCCCGGGATGAACCCGCCGTACTTCCGGAGGTTCTCCGCTTGGTCGACCGGGTTGAACGTGACCGCCGTGTAGAAGTAGGTGAACACGATGATCAGAAGGCTCTCCCCGACGACGTAATGCCACCCCTGGGGACTGAAGAAGTTCTGGAGGTCGGTCCAGAAGTTGTTGGTCTCGTTATGGCCGAGCAGCTGGCCGAGCGTCGGCGGGATCGCCATCATGCTCGCGGCGAAGATCACCGGGATCACGCCGGCCATGTTCACGCGTAGCGGCAGGTACGTCTGGGTGCCCTGGGTCATCCGCCGCCCGATCACGCGTTTGGCGTACTGGATTGGGATCCGGCGCTGCCCCTCCTGGACGAACACGATCGACGCGACCACGCCGAGCACGATGAACGGCATGATCACCTTGAACACCTGGTCGGGGTTGGTCCACCAGGAGTGGACGCCGTTCGGGATCCGGGCGACGATGCTCGCGAAGATCAGCAGCGAGATCCCGTTGCCGATGCCTCGCTGGGTGATCAGCTCGCCCATCCACATCAGGAGCACGGTGCCCGCGGTCAGCGAGACGACGATCAGGAACACCTTCGCGAGGTTGAAGTTCGGGATCACGGTCACGCCGGCCGACTGCTCGAAGCTTCGGAACAGGAACACGTAGCCGATCGACTGAGCGAACGCCAGGCCGACGGTCAGGTAGCGCGTGTACTGCGTGATCCGGGCTTGCCCGACCTCGCCCTCCTTGGAGAGCTTCTCGAGCGAGGGAACGACCACCTGCAATAGCTGCAGGATGATCGACGCGGTGATGTAGGGCATGATCCCGAGCGCGAAGATCGCGATCCGCCCGAGCCCGCCGCCCGAGAACAGGTTCAGGAAGCCGAGGATGCTCGACCCGCCGAAGTTGTTCTGAATAGCCTTGACCGCGCTGGCGTTGATCCCGGGCGCCGGGATGTGCGTGCCGAGCCGGTAGAGCGCGAGGATCCCCGCGGTGAACAGCAGCTTCTTGCGGATCTCGGCAACCCTGAACGAACCCAGGATCGTCGAGATCATGCCGCCTTGGCCTCCTCCACCACCTGGCAGGTGCCGCCGGCCGCCTCGATCCGTTCGCGCGCGGCCTTCGAGAACTGGTGTGCGTGCACCGTCAGGGGCTTGGTCAACTCGCCCTTGGCGAGGATCTTGACCGGGACACCCTTGCGATTCGCGAGACCCTTAGCGCGCATGGCCTCCAAAGTTACCGATGCGCCTGACTCGAACCGAGCCTCCAGTTCGAGCAGGTTGATCGGCTGCGTGTGGGTGCGGAAAGGCTCGAACGGCATCGACTTCTTCATGTGCGGACCGCGCAGCTTGCGCATCCGCATGTGAATCGGGTTCTGGCCGCCCTCGAAGCGGGCGCGCCGCTTGGCGCCCGACCGCGAGCCCCAGCCCTTCTGGCCGCGACCCGAGGTCTTGCCGGTGCCCGAGCCTTCGCCACGGCCGACACGCTTGCGTGGCTTGCGCGAGCCCGGCGCGGGCCGCAGGTTGTGGAGCCCAATCCGCTCTTCGCGCTCTTCGACGGGCTCAGCCATTGGCTTCCTCAGAGACGTCGACGAGATGAGCCACCTTGGCGATCATCCCGCGGATCTGCGGGGTGTCGGAAAGCTCGACGCTCTGGCCGATGCGACGCAACCCGAGCGAGCGAAGCGTGTCGATCTGGCGCTTGTCAGAGCCGTTGCGCGAGCGCCGCTGGGTGACGACCAGCTTGCTCACGACTCGCCGGCCTCCCCGTCAGGCACAGGCTCCGCGGCGACCGGCTCTGAATCCTCGGAGGACGCGCCGTTTCCGTTGGCGTTCGAGAGCGTCTCGGCGGCGACCGGTTCGGCCTCGGGGGTCGTCAGGCCCAACACCTGGTTCACGGACAGACCGCGAATCTCAGCGACCTCTTCAGGGGTGCGCAGGGACTCCAGCCCGGCCATCGTCGCCTTGACCAGGTTGATCGGGTTCTGCGACCCGAGCGACTTCGACAGGATGTCGTGGATCCCGGCGAGCTCGAGCACGGCCCGGACGCCACCGCCGGCGATCACGCCGGTACCGGGAGCGGCAGGCTTCAGGAAAACGCGCCCGGCCCCGAAGATCCCGGTGGTCTGGTGGGTGATCGTCGCGCCATGCTTGGGCACGCGATAGAGGTTCTTCTTGGCCTGCTCGACGCCCTTCTGGATCGCCACCGGCACCTCGTTGGCCTTGCCGTAGCCGATCCCGACGATCTCGCGCTCGTCGCCGACGACGACCAGCGCCGTGAACGAGAAGCGGCGGCCGCCCTTGACGACCTTGGCCACGCGGTTGATCTCGACAACGCGTTCCTGGAGGTCGAGCCCGGCGGAGGAGACTGTTCGATCACGTGTCGGCATCAGCAAGCCCAGGGTAGCGACACTAGAACCTCAGCCCGCCCTCACGGGCACCGTCGGCCAGGGCCTTGATCCGGCCGTGGTACTGGTAGCCGCCGCGGTCGAACACAGCGGTGTCGATGCCTGCCGCCTTGGCTCGGTCCGCCAGCATCGCGCCGGCGCGAGTGGCCTGCTCCATCCGCTTCAGCCCTCGCAGGTCGTCCTCGATCCAGTTCACCGAGGCGATCGTGCGTCCGGTGTCGTCGTCGATCAGCTGGGCGAAGATCCCGCGATTGGAGCGGAACACCGAGATACGGGGGCGCGTCGCGCTGCCGCGGATCTTGGCCCGGACGCGCCGGCGGCGCTTGAGGCGCTGGGCGGGCTTGGTCATGACTGTCATGCGCGCTTACCAACCTTCCTAGCCACGTACTCGCCCTCGTAGCGGATGCCCTTGCCCTTGTACGGCTCGGGCTTGCGCTGCTTGCGGATCAGCGCGGCGATCTCGCCGACCTGCTGCTTGGACGCGCCCTTGACGGCGATCCGGGTGGGCTGGGGAACCTCGAACTCGATCCCGTCGGGAGCCTTGATCGACACCGGGTGGGAGTAGCCGAGCGCGAGCTCGAGGTCGCGGCCGCGCAGCTGCGCGCGGTAGCCGACGCCCTGGATCTCGAGGCGCTTCTCGAACCCGGCGGTGACACCGAGCACCATATTCGCGATGAGCGTGCGAGTCAGGCCGTGGAGCGCGCGGTGCTCGCCGCGGTCGGTCGGGCGCGTGACGACGATCTGATCGTCCACTTGCTCGACCTTCATGTCGCGGTTGACGCGCTCGGACAGCTCGCCCTTGGGGCCGTTGACTCGTACGACCTCGGGCTCGATCGAGACCGTGACTCCGGCCGGTACGGGAATCGGTTGTCTACCAATGCGGGACATCGTCGATACCGGTCTACCAGACCTTCGCCACGACTTCGCCGCCGACGCCCGCGATGCGCGCTTCGTGGCCGGTCATGACGCCCTTGGAGGTCGAGATGATCGCGGTCCCCATGCCGCCGTCGATCCGTGGGATGTGTGCGTGGTCGACGTACGTGCGCTGGCCCGGGCGCGACACGCGCTGCAGGCCCGACATCACGGGCTTGCGTGCCTGCGTGTACTTGAGTGTGATCGTGAGCCGCAGGCCGGGCTGTCCGGGCTCCGTGTCGCGGACCTCGTAGGCCTCGATGTATCCCTGCTCTCGCAGGATCCGCGCCACCTCGACCCGCAGCTTCGACGACGGCATCGTCACCTCGTGGTGCTGGGCGTTGGCGGCGTTGCGCAGCCGCGTGAGAAAGTCGGCGATCGGATCTGTCATCGACATGGTCTCCGCCTCCTCACCAGCTCGACTTCGTCATGCCGGGGATGTATCCGTTGTGCGCCAGCTCGCGCAGACAGATCCGGCAGACGCCGAACTTGCGGTAGACAGCTCGCGCCCGGCCGCATCGGCGGCAGCGGGTGTAGCCGCGCGTCTTGTACTTCGGCGTGCGGCGCTGTCGGACAACCTGGGAAGTCTTAGCCATGTGTTCCTTTAAGTCTCGGTCGCGGCCGCCCCGGGGCGGCCCTCTCTTGCGAATGGCATCCCGAGCGCCTCGAGCAACGCGAACGCCTCGTCGTCGCTCTGGGCGGTGGTCGTGATCGTGATGTCCAGGCCGCGGACCTGGTCGACCTCGTCGTAGTCCACCTCGGGGAAGATGATCTGCTCGCGCACGCCCATCGAGTAGTTCCCGCGGCCGTCGAACGAGCGCGGGTTCAGCCCGCGGAAGTCGCGGATCCGGGGGATCGCGACCGACATCAGCCGGTCCAGGAACTCATACGAACGAGCCCCGCGCAACGTCACGGCGACGCCGACGGGCATGCCCTCGCGGACCTTGAACTGCGCGATCGACTTGCGAGCCCGGCGGACGTTCGGCCGCTGGCCGGTGATCGTCGCGAGCTGCTCGCTGGCCGCATCGAGCATCTTCGAGTCTTGCTTGGCTTCGCCGACGCCCATGTTGACCGTGACCTTCACGATCCGGGGCGCGCGCATCGGCGTGGAGTAGCCGAACCTCTCGGTCAGCGCCGGCAGGATCTCCTCGTCGTAGCGGGTCTTGAGACGAGCCGCGGGCATCAGTCGAGCCTCGTTCCGCTGCGCCGCGCGATCCGTAGACGCTTGCCTTCGTGAACCTCGACGCCGACGCGCGTGGGCTTGCCTTCCTTCGGATCGGCAAGGGCCACGTTCGACACATGGATGGGACCTTCACGCTCGATCACGCCGCCGACCTGCTCGGCGCGCTGGGCGCCCGCCACCTGCTGTGGGCGCTGGTGGCGCTTGATCATGTTCAGTCCCTCGATGAAGACCCGGTTCTTCTTGGGCTCGACGCGCAGGATCTTGCCGCGCTTGCCGCGGTCCTTACCGCCGATCACGATCACTTCGTCTCCGGCCTTGAGTCGGGAAGGCATGGTCAGAGCACCTCCGGGGCGAGCGAGACGATCTTCATGAAATTGCGTTCGCGCAACTCGCGCGCTACAGGGCCGAAGATGCGCGTCCCGCGAGGGTTGTTCTGGTTGTCGATCAGCACGGCGGCGTTCTCGTCGAAGGCGATATAGGTGCCGTCCTCGCGGCCGTAGGACTTCCGGGTGCGCACGACCACGGCCGTCACGACCTCGCCCTTCTTGACCGATCCCTGCGGGCTCGCCTGCTTGACGGTCGCGGTGACGATGTCCCCGACGCCGGCGTAGCGGCGCCGGTGACCGCCGCGCACGCGGATCACCAGGATCTCCCTCGCGCCCGTGTTGTCCGCGACGCGCAGTCGTGTCTCGTTCTGGATCATCGTGTGGTCCCGTCGCTACTCGGCTCTCTCGACGACTTCCACCAGCCGCCAGCGCTTGATGCGCGACAGCGGACGGGACTCGCGCACTACCACGGTGTCGCCGATGTGGGCGTCGTTCTGCTCGTCGTGCGCGTGAAGCTTGGTCGAGGTTCGCACGATCTTCTCGTAGCGGCGGTGACGCCGGGCGATGTCGATCCGAACGGTGATCGTCTTGTCGGCCTTGTCCGAGATGACCACGCCCTGGCGCGTCTTCTGCCTGCCGAGGCCGTGCTCGCGCGGTGCCGTCGTCTGCGCGACGGCTCCGCTCTCGCTCGCCTTCTGGCGCGCCCGCGCGCGCTCCACGCGCCGTAGCTCCGCCTTCTTGCGCCGCTCGGCGACGCGGTCGGCGTGGCGCTCCTCGGGCGTGCGCGGCTTGCCCACCGGCGTCTTTGCCGCCTTGCCTGCGCGGGCCCGCCGGCGACGCTCCTTGGGCGCGACGACCTCCTGCGGCTCACGCGGAGTCGCTGCCTCGGCGGCAGCCTGGGGCGTGGCCTCCTGCACCGGCGCGTCCGGCGTCTCTTCAGTCCCGTTGTTCTCGGTCTCGGTCATCAGTTTTCGTTTCTCAGTTCTCGTTCGCGCTGGATCGTCAGCGCCCGTGCGATCTCCCGCTTGGCCCGCTTGAGGCTCGCGGTGTTTTCGAGCTCGGACGTGGCGTGCTGGAAGCGCAGCCCGAACAGCTCGCGGCGCGCAGTCTGGATGTGCTCGCGCAGCTCGGTGTCGGTGAGGTCTCGGACGTCGGACGCTCTCATGTCACGCGTCCTCTCGCATCACGAACTTGGTCCGGACCGACAGTTTGTGACCGGCCAGCCGCATCGCCTCGCGCGCCAGCGGCTCGGGCACGCCCGCCAGCTCGAACATAACGCGTCCGGGCTTGACCACGGCGACCCAGCCCTCGGGCGAGCCCTTGCCGGACCCCATCCGGGTCTCGGCCGGTTTCTTCGTGAACGATTTGTCGGGGTACACGTTGATCCACACCTTGCCGCCGCGCTTGATCTTGCGGGTCATCGCGATACGCGCAGCCTCAATCTGGCGATTGGTCAGCCAGCCGGCGTCGAGCGCCTTCAGGCCGTATTCGCCGAACTGGACCTTGGTCTGCCCGCGGGACAGTCCGCGTCGCCGTCCGCGATGCACCTTGCGATGCTTGACACGCTTGGGAGCGAGCATCAGTTACCGCCGCCTCCGGAGCTCTGGCGGTTGCCACCGCCGCCGCCACCTGGACGTCCGCCGCCACCGCCGCCGGGACCGCGACCGCCGCCCCCACCGGGACGCCCGCCGCCGCCACCGCCACCCGGACCGCGACCGCCGCCGGGACCGCCCGGACCGCGTCCGCCACCGCCGCCGGGACGTCCGCCGCCGCCGCCCGGACCACCGGGACCGCGACCGCCGCCGGGACCGCCGGGGCCACGACCGCCACCGCCGCCGCCACCGCCGCCGGGACGTCCGCCGCCGCCACCGCCGCCGCGACCGCCACCGCCGCCGGGACCGCCACCGCGACCACCGCCGCCGCCGCCGCGACCCGGACCGCCCGGACCGCGTCCGCCGCCGGGACCGGATCCACCGGGACCGCCACGGCCGCCCGGACCGCCGCCACGACCGCCACCGCCGCCGCCACGACCGCCGCCGCCACCGCCACCGCCGCGACCGTCGCGACCGCCGCGTCGGCCGTCGCGCTCGGGCGCTTGGGGCGCCGGCTCGTCCATGATCGTCAGGTCAGCGCCGGTGTAACCCTCGGGCATGATCTCGCCCTTGTTGATCCAGCACTTCACGCCGATCCGCCCGAACGTCGTGCGGGCCTCGTGGAAGCCGTAGTCGATGTCGGCGCGCAGCGTGTGGAGCGGGACGCGGCCGTCGGAGTAGCCCTCGGTGCGCGCCATCTCGGCGCCGCCCAGGCGTCCGGAGACCTGCACCTTGACGCCCTTGGCGCCGGACCGCATCGCGCTCGTGAGCGCGCGCTTCATCGCGCGGCGGAAAGCGACGCGGTTCTGAAGCTGCTCGGCGATCGACTGGGCGACCAGGCGCGCGTCGAGCTCGGGGCGCTTGATCTCGAGGATGTTGACCTTGACTTGCTTGCCGGTGATCCGGTGCAGGTCCCGCCGCAGCTGGTCGACCTCAGACCCGGACTTGCCGATCACGATTCCGGGCCGCGCGGTGTTGATGTTGACCTCGACCTCGTTCTGGTTCTTGCGAATCGTGATGTCCGACAGGCCGGCGTGCGACAGCCGCCCGATGATGTGCTTGCGGATCTGCGTGTCCTCGTCGAGGAAGTCAGCGAACTGGCGCTCGTTGAACCAGTTCGACTTCCAGTCGTGGATGTAGCCCACGCGGAGACCCTCGGGATGAACTTTTTGACCCATATCTGTGACTAGTCCTTCGGCGTGAGCAAGATCGTGAGATGGCTGGTGCGCTTGCGGATCCGCGTCGCGCGGCCCATTGCGCGCGGCCGGAAGCGCCTGATCGTCGGACCCTCGTCGGCGTGGACCGCCTTGACGTAGAGATCCTCGCCCACGAGCTCGTGGTTGTTCTCCGCGTTGGCCACCGCCGACTCGAGCAACTTGCTCCAGTCGCGCGCGACTGCACGCGAGGTGTGAGCGAGGATAGCTCGCGCCTCCTCAACGCTCTTTCCGCGGATGTGGTCGCACACCAGGCGCGCCTTCCGCGCTGAGGAGCGAACGTACTTGGCCTGCGCGCGAACCACGACATCCCTCCGCTCACCGCTTCCCCTCCGGCGCCGAGGTGCGGGTGCGGGCGCCGGCTTCTCTTCGGGCTCGGCTTCCGCACCGCCACGACGGCGGCGCCGGCGGCGCGACGGCGCGGGCGCCTCGGCCTCCGGCTCGTCCTCGATCGGCTCCAGGTCCGCGAGCGCTTCCGCGTCGGCCTCTTCTTCGGACTCCGCCTCCGCTGCGTCCTCGCCCTCGGCCTCAGCATCGGCCTCGAGCATCACGTCCGCGGCAGCCTCCTCGGCCTCGACGTCCTCCGGGGTCTCGTCGACCTCGTCGGCGTCCTCCTCTTCGGCGTCGGCGGCAGCCTCAGCCGCGACCTCGGTCGGCTCGGCGGGCTTCTTGCGCGAACGGCGGCGGCGCTTCGGCGCCTCCTCGGCGTCCGTGGCCTCGGGCTCGGTGTCCGGAGTCTCTGGCGTGTCTTCCGGGCTCATCGCCTCTTACCGGTTCCAGCGTGTCCGCGATACAGGCGCGTCGGCGCGAACTCGCCAAGCTTGTGTCCAACCATCGACTCGGTGACGAACACCGGCACGTGCTTGCGGCCGTCGTGCACGGCGATCGTGTGACCGACCATCTCGGGGAAGATCGTCGACGCGCGCGACCAGGTGCGGAGCATGCGCTTCTCGCCCGAGGTGTTCATCGCCTCGATCCGTGTCATCAGCCGCTCCTCGACGAACGGCCCCTTCTTGCTCGAGCGGCTCATCGCTTCTTACCTCTCCTCCGTCCGCGCACGATGTACTTGTCTGAAGCCTTGCCCTTCTGCCGGGTGCGATACCCGAGCGTGGGCACGCCCCACGGGGTGACGGGATGGCGTCCGGGCGTGGTCGAGCCCTCGCCACCGCCGTGCGGGTGGTCGACCGGGTTCATCGCGGTGCCGCGAGTCTGCGGGCGCACGCCCATGTGGCGCTTGCGTCCGGCCTTCCCGATCGTCACGTTCTGGTGGTCGGTGTTGCCGATCGTGCCGACGGTCGCGCGGCACTCGGCGCGGACCATCCGCATCTCGCCCGAGGGCAAACGCAGCGTCACGTAGTCGCCGTCCTTGGCCAGCAACTGCACGCTGGCGCCGGCTGCGCGCGCCATCTGCCCGCCGCGACCCGGCGTCAACTCGACGTTGTGGACCACGGTGCCGGCCGGCATGTTCGCGAGCGGCAGGCTGTTGCCGACGCGAATCTCGGCGGTCGGACCCGACTGCACGGTCATGCCAACGCGCAGCCGCTGCGGGGCGAGGATGTAGCGCTTCTCCCCGTCGGCGTAGTGCAGCAGCGCGATGTAGGCCGACCGGTTCGGGTCGTACTCGATGTGCGCGACCTTCGCGGGCACGCCGTCCTTGCGTCGCTTGAAGTCGATCATCCGGTACAGCCGCTTGGCGCCGCCACCGCGGTGGCGCGCGGTCTTGCGCCCGTTCGAGTTGCGCCCACCGGACTTCTTGAGCCCCTCGACCAGCGACTTCTCCGGCGAGGTCCGGGTGATCTCGGCGTAGTCGGGATAGGTGACGAACCGGCGTCCGGCTGAAGTTGGCTTGGGCTTACGAATCGGCATCGGTTACTCCCCGGCCTCGAGGCCGCCGAAGATCGGAATCGTCTGCCCCTCGCGCACCTGGACAATCGCCTTCTTCCACTGGCGGGTGCGCCCCTTGGTCTGGCCGCGGCGCTTGGGCTTGGAATGCACGTGCGCGGTGCGGACCTCGAGCACGTTGACGTCGAACAGCAGCTCGATCGCTTGGCGGATCTGCGTCTTGTGCGCCTTGTCGTGAACGCGGAACGTGTACTTGCCGGCCTCGGCGAGCGCGAACGTCTTCTCGGAAAGGACCGGGCGGATGATCACCTGCGTCGGCTCCATCAGCCTTCCTCCTCCTCGTGGTCAGAGCCCGGAGATTCGGCGCCAGCCGAATCTCCAACGGAATCGGCGTCAGCCGATTCCGCGCCCGCGGCACGCGCGGTCAGCGACTGCAGCGCCGCCTCGGACACGAGCAGCGAAGCCGCCCCGACGAGATCGGCGACGCCGGTGTCCTCCACCGGGATCGCGTGGGCGTAGGAAAGGTTCCGGAACGATTTGCCGGCGGCGGCCTCCGACTCGGTCAGCACGATCAGCGTCGGCGCGGTCGCGCCCCAGTCCGCGAGAAGATCCGCCGCCTGCGCGGTCGAAGGCTCCGAAAACGCCGCGGCGTCGAATACCGCCAGCGACTCGCGCCCGGCATGTAGCGACAGGGCGCTGCGCAGCGCCGCGCGACGCGCCTTGCGGTTGACCTTGACCGTGTAGTGGCGCGGGCTCGGTCCGAAAACGACGCCACCGCCCGTCCACACGGGCGAGCGCGACGAGCCGGCGCGAGCACGGCCGGTGCCCTTCTGGCGCCAGGGCTTGGCGCCGCCGCCGGACACCTCGCCGCGCGTCTTGGTCGCTGCGGTTCCGTGCCGGCGCGCGTTCAACTCGGCGCGCACCGTCTCATGGACGAGCGGCATGTTGAACGACGCCTCGAACGCGGTCGAGTCCAGCGTGACGGTTCCGCCGCCGAGTACCGGTGCACTAGCCATCGGTCCGCACCTCCACGGTTCCGCCGCGCGGTCCGGGGACGGCGCCGCGGATCAGCAACAGGTTCTGGCCCGGGATGATCTCGACCACGGTCAAGCCGCGCTGGGTCACGCGCCCGCCGCCCATCCGGCCGGGACCGCGTATCCCCTTGAACACGCGCGACGGCGTCGCCGAGGCACCGATCGAGCCCGGCGCGCGGACGTTGTGCGAGCCGTGGGACTTAGGTCCGCTGCTGAAGTTGTGGCGCTTGATCGTCCCCTGGAAGCCCTTGCCCTTGGTCTTACCCGAGACCTTGATCTTGTCCCCGACGTTGAACGACTCGACGGTCACGGTCTGACCGACGAGCAGCTCGCCGGCCTCGTCGCGGAACTCCACGAGGTGGCGGTGCGCCGACGCGTCTGCCTTCTTCAAGTGCCCGAGCTCGGGCTTGGTGATCGACTTCTCCTTGCACTGGCCGAACGCAAGCTGGACCGCCTCGTAGCCGTCGCGCTCGACCGTCCGGATCGCGGTCACCGGACACGGCCCGGCCTCGAGCACGGTGACGCGCTCGACGCGGCCGTCCTCGAGGAACCGCTGCGTCATCCCGAGCTTCTTGGCGAGGATCGCAGGCATCGTCGGTCAGGACGCCAGGCGGATCTCGATATCCACGCCCGCCGGAAGATGGTCGAGGCGCTGGAGCGAGTCGACGGTCTTCGGGGTGGGCTGGTGGATGTCGATCAGCCGCTTGTGCGTGCGGATCTCGAAGTGCTCACGTGAGTCCTTGTCCTTGAACGGCGAGCGGATCACGCAGTACACGTTCTTCTCGGTCGGGAGCGGCACGGGACCGGAGACGGTCGCGCCGGTGCGCGTGGCCGTCTCGACGATCTCCTTCGCCGCCGTCTCGATCGCCGTGTGGTCGTAGGACTTCAGGCGAATTCGGATCTTGTTCTGGGCAATCGTTGCCAAGGCTTTTTTATCTCTGTCTTCTCAGTGTTGAGGGCGAGCCCCGGGCTTCGGGGCCCGCCCATAAAGGTCGTATCTGTCAAAAAAAGAGGCGGCGGGCCACAGGCCGCGCCGCCTCATCAACTATTGAATTACTTCGGCGACGACCCCCGAGCCGACCGTGCGGCCGCCCTCGCGGATCGCGAACCGCAGACCCTGGTCCATGGCGATCGGCTGGATCAGCTCGATCTCCATTTGGACGTTGTCACCGGGCATGACCATCTCGGTGCCCTCGGGCAGCCTCGCCACGCCGGTGACGTCAGTGGTGCGGAAATAGAACTGCGGCCGATAGCCCGTGAAGAACGGCGTGTGACGGCCACCCTCCTCCTTCTTCAGGACGTAGACCTCGGCATTGAACTTGGTGTGCGGAGTGATCGAACCCGGCTTGCAGAGAACCTGCCCGCGCTCGATGTCGTCCCGCTTGGTGCCGCGCAGCAGGCACCCGACGTTGTCGCCGGCCTGACCCTGGTCGAGGATCTTCTTGAACATCTCGACGCCCGTCACCACGGTGTTGGTCGTCGCCTTGATGCCCACGATCTCGACGGTCTCGCCGGTCTTGACGATGCCCTGCTCGACCCGGCCGGTCGCGACGGTGCCGCGACCCGTGATCGAGAACACGTCCTCGACCGGCATCAGGAACGGCTTGTCGAGGTCACGCACGGGCTCCGGAATGTAGGTGTCCAGCGCCTCGGCGAGCTCGAGGATCTTGGCCTCGTACTCCTCGTCACCCTCGAGCGCCTTGAGCGCCGAGCCGATGACGAACGGAATGTCGTCGCCGGGGAACTCGTACTCGGAGAGCAGGTCGCGGATCTCAACCTCGACGAGCTCGAGGAGCTCGGGGTCGTCGACCATGTCGGCCTTATTGAGGAAAACGACGATGTAGGGAACGCCGACCTGGCGGGCGAGCAGGATGTGCTCGCGCGTCTGCGGCATCGCGCCGTCCGCCGCTGAGACCACCAGGATCGCGCCGTCCATCTGCGCGGCGCCGGTGATCATGTTCTTGACGTAGTCGGCGTGTCCGGGACAGTCGACGTGCGCGTAATGCCGGTTGGGAGTCTGGTACTCGACGTGAGAGGTCGCGATCGTGATGCCGCGCGCCTTCTCTTCCGGAGCGTTATCGATCGATTCGAACGACCGAACCTCCGTGCCACCGTACTTCTCGTTGAGCACCTTGGTGATGGCTGCCGTCAGCGTCGTCTTGCCGTGGTCGATGTGACCGATGGTGCCGACGTTGACGTGGGGCTTATCCCGCTCGAACTTGGCTTTCGCCACTTTGCTTTCGCTCCTTCTATTTCTGTAGTGGTGTCCGTCTAAGGACGAACCTATTCAGGATATAAAGATTTCTCGGACCGGTGCGGCTACGCCGCTTCCTGGTCTCCGCCGATCTTGTCGGCGAGGTTGGGCGGCACTTCCTCGTACCGGTCGAACTGCATCGTGTACGTCGCGCGACCCTGGGTGTTGGATCGCACGTCCGTGGCGTACCCGAACATCTCCGCCAGCGGCACGTACGCGGTGATGACCTGCGCGTTGCCGCGCTGCTCCATCCCGTTGACGTGGCCGCGCCGGCGGTTGAGGTCGCCGATCACGTCGCCCATGAACTCCTCGGGCGTCACGACCTCGACCGCGAAGATCGGCTCGAGCAGGATCGGCTTGGCCCGTGCCACGGCTGCCTTGAGAGCGAGTGAGCCCGCCACTTTGAACGCCAGCTCTGAGGAGTCGGTGTCGTGGTACTTGCCGTCGGTCAGCGTGGCCCGCACGTCGACCATCGGGTAGCCCGCGCGCGGCCCGTTCTCCATCGCCTCTTCCATACCCTTCTCGACCGCCGGGATGAACTCGGTCGGGATCGACCCGCCCCTGATCTTGTTGACGAAGTCGAATCCCTCGCCCGGCGCCGGCTCGACGTCCACGTAGACGATCCCGTACTGGCCCGCGCCACCGGTCTGGCGGACGAACCGGCCCTCGACCTTCTGGGCGGTGCCCTTGATCGTCTCCCGGTAGGAGACCTGGGGGCGGCCGACGTTGGCGTCGACCTTGTACTCGCGCAGCATCCGGTCGACCAGCACCTCGAGGTGCAGCTCGCCCATTCCGGAGATCTCGGTCTGCCCGGTCTCCTCGTTGGTCCGGACCTGGAAGGTCGGGTCCTCCTCGGCCAGGCGCGCGAGCGCCGTCGCCATCTTCTCCTGGTCGGCCTTGGTCTTCGGCTCGATCGCGACCTTGATCACGGGCTCGGGGAACACAATCGTCTCAAGCTTGATCGGCCTATCGGGCGCGGCGAGCGTGTCGCCGGTCACGACCTGCTTGATCCCGACCGCCGCGGCGATGTCGCCGGCGTGGACCTCCTTGACCTCCTCGCGCTCGTTCGCGTGCATCATCAGGATGCGCCCGATGCGCTCGGTGCGGCCCGTACTCACGTTCAGGATGCGCGCGCCGGCCTCGAGCTGACCCGAGTACACGCGGAAGTAGGTGAGCTTGCCGACGTACGGGTCGGCCATGATCTTGAAGGCAAGCGCCGCGAACGGCTCATCGTCCGAGGCATCGCGATGCGCCGGCGCGCCGCCGTTGTCTGAGCCCTTGACTGGCTCGAAGCCCTCCACCGGCGGCACGTCGAGCGGGCTCGGGAGGTAGTCGAGCACCGCGTCGAGCAGGACCTGCACGCCCTTGTTCTTGAAGCTCGAGCCGCACAGCACCGGGGTGATCTGGATCGCCAGCGTGGCGTTGCGGATCGCCTGCTTTAGGCGCTCGGGCGAGATCTCCTGCTCCTCGAGGATCATCTCGACGAGCCCGTCGTCGTGGTGGGAGACCTCATCGAGCAGGGTCTCGCGCGCGGCCGCGGCCTCGTCGGCCATCTCCGCGGGAATGTCGATGATGTCCTGCTCCTTGCCGAGCTCGTCCTTGTACACGATCGCCTTCATGGCGATCAGGTCGACGATCCCGCGGAAGTCGGCCTCGGCGCCGATCGGCAGCTGGACCGGCACCGGGTTGGCTCCGAGGCGGTCGACCATCGTCTGCACGCCGCGGTGGAAGTCGGCGCCGATGCGGTCCATCTTGTTGATGTACGCGATGCGCGGGACGCGGTACTTGTCGGCCTGCCGCCACACGGTCTCGGATTGCGGCTCCACGCCGGCGACCGAGTCGAACAGCGCGATCGCGCCGTCGAGCACGCGCAGCGAGCGCTCCACCTCGACGGTGAAGTCGACGTGCCCGGGCGTGTCGATGATGTTGATCCGATAGCCCTTCCACTCGGCCGTGGTGGCCGCGGAGGTGATCGTGATCCCGCGCTCCTGCTCCTGCGCCATCCAGTCCATCACGGCGGCGCCCTCGTGAACCTCCCCCATCTTGTAGGTCCGGCCTGTGTAATACAGGATGCGCTCGGTCGTCGTCGTCTTACCGGCGTCGATGTGAGCCATGATCCCGATATTGCGAATCTTGTCCAGAGGGAATGTGCGAGGCATGAGTGTCTGTTATTCGGAGCGGGGATTTCTGAGTCGCGTGGAGCCAAACTGCACCGGTTTTCCCAGCGAAAGCTGCGGACATGAAAAAGGGCCCATCGGGCCCATTCACGACGCACCTGGCGGGAAAGGGCGGGTGTCTATCTGGCGGACGACTCCATTACAGGGAACCAACGTGCCCGGGAGCGAGCGCACGTGAGCGCGCCGCCCGAGGCAAACAGCGAATATAGCAGAGGTTCTGCGCCATTCGAGCGCCTGCTCGTGCGCGGTGAGAGGACCGAATACGACCCCTCGAGCGCCCGCCCCGAGCCCGGCCAAAACCCCCGCTCAGGGACCAGTATGGCGACCACGCTGGTAGCGCTCGCGGCCTCGCTCGGGGCACTCCTGATCCTCGTCGCGCAGTTCACCGCGCTGTACCACCTGCACTCGCCGACGAGCTCGGTGCCGATCAAGACAGTCGGCACCGGAGCCAACCACGCCTGGGCGCCGGTCCCGCTCGCGCTGCTCGCCGGCGTGCTCGCATTCGCGGTCTACCGCCACCAGAATCGCGCCGCGCTGGTGGCGCTCGCGCTCCTCGGCGTGGTCGTGCTGCTGATCGCGCTGCTCGGCGATCTCCCCGACGCCCACTCCACCGGCCTGATCGGATCGGGCGCGTCTCAGTACGTCGAGGGATCCTCCACCCCGAGCGCCGGCCTGTACATGGAGACGCTTGGCGCGGTATTGCTGCTGCTCAGCGGCGGGGTCGGGCTGTTGTTGCTAGGAGCTCCAAAAGCCACCGAAACGGGCGAAACCCGAGCTAAGCGGTAAGAAGCCTCTCACGGTTGGCCCCCTGAGGCGGGGTCCATGGTCGGCATCCTGACATTGCAGATGAGTAGTGCCAGCCTCCCCGGAATCCGCCGTTACTCTTCGAAACCGCGAGGGTTGTCTCACTGCAGCCCCCGGTCCCGTGTGGTGGGCAGCCCTCGCATAGCTTCGGTGGCGCCCCTTCGGGGGCCGGCGCCCGAGTGATCGGTCCGCGAAAGGCTGACCGCACTTCCGCGAAGGCCCCCGGACGGGGCATCCGACCTCCGCGGCCATTGCTCCGAAGCCGCGCCGCACTCCGAGCAGCCCGCTGCGGGATCGCGCCGCGCGCGGAACGGAGCCAGATGCCCACGGCCGGTCCCGCCTCGCGCTGTTACCCGAGCCCAGCGGGTCGGAATGCGGCGGAGCTGGATGTCCCTTTCGGGGGCCTCGCGTGAAGCGCGACCACCCTACGCCAACAACAGACCCAAGCGCCGGCCCCCGAAAGGGGCGCCAGCGCAGCGGCTACCAGCGATAGTGGGCGAAGGCCTTGTTCGCTTGGGCCATGCGGTAGATGTCGTCCTTGCGCTTGTACGCGCCGCCCTGCTGCTGCGTGGCGTCGAGTAGCTCGTGCGCGAGGCGCTGCGACATCGTCTTCTCTCGGCGCGCGCGCGAGAACTGCACGAGCCAGCGGACGGCGAGCGTGCGGGCGCGACGCGCCGGCACCTCGACGGGAACCTGGTAGGTGGCGCCACCGACGCGGCGCGAGCGGACCTCGAGCACGGGCGTCAAAGCCTTGACCCCGGCCTCGAGCTGCTCGACCGGGTTCTTGCCCGTCCGCTCGCCCAGAATGGCGAGGGCGTCGTAGACGATCTCCTCGGCGACGGACTTCTTGCCGTCGAGCATGACCTTGTTGATCACCTGCTGTACGAGGCGATTGCGGTGAACGGGGTCGGGCTCGACCGGCCGGACCTGGGCTGCTGCGCGACGCGGCACTACTTGGCCTTCACGCCGTACTGCGAACGCGCCTTCTTGCGGTCGCTGACGCCGGCAGCGTCAAGCGTTCCGCGGATCACCTTGTACCGGAACCCCGGCAGGTCCTTGACTCGGCCGCCGCGGACCAGCACCACCGAGTGCTCCTGAAGGTTGTGGCCCTCGCCGGGGATATAAGCCCCGACCTCCATGCCGTTGGTCAGCCTCACGCGCGCCACCTTGCGCAGCGCCGAGTTCGGCTTCTTCGGCGTCGTCGTGTACACGCGCGTGCACACTCCGCGCCGCTGCGGGGCCGCGACTTTCTTCTTCCGGCCCTTGCCGGACTTAAGGCCCGGCGTCGCGAGTTTCTTCTTCGGGGGCGTACGGCCCTTGCGGATCAATTGGCTGGTAGTCGGCATGCGCTCGGGAGCGTAGCAGGGGGGAGATTTTGGGCTGTTTCGATCCTGTGGCGATGTGGCGACCGGCGCCGGCGAGGTCCCGGCTCCTGTGGGTCGGCGCCGGCAAGGTCCCGGCCGCCCATGGGTCGGCGCCGGCGAGGTCCCGGCGGCCGATGGGTCGGGCTCCCTAGGTCGGGCCCGGGCTCCGTCGACCACGTAAGCATGGTGGGCATGCTTACGTGGCTCGCGGGCGGCCCGGCCGGGGACTTTGCCGCGTTGTACAGGTGCGCCGTCCGCTCCGGGGCCGTAGCGACCTGCGCCGTCCGCTCCGGGGCCGCCGGGGTGTCCCGTCCGCTCCGGGCCCGTAGCGACCTGTGCCGTCCACTCCGGGGCCGTAGCGACCTGTGCCGTCCGCCCCCGGACCGTCGCAAACCCCGAGCGACCTCGACCGACTTCAGGCCGCCACCCCGAGCGCCTCGTCGACCGACACCCACTCCACCCCTACGGCCTCCGCCACCGGCGCGTACGTCACCTGCCCGCCGGCGACGTTGACGCCGAGCTTCAACCCGGGGTTCTCGCTGATGGCGGCCGCGACGCCCGAAGAAGCCAAGTGGAGCGTGTACGGGATCGTCGCGTTGGTCAGCGCGTAGGTCGAGGTGATCGGGACCGCGCCCGGCATGTTCGTCACGCAGTAGTGGGTGATCCCGTCGACCTCGTAGGTCGGGTCCGAATGAGTGGTCGGGCGCGAGGTCTCAAAGCAGCCGCCCTGGTCGATCGAGACGTCCACCAACACGGCCTGGTGCTTCATCAGCCCGAGTTGGGCGCGCGTGATCACATGCGGCGCTTTGGCGCCGTGCACCAACACGGCCCCGATCACAAGATCCATGTACGGAAGGCGCTGCTCGATCTCCAGCGTCGACGCGAAGCACGTGTCCGCCCGCCCGCCAAACGCGATGTCGAGCTCGCGCAGGCGGTCGATGTTCCGGTCGTAGACGTAGACCGTGGCCTCCATCCCGAGGGCGATGAACGCCGCGTGCATCCCGACCACGCCGCCACCGATGATCATCACGTTGGCCGCGGCCACGCCCGGAACGCCGCCGAGCAGGATCCCGCGCCCACCAAGAGGCTTCTCGAGCATGAACGCGCCAGCCTGAGTGGCGATCTTGCCGGCGACCTCGGACATCGGCGCCAGCAACGGCAGCCGGCCGCGCGAGTCCTCGACAGTCTCGTACGCGATGCACGTCGCGCCCGACTCCATCAGCCCTCGCGTCAACGACGCGTCGGCCGCCAGATGGAGGTAGGTGAACAGGACATGCCGAGGCTCGAGCCGCGAGACCTCCTGCGGCTGAGGCTCCTTGACCTTGACGATCAGCGTCGCCTCGGCGAACACGGCGTCCGCGTCGGGAACGATCGTCGCTCCCTGGTCGGCATACCCCTCATCAGAGATCGCCGACCCGAGGCCCGCGCCGCTCTGCACGAACACGTCGTGGCCGGCGTCGACAAGCTCGCGCACGCCCGCGGGCGTCAGCGCGACCCGGTATTCGTCCGACTTCACCTCTGTTGGAACCCCGACCCTCACGCTGGAACCGCCTTCCGGTTAGTAGTCACTCGAACTCAGCTCACGAGCTGCCGGCCCCGCAGCGCCAGCCAGAACTCGATCCGATCGCGGGCGGACCCGAGGTTCCGGCCCGTCAACTCTTCGACCCGGCGGATCCGATACCGCAGGGTGTGGCGGTGGCAGTACAGCCGCCGAGCCGCCCGCTCCCACTGCCCGTTCTCCTCGATGAACGCCTCGAGTGAGCGCATCAACTCGCCACCGTACGGACCCTCGCTGGCCTCGATCGGCCCAAGGATCGAGTCGCAGAACAGCCGCAGCGCATCGTCGTCCTGAAGCGACAGCAGCAGCTGGAACGACCCGAGGTCCTTGTAGGTCGCGACGCGAGGGCGCTCCCGCGACGCCGACGCCGACGCCGAGCCGTTGCTGTTACCAACACCCGAGGCCGCGTCACCCAACGCGAGCGCCTCCAGGGCGCACCGCGCCTCGTGGAAGGTCCGACGCGCGTCGACCATGGGCACCGCTCGCCCGAGCCCGACCCGTACCTCGCCGGACAGCTCCGCGCCGGTCGCCGCCGCCACCCGATCTCCGAGCGCGATCAGCTCGTCGTCGTCCCCGCCCCGGACGAGCGCACACGCGAGCGTTCCGACCGACGCGACCAGCGCCGGCGCCGCCTCCTCGCGGAGTGCCGCCCACAGCGCGGCTTCCGCGGACCCGGGTGATCCGCGCCCCTCGCCCACCCACTTCAACACGATCGCGCCGACGCGGTCCGACAAGCCGAACGGCCCGAGCCGGCGCGCCACCTCCGATCCGGTCACCTCGCCGCGCACGATGGCGTCGAGCACGTCGCCGGCGAGCCGGCGCTCGGTGTCGCCGGCGACCCGGGAGCGCAGCAACTCGAGCGCGACGATCGTCACCGCCTGGTGCAGGGTCAGCCGGTCGAAGTCCGTGAGCGGGCCGGAGTCCTTGATCGCGACGAGCCACGCCTCGGGGGCCCGGACCGGCCCACCACCGCCACCACCGCCCGCCGGCCGCGGCGTGCCGTCGGCGGCGACCGGAAGCGCGAGCCCCTGGTTGCCGTCGACCAGCGAGGGCATGAACGCCCGCGCCTCGCGTCGTCGGGCCCGCTCGTGTACCTCCTCGCGGAGCGCCTCGAGCGCCTCGGGTTCGATCGAGCGCCGGAACGCGTGCTGCTGGAGCGGCTCGCCGCGGGCGTCGAACACGACGACGGCCGCCCCGATCAGCGTGGCCAGCGCACCGACGAGCGCCTGGAGGCCCCGTTCCGAGAGCACGATCCGCTCCAACCGCTCCTGGGCGGCCAGCGCACGCCGCAGAACCGCGTACTGCTCGTTCACCAACTGCGTGAATGCGGCCTCCGTGACCGCGATGAACGGCACCTCGTAGGGAACCTCGAACACCGGGAACTCTCGCTCCTCGGCGACCTCGAGCAGCGGCGCCGGGACCGCCGCGTGCTTGAAGCCGGTCCCGAACCCGAGACCGGCCAGGTGGTGATCGGCCAGGCGCGCCGCGAACTCCCGCTGCTGGTCCTCGGTGTCCAGCTGCATCCCGGTCGTCAGCAGCAGCTCACCGCCGGACAGCCACGGCGTCGGATCGAGCAGCTCGGAGATGTGGACCCATCTGACCGGCAGGTGCAGCCCGCGCTCCCCCGCGAGCAGGCGAACGTCCAGGTCGCGCAGCAGGTCCTTGACGGTCAGCATGTGGAGCTAGAACGCCCCCTCGCGAATGTGGACGTGGCTCGACCCGCCGGAGTGGATCTGCATCCGCTCCCCGGCCTCGGCCAGCACGCCGCGCAGGATGTCCTCGATCTCCGCGAACTGCTCCGGCCCCGCGATCAGCGGCGGCGACAGCTGAATCACCGGATCGCCGCGATCGTCGGCGCGGCAGATCAGCCCGCGCCGGTAGAGCTCGCCGGACAGGAACCCGCGGAGCAGGGTCTCGCACTCCTCGTCGTTGAACGTCTCCTTGGTCTCCTGATCCTTGACCAGCTCGATCGCGTGGAAGTACCCAGTGCCTCGAATGTCCCCGACGATCGGGAGGTCACGCAGCGACTCGAGCATCGACCGGAACGCGCCCTCGTTCGAGCGCACGTGCTCGAGGATGCCCTCGCGCTCGAACACGTCGAGGTTCGCCAACGCGATCGCCGAGCACACCGGATGCCCAGCGAACGTGAACCCGTGGGTGAAGCTGTGCGTGCCGCTCAGGAACGGCTCGGCGATGCGGTCCGAGGCGATCATGGCGCCCATCGGCGCGTACGCGCTCGTGATGCCCTTGGCGGTCGTGATGATGTCGGGCTGGTAGCCGTACTTGTGCGAGCCGAACCACTCGCCGAGGCGGCCCCAGGCGCAGATCACCTCGTCGGAGATCAGCAGCACGTTGTACTCGTCGCAGATTTCGCGTACGCGCTGGAAATAGCCGTCGGGCGGGGTGAAGCAGCCGCCGCCGTTCTGCACCGGCTCGAGGATCACCGCCGCGACCGTGTCCGGGCCCTCGAACTCGATCTTCTCGGCGATCGACTCCGCGAACCAGGCCTCGCTGATGCCCGGGGGCAGACGGTAGATGTTCGTGTTCGGGACGTGATGGTCGCCGGGCGTGAGCGGCTCGAACGGCTGGCGCAGGCTGGTGATCGCGGTCGCGGACAGCGCGCCGAGGCTGGTCCCGTGGTAGGCGATCTCGCGCGAGATCAACTTGGTCTTGTTCGGGCTGCCGGTGACCTTGTGGTACTGGCGCGCGAGCTTGTAGGCGGACTCGACCGCTTCTGAGCCGCCGCTCGTGAAGAACACGCGGTTCAGATCGCCGGGCGCGAGCGAGGCGATCCGAGCGGCCAACTCGATCGCAGGCGGGTGGGCGTAGGACCAGTTCGTGAAGAACCCGAGCTCCTTGGCCTGGTCGGCGCCGGCCTGAACCACGTCGCCGCGACCGTGGCCGATGTTCACGCAGAACAGAGCCGACAGCGCGTCCAGGTAGCGCTTGCCGTGCTCATCCCAGACGTAGCAGCCCTCGCCGCGGACGATGATCGGCACATCATGGTCGTCGTCGTACGCCGACATCCGAGTGAAGTGCATCCAGAGGTGGCGCTTGGCCAGCTCCTGGAGCGTGTTCTGCCCGGTCCGAACTGCCTCCTCGGTGCTCGCCATCCGCGTCCTCCAGTCGTGTGCCGATTTGTACAACCGTATCGCCGCTGGCAGGCCGGGGCAATTGTGCAGACCGGAAGGGTCGTTAGCCGATGCGGAGGATGGGCCGCTTCGCGGCGTCCATGGGGCCATTCGGCCGAGCATCCATGCCCGGCCGGGGGTTCGCATTCCCCCCGCCCGGCAAGGATGCCGGGCGGAACCGGCCCCAGGGATGCCGCCGTAGGCGGCCCCAAATCCGGGCTAAGCGGCGGCGGGCGCCGTGGCGACCGAGGATCGCCGAGGCGGCGCGAACCGGCGCCGGCATCAGCCAGGCCGCCCCGAGCACCAGCACGAACGCGAAGCACTGCAGGCCCAGCGCCAACGGGCTCCCCGGGAGCGGGTCGCCGAACACGATGAACCCGCCGACGATGCCGGCGATGTTCGCGGCCGTTCCGGTGACCGCGATCACCGGCACCGCGTCACCGTCCTGGAGGCCCTTGGCCGAGGAGTAGAAGGCCGCGACCGAGGCGGCGACGCACAAGATCAGCCACGGGGTCAGCAGTCCGGCGACGCCGTGCGAGCCGACCATCCCCGAGATCGCCTTGATCGCGACGTCGGAGACTCCGAACAAGATTCCGGAGGCCGCACCCATCATGTAGCCGTGGTGATGCTCCGGCGCGCCCATGCTCGGGCCCATGATCAGGAGACCCCCGGCCGCGATCAGCACGGTCTCGAACCCGATCATGCCCGGCATCGAGAAGCGCGAGTCGGCGCCGTGGGCGGCGGGGAGCGTGAAGCCCAGCAGCATCAGCCCGAACGCGGTGAGCGCGAGGCCGATCCACTGCCGACGGCCGATCGAGCAGCCGAGCATCTGCTCGGCCATGATCGCCAGGAGCACCATCCCACCGGCCAGGACCGCCTGGACGAGCGACAGCGGCGCCACCGACATCGCGGCGACGTGGAACACCCAGGCGCCGGTGCCGATGACCCAGCCGATCGTGAACAGAGGCGAGGCGAACAGGGCCTTGGCCGACTGGATCGGCTTGCGGACGTTAACAGCGGGGGCCGCGCAGGCTCCCCGATGCTTGTAGAGGAAGCCGACGTTCGTCGCCAGGGCGCACAGAAGCGCCAGAAGGATGCCGAAAAAAGAGCTCATTGCTAGGTGGCTGGCAAGCTATCCGTGCTCGCCTCAGTGGCTTCTTCGGCAGCGCGGTGGGAGGGCTTGAGCACTCCGGACTACCACGGCCAAATGCCTACCCGTGCCAGCATCAGTTCAGTCGTGAGCCGGCCAATCCTCCTAATCGACGTCGACGGCGTGATCTCCCTGTTCGGCTTCGACCACGCCGCGCCTCCATCCGGGAGATTCCTGTTGGTCGACGGTATCGCGCATTTCCTCTCGGGGACGGCCGGCGGTCACCTCCGCCGCTTGGGCGAGGCGTTCGACCTGGCCTGGTGCACGGGTTGGGAGGAGAAGGCCAACGACTACCTTCCGCGGGCGCTCGGGCTGGACGGCCCGCTCCCACACGTGGTGTTCGAACCCGACGGCCGGCCCACCGACGCGCACTGGAAGCTCGGCGGCATCGACCGGCATGTAGAGCCGTCCAGGCCCGTGGCGTGGATCGACGATGCCCACGACGACGCGTGCCTATCCTGGGCCACCGCCCGCTCTGGACCGACGCTGCTCGTGACCACCCAACCCGCGGTTGGGATCACCGAGCGCGACGTCGAGCGGCTGCTCGTCTGGGCCCGAGCGCTGCCGCAGAACTAGTCGGACGAGCCGTGGCGGCCGGCGCCGGCGCGGAACCGCTCGAGCCCGGCCTGGACGTCCTCGAGCGACCTCACCCCATGACCGAGCTCGTTGGCGAGCGCGGCGGCCTCGTCGAGCCCCTCCTGCTCGAGCAGCGAGAGCCGGTCCTCGCGCAAACACGTCTGGGGAAGCGCGGCGAGCTCATGGGCGAGCTGCTGCGCCGCGTCCAGACTCGAGCCGTCGGCGACGACGCGGTTGGCGAGGCCTATCTCGAGCGCCTCGCGCGCGGCCACGCCGCGGCCTGTCAA
This sequence comes from uncultured Solirubrobacterales bacterium, assembly GCA_963701945.1. Classification (GTDB taxonomy): domain Bacteria; phylum Actinomycetota; class Thermoleophilia; order Solirubrobacterales; family Solirubrobacteraceae; genus Palsa-465. Next base: position 168,898 of record CAVPBV010000019.1, on the reverse strand, counting down.
AACCATGTCCATCGCCCGCGACACCCCGATCAGGCGCGGCAGCCGGACCGTGCCGCCGTCAATCAGCGGCACCCCCCAGCGCCGGCAGAACACGCCGAACACCGTGCTCTCCTCGGCGACGCGCAGGTCGCACCACAGCGCGAGCTCGAGTCCGCCGGCGACCGCATAACCGGCGACCGCGGCGATCACGGGCTTCGACAGCCGCATCCGGGTCGGCCCCATCGGGCCGTCGCCGTCGGCGCTCACCCGGTTGCCGGCCGGACCGCCCACCTCCTTCAGATCGGCGCCCGCGCAGAACACCCCGCCCTCGCCGTGTAACACGGCCACGGCCGCCTCGGGGTCGACATCGAACTCCCGGAACGCCTTCGTGAGCGCGTCGGCGGTGGCGCCGTCGACCGCGTTGCGGCGCTCGGGCCGCGACAGCACCACGGTCGTGACCGGCCCGTCGCGTTCGACGCGCACCCCGGGAGGGCTCACGACGCCCCGATCGCGCGGCGGACGAACGTCTGGATCGCGCCGACGACCTCATCCGATCCGTGCACCGACGACAGCGGCCCGACGAGCGCCTCGCCACAGCCCCCGACCAACGCCGCGGCCGTGATGCCCACGTCCTGCTCCGGGATCTCGCCGCCGTCGATCGCGGTCCGGAGCTCCGATGCGACCAGCGTGGCGTAGCGTTCGCGGTAGGCGAGGCGCTCGACATCAACCAGCTGATCGACGGGCTCGGCAAGCAGCGCCCAGGCGAGCGAGCGGTTCTCGAGCGCCCGCCGCGCGAATGTCGTCAGCACGGCCTCGAGCCGGTCCACCGCTCCCGGACCCGCGTCGTTCGCCGCCGCCCGCATCGCGCGCTCCTCTCCCGCGCAGACGTCCCTGAAGACTTCGAGAAACAGCTCCTCCTTGGACACGAAATGCCGGTACAGCGTGCCCGCGGCCACCCCGGCGCGGTCGGCGATCGCGACGACCGACGCGGACCCATACCCGCCCTGCTCGATCAGCTCGCGCGCCACCGCCAGCAGCCGCTCGCGTGTCGCGAGACCGGCCGCGGTGCTCACGCCGGCAGCGCCCGGTCGACGATCGCGCCCGCAACGGTGCTCATACCGGCAGCGCCCGGTCGACGATTGCGGCAGCGTCCACGCCGGCGGGGAGCGTTCCGTAAACCCGGCCGCCGCCGCCGTCGAGCCGGGCGGCGCAGAACGCGTCGGCGACCGCCGGCGGAGCGGAGCGCACGAGCAGCGAGCCCTGCAACGCAACGGCGAGGTCCTCCACCACCCGGCGGGCCTCGAACTGCGGATCTCCGCCGGCGAATACGTCGGCCAGCTTCGCGCGCACCCGCTCCAGATGAGCATCGAGGCGCGCGTCGGCGCCGGCCGCGAGCGCGCACTCCTCGAGGAACGCCGGCAGGCCGTCCGGCTCCTTTACCATCGCGCGCAGGACGTCGAGCGCGGCGACATTCCCGGAGCCTTCCCAGATCGAGTTCAGCGGCGAGTCGCGATACAGCAGCGGCAGGCCTGAGTCCTCGACGAACCCGTTGCCGCCCAGGCACTCGAGCGCTTCCGCCGCGTGGGGGGCGGCGCGTTTGCACACCCAGTACTTCATGACCGCGGTCGCGAACCGGCGGAACGCTCCCTCATCCGGGGAGTCGTAGGCGCGGGCCACGCGCAACGCGGCAGCCGTTGCGGCCTCGGACTCGATCGCGAGGTCCGCGAGCACGTTCTGCATCGCCGGCTGCTCTGAGAGCAGCGCGCCGAACGCCGCGCGATGGCGCGCGTGGTGGATCGCCTCGACCGTACCCCGCCGCATCCCCGTGGCGCCGCCGAGCAGGCAGTCGAGCCGGGTGTGGTTGACCATCCGGATGATCGCGGGCACGCCGCGGCCCTCTTCGCCCACCAGACGCCCCTGCGCGCCGTGGAACTCGACCTCGGACGAGGGCAGCGACCGCGTCCCGAGCTTGTCCTTGAGCCGCTGGAACTCCATCCCGGGGCCGCGCTCGACGAGGAAGCACGACAGTCCGGCGGGCGCCTGCGCGAGCACGAGGAACACGTCGCACGGCGGATACGAGCAGAACCACTTGTGCCCGTGTAGCTCGTACACGCCGTCACCGACCGGCTCGGCGCGGGTGATGTTCGCGCGGACGTCGGACCCGCCCTGCTTCTCGGTCATGGCCATTCCGGCGAGAGCGCCCGCCTCGTAATCGCCCGACGTCAGCCGCGGCTCCCACTCGGCGGCGAGTTCGGGGGCCCCGTCGCGGAGCGCGGGCACGGCCGCGTAAGTCATCGACACCGGGCACATGACGCCGGCGTTGGCGTTTCCGTAGAGCATGAACAGCCCCGCCCGAACGACGTGGGCGCCGGGCATCGCACCGTCCGCGCCCGGCTCCGCCGACCGCCACGGAAGGCTGTGGATCTCTCGCTCGACCGCACCGCGGAGCAGCGCGTGCCAGGACGGATCGAGCTCGACCTGGTCGATCCGGTTCCCATACCGGTCGTGCGTGCGAAGGATTGGCACGTTTCGCTCGGCGCGCCGGCAGTGCTCGAGCGCCTCGACGCTGCCGGCGAACTCGCCGGCCTCGTGGGCGCGGTGGATGCCCCACTCGCCGCCCTCGCGCTCGAGCCCCTCGCGCAGGGCGAGATCGATCTCGAACAGGTTGACCGGCTGGAGCGGCGGCGGCTGGTTCAGGACCTCGCGCGCCGGGTCGGTGACGTCGACGGTCGCCATGTGAATCCGGATTCACATGGTACCCGCGGGCCCTCGGATGTCAACGCCGGCGTTCGCGATGTCAGCGCGCGCGCCGGCGATGTGTCAACGCAGCCGGCGTGGCCGTCCCCGGCTGCGGCCGAGCCGGGTCCGGGTCGACCGCTCCGGCGGATGCTCGCGCTTCGCCGCAGCTTCCTGGTCACGCTCGCGCCGGCGTGCCTCCTCCTCCAGCTTGCGGGCCGCGCGCTCCTCGCGCGCGCGGTCCTTGTCCTCGGTCAGACCGACCTCGTAGAACACGAGGCTGGTCGCGAGGACGAGCCCGAGCGCGACCAGCGCGAACGCCAGGTTCTGTCCGAGGCCTCCGCTGAACGCGAACGCGGAAGCGATGCCGGCGAGGACAAGCACGCCGGCGGAGCCGAAGCCGACGATGCGAGATCGTCGGCTCATAGCTCCGCCGGGTGCCAGGGCTTCTAAATCGGACTTTCGGCGGTTGCCGCCTTAGTCGTCGCCGTCTACGTCGTCGGGGACGTCGAGCTCAGCAAGCTCGTCGACAAAGCCCATCGAGGACCGACCGTCGCCGATCCCCTCCAGGTCGGACAGATCCGGCTCCGGCCCACCGAACCCGGTCAGGCCCTCGCCGTCGGTCAGCCCCAGCTCGGCCGCGAGGTCGTCGTGGTCGAGCAGGCCGACGTCGTCCATCCCACGCGGCAGCGGCTCGGAGGGCTCGATCTCGATCCGCCGGTAGCGCTTGAGTCCGGTCGCGGCCGGAATCAGCTTGCCGATGATCACGTTCTCCTTGAGCCCGACCAGGCGGTCGATCTTGCCTTCGAGCGCCGCGTCAGTGAGGACCTTGGTGGTCTCCTGGAACGACGCCGCCGACAGGAACGAATCGGTGTTGAGCGACGCCTTGGTGATCCCGAGGATGATCTCCTCGGCCTGGGCGGCTTCGCCGCCGGCGTCGATCACTGCCTTGTTGATCCGCCCGTACTCCTGCCGGTCGACGAACTGTCCGGGCAGCAGCTCGGTGTCGCCCTTCTGGTCGACCCGCATCCGCTTCATCATCTGGCGGACGATCAGCTCGATGTGCTTGTCGTCGATGTCAACGCCCTGGGACACGTAGACCTCCTGGACCTCGCGGACCAGGTACGTCTCGGTCTCGGTCCGTCCCCGGACCGCCAGCAGCTCGGCCGGATACAGCGAGCCCTCGTTGAGCTGCGTGCCCGGCTCGATCTTCTCGCCACCGCTCACGAACAGCCGCGTGCGGCGCGGGAACGTGTTGCGATGCTCCTCGCCGGTGTCGTCGGTGATCACGACCGTGACCGCCTTGTCGGACTCCTCGATCGAGACCTTGCCGCCGACCTCGGCGATCTTCGCCAGGCCCTTCGGCTTGCGCGCCTCGAACAGCTCGACCACGCGGGGCAGACCGTGCGTGATGTCCGCGCCGGCGACGCCGCCGGTGTGGAACGTCCGCATCGTCAGCTGCGTGCCCGGCTCTCCGATCGACTGCGCGGCGATGATCCCGACCGCGTCCCCGATCTGGGCGAGCTTGCCGGTCGCCAGCGACCGGCCGTAGCAGGCCTGGCACACGCCGGTCGGCGCCTCGCACTTGAGCACCGAGCGCACGGGGACCGTGACCACGTGGCCCTTCTCGGTGTCGTCATGCCAGGTCTCGACGAGATCGGCGAGCTCGGCCCGGTCGATCTCCTTGCCCTTCTCGACGATCACGCGACCACGCTTGGTGGTGACGTCCTGCGCGGCGATCCGCCCGATCAGGTTGCCGTTGGGCTCGCCGGTCGGCCGCAGCGCCCGGCTATCAGTGCCGGCCTGGAGCTTGGACACCGGCATCTCGATGTATTCCTCGGTGCCGCAGTCCTCCTGGCGGATGATCACGTCCTGGGAGACGTCGACCAGACGCCGTGTCAGGTAGCCCGAGTCCGCCGTGCGGAGCGCCGTGTCCGCGAGTCCCTTGCGGGCACCGTGGGTCGAGATGAAGTACTCGAGCACGGTCAGGCCCTCCTGGAAGGAGGCCTTGATCGGACGCTCGATGATCTCGCCCTTCGGATTGGCCATCAGCCCGCGCATGCCGGCTAGCTGCCGGATCTGCGAGAAGGACCCGCGGGCTCCGGAGTTGGCCATCATGTAGATCGGGTTGAGCTCGTCGAGGTGGTCGTACAGCGCCTGCCCGACCTCGTTGGTGGCGCGGTCCCACAGGCCGGTGACCAGCTCGTGGCGCTCCTCCTGGTTGATCTCGCCGTTCTCGTACTGCTCCTCGATCGTCGCCAGTTCGGCGTCGTACCGAGCCAGGATCTCCGGCTTGGTCGGAGGCGTCTGCACGTCGTTCTTGGAAATCGTCACACCCGCCTGGGTGGCGAAGTGGAAGCCGACGTCCTTGAACGCGTCGAGCACCTGCGAGATCGTCGGGGCCCCGTACAGCTGCACGAGGTCGTCGACGAGTCGGGTGGTGTCCTTCTTCTTCATCGAGCGGTTGACGAACTCGTACGTGCTCGGGTCAAACCCGTCCCCGAGCGCCTCGGCCAGCGCCCGCTCGATCCGGTCGTTCCAGATGATCCGGCCGACCGTGGTCAGCACATGGCCGCCCTCGCGCCCGAGCTGGCGGTACTCGGCCAGGTCGTGGAGATTGACCACCCTGTGCTCGTAGGACCACTCCGCCTCCTGGGCGGTGCGGAACACATGGGGACGCGGATCGCCGGCCGGCCACGAGTCGTTGCGCAGCCGGTCCTCCAGGTCCTGGAGCTCCTGGCCCTCCTTGCCGTACGTCAGGTAGTACGCGCCGAGCACCATGTCCTGCGACGGCGTCGCCAGCGGCGCCCCGTGCGCGGGAGACAGGATGTTGTTCGCCGACAGCATCAGGATCCGCGCCTCGGCCTGGGCCTCGGCGGACAGCGGCAGGTGGACCGCCATCTGGTCGCCGTCGAAGTCGGCGTTGAACGCGTGACACACGAGCGGGTGGACCTGGATCGCCTTGCCCTCGACCAGCACCGGCTCGAACGCCTGGATGCCCAGACGGTGGAGCGTCGGCGCCCGGTTGAGCAGCACCGGATGCTCGTGGATGACCTCCTCGAGCACGTCCCACACCTCGGGGATCATCGAGTCGACCATCTTCTTGGCCGCCTTGATGTTCTGCGCGGACTTGCGCTCGACGAGGCGGGCCATGATGAACGGCTTGAACAGCTCGAGCGCCATCAGCTTCGGCAGCCCGCACTGGTGCAGCCGCAGCGACGGCCCGGAGACGATCACCGACCGTCCCGAGTAGTCCACGCGCTTGCCAAGCAGGTTCTGGCGGAACCGGCCCTGCTTGCCCTTGAGCATGTCGCTCAGAGACTTGAGCGGCCGGTTGCCCGGACCGGTGACGGGACGCCCGCGGCGGCCGTTGTCGAACAGCGCGTCGACAGCCTCCTGGAGCATCCGCTTCTCGTTGTTGACGATGATCTCCGGCGCGCCCAGGTCGAGCAACCGCTTGAGGCGGTTGTTTCGGTTGATCACGCGTCGGTAGAGGTCGTTCAGGTCAGACGTGGCGAACCGGCCACCGTCGAGCTGGACCATCGGGCGCAGCTCGGGCGGGATCACCGGCACCGCCTCGAGGATCATCATCTCGGGCTTGTTGCCCGAGTGCAGGAAGGCCGAGACGACCTTCAGCCGCTTGACCGCGCGGGCCTGCTTCTGACCCTTGGCCGTCTTGACCTGATCCTGGAGGTCGGCCGCCTCGGCTTCGAGATCGACCTGCTGGAGCAGATCGCGCACAGCCTCGGCGCCCATGCCGCCGCGGAAATACTCACCGAACCCGTAGGGCGATCCGAACCGGTCCTTGAGCTCGCGGAACGTGGTCTCGTCGTTGACGACGTCCTTCGGCTTCATCGTCTTGAACAGGTCCCACACCTGGCGCATCCGCTCGGCGGCGTCCTCGATGTAGGCCTCGGTGTCGTCGATGTCGGCCTGCAGGCTCTTACGGACGTCCTTGAGCATCTTCTCGCGCTCCTCGTCGGAGAGCTTCTGGATGTTCACGTCGAGCGTCTCGGCCCACATGTGGTCGTCGTCTGAGAAGTCGCGGCCGGTCTTGCCGCTCTGGAGGTGCTCCTCGCGGCGGGCCAGCGACTCCTTGAGCTCGAGGATGCGCTCTTCCTTCTCGGCGGCATACGCATCGAGCACCTTGTTGACCTCGCCCTCGAGCGAGTCGATGTCCTTGGCCCGGGCCTCGTCATCGACCCAGGTCACGATCGAGGCGGCGAAGTAAAGGACCTTCTCGAGCTCCTTCGGAGCCATGTCGAGCAGGTAGCCGATCCGGCTCGGCACGCCCTTGAAGAACCAGATGTGCGACACGGGCGCGGCCAGGTCGACGTGGCCCATGCGCTCACGGCGAACCTTCGAGCGCGTGACCTCGACGCCGCACCGCTCACACACGATTCCCTTGTAACGGACGCGCTTGTACTTGCCGCAATAGCACTCCCAGTCCTTGGTCGGACCGAAGATGCGCTCGCAGAACAGGCCGTCCTTCTCGGGCTTGAGCGTCCGGTAGTTGATCGTTTCCGGCTTGGTTACCTCCCCCGAGCTCCATGAGCGGATCTGCTTGGAGGAGGCCAGACCGATCTCGATCGCGTCGAAATTATTGATGTCGATCAAATTGATCCCTTCGTGGTCTCTCTAAAAAATGTTCGTGTGGTCGGGGGAGGCGGGGGTTCGGCGCCGCGCGGGAGTTCGGCACCAGCGGGAGTTCGGCGCCAGCGCGGGAGTTCGGCGCCAGCGCGGGAGTTCGGCGCCAGCGCGGGAGTTCGGCGCCAGCCGAACTCCCAACGTAATGGCCCCCCGGGGCCATTACGCATCCTCATCCAGGACGCCCTCGACCTCGCCGACCGGAACGTCCTCGTCGATGATCGCGTCGTCATCGGAGCTGAAGTCCTCGTCCTCGAGGTCCTCGGTGGACTCGGCCTCGGGCTCCTCGTCGGCCTCGAGGTCGGGACCGTCGTCTGTGGCCTCGTCCTCGTCCTCGTCCTCGGACTCCTCCGCGGCGTCGCCATCGCTGTCGGTCGCCTCGTCCGCGGCGGCTCCGTCGGTGGCCCGCACGCCGCTGAGGTCGATGCCGAGCTCCTCGGCTGCCCGCAGGAGGTCGTCATCCTCCTCGCGCATCTCGGCCCGCTCGCCCTCCTCGGAGACGACGTTGACGTCGAGCGCCAGCGACTGCATCTCCTTGAGCAGGACCTTGAACGACTCGGGGATCGAGGGCTCCGCGATGTTCTCGCCCTTGACGATCGCCTCGTAGGCCTTGACGCGCCCGACGGTGTCGTCGGACTTGATCGTGAGCATCTCCTGGAGGGTGTATGCGGCGCCGTACGCCTCGAGCGCCCATACCTCCATCTCGCCGAAGCGCTGGCCGCCGAACTGCGCCTTGCCGCCCAGCGGCTGCTGGGTGACGAGCGAGTACGGGCCGGTCGAGCGCGCGTGGATCTTGTCGTCGACGAGGTGGAGCAGCTTCAGGATGTACATGTAGCCGACCGTCACCTGCTCCTCGAACGGCTCGCCGGAGCGACCGTTGAACAGCGTGGTCTTGCCCGAGGCCTGATCGCCCTCGCGCCGGCGCTTGTCGACGTCCATCCGGATGCGGCCCTCGTGCTCGTCCTGCCAGCGCACGAGCGCCTCGTCCACGTCCTTGACCGTGGCGCCGTCGAACACCGGCGTGGCCACGTAGACCTTGCCGCCGTCGTCGTGGGCCTCCTTGTAGGCCACCGAGCCGTCGTTGTACCAGCCGTTGGCGGCCACCCACCCGAGGTGGGTCTCCAGGATCTGGCCGAGGTTCATGCGGCTCGGCACGCCGAGCGGGTTCAGGATCACGTCGACCGGGGTGCCGTCCTCGAGGAACGGCATGTCCTCGACGTCGACGATCTTCGAGATCACGCCCTTGTTGCCGTGGCGTCCGGCGAGCTTGTCGCCCTCGGCGATCTTGCGCTTCTTGGCCACGAACACGCGGACGAGCTCGTTCACGCCGGGCGGCAGGTCGTCGCCCTCGTCACGGCTGAAGGTCTTGACGTCGATGACGACGCCGCCCTCGCCGTGCGGCACCTTGAGCGAGGTGTCGCGGACCTCGCGCGCCTTCTCCTTGAAGATCGCGCGGATCAGCTTCTCCTCGGCGGTCAGCTCGGTCTCGCCCTTCGGCGTGACCTTGCCGACCAGCAGGTCGCCGGAGCCGACCTCGGCGCCGATGCGGACGATCCCGCGGTCGTCGAGGTTGCGCAGCGACTCCTCCGAGCGGTTCGGGATGTCGCGGGTGATCTCCTCGTCGCCGAGCTTGGTCGTGCGGGCGTCGATCTCGTACTCCTCGATGTGGATCGAGGTGAGCTCATCGTCCTTGACGATCCGCCGGGACAGGATGATCGCGTCCTCGAAGTTGTAGCCCTCCCAGGACATGAAGGCGACCAGCAGGTTCTTGCCGAGCGCCATCTCGCCGGCGTCGGTGGCCGAGCCATCGGCCAGCACGTCGCCCGCGTCGACCTTGGTACCAACGTCGATGATCGGCTTCTGGTGGATCAGCGTTCCCTGGTTGGACCGCATGAACTTCTGGAGCAGGTACTCGTCCTGCCCGCCGCCGTCCTTGTCGACCACCATCTGCTCGGCATCGACGTACGACACGGTGCCGGCGCTCTTCACGACGACAACGTCGCCGGTGTCGATCGCCGCGCGCCGCTCCATGCCGGTGCCGACCAGCGGGGCGTCGGTGACCAGCAGCGGCACCGCCTGCGCCTGCATGTTCGAGCCCATCAGCGCCCGGTTGGCGTCGTCGTGCTCGAGGAACGGGATCATCGCGGTCGTCACCGACCAGATCTGCTCGGGAGAGACGTCGATCAGGTCGACCTCTTCGGCCGGCACCGTCACGTACTGGCCCGCCTGGGTCCGGCAGATGATCTCCTCGCCGGTCAGGTGACCGTTGTCATCGACCGGCGTGTTCGCCTGGGCGATGATCCGCTCCTCCTCCTGGGTGGCGTCGAGATGCAGGATCTCGTCGGTCACCTTGCCGCCCTTGACCACGCGGTACGGGGTCGTCACGAAGCCGTGCTCGGACACCTCCGCGTAGGAGGACAGCGAGCCGATCAGGCCGATGTTCGGCCCTTCCGGCGTCTCGATCGGGCACATACGGCCGTAGTGCGTCGGGTGCACGTCGCGCACCTCGATCGGCGCGCGCTCGCGCGTGAGGCCACCGGCACCGAGCGCGGACAGCCTGCGGCGGTGCCTGAGGCCCGAGAGGCTGTTCGTCTGGTCCATGAACTGGCTGAGCTGGGAGGAGCCGAAGAACTCCTTCAGCGCGGCCACGACCGGCCGGATGTTGACGATCGTCTGCGGCGTGATCGTGTCGGCGTCCTCGGTGGTGAGGCGCTCGCGCACGACGCGCTCCATCCGGTACAGACCGATCCGGAACGCCTCCTGGATCAGCTCGCCGACTGTGCGCAGCCGGCGGTTGCCGAAGTGCTCGTACTCGTCGAGGTGATCCTGGATCGGCTCGCGCGGCATCGACAGCGCCTCGGCCGCGTAGTCCTTCACGTCGACGCCGTTGTCCTCGGGCATGCCGAGCAGGCGCGGGAGCGTGATCAGCTCACGGACCAGCGCGATGATGTCGTCGTGGGTGAGGGTGCGGGTCTCGAGGTCGATGTCGAGATTCAGCCGCGAGTTCAGCTTGTAGCGGCCCACGCGCGTGAGGTCGTAGCGCTTGGGGTCGAAGAACAGCTGGTGCAGCAGCGAACGCGCGGCGTCGACCGAGGGCGGCTCGCCCGGGCGCTGCTTCTTGAACAGCTCGATCAGCGAGCCCTCCTCGCTGCGGACCATCTCGGGGTCGGCGTCGAGGGTCAGGCGGATGTACAGCGAGTTGTCGAAGAGATTCAGGATCTCCTCGTCGGACGCGTAGCCCATCGCGCGCAGCAGCACGGTGACGGGGAGCTTGCGCTTGCGGTCGATCCGGACGTAGACGCGCCCCTTCTTGTCGATCTCGAGCTCGAGCCACGATCCGCGCGCGGGCATCAGGTTCGCGATGAACACCTGCTTCTCGCGATCCTTCGGCTCCATCACGTAGGCGCCGGGGGAACGGACCAGCTGCGTCACCACGACGCGCTCGGTGCCGTTGATGATGAACGTGCCGCGCTCGGTCATCCACGGGAAATCGCCCATGAACACGGACTGCTCGCGGATCTCGCCGGTCTCCCGGTTGATGAACGCGACGGTGACCGTCAGCGGCCGGGCGTAGGTCAGATCCTTCTCGCGGCACTGCTCGAGGTCGGCAACGGGCTCGTCGAAGGTGAAATCGCCGAACTGGACGGCGAGGTTGCCGGTGTAGTCCTCGATCGGCGAGATGTCGTCGATCGTCTCCCGCAGGCCGCCACCGTCAGGATCGGTCAGCCATGAGAAGGATTTGCGCTGGATATCAATGAGGTTGGGGACTTCAAGGACCTTGTTCAGACGCGCGAAGCTCCGGCGCGTCCGGGGGGCGTGAGTGGTTGCCAAGACGGCGACTCCTCGGAACGGTCGAAAAGGGAGGCAGGTCAGCGCTTCTCGAGGCACGTACTTCCCCACGAAGCGCGACCATCAAAGATAGCACAGGGCAACGATGCCCTGTGGAGGGACGCTCAGCTCTCACGGACCCCGCCCTCGGATCGCCGCGTATGTGGCGCGGCGCCGCTGCTTCTGGGCGGCTGCGGCTATTGGCTGACCGGGGCAGTGTAGGGGAGCACGGTCCAATGGGCAAGCGGGCCCGGGCAACCCCGTCCGTCCGCGCGCCCGTGCGCCGTCGATCTGTTTCGCCTCGCCGACCGGGTCGGGCGCGAGTCCCGCCGGAGCCCATCCACTCCACGCCGGCACCCGACCCCACAACGCCCGGCGACGCCCACCCCCTCGGGCCGGCGCCGCGACGAGCCGCCGGCTCGTTTCTCGAGCGGCTCAACCTGATCAACGCAGCAAACTGCCGCCGACGCGGCCAGCCGGGCCACGTAAGCATGGAGGACATGCTTACGTGGCCGATCGGCCGGTGGGGCGGGCGGTTTGCTGCGTTTTCCAGGGCCTCGCGGCTCAGACGCGGTGCACAACACGCCAAACCGCGCCCCCTCGCCCCGGCCGTGGATGGATAAGCGCCCGGGGGGCGCTTATTTTGCCGGCGCGGGCGACGAGGGTGGGGCTTTGCGCGTTTTGCGCCATCGCGGCCAGGGGCGGCGGCGGCGCATGCCGAGTCAGCGCCGGAACGCCCGCCGAGCCGGGTCAGCGGGCGGCGCGTGCCGAGTCAGCGCCGGCAACCTGGCCCCGCGAACCCCGATCACCCTGCACTCGCCACCCCGCGCGGGCCGAATGCATATTCGTTTCGCTATGGCAACGATCTCCGAGCACTCGACGAGCGGCGGGCGGCGAGTGTCGGCTGATCGTTCCATCCGTCAGTCCCCCGTCGCCGCCAACCTGCCACCCCACGCCGCCACCACCAGCCCGCCACGGCCACCCCGCCACGGCCACCCCGTCCGTGCCAACGCCACCCCTCGCCACCTCCACCGCCCCGCCACCCGAAATTTCGCCAGCCCGTCGCCGCTCGGCGATAGATTTCAGCCTGCGGGGTGCGCGGGGCGTTGGTGCCCATCTACCTCAGGAGGGGGGACGTATGCGGGTTGGAGCAGTCAGGTTCGGGCGGCTTGCGGTGGCAGTCGCCGCGTCAGGCGCGCTGGCGGCGCTCTGTGGAGCGCCGGCGGCGGCGAGGACGGGCGCGAAGCCCGGGGCGCGCGCGGCGCAGGGGACGCTGGCGATCCCGAGGCAGGCGTTCAAGGTCACGATCTATCCCGCGTACACCACCGCCGGCCAGTCGACGACGTTCGAGGTCAAGGTCGCGAATGCCTCCGCGCCGGGGACGATGCTGCAGTCCGTCCAACTGTCGCCGCCGCCGGGGTTCACGCTGTCGCGGCCGGGCCCGAACGCGCCGCTGCGGCGCAAGACGCTCGTGCAGCGAAGGACACTGTCGCTGCGTCGGATATCGCTGAAGCCGGGGTCGAACGTGCAGTTCAACGTCATCGCGACCGCGCCCAAGCGGTGCGGCAAGAGGCTGCAGCGCTGGACGTCCCACGCGTTCCAGGGCGCGACCGCGACGGGGCCGCAACTGTCGCTCCAGTCGGCGCTCAGCAGCGTGGGCGTCACCGTGGTCTGCCCGCAGACCGCCGCGTGCGGCGACGGTGGCCCGGAGTGCTCGACCAACCTGCCCACGTCGGTCAGCAGCTACGGCGTCGTGTCGAACGCGTCCGCGGGCACGCTGCGCGGGACGATCGACGTCGGCCGGCGGCTCACCTGCGGCTCGTATCAGTTCCACGATTCGAATTGGTACGACTCGGTCGTGACTCCGCCGGCGACGCCGCCGCCGCCACCGCCGGGGTCGTGCCGATCGTCGACACCGTGTCGTACACGATCAAGAAGACCACGACGCAGGGGCTCGATTTCTGCCTCGGGGCGACATACGACTTCCCGACGGCGTCCGGTGGACAGGCGCCGGCGGCGAAGCTGCCCACCGGGACCGCCGGGTTCATCGGCCTGCTCCCGATGTGCACGCCCGCCGTCCCGCCGTGCATCTCGAACATCTCGCAGACGTCCGACCCGTCGGGGACGGGCTACGACGCGGTGATGACCGTCCAGATCCCGGAGTCAGGCGATCCGTGGGGCGGCGGCTAGGCGAGTCGGGCGATCCGTGGGGCGGCCGCTAGGCGGAGTCCCGCCCAGCACCCACGCGGTCTCCGTCGACCCCCGACCCGACGAGCGCCGGGACGTGAGGCAGGCGAACGATCTTGAGCGCGTCGATGATCTCGTCCCGCTCGCGGCGGGCTTCGGCATCCGCGCCACCGAGCGCGTCGAGCGCGTCGATCGTCGCCGCGACGTCGTAGCCGGCCCTTCGCGCCCGGGCTGAGCTCCAGCGCCGCGATCAACTCGGCGCGGGCGGCATCGGGCTGCCCGAGGCGGGCGAGCGCGATTCCCCCGGCGCGCTGGAGCAGCGGACGGTTCCGATCGGCCGACGGCATGTCCTCGGTCGCGATCTCGAGTGCGCGCTGCGCGTCGCCGGTGAGCGCCTCGGCCTCCGCGACGAGCGCCCGCGCGAAATCGGCGTACGCGTTCATGTTGAAGCGGCGCAGCGTGTCCATCGCGCCCTCGATCATCGGAAGGCCCGCGTCCCGATCGCCGCGCCGCACCGCCAGCCGCCCGAGCAGCATGTCGATGAACGCAACCGATTGGGCCTCGCGGGTCCCGCTCCAGACGCGGCGCGCTCGCTGCAGGTGCTCCTCGGCCGAGTCGAGCTGGCCCTGGTCGGAGAGGATCTCGCCGACGTTGCAGTCGACGAACGCGACGTCGGCCGGTCGGCCGGAGCGCTCGCCGCGCAGGCGGGCCCGGCGATAGAGCGCGAGCGCGTCGTCCCACCGGCCGTCGAAGTAGGCGAACATGCCCAGGTTGTTGAGGACGATCAGCTCGTGCTCGGGATCGGCGAGCTGCTCGTAGAGCTCGAGCGCCCGCCATGAGTGCGTGGCCTTTTCAGGGTGACCGGATTCGACGAGCGCCCAGTCGAGCGAGTACAGCGCGTGCGCGAGCGCGCTCAGCTCGCCGACCGATTCGGCCTCCGCGATCGCCTGGCGACAGGTCGCCACCGCCTCGGCCCAGCGACCCTGTCGATTCCGTACCCCGCCGAGCCTCGAGCGCATCCTCGCTCGCCACGCCGTCGCGTCGTCGCCCTCCACGTTCTCGAGCACGCGAAATCCGCGCTGGAGCCACCGGACCGCGGCGGTGAGGGCCGCGCTCCGCGAGGCCACGTCGGCATGACGATCGCACAGCCGCGCATACGCGATCGGGTCATCGCGGAGCAGCCGGCGCGCCTCGGTCAACGCCCGGCTCGCGGCCGCCGGCTCGCCGATGCACCGCAGCGACTCGCCCATCTGCTCCCACGCCCGCGCGAGCGCATGGCGGTCGGCCGATCCACACGCGCGCCCGGTCTCGATCGCGCGCTGGTAGAGCCGCGCCGCATCCGCATGGGAGGAGCGCGCCTGGGCACGCTCGGCCGCCAGCATCGAGTACCGATGGGCGCGCACGGAATCACCGGCCAGAGCAAAGTGGTTGGCCAGCATCGCCACGCCGGCGTCGTGCTCCGCGCCATGCTCGCGCTCGAGGCTGAGACCGACCGCCTCGTGCAGCCGGCGCCGCAGCTTGAACGGGAGGCTCGAATACGCGACCTCCTGCAGCGCGGGCCGGCGGAAGCGCACGTGGCCGTCGCCCTCGCGCGCGAATATGGCCGACAACCGATCCCAGAACTGATCGTCTGGAACCGGAATGTCCGGCGCGAGCACGTCCGGCAGGCGGCTGGGCTGGAATGACATGCCGAGCACGGCGACCCGGCTGACGATCGCCCGATCAGCGGGGTCGAGCGCGTCGATCCGGGCCATCGCCGCCGCCCCGACGGTGTCCGGCAGCTGGTCGCGATTGCCGTCCGCAGCGGCGGCGAGCAGGTCGAGCAGGAACTCGGGGTTGCCACCGGAGCGCTCGACCGCGAACTCCACCACGTGCGGGGGTAGCTGCGCCGCCTCGGGGGTGAACAGCGCCACCTCGTGAGCGGCCTCGCGCGACAGCGGGCCGAGCTCGATCCGTTCATGCGGACAGTCGGTCAGCGTCAGCCCGCCGGTCACATCGCGGCGCGTGATCACGACGACCCACGCGGAGGTTTCGAGCTCGACCGCGAGCGCGCGGAACAGAGCCGCCGACGCGGCGTCCATCAGGTGAGCCTGTTCGACCTCGACAATCGTTGGGACCACGAGGGCGCGGCCGAGGAACGCGATCACAACCTCGTGAAGTTTGGCGGGGCGCGCCGCCTCGGCCAGCAGCTCGACCTCGACCGACGGCGCGACCTCGACGTCGAGGACGATCGCGAGCAGCGACAGCCACGGGATCAGCTCGGGACAGTTGTCCTCGAGCTCGTCGACGAGTCGATCGAACCCCTCCGGCTCGGACGTGTCCGAGTCCAACCCGAGCACCTGCCGCAGGAGCGAACGCCAGACCGAGTACGGCGTGTCGCGCGTGTACACCTCGCACCCGGCGCGCAACTCGGCCATCCCCTGCCCGATCCCCGCCAGCTCGGCGAGCAGCCGCGACTTCCCGATGCCCATCTCCCCCGTGAGCTCGATCAGAGTGCCCGAGCCGCCGCGGGCGCGTGCCACCGAGAACCGCAGATGGTCGAGCTCGGAGTCCCGGCCGACCAGCGGCAGCTCGAGCCGGATCGCTCCGTCGGAAGCGCCGCGGAGCGTCCGGCCTATATCCCACGCGTGTACCGAGTGTGACCTGCCCTTGACCGTAAACGGCTCGAGCCAGGCTTGCTCGAAGCTCGTCTTCGCACCGCGCAGCACCTCGCGAGTCGCGTAGACGTGGCCGGCCGGGGCCTTGGCCATCAGGCGCGCCGCGAGATTCACGCTGTCGCCCATCACCGCGTACCACCGTCGGTAGTCCGGTCCGACCCGCGCCGTGAACACCGGGCCGCGGTTGACGCCGACCCGGACCGGCAGCGGCGGGTCGGCCTCGACGATGTGCCGGAGCGCCAGCAGCATCCGGTCCTCGTCGTCGCCGACGACCCGCGGAGCGCCGGCGCTCAATCGGATCTTGACGCCGTCGCTGGCGATGTCGGTATCGAGGAAGCAGACGTCGTATCGCTCGACGGCCGCCTGGACGAGGCGGACGACCTCGTCGAGCCGCCGCGCGGCGAACTCGAGTCCCTCCGCCGCAATCGCTTCGTCGAGCCCGCCGAAATGGAGAAAGGCGATCGCCGCCGTGCGATGCTCGGGCGCCGCCGATCCGCTGCGCAGATGCGCCCGGACCGCGACGGGGAGGAAGCTTTCGATGACTGCCTCGGTCGGACTGGGCAACCCGACCGGCGGCACCCATTCGCAGGGCGCGGGGGCGCGGCCGAGCAGAAAGCCTGGTCCGGTGCGCGCTCCCACGGAGCTGCGGGGCAGCAGGCGGGCGGTCTCCGGGCTGACCAGGATCTGGCCTGAGGAGGCGGCTGCCTCAAGCCCGACGAGCGTGGTCGTCGCCTCGCCTCCGATGATCAGCTCTCGATGAGAGCGGCCGACGACGAACATCGGGAACGTGCCGCTGTGCACGCCGACCGACATGCGCAGCACGACGTTGCTCTCGCCGGCGCGCACCCGGCCCGCTTCGCGTAGCCGGCGCCGCATCTCCGACGCCGCGCAGCACGCGCGCATCGCGTGCTCCTGGTTGGCCTCCTGGTCGTAGAACAGGAGCACCATCGCGTCGCCGCCGAACTTCACGAGCGAACCGCCCCGCCCGTACGCCTCCGCCAGAAGCGACGTGAAGCAGGCGTTGATCACGTCGACGAGCTGCTCGGATCCCTCGCCGCCGCGCCGCGCGAGCCGCTCGGACAGGCGCGTGAAGCCGGACACGTCGGCGAATACCAGCGTGCAGTAGACGGGCTCGGCCAGCACTTCGATCGGGCGCGCCAGCCGGGCCAGCACCGCCCGGGGCACGAAGGGAGCGAGCGTTCCGGATTCGGGTTGCACCTGCAAAGTTAAGCCGTTAGTCAACGGCGCCCCCTCAGCACTCGTCAGCTCATTGAAGTGTACGGACGAGCGCCAGCATCCCGGGCACTCCGCGGGTGAACGATCCATTACGCAGTTTCCTTGCGCGCTGCCCGTCGCAGCCAGTAGGGTCGCGCCTGGACCGGGGCGCACGGGGCGCTCTGACTGATGACTAGGGGGAGCTACGCAGCTTCCGAGGGCCCACGTGGCCCAGGTACTCCGCCCCCTCCTGGCCCTTGCGCGCCAAGCGCTCGGACAGCCGGGTGAAGCCGGAGACGTCGGCGAACACCATCGTGCCGTCGAGCGTCTCGACCAAGCCGTCGTCGGGCCTGGCCAGCCGCCCGAGCAGCATGCGCGGTACGTACGAGTCCCTTCTCGCGGTGCCCGTGGTCACTTGCCGTTGGCGCCCTGCTCGAGCAGGGCGTCGATGATCTCGCCGTACGAACCAAGCGACAGCGAGAGGTGCCCGTCGTCCGGCCGAAGGTGCGCCTCGGCCTGGACGTGCCCGGCGAGCCACTCGCCGTGCGCGCTCGGGACGAACCGATCCTGCCCGCCGTGCCAGAGGGAGAGCGGAGCGGCGACGTCGGCCAGGTCGAAGCCCCAGTCGCCGAGGATCGCCCGATCATCGTCGAACCAGCCCCATACGCCGCTCGACAGCGAATGCGCGAGCTCCCTGACCATGAACTCGCCGAGCGCACCACTCAGCGCGCGCCGATCAGCCGCGGAGATGAGGTCTCCGAGAGCGGTCGTCACCTGCTCGGCAGTTCCGCCCAGCATCGACCGCGCCTCGCCCTCCAGGTATTCCTCGAGCTCGCGGTCGCCGGCGCGCACCGCGGCGAGCTCGGCCACATTCTCCTCTCCCATTCCCTCGGTCCAGTCGAGACCCTCGGCATCGACTGGCGCCGGCGAGGCGATCGCGGCCGCCGAGATAACGCGTTCGGGCAGCAGCGCTGCGCAGGCGATCGAGTGCGGGGCCCCGCCGGAGGCGCCCACCGAGTAGAAACGGTCGAATCCGAGCGCGTCGGCGATCGCCACCACGTCGCCTACGCAGTCGGCCACCGAGCGCCCCGGCATGCGACCGGAGGCGCCATACCCCGGGCGCGAGTAGGCGATGCGCCGTATTTTCCGCGCGGCGCCGATCTCGACGAGCGGATCGAACATCTCCGCTGCGCCCGGCGTGCCGTGATGCGAGAACAGCGGGACGCCGTCGGCGGGCCCGGCGATAGCGACCTCGAGCACACGACCGTTACCGGCCGAGATCGACCTCGCCTCAGATTTCCATCCGCCCACGCGGCAAACGTATCCGAACGCGGGGTGCTGCGGAAGGTTTCAGGGGGCGCGTCGCGCGCCCCCTTCACCGGGTCTGCCTACTTCAGGTCGACGGTCGCGCCGGCCTCTTCGAGGTCGGCCTTCAGCTTGTCGGCCTCCGCGCGGTCGATGCCTTCCTTGATCGGCTTGGGCGCTTCGTCGACGAGCGCCTTGGCCTCCTTGAGGCCGAGGCCGGTCGCCGCGCGCACGACCTTGATCACCTGGATCTTCTTGTCGCCGGCGGCCTGGAGCACCACGTCGAACGCGGTCTGCTCCTCGGCTTCCTCGCCGCCACCGTCCGCCGCCGCCGCAGCGGGGGCTGCTGCCGCCACGGCCGTCGCGGAGACGCCGAACGCCTCCTCGAGCGCCTTGATCCGCTCGGACAGCTCGAGCACGGAGATTGACTTGAGCTCGTCGATCCATTCTTGGGTGCTGGGCATGGTTCCTCCTTAGGCGTCGGACGGCTGGTCGTCCGGCGCTGATTCCTGTTCAGTTTGATTCGGTTCCGGCTCGGGTTCTGCGGCAACTTCCGCCTCAGGCTCCGCGGCGGCGTCCGCCTCGGGCTCCGCAGCCGCCTCGGGCTCCGCAGCAGGCGCCGCCTCGGGCTCCGCAGCAGGCGCCGCCTCGGGCTCCGCAGCAGGCGCCGCCTCGGGCTCCGCAGCAGGCACCGCCTCGGGCTCCGCAGCAGGCGCCGGCGCGGTCCCGCTCACGAGCCCCTTCTCCGCGATCTGCTGGAGCTGGATCGCGACCCCGGCGATCAGCGCGTTGAGCGTCCGGACGAGTCCGGATATCGGCGCGGCGATCGTGCCGACGAGTTGCGCGTGGAGCACCTCGCGTGCGGGCAGGCGCGCGATCGCTCGGACGTCGTCCGCGCTGAGCGTCGTGGCGTCCATCAGGCCGCCCTTGAACTCGAGCGTGTGCATCGTCCTCGCGGCCTCGTTCAGCGCCTTGGCCGCGAGGGCCGCGTCGCCAGACACGAACGCAAGTGCGGTCGGGCCCTGGAGCAACGCCTTGAGCGCCTCGGCGCCGGCCTCGTCGGCGGCGCGCTCGGACAGCGAGTTCTTGACGATCCGGAACTTCGTGCCGGTGTCGCGCAGCTTGGCGCGCAACTCGGCCGCCTGTGCCACGGAGATCCCCCGGTAATCGACGGCGAACACGGCGTCCGCCGATCTGATCTGACCAGCGATCTCCTCTACGACTGCTGCTTTTTGGTCTCGGTTCATGGTTCCTCTCGGAAAGCGAAACGCCCGCTCATCGGCGGGCGTCGCATCCGGAACCAGAACGCGGTTCCAAACGTCGAGGCTCCGCCTGCCCCGGACTTACGGGAAATCCGCCGGGGGTCTCGGGCTTCGTCTCTGTGCTTAAGAGTTTACGCCGCTACGGGCTCCTCGACGATGTCGCGCGTGCGCGTCGGATCGACCTTGACGCCCGGCCCCATCGTGGTGGCAACGACCACCGTCCGGATGTAGCGGCCCTTGGCCGCGGACGGCTTGGCCCGGATCAGCTCGTCAATCACGGCCGCGTAGTTCTCGAGCAGCTTCTTGTCGTCGAAGTCGCGCTTGCCGATCACGAGGTGCACGATTGCGTTTCGGTCGGTCCGGTACTCGACCTTTCCGGCCTTCGACTCCTCGACCGCGCGCGCCACGTCCATGGTCACCGTTCCCACCTTGGGGTTAGGCATCTTCCCCGCCGGACCCAGGATCCGGCCGAGACGACCGACGACCGGCATCAGGTCAGGGGTCGCGATCGCGACGTCGAAGTCGTCGAACCCGTCCTGGACTCGCTGGGCGAGGTCCTCGGCGCCGACCACGTCGGCACCGGCCTCCTCGGCCTCGCGGGCCTTGTCGCCCTGCGCGAACACCGCGACCTTGACGTCCTTGCCGAGCCCGTTGGGGAGCGCGATCGTCCCGCGCAACTGCTCGTCGGCATGACGGACGTTCAGCCCCGTGCGGACGTGCACCTCGACCGACTCGTTGAACTTCACGCGCGCGAGTTGCTTGATCAGCGCGATCGCCTCGGCGGGCGAGTACTCGCGCTCGCGGTCGAAGCGCTGCTTGGCGTCTTCGTATGTCTTTCCGTGATGTGCCATGACCCCTATACGACCTCCACACCCATCGAGCGAGCGGTACCGGCGATGATCCTGGCGGCCGCGTCGATGTCGTCGGCGTTCAGGTCCTTCATCTTTTTCTCCGCGATCTGGCGCAGCTGATCCTGGGTGATCCGGGCCACCTTGGTGCGGTTCGGCTCGGCCGAGCCCTTCTCCAGTGACAATGCCTGCTTGATCAGCACCGCGGCGGGCGGGCTCTTGGTAACGAACGTGAACGAGCGATCCTCGTAGACCGTGATCACGACCGGGATCACCGTGCCCAGGTCGCCCTGCGTCTGCGCGTTGAACGCCTTGACGAACTCCATGATGTTCACGCCGTGCTGACCGAGCGCGGGGCCAACCGGGGGCGCCGGCGAAGCCTGCCCACCCACGGCCTGCAATTTGATTTGTGTCAGGACCTTCTTGGCCACAAAACGCTCCTAGATCTTCTTCACCTGATCGAACCCGACTTCCACCGGCGTCTCGCGACCGAAGATCGACACCAGCACCTTGAGCCGCTGGGCGTCCTCGTTCACCTCGGAAATCTCGCCGGAGAAGTCTGACAGCGGACCCGAGATCACCTTGACCGACTCACCGATAGTGAACGTGGCCCGGCTGCGCGGACGCGCCTCCTGCTCGCGGTGGAGCAGGCGGTTGACCTCGTCCTGGGTGAGGGGCACGGGCTCGTTCGAGGCGCCGACGAATCCGGTGACTCCGGGCGTGCCCTTGACCAGCGACCACGAGTCCTCGTTGAGATCCATGTTGACCAGCACGTAGCCGGGCATCGTGCGCTTCTCGACCGTGATCTTCTGGTTGTCCTTCATTTCGGACACGGACTCGGTCGGCACCACGATCTGCCTGACCGCCTGCTGCTGACCGAGCGAGACGATCCGGTGTTCGAGGTTGTGCTTGACCTTGTTCTCGTGACCCGAGTATGTGTTTACGACGTACCAGCGGAACATTCTGTTGTTCGATTGGCCTCTCTAGCCCACGGCGCCCGGCGGCGCCTACTTCAAGACGAAAGTGACGATCTTGCCGGACACCCAGTCCGACACGCCCAGGAAGACCGCGGCGATGATCACGAAACCGATCACGACTCCCGTGGCCTGCATCACCTGACGGCGATCGGGCCACTGTACTCGGTGCAGCTCGCGCCAGCTTCCTTGCAGGAAGCCGATGAGGCGGACGAACACACTCGGAGCCCGAGCCGGAACTGCAGCGGCGGGAGCAGCCAGTTCGCCGGCGCCACCCGAGCCGCGGGCGGCGCTACCACGATCGTAGCCGCCGCGTCGCTGGCGGCCGCTGCCGGCCTCGGCGATCGACTCCTCGACCTCGCGCTCGTACTCCTCCTCGTCCTCCTCGTCCTCGGGCTCCGGCGCGGCTGGACGACCGAACGCGAGCTGCTCCTCGGCCAGCTCGACGTCCGGCATGGCGTGCTCGAGCGGAGGCGGCGCGCCCTCCTCGTGTTCCTTCAGGGGGTCGGACCCGAGGTCGACGGGCTCGAGCCCGGCGGCGCCGTTGTCCGGCTCGCGCGCGGCGGAGCCGTTGTCGGTCTCGCGTTCGGCGACGCCATTGTCGGGCTCGCGCTCAGGACCGCCGGCGGCGACGTCGTGCATTGCGGTCGGAACGCCCTGATGGGGATCAGGACCCGTCCCGGGCGGGCGCGTCCGCCGGTCTTTGGCGCGTTTGCGGTTACGGGCCACGGAGCAATCCGGTCGGGTCAGCGCGTTTCGCGGTGCGGCGTATGGCACCTGCACCAGCGGCAGTACTTACGCAGCTGCAGCCGCTCCGGATTGTTCCGCTTGCTCTTATTCGTCTGGTAGTTGCGTCGCTTGCACTCTTCGCAGGCGAGAGTTGCAGCAATCCGAACATCTCCACGAGCCATGTGGGCGCTTCCGTCTGGAATGGTCAGGGTCCGGCTACCGGACCGCGGGCGCGAGAACGAACGCCGCCCGGCGCCAAGAACTCAGTGTAGCGACAGGTTTGTGGGCGGGAGATGGCCTCGTGGTTATTCGACGAGCTCGATCGGAGACACCTCCAGATCGAGCCAGCGATCGCCGCGGAGGATCCGGATCGGCAGCGGGCGGCCGATCGCCTCCTGGCTCATCAGTCGCTGTACGTCGTCGACGCGCTCGATCGACTGTGGGGGGGCACCCATTTCAACGATCAGGTCCTCGGCGCGGAGGCCGGCTCGCTGGGCGGGACTGCCCTGGGAGACCTCGACGACCTCGACGCCGGCACTCCGGCCCACGCGCACGCGCGCGTGAGGCGGTAGCGGGCGAGGGCCGGCGGCGATCCCGATCCAGGCGCGGCGGACGCGGCCGTCGCGCATCAGCGTGCCGACGATCTGCCGCGTCGCGGAGTTGATCGGGACCGCGAGCCCGAGGCCGACGCCCGCGACCGCGGTGTTGATCCCGATCACGCGGGCCGAGCTGTCGACCAGCGCACCCCCTGAGTTCCCCGGGTTCAAAGCCGCGTCGGTCTGGATCACGTTGTCGATGTAGCGCACGGTCCGCCCCGCCCGCGCCGGCAGTGAGCGCCCGAGCGCGGACACCACCCCGGCGGTGACGGAGCCGGCGAACCCGTTCGGGTTGCCGATCGCCACCACCAGCTGGCCGACTCGCAGGTGCTCGGCCTCGCCGAGGGTGGCCGGGATCAGACCGTCCCCGTCGGCGCGGAGCACGGCCAGATCCGTCAGGCGGTCCGAGCCGACGACCCGCCAGCTGAGCTCGCGGCCGTCGACGAACGTCGCCTTCCCTGAGCGACCGGGCCCCGCAACCACGTGGGCGGAGGTGACCAGGAATCCGTCCGGGGTCAGCGCCACCGCGCTACCGGCGCCCGCCGGCACCTGGCCGCCACGCCCGCGCCGCATCACGCGCAGGTTCGCGACGCTTGGAGCGATCCGCTCGGCCACGTCGACGACGACTCGGGAATACGCGTCGAGCGCCTCGGCTTCGCGCCGTTCGGCCTCGTTCTCGTGATCGTGCTGCTGCTCGGCGGTTGTGCTCATCACCGGGCCTCCGGACTACAGGCCGACCGAAACCGTGCGCTCGTCGGCGCCGCGGACGATCGTCAGCTCGAGTTGCGTGCCCGCCTGGGCGGCGTCGAGCGCCTCGTACAGCGCCTCGATGCGATCGAGGTCCTTGCCGGCGACCGCGACGATCAGATCGCCGCGCTCGAGCCCAGCACGGTCCGCAGCGCTACCGCGCTCGACTGCGCGCACCAGGATCCCGTCGCGCTCGGGCAGCCCGACCGCGCGGCGCAGCCGCCGCGCGACCCGAGGCGGGGCTATCGCCACGCCCAGGCGTGCGCGCTTGGGCGACTCGCCGCGACCCAGCTGCTCGACGCGCTCGTGCGTGGCGCGATCGGCCGGCACCGCCAGGATCAGGCCACCGTCCGCACGCACCGAGTTGATCCCGAGCAGACGCCCAGCGGCGTCGATCAGCGGACCGCCCGACGAGCCGCGCGGCAGCGGCGCCGTGTGCTCGATCGCGCCGCTGATTCGCCGCCCGCGGGGGCCCCGGAAGCTACGCGCGGGCGACGACACGAACCCGGGCGTGACCCGGAGTCCGCGACCCCCGGGATTTGCGAGTGCCAGGACAGAGCGTCCGATCGGCACCGAATCGTCCGAGGCGTCGTCGGCCCACTCGATCGGCTCGACGTCCGCGGTGTCGACCTCGATCACCGCCAGGTCGAGGTCCTGATCGGACGCCAGGACCTTGCCGGTCTCGCGCCGGCCGTCGTGGAAGGTGACGGTCGCCTCCTCGCCCCGCAGGTTGTGGGCATTGGTGAGGATCCGGCCCTGTCCGACCACGAACCCGGAGCCCCTTCCCCATCCCTGGCCGAGCCCGATCACCTTGGGACCGGTCCGCTCCGCCGCCGTCTGGATCGCGCTCTCCAACTCTTCAAGAACAGTCATTTCCGGCCACTTCTCCTTGTGCGACTACTGACTTGCAAAATGCAAGTGACAACCTTATCAGGGTGCTCGAATGTCCCGTCATGCAGGCCCTTTCCCACCCTGCGTACGATCTGGATGTGCCCGAATCGCCCTCCGCAGTCGACGACAACGACGAGACCGAGACGACCCCCGGAGGGCTCGACGCGATGTCGCGCTCGGCGCTCGCCGACGCGCTGGCCACGATCGGCGACCGCTGGACGCTGCTCGTGATCGCCGCGCTCCTTGATGGACCACGACGCTTCGGGGATCTTCAGGACGAGGTCGGGGGGATCGCGCCCAACGTCCTCACCCAGCGCCTGCGACAACTAGAGCGCAACGCGCTGGTGGTCGCGCGCCCGTACTCCGAGCGGCCACCCCGGTTCGTGTACGAGCTGAGCTCCGCGGGCCGCGAGTTGGCGGGCGCGCTCCGGTTGATCGCGGGCTGGGGCGCACGCAATGCCGAGGGCACGACAGCGCCGCGTCACGCCGCGTGCGGAACGCCGATGGAGGCGCGCTGGTGGTGCCCCACCTGCGAGCGTACCGTCGACGACGACGAGGACGAAGAGCTCCACTTCGCGTAGCCGAAGGCGCCGAGCCTCCCGGCGTCTGAGAGACGGGCGCGCCGAGCCTCCCGGCGTCTGAGAGGCCGGCGCGCGGGCCCCGGCGTCTGAGAGACCTCTCACCGGTCGCGCAGCGCCCCCCCGGGGAAGTAGAGAATGCGCCCATGCTTCGACTGATCGGCATCGTGATCTCGATCGGGTTGGCGGACTCGCTCAACCCGACGACGATCGCGCCGGCCCTGTACCTGTCGACCGGCGAGAACGCGCGCAACCGGGTGGCCGAGTTCACAGCGGGGGTGTTCGCCGTCTACTTCCTGGGCGGCGCGGCGATCGCGGTCGGCGCCGGACAGCTGATCCGGCCGCTGCTTCCGCATCCGCGCCATCACATCGCCGACATCGTCGAGATCGCGGTCGGCGCCGCGATGATCGCGGCGGCGGCGATGCTATGGCGCCACCGAAGGACGCTGGCGCGCCGCGATCCCCCGGACTTCGACCCCCAAGGCAAGTCCAGCTGGGTCCTGGGGGCATCGATCACCGCGGTCGAGTTGCCCACGGCGTTCCCATATTTCGCGGCGATCGCCGCGATCGTCGGGTCGGGCCTCGGCCCGGTCCGCGACCTCGTGCTGCTCCTGCTGTTCAACCTCTGCTTCGTGCTACCGCTGCTCGGGATCGTCGGGGTCCTCACGTTCGCCGGCGACCGGGCCGATCAGATGCTGTCCGCCGGGCGCGACTTCCTCCAGCGTCACTGGCCGGCGGTGCTCGCCGGCCTTGCGCTGGTCGCCGGGCTGTTCGTGGTGACGCTCGGCCTGACCGGCCTGGCCGCGAATCACAGCGCGCTCGCCCGGCGGCTCCACAGGACGCTTCGCAGCGGGTAGCGCGCCGGCGAGCCCCGGTGGCGCCACGCGCGGGGCGAATACCTAAGATCGAGCCCGCCATGGCGACGACCCAACCGGACGCCACCGGGGTACGGGCAGAGGACCTCAGGCGGCTGCTCGATGGCCGCTACGCCGACCTGCGCCGGCAGATCCTCGACGTGCTCGGCCAGCCCGAGTTCGCGCCGCCGCTGGCGATCCCGACCGCCGAGTACCGCGAGCGCGTGCTCGCCTGGATGCAGACGATCGCCGATGAGGGCCTGACCGCGCCGGGCTTTCCCGCGGAGTTCGGCGGCCAGGGCGACCCGGGCGCGAACATCGCCGGGTTCGAGACGATCGCGTTCGGGGATCTGTCGCTGCTGGTCAAGTTCGGCGTGCAGTTCGGCCTTTGGGGCGGCGCGATCCAGCAACTCGGCACCCGCGTCCACCACGAGCGCTACCTGAGACCGACAGCGTCGCTCGAGCTCACCGGCTGCTTCGCGATGACCGAGACCGGACACGGCTCCAACGTGCAGCAACTCGGCACGACCGCCACCTACGACCCCGACGGGGGCGAGTTCGTGATCGACACCCCTACCGACGAGGCGCGCAAGGACTACATCGGGAACGCGGCGTGCCACGCGCGGATGGCGGCGGTGTTCGCGCAACTCATCGTCGCCGGCGAGTCGCACGGCGTGCACGTGCTCGTCGTCCCCATCCGGGACGAGAACGGCAACGTTCACGAGGGCGTCCGGATCGAGGACTGCGGCGAGAAGATGGGGCTGAACGGGGTCGACAACGGCCGTATCTGGTTCGACCGCGTCCGCGTGCCACGCGACGCGCTGCTCAACCGGTACGGCGGCGTCAACGCCGAGGGGGTCTACGAGAGCCCGATCGAGAATCCGAACAAGCGGTTCTTCACGATGCTCGGGGCGATGATCCAGGGACGCGTGTGCATCTCCGGGGCGTCGATCAGCGCGGCCAAGACCGCGCTGACGATCGCGGTGCGCTACGGGCTACGGCGAACGCAGTTCGGTCCGCCGGATGAACCAGAGGTCGCGTTGCTCGACTACCGCACCACCAGCGCCGGCTGATGCCGCTGCAGGCGAAGACGTACGCGCTCCATTTCGCCCAGGCGGAGCTGCTCGAGAGCTTCCACGAGCGCCAGACCACCGGCGAGTCGCCCGAGCGCGAACAGCGTCGGCTCGAGTCGCTCGCCGCCGCGATGAAGGCGACCGCGAGCTGGCACGCCACCGAGACCATCCAGAGCGCTCGGGAATCGCCGACGCCGTCCCCGGCGGCGACGAGACCGGCGACCTGCTCGAACGAGAGCACCAACTCGAGCTGTTCCGCTGGCGGGAGGGCCACATCACCGCCTCGGTCGCCCAACGGTTCAAGCGTGGTCTGGACGACGGCTTCGACCCGTTCGAGGTGTTCCGCGCGGTTCAGAACCACGCCGTCGCCGCGGCCCGCGCCCACATCGAGCTCGTTGTGCTCGAGGCGTTCGCGCGGGCGGTCGACGCCTGCGACGAGGGCCCCATGAAGGACGCGCTGGGCCGGCTCTGCGACCTTCACGCACTCCACCAGATCGAGCTCGACCGGGGCTACCTCCAGGAGCACGGCCGGCTCACCGGACCACGCTACAAGGCGGTGACGCGCGAGGTCAACCGGCTGTGCGACGAGGTGCGCGGTGACGGCGGTGCGCTCGTCGACGCGTTCGGGATTCCCGACCCGGTCCTGCGCGCGACGATCGGCCTGCGCGATCCTGCCTGATCGTGACCGACTACATAGACCTACAGCGAATCGGCGAGCTCGAGGGTCTGATGGGAGCCGACGCGGCGGCGATCGTGTCGTCGATGCTCGGCAACATGACGACCGCGATCGACGAGCTCGAGCTTGCGATGGGCGCCGGCGACCTCGAGCGCGCGACGAGCGCCGCGCATCGCTGTCGGAACGACGCGCTGATGCTGGGGGCCCGGCAGCTGCTGGCGGCCCTGACCGACCTCGAGGCGGCGACGCGCGAATTGGACGAAACCGGCGCCGGGGCCGCGCTCGGGCGCGTGAGGCTGGTCTGGCCGCCGACGCGCGATGAGCTCGCGGCGAGCGCGAACCCTCCATAAAACCTGCAGCCGCGAGTCAAGCTCCCGCGCCCGGGAGACGATGAGGGCGTCATGGAGCGACACATCCTCGTCGTCGACGATCACGAGCTGAACGTGGCGCTGCTCGAGCGATTGCTCGAGCTCGACGGCCATGAGGTCCGCGCGGCGGACTCGCTGGCCGCCGCAGAACGGTCGGTCGCCGAGGAGCACCCCGCGATGATCGTGCTCGACTTGAACCTGCCCGACGGCAGCGGCCTCGACCTGACGCGCAAGCTCAAGTCCCACCCGATGACGGCGTCGATCCCGATCGTCGCCTGCACGGCCGGGGTCCTGCCCGCCGACGAACACGAGGCGCTCGAGGCCGGATGCGACGCGTACGTGTCCAAACCGATCGACCTCCAGCGCTTCTCGACGGTCATCGCCTCGATGCTCTCGTAGTCCGCGGTAGTGTTCGGGCCGGTTCCGGCCCATGGACTTCGAGTTCTCAGATCGCTGCAACGAGCTCCGCGACCGCCTGCTGGCGTTCATGGACGAGCACGTCTATCCGGCCGAGGCCGTCTACGAGGAGCAGCTCGCCGCCTCGGGTGACCCGCACTCGCACCCGCCGGTGATAGAGGAGCTGAAGGCGCGCGCGCTCGAGCTCGGCCTGTGGAACCTGTTCCTCCCCCACGGCGGGGAGCAGTGGGGCGCGCCGGGGCTCAGCAACGTCGACTACGCACCGCTGGCGGAGATCATGGGGCGCAGCCACATCGCCTCCGAGGCGTGCAATTGCTCCGCGCCCGACACCGGAAACATGGAGGTGCTGGCCCAGTTCGGGACCGATGAGCAGAAGGACCGCTGGCTCGCGCCGCTGCTCGAGGGCGAGATCCGCTCCGCGTTCGCGATGACCGAGCCCGCGGTGGCCAGCTCGGACGCCACGAACATCGAGCTGCGAATCGAGCGCGACGGCGACGACTACGTGCTCAACGGCCGCAAATGGTGGATCTCCGGCGCGATGCGCGATCGCTGCCGGATCCTGATCGTGATGGGCAAGACCGACCCGAGCGCCGCTACGTTCCAGCAGCAGTCGATGATCCTCGTCCCGCGCGACACGCCCGGGTTGCAGATCGTGCGCAACCTGCCGGTGTTCGGATACGTCGACCAGGAGGGCCACGCCGAATTGGTATTCGAGGACGTCCGCGTGCCCACCTCGAACATGATCTCCGAGGAGGGGCACGGGTTCCTGATCGCCCAGGCGCGCCTGGGGCCGGGGCGCATCCACCACTGCATGCGCTGCATTGGCGCGGCCGAGCGGGCGCTCGAGCTGATGTGCGCCCGCGCCGCGTCGCGGACCACGTTCGGCCAGCCCGTGGCCGAGCGCGCCAACGTCCAGGACTGGATTGCCGAGTCGCGGATCGAGATCGACATGGCGCGATTGCTGACGCTGCGCGCGGCGTGGCTGATGGATACGGTCGGGAACAAGGCGGCGCGCACCGAGATCTCCTCGATCAAGGTCGCGGCGCCGAACGTCGCCCTGCGGGTCGTCGACCGGGCGATCCAGGTTCACGGTGGCGGCGGCGTGTCCGACGACTTCCCGCTCGCGTCGATGTACGCCCACCTGCGGACGCTGCGGTTCGCCGACGGACCCGACGAGGTCCACAAGCGCTCGATCGCGCGGATGGAACTGCGCCGCGTGGCGACGCCCGCGACCGTTCCCGGTTAGCGCCGGCCAGGACGCCGGGCGACGGCGAACGTCATCAGCGCGCTCGACCACAGTGCGCCGGCAGCCGGCAATGCCAGCGCGGGGCCCGGCGCGGTCGCGAGCACGGCGATACCGCACGCGAGCAGGACGATCCCGATCAACGCGATGTCGTAGCTCCGGAGCCGCACGATGCTCGCATCATCGGCATTCGGCGGCGTCTCCTTGACAGCCAACGCGCATCCGAACGGAATGAGTACGCCCGACCACCGCATATCCTCACGCCGTGGGCGATCTCGACGGCCGGACGTTCCTGATCACCGGGGCCAACACGGGCATCGGCAAGGAGACCGCGCGGGCGCTCGCTGCCCGCGGCGGCAAGGTCCGGGTCGCGTGCCGGTCGCCGGAGGGCGGTCGCCGAGCGCTCGAGGAGATCGCGGCCCAGACGGGCAACCACGAGCTCGAGTTGCTGCCGCTCGACCTCGGCGATCTCGCCTCGGTGAGGGCGTGCGCGGACGCGTTCCTGGCGCGCGATGAGGCGCTACACGTGCTGATCAACAACGCCGGCGTCGCCGGCGGCCGCGGCATGACCGCCAGCGGCTTCGAGCGGGCGTTCGGCACCAACCACGTCGGGCCGTTCCTGCTCACGAGCCTACTGCTCGACCGCCTGCGCGAGAGCGCGCCTGCCCGGATCGTGAACGTCGCGAGCGGCGCGCACTTTGGCGCCACCGGGATCGACTTCGAGGCCGTGCGCACTCCTACCCGGACCGTAAGCGGGATGCGCGAGTACTCGGTCTCGAAACTGGCCAATGTGCTCCACGCTCAGGAGCTCGCGCGTCGCCTCGACGGTACCGGCGTTACCACCTACTCGCTCCACCCCGGCGTGATCGCGTCCGACATCTGGCGGCGCGTGCCGTGGCCGGTGCGAGGGCTGATGAAGCTGCGGATGGACTCGCCCGAGCGCGGCGCGAGGACGTCGCTGTACTGCGCCACCGCGCCCGAGCTCGCGGGCGAGAGCGGCCGCTACTACGACGATTGCGCTCCCAAGCAGCCCGGCAACGCCGTGACCGCGAGCCTCGCCGAGGAGCTCTGGCGGCGCAGCGCGGACTGGGTCGCGCCGGGCTGAGGTGACAGCGGCTCGACGTCCCGGTCGAGACCGCCCAGCTGATCCTCGGCTTCACCTCGCCGTAGCGGATCTCGCTCACCGTTGGCGGGGGCCGGACGACCGGGCCCGGCCCCCGCGACGGTCAGATCACGGCGCCAGCAGGTTCAGCGTGTTGGTGCCGTCGTCGACGTAGTAGACGCCCGAGCCGTCGGGAGTCGGAGTCAGACCAAACAGATCCCCGGCACTCGGGTCGGCCGCCACCAACCCGTTCTGGGCTCCGCCCGGCGTCGTCTCGATGACGTTTCCGTCGCCACCGTTGGCCGTCAGGATGTCGCCGTTCGGCGCGAGCGTCATCCCCAGCGGACCGTTCAGCGGCGCTCCCTGGAACACCGTCTCGCCGCCGCCCGTCGCCGGGAAGAAGCGGAACGGCGCGCCGGGGATCGCGGCGATCCGGCTGTTCTGCGTATCCGCGACATACAGCGTTCCGTCACTCCCCAGCGCGACGCCGGTGGGCCCGACGACGAGCGCGGCCGGATCGGTCCGCTCCGCGAACCCGGTGGCGATCACGTTCTCGGCGAGCACGAGCGGCCGGATGCCCGGAATCGTCAGCAACTGAATTCGCACCACCGTGCCACGGTTGACGACACCGCCGGGAACGGTCGGGTCGGGCGAGGCCGCCAGCGTGCCGTTGAGCACGTTGGTCACGTACAACGTCGTGAAGAAGCCGTGGTCGACCGCGGTCATGTCCCACGGGCCGTTGATCGGACCGCCGGCGATCGTCTCGACAACCTTCCCGTAGCTGTTGAGCACGAGCAGGCATCCGGCCTTGGCGGTGTTCGAGACGCCGTTCGAGGTCGGGAGGCTGCCGACGATTACGAAGCCGCTCCGGGTGACCGCGAGCGCCGTCGTGAGCCCAACGCCGCCCGGGCACGGTCCCGGCAGCGCGTGGGGATTGATCTGGGCGAATAGCGGCGCGTCACCGGCCATCTGATCCGTGTCGCCGGGGGGGATCTCCACGATCGTCGTGCCCCTCCCCTGCTCACCACCCGGTGGGTTCGCTGAGTTGTTGAAGTTGCTGACGAGCACGTCGCCCTGCTGCAGCTTCCCTACGCTCCGCGGGACGGTCACGATCCCGTACGGATTCACATCGCCGTTCGACGGCACGGTGGTCGCAAGAGTGGATGGTGTAAGCCCATTTATGAACGACGGCGCCTGGGCACTCGCGACACCGGCACCGAGCGCAAACCATCCGCACAGGCATGCGAGCGTGCAGGACCGCTCGTCTGCCTATCGCCAGTGATCGCGCGATCACGGTTGACGCGCTCCGGTCGGAGGCCGCGGGCTGATCGGAGATCATGGTCTCTCCTCCTTTGTCGTTGGATAGCCCTCAGACCGCAGTGACTCCTTCGCAATCCACAACCTTCCTCAAGCGTTGATCAATTCACGGGAATGACACGCGCTGACGACGAACCGAAGTTGACGATCTCGGGGCTGCGGGTCCGGCCAATCGCCGTCGTGCCCGAACGTCCGGTGCAGACCGCGGCCGGCGTGATGGCCAGCACGCCGCTCGTCCTAGTCGACCTTCAGACGCGCGAGGGCATCGTCGGGTGCAGCTACGTGCGCTGCTACACGCAGCTCGCGCTCGCCGCAACGGCCCGGCTGATCGAGGACATGGCCGACGTCGTCGTGGGCGCCCGGCTCGATCCGGACGCGTTGCGGGCGACGCTAGAGGCTCGGTTTCGGCTGCTCGGGCTGCCGGGGCTCGTCACGATCGCGATCGCCGGCGTCGAGATGGCCGCGTGGGATGCCTGCGCCAAGGCGGCCGGGGTTTCGCTGACGACGCTCCTTGGGGGGACTCCCCGGCCGATCCCGGCATACGCGAGCCTGCGGGCTTGACGTGGGTCGAGGAGCCCACCCGCGCGGACGACTACGCCGGGCACGCCCGGATAGTCGCCAGGGTGCGGACTCCGGTCCAGCTCGGCGAGAACTGGTGGGGTCCGTCTGACATGGAGAAGAGCATCGCGGCGCGCGCGTCCGACCACGCGACGCTCGACGTCATGAAGCTCGGCGGGGTGCGAGGCTGGCTGACGGCGGCGACGCTGGCCGCGCGCGCCGGTCTGCCCGCCTCGAGCCACACGTTCCCGGAGCTCAGCGTCCAGTTGCTGGCCCTCGCCCCCACTTGTCACCGTCTCGAGTACCTCGACCATGCCGGCGCGATCCTGGCCGAGCCCGTCCGCGTCGCCGGCGGGCTCGCCTATCCGCCGGATCGTCCTGGCGCGGGCCTCGAGTGGGACGAGTCGGCGGTCCGGCGCTGGTCCGTCAGCTGACCCATCGCTGGTCCGTCAGGTGACGCGTCCCTCGTCCGTCAGCTGACCCCTCGCTCCCGGTCGGCCCAGCGCTCGGCCCACGCGTCGAGCGGCCCGTACAGCGCGAGCAGCTCCCGCCCCTCGGCGGTCAGCCGGTAGCCCGCCTCGCCGGCCTCGACGATTCCCGCGGCGCGCAGCTCGGTGAGCCGGTCGTTCAGGACCGAGGAGCTGATCGCGCCGCACCGAGCCTGAGTCTGGCGGAACGACAGCGGCTCATCGCGAAGCTCCCAGATCACGCGGAGCGCCCAGCGCCGACCCAGCAGGTCGAGCACCGCCATGATCGGGCGGCCGGTGTCCGAGCCGCGAACGGGCTCGCCGGGTCTTGGAATTCTGGTCACTTCGCGCCTTGCGCTTTTGTTTCCGAAGCAGTACCGTGGGGTCAACTGCTCTTATTTCCGAAGCGGAGTGTACCCCGATGATCGACCACATACAGACCGCGCGCATCGCGCCGCTCGAGCCGCCGTACTCGCCGGAGGTCGAGGAGATGCTCCGGAAGTGGATGCCCCCTGACGCCGGAGTCGAGCCGCTGGTGCTGTTCCGCACGCTAGTCGTGCACGAAGCCCTGGCTGCACGTATGCGGCCGCTCGGCGCGGCCATCCTCGGCCACGGCCTGCTTGAGCCGCGCGACCGCGAGCTGATGATCGACCGAACCTGCGCGCGCTGCGGGACCGAGTACGAATGGGGAGTCCACGCCACCTTCTTCGGCCCGTCGGTAGGGCTCACCGAGCGCCAGCTCGACGCGACAGTCAGCGGGCCGGCCGATGATCCGGTGTGGTCCGCGCGCGAGCGCGCGGTGCTCACCCTCGCCGACGAGCTGCACGACAACGCGGCGGTATCCGACGCGACCTACGCCGCGCTCGAGCCCCACTTCACGCCCCAGCAGCTCCTCGAGCTGGTCGTGACTGCCGGCTGGTATCACACGATCTCGTTCGTGATCGGCTTCGCGAGGATTCCACTCGAGCCATGGGCGGCTCGATTTCCGGCATGATCGCGTTCCCGCCACCGCCCGAGGAGCAAGCCGATGTCCACATCCATGAACGACTTCAACGCCCAGATCATCGAGGAGTTCCGCGCCAACGAGGGACGGGTCGGAGGCCCGTTCGAGGGCGGGACGCTGCTGCTGCTGCACCACGTTGGCGCCAGGACCGGCACGCCCCGGGTCAACCCGCTCATGTACAGGCGCGACGGCGACCGCTACGTCGTGTTCGCCTCCAAGGCGGGAGCCCCGACCAGTCCCGACTGGTACCACAACCTCAAGGCCCACCCGAACACGACCATCGAGGTCGGGACCGACACGATCGACGTCGCCGCATCTGAAGCGACGGGCGAGGAGCGGGACCGGCTGTTCAACGCTCAGGCGGAGGAATCGCCGCAGTTCGCCGAGTACCAGGCCAAGACCGATCGCGTGATCCCGGTGATCGTGCTGACCCCCACCGGGTGACCCCTCACCGGACGAGCCGGCGGTAGGCGCTCACCCAGTTGGTTGCGATCTCCCGGCGCGCCGCGGCCAGGGTCAGCTCCCCGTCGCACACCATCGAGCGCAGCCGATCCTCGAGCGCGTCCTTCGGGTTGGGCGAGGCGCCGGGCTCGGGCCACAGGTTGCGTGGATCGTTGACGGCGCCCCCAAGCTCGAGCGGCACCAGGTGGTCGTACTCGTATTCGTGAAGCGGCCCCGTGTCGCCGTACGCGGCGAGGCTGGCCTTCTTCTCGGGCTCGGTCACCGACTCGGGCGGGCGGACCGCCTCGGTGTAACCGCGGCGGCAGATCGTCGACGAGATGTTCGCCTGGGTCACCGCGGGGCTGACGGCCCCCGGGGTGCAGCTCGGGTCGGGCAGCGAGAAAAGTCCCGAGCCGCGCGCGTGACATGAGCCGGGCCGCGGCTGTGGTTGCACGACGTTGGCACTCGCGTTGCTCACGGGCAGCGACCGAGGCGCGTCCGCCGACGCCGCCGCGTAGCCCGTGAACACCGCGCAGCCCACCACCGCGCACAGAAGCCGCGCCCACCTCAGTACCCGTGCCGTCGTCACGCGGGTGAGGCTAATGCGCTCCCCAGCGGAACCGCCCGGCGCGCTGACACAATCCAGTGTGATGAGCAAGCCGTCATCAGCCGCGAAGACCCCGCCGCCACTTCCACGAGACGCTTCGCGGCTGCTCATAATGCGACGCGTCAAAGCAATGAGCGTCGACCAGCGTGTCGAGCCGTTCGAGTGGCTCTCGCGCGACGCGGCCTGGATCCGGCGATCGGCCACCCGGATCCGATGAGCGAGCTCATCGTGGACCTGCGGGGTCTCCTCCGCCCAGGGTAATGGCGCCGCGAGGCTCGGGCGGCGCATCAAGCTTGGCTCGGCCGAGCCTGGTTAGGCGCGAGGAAGTCGAGGGGCCCAGACCGGCGCCTCGGCGGCCACGCGCCGGCTTAGAACGAACCCCGTCAAAATCGCTACTCGACGATGACTGACGGGATGGAGATCGAGCGCAAGTTCCTGGTCGAGCGGCTCCCGAAGGACCTCGACGTGCATCCCTACGGGGAGATCGAGCAGGGTTACCTGGCGATCACCGACGACGTCGAAGTGAGGGTTCGCCGCTACGGAAACGAGTCGTTCCTCACCATCAAGTCGAGCGGCGGCGAGTCCCGGGTGGAGGAGGAGATCGAGATCGACCGGCGCCGGTTCGGCTCGCTGTGGCCGCTGACCGAGGGCCGGCGAATCGAGAAGCGCCGCTACCGGATCCCGGCCGGCGACGGTCTCACGCTCGAGCTCGACGTCTACCACGGCAGGCTCGAGGGCCTGCTCACGGCCGAGGTGGAGTTCGCCTCGGCCGCCGACGCGGCGGCGTTCGTCCCGCCGGACTGGCTGGGGCGCGACGTCACCGACGACCCCCGTTACAAGAACAAGAAGCTCGCGACCGACGGCCTGCCCTCGTGAGCCAATCACCCTCGGATAGGCTCCGCGCATGCCCACCTTCGTCCACACCTGCGTCCGCGTCCGCGACCCCGAGGCATCCGAGCGCTTCTACGGCCTGCTCGGCTTCGAGCGCCGTGGCCGGCTGAACTTCCAGACCGCGTACAACATCTACATGGGGCTTCCCGGGGACGGCGACACGCTCGAGCTGACCGTCAACGACGGCCGCGAGGAGGCTTACGACCTCGGCGAGGGCTACAACCACATGGCGCTTGTCGTCGAGGACCTCGACGCGCTGCTCGCCAAGCTCAGCGCTGAGGGCATCGAGCCCGAGAAGCCGCCGTACGCGCCCGGCGGCCGCGAGGAGATCGGGCGGATCTGCTTCGTCGCGGACCCCGACGGCTACCGCATCGAGCTGATCGACAGGGAGTTCCCGACGCCGCAGGACCCCGACGACCGCTGATCGCGGGCCGGCGCCGGCGGGACTGCCCGGCCGCGCCACGACTGATCGCGAGTTTCGCCGCACTCGCCGCCTCGCCGGCGGTGAACGTGGGTTGGACTCGGGCATAGACCCGAGTGTCGCCAAACTCGAACGGCTGCCGGCGCCGAGTGTGGGGTTGACCCCCGCCCAGTGCGGCCAACGCACACTCGCGCAGCGGCCGGCGCCGAGTGTGCGGTTGACCCCCACCCAGTGCGGCCAACGGCACACTCGCGCAGCGGCCAGCGCCGAGTGTCCAGAAAACCCGGACCCGACCAGCGCCGACAGGGCGTCCGGATTACCTGAATATCCCCTGGCGGGCGGCGGTTCCCGAGCAGTAGAGTGGGCTCTCCGGCCGGCCGACCGTCGAGAGGAGAGGCATGTACGAGCAGAACGGGGACAAGTACTTCGTCGTCGACGCCCACCAGCACTTCTGGGACGCGAGCCCCGACAACTGGGTCAAGGGGCAGGAGCAGTACGCGAAGGGCTGGATCGAGTGCTTTCACGCGTACATGGGGCTCGGCCCCCCGGAGACCCACTGGCCGCTCGAGAAATTCATGAAGTACTCCGAGGACGACTACGTCCATGACGTGTTCGAGGAGGGCCACATCGACGCCGCCATCCTCCAGTCGACCTACCTCAAGGAGTGGTACACGGAGGGCTTCAACACCGCCGAGCGCAACGCGCGCATGGTGGAGAAGTTCCCGGACAAGCTGATCGTCAACGGCCGGTTCGATCCGCGCGAGGGAGAGGCCGGGCTCAAGCAGCTCGAGGAGGACGCGAAGCGTTACAACCTCAAGGGCGTCAAGGTCTACACCGCGGAGTGGTACAAGGGCTCGCGCGGCTGGAAGCTGTCCGATCCCCAGGCGCAGATGTTCCTCGACAAGTGCAAGGAGCTCGGGATCAAGAACATCCACGCGCACAAGGGCCCGACGATCTGGCCGCTCGACAAGGACGCGTTCGACGTCAAGGACATCGACATCGCAGCGACGAGCAACCCCGAGCTCAACTTCATCGTCGAGCACGTGGGCCTGCCACGGATCGAGGACTTCTGCTTCATGGCGACGCAGGAGCCGAACGTCTACGCGGGCCTGGCCGTGGTGATCGGCGGCCTGATGCACGCCCGTCCCCGCTTCTTCAACAAGGTCATGGGCGAGCTGCTGTTCTGGGTCGGCGAGGACAAGATCCTGTTCGGCTCGGACTACGGCATCTGGGAGCCGAAGTGGCAGGTCGAGGGATTCATCGATTGGGTCATGCCTGACACCGAGGAGTACTCGGACTACCCGCACCCCACGACCGACAGTAAGAAGAAGATCATGGGGCTGAACGCGGCCAAGCTGTACGACATCGAGGTCCCGGCCGAGCTGCAGCTGAAGCACGGCGGCACCCCGGCGGCGCAGGAGGACGCGCAGCTCGTCGAGTCCGCCTGACGATGACGAGGACGACGACCACGGCGGCGAGCGTGATGGACGCGCTCGCCGAGGTCTACGACCCCGAGCTCGATGAGCCGATCACGAGGCTCGGGTTCGTGTCCTCGTGCGAGGTGAGTCCGGGCGGCGACGTCGAAGTCATGCTGCGACTGCCGACGCCGCAGTGCGCGCCCAACTTCGCGTTCCTGATGGCAGCCGACGCACGCGCCGTGGTGCGCCGGCTGCCCGACGTCCGCGAGGTGAGCATCAAGCTCGAGGACCACTACACGGGCGACGAGATCAACGCCGCGCTCGGACGCGGCGACGGCTTCACCGGCGCGTTCCCGGGCGAGACCGTCGACGACGACCTGGCCGCGCTGCGCGAGCTGTTCCTCCGCAAGGCGCTGGTCGGGCGCCAATCGCGGTTGTGCGAGATGCTGCTGAGGCACGGGGCCACCCCCGAGGAGGTCGCTGCGCACCGCCTCGGGGACCTGCCCGAGGACGTTGCCGACGCCCGCCGGTGCGTCGAGCTGCGCCGCCAACTCGGCCTGCCGCACGACCCAGGCTCGCCGGCGTTCGTGCTCCCGAACGGCGAGCCGGTCGCCGCGACCGAGCTGAAGCGCTGGCTGCGCACCGCCCGGCTGGTGCGGATGAGCCTCGAGGTCAACGGCGGCATGTGCCGTTCGCTGATGCAAATACGCCACGGCGTGGCGATCGACGATCCTGAGGAGGTATTGCGATGAAGGCCGCGAGGCTGCACGCCTATCACGAGCCGCTGAAGCTCGAAGAGATCGACGAGCCCAAGATCACGGGGCCACTCGACGTGATCGTGCGGATGGGCGCCGCCGGGCTGTGCCGGACCGACCTGCACATCCAGGAGGGTCAGTGGGCCGAGAAGTCCCAGGTCGTGCTCCCCTATACGCCCGGTCACGAGAACGCCGGCTGGATTCACGAGATCGGCTCGGGAGTCACGAACGTCGCGGTCGGCGACACCGTGATCGTGCATCCGTTCATCGCCTGCGGGCTGTGCGGGCCGTGCCGGCGCGGCAACGACATGCACTGCCTGAATGGCTCGTTCCCGGGCATCAACCGCGACGGCGGATTCGCGAACTTCCTCCAGACGTCGGCACGCTCGGTGGTCAAGCTGGCGCCAACGCTCGAGCCCAAGGACATCGCCGCGCTCGCCGACGCCGGCCTCACCGCGATCCATGCCGTCAAGAAGGCGATCCCGGTGCTCGAGCCGGGCACGACCGCGGTCGTGATCGGCGCCGGCGGCCTCGGGCACATCGGCATCCAGTGCCTGAAGGCGATGACGTCGGCCCAGATCATCGTGGTCGACCCATCCGAAAAGGCCCTGGCGCTGGCCGGGGAGCTGGGAGCCGACCACACCGTCAAGGTCGAGGGCTCGAAGCACGTCGACATGGTCAAGGAGATGACCGACGGACTCGGCGCCGAGGCGATCATCGACTTCGTCGGCGAGAAGGGAGCGATCGAGGACGGAATCGCGATGGTGCGCGACGGCGGCTTCTACTACGTGATCGGATACGGCGAGAACATCAACATCCCGACCATCGACGTGATCTCGCGCGAGATCTCGTTCATCGGGAACCTCGTCGGGACCTACGCCGATCTCGAGGAACTGATGACGCTGACCGCGCAGGGCCAGGTGACGCTACACACGAGCACGTACCCGCTCGACGCGATCAACGACGCGATGGCGGATCTCGACGGCGGCCGGCTCCAGGGGCGAGGCATCCTGATCCCCGACTAGTTAGAGAACGCTTAGGCCCCGCCCTCGGTGGTTTTGCCGCATCACCGACGGGTTAATCTGATGCCGCAATGGCCGCCTCCGCGACCGATGTTGACACCGAGGTGCGCGGACGGCTTCTCGAGGCATGGCGCGGGGAGATCGTCGCCGGCCGCGTGTACGACCTGATCGCCGAGCGGATGCCGGCGCGGGAGGCGGACATCCTCCGTCGCATGGCCGCCGCGGAGGGCAGTCATCGCGAGCGGCTCGAGGCGCGCATGACCGAGCTCGGGATCCCGATCCCGCCCGCGGACAGCGTGCACCTGTCGCCCTGGCTACGGCTCCAGGCACGGATCGCCCCGGTCGACCGGCTGCTGGCGGCGCGTGAAGCCGCCGAGGACGAGGAGGTGGGCGACCTCTATAAGCGCTCGACCGGCGATCCCGTGACCGACGAGTTGCTCCGGGGGATCCGCAAAGAGGAACGGACGCACTCGCGCACGGTGAGCGAGATGCGCTCGGGGGCGACCGACGGCGCCGGCGGTGCGGAGGCTCCCGTGCATCCCGCGCAGGCGCGGCTCGACAAGATCCTCGGCCGCGAGAAGTGGCATCGCACCGGCGGTGGATGGATCAGCGGCGCGATCTACGGCGCCAACGACGGGCTCGCTGCGGTGTTCGGGATCGTCGCCGGCGTGTCCGGCGCCACCGGGGGGTCGAGCTTCGTCCTGACCGCGGGCGTGTCCGCCGCCGTCGCCTCGGCCCTGTCGATGGCGACCGGCGCGTTCCTCGCCGAGCGATCCGAGGCAGAGGTCGCCGCCGCCAACGTCGAGCGCGAGCGTCAGGAGATCGCCGAGCGCCCCGAGGAGGAGCAGGAGGAGCTCTCGCTCTTCTACCAATTGAAGGGAATCGACGAGGCGACCGCGGACGCGATGGCGGCGCAGATCGCCAAGCAGCCCGACGCGATGCTGAAGGCGCTGGCCGCCGAGGAGTTCGGGATTGTCGGTGAGCGCGGCGATCCCAAGCAGGCGGCGCTGGCGGCCGGCATCTCGACCGGGCTCGGCGCGATCGTCCCGGTGATCCCGTTCATCTTCACGACCGGCACGGTCGCCATCGTCACCGCCGCGGTGATCTCACTGCTGGCGCACTTCCTCGTGGGCGCGGCCAAGTCGCTCGTGACGCTCAGGACCTGGTGGTCGGCGGGACTGGAGATGACGCTCGCGGGCGTGATCGTCGGCGGCGCGACCTACCTGGTCGGCCTCGCGCTCCCGACCTGACGCCCCGCGACCTACCTGGCGCCCCGCGACCTACCTGCCGCCTGGCGCGACCTTCAGGCCGCGAGGTCCGCTTCCCAGGCGATGTCCTCGACCGCGTCGGGGCAGTTGCACACCGGCGCGGCCTTGACCAGCTCGAACGAGGACCGGATCTTGTCCGGGAGGAACTCGAGGCAGCGAAGGTTGCGGCAGTTCTCGACCATGATCCGAACGGTGGAGATGCCCATCACGCCCGGACCCCGTTGCATTCCGGTGACCTCGAACAGGTCGATCCCATCGGTGATGTAGGCCCCCGGCTGTATCCGCGGATCCCGCTCGATCACCGTGACCTGATACCCGCTCACAGCGGGAGGTAGTACCCGCTCACCGAGTAGTCAACCTCGGCGCAGTTTGCTTAATCCGAGCGCAACCGCCAGACCATCGGGAGTTTTAACCACCTTTTGGCGAGCCTCACTTGCGGCGATCGACCGCACGCTCCAACTGCTCCTTGTTCATCTTCGAGCGCCCCTCGACACCGAGTTGCTTGGCCTCGTTGTAGAGCTGATCGCGGGTCCGCCCCTTGGTCCTGTTGGTTCCCGACCGCAGCCCGCCACGCCGGCCCGACGATATGTCCTCGGTCGAGGTGCGCGAGCTGGCGCGTGACTCGCCGGACCGGGCGCGCTCCTTGTTCACCGTGCGCGCGGCGATCTCCTCGGCGCGGCTGTTGCTCCTGCCCTGGTCCTTCTCGCTCTGCTTGATGTGCTCGTACTGTCGGGCCCGCTTGGTTCCCGGCTTGACTCCGCGTGGTGGCATTCGTGCGCTCCTTTCCGGTCGACGTCCGTGTCGTTCCCCTACCCATCTCGCGCTCCCGGACGCGTCATCCGGGAGCGCGGCCGGTCCTCAGCGGCTCACTTCTGCTGCAACGTGTAGCGGACGGTCTGGACCCGGATCTGTCCGTCGTCGCGGAACACGAACGTATCGACCCCGTCGTCGGCCATGGTGCTCTCCGACACCGCCTTCCATTCGATGAACAGCACGTCGCCCTCGAAGATCGTCGTCGGGACCTCCCACTCAGCGCTCGGAAGATCCGAGAGCAGCTTCGTGAACGCCTCGCGGATCCCGTCCTTGCCCCGGAGCACTCCGTCGGG
Organism: uncultured Solirubrobacterales bacterium; assembly: GCA_963701945.1. Lineage (GTDB taxonomy): Bacteria > Actinomycetota > Thermoleophilia > Solirubrobacterales > Solirubrobacteraceae > Palsa-465. The sequence goes on along the minus strand of CAVPBV010000019.1, from coordinate 126,712 downwards.
GGTGATGAACACCGCGTCGTCGGAGTAGTCGGCCACGATGCCTTCGAGATCTCCGGCGATCAGCACCTCGGCGTGATGCTGGAACACCTCCTGCGGGGTACGCACGCTCGTCGCCTCCATCGCTTCTCCTCTCGTCCGTTTACGTGTCCACCGCCAGTTCCGCCAGGCGGCGCATAGAGGCGCTGATGATCTCACGCTGAGACTCCAGGCGGTGGCCTTCGGCCTCGGGAATCTCGACGTCGACGGTGATCAGCGTGCCGCCGCCCGCCGGCGCGAGGCGCCATTCGAACCGCAGGTCGGACACCAGGCAAGAGACCGTCACGCGCTGCTCCTCCTGGCGCGTCTCGAGCACCTGGGCCATCGGGAAGTCGGGGTATCCGTCGGGGTACATCGTGTACGAGCCCGCGCTCTGCACGTCGACGGTGCCGATCCCGGCCCACCAGTCGGGAAACCGCGACGGGTCGTACAGGAGCTTCCACACGTCCTCGGGAGCGGCGGACGAGCTCGCGGTGTCATGAAACGACGGCATTGCCTCTCCGATCTTGAATCGCTTGGAGGTCGGCGCGCGCGCGGATGAGCTCGCGCTCGGGCTCGACCAGGCCGACCACGGGGCGACCGAGGTCGGCGAGCACGGTCGTGATGCTCTCGGCCCGGATGCTCCGGGCGAGCACGCGCTCCCACCCGGCGATCGACTCCTCCAGTCGCCGCTCCGCCTCTTCATAGTCATTGCGGGCGCGCGCGAGCAGCCCCTGGACGCGCGCCAGCCTCGGGACCAACGTCTCCGGGAAGTCGCTCGGACGAACCGGTTCGAGCACGGTCGCCCGGACCTGCTCGGCGGCGCGCTCGGGATGCCCGGCGCGGGCCAGCGCCTCCGCGAGCGCCAGCCGCGTCGCCGGCCGGCTGATCGGCGCGCCATCGACGAGCGACTGCGCGAGCAGCGCTGCCGCGGTCTCGCAGTCGCCCTGGTCGAGCGCGACCAGGCCGCGATCGTGGCTCGCCATCGCGCTCAGCTCCGCTCGGCCGAGCCGGTCGGCCAGCGCCTGTTCGGACGCGGCCGCGGCGTGCGCGTCAGCGAGCCGATCGAGCCCGCGCAGCACGAACGAACGCTCGGCGAGCAAATGAATCTCGAGCGGGTGCAGGCCGTAGCCCGCGAGCGCCGCCATCCCGCGGTCGAGGAACTCGAGCGCGCGCTCGTGCTCGCCCGCGGCGCAGGCGGCACTCGCGGCGTTTGCCCAGCACCCGTACGCCAGGTCGGGCCGGTTCGCGCGACCGATCGCCTCGCCCGCGGCGATCGAGGGGCCATAGGACTCGACGAACTTTCCGCGGCGCATCAGGGCCAGCGCGCGAGCGTGGCCGGCGTCGTAGACGCGCAGGTCGTCGCCGCGGTCGGGCTCGGCGCTCAGCTCGATCAGGAGTCGCTCGGCCTCGTCGACGCTGCCCGCCACGGCCTCGGCCCACGCCCAAGCGGCGAGTGCCTCGCTGCGCTCGGCGGCGGCCGGCCGTCCGCTCCGGTCGATCAGCTCGAGCGCCGTGCGTGCGCTCTCGAGCACGGTCCGCGGAACGCAGATCGGCCCGTGCGTGGCGCGCGCCTGGCGCAACCACGCGCGCGCGAGCACGAGTGGGTCGCCCCCCTCGAGCACCGCCAGCGCCCGGGCGAACGCGGACTCCGCCTGATCGCGGCGTCCCCGCCACGCCTCGAGCTCGCCGACCTCCAGCCACACGTCCGGCCGATCGGGCGCGATCGAAACCGCCTCTTCGAGATAGGCGACCGCCTGCTCGAGCGCCGCGAGCGCCCGGGCGTCGGCCGCCGCTCGCACGAGCTCCGGGACCGCCTCGGCATCGGCACGAGCGAGACGGAGATGACGGGCCACCTCGGCCGGACGCGGGATCGCGCCCGCCCGTTCGCTGGCCAGCAGCGTCTGCGCCCACCGGTGGTGAAGCCCGCGCCGGCGCGGCTCGGCGATCTCCTCGTACACGGCGTCGCGCAGGAGCGCATGGCGAAACGCGATGCCGTCGCCGGCGGCCAGCAGCAGCCCGGACTGGAGCGCGTCCGTCGCCGCCTCTTCGGGATCGGTCAGCGGCAGCCGCCCCAGCTCCACGGCCTCGATCGGTCGCGCCGCCACCGCCACGAGCTCCGCAAGCTCTCGCGCCTGGACCGGAAGCGGGGCCAGGGTCGCCCGCACCGAGCCGCGGAGGCTCGGTGCGACCTCTTCGCGCCCGCGGCTGAGCGCGCGCGCGGTCTCGACGGCGAGCAGCGCGTTGCCTTCGGAGCGCTCGACCACCCGCTCCACGTCCGCGTCGCTAAGGCGGGCCGCGTCCCGGGCCAGCGCCGCGACGGCGGGGGCGTCGAGCGGCCCCAGATCGAGCTCGCATGCCAGGAGTCCACGCGCGCGCAGCGCGTGCTCGAGACGGTCGGCGTCGGCGCTGGCGGGGAGCTCGCGCCGGGTGATCAGGACCATCACCCGCAGCCCGGCGACGCGCCGGGCGGCGTAGCCGGCCAGCTCGAGGCTTGGCGCGTCGGCGGCGTGGACGTCGTCGAGGACGAGCAGCACCGGCGCCTGCCGGGCCGCGTGGTCGAGCAGCGCCACCACCGCCTCGAACAGCCGCGTCCGCAGAAGGTCAGGCGCCACCGCCGCGCTCGGCCGACCACCGCCGCGCGCGAAGTGCGCCGGCAGCTCGGCGGCGAGGACGGCCAGATCGTCGGGCCACGCGGCGTCGGCGGGCGGCGCCGGGAGCGACGGAAGCAGCTCGCGGATCAGCTCGGCCCACAGGCTCAACGGCGCCGCGCCACCCAGGTCGAGCGCGGCGGACACGGCGGTCAGTCCGCCGGACGCGCGGGCTCGGGAGCGCAACTCGCTCGCGAGCCGGGTCTTGCCGATCCCCGCTTCGCCCCGGAGCACCGCGACCGCGCCCGAGCCGCCACATACCGCCGCCCACGTCTCCTCGAGCTCGCCGAGCTCGAGCTCGCGGCCGAGCAGCGCCGGTGACCCCGGTATCGGCGGGCGCGCGCCGACGAGCGGGGGCACGCCGACGAGCGGGGGCACGCCCGCGATCGGATGCGCCGGCGTGGCGGCGCGCAGCCGCTCGACCAGTTCGCGCGTCCGCGCCGACGGCGCCACCCCGAGCTCGCGCCGCAGGCGCTCGGCCAAGCCGCGGTAGGCGCGCATCGCGCCCGCGCGATCGCCCGCGCGATCGAGGCGCGTGATCAGCCGCCGGTGGGCGTCCTCGTCGAACCGGTCGCACTCGACCTGACGGCGCGTGAGCTCGATCGCCTCCCGAACGTCGCCGCGCTCCTCGGCGGCGCACGCGAGCACCTCGAGCAGCTCGATCACGCGCTCGCGGTGCCGGTCCCGGGCCGAAACCGCCCAGTCGTCCTCGACCCCTTCGAGCAGGTCGCCCCGGCACAGCTCGAGCGCGGCCGCGGCGTCGCCGGCGGCGAGCCGGTCGAACTCGCGGACGTCGACCCACACACCCGGCTCGTCGCGAAGACCGGCGCGCTCGCCGTCGACCGCGAGCGCGTCGCCGAGCCGCCGGCGCAGGGTCCACAGCGCGCTCCGAAGGCTCGCTCGCGCGCTCTGGTCGAGCACGTCCGGCCAGAACGTGGAGGCCAGCTCGGCCCGCGCGACCGGGCGCGGCGCCAGCGCGAGGTAGGCGAACACCGCCCATGGCCGCTGCGAAGCCGGTGACTCGATCACGACCCCGTTCACCTCTACCTGCAGTGCACCAAGCAGGCGTGCGTGCAGCACGCGCCAAGCCTACAGCCCCGTTTGACGCTCGTTTGACGGCGGCCACACGCCCGCGCGCGAACCTGCACACCGCATGGCGCACAACCCAAACCAACAACCAAAGGAGGACGCCATGAGCACCACCACCGCATTCGATCTGGATCGCTTCGCCCGCGCCGCCGAGGAGCGCGACGCCTCGACGCAGCTGTCGATGTACGGGCCCGACGCGGTCGTCACGATCGCCGACAAGGTCTCCCAGCCCGGCTCGCCGCGGGTGCTTCGCACGCGCGAGGAGATAAAGGGCTGGCTCGAGGACATGTACGGCCGCGACATGACCCACACGGTCAAGCACCGCGTCCAGGACCAGACCGGCGCCGCCTACACCCAGGCGTGCCGCTACCCCGACGGCACCAACGTGCTGTGCGCGACCGTGATCGAACTCGACGGCGGCGTGATCGCCGGGCAGACCGTGATCCAGGTCTGGGACGAGGCGTGAGCGATGTCGGCCACAGCCCGGACGGATACGTCAGCTACGACCCTGTTCGCCGGCACGGAGCGGTTCTTTCGCCCGGGCTATGCGGCGAACCTCGTATCGGGATGGATCCCCGCGCTTGACGGGGTCGAGGCGAAATTGCGATCCGGGGCGCGCGTCGCCGACATCGGCTGCGGCCACGGGGCGTCGACGATCCTGATGGCGCAGGCGTTCCCGCGGTCGCGCTTCGTGGGGTTCGACTACCACGACGCATCGATCTCGCGGGCACGAAGCGCGGCGATCGAAGCACGTGCTCGAGACGCTCGCCCCGGACGGCACCTGGCTGATCGTCGAGCCGTACGCCGGCGACCGGCTCGAGGACAACCTCGGCCCGGTCGGGCGCGTGTTCTACGGCTCGTCTGCACGCCCGCCTCGCGCGACCAGGAGATCGGGCTCGCGCTCGGCGCCCAGGCGGGCGAGGCGCGCCTCCGCGAGGTCGTCACCGCGGGTGGGTTCACGCGCTTCCGGCGTGCCACCGAGACGCCTTTCAACCTCGTGCTGGAGGCGCGCCCGTAACGGTTAGGGCCCGTAGGAGAATAAGTCGTGGAATTTGCCACCGTCAAAACCGCGAAATTATTCTTCTACGGGGCCTTAGTCCCGCATCAGCTCGTGAACGAAGCGGTCGCGGGCCTCGAGGAAGCTTCGGGTGAGACGTACCGGCTCGGCATCCTCGTACTCGATCGCCTCGAGGCCGTGTTCGCCACAGTGGTAGATCGTCGCCTCGGGGTACGCGAGGATGATCGGCGAGTGCGTCGCGATGATCAGCTGCGAGCCGGCGCACACCAGTTCGTGGATCCGCCGGAGCGCGGTCACGCAGTTCTGGGTCGAGAGCGCGGCCTCCGGCTCGTCGAGCAGGTACAGCCCGTCGGGCCCGAACCGGTTGACCATCACCGCGAGGAATGATTCTCCGTGCGATTGCTCGTGCAGTGACCGACCGCCGTACGGGGCGAGCGGATCCCCCACGAGCCCGGCTCCGAGGCCCTCGACACCGTCCTTCAGCTGTTCGAGGTACGTCGCGGCGTTGAACAGGCTCTCGGCGCGCAGGAAGAAGTCGGTCCTCGGACGCCGGCTACCCCGAACAAGGCGGATCGCGCTCGACAACGCCGAGTGACTTGCGCGCGTGCCGAACGCGAAGCTCGACGAGCCGCCCTCGGCGTTCATCCCCGCCGCGACCGCGATCGCCTCGAGCAGCGTCGACTTCCCGCTGCCGTTCTCGCCGATCAGATACGTGACGCTTGGATGAAGCGGGAGCCCGGCGCTGAGCGGCACGATCGCCGGCAGGGTCCACGGATAACCCGAGCGTGGCCGCCCTTCGCGATCGGGCCGCAGTTCGACCGTCCGCAGGAACGCGTCAGCCACGGCCGACGTAGGGCATTCCCGTCGCCATCACAGTCATCGACAGGACGTTCGCGTCGAGCGGTAGCCCGACCATGTACAGGACCGCGTCGGCGACCGCGTCGACCGACATCGTCGGCTCGGCGAGGATCGACCCGTCGGCCTGGAGCGCGCCGACCTCGAGTTGCCTGGTCATGTCGGTGGCGGCGTTGCCGATGTCGATCTGGCCGCAGGCGATTCCGTGCCGCCGGCCTTCGAGCGCAAGCGCCTTGGTCAACCCCGAGATGCCGTGCTTGGTCGTCGTGTAGGCGACGGCGTTCGGCCGCGGAACGTGCGCCGACAGCGACCCGTTGTTGACGATCCGACCGCCGCTCGGGCGCTGGCGGATCATCTGCCGGAAGGCCGCCTGGGCGCATAGGAACGCGCCGGTCAGGTTGGTCTGCACGGCAGCCGTCCAGCCGTCGTGCGGGAAGTCCTCGACGGGCGCCGCGGGTCCGAACACGCCGGCGTTGTTGATCAGCACGTCGACCCTGCCGGCGCGCGCCACGACGGCCTCGAACAGCCCTGCGACGCTCGCCGGGTCGGTCACGTCTGTGGGCACGGCGAACGCCTCGGGATCGTCAGGCAGCTCCGAGAGGGTCTGTTGCAGAGTTTCCACGCGCCGGCCCGCGAGCGCCACGTGGTAGCCGGCGCCGGCCAGCCGGCGAGCGATCGCGCGTCCGATCCCCGAGCCCCCGCCGGTGACGATCGCGACGGGCGTCGGCGCTGGCTCGGAGGTGCTCATGGAGAGATTCTCGGTTATCGTCGCGCCGAGCGTGGCCCAGCCCCTCTCGACCACCGTTGTTGGAAGCTACCCGCAGCCCGATTGGCTGATCGACCGCGAGGCGCTCGGCTTGCATTCGGTCCCGCGCGTGCGGGTGGCGGGCGCGTGGCGGATCCCCGAGCCGTATCTGAGCGAGGCGCAGGACGACGCCACGGTGGTCGCGATCAGGGACATGGAGCGCGCCGGGATCGACACGATCACCGACGGCGAGGTCCGGCGCGAGAGCTACTCGAACCGCTTCGCGACGGCGCTCGAGGGGGTCGATGCCGAGCATCCCGCGACGATCCACACCCGCGGCGGCGAGCCCCGGATCGTGCCGCGCATCGTCGGGCCCGTCCGCTGGCGCGGCCCCGTCGAGGTGCCCGACATCGAGTTCCTGCGCGCCCATACCGACCGGGTCACCAAGATCACGCTGCCCGGTCCGTTCACGATGGCCCAGCAGGCGAGCAACGAGGCCTACGACGATCCCGATGAGCTCGTGATGGACCTCGCCGCGGCGGTCAACCAGGAGGCCCACGCGCTCGCGCGCGCCGGCGCGGACGTGATCCAACTCGACGAGCCGTGGCTGCGGAACGATCCCGACGGGGCGCGGCGGATCGCGGTGGCGGCGATCGACCGCGCGCTCGCCGGGCTGCCGGTGTCGACCGCCGTGCACCTTTGCTTCGGCTACGCGGCGCTCGTCGGCGCCAAGGACCGCAACCGGTACGACTTCCTCGGAGAGCTCAGCGACAGCACCGCCCAGCAGATCTCGATCGAGGCGGCGCAGCCGCGGCTCGACCTGGCCCAGCTGTCCGAGCTGAGCCCCAAGGTCGTCATCCTCGGCGTGCTCGACCTCGGCGACGAGCTCGTTGAGACCCCCGAGCAGGTGGCCGAGCGAATTCGCGCCGCGCTCGCCCACGTGCCCGCCGAGCGACTCGTGCCCGCCCCCGACTGCGGGATGAAGTACCTCCCGCGCGACCGGGCGTTCGCCAAGCTCGAGGCGCTGAGCGCCGGCGCGGCGATCGTGCGTTCCGAGCTGTGACCCGCGCCGTTAGGCGCGCTGGTATGCGAGGTGTAGGACCCCGTTGTGGTAACTGTGCGTCTGCGCCAGGCTGAATTTCGCCGGCTCGTCGCCGAACAGCCTCGCGCCGGTGCCCAGCACCACCGGATACACGAACAGATTCAGCTCGTCGACCAGGCCGTCGGCGAGCAACGCCCGGACGAGCGTCCCGCTGCCGCTCACGTAGATGCCGCCGTCGACCTGATCCTTCAGCGCCCGGATCGCGTCGGCGCTGTACGCGCCGAGGATCGTCGAGTTGCTCCAGTCGACGTGCTCAAGCGTCCCCGACACGACGTACTTCGGCGTCTCGTTCATGAACGGCGCGCCCGGATCCTGCTCGGCGGTCCGGCCAGACCACGCCGGAGCGAACTCCTCGAAGGTCTGGCGCCCAAGCAGGATCGCCTTGCACGGGCCCATGATCCCGCCGATGGCCTCGCCCATCTTCGGATCGAACCCGTATTCCATCGTCCAACGCGGCGCCTCGAACACGCCGTCGAGGCTGATGAACTCGTGTACCAGGATCTGGCCCATGATGACTCCCTTGGAATTTAGGTGTGTCGCGTGCGAGCGTGGTGCGCTCACCGTCGAAGACCGCGCGCACGTTCGGAAATCATCGCGAGCTATAGCCAGCCGCGTTCGTCGGCCGTCCGCACAGCTTCCGCTCGATTGCGGGTCCCGGTCTTGGCGATCGCCGCCGACAAGTAATTGCGCACGGTCCCCTCGGACAGGAACAGCTTCTGCGCGATATCCGACACCGTGCTGCCGGGTCGCGCCGCGATCAGCACATCCCGCTCGCGCGCGGTCAAGGGTGAGCTGCCGTCGCGCAGCGTGTCGGCGGCGAGCACCGGATCGACGACTCGTTCGCCGGCCGCCACCCGCCGGATCGCGTCGGCCAACTGCTCGGGCGGCGAGTCTTTGACCACGAACCCCCACGCGCCGGACTCCATCGCCCGCCGAAGGTAGCCCGGGCGCCCGAACGTCGTCAAGATCAGCGAGCGGCATTCGGGCACCTCGTGGCTGAGCACGCCGGCCGCCGCCAGGCCGTCGATTCCCGGCATCTCGATGTCGAGTAGCGCGACATCGGGCCGATGGGCCTTGGCGGCCGCGACCACCTCGTCACCGCGCCCGACCGCGGCGACCACCTCGAAGTCGTCGTTGAGCGCAAGCAGCGCGGCAAACGCGCTGCGAATCAATTCTTGGTCATCGGCGATCAGTAGACGGATCGTCACGTGACCGCCCCCCGCGCCAATGACACCCGTAGCCGCCACCCTTTCGGCTCGAGCGGGCCGGCGTCGACGACACCACCGGCCGCGGCGACGCGTTCACGTAACCCGGTCAGGCCGTTCCCCAGTCCACCGTGCCCCGGTCCGCCGTTCCGGCCTACGCCATCGTCCACGATCTCGACGGAGCCCGGGGACAGGCGGACCGAGCACGAGCTGGCATGCGAGTGGCGCACCACGTTCGTAAGCCCCTCGCGTACGACCCAGCCGAACAGCTCCTGATTCGAAGGGTCGACGGCATCGACGGCACCCGGGAGGTCGGCGGTGATGCCGGCGGCCCTGAGCAGCTCGCGACCGGTGGCGAGCTCGCCGGCGAGCGTCACGTCGCGGTAGTTGGTCACGGCAGCCCGGACGTCGGCGAGTGACCGCCGGGCCAGATCCTCGACCTCGGCGATCTCCTGCTGGGACCGGACCGGATCGGCTGCGCCGAGCTGGCGCGCCAGCCCCGCCTTGACGGTGATCGTGGTCAGCGAGTGGCCGAGCAGGTCGTGCAGATCCCGGGCGATCCGGATCCGCTCGTTCTCGGCCGCGAGGCGGGCGAGCTCGACCCGCGCCTCGGCGAGCTCGCGGTTGCTCTCGAACACCTGGAGAACGCCGAACGACACGATCGCGACGACCGGGATCGCCACCGGGGTCACGGTGCCCCAGCTGTCGCCGAGGTCGTCGTGCCAGGAGGGAATCACGCTCGGCACGACCAGCGCCGCCACCGCCAGCGCGAGGATGATCGGGGCCGCGCGGGTGCCGAGGCGAACCACGCCCATCGCCGCGAGATACAGGCACATCACGAACGCCGCCGCCCGCGCAAACGGCACCTCCGCGACGAACAGCGCGAAGCAGATCCCGTACAGCGTCCAGAATCGCGTCGAGCTGCCGTCCGGACCGCCGGCGACGAGGAGGAGATAAGCGACGGCGAACGCGACGAGGATCGCGTAGCCGGCGAACGCGGCACTCCCGTCGTTGTTGGTCGCCACCGACTGAGCGACGTAGCCCAGATAGACGAGAAACACTGTGGGCAGCACGAACCGGCGCCACCCCTGCGTCCACCGGCGCTCGGTGGCCATCCAACCCGCGTGCGGCTCGTCCTCGGCGTCCACGCCGTCCCAATCTACCGGCCGATCCGAGGAGGTCCTCACACACGGCTCGTGTCGCGCGTGTACACGAACGTGGCAAGCGGGACGAGCACGGCTGTCCAGACGGCGATCACGATCCACGCCTCGGCCGGCCAGGTGCCGCCGGCCACCGCTGTCTTCCCCGCCTGCACGAGCCAGTACGAGGGCAGCGCCTTGATCACATCGAACATCGGGCCCGACTTCGCGACCAGGAACCCGTACGCGCCACCGAGCACCGCGAAAAGCATGATCGTGCCGCCCACGGCGGGGGCAAGCGAGTCGGGCGTGAGCAGGTGACCGAGGAGGATTCCGAGCACCGCGATCGGGATCAGGCCGACCAGCATCAGGCCGATCATCCCCGTCCATGCGCCGGCCGACAGGCTCACGCCGAGCGCCGTCCCGGACAGCGACACCAGCACGACTACGAGCAGCGCCATCATGAAGCCGCACGCGACCTTGGCACCGAGGTGCTCGGTGGCGGTCAGCGGCGTCAGCCGGAGCTGGCGGGTCCACCCGGCCGACCGGTCGACGGCGATGCGGGCTCCGGTCGAGAGCACCGCGATCATCGTTCCGAGGGCCGCCATGCCGGCCATGAAGTACAGCGGGAACGCGACACCATCGAACGTGTGGTGACGCTGGGGCGAGGCGACGATGAAATACAGGACGACGGGATAGGCGAGTGAGAACACGACGAACCGCCGGTTGCGGACGTTCCGGAGCAACTCGTAGCGCAGATAGGTGGGGTGCATTGGTTTGGCCTCCAGTGGTTAGTTGTTCTCGCCGTTGCCGTCGGCGGTGAGCGCGAGGAACGCCTCCTCGAGCCCGGCGCCGCGGACCTCGACGTCGGCGGCCGACGGGAACCAGCCGAGCAGCCCGCGCAGGGCGGTCTCGGCCTCGTCGGAGGTCAGGATCACGGCGTCGCCGCGGCGCTCGACGCCGAGCACGCCCGGGAGGGCGCGCAGCGAGTCGAGGTCGGCCCCGGGGAGCGTCGCCCGGATCGTCCGGCCACCGACCCGAGCCTTGATCTCGCCCGGAGGCGCGTCGGCCACGACGCTTCCGTGTGCGAGCAGCACTATCCGGTCGGCGAACGCGTCGGCCTCCTCGAGGTAGTGCGTGGCGAAGATGACGGTCTTGCCGCGCGCGGCGACGGCGCGCATCGAAGCCCAGAAGTCGCGCCGTGCTTCGACGTCGAGCGCTGCCGTCGGCTCGTCGAGCAACAGCAGGTCCGGATCGGCGACGAGCGCAATCGCGAACCGCACGCGCTGGGCCTGGCCCCCGGACAGCTTCCTGGTCCGGCGGCCGGCGAAGCCCGAGCACCCGCTGAGCGCGAGCGCGTCGTCCACCTCGAGCGGGCGCGGGTACAGCGACGCGACCATCGTCACGAGTTCGCGGACGCTCAGGTAGTCGACCAGCGACCCCGTCTGGAGCATCCCGCCGACGACGCCGGCGGCGGCCGCCTCGGGCGGCGACATCCCGAACAGCGACACCGTCCCGGAGTCGGGGCGGGTCAGCCCGAGCATCATGTCGATCGTGGTCGTCTTGCCGGCGCCGTTCGGGCCGAGCAGCGCGACCGTCTCGCCCGGGGCGATCGCGAGGTCGATCGACTTTACGGCGCGTACCTCGCCGTAGGACTTGGACAGGTCGGAGAGGACGATTGCACCGGAAGAAGTGTCATGTGTTGTCATGCCGCCACAGTGACACCTCGCGGATCGGCCCGGTAGAGCCGAAGCTCACCAGTTCGATGTGACAAATGTCAGAGCGCCCGGCCCGGCCCGGCGCGCCGGGCGGGGCCGGAGGGCGCCCGCTCTCGTCGCGCGGGCGCCCTCCGGCCGATCAGCCGAGCGCGAGCTCGGCGACGCCCCCGTCTGGAACGGACACGACCGGCCCTTCGGTGGTGGCGTCCTCCCAGATCACGTAGTCGCCGAACGGGAGGCAGCCGAAGATCGCGGTAAGCCTCGACTGCGCGTGCGTGGTCCGCTCGTGCACGCCCGTGTGGACGCGGTGTCCGTGGCCGTCGACCCGGCTGATCTCAATCTCGCGTCCGCGGAAGCGCTCGCTCGGGTACAGGATCAGCGCCCCCGAGCCGGCGCCGATGTCGAGCGCGACGCTGGCGCAGGCCGCGGCGGGCTCGAGCGCCCCGTGCTCATGCGCGGGATGCTCGGGCGCCCCGTGCTCATGCGCGGGATGCTCGGGTGCCCCGTGCGCTGTGGTTAGCGTCACCATGACTCACGACACCGTCCCAAGCGGCGCGGTCTGATACCCGCCCTGTGGCGTCCCGAGATACGGGAACGAGGTCAGGAACGGGAGGTTGAGGTCCGCTGGCGTAAGTCCGTCCGTGACCAGGCCGGCGGCGGCGTCGGGCTTGTAGCTGCTGTTGACGAGCGGGTAGGTCACACCCGCGATCGCGCGCAACTCGATCGTCACCACGTCGTCCTGTACGCGGCGCCCATTCGGGAACCCGGCGAGGTCTCCGCCGAGCAACCCGAGGATGTTCGGACTGCTCGCCGGCGGGATCGCCATATTGAGGCGCAGCATGTCGGCCTGCGTGCTTCCAGTGAAGTTCTGGAAGCCCGGGATCAGCCCCGACGGGATCCCCGTGAGGAGGATCGCGACGAGGTCGGCGCGCGGCGCGGTCAGCTTGGCGAGGTTCGGGAACACGCCCGGGTACAGCACCGGCAGCAACGTCGCCAGCTCCGGGTGCTCCACGCCCCCGGCGAACCGCTTGTCGGCCGCTGGCGGGAGCGAGTTCCACAGGTCCTTGAACCCCATCCCGACGAGCACCTCGTTGAACAGCGGGTTACCCAGGCGCGACACCTGCATCCACTCGCCGGCCTCGTGCACGTACTCAGACCACGGCTCGCGCACGATCGCGGCCTGACGGCTCGCGGAGGCCCACACGCCGACCACCGACGCCGCCGAAGACGCGTCGGTCGGCGTCGAGCCGTGACGCGTCAGATCCGACATCGGGACCTTCAGCGCGATCGAGTGCACGCTGAAGTTGTCCGTGCCGTTGACGCCAACCGCCGCCGACAGCGCCGGTAGCCCGAACGTCGCGTGCAGGTTCTCGAACGGCCGCAGGTTCCCCAGGTCGAAGATCGACCCGAGGTCGACGTAGAACCCCTCAGCCCGCTGGCCCGCGAACACGGTCCGCCCGCCCGGGAGGCTGTGAATCGCCGCCGAGGCCAGCATGTCGTAGTCCGGGGTTGACAGCGGACCGACATTGCACGGCGGGCACGCCAGGCCGGCTCCAAGCACCTGGCGACGCCCGCCGCTGATCCGGGTGACCGAGTAGAACTGCTTGCGGTTCCAGTTCGCGCTGTCGAGCGAGAGGATCGGGCCGCTGTTGTAGAGGAACGAGTTCGGGTTGGCGACCTGGGTCTCGAACGCGAACTCGTAGATGATGTCGGCGTCGCCATCGCCGTCGTTGTCGATGTTGATGCGGTACCGGACGTCGGCTCCGAACTCGAAGAAGTTCGGACCGCCGTACGGCGCCTCAAGCGGCAGGTAGTTCGCGATCATCGTGACCGTGCCCGGGTCGTCGGGGGAGACGAACGCGTACAGGTCGGTGTTGTCGGCTACCGGGTCCTTGCTGATCGCCGGCGCTTCGCGGTGAGAGGACATTGGTTGCCTCCTCAGCTCGCCGCGCGGGCGATCCGGGCCGCGATCTTGCGATCGTGCAACTTCACTTCACGCTCGCCGGCCATCACCGAGATCTCGCCCGTGCGGGGATCGCGGATGTACGCGACGACCGGTCCTGATTTGGCCGCGACCTTCGCGTCGGCCTGCTCGGCGACGAGCGCGCCAACGACGGTCATGCCCGCCGCCGCGGCTGCCGAGTTCTTCACGAACCCGCGCCTTGTAGTGTCACTCATGACTGCCCTCCGGTCAGTGGGGGTTGACTTTCACCGACCATTCGCAGGCTCCGGTGAAGTGGATCACTGACCAGATGTGTTAATTCGGTAGCCCGGCTCGCCGGTCGTACGCGCGGGCACTCGAGTCGGATCACTGCTTGTCATCTATGCCAGTGATCCGGATCGCGCGCGGCTCCGTACCCGCTTCAGTGCTTCGTCAACCACGCCGCTTCTTCTCAGCCGACCTCCGCGCATTCGCCGACGAGGAGTTGATGTCGCTGGTCTACGACGGCGACGCCCGCGCGTTCGAGGTCATCTTCGACCGGCATTCCGGCCCGGCGTTCTCGCTCGCCTACCGCATGTGCGGGCGCCGGGCGCTCGCCGAGGAGATCGTCCAGGAGGCATTCATGTCGCTGTGGCGGAGCGCCGCCCGCTACGACCGCACGCGCGGCAGCGTCCGCTCGTGGGTGCTCAGGGTGGTTCACAATCGCGCGGTCGACACGTTCCGCCGCGAGCTCTCGACCGCGCGTCACGACGTGTCCGACGACTGGATCGCCGACGCGCTTCCCGCACGCGAGCGGACCGAAGATGAGGTCGAGCGCCGGAGCGACGCCCGGCTCGTGCGCAGCGCGCTCGACGGGCTGCCGCCCGATCAACGCCAGGTGGTCGAGCTCGCGTACTTCGGTGGGTTTTCGCACGCGCAGATCGCCGACGCGCTCGGACTCCCGGCCGGGACCGTCAAGGGGCGCATGCGGCTCGCGCTTAGCAAGCTGCGGATCGCGCTGGGCGAGCCCGCGGGGGCGGTGCCATGACCGGGTCAGCTCCGGGCGGCCCGGAGCGCGGCTGCGGGAACGACGCGGCGCCGTACGTCCTCGGCGCGCTCGAGCCCGCCGAGGCGCGGGCGTTCATGCGCCACATGCGGACCTGTGCGGTATGCCGCGACGAGGTCGCCGCACTCACGCCGGTGCTCGATGTGCTGCCGTCGTGCGTAACGCGATACGACGTCAGGCCGGAGCTTCGCCGTCGGGTGATGCACGCGGTCCGGTCAGAGCCGGAGCTCGGGGACGCGCCGGCCCGCGAGCGATGGCGCTCGCCCCGCCGGCCATGGATGCCCAGTCGGCGATCGAAGCTTCGCCGGCCGTCGAAGCTCGGCGCGTGGCTCGCTCAGCCGCGGCCCGCGGTCGCGGCAGGCGGCGCGCTCGCTGTCGCGGTCGCGCTCGTCATCGTGTTCGCGTCCGGATCGCGCGGGACGCAAGACCGCCTGATCCGGGCCAGCGTCGGCTTCGCCCAACTACACATCGCCGGCGATCGGGGCGAGTTGATCGTCGACCACCTGCCACCGGCGCCGCCCGATCGCGTGTATGAGCTTTGGCTCCAGCGCGGCAATCGTGCGCCGGCCCCGAGCACGCTGTTCGAGGTCACCTCGCGGGGCACGGCCGCGCTCGGGGTGCCGGGCGAGGTGACGGGGATCACGCGCGTGCTCGTAACCGTCGAGCCATCCGGCGGCAGCCGCGAGCCGACGACCCCGGCAGTGATCGTGGCGCGGGTCTGATTGATCCAGATCCCGCTCGCGCGCGTAAGAACCCACACAACCAACCGATAGGAGCAAGCCATGATGGGACTCGACAATCCAATCCACATCCTCTTCCTGCTCGTGCTCCTGCTGCTCGTGTTCGGGGCCAAGCGGCTCCCCGAGATGGGCCGTTCGCTCGGCGACGGGCTGCGCGGCTTCAAGGAGTCGATCAGCGGCGAGACGCCCACCGTGCACGCCGAGCAGGCGCACATTGCCCGCGCGCCCGAGCCGGTCGCGTACGCCACCCGTCCCGCCGACGACCGCGAGACGGTGGGTCCCGTCGCCTAGTGGGTCGGTGAGCCCACCGGTCCACCCGGAGTCGCGTCAGGGAATCCGGATGTCCTTATGGTCGCGCGCGCTACGCCGCTCGCGCCCTGACAGGTCGGATTCCCTGACCAGCTTCACGAGCGACCAGTGGTGACCGACGGGACACCACTGCACCCGGCGCGCGCCGAGGCGCAGAGACTTCACCGATGCCCCGGGAATCCAGATCGTCGTGAACACATGCCCTTGCCGGCACCTCACCACGACGTTGCCACCGACGCCGTACCCGTGGCGCAACAGCGGAATCGTCTCCGCCAGCATCGCGCCGGCGACGATCGCGAGCCGCTGGCGACGGCGCCCGGAGCGCGAGGCCCCCGAATCGCCGCTCTCTGAGTTAGGTGTGGTTGAAGCAGCCACAGCAGTCCTTTCGTCATCCGCGTAAGCGCCTTCTCAGAATCAATAATGATCTCACTTATGATAACAAAGCTGCGCGCGGGCAACATTGGCAGTGGCGCGCACCTAATTCCAGGTGGCGCCCACGCCGAATTCGGGTAGTACGGTCGGCAACTGTCCAGGGCAGGGAACCCCCTAGCCAGAGCCCCCACGGGAGGATTACTCATGCGCAGAGCCGCCGGGAGCGGACTCACCGCCGCGATCATCGTCGTCGTCATGCTGACCGGAGCGAGCGCCGCCGCCGCCAAGAGCCACGCAGCGCGCGGCTCCAGAGGGCTCGGTGCGCTCGTGCCGACAACCAAGAACGAGCTGCTACCGCTCCACGGAGGCACGGCCGACAGCCTCAACTGGTCCGGCTACGCCGTGACGCCGAGCAGCGGGGGCATCACCGCAGTCTCGTCGAGCTTCACGGTGCCGACCGCGGCCGCGGTGCCGCCGGGCTTCGCCGCCACCTGGACCGGAATCGGCGGCTACAACACGAGCGACCTGATCCAGGCCGGAACGTCCGAGGACTCGACGCCGAGCAATCCGCTCCTCGGCGACCAGTACTACGCGTGGTACGAGTTGCTGCCGGCGAGCGAGACCCAGTTGACCGGCTGCACCGGGGACGCCAACTGCACCGTGACCCCGGGCGACAACATCACGGTCAACATCAGCCAGGTCTCCGGTGACACTTGGAGCATCTCGATGACCGACGCCGGCAAGTGGAGCTGGAGCCAGGACGTCAACTACACCTCCTCGGGGTCCTCCGGCGAGTGGATCCTCGAGGCGCCGACGCTCGTCGCCCAGACCACGCTCGCGGACGTCGGCACGGCCCACTTCGGCCCGACCTCGACGTACACCGCCGGCGGCACCACCCACACGATCGCCGAGGGAGATCCGACGCAGATCGACCTGTCGCCGGGTGCGGTCAACGAGGCCACGCCGTCCGCGCTCGCCTCCGACGGACAGTCGTTCAACGACTGCGCCTACGCGCAGTCCTGCGCCGCGCCGTAGACGTTCGGCCAACGGGGCTGGCGCGGTCCGCCGCGCCAGCCCCTCGGGTCCGCCATGCCAGCCCCGCGGGCTGACGCGGTCCGCCGCTCAGCCGACGGTCTCGGCCGGGGCCGTGGTCGGCGCCGTGTGTCCCGGGCGGGCCCACACGCCGCGCTCCTGGAGCAGCTCGACCTGCTTGCGGGTGACCTGCTCGCGGTACTCGGCGTGCGTGTATGGCGCCCGCTCGAGGTACAGGTTCTTCGGATAGATCGGCTGCTCGTATACGAGCTGGTACTGCTCGGTCGTGAGGTCCTTCATCCAGTTGTCCCATTGCGCGGTCTGGCGGAAGTTCCGCAGCGCCTCGATGTCGATCGTGCCGGCGATCCAGGTCGAGCCCCCTCCATAGGGCACCTCGGTCACGACCTGGCCGCGGTAGTCGACGATCTGCGATCCGCCCGAGAACGTGTCAATCGGAGTGGTCGAGTCCTTGTCGAGGTAGTACGTGCCGAGGTTCATCCCGATCACGTACATGTTGTTGTCGAGGGCCCGGGCGCGATTCTGGACCGAGAACATCCCGCTCATCACACCGGGAGCCGGATACGGCCCGCGATAGGCGATCTCGCAACCGTTCATCGCCAGGCCGCGCGCGTTCTCCGGATACGACGCCTCGTTGGCCATCATGATCCCGATCCGCCCGATCTCCGTGTCGGCGACGGGATAGAACGCGTCAAGATCCCGCCCGTAGAGCTCGACCCACCTATCCCACACGTTGTGGGGTGTCACGGAGTGCTCGACCGGAAGCAGGGGCACGACCTTGTGGTGCTTGAGAATCACGGTCCCGTCCTCGGGCTCGATCACGAACCCGACGTTGAAGAACCGACCGGGGAACTCGGGATGGCGAGCCTTGGCCTGCGCGATCACGTACGCGTCCCACTGCTGCGCGAGCCGCCCGAGGTAGTCGGTCTCGGGTCCGGGGATGTCGATCGCGCACTCGAGCGCGTAAGTCTCATGATCGAGGTCGAGCACCTCGTCGGTGAATCCCTGCAGGCCTCCCTCGGGGATGCAGATCAGTCTCACCGGGAGGTCCATGCTCGACAGCCAGGAGGCGGCCTTGACCATGTGCGAGATGTGCTCGAGATTCCAGGCGATCTCCTCGCGTCGGCGGATACCGCGCATCGTCGAGATCAATCCGACGACCTGGTAGGGCTCGATCATGGGAGGCTCCTCTCTCTAGTTGCGAGCGACTCTAGCCGCACCGCCACGCGCGACGCCAGCGCTCTGCGCCGGTTCGCCAGGCCATCGCTCGAGCGCGATCACCGCGGTGTCGTCGACCTGTGACCCTTCTGCAAATTCGACCAGCGCCGCCTCGATCCGCCGCACCGCGTCGGCGGCCCCGCCGGCAGACCGGAGCGTCTCGGCCAAGCGCTCTTCGCCGAACCGCTCCGCCTGGCCGACCGTGTCGATGACGCCGTCGGTGTAGAGAATGAGCTGGTCGCGCGGTTCAAGCCTGATCGTGGTCGCCTCCCAGCCGCCGTGCTCGTACGCGCCCAGGAACGGAGCGAACACGCCGACGGGGCGTGGAGACCCGCGGCGCAGGTGATACGCCGGGGGATGACCAGCGAGTACGAGGTCGGCGTGCGCGTAGCCGTCGGCGACGCGCAACAGCACGCAGCAGACGCTGACGAGGGACAGGCCCGGGCGCTCGCGCAGCGCGGCGTTGAGCTGCCCGAGCGTCGCGATCGGATCGCCGAGCAGCTTGCTGGCAGTGCGAAACGTGTAGCGCGACAGCGACGTCAGCGCGGCGGCCTCGGCGCCACGCCCGGCCACGTCGCCGACGACGATCATCCAGCCACCGGGCACCTCGAACGCGTCGTAGAAGTCGCCGCCGACCTCGTTCTGCTCGCCGGCAGCCCGGTACAGGCTCGCGAGCCGGAACCCGGGGATCTCGGGAAGGTCGGGCGGCAGCAGGCTTTGCTGGAGCGTCGCGGCGATCTCCGATCGCTCGGCGTAGAGACGAGCGTTCTCGACCGCGATCGCGGCGCGCCGTCCGAGCTCCGCGGCGAGCGCGAGATCGCCCTCTCCGAACGTGCGGCCGGACTCCGCCATCGCCAGCGACAGTGCACCGATCGGCGGCTGATCGGCGATCGCGAGCGGAACGACGATGACCTGAGCCCTCACCCGCGGCAGCGCGGAGCGCATCACCTCGGCGGCGCCGGCTTCGAACTCGGAAGCAAGCGCGTCGGCGTCGGCGTCGGCGTCGGCGTCGGCGGGAGCTAGGGCAACCTGCGCCAGCGCCCCGCTGTCACCTCGCATCGCGACGGCGCACCGGTCCGCAAGCCCCGGCACCGTCAGCTTCGCGACCTGCTGGAGCGTGTGCGCGTAGTCAAGCGAGGAGGACAGCTCCTGCCCGGCCTCGGCGAGCAGCCGCTGCGCGAGCTCGGCCCGCTTGACCTCGGTGAGATCCTCGATCACGCTGACGATCAGCGACAGCGAGCCGTCGGCATCGAACACGGGAGTTGCCTTGTTCAGCAGCCACCGCTCCTCGCCCGTCGAGCGGATCACGTTGCGCACGAGCAGCGGCTCGGGGACCTCGCCGCGAGCCGCCCGCGCCGCCGGCAGGTCCGCGAGCCGCAAGCTCCTCCCCGCCTCGTCGAACACGTCGAACAGAGCCATCAATTCCCCTCGCGCGGCGTCGGTCACCTCGCGCACCGAGCCGACGCTCAATAGCCGCGCCGCCGCCGGGTTGGCGAACACGATCTGCCCGTCCGGGTCGCGGACGAGAACCGCCTCGGCGAGATTGGTGAGGGTCGCCTCGAGCCGCCGCTCGAGCCCGGTCACGGTCTGAGACAGGGTGGCGTTGTCGAGCGCGAGCGCGAGATGCCCGGACAGGATCTCGGCGTAGCGGAGATCGTCTTCCCCGTAGCTGCGGCCGGAGGTGCCGACGCCGAGCGCGAGCGCCCCAACCGTGCGCCCTCGCGCCCGCAGCGGGATGAACAGCGCCGAGCGCAACTCGAGCGCGCGAAGGAGCTCGAAGTCCTGGTCGCTCGAGGCGATCATCCGCAGATGCTCGTCGGTCACACTAGGAAGGAGCTGGCTCTCAGCGCTGACGATCGCCCGGGGCAACCCGACCGGTGCATCGGGCAGCGGGCTCCGTCGAAGCAGCGCGGCCTCGAGCTCCTCGCGCCGCCGCGGCGCGTCGACCCGCGATCCAATCCGCCGCAGCTCGCCGTCGGGCGAGATGCTGTCGAGCGTCGCGATGTCGGCGAACGCCGGCACGACGAGCTCCAGCAGCCTCGCCACGGTGTTCTCGACCAGCAGCGTGCCGTCCGCGACCTCGCCCGCGGCGGCGAGTAGCTCGAACCGGTCGCGATCAGGCCCCGTGCTCAACCGGCATCACCCACCGGCGAGCTCGGCCGGCGCACCGGCGAACAGCGGGTGACCATCCGGGAATCCGGCGATCTCGAACAGCCGCTGAATCTTGGCCGAGCCGGGGACCACGGCGAAGCGATATCCGCCGGTCTCGGCACGCCGCTGCTGTGAGATGACGAGTCGCAATCCGGAGGTGTCCATGAACTCGACCGCTCGCAAGTCCAGGACTAGCACGGTAGCCCCCGCTCGCGCGGCGTCAAGCGCCGACTGAACGGCATCGAACGTGGTCAGGTCGACATCGCCCCGAACCGAGACGACCGCCGCGTCGCGAATGCGCTCCGTGTCCAGCCTCAGATGACTCGACAGTCCCAATCTCCGTCCCACCTGCCAACGGTCACCCGCATCGACCGCCGGACGATTCTACGCCCGGACGCGGGCGGTTTGCGAGACTTGCACCGCGGGCGGCGCCGGGGTCAGCCGAGCTAGGGAGGACGAAATGGCGATTTCCAAGCAGCCGATGACCGACGAGCAGCGCAAGTCGGTCGCGCTCGAGTACCTGAAGGCGTTCGACAACGGAGGCACGACGTCGGGCGGCGGCAGCATCCTCGATCTGTTCGCCGACGATGCGCAGGTGCACTTCCCGAAGTGGGGGCTCGCCACCGGCAAGGATGCGATCGGCCGGATGTTCGGTGACGTCGGCGCCACGCTGGAGCGGATCGTCCACGACTACGCGAACTTCAATTGGATCATGACCGGAACCGACACGTTCGCGTGCGAGGGTACGAGCTTCGGGGAACATCAGGACGGCGAATGGCGGGCGGGCGTCACCCACGCGGGAAGGTGGTGCGACGTGTTCGAGGTCCGCGACTTCTTGATCCAGCGCTGCTTCATCTATCTCGATCCCGATTACGCGGGCCTCGACACCGACCGGTACCCCTGGCTGGCGCGCGCGGGCCGCGATCCGTCGGTGCCGCTCAGCGTCGGTCTCCGCGAGGCTGCCTCGGCCGGCGTGGACAAATAGGTACTCTGCGCTGCCCAATCCTCGTCAAGGAGACTCATGGAACACAGCGAAGCCCTGGCACACAAGATCGAGGCTCGGATTACGGAACTCAAGACCGAGATCGCCGCGCACGAGCGCGCGCTGGCCGCGTTGCGCGGTCGCCCCAGCGCAGCGCCGAGCAACGCCGCCGCCTCGAACGGCCGCCGCCGCGCCGCAAAGCGCACCCGCACCGCCGCGGCTAAGAGCGCCGGCGCCACCGCGCGGCAGCCGCGTCGCGCGCGCCGAAGCGCCACGGCCTCCGCGGAGGCGGTGTTCGACGCCCTCAAGGAGGGACAGGATCAGGCATCGGCGATCGCCAAGCAGTTCGGCGTGTCGCCGGCAGTCGTTCGCAACCGCCTCGCGCAACTCGAGGAGGCGGGACGGGTGAGCCGGACCGGGAACCGACGCTCCACTCGCTGGCGCAGCCACGCCGCGTAACCCGTCAGTGACGTTGCAGCGAGGCCGCCGGCTCTCGCGATCCGCTGCAGCCTCCACCCCAGATCTCTATTAATTCTCCACCAGCGGGCCGGCGGCGACCCAGGTTGGCGACCGGTCGTGTCGGTCACGATACGGCGCCGTCGCGGTCCGGCCGCGGAGCGATATGTGGGCATCCGCCCGCTCCGCGCCGCTGACACTCGGCCCGGCAGTAAACCTGATCAACCCACGTCAAAGTGAACAATGCCGGCGATGAATGTGCCGGTAGTAACCATCAACCTGTTTAGCTTTTGCTGACCAAGGGCATCGCCCCGGGTGAGACAGAAGGCCGGTGCGGAGGCAGGCCGCACGGTAAAGCTGTAATTACATCCCCGATGGGCGCTGGGCTTCGCATGCCCGGGCGCCGAGCACCGACGCTCGCGTCTCGTACTGCTGCAAGTCGACGAAAGGCCCGCGCATGTCCCATCTCCATCTCCGCTTTCGGCCGCTGCTACTCGCGGCGGTTCTCGCCCTCATGCTGCCGATCGGAGCCGATGCGGCGACCAGTACGAACACCGCCGTCACGTCTCAGAGTGGGGACGGCGCCACGCTGACATTGTCGGCGAAAGCCAAGCGCTCGTTCTCCGGACAGCACGTGTCGCTCACCGCACAGCGGCCGGCGACCCGCAGCAAATCGACCTACGCCCTTCCCGACAGTTCCGGCAAGTGGAACTTTGCCAAGGCGACCGGCACGCTCAACCTGAAGGGCGTGCTCCACATCGTCCTCGGGAAGCGCTCGGTGGCGATGAAGTCGGTGACGTTCACCCGACCCGCGAAGGGCAACGGACAGGTGGCCGTGAAGCTCGCCGGCCACAAGGTCCAGCTGTTCACCGTGACAGGCAAGGTGAAGGTCAAGCACAGCGGCGCAACCGAGATTCTAAGTGGGATGACCGCGAAACTCACCAAGGCGGGCGCGGCCAAGCTCGACAAGGCCCTGAACAAGAGCGCGTTGAGCAACGGGCAGTCGTTCGGATCGTTCACCGTCAGAGTGAGCACCGCGCCGATCACCGGCACCCCGCCCGGTGCGCCTGGCACGACCGGAGTCACCCCGACCTCGAGCTCGGGAGTCGGACTCGCACTGACCCCCGAGTTCGTCTCACTTCTCAACTCCGCCGGACTGTCCGGACTACCGCTGGTCCCGGCGTCGGGTGGATTGCCGGCGCCGCTCGGCACGACCACGATCCCCGGCGCTGACGGCAGCAGCGTGACCCTTCCCCTGAACGGGTCGAGCGCCGGCGGCAGCTTCGACCAGGGAACGCTCACGGGGACAATTCCGCTGAGCGGTGGAATGCAACTCGACAACGGCGCCGCCTCGGTGTCGCTGACGAACCCTGAGCTCACGCTCGGCACCGGAACCGAGGGCTCGGCGCTCAGCTTCCAGGTGAACGGAGGACCCGAGGTCAAGCTGTTCGACATCGACACGTCCCAGCTCGAGCAGGCCGCCACGCCAGGCGGCGGGCTCAGCCTGAGCGGCCTCCTGGCCACGCTGTCGAGCGAGGGTGCCTCGTCTCTGAACGATCTGGTGGGGCAGAACGTGTTCACCACCGGGCAGCCCGTCGGCGGCGTCTCGGTGATCCTCCCCGCCGCATCCACGTCCGCCGGCTAGCCACACGCGCCGGCACCACGGGCTAGCAATGCGCTGACCCACCCGCCAGGACGAACGACCCGGGGCCTCCCCTCCGCCCCGGGTCGTTCGCGTTTGTCCGCAGACGCGAACCAGCGCCTGAGGTCACCTGTTCGGGGAACATATTTCCCGAACCGCGATGACCAAGCCACGGCGCAAGGATGTGTTCCCGCCTGATCGTTCCCTCCAGGCGCGGATGCTGCTGGTGCTGCTCCTGGGTCTCGCGTTCGATGCCGCGCTCGTCGCCGCAATCGCTCTCTGCGCGACGAGCGGAACCAGCAAGGACGCGCGATGGGTTGTGCCCGTTCTGCTCGTCTTCTTCGCCGCCTGTGCCGCGCAGGCACATGCCCTGCGCCTGCGCAGACTGGTGGTGCCCGATCCGGTCCGCGCGGCACGATGCGCGGGCGCGATCGAGCCGCTATGCCTCCTCGCCGACATGAAGCCGCCGGAGGTGATCGTGCTGAGGCGCCAGGAGCCTCTGAGTGCCAGTTCCTGTGGGAACGCCTCGGCTATCGCGGATGGTGCCTTGGCTTGACGCTCTTGCCGTGGCTCGCCGTGTCGCCCGTGCCGCGATGCTGACCGGATCCCCGTCGGCGGTGGCGTCCGCGATGGTGCGCGTGTCCGGGGAGCTCCCGAGGATCCCGCTCGCGGACCTGCGCAGCACGGGACGAGTGACCTGTTCCATTTTCTCCCCGCGCGCGAGTATCGCGCCTCCGACCTACGTCGCATCTGGGCCACCCATCCGCCGGTCAAGACCCGGTTGGCGCGCCTCGCGCAGCTCGAGGCCGAGCTCCAGCGCCGGTCCTCAGCGTCCGCGGCGCCGTAGGCGCAGGGCTCAGCGATCCACGCCGAGGAGCCGTTCGGTGGCCTCGTCCGGAACGCCGCCGAAATACGTGTCGAGTACCTGACCGAACACGGGATTCGACCGGTCGGCGCGCGCGAACAGCGTCATCGATGAGCGCAGCTTGATCGCGTCGATGCCGCCGAAGATGTCCTGTGCGGTCCTTCCCTCGAGCTCGCACAGGATCCGCGCGCACTCGATCAACCGTGGCCCGAGCACGGGATGAGCCAGGTAGGCCCGCGCCTCCTCGAGCGACGCGATCGCGTACCTCCGGGAGGTCGGGCTCTGTCCGAGGCCGGCGATCTGCGGGAACACGAACCACATCCAGTGGCTGCGCTTCGCCCCGCCGCGCAACTCCGCCACCGCCGTCGTGAACGTGTCCGCCTGATTCTGGGCGGCGACGAAACGCTCTAGCCCGTGGGGATCGTCCATACGCGCCGCCCCAAACCTAGCGCGAGCCCGGGCCATACGATGTGGCGATGCTCGAGCACGAAAGGGTGGCGATCGCGGTCGGCGAGCGGTCGGCGCTGCCGGTGATCGTGGCGGTCCATTCGACGGCGTTGGGCCATGCGGTCGGGGGCTGCCGCCTGTGGCGCTACCGGGACTGGCGGGATGGACTCGACGACGCGCTCCGGCTGTCGGAGGCGATGACCCTCAAGTGCGCGCTCGCGGGGCTCCCGCTCGGCGGCGGCAAGAGCGTGATTGCGCTGTCGCCCGAGACGGACCTCACGCCCGAACGCCGGCGCGCGGCGATGCTCGACCTGGGCGACGCCGTCGACGGCTTCGGCGGCACCTACGGGGTCGGCGAGGACGTGGGCACGACCGCCGAGGACATGCTGATCGCGCGTGAGCGCACGCGCTACGCATACTGCCTCCCGGAGTCCGAGGGAGGCGCCGGCGAGCCGTCCGAGCCGACCGCCGAGGGCGTCCACGCGGCGATCGCCGTGACGCTCCAGCAGGCGTTCGGAACCGACGAGGTCTCGGGTCGGCGAATCGCGATCATCGGCCTCGGCCAGGTCGGTTCACGCGTTGCGCGGCGACTCGCCGCGAGCGGCGCCAACCTCCTGGTGTGCGACATCGACGCTTCCAAGCGGCCGCTCGCGGACGAACTCGGCGCGGCCTGGATAGACCCCGAGACGGCATTGCAGGCCGATGCCGACCTGCTCGTGCCCGCGGCGCTCGGCGGGCTCCTCACTCGCGCGTCGGTGCCGGCGCTCCGCTGCGCCGCGATCGCCGGCCCCGCCAACAATCAGCTCGCCGAGGAGGGCGTCGCCGACGCCCTGCGCGAGCGAGGCATCCTGTGGGCGCCCGACTTCGTGGTCAACGCCGGCGGCGTGATCTTCGGCAGCGCGATGGAGTTCGAAGGCTGCACGCGCGAGGACGCGATCGCGCGCGTCGGCGCGGTCGCCGGCTCGCTCGAGGCCGTCTTCTCCGCCGCCCGGCAGAACGCAATCACGCCGCTCGCGGCCGCCCGCCGAGTCGCGGACGAGCGACTCGAATCCGCTCGTCGCCGCCGGGTTGAGGTCGCCTAGACGCTCGTCGCCCGGCGCTCGTCACCCGGCGCTAGGCGCTCGTCACCCGGCCGGGGCCCCGTGCAGGCCGCCCGAAGGCCGCTCGCGCTGGTCCCACCAGTCGTTCACGACCGAAATGGCGCCGCCGAGGATCCCCTCCTTGAACGCCGCCGTGTCGTTGACGTTCGGTAGGGGCTCGTCGGGGACCGCCACCTCGAGAAACTCGCATAGCGGCTCCCATCCGTCGCGCGGCTCCCACACGAGCAGGCGGTCGGCGGGGATGTCGCGCTTGACCCGCTCGTTCCAGCGATTCATCGCCGCGATCAGGCCCTCGTCCTCGTACGTCGCCTCGGGTGGCGCGAGGCCGCCGGTCGGATCAGCCCAAGTCATGATGATCATCAGGTCCATGAACCTCTTCCACAGCGGGTCGAGCTGGGCTCGCGCGGCGCACATGTGGTGCATCACCGAATCGCCGAAGTACATCGGCCAGATCGTCTCGCGCATGCTCCGCACCCAGCCCTCGGGCGCGCGCACACTCAGGACTACCTTCGAGTCGGGGTAGTACTCGAACAGTTCCTTGTAGCACCAGCCTCCGGGCCAGTCGACGGTCGACTGGGCGTCGCCGAAAATCGCCTCCCAGTCGGGCTCGCCGCGAGCTACCGCCTCCCACAGGCCGAGGCCGGCCTCGAAGTCCATCATCAGGTCACGCATGTGGTAGCAGTGCCCGAATCCGAGCTTCTCGAACGCGATTGCCTGGGTCGTGGTCGCCGTGCGCGGGAGACCTGCCCCGATCACTTTCATATCTCACCTCAGCTGGAAAGGGGGTCGCGGCGGTTCTATCAAAGGCGGCGCTACCTCTACGCTCTGACGTCGATGAGCGCTACGCGACCGCCGACCCCGAACGGCAAGCCGTGGACCGGCGACTACGCGTCGACCAACGGCGCCAAGGCCAACGTCCCCGGCCCCGGCCTCAGCCGGCTGGTCGTGCTCGGCTACATCACCGCGGTCGCGATGCCGCTGCTCGGGCTGATCATCGGCATCGTGGCCGTGACTCGGCCGGCCAGGGCGACCGCCCGGCACGGCCGGTGGATCATCGCGATCAGCATCGTCGCCTCGATCATCTGGGCCCTCGTGTTCGCCTCCGGCGTGTTCACCTCGACGACCAACGACATGGGCTACTGATCCGCCCGCGCGCCGGAGAGGGCCCGCCGCGGGCCCGGCCGAACAGGACCTCCTCGGCCCGGGCCGAGGAGGTCCAGGGGCCGAGGAGGTCCAGGGGCCGAGGAGGTCCAGGGGCGCGAGCGTCGAACACACCCGCGAAATGCCATTGGGGGATGGCGCGCCAGCCCCTGTCCATCAGCACCAGGAGGACCTCGATGACCGAGAAGACGACCAAGCCCGTGCGCCCGCGCACCCGTACCGCCAAGCCCAAGCCCAAGCCCAGTCGGGCATCTGAGCGGCTTCAGCCGAGCCACGCCGAGATCTGCGAACGCGCCTATTTCATCCACCTCGAGCGCGGCACGAGCGACGAGCTCGCAAACTGGCTGCGCGCCGAGCAGGAGCTCGCGGCGGCTTGAGCCTGATGTAGCTCTCTCATTCGGTCGGCTCATCGCCGCGCTGACCAGGCACCATGTGCGGCGATGAAGCCGTCCGAGCTACGCGATCGATGCCTCGCGCTCCCCGGAGCCGAGGAGACCTTTCCGTTCGGCCCCGAGAACTCCGTGTTCAAGGTGTCCGGAAAGGTGTTCGCGCTCTCCCGGCTCGACGCCACCCCGCTGCGGGTCAGCCTCAAGTGCGAGCCCGCCCTCGCGGAGCAACTGCGCGAGGCGCACGCAGCGGTGATTCCCGGGTACCACCTGAACAAGCGCCACTGGAACACCGTGATCATCGACGGCTCCCTGCCGCCCCAGGCGATCGGCGACATGATCGAGGACTCGTACGACCTCGTCGTCAGCAGGCTGCCTCGCACCCGGCGCCTTGGGCTCGGCTGGCAGGGCGAGGGCTGAAGGGCGCGACGTGGAGGGCAGTCACCGTAGCCGCGTCGAAGCGCTGCTGGCCGATGCCGCCGCCGAGCACGCGAGCCTCCTGGACAGGCTGCCGCCCGACCTGAGCGCGTCCCTCCCGGTCGATGCGCAGGGTGTGACCCAGGCGATCGACTACCTCGCCGCCGCCTCCGGCATGTCGATCAGCGAACGCCGGGCCCTGATCCGCCCCCACGCGGTCAACCCGGCGGTGCTCCACGCCCGGGTGTTCGGACGGGCGCCGCTGGCGCGGGAGACCGTGATCGCTTCCTTCGTCGAGGGCGCGCGCGTGCGCGCCGATGCGCTGGCCGCGCTCGCCGACGCCGTCGGCGGTGAGCCGCTCGGCCGGGAGGTCCGGACGCTGCTCGTCGCCGACCCGCCCCCGCTCGGTGCCGACGGACAGGATGTGGTGCCGGCGCTCCGGGCCACCTACGCCGCCCACGAACGCGCCGCGATCATGATCGCCGAGAGCCTCGACGGGTCCTAGCCCGGCCCGCGGGGTGCCCTTGGCGGCGGCCGGCCGGAGGGCCCGGGGTGCCCTTGGCGGCGTCCGGCCGGAGAGCCCGGGGGGTGGCGCGGCGGGGCGCCGTGAGCGTGTACGGTTATCACCTTACATGCGCCTACGTCTGGTCTCAGCCATCCTCGCCGTGCTCGCCGCGCTCGCCATTGCCGCGTGTGGCAGCAGCGGCGGATCCTCCAACGGGGTCGCCTCGAAGTCCCCGGACCAGATCGTCGCGGCGGCGACGAACGCCGTCTCGAACGTCAACTCGGTCCACGTGGCGGGCTCGGTCCCGAGCGCCGGCCAGCAGATCTCGCTCGACCTGAGCCTGGTCAACGGCAAGGGCGGCAAGGGCTCGATGACCGAGAACGGCCTCAGCTTCCAGATCGTCGCTCTCGGTCAAGAGGTGTACATCAACGGCAGCTCGTCGTTCTGGAACAAATTCGGCGGCGCCCCCGCCGCCCAGCTCCTGAGCGGCAAATGGCTGAAGGCGCCGGCGACCGGCCAGCTCGCCTCGCTCGCGACGCTGACCAACGGGCACAAGCTGTTCGGCCAGCTGCTCTCGAGCCACGGCAAGCTGGAGAAGGGCAAAACGACCACGGTCTTGGGCCAGCAAGCGATCGGCATCACCGACACCACGAACGGTGGGACGCTGTACGTCGCCACGACCGGCAAGGCCTACCCGATCGAGATCGTCAAGACCGGCTCCGACGGCGGTCACATCGTGTTCGACCAGTTCAACCAGCCCGTCTCGCTGACGGCGCCGGCGAACGCGATCGACATCTCACAGCTGAAGTAACCGCCGCCCGCCCCGCGCGCGAGCTCACGCCCGCGCCGGCAACAACGCCCGCAGATCCTCGATCGTGTCGGCCTCGCCAGCGTCCTTGTCCGGCCGGTAGCGCTTGACGCGTGCGAACCGGAGCGCGAGACCGCCCGGGTAGCGAGTCGAGGACTGGACGCCGTCGAGCGCGATTTCGACGACGAGTTCGGGGCGCACGAACACCGCGATCCCGCGCCGGCCGGTCTCGCGTTCGAGCAACGCCTCCGTCTGCCAGCCCAGCAGTTCGTCGGTCATCCCCTTGAATGTCTTCCCGACCATCACGAACCCGCCCGACTCCGGGTCTCGGGCGCCAAGGTGGAGGTTCGACAGCCAGCCTTGCCGGCGCCCGTGACCCCATTCGGCGCCGAGCACAACGAGGTCGTGCGTGCGCACCGGCTTGACCTTGCGCCACGCCCCGCCGCGACGGCCGGCGGCGTACGGCGACGCGGCGTCCTTGACGACCACGCCCTCGTGGCCGGCGGCCAGCGACGCCTCGAGCGCACGCTCTCCCTCCTCGGGGTCCGCGGTCAGCTCGCCCGGGATCACCAGCCCCGGCGCGACCTCCCGGAGCCGCTTCAATCGCTCCCCCAACGGCTGATCGAGAAGGTCCTCGCCATCGAGGTGGAGCAGATCGAACAGGAACGTGACGATGCCCTCCGGCGGGGCATCGCTGTCGATCTGCGACACGGTGTCCTGGAACGCCGCGGGAGCACCGTCGCGCATCCACAAGGCCTCGCCGTCGAGCACCGCCTGGCCCACGGGCAGGCTGAGAGCGGCCTCGACGATCCCGGGCAGCGTCGCGGTGATCTCATTGAGGTTGCGCGTGTAGATGCGGACGTCGCGGTCGCGGCGATGGATCTGGATCCGGATTCCGTCGAGCTTCCACTCCACCGAGGACAGCTCGAAGCCCGACATCGCGTCGGCCACGTCGGCGCCAGTCGAGGCGAGCATCGGAAGGATCGGTCGGAAGATCTCGAACCCGACCGCTCGCAGGCCCGCCTCACCCTCGGTCAGAGCAACGACCGCCATCCGCGTGAGATCGCCCGACAGCATCAGCGCCCGCCGCGCGATCTCGCCGCGGACGCCGGCGGCCTTCGCCACCGCGTCGGCCATCACCCCGGCGAGCGCGCCCTGCCTGAGCTCGCCGGTGAACAGCCGACGCAGGAACGCGGCCTCCTCCTCGGTGGCGCGCCCGAGCAGGTCGGCGAGCAGATCCCCGCGCCGCCCCGCCGAACCCGGGCCGGTGGCATCTTCGATCTCGTCGATCGCCCGGTCGACCTCGACCACCGTCAGCGAGGCGACGTCGGCCGGGCGAACCCGGATCGCGTAGACCGTCGCGTACCCGACGCCGACGCGGCCCTGGCGGGGAGCGCCAGACAGGAACCCAACGCAAATCGGGACCTCATCCGGTTCGAGCTCCATCAACAGCTCGGCGAGAATCGCGACCTTGCGCGACCTCGAACTGGTCTCGCCGACGAGCGTCGAGGCGGTGACCACATCGGCGAGCAGCGTCATGCCCTGAGGTCTACCAGTCGCCCCCGCCTCGCCGGCGCCAGGACCACCACAGGGCTCGCTCCTGACCGCCGGTGGGCGCGTTGTCAGCTAAAAGACAGGCGTCTCGCGATACCCGCCCCACACCTGCTGGAGCGCCTGGACGATCTCCCCCTCGCTGACCGATTCCCGCGCCGCTGCGATCAGTACCGGCATCAGGTTCTGACCCGTGACCGCGGAGGACACCACGTCAGCCAGTCGCGCCGCCACCACGTCGGCGTCCCGTCCGGCCTTGACCGCGGCCAGCGAGGAGACCTGCCGCCGCTCGGACTCCGGGTTGATGCGCAAGAGTGGCGTCTCCGCGTGATCGCCCTCGGGGAAGCGGTTGACGCCGACCACGACCCGCCGCCCGGCGTCGATGTCCATCTGCAGCTCAAACGCCGCCTCGGCGATCTCGCGCTGCGGGAAGCCGCGCTTGACCGCGTCGACCATGCCCCCGAGCTCGTCGATCTTTCGGAAGTAGTCGTAGCAGCGGCGCTCCATCTCGTTAGTCAGTGATTCGACGAAGTAGGACCCGCCGAGGGGGTCGATCGTGTTTGTCACACCTGTCTCGTGCGCGATGATCTGCTGGGTGCGGAGCGCGACGCGCACCGCCTCCTCGGTGGGGAGGGCAAGAGCTTCATCATATGAATTTGTATGGAGTGACTGCGTGCCACCGAGCACGCCAGCGAGCGCCTCAATCGCGGTGCGGACGATGTTGTTCAGTGGCTGCTGCGCGGTGAGTGACACCCCTGCCGTCTGCGTGTGGAAGCGCATCCGCCACGACTCCGGCTTCTTCGCTCCGAACGTGTCCCTGAGCTCCCGCGCCCAAATCCGTCGCGCCGCCCGGTACTTGGCGATCTCCTCGAAGAAGTCGATCTGAGCATTGAAGAAGAACGACAGCCGCGGCGCGAAATCATCGACGTCAAGCCCGCGCGCGAGTGCATGCTCGACGTACGTCAGACCGTCCTTTAGTGTGAACGCCAACTCCTGGACAGCCGTCGATCCCGCCTCACGGATGTGATAGCCGGAGACGCTGATCGGGTGCCAGCGCGGCATCTC
Organism: uncultured Solirubrobacterales bacterium; assembly: GCA_963701945.1. Taxonomy (GTDB): domain Bacteria; phylum Actinomycetota; class Thermoleophilia; order Solirubrobacterales; family Solirubrobacteraceae; genus Palsa-465. The sequence continues at coordinate 94,963 of CAVPBV010000019.1, read as the reverse complement.
GCGCGAGCACCACTCGACCATGTCCGTGACCAGCCGCATCGCCGGATCGATCGGGAAGCACCACTCCTTCTGCGCTATGTATTCCTTGAGGATGTCCGTCTGGATCGTCCCCGCCAGCGCCTCCGGAACGACTCCCTGACGCTCGGCCGCCACCACGTAGAACGCGAGCATGATCGCCGCCGGCGCGTTGATCGTCATCGACACGCTGACCTCGCCCATCGGGATGCCGCTGAACAGGGTCTCCATGTCGTGCACGGTGTCGACGGCGACGCCCTCGCGCCCAACCTCACCCAGCGACAGCGCGTGGTCGGAGTCGTGCCCCATCAGCGACGGCATGTCGAACGCGGTCGACAGTCCCGTCTGCCCGTGATCGAGCAGGTAGCGGAAGCGCGCGTTTGTCTCCTCCGCCGTCCCGAACCCGGCGAACTGGCGCATCGTCCACAGCCGCCCCCGGTACATCGAGGGATACACGCCGCGCGTGAACGGGAACTGGCCGGGAACGCCGATCTGCGCCTCGAAGTCCTCGGGCAGGTCGGCGGCGGTGTACAGCGGCGCGATCGGCTCCGAGCTCAGCGTTGTGAACGGGACGTCTCGCTCGGGCGTGGCGGCGTAGGCCTGCGCCCAACCCTCGAGCGTGGGCTGGTCACCGGCGGCGGTTATGGCGCTCATGGTCAGATCTTCCGCGGTTCGGCTGGATTAGTTGGAAATCCAATAGTAGGATGTCCACGCTCTTTGATCAAGTCGTGACGTCTCTTAGACTCGCACCATGACCGTCGAATCCACGCACCCCGATCTCTACGACGTACCGCAGGACCTGCTCGACTTTCGCGACTTGGTGCGCCGCCTGGCGCAGGAGCAGATCGCGCCACGCGCCGCCGACATCGACCGCACCGCCGAGTATCCGTGGGATGTTCGGCGGCTTCTCGCGGAGCAGGACGTCCTGGCGCTGCCGTTTTCGACCGAGTACGGCGGTACCGGCACTGGGACGCTGATGCTGCAAATGGCGGTCGAGGAGATCGCCAAGGTGTGCGCGAGCAGTGCGCTGATCCTCATGCTCCAGGAGCTGGGATCGCTGCCGATTTCGCTGTTCGGCTCGCCTGAGCTCAAAGAGCAGTGGCTTCCGCGGTTCGCGAGCGGCGAGCTCGCGCCGGCGTTCGCGCTGAGCGAGCCCGAGGCGGGGTCGGATCCGGCTGCGATGCGGACGACCGCGGTTCGCGACGGCGACGAGTGGGTGCTCAACGGGGCCAAGAACTGGATCAGCAACGCCACCATCGCCGATGTCTACGTGGTCTTCGCCAAGACCGATCGGGAGGCCGGGCGTAGCTCGGCGTTCCTGGTCGAGGCCGACCGCCCGGGCTTCTCGATCGGCAACGTCGAGCACAAGCTCGGGATCAAGGGATCACCGACCGGATCGCCGGTGCTCGAGGACGTTCGCATCCCGAGCGGCAACCTGATCGGGCAGGAGGGCAAGGGGCTCAGCGTCGCGCTGGCGACGCTCGAGCGAACGCGCCTCGGCGCCGCCGCGCAGGCGGTCGGCATCGCCCAGGGCGCCACCGACTATGCGAACGCCTACTCGAAGGAGCGGATCGCGTTCGGCAAGCCCATCAACCAGCTTCAGGCGATCCAGTTCAAGCTCGCGGACATGGAGACCGGCACCGCGGCTGCGCGCGAGCTCCTCTATAAGGCGTGTGCGCTCGTCGATCGCGGAACGCCTGGGGTGGGGAAGTACACCTCGATGGCCAAGCTGTTCGCCTCCGACAACGCGATGCGCGTCACCATCGAGGCGATACAGGTACTCGGCGGTTACGGCTACGTCAACGAATATCCGCTCGAGCGCATGATGCGCGACGCCAAGATCACACAGATCTACGAGGGCACCAACGAGATCCAACGCGTCGTGATCGCGCGGGCGATGGCACGGTAGCGCCAGGTGGATGCCGCCGCCACTGCCGTTTGATCCAATCGCCGAAGCCGCCCGCCAGTGGAGCGAGCATTGGGGCCCGCAGACCACGCCGCCGATGCGCGCCGTCACCTCGATCATGCGCGCTCACCAGATCCTGATGGGCCGCCTGAATGAGGCGCTGGCTCCCTACAACCTGACCTTCCCCCGGTACGAGGCGCTGATGCTGCTCTACTACAGCCGCACGGGCTCGCTGCCGCTCGGCAAGATGGGCGATCGACTCCAGGTCCACCGGACCAGCGTGACCAATCTCATGGACGGACTCGAGCGCGAAGGCCTCGCAGAGCGCTCGCCCCACCCGACCGACCGGCGCACGACGCTGGGGACGATCACGGCCCGCGGTCGGGAGGTCGCCGACAAGGCGACCCGCGTGCTCAACCACGCGGGATTCGGCACCGCCCCGGTGCCCGAGCGTGACCTAGACCTGATCAGTGACAAGCTCACGAGCCTGCGCGTCGGCGCCGGTGACTTCGTCGCCTAAGGCCGCTCGATGCCGATCGTTCTCCTGATCCGCCACGCGCAGGCATCGTTCGGGACGGCCGACTACGACGTGCTGTCCGAACTGGGCCACGCCCAGGTAGAATCGCTCCACCGTGCGGTCACGCGGCGCGGCATCGTTGCCGACCGCGTCGTCACCGGCTCGTTGCGCCGCCAGCGTGACACGGGTCGCCCCTGGTCGCGGGGCGCCGACGGGACGGCGTCGGTTGACGAGCGCTGGAACGAGCTCGACAACGACGATGTGCTCTCGCATCACTCGGCGATGCGGACGCGACTCGAGCGGCGTCCGAGCGACACCGGGCCCGCGCTGAGCTCTCGGGACTTTCAGATCGTGTTCGATCAGGCTCTCCAGGAGTGGGTCGACGCGGGCGCGGAGAGCCCGGCGCGGCAGACTTGGCCCGACTTCCTCGCCGGGATCAACGGCGCGCTCGATGACCTCGGCGCCGGGCTACGCACCGGGCAAACCGCGATCGCGTTCAGCTCGAGCGGAGTGATCGCCGCGCTGGCGGCCTCGCTCCTCGGCCTCCCCGACCGCGCGTTCGTGCCGCTCAACCGGGTGTCGGTGAACACCTCGATCACCAAGGTCATCGTCGGCAGCCGGGGCAAGACGCTCGTGTCCTACAACGACCACAGCCACCTCGAGGACGCGGGCAACGGCGATCTCGTGACCTACCGCTGAGCTGCCCGGCAATCAGGTGCACAGGCGCGTCGGGGCGGTGTACTCCGCCCCGCGCGACGGCTCCCGGTCAGTCACCGCTCTCGAACTTGAACGAGATGCCGAGCCGGACCCGGTAGCTGACGATGCCTCCGTTCTCGATCGTCACGTCCTGACGGAGGACCTCAGCGACACGCAGGTCGCGAACGCTCTTCGCTGCAGTCTCCACCGCGCTGCGGGCGGCCGACTCCCACGATTCGCCGCTGACGCCGATGACCTCGGTGACGCGATAGACGCTGTCTGCCATGGTGTGCCTCCTCGCTCGGCTGAGCGTGGCTTGGGGGTGTGGACGCGCCGGAGCCTATAGACGCCGCTTCGACGCAGTCAACTCGCGGACGCCAATCCCGGACGGCAGCGGCCGGCTGGGCCCAATCCGGAAAGCCCGAGCGCCGACGCGGCCCGCTCGGATTCTGATCATGAGTGGTCGTGATCGGTCTCGCGGAACTCGACGTGCGTGAACCTGCGGACGACCCCGTCGCGGCCGTCGGGGCGGTCGAGCTTGGCGGCCAGATACGCGTTGACCACCTGGAGCGCGGTGCCGCACCGGAGCTCGGGGCGGGCTGCGTAGAGCCGGACCTCGTCGGCGTTGTAGGCGGTCGAGGTCACCCGCACGTCGGTCCCGACGAGCCTGATGCCCGTCCGGGATGCCACGGAGTTGCCCGCGCAGTACTTGACGAGTCCAGGGCTCGCGCCGGCCGTGGAGGCAAAGAACAGGAGGCCACCCGCGAGGCAGGCCGCCAGCCCCGCCACCACCCGTGAAGTCATCGTCGCCCGCATTGGTGCCGATGTGGCTACCCGGGCGGATCGGCGTCAAAGCGCGCCTCGGCGCCGCGCTAGCGTGGTACTATTACTGTGATATCGCCACTCATTCCGTTCCCTTTCCCTCGGAGGGCCTTATGGAAGCCGCGAACCACAATTCCCACCGAGTTGATGGCGTCACGACGTTTGCCGGCAAGCTCGCCGTCGTGACCGGCGGCGGCTCGGGCATGGGCCGCGAACTCGTCCGCCAACTGGCGGCGGAGGGGTGCTCGGTCGCGACCTGCGACTGGAACGCCGAGACCGTCGCCGACGCCGCGACCATGGCGCAGGCCGGTACCCCGGAGGGTGTCGTCGTCACCGGCCATGTGTGCGACGTGTCCGACGAGGCGCAGGTCCAGCGATTCCGCGATGAGTTGCTTCACCGCCACACCACCGATCACGTCGACCTCGTGTTCAGCAACGCCGGCGTTGGAGGCGGCCCCAGCTTCGTCGAGAGCGGCCGTGACGAGTGGGAGCGCACGTTCGCCGTCAACTGGTGGGGCGTGTACCACTGCGCCCGCACCTTCCTGCCGCTGCTGATCGCGAGCGGTGACGGCGTACTGGTCAACACCAGCAGCGTCAACGGCTTCTGGGCCGCGCTCGGGCCCGGCATGCCGAACAACGCCTACGCCACCTCCAAGTTCGCGATCAGGGGTTTCACCGAGGCCCTGATCGAGGACCTGCGCACGAACGCGCCACAGGTCAGGGTCGTGCTCGTGATGCCAGGGCACGTGGGCACCGACATCCTTGCCAACAGCCGCCGCTTCCAGGGCCATCCGGAGCCGCAGGACATCAGCGACACCGAGATCCGGGAGATGATCCCCGCCGACGCGCAGGAGGGGTTGATCCGCGCGGGCATCCTGCGTCAGGGCGCCTCCTCCGATGACCTGCGCCGGCTTCTCGCGCAGTTCGAGCGCGACTTCAGGGACAAGGCGCCGGTGACCGCTGCGGCGGCGGCTGCCACGATCCTCGACGGCGTGCGCTCGGGCACGTGGCGGATCCTGATCGGCAGCGACGCCGCGACGCTCGACTCGGTGATTCGCGCGAACCCTGAGGCCGCCTACGACTACGACGAGCTGTTCAAGCTTGCCAAGGAAGAGGCGGAGCGTACCGCGAGCACCGTGTAGGTACACGGACCGACACAGTCATACTCGGCACGCCGTCATTTAACTCTGGAATCGGAGACGCGCCAGTACAGCGCAGCTGTAACTACCGCCGTGAGCAGCACGGCCGGCCACGCCCCGATGACAAGTCCCAAGAGATGCGATAGCGCGAACGCCAGTAACCCCGCGATCGTCAGCACGGTTGCCGTTCCACGCCCGTCGCGTCGCAACCAAATCGCGATGCAGGCAAGACCGCAGATCGCCAGCACCACTCCCCCGAGCGCCCGAGATCCGGACAACACCGCGACGCCGAAACCGACGATCAGTCCGGTGGCGGCAATTGGTGCGGTGGGCAGAGTATTAGGCACCGGTATCGACGGGCGCGCCGCCAAATCCAACCTCGTTACCGTCGGGGTCGCGGTACACCACCTTACGTACGCCGTTTGAGAGCGTCTCCCGCTCATCGGGCTCGAGCCCGCGGGCGGCGATCGCGGCGACCCATTCGTCGAGGTCGTCGACGAACAGCGTCACGACCGAGTTGCCCGCGCCGTCTGCGTGTTCCACGACGTAGACCGAGCCGTTCTCGGCCAGCGTCCACACCGCCTCGGTGGCATGCGGGAAGGACGTCGGCTCGCCGAGCAACCGGTCGTACCACGCTCTCGCCGCCGGGAAGTCCCGGACGCGCAGACCCGCGAACACATGCAACGACATCGCCGCGAGTCTAGGTCACGCACCGACTCTCGTTCCCGGGTCGTAGGATGACGGGATGGTCGCGATTGCCGGAGGCCACGGAAAGATCGCGCTGAGCCTGACCGAGCGTCTCAGCGGACGCGGCGAGCGGGTCATCAGCCTGATTCGCAACCCCGACCACGCCGACGACATCCGCGCACGGGGCGGAGAGCCGATCGTCTGCGATCTCGAGCACGCAGACGTGTCCGAGATCGCGGCTGCGATCAGCGGCGCGTCAGCGGTCGTGTTCGCCGCCGGAGCCGGACCCGGCAGCGGAGCGGAGCGCAAGCTGACGATGGACCGCGACGGCGCGATCAAGCTGTTAGCCGCGGCCGGGCAGGTCGGCGCGGAGCGATACCTGATCGTCAGCTCCGTCGGCGCCGAGGCCCCTCCCGGCGGTGACGACGTGTTCAGCGTGTACCTGCGCGCCAAGGCCGAGGCCGACGCGGCGGTGCAGGCGAGCGACCGCGACTGGACGATCGTGAGACCCGGCCCCTTGACCGACGACCCGGGCAGCGGGACCGTTCGGATCGACCTCAAGCCGTTCCGCGGCCCGATCACCCGCGACGACGTCGCCGCCCTGCTCGACGTACTTCTCGCCGACGGGCGCGCGTCCCGGCGGATCCTGTACGTCAGCGCGGGCGACGCCTCGATCGAGCAGGCGCTCGAGCGGTTGGTCTAGCGCGCCGGCGGCCGCTATTGGATCAATCGGCCGGTTCCAACACGAAGACCGGGATCTCCCGGTCGGTCTTTGTCTGGTAGTCAGCGTAGTCCGGCCAGGCCGCAACAGCCCGCTCCCACCACGTTGCGCGCTCATCGCCGGAGACCTCGCGCGCGGTGTAGTCACCCTTGGCGCCTTCGTCCTGGAGTTCAACAAGCGGATGGTCGACGAAGTTGCGATACCACGCCGGATGCTCGGGTGCCCCGCCCTTCGACGCGACCGCCGCATACACCCCCTCGTGCTCGACCCGCATAACAGGGTTCTTGCGCAACTTGCCGGAGCTGGCGCCCAGCGACGTGATCACGACCACCGGGACGCCGCGCAGCGTCGTCCCCTTGGTTCCACCGGAGCTCTCGTACTCCGCAACCTGGTCTCGGACCCACTCCGAAGAGCTCGGCTCATATTCGCCCTGTAGCGGCATCGTTTCTCCTTTGAGGTGGTTCCCCAGGGATGTTAGAAGCCGGACTTCGCTGGCCCACTCCCCCCATCTCTCCAATCAACGGCGACGAGTCGGGCCTTCCGCGGAGGGGGTGAGGGCTCGTGTGATACCCAGGTGGTGTGCGGCGCCGGCGGCTGCGGCGCGGTTGGGAACTGAGAGCTTCGTCAGGATGCGTGAAACGTGCACGCTCGCGGTCTTGTCACTGATGAAAAGCTCGGCGCCGATCTCGCGGTTGGTCAGCCCGTCCGCGAGTAGGGCCAGAACGTCAAGTTCGCGCGGCGTGAGCTCGAGCCGCTCCACCGCGGCATTCGGCGCCGGCTCGGGAGGACCGCCGTGCGCAAGCTCGATGCGAGCACGACGGGCGAGCATTTCGAGCTCCCCGCGCAGCGGCCGGGCGCCCAGTTCGTCCGCTACCGCGTGCGCGTCGCGGACGAGCGCTTCCACATCCGCGCGCTCGCCGCCGGAGGCGAGCAGCGCCTCTGCTTCTCGCCAGCGGGCGTAGGCGGCTTGGTAGGGGTTCGTGCAAGTTTCCCGGTGCCGCCGGGCATCGGCCCACAGAGCAGCGTCGCCGGCGCCCCCGATCCGTGAATACTCAGCTGCGCAGGCAGCCCGGCTTGCGAGGACGACGGGCGGGACGACGCCGGTTATCCGCGCGATCAGCCCGTCCAGCCGCTCAAGCAGCCTGTCCGCCGTGACCGTCTGGCGCTTCTTGGTCAGCTCGTCACCAGGAGCGCGAGCGGCGAGGTCGGCGCAGGCGCGCGCGCCGAGCTCGTACAGCCTCGCCGTGAAGAACACGTGCTCGCCATCACCCACCCGCTGAAGACAATCGGACACGACGGCGGCCGCCGCCTGCGGACGGCCCGCCCACAGCTCGAGCGAGGCCCGAGCCACCGCGGGCGGCGCGAGCGTCATCGACCCAAGTGAGCGGCGGGTGTGCTGCTCGGCCCGGTCGAGCGCGCGGGCCGCAGCGTCGAATTCCCCCAACCCGACCAACAGGTACCCAAGACATCGGTATGCCATCCCCGCGTGCACCCCGGTCGGAGAGCGATCGATTACCTCCTCGAGTATCCGCTCGGCTTCGCGCCAGCGCCCCAGTTGCACCAAGCGACCGGCCAGTTCGCCACGAAGGAAATCGCCCCAGTGACGCTCGACCCCGAACTCGCCCGCGGACGCGATTCCTTCCCGCGCGATCGCGATCGACTCCTCCACGCGGCCCGCCTGGTACAGAGCGCCGCCGCCGTTGGTGTAGCTACGGTGTATCTCGTCGGCGAGGCGCAGGCGGCCTGCGATCGCGCGGGCCTGACTCGCCGCCCGCACCGCTTGGTCGAATTGGCCGATCGCGCTGAGATTCCCGCACATCGTGTTGAGCACGTGCGCCTCGACCGCCTCAGCCCCCACCGAGCGGGCAATCGCGAGCGCCTGCGCGCACCGCGAGTTCGACTCGGTCGTGCGGTCGCACAGCATCAGCGCCTGTCCCTCCGCAGCCAATACCAGCGCACGCTCCTCAGACGGCGGATCGTCGGGCATCAGCTCCACGGCGCGCCGATACGCGAGCAGCGCCTCCTCGTCACGCCCGGCGATCCATAGGTAGCGGCCGAGTCGCTCGTACGCCAGCGCGGCCCCGATCGGATCGTGGTGCTCGTCGATCCGCGCGAGCACGTCGTTCGCCAGGCTGATTGCTCGCTCCTCCTCGCCTGTCATCAGCGCCGCCTCAGCCGCCCGTCGCAGGACTTCGAGCCGCTCGAGCGAGAGCTCGCCGGGCGCCGGAGCCACCCGATCCCAGATCTCGAGTGCGCGCTCGTACTGTTCCCATGCTTCGCCAGGAGCGCAGAGGTCTTCGGCGGCGACTCCGGCGCGGACGAACGCGGTGAGCGCCGCCGGCAGGTCACCCGCCGCGTACCAGTGATGGGCGAGCTCTGCCGCCCCTGCGTCTGTCGCTCCTGCCAGCGTGGGCTGCGCCGAGAGCGTCCGGACGAGCGTCAGGTGCAGGTTGCGGCGCTCGGCGGGCAGCAGGTCTGAATAGATCGCTTCTCTCAGCAGCGCGTGGCGAAACGAATACCCAACGGTCGCCGAGTCGGGCGCGAGCAGGTAGTTCTCGACCGCCTCGCGCAGCGCGCCGGTGAGATCATCCTCCGACAGGTCCGCGACCGCGGCCAGCAATGCGTGATCGACCGTCCGTCCCGCAACAGCGGCGATCCGCAGCACGTCGCGAACGACCGTCGACCGCGCCTCGACGCGAGCGAGCAGGGTGTCGCGCAGGGACTCGGGCAGCGATTCGCCGGACTCAAATGACGATGCCAGCAGCTCCTCGGTGAAAAAGGGGTTGCCCTCAGAGCGCTCGAACAGCCGGTCAACGAGCTCGACGGGCGGAGTTTCGTCGAGGATCGCCGCGACCTGGTCACGGACCTCAGTCCGCGTGAACGGCCCTAGCTCGACGCGGATCGCCTGGCCGGTTCGTTCCAGCTCCAGCATGCAGTGACGCAAAGGGTGGCCGCGGCGCAGCTCGTCGCTGCGGTAGGTGATGATCAGCGCGATCGGCTGACGCCGGGCGGCGCGGATGAAGAACGAGAAGAAGTCGCACGTCGATCGATCGGCCCACTGAAAATCCTCGACGACAAGCACTACCGGCCGCGCCCGGGCCGCGGCTGCCAGCAGCGCGAGCAACTGCTCGAACAAGCGCGCCTGCGATCTCTCCCCAGCCGGCGGGCCAGCCGCACCGGCAGGGCAGGACGCCAGTTCTGGCAGCAGTACGGCCAGCTCGTCGCGCGCGGAGTCGAGCATCCCCTCGAGCTCGGTCCCTTCCCGCTGTGCCAGGAGCGAGCGCACCGCCCCGACCACCGGCGCGTACGGGATTTCCCCGTCACCGAGTGGCAGACACTCCCCCACCACGACCGTCATCTGCTCGCGCTCGGCGCGTCCGGCGAGCTCGGAGATCAGCCGGGTCTTCCCGATACCTGCCTCCCCGCCGACGAGGACCACCGAGCCGTACCCTCCGCGCGTCCGCGTGAGCGCCGCCTCGATCGCCGACAGCTCCTTGCGACGATCGACGAACCGCGGGCTCGAGACGCGTCCGACCATCCCGACCAGCCTCTCGCCGACTTCGGACGCTGCTCCACGAGCGCCCAGCTCAACCACAGGATCGAGCAACGCAGCGCCCGAACGACGAAAACCCACGTGAACTCCTCTTTTTGGGGACTACGGCTCCCGGCAGAGAGCCCGCACAAACGCGAGGCGACCGCCGCCCCGAGCCGGCTATCTCTCGCTAAGACGCAATCGGTCTCACCGTTATTCCATCCCCGGCGAACAATTCACGAACCTGGATGCGCCGCTCTACGCGCGTAAATGTGCAGCATCCGTACGCCTCGCGCAAATTGAGATCTCTTGGAACCCCATAAGCAAGATTTGGGGCACACGCCCAGAGGGATAATCTAGATCTTGGTCTGGCGGTATAGTGGCGGACGTGCTCGACGTGGATCGTCTGCGGGTGTTTCGCGAGGTTGCGAACAGCGGTTCGTTCAGCGCGGCGGCGCGGACGCTGGCGTTCACGCAGCCCGGTGTCTCCCACCACGTCAAACAGCTGGAGCGCGAGCTCGGCGTTGAGCTGCTCGAGCGCTCGCCGCGCGGCATCCGCCTGACCCCGCCCGGACGTGCCCTCTTAGGGCATGCCGAGGCGCTGCTCGCGCGGCTAGACGACGCCGAGCGCGACGTGATCGAGGTCGCCAGGCAGGGAGGTGGACAGTTGCGGCTCGTCGCATTCCCGACCGCCGCCGCGACTGTCGTGCCGCTCGCGGTGGCATCGTTCAGAGAGCGGCTTCCCGGTATTCAGCTGAAGCTCGCCGAGGCCGACCCCCCCGCCTCGCTGCCGCGACTGGCCGCCGGTGATTGGGACCTCGCGCTCGCGTACGAGTATCCGTGCCTGCACTTGCCGGCCGATCCGGTCTTGCGCTACGAGCCATTGCTCTCCGACGACATGGCGTGCTGCCTTCCCGCCGATCACCCGCTCGCGCGCGAGGGGCAGATCGACCTCGGCTCGCTGTCTGACGAGGTGTTCGTCGCTCCCTACGACTGTGTCTGCCGCGACGCGCTGATGCATGCGTGCCGCGGCGCCGGCTTCGCGCCCGAGATCGGATCGGAGACCAACGACTACATGGCGATGCAGGCGCTCGTCGCGGCGCGCGTCGGGGTTGCGGTGATGCCCCGGCTCGTCGCCTCGATGGCGGTTCGCGACGAGGTCGTGATTCTGCCGCTGGCGCGCGGCACGCTGACAAGGACGGTGTCAATCGTCTCCCGGCGCGAGGGCTTCAGGTCGGACGCGACGACGACGATGCGAGCGCTCCTGCACGACGTAGCCGCCGGGTTGGCGGCGGGACCGCTCGCGGTCGATGTACCGCCCGCCGGCGTCGCGCTCGCGGCCTGATCGGTTCGATCGCATCAAGCCGACGGGCTTGAGTTCCTAAGCGCCCGCGCGTAAGTGGTCATCGTCGCGGGCTAAGACCAAGAGCAGGCATCTGCCCAATGGCAGCGGGCCGGCTTACGCCTAGCTTGGGCGCATCGAAAACGGCTTTGAAGGAGGCTCGATGCACGCCGAGCTCAAGAAAATGACGGTCCAGCGCCAGCGTAGTTTGCCGCGCGAGTGGAAGGTACTGCTGCTCTCCTCGCTGGCGGTGTTCATGGTGTTCCTCGACGTCACGATTGTGAACATCGCGTTTCCGGCGATCCGGCGGACGTTCTCGGACACCTCGCTCTCGAGCTTGAGCTGGGTGTTGAACGCCTACAACGTGATTGTGGCGGCGTTGCTCGTTCCCGCCGGTCGCATCGCTGATCGCCTCGGTCGCCGCCGCGTCTTCTTTGTTGGCTTGTTTCTGTTTCTTCTCGGGTCCGTCGCGTCGGGGGCGGCGCCCAGCGCGACGGCGCTGATCGCGGCCCGCGTTGTCCAGGCAGTCGGCGGAGCGGCGCTCGTCCCGGCGTCGCTCGGGCTCGTGCTCGAGGAGTTTCCGGCCGAGAGGCGCGCCAGGGCCACGAGCGTCTGGGCGGCGGCCGGCGCCGTCGCCGCAGCGGCCGGTCCGTCGCTCGGCGGGGTGCTCGTCGAATCGACGAGCTGGCGATGGGCGTTCTTCGTGAACCTCGTGATCGCGGTCGGGATGCTGCGCGCTCCGCGCCTGCTGCGCGAAACCCGCGACTCCGATCGCCGCAGGACGCCTGATCTGATCGGTGCGGCGATGCTCGCCGTGGCCGTGGGAGCGCTCGCTCTGGGGATCGTCAAGGCGCCCACCTGGGGCTGGACCAGCGACCGGGTCCTCGCCGCCTGGGTAATCGCAGCCGTCTTCACGGCTGCCTGTGCTGGTCGATCGGCACGGCATCCCGCCCCGGTACTCGAGCCGGCGATCCTGCGGATACGAACGTTCAGCACCGCAAACGCCGCCTTCTTCGTGTTCTCGATCGGCTTCTACGCGCTGCTGCTCTGCAACATCCTTTTCCTCACCCAGGTATGGCGCTACTCGCTGCTGGAGGCGGGATTTGCGGTCACTCCGGGGCCGCTCATGGCTGCGCTCGCCGCGGCGGCGGGTGGGCGACTGGCCGAGAGGTTCGGATCCCGCCCGGTGGCTGTGCCGGCGCTGTTGCTGTTCTCCGGCGCGTGCCTGGCTTACCACGCGGTGGGGGCGCGACCGGACTACGCCGGTCACTGGTTGCCGGCACAGCTCCTATCGGGAACCGCGATCGGTCTGACATTCGCGGGACTGACCACTGCTTCGGTGATCGACCTGCCGCCGGCCAGGCTGGCCACCGGGACGGCGATCTCCAGCTGCTTTCGTCAGATCGGGGCAGTGGTCGGCATCGCCGGTCTCATCGCCGTGCTCGGCACGCCGGGCGCGCGCGCGCTGATACCAGGTTTCGAGCGCGCTTGGATGATGATGGCCTGCACCGCTCTGGGCGCCGCGCTACTCGCCTGTGGGCTACCCGCACGGCGACGCGGCGACCGAGCCGAACCTGCGGGGCGGCGCCGACTGCGGCGACCGGTCGATCTTCCGGGTGTCGCGCGCAATGAGATGTTCCTGCACGACCATCGCTTGGTGTATCGGGTCGCCGGCAGCGGTCCACCGCTGCTTTTGGTGCACGGCCTGTTTGATGACTCGCTCACCTGGCGGAAGGTGATTCCCGTCCTCGCGCGCTCGCACACCGTGATCGCGCCTGACCTGTTCGGACATGGTGAGTCGGACGCTCCCCGACACGCTGACTACTCCCTTGAAGGCCACGCCGGCACCCTTCGCGACCTGCTGGAGGTCCTCGGCCACCACCGTGTGACGATCGTCGGTCACTCGCTTGGCGGCGGTATCGCCATGTCGTTCGCGTACTGCTACCCCGCGCGGGTGCACCGAATGGCGCTGATCTCGAGTGGCGGGTTCGGGCGCGAGATCCACCCGCTGCTCCGCGTGCTGTCACTTCCGGGAGCGATCGCTGCGCTCCGGCTACTGACGATGCGACCGACGCTCGGTCTTCTGGCGTGGCATGCCCGTCTCGCGCGGAGGGCCGGCGCTCGCAGGTCTGCCCGAGGCGCGCGGCGGCTTCAACTCATGCTCACAAGGCTCGGCGGTCGCGGGCGACCAGCGGCGATGATCAAGACCCTCCGATCGGTGATCGGATGCCGCGGGCAATCTGTCTCTGCGCTTGACCGGATGTATGCGCTGCGACGCTTCCCGACTCTTCTCGTATGGGGCACACGAGATCGGATCGTCCCGGCGCATCACGCGTCGGCGGCGCTCGCGTTTCACCCAGAAACGGAGCTCATGCTCCTCGACGGCGTCGGTCATCTCCCTCAGCTAACTCGGGGCGAGCTCGTGGCCGAGCGCCTGAGCTCATTCATCGACGAGGCTCCGGCTCGCGTGCCGATCCTGGCAGAGAAACGCGTCCCGCGGTCGAGCTTGGCTTGCCGGTGGGTGCGGTCACTGCTTAGCGCCGGCGAGGCCTCGATCTGACGCCCTAAGACCTCAGATCAATCGAGCCGGCGATCCCGAGCGAGCGGTGAAATGGCCAAGATTGCGGAGGCCGCAACAGCGGTCCCAGCCTTCACGGCGGCGAGGTCTCACGGGCGAGCGGAGCACACGGCTCCGGCGCGGGTAGAGCCGGACGGCAGGAGCACAACGCGGTCGCTGCGCGACGGCGGGATTGGTCGTCTGTTGCCTGGCGTCGGTTTGAGCGTGTCGGTCGCCGCGGCCGCGACCGGCCGGAGCGCGCGTCGTTCTGCTCGGTTCCGGGCCCGTGCTGGGCGTAGTTCTGGGCCTGGCCGTGGGCGCGCTGATCGGCCCGCGCGCCCGGCTGCGGCCTGGCGTCTCGAAGGCCTCTTCGGTGTTCTTACGCGGTGCCGTCGTCGTGCTCGGAGCGGCGGTGCCCCTTGGCGCGGTCGTGTCGGAGGGCGCGGCCACCCTCCCGGTCATTGTCATCACCCTCGGCGGGTGTCTCCTCGCTGCGCGGCTCCTGGGGCGCCGGCTCGGGATCGACTCGACCTTACGCCGGCTCGTAGGCGTCGGCACGGGAATCTGCGGCGCCTCGGCGATTGCTGCCGTGGCCCCCGTGATTGAGGCCGGCGAGCTCGAGGTCGGCTACGCGGTCGCGACGATCTTCCTGTTCAACGTCCTCGCGGTACTTGCGTTTCCGCCGCTCGGGCACGCACTCGGGCTGAGCCGGCGCGCCTTCGGTGTATTCGCCGGCACCGCCGTCAATGATCTCTCGTCGGTGGTGGCCACCGCCGGCGTATACGGAGGGAGCGCTTTGCACACGGCGATCATCGTCAAGCTCACGCGCACGCTCATGATCGTCCCAGTGTGCCTGGTCTTCGGCCACCGGCATCGAAAGGCACGCGGTGACGCGCACGCAGGCATCGTGCCCGAAGTGGGCCCACGCGTTCGGACATCCAGGGCGGATCGACTGGGCCGTATCCGGACCGTAAATCTCGTCCCGTGGTACCTCGTCGCTTTCCTGATGCTCGCGGGTCTCTGTGCTATCGGGATCGTTCCACGCGGAGCCGCCGGAGCGGTGAGCGTCGTCGCGACGTGGATGATTACGGTCGCCCTCTCGGCGGTCGGCTTGTCGATCGACATTGGTGCGCTTCGCCGAGCCGGGCCACGACCGATCATGCTCGGGGCAGCCCTGTGGATCGTCGTGGCGCTACTCAGCCTCGCCGCCCACGCGGCCGGCGTTGCGTGACCTTGCGCAGATACTGCCGCGGGCCCGTTACCCGGCCGCTCCAACGTCCGAATTAAGCGGCCACCCACGCGGGGTAAGACCCAAGATCGGGCACCTGCCCGATGGCAACGTGGCCGCTTACGCCTAGCTTCGTTGCATCGACCAACGAATCTCCAGGAGTCCCGATGAACGCCCAGCTCAACTACATCACGGCCCGTCACCGCATCGCCGAGCTACAACACGCAGGCGAACAAGCACGACTCGTACGCCAAGCAGACGCAGCACGACGCAAACCACCCCACCCGCGTGCGATCACTAGCGTGAGCGCGCAACCCGCGCCAAGAAGTCCCCTCGGCATCACCCCGCTCGAGATCGAGCCGGCCATCCGGAGCGAGCGATGAAGAAGCATGTGGTGATAGTCGGCGCGGGCTTCGCAGGCCTCGAGCTGGCGGCGCGCCTGTCCGAGTCACTCGCGGACGCGGTTCACGTCACGCTGATTGACAGAAACGACTCGTTCTATTTCGGGTTCTCGAAGCTGTCCGTGCTGCTCGGTCGACAAGCTCCGTCCGATGTGCTGCTGCACTACGGCGACATCTGCAAGGACGGGGTTGAGTTCCGCCGGGAGACAGTGCGGACGATCGACCCGCGGAGGCGGCATGTCCTCACCGACGAGGGCTCCTACGAAGCCGACTTCCTCACGGTTGCGCTCGGGGCCGACTATGACTTCGCGGCGACACCGGGATTCCAGGAAGGCGGGTTTGAGTACTACTCACTTACGGGCGCTGAGCGCTTGCGCGACGCGCTCGCCGACTTCTCTGCGGGAAGGATCCTGATCTCGGTTCTGGGTCACCCCTTCAAGTGCCCGCCCGCTCCGTTCGAGGGAGCGTTCCTGCTCGACGATCTGTTCGCCAAGCGGGGAGTGAGAGACGCCGTGGAAATTCGCATGACCTACCCGATGGCGGCGCCGGTTCCAGTCACCAAGGAAGTATCGGAAACGTTGCTCGCAGCGCTCGACGAGCGCGGGATCCAGTACGCGCCGAGGGAACTGGTGGTGGGTCTGGACACTCGAGCACGCACGGCCCGGCTCGCCAGCGGCGGGGCCATGCCGTACGACCTGTTCATCGGGATCCCCGTGCACCACGTTCCCGAAGTGGTCCACCGTTCAGGTCTTGCCGTCGACGGCTGGGTGCCGGTCGACCAGACGAACCTCGCGACCCGCTTCCCTGGTGTGTACGCGCTGGGCGACGTCGCCGGCGGGCCCCGCACCGTGGCCAAGGCCGGGGTATTTGCCGAGGCGGCCGCGCGTGTCGTCGCCGAGGACATCGCCGCACGCGTCCGCGGCGGTGAGTCTCCGGCGCCGTACGAGGGCGACGGCACCTGCTACATCGAGTTCGGCGGCGGGATCGTCGGCAAGGTCGAGGCCAACTTCCTCGGCGGTCCCGCGCCGACGGCCCGAATCATCGCTCCCTCGCGAGAGCTCGCCGTGGAGAAGGAGAGGTTCGCCGCGAGCCGGCGCCAGCGCTGGTTCGGGCCTGACGCCGACGCCCCATCAGAGAGCCCGAGGAGGCACGATGAAATCTCAGACCAGCCACTTTGAGGGCGAGCGCTCTCTCAGACACCCGGCACCTCTGGCCGAGCCGGCCGAAGCCGCCATCGAGCCCGGACCCGGCGCCCTCGAACGCTGGCGCGTCCGCCGAATGGAGCGCCGGCAAGCGCACCTCGTCAGCGACCGCAACCGAAGCGCCCTGGCCCAATGCCTTCGCCGGACAGCGGACCGCGCGCTTGAACAGGACCGTGCTCGCCGACGCTTCGAGGTGCTGCTCCGCGCTCGCGCCGCGGCCGTACGCGACGACCTGCTCGAAATCGCCGACCTGCTCGAGCACACCGACAATCCAGACCCGGCGTGTGTCGCGGACCTATACAAGCTACTCCGCGACGGCCAGGGCCCTCTCTACAACTCGGAGATCCACATTTCCAAGCTGCGGGCCAGGCTCTTCTACGCGCGCCGCCGACTGGACCCGTTAGCGCAAGCGTCAGGCGGCGACACGAGATGATGATGGGCAACGGACCCGCCCAAGGAGGACTTCCATGGCGCAGAGTGTGACCTTCGGACTGATCTACGACTTTCGCAACCGCGCGTCCGCGTGCCCATTCATCCAATGCTTGAGAATTGGACGGAGAACGAGCCGCCCTCCGCATCGCCGATGGCGAGGCAGTTGCCATTGGCGAAACAGACCACCGCTAGGAGAGCCGGATCAGCCGACTTGCCAGCGGACAGGCTGCGTGGCGTTGGGAGGACTGACCAGCGGCCACCGCGCCATCGTTCAACTAGCGGCAGTGTCGCGTCTCCGGCTCGATCTGTGTAGTAGCCGACCGCGATGCACGATCTGATGGACGGACAGGAGACGCTGTTGAACTGATCGAGCTGGATTGGATTCGGGGTGGGCTGCACCGACCAGCGTGAACCGTTCCAATGCTCCGCCAAGGTGATGCTCACGGAGTTGAAGCCGCTGCCCCAGCCGCTGTCGCCGACCGCCATGCAGGCGTCACGTGATGCGCAGGAGACGCTGCCCAGCTCGTTATCGCCGCCTGGCCCCCCGAAGCGCCGTGGGTGCGGATTTGGCTGAATGGACCATGTGCTGCCGTTCCAGCCCTCGCCGAGCGTCTCGTTAGCGGCGCGACCGACAGCCGTGCATGCAAGCCGAGAGGTGCACGAAACGCTGATCAAGGATCCACCGGTCGCGTGTTCAATCGACCACGTAGTCCCGTTCCAGCGCTCCACGAGCGGGGTTGTCCGATCCCGCGAGACCGACTCCCCCACGGCAGTGCAAGCGGTCGGCGACGTGCATGACACGCTAGTCAGCCGGCTGCTTAGCCCAGCTCCAGCCGGAGCGGGAACCGGTTGCACCGACCACATAGTTCCATCCCAGCGCTCCACCAACGGGATGTAGCGACTTGGGCGATCCCCGGAGTTGAATCCACCGACGGCGACGCAGGAGGATCCGGTCGGACACGAGATCCCACTGACGAGCACGGTGTTGCTACCTGAAGGCTCCGCCATGACCTCGCGCGACCACCCTCGACCGTTCCACCGGACCGCGAGCAAGACGTCGACGTCCGAGGAAGGGAACGGATAGTAGGCGGCAACAGCGGTACACGCTGTACTCGAGGAACACGACAACGGCGTCGTCACAGCGGACGATGGAACCGGAAGCCATTGAACTGACCAGCCCGACGTTCCGGCCGCCGAAGCGTTCCCGCACGGCAACGCCAGTAGGCACGCCACCACCACGACGGCAACTACCACGCAACCGAACATTCGGTTTCCCGGCGCTCTAGCGCCGCACCGCCCGCACCAGGCGATCGGACTGGCCGCCACCAGCACACCAATCCCCGGCCGAGTCTTCCGACTCGCGTCCTCGGATATGCCCTGGGCCGTCATCGGCGATCCGTCCAACTCTACGGAGGAGCCCTACGTAGCCCACCCGATTGCCGGGCACCAATAGCGATCAGCGTGTACGGACCGTGCGGATCACCGCACGGCAGGTTCTGGTCAAAGGCCGCGTTCATAAGGCTTGGGTCGTGGAGCGCGATCAGCAGGCTCAGGCACCGAAGCGGGTAGGCCGCCGCCGGCCGGGCCGACGCCGGCCGGGCCGCGACCGGCGCAGCGTCGCGGAGGTAGGTGGGGTGTAGAACGGTGTTCGGGAGGACGGTGGTCGGCAGGAGTCTTTTCGCTCCACCGCCGCCAGTAACCGAGACGCCCGCCACCAGCGCGCCGGCTGCCACCGTCGCCGCGGCCAGGCACCCGATCGCCCTCCGGTGCCGCACCCGCGCGAGTCGCTCAGACGGCGCGGGACCGCGCGGACCCGGAACGACGGTGATGTCCACGCGCGCGCCGAGGTCGCCGACCGGCCGCCGATGATCATCCGGCCACGCGCGCGCCATAAGGAGCAGTATGGCGCGCTGCCCAAACGGCAGACAGCGCCGGCACACGGGTCGGCGGCACCGGGGCTAGAGTGGCCTCGCTTGACGGTGGAACGACACACGATCGAGGTCGGCGAGGCCCGACGCGAGCTGCTGGTGGCGGCGCCTGCCGGCGCGCCGACCGCGATCCTCGTAACCATGCACGGCAGCACCTCGACGCCCGAGGCCCAGGTCAGCTTGAGCCGTATGGCTCCGCTGGCCGAGCAGGGTGCGGTTGTGGCGTTTCCGCAAGGCTCCATTTCGTCGCGGGGTGGATGGGAGTGGGATCTGCACGGCGACGTCGCGTTCCTCGATGCCGTTGTCGACCATCTCCGTGAGACCTTCGGCGCCACCGCGGTGCCGCTGTGTGTAAGCGGCATGTCTGGCGGGGCGCGCATGGCCAGCCGGTTCTCCTCCTCAGGCCGCAACCGGGTGCGCGTCCTGGGGGCAGTGGCCGGGCTGCGCATGCCCGCCGTGGAACAGCTTGACCATCCGGTGCGCGTGGTCGCGTTCCACGGGAGTAGGGACAGGTTCAACCCCTACGGCGGCGGGTCCACGGCACGGTGGAGCGAGAGCGTGCTCGACGCGGCGTCCGCCTGGGCTCGGGCCAACGGCCATTCCCCGGACCCCGAGCGCACCGAGTTCACGCCCTCGGTTACCCAGCTCTCGTATGGACCTCGGGGCGATCCGGGCGCGGTGACGCTGTGGGTCTGCGACGGCGCGGGGCACACGTGGCCGGGGTCACGCCTCACGCTCGGGGCCCGGCTGTTCCTGGGCAAGGTGTCCTACGACGTGGACGCCACAGCCGAGATCTGGCGGGCACTCGGCGGCGCCTGACCGGCAGCTTTATCGCCGCGGCCGGCACGCGGCACTCATGCGACGTTCCTCGCGAATTGTGCGCAGTGCACGCCTCATAGCGCCGGCTGCTCTGCGCGCCGTTCGATCTCGGTGAGGCCGCAGGGTTGTTCAGGGCCTGCGGCCGTGGAAGGTGCGGCGCAGGTCGCTGACCCAGGCGTCGGGGTTCTCCCAGGGGATGAAGTGGCCGCCGTGGTCGTGGGCGTTGACGTTGACGTGGTTGAACCAATCGGCTTGCCGGCTGGTCTTGAACTCGCGGACCCGCTCGTCGGCGGTGTGGATGCCGGGCGGGTTTTCGTAGGTGACGAAAGTGAGGCCGACCGGGGCCTGCACGACCGGGGTCCAATCGTGGGCGCGGGCCCAGGGGTAGCGGTTGGCGTTGGCGTGGTAACGCATTGACGTGGCGATGGAGTTATTGACCCAGTAGATCGTGGCGTGGGTGAGCAGGTCGTCCTTGGTAAAGACCGACTCGACGTCGCCGCCGTTGTCGCTCCAGGCGTTCCAGCGCTCAAGGAGCCATGCGAGCAGTCCGGCGGGTGAGTCGCTCAGCCCGTGGGCCAGAGTGGCGCCGTCAAGCATGTGCACGGCGAGGTGGGAAGCCGAGCGGCGGTCCCGCTCGATGATGCGGGCGCGAACGTCAGCAGGCTGGTCGTCAGTGAGAGGCCGACCCCGGGCGAGATCCCAGGCGCGGGGGCCGGTGAAGAAGTCGAGCGGCAGCCCCGAGCCGATGTGGATGCCGTACAGCTCGTCGGCGTACTTGTGGCCGAGCTGGCTGGAGACGATCCCGCCGATGTCGCAGCCCCCCGCGGCGTACTTCTCGTAACCCAGCGTCTCGGTCATAAGGATGTGCCAGAGATCGGCGACCTTCCAGAAGTTGACGTCCGGAAAGCCGGTCAGCGGGCCCGGGAAACCGAAGCCCGGCAGGGACGGCACGATGACGTCGAACGCGTCGACGGGATCACCGCCATACGCGGCCGGGTCGGCGAGCGGGTCGATCACCTTCGACCAGTGCCAGAACGTCCACGGCCAGCCGTGGGTGAGGATCAAGGGGATCGGGCGGGCGCCACGGCCGGGCTTGCGCATGAAATGCACCGAGACACCGGCAACGCTTACCTGATAGTGCTCGTAGACGTTGATGGCGGCCTCAGCCTTTCGCCAGTCATAGCCGTCCCGCCAGTAGGCGATCAGCTCACGGAGATAGCCGTCCGGGACGCCATAGAACCAGTCCCCATTTCCCTCGTCCAGCGGCGCACGGGTCAGCGCGAGACGGACACGCAGGTCATCGAGGACCTCGTCGGACACATGAATCAGGGTGGGCTCCAAAGGGAACGCGTGCGGATTAGTCATGACGTCGCTCCTCCGAGACCTGCCAGCGACCCGCGCCATCAGAAGACGTTACCGCCCTCGGGCCTGCTCCAGGTTCGACTGGTGGGGGCCGGAGAGCCAGTCCGCACCCGGCCCCAGACGCGCGTCGACCGGTTCCTCTCCTCGCCGCAGCGCGTCGATGTAGGCATGATCGGCGGCGAGGCGGGCCGCCACCTCGGGACCCTCGGCAACGGCGCCGTGGCCGGGGATCAGGACATCGACGTGCCTGACGGCCTCTCCCAGCCGGTCGAGTGCCGTCTCGTAGGCGCCCACCTGATCGGGCCGACGACGGTCGAGGAGCGGGATCAGGACATCGGAGAGCATGTCGCCGGCGAGCAGGACGCCCCGGTCCGCGAGGAGGACCGCGGCGTGGCCGATGGCGTGCGCCTGATGCTCGACGATCTCGCCCGGCACGGGTCCGCCGTCCTCGGGCAGCGGGGCGACGAGCCCGATCAGCTCGAGAGGGATGCCCGACGCGCTCTCGGCCGCCATCGCCTGCGCCCGCTCGCGGGCTTCGCGGGCAGCGTTGGCGCCGGCGGGAGTGGCGTAGCGCGGCACGTCGCCGAACCGGGGATGCCAGAGCAGGTGGTCCCAGTGGGGATGGGTGGAGAACCCGGCGACCACCGGAATGCCGAGCCGGTCCAGGTCATCGGCGAGCTGGTTCAGCTCGGAACCATCGATGCCGGGATCGATCAGGATCAACCCACCCTCCCCGCGTACCACAATGGAATTGGTCCAGACCCACGCACTCTGCCGGACCCAGACGCCGTCGGCTACCGGAGTCAGCATCGGTTCACTCTGTCAGTTATCTCCCACCGGCGCAAAAGAGGAGAGCCCGCTCGCGCTCGAGCTTTTCGTCGCGCACCCAGGCGGACGCGATCCGGGTCGACTCCTCGGCGTGAGCCTCAGTGTCGAAGATGCTCACCGAGGCAAAGACGCCGTTACCCGCATCGATGAGGTAGTAGCCGTCAAAGTCCGGCATCTCGCTCAGTCGCGGAAGCAGCCTGCCTGAGCCTTCTTGACGATCTCGGTCGCACGAGTCCTGTCGCTCGCCTCGTAGCGTCGAATGGTCGCATGCATGTGTTACTCCCAACGATCTCTTCAGGGGTAGGACGCACTCGATTGAGTGATCCCAACGCGGTCCGGCCCGCGGTGACGTCGCACCTCCGGAATAGCTCGCGCCGGCCACCGTCTCTTGATGACCTTAACGGGTCGTTTCGTCTGGGCCGACAGAAACGCCGTCAATAAGTAAGCCTCCTTCCGTCTCGGTGGGAGGGTCGTCGACCGTGGCAGCGACTCACGGTGGAAGGAGAAAGCATGGCCTTCAGGTTCCGGAAGGACAAGGGCCAGGAGAAACAGCCACTCGAGCGGCCTGGAGACTGGTATGCAGATCCGTACGGGCATGCAGCGCGTCGGTGGTATGACGTCGCTCGGGGTTGGACGGATCGCGTTGAGGGAGCCGGGCAAGCGCCGGATAAGACTGGTTTGCCGGGAGTTGATGAAGCCGCGGCAACGAGTAACGGCTTGAGGGCCGACGTGGATGCGAACGGCAAGCCGGCACCGCGCTCGGTGGCCGGGGGGTTGGGCGGACGTCACGCGAGCGGTGTCACTACGGACTCTTGACCAGAACTGCATCGGCCGGGTGGTCGCGATGTCCTTGAACTGCCCGCCGAAGCTACCCACAGGCGTCCGTAGCGCACTGACGATCACAGCATCTTCCATCGTGGCCTCCTCGGATGAGGACACCTGATCCGTGCCCGTGGCCCAGCATACGCTCCATCCCCCTACCTCCCAGCGTTCAGGCGAGGGCCGGCAGGCACGCCCTCACGCCGTCGTCTCTAGGCCGGCGCATGCGGATGCTTCGGCAGCAGGCGGTGGCCGTCGACGACGGCGGTGGCGACGTCGACGAGCTTACGGTTGGCGGTACGCGATTGCTCGCGCAGCATTTCGAAGGCGCTTGCGTCATTGATGGAGTGGCGTTCCATGAGGATGCCTTTGGCACGTTCGATGAGGGCACGGCGCCCGAACGCGCCTTCGAGGTCGTGGTATTCGGCGAAGCGCCGCAGCACGATGTCGATCGAGCTCTGCCAGTCCTCGACGTCGGCGTCACTGATGTGGGCGAATACTCCGCGCTTGGATGCCTCCTTGACGAAGACCGGATCGGGGGTGTGGAGGAGGACGATCACGGGACATGCGGCTTCCCGGACGATCTTCTCGATCAGCTCGAGCGCGTGGTCGGAGCTTTCCCCGAGGCCGACCAACGCAACGTCGGGTCGCTCGCGGGCGGTCGCGGCTCCGACGTCTGCGACGTCGATCTCGCGCGCGATTACCTCGTGCCCTAGGGCCGTGACGATCGGCGCGACGAGCGCCAGGCGATCCTTGCGCTCGTTGGCGATCAGCACGCGCAGATGCTCGGTGTCGCGGTAGCTCATGACGGCTCCAGCCAGTTCAATTCTAGCCCCCGAACGGGAACGCTCAAGGTTGCCGCCCCCGCATTGCGACCGGGTGTATGGTGGGGGTCCGCCTTCGCCCTGAACCTCGGCGGGCGGTTTCCGGCTCCAGCTCTCGGCCGGCGTGGCGTACCGACCGCATCCGGTCAGCGCCGAGACGTCAGCGTCAGGAGCCGAAGATGTCAATCTCCACACCGCACCGGGCCAACGGGCCCCCCCGACCTCTGCGGGCCTCTCCGAGGGCCTGCCTCAATACGTCCAGGACTTCGTTCGCAAGCCGCGTCGTCTGGTGATCGATGGCGAGTGGAGGGAGGCGGTGAGCGGGAAGACGTTCGAGACGCTCAACCCGGCGACTACGGTCTCGCGTCGGGGATCTGGACGCGCGACATCAACAACGCGTACCGGACCGCCCACCGCCTGCGCGCCGGGACGGTGTGGATCAACTGCTACAGCGTGTTCGACGCCGCAATGCCGTTCGGCGGCTACAAGGAGTCGGGCTGGGGCCGGGAGATGGGCCACAACGCGCTCGACAACTACCTCGAAACCAAGTCCGTAGTCACCCAGCTCGCGTAGCAAAACCCGTGCGATGGCGGGGCCCCGCCTGGCCCCGCCACCGCCGCCACGATCAATAAGAAGAAGGCACCATGATCGCGACGTCGAGGACGCGTTCAAGCTGCACACACTGGGTCGCACCCGGGTGCTCCGGGAGACCAGTCCGCTCGAGGAGGTCAACGAGGCCTTCGACGACATCCCGCGCGCGCGGAACAAGGAGCCGCGCGTGGTCCTCACCGTCTGACCGTCGGCCGCAACCATGACCCCCGTCAAGGAAGGTTTCTGAAATGAGTTCGTCCATCATCAGCACACACATCGCCGAGACGTTCTCGTCGTTGCCGCCCATCGCGGGCGAGCAGCTCGAACGCCGTCTCGAGGAGCTGTTACACCAGGATCGCTTCGCGCCGCCGGCGAGGTTCGTTGCCACCGAACGCGTCGATGACGCGTCGCTGCACGCGCGGGCCGAGCTCGACCCGGATGGGTTCTGGGCCGAGCAAGCCCGCGAGCTGCATTGGGATAAGCCGTTCACGACCGTCCTCGACGACTCGAACCCGCCGTTCTACAGGTGGTTCACGGACGGTAAGCTGAACGTGTCATACAACTGCCTGGACCGGCATGTCGAGGCTGGCCATGGTAACTGTGTCGCGTTCCAC
This sequence comes from uncultured Solirubrobacterales bacterium, assembly GCA_963701945.1. Classification (GTDB taxonomy): domain Bacteria; phylum Actinomycetota; class Thermoleophilia; order Solirubrobacterales; family Solirubrobacteraceae; genus Palsa-465. The sequence goes on along the minus strand of CAVPBV010000019.1, from coordinate 69,981 downwards.
TGGGCCGGGGAGGAGGGCGAACAGCGCGCGATCACCTACGCCGAGCTACACCGCGAGGTGCAAAGGCTCGCGAACGCGCTCAAGGCGCTGAGCGTCGGCAAGAACGACATCGTCGGGATTTACCTGCCGATGATTCCCGAGGTCATCGTCTCGATGCTCGCTTGCGCGCGGATCGGCGCCCCCCACAACGTCGTGTTCGGCGGCTTCGCGCCCGAGGCGGTCAAGGAGCGAATGGAGGTCTCGCACGCGAAGGTGCTGATCACCGTCGACGGCGCCCGGCGCAAAGGCAAGACCGCGCCGGTGAAGGCCGCCGTCGACGCCGTAATGGGCGACGGTCGCGAGTCGCTCGAGCACATCGTCGTCGTGCGCCACACCGGCATCGATACTCCGATGACGCAGGATCGGGACGTGTTCTACGACGAGATCGTCGCCGCCGCGGACCCGTTCTGCCCGGCGGAGCCGATGGAGTCAGAGCACCCGCTGTTCATCCTCTACAGCTCGGGCTCGACCGCCAAGCCGAAAGGGATCGTTCACACCACCGGCGGGTACCTGACCGGGGTCAGCTCCACCCAACGGTCCGTGTTCGACCTCGACCCCGAGCGCGACGTGTTCTTCTGCTCGGCCGACGTTGGTTGGATCACCGGGCACTCCTACATCGTCTACGGCCCGCTCGCCAACGGAGCCACGAGCGTGATGTACGAGGGCGCACCCGACTACCCGGACAAGGGCATCTGGTGGGAGCTCGTCGAGCGCCACGGCGTGACGATCTTCTACACCGCGCCGACGGCGATCCGCGCCTGCATGAAATGGGGCGCCGAGCACCCGAACGCCCACGACCTCTCGTCGTTGCGGCTGCTGGGGACGGTCGGTGAGCCCATCAACCCCAAGGCGTGGCTCTGGTACCACGTCGTGATCGGCCGTGAACGCTGTCCGATCGTCGACACGTGGTGGCAGACCGAGACCGGCCAGATCATGATCTCGCCGCTGCCCGCCCTGACCGAAACCAAGCCGGGCTCGGCGACGTTCCCGCTTCCGGGCGTTCTCGCCGACGTCGTCGACGAGACCACCGGTGAATCGATCGAGCAAGGTCAGGGACTGCTCGTGCTCAAGCGCCCCTGGCCCGGAATGCTCCGCACCCTGTACGGCGACGACGAGCGCTACGTCGAGACGTACTGGTCACGATTCGGCAACGCCACCTACCTCGTCGGCGACGCCGCGATCCGCGACAAGGACGGGTACCTGTGGATCGTCGGACGGATCGACGACGTCATCAACGTCTCCGGGCACCGCCTCTCGACCGCCGAGGTCGAGTCGGCGATCGTCGCACACCACAACGTCGCCGAAGCCGCCGTCGTCGCGCAGTCGGACGAGCTCACGGGCCAGGCGATCGTCGCCTACGTGACCCTCCAGGGAGACCTCGAGGGGACTCCGGAGATCGAGGCTCAGATACGCGAGCACGTCGCCACGCAAATCGGCAAGCTCGCCCGGCCGAAGCGGATCCTGTGGAGCGAGGACCTGCCCAAGACACGCTCGGGGAAGATCATGCGCCGCCTCCTGAGAGACATCGCCGAGGGCCGGACGCTCGGCGACGTGACCACGCTCCGCGACCCGACAGTGATGGCAGAGCTCCAGAAGAAGGTCGCCGCCGCCCAATCCCAGGAGGAATAGGCGACGCGTGTATCAGCAAGCTCACACAGGATGGATTGTGAGCATCTCCTCGATCATCGGCGAAATGGGAAACATCGGCCAAGCCAACTACGCAGCCTCCAAGTCGGGCCTGTTCGGGCTCACCAAGACCCGGGGCGATCTGGCCCGTCAACGGGGGAATGGACACATAAATCATGAGCAACGGCGACGGATGGCTTTCCGTGCGCTCGTAAACCCCTAACGGCGTGGAGTCCGTGTGTCGCTCGACTTCCATCCGCTGACCGTCGGCGGCATCGAAGCCGATGATCGTAGTTTCGGTCTGACATCGTTTCGCCGGCGGGTCGTGCTGAGTGTGCTCGGGGCTCTCGCCGTCACGACCGTGCTGGGATTCGTGCTTGCTCGCCGGCGGGGTCAGTTCACCGCCGCGCTTCACACGGCTCCGGTCTCGCTGCTGGCGCTCGCGGCCGCACTACAGATCGTCGCACTGCTGGCTCGTAGCGAAGCCTGGAACGTCTGCGTGCGAGCCGCCGGCGGAACCGTCACCCGGCGATTGCTGTTCCGCGCTGCCGGCATCGGCTATCTCGCGAGCCTGGTGAACGGGTCGGTGGGGATGGCCGTACGGATCCTCTCCCTGCGCCGCATCGCGCCGCAGACCGCTCCCCGTGTACCGGCACTGGTGGCGGCCGAGGTTCCGATCATCACCGTCGAAGTCGCCCTGGCGGCGATCTTCTCGTTCACGCTGATCGTGCCGCTCGGCGTCCCCTGGTGGGCGCCCGTGATCGCAGTCGCGACCACGATCGGGGCCGGAGCCGCTCTGCGGCGGATCTCGGAGCGCCATCGAACGGGGCTCTGGGCGGGACTGGCGATCCTGCACAAGGACGGCCGTGGACGCGTGATCGCGTTCACGGTGCTCGCCGTGTGCGCGCAGGTCGCCCGCAACTGGCTGATGCTGCGCGCGATCGGCGTAAACGTCTCGGTCTTCGACGCGATGGCCCTGCTCATCGCGATGTTCACGATTGGCCAACTTCCGATCGGACCGAGTATCGGGCCTGCCGCCGCCGTGCTGATCCTGGGTGACCACGGCATTGCCGCGACCGCCGCCGCCGGCGTGCTGCTCACAGTCACTGGCGTGGTGGGAACCCTCTTCTACGCCGCGTGGGCGATCACCGACCGGATCGTCACGGGCCGGCGCAGCGCTGATCTGGAACCCGTCGTGAAACCGCTCGCCGCGACGTCCACCTCGGCCTGAAGGCAACCGCGGTATCTGCGAGACTCGCGCCGCGCGACCCTCAGCGGAGGTATCGCGAGGCTAATCAATGCTGTGGCTCGGAAGTACCTGTCTACCGAGGAGTCAGCCTGATCTGGACCCGGCCGTCTCCATTTTGGTCGGAGCAGATTGCAACATGCAGCTCGAATCGAGCCCCTCGGCCTAGGCCGGCGGGTCGTGGACGAGCCGCGCGACATCGCGGCTCCTCGCTGACACCAGTTCCGCGGCTCGGCAGCGGGCGCTCCGCTTGCTCGCGCGGCGAAGCCGACAAGCGGCAGATCTGACCACAATTACGGCGTAATTGCCGTGATAACCTTGAGGCATGCCGAAGGCGGCCCCGTTCAGCATGCGTCTCTCAGATGTCACTGATCAGCTCGTGAGCGAGGAGGCGAGGCGCACGCGGCGGACGAAAGGCGCCGTCGTCGAAGGACTCGCCGAGGAGGCGCTCCGGACCCGCCGGTTTCCCGGGATCGCGTTCCGTGGCAGCGACTGGAACCGCCGTCCCTGGGTGATCGGCACCGCGCTCGATGTCTGGGAGATAGTCGCGGCTGCACGCTCGTACGGCACACCGAGGGAGATGGAGGCCGCCACCGATCTGACCGAACCGCAGATCCGGCTGGCGCTCGCCTACTACGCAGAGTTCCCTGAGGAGATCGACGCCGCGATCGCTGAGAACGAGCGACCTCTCTCAGAGCTCCAGCGCCAGTACCCGACGATCGACATGATCGCCGTCGGCGACTAGCAAACCGTGAAGCTGTTCCTCGACGCGCACGTCTCCGGGCGCCGCATCGCGACCGTCCTGCGGGAGCAACACGATGTCCGCACCGCTGACGAGGAACGCGAGCTCGACGGCTGGGACGACGAACGCCTCCTCGCTCTCGCCACCGAGCAGGGACGCATCATCGTCACCTTCAACGTCAAGGACTTCGCCCGGATCACCACCGAATGGGCAGCAGCCGGAAAGTCGCACGCCGGATGCCTACTCATCGTCGGCATCGACCATCGCGAGTTCGGGCTCATCCTGCGTGTGATCGATCACGCCCTCTCAACCCGTCCCGACCAAGCCGCCTGGATCAACTACACCGCTTGGGGCGTCCGATCAGCCACGACCTAAGGCAACCGGCCTCGGTGGCCAGACCGCCCTTGTTCAGACGGGGTCGCAGACCGGATGGACGGAAACGGGAAGGGGTCGACCAGCGAACAACCGCCGGTCACTGCAGTCAACTCTGCCCAAACTAGGACCCGCTGTTACGTCTCGTGGACGAGATACGGACGGATCAAAGACGTCACGAACGTCAGCTCCAGAAACCAATAAATGGCTCTGAGCAGCCAAAGCCGAAAGCCCTCTGTCGGACTCGAACCGACGACCCCTTCCTTACCATAACCCAGAGGGCGATTTCAGGCGATACGCGTTTGCCTATTTATGCTGCAAATGCCTAGTTTCTTGTTCTGCTGTGCAGCGATCTGCGGAGGCTTCAATGCGATCTGCGGCTTCCAAAAAGTTTCCATAGCGCGGCCTCGCGGGCCCTTTCGGACCCACTCCCTGCAGCCGCCACGAGCGTGCCGATGACGTCGACTTCTCTAGCGGCTTATAGCTCTTTATAGCTCGATCAACTATAAGTGGCTATAAACGGCTAGACTCGAATGTCGAGCGATGCCTCGAGGCCCCGACACGCGCAATCGCGGGACGAAGCAACCCCGCGCCCCCATGGCTCCTGTAGGCGTGAACCGGTAGCGATTTTCCCGTACGGCCACCAGGCGGGGAACTCCCGTCCCCACCTTGACCAACCCACCCGAACGCTTGAAAGGGTCGGCCGGGACAAGTAAGCAGTCGCGCGGCATCGCGACTCTCATGACGCAAGCACCCCCAGCTTTCGCAGGGCTCCACCGTCTTCGGTCGCGGTTCGGACGGCGTTCGCGCGCTCGCTGAGCAAGGTCTCGAAGCGCGAGAGGTTCTCGAGATGCTGGCTCGCCAACAGGAGGGCGACCCCGGCCCCGCAGCCTCGTCGTCAACCCGACCCCGACCGGCCGGCGATCGGCGGTCCCGCCTCGGCCCGGGCGCGTCGCCATCGTTCCGGCCGTCCACCATCCCTGGCGCGAAAACGCCGCAGCCACGGGCCTCCCTGACTCAAATGGATAACCCGTTGGCAGCCAAAGCGCGCACGGGAAGTTTCGGTCGCTGCGAAGGGAAGCGATCGTCATCTACTTGCCCCGAGCAAGACGGTGGCCGACGGGCCACCCGGGTCTCGCTCCTGCCCAAAAGTAACGGTAGACCTCGGCCCAAGCACCACACCATCGTTTGAGGTTTCGTAGGGCCACCAGCACAGCAGTAGGTAAGAAGTCGGACACGGCGTAAAGACGATGCCGTGCCCGCGCCGATGTAGGCCGTAGTGGGCCCGTCGCGGGGGCGGGCAGTTGGGTAAAGCATGGATGTCTGGTGAAAGGCGGGCGATGGCTAGCGTCGATGGTGAGCGTCCGGCCGGCGAGGATTTCGAGTCTGTGACCCAGAAGCTTGCGGTCGCTGGCCCGGTCCGATGTGAGCCGGCCGCCGAAGTCCCTCAAGCTCGGAGCTCAACATGCGCATGACGCGCGGCGTCGTCGTGCGATACGTCAGCGCCGGCGGGCGCGGGCTTCCGTCACAGGCCGGCTGGCCCTTTGCGCGCATTGAGGTGAGCGGGGGCGAGGCGAGGACGCGGCTGTTCCGCACCGGCATGGCGATCCCCAGCTCAACGCCGGTCGAGGTGCGCGAGCCCACCAGCCAGTTCGGAAAGCGCGCCATTCGCACCGAGCTGCGGTTCCAGCTCGCCTCACCGCAGACCGGGGTCGCCATCGTCGAGATCCTGTTCCATGACAGGACTCGTGCTCAGGAGGCGCTTGCCGCGTTACGGGAAGCCGGGTTCGAGACCGTCGCCGCTGGCGCCGGCCCGCGGAAAATAATGTAGTACCGGGATCGACTCCACGATGTCGATCGTAATCACGCAGTCCTTCGCTCGTTACCTGGGCGTGCCGAGCCCTCCGCGTCGGGGTGGCTTACCCGCGGCAGCGAGTACGAGCCCACCAAGGCTCAAGACTGCCGCGTCGCGCTACACCGCTCGGCGCCCCGGCCGGCACACGAGTGCTTTCCTGCGCTAGGGCATCCCAGGCCGGACGATCCCTTTGAGCGACGAAGGGATCACGCGCTCCGGGCGATCCCCCACGAGTTGCAACGCCACCGCAGGTGATCGACCCGTAGCCCGGGCCGGACGATCGCGATGCCACCATGAAGGCAATCAGGCGCTGCACCGCCGCGCGTGTTTGTGGTCTACTCCTGCTCGACCGGGTGGTACTTCAAGACTGTGAGACAGGAAGGAGGGGTCGATGGCGCTGCGGACCACGGTGGTTGGGTCCTGGTGGAAGCTCGACGAGCACGAGGATCAGCTCGCTCGATACCACCGCGGTGAGCTCGATCCGGAGGAGGGCGATGATCTGCTGAACCGTGCGGCAGCTGCGGCGATCGATGAGCAGCGTGCCCTCGGGCTCGACGAGTGGACCGGCGGGGAGTACTTCACCGACAACTTCATCGATCATATGCAGCGGGTCCTTCACGGGTTCGAGATCGACAAGCCCGACGAGCCGGACCCGTTCGACTATGACGACCTGGCGCACGCGGTTATCACGGGCGAGCTCTCGGCGCCCCAGGGGCTTGGGTACGCGGCCGCTTACCGGCGCGAGTCGAAGCTGCCGGGCGGAGTGCGCAAGGCGACCGTGGTGGGGCCGCTCGAGATCACCGTCCACGCGCAGGACCAGCGCGAGGAGCTCGGGCGCCAGATGCCGAACCTGATTGGGATCGTGAACCGCGAGATTCGCGAGTTGGCCGATGCGGGCTGCCCGCACGTGCAGCTCGATGTGCCGTTCTTCGGGATGATCCTTAACGAGGGTCTGATGAGCCCGAAGGACCTGTCGGCGATGGTCGCCGGGTGCTTCGAGGGCGTCGATGGCGTGACCCGTGGAATGCACATCTGCAACGGGAACTTCAAGGGCAGGCCAATCTCGCCGATCGTGCGCAACGCCTCGTGGGTGCCGTTGCTTCAGGAGCTGGATGGCGTGATCGACATCGCGACCCTCGAGTGCAGTTACTTCGCCGAGTACCTCGAGCGCGAGGCGTTCGCCGACATGCCCCAGAGCATGGAGCTGGCGGCCGGCATCGTGGACGAGGCCAGCTACGGGATCGAGACGGTCAAGAAGATCCGAGACCGCGCTGCGGACTGGGCGCGAGTGGTGGGCGAGGAACGGCTGTGGATCTCACCATCGTGCGGCTTCGGACGCCACCCCGCACGCAGCCGTCCGGTGCTGACGGCAAAGATGGAGCACATGGTCGAGGCAGCCGCGTCGTTCTGAACGACCTCTCCCGGGCCCGACGGCACCGTGCTCGCCCACCGCTCCCGGACGATTTGGGAATTACCTGCGCGGCCCCGGGGCGGCGCCGGCGGCGGAGCTTCCGGATTCTCGGGCGTGAGCAGCGCTCTACCAAGCCCAGACGACGCTGCCGCAGGTCGTCCAACTCGGAAGCGGTCCCTCCGTTTGCAGACGTGCGACAAAAGGCGATGAGCTAGCGCTACGCTCGGGCCACGGTCGGCTTCCGCTCTGCCTCTCGAACGGGCAGCCGCGCGGGCACGACGCAGTGGCACTGATGGAAATCGTCCAACTCGGAAGCGGCCGTCCGTTTGCTGGACCGTGGCGAACCGGGCGGGAAGCTAGCACCGCGGCGGTCGTCGGCCGCCTGCCGTTCCGCCTCGGGAAGGAGCAGTGAGGCGGCTATCACCAGGGCTCACTGCTGAAGATCGTCCAACTCGGAACCGGCCCGCTGTTTGCTGGAGTACGACGGGGGGCTTTCGTCGCTTCCCGACCTGGATGTGGCGAAACGCCGATGTGCTCGACTTTGTCGGCTGGTTGCGCGCTCACAACGAGCGCCCCCATCACGCGGTACCCAGGGTCGGGTTCTACGGCCTTGACTTGTACAGCCTCGGCGCGTCGATGGACTCGGTGATCGCTTACCTCAATCGGGAGGACCCGGCCGCGGCCGCCCGCGCCCGCGAGCGGTATGAGTGCCTGCAGCCCTATGCCGGCGACAGCGCCGGCTATGGCCAGGCGGTGCTGCTTGGCGTCGGTGAGCCGTGCCGGCGGCGCGTGATCGAGCAGCTGGTCGAGCTGCGCCGCCGTGCGGGCGAGTATCTGCTGCGCGACGGGCCCGCCGCGGAGGACGAGTACTTCTTCGCCGAGCAGAACGCCGCCGTCGTCGCCAACGCCGAGGAGTACTACCGCACGATGTTCGGGGACCGGGCCGGCTCCTGGAACCTGCGCGACCGGCACATGGCCGACACGCTGGACCAGCTGGTCGCGCACCTCGATCACCACGGCGCCACCTCACGGGTCGTCGTCTGGGCGCACAACTCACACGTCGGCGACGCTCGCGCCACCGAGATGGCCGCACGGGGAGAGCTGAACATCGGCCAGCTGATGCGCGAGCGCCACGGTCGCGACGCCGGCGCCGTCGGCTTCAGCACTTACACGGGCACCGTCACCGCCGCGTCGGAGTGGGGCGCTCCCGCCGAGCGCAAACACGTCCGCGCGGCCTTGCGCGACAGCTACGAGGCGCTCTTCCACGCAACACACCTCCCGGCGTTCCTGCTCTGCCCGCTCGCCGCCGGCGACAGCGGGCGGGCGCTGAGCGAGCCTCGCCTGCACCGCGCGATCGGGGTCATCTACCGGCCCGAGACAGAACGCCAGAGCCACTGGTTCGCCGCCAGTCTCGCCCAGCAATACGACGCGCTCGTTCACCTCGACCTCACGCGCGCCGTCGAGCCACTCGAGCGTACTCCCGCCTGGGAGCTCGCCGAGCCACCCGAGATGTACCCGACCGCGCTCTGACCCGCTCACGCACGGTCCTCGCCGAGGCGAACGGCATGTGAGTGAACCCGCTCTGCTCGAAAGGCGCGCCAGGAGCGGCGTCGAGGCGCACCTGCGCTGGCGACAAGCGCCTTCGGTGGGGCAAGGTCTGCAAGAGCTTTGCGAGGAGATCGGGCCCGATCTGCTCGTGGTCGGCTCCTCCCGCTGTGGCTTGCTGGGACGGGTCCTGCTGGGAGACGACACTCGTGCCGCGCTCACCGGCGCTCCGTGTGCGATCGCGATCGCCCGAAGGATCGCCTGCGCGTGCACCGCGAAGCTGTCCGCGTCGAGGCCGTCTCGCTGTCCACATCGCCGCAACTGCGCAGCGCTAAGACGGGCGCCACAGCAGCGCTGCCTGGCCGACCCACCCGCCGAGGCGGGCGGGTCGGCCAGGGCCGAGGTCGATCATCTCGTCGGAGCGCGTGGTAATCCCGCCGCACTCACCGCGCTGCGCTCGGACCTTGCCGTCGGCGCGTATCTCGTCGAGTGGTGGGCAGGTGCGATCGCGTCAGCGGTGACGGTGGCCGAGCGCTATGCCGATACCGGGCTCGGGCTTGCCGACGCCTCCCTCGTCGCGCTCGCGGAGCGACTCGGCACAATCGACATGGCCACCCTCGACGAGCGGCACGTCCGAGCCGTGCGACCTCTGACCGGCGGCGAGGCATTCAGGCTCTTGTCCGCAGACGCGTGAGTCGTCGTCTTCGTACGAGCGCCCAGCCACGTGGCGCGACTCGTAACACGCGAAATATCAGCGCGGTTCGGTAGGGTCGGCGGCGCGCGGGGCTTGGCGCCCCGGGCGCGGCAGCAGGTCGTCATCTGGGGCGTCCTCGTTTGCGCGGTTTCCGCCTTATCCGGGCTGGTCCGCGTGTTGCTTGCGGCCAATTACGCGCTCGGGCGCAAGTTGCGCGAGAGCTCAGCTGCGTGCGCGCGCGAACTCCCCCGGACGAGCGCGGACGGGGTCGCCTTTGCGGCCGGGTACCGGCAGCGCGACTTCGATCGTTGCCCCTCGGCCGGGGGCGGAGTGGACGGCGACGGTTCCGCCGAGCAGCTCGGCGCGCTCGCGCATGCCGAGCAGTCCGAATCCGCTCGTCTTGACGGCCGGGTCAAACCCGTGGCCGTCGTCTCGGACGGCTACGTGGACCGCCTCGTCGCGTTCGATGACCTCGACCACCGCTCGGTGTGCCAGACCGTGCTCGGTCGCGTTCGTCAGCGCCTCTTGCACGATGCGGTAGATCGCGCTCCAAGGATCGGGGGGATGGCGGTCGACCGCACCGCAGCGTTCGTCGGCGAGCTCGACGCTGACATCGACCGCGAGACCCTTGGCTTCAAATCGCTCGGCCAGGACTCTGATTGCCGCCTCGGCGCCGAGCTCGTCGATTTCGGCCGGTCGCAGATCCGCGATCAGTCCACGAAGGTTCGCGATGTCGGCCTCCAGCTGCTCGACGGCCTCGCCGACGGTCTCGGTGATCGCATCCAATCGTCCACAGCGACGTGCGGCGGCGAGCATCAGGCGTAGCGCCGCCAGGCTCTGAAGCGTCTCGTCGTGCAGCTCGCGTGCCCACCGGCCGCGCTCCGCCTCGGCTGCGGCCAGAGTCTCGCGTCGGTGCTCGTCGGCCGCCGACTGCGCGGTCGCGACGGCCGTGGCGGCACTGGCCGCAAACGCCTCCAGCAGCCGTTGGTGATCGGTGGTGAACCGGTCGCCATCGAGTCGATCGATCGCCACCAGGGCGCCGTACGTCCTACCGCGAAAGAGCAATGGGACGACCAGCCCATCGTCCGGCTTAAGGCCGAACTGACCGAGCCCAAATCGCTCAAAGCGGGTGCTGTTGAGCTTGTCGGCCACTGGCTGACCGGTTCGCAGGGCTGCGCTGGCGACCGTGTCCCCGAGGCTGATCCGTCGGCCGACGAGGCCCTGCGGCAGCGTTCCAGCGCCCGCGGCGACGACGAGCTCCCCGTCGCGCTCGAGCTCGATCACGAGCGCTTGTGCGGACACCAGCGCGCGCCCGCGCTTGGCGACCAGATCCAGGATCGTGGCAAGGTTGGTCTGCCCGCCCAGCGCTCGCGCGATTTCGATCGTGGCCTCGAGGGTGTTGACCGTTCCCTGCAACTCGGCGCAGCGCCGCTCGGAGCCCGTGTAACGCCGCGCATGGTCGATCGCGACGCTGGCGAACTCGGCCAGCAGGACGACCGCCTCCTCGTCCTCGGCCGTGAACTCTGCGGCCCCTTGCTTTTCGGTCAGGTAGAGGTTTCCGTACGGCTCCCGGCCGACCAGAACCGGCACGCCCAGGAAGGAGCGCATGGGGGGGTGGCCAAGCGGGAAGCCGTAGGAGCGCGGATGACCGTCAACATCGGCCAGCCGCAGCGGCACCGGGTCTGTGATGAGCTGTCCGAGCACGCCCCGCCCCCTGGGCAGCGGCCCGATCTCACGTCGTGTCGGCTCGTCGACGCCCAACGTGAGGAATCGCGCCAGCTCGCTGCGGGTCTCATCGAGCACCCCAAGCGCCGCATACTTCGCGTCGGTCAGGTCGCGGCTCGCCTTGAGCACCCGCTCGAGCACGAGATCGACGTCCAGCTCGCCCAGGACGGTCCGAGCGAGGCTCAACACCGACCTCGTTCCCTGATCCATCGTCAGCGCCCCCGTGGCCCGCGCCGCGTCGTGTTCATCGCTTCAAGACGCCTGGCCGCATGAGGTTCGCGCGCGAGTCGGCATGCAGCATGGCGAGCGTATTGCCGAGCATCCCGTCGGGGCTGGCGTCGCCTCCGGGCGTCATGCAGCGGCTGGCTACAGCGCGGGCAGGCATCACCTACCGCCCACCGCACGGTTAGCGACACGGTGAAACGGCAAGCGCGACAGCGCATTCCGGGTCGATCGACAATTGGACTCACCGACTGGCTCAGTCCGACGAGCCGATCCCGGTCGCTGCACCCGAGAGGCACCCATCATCTGGAAGCGACGCCGACGCCACCCCGGAGAGCACGACAGCGCTGAAGCGCAATCTAGCGCGCGAGCACCGGGCGAGCAACCCGATCGATGCTGATCGACGATGCCGCTCACGGGTCCGTCGAGCGTCTCACCAGGCGCAGGGTGCTTGCGTTCAGTTCATCAACGGGAATCTCCTCGACTCCGACATCGCGGCGGAGCTGTTCACCCTCGACGGCCCCCCGGACGATCTGACCCGCAGGCGTGACGCTCAGTCGTCCTTCGGCCGAGGCTTGAACAACGGATAGCTGAGCGTAACCGCTTGGGCTACGCTGAACACGCTCTGGTTGGTGTTCCGAGCGCGAGTGCGAAGCTCCGCGAATGCCTCATCGGCGCTGATCCCATGGCGCTCCATGAGGATGCCCTTCGCCTGCTCGATGATCGCGCCGGTGCGCAGCGCGCCGTTCAGGCGGTTGAACTCGGCGTAGCGATTCAGAACGATGTCGATCGCGTGTTCCATTCCCGGCTGCTCGCCATGCTTGGCGTAGCCGAAGATGCCGCGCTGCGCCGCGTTCTTCAAGAACGAGTCGTCATCGCTTTCGATGTCGGCGATGACCGGGCAGGCGGCCTGCCTGACGATCGCCGAGATCAGGCCAAGGGCGTGGCTCTGCCGGCCGTCCACGCCGACGATCGCCACGTCTGGGTGCTCGCGCCCCGTCACGTCGGCGACCTCTGAGACGTCGAGGAGCTGAGCCACGACGCTGTGGCCCAGCGCGGAGACAACGTCGGCGATCTCGTCGACGCGGCGCTGATCCTCGTCCGCGATGAGCACGCGCAGATGCGGCGGATCTTCGACCACCCTGTGCAGTATTGCGCCGACACGCGTGCGGCGGGTGCTCGCTATCCTGTTGGTGTCCGCTCAATCGCCTTGGCTCGGCGGGCGCTCGATCGGCTCGACCTCTGGCCGATACCTTGTCAGCTCCACCGTGTCGGCTGACCGCTTCGGAATCCCCGAGTCAGCCAGAGGTGAGCAGTGTCCACGGAACCGCCCGCGACGAGCAAGTCGCCACACCAGCACGCGTTAGGAGCATCGCGCGTCGCTACCTCCGCCCTCCGCCGGGAGGCGGCTCCCGAAGCGGGCAGCCCGGAGCACGCGGCGCAACCCTCAAGCGCCAGCGGCTCGATCGTCTGCGCCCGGGTGGGTTGATGGCCGAGAACGGCCCGCTGAAGGGCGGCGAGTTAAACGCGGCGGTCACGAGCGCCCTGGTGGGGATCCAGACCGAGCTCTTGGGTCGCGGACCCAGGAGCGCCTCGATGTTTCACCACGGCAACGTGCTCGTAACGCTCATGCACGGCGTTCTCAGCAACGCCGAGAAGTCGCTTGCCCGAACCAACCGGGGCGAGGCGGTGAACCACATCCGTCACCTGTTCCAGCAGACGATGGAGGCCGAGTTCCGCGCCGCTGTCGAGCGGCTCACGGACCATAAGGTGATCGCTTTCATCAGCGGCAATCAGATCGATCCCGACATCGCCGCCGAGCTGTTCATCCTTGACCAACCGCTGTGATGCCCAGCGACTCTCAGCGACCCCTCCGGCCACGAATGGCGGACGATCACGGGCCGCGCAACAGGGAAACTACGGAGGGGGCACGCTGCCTGCCGCCGTACGGTGATGTGCGCGCCGGCGTGCTCGCGAGGGTGGCGTCGGCGCAGCGTGCGGACGATGAGTGCACTCGGGTGCAAAGAGCCCGGGTCGGCTCGTCTGACCGGGCCCGATCGAGAAGCGACCCGTGCTGAATCGACCAGAGTCTGCCGCGTCATTCCTGAACTGCCCTCGCTGCGGGCTGAGCATCAGACCGAAGCCTCCCTGGATGACGGTTGAGCACTGCCCGCGATGCCTGGCGCGCGCCCGAGTCGCGGTCACGATGTTCTCCTCACCCCTGCCGGCTGCTGAGCTGTATCGCGAGGGCCAGGTGCCCCAACCCGACGGGAGGAGCGCTCCCGCAGCCAGCCGGAGCGGTTCTGAATGAGGAGCGAGCCCGTAGCCGTTTCGAGCGGGGCGAGCAACGCCTCGTCCTCGCCCATCCGGCTTCTGCCGGCTGCTGGGATCGGTGGAGAGGCGCTGCGGGTCGCGGTGCTGGCGCCGCCGTGGATCTCCGTTCCTCCGCCCGGCTACGGAGGGATCGAGGCGGTCGTTGCCCTGCTGTGCGAGGGGCTCGTCGGGCACGGTCACGAGGTGACGCTGTTCGCTGCGCCGGGATCGTGCTCGGCGGCGCGGGTGCGTCCATTGCTGGAGGACGCCCATCCGCATGAGATCGGCTCATCGCTGTACGAGTCAGACCACGTCGCCTGCGCATGGGAGGAGATCGAGAGCGCGGCCGAAAGGGGTTTGCCGTTCGACGTCGTGCACGACCATTCGGGGTTCACCGCGCTCGCGATGGCCGATCGCGTCGACGTTGCGGTGGTGCACACGATCCACGGCCCATTTGACCGCGAGACGGCGCCTTTCTATCGGCGCCACGGGCGCAAGGCCCGGCTGGTGGCGCTCAGCCGCACGCAGGCGGACAGCGCGCCGGCGGGTGTGCGGATCGCCGACGTGGTGTCCAACCCGATCGCGGTCGACCGCTGGCCGCTGCGTACAGAGAAGCAGGATTACCTGCTGTGGATCGGCCGGATGGACCCGGTCAAGGGCGCGCACCGCGCGATCGAGGCCGCCCGGCTGGCGGGGCGCACACTTGTGCTCGCCGGGCCGGTGCAGACCGGCCAGGAGCAGTACTTCCGGGAGCAGATCCAGCCGCACGTCGACGACCGGCGCGTGCACTATGTCGGCGAGGTCGCTGGAGCCCCCAAGCAGCAGCTGTACGCGCATGCGGCGGCGCTGTTGATGCCGGTCCGCTGGCGCGAGCCGTTCGGGATGGTGATGGTCGAGGCGCTCGCGTGCGGGACGCCGGTGATTGCGTTCCGGCAGGGAGCGGCGGCCGAGATCGTGCTCGACGGGGAGAACGGGATGCTGGTGGCCGATGAGGCCGAGATGGCTGGGGCAGTCGAGCGCCTTGCATCAATCGACCCGAAGCGCTGTCGTGCGAGCGTCGCGGAGCGCTACGACGTCTCGGTCACCGTCGCGGGATACGAGCATGTCTACCGCCGGGCGATCGCCGCCTATCGCCGCAGCCGCCCCTTGCGCGCTACTGGGCCCGTGCCGAACGGTGACCAACTTCCGAAAGCACCGCTCGGCGTGAACTGATGGCAGACAGCGCCACCCCGACGAGGACCGACCACGTCCACCTACACAGCGAGGGGGATCGTGAGCTGGCGCGTGCACTGGCGCTGCTGCAGGGCGATCGGGCCGGCCCGGTGACGATCGCGGCGCTGCGGGAGCGCGGTGTCAAGGCGCCTGCCCAGGCGGTGTACGAGCTGCAGCTCGCCGGCTATGAGATCGACCGGGTGCCCTGCCGGTGCTCGGACGGACACACGACGCAGGGGTATCGGTTGCGAGCGGCCTCGGCGCTGGCGGCGGACCGATCCGCTCGTTTGAAGGAGGTGGACAGCGATGAGGTCTAACTCGAGGAAGAATGTCCGGCGAGGGGCACTGACGGGTCCAGTGACCGTGCGCGTCGATCTCAACGGGCGTGGCGCCTGGGAGATCGCGATGCCGGACAAGCGCGAGCCAACGGTCAGGCAGGCCGGCGGGCACCGGCGGTCGCACGCCCAGGAGTTGAGCCGGTGGCTGACACCTACGTCAATGGAGAACCGCGATCGACATCATCGTCCGGCCATGTCGTGACCGTCACCGTCGTGCTCGCAGACGACCACGCAGCGGTGCGGACGGGGCTGTGGGTGCTGCTCGATGCCCAAGCAGGGGTTGGGATGGTCGCGCAAGCAGGCGATGCCGGCGCGAGGTGTTTGATCGCTGATCGTCTGTGCGACCGGGTGCGGGTGCGCAACTTCGCCGCGACGAGTCCCAAGAGCACACCGACGACAACGCCAGAACAAGCTCCGACGGGGAACACGTGCAACTCGACCGTGCCCCCAAGACCTTGAGCCTCTCTGACATCGTGCCCGAGGAGGAATGCGTGACCACCGTGCTCGCCGCGCTCGACTCCAACGCGTCGGGGCAACCGGTGCTCTGCACCGCGATCGCCCTCGCTGAGCTGTACGACTCCACCGTCACGTGCCTGCACGTACGCGAGGAAGCGTCCAGTGCCGCGGCGGAGCTGGCGCGCGCCGCCGGCGTCGAGCTGCGCGAGGTCAGCGGCTCCCCGATCGAGGAGATCGTCAAGGCCGCCCAGGACCCAGACATCGCGGCGCTCGTCCTCGGAGCGCGCGGTGTGCACGGTGGCCCCCAACCCGCCGGACACACCGCGCTCGAAGTCATCACCCGCATCCTAAGGCCGGTCGCCGTCGTTCCGCCTCAGGCGCAACCGCCTGAGCGAATCCACCGCATCCTCGTCCCGCTCGAAGGGGCCAGCGAACGCTCGCAAGCGCTCGAGGAAACGATCAGACTCGCTCACCGACGCGGGCTCGAGGTCATCGTGCTGCACGTCCACTCACCGGCCACCGTGCCCGCGTTCTCCGACCACGAGCCACACGCAACCCAGGAATGGGAGCGCGAGTTCCTCGCACGCCACATCTCAACCCCGCACGACCGCATCACGCTGCTGCGCCGCCTCGGCGTACCCGCCGACGACGTCGTGGCAGTCGCCCGCGAAACCAGCCCCGATCTGATCGTGCTCGCGTGGGGCCAGGACCTTGCCCCAGGCCACGCGCGCGTGGTCTCAGAAACGCTCGCGCACAGCGAGATCCCCGTGCTGCTACTGCCCGTCCAGGCCGTCGGTTCCTGACGGCAGACCTAAGGCAGAGTCCCTTCAACTGCGCTGATTCGGGCCTCTCGCAGTGAACCATCGGCATCGACGCGGGAGTAGGCGAGTTCCACCTCGAGCCCGATCACGTCAGCGAGCCGCGGGCTCGCGAGCGTAGTCACACGCCGACCATCAAGGTCGGAGATCGCGTAGGTGTTGCCGTCACGACCCTTCCGCAGCGCCTTCAGCGTCGCGGTGACGCGATGACTGGCCTTGTACTTGCGCCACGTCGTCTGGCGGCCGGGGCGATAGGTCGACCCGGGTCGCTTGAGCACCGACCCCTCAAACCCGAGCGCAACGAGCTGATCGTGCGCGGCGCGGCAAGCTGGCCGAGAGCGGACGAGCCGCAGCCTAAGGAACCCGTACTGACGGATTGAGCGGGATGGCAGCCTGATCTGTCCGACACGCTCAAGCGTTCGAATCGTCAGTGGCCGAGCCGTGTGCTGACACGCGATTGCGTCGTCCGCCTAAGCGCGGATCCGACTCACACTCCGACGGGCGATAGGTCCCCAACGCAGCACTCTTCGGCGTACGCTCGGTGCATGGCGATCCCGGAGCCGATGCTCAGCACTCGCGCCCAAACACCTGCTCTGCAGCCTCGCGCCGAACACCGGAGCGCTGATCGCGTTCCGCGCGCTGCAGGCGATCGGCGGGTCGATGCTGAACCCGGTCGCGATGTCGATCATCACCAACACCTTCCCCGACCCGCGCGAGCGCGCCCAGGCCGTCGGCGTGTGGGGCGCCGTATTCGGCGTCTCGATGGCGCTCGGCCCGATCCTCGGCGGCGGCATCGTCTCCTCAATCGGCTGGCGCGCGATCTTCGACATCAACCTCCCGATCGGGATCGCCGCGATCATCCTCACCCTGCGGTTCATCCCGGAATCCAAGGCCCCCAAGCCCCGCCGGTTCGACCCCGTCGGCCAGGCGCTCGTGATCACCATGCTCGCGACGCTCACCTACGCGATCATCGAAGCACCCAGCCACGGCTGGGGAACACCACTGATCCTCGCCCCGCTCACCACCTCCGCCGCGGCCCTCGCCGCGCTGATCGTCTACGAACCGCGCCGCCGCGACCCGCTGATCGATCTGCGGTTCTTTCGCTCGATCCCGTTCAGCACCTCGATCGTGACCTCGACCGCCGCGTTCTGCGCGTTCGGCGGATTCCTGTTCCTCAACACCCTCTACCTGCAAGACGTCCGCGGGTTCTCCCCGATCACCGCCGGCCTACTCACCCTCCCGATGGCCGCGATGACGATGATCACCTCGCCGATCTCCGGCCGGATCGTCGGCCACCACGGCCCACGGATCCCGCTCATCATCTCCGGCATCGGACTCGCCGCCGGCGCCGTGACCCTGATCGGACTGACCCCGAACACGCCCATCCCGCTCCTGCTCGCCGCCTACATCGTGTTCGGGACCGGCTTCGGGTTCGTCAACGCCCCGATCACGAACGCCGCGATCTCCGGCATGCCCCGCACGCAGGCCGGCGTCGCCGCCGCCGTCGCCACCACCTCGCGACAGTTCGGACAAACGCTCGGCGTCGCGATCGTCGGCGCGATCGCCGCCACCCCCGCGAGCGCCGCGGCGGGTGCCGCCTTCGCGGCCGCGACCCACCCCGCGTGGTGGACCCTCACCGCCTGCGGCACCGCCGTGCTGATCCTCGGCCTGATCGCGACCAGCACAGCCGCCCGTGCGTCCGCCGCGCGGACCGCCGCACAGCTCAACCCCGACCCCTCGGCCGCCTAACCTTGCCGCGATGCCCAGGCGACCCGCACCCGACGACTCCCCGCACGACGACACCACCGAGACCGCGCGCGAGGTCTGGCTGATCATCTCCGACCTCGTGCTCGATCACGGCCGCCGGCGCGACGTCACCGAAGCGACCGGCCTCAACTTCGCCCGCACCCGCGTTCTCCGCCGAATCGCCCGCAAACCCCTCACCATGGGCGAGATCGCCACCGCCCTCGGGATCGACCGCCCCAACGCCACCGTCCTCATCGACGACCTCGAGAACCAAGGCCTCGTCCGCCGCACCCCACACCCCACCGACCGGCGAGCCAAACTCGTCGAACCCACCGCCACCGGCAAACGACTCGCCAAACGCGCCGAGGACATCCTCAGCACACCACCCGCGCAACTAACCAACCTCGGCGCTGACGACCTCGCGACCCTCAAGCGCATCCTCGCCGGACCCACGTCCGGCAACGACACCTCCGAGAACCCACGCTCACGCGCAAGCAGGGCCCGGCCGATCACGTGAGCGACAACGGCCACCGCCGCAGCTGACCGACCGAGACCGCGCCGGCGAGGACTGCGACGCTCCGCCGCTCGAGCACACCGCCACGCCATCAATGGCGTGAGCACGTGGCACTCGAGAACGGCTGACAGCACCGGCGGCGAGACGGGCATGCCGGCACGCTGCCGCAGCTCGGCTCCTACGGCAAGGGCACCGCTACGCGGCGGCCTTCGGCCGGTCCTGACGGACTGCCCTTGACCTCAGGAGCCAAGCCGCGGCGGACACGTGCCATGCCCACTCACCACCGCCACACGACGGCCTCCGACCACCACTCGGGTCATTCGCAAATCCCGACTGCGCCAGTTACTGCGACCTGGAGGCAGCGGTCATGACCACGCCCACCTTCACCGGGAATCAGACGAACAACAACGACGTCGGGGATCGGATCGAGCTCGGCCGGTACCGCACCGCCGACGGCGTCGAACGCGCGCTTTATGGCCAGCGCGTCGCGAAGGTGGTGCGCGTCACCGACGTCCCGGTCGAGTCTCCAGGTCGCGCTTACCTCGTCGAGCGTGGACTTGAGGAGGATGGGTATGCGGCCCTGCTCGCGCTGGTCGCCGACTATCTCCTATGCCGAGGTCGGCATAGGATGTACTATGCCGACCCCTTGAATATGCCGATCGGGGCGTGATGTGGCTGGTGCTTCGCGGGTCGTTCGGGTGTGGTGTCGGCATATTCGACAGACGCTTGGGCTGAATGTGACGGCTCGGTCGCGCGGTTCGTGCGTGTGACGAGAGCGCGCACGCTCGTGTCTGAGCGCGTCCTCTTGAGGTGTCGCCGTGGTGTCACTTGTTCGGTCCGTGTTGCGACCGCGCTCGCCGGTCAGCGAACCAGCGCGGGTCGCCGGTGAGGAGCGTGCGAGCGATCCGACCATCGCGGAGCGTCGCTGATCGGCGAGGGAGAGCGGGGATCGCGGACCGCGGCGGTGATAGCCCGCGGTCCGCGATTGTGGAGGGTCTGTATGGCAGTTCGTGGATCAGGCCGGCGCTGGGACCGGGTCGCCGCTGTTGACTTGCGGGTCGGCGGTGTCGGTGCTCTCGATCGTCTTGGTGTCGTCGGTTGGGCGAGTGCCGAGGGCGATCTGGACCTGTCGGGGCTTTTTCTGTTCGGGTTTGGGGATTCGGATCTCGAGCACGCCGCGGTCGAAGTGGGCTTGCACGGCGTCGGGGTCGACGCCGTCCGGGAGGGTTAGGGAGCGGGCGAAGTTGCCGAACGCGCGCTCGATTCGGTAGTAGCCCTCTTCGTGTTGTTCGTGTTGGGTTTTGCGCTCGCCGGAGATGGTGAGCACGTTGTCCTCGAGCTGGACGTTGACGTCGTCTTCGGACAGGCCGGGAAGGTCGGCGCGGAGAACGTAGTGGTCGGTGGTCTCGACGAGGTCCATCGCAGGGATCCACCGCCTGGCGGGTGCGCCGCCGCGGCCGGTGGGGGCGGGCTGGTCGAAGAACGTGTTGAAGAGCCGGTTCATCTCGTTTTGGATGGTGTTGAGTTCAGTGACCGGCTCCCAGCGAATCAGTGCCATGTGAACCTCCATTGAGAGAACGGATAGTGCTCATCGCCGGTAATAGATCTCAGTCAAGGACTGTCAAGTCTTTCGTGGACGCGGACGCGGAGGACGATCACCGCGGTCGCGCAGCATGAGCTGGTCGCCGTCACCGGTCCCGGCCGGAACCAAGATGCGGCCACCGTGGGCGACGGTGAGTGTGAGAGGGAAGTGCGCGAGGTGAGCCGCCTCTCGGTCGGTCAGCTCGAGGACTGCGCGTCGACCGACCGCGGGTCGGGGCCTGGACGATCGGCGGATCGGGACAGGTCGGGGGAAGCGGTTGTCGTAGCGGGCGCGCGCGGCCGGATCACTCAGGATCTCGTAGGCGCGCGCAGCCGCGGCGAACCGCTCTGCCCCGCCGGGGTCTTGGTTGACATCGGGGTGATGGCGACGGGCAACCTGTCGGTACGCGCGACGGATCTCCTCGCTCGACGCGTCTCGCGAGACATCCAGCTCGGCGTAGGGGTCGACCTGGCCGCCGCCAGTCATCACCAGCGATCGCCGTCTGCATCGCAGGGCGTGGCTAGGAGCCTGCCGTCCATGGGACCCGGACTGGGGAGCGCAAAAGGCTCGTGAACGGGCTCAGATTCCATCCCGCACGGGTCGATGTCGAGTGGACGCGGCTCGGCGTTGGGGTCGGCGAGCCGCTGGCCGAGGTGGACGTGAGATCGTTCAGCGTGCCGACGAGCAGCAGCGTGAGCACGATCGCCAGGGCCGCGCAGGCTGCGGCGATCGCCGCAGCGTGGAGAAGATGAGGACGATCGAGTACATGCACCGGGATCACCTCCAGCTGTCGGATGCCTTCGTTCCGTGTCAATAGGCCGGCCGCCCCAACCGTCAACCCCTGCGGGGTCCAGGCCGTGTGGTCAGTCGCGCTCACCGCGGGCGGCGCCGGCGCGAAGCTTGCCTAAGGCGCGCTCCTCGATCTGCCGCACCCGTTCGCCCGACAGCCCGATCCGCTCCCCGATATCTCGCAGCGACTCCTCCGATCCGTCCAGGCCGTAACGGGCGCGCAGGACCATCCGCTCCCGATCGTTGAGGCTTCCCAGCAGCGCGCGGATCTGCTCGATCTCTGAGTAATCGAGCAGCCGCTCGTAGGCGTCACCGGCGAGCGGATCGGCGAGCAGCTCCCCGAATACCCCCACGTTCCCTTCGGCGCCCTGAACCGCTTCGTCCATCGACTGCGGCACACGCTCGAGCGCGAGCATGTCCGCGACCTGCGCGTGGGTGAGGCCGGTGCTGACGGCCAGCTCGTTTCCGCTCGGCCCCCGCCCATGCTCGGACACGTACTCGCCATGCGCGCGCTTGAGCTGCGAGAGCTGCCTGAGCGCCCGGTCAGAGAGAACCAGCGGCCGGGTCAGCTCCGCGATCAGCTGCTGCATCGCCTGCCTGACCCACCACGCCGCATACCCCCAGAACGGCACCCCCAGCGTTGGGTCGTAGCGCTCGAGCGCGCGGAGCAGCCCGACCACGCCTTCCTGCATCAGCTCAAGTCGGGTGATGGCCTGCGACCCGCGATACACGCGCGCGACCCCGGCGATCAGCGGCAGGAACGCCTCGACCAGCTCCTCGCGGGCTCGACGGTCCCCGGCCTGGGCGGCATCAATCAGGCGCCGCTCAACGGCGGCCGGGAGCCGCGGGCGGTCGCTGAGGTCACGCAGGTAGCCGGCCGAGCTCGTCTCGCCGCCGAGCCGCCGGTGACGCAACCCCGCGGCCAAGTCCTCATCAAGCCCGCGTGCCGCCAGCGACTGCGCTTGGAGCAGTTCGCTCTCGTCGTGGGTGATGTGGTCCGATTCGGAGGCCATCTCGTCCAACCCGCCCACCGTGTGTAGCGCGGAGCCATTTTGGACGCTGGCCAACATGGCCGCGACCTGCTCACGACCCAGCGGTTCCGCCGGCGCGCCCCCGGCGGAACCGCATCTATCCGAAAGCATTCCTCACGCGGCCGGCCGGAGCCGGGGCAACACGATCGTGCTATGCGCCGGCGAGCCAAGCCCCCGCCGCACCCAGCCGATCCGCCAACGACGGCGAACAGACATACGAACGCTCACCTCCTCTCCGGGACACCACGCGGCTCAGAGAGGTGAAAAAGGGTGGTGGAGGCCGGGAGCCAAAGAGCCTTGACCAAAGGCGGTAGGTGCCGAACCGTTAGGGAACCCCTCTCGACCTGGGCCCCGGGCCTCCACCCAACTGATGAGCCGCTTCTTCTATGTCAATCCTCTCTGATCGCTCTAATAGGCCGCCAGCGAACACTGTCAACCCCTATCCGAGAAATTTCTGGCCTCCCGTCCCTCTTGGCTGCGCGACGCGATGAGGTCGATGTCTTTGGTTTGGCAGAAAGCCGCATGCGGTGGCGCGGCGTCTCCCGATCGGGGAGTCTCAGCGATGGAGACGGTTCTTGTTGTACTCCGGAGCGGCAGAAGCAAAGCGGGTCGTTGGAAGCGGTCGAACATCGAGCGCGGTATCAGCTACCCGGGGTGTAGCCCCTACCGTCGCGCGTTCCACCGCGCGAGCCCGCGCCATCGCCCGAAGCGGAGGCGTCCTCTTCGGATCCGGGTGCGATCGCGGGAGGACGCCGGCGCTGATCCTCGCGTGCCGTGCGGAGTGCCGCCCGTCCCGCCTGTGCCATGGAAAGCTGCGGCGCGCTGATCACCGCGGTGTGGGCGAGCCAGTCCGGGAATCCGCGGCGCTTGAACAAGATCGGAGCAAATCCGGCGAACAGCGGCACCATAGCTAGGTTCATTCCAACCCAGCGCACCACAGCCCGCGCCGGCTTGACCCTCCCGCCATTCGCCGACACCAACTGAATCTGCATCGTCCGAGCGCCCAGCGTTTGCCCGGTCCACGACCAGAACACTACAAAGTAGAGCCCGGTCCAGACGATGTAGGCGACCCCGGCGATCGGTTTGAGCACCGATGCGAGATCGCGTGAGACGGGAAAGATCGACAAGACCAATTCAGCGCCAAGCCCCGTGGCAATCGCGACGACGTTGATGGCTATCGCATCCAGCAGCCAGGAAACCGCGCGCGTGACAATGCCCACAAAACGCGCATCCTCCTCGGGCACGGTCTGGACCGTCGATTCGCTTTCGAGCGATCCGGCGCCGCTGCTCATCGTCCTCGCACGGCAGTCCCTGTCGCCGTCGCGTCGGTCCGGCGATGCGCGCGCCGCCGAGCCGTACGCTCGACGCAATGGTCAGCCCGGCGTGAGTGGTGGCCGAAAGAGCCGCCGAGCTGGTCAGCAAACCCGAGACACCGCTGGGAGAACGCTGCCTCCGCCGGCGCACTTTGCGTGACCTCATCCGCAAGCCACAACAATGCGTCGCTCGCTGCCGCCCGTGTCATGAAGCCGTCGAACGACCTGCCCGCGAACGGGATGTCGATGAATTTTTTCGCCCGGACGTGATCGATCGCCGGCCGCGATGTCGCATGAGTAGGAGCGTCGCTCAATCCAAGTGTTCGGAACGAGCTGCAGCGTCCAGCTGTCGTGCACGCGATCGGCGGCCACGCCCATCGCACACTATCCGTTGTCTCCGGGGCCCAACTCGCGCATCGACCACCTACCCCCGCGAGCGGCCTGGAGACCGGAGGCTGGACGCTCGTTGAGTGGTCGACGGGCATAACAATCCGCGATGATCTTGCCAACGCTCAGCCTTTCGGCCGTCACCCGAATCGGATGACGGGACTTGGCCGCTCGCGTGCCGGGCGCGCCTCGAGGGTCAACGCCCGTCGACGCCCGGTTTGTGCGAGGCCGCCAAGAGGATCCCGCGCTCCCTCCAGCAGCACTCAAACTCGAGGATTGTCTCGCCGGTCGTTTAGTCGACACCGGCAGCGTCGCGAGCTCCACAAACCATCGTGCGGCCTGGGACATCAAGAGGTCCGGGCCGGCTGTCCCGAAACGCCGGGTGCGTTCCGTAGAGCCGGCGCATTCCGAGCCGACGAACCGGGCGCCCAGACTCGCTCCCGCGCTGGCTGCCGCGAGGCAACGCCGGCCAACGAGGCGCTCTCGATGTGTCGCGGCTATCCGTCCCTGCGGCCGCGACGAATGGCGCAGTCGGGACAACTCCAGCCGAAGGGCCTATCGCCCGATCTGGGTGAAGGCAGAACGATCTGCCGACCCGAACATATAACACTTAGCGATGGCCATCGATCACATTGATAACTCCTGATCACGGGTTTCACAGGCCCCCGCAAGGTTCGTGGGCGCATCGGCCGGTACTGTCGAGTCCGGCGATGACGGTCGCTATCTCGGAGCGGTGTTCAGCGCGCTTCTCATCGGCTGAGGCACAGCCACCGCAACAGAGCTCCCGCCGGGCGGGGCGCTCAGCGCGAGATGATTAGTCGGCCGGAGTCTAGGAACGGCCACAAACCGGTCGCGCTCGAAGCGAGCGCGCGTGGTGGGCGCCTAATCCAGCGGGTGCTGTCCTGGGTGGACGTGGCGGTGGCCCACCTGATCTCCGATCGCCGCCGCCGGGCGCTCGTTCAGCGCTCGCGCGAGCTTGACGGTCGGCTCGAGCGGGCCGCTCACAGGCTTGCGCGCCGCAGCCGGTGACCGTGTGGCGGGCGACACCGACGCGCGGTACACGACGAGCGGACTGCTGACGGGCTCGTGCGCGGCGCCGAGCGACGGGCTGGCGGTCGTGACCGGGTCACGATCCTCGCTGAGCTCGACGACTCGCCGATTCGCCAACTCCCCTGACGTGGCCCGCTACTTCGGGCTGAGCCGCGGTGCTCTGCCTTCCCGGCTAAGCAGGGGCTTGGTCGTGGTGGCGTAATGCCGCCGCCGGACGAACGGCGGTTTCCGTGACGTCTGCTTCCGCGTGCCCCACGAGCATCCAGAAGGCCCGCGTTCGAAAGCCTGGGGCACTTCGGACTACCGGTTCGACTCGATTGCCCCGGAAGGAGTCTGCGACCACTTGGTCCTCGAATCGGCGACGCGTTGGGAAGCAGCCGTCGAACCGGGAGTCTTGGGAGACCGAAGGAGCACCGGCTTCGAACGATCCGCGCCCCACACAGTGCGTTGCGCGGGCGGCGTCCGCGCAACCATCTCCCGGCGGCACGAGCGCGGCTCGCCGACCATCAAGTGCCGTTGAGAACGAGTGTTGCACAGCCGCCCGCAGCATCACGACCGACGCCTCCGGGGCTCAGCACCTCGCCGGCGACCGACGGCGCTCGTACCGTGTCAATGACTCGGGTCGAGGCGGACGGCCTTCCCTCGGGGTGAGTGTTCGGAATCTGGCTTGGCGCCGACGAACCGGTCCGGTTAGGCGGCCCGCGCTCATCCCGATCTTCCCCGCCTCGCCGGTAACCACCCAGGGTGGTGGGACATGTCAACGGCCCATCCGCTCGGCACCTACGCGTGACAGCGGCCCGCGACAGCCACGCCACCCCGACGTCCGCCCCGCCCGCCGACACGACGACAACCCCGAGACGAGCAGGATCCCGGCCGCCCAACCGTCGGACTCGTTAGGAGATCCGATGTACGTGGTGCTCGAGGGCGTGTTCGAGCTTGTGCAGGCGCCGCAACCGGGGCGACTTAAACGTCCGGCCGGTTAGCAGCGTGGCCAGCGCGCAGGCGAGGAAGCATGCGGCTCCGAGCGCAGTGTTCCAGTTCGCGGCGGCGAGGCTGAGTAGGTTGCCGGTCGAGGGAACGAGGTAGCCGGCGACGGCCGAGATCCCGAAGAAGATGCAGCCGAGTAGGTTGATCGATGGTTCCCACCAGCCGGGGTTGCCGCGTGCGGGTAGCCAGCCGCGCCGTGCCGAGGCGTGGTAGGCGATCGCGCCTGAGATGAGGAAGCAGATTGAGCCGAGTGCGTCGGGGCGCCACACGAGTCGGTTGTAGTTGGAGTCCGACAGCGATGTGTGGAGCGCCTGGTAGGTCGTGACGTTGAAGAAGAGGGTGCCGGCGGATTGGATCGCGGCCGCTTGGAATGCCGCCTTTCCTGCGGGGCCGGAGTGGCGTTCAGGGAACGCGATCCAGGTTTGTAGAGCTCCGCCGGTGGTGAACAGGATCGAGCCTACGAAGAACGTGATTGCGTCGGCCTCGGCGCCGACGAGTTGCGCGTAGCCCGGGAACGGCCCGATCAGGAAGCACGCCGAGCCGAGCGCGAAGAACAGCGCCATCCAACGCTCGCGACTCATCCCTCGATCCTCCGCGCGCCGGGACGCATGCTGTGCCCAGTCACGCGGCTTGAGGCGTGGCTTTGGCGGCTGAGCGTTTCTGGAGTTGGGTGACGAGCAGCATCACGATCACGGCGATCCCGACGAACAGCGCCGCCAGGGCGAGGTTCACCCAGTAGACGCTCCACCCGACCGCCTCCATCACGATCAGCGGCACCCCGAGGACGAGCAGGATGACGAGTGCCGCCTTGACGTTGAGCCCTTTGGGGTTGATCTCGAACACCTTCGATAGCGGACTCATGACTCCCTCCCGACCGGGGCCGGGATGCAGGACGCGACCGTCTCTTCCAGGAGCCTCGCGTCGATACTGCCTGCCGCGCCGATGGCCACGATTTGCGTTCTCGGCGCGCAGTGTCCCCATTCCTCTTGTAGTGAGATGTCCACGCGCCTGCCGACCACCTGAAGCACCGCCCGTCGGTTTGGCGCGTCGGTGGTGTAGATCACCCCTTTGGCGCGATAGACGCTCCCGGGCAACTTGCGCATTGTGTCCCGCAACGCCTCGAGCGCCAGGGGTTGGTTGCTCTCGTAGCTCCAGGTGCTGAACACGTTTGAGTGGTCGTGCTCGTGACCGTCGTCATGACACGCCGGGTCACCGCAGCCGTACTCGCCACGGTGCGGGCCGTGGCCCGCTTGGGCGGGATCGAAGCGTCCGACGCCCAGCAGGATCTGGTAAGGCACCTCGCAGTAGTTCGTTTCGACGATCCGAAGCCGGTTGAAGTGCTCCTCGAGCCACGCCCGGACCTTCTCGACCTGCTCGGGGCCGGCAAGGTCGACCTTGTTCAGGATCAGCATGTCGGCAAACCCGACCTGGTGGAGCTTGAGTTCGACCAGCGGGGGATATTCGGGGTGCGCGAAGACCTGATCGGCGTCGATCACACAGATGACGCTGTCCAACCTGATCCGGTCCCGCAGGTTGGGATCGTTGAACGTGACGAACAAGCCGGCGGGGTCGGCAACGCCACTGGCTTCGAGCACGATGTACTCGACGGTCTCCGGGCGATCGAGCAGGGCGGTGACCGACTCGATCAGGTCGTCGCGGATCTGGCAGCAGACGCAGCCGTTCGTCAGACTCATCATGTTGTTGTCGATCCCGACGACGAGCTCGGCATCGATGTTGATCGAGCCGAAGTCGTTGACCAGCACGCCGACGCGTAGGCCGTGTTCCCCGGTCAGGATCCGGTTCAGCAGCGTCGTCTTGCCCGCGCCGAGGAAGCCCGTCAGGATGGTGATCGGGACGGCATTGCCGTGGTCGTCGATGAGTTCCATTGCCGCGGCTATTTCACGAAGCTGGCGACGTCGATCCCCATCACCTTCGCCATCGCGAGCAGATCGACCTCTTGCGGGTCGGCGAGCTTGGTGAGTGGTTCGCGGTAGACGTCTGGGGGGTAGTACTCGTGCGGGTCGATCTCGAGGTCGCGCGTCAATTGCTCCTGCTGTTCCTCGCGCGGCAACCTCGGCTGGGGGACGACACCCTTGCCCGTGGCGAGCGGCAGCGGATCGCCGAACAGCACTGTTGGCTTCGGGAAGGACTGGCCCGCGAATCCCGGCAGGGCGGCCTCGCGGTGCCAGATCGCGTCCTTGGTCACGTTGACGACCACAACGTCCGGCGCGCCGTACAAAAACAGCCCGTCCCAGTGGGCGCGAACGTCGGCGCTGGTCTCGTTGAGCGTGTCGTTGTCGAACGCGATGTGGGTGACCATGCCGCAGCGCGGGTTGACCTGCTTCATCAGGTAGCCCGCCGCGTAGGTCAGCGTGTGGTGGATATCGACCGTGTAGTTGTAGAGAAACTCAGGCAGCCCGTACTTGAAGAGGTTGATGCGCGCGAGATCGGGCTGGGACTCGGTGACAAACACGTCGGCGCCCTTGGCGTACTTGGCCGTCAACTCGTCGGGCCGGCCGTCGCCCGTCCAAACGAACGACAGGCCGTTCCAGTCCAGGCGGTAGGCCGAGGCGCCGTCCTTGGCGTGCGAGCGGCGCCAGTGGCGGATCGTGACGCCATTCTTCTCGTAGCAGACGCCGTTCTCGTCCTTCCAGTCGAACTCGTTGACCTCGACCTCGTACCCGTCCCCGATCGGGCACGCGTCGAACGCCTCCAGATGCCACTTGAGCATCTGCTTCATCCCGTCGACCATCCCCTGCGTGCCGAGCTCCGGCGTTCGCCCCGAGGGGCCCGTGACCCTGAGTGGTTGCTTCCACCTTCCGCCCCAGGCCGAGAACGGCAGGAGGTAGGACAGGTCGTGGTAATGATCCACGTGCAGGTGCGTGATGAAGATGTCGTTGATCTCCTGCACCGGCACACCCATCGCGAGGATGTTCTTCACGCAGCCCGGGCCGAAGTCAAAGAAGAACCGATCGCCGTTCCCGAGCTCAACCATAATGCACGTGCCGGCCTGATCACGCCGGGGTGGGAACGGGCAACTGCCCACGAACGAGATCCGCATCTCGTCCTCCCCGAGGGACTCACTGGAGGGGAAGTAGTTGTTCCGCGTCCGGACCGACGGCGTCGGCGTGTAGTACGGCGGGAACTGCGAGCCGCTGCTCGGGTGCCCCCCGTACGGGTTCTCGGGCATCGCCGGGCCTGACTGCGGCATCGAGGTCGGGTCAGCGGCTTCCATTGGCGTTCTCCTCTGTCCGGCGCTCACCGGTGTGTCGATTGGCTCGTCGGATGTCGCATTTGTCTCACGGCTCTGTCGCACAGCCAACCGGATTCGGCCACCGAGCGCATCATCCAATCGGGATGACCGGCCCGGCTGCGCGTGGCGTGAACTCGAGGCCATGGCTTTGGCTCCCGAGCTCTGAGCTGGCTGATTCTTGCGACCA
Source organism: uncultured Solirubrobacterales bacterium (assembly GCA_963701945.1). Classification (GTDB taxonomy): domain Bacteria; phylum Actinomycetota; class Thermoleophilia; order Solirubrobacterales; family Solirubrobacteraceae; genus Palsa-465. The sequence continues at coordinate 40,528 of CAVPBV010000019.1, read as the reverse complement.
GCATCGCGCCCGAGCGCCCCCGCGGAGAGGTCCGGCGCGAGGATCACCCGGGTGATTGAGCCGACGCGCACCACGCGAGGTCGGGGCCGACCTCGCTGGTTTGCGAGGGTTTGGGATGATTCGCGTCGCTGTGGACCCAGCGAGCAAGGCCGATGACTCACCAGCGTCGCCCGCTCGAGCACCGCGCGCCAAGCGTGCGGTTCTCCAGCTGAGCGAGGCGAAGCTCATGCTGCCGCGCGTGCAGGCCGGGGTCGTCCGCCGCCCGCGCCTGCTTCGCGCGCTTGACGACCGACCGGCCGCGTTGACGCTCATCGACGCGCCGGTCGGTTACGGCAAGACCATGCTTCTGCGGTCCTGGTGCGCCGAGCACTCGCGGCCGGTCGCGTGGGTCACGCTTGACGGAGCTGACGGGGACCCGGTGCGCTTGTGGACTTATGTGGCCAGCGCCGTGGAGCGGGTCGCTGAGGGCGTCGGACGCCCGGCACTCAAGCGTCTGGCTGCACCAGGCGCACCGATCGAGCTCGCGGTCGATCAGCTCCTTAACGGGCTCGTCGTCTACGGCGAGCGGCTCGTGATCGTCCTCGACGATCTGCACCTCCTCAAGAGCCAGGCCTCGTCTCGCTCGATCGAGCACGCGGTCGAGCGACTGCCGGACAACGTGCGCCTGGTGGCGGCAACGCGTTCGGATCCGCGGATCCACATGGCGCGCCTCAGGGCACGCGGTGCGCTCAGCGAGATCCGCGCGCGCGAGCTGGCGTTCACGGTTGACGAAGCGCGAGAGCTGCTCGTCCACCGTGAACGGATCGAGCTGGCCGACGAACACTTGGAGCTGCTCGTCGAACGCACCGAGGGATGGCCTGCTGGGCTTTACCTCGCGGCGCTGTGGCTACGCGACCTCGCCGACCCGGGGGAGGGCGTGCGAGCCTTCGCAGGCAGCCACCGGCAGGTCGCCGACTACCTTGCCGATGAGGTCCTCGAGTCGCTTGGGCCCGACACGAAGGACTTTCTGATTCGTACATCGGTGCTCGGTCGGTTCACGCCCGAGTTGTGTGACGCCGTCTTGGACAGACAGGACTCGGCGGCCGTGCTCGCGGATCTCACGCGCTCGAACGTGTTCATCGTCGCGCTGGACGGAGACAGACAGTGGTACCGCTACCACCATCTATTCGGCGAAGTGTTGCGGCTGGAGCTCGCCGAGAGGCAACTCGCAGAGCCAGCCGAGCTGCACCGCCGCGCGGCGGCCTGGTATCGGCGCCGCGGGCTCGTCGAGGATGCGATCGAGCATGCCGTAGCCGCCGGTGAATATCCGATGGTGGCTGACGTGCTCGCCGAGTACGCGGTCGAGCTGTTCCAAAGCGGACGGGTAGGGCTTTTCCTGACATGGCTGAAGAGGCTTCCGCCGGAGCTTCTGATCGAGCATCCCTCGCTGCCGGCCTTCGGCGTGCTCGCCGCCGGTCAGCTGGGCCGCCCGGCGGTAGAGCTGCGGCAGCTGTTGTCGGTGGCTGAGCGGGCGCGGCGAGAGCGCCCCGCGTCATGGATGCCCCTCTACGAAGCGATCGTGCTCGTGACGCGCGTTGCGTTTCTTGAAAGCGACGTTGGCGCGTCTGTGGAGCACGCCCGCCGTGCTGTCAACGCTGCCCAGGCGGACGCCGCCCAGACGTTCACCGTCGCCGCGCTGGCGAGCCTCTCGAACGCCCTGTTCTTTGCTGGCGATCTCGGCCAGGCGCGGAGCGTCGCGCTGGAAGCCGTTGAGCGCCCCGAGGCGGCGGACCGACCGGGCGGCTACGTCGCGGCGCTCGGGCTCCTCGCGGCGATCGACGCTGAGGAAGGTCGCACGGCGACTGCCGTGGCCTGGGCGCGGCAGGCTATCGGCTACGCGCAGGAGACCGGCCAGGCGGACCTCTGGCCGGTGGCGATGGCGCATCTCGGGCTGGCGTCGGCTCTTGCGCAGACCGGACGGCTGGGCGACGCCGAGCGAGAGGCGGCGCGCGGTGAGAAGCTGCGGCGGACGCCGCAGCTTACGGCCGCCCACGCCCACGCGCTGCTGGTGCTCGCCGAAGTCCGCGCCTCCCGCCTACGATTCACGCGCGCTTCCCACGACCTTGAGCGGGCGCGAACGGCGATCTCCGAGCTGCCCGATCCAGGACGCTTGCCGGTGCTCGCAGCCAACGTGGAGAGCATGCTCGCGGCCGCGCCCGCCCGCGACCACCCAGAGCCCATCGAGGAGCCGAGCGAGGGCGAGCTCGCCGTCCTGCGCTATCTCGCCAGCAATCTTTCCCAACGCGAGATCGGCGCGCGGCTCTATCTATCGCTCAACACGGTCAAGACGCACACGCGCGAGCTGTATCGCAAGCTGGGCGTGCACTCCCGCTCCGAAGCGGTCGCGTGCGCCGCGACGCTTGGGCTGCTCGACTCGCGCGAATTATCCACGTGAACACCCGCCGCGTCTCGCTGACCGCCTAATCGGCGCGTGAAAGACCGAACCGCGACATGTGATGTGTGCTCGCCATCATCAGAGAGCTTTGAGGGATGTGAGCAGGGCGTCATCGGGAGCGGTAGCGTCCTGGAGTGGCGGCTCAGGCTTTGCGTCGCTCCGGCGTGACCGGTGCAACCTCGGGTTCCTGGGGCGAGGGGGCGTGTCCCGACTCGGGTTCCGGGGCCGGTGCGGCGGTGAGCTGCAGTGTGACTATGTAGGCGACGACGACCGCGAGGATGATCAGTGGCTCGGCGCCTACCCCGGCGTGGGAGGTCAGGAGCGTGGCGAGGACGACGGCCGAGAGTGGCAGCCTCAGAACTGCGACGGCCGCCGCGCCCAACCCGACCGCGACCGCTGGTGTGAGTGCGAATCCTGGGAGACGCGAGGCCATGATCCCGCCCGCGGCGCCGAGGAACAGCGCCGGGAATACCGGGCCGCCGCGGAAGCTGCCGAGCGAGAGGCCATAAGCGAGGCCCTTGAACACGATCAGCAGCAGGAGCGCCGACAGCGACCAGGTCCCGGCATGTGCGACGAGTCCGGGAAGGGCTGACTCGCCGTCGAACAGGACCTCGTTGATGCTCTTGTCGGTGGCCCCGTGGAAGGCGATCGCAAGGCCGGCGATGATCAGACCGACGATCGGGAGGAACAGCCACAGACGCCGCGCCACGACGCCGTACGTCGCAAGGCCGCCGCGGAAGATTAGCCTTGCCACGATCGCGACGACGATCGCGAGCAGGATCGTCCACCCGAGCTGCGCGAGGGTCGGGTGAGCGAAGTGAGGCAGGGTTATCGGCTGGAGCGCGTAAGCGCTGCTGCTCAGTCCGGTGAACGACCCGATCCCGATCGAGACCAGCGTCCCGATCCCGGCGGCGAGCAGTCCCGGCACGAGCACCATCGGGAGCCTCGGTCCACCGATACCAGCCGCCTCGATCAGGATCACCGCGGCGATCAGCGGTGAGCCGAAGATGAACGACAGCGCCGCGAAGCTGCCGGCCGCGCCCACCACCAGCAGCACCGGCGGCGCAACGTTTCTGCGAGCCGCGCGGATCGTCAAGAGCGCCACCCCGGAGCCGATCGCGATCAGTGGCGCCTCCGGTCCTAGCACCAGCCCGAACCCGATCGTGGCGAGGCCAGCGAGGACCACCCCGGGCAGATCGATCGGGTGCGCCGGCGCGCCCCCGGCCTCCAGACCCTTGGCCGCTATGTGTCCACCACTGCCCGGGAGGCGGGTGATCGCAGCTGCGACGATCAGCGCACCGATTCCGAGTACTGGAAGTGACCACCAGAGCGGTGGACCGTTGGTGTAGCCGAGCGCGTTCGGCAGGTGCTTGTAGAGCTCCTGCTGGAGCTGGTAGATCAACTCGAGAAAGCACCACGCAGCCAGCGACACCACGATGCCGATCCCCGCAACCATGACGAGCAAGCCGATGTACTGCTTGCTCCGCATCATCGCGGCCGCCTGCCCAGCGGTGGGTTCAGGAACCGTGGTGCTATCGGCCATGGCTCGGACGCTCGGGGTTATGTCGTTTGCGCTCCCGGGTCGACTCCGCGGTGCCTAGCGACACCGGGCTCGGGCGCGGCGGGCGCAAGCGGCTGGGCGCGGGCGGCCGGACAATCAGATGCTGCCTTTGTGACTGCGAATGGCGTGGTGGCATGGGATCCACCATCGCGCGCCGCGGTCTTGTGGGCGCGGTATTGCGCGACGATCACCCGGGTGATTTCGGCTGGCGCCCGCACCGCTCGGCGGGGGTTGACGTCCGCGCAATCGAGGCGCACGAGCGCGACCTGACCCGCCGGACATTGACAAAGCCAGCACAGTCAGGGTGACGGCCAAGCCCGGTGGAGTCCTCCCTCGCCTGAAATTTCGTCGGGGCCACCGGCACGAAGTCAGCATGCATGGAGTACCCGGCGGACCTGTGAGCGATAGTCACCGAGCTGGGATGACGAGAGGCTAGGATCGTATCGGCCGCTGCGTCGCGATCACCGATCCGCGATTCGGGGTACGACGAACGCTGAGGTCGCCGCGGTGCCTGCGCGAGGCCGCGATTGCGACCCATCTGGACGACGCCAGCTGTCCTCGCGTGGAGTTAAGTGAAGGTGTGGCGGACGGGTGACGCCGGACACTCCGCACCAGAAGAGCCGCTCGATCGGCGATGCACAACGCTCGCGCCACTCGCAGCGCAGCCAGACCAAATGCGGCGTCCCTCGCGCCCAGCCGGCAGGCTCGACTCGCGCGAATCACCCGGGTGATTCGCCGTCGTGGGTGGACCGCTGCTGCATACGGCTGTCACCGTAGGGTGATGGGCTGCCGCGGCTACCGGATCGTAATCGAGGGAGAGATCGGACCGCGTTTCGCGGCAGCGTTCGATGACATGCAGGTCTCCGTCGGCGACGGCAAGAGCGAGCTCGCCGGGTCGATCGTCGACCAGTCGCATCTACACGGGCTGCTCGGCCGGATCGCCGATCTCGGACTCACGCTCGTGAGCGTGACGCCGCTGGACACGAACACTCGGGCGCCAGGCGGGCCGCATGTTGAGTAAGCGACTCTGCGACTGGACGTTGTCGTGAGCACCGAGAACCGCGCCGCGAACAGCCCAAAACCCACGGCCGATCGTGATCGTCGGCGGCCTCTTGCGGCTGCTGCGCGAGCATGGCGTCACCGTCCAGGCGGTAGCTGGTGCGCTTGCCGTCTACCTCTCGGTCGGCCTCCTGTTCGGGTGGATCATCGGGTTCGTCACCCACGTCGACTCAACGCTGTATTTCGCGCAGCACACCGACGGCACGGAAGGAGATCGTGTCTACTTCAGCTTTACCGTGCTGACGACCACCGGCTTCGGCGACTTCTCCCCCGCAACGGCGTTCGGCCACGCTCTCGCGGTGATCGAGATGCTCACCGGGCAGCTCTACCTCGTGACCGTGATCGGTCTCCTTATCGGCAACTTCGTCAGCAGGCAGAAGACGACGTGAGCGGCGGGGCCAAGAGAGCGATGCGGCGCCGGGGACCGATCGTGGCCGGCGGGCTAAGCTCGAGCAGTCGACCCGGGGCGTCGCCCGGTGGGCCCGGGGATCAGAGATCGCGGCGCGGCCCGCCGTCGAGAAAGGAGCGTGGCACAAGCCGATGGCGGGATTGGGAACTCCAAGGCGTGATTCACCCATTTGGGTGATGCCGGTCGCCAGGGTCAGCGCTGACATGCTGGCACAGGCGATCAAGGAGCTCGGACTGTGACATGCGAAGCCAAGCAGCCAAACCTGGTTGTGCGGGGCCGGGTCGAATGAGTTTTCAGCGCCGCAGGCCCTGGAGACACGCGCGGCAGGCGCCTCGGGAGCGATGAAGGTACGGGCTGCGTGATGTCCGAAGACTCCGACGCGACGTACGCTGAGCGTGTGAGCTGGGAGGCGGCTCGCCCGCGCTGGCGTCCGCTGCGTCTCTTGCTCGCGCTGGTGATCGGTGCTGTCGCGGTCATCTTCGCGAGCCTGGTCCTTCCGGGCGTCGAGGTCAAGACGTTCCTCGGCGCCTTGGAGGCGGCGGTGCTGATCGCGGTGCTGAACGCGGTCCTGCCGCCGCTGGTCGCGGCGCTGCGCCTGCCGTTCATGTTGATCATCGGGTTCTTGGCGGTACTGATCCTCGATGCGCTGATCCTGCTGCTCGTCTCGCATCTGGCGCCGAACGACTTCAAGGTGGACTCATTCGGGTGGGCGCTCTTGGCGGCAGTGGTGATGGCCGCGGCGAGCATGGTCTTGCAGGTGTTTCTGGGCGTCGATGACGACGACATCTATTCGCTGCGCGTGATTGAGCGAATCGCCAAGCGACAAGGCGCGGCGAGCCGTACCGACGTGCCGGGGATCGTCTTCCTCGAGATCGACGGGCTCGCGGACCCGGTACTGCGCCGCGCGATGCGCGACGGCAACACGCCGGTGCTGGCGCGCTGGCTCGCGGATGGGAGCCATGAGCTGATCGAGTGGGAGCCCGACCTGTCGTCCCAGACTGGAGCGAGTCAATGCGGCATCTTGCTCGGTTCCAATGACGACATCCCGGCGTTTCGATGGGTCGAGAAGGAATCGGGCAGGATGATGACGTGCTCGGCGCCGGGCGACTGCGCCGAGATCGAGCGCCGCCATGCGAGCGGCGTGGGCCTGCTGATCGGCGGGGGCGCGAGCCGTGGGAACCTGCTCTCCGGCGAGGCCGATGAGGTGATTCTGACCGTCAGCCGGATGGAAGCTGACAAGAAGGCGAACCCGGGTTATCGGGCGTTTCTCGCCAATGGGTTCAACGTGACCCGCGAGCTGGTGCTGTTCTTTTGGGAGGTTGGGCTCGAATGGTCGGCCGCGGCCCGGCAGCGACGTCGCGACGTTATCCCGCGCGGACACCGCGGCGGTCGCTACCCGTTCCTGCGCGCCGCGCTGTGCGTCGTCGTTCGAGACCTGATCGTGTTCGGCGTCGTGACCGACATGATGCGCGGTCGCCCCGCCGTGTACGCGACGTTCTCCAGCTACGACGAGGTCGCCCACCACTCGGGCCTCGAGCGGGCCGACACGCTCGAGGCGTTGCGAAAGCTCGACAAACAGTTCGGACGGATCGACAAGTGCAGGCGCTTCGCCCCCAGGCCGTACAAGCTCGTGGTCTTGTCCGATCACGGCCAGACGCAGGGGATGACCTTCAAGCAGCGCAACGGCTACGGGCTCGATGACCTCGTCCAGCGCTCGCTCTCCCGGGGCGCCGTTATGGGAATGGGCGCCGGCGACGAGCACGACACAGCGGTCAGCCAGGCGTGGGGCGAAGCCACCGGCCGTAGCGGGACCTCTGAAGACGGGCACGAAACGAGCGACCAGCGCGCTGTCGTGCTCGGCTCGGGCAACCTCGGCCTCGTATATCTGATGGAGGAGAAGCGGCGACTGACGGCTGAGGAGATCGAGGAGCGCCACCCGAACCTGATCCCGGGGCTCACCGCTCACCCCCACATCGGTTTCTTGCTCATGCACTCCGCCGAGCACGGCCCCATAGCCGTCGGCTCAAGCGGCACGCATTACCTGGCGACCGGCAGGACCGAGGGCGATGACCCCCTCGCGCTCTTCTCGCCCAACGCACCCGCGCACCTGCGGCGAACAGACGGTTTCGAGCACGTCGCCGACATTATGGTCAACAGCTTCTACGACCCCGCCCTCGAACAGGGCTGCGCGTTCGAAGAGTTGATCTCATTCCACGGAGGGCTCGGCGGCCCCCAAACCAGACCGTTCATCCTCTACCCGGTCGAACTACCCGGGCCCGAGCAACCGATTGTCGGGGCGGCTGGCGTGCACACGCTACTCACCGGCTGGCGCAGCCTCCTCCACGACCAACCCCACCCCGTGGCCGAACGCGTTGGTGACGACCGCAAGCTTGCTGAAGCGGCACGTGCGCGATCGGATTACGGACCAGATCCCGCGGCAGGCTCGTCGCGGCGCTGAGCGCCAGCGGCACTTCCACCCAAGAGCCGCGCCGGACGTGAGTTCGTAACCAAGGGTCGCGGAGCAGCGGCGCGACGATTGTCCGACCTTCTCGCAAGAGACGAGCCCGATGAATGGTCTGAACCTCGCCCGAGCCGTTACCGCCGCTCGATCGCCAGCACCTTCCGGAAACGAAGGGACGCAACCCGCGGGTCCGTCGATCGCCCGCGTTCGACCCGCGCGCATGAACCCGGGTCGCAGACCCGGCCGCGGCGTTCGGCCGTTACAACCATCGCCCGCCAGACTTGTATCGCGGCTCCTCACTCCCCCCTCGCAGGTCGGGCGGCGGGCCGGCGAAACGGGGATCTATGGCCGTGATGCTGCCGCGGGATCGTGAGCCTGGCGAACATCAACGATCTGCTCGTGGGTCGTGTGGCACTCGAGGTTGAGTGCGTCGATCGGCGCTAGCTGAACTCGTATGTTCCGGCGACGCAGCACGGCGGTCAGGTCGTGCGGTTCCGGGGTGCGCATCCGGCGGGAAATTCCTTTCGCTGGCGTTGCTCGCGCGGATCGGGACAAGGCTTCCGTGGCGAGGTGAAGCCAAGCGAGACCCCGCGCACGCCGACGAATGGGCTCGATCAGGCCCGCCAGCGCACGCCTTCGTCAGGTAACCGTATTGTTGTGGTGGGGATCACCGGCGACGCGCGCATGGTTCGCCCCGGGGCCCCAACGCCATCAACGCGATGCCTCGCGTTTCCTGTTCCGTCGGTCCAGAGGCCGAGTCTGTCCGCACCGACGGTATGAACGGGGACAAGGCGGCGGCAACTCTAGTGATGGAAGCTCGTTGAGTTCTCGCTGGTGTGTACAGCCGCCGACTGCTTTTCGAGCACGGCAAGTTCGCGCTTGATGTCCGAGATGAGCAGGTCGGAGAGGTCGTGCGTGACGCCTCGGCGGACTACGACACGCAACGCCGCGAGATCCGTGCGGTTCTTCGGAAAGGTGTAGGCGGGCAGCTGCCAGCCGCGGGCGCGCAGCGCATTGGACAGATCGAACACCGTGTAGTTCTCGATCTCATCCACCAGCTTGAACGCGAACACCGGCAGCGCATCACCACGAGTCAAAAGCTCGAACTGGCCCAGCTTCTCAATCTCGCCCGCCAGTCTCGTCGCGACCTCTCGCGCGTAGCCTTGTACCGCCGCGTATCCGCCAAACCCGAGACGAAGGAAGTTGTAGTACTGTCAACCACCTGCGCGCCAGGGCGGGAGAAGTTCAGCGCGAACGTCGGCATATTGTCGCCCAGATAGTTGACCCAGAAGATCAGCTCCTCTGGGAGCGCATCCGCGTCTCGCCACACGATCCAACCCACGCCGGGATACACGAGGCCATATTTGTGCCCCGAGGCATTGATCGACGCGACACGCAGCAACTGGAAATCCCACTTCAAGTCTGGGTCGACGAACGGCGCGACGAACGCGCCCGATGCCCCATCGACGTGAACGGGCACATCGATCCCCGTCTCCTTCTCGAACGCGTCGAGGGCCTCGCAGATCTCCTCAACCGGCTCGTATGAACCATCGAACGTGGATCCCAGGATCGCGACCACCCCGATCGTGTTCTCGTCGCAGCGCTTCACCGCCTCATCGGCGGACAGCGTGAAGCGGTCGCCTTCCATCGGGATAAGGCGCATCTCCACATCCCAGTAGTTCGCGAACTTCTCCCAGCAAACCTGAACGTTGATGCCCATCACCAAGTTAGGCTTGCCGGCCGACTTGCCCTGCGCTTCGCGCCGATGCTGCCACCGTCGCTTGAGCGCCAGACCGCCCAACATCGCGGCTTCGCTCGAGCCCGTCGTCGAGCACCCCGTCGCCTGACGCGCGTCAGGAGCATGCCAAAGACTGCTCAGAATGTTGACACAGCGCGTCTCGATCATCATCCAATCGGGACGAAACGGGCGTCGGGAAGCGGTTTTCAGCGCGACATTCAGAGCCCGTGTTGCCGTGTTGCCGTGTTGCCGTGTTGCCGGTCGCCTCACGGCTCAGCCCTCTCGGTCTGCATGGCCGAGGCGCCGGATAGGCGCCGCTGAGATGGTGATCGCCCCATCATTCATACCAAGGTCTCGGGTGTCGCGACTGAGGAACTCACAGATCCAGGAATGCCCCCAAATCAAACCCCACGCCGTCATCCGCGACGCGCACCACAAGCGTCCCGTGGTCGTGCTGGCACCGGAGCGTCACGCGCGCCTCGCTACCAGCGTTTTTTGCGACGTTCTGGATCGCCTCCAGACACGAGAAGTACACGGCCACCTCGGCTTCCTCGGTGCTGCGCGGCGCAGTCCCTTCCACGCTCACGACCACCGATGCCTGCATCGCCTGCGCGCGCACCGCTTCTAGGACGCCGAACGCCGCGAGCGGCGAGGGGTAGATGCCGTGGGCGATCTCGCCCACGAAGTGGAGCGCCGCTTCGGTGCGAGCAACCAGCTCGGATAGCGTGCCAGCTAGCGCAGGCGGGGTGCTGGGATCCTGTTCGGCGAGCGTGAGCTTGACGATCAGCGCGACGAGTTCGCCCTGGACGCCGTCGTGCGGTCGCGCCGAGCCGCCGGCGCTCGCCCTCGCGGAGGCGCTCGGCCTCCTCGAGCCCGCTCAATCACCCGGGTGATCCTCCACCCGCCCCGCCAAACCGCGGCCATCCTCAGGCAAGGTAAGGGGCAGCGCGGTCTTCTACCGCGAAATCCCCCAGCGATCTCAAGGAGGGCAAACCGTCTGATCGATCCGTCCGCTCGGTCGCTGATCCTCGGAGATGGCCGACTCCCTGTCGGGCGGTTTGCCACTCGCCATCGCTCGCGCTGGGATGCGCTCGCGCACTCGATCGAGTAAAGCCGCTCGGCGGCCACAAACGCAGCCGTCGCTCGGCGCGGGTTCGTGGCCGCCAACCGCTGCCTGAGCGAGCTGGTTGCAAACCCCATTGACTGTCTTCTCACGCGAGATTGGCATGCCGAAGTCGCGCGCGAGGTTCCTCGACACCCATCAGTTCCGACAGAAAGGAGCGGCATATGTGCCGCTGGCTCGCATACTCAGGCTCCCCCATCCTGATGAGTGAGGTGCTTTACGGGGGGACAAACTCGCTGGTCGACCAGAGCCTGCACTCGCGGCTCGGGGCCGAACCGACGAACGGCGACGGGTTCGGCGTCGGCTGGTACGGCGCCCCCGAGACCCCGGGGGTCTACCGCAGCATCGAACCGGCGTGGAACGACGAGAACCTGCGCGAACTCTCCGGCCACATCAGCTCCCCGCTGTTCTTCACCCACATCCGCGCGGCGATCGGCAGCGCCGTGCAGCAGACCAACTGCCACCCCTTCCGCCACGACCATTGGCTGTTCATGCACAACGGCTACATCAACGAGTTCGGCACGATCAAGCGTGATCTCGTCCTCGCCGTCGACCCCTCGCTCTACCCGGGGATCAGGGGTCAGGCCGACACCGAGGTGCTGTTCTTTCTCGCGCTGACCTTCGGGCTCGAGGACGACCCTCCGGCCGCCGTCGCGCAGGCGATCGGGCTCGTTGAAGACGTCGCCGAACGCCACGGAGTTCCGCATCCCTTCCAGGGCACCGTCGCGACCACCGATGGCGAGAGCATCTGGGCGTTCCGGTACTCCAGCGAGCGGAAATCGCGTTCCCTGTTCTACACCACCGACGTCCCCACACTCCGCAAGCTCTACCCTGACCGAGAAGACCTCCAACAATTCTCAGACGACGCGCGACTTATCGTCTCCGAACCCCTCGGCGACGTCGCCGGCGTTTGGAACGAGGTCCCCGAGTCCACCTGCGGCGTTGTCGGCCCCGGCCGCGAAGAAATGCGACCCTTCCGTCCTACTGCGCCGTCGACATCGGTGCCAGTGGCGTGAGCGTTCGGTCGATTGATCTCACTGAATCACCCGGGTGATCCTCCGCCAGCACGACCACATGGCCGCCACACTCAGCGATGCTGATGCTCGACTGTCAGCTCGCTACCGCCTCGTCGTCGCCGGACAACTGGGACCGCATCACCCTCCGCGTTCGACGAGATCACGGTCCGCGCCCATGACGGTGAGACGGACATCACCAGGCCGATCATCGACCAATCACATTTCCGGGCTACTCAAGCCGATCGCCAGCCTCGAACTCACTGCACAGCCTCACCCCACTCGACACCGAGAAACGCCGAGGCTTACGCGCAAGCCCATACCCAACCAGCCGGGGTCAACGACGACAACCGCGGTACGACATCGAAGGGACCTGAAACGATGACATTTCTCTGGATTCTGGCCGGCATCGTATACATAGTGTGCTGGATCTTCCTGGGGCTGGCGACATTCCGCAAAGGGCACTACTGGATGTTCTGGATCGGGTTTCTCTTCCCGCTCCTATGGATCATCGGTGCCGTCATAGCCCCAACGCCCGCCGCAGCCGCAAGGGCATAGACGCCTGACCGCACAGGCAGCATGTCTCACCAAGGACTTCGGGCCCATTCTTCATCGAAAGATCCGAGTGCGGCACCAGTCGAAGAGATGACGCAGCACCCGTCCGAGACGCGGACCCGCTCTGGCGTCAAACGGTGGTCGCGCGAGCTCAGGACGCCACGTTCACATGAAGTAGCGCTTTGGACTCCGGCCGTCCCGTCACGTTTGCCTCAAACCCACTAACCAAGTCGGAGGAAAATCAGATGATCGACCAGCAGATGATCGAGGAGCTCGAGACCGAGCAGTCGATGTTCGTGCAGACCGCACAGGGGATCACGAGCGATGGGTCGACTCTCACGTTGAACGAGGTCACGCCGTCGACGTTGTACTTCTCGGATCGGCCGCAGCGGATCGTCGGGCACATGGCCACAGCAGACTTCGTCGAGCTCTGGGCCGAGGGAGACAACAGCTTCGAGGAGGACCCCCCAAACGCTGTGCTCGCGTTCCTCGAGCCGGGCGATAACGTCCCCGAGGACGCGGTCGTCGTGATCAAGGACCCCCGGTTGGAGAACGGGGAGCTCACCTACTCCATCACGTCTCTCGAAGGAGCGGTCCCCCCGCAGGCCGGGCCCGTCACGCTGTTCATCGACCCATTCGGGCGGCCGCTTTCGCCTGTGTCTGTGTGCGGGGTGCGACGGCGCGAACGCCGGCGCGCCCGCTGACGGGTCCAGCCCAGCGGCAGTGGAAAATGGGAGGCGATGCGTAGATAGCGCAATGGCCGGCTGTTACGAGATCCGGAGGTGACCGCTGCCGCGACTGATCGCCCTCGACGACCCCTGACCCGCGCTGATATCCCAGCTCCAACAGCGACCTGGAGGTCAGCAATACAGCACGGACAGGTGTTCGCAAAAGGCGCCTCGAACTGGGCGTACAGGTATCGGCTCGGCGGCCGCAACTCAAAGCGCGTGCAACGAACCGGCTTCCCGACCGAGGAAGCCGCCGAGCAGGCACTCAACCGCGCGCTCGAGCGCGCCCGGCAGGAACAGGGGCTCGCTCAGAAACCCACGCTGAGTGAGCTCGTAGAGATCTACCTCGCCCAGCATGACACCGAGCCCGAGACGGTCGACAAGCTCCGCTGGCTGCTGAGCAAAGCCACCGCCGCGTTCGGGAACACGCCCATCAGCGAGCTGCAGCCGGCAGCGATCGCGGCCTGGCGGATGACGATCCCCCACGGGCACCGCTTCGAGGCACCCCGGCCTAGCGCCGGCGTCCTGCATCCAAGATTCCGAAGCAGCTCAGCCTCCCTCTGCTCACAGCTCGGCCGCTGCGGAAAACCCGCAGCGCCAATTGCGTGAAGTCCGTCAAAAGGCGCGTACCTCCCAGCGATGGCGCAACGCGCCGCCGGTGCGACGCTAACGCAGATCTGACCGGGCACACGCACCTCATGACTGCCGATTCGCTCAGCTCAGTACACGAGCTCGACAGCCGCTGGACGAACGGGATCCAGATCCGGCTGCTCTGGTGCCAGTCCGACGGACAGCTCTCGGTCGCCGTTGCGGACACAAGATCCGGCGAGTGCTTTCGCATCGACGTCCGCGACGGTGAGCGCCCCCTCGACGTCTTCCACCACCCCTTTGCGTACGCGTCCCATCGCCGCACCGACGGGAACTGGCCTAGTCGGCTCGGCCTGCGCGGCGGCCGCGGCGATGCGACGCAACACGCTCGGATCCCAGCATGAGCGCGCTACTCGCCGATGGCGCGAGAGGACGCCGCCGCGCACGAGCCGGTGCCCGGCGCACCCAGGCAGAGCCTGATCGCTGCCGGCTGCCGATTCGTGTGGTCGTCGCCGAGGACTCGTATGTAATCCGCGAGTTCCTAACCGCGGTCTTCACCGCCCGGCCGGAAGTTGAGCTGGTCGCGGTCTGTTCAAACGGCAATGAGCTCCGGACAGCCATTCACGCCGCGCAACCGGACGTGGTCGTGACCGACATTCGGATGCCGCCTTCCGGTGCCCAGGAGGGAATCCGCGTCGCTGCGGACCTCCGTGAAACGCACCCCACGATCGGCGTCGTGGTGCTCAGCCAATACGTCGAGCCCGCGTATGCCCTGGGCCTGTTTCAGGGCGGAACTCGCCGCCGCGCCTACCTGCTCAAGGAGCGCATCCGCAACCAGCAAGAGCTGATCGAAGCGATCGAGAAGGTGGCAAACGGCGGCTCCGTGGTCGACCCGCTCGTCGTCGACGTGCTCATTCAGGCCCGCTCGCAAACAGCCCATTCCCGGCTTGCACCGCTCACCCCGCGCGAACGCGAAGTCCTAGCCGAAATCGCCGCCGGCAAAAGCAACGCCGCGATCGCCGAGTCCCTCGTTCTGACCAAACGAGCCGTCGAGAAGCACGTGAACTCGATCTTCTCCAAGCTTGACCTGCCCGACACCCCGGATGTAAGCCGGCGGGTCAAAGCCGCGCTTCTCTTCCTCGACGAGGAAGACGACGTCGCCGACCCAGCACGAACCCCGACCTAGCGACCTCTCGGCCGGCCCGACCGCGCGGGGAGACAACCCGTCACTCGTCGACGAGAAGACTCCGCTCTCAACGGGCGGGCGCCAAGAGGCATGGTCGTGCTCGACTTCGGCGGCCGCAAGGACGGCTACGGGTCGGACGCCACGCGCACCTTCCACGTCGGCGAGCCCACCGACGAAGAACGTAAGGTGTTCGACATCGTCCGACAAGCCCAGCAGGCCGGATTCGACGCGGTGCGGCCCGCCGTCGCCTGCCAGAACGTCGATCGCGCCGCCCGAAAAGTGATCGCGGACGCCGGCTACGGCGAGTACTTCATCCACCGCACCGGCCATGGCATCGGCCTCACCACCCACGAACCCCCATACATGATCGAAGGAGAAACACACCCACTCAAGCCAGGCATGTGCTTCTCAATCGAGCCAGGGATCTGCCTCCCCGACCGCTTCGGAGTGCGAATCGAGGACATCGTCACCGTCACCGCGAGCGGCGGCCAGCGCCTGAACAACACCAACCACGAGATGCGCATCGTCGCCTGAGAGAGAACATATGAGCGACCCACACGAACATCAGCACGGCCCCGCCTGCGGGCACACAGCCGTCCGCCACGCCGATCACGTGGACTACCTAGTTGAGGGTCACCTGCACCACCCCCACGGAGATCACTGCGACCATCACGCGCCATTAGCCACCGTATCTACCGGGTAGCCGCTCGTCGAGAGGGGGTCCAGTCCGTCGGTGCCGCTGCTCCTACCGACGGCGAGGCGGAGACCGCCGGCACTCCCGGATGGTGAGCGCGGCCGCCCAGCACGGCCCCAACGTCAACGCCGAGGCCGAAGAACTGGAGGCGTTCATGCTCAGCCTCGGCGTCGCGCTCACCATGACCGGCGACGCCGTTAGTGAGATCCAGCGACACCTTCGGGCGGTCGCAGCGACCCGCGGATTCGAGCACGCCGATGTCGGCGTCCTGCCGACTCTGCCCATCGTCGCCCTTCGCACCTTGTCTCGGGAAACGGCACCTACGTCGCGGCGATGATCGTTCTCGCCGTGGTCGCCCTCGCCGGGCTCGCGATCAGGACGCGCCTACCAGCCAACCCCCGGCAGACAGCCGACAGCGGTGTCGCGCCTCCACCCTGCAGCCGGACCCGCGCTTGACACCGCGGCCCGACCGGCGGAGCCACCACCTAGGGCCCCCGGCACGCGACGGCGTTGCCGACGTGTTCGCCCCGCTCAACTGCCGCTGGCGCCCCCGACGCCGAGGAGGGCGGGCGCAGCACGGGGCAGTCCGCCTCGCCCGGAACAAACGACTCCAGAGATCCCGCCGGACATCCTCTTCGCGCACGCCGAGTGCGCCCGCGCCGCGGGCGGCGTCTACCAACTCGCCCGGGCCCGGTGGCCCTGGCCTCATCTCAATGAGGTGATGACCGGCGATTGCCGAGACAGATGATCCGTCACTGTGAACGGAATGTGAGCGTGATGGGTGGGCATAGATTTTGGGCAGCCGGGGCGCTGGTGGTCGCGATCGCGACGGTCGTGTTCGCGATCGACGTCGCGTTGTCGCGAATTCCCAAGGGGTTCAGCGTGGTCGCGTGCGTGGTCCTGGCTGTCGCTGCGGCGGCGTACGGACTGATGCGGCGCGGCGCAGCGCGCATCATCGGTCTGGTGGTCGCGGTGCTGCTGCTGGCGACCTCGATCGCGCTCGTGTTCGTCGAGCACGATCCAAGCGATGACGTCCTGATAGCGGTAGGCGTCGTGGCGGTGCTGGCAGCCGCGCGCCGCGCGTTCCGGGCTCGGGTCGAGTGGCCGCGCGCGCAGCGTCCCTCTCATCCCGTGCTGTTCTACAACCCGCGTTCCGGAGGCGGCAAGGCAGAGCGGTATGCCGTGGCGGAGGCGGCGCGGAGCCGAGGGATCGAGCCGATCGAACTCCGGCCCGGTGACGACCTCGAGCAGCTGGTGCGCGATGCGGTGAGCAGCGGCGCCGACGCCCTCGCGATGGCGGGAGGAGACGGGTCACAGGCGATCGTCGCGATGGTCGCCGCGGAGCTCGACCTTCCTTACGCGTGCATACCCTCAGGGACCCGTAACCACTTCGCGCTCGATCTCGGCGTCGATCGCGACGACGTGGTCGGCGCGCTGGACGCGTTCGTCAGCGGTGGCGAGCGGCGCGTCGACCTCGCCGAGGTCAACGGCCGCGTGTTCGTGAACAACGTGTCGCTCGGTCTGTATGCCGACGCGGTCCAGCGTCCGGGATACCGAGAGGCCAAGATGCGCACCCTGCTGGACACCATCCCGGAAGCGGTAGGGCCAGGCGCCGCGCCGCCGAGCCTATTCTGGGACGGCCGCGCCGGGCAGGAGTCGGCAGCGGCAGTGCTCGTCTCGAACAATCCGTACCGCCTCGGCCGAGCGATCGGTTCGGGAACCCGGCCACGTCTCGACCGAGGGCTGCTTGGCATTGCCGCGCTCGCGCCGACTCGAGCGGCCCGAGACGGAGCGGCGCGTCACACGCTGGGTATGCAGCAATGGACGGCACCGACGCTCGAGATGCACGCCGAGGAGCGCGTGCCGGCCGGCATCGACGGGGAGGCCATCTACCTGGATCCGCCGCTTCATTTCCGTATCCGGCCCGGCGCGCTGCGCGTACGAATCGCCCCCGGACATCCCGGCGCCTCACCCTCAGCGCTCGTGCCCGACAAACCGTGGGGGCTACTCCAAGCTCTGGCCCAGGTCGCCGTCCACGGCGCGCCGCCGGCCCAGTAGACAGCCGAGGTGGCCGAGTCTCAAGGCGCGCATTCGCCGACAACGACGATCGCAAGGATTCAAATGCCCGACCGGCCCTGCGCGCGAACCCGCGCGATCCGCTCGAACACGAGACGACGTCGACGTACACCACGCCTGGTGGTCCGGCGCGGCACGAGCTGCCGCCCAGTGGCGCACGAAACATCATCGAGGACGACGGTACGGACGGCGACATCATCGTCGCAATCGCCCGCACGCAACCAAACCGCGAGCCGAGTCCGTCAATGCTCACCGCCGCGCGGGCGGAGAAAGACCCGCTCGCGGGGCCGATGACGCAGCCCAAGAACCGTCACCGTTGCGCAACGGCCCACCCGCCGTTCCAGATCATGTCGCGAGTACCGCTTCGCCCCAGCCGAACGGGAACCGCAGGTAGGCCGATCTGTCGTTCTTCCCGCGCGCGTTGACCGATCATCTGGATGGGATGATGCGATCAGCCGGCGCGCTGCGAACTTGACTTCGTACGCAGACGGCGGACAGTTGCCCGAGGAGTTGTCAGTCGCCGAGGCCGGGAAGGAGATCACCGAGGATGACGGGCAAGGAACGAATGGGCGATTTACGCGACGATTGGGTCCGGCTGGTCGCGGCGTTCGCAGCCTCTTCTGGCTTTGCGGAGCGCGGCTGCGAGCACCGCCGCGAGGGTCAATGAATCCGCCGGCCAGCCACGATGAACCTCCGGCGCCGCCCCAGGACGACCATCCTGCCGAAGGCCGACTGCGTCGGCGGATTGGTGCCGCGCGCGTTCGCTATCAGGGATCCTGGGTCGGGGCGATCGTCGCGCACCTGAAGGCCCTTCAGTTCTTTGAGTGGACGACGATCTTCGGTGCCGAGCTGCTGTGGTCGGCGTTGCCGTTCATCATCCTTCTGAGTTCGTTGGCGAATGAGCGGATCGACGACGACCTGAGCCGGCACATAGGCGTCAACGGCCAGGGCGCTCAAATCGTCAGAAGCCTGTTCCGCAATTCACCGACGCATGCGGTCGTGCCGATCGCGACCGGACTGCTGTTCACCCTCGCCGGCGTCATCGCGGTCGTCTCCTCGCTCCAAGCCCTCTATGAACGCGCCTTCGACCAGGAGCACCGTGGCTGGCGCGACCTTCCCCGTTACTTCGCGTACGTCGGCATCCTGCTCGCTGTCCTGATCGCTGACGGCAGCATCGACGGAGCGGAGCGCCGCGCGGCCGGGGTGGTAGTACAAGCGGTCCTGACTTTCGTCGTGGTCGCGATCTTCTTCGCGTGGACGATGCACTTCTTGCTGGCGGGACGGGTCTCGTGGCGCCGCGTGGTTCGTCCGGCCCTGGTCACCGCAGTTCTCTGGCTCGGGCTTGCCTTTTTCTCATCGGCTTACTTATCGTCGGCAGTCATCGACGACACCAGGACGTACGGAACGATCGGCGTCGTCTTCACCCTGCTCACTTGGTTCATCCTCATCGGGAGCGTCGTCGTCCTCGGCGCCGGATGCGGGGCCGTCTGGCAACAACGACGGGAAAGCGATGACCGGTCCCTCGCATGACCGGTCCTTCGCATGACCGGTCCCTCGCAACGCCGGTCTACTCCGCGACCGGCACGCTGACTTCGCGCGACGCCTCACGTAGCATGCGACCAGCGCAGGAGTCGGCCGTGTGCGCCGGCGAGCACCACGCTCGGGATCGCAAGCACCAGGTAGAACGCCGTGGCAACTTTCGGAAAGCCGACGAGGCCGACACAGATAGCCAGGACATAAAGCACGACGATCGGAGAAAGCCAGCGACGGCGAACCGCGCTCTCCGTCTCCTCCGACTCGCCATCTGCCGGTTGGCTCCGTGACGCGACGTAACGCGTCAAGGTTTGGAGCACCAGCTCGATCACCAGCACTGTTGCCCCGTAGAGAACGACCGCGATCTCCGCGGTGTGCTCCGTCGCGCGCAGCGCCTCCGCGAGGATCGCGGTCGGAAACGGGAGGAACGCCGTGAACAACAGCAACAGCAGATTGACCTCCACGATCGTCGCGTCGATGCGTCGCAGCCGGCTGAAGAGCCTGTGATGGGCGATCCATACGCCACCGATCGTCAAGAAGCTCGTCACGTACGCCAAATAGTCCGGCCACTCATGCTCCAGATCGTGCCCGAGGTGACCCAGATCCGAGGGAACCTTGATCTCCAACACCAAGATCGTAATCGCGATCGCGAACACCCCATCGCTGAACGCTTCCACCCGGCCCTTATCCCACCCGACCGAGGCTACATCCTCACCGCTCACAGTCGCCGTCCACGGTCCGGCCATCGCGCCGTGTCACAACTCACCGTGTTGCCCCGGCGCCGGGTGCGCATCCTTCGTGCCTCGGATTCCGAACGCCCGGACGGCACTCCAGGTGACATCCACCCAAGCTGAGTCCTTCTGCGGTAACGGCTAGCTTCCCGGTCGGCGATCATCGGCGGGCACCGGGAGACCACAGTTGCGTCCGATCCTTTCGAAGCTAGGCGAGCGCCTTAGCCTTGATCGCGTCGAACTCGGCCTGGCTGATCGCCCCGATGTCGAGCAGCTGCTTGGCCTTCTCGATCTCGGCCGCCGCGCCGCCGCCACCAGCCGTCCTACGCACGTAGTCATCGAATTGCGCCCGGGAGGCCTGCGCGTCCTTCATCTTTCGCTCGGCCATCCCGTCGTGGTTGGCGATCAAATAGACCAGTACGCCGATCCACGGGATGATCACCACGAACAACACCCACGCGGCCTTGCCCCAACCAGAAATGTCGTGACGACGAAACACGTCGATCAACACGGTGATCGCGATCCATATGAAGATCACCCATGCAAAGAAGATCAGCGTCGTCCACAGGATCCCAAGAACGGGTACGACGTGGCAATAACCATCCGGTCCCAACTCCCATCTATTCGTAGATTCAGCGAGAGAGCGCGCCCGCGGCGAACCTAGCGACCGGGTCGGACGGGTCGGACGGGCCGCCCAATCGGGCAGCCCGCACCACGAGCGCCGGTCTCGCGTCGCGCTCGCGCTCTTCTGTGGCCGATAGCCCAACTCCGGACCGGGGGACGCAGTGAGGCGACTGCTTGCTGGGATCCGGCTAATCCCGGCGCGCGTACGTGCGCGCTTGCCGCGCATTCCGAGACTGTCGGCGCCGGCGGTCGTGATGCCCGTGCCGCAACGGATGCAGGGCCGGTCGGTTGGCGTGCCGACGTCCTCCTGGGTGCTTCCATCCGCAGCCGAGCGACAGTCAGCACCTTACTGACCTGCCGGGCAGGGGTTGCGGTACCCGATGCCTGGTGCGTACGTGCGCCACGCCGTCGGCGTGAGACCGCCGGGTACGATTCCGCATACCTCGCCTCGCAACGAACAAAGTTCGGCCACAACTGTTCGCCGGGAAACAGGCGCACCGTCCCGCTCTTGGTCGCGACCGCTAGGGTGCGGCCGTCGGGACTGAACGCGACGCTGTAGACGGCGCTGCCCGCCGAGAGCGAGGCGAGTGGGGTGTGGTTCGCGGTGTCCCACAGCAGCATCGCCCCTCCGACAGTCCAATGGGATCCGCCGGGCGCGCAGCTGCTGCCGGACAAAGGCAGCCGCGAAATGGTCAGCACGCGCGAAGGCAAGGCCTCGGGTGGACGAGGACGGCACGAGTCGGACTCCGCCGGCGTTGGGGATTCGAAGCGGTCCTGTCGTCTCTGCCGACAGCTGCTGTCGCAATGATGACGGCGTCGTGTCGCTGGACATCCCCGGCGAGGGCATCCGCTGACCGAACGCTTGCGCCATACTCAGGGCATGGCCTCCCAACCTTCATCCTCAGACCGTTTCTCGGTGGCCGAGTTGACCGTTCACAGCGCGCAGAGCGATCTGCTCGAGGTCGATCCGCTCGATCTCGGCCCGGACGCGCCGGCAACGGCGGCACTCGAGGATGAACGCGGCCCAGAGCCTCGCGACGTGCGTCAGCGTGGCGAGTAGCACGCCGGTCGCATACCTGGACTCCTCGGCCCTCGTCAAGCTGATTCGCGATCGAAGCGGAAACGGCAGCACTCCGCCAGGAGCTACGCCGTTGGCCTGACCGCGCCTCAAGCTTGCTCGCCACGGTCGAGGTCACCCGAGTCGCACGGTGCCTCGGCGGACAGGCTCCTGCCGTCGCGGCCGGCGTACTCGCGGGGTTGAGGTTGCTTGCGATCGAGCCGATCGTGCCGGCGGCCGCGCAAATCGGTGCGACCACGCTGCGCTCGCTCGACGCGATCCACCTCGCCACGGCGGCAAGCATCTCGCGTCAAGTCGGTGCGCTGATCACCTACGACCAGCGCATGATCACCGAAGCCGCTGTTCGTCTTCCGAATCTCCGGGGCTCACATGAGTCCCTGCCGGCCCTAACGGCGGCGGACCGCAGGGTCCGTCCGAACAAGAAAGAAAACGAGGGACGTGCCCGGGTCAGCCGAGCCAATCAACCAGCTGGGGCGGCGTGATGACGTCGAACGAGAGCTGCTTCGGGTCGACCGCGAGCAAGTCGAGATCGCCGGTGACGATCGCGTCAGCGCCGCTGGCTGTCGCGAGCGCGACGAGGTAGTCGTCGTCGGGATCGCGGCACACCGCCGGGTGAGGGCCAGGCGGATCGGCCATCAGGGTCGTTTGGGCGGCCAGGTCGGTGATGAACCGAAGGGCCTCCTCTGAGGAGAGGTACCTGCGTAGGCGCGGTCGTGCCAGCACCATCGCGATCTCTCGCAGCAGCTGTGGCGAGATCATTAGCTCGAGGCGGCCGTCGAGTGCCGCGTCGAACGTCAGCACCGACGGTGCTTGTGGTGATCTCGCCAGTGCCGCGGACACGAGCACGTTCGCGTCCGCGACGACGCGCATCAAGCCGCTTTGTGGCGCTCAGCCCGGGCGGCCCGCAACTCCTCGCGCACGAGCGCCATCGCCTGGTCCTCGTCCAGATCGCTGCGCTCGCGGACGCGGGCAATAAGCGAGCGCAGGTCGTAGGCGCGGACTGCGCGGTCGACGATCTCGCCCTCGCTCAGGTGCGCCTCAGCGGCATGCGCACGCAGGATCGCCGCGACCTCTGCGTCGAGATCGATGCTCATGTGTTCGCGCATAGCCACAAGAGCAAGGCTATCGGTCCGGCTCGCTGTCGCCCACCGTCGACGCCCCAAACTGGCCAGCCCGAGCCGGACGGCGGGGCTGCTCCTCCACGCCTGAAGCGGTCATGCGTGCGCCGCGGCTGCTTAGACGGTCGAGCAGACGCCTGGCGGTCGCCCGCCCCAGAGCTGTCGCCTTACCGTGGCTAGCATGGTGGGTATGCACCTCGCGGACCGGGCGCTTGCTCTGCTGGACCACCGGCTGCTGACGCGGGTCGGGAACCTGCGGACCCTGATGAGCGTCGCCGGAGTGCTCGGGCTACTGGTGGTCGCCGTGCTGCTCGCCCTCTTCGAGCTCTTCAGCCACGTTGGCTGGGTGCCGCTGCTATTCGTGGGCCTCGCGCTCGTGATCATGCTCGTGCTGGCGCTCGGCCGTCTGCGTCCGAGCAGCTCCTCCGGGCCCGTTGGCCACCTAGACGTGCCGGAGGTGAGCGCGCCCTCCCCGATAGCGCCCCGAGCCGACGCCGACACAACAGTGTCGCAGCTCGGGGAGCTGCTTCGGGAGGGGATGGACGACGTCGCGAGGGCGGCGGTCGCCAAGGCTCGTAGCTCGCGCGCGGCCCGGCAGGTCCAGAAGGGCGGCGCCGGTTCGACAAACCTGCAGGCCGGGGGTGACATCCGCATCGACGGCCGCCGCCGGCGCGGGTAACCATCGGGAACTCAACGATGCCACGTCAACGACAAGAAGCCGGCGCTGGATCGATCAACCTTCAGGCGGGGCGGGATCTCTCAGTCGTCGTCAATCAGATGGCGTCTCTGACCGATGACGACGACGGCAACGATGCGGACGTCCAGGTTCGCGTTCATCGGGGGTTCTTGCTGACGGACCACCGGACGCCCAGTTGTTACTTCGTCAACGTCATGAATCGGTCGCGAGTCAGTGAAGTCACGGCGACTCACATCTGGTTCGAGACGGATCCGCGGAAGCATGTGCTGACGCGGCGGCCCGGGCCAATTGCGCCGCTCTCGCAGTGGGAGACGTGGATCGAGGCCGACGAACTGCCGTTTAGCTTGGTTCTGTACGAGTGGTTGGCGCGCGTTCGGCTCGCCGACGACAGGGTGATCGAGTCCGTTCCCCGCACCGACGTACCCGAGGTCGGCTACGTACCCGGCGAGGTCTACAGCTTCGCAGCGTCAGGAACGTCGGCGGGCGCTGTCGCCGACATCTCCAGCTACGCCGCGTCCGCATCGGTAGCCGTGACGGGGGTTGGCGGGTCCATGGACGTTGCTGGTCGCGTTGACTTCGCGCCGGACGTCCGTTAGGGCTCAGAGCGTTCACGTCACTCCCGGACATCGGCGAAGCCAGGCGGCTAGCCCGGACCACTCGTGGTGGCCGCTCGCCCAGGCTGAAGCCGGGTGCCGCTCGATGCCGGGAAGCGGAACCGGGACGGGTCGTATCGTACGGCGGACGAGAAGGCGGTCGGTCCCGGACATTTGCGTCACGCCGGAGCAGGCCCGCGGGGTGCCGTCGACGCCGGGTCGAGCCCAATCGCGACTGCTCAACGCCTCAAGCGGCAGTGCTGGTGTCGACCTCGCCGTGACTGCTTCCCTGCTTGGAGCTGCCCGAGCTTGAGTTAGCGCTCCCGAGCAGTGGTCGGCCCGATCCGGCCGCAGTGCGCACCGGTGCGCGCTTGTGGCGACGAGCAGAGCCGATGCGTGGAGAGGCCGTAGCCTCGCCTTGCCGCCATCGCGTGACTCTTCCCGGGAGGGCCTGGTCGGCGACGTGCGCCGTAACGGAAATCGCTCTGCGTGCCATTGACCGACGAGTTCGGCGCGGCAGTCCGGTCTAACCGGACAATGATCAGCCAACAAGAAGCGAATCGCGACCATGAAGCTGACGACCAGGACTCAGGCTCAGACGATCGACCCGGAGGCAGGCAGATGACACGGACATTTGCTCAACAACAACCCAACCCGCTAGGCCCGACGGTCGTCGGCTACGTCCGTGCCGGCGTCGCGAGGTGAAATGTCGTCCCGAGGCGGGACGGATGGGCGGGGGGTGCTGCCTTACGCCGTGTGAGCAACCGATACCGTGTCGCCCGGCCCGCCGGGGGGTCGTGCGCCATTGTCCGTCTGTTGCGGTTCGCCGAAGACTCCGGCCTTGAGAGCTTCGTGTACCCGTACACCCCACCCGCGACCAATTTCGATATCCCCGGCGTAGGGTCCTTTAGGTGGTTCGTCGTCCAGCCACTGTCCGAGACACTTTCGCACGGGGTCAAGTGCGGGATCGCTCCTGGCCATTTGGACCAGCAACTCTGGCTCGGGCGTCCGCTCAAGAGCATCGCCGAAGTGCTCGTGTGCCTTTTGCGTCCATCGCGCTTGCACGTCACCGTCTGATTTCGCGACCTTCCCTGACTTCGCCACCTTCCGCGCATAGAAGCATGCCAAGTTGTAGTGGATGTTGGAATCCCACCACGCGGCGGCGAGATCTCGGTCCTTTTCGATGTCCGGAAGGGCCCCTTGCTCCACCAGAGCACTCTGAAGCAAGATCATCGCGGGTAGCCGCATATGCTTCATGAGGCCGTCGCGCGTCCTTCGCTCGAGATCCGTCAGCTCACGCTGCTTGTGTTCGTCCTTGCCGTCGCGGGTGCTGTGGATTTGCTCTTCTGGAGGCGCGAGGAGGTTATACAGCTCGACAGGAGAGAGAGGTTGCACCGGATACGCGGGGTCGAACTGCTTCCATAGCGCATCTGCGAATGCGGTCGCTATAGGGCCGGCGGGATTTGAATAGAGACCATATGCCGCACAAAGATATAGCCACCGTAGCTGCATCGCACTGCCGGGTGTGGTCTTGGTCGGGTCACCGGCTGCCATCAAGAGCCAACCTGCCGTCGTGAGTCTGTGTGCGGCCAGGTCGGTGGGCTGTGCCTGACCAGGGCTGGACACGTTGGCTTGGGCCTTCTCACCGGTGGCTGGGCGGGCCTCCGGGGCGTGTTCATCCTCACCTCGGTAGAGCTTGAGGCCGGCCAAGTTGAGAAGAGCGAGCCGGTTCTCGCGATCGTGATCGATGGCGCTGGAGTAGGCGAGGAGAGCGAACTTGACGTCGCCGGCACCCTGTGCACGTTCTGCCACCGCGAAGTGGGCATATGATTCCCACTTGGTGGTCCAGAGTGGTGTGCTCGTGCGGATTTGTGGTTGGTAGGCGAGCCAGACTGCAGCTGGCAGGAGCAGGCGCTCGAGACGCGAAGCTGCGTCGGTCTCAGCGCTGACCTCGGTTGCCTTATCGGCGTTGGCGCCCTGTTTGGCGTCGGGTACTGCCGTGTGCCCGTTGTTAGTGGAGGTGCTCGGCGCTTTGGCGAGGTGGTAGTAGTCGCTTTCCCAGATAGTCTGGGTGTTCCGGACGCGACCACTCCGGGTCGCGACCTCGACGGTAAGGCCGACGCCCCGAGTCGGGTCCTCGGAAAGTGCCGCAAGGTTCACCTTGGTCAAGCGGCGGGGAAGGAGACGGTCGAGGAGGGAGACCAAGGCTTCCAGGAGCGTTGCGTCGGGAATGGTCGTCGTAATCGCGGTAGGGATAGAGATGGCCTGCTCCTCAGTTCCCGCTCGGCGTATCCACAGAGGGCCGAGGGTATGAGCGGAGAGGCCGCTGAGTTCCGCCTTGATCGCCGCCGTGTGTCTCGGGACGTCGGCGGAGGCGACCCCGCTGACCGTTCCCACCGCGTAGGTCGGTGGCCGTCCCCTGCGAACGAGCGCGGTGACAGCCTGGAAGGCGAGCAGCGCTACGGCAATGACCGCGAGAACGCCGATGAGAAGCTCGAGAGCGGTGCGGGCCGGTGGTCCGACGTCGCCAAGGAACAGGCGCCACCATCCGAGGCGCTGCTCGAGGCCGCGGATGTCGGCTGGGATCGGACGCCTGGGGTTCGCCTCGATCAGTGCTTGAGCTTGGTTGTGGGCCTCAGTTTCGAAACCGGCGGCGGCCAGCGCTCGGATTACCGCCACCTGCGCGTCGAAGTACGTCGTCTTGGCCGTCGAAGCCTGGTGGGAGAGCACATAGTCAAGCTGCGCCTTCGCACACGGGTCGACACCGAGCTGGGGTTTGAGTAGAGCCTCTGCCTCCGCGACATAGCCGACACTGAATAGTGTCTCTGCCTGTGTGCACGCAGTTTGTGCCGCTGCTATTTGTGCCGCAGTTTGAGCGGAGGCGCCGGGGACGCCGGTGACCAGGCCGAAGGCGCTGGCCAGAAGGGAAAGGAGTAGGACCCGGCGGCACCTCTTGCTGTGCGATGAAAGAGGGAGCCTTACCATTGTCGGACTGTCTCGCCTGCAGACAATTGGCGCATCCGATGTTTGCCGAAGCGGGGGGGCGGATTTCACACAGGCGTGCCATCGAACGGTGACTAAACGTGTTCAAACCTCGCATGGCCAACGCGCCCAGGTCCTCGGATCTCCCCTTCGTCGCGAGGCGCGCGCTCGAGCGCGACCTCACCTTGGGACCGAGCCCTCTCCATGGGGACCCGTTTTACCGACGTCCTCGGCGGCGCTCACGGTGACCTCGATGCCTCCGGCGCTAGCCAGGCGATCGGATCCTGCTGGCAGCAGAGCAGCAGCGCCGCCGCCGGTGGGATCACTGCCGGTATCGGACATCATGGGTAGCGCCTACGGCGACGGGGTTGTAAAGCGCGAGTGCGGCGACAGACGGGGCTCGCGACGCGCCGATCACGTGCCCGGTCTGGGAGGGGTTATGTCCGAAGGCCGGCACTGGCCGGGATCACCGGAGGTCGCCGGTGGTGAATCGTGTCGACGATCTCGCGCGTGTCGATTCCTTGGAGATAAATCGACGTGATCCCGAGGTGCGCATGTTGGATATGCGGGTGATATGGAGGCGCTGCCAGAGATCCTGCGTTGGACCGGGTTTGTCGCGCGGAAGCGGCTGGGCTGGCTACGCGGTGGGCGCGTAGCGGAGGTCGCCCGGAGGGCGGCCGGAGCGGAGCGCCTACCGCGTGCGCGCCGTCCGGGCGGGGGTCGATCGTCGTGTGCTCCGTTCCCCGATTTGAAGGAGCCGTGCGATGACGTTCGTGCCGTGTCTGGTCAGGTCGATGGAGCGCTCGGAGCTCGTCTCGATCGCGCTGGGGCATCCGTTGGTGGATGACTATCTCGAGTTCGTCGGCGCGCGCGGTGCGACGAACACGTGGCTGGCGGTTGCGTATGACTTGAAGGTGTTCTTCGAGGTCGTCGCCAAGGAGCCGGCGGAGGTCACGGCGGCCGACGTGTTCGGGTTCCTGGCGGCGCAGCGCGCACCGCGCCGCGGTGAGCGGGTCGTGCGGATCGAGGATGGTGAGCAGGGGTTGGCGGCGCGCACGATCGCCCGGCGGCTGTCGAGCGTGGCGGGTCTGTTCGAGTATCTGCTCGCGCGCGGTGACGCGGGAGTGACGCGGAACCCGGTGCCGCGTGGTCTGGCGGGCCGTCGCGCCGGGCGGCGTGGTCGTGGCGGGGTGCGGCTGGTGCGCACACCGCGGACGTTGCCGCGGGTCCTATCGCCCTCCGAGGTCGACCGGCTGCTGGGCGCGTTGCGAACGCGGCGCGATCGGGCGATGGTGCTCGCGATGCTGCTGGGCGGGCTGCGTCGCTGCGAGGTGCTCGGCTTGCGGCTTTGTGACGTGAACGTCGGTGAGCGGCGCGTTCACGTCAGGTGCGGGAAGGGCGGACGCGAGCGGATCGTGCCCGTCTCTGGCCGCTTCTTCGCCGCGCTGGGCGAGTATCTCGAGCTCGAGCGACCCGACCAGATGACGACGGCGGCGTGCTTCGTGGTGTTGAAAGGCTCGCGGCGCGGTCTGCCGCTTTCTGCGTCGGGGTTGGATGAGGTGCTCGACGGCGCCCGGACGCGCGCGGGACTGTCACGGTGCACGTGTCATCAGCTGCGGCACACGTGCTTGACGCGGCTACGTGAGCAGGGGATGGCGCTGGAGGCGGTGCAGGCGCAGGCCGGGCACGCGTCGATCGAGTCCACCCGGATCTATCTGCATCTCTCGAACGACTGGCTCGCGCGCGAGTATCTCGCCGCCGCGGAGGCGATCGATGCGCAGCTTGACCCGCTCGCCGGAGAGCTCGCGTCGTGAGCCGCCTAGCGCGCGACCCCCACGTCGAGGCAGCTGGTCTGCGCGTATCGCGCTGATCTCGAGGCTGCCGGCATGTTCGCGGAGAACGAGGTCACCTCACCGGCGCGCTCGTTCTTGTTGCGCGTTGGTGTGGACGGCTGGTCGGAGATGACACTCGATCAGCAGATGGCGGTCTGGGGTCATGACCGGCGGCTGGTGGCGTGGCTGATCGTCACCGGCCGCGTGTTTCCGACGGCCGACTACTTGGTCGCGAGCAAGCTTCGGGTCGGGAAAGTCGCGGCTGGCGTATATCGAGAGTTCCACGGACGGTTCCTTCAGGTCGCGGCCGGGCTGGGATTCGACCCGAAGTCGGCCGAGCTGCAGTGGTGGGCGGTCGCGAAGGTCGCAGCGTTGGCCGGCGTCTCACCCGAGCGGCTGACCAAGGCACAGCTGGACACCGGTCGCGAGCAGCTGATCGCCGCTACCCATCGGCTGTATCCCGACCACCCAATGCGAGCGCGGCCGGTGACGACGAGGTTGCACGGCGTTGAGGCGACGCTGTTCCACGCCGGCGTGATCGACGTCCCGCCGCGAAAACGCCACTGGAACAAGTCCGCCGATCGCGCGCGCGAGTGGGCTGCGATCCCGCCACGGCTGCGGACAACGTTCGAGGGATACATCGAGCAGATGCGCCTCTCGCTGCGGCCCGCGACGATGGTCCGCGTCGAGGCGGTCCTGCGCGAGTTCGCCAGCTGGCTGACCACGCAAGCGCCGGAGGTCGCTGCAGTGCGCGATCTGCGCCGCCCGCATATCGAGCGTTATAAGCGCCACCTTGCGCAGCGCCCATCGGTCCGTGGTGGACGGCTCTCGAACATCGGGCTGGCCGAGCAGCTCGGCACGCTACGCGTCTGCCTCGATCGACTGAGTGAGTGGGATGGCGAGGACGCCCCGACCCGGGTGCTGATGTTCGCCGGCGACATCCCGCGTCGCGATCAGCCGCTCCCCCGGTTCATCGACGACGCCGCCGCGGCGAAGCTATTGCGCGCCGCCCGCGAGCACCCCGACCCGTTCACCCGGCTAGCGGTCGAGTTCCTCGCCCGCACCGGGCTTCGCAAGAGCGAGTTCCTCGACCTGACCGTCGACTCGGTCGTGCAGATCGGGGCCGCGTACTGGCTGCACGTGCCGCTCGGGAAGCTCCGCACCGACCGCTACATCCCCCTGCACCCCCAGCTCAAAGAGATGCTCGACGAGTGGGTCGCCGAGCGTCCCGCGGGTCTGCGCGAGCCATACCTGTTCATCGAGCGTGGCCGACGGATCGGCAAGCAACGCGTCGGGGACGCGGTCAGCAACGCCGCTCACAATGCGGGGATCGGGCGCGTGACACCGCACCAGCTCCGGCACACACTCGCGACCCAAGCGATCAACCGCGGCATGTCACTCGAAGCGATCGCCGCGCTCCTCGGCCACAAGTCGATGCGGATGACGATGGTCTACGCCAAGATCGCCAACCGCACCGTCGCCGACGAATACTTCAGCGTCTCCGAGAAAGTCGAAGCGCTCTACGACGCCCCCAAGGAACTACCCGCCACCGCCGAGGGGGCCGAGATGCGCAAGCTCCGCTCAGAGATGCACCGACGGATGCTCGGCAACGGCTACTGCGCCCGCCCCGTCGGGCTGGACTGCCACTTCGAATCGATCTGCGAATCGTGCACCTACTTCCAGACCACGCACGAGTTCAAACCAACGCTCGAACGTCAACGCGCCGACGCCGCTGAGAAGGGCCAGGTCGGCCGCTTGAAGATCTTCGACGGTCTCCTCGCCAGACTCGAGCAACAGGCATCATGACCGCACTGATGACCGAGCCCGTCCTGTTCGAGGTCGCGACCAACCCGGAGCCCGACTCGACGCTGCCGTTCCTGATCCGCCTGCCGCTCGCCACCGGCGAGCTTGTGCTCAAAGCTCGCGACAGCTGGCCGCGCACCGCAAAGGTCTACTGTCACCGCGCTGACCGCTGGCCTGAGAAGCCGCAGATCATCGAGCGAGTCCCGATCCGCTCATGCCAGCGACGAGGCGTCGCGATCGACTTGGTGCTCGATCGCCCCAGAGAGAACCGGTCCCAGCTCATCTTCACCCGCATCCAAGGCGGGCGCGAGGGAATCTTCTGGCAGACCGCGCGCACCACCCGCCAAGCCCGCCCCGGGATCCGCGTCCCCCGCCGCCTAGCCGCCGGGCTCACCGAACTGACCATCCTCATCGATAGCCGCGAGCGCTACCCATACAAGTTCGCCCAACAACAAGCCACGACCGAGCGCCAAGCGCTCCCCGCCGGCGACTACGCCGTCGCGCACGACGACAAGATCGTCGCGGTCGTGGAGCGCAAGAGCCTCGCCGATTTTGTGCGCCGCCTGATCGACGGGCAGCTCACCTACGCGCTCGCCGACCTGGCCACGATCCCGCGCGCCGCTGTCGTGATCGAGGATCGCTACTCCAACCTATTCAAGCTCGAGTACACCCAGCCCGGGTTCGTGACCGAGATGCACGCCGCGCTCACCGTCCGCTACCCAGCCGTTCCGATCCACTTCGCCGAGACCCGACCGCTCGCGGAGGAATGGACCTACCGCTTCCTCGGCGCCGCGCTCGCATACCACCAAGCCGACCGCACTTGACAGGATCACCCGCATAATGCCCGAGCTGCCTCTGGATGATCGGCAGCGGGATCCCTTCATGAGCCATCTCGATGGCGTGCGCGTGCCGTAGCTGGTGAACGCGCAGCCCCTCGACGCCTCAAGCGGTCACGGCTGCGCGGTGGTCGCTCTCCTCAGCGACGGGTAGCGGGGCGGTGCTCAAGGTCGGATCGGCTGCATAAGCCGGCGAACTTCCCCATCCCGAGGATTCCGATACTCCGGGCTGGCGCTGCCCCAGACCGTCCCGGCCGATAGTGAGGTCGCGTCCGTCGCGAGCTTCTCCAGCTCTAGATGAGCGGTAGCCGACCGCCAAAGACGTGGGAAATCACCTCGGGTTTGTGATCGGCACCACTGTGGGTTCGACGTTGATCGCGACGTCGGCTAGGTTCGACCGCGCCCGAGGCCTCGCGGTCGATCAACTGATCGCGTGGGGTGTGTTGCCTCCTATCCGCGCACTCGCGCTAGCGCTCAAGGAGAACCGATGGAGCGTGCCGACCGCGAAGCAGGACGGGTTCGTCGGTTCACCCTCCCGGTCAGGTCGCGGGTTTCGGTGCGCTTTTGGCGCCGCCTGGTTGGGTCCACCCGCGGGGGAGCGGGCCGCTAGCGTCGGGCTGAGAGGATGTCCCGCCGCCGTGGCGCTCGGTCGAACGGGGGAGTTGCACGCGAGCGGTTGAGAGCTGTCGTTCGAGCTGGTGGCAGATGCTGGTGATCACGTGTTCGGAGACCTCATCGAGCTCGCTCAGGCGTCGTATTCGAGCACGCGTTCGTTCGACCACGACTGTGAGGTACTGGGTGAGCAGGGACACGACGGCCTGATCCTCGATGGGTCCTGGTGGTACGGCCGTGTGTTCGGGGGCGGCGGCGACTGCGTCGGCTTGCGCGTCGGGCCAGTAGCCGATGGCTACCGCGCGCTCCGCGGTCTCGTTAGCCATCCGGTGCCACGCGTCGACGAACGTCGACAGGATGAGACGGAGCGGCCACGACATCGGCCCGTCGACGCTCCAGCGAAGCTGGTTTCCGAGGATGGAGAGGTCGATCAGTTCGAGCAAACCTGCTTCGAGTTCGCGGCCAGTTTCGATGCGCACGTGGTCGCTAAGCGGAGGCGCTGGCGCTGAATCCCAGGGCCAGGTCATGCCGCGACCCTAGTACGTGTTGCTGCACGATCGCGTCCGTCAATCGACCAGCCGCGTCAAGCCGTTCGGCGGCTCGGGGAGTGACGCGCCTGAAGGCTTGGGCGTGGCGGCGGTAGCGTCGCTCGTGAGTGTGGCGTTGGTCAGCGCGGCATGGAGCTGAGCTCGGTTGGTGACGTGGAGCTTCGTGAATACCTTGCGTAGGTGGTAGCCGACGGTACGGTGGCTGATGAACAGCTGGAGCCCGATTTCTCGGTTGGAGCCGCCTTCTGCGGCTAGGCGGGCGATCTCGAACTCCTGGGGTGTTAGTTCGTCGGCGGGTGTCGGGGCGCGTCTGCGGACCCGCTCGCCTGTGGCCGCCAGTTCCCGCGCGGCGCGGCCGGCGAATGCTTCGGCCTGGAAGTCGGTCAGCATTTGGTGGGCGAGGCGAAGCTGCGCTCGAGCGTCGACTCGGCGTCCGGCGCGCCGTAGCCATTCTCCGTAGAGCAGGCGTGTGCGAGCCAGCTCGATTCGCACGGCGGAGCGCTCGAGGTGCTCGACTGCCGAGACGTAGAGGCTCTCGGCGGTCAGGTCAGGGGTGAGGAGTGCCTGCCCACGCGCCGCGATCCCGAGCAGCCAGTCGGAGTCGCTCGCTTGCGCCATTTCCGTCAGCCGCTGCTGTGCCTGTAGCGCGCGAGCCGGGGCTCCGCTCCGAACGGCCGCCTCGATTAGCTCCGCGGGCACCCCTGGCGTCCACCATTGATCGCCCGCTTCCATCGCCTGCTCTGCAGCATCCAACGCGTCTGCGTAGCGACCCAAACCGTTGCACAGGACCGCGTTCGCCCACTCGGCGACGACGCGTCCCATTCCTTCTCCGCGCGCGTCGGCGGCGCGGGTGGCGGCGTGAACCAGGTCGCTCGTCTCCGCGGGGTTCCCGCGCCAGGCGCTCAGCGCCACCGCTCCGTACGGCGGGAGCGGCATGCCGCTGGCCTCGGTAACGGCGTTCACCTCGCTCAGGGTTGACGCCGCAGCCATCAGCCGCCCGGCTTGAACGTACACGCCGATTCGCGTCATCAGGGCGACGGGAAGGAGCGAGAGCGCGCCGGTGTCACGCGCGACCCCGACAAAGCGACTCGCGAGCGTGTCCCAGCTTGAGTAGTCCCACAGCACGATCGCGGCCTGAGCGGCGAGCCACAGCCAGCGGAGTCCATCCTGCGAAGATATGTCCTGACGGCCGAAAGCGCTAACCGCCGTCCGCAGCACCGGGACGGACCCCGCGTAGCCGTCGAGAATGAACGCGGTCAGCCCGTCGAGCAAGGCGTCCACCGCCCGGGGCGGCCCGGGCGGGTGAGGGGCATCGCGCGCGGCGCGTGCCACGTTCACGACCTCGTCGCCGCGCGTTGTCCGACTGGCGAACAGCGACCCGGCCAAGGCCTCGAGGTAGGTATCGCGGGCAAGGCTCGGTTCCGTCGCTGCGAGCCGCTCGGCCGCTCGGAGCAGCGACGTCGGAGCGTCGCGCCTGCCCAGCGCGAACGCGACCTGTGCACGTAACAGGTCTACTCGCGCCAGTCCAGTAGCGTCGTCGTGCGCCGGCTGGACCAGCGACAGCAGCTGCTCAGCGTCATTTGGCGCTCCAGCCGCTAGCTTCGCCTGGGCTGCCGTGAGCGCGCGATCAGAGCGAGGGCGCGGATCGGGAGTCAGAGCCACAGCCCGGTCCAGGAACGCCGCCGCGGCGGCCAGACCACCGCGCGCCTGAGCCCGATCGGCGGAACGCTCGAGCTCGAGTGCGACATCCTCATCCGGGCCCACGGCACCCTGTGCCTGATGCCATGCCCGGCGATCAGGATCGGCTTCGGGGTCGGCCGCTTGTGCCAGCGCTCGGTGCACGCGGCGGCGTTCGTCAGCCTCGGCGAGCCGGTATGCAACCGAGCGAATCAGAGGGTGCGAGAACGTGACACGGACGCCGAAGCGCACAAGACCGGCAGCTTCCACAGGCTGCGCGGCCGCGGGTGTGATCTCAAGCAGGCTCGCCGCCCGCCAGAGCAAGACCGGGTCGCCGGTGGGCTCGGCGGCTCCGATGAGCAGCAGCTGACGCGAGTCGGACGGCAGCTCGGTGATGCGCCGCCGAAAGCTCTCCGCCGTCCGATCCATGACATCCGGCAGATCCGGCACGTCGAACCCGCCCGCAAGGTGACCCGAACCCAGCCATCGAGCTAGCTCGGTCAGGGCAAGCGGGTTGCCGCCCGTCTCGGAGATGAACCGGTCACGTACCGATTCGTCGATCGGCGCGGGCAAGATCGACTCGAGCAGCTCACGCGCATCACCATATGCGAGCCCGGCCAGCAGGAGCTCCGGCAAGTCTGCCAGCGGCTCTGCGTGTCCCCGGACGGCCAGCACGACGGCGACCGCGTCGGCGTGCAACCGACGAGCCACGAACGCGATCGTCTGGGCGGACGCGCGATCAAGCCACTGTGCATCGTCGACGAGACACAGCACGGGCTGCCGCTCGGCGACATCGGACAGGCAGTTCAACATCGCCAAACCGACGAGAAACGGATCGGGCGGGCTGCCCACACCGTTTCCGAGCGCCACCTGGAGCGCCGTCTGCTGCGCGGGCGGCAGGTGATCCATCGTCCCGGCTGGAAGCTGTGAGCACAGGGTGTGCAACGCCGCGTACGCGAGCTCCTGTTCGGACTCCACGCCTGTCGTCCGGAGCACCCGGACGCTTTCGCACCCCGCGCGCAGGTTGTCGAGCAGCGCTGTCTTCCCGATCCCCGCCTCGCCGCGGATCGCCAGCACTCCACTGCGCCCAGCGCGAACGGCCGTAATCAAACGGCCAAGCGCCTCGCGCTCCCTCTCCCGGCCGCGCAGCGCCCCAGGCTCGCGAACGATCATGGCGAGCAGAATCCTATCCTCTGCGCTGCTGGTCGGCTATCCCGGTCTCCGTCATGTGACTGGTCAATCGGCAGATGCGATTGGCCGCTGCGGCCGCGTAGGTTCGCGACCCTCCACAACGACAAGCGCCGGAGAGGAAAGTGACGTGAGCTCCAGCTACTCGGGGCCGCCAACAAGAGGGCCAGGCGGTCCTGTCTGCGCGGACGTTCTCCCGACTCTCGAGCTGACCCCAGCCGATTTCGTGGCGAGGCGCCAACGATGACGAGCGCTCACAATGTCGTGCTGGTCCACGGCGCCTACGCGGACGGCTCGTCGTGGTCGGCCGTGATCGAGCGGCTGCACGCCGCCGGGCTGAGGGCGACCGCGGTGCAGAACCCACTCAGCTCGCTCGCCGACGACGTCGCGCACACGGGTCGAATTCTCGACCTCCAAGACGAACCCACGATCCTGGTGGGCCATTCGTTTGCGGGCACGGTGATCACCCAGGCCAGGGTCGACCCTCGAGTTGTCGGCCTCGCGTACGTCGCGGCGCGCGCGCCGGACGCTGGCGAGGACTATACGGCGCTCGTCAAGCGCTTCCCCGAGCCTCCCGCCAACGCTGGGCTCGTCTTCAAGGGAGGCTTCGGCGGGCTTACCGAAGAGGCATTCCTGGAGGGCTTCGCAAACGGCGTCGAGCGAGATCGAGCACGCACGCTCTATGCCGTGCAGGGACGCGTTTCAGAGACGCTGTTCCACGAGCGCGTGAGCCAGGCCGCCTGGAGGACGAAGCCAAGCTGGTATGCGATCTCGAGAAACGATCGCACCACCTCGCCAGATCTCGAGCGCTTCCTCGCCAAACGCATGAGTGCCTCGACCGTGGAAATCGATTCGGGGCACCTCTCCCTCATTACACATCCTGATCAGGTCACACAGCTGATCCTGGAGGCGGCCCGAAGCGCCGCCACGAAAGCGGCGAACGCGCCCGACACCGCGCTGGCCCCGGGCTGAGCCACCTGGAGAAAGAGGAGGATAAGCATGTCGCAGTCATTCACTTATGAGCTCTCCGTCCCGGGGTCTCCCAGCGACGCTCAAGCTCGAGTGCAATCCGCCGTGACCGAGCGTATGCGGCAGGCGGCAAAGATGCGCCTGGCTGGTCAGGACACGAGCTCATTGTCGTTTCGCCCACAGTGGAGCTGGCCCCTGCTGGCGGCTCTGTTTCGCAACATCGGTGGAGAAGCGGTTAAGCTGAGCTTCAGCGCCGACAACGGGGGAACGCGCGTCACGGTATCGGGCAAGGTCGGAGGGGACGCCGAGAAGGTCGCCAAACGAGACTTCTGGGCACAGACACTGAGCACGAACTGAGATTCCAGTGCAGGCATCTGCTCCCGACACCAATCAATTCGAGGCCGGTCGTGCCGCAATGACGACCGCCCGAAGCAGTCTCCGCATCCTGGCGGTCGGCTGCCGCTTCGCCTCGAACTGGAAAAGCTCGGCACGGACGCGACCTCGCTGCTGGATGAGACGACCTAGGCAAGCCGCCCGGTGGCCTCTTAGGCCGCGCCACATCTGTCGCCGACATCGTCCGCTGCGCGAGCGCGGCGAGCTGGCTTCGGCTTGCTCGGAACACCAGAGGTCCCGGCAGATTCACCGCGCCGCCGCCGGCTGCCCTGGTAGCCGCGATGCCAACGCGGCATCTGGAACTCGATCACCCGAAGTACATGGGGTCACACCGTCGCGGGTCACCCGCCGGGAGCTCGACGAGATCGGAGGGCCGGCGGATGGTTGAGACATTCAGCATCGTCACGGGTGTTGCGATCGGCGTTCAGGCGATCGCTCTCATCGCGCTGCACTTGCTGCCCACGGGTTATGACCCAAGGATCGACGCCGTGAGCGATTACGGGATCGGGAAGTATCGAGGCTTGTTCTGGACGCAGGCCTTAGCGGGTGCCGTGGGGTGCTTTACGCTCGCGGTCGCCCTTGGTGACGCGAAACCCTCGATGCCCACGGAGGCAATCGTACTGCTAGTCATCGCCGGGCTCGCACGGCTGTTCATTCCTGTCTTTCCGACCGATCAAAACGGCAGTCGGTGGCAAACCGTGCCCGGGTCGATCCACATGATCCTGGCGATCGTCATCTTCGCCGCGATCATCTTCGCCGCGTCGAAACTCGGCTCAACGCTCGAACACCGTGCGGCGTGGCACGGCGTCAAAGGCTGGCTGAATGTACTCCCGTGGGTGATGACCGGCGGGGCGGTTGGAACCCTGGTCGCGATGAGAAGTAGGTTCAAGCGCGTCGGGCTGTTCGAACGCCTCTTCTACGTCTCCTCGATCTTATGGTTCTTCATCGTCGCGATCGAACTAGCACGCATTTACTAGCTCGGCCTCGCGTGTTCCACGAACGCCAAACATTTCCCATTGTTGCCGCAACGAACGAAAAGCCACCTCGGAGGTAGCGCGGGGTCGCCTTGACATGCGCTGACGGAATCGGATGATGATGTGAGCACGACACCGGAGGAACCCGATACGCAGGAACCCGGCGCGGCGCCTACCTCGAGCGGCGGAGGCGAAACTCGGCCATCTCCTGACAGCGCGCGTCGTGACCCGTATCAGGTGCGGGCAAAGCAGCTGCTGAAGGCGAGGGGTGTGTGGACGATCCCGGTGATCGTCGGCTCGATCATGCTGGTGCTGATAACCGTGTTCTACGTCGGCTCGGTCGTGAACCCGGTCGGTCATCTGCGCGGACTGCCGATATCGATTGTCAACCAGGACGCGGGCGTGAGCATCGGACCGCGGCAGGTCGACCTCGGCGTCGAGCTGCAGTCGGGGCTGACCGGTTCGCGCACCGTCTCTAACCTGCTTTCCCTGACCCCCGAGCGACTGCGAGCGGCGGAGAGTCGGATGGACCACAACGGCGCCTACGCCACCGTGGTGATCCCGCCCGACTTCACCGCGTCGCTCCTCTCGCTGACCGGACTTCGTCTGCCCGCGGGAACGTCTGTCGGCAAGCCCACGGTCGAGCTGCTCACCAACCAGCGGGCCGGGACTCTCGGCGTCCAGCTGGGCAGCGGCGTCCTCTCGCCCGCGATCGCGGTGGCCTCACACCGGATCGGCCAGCAACTCCTGGCCACGGCTCACCCAGCGCCGCAGGCCGGCTCGGCGCCCGCTGCGGTGCTCGCAGATCCGATCACCTTCCAAATCGTCGACTACCGGCCGCTTCCACCGCACTCTGCGCTCGGATTGAGCGCGTTCTACATCGCGCTGCTGGCGCTCATGTGCGGCTTTCTGGCCGGCACGATCATCAACACCACGGTCGACGCGGCGACCGGCTACGCCACCACCGAGGTCGGTCCTAAATGGCAACAACGAGCACCTGTGCCGATCAACCGCTGGCAAACGCTGCTGACCAAGTGGGGGATGGCGGTCCCGGTCACCGGCCTCCTCACCGGGCTCGTGGTGGTAGTCGCAGCCGGCCTCCTCGGCATGGACGCCCCCAACCCCGGATACCTATGGCTGTTCACCTGGCTCTGTGCCGCCAGCGTCGCCGCCGGCACCCTCGTGCTGTTCGCGATCCTCGGCACCCAAGGACAACTCATCGCCCTGCTCCTGTTCGTCTACCTCGGGCTCGCGTCCGCCGGTGGAACCGTCCCAATTCAGGCGCTCCCCGGCGCCCTCAAGGTCGCCAGCCAGATCGATCCTCTACGCCAGATTCTCTCCGGCACCCGCTCGATCCTCTACTTCGGCGCCGGTGGCGATGCCGGCCTAACCCGAGGAATCATCGCGGCCGCAGCCGGACTGATCGTCTGGCTCGTGCTCGGAGCTACGGTCGTGAGGTGGTATGACCGCAAAGGGCTGCACCGCCTCCAGCCCGACCTTATCGACTACGTTCAGCGGTCCGTCAGTGCGTACCAGGCTCAAGCAAAACCACAACCCCAGCCTGCAGGCCACGGCACACGAGCTCCAGAAACCTGAGAACCCCAAGCGCGACCAGTTTCCCGATCAGACCAGGAGCTAATTCCTCATCTGCGGCACAAGCTGGTCACCGATTGGGTCGCGCCTCGTTCCACGGTCTCAGCTTGGCATTCTGAACTCGTCGCAGACGGTCAGCAAACCCTCCGAGTTATCGATTCGGAGACGTCTGATCTTCTGATACGCGGCCGACTCATACCACGCCTTTCGGGGCTTCTTCGGACCCGAAGCTGACGATGATCGTTCACATGCCCCCGGGGGCCGTCGCGGCCTCAAGTCGTAGCCGGCGACGAGGAAGTCACCACCATGGCTGAGCATCGCCTGCAGGACGTGATGCGGGTGCTCGGCATATCCGTCCGCATTCGTGATGTATTAGTTCGCAATGGCGAAGCCGCTCATACCGCGTTCGTGACAACGACTGGGGCTGCTGACAAGCGCTACTAGGGGAGCGAGCGATGACGTGGTCAGACTGCTGCAACACGTGGCGTTCCGAGCAACCCGGAGTCGCGACTCGCCGCGCTCTCGCTCCGGGACGACTAGCAGCAGCTAGGAACCGGGTGGTGGGATGCGCGTCCGCTTCATGTTCGAGCCGGCGGAGGAGGAGCCGTCCTCATGCTCGAGAGCTTGCTCCCGTGGCGGGAATCGCCGAGCGCGCTGCTTCTCTGTCACCAAAGGAGCCACCAACTGGATGCTGGGGCCACGGCTTAGCGCGACCCCTTCCGGACAAAGGCAGCCGCGAGCTGGTTAGCACGTGCAGCATTCGGCGCGCACCAAGCCGGCACGAGCGTGCCGCCGGCAGGAAGTGGTCAACCATCGCGTGTATCGCCCGCAGATGCTGGCAATTCCGGGTCTGACGACCCCTTCCCAAGAGGCGATTTTGGACGCGAATTGGACGCGGAGTGGACGCGCACACCCCCGATCGGCCCTCAGAGCGACGCCAAGAAGTGTGCGAATTGCACGGAAAGCCCTCTGTCGGACTCGAACCGACGACCCCTTCCTTACCATGGAAGTGCTCTACCAGCTGAGCTAAGAGGGCGAGGATGCCAGAGTACCGCGTAAAGCGGGACGGGAGCTAGCCTGCGTAGGCGGCTTGCAGCAGCGAAGCATCGTGCCGGCGGTCTA
>CAVPBV010000018.1:0-600034 GCA_963701945.1 uncultured Solirubrobacterales bacterium | reverse complement strand
CTACCGGAGCTCGGCGCGTTCGGTTTCACGATTACGGCAATTCCATCCCCTCGGCGACACTTGCGCTGCACACGTGGGGCAGCATCCCCCGGTGGTGGCAGCTCGCAGGAATGGCGATAAGCGGCACTGCCAGCGAGGCAGCGCCATGGGCAGGAGTGATGCTTGCAGCTCGCGCTCGTCTCACGATGGCCGAGTCGGAGCCGTTTCCCCTCGCGATTGGGACTGTTGTCAAGCCATCCGCCTTCACGGTGCCGGATCTGGCCCGAGGTTTAGCGCAGATTGAACGTCCTGCAGCCGCGGACGTCGGGGCAGCCGACCTCGTCCACTATCTGGTTACTGCTCTCATCGGAACGAGTCAAACAGAACGCGCCAGGAGAAGCCCGGAGGCAGACGCGGGCGAAACCGCGGCCGGGGCCGGCGATGGTAACGATGCTCGGTCGCCTCTCGAGATGGAGGCGATGGCCCGTGGTATGACCGCGGTCCCCGCCGCGATCGCGGTTCCGCGCCCTGAGGTTCCGGCGCTTGGGGACTCACCGCTGGAAAACGTCAAGACCCTGTTCGGACTAACAGCCGGCGAGCTCGCCCGGCTGTTCGGCGTCACTGAGCGGCAGGTGAGGCGTTACCTCGCGGAGGGGAATCTACCTCGAAGCCGCCAACGTCTCGCTGAGGCGCTGATGGCGGTCGGGCTCACAGTCATCGGGGGACTCGGGACGACTGGTGCCCGCGAGTGGCTCTATGGCGGCGAGCCGTCCGCGGCTGAGCTCGCTGGGCAAGGGCGGATAGACGAGCTTGCCTCACGCGCTTATGCGCTGCGCGACAGCCCGTTCACGTGAGTCTCCTTTCCGCCACGCGCCTCGGTGCTGTTCCGGTGACCCCGCTGGCTACTCGCGTATATCTGCGTCAATGCTTTCTGCCAGCTGTCGGCGATGCGGACCCGCTGTGGGTGGCGGCTACCACTCCTAGCCGCTGGCGTACCACCGACGGAACGCTATACGTGGCCGAAGACATAGACACGGTGATGGCAGAGTACTGCCGGAACCAAGCCGAGTACGTCCGACAGGCTGACCCGACCGGCGGGATCGGCCTGAATCGTCGTAACTTCACGTTCTACGCTGGGCGTCCTGTCGGAGACCCGCTCCCTGCCCGCGCGGTGTTCAGCGTTGGGGTTGCTTTTGCGCGCGTCGCGGACCTCCGGGCGGCCGACAGTCAAGCTGCTTTGAGCGGACTCGGCATCAGCCCCGACAACCTGCTCGCTGACGACTACGGGCCGTGCCCCGACCTTGCCTCCATAGGTGAATCGCTCGGTTGGAACGCTGTCCGCGCCCAATCGGCTGCGAATATTGCCGGCACCGCACTTGCGATCTTCCGTCGCTCGCATCCCGCCAGGAACCTCTGGCGTCCCGAGGAGGACGCTGCGCGACCGTCGGTTCGCATCGCATACCTCACGCGCTACAAAGACAGGGAGCGGCCGAGCTGGCTTGGCCGCTGAAGTCTGTCCCCTTTCTTGCCCTCGGCGGCCGGGAATCAGGGCGACGTCGTGCTTCGCCTCAGGAACCACGATCTTGCCGACGACCACTTTCGCGATTTTGCAAGCCCTCAGATCGGAGGGGATCGCTAGCGGCTCACCAGGAGCTAGACCCGCTCGGCGTGGCGACACGCATTTGTGTGTACCACCAGGAGCCGGCGCGGACCGCATTCTTCGGCAACAGCGCGGCGGTCCCCGGGGACGGGTTTCGGGCATCCGCTCGCGTGGGGGCGTGAGGCACGCCGCGGTTCGCCGGAGCCTCCCGGACGGATCGGGGGTTGCTCCGACAGCGGCGTCGCGGCCCTCGTACGGCTGGTGGTTGGGCGGCGGCTGCGGCGATTCGCGGGGAGTATTGGCGCTCCCAGCGTCGTCGTCCGCGGGATTAGTCCCGATCCGGGGATCGATGACATCCAAGCCGAGAAGATCGCTCGATCCAGAGGGGCATCCCCCGGTTGGCGCAACTCCGACGCTGCCGGTCCGCCGGGCCCGCGATGGCGACGGCCGGGGTTGGGACACGGCCGCCACGCTCCGGCCAGGTCAGGTCCGCCCGCAGTCGACCATCACGGTCGGGCAGCCGGGTCGCATTACTGCACTCCCGGGGAGCTGAGGGGGATGCATAGGCTCACCGACCCGCCCGCCTCCTGGTCCGAATCGTCCCTCGAAGTCCCGCCGTCGCCGGCGGTTGCTGTGCTCGATCCGACCGATCAAATGAGCGCGCTCCCCTCGATACCCGAGGCAGTACTGGCGCGCACCCGCCGATCGTCCGTCGGCTTCACCTGTTCTCGACGGCACTCCGCCCCGCCCAGGGAAGCTGTCCGTCCGCTGAAGGCACGTGCCACTGGTGCGGCGCGCGTCGGACTACCTCTTCGAACACAGCGGCGCCAGCCGCCATTACCCGCTCAGCCTCGCGTCGACCCGCGCGTTTATCGACGTGCATTGGCGATCCAATAACGAGTCTCCGACATCCGAAACCATCGTTCTAAGTCGCGGCCCCGATGATGGGAGAGCCCGTCTGTTTTGCTAACGCGACCGGGGCCGCCGACACTCGGGCTGCGGATCCAACGAGCTCAATGTCGATGCCGCCGACCGACGGCCGTCTGTCGATCATGAGCACGACATTACGGCCCGCTCGCAAAGCGTCAGCTAAGACCGACGTCCGGCGCACGCGCAATTCGGGACAAAGCGTGAGGCCGCACATGGCTCTCACCCCGTCATATCCCGCTTGCATCAGCCCAGATGGAACGGTGGCAACAGGGATCACAAGCTGGGCACCGATAACGTCCGTGAGCCACAAGCCAACTATCTCCAGATCACCGCAGTGACCCGTAATGATGATGTTACCTTGGCCGCCAGCGCGTGTCCGGAACAGACAGGGGTCGCCTTCTGCGGCGACAGAGGCCTGAACTTCCGCGCGGTATGCGGCCGACCGAAGACGGATTAGGCGACGGTAGTAGCCAGCCGTGAATGAAGCATTCGCGACGACTAATGCGTCGAGGCTCGTCGACTTGGCGGCGAGACGCAGCTGCGCGTAAACCTTTCGGGTGGTACGCATCTTTGGCAGGGCGTGACACAGCACAGCGCGGTCGCGGAGGCGAGAGCGGTTCTACCCGACAGCGTTGCTTGAGGACCGTAACCTTCACCCTCTACAATCGAGCCCGGCACGTTAGTCCTCGGTGGGCTGCATGGAGTTTGGTTTGACGATCTTGCGAGACTCCTTCCATGCGCGGACGCCCCGTGTAACGCGGGTCAGGGCGCGAGGTCGCCGTGATGCGGCAGCAGTAGGGATTCGCCTCGAACAGGGTCAAAGTTGCACGCGTCGAAGCGTGCTCTTACCCTCAGCAGCTTGTGAACATCCGCGAGATCAAGTACCCGATCATAAGTTCGATTCTGATCCTCGCGGACAGGTACACCGTTGGGCCACTCAAGCTCGAGCAGCTTGATTCCTTCAACCGCGATGTCCACGACGTAGTAGCTGGTGACCAAGAGCGGAGGCGCTGAAAACGGCTCGGCAAGCTGAACTCTGTCCCCAATTTGGAGCGGCGGGTTCACGACGATTCCGAAAGCGAAAGGGAAGCGAGTCAAGTAGAACCCCGCCATGATGGTCGCCGCTGCGGCTAATACCCCCGCCACAACCTCACTAAAGCCGATAACCCACCGATTCGCTGCAATAGCGACGATCGCTACGGCCGCCGCAACGAATATGAGAGCGGCGATTACACGGTGGAGTAGCCAATACCGGGTGAGTGTTCGCCACGCC
This sequence comes from uncultured Solirubrobacterales bacterium, assembly GCA_963701945.1. Classification (GTDB taxonomy): domain Bacteria; phylum Actinomycetota; class Thermoleophilia; order Solirubrobacterales; family Solirubrobacteraceae; genus Palsa-465. The sequence goes on along the minus strand of CAVPBV010000018.1, from coordinate 596,252 downwards.
GGATCCAGGGAGTCCATGCACGGGAGTCGGTCACGGTCCCCTCGGAGGCGCGGCCCCGTGTAGAACCAGTCGACCAAACTCGAGAGGTACATGGCGCCGAAAACGCCCGCGGCAAGTAGAGCCATGCCAAAGACGGGGAGCTCGCTCTTCTTCCCCCCCAGGGGCATGATGGGGACCCGTAATCCAGTGCGCTACGAACGGGGAGGCACCCACAATGATCAGACTAGGGAGAATCGGCAGAACACCGATCGCAGCGACTCGCTTGCGGATGAGTGAGCGTTTACCAGGCAGAGTGTCATGGCGAGCCCCACGACCGAAGCGTCAAAGATCAGGGCTGCTGACCGATGATCGCCGCCAACCAAGAAGCCCAGGAGAAGGGCCAGCGCCAAGCCCTGGAGAAGGATTGTCTGGGGCCTTGCAATCGTGCGCGGCCGCGCTTCACTGGGCGGCCAGAGCGAGCTCAGCGTTCGCATCGGCTGTGTGTTAGGCCGTCCTCGAGCACCGCCGGAGTCTAGGACGAATCTACGGCACGCTCCCTCGCAGGGCCTTCTGCCCGGCGACCCGGCGCGCTGTGCGGTCCAGACGACTAGATCGGCGGACCGAGCCAGACCGTCGTCTCGGCGTCCGACGACTTCTTCGACACCTCAGCAGGCTCGGCGCTGCCGTCCGCTGAGTGGGCATCGACGGCGCCTCTTGGCAGGGACTGTTGACGCTTCCACCGCCGCCTGCCCGGGGCTGACTCCCGATCGCGCCTAGATCGGCGGGATCGCTCGATCAAGAGGAAGATCCTTAGGACCGCGTAGCCTCGAAGAGCGTCCCGGCGAACATGGGGCGGGGGCATCCTCAGGCGCAGGTACCAAACGGGTACATGCGTACCCGCGAGTCGGGTCAGACGCCGTCAACGCTAAAGCCGAATCGCTTGTCAATACGGGCAATTTGGCGCCCGGCGACTCCCGTGATTTCGGCCTGGCGATGCATCGCACTCAGGAGGTCGCCGGTTCGAGTCCGGCTAGCTCCATCAAGAAAAGCCCTCCAAATCGGTGGGTTTTTTGTTGTCTATATCTCAAAGTGAGAAGGATTCTCATGTTGGGCATCAGAATTGGGCATCAAATCGGCATTCCCAACGAGACGGCGCGATCGCTCAGTGTCTCGGGCCGTCCGTGAAACAGGCCCATCGTCGTGCGCCTCCTTCGCGACACTCACAACACCGGGCACCGATTGCCGTAGCGCACCTGGAACTGCGCCGGCCTACCACACACAGAATGGCTCGCGGCGCCGCCGACGAACGGATCGTCGCCGCGCGACGGCCGTGGGGTGGGCTCCGCGAGACGCGAATGCAATCGTTCCGTCGACCTCGTCCGCGTGATTGGAAGCGTGGCAAAGCGCAAGCCGGCCTCGGCCGTCTCAGGCGTGCAGAGCGATCGTCAGCCGTCGACCGGTGCTAGCCAACCGACAGGCCTGCAGCTAGCGGCTTCGGCTGACGCGGATTCCGCGCAAACCGATTATTCCGATGTCGGAATAACTCCTCTTATGCCGACTTTCCGGTTATGCCGACTTGAGGGCTTGGCGGTGCGTGCTTTGCCTGCTTTGACGCACGTTGGATCGCGAGCTGGTCGGCATAATCGCCGACGCCGAGCCGAGGATCTCGGTGGCCGGCAAGGACGATCCGCCGACCACAAGCAGACTGTGTCCGACGGCGTCGAGACCGTGCAGGCCTGATTCCAGCGGGGTTTCACGCGGCACGACCCCGCGGCGCCCACGTTGACGCACATCCGGGTCCCGCTGCCATCAGTCACCCGACCGGTTGGCCGCCTTCCTCGTGGCACGAAAATTATGCCGACTACTCGTCGTGCGGAGTCGCCGCTGAGCAGGGGAAACCTGGTGAATCATCGCCCCAGTCGGCATAACCAGAAGGTCGGCATAAAAGCACGTCTCGCACCTGGCGCGGCAATAAGCCGCGCCGCGGCGCGAAAGGAGGTCTGGGCACCTTGTTCGGGGCAGCGACTCGCTCGCAACAGCTCTTTGCATCCATGTGGCGAAGAAGCCGGCCGCGACCGACGAGGCGTCGCTCCTGTTGGTCGTGTCGCAAACAGCGTGGCGTTGGCTGAACGTAGGCGAGTCAGCAAACGGCTCGATTCGCGACCTCGTACGTCGACGGGAGCTACCGCAGCCGGGCTCCAGCTTGTGCCTTTTGCACCCTCGGGGGCGTGGTCTTCACCGTCATGCGGCGGGTCCCGCGGGGGATCCGAGGATGCCTTCCTCGAGGAAGGTGTAGCGGCCGTCGAGCAGGTTTTGCGCGGTCCCGTAGGCGGTGGTGTCGTCGTTGTGCCACAGGGCCGTGAACAGGGTGTCGACGCGGCGGCGTGCCTGGCGGGCGAATAGGTCGGCGAGTTCGTAGGCGGCCTCTCGTCGGTCGGGGTGTTCGCGCGCGATCGTGTCGGCGTAGACCGCTGCGGAGGCGATTGCGAACAGTTCGGCGCCGATGTCGACGATCCGTCCGAGGACCGCCTGCTTGTGTTCGAGCTCGGCCTGCCACCGGGTCATGGCGTAGAACGTGGAGCGAGCGAGCTTCCGTGAGGAGCGTTCGACGAATCGTAGGTGGGGGGCGAGCGATCCGAACTCGTTGAAGGAGCGGGGGTTCTGTCCTTCGCCGACCGTTAGCTGCGGGAGCCATTTCGTGTAGAACCTGCTGGCTTGGACCGCGGCGTTCGCCTTGGCTTTGAGGTTCCCGTCGCCTTGGAGGAGTTCGCCGGCGACCTGGAGGTGCTGGTCGACTGCTTCGCGGGCGATCAGCAGGTGCATGATTTCGGTCGATCCTTCGAAGATGCGGTTGATTCGCATGTCGCGGAGCACTTGCTCGGCGGGGATCGGTTTTTCGCCGCGGGCGAGGAGCGAGTCGGCGGTCTCGTAGCCGCGGCCGCCGCGGACTTGTACGAGTTCGTCGACGATCTGCCAGCCGAGCTCGGAGGCGTAGAGCTTGGCGATCGCCGCTTCGATCCGGATGTCGTTTTTCTTGTCGTCGGCGAGCCGGCTGGAGACGTCGACGACTGCCTCGAGTCCGAACGTGCTGGCGGCGATGAACGCGAGTTTCTGGGCGACGGCGTCGTGTTTGCCGATTGGTTGTCCCCATTGGACTCGCTCGCCCGACCATTCGCGGGCGATCCGGGTCGCCCACTTGGCTGAGCCAACGCAGATCGCGGGTAGCGCGAGTCGGCCGGTGTTGAGCGTGGTGAGCGCGATCTTGAGTCCCTGGCCTTCTTTGGCGATCACGTTCTCCTTCGGGACGAACACGTTCTCCAGCCGGGTCACGGAGTTCTCGATCCCGCGGAGTCCCATGAACGCGTTGCGGTGCTCGACGGTTATGCCGTCGGTGTCGTAGGGCAGCACGAACGCGGTGATGCCGCCGCGACCTCGTTCGTGTTTGGGGACCTGCGCCATCACGATGACGATGTCGGCGATTGCCCCGTTGGTGGCCCACAGCTTGAGTCCGTTGAGTATGTAGCCGGTTCCGTCAGCGGTCGGGGTCGCGATCGTGCCAAGTCGCGCCGGGTCTGAGCCGACGTCCGGCTCGGTCAATAGGAACGCGGAGATGTGGTCGGTGGCGACCAGCGGCAGCCATTTGCGCTTCTGCTCGTCGGTGCCGAACAGCATCAGTGGCTCGGCGACGCCGATCGACTGGTGCGCTGAGAGCATCGTCGAGATCGCGGCGTGTGAGCTGGCGGCGAGTGCGAGCGCGCGGTTGTAGTACACCTGCGACAGGCCGACGCCGCCGTATTGCGGGGGGACCTTCATCCCGAGCGCGCCGAGCTGCTTGAGGCCGTCGATGACGGAGTCGGGAATCTTCGCGTCGCGCTCGATCTGGAGCGGGTCGACGTGCTCCTCCAGAAACACCCTCAGGCTTTGGAGGAAGCGCTCGCCGTTCTCGACCGCAATCGGATCGAGCGGCGGCTGGGGGTGGATCAGGTCGAGGCGGAAGTTGCCCAGGAACAGCTCCTTGCCGAAGCTCGGGAGCTTCCACTCGGTCTCGCGCGCGGCCTCGACGACGTCTCTTGCCTGTTGCTCTGTGACGGTGACTGCCATGGGATCAGCGCTCCTTTGACGTCGGCGCTGCCGGCCGGATCACGGGGGCATCGCGTCGGTGGGCCGACAAGTTCTGGATTTCTATGACCTTGGGGGTGAGCATGGCCGGCAAGGTATCCCCAGGAGCGTGCGCAGCCTATGAGCGCTCGACACAGGAACCGGCCACCTGGTTTGTCGCCTCACGACAGTGATCCGTGAGCGGGACGCGCGTATCAATCGAGTCCTCACCCATGCACCTATCAGGAGATCGATTCGATGAGCGCGATCAACACCGTCCCCGAGCTGCTTCGAGCGCAGGCCTCCCGCATCCCCGACCAGCCATTTGTTCGTTGGCGGGGGCGGTCGGTCAGCTACGCCGAGTTCGACACCCGCACCGACGCATTGGCCGCCGGGCTGGCTGATCTGGGCGTCAAGCCCGGCGACGTGGTATCGGTGATGCTGCCCAACTGCCTCGAGTTTCTCGAGGCGTGGTGGGCGGTCCTCAAGGCCGGTGCCGTGTTCGGCCCGATCAACCCGGCGTTCACCGCCCCGGAGGCGGCGTATGTGGTGGGTCACTCCCAGGCGGTCGCCGTGGTGACGGATGCCCGGGGTGCGGGGACGCTGGCGGGCGCGGCCGGGACGCCTGAGCTCGCGCGGCTGCGGCATCTGATCTCGGTGGAGGACGGAGGCGACGTGACACTCGAGTCGCTGGCCGATCGCCAGGGCGAGGTTCCCGCCGCGCGCCGGGGGGGTGATGATCTGGCGACGCTGATGTACACCTCGGGGACGACCGGTAAGCCCAAGGGCGCGATGCTCACGCATACAAACGTCCTCGCCAACGCGGCGATGGGCGCCGAGCTACTCCCGCTCGTGGCGGGCGAGCGCGTCGGGATGCTGCTGCCCCTATTTCACGTCAACGCGCAGATCGTGACCTGCGTGATCCCGATGATGGTCGGCTGCGAGGTCGCGATGTGGGAACGCTTCTCGGCCTCGACGTTCTGGCAAACGGTCGCCGAGCTCGAGCCGGTCGCGGTCTCAGCCGTGCCGACGATCCTCGCCGCGGTACTCCACACCGCCAACGCCCCGACCGGGCGCACATCGCTGCGCTACATCATCTGCGGCGCCGCACCGCTCTCGCGGGAGCTGCTCGAAGCGTTCGAAAGCCGCTTCGACATCCGCATCCTCGAGGGCTACGGCCTCACCGAATCGACCTGCGTCTCCTCGCTGAACCCGTACTACGGCGTGCGCAAACCGGGGTCGATCGGGCTGCCCGTGCGCGGCCAGCAGATGAAGATCCTCACCCCCGACGGCGGCCCGGTCAACGACGGCGAGCTCGGCGAGATCGTGGTCAAGGGCCCGAACGTGATGGCCGGCTACCTCCACAACCCCGACGCGACGGCCACCACGGTCCGCGACGGGTGGCTGCACACCGGCGACGTCGGCTACGTCGACCCCGACGGTTACTTCTTCATCGTCGACCGCGCCAAGGACATGATCATCCGCGGCGGCGAGAACATCTACCCACGCGAGATCGAAGAAGTCCTCTACACCCACCCCGGCATCCTCGAATGCGCCGTGATCGGCGTACCCGACGAGATCCGCGGCGAAGAGGTGCTCGCGTTCGTGACGCCCAAACCAGGCGCCGAGCTCGACGAACGAGCAGCTCAAAGCCTGGGCGGCCGAGCGCCTCGCCGCGTTCAAAGTCCCCAGAAGATTCGAGATCCGTCCCGAACTCCCGAAAACCCCGACCGGCAAGATCAGCAAACCCCCCCTGCGCGAAGAATTCGGCCACTGGGCGCCCGCGAGCGCATAGCGATCATGCTGGTTAGACTGACGCGGGATGTCGACGGTCCAGCCGGACCTCGAGGCGGTGGTTAGGCAGCAGGTCGAGGCTGTGCTGGATAGGTTGCGGCCGGGTCCGCTCGCGGAGGAGATGGCCGACCTGTTGATGGCGTCGATTCCTGAGCTTGTCCGGGCCGGCGATGAGGACTTCCGCGCCGGGCTGCTGCTCAGCTGCGAGAGCAACGTGAGCGCGATCTGGAGGGAGCTGCTTACCGGGGCGTCGCTCGAATCGATCGCCCCGCCGGCGGAGGCGATCGCCTGGTCGCACGAGCTCGTGCACCGCGGGGTTGAGCTTCCCGCGCTGCTGCGGGCCTACCGGCTCGGTCATGGGCTGGCCGAGCGCCGGCTCGAGGAGGCCGCCAACGTGCTCGAGATCGAGCCGGAGATCCGCTGGCGGGTTCTCTCCCATATCTCGCATCACCTGTTCGCATACATCGACTCGGTCTGCACCGACCTGGTCGACGATTACGAGCACGAACGGGCGCAGTGGATTCGGGGCGCGGCCGCGGCTCGCGCCGAGCTCGTGAGCGCGATCGTCGAGCGTCACCCGGTCGACGCTCGTGCCGCCGGCGAGAAGCTGCGCTATGACGTCACGCGAGGCCACGTGGCGCTGATCGTGTGGGGCGATCCGCCCCGCGTCGGGCAGCAGGCCGGTTCGCTCGAGGGCGAAGCGACGGCGCTGGCGGCGGCGCTCGGTGGCGGACCGGTGCTGACCGTGCCGATCGGTGAGCGTGCCGTTTGGGCATGGACCTCGGGAGATCGTCTCACCGACGATCCGGCGGCCGTCGACCACAGGATGGGCGACGGTGTGCGCGCCGCGATCGGACTGCGCCGGCGGGGTCTCGCGGGAATGGCCGATTCGCACGATGAGGCGCGCGTTGCTCGTCGGGTCGCCGAGCTGCGAGCGGTCCGGCCTGGCACGGTCGTCGGCTACCGGACGGCGGACCTGACGGCGCTGTTGACCGCCGATCCGGTCGAAGCCGTCAGGTTCGCCGAGAGCGAGCTCGGGGAGCTCCTCGCCGACAGCGACGCGGCCGCCCGGCTCAGGGCGACGGTCCGCGTTTATCTCGAGGAGAACCTCAGCCCGGCGCGAGCCGCTCGCCGCCTCGGGATCCATCAGAACACGGTCGTGTACCGGGTCAAGCAAACCGAGGAGCTGCTCGGACATGCGATCGAGCAGCGGCGTTTGCAGCTCGAGGTCGCGTTGCGGCTGTCGGACATGATCGATGGCCTGCGCAGTGCCGCCGACCGGCGCCGCCGGACGCACGAGTAGTCGCACTTCCCGGGCGGGGTGCCGAAGCCGCGCTTGCGGCGTTTGTGCGCAGAGACCAGGAATCGCGCCCGGGGCTAGCGTGGGCACCCATGGAGGCGCCGCCCGCCCGCTGAGATAACCCCTGCGGACAAGTTCAACTCTTTCGGAGGAGATTTTTCGCGATGGGATTTATGACAGGGAACTTCCCGCCGGTCGACCCGGCGACGTTCATGGACAAGCCCTACCAGGAGCGGCTCAAGACGCTCACCAGGCATTGGGTTGAGTACGGCTTCGGTTCGCCGAAGGTGATCATGGTGATGTACCTGCTCAAGCTGGTGTTCTTCTACGTCGTCGGTGGCGTGCTGGTGGCGACGCTGACCTCGCACCTGAACCCGCTCGACCCCTCGGCGTGGTTCTTCCAGCCGATCTTCTACGAGAAGGCCGTGTTGTGGACGGTGCTGCTCGAGTGCCTGGGGTTCGCCGGGTCGTGGGGTCCGCTGGCCGGTCACTTCAAGCCGATGAGCGGTGGCGTGCACTACTACGCGCGGCGCGGCACGATCCGCCTCGCGCCGTGGCCTGACAAGGTCCCGTTCACCAAGGGTGACGAGCGCACGCGGGTCGACGTGCTGCTGTACCTCGGGTTGCTCGCCGCGCTGGTCGTCTCGCTCGCGCTGCCTGGCGTTCATACGCATGGGATCGACCGGGCGCTCGCCTCGAACCACGGCCTCGTGGCGCCGGCGGCGATCATCGCGGTGATCGTCCTGCTCGTGACCCTCGGCTTGCGGGACAAGGTGTTGTTCATCGCCGCGCGCTCTGAGCAGTACCTCCCGGCGCTGATCTTCATGGCGTTCTTTCCGTTCGTCGACATGATCGTGGCCGCGAAGCTGCTGATCGTGGTGGTGTGGTTCTGCGCGGGTTTCTCGAAGTGCAACCGCCACTTCCCCAACGTGCTGGGGCCGATGGTCTCAAACGTGCCATGGCTTCCCTCCAAGAAGGTCAAGCGCATGCACTACGCCAACTTCCCCGAGGATCTGCGCCCGTCGAAGCTCACCTACCGCATCGCCCACGGCCCGGGCATGTTCGGCGAGCTGGTGCCGCCGCTGGTCCTGCTGTTCTCGCACAACCACTGGGTGACGCTGGCGGCGGCCGTGTTCATGATCGGCTACCACCTGTTCATCATCTCCACGTTCCCGCTGGCCGTGCCGCTGGAATGGAACGTGCTGTTCATGTACCTGACCGCGTTCCTGTTCCTCGGCTACCCCAACCAGCACGGGTACGGCCTTGGCGACATGAGCACCCCCTTGCTGCTGGTCACGCTCGCGGGCCTGCTGCTGTTCCCCGTGCTGGGGAACCTGCGGCCGGACCTCGTCTCGTTCCTGCCCTCGATGCGTCAATACGCGGGCAACTGGGCCTCGGCGATGTGGGCATTCGCGCCCGGCGCTGAGCAGAAGCTCAACCAGCGCATCGTCAAGGCGGCGCCGATGCAGAAGGACCAGCTCCAGATCAAGGCGCCGCTGCTGGGCTACGACGAGCAAGTGTCCGAGATCCTGCTGAACATGCTCCTGGCGTGGCGATCGATGCACAGCCAGGCCCGCGGGCTCAACTCCGTCATGATCCGCCACCTGGGCGAGGACATCGACACCTACACGCTGCGCGAGGCGGAGTTCAGCACCAACGCGATCGTCGGGTTCAACTTCGGCGACGGGCACCTCCACGACCAGTCCTTGATCAACGCGATCCAGAAGCGCTGCCAGTTCGCCCCGGGTGAGTTCACCGTCGTCTGGGTCGAGTCCGAGCCGGTGTGGCAGGGCCGCCAGCAGTACTGGGTCATGGACGCGGCCGTGGGCGTGGTCGAGCGCGGCAGCTGGGCGGTGAAGGACGCAGTCAAGGAGATCCCGTGGCTGCCGGACGGCCCGATTCCGGTCCAGGTCGACTGGCGGCTCGCAGGATACGAGCGCGTCAGCCACTCCGCCGCCGACGCACCGCTCGCGCTCGCGACGGGTTCGCAGAAGGCGCCGGTGCAGGGTCAGGCGGTGACGGCATGACCAGCGCAATCGTGGTCGGCAGCGGGCCCAACGGGCTCGCTGCCGCCCTCACCCTCGCATCAGAAGGCATCGAGGTGACCGTGCTCGAGGCGGCCGACACGCTCGGAGGCGGCACCCGCACCAGCGAGCTGACCGTTCCCGGCCTGCTCCACGACGAGTGCTCGGCCGCTCACCCCCTGGCCGTCGACACGGCGTTCACCCGCCGGTTCGACCTCGGCGCGCACGGACTGACGTGGCGCTGGCCGGAGGTTCAGTACGCCCACCCGCTCGACGGTGGCGCCGGCGCCGCGGCCTACCAGTCGGTGCAAGCGACCGCGGACGGGCTCGGACATGACGGCCGGCGGTGGCAATCGGTGTTCGGACCGCTCGCCGAGCGCTTCCACGACATCACCGCCGACTTCATGCGACCGATGCTGCACGTGCCCGAGCACCCGATCGACCTGACCCGGTTCGGCGTGTACTCGGCGCTGCCGGCGGCAGTGCTCGCACGCCGCTGGTCCAGCGAGGAGGCGCGGGCGCTGTTCGCCGGCGTCGCCGCCCACGCCTTCCGGCCCTTTGCCTCGCCGATGTCCTCGGCAATCGGCGTGACCCTCGGCACGGCCGCCCACCGCTACGGCTGGCCGGTCGCCGAAGGAGGGTCGGGCTCGATCAGCCGCGCGATGATCGCGCTGCTCGAGGATGCCGGCGCGCGGTTCGAGACCGGCGTCCGAGTGGACTCGCTCGCCGAGCTAGGGTCAGCGGACATCGTCATGCTCGACGTCGCGCCCGCCGCGGCGGCGAGGATCGCCGGCGACCGGATGCCACGCCGGATCGCGCGCGCACTGACGCGCTACCGCCACGGCCCGGGACCTTCAAAGTCGACTACGCGATCGAGGGAGGAGTCCCGTGGGACTATGAGCCCGCGCGGCGGGCCGGCACCGTGCACGTCGGCGGACGCCTCGAGGAAATCGCCGCCGGCGAGAAACTCCTCCACGCCGGACGGATGCCCCAGGCGCCGTACGTGCTCGTCTGCCAGCAGTACCTCGCCGACCCATCGCGCTCGAACGGCGACATACATCCCGTCTACTCGTACGCCCACGTCCCCGCCGGCTACACCGGCGACGCCACCGCGCAGATCGAAGCCCAGATCGAACGCTTCGCCCCCGGGTTCCGCGACCGCATCCTCGCCAAACACGTCCGATCGGTCGCGCAGATGCAAGCGCACAACGCCAACTACATCGGCGGCGACGTCGTCACCGGCAGCAACGACCCGCTGCAGATGGTGTTCCGCCCCCGCATCGCGCTCGACCCATACAGCACCGGGATCCCCGGCGTGTACATCTGCTCCGCGGCCACCCCACCCGGCGCCGGCGCCCACGGCATGTGCGGCTACAACGCCGCACTGTCGGCACTAAAGCGGATCGACCACGACCCTCGCACGCCGATTGCAGCGGCCGGAAGCCGCCCGGTGGTTGCCCGGGAGGGGACGACTCCGGGCATCCCGTCGCGACTGACGTAGCGCGCCGCGGCGGTAAACGTTGATGGGGTGGCCGCGAAATGATTCGGCAATGACACCCCAAGCCACAACCGAAGACGCACCGCCCGCCGTTCACCCTCCCCCGTCTGGGCCTCTGCACCGGTGGATCCTCCCGATGAGGTCACCGAAGCCGATCAACCCAGCGCTCCTCAAACATGCCGCGCAGCGAGAGGAGTTCGCCCAGAACCGAATCGCGGACGCGATCACCGCATTCGCTGGTTCGATGGCGTTCGTGTACATCCACATAGTCTGGTTCGCCTGTTGGATCGGGCTGGGCGTCGAGCACTACCCGTTCGGCCTGCTCACGATGATCGTCTCGCTGGAGGCGATCTTCCTCTCGACCTTCGTGATGATCAGCCAGAACCGCGCTGACACAAAGCGGCAAGTCCTTGCCGACCAGCAGTGGAGGACGGTTCAGCAGGAGGACGATCAGAACGAGCAGCTGCTCAGTCTCACGAGACAGATCCTCTCGCTGACCCAGGAGGTCCGGGGCTACGCCGGCCTCGCCAAAGACAACCACGAGCAGAACGAGCGGTTGCTCGACATGTCCCGGCGTGCCCTGGCGCTGACCATGGAAGTCCACGCCGGAACAACCGGCGATCTTCGGACTTCTGGCTCTGACCCGAGTGCCGCCCCCGATCAGAAGAAAGACGACGGGTGACCGGATCGGCCGTACCGAAGACGAAGTTGATCCTCGCCCTCCGCCCTACCGCGTGTCTCGGATACGCCAAAAGAAACCGCCGCGTGACGCTCACCCCGAGCGTGACGCGGCGGTCATACCACGAGCGGGCTACTCGACGGCTGCCCGGTCGGGCTGCTTACCGTCCTGAATTGCGGCCCAGATCAGCAACGTGAACGCGGCCACACACGCGAACGAGCTCATCTCACCGAGCACGATCGCTCCTACTGGCACGCCGAGCATGGCGCTCACCGTGGCGATCCCACCGGCAAGCGCAAAGATCACGATCGTGGCTATCGAACACGTGGCAAAACGCTGGTCTGAGTTCATCTCACCCTCCTGAGCGGGGCATCGAGTCGTTAGTTCGCGGCCCGGCGACGGCTAGTCGTCCAGTCACCGGTATCGCTCGACGGCCAACGTACGGCGGTCAACATCGACCTTCCATAGGCGCCTGCACCAAACGACCGAGACACGGCTAGCGCAGCGCCCCAAGCCACGCTCGTAGCCGCCTACGCACCCTCCCCAATGTGAGAACCCCGTCTTCCGCGACGATGCCGGAATGGAAATGTCCTAGCGCTCCCGAGGCGATCGTGAAAAACGAATGGCCGCTGCCGGAATGTCTCATGGTCAATTCCTTTCCCGGTTCTCATGCGTTCGTCAATCATGAGCCCCGCCAGCGATGTAGGACAGATGTGACTAGCTCCTAAGAACTTCGCTCAACCACCGGCTTCGGGGGCTCAGCGGGTTTTCTTCCAGTTGGAGTGCTTACTCACCAGAGGCAAGCCCGCGCGGCTATCGTGGTCAGTAGCTGAAGACGGTCGCGCTATCGCCGATCCATTCCCACAGCGGCGTGGCTCCGGCGAGGCGTGCGTTGTCGACGATCGCCTGGTCGTCGAGTTTGCGGGCGTTGAAGCAAATCGGGCAGACCATCAGGCTGCCGCCGGCGTCGGCGTACTGCTGGAACAAGCGGGAGACGGGTGGTGACCCGGCCACCTCGACGGCGTCGGCGTATCCGGGCAGCGCGAGCCGGACCGCCTCCTTGGTCAGGAACATGATCACTTGCTTGCCGGTGGCAAGCGCGGCCGTGCCGACGAGGAATGCGAGCGTGACCCGGTCGGCGTCCTCGTGCCCTGAGGTCAGGTTCACCACGACCTTGTGCCCGTTGGTCGTTGCGGTTTCCATCCTTCTCCTCCTAACGACGATTGACTCTCGCGTCGACAGTAAGGAGCGGCCCTTCCCCGGACCTTCCTCGAAGCTTCCCCGCGAAGCTCTTGGTCAGACGAGTGCGGACAGGGCGGCGCGAGCCCGGGCCTCGTTGAGGACCTGTCCGGCGCGGGCGAACCCGGCGACCGCGTCGGCCAAGGCTGCTGCCGCGGCATCACGACTGCCCTCGGCGGTCAGAACAGCCGCTCGCGCCTCCGCCAGCGCCGCAGTCCTCGGGCCTTCCACCCACAGAGGTTTCGTGCCTTCAGCCCGCGCAAGGAAGGATCGAGCACCAGCAACGTCCCCTGCCCTCGCATACCCGATCGTCGCCGCGATGTAGAGCCCGGCCGGGCAGAAGATGCAGGCGGGTGCGTGGTCGAGAAACGACTCAGCTTCTTCCACCACGGCCACCGCCTCCGGTGGCGCTCCCGCGGCACGCACCATGACCTCGTAGACGAGATACAAAAGGTGAAAACCGATAGGCGAAAAACGGGCGAGTTCCAGCGATTCTGCAAGCAACCGGCGAGCGCTCGCGCGGTCGCCAAGCTCCAGTGTCGTCTCGGCAAGCCGAAGGAGCGCGAACGACTCCCCACCGGCGGCACCCGCCAGCCGGCTCAGCGCGACCGCCTCACGCAACTGTGCTTCGGCGCTCTGCAGCTGGCCGGTAAGCAGCTCGATCTCACCCAGCAGCGTGGCTGCGAATGCCTGTCCGCGCCGCGCCCCTGAGGAATCGGCGGCGGCGCGAAGGTCGCGCGCGAAGGTCGCGAGCTCATCGTACGGCTGGCCACTGAGCAATACGTACTCGCTAACGCAAAGGTGAGCATCAAATACGCTCCCGGCGAGCTCGGGCAGATGCCTTGTGTTCTGTAGCGCGAAACCGACATCGCCGATCCACTCATCGCTACTGTGCGCGAGCAGAACCTCGAGCTGCGTCGCTTCGAAGCGTTCGGGACCCAGCCCCGCCGCTTCCATCAGTGGACGAGCCTCCTCGGCCGCTCGTCTGACGCCCTCGAGATTGCCAGCGCACCACTCGACAAAGCCGCGCGTAAGCGCGCGCCGAGCACAGTCAACCGGCAACTTCGCCTCGGCGGCGTCAAGCACTCGCACGGCTGACGCGAGATCCCCGGCTACCAGGTACGCCCGTCCCTGCCGTATTTGCAGCGCTGGCCTCCGTTCCACGCTTGCGACCGCAAGCGCGTCGTCATACGCGGACGCGGCCTGGGGATCACCGGTGGCAAGCAGCAGCTCAGCTCGGAGCGCTAGCAGCTCCTCTACCTCGCCGCTGCCAGCGTGAGGTAAGGCTCGCTCCACGAAACCGAGCGCATCGACGTAGGCGGCCACGTTGGCCGCGTCCTGCGCGGCGCGCAGCAGCCAGGGCACCGCCTCGGCAGCCCGACCGCCGGCTATCAGATGACCGGCCACCCGCGCCGGTGCTGCGCCGGCAGAGGCCAGTCGCTGGGCCGTCTCCCGGTGGGCGGCCAAGCGCCGGTGGTCGGGAAGCGAGCGCTCGAGTGCCTCGCGCAAGAGCGGGTGGCGAAACCGGTAGGTGCCATCGCTCTCCTCAAGCACGCCAGCCGAAAGTGCCGAATCCAGCGCCGCGAACGCGTCATGCTCTTCGAGCCCGACCAGGCTGGAGAGCTCGTCGACTGTAGCTTCGCTGCCGGCGATCGCGATCCGCGCGAGCACGCCCATGAGCGTCGGCTCCAGACGCGCCAGACGGCTGTCAAGAATCTCGTAGACACGGCCTGGAACCTCGACCGCCCCCTTCGAATCCACCGTCGCCGCCAACTCCTCAGTGAAGAAAGGGTTTCCGCGCGCGAGCCCGAAGATCGCTTCGGTCGTCTCGTCGGCCAGGGGCCTATCCAATACTTGCTCCGCGATCCTCCGGGAGCCCTCGCGATCGAGCGGGGCGAGCGCGATCTCGCTCGCGACCAAGCGTTGCTCAAACAGACCCGAGCGTGTCCGATCGAGCGCCGCGATCCGGGGGCGATCGCGAAATGACATCACGATCAAGAACGGCTGATAGCGCGCCGTCCGCGCGAGGTAGTGCACGAGCTGAAGCGTCGCCTCGTCGGTGGCGTGAAGGTCATCGAGCAGGAGGACCGCTCCCCGTTCCCCGGCGGCCCGTGCGAACACCTGCGCGACGCTTGAGAAGATCCTTTGCCGGTCCGCCCTGGGCTCCGGATCTTCCGGAGGCGCCGGCGACGCCGCCGTCACTCGACCCAGCTCGACCTGAGCCGCGCTCGTCAGCGAGAGCGCGAAGTCAGGCCGCGCGGCCAAGAGACGATCGAGCGCCTCCGCGATTGGCGCGTAGGGAAGCGGCCCCTCCTCCTCCCGTGCCGCGCCGCGCATGGTCGTCCACCCCGACGACGACGCCTCCGCCAGCAGCGCCTCGCAGAGGCGGGTCTTACCCACACCTGGCTCGCCACTGACCATCAGGACGCCCCCGCGTCCTTCAGATGCCTTTCGCCACGCGGCCTTGGCGGTCGCTAGCTCAGAATCCCGACCTATCAACGGTGGCCGCTCCGGTAACGGCGCCACCGCAGCCGGACCGCGAGCGATCTCCTCGCGGAGGGCAAGTGCCTCCGCTCCCGGCTGCAACCCAACCTCCGCGAGCGCTGCGCTCAGACGCTCGAACTGGCGGAGCCCAGCAGGACGATTGCCGGCATGGGCGTATCGGCGCATCAGTGCGCGATGCGCCTCCTCGTCCGTGGGCTCCTGAGCGACCACCTCCTCCCACCGTCCACGGGCCCGCAACGATCGCAGGTACGCCAGCCTCAGCCGCTCACGCGCCTCGCTTGCCCACTCGGCGTATCGATCCTCAGGCAACAGCTCCCCGCCGTAAAGCGCGGGGTCGTTCTCGGCCTCAAAGCACTCGACGTCCGTCTTCACCACCGCCCCCGGTGCCAGCCTAACTTGCCCTCCATGAACTACAACCGCATCCGATTCGCCAATCGCACGGCGGGCGAAGTGCGCCGCCTTGTGCAAGTTTGCCAACGCCGCGTCGTACGGCAACTCCGGCCAAAGTGCCTCGATCACCTGATCGCGATGCAACCGATGACCACCTGCCAGCGCAAGGACCTTCACCAACTCCGCTCCACGACGATGCTGCCAAGCCTCCTGAGGCACAAGGCCACCATCTCGCACGACCTGAAAACCGCCCAGCAACCGAACCTCAAGACGCTCCATCAGAGAGACGATCTTCGCTCCCAACGACGGCGCGCGCAAGAGCGCCAAATCAACGTTCCAGATCACGCTGTCCACCTCGCGACCGGCGGCGCCCCTTCATCCCACGAGCTGCCGGGCGAACCTGCTCCGCTCCCGCGGGGCCACTCGACGGCCGTTCCGACGGGAGTCCAGTCTGCCCGCACGGGACGCATAGCGCCGCTACTCCGTTCCCAGCGCGAGGATCGGTTGTCATCGCGGCCGGTCTCGCCACCGCTTCCGACGAGGAGCACCACTCTGACCACACTGCCGCTTTCTCGCAAAGGACAAGACGGCGACTGCCGGAGGCAGCCCGCGCGGAGGTCAGGGGCGCGGCCGCCCCCTGACCGGGCAAGTCTTGGATGCGCCGGCCAGCGCGGGCCGCGCCCGCTGCTTTGGCGGCGAAGCGCAACTTCACTACCGGATTCGAACCGGCGATCTCCTGCGTGAAAGCCCGTAGCGATGTCGCTCAGGTCCTTTGTGCGTCGCCCCGCACTGAATGGTCTTGTCGAATGCGAGCCTGGATCCGACGGCACCCGCGGGCGGATGTTGCATCGAAATGTCAAGCGCGCGATTTGATGACCAAACTTGATGACCAAACCGCCGGGACCGGGTCGATCAAGAGGCAGCCATCGCCTTAAACCAAGCTACTCGCAGGCATATCGCGAGTGGAGCCAACGGGATTCGAACCCGTGACCTCCTGCTTGCAAACCCGTCGGCGCGACGCGATCGTCGAGCGCGCGGCCCGACAAGGCTGCGAGCAGGTCGACAGCGGCTATGCCGCCGGAGCGAACGCGGCCTCGATCGCGGCGGGCGCGACGTGGACCTGCTCGGGAAGGGTCACGACTAGCTCGCCGTCCCGTTCGAGCAGCCACTTGGCGTTGATGATTGTCAGCCCGATGATCTTGCCGGCGTCATCGAAACGCAGCACCTGCCCCTCGGGAGTCTCCTCACTGTCGGCCGCGGCCTGGCGCTGTCCGATGTGCAGGTAGAGCACGTCGCCCTGCTCGTCATAGGCTGCGTGGTCAAAGGTGAGCGGTCCGATCTTTACGATCATGGCGTCCATCCCGGTGGGTCTTTGCGGTTCCCGTAGGCGGTCACGATGCGCGCCGGCACCGCACCGAAGTCTACGACCACCATCAGCTACCGGCTCGGCCCCGCCCCGCGGCGCCAGTGGCGCTCACGCCCAGGCCGTGGATCCGGAGCGCGGTGGTCCGGCGCGGCAACGGTGGCGAGGACGGCTTCGCGGTGAGGCGCCAACTCCGGGTGCTCGTCGACGATGTGCCGCCAGCCGGCGGCGTCGAGCACAACGCGACGGCCGTCACGATCAACCGCGTCGCTTGACGTCACTTGACGGCCGGAGCGGGAACGCCCGCGGGCGCAAATCCGGCGTCCAAGCGCGCGAGCTCCTCCGGGCGGGCCTTGGCGCTCAGGTACCGGTCGGTCGTCGACAGCTTCTGGTGACCGAGGAAGTCGCGGACGAAGACGGGGTCCGAGGTACGCGCGACGAGGCTGCCCGCAGCATGCCGCAACCCATGGAGACGGACCGGTTGTGGCCCAGCGGCGTCGCATCCTCGCTTGTAGCGGCGCCGAAGCGCAGAGGCATCGAGCCGGCGACCGAAGCGATTGACGAGGACATAGTCCTCAGCGCTCGTGAAATCCTCGCGCGTGCCGAGTCGCGCGAGCGGACGCACAGCGGGCATCGGAAGCGGCACTATCCGCGGGCGACACCCTTCGGCAGCCCCTCCACGCCGGCTGAAAGGCCGCGGCGAACGGCAATCAGCCGGCCGTCGAGATTGACGTCGCCCCAGCGCAGCGCGAGCATCTCCCCCAGTCGCGATGCGAGCAACACGCCTCGGGCGGCGTGGTTGTGACTCGCCCCTATTCTGCGAAATACGTTGCTTCGGTTTAGTCGGGACCGGGCTCTGGGATGCCTCCTGTGAGTACAGGGCCGGTGATCGCGACGAGCGGTCGTTCGAAGGACTACGGTCGGGGCGGGGCTGTCTGGGCTCGACCTCGAGGTCCGGCAAGGGGAGGTGTTCGGCTTCCTGGGTCCGAACGGCGCGGGCAAGTCGACGACGATGCGCCTACTGCTGAATCTGATCAAGCCGACCTCAGCACAGCGCTGGTGCTCGGGCTGGACACAATCAGTGAGAGTCTCGAGATCCTCCGGAGGGTTGGCTTTCTGCCGGGTGATCTGGCGATGTATCCGAAGCTGACCGGACGGGCCATGCTCGATTACCTCTCAGCTCCGGGGTGGGGTTGACCCGCAGGCGCGTGACGAACTCGTCGAGCGTTTCGGCGCCGACATCGCTCGACCCGTGCGTCAGCTGTCAACGGGGAACCGACAGAAGCTCGGCTTGCTTCAGGCCTTCATGCACGAACCGGAGCTGCTGATCATGGATGAACCGATCGCCGGTCTCGATCCGGTCGGGCAGCAGAGCTTCCATGTCCCGACGGTAACGAAGCGTGCGTGCTATCAGTGACTTTCCATGCTGGGGGACGCTCGGGTTCGTGTCCCCAACACTCCGTGCGCCACTCGGCCTCGATGTATCGCTTAGCTTGGTCGGCGTCTTCTTCGAAAGCCTTCATGGCGCGATCCATTTCCCGTTCCTCGGCAGTCATCGCGCTCAGTTCCTTACGAATCGCGAGTCGCGCGCGAATCTCCTGATCGCTGAGGGAAACTCGGTCGTCGGCCATTGAGGAGATCATCGCGCGAGTTCCTCCAGACGGAATCGGGAATTTATCCCGTACCTTGTCGTACAACGCACGGATTGCCGAAGGGGATTGTCTCGTCGTAGCACAGCCGGAAGGCGTTCTCAGAGCGACCGATAGTCAAATTCGCCCGCGGTACCGTCCGCGCGCAGTACGCCGCCGCCCGCGTCCGTCACCGTGACCTCGCCCCTTGCTTAGTGTGGGTGTCCGCGAGTACGACGTCGCCGGCAAGTCCCCGAGTCGTGATGTGATCGCGTGCGTTAACGACAGCAGACTGCCGAAGCGTAGCGCTTCGTCACTCATGGGCTAAACGTTCTCGATGTGACACTCATGGCCACTTTGAGGCTTGCGCTGCTTAGGACTTCGGTTCGGCTTCGCGCAGTCGCTTAGACGCCGAGGGCAGGTAATCGTATGTCGCGCCAACCCCCTGCCACCAGAACGGTGGTTTGGTGCCCCGGTCCGGCGACGCGGTGCCGACGACATGTGATGGCCCGGCGATCGCGTGTTGATGGCCCGCGGAATCCTTCGGTCGCACGCGTGGAACCGCCCGGCGGGTTGACCTCGCTGAGCGTGCCACTGTCAACGACTTGGCCCGATGATTAATTTCTGTCGTGCCGGTCATAGAGCGAGCGTAAGGAGCGCCGCAGGTGACGGCATCCGGGCTAGCTGGTCGTCCTGGTCCGTAGAAACCACCTACGCATGCGGTCCGTGGTGCCGTCCGCATGCGACGCCGCGCGAACGACTGAAGGGGCGCCGACCCGATCACCCTCCGTACCTCCTACGTGCCTCGGGCGGACCGAGATAGCGCGAGAGCGCGACGCCGGGCTCCGGTACGTAGTCTTGCGCAGTCTGGCGCGGCACAAGTGCGGATGCACTCGCAGGGGCGGCAGGTCACACTGCCGACGCGATGCCTTCCATGTTGCGCCGCCATTGCCGCCTATCCAAGCGGGGTTTGACGCCCGGCAGGTACCTCACCGATGGCCGGACCCTGTTCCGCGTCATCTCACGTTTCGTCAACGGCCGCTCGGTCTTGGTGTGGCTCGAGGACTGCGTCACGCTGGAGCCCCGCGCTCGCGCGGCCTGCGAGCTCCAAGCGATGGGCATGCGCGCGGTCGGAAACACCAGCCCCCAAGCGGTGCGGCCGCGATCATCGAGTCCGACGCTGGCTGGAGATCCAACAGCGCTCCGCTGACTACGAGTGAAAAGGGGAAAACACCGTGATTCTGATCGCATATGACGGCTCGGCCGACGCGCAGGCGGCGATCGACCGAGCCGGGGAGCTTATGAAGGGCCAGCCCGCCACGATTCTCACCGTGTGGGAGCCGCTCTCCGACGTCGTGGCCCGGACCGGCGCAGGGATGGCGATCGGCGACGTCGACTTCGAGACGGCGGACCGGTCCTCTCAGGATCAGGCGCGTCAGCGGGCCGAGGAAGGCGCCGAACGCGCGCAGCGCGCCGGCCTGAAGCCGCGGGCCCGCACCAGTGCCCGCGAGCACTCGATCGCGGAAACAATCCTGGCCCAGGCCGACGACATGGGAGCGAGCGGGATCGTGATGGGCAGTCGAGGCCTGACCGGCCTCAAGTCAATCCTGCTGGGAAGCGTCTCGCATGGCGTCGTCCAGCATGCGGACCGACCGGTGGTCGTCGTGCCCTCGCCGGCGGTCGCCTCCGAGCGCGCGGCGCACCGGCCGTAGCGCGCAGCCGGCCGCACCACTGGGGTGCCGGTTGCGGCCTGAACAGGGATTCTGCGCTTACGCCGTGCGTCGAGCGGGGGCCACGCGTCGCCCCACGCGAGCACCCCGATGAGATCCCTGGTCGACCGGACTCAGATCAGGCCCCATATCCATCTCTCACCTGGATTGTCGTGCGAGATCCCCGTCACCGCAATGCAGTGGACGCGGTGGGTCGCCATCAGCCGAGCAACATCGCTGAGGGTCGCCTCGGCGGGACAGGACACGATCCCCGGGTGCATCGCATCGGCGACCGTGGCATGCCTGAGCGACGGCATCAGGTAACTGCCGAAGAGGGTATGAGCAACGGTGCCAGGCATTGCGAGCCTCCTCGTGAGTTATTAGGCCCAGCGAACCACGCCACCGTGCGCTTGCGGTGTCGAGCCCGAGCGTCCGCCACGGCTCGGTAGTTCGCCAGTTTGACCTCGGGGACAAGCACCAATGAATTACCTGCGCGTGCGCTGCCACCTAGCGCTGTGCGGAGACCTCGGTACAACCGCCATCCCCTCGCGCCCGCGTTCGCGCTGGCGCTGGCGGCATGCGCCGCGATGCTGATCGCGCTCTTCCTGCTCGGCGCGATGGGTTACGCCTACACCCGCATCGGTATTAGTCAGGCCGCACTGTTTTCGCTGATCTCGCTGTCACTGATAGGCGGCTTCGTGAACATCCCGGTCGCGAGAGTTCAAGGCCGCGAGACGACCGCGATGGAGGAGACGGCGGCTTCCGGCATCCGCCACCGCGTGCCCGTGGTCCACCGCGAGCCGGCCACCGTGCTCGAGTTCAACCTGGGTGGCGCCGTGATCCCGGCCGGACTGTCGTTGTACCTGCTGGCGAAGGACGGCGTCTGGTGGCAGGCCGCAATCGCGGTCACGTTTGTGGCCGTGATCGTCCACCAGTTCGCTCGGCCCGTCCCGGGTCGGGGCGTCAGGGTGCCCGCGCTCATCCCGCCGCTGCTGGCCGCCGGTGTCGGGCTCCTCGTGTCAGGTACCGCTCCGGCCGCGGTCGCGTACATCGCCGGCACGCTCGGCACGCTTATCGGCGCCGATCTGGTGAACCTCCCCCCGGCTGCGCGAGCTCGGACCCGGGGTCGTATCGATCGGTGGCGCCGGCACCTTTGACGGAGTGTTCCTGAGCGGGATCATCGCCGTACTCCTGGTCGGCCTACGATGACCGAGCCTTAGCGTCCGGGTTTTCCCCGACCCGCTTGCGATCCGCACGAATGTCAGTCGTTTTCCGGCGCTGATCCACCTGGAGTGGCTTGCGATGAGCCATGACGCCGTGGCCAAGAGGGGATGCAGTTCGTAACCGAACCCCGCCATGCTCGCGCCGATCGGTCGCCAATCTCCGCCGCCGTGAGGCCTGCATCGTGCTTGGTCGTGCGTCAAGAAGGTCGCGTCACTCTGCAGCGAGTGTCCCGAACCGAAGCCGCCGCGCGGCCCCGTCGACCGGACGCGCAACAGCCCGACCAGCGGACCGCGACGGATCGCGCTTAGGGGAACTACCGATGCGTGAGGCTTGCCGGCCGAGCACAATGACTTCCGCTGGAGCCGCAAACTTGGAGGTCAATGCGATGAACACCACGCGCCTTGAAATCCTGGACCGAAGCGTCGAAAAGGCGCACATCTGGATCAACGAAGTCGCCCAAGAACTCGGCACCGAAGACGTACACGAGGCTTACCGCGTCCTGCGCGCATTCCTGCAGGCGCTCCGTGACCACCTGTCGGTCGACGAGGCCGCGCAGCTCGCGCCGCGCAGCTGCCAATCTTCGTGCGCGGCGTCTTCTACGAAGGATGGGATCCCAGCAGCACGCCGACGCGTACCCGCGATCTCGACAGCTTCCTCACGAGGATCGCCGGGGAGGCACGGCTCGCGGGAGAGACCGAAGCGTCGTTTGCGGCCACCGGCGCCTTCCGGGTGCTCCAGCGTCACATCTCCGTGGGTGAGGGTCTGAACGTGCTGCGTGTCCTTCCGCAGACCCTCCGCGAGCTGCTCGACGCGCCGGACTGACCACCGTCCGGGAGTTGCTCACGCCCAGCCGTGGCGAGCAAGCATCCGATCTGTAAGCACGAGTCCGCACCTCCGTGATCGCCGCCGACGCCGTGGAGATCAGCGTGCGAGTGACGCCGGGCGCTCGGCTCCGAGCTCGGCGGCTATGCCCGACGCCCATGCGCGGATCTGCCCCCAGTCCCGCCGGTCCCGGTACCCAGGTAACGTCCTCTCGACCAGCAAGCGCTCGAGTCGGTTCTTCGGGTGGGTGGGCGCCCGTCCGCCGAACACCACGTGTTCCCGGACACCGAGGTGCTCCAACCGTTCGACGATGCGCGCCGGTTCGACCCAGTCCGGGTCTAGCGCGTCACCGGGTGCGCCAACCGGACCCGAGCTGAACACCCAGAACGGTCGTCTGGAGAGCTCGTCGGCGTAGCGGCGCAGGAAATGCCTGGCATCACCGGGCCAGTGCTTGACGTAGACGGCGCTGCCGAGCACCACGGCGTCATAGGGCTCGAGCGTGTTCACGTCGGCGGCCGGCACGCAATTGACGCTCAGGCCGTGTTCACGCAGCTTGTCGGCAATCGCCTCGGCGATCTCCGCGGTCGAACCGCGTTTCGATGCATACGTGACGAGAACGTCCTTCATGCTCCAACAATCGCGCTGACGCGGATCCGGCACATCGGTGCCCGGACGCAGGCCGCCGCGGGAGATTACGTAAGACGGCTCGGGGAGCCAACCGATGGCGGGCGTCGTGAGCGACCGAGCACCGATGGGTTCGAACCCGTCATGCACCGATCAGGTGACGATCGAGCGCGTAGCGCACGAGCCCAGCCCGGGTCCTCAACTCGAGCTTCTCGAAGATCCGGGCGCGATGCGTCTCAACCGTGCGGCGCGAGAGATGGAGCTGGGCCGCGATCTCGGCGCTCGTATATCCGAGCGCGATCAGACGGAGGATCTCGACCTCGCGCGGGGTGAGCAGCCCGCCATCGGCGGTCCGTCGCAGCACCTCCAATCCAGTGGCGACGTGCGGGCTGACGAACTCCTCACCGCGCGCGGCCCGATGGACGGCTTCCAGCAGCTCGGTCTCCGCCCGGTCCTTGAACACGAACGCAACCGCGCCGGCGGCGAGCAGCTGCTGTGCGGCCAGCGCGCTCTCCTCGGTCGTCAACACGACGATCTCGGTCCAAGGCGTCTCCGTCCGGAGCCGCCGGATCGCCTCGATCGTCGATCCGTTCGGCATCGCCAGGTCAAGCACGAGCACCCGCGGCCGGCGGCGGTGAACGTGCTCGATCGCCGAGCGCAGATCCGCTGCTTCCTCGAGGACGCTCACGCTGTCCTCGACGTCGAGTAGCCGGCGTAGGGTCCGCCTGAGCCTTGCGTGGTCGTCCGCCAGCACCACCGTGATCGGGAGTCGCTCTCCGTCCAGTTCGCCGTCTGACGCGGCAAGGTGCAGGTGCGAGGTCATGGACGCGAAGCTACCTTCGCATCCGACCAGCGGCGTCGTGAGAAACCTGCCGATCGGTTACGGGAAAGCACGGAACCGCTCAGGCCTCGCCGGTGTGTTCGTTGTCAGGCGCGCGGCGCGGTTCGTAAAGCCGGGTGAACACATCGGAGTATTTGTCGTAGACGATCCCGCGCTTGACCTTCATGGTCGGCGTCAGCTCGCCGTCCACCTGAGTGAGGTCGTGGCCGAGGATCGCGAAGCGTTTGATCTGCTCGATCCGCGCGAACTTCCGGTTGACCCGATCGACCTCCTGTTGGAGCGCTGCGTGGACCTGCGGATCGGCGGCGATCGTTACCGGGTCGGTGGCGATCCCGAACCGCTCGGCCAGCTTCACCGACTCGTGGCGGTCGAGGGTCAGCATCGCGACGAGGTACGGGCGTTTGTCTCCGTAAACGACCGCCTCGGTCACGTACCGGCTCTCGCGGAGCTCACATTCGATGTTGACCGGGGCGATGTTCTTGCCGCTCGAGGTGATGATCAGATCCTTCTTGCGGCCGGTGATCGACAGGAATCCATCGGGACTCATTGCGCCGAGGTCGCCCGAGCGAAGCCAGCCATCCTCGGTCAATGCCTCCGCGGTGGCGGCGGGATCGCGGTGGTAGCCCTTGAACACATGGGGGCCCCGGATCAAAACCTCACCGTCGTTCGCGATCGCGACCTGGGCGCCCGGAAGGGGCTTCCCCACCGTGCCGAAGCGCAGCGCCTCGACAGTGTTGAGCGTCGTCGCGGCACACGTCTCGGTCAGCCCGTACCCCTCGAGCACGAGCACCCCGCACGCGTCGAAGAACTCGAGGAGCTCGGGCGCGATCGGCGCGGCGCCGACCAGTGCGACCTGAAGCTCGGAACCGAACAGTCGCCGCACCTTCGCGAGCACCAGCCGATCCGCGAGCCGGTACTGGATATCGGTCAGCAGGTCGGGCTGCCGCCGGTCGCGCAGGGCGCTGCGGGCCCGGGCGCCGCACCGCACCGCCCATTCGAACAGCCCGCGCTGCAAGAGCGGCTTACCCGCGATCTCACCCGTGATCGCGCCCTCGATCTTCTCGTAGACCCGCGGCACGGCGGGCAGGTGGGTGGGGCTCGCCTCCGGTAGTTCGTCCACGATCTTGCTGGCGTCACCGCCCCAATAGACGAGGCGCGCGCCCACGCTCAGGACCACGGCTTGGGCGACTCGCGCGAGTACGTGCGCGAGCGGGAGGAACTGATACATGGAGTGCGAGCGGTCGAGCCCGAGCCGCTGCTCGTACATGCGCACCGTGGCGATGAAGTTCTCATGACTCAGCATGCAGCCCTTCGGTGGACCGGTCGTGCCGGAGGTGTAGACGAGCGTGGCGACGTCGCCGGGCCGGGTCGAGGCGACCCGCTCGTACACCCGCTCGGGCGCGATGTGGTTGCCCCTATGTCGGAGCTCGTCGAGCGTGATCGCGTCACCGGCCGGCTTGAAGGTCACGACGTGCTCGAGCATCGGGCAGCGATCGCGGACCTGCTCGATCTTCTCCAGTTGCGGGGCGTCCTCGCAGAACACCAGGCGCGCCTGCGAGTGGTCGAGCACGTACGCGCATTCCTCGGGAGAGTTCGTGTGGTAGATAGGCGTCACCACGGTGCCGGCGCAGAGCGATCCGCAGTCGGCGAGCGTCCAGTCCGCGGAGGTTTCGCCGAGGATCGCAACGCGGTCTCCAGCCGCGATGCCGAGACTGATTAGGCCCTGCGCGATCTCGGTGCTGATTGCGCCGAGGGTCGGGTAGGAGATCCTGACCGTCTGACCGTCGCGACGGTGCTGGAGGGCAACACCCTCGAAGCGTGCCGCCGCGTCGAGGATCATCTCGCCGAGGGTCTGGGATGGGGAGCCGGACACCGGTGTGACCGCTCGCGTTGAGCTGGAGGTCCTCTGTGTCGCAGTAGACGGATTCATGGGGGTGCTCCTATTGATGGACGGCGCGAGGTCGATGGTGGTGGAGATCCAGTCCACACCGCCATGGCGCGAGCGCGCTCCCGCTCCGATATCACCCGCTCGATCAACTCGAAGTGGCGGCCCAGGTCGCGCGGTCCCAGGAACTCATCCCGGATACGCGCGCGTGCCGCGACGCCGATCCGGCGTGCTTGTTCGCGATCCCCCAGCAGGTCAACGACTGCGCTACCGAACGCTGCGAGGTCGCGCGGGTCTGACAGCAGAACCCCCGATTCCCCGTCGACGATTTGGTCCTGAATTCCTCCGACGGCACTCGCGACCACCGCCCGTTCCTTCCACATCGCTTCAGCCACGGTCAGGCCGAACCCCTCGGCGAGGCTCTTCTGCACGACGACGGCGGCTCGCCGCTGAAGCGCGTTGACGATCGCCGCGTTCTCCCCGATGTCGGTCATTGGCAGCGACGCCACGTGGACGCGGCCCTGAATCGCGGGCGGGAGCTGGTGCCACGCGTCCCTCACGAGCCCGACCACCGCGGCGCCCTCGGGGTCGTCGGTGACGGAGTCCGCCGCGGGCCCGGCGAGCACCAGATGGGCGTCGATTCGGTCGGCGATGTGGCGAGCGAAGCCCGCCATCACCCCGACCGGGTCCTTCAGGCGGTCCCATCGTGAGACCTGGACGATGAACCGATCACCTGGCGTCAACGGCTTCGCCTCGAGCAGCGTGGCGGCCCGGTCGATCCGCCCGGGTGTCTCATCACCGTGCGTGAACATCGCATGTTTGCGGCCTCCGTCGGCCACGACGCCGGCGCTCGTCAGGATCGCCAAGCTCTGCGCGGGCGTCTGATCCTGGTTCTTCGCCGAGAACGGATCGATCGATGGGTGGATCACCGCGACCCGGTGCGGGTCCAGACCGTCCCAGGCGAACCCCGCGCGCGAGAAGACGTACGCGTCGGCGTTGCGGACATAGCGCCGCATGAAGCTCCAGGCCTCATGGACGCAGGAGTTCGGATGATCGACACCGACGTGGCAGCGCCAGATCACCGCCGCGCCAGTTCTTCTCACGGGGTCGACCAGCCCCGCGGTCTGGGGATCGTGGAGGATCACGATGTCGTCCGGATGGACCAGCCGCACCAGCTCGGCCGCGTTCTCGGCCAGCGTCCCGTCGTAGATCGCGCGGTCGGCCTCGCTCAGACCGCGTCCGTTTCCGTCGAATCCGTGCAGGTGATTGTGGATGCGCTTGGTGACCTCGAAGAACGGCGGTCCTCCCGACAACACGAGCCAGCGCGCGTCGACGCCGCCGCCGCGCGAGTAGCCGAGGAGGGTCCGGAGGAGCTCGGCCACGCCTCCGCCGCTGCCAGTTGAATTGATGTTCCAGATCACTCGCCCGTGGAGAGCGGCGGCGGCGGCGTCGATTAACGCGCGCAGGTCCTGATATTCCCCGGGAGGGATCACCGCCTCGAACCGGCGGGGATCCGTCGCCGCGATATGGACAGGCTGAAGTCGTGGCATCGCTCAATCGAGAAGCGTTGCTGACGGCGGTGCGGTCACCAACGTCGCAACCCCGAACCCCGGCGTGGGGAACGTGCACCGCGGCTGCGGACTTTTGCGGATGCGACTGTGCCACGGGTACTGCCAGCCTCCCCGGGGAGGCGAGGAAGAGCGAATGTCGAGTCGACATCATGCGCACGTTCTGATCGTCGGTGGAGGCGCCACCGGCGGAGGCTTGGCTCACGATCTCGCGCTCCGAGGTCTTCGAGTCACGGTCCTCGAACGCGGCGAGGTGACCTCGGGGACGAGCGGCCGTCACCACGGCCTCCTCCACAGCGGCGCCCGCTACGCGGTCGGCGATCGCGAGGCGGGCGTCGAGTGCATCCGGGAGAACATGATCCTCAAGCGCATCGCGCCCGGCACCTTCGAGTGCAACGACGGGCTGTTCGTGGCCGTGTGCGACGAGGACCTCGAGTACCTCGACCCGCTCATCGAGGGATGCACCGGCGCCGGCATCCCGGTGGAGCGGCTGAACGCTGCCGAGGCGCTTCGCCTGGAGCCCAACCTGAACCCCGAGCTGAAGGCGGCGGTGCGCGTTCCGGACGCGACCGTCGATCCGATGCGGCTGATCCTGCGCTTCTTCGCCACCGCGCGTCACAACGGGGCTGACATCCGGCCCTACATGGAGGTGATCGGGTTGCTCGTGCACGACGGCGTGGTCGCAGGCGCCGCCGTACGCGACCACGTGACCGGCAAGGAGGGCGAGATCCACGCCGATCTCGTTGTCAACGCGGCGGGGCCGTGGTCGGGGAAGGTCGCCGCGATGGCGAACGCGAGCGTCCCGATCGCGCCTTCTCCGGGCGTGCTGCTCGCGCTCCAGGGCCGCTACTGCAACATGGTGATCAACCGGATGCACAAGTCCGGCGACGGCGACATCGTCGTCCCCCAGCGCGGCCTCTCGATCGTCGGCACGAGCTCGTGGGTGGTCGAGGACCCCGACGAGCTATCGGTGCCCGAGGACCACGTCGAGCGCATGTACGCGGAGGGATCGAAGCTGATCCCGGCACTCCGTCATGCTCCGCGCCGCGCTGCCTGGTCGGCGGCGCGCCCGCTGGTCGGCTCCACCAGCGCGGGCACCGGGCGCGAGCTGTCGCGCACGTTCCAGACCTTCGATCACTCAGATCAGGACGGCGTTGGAGGGTTCGTCACGATCACCGGCGGGAAGGCCACCACGCTGCGCGGGATGGCCGAGCTGTGCGCGGATGTGGTGTGCCGCAAGCTCGGCATCGACGAGCCGTGCCGCACCCGCGACACCGTCCTGCTTCCGCACACCGCGTACTACTCCGCGCTGATCGCGGCATGAGCAGGCAGCCGTGAGCACCGCGCAAACATCTCCTGCCGTTCCAGAGAACGCCCAGGCCGGCGAGGAGGAAACCCGGCGCTTGCGCGTCTACCGCTACAAGCGCGGCGACGGCGGCGAGCGCTTCGACGAGTTCGAAGTTCCGGTCGGGCCGCACACAACGGTGCTCGATGCCCTGCGCTGGATCCAGCGCCACCGCGATCGTTCGCTGGCGCTCCGGCATTCCTGCCTGCATGCCTCGTGCGGCACCTGCGGCATGCAGGTCGACGGCCGCGAGGCGCTCGCTTGCGTGTGCTCGGTCCAGGACTACGGACCACAGATCACGGTCGAGCCGCTTGCGAACCTCCCGGTCCTCACCGACCTGGTCGTCGAGATGAACGGCTTCTTCGCGCGCTTCCCGCACGAGCACCCGATCATCCGCTCGAGCGGGTCCCCGTCCGACGGCCGCGACGGCGAGGTCCACCTCGAGGGGCAGCCCGAGGTCGCGCTCGACCTTCCGAGTCCAGTTCCGCTGCACCATCACCCGCTTCATCACCGTCACCGCGCGGCGACCCCGGCGGTTGACTTCGTGCGCCTGGAGGACTGCATCGAGTGCGGGCTCTGCCTGTCGGCCTGCCCGGTCGCAGCGACCTCCCACGACTATGTCGGTCCGGCCGCGCTGGCCGCGGCGGAGCGGCTGCTCGAGGAGCCGCGCGGCGTCACGCGCGAGGACGTTCTGGCCTGGGCGGGCCGGCCCGAGGGCGTGTGGCGCTGCCACGTCGGCTTCGAGTGCACGCGAGCCTGCCCCACGGACGCGATTCCGGCCGAGCGGATCATGGCGCTACGGCGTGAGCTGACGTTCGGTGGTCCCGATGACAAGGAGGGCAAGTGATGAGTGCGATCGATGAGCTTCCCGGCACGGCTGAGCGCGAGCAGCCGGGGCCGGTCCATCACAAAGGGCCCGGGCCGTCCGAGAGCGGGTGGCTCGATCCCCGCGGGCGGGGCCACGGAGGTCGTGCCCTGGCCCTGCAGCGCATCACCGGCCTGGTGATCGTCGGTTATCTGTACCTGCACCTCGGGGTGCTGTCGATGCTCCTGATCGGCCGCTCGGCCTGGAGCAGCTTCCTCAGCCTCGTGACCGCGAAGAGCTTCCTCGCGCTCGAGGTCGTGCTGATCGCCGCGGTGCTATTCCACGGGCTCAACGGCATTCGCGTCGCGTTCGTCGGAAGCGGGATCGCGGTCACGCGCGAGCGGGCGATGTTCTGGAGCGGTACCGCCGTGGGGACCGCCGCGGTGATCTTCGCAGCCCTTCACATCTTAGGAGCGCTGTGATGAGCGTGATCGAGGCACCCAAGCAACAGCCGCCGGCGGAGTCTCGCGTCGAGGCGTACCGGCGCGGGCGCTCGGCTCGCGTGTGGCGCTGGACCGCGGGGACCGGGATGGCGCTCGTCCTGCTGGCGACGATGCACATTGTCGCCCAGCACTTCATCGTCCACCAGAAGGGCGGGCTACGTACCTACGGAGAGGTGCTCACCTACATCGGCAACCCAGTCATCTTCGTGCTCGAGTCGGCCTTCCTGGTCGCGGTCACGATTCACGCCATGCTCGGCGTGCGGGGCGTGCTCGGAGACCTCGACCTGAGCCCTCAGACCCGGGTGCGGGTCGACCGGGGGCTGTGGGTCCTCGGGACGGTGACGTTGGCCTACGGCATGGCGCTGCTGATTACGCTCGCGGTGCGCAGCTGAGCCGGGGATGCACGGATGAGCGCCCGGCTCGGGGCCGCCGACACAGCCTGGCTTCACATGGATCGGCCGACGAACCTGATGGTGATCAATTCCGTCGAGTTGTTCGACGAGCCGCCCGACTGGAATCGCGTCAAGCAGGTCATCCAGAGCCGTCTCGTCGACCGCTACCCGCGTTTTCGTCAGCGGGTGGTCCAAAGCCACCTCCCGCTCCGCTTGCCGCGATGGGAGAACGATCCCGACTTCGCGCTCGAGCACCACGTGCACCATTTCGCGCTACCTGCCCCGGGTGACCGCGCCGCGCTCGAGGAACTTGTCGGAGACCTGATGGCGATGCCGCTCGACCGCAATCGCCCGCTTTGGCACATTTATCTGATCGACGGGTTCGGCGAGGGCGCGGCGATCATCAACCGCATGCACCACTGTATCGCGGATGGGATCGCGCTGGCCAGGGTGATGCTGTCGCTGACCGATTCGGACCCCGATGCCGGGGTTGCCCCGGCGCTTCCCGATCGGCCGCGCGCGCAGTCTGCCCGGCTTCTCCCCAACCTCGCCGGGTCGACTGAGCGTATCCTCGCGGCCGCGGGACACGCCGGCGTGGCCGCGGTCCGACACGGCGCCGACATCGTGACCTCACCCTCGCACGCCGCGAGCCTGGCAGGCGCGATCGCGCGCGACGGCGCGACCGCCGCCCGGCTGCTGCTGACCCCGGCCGACGCAGCCAGCGCGATCAAGGGCGACCCCGGGGTCAGCCGGCGCGTGGCCTGGGGTAAGCCGCTGTCGCTGGAACAGGTCAAGGAGATCGCTCATTCGCACGACGCCACCGTCAACGACGTTCTCCTGGCGGCGCTCAGCGGCGGGTTACGCCACTACCTGCACGACCGCGGCGCCCCCACGCGCGAGATCCAGGCGATGGTGCCGTTCAATCTGCGCCCGCTCGATCGGCCGGTCCCGCGAGACCTCGGCAACAAGTTCGGCCTGGTGTTTCTTCCGCTCCCCGTCGGTGTGAGTGGAAGCTACCGCCGCCTGACCGAGGTGCACAAGCGGATGACCGAGATCAAGGACAGTCGCGACGGACCGATCTCCTACGCGCTCCTGAGCGCCATGGGCCTCACCCCCGAACCGATCGAACGGAGAATCGTCGATCTGTTCACCGGCAAGGGGACCGCGATCGTGACCAACGTCCCAGGTCCGTCCGAGCCGGTATATCTGGCCGGGACGCCGGTGCGAACGGTTCTCGTCTGGGCTCCGACATCGGGACACATCGGCATGAGCGTGAGCATCTTCAGCTACCGCGGCGAGGTCACGGTAGGCCTCATGGTCGATGCCGCGCTGATCCCGGATCCTGGTCACGTCGTCGCGCAACTCGAGCTCGAGCTGGAGGCCCTGGCTCATTTAGCGCCGCGGCGCTCCCGACGGCCGCGCGCCGGCGTTCGCTGAAGCGCCGTAGAGAAGTTGCTAATCCGCAGCTTCGAGGCGCGGTTCGCCGGGTTCGGCCCGTGTCATGAGTTCACCTTTCGACTGCCGTTTGACCGCACAACGGGCAACGCCCTCGCCGAGCGAACGGCGAGGGCGTTGTTCCGTGGGTCCGGTTGTCGTGGGTCGACCGTCAGGTCAGGAGGAAACTGGCACCGCCTTCGGGGCGAGCACTTGCTCATCGACCTCGGCTCGACGAGCGTGCCAGAAGCCCAGACCGACGAGCACCGACATGCAGATCGCTCCGATGAACGATGCGATCGCGCCCCACAGCATGATCGTGCCGACCGTCGAGAACGCGTATGCCTCTAGAAGCAGCCCTCGCAGCGTGGTCCCCTGGAACGAGGTCTGCTCCAGCGCCGCCAGCGTCTTGCTGGTCGGGTTAGCGCGCGCCGCGGTGCTGATCTTGGAGTAGACGCCGCCGTAGGGCATCTCGGACAGGTGGACGGCCATGAAGTCGTCGGCCCAGACCTTGGCCTGCGGACCGGTGAGCAGTTGCTGTCCGGCGTACTGCGAGACCGACGGAATCATCGACGGCGTGATCTCCGTACCCGCTTTGGGATGATCGAAGGCCGCCTTGGGCGGGAAGTAGATCTGCTGCTGGGCCAGCTGATTGTGAACGTTGCTCCTGACGAAGCTGTGACCCCAGGTCAACAGCCCACCTGCGATCACCAGAACGACGACGACGACGACGCCGGCGCTGCTGGCGAGAACGTCGAGCACTTTGCGTGACATGTGTTCCTCCTGTGACGGTTGGACCCAAATAACTCGGGCTTGCCGCGGTGATGATCGGTTTGCCGGAAGGCGCGACCATCCGTCCCGGCCCGACGGTCTGCGACGGAAAACCCGCAGCCGTTCCGAGATCCGCGCCGCAGGTCGGGCTGCCGCACGGTCACCCGCGGGCACGCGCGATGAGGGATCAGTACTTCTGTGCAGCCGACCGCGGCTTTACGCGGCTTTCGGGGCGACCTGAGGGCCGTAGGGTGGCTGCATGACCTCCAACACATCCCATAAATCGACTGACCGCAAATCGCCGGCAGAAGTAGGCACGGACCTTCCCGAGGAGCCGACGAGCGAGATGCTCGTGCTCCCGCGCGAGGAGTGCGTGCGGCTGCTGGCAGCGCACAACTTCGGGCGCTTGGCGGTCGCGATGGACTCCCCGGTCATCCGTCCGGTCAACTATGTGTTCGACGAGCCATCACAATCGGTGGCTTTCCAAACCGCGGATGGATCGAAGTTTCACGCGATGCTGGTCAACGGCAACGCGGCGTTCGAGATCGATGGGATCGATCCCGGCTCGCGCACCGGCTGGAGCGTGATCATCGTCGGCATGACCGAGGAGGTCACGAGCCCGGGCGAGCTCCGGCGCCTCGACCGCCTGGGGCTCGAGACATGGACACCCGGGCGCAAGGCGCACTGGATGCGCATCCGCGCGTGGACCGTCACGGGCCGCCGGATCGTGCCGTCCGGCGGCATCGGGCCCGCTCAGGCCTGATCTCATCGACGACGTAAGCGCGAGGAATGAGCCTCGGCACCCTGGCGCTGATCGGGATCTGCGGTCTCTGCGGTCCGCTTCTATCGGCGGGCAGTCGTGGCTCGATCCCCGCGGTCGTCGGCGAGATTCTCGCCGGTGTGGTTATCGGCCACACCGGATTCCATGCCGTTGACACCTCCAACCCGACGCTGACCTTCCTTGCCGACATCGGCTTCGCGATGTTGATGTTCCACGCGGGGATGAACGTCCCGCTGCGCGACGAGCGGGTGCGCGCGTCGCTTGGCCGTGGCGCGCTCGGCGCGGGCGTCGTCGCGGCGCTTGCCGTCGGGGCCGGGCTGCTGGTCTCGATGATCGGAGCGACCGGCCACCCCGCGATATACGCGGTGCTGATCGCATCGGGGTCAGCCGCGGTTGTGCTCCCGGTGATCCAGGAGCGTCGGCTGCGTGGCGAAGCCGTGCTGACAGTGATCGCTCAAGTCGCGGTCGCGGATATCGCCGCGACGATCGCGATCCCGTTCGTGCTCGCGCCGGCGCATGCCGGTCAGGTAGCGGGAGGAACGCTCCTGATCGCCGTCTGCGTGATCGCGATCTTCGCGCTCGCCCGTTCCCTACACGGGAAAGCGGCGGTTCGTGCGCTGCGGCGGCAGAGCAAGCGCCGCCGGTGGGTGCTCGACCTTCGCATCGCCTTGATCATCCTGTTCGGGCTGTCGTGGATCGCCGAGCAGACGGGGGCGAGCCTGCTTATCGCCGGCTTCGGCGCCGGTCTGATGGTCGCCGCGCTCGGAGGCCCAAAGCGGCTCTCGACCGAGGTCCTCGGCGTCGCCGGCGGATTCTTCGTGCCGCTGTTCTTCGTCGTACTCGGGGCGAGCGTCGACCTGCGCGGCCTGGCTGACGATCCGGCATTGATCGGGGTGGCGCTTGCACTGGTCGGCCTGACGGCTGTGGTCCACTTGCTCGCGGCGCGGCTCACGCATCAGCGGCCGGCGGCCGGACTGCTCGCCAGCGCCCAGCTCGGGGTACCCGCGGCCATCGTCGCCCTCGGACTGCCCGAGCACGTGATCACACCCACCCAAGGGGCGGCGATCGTCACCGCGTCGATGCTCAGCCTGGCCGTGTGCAGTATCGGGGCGGCAGCGCTGACCCCTCGCGCCCAGAAGCCCTCCCGGCCGCCCGCTGATAGCCGGACAACGCCGGCGGCATCGTCGGATCCGGCCGCTGCCGCTCGAGCTACGTAGTTTTCCGAAGCAACGGTTCGGACCTGCGCGGCTGGCGGCGGAAAGTTCGCGCCTTAGGCTGCACACATGAACCCGACCACCAACACCCCATTCCGAGTCCTGATCGTCGGCGGTGGCGTCGCCGGTCTTGAGGCTGCGCTGGCATTGCGCGAGCTTGCGGGCGAGCGCGTCGCCAACACCCTGCTCGCCCCCGCGGCCGAGTTCGTCTATCGCCCGATGAGGGTCCGCGAACCGTTCGGCTACAGCGCCGCACGCCGCTACCCACTCGATGAGATCTGCCGCGACATCGGCACCGACCTGGTTAAGGACGCGTTCAAGTGGCTGGACCCCGACCTCCGGGTAGTGCACACCAACGCGGGCGAGAAGCTCGAGTACGACGCATTGCTGCTCGCGCCCGGAGCGGTCTCGCGACCGCGGTTCAAGCACGCCATTACGCTCGATGACAGCCAGCTCGACGAGCAGCTCCACGGGCTGATCCAGGACGTCGAGGGGGGCTACGTTCACAAGCTGGCGTTCATCAGCCCGACGCCGATGCCATGGCCGCTGCCGCTGTATGAGCTCGCGCTCATGACCGCTCGCCGTGCTTATGACATGAACGTCGACATATCGGTCACGCTGGCCACGCCCGAGGACGCGCCGCTCGCGTTGTTCGGGTCTGAGGCCAGTGCCGCGGTCGAGCGACTGCTCGAGGAGAACGGGATTCTGTTCATCCCGTCTGCGCACTGCGAGACCCCCGCGCCCGGAGAACTGTTGCTCAGTCCTGGTTCGCGGCGGTTGTATGTCGACCGCGTGATCGCTCTGCCCGAGCTGTTCGGTCCGTCGGTTCCCGGTGTTCCGCTCACAGCGCATAACGGGTTCATCCCGATCGACGTCCATTGCAAGGTTGTGGGTCTCGACCGCGTGTACGCCGCGGGCGACGCCACCGACTTCGCCGTCAAGTTCGGCGGCATCGCATCGCAGCAGGCGGACACGGCGGCGGAGGCGATCGCCGCGCTCGCGGGCGCTCCGATCGAACCGAAGCCGTTTCATCCGATCATCCATGGGATGCTCCTCGGCGGTAAGCAACCGTTGTATCTCACGGCCCACATCACCGGCGGCCACGGCTCGAGCTCGCAGGCAACCGGGATTGCCGCCGGGTCGCCCGGAGCGAAGATCGCCGCCAAGCACCTTGCGCCGTACCTGGAGTCTCGGGATCGGGCGGCGTTACGATGACTCCCCTGCCCCAGGCAGGACACTCATGAACACTCCAGACCCCGCCAACGACACCGGAGCGCCGGGAACGATCCGCGTCGTGATCGCCGACGACCATGCTGTCGTTCGCCGCGGCTTGCGCCAGGTACTCGATGCGGAGGAAGGCTTCGAGGTCGTAGCTGAGGCGTCCGATCTCGAGGGCGCCCGCCGGTACGTGCGCGGCCATCATCCGGACGTGCTCGTGCTCGACCTCAACATGCCGGGGGGGTCGAGCCTCGACGGGATCCCGGAGATCCGCGCCGAATGCCCGGGAACGCAAATCGTGGTGCTGACGATGCAGGACGAGCCCGCCTATGCACGCCACGCGCTCGGCGCGGGCGCGCTCGGCTACGTGCTCAAGGAGTCCGCCGAGTCCGAGCTCGTCGAGGCGATCCGCCGTGCCGCGGCCGGCGACACCTACCTGAACCCGCGACTCGGTGCGCGCGTTGCCGCCGAGCCGCCGCCGGGCCTCCCCGACGGGCTGTCCGAGCGCGAGGTCGAGGTGCTGCGAATGATTGCGCTGGGGCACACGAACGCCGAGATTGCCGAGCAGCTCTTCCTGTCGGTACGGACGGTCGAGACCCACCGCGCCCACATCCAGCAGAAGCTGCGCCTCGCGTCACGGTCCGAGCTCGTCCGCTACGCGCTCGAGCACAAGCTTGTCGACGTCTAGCTGCGCGCGCCGGCACTTCGGGGGAACACGAGCACCGGGCAGGCTGCGCGGCGCGCAAGATAGCCCGATGTGCTCCCCGTGAACAGGCGCCCGACCGGCCCGCGGTTTCGCGAGCCCACGATCAGCAGATCGACGTCCTTGCTTAACCCGGCGAGCCGTTCGCCCGGTGATCCGTAGCTGACCCGACCGTCGAGATCGTCCATGCCGCCCAGCCGAGCTTCGTCCTCGTGAGTCAGTTGCTTGCGGACTTCCGACCAGCGGTGCTGGATCGGCTCGCCATAGGGGAGGCTCTGCCGGGGTAGGACGAGGAGCGGCTCGAGCGTCGCGCCCGTTCTCGGGGCGATCGCTCGAGCTGCGGCGAGCGCCTGCGCGGCCTCCGGCGAGCCGTCCCAACCAACGGCGATCCGGGAGATTCCGGAGCCCGGTGCATACCCGGGCGGCGCGATCGCGACCGCGCACTGGGCGTCCTTCAGCGACTGGATCGTGTGATCGCCGGCGACACGGCGGCCGAGCGGGCCCCGATGGCAGGCACCGAGAACGAGCAGGTCATTGCGGCGGCTCGCCGATAGCCGGCGCAGAACGTGAGCGACCGACGAGCCGTGTAGGACGAGGATCTTCGCGTCGATGCCGGCGGCGGCACGCTCGTCGCTCAGCATCTTGTGCGAGTCGCCATTTCGCTCGGCGCCCTTGCCCGTCCCGACGGGATCGACATGCACGAGCGTTATCCGCGCGCCTGGAGCGGCGAGCTGCCGTGCCAGCGCGATCGCGTCGCGCCCACCCTGACCGTCGACTCCGACCAAAACGTTCCAGAACACTGCGTCTCCTCGAGACTTGTTTACGAGGCGAGCCTACGGCTGGCCGGCCGCGACGCAATCGGTGCGCCGCCACCTCCTCCAGCGGGTTACTACCGAACGCGCCACATGCTCGTCGGCGAGATCTGGTAACCCTCGCTCAACTACCTCTGTCCTCGCACGTGTGGCGCCAGGACCACAACGGATTCTGAGGCCTCAACTCCGGCGCCGGTAGTGATCGCGCCAGATCAGCTTGTAGATCGGGATCCAGCGGGGGATGTCACGGATCCCTGGAATGAACGGGATCAGGATCAGACCGAGACTGAGCACGCCCATGATCGCCATCACCAGGATGTCGCCGTTGGCCGAGGTCGAGAACGGCTTGATCTGATACCAGAACGTGTACAGCCACAGCCACACCTGTCCGGGGTAGCTGCCGGTTTCGTTCATCATCCCCCACTGGCCCCCGAGTAGGTGCTCGGCCTGCGCGCGGTCCGAGAGCACGCCCCCATCGGCCATGAACAGAAGGGGCTTGGTGTAGTCGGTCTGGTAGAACTGCCTGCTGGTCAGGAGTGCGCCGTCCAGCCCTCCGCTCTCCGCGAAGCCGAGCAGCCCGGCCATCATCGTCGGCAGCGGACCGTAGTGTCCGGCCGGAACCGAGATGGCCGTGTTGTTGGCGCTGGCATTGGCCTTGGCCAGCCCGT
Organism: uncultured Solirubrobacterales bacterium; assembly: GCA_963701945.1. Lineage (GTDB taxonomy): Bacteria > Actinomycetota > Thermoleophilia > Solirubrobacterales > Solirubrobacteraceae > Palsa-465. The sequence goes on along the minus strand of CAVPBV010000018.1, from coordinate 558,436 downwards.
TCTCGTACGCGGTGGTCCACTTCGCCTGCTGGGCGCTGGAGGCGGACTCGTACGTGGTGACCGCCGCCTGCAGTCCGGGCTGGCCGATGATCGAGCGCAACGGCGCCAACACGAAGTCCTGTGCGGTGTCGACCGGATGGCTCACGCCCAGCCACTTCTGCGGGCGGATGAACAGGATGTGCTGGCCGTCGGACGCGTGGTTGTACGGCGGGCCATAGGTGCCGGTGCCGCTCGAGCCGTCCAGCTCGGTGGTGGCGGTAGTGACGAAGTCGACCGGGTCCGTGCGGGCCCAGGACTGAACGGTGCTTGGCTTCTCGTCGGGCGAGGAGAACAGGATCGTCAGCAGGAGGGCTAGCGCGGTCACCACTCCGAGCGCGATGCACGCCTCCTTGACGATGTCGTAGGGGCGGTAGCCGCCCTTCCACTCGCGGTAACCCTCCTCCTCGGCCAAGCGCTCGCGGCGGCTCACGACGAGGCCTCGGTCTCGCCCGGCACGGAACCCCCGTCGCCCGTAACCGCGGGGGTCGACGGGAGCTTGAACGGAGGCACCACACCGTGCTTGCGGACCAGCAGCACGTGGGCGATCACGATCCCGACCACGGCGGCCGGCAGCAGCAGCACGTGGTAGCTGTACATCTGCCCGAAGTTGAGCAGGTTGAAGAACGAACCGATCCCGGCCGCGTTCATCGCGTCCTTGGCCTGGGTCGAGATCCACTGCGCGTCGAAGTTTTGCTGGGAGACGTAGCCGGTCAGCGCGCACGGAATCGCAACCACGAAGGTCACGGCGCCGGTGATCCAGACGCGGGCTCGGCCGCCCCGCCACGCCGCCATCCAATATTTACCCCACAGGTGGATGACCATGAAGAAGAAGAACAGCTCGACCGCCCACAGGTGGACGCTGTTGAAGAAGTGACCGACGCCGGTGAAGTGCCACCACCCCGGGCCCTTGAGCGCCAGGATCGTCCCCGAGCCGATGGTCACCGCCAACGACGCCAGCGACAGCACGCCGAACACGTAGATCCACGAGGCGACGTAGGAGGGCTGCCCGTCGGGCAGCAGTTTGTCGGGCGGGAGCGCGGCGACAGCCCGCTCCCGCACCGCCGCGGTCCAGGAGCGTTCCTCGGAGGCGCTCACGACGATCCCCCGGTCGCGCGACGCGATGGGAACGGGACCAGGATCGCCGCGACGAATACGACGAGCATCAGCACGACGACGACGATGTTCGCCACCGACATCTGGAAGAAGTGCCAGTGGGCATACGAAGCGTGGTGATTGAGATTGAAGATTGCAGCCATGGCGACAACCCTACGAACGGCGGCGATCCGGACCATCCGGGACGCGCGCGCGATCGCTGCGGGTAACTACGTAAAGCCGGTGCGGTACGAGACTCAAACGGTCGTGGACGCCTCCACTTGGCGGCCTTCGGACCCAGCTGGGACCGACGCCTGGCGAGCGGCGCGGGTCAAAACCAACAGCGGGCAGCGAGCGGTGCCGGCGAGGTGCTGGCCGGTGCTCCCGTGCACCAGCCGCCCGAGCGGGCCGTAGCCGCGCGAGCCGACGACCAGCAGGTCGAGCGAGGCGCTGTAGAGCGTGAGCACCTCGACGGCGTCGCCGTACACCGCGTGCGGCTCGACGCCCTCGAGCGACGCGAGCCGCTCCCGCGACATTTCGACCACCCGGGTCATCGACGCGACCTCGATACCCTCGGGCGCTCCGCGATATAGGTACGCGGGAACCGACACCGCCTGGCACGCGGACAGCTTGCTGCGCCGCTCGGCGGCGATGGTCCTCGCCACCTCCAGCGCGTGCTCGCTTTCGGGTGAGCCGTCGTAGCCCACGCCTACCTCACGCATGAGCGCCGGTGGCTCGGTGCTGTAGCCGACCGGCGCGACCGCGATCGCGCACGGAGCGCCGTTCAAGGCCGCGCGCGTGTCGTGCCCGAGTGCCGCGCGGCCAAGCAGCCCGCGCCGCGACGAGCCGACCACGAGCAGGTCGGCCTCGATCATCTCTGCAATCTCGTGCAGCCCGCGGCCAACCGAGGTTGACCCGTGCCAGCGAACGTGCGCGCGGACGCCGGCGTTCGCTGCCGCTCGCTCCAACAACTCGCGGGCACGCCCGCCCTCGTCGGCGCCCTTTCCATCGCGCCACCGGTAAGGGCCGGGAGGCTCGTCGCGGAATACGTGGGCAAGCGTCAGCTGGCCATCTCCCGCGAGGAGCATCTCCCCAAGCGTGAGCGCATCGCGGCCACCGTCATCGGCCACGCCAACCAGCACGTTCCTGAACATCTAGTTTTCTCCTGGTCGCACTGTTGTCTGCAGCCTCGGTCGTCTCACACCGCCTGCACGATCGATACCCCGACCCTTTCGGCGAGCTCGACGAGCCGGGTGGAGTAGCCCCACTCGTTGTCGTACCACGCCACGACCTTCACCTGCGTGCCGTCGATGACCGAGGTGAGGCCGGCATCGAAGATCGACGAGTAGGTGGACTTCACGATGTCCGAGGAGACGATCGGGTCCTCGGTGTAGTCGAGGATTCCTCTGAGCGGGGCCTCGTCGGCGGCGGCCGCAAACGCCGCGTTGACCTCCTCCTTGGTCGTGGGACGCTCGGTCTCGACGGTCAGGTCGACGAGCGACCCGGTCGGGGTAGGTACCCGGACCGCGAACCCGTTCAGCTTGCCGTCGAGCTCGGGGATCACCAGCCCGAGCGCCTTGGCGGCGCCGGTGGAGGTCGGGATGATGTTGAGCGCGGCCGCGCGTGCACGGCGCAGGTCGCTGTGCGGCCCGTCGAGCAGGTGCTGATCGGAGGTGTAGGCGTGGACGGTGGTCATTAGGCCATGACGGATGCCTACCGTCTCGTGGAGAACCTTGGCGACCGGCGCCAGGCAGTTCGTTGTGCACGAGGCGTTCGAGATGATGTTGTGGAGGTCCTGGTCGTAGACCTCGTCGAAGTTCACGCCGAGGACCACGGTCGCGTCGGGCGGCTGATCGCCCTTGGTGGGAGCCGAAATGATCACCTTGCGAGCACCGGCGGCCAGATGCTGCTCGGCGCCGGCGCGGGTGGGGAACCGCCCGGTCGATTCGATCACGACGTCGACATCGAGCTCTCCCCAGGGCAGGGAGCTCGGGTTGGTTTCCGCGAACGTCTGGATGTCCATGCCGACGATCGCGATCCCGCCGTTCTCCACGGCGACCTTTCCGGGGAACCGGCCGAACACCGAGTCGTACTGGAGCAGGTGGGCGAGGGTCGAGGCCTCAACGAGGTCGTTGATGGCCACAACCTCGATGTTGGAGTCCTGCTCGTAGGCCGAGCGTAGGAAGCAGCGCCCTACCCGGCCGAATCCGTTGATGGCAACTCGTACTGACATCGGAATCCTCGTTTCTTTGGTGGTGGTTGTGGGTGTGCTGCCCTACGCCTCGAGCGACGGCATCGGACGCGGTGGCGCAGCCATCTCGACCCTGACGCGGGCGTCGACGATCACGACTCGGTCCGGTCCGGCGATCAGCGGGTTGCAGTCGAGCTCAATGATCTCGGGGTGGGCCTCGACCATCGCGCTCAGGCGCAGCAGTACGTCCGCGATCGCGGCGACGTCGCAGCGCGGCGCGCCGCGGTAGCCGTCGAGCAGCGGGAACGTGCGCAGCGAGCGCAGCATCTCCCGCGCTTCGAGGTCGGTCACGGGAGTGATCCGGACCGCCACGTCGCTGATCAACTCCGCGGTCGTTCCGCCGGCGCCGCAGGCGAGCACGGGGCCGAAGCTGTGGTCATGGACGACGCCGACGATCAGCTCGACGCCCACGGGCGCCATCGGCTGTACGACCAGTCCGTCGAGCCGGTATCCGGCGCGCGTGACGGCATGTTCGATCTCGGTGGCGGCGGCGCGCACAGCCTCGGCCCCTTCGAGTCCGAGCTGGACGCCGCCGGCGTCGGTCTTGTGCACGAGCCCGGGGGCGCTCGCCTTCAGCGCGATCGGCCCGGCGAGCTCGGTGGCAGCCGCGATCGCCTGCTCGGCGTCGTGAACGACGCGAGTGGTGATCAGCGGCAGGCCGTAGCAGTCGAGCAGCTGCGCGACGCTCGCCGGCGACAGCCAGGCCTCGTCGCCGGCAAGCTCCTTGCTGATGATCGCCGCCGCCTCGACCGGGCGAAGGTCCTCGAAATTTGGCAACGAGCCCACGTCTCTCGCGCGCCAGCGGCCGTGCCGGGCGGCCAGGGCCACCGCGCGAGCAGCGTCCTCGGGAAACTCGTAACCGGGTACCCGCACCTGCTCCGAAGCCAGCTCGGGCGGAACGCCGTCGCTGACCATGAACACGGATGCGGTCACGATTTCGGGATTCGCCTGCGCGAAGTCGCGAATCGCTACGGCAACATCCGCGGCCGTGGTTACGAGCGCGGGGATGAAGATCGTGATGATCGCGTCGCACGCATCCGCGTCGACCAGTGTCTGGAGCGTCCGGCTGTAGTCGTCCGCCGACGCGGTCGCGATCATGTCGATCGGGTTGCCGAGCGCAGCGCCCGTGGGCAGGAACTCGGCCAGCCGGGCTCGGACGTCGGGCGGAAGCTCCGCGATCTCCACCCCGGCCGTCTGACATGCGTCCGCACACAGGATCCCGGGGCCGCCACCGTTGGTGAGGATCACGACCCGGTCCCCCCGCGGGACGCGCTGCGCTGACAGCAGCGCAGCGACGTCGAACAGCTCGTGCATGGTGTCGGTCCGAATCACCCCGGCCTGCTCGAACAGCGCATCCACAGTCACGTCAGAGGCCGACAGCATCGCGCCGGTATGCGACAACGTCGCGCGGGCGCCGGCGGCCGACCGCCCGCTCTTGACCGCCAGGATCGGCTTGGTGGCCGCCACCCCACGGGCTATCCGAGCGAACTTCCGGGGGTTGCCGAACGACTCGAGGTACAGCAGCGCCAGCTTGGTGTCCGGATCCTGCTCCCAGTACTGGAGAAAGTCGTTGCCGGAAAGATCGGATTTGTTGCCAACCGAGACGAACGACGACAGTCCGACCCCGAGACGACTCGCGGCCTCGATGATCGCGATCCCAAGACCACCGCTCTGGGACATGAACCCGACCCCGCCCGGCACCGCCGCCGGCGGCGCGAAGGTCGCGTTGAGCCGCACCCGCGGGGACGTGTTGAGCACGCCCAGGCAATTAGGACCGACGACCCGCATCCCGGCGTCGCGGCACACCTCGAGGAGCTCGTGCTGGCGGCTGGCGCCCTCGGCACCGATCTCCGCGAACCCCGACGAAATCACCAGGAGGCTGCGCACGCCGGCGTCTGCGCACTCGCGCGCGGCTCCCACCACCTGCTCGGACGGCACCGCCACGACCGCCAGCTCGACCCCGCCTGGAATGTCAGCTACCGAGCGGTACGCGGGCAGCGACTGAACCACGTCGGCCTTGTCGTTGACCGCGTAGACCGCGCCACAGAACTCTGCCGCCAGCAGGTTGTGCAGGATCTCGCCGCCGATCGTGCCGCGCCGCCGCGACGCGCCGATCACGGCGACCGAGGTCGGCTCGAGAAAGCTCCGCACCGCGGCCACCGCCCCGATCCGCTCACGTTCCTCGAACCGCTCGACGGCCGCGGCTGACAGCGATGTCGGCAGCTCGATCTCGAGCGTCTCCGGCGCCGACCGCAGCTTGACCGGAAACCCGCTCTCGCGAAAGACCTGGATCATCCGGTAGTTGTGTGGCAGCACCTGCGCGAACAACGTCGAGATCCCGTGTTGCTCTGCCACCTCCGCGAGATGAGCGAGAAGGATCGTTGAGATACCGCGCGCCTGCCACGCATCCGCGACCAGGAACGCCACCTCGGCGCGCTCGTCGTCGATCCGCACGTAGACCGCGTGAGCAATGATCGCGCGCGGGTTGCCGCTCTCCACGACCAGTCCGAACCGGTCCGCGTAGTCGATGTTGACCGACCACGACGTCGCCCAGTCCAGGTTGGGCGTGCCAAAGAAGCGAAGCCAGATCGAATCGGCCGATACGGACTCGAAGAAGGCGCGTATCGCCGCCCCGTCGTCGGCCCGCACGGGGCGCACGTGCACGGTCGCTCCGTCGCGCAGGACGACATCGGCCTCGCGCTCAAGTGGATATCTCGCCGCGGCCGGGGCTGCGCTCATCGATCTCGTGGCTCCCTGTCTCAGTTGCCCGCATAGGCGGTGGCGACGTCAAGCGTGGAGAGGACGCCCACCGGGTACCCACCGGCGCCGTCGACCACCAAGAGGTGCGACACGCCGTGCTCGCTCATCATCTGCGCCGCGTTTCGCAGCGGCTCGTCGGCTGAGACTGTGAGCGCCTCGGTGGCGGCCGCTTCGCGAGCCGAGCAGTCGGCGCCGGCGGCAACGGCCGCGACCACATCCAGATCGGAGACCACGCCGACCGGACGCTCTCCGTCTGCGGTCGTGATCACCACCGCGTGTACCCGCTGACTGGCCATGATCGCGGCGACGTCCCGAAGCGGGTCCTCCGCGGCGCAGGTCAGCGTCCCGGGATGCATGCAGTCGCGGACTCGGACATGCTTGAGCACCGGACTGAGAGTTGGCTGATTCGGCATGCCGTCAGCGTCGCCGACGACCAGGATCCGAGCATCCGGACTCGCCGACGTTGTGGCGTCGGGAAACTACTTAGGGGCTGGGCACCCGAGTTCGCCATCCGCGTATACGGAGGTTCCCGCAGTCGGCGACGGCGCTAGTCCGGATGCCAGCGTTCCGCCGGCGGCGCACAGGACCCTTGACGATCCCAAGCCGGAGACATCGGGAAAACACCGCAGCCATGTTGCGGCGCTCCCCGGACTGACCCGGTGGTGCGGCGCCGATGACGCGGGCGCCACGCCTGTTTACCGTCGCTCCCATGACCGCCAAGCGTGACGATCGGGACACCTTCGCGGCCCAGCGGCGCACGCACGTGTACGAGGACCTGCGCCAGCGCAATGTGCGCCGTGCCGACCTCGCACATGCGCGCGAGATGCGTGCCCGGATCGAGCATGCTCTGCAAGCCGCACGTCAGCGAGCGATGCGAGATCGAGGCTGAGCATGCCCCGGCGCGACCGATTGCACGTGGTCATCGTCGGCGGCGGCGTCGCGGCGCTCGAGACCCTGCTGGCCCTCAGAGCGTTGGCGGGCCATCTGGTCGATGTCACGCTCGTCTCGCCGACGCCCGAGTTCCTGTACCGCCCCGTGACCGTCGCCGAGGCCTTCGACCGGGCGCAGGCGCGCGTCTACGACCTCGCGGAGATACTCGCCGACCAGGGCGCCGGCGAGCTCATTCAGGACACGCTGGCCGCCGTCGAAACCCGCAGCCGGGTCGCGGTGACCGTGGGCGGACGCAGGATCTCGTATGACGCGCTGGTGGTAGCCACGGGGGCCGTGCCCCGGGCTCCGTTGCCGGGCGCGTTTACCTTCGGCGGCCGCGACGATGTTCCCGTTCTGCGTGCTCTGCTTCACGACCTGACCGTGGGCCGTGCGCAGTCGGTGGCGCTCGCGCTTCCATCGGCCGGAGTGTGGCCGTTGCCGGTGTACGAGCTTGCGTTGATGATCGCCGCGCACCTCAATGAGCACGGTCGCAGTGACGTAGAGGTCACGCTGGTCACACCCGAGGAGGAGCCGCTCGAGCTGTTCGGCCCCGCAGCCGCCGACGCCATGCGTCCGCTGCTGGCATCCCGAGGGATTGCCATTCGTTCGTCATCGCTCCCCGCGGTTGTGCGTGGCCGCAGGCTATTGCTCGCCGGGGGCGCCGAGATGTTCGTCGACCGCGTGATCACGCTGCCGGTGCTTGAGGGTCCGAGATTGCCCGGCCTGCCTCATGACCCGCACGGCTTCATCCCGGTCGACAAGTTCGGCCGGGTCAGCGGCGTCGAGCACGTTTACGCCGCGGGAGACGTCACGACGTTCCCGCTCAAGCAGGGAGGCCTCGCAGCGCAACAGGCGGATGCCCTGGCGGAGACGATCGCAGCTGAGTCCGGCGCCGCGGTCACTCCGACGCCGTTCCGGCCCGTGCTCCGCGGACTGCTGCTGACCGGCGGCGCGCCCCTCTACCTGCGGTCCGAGCCGCAACGCTTACACCACGAAGCGACGGTGGCGATCGAGGCCCCATCGGCTCATCGACCCTCGCGCGACGCCTCGGCCGCGACCGGCCAGGCGCTTTGGTGGCCTCCGGCGAAGATCGCCGGCCGGTATATGGCTCCGTATCTCGCCACAGCCCGGCCGTCGCTGCTGACCCACAGCGTGCTCGCCGACCGCGTCCCCGTGCCGGGACCCGCGGGCTCGGACGAGGAGCAGCAGGACGCGCTCGCGCTCGCCCTGCTACTCGCCGACTGCGACGCGCGCTGGGGCGACTACCCGTCGGCGTTGAATGCGCTCGACGCGGCCGAAGCGCTGCAGGGCGCGCTGCCCCCCGAGTACGAAGCCAAGCGGCGCGAGTGGCGCGCCGAGGGTCGGCTCGCCCACAGATGAACGACCGCGGCGCCTTCAGATGAGAGTCCTTGTAACCGCCGCTAGCCGCCACCACGGGACGCACGAGATCGCGGAGGCGATCGCAACGGGACTGGCCAGACGCGGCGTCGGGGCCGAGGCCGTCCCGGTCGAGCAGGTCACGAGCCTGCACGGATACGACGCCGTCGTGCTGGGCAGTGCCGTTTACATGGGAAGGTGGCTTGGCGAGGCTCGCCGCCTCGCGCAGATCCACACCTCGGCCTTATGCATGATGCCGGTGTGGCTTTTCAGCTCAGGTCCGGTCGGACCGGTCGATCATCTAATCCCAGCGGGGACACCCGCGGACGTCCCGGTGCTGATGCGACTGACCCGGGCGATTGGTTACCGCACGTTCCCGGGTCGGCTGGACATGAGGCGTCTGCATTTCGCCGAACGGGCCGTCGCCCGGACGATCCACGCGCCCGAGGGGGACGACCGCGACTGGGATGCGATCGATCGGTTCGCCGGCGAGATCGCCGACGAACTCCTTGGCGCCCGCCTAAGCGCGTAGTACTACTTCTGCCGCGTCCAACGCTCGAGCTGTGCCTCTATGGCCCGCTCGATCCGCCGTCTGCGTTGCGCCTCGAGCAGCTTCGCGACGCGATCGTGCCGCTCGTTGCGTGCGCGGAGATCCCGGAACACGGTCGCCTGGCTTCGGGTCGATGGTGGTCGCTGTTTGTCCATATCACGAACCGTAGAGCCGCCAAGCCGGGATTGCATCGCGCGTAACTTGCAGCATCGGCACGTAGTTATCCGCGGACCACGGTGCCGGTGCACCAAAGCCGCGGGCACAGCATGAGCGGGCCGTCGTCGAGTCGAACGAAAGGCGCTAAGGAGCCGGTGCAAAAAGCTCCGTGCCCGTCCGAGGCCGGCCCCGAACGGGCACAGAGGAGGAGGAATACTTCAAGCGAGCGCGGGTTCAGCGATGACCTCGGACGCAGCGCCAGCCTGCGCCGAGCCGCTCAGGACGACCTTGAGCGCGCCCGTGTTGGCGGCGTCGGCGAACGTGTCGTACGCGCTCATCGTCTCGCCCATCTCGAACCGATGGGTCGCGAACAGCGATGGGTCGAGCCGACCGCTGGCGATCAGCCGCATCAGCTGCGGGATGCTGAACGTGTCGACCAGCCCGGTCGTCACGGTCACGTCGCGGATCCACAGCCTCTCCAGATGTAGCGTGGCGGGCTTGCCATGGACGCCGATGTTCGCGAGTCTGCCGCCCGGGCGGATCAGCTCCGCCGCGAGCTCGAACGTGGCCGGAACGCCGACCGCCTCGAATGCGCAGTCGGCCCCGAGACCATCGGTCAGCTCCATGACCTGTGCAACCGCGTCATCGCGACCATTATTGATGGTCAGATCGGCGCCGAACCTACGGGCGCCATCGAGACGGCTGTCCGCAAGATCGATCGCGATGATCCGACCAGGCGTGTAGAGCCTCGCGGTCAGGATCGCCGCGAGTCCGATCGGGCCGGCGCCGACAATCGCGACCGTGTCGCCCGGCGACACCATCCCGTTCAGTACGCCCACCTCATAGGCTGTGGGGAGGATGTCGGCGAGGAACAGCACCTGCTCGTCGGTGAGCTGGTCAGGGACCTTGTACACCGAGTTGTCGGCGAATGGCACACGTGCATACTCGGCCTGCAGGCCGTTGATCAGGTGTCCGAAGATCCAACCGCCGCCGCCGAGGCACTGGCCGTAGCGCCCCTCCTTGCAGAACCGACAGCGTCCGCAGGAGGTCACACACGACAACAGCACCCGATCGCCGGGCTTGACCGTCCCGACACCGGCCCCGATTTCCTGGACGGTGCCGACAGCCTCGTGGCCGAGAATCGTCCCCGGCGTCGTCTCGGGCACGTCGCCTTTGAGAATGTGCAGGTCGGTGCCGCAGATCGTGCTGGTATCGATCTGGACGATGATGTCCGTCGGCTCCAAGATCGTGGGATCCTCAACAGAATCCCAGCCGCGTTCACCAGGCCCGTGATAGACGAGAGCTTTCATGTTCGCGTCTCCTATCTGATGGGTGGTTTGCGCAAGCGTAGGAATAGCGATTCCCCGCGCCATCCGGGTTTTCTCCTAGTCGGCGCACGTGGTAACTCGCACAAACTGCTTGCGGGCGGGCGTCTTCGTTGGGGATTAGGACCGGCTCCGTATTTCCCCCGCGGACCGTGCCGGTGACCCCGGATGAGCGGGCGGCCGGACCGTGGGAATCTCCTGTCATGGAAGCTGAACAGACAGAAACCTTTGAAGAGATAATCGCGAGTCATCGCGAATTTCTGCGCGAACAGGCACGACGGCTGAAGAAGCGTCCGCACAGCTGGCGCCCTTGGCCGGCATTCCGCGACTTTATGGCCCACCTGCTCGCGGCGTGACGCTCGGTTCGGGAGTCGGTCTCGCGCTCAACGTACGGGACGTGTATGGGCGACGGCCGATCACTGAGGACGAGGCCGCCGTCTGACTACAGCGTCCAGTAGTGACCGATGTGGGCGGCCGCACGCGAGGTCACGAACGGGTCCGGCGCCATCGATTCGGAGGTACCCACGCCCGCGAGCGCCGTGATCGTGGCCATCACCGATTCGGTCAACGCCGCGGGGTCATAGCCGCCTTCAAGTACCGCGCCGACGGGCGCGTCGAGTGTGGCGGCCATGTCCCGGACGTGGCAGGCCATCTGGGCGAACGAGCTCGCCTCGAGCAGGCAGTGGCCGAGCGGGTCGTCGCGGTGCGCGTCGAAGCCGGCCGATACCAGCACCAGTTGTGGGGCGAACTCGAGGGCCGCCGGGATGACCACCCACTCAAGCGTGGACACCCACGTCTCTTCGTCGGACCCGTGGGGCACGGGTACGTTGATCGTGTATCCGCGGCCCTCGCCGGAGCCGGCGTCGCTGATCTCTCCGGTCCCGGGGAACAGCCCGAGTTCGTGGATGCTCGCGTACAGCACGTCGGGGCGCCGGCGAAAGATGTCCTCGGTCCCGTTGCCGTGGTGGACGTCCCAGTCGATGATCAGGACCCGCTCGAGCCCGAGCTCGCGGATCGCCAGCTCGGCGGCGATCGCGACGTTGTTGAACAGGCAGAAGCCCATCGCGTAATCCTGTCCGGCGTGGTGGCCCGACGGGCGCATTGCGCTGAACCCGGCGCGGGCGTCACCGCGCATCAGCGCCCGCACCAGTTCGCAGGCACCGCCAGCGGCATGCAGCGCGGCCCGGTAAGAGGCCTCGCCGACGAACGTGTCGGGGTCGATCCGACCGCCTCCGGCGGCGCACAGGTTCCGGATCGCCTCGACGTGCGAGGCGGTGTGCACCAGCTCGAGCTCCCGCTCGCCTGCGGCCGGCGCATCACGCACGTCGCAGCCGAGCCAGCCCACCTGGGCCATCGCCGTGTCGATCGCGCCGATCCGTTCCGGCGTGTCCGGGTGGTCAGGCGAAAGCAGACGCGGGTCGTGCTCGAGCGAAGACGAGTGTCGGAAGTACAGCATCTGAGACTCCTCGCACGGTCAACCGTCCGAGCTGTGCTCCGGGGGAACCGCCAGCACCGGGCACGGAGCGATGTGCAACAGACGCTGCGTGACCCCACCAAGGAGCAGGCCAGTCAGCGCTGTACGTCCGCGCGTTCCCACGACGATCACGTCGGTGTGTTCCTGGGCGGCGATCTCGGCGATGGCGTGAGCGGCGCCGCCGACCTTGCTCTGGGTGGTGTGCAGGGTTGCCTTCGTGCCGTTGCTCGAGAGCTCCTCGACCTGGCGCCGGATCTTCTCCTGCAGCTCGTCCTCGTTGGCGTGGATCGGGAGGCTGCCGCCGCCCTTCCCTGGGAGCGTGAACTCTTCGCAGTACACGACGGTCACCGAATGTCCGCCCTCGGCCGCGAGCGCCTTGGCATGCACCAGCGCCCGGTCGGCGGCTTCGGAGCCGTCGGTTGCCCACATCACCTTCTTGTACATCGTTGTCTCCTCAGATCCGGTTGGGAAGATGAACGAGCTGCCGACCGGCGCCGGGTCACGCCTCGCCCCACGCGAGCACCCCGGCCACGTCGAGCGTCGACAGAATCCCGATCGGACGTCCCGCCTCGGCATCGGTGACGACGAGATGGCTGACGCGGTTCCTCACCATCGCCTCGCCGGCCTCACGCAACGGCACGCTCGGCGCAATCGTGATGACCGGCTGCCCCGCCAGGTCCCTCGCCGTCGGCTCTGGGTCGTCGCTAATCCCCGCCGCGACCAGATCAAGATCGGAGATGATCCCCCACACGAAACACTCCGGCTTTACCGCATGCGAGATGCCGACCACGGCCACGCAATGAACGTGATGCGCGGCCATCATCCGCGCCACCTCCGTGGCAGTCGCGTCAGGCTCGCACGACAGGATCCCGGGGTGCATCGCGTCCGAAACGGTCGCGTGCTCGAGTGAGGGCATCAGGTAGCTGCCGTGATAAGTCTCAGTAACGGTGTCGGGCATGGCTTCGTCTCCTCGTGGTTTCGCTCCGGACACCATAAGACCGAGCCCATGTCCCCGTGATCCGCCACCAACCGACCTGTGATTGCGGGTTTTCCACATGCCAGGGCAATCCGCACGGCCTCAGACAACCGCGTCGCGGGCAACAACCAGACGGCACCGGCGAGTCGCGCGTGGATCGTGATTTGGCGATGGCTCAGGCCAGAGCGACTGCCTCGCGTCCGGCGTATCGCGCCCGCTCGCCGAGCTCCTCCTCGATCCGCAGAAGCTGGTTGTACTTGGCCACGCGCTCGGATCGAGCCGGTGCTCCGGTCTTTATCTGGCCGACCCCGGTCGCGACAACGAGGTCGGCGATAAACGTGTCCTCGGTCTCGCCGGAGCGATGCGAGATCACTGCCCGGTATCCCGCCTCGCGTGCGAGTGCGATGGTGTCCAACGTCTCGGTGAGCGTTCCGATCTGGTTGAGCTTGATCAGGATCGAGTTGGCGACGCCGCGCTCGATGCCCTCGCGCAGGATCGCGGGATTGGTGACGAAGATGTCGTCGCCGACGAGTTGTAGCCGGCTGCCGAGCTGCTCGGTGAGCAGGCGCCAGCCGTCCCAGTCTTGCTCCGCCATCCCATCCTCCAGCGACAGCACTGGGTATCGCTCGGTGATCGCCGACCAATAGTCGACCATCTCCCCGGATGACAGCGACCGTCCTTCGTCGGCCAGTTCGTATCGGCCGTCTTTGAAGAACTCGCTCGCGGCGGGGTCCAGGCAGATCGCGAGGTCCTCGCCGGGCCGATAGCCCGCGGCGCCGATCGCACTGACGAGCAGCTCCAGGGGCGCCTCGTTTGACTCCAGCGCGGGGGCGAATCCTCCCTCGTCCCCGACAGCCGTGCTGAGCCCACGGCTTTTCAGAATCCGTTGCAGCCCGTGATAAACCTCCGCACCCATCTGGATCGCCTGCGCGAACGAGTCGGCGCCGACCGGCGCGATCATGAACTCCTGAAAGTCGACTGGGTTGTCGGCGTGCACGCCGCCATTCAGAACGTTCATCGTCGGAACCGGCAGCAGGCTCGCGTCCGCGCCGCCCAGATAGCGCCACAGCGGCTCTCTCGCGTCGGCCGCGGCCGCGCGGGCCGCGGCCATCGAAACCCCGAGAATCGCGTTCGCGCCCAACCGGGTCTTGCCGTCGGTGCCATCGAGCGCGATCAGCGTGTCATCAAGCCGGCGCTGGTCATCGGCATCCAGCCCGATCGCGGCCGCGGCGATCTCGCCGTTGACATTTTCGATCGCGCGTCCCACGCCCTTGCCACCGAACGAGGGGCCTCCGTCGCGGAGCTCGAGCGCTTCCCTGGTTCCGGTCGATGCGCCCGACGGCACTGCGGCGCGGCCCGACGCGCCGGAGAGGAGCCGGACGTCAACTTCGACCGTCGGATTGCCCCGACTGTCGAGGATCTGGCGGGCGTGCACATGCTCGATTTCACTCATGGGTCCTCCGGTCGGTTGGATGCGGCATGCGCGCGGCGCGGCGTGCGCGCGGCGCGCGGCGTCTCTGGCGACCCTACACGTCGCGCCACCGCTCTCATCGGGATAAAGCCGCCGTCTTCCAACGGGTTCGCCCACGGTCCTGGTGTGCGACACACCGGATTACCCACCTGATTCGCGTGCCTACGCTTGCGCCATGGGTGCCCAGGACTCGCCACCGATCGAGAACCGAACTTTCGACGAGATCGAGGTCGGTGAGAGCGCCGCTCTCGAACGCGCGTTGAGCTGGCGGGATATCGAGCTGTTCGCCGTGATGTCGGGCGACATAAATCCGGCACACGTCGACGAGGAATATGCCCGCACCGACAGATTCCACGGGATCGTCGCGCACGGGATGTGGGGCGCGGCCCTGATCTCCACGCTGCTCGGCACCCGGCTGCCCGGGCCCGGAACGATCTACCTCGGGCAGACGCTCCGCTTTCGCCGCCCGATCACGATCGGAGACACGATCAACGTCTCGATCACCGTCGCTTCCAAGGATCAGACCGGCCATCGCGTCGTGCTCGATTGCCGCTGTGTGAACCAGCGGGGCGAGACCGTGATCGACGGGACTGCCGAGGTGCTCGCTCCGACGGAGAAGGTTCGGCGTCCGCGTTTCGTGCTCCCCGAGGTGTCGCTGCGCGAGCGTGGCGCGGGCTCGGATTAGAGGCCTTCCGCGGCGGCCACCGCGTAGTTTTCCGCACGGCCGGTGTGGGCGCTGGCGGATGAGAGACCTACCCCCGATCGCCAACACTGAATGTCTGAACCACGCCACCGTCCGGTCCTCTGGGGATCGCGGTAAGGAGGATCCATGTCTGAAGCAGTCATTGTCGACGCAATCCGCACGCCTATCGGCAAGGCGATTAGAGGGACGCTGCGCGATCTTCGCGCCGACGACCTCGCCGCGATCCCGCTCCGCGCACTCATCGAGCGCAACCCGGAAGTCGATTTCGGTGAGACCAACGACGTCATGATGGGCTGCGGCTTCCCCGACCACGAGCAGGGCTACAACATCGCCCGCAACGCGGCCTTGCTGGCGGGGATCGACCATCACGTCCCGGGAGTCACGGTCAACCGCTTCTGCGCATCTTCGCTGCAGACGATCCGCATGGCGTTCCACGCGATCAAGGCCGGCGAAGGCGACCAGTACATCGCGGCCGGCGTCGAGTGCACCTCGCGCGGCGCCGGCATGACGCTTCCGGTCATGAACCCGCGGCTCGACGGCACCAACGGCACCGGTTACAACGTCTACATCCCGATGGGGCTGACCGCCGAGAACGTGGCCGAACGCTGCAAGGTCTCGCGAGAAGCGCAGGACGAGTGGGCGGTGCTTTCTCAAGCACGCGCGGTCGCGGCGCGCGAGAGCGGCCACTTCGACTGCGAGATCGTCGGGGTGGACGTACCGGAGACCCACGACGCCGGGGGAGACGTCATCGCCGCGCACACGGTCACGAGAGACGACGGACCACGCGCGGGCACGACGATGGAGGGGCTGGCGAAGCTCAAGGCCGCCTTCAAGCCCGGTGGCACGGTGACCGCGGGCAACTCATGCCCGCTCAACGACGGAGCCGCGGCCGTTCTGGTGATGTCGGAGGAGAAGGCCCGCGAGCGCGGCCTCAAGCCGCGGGCACGGATCGTGGCCTCCGCGGTTGCTGCGGTCCGCCCCGAGATCATGGGCCTCGCGCCGATCCCGGCGGTCAAGGCGGTGCTGAAGCAGGCCGGACTGACGATCGACGACATCGACGCTGTCGAGATCAACGAGGCGTTCGCGGCGCAGGTGCTGCCGTGCCGCGACGACCTGGGCATCGATCCAGAAAAGCTCAACATCAACGGCGGCGCGATCGCGCTGGGTCATCCGTTCGGCAGCACCGGAGCGCGGATCATGACCACCCTGCTCAACAACCTCGACTCGGTGGGCGGCAGGTACGGCCTCGAGTCGATGTGCGTGGCCGGTGGGAATGGCCAGGCAATGATCGTCGAGCGGCTCTACTAGAAACCGAAAGGGACGAGACAATGGCAACCACAGGTTCTAAGACTCAGACCGCCGGGCGGGACCGCGATCTCACCGGACGGGTCGCGCTGGTCACGGGAGGCACCCGGGGGATCGGCGCGTCGATCTGCCACGCGCTCGCCGGAGACGGCGCGGCCGTCGCCGCCGGCTACTCCTCAAATCAGGCACGCGCCGACGAGCTGCGCGAAGCGGTCGAGGCCGAGGGAGGCACGCTGTCGCTGCACCAGGGCAACATCGGCGACGCGGAGGACTGCGAGCGCGTAGTCAAGGAGGTGATCGAGCAGCACGGCCGGCTCGACATCCTCGTCAACAACGCCGGCATCACGGTCGACAAAGCTGTCTCGAAGATGTCCGCGACCGACTGGGACAAGGTGCTCAAGGTGGACCTGTCGGGCGCCTTCTACATGTCCAAGCCCGCGCTCGCGCACATGCTCGCCCGCGGTTCGGGGAGGATCATCAACATCTCCTCGGTGGCGGCCGAGATGGGCAACGTCGGCCAGGCCAACTACACGGCCTCGAAGGCCGGCCTGTTCGGGCTCACCAAGACACTCGCGCGCGAGGCGGCGCTCATGCTTCGCGTGGCCGGCAAGCTCGAGAGAGGGATCGGGGTCACGGTCAACTGCGTCACCCCGGGTCTGGTCGAGACCGACATGGTCGTCACGATCCCGCCATTCATGGTGGCGGACTTCGTGGAGCGTATCCCGGCGCACCGGATGGGTCAGCCGGAGGAGATTGCACGCGTCGTGTGCTTTCTCGCCCAGGACGCCTCGGGTTACATCACCGGGCAGATCTGGGATGTCGACGGCGGACTCAACATGTGATTGGACTGGAAATGGCTACAAACGTTTCAGAAAAAGAAGCTCGCGACGTCGTCGAGGCGGCGCGAGAGTCCGAGTGGAAGCTCCCGAGCTTCGGCAAGCAGCTGTTCCTGGGCGATTTCCGCCTCGATCTCATCCACCCGCAGCCGAAGCTGGATCCGGACGCGATCGAGAAGGGCGAGCGTTTCCTCGGCCAGCTCCGGGCGGTGCTGACGGAGCTGGCTGATCCGCTGGAGATCGAGCGCGACGCGAAGATCCCCGACCGAGTCGTGGACGGGCTGAAGAGCATCGGCGCGCTCGGGATGAAGGTCCCCGAGGAGTACGGCGGCCTCGGCCTGTCGCAGCTGTACTACAGCAAGGCACTGGCACTCGCCGGCAATGCTCACTCGGCGATTTGCACGCTGCTCAGCGCGCACCAGTCGATCGGCGTCGCCGAGCCACTGCGCATGTTCGGGAGCGAGGAACAACGGCGCAAATGGCTGCCGTTGGTCGCCAAGGATCACATCAGCGCGTTTCTCCTGACCGAACCCGGCGTCGGCTCTGATCCGGCCCGGATGGCTTCGACGGCGACGCCGGTCAGCCCCGAGCATGCGGCGGCGCCGGTCGACGACGACATGGTCGCGACGCCCGTCGAGGGCGGCTACACGATCAACGGGCGCAAGCTGTGGGCCACGAACGGGACGGTCGCCGACATCGTCGTCGTGATGGCGAAGGTGCCGAAGAGCGACGGCCACCGGGGTGGGATCAGCGCGTTCGTGCTCCCGTACAACACCGAGGGTGTCACGGTCGTGCATCGCAACGCGTTCATGGGCCTGCGCGGGATCGAGAACTCGGTGACGATCCTCAAGGATGTGTTCGTTCCCGAGGAGAACCGGATCGCCCGCGAGGGCGATGGGCTCAAGATCGCGCTGACCACCCTGAACACGGGGCGGCTGGCACTGATGGCGATCGCGGTCGGGGCGTCGAAGTGGGCGACCAAGGTCGCACGCGAATGGTCCACCGAACGGGTGCAATGGGGCCGTCCGATCGGCAAGCACGATGCGGTGGCGCAGAAGCTCGCCTTCATCGCGGGCAGCGCGTTCGGCCTCGAGGCAATGCTCGACGTCGCGGCGCGCCTGGCCGACGACAAGCGAAACGACATCCGGATCGAAGCCGCCCTGTGCAAGGTGTACGGGTCCGAGCTCTCGTGGAAGGTGATCGACGAGCTGATGCAGGTTCGCGGCGGTCGCGGCTACGAGACCGCGGAGTCGCTGAAGGCGCGCGGCGAGAAGCCGGTGCCCGTGGAGCAGGTGATGCGGGACATGCGCGTGAACCGCATCTTCGAAGGGTCGAGCGAGATCATGCACCTGCTGATCGCCCGCGAGGCGGTCGACACCCACCTCCAGGCCGCGGGCGGGCTCCTGATGGGCGACGGCGATGCGAAGGCCAAGGCGGACGCGGCGTTGAAGGCCGGGCTGTTCTACGGCAAGTGGCTGCCGCAGCTCGCCGTCGGCAAGGGCCAGAACCCTCGCGCCTACGAGGAGTTCGGACCGCTGGCGACCTACCTGCGCTATGTCGAGCGCGCGTCGCGCAAGCTCGCGCGCGAGACCTTCTACGGCATGGCGCGCTGGCAGGCAAAGCTCGAGAACAAGCAGACGTTCCTCGGGCGGATCGTCGACATCGGCGCGGAGCTGTTCGCGATCTCGGCGACGGTGGTCTACGCCGACAGGGTCGGACGCGAGCACCCGGAGCGCAAGGACGAGGCGATCGAGCTCGCGCAGCTGTTCTGCTCGATGGCCAAGCGCAGAGCCGACACGCTGTTCGGCGAGCTGTGGGCCAACGACGACGACGCTCGCTACCGCACCGCGCAGAAGGTGCTGGACGGCCGCTATGCGTGGCTCGAGGAGGGCATCCTCGACCCAGCCGGCGACGGTCCGATGATGCCTCCGCTCGACGACTAGGAGAGAGGAACTCAATATGGCCACGGCAATCACAGAGCCGCTCGCCCCGTCGGACGCCGAGTGGGCTGAACGGCTGGACGGCTTCGTGCAACGTGCGCACGAGGCGTCGAAGGCGTTGCGCGAGCTAGATCAGGAGGCGGTCGACCGAATCGTATGGGCGATGACGGTCGCTGGCCTCGAGAACGCGGTCGAGCTGGCAGAGCTCGCGATGGAGGAGACCCACTTCGGCGTGTTCGAGGATAAGGTGCTCAAGAACTACATCGCCACCGAGTTCCTGTATGACTACCTGCGGGACAAGAAGTCGGTCGGCGTGATCGACGAGGACCGCGAGCGAGCGCTCCAGTACGTTGCCGAGCCGATCGGGGTCGTGCTCGCGCTGCTGCCGATCACAAATCCAACGTCTACGACGCTGTTCAAGTCGATCGTCTGCGCCAAGACCCGGAACGCTCTGATCATGCGTCCGTCGCCGCGTGCGGTCAGGTGCTGCGGCCGGGCCGGTCAGCTGCTCCAGGAGGCGGGCGAGGCGGTCGGCCTGCCTCCCAACTCGCTCCAGGTGATCCCCGACCCGTCGCTCGAGGTGTCGCAGTACCTGTTCCACCACCCGGGCGTCGACTTCATCTGGACGACCGGGGGGCCGAAGGCGGTGGCGGCCGCCAACGCCGCCGGGAAGCCGTGCCTGAGCGTCGGACCTGGCAACGCGCCCGTGTACGTGCACCGCAGCGCCGATATCCGGATGGCCGTCATGGACATGCTCATCTCGAAGACGTTCGATGCCTCGGTGATCTGCCCCGCCGAGCAGACGTGCGTGATCGACGAGGAGATCTACGACCAGGTGGTCGACGAGTTCCAGCGGATGGGCGCCAGGCTGCTCAGCGACGAGCAGACGGACGCGCTGGCGGCACGGTCGTTCACCGACGACGGCAAGGTGCAGCTCGACGTCCTCGGGCAGTCGTGCGTCAACCTCGCCGGCCTGGCGGGTTTCGAGGTGGAGGAAAGCGACAAGGTGCTGCTCGCCCCGCTGCCGGCCGACCTCGACGCACTCGCCGCGCACCCGTTCATCGCGGAGAAGCTGATGCCAGTGCTCGGGCTGGTGCGGTCGCCGTCGGTCGAGCACGGGATCCGGGCCTGCGAGCTCGTCACCGAGCACTTCGGTCTGGGCCACACCTCGGCCGTGTACGCGAACGACGATGAAGTGATCAACCGCTTCTCGTTGGCGATCCGCACGGGGCGGATCCTGGTCAACGCGCCGACCGCGGTCGGAGCATTGGGTGGCGTCTACAACTCGATGACGCCGACGTTCTCGCTCGGCTGCGGCACCTGGGGAGGCTCGAACACAACCGACAACGTCAACTACCGAAACCTCTTGAACATCAAGACCGTGTCACGCCGCCAGACGCCGCCCCAGTGGTTCCGGGTGCCCTCGGACACGTACTTCAACCCCGGGTCGCTCGACGCCCTGCGCCAACTCGACGCCTCCCGCCCGATGATCGTCACGGACAGGTGGACCGTGGCCCGCGGGGTGGCCGAGGAGGTGCGTCACTACCTCACCGCGGGCGCCGTGCACGTGTACTCCGGAGTCGAGCCCGAGCCGACGGAAGCACAGATCCGCGCCGGAATCGAGCAGCTCGAGCAGGTCAACGCCGACGCGATCATCGCGATCGGCGGCGGCTCGGTTATGGACGCTGCCAAGGCCATGCGCCTGTTCCACGAGAGCCCACAGCTGAGCATCCGGGAGCTCTCGCTCCCGTTCCTCGACGCGCGCAAGCGCATCGCCGAGTTCCCGCAAATCGACCACAAGGTGCGGCTGGTCGCGATTCCGACGACGTCCGGCACGGGCTCGGAGGTCTCGCCGGCCGCGGTGATCACCGTGGGACAGCGCAAGGTCACGCTGGTCGACTACTCGCTGGTCCCCGATATGGCGATCGTCGACCCGAACCTCACGCTGACGATGCCGAAGCAGATCACGGCCGACACCGGAATCGACGCGTTGACCCACGCGCTCGAGGCGGCGGTGTCGATCTTCGCCTCGCCGTTCACCGACGCGTTCTGCGTACAGGCGGCCAACCTGATCTTCACGGCGCTACCGCGTGCCTATCACGACGGCTCGGACCTCGAGGCGCGCACCGCGATGCACAACGCCGCGACGATCGCGGGGCTGGCGTTCTCGAACGCGTTCGTCGGTCTGAACCACGCGCTGGCTCATCCGATCGGGGCGCGGTTCGGGATCGCGCACGGCCGCGCGAACGCGATCTTCCTGCCGCACGTGCTGCGCTACAACGCGTCGCTGCCAAGCAAGTTCATGCCGGCGCCCGGCTACTCCGCCTACGTCGCACCCGAGAAGTATGCGGAGATTGGGCGGATCCTCGGTTTCGGCGGCCGTACCGAGGAGGATCGGCGCGAGCGGCTGTTCGCCCACGTGGACGAGCTGCTCGCCGAGGTCGACGAGCCGCGTTCGCTCGCGGACTGCGGCGTGAAGCGCGAGGAGTTCGAGGCGGCGCTGCCCGAGCTCGCCAAGGCGGCGTTCGCGGACCCAAGCATTCGCACCAACCCGCGCATCCCGATGATCCGCGAGGTCATCGAGCTGCTCCAGGCCGGCTACTCGCAGACTGCTTGAGCGCAGAGGCGATGGCCGGCCACCGAGGCCGCGATGGTCCAGCGTGAGTTCTCACGGCTGGCGATCGCGGGCCGCGGTGAGCCGGCCATGCGCGTCGTACACGCCGTGCGCGAGCTCAACCACGGTCGGGCAGATCCCGTCCACCTGATCGCTCTGCACACCGAGGCCGAGCGCGACGCGCTGTTCGTCCGCCACGCCGACGAGGCGGTGTGCCGCGGTCCTGGCCCGACAGGCCTGGAGCGCGCGCTGCGCGCCGCGCGCGCCGACGCGGCGTGGGGCGGGTCGGGGCCAGCGACCGCGCCCCCGGACGTTGCGGAGCTCTGCGAGCGCCTCGGCATCGTCTTCGTCGGTGCCGACCCGGCGGCGTTGCAACGCATACACACGATCGCCGCCGAGCAGCAGCACTTCCCGGTCGCGCCGTCGAGCCCGTTCAACGGAGCGCGTTGCCTGACGGTGCCGATCGTCGCCGACGGCCATGGCGCGGTGTGGGCCCTCGGAGTCTGCGACGACTCGTGTCAGCGGCGCGGGCAGACGATGCTCGCCGAATCCTCGAGCCCGGCCCTTACCGCGGATCAGGAGTCGAAGATCGTGAGCGCGGCGGAGCGCCTGGCGCAGGACGCCGGATGCCGCGGCGTGGTGACGGTCGAATTCCTCTATGACCCCGAGGCCCGTCGCTGCTCCTTCGTCGGGGTAAGCGCGGGGCTCGAGTACGCGGCAACGGAAGCGGTCACCGGGCTCGATCTGGTCAAGCTTCAGCTTCGCCTCGCCGCCGGCGGACGGCTCGAGGCCGATTCGCCGCTGCCGGTCGGGCACGCCATCGAGGCCCGGCTGCTCGCCGAGGACCCGTCGCTGGAGTTCGCGCCGACGCCGGGGCGACTCGCGCACCTACGACTTCCGACGGGGCCCGGCGTCCGGGTCGACACCGGCGTGATCGAAGGCGACGGCATTCCCGCCGAGTTCGACCCGCTGATCTGCAAGCTCACCGCCTGGGGCAGTGATCGATCCGAGGCGCTCGCGCGCCTACACCGCGCGCTCGGCGACACCGTCGTGGTCCTCGACGGGGGAACGACGAGCCAGGGCTTTCTACTCGAGCTGCTGGATCATCCAAAGCTACGCGCCGGTGAGGTCGACAGGGGCTGGCTCGATCGGCTGTCCGTGAACGGCGGCACGCTACACGCGCGCCACGGCGACCTGGCGCTGCTACAGGCAGCGATCGAGCTCTCCGACCAGGACGCTGCCGATGATCGAGCTCGCTTCTACGCGTTCGCTCGCCGCGGACGGCCCCAGGCGGCGGGCGCGCTTTCTCGCACTTACGAGCTCAGCCACCGCGGAGAGTCCTACCGGCTCGCAGTCTCGCAAATCGCGCCCGACCGCTACCGAGTGACCGTCGATCGACAGTCGATCGAGCTCGTCATCCGCCGGCTCGGCCCGCACGAGTGCCGCCTGGAGCTACTCGGCCGGACCCACCGGACGCTGACCTCGAGCCAGGGCGACGACCTCCTGATCGAGGTCGACGGCGTGCCGCATCGCATCTCCCGCGACGACGGCGGGCTTATCCGGTCTCCGAATCCCGCGCTCGTGGTCTCGATCCCGGTGTCCCCGGGGGACATCGTCGAGGCGGGAGACGTGGTCGCGGTCGCGGAGGCGATGAAGATGGAGTCGTCGCTGACCGCGCCATTCCGCGGACGAGTCAAGCGCGTGCTGGTCGGCGAGAACGTCCACGTCGCCGCGCAGGCGCCGCTCGTCGTGCTCGAGCCGATCGAGCAACCCGCGCCGACGACCCGCGGCGAGCGCCTGTCGTTCGTGGCCCTGACGCCGTCGGCGGACGCCGCACCCGACCCCTGCCGGGAGAACCTGCGACGGATGGAGTGGCTCGTGCTCGGCTACGACATCGACGCCACGGAAGTGCGACGGACCATCGACGACCTGCATGGCCAATGCTCTGACCTGTTGTCGTGCGACCCGGCGCTGATCCCCGGCGAGCATCGCCTGCTGGGGATGTTCGCCGACCTGCGTGCGGTCTCGCGTCCCCATCACGGAGACCAGGAGCCGGGCTCGGAACCCCTCCAGAGTCCGCAGGAGCATTTGCACGCGTGGCTGCGCTCGCTCGACGCCGACGCGGAGCGGCTGCCGCCGCGGTTCACCGCCGTGCTGAAGCGGGCGCTGGCCAACTACGGGATCGACAGCCTCGAGCGGACCCCCGCCTTGGAGGAGGCCTGCTACCGGCTGTTCCTCTCCCAGCAGCGCGCCGAGATCGCGCGCACGGCGATCGTGGCGATCCTCGACCGGCGACTCGAGGATGCCGATGAGCTCGTGGGGCACGTGGGCCCGGATTTCCGAGAGGTTCTCGACCGGCTGGAGACTGCGCTCGAGGGACGGGACCCGGTCGTCGCCGACCTGGCCCGTGAGGTCCGCTTCCGCTACTACGACGAGCCGGTGATCGCGGAAGCCCGAGAGCGGGTGTACGCAGAGATGGAGAAGCATGTCGCGGCGCTGACGAGCGAGCCCGGGCGCCCCGAGGCCGGGGAGCTGATCACCGAGATCGTCGACTGCCCCCGTCCGCTCGCGCCGCGACTCACGGTTGCGATGGGCTCGGCGTCACCGGCCGCCCGCCGGCTGCTCGTAGAGGCGATGGCCCGCCGCTACTACCGGACGCGCTCGCTGACTGGATTTGAGCCCGGGCAGCTGGACGGGTATGACGTGGCGCTTGCACGCTACGTCGTCGACGGGGTCCCGCGGCAGCTTGTGACCGCCTACGTCGAGCTCGACGACGTGGCTGCGATCGCGGATGCTTTTGCCCGTCACGCCGAGACGCGGCCCGCCGGGGAGCTCGCAGTACTGGACCTGTACGCGCAGCATCACGACACGGCGCCGTCGCGCGAGGAAACTGCGGCTCGGTTGCGCGCCGCGCTCGCGGAGGTTCCAACTCCGCCGGCGATTCACCGGATCGTCGTCGCGGTCGCAGAACCGCGCCGGGGCCGAGGGATGTCGGCGATCGATCTGTTCACGTTTCGGCCGGAGCCGGGCGGCCTGGTCGAGGACGAGGTGCTGCGCGGTCTGCACCCCATGATGGGCCATCGATTGCGCCTGCGCCGCCTGCGCGAGTTCGAGCTCGAGCGCCTGCCTTCAGACGAGGACATCTATATGTTCCGAGGGGTCGCCCGCGCCAACGCCAAGGATGAGCGGTTGTTCGCGCTTGCCGAGGTCCGAGACCTCACCGCCGTCCACGACGAACGCGGGCGCGTCGTTGCCCTGCCGGAGCTCGAACGAGTCCTGGTGTCGGTGCTGGAGGCGATCCGTGCCTTCCAGGCCCGACGGCCGCTGCACCGGCGTCTGATGTGGAACCGCGTCGTGCTGCACGCGTGGCCGGTGATCGAGCTGCGTCCCGACGAGATCCGCGCGTTGATCGAGCGCCTGGCGCCCCGGGCGGCCGGGCTCGGGCTCGAGATGGTGGAGATACAAGGACGTCTTCGAGAAGAGGATGGCTCGATCCATGACCGGGTGCTGCGCTTCTTCGTGCCGACGGGTCACGACGTCGCCGTGGAGGTGGAGGACCCGCCGACCGAGCCGCTGCACCCGCTCGACGAGGGAACACTGCGTATCAGCTCGGCACGTCGCCGCGGCACCCTTCACCCCGCCGAGATCGTCAAGCTGCTCGCCCCGGGTGGGGGCTACTCAGGCGCCGGCCTGCCCAGCGGCGAATTCGTCGAGCACGAACTGAGCGAGTCCGGTCGTCTCGAGCCGGTCAGCCGTCCACCGGGGACGAACCCGACCGGCATCGTGGTCGGCACGATCCGCAACTTCACCGAGCGCTATCCCGAAGGGATGCTCCGGGTGGTTCTGCTCGGCGACCCGACGCGCGCGCTCGGATCGCTGGCCGAGCCCGAGTGCCGGCGGATCGTCGCGGCGATCGATCTCGCCGAGCAACTCGGCGTCCCGCTGGAGTGGTTCGCGCTATCGGCGGGCGCGAAGATCGCGATGGACTCGGGTACCGAGACGATGGACTGGATCGCCGCCGGACTGCGGCGGATCGTGCTGTTCACGCAGGCCGGCGGAGAGCTCAACGTGGTCGTCGCCGGCATCAACGTCGGGGCGCAGCCGTATTGCAACGCTGAGGCCACGATGCTGATGCACACGCGCGGGGCCCTGATCATGACGCCGCAAAGCACGATGGTGCTGGCCGGCAAGGAGGCACTCGACTATTCGGGCGGGGTGTCGGCCGAGGACAACTTCGGGATCGGGGGCTACGAGCGGATCATGGGGCCGAACGGCCAGGCGCAGTATTGGGCCGGCGACCTCGCCGATGCGTGCCGGGTGCTGCTGCGCTACTACGAGCACACGTATGTCGCGCCCGGGGAGCGCTTTCCGCGGCGGGCGCACACGACAGATCCGGCCGACCGCGATGTCGGCGAGGCCCCGCACCACGCTCCCGGCTCGGAGCTGAAGCGGATCGCGGACGTGTTCTCGAATGAGTTCAACAGCGATCGAAAGCAGCCGTTCGACATCCGGTCGGTGATGAGCGCGGTGATCGACTCCGACCACCGGCCGCTGGAGCGCTGGGCGGCGATGCGCGACGCCGAGGTCGCGGTCGTGTGGGACGCGCATCTGGGCGGCTGGCCGGTGTCGCTGATCGGGATCGAGTCCCGGCCGCTGCCGCGGCGAGGGGCGATCCCCGCCGACGGGCCCGAGCAATGGACCGCCGGTACGCTGTTCCCGCGCGCCGCGAAGAAGATCGCCCGCGCGCTCAACGCCGCAGCGGGCCGCCGGCCGGTGGTGGTGCTCGCGAACCTGGCCGGCTTCGACGGCTCGCCCGAGTCGCTGCGCGAGTGGGAGCTCGAGTTCGGAGCCGAGATCGCCCGTGCGGTTGTCAACTTCGACGGTCCGATCGTGGTCTGCGTGCTGTCGCGCTACCACGGCGGCGCGTTCGTGGTCTTCTCGCAGAAGCTGAATCCACAGCTCGAGACGGTCGCACTCGAGGGTGCCAGGGCGTCGGTGATCGGCGGCGCTCCCGCGGCGGCGGTCGTGTTCGCCGGCGAGGTAGAGCGAGCCGCCGCGGACGACGAGCGGATCCAGGAGCTCGAAACGCTGATCGCCGGAGCCGAGGGCGTCGAGCGCCAGCGCCTGCGCGCTCGGCGAGGCGCGCTGTGGGAAGAGGTGCTGGCCGAGAAGCGCCGAGCGTTTGCCGATCGGTTCGACCGGGTTCACAGCATCGAGCGCGCCGTTCGGATGGGCTCGGTAACCAGCATCATCGAACTGGCGTCGCTCCGCAGTTCGCTGATCGACGCGGTCGAGCGAGGGGTCGACCGGGCTGACCGCTCATGTCATGCGAGGGTTCAGATGGCCGCCTCGACGGCGCCATCGTCGTGGATGACCACGCCGCCGTAGCGGGCCCGGAGCAGCGCCCCGCCCGCGGCCGGTCCCAGCAGCAGCGCGGCCTTGGCCAAGGCCTCGGCCTCGAGTGCCGTCGGGGCGAGCGCGGTGGCGGCGACCAGCCCCGTCCAGGCGGGAGTCCCGGTTGCGGGATCGATCAGATGGTGGGCGAACCCACCCCCGTCGCGCTCCCACAGTCGGGCGTCGACGCCGGACGTCGCCACACCGCCGGCGCGAACGCGGAACGTGTGAGCGACCCCGCCGGTCAGCGGATGGCGCACGCGTACCTCCCACGGCGCTCCGCGGCCGGCCGCCACACGCAGGTCCCCGCCACAGTCGACGGCGCAGCGCCCATGGCGCTCGAGTTGCGCCACGACGAGGTCCGCCGCCCATCCCTTGACCGAGCCTCCGAGATCGAGCTCGAGGCCGGGCGGCCGGCGGATCACGCCCGCGGCCTCGTCGACCTGCACCGCTCGCCATGCGGCAGCCGGGTCCGGGCGAGCCGGACGGCGTTGCGGCGCGGCGCGGAGCGCGTGCATTAGCGACGGAGACTGCACATGGGCCCGCGACTCGCCGTAGCCCGCGCGTCGCACCGCCCCGATCAGCGTCGGATCCACGAGGCCGCCGGTGACGGCCGCCGCACGCAGCGCGGCCGCGACCGCGGCCCGCAGGAGCGGCGCCACGGGAACGGTGCCGCGCGGATCGGCGTTGAGGCGCGAGAGGTCGCTACCGGGGTCAAAGCGGGACAGCCGGCGCTCGATCTCGGCGAACTCCGAGGCGAGGTCGACCCCGCCGTCGCCGTCGCGCACGACCCGCGCCACGGTTCCCATCGTCGGAAAGCTGTCGTCGAGCACGTTTGCCCTCGGGCCGGCGCGGTCACCCGTCCGCGGTGGCCTCGGCCGGGGACGGCGCGCTGGCCTCGGCCGGGGACGGCGCGCTGGAGCGCGGCGCCATGTCCGCACCGTAAGCCTGCTGCAGATCCGCAATCTGGCCGGGACTCGACTGCGTAGTCAGCGGCGGCGGGGGTTCGTTCCGTGCCACTCGCCGGCGGCGACGTACCAACTCCCCCACGCCGCCGGCCGCGGCCGCCGCGACAAGCGTCAGACGCGCCCGAGAGATCATCCCGCCACGCTAATGGCCGCCCGGTCCCTCCGCGACCGTGCCGGTCCGAACCATCGGCGCGGGGAACTACCCGGGTGGAAAACTACTTAGCGGCCTCGGCATCTGCCACGGTTACCGCCCTCCGCGTCAGCGCGAAGACTGTTGCTTAGTCAGCGGCTTCTACTCGAAGCCGTGGCGATATATCGAGCGTCTGGGAGATATGTGATGACCACGCAAGTAGCGACCGCAGGTGTCAAAAAGCCGTCGGCTCGGACCCGCAAGTGGGTGTACGACTTCACCGACGGCTCGCGCGAGATGCGCGACCTGCTCGGCGGCAAGGGCGCGGGGGTTGCCGAGATGACCCGGATCCTGGGTCCTGACATGGTCCCGGCCGGATTCACCATCACCACCGAGGCGTGCGTGGCCTACATGCGCGGCAGCCAAACGTGGCCCGAGGGTCTCCAGGCCCAGGTGGACGCGGCGCTCACGTCGCTCGAGAAGCGCACCGGCAAGCGCCTCGGGGACCCGAACGATCCGCTGCTCGTGTCCGTACGTTCCGGCGCGCGCGTGTCGATGCCGGGAATGATGGACACGGTCCTGAACCTCGGCCTGAACGACGAGTCGACCGCGGGACTCGGCTCGCGCACCGGGAATGAGCGATTCGCCTGGGACTGCTACCGCCGCCTCGTGCAGATGTTCGGCAACGTCGTGCGCGGGATCCCGGGCGAGCGCTTCGAGGATGAGATCGCGCGCGTCAAGCGAGAGCGCGGAGTCACGCTCGACATCGAGCTCGACGCCGACGCGCTGCGCGAATTGACCGAGTCCTTCAAGTCCTACTACGACTTCCCGACCGATCCGCAGGAGCAGCTCACGCAGTCGATCCGCGCCGTGTTCGACTCGTGGATGGGCGAGCGGGCCGTTCAGTACCGCCGGATCAACCGTCTACCCGACGACTGGGGCACGGCCGTCAACGTGCAGCAGATGGTGTACGGCAACAGGGGCGAGGCGTCGGGCTCGGGAGTGGCCTTCAGCCGCGACGAGGTGACGGGTGCGCAGACGCCGTCGGGCGACTTCCTGCCGAACGCCCAGGGCGAGGACGTGGTCTCCGGTGTGCGGACGCCTCGCGACCTCTCTGAACTGCGCGACTGGATGCCCGACGTGGCCGATCAGCTGACCGAGATCATGCGAAAGCTCGAGGCCCACTACAAGGACATGCAGGACACCGAGTTCACGATCGAGGAGGGACGTCTGTTCATGCTCCAGACCAGGAGCGCGAAGCGCCCGGCGCAGGCCGCGGTGCGCTTTGCGGTCGATGCGTTCGAGGAGCGGTTGTTGACGAAGGCTGAGGCGGTCGCCACGATCGACGCCGGAGCGCTCGACGCACTCCTGCACCCGTCGTTCGACACGACGGCGCGCTTCACCGCGATCGCCCACGGGGTCGCCGCCTCGCCGGGCGCGGCCAAGGGCACGATCGTGTTCACCGCGCCCGAGGCGGTCGCGCAGGCGGCGGAAGGGAAGGCGGTAATCCTGGTCCGGCCGTTCACCGAGGCCGACGACGTCGCGGGCTTCCACGCCGCGGTCGGGATCCTCACCTCCGAGGGAGGCAAGGCCTCGCACGCGGCGCTGGTGGCACGGGGCATGGGGCGTCCGGCGATCACGGGCGCTGCCGCACTGGATGTCGACCTCAAAATGGGAGAAGTGCGGATCGACGACCTCGTCCTGCACGCCGGCGATTTCATCGCGATCGACGGCACGAACGGCATCATCACCACCGATGACGTGCCGCTCGTCGAGGCACACATCGACGCCCGCTTCGAGACGGTCCTGCGCTGGTCCGACGAGTTGCGCCAGGTCGGCGTGAGGGCGAACGCCGACACACCCGAGGATGCCGCCCGCGCCCACCGCTTCGGGGCGGAGGGGATCGGGCTGTGCCGGACCGAGCACATGTTCATGGCCGCCGATCGCCAGCCGAAGATGCGCGCGATGATCATGGCCGAGGACGAGGCCGGCCGGCGGGCGGCGTTGGATGAGCTGCTGCCGCTCCAGCAGAGCGACTTCGAAGGGCTGTTCGAGGCGATGCCGGGCTGGCCGGTGACGATTCGTCTGCTCGACCCGCCGCTGCACGAGTTCCTGCCCGACCGCTTCGAGCTGAACGAGGAGATCGTGCGCGCCCGGATCGACCGCAGCCCGCGACTCGATGGACTCGAGCGTCAGTTCGATCGGGCGCGGTCGCTGGAAGAGACCAACCCGATGCTCGGAACCCGCGGCGTGCGCCTCGGCGTGATGGAGCCGGAGGTGTACGAGATGCAGGTGCGCGCGATCGCCCGCGCCGCGCTCGCGGTGCGACAGCGAACCGGCCGCGGACCTCGCCTCGAGATCATGATTCCGCTCGTCGCCTACGAGCGCGAGCTCGAGCTCGTCAGAGCCCGCGTGGTGTCGGTGGCCGAGGAGGAAGGCCTCCGCTACGGCGACGACTTCGGCGTCGGGACGATGATCGAGCTACCGCGGGCGTGTTTCATCGCTGATCGGATCGCCCGTCATGCCGACTTCTTCTCGTTCGGCACGAACGATCTCACGCAGTGCGCGATCGGCTTCTCGCGGGACGACATCGAGGGTCGGATCATCCCCCGCTACGTCGAAGAGAAGATCGTCGACGGGTCGCCGTTTGCGACGATCGACGAACCGGGTGTCGGCGAACTGGTGCGGGTCGCCGTCGAGCGAGGGCGCCGTGAGCGAGCCGACCTCGAGCTCGGTGTTTGCGGCGAGCATGGCGGAGACCCACAGTCGATCCGCTTCTTCCACGACTCGGGACTCGACTATGTGAGCTGCTCGCCGTTCCGACTCCCGATCGCGCGCGTGGCAGCCGCTCAGGCGGCGATCGCCGCTCCGCGATGACTCGTCCGGCCTTGGATATCACGCCGCTGCCCGACCTGGCCCACGGGCAGTCGCGGACGGGTCCCGTCCGCGACCAGCGACCGGTGTACGTCGATCTGCTCCCACCCTGCAACGCGGGCTGCCCCGCGGGGGAGAACGTCCAGGGGTGGATGGCGCACGTCAAGGCCGGCGAGCACGAGCAGGCGTGGCGCGTACTGACCGCGGATAACCCGTTCCCGGCGATCCACGGCCGCGTCTGTTATCACCCGTGCGAGAGCGTGTGCAACCGCGCGGAGCTCGACAGCGCGCTGTCGATTCACGGTGTCGAGCGGTTCCTCGGCGATCTCGCGCTCGAGCGGGGGTGGCGGTTCGATCCACCGCGGGCGCGGAGCGGCAAGCGCGTGCTCGTGATCGGCGCGGGCCCGAGCGGTCTGTCCGCCGCCTGCCATCTTGCGCGCCTCGGCCACGAGGTCGAGATCCGGGATGCGGGCCCCGAACCGGGCGGGATGATGCGCTACGGGATTCCCGCCTACCGGCTGCCCAGGGACGTGATGGGCGCAGAGGTGGATCGGATCACGGCGCTCGGGGTCCGGTTGACCGGTAACTACTGGGTCGAGGACCTCGAGCTCGAGCGCCGCGAGGGGGCGTTCGACGCCGTGTTCGTGGCTGTCGGCGCTCACCTGTCCAAGCGGGTCGACATCCCGGCCGCCGATGCCGGCCACATCGTCGACGCGGTCTCGTTTCTGCGGGGCGTGGCCGCCGGGCAGCGCCCGACGATCGGACGTCGCGTCGCCGTGTACGGAGGCGGCAACACCGCAATGGACGCAGCGCGAGTCGCCCGGCGCATGGGCGCCGAGGAGGCGCTGATCGTCTACCGCCGCACCCGCGCGCAGATGCCGGCCCACGAGGACGAGGCCGCGGACGCCGAGCGGGAAGGGGTGCGGATCAACTGGCTGCGGACGATCAAGGCGATGGAGGGTTCCGAGCTGCAGATCGAGGTGATGGAGCTCGACGAGACGGGCTACCCGCAGCCGACCGGCCGGTTCGAGACTCTGGCTGCCGACACGGTGATCCTGGCCTTGGGCCAGGAAAGCGACACCGACTTCCTGCGCGCCGTCCCGGGCGTGGAGTTCGAGCGCGACGGGACCGTGCGCGTTTCGAGGTCGCTTATGACCGGATGTCCCGGGGTGTTCGCCGGCGGCGACATGGTGCCCTCCGAACGGACCGTGACCGTCGGCGTCGGGCACGGCAAGCGGGCCGCGCGCGAGATTGATGCGTGGCTGCGCGGCTCGCGATATGAGCGGTCGCCCAAGCATCCGCAGGCGGACTTCGATCTCCTTAACCTGTGGTACTTCGGCGATCACCCGCGACGCCAGCAGCCCGAGCTGGCGCCGGATCAGCGACTCGGCGGATTCGATGAGGTGGTAGGCGGCCTCTCAGAACAGGAGGCCGTGTTCGAGGCGAGCCGGTGTCTGTCGTGTGGGAACTGCATCGAGTGTGACGGGTGCCTGGGCGCCTGCCCCGAGGACGCCGTGATCAAGCTCGGTCCGGGGCTGCGGTACAGGTTCGACTACGACCGGTGCACCGGGTGCCGGGCGTGCTTCGAGCAGTGCCCGGTGCACTCGATCGAGATGGTCCCTGAGCAGGCACCGGATCCCGCGTACGCGTTCGTTGCGCCCGACGATACGGTGGAGGGGAGTCGCTGATGCGCGCCACCGTTGACGGCAACGAAGCGACAGCGTGGGTGGCGCACCGATGCAGCGAGGTCTGCTGCATCTTCCCGATCACCCCCTCCTCGCCGATGGCCGAGTTCGCCGACGAGTGGTCGAGCAAGGGGCGGACGAACCTGTGGGGGACGGTGCCGGCGGTGGTCGAGATGCAGAGCGAGGCCGGTGCCGCGGGGGCCCTGCACGGCGCGCTTCAGGGCGGCGCGCTCGGAACGACGTTCACGGCCTCGCAAGGCCTGCTGCTGATGATCCCGAACATGTACAAGATCGCCGGGGAGCTGACGTCGGCGGTGATGCACGTGGCCGCGCGCTCGCTGGCCGCGCAAGCGCTGTCGATCTTCGGCGACCACTCCGACGTGATGGCGGTCCGCCAGACGGGGTTCGCGCTGCTGAGCTCGGCGTCGGTGCAGGAGGCGCACGACCTCGCGCTCGTCGCCCACGCCGCGACGCTCGAGACGCGCATACCGTTCGTGCACTTCTTCGACGGCTTCCGTACCTCGCACGAGCTGCAGACGATCGAGATGCTCGACGACGAGGACGTACGCGCTTTGATCTCGGACGAGCTGGTCTGGGCCCACCGCGCCCGGGCGCTGTCGCCCGACCGGCCGTTCGTCCGCGGCACCGCGCAGAACCCCGACATCTACTTCCAGGCGCGCGAGACCGTCAACCCGTTCTACGCGCGCGTGCCTGGCGTGGTCCAAAGCGCGATGGACCGGCTCGCCGAGCGAACCGGTCGCCGCTACGGCCTGGTCGAGTACACCGGCCACCCGGAGGCCGAGCGCGTGCTCGTGGTGATGGGCTCGGGCGGCGAGACCGCACGCGAGACGGTCGCCTACCTTCAGGCGCAGGGCGAACGCGTGGGCGTCGCGCAGATCAGGCTGTACCGGCCGTTCCCCGCGCGCGAGCTGGCCGCGGCGCTGCCCCAAAGCGTGCGCCGGGTCGCCGTCCTTGATCGCACCAAGGAGCCGGGCTCGTTCGGCGAGCCGCTGTTCCTGGACACGCTCGCGGCGCTGGACGAGGCCCACGGTACCGGGGAACGTGACGTCATGCCGGTCGTGATTGGCGGGCGCTACGGGCTGTCCTCCAAGGAGTTCACCCCGGGGATGGTCGCCGGGGTGCTCGAGGAGTTGGCGCGCGAACAGCCCACGCGGCGATTCACGATCGGGATCAACGACGACGTCTCTCACACGAGCCTCCCGTACGACGCATCGCTCGACATCGAGCCCGAGGGGACCGTCCGTGCAGTGTTCTTCGGGCTGGGTTCGGACGGCACGGTCGGCGCTAACAAGAACACGATCAAGATCCTCGGCGACGCGGCGAACCTCCACGCCCAGGGGTACTTCGTCTACGACTCCAAGAAGTCCGGCTCGCAGACGGTCTCGCACCTGCGCTTCGGGCCACGATCGATCCACGCCCCGTACCTGGTGTCCACGGCGAGCTTCGTCGGATGCCACAAGTTCGGGATGATCGAGCGCGACGAGGTGCTCGATCGCGCCGCCCGCGGCGCGACGCTGTTGCTCAACTGTCCTCACGAGCCCGATCAGGTCTGGGACGCGCTGTCGCGCTCCGTACAGGAGAAGCTCCTCGCCAAGGAGATCGAGCTGTATGCGATCGATGCCGGACGGATCGCACGGGACGCGGGACTGGCGGGGCGGACGAACACCGTGCTGCAGACGTGTTTCTTCGCGATCTCCGGCGTGATCGAACGCGACCGCGCGATCGAGGCGATCAAGGCCTCGATTCAGAAGACGTACGGGAAGCGGGGCGAGGAGGTGGTCAGGCGCAACGTCGAGGCGGTCGACCGCTCGATCGCTGCGCTGCACCGGGTTCCGGTGCCCGATCGCGTCACTTCGACGCACGAGGAGCCGGCGCTCGTCCCGGCGGACGCGCCCGAGTTCGTCCGGACAGTGACCGCGACGATGATGGCCGGCCACGGCGATGACCTGCCCGTCAGCGTGCTGCCGGTCGACGGCACGTACCCGAGCGGCACGACCAAGTACGAGAAGCGCAACATCTCGGACCTCGTCGCGGTCTGGGACTCCGAACTCTGCATCCAGTGCGGTAACTGCAGCTTCGCCTGCCCGCACAGCGTGATCAGATCCCGCTACTACGAGCCGGCCCGCCTGGAAGGCGCTCCCGACAGCTTCGCCTCGGCAGCGCTGAACGGAGCCGGGCTCCCCGACGTCAGGTACACGCTGCAGGTGTACGTCGAGGACTGCACCGGATGCGGGCTGTGCGTCGAGGCGTGTCCGGTGTCGGCGGCCAATGAGCCGGGTCACAAGGCGATCAATCTCGGAGCACTCGAGCCGCTGCTCGAGCGCGAGCGTCACAACATCGCGTTCTTCGAGCAGCTGCCGGTGAACGATCGGACGCGAGTCGACTTCGGCACCGTGCGTGGCACCCAGTTCCTGGAGCCCCTGTTCGAGTTCTCGGGCGCCTGCGCCGGTTGTGGCGAGACGCCGTACCTGAAGCTCCTATCGCAGCTGTTCGGCGACCGGCTGACGATCGCCAACGCAACCGGCTGCTCGTCGATCTACGGCGCGAACCAGCCGACGACGCCGTGGACGGTCGACGCCGATGGCCATGGCCCGGCATGGTCGAACTCGCTGTTCGAGGACAACGCGGAGTTCGGGCTGGGGCTGCGACTCGCCGCCGACCGCCATACCGAGCTCGCGCGCCGTCGTTTGTCCGAGCTGCGCGACACCGTGGGCCCGGAGCTCGTCGACGAGATCCTGGCGGCGCCGCAGGTCAGAGAATCCGAATTGCGCGCTCAGCGCGAACGGATCGCGGAGCTGGAACGCCGGCTGGCAGAGCTCGACGACAACGCGGTCGACGACCTGCGCAGCGTTCTCGACCACCTGATTCGGCGCAGCGTGTGGATCGTCGGCGGAGACGGCTGGGCCTACGACATCGGCGCGGGCGGGCTCGATCACGTGCTGGCG
This sequence comes from uncultured Solirubrobacterales bacterium, assembly GCA_963701945.1. GTDB lineage: Bacteria > Actinomycetota > Thermoleophilia > Solirubrobacterales > Solirubrobacteraceae > Palsa-465. The sequence goes on along the minus strand of CAVPBV010000018.1, from coordinate 522,620 downwards.
AGCGGCAGGAACGTCAACGTGCTGGTGATGGACACCGAGGTGTACTCCAACACCGGTGGGCAGATGTCGAAGGCGACGCCACTTGGGGCGGTCGCGAAGTTCGCCGCGGCGGGCAAGACCGTCCCGACCAAGGACCTCGCGCTCCAGGCGATCGCGTACGCCGACGTGTACGTGGCGCGCGTGGCGTTCGGCGCCGATCCTCAACAGACTCTGCGCGCGTTCCGGGAGGCCGAGGCGTATGACGGGCCGTCCTTGCTGATCGCCTATAGCAACTGCGTCGCGCACGGGTATGACATGCGCGACGGGCTCACGCAGCAGTATCGAGCGGTGGCCAGCGGCCATTGGCCGCTGATCCGCTATGACCCGGTCGCGCGCGGGGACGGCGGCAACCCCTTCCTGCTCGACTCGCCGCGGCCACGCATCTCGCTGGGCGACTACCGCAAGGGCGAGCTGCGCTTCCGTGCCCTCGCGGCCGCCCAGCCGACAGAGGCCGAGCGCCTGCTCGGCCTCGCCCAGCAGGTGGTCGACCAGCGCTGGCGACTCTACGAACAGATGGCGACCCGCAGCGCGAGCGAGTTCCCGTCCGATCCCCGCCGCGGTGGTAAGTGATGGAGCTCTCGACGACTTACATGGGTCTCGTATTGCGCAATCCGCTCGTGGCTTCCCCGTCGCCGCTGTCCTACAGCCTCGACGGTGTCCGCCGGCTGGCGGACGGAGGCGTCGGCGCGATCGTTCTGTACTCGCTGTTCGAGGAGCAACTGCGCGAGCAGACCGCCCGAGCGATCGGTCTCATCGAAGACAGCGCGGAGAGCTTCCCCGAGGCGCTCAGTTACTTCCCCTCCGTTGCCGAGGAGGACGGTAGCCCGCGCGCCTATCTGACGCTCCTCGAACGCGCCGTCGGCGCGGTCGACGTTCCCGTGATCGCGAGCCTCAACGGCATCACTCCCGAGGGGTGGACCGAATATGCCCGCGCCATGCAGGACGCCGGGGCCGCCGCGATCGAGCTGAACATCTACTACCTCCCGGGTGATACAGAGACCTCGGGCCGCGACGTCGAGCAGCGTCACCTGGATGTGCTCGAGCAAGTCAAGTCCGCCGTCAGCCTGCCGGTCGCGGTCAAGCTCAGCCCTTACTTCAGCTCTCCCGGCGAGATGGCGCTGCGCCTCGACAAGGCCGGGGCCGACGCGCTCGTCCTGTTCAATCGCTTCCTGCAACCCGACATCGATCCCGAGCAGCTCGTAGTTCTGCCGCGAGTGAACCTCTCGAGCCCAGCCGACGCACGGTTGGCATGCACCTGGATCGCACTGCTAAGGGGTAAAGCGGCAGCCTCGCTCGCCGCCACCTCGGGTGTTGAGGTGCCCGCCGACGTTGCGCGATACCTGCTCGCGGGCGCCGACGTGGTGATGACGACGTCCGCCTTGCTGCGCCATGGCCCGAGCTACGCAGCCGACCTCCTGGACGGGCTACGCCGCTGGATGTCCCGCAAGGGATTCCAGACCGTCGATGACTTTCGCGGTCTGTTAGCGGTGCCGCCGGACGCCGACGCCACCGCCTACGAGCGTTCAAGTTATGTCACTGCAATGCGCGCTGCCAACGCAGGCGCCTACAACCCCTGGTGAGTGAACCATGACACAAGCAAACCCCCCCAGCATTGTGATCGTCGGCGGCGGCGTCGCCGGCTTGGAGGCACTGCTCGCTCTGCGGGCTCTCGCAGGCGATCGCGTTGCCCTGACGCTTATCTCGCAAGATGAATGGTTCGTCGACCGCCCGATGACCGTGGCGGAACCGTTTGGCCTCGGATCGGCGGCACGCCTTTCCTTGCCGGAGGTGACCACCGATCTCGGCGTCGACTTCGTTCGCGGGAGTGTCACGGCCGTCGACGGCGCCAACCGCCGGGTCACATGTGCGGACGGACAGACCCTCGACTTCGACACGCTCATCATCGCGCTCGGCGCGCGGGCACGCTCGCCGTTTGCCGATGCGATCACATTCGGGCTCGAAGGTTCGACGCAGGCGATCCGGGAGATGCTCGATCGCCTACGCGATGGAGATGCCCACAGCGTCTCCTTCGTTGCCCCCACGATGACGGGATGGCTCTTGCCGTTGTACGAGCTTGCGCTGATGACGGCGCGTGAGCTCGCCCGCAGCGATGTCGATGGAGTTCACGTGCGTCTTCTCACCCCGGAAGATCGGCCACTGTCGCTGTTCGGCGGTCAGCTCAGCCAGAGCATCGGCCGGCTACTGGATAGGGCGGGCGTCGAGTTCGCTCAAGCGTCGTTCGCGACGGTGAAGGGCGGCGGCCTGACGTACGCCGCACTCGGGCAACCGAGCTCCGACTACGTCGTCACGATGCCGCTCCTGAGCGGCCCGGAGCTAGCCGGGGTGCCGGCCAGCGAGCCGCATGGGTTCATCCCGGTCGACGAGTACGGGCGCGTTACGGGGCTTCCCGGCGTGTACGCGGCGGGCGACGCAGTCGACTTCCCCGTCAAGCAGGGCGGAATTGCCACACAGCAGGCGGACGTCGTCGCCGAGCACGTCGCCGCGAGCTACGGCGCGGGCGTCGAACCGGCGCCGTTTCAACCGATGCTGCGAGGCATGCTGTTCACCGGCGACGAGCCCGTCTACATGCGCTCGGGTGTGCCCGATGTCGACCCCGACGTTCCGGGCGCGTGGTACCCCCTGTGGTGGCCGCCGACCAAGATCGCCGGCCGCCACCTCGGTCCGTACCTGTCCGAGTATGGCGCCGAAGGGGAATTCGGCGCACCCCCTATCGGCTTCATCGACGTCGACGTTCCGCTCGCCGCGCTCACGATGCCGGGCTGAGCCTGGACGCGGCTGACCATGTCCCCACTTCACCACGAGACGGTCATCGCTATGGCGCCCGAGCGATTCGCGTCGGTGCTCTCGACGGGCGAGTACGAGGCGTTGGTCGGGCTGGTGGATCAGGCCGCGCGGACGTTGCACGGTCGCGTGATCTGGAATGTGAACTCGACCGCCAAGGGCGGTGGCGTGGTCGAGATGTTGCGCCCGTTGCTGGGTTACTGTCGCGGCGCCGGTGTCGACGCGCGCTGGGCCGTAATCTCAGGGCAGCCGGACTTCTTCGCCATCACCAAGCGCATACACAATCGTCTGCATGGGTTTGCCGGGGACGGCGAGCCGCTGGGGGACGCCGAGCGAGAGGTCTACGAGCGGACGCTGGCGGCGAGTGCGGACGAGCTCGTGCAGCTCGTGCAGCCGCAGGACATCGTGATCTTGCATGACCCCCAGACAGCGGGGCTGGCGGCGGCCGTTCGTAACACCGGGGCAACCGTGATGTGGCGCTGCCACGTCGGCATCGACACCCCCAACGATCACGCACGGGACGCGTGGGACTTCCTGCGCGGCTACGTCTCCGATGCGCACCTGTTCATATTTTCTCGCGGGGGGTTCGCCTGGGATGGCTTGCCGCGTGACCGCATCTCGGTCATCCGCCCCTCGATCGACGCGTTCGCGCCGAAGAACGCCGAACAGGCTCGCGAGCAGTCGCTGGCGATCATGGCGACCGCCGGGGTTCTGGCACATGACGTGAGCGCCTATCCGGCGTTCACGCGTTCCGACGGTACCCCGGGACGTGTTGGACGACGGGCGGAGATGCTCGAGGAGGAGCCGCTCGTCGCCGGCGTGCCGGTCGTGATGCAGGTTTCACGCTGGGATCAGCTCAAAGATCCGCTCGGTGTGCTCGGCGCCTTCGCCGGGCACGTCGCGACCCGCGGTGAGGCTCACCTGCTGCTGGTGGGTCCGTCGACCGTGGCCGTCGCCGATGACCCGGAGGGCGCCCAGGTTCTCGACGAGGTCCGGACGGCGTGGCATGAGCTGCCGGCGGGAGTGCGTCGGCGGGTGCACCTCTGCTCGCTGCCGATGGAGGATGTCGAGGAGAACGCCGCGATTGTCAACGCTCTGCAGCGCCACGCGAGTGTGGTCGTCCAGAAGAGCCTCGCGGAGGGCTTCGGGCTGACGGTCGCCGAGGCGATGTGGAAGCAGCGCGCGGTCGTCGCGAGCCGGATCGGCGGGATTCGCGATCAGATCGAGGATGGCCGATCCGGCATGCTGCTACCAGACCCACGGGACCTCGAGCAGGCTGGGGCGGCGATCGTCGAGCTGCTCGGAGATGGCGAGCGCGCGCAGCAAATCGGGATCGCGGCCCAGCGCCGTGTGCAACAGCAGTTCCTCGGTCCGCATCACCTCGGACGGTACTTCGAGGTGATGCACAGGGTCGCCGCGCAGCGTGAACACAGGGTGGGTTTTTCCCGGTGATCTCGGTGGACAAGTGCGGATGCGTCTGTCCGCTCCCTTGACCTACGATGGCGGCTAACCATGCGAATCGGAATGCTCACTGGCGGCGGTGACTGTCCCGGACTGAACGCCGTGATACGCGCAGTCGTGCGCGATGGGATCGACGAGTTCGGAGATCAGCTGATCGGCTTCCGCGACGGATGGCGCGGCGTCCTCGAGGGCTCGTACATCGACCTGGATATCGAGGCCACGCGTGGGATCCTGCCGCGAGGCGGCACGATCCTCGGGAGCTCGCGAACCAATCCGTACAAGCGCGACGACGGCGTCCAGTGTGTGCGCGAGACGCTCGCACGACTCGGCGTCGAAGCGCTGATCGCTATCGGTGGCGAGGACACCCTCGGCGTGGCCAACAAGCTTCACCAGGAAGGCGTGCACGTGATCGGGGTGCCAAAGACGATCGACAACGACCTCGGTGCCACCGACGTCACCTTCGGGTTCGACACCGCGCTGCAGATAGCGACGGATGCGATCGATCGCCTGCATACCACCGCGGAGAGTCACAACAGGATCTTGGTCGTCGAGGTGATGGGACGCAGCGCCGGGTGGATTGCGCTTCATTCCGGGATCGCCGGCGGCGCGGACGTAATCCTGATCCCAGAGATCCCATTCGATATCGACGAGGTGTGCCGGCTGATCGAACGCCGCCACGCCAGAGGACGCTACTTCTCGATCGTTGTTGCGGCCGAGGGGGCGACACCCAAGGCGGGGACGATGGAGGTCCTGACCGGCACAGTCGACGAGTTCGGGCACCCCCGGCTCGGCGGGATCGGCACCCGCCTCGAACAGGAGATCGAGAAACGCACCGGGTACGAGACCCGTGCCACCGTGCTCGGCCACGTACAGCGCGGGGGAACTCCGACCGCGTTCGACCGCGTGCTCGCGACCAGGCTGGGGCTCGCCGCGATACGAGCCGCACATGACAACGCCTGGGGGATGATGGCGTCGCTCCGGGGCAACGAGATCAAGCTGGTCGCGCTGGCCGACGCCGTCGCGCAGGTGCGAACAGTGCCGACGGAGGAGTACGAGCGGCTCGGAGTTCTGTTTGGGTGATCCGCCGGCGTGAGACGACGAGCGGCCAGTCGTGTGGTGAATTACTGACGCTCGTTGTGCCTCGCCCCGATGCCGCGGCGAGGCCCGGTCCGTAGGTTTGGGGTCATGTCCGACACCCTCACCGCCCTCGACGCGACCTTCCTCGAAGTCGAGCAGCAGGACGAAGGTGCGCTCATGAGCATCGGCGGCGTGAGCGTTTTCGACCCCGTCCCCGGGGGCGGGGCGCCAACCATCGAAGAGCTGTGCGCGGACCTGGGGACGCGGCTGGCTCAGCTGCCCCGTTACTCGCAGCGACTGTCATCAACCCGGACGGGCGGGTTCGCCTGGCCGCGCTGGACCGACGACGATCGCTTCCAGATTCGTGACCATGTCGCCCACGTCGCCCTGCCGGCGCCCGGCGGGCACGAGGAGCTGTGCGCGTGGGCGGCCGACTTCTATTCGCACCGGCTCGACCGGACTCGCCCCCTGTGGGAAATGGCACTGATCGAGGGGCTGGCCGAAGGTCGATGGGCGATCGCCCACAAGACCCATCACTGCCTCGTCGATGGCGTCGGCTCCGTCGACGTCGCCTACCTGCTGCTCGACACCGAGCCGAACCCGCCCGCGCGTCCGCTCGCTCCGCCCCCACCGCTGGGCAATGACTCCTTCCTGCGGTCGTTGGTGCCCGGCCCGCCGCAGCCGATCGTGGACGTCGCGCACGCCGGCGCCCGCGTCGCCGGCGCAGGCGTGCACGCGGCGCTGCATCCGCGCGAGGTGCTGGAGCGGTCCCGCTCGCTGGTCGAGCTCATCGTTCGGGACGAGCTGATCGGCGCGCCGCACACGTCGTTGAATGTCCCGATCGGCTCGACGAGGCGGTTCGCGGTCGTCAACCGCCCGCTGTCGGAGCTCAAGGCGATCCGAAACCGGCTGGGCGGATCGATCAACGACGCGGTGCTTGCGGCCTGCACCACCGGCCTGCGGCTCCTACTCCTCGAGCGCGGCGAGCAGCTGTCCCCGCGAGGCCTGCGGGCGATGGTCCCGATGAACCTCCGCCAGAGCAGCGAGCGCCTCGCGCTCGGGAACCGGGTCAGCTCGCTGTTCGTCGGTTTGCCGGTGGGGGAACCGGCCGCACACCTACGCCACCGGCAGATCGTGGCTGCGACCGAGCGCCTGAAGTCCTCGGCTGCCGCAATGGGTGCGGAGGCGATGCTCGACCTCGCCGCGCTTGCGCCGCCGGTCGTGCACGCGACCCTGGCCCGTTCGCTGTACGCGACGCGCCTGTTCAACGTGACGATCACCAACGTGCCCGGGCCCCAGATCCCGCTCTACGCGTTCGGAGCCCAGCTGCGCGAGGTGCTCCCGGTCGTGCCGCTCGCCGCAGAGCACTCGGTTGGGATCGCGATCTTCTCCTACAACGGACTGGTCACCTTCGGCGTCATCGCCGACAGCGAATCGACGCCCGATATCGACGTGCTGGCGCACGGGATCGAGGAGGGCATCGATGAGCTCCTGGCACCCGCCCCGGACGCCGGTCGCTCAGACGCCACCCAGCAGCGGCGCACCGGGTAGTCGGCCGCGCGTCGAGACGAACTGCGGGTTTTCCACATGGCGTCGGCGAACCCGCGCCGCCTAGAGTGAGCAACTCGGGATGGCTCTCGATCACGTCATCGAGCGAAGCGACTTCGATGAGCTGTTCGACGCGCTGACGCGCGGCGGCTACACCATCGTCGGGCCCACCGTGCGCGACCGCGCAATCGTGTACGACGAGATCCGCGGAGCGGCGGATCTGCCGCTCGGCTGGACCGACGAGCAGGACGGCGGCCACTACCGCCTCCGCCGGCGGGACGACGAGGCCCTGTTCGGCTATGCGGTCGGACCGCAATCGTGGAAGCAGTACCAGCTGCCACCCGAGGTGAGCCTGTGGCGCGCCCGGGTCGACGAGCAGGGTGGGCTCGTCGACGTCCGTGAGCCGCCACGGACGCCGCCTCGGTACGCGTTCTTCGGGGCGCGGTCCTGCGAGCTGCACGCGATGGGGATCCTCGACCGGGTGCTCTTGCGGGGCTCGCATCCGGACCCGGCCGATCGCGCCCGCGCCGAGGACGTGTTCGTGGTGGCCGTGCAGTGCGGGCAGGCCGGCGGGACCTGCTTCTGCGTGTCGATGAACACCGGACCGGTGGCGGAGCGCGGCTTCGATCTGGCGCTGACCGAGATCATCGACGACGAGCGTCACTACTTCACCGTCGAGGTCGGCTCGGATCGCGGCGCAGCGCTGCTCGACGAGGTGCCACACCAGCCTGCAGCCGGGCACGAGCGCGTCGCCGCCGGCGCGGTCCACGCCCGCACCGCCTCGCAGATGGGTCGCGAGCTCGACACCACCGGGATCAAGGACCTCCTCTACCGCAACTACGACCACCCGCGCTGGGACGAGGTCGCCGAGCGCTGCCTGACCTGCGGCAACTGCACGATGGTCTGCCCGACGTGCTTCTGCACGACGGTTGAGGACGTCACCGACCTCGCCGGCGAGCACGTCGAGCGCCACCAGAAGTGGGATTCGTGCTTCACGGTCGACTACTCGCACATCCATGGCGGCGCGGTGCGCGCCTCGCCGCGCTCGCGCTACCGGCAGTGGATGACGCACAAGCTGGCCAGCTGGTGGGACCAATTCGACAGCTCGGGGTGTGTGGGCTGCGGGCGGTGCATCACGTGGTGCCCGGTCGGGATCGACCTCACCGAGGAGGCCCGCGCGATCCGAGACAGCGAAGAGCGGTCCGGTGCAGACGATTGAGGAGCTGATCGCCTACGCGCCCGTGTTCGATGGGCTCGAGCGCGATCAGCTCGAGCTGATCGCGGGATGCGGGCGCAACGAGCACGTGGAGAGCGGGGCGTTCCTCATGCGCGAAGGCGAGCCGGCCGAGCGCTTCTTCCTCATTCGTCGCGGTTCGGTGGCGCTCGAGGTGCGGGCTCCCGGGCGCACCTTGACGATCGAGACGCTCCATGCCGGGGATCCCGTGGGTTGGTCCTGGTTGTTCTCGCCGTATCGCTGGCAGATCGACGCCCGCGCACTCGAACCGTGTGAGCTGATCGGCTTCGACGGCGTGTGCCTGCGGGGCAAGTGCGAGGCCGACCACGATCTGGGATACCAGCTGATGCGGCGGTTCGTGGAGAATCTCCTGGACCGACTGCAGGCCACGCGCCTCCAGCTGCTCGACGTCTATGGTCATGCTTGACGCCGGTGTCGGGTACTCGCACTCGGGGCTCGGGCCGATGGTGCCCGACCGGTTCGAGGTGATCTCGAGGCGACGGGACACCGCCGACACGTGGACGCTCGAGCTCCAGCGGAGCTCGGGGGAGCCGCTCGAGTTCGCCCCCGGGCAGTTCACGATGCTCTCGGCTGGCGGCGGAGGTGAGGTTCCGGTCTCGATCAGCGGAGATCCGCAGCGGCCCGATCGGCTCGTCCACACCGTGCGCGCGGTCGGGCTCGCCACCGAGGCGATCTGCGCCGCGGGGCGCGGGCGAGTGCTGGGCGCGCGAGGACCGTTCGGCGCGCCGTGGCCAGTCGAGCAGGCCGAGGGTGCGGACGTCTTGATCGCGGCCGGAGGAATCGGCCTGGCTCCGCTACGGCCGGCGATCCTGTGGCTGCTCGCCCATCGCGAGCGATACGGCCGGATCGTGCTGCTCTACGGCGGACGCGCGCCCGATCAGCTGCTGTACACCGACGAGTTCGACACTTGGGCGGAACGGGGCCTCGAGATCCTAGTGACGGTCGACAGCGCTGGTCCGGAATGGCTGGGTCGCGTCGGCGTGGTCACTCGCCTCGTAGGCCGCGCCGGGCTATCCGGCGGCGGCACGTTCGCGATGGCTTGCGGCCCCGAGGTGATGATGCGCTTCACGGTCGCGGCGCTGCGCGAGGCCGGAGTCGACGCCGATCGCGTGTTCGTCTCGATGGAACGCAACATGCAATGTGGGATCGGCCACTGCGGCCACTGCCAGCTCGGCCCGACGCTCGTATGCCGAGACGGGCCGGTGTACCGCTGGTCTGCGCTCGAGCCGTGGCTGGCGATCCGGGAGCTGTGATGGACGCCTCCGGCGAGCGAACGCTCGCGGTCTGGAAGTTCGCCTCGTGCGACGGGTGCCAGCTCAGCGTGCTCGATCTGGAGGATGAGCTGCTGTTGTTAGCCGAGCACCTCGAGATCGCCTACTTCCTGGAAGCTTCGAGCGCGACGGTCGAAGGCCCATACGACGTGTCGCTGGTCGAGGGATCGATCACGACGGCTCACGACGCCGAGCGGATCCGAGCCGTTCGCGCCAACTCCAAGGCGCTGATCACGATCGGCGCGTGCGCGACCGCCGGCGGGATCCAGGCGCTGCGGAACTTCGCCGACGTCGAGGAGTTCACCCGGGTGGTGTACGCCTCCCCCGACTACATCTCGACGCTCGCCACCTCCACGCCGATCAGCGCGCACGTGAACGTCGACTTCGAGCTCAACGGATGCCCGATCAACAAGCGCCAGCTGCTCGAGGTGATCAGCGCTCATCTGAACCGGCGGCGGCCGCGCGTGCGCGCCCACAGCGTGTGCGTCGAGTGTAAGCGCCGCGGCACGGTGTGCGTGATGGTCGCCCACGGCACCGCCTGCCTCGGACCGGTCACCCACGCCGGCTGCGGCGCGATCTGCCCGGCCTATAACCGCGGCTGCTACGGCTGCTACGGGCCGAAGGAGACCCCGAACACCGTGTCGCTGGATGCCTGGTCCGGGCTCGAGGAGCGCGATCTGGTCCGTGTGTACCGCACGTTCAATGCCGGGGCTGAGGCGTTCAAACACGCGAGCGAGGGCCATGAGCGAGGCTAGCCGCACGCGGACGATCCGGACCGACTACCTGGCCCGGGTCGAGGGCGAGGGCGGCATGTACGTCAAGCTCGAGGGTCGCCAGGTGAGCGAGGTCAAGCTGCGCCTGTACGAGCCGCCGCGGTTCTTCGAAGCAGTCCTGCGCGGGCGCTCGTTCACCGAGATGCCGGACCTGACCGCGCGCGAGATCGTCGAGCAGGGACTGCAGATGAAGAAGGCCGGAAATGCGCTGATGACTCAGGTCGGCGGCCGCGAGGTGCATCCGATCAACGTGTGCGTGGGCGGCTTCTACCGGGCGCCGACCCGGGCCGAGCTGCGCGCGCTGATCGACCCGCTCGAGCGGGCCCGTGACACCGCGCTGGCCACGGTGCGGTGGACCTCGACGCTCGAGTTCCCCGACATGCAGCTCGAGCCCGAGCATGTCGGGCTCGCCGATTCGGTTGGCTATCCGATCGACCGCGGCCGGATTGTGTCCGACCGGGGGCTCGACATCGAGCCCTCAGATAACCACGATCCGTGCATCTCGTGCTCGACCCACTTCCTCGAGCTCACGGTCGACCGTGAGTGACGCGACCTCCGTTACGGGTTTTTCCGCACGATCGACCGCGCCCATCCCCGATGGCGCGGCCTGCCGCCGCTGGCAGAGTTCCGCCGAGCGTACCTAGAGCCGAGGAGAGCCGCGATGACCGAGTCAGCCCCAGCAACCACACGTGAGCTGCATAGTCGAGTCAACGACGGCATCCACGTCCAGCTGCTGTGGCAGTCCGACGACGATCACCTGTGCGTCTTGGTCACCGACACCAAGAAGAAGGAGCAGTTCGGGATCGAGGTCCGCGACCGCGACCGCGGGCTGGCGCTGGACATGTTCCATCACCCGTACGCGTACGCCGCGCACTACGGAGTCGAGACCAACACGACCCGCGAGGACGCACCTGCCGAGTTCTCCGTGGCGCGCTGACCAACCACGCCACCGGGACGCCGGACTCAGTAGTTGTCACCCGGTTGCCGCGCGAGACCCCGGATTGCTGCCGCGCCGCTGAGGCGTACCTTGAGGTTGTAGTTGCTTCACCGCTCGAGGTTCTCGAGCAAGCAGAAAGGAGGTTTCACATGTCCACCATGACTAGCAGAGGTGGACGCGCGGAGATCGAGCTGGACTTTGATCAGTCGATGCCGTACGAAGCCGAGGAGCGGTCGTACAAGGGCGCCGGCTGGGTTCTGTTCGCGGCGATCATGCTCGTGATGGGCGGGGTCCTCAGCATCATTTGGGGAATCGCGGCTGTCTCGAGCTCGCATTTCTTCGTCGCGGGAGCCTCCTACATCGTCAGTGGCCTCAACACCTGGGGCTGGATCGTGATGGCGTTCGGGGTCCTTGAGGGCCTGGCCGCGCTGTCGATCTGGCGCGGGGGTGAGTTCGGGCGCTGGTTCGGGATCCTCGCCGCCGCGCTTGCGGGCCTGGCCGCGATGATGTCGATTGCGGCATACCCGTTCTGGGCGTTGGCACTGGTAGCGATTGACGTGCTGGTCATCTACGGTCTCGCCGCCTACGGCGGCAAGCCCTACCTGACCAGGTAGGTTCGCAAGCACCGTCGGGCGGTCTCTCCGGAGACCGCCCGATACGTGTTTGCAAACACGTATCGGGATACCACGGACGCGCTCGAGGACGTGCTGACGCAGCGCGCCGACGAGTTCCAGTGTGGCCTCGTGAGTCCGGCATCGGGGTTTCTCCGCACGGCGATCGCATGATCACCCCGATGGCGGCGTCTCTCGAACGTGATTGGGTTGGAGACTCAGTGGAATTTCATACAGCAAGGAGAGTCCCACCATGGCGACACTCGCATCAACCACTTACGATGCACCGGGTGAGGCAGGTAGTCCCGTTGCGCTGGAGCAGCGATACGAGAACTTCATCGGCGGAAAGTGGATAGCGCCGACGACCGGCGAGTATCGCGACAACCTGACCCCATCGACCGGCGAGCCGTTCTGTGAGGTCGCCCATTCGGGTGCGGAGGACATCGAGCTCGCGCTCGACGCCGCGCACGCCGCAAAGGACGACTGGGGCGGGCGGTCACCGACCGATCGAGCCGCCGTCCTGAATGCCATCGCCGACGCGATCGACGAGAACATGGAGATGCTCGCGGTTGCAGAGAGCTACGAGAACGGCAAGCCGGTGCGTGAGACGCTGGCCGCCGACATCCCGCTCGCGGCCGATCACTTCCGCTACTTCGCGGGGGCGATCCGGTCCGAGGAAGGGAGGATTTCCGAGATCGACGAGAACACGTACGCCTATCACTTCCAGGAGCCGCTTGGCGTGGTCGGACAGATCATCCCGTTCAACTTCCCGCTGCTGATGGCGGCCTGGAAGATGGCGCCCGCGCTCGCCGCCGGCAACTGCACGGTGATCAAGCCCGCGAGCCCGACACCGTGGTCGCTCCTGAAGCTGATGGAGGTGATCGAGGAGATCTTGCCTCCCGGCGTGATCAACGTCGTCAACGGTCCGGGCGCAGAGATCGGTAAGGCGCTCGCCTCCAATAAGCGGATCGCGAAGGTCGCGTTCACCGGCGAGACGGTCACCGGCCGGCTGATCATGTCCTACGCGGCGCAGAACCTGATCCCCTCTACGACCGAGCTCGGCGGGAAGTCGCCGAACGTGTTCTTCGAGGATGTGATGGCGTCCGACGATGCGTTCCTGGACAAGGCCGTCGAGGGACTGGTCCTGTATGCGTTCAACAAGGGCGAGGTGTGCACCTGCCCGTCCCGGGCGCTGATCCACGAGTCGATCTACGACGAGTTCATGGCCCGGTGCCTGGATCGGATCGCGAAGATCAAGCAGGGTGACCCGCTCGACCGCGAGACGATGATCGGCGCGCAGGTGTCGACCGCGCAGCTGGAGAAGATCGAAAGCTACGTCGCGATCGGGATCAACGAGGGCGCCGAGGTCCTGATCGGCGGTCACCGCACACCGATGGAGGGCGCACTCGGGGGCGGATACTACTTCCAGCCCACGGTGCTCAAGGGCCACAACAAGATGCGGGTCTTCCAGGAGGAGATCTTCGGCCCCGTGCTCGCGGTCACCACGTTCCGCGACGAGGCGGAAGCGCTCGAGATCGCCAACGACACGATGTACGGCCTCGGCGCCGGCGTCTGGACTCGCGACGGGAGCCGGGCGTTCCGGATGGGGCGCGCGATCAAGGCGGGGCGCGTGTGGACCAACTGCTACCACCAGTATCCGGCGCACGCGGCGTTTGGCGGGTACAAGAGCTCCGGCGTCGGCCGTGAGAACCACCGCATGATGCTCGAGCACTACAGCCAGACCAAGTGCCTGCTGGTCAGCTACGACCCGAACCCGATGGGGTTCTTCTAGAAAGATGGGGGCTGCAGTTCAGGCCACTCCGGCGGCCCTCGAGGCGATCCGTCGTCTCGAGGCCGCCCACGGCCCGCTGATGTTCTTCCAGTCGGGGGGGTGCTGCGACGGCACCTCCCCGATCTGCCTTAAGGACGGCGAGCTTCCCGTCGGCGCCGGCGACATCCGGCTGGGGGAGATCGGAGGCGCCCCGTTCTACATCGACTCTGACCAGTACAAGCGATGGGGCAAGCCCCAATTCGTGGTCGATGTGTCGCCGGGCGCGGCAGAGGGCTTCTCCCTCGAGGGACTCGACGGCTGTCACTTCGTGACCCGAACTCCCGCCGATTCTCCCCACCGGAGCGGATAAGCTCGGCCGGTGCCCGGCACCCCGTCCGACACCGAGTTGGGTGAGACCGATCACCGTTCCGCGCGGATCACGCACATCGCCGCCGGCGTTGACGGCTACTCAGAGGGTCGTGATGCCGCCACGCTCGCATCCATGATCGCCCGCGCCGCTGGCGCGGAACTGATGATGGTGGCCGTCCATCCCGATCCGATGGTCGTCCTGCCCGCGGAGATCGGGTGGACCGGAATGCGCAAGGAGGCGCAGCGTGTCCTCAGGGAAACCCGCGACGCCGTCGCCCCCGACGCTCGGATCCTCGTCGAGACCGACTGGTCGGTGCCCCGCGCGCTCGAGCGCGTGGCACAGCGAGAGCATCGCGATCTGATCGTGGTCGGGTCGAGTCGGCAGGGCCCCGAGGGTCGCGTGCGCATCGGAAGCCGCACGCGGCAGCTCCTCAGCCACAGCCGCTGTGCGCTGGCAGTAGCGCCCCGGGGGCTCAGCGAGCAACCCGCCCGGCGACTCACGCGCATCGGCGTCGGGTACGAGGGCGCTCCCGAGTCCGAGGCCGCGCTCGCGCTGGCCGGAGCGCTCGCGGTCAGCGCCGGCGCCACGCTGTGGGTCCGGGCCGTCATCGACGACCGCGTCCCGATGGTTGGCTGGCAGTCCGCAGTGCGAGAGCAGATGCTCGCGATGTGGGATGAGCTGCTGGCACCGAACATCGCCGCACTGCTCGAGCGGACGCAGAGTGCGTCCGAGGCGACCGGCGCCGAGCTCGCCGAGGTCGACGTCCGGCGAGGCCGCCCAGCCGACGCACTGATGGAGCTGTGCGAGCAGGTCGACCTGCTGGTGATCGGTTCGCGGCGCTGGGGAGGAGCAGCTCGTGTCCTCCTCGGCGGCACCGGCGAGGCGCTCATGCACGACGCGACCGCCGCCGTGCTGGTCGTGCCGCGTCCCGAGGTGTGACGCCGGCGCTCAAACGGCTGCTGCAGATCCTACGTGAGGGCCGGGGTCTCACCCGTCACCTGGACTCCGGCTGCGGCGTAGGCGTCGTCCTGCTCGAGTGTCTCGTGTTCGAGCAGCGCGTCCGCGAGCGAGTCGAGTCGCTCGCGGTTGGCGCTCATCAGCTGGGTGACCTGTTCGTGCGCGTCGTCGATCAGGTGCCGAACTTCCTCGTCGACGAGCTGCTGGGTCTGCGGCGAGACGTCGCTGGCTCCGGGGAACGGCATCTGACCCTCCTCGGGGATCACCGTCACCGGACCGATCACGTGGCTCATGCCCCACAGCCCGACCATGTTGCGGGCCAGCTCGGTTGCCTGCTTGATGTCGTTCTGTGCGCCGGTGGTCACCTCGCCATAGATGAGCTCCTCGGCCACGCGGCCGCCGAGTGCGACCTTGATCTTGCCCAGCAGGTACGGGCGGTCGTAGCTGAATCGGTCGGCCTCAGGCGCCGAGAACGTGATCCCGAGCGCGATCCCGCGCGGGATGATCGAGACCTTGCGGACGGGATCGGCGCCGGGAGTGAGCATCCCGACCAGCGCGTGTCCCGCCTCGTGGTAGGCGGTCCGCCGTCGCTCCTCGCCGGACATCAGGATGCGCCGCTCGCTCCCGAGCACGAGCTTCTCGAGCGAGTCGTGCAGATCGACCATCGTGACCACGTCGTGTCCGCGGCGCGCGGCGGTCAGAGCGGCCTCGTTGACGATGTTGGCGAGATCGGCGCCGACCATCCCCGGGGTGGTGGCGGCCAGGCGGTCGAGATCGACATCGGGGGCGAGCGGCACCGAGCGGGTGTGCACGTCGAGGATCTTCCGCCTCCCCGCCGTGTCGGGCGACTGGACCGCCACGCGGCGGTCAAACCGACCCGGGCGCAGAAGCGCTCGATCGAGTACCTCGGGGCGGTTGGTGGCGGCGATCACGATCACTCCGACCGAGGGGTCGAAGCCGTCCATCTCGGTCAGGATCTGGTTGAGCGTTTGCTCGCGCTCGTCGTGGCCGCCCCCGAACCCGCCCATCGCGCCGGCGCGCGAGCGGCCGATCGCGTCGAGCTCATCGACGAAGATGATCGCCGGCGCCGCCTCCTTCGCCTGCTGGAACAGATCGCGCACCCGCGAGGCGCCCACGCCGACGAACATCTCCACGAACTCCGAGGCCGAGATCGAGAAGAACGGAACCTGCGCCTCGCCCGCCAGCGCGCGCGCGAGCAGCGTCTTGCCAGTGCCGGGCGGGCCGGTCAGCAGCACGCCCCGCGGGATCCGGCCCCCCAGTCGGCGGTACTTGTCCGGCTGCTTGAGGAAATCGACGAGCTCGGTCAGCTCCGCCTTGGCCTCGTCGATCCCAGCGACGTCGTCGAAGTCGACTGTGTGGTCGAACGCCTCGACCCGCTGGGCCCGTGAGCGCCCGAACGCCGCGGCCCCGCCGACCCCGCCCGAGCGCCGCATCCACACGAACAGGGCCACGATCAGGAGCACCGGACCCAAATACAGCAGTAGCGTCACGAGCAGTGGGGTGCCCGTCGAGGGGGCGGTGGCATCGATCTCGACCCCCTTTGACTGCAACAGCGTTATTAGGGCGTTGCTGTTGGCGAACTCCGGGATCACGGTAACGAACGCCGTCGTGGCCGTAGCCGCGTCACTCGGGTAGCGCACGGCGGCGCGGAACGTGCCGTGAACGGTCGCGCTCTTGGGTGAGATAGCGGTCACGTTGCCCGCGCGTACTTGGGCCAGGAACGTCGGGCTGTACGGGATGCGCACCGTCGGTTGGACCGGCTTCATCGGAGTCAGGAACACCAGCAGCATCACCGCCAGCAGCACGAGCACGACGATCCACGCTGCAGCGAACACGTCGCTCGTGGGCCGTCGGCGGGTTCTGTTGGTTCCGGGTTCGGGCATGAGGCTTCGATCGGGCATAAGTCAGGCTACGTGTCAACCTCAGGCCCCAACCACCGGCAAACGCCGCCGTCCGATGCGGAAAAACCCTGACTCCCCTCCGCGCCCATTCCCGATGGCGCCGCCCCGCGCCGCTGGCAAAGTTCCGTCGAGCGTAGCCGACAGCCGAGGAGAGCCGCGATGACCGAGTCAGCCCCAGCAACCACACATGAGCTGCATAGTCGCGTCAACGATGGCATCCACGTCCGGCTGCTGTGGCAGTCCGACGACGATCACCTGTGGGTATCGGTCACCGACACCAAGAAGCGGGAACAGTTCGGCATCGAGGTCCGCGACCGCGGGCTGGCGCTGGACGTGTTCCATCACCCGTACGCGTACGCCGCGCACGACGGAGTCGAGACCAACACGACCCGCGAGGACGCGACCGCCGAGTTCTCGGTGATGCCCTGATAGAAAAACCCCGCCTTGGGGCTTTTCTACAGGATCTCCGGGGCTAGCAGGAGCCGCGGGCTCGCTGTCAACCGCCTCGGGATCCACAGCGCGCGGACCTGGAATGCGCACGACACCCCGATGGCACGAGCCGGTGGGTCGGAGGGCGGAGCGGTCAGTATTCGGTCGTGAGCTCTGGGCAGCTGATGATCGTTCTCGGCGTGGCCACGGTCACGCTCGTCGCCGTCGCGGTGCTCCGCAAGGCCGGAGTGCCGGCCGCGGTCGTCCTGGTCGTCGCCGGTTTGATTATCGGCTTTCTGCCGTTCGTGCCCGATGTCTCGCTCGACCCGAACGTCGTGTTGCTCGGTTTGCTTCCCCTGCTGGTGTTCGACGCCGCGGTGACGTCGTCGCCGACGGCGTTTCTCCGCAACGCTCGCTCGATCGGTGTGCTTGCCGTGGGTTTGGTGGTGGCGACCGCCTTCGGGGTGGCTGCTGTGGCCCACTGGCTCGGACACCTGTCTTGGTCGATGTCATTCGTGCTCGGCACGGCGGTCGGTCCGACGGACGCATCGGCGGCGACCAGCATCGGCCGCAGGCTTGGCCTGCCGCGGCGGCTGCTCACCGTCTTGGAAGGAGAGGCGCTGTTCAACGACGCCACCGCCCTGGTCCTGTACGCCGCTGCGGTGACCGCCGCCACGACAGGGCATTTCTCGGTTCTGCACACGGCGGGGTCGATCGTGTACTCGACCGCGGCAGGAGCGGCAATCGGCCTGACCGTCGGGCTCGCAGGCCGCTGGCTGCGCAACCGTGTCGACGATCCGCCGATCGAGATCGCCGGCTCGATCCTGGTGGCCTACGCCGCGTATCTGCCGGCCGAAGCGCTCCACGCGTCCGGAGTGCTGGCGGCCGTGTTCGCCGGGCTGTATCTGGGTTGGCACAGCAGCGGAGGGGCGTTCTCGGCACGCAGCCGACTCCAGTCGGGAGCATTCTGGGCGACGCTGGTGTTCCTGGTAAATGCCGCGCTGTTTGTGCTCGTGGGACTGTCGTTTCACACGTTCAGTAGCCGAGCGAGCGGTCGGGTGGATCGGCTGGCGCTGACCGGCGTGGGAGTGGTGGTGACCGTCATCCTGGTCCGCCTGATTTGGATGGAAGGCCTCGGCTGGCTGGTCAGGCTGCGACGCCGCGGGGAAGATGCCATTCAGCAGCAGGGATGGCGGCAACGGTTGATCCTGGGCTGGTCCGGAATGCGCGGCGCGATTACGCTGGCGGCTCTCCTGGCGGTGCCCCTGACGACTGACGCCGGGCACACCCTCGGCGGTCGCGATGACATCATCTACCTGGGATTCGCGGTCATCATCGTGACGCTGGTCGGGCAGGGCATGACTCTCCCTGCGCTGGTGCGCCGCCTGCGGCTCAGCGAGCACCCCTCAGTCGCCGACGCCGAACGCCAGGCACGCCTGCAGATCACCCAGGCGGTGCTCGATCACCTCGGAGAGGCCGCCGACCACGACGGACTACCCGAGGAGCTTGCCGACGGCCTGCGGGCACAGTACCTCGCCCGGTTGCACCGGCTCGAGGCCTCGGCCGACGAAGTAGACCTCGAGGACGAAGTCGCCGCCACCGCCCAGGCGGAGTTGGTCCTGCGTCGCGACCTGATCGCCTTCCAGCGCCGCACGTTGAGCGATATGCACGACGAGGGACGCGTCGGGATCACCACCCTGCGCCGGATCGAACACGACCTCGATCTAGAAGAAGCCCGCGTGTCCCCAGCCTGAGATCGGCATCGAGCGCGGCGCCGTCCTCGAACAGAACGCGCCCACCGCCGGAAGAGTTGGCGGTGGGGCGTGAGTCCACGTACGGACACGATTGAGGAGGTGAAGCCAAACATCCCTTATGGGTAGCTCGCGGAACCCGTTCACCGGGGCAGGTGAAATGGCACGGTCGTGATGATGATTCCCCCGTAACCGATCAGTGCTGCGCGCAAGCGTGAGGCGACTCGGTTGTGAAGGATCCGCTGCCAACGCTTGGCGACGACGATCTCGGGCACGACAAGCGTGAGCGTCACGTCAGGGCGTTGGCGGTGCAGCGCCGCGATGTAGTTGGCCAGCGGCGCAACTGTCGCGCGATACGGGGAGACGACCACTTCCAGCGGCAAATGGTTGCCCCACGCGTGCCATGCGCGCTGGAAGCGCTCCGCTTCCTCCTCGGTAGGGCTCACGTGGACCGCGAGCACCGGTTGGCCGAGGGTGACGGCGTACGCGAGCGCGTGTAGAGCAGCCAAGTCGAGTGCAGCGATCGGGATGACGGCGAAGCTGTGCACCTCCGCTGGGTTGTCCTGCGCCTCGGCAAGGCGCGCAGAGGCCACCGACGGTAGTCGGGGTGGCGCTAGGCGAACGGTCGCCGCCTGCTTCCCGGTCTCGGGTCGCGGTGTGAGCGCCTCGTGCGCCCGTTGATAGTGATCGTGAATGCGTGTGCACGCCAGAACGATGAGCGGAACCAGCACGACCACCACCCAGGCGCCCTGCGTGAACTTGGTGATCGTGGCGATGACCACGACCACGCCCGACAGGACGGCGCCGAGGAGGTTGGTCGCGAGTGCGGCGCGCCACCCGCGCCCGCGGTGGCGCCACCAGTGCACGACCATCCCGCTCTGCGCGAGCGTGAAGGCGATGAATACCCCGATTGCGAACAGCGGGATCAGCGGGTTGGTCTGACCACCGAACGCGGCGTAGATCAAGGCCGCCGGGACCGCGAGCACAAGAATGCCGGTGGTGAACGCGAGGCGATCGCCCATGCGCAGGAAGACGCGAGGGGCGAACCCGTCTCGGGCTATGAAGTAGAGCAGCCGCGGGAAGCCATTGAACGCTGAGTTGGCCGCGACCAGCAGTATGAGTGTGGTCGCGACCTGCACGAACCCGTACGCCACGCCGCTCCCGACGCTGCGGTGCGCGATCTGAGAGAGGACCGTCTGGCCGCCGCCCGGGGCGGCGCCGTCGAAGTGAGCGACGAGCACGACGCCGACGAACATCGAGATCAGCAGCCCCACCATGACTCCGAGGGTCTGGCGGGCGTGCACAGCCTCGGGCGGGCGGAACACCGGGACCGCGTTGGAGATCACCTCGATCCCCGTCATCGCCGTCGCCCCGGAGGCGAACGCGCGTAGCACCAGCAGGACACCGAGCGCCTCGGTGGCCCGGTGCGGCGCCGGGGGCACGGGATGAAAGCCGTGCGAAGCCGCCTTGATGAGACCCGCGATCACGATCAGCGCAATCGCGGCCACGAACAAATAGGTGGGGGCCGCGAAGGCGGCGGCAGAATCGCGCACTCCGCGCAAGTTGCCGGCGACCAGCAGCACGATCACCACCAGTCCGAGCGGGACGGTCACCGAAGCGACCGAAGGTATCGCCGAGGTCACCGCGGCCACGCCGGCGGCGACCGACACGGCGACGGTGAGGATGTAGTCGACGATCAGCCCCGCTCCCGCCAGCAGGCCCCACCGCCGCCCCAGGCTGTCGCTCGCAACGATGTAAGAGCCACCGCCATGCGGATAGGCTCGAACGACCTGGCGGTAGCCGAGGCCGACCGAGAGCATCAGCACCGCCAGCGCCGCTCCGATCGGCAGCGACAGCTTCAGCGCGCCGGCTCCGGCCAGCACCAAGATCGCCATCATCGCCTCGGGGCCGTAGGCCACCGACGAGAGCGCGTCAGGCGAGAGGACGGCGAGCGCCAGCAACCTTCCCATGCGCTCCTCGGCAATCGCCGTGCTGCGCAACGGCGGACCGATCAGCACACGGCGGTACGCATACGCCGCCCGGCCCGTCCGCGAATCGCTCTGCCCCGCCTTTACCGTCGCTTCGAGTTCGTCGTCTACCGTCGCCTCAGCCCCCGCGCTACGAATGTGAACGAAGCGCCCCGCGCGCGAGAGCTCCGGATCGGCGAAATCGAGCCCTGGATCGACCGGCAGCGCCCGTTCCCACAGCTCCCGCGCCGGCATGCACCCATCCCAGAGACGGCCCACGTCAGCCAGCGCGAGAAGCGAGCTCTGATCGAGCTCCGGCAGCTGTGCGCTCGGCGTTACAGTCGCGTCGGGTCCGTCGCCCTCGTCGACCAGGCCAGACGCTGCGCGAGGAGGGCCGGGACCGCCTCCCCGCTCGGGCGACGGATCTCCGCGACCCTCGACCAGTGGCTTCGGCGGCTCGGCCATCAGACCACGGACGACCGCTTCAAGCAGGACACACGACAGCGCGAGCGTTTCCCGTCACGCTGGCATCCACGACCGAGCACGACGGAAATCAGAGAAATCAGAGATCCAGAGATACGTCGACTGTATGGCAAGCAGGCGGTCACTCGGCCCGAACGAGCTCGCTCACCCGAACAGTGCCTCGATGGCCATGCGGATCGCGCGACGCGATACGTAGCCTCTGTGGCGATGGTGTCCGATGGTCCCAATTGGAGGCTTTACAAATGGATGCACCCATCAAGGTCCGCCAGGAACTGCCGCGCGTCGTGCGCTTCGATCCCAGGGAGATCAGGCACGCAGTTCGTGAAGTCGAG
Organism: uncultured Solirubrobacterales bacterium; assembly: GCA_963701945.1. Classification (GTDB taxonomy): domain Bacteria; phylum Actinomycetota; class Thermoleophilia; order Solirubrobacterales; family Solirubrobacteraceae; genus Palsa-465. The sequence continues at coordinate 500,864 of CAVPBV010000018.1, read as the reverse complement.
GGATTCAACGCCAAGCTCGCGCTCGTGATCACACGCAGCGTCGGAACGATGGCGTGCGCATACGTGTTCGCGGCGATCGCGCTGATCAGCCTGCCTGCCGCGATTACCTCGGGGCAGGTGATCATCATCGTGGCGTGGATCGCGCAGACGTTCCTGCAGCTCGTGCTCCTGTCGATCATCATGGTCGGGCAAACGGTGCAGTCCGTCGCGTCGGACGCGCGCGCCGCAAAGCAGTTCGCGGACACCGAGACGATCCTTGACCGCCTCGACGCCAACACCGCGGGCGGTATCAGGGAGGTCCTTGACGCGATCCACGCAATCGGCAACCCAGCCGGGACGTCGGAGAAGCGACCGACCCCGCGGGGACAGTCGAATTGACAGCGGGGTTGTGAAGGGGTCGCGGGGTCGGGTACGCGGTTCCTGAGCGGCGGCGGTGAGTCTCTCCGCGAGTCGGCGGTGGTTGGCGGGTCAGGTCGGGAGCGCCAGCCCCACAAGGTAGGTGGCGCCGCCGACGATCACGCCCGCGAGCGTCATCTCGAGGCCCGCCGACCACCAGGTCCTGAGCGTCACGAGCGACTTCGCGGCGCCGACAAGGAAGTGGGCGACGAGCGATACCGCCGCCGCGAGCACGATCGCGACCGTCCCGGTGGTGAACATGAACGGGATGACCGGCACGATCGCGCCCAGCCCCGTCGAGACCCCCGCCGCGATTGCCGCTTGCCGAGGATCGCGGCGCTTGCCGGTAATCCCGAACTCCTCGGCCGCGATCGCCCGCAGCATCGCTTCCGGACGCCTTGAGAGCTGCTCCGCCATCGCGTCGGCGGTGTCCTCGTCGATCCCCTTCAGCTGGTAGAAAAGCGACAGCTCTTCCCGCTCCTCATCCGGGTGCTCGACGATCTCCCGGCGTTCTCGCTCGACGTTGGCAGCAGCCACCTCGGCCTCCGAGCGCTCGGCCAGGAACGCACCCGTCGCCATCGACAGCGCAGAAGCGACCGCGGCCGCGAGCCCTGCGGTGAGCACAAAGCTCGAGCCGCCGGTCGCGCCGGACACACCCGCGACGATTCCGAACACCGCCGCGAGGCCGTCGTTGGCGCCGTAGATCGCGCCGCCGATCCACCCACCCCCGGTCCGGTGCCCCTCCTGGCCGCCCAGGAGCTGGTCGAGCCGTGCCCGCGCGGGATCCACCTCAGCCTCCGCGCCGGTGCCGGCGGTCGAGCCGGAGCGGATCTCGCCGACCGCAGATGAATGTCCGCGCTCCTCATCACGGATCTGGTGAAACAGCGCATCGGTCACGGGATCGCCGGTCGGAGGCGAATAGAGGGCGTCGGCTTCTTCGTTCTCGGCCGCTTCGCGCGCCGCGAGCAGCCGATCGACCGGCGCGATCCGGGCTTGAAGTCTTAGCCACAGTGACGGGCGGACGCTGTCGCGCGATGGGATCTCGATCGCGAGCTCGGACATCCGCTCCTCCAGGCGGGCGCGATGACCGTTCTCGGCCTGGGCCATCCGACGCAGGATTTCCGCCTCCGGGGCGGGTAGCCGCCGGGCGATCAGCTCGTAGACGGCTGCGGCGACAATCTCGCCGCGCCACGCCGACAGTAGCCTTTCACCCGCGTCCCGTTCCGGTGCGGTCGTGTCGGTCGCCATCATGCACCGGTCAGCTTTGTTTGTCGGCCGAGGCCAGATGTGCGCGCCAGCCGGTGATCTCGCTCAGCGCCTCGGTTGGGCGCTCCTCGGTGATCGCGGGGGCGCCGGCGAACACCAGTCCGGACTCGGCGTCCAGGCAGATGACCTCGCCCTCGGACAGGAGTTGCCCGCCGATCCGCGCCGTGCGCGCCGTCAGGTCGAGCTCGAGATCCTGGCAGCCGACCAGGCACGGCTTCCCGAGTTCTCGCGCGACGACGGCAGCGTGAGAGGTTCGGCCTCCGGCGCCGGTCAGTACACCGGCGGACACGGCCACCGCCGCGATGTCGTCGGTCACCGTCTCGGAGCGAACCAGCACGGGCGCGGTTCCGTCCCGTGCGAAGCGCCCGGCGGCGGCGGCGTCGAGCGCCAGCGGCCCGGCCGCGACGCCGATGCTCGCCGGGGTAGCCCGGGCGAGTGCTCCCGCGTCGTCCTCAGGTACGACGTGCCGGCGCCGGATCGCGTCGAGGTCGAGCGTCTCGATGCGGGCGATCGCGGCCCGCTCGGAGATCAGCCCCTCGTGTACCTGGTCAACCGCGATTTGCAGCGCCGCCCACGGGGTGCGCTTGGCGGAGCGCGTCTGCAGGAGGAATAGCTGGCCGTCCTGGACGGTGAACTCGAATTCCTGGGCGTCGGCGAATTCGGCCTCGAGTTTGGCGCACACCTGCTCGATCTCGGCGAGCACATCGGGGGCGACCTCCGCCAGCGTGTCGGCCCCGTCGAGGCTCAGGCGGCCGGCGACGATGTCCTCGCCCTGGGCATCGGGAAGAAAGTCGAGGTACACGTCGTGCTCGCCGAGCGCGGGATCGCGCGTGAAGCCGACTCCGGCCCCGGACACACCGCCGGCATTCCCGAACACCATCCGCTGCAGGATCACGGCCGTGCCCAGGTCGGCGGGAATCTCGTGGATCCGGCGGTATTCGTGGGCCTTCGGCGCCTCCCACGACGCCAGCACCGCATCGACGGCTCCGCTCAGCTGATCGATCGGACTCTGGGGAAACGCCTCGCCAGTCAGCTCCGCGAACAGCGCCAGATGGCCGTGGGCGAGGTCCCTCAATGCTGTCGTCGTAAGCTCTCGCGCGTGCTCGGCCCCGCCGGCGACCAGGCGAGCTCGCAGCGCCGCCTCGAACGGCTCGTGGGGACAGCCGTGCACCACCGTCGCGTAGGACTCGATGAGGCGGCGGTAGGAGTCCCACGCGAGCTTGGGGTTGCCGCTCTGGACGATCAGACCTTTCACTGCCGCGTCGGACAGCCCGACGTTGAGAACGGTTTCGAGCATTCCGGGCATCGACGTGGGCGCGCCGGAGCGGACCGATAGCAGCAGCGGCCGCCGCGGGCTACCGAAGCGAAGCCCGGTCGTCCGCTCGAGCGCATCGAGCGCGCTCGAGACGACCTTGCGGAGATGCTCGCCGTCGATTCCCGAGCGCATGCGGCGCCGCGACAGGCTCGTCTTCAAGATCGCCGCCTCCGGTACGCGCAATCCGGCGCGGGCCAGCCTCGCCAGCCCGAAGGCCTTGGCGCCGATCACGGACGCGTCCGGAATCGGACCGGTCGAATCGCCCAGTACGTAGACGTCTTCGCTCACCACACCCGGATGCGACCCCGGCGCCAGCAAGCCTGCTTCGACCGCGCGGCGCGCCGCAGACTCGGAGTGGACCACCCGGGCCAGCGTTTGCTCCAGCAGCAGATGGGCGCTGTGCATCAGCGCGTCGGCGGCCTCCTCATACGCCCGCGCCAGCTCCACCACCACGAACAGGCCGACGCTCGACGTTCCGGTTTCTCCGACGAGCGCGCGGTGGACGGCGCGCTGGGCGTCGTCGGTCTCGTGCTCGAGCTCGATCGTCTGATGCGCGGCCGCGAGGAAGGCGTCCATGTCCTCGCGCGGCCCGCCGCGGCGGAGCTCGACGCTTAGCTGGACGGCCCGCATGTACTCGCGCGAGGCCCTCAGTACGAGCCTCGCGATCCGCCGGACCTGCGGCCGCACGCCGTCGCCGGGCTGGCCGCCGGGCAGCAGCGTGGCGTAGAACGCAGCCTCCTCCGCGCAGTCGGCAATGTCATCCGCCGCTTCGATCAGGCCAAGGAACGGCTCCAGGTCCGGCGAGCGCACGACGGCAGTCCGGGCCTCGGTGACGAGCGCATCGGCATGGTGCTCGGCCTCCTGCGCGCGCGCCGCCGTGGCATCGCGCCGATCGACCGCTCCTGCGATCGCTTGCTCAAGCCCGTCGTGGGCGGTCTCCGCGATCTCGACGCACAGAGCGGCGTGACGCAGCGCCAGCTCGTGGATCTCTTGCCGGGCCGAGCGCAGATACTCAGTGAGCTCGGCCCGGACCTCGTCCTGGACCAGCGAGACCATCTTCCCGGCGAGCAGCCCATCGGAGCAGATCCGCAGCACGGATCGCAGGTACGCCTCGGCGGCATCGGCCCCGAGCGCTTCCTCGAGCGACTCGCCGGCGCGGGCGACACGACCGCTAGCGAACTCGAGCGCGTCATACACGAGACCGTCGGCCCCCGCGCGCAGAAATGCCATGTGTCCGTACTCATTCTCGGCGGCCCATTGGAGCAGGTGGATCGCCACGCGCCGGCCGACGAGCCGGCGCAGGCGCTTGCGAGCGCGGTTCCAATCGATGATGAACACGAGCCGCGAGCCGAGGTGCTCGAGGAACCGCTCGATATCACCCTCGGCGGTCGCCTCGAACGTGCCGGTCGCCAGATGGAACAGGCCACCCTCCAACGACTTGTCGTTCCGCGAGCGCGTGTCCTCCCACGTCACCGCGAATGAGGCGAGCAGATCCTGGAAGAACACCAGCCGCGCAAGGTGAACGTCGGTGTAGATAATCGTCACCACGCGACCCTTGACCCGCATTATCACTATGTGCGCATCCGTCGTGCCCAGATCGTTCTGGATCACAAGCGCCTGCCCGCTTCGCGTCGCGATCGTGCGGAGCCCGGGGTGGTCGAGCTTTACCCGCTCGGTGGCGTGCACTCCGCGCATGAACGCTCTGACCAGCCAGCGATCGGACTCGGCGAGGTCGTGGACGTGGGCGCCGTCGATCGACTCGGTCGCGATCTCGCCTTCGAGCCGGTTCAGCTCACGATGCGCGTCCATCACTACTAGGTGAAGCGAGTCCCCGCCGTTCCCGGGACCGCGGGTCAGGCGCACGACGTCCTCGGCGCTCAAGAGATCGCCGTCGACGCTGAGCTCGGCCGCTATGACCTCGACGCGCTCCGCCAGGTCGATCGCCATCGGAATCTCGGCGACATGGAGCGGCTCGAGCATCGTATGCACCTCGTCGATCGCACACCGTGCGAGTCTCTGCGCGCCCGGAACGCGATACCGGCCGTCCGGCTCGCGGACGCTCTGGGCGACGACACGGTCCAGCCGCGAGTCTTCGACGCCGCAGGCGACTCGCTCCTCCCGCAGGGTGCTCTGATCGCCGACACCGTCCGCAGCCGACCGCGCGGCCTGCACCAGCGTGAGCAGGTACTTGACGCGATCGTTGGCCGCCAAAGCATCGGTGACGAGCCCCGGCAGCAGCAGCCGCGTCTCACCGAGAGTCGCGATCATTCGATCCTTCGCCATCACACCTCGATTGGCCGGGGGCGGGCACGAACTCTGCGATCGTCCTCACCGGCGCCGCCCGGCGCATCCGGGAAAACCCCCGTCCTCGATCAGGGAGTGACCAATCGGTCACAAATCGACAGCGAGCGTTTGCGCTACCGAGGCCGGCGCAATCGGCGAAGCCCGCGCCGACGAGCCCTGCGGGGCCGCAGCCTGCGAGGACCCACCCTGCCGAGCAGCCGAGGCTGCTGACTTGCCTGCAGCCGCCGTCGAGCTAGCAGGCCGCCGCCGACACCGGCCGCGGTGAGCGCGGCGGCGATCAGTCCGGGTCGCGCCGCGAGCCGCCCATACTCTTCCTGCACTGCGGGCCACACGCGATCGTCGATCAGTTCGGTGGCGGGATCATGACCGGGCGCCGGCGGCGGCGGCTCGACCGCTGGGAGAAAGGCGACCTGGACTCTTCGCAGCTTCGGCAGCGCGCCGCGCCACAGATGCGACGTGCCCGTGATCGCCGCTGGGACGATCGGCACGCCGGCCTCGATCGCCAGGCGGCCAGCGCCGTGACGCGGGGCGCCGAGCGCGTCGGACTGCTCCACTCGCGTGCCCTCCGGGAACACCACGACAAGCCCGCCGCTGCTCAGGATCGCGGCGGCGGTATCGAGCGCGTCGGCATCGCCCCCGCCGCGGCGGATCGGGAACGCGCCCAGGCGCAGGAACAGCCATGCCAGCGGACCCTTGAACAGCTCCATCTTCGCCATGAACCGGACGTGCCGGCGGGTGACGATCCCGATGAAGAACGGGTCGAGGAAGTTCTTGTGGTTGGGGGCGACGATCACGCCGCCGTGCGCGGGAATGTGCGCGGCACCCGAGACGCGCACGCGAAACCACGTCCGCAGCACGGCGCTCGCGAGCGCCCGGATAACCGCGTAAAGCGGCCCCGAGAAGCCTCGCTCGCGAGCGTAGGTGTGCGCCCTTCGCTCGGCTTCGATCACGCGGTCGACGTCGTCGGGCACCCACGCCACATTAGGTCCTGACCGGTTGTATCCCGTATCTGCCGCTCGGAGAACTACCGATTCCTTTCCAGTCAACGCAGCCGTAGCCTCGCCACGCGGGTGAGGAAACCACCAATGGGGAGGCACGATGACGGTTGCGATCACCAAGCGGTTGCTGATCGTCGCCGGGAAAGGCGGTGTCGGCAGATCCACGGTCACCGCCGCGCTCGCCGTCGGTGCGACCCGGCGTGGGCGTCGAACGATCGTCGTTGAGACCGCCGGCCGCGCCGACGTGGCGCGCATGCTCGGAGGGCGCGCCGCGGACCCGCTCGTCGAAGTCGAGCTCCAGCGTGGCCTTCACCACGTGACGATCGACCGGCGAGCCGCGCTCGAGGAGTATCTGCGCTACGAGGTACCGGGGCTGTTTCCGGCCGCGACGCTCGCCCGCAGCGCGACCTTCCAGGCGTTCGTCGATGCGGCTCCGGGGATGAGCGACCTGCTCACGATCGGCAAGGTGTGGGAACTCGTCCAGCGACCACGGCACAAGCCGCACGCCCACGAATACGACGTGATCATCCTTGACGCGCCGGCGAGCGGTCAGCTGGTCGGACTGCTCGGCGCGCCCCGGACATTCGCCGCGATCGCCCGGGTCGGGCCGGTGGCAAGGCAGGCCGACACGGTCGAACGGATGCTTCGCGATCCGCACACAGTCGGCGTGGTCGCGGTGGCGACGCCGGAGCAGATGGCGGTGAGCGAGACACTGGCGCTCCAGGCCTCGCTCGCCGACCGGCTCGGCATCGAGCTCGACGCCGTGGTCGCCAACCGCGTCTTTCCGTCCCGTTTCACCTCCGAGGACGCGCTCGCCCTCTCCACCGCTCCGGAGGATCCGGCCGTCCGGTCGGCACGCTGGTTCGCGGCCCGCGCCAGGGCGCAGCGAACACAGCTCGCGCGCCTGCGGCGTGGGGTCGCGCCGGCGCGTTGCACCACGCTCCCGTTCCGGTTCGAGGCCGAGTTCGAGCGCGCCGACGTCGAGCGGTTCGCCGATCTGCTGGGAGCGGCCCGGTCGTGAGCCGGCTGGCGCAAGCGCTGTCGGGCAAGCGCGTCGTGATCTGCGCCGGCGCCGGCGGGGTCGGGAAGACCACCGTATCGGCGGCGGTCGCGCTCGGACTGGCCGTGCAGGGCCGCCGCGTGGCCTTGGTCACGATCGATCCGGCCCGACGGTTGGCCGAGGCGCTGGGCCTGGATGCGCTCGGCAACCAACCGCAGCCCGTCGATCTGGCCGGGCTCCGAGGGTGGGGGATCGAGGCGCGAGGCGAGCTGTTCGCGATGATGCTCGACTCCAAGCGGACCTTCGACGAGCTCATCGAGCTGCTCGCACCGGATGCGCGAACGAAGGAGCAGATCCTTGCCAATCCGATCTACGGCCACATCTCGACGGCCGTGGCCGGCTCCCAGGAGTACACGGCGATCGCGAAGCTGTTCGAGATCGAGCACGAGCGGGAGTACGACGTGATCGTGCTCGACACGCCGCCGTCCCGCCATGCGATCGACTTCCTGGAGGCGCCGGATCGCCTGACCGCGCTCCTCGAGGGCCGTGCGCTGACGGTCATCCTGCGACCGTCCGGTCATGCGATGCGTGCCGCGGGCATCGTGTTCGCCGCGCTGCGCCGGATCACAGGCGTCGAGCTGCTCGATGACCTGACTACTCTGTTCCGCCAGCTGGCCGGCCTTCTCGACGGCTTCCGCCGCCGGGCCGCGGATGTCCACGATCTGCTCAGCGACCCGCACACCGGCTTTTTGATCGTCACCTCGCCGGAGCGGTCCGCGGTCGACGAGGCGGTCTTCTTCGCCGCTGAGCTGGATCGCGCCGGCCTTCATCGGTGCGGGGCGATCGTCAATCGCGTGCACCCGCTCGACCATGCGCCGCACGACGTCGGCACGGTGGCAGCCAGGCTGCACGACCGGCTCGGCATCCGGCTTGCGGACAAGGTCGCCCGCACCCATGTCGAGGTCCAGCGTCTGGCCGACCGAGACGCCCGCGCTGTCGAGCGGCTGCGTCGCGCCCTCCGCGACGATCCGATCCGCGTGCCCGACCGGGACGCCGACGTCCACGACATCGCATCGCTGGTCGGCCTCCAGAACGACCTGTTTGCGGCTTGACTGCGGTTTGGCGCGAGCCCTCGAAGCTCAGCGCCGCGTGATCAGACTCAGCCGCCGATGTCCGGGTCGCGTTCGATCCGGATCATCGTCCGCAGGCCGTCGCGTCCGTCGACCACGATCGTCATCGGTGCCAGCATCGTGTGGTTGTCCACAGCTACCCGAGCCGGGTGATCGACGAGGTGCCGAAGGACGCCCGGCAGATGTGGGCCGCCCCGGGCCACGGCAACCTCGAATACATCGTCTCGGTGGTCGTAGGTCAGGGCGTGTAGAGCGAGATGCTTCGCCTCGACGTTCGCCGGGCCGGATGGATCGACCACCTCGATCGAGGTGGACGCATGGAACAACTCGCGGCTGAGCGCATCGAAGTATTCGGCCCATGTCTCACTTGCGAGCTCTCGAGTCGTGGTTGACATCTCGGGCCTCCTGTGTGTCTTGGGGAGCGCCGGCCGGGCTCGGCGCGTGGGAACAGCCTGAGTCATTTGTATTCGCCTCGCCGCCGCGCGACGTCCGCTCGGAGCGGCAGATCCCGTTCGGTCTACTACGGAGGCAACGGAGGGCCGGCTGCGGATCGCGCCACCGCACGACCGACTTACGCTGACAGTGCACACCTCGGCATCGAGAACGGAGGTGAGTCACGTCTCGAACATCGACGCGATGGGTCAGTTCGCCGAGTTCGACGAGCTACGATCACATCAGTAGTTCCTCACACGTCGGCTGCGGTCCTCGACGGATGGACAGGGGCAACGCATGACCGATGCTGAACCCGGAATGGGACACCCTCCGGGAGAGTGGCGCTTCGTGGAACCCCCGCATTGCCCTGTCTGCGACGACATCATCGGCGTATACGAGCCGCTAATGCACCTCGGCTGCAACGTCGCCACGCGGAGCTCCCGTGCCGCCGAGCCCGAGATCTGTTCGAGCGGCCAGTGCTATCACCTGGCCTGCTACGAGCGGTGGGTGGACAAGGGCTAGCTCGCCCGAGCGACCACCCGCTGTACCAATCGGTAGTTGTCCACATCGGGTTTGTAGTCGGCGACGGATGGGGGAGTCGTGCCGCTCCCGCAGGATTCGGGGCCCATCAGCAAGGAGATCTTCATGGCTACAACCGTCTCGAACCCGACACAGTCCGCTCCCAGCGTCGCTGGCTACCACGCTGCTGTCGTTCACGAGTTCAACGCGCCTCTCACGGTCGAACACGTGCCCTGGCGTGAGCTCCAGCCCGGGCAGATCCTTGTTCACGTGGAGGCGTGTGGCCTTTGCCACACCGACATTCACGCAGCCCATGGGGACTGGCCAATCAAGCCGTCGCCCCCATTCATTCCCGGTCACGAGGGCGTGGGCATCGTCCAGGAGCTCGGTCCCGGCGTGACCGAGGTCGCGTGCGGCGATCGCGTTGCCATGCCTTGGCTGGGCTACGCCTGCGGCATGTGTGACTACTGCGTCTCAGGCCGAGAGACGCTGTGCGAGTCCCAACAGAACATGGGTTACTCGATCGACGGCGCCTTCGGCGAGTACGCAGCCGCATATGCGCGGTACGTCGTGAAGGTCCCGGACGGCATCAATCCATTCGACGCAGCGCCGCTCACATGCGCCGGCGTGACCACCTACAAGGCGGTCAAGGTCGCGGGCACCCGCTCGTCCGACCTCGTCGCCGTGTTCGGTGTCGGTGGGCTCGGGCATCTGGCGATTCAGTACGCCGCGATCGCCGGCGGCCGCGTGATCGCGGTCGACTTGATCGACGAGAAGCTCGAGCTCGCCCGCGAGCTGGGCGCCGAGTTCACCGTGAACGCCGCCCGCGAGGATCCCGTGGAGGCGATCAAAGCGCTGGGCGGCGCCGACCAAGCGATCGCGCTCGCGGTCTCACCGCGCGCGTTCGAGCAGGCCTACGGGAGTCTTCGCCGAGGCGGCACGCTCGTGTTCGTGGCGCTCCCCGCCGACAACCACGTCACTCTCCCGATCTTCGAGACCGTGCTGAACGGGATCACGGTCGTCGGGTCGATCGTCGGCACCCGCACCGACCTGCGTGAGGTGTTCGAGCTGCACGCCGCCGGTAAGACGAAGGTCATTCACGAGATCCGCCCGCTCGCCCGAGTCAACGAGTCGATCGCCGACGTCGAGGCCGGCCGCATCGCGGCCCGCGTCGTGCTCGTCCCCTGACGCTTCTGCACCACACTGCCTCGTCAGTAGAGTCGGCGCGTGGCCGACTCTACTGACGTCGAGGTGGCTTCGGAGCGGATCGGGATCGTGCTCGCCGATGATCACGCGTTGATCCGCGCCGGGCTTCGCAGGGTCCTGGACGGAGAGACGGACCTCAGCGTGGTGGGAGAGGCAGGAGATGTCGAGGCGGCCCTGGCGCTGACCGAACGACATCAGCCGCGGGTCGTGGTGCTCGATCTGAACATGCCGGGCACCCCGACGCTGGCGGCGATCCCCAGGTTCCTCGAGGCGTCCCCGGCGAGCGCGATCGTGGTCCTGACGATGGAGGCGGAACCGGACGGACTTCGGCGGACATCGGATCGACGCGTTCGTCGGCCAGGGCGGGATGGGGCTCGTCTTCCGCGCGACCGACCTCACCCTGGGCCGGACGGTGGCGCTCAAGGTGATCGCGCCCGACGCCGCCGGCAACCCAGTGTTCCGCGCCCGCTTCGAGCGCGAGTGCCGGGTGGCCGCTGCCATCGATCACCCCCACGTAGTCCAGATCTACCACGATGGCCAGGACGAGGGCCTGCTGTACCTCACCATGCGCTATATCGACGGCACCGACCTGCGCCGGCTGCTCCGCCGCGAGAACCGGCTCGACCCGGCGCGAGCCGTCGCGATCGCCGGCCAGATCGCCGGCGCGCTCGACGAGGCGCACGCACTCGGGCTCGTCCACCGCGACGTCAAGCCCGGCAACGTGTTGATCGCGCGGCGCTCCGGGCACGACCACGCCTATCTCACGGACTTCGGCATCACGAGGCGAGCCGGCGACGAGCATCTGACCCGGACCGGCGTGGCGCTCGGATCGGTCGACTACATCGCGCCCGAGCAGGCGCACGGCGCCGACGTCGACGCCCGCGCGGACATCTACTCCCTGGCCTGCATCCTGTTCCAGATGCTCACCGGAAGCGTGGTGTTCGACCGCGACACCGACCTCGAGAAACTGTGGGCGCACGTCCACGACCCGCCCCGCAGACTGGTCGCGCTCAACCCGGAGCTGCCACCCGGCCTTCAGGACGTGCTCGATCGCGCACTCGCGAAGAACCCCCGCGACCGCCAGCCGTCCGCGACTCGGCTGGCGCAAGACGCGACCGAGGCACTCGGGCAACCGCCGGCTCAATCGTAGAAAGCCGCAACCTGTCGCGGCCGGGCACTGATGCCCGCGGCGCCGGACTTTTCTTAGGGTCTCCTGGAAGAGTCCTTTACGCAAGGAGCCACGATGTTCGGAAGAGTTCTCGTCGGCGTCGATGGGCGCCCCGGCGGTCGCGACGCGATCGCGTTAGCCAGACAGCTCGTCGCACGCGGTGGCGTGATCACGCTCGCGCACGTCTACGGCGAGGACTTGCTGATCGGCCGCGGCGGTTCGCTGACGGTGATCGCCGAAGAAGCCGGGGCCGAGGTGTTGCTCGAACGTGAGCGGGATTCGGCCTCGCTCGAGGCGCAGCTGGTCGTGTCCTGCGAGCATCGCGCCGGGCGAGGCCTTCACCAGCTCGCCGAGCGACTCAGTGCCGACCTGCTCGTCGTCGGGTCCCCGAGTCATGGCTTGCTCGGCCGCGTCCTCATGGGCGACGACACCCGTGCGGCGCTCAGTGGCGCGCCGTGCGCCGTCGCAATCGCTTCGCGCGGCTACCGCCACCTGCCCCACGAGCTCGAGACGCTCGGCGTCGGCTATGACGGCTCGCCCGAGAGCGACGCCGCGCTCGCCGCTGCTCGCGATCTGGCCGCCCAGCACGGGGCGACGATCTGGGCGCTGCAGGTCGTCTCGCTGGAGGATGTGCGAGGCGAGACCCCGATCCCGGCCGACTGGCCCGACGGCACCAGCCGGCTGATCCATAACACGATTGAGCAGCTGCGCGAGTTAGGCGACGACGTCGAGAGCGACGCCGTGTACGGTGGACCGCGCGAGGAGCTCGTGCGGTTCGGCGAGAACCTCGATCTGCTGCTCGTCGGCTCGCGTGGCTACGGGCCGGTCGGCAGGCTGTTCCACGGCGGCGTGTCGGACTACCTAGCGCGTCACGCGCCCTGCCCGCTGCTGATCCTGCCGCGAGGCTCACTCGCACCTGGCGCAGGGGATCTCGCAAGCCGGACCGAGGAACCCGTCATGACCGGCGCGCTTCGCTAGATCTAGCGAAAGGGGAGACGTCATGTTCAGCAACATTCTGGTCGGGGTGGATGGACGCTTCGGAGGCCGTGACGCGATCGCGCTGGCCCGGCAGTTGATGGCCGACGACGCGCAGCTCGTGCTTGCGCACGTCTATCCGCTGCGGGGTGATCCACTGCACCGCGACTACAGCGACTATGAGGCCGCGGAGTACGTGCGCGCGCGTGACCTGCTCAATGCCGCGCGCGATGAGGCGGGAGTGCGGGCCGAGCTCCGCTGGAGCGCGTGCACCTCGCCGGGACGAGGCCTCCACGAGCTGGCGGAGTCGCTGCGCTCCGATCTGCTGGTCGTCGGTGCGTCCGAGCGAGGACTGCTCGGACGGGTGATGGTCGGCGACGACACGCGCGCCGCCCTCGACGGAGCGCCGTGCCCGGTGGCAGTCGCGCCGGCCGGATACGCCGAGCACCCGAACACGATCGGGAAGATCGGCGTCGGTTACGACGGATCCCCGGACAGCCGGCGCGCCCTCGACCTGGCCAGAACGCTCGCGCGTGAGCTCGACGCGAGCCTGGCGGCGCTCGAGGTGGTGGCCTACCCGGCGCCCCTGTTCCGGACTCCTGACGCCGGCGACAACGCCTCGGTCCATGAGTTGATCAGCGGCGCCCGGGATCGGGTCGCTGCCATCGGCGACGTCGAACCGCACGGCGCCTACGGCCATCCCGCCGAGGAGCTGGCTCGCTGGGGCGAAACGGTCGACCTGCTGGTGGTTGGCTCGCGAGGCTACGGGTCCGTCGGGCGCCTCGTGCACGGCAGCACATCTCGTGCGCTCGTCCAGACCGCCCACTGCCCGTTGCTCGTGTTGACCCGCTCCACTCGTGCCATGTCAACACAGGGCTCCGAGCCCGACGATCGCGCCCTCGCGGTGACCTGATCGACCGCGCGTAAAAAAGCCGCAACGCTCGCCGGGTCGAGCCCCGATGGCAGTGACCTCCCGCGGACTTACGGTGAGTGCACCAATTCCACCAGGAGGAAAACGAGATGTTCAACAACGTCGTTGTTGGTGTCGACGATGACGAGGGAGGGCGTGACGCGATAGCGCTCGCGAAGATGCTCGCCGCCTCCGGCAGCGAACTCACCCTCGCCCAGGTTTACCAGGGTGACACAGAATCGTCGCGGGCTTCTAGCCCCGACTACGAGACCTGGCAGCACGAGCGCATCCGCGGGCTCCTCGAGACGAGGCGCGCGGAGACCGGAGTCGAGGCGAAGCTCCGCTGTTACGGATCGCCGTCGGTGGGACGCGGCCTGCATGAGCTCGCTGAGCTGACCGGGGCCGACCTGCTCGTGATCGGCTCCTCTCGTCGTAGCTTGCTGGGAAGGGTTCTGATCGGCGACGACACGCGGGCGGCCCTGAACGGCGCACCCTGCGCGGTTGCGATCGCCCCCGGGGGGTATAGCCGTGAGCCGGCGGTGATGCGGGAGGTTGGCGTCGGCTACGACGCTTCACCCGAGAGCGAAGCTGCGCTGGCCCTGGCAAGGGTGGTCGCGGCTGAGCATCACACCAAGCTGTCCGCATTCGAGGCGGTCTCGACTCCCGCCTACCTGTACCTGGGCTACCTGGGTACGGCCGCCGCCGTCGAGGTCGACTCGATAACGCGCGAGGTGGACCGAGCCCGCGAGCGGATCGCGGCGCTCGGGGGCGTCGAGCCGCACTCCGCCTACGGGGACCCGGTCGAAGAGCTGACGCTCTACAGCGCTTCGCTCGACCTCCTGGTCGTGGGGTCCCGCGGCTACGGCCCGCTCGGCCGGCTCGTCTACGGCGGAGTTGCGCAGCGGCTCGCCCGCACCGCCCACTGCCCGCTGCTTGTGCTCACCCGCTCGGCGCGTGCGAGGCCGGACGAGGCCGTCGTCCGCGGCGGGCTCGCCGGTGTCATCTCGTCGAGCTGACCGAGCGGCCGCCGCCGAGTGCCCCTGCCCAGGGAGGGGCGCCCGCGGCTCGCGGCAGTTCAGGCGAGGGTGAGCTCGGCAAGGCGGCGGTCGAGCAGCGCGAGGACGTCAGCGGTGACCTGCTCCACCGGGCGGTCGGTTCGGACGGTCAAGTGGGCGCTCGCCGCCACCTCGTCGAGCGCGTCCCATCGCCTCTGCTCGCGCAGCACGACCGCGAGGCTCGCGTCCGAGACGCGATCGCGGTCGTGCTCGCGCTGCCCCGCCCGCTGGGCGAGAACCGGGCCGGGGGCCTGGCATTCGATGAACACGACTTGCCGCAAAGCGCCGAGCGCGGCCGTGAATACGCGGCGATCGTCCCGGTGGCGGAAGGTGGCGTCGACGATCACGCCACCGTTCCCGGCGAGCGCGTCGGACGCCCGGTTGCCGAGCTCGGCGTACGTGCGCGCGTTCCAGTCCGCGCCGTAGGTCTCGCCCGGCGCCCGCTCGGTCGGGCGCAGCCCGGCGAGCCGCTTGCGGATCACGTCCGAGCTCAGGTGAGGGAGCCTCGACAGCTCCGCCAGCGCGTGCGCCAGGTGTGACTTGCCGCTCGCGGGAACGCCGCACACCACGATCACGAGCGGCCGTCTCGCCCTCCAGGCGAAGCGCTCGGCGAGGGCGATCAGGTCGCGGGCGTGGGCCCTCTGCTTACCGTGTTCCGCGCTCGTGCCGGGGAGCTGGGCGCCGCGCACGAGCGCGATCTTGGCGCGCACGAGCGCGCGGTAGGCGGCGTAGAAGGCGATCAGCGCATCCGGGCCGGGGTCGCCCCCGGCATCCCGGTACGCATCCACGAGGACCTCGCCGAAGCGCTCGCCACCGAGCGCGGCCAGATCGAACACGAGGAAGGCGAGGTCGTCGGCCACGTCCAGCTGGCGCAGCCCGGGATCGAACTCGGCGCAGTCGACGACGCGCACGCGATCACCCAGCAGAACGTGTTCGGCGCGGAGGTCCCCATGGCCCTCGCGGACCTGCCCGCGGCGGGCGCGCGTCCAGAACGTGTGGGCGTGGGCGGTCACGAACGCGTGCGCGAACCGCTCGAGGCCTAGCACTCGCTCGATCTCGCCGCGCTGCTCGACATCGCCCAGCAGCTCCTGGAGGTTGCGCTCGAAGCGTCGCTCGGCCGCGAGCACGGGGGCGCTGTCCGGCGTCACCCGCGGCGCGTCCTCGTGAAAGCGGGCCAGGCGGCGTCCAAGTTCGACCACGTCATCTCGCTGGAGCTCGCCGCGCTCGAGCCTGGCCGCGAGCGTCTGCGCCTCGTCGTACCGGCGCATCTCGACCACGAAGTCGATCGCCCGCGGGTCGTCCTCGTCGGTCAGCTCGACCCCGTCCCGGGTACGTGCCACGCCGCGAACGCCGAGATACAGGTCGGGCGCCAGGCGCCGGTTGAGCCGCACCTCCGCCGCGCACAGCTCGCGCCGACGTGCCGGGGTCCCGTAGTCGAGGAAGTCGAGCACGAGCGGCTTCTTCAGCTTGTAGGCGAGCTCGCCGGCGAGGAACACCCATGAGATATGCGTCTCGCGCACCTCCACCGACGCCGGCCGATGCGAATACGTCTCGGGCCGCGCCAGCGCCTGCCGCAGTGTCTCGGACCGAGCCCGTCGGGTGTGGGCGGCTGTCGGTGTCGTCATGCTGCGCCGACGGGCGCGGCTGCGGCTCTCGTCGGGATCACGTGGGGCATGCAAAGGTTGCGGGCGTCGTCGACGTCATCGCGCTTCATCGTGCCCGCGGTGGCGATGATCGGCATCGGTAGTTCCCCCCGGTGGAGATCCGATCCATCCCGCGCGGCGACGACTACCTGGACCGACTCGGTACTTCACCGTGCGTGACCGGCACGCTTAGACGGTGGTCGGGAGCCGCTCCCGGGCCTACATTCGTGGCATGCGCTATCTCCACCCAGTCGACCACCGCGATACCGACGGCCGACCCAACGATGCGCGGACTCGTGTCGTGCTCGCCAATGACCATTCCGGTTTGCGGCGGAGCCTCCGGTGGCTGTTGGATCACGAGGATGATCTGGACGTCGTCGGCGAGGCGAGCGATTTCGAGGCCGCCGTGGGCGAGGTGGCCGTCCAGCACCCCGACGTGCTCGTGCTCGACTTGCGGATGCCGGACGGGTTCTTCGCCGAGCGGATCAAGCGACTGCGCGCAGCCTCGCCCGGCACCGAGATCGTGGTCACCACGATGCACGTGAACGAGGCGTTCGCGACCGGGGCGCTCGAAGCGGGGGCGACCGGGTTCGTGCTTGCCGATTTCGCCGATTGTGAGCTTGTCGAGGCCGTGCGGCGCGCAAGCCGGGGCCTCGCCTACACGAGCCCGCGGATCAGGCGCGCGGTCGCGTGAGCGCCTCCGCTTCCACGGGCCGCGGTTCGATTGTCCGACGCTCGGTGCCTCTACGGTAGCTGGCGGGGAATGCGGCGTTGATCGTCGTGCCCTGGCCTGGCGATGAGGTGACCTCGAGGGTTCCGTGCAGCAGTTCGACCCGCTCCCGCATCCCGAGCAGCCCGAATCCGTCGGTGTGGGCGACCGGGTCGAACCCGCGTCCGTCATCCCGCACCGTCACTCGCACGGTCGAGTCGTCTTCCACGACCTCGACGTGGGCGCGGCGCGCGCCGCCGTGCTTTGTGGCGTTGTTGAGGGCCTCCTGGACGATCCGATACATCGCGGTCTCGACCTCGCTCGTGGGTCGGTCCGGCTTGCGGCCCTGCTCGTAGGCGAGGTCGATGGCGAGATCCACCTCGAGCCCGCGTCCCCGCGCCCGCTCGGCGAGATCCTCGATCGCCGCCTGCGCGCCGAGGTCGTCGAGGGCGGCCGGACGAAGGTCGGTGACGAGCGCCCGGAGCGTGCGAATCTCCTGCTCGAGCTGGACGACCGCGTCGCGCATCGTCTCGATCGCCGCCTCAGGTTCGGAGGCCTGGAGCTGCGCGGCGAGCCCCAGCCGCAGCGCCGCCAGGTTCTGCAGCGTCTCGTCGTGAAGCTCGCGGGCCCAGTGAGCCCGTTCCTGCTCGGCTGCCGCCAGCCGTTGCCGGCGGCGCTCGCCCTCGACCGTCACCGCGGTTGCGACCGCCGTCGCCGCGCTCGCCGCGAACGCCTCCAGCAGGCGCTGGTCCTCGCGGCTGAACGCCGGGCCACCCTCGAGCCGGTCGACCGCGATCAGCACTCCATAGCCCTGTCCGCGGAAGATCAACGGAACCACCAATCCGGCGTCGGCCTGAACGCCGAGCCGGCCGAGGCCGTGGCGCTCGAACCGCGCCCGGTGGGGCTGATCCTCGAGCCGGAGCGTCCTCGAGACCCGGAGCGCCGCGCTGGCGAGGCTGTCCCGCACATCGACGCGCTGGCCCACCACGCCGGCGGGCAACTCGCCCGCCCCGGCAGCCACGACCATCTCCCCGGCCTGCTCGTGCTCGATCACCAGCGCCCGGGCGGCCACCAGCGCTCTTCCGCGCTTGGCCACCAGCCCCAAGATCAGATCGAGGTCGGTCTCGCCGCCGAGCGCCCGCGCGATCTGCATGGTCGCGTCAAGCGCATCAACGGTCCGCCTGAGCTCCGCGTGCTGAGCATCCAGACGGGAATACCGCCGGGCGTGGTCGATCGCCACGCCCGCGAACTCGGCGAGCAGACCGATCGCCTGCTCGTCGCCCTCGGTGAACTGCTCGCCGCCGGCCTTCTCCGTCAGGTACAGGTTCCCGAACGGGACCCCGCCGATCATCACCGGGACCCCCAGGAACGTCCTCATCGGAGGATGACCGGGCGGAAAACCATAGGAGTGAGGATGGGCGCCCACGTCGGCCAGCCGCAGCGGCACCGGATGCGCGATCAGCTCGCCAAGCACCCCTCGCCCCCTCGGTAAATCGCCGATCCGTTCCCGATCGTCCTCGTCGATGCCAATCGTGATGAACCGCTCGAGCTCGGCCCGCGACTCATCCGTCACCCCGAGCGCCGCGTACCTCGCTCCCGACAACTCCCGCGCGGACTCGAGCACGCGCCGGAGCACCACCTCGAGGTCAAGCTCGGACAGAACCTCCTGTGCCAGCCGAACCGCGTCGAGCGCGCCGGAGGCATTTCGTGATTCGGGGTCGCCCACGGCCATCAGGCGTCACGCCCCCCTCCGGCATCCACCGGACACCTGACCTCTACGGTCCGCGCGACCAAGTTGATCACCGCGGATCGGAACTGGTCTGAGCGAGTTGTCACATCGGCCCACTGACGGTCAAAGAACTCCAAGGTGCTGCCCGCGTCCGCCGAGCCACATGCTTGGCGAGCAGACTAGCAGCGCCCACCGGTCGGGTGCGGAAAAGCACGGATCCAGCCTCTGGAAACATCGGATGTTCACGGCCCCTTGAACCGCTTAGATTGGCTCACAACACCCGAAGGAGGTTGAGATGGCCGTTCATCCGAAGAACCAGAAGGACCTGATGCTGGCGCCGGTCGCGGTCGAGATCGACCGCAACCTTCAGCGCCTCCGCGTCGATTCGCCCTACGACGTGCTTGCCGAGCTCGAGCTCGAGCTCGATCGGCCGGCGATGTGCGCCGAGACCGGCGAGCGTGCCGGGCTTGTCCTCCGTCAGGCGCTCCGCGACGTCGAGCTGCACGGCTGGACGGCGACGCTCAGCGACGACGCGTCGCGCGTTCACCTCGAGGGCGGCTCGGTCTCGATCGATCTGGGCCTGAGCCCCGCGATCACCAGCTACATCACCGAGGGCGCGAGCGTCACGCCGGCGTAAGGCGCGGCCGCTCCTGTGCAGGCTCGAGCAGCGAGCGGCCGGTCATCTCCTTCGGAGGTTCGATTCCGAGTAGCGCGAGCACCGTGGGGGCGACATCGGCCAGGCTGCCGGTCGCCGCGAGCCCGATCCCGCGGGCGGTGATGATCAGCGGCACCCGGTTGAGCGAATGCGCGGTGTTCGGACTGCCGTCGTCCTCGAGCATGTGGTCGGCGTTTCCATGGTCGGCGGTGATCACACACACGCCGCCGGCGTCGTTCACCGCCTGGACCACCGGCTCAAGGCAACCGTCGATCGTTTCCACACCGTTGATCGCGGCTGGGACCACTCCGGTGTGGCCGACCATGTCGGCGTTGGCGAAGTTGATGATCGAGAACCGGGGCCGGTCCTCGGCGAACGCTTGCAGGAACGCGTCGGTGATCTCCCGCGCGCTCATCTGCGGCTTATGGTCGTAGGTCGGGACGTCGCGCTGAGAGGGCACGAGCGCCCGTCGCTCTCCGTCATACGGCCGTTCGCGGCCGCCGTTGAAGAAGTACGTGACGTGCGCGTACTTCTCGGTCTCGGCCACGTGCAGCTGGCGCTCGCCGGCCGCTTCGATCACCGCCCCGATCGTGGTCGCGGGATGCGCGGCCGTGAACGCCACCGGGTAGGGCCAGCCCTGCTGGTATTCGGTCATGGTCGCCAGCCGCCGGATCGGTCCGCACCCGCCGCGTCCATGCCAGCCGGGAAGGTCCTCGGTGCCTTCGCCGAAGCCGGGCTCGGCGAGCGCGCGCACGATCTCCCGCATCCGGTCGGGTCGGAAGTTGAAGCACAGCACGCTGTCCGAGGAACGGATTCGGCCCTCCTCCCCGACCGTCGTCGGCCGGATGAACTCGTCGGTCTCGCCGCGCTCGTAGGCGGCGCGCGCCGCCGCTGGCCCGTCCGGTGAATGGTGATCGGCGCGTCCGTGCACCAGCAGGTCGTAGGCGTCCTGCGTGCGATCCCAGCGCCGGTCGCGGTCCATCGCCCAATAGCGCCCGACGACGGTCGCGACGCGGCCGGCGCCCGCGCCGCGGCACCAGTCCTCGAGCGTGGCCAGGTAGCCCTCGCCCGCGGTGGGAGACGTGTCACGGCCGTCGGTGAAGCAGTGCAGCACCAGATCTCGGACCTGGAGCTCGGCCGCGAGCTCGATCAGGGCGTGGAGGTGGCCGAAGCCGGAGTGGACGCCTCCGTCCGACACCATCCCGAGCAGGTGGACCCGCTCGCTCGCGCTCAGCGCATCGCGCAGCACCGCATTGCTCGCGAGCGCTCCGTCGGCGACGGCGTTGTCGATCAGCGTCAGCGTCTGGGGCACGGCGGCCCCGGCGCCGAGCGTCAGATGCCCGACCTCCGAGTTCCCCATCTGACCTTCGGGCAGTCCGACGCTCGGGCCGCTGGCCTCGAGCGCCGCGTGCGGACACTCCGCCCACAGTCGGTCGAAGTTCGGTTTGTGGGCTCGGGCGATCGCGTTGCCCGGGCCGGAGGGCGCGATTCCCCAACCGTCGAGCACGATCAGGCACGCGCAGCTGATATCGGGAAACTCCGGGCCGGAAGGCATCATCGGGCGCTCACGGCGGTGTTCATCAGGGCGTGGACGCCAGGCAGCTCGCGACCCTCGAGCAACTCGAGCGTGGCGCCGCCGCCGGTCGAAAGATGGGTCACGCGATCCTCCAAGCCGAAGCTTCGCATCGCCTCGACCGTCTCGCCACCGCCGACGACGGTCCGGGCCCGCGTCGACGCGATCGCCTCGGCGACGGCGCGGGTGCCGACCGCGAACGGCTCGAGTTCGAAGCGGCCCATCGGGCCGTTCCAGAACACGGTGCCGGCGGCCGCGATCTCGGCGGCGTAGCGGGCGCTGGTTCGCGGTCCGATGTCGAGGCCGCTCCAGCCGTCGGGGACCTCGATGCCGTCCAGCGCCCGGCAAGCCGGTTGCTCCTGCCCGTCCGGCGCGAGGGACAGGTCGATCGGCAGCTCGAGACGGCAGGCGGATCCCGCGGCGGCCGTGAGCGCGCGCCGCGCGGCCTCGACGTCGTCCTCCGGGCAGAGCGAAGCGCCCACGCGATGACCCTGGGCAGCGAAGAACGGGAAGCACATCGCGCCGCCGATGCAGAGCACATCGGCGAGCTCGAGAAACCGCTCGACGACGCCGATCTTGTCGCTGACCTTGGCGCCGCCGAGGATCGCGACGAGCGGCCGGTCCGGGCCCTCGACGATCGCCTGGAGCGTGTGCACTTCGCGCTCCATCAGCCGTCCGGCGGCACTCGGCAGCCGGTGGGCGATGCCCTCGGTGCTTGCGTGGGCCCGGTGCGCGGTGCCGAAGGCGTCGTTCACGTACACGTCGGCGAGCTCGGCCAGCGCCGAGACCAGCTCGGGATCGTTGTGGGTCTCCCCTGCCTCGTACCGGATGTTCTCGAGCATCAGCATCTCGCCCGAGGCAAGCCGCTCGGTGAGCTCGATCACCTCCGGTCCGGTGACCGCCGGCGCGAGCGTCACCGGCGCGCCGGTCAGCTCCTCTAGGCGATCGGCCACGGGCCGCATCGACAGCGCCGGGTCGATCCCCTTGGGGCGTCCGAGGTGTGAGACGAGCACGAGCCGCGCGCCGCGCGCGCGGAGCTCGGCGATCGTCTCGAGCGCCGCGCGGATGCGAGTGTCATCGGCCACCTCGACCGGCCCGCCGGGCTGCAGCCGATGGAGCGGGACGTTGAAATCGGCGCGCAGGAGGACCCGCCGGCCGTCCACGTCGAGCTCGTCGATCGTTCTCAGCGAATCGGCCATCGGGATCTCCTCCAGTTGGTGTCTCGGGGATTACGACCGTGCCGACTCGATTCAGGCGGGCCGAGGTTTGCGCCGTGGTCATCAGCAACCTACGGGCTGAGCGCCCCGCCAGAATCGGTGACCAACGCTCCTCTAGGTCCGTAGAAGCTCCGGATGACGAACGCCGCTGCCTGTGTGCGCAGGGGCATCTACCGGGACGGGCCATGGAGCTGCGGCTGATTACGGAGCAGGTAGGTGGTTTCCTGCGGCCGTCGCGGGAACGCGTCCACCGTAACGTCTCATCGCCCACCGAGGTGACCCGAGAGGCCGTGAGACAAATGTCAGCGAGCGTCCAGCGATTGATGGCGAGGGAGCACGGATGAGTCCGGTGATCGAGTTCGAGCCCGGACTCGCCGCATGGCTTTTGGGAATTGATCCTCTATCTCCCGACTTCGTCTGACAGGTCGGGGTCGCTCTGAACGCGTTGAAGCCCATGGAGCCCAGAACCGCGACGCTGCATGGCCGCCCGGTGACCTACGCGCAGGCCGGCGCCGGCCCGGTGCTGCTGCTGGTCCATGGGATGGGCGGCGGTTACGAGAATTGGCGCGAGGTGATCGGGCCACTGGCGCGCAAGTACACGGTGGTTGCGCCCGACCTGCCCGGGCACGGCGCGTCGGCACCGGGTAGCGGTGACTACTCGATTGGGGCGCTGGCCGTCGGCCTGCGCGATTTGCTGCTCGCGCTCGGACACGAGCGCGCGACGCTGGTGGGGCACTCGCTCGGCGGCGGGATCGCGATGCAGCTGGCGTATCAGTTCCCCGAGCTCGCCGAGCGGCTGGTGCTGGTCTCGAGCGGCGGCCTCGGTCCGGAGGTGAGCCTCGTTCTGCGCGCCGCCGCGCTGCCCGGCTCGGACCTTTGGATTACCGCCAGCGCCCGCACCGCGAGCTGGGTGGGACCCGCGGTCGGGCGGGGCTTGGCGGCGATCCGGTTCCGGCCCTCGCCGGCCACCGTCGACGTCGCTCGCGGCTACGCGTCGCTCGCCGATCCTGGTCGCCGCGCGGCGTTCCTGGCCACGCTGCGCTCGGTCATCAACGTGGGTGGCCAGCGGATCGACGCGAGCGATCGGCTGTACCTGACGGCGGGCATACCGGTGCTGATCGTGTGGGGAGAGCGCGATTCGATCATCCCCGTCAGCCACGGCGAGCGCGCGCACGCGGCGATTATCGGAAGCCGTCTCGAGATCTTCGACGGGGTCGGCCACATTCCGCATCTCGAGGCGCCGGAGCGGTTCGTCGCGGTGCTGGAACGGTTCCTCGAGCAAACCGAGCCGGCACGGTTCGACGCGCATGAGTGGCGGGAGCGGTTTCGGGCCACGACCGCCGAATCGCGAAAGCCGCGCACGTATAGGCGAGGAGCCGGATAACGCCGCACGCCGGGGAACGGTACGTGCACGACGTCACCCCCGTGCTCGCAGCAGGGCGTCAAGATCCGGCGATGGACGTTTACTCCGATGCACGGCGGCGAGCAGCTCGGCGGCGAGGGAAGCCATCTCCTCGGGAGCCGCGCGGCTGTGCGCGGCGAACCACAGCTCACCGCGGGGTCCGGCGAGCACCCGTCGCCAATAGGCGACTGCGAAGCCCTCGGGCATGCGCAGGTAGAGCATTTTGAGGTTCCCTGGGATGTCCGCTTCGCCGGCTGCCCGGAGCGCCCGAAACGCCTGTCGGGTTGCCCGGACCATCTGGCGCAGGGTCGGCGGATCGGCGGCGAGCCGCGCCGCGTCCGTGTCGAACCGATACAGGGCATAAGCGATCGGGACTACAAACGCGTTGTGCGCATTCAGCCACCCGGCGACGTCTCGGCTGATCGACGTCGGGAACCCAGCCTCCGCGAACAGGTCGCAGAGGCTGCGTAGACGCCGCGACGCTCGTCCGTCCGGCTCGCCGAGCATCGTCTTCTGCTGCCGGATCAGGACGTATCGGACGACCCTCCCCTCGCGCGTTCCGCCAGCGGCCGGGAATCCAAACAAAACGCGCTCACCCAGCGATGCGCGGAGCTCGTCGCAGAGCCCGGTGGCGTTACCAAACACCAGCACGTCCGCGCCGTCGGACAGCTTCCTTACCACCGGCACGATGCCACGCAACTGATCGCGCCGAACCGGCGCGAGCACCAGGTCGTACCGGTCCTCCGCGGTGACGCCGTCGACGACGGGGACCGGCAAGACCGTGCGCTGGCCGCCCTCGGCGTCCTCGAGGATCAGCCCATGCTCCTGCAGCTCGGTCAGGCGGTCGCCGCGAGCCAACACGACGACTTCGTGTCCGCTCTCTTGCAGCTTCGCGCCGTAAACGCTCCCGATCACACCCGCGCCGACGATCAGGATCCGCATGCCCTCAACATACGCAATGTCGGCGGGAATCATTGTTGCGTCCGACCAGGGCGACCTCGCGCTCATTGCCACCGGCACCGAGGCGACCCATCCCGGCGCTCACTCGAGACCCCGGGGGACTGAATGGTTACGGCCAGGAGAGCGGTTGACGGGTTTTCCGCATGAGCGACGGTGTCTCGTACCGATGTCACGCCGGCCTCGAGGTTGGATCCTTGGGATGTCTTCGAATAATCCGCGACATGAAATGTGTGCCGAGCATCGTCCACGGCAGACCCACTCGTTGTAACGGTTGGGTGTCCATTTGGGAGATGAAGCTCTCCACACGCTCAGAGGAGGTCCTCATGGCAACCATCTCTTCACCACCGCCCCGGGGCTGGGCTCAGCCGGACGGTGCGCCATCGCGCGGAACTCCTTACCTCCGCAGCCCGCTCCCGGGCGCGACCACTCTGGACGAGGCCAACGGCGGACCGGCTCCCGATCCGTCACTGTTGGCGAAGTCCGGAAGCGCCGAGCCGCGATCCAAAGGGGGAATCGAGGGCCTGATCGCCAAGCGTGTCGCCGCCGCGACCGAACACGCCCTCGAGGGTCCCAACCAGACATTGATGCGGGTTCAGAAGCCCGTGTGGGATGTCCTGTGCAAGTACTACTTCCGCCTTGAGACGTCCGGTTGGGAGCGACTGCCCGAGGAGACCTCGCTGCTGATCGGAAATCATTCAGGAGGGTCGCTGACGATGGACGCCTGGACGTTCGTGTTCCAGTGGTGGCGGCGATTCGGCACCGAGCGCGTCCTTCATGCGACCGCTCACGATGTCCTGATGGCGACGCCCGGCCTCGGCGATTACTTCCGCGAGGCCGGCGTGATCCCAGCCTCCCGCGAGGGCGTCACCGCCTCGCTCAGCGCCGGGTGCGACGTAGTCATCTGGCCCGGGGGCGACGTCGACGCGATGCGCAACTGGCGCAGGCGCGACGAGGCTGTGCTTGGCGGGCGGATGGGCTTCGTACGCACAGCGATCCGCTCAGGCGTCCCGATCGTTCCCGTGGCCACCGTCGGCGGGCACGACACCGCATTCGTCCTGTCCGAGGGCCACTGGCTCGCGAACGGACTCGACCGCGTGAGCGGGCTGAAGCAAAAGCTTCGCGGTTCTCAGCTGCCGATCGTGCTCGGCTTCCCCTTCGGACTGACGATCGAGACGATCCCGACTCACCTTCCACTGCCGGCGAAGATCCGCACCGAGCTGCTCGACCCGATCCACGTCGACCACGACCCAGAACGGGTCAACGATCGCGAATACGTCGAGTCGGTCTACCGCGAAGTGGAATCCGCGATCCAGGGCGGGATGGACCGACTCGCCAGGCAGCGACGCTTCCCGATCTTCGGCTAGCGGCCAGCCTAAACGGATCGTCGCGACCGCTTCAAGGCTTGATGACTGGTTCGATGATCGAAGCCAAGGCCGTCGTGAAGCGCTTCGGCTCGACCGTCGCGCTAGCGGGTGTTGACCTCGCCGCTGATCAGGGCGAGGTGGTCGCCCTGCTCGGCCCCAACGGTGCTGGGAAGACGACGCTGGTGCGGATCCTGACCACACTGCTCAAGCCCGACAGCGGCAATGCGCGCGTCGCAGGCTACGACGTCGTCGCGGATGCCCGGGAGTTGCGTTCGATGATCGGGCTCGCGGGCCAGTACGCAGCGGTCGACGAGCTGCTCACGGGCCGTGAGAACCTCGAGCTCGTCGGCCTGTGGTACCACCTCAACAAGCACGAGTATCGTCGGCGCGCCCAAGAGGTGTTGGAGCGCTTCGATCTCATCGACGCGGGCGACAGATTGGTCAAGACCTACTCGGGCGGCATGCGTCGGCGCTTGGATATCGGTGCGAGCCTGATCGCCCGGCCGGCCGTTCTGTTCCTCGACGAGCCGACGACGGGTCTGGACCCGCGCACCCGCAACGATGTTTGGGCGTTCATCGAGGAGCTGGTCGCGGGTGGCACAACGGTGCTGCTCACAACTCAATACATGGACGAGGCCGAGCACCTCGCTGACCAGATCGTCGTCATCGATACCGGCAAGGTGATCGCGCACGGCACGGCGGCGCAGCTCAAGGCCAAGCTCGGCGGGGCGATGCTCGAAGCGCGCGTGAGTGACCCGCGCGACCTCGACCGCGCCGCCCGGCTGCTCGCTGACGTCGCTCACACCGAGCCTCGCGTCGACTGCGACCAGCGCCTGATCAGCATCCCCACACCAGGCGGCACCAGACTTCTGCTGGCCGCAGCCAGACGGTTTGAGGAGGAACGGATCGCGCTCGACGATCTCGGCATCCGCCGCCCCTCGCTCGACGACGTGTTCCTGTCGCTCACCGGCGCCCCCGCCACGACTGACCAACCCTCCGGGCGCGCAGAGGGAATCGACGAGTTGGTGGCGACGCGATGAGCGTCGCCACCAACAACCGAGCGGCCACGCCCCCGGCGCGGATGACACCACGCGTCGCGGCTCGCGACACGGCCGGCGTCGCCAAGCGCAACCTGCTGCGGATCATCCGCACCCCGCGCCTGCTCGTGGTCGGCGCGATCCAGCCGGCGATGCTGCTGATCCTGTTCCGTTACGTCCTCGGCGGTGCGATCCGCATCCCGGGCGGCAACTACGTCGATTACGTCGTCCCCGCGGTCTTCCTCGAAGCCGTCCTGATCGGCGGTATGACCACGTCGATCGGGCTCGCCGACGACCTCAAGAGCGGCATCATCGACCGCTTCCGTAGCCTCCCGATGGCCCGCTCAGCGGTTCTCGCCGGCCGCACCCTCGCCGACCTCAGTCGCAGCCTCCTGTCCCTCACGATCATGGTCATCCTCGGCCTGTTGGTCGGCTTCCGATTCCACAGCGATCCAGGCTCGATCCTCGCCGGCCTGCTCCTGATCATGGTCTTCGGCTATGCGTTCTCGTGGATGTACGCCGCGATCGGGCTCGCGACCAAAGACCCCGAGACCGCACAGGTCGCCGGCATCCTCCCGTTCTTCATTCTCATGTTCGCCAGCAACGCGATCGTCCCGGTCGCCACGATGCCCAGCTGGCTCCAAGGCTTCGCCACCAACCAACCCCTCAGCGTCACCGTCACCGCCGTCCGCGACCTCTTCGAAGGCGGGCCCGCCGCCGGCTACGTCTGGCAGTCACTCGCCTGGGCCGCCGGCATCTTCATCGTCTTCTTCACCCTCTCCCTGCACCTCTACCGCAACACCACCTCCTAACCCCAAGCACCCGCCCCACAACACGGCTCGGAAACGTCTGCGTGGAGAAGATGAACTTTACGCCGTTTGTACGATTGCGCTGTCCAGGTCAAGCCACTGGATTGCTTGCTCGCGGAGTTTGAATTTTTGGATCTTGCCGCTGATGGTCATCGGAAACTCTTCGACGGGGATCACATAGCGCGGTATCTTGTAGTGCGCGATCCTGCCACGACAGAATTCGCGCACCGCCTCGGCGTCGATCGGGTCAGGTGTACGGGCGATCACGAAGGCGGCGATCTCCTCGCCGTAGCGCGCGTCAGGCACCCCGACGACCTGTACGTCCTTGATGAGCGGGTGGCTGTAAAGGAACTCCTCGATTTCCCGTGGATAAATGTTCTCCCCGCCGCGGATGATCATATCCTTGGAGCGGCCGACAATGTTGACGTACCCATCCTCGTCGATGGTCGCGAGGTCACCGGTGTGCATCCATCCCTGCTGGTCGATCGCTTCGGCGGTCTGATCGGCATCATTCCAGTAACCGAGCATGACGCTGTACCCTCGGGTGCAGAGCTCACCGGGTGTGTCGCGCGGAACGCACTCGCCGGTGACGGAGTCGATGATCTTGATTTCGACGTGGGGGTGCACGCGGCCGACCGTGGAGGTGCGGTGATCGATGTCGTCATCGGCAGTCGTTTGTGTCGAGACGGGCGAGGTCTCGGTCATGCCGTAGCAGATCGTTACCTCGCTCATGTGCATGTGATCGATCACTTTGCGCATCACCTCGATCGGGCACGGGGAGCCGGCCATGATGCCGGTTCGCAGTGAGGTGAGATCGAAGTCGCCGAACTCGGGCAGGTCAAGCTCGGCGATGAACATCGTCGGTACGCCATAGAGCGACGTACACCGCTCCGCCTGCACGGCGGCAAGCGTCGGAGCTGCCTCGAACGACGCGGCCGGTATGACTATGCAGGCGCCGTGGGTCGTGCACGCGAGGTTGCCGAGCACCATCCCGAAGCAGTGGTAGAACGGCACGGGGATGCAGACTCGGTCCTCCGGAGTGTAGCGGCAGGTCTCGCCGATGAAGAAGCCGTTGTTGAGAATGTTGTGGTGAGTGAGCGTGGCGCCCTTCGGAAACCCAGTCGTGCCACTTGTGTACTGAATGTTGATGGGATCGTCGAACTGCAGTCCTGTGGGCAGCGAAACGTCCTCCTCGCCCGCCGAGAGCTGCTCCCACTCAGGCGAGTCGAGAAACACCACCCGCTCGAGCGCTCGACACCGCGGGGCAACCTCGTCGACCATCCCCGCGTAGTCTGATGTCTTGAACGCGCGAGCCGAGACCAGCATCCGACAACCCGACTGATTGAGAACGTACTCGAGCTCGGACGTTCGATAGGCCGGGTTCACGTTGACGAGGACGACCCCTGCTTTGGCCGAGGCATACTGAGCTAACAGCCACTCCGCACAGTTGGGCGACCAGATCCCCATCCGATCCCCCGGCTGTAGTCCACTCGCGATCAGCCCGCAGGCGAGGCGATCAACCCGGTCGGCGAACTCCGCGTAGGTCCAGCGCACGTTTTGATGGCGCACGATCACCGCCTCGCGCTCCGGATACGTCGCGGCAATCCGATCGAAGTGCGCGCCAATGGTCTCGCCGATCAAGGGGGTCGGCGAGGATCCATGCACGTACGAGATTTGGTTCGCCATGCCTTCACATCCTCTTCGTGTGGTGGGTGTAGCTGCTGTCAGCGCGCGGCGAAAGGCGGGATCGGGAAGACGGCTCGGCGGTACCAGGACCGACTCTCGCCAGGTCCGGCAAGGCGAGATCGAAAGGGCATGCGGCCGCAGCCGGGCCTGTCTAGCCGCCCCACTCTCGTCCGGGAACCATGCTCGGCTCTCAGCTGGGCCGACTGAGGAGAGACCGTTGCCACGATACGAACCTCCACCGTGCGTCGAAGCTCAACGCACGCTCCTCGTGACGAGCATCGGCCGAGCGACATCCGGGCCAGCACGCCGCAATGTCCCAGCAAATCATCACTAAGACTATGCTCGGCACTCACTGTTTAGGTTTTCCCACGGCTGTTCCGGGGATCCCGAACGATCCTCCCTCCTGCCCCCCCGAGAATCCGCAGTCACCACGGATTCCGACGCCGGAAATGCCGCAGACGGTCAACGAGCAGCGGTAGCACTGCTCTCGGGGGGCAACGGGCGGTCGCCGGCCCGATCGCGAAGCGGGGAACGCGACGGGCGAAGCCCGCCCGCGGACCGGACCCGGACGGTTGGCCTCCACTTCCCGCGACGCCAATCCGGAGTCGGGGCGGACGTTGTTCTCGGGCTCGCGCTTGGCCGTCGCCCAACAGGCAGGCGGCTTCTCGGACGATCTGGTCGATCAGTTCGAGCGCGTGCTGGGAGCTCTCGCCGAGTCCTACGAGCGCGAGACGGTCCTTGCGTTCGTTGGCGATCAGGACGCGCAGATGCTCGGTGTCCCGGTGGCTCATGAGCGTTCGACCCCGATCGAGTTCATCTTTCGGACGGCGTTGAGGAGCGCTCCCGCCGCCGGCTTTGACGGGGGTGTATGGTGGTTGCTGGCTTCGCTTCATTCCCTCGGCGAGCTTCGTTGTTTCCCGGCTCCAGCCCTTGGCCGGTGTGGGCGTGGTGGGCCTGAACGGTCCGCGGCACACCCGACTCGAAGGAGCCGACATTTTCGATTTTCTGAACTGTCCGTATCGCGCCGGCGGCTGCGTGGTGTTTCGCCCGTTCGCGGGCTGGCCGACGGTCGGCTCGTCTGACACGCTGCGCGGGGGATCGATGCGATGCGACGCCGTCTCTGCTCGACCGTCCTCTGAGTCGATCCTCAGCGGTTTTGCTCGTGGCGACCGGCGATGTCGCGGACGGCTCGTGGT
Organism: uncultured Solirubrobacterales bacterium; assembly: GCA_963701945.1. GTDB lineage: Bacteria > Actinomycetota > Thermoleophilia > Solirubrobacterales > Solirubrobacteraceae > Palsa-465. The sequence continues at coordinate 470,210 of CAVPBV010000018.1, read as the reverse complement.
CGGGGAGAAAGGGCCCAGGGCGCGCCGTCTTGCCACACGCCCTGTTCTTGTCCGGTCGATGCTGGCGTCGGCGGTGCGGGCCGATGAGTGAGCGACCGGGATCGGCGAATGGTGCGGTGAACGTGGCCTCACCCGATGTCCTTGGCGTTGCCCGCGGCGTGCTTGGCGATTTGGATCTCGAGCGGGTGCTCGAGCGGGTGCTTGAATCGGCGCGGGAGTTGGCCGGAGCTCGGTATGCCGCGATCGGCATTCTTGATGAGTCCCGGACCGCGTTGGCGCGGTTCATCACGACGGGCATTGACGAGTCCAAGCGCCGCGAGATCGGATCGCCGCCGACGGGGCGCGGTGTGCTCGGCGAGCTGATCCTCGACCCCAGGCCGCTACGGATTGCGAGCGTCGGCGATCACCCGCGTTCGTATGGGTTTCCCGCCGGGCATCCTCCGATGGGGAGCTTCCTCGGGGTTCCGGTGATGGTCGCGGGCGAGCCGTTCGGGAACTTGTATCTGACCCAGAAGCTCGGTGGGAGCGAATTCACAGCGGCTGATGAGCGGGCGGTGGTCGGGTTGGCGGAGTTCGCTGGGATCGCGATCGATCATGCACGGCGCTATAGCGGTCTGGAAGCGCACCGCAACGAGCTCAAGCAGACCGCTGATGCGCTCGGCGTGATGGTCGAGATCTCGCGCGCGATCGGCTGCGAGACCGATCTGGCGTTGATCTTGACGCTCGTCGCTAAACGTGGCCGCTCGTTGATCTCTGCCCGGGCGCTGGTCATCGAGCTACAAGTCGATGATGGCCTGGAGGTCGTCGCCGCGGCTGGCGAGCTGCCGGCCAATCTCGTCGGCCGGAAGATGGCGCTCGAGGGGTCGGTCGCGCAAGCCGCGCTGCGGACCGGTGCCACTCATCGCCTCGGGGAGGACCTGAACCGGGCTCGATTCAACGACCACGGTCTCGGCCGGTTTGGATTCGACGCCGAGGACGGTCTGATCGTGCCGCTGGTGTTCCACGGGCAGCCCTTGGGGGTGCTCGTCGCTGTCGGTGGTCTTGCCGGCGGGCCGCGGTTCACCGCCCAGGACGAGCGGCTGCTGGAGGCGTTCGCCACGAGCGCCGCGACCGCGGTCTCTACAGCTCAGTCGGTCGCGACCGAGCGGCAGCGCCAGCGGCTCGCGGCTGCCGAGCAGGAGCGCGCGCGGTGGGCGCGAGAGCTGCACGACGAGACGCTGCAGGGCCTCGCGGCGCTGCGAATCGCCCTGGGTGCCGCTGAGCGGTCCGGCGGCCTTGACGTATTGCAGGCGGCCGTAAGCACGGCGATCGGCCAGCTCGAGAGCGATATGTCGAGCCTTCGCGCGTTGATCACAGAACTCCGCCCCGCGATCCTCGACGACCTCGGCACAAAGGCTGCGATCGAGGCTCTCGCCGAACGGGTCGGCAACAGTGGTTTGACGGTTGAGGCAAACATCGAGCTCGCCTACGAAAGTCGCCGAGCGGCTCAGCGCCACACGCCAGAGCTCGAGCTCACGATGTACCGAATCGTCCAAGAGGCGCTAACCAACGCCACCAAGAACGGCCACGCCACGCACGGCACCGTTGAGGTCATCGAAGGAGCGACGACGATCCAGGTGAGCATCCGGGACGATGGCAATGGCTTTGACCCCACGACACGGACCGAAGGGTTCGGGGTCCTCGGCATGCGCGAGCGTGCAACGCTGCTGCATGGCACGCTAGAGATTCAATCCGCGCCGGGCGACGGAACGACCGTTCGTTGCACGCTCCCAGTTCAACGTCGCCCCAAGCCATATGCAGCTGACCCGCAGCCGCAGCGGCGGCGAACCGGCTGACAGAAACCTAAGCTCGATGTGCCGAGAGGCGAGTCCGCCCTACGTGCCGGTTGGCGACTGGCCGATCGCCGGGCGAGACGGGTTGAGACGGCCGTATCCGTCGACCGACACCCAAGCAAGCCGTTCCCTCGTCCCCGGTCCCCGACGTGTCAGCCTCGAGTCACCTCCGAACCGAACGCGAGAGTCGCGAAGGCGTGACCCCGCTGTCCTGGCATAACCGCGTCGCCTCGGCTCGCTGGGCCGCCCGCTCCGATCAAGCTGTGTTGCGCCGTCGTCGGGCGCAACGTGCGCGACGGCCGAGGAACTCCCGTAGTCCAGAAGGCGTCGACCGTGGAAGTGGTACGCGGACGCATCGGGGGGCTTCTACGTATCGGGTCCGAGAGTTACTGCGGATGGAACGGCGCCCCGGACACCGCATCCTTGCTGGATGCTCAGGGCTGTGCACAATGAAGGACCGCTAAGGCACGAGGATGGCGCGCCCCGCGTCGCGGTGCTGATCGCTGATCCCCACCCGGGCACCCGCAGCGCCATACGCATCGCGCTCGAGGCGGCCAACACGGTCGAAGTCGTCAGCGAGGCTCCGGACCTCCAATCGGCGATCAACGCCGTCTCCGGTGGCGAAGTCGACATCGTCCTGGCCGATGCCCGGCTCGCTGGACTCGGAAGCGAGTCCGCGCGCGGCGGACTCGAGCAACTCTCGCGCCGAACGCAAGTCATCGTGATGGGGCTGAGCGACCCGCGTATCTACGCCGCGCCACTACAAGCCGCTGGGGCCGCCGGCTACTGGCCAAAAGACGGCGACCTCGACCAACTCACCAGACTGTTGGACGCCGCCTCACACCCACACCCCGCATCTCAAGCGTCAGCGTCATGAAGCGCTACCACGCGGCCAGCGCCCGACCGATACGGCTGGCCATCGAACCGACTCGAGCGGCATGAGCCGGCATCGCTCGCGTCTAGCGCCAAGCCGAGTCGCCTCGTGGCGCCCCCGCCGGCCATCACCACAAACGTAGCTGGAAAGGCAGGATCATGATCGCTTTCTATGTCATCAAGCAGTACGAACGCGCAGTCGTGTTCAAGCTCGGCAAGATCACGGGCGAGGCGCGCGGACCCGGGCTGATTTTGATCATGCCGTTCGTGGAGCGCATTCACCGTGTGTCGTTGCGGATCGTCACGCTGCCGATCCAATCGCAGGGGATCATCACCAAGGACAATGTCAGCGTCGACGTCTCCGCGGTGGCCTACTACAAAGTCGTTGACCCCGTCGCTGCGGTCGTCGCGATCGAGAACATCCAGGCGGCGATCGGCCAGATCGCCCAGACCACGCTCCGCGCCGTGGTCGGTCGCCACACGCTCGATGAGACCTTGTCTGAGACCGACGCGATCAATCAGAACATCCGCGAGATCCTCGACGTCCAGACCGAGGAATGGGGAGTCAAGGTCACGGTCGTCGAGCTCAGGGACATCCAGCTGCCCGACAGCATGAAGCGAGCCATGGCACGCCAAGCCGAAGCCGAGCGCGAAAAGCGCGCCAAGATCATCGCTGCCCAGGGCGAAGCGCTCGCGGCCGGCGAGCTGGCGATCGCCTCTGACGTGATGATGGCCCACCCGCTGGCGCTCCAGCTGCGCAATCTCCAGACCCTGGTCGAGGTCGCGGTCGATAAGAACTCGACCGTCGTCTTTCCCGCGCCGTTGATGAGCACGATCGCCGAGCTCGGAGCGTTCCTCAACCGCGAGACCGAGGCAGCCAGCAAGCTCCCCGGCACACCGGCCGACACGCCATCAACCAACGGGGAAGTGGTCAAGTCCCTCGTCTAGCACGGCTCCAGGCCGGCGCGGACGGCGCGGGCTCAAGTTCGGGCAGCTGCGGAGCGAGCGATGCTCAGCTCCCAGTAGCCGAACGCAAAGCTTGCCGCCGCCGCCAGGAACGCCATCGTCCACCCGTGCGTCTTCCAGTCGTTCCCACCGAAGGAGAGCGTGACGACGCCAAGGCCGGCCAAAAGCATGCCGCTGGCGATGCGCACGCCTGCCCAGGTGTCAAGAGGGCGTTCGCACGCGGACGCTCGTTCGTGCGGTGGCAGAGACGTGGGGGTTGAGCCCGCTAGATGGATACGCGCTTCGATGCGTTGCGGTGACGACCGCGTGGACGCAGGCCTTCCGCGCGCGACCGCAACTGCCTGCGTAGTTTCTACGCTCCCCGGCCAGCGCGACCCTCCTCACCATGAATGGCGACACAAGCGGGAAGCGAGGACATCCGAGGAGATCAGAATGAAACCTGGAACCATCGACAAGACAATCGAAGAGTCAGTGATGCGCGAGCTCGAATGGGACCCAAGGGTCAATGCCACGCGGATCGGCGTCACTACCAAGGACGGCGCGGTCGTGCTCGCCGGGAACGTCGACTCCTACGCAGAGAGGGTGGGCGCCCTTAGGGCCGCCGAGCGCGTCTACGGGGTGCGGTGCGTCGCCGACGAGCTCGAGGTCAAGCCAGCCGTGCCTCCCGAAGGAAGCGACACGGACATCGCCGAGACGATCGCGCGGCAGCTCTCTTCTAACAGCGTCGTTCCCGGCACGGTCGAGGCCGAGGTCCGCCACGGGTACGTCACCCTGCGCGGCACGGTCGAGTGGAGCCACCAGCGCGAAGCGGCGGAGCGCCCACTCGAAGATCTCCGCGGGGTCTACGGAGTCCGCAACGAGATCACGATCAAGGCCCGGGCTAAGCCGAAGGCCGCCGATGTCGAGCAGCAGGTTCACCAGGCGATCGCAAGGATGGCCGACCTCGACGCGCGCTCGATCGGGGTGAGCGTCAGAGACAGCGTCGTGCATCTGCATGGCAATGTGCACTCGCTCGCCGAGCGACGGATCGCCGAGGAGGCCGCGGCGTCCGCCAGAGGCGTCACCAGGGTCAAGAACGAGATTGTCGTGACGCCGTAATGGGTGAGAGCTCGTCGGTCTGACCCACACATCCAGGAGGCGGCACGTCGTGTCAGGCGCGAGGTCGACCCCGTCACCTCCTGGGCCGAGGAGGCCGCATGGCTAGACGACGCCATCCTCGCCCTGCAGACCTGACGCCAGTCCGTCACTCCCCCCCAACAGACATCAGGCGCCGTGCGCCCGAACCGACGTTGCCCTGCTCGATGTCCCTCCCGCCGCCGACAACCCACAGCGCCTAGGTCGGAGTCGGGCGCCACCTCGCCGAGCTCGTGGTGCCGCGGCGGCGCGAAACAGTCTACTCGAACGTGCCTCCCTCTCCACGCCGCCCGCGCTCTCGCTTTGCGCGGGAAGCCCGCAAGGCGAGCGCGAGCGCGAGCACGACACGGCCACCTCCATGGCGACCGGGCAAACGGAGGGCCGCTGCTCCTATGGACGGAGGCTGGCCTGTGAATCCCCGCGTGTAGTCAACCGAGACTGTGCGCGCCTAAACCAGCCCGGCCTCAGCAACGCCCGGGTGAGCGCGCTCGGTTGTCAGTCCGGGTCCGCGGACTCCTGGGTCGACGGGGCGGTGTGTGCCGCCGGGAGGAGCCTCCCAGAGATGAGTCTGGCCCTCGCGCTCATGGCAGCAATCAACGGTTCCACAGGCTCCTGGGGCAGGCTGGCACTTGTGCCCAGCTCACAATCGCTCACATTTTTGCGACAACCTCGACGATCTCCAACAGTCTCGCGAGGGTCGCTACGTCGGCTGCCCGAGAGTTGTGGAAGTCGTTCCCAGCGAGAGCGTCCGAGAGCCAGATCGCCCGCTCGCTGGCTTTCGCGCTTCGGCCAAGCAAGGGTGAAGCGATCTCTTCCACAACACTTGGCGAGCGGCCGGTCGGAGGGCTGTGGGTGGGGTGGTCGTATTACGTCGGGATCGCGGACTCGGCTCGCCAACGCCTCGTGCTAGCTGCGCTCAAGTCTCAGATCTCCCACACGCCGCCGCGCAGCAATGGGACCCTATCGCCGCCGCGGGTCACGCCTGTCACGCTGACCGCGTCGGAACCGATCATGAAGTCGACGTGGATACTGCTGCGGTTGATCTGCGTCGCAGCGTCGCCATTCACGGCGAAGGCGAAGCCGTTGCCGAGCGCGATGTGGCTGGCCGCGTTCTCGTCGAGCAGGATGTTGTAGAACATCTCGCCGACCTGGCCCACGCGGCTCTCCCGGTCGACCAGCGCGACCTCACCGAGCCGGCAGGCGCCTTCGTCGCGGGCCGCCATCGACGCCAGCGCCTCCGCGCCGGAGTCGGCTTCGAAGTGGACCGCGCGGCCCCCCTGGAAGTGGACCTTCAGACCCGTGATCGGCGTTGCGCCGGGGACCAGCAGCGGCTTGGTCGCCGTGACCACGCCGGAGGTACGGTTTGGGTCGGGGGTTGTGAAGACCTCCTCGGACGGTAGGTTCGGGCAGTGGCGCAGACCCCACACGGTCTCGAAGTCGGCGCACACCCACCGCGAAGCCGCCAACAGGCCGATCGTTAGGTCGGTCCCCGGGCCCTCGAAGTGGAGCGAATCGAGTTCCAGCGCCGAGAGCTTGCCGATCACCGCGCCCAGCCGCGCGAACCTGGCTTCCCACGCCGCGACGGGGTCAGGCTCGGTCAGCCGGCATACATCCGCGATCGTCTCCCAAAGCTTTGCGTAAGCCGCCTCGGTCGAGAGATCGGGGTAGACGGTATGTGCCCACCCAGGCGTGACGACCGGAACGACCGTCCAGTTGGTGGACCGATTGCTGACGACAACCGCCCCCTCGGCCCGTCGCGGCAGGATGTCGCGCCCGAGCAGGCTGGGGTCGACGTCTTCCATCAGGTGCGGTTCGGTGTCGCCGTACAGCCAGATCCGCGCGCCGTGCAGCTCGCCGAGGTCCAGCAGCCGCTGACCGATCCACGGCGGCACGTAGCTGAGCGTCTCGCGGTCGGCGTGCTCGAGCCGCGAATGCTTGACGTGCGGGTCGAAGTACCAGACGTCGACGAACTTTGCGCCGCGCTTATACGCGGCGTCGGCGACCGCCCGGGCGTACGGCTCTAGACCCGTCTCGGCGTCGATACCCACGACCTGCCCCGGCTGCACGTTGGCGCCAAACCCGACCGTCAGCTCGACAAACGCCTCAAGGTACTGCTCCGGCGCCTGCATCGCGGCTGCCTCCCCTTATTCGGATAGAACGTATGTCACAGTCGGCCAACCCGGGCAAACGCCGGGGACGAAGCCCGCCGGTTCATCACCCGCCGCGGGGCGATGTTACCCACCGCCACGCGTCAGCGTCCTGCTGCGTACCCAAGACCGATCCGGCGATCACACGCCCGGTTGCGCGCACGGACAAGCACGCACTGCGTTGGCCGAACACTTCTCGTTTGACATCGCGCACCGCGCGATCCCAGTGGTGTCGCTTCGCCTGCGCAACGAGCAGTGGGCGATGATGGCGCGGGATCGCGGCGGCGCTCCCGGTCCCTAATGAATGCGGTCCTGAGGGTCTTCGCTCCCGTTAGGGACGAGCAGCGGGCGGCTCGTCGCGAGGGCCAGCGGTACCGGTCGGTCATGAGGATGCGAGAGCCCGGCCCGGCGGACCGTCCCCGGGGACGCGACGCGTCGGGCGAGACGAGCGGAAGGTCGCCGAGGCGATCAGCCCAGCGTGAGCCGCCCTCGGGACGAATACGATCGTGCGGTGAGCGGCCTCGGTTCTCGCCATATGATCGATCGACTGGAGGGCAGGGCCGCGACCGCGGAGCGCAGCCGTCGGTAGCGGGGCTTGATCGCAGGGCCGCCGCGTGAGAGTCTGGGCCATCAATAGTCCAACGAGGGGGTGGGAAGTGGCGAAGTTCCTAGTGAAGGCGTCGTACACGCCGGAGGGGGCAAAGGGGGTTCAGAGCGCCGGCGGGGCGAGTCGGCGAGAAGCCGTCGCGAAGATGGCCGAGGGTCTCGGGGGGAGCCTGGAGAGCTTCTACTTTGCGTTCGGCGACACAGATGCCTACGTCGTCCTTGACCTCCCTGATAACCGGACCGCGGCGGCGGCATCGATCGCCGTCAACGCAACCGGAGCAGCGGCCTCCGAAGTCATTGTGCTGCTGACGCCGGAAGACATCGACGAGGCAGCTCGGATGTCGGTCGATTACCGATCGCCCGGATCCTGAACGGTCGGCGCGAGCCGCCGAGGATTAGCGGGTCAGAAGCGGCGCGCGCACGAACGCGAGCGTCGGGACCCCCGAGCGCTGTACATGGGCAGCGGCACGTCCCGGACGACTCGGGTCGGCGACTCACAAGTTGGGATGGTGGGCGACTCGTGTCTTGCCGAAGGCTCAAATCCCCGTCCGAGTGCGCCATGTGGGTGGGGGGGCAGGTGTGGGCTTCTAACCCCTGGGGTGGTTCTCATATGAGCGCCGCGGCGGGATTCTCTGTTCATCATCAGCCCGCACAACGGAGGAAAGAGATGACTAGCTTGTTGATCGTGAATGGGATCCTCGCGGTGGCCGTTCTTGTTGTCATCGTTGGCATGCACGCCTGGGCCATTGCCGCGGAGCGCGGGCCACGCGTCGCGCCGAAGTTGCGCGCGGAAAGCATCGGCCCGGCACCCGCTCGTACGGCATCGCTCTCGATCGCCTCGGCTGAGTAAGCAGCTCCACGCGTCCGGCCCGCCACCTCCGCGGCGCGCTCGATCCTGCGTCAACCGGCCGCGGGCCTCGCCCGCGGCCTAGGAGCTGGAGTGGTCATGACACAACTCGGTCGCGACCGTCGAGTCCCGGCAGTGATCACCATCAACCGATGCGATTTCCCTCCGCGAGGCGTGGCGTACCGGCTGTTGGCGCTCCGCTCGACACTCAAGCATCGTGTCAAGAGCAGCAGGACAATCGCATTCGTGGTTCCGCCCGTCGCTGAGCCTGGTCTATCGTGCACGTCATGACCACTGCACTCCTTAAGCGAGCGGCGATTGGATCGATCGCGGCGCTCGCCTGCGCCGCTGCCCCCGCCGTCGCTGTCGCGATCGCCAATTCGGGCCCGAAGGCTGGCTCCGAGTACTCGGGATCGATCGGCCCGGGCTACCCGATCCACTTCAAGGTCTCACGGAACCGGAAGGAGATCGACGATCTGTCGGTCCACTTTGAGGCGACCTGCCTGCCCGGAGCCGGGAACGTCGCGCCGGCGTTCCCGTTCAACACGCTCGCGATTAGGGACCGCGCGTTCGCGGGCGATTCGAGCCTCACCACGCCGGGCAGCTCGATGTCGATCCGGCTCGAGGGCAGCTTTGACGGCACGAAGGCGACCGGCAAGGTGATCGGCCGCGAGAGCATCAAGAGCCTTGGCAGCTGCACGCAGACCGAGCCATTCACGGCCCACGTGAAATAACTGGCTAAGAGCGTCTCCCCGGGAAGGCCGGTCCGAGTCCAGCGCACGACCACGCGTGTTCGGCAACGTCACGACGATCGCCTCGTCGCGTGATTGCTATCGAAACGGGTCGTGTCATCGATCGCCATTGGCGCTGCCGAGATCGGCGGGAACTCCACTCGTGTGTGTTCAGTTGGAGGCGGCTGGCTCGGGAGCTCTGAGATCGTGTGCTGGGGCGACTGGTACCGCGGAGTCTGTTGAGGCGCCGACTCCTCGTCGGAGCTCGACCTGGGGGATGAGCCAGGACGCAATGAACGCGACGAGGCCGATCGGTGCGGCGATGATGAAGACCGTCTGGATCGACTCGGCGTAAGCAGCGGCGATGCCGTGATGGACGGCCTGCGGAAGCTTGTCGAGTATGGCGGGGGTGACGCTGGAGCTCGAGAGGCCTCGGGGCAGCTTGGCGGTCCCGAGATGCCTGACGAGATTACCGATCAACACGTTGCTGAAGATGGCGCCGAAGATCGCTGTACCGAACGAGCCTCCGATGGATCGAAAGAAGGTCTGGCCGGAGGTGGCGACCCCGAGCTCGGAGTAGGGGACGGCGTTTTGCACGATCAGGACAAGCACCTGCATCACGCAGCCCAGCCCGACGCCGAGCACGAACATGTACAGGGCGGAGACGATCAGACTCGTTCCAATTCCGACCTGGGCCAGCAACACGAGCCCGATAGTGATCAGAGCGGTCCCGGCAATCGGGAAGATCCGGTAGCGGCCGGTCTTGCTGATCACGATCCCCGATCCGGTGGAGCAGATGATTAGACCAGCCAGGAGCGGCAGCAGTTGCAGACCGGAGGCCGTCGGCGACTCGCCGTGCACGATCTGAAAGAACAGGGGCAAGTAGGTGATCGCGCCGAACATCGCAAACCCGACGATGAACCCCACAACGCTCGTGACCGAGAAGCCCCGGTTGGAGAACAGGTGCAGCGGCAGCACCGGCTCGGTCGCCCTGCGCTCGACGAACACGAACACGACCAGTAGGACGGCGCCGGCGATCCCGAGACCGACACTGGCCGACGATCCCCAAGCCAGCGTCGTACCGCCAAGACTGGTGAACAACACCAGACAGCTCGCTGAGACGGTGAGCACGACCGCGCCGAGATAGTCGATCACATGGTGCACCCGACGCAGGTTGCCCGGTACCTGAACCGCCACAACCACCAGCGCGACGACGCCGATCGGGAGGTTGATGAAGAAGATCCAGTGCCAGGAGAGCTGCTGGACGAAGAAGCCGCCGAGCAGCGGCCCGATGATGCTCGCCACACCGAACACCGCTCCGAAGAGTCCCTGGTAGCGACCGCGCTCACGGGGGGAGACGATGTCTCCTACGATCGCCTGGGCGCCGACCATCAGTCCACCACCTCCAAGACCCTGAACAGCCCGGAAGGCGATCAGCTCGGTCATTGTGCGGCTCAGCCCCGAGAGCGCCGAGCCACACAAGAAGATCACGATCGCCGCCTGAAAGAACACCTTGCGGCCGTACTGGTCGCCGAGTTTGCCCCACAGCGGTGTCGAGACCGTCACCGCCAGCAAATACGCAACGACGATCCACGCCAGATGCGACGCGCCGTGCAAATCGGCGACGATCGTCGGCAACGCGGTCGAGACGATCGTCTGATCGAGCGCCGCCAGGAACATCCCCAGCATCAACGCGCCGATGATCATCAGCACCCGCCGGTGGCTGAGGTCAAGGACCGGTCCCTGTTCCAGCGACGCGGCCGTCCCCCCGGTCGACGTCTGTGGCGGCGGTGTCGCACTCATACCCGTGTTCCTATCGTCTGATCAGTCTTTCCCGGCGCAACTACGCAAAATGGCGAGTCAGCTCAGAGTCAAGCTAGACCAACCCGTGCACGCGTCGATCCGCGGGAGGATCCGGCCGCCTGGTCCTCGCCCATCTCCGACCGATCGCTTGCGAGCTCGCCTAGGCATCGCCGCGGTCCTGAAGCCCTCGAGCGCACCCCTGCAATCGGGGACTGGCGCGATTCTGCTGGCCCGGAGGGACGACGCCGGCGTGACCGGGTCTGTCCGAGAGCGGAAGTCTCGACCGCCCCATATCGGTCCTCGAGACTGCCCCTGCTTCGTGGAAGGAGAAGCGTCGCCTTGAGCGGTCTGTCGACCGTAGCCGAGGGCGGAGTGCCGGCTGCTAGGCCTCAGTTCTGCGCCAGCTCCCCGGCCTCGCGGAGAACTGCGCATGCGAGTGGTGCAACGGCTGCTTCGACCTCGCCGGAAAGCGTGGCCCCGGCTTCAAAGTCCAGTCCTTGGACGGCAAAGACGATCACCCGTTGTGGCAGCCGGTGCAGGGCGCGCGCAAGCTCGATCGCCTCATGGAGCCCAAAGGCGTGGGTGGACGCTGAGCCACGCAGTCGAGCAGGCAGCGGTTCGCTGCTCGCGTCGAATCGGCGAATCGTCCCCGGCGGATCCCCAGAGCGCATCGTGTCGACCATCACGACCGCCTCTCGGCCCTGGAATACCTCGAGCAAGTCGCTCGGCTCGCACAGCTGTTGACTCACTTCGATCCCCGTCTGCACCCCGCGTTCGTGCAGTTGTCGCACGACCTCGGCGCTAGCGCTGTCGTCGCCGCGCAGCCGGTTTCCAATCCCGATTACAAGCACCGGACTATCGGGCACGGCGATGTCGCAGAGAGTGCACGTAGGACCGAGACGAGCAGGTGCGCCTGGCATATCGGCACCGACGCCTCGATGACTCACCGGAAAAGAGCAATACGTGCTCCAGGTTAGAAAAGCCAAATGCGACTTCGGTTCTGCGTAGGATGTTGCATCATGACCGACGCCGCCCAAGCAACACCACCGATCGGCGCCACTGTGGTCATCGATCGCGGCGCCATCGATGATCTGCTTGCGGGGATCTCCGGTCAGGGATACCAGGTCGTGGGTCCGACCGTGCACGACGGCGCCATCGTCTATCGCGACGTTCGCTCAGCTGCGGATCTCCCAATTGGTTGGGGCGACGAACAGGATGGCGGTCGGTACCGCCTGCGGCGCCGCGAGGATGAGGCAGTGTTCGGGTACGCGGTCGGTCCGCACTCGTGGAAGCAGTTCCTGCACCCTCCGCGTCTGCAGCTGTGGCGAGCGAAACGCGGGGAGAACGGCGAGGGCCTCGAGTTCATCGAGGAGTCGACCGAGGTACCACGCTATGCCTTCTTCGGCGTGCGCTCGTGCGAGCTTCATGCCATAGCGATTCAGGATCGGGTGTTCCTGCCGGGCGCCAATCCAGACCAGAGCTACGCCGCGCGGCGCGAGGATGTGCTGCTGGTGGCGGTGAACTGCGGAGAGCCGAGCGGCACGTGCTTCTGCAGTTCGATGGGAACCGGCCCGAAGGCGAGCTCGGGCTACGACCTAGCGCTGACTGAGGTGCTTGAGGACCGGGATCACCGATTCGTCGTGGAGGTCGGAACCGAGCGAGGCGCGCGTGTGTTGGCGGACGTCCCGTACCGGACCGCCGGCGATGCCGACGCGCGCGACGCGGCGGAAGTGACCGCGGGTGCGGTGGAGAAGATGGGGCGCCACATGCCAGAAGTCGACCTTCGCGCGCTGCTTTACGCCAACTACGAGCACCCGCGCTGGGACGACGTCGCCGACCGCTGCTTGACATGCGGCAACTGCACGATGGTGTGCCCGACCTGCTTCTGCACATCGGTCGAGGACACCGCCGACCTGGCCGGCGAGGAGGCCGAGCGCTCGCGCCGGTGGGAGTCGTGCTTCTCGATCCAGTTCAGCCACGTGACCGGGGGCGAGACGCGCCGCTCGCCGCGCTCCCGCTACCGCCAGTGGATGACCCACAAGCTCGCGACCTGGTTCGATCAGTTCGGCACCTCTGGATGCGTGGGCTGCGGGCGCTGCATCACCTGGTGCCCGGTCGGGATTGACATCACCGAGGAGGTCTCGGCTATCCTCGCCGACTCCACCCCGCCGGCCGAGGCCTCATAGAGGAGCCACCCGTGGAGGGCATCGAGCAGGCGCTGGCAGCAACGTCGATGTTCCGGGATCTCACGCCCGAGCAGATCAAGGCGGTCGCCGACCTGGGCGAGGACGTCGAGTTCCCCGACGGCCGCGCGCTGATGATGGAGGGCGGCCCGGCAGACTCGTTCTTCTTGATCCGCGATGGATTTGTGGCCCTCCAGACCCAGTCGCTCGCAGGGCCGATCACAATCGAGACGCTGCACAACGGCGACCCGGTCGGATGGTCGTGGCTGGTCGAGCCGTATATCGTCTACTTCGACGCCCGCTCGCGCGGCGTCACCCGGGCGATTCGCATCGACGCCGCGGTGCTGCGCCGGCGCTGCGCGGAGGACCCCCAGCTCGGCTACCAGCTGATGCGCGCCTTCGCGTCCGTGATCGTCGAGCGTCTGCACGCGACGCGCCTCCAACTACTCAGCGTCTATGCCCGCACCGCTACAGCCTGAGCGGCTCGCGCCCGCCGCGGGCGCGATGACGCCGCGCCCCCACCGAGTCGTCAGCCGTCGGCGGGAGACCGCCGATACGTGGACGATCGCGCTCGAGCCGTTGGCCGGGCAGGAGCTGCCGCTGTTCGCCCCCGGGCAGTTCGGGATGCTGTACGCGTTCGGCGCCGGTGAGATACCGATCTCGGTCAGCGGCACAGCCACGAGACGGGACCCTTTGCGCTGCACGATCCGCGCGGTCGGGGGGGTGAGCGGAGTGCTGTCCGCCGCCGAGCCGGGCGATCTGGTCGGCCTGCGGGGGCCGTTCGGCACCACCTGGCCCCTGACCGAGGCGATCGCCGGCGATGTCGTGATCGTCGCCGGCGGCCTCGGTCTTGCGCCGCTGCGGCCGGCGATCCACCACCTGCTCGCGCATCGAGATGAGTACGAGCGCGTGGTCATCTGCTACGGCTGCCGGTCGGCAGCCGAGATGCTGTACGCGACCGAGTTCGAGGAGTGGCGGCACCGCTACGACCTCGACATCGACGTGATCGTCGATGTTGGGGACCCGGACTGGCACGGGAAGGTCGGCGTGGTCACGAAGCTCGTCGAACTGGCGGCATTCGACCCGGAGAACACGATCGCGATGGCGTGCGGGCCGGAGGTGATGCTGCGGTTCGCCGCGCTGACGCTGCAAGCGCGAGCTGTACCCAGCGATCGTCTCTACATCTCGATGGAGCGCAACATGCACTGCGCGATCGCGCAGTGCGGCCACTGCCAGTTCGGCCCCAGGTTCATCTGCCGCGAGGGGCCGGTGCAGCGCTACGACGAGGTCGCGCAATGGCTGAAGGTGCCGGAGCTGTGACCGGGCCATCCGTCAAGCCCAAGCTGGCCGTGTGGAAGTTCTCCTCCTGCGACGGCTGCCAGCTGAGCTTGCTCAGCTGCGAAGACGAGCTGCTCACGCTCGTCGACCGGGTCGAGATCGCCTATTTCCTCGAGGCCTCGCGGGCCGAGGTCTCGGGGCCCTACGACCTGTCGCTGGTGGAAGGGTCGATCACCACCGAGCAGGACGCCGAGCGGATCCACCGGGTACGCCGGGTGTCGCGGCGGCTGGTGACGATCGGCGCGTGCGCGACCGCCGGCGGGATCCAGGCGCTGCGCAACTTCGCCGACGTCGAGGACTTCGTCGCGGCGGTGTACCCCTCGCCCGAGTACGTCTCCACGCTCGAGCACTCGACACCGATCAGTGCCCACGTGCCGGTCGACTTCGAGCTGCATGGCTGCCCGGTGAACAAGTATCAGCTGCTCGAGGTGATCCGGGCCGCGCTCGCCGACCGCTCGCCGCCGATCCCCGCGACGAGCGTCTGCCAGGAGTGCAAGCTGCGCGGCAACGTGTGCGTCCTGGTCGCCCACGGCACACCATGTCTTGGTCCGGTGACGCACGCGGGCTGCGGAGCGCTGTGCCCCTCTTTCAACCGCGGTTGCTACGGGTGCTACGGGCCGATGGAGTCGCCGAACCCTCGATCGCTCAGCACCTGGCTTCAGAAGGTGGATATGGACGAAATCGACCTGGTTCGCGTGTACCGCACGTTCAACGCGGGCGCGCCGGCATTCGAACGCGAAAGTGAGCGCCATGGCCATTCCGCTTGAGCCTCAGGCTCGCAGCCGCCGGATCAGCACCGCAGCCCTCGCCCGCGTCGAGGGCGAGGGCGCGATGAGCGTGCGCATCCGCGACCGCGAGGTCCTCGAGGTGCAGTTGCGCATCTACGAGCCGCCGCGCTTCTTCGAGGCGTTCCTGAGAGGGCGGTCGTACACGGAGGTGCCCGACATCACGGCGCGGATCTGCGGCATCTGCCCCGTTGCCTACCAGACAAGCGGGTGCCTCGCGATCGAGCAGGCATGCGGCGCCACCGTCGATGGCGCGATCCGCGAGCTGCGCCGGCTGATGTACTGCGGGGAGTGGATCGAGAGCCATGCGCTGCACCTATACCTGCTTCACGCGCCCGATTTCCTGGGCTATGAGAGCGCGATCCACATGGCCGCCGACCATCCAGCGCTGGTTGAGCGCGGGCTGGCCACGCGCAAAGCCGGCAACCAGCTGCTGATCACGCTGGGCGGCCGGGCCGAGCATCCGATCAACCCACGGACCGGTGGCTTCTATCGGGCGCCCAGCCGGGACGAACTGAAGCCGCTGGTCGAGCCGCTGCAGCGGGCGCTCGAGGACACACTCGAGACGATCGCGCTCACCGGCACGTTGACGATGCCCGAGTTCGAGCGCGACTACGAGTTCGTGGCACTTCGGGACGACACCGGCCGTTACCCGATCGACCGCGGGCGGATCGTTTCAAGCAGCGGTCTCGACATTCCGGCCGAGGGCTTTGATGAGCATTTTGTCGAGGAGCAGGTGCCGCACTCCAATGCCCTGCACAGTCGGCTGCGCGATGGCGGCTCGTACATGGTCGGTCCGCTCGCGCGCTACAGCCTCGCCTTCGACGCCCTATCGCCGATGGCTCGTGAGGCCGCTCTCAACGCCGGGCTCGGACCGTCGTGTCGCAACCCGTTCCAGAGCATCATCGTGCGCGGCGTGGAGCTCTTGTACGCGATCGAAGAGGCGTTGCGCCTGATCGATGTCTATGAGCCGCCTGACCCCCCGGCAATCGCGCTCGAGCCGCGCGATGGCATCGGCTGCGGAGTCAGCGAGGCCCCGCGCGGAATCCTCTGGCACCGCTACGAGATCGACGCCTCGGGCGCCATCCGAAACGCGCGCATCGTTCCGCCCACGTCTCAGAATCAACGCGCGATCGAGGAAGACCTGTACCGCTTTGTGGCCGGGCACTTGGACCTCTCCGATGACGAACTGCAGTGGCAGTGCGAGCAGGCGATCCGCAACTACGACCCGTGCATCTCGTGCGCGACCCACTTCCTGAAGCTGGACGTGGAGCGGGTCTAGCTCCGACTACCGGCGCCGCCGAACAGCGATAAGGACAGCCGGCGCCACTTCCCCTTTGTCGCCCACGGGGCAGTCTCGCTCAAGCTGATCCTTTCCGCGCCGACCGGTAGCGACGCCAGCATGACCCCGTAAGGCGTCGAGCGGTAGCCCGACGACGCTGGTCGACGCCGTCGACGCCGCGCTCCGCCCAGGGTGTGACCCAAAGTGTCCGAAAGAAGCAGCGTTGCGGCCTAGCGGGCAGGAGGCGATCGTCGCCGAAGGCCAACGAGACTATTCAGTCCCCTAGCTCCGACGATCAACACGGTCCGGTTCGGAGGCAGCGACGGATCGTTCCTGCTGCTGCCTGTCTTCAGCGGAAGCTAGGCACCTCGAGCCTTGAACGCTCGATTCAAGCTCGCGATCGGAGTCCCAGAACCGGACGCCGGACTCCTCCCATCGGCGCAGGAGCGTGTGGGCGCCGTGTTTGCGCTTGAACTCGAGCTCGGGGTCGAACAGGGGAATCGCTTGGAGGAACTCGACGTGTAAGCCGTCGGGCAACTCCTCCGGGCTGGCGTCGGCGTCCCACTTGAGGACGTCGATGGCGAACTCCTCGACCTCGAAGTGTGCCCGCCGTGTCGGTTCACCCCACCGCTCGCGATAGAGGTCACGAACGGTGTCAGCGAGCACTACGGACCGCCGAAAGGCCAGGCTTCATCGCCCCAGCCGGGTGGCCACCACTTGCCCTCGCCCCGTCCAATGGGGCGAGCACCCTTGGCGGCATCGAACGCTTGACACGACCCGATCAAGTTACCAGGGGAATTTTGTCTTCCATCATCGACCCGCCTGCGGCCCGATGAGTTCGGAAGGTTGTGCCCGTTTAACGCCGGTGACGCACCGTTGGAGCACGATCCCCCTCACCGCGACGCTAATGAAGCCGCTCTCGTAGCAGCGGCACGGGTCGGTGATGAGCGCGCGTTCGGCGTGCTGCTCGAGCACCATCGGCGCGGGCTCGAGTGCTACTGCTACCTGATGCTCGGCGATCCGGATGCCGCGAGACATGCGATCGCGGACACCGCGATGACCGCATGGCGCGAGCGCGCGCTCCTCGAGCCCCAGGCGTCGGCCCGGATGTGGCTGTATCGCGTGGCGGTCCGCGTCTGTTGCGAGGCCGCGGGCGATCCGATTAGTTTCGCCGCTGAGGACCGTTTGACGCAGTGAACCCCCGTGAGCGGCCAAGCCAACCCCGACCAGCGCCTACTCCTCACCGCCGCACAGGCAGGTGACGAGAACGCGTTCCGTCAGCTAGTCGAGCCGTATCGACACGCGCTCGACGTTCACTGCTACCGGATGCTCGGCTCAGCTCAGGACGCCGAGGATCTCGTCCAGGAGACGCTGCTGCGGGCGTGGCGGGCGATCGGGCGATTCGAACCGCGCGCCCAGCTTCAGACGTGGCTGTACCGGATCGCGACCAACGCGTGTCTCGATGAACTTGAGCGCCGGCGCCGCCGGCCCGAGCCGCTGGACCCGTTCCCCGACCAGCACCCGGATGAGGCGGCGGCGCCCACGTACGACCCCGAGGCTCGGTATGCGATCCGGGAAGGGATGGAGCTGGCGCTGCTACGCGCGATCCAGGAGCTGCCCGGTCGCCAGCGCGCGGTCCTGATCTTTCGCGACGTGCTCGCGTGGAGCGCGCCCGAGGTCGCCGAGCTGCTCGAGTCGAGCGTCGCGTCGGTCAACAGCGCGCTCCAGCGTGCTCGCGGGACGATCGACGAACGCCTCCCCGCGACGCCGCGAGCGATGGCCGCTCCCGACGAGCGCGAGCTGCTCGATCGGTACGTGGCCGCGTTCGAGCACGACGACGTGGACGGGCTCGTGGCGCTGCTCCGCGAGGATGCCGTCATGCGGATGCCCCCGCAGCCATCGGCGATCGGGGCGCTGCAGATCGCGCGTTTCTTCCGCGAGGTCGCGGGCGGCGGCACTCTTGCGCGGTTCCGGCTGACGCCGACCCGAGCGAACGGCCGGCCGGCGGTCGCGGTCTACCACCACGAGGAGGAGCACGGATGGGTCGCGCACGGGATCTCCGTACTCCAGATCGAGGATGGACGGATCGTCGGAATCGACTCGTTCATCAAGCCGGCGCTGCTCACGCGGTTCGGGTTCGCGGCCGAGCCCTGAGCCGGATTTGGATCCGCGCCAGCGGCGATGAGTTTCGGCGCCGGCGCCCGTTTGACGGTGTGAAGAGCGACTCAACGAGCCCTTCTCCTCTCGCAGCTGTCCCTTTCCTGCCAGACCCCTGGAGGTCCAATGACGTCCGCATCACCGCACCTCAACCGCTGGCGCGCGTTTGCGCTGCTGGCGGTGGCGTACTTCATGACGATCATCGATCTGACGATCGTCAACGTCTCGCTCCCGACGATCGGTCGCGACCTGCACTTCACCGACACGAGCCTGCAGTGGGTGGCGACCGCTTACGGCCTCACGTTCGGCGGCTTTCTGCTGTTCGGCGGTCGGGCCGCGGATCTGCTCGGCCGCCGCCGCATCCTGATGGCCGGCATCGCGGTATTCACCGCCGCGTCGCTGGCGTGCGCGCTGGCAAGCACCGACGCGTTCCTGATCGCAAGCCGCGCGGTGCAGGGGCTCGGCGCGGCGTTCATGCTCCCCGCCGCCCTCTCGATCGTGATGAACATGTTCGACGAGGGCGCCGAGCGGAACAAGGCGCTCGGGATCTGGGGCGGGCTCGGCGCCGCCGGGGCGACCGTCGGGCTGATCGCCGGCGGGTTTCTCACGCGCTACGCCGGCTGGCAGTACATCTTCTACCTGAACGTCCCGATCGGGGCAGCCGCGCTCGCATTGGCGCCGCGGGTCGTCCCGGAGAGCCGGCGGCCGACGACGCGCCGGCGGTTCGACGTGGCCGGAGCGATCACCGGCACCGGCGGACTGGTGATGCTGGTGGACGCGATCTCCCAGGCGCCGCAATACGGCTGGGGCACCACCCGAACGATCGCCGCGCTGTCGGCCGGTGTGGCCCTGCTGGCCGCGTTCCTTGTGATCGAGAGTCGCGTGAGCGAGCCGATCCTGCCGCTGTCGATCTTCCGGCAGCGCACGCTCGCCGGCGCGAACGTCGCCGGTCTGCTACTTGGCGGCAGCTTCTTCGCGTTCATCTTCGTCGGCACTCTGTACATGCAGCAGGTGCTGCGCTACAGCGCGCTGCAGACCGGGGTCGCGTGGCTGGCCGCTTCGCTGATGTCGATCGCGCTCGCCGGCCTGTCGCAGTTGCTGGTGACGCGCGTCGGGGCGAAGCCGGTGATGGCCGCCGGGATGACGCTGATCGGCGCGGGCATCATCTGGGCTACCCAGGTCCCCGTTCACGGCCATTTCCTGGCCAACCTCGCGGGGCCGATGGGCGTCGCCGGCGCCGGGACCGCGTTCTCGTTCATCCCGATCTCGATCGCCGCGCTCGCCGGGATCGAGGAGCACCGCGCCGGGCTGGCGTCCGGACTGCTCAACACCTCCGAACAACTCGGGGGGGCGATCGGGATCGCGATCGCGTCGAGCGTCGCCGCGAGCCAGACCAAGGCGCTCGCGCACGCGGGCAACGTCGTTCCCGTGGCTCTCACCGGCGGCTTCCAGCACGCCATGTGGGTGCTCGGGGCGATCGCGCTGATCTCGCTGCCGGCGATCTTTGTGCTCGTCGGGCGACACGAGCTCGCGCCAGCAGCGAACGCGACGGCGGGCCCGGACCGAGACGCCGTCAGCGGCGATCCGAAGCCCGCGCTCGCCGGGACCAACTGACCACGACAACTCGAGTCACGCAAGGAGACACAGATGTCCTCGCTCAGCGACAAAACCACGATCGTGGTGGGCGCGAGCCGCGGCCTCGGCCGCGGCATCGCCACCACGTTCGCCCAGGCCGGCGCCTCGGTGGTCGCCGTGGCCCGCACCGGGCAGGCGACCGGCCAGGTCGCCCAGCGACCGGGCGCGATCCACGATGAGATCGCCGACGCCGGCGAACCCGCGGTCGCGGCCGGACTGCTCGACCGCCACGAGCCCGACGTGATCGTGCTGGTGGCGGGCGCGACCCCGTACATGGCGCCTCTGCAGCAGCAGACGTGGGACACGTTCTCGGTCCACTGGCAGACCGATGTGCGGATTGCGTTCCACTGGTTGCGCGAGGCGCTGCTCAAGCCGTTGCCAGCCGGCAGCCGCGTGGTCGTGTTCAGCAGCGGCGCGGCGCTGAATCCCAACGGCTCGCCGCTCAGCGGCGGGTACGCGGGCGCCAAGGCGACCCAGCGCCTGATCACCGTGTACGCCCAGGAAGAGGCCAACCGCGCGGGCCTCGGCATCACGTTCACCACGGTGCTGCCGCAGTTTGCGCCCGAAACCGGCGTCGGCCGGCCGGCGGTCGCGGCGTACGCGGAGCAGGCCGGCTTGCCGGTAGACGAATTCGTAAAAAGGCAGCCGTTCCAGCTGCTCACGCCGGAGATCGCCGGCGCCGCATTGGTCGAATTGGTACGGAGCGATCCTGCGGCGCTCGCGCCGGCTTATCTGCTGAACGGAGCCGGGCTGCAGAAGCTGCCGTAGGGAAACGCGGCCAGAAAAGCACCGGCGGTCGGACGCCGTGAGGCCGGCGAGTGCGTCGGCGGTTTAGATTGCGGCGACTTGGAGCGTCGGCCAACAACCCGTCCGCAATGACCGATCGGAGCGGGCCCGATCGGCGACGAGCCGGCAGGCTGGCCGCGGCGGTTCTGTCCGCCGCCGCGCTGTCGCTCGCAGGCTGCGGTGCCGCCGGTGAAGCCGATCCACCCGCGGGCACGGCCGGAGCCACGGCCGGGACCGCGCCAGTGCACGTGTCCGACGTGGGGATTCACAAGATCCACCACGTGGTGATGATCATCCAGGAGAACCGCTCGTTCGACTCGTACTTCGGTACGTATCCGGGCGCGGACGGAATCCCCGCCAGCGACGGCCACTTCACCGCGTGCCTGCCCGACCCGTTGACCGGCGGGTGCGACCGCCCGTTCCACGACTCGTCGCTGGTCAACGGGGGCGGCCCGCATGGCGAGGGATCGGTGTACGACGACCTCGACGGCGGCAAGATGGATGGGTTCGTCCGCGAGTCCGAGACCGTGGGCGGTCGCGGCTGCGGCGGATTCGCGGGAGTGTGCAGCTCGTTCGCGCCCTCCGACGTGATGGGTTACCACGACGCGCGAGAGATCCCGAATTACTGGTCGTACGCGGAGAACTTCGTGCTCGACGACCACATGTTCCAGTCGAACGCGTCGTGGAGCCTCCCGGCGCACCTGTACGAGGTGTCGGAGTGGTCGGCTAAATGCTCGCGTCCCGGAGACCCCTCGAGCTGCGTCAACGACGACGAGCTCGGGGGCTATCAGACCTCGGACATCATCGGCGTGGGGGCACGCGGGCACGGGGCGGTCGAGCGCGTCCGGCGGCTGCTGCGCACGGCGCGGCGCCGGCTCGCGCAGTGCCGGGACGCACGCAGCCTAGCGCCGCCCGGGACCAGCGGCACCGGCGGTACCGGCACGACCGGGACCGGCGGCGCCACCGGACCGACCGCATCGAGCAGGCGCTACCCGCCGGCGGTGGCGAAATGCCGGCGGCGCGTCAAGGACGAGCTGGCCAAGCGCCGCGGCACGATCGCGCGGCAGGTCTCGACCACCTACAACTACGCCTGGACCGACATCACATACCTGCTGCACAAGTACGGGGTCAGCTGGGGCTACTTCATCACTCCCGGAGGCGAGCCCGATTGCGAGGGCGGGAACGCGAACTGCGCGAACTCGCCATTCAGCGTCGGTACCCCTGACATCTGGAATCCGCTGCCGTCGTTCACCGACGTCCAGCAGGACGGCCAGCTCGGCAACATCCAGGACACGAGGCGGTTCCTCAAGGACGCCGCCGCCGGAACCCTGCCGGAGGTCTCCTGGATCGTCCCCGATCAGCAGGAGTCCGACCATCCTCCGGCCAACATCGCCACCGGCCAGGCATACGTCACTAACGTGATCAACACGATCATGGAGGGCCCGGATTGGGACTCGACCGCGATCTTCCTCGTGTGGGATGACTGGGGCGGCTTCTACGACCACGTGCTGCCGCCGGTCGTCGACCAGAACGGCTACGGGTTCCGGGTGCCGTCGTTGGTGATCAGCCCGTACGCGCGACGCGGGTTCATCGACCACCAGACGCTCAGCTTCGACGCGATCAACAGGTTCATCGAGGACGACTTCCTCGATGGCCAGCGGCTCGACCCGTCCACCGACGGCCGCCCTGATCCTCGCCCCGACGTGCGCGAGGACAATCCCGGGCTCGGCGACTTCACCGCCGACTTCGACTTCGACCAGCAGCCGCTGCCGCCGCTGATCTTGCCGCTGCACCCGCCCCCGGGGCCGGCGTCGACTCCCGGCGGCTGAGGACGGCCGGCGACGCCGGGCGGCTGTGGCGCCTCAGCGCAGGACCCGGTTGTGACTTTTTGGGTACCGCGACATCCGGCGGAAGGATCCCGCGATCGCCGGAGTCTTCGGCTGCACACACGGAACTTCAACCGGGGAGCAGTCGATGAAGAAGCTGGGTGCGAGCAACGAATGGGCCGTCGGCGTAGGGAGCGGTGACCAGAGGCTCGCCCTGAGCCACGGCTAGACGTAGGGACCGGGGGCAAACAGGGGCGCAGCGCGAGGGGTTCCCGGCACTCCCGACCGGGAACCCCTCGCCATGGTTCTGGGCATCAGTCGCCGGTCAGCGACGCGGCGTAGTGAGCCGGCCGGCGGTCGGCGAACGCGTCGTTGCGCTCGCCGCTGCGCTTGTCGCGCGCGGCCACCAGGTCGCAGTCGGCGAGCAGCGTGGCCGTCCCGCGATCGGGCACGGGGCCGGCACGGAGCCCGCCGTCGGGCCCGGCGATCACGCTTCCGCCCTCGAACTCGACGCCCCGCTCGGTGCCACACCGATCGCACACCGCCACGAACACCTTGCTCAGATACGCCGTCATCGCGGCGAGCGAGTGCAGCACCGGTCGCCCGTCCGGAGGGTGCGGGTCGCGCGGCCAGTTCGTCGGCAGCGCGATCAGGTCGGCGCCGGCGAGCGCGAGCCCGCGGGTGAGCTCGGGAAACTCGATGTCGTAGCAGACACCGAGCCCGACCCGACCGTGGCGCGTGTCGACGACCGGCGCCGGCTCCTCACCGGCGTCGAACCACCGAGGCTCGTCGCCCCACAGGTGGAGCTTGCGGTACACGGCTCGGACGCCGCCGCCGTCGACGAGCGCGCTGCTGTTGAACACCCGGCGGCCGGGTCCGCGTTCGCAGAACCCTCCCACGACGACCGCGTCACCACGGGCGGCCTCCCGAGCCCAGCCCGCGAGCAGCGCGCCGTCGGCCGGGACAGCGGCCGCCCGCGCCTCCTCACGCGAGGTGAACACGTAGCCGCTATTCGCGAGCTCGGGCAGCACGACGATCTGAGCGCCGGCAGAGACCGCGGCGCCGAGCGCGTCGAGCGCGAGCTCCGCGCTGCGCGCCGGACTCTCCACATCCGGCGCGATCTGGCAGCACGCCACCCGCACGCCGGCCGCCATCACGCGCCCCGGGACAACCCGATCCGGAACGCGGCGCGGTAGGACTCCCCGGGCGCGATCACCGTCAGGCCGTCGCCGCTGTTGAGCGCGTTCGTGGGCGCGGTCATCGGTTCGAAGCAGATGAACTCCTGCCCGGGCGGAGCGAACGCCTGCGCGTACGAATAACCGGCGAGAAACTCCACCGTCAGCTCGTTGCCGGCGCCGGCTGCGTCGAACGCGGCGGGGGCCGGGTCGGCGTCGTAGCCGTCGTCGAGGCTGACGCCCCCGAGGCTGAATGCCGCGCGGTCGACCGGGACGCGCTCGCCGGTCGGGATCGAGCGATCGTCGAGCACGAGCCGGTTGGTGGCGCCGAGCTTGACCAGCCAGTCGTCGCGGCCGGCGCCCGGCACGCGTGTGTACGGGTGGTATCCGAACGACACGGGGACCGGGCCGTCGCTCGACGCCGTGACGGTGGTCGTGAGCGTGAGCTCGTCGCGGCCGACGCTCGCCTCGCACCGAACCTCGTGCGGGAACGGGTACAGCTCGAGCAGCTCGTCGGCGTCCCAGTTGAGCCGGGCGACGATCGCACCGGCGCCGGCGGAGTCCTCGACATCCCAGCGCAGCAGCCCTGGGAGGACCCCGTGAATCGGGAGCCCGTTGCCGTCGCGCGGGATCCGCGAGTCGTCCTCGGACAGCGTCACGCGCCTGCCGGCGGCCTCATAACCGAACCGGGCCAGCCGGTTCGCCCACGGGTACAGAAGCGGGACGCCCATCGTCTTGCCCTGCTCGGCGTAGGCGCGCAGGCCGCGCCGGCGGTCGAGTAGCTCGTCGCCGTCGACCACGAGCGAGCAGCACACCATGTTCGCCTCAGGCACGAACTCCGCGCTCGTGCTCCCGTCAGCCGACGTCACCGTGATCGAGTCGAAGCCTTCAGCCGGCGAGGCGGTCGCTTGTCCTTGCACACTGCGTATCTTCGCTGGTTCCGCGCGCCGGTGCTGCCGGGTCAAACCGCGGCCGGGGTGCCGGTGCATGGCGAGGCGCAGTAGCCTGTGCGCCATGGACACCGAACGCGCCCGCAAGCTGCTCGCACGGGAACGCGCCCGGATCGAGGACGCGATGGCCGCGCTCAAGCGCGACGGCGCGCTAGAGGGCGACGACAGCGTCGAGCCTGGCGACCTGGATTCCGAGGACCTCTACCAGGACGAGTTCAACGCCACGCGCGCCGAGGATCTGCAGCGCGAACTGGAGGCGCTCGAGCGCGCCGAAGCACGGCTGGCCGACGGGACGTACGGCCTGTCGGTCGAGAGCGGCGACCCGATTCCGGACGGACGACTTGAGGCTTTCCCGACGGCCGAGCGCACCATCGAAGAACAGGATCGCATCGGTCCCGGGTGACACACCCCCGCGGATCTACGATGTAGCATCGTAGATCCAGGAAGATCCCATCAGGTAACTACGGTTGCCGATCGCGCGCGAGCGCTACGCCGCCTCCGCCAGTTCGACCAGGCGTCGATACTCGGAGGCGGCGTGCTCCTCGCGGTCGAGCGCCGCGAGGTAGTCGTCGAACGCAGTCGCTTCCTCGTCGGACGCCGCCTGGCGCCAGTTGCGATAGGCGGACTCGACGGCCGCGCTCTCCTCGCGCCAGCTGACGTAGCCGTCCATGACCGCGTCGATGAGGTCCGAGATGCGGGTCATCGCGGAAGGTCGCTTGCGGTGCATGCTCTGCAAGACGCTCAGGCGAGGGAATTTCTTCCATGGCTCCGGCAGACGCCGGATCAGCTTTTGCGGGCCAGCCGCTGGAGCGCCCGGCGACGCGCCGGGTCGAGCTTCGCCATCTGCTCGGCGAAGTGGCTGAGCGCGACGTCGCCGTACTGGTCGACGAGGCCCTCGACCTCGGACTTCGCCCGGAGAGCCATGTACTCGTCGCGCTCGTAGGCCGGGGCGTAGTAGTCGGTCTTGCCCTCGCGTCGCCGGCTCAGCAGCCCCTTCTTGTGAAGCCGCGCCATGATCGTCATGTACGTCGTGTACGCGCGTTCCTTGCCCGCGCCGGCGTTGAGCGCCTCCATCACCGAGCGCACGGAGGCCTCGCCGCCGGCCCACAGCTGCTCCATCACCTCGGACTCGAGCTCGTGCAGAGGCGGCGGTGGGGCACCGGCGCGTGAGCGCTTCGTCGGACGGCTCGCCATCTACGACGCAACCTAGCAGATGGACGGATCCGCGGCCGCCCGCCGGCGCGCCGGCGCTCAGAACCCGAGCGCGCAGCCGTCCTTACGCGCGTCCGAGCCGCCGAACAGCGTGCCGTCGCGGACGATGATCGCCTGACCGCCGCCGAACGCGCCGCGCCCGGTGTCCTTGCGCGCATCGAATCCGAGCCGGGCGAGCTCGTCCGCGCTGTCCCACAGAGGCTGCTCGAGGCTGAGCGTCGAGCCGTCGATCCGGAAGCGGCCGCGGTCGAGCGCCGCCTGGGGGTCGCCGTCCGGCAGCAGCGTGGTCAGGAACTGCACGTGGGATTGGGCCTGGATGAACCCGCCCATCAGGCCGAAGGGTCCGACCAACTCACGGCCGCGCGTCAGCATCCCCGGGATCAGCGTGTGGTAAGGGCGCGTGCCGCCAACGACCGTGCCCTGCACCGCGAACCCCGCGGCGCGATTGTTGAGCACGACCCCGCTCGACCCCGCGACCACGCCCGACCCGAACGACTCGTACAGGCTCTGGAGCAACGATGCCGCCATCCCGTCGCGATCGACAGCGACCACGCACACGGTCCCGCCAGGCGGCTCGGCGACGGCACCGGCGAGCGCCGCGCGGCGGGCTACCACGTGCTCGTCTGACAGCAGCTGCCCGACGTCGGCGCCGTCGCGGACGGTTGCGAGCGCGTCTTCCAGCGCCAGCCCGACCGCCCGCACCAGCTCGAGCAACTCCGGACGCGAGTCGCCGAGGATCGCGAGCGCCTCGAGCACCGCGACGCCCTGGGTAGGTGGCGGCAGCTCGTACACCTCGAAGCCGCGGTAGGTGCCCACCAGCGGCTCCACCCAGCGCGGCCGATACGCCGCAAGGTCCTCGAGCGTCAGCCACGACGCGTTCGCGATCTCATGGGCGGGCGGGCCCGTGTAGAGGAACTCCGGCCCGTGCGTGGCGATGCCGAACAGCGTCGCCGCCAACTCCGGCAGCCGGTAGGACCCACCGAACGCGGGCGGCGCCCCGAACTCCGCCGGCGCACGCGGAGTCGTGCGCCAGACCTGGGCGCAGCCCCACCCCGCGGGCACTCCGTCGCGGGCCAGCTCGATCGCCGGTCGCAGGCAGCGCTCGAGTCCGAGCCGTCCGAACCGGCGAGACAGCTCGCCCCATCCGGCCACCGCTCCGGGAACGTCGACCGACCGGGGGCCGGACTCAGCCGGCGGCTCGGCGGGGGCCGACCGCGGGGCCGGGCCGGCGGCGTCGATCCCGTGCACCGCGCCTGAGGCGTCGCGCACGATCGCGAACAGATCGCCGCCGATCCCGGTCGCGTGGGGCTCGGTCACGCACAGCACCGCGGCCGCGCAGATCGCCGCGTCGACCGCGCTTCCCCCTTCTCGCAGCACGTCCAGGCCGGCGAGCGTCGCCAGCGGCTGACTGGAGGCGACCATCGCGCGCGACGCGACCGCCGCGGCGCGGGATGGGGACAAACCAAAAGACACGCGACTCAGGTGCCCGTCGGACCGAACCGCTCGGTACGGATCCGGCCCGGGTCATGTCCGATGTCGACCAACCAGCCGGCGGCGGCCTCGACGAACGCGTTCGGACCGCACACGTACACGCGCGGCTTCGCCGA
Organism: uncultured Solirubrobacterales bacterium; assembly: GCA_963701945.1. Taxonomy (GTDB): domain Bacteria; phylum Actinomycetota; class Thermoleophilia; order Solirubrobacterales; family Solirubrobacteraceae; genus Palsa-465. The sequence continues at coordinate 442,335 of CAVPBV010000018.1, read as the reverse complement.
AGGCGGCCCGGCGACCTCGTCAAGCAGCGCCCGGTCGATCCGCCCGCGGCGCCCCTGCCAATCGTCCGGCCATTCGCGGGTAAGGATAAAACGAACATCGACCCCGTCGAGCTCTCCATACCCCAGCAGCTCGTCGCGGTAGATGACCTCGCTGAGACGTCGCACCGAGTAGATCAGCCGAACCGGGACGGAGTGGTCGGTGTGCGACCAGTGGCGGACCATCGACCGCAGCGGCACCACGCCCGAGCCGCCCCCGATCAACACCAGCGGGCCGCCGAGCGACTCCTCCCAGACGAAATAGCCGCCGATCGGCCCTCGGAGCTCGAGCTCGTCCCCCGGGTTGAGCACGTCGACCAGGTAGGGCGAAACCTCGCCGTCCTCGAGCCGCTCGACGGTCAGGACAAGGTGGTCGTCCTCGGGCGCCGACGCGATCGAGTAGCTCCGCTGCGCCTCGTATCCGTCCTCCGCGGTCAGGCGGACGTCGACGTGCTGCCCGGACCGGTACCCGCCCGGCCAGTCGGGCTGCGAGAGCACAAGGCTCTTGGCGCGCGCGGTCTCCTCGACGAGCTCGACCACCGACACGAGCTGCCAGGTCAGTCTCCCTGGTAGCGCTGCTCGAGCCATGGGTCGCCGAGATTGTGGTAGCCGTAGTTCTCCCAGAACCCGGGCTCGTCGTCGACCGTCAACGTCAGCCCCCGCACCCATTTGGCGCTCTTCCAGAAGTACAGGTGCGGCACCAACAAGCGCGCGGGCCCGCCGTGCTCGGGATGCAGGGGCTGGCCGTCGTACTCGTAAGCCACCCAGGCCTTGCCGTCGGTCACGTGCTCGCGGGGCAGGTTCGTCGTATAGCCGCCGTCACACCACGCGGTCAGGTATGCGGCCTCGCTGTTGACATGCTCGAACAGGGTGTCCACCGACACCCCCTTCCACTTCGTGTCGAACTTGGACCACTTGGTGACGCAGTGGATATCGACGGTGATCATCTCCGCGGGCAACTCGAGGAACTCCTGCCACGGCCAGGACACCGGCTTGCCGACCTGGCCGTCGATCAGGAAGCTCCACTCATCGAGTGGCGTGTGCGGCGTCGGTCCGGCCGACAGCACGGGGAAACCGGTCTCGAGGTACTGCCCCGGCGGCAGCCGGGACGGGTCGGCGACGGGATGCCGATGACCGAGGAAGCCCCGCGAGACCGGCGACATCAGCTCTGAACCGCGTGGCCGAACTGGACCCGGATCATCCACAGCTGCTGCTCGAGCGCGCGCACGACCTCGATGATCACGTCCTGCGACGCCGCGTCGATCTCGCCGAGCTTGTCCATCCGCTCGCGGGCGCGGTCGGTCACGTCGTTCAGCCGCTCGCTGAGCTCGCGAACGACGACGTGATCGTCGAGCGCGCCGCGCTCGAGTGGCCTCAGCTCGGTGATGGCAGCGACGGCGCGGGCCTGACCATCGGGCGCGTTGCCGAGCGCGACCGCCCGCTCGGCGACCACATCGGAGAGCTCGCGCCACGAGTCGACAAGCTCGTCGAGCTGCTCGTGCAGCGGCCGGAACAGCGGCCCGGTGACATTCCAGTGGAGCTGCTTGCCGATGAGGGCAAGATCGATCAGCTCCACGAGCATCGCCTGCAACTGGTTGCCGACCTCCTCGCGCTGATGCGTTCCGAGGGCCGGAAGGTGCGCGCCCTGCTGGGTTGAAGCCATAGACGACTCTCCTGGGGTTAGGTTGCGCGTTCATGCTACGCGCGCAACGTAGCGTTGAGTGAAAGATGGCGGCCGGTTCTTACCGGGCACGCCAGACATGACCGACACGACCGACACGAGCAGCACCGACACGACCGATACGCCCAAGACGGGCGACAAGGGCCGCTCGGGCTGGAGCCCGCTGCGTTACTCCGACTTCCGGCGATGGTGGCTCGCGCAGCTCACCTCGAACGTCGGCAGCTGGATGCAGACGGTCGCGGCGCAGTGGGTAATGACCACGCTGACGAGCTCCGCGTTCCTGGTCGGGGCGATTCAGGGCACGAACCTACCGGTGCTACTGCTCGCGGTCCCGGGTGGCGTGCTCGGGGACCTGCTCAACCGCAAGAAGCTGATCATCGCCGGCCAGGCGGTAATGCTCGTCTCCGCGGCGGCGCTCGGCGCGCTCGATCTCGCCGGGCTCGTGACTCCGGCGGTGCTGCTGATCCTGCTGTGCGGAGTCGGCGTCGGGCAGGGCCTGACCGGGCCGATCGCCCAGACGCTCCAGCCCGAGCTCGTTCCGGCGTCCGAGCGACCGCAGGCGATCGCGCTCGGGTCGGTCAACCAGAACCTGGCCCGCGCGATCGGTCCGGCGATCGGCGGGCTCCTACTCGCCGCGACGAGCGCCGCGCTCGTGTTCTTCGTCAACGCGGCGTCGTTCCTGGCGGTGATCGGCGTCGTCGCGATCGTGTCGGTGCCGGCCCGGGTCCTGATGCTCCCGCGCGAGCACGTTCGCTCGGCGACGATCGCCGGCGCCCGGTTCGTCCGCAACTCGCCGGCGCTGCTGTCGATCATGGTGCGCGCGGCGGCGTTCGCGTTCTTCGCCAGCGGCGTGTGGGCACTGCTCCCGCTGGTCGCCCGGTACACGCTGGGGCTGGGCTCGGGCGGCTACGGGCTGCTGCTCGGCACCGTCGGGATCGGCGCCGTGCTCGGCGCGACGTTCTCCCCGGCGATCCGCCGGGCGCTGTCGCCACGCGCGCTGATGGCGGTGTGCGCCACCGCGATCGCGGCATGCGGGCTGGTGCTGGCCGTGTCGCACGTCGCCGTGATCGACGGCGCTTTCCTGGCGCTGTCGGGAACCGGCTGGATCCTCGGGCTCGGCCAGCTCAACGCGTCGTTCCAGTCGACGCTGCCGAGCTGGGTCAAGGCGCGCGGGATGGCGTTCTACACGGTCGCGTTCCAGGGCGCCAGCGGGACCGGAGCGCTCACGCTCGGAGCGGTCGCCCAGGCGACGTCGCTCAAGACCGGGCTCGTGGTGCTCGCCGGCGGACTCGTCATCGGAGCCGCGGCCACGTTCGGGCTGTCGCTGCCGAGACCGGGCCAGATCGATGTTGCGCCGGCCGACGCGATGCCGCTTCCGGTCGTGCCCGAGGGCCCTGTCGGCCGTGTGTTCGTGACCGCGAGCTACGACGTCGCCCCGGGCAACGAGGAAGCGTTTCTCGCGTACTCCGACCGGTTGAGGCACTTCCGCCAGCGCACCGGCGGGATGCAGTGGCGGCTGTTCGTCGACGAGCAGAAGCCCGGGCGATACCTCGAGACGTTCCTGGTCGCGAGCTGGGACGAGCACGAGCGCCAGCACGACCGCGCGACCCAGCACGACGCCAACCTGCTCGAGCAACTCGACGGGCTGCTGGTCCCCGGGACGCATCGAGAGGTCCATCACTACCTGACGGCGCCGCCTAAGTCCCACCATCGCTTGTAGCCGCGGATTCACGCCCGAGGCGCCGAGGCGCGAGAATGGAGACGTGGCCGACCAACCACCCGCCTCCCAGACCTCTCCGAACGACCAGAAGCCAGGCCCGCCGTCGCCGGCGATGCCGCGTGACCGGCGTGGTTGGCGGGTTGCCCCGGCGCCCGACGGGCGCGGGATGCCCGACGAACACAAGCCGACGCCGCCCCATCGCCTGCGCGGTTTCTGGATCTTCTTCATCGTGTTGTTGGCGGTCAATTGGTTGTTGGTGTTGGTTAGTCAGCCGGTCGGGCAGCCGCGGGTCACGGTGCCGTTTAGCCCGTATTTCTTGCAGCAGCTCGAGGCGGGGAAGGTGTCGTCGATTTCGTCTACGAGCGGGGCGATCAAGGGCACGTTCAAGGAGAAGATCAAGTATCCGGCGAGCGATGAGAAGGCGACGCCGACGACGTTGTTCGCGACGCAGGTTCCGTCGTTCTGGAACACCAACCAGCTGACGGAGGAGTTGACGTCTCAGGGGGTCGAGGTCAATGCGAAGAATCCGAATCCGGGGACGTCGCTTCTGACCGAGTTGCTGGTGGGGTTCGGGCCGACGCTGTTGTTGTTCGCGATCATTTATTTCTTTATCAGGCGGGCGGCGAAGGCCGGCGCGGGCGGGCTGGGGGGCCTGGGGAATTTCGGGCGCTCCCAAGCGCGCCGCGTCGATCCGCAGAAGATCATGGTGACGTTCGACGACGTCGCCGGGATCGACGAGGCCAAGGCGGAGCTGACCGAGATCGTCGACTTCCTGAAAAACCCCGAGCGCTATCAGAAGCTCGGCGGCCGCACGCCCCATGGCGTGCTCCTATTCGGGCCGCCGGGAACCGGCAAGACGCTGCTGGCGCGGGCCGTCGCCGGCGAGGCGCACGCTGCGTTCTTCTCGATCGCGGCCTCGGAGTTCATCGAGGCGATCGTCGGCGTCGGCGCGGCGCGCGTTCGCGACCTGTTCGCCAAGGCCAAGGAGGCGGCGCCGTCGATCATCTTCATCGACGAACTCGACGCGATCGGGCGCTCGCGGCAGGGATCGGCGGGGATCACGGGCGCCAACGACGAACGCGAGCAGACGCTCGACCAGATCCTGACCGAGATGGACGGATTCGATTCGACCGAGGCGGTCATCGTGCTCGGGGCGACCAACCGGCCCGAGATCCTCGACCCCGCGCTGCTCCGCCCAGGGCGGTTCGATCGCCGGGTCGCGGTGCAGCCGCCCGACCGCACCGGCCGGCTGAAGATCCTCCAGGTCCACACCCGCCAGATCCCGCTCGCCAAGGATGTCGACCTGGGCGCGCTGGCGTCCTCGACCCCGGGGATGGTCGGCGCCGACCTGGCGAACCTGTGCAACGAGGCGGCGCTGCTCGCCGCCCGGCGCAACCACGACAAGGTGGAGAATGGCGACTTCACCGACTCACTCGAGAAGATCCTGCTCGGCGCGCCTCGTGGGATCCTGCTCAACCGCGTGGACCGGGAGCGGACCGCGTTCCACGAGTCCGGGCACGCACTCGTCGGGATGCTCACCCCCGGCGCGGACCCCGTCCGCAAGGTCTCGATCATCCCCCGCGGCCAGGCGCTCGGCGTGACGCTGTCCACGCCCGACGCCGACCGGGTTTCGTACTCGACCGAGGAGCTCGACGCCAAGATCAAGGTCGCGCTCGGCGGCCGCGTCGCTGAGGAGGTCGTCTACGGCAAGATTACGACCGGCGCCGAGTCGGACATCGAACAGCTGACCCAGATCGCCCGTCAGATGGTCGGGCGGTGGGGCATGAGCGAGAAGCTCGGGCCGATCGCGCTGCTCCCCCGCGACGGTTCGGCGCCGTTCTTCCCCGGCGCGAGCGAGACGTCACCGCACCTCCAATGGCTGATCGACCAGGAGGTGCAACGCATGGTCGAGGAGTCGCACGCGGCGGTGACCGAACTGCTGCGAACCCACCGCGGCCAGCTCGACAGTCTTGCGCACGCGCTGCTCCTCGCCGAGACACTGGACGCGGCCGCCGCGTATGCCGCTGCGGGCGTGAAGTTGCCTCCGCCCCAGCCCAGCCCGGAGGCCGAGGCCGAGCCTGAACCCAAACCCGAGGGCGACGGGAAACCGGAGACCAAGCCGGAGGCCGAGCCGGCCGCAGACGTCGGCGCGCGTTGATGTGAGCCCTCTCACAAACTCGATAGCGCAACCGCAGTAAATATTTTCCTCGGAATTTGCACGGTCGCGTAGACTCGCGCTTCGCGTGGGGAGTAGACGAAGCTTTCCCGATCTGGTAACTCGGCTGCCGCAGACGAAAGCGGCGCTCGCTTTCGCCGAGCGCAAGCATGCCGGCCAGCGGCGCAAGGTCGACGGCGCGCCGTTCATCGAGCACCCCGTCGAGGTCGCCTCGCTGCTGTTCGACGCCGGAGCGTCCGACGACGTGATCGCGGCCGGCGTGCTGCACGACACGCTCGAGAAGACGCGCACCAACCTGACCGAGCTCCGCGCACGGTTCGGCTCGAGCATCACCCGCCTCGTGGCCGCGGTCAGCGAGGATGAGAGCATCGCCGGGTACGCGACCCGGAAAGCTGCGCTGCGCCGGCAGGTCGAAGCCGCCGGCACCGACGCGATGATGGTGTTCGCCGCCGACAAGGTCTCGAAGGTTCGCGAGCTGGCCGTGGAGCCGGAGGGGAGCGAGGCGGCGCCGCTGCCCGCGACCGTCTCGCGGACGCGCAAGCGCCGGCTGACCCACTACCGCCACTGCCTCGAGCTGCTCGAGCGCCACCTCGCGGACTCGCCGCTGGTTCGGCAGCTGCGAACCGAGCTCGAGTTGCGCGCGGCGATCCCGGCCCGCCGCCGGGCGCTCGCCGGCGCCGCCTGACCCCACCGCCGCCCTGGAGCCCGCAGGCGCGAGCTTCTAGCCCGCGATGACCGCGTCGGTCAGCGGGTCGATTGCGGCGAGCCTGGCGGACAGATCGTCGCTAAGCCCGTAGCGGGCGGCGAGCGCAGCGGGCGCAAGGTAGGTGAGCTTGGTCTGGCCCTCGTCGTCCCATACCAGGACCTTCAGCGGCAGGTCGAGCGCGGCGACCGGCACGGCCTCCATCACCGGCGTCCCCGCTTTCGGGGCCCCGAAGATCACCACCTTGGTGTCGCGCAATTCGAGCCCGGCCGCATGCGCCTCACCGCTGTGATCGATCACCCCGAACAGGTTTACGCCCTTCGCCCCGAGGACCTCGGAGAAGCGCGCCACCGTCTCCGCGACCGATAGCGAGCTCAGCTTGGTAACCAGCTGATCGTCACTCACCGGAACAGTGTCCCACGCTCGGCCGCCGCCGCCACGAACCCCTCCTCCTCGTCCTCAACCGACTCGAGTCGCCCGCGTGGTAGCCAGCGGACCGCGACGATGAACGTCGCGACCATCACCCCGGCCATGATGTAGAAGACGGTCTGGGTCGAGTGCGCGAACGCGAGTTGCACGCTGTGCACCAGCGCGGCGGTGTGCGCGGATCCGGACCCGGAGGGCGCGCCACTTGCGCTGAACGAGGCGGCGACCCTGTGGGCGACCCCACTGGGGACGCCGTGCAGGGTCAGCGCCTTGGTGACGTTCGTGTCGTTGCGGCTGATCAGGATCGCGCCGAGGACCGCCAGGCCCAAGCTCGCGCCGAAGTTGCGAGCGGTCTGGGTGATGCCGGTGACCTCGCTGTAGCTCGTGCTCGGCGCCCGGTTGACCGCGTCGGTGCTCGCGGGGCCGAGCATCAGCCCGAGTCCTCCGCCGGCGAGCGCGATGTAGAAGCTCTGGGCGCCGAGCGACAGGTCCGTCAGCTTCCCGGCGAGCAGGAAGAACCCAACCGCGCCGAGCGCGCCGCCGATCACGATTGAGGGCCTCGCCCCTCGCCGGTCGAGCATCCGTCCGCCGACCTGGGCCATGATCACGAACCCGACAAAGAACCACAGGATGTACTCGCCGGCCTGGGACGAGCTCTTGCCGAGCGCGACCTGCGCGTACACGCTCCCGAAGAAGAAGAACGGGACGAACACGATCGACATCAGCCCGAGCACGGCCGTGTCCGTCGCGAAGCCGCGGTCCAGGAAGATCTGGAGGCGCAGCAGCGGCTGCTTGATGCTCAGCTCGAACCGGACGAACACGAACATCAGCGCCAGGCCGACGATGATGCAGGCCCAGGTCGCCGGGCTGCTCCACCCCCACACGCTCGACTGCTCGAACCCGAGCACGGTGAGGGCCATCGCGCCGGTGATCAGCGCGGTACCGCGGTAGTCGAGCTTCTCCGGCCGAGGCTCATCCTCCGGGCACGCGATCTGGGTCAACACGACCGCGATGATCGCGACCGGGATGTTGATCCAGAAGATCGCGCGCCACGTCCACTCCGTGAGGAACCCGCCGGCGATCGGGCCGATCGCGGTCAGGCCGCCGGAGATGCCGAAGAAGATCGCCATCGCCTTGCCGCGCTCGCGCAGCGGGAACGAGGCGACGACGATCGCGACCGCGGCCGGGAACAGCAACGCGGCCGTCGCGCCCTGGGCGACGCGGAAGAAGATGATCCAGGCCTCGGCGATCGAGCCCTTGGGCGTCAGTCCGCACGCCGCGGACGCGATGGCGAAGCCGGTGACGCCGATCAGCACCATCCGCTTGCGCCCGAGCACGTCGCCGAGCTTCCCCCCGAACGCGAACAGCGCCGACAGCGCGAGCAGGTACCCATTGATCACCCACTGCGTGCCGGTCGGCGACAGCGACAGCTCCTGCTGGATCTTCGGGATTGCGATGGCGACGATCGTCTGATCGATGAACGTCATCGCGACGGCGAACACCATCGCCGCCAGCACGAGGTTCTTGTTCGTCCTCATACCGAACGATCCTGATCCAAATCACGGTGGCTTGCAAGGGCGCGAGCACTACCGTGCGGCTAGGCGCTGGTGCACGAGCTGCACGGCCATCGAGCCCTCGCCGACGGCGGACGCGACCCGCTTGACCGAGCCCGAGTGGACATCGCCGACCGCGAAGATCCCGGGCCGGCTCGTCTCGAGGAACAGTGGCGGCTCGTCGCCGTGTTCGGCGAGATCGCTGGCCTGGAGGTCGCGACCGGTGATCAGGAAACAGTGCTCGTCCATCGCCACGTGGCCGCGTAGCCAGTCGGTGTGGGGATCGGCACCGATGAACACGAACAGCGCTTTGGCCTCCAGCTCGCGGCGCTCGCCGGTCCGCGTGTCGACGACGACGACCGCCTCGAGCGCGGGATCGCCCTTCAGCTCGACGATCTCGGTGTACGTCATCAGCTCGACCTGGGGACGGTTCTCGAGCTCGTCGATCAGGTACCGCGACATCGACTTCCCGAGGTCGCCGCCGCGGATCATCAGGCGGCAGCTGGCGGCGTGCTGGGACAGGAACATCGCGGCCTGGCCGGCGGAGTTGCCGCCGCCGACGATCAGCACGGGGTCGCCCGCGCACATCTGCCCCTCCGCCTGCGTGGCGGCGTAGTAGACGCCGAGGCCCTCGTAGCGCTCGAGCTCGGGGAGGTCGAGCTTCCGGTACTGGGCGCCGGTGGCGACGATCACCGTCCGGCCGTTGACCACCGACCCGTCGGACAGCTCGACCGTGTAGTGGCCGTCGTCGGCCGCCAGGCCGACGGCTTGCGCCGGCACGACCATGCGCGCGCCGAACCGCCTCGCCTGGAGCGTGGCGCGCTCGGCGAGCTCACTCCCCGAGATCCCGGTTGGGAACCCGAGGTAGTTCTCGATCCTCGCCGACGTGCTGGCCTGTCCGCCGAACGCGGTCTTGTCGATCACCTGCGTGTCGAGGCCCTCCGAGGCGCCGTACACGGCCGCGGCGAGGCCCGCGGGGCCGGCGCCGACGATCACGAGATCGCACAGCGGCGGCGGGGCGCCACTCGAGCCGAATCCGAGCAGCTTCGCGACCTCGGCGTTGCTCGGGTTGCGCAGCACGCCCTCGCCGCTGATCACGACCGGGGTCTCGGCGGCGGAGATCCCGAGCGCCCGCAACAGCCCTTCGGCCTCCTCGTCCTCCTCGAGGTCGAGCCATTGGAACGGCATGCGGTTGCGGGCCAGGAACTCGCGCAGCCGGCGAGTGCACTGCGAGTAGCGCGACCCGACCAGCTTCACGCCGGCGCCGAGGTCGATCAGGATCTCGCGACGCGCGAGGAACGCGCGCAGGATGATGTTGCTGAGCTCCTCGTCGTTGGCGACCAGGTTCCGCAGACGTTCGGCCGAGACCTGGATCACCTCGCCGGCGTCGCGCACGACCGCGCTCAGGTACGGCGGCGCGCCGGTCAGCAGGTTGACTTCGCCGAGGAACCGGTGCGCGCCGTGGACCGCGATGATGCGGTTCTCGTGGCCGTAGCCCTGCACGATCGTGACCGCGCCGGACTCGACCAGGAAGAAGTCGTAGCTGGGGTCGCCCTCGCGGAACAGGACCTCACCGGACGCGACGGTCCGCACCGTTCCGACCGCGCGCAACCGAGCCCGCTGCGCGTCGCCGAGTCGGGGAAACGCGCCGTTACGGTTGACCGGCTCCTCGAAGCCGGCGCCGAGCGGCGCGTTCATCATCGAGCGGCCTTCGCGCGCGGGTTCGCCAGCGGCGTGAGCGTGTGCTCGAGGTGCTCTCGCATGTGCTCGTGCTGAGGTGGGAGCCTGAGCGCCTCGCCGAGGTGGGCTGGATCCTCGTCGATAGCGAACCCGGGACTCGGGGTGGCGAGCTCGAACAGCACCCCGCTCGGCACGCGGTAGTAGATGCTGAGGAAGTACTGACGATCGATCACCGGCGTCGGGTGCTGGCCGAAGCTGGCGACTCGGTCGCGCCACTGCTCGTGCTCGTCGTCGCGGTCGCACCAGGCGATGTGATGCACGGTCCCGGCGCCCTGGAAGCCTCTCTCGGCCGGCGGATCGTCGTAGGTGTAGGTCGCTCGCCGGCGGCCCTGCATGACATACACGCCGGGCGCCGTGCGCTCGAACCCCATTCCGGCGGTCAGGAGCCGGTCCTCGGCGTCGCCGTCGCCGACCCGCCCGTACGCGCGGACACCTTCGAACCCGAGCAGCCTGTGCTCGGCCGGGATGTCCGGCGCATCCGCGCTCAGCGGCTCGTCGCCGGTGTCGATGGCGGCGAACTCGAGCGCGAGTCCCTCGGGGTCCTCGAACGCGATCGCGCGTGCGACCTGGTCGTGCTCGACCTCGACGCCCTCGGCCGTGAGCCGGTCGACCCAGAACGCGAGCGCGTCATCGGAGGCGACCCGCCAGACCAGGCGGTGGACCATGCCCGCGCCGGCGCGTCCGCGCGCGGCGTCGGGGAACTCGAAGAACGTCAGGATCGAGCCAGGCGCGCCCCGCTCATCCCCGAAGTAAAGGTGGTAGACGTCCGGGGCGTCGAAATTGACCGTCTTCTTGACCAGCCGCAGGCCGAGCACGCGCGCGTAGAAATCGACGTTGCCCGGCGCGTCGGCGGTGATGCAGGTGATGTGGTGAATCCCGTCCAGCTCCATAGTCCCTCGTTTCGTCTCGGTCGGCGCGCGCTCACGCACCACCCACCTTGACAAAGTCGTCAAGCGGCGCGGCGAAACTTGTCCGGTGGAGCTACTGCCAGTAGCGCTCGACCGTGTTGGCGTCGCGGACGTGGACGGCGTCGGGGTCGCCCCCGGCGTCGCGCGCCGCGCGCCGCTGACGGAGCAGGTCCCAGCATTGGTCGAGCTCGATCTCGACGTCACGCAGGCGCTGCTGATCGGCCTCGAGCGCGTCGACGTCCGCGGCGTCTGATTGCTCGCGGGTGCGAAGCGCGTGCTCCTCGGCGACCAGGCTTTCGATCCGTGCGGTGATGGTTTCGTCGCTCATCTCTTTAAGCCTACGCTAGTCCCGGTTGTGGTTCACGAGCTCGATGTTGTTGCCGTCGGGGTCGAACACGAACGCGGCGTAGTAGCCAGGGTGGTAGCGGCGACGTTCCCCGGGGGCGCCGTTGCTGGCGTAGCCGGCGGCAATGGCGGCCTCGTGAAACCGGTCGACGTTGCCGTTGTCGTGGGTCGGGAAAGCGAGGTGGAGATGCTCGGTAGGCGTCCCGGGCACGAGCGAGAACGAGCCTCCCCTGGCTCCTCGGAACTGCACGCGCTCGGGCGTGTCGGCGTCGAGGAGGATGCCCGCGTGGGGCGCGATCGTCTCGTAGAAAGCTTTGGCTCCAGCCAGGTCGCCGACGCGGATCCAGAGATGGTCGATGTGCCCGGTGCGGTTGGGCCGCGAGTCGTGGACGGCCTCGGCGCTGTTGCTGTCAGGATCGAGCAGGAACGCGCCGTAGTAGTCAGCGCTGTACTGAGGGCGCGGCCCCGGCGGCCCGTCGTCGCGATATCCGGCCTCGGTGCCGACTCGCCAGAACCGGTCGACTCGGTCGCGCGTCGGCGCGACGAATGCGATGTGGAGCCGGCGCGTCGGCGGATTCTCCGCGCTCGCAGCAGCGAGCGTGAAGTCGTCCCACTGGGAGAACACGTTCGTGCGGTAGCTCTCATCGATCCCGAGCGTTCGGAGCACCGAGTTGTAGAAGGCCTCGGATGCGCCTCGATCGGTCACCCGAATCGTCACGTGGTCAAACATCGGGGTGGGCGGGATCGTGTCCCGGCACATCGAGCGCCGGGTTGCGGTCGAAGAACCCGACCGGCTTAAGCCAGAACGACACCGTGTCGACGGGCATCACCGGCCAGTCCTCCGGCCTCGTCACGTGGTTGATACCGAACACGTACCAGAGGACGACGTCGGCGTTCTCGATCGGCCGGTCGCGCGCGGTCCAGACCGGCAGGCCGGAGTCCTCGGCGCTGAGGTTCGGGAACTCGCCGCACGGCCAGCGCTCGTCCTCGGCGTAGCGGGTGACCCACAGCGTGTGCTCGATCGCGCGCGCCCGGCGGACGACGGGCGAGTCGGGGTCGAGCAGCGACGGGATCGCCGCGCTCGGCTCGAGCTTGTAGCCGACCGGGGTGCCGAGGCCGTTGGCGACGTTGTCGTTCAGCACCTTCCACGTGCGCTGGCAATGCCAGTCGTAGTCCTGGATGCCGTCGCGCTCCGTCGTCAAGGGCGTGAGCTTTTGGGTCAGCGCGAGGCCGTATGGGTTGTCGGGGCCGGTCGGCAGCGGTGCGGCGTCAGCGGCGTACACGGTGTTTTGCTCGCCGTCGACGTCGAGGTCGAGCCGGGCGACGATGAAGTGCTGATGGAACGGCGCGTACGTGCGGTTGTCGATCAGCGTCCCGTACGGCGGCTTATCGCCTGCGAACGGGGTGGTGACCATCAGCCCGGTGGCGCGGACCTCGCACTCGATGTTGCCGTCCTGATGGAAGCGCCAGTACACGAGATATTCGTAGTTGGCCACGGTGGCGTGGAACGAGACGACGAGCCGGCGCATCCGCCGGGTCTCGGCGCCGGTGTGATCGTCGACGTGCTTCCACAGGACCCCGTTGTCTTCCTCGTGTATGCAGATCGCATTCTTGACCGTGTGCGGCTCGCCGCGCGAATCGTGCAGGACCGCGTCGAGGTACGCGATCTCGCCCAGGCAGTCGCAGCCGAGCTCGAGCGAGGTCGTCATCAGGCCGAGTCCCCACTCGCCGATGTCGAACGCGGTGCGGCGGTAATGGTCGGGGGTCGGGTCGCGGTACGGCACGACCATCTCGGCGAACGACATCCGGTGGGCGACCTTGCGGGTCCGGCCGGCGTCGTCGTACGTCAGCGTGTGGATGACGAGGCCCTCGCGGAAGTTGAACCCGAGCCGCATCGACCACTTCTGCCATCGCAGGCGATTGCCGTCCAGCGTGAACGACGGGCCCTCGGGCTGGGTGATGTCGAGGGCTCTTAGATCCGTGCGCTGCTCGAGGCCGGGAACGAGCGCAGGCGTGTATTCCCCCATGATCCCCGGCGCCGGGCCGGGGTCGACGTCCTCGAGCTCGAGCAGCTCCATCGTGTTCATGTCGACGACCGGGTGCAGCCCGCTGACCATGTTCGCGTACGGGTTTGCCTCCGGTGAGTTCCGGTGCCAGACGTCGGTCCAGCCGATCCGCCGGCCTCGGTAGCGCTCGGGCACGAGCTCGGCGCCGTACGCCCACGTGTCGAACAGGACGAGGTCCATGTCGGTGATGCCGCGCTTGGCCAGCGCTTCGATCACGCGGGGTTCGGTGCGCAGGGCCGAGTCGCACTCGTGGAACTCGTCGGGAGTCATCGGCGGGTGCTCACCGGGTCGCGCCTCCCAGGCTATGACCTGCTGGTCGGTGAGCGACACGACGCCCTTGTAGGCGTTGCCGTCGTCGCGATTCCAGCACACGATTTCGGCGGTCCGCGGGGGAGCTTGGGCGCTGTCGGTGAGCGCCTGCTTTGACGGCTCCTTCAGGTCGATCGAGGCAAAGCGCCATCGGTCGGTGACGCCGCGCTGCGCCTTGACGATCGCCGCGGCGGCGCGGATCTCCTCGGCGGTGAGCGGATCGAGCGGGTGGCGAGAGCTCATGCGAGCGGAATCCTATGTGTAGGTTTACGCCTGATGCTCGACCCGATGCAGCGGTGGCGCGAGTACGGCGAAAAGCCCGACTACGCCGGACCGCTCACGTTCGGCGGCGTGCCGTGCACGCAGGACGAGGCCGAGTTGGCCGGCTTCGACGTCGCGCTGGTCGGCGCGCCGATGGACGAGCTGGTGTCCGATCGCCCCGGCGCGCGATTCGCGCCACGCGCGATCCGCGCCGCGAGCTGCCCGCCGGGGCCGGATCTGGAGACGGGCGTCGACGCGTTCGCCGTTTTGAGGATCGTCGATTTCGGCGACGCACCCGTCGTCCCCGGTCAGCCGGAGCGCAGCCACGCCGCGATCGAGGCGACCGTCGGACAGGTCGTCGAGGCCGGGCTGTTGCCGGTGATCATCGGCGGCGACCACTCGATCACCGCGCCGAACGCGCGCGCGTGTGCCGCGCGTCACGGGCCGCTCGGCCTGGTGCACTTCGACACCCACACCGACACCGGAGAGGAGGTGTTCGGGGCGACGCTGTCCCACGGGACCGTGATGCGGACGATCGTCGACGAGGGCGTGATCGACCCCCGTCGCTACGTCCAGATCGGGCTGCGCGGATACTGGCCGGGTCCGACCGAGTTCGCCTGGCAGGCCGAGCGCGGGATTGCGAGCCTGTTCATGCACGACGTGCGCGACCGCGGGATCGGCGACGTCGTGAACGAGGCGATCTCGGTTGTCGGCCCGGGCCCCGTGTTCCTGACCGTCGACATCGATGTGCTCGACCCCGCGTTCATCCCCGGCGGCACCGGCACCCCGGAGCCGGGCGGGATGACGACCGTCGAGCTGCTGTGGGCGGCGCGTACGGTGGCCGCCGAGCTTGAGCTGATCGGTGCCGACCTGGTCGAGGTGATCCCGACGGGCATCGGGTCCGCGGATCCCGCCGCCCTCGCCGGCGAGCGGATCGTCCGCGAGGTTCTCACTGGGATCGCGATGCGGCGCGGCGACTGAGGAAATCCGGCTCGAGCCGTTTCAGAGCGCCGGGGCTGGGCCGCCGGCGCGAGGCGGCTCGCCGATCATGCATGACCTGCCACTCGACCTCGTTTCCCGCGACCGTGGCCTCTCACGCATGCCCCACATGCCTAGTAGGCCACGGTCAGCCGGAACTCGCTCCGTTGGCATGTTATGCATGGTCGCGCCCCGCGATCCGCCCCCGGAACGACCCACCCCTCTCCAGGTGCCCGCCTTTAAAAGGACTGCGGTCACGCCTCGCGCAGCACGTTGATCGTGCGGAACCGCGGGTCGCTGGCGCCGTGGAGCCGCGCGCCGGTCCGCGCGAGCTCGGTCAAATGGGCGACGATATCCGCCGAGATCCGCTCGCCCGGCAGCAGCTGCGGCACGCCCGGCGGGTAGCTCGCGATCGACTCGCACGAGATCCGTCCGATGGCGTCGGCGACCGGCACGACTTCGGCCTCACCCAGAAACGCGTCGCGCGGTGGGACGGCCATCTCGCCGAGCAGCATCTTCGCCGGCCCGACGATCGCCGCGGTCGTGCCGGGCTTGGCGATCCGCTTGACGGTCTCCTCGATGTCGCCGGCGACCCGCCGGAGGGCCTTGGCGGTGTCGGCCAGGCCGACGATCAGCACGATCGTCGCCTGCGTCGGCAACTCGACGTGGACGTCGTAGGAGCGTCGCAGCGCGTCCGCCACCTCGTAGCCGGTGCACCCAGTGCCGCGCACGTCGACGACGATCCGCATCGGGTCGTACCCGGCGATCCCGGACCGCCCGACCCAGGACGAGTCGACGAGCCGGATCCCGTCGATCGTCTCGAGCTTGGCGCGCGCCACCGCGATCGCCTCGAGCGCCTCGTGCAGCAACTGCTCGCCGTGCAGCGCGAGTTGCCGGCGCGCGCCGTCGAGCGAGGCCAGCAGCAGCGACGAGGGGCTCGTAGTACGCAAGAGCCGGAGCGCTCGCCCCACCGACTCGGGGTCGATCCGGCCGCTCAGCCCGACGTGCAGCATCGCGCTCTGGGTGAGCGAGCCGGCGATCTTGTGGGTGCTGGTCAGCATCGCGTCGGCGCCCTGCTCGAGCGCGGGCGGGGGCAGCGCCTCATGGAAGCCAAAGTGGGGTCCCCACGCCTGGTCGACCACCAGCGGCATCCCGAAAGCGTGGGCGACCTCGGCCAGCCCGGCTATGTCGGCCGCCATCCCGTAATAGGTTGGGGAGACGACCCACGCGGCGCGGGCGTCTGGCGTCGCTTCCAGCGCAGCGGCCAAACCGTCCGGGGTCACGCAATGGGTGATCCCGAGCTCCTCGTCGTACTCGGGCACGACGAAGCTCGGGAGGCCGCCGCTCAGCACGAGCCCGTCGACGACCGAGGCGTGCGAGTTGCGCTGAACGACAACCCGCGCCCCGAGCGGAGCGAGCGCGAGGCACAGCGCGTGGTTGCCCTGGGTCGCGCCGTTGGTGAGGAACCAGCTTCGAGCGGCGCCGAAGGCCTCGGCGGCCATCGCCTCCGCGCGCTCGTACGGCGTCGGCGACGAGCCGACGTCGATCCCGTGGATCAGCTGCGGCACGTCACACGCGAGCGCATCGAGCCCGATCGCCTTGACCACCCCCGGGTCGGCCCCCGGGCCACCCTTGTGGCCCGGGACGTGGTAGCGCGCCGCGCCACGGAACGCGTATTCGACGACCGCGTCGAGATACGGCGCGACCGGCTGCTCGGGGACGGTCACGCCTCGATGTGGCTCATCACGTGCTTGATGCGCGTGTAGTCCTCGAGGCCGTAATGCGACAGGTCCTTGCCGTAGCCGGAGTGCTTGAAGCCGCCGTGCGGCATCTCGGCGACGAGCGGGATGTGGGTGTTGATCCACACGCAGCCGAAGTTCAGCCGCTTGGACACGCGCATCGCGCGCCCGTGGTCCTTGGTCCACACGCTCGAAGCCAGCCCGTATTGGACGTCGTTGGCCCACCGGACCGCTTCGTCCTCGTCGCTGAACGGCTGCACGGTGATGACCGGTCCGAAGATCTCGGTCTTCGAGAGCTCGTCGTCCTCCTGGAGCCCGTCGATCACGGTCGGCTCGAAGAAGTAGCCCTTGTCCCGCGCGCGGTGCCCGCCGGTGACGATCCTCGCGTGGTCGGGCGTGCGGTCGACCATGCCGGTGACGTGGCCGAGCTGGTTGGCGTTGTTCAGCGGGCCGTAGAGCACGTCCTCGTCGGGGGCTCCGGTCGCTGTGCCTTTCGCCTGCTCGACGAGGCCGTCGACGAACTCCTCATGGACGCGCGGCGAGACCAGCACGCGCGTCGCCGCCGTGCAGTCCTGCCCCGCGTTGAAGTAGCCGGCGACCGCGATCTCCTCGGCCGCCTTGGCGAGATCGGCGTCGTCGAAGATCACGACCGGCGCCTTGCCGCCGAGCTCGAGGTGGACGCGCTTGACGTCGGACGCCGCCGACGCTGCCACCGCCATCCCCGCGCGGACGCTGCCGGTGATCGACACCATCTGCGGGATCTTGTTGCTCACGAGCGCGGCGCCGGTGTCGCGATCACCGAGCACGACGTTGAACACGCCGTCGGGGAGGAACTCGGCCATCAGCTCCGCCATCCACACCGTGCTCGCCGGCGTCGTGTCGGACGGCTTCAGCACCATCGTGTTGCCGGCGGCGAGCGCCGGCGCCCACTTCCACACGGCCATCATCGCCGGGTAGTTCCAGGGCGTGACCGCCGCGCACACGCCGATCGGCTCGCGCCGGATCCACGAGGTGTAGCCGGTCATGTACTCGCCGGCCGAGGTTCCCTCGAGCACCCGTGCCGCGCCGGCGAAGAACCGGATCTGATCGACCATCGGCGGCACCTCTTCGGACAGCACGAGCGCCTTGGGCTTGCCCGTGTTCTCGCTCTCGACCGCGACGAGCTCCTCGGCCCGCGCCTCGATCGCGTCGGCGATCTTGAGCAGCGCGAGCTGGCGCTCGGACGGGGTCGTCTGCCCCCAGCTCTCGAACGCGCGCGCCGCCGCCTTACACGCCGCGTCGATCTCCTCCTCGGAGGACACGGCCGCCTTGGCGAACACCTCCTCGGTGACCGGGTCGACGAGCTCCAGGTCCCGGCCGTTCTGGCCGGCCACCTGACCGTCGACGAAGTTCGTCAGCGTTTTGGTCATAGCCTCTCCTTTGCCTCATCGAAAGATTGGGTCATCATCATGCCGTCCGGCCAACGGTATTCCGCGCGACCATCGGCGGGGAAGTAGATGGCCGTATAAAGCGTCCCGAAGCCGCTCGCCAAATCGTCGCGGTGAAGCGGCGCCTCGAAGAACGCCTGGACGAGCCGGTCGCGGCTCATGCCCGGGGTTCGAAGCAGCTCGAGCAGCCGCCGCTCGCGCTCGAACGTGCCGACCGCACGCTCGTACTCGGGCCAGTCGCCACGGTGCTGATGGTTGGTCGCGACCGGGACGGTCAGCACCTCAGGCTCCCTACCGGGCCCGACCCGGACGGTTGCGAAATCGCCGGCGCGGTCGATCAGCGTGACGTTCTGGACCGCGTGGACGGGGACCTGGCGGAGAACGCCGCAGGCCGCCTCGACGTCCTCGCACACCTCGAGTACGTAGCGGATCACGAGCGGGATCCCGAACCCGTCCCCGACCGCGGGCCGGCCGCCGAACGTCAACGACGCCGACAGACCGGCATCGTTGACCCCGTCGAGTAGCCCCCACAGGCAGTCGCTCATCCCGATCACCCCGCGGCCGGTCCACGATGTGCGGTAGACGATCCCCTCGACCCGCGACGCCGGGTAGTCGTAGTTCCGGACCAGAACCGGGCCGCCCTCGCCGGTGAACGCCGCCTGCGAGCAGCCGACGACGAACCCGGGCGGCCGGTACATCGACAGGAAGCGGGCGGCGAGCGGGTCGCCGCCGGCGAGCTCGACCAGGCGCTCGAACGTCGGCGCGAGCTCGGGCATCCACGTGTCGAGCATCGCCCGGCAGGTGCCGAGATCCGGACGCGCGGACTCGCCCTCCTTCAGCCACCAGGCCCGGTAGGCCGGCCACATCGCGCCGAACGCCGCCTCCCAGTTCTCGCCCGGCTGCGGTTCGTCGACGATCCGGAAGCCCGGTAGCGTGGTGCGCGCCGGGAGCAGCTGGAACTCGAGGCGGTCCGGGGTCGGCACACCCCCAACGCTACACACGGCCCGTTCGTCATCCGCGTGCGAGCCCGCACCAGCCGTCGATGAAAAGCGCCAGCGCCTGCGCGGTCTGAAGCACCGAGGGCAGCGATACGCGCTCGTCGACGCTGTGGATCGACTCCGCGTGCGGCCCGAAGCAGACCGCCGGCGTCCCCGCGTACAGCGCGAACGACCGCGCGTCGGTGGTCGCGGTCGACGCGATCAGCGCCGGGCGAGCGCCGATCGCGTGGTCGGCCGCGTCGGACAGCTGGCCGATGAGCGGCGAGTCGTGCTCGAGCGCGTAGCCCTCGCAGGCGAAGCCATCGTAGGCGACGTGCGCCTCGAAGCCGCCGGGCAGCGCCGCGGCCGCGCCGGCCACGGTGGTTTCGACCCGGCGCTTGAGCTCGTCCACGCGCGCGCCGGGGAACAGCGCGAGCCGGCAGTGGAGCACGCTCTCGGCGGCGACCGTCGAGGGCCAGTCGCCGCCCCGGATCATCCCGATGTTGAGGTTGATCGGGTGCTCGTAGACGTCGTACGGGACCGGCGGCGCCACGTTCAGCTCGGCCTCGAGCGCCCGCAGCGCCGAGATCACCGGGTAGCTCGCCTCGATCGCGTTCAGCCCGATCGGGGCATCGCCGGCGTGGGCGGGGCGGCCGCGCACGACCACCTGGAACCACAACACGCCGACCTGCGAGGTCTGGATCGTGAGGCTGGTCGGCTCGGTAACGATCACCGCGTCCGCCGGCCGTCCGGACAGCACGCACTGGAACGCGCCGTTGCCGGTGCACTCCTCCTCGACTACACACTGGAGCTCGACCGGCGCGAGCGGCTCGAGACCGAGGCGGCGCAGCCCGCCCACCGCGCCGACGATCGCGGCGAGGCCCGCCTTCATGTCGCCGGCGCCGCGCCCATACAGCCAGTCGCCATCGCGGCGGGCGACGAACGGTGGCGACGCCCACAGGTCGAGCGGCCCGGGGTCGACGACGTCGATGTGGCCGTTGAGGATCAGCGAACGCCCGCCGACTCCAGCGTCGGCCCCGGTCCCAGCCCCGGGACCCCAGCTAGCCACCACGTTGGCCTTGTCTTCGACGCCCCAGCTGAACGGCGACGCCCCGGAGTGCTCGCGCAGTGCCTCGGGTTCGAGCGGGACGTCGCGCGGCTCGAGCCCGAGGTCCGCGAACGCGGCGCGCATGACCTCCTGACCGGGCGCCTCGTTGCCTAACAGCGTCGGCGCCTGGACCAGATCGATCAGCACCTGCTCGGTCGTGGTCTGCTCGGCGGCGACCGCAGCCAGGATCTCATCCCGCTCCGCCAAGCTCAACCCGTCTTGAACGCGAGCGCGTCGTGGATCGGCGGCGGCGGCCTGCTTGTGAGCCCCTACGAACTCGGTCAGCCCGGCGTTCCCGAGCAGGTAGTTGCAGACGTCCTCGATCGAGCCGAATTGCGCGTGCGGCGTCCTCGGCGGGACGAACACGCACGGATGGCCGCCGTCGAACGAGTCGAAGTAGTTGACGTAGTAGAACCGCCGCACCCACCGATCGATCCCGAGCAGGTTGAACGCAATCGGCGAGATGAAGTAGACCGGCGTCTGGTTGGTGCGGAAGAAGCCGCGCAGCTCCGAAATCCCGCGCAACGTCGTCGCGTTTTCGGCCATCGTTCTCTCCGTCTCCGTGTCCGTCGCGGGCAAGGCGATTCTAGTTTTGGCTGGGACCGTTCGGGTGATTCGTTTCCGCGACCTCCTGCCAGGTTCGTCCCGTGCGGACGCTCTCCGGGCGCTCGGCGACGATGTCCGACCCCGGCCGCGCCTCCGCGTCGCGAGCCTTGACGAGGATCCATTGATTCTCGCCGGTCCGGGTCAGGCCGAAGCGGCCGCGGAGCTTCTGACCGTGCAGTACGAACGACAGGTGCGCCCCGTCGTCGCTGCCTAACTCGGCGGTTCCTTCGTCCCAGATGATCACCGCGCCCGTCCCGCGCGAGCTCCCCTCGTGCACGCCCTCGAACTCGCCCGCTTCCAGTGAGTGGTCCTCGACCGGCACGGCCAGTCGCCGCGCCGCGGGGTCGAGCGACGGGCCCTTCGGCACCGCCCACGAGCGCAGCACGTCGCCGATCTGGAGTCGGAGGTCGAAGTGCAGCGTGGTCGCATCGTGAAGCTGTACGACGAAACGGGACACACCGGGCACGGTAACGTCAGCGCCGTGGCTGGTCGGCGCAAGCAGCTGGCTCTGGTCGCGGCGATCATGGGGTCGTTCGTAGCCGGCCTCGACTCGACCGCCGTGAACGTTGCGTTGCCAGCGATCCGCGCCGATCTCGGCGGCGGCCTCGCCGGCCAGCAATGGGTGTCGAACGCGTACCTGCTCACGCTCGGCTCGCTGATCCTGGTGGGTGGCTCGCTCGGTGACCTGTACGGCGAGCGGCGCGTGTTCTCGATCGGCGTCGGCGGGTTCGGCGTCGTCTCGTTGCTGTGCGCGATTTCCCCGAGCATCGGCTTCCTGATCGCCTGCCGTGGGCTTCAGGGCGCGTTCGGAGCTTTGCTGATGCCCAGCTCGCTCGCGGTGATCGTGCACGCGTTCGATCGCCAGGAGCGCGGCGGCGCTATCGGCTCGTGGACGGCCTGGTCGGGGATCGCGACCGTAATCGGGCCGCTCGCGGGTGGATGGCTGGTCGACACGGTCTCGTGGCGGTTGATCTTCGCCGTGAACGTGCCGTTCGTGATCGCCACGCTCGTGCTCGTGTCGATCGCGGTGCCGCCGCGTGCACCGGGGACGACGCACGCTCGCGTCGACTGGATCGGCGCCGTGCTGACTTTCTTCGGCCTCGCCGGTCCGGTACTGGCGCTGATCCGCCAGCCGGTCGTCGGCTGGGCCAGCCCGCAGGTTTGGGTCCCCGGGCTCGGCGGGCTGGCGCTGCTCGCGGTGTTCATCGACCACGAGCGGCGCACTCCGGCGCCGATGCTGCCGCTCGGCCTGTTCAAGCGCCGAAATTTCGCGGTCGGGAACCTGCAGACGTTCACGATGTACGGCGGTCTCAGCATCACGTTCTTCCTGCTCGTCCTGTACCTCCAGGAGGTCGCGGGCTACAGCGCGCTCGACGCCGGCTTCGCACTGATGCCCTCGACGATCGTGATGTTCTTTCTGTCCAAGCGGATGGGGAGGCTGGCCGATCGTTACGGTCCGCGGCTGTTCATGGGCCTCGGGCCGCTGACGGCGGCAGTCGGGCTGGCGTTGATGACGACGTTCGGCGCCCACGTGAACTACTTCACCGATCTGCTGCCGGCGCTCGTGGTGTTCTCGCTCGGGCTGGCCGCCACCGTGGCCCCGCTGACGGCGGCGGTGCTTTCGGACGCCGACGAGTCGGACGCCGGGATCGCGTCGGGGGTCAACAACGCGGTCGCGCGCGTGGCCGGCCTGATCGCGATCGCGGCGATCGGGGCGGTGATCAGCGCTCAGTTCAAATCGTCGCTCGATCAGCGCCTGGCAGGGGTCAGGCTCTCCGCGGCGGCGCGGGCCGCGGTGGCCCAGGCGCGAGGAGAGACGCTCGCCCGCGTCGATCCGGCGCGCGCCGGCGTGCAGGTCGCCCACGCCGTGCAGTCGGCGTCGGTCGGGGCGTTCCACCTCGGGGTCGGGATCTCGGCCGCGCTCGTCGCGCTCGGTGGCCTGCTCGGGCTCGTCGGGATTCAGAACCCGCGGCGGCAGGTGCGCTGCGAGGACTGCGCCGGCGGGCAGATCGCAGGTCAGCCGCTCGACGCAGCGCGCGATCCGGCGCCGGTGGGCGCCCCGCGGCGACGGCTCCGCGTGGCGCCAAAGGCGCACGCGCCATAAGCGTGCCCTCAGGGGCCACGGCGTGTCAGAGTCTTGACGCGCGCACCGTTTCGCATCGCCGCGCTCTCAAGCTTTCAGGCCCGCGAGGCGATCAAAGCTAATAGCCCCACCCGCCCGACCGCCGGCGCGCCCGCCTGGCGTCATCCATGTCAGGAGTCTCACCGTGACCGGCCGTATGTTCGGCAACATCACAATCGGCAAGAAGCTGTACGGCCTTGCCGCGTCGTTGCTCGTGTTCGTGATCGTCCTCGGGGTCGTGTCGATCTCGAGCCTCGCGTCGGCTGACAGCGCCGGCAAGTCGATGTATCTGAACAGCGCTCTCCCCGGACTCGAGCTCGGGAAGATCTCGACCGCCACGGTCGATGCGCACCGGAGCCTGCTGCGCACGCTCCTGTACTCGACCGACAAGACGATCTACAACCAGGAGAAGGTCGCGCGGGCGAACGACGACGTCATGGTCAGCACCGAGCTGGCGGCGCTCAAGCGCGCCACACTCCCGGCGGCCGAGGTCGCCGACCTATCCGCGTACAGCATCGACTGGGCGAAGTACCGCCAGCTCCGCGACACGGCGCTCAACCAGTGGTTCGTGCAGCACGAGACCAAGGCATCGCTCGCGACGACGATCCTCGCGCTCGACACCAACAAGGCCGCTCGCGCCGAGCTCACCGACGCGCTCGCCGTAGCGCAGGCCGACGCCGTCCGGATCGGCGATGAGATCAACTCGACCTACTCGTCGAACCGCACGCTGACGATCGTGCTGCTGACGATCGCAATCGTGTTCGGCGCGGGGATCGCGTACCTCATCACCCGGAGCCTGACCTCGGGGGCGCGGCAGATGCTCGACGCCGCCCAGGGGATCGCCGAAGGTGACGTCGATCAGGATATCGACGTGCGCTCCACCGACGAGATCGGTCAGACGGCGCGTGCCTTCCAGGACATGATCGCCTACCTGAAGAACTTCGCCGGCGTCGCTCAGCGCATGGCCGACGGCGACTTGACCGTTGACGTGCAGCCGAAGTCCGATCGCGACCTGCTCGGCAACTCGTTCCGACGGCTCGTCACCGAGCTCAACGGGATCGTCCGTAAGGTCTCGACGTCGGCCGGGATGGTCGGCTCTTCATCGCATCAGATGGCCACGACGGCCCAGCAGGCGGGCCGGGCGACCGGCGACGTGGCGAGCGCAGTGAGCGAGGTCGCGACCGGCGCCGAGCGTCAGGTGCAGGCGATCGATTCGGCTCGCCAGTCCGCCGAAGAGGTGGCGCGCGCGATCGAGACGAGCGCCGAGAACGCCCGCGTGACCGCCGAGGTCGCCGGCCAGGCACGCGAGGCGGCCGAGGAAGGCGTTGGCGCGGCCGAGCAGGCCACCGAGGCGATGCACGCGGTGCGCGATTCCTCGCACGCTGTGACCGAGGCGATCACCCGGTTGGCCGAGAAGTCCGAGCAGATCGGCGCGATCGTCGAGACGATCACCGGCATCGCCGGGCAAACCAACCTGCTGGCGTTGAACGCCGCGATCGAGGCCGCCCGCGCCGGCGAGCAGGGGCGCGGCTTCGCGGTCGTCGCCGAGGAGGTTCGCAAGCTTGCCGAGGAGTCCCAGCTCGCCGCCGAGGAGATCGCCGGCCTGATCCAGGCGATCCGCACCGACACCGACGCGGCCGTCCAGGTCGTCGAGCACGGCGCCAAGCAGACCGAAGAGGGCACCACGGTCGTCGAGCAGACGCGTGAGGCGTTCGTCCGCATCGACGAGGCGGTCCAGGACATGACCGGACGAATCGAGGAGATCGCGGCCGCGGCCGAGCAGATCGCCGCGGGCGCCCGGACGATGCAGTCGAACATCGCCGACGTCGCGGCGGTCGCCGAGGAGTCATCCGCCTCCGCCGAGCAGGTGTCCGCCTCGACGCAGGAGACGTCGGCTTCGACTGAGGAGATGGCCGCCTCGGCGGAGCAGCTGGCGAGCACCGCCGAGGAGCTCAACCGGCTCGTCGAGCAGTTCAAGGTCTCCGGTTAGACGCATCGTGGCTGGCGCGGGACCGCCGTCAAGCGAGCGCGTGAGGAGCCGTCAAGCGACCGCCTGGCTGTCTTCCTCCAGAGTGCGATCCTGCGCCGGCGCCGGGAGCGACACTTCGGTCGGCGGCAGCTTTGGCCTGCGGACCGGCCGCATCCCCAGCGCCACCAGCTCCACGGCGGCAAGGGCATACGCGTCGAGCGTCGAGCAGTCCTCGAGCACGACCAGGACCGAGCCGTCGTTGACGAATCGCGTGACAACCCGGAGCAGCCGGAGCCCGTCGGTGAGGTAGCGGTCCGGCAGCAGATCCCGGTGACGAAGCCGGACGCGGCGGCGACGCAGGGAGAACGGCATGACATTGCGAGTCTCTTGCCTACGCCCCGCCGTTGCAAGCGTGCGCGCTACCCAATCGTGTAGAACCGGGCGCTACCTCTGCTGCTCGGGCTGGACGGCGTGCGCCTGGGCGCCGTCCATCCAGATCTCCCACCGCCGCGACGCCGCCTGTTTCGGGTCGTGGAAGTGGTAGGGCCGGCGCCCGTCGAACTCCATCCGGCGCAGATGACAGACCCCGCCGAGCACCGACGCGATCCGGCGCCTCGGCCATCCGATCGCATCCTCGATCTCGGGGAACGGCCGTGGCTGATCGGGCGCGACGGCCAGCCCGTCGAGCAACTCGCGCATCAGGTCACTGCACCGGTCGTAGAACCGCGCGATCTCACCGGGATCGGTCATCGCGTTTTCGGGGGCGCACTCCCCGAGCGTGGACGTTCTCGCGGTCGCGGCCATCTCTTGCCGCCCAAGGCTACTCGCGGCACGGAGATAGACTCGCGCCCCGGTCCCGGGGCGCCCCACTCCTGAGTGCTGCCCTGTCCCGGCCGCGAAATGACAGCGATGGGGTCGACGCCGACATTCGACCAGGACCTGCTCGGGTGGCTCGGGGACGAGCGCGCCGCGCTCCGTGCCGCGGATGCGGCACTGGTTCGCGAGATCGCCGCGGAGTTCGCGATGGGGTTCGACCGGCTCGCCGCGATCGGCCCCGCCGTGACCGTGTTCGGCTCGGCGCGCACGCCGCGCGAGCACGAGCACTACGCGCTGATGCGTGAGGTCGGCGCGGCACTGGGGCGGGCCGGGTTCGCGGTGATCACCGGCGGCGGGGGCGGCGCGATGGAGGCGGCGAACCGCGGGGCGCGGGACGCGGGCGCGCTGTCGGTCGGGTGCAACATCGAGCTTCCTCACGAGCAGCGCCAGAACGACTACCTCGACATCGCGCTGCGCTTCCGGCACTTTTTCGCGCGCAAGGTGATGTTCGTGCGCTACGCGAGCGCGTTCGTCGCCGGCCCCGGAGGCTTCGGCACGCTAGACGAGCTGTTCGAGCTGCTTACGCTGATCCAGACCGGCACGATCCAGCACTTCCCGGCGATCCTCGTCGGCGAGGACGAGTGGGGTGGGCTGATCGAATGGCTGCGAGATCGCGCGCTGGCGGACCACCGCATCGAGGGATCGGACCTTGCCGAGCTCCAGGTCGTCAGCGATCCGGAGAAGGTGGCATCAATCGCCGTGGAGGCGCGCGAGCGGGCGCTTCGGGGCGCTGGACGATGAGCCCCGTCCGGCGCTGTCGCGACGACGAGCGCGACGCGATGCTGCGGATCGTCAACCTCGCCGCCGAGGCCTACCGGGGGGTGATCCCGCCCGACCGGTGGCGTGAGCCGTACATGCCGGCGAGCGAGCTCGACGCGGAGATCGCCGCCGGCGTCGTGTTCTGGGGTTACGAGGCCGCCGGCGAGCTGCTGGGGGTGATGGGGATCCAGCCGGTTCGCGACGTCGATCTGATCCGGCATGCCTACGTGGCGCCGGGGCGCCAGCGCAGCGGGGTCGGTAGCTCGTTGCTCGACCACCTGGTGGCCGCGAGCACACAACGGATGCTGGTCGGGACGTGGGCCGCGGCCGAGTGGGCCATCCGGTTCTACCGCCGGCACGGATTCGAGCTGGTCACCCCGGAGCAGAAGACCGCGCTGCTCCGGAGCTACTGGTCGATCCCCGAGCGCCAGGTAGAAACCTCGGTAGTGCTCGCAAATCCTCCGCTTGTCGGTCGCGCGGGGTGGGACGCGGGTCCAGTGGGCTGAAGATCCGGGAGCGGCCTGCCGATCACGGGGCTGACTCCCTCGATCGAAAGCCAGACCTCTCTTGGACATCCAGTCAGTCGGCGTGGCCGCCTACACATCGCAGCCCGGCGCGGCCGGCGCCGCGACCCAAGGTGCCTCGACGCCGCTCGACCAGACGACGCTCGACCAATCGACGCTCGACCAGCCGGTCGATCACTCGCTCGATCACGACCGCGGGGAGGGCGCCGGCACCGATCAGTCCGGGCCCGAGGAAACGCCGCGTGCCGGCTACACCGCCAACGCCCAGCGGATCGCGGCCCGCGGCGGCGCGTCGGGAACGATCTCGATCCTGGCGTAGCCGAGCCCAGCGGGCCTTTACTAGGCTGCGGGCGCCAGCCCTCGACCCAGGAGGACCGATGATCGCCCGCATCTGGCGCGGCGCCGTCGCCCAAGCCGACGGTGACGCGTACGCCGAGTACATGCACGGGACCGGGATGACCGGTTACACGGACACCCCGGGCAACCGGGGCGCCTGGATGCTCCGCCGCGACGTCGGCGGGAAGACCGAGTTCGTGATGTTCACCCTGTGGGACTCGATGGAGGCAATCCAGGCATTCGCCGGGCAGGACCCCGAGGTCGCGGTCTTCTACCCCGAGGATGACCGCTACCTGGTCGAGCGCGAAGAAACCGTTTCGCACTACGAGGTCGCCGAGTCCATGTGGCCGTGACCGGCCCGCGTGTGGTGGCGATGGGCGGCGGCGGGCTTTTGATGGAGCCCGACAATCCGCTGCTCGACCGGTTCGTGCTGTCGCTGGCGCGTTCACCGCGGCCGCGCGTGTGCTTCGTCCCGACCGCCACCGGCGACGCCGAGGGATCCGTCGCCCGCTTCTACCGAGCGTTCGCCGCGCTCGACTGCCAGCCGACCGACCTGCAGCTGTTCTTTCGGACGGTCGGCGACCTCGAGGCGTTCGTGCTCGAGCAGGACGTGATCTACGTCGGTGGCGGGAACACGGCAAACCTGCTCGCGGTCTGGCGCGTCCACGGCCTCGACCGGATCCTCCGCCGCGCCTGGGAGGAAGGGGTCGTGCTCTCCGGCCTCAGCGCCGGCATGAACTGCTGGTTTGTTGAATCCGTCACCGACTCGTTCGGCTTCGCGGAGCTCGAGCCGCTCCATGACGGGCTCGGCCTGTTACCCGGCAGCGCCTGTCCGCACTACGACGGCGAGGAGGAGCGGCGGCCGGCGTTCACCCGGCTTGTGGCGGCGGGCGAGCTCGCCGACGGCTGGGCCGCCGACGACGGTGCCGCGCTTGTGTTCGCGGGCCTGGAGCTCGAGGAGGTGGTGACCTCGCGGCCGCATGCCCGTGCCTTCCGGGTCGAGCGGAGCGGCGACGGGGTGATCGAACGGCCGTTGCCGACGCGGTACCTGGGCGAATAGCTCGCGCCCCGCGGCTGATAAAACTGCGGCTGAATGCCTCGCGCGGTGCGGTTCGATCATTACGGCGACATCGATGTCCTGAACGTCGTCGAGGTCGAGCGCCCGGTCCCAGGGCCCGGCGAGGTGCTCGTCAGGGTCAAGGCGGCCGGGATCAACCCCGGCGAGGCTTCGATCCGGAAGGGGCTGCTCGCCGAGCGGTTTCCGGCAACGTTCCCGTCCGGCGAGGGGAGCGACCTCGCCGGCGTCGTCGAGGAGCTCGGGCCCGGGGTCGAGGGGATCGAGATCGACGAGCCGGTGCTCGGGTGGACGGATCAGCGAGCGAGTCACGCCGAGCTCGTCGTCGTGCCTACCGACCAGCTGACGCGAAAGCCCGAGGGAGTCTCGTGGGAGGCCGCCGGCGCGCTGTTCGTCGCCGGCACGACCGCGTACGCCACCGTGCGCGCGGTCGGCGCGGGGTCCGGCGACACCGTGGTCGTGTCCGGAGCCGCGGGCGGCGTCGGGTCGCTCGCCGTGCAGCTCGCCGTGATCGCCGGCGCCGCGGTGATCGGTCTCGCCGGCGAGACCAACCATCAGTGGCTGCTCGAGCACGGCGCGATCCCGGTCGCGTACGGCGACGGCGTCGCCGACCGCATCCGTGAGGTATCCGAGGGCAAGGTCGACGCGTTCATCGACACGTTCGGATCGGGCTACGTCGCGCTCGCCGTGGACGAGCTGGGCGTGGCGCCCGACCGGGTCGACACGATCATCGACTGGGAGGCGGGACCGAAGTACGGGGTCAAGATGGAGGGGACGGCCGCCGCCGCCAGTGTCGACGTGCTCGCCGAGCTCGCGAAGCTGATCGACGAGGGGCGGCTAGAGGTGCCGATCGCGCGCGTCTACCCGCTGGACGACGTCCGGGACGCGTTCCGCGAGCTCGAGCAGCGCCACACGCGCGGCAAGATCGTGCTCCGCCCATAACGCGGGCATCGTTCCTCGCCCATAACGCGGGCATCGTTCTCCGCCCATAACGCGGGCGCTCGCCTAAGCTGGGATGCAACGAGCGACAAGGAGAGCACGAATGGAATACCGGCAACTCGGACGGTCCGGCCTGCGCATCTCGAAGCTGACGATGGGGACGATGACGTTCGGCGGGCGCGACAAGTTCCGCGATGTGGGCGCAACCGATCTCGAGGGCGCTCGCCGGCAGATCGCCATGGCGCTCGACGCCGGCGTGAACCTGATCGACACGGCCGACGTGTACTCCGCGGGGGCCGCGGAGGAGATCGTCGGTCAGGCATTGCGCGGCGCGCGCGACCGGGTGCTCGTGGCGACCAAGGCCCGGTTCCCGATGGGCGAGGGTCCCAACGATGCCGGCCTGTCGCGCCACCATCTCATCCGGGCCTGCGAGGCGAGCCTGCGCCGCCTCGAGACCGACCACATCGACCTGTACCAGGTCCACGAGTGGGACGGGCAGACCCCGCTCGAGGAGACCCTCGCGGCGCTCGAGCACCTCGTCGAGAGCGGCAAGGTCCGCTACGTGGGCTGCTCGAACTTCGCCGGCTGGCAGGTGATGAAAGCGCTCGGGATCGCCGATCGCACGGGGTTACCGCGGTTCGTCAGCCAGCAGGTGCACCTGTCGCTCCAGGCGCGCGAAGCCGAGTACGAGATCGTGCCCTCGGCGATCGACCAAGGCCTCGGGTTGCTGATCTGGAGCCCGCTCGCGGGCGGGCTGCTGTCCGGGAAGTACCGCCGCGGAAAGGACGCGCCCGCGGGGTCGCGCCACGCGACGGAGTGGTCAGAGCCGCCGATCTACGACGAGGACAAGATGTACGACACGATCGAGGCTCTCGTCGAGGTCGCCGAGGGACGCGGCGTGTCGCCGGCGCAGGTCGCGCTGGCGTGGCTGCTCGGGCGACCCGGGGTCACGAGCGTGATCGTCGGGGCCCGCACCGACGAGCAACTCGCCGACAACCTCGCCGCCGCGGACCTGTCGCTGTCGGCGGACGAGACCGCGCGGCTCGAGGCCGTGAGCCGCCCGCCGCTGATCTATCCGTTCTGGCATCAGCGTGACAGTGCGAGTGACCGTCTCGGCAAGGCCGACCTGTCGCTGATCGCGCCGTACCTCGAGGAGGATCAGTAGGGAAGCGTGCCGTGGCCGCGCCAGGCGGCGAGCTTCACGAGCGCGTCGAGTGGGACGTCGACGCCGGAGAGCACGCACGTGTGGCCGCGGCGCAACCACATGACGAGCAGCCGGTGCCCGGTCGTGAACGTGCCGATCCGGAGTCCCCCGCGCCGGATCGTCCGGACGTCGTGGCCCGCGAGTAGCGACGCGCCGGGGACGATCGTGTAGACGACGTGACTGCCGTGGCGGCGATAAAAGACCGTTGTCAGGAGCCGGCCGTCGACGTCGTCGCGGCGGACGCCGGTGGCGACCCAGCCAAAGCGATCCTCCCAGTACGGGAACGGCAGTCCGGCGGCGCGCACGTGCGGGAGCATGGTTCCGTCGTCGGGCGGCTCCGCGACGGTGCCGGTCGCCGGGCGGACCGCGAGCGTGGCCGCGTCGGCGACGGTCAGGCCGACCTGGCTTCCCCCGAGCGCGGCCAGCACCAACACGAGCACTGCGAGGACCCCGGCTAACCCGAGCCCGAGCGCCGGAACGCGCGCCCCCGGGAACCGTGAGCGGCGGGGGCGCGCTGCGCCGCCGAGCAGGCGCGTGCGCAGCCGCAGCGTGGCGGGGGCCCGCTGTGACGCGAGCGTGCGCACCGCCGCCACCGCCCAGAGCTGCTCGTCCAGCCGGGCCTGAAGCTCTGTCGAGGCGGCGACGGAGCGCTCCAGGTCGTCAACGCGGACGGGCTCGATTGTGCCGTCGGCAAGGCGCGCGAGATGACGCTCGAGGACGCGGGAGTGTCGGCTGCGATGGCGCACCGACGTCTATCCGATCGTGCCGTCGGCTGCGGCTCGCTGGTCGCCAACCGACTGCGCGAGCCGCTGCCGGGCTCGGTACAGGCGGGTCGTGATCGTCGCCTCGCGAACGCGCAGCGCGCGTGCCGCCTCGCGGTAGGACAGCCCGACGACGTCGATGGCGACGAGCGCCTCGCGAAACGGATCCGGGAGCTCGGCGATCATCCGGTAGAGCTCGGACGCGTCGAGCGCCGCTTCGGGCGCGCTGGCGGAGGGATCGACGATGCGATCGAGCTCGTCGGGCAGCGGGTCGGCACGCGGCCGGCGAGCGGCGGCGCGCAGGCGGGAGAAGTACGTGTTGCGCAGCACCCGCAGGAGGTATCCGAGGTCGTCGTCCGAGCGCAGCAAGCGCGGTTTCTGCAGCACGCGCGCGTACGTCTCCTGGACGAGGTCCTCGGCGTCCTCGCGGGAGCCGCACAGCGCCCAGGCCGCGCGGTACAGCCGGTCGATGTGGTCGCCGAGACGATCGGGATCGAGCCGGCGTGCCGGATTCGACACCGCGCCAGACTGCGGCAGCGCGTGATCGGCGGCAAACGGCACGGCTAGTAGCGGTCGGCGGTCATTGGCGGAAGCCCCTCAGGCGGATAGACCCCGCCTCGTCGGAGATCCTTCCCGCGGGCGGTGAGGGCGCTAGCGGTCTCTTTCGCCGCCGGGGCCGCTCGAATGTCGTCGTATTTGCGGAAGCGACCGCTAAGTCGCCGCCGGCAAGCTGAACCGGACGCGCGTCCCGATCGACGCATCCGCGAGCCAGATGCGGCCGCCGTGTGCCTCGACGATCGCGCGCGACACCGCGAGCCCGAGTCCGGCCCCCGGGCTCGTGCGCGCAGCCTCGGTGCCGCCGCGATAGAACGCGGTGAACACGTGCTCGCGCTCCTCGGGGCGGATTCCGTCGCCCGTGTCGGCGACCTCGAACTCGATCCCGGTGGCGACCGGCTCGGCGCGCACGACCACGCTGCCGTCCGCCGGCGTGTGCCGGATCGCGTTCTGGATCAGGTTGAACAGGACGCGCTGGAGCTTCTCGGGGTTGGCCTGCGCAGGGCACAGCGTTTCGGGAACCTCGGCCACGACCGCCACGCCCTTGGCCTCGGCCTGCACGCGCATCGCCTCGACGGTCTCGCCGACGAGTTCCTGGAGCGGCACCTGCTCGATCGTCCAGCTGATGTCGCCGGCCTCGAGCCGGGACAGCTCGAACAGGTCGTCGATCAGCACGCTCAGCGCGTCGATGTGGGTGGTCATCCGCCGCAGGTAGGCGCGGCGCGTCTCGGGGTCCTCGAAGATGTCGTCGCCGATCGCCTCGGCGAGCAGGCGCAGCGAGGTGATCGGCGTGCGCAGGTCATGCGACACCGCCGCAATCAGATCCCGCCGGGCGGCGTCGGACTGATCCCGCGCCGTCTCCTCGTCGCGCAGCTGGGCGATCATCACGTTCGCCGCCGCCGCGAGCTCGGCGAGCTCGTCGTGGGCGGAGGTCTCGATCCGCACCTCGCGCTTGCCCCGCCCGACCGAGACCAGCCCGTCACGGATCGCCTCGACGTCGCGCAGGATGCCGCCCGCGACGAGCCGCGCCGCGACGATCGCGAGGAGGCCCGCGGCCGCGACGATCGCGGCCACCAGCTCGGCGCCGCCGTCGGACACGACCATCAGGGACCCCACCACGACGAGCGCCACCAGCACCGGCGCCACCACGATCGCCACCACCAGCGCGAACTGCCGCGGCAGCGATCCCGCGCGCTCGCGGGCCCAGGCGGCTATCTTGCGCACGGTCACGGCTGGAACCGGTAGCCGACCCCCCAGACCGTCTGGATGTGCTCGGGCTGGGCGGGATCGGCTTCGATCTTCGACCGAAGCCGGCGGATGTGCACGGTCACGGTCGACGTGTCGGTGTAGAACGAGTACTGCCACACGGCGTCCATCAACTGGTTGCGCGAGAACGCCTGCCCCGGGTGCCGGGCGAGGTACAGGAGCACGTCGAACTCGCGGTGGGTGAGCTGGACCTCCTCGCCCCGGACGAACACCCGCCGGGCGGTGGGGTCGATCGTCATATCGCTGAGCTCGATCGGCGCCTGCTGCTCCTTGGAGTTGTCGAACCGCCTGAGCACGGCGTCGACCCGCGCCACCAACTCCGCCGGCGAGAACGGCTTGACCACGTAATCGTCGGCGCCCAGGCGCAGCCCGATGACGCGATCGGATTCCTCGCCCTTGGCGGTCAGCAGGATCACCGCCACCCGGTCGCGATCCTGATCGCGGAGCCGCCGCATGACCTCGAGGCCGTCGATGCCGGGGAGCATCAGGTCGAGCACGACGAGGTCGGGACGCTGGCTGGCGGCGGCGTCGAGCGCCTCGCGCCCGTTGGCGGCGACCCGCGTCGCGTACCCCGCGCGGTTCAGGTAGCGGGCCACCACCTCGGCGATCGTGGGCTCATCGTCGACCACGAGCACCGAGCCCCGGACATGGTCCTCCATGGGCCGATTGTCGCAGCGTTCGGCGGCCGAATCGACCGCGCCGGCTGCGCATTCATCGGTTGTTCAGATCCGTCGCGCGGCGACGTCTACCTGCCCTTGTAGTAGTCCGCGTTGATCCGCGCGTACTGCTGCCACTCGTCGGGCAGCTGGTCCTCGGCGAAGCAGGCGTCGACCGGGCATGCCTCGACGCAGGCGTCGCAGTCGATGCATTCCTCGGGGTCGATGTACAGCTGCGCCTCGTCGTCGAACCCCGGCTCGTCCTGCGTGGGGTGGATGCAGTCGACCGGACAGACCTCGACGCACGAAAGATCCTTGGTCCCGATGCAGGGCTCCGCGATCACGTAGGTCACAGAGGCAGCCTTACACCTCAACCCGGGTTGAAGTCAAGTCGAACAAGCGACACACGTCGATCGACTTGCAGTCGCATTCGCTGCAGATCTCGAGCAGCCGGCGCACCGACGTGGCGCGATCGATCAGCTGATCCAGCTCGGGCAGCTTGGCGAGCGCGAGCTGACGGAGCCGCTCGTGTGCCAGCTCGTCGCGTGAGCCGAGCAGGTCCCGGATCTCGTCGAGGCCGAACCCGACTCGCTGGGCAGCGTCGATGATCGCGAGCCGCCGCAGCACGTCGGATCCATACCGCCGCTTGCCGGACACGCGCCCGGGCGGCGGCAGGAGACCCCGGGCCTCGTAGTAACGGATCCGCGAGGCGGTCATGCCGGCGCGCTGTGCCACCTCCCCAATCGCAAGCTGCTTGCCATCCTCGGTCATGTCTCCCAGTATCCTGCCCGCTGCCGATGATCGGGGACATCCTGTGGACGCCGCCCGCCGACTGGCGGGACACGACGGAGATCGGCCGGTTCGTGAACTGGCTCCGCGACGAGCGGAGCCGTGAGTTCGACCAGTACGACGACCTTTACCGATGGTCGGTCGATGACCTCGAGGGGTTCTGGGGCGCGCTGTGGGACTTCTACGAGATCCGATCGACGCCGTACGAGCGCGTTCTGGGCAAGCGGACGATGCCGGGCGCGGAGTGGTTTCCCGGAGCGCGGCTCAACTACGCCGAGCACCTGATCGGGCTCGAGGAGGATCGCAACCGGGTCGCGGTGGTGGCGCGCTCACAGACACGCGGACCGCGCGAGCTGACGTTTGCCGAGCTGATCGAACAGGCCGGCCGAGTCCGGGCGGGGCTGCAGCGCCTCGGCGTACAGCCCGGTGACCGCGTCGTCGCGTACATGCCGAACATCCCCGAGACGTTGATTGCCTTCATCGCAACCGCGAGCCTCGGCGCGATCTGGGCCACGTGCGCGCCCGAGTTCGGCGCCCGCAGCGTGGTCGATCGGTTCGCCCAGATCGAGCCGCGCGTGCTCATCGCCGTCGGCGGCTACGGCTTTCGCGACCGCTACATCGACCGGCGGGCGGAGGTCGAGACGATCCGGGGCCGGATCCCGTCGATCGAGCACGTCGTGTGGGTTCCGTTCGGTGAGGCGGCAATCCCGGACTCGGTGTCCTGGGAGGATCTGACCGCGGAGAGCGCGCCGCTCGAGTTCGAGCAGGTCCCGTTCGACCACCCGATCTACGTTTTGTTCTCGTCGGGCACGACCGGGCTCCCCAAGCCGATCGTGCACGGCCACGGCGGCCAGTTGATCGAGCACCGCAAGAATCTGGGGCTCGGGTGGGACCTCAAGCCCGGCGGTCGCCTGCTGTGGTTCTCGACGACGGCGTGGATGATGTGGAACGCGCTCATCGCGGGGCTACAACTGCGCTCGTCGATCGTGATGCTCGACGGGGACCCCGCGTGGCCCGACCTGCTCGAGCAGTGGCGGCTCGCCGAGGAGCTCCAGCCGTCGGTGATGGGCGTCGCGCCCGCGTACCTGATGGCGTGCCGCAAGGCGGGGATCCAACCCGGACGCGAGTGCGACCTGAGCAGCATCCGCATGCTGTGCACCGCTGGCTCGCCGCTCCCGCCGGAGGGCTATCTGTACGCGTACGAGCAACTCGGCCCCGAAATACTGCTCAACAACGGCTCGGGGGGGACCGACGTGTGCACGGGTCTCGTGTCCGGCAGCTTCGCCCAACCGGTGTACGAGGGCGAGATCACCGGGCCCTGCCTGGCCGTCGACGCGCACGCGTTCGACCCAGCGGGCAACGAGGTGATCGGCGACCTCGGCGAGCTCGTGATCACCCAGCCGATGCCCTCGATGCCGGTCGCGCTCTGGGGAGACGAGTCCGGCGAGCGTTACCGCTCGTCGTACTTCGACGTGTACCCGGGCGTGTGGCGCCAGGGCGACTGGATCGTGTTCACCGAGCGCGGCAGTTGCATCATCACCGGGCGGTCCGACGCCACGCTGAACCGCGGCGGCGTTCGGCTCGGTACCGGCGAGTTCTACGCAGTCGTCGAGGATGTGCCCGAGGTGATCGACGCGCTCGTCGTCCACCTCGAGGACGCGGGCGGCGGCGCCGGCGAGCTGCTCCTGTTCGTCGTGCCGGCCGACGGCGCCGAGGTCGACGACGCGGTACGCGAGCGAATCGCGCGCGCACTGCGCAGCGAGCTGTCCCCGCGGCACGTCCCCGACACGATCGTGTCGGTCCCCGCGATCCCGCGAACCCTTACCGGCAAGAAGCTCGAGGCGCCGGTCAAGCGGATCCTGCGTGGCGAGTCTTCCGAGCGCGTCGCCAGCCGCGACTCGCTACTCGATCCGGCGGCGCTCGACGCGTTCGTGACGCTCGCCGCCGCCCGCTCGACCGGGTAGGCGAGCCTCGTCGCGGCGGTAACATCGCTCCGTGGCGCACACGTTTGCAACGGATGTGGCGTTGAGCCCGGCGGTTCGCGAGCCGGAGCGCTGGAGGGTCGCCGGAGGTTGCATCAAGGAGCGGCTCGACTCATGGTCTGAGATCCTGGCCGAGACGCACCTCGCGTTCGAGGTGCACGCGACCGACCGCACTCCGGTGGACTTCCGCGGCACGGTCACGCGCCGGCCGATCGGCGACCTGATGCTTGTCGACTGCGCCGCCTCGCCATTCCTCGGCCACCGCAGCCGCGCCGTGATGAGCTCAGACGCGAAGCACGAGGACATCCTCGGCTTCCAGCTCGTCTGCAAGGGCATCGAGACCGTCAGCGAGGGCGCGCGCGGGCTGTCGCTGACGCCGGGCGACGTGGTCCTGTGGGACGGGCTGCAGCCGACCGACGTCGAGATCGTCGAGGCGTTCCACAAGCGCACGTTGCTGTTCCCGCGCGACCACGTGCTTGCCGTGTGCCCGCGACTGGCCGAGCTCCGGGCGCTCCCGCCGCTTGAAGACAACGGTCCCGCGCGGCTGCTCGTTCGCTATATGAACGCGCTCGCGCTCGAGCAGCCCAAGCTCGAGCCGGCTGCAGGCGTCGCCGCGGCGAACGCCGCGCTCGAGTTGCTGCGCGCGGCGGTCGAGCCGTCCGTGCCCACGAACCGCGCCGCCGCGCGCGAGGCGATGCGGGCGGAGATCCGTCGCTACGCGCGGACCCACCTCCAGGACCCCGAGCTCGGGCCGGCATCGATCGCGCGCGCGTATTCGATCTCGGTGCGCGCACTCCATGCGCTGTTCGAGGACGTCGACGCATCGGTCGCGGGGCTGGTGCGCAGCGAGCGTCTGGCGCGGTGCCTGGAGGACCTCCAGCGCCCGAACGGCGGCTCGGTCACCGACATCGCGTTCCGGTGGGGATTCTGCGACGCGGCGCACTTCTCGCGCGTGTTCAAGCGCGCGTTCGGGGTTACGCCGAGTGACGTCCGCCACGGGGCGCTGCAGAACGGCTCGTCAGCGCGGAACGGTCACTAGAGCGCCGCCGCCGTCATCGGCGGTCAACGACCCGGACGGCCTTGCCCTCGCTGCGGGGCACGCCTCCAGGCTCGAGCACCGACACCACGATCCTCACGCCCGTGCCTTCTTTTAGATTCTCTTCCAGCGTCTGCGCCAAGCCGCCGCGGTCGCCATCGAGCGTGCTGGGTTCGCACTCGAGCGTGACCTCATCCATCGGCCCGGTCCGTTCGAGGATCAGCCGCCAGTGGGGGCCGACGCCATCGGCGGACATCAGGATCTGCTCGACCGCCGACGGGTACAGGTTGACCCCGCGGATGATCATCATGTCGTCGCGCCGGCCGCCCAGCCGGATCAGCCGGGCCGTCGTCCGTCCGCAGGAACACGGTTCGAGCGAAATTGCGCCGAGGTCGCCGGTGCGGTAGCGGATCAGCGGCAGCGCCTCCTTGGTGAGCGTCGTGAACACGAGCTCGCCATCGGCGCCCGGCGGGAGGGGACTGCCGTCCGCGGGATCGACGACCTCGACGAGGAAGTGGTCCTCCTGGACGTGGAGCCCGTCGCGGGCGGTCAGGCACTCGGTGGCGACCCCCGGGCCGCACATCTCCGACAGGCCGTAGAAGTTGATCGCCCTGATCCCGAGCGCGGTGTCGATCTTGGTTCGCAGTCCCTCGGTCCACGGCTCCCCGCCGAACAAGCCGAGCTCGAGCATGTTGTCGTGCGGGTCGACGCCGGCATCCTGCAGCGCCTGGGCGATCACGAGCGAGTACGAGGGGGTGGCAACGAGGACGTGCGCACCGAAGTCGCGTATGAGCATCGCCTGGCGCCCGGTCTGGCCACCCGACACGGGAACCACGGTGGCGCCGATCCGCTCCCCGCCCTGGTGAAAGCCAAGCCCGCCCGTGAACAGGCCGTAGCCGTTGGCGTTGTGGATCAGCATCCCGGGGCCGACGCCCGCCATCGTCATCGACCGCGCCATCAGTTCGGTCCAGTTCTCGAGGTCGGCGCGCGTGTATCCGACCACGGTCGGCTTGCCGTGGCTCCCGCTCGAGGCCTGGACGCGAACGAGCTCCTCGCGAGGGACCGCGAGCAGACCGAACGGGTAGTTCTCGCGCAGGTCGGTCTTATGGGCGAACGGGAGGCCGGGCAGGTCGTCGAGCGTGTCGATGTCACCGGGCCCGGCGACCCCGGCCTCTGTCAGGCGCCCCGCCCCGAGCGGCTGTCCCCTGAGCACGCGCGCGACCGTCTCGCGCAGGCGCCCGAGCTGAAGTTCGGCGAGCTGCTCGCGCGGCATCGTCTCCGCTGAGGCGTCCCAGATGAGCGGCTCAGACGCTGCGACGGTCTGCATTCCAGTGCTCCTCGAGGTTGTGGACGAGCGCCGGGCTGAGGTGGCAGTACGCCTGCTCGCGGGAGTACATGGCCATGTACTGGCGGAACAGGTCTACCGGCTCCTCGCCGGTGCGCATCGCGGCGCGGTTGGCGGAGGCGTTGATCAGCCCCGAGCTCGTGAGCGCCTCAATACGCCTGTCGATCGCGTCCTCGATCTCGTCTTGCTCTACAACCTCGTCGCAGATGAGGTCGGCGTCCGGGTCGCCGGCCGTCCATTCGCGGCCGGACAGGATCGCCTGACGAGCGGCGCGGTCGCCGACGAACCTCGGCAGCCGCAGGTTGGAGGCGCCGGGAATGATCCCCTCCTTCC
Organism: uncultured Solirubrobacterales bacterium; assembly: GCA_963701945.1. GTDB lineage: Bacteria > Actinomycetota > Thermoleophilia > Solirubrobacterales > Solirubrobacteraceae > Palsa-465. The sequence continues at coordinate 403,049 of CAVPBV010000018.1, read as the reverse complement.
GCGCCGGCAGATACAGGCGCACGCCCCGAACCGCGATCACGTGGTCCATCACGTGCGTGAGCTGGCAGGCGCCGCCGATCGCGAACTTCTCGACCGCGGCGATCCAAAGTTTCTCCGTGGCGTTCGGTCCCGCGAGGCCGCGATAGAGCTTGTTGACGTACCCCATGTCGCGCACGACGTAGAACAGGAAGTCGATGCGCCCGTGGTAGAGGTGGGTGAGGTTGATCCCGGCCCCGAACGGCCGCTCGCCGGCGTAGCGCGGATGGTCGACGACCCCACCGCGGAACACGCCGACCTGGATCTCGGGATCGAGCAGGACCAGGTCGACGGCAGCCTCGGTCTCGGCGAGCGTGTTCCCGTCCTCGGCGTTCAGGTGGCGTGGGTTGCACAGCTCGAGCACGCCGGCGCGGCCCCGGCGCGTGACCCGCGCGTGGCCGAGGTCGACCGTTCCGTGGGCGCGAAGCTCGTCGAGGCGCTCGAGCGCGAGCTCGGTCGGGTAAAGCATCGACTCGACCAGGTGAAGTCCGGTGCGCGGGATCGCGAGGATCTCGGCCAGCAGCAGACCCTGCGCCAGTTCGAGGCGCTGCTTGTCGGCGAGCTTGCGGGTGCGCTCGACTTCGATCTCGGCGCGCGTCGGGACGAGCCCGGGAACGAGCTCGGCGGCGTCGTAGAGGAGCTCGTCGAGGCGGACCGGCCTCGTGCAGTTGTCGGTCAGCTCGTCGTAGAGCTGTTCGACGGTCAGCCCGGCCTGCTCGAGGATCGCGGTCGGAGGCTGCTGTTCGGTGGTCGCCATTTGGTCAGCCTCGCAGCATACGGTTTAGGGGAGGTGTTCCAAGAGATCGGCGACACGGTCGATCACGGCGTGCGGCCGCCTGCTCTCCGGGAGCTTGTCGAGCGAAGTCGCGCCCGTGATGCCGCTCCGCACGAGCACGGTTTTCGAGCCGCCCATCCGACCGAGCGCGATGTCCATGCCGACGTCGTCGCCGATCACCGCGATCTCCTCGGTCGGGATCCCAAGTCGCGTACGGATCTCCTCGACGGCGGCGCGCGAGGGCTTGCCGACGATGCGGGGTCGCTTTGCCGTCACTTTGGCGATAGCAGCTGTCACCATCGCTCCGCGACTGAAGATGATCCCGTTGGCGCCGGCATAGCCGCGCGCCCAGCTGCCGGTCAGGAGCGGCGCGCCGCGCTCGACCGCACGCGCCGCGCGTTCCATCGAGGGCAGGTCGGCCTCATCGACGTGCGCGACGAACACCACCTCGGCCTCCTCGCCGTTCGCCTCGGGGATCCCGGCCTGCACCATTCGCTCGCGGACCACGTCGGACGCAAACAGCAGCGCCGGCCGGTCGCGGTGGCGCCGGCGAATGTACGTGATCGCACTGTCGACCGGCGTCAGCATCTCGGCGTCTGTTATTGGCAGCCCGTCCTCCCGGAGGGCTCTGGCCATCGTCTCCGAGCGGACATGGCTGCCGTTCGTGAACAGAACCAACCTGCGTCCCGAGGCGCGGATCCGCTCGAGCACCTCGACCGCGCCGGGCTGCGGCCGGGCGCGACCGTCGGGGCCGCGATGCGCGAGCGTGCCGTCGACATCGAACACGAACCCGCGCACCTCATCGAGCCCGAGGCTCTCGAGCCCGTCAAGCACGGCGCCAGACCACGGTGTCGCCTCCGCGGTTCGTCAACTCGAACTCGGTGATCGCGGGACGGCGTGCGAGCTCGTGAAGCAGGGTGACGAGCGGGCTGCGACCGGGGCGGGCCGCGGGTACGGGTTGCGCTTGCCCGCGGGCCGCGATCATCGCGTCGACCTGCTCCTGCGGCATCGTCAGGCGGAGGAGCAGCTCCTCCTCGGAGATCCGCCGGCCGAACCGCTCCCGCGCGCCATCGAGACTGATCGGGTGCAGGTCGCGCAGCTTGCTCGCCTGCGGTAGCGAGAGGACGCGGCCGGCGATCTCGGGATCGACCGGCGCTGCCGGATCGCCATAGTGCCCGAGGAAGTAGCGGATCGTCTCGTCCGAGACGTTCACCCAGCGCTTCCCGTCGATCACGTTGCGCGCCGCCTGGCTGGCGACGAACTGCGACACCGGCGTGACGAGGATCGGGTACCCCATCTCCGCGCGGACGCGGGTGACCTCTTCGAGCACGGCGCCGAACAGCTCGGGCTGGCGTAGCTCCTCGAGCATCCGCCGAGTGGTCGTGACCATCCCACCCGGCAGCTGGTGGGTGTAATAGACCGCGTCGAACTCGCGCGGCGCGCCGGGCGGCAGGCCCTTGACCCGGGCGATCTGATCGAAGTGCTCCGAGACTGCCGTTTGCGCGTCCAGATCGAGATCTGTCTCGTACCCGATCGCCTCGAGGTTGCGGACCGTGCTGAACACCTCGGGCTGGGAGGTGCCGCGGGACAGCGCTCCCGACGCGGTGTGCACGACCTGGAAGCCGGCCCTCACGCCCTCGAGGTACACGAGCGGCGCGAGCCCGATCGTGCAGTGGCTGTGCAGTTCGATCGTCCGGTCACCAGCGGCGTTGGCGAAGTGGGGCGCGAGTTCCCGGACCGCGTCGGGCGTGAGCAGCCCTCCCGGGTCCTTCAGGTACAGCCGATCCATATCGGCGCAGTCGGCGAGGATCGCGGCGCGCTCGGCGTAGTACTCGTGCGTGTGCACGGGGCTGATCGAGTACGTGAGGCCGATCACGACCTCCTCGATGCCCTCTCTGCGGGCCATCGTCGCGAGGCGCTTCAGGCGGTCCGGGTCGTTGGACGGGTCCGCGATCTGCATCCGGCGCAGCCCATTTCGCGCGACCAGCCGGAACGCGAGCGCGATCACATCCTGGTCGGCAGGCACCCAGGAGATGAACCGCATCCCGGTCGTGATGATGCTCAGCAGCGTGTTCGGCATCGCCGCGCTCATCAGGCGAATCCGTTCCCACGGATCCTCTCGATGGAATCTGACCGACACCGCCATGTGCGTGCTCGAGGTGAAGTCGAGCGCGTGGTAGCCGACCCGATCCATCGTCGGCGCGATCGCGAGCACGTCGGGCGTGGTCAGGCCGGTGGCGCTCCACAGACTCTGGTTGCCGTCGCGCGTCGTCGTGTCGACGAAGTCGACGATGCGCTCGGCGGCGGCGGTCATACGATCGCGCGCTCCAGCCAGTCGGTGCCGACCGCGCCGCGGCGGAAGTCCTCGTGCGCGAGCACGCTGATCAGCAGCGCGCGGTTCGTCTCCACGCCCTCGACGTCGAGTTCCTCGAGCGCCTCCAGCAGCACGTCGATCGTGGCCTCGCGGCCCTCGGCGTGCGCTATGAGTTTGGCCATCAGCGAGTCGTAGTACGGCGGGATCGTGGCGCCGGCGCATAGATGGGTGTCGACGCGCAGCTGGCGCAGGTCCGGGATGGAGAACAGCGACAGCGTCCCGGGGCTCGGCATGAACCCGTGCGCCACATCCTCGGCGTTGAGCCGGCACTCGATCGCGTGGCCGTCGAAGGTGACGTCGCTCTGGCTGAAGCCGAGCCGGTCTCCGTCCGCGATGTGAATCTGGAGCTTCACGAGATCGCGCCCCGTGACCGCTTCGGTGACGGGGTGCTCGACCTGGATCCGGCAGTTGATCTCGAGGAAGAAGTACTCGCCGGTGTCGGCGTCGAGCACGAACTCGACCGTTCCGAGGTTGCGATACCCGATCGCCGTCGCGAACGCCACCGCCTCGGCAGTGAGCGCGTTGCGCGTCGCGGGGTCGAGGTTCGGCGCGGGCGCCTCCTCGATTACCTTCTGGTAGCGGCGCTGCACTGAGCAGTCGCGCTCGCCGAGGTGGACGACCGCGCCGTGCTCGTCGGCGGCGATCTGGACCTCGAGGTGTCGGGCGTTGGCGACGAACCGCTCGAGGTACAGGCGCTCGTCGCCGAACGCCGCGCCGGCTTCGCTGCGCGCGAGGCTCAGGAGGCTGTCGAGTTCGTCGCCATCCTTGGCGAGTTTGATCCCGCGGCCACCGCCGCCGCCGGCAGCCTTGACCAGCACTGGGTATCCGATTTCGTCCGCCGCTTGGCGCGCGTCGGCGCCGGGCGCGATTTCCTTGCCGGGGAGTATCGGGACGCCGGCGCGAGCGGCCTCGTCGCGGGCGCGGAACTTGTCGCCGCTCAGCTCAATGACCTCTGGTGGCGGCCCGATAAAGACGAGCCCGTTCTCGCTCGCACGAGCAGCGAGCCTCGGGCTCTCCGATAGGAAGCCATAGCCGGGATGGATCGCGTCGCATTCGGTCCCGAGCGCGGCCTGGACGACGAGGTCGTCGCGCAGGTAGCTCTCGCTCGCGGGGGCGGGGCCGATGCACACCGCCCGGTCGGCCCGGCGCGCTGCCAGCCCGTCGCGGTCGGCTTCCGAGGTCCCGACCACAGTTTCGAGTCCTAGCTCCTGGCAGGCGTTGACGATCCGCAGCGCGATCTCTCCGCGGTTGGCTACGAACACGCGCTTGATCCGCTTCATGCCGGCGCCACCCGGAACAGGGTCTGACCGTACTCGACGAGCTCGGCGTTGTCCGGAAGGATCTCGGAGATCGTGCCCGACACGCCGGCGGTCACCGAGTTCATCATCTTCATGACCTCGATGATGCAGACGATCGTGTCGTGCTCGACTCGCGCCCCGACCTCGACGAACGGCGGCTTGCCGGGCGCTTCGGCGCGGTAGAACGTGCCGAGCATCGGGGCGGCGATCGTGGCGAGGCCGTCGCTATCAGCAGCCGGGGCTGGCGGAGATGCCGAGCCCTCCGGGCCGCCCGGCGGGTGCCGTGTCGTTTCGATTTTCGGTACGGGCCGCACGCGAGGGCGGCCGGACGCCTCGGCATCCCCCCCACCCTTGCGCACGTGGAGCGAGAAGCCCTCGGTATCGATCTGTAACTCGGTCAGCGCTGACTCATCGATGATCCGCAGGATTTCGCGGACGTCTTCGTCGCTGAGCGCCACGGTCAGTCCTTTTGCGGTCCGGCGCCGAAGGTGCTCATGATCAGCGACATCGCGGACGCCGGCTTGGGCTTCTCGGGCTTCTTGGCCAGCCCGGTGACCGGGCGCGCCTGGACCACGAACAACGCGTCGGCGTCGTCGCGGGCGATCGCCCACTCGACGTCCTGGTGGCGACCGAAGTGACGCTCGACGCGCTTGCCGACGTCGACCAGCCGGTCCAGCGCGGACCGATCGAGGCAGGCACGCTCGGCGCGCTCGGGCGGCACTTCTGCGCGCACGGCGCCACCTCCGCGCGGGTCCGGGACGTACTCGACGTGCTTGGAGTGCACGTGCTCGCGCACCACCTCGCCGGTGACCTTGCTGACGAGATAGTCGTCGGGGGTGACCTCCCCGCCGACCACCGCCAGGCCGAGACCCCAGCTCGCGTTGATCGCCACCATGCTCGGATCGCCGCTCACCGGGTTGCAGGTGAACATCACCCCCGAGACCTCGGCGTCGACCATCAGCTGCACGGTGACTCCCATCGCCGGCGGCTCGTTGGCCTGGCCGAGCTGCGCCCGGTAGCTGATCGCCGGCGGGCTGTAGAGGCTGACCCAGCAATCGCGCAGCGCGTCGCACACGTGCTGGACGCCGCGGACCCACAGGTACGTCTCCTGCTGACCGGCGAACGTCGCGGCCGCGCTGTCCTCGCCGATCGCGCTCGAGCGGACCGCCACCGGCGGCGAGTCGACCCCGGCCGCGTCGCCGATCTGCGCGTAGTGCTGCTCCACCTCGACGCGCACGGCGTCGGGAACGGGCGCGAACCGCATCGCCTCGCTGATGGCGTGCGCGGCGTTCGCGATCGCCTCGAGGTCGCCGGCCCTCACCCGCGCGAGGGCGCCCTCGATCCTGCCCTCGAGCCCGGCGTCCGCAACGAACTCCTGGAAGGCCGCGGCCGAGATCGCGAACCCGGGCGGCACCGGGATCTCGGCCGCGAGCAGCTCACCCAAGTTGGCGCTCTTGCCTCCAAAGCGCGGTTCGTCGGTGCGGGTCAGGTGCTCCAGCGGCCGGATGTACTCGGCGCCGGCGGCGGTGCCCGGCACTACGCCTCCTGCGCCGCCAGCAACGTGACCGTGCCCTCGGTGCCGTCCACCCGGATCATCTGCCCGGTGCGGATGGCCGAGGTGGCGCGCCCCGTGCCGACGACCGCGGGCAGCCTGTACTCGCGCGCCACGATCGCCGCGTGCGACATCACGCCGCCGACGTCGGTCACCGTCGCCTTGATCTTCGAGAAGATCGGCGCCCACGCCGGCGAGGTGCTCCCGCACACGAGGATCTCGCCGTCCCGCACGTCGCGGATCTGGTCGACCGACCTGACCACCCGCGCGAGTCCTTCGACCACGCCCGGCGACGCCGCGGCGCCGTTCAGCACCGACCCGCCGTCTACCTGGCGCGCCCACTCCTGCACACGCTCGGTGGTCACCCCCCAAAGCATGATCGTCATCGGGTCGGTGACCGCGTCGGGGGTGACGCCGATCGCGGGCGGCGGCGTCCAGTCGCCGAGCTTCTTGAGGATCTCCTTGCGGCGGGCCACGATCGGCGGCCAGTGCTTGGGGCCGAGCGGAAGGCCGCCGGTGGCCCAGGTCAGCACCAACTCGTCGAGCGCGCTCGCGACCTCGTAGCGCGAGATCTGGAATACGTCCTCGGAGTCCTCGATGAAGTCGTTGCGTGCGAGCAGGTCGCCGAACTCGCGGATCTTGTTCCACCACCGGGTGAGGAACCAGTAGTCGCAGTAGAACTTGTGCTCCTCGACGTACGGGAACACGGTCCGCGACAGGTTCAGCAGGTCGTTGAAGGCCGCGCGCGAGTCCTCGTCGAGGAGCGCGCCGTATTCGGTCGCGAGCCGGTCGCGCTCGCGCTGGATCTCCTCGGTCGGCCGGTCGATCTGCTCGCCGGCATTGAGCGCGCTGATGTGCCCGATGAGCGACGCGTATGGGATGCTCGGATCGTCGAGCCAGCTCCGGTAGTAGTGGTAGAGGCCGTCGCCGGTGGCCATGTTGAACCACGGGTCCTTGACCTTCTCGAGCTCGGCGAGCCAGCTCTGGCCCGCGTCGGTCCGCTGGAGGTCGGCGTCGATCTCGTCTGGCGTGCGGCCCTGCTGGAAGGCTTCGTCGACGCCGGTCTCGATCGCGAGGCGCGCGAGCCGGCGCAGCTCGGCATCGGGCCGGAACAGCAGCACGTCGATGCCCGCGACCATCTGCGCGATGTGCTGGTCGGGGATGTCGGGCAGGTGGCCCTTGCAGAACTCCACGAACGTCCCGTACGCCCCGTAGCCGAGCAGCAGGAATTCGAAGTGGTGCTGCCACATCATGTCGCCGAGGCGAAGCGCGCGAGGGTAGGCGTCGAGGACCTCGTAGAACGCGGTGTTGCGGTTGTCGCCGAACGCGACCTCGTCGGACTCGTACTCGGGGAGGTCGGGGACGGTGAGCTCGCCGAGCTCGTTGATGAGCGCCTCCATCTTCGCCCGCCACTTGCCGTACAGCTCAGTCCAGTTCTGGAAGTAGTAGCCGGCACGCTTCTGGAAGAACTCCGCCCGCTCTGCGATCTTGGCCGGGTCCGTCACCGGGTTGCCCGAGATGTAGATGTAGCCGTTCACGCACCGGTAGTCGATCCCCATCGCCGGCGGCACCGCGAACACCCGGTTCTGCCATGCCCCCACCGCCTGATACGGCGAGTCGATGCAGATCACGTCGAATGCCGGCATCGGCATCGGGAAGTGCATCGAGTTCCAGAACCAGAAGCGGTTCTCGTCGGTCTCGCGCCGGCGCTCGTCGAACAGCGCGTAATACGGGTACATCTCCTCCCAGCCCTCGCACCCGGGAGGGGTCTCGATCTCGTATGGGCTCGGGAATGCCCCAGCTTTCGGCGCGGTTGTAGCCATCTGATCCCTCTCTTCAGCTCCTTGCTCGTAGACCGCCACGAGCGGGGGGAGAGTCTAAACCGAGCCAGAGCGCCTCCCAAGTAGGATCGCGCGGCTTGTCACGAAGATTGACACTGATGATCAAGGAGGTCCGCTGATGGCGAGGATCGTGCTGGTGCACGGGGCGTTCGGACGGGCTGCTTGCTGGGATCGGGTCGCTCCGGGCCTGCGCGCGGCGGGTCACACGGTCGAGGCGATCGACCTTCCGGGGCAGGGCGACGACCCGACCCCGGTCGAGGAAGCCACGCTCGATCGCTACGCGGATCGCGTTTGCGAGACGCTGGCCGGAGGCCCGCCTGCGGTGCTCGTCGGGCACAGCATGGGCGGGATGGTGATCACGCAGGCGGCCGCGCGCTGCCCTTCACTCGTGACCAGGCTCGTGTATGTGGCGGCGTTCCTGCCCTGGGATGGCATGAGCCTGATCGATATGACTCACCTGCCCGAGGCGGCGGGCGACTCGGTGCAGGCAAACCTGGTGGTGGAGGGCGATCCGCCCGTGGCGCGGATGCCGCCCGAACCCGGTCGCGAAGCGCTGACGCACTGCGCCGACGAAGAGCAGGCGGCCTGGGCCGCGTCGATCCGCGGCTCGCAGCCCGTCGTGCCGTTCACGAATCCCGTGGCCCTCGGCGGCCCGGGCGCCGACGCGTTCGGTGCGCTCCCGCGGGCGTACGTGATGTGCCTCCAGGACCGGGCGATAAAGCCGGCGCTCCAGCGGCGTATGCTCGAGACCGCCGGCTGCGACCCGGTGCTCGAGATCGACACCGATCATTCGGTCTGGGCGTCGCGGCCAGAGGAGCTCGCGGCCGCGCTCAACCAGATCGTCGGGTGAGATCAGGTCGTGTTCGCGTCGGCGGCCAGGTCGTGCGCGACCTCGCGGCCGACGAGCAGCGCGAGCTGAACGTCGAGAATCGCGTCGGCGAGGTCGGGCAGCGTGTCCGCGCCGTGCTCGAGCACGTGCGCGGTGACCAGCTCGTTGACGGCGCCGACGGCGGCGCGGAACGTGTGCGGCGGGACCTCCGGAATCTCGGGGATGTCCTGGCGCGCGCGCCGGTGGACGTCTTGCAGCTGCGCCGCGAAGCGGTCCTGGACGGCGGCGCGGCGGTCGAGAGCCTCGGGGCCGGCGCCGAGAACCTCGATCAGCAAGGCCCTCGCGAACTCCGGGCTCGCCGCGAGGGTCTGGAGATACGTCTCGACCGCTGCTCTGTGCGCGGCCAGCCAGTCGGGCGCGAGCGCCTCGAGCGCGTCGTCGATAGTGGCGAGCAGGTCGTCGACCGTGGCGTCGTAGGCGGCGAGGAAGCAGTCTTCCTTGTTGGCGAACTGCTCGTAGAACGTCTTGCGCGACACGCCAGCGCGCTCGATCACGTCCGCCACCGCGACCCGCGCGTAGCCCTTGTCCGCGACCGCCTGGACCATCGCCGCGAGCATGCGCACGCGCTGGGCCTCCCGGACGACCGGCCGCGGCGCGGCGTGGCGGCCACGCGGGAGTACCGTCAGGATGCTCGTTTCGGGTTGTGCGCTCATGGGAACATAAGTGTACACTGAAGAACACGACTGTTTCTACGATGGTGTGTGAGAGGCGACATGAGCACAGGTGACGGGTTCCGGCGGCATTTTCGGGTGGCGATCGTGGGCGCCGGCTTCGGCGGCCTGGGCATGGCGATCCGCCTCAAGCAATCCGGGAGCGAGGACTTCGTCGTGTTCGAGCGCGACGCGGAGGTCGGCGGCACCTGGTGGGCGAATACGTACCCGGGCTGTCAGTGCGACATCCCATCGCACCTGTACAGCTACTCGTTCGCGCCGAACCCGGAGTGGACGCGGACCTACCCCCTCCAGCCCGAGATCCGCGAGTACCTGCGCGACTGCACCGACCGCTTCGGTCTGCGCTCGCACATCCGCTTCAACTGCCCGGTGCAGAGCGCCGAGTGGGACCAGAACGCGGGCGTCTGGCAGATCGAGACTCCCGACGGCTCGTTTTCGGCGCAGGTTCTGGTCGGCGCGCCGGGGCCCCTCAGCGAGCCCTCGATTCCGTCGCTGCCCGGCCTCGAGGAGTTCGAGGGCACTGCGTTTCACACCGCCCACTGGGACCACTCGCAGGATCTGACCGGTCGGAACGTCGCGGTGATCGGTACGGGGGCGTCCGCGATCCAGACGGTTCCGCAGATCCAGCCACAGGTCAAGCACCTGACGATCTTCCAGCGGACCGCGCCGTGGGTCGTGCCGCACCGCGACCGCCCGATCACCGGGTTCGAGCGCCGGCTATACCGGCGGGTGCCGGCGGCGCAGCGCGCCGTGCGGACGCTGGTGTACGTCAGCCGCGAGGCGCTCGTGCCGGGACTCGCCTACCGCCCGCAGTTGATGAACGCGGTGCAGAAGATGGCCGAGGGCCACCTCGCCAAGCAGGTGCCCGACGAGGCGCTGCGCGCCAAGCTCACGCCCGACTACGTGATCGGCTGCAAGCGCATCCTGCCCTCGAACAAGTGGTATCCGGCCCTGGTTCAGCCCAACGTCGAAGTCGTCACGAGCGGCGTGACCTCGTTCACTCCGACTGGCGTCGTCGCCGCCGATGGGAGCGTCCACGAAGTCGACACGGTGATCTTCGCCACCGGCTTCCACGTCACCGAGACCGCGTTCTCGACGCTGATTCGCGGTCGCCACGGGGCGGCGCTCTCGGACGTATGGAACGGCAGCCCGCAGGCCTACCGCGGCGCCGCGATGCCCGACTTCCCCAACCTGTTCCTGCTCGTCGGCCCGAACACCGGCCTCGGGCACAACTCGGTCGTGTTCATGATCGAGGCGCAGCTCAACTACGTGATGGGAGCGCTCGAGGCGATGGACCGCCGCGGCGCCACCCGGATCGAGGTCCGCCGCGACGCCTACGACGCCTACAACCAGCACGTCCAGTCCCGGCTCGGCCGGACGGTCTGGAACACCGGCGGCTGCGCGAGTTGGTACATCGACCGCAACGGCCGCAACAGCACTATCTGGCCCGACTTCACGTGGCGCTTCTGGCAACAGACGAGGCGGTTCGACGAGGCGGCCTACGAGCTGACCGCGCCGGCGCCGGCATCGATCCCAGAGCCGCTCGCCGCCTGACTGCTGGGGGTGCGCCGGTCGCCGCAGGGTCGGCGGTCGCTGGCGGGGTCGGCGGTCGCCGGCGCGCTCCGCGAGTCCGGAGCCGGTGGGCGGTCGCCGGCGGGCGCGAGGTCCGCACCCGTAAAACGTCGCAGACCTCCTCGCCAGCCGGGTCAGCGGCCCCATAAGCAGGGTGACCATGCTTATGTGGGCGTGGCGGATCGGGTCGGCGGACCTTGCTGCGAAATACAGCTGGGCGTGCGGTTCCGGGCGCGGAGGCGCGGTCGCGGGTGGCGCCGGCGGGGGCTGACCGGGAGGTTTCGGGCTCTGTCCACCTCCGGCGGGGCTCACGCGGTGCGCAACTCGCCAACCCCCCGCGCCCTCGCCCGACCCGTGGCGAGATAAGCGCCGGGGTGGCGCTTATGTGCGCGGGGCGGGTGGCGAGGTCGGGCTTTGGCGAGTTGCGCACTCCCCGGGGCGGCGGCCCCCAGAGGCGGTCACGGCTCCGGATGCAGGTCGAACCTCGGCTCAAAATCACCATGAATTCGATCGGCTTTTGATAGTTTGACCGGCCCTTTTCCGCCCGCCCCGACGCCCCGAGGAGAAAAATGAGCTCGACCGACGACCTGCTCGCGAACAACGACGCCTACGTGGACGCGTTCGACAAGGGCGACCTCCCGTTGCCGCCTGCCACCAAAACGGCGATCGTGGCGTGCATGGACGCCCGCCTCAACGTGTACGGGGCGCTCGGACTGAGCGAGGGCGACGCGCATGTGATCCGCAACGCCGGTGGCGTCGTGACCGATGACGCGATCCGCTCGCTGGCGATCTCGCAGCGCCTGCTAGGCACCGAAGAGATCATCCTGATCCATCACACAGGGTGCGGGATGCTCACTTTCACCGACGACGAGTTCAAGCGCTCGATCGAGGAGGACACGGGAATCCGGCCCGAGTGGGCGGCGGAGGCGTTCCCCGATCTGGACGCCGACGTGCGGCAATCGATCGCGCGGATCCAGGCGTCGCCGTTCATCCCGCGCAAGGACTCGGTGCGCGGCTTCGTGTACGAGGTCGAGACGGGCCGGTTGCGCGAGGTGGCCTGAGGTCAGCGGCCGAGGACGGCGCGGTCGGCGCGCCCGCCGGCGCTCATCGTCCGAGGCCGCCCCACCGGCGACGCTGCCAGCTCGAGCGGGAACGAGCCCATGGCGTCGGGCGCCGGCGATGGTGGTGCCGGCGATGGTGGTGCCGGCGATCCCGCCGGTCGTTCCGAGACGGTGGCGTGCAGGGTGGTTGCCTCGTCGGGACCGGACCGTTCGCGCTCGAGGCGTCGTCTGATCGCCGAGGGCGTGGTCCGCAGAGCCTCGAGCGTCTGGACCGCCCCGCTCCGTGAATCGGACAGCAGGGCCAGCAACACGTGCTCGACGCCGATGTGACCCTCGCCTCGTTTGAGCGCCTCGCGCAAGGAGCCTTCGACGATCCGTCGTGCCTGAGGGGTCACGCCGACGGGGGCCGATGGCTCCGGATGCGATGACTTCGGCGTGAGCCCGGGCATCGTCGTCCGAAGGCACTCCCTGGCCGTCTCGAGCGTGACCCCGAGCGCGTTCAGCGCCCGGACCGCGTAACTCTCACGGCAATGAAGAATGCCGAGCAGGACATGCTCGGTACCGACGGCGGGCTGTCCGAGACGTTTGGCTTCCTCGCGCGCGAATTGCATGCTCTGCCGAGCTTCGGGGGTGACGAGCAGCTTCGGACCGCCGGTGCTCGCGTCCATCGCGTGATCGAACAGGTAGCGGTACTTCCGATGCGCCGCCTGCTTGCTGATGCCGAGCGCCCGCGCGATCCGGCTCCAGGAGGCTCCCGCTTGCAGCGCCCGCAGAACGAGTTCCGGCTCGGTCGCATCTAGCTCCTGCCGGAGTGCCGTCAGCGCGCGCAACGCTGTCTCGGGGTCTGCGAGGCGAGCGGTGTCGCGTGCGAGTTGCTCGATCGTCCCCCTTGAAGCCGCCATACCACTGGCCTACCCAAGCTCGGGGCTCGGGCAACAGCGGTTGCCCGAGCGTCATACCAGGGTGACGGACCGAAATTCCGCGTGATCATGAACTGCCTGCAAGCAAGCGGTTTCGGCAGTTGCAGCGGAGTTGCTCGAGTTTGGCCGGGCGGCTGCCGGGCATTGCCACATCAGGGCCGAAAGGCAGGGCATTTCACAAGGAGGCTGTGGTGGAGGACAGAAACCAAGTTTCGATGGACGAGATCGAGGCCGAAGACGCCGTCAATCTTCCGAACAAGGAAGTGCTCTCGCTGCTCGACGTCAACGCCAACGTCGATCTGGGGTTGGATCTGGCGGCGCCCGTCGACCTGGCCGCCGCGGCGAACCTGAACGTCGCGGCGCCGATCGAGGCTGCCGCGACCGCCAACGTCCTCAGCCCGGACGGAGAGGCCGTCGGCCTCGCCGAGCAGACCGGTCACATCGACCAGGGGATCAGCGGCGGCGCCACGGCCGACGCTCCGCAGCACGCCGGCGTCAGCCAGGACAGCTCGCCGAGCGCCGGTGGCGCGACCACTGGTAGCGATGGCGCTGGGGCGGGCGCCGGCTCGACCGAGCCTCCCGCCGGCGAGAGTGCCCCGCCCGCGGCGGCCGAACCCGCAGCCGGCGCCACCGAGCCCCCGGCCGCGGGCGAACAGGGTTCGGCTGCTCCGGTGGAGAGCGTGCCGAACGAGCCGGCGCCTGCCGGTGCGGCGGAACCCGCCGGCGGTGCGGTGTCCGGCGCGACCGGCGCCGTCGACGGAGCCGCCGGCGCCGTTGGCAGCACGGCGGAGGGCGTTACGAGCGGCGCCGGCCAGGCCGCCGACGGCGTCACCAGCGGCGCCGGCAACGCGGTGGACGGCGCAGCGGGCAGCCTGGGCAGCGCGGTCGACGGTGCCGCGAACAGCGGCGCAGTCGATGGCGTGGCCAACGACGCGGGTACGGCCGCCGGCAATGTCACCGGCGGGGTCGACTCGCTGCTGAACGGCGGAAGCCTGCTCGACGCGAACATCAACCTGGACGCCAACGCAGACCTGGCCGCGCCGATCGACGGTGCCGTGGCCGCCAACGCCAACGTGGCGGCGCCGGTCGATGCCGCGGTCGGCGCCAACGTCGGCTCGGAGGGTGCGGTGTCCGAGGCGCTGGCGCCGCAGGACGTCGACATCTCGCAGAACCTCGACCACGTAGAGGCTGATGCGACCGCCAACCAGGACGCCGACGTCCAGCAGACGTAGCTCCTGAGAGCAACCTGGATCCGGGGCGCGCATGACCGCGACCGTTGAGCCTCCCCGCACCGCGGTCGAGGCCCCCGAGCAGACTCAGCAGACGCGCCCTCCGCTCAGCCGGGCGGAGGGCGTGGAGCTGCTCGGCGGCGTGCACGGCTCGGGATACAAGGAGGGGGCGGCCCTGGTCCGCCGGGGCGACGGCCAGATGGTCCACCTCGGCCCGCTGATGTATGGGCTGCTCGAGGCCGTCGACGGGGAGCGCGATTACGGGGAGCTCGCCGAGACGCTGTCGGAGAAGCTCGGTCGCCGGCTCGGCGCCGAGCACGTCGAGCGGATCGCCCAAAAGCTCGCCGCGCAGGGATTGCTGGCGGGGTTCGAGGATAAGGCGCCTCCGAAGCGGAACCCGCTGCTCGCGCTGCGCTGGAAGGTCCTGGTCACCAATCCAAAGATCACCCGGCGGCTGACGGCGCCGTTCACGTTCCTGTTCCGGCCGTGGGTGATGTGGCCGGTCCTTGCCGGCTTCGTCGGCGTGTTCTGGTTCGTCCTGTTCCACAAGGGTGTGGCGTCGGCCACTGCGGAGGCGTTCCACAATCCCGGGCTGCTGCTTCTGGTGTTCGCGCTCGCGGTCGCCTCGGCGGGCTTCCACGAGCTTGGCCACGCCGCGGCGTGCCGCTACGGCGGGGCGACACCGGGTGGGATGGGGATGGGGCTCTACCTGGTGTGGCCGGCCTTCTACACCGACGTCACAGACACCTATCGCCTCCCCCGCCGCGACCGCCTCCGGGTCGATCTCGGCGGGCTGTACTTCAACGCGATCGTCGCGGTTGTCACGATGGCGATCTGGCTCGCCTGGCGCCAGGACGCGCTGCTGCTGCTCGTCGCGCTCCAGGTGCTCCAGATGGTCAAGCAGCTCTCGCCCGTGATCCGGGCTGACGGCTACCACATCCTTTCCGACGCGACCGGCGTGCCCGATCTGTTCTCGCACATGGGTCCCACCATGCGGCGCCTGCTCCCCGGGCGCCGCCACGAGCCCTCGGCGCTGACCGGGCGGGCCCGGTTGCTGGTCACCGTGTGGGTGCTGATCGTCGTACCCGTCCTGATCAGCCTGTCGCTCGGGGCGATCCTGCTATTGCCGAAGCTCGCCACGACCGCGTTCGACAGCGGCCGGATCATTCTGACCGCGATACCCCATCAGGCGAGCCACGGCGAGATCCTCGACCTGGGGGCGTCGCTGGTGCGCCTCTTGGCGCTGACCCTCCCCGTGCTCGGGAGCTTGCTCGTGGCCCAGAAGATCGCGCGGACGTTCGGGGGCAAGGCCCGCAAGTGGAGCGCGGGCAGCCCGGCGCGCCGGGCCGTCGTGATCGCCGCGGCCGCGGGCGCGTGCGCGCTGATGGCCTGGGCGTGGTGGCCCTCCGGCCAGTACCAGCCGGTCCGTCCGACCGACAACGGCACGATCGGCGGCCTCGTGCGGATGGTGTACTCGCCGGCAACGGTGGCGCGGCCGGCGGCTCAGCCGGCGGCACACGTGCAACTCACGCCAGGCAAGCACCTGGCACTGGCCATGATCCCGGTCGGTGGCGCGACCAAGCGCCACCCCGCGCTGTTCCTGATCCCCGGGGCCACGGGCCAGGCACCGGTCGCGATCGTGAGCTACTCGACGCCGCCCCCGGGTGGCGCGCCAACCGCGGGTGCGGGCAGCGCTCCGGGCGCGGCCGGCTCGGGCACGACGAACCCTGCCGGCGGTGGCACCGGCGGCACCGGCGGCACCGGCGGGAGCGCCAGTGCGACCGGCGCTCCGTCAACCCCCGGAACGACCGCGACGCCGACCGACGGCGCGGCCTTCCCGTTCACGCTCCCGGCCGCACCCGGGCCCGGCGGCACCCAGGCGCTCGCCGAGAACACGACCAACGGCGGCGTCACCTACGACGTCGCCTACTCGGTTGTCACAGTCAACAATGGCGCGCCCGTCACAAACACGAACAGCGCCTACGCGCTCGCGCACTGCCAGGGCTGCACCACGGTCGCGGTCTCGTTCCAGGTCGTCCTGATCGTGGGACACAGCAAGGACATCGCCCCGATCAACGCCGCGGGCTCGCTCAACTACGACTGCCCCGCGTGTACAACCACGGCGATCGCCGATCAGCTCGTCGTCACGCTCAGCGCCCAACCCTCCGCCGCGCTGCTGGCGAAGCTCGACGCCGCGCTCAAGCAGCTGAACGCGCTGCCGGCGCTCGGAGCCGCGGGAACCCCCGCCGCGGTCGCGTCCCAGGTGGCCGCGGTCCAGCAGCAGATCGAGACCGAGCTGAACGACAGCGGATTGCCAACGCAACCGATCGGCGGCGCGTCCACGACCGGCGCGACCACTTCGGGCGCGACGGGCACGAGCACGAGCACGACCGGCTCGTCGACGACCGCCACCGCACCGAGCACGACCCCCTCCGCCACCCAGCCGCAGCCGCAGAGCACGACCACCCCGCCGGCGCAGTCGACTCCTGCCGCGACGACCCCGGCGACCGCCCCCTCGTCGACCACCACGACGGCAACCACGCCGACGACCACGGGCACGACGTCGACCGCGATCACCACGACGCCGGCCGGCTGAGAGCGCTCATACACAAGAAGGGCTGCGCGGGATGACTGGACGCTGTCCAGCGTGCGGCGCTACCGTCGCTCTCACACGAGAGGAGTGATGGTGGGCGAGATCGAGCTGGTGGCGCTGTACTGGACGGTGAGCGGGCCGGTGGAGGTCCACGTCGGACGCGAGTGGAGCCTGTTCCCCTGGCGCGACCGTTGCGCCGAGGCGGCCAAGGTCGGGTTCAAGGGGATCGGCCTGTGGCACGCCGACGTGTCACATCAGCTCGAGAGCACGACGCTTAAGGAGATGGCGAAGGTCTTCAAAGACGCCGGCCTGAAGTACCTCGAGGTCGAGTTCCTCGCCGAGTTCTGGGTCGACAAGGGCGAGCCGGCGCGCACGGAGTCAGACCGCCTGCGCAAGCAGCTGTTCGAGACCGCGGCCGCGTTCGACGCCCACCACATCAAGGTCGGCAACATCCCCGGCACTCCCTGCGAGCTGGACAAGCTCATAGAGGCGTTCACCGAGCTGTGCCAGGACGCAGCCAATCACACCGACGCCAAGGTCGTCTACGAGTTCATGCCGTTCGACGTCAACGTGAACACGCTGGACACGGCGCTCGAGCTCGTGCAGGGCGCCGCCGAGCCGAACGGCGCGTTGGCGATCGATACGTGGCACATGGGCAAGCTCGGGATCTCGCCGGCGGACCTCAAGCGGATCCCGCCCGAGTACCTCGGCTGGGTCGAGCTGTCCGACGGCCAGTACGAGAACATGCCCGACCCGATCGACGAGGTGGTCAACCACCGTAAGCTGCCCGGCGAGGGCGAGTTCGACATCCCCGGTTACGTCGAGGCGTGCCAGCACCTGGGCTACGAAGGCCCGTGGGGAGTCGAGGTCCTTTCCGAAGAGCTTCGCAACCTCCCGATCGAAGACGAGTTCAAGCGCGCATACGAGACGACGGCCGCGCAGTTCCGCGCCGGCGTGACCTGAGGACACCTGAGGAGGAATCCCGCAGATGGATCAACTGGACAACGACAGGCTCGTATGGATGTTCACGCAGATGCTGCGGATCCGCGAGTTCGAGGAGCGCGTCAAGCGGACCTTCGAAGAGCATCCCGGCGTGATCCGGGGCCACACCCACCTCGCCGACGGCGCCGAGGCGTCGATCGTCGGGTCGCTGGCGACGATGAAACCGGGCGACCAGATGATGGCGACGTATCGGTGCCACGGCTACCCGATCGCGCTCGGCACCGACACCAAGGCGATCATGGCCGAGATCTACGGCCGGAAGGATGGGCTGTGTGGCGGCTACGGCGGCTCGATGCACCTGATCGACCCCGAGCGCGGGTTCCTCGGCACGAGCGGCATCGTCGGTCAGGGCATCCCCCAGGCCACGGGCGTCGCGTTCGCGGCTCAGCTCCGCAACGAAGGTCAGGTGGTTCTGTCCTTCTTCGGCGACGGCGCCTCCAAGCAGGGCGCGTTCCACGAGTCGCTCAACCTCGCGTCGCTGTGGAAGCTGCCGGTCGTGTACGTGATGGAGAACAACAACTACAACGTGTCGACGCGCTCTGAGCAGGAGGACGCCAACGCCGCCAACGGCGAGCCGCTGTCGGTCAAGGCGGCGGCTTACAGCATGCCCGGCGTGACCGTCGACGGCGGCGATCCGGTGGCGGTCTACGAGACGGTCGGGGCGGCGGCCGACCGCGCTCGCGCCGGCGAGGGGCCGACGCTCGTCGAGTCGAAGGTCTACCGCCTGTCAGCCCACGGCAACATCATCGCTCCGCCGGGCGTGCCGCTCCACTACCCCGAGCACGAGGCGATCACGACGTTCGGCAACCGCGAGGAATACGAGGCGGCGCTGCGCGGCGACCCGGTCCCGCGTTTCCGCGCGCGGCTGGTCGAGCAGGGCGTGCTCGACCCGGCGCAGGCCGACGAGATCGCGAAGCAAGTGACCGAAGAGATGGACGGGGCGGTGCAGTTCGGGCTCGACAGCCCGTTCCCCGAGCCCGAAGCCGCTGCCCGCCAAGACTACGTGTACGCCTAGGAGAACCCGACCATGGCACGAGAGATTCCTTACATCGCGGCGGTCCAGGAGGGGATCCGCGTCGAGATGGAACGCGACCCCACAGTCGTCTTCTACGGACAGGACGTGGCCCCGAGCGACGAGGACCCGCTGGTCCAGGCGTTCGGTCGCGAGCGCGTCCGGGTGTCGCCGATCTCCGAGACGGCCGAGATCGGGATGGCCGTCGGGCTCGCGCTCTCCGGCTACCGCCCGGTCGTCGAGCTACTGATGGCCGAGTTCATGCTGGTGGCGATGAACCAGGTCGTCAACGAGGCGCCGCGCCTTCGCTACATGAGCGGCGGCCAGGTCAAGGTGCCGTGCGTGTTCAAGGCCGGCTACGGGTTCACCGCCGGCTGGGCCGGCCAGCACACCGGCTCGATCTACGGCATGTTCATGGGCTTCCCCGGGCTGAAGATCGCGTTGCCGTCGACCCCGGCCGACGCCAAGGGCCTGATGGCGGCCGCAATCCGCGACGACAACCCGGTCGTTTACCTGATCAATTACCTGCAGGTGCTCGAGCACGGCGACGTGCCCGAGGGTGAGTATGTGGTGCCGTTCGGCGAGGCGGCGGTTCGCCGTGAAGGCTCCGATGTCACGATCGTCGCCACCGGCTGGACAGTCGGACGGGCGCTGGCGGCGGCAGAGACACTCGCAGGTGAAGGCATCCAAGCCGAGGTCATCGACCCCCGCACGCTGAACCCGCTCGACACCGCGACGATCCTGTCCTCGGTCGAGAAGACCGGCCGGCTCGTGATCGCCGACCAGGGCACGCGTCACGGCGGCGCGTCGGCGGTGATCGCAGCCGAGGTCGCCGAGCACGGGTTCGGATCGCTGAAGGCGCCGATCGCGCAGGTGACGGCGCTCGACGTGACCGTGCCCTACAGCGAGCCGATGGAGGCGTACGTCCTTCCCAACGAGGAGAAGATCGCCCTGAGCGTCCGACAGGTCCTGGGCGAGGCGCCCGTCGCCGCATAGGGTCAAGTGCCCAAAGCCCCGCTCGATGCCGACACGGCGCGTGACCTGCTGCGCACGATGTGGCGGATCCGCCTGTTCGAGGAACGGGTCGCGCAGCTCAAGCGAACGCTCCAGGTTCACGGGCTGATCCACCTGAGCATCGGCGGCGAGGGCGTCGCGGCGGGGGTGTGCCGGCAGTTACGCGATGACGACGCGGTCTACAGCGGCCACCGCGCGCACGGCCACGCGATCGCCAAGGGCGCTCCGATCGACGCCGTCATGGCCGAGCTGATGGGGCGCGAAACGGGCCTCTGCCACGGCCTCGGCGGCTCCATGCACCTCGTCGACAAAGAGCACGGGTTCATGGGCGCCACCGGCGTCGTCGGCGGCAACCTCCCGCTCGCCCTCGGCACGGCGCTCGCGCAGCATCTGCAGGGCACCGACCAGGTGACCGTCGTGTTCTTCGGCGACGGCGCGGTCCAGGCGGGTCACTTCAACGAGTCGATCAACCTGGCGGCGCTGTGGAAGCTGCCGGTGATCTTCGTGTGCGAGAACAACGGCTTCGCCGAGTTCACCTCGCGCGCGGAGCACTCGACGATCGAGCGGGTCAGCGACGTGGTCGCGCCGTACGGGTTCGAGCGCGAGACCGTCGAGGGCAGCGACGTCCCGGCGGTCCGCGCGGCGTTCGCGAAATACCTGAAAAAGGCTCGCGCCGGCAAGGGCCCCTACCTGCTCGAGTGCCTCACGTTCCGCCGCCGCGGGCACTACGAGGGCGACCCCGAGAAGTATCGCGACCCCGACGCCGATCGCGAATGGTCGCAGCGCGATCCGATCCAGCGGCTGACTGATTTTTTGATTGGGGGTCAGGTGATCGACCAGCGGACCGTGGCCGCCATCGAGCGGGAGGCTGCTGAGGAGATCGAGCAGGCGGTGCGGTTCGCGCGCGACAGCCCGTTCCCGGATCCCGAGCTCGCGTCGACCCTGGTGTACGCCAAATGAGCGACGTGACCGAGACCACGTTCGTCGAGGCGATCGCGAGCACGCTTGCACGCGCAATGCGCGAGGACGAGCGCGTGATCGTTCTCGGCGAGGACGTCGCCGAGGGCGGCCCTTACCTGGCCACGGCGGGGCTGTCCGAGGAGTTCGGGCGCGAACGCGTCCGCAACACGCCGATCAGCGAGGGCACCGTGTGCGGGGTGACCATCGGCGCGGCGCAGTCGGGCCTCAGGCCGGTCGTCGAGATCATGTTCATCGACTTCATCACGCTCGCGCTCGACCAACTCGTCAACCAGGCGGCCAAGGCGCACTTCATGTCCGGCGGCCAGCTGTCGGTGCCGCTCGTGCTCCGGACCCAGGGCGGGGCCGGCCAGCGCAACGGCGCTCAGCACTCGCAGAGCCTCGAGGCGTGGCTAACGCACGTGCCCGGTCTGAAGATCGTGATGCCGAGCAACGCGGCCGACGCCGCCGGACTCCTGCAAACCGCGATCGCCGACCCGAACCCGGTCGTGTTCGTCGAGAACAAGTCGCTGTACTTCCGGCGCGAGACGGTTCCAGACCCTCCGGCACCGGTCCCGATCGGCCAGGCGCGAACGCTTCGCACCGGGAAGGACGTCACGATCGTCGCGCTATCGCGGATGGTCGGCGACGCGATCGAAGCCGCCGACCGGCTCGCGAGCGACGACGGGGTCGAGGCCGAGGTGATCGACCCGCGCACGCTGGTCCCGCTCGACCTCGACACGCTCGCTCGGTCGGTCAGGCGCACCGGCCGAGCGGTGGTGGCGCACGAGGCGGTGACCGCCGGCGGGTTCGGCGCCGAGCTCGCGGCGCAGTTGCAGGCGGCGGCGTTCGACTACCTGGAGGCGCCGATCCAGCGCGTCGGCGCGCCGTACACCCCGGTGCCGGTCAGCCCATCGCTCGAGGACGCCTACCGACCGGGCCCGGACGACATATACCGAGCCGCCAAGATCGCGCTCGAATGGGGCGAGCGCGACGTCGAGCCGTGGGAGCACGGCGCGATTGCCGCGCCGCCGCCGGACAAACCCCCCACCGTGTAGGCCGGCGCAACCCCCACCGCGTAGACCGGCTCAACCCCCACCGCGTAGACCGGCTCAACCCCCCACTGCTTAGGCCGGCTCGAGCTCGGGGTCGAGCGCGATCAAGGCCGCGCCCGGCAGCTGCTCGAGCAGCCCCCGCCGGCTGAGCACGATCTCCAGGTTCGTAAGCGACAGGCGGGCGTGCTCCCGCGCGACGTTGTCGGCTCGCGACCCCTCCCGATTGGCGATTGCCTCGACCAGCCACAGGTGCTGGCGGTGGGCGACGACCAGGATCTCGCGCGACTCGGGCAGCTGGCCGTGCTGGAGCACGAGCGCGTTCGGGGTCGCGAACGGCAGGCACAGGACGGTGTCGAGCGTCCGCTCGAGCAGCGGGCTGTGCGCCATCTTGATCAGGCGCTCGTGGAACTCCCCGTTGAGCGCGATGTAGCGTTCGAACGACTCGTAGTCGGCGCGGTGCACGAGCGGCTCGACCTGCTCGTTGATCGCGCGCAGCGAGCGCAGATCGCGGCGGCTCGCGCCCTGCTCGGCGGCGAACCGGCACGCGGTCCCCTCGAGCACGCCTCGGAGCTCGATCGCGTGGCGCATATCGGCCTGCGTGAACTCGCGCACGACGTACCCGCCGGTCGGCAGCACGCGCAGCAGCCCCTCGTGTTCGAGCGCCACCAGCGCGAGCCGCAGCGGGGTGCGCGAGACCCCGAGCCGTTCGACCAACGGCAGCTCGGACATGCGGTCGCCGGGCTTGAACTCACCGCTCAGGAGCAGCTCGCGCAGGGCGAGGAGCGCGCGCATCATTTGCGTCCGGTTGGCTTGATTGACCATGGCGGCGCGAGAGTATGGACCCCAAAATCCCTGTATGCAAGACCCGCCCCGCGGAAGGCCTGCAATCGATTCTTTTGCTCGCGTTAGGCATGCATTGCATACAGGTCCACTCCGGAATAAGATCGGCGCCTCGCCAGAGGGGCGGATCAACCAAATCATTTCGAGGAGGAGTAGAGGTGAGGACGTACCACCAGGCGCTGCGCCTGCGCTGGACCGGCGCGCTGGCCGTGCTCGTCGGCGCGATGCTGGTGCTCGCAGGATGCGGCAGCAGTAGCAGCAGCTCGACCACGTCGAGCAGCGGCGCTTCGAGCGCGACGAGCTCGAGCACCAGCGGAACGACCGCGAGCGCGAGCACCGGCTCCACCAGCACGTCGTCGTGCGGGCCAAAGCCGGGAGTCAAGGCCACCGGCACGCCGATCAACATCGGCACGATCGACACCAAGCAGCCCGGCACGGACTTCAGTGACGGGCCGAACATGATCAACGCGTACTACACCTGCGTGAACGCGAACGGCGGAGTCAACGGGCATCCGCTCAAGCTGTACGTGATCTACGACCAGACGCAGCCGGCGCAGATCGCGGCCGCGGCGAAGCAGCTGATCCAGAGCGATCACGTGGTCGGGATCGTCGGCGTGTTCGACTTGCTCGAATGCACGATCGACCAGAGCTACTGGAAGCAGCTCGGGATCTACGAGATGGGCGCGGGCATCGCGCCGGAGTGCTGGTCGACCCCGAACAGCGCCGCGGTCAACATGGGTCCGCGCTACAGCTCCGATGGAGCCGTGCAATACGGGCTCACCCAGCACCCGTCGAAGATCGTCTTCATCCAGTCCAACGTCCCCGGCACCGGCTACATCGCCGCCGGCCCGGCGGCGCTGGCGGCGGCGGCACACGTGCCGATCAGCGAGACGACGGCGAACGTGCCGATCACCGACGCGAGCTCGCTGGCCCTGAGCCTCGTCGACAAGGCCGGCCCCAACGGGTGGGTGGTGCTGAACTTCACCCCGCCCGAGGCGCTCGTGATCCTCCAAGCCGCGCAGAAGCTCGGACTCGAGGACCGGGTAAAGGGTTGGGGTTGCTCGACACCGTGCAACACCGACTTCCTGGCCAAGGCGCTCGGACCGAAGTGGAACCGCAAGCTGTTCGTCAACGCCGAGCTGACCGATCCGGACGATCACAACGGCCCGGACATGCAGCTCTACAAGGCGATCCTCTCCCAGTACGGGCAAGCGGTCGCCGGCGGCCTCGGGTCGTTCAGCGAGATGGGCTACCTGCTCGGGAAGTTCTCCGTCGGCGCGCTCGACACGGTCACGGCTCCGTACACGATCGCCAACGTCAACGCGGCGTTCAAGGCGATCAAGGACCAGAAGACGGACCTGCTATGCCAGCCGTGGGTGTACGGCGACTATCCGCTTCACATCCCCAACAACGCGGACTTCACCACGACGCCGGACAACGGCAAGATGGTGACTGCGCAGGGATGCTTCAACGTCTCATCGGCGGATCCGCAGATCGCGCAGTACCGCGCGGCGGCGGGAACGGCACCCTCGACGAACCCCGCGACGCAGTAGGAGCAAGGACGCATTAGCAGTACGTGACGCACATGCGATCAGGGCGACCAGGGGTATGGATGCCCTGGTCGCATGGCGTCCGGCGCGAGCTGACCGGGTCAGACCTGCTCGAGCTGGGCGCCGCTGACCCGCTCGGGCCGGCGCCCGTCGGCCCGCTCGACCTCCGGACGCGCGAGCAGCGAAGCACCGGGCATCTGCTCGAGCACCTCGGGATGGTCAAGCGCGACCTCGAGGTTCGTCCGCGCGAGCAGCGCGTGCTCGCGCCCGAGACTTTCGGCGCGGGTGCCCTGACTGCGCTCGATCGCGTCGATCAGGCCGAGGTGGTGGCGGTGAGCCAACAGGAGGATGTCGCGCGATTCAGGCAAGACGGCTTGCGCCATCACGAACGCGCTGGGGCTCGCGAACGGCAGCGCGATGATCCCTTCAAGGGCACGTTCGAGCATCGGGCTTCCGGCCATCTGCAGGATCCCGGCGTGGAACCGCTCGTTGAGATCGACGAACCGCTCGAACGATTCGTAGTCGGCTCGGTGGACCATCTGCTCGATCGTGTCGCAGATCTCGCGCAGAGCCTGCACCGCCTCCGGGCTAGCGCCGCGCTCGGCAGCGAACCGAGCCGCGGTGCCCTCGAGCACGCCGCGGAGCTCGATCGCGTCGCTGATGTCGGCCTGCGTGAACTCACGCACGACGTACCCGCGCGAGCCCGCGCTGCGCACCAGCCCCTCGTGTTCGAGTGCCGCCAGCGCGAGGCGCAGCGGCGTCCGCGAAACCCCGAGCGTCTCGACCAACCGCAGCTCCGACATGCGCTCCCCGGGCGCGAACTCACCGCGGAGGATCAGCTCGCGCAGACGCAGCAGCGCCCGCGTCATCTGGGTCTTGCTGTCTCGACCGGCCACCTCTCACCTTCCTCCTCGACACCGCGGACGTGGCGTCGCGGCAGTCTAGACCCGCAGTGCGATTGCATGCAAAACGTACAGCGCCACCTCTCAGAACTCTCATTCTTGAGGTCGTGTTAGGGGCTATTGCATGCAACTAGGCCACGCATTAGTATCGCCGCGCTCGCCAAACCCCTGGGGCGGGTCACAACACAATCCTCGAGGAGGAGGAGATCGGTGAGGATGTACCACCACGTTTCGCGCGTGCGGCTTGGCCTGCTGTGCGCCGCGGCCCTCGGCGTGCTGTTGATGGCAGGCTGCGGTAGCAGCAAGAGCAGCAGCACCACCAGCAGCGCAGCGGCTCCCGCCGCTTCGTCGACCTCGGCCAGCAGCACCAGCGCCGCAACTGCATCGACGAGCACCTCGTCGTGCGGTACCAAGCCCGGGGTTGCCGCCACGGGCAGTCCGATCCCGCTGGGCGCGATCAACACCAAGCAGCCCGGGACCGACTTCACGGACATCGAGAACATGGAGGGCGCGTACTTCGCTTGCGTGAACGCCAACGGCGGAGTCAACGGTCACCCGATCAAGCTGTACAAGCTGACCGAGCCGACGGCGCCGGCGCAGATCGCCGCGGATGCGACCCAGCTGGTCCAGACCGACAAGGTGGTCGGCGAGTCGGGCAACTCGAGCATCCTGGAGTGCACGATCAACCATGCGTATTGGGAGAAGAATCACTACTACGTGATCGCCGCGGGGATCGCGCCCGAGTGCTACTCGACGCCGAACATCGCGGACGTGAACATGGGGCCGCGCTACAGCTCCGACGGAGCGGTTCAGTACGTCCTCACCCTGCATCCGAGCAAGATCGTGTTCGACCAGTCGAACGTGCCGGGCACGGGCTACATCGCCGCCGGTCCGGCGGCGCTTGCCGGAGCCGCGCACGTGCCGATCACACAGCTGACCGAGAACGTGCCGATCACCGACGCGAGCTCGGTGGCGCTCAAGGAGGTCGACGATGCGGGCCCGAACGGCGCGGTGGTGCTGAACTTCACCCCACCCGAGGCGCTCGTGATCCTGCAGGCCGCCCAGAAGCTGGGGCTCGAGAACCGGGTCAAGGCATGGGCCTGCTCGACGCCGTGCAACACCGACTTCCTGGCCCAGTCGCTGGGATCGAAGTGGGATGGCAAGTTCTTCGTGAACGCCGAGCTCGCCGACCCCGACGACACGACCACGCCGACGATGAACCTGTACAAGGCAATCCTCAAGCAATACGGCACGGACGTGTCCGGCGGCATCGGCAGCTTCAGCGAGATGGGCTTCACGATGGGTGAGATCGCGACACACGCGCTCGAGTCGATCAACGGTCCCTACACCGCCCAGAGCGTGAACGCCGCGTTCAAGGCCGTGAAGAACTACGACACCGGGATGCTGTGCCAGCTGTGGACGTTCGGCAGCTATCCCCTCCATATCGCAAACAATCAGGACTACACGGTCACTCCGAGCAACGGGAAGATGGTGCTCAAGCAGGGCTGCACGAACATCTCCTCGGTCGACCCGCAGATCGCTCAATACCGCAGCGCCGCCGGTACGGCGGCGACCGCCCCGGGACAGCCGACCGGGTGAGCGAGAGGTCATTCACTAAGTAAGTAGGATCCACAAGCGATCAGGGCGTCCCACTAGCGCAAAATGCTCATCCCCTTCGGCATCCTTGGCCTGCCGAGCTGGCAGGACTTCCAGCCGTTCCTCGTCACCGGTATCTCGCTGGGTGCGGTGTACGCGTTGTCGGGGGTTGGGATGGTGGTCCTGTACCGCGCTACCGGGGTGCTGAACCTGGCCTTCGGGGCGGTGGGCGCGATGGGCGCCCTGATCGCGTGGTCGTTGATCAACCACTCGGGCTGGAACGAGTGGCTCGCGTACCTCATCTGCGTGCTGTTCGGCGGCGTGCTGACGCTCTTCTACGGAATGGTGTTCGGCCCCGCCCTGGCCAAGCGCGACCCGCTGGTCAAGGCGACGGCCACGCTCGGGCTCACGCTGATCCTGTTGGGTGTGATGGATCTGTTGTGGACCTCGAGCGGGGGCGCGTCGCGCTCGATCTCGTTCCCGACCGACAACGACACGTTCACGGTCGCGGGGATCCTCGTCGAGTGGACGAATGTGATCGCGCTCGTCCTCGGCGCCCTGATCACGGTCGGGACGGCCGCCTTCCTACGTTTCACGAAACTCGGCACGGCGATGCGGGCGATGGCCAACGACCGCGAGATCACCGCGACGCTTGGCGTGCCGGTGCGGCGGGTGGAGGCCGCGGCGTGGTTCGGCTGCGGCGTCCTCTCCGGCCTGGCCGGGATCCTGCTCGCCGACCTGGTGGCGCTCGACGCCACCACGCTCACGTTCCTCGTGCTGTCGTCGCTGGCCGCCACCCTGATCGCGAGACTCAGGTCGATTTCGATCACGTTCATCGCCGCGATCGTCGTCGGGACGGTCGACGCGATGATCACTCCGATCCAGTCGATCACCAACTACCGTGACATGACGCCGTTCGTGTTCGCCGCGATCGCGCTGCTGTTCCAGAATCGCCGACGCGTGATCACGGTCGGCCGGCAGGGGGTGTAGGCGATCGAGCCCACCGGGGTGAAGACGGACGAGACCGCGGCGACCGAGCCACAGGACGGTACGCCCACGGTTTCGGCCGCGCCCGCGCGCTCGATCCGCATGGTCGAGCCGCGCGCGATGGTGCAGCCCGGCGTAGCGCTGGTTCTGCTCCTGTTCGTGCTGCTCGTCCTGCCGTCGCTGTTCAGCACCTACTACATAGACGCGAGCACCCAGGTGGCGATCTACGCGATCGTCGCGCTCGGCCTCGGGCTGCTGGTCGGGCGGGTCGGCCTGGTGTCGCTCGGCCAGGCGGCGGTGCTCGCGATCGGCGCGTGGGTGGCGGCGCGGATCCTGTTCGCGAGCCCGATGCCGTTCCCGCTGGTGCTGCTCTGCTCTGGCCTGATCACGATGGTGCTGGGCACGCTGGTCGGACTGCCGGCGCTGCGGCTCAGCGGCCTGTACCTCGCGCTGATCACGTTGATGCTGGCCGGCGCGATCACGGTCGTGCTGGCCACGACGAACTTCCCCAACGGCGGCCACGGCTTCCTCGGCTACAACGGCAGCTCGGTCCACATCCCGCCGCTCCGCCGGCCGAGCATCGCGACCGGCGAGACCTCGTACTTCCGCTACACGGTGATGGTCGCCGTGCTGATGTTCCTGCTGGTGTGGGCGCACATCCGAAGTCGGCCCGGCCGCGCCTGGGCGGCGATCCGCCAGAGCGAGGCGGCGGCGCTGGCGGGCGGCATCAACACCACTCTCTACAAACTGTGGGCGTTCGCGCTGGCGTCGTTCGTGACGGGCGTGGCCGGCGGGCTGCTCGCGGGCGCGCTCCACTACCTCTATTCGATCGACTTCCAGACGCAGGACTCGATCACGCTGCTTGCGGTGGTCCTGATGGGCGGCGTCTACAGCATGTGGGGCGCGGTCCTGGCCGGGATTCTGCTCCAGTTCTTCCCGGCGTTATTCACGAACTGGGGCATCTCGCCCGACTGGCTGACGATCCTGTTCGGGGTCGGGGTGCTGCAGGTGCTGACCACGGCGCCGCGCGGAATCGTCGATCAGTTCCCCAAGGACATGGCCCGGTTGGGGCGGCTGATCGGCCGGCTGTTCAAAGGCCGCTCATCGGCCCCGGCAGGCGGCGAGCCGTGATCGAGGTCTCTGATCTTACGGTCCGGTTCGGCGGAGTGACGCCGCTGGACAAGATGAGCGTCAAGTTCGACAGCGGGACGTGCGGTCTGATCGGGCCCAACGGGGCCGGCAAGACCACGTTCTTCAACGTGCTCAGCGGGTTCGTCAAGCCGGTGGCGGGCGGCGTGTCCGCCTTCGGCGAAGACCTGTTGTCGATCACGCACTTCCGTCGTGCCCGGTGGGGCGTGCGCCGGACGTTCCAGACCGAGCAGGCGATCGAGGAGCTGTCGGTGTTCGACAACGTGGCGATGATCCACGAGAACTCCAAGATGAGCGGGTCCTCGCGCCGCCAGGACGTGCTCGAAGCGATCGCGTTCGTCGGCGGGGACATCGATCCGTTCGCCCACGTCGACACGCTCGGCGCGGCGCAGCGCCGCCTGGTCGAGCTCGCCCGGGCGGTCGTCGGACGGCCGAGGCTCGTCCTGCTCGACGAGCCCGCGGCCGGTCTCCCCGACGAGGAGACCGAGCACATGGGTGAGGTGATCCGCAAGATCCCCGAGCAGACCGGCGCGATGACGATCCTGGTCGACCACGACATGAGCCTCGTATCGGCGTGCTGCGAGGTGACCGCGGTGCTCGACTTCGGCAAGATGATCGCGTCCGGCCCGACCGCCGAGGTGCTTCGCGACGAGCGCGTGATCCGTGCGTACCTCGGAACCGAGGAGGTCGCGTGACCACGTCGGGCGACGTGCTGCGGATCGAGGATTTCGTCGTGGCGCGCGGCGGGCGCAACGTCGTCCGCGGGGTCTCGCTCGAGATCCCGTCGGGCGAGATCACCGCGCTGCTCGGCCCGAACGGCGCCGGCAAGTCGAGCATGGTGCTCGCGATCGGAGGGGTGTTGAAGCCGAGCGCCGGCAAGGTGTTGCTCGACGATCATGACTTCGCTGGCAAGCGTCCGGAGCGGATCCGCTCGGCGGGAATTGCGATCGTTCCCGAGGGCCGCCGGCTGCTCCCGGAGCTGACCGTGGCCGAGAACCTGCGCGTCGCCACGTACGCGCTGACCGGGTCGGACGCCGAGGCCGGGCACAGCCGGGCGCTCGAGCTGTTCCCCGAACTCGAGAAGCGGCTCAACTACCCGGCCCGCTCGCTGTCCGGCGGCGAGCAACAGATGGTCGTGCTCGCCCAGGCGCTCGTTTCCCACCCGCGGTTCGTGATCATCGACGAGCTGTCGCTCGGGCTCGCGCCCGTGGTCATCAACCGGCTCGTGCCGACGATCCGGTCGGTCGCCGAGGCGGGGGCGGGCGTGCTGCTGATCGAGCAGTTCGCGACGCTCGCGCTGGGGCTGGCCAATCGCGCGTACATCATGGAAGGCGGCCAGATCCAGTACTCGGGCATGGCGAGCGAGCTGAAGGAGAACCCGGCGATGCTCCAGTCCGCGTACCTGTTGCGGACCCGCAACGGCGCGGGCACCCCCGAGCCGGTGACGGGCGCCCAGCTTCGTCCCAAATGAGTCGCCGGATGAGTCACGCGGGCCGCGTCTAAGTGAGCCCGGATGGCGAGCGCAGCCCAAGCGTGACGTCGATCGAGCACGTGCTCGTGCTCAGCGACGACATCGACGCCACCCGCGACTTCTATTGCGCGGTGGTTGGTTTGACGGTTGGGGAGCGGCCACCGCTCGCGTTCCCCGGCTACTGGCTCTACGCCGGCGCGACGGCGTGCGTGCACGTCGCCGAGCGCCGGCCCTACGCGGCGCACGCGGCGGGCCTCGGGCTGACCGTGCCTGAGCGCGACCCGGGCGTGGGCCCGGTCGACCACATCGCGTTCAACGCGGGCGACTACGACCAGCTCGTCGAGCGGCTCGAGCGCCGCGGAGTCCCGGCCGTGACCAACGCCGTCCCCGGAGGGCCGCGCCAGGTGTTCATCGAGGACCCGAACGGCGTTCGGGTCGAAATCAACGTGAGGAGCTGAGTGACTGACAAGCGAACCACCCCGCCGTTCCGCGCCGACCACGTCGGAAGCCTGCTGCGCCCGCCGGAGCTGCTGAGCGCACGCGAGGATCACGCCGCCGGGCGGATCGACGACGACGAGCTTCGGGCGATCGAGGACAACGCGATCCGCGACGCCGTCAAGCTTCAGAAGGACGCCGGGCTGCAGTCGGCCACCGACGGCGAGTTCCGCCGGGCCACCTGGCACATGGACTTCATCTACCAGCTCGGCGGGCTCTCGCAGGCGCCGGGCGCAATCAAGGTTCAGTTCCGCAACGACCAGGGAACCGTCGAGTGGACGCCGGCTGCGCTACAGGTCACCGAGAAGATCCACCTCGACCACACGATCTTCGCCGACGCATTCGAGTTCCTTGAGGCGGCCGTCGACGGCGCCACGCCGAAGCTCACGATCCCGTCGCCGAACATGGTCCACTACCGGGGTGGCCGGGCGGCGGTCGACGAGCGCATCTACCCCGACATGGAAGAGTTCTGGGGCGACCTGTGCGCCGCCTACGCCGACGAGCTGCGGGCGCTGGGCGAACTCGGGTGCACATACCTCCAGTTCGACGACACCTCACTCGCGTACCTGAACGACCCCCGCCAGCGCGAGCAGATCCGCCAGCGCGGGACGGGCGACGTCGAGCACCTCCACGAGCAGTACGTGCGCAACATCAACCGAGCCCTCGAGGGCAAGCCCGACGGCATGGCGGTGACCACCCACCTGTGCCGCGGCAACTTCCGCTCCTCGTGGGCGGCTGAGGGAGGCTACGACTTCGTCGCCGAGGCGCTGTTCGGCGGTCTGGGCGTCGACGGCTTCTTCCTCGAATACGACGATTCCCGTTCGGGCGGGTTCGAGCCGCTGCGATTCGTGCCCAAGGGCAAGTTCGTGGTGCTCGGGCTGGTCACGACCAAGCACGGCGAGCTCGAATCCAAGGACCTGCTCAAGCGCCGGATCGAGGAAGCCGCGCGATACGTGCCGATCGAGCAGCTGTGCCTGTCGCCGCAGTGCGGGTTCTCCTCGACCGTCGAGGGCAACGTGCTCACGCGCGAGGAGCAGATCGCCAAGCTCGAGCTGATCGTGGAGACTGCGGCCGAGGTGTGGGGATGAGAACCGTGATCGTGCGTCGACGCCGTTCGGCCGAGGTGTGGGGGGACTGAATGCGCGCCGCGGTCACCGAAGGCGTCGGCGCGATGGCGGTGCTCGAGCGCCTCGAGCCGTCCGACCCGGGTCCGGGCGAGGTCGTGGTCACGCCGCAGGCGGTCGGGATCTGCGGCTCGGACTACCACTTCTTCCTGGGTGAGCTGTCGCCCGAGGCCGGCGGCTCGCAGTTCCCGCGGGTCCAGGGGCACGAGATCGGGGCGACGATCGCGGCCGTCGGCCCGGATTGCCCTCCCGAGCTCGTGGTGGGGCAGCGCGTGGCGGTATGGCCCCTACAGGCGTGCGGCGAGTGCTATCCGTGCAGCGTCGGCCGCCCGAACACGTGCGACTACTTCGAGCTGATCGGCATCCACAGCGACGGCGGCCTGCAGGAGCTGCTCTCGGTGCCGGCCGAGCAGGTGTACCCGATCCACGCCGACGACGCCGCGGTGGCGGCGCTCGCCGAACCTGTGTCGATCGCCGTGCGAGCCGTCAACCGCGCGGGCCTCGTGCCCGGGGAACGGGTGGTCGTGCTCGGTGCCGGGCCGATCGGCCAGTGCATCTGCCTGGTGGCGCGCGAGCGCGGCGCGGACGTGCTGGTCGTCGACCTCCAGGACACGCGCCTTGCGCTGAGCCGCGACATGGGCGCGGACACGCTCGTATGGACTGGCCACGACGAGGTGGTCACGTTCGCGCGGAACTGGGCCGGGCCGGCGGGTCCGCCGGTGGCGATCGACGCAACCGGAGCGCCGGCGGCGGTCCGGGCGATGATCGACATGGTCGCGTCGGCGGGGCGAGCCGTTCAGGTCGGGATGTCGGCCGACGAGGTCACGTTCCGCCTCGGCAGCCTGACCGAAAAGGAGCTCGACCTGCTCGGGGTGAGCTGCTGCGGCGCCGGTGAGTTCGGCGAGGCGGTGGCGGTCGTCGAACGCAACACACCGCTGCTGGCGCCGCTGATCAGCCACCGGTTCGCGCTTGACCAGGCCCCCGAGGCGATCCGGTTCGCGATCGAGAACCCGACCGACGTGATGAAGGTCGTCATCGGCGACCAGTAGCTCCGGTACGTGTCCGCACCGGGTGACGGCGCTTCCCGGTGCGGCTCGCTTGCCATCTGTATCGAACGCGAGTCACCCGGGTGGGACACGCACCTGCGCAGCGACGGCCACGTCCACGTCCACGCCCGTGCGACCCTCCGGTAGCGGTTTGGTTAAGGCTTGTTAGCTCCACCACGCGGCCCGGTTAAGCATCGGGTTAGGGCGTCGGAAGGGGGTAATGGCGTGCGTATGCTCGACCGATAGGGCTTTCGGGCCGCCAGGCAGATCGATTCCGACGGGAGGGAGCCCAGGTGCGACGCGTGATGCTTACCGTGGGCAGTACCCGCCGGGGGCGGCGGGTGTTGGCGTTGCTCGCGGGTCTGGTCGCGACGGTTGCCCTGCTGGTCTCCGGGATCGCCCTGGGCCTGCCTGACCCGGACGGCGCGGCCCGCGCCGCCTCGGGTCCGCAACAGGCCAGCGAGTTTGCCTCGGCGCAGGCGCCGGCGCCCGGCGGGCCGGCGCGCGGCGCGGCGGCCCCGGCCGACGCCGTGCTGACGATCAGCCCGACGGCAAGCACAACGCCGGTACCGCCTTCGTATTTCGGCCTCTCGACCGAGTACTGGGCGCTTCCCGTGTTCGAGCGCAACATGCCGGTGTTCGAGCGCGTGCTCTCGCTCCTGCACGTGCCGGGCAACGGCCCGCTCGTGCTGCGCATCGGCGGCGACTCGGCCGACCACTCGTTCTGGATGCCGAAGAAGCCGAGAAGGATGCCGGCGTGGGCGTTCGCGGTCACACCCGAGTTCCTCGCACAGCTGCGAAGCCTGGTCGAGCGCGACCCGGTCAAGCTGATCGTCGACCTCAACCTGGTCACCGACACGCCGCTGACGGCCGCCACGTGGGCGCGCGCCGCCGAGACCTCGCTCCCGCACGGCAGCATCATCGGGTTCGAGGTCGGCAATGAGCCCGACCTCTACACCCATTCCTTCTGGGCAGCGACGGTCGCGCGCTCGCCGCTCGAGGCCCAGCCGCTCCCGCTAGAGCTCACCCCCGAGAGCTACGTCGACGACTTCAACGCGTACGCGCAGGTCCTTGGGGCGGGCGCCCCCGATATCCCGCTGATCGGACCTGCGGTGGCTCACCCCAGGCTCAGCCTGCCGTGGATCAAGACCCTGATCGCCGACCAACGGCCTGAGCTCGGAGCGGTGAGCGGACATCTGTATCCGTACTCCGCGTGCGTCAAGCACGAATCGAACTCGGGCTACCCGACGGTCGCCCGCCTGCTGAGCTACCCGGCCGTGGGCGCGCTGGCCAAGGATGTCGCAGGCGCGGTCAAGGTCGCGCATGACGCAGGCCTGAAGTTCCGCCTGACCGAGCTCAACTCCGTCACGTGCGGCGGAAAGGCCGGGGTAAGCAACACGTTCGCGACCGCCCTGTGGGCCCCCGACGCGCTGTTCACACTGATGCGCGCCGGCGTCGACGGCGTCAACCTGCACGTCCGGGCCTACGCGATCAACGCGCCATTCTCGCTCAACCGGTACGGCCTCAACCCGCGGCCGCTGCTCTACGGCCTGATCATGTTCGCGCGGACGCTGGGCGCCGATGCTCGCCTCGTACGGCTGCACATGGCGCACGCGCGTTCGCTGAACCTGAGCGCCTGGGCCGTCCGGGTGAGCGGCGGAATGCTGCACCTGCTTCTGATCGACAAGAGCAATCGGACGGTCCGAGTCACCCTGCACCTCCCCGCCACCGGCCCGGCCACCGTGCAGCGGCTGCTCGCCCCTTCCGCGAGCTCGACCACCGGCGAGAGCCTCGACGGCCAGCGGCTCGGACGCGACGGCACCTGGATCGGGAAGCGCCTGACCGAGACGGTCACCCCCGGCGCCCACGGCTACATGCTCACGCTGCCCCGACGAAGCGAAGCGCTCGTGGGAGTGCGGATCGGGCCCGCTGTCACCAGCGAGCTCGCGCTGCGCACCCGTCACCACGGGGCGAGGGTCCGCCACCACGCGAGCACCCACCCGACGGCGACGCTGGTCGCGAACCGGTCCGAGCGCCACGGAACGCCTCGCGCCTGAGCGCGCGCCCCGAGCATCGCGCTGATGCCGAGTGCATCGGGGCCGGCGGACGGGGCGCGGCGCGGCGAGCGTCGCGCTGATGCCGGGTGCATCGGGCCGGCGGACGGGGCGCTCAGAAGACGACCGTGGTGTTCCCGTGGCGCAGCACGCGGTCCTCGCAGTGCGCCTGCACGGCGCGCGCCAGCACCGTGCGCTCGACGTCCGCGCCGATCTGCGCCAGCGAGGCGACATCGTCGCGATGGCTGACCCGCATCACGTCCTGCTCGATGATCGGGCCGGCGTCCAGCTCCTCAGTCACGTAGTGGGCGGTGGCGCCGACCAGCTTGACCCCTCTCGCCTTGGCGCGAGCGTGCGGGTTGGCGCCGGCGAACGCCGGCAGGAACGAGTGGTGGATGTTGATCACCGGTACGGCGAGGCGCTCGAGGAACTCGCCGGAAAGGATCTGCATGTATCGCGCCAGCACGACGAGCTCGCACTTGCCGTCGAGCAACTCGAGCAGCTTGGCCTCGGCGTCGGGCTTGTGGTCGGGATCGACCGGCACGTGGTGATAGGGCACCTCGAATAGCTCGACGTCTCCGCGCAGGTCGCGGTGGTTTGAAGCGACGAGGACGATCTGGCCCTCGAGCTCGCCGCGGCGCCAGCGCCACAGCAGATCGAGCAGGCAGTGGTCATAGCGCGACACGAGCACCGCGATCCGCTTGCGTCGGGCGGCGTCCCAGAGGCGCCAGGTCATGCCGAGCGGCTCGGCGACCTTCAGCCCGAACTGCTCCCCGAGGCCGTCCCGCTTCTCGGGCGCCAGCGCGAACTCCATCCGCAGGAAGAACGTGCCTCCCTCGGGGTCGGTCGAGTACTGGTCCGAGCGGACGATGTTCGCCCCGGACTCGTACAGGAAGCGCGAGACGCTCGCGACGATGCCCGGCCGGTCAGGGCAGGAGATCAGCAGCCGCAGCAGCGAGACTGCCACCGCTCACGATGCCTGGAGCGGAGCCGGGGAAAGCTCGAACTGCGTGATGCGCCGCAGATCCTCGACGCGCCCGTCGACCTCGCCGGCGGTCAGCCGCTCGACACGCTCGGTACCGAACTCCTCGACGTTGAACGACGCGAGCGCGGTCCCGTACGCCATCGCCTGGCGCACGACGGTTTCGGTCAGCGGCTTGTCGACGTGGCGGGCGAGGTAGCCGACGAAGCCACCGGCGAACGTGTCACCGGCCCCGGTCGGGTCGACGACCGTCTCGAGCGGATACGCGGGCAGCGAGAAGAACTCATCGGCGGTGATCAGTGCGGCGCCGTACTCGCCCTGCTTGGCCACGACCAGCGACGGTCCCGTGTCGAGCACCTCACGCGCCGCCGCAACCAGGCTCGGCCGGTGCGTCAGCTGGCGCAACTCGGCGTCGTTGAGCATCACGCAATCGACGCGCCGGATCACCTCGACGAGTGCGTCGCGAGCGATGTCGATCCACAGGTTCATCGAATCCATCGCGACGAACTGCACCTGCCCGCACTGCTCGAGCACGCTCAGCTGGAGCTCGGGCTGGATGTTTGCCAGGAACAGAACATCGCAGTCGCGCGAGGCCGCCGACAGGAGCGGCTGGAAGTCCTCGAACACGTTGAGCTGGGTGTCGAGCGTCTCGCGGGAATTGAGATCCCAGCCGTACTCGCCGGCCCAGAAGAACGACTGGCCGTCCGGCACGCGCTCGACGTCGTCGACATCGGTGCCGCGGATGGCGAGCACCGCCATGTCCTCGTCGCCGAAGTCCGCGCCCACCCGGCCGACCACGTGTACCTGGTCGAAGAACGACGCCGCCAGCGCGAAGTGCGTGGCGGCGCCGCCGAGCATGCGCTCGCGCTCGCCGAACGGCGTCTTGACCGCGTCGAACGCGACCGAACCGACTACCGTGATGCTCACGCGCGGAGCGCCTCAGCGGGAGCGGCCAGCCCGGCGTCCTGCGCCAGCGCAGCTGCCTTGTCGGTCCGCTCCCACGTGAAGTCGTTGTCCTCACGACCGAAGTGACCGTAAGCAGCCGTCTTCTGATAGATCGGCCGATGCAGGCGCAGGTACTGACGGAACGCGCCCGGCCGCAGGTCGAAATGCTCGTTGATCAGCTCGAGGATCTTCGACCGGGAGATCTTCTCGGTGCCGAACGTCTCGATCATCGTGGATACGGGGTGCGCGACGCCGATCGCGTACGCCACCTGGAGCTCGGCGCGGTCGGCGAGGCCGGCGGCAACCACGTTCTTGGCCACGTAGCGAGCGGCGTAGGCGGCGCTCCGGTCGACCTTCGACGGGTCCTTGCCGGAGAAGGCGCCACCGCCGTGGCGCGCCATCCCGCCGTACGTGTCGACGATGATCTTCCGCCCGGTCAGGCCGCAGTCACCCATCGGACCGCCGATCACGAACCGGCCCGTCGGGTTCACCAGCAGATTGCGGCGAAGCTTCTTGCGGTCATACAGATCGTCGGGCAGCTCGGGCTCGACGACGTGCTCCCACAGGTCCTCCTTGAGCAGCGACTCGGCGCCGTCGCGATGCTGGGTCGAGATCAGGACCTTCTCGACCTCGACGGGGCGTCCGTCGAGGTAGCGGACGGACACCTGGGTCTTCCCGTCCGGACGGAGGTACGGGAGGATCTCGGCGCGGCGGACGTCGGCGAGCCGCTTGGCCAGCTTGTGCGCGAGCGAGATCGGCAGCGGCATCAGCTCCTCGGTCTCGTTGGACGCGTAGCCGAACATCATGCCCTGGTCGCCCGCGCCGGCGATGTCGAGTTCGTCGCCGCCCGCCGAATGCGAGTTCGTGCGCGTCTCGTAAGCCGCGTCGACTCCCTGTGCGATGTCGGGCGATTGCTTGTCGATCGCGTTGATCACCGCACACGTGTGGTAGTCGAACCCGAACTCGGCGTTCGTGTATCCGATTCGCTTGATCGTCTCCCGCGCGACCTCGGGGATGTCGACGTAAGTGGTGGTCGTGATCTCGCCGGAGACGACGACGAGGCCCGTGTTCACGAGCGTCTCGCACGCCACCCGGCCGTTCGGATCATCTCGGAGCACGGCGTCCAGCACTCCGTCTGAGATCTGATCGGCGACCTTGTCCGGGTGACCTTCGGTCACAGACTCGGACGTGAACAGAAACTCGTTGTCGGCGTAGGTCATGCGCTTCTACCTTCCTTGTCCTTCCGGGTGATCTCGAGTAGATAGGCGGCCATAACATCCGTCGCGCCGAGCTTCAGGTGATAGGCGTCCGAGAGCTCTTCTACCCGCGCGATCTGGTCGCGCGCCTCGTTGAAAAGCTCCGTGAACTCGGCCAAACCGAAGTCCACGACGCGGGCCTGATAGCCCAGACGGTCCAGCAGCTGCGTAGTTCGCCGCTCGCCGATGATAGACAGTTGCATCACGTACGCGGTGCCGTCGTCGGCGAGAGCCTCGGGCAGCATCCGCATCAGGTGGTCGACCAGCCCGCGTCCCCAGTAGTCCAGCGGCCGGTGCGAGACGACCGGCTCGAACGGATCCACCGGGGTCTGATAGAGGCTGGCGACGATCACGTCGTAGCGCTCCTCGGGGACCCACGGGTACAGGTCCTGGACAGCCGCGCTGACGCGGTCGGCCACCCCATTTCGAAATGCGTTGGTCATGGTGTTCTTGACCGCCGGAGGCGAGATGTCGAGGCCGTGCACGTGCGCGGCGCCGTTGCGGGCGAGCTGGACGGTCAACAGCCCGGTTCCGCAGCCGATGTCCAAGCAACGTTGGTGGGCCCCGATTCCTTCGCGATACAGGTACTTCCACACCATGAAGCTGCCCTGGGTGGGGGCGAACACGCCCGGCTCGACGGTCATGTCGGGGAAGTCGAGCGGGTACATGAGCCGCCTACGCGAGTCGGCCCACCGTGTCGCGGGCGCGCGTTTGTGCTCCTTTGGCGAGATCGGCCGGACGCCTTCGTCGAGGAGCACGTCCGGGCGGGCGTGGCCCGGCTTGGTGTCGGCGAGCGCGGCGCGGGCGGCGGCGATCTGCTCCGGCCCGACGCCACAGCAGCCGCCGACGATCTGCGCGCCCTCCTCGCGCCACCGGAGCGCGAGCTCGGCGTATTCCTCGGCGCCGACGCCGGCCTCTTGTCGCCAGCCGGCGGCCGATAGATATCCGAGGTTGGGGTACACGCCGAGCGGTAGATCGGTGAAGTCGCGCAGCCACGCGAGCATCCCGGTGACGTGGTCCGGCGGCAAGCAGTTGAGCGCGAGCGCGCCGACGCCCATCTCCTCGAAGCGGCGGGCCGCCCGGCCGAACGCGTCGCCTTCGGGGCCGCCCCAATGCTCGCCGTACACGCCGCACACCCCGTGCCGGCAGCGGCGAAAGCTGAGCCAGACCGGCAGGCCCGTAGCGAGCAGCGCCTCGACGGTCGCGTACGTCGAGGTGCGGATCAGCGTCAGCGTCTCGACCAGGATCAGGTCAGGTGCGTCGTGCTCGAATGCCCGCGCAAGCAGGCGAATCGTCTCCCGTCCGTCGGGCGTATCGACGTCGCCGTTGATGCTGAACGCGACCGCGACTTCGTCCGCCCGCCCGGCGTCGGCCGCGGCTTCGCGAGCGAGGTGAACTCCGCGCCTCGCGAGATCCATCCAGTGGATCGGCTCGGTCGACTCCCACAAGCTCGCCCGCCCGTCGCGGAGGGCGGTGGCGAGGCCCCAGGTGTCGGTGGAGATCACGTCGCATCCCACCTCGACGTAGCGGCGGTGGACGGCCTTGACGTCGGCGGGAGCCTCGAGGATCGCGGTCAGCCCCCACAGATGGTCTTCGAGCTCGGGTCGCTCGCCGCGGACGCGGATCAGCTCGCTGCCGGTGGCGCCGTCCATGATCACCGGTTTGTCGGTGGCGATCAGACGGGCGAGGCGCGCGTAGCGGCCCTCACCGACCGCCGCTACTGAGGCATCACTCGGGGTCACGTGCGTGGTCACAGTCTGGATCTCCCTCCGTGCCGTCAGCGTACGGCTCGCGAACCGCCAACAGCTTGCCGCCGGGCCTCGCGGTCCGCCACTCTCGGAGCGCCGGATTAGCCTAGACTTTAGAGAGGGTCTGAACACTAGGGCTGGGTTGAGAGCGTCGTGAGATCCGTGCCCGTACCTCTCTATCGGACAGGTAATTTAGGAGCTAAGAGCAGGGCAGCCGGACCGGGTCGGCGGTACCTTCTGCGCCGTGTCGCTCACCGCCCGTTCTCGTGGACCCGCAGAGCCGCTGGACGTGGTGCTCCAGCGAGCGGGTGCGGTGCTCTGCACCCGCGCCGGCAGGCCCGTCGCGATGAACTTCGGCTCGTCTGCGGCCGAACTCGCCGTGTGCGTCAGGGCCGTCGGCCTGGTCGACCGCTCCGACCTCTCGAAGCTCGTCCTCGAGGCGCCGGCGGCGCAACTGGCTGCGCTCACCTCGCGGCTCGCCGGCGCCGCCGTGTCACCGGGCGGCGTGCTGTCGGCCGGAAGCGCATGGTGGTGCGGAGACGGTCCCGGGCGCGTGATCGTGCTCTCCGATCCGGATACCGGGTCGCGTCTGCGCGAGCGCCTGCAAGTGGACGCACGGCGCTTCGCGGGGATGACCGTGCGAGACGCATCAGCCGAACTGGCGGCGATCGGGCTGCTGGGCCGGAGCGCCGACAACGTGCTGAAGGCGCTCGGAGCGTTCGGCGAGTCCGGCGATCCGCGCACGGTGGCGCCGTTCGCGCACGGTCAGGTCGCCGGGATCCCGACCTCGTGGCTGCTCCACTCCGATCGCCGGGCGCTCGCCCTCGTGCCGCGCGAGCACGCCGGCCAGGCGTGGCTGGCGATCGAGCAGGCCGGACGGCCGTTCGGGATCAGCTGCGTCGGGCACGAGGCTGCCGCCCGGTACACGCTGCTCGAGCGCACGCGCCCGGCCTCGCTTGCTTTGGGCTGAGTTCCGCGCTCGCCCGCGCGAGGCGGTGCTGACGTGCCGAGCGCGCAGCGCGCGCAGCGCGTGCTGGTCGAGTTGCTCGCGCTCGAGCGCGAGATCGTCGAGGCCGGTTACGTGCGGCGTTCGGACGCGCTCGAGCGGGTGGCTGACGCCGTCCGGCGGCTCGGCGAGATCGGCTCGCCCCAGGGGATCCTCGACCGCGCCGCCGAGGAGCTCGGGACGAGCTCGGCGTTTGACCGGGTGATGGTCGGCGAGGTTCGCGGGGACGAGTTGATCGTGCGGGGGATTTGGAGCGATGCCGACGGTGACGGCGCGGCGGTGGCGTTCGGAGAGCTCCGTGGCCGGCCGATCCAGCTCGAGTATCCGCTGGTCGAGGACGAGGTCGCACGCCGGCAGCGGACCGAAATCGTCGACGCGCGCGCGGCCCGGTCGCGCGGAGCCCGACGATTGATCGACGTCCTCGGCTGGGACAGCTACGTGGTGGCGGCGGTCGTCGTGCAGGGGGTCACGGTGGGCCTGCTGCATGGGGACGCTTTCGACAGCGGCCGGCGGCTCGACTCGCTCGACTTCGAGGTCGCGTCGCTGTACGCGGAGGGACTCGCGGGCGTGTTCGAGCGCGCCGTGCTGCGGGAGATGCTCCAGTCGCACCATCGCGAGCTGCGTTCGGCGGTCGAGTGGATGAGCACCCGGCTCGGCCAGCTCACCATCGGAGACGCCGGCGATTTGACCACGCTCGGCGGACCCGGGGGCGACCCGTCGCTGGTCGATGCGTTGACCCCGCGTGAGGTCGAGGTCCTGCGCCTGCTCGCGCGCGGCCAGACCAACCTCGAGATCGCCCGCTCGCTCGTCGTCCGCGAGGGGACGATCAAGTACCACGTCAAGAACATCCTGCGCAAGCTCGGCGCGACCAGCCGCGCCGACGCGGTGGCGCGGTACGCGCGCGCCGGCGGGGCATCGGTTTGATGAGCACGACGTCGTCGTCTGACGTTTTCTCCGGGCCGCTGGGCGACGAGCTGTTGCGGCGGCTCGAGCGCGCGACCGCTGAGGCCCGCGAGTTGGTCGGGCTCGGGCTGCCCGCGGATAGCGATGCTTCGGACCTGCGGGCGCTCCGGGAGCTGATCGCCACGGTGCGCGCGCAGCTCCCCGAGTCAGAGCTCGGCGACGAGGTCGTTCACGAACAAGAAGCCGCGCTGAAGCGGCTGCGCCAGCGATTCGAGGCGCGATTCGACGCGCTCGAGCGGGTCACGGCCGCGATCGCCGAGGTGCGCGAGGTGACTTCGCCGCGCGAGATGCTGCTGCGAGCGCCGGCGACGTTGTGCGCGGGCTCGGCGTTCGAGCGCGCGATCCTCAGCCTGGTCAAGGGCAGCCGGATGGTCGCCGAGGCGGTGTTCATGTCAGGTCGTGACCGGTTCGCGGCGACGACATTGGCGCAGCTCCAGGCGAACCCGCTGCGGCTCGAGCACACGCTGATCGAGACCGAGCTGCTCCGCCGGCGCCGGGCCACGATCGTGGTCGACGCGGACGTCCATCCCCGAGTCGACCGTGAGACGGCGCGGCTCATGGAGTGGCGGTCCTACGCGGCCGCGCCACTCGTCGTCGGGTCTCAGGTCGTCGGCGTGATCCACGCCGACCGAGGTCCCGGCCAGCCGCTCGATGTGCTCGATCGCGACGTCCTGTGGGAGTTCGCCACCGGACTCGCCCAGGCCTACGAGAGCACCAGCCTGCGCCGCACCCTTCGCGGCGAGCGCGACCAGATGCGCCAATTCCTCGATTGGCTTGGTGCGCGCTCGAGCGAGCTCACCGACGCGCCCGTGACTCTGTCGGCCGGGGGTCACGCGCCGCTGCCCCCTCCCCCGCCGCTACCGGAGTCCTCGCCCGCGGGCCGGGGGCGCGATGACCGCGTCGTGTTCGAGGGGCTTGTGACGCGGCGCGAGCTGGACGTGCTGCGCCTGCTCGCCGAGGGCGCCACCAACCGGGCGGTCGCCGACGCGCTCGTCATCTCGAGCGGGACGGTCAAGTTCCACGTCAACAGCATCCTCCGCAAGCTGCACGCGGCCAACCGGGCCGAGGCGGTGACGCGATATCTCAGGCTGATGGGGATGCGCGTGCCGTAGCCGGGCGCTCGGGCCGGCCTTGGGAAGAAACTTCAGCATGGCGGCAGTTTCTTCCCAGCGAGCTGCTGCGCGAGCTCGCCGGCGACGGCCTCACGCGCTACAGCGACGACCTGCGCGCCGCGCTCGGCGACGACGGCGGCGCGTGGGACGTCTACTCGGACTGCCTGCATCGCGTCGTCGACGGGCAGAGCCAGGCACTCGCCCAGCGAGTCGCCGGCAAGTTCACGCCGACCGAGTCGCTCGGGCGGCTTGCCGGCGAGGCCAGTCAGCTCGCCACCGAGCTGCACCGCCGCACCCAGGAGGCGGGCGCGCTGCGCGCCGACGTCACCCCTGCCGACGTCGTGCTGATCCTCGAGATGATCACGTTCGTCGACCTCCCCGATCCCGACCGAGGCCGGGACCTGCGCCACCGCTACCTGTCACTCGCGCTCCAGGCGCTACGCGCGCCGGGGGCCGAGCCGCTTCCCGGATCGCCGGCCGGCGACGCTGACCTCACGGCACGGTGGCGGGCGCCGGGTTGGGAAGAAACGGTGAAATAGTCACCATTTCCTCCCGAGTGGCCCCGGCGTCAGACCGCGAAGAAGACCGTCTCATGCGAACCCTGGAGGCGGATGTCGAACCGGTAGCCGCCGCCCGAGGGCTGCGCAAGCAACGTGGCGCGCCGCTCGACCGGCACCCGCACCAGCACCGGGTCGCCGGCGTTGGCCTCGGCCTCGTCGGCGAAGTAGATCCGGGTGACGGTGCGATGCAGCATCCCGCGCGCGAACACCGACACGTCGATATGGGGCGCCTGGGTCGCGCCGGCGAGGCCGGCCACCGGACCCGGCTTCAGCGTCACGATGTCGAACGTCCCGTCGCCGTCCTCGACGCCGTAGCGGGCAAAGCCGCGAAAGTCCTCGATCTCGGACGGGCCGCCGTAGCCGCGCGCGTCGGCAAACCGGCCCTCGGGGTCGGCCTGCCAGGTCTCGAGCAGGAAATCGGGTATCGGCTGGCCGGCGCCGTCGTAGATCGTCCCGGTGATGTGAATCGCGCCGGGCGTGCTCTCGGGCACGGCGAACGGCCCGACGTCGAACGGCAGGCCGATCGCGAAGTACGGGCCGACCGTCTGGGAGGGTGTCGTCTCGAAGATCATGGGGCCCTCAATGCTCCTCCTCGAACGGCGTGGCGCCAGGTCCGCGGAGGTAGATGTCCCACTCGAACGCCTGGGCCCAGTTCGGGACGGTCCCGTGGATCGAGAACGTCGAGATCATCCGCTCGCGCGCCTTGGGATCGCGCACCGAGTTGAAGATCGGGTCGTACGGGAAGAACGGGTCGCCCGGGAAGTACATCTGCGTGACCAACCGCTGGGTGAACGCGCGGCCGAGCAGCGAGAAGTGGATGTGGGCTGGGCGCCAGGCGTTGTAGTGGTTGCCCCACGGGTACGGTCCGGGCCTGATCGTCGTGAACTGGTAGCGACCCTCGTCGTCGGTGACGCACCGTCCGGCGCCGCTGAAGTTCGGGTCGAGCGGGGCCGGCCAGCGATCCCACCGGTG
Organism: uncultured Solirubrobacterales bacterium; assembly: GCA_963701945.1. Taxonomy (GTDB): domain Bacteria; phylum Actinomycetota; class Thermoleophilia; order Solirubrobacterales; family Solirubrobacteraceae; genus Palsa-465. The sequence goes on along the minus strand of CAVPBV010000018.1, from coordinate 358,440 downwards.
CTTGTAGCGCCCGGCGGAATTCGCCTGCCAGATCTCGACCAGCGTCTCGCGCAGCGGCTTGCCCTCGGTGTCGAACACCCGACCCGAGACGATGATCCGCTCGCCGATCGGCTCGCCGGCATGCTGGACCGTGAGGTCGTTGTCCGTCTCGCCCATCAGCAGGGGGCCGAGCTGAGGCCCGGTGATCTCGGTGATCGTCTGCGGGAGATATACGAGCGGCTGCTTGGGGTGGCGCAGCGAGGTCGACTTGTACGGCGGATAGTCGAGCGGCGGGTGCGCGTCGGGCGGATCGCGCACGTAGCTCGTCGGCGTCTCGCCGATCGGGTCGTAGATCTGACGCTCCTCGCGGGGCTCGGCTTGAAGCTCCTCGGTCATCTGTTTCTATGCCTCCAGTACCACGGCCAGGCCTTGGCCGACACCGATGCAAAGGGCGGCGACTCCGTAGCCGCCGCCGCGGCGTCGCAACTCATGAGCGAGGCCGCCCAGGATACGGACGCCTGATGCGCCCAAAGGATGGCCTAATGCAATAGCGCCACCGTTCGGGTTCACCTTGGCGGGGTCCAACCCCTTCCATTCGCCGATGTCGGCCAGGCATTGCGAGGCAAACGCCTCGTTCAACTCGACAACAGCGACGTCCTCCCATGTGATGCCGGCGCGCTGAAGCGCGATGTTGGCGGCCTTGACGGGGGCGATCCCGAACACGTCCGGATCGGCCCCGGCCGCCCCGCGAGAAACGATCCGCGCGATCGGCTCCCTGCCAACGAGCTTGGCGCCTTCCTCGTCGGCGAGCAGAGCCGCGCCGGCGCCGTCGTTGAGCGGTGACGAGTTTCCGGCAGTCACCGTGCCGTCCTTCACGAACGCCGGCTTCAACTTCGCAAGCTTCTCGAGCGAGGTATCGGGCCGGATGTTCTCGTCGCGGTCGAGGTCGGTCCCCGGTACCGGCACGACCCACTCGCCGTAGAACCCGCTGTCCCACGCGGCCTGCGCGTTCTGGTGGCTGCGCAGGGCGAACTGGTCCTGCGCGTCGCGGCTGACGTTGTAGATGTCCGCGAGCTTCTCGGCGCTCGCGCCGAGCGAGATCGTCCACTGGTCGGGCATTTCCGGATTGACCATCCGCCAGCCGAGCGTGCTCGAGTAGAGCTCCTGCTGCTGCGAGGGGAACGCGCGCTCGGGCTTGAGCAGGATCCACGGCGCGCGGCTCATCGACTCGACTCCGCCGATGACCACGATCGAAGCCTCGCCGATCTCGATCATCCGGCTCGCCTGCATCGTCGCATCGAGACTCGAGCCGCACAGGCGGTTTACCGTCGACCCGGGAACGCTCGTGGGCAGACCGTTGAGCAGCCACGCCATCCGCGCGACGTTGCGGTTGTCCTCGCCGGCCTGGTTGGCGTCGCCGAATATGACCTCGTCGACGTCCTTGGGGTCGAGGTCGGGGGTGCGATCGAGCAGTGATTTGACGACGTGCGCGGCGAGGTCGTCGGGGCGGACCTTGGCCAGCGACCCGCCGTACCGACCGAACGGCGCGCGTACGGCATCGAGTATGTAGGCCGTGCTCACCGGTCGAGCAGCTCCCTGAGCTTGGCGAGCTCCTCGGCGGTCGGCGGCTCGGTCGTTTGCAGGTCGTCGCTTATTTGCAGGTCCCAACCCGTCTGGTCTTTGATTTGGCTGACGTCGGTCCCGGGATGGATCTGCGTCAGCACGAGCTCTTTCGTCTCGGGGTCGGGCTCGAGCACGCCGAGGTCGGTGATCACGGCGGTCGGGCCTTTGCCGCGGAAGCCGAGGCTTTCGCGGGTAACCGGCCCGCCCGCCCCGTCGCCGTGGCCGACCGTGGTCACGAAGTCGAGCTTCTCGACGAACGTGCGCTTGGCGTGGGGCGCGATTACGATCACCTCGCCACAGCTCGCCGCGATCTCGGGTGCGCCGCCGGCGCCGGGCAGGCGCGTCTTGGGGTGGTCGTAGTCGCCGATCACCGTCGAGTTGAGGTTGGCGTGCTTGTCGATCTGGGCGGCGCCGAGGAACGCGACGTCGATCCGCCCCGGCCCGATCCAGTAGTTGAACATCTCGGGCACGGACACCACGGCGTCGGCGGTCTGCGCGAGCTCGCCGTCGCCGATCGACAACGGGACGCGAAACGGCTTGGCACCGATCGTCCCCGACTCGTAGACAAGCACGAGGTCGGGGTTGTGGACCATCCGCGCCAGGATCGCGGCGGTACTGGGGCGGCCGACGCCGATGAACACGGTCCGGGTGTCGCGCAGCCGGCGCGCGGCGACGATCGTCTGGATCTCGCCAGCGGTCGCTTCGTGAGTTTCCACCGTCATTTCGCGGCGGCTCCCTGATGCAGCACGTTCGCGGTCATCCACTCGGTGAACTCGTCGCGGTCGCGGCTCATCTTGTCCCAGAACTTGTAGAAGTCGTTGTCGCGGTCGGTGATGCCAAGGCTGTACGAGGGGCGGGAGCCTCCGGGCGCTTCAGCGACTGTTGTGATGACCCAGCCGGGGATCGTGATCCCGCCGGGGCGCGGCTCGAGCTCGTCGACGATCCGCTCGACGGTGACGAGCGACCGTTGCGCGGCGAGGATGGCCTCCTTCTGCACGCCGGGTATCCCCCACAGCTGTACGTTCCCGTCGCGGTCGGCCTCCTGGGCGTGGACGATCGCGACGTCGGGGCGCAGCGCCGGCACGGCCATCAGCCGCTCGCCGGTGAACGGGCACGTGATCGGCGCGACCGTGGTGTGCGCCACCAGATCGGTCCCCACGTAGCCGCGCATGACCGCGCACGGCAGGTCGGCGGCGCCGGCGGCGTAGCGATTGGCCATCCCGGCGTGGCTGTGCTCCTCGATCTCGACCGGGCGCGGCCACCCGTTCTCGATCGCGTCCCGGAAGCGATGCAGCCCCCCGACTCCCGGGTTCCCGCCGTAGGAGAACACCAGCCGGCGCGCCACGCCCATCCCGAGCATCTGGTCGTACAGCAGGTCGGGCGTCATCCGGATCAGCTCGAGCTCGCGCCGACCCTGGCGGATGACCTCGTGGCCGGCCTCGAACGGGATCAGATGAGTGAACCCCTCGAGTGCCACCGAGTCACCGTCGCTGACGAGGGACTCGACGGCGTCGGGGAGAGACATCAGCTCAGCCACGAGCGACCTCTCCGTTGTCACATCGCGTCGCACGGGTGAGGATGCCGTGTTCGCAATGAGAACAAAGGGTCACATGCCGAACTGTACCACGGAGGCCTATGCACGGAATAGGTATCACAGGGGCTCTGGAACGGTCACCGCCGGGCGGTAGCGCAACCCGGATAACTTCTCACTCGCGCCGCCGCCGAGCGCGAGTGGGCAGTTCTCCGTGCCAGGGCCGGGTGAACGGGCATTCACCTCGCGGAAGGGTCGCGAGTGAGTAGTTGTCCGCCCTGGATTCCGGTGTATCAAAGCCTTGTGCGGTGGCGCAGGGTAGAACGGTGACGCGGTGTCGAGAACTGCCGCGGGGAGTTGCTCAATTCGGCGCCATATACGCGCCTTTTTGCGCAACCAACACCGGCGACACCTTGCGGTCGCGCGCGGCGGCGAGGCCGACCAGCAACTGCGGGACGAGCAGCGCCAGGAGGACGAACAGCGCCGGCGTCCATGAGCCGGTGATGTCGTGAACGGCGCCGATCGCAAGCGGCGCGACCGCGGCGATCAGGTAGCCGACCGTCTGGACGAGCGTCGAGAGGCCAGCGGTGCTCGTCACTGTGCCGCCGCGCAAGACGATCAGGGTCAGTGCGAGCGGGAACGCCGCGTTCTGACCGAAGCCGAGCAACACCACCCACAGGTAAGGCACCGACATCGGCGCCACGATTACGCCGATCCACCCAGCCGCGATGCACGCGACGAACCCGCACACGAACACGCGCTGGTCGCGGACGCGGGCGGCGAACGTCGGCACGGTGAGCGCGGGGATCAGGCCGACGACGAGCGCGATGCTCAGGAGCAGGCCCGCCTTGCTGCTGCTCGCGCCGTGGCTGTGGAACACGCTCGGCAGCCACGCGAGCGTCGCGTAGAAGCCGGCCGACTGGATCGCGAAGAACATCGTCACCGCCCACGCGACCTTGTCGTGGAGCAGCGAGCGCGCGCCCGCGACCTCATCCGGCGGCGAGGCGCTGCCGTCGCGGCGTCGGCGCAACTGCGGCGCCCACACGAGCAGCGCGACGGCCACCGGGACGGCCCAGATCGCGAGCCCCGGGCGCCAGCCGCCGCCGAATGCATCGGCGACCGGCACCGACACGCCGGCCGCGAGCGCGGCGAAGCCGATCAGCGTGGTGCTGTACATCCCGGTGACGAGGCCGACGCGATCGGGAAAGTTCCCGCGCACCAGCACCGGCAGCAGCACGTTCCCGACCGCGATCGCGGTGCCGGCGATCGCCGTGCCGACGAACAGGAACGCGATGCCCGGAAGGAGCCGGACCAATAGGCCGGCGAGCAGCAGGGCTAGCGCGCCGCCGATCGCCGGCCGCGCCCCGAACCTCCGCGCGAGCACCGGCGCGAGCGGCGCGAGCGCGCCGAAGCAGAACACGGGCAGCGCCACCAGAATGTCGGCGCCGGCATTCGACAGGCCGGTGTCGGACTGGATCCGGTCGATCAGCGGTCCGATGCCGGCGGCGGCGGGACGCAGGTTCGCGGCCACCACCACCATCCCAATCGCCAGCAGGACCGACGACCGCGGCCACGACAGGCGCCGGCGGTTCAATCGCTTGTCTTGAGCGGATCGCCGGGGAATCCGGCGCGATGCCATACGCCGCTCGATTCCCGCTCCGCCGGATTCCCTTAAGGGAATTCGGCTCTGTCCCGGTCAGGGTCCGATGCGATGCCGGCGCCGAATTCGCCGATCGCGCCGCCGGCGAGCCACTCAGACCCGCGGCGGTAGAGCCGCTCGACGCCCGGACCGACCAGGCCCGGCATGTCGCGCTTGACGTCGTACCCGATCTGCGTCTGCGCGTAGGCGAGATGCCGGTAGCCGGCGGGGAAGCGCGCGAGCAGGTCAGCGTCGAGCTCCAAAGCGGCCGCGGGGTCGACCGGATCGAGCCGGTCCTTCTCGTAGATCGGCTGGCGGAGCACGATCCCCCACCGCCCCTCGCGCTTCTCGAGGAAGTCGTAGAAGCGGCCGATGCACGCAATGTCGCATTCGACGGCGTGGACGACGGCCCGCTGGAGGATCGTCATCTTGGTCTGCGAGATCGCGCGGCTGCCGGCGAGGTCGACCGAGTGGCCGCCGAGGAAGTGAAGGATGTTGACCCCGCGCTCGAAGCCCTCGCGGCTGACCCGGATGAAGTCGGCGGCGGGACCCTGGAACCAGGTCGCCATCATGAATCCCTCGGGGTGCCAGACGGTGGCGAACCGCTCCCAGTCGCCGGCGTCGCGCCACACGACCCAGTTCTCGACCAGCTCGCGGATCAGCGCGCGATCATCGCTCATGCGTGCACCTCATGCGTGCAAATCCTGCACCAGCATCGGGATCTGGCTGGTCGGCGGGATCGGCGGGCCCGGCGGCCTGCCGCTCAGGTCCGGCGTCCCATACGTGTGGAACGTCTCGATCGTCTTGACGCCCCAGGCCTGGCCGCGCGCGCGCTCGGCCTGGGTCCACACGACGGGCGGGTAGGCGGGGTCGTAGATGAAGTGGGTGCCGGTGGTCACCTCGACGCGGTTTCCGCCCGGCTCGTACACGTACAGGAACATCCCCTGCGCGACCGCGTGCTTGGACGGCGCGGCCTCGATCGGGACGTCGGCGTCGAGGAACAGGTCGGCGGCGCGCAAGAGCTCCTCGCGCGTGTCGACGAACCACGCCAGGTGGTGCAGGCGGCCGTTGCCGCCGGCGTGATCGGCGGTGTAGATCAGCTCGTGCGCGGCGATCGACAGGCTCATCCACGCGCCCTGCTCCGAGCCGTCGTCGTTGATGACCTGCTCGTAGGTCCGGTATCCGAGCTGCTCGGCCGCGAACCGCCGGTTGGCGGCGACGTCGGAAGCCAGCACGTTGACGTGATCGATCCGCTTGACTGACGCCCCGCGGTCGACGTGGCGCTGGGGCACGTTCTTCAGGCGCGGGCGCAGCTCCTCCGGAGGCACGTAACGGTCCTGCTCGAAGAACAGCTCGAACCGGTGGCCGTCGGGATCGCGGAACTCGAACGCGGGGCCGTGCCCATGGTCTCCTTCGTTCCAGCCGATGCCGAACCCCGCCGCCTCGATCGCCGCCACCCGCCGCTCCAACGCCGAAGGACTCCAGGCCCGGAGCGCCGTGTGGCCGAGGCCGGGCAGCTCGGACTCGGTCAGCTTCAGCCCGTACGGCTGATACTCGCCCCACCCACGCAGGAACACCGACTGACCCTCCCGGTGCTCGATCTGCATCCCGAACAGCTCGACGAAGAACCGCAGGCTCTCGTCGGGGAACGGCGTCAGCAGCTCGGCGTGGGCGATGTGGGCGACGTCGTGGATCGGCTCGCTCATGCCTCCACTTTTTCCCGCAGGCCGTCGAGGTCGTACGACAGCGCACCGCCGGCCAGCTTCTCGCGCTTGACCACTTCGCGCTCGGCGCGCTGGCGCGACGCCTCGAGCACCTCCTCGACCCGCTCTGCCTCGACGACCGCCACGCCGTCGGCGTCGAGCACCAGCACGTCACCCGTACGGATCGTGGCCCCGCCGACGACCACGGGCTCTCCGATCGGGCCCACCGCGTCCTTGGTCGCCCCGCGCACACGAACCCAGCGCGCCCAGATCGGCAGCCCGAGCTCGGCCAGCTCCTCGACGTCGCGCACCGAGGCGTCGACGAGGATCGCGGCGGCGCCCTGTGCCTTGGCCTGCGTCGCAAGCAGGTCGCCGACAAGCGCGACCGGCCGCGGCTCGGGCATGCTCAGCACGAGCACCTCGCCCGGCTGCACCGCCGCCATCGCGGCGTGCACCATCAGGTTGTCGTCCTGCCCACACCTGACCGTTCGCGCCGGCCCCGCGGCGCGCGACCCCGGCACGACCTGCACGAGGTCGGCGTCGACATAGCCTCGCCGGCCGCCGGCCTCGTACACGGTGGCCGACCCGAGCTCGGCGAGTTCGGTGAAGACCGCGTCGCTCATAGCGCGCCCACGACCGCGGGCGTCACTCGCTGGAACGCCTCGGCTTGGCGGATGTCCGCGTTTCCCGACGAGCGGCGCGCGTGATTGCCGCGATGGTCGGCGCGCTCGGCGTAGTAGGTCTGGAGGTACTTCTGCGCCTTCATCTCGGACATCGCGGCCAGCTTCTTTTCGATCACGCTGGTGATGTCCACGAACACCGTCGGGGTGAAGTTGCACAGCTCCGGCTGGTGGGGCTCGAACAAGAACAACGCCGGCGGGCTGATCGTCTTGAACGCGCTCGATACCCCCGCACCCGCCGCCAGCCCGCGGGCACGATCTACCGCGTAGTGAGCGATCGGGTGATCGGGGTTGAACGGGTCGGTGTCCGTGTGGGTGATCAGCACGTCGGGCCCGAACTTTCGGATCTTGTCGGAGATCAGCCGCAGGCCGTCGCCGTCGATCTCGAGTGGATAGTCGCCGAGATCGAGGCAATCGAACGACGCGCCGAGTGCCGCCGCGGCCCGCTCGGCCTCACCGTGGCGGATCTTCTTGACGTTCTCGATCGTCTGCCCTTCCTCTTTCCACAGCTCGCCGGACTCGCCGCGCTCGCCGTAAGACAGGGCGATCACGGACGCCTCGCCGCCGCCCGCCGTCGTTACCGCGACCGCGCCCCCCGCGCGCCACACGAAGTCTGCCGAATGCGCGCCGATCACCATCATCCGGCGCGCGCTCACAGAGCCTCAGCTCCCGCCACCAGGCGCGTGTTGACCACGGCCATCACGTATATCTCCTCCTCGCCTAAGCCGGCGTCGAGCAGCCGGTCGACCATCAGGGGCATCCCGTCCTCGACGGGCGGATTGAAGACCTGCCCGAGATCGGTCGACAGGACCGAGCGCTCGGGTCCGGTGGCGCGAATGTTCTCTATCCACTGCTCCCACGTGACCTTGCCCGTGTGCGGGGTCGTGAAGCAGCGCTCGAGCAGGGCGCCCTTGTCCGCCAGCGCATTCTGATCGTCGACCGACAGGTCCTGCGACGGGAACTCGGGGTGGGTGACCACGATCGTCTCGACACCCGAATCGACGGCCGCGTCCACCACCGTGAAGATCTCGTCCCGGCTGAGATGGCCCGTGGCCAGGCACATCTTGTGCCGGGCGACCATCCCGAGGACCTCGTATACCTCGGGCAGGGGCGAGCCGTGCGCGTCGAGCACCGGCACCGGCGGGATCTCGATGCCCTGCTCGCGCAGATCCAGCTGAAGCTTGACCCAGACGGGCACCTTGGCTCCCGGCGGCGCCTCGCGCTCGTGGGACTCGTTGACCGAGTCGACCGTCGGCAACCAGACGGTGCGGGCGCCCTCGCGCGCGGCGATCTCGACCGCGAGCGGGTTGATGCCGCCGACGGCCCGGTTGAGCGCGATCGCGCCGAGCACCTGCACTCCCGGCACCGCCGCGCGCACGACCGCCGCTCGTTCCGCGGTCGACCCATAGTGCGACTTGAGCACGAACCCCGCCATCCCGAGCTCCTGGAACTTCCGGGCGAGCGAGATGTCGTCGATGATGCGCTCGACGACGTCAGGTGAGATGTGCATGTGGGTGTCGAACGCGCCGCGCAGCAATTCCCGCGCGCGATCGGAAGGGGTCTCGCTCATTCCGCTACTCCTCGTAGGGCCTCGGCGACATGGGAGAGATGTGTACGCATCGCCGCCTCGGCGGCGTCCGGATCGCCGGCGGCGATCGCCTCGACGATCGCCGTGTGCTCACCGAACGAGTGCTCGCTGCGGCCGGGCAGCATGATCGTCCGGTACTGGAAGCGGACGAGCTGGGACTTGAGCGTCGCGATCAGCCGCTCGGCGGTTCCGTGGCCGGAGATCTCGAGCAGCCGCCGGTGGAGGACCGCGTTCTCGTCGGACGCGCTCAACAGGTCACCCGCGTCGAGGCGCCGGCGCATCCCCTCGAGAATCGCCCGCAGCTCCGCGACGTCGGCCGGCGTCGCGCGTACCGCGGCCTGGCGAGCGGCCAGCCCCTCGAGCACGGCTCTCGTCTCGAGGATCTCGACGGCCTCCCTCGCATCGACGAGCCGGACCCGGGCGCCGCGGTGGCGCTCGTGGACGACCAACCCCTCGTGCTCGAGGCGGGCCAGCGCCGTACGGACGGCCGAGCGCCCGACGCCGAGCACTTGCGTCAGGTCCATCTCCACCAGGCGCTCGCTGGGCTGAAAGCGCCCGGCGACGATCGCATCGCGGAGCCGGTCCTCGGGCTTACCGGTGTCGGCTGAATTGTCGACAATGTTGGTCACAGGCGCGCATACTAACGCGCCGACGCCCCGCGATGGAAAGCGCTACGCCGTGCGGCCGGGGTCGACGACCGCGCCGCCGTCGTCGCCGGGCGCGAGCACGATGTCGTTCTCGAGCGACACCCACTCACCCTCAGGTACGCCGGCCGGGCGCTCGGGATCGTCTGGCGTGCGCTCGACGAACGTCCGCAGCAGTGACGGCTTGACCGCGAACACCGTGTCGGAGTCGAGGTACTCGCTGGTGGCGTCGAACACGTGCGTGGTGACGGTCTTGAACCCGGGCGCGCGCACGATGATGTGAATATGCGCCGGCCGCCACGGGTGGCGCCCGGTGACCTCGAGCATCCGGCCGACGGGTCCGTCGTGCGGAATCGGATACGGGACCGGGCGGACGGCGACAAACGCGTAGCTGCCGTCGTCACGGGTCAGGTAGCGCCCTCGCAGGTGGTCCTCCTCGGCTTCCGGACGCTGAACCGCGTAGAGCATGTCGGCGCCGTTCTGCCAGACGTCGACCTCGGCACCGGCGATCGGTTCCCCGGAGACATCGAGCACCCGGCCGTAGACCCAAGCCGGAACGCCCGCCCCGGGCTCGACGACCATGCTCTCGCCGTACTCGCGCGCCGGCGACCCGGGCACGTAAAACGGCCCGATCACCGTCGACTCGGTGGCGCCGGGCGGAAGCTCGTGAGCGATCGCGTCGACCACCATCGACAGACCGAGCGCGTCGGACCACAGGATGAACTCCTGCCTGCGCTCGTCGGTGATGTTGCCGGTGTCGGTGAGGAACGCGATCAACTGGCGCCACTCGTCCTCGGTGAGCGAGTTCTCGACCGCGAAGCCGTGCAGGTGGCGGACCAGGCTCCGCATCAGCGCCTGCAGCCGCGCGTCCGAGCAGCCCTCGAAGCTCGCCACCGCACGGGCGGTGATGTCCGCCGGCGTGGTCTTGGACGAGCCCGTTACGGTCACGCCTCCTCCCCCACCACGCATTCGAGGAGCAGCGGCTCGCCCCGACCCGCAAGACCAGGCAGGACCTCGTCCAGCACCCGGGTCAGATCGTCGTAGGTCTCGACCCGGACCGAGGGGCAGCCGAACGCGCGGGCCAAGCCCCCGATGTCAACGGCCTCGAACCCCGGCCACGCGCCGACGCCGCCGTGCTTGCGCGCGAGCCCGTCCATCACCGCATAGCGCCCGTTGGCGAGCACGATCAGCAGCACGCCGACGTCGTAGTGGGCGGCGCTCCACAGCGCCTGGATCGCGTACGTCGTCGAGCCGTCGCCGAGCACGGCCACGACGGGTCGGTCCGGCAGACCCATGCGCAGCCCGATCGAGCCGGCCAGGCCGAACCCGAGGCAGCCGTTGGCGGTGCTGAGGAATCCGAACGGGACCCGCACCGGGATCCGCTGGTAGAGCTCGGGCTGGGACGACGGGCACTCCTCGACGAGCAGCACATCGTCGGGGAGGCGCTCGGCGAGCGCATCGAGCACGTGACCGGGGAGGAGCGGCTCTCCGGCGGCGGGCGCAGACAATCGCGCGGGCCGCGGCACCGGCGAGGGTGGGTTGCCGGCGCGCTCGGGCAACCGCTCGACAAGCGCGCGGCAGCTCGCCGCCACGGGCGCCACCACGGCGAGGTCGCACGGGCTGCGGTGGGCCTCGGCCTGATCGGCGGTGAGCACCGCGACTCGCGTCTCCGGATCGACGAGCGACACAGGCTCGTCGAACAGGTAGGCCCTAAACGCATTGGTTCCGACGGTCAGCACGACGTCGTGACCCGCCAGCGCGTCGTGCATTAGCCGGCGCTGCCAGGCGAGGTGGCCGGCGAACAGTGGGTGATCCTGAGGGAAGCTGACCGCGCGGCTGAACGGCTCCTGCCAGACCGGACCGCCGAGCCGCTCCGCGAGCGCGACGACGGCGTCCCAGCCCTCTCGGCCTTCGCCGACCGCCCCGACGACGAGGGCCGGCGCTTGCGCAGCGGCGAGCAGGTCGGCAAGCTCGGCAACCTGCGCGGCGTCGACCGCGTGGGGGCGGAGGATCCGCGTGGGCGCACCGGCCGCGAGGTCGTCGGCCGGCTCGAGCCAGTCGCCCATCGGGACCACGAGCAGCGCTGGGCCTTTGGCGGACTTGGCCTCGTGGTACGCGCGCGCGATCGCGCCGGGCACGTCCTGCCCGCGAGCGGGCAAATGCCTCCACACGGGATACTCGCCCGCGAGGCGCTCGAGCTGGCGCCCGGTCAGAAACGGCTCGAACGCGATCTGGCGGCGGTCCTGCTGGCCGACGACGATCACGAGCGGGGCGCGGCAGTCGCGGGCGTTGGCGATCGCGTTGACCGCGTTGCCGAGACCGGCGGCCGTGTGCAGGTTGACGAACGCGGGCTCGCCGCGGGCGAGCGCGTAGCCGGTCGCCATTCCCACCACCGATCCTTCGTGCAAGCCGAGCACGAACCGGATGTCGGGCGGGAGATCGGTCAGAAACGCGATCTCGGTCGAGCCGGGATTGCCGAAGATCGTGGTCAGTCCGTGCCGGCGCATGACGTCGAAGGCGCCGTCGCGCACGGTCATCCCAGCCACCGGCCGGCGACTGCCGTTGGCGGGCACAGCGGCGGTCGGCGCCTCGGTGATCTCGCTCACTCCTCGGTCACGCGCGGGATCCTACTGCCCGCTCCTTTCGCTAGTGTTCGCATACCGAACGCCGGGCGAGGGCGTCCGATCAGTGGCCGATAAACCAGCGCAGAGCTCAGACTTCGTGCAGTCCCTCGAGCGAGGCCTCGCGGTGATCCGCGCGTTCGACGCCGAGCACCGCGAGCTCGCGCTCAGCGACGTTGCTCGCTCGACCGGGCTCACCCGCGCCGCCGCCCGCCGCTTCTTGCTGACGCTGGTCAAGCTCGGTTACGTGAACTTCTCGCAGGGGCGGTTTTCCCTGCGCCCGCGCGTACTCGAGCTCGGGTACGCCTACCTCTCGAGCCTCAGCCTGCCCGAGGTGGCGCTGCCGCACATGGAGGCGCTGGTCGCCGAGGTCAACGAGTCGTGCTCGATCTCGGTCCTCGACGACACCGACATCGTCTACGTCGCGCGCGTCCCCACGCGGCGAATCATGAGCATCACGCTCGCGGTCGGCACGCGCCTACCCGCGTTCGTCACCTCGATGGGGCGCGTCTTGCTCGCGGGCCTGCCGGACGACGAGCTCGCCGAGCGACTCGAGCGGATCGAGATCGTGCCGCTGACCGCCCACACGGTCACTGACAAGGACGCGCTCCGCGCGATCCTGGAAACGGTCCGCCGGCAGGGGTACGCGGCCACCGACCAGGAGCTCGAGGAGGGGCTGCGCTCGCTCGCGGTCCCACTTCGCAACGCCTCGGGCAACGTGACCGCGGCGCTGAACCTGTCGGTGCACGCCAGCCGCGCGTCGATGGCGGCGCTCCGGCGCGACTTCCTGCCGCTGGCCATGCGAGCCGCCGCGGCGATCGAGGAAGACCTCAGGGGTACCGGGGATCGGCGGGGCGGTTCGTTCGTGCTGCCTGATTCCTGAAGCGGTTGACCCCGGGGAACCGCTAGCAAAAGCGCGCATTTCGCACGGGCGAGGTTTCGCGAACGGATCCACGGGACAGGATGCTGTTGTGCCCGAGGCTGTCCGACGGTTGGATCGCACGGTCTCGTCGCGCAGTTGAATGCTCGGGACGGACGGACGGGTCGCACTCGCGGCCCTCGCACGGACCTCGCTTTGGAAATTGCCAAAACGGAGGCCCGATGTCCGCTTTCACGATGGCGCGCGACCTGGCGCGTCTCACCGACGAAGAGTTGCTCGTCGCATACCACGAAGACCGGAACCCCGAGACTCGCGACGAGCTCGTCAAGCGGTTCATCCCGTTTGCGCGCAAGCTTGCGCTCCGCTATGTCCACAGTCGCGAGCCACTCGACGACCTTGTTCAGGTCGCATCCCTCGGGCTGCTGAACGCAATCGATCGGTTCGAGCCCCAGTTCGGCAAGAAGTTCACGAGCTACGCAGCGCCGACGATCGTCGGCGAGCTCAAACGCCATTTCCGTGACAAGGGATGGGCCGTGCACGTGCCGCGCGATCTCCAGGAGCGGGCGCTGTCGGTGAGCCGGCATACCGAACGCCTGTCGGCGCGGCTCGGCCGCTCGCCGACCGTCGATGAGCTCTCCGAGGCGCTCGCCTGCACGGTCGAGCAGGCGATCGAGGCGCTCGACGCCGCCCACAACTACAGCCCGGCTTCGCTCGACGCGCCGATCTCCCACGAGGACGGCGACCAGTGCGCGCTCGGCGAGACGCTCGGCGGCGAGGACGGCGGGTTCGAGCTCGCCGAAGACCGTCAGGCGCTCGCGGCGGGGTGGGCCTCGCTGACCGCGGTCGAACGTCAGGTCCTGAGCCTACGCTTGCTGCACGAGTTCACCCAGCGCGAGATCAGCCAGCGCATCGGCTGTTCGCAGATGCACGTCTCGAGGCTGTTGCGGCGATCGATGACCCAGCTCGACGCCGCCGCGGCCGCCTGACCACGAGCACGCTCCGCTCCTGACAACCGAGAAAGAAGATCGATGGGATTCGGACGCTTGCGCTCCGGCGCTGCGGGTAGCTCTTTAGAAGCGCACGACCGTGTCGGAGCGCAGGGATCAATGAGCGGAGAGACCGATTCACCGAGGGTCCGCCTCGAGCTGACCAGCCGACCCGAGTCCGCGAGGCTCGTGCGGAGCATGTCGACCGGGGCCGGCGAGGCGCTCGGGTTCGACCCCGAGTTGCTGAGCGACGTCAACACCGCGGTCAGCGAGGCGTGCAACAACGTGATCCAGCACGCCTACAGCGACGAGCCGGGGCCGTTCTCGGTCGACTTCGCGCTGACGGCGGGCGGGCTCGAGGTCCGGGTCCGCGACTACGGTCGCGGCATCCGGCAGGCCGCGCCCGAACACGACGGGCTGAAGGTCGGCCTCGCGCTGATGAGCGCCGTGGCGGACCGCGCCGAGTTCGTACGGGCCCCGGAGGGAGGGACCGAGGTGCGGCTCTGTTTCAGGGACGCCGCCCGCCCCGCCGGCGCGAGCCGAGCCTTGCCCGCATCGCGCGGCGAGGACGATCCGGCGCAAGTGTGGTGCGCGCGGTTTCCGAGCGGCCTGTCCGGCGACGTCGTCCTGACGGTCTCGCCGGTCGAATTGCTGGCGCCGGTCCTCGGCCGGATCGGCCGGGCTCTCGCGCCGAGCGCGGGCTTTTCGCTCGATCGCTGCGCTGACGTGTATCTCGTCACCGATGCTCTCGGCGCGCACGCCGAGCGCGCCGCCGAGAGCACATCGATCAGCGTCGCGCTGGGGGCTCACGACCAGCGCCTGGAGTTCGCGGTGGCGCCGCTGCGCACCGGCGCGGGCCAGCCCCTCGACAGCGCGGAGCCGCCGCGAAAGCCCGAATCGCTGGCGTCTCTGGCCGACGAGCTAACGGTCAGCGTCGTCAACGGTCACGAGACGCTGCGGGTCGCGATACGCGACCACCGGCGCTCCTAGCTCGCGCCAGCAGCCTCGGCGGCGGTCCGTGGTAGCTTTGTCCGGTCCTGAGAGGGGTCCGGGGACGGAGGGGCACGAGGATTTGCAGAGCGATTTCCGCGTAGAGACGCACACGACCGGCCGAATCACGACGCTGACGTTGAGCGGCGAACTCGACCTCCTGTCAAGCCCGGCGCTCGAGCAGGAACTCGAGCGTGCACACGCGTCGGACTGCGACGTGATCCTGCTCGACCTGAGGGAGCTCGAGTTCATGGACTCGACCGGGCTCCACGTTCTGGTCGACGCCCATCAGCGTGAGCAGGATGCCGGCCGGAGCCTCGTCCTGACCAAGCCGAGCGAGCAGGTCCAGCGGCTGCTGGACCTCACGGGCGTCGCCGAGCTGATCAGAATCGTTGACTCGCCGGCTCAGCTCGTCGAGGCTGACCGCGCGCGCGACGCCTCCTGAGTCCGTCAGGCCCCGTCGCCCTCGCGGCTGTTGGGGGCACTCGTCCAGTAGGTGGCGCTCATGTCCTCGTCCCCGTGATCCTTCGCCCCTTCGGCCAGCCGGCGGCGGATCGTGCTGAACAGCGGCACGTCGAGGTCGCGGCGCTGCGCCGACTCCTCGATCAAGCGCGCATCCTTGGCCGCGAGGGTCAGCCGGAACGACGGTTCGAAGTTGCGCTCGGCGATCGCCTTGCCCTTGAGCCGCAGGTAGGGCAGATCGAGCGCACCGCCCTCGATCGCCTCGAATAGCAGCCCGGGGTCGAGCCCGAGACCCTCGGCGAGCGCGATCGTCTCCGCGCCGCCCTCGACGACCGTCAGCACCCAGGCGTTGGCGACGAGCTTCAGCCGCGTGCCGGTGCCCGCCTGGCCGAGCCAGATCGTCTTCTGCCCGACTGCATCGAAAATCGGCTGCACCGTGGCCTTTGCGCCATCGGCGTCCTCCGGACCCGACGCGAGGATCACGAGCTTGCCCTCCTCAGCGGGCTGCTTGGTGCCAAGCACGGGCGCATCGAACAGCACGATGCCGTGGGCGCCGGCAAGCTCGGCGCACCGCTCGGTGCCGACCTCGCCGATGGTGCTCATCTGGAGCCAGATCATGCCGTCGCGCACGCTCCCCAGCGCGTCCTCGACCGCATCGATTACGGCGTCGGCGTCGGACAGCATCGTCAGGATCACGTCGGCGCCGTCGGCGGCCTCGGCTGGGGAATCGAATAGCCGGACGCCGTCTTTCTCGAGCGAATGGGCCTTCTCGCTGGTCCGATTCCAGCCGCGCACCTCGAATCCGGCGCGAGCGAGGTTGCGAGCCATCGGCAGACCCATCGTGCCGCCGGCGCCCAGGACGGCTATGCGTGTTTCGGTTGCCATGAGCAGCCTCTTATACCCGCCGCCCGGCGCCCGTATGCCGGCGGGCCACTAC
Source organism: uncultured Solirubrobacterales bacterium (assembly GCA_963701945.1). GTDB lineage: Bacteria > Actinomycetota > Thermoleophilia > Solirubrobacterales > Solirubrobacteraceae > Palsa-465. The sequence goes on along the minus strand of CAVPBV010000018.1, from coordinate 342,177 downwards.
GCTCACCCGCGACATGACCCAAACCGCCCTCCCTCCCGGACCGCGAATGCCGCGGGCGCTCCAGACCGCAATCTGGTTCAGGCGCGCCCAATGGATGATGGCCGAGTGCCGCAAGCGCTACGGCGAGACGTTCACGCTGCAGATCGCGTACGAGGGCATGTGGGTGATGCTGTCGGACCCCGACGACGTCAAGGCGGTGTTCACGGGCGATCCCCGGCTACTGCACGCCGGTGAGGCGAACCGGATCCTGCTCCCGATCCTCGGCGAGCACTCGCTGCTGCTGCTCGACGGAGCCGAGCACATGGCACAGCGCAAGCTGATGCTCCCGCCGTTCCACGGCGCGAGGATGCAGAGCTACCGCGCGCTGATGACCGACATCGCCCGCTCCGAGATCGAACGCTGGCCTAGCGGAAGGCCGTTCCGCGTCCGCCCCCGGATGCAGGCGGTGACGCTCGAGATCATCCTCCGCGCGGTGTTCGGGCTCGACGAGGGGCAGCAACTCGCCGAGCTTCGGGTCGAGCTTCGCCGCGTGCTCGATCGGCTCACCGACCCGAGGTGGGCGGCCGTCCTGGTCGCGCTCGGCCCCGAGCGGATCCAGCGGTTCGCCCCGTTCCGGCGCGAGATGGACCGGCTGGATCGTTTGATGTACGCCGTGATCGCCGCCCGGCGTGCCGCGCGGAACGCGGCCGACCGCGAGGACATCCTGTCGATGCTGCTCGCCGCCGAGCACGAGGACGGCTCGGGGATGAGCGACCGCCAGCTGCGCGACGAGTTGCTCACGCTGCTCGTCGCCGGCCACGAGACGACCGCGACCGCGCTCGCGTGGGCGGTCGAACGCCTCGCGCACCACCCCGACAAGCTCGAGCGGCTCGCCGCCGAGGCGCGCGCCGGAGAGGACCGATACCTGAAAGCGGTCGTGCACGAGACGCTCCGGCTCCGGCCGGTGATCTCGCTGGTCAACCGCACGCTCAAGGCTCCGATGCGGCTTGGCGGCTACGACCTGCCCGCCGGCATCAAGGTCGCGCCTTCGATCTACCTCATGCACCGCCGGCCCGACATCTATCCCGAGCCCGAGCGCTTCCTGCCCGAGCGGTTCTTGTCGAACCCGCCCGGCACGTACACGTGGATTCCGTTCGGCGGTGGGGTCCGTCGCTGCCTGGGAGGCGCGTTCGCGCAGTTCGAGATGGAGGTCGTGCTGGCGCAGGTCGCCGCCCGCACTCCGATTGACCCCGCCCGGGACCGGCCCGAGCGCGTGTATCGGCGCGCGATCACCGAGACTCCGAGGCACGACGCCGAGGTGATCCTGTCGCGTTGATCCTGCCACCCGGCGACAGCCCGTTTCAGGACTGCCGCCAGGTGAGGGAGGAGAGGAGAGGCAAGTGCGGCCCAGGCTCGCTTCTCAAACAGCGATATGGCCACACCGGCTGCCGCGGCAATACCCAAGAATCCAGTCACCAAATCCCGTGGGCTGATCTTGCACAAGCCCGACCCCTAATAGCACCACTTTCCTGCAGGACAAGGCGAAATTGTGGGGTTTAGGGCCCCTGGAGCGGCACTGGGGCGCGCCGTCAGAGTCCGAGCAATCTGGCGGCGTTGTTCTTGAGGACGAGTGGGCGCACCTCGTCCTTGATGGGGAGCTTCTCGAAGTCGGCCAGCCACCGGTCGGGCGTGATCAGGGGGAAATCCGAGCCGAACAGCATTTTGTCTTTGAGGCGGGTGTTCGTGTACTGGATCAGGATCTCCGGGAAGTACTTCGGGGACCAGCCGGACAGATCGATGTACACGTTGGGCTTGTGCACGGCGATCGCGAGCGCCTCCTCCTGCCAGGGGAAGGAGGGGTGCGCCAGGATGATCCGCATGTCGGGGAAGTCCGCGGCGACGTCGTCGACCGCCATCGGATTGGAGTACTTCAGATGCACCCCGCCGCCACCCGGCATCCCGGCGCCGATCCCCGTGGTGCCGGTGTGGAACAGCGCGATCAGACCCGCGTTGGCGATCACCTCGTACAACGGATAGAAGGTCTCGTCATTGGGCCAGAACGCCTGGGTGTTCGGATGGAACTTGAATCCTTGGACGCCCGCGGCGATCAACTCGCGAGCCTGGCGGACCCCGAGCTTGCCCTTGTGCGGGTCCACGCTGCCGAATGGGATCAGCACGTCCGGGTTCGCCTGAGCTGCGGCCAGGACCTCGTCGTTACCGAGCCGCTTTCGGCCCATCCCGGCCTCGTCATCGACGGTGAAGATGACCGCGAGCATGTTCCGCTGCCGGTAGTAGTCGGCGACCTCCCGCGCGCTCGGCTGCGGCGGGCTGCCCCCGAAATACCGTGCCGCCGCATCCAGGATCTCGGTCGTGACCGGATCCTGGGGCTCTGAATGGTTGCGCTCGGCGTGAACGTGAACGTCGATCGCGACCAACTGCTCGACGTCGACGCTCACCGGTGGTCCCTTTCGAAAGCGACTTTCGAGGCGACCACTTAGCCGCCGCCGTACACGCGGACGAGCGAGTCCGCGACGCAGGCGGGCTTCTCGGTGTCCTTGACCTCGATCGTGATGCGCGACTTGATCTGCACGCCGCCGGGAATCTCGCTCACCTCGACGATCTCCATGCCGCCGCGCCATTGCGCGCCGACCGGCAGCGGCGCCGGAAAGCGGACCCGGTCGAGGCCGTAGTTCACGCCCATCGCCGCGTCGGTGACCTTCATCAACTGCTGACTCACCGGCGCCACCAGGGAGAGCGTCAGGAACCCGTGCGCGATCGTGCCCCCGAACGGCGTCTGCTTGGCCCGTTCGACGTCGACGTGGATGAACTGGTGATCGTCGGTCGCGTCGGCGAACTGGTCGACGCGCTCCTGGGTCATCTCCTGCCAGTCGGTGTATCCGATGTGTGTGCCGGCGCGCTCGCGCAGCCCCGCGATATCGGTCACCAGGCCCGTGGTGTTTGCGCTGCTCATCTGCCGCTCCAGAGGGTCGAAGGTCGAGGGACAGGCACGCTATCAGCGCCCGGCCCCTGGTGGACGCGGACACGGGTCGCGCGACCTGTTTGAACAAGCGTCCAATGCGTACTGACTACGGCAACGATCGGGACCCCTCCACCGATACGTTCGTGATCATGCGCCCGCAGGCCAACGAGCCACCCGAAACCAGTCGAGGAGACCACTTCTCGTGCTCGATGAGCGCGGTCCTGCTCGCTCGCGTGCACGCGTCCGGTGGCGCCGAGGCGGTCGCCGAACTGCTGCGGCTCGCCGGCAGCGAGCGTACCCCCGAGTATCTGAGCGACATCACCAACTGGATCGCCTACGACGAGGCCGTAGCACTGTGGCGGGCGGGCACGCTCGTCACCCACCATCCCAATTTCGCGCGCGCGGTCGGCGAGGACACGGCACGGAGGCTCAGTGGATCGCAGGTCTCCGCCGCGCTCCGGTCGCTTGGGGCGCCGGAGAATGTCTACCGTGCAATCGCGACGAGCACGGGCGAATTCAGCACGGTGACCAAGCTCGGGGTGACCGACGCCGGCCCTGGCTTCGCAGACGTCGTCGCGACGGCGACCGTCGGATTCCCGCGGAGCGCCGAGCACTGCGCATGGACGTCTGGACTGCTCACGTGCGGACCCGTCCTGTTCGGGCTCGATCCGGCGATCGTCGAGCACGAGGAATGCCAGGCCGTCGGCGCGCAGCGGTGCGTCTATCGCGTCAGGTGGAACAGCGAGACGGAGTCGGCTGACGGCTCTCCCGGCCAGATCGCGGCGCTCCAGCACCAACTCGAGGCGATGAAGGAGCGACTGCGCAGCGTGTTCGCGGCCGCGTCGGACCTGATTGCGGCCGACGACCTCGACGAGGTTCTGGCGCGGATCACCGCCCGCGCCGCGCTCGAGGTCCGCGCGATCCGGTACCTGTTGGCGGTAAAGGTCGGGCCGACCGGTGAACTTCACTGCCACCAAAAGGGCTTCGAGGAGGAGGGCGTCGCCGAGTACGTCGACGAACTGCTCCACCGTCGGCCCGCGACCCATCCAGACTCGTGGCTGGTCGTCCCGGTCCGGTCGAACCGGCGCGAGTATGGCCAGCTGCTCGCGCTGCGCGGCCCCGGCCAGAGCTTCCTGGCGCAGGAGCGAGAGCTGTTCGAGGTCTACGCCCGCTACGCCGCGACCGCGCTCGACGGGGCCTCGGCGCTGATGGAGGCCAAGCGCCGCTCGGAGCAGTCGAGCGCGCTGCTGTCGCTGGCGCGCGCGCTCGCCGCCGCCGGGACCAGCAGGGAGGTCGCGGCCCGGTTGGCCGACGCGGTGCCGATGGTCGTCGACTGCGATCGGGTTGGCGTATGTCTGTGGGACGCGGGCCGCAGACTGCTCGTGCGGCGCGCGGTAACCACGCGCGAGGGGAGCGTCAACGCGGAGGAACTCGTGTGGGAACCGATCCCCGGCAGCGCGCTCGAGCGCATGGTGCGGGATCCGCGCGGCGAGCCGCTGTTCGTCGACGCCCGAGTGGACGACCCCCACCTGCTGCAGATGCTCGCCGACCTCGGGCTGGCCGCCGCGATCCTGGTCCCACTCGTCGGCCCCGACTCCTTCCTCGGACTGCTGATCGTCTCGGTGTTCGAGCATCCCGAGCGCCTGAAGCCGACGCCGGATCTGCTCAACCGGCTCTCCGGGGTCGCCGCTCAGGCCACCACCGCGCTCCAGAACGGCCGGCTGGTCGACGAAATGACCCACCAGGCGATGCACGACCAGCTCACCGGTCTCGCCAACCGGCTGCAGTTCACCGATCAGCTGCGGGGCGCGATCAGCCGCGCGCGCGAGCAGATCCAGCCCGTGACGCTGTTGTATCTCGATCTCGACGGGTTCAAGCCGGTCAACGACGAGTTCGGGCACGACGTCGGCGATCAGTTGTTGGTGGCGGTAGCCAAGCGGCTGAACTCGTGCACACGCGGCGAGGACACCGTCGCTCGCCTTGGCGGGGACGAGTTCGCGGTGCTGATCGCCTCGCAGACCTCGCCTTCGGACGCCGAGGAGATCTCCGACCGTCTGGCCGCCGCGCTGACCCAGCCGTTTGTGATCGACGGCCACCAACTCCACCTCGGGGCGAGCATCGGCCGCGCGGTGTTCCCGATCGACGCCGAGAACGACGACGGCCTGCTGCGTGCCGCCGACGCGGCGATGTTCGGGGTCAAGCGGGACACGCGGGCCCGCACGCTCAGCGCTGGGCGCATTCGCTGATTTTCACAGCCCGTGAATCGCTGTCGACCACGGCCGAGGCGCCGCTCGGTGGTCCCTCGGAGGTGAGCACGCCTCCGTAGTCCACCCCCTTAGGTGGGGCCATGGGCAGGCGTACGATATGGACATGACCGCATTAGGCGTGTCATTGCTTATCGTCGGGGCGATCATGGTGCTCATCGAGGCGCACGTGCCGACGCTGGGAGTGCTCGGCGGTCCCGGAGTGATCGCGCTGGCCGTCGGCGCGGTGCTCGCGGTGATGGGACTCGGCGGCGGGCTCGCGCTCGGCGTCGTGTCGGCGCTGGTGCTCGCCGGCACCGCCGGTGGCGTGATGTTTCTGACCGTCGGCAAGGGGCTCGCGGTCCGCCGGCGGATGGTCAGAGCCGGTCCCGAGAGCCTGATCGGGCATTTGGGAGTGGTACGCAGCTGGAGCGGCTCGACCGGCTCGGTGCTCGTCGACGGCGGGCTCTGGCGAGCCCGCCGCTCGCTGCTCGACGACGAAGAAGATCGGGAGGATTTCCATGAGGGAGATGAGGTCGTGATCGACCATCTCGACGGACTGACAATCAGTGTTCGGCGGGCCGAGGAATGGGAGCTGATCCGGTGATCCTGGCGATCGGAATCCTGCTGGTGATCATCGCGGTGATCGCGCTCACGACGCTTGGCGCCTCGGTCAGGGTGCTGCGAGAGTACGAACGAGGCGTGGTGTTCCGCCTCGGACGCGTCATGGACCTGCGCGGCCCGGGGCTCATTCTGCTCGTCCCGACGATCGACCGGATGGTGCGGATCAGCCTGCGAACGGTCACGCTCACCGTGCCGCCGCAGGAGATCATCACCCGGGACAACATCCCCGTCCGCGTGACCGCGGTCACCTACTACCGCGTCGTCGATCCGAACAAGGCGGTCAACGCGGTGGAGAACTTCCACAACGCGACGCTCCAGATCGCACAGACGACGCTGCGCGGGACGCTCGGCGGCGTCGACCTCGACCACCTCCTGTCCGAGCGGGAAACCTTGAACGAGTCCCTCCAAAAGGTGATCGACTCACAGACCGAGCCGTGGGGGATCAAGGTCACCACGGTCGAGATCAAGGACGTCGAGATCCCGGAGCGCATGCAGCACGCAATCGCCCGTCAGGCCGAGGCCGAACGCGAGCGGCGAGCGAAGATCATCAACGCCGAGGGCGAGGCCCAGGCCGCCACCCGGCTGGCCGACGCCGCCGACATCATCGGCCGCAACCCGACCACACTCCAGCTTCGCTACCTGCAGACGCTGCGGGAGATCGGCGCCACCCAGAACACAACCGTCGTGTTCCCGATGCCGATCGATCTGGTCAAGCCGGTGCTCGACGCGATTCAGTCGGGACAGGCGGCCACGCATGTAGACGCGCCGGCGCCCCCGGCGAACGGTGCCCTCGGTTCCGCGGAGTCGCACGCGCTCGGCCCCGGGGCCACGCCTCCACCTGCTGCGCCGAGCCCTGCCGCTCCGGACAGGGCTCCGGTAGAGCGGCAGGAATAGCGAGGCCCGCCCTCCCCCGCCGGTGGCAGGGGAGGACGGATCGCCGCTAGTTGCTCAGTGCGCCTTGATCTTGACCGGCACCGACGTGGTCGTGTGCTTGGCGTCGGTGACCTTCAGCGACACCGTGACGGTCTTCGTCTTGTGCTTCTTGACCTTCGTCTGAAGCGCATTGGACTCGCTCAGCACGGGTCCGCTGAGGCTGACCGTGACACTGCCGGCGGCCTTCTTCAGCGTGATCACGAGCTTGCCGCCCTTGAGCGCGACCGACTTGACGCTGGCGCCGGAGACGCCGAGGCCCTTGATCAGCGTGGTCGTCGTGCACTTCTTCTTGCCCTTCGTGGTCGTGCACGTCTTATGGGTGACGATCGCCGAGCGCGCGAACGACAGCCCGCTCGGGAGCCCGACCGCGAGCGACGCGATGTTCGCCCCGCCCTTGCTGTGCGTCACCTTTACCCGGAGGTTCGGATGACCGGTGGCCAGACCGCTCGTCGAACCCGACGCCGTCGGAGCCACCGGGCAGTTGCTGAACTTGATCGCCGCGTTCGAGGTGGCGGACTGATTGCCCTGGCCGGTGAACGAACCCGTCACCGTGCTCGGCGCGCAGCTGGTGATGTTGAATGCCTTCTGCCCATCCGGCCCGGTGACGGTCAGCGTCAGGCTGGTCAGCGGCAGGTCCGGGACGTTGCTGAACGTGACCGAGTTGTTGGCCAGGTTCACGGCCCCGTCAAGCGTCAACCCGAACGGCGCCGGGAACGTGACCGCGATCGTCGGCGTCGTGGCGTTTCCGGACAGAGTCACGGTGCCCGACGCCAACGCGGGGGCCGGCAGGAGCGGCGACGTGGCTGTAGCCGTGCCGATCGTGCAAGTCGTACCCGAGAGGCACCCGAGGTCGGCGCTGACGTTCGGCGTGATCGAGTTGCCCAGACCGAGCGTGATGGTGCTGCTGGCCGCCTCGGTGGCGCCTTGGGTAATCCCGAGGACCAGCTCACCGCCCTGATCGTGCGCATCCTTAGTCAGCGACGCGGTAAGCGCCGGCTGGTAGGTCTGCCCGCTGCACCCGGTGACGGGGAGCGGCGCCGTTGTGCTGGCTCCGTCCGCGGTCAGCGTGACGTTCGCCGGCGTGGTCGGGCAGGACGACGGCATGCGCAGCGTGGTCAACGAAACGTTGAGATTGCTGATCGCGAACGCGGACAGGTTCGAGAACGCGACGTTGAGGCCGCCGTCGGTGCTCCTGACGGTCACAGCCGCGGTGGACAGCGTATTGCCGCCCTGCACCAGCGCCACCCCGGCGGCATCGCCGGCCGCCGGCGCCGGGACCAGATACATCGTGACCGGCGCTGCGGGGCCGGCACCTGAGGTCACGGTGCCGCTGCCGACCTGGCAGGCCGTGGTCAGAGTCGTTGCGGCCAGACAAGCGCCGCCGCCCTGATTCGCGTTCGCCAGCAGACCCGCGGGCAGGGCGAACGTCACGTCGTTGGGCGCGCTCGAGAACGTGGAGTTGAAATTCACGGTCGCTGGGCTCGTGCCCGCGGTCGTAGTACTCGGCGTCACCGTTAGCAACGGTGCCGCCGCTGCCACCGCCGGCAGCGCCAGCACGGCAGCTGTTGTCACGAGCCCGACCAGGGCTCGCCTTGCTTGGATTGCCACTTGGCAGATACCTCCTCTGATGGTGTCCGTCTGAGCGGGCCCTCCAGCCCCATCTCCCACCACGCCGGCCGTTTCATCTAGGCGTGGAGCGGACGCGGAGGTCGCGCGCCCGGCATGCTACCGGCATGCCGCCGCACGACCACTGTATCTCGTGATGAGACTGCTCGCGTTCAGCGACCTGCACCGGGACCGCCAGGCAGCCGAGCGCCTCGTACAGATGGCGGAGGACGTCGACGTCGTAGTCGGAGCGGGCGACTTCGCCACGATGCATCAGGGGCTCGAGAGCACGATCGAAGCGCTGAGCGCGATCGCGGTGCCCGCTGTGGTGGTGCCGGGCAACGCCGAGACCGACGTCGAGTTGTGGCAGGCGTGCGCCGCCTGGCCGAGCGCCCGTGTCCTCCACGGCCAGGCGACCGAGGTCGCGGGCGCTCAGTTCTTCGGTCTCGGTGGGGGCGTGCCGCCGACACCGTTTCCGTGGAGCTTCGACCTCAGCGAGGAGGAGGCGGCGGCCAAGCTCGAGAGCTGCGCCGAGGGCGCGATCCTCGTCGTCCACTCACCGCCGAAGGGCTACCTGGACGAGACCAGCGGGCGCAATCTCGGCAGCGAGGCGGTGCTCGCGGCGATCGAGCGCAAGCGGCCGCGGCTCGTCCTGTGCGGCCACATCCATCAGTGCTGGGGCCGCGAGGCGACGATCGGCACCACGCCGGTGGTCAACGTCGGGCCCGAGGGGCGGGTGTTCGACATCTGAGGCTGCGGCACCGGAGGTCCGGCGGTGGCCCCGCCGCCGCTCCGAGCGAGTCGGGTGGCGAGCAGCGCCAGCGCGGGGATGGCGACGAGCGCCACCATCGCCAGGAACCACACCTGTCCGGCGTCGGTGCCCTCGCCGAGCGCGTGCACCAGGCCGAGGAGCCAGGCCAGCGCGGTGAACCGGTGGAGCTTGCGCCACCGGACCGCCCCGACCCACCGCCGGGCGTAATAGGACAGCCCGAGCAGGATCAGGCCCCACCCGCCGACGATCCCAAGCGTCGTCCAGATCGTCTTGTAGCTCGAGACGAACGGGACCGAGATGTCGAAGATCGATGGGTGCAGGAACGAATCGCCCAGCAGCGAGACGCCGTGAACGACGATCGCGACGATCGTCGACAGCGCCAATGTGTCGTGCGCCACGCGGAGATCGGCGGTCCTGCCCTTGAGCAGCTTGGTGCTCATCAGAAGCCCCAGCGAGACGGCGAGGCTGGCGAGCACCAGGGCAGCGAAACCGGCGGCGCGGCTGGTTATCCAGAAGAGATGAGGTGTCAGAGCCGTGGTCATGGCTCACAGCATCGGTCCGCCCCAGTAGAGCCGCGTAGGGGCGGCATAAGAGCTTCATAGGAGCGGCGCGGGCGGGCGCCGGCGCTAGTGCTCGACGTACGCTGCGCGCAGCCGGCTCTGGAGCGTGCCGGCGAACTGGTCGTTCGGGACGGTCTCCGTCCCGTAGGTCACGTCGAACTGCCTGCCCCCGTCCTGGAGCGTCGACGGCGTCGCCGTGCCCGCGGTGTCGCTGGTGCTGCGGGCGACGATGAAGCGCTGAGCGCCGGGCATGAGCTGAATCTTCGTCCGCCACCAGCGGGAGTCGAAGATCGAGCCGGTGGTGCCGGTCGTGGAGGTGGCGGTCGCCGAGTCGAACGCGACCGACCCGAAATCCGCCAGCGGCAGCGCCTGGCAGGCGTACTGGCTGACGCACTCCGACGGCGCCTCGACGATCCACTCGGCCGAGCTGACGTCGATGCTGGGCGCGAACAGCCGCTTACGGAAGGTCCGGTGCAGCGTCAGGTTGTCGAGTTCGAGGGTGGCGTCATGACCGACGACGGTGACCGACGCGTGCAGCACGTCGCCGGGGCGGACCACGAACGAGATCGTCTTCGACGGGGCCGGGACGAGTTCGTACCAGGCGCTCGAGACCGTGTTCCCCGCCTGGTTGCAGTCGACCTCGGTGCCGATCTGCTCAAGCGCGTCCGAGGTCGGCTTGTAGCCGCCGATACCAACCCATACCGCCGAATAAGTCGACTGCCCGGGAATGCACGTGGCGCTGGGCTGCGTCCAGGTCCCCCCCACCTCGCGGAAGGACACGCCGGGGCGGTGGACGGCGTAGCCGGCCCAGTTCGAGCTCGTCGTGGTCTTCGCCAGGGCGGCCGGAGCGCCGCACAGCCCGGCGACGACGATCACCGCTGCAGCCAGCCCAACCCTGGTTCCCCCGACGACGATGTTCTTCAATGCCTACTCCTTGGCGGCCTGGAGGATCGCGGAGGCGCGCCCCAAGCAGTCGTACATTTGTCCGTTTGTCCCGTTGCTACTTAACGTGACGGCGCGGCAGGTCTTTGCGACCACGTTGATCGCGGCTTGGCTTCCGGTACGGCTGTCGCCGGGAAGGCCCCCGCCCTGGGTGCTGCCGTCGTCGATCACCCACCGCAGGCGACCCTCGCGGACCTCCATGGCGATCCAGCTGGCGGTCACCGAGCTCTCCCGACCGGAGAACCCGCCGAGGCCGGCCACGTTCGTGTAGCCGTCGAGGATCGCCGTAGCCGCCGTGCTCTGACTCGAGACCCCGATTTCGCCACCTCCGTGTTGCGAGACGTACTGTTCTGCCGCTGTCAGCGACGCACTGTCGCCTCCGACCATTCCCCCTGCACCGCCGCCGAAACCGCCGCCGCGGGCGAAGCCTCCGCCGGCGCCGGTCGGCGAACCCGAAGACTGGAACAGCTGGCTGACCGCGGGGGCGCCACCCGCGCCGGCGCCACGACCACCGAACCCGCCGGCACCGCGGCCGGAGAATCCACCTGGCCCACCGCCACCGCCGGGACCGCCAATCGACGCGCTCTCCGGGCCGCCGGACGGGAACGTGCTGCTGGTCGCGTGGCCAAGCGTCTGGACCGCCCACGCGGAGGGCGCCGCGAGCAACGCCGCGAGCGCCACCGCGACCACGACCGTGCGGTACCGGCCCGCGTGGGCTTCGCCCGCGATTGCGAGCAGGATCGCGCAGGCGCCGGCGATGCCGATCACGACCGGCTTCGCCCACGGCATCGCGCCGTCGAGCTCGCCGAGCACGACGAGTTCAGAGATTGCGCCGGCGGCGATCGCCAGTGGCGCGATCACGCGGACGGCGCGGCCGCCGGCGGCGCCGTCGGCGATCGCCGGGGGCGCGACCACGCGGACGGCGCGGCCATCGGCGGCGCCGCCAAGCGACCGGGGCAGCATCAGGCCGGCGCCCGCGCCGACCAGCATCGCGGCCCACGGCGCCAGGAACGACACGTAGTAGGGGTGGAAGATGCCCGACGCGAAGCTGAAGACGACCGCCGTGGTCAGGAACGCGCCGCCGACCACGATCAGCCAGCCGGTCCGCGGATCGCGCCGGCGCAGGCGCGAGAGCACGAGGATCGCGATCCCGGCAACCACGGCGAACCCGAGCAGCCACCCGGCCTGATCGCCGAGGGCCGACTCGAGCAGCCGGAACGGCCCGGTGGCGCCGCCGAACAGGTTGCCGCCGAAGCCGCCGCCGCCACCCGGGCCGCCGGCACCTCCACCGGGGCCGCCGGTCTGGCCGGCGACGCGGCCGATGCCGTTGTAGCCAAAGATCAGCGACCAGATGCTGTTGTCGGCCGTGCCCGAGATCCACGGCCTGTCCGCGGCGGGTGTGAGCGTCACGAGCAGCGGCCACGCGAGACCGACCATGGTCATCGCGAGACCGCCCGCGAGGAGCTGACGGAACGCCTTCAGGCGCTCGGACCAAGTCGCGCCCCATCGGCTCCACATCCACGCGAGCGCGATCCCGGGCACGACGAACAGCGCCACGGCCATCTTCGTCTCGAACCCGAGGCCGACGCAAACGCCGCTGAGCACGAGCCACTTGGTCCGCCCGGTCTCGAGCGCGCGCAGCGCGCACCACAGCGCCGCCACGCAGCACAGGATCAGCAGCTCGTCGGGGTTGTTGTGCCGCGCGATCGCGACCGTGATCGGGGTCAGCGCGAACGTGAGCCCGGCGACCGCGCCGGCGAACCGGCCGAACATGCGCCGCGTCATGTCGTACACGAGCCCGACGGCGGCCACCCCCATGAGCGCCTCGGGCACGAGGATGCTGAGCGAGTGGAAGCCGAACACTCGCACCGACAGCGCCTGGACCCAGAAGGCGAGCGGCGGCTTGTCGACGGTCATCAGCCCGGTCTTGTCGAGCGAAGCAAAAAGGAAGTCGTGCCAGCTCGTGCTCATCGACTTGACCGCCGCCGCGTAGTACGTGTTGGCCCAGCCGTTGATGCTCAGGTCCCACAGGTTGAGGACGGCGGTCAGCGTCAGCAGCGCGAGCAGCTCGGGATAGGCAACCAGTGAGGCCAGCCGGGGCCGGCGGTCGGCGCGGGTCCGCGCCCAGCGCGATGTCGGATAGGAGACCGAGCTCACGGCGCGAGCATCGGTCGGCGAGGCGAGGGCAAGGTTCGGTTACCACGCGCCGAGTGCGGACCCCACAGCAGTCGCAAAATCCCCCGCAGATCCGCGAGCGCCGTCGGGACGATGTCGACGCGCGAGTCGCCGTCCTCGACCCAGTCGACCGGCACCTCGTGGATCCGCAGGCCGCGCCGCTGCGCGAGCACGAGCAGCTCGGTGTCGAAGAACCAGGCCTCGTCCTCGATCTGCGGGAGCAGCTCCAGGGCGGCGCTCGAGCGGATCGCCTTGAACCCGCACTGCGCGTCGGAGAAGTGAGCGCGGAGCGCGAGCCGCAGCAAGCGGTTGTAGCCGCGCGAGATCAGCTCGCGCTTGCGGCTGCGCGTCACGCGCGCGCTCGGGTGAAGCCGGGTCCCGATCGCGACGTCGCTGTGGCCCGACACGAGCGGCGCCACCAGCGGAAGCAGGGCGTTCAGGTCGGTGGACAGGTCGACGTCCATGTACGCGAGCACCTCGGCCCGGCTCACCGACCAGGCGGTCCGGAGCGCGCGACCACGGCCCTTCGCCGGCAGGTGCATCGCCCCCACGTGCGGCAGGTCATACATAAGGCGGCGCGCGATCTGCAGCGTTCCGTCAGTGCTGGCGTTGTCGACGATCGTGATCTGCCACGAGAACGGGAACGTCGCCGATAGGAAGCCGTGAAGCATGCGGACCGATCCCTCGAGCGCGAACCGCTCGTTGTAAACGGGAATCACGATCTCGACGTCGAGCAGGCCCGGGCGACGGCGCGCCGCCGGGGTCTCTCGGTCGAGGGCGGGTGCGCAAACGAGCGAGGTGCTCACGGCGCTAGGACTGGTCGGGCGCGCGGTGCGCCTCGGTGTAAACGCCGGCGGCCGCCATCGCGGCGAACACGCCCGCGGCGCCCGCGACAAGGGCCCAGCTCAGGACGGTCATGATCGGTCTCCTCGATCGGAATGGACTTGACTCCGAGGAGGATCGGGCGCTGGACGAAGGCCGTATGAAGACGTCTCTAAGACGCGCGTAGGAGTGCTCTCATACAGTAGGAAGCACCCATAGACCAGGAGAAACAGCCTTGACACCCAACAGCTTCGACGCCAAAGCGACGCTCACGGTGGGCGATCGCGAATACGAGATCTTCCGCCTCGATGCGCTGCAGGAGAAGTACGACATCGCGCGGCTCCCGTTCTCGCTGAAGGTGCTGCTCGAGAACCTGCTGCGCAACGAGGACGGCGAGTCGATCCGCGCGCAGGACATCGAGGCGCTGGCGAAGTGGGACGCGGGCGCTGAGCCAAGCACCGAGATCTCGTTCACGCCTGCGCGCGTGATCATGCAGGACTTCACCGGCGTGCCCGCCGTGGTGGACCTGGCCGCGATGCGCGACGCGATGCGCGAGATGGGCGGCGACCCGGCCAAGATCAACCCGCTCGTGCCCGCCGAGCTCGTGATCGACCACTCGGTGCAGGTCGACGTGTTCGGGTCGAGCCTCGCGTTCGCGCGCAACGCCGAGCTAGAGTTCGAGCGCAACCGCGAGCGCTACGCGTTCCTGCGCTGGGGACAGGGCGCGTTCGAGAACTTCAAGGTGGTGCCGCCGGACACCGGGATCGTCCACCAGGTCAACCTCGAGTACCTCGCGCGCGTGGTGTTCGTGGACTCGCGCGGGGAGGGGCCGACGCGGGCGTATCCGGACACGCTCGTCGGGACGGACTCGCATACGACGATGATCAACGGGCTCGGCGTGCTGGGCTGGGGCGTCGGCGGGATCGAGGCGGAGGCGGCGATGCTCGGGCAGCCGATGTCGATGCTGATCCCACAGGTGCTTGGGTTCAAGCTGACCGGTTCGTTGCAGGAGGGTGCCACGGCCACCGACCTCGTCCTGACGGTTACGGAGATGCTCCGCGCGCGGGGCGTCGTCGGGAAGTTCGTCGAGTTCTACGGCGACGGGCTGGCTCGGCTCCCGCTCGCGGACCGGGCGACGATCGGCAACATGTCGCCAGAGTTCGGTTCGACCTGCGCGATCTTCCCGATCGACGCCGAGACGCTGCGTTACCTGGAGTTCTCGGGACGCCCGCCTGAGCTGATCGAGTTGGTGGAGGCGTACGCGCGCGCGCAGGGGCTGTGGCACGACGAGGATTCCGAGGAGCCGACGTTCACCGACCGGATCGAGCTCGACTTGGGGTCGGTCGTTCCGAGTATCGCGGGGCCGAAGCGTCCACAGGACCGCGTATCGCTGACCGAGTCAAAGCCCGCCTTCCAGGGCGCGCTCGAGGGTTACCTGCCCGAGGAGGACCCGGAGGACGAGGCGATCGAGGAGAGCTTCCCGGCTTCAGATCCAGTCGCGACGCACGTTCCGAATGGTGCGGGGCACGAGCCGGGCAGTGTTTCCGGCGGTGCTCAGGTGGCGGAGCGGCGCTCGACGCGGGTGCCGGTCACGCTCGAGGACGGGACCGAGACTTTCCTCGATCACGGGCACGTCGTGATCGCCGCGATCACTTCGTGCACCAATACCTCCAACCCCTCGGTCATGCTCGGCGCCGGGATCCTGGCTCGGAACGCGGTTCAGCGGGGGTTGAAGGTCAAGCCGTGGGTCAAGACGTCGCTGGCGCCGGGGTCGAAGGTCGTGACCGAGTACCTCGACCGCGCCGGCCTGACCGAGTACCTCGACGAGCTCGGGTTCAACCTGGTCGGGTACGGGTGCACGACGTGCATCGGCAACAGCGGGCCGCTGCCGACCGAGATCTCCGCGGTGGTGCAGGACAGCGACCTCGCGGTCGTCTCAGTGCTGTCGGGCAACCGCAACTTCGAGGGCCGTATCAATCCCGACGTGAAGATGAACTACCTGGCCTCGCCGCCGCTGTGCGTCGCGTATGCGATCGCGGGGACGATGGACATCGACCTGTACTCGGAGCCTCTCGGCGAGGATCGTCACGGCGAGCCGGTGTTCCTGGCGGATATCTGGCCGAGCGCGGCCGAGGTGGCCTCGGTCGTGGAGGACGCGGTGCAGTCCGACATGTTCCGCAAGAGCTACGGCGAGGTGTTCGACGGCGACGAGCGGTGGAACTCGCTCGAGGTGCCCACCGGCGAGCTGTTCGAGTGGGACCCGCGGTCGACGTACGTCCGCCGGCCTCCGTTCTTCGAGGAGATGCCGCGCGAGCCCGTGCCGCCGGAGGACATCGAGCGGGCGCGAGTGCTGGCCGTGCTCGGCGACAGCGTGACCACCGACCACATCTCGCCGGCGGGCTCGATCAAGCGCGACGGCCCGGCCGCGGCGTATTTGAACGAACATCATGTGGAGTCCCGCGACTTCAACTCGTATGGCGCGCGCCGCGGCAACCACGAGGTGATGATGCGCGGGACGTTCGCCAACATCCGCCTGCGCAATCAGCTCGCTCCGGGGACCGAGGGCGGCGTCACGCGCTATCTCGGCGGCGCCCGGGACGGCGAGGGCGAGCAGATGTCGATCTACGACGCGGCGATGAAGTACATGGACGCCGATATCCCGCTGATCGTGCTCGCGGGCAAGGAGTACGGCTCGGGGTCATCGCGCGACTGGGCGGCCAAGGGGACGCGTTTGTTAGGGGTCCGGGCTGTGATCGCGGAGAGCTTCGAGCGGATCCACCGGTCTAATTTGGTCGGGATGGGCGTGCTGCCGCTGCAGTTCAGCTCCCGGAGAGTCGGTCGCGTCGTCTGGGGTTGACCGGGCGCGAGACGTTCACGATCGAGGGGATCGCCGGCGCCGATCCGATCTCCGCGCGAGCTGACGGTGAGCGCGGATTCCGGCAAGGAGTTCCAGGTGATCGTCCGGATCGACACGCCCAAGGAGCAGCGCTACTACGCCCACGGCGGCATCCTGCAATACGTCTTGCGGCAGTTGCTCGCGAGCTAGAGGCCGCGCCGGCCGGGGACTTTGGCGCTCAGGGTGCGTATCTGCCACCTTCAGCGCCAATGGGTTATCCATTTGAGTCAGGGAGGCCCGTGGCTGCGGCGTTTTCGCGCCAGGGATGGTGGACGGCCGGAACGATGGCGACGCGCCCGGGCCGAGGCGGGACCGCCGATCGCCGGCCGGTCGGGGTCGGGTTGACGACGAGGCTGCGGTAGGTGACCGGGTCAGCAGCGATGGACTGCTCCAGCAGCCGGTAGAAGAGAAGGCCGCGACGTCGCGAGCGGCGTCGATTGAATCGGAAGGTGAATTCGTTGAGGTACGCGTCGAGGTGCTCGCGGCTGACACGCCCCTGGTGGGTGCCCAGCAGCCAGCGCTGCAGCAGACTCGCTACGCGGGGCACGCCCGGCATCACCACATGCGCGGGCTCGCGCTGCTGACGCATCACAGTTCGCTCGTGCCCGTAGCCGCGGTCGGGCAGCGTCCAGTACGCCTGCCAGCCGTCGGTGTGAACGCTCGCGCCCGACTCGATCGCCTCATCGATGAACGGGAGCAAGCTCTCGGCCGAGACATCCGGTACGTGCTTTAGCCGGATCCGCCCGAATCCCTTGGGATTCTCGATCTCCACAGCGATCGCGACGATCGCCTTGGTCTCGGTCCTGCGTCCCTGAGCGTTGCCCTCGACCCCGCCGACATACGCCTCGTCGACCTCGACGTGACCCGCCAGCCGCTCACGACCGGGACGAACCATCGCCACCCGATAACGGTGCAGCATCGCCCACGCGGTCTGGTAGGACCCCAGCCCAAGCGAGCGCTGCACGGAGACCGCCGACACCCCGTGCTTCTGACTGGTCATCAGCCACGCGGCCGCGAACCACAGCCGCAGCGGGGTCCGGGTGCGATGAAAGATCGTCCCCGCCGTCACCGATGCCTGACGCCCACAGACCGCGCACTCCCACCTCCCGCTCCCCAGACGCCACCCCTCCCGACTCACGCACCGAGGGCATCGCATCCCGTCAGGCCAGCGCAACCACTCGAGGTAGTCCAAGCACGCTGCATCATCCGGGAACCACGACAACAGCTCCGCGTACGACCCCGGATAGTCGCGTCCAGCCACCGGCACCGCGCCAGTCTACCTGACTAAAATGGATAACCCGCCAGCGCCAAAGTCCGCGCTGGGCGGTGGTTTTGCAGGGGATTTGGCCGGGTAGACGGCCGGCATGATCACACTCCGAAACGTAGTGCGATGGCTCGCGTGGCAGATCGGCGACCACGACGGCGCCCCTGACCCCACGCACGAGCCGCCGGCCCGGATCACCGTCTTCTCGTCGTAGGACGACTGAGCGACCGGGCGCTAGGCGGCGGGCCTGAGCGCCTCGAGCTCGCCGCTGGAGGCGAGCTCCGCGAGCGCCTTGCGCTCGAGCTTGCGGACGGCGTCGGAGGAGATGCCGAGCCGCCTCCCCGCCTCGCGCAGCGGGGTCGGCTCGTCGCCGTCGATCCCGAAGCGGAGCATGACCACGTGGCGCTCGGCCTCGGGTAGGCGCTCGAGCGCCCGGCGCAGGGCATCGTCGCGATCGGCGAGCTCGACCTTTACGTCTGGCGCGTCGGCGTCGCTCGCGAGGATCGCGCCCAGCGTCGTGTCCTCTTCGCCGCCGACGGGGCGGTCGAGGCTCGTCACGACGCGCGCGATGTCCTTGGTGGCGCGGACCTCCCGCACCTCCAGTTCGGCGGCCGCCGCGATCTCCTCGTCGGTCGGCTCGCGGCCCAACTGCGCGACCAGCGCCGCCCGGGCGCGAGCAATCCGCCGCTCTCGCTGGCCAATGTGGACCGGAACCCGGATCGACCGGGCCCGGTTTGCGATCGCCCGCTGGATCGACTCGCGGATCCAGAAGGTGGCGTACGTCGAAAACTTGTACCCCTTGCGCCAGTCGAACTTCTCGGCGGCGCGAATCAGCCCGAGCATTCCCTCCTGGATCAGGTCGAGCAGGGGCAGGTCCAGCCCCTCGTAGCTGCGCGCGTTCGAGATCACCAGGCGCAGGTTCGAGTTGACGAGCCGCTCTTTGGCGGCGAGGTCGCCACGCTCGATCTGCCGGGCCAGCGCATGCTCCTCGGCCCGTGTCAGCAGGCGGTGGCGGCGGACCTCGGCCATGAACAGCGACATCGAGTCCATCGTTGGGTCGGGGTCGGGTCGTTCTCCGGGCCGCTCGGCCCGGAGCTCGATCCCGCGGTCCGCGAGCAAGCCCCGAAGCGAATCGAGGTCGGCTTCGCGGTCGTCGATCCCTACCTTCGGCGACATGCCTGGATTGCTACCCGTAGCCGGCCAATCGAACACCTGCAAGCGCGCCTGCGGGCCACACTCCGCAATCGAGCGCGTCAGCGAATAGCCTTCTTTCAGATGCCGATACCCGAACTGCTCAAAAATCTGATCACCGCCGCGGGTCCCTCGGGCCACGAGTCGGCTCCCGCCCAGGTCTGGCGGGAATATTGCGCGGGCTTCGCGCAGGAGGTCGGCGGCGACCGGGTCGGTTCCTCGTTCGCCCGGGTGGCGGGGACGGCCGGCGGCCCGACGGTGGCCGTGATCGGCCACATCGACGAGATTGGCCTGCACGTATCTCATATCGAGGACGACGGCTACCTGCGCTTCGGACAGGTCGGCGGCTGGGACCCCGGCGTGCTGCTCGGGCAGCGCGTCAAGCTGCGCACGCGCCAGGGCGACCTGATCGGACTGATCGGCCGGAAACCGATCCATCTGCTCAAGGACGAGGACCGCAAGAAGCTCCCCGAGCTCAAAGACCTCCACATCGACATCGGAGCGAAGGACGGCGACGAGGCCCGCGAGCTGGTCCGCATCGGTGACGTGGGCGTGCTCGACGCCCCCCCGCTCGACTTCCGCCACGAGCGCGTCGTGTCGCGGTCGCTCGACAACCGGGTGGGCTGTTACGTCGCCGCCGAGAGCGCACGGCTCGTGGCCGAGGCGGGGGGTGCGCCCGGCGACGTGCTCGCGCTCGCGGTCACCCAGGAGGAGACGACGTTCGCGGGCGCGCGCACGAGCGCGTTCTCGCATGACCCGGACGTCGCGATCGTGGTCGATCTGACGTTCGCCACCGACCAGCCCGGCGTCGAGCTGGGTCAGATCACCAAGCACCCGCTCGACTCGGGGCCCGTGATCGCGCGGGGAACCTCGCTGCACCCGCTCGTGTTCGAGCTGCTCTACGAGGCGGCTGACGCGGAGGACATCCCGTTCACGCTCGAGTCGCTCGGCCGGGGGACCGGCACCGACGCGGACGCGATTCATCTGAGCCGCGCCGGCATCCCGACCGGGCTCGTGTCGATCCCGTGCCGTTACATGCACTCGCCGATCGAGATGGTGTCGGTGGCGGACATCGACGCGGCGGCGCGGTTGATCGCCGCGTTTGCGCAGCGGTTGGAGCCGGGCGTCTCGTTCGAGCGCTAGCTCCGCGCTCGTGCTCCTGCTGTTCGACATCGACGGCACGCTGCTGTCGGGGGCGACTCGCGAGCACGCCCGGGCGCTCGACGGGGCGATCCGAGAGGTGCACGGCGTCAATCCGGACAACCTGCGGTCGCAGATCGGTCCGGCGGGCCGTACGGACGGTGAGATCGCCCGCCTCATCCTGCTCGATCTCGGCGTCTCGGCACGGCGGATCGACGAGCGGGCGGACGACGTTCGCGAGGCGTGCTGCCGCATCTACGCGCAGATCTGCCCGCCTGACTTGAGCGATCACGTCGTGCCGGGGATCCCGGACCTGCTGGCGTTTCTCGCCGCCCGCGATGGCGTGACGCTGGGCCTGGTCACCGGCAACTTCGAACCGGTGGCGCGGCTGAAGCTCGCGCGCGCCGGCATCGGGCGGTGGTTCCCGGCGCGGGCGGGGGGATTCGGGTCCGATTCCGAGGACCGGGCGGCGCTGCCGGCGATCGCGCGCCGGCGTGTAGGAAAGCGGGCGGCGGCGGGGACCGCGGTCCCGCGTGAGGACACGATCGTGATCGGGGACACCCCGCGCGACATCGCGTGCGCGCGGGCCGACGGGGTCCGCTGCGTCGCCGTCACTACGGGCCAGTACGGGCCCGATGAGCTTGCCGAGGCGGACGCGGTCGCGCGCGATGCGGGCGAGCTGCGGCTTCGGCTGGAGGAGCTGGGCGCGTAGTCCGGCTGGACGAGCCGCGGGCGCGATGCGCCGCGAGCTTGCGTATCTTTGGCTGGTGCCGGTCTGGTTGCGCGCGCGTTCTGGGGGCCTGATTGCGATCGTTTTGATGGTGGCGGCGTTCGGCCTGCTCGGGCCGCGGTCATCGGATGCGGTGGCGCACCGGGTTGATCGACACGGTGGGGTGGCGCCGCAGACAAGTCCCCCGACGGTCGTGACTGTGGACCCGCAGGCCACCGAGAACCGGATCGCGGCCGGATTCCTCGGTTTGTCGTTCGAGTACTGGGCAGCCGCGAACTACGCCGGGAAGAACCCGAATGCGGTCGACCCGGTGCTGGTGCAGTTGATCCGCAATCTGATGCCCAATGGCGACGGCAGCCTGAGGATCGGCGGCGTGACGACGGATTGGACATGGTGGCCGGTCCACGGCGTCGCCCAGCCGGGAGGGGTGAACTACACCCTTACCACGAGTCGCCTGGAGGTGTTGGGCGCGCTCGCTCGCGCTGTGGGGGCTCGTCTGATCCTCGGACTCAACCTCGAGGCGGATAACCCCGCGGTGGCGACGGCCGAGGAGCGGGCGATGCTCAGGGTGATCGGGCGCCAAAGCATCGAGGCGTTTGAGTTGGGCAACGAGCCTGAGCTGTATTCGAGCTTCCCCTGGTACTACGCGGCCGACGGAGACGGTGTCACCGGACGGTCCTCCGAGTGGGACTTCTCGGTGTTCAATCGGGATTACGAGCGGATAGCCGCCGCACTCGGTCCGGTCTCACTCGCCGGCCCGACGATCGGAGACCTGTCATGGGTGGATTTGAGTCAGTTCCTGGCGAGCGAGCCGCGGATCTCGCTGGTGACGCTCCATCGGTATCCGACGTGGGGTTGCTTCAACTCACCCAGTTCCGATACGTACCCAACGATGAGCAATCTGCTGTCGGAGTTTGCGTCGGACGGGCTGGCCGAAAGCCTCGCTCCGTTTGTCGCGATCGCTCACGCACACCACCTGAAGCTGCGAAACGACGAAATGAACTCGGTCTCGTGCGGGACCGCAAACGGCGTGGCCAACGTGTTCGGATCGGCGCTGTGGTCGCTCGACGCGTTATTCCAGATGGCACGCGTTGGAGTCGACGGGGTTAATATCCACACCGCGCCCACGTACCCCGACCGGTTGTTCGTCGCCAAGAAGGTGCACCATGTCTGGCGGGCGGCCGTCGAGCCCGAGTACTACGGGCTGATGATGTTCGCCCAGGCGGCGCCCGCCGGTTCGCGCCTCGTGCACGTGTCAGGAGCGAGCGGAGACCTGAGGGCCTGGGCAACGCGCGCCACCGACGGCGTGATTCGCGTGGTCCTGATCAATGACGACACGACCCGCGCACAAACCCTCGCGGTGCGCGTACCCGGAGCGCGCGGCGCGGCCGGGCTCGAGCGCCTCGAGGCACCCAGCGTCGAGGCGACGTCGGGTGTGACGATCGGAGGTCAGACGTTCGGCGCCGAGACCACGACCGGCGCCCTTCCCACCGTCGCCCCGGTCGCCGTAGTCCCGCGCGCGGGGGACTATGACGTGCGGATGCCGGCCGCGAGCGCGGCCATGCTCACGCTCACTCCGAACTGATGCCGCGCGGTACGCGCCGCTGGCTCGCGTTTGCCGGGGCGGCGCTGGTCGCCGCCGTGATCGTGGTCGTGCTGCTCGCCGGTGGCGGAAGCAAGCGGGCGAAAACGCACGCGGCCGCCTCCAAACCGCCGACCTCCGCCGCCCGACTGCCGGTCGTAACTGTGGATCCGGGCGTCGCGGGGGCGACGATCGCCGACGGCTTTCTCGGCCTGTCGATCGAGTACTGGGCGATCGAGGCGTACGCGGGGAAGAATCCCGACGCGGTCAACCCGGTGCTGGCGCGGTTGATCGCGGACCTCGCGCCGGGCCAGACGCCGGTGTTGCGGATCGGCGGCGTCAGCACCGACCAGACGTGGTGGCCGGTCGCCGGCGTCAAGCGACCCCCTGGCGTCTTCTACAGACTGAACGCGCGACGGCTCGAGGTAATGAAGGGGCTGGCGGACATGACCGGCGCCCGCCTGATCATGGGCATCACGTTCGAGGCGGACAGCCGGTTGCTCGCAAGCGCCGAGGCGGGCGCGATGGCGGCGATCATCGGGCGCAGCCACATCGAAGGTTTTGAGCTCGGCAACGAGCCCGAGCTGTACGGAAACCCGGCCTTCTCGTGGTACACGCGAAATGGTCACGGCGTGATGGGCCGACCGGCCGGCTATGGCCCGTCTCAGTTCACGAGTGACTTTGCCTCGGTCGGTTCCGGAATAACCGAGGCGCCCCTCTCGGGCCCGGCGAGCGGAGCGGCCGAGTGGCTCGACGACCTCGGCACGTTCCTCACCACCGTGCCGCACATCGGCGTAGTGACCATCCATCGCTACCCGTTCGAGGCCTGCGCCGTGCCACCAAGCTCGCCCTCGTACCCGACGGTCAGCCGGTTGCTCTCGCCGCTCGGAACCGTGGACCAGGCCGCCGGCCTGACACCGTACGTAGCGGTGGCTCATGCCCACGGCGTGCCACTCCGGATCGGGGAAATGAACACGGTCGGGTGCGGTAACCCACCGATCGTGCCGAACTCGTTCGCGGAGGCGCTGTGGGCGCTCGACGCACTGTTCGCGTACGCCCGGGTCGGGGTCGACGGGGTCAACGTTCACACGTGGCCGGGTGCGGTCTACAACCTGTTCAACTTCACCAAGACCAGCGCGGGGTGGCAGGCATCCGTCGAGCCGGAGTACTACGGGCTTCGGATGTTCGCGCAGGCAGCGCCGGCGGGCTCGCACCTGGTCCGAGCGGCGTCGAGCAACCCGACGCTTCGAGCGTGGGCCACACGAGCGGCCGACGGGACGATCCGGGTGACGCTGATCAATGACAGCACGACGTCGGCTCAGGGCCTGGCTGTCGACGTGAGTGGCGCGCAAGGCGCGGCGAGCATCAGCCGCCTGCTCGCGCCGAGTGCCGCCGCGACGAGCGGCGTGACGATCGGCGGTCAGAGCCTGGGCGCGACCGGAGAGCCGACCGGTCCCGCGGTCACCACCACCGTCGAGCCGGACGGTGGCGGGTATCGGGTTTCGCTGCCGCCGGCGAGTGCGGCGCTACTGACGCTCCGGTGAGCGCTCGGGACGAGCGCCGGCCTCAGCCGCGGACGAGCTTCTTGTAGGTGATCCGCTTGGGCCGGTCGGCGTCGGCGCCGAGTTGCTCGTGGCGGAAGCTCTCGTAGGCCTCGAAGTTGCCCTCGAACCAGCGGGTCTGCGAATCGCCCTCGAACGCCAGGACGTGGGTGGCGATCCGGTCGAGGAACCAGCGATCGTGCGAGACGACCACCGCGCACCCGGCGAACGCAAGCAGCGCCTCCTCGAGCGCACGCAGCGTGTCGACGTCGAGATCGTTGGTCGGCTCGTCGAGCAACAGCAGGTTGCCGCCGGTCCGCAGGAGCTTCGCCAGGTGCAGCCGGTTGCGCTCGCCGCCGGAGAGCTTGGCGACCTTCTTCTGCTGGTCTGACCCCTTGAAGTTGAACCCGCTCACGTAGGCGCGGCTGTTGATGGTCCGGTCGCCGAGCTTGATCTGATCCTGGCCGCCTGAGATCTCCTGCCATACGTTCTTGTCGGGGTCGAGCGCGTCCCGGGACTGATCGACGTAGGCCAGTTCGACCGTCTCGCCCATCTTCAGCGTGCCGGCGTCGGGCTGCTCCTGGCCGGTGATCATCCGGAGCAGGGTCGTCTTGCCGGCGCCGTTAGGGCCGATCACGCCGACGATCCCGCCGCGGGGCAGGTTGAAGCTGAGATCGTCGATCAGCACACGGTCGCCGTAGGCCTTGCGCAGCCCGGTCGCCTCGACCACCGTGTCGCCGAGCCGGGGACCGGCGGGGATGTGGATCTGGACCTGGTCGAGCTTGACGTTGCGGTCCTCCGCGAGGAGCGCCTCGTAGGCGTTGAGGCGGGCCTTGGGCTTGTTCCGGCGCGCGCTCGCGTTGAGGCGGACCCACTCGAGCTCCTGGTCGATCGTGCGCTTGCGCGCGCTCTCCTGCTTCTCCTCGCGCTGCAGCCGGGCGCGCTTCTGCTCGAGCCAGCCCGAGTAGTTGCCCTGGTACGGGATGCCGCGGCCGCGATCGAGCTCGAGGATCCAGCCGGCGACGTTGTCGAGGAAGTAGCGGTCGTGGGTGATCGCGACGACCGTTCCCGCGTAGTCCTGGAGGTGGCGCTCGAGCCACGCGACCGATTCCGCGTCGAGGTGGTTGGTCGGCTCGTCGAGCAGCAGCAGGTCCGGCTGTCTGAGGAGAAGGCGGGCCAGAGCAACGCGGCGCTTTTCTCCGCCGGAGAGGGTCGCTACGTCCGCGTCTCCGGGCGGGGTTCGCAGCGCGTCCATCGCGATCTCGAGCGTGGTGTCGAGGTTCCAGCCGTCGACCGCGTCGATCTGCTCCTGGACCCGTGCGAACTCGTCCGCGGTCTCGTCGGAGTAGTTCATCGACAGCTCGTTGAACCGGTCCAGCAGGGCTTTCGTCTCCGCGACGCCGTCCTCGATATTGCCGCGCACGTCCTTGCTCTCGTCGAGCGCCGGCTCCTGCTCGAGCATGCCGACGGTCGCGCCCGAGCCGAGCTGGGCTTCGCCGCCGAACTCGGTGTCGATGCCGGCCATGATCCGCAGCAGGCTCGACTTGCCGGCGCCGTTGTAGCCGATCACGCCGATCTTGGCGCCCGGCAGAAACGACAGCGAGATATCGGTCAGGACCTCGCGGTCGGGCGGGTAGCGGCGCGTGAGCTTGTAGGTGGTGAAGATGTACTGGGTCGACATGTGCTCGTACGTAGCATAGGAGCCGCCCGTGCTGCGAATCCTCGCCGCGCTGTTAGCACTGATCGCCGTCGGCTGCATGACGGTCGCGATCGTCGGCATGGTCACGGGGCGACCGGGCGATCGGGCCGGCGTGTTCATCCGGATCGCCGCAGTCCTCTGCTTCGTCACCGCGGTCGTGCTGAACATCGCGGCGCACTGATTTCGCGCGGCGTATGCTTGCGCCCTCAACCTGATACGAGGAGCGGATCAGCATGGCGAAGGTTCTCTACACGGCGGAGGCGAACGTGACCGGCGGCCGCGACGAGGGTCATGGGCAGACGCCCGACGGCGCGCTTGACGTACAGCTGCGCCTGCCGAGCGAGATGGGCGGCAACGGCGGCGGCACGAACCCCGAGCAGCTGTTCGCGGTCGGCTACGCCGCATGCTTCGAAGGCGCGCTCGGCGTCGTCGGCCGGCGCGAGAAGGTGGAGACGGGCGACGCCTCGATCGACAGCAAGGTCAGCCTGATTACGACCGAGGAGCGCGGGTTCAACGTGGCGGTAGAGCTCGACGTCACCCTTCCTCAGGTGAGCGATCCCGAGGAGGCGAAGCGGATCGTCGCCGGCGCGCATGAGGTGTGCCCGTACTCGAACGCGACCCGGGGGAACGTCGACGTCAAGCTGACCGCGAACGGTCAGCCGGTCGATTAGCGGTCTGAGCGACCGCTAGTTCTCGGGCTGCCAGTCGCTCAGCGCCCAGCCGCCACCGGGCATGCGCTGGACGGTGGCGAGCGCGACGTGCCAGGCGGCTTGGAGTCCCTGGTAGGCGGTTGTATTCGAGGCGGTCGTCGATTCGCGCGTGACCACGACGTACTCGCCCGCGTGGCCGGCCAGCGGCGCGACGGCCTCGACCGTGCCGTTGTTGGCGATCCCGCCCTGCTGTAGCTCGTAGTCGCCGGCGGTCTCGGCGGCCGCGAGCGTCATCGCCGCGCGCGCCTGGCCGACGCTACGCGCCGCCAGCGAGCGCATGTCCGCCGATACGGTCTGCGCGTTCCAGTTGATGTATGCGGTGACGAACGCGCGGATCGCTTGTGCTGCGGTGGGCGCGGCGTTGGTCGCGGTCTGGGGCGGAGGTGGCGGTGACGGGTACTCGTGCGTGGCCTGCGCCTGGGCGATCGCGGACGACGCGGCGGTCTGCGCTGGGTCGGTCGCGGTGCTCCGGCGGGATCGCGGCGCGGGACCCGGGGCGCGCGCGGGACCCGGGGCGCGCGCGGGACCCGGGGTGCGCGTCCCCCCGCATCCGGCCGCGCCCAGCGCGCACACGAGCGCGACCGCTGAGCGCCGACCGGTCACAACCCCACCGGATGGCGCGCCACGAACCCGGCGTCGCTCCGGATCAGCGGATGCCAGCCGATCCCGGCGCTCCCGTCGTCGGGCCCCGCGGCGTTGTGCGTGTCCCAGCGGAGCCCGGCGACGTACATGAACACGTGATCGGCGTTCGCGTACAGCGTGACCCACTGCCCCGGCCCGGCCGCGCCGAACGACTCGAGCGTCCCCGACGCGGCGTCGTAGTCGACCGGGAGCAGTCCGGCGCCGTACAGAAGATGCTCCACGCTGCTCGAGCAGTCGTACGTCGGGGCGATCTCGGACAGCGGGAGGCCGTGGCCGCCGCCGTAGGTGTAGGGCTTCCCGACGATCTGGTTGCCGGCGGCGATGATCTCCCTGACCGCGAGTGGCGCGCCGGCGGGCGCGGCGGCCAAGCCGCTCGGCAGCAACTGGGCACGGTCGCCGGGGGTGATCGGCGCGTCCTCGAGTGCCGCGGGCGCGCCGTCGACCGCCGCCGGCGCACACGCGGCCGGGTCCTGCTCGTCGGCCGGCGGCGCGATCAACGCCGGCGCTGCCTCAGAGGTCTGATCAAGGACGTTGCCGGCGCCGGTTTCGGGCGGGCGCTCGATCTGGACGGGCCCCGACCACAGCCCGTCCTCGTACGGGATGCCGAGCCGGCCCGCCAGTTCCCACCACAGGTCGAGCACCCGCGGCAGGCCCTCGATCGGCCCTCCGCCGAAACCGATGTCGCGCTTGTAGGCGATCGCTGAATGGCCGCCCCACGTGATCCGGAGGGGCGTCAGGTAGGGCAGCCCGCCCATCGCCGTGGCCGTCTCGAACGTGTCGCCACCCAGTTCCGCGTAGCTGTCGGGCAGCGCGAGCAGGTTCGCGCCCGAGGACCCGATCACGCCGCTGGTCGGGTCGCCGGGGCCGCCGTACTCGGTGGCGCCGACGAGCTGACCGGTACCCGGCGGGCCGAGAACGATCCCGGCGGCCGGGCTGGTGCCGCCGTCCGCGGCGCCCGAGCCGCAGCCGCTCCCGCCGGGGGTAAATACGCTCGTGATCAGGGCCAGCACGGCGCCCCCGAAACCCGCTGCGACGACCGCCCCGATCACCCCGACGAGGGCCACAGCACCACCGGTCCGGCTCCTACGCATGACGCCGAGAATACGGTCGTCTAATGCTGTTGAGTCTAATTGAAGCTGATTTGGTACAGATGCCGGCGGTGCGAGTATCCGGCGAGAAAAGGGTGGCCCACGGGCGAGCGTCGACGCCGACAATGCGACGCGCCATCACCTCGGCGGCGCCGCTAACGTAAACGGGCTATGGCTCGAATCCTCGACGTTGAGCAGGCCCTGCTCCTCTTGGAGCTCGAGCCGCCGTTCGATCAGCGCACCGTCCAACTCGCGCGCCGGCGGATGGCAAAGCGCTGGCATCCGGACATCGCGCCACCGGGGCGCCAGCACGAGCATCAGCGCCACCTGCAGGCGATCAACGAGGCCGCCGACCAACTCGAGCAGCTGGCCGAATCCTCCCGCGGCGGGAAGGTCAGCCGCAACGCCGTCAAGGTCTCCGCGGCCGCGGCGCGAAAGGCCCGCGCGGAGGAAGGCCGGCGTGCGTACGAGGCCGAACAGCGCCAGCGGACGTGGGACGAGGAGCGCCAGAAGTACGACCCATTCGGCTCGCGGGTCCCCGACCACTCGGTCGTCCACCGCTACGCCCGATGCACGTCCTATCCGGAATGGGGCGTTGGCAGCGTGACCGGGATCTACTTCTCGGGCGACGGGGACGAGGTCCAGCAGTGGGCCCGCCTGAAGTTCGCCGTCGGCATCCGGACCGTTCCGGCCGGCTCGCTCCAGTTCGTCGACTTCTCCAAGCCCGACGCCGCGGCGGACCGGGTGGAGCGCTTCATGACCGCCGCCCAGCACGCCCTGGCCGAGGGCGATGCGCCGCTGGCCGCCCAGCGCCTCATATACGCCCGGGACGCCGACCCCACGAACCCGGTCGTGCTCCGGCTGCTCACGAGCGCGTTCTGGCAAGCCGGAAACCTGCCTGCCGCCGCGCGCGCGGTCCGTGACTGGGCGCGTGCCGAGACCGACCGCCCGACCCCTGAGCGGTTCGCCGCCCGGATCTACGAGGACATGGGCGCGATCGACCTCGCCGCCGAGGCCGCCGAGCGCGCTGCCCGCCGTGCGCCCGCCGACGCCTCATCGTGGGAGCGCCTGGGACGCCTGCGGCTGCGCTTGATGGATCGCGTCGGCGCGATCTCGGCGCTTGAGCAGGCGCGGCTGACAGGACCGACGGTCGAGGGGCTGCTCACGCTCGCGCTCGCGTATCACCTGGCCGGCGACGTCGGCGCCGAGGTGTCCGCCGCCGAGGCCGCCACCAAGCTCGATCCCGAGTCCCGAAGCGCCTGGGCGAGCTACGCCCACGCACTAGCGCGGACCGACCGGGTCAACGAGTGCCTCGACGCGTGCCACCGTGCGCTGGCGCTCGGCGACGATCCCGAGGTCGCCGATCTGCTGGCGCGGATCGAGGCGTCGCAGCCGCGCGGCCTGCCAGAGCGCAACGCGGCGTAGGCGCGTTCGCTCCGCGTCCCGAGCAGCACGCCGAGCCTCAGGCGATAGAACCCTCGCGCCCGCACACGGCGCAGGACTCGCCCACGGCCAGCGGCCGGCCGCCGCATCCGGGGCAGTTCTCGACGCCCTCGAGCACGCCGAGCAGCTCGCCCACGCGGCAGACCAGCAGCCGTTCCTCGTCGACCTCGATCCACACGCCGGCGGACGCCGGGAACACGACGTGGTCACCGGGCCGGACCGGCATTGCGATCCCGACGTTCTCCCACCAGTCGAGCCCCGGGCCGACCGCGAGCACGATGCCGTGCTGCGGCGGCGGCTCCTCGGAACCGGGCGGCACGATCAGCCCGGAGCGGCGGACCCGATCCGGGTCCAGCTCCTTGATCACGACGCGATCGAACAGGGGTCGTAGCTGGTTGCGCATGTTTCGCCGCCGCTGATCATAGGTGGGGCGGCTCGGCCGGACCGGCGCCGTGATCTTCGGGCTAACGCCTATCGATCAGACTTCTCGCCGTCGCGCTGCCTGCTCTTCCCGATGATGTCCGCCGGGTCGGGCGGTCGGATTGGCTCGTCGAACGAGGGGCGGACACTCTCGCCGCAGCCTTGGCAACGCTCGCGGTCCTCGGGATTGACAGTCCCACACACCGGGCACTGCCACTGCCCTCCAGCGATCCAGCGGCCTGTCGGGTCTGGCATCGAAGTCCTCCCGTGTCGTTACCGCTCTCGGGTGCGGGGCATTGTAGATCGGTCCGGTCGGGCCCGTACGGTTCCGGCTGACCCGTGCGCCTGCTCGTCGCCCGCTGTGAGGTCCGTTACATCGGACGCCTGAACGCCCTCCTGCCGGAGGCGCTGCGGCTGATCATCGTCAAGGCCGACGGCTCGGTCCTGATCCACGCCGACGCCGGCGGGTACAAGCCACTGAACTGGATGACGCCGCCGACCGTGATCGAGGAATCCGCGGACAAGATCCTCGTCCGTAAGCGCGGTCAGGCCGACGGCGACCGCCTCGAGATCGACATCGCCGAGATCCTGTCCGACGTCAGCCACGACATGGGGTCGCCGGATGCGGACACGGCGCTGACCAAGGACGGCGTCGAGGCCCACCTCCAGGAGCTGCTGTCCGACCAGCCGGCGTGGTGCGGGGAGGGCTTCCGGCTCGTGCGCCGCGAGTGGCCGACCGACATCGGGCCGGTCGATCTTATGTGCCGCGACGCGGAGGACGAGTGGGTGGCGGTCGAGGTCAAGCGGGTCGCCGGAATCGAGGCGGTCGAGCAGCTCACGCGCTACCTCGAGCGAATCCGGCTCGACCCGGCGTTCGCGGCGTGTCGAGGTGTGCTCGCGGCGCAGACCATCAAGCCGCAGGCCTCCGTGCTTGCCGGCGCCCGCGGGATCGCGTGCGTCGAGGTCGACCTCGCGGTACTGCGCGGCGAGCGCGAGCCGGATCTGAGATTGTTCGCGGCATGAGCGCCGATACCACTGCCGAGCCCGCGGTCCTGACCGAGCGTCGCGACCGGGTCTTCGTGATCACGATCAACCGACCCGATCAGCGGAACGCGGTGAACGCGGCCGTCGCGGCCGGGATCGCCGGCGCGCTCGTGGAGCTCGACGCCGAACCCGATCTGAGCGTCGGCGTGATCACAGGCGCCGGCAAGGGGTTCTGCGCCGGTATGGACCTGAAGGCGTTCGTGACCGGCGAGCGACCGTTCGTCGAGGGTCGCGGCTTTGCCGGCATCACCCAGCGCTCGGCCGACAAGCCGCTGATCGCGGCGATCGAGGGCTTTGCGTTGGCCGGCGGGCTCGAGGTGGCGCTCGCGTGCGACCTGATCGTCGCCTCGCGCGGGGCGCGGCTCGCCATCCCCGAGGTCAAGCGGTCGCTGGTCGCTGCCGGCGGCGGCCTGCTCCGGCTCCCGCGCGCGCTGCCCCGCAACGTGGCGATGGAGATGGCGCTGACCGGCGACCCGATCGAGGCCGAGCGCGCGCACGACCTCGGGCTGGTCAACCGGCTCGCCGAACCGGGCGAGGCGCTGACGGTGGCGCTCGAGCTGGCGGAGGTGATCGCCGCCAACGGTCCGCTGGCGCTCGCCGCCACCAAGCGGATCCTGGTGGAGTCGCCTGACTGGCCCGACTCGGAGTTCTTCGAGCGCCAGGCGCCGATCCGCGACGCGGTGTTCGGCTCCGAGGACGCGCGCGAGGGCGCCACCGCGTTCGCCGAGCGACGCGCGCCCGTTTGGAAGGGCCGCTAGGCCGCGGGCTCCCCGAACACCGTCGCACGACGGTGTAGAAGGTCCCCCTAGGCCGCGGGCTCCCCGAACACCGTCGCACGACGGTGTAGAAGGTCCCCCTAGGCCGCGGGCTCCCCGAACACCGTCGCAACTACCGACCGTGACCCTCCACGGTCGCGGTGCTCACACAGATAGATCCCCTGCCACGTCCCGAGCGCGAGCCGGCCGCGCGAGATCGGCAGCGTCAGGGACGGCCCGAGCAGCGCGGCCTTGATGTGCGCCGGCATGTCGTCAGCTCCCTCGAGGGTGTGCGTCCAGTACGGCGCGTCCTCGGGCACGGCGGCGTTGAAGTACGACTCGAAGTCCCGGCGGACGTCCGGCGAGGCGTTCTCATTCAACGCCAGGGACGCCGAGGTGTGCTGGATCAGCAGGTGCAGCAAGCCGACTTCGACCGACCCGATCTCGGGGAGCGCAGCAAGCACATCCCGCGTCACGAGGTGAAAGCCGCGCGGCCGGGGCTCGAGCACGATCTCGCGCTGAGCCCACATCACAGATCGGGAACGCGCGCTACGCGCATGTCGACCCGCGACCCGCGGAACGGCACGCCTTCCGCCTCGAGCAGCCTGCGCTGGCGGGCGCCCTTGGCCAGCGACCCGTCGGCGCGCACGATCCGGTGCCACGGCACCCCAGGATCGTGGCAGTCGTGAAGCACGGCGCCGGCGACGCGCGGGGCGCCCGGCGAGATGTCCCCGTAGGTGCGCACGAACCCGACCGGCACCGAGCGCACGCGGCCAAGAATGTCCTGCGTACGATCGTCAAAGCTCACGGCGACGGAGCATAGGCCGGGGCGTTGCGAACGCGTCAACTCCTGATAAGGTGCGCTCGCCGAATTTCCCACCTCACGGGGTGGGAAAACGGGGGACCCGAGTTCCCTGGGGCGAATCGCGGTCTGATGACCGTGTAGCGCGAGCCGCCGCGCGAGCCCGACAGCTAACTCCGTAGGCAACCCCATATGAACTCAAGAAGGCGCATGATCCCGGCCTGGGCGGTCGCAGTCGCGGCCACGATCGCGGCTGCTCTCGGCCTTGCCGCCATCCCGATCTCCTCGGCCGCCGACCCGAGCCTCGGCACGCTGCACTCGCAGCTCGGCGCGGTGCAGGCGCACGAGCAGGGCCTGTCGGCGAGCATCAGCAGCCTGTCGAACCTGATCAGCTCGCTCAGCTCGCAGATCGCGCTCGTCGAGTCGCGCGAGGCCGAGGTCCGCACCGATCTGGACCGCGACCGGGCCAAGCTGGCCTCAGTCCAGGCCGCGCTCGCCCGCGAACGGAAACTGCTCGCGCTCCTCGAAGCCCGCCTCGCGCGGGCGCGCATGCTGTTGGGGCGCCAGCTCGTGTCCAACTACGAGCAGGCCAAGCCCAACCTCGTATCGGTCGTGCTCGAGTCCAACGGGTTCAACGAACTGCTCGACAAGATGACCTACCTGCGCGACGCGCAGCAGCAACAGCAGGCGATCATTCAGGTCACCAAGCAGGCGAAGGCGCGAGCCGATGCCGCCGCGGCGCGCCTGGCCTCGCTGGAGGCGAGCGTCCGCCAGATCACGATCGAGACCAGTCAGCGCGTCCAGGCGCTGGCGGGCATGAACATGCTCCTTCACTCCAAGCAGAGCGCGCTCGCGCAGGCGCGGAGCGCCCAGCAGGGCGCCCTCGCCGCGAGCCAGGCGAAGGGCGCGGCGCTTCAGGCGGAGATCAGCAAGGTCGAGGCCGAGCAGGCCGCCGCCGAGCGGGCCGCCGCGCTTGCGGCCCAGCAGCAGCAGCAGGCAGCGGCGAGCGGCTCGGCGGGCGGCTCGGCGGGCGGCTCGGGCGGCCCGACGCCGGTCGGACCGAGCTACGGACCCTCCGGAGGCTGGGCGATCCCGTACGCGATCGTCCTGTGCGAGTCGGGCGGCCAGAACCTGACCCCGAACTACGCCGGCGCGTCGGGCTACTACCAGATCATGCCCGCCACCTGGAGACTGTTCGGCGGCACCGGCCCGGCGGCGTACCTGGCGAGCAAGTCCGAGCAGGACGCGGTCGCGAGCCGCATCTGGAACGGCGGGGCCGGCGCGTCCAATTGGGTGTGCGCCGGGATCGTCGGGATCCACTGACGGGACGCCCCCGCAAGGGGTAGCCGGGCCCACTGACACGCGCCCTCCCTAGGGCATAACCTCCCCGCCGTGCCCCGTGCCGTGAAAGGCGGGCTGGTCGTGGCGATCCTGATCGGCGCCCTCGCGCTGCGGATCGCCGAGGTGCAGGGCACGTCCTATCGCCCGATCAACGACGCGGGCTCGTACCTGACGCTGGCGAGCTACATCGCGCGCACCGGCGACTACTCGCTGAGACGCACGCCGGGGTCCGGCGCCGGCGGGACCCGCGGCCCCAGCGCGTACTTCGCGCCCGGCTTTCCGTACTTCCTCGGGCTGGTCGACATCATCGACGGCCACGAGACGCGGCGCGACGGCGCGATCCACCCGGCCCGGATCTCGCAGGCGGTCCTCGGCACGATCACGGTGGCGCTGATCGGGCTGGTCGCACTCGAGTTGTTTGGCGAGACGGCGGGGCTGATCGCGCTCGTGCTGGCCGCGATCTACCCCGTGCTGATCGAACTGTCGGCGACGATCGTCGCCGAGAATCTGCTGACCGCGCTGATCCTCGCGGCCGTGTACACGGGCCTCCGCGTGCGACGCGCCCGGAACGGCCGGACCCGGCTGGCGTGGGTGGCGGGGACAGGCGTGCTCGCCGGGCTGGCGACGCTCACCCACATGAACGGGGTCCTGATCCTGATCCCGCTGATCCCCGCGGTGTGGACGGGCCGCCCGCGCCTAAAGCTCGGATCGCTTGCCGCGCCGGCGGTGCTGATCGCCGTGACCGCGCTCACGATCCTGCCGTGGACGATTCGCAACGCGATCGTCATGCACCACTTCATCCCGGTCTCCGACGAGACCGGAATCACGCTCGTCGGCACTTACAACGTCGCGTCCGCCTCCAGCACGCAACTGCAATACAAGTGGCGGATCTTCTACGGCATTCCGGGCGAGCGCAGCCTGATCCGCGAGTCCCCCACGCTGACCGAGCCGCAGATCGGCTCTCGCCTGGAGAGCCAGGCGCTCCACTACATCTCAGACCACCCGTTCTCGCCATTCGTCGTCGCGTACCACAACACGCTGCGGATGCTCGAGGTCAGGGGTGCATTCGCCTGGCAGGCCTCGGCCTCGGCGATCTCGATCTCGACGAGCATCGCCTGGCGGGGCATCGTCAGCTTCTGGATCCTGTGCGGGCTGGCGTTAGCCGGCGCGTTGACCAGGCTGGTGCGAACGGCGCCGAAATGGGTGTGGGCGGTACCGCTCCTGCTCGCGCTCAGCGTCGTGCTCGTCAACGTCGAGACGCCGCGCTTCCGGGAGCCGATCGACCCGTTCCTGATCCTGCTGGCGTCGGCCGGGCTGGCGACGCTCGTGGGCCGGCTACGCGGTGCGCCAGTCGTAGGTGAGGCTCGGAGCCCGGTACCGGCTCGCCCGGCTCAGCTCGTCGAAATGGTCGAGCGCCTGGCCTGAGCCGAAGGCGACGCAGGTGAGCGGCGACTCGGCCGAGTACACCGGCATCCCGGTCTCGTCGGCGACCATCTCCCGAAAACCGCGGACGAGGGTGCCGCCGCCGGCGAGCAGGATCCCGTCCTTGGCGATGTCGCTGGACAGCTCGGGGGGCGTCTCCTCAAGCGTGTCGCGGATCGCCCGGAGGATCTCGCGCGCCGGCGCCATGATCGCGGAGCGCACCTCCTCGCTGCGCAGTTCGACGGCGGTCGGAAGCCCGGTGACGAGGTGCCGGCCGCGAACCTCGAAAGTCTCCTCGGGGTGGAGCGGGACGACCGAACCGATCGAGATCTTGATGTTCTCGGCCGTGCGCGACCCGATCGCGAGTTGGTGCACTCCCCGCATATACGACGAGATCGCCTCGTCCATCTCGTAGCCGCCGACCCGCACCGAGCGCGAGACGACGATCCCGCCGAGGGAGATAACGGCCATCTCGCTGGTCCCCCCGCCGACGTCGACCACCATCCGGCCGACCGGCTCGTCGATCGCGAGGCCCGCGCCGATCGCGGCCGCGATCGGCTCCTCGATCAGATGCACGCGCCGGGCGCCGGCCGCGAGCGAGGCCTCCTCGACCGCCCGCTTCTCGACCTCGGTGACGCCCGACGGGGCGCACACGATCAGCCGAGGATGGGCCATTCGACGGTCGATCACCTTGCGGATGAAGTAGCGGAGCATCTGCTCGGTGACCTCGAAGTCTGCGATCACGCCGTGCCGGAGCGGCCGCGTGGCCGCGATCGTCGCCGGCGTGCGCCCGATCATGCGCTCGGCGTCGGCGCCGACCGCGTGGACCTCGCCCGTGTCCACGTCGGAGGCGACCACCGACGGCTCCGACACGACGATCCCCTTGCCGCCCACGTACACAAGCGTGTTCGCGGTGCCGAGATCGATCGCCATGTCGTGCACGCCGAGCGCCGGCGCGAGATGGCGTCTGGAGTTGTCTCTTTTCGAACCGTCTCTACGAAAGCCGATGGGGACAAGGGTGCCAGAAATCGCTTCGGCTGCCCACCCGGCCGGCGGCACGGCGCTTTCCGGGCCGAACACGCGATGCGAGACGATCGAACGCGAGTGCCGCCGAGCGGGTGTCGCAGCCTCGCTTAGAGCTACCGCTCCCCGGGGAGCTTGCGCGGGTACTGGGACACCGCTTCGCCGATGTTGAGCGCGGTCGTGATGATCCGGTTCTGCTCGTTCGCGTGGGCGACCGGGTAGCCCTCGCCGGACGCCGCGCGCTCGGGGCGGCCGATGTAGCCGAACCTGAGGTGCCGCGGGAGGATCTGCATGAGGCGTGGGCCCATATGGGCGCGGGCGCCCATATTGCGCGGCTCCTCCTGGACCCACACGACCTCCTCGAGCGCCGGATAGCTCTCGGCGAGGGCCAGGATTTCCGCCTGCGGGAACGGATACAGGAGCTCGACGCGGCCGATCGCAACGCTCGGGTTGTCCTGGCGCGTCTCGTGGCCGGCGAGCTCGTAGTAGATCTTGCCCGTGCAAAGGATCAGGCGCCTGACCAGCGAGTGGTCGTGCTCGGGACCGGGCAGAACCGGCTGGAAGCGGGTCTCGGACAGCTCGGCGACCGTGCTCGTCGCCTGGGGCAGGCGCAGGAGGCTCTTCGGGGTCATGACCACCAGCGGGCGCTGCTTGGCCACGCGCGCCTGGCGGCGGAGCAGGTGGAAGTACTGAGCCGGCGTCGTCGGGTTGGCGACGCGGATGTTGCCCTCGGCGGTGAGCTGGAGGAACCGCTCGAGTCGCGCCGAGGAGTGCTCGGGCCCCGAGCCCTCGTAGCCGTGGGGCAGCAGCAGGGTCAGACGCGAGGTCTGGCCCCACTTGGCCAGGCCCGAGACGATGAACTGGTCGATGATCACCTGGGCGCTGTTGGCGAAGTCGCCGAACTGCGCCTCCCACAGCACGAGCGTCTCGGGCGCCTCCTGTGAGTAGCCGTACTCGAATCCGAGGCAGCCCATCTCGGACAGCGGGCTGTTGTGGAGCTCCATCGGAGCGAGCGCGCCGGGGAGGTGCTGGATCGGGCAGTGCTCCTGACCGGTCTTCGGATCGTGCAGGACGAGGTGGCGCTGGCTGAACGTGCCGCGCTCGGTGTCCTGGCCGGTGAGCCGGATTGGG
Organism: uncultured Solirubrobacterales bacterium; assembly: GCA_963701945.1. Classification (GTDB taxonomy): domain Bacteria; phylum Actinomycetota; class Thermoleophilia; order Solirubrobacterales; family Solirubrobacteraceae; genus Palsa-465. The sequence continues at coordinate 304,678 of CAVPBV010000018.1, read as the reverse complement.
ATTCCCTCGGTCAGCAGCGAGGCGAACGCGAGCGCCTCGGCGTGCGCCCACACCATTCCGCCGCCTGTGTCGTTTTCGAATACCTCTCGGCGTTGCTCGAGCTGCCGGACGAGCTTGGGGTGAACGGTGAACCCATCGGGCACCGCCAGCAGCTCGTCGTTGAGCACGCGCAGGCGGTCGGCCGACACCGCGGTCTTGACCTCGGGCGAGGGGGTCCGATCGAGCTCGTACTCGCCGGTGGAGTGGTCGCGCTCCTTGGAGGCGAGCCTCTCCTTCAGCCGCGCGTGGTCCTCGGTCAGAACCTCCCAGACCTGGTCGGTCAGCTCGGTCGACTCCTGCTCGGTGACGACGCCCTGCTCGATCAGGTGCCGCGCAAACAGCTCGCGCGCGGGCGGATGCTTCTTGATCACCTGGTACATCTCGGGCTGCGTATACGCGGGCTCGTCGGCCTCGTTGTGGCCGAACCGGCGGTAGCCGATCAGGTCGATGAGCACGTCGTGGCCGAACTCCTGGCGGAACGCGAACGCGAGGCGAACCGCGCTGATGCAGGCGGCCACGTCGTCGGCGTTGACGTGGAAGATCGGCACGTCGAAGCCCTTGGCCAGGTCCGAGGCCCAGTGGGTCGAGCGCGAATCGTCGGGATCGGTGGTGAAACCGACTTGATTATTTTGAATTAGGTGGATCGTCCCGCCGACCGTGTAGCCGTCGAGCGCTTGGAGGTTGAGGGTCTCTGCGACCACACCTTGACCGGGGAACGCGGCATCGCCGTGGAGGATCACCGGCACGGCGGCATTGGTCTCGCGGTGGGCGTGCGGGCCCTGGCGCGTGGTCTGAGCGGCGCGGGTGGCGCCGGCCGCGACCGGCGCGACGAACTCGAGGTGCGACGGATTGGACTCGAGGCGGACGATGATCGACTCGCCGCTCGGAAGCTGGTAGGAGCCCTGGGCGCCGTGGTGGTACTTGACGTCGCCGGTGCCGCCCTGCGGGATCGTCGTGATCGCCTCGAGCGTCGATGACCCCTCGAACTCGGCGAAGATCGAGTCGTACGGCCGGCCGAGGTTGTGGGCGAGCACGTTGAGGCGGCCCCGGTGGGCCATCCCGATCACGACCTCGCGCGCGCCGCGGGTGGCCGCGAGCTGGATCAACTCGTCGAGCATCGGCACGGTCATGTCGAGTCCCTCGATCGAGAACTGCTTCTGCCCGAGGTAGGCCTTGTGCATGAACCGCTCGAGGGCGTCGACCTCGGTCAGCCGCCGCAACAGCGTCTTCTGCTCCTCGGTCGCCAGCGGAGCCCGGAACTTGCCCGATTCGATCGCCTCGCGCAGCCACAGACGCTGGCGGTGCGACGCGATGTGCTCGATCTCGTACGCGATTGGCCCGCAATAGGTCTCGCGCAGGTTCGGCAGCGCGTCGGCGAGCGTCTGGCCGGAGACGTACATGCGAAGGATCCGGGCGGGGATCCGCTCCATCAACTCGGGGGTGAGGCCGAGCGGGACCGGGTCGAGCGCCGGGTCGCCCTCGGGCTCGCGGCCGAGCGGGTCGAGTTTGGCCGCGAGGTGCCCGTGCGTCCGGTGCGCCTTGAGCAGCGAGGTCGCCGCCTGAACCGCCTGGAGCATCTCCTCGTCGATCGCCCCCGGCGCCGCAGCCGGAGTCGCTGCCGGAATCGCCGGGACGCCGGCCGGAGGCGTGATCGCGCGGGCCTCGGGCGCCGGCGCCAGCGGCCCGAGCGCCACCCCGAGATCGGCGAACACGCGCTCGTAGAAGCCGTCCTCGCCCTGAAGCAGCGCTTCGATCCGCTGGAGGAAGCGTCCGGATTCGGCGCCCTGGATGATCCGGTGGTCGTAGGTCGAGGTCATCGTCATGACCTTCTCCGCGCCGATGGCCTCACCGATCGCGCCGAGCCCAGGCGGATACCCGATCGCGCCGGTGGCGACGATCGTGCCCTGGCCGACCATCAGCCGAGGCACCGACGCAATCGTCCCGATGCCGCCTGGGTTGGTCAGGGTCAGGTTGCCGCCGCTCAGATCGTCGGCGGTGAGCGTGTTCGTCCGCGCCTTCTCCACGAGTGCGTTGTAGGCGTCCAGGAAGCCTTTGAAGTTCTTGCGCCCGGCGTCGCGGATGACCGGGACCATCAGCGTGCGGCTGCCGTCCTTCTTCTCGACGTCGACGGCCAGGCCAAGGTTGCAGGCAGCGTCGTCGATCCGGTGCGGCTTGCCGTCGATGTCGGCGAAGTGGTTCGCCATCACCGCCATGTCGTCGGTGGCGACGCGCGCGATCGCGTACGCGATCAGGTGCGTGAACGAGACCCGGTGACCGGCTTGCTTTAGCTGTTCGCGCCGCTGGGCGAGCGTCGTGACCGTGAGCGTCCGGAACGAGGTGGCGGTGGGGATCGAGCGGCTCTCGTCCATGTAGCGGGCGAGCGCGGCTGCGCCGCCCTTGATCAGGCTGGCGCCGGCTGGTTTCGCCCCGACTAGCGCCGCGGCGGGTGCGGCCGGGGCGGGCTTGGCTTGCGTCTGGGTTGCAGCAGCGGGGACTGCGGTGGCGCTGGCGCCGTTGCCGCCATTGGCCTTGGCGGCGAGCACGTCCGCCTTCACGATCCGGCCGCCTCGTGCGGTGCCCTGGAGCCCGGCCAGGTCGACTCCCTGTTGGGCGGCCACGCGCCGGGCCACCGGCGAGGCGTGAGCACCGTCGTCCCCCGCCAACACCGACGATGAACCTGATTCCGGTGCGGCCCCGATAGGGGTCGCCGCGGACCCGTTGCCAGACGTGCCGCCGGCGGCGCCGGCGGACATCCGCGCGATCACCTGCCCGACGCGGACGGTCTCGCCGTCCTGCGCGAGGATCTCGGCGATCGTCCCGGAGGCCGGGGCGGGTAGCTCCATGTCGACCTTGTCGGTCGAGATCTCGACGACCGTGTCCCCCTCCTTGACCGCGTCGCCGACCTTCACGCTCCACTCGATGATCGTGCCCTCGGTGACGGACTCTCCGCCGGTCGGCGTGACGATGTCGACGAGCTCGCCGGTCGCCGCTTGGGTCGCTGCCGCACCGGCCGCTTCGGTGGCAGCGCCGGCAAGAGCCTCCTCCGGCGTGACAGGCGGAGACTCGGCGGAGACCGGGCCCCCACCGTCCGTCGCGATCGCCTCGGCGGAAGCGCCATCGCCGTTGGTCGAGATCTCGGCAAGCACGGCTCCGACCGCGACGGTCTCGCCCTCGGCGGCGTAGAGCTTGACCACGGTCCCCGCGGCGGGAGATGGGACCTCGGCGTCGACCTTGTCGGTCGAGATCTCGACGAGCGTCTCGTCGACGTCGATCGGATCACCTTCTTGCTTGCGCCATTCCAGCACCGTGCCCTCGGCGACGGAGTCGCCCATCGCCGGCATGACCACCTGGACAGTGCCGCTAGTTACTGCCATCTACGACTAAGGGTAGCTTCGAAACGTTCTTCTGCCTACGGCGGCGCTGCTCGACCACGAACCCGATCGTGCCGCAAAACGGGCCAAGCCCGCCGAGGACCGCGACGTCGACGGCCAGCCAGTAGGGAATGATGCGTGAGCGCGCCGCGGCGATGCACACAAGCGACATTCCGATCCAGATCAGCCCGTGCGCCAGCCCGAAGATGAACGTCTCGGGCTGCGGGTTGTGGAGCACGAACGCGCAGATCAGCAGCGCCGTGTACACGCACGAGTGGCAGAACGAGACGACCTCGAGCCGCCCGAATGTGATTGCGCTCGGGAACCTCGAGCGGTTCGCTGGGCGGTCCGCGAGCGCCGGCATCAGCCCGACACCAGCTGGGCGAGCCGGCGGAGCGGCTCGTCAGCCTCGGGTGGCCAGCTCGCGAGGTCGGCCGGCCACCACGCGAACTCGTCGTGCTCGTGGTCCGGCGTCACGGTGGCGCCGTCGGCCAGCCAAGCCTGGCCGATCACCAGCACCAGTTCGCTCGGCAGCTGCAACATCGCCTCGACTCGCAGGCGCGCGGGCTCGACCGACCATTCCTCGCGCAGCTCGCGGGCCATCGTGTCGGCCGGGTTCTCGTCGACCTCGACCGAGCCCCCGGCGCCGAGCGCCCAGCGCCCGGCCCAGGACGCCAGCCACTGCGCACGGCGCCCCGCCAGCCAGCGGCCGTCGGCGGCGCGCACCATGCACATGATCGACAGGCTCCGGGCCGCGCCGTCGGGGATCAGGCGGAGCGCCCAGCGGATCGGCTGAAGCTCGAGCGACAGCCGTCCCGGGGCCGTTTCGAAGTCGACGAGCCGCGCCGCGAGGCCGTCGTGGCTGGGCGAGCCGCGCCGGCGCAGCGCGTCGAGCGCGACGTCGGCGGCGTCGGTCGCCTCGCCGGACGGCTCGAATGGCTCAGGGCGCCAGGCGACAGCCACCTGATCGGGAGCCCAGGGGCCACGGACGAGGACACCGGACGGGACCGCCACGGCACACACGGTACCTGGGGAGTGCCGCTCGGAGATGCGCGCCGTCGAGCCGTCACGCGTACGCCCGAGCCTGGAGCGCGAACAGCTCGGCGTACTGCCCGCCTTTGGTGATCAACTGCTCGTGCGAGCCGAACTCGACCACCTGCCCGCCGTCGAGCACGACGATCAGGTCGGCCGTGCGGACGGTCGAGAAGCGGTGCGAGACGAGCAGCGTGATCGTGCCGTGGGCGGCACCGAGCTCGCGAGCGGCGCGGGCATAGCGCGCGAACAGCGCCGCCTCGGTCGGCGGGTCGAGGCTCGCGGTGGGCTCGTCGAGCACGACCAGCAGCGGCGCCTGGCGCATCAGCCCGCGGGCCAGCGCGATCCGCTGCCACTGCCCGCCCGACAGCTCCTGGCCGGCGGTGTAGCGGTTGCCGACCTGGCTCTCCAAGCCGTCCGGAAGCTCGTGCTCGAGGCCTTCGGATCCCGCGCGTGCGAGCGCCGCGCGCACGACGTCGCGATCGTCGATCCGCGCCAGTTCGCCGACGCCGGCGCTCTCGCGCAGCCGCAACTGGAAGCGCACGAAGTCCTGGAAGACGGCGGTCACGCGGCCGCGCCACTCGTCGACGTCGACCTGGGCGAGGTCGATGCCGTCGACCAGGATTCGGCCCTCGGTCGGCGCGTACATGCCGGACAGCAGCTTCACGAGCGTGGTCTTTCCGGCGCCATTCCTGCCTACGAGCGCAATCGCGCGGCCCGCGGGCAGCTCGAGCGACAGCGGTCCGAGCGCGGTCTGATCCTGGGTGCCGGGGTACGCGAACCGCAGCCCGTCGAGCGCGATCCCCGACTCAAGGCGCACGGGCGCAGCGACGCGCCGCGAGCCGGTGACGCGCAGCGAGCGTTCGTGGTCTTCGAGCCACAGCAGTTGCCGCGCGGCCCCGATCGACGTGTTGAGGTTGCCGGCGCTGTCGGTCGACCGGGAGATCTGAGTCTGGGCGCGTCGCATCAGCGATACCGCCATCACCACCTGGCCGGGGCTGACGTGGCCGTGGGCGGCGCGCAGCACGAGCACGACGATCGCCGCCACCACGCCCACGGCGAACACCAGCCAGCCGACCGCCTCCCAGGCGGCGCTCACGAGCGCGGCCCGGACGGCCCGGCGGCGGACACGCTCGGCGAGCGCCGCGTGGCGCGCCGCAAGGGCATCGGTGATCCCGTAGGTGCGCAACTCGCGCGCCTCGCCGGCGCTGGTGGCGAGGCCGAACAGCTCGTCGAGGAGGCGGCGATCCGAGGCGAGCGAGTCGTCGGCGCGCTGCTGTACGGCGCCGGCACGGCGGTCCGACAACGCGGGCGCGATCGCAAGCAGAGGCACCACGAGCACCGGCGGGTAGATCGTCGCGAGCAGCACGACGATGCCGATGGCGCGTGCCGCCTGCCCGGTCAGGCCGATCAGCTGGCGCGGCGCGCCGGCGAGCGTGCGGCGGTTCTGGGTCAGCTGCTCGACCCGCGCCAGCAGCTCATGGCGCTCGAAGTGCTCGAGCGTCGGCAGGGTCGCCGCCAGGCGCGCGATCCGCACGCCGAGCGCGAGGCTCGTCTTGTCGGTCAGGAGCGACCCCTCGGTGCCCGAGACGAGCGCGAGCAGCCAGCTCAGCGAGAACAGCCCCGCGACGAGCACCGCGCCGATCACGATCTGGTCGGTGTCGTTCGCGATGGCGCCGTCGATCATCACGCGATAGCCGATGGTGTAGGTGACCGAAGCGACCGCCGCGACGAGGCTCATGACCAGGCACGCGATCGCCGTCCACCGCGCGGCCCGGAAGCCCGTGCCGACGAGCACGCCGGCCAGACGGCGCCACGTCGAGATCATGCCGACTCGCCGGCGGCGGGTGCGGGCGCCGTCGCGAATCGCTCCGCCTGGACGCGAAACATCTCGGCATAGGCGCCGCCGGCGGCGAGCAACTCCTCGTGCGTGCCGAGCTCGGCGATGCGCCCCCCGTCCAGCACCGCGATCCGGTGTGCGCGGCGCACGCTCCCGAACCGGTGTGAGATCACGATGCTGGTCACACCGGCCGTCAACTCGAGGAAGCGGTCGTAGAACGCGGCCTCGGCGCGGACGTCGAGCTGGGCGGTCGGCTCGTCGAGCACGAGCACGCGGGCTCCCTTCTGCACGGCGTACAGCGCCCGCGCCAGCGCGATCCGCTGCCACTGCCCACCCGATAACCCCACGCCCCCCTCGTAGTGGGGCGAGAGCACGGTGTCCCAGCCACGGGGAAGCTGGTCGATGATCTCCGTGGCCCCGGCGCGGTCCGCCGCTCGCGCCAGCACGTCGCGGTCCGGCGGGCCATCGCCGAACAGGCCCACGTTCTCGGCGGCGCTGAACGGGAAGCGGGCGAAGTCCTGGTAGACGACCGCCACCTGGCGCTGCCACGCGCGCTCGTTCAGCCGGGTCAGGGGGAAGCCGTCGACGGTGATCGCGCCACCGGTCGGCTCCCGCATCCGCGCGAGCAGCGTCACGAGCGTCGTCTTGCCCGCGCCGTTGACGCCGACCAGTCCGAGCGAGTGGCCGAACGGCAGCTCGAGATCGAGGTCGCGCAGGACCGGCTCTCCCCGGCCCGGATAGGCGAAGCCGAGGCGCTCGAAGCGGACGTTGTGGCGCGGCAGCCCGGCGGCCGGGAGCGGCACCGCGCCGGCCGCCGGCGTCCGCGAACCGGCGCTGCTGCCGTACGTGGCCGAGGGCGCGGGCGCAGTACCCGGGCGGGGGCGCAGCGAGCTCGTGAGCGCGTCGAGGTCGGGCAGCGCCGCCAGCATCTGCGCGAGGCTGATGTCGGCGAGCGTGATCGACCCCGCCGACATCGTCGCCGGGAGCATCATCAGCATCGTCGCCAGCGTCCGCAGCGAGATCTGGTCGTGGTCGGCCTCCCATCCGAGCACGCCCGCCGCGAGCGCGTAGCCCGCGAGCACGAGCGCACCGGCGAACCAGACCTGCTGCGACAGCCGCCGGAGCTCGCGCCACGTCGGCTCCATGCCCCGGAGCCACTCTTCGCGGTGACGGTCGGCCGTCCACTCCCCGAGGCCGAACACCCGCATCTCCTTGGCAGCGTGAGGTCGCCAGGCGAGCCCGAGCAGGTACCAACTCCGCCGCAACGGCGCGCTCGCCTGTCTGGCCCGGGTGGCCTGGAACCGCACCCGAGTGCCGAGCGGGCGGCGCACGAGCAGCCACATCACGAGCAGCGCCAGGCCGAGCCACCACCGGAACGTCGCCAGCACGACACACGCGAGCACGCCGGTGAGGCGATCGCCGAGCAGCGAGATCAGCGCCATCGGCGCGCCCTCCGGCTTGCCGCCCAGCAGCTCGCCGCGCGCTGAGGAGAGCCGCTCGAGCACGTCTTGATCCTCGAGGTGCTCGATGCCCGTCGGCGCTGACACCGCCTGCACGAGGCGGCGCTGCATCAGTCCGTCCACCCGCGCCGCCGATGCGGCGGTGAGCGCGTCCTCGAACGGTCCGCGCATCAGCGACAGCGCGTAGCCGAAGCCCGCGACCGCCAGCGCCACGATCAGCCGATGGCCCTGCGGCGAGGACAGCCCGAACGTGACGGCATCCGGGATCGCTCCCGTGACGCGCCCCATCAGGACGAGCACGAGCACGGGCAGCACCCCCTCGGCGATGACGAACACGACCGCCAGCACGCTCAGCCTCGGGCTCGCCTGCCACAACAGCGCGAGCGCACGGAGCCGCGTGGACGCCCGCAGGCGTCTACCCACCGAAGCCAGCACGGCTCGCGAGGCTAGGGCGCGGCCGAGCTCAGTTCCAGAGCGCCGGTCCCATTGTTCGATGCGTTATCCGCATCACCGAACAGCTTCTCCGCGAGCGTGGCGACGGTGGCGAGCGCCGGCGCGGGCGGCTCGGGGCGCCGCACCATGACGAGCCGGCTTGGAGCGTCCGTGATCTCGCGGTAGACGACGCCCCGGTGCGGCAGCGCGGCGGTCGATGGGAGCCGGTAGACGCCGATCCCGGCGCTGACCAGCGCGAGCGCCTCGGACGGCGAGCGCGTCTGCTGGACGATCCGCAATCGCACCCCGAGCTCGGCGGCGTGCGCGGTCACGGCGTCGTACGCCTTCGGCGCGAGGTCACGCTGCAGAGCCACCATCGGCAGCTCGTCGAGCTGGCACACCGTCAGGGTCTCGGCGCGCGCGAGCGGATGGTCGGGCGCCATCGCCAGTACCGACGGCTCGCGCCGCAGCGTCGACTCGATCATCTCGCTCTCCTCGAACAACGAGCGCACGATCGCGAGGTCCACGTCGCCGCGGCGCAGCGACGGCACGATCTCGACGAACTGAAGCTGGCAGACCGTCAGCTCGATCTCGGGGTGTCGCTCGGCGGCGGCCGCGACCAGCGGCGCGACGTGGGCGCCGAGCGTGCTCCAGACGAACCCGACGACCACACGCCCGGCGGCGCTGCGCCCGGCGGCCGCGGCACGCCGCTCGAGCCGCTCGGCGGCCGCGAGCGTGTCGCGCGCGTCCTCGAGCAGCTTGGCGCCGGCGCCGGTCAACACCGTGCGGCGGGGCGTGCGCACGAACAGCTCCACTCCGAGCCCGTCCTCGAGCGCGCGTACTCGGCGGCTGACCTGCGGCTGAGACAGCTCCAGGCGGAGCGCCGCCCGCCCGAAGTGCAGCTCCTCGGCCACGGTCACGAACGCGCGCAACTGCTCTAGGTCCATGCGCCAAGCGTATGGCAGGATGCCCCTCGTGGCGAGAGCGCTCAAGCACTGGGGGTGGGGCTACGAGGACGAGCAGCCCTCGCCGGCGGAGTTGCGCGACGCAGCTGCGTTCCTGACCGACCGGCTCGGGTTCGGGTCGCGCGATCCCGAGACGCCCGTGCCGTTGTCGGCGGTGACGCTCCCAGCGCCGCGACTGGGCCCGCCGCAGGCGCTGGCGCCGATCTGCTCAATGAGCGACTACGAGCGCGCGCTGCACTGCTACGGCCGCTCGTACAGCGATGTGGTGCGCGCCTTCCGCGGGCGGTTCGATCACCCGCCGGACGTCGTCGCGCGCCCGCGCTCCGAGGAGGAGGTGGAGGCGATTCTGGACTGGGCTCTGTCCGCGGGAGCCGCGGTGATTCCGTTCGGCGGCGGGACGAGCGTGGTCGGCGGCGTCGAGGCAGCGGGGTGCGACGCCTGCGCCGGCGTGGTGACGATCGACCTGAAGGCGCTCGACCGGGTGCTCGAGGTCGACCCTGTGTCGCTGTCGGCACGGATCCAAGCCGGCGCCACCGGACCGGGCCTCGAGGAGCAACTCGGCTCGCACGGGCTCACGCTCCGCCACTTTCCGCAGTCGTTTCAGTTCTCGACGCTGGGCGGGTGGATCGCCACCCGCGCCGGCGGCCACTTCGCGACGCTCTACACCCACATCGACGACCTCGTCGAGTCGGTCCGGGCGCTGACGCCGATCGGAGCGTGGGAGTCGCGTCGGCTGCCCGGCTCGGGCGCCGGCGTCTCGCCCGACCGGATGCTGATCGGGTCAGAAGGCACGCTCGGGGTGATCACCGAGGCGTGGGTCAGGGTCCGCCCGCGCCCGACCCGCCGCGCCTCGGCCTCGGTGCGGTTCGCGGACTTCAGTGCCGGGGTGGACGCGGTCAGGGCTCTGTCGCAGTCCGGGCTGTACCCGGCGAACTGCCGCCTGATCGACGCCCGCGAGGCCGAGGTGACCGGCGCCGGCGACGGGTCGCACGCGCTGCTCGTGCTCGGGTTCGAGTCGGCCGACCACGACGTCGAGCGGTGGATGACGACGGCGCTCGAGATCTGCGGCGACCACGGGGGTACGTGGGAGCGGGCCGGATCCGGCTCGCGGAGCGGCTCGGGAAGCGGCTCGGGGAAGCGGCTCGGGAAGCGGCTCGGGAAGCGGCGAGGCCGTCGGGAGTTGGCGCGACGCGTTTCTGCGCGCCCCTTACCTGCGTGACGTGTTCGTGGCCATCGGGGTGCTGTCCGAGACGTTCGAGACCGCGATCACGTGGGAGCGGTTCCCGGCTTTCCACGAGCGGGTGATCGGCGACGTGAGGGCCGCTCTGGAAGGTGTGTGCGGGGGAGGGTCGGTCACGTGCCGGTTCACGCACGTGTATCCGGACGGGCCCGCGCCGTACTACACGATCCTCGCGCCGGCGCGCCGTGGCGCCGAACTCGAGCAGGGGGCCGAGCTCAAGCGAGTCGCGTCGGACGCGGTGGTCGATGGGGGCGGCACGATCACCCACCACCACGCGGTCGGGCGCGCGCACCGCCCGTGGTACGACCGCCAGCGTCCGGAGCCGTTCGCCGCCGCGCTTCGCGGAGCCAAGGCGGCCGTCGATCCGACCGGCGTGCTGAACCCCGGCGTGCTCGTCGATCCGTGAGCCGCCCGTGGGGCGAGCAGCCCGCCGACCTCTACGACACGATTGGGCGAACGTACACCGGCACGCGCCGCTCGGATCCGCGGATCGCGTCGGCGATCTGGGCCGCCCTCGGCGACGCCGCCACCGTGCTGAACGTCGGCGCCGGCGCGGGGGCCTACGAGCCGCCGGGCCGCGAGGTGCTGGCGCTCGAGCCCTCGGACGTGATGATCGCTCAGCGCCCGCCCGGGTCGGCGCCGGTCGTACGGGGGCGCGCGGAGGAGTTGCCGTTCGAGGACGGCGCGTTCGACGCGGTGATGGCGGTCCTGAGCGACCACCACTGGACCGATCGGCGGCGGGGCTTTGCCGAGTTGCGTCGCGTGGCGCGCGAGCGCGTCGTGTTGTTCAACGCGAACCCCGGGGAGGCGGAGCTGTTCTGGCTGACCACCGAGTATCTGCCGGAATTCCTCGAGCTGATCCCGTCGCGCTACCGGGGTCCCGGCGCATGGGAGGCGGAGCTGCGCACCTCGCTCGGATCGGCGCGACTGACCCCGGTCCCGATTCCGCACGACTGCACCGACGGCTTCTACGGGGCGTTCTGGCGACGCCCCGAGGCCTACCTGGACGCGGACGTGCGGGCGGGTGTCTCGGTGTTCGTACAGCTACGCTCGGGCGCGGTGAATCGCGCAATCGACGCGCTCCGGGCGGATCTGGAGACCGGCAAATGGCAAGGACGCCACCGCGAATTGCTCACGATGGACGAGCTCCACCTCGGCTACTACGTGATCGTCGCCGAGACGGAGTCTGGGAAGTAACCCTGAATAATTCACTGTTACTTCCCAAGACCCCGGGGCAGTTGTCGGCTGGGCTTCGGAGCCTCAGCCGGCGAGCGTGCGGTTGAAGCGCCGCAGCGCGAGCGGCACGCAGACCGCGATGATCACGAGGCACCAGAGGGCCATCGCCAGCTCCGGATGGACGAGCTGCCAGGACCCCGTCGAGTGCACGCCCTCGGTGAGCCCGCGCACGGTGCCGACGAGCGCCGAGATCGGGTCCCAGTGCGCGATCGCCCGCGGCACCGCGGCCATGCCGGCGATCGGCACGAACGTCCCGGCCATGAAGGCGAGCGGGAAGATCACGATGAAGCCCACGCCCTGCATGGCGTCGGGCGAGCGGACGAGCATCCCGAGCAGGACGCCCATCCACGTGAAGGCGAACATCCCGAGGGACATCAGCGCGACCAGCTCGATCGTGTGGGGCGCGGTGAGGTGTGGCTCCCACCCGAGGATCAGCCCGAACAGGACGACGATCGTGAGCCCCAGCAACTGCTCGCAGAACTGGCCCATCACCTGCGCGGTGATGATCGACAGCCGGCTGATCGGCAGCGAGCGGAAGCGGTCGATCACGCCCTCGGTCATGTCGTGCGAGGTGGCGACGCCGGCGCCGATGATCCCGAACGCGAGCGACTGCCCGATGATCCCCGGGAACAGGTAGTCCTTGTAACTGACTCCCGGGACGTGGATCGCCGAGCCGAACACGTACAGGAACAGCAGGATGAACACGATCGGCTGGATCGTGACGTCGAGCAGGCGCTCGGGGACGCGCGGGACCGCCCGCAGGCTGCGCACGGTGAGCAGCGCGGTGTCGCGGATAAACCCGACCACCCCGCCGGCGCCGGCCGCGGCGGGCACGGGCCCGGGCGCGGTAGCTGTGATCGCACTCATGCGGCCACCTCCGTTGGTTGGGATTCGTTCGAACCGTCGGCTCGCGGGTCCTCGTGCGCCATGTGGCCCGTCAGCGCGAGGAACGCGTCGTCGAGCGTCGGACGCCGGAGCGCGATCTCGTCGACGGCGACGTCCGCCTCGGCCACCGCTGCGGCGACGCGCGCCAGGTCCTCGGCCTCGTCGGGCGCGGCCACCGAGATCGTCCGTTGCTCGGCCGAGGTCGAGATCTCGAACTGCTCGCCGAGCAGCGCACCCAGGCGCTCGAACTCGGCGCCGTCGGCCGCGATGACGTCGACCCGCTGCGCCCCGACCTGGGCTTTGAGCTGGGCCGGCGTGCCGGACGCGACCTCTCGGCCGCGATCGATCAGCACGACGCGGTCCGCGAGGGCGTCGGCCTCCTCGAGGTATTGGGTCGTGAGCAGCAGGGTCACGCCCTCGTCCACGAGCGAGCGGATCGTCGACCAGACGACCTGCCGGCTGCGGGGGTCAAGACCCGTGGTCGGCTCATCGAGCACGAGCACGTGCGGGGTGTCGATCAGGCTGGCAGCGAGGTCGACGCGGCGGCGCTCGCCGCCGGACAGGTTCTTGACCAGCCGGTTCCGGAACTCCTCGATCGCGAATCGCTCGATCAGGCGCTCGGTCACGTCGGCTGACTCGCGTCGGCTTCGGCCGCGCAGTCGCGCCATCAGCACGAGGTTCTCGCGCGCGGTCAGGTGCTTGTCGAGCGCGGCGAACTGGCCGGTCAGCGAGATCAGCCGGCGGACCTGCGCCGCCTCGTGGACGACGTCATGGTCGGCGACGCGGGCGTAGCCGGCGTCCGGACGCGACAGCGTCGCGAGCATGCGCACGGTCGTGGTCTTGCCGGCGCCGTTGGGCCCGAGCAGCGACACGACCGTTCCGGTGTCGACCCGCAGGTCGAGGTCCGCAACCGCCGTGAACTCGCCGAAGCGCTTGGTGAGTCCTTGAGTTTCGATTGCCGGTATCTCTGTCATGGCACAGAACTCTACAGTGACTGAAAAAATGCTGCAACTGAAATTTCCGGCCTATGCTTTGTCGAGAAGATGGACCACGACGCAGAGCTGCTCGACGAACCGTTCAGCGACGACCGGGTTCACCGGGTGTTCGCCGCCGAGCTCGGCGACGAGCTGGCCGACGCGCTGCGCCGGGTGCGGCGATTCCAGGAGGCGGAAGAGCTGAAGCGCCATCCCGACGAGGGGCTGCGCGAGCGCAAGCGCCGGCTGACCCGCCAGCGAATCTCGGATGTGGCCACGATCCTGTTCGGCGCGCGCGGCTTCGACAACGTCAAGGTCTCCGAGGTCGCCGACATCGTCGGGGTCTCGGAAAAGACCGTCTACAACTACTTCCCGACCAAGGAGTCGATGGTCCTCGACTGGGCCGACGAGACCGTCGAGAGCATGGCCCGCGTGATCCGAGAGTGTCCCCCGAACGAGTCGCTGACCGCCGCCGTGGTGCGGGCGATGAAGGAGGACATGGAGCGCTTCGACGTGGTTCCCGACGACATCGTCGTGTTCCTGCCCAGATTCGTGGACCTGATCGACTCGACGCCGGCGCTGCGCGCGGCATGGCTCGAGATGTACGACCGGATCGTCACCGTCGCCACCGAAGCGCTGGCCGCGCGGGCCGAGGTGGACCCGCGCGACCCGGAGCCGATGATCGCCGCGCGGGCGCTGAGCGGGCTCGGCGGCGTGGCGCTCGCGGCGCGCGTGCGCTACATCGAGCAGGGGCTGCGGGGCACCGAGTTGCGCGACGCGGTGCTGACCGATCTCGAGCGCGCGGCCCGGCTACTCGACACGGGACTGTGGTCGTTCAACCTGCTGACGCACGGGCGGCGCACGCGCCAGCAGGTGCTCGACGCCGCCAAGTCCGCCGAGGAGGCTCGCCAGCAGGTCGTCAAGGCGCTCCGCCAGGCGCGGGCGACGTGGAGCCAGATCCGCGAGGAGAGCCGCGACGCGATGCGTGAGCAGCACGCGCTCAAGCGCGACGCGATGCGCGACGCCAGGCGCCGGCGCCGCGACTAGCCGGCTCCGATGCTGAGGAGCACGGCATCGACGAGCCGCGGGATGAAGTCGGCCTGGATCGGCGCTGCGCACGCGAATCCGAACATGTGGCGGTAGTACACCGGTCCCCAGACGAGGAAGAACGCGAGATCGAGGTCCACGTCATCGCGGATCTCACCGCGATCGACTCCGCGGCGAAGCACCTCGCGGACGGCCGCGCGGCGGTGCTGCATGAGGTCGGCAAGCGCTTCGCGGGCGCCCGAATCGGCCTTGGCCTGGACGCCGAGGCTCGGGTACAGCTTCCCGGCGTCGCGCCTGACGACCGCGAGCTCTTCTTCGAGGATCGCGATCAGGTCCTCGCGCACGTTGCCGCGGTCCGGAATCGGGATCTCATGCACGACGCCGCGCAACACGTGCGCCAGCAGGGCATCGAGATTCGGCCAGCGGCGGTAGACGGTCGCTCTGGCCACGCCGGCACGGCGCGCGATCGCCTCGATCGTCAATCCGGCGAAGCCGGATTCCTCGAGCAGCGCCGTGGTCGCCGTCGTGATCGCGTCGTCGAGCTCAGGGTCTCGAGCCCGACCGCCGGAGGCCGGAGCCCGAGCGCCGTCCCCCCGGCCATTCGAGTTCACAACGCGAACCATACGCGTTACCCCTGCAACCGACGCAACAAAATTAGTGCAATTGGGCGATACAAGGCGTCTCGTATCGTAAGCTGCGGCTCCTGTCCGCGCGCACCGCTTTGATCGTCGATGACCACGCCGGGTTCCGTGCTGTGGCACGGATGATCGTCGAGGCTGCCGGCCTAGAGGTCGTTGCCGACGTGGCGGACGGCGAGGCCGCGCTCGCGGTAGTGGCCGACATCGACCCCGACGTGGTCCTGCTCGACATCCGGCTGCCGGGACTCGACGGGATCGCGGTCGCCGAGCTGCTCGCCCGGCGCAAGTCGCCGCCCGCGGTCGTGCTGACGTCGAGTGCCGACGCCGCCAGCCACGGGGAGCGCCTCGCCACCGCGCCGGTGCGCGGGTTCATCCCCAAGGAGCGGCTAACGGCCCGCGCGCTGGCCGAGCTCCTCGTCGAGACGCCCTGCAGCTCGCCGGGCTAGGGGCCGCCGCGCAGGCGGGCGAGCACTGCGGCCGCCGACGGCACGGCGTCCGCAGGCAGCCGGCGCAGTAGCTCGCGCCAGTTCGGCTGGACCTTGATCGCCGCCTCGACATAGGCCACGCCGGCGTCCAGGTCGCCGGCGTGGACCCTGCCCAGGCCGGCCCAGAACATCAGCTCGTGGTTCCCGGGGGCGCATTCGCTCGCCTCCACGTACAGGCGCGCGGCCTCGTCGTGGTGGCCGGAGTTCAAAAGCTCGTCGGCCCGGCCGGCGAGCTTGTACGCGTCGTCCAGGGCCACGAGCCGCCGGAGCTCCCGTAGCGGCTCGGGGTGGTCCTCGACCCGCAGCGACACCACGGTCTCCCACGGCTCGGCATCCGGCGCGACGACGAGGATCGCGGCGGACTGGCGGCCCCGGAGATCGCCCCCCTCGCCCTCGGCGGCGTCGAGTGCGGCGAGCAGCCGGCTCGTGAGCGAGCCGCCGGCGGCCCCGAACGCCTCGAGCATCGCCGGCCACACCCGCTCGGTGGCCATGATGTTGGCCTGGCAGGAGACGCCCGCGCCGATGACGTGGCCGGCGTAGGCCATACAGGTCGGGCCGGTGTGGGCCGCGACATGACCCGCCGCGTCGACGACCGCCACCTGGCGCGAGTGGCCAGCGGGGTCGTTTGCGACGAGCGTCGCCAGCGCCTGCTCGGCATGCACGCCCGCGGCCAGCAGGTCGAGAAGCTGCGGGCCGTAACCGCGGTCGGCGTTGGCCTGGGTGGCCACCGCGCCGATGCCGGGGCGAGCCCAGGTCACGATCGAGCCGACCGAGAACCAGTGCGACTGGACGGCGACGCCGAGCTCGCCGGTGTCGGGGTCGCGCGCGACGATCGAGTACGTCACAGGATCCAGGTGTCCTTGCCGCCGCCGCTCTGAGAGGAGTTGACGATCAGCTTGCCCTTCTCGAGCGCAACCCGACTCAGGCCCCCGGCCATGAACGCGATCTGTGCCGCGGAGAACGCGAACACGCGCAGGTCGACGTGGCGTGGCTCCAGGTGATCGTCGATCACCGTCGGGTGGGACGAGAGTGAGATCGTGGGCTGGCTAATGTAGCTCTGCGGCTGGCGCTCCACCTCGCCGGCGAGGTCGTCGATCTCGGCGCCCGTCGCCTGCGGGCCGATCACGACGCCGGTGCCGCCGTGACCGTGGCGGGGCTTGACGACTTGCTCTCGCAACCGGTCCTTCGTCTCCCGTGCGTCGGCAGGTCGCTGGAATTCGTATGTCGGCACGGAAGGCACGTAAGGCTCTTCCCCCAGGTAGAAGCGGATGAAGTCGTCGAAGTGCTCTTCGACAAAGGCGCGGCTCGGATCGCCGTCGACCATGTAGTCCGGAGTGAGCATCTCGCTGAACTCGGCCTGGGGCCGGTCGAAGAACTCGGCCGCGTAGCGGTCGACCCCGCTCCCGTCGGCGTCCACGAGCGGCGGATACCACGAGTAACCCGCAAAGACCTCGTCGGCTCCCTGCCCCGACTGGACCACCTTCAGCGACTTCGACACCTCCTGCGAGAGCAGGTAGAAGGCGACCGCATCGTGCGAGACCATCGGCTCGCTCATCGCAGCGATCGCGCCGTCCAGAGCCGGGAGCATCCGGTCGGTCGGCACGTGGATCTTGTGGTGGTCGGTCTGGAAGACCTCGGCGATCACATCGGAGTAGCGAAATTCGTTGCCCTCGCGCTCACCGACGTCGTCAAACCCGACGCTGAACGTGGCGAGTCCCTCCTGACCCGAGCGCGCAAGCAGCCCTACGATCAGGCTCGAGTCCAAACCGCCGGACAGCAGCACGCCCACCGGCACGTCGGCGACCATACGCCGCCGCACCGCGGTCTCGAGCGCCCCGAGCACCTCCCTCGCCCAATCCTCCTCCGACCATCCGGCGCGCTCCGGACGGCTGCTGTAATCGGCAGACCAGTAGGTGTCGATCGCGCTCTCCCCGTCCGCGTCGACGGTCATAACCGTGGCGGGCGCGAGCTTGCGCACCCCCTTCAGGATCGTGTAGGGGGCCGGGACCACCCCGTGCCAGCTGAAGAAGTGATGCAGCGCGACCGGGTCGATCTCGGTGTCCACGCCGCCTCCCGCCAGCAGCGCCGGAAGCGTCGAGGCGAACCGTACGGAGTCTTGACCTTGAGTGAGGTAGAGCGGCTTGATGCCGAGCCGGTCGCGAGCCAGGGTGAGCCGGCGCCGGCCGTGATCGAACAGCGCAAAGGCGAACATCCCGAACAGCCGCTCGACGCACTGCCCGCCCCAGCGGTCGTAGGCCTTCATGATCACCTCGGTGTCGCTGCGCGAAAAGAACCGATAGCCATCGTGTTCAAGCTCGCGGCGCAACTCGAGGTGGTTGTAGATGCAGCCGTTGAAGACGATCGTGAGTCCCAGCTCCTCGTCGACCATCGGCTGATCGCCGGCGGCGGAGAGGTCGATGATCTTCAGGCGCCGATGTGCGAGGGCCGCGGCATCCATGGCCCACGCTCCGCCGCCGTCGGGGCCACGACTCTGCATCGTCTCGGCCATTCGCTCCACGGCCGCACGGTCCGCAGCGCCTACAAAACTGAGTTCCCCGGCAAAACCGCACACGCCCTGTCGCCCCTCCCCTCAGTTCGCGCCGGCGAAACGCGATCGCCCCGCCGTGCATCGCTCCGCCCGCACCGCGACAGCATGCTGGGCCCCGCGGCCCGCGGGCATTGGCCAAGTGGCCAACATCTCCGCGGCGACCTGTTCCGGTCGGCCCGTTAGAACGGCGGGGTGACCCGGGGGGCCGGGCCGGGCGCCTGGAGCGGCTGCACGAGCTCCTGTTCGGCGACCGCGTCGACGACCTCTTCCTCTTCCTCGACCTCGCCCTGGTCGTGCTGGCCGTCGCACAAGATCCGGAACTGGCCGGTCTGGCCGCCGTCGGCGTGGAGGACGATGCCGGGGATGAGCTCCTCGCCCTCCTCGAGGTCGAGCCGTTCGATGTCGAAGTGCGCCATGCCGATCCCCCACGTGTTGTGGTCGGGGTTCTCGCGATCATGGGCCGCGACGCCCATCGCGATCTGCTGGAGCAACTTTCCGATCTTGCTCGGATCCGCCATCGAGGTGCCCAGGCTAGCGGGTCGGTCCGGCTAGGTCAGCTCGATCCGTTCCGCTCGATGATCTCGACCCGGTAGTTGTCGGGGTCGCGCACGAAGCACAGCCGGCTACCGCCCTTGCTGACCGTGTACGGCGGGCGCTCGGGCTCGATCCCCTGCGCCGCCAGTCGCTCGAGCGTGCCGTCCAGGTCCTCGGTGCTGATCGCGATGTGTCCGTATGCGGTCCCGAGGTCGTACGAGTCGACGCCGAAGTTGTAGGTCAGCTCAAGGCGCGGCTCGGGCCCGTCGTCGGGCAGGCTCATGAACACGTTGATCGCTTCTTCGCGGATCGGTGCCCGGCGCCGCTCTTCGAAGCCGAGCGCCTCGTAAAACGCGACCGAGCGGTCGATGTCGGTGATTCGGTAACAGGTGTGCAGGAGGCTCATGGTGCGCAGGCTAACGAGTACGCTGCCCGGAGTGATCGTCGAGCGCTCGATGAACGACTCGTTCCTGTCGAACACATATCTGGTCGCGGACGAGCCGGGCGGGCACGCGGTCATGATCGACGCCGGCGGCCCGGTCCAGCCGCTGCTCGACTACCTGGGGCGCGGCCAGCTCACGCTGACCCACATCCTGCTCACACACCACCATCACGACCACGTGTCAGAGGTTTCGCAGGTGCTCGAGCGCCATCCCGGCACGCCGGTGCTGATCCACGAGCTCGAGCGCGATCGCGTGCCGGCGGCGACCGGCACGATGGCCCCGGGCGAGACGATCGAGACCGGCGCCCTGACGATCGAGCCGATTCACACGCCCGGTCACACCGCCGGGATGCTGTCACTGCTCGTGGGCGGCACCGACGTGTTCACGGGCGACACGCTGTTCAAGGGATCGGTCGGTGGCGTTCACGCTCCGGGCAGCTCGGGGTACGCCGACCTGCGGTCCTCGATCATGGACAAGCTATTGGCGCTCCCGCCGGACACCCGCATCCACCCCGGTCACACCGACCCGACCACCGTCGCCGACGAGCTCGAGCACAACCGGTTCGTGCGGATCTGGCGGGGCGTCGACCCGGAGGGGTCCGAGCCGTGCATCGCGCTCGGCGACCCGGCGACGCTGATCCTGCTCGGCGACGACTACGACGGCGGCCACAAGGCCTGGGTGCGGTGGCCGGACGGCTCGGACGACATCGTGCCGGGCTCGCGCATCGAACGCGGTAGGTAGCGAGCTAGCATCTAGCCACGTGGCGAAGGACAAGATCCCCACCTCACGCGTGGGGCGCACCGCGAGGATCGGGGGGCTGGCCGCGGGGCAGGCGATCCGTCAAGCGGGAACCCGCGCGGCCAACGTGACCCGGAACGAGGACGGGCGGAAGGTCGCGCTCGAGAAGCGCCAGATCGAGGCGGCCGAGCAGATCGTGACCGCGCTCGGGACGATGAAGGGCGCCGCGATGAAGCTCGGGCAGGTGCTGTCGTTCCTCGACGTCGGCATCGTGCCCGACGAGTACCGCGAGGAGTTCCAGCACAAGCTTGCCGCGCTCCGCGACGCCGCGCCCAACGTCGCCTTCAAGGACATGCGCAAGGTGATCGAGGAGGAGCTCGAGGATCCGCTGAAGGACGTGTTCGCCGAGTTCGACGAGGAGCCGGTGGCAGCCGCCTCGATCGGACAGGTGTACCGGGCCAGGCTCCACGACGGCCGTGAGGTCGCGGTCAAGGTCCAGTACCCGGGGGTGGCCGCCGCGGTCCGATCCGACATGCAGAACCTCGGGTTGATCCTGCGGCTGGCCAAGCGGATCGCGCCCGGCCTCGATCCCCAGTCGATCGGTCGGGAGATCTCGGAGCGCATCCACGACGAGCTCGACTACGAGCTCGAGGCCCAGAACCAGCGCACGCTCGCGCGGATCTTCCGCGGCCACCCGTTCATCGTGATCCCCGAGGTCGTGACCTCGCTGTCGCGCGAGCGGGTGCTGGTCAGCGAGTTCATCTCGGGCACCGGGTTCGAGGACCTCAAGAGCTATCCCCACGAGGAGCGCGACCGGATCGGCGAGATCCTGTTCCGCTTCTACTTCGGCTGTCTCTACCGCCACCACCAGTTCTCCGGCGACCCGCATCCGGGCAACTCGATGCTGCTCGACGACCGGCGCATGGTGTTCTACGACTTCGGCCTGTTCAAGCGGATGCCGCCGGGCGCGGTCGAGCTCGAGATCCAGGTCGCGCGCGCGATCATCGAGGGCGACACCGACACGATCATGCGGCTGGGATCCGAGGTCGGGTTCTTCCCCGATCCCGACAAGTTCGATCCTCAGCGGGTGCTCGCGCACTTCCGTGCAGCCACGTCCTGGTACACGGTCGAGCAGTACACCGAGCTGACCCCCGACTACGCCACGCAGGTACTGATCGACATGAGCGATCCGCGCTCGGAATACTTCGGCCAGCTCCGCCACGAGTCCGCGCCACCGGACCACATCTTCGGCCGGCGGATGGAGGTGCTCACGCTAGCGGTGCTGTCGCAGCTCCACGCGCGCGGCAACTTCCACCGGATCGCACGCGAGTGGTTCTACGACGACCCGCCCGCGACGGAGCTGGGCGAGCTCGAGGCCGAGTTTTACGGCCGCGCGGCCGCCTGAGGGTTCGGTTCGCGCCCGCCTGACTGAGGCACTCCGCCCCGATCAGCCAGCACTCGAGGCCCGCCGCTTGCCGAGTGCTGGGAGATCGTTGGCATACCGGAGCGAATACGCATTCGGCCAGCGGGGCGCGGCGAGTGCGGGGCAATCGGGGTTGCTTCGCCGGCGCGGCGAGTGTGCGGGAATCGGGGTTGCTTCGCCGACGCGGAGGATCGCGATCCCCCGGCCGGGCACGGATGCCCGGCCGTCAAGGCCCCAGGGACGCTGCGAAGCAGCCCCTGGGGAATTCGGCGCCGGAACGCGTCGCTTAGAGGAACGGGTGGACGCCGAATTCCCTTAAGGAAATCCGGCGCACACGCGTTTCGCGCTGCAAACGCCCTGAGCCGGATTTCCCCTAAACCCGCTGGATCTGCATCAGGCTGGTGGTACCGGGACGGCCGCTCGGCAACCCGGCCGTGATCCCGACGCGCGCGCCCGGCTTGACCCAGCCGAGCTCGACCACCCGGCGGGCCGAGTCTGCGATCAGGGCCTCGGTGACCTCGTGCCGGCGCATCGACGCGGCCTCCACACCCCACATCAGGCTGCAACGCCGCACCGTCTCCTTGCCCGGCGACAACG
Organism: uncultured Solirubrobacterales bacterium; assembly: GCA_963701945.1. Classification (GTDB taxonomy): domain Bacteria; phylum Actinomycetota; class Thermoleophilia; order Solirubrobacterales; family Solirubrobacteraceae; genus Palsa-465. Next base: position 282,751 of record CAVPBV010000018.1, on the reverse strand, counting down.
CGTAGATCGGGACCTGGGGGCGGTGGGCCGAGATCAGCCGGGCCGAGCGGCCCGACAGGGTCGGCACGACCAGCGCCGCCAGGTGCAGGTCGCGCGCGGCGGCGCACATGCTGTAGGCGACGGTGTACGCCGGATCGCGGGCGTCGCGGCGGACGCGCTCCTCGTTCCAGGTCCGGTACGGGAGCGTGTGCTCGGTTCGCTCGGCGATCGAGGCCATCATCGCGACCGCGCCGATCGGATAGGAACCGATCGCGGTCTCCTGCGAGAGCATCACCGCGTCGGTGCCGTCAAGGATCGCGTTGGCGACGTCGGTGGCCTCGGCGCGGGTCGGGCGCGAGGAGTTCACCATCGAGTCGAGCATCTGCGTGGCGGTGATCGCGGGGCGGGCGAGCTTGCCGGCGATCCGAAGCAGCTGCTTCTGGACGATCGGGACGTCCTCGATCGGTAGCTCGATCCCGAGGTCACCGCGCGCCACCATCACGCAGTCGGCAGCGCGGATGATCTCCTCGGCTGCGTCGACCGCCTGGGGCTTTTCGATCTTGGCGATCAGCGGCAGACGGGTGTGCCGCCGGACGAACGTGACGTCCTCGGCGGTGCGGACGAACGACAGCGCGACCACATCGACGCCGATCGACTCGCCGAAGCGGAGCATGTCGAGGTCCTCCTCGGGCACGGCCGCGAGCCCGCGGGTCGAGCCCGGGATGTTGAGCCCCTGGCGAGAGGCGACCGAGCCGCCGATCTCGACCGCGGTCTCGACCTCGCCGTCGCCCTCGCGGATCTTCGTGACGCGCAGCCGGATCGCGCCATCGGCGAGGTAGATCACGTCGTCGGGATCGACGGCGCCGGCGAGCCCCTTCCAGCTGACCGACATGACCTCGCCGTCCCCGGGCTCGCTCGAGCCACACACGAGCACGAGCTTCTCTCCCGGCTTGAGCTCGGCGATGTCGTCCTTGAGCGCACCGATGCGGAGCTTCGGGCCGGGTAGATCCTGGAGGATCGCCACCTGCTTACCCGCCGCGGCCGCGGCCCGACGCACCAGCTCGGCGTTCTCGGCGTGGATCTCGCGGTTGCCGTGGGAGAAGTTCAGGCGCGCGACGTCCATGCCGGCCTCGGCCATGCGCGTGAGGGTCTCGAGGTCGCGAGACGCCGGTCCGATGGTGGCGACGATCTTGGTCCTGCGCATGTCAGTGCCGGAAGCTACTGCACGCGACCGTCCGGCTCGTTGCCGCGTCGTTAGATGCGGACCGGATCGCCGTCGGCGGTCAACCGGCCGCCGGCGCGGAGATCGCAGATCAGATCCCAGTGCAAGGCTGAGACGTTGCGTCCGCCGGTCTCCGGGTAGGAGCGGCCGAGCGCGAGGTGGACGGTCCCGGCCATCTTCTCGTCGAGCAGGATCGACCCGGTGGCGCGGTCGATGCCCGCGTTGGTGCCGATTCCGAGCTCGCCGAGGAACAGGGCGCCGGGGTCGGTCGCGAGCGCGGCGTCGAGGTAGTCCTGGCCGCGTGCCGCGGTGGCGCTCACGACCTTCCCGTTCTCGAAGGTGACGGTCACGTCCTCGACGAGCACGCCACGCGGGCTCGAGGGGATCGTGAACCGGATGGTCCCGTTGGCCGAATCCTCGAGCGGGCCCGTGAACACCTCGCCGCTTGGCATGTTGCGCCTGCCGTCGGAGTTGATCCAGGTCCGATCGTCGACGCGCAGGCGCAGGTCGGTCCCGTCAGCCTCGATCCGGATCTCGCGCGTCGGGCTCAGTTGCTCGACGAGCGTGGCCTGGCGTGCGGACAACTCGCGCCAGGCCGCCACCGGGTCCAAGCGGTCCAGAAATAGTGCCCGCCCGACGAACGCGGCGTAGTCGTCGTCGCTCATCCCCGCCTCCTGCGCCAGCGCCGGCGTCGGCCACAGCGTGCCGCACCAGCGCTTACCCATCCGCGCCTCCTGGATCGGCGACCGAGCGCGCGCGGCCCGCGTGAGCACGGCCGGGTCGAGGTCGGCCAGGGCCCGAGTGTTCCCGGGCGCGTCGATCCGCAGGTAAGCGTCGATCCGTTCCATCTCGGCCAGCTCCTGCGGCGGGAACGCGTCGATCAGCTCGTCGGACGCGAGCTTGTAGAAGTCCTCGGCCACCCCCGGGATCGCGATGCGCAGCCCCGGCGCCCACGCCCCGCGGGCGATCACGGCGCGGTGCAACGCACGGAGCAGCGGTGCCGCCTGGGGCGTCGAGAACACGAGCACGTAGTCGCGCTCGCCCACGCGCAGGCACCAATCGCACAGCAGGTCGGCGAAGGCGTCGGGATCGGGGAGGGTCATGGTGCCTGGAGCTCGGGGAAGTGCTCGGCGACGTGCTCGCGGAGCGTGTCGCGGACGAACCGTCGCTCGTCGTTCGTGGCCATTCGGTAGCGGCCGAGGAGCTCCTTCTGCCGTGTGATCTCGAGTCCCGAGATCGTCCACGACACCGCGAGGCGCTCGAACAGCAGCTCGGTCGCCCGCTGCCACGCGTCCTCGCGCTCGAGCCCGCCGGCAAGCACGTCGGCGTACTGGCGGCGCGAGCCGGGCGTCAGCGAGCCGCGCAACGTGAGGACATTGCCCTCGGCGTCGCGGTATTCGGAGGTCGGGGCGGCGAGCTTCTCGGGTCGCTTGCGGTCGCGTTTGGCCACGGTCGGCTTATGGCGCCGGTGCGTCGGCGGCGCGGGCGAGGTGGGCGGCGACATCGCCGGTCACAGGGTCGGCGTGGCCAGCCCACACCACCGCCGGGCCGAGCGCCGCGAGCTTGCGGATCGAGGCGCGCGCCTGCTCGGTGTCCTGGTTGAAGGCCGGATGCGGGACGTGTGCCGGCTGCCGGCGCCCTGACTGCGGATCGAGCGTGTAGAGCGTGTCGGAGACCAGCGCGAGACGATCGGAGTCGCGGAACAGCCCGATCAGCCCGGGCGCGTGGCCCGGGAGATGAACGACGGTGAAGCCCGCGACCACGTCACCTTCGTCGAGCGTGCCGGCGATCCGGACGGGGCCACCATCCCAGGTCGCGATCAGCCGCCAGAGCACCGTGCGGCCGCGGGGGTCGAGCTTGGCCCGGTCCCAGTAATTCCTGTAGGACGACGCCGACTCGGCCGCCGCCAGTTCGGCCTGGTGGCAGTAGACGGGGGCGTTCAGCCCTGGGGCAGCGCCGCGGTGATCGGCGTCGGCGTGGCCGAGCACGATCCGCTTGATCCCGCCGAGACGCGCGGTCGCGGCGGCCAGCGGCGCGACCATGTCCGAGACGCCGCAGTCGAACACCGTGACGCCGTCGCCGTCCTCGATCAGATACACGTTCATCGTCTTCGGGATGCCGCCGCGGACGAGCCATACGCCCTCGGCGATGCGCTCGGGGTCGGATCCCTGGATCCACGACCGCGCCCGGGTCCGCGCATTCGCGAGCTTGGTCAGGTTTTGCTCGGCGCGCGAGCCCGCCGGCGGGAGCACACCGAGCTGGCGGGCCACGTCGCCGCTGTCGATGTATGCGTCGAGGTGCTCGATCTTGTCCTCGCCGTTCACGGTGAGGACGTCGCAGCCCTCCATCTCGAGGCGTGCGCCGTTGGCGCGGAAGCCCTGGAAGGCGCCCGGGCCGGCGAACGTGCCGCGCGCCCTCCAGCGCACGGCCGCGCGGCCATCGGCGGCGGTCACATCGAGCAGCTCGTACTGGAGGTCGGGGAACGCGCCGAGCAGCTCGCCGAGGAAGGCGCGGATGTCCGCGGGCGCGGTCATCTCGCGCTGCCCGACGACGCGCTCGACCCCGCCGGGCGCCCAGAAGGCGAGCGCTCCGTCGATGTCGTGCGCGGCGATCGACTCGAAGTAACGCGTGGCGACGTCGGCGCTGGACATCCGGGCGCCGAGTCTAGGTCGGCGAGGAATATCGTGCGCGGGCATGCCGCGCAGACAGGAGCTCGGCCGTGGTGAGCGGGTCATACCCGGACTGTGGCGGTTGCGACTGCCGCTGCCGCTGCCCGGCGTGCCGCACTGCAACGCGTGGGCGATCGCGGCCGGGGACGGCGTGGTGCTGGTCGATACCGGTATGCACGAGCCGGGATCGATGGCGGAACTCGAGCGGGCGATGGCCCAGGTGGGGCTGAGCGTCGACCAGGTGCGGCTGCTCGTCTGCACGCACGCCCACATCGATCACTGGGGACAGGCGGCGACGATCCGCGACCGGGTCGGATGCGAGTTCTGGCTGCACCCGAACCATCGGCACGGCTTTGCTACCGCCACCGATCCCGAGCTTGCGCTCGCGCGCCGTGTCGAGATCGGTCGCCAGAGCGGCGTGCCCGAAGCCGTCCTGCGGCAATACGCCGAGCGCTCGCGGGGAATGGCCTCCGGGATCGCGCGCGTGATCGAGCCCGACCAGTCGCTGGTGAACGGCGTCGCGATCGAAACCGACCTGGGCACCTGGACGGCGGTCGAGACTCCGGGCCATGCCCCGTCGCACGTGTGCCTGTTCCAGGCCGAGCGGCGGCTTCTGATCTCGGGGGATCACTTGCTCGGACGCATCTCGCTGTACTTCGACTTCGGCTGGACGCCCGACCCGATCGGCGAGTTCCTGAGCTCGCTGGACGTGGCCGACGAGCTGGGCGCGCGCTTGGCGCTGTCCGGCCACGGCAAGCCTTTCATCGACGTTCACGGCCACGTCGAGGCCAATCGCCTCCTGGTGCGGGAACGGCTCGATCTCGCGCTTGCGGCCGTCCGGCACGAGCCCAAGCCGGCGATCGAGATCGCCGCGAGCGTGTTCGGCCCGGACGTGATCGGAACCGAGCTGGGATGGCGGCTTCAGGAAACGCTCTGCTACCTGCACCACCTCGAGGTTGAGGGTCTGGTCTTCGCCGAATCGGAGGGCGACCTGGCCCGTTGGGGAGTCCCGCCGAATTAAACCTTGACACAATCTTGTCAAGGTTGGTATCGTGCCGCAGCATGCTGATCGATCAGATACTCGCCACCGCCGATCACCCCGTCTTCTCGTTTGAGTTCTTCCCTCCGAAGACCGACGAAGGCGAGCAGAACCTCCGCGCAGCGCTGAGCGCCCTACGCGAGCTCGAACCGGATTTTGTGTCGGTCACCTACGGCGCGGCCGGCTCGACCCGCGGACTGACGCTCGAGCTCACCAAGTGGATCAAGCAGGAGCTCGGAATCGAGGCGATGGCGCATCTGAGCTGCGTCGGCGCCACGCGCGACGAGCTGTGCGTGATCCTCGACAGCCTCGCCGACGCGGGGATCGAGAACGTGCTCGCGCTGCGCGGGGACCCGCCTCGTGGGCAGACCGCCTGGGAGCCGCATCCGGGTGGGCTGCGCTACTCGAGCGAGCTCGCGGCGCTGATCGCCGAGCGGTATCCGATGAGCGTCGGCGCCGCGTGCTTCCCGGAGGTCCATCCCGAGGCGGTGGACCTCGAGAGCGATCTGCGCTTCCTCAAGCAGAAGGTGGAGGCGGGCGCCTCGTTCCTGATCACCCAGCTGTTCTTCGACAACGAGCTCTACTTCCGGTTCGTCGAGGAGGCGCGCGCGGCCGGGATCGACGTCCCGATCCTCCCGGGGATCATGCCGATCACCGACGTCGCCCAGATCAAGACGATCACCGGCATGTGCGGCGCGCACATCCCGGAAACGCTGCTCCGTCAGCTCGAAGCCCGGGCCCCGTTCCCCAGCGAGGTGCTCCAGCTCGGGGTTTCGTACGCGACGCTGCAGTGCGCGGAGTTGCTGGCCCGCGGCGCCCCGGGGATCCACTTCTACACGCTGAACCGCTCCCCGGCCACGCGCGCGATCCTCGCGGCGCTGCGGCTGCTGCGGCCCTGGGTGCGCCGGGAAGTAGTTAGGACGGCGGAGTGATGTCCAGAGCGTGGGCGAGCCTCGGCTCGCCGTCGACCTCGTAGCGCACGTCGATCTCGTCGTTGCGCTTGTAGGTTCCGATCCCCCAGAACCCGAGGAACCACGCCCAGCCGCTGAGCTTCTGGCGCACGAGTTCGCGCTCGAACAGAAGCTCACCGGACTCGATCCGGTAGTCGACCCCGAGTTCCTGGCGGACCCCGTTGACGTAGACCTCGAACGGCGAGCGGACGCCGGTTGGAAGCTTGACGCGCCAGTACGGCATGGGCGGTTACAGATCGCCTGGGATCAGGGACACCATCACGACGTCTACGCCCTTGCCGCGCTTTCGCACGTACTCGCGCAGCGTCCCCTCGGAAACGAACCGCGCCGCGTCGGCGGTCCGCATCATCGGTGCATTGCCGGGCTCGACGAGCAGCTCGACGCGGGCCAGTCCGCAGGCCCCGAGCAGCCACTCGCCGGCGAGCTTGAGCGCCCGGGGCGCGAGCCCGCGACCGCGCACCTGCGGCGACAGCCAGATCCCAATCTCGCCGCGGGACTGATCCCAGTCGACCGAGTGCACGCGGACCTGCCCGCGGCACGTGTCTGAGCCCGACTCGATCACGGTGAGCGTCGCTCGCTCGCCGGCCATCCGCTCGAGCGCCTCGCGCTCGGCCGCGCGTCCGAGCTCGGCCCCGCTCGGTGGGCGGTCCTCGCCGAGCAGCAGGTGCAGGCGCGGGTCGTCCTGGTGGGCGATCAGGATCTCCGGGATGTCGCGCTCGGCGTAGTCGCGCAGCGCGACTTCGCCATCCGTCAGCGGCTCGGACAGGAGAGGGAACGACCTCATGTCGGGCTCAAGGTGGACATCCCGTCGTCGGAAGCGGACCGTACCCTGTCTGGCGGTGGAACCGGTCGTCTACCAGGTGCGGCGCTCGGATCGGGCGCGCCGAGTGCGCGTCACGGTCGATCCGACGCGCGGGGTCGAGGTGGTGCTGCCGCGCCGAGCGCCCGCGCGCGAGGCGGCCGCCGCGGTTCGCGAGCTCAGGCCATGGATCGAGCGTCGGGTCGCGGAGATCGAGGGCGCGCGCGCGGCGGTCGCGGCGCGCGGCGACACCGTCCCGTACCTCGGCCGGACGCTGGCTTTGTTGGGGGAGGCCGGACGCTCGCGAGTGACGCGCCGAGGGGATGTGCTGTTCGTGCCGGTCGGTGCAGAGCGGACGCCGGCGCTCGAGCGCTGGTACCGCCGCGCGGCTCGGTCCGAGATCGAGCCGCGCCTGCATCAGGCCTGTGCGCTGGCCGGCACGTCGTACTCAGGACTCACGATCCGCGGACAGCGGACTCGCTGGGCCAGTTGCTCGCGCTCGGGGTCGATGAGCTTCAACTGGCGACTGCTGCTTGCGCCGGAGCCCGTGCTCGACTACGTCGTCTGGCACGAGGTCTGCCACCTCGAGGTCATGGATCACTCGCCCCGGTTCTGGCGGCTGGTGGCGGCGCGCAGCCCGGGCTACCGCGAGCACGTGCGCTGGCTGAGGGCTAACGGCCCGACGCTCGTGCTCTAACGGGACGGCAACGCGAGAGCGTTGCCCGGCCTTCTCGGCGCTGGTACGCTCGCCCCTTCGGGCTGGAGAACTTTCGGCACGGACGCACGGACGCACGGCGAACGAGCGACGCACACGGGGTGGCGACCGGAGTGAGGACGTTGTTTGCGTACCAGGAACAAATGCCGGACCGAGGACCTCGCCAGACGCTTTCGCGCCTGCGACCCCCTGCGAGGTCTGAGGTCTCGGTCCGGTCAGCCCTCGCGCCTGCCTGCCGGTCTATCGCGTGCGCGAGAGGAGCGCCGCCGGTTCGTGAGGCTTGCCTGCGGCTGCCTTGTTAGGTAACCTACCAATCTGTAAGCTCAGCGTCAAGTTCCGGCGGCGACTAGCCGCTGGTAAGGGCGGTACCCTCCCCGAGGCAGAAGAGGACATTGGATGACCGCGCCAAGCACCAAACCGTTCGGAGAATCGCTTCGCTCGCTGATGGATGAGCGCTCGCTCACCTATCGCGGCCTGGCCGAAGCGACCCGCAAGCTCGACGGTAAGGGCATCACCCACGCCCACATCAACATGCTCGCGAACGGACACGACAAGCCGTCGATGCGCGCGATGGAATTGATCGCAGCCGCGTGCGGCGTCGACCCCGACTACTTCGCCGAGTACCGGCTGGCCGCGGCCATGCGCGAGCTCGACCCCTCCGAAGTGGGGCTCGAGCAGGCGCTCGAGAACCTCAACGCTCGACTCGGCGCCCGGCGGCAGTCCGGCGCCAGAGGACGAGCAGGGCAGCTACCGCAAGCACAGCCTCGTCCCACGCACTAGTCGTCAGCGGGTCGTACGGCGAAATCGCCGTCAGGAACGCGAGCGCCCACACGACCCAGGCGATCTGAACGCCCTTCCGGGTGACCTCGGGGTAGCGCCAGAGTGTGCTGGCGAGACGGCCCGAGAAGAAGCCGAGTTCGTTCCGCTCGCCGAGCAGCCTGGCCGCCCCCGACAGCGACGCGAGCGCGAGCACGAACGCGAGGTAGCCGAGCGGGCGCAAGAGAAAGCGCAGCGCCTGAATCAGGGCAAGGTCGAGCCTCGGCATCGATTTTGAAAGATATCTCACATTTTCAGCAACGCCCGGCGGAGCGCTGAAATTACGTCCTCGTCGCCTTCGGGCTCGAGCGCCGCGCGCCGGACGCGACCGAGGTAGGCCTCGGTCGATCCGTCGCCGTGGACGTCGATCCCGGCGTGCACACGGGCCAGACGTTTTTGGGGACCGGCCAGCTCGACCCTGGCTATGACCTGCTCGTCGGGGGTGTAGCGCTTGAGCTGGGTTTTCGCCGGGTCGCGGGCGGCCACGTCGGCGAGATCTTTGACGCGGGCTTGGAGCGCAGCGAGTGCCGTGTCGAGCGCGTCGAACCGCTGGTGCTCGACGCGCGCGTCGGCGCGGACGGTGAGCGTCCAAGTTTCGGCGGCCAGCTCCTCTACCGCTTATCCATCGGGACGTAGTCGCGTCCGCGGGAGCCCGTGTAGATCTGACGCGGCCGAGCGATCTTCTGCTCCTTGTCGTCGATCATCTCGAGCCACTGGGCGATCCACCCGCTCGTGCGCCCGATCGCGAACAGCACCGGGAACATCTCCATCGGCATTCCGAGCGCCTCGTAGATCAGCCCCGAGTAGAAGTCGACGTTCGGGTAGAGCTTGCGATCGATGAAGTAGTCGTCCTCGAGCGCGATCTTCTCGAGCTCGAGCGCGATGTCGAGCAGCGGGTTGGTCCCGGTCACCTCGAGGACCTCGTCGACGGCCTTCTTGATGATCTTGGCGCGCGGGTCGTAGTTCTTGTAGACCCGGTGGCCGAAGCCCATCAGGCGCTCCTGACCGTCCTTGACGCTCTTGATGAAGTCAGGGATGTTGTCCTTGGTCTCGATCCGGCGGAGCATCCGCAGCGCCGCCTCGTTGGCGCCGCCGTGGAGCGGCCCGTACAGCGCGGCCACGCCGGCGGCGACAGCCGAGTACGGGTCGACCTGGGAGGAGCCGACGCCGCGCACCGCGCTCGTCGAGCAGTTCTGCTCGTGGTCGGCGTGGAGGATGAACAGGACGTCGAGCGCGTGCTCGAGCCGCGGATCTGGCTCGTAGCGGATCTCGGTCATCTTGTAGATCATCGAGAGGAAGTTGCCCGGATAGGACAGCTCGTTGTCCGGATACACGTACGGCTTGCCCTGGTTGTGGCGGAACGCGAACGCCGCCAGCGTCGGCATCTTGGCCAGCAGCCGGATCACCTGGATGTACCGGATGTCGTGGTCGTGAATCTGGCTCGCCTCGGGATAGAACGTCGACAGCGCGCCGACCGACGCCAGCAGCATCCCCATCGGGTGCGCGTCGTACCGGAAGCCCTGCATGAACTCCTTGACGTTCTCGTGCACGAACGTGTGGATCGTGATCTGGTGCGTCCACTCGTCGAGTTGCGGCTGCGTCGGGAGCTCGCCGTGGATCAGCAGGTACGCGACCTCGAGGTAGCTCGACTGCTCGGCGAGTTGCTCGATCGGGTAGCCGCGGTACTCGAGGATCCCCTTCTCGCCGTCGATGTACGTGATCGCGGAGCGACACGATGCGGTCGCCATGAATGCGGGGTCGTAGGACAGCAGGCCGAAGTCATCCTCGTCGACCTTGATGTTGCGAAGCTCGGTGGCGCGGATCGTCCCGTCTTCGATCGGAATCTCGTATTGCTTGCCGGTTCGGTTGTCGGTGACCGTCAGGGTCTCTTGCGCCGTCGCTGCGCCGGCGCCGTCTAGTTGCTGCGTCTCAGTCGTCATGGCGCTCCTATCGCGCGGTTTCCGGGGGGCCGGGTCTTCCGGGGCCGGGGTCTTCCGGGCCGGAGCCGAGCGCACTTCCAACCTTCAATTTAGTACCCAGGTCATGCCGGCGGGACGCTAGCCGCCGACGTATACGAATGCCGTCTGGTTGGGGCGGTGTCCGGGCTCTTGTCCGGGCGCCGCGACGGCTACTTCGGGAAGGCGCTCGTCAGCACGGCGGCGGTCATCGCCGCGACCATCAGCACGAAGCTGACGGCCATCACGCCGCGCGCCCCCCGCGCGCTGCCCGGGAACGCCGGGCGCGTGAGACCGACCGCGGCGAGGCTGAGCGCCCAGATCACGAGCACCCCGCCGGCGATGTAGAACGGGACCTTCGAAGGCTCGCCAGCGGCAATGATCAGCGCGCTCACGGCCGCGAGCCTACTCGATGTGGCTCGGGGGTGGGGCGCCGGCGGGCCTGCCCTCGTAGCGGCTCTCGGTCGCGGCGCGTTGTCCCTGGTAATGGCTGCCGAGCTCGGGGCTCCCGTAGGGCCGAAGCGCCGGCCGGTCGAGCGCCATGAACGACAGCTGGGCGATCGGCAGCCCCGGGTACAGCTTGATCGGGATGCGCGTGAGGTTGTTGAGCTCGAGCGTCAGCGTTCCCTGCCAGCCCGGATCGCAGAAGCCGGCGGTGGCGTGGACGATCAGCCCGAGGCGGCCGATACTGGATTTGCCTTCGATGCGCGCGACGATGTCGTCGGGCAGCTCGACCCATTCGAGCGTACGGCCGAGGCAGAACTCGCCGGGATGGATCACGAACGACTCGTCGTTCTTGATGACCACTTCCTCGGTGAGGCCGGCGGGAGGCTCGCGCAGGTCGATCGCCGAGGCGCGGTGGTTGTGGAACACGCGAAAGGAGTCGCCGAGGCGCAGATCGACACTCGCCGGCTGGACCAGGGCGGGATCCCACGGGTCGATTCGAATCCGGCCGGTCTCGACCAGCTCCACGATCGTCGCGTCGGACAGGACAGACACCAGCGCACTCATCGCCCGCAAGTCTGCCAGCGCGGGTAGATGTCCGGCTTCTCTAGCGCTCGACCGTGCGGGGGCGCGCCCGCGCGGTCCGCACCCGCGGTGGCGAGGGCGGCGCCGGATCGCCGTGCGGCCCGCGGCGCGGATGGCGCGGGAACGGCTTGCGCGGGTGGGTCGGATGGCGCTTGACGCCGCCGTCGTCGTCGCGCGAAGACGACTCGTCGGGCTCTTGCTTGATCGCCCACCAAACGATGTAGATCAGCCCGGCGAGAGGGATCTTCAGGGCGAACATCAACCAGATGATTCCCCAAGTCACGGGCGCCGATGCTACCGAGATCCGCCCGGGATTTCACCCCGAGTCGGGCCATCGGCCGAGCGCCCGTCCGCACTGATACGAACGACCGGCGGGCGAGGCGCGCACGTTCCTCGCGCAGCACCGAAGCGCCGACCGACAACGACATTCAGCGCTACGCGTGGTGCGCGCGCCGCGCTCGGGGGTTGACCCTACGCGAGCTGCTGCTGGAGCTCGCGGTCGCGAGCGCGGGGCTCGCCATCTTGCCCGACCGACCCGGAGGCGGAGCGCGCGGCGAGCGCGGATCCGATCGCGAGCAACGTCCAGGTGATCGGGTCCTCCAGGAAGTCGGCGTACAGCAGCGTGTGGAACAGCAGCGCGAGGAACGCCGCGGCGATCGCCACGCGAGCGGGATCCGAGCGGCACCGGCGGAACAGCACGACCAGCGCCGCGAGCACGAGCCCGAGGTAGACGAGCTCGCCGATCAGCCCCTGCTCGGCCGCGATCGTCACCGGGATCGTGTGCGACGCGGACGTCGTCTCTCCGATCTCGTGATGGCGGGCGGCGAACTCGGTCTCGAACGACCCCGATCCATAGCCCCACAGCGGCCGCTGCTTGAACAGATCGAGGCCTCCGGTGACGAGGCCCGGACGGCCGCTCGAGGCGCCGTTGAGTCCCTGGTTGAGGCCGAACGTCGTCGGCGTGATCGCGATCACCGCCGCCACGAGCGCGACCACGCCGGCGGCGATGAACACCGCCCGACCCACCCTCCAGCGGACCGCGGCCAGCGTTCCCAGGCCGACGAGGAGCGCCCCGATCGATGACCGCGACAGGGTCAGCAGCAGCGCCACCCACAGGATCGCGAGCACCGCGCCCGTGACCAGCACCGTCCGTTGCCGGCGCGCGTACAGGATCACCGAGGCCAGCAGGATCATCACCAGCGCGAGGAACCGCCCGAAGATGTTCGGATCGAAGAACACCGAGTTGACCGTGAAGTACGCGTGCAGTTGGTTGGCGGCGATCAGCTTCGGGTTCAGGAAGATCGTCTTGGTCCCGTACTCGACGAACCCGACCAGGGCGAACAGCACCGCGAGCCCGGCGAGCAGCGCGAGGCAGGTCCGCGTCAGCCGCTGCGTCCAGTCGAGCCGGCGTAGCAGGCAGTAGGCGAGCGCGAACGGCACGTAGAAGAACACCACCTGCTGCAGCGCGGTCGTGAACTTCGGCGAGTACGCCGCCTGGAGCGCGTACAGGACCACGTAGCCGGCGAGCAGCCATTCGAGCCAGCGGATGGGGCTATCGCGGGGCGGCGTTGCGGCTTCCGGTGGCGCTGGTTCCGGGGTCCTGGGTCCCGGTGGCGCGGGTCCCGGTCGCGCGGGTTCCAGTCGCGCGGGTCCCAGTGGCGCAGGTCCCGGTGGCGCGGATGCCGGTGGCGCGGATGCCGGTGGCGCGCGCCCTCGGAGCGTGGTCACGATGAACGCCAACGAGCCGGCCGCGACCACAAAGTACAGCGGCACGAGCAGGTTCGACGTGACGCCGCCGGCCGAGATCGGGATCCGGAAAGGGAGCGCCACGATCACGGCGCCGGCGAGCACCTCCGGGCGCCTGGCGACGAGCACCGCCGCGGCCGCTACCGCGGCGAGTGCGATCACCGCGCCGACCGCGGCCACGAGCGGGTGGCGATGGACGATCCCGAGTTGCGGCGAGTGCCAGATGTCTCCGAGCAGCAGGATCGGAGCGAGCACGAGCGCCCCGAGCATCGCCAGCGCCTGCACGCGCGTATCCCGGTGCAGCATGGCCACGGCCGCGAGCGCCGCGGCCACGACGATCCCCACCTTTGGCAGCGGTCCGCTGAGAGCTCCGATTACGAGCACGGTCGGAATGATCCTCTACCTTTGTCGGGCGCATGTCGTCTAAGAGGCTTCCAATTGCCCGGCGCCGCGGCCTCTGGCCGGTGCTCGGGCTCGTGCTCACCGCGGTCGCGGTGGCCGGCTGCGGCGGCGCGGTCAGGGTGCAGCCGACGACCCCGGCCGGGTCCACGACGCTCGCCAGCCGAGGCAAGATCGACAGTCCGCTCACCGGCATACACAACCACCTCGGCTGCCTCCGCGCCGATCACCTGCCGGTTCAGGTCCTCAGCCCGACGAAGCTCCAGGTCGGCGCCGCGCCGGCGGGCCCGACGGTGGTCTTCACGCCCACGGCGGGGGCCGCGCAAGCCCAGCAGATCGACGGAAACGCGCAGGGCGCCGAGGTGATCGGGCCCGCCCTGATGTATCCGAACCAGGGGTCACCCGGGGAGTTGAGCCAGATCGAGGACTGCCTGGGGCAGGGCGTGCAGGGATAGGCGCCCACTAGAATGCCCGCGATGCCGGCGCCAGGTGCGCAGGCTCTTGTACGCATCTGCCGCTGCCGTGGGTAATTTGGCGAGCGCGGCACCAACCAGATCTTCCCGGTCCCCTTGTCGTCCGTTCCCACTGCTGAGCTGACTGCGCCCGCGCCGTCGACTGATGTCACGGCGCGCGCCCGCGCGCTTGCCGGCCGTATGTCCGGCTGGCGTCTTTACCTTGCGCTCGGCGGGGGCGCGCTCGTGATCGCGGCGCTGTCGCTGCTGATCCCGTCGACCCCGAGCTACGACCCCTGGGCGTGGCTCGTATGGGGCCACGAGATCGTGCACCTCGACCTCCACACCACCGGCGGGCCTTCCTGGAAGCCGCTGCCGATGCTGTTCACGACGGTGTTCGCGCTGTTCGGCAAGGCGCAGCCGGACCTGTGGCTGGTCATCGCGCGCGCGGGCGCCGTGATGGCGGTGGCGATGGTGTTCAAGCTCGCGTGGCGCCTGACCCGAGATCTCGTCGCGGGCACCGTCGAGCCGACCGGGTCCTCGCGGTGGCTCGGCCTGGTCGCGCCGGTGCTCGCCGGCGTGATCGCCGCCGGCAGCCTCGTCAACTCGGGCGGATTCATCTCCGACAACGCGCTCGGTTACTCGGAGGGCTTCGCGACCGCGCTGGCGCTGATCGCGATCGACCGCTACCTCGATGGCGCGCCCCGGCAGACGTTCGTCGTGGGGTTCTTCGCGGCGCTCGATCGGCCCGAGCTGTGGTTCTTCTGGGGTCCGTTCGGGCTGTACCTGTTCTGGCGAGACCCGGGAGCGCGGCGGCTTGTCGTGGCGATGTTCGCGTTGATCCCGGTGCTGTGGTTCCTGCCCGAGCTGTGGGGCTCGGGTCACCTGCTCCGCGGCGTCACCCGAGCGGAGCATCCGCGCGCCAACAGCGCCGCGTTCGCGAAGTGCCCGGTGTGCACGGTGTTCAAGAAGGAGGCGTGGCCGACCGTGCTCAACCGGGTCAAGATCCCGGGCATCATCGCCCTGTTCGTCGCCGCGTTCGGACTGTGGCGAACGCGCGCCACGTGGTGGCGGCACAGCGGCCCCGTCGACCGGGGGATCCGGGCGCGCGCGTGGCTGCTCGGCCTCGGCCTGTTCGGACTCGTCTGGTGGCTGGGGATCGCGTTCGAGACGCAGGCCGGGTTCTCGGGCAACAACCGCTACCTCGTCCTCGGCACGGCGCCGGTCGCGATCGCCGGCGGAGTCGCGTGGGGATGGTTCTCGCGAACGCTCGCGGATTGGGTCCGCCGCCTCGCTGGGCTGCTCGGCTCCGGCTTCCGGCGGCTGACGGCCCCGGCGTTCACCGTGTCCGCCGGCGTCGTGGTCGCGGTTGCGCTGTTCCTCGCGGTGCCGCCGTGGATCGGTACGAACATCGTCAGCCTCCCGCGCACGCACCACGCGCTCATCTACCAGGCCCACCTGCGCGAGGACCTGACCGCAGCCGTGCAGAAGGCTGGCGGCAAGAACGCGCTGCTCACGTGTAACGGTACGCAGGCAAGCGTGATGACCGAGGGCTTCCAGGTACCGATGGTCGCGTGGACGCTCGGCGTCCGGACGCTGCGCGTCGAGGCTGAGCCGACCAACCTCGCGGGGCCGCCGTGGCCGACGGTCATCCTGCAGACCCGCGCGCAGTCGAAGTCTTCGCTGCTGCCGACCCCGCAGCAGATCATCGCCTGGGAGCACGACGGCGCCAACTACAAGCTGATCGCGCACGTGCGGACGTTCCGGGTGTTCTCGACTTGCGCCGGTAAGGTGACCTCCTAGTGGCCGTCAGCGCTCCTACGCGCGGGATACCCCGTGTCATCGACGTGCGCGAGCCCAAGCTGCTCCAGCGCGTACCGGTGTGGGCGAGCACGACCGCGATCCTGCTCATCCTCACGGCGATTTCGGCGTACCTCCGGACTCGCTATATCACCGGGCAGTTCTGGGAGGACGAGGCGATCACCACCGGGATCGCGTCACATTCGCTGAGCGCGATCCCGGGGATCATGCGCCACGACGGCTCGCCGCCGCTGTTCTACCTGCTGCTGCACGTGTGGATCAGTGTGTTCGGCGCCAGCGAGGCGGCGACGCACTCGCTGTCGTTGTTGTTCGGGCTGCTCTGCATCCCCGCCGGCACCTGGGCGGCCTGGAGCCTGTTCGGACGGCGCGCCGGCCTGTACGCGGCCGTCCTGTTCGCGTTCAGCACGTTCCTCACCGCGTACGCGCAGGAGACGCGGATGTACGAGTTGATGGCCTTGCTCGGCATCCTCGAGACTGCCGCGTTCATCCACGGCTTCGTCTACCGGCGAAGGCGCTACCTGATCATGTTCGCGATCTGCCAGGCGCTGATGCTTTACACGCACGGGTGGGGCATCTTCTTCGGCGTCGGGACGGTGCTCGCGCTGATCCCAGTGTGGCGGGCGAGCGACGATCGGCGCGGGCTCGTGCGCGACGCGGTGTTCACATACGTCGGCGCCGGGATCCTGTTCCTCCCCTGGCTTCCGAACTTCATCTACCAGGCCACGCACACGGGCGCCCCCTGGGCGCCGACGATCCGCTTTGGCGTGCCCGTCCTGCTGTCGAGGGATCTACTCGGCAGCGACCGCCTCACGGTGGCGCTGTTGGTCGCGATCATCATCGGGCTCGCCCCGTTCTTCACCAAGCGCGGTCGGGGCACCCGCGAGGGAACCGTTATGTGGTCGATCATCTTCCTGCTGTTCGGGACGCTGATCGTGGCGTGGCTGGCCTCGCAGATCACGCCGGCATTCGTCGCTCGCTACATGGCCCCGATCCTCGCGTCGATCCTGCTGCTGGCCGCGTGGGGCGCCGCGCGGTCGGGCGTCGTCGGGCTGGTGGCGATCGCGCTGTGCGTGATCTTCGTCGTTCACCCCTCCTCCTACGCACCGCAGTTCAAGAGCGACATGCGCGACATCGGCGGCGAGATGAAGCCGCTGATCCACCAGAACACACTCGTGGTCGACGCGCAGCCCGACTCGACCCCGCTGTCCTGGTACTACCTCCCGGCGGGCCTGCATTACGCGACCGCGCTCGGGCCGGTGAAGGACCCGAGCTACATGGACTGGGTCTACGCGCTGAGGCGTCTACAGCACGCCAACCCGTCGGCGGTCCTCGATCCGCTGGTTGCTAGCCTCAAACCCGGCCAGCAGTTGCTGTACGTGCGACCGCTGACCGAAGGCGCGAACAACTGGAAGGCGCCCTGGACACGACTGGTCCGGCGCCGCGCGGCGCAGATGGGCCAGATCCTCCAGGACGACGTCAACAGCGGAGTGCTCAAACCGATAGCCACCGCGCCGCACAACTACCGCGGCGCCAGCATCCTTGCTTACGCCGCAGTGCTCTACGAGAAGGTTTCCTGAGATCCCGCGATGACCGATCCGACCTCGAAGCAGGAAGTTGGCGCCCACGCCCCGGGCTCTGACATAACGCCCGAGCGTCCGGTCGTGGCCCTCGGAGGCGGACCGGCGGGCCTGACCGCCGGCTATCTGCTCGCCAAGCAGGGCAAGCCCGTGATCGTGCTCGAGTCGACTGACCAGGTCGGCGGGATCGCGCGCACCGACGTGCGCGAGGGCTACCGCTTCGACCTGGGCGGCCACCGCTTCTTCACCAAGGCCAAGGAGGTCGATGCCCTCTGGCACGAGATCCTCGCCGACGAGTTTCTGAGGCGGCCACGCCAGAGCCGGATCTACTGGAACCACAAGTTCCTCGAATATCCGCTTCAGGGCATGGACGTGATCAAGAAGCTCGGCCCGGTCGACCTGACCAAGGCGCTCGGCTCGTACATGTGGGCTGCGGCTAAGCCCAAGGGACGCGAGGACACCTTCGAGCAGTGGGTCACCAACCGCTTCGGCCGCTGGCTCTTCAACCAGTTCTTCAAGTCCTACACGGAGAAGGTGTGGGGGGTTTCGACGTCCGAGATCCGGGGCGAGTGGGCGGCCCAGCGGATCAAGGGGCTGTCGTTCTTCGCCGCAGCCAAGAACGCCTTCTTCGGCAACCGGGGCAACCAGATCAAGTCGCTGATCTCGGAGTTCAACTACCCGCGCTATGGACCGGGACAGATGTGGGAGAAGATGCGCGACGAGATTCGCGCCCACGGTGGCGAGGTCCGTCTGAACGCGCCGGTGACGCGGATCCGCTTCGACGGCGACCGAGTGTCCGAGGTCATCGCGGGCGGGGAGACGCTGACGCCGTCCTACGTGATCTCGTCGCTCCCGCTGCGCACGACGGTCGGGATCGCCGAGCCCGAGGCACCAGGCGACGTCCGAGACGCGGCGCGCGGGCTGCGCTACCGCGACTTCCTCACGGTGCTGCTCGTGATCGAGAACGAGGACGTGTTCCCCGACAACTGGATCTACATCCACGACCCGTCGGTGAAGGTTGGGCGAATCCAGAACTTCCGCTCCTGGAGCCCGTACATGGTCCCCAACGACAAGGACGCGTCGATCGGCATGGAGTACTTCTGCTTCGAGGGGGATGAGCTCTGGACCATGAGCGACGACAACCTCGTGGCGATGGCGACTCGCGAGATTCAGCAGCTGGGCCTGGCCCGGGCCGACAAGGTCAAGATGGGCTTCGTCGTGCGCGTGCACAAGGCGTATCCGATGTACGACGCCGAATACGCGGACCGGGTGAAGACGATCCGCGGCTGGCTCGATCGGATCCCAAACCTGATCCAGGTCGGCCGCAACGGACTGCACCGCTACAACAACTCAGACCACTCGATGCTGACTGCGATGCGCGCCGTCGACAACATCCTCACCGGAGCCCACCACGACATCTGGGCGGTCAACGCCGAGAGCGTGTACCACGAGGAGGACGTCCCGGACGAGCAGCCCTACGTCGCCGCGCCCGACACGCCGGCGATGGAGCAGCCGCTCGCGTAGGGCGGGTCTCCGTGCGACTCGGGCGGGTTTCTGTTTCTGAGAGCGGACGCGGGCGCAGGAGGGTCGCGCTCGCGGGGGTGATCGCGGCCGTGGCCGGGGTGATCGCGGCCCTGGCGGTGGCGGGTCCGCTGGCACTCACACTCCCCTCATCGGCCGGCGCCCAGACGACCAATCCGCTGAGTGGCGGGTTCCCTCAGCCGTCGGTCTCGATCCCAACGACGACCACGGCCACGCCGACGATCCAGACGACCGCGACCGCCGGCAGCGGCAGCGGGTTGACCGGAAGCTCGGCGATCATCATCGCGATCGGCGCGATCGTCGTGCTCGGCGGGATCGCGATCTTCATCTGGCGCGACGCTCGACGGCGCGCGCCGTCAGGCCGCCGCCTGACGGCGCCGATTGACGCGGAGGGCCGGCGAGCCGGATCCAAGCCGCGGGCCAAGCCGCGCAAGCTGAGTGCGGCTGAGAAGCGCCGGCGCAAGCGCGGCCGGGCGCGCTAACGCAATCCCTAGCGTCGCCTCCCGGTGAGACAAACGAGGTGTGGTTGCGGATTCAGCGAACGCTGATGCCCACGTCGGCCGCGGAGCCGCGTAGCTTCTCATCGAAGGTCAGTACGGCTGCACCGGTGCGTTCGGCAGCCAAAAGGATGCAGCAGTCCGGCATGCGGCGCCCGGTCCGGGCGCGCAGGGAGGCGAGCTGCATGGCGGCGTCCGCCGGGATATCGAGGACCACCAGGTCCATCGCTTGCAGCGCCGCGTACACCCGCTCTCCCAAACCGGCGGCGGTCGGATGAACGAGTACCTCCGCGACAGTCAGCGCGCTCGCCGTCAATGGGCCGTGAGCAGCCGCATCCTCCAGAACGGCTGTGGCGCGTCCATGTTGGGCGTCGTCGGGGTCCAGGTGCGCAATGAGCACGTCCGCGTCAAGCACAGTCGGACGAGAACGACTTGTGCCAACCGTCATTGAGGCCACTCGTCGCGCAACCTGTCACGCGCATCTGCCGGCCATGCGCCAGAGACAACGCCGGCACTTGCCCTCACGCCCGCCAGACGACGCTCTGCAGCAGCCTCATCCTGAACAGCCCGCTGGCCCTCAGTAGCTAAGCGCGCAAGCAACCGTGAGCGGCTCAGTTCGGGCCAGCGCTCCGCGGCCTCATCGAGCGCCGCGGCGAGCTCATCGGTCTCCGTGATAAGCAGTCGGGAGCGTTTCGTCGGCACACCATTAGTGTATCACCTGGTGTATCACTATGATCCATGCAGGTACACCTCACCGGGAAGCGATCGCTGGCAGGGGACCTAGTCGCGGTCGTCCACAGCGTGCGCCGCCGGGGCGGGCTCGTTGCGCAGAGCGGCGTTCGCCCGCAGCAGCTGGCGCTCCACGGTCCGGAGCGAGCATCCTTCGTGCGCGGCCATCTCGACGTAGGTCAGGCCAAGAGCGTGCAGCCATACGAGGCGCTGCTGGCGCTCGGGCAGCCGGCCGGTCTGTTGTAGACGTTCACGCTGCTCGAACAGTTCGTGCGGGGTCGTCAGCACGATCATCGATGGGAGCTCCACGTCCGCCTCGATCACCCCCTCGAGCGACGCTTCGCGCCGGTCCCGGCGCAGCAGCCTGACCGCCTCGCGCACCGCTGTCCGCGCGAGCCAGGCCATCACGGTCTCACGATGGACGCGCTGACGGTGGTGCAGCAGCCGGACCCACGCGACCTGGCACGCGTCCTCGATCACCGCATCGGACGCACGCACGTCGAGGCGCACGATCCGCTCGAGCCGGTCTGCGAGCGCGCCGTACAGCTCGCCGACATCGCCGGCGCCCATTCCAATGACTTCTTCAATTAGGGCCATGTTGAGTCTAATTGAGACTAAATTGATGCGAACAAACCTAGCAAGCTTCACTTCATATTGCTAGGTTCATTTGGTGTCACTTGGCTCAATTAGACTGAAGGGAGAAGAGAGATGCTGAGTCACGTTCTGTCGGCGCTCGCCGACGTCAGCGCCACGCCCGATGTCAGCGGTCTGCCGGGGAGCAACGTCCTCCAGCAACTCGTGGACGGCGCCGAGGCGTGGGCGCTCGCCATCGCGCTGATCGGGGCGTTCGTCGGGGCGGCGCTATGGGCAGTCGCCTCGCACGCCCACAACCCTCACTACGCCGCGCGGGGGCGTATGGCGGCGGTGATCTCGGGGGCGTCCGCGCTCGTGATCGGGTCGGGGCCCGGCATCGTCAACTTCTTCGAGCATCTGGGCACGACGGCCCGATGAGCGCCGCCTCGAGACCGGCGACGGTCGCTCTCGTCTGCCTCGTCGCGCTCGTCGGCTGTTGGGCGCTCGCGCCGGCGTCGGCGTCGGCACTCGGCCTGGGCGGTGCCGGGCTGGGCGGTGCCGGCCTTGGTGGCGGCGGCCTGGGCGGTGCCGGCCTTGGTGGCGGCGGCCTGGGCGGTGCCGCTCAGACGCTCGTATCCACCGCCGGCACCGCCGGGACCGCGGTCGCCTTAGCGGCGATCGGGGTCTGGGTCCTCGGTGGCGCCCATGCACTGCTGAATGACACCGCGAACGCCCTCAGCGCGACCACGTCTCCTCAGCTCCACACGACGTGGTTCTCCTCGACCTACTGGCGGATGGCCGCGATCGCGGCCGTGCTGACCCTGCCGTTCCTGTTCGCGGCGGCGGTCCAGGCTGTGATCCGGTCGGACCTCGCGCTACTGGCCCGAGCGACATTCGGCTACCTGCCGCTCGCGACTCTCGCCATCGCGATCGCCGCACCGCTGACGACGCTGCTCCTCGCCGCCACCGATCAGCTGTGCGGGTTCATCTCGTCGGCCGCCGGCGACGAGAGCGCTCACTTCCTCGCGCGCGCCGGCGCGGTGATCGGCAGCTTGACCACGGCCACCGACTCGCCGTTCCTCGCGTGTCTGGTCGGCCTGTTCGTGATCAGCGGCGCGTTCGCGCTGTGGATCGAGTTGTTGATGCGGGAGGCGGCCGTGTACGTAATCGTGCTGATGCTGCCGCTGGCGTTCGCCGCGATGGTGTGGCCGGCGCGGAGGATCTGGGCGGTCCGCGCCGTCGAGTTGCTGGTGGCGCTGATCCTCTCGAAGTTCGCGATCGTCGCGGTGCTGTCGCTCGGCGGCGCCGCGATCAGCGCCAGCGCCGGCGACCAAAGCGTGGCCGGGGTGATGGCCGGGGCGGTGCTGATCTTGCTCGCGGCGTTCTCGCCCTGGGCGATGCTGCGCTTTGTGCCGATGGCCGAGCTCGCGAGCGGCGCCGCCGGCACGCTGCGGGGCGAGGTCGGCCGCGCCGGCGCGGTCGCCAACGATGCCCGCGTGCTGGCGGAGGAGTGGAGCGAGATCGCCACGGCCGCGATGCGGCGCAGTGCGCAGGACCTCGGAACGGATCCGGGAACGCCCGCGCAGCCCGACTCCGGTCCTGCGGACCTTCCCGACGACGCAGCGAAGGGACCGGGGCCGGACGGTGAGGGTCCGGCCGGCGGTGACGGGCCGGCTCCGGACGGTGGCGGTGGCGGTCCGGCTCCGGACGGTGGCGGTGGCGGTGGCGGTCCGGCTCCGGCGGGCGGCGGCGGCCCGGCTGGGGACGAGCAGCGCCCCGACCCCGTGTTCGACGGGGCCCGGATGCCCGAGCTTGAGTTCAGTCCGGAGGGCATCCGCACGACGCCGGTCTGGCCGCACGAAGACGCGTCGTGACCGGCGAACGCCTCACCTACCGGTTCGGACCGCTCGAGCGCCGGGGCCTCTTCGGGCAGCTCCGCGGCGGACAGGCGGCCGCGGTGGCGGCGGGGGCCGCAGCGGCGATCGTCGTGCTCGATCGTGCGCCGTCGGCGGCCGGCGCCTTCCTCGGGACGCTGCTCGTCGGCGGCGCGCTGCTCGTCGCGTTCGCGCCGCTCGGCCGCCGCACCGCGGAGGAATGGGCGCCGGTGGCGCTCGCGTTCTCGGTGCGGCTCGTGCGCGGACGGATGCGGTTCCGCTCGCGGGCGCCGGCCGGAGGGATGGTGGCGACCGAGCGCCCGGCGCCGATGCGCCGGTTGCTCCGCCATCCGGCACCGGACGCTCCGCCCGCAGTCAAAGGCGTCCGGATCCTCGACGCCCCGTACCGCGATCGGCCGGTAGGGGTGCTCAGCGAGCTCCGCGGGCGCCGGCTCACGGCCGTTCTCGCGTGTCGCGTGCTCGCGTTCTCGCTGTTGGACGCCGAGGCGCAGGAGCGCCGGCTCGCGCGCTGGGGCCTGATCCTCGCCGGCGCCGCCGCGGGCCCGGTCAGGCGGATCCAATGGATCGAGCGGACGGCGCCCGCCCAGGGCGACGAGCTCGCGCGCTGGCTACACGACGAGCGCGACCCGGCCGTGCCGCTGCGGGGCACGCCGATGATCGAGTCCTACCTCGAGCTGATCGGCTCGACGACGAGGGCCACGCAGGAGCACGAGGTCCTGATCGCCGTCCAGATCGACGCGCGCCGCGTCGCCGACCGCGGCGACGACGGACCGGCACGGGCGCTGGTCGAGCAGACCGAGCGGATCGCGCAAGGGCTGGAAGCGGCCGAGGTGACCGTGCTTGGCGCACTCGGACCCGGGCAGCTCGCGCGGACGCTCAGAACGGCGTTCGATCCGTACGCCCGCGCCGAGTTGGCGGCCGTTGAGGCGGCCGAACCGGAGCGCGACGGTCTGGCCGAGACCAACGCGTGGCCGCTCGGCGCGCGCGAACACTGGGATCAGTACGAGAGCGACGGCGCGGTCCATGCCACGTTCTGGATCGGCGGCTGGCCTCGCGTCGACGTCTCGCCGATGTTCATGGACGCCCTGCTTGGTCGGTCCAACGTGGTCCGGACGGTCGCGGTCACGTTCCAGTCGATCGCCCCCGACAGGTCCACCCGCGAGGTCGAGGCCGCCGTCACCCGCGACCACGCCGACCGCGAGCTTCGCCACCGCTTCGGCCAGGCCGAGACCGCCCGGCACCGCCAGAGGCAGGAGGCGACCCTGCGCCGCGAGGCCGAGCTCGCCGCCGGCCACGCGGAGGTCCGGCTGGCGGGGTTCGTGACCGTGTCGGGACGGGACCGCGATGATCTGCGCCGCGCGTGCTCGGACGTCCACGAGCAGGCGGCACGCGCGAGGCTCGAGTTGCACCGGATGTACGGCCAGCAGGCCGAGGCGTTCGCGTTCACGCTCCCGCTGTGCCGGGGGCTGCGATGACTCACGAGTCGTGGCGGGCGCACGATGACTCGTGACTCGTGCCGGGGGGCGCGATGAGCGCGGAGCGGCCCGGCCACCGCTGCACGACGCGCCACGCGCAGGCGATCTACCCGTTCGTCGCCACCGACGGCCTCGGTGGCCGTGGCGTGTTCGTCGGCCGTGACTCGAGCGGCGGCGCCTTCTGTTTCGACCCCTGGGTCCTGTACGGCGACGGCACGCTCGACGACCCGAACGCGATCGTGCTCGGAAAGCTCGGGCAGGGCAAGAGCGCTCTGGTCAAGACGCTCCTGTGGCGGATGCTCCTGTTCGGCCGGCGCGCGTTCGTGCTCGACGTCAAGCGCGAATACGGTCCGCTGTGCGCGGCGGTCGGCGTGCGGCCGGTGTCGCTCGAGCCGGGCGGCGGGATCCGGCTGAACCCGCTCGCCTCCCGCCCCGAGGAGCACGCCCAGCTGGAGTTGCTGCGGGCGGTGACGATCACCGCGGTCTCCGGGCCGCTGAGCCAGATCGAGGCCGCCTCGCTCCGGGAGGCTCTCCACGCGGTCAGGGCGAGCGGCGTCGCCGAGCCGACGCTGCCTCAGATCGCAAAGGTCCTGTTCGACCCGTCGGCGGACATGGCGGAGCGGCTGCGCACCACCCGCGAGCGGCTCGCGCTCGACGCGCGGCGCGCCGCGCTGGCGATCCAGGACCTGTGCGAGGGGCCTCTACGAGGGATGTTCGACGGCCCCACCAGCCCCGGCCTCGACCTCGATGCCCGGCTGCTCGTGCTCGACCTGCACGCGGTCAAGGACTCGCCCGCGGTCGGGATCCTGATGGCCTGCGCCACCGCGTGGATGAGCGCGCTGCTGGCGCGTATGGCCGAGCGCCCCGGCCGCGAGCGTCTGATCAACGTCGCCGACGAGTCGTGGAAGATCGTCCAGCACACCGGCCTCGGCGAGTGGTTCCAGTCGAACTTCAAGCTCGCCCGGCAGTTCGGCGTGATGAACCTCGTCGTCCTACACAAGCTCGCGGACCTGCGGGCCGCCGGCGATGCCGGCTCGCGCGCGGCGCGGATCGCCGAGGGGCTCGTAGCCGACGCCTCGACCCGAATCGTCTACCACCAGGACGAAAGCCAGGTCCCGCTCACGCGCTCGCTGCTCGGCCTGTCGGAGACCGAGTCGCGGCTGATCTCGACACTGTCGGCGGGGCAGGCGCTGTGGCGGGTCGGCAGCCGCTCGTTCGTCGTCCAGCATTACCGATCTCGGCTCGAGGCCAAGCTCACCAACACGGACACCGGGATGCGGTTGAGCGACGCGAGGGTCGATCGCGGATGAACTCGCGGGGCGGAGACCTCGTGTCGGACGGCGTCCTGCTCGGTGCGATCGGTGGCGTGCTCGCGGTCGCGGGGACTTTGTGGCTATGGGGCGGCCTCGCCGGCGCGCTGTTCGGCTCGGGCTGGCCCCGCGTCGGCGCCGGACAGCTGCTCGGCGTTCTCACGCGGCTCCCCTCGCGCCTGTCGGACCCCGCGGGCGCGTGGCCGGCCGCGGTCCGGCCCGATCTGCCGGGCGCCCCGGGCTTCTACGCCGCGCTCATGATGCTCGCCGGCGCCGGCGGTGCCGTCCTACTACTCGGTGGGCGGCTCAGCGGCCGGTTCGCGGGCGCCGGTGGCGCGCGCTGGGCGAGAACGCCGGAGCTGCGCCCCCTGCGCAGCCTCGGGCGCTCGCGTGGCATTGGACGGCTCGTGCTCGGGCGGCGCGGCGGCAGGCTGCTCCAAGCCGAGCAACGGCACGCGCTGGTGGCGTTCGGGCCGCCGCAGTCGGGCAAATCGGCCGGCATCGCGATCCCGGCGCTGCTCGACTGGGAGGGCCCGACGGTCGCCAGCTCGATCAAGACGGATCTGGTGAGAGCCACGATCGCGCGACGGCGAGCGCTCGGCGAGGTGTTCGTGTTCGACCCGTTCGGGCTCTCGGGGGTGCGGGGGCACACGTGGTCCCCACTCCACACCGCCGACACCTGGGACGGCGCGCTCGAGGTCGCCTGGCGCCTCGCCTCGGCCGGTGAG
The DNA here is from genome assembly GCA_963701945.1 of uncultured Solirubrobacterales bacterium. Lineage (GTDB taxonomy): Bacteria > Actinomycetota > Thermoleophilia > Solirubrobacterales > Solirubrobacteraceae > Palsa-465. Next base: position 256,813 of record CAVPBV010000018.1, on the reverse strand, counting down.
CTCGACCGCCGCAGCGTGGAGGGCGGCGACTTCTGGGCTGTCGCCGCCGAGCAACGGCTCGCGCCGCTCCTGTACGCCGCGGCCGTGAGCGGGGCGGGCATGGACACCGTCGTGCGCTGGATCCACGGCCAGGGAATCCGCGACCTCGACCAGGTGCTGCTGTGCGCCGGCGAGGGCGGCCACCCCGCCTACGACGCCGTGCGAGCGTTCGAGGCCCAGGCCGACCGTACACGCACCTCGATCGAGGCGACCGCGCAGACGCTGCTCCGCGCGTACCGGTTCGCGCGCGTCGCGCGCTCAGCCGAATCGAGCGAGATCACGGCGGACCGGCTGCTCGACGAGGCGGCGACGCTCTACCTGATCGGCGACGCCAAGGCGTCGAAGCTGCTCCGGCCGATCTTCCTCGCGCTGCTCGGCGAGGTGGTCGACCAAGCCTACGAACGCGCGACGACCAACGGCGGTCGTCTGGAGAAGCCACTCCTCCTGTGCCTCGACGAGGCGGGCAACGTGGCGCCGCTGCCCCATCTCGCCGAGATCGCCTCGACCGCGCCGAGCCACAACATCCAGCTGGTCACGATCTTCCACGACCTCGCCCAGGCCCGCTCTCGCTACGGGCAGCAGGCCGAGACCGTCGTGAACAGCCATCGGGCGCGGATGCTGCTGCCGGGCGTCGCCGACCTCGAGACGCTCCGCTACTTCGCCGGTCTGACCGGCGAGGAGGAGACCCGCGACCGAACCGACACGACCGGTGCCGGCGGGACGACGCGCTCGACCTCGCGCCGGCGCCGGCCGCTGATGGCGCCGGAGGCGCTGCGCCAACTGCCCGACCGGCATGCCCTGCTGCTGTACGGCCGGATCCCGCCGACGCAGCTGCGGCTGCGATTGTGGTTCGAGGACCGCCGCCTGCGAAGGCTGGCGGACGCGTAGTCCACTAATGAGCCTGCCCGACCCCGACGACTGGCACGAGCCCGAGCACGACTGGGAGGAGCCGGTCTCCGCGCGCTGGCCGCTCAGCTGCGAGGGCCTGTATCCGCGCGAACGCTGGATGTGGTTCGAACAGCTGTGGTCGGACGTGTGCACGCTCCGGGTGCGCTACCGCCTGGCGCTGCGCAGCGGGTGGTGGGAGGACCAGGTGCAGGTCGAGGCGCTCGCGGCGCTGTCGGCCTGGGTAGAGCGGTACGACTCGGGCGAGTGGGACGACCCACCCGGGAAGCTCGCGCTGCTGTTCGACCTCGAGCGGGTGGCCGCGCTGCTCCGGGACGGCGGCGAGCCGTTCCATCCCGATCGCGACCGCCTGGCGTTCGCGCGGTACCTGATCGAACTCGGGTGCCAGCCACCTCCGGATCGGTAAGTGGTCTCTTTCGAAAGTACGAAAGTGACCACTAGGTAGTGGTGACACGCGGCGAGCGGTGGTGAGCGCCCGTGTACGCGGGGCGGGCCGCTCAGGCATGATCTGTTCGCCTGCCCTGCCGAACAAGGAGCCTAGATGCCGCTAGCCAAGCAGCGCCCGCGCGTGGAGTATCCCCAAATCGTCGAGCGCATGGAGGAGGCGGCGGCGACGCTGCCGATCCACGAGATCGGGGACAGCGGCCTCGACAGCGAAATGGCGTACGAGCTGATCTCGAGCGAACTGCTGCTCGACGGCCAGGCGCGGTTGAACCTGGCGACGTTCGTGACGACGTACATGCCGTCGATCGCGGCCAAGCTGATGGCCGACACCGCGGACAAGAACATGATCGACAAGGACGAGTACCCGCAGACGGCGGAGCTCGAGTCCCGGTGCGTGAGCATCCTCGCCGAGATGTGGAACTCGCCCGCGCATGAGCAGGCGACGGGCTGCTCGACCACGGGGTCGAGCGAGGCCGCGATGCTCGGCGGAATGGCACTGAAGTGGCGGTGGCGGGAGCGGATGCGCAAGGCCGGCAAGCCGACCGACCGACCCAACATGGTGATGGGCGCCAACGTCCAGGTCTGCTGGGAGAAGTTCTGCCGCTACTGGGACGTCGAGCCGAAGCTGGTGCCAATGGAGGGCAACCGGTTCCACCTCGAGGCTCCACAGGCCGTGGCGGCCTGCGACGAGAACACGATCGGCGTCGTGGCGATCCTCGGCTCGACGTTCGACGGCAGCTACGAGCCGGTCAAGGAGATCGCGGCCGCGCTCGACAAGCTCGAAGAGGACACCGGGTGCTACGTGCCCGTCCATGTGGACGCGGCCTCGGGCGGGTTCGTGGCGCCGACGCTCCAGCCCGACCTCGAGTGGGACTTCCGGATCCCCCGGGTGCAGTCGATCAACGCCTCGGGCCACAAGTACGGGCTCGTGTATCCGGGCGTCGGATGGGCGATCTGGCGCAACGAGGACGCGCTGCCGCGCGATCTGGTGTTCGACGTCAACTACCTCGGCGGTCACATGCCGACGTTCGCGCTGAATTTCTCGCGTCCCGGCAGCGAGGTCGTCGCCCAGTACTTCATGTTCACGACGCTCGGTCGCGACGGGTACCGCCGGGTGATGCAGGGGGCGCAGGACGTGGCCACCCATATCTCGGGCGAGATCGCAAAGATGGGTCCGTACCAGCTGATCTCGGAGGGCAGGGAGCTTCCAGTGTTCGCGTTCGCGCTGAACCCCGACGTGAGCAATTACACCGTGTTCGACGTGTCCGACAGACTGCGCCAGCACGGATGGCTCGTGCCGGCCTACAGCTTCCCCGAGAACCGCCAGGACCTGAGCGTGCTGCGAATCGTCGTACGAGCCGGCATGACGATGGGGATGGCGGACAACCTGCTGGAGCACCTGCGCGAGATCACCGGGTTCTTCGAGTCGCTGAAAGCCCCGCTGCCCGGTCCAGATGTCGACAAGCGCACCGCGTTCGCACATTAAGAAACGCTCAAGGTCCGGCCCTCCGGTGCCGATTACTTAGCTACGCGCGCCGTCCGGAGCCTCGTTGCTCACGGTCGGCACCTGACCGACAGCAGGCCTGTGGCGGCGGCGAGAGCGCTCTAGAGCAGCTCAGCCAGCCGCCGCGCCGCTGCCCTTATCGCCGCGGGCGTGCCCGCCTCGAACACCGCCTGGAGATCGAGCACGCGGACGCCGAACGAATCGAGCTCGCGCGTACCGACGATCGCGTGGCACGGCACGCCGGACTGGCGGGCCCGGGTCGAGACCTCAGATACGACCTTGCCGGCGAGGCTCTGCTGATCGAGCTTGCCCTCACCGGTCACGACCGCGCGGGCGGCGCGCATGCGCCTGTCGAAGTCGACCGCGTCGAGCACGAACTGAGCGCCGGGGACGAGCTCGGCGTCGAACTCGGCCCACAGCCCGCCCGACAGCCCACCGGCGGCGCCGGTCATCGGCACCCCGCGCGGGTCCCGCTTGAGGCGACGTGCTTGATCGCCCAGCCGCTTGGTCAGCCGCGAGACAGTGGGTTCGTCGGCGCCCTTCTGCGGGCCGAACACGCGGGCGGCATGCTCGAACGGCGTGCGGACGTCGGTCAGCACCGTGATCCGCGCGCCGCCGAGGCCGCCGGCCTCGCGAATGGCGCGAATCGCGCCGGCGCCCCCGTCGGTGGTGGCGCTCCCACCCACACCGAGATAGACGAGATTGGCGCCCGCCTCGATCGCCGCCATGATCAGCTGCCCGGTGCCGAACGTGCTCGCCTGGACCGCGTCGCGCTCGGACGGGTCGACGAGGCCGAGGCCGCTCGCCGCCGCCGTCTCGACGATCCCCAACACCTGCCCCCGGCCCGCTTCGCCGATCCCGAACGCAGCCTCGATCGGGCGGCCAAGCGGATCGGTCGCCGGCGCCGTGCGCCGCTCCCCGTCGAGCGCGCGCAGGAGCGCCTCGAGCGTGCCTTCGCCGCCGTCGGCGACCGGGCAGAGGTCGACCGGGCGCCCCTCCGTCTCGAGGCCGCGCCCGATCGCGTCCGCGACCTCGGCGGCGGTCAACGTGCCCTTGAACGAGTCCGGGGCGACGAGCACCGTGGTCGGGATGCCGGGGATGTGAGCCATCGCGGCAGTATGGTCCCGAATTCCCCGTGCACGAAACTCCCGACGACCTCCGGGCGCTCCAGGAGCTCCTCGATCGGAGCTACGACGCGGCCGGGCCGCACCTGCGGAGCATCACGACTCCCGAGCGCCGCGTTGGCGCCATGGAGTTGACGGATCAGCTGACCGGGATGTGCCTGCTCGTGGTGGCGACGGTGACGCAGGACTGCCGGCCGATCGCGGGGCCGCTCGACGGGATCTTCCACCGCGGCGCGTTCCACTTCGGGACCGCGCCGAACTCGGCCCGCTACCGCCATCTACTCGCGCGGCCGCAGGTCAGCGCGACTCATCTGCCTCGCGAGGAGTTCGCGGTCAACGTCCACGGCCGCGCGGTGCCGGTGGAGATCGCCGGCGGTTTTCGCGAGACGCTGCTCGAGGTGTACGTGCCGCGCTATGGCGAGGACTGGGAGCAGTTCCTCGACGGCGGTCCCGTGTACATGCGGATCGATGCCGACCGCATGTTCGCCTTCCTGAGCCGCGGCTCCGTGCCGGCGTAGCCACCGCCGGCCCGCGTGGCGGGCGGGAACCGGCTTTGGCGATAAATGCACCCCGTCAGCGGTGGTGCCGCGGTCGGGCTTGGACTGCGACGGGCGCTCAGGCGACCGCCTGCGCCACCGCCCGCCCAGCGGTCCGCCCGCTGAACAGGCACCCCCCGAGGAAGGTTCCCTCGAGCGCGCGGTACCCGTGCACGCCACCGCCACCGAAGCCGGCGACCTCGCCGGCGGCGTACAGCCCTGACAGCGGCTCGCCGCTGGGCGTCATCACCTGCCCCGACAGGTCGGTCTCCAGCCCGCCGAGCGTCTTGCGAGTGAGGATCCACAGACGCACGGCGATCAGCGGCCCGGCGCCCGGGTCGAGCAGCCGGTGCGGCTTAGCGACGCGGCTGACGCGGTCGGGGAGGTACCTCCGAGCTCCATGGATCGCGGTGATCTGGAGGTCCTTGGCGTAGGGGTTGGCAACCTCGCGGTCGCGCGCTTCGATCTCTCGGGTCAGGTCCCCGGCGTCGATCAGGTCATCGCCGGTGAGCGCGTTCATGCGGCGGACCAGCGAGCGCAGGTCGTGCTCGACGATGAAGTCGACGCCGTGGCGCTTGAACGCCTCGACCGGCGGCGGCGCGCCCTTGGCCACCCGGCTCGCGAGCACCTGGCGGGTGCTCTTCGAGACTAGGTCGGGGTTCTGCTCGGACCCCGACAGGGCGAACTCGCGCTCGATGATCTTCTGGGTGAGCACGAACCAGCTGTAGTCGTGTCCGGTCGTCATCAGATGCTTCAGCGTGCCGAGCGTGTCGAACCCCGGGAACAGCGGCACGGGCAGGCGCCGGCCGGTCGCGTCGAACCAGAGCGGCGACGGGCCGGGGAGGATGCGGATCCCGTGGCGGGTCCAGATCGGGTTCCAGTTCTCGACCCCCTCGGTGTAGTGCCACATACGGTCGGGATTGATGATCCGTGCGCCGGCGTCAGCGCTGATCTTCAGCATCCGGCCGTCGACATAGTCGGGGACGCCCGACAGCATGCGTTTCGGGGGGCGGCCCAGCGTCGACGGCCAGGCCGAGCGCACGAGCTCGTGGTTCGCGCCGATCCCGCCCGAGGTCACGATCACCGCCTGCGCGCCGAGCTCGAACTCACCCACCGGCGTGCGCGAGCTCGGTTGCCCGCGCGAGACCGAGCTCGGCTCGAGCACGGTGCCGGCGACGCCGGCGAGCGCACCGCCGTTGGAGATCAGCGAGTCGACGCGGTGGCGGAACTTCAGGGTCACGAGGCTCCGGGCGACGCCATCGCGCACGCGGCGCTCGAACGGCTCGACCACGCCGGGCCCGGCACCCCAGGCGATGTGGAAACGCGGCACGGAGTTCCCGTGCTCGGTGGCGAGATAGCCGCCGCGCTCGGGCCAGCCCGGCGTCGGGACGAAGCGCACTCCCTGGTCGTGGAGCCACTGGCGCTTCTCGCCGGAGGCGAACTCGACATACGCCTGCGCCCACTTGCGCGGCCACGCGTCCTCGGAGCGGTCGAAGCCGGCGCTCCCGAGCCAGTCCTGGAGCGCGAGCTCGGGCGAATCGTGGATCCGCACCCGCCGCTGCTCGGGGGTGTCGACGAGGAACAGCCCGCCGAGCGACCAGAACGCCTGGCCTCCCAGCGAGGCCTCGGGCTCCTGGTCGAGCAGGATCACGCGCCGGCCGGCGTTGACGAGCTCGGCGGTGGCGACAAGCCCGGCGAGCCCGGCACCCACCACGATGACGTCGGCGTCGTTCCCGGCGACACTCACTGCGACATTTGCTCCAGCTTGCACTCCTTCGGCGCCTTGTCCTCGCGCCAGCGCAGGATCTTCGTCCCGTGGCGGATGCGGCCGCCGCTGGCGTGGTCGAACGTGACCTCGACGACGAGCTCGGGACGTAGCGCGATCCACTCGAGGTCCTTCTCGCTCTTCCAGCGGCTGGGATCGCCATGGCCGCGCTCGCCGGTCTCGTACGACGCGAGCTTGCCGACCAGCGCGCGCTTCTCCGACGCCTTCAGCCCCGACGAGTGCCCGACCCCGTGCAGCTTGCCGGCGTCGTCGTAGAGCCCGAGGATCAGCGACCCGACCGTGTCGGGCTCCTTCCCGGGGCGATACCCGACGACGACGGCGTCGATCGTCCGCACCCGCTTGATCTTCATCATCCCGGTGCGCTCGCCCGGGCGGTACGGCGCTCGGACGTCCTTGGCCACGACCCCCTCGCCGCTTCGCAGCCACGGCTCGGCCTGCTCGGGATCCATGGTCAGCGGCGTGCAGTCGATCCCGGTCGAGCACAGCTCCTCGAGCCGGGCGCGGCGCTCGGAGAAGGGCCGCTCGAGCCACGCGTCGTCGTCGAGCGCGAGCAGGTCGAAGGCGACGTAATGCGCCGGCGTCTCCTCGGCGAGCATGTCGATGCGCGACTTCGCCGGGTGGATGCGCTGCTGGAGCGCGCCGAAGTCCTGGCCGCCCTCGGGGTCGTCGATCACGATTTCGCCGTCGACCACGTAGCGGCCGGGCGGAAAGGCCAGCTCGGGGAAGTAGCGCCCGAGCGGCTTGCCGCTCCGCGACTGGATCATCGTCGGCTCTTCGTCGACGAACACGATCGCCCGGAACCCGTCGTACTTCGGCTCGTAGGACCACTGCTCGCCGACCGGCAAGCCAGCGCGGGAGCGGGCGAGCTGAGGCTCGACCGGCGGCTTGAGCGGCAGACTGGACACGGCCCGCGATGCTATGCGATGTGGCCGCGCCGGGGTCGCGGCTGACGTCCGGGGCGGGAAGCCAAGGGCCAGTACGATGGATCCATGGCACCCGCCCGCGCCACTGTCGCCGAAGAGGAATACGTCGAGATGCTCTTCTGGCTGTACGAGGCCGGGTTGCCGATGACCGGCGCCAACCTCGCCCGGGCCATGCAGCTTTCGGCGCCGACCGTCCACGAGATGCTCGGCCGGCTCGAGCGCGACGGCTATGTCGCCCGCAACGCCGAGCGGACGATCGAGTTCACCGACGCCGGACGCGAGCACGCCGAGCAACTGGTCAGCCGCCACCGGATGATCGAGCGGTTCCTGACCGACACGGTCGGGGTCCCGTGGGACGACGTCCACGAGGAGGCCGAGAAGCTCGAGCACGCGATGACGCCGCGGTTCGAGGCGTACGTGCGGGCGTCCGTGGGCGAAGCCAAGACCTGCCCCCACGGCCACCCGATCCGCGTCGGCGAACGCGTCGACGGCGTGCCGCTCGCCGACTGCGAGCCCGGGGCAAAGGTGACGATCCTGCGCCTCGAGAACGAGGCCGAGGACCTCCTGCACTACCTGAAGGAGGCGGGGATCGAGCCGGGGCTCGAGGGCGAGGTGGCGACCAACGACGGCGAGAGCGTGTCGGTCCGCTCCGACGGCGCGACCGCCACCGTCACCTCGAGCGTCGCCGAGACCGTGTCGGTGCTCGCCGACCCGTCGCCGCCGCCGCGGACGGCGGTTCCCCCCGAGCAACTCGTGCTCGGGCGTGAACGGTACGGGCGCTAAGCAGGCGCGAGCGCCGCGCGAGCTACGCGGTCAGCGCGCGCTGGCTCTGAAGGCACCGGCGGATCTGGGCGTAGATCGCCGGGTGGTTCAGCAGGTCGAAGTGGTTTGCGCCGCCAAGGTGGTAGTAGTTCTCGACCGCGAACTGCAGGCGCTTGCCTCGCCCCGGATGCGCCCACGCGCTCGGCTGGAGCACCAGCAGGTCGCCGAGGATGCGGCCGACGGGCGCGTCGGCCTCGCGCGACAGCGTGGCGCAGATGAAGTAGTGGCGCGCGGTGGGCAGGAACGGGATCTCGCGCGATGAGTTGCGCACGAACGCGTCACAGTCCTGGTCGAGCCAGCACTCGTCGACGAGGTAGCCGTAGCGGAGGTCCTTGATCCCGGAGCTGCGTAGGTTGAGCGCCCGCGCGAGCGGCCGCGTCTCGGGCAGACGCGCGAGCGCGGCGGTGGCGGCGTTCGTGACCTGCTCGAGCGGGGCGCCCTGATGCGGCGTCCCGAGCGTGACCACGTGATGGACCTTGGCGACGCACTTGCTGCCGACGCCGTAGTGGCACGCGCTCCGCGCAACCAGGCCGCCCATCGAGTGGCCGATCAGCACGATCTCGTCGACGCGCGTCGGCCACGCAACGATCAGGCGCTCGAGTTGCTCGGCCAGCTCGCGGCCGCTCTCGGAGATGTGACGGCCGGTGTTGTAGCGGACGTAGAGCGGGCTGTAGCCGAGCTCGATCTCCATCCGGTGGCCGTAGGGGACGTGGCGCGCCGCCCCGAGCTTCCACGCGTCGTCGGTCTCGCACAGGCCATGTATGAACACGGCCAGGCGCGGCTTGGCGTTCGGGTAGGCATCAGCGAGCGACTCCGGCGTCAGCTCGAGGTCGCGCCCGCGGCGGCGGAATGCCATGGTCAGCGCGAGCGCGTTCCCTCGGCGCTCGAGCGTGTCGCCGAACGCGCCGTTGAGCGCGCTGACGACAGCCCTGCCGGCGGGGCTTCTCTGCATCGAGGGGGCATCGGCGGGCTGTGCCGCGGACGCCGCCTGCGCGCCGGCGCGGACGACCGCGCCGGTCAGCTCCGCCGCCGCCGAGTAGGCGCTCTCCGCGATCCGGTCGTGGACGAGTCTGACCGGAAGCGATGCCAGTCCGACCCGCCGCCAGACGCGGTCGGCGATGCCCGTGTGGACCTCGTGGATCTGCTTGGCGGCGCCGGCCGCCGCCTCACTCGCGAGGTCGCCGAGGGCGCCGATCTCCTCAGGCCGCATGCTCGTCGGCGACGCCGGTCAGTTCGTGGTAGGCCTCGGCGAGGCGCTTGACGCCTTCCTCGATCTCCTCCGGGGTGACGCCCGAGTACGCGAGCCGAAGGCTCGAGTCCCCGCCCTCGAGCACGAAGTCCGACCCCTTGACGAACTGGACCCCGCGCTGGGAGGCGGTCTCGAACAGCGCCCCGACGTCGGTGCCGCGCGGCAGGTCGACCCACAGGAAGTAGCCGCCGAGCGGCTTGACGAAGCGCGCGTCCGGCAGCTCTCGCTCGAGCGCCGCGCACAGCGTGTCGGCACGCTCGTGCAGCGCCTCGCGGACGACCTCGATCGACTTGTCGATCGCGCCGGAGACGCAGAACTGGTAGACGATCCCCTGCGAGACCATGCTCGGCGAGATGTACGTCTGGGTCGCGATCTTGACGACCTTCGCGATCAGCTCGGTCGGGCCGACGAGGTAACCGACCCTGATGCCGGGGCACACGGTCTTGGAGAACGACGAGGCGTAGACGACGGTCTCGCCCGGGTCCATCGACAGCATCGTCGGGAGCGGCGCGCCCTCGAACCGGAGCGCGACGTACGGGTCGTCTTCGAAGATCGTGAACTCGTGGCTCTGGGCGAGCGCAAGGAGCCGCTCGCGCTTCTCGGCCGACAGCGTGTAGCCGGCGGGGTTCTGGAAGTTCGGGATGATGTGGGCGAGCTTCGGACGCGCGCCGGCCGCGAGCACGCGCTCGAGCGCAGCCACGTCGATGCCGTCGGGCTCGAGTTCGACCATCCGCACGTCGGCGCCGCGGTTTCGGAGCGACAGCAGCGTCCGGTCGTACGTGGGCCGCTCGACGATCACCGAGTCGCCGTCCTCCACCAGCGCGTCAAACAGAAACGCGTCGGCCTGCATCGAGCCGTTCGTGACGATGACCTGCTCGGGCGCCACCTGGTGGCGCTCGGCGATCCATTCGCGCAGCGGCGGGTAGCCGATCGCGGTGCCATACGCGGTCATGCCACCCGGATCGGAGTCGAACGCATTGTCCGCGGCGGCGCGGAGGCCCTCGACGTCGACGATGTCGAGCGACGGCGCGCCCCGGGCGAATGAGATCGACTTGGCCATGCGCTGGAGCTTACGCGAGGCGCACGTCGATGATCGCGCGGTCGGTTCCCTCGTACCCGCGCACGGTCACCTCGCGCACCCCGCGCAGGTGCGAGAGCGCCGACTCGAACTCGCGGAGCGCCTCGACGCTCGCGAACGGACCCGCGAGCAGGGTCACGGGCGCGCTCACCGGCGGGGCGGGCTCGGGCCGCGGTCGGGACGCCGGCGCCAGCACGCGCTCGTAGCCGACGAGCAACTCGCGCATCGACGCCACGAGCCGCTCGCTGAGCTCGGTGAGCGCCTCGACCTGGTGGCGGGAGTCGAGCACCGGCGCCGGGATCGGCGGTGGCGCGGGGACGGGCGGCGGTTCGGCGGGTTGCGGCGGCGGTGGCGGCTCAGGGGTGGGTGGCTGCGGCGGAGGCTCGGGGAGCGGCGCGGGCGGTGGCGGAGCCGGCGCCGGCGGGTCGGGCGCTGGCGCCGGGACCGGGGCGTCGGGGATCGCCAGCGCGCTCTCGGACATTTCGGACACCAGTACCGGGCGCGGGTTACGGTCGGGGGCAAGCTCGGTCTGGACGTCGTACAGCAGCCGGTCCAACTCCTCGAGATGCGCCCCCAGAGTGCTCGCTCGTTCGCTCAACACGGACCAGCCCAGCCTACCGAGAGGGTCGGCGGTGGCGGCGAAACCCAAGCGCGACTACGCCGCGGCGCCAAGCAGCGAGACCGCGATCTCCGCCGGAGTTACGTTACGCCGCCGCGCCAAGCAGCGAGACTGCAATCTCCGCCGGAGTTACGTTACGCCGCCGCGCCAAGCAGCGAGACTGCAATCTCCGCAACCTCGGTCGGGGTGCGCCCGACGCGCACGCCCTTGCTCTCGAGCGCTTCGGCCTTCGCGCGCGCCGTCCCGCGCGACCCGGACACGATCGCACCGGCGTGGCCCATGGTCTTGCCCGGTGGCGCGGTGAAGCCGGCGATGTAGCCGACGACCGGCTTGGTGACGGCCGCGGCGATGAACTCCGCGGCGCGCTCCTCGGCGTCGCCTCCGATCTCGCCGCATATCACGATCAGCTCGGTCTCAGGGTCCGCCTGGAACATCCCAAGTACGTCGATGAAGTCGGTGCCGGGGACGGGATCACCGCCGATGCCGACGATCGAGGAGTTGCCGAACCCGCTCTGGGCCAGCACGTTGCCGATCTGGTAGGTCAAAGTCCCCGACCTCGACACAACCCCGACGTTGCCCTGCTTGAAGAACGAGGCCGGGATGATGCCGACGCTGGCCTTGCCCGGCGACAGGATGCCCGGGCAATTGGGCCCGATCAGCCGCGAGCGGCCGTTCTTCTTGAGCACGTTGTAGACGCGCAACTCGTCGTGGGCCGGAATGCCTTCGGTGATGCAGATGATCAGCTCGATGCCGGCGTCCTCGGCCTCGAGGATCGAGTCGGCCGCGAACCGCGGCGGCACGAAGATCATCGCCGTATTGGCTCCCTCCTTGTCCACCGCCTCCCGGAAGGTGTTGAAGACGGGAATGCCCTCGACGTCCTGGCCGCCCTTGCCGGGGGTCACCCCGGCCACGACCTGGGTGCCGTAGTCCCGGTTGCGTAGTGAGTGGAACGTGCCCTCGCGGCCAGTGATGCCGGAGGTGCACAGACGGGTCTTCTCGTCGACGAGGATGCTCATGAGCTTTGCTGGGCGGCCAGCTCCACGACCTTGGCGGCCGCGCCGTCCATGGTCGATTCGGTGTACACGTTGGGCAGCTGAGCCTCGGCCAGCATGGCGCGGCCCTCCTCGCCGTTGGTCCCGTCCAGACGCACGACGAACGGCACGCTCGGGTTGATCTGCTCGAACGCCTCAATCAGTCCCTTGGCTACCTCGTCGCCGCGGGTGATGCCGCCGAAGATGTTGAACAGCACGGCCTTGACGTTGGGGTCGGAGAGGATGACCTCGACCGCGCTGGTGATCGCGTCCGCCCGCGATCCGCCGCCGGCGTCAAGGAAGTTTGCGGGCTTGCCGCCGGCCTGGGCGACGACGTCAAGCGTCGACATCGACAGCCCGGCGCCGTTGGCCAGGATGCCCACGTTGCCGTCGAGCTTGACGTAGGTCAGGCCGCGCTCCTTAGCCATCCGCTCCTGGGGATCCTCACCCGAAAGGTCGCGCAGGTCGGCATTGTCGCCGTGGCGGAACAGCGCGTTGTCATCCAGCGTGACCTTGGCGTCGAGCGCCTTGACGTCGCGCTCGGGGGTGACGATGAGCGGGTTGACCTCCACCAGCGTCGCCTCCTCGCTGGTGAACACGTCATAGAGCTTGGCGAGCATTGCCCCCACCGGCCGCACCACGTCGCCGTCGACACCGGCCTCGAAGGCCAGCCGGCGGCCGTGGAAGTCCTGGAAGCCGAGCAGCGGGTCGACGTGGAGGAGAGCGATGGCGCCCGGGTCCTCATCGGCCACCTGCTCGATGTCCATGCCGCCCTTGGTGGACAGCATGACCAAGGGGGCCTTTGCCGACCGGTCGAAGACAACCGAGGCGTAGTACTCCGAGGCGATCTGCGAGGCGCCCTCGATCCACAGCTCGTGGACCGTCAGACCTCGGATGTCCATCCCGAGGATGGCGCGTGCGTACTCCTCGGCCTCGGCGCGGTCGTTGGCGATCTTGATCCCGCCCAACTTGCCGCGGCCGCCGATCTGCACCTGCGCCTTGACCGCACATGGATACCCGACCGCCTCCGCGGCGGCCACCGCATCCTCGACGGTGCGGGCCGGCTGCCCGGCGGGCACCGGGACGCCGTGCCGGGCGAACAGCTGCTTACCCTGGTACTCGAGCAGATCCATCCGGCGCTCCACTCTAGTGAATGGATCGAGCGCTCGGCTTGTCGACCGCGCCGCGCAAAGCCTTGTTCCCATGGCATCATGGCCCGCGCGATGGCGATCCCGAAGGACATCACGTTCGTCACGTTCGACGTATACGGGACCTTGATCGACTGGGAGACTGGCGCATACGACGCGTTCAAGTCCGAGGCCGACCGCGACGGGTTCACGATCGAGCGCGACGAGCTCATACCGCTGTTCTACGAAGTCCAGAAACAGATCCAGGCGGGCTCGTATGAGCTCTACGCCGAGGTCCTGCGCCGCACCGCGGTCCAGATCGCGAAGACGCTCGGCTGGCCGCTCGAGCCGTCCCGCGCCGGATTCCTGCCCGACTCCGTCCAGCGGTGGCCGGCATTCAAGGAAACCAACCCCGTATTGCAGAAGATCGCGAAGAAGTACAAGGTCGGCTTGATTTCCAACATCGATGACAAGCTGCTGGGGCAGACCCGCCGCCACATCCCGCTCGACTTCGACCTGGTCGTCACCGCGCAGCAGGTTCGCTCCTACAAGCCTGACCCGGCGCACTTCGCCGAGTGCGAGCGTCGGATCGGCGGCAAGAAGGGCTGGGTCCACGTCGCCGCCAGCTACTACTACGACGTCGAGCCATGCCTCAAGCGGAAAGTCCCCGTTATCTGGGTCAACCGCGACAAGGAGACCCTCGAGTCCAATCAGAAGAAGCCGGACGCGGAAGCTGCCAGTCTGCGCGAGGCGATGAAGCTGCTCGGCATCTCATAGGGCCCGGCGCGCCGCGATGAAGGTCCTGGCGGTCCACCCCGACCTGATCGTCGTGGTCAGCCGCTATTGGCAGACCACGTGCACCGCCGTTCGCGCGGGCGAGGAGGGGTTCGTGATCGACTCGCCCGTGTACCCGGACGAGCTGGAGGCGCTCGCCAGCGTGCTCGAGCAGGCGGGCTTCCCGGTGTCGGGACTGCTCGTTACCCACGCCGACTGGGACCACCTCCTGGGGCGGATCGCGTTCCCGCAGGCGTCGCTCGGGTGCGGTGAGAGCACCGCCAGGCGGCTGGCCGGCGAGCCGGGGGACGCCCAGCGCAAGTTGCGGGCGTTCGACGAGGACCAGTACATCGACGATCGCGGCTCGCTCGCGCTCGCCGGCGTACAGCCGCTGCCCGTTCCCGGACGCCTGTCGCTGGGACTGGGCGATCGCGAGCTCGAGCTGCATCCGGCGGACGGCCACACGGCGGACGGCACCGCGTTCCTGATCCCGTGGCTCGGCGTCCTGGTCTGCGGCGACTATCTGTCGCCGGTCGAGATCCCGTGGATCTCGCCCGACGGGTCGGTGGAGGCGTATCTTGTGACGCTCGCACGCCTGCGCGGCCTCATCGGCCGCGCCGAGACGATCGTCCCCGGGCACGGTCGTCCGCTCGATCCCGAACAGGCGAGACGCGTGCTGGGCGAGGATGTGGCGTATCTCGAGGCGCTCCGCGCGGACGGCCTGCAGGCGCCCCTGCCACCGGGCCGGCGAACCGACACGCAACGCCGGATTCACGCCGAAAACGCGCAGCGGCCATCTACGCTACGGCCGACATGAGCTACTCGGGCCTCGCCACCGCCGCAGTCGTGCTCGCCGTGCTGGCCGCGGCCGTGGCTGTGACCGCCGGGATCCTGTTGTGCGTGGGACGCCGGCGGCTGGCAGAAAAGACCCTGCCGGTGTTCCTCGGCGTGCTCGCGTGCGTGATCGTGGTCACATTCGCCGCCGTCGCGACGAGCGAGAGCGACCTTCGGACCCACACGCAGCGGACGCTGGCGCTCGCGTCGGCAGCGGAGCGGACCGAGCTGTCCCGGACGGGGCGGTACACCGTCTCCGTCTTGCGCCTCGAGCGGCTCAACCGCGCCTTCGCGGTCGACGTGAAGGTCAACGAGCCGATCGTGCGGGTCACAAGCGGCCCGGGACGCCGCGCCGTCACGCTATGGGTTTCGGCGGGCCCGGGAACCCACGCCCAGGCGACGCTGCGCGCGGACGGCCGGCTCGAACCCGTCTCCGAGCGAGGAGCGCGAGCACCATCCCGGCGGCGGCTGGTGCTCGCCACGTCGGGGCGGCGTTTGTCGTGACCACCGCCGGCGCCGGCGCCGGCGGCGGTCACGCCGCGATTTCCCCTCGCCTGCGGGACTCAGCCGAGCCCGCCTCGACTGGATCGCGCGCCGGCGAGCGCGGGCCCCGCGACTTCCTCCGCTGGACGTGGTGGGCCGCGTTGCCGTTCGGCCTGCTCTACCTGATCCTGCTCGCGCACCAGCTCGACAGCGCGATCAGGATCACGAATCTGGACGCCGATGCGGCGTCCGGACCCGTGATCGGCGAGCTGTTCGGAGCGGCCCCGGCGCACGCCAACGTTGTGCTCGGCACGTTCGCGTGGTACTCGACGCTGCTGTTCGACCTCGCCACGAAGTGGCTTCCATACCACCGTACGGTCTGGGAAGCGGCGCCGTACGCGATGGTCGTGGCGGGGGCCGCGCTCACAGCGTGGTCGGTGGCGCGGGTCGCGAGTCGGTGGGCGGCGGGACTGGCCGCGGTGCTGTTGATCTCCACCTCGCCGGCAACGCTGCGCGTCGAGCTGGCGACCACGCAGCACGCTCCCACCTGGTTCTGCCTGGCTTTGCTCGGAGCGTTCGCGGTCTGGCTCGAGCGGCGGCGGGCGCCACGCTGGCCCGTGCTGATCGTGCTGGTGTTGGTGATCGGGACGATCGTCGGCGTCAACGCTTCCGATCCGCTGCTCGATATAGCCGGCGTGGCGCCCTTCGGGTTGGCGCTGATCGCCACGCGGGTGCTGGCGCCGGGCCGCGACAGCACCCGCGCGATGTGGAGCGGACTCGCCACGCTCGCCGTCATCGGCGTCACCTGGGCGATCACCGCGGCCGTGATGTCGGCGCTGTCTGTCGCGAGCGAGCCGGGGCTGCACACGACGAGGGTCGTCGTCGGCCACGAGAATCTCCATAACTTCACCTTGTGGTGGAAGTCGATCGCGACGCTCGGCAACGGCAACTATTTCGGGCACGCGCTGTCGCCGGCAACCGTCCTCGCGTTCGTGTGCGCCGTGATCAGCGTCGCCGCGGTGGTTTCGATCCCCTGGCTGAGCTGGCGGCAACTGCGACGGCGCTCGTCCGCGGACCCGCCGACCGGGGGCCCGGACGAGCTCGCGGACCCGCCGGCCGACCCCGCGAGGACAGCGTTCTACGTCTTCTGGTGCTCGTCGGCGATCCTGCTCACGCTCGCGTTCCTGTTCAGCGCGTATCCCGTCGACATCTACGCCGGGCGATACCTCGTCGGCCTCCTGTACGCGGCCGCGGCAGTGGTCCCGGCCGCCGCAGCCGGCCGCGTTCGCACCAGAGCGATCGCGCTGGCGGGGACCTGCGTGTTCGCGCTCGGTGCGGTCGTGTCGATAGCTCGGCAGGGTCCGGTGCCCGCGCCGAAAGCCAACACCGCGGTGACGGTCCAGGTGGCGAACCAGATCGAGCGAATCGCCGCACGCGACCACCTGACGGTCGGTTACGCGGGCTATTGGGACGCCGCTCCGGTGACCTGGGCCACCGGCTTCCGCGTCAAGGTCTATCCGGTTTCGGTGTGTGACCAGCGCAAGAACCTGTGCCGATTCGATCTGCACTTCATCAGCAGTTGGTACTGGCCCCGCGCGCACACCGGCAGCTTCCTGTTGACCGATCCCGCGCTCTCGAACGTGTGGATCCGCCCCGCTGACCTCGGGCGCCCGACCGCCGTCTACCGCGTCGGACGGGCCACCATGTACGTCTACCCGTACGATCTCGCCGCGCGGATCAGGAGCACGGCGTGAGCAAGGCCGCTCCCTCGCGCGAAAGCCGACATAATCGGCCGACGGGAGGCGCTTCGCGAGCCTTCGACCGGGCCGTTCCTGGAACCGCGGCTACGAGCAATGCCTGACGGACAGACACAAGACCTCGTGGAGATGGCGGGCTCATCCATGGCGCTCCCATGGCACCCCGCCCGCTACCTGGCCTCGGACCGGCAGCGGACGATCGCCGCCGTCGTGTGCGCGGCGATCGGCTTCGCGATCGCGTGGTACCTGATCCATCACGGCTGGTACCGGCTCGACACGCAGTGGGACACCAAGGAGTACGCGAAGTACGCCCGCAACATCCTTGTGCGGGGCCTCGTGCCCTACCGCGACTTCTCGGTCGAGTACCCACCGCTGGCGCTCCCGGTGTTCCTGTTCCCGCGCCTGATCGCCGGCAACCACTTCTCTGGGTACATGGAGATCTTCGGGCTGATGATGGCCGCGTGCGGCGTGATCTCGGCCGGCCTGGCCGCACTCGTGCTCGCGGCGCAGCGCGTCTCCACGCGCCAGTTGGTCTGCGGCGTGGCTTTGCTCGCGCTCTCACCGCTGCTGCTCGGTGCCGTGCTCTGGTCGCGCTACGACCTGTTCCCGACGATGCTCATGGTCGCGGCGTTGGCGGCGATCTACTTCGGCTGGAACCGGAGCGGGTTCGTGCTGCTCGCCCTCGGCACCGCGGCGAAGGCGTTCCCGGTGGTGGCGCTGCCGATCGCGACCGTGTACGTGTGGCGCCGGCACGGGCGGCGCGCCGCGCTGATCTGCCTGGCGGCGTTCGCCGTCGTGCTGCTCGCCTGCTTCCTGCCGTTCCTCGCGATCGCTCCGCACGGGGTCTGGTGGGCGATCCATGGCCAGGAGAACCGGCCGCTGCAGATCGAGAGCGTTGGCGCGGCGGTGTTCCTGGCGGCGCATCAGCTGGTCGGGCTGCACCTTTCGTACTACTTCACGCACAGCTCAGACAACCTCGACGGTCACCCGGCGCTCACGTTCGCCGGTGTCATGAGCGTGTTGCAGCTTGCGAGCTTGCTGGGCGTGTGGACGCTCTACGCGCTCGGCCCGGCCACCCGGGAGCGGTTGCTGACGGCGACCGCGGCGGCGGTATGCGCATTCATCGTGTTCGACCGGGTGCTCTCGCCGCAGTACCTCATCTGGCTGGCGCCGTTGGTGGCGATGATCAACGGCCGGCGCGGGCTGGCGGCGATGGCGCTGCTCGCGTGCGCGATGGCGATGACCCAGATCTACTACCCGCTGCACTTCGCACCGCTGAAGAGCTTTGCGGCGCTCGAGTCGTGGACGGTGGTTGGCCGCGACCTGCTGCTGGTCACGCTGTTCGCGACGCTCGCGTGGCCGGACCGCGGCGTGACGATTCCCCGGCTGCGCCGCCCGGCATTGGCTACTGCGCGGAGCTGATCACCGCGAGCGTGTCGCCGGTGGCCACCGAGGCGCCAACGGCAATCGGCAGTTCGGACACGACGCCGGCCTTGTGCGCGGTGATCTCGTTCTCCATCTTCATCGCCTCGATCACGGCGACGAGCGCGCCCTCTTGCACCTCGGCCCCCTGCTCGACCGCGACCTTGAGCACGGTTCCCTGGAGCGGTGAGGACAGCGTGTCGCCCCCTCCCCCGCCGCCGGCCCCGGACCGCTCACTGCGCCGCCGGGCTCGCCGACCGCCCGCCGCCTCCACCGTGGCCGGGGCGGCCCCGTTGACCGCGCCCGCGAGCGGCGGTCCGATCACCTTGACGTCGAAGCGCTTCCCGGACACCTCGACCGTGTAGCTCTGCTCGACCGGCTCGGGCGCCGCTTCGCCGTCGCCCGAGGCACCGGCCTTCTCCGGTTTGGGGAACGCCAGTTCCTTCAGCCACGCGCGGTCCTCGATCAGGTCGCGGCACGTCTCGGCGTCGTGCCACTGGCGCGTCTGGAGGATCGCGGTGTGGAACGGGATGAGCGTCTTGAGGTTCTCGATCTCGTATTCCCCGAGGGCTCGCAACATCCGTGCGGTGGCCTGCTCGCGGTCGACGTCCCAGACGATCAGCTTGGCGACCATCGGGTCGTACATCGGCGAGATCTCGGAGCCGGCCTCTACGCCGGAGTCGACGCGAACCCCGGGGCCCGCCGGCTCGCGGTAGCCGCCGATCGAACCCGGCGCCGGGGCGAAGTTCTTGCTCGCGTCCTCGGCGTTGATCCGGCACTCGATCGCGTGGCCACGGATCTCGAGGTCGTCCTGCGAGATCGACAGCCGCTCGCCGGCAGCGACGCGAATGCCCTCCTTGACGATGTCGATTCCCGTGACCATCTCCGTCACGCAGTGCTCGACCTGGACCCGCGTGTTCATCTCGAGGAAGAAGTACTCGCCGTCCTGGAGCAGTCCCTCGATCGTTCCGGCTCCCGCATAGTTGACGGCGGCCGCGGCGTCCGTGGCGATCTTGCCGATCCGCGCTCGGAGCTCAGAATCGACGGCCGGCGCGGGCGCCTCCTCGATCAGCTTCTGGTGGCGGCGCTGTAGCGAGCAGTCGCGCTCGCCGAGGTGGATCACGTTCCCGTGGGTGTCGGCGAGCACCTGGACCTCGACGTGGCGCGGATCTGGGAGGTAACGCTCCAAATACACGGTGGCGTCGCCGAAGAACTTCTCGCCCTCTCGGGCAGCGCCCTCGAACGCGTCCTGGAGCCTCGATTCCTCGAGCGCGACCCTGAAGCCCTTGCCGCCACCGCCACCGGCCGCCTTGACCGCCACGGGGTAGCCGATCGTGTCCGCGATGACCTTCTTCGCGTCCTCGATCGTCTCGACCGGCTCGGTGGTCCCGGGGACGATCGGGACGCCGGCCTTGCCCATCAGCTCGCGCGCCCGCGTCTTCGAGCCCATCGCTTCGATCGCCGACGCGGGCGGGCCGATGAACGTGATTCCGGCCTTCTCGAGCGCGGTCGCGAACGCGACGTTCTCGGCCAGGAACCCGTACCCGGGATGCACCGCCTCGGCGCCGGAGCGCTGCACGGCGTCGATCAGCTTGTCGATCGCCAGATAGCTCTCGGACGCGGGGCCCGGTCCGAGCAGGTACGCCTCGTCGGCCCGCTTGACGTGGACGGCGTCGCGATCGAGCTCGGAGTAGACGGCCACGGTGGCGACGCCGAGCTCCTCGCAAGCGCGCATGATTCTGACCGCGATTTCGCCGCGGTTGGCGATGAGGACCTTCGAGAACATGGGCGGCGAGACTTTAGCGGGGCGTGCCCGTACACACGGCCGCAACACGGTGGTGAGGAGCGTTAGGTAGGTTGCAAACGCTTTGCGTTTTGATTACCCGGCGAGGCGCCAGCAAGCGTGACCTCCTCGAGCTCGTCGGGTCAATTCGGGGGATCGGGCATCACGGGGCTCTGCACGACCACCTCGTCCGGGTCCTCATCGACCGGGGGTCAGGTATCTCGTGTGCGAGGGGGGCGGCCCGTTTGGAGCGCTCGGGTTCGCGGCCGAGGTCCATCACTACCAGCGGCTGCTCGGCTACGAGCTCCGCCATCTGGTTCCGCGCAGCGCGTGTGAGGCCCGCGCGACCCGCAGACGGCTGCCGCTGCGCTCTCCGGCGCGATATCCGGCGCCCGATCAGCGACGCTAGCGTGCGCGCGCTAACGCGCGCTCAGAATCATGCCCGCCGCCACCGTGTCGTTGCTCGCCTCGTCGATCAGGATGAAGCTGCCGGTGTTGCGGTTGCTGGAGTAGGGATCGGCCATCAGTGGTGAGCCGGAGCGCAAGCGCACGCGGCCGATCTCGTTGAGCGCCAGCCCGTCGGCGCGCTCGTGGGACAGCGTGTTGACGTCGACGCGGTAGTCGAGCTCCTCGATGCGGGCGCGGGTGGTGCGCGTCGTGTGCTTGATGACCAGCCGCGCGCCCGGACGCAGCGGCGTCTCCCCCATCCAGCACACCATCGCGTCGAGTTCCCGCGCGGCGACGGGGGGATCGTCCGCCTCGACCAGCATGTCCCCGCGCGAGATGTCGAGGTCGTCCTTCACGCGGACGGTCACCGACATCGTCGGGAACGCGGTGTCGACCGGGCCGTCGAACGTCTCGATCGAGTCGATCTCGGTGCGCTGACCGCTCGGGAGTACGACCACCTCGTCGCCGGCCTGCAGGACGCCGCCGGCGACCGTGCCGGCGTAGCCGCGGTAGTCATGGTGGTCGTCGTTGTTCGGCCTGATCACCCATTGGACCGGGAAGCGCACCTGGGCGAGGTTCCGGTCGGGCGCGATCACGACGTGCTCGAGGTGGTACAGCAGCGGCGACCCGCCGTACCAGGCCATGTTCGTCGACCGGTCGACGACGTTGTCGCCGAGCAGCGCGGAGATCGGGATGAAGCTGACGTCGGGGATCGCGAGCCGGGCCGTCCAGTCGGTCAGGTCGTCGACGATCTGCTCGAACACGACCTCGTCGTAGCCGACCAGGTCCATCTTGTTGACGCACACGACGACGTGCGGGATCCGCAGCAAGGACGCGATGTACGCGTGCCGGCGAGTCTGCTCGCTGACCCCCTTGCGCGCGTCGACGAGCATGATCGAGAGGTCCGCGGTCGAGGCGCCGGTGACCATGTTCCGCGTGTACTGCTCGTGGCCGGGCGTGTCGGCGATCACGAACTTGCGCCGGGGGGTCTGGAAGTACCGGTAGGCGACGTCGATCGTGATCCCTTGCTCGCGCTCGGCCCGCAGGCCATCGGTCAGCAGCGCGAGGTTCACGTAGCCGTCGCCACGCCGCTCGGACGTGCGCACGACGTGCTCGAGCTGATCCTCGAAGATCGACTTGGAGTCGTGGAGCAGGCGGCCGATCAGCGTCGACTTGCCGTCATCGACCGACCCGGCGGTGGCGAATCTGAGCAATTCGCTGGTGCGGGTTCTGAGCGCGTGCCCGTTGGTCGCCGCGCCAGGCGTCATCGGTGGACTCCCTGCACGGCTAGAAATAGCCCTCGCGCTTGCGATCCTCCATCGCAGCCTCGGTCACCCGATCGTCGGCGCGCGTCTCTCCGCGCTCGGTGATCCGGGTGGCCGCGATCTCGGAGACAACCTCCGGCAGCGTCGCGGCCTTCGAGCGAACGGCCCCGGTGCACGTCATGTCGCCGACGGTTCGGTAACGGACCGACGCCTCGAACGGGGTCTCGCCCTCGATCAGCTGAACGTGGGGGCTGAGCGCGTACAGCATCCCGTCGCGCTCGAACACCTGCCGGTTGTGCGCGTAGTAGATGCTCGGGACCTCGAGCTTCTCCTGGTCGATGTACTGCCACACGTCGAGCTCGGTCCAGTTCGACAGCGGGAACACGCGGACGTGCTCGCCCTTGCGGATGCGGCCGTTGTACAGCGACCACACCTCGGGTCGCTGGCGCTTGGGCTCCCACTGGCCGAAATCGTCGCGGAACGAGAACACACGCTCCTTGGCGCGGGCGCGCTCCTCGTCCCGGCGCGCGCCGCCGAACGCCGCGTCGAACCCATGCTCGGCGATCGCGTCGAGCAGCGTCACCGTCTGCAGGCGGTTGCGCGACGCGCGGGGACCGGTCTCCTCGACCGCGCGGCCGCTATCGATCGACTCCTGGACGCTGGCCACGATCAGCCGCTCGCCGATCCGCTCGATCAGCCGATCGCGGAACTCGAGCACCTCGGGAAAGTTATGCCCGGTGTCGACGTGCATGATCGGGAACGGGAAGCGGCCAGGGCGGAACGCCTTCTCAGCTAGCCGCAGCAGCACCAGCGAATCCTTGCCGCCGCTGAACAGCAGCACCGGGCGCTCGAACTCCGCCGCGACCTCGCGGAAGATGTGGATCGATTCGGCCTCGAGCGTCTCGATGTGCGAGAGCTCGTAATGCAGGGGGTTCAAGCGGCCATCCTCATTCGTGGATTCCGCACTCGGTCTTGTCCAGACCGGCCCAGCGGCCCTCGCGCCCCGCGCCCGGCCGCGTGCACGGCTCGCAGCCGATCGACGAGTAGCCCTGATCGTGGAGCGGGTGGTAGGGCAGGTCGTGCTCGTAGATGTACCGCCACAGGTCCTTCTCGCTCCAGTCGGCGAGCGGGTTGACCTTCCAGATCTCGCGCCGCTCGTCGTACTCGAGCTTGCCGGCGCCGGCGCGGGTCGGAGCCTGTTCGCGGCGGATACCCGTGACCCACGCGTCGACATCGTCGAGCGCGCGCTCGAGCGCGTCGACCTTGGCCTCGCCGCAGCAACGGTTCATCGTCCACTGCCCATCGGGGCTGCGCGCGTCGACCACCTCGATGCTTGCGCCGAAGCGCTCCTCGAACCGCTTCCACGTCTGGAGCGTCTCTCCGAACAGCACGCCGGTGTCGATCATGAACACGCGGGCGTCGGGCTCGATCGAGGTCAGCATGTGCAGGAGCACCGACTCCTCCTTCTGGAAGGAGCACGCCATCTTCAGTCGCGGATGGAACCGCTGCACCGCGTAGGCGAGCACCTCCTCGGCGGAGACGGTCTCGAGATGGGGAATCGTTGCGCTCATGGTCATGGCACCGGTCAGACCGCGCACTCGCCCTCGCCGCGCACGACCTCGAACGGCGACTGCTTGGTCCAGTCGATGAAGTAGCTCATGTTGTCCAGGCTGAACTCGATCGGCATCGTGAGATCCTTGACCTTCGTCTCGAACTCCGCGGGGCCGACGCGGTCGACAAAAGCGTTGAATTCCTCACCATCGGTCCGCTCGGATTCGTAGAAGCGTACCCATCGCTCGACCGCCTCGGGTACACGCTTGGCGGGGAGCCGCGCCTTGAGCCGCTGCCCGTACCGCACGTCGCCGCCCTCGTACGCGCCGCCGATGTGCGGGATGTACGCCGGAATCGAGTGCTCGCCAACCTTGATCGACGCGCCGTAGAAGCCGATGTTCGCGATGTGGTGCTGGCCGCAGCCGTTCGGGCAGCCGCTCATCTTGACGTGGATTCGGCGGGTCAGCTCGTCGCCGATCTCCATCTGGATGAGGCGGTCATGGATCGCCTGGTTGAGCCCCATCGAACTCGTGATGCCGAGCTTGCAGGAGTCGGTGCCGGGGCAGCTGACGACATCGGTGATCTCGTCCGCACCGGCATCGGCGAGGTTTAGCTCGCCCAGCGCCCGCCACACCGCATACACAGAGTCGTCGCGGACCCAGCGGAAGATCAGGTTCTGGTGCACAGTGGTGCGCGCGGCATTCCCAGTGTGTTCGCGCATGATCTGGGCGAGCCCGCGGAGCTGTTCGGGGGTCAGGTCGCCCCGCGTCACCTTGACCTCGACGGTCGAGAAGCCGCGCTGGCGCTGGCGCTGCACGTTGGTCTCGACGAAACGCGTGAACTCACGGTTGTCTCCGTTGGGCGTCGCGAAGCTCTGAGGCTTCGCCGGCGCATCCAACTCTTCGTCGTGGTCGAACAGGATCCTGTCGAGGCTGAAATCGCGCTCGCCGACCCAATCGCCCTCGAGCTCCTCCTCGACCAGCGTGCGGAACTCGTCGATCCCGATCTTGTCCACCAGGACCTTAATCCGCGCGCGGGCGCGGTTGACGCGCAGCCAGTCCTGGCGGTCGAAGATCCGCATGCACGCCTCGGTGACCTTCAGGTAGTCGCCGTTGTCGAGCTCGACGAACTCGTACAGGGTCGGAGCGAGGCGGGGCATGATCGAAGTACCGCCTCCTACCCGCATCTCGACTCCCCGAACGCCCTCCTCGTTGACCTTCGGGAGGAACGCCACATCGTGGATCCGCGTGATCGCGTTGTCCTCGTCGGTGGCGGCAAACGCCGTCTTGACCTTCCGCGGCATCGCCTGCGTCGTCTCGTGACGAACGAAGTACCGCACGTACGCGCCCGCATACGGGGTGATGTCGAACAGCTCGCCCTCGAGCGTGCCGGCGCGCGGGTCCCCGGTGACGTTGCGCATCGTGTTGCCGCAGCCCTCGCGGCTCGACAGCCCGGCGTCGCCGAGCTCTCGGATCAGCTCGGCCGCGTCGGGCAGCGGGATGTGGTGCATCTGGATGTTCTGGCGCGTGGTGATGTGGCCCTTGCGCAGCGGCACGTACTTCTCGATCACGTCCGCGAACGCGTCAAGCTGGTCGGGCGTCACCCCGCCGAACGGGAGCTTGACCCGGACCATCTGCACGTCGGGCTGGCGCTGTCCGTAGACGCCCTGCTTGAGGCGGAACTTGATGAACTCGTCGCCCTCGAGCTCGCCCTTCAGGAAGCGCGTGGACTCCGTGTCGAAATCATCGAACTCGCGCTCGAGGATCGGAATGACGTGCCCCGGAACGTTCTCGACCAGCTCTGGGTTCTCGAGTGATCCGGTGCGTGCGCTGTGCATCGGTCCTTCCTTCCGGTCGCGGGCGGACCACGAAATCTAGCAAAAGGCAATCGGGGTTCAGATATTTACCCGATTGGCGGCCGGGGCGGTCAAGCGAGAAAGCGCGCGAAGACGCCGGGCGGGCGCACAGCCGAAGCCCAAACGCGACCGGGCAGCCGAAGCAAGGTCCGGCGCCGCGACGGTGGGGGCAACCGCCGCGGCAGCCGGTGCGCTCTCAGCCGGCGCCGATCGAGTGGCTGGCATCCGCTTTGGGGGCTGAGCGATGCCATTGATCGCCGGCGCGTCGGCGAGCGCGAGCACAAACCCGTCGCGGCGACGACGAGTCCGGAAACCGATCCGGGTGGAGATGGCGTGTACTGCATCCCGCGACCCGCACGACCCGCGTACGACCCCCCTCTTGCTTGCGCCCCAAGCACTCTCTAGATGTGAGCCTTCAAAAAACTGGCTCACCAGCCAACGATTGCACGCTGGCATACGCATAGGTTCCTGTCAAGGCAACCGCGCATAAAGCAGCACAAGTTCATGCAAACAGGTGCTTGCACCCCATTAAACCCAGGGCGCGGGCTCCCCGGGGGCCCTGCTCACACCCTCCTCGAGGGCCGCGCGCTGCCATGGATTGGGCTTGGGCGCGGGAGGCGCCGGCACCGGCGCGGTGTCACGCATGAACCGCTCGAGCGCGGCGACGACCGCCGCCGCTTCCTCGGGCGAGGCGGTCGGCGCGACGATCGTGAGCCTCGGTCGCCGGTTCATCAGGTTGACGAGCGTATCGTGCGCGAGCGTGCCGTCTCTTCCCGTGCTCGATCACGATTCAGTGCTGGCGGCCGTCTCTGCGGAGACGGCGATCGAGCGGGTACGCGAGGGCCTGCTGAGGTTTCAGGCCGGCGACTGGATGATGCCCGCCAAGGTGTATCTCGAGAGTCCGCCGTTCGGCGATTTCCGCGCGATGCCGGCGCGCGGTGGCGGCTTCGCGCTGCTCAAGTGGGTGACCTCATTCCCGGGCAACCCCGCGCTCGGGCTGCCGACCGTCACCGGCGTGATCTGCCTGTCCGACGCCGAGAACGGGGAACCGGTGATGCTACTCGACGCCCGTTCCGTCACCGCGCTGCGGACCGGCGCGGTCGCCGCCGTGGCGACGACCACGCTGGCTCGCTCGGACGCGCGGACCGTCGGCATCATCGGGTGTGGGCTGCACGGCGCGTGGGCCGCGCGGTGCCTGGTGGCGGCCGGTTACGGCCCCGGCGTGTGCAACGACCCGCGGGCGGATGTCGCCGACGCGCTCGCGCGCGAGCTCGACTGGAGCCCGGGTTCGCGGGCCGAGGCGCTGGCGTGTGACGTGGTCTGCTGCGTCACCCCCGGCAACGAGATCGTGGTCGACGTCGGCAGCCTCCATGCCGGGCTGCATCTGAACATGCTCGGCGCCGACGGCCCGGGCAAGGCCGAGGCGAGCGTCGGCGCGGTCGCCTCGTGCACGCTGTTCTGCGACGAGTGGGAGCAGGCCTCGCACGGCGGCGAGCTGACCGGCGCGGTCAACGCAGGACTCGTCACGCGCGACCGTGTGACCGAGCTCGGCGCGGTCCTCGCCGGCGCCGCGCCGGGGCGCCCGGGACCGGACGCGGTGACGCTGTTCGACTCGACCGGGTTGGCAGTGCAGGATCTCGCGGTGTCGATCGCCGCGTTCGCGGCCTGGGAGGACAACCAGGTGGGGGCGCAGACGGTCAGGCTTTGAACGTCTCGCCGGTCCTTCATCGCTCTGACCTTCCCGCGGCCGGGGGTTGACTCCTTGACGAGTCAGTCCGAACGCTGACACTTGAGCAAACCCTGAGCGTAGGTAGCAAAAGTTGGACAAATGTTGTATCATTCCCCCGGCGGAGATGAACGTCGCCGGCGCGTCGAGAAGGGGCTCTTGCGCGTGGGCGAATGGCCCCGCCACTCGGTCCGGGTGACACACGAATGACGTATCAGGGCGCGTCGGGCCGTCGGGGGACGTGTGCCTCTCAATGCCGTGTGGGACGACCGCCGGTCGGTCGCCCCAGTCGTTGCACGACCGGGGGTGCCGGGGTTTCAACAACATGGAGGCGAAGTGTCTAATTTCAAGAGTCGGGTGCCGTCTCCGGCGCTCGTGGTCGCGGTCGTGGCTCTCGTCGTCGCAACGAGCGGAAGCGCGGTGGCCGCAACCACCCTGCTCGTGCACACCAACAACATTGCCAACGGAGCCGTGACCGGTAAGAAGATCGCTAATGGCGCGGTTGGCATGAACAAGCTCGCCCGGACGATCCGAGCCACGCTGGCCAAGGCCGGCGAGCCGCGGGGAACCGTCAGCGGTCCCCAGGGTCCGGCAGGGCCGCAGGGACCGCAGGGCGCGACCGGCCCGCAGGGCGCCGCCGGCGCGACCGGGGAGCAGGGTCCTGCCGGGCCGGGCTCCGCGTTCAACTACGAGGTCGACAACGGCTCCGAATGGGCCCTGTCACCCGGTAACCAGCCGCTCGCGCTCGCGAACGCCAGCGCGGGCTACGAGGACGCCGGGATAACCCTCGACGCTGGACCAGTCGCCAGCCTGAGCCCGATCACGTACACGGGCTCGGACAACCTCGCGGCGAACGTGTGGATCAGCAATGGAGGCGAGTCCTTCGCGCCGGGTCTGCACCCGTTCAGCGACGGTGGTGCGGACTTCAACTACTACGCGCAGGAGAGCGATGGCACATACTCTCCGCTCGGCGGTCCGTCGGCTCCTTCCGGTTGCCCAAGTGGGAACCTGACCTTGGCGCAGTTGAAGTCGTGCTACGCCGGGTACGAGGCGATCGCGTGGGTCGGCGTCACGAGCAACGGGGCGGACACTGTGAACGCCCATGTATCGTCGATCAACGGCACGCCGCTGAGCGCTGATATGACGCTCGACGGCAGCACCGCTCAGGCAGGCAGCTAACGACCTTGGCCTGCCCCGGTTTGCCGGGGCGGGCACGGTTGGCCGTCTCTGGGCTGGGCCGCAACCAGCGCCAGCGCCTCGTCCTCGCGGACGGGGCGCTTTCGCCTGCTGCGTGGCGATTTGCACGAGGCTGAACTTGGCGCGCGAATAGCTCGTCCACGTCCCGCCGATTGCAAGAAGCCGCCGGCCGGCGGCGCCCCACGCGGCTAGCGCTACCTCCCTCGCGCGATCGTCCAGCGAAACACGATCGTCGCCGAACTGTCGCGCGCATCGGTCGCTTGCACGCGAACGGTGCGCGAGCCCGCACGCCGCGGCGTGCCCGAGATCAGCCCCGTCCGATGGCCGATCGTCAGCCCGGGCGGGAGCTCGGCGGCGGTGAAGGTCAGCGGCAGGCCGTCAGCATCGTGGGCCTGGACGCGCAGTCGCACCTCGTTGCCGACGCGTCCCGAACGGTTGCTCAGCCGCCCCAGCCGCACGACCTTCGAGGCGTTGAGGGCCAGGGGCCCGTTGCTGGTCGCGGGCGGGGCGGCCGAGCCGCCGCACAGGGTTGGGCCCAGCGAAGCGGTGGGTGTGCCCAGCCCCGAGGCCATGTCGTAGCCGGGGCCCGCGGCGAACCCGGCCACCGACGCAAAGCCATTGCTCCCGGAGGTGACGTCGTTGAAGTCGGCCGCGTAGGCACCTGCCGCCGCGCGGTACAGGCCGGGGTTGAGGAAGCCGAGCGGGTGACCGCCGCACTGCGGTGAGGCGTCGGCGAGCGCCGCGAGCGCGGCCACGGTCGGAGCCGCGACGCTCGTGCCGCCGACCACTCTCCACGAACCGCGGTAAAACGCGACGTAACCCGTCCCCGGATCGGCGTCGACCGATACGTCCGGGACCTCCCGGCACGCCACTCCCGAGGATCCGCAGGTGACGCCCCACTGGCGCAGCGCGGCCGCGCTCTGGTAGGCGGGGCGGCCCCACAGGCTCGACACGCCTCCGCCGGTGGCGCCGAGCGAATCGTTCCAGACCACGTTGCCCGAGCCATCCAGCGAGGTACCGCCGACCGCGGTCACCCACGGCTGACTCGCGGGATCGTCCACCGACGGCCGGCCGTCGCCGCAGTCGTCCGAGCCGCTGTCTCCCGAGGCAGCCAGGAACGACTGGCCCTGGACGGCGGCCTCCTCGAACAGGGTGCTCTCGACGGAGGCGGAAACCGAGCCCTCCAGCGCCTCGCACATGCCCCACGAGGTCGAGATCACCTGCGCCGTATCGTCGCTCACGATCCGGTTATAGATGTCGTACGCCCCGCTGCCGGTGGCCGGGCCTTCATACACCTTTATCGACGCGTCCGGCGCGAGCCCAATCAGGTCCTCCACGTCCATCGCGGCCTCGCCGCTGCCGGGGCCGCCCCCGGCTCCGCCGTCGACCGCCACCGTCGTCACCGCGGCGCCGGTCCGGTAGCACGCCTGGTACGCCGCGACGTCGGAGGCGCTGAACGGCTCGAGCTCGAACAAGGCGATCGTCACGCCCCGCCCCTCGTCGCCGGCGGCGTAATAGCCCGAGAGGCCGTAGGCAGAGGCGATCTGATCGGCGGTGTGGGCCGTGGTCGAGGCGGCGGCTGCCCGGGCCGGCGCGCACGGCTGCGGGCCGGCGGTGTCCACATCCCGCGGACGCGGCGCGCCTTTCGCGCCTTCGGCCGGACCGGACTCGAAGACCGACCCGGGGCGTTCGACCACTGACGCGCTGGGCGCGGGCGCGCCCGGCCCGATCACCGCCTGCACGAGGCCGTCGACCGCGCCGGTTAGCGACGTCGCCGACGCGTCCGAGTCGCGGTAGAGCGCGAGCGAGGCCGTAGACGCCTTGAGGGTCCCGGCGGGGCTTGACACCTCGAGCGCGAGCCGGTTGGCGGCGACCAGTCCGACGGTCACGCCACGCGCGGCCAGTCCCGCTCTCACCTTGGCGATAGCGCTGGGGCTTGCGCCGAACCGACGCGCGAACTGCGCCACCGTCAGATAGTGGCGGTAGAGCGGCGATCCAGGGGTCGTGACCGCGCCCGCGTACGCCGCCAGATCGGACGCGTTGCGCGGCGCCAGGGCGACCGTGGCGTGGACCGTGGGCGCCCTTGCTGCCGCTCCGGCCGCCGACGCGGAACCGCCCAGGAGGGCAGTCGACGTGAGCGTAAGGATGAGCAGGCGGTGGCAGCGGAGGCCGAGCATGCCCGTCGTATCGACGGTCTCGGCCGGTCAGTCGTGGAAGGCGGCCGCGCCCCGGACAGCTGTCCGATCAGCCAATCGCCACCGTCCGGGATCGGCCGACCGATGACCGCGGTCAGAGCGGGATGTTGCCGTGCTTGCGCCGGGGGCCCGGCTGGCGCTTGTTCTGCAGCGTCTCGAGCGCGGTGATGATCTTGGGGCGCGTCTCGTGGGGGACGATCACGTCGTCGATATATCCCCGTTCGGCGGCCACGTACGGGTTCGCGAAGTGCGCCTTGTAGTCCTCGATCAGCTTCTGCCGGCGCGTGTCAGGGGTCGGGGACGACGCGATGTCGCGGCGGTAGATGATGTTGACCGCGCCCTCGGGACCCATCACCGCGACCTCGGCGGTCGGCCACGCGAAGTTGAAGTCCGCGAGCTGATGCTTTGACCCCATGACGTCGTACGCGCCGCCGTACGCCTTGCGGGTGATGATCGTGATCTTCGGGACGGTGGCCTCGCAGTAGGCATACAGCAGCTTCGCGCCGTGGCGGATGATCCCGCCCCACTCCTGGGTGGTGCCGGGGAGGAAGCCGGGCACGTCGGTGAACGTGATGATCGGGATGTTGAACGCGTCGCACGTGCGGACGAACCGCCCGGCCTTGGTCGAGGAGTCGATGTCGAGCACGCCGGCAAGCTGGTTGGGCTGGTTGCCGACGATTCCCACGACGTAACCGTTCAGCCGCGAGAACCCGCAGATGATGTTGCGCGCGTAGTGCTCGTGCACCTCGAAGAACTCGCCGTCGTCGACCACGTGGCGGACGACGTCGCGCATGTCATAGGGCTTGTTGGAGCTATCGGGGACGAGGTGGTCGAGCTCCGGGTCCTGCCTCAGCGGGTCGTCGGTCGGCTGGACCCGCGGCGGCATCTCGAGGTTGTTCTGGGGGAGAAAGCTGAGTAGGTAGCGGGTGTCCTCGAGGCACTGGTCCTCGTTGTCGGACGCGAAATGGGCGACGCCGGACTTCGTGTTGTGGGTCATCGCGCCACCGAGCGACTCGAAGTCGACCTCCTCACCGGTGACCGTCTTGATCACCTCGGGGCCGGTGATGAACATGTGGCTGGTCTCCTTGACCATGAAGACGAAGTCGGTCATCGCCGGCGAGTACACGGCGCCCCCGGCGCACGGGCCCATGACCAGGCTTATCTGCGGAATCACACCCGAGCACTGGACGTTGCGGGTGAACACGTCGCCGTAGGCGCCGAGCGACACGACGCCCTCCTGGATCCGCGCTCCGCCCGAGTCATTGATTCCTACTACCGGGCAGCCGATCTTGGCCGCCAGGTCCATGATCTTGCACATCTTCTCGGCCATCACCTCGCCGAGCGAGCCACCGAACACGGTGAAGTCCTGGCTGAACACGCAGACGCGCCGGCCGTCGATCGTGCCGTGGCCGGTGACGACCGCGTCGCCGTATGGCCGGTTCTTCTGCATGTCGAACTCGTACGTGCGGTGGCGCATGAACACGTCGAGCTCCTGGAACGAACCCGGGTCGAGCAGCTTCTCGACGCGCTCGCGCGCCGTGTACTTGCCGCGCTCGTGCTGCTTCTCGACGGCCTGCTCAGAGCCGGCGTGGATCGCCTCATAACGCAGCTCCTCGAGCTGCCCGAGCTTCTCGGCGTACGTTTCCGGGGCTTTCTCACGCATCGGGGTGGGCGAGTTTAGGACGTTATTTGCTACCGCGGCGCTGCAAGATGCGATACAACTTCCGTCACCTTGCAGGAATCGCCGCGTAAGCGTCGACGATGGATGACATAGCAGCCGAATCGCCGCACCATCCGTGGTCGGCGAACGGAGGACCCAACAGCGACCTCTAGGGGCGCCGGGGCGAATCGCCGCAATCGTGCGGCGTAGCGCAAGACGCGAGCCCGTCAGCTAACTCCGCAGGCTACGAATAAGGAGGAAGTTGGTGGAGACCGCACGTGATCTCGCTTGCGCTGATTTGTGGCAGGCGTCGTTGGAGCGCTCGCTTGCGCGCCGGGGTAAGGCGACCCGCAGCTCGCTCGAACTGTTCCACCTGCAGCCGGAGCGCGACCTCAGTTGCGGCGACCTCTTGCGCGAGTCGGCGATGTACTCGCAGCTGCGCCGGTCTGCCGCAGCGCGGCGGCCGGCGATGACGTTGCCGGGGGCCGGCGGCATCTCGGCGCTCGCGCTGCTCGCGGCAGCCACGCTCCCGGGCCTACTGGGCGGCCGCGGCACCTCGGCGCGAACGGCCCGGATCACTTACAAGGCCGACGAGCACGGCGCCGGGAGCCCAAAGACGAAGGTCGCGGAAGCGCCCGGTGCGGCGCCCGCGATCGCGGCGCGCCCGGCGACCACAACGCTCGCCGCTGCCGGCGCGACGACCGTACCGACGTACGCGGCCGACCCGCACCCGGCGCTGCCGGCCGTTCACGCGTCACGGCCGGCACCGGCGCACCGTGCGCACGCAACGATCGCGACCGCACATGTGGCAGGCTCGACCGCGCACATCGCGGCGGCCGGAGACGCGACGGGCGGCGCCGGGACCGGCGCCTCGTCGGTAAGTGGTGGCGCGGCGCCGGCGGCTGAGCACAGCGTGGCGGCGGCGAACACGCAGACGGTGCCCATCGTGCATTCGACGCCCGCGGTGCATCGGACCTCGACCGTCCAGAGAACTTCGTCGACGGTGCACCGCGTCTCGCCGACGGTGCACCGCGTATCGACTCGCGTGCCGCGCGTCCCGGCGGCAGCGAAGACGACACACGCCCATACCGGCGGCAGCACGATCGAGGACACCACCTCCGTCGGCCATCCCCGCCCCACGACCACGGCAGCCCACCCCAAGCCCGTCGCGAAGCCGCGCCCGGTGGCGACGACACCGCCGCCGACGGCCAAGCCGGCGCCGGCCCCGGTCGTGGCGCCGGGGCAGTACGTGAACCCGCTCGCCGGCGCGAGCGTGACCCCCGAGCGCATCGACCAGGGCGTCGACTACGCGGGGTCGGGTCCGCTCGGCGCAATCGGCGACGGCACGGTCACGTATGTGGGTACGAGCGGCACCGGCTGGCCGGGAGCGTACGTCGAGTACCGACTCACCGACGGCCCCGACGCCGGGCGCTACGTGTACTACGCCGAGGGAATCAGCCCCGCGGCCGGCCTGCACGTCGGGCAGAGCGTCCACGCCGGACAGACGATCGCGGAGATCATCGCCGGTGACTCGAACGGGATCGAGATTGGCTGGGGCGCGGGCGTCGGCACCGAGTCCTACGCCATGCAGCAGGGCCAGTGGCAGGGTGGCGACGACGCGGACAGCATCCCCAGCCCCGCCGGCAAAGACTTCTCAGCCCTGATCGCGGAGCTCGGAGGCCCTCCAGGGAAGATCGAGGGCTGACCGGTCCGTACTCGCGCGCCGCGCCCCCAGCCCCTAGGCGCGCGAGTACGGCCGGTGATGCGCCTGGCCAAGGCTGTCGAGGGCTGCGGTGAGCGCGGCCTCGGTGGCGGGTGGTTCGGTCGCGGGTTCGCGCTCAGGTGTGGGTTCGGGCTCGGGTTCTGGGACTGGCTCGGGTTCGAACGCCGCCTCGGGTTCGAAGACCACCTCGGGCGGAGGCTCCGGCTCGGCTAACTCGACGGGTTCGTCGACCTCGGGCTCGGGTGGCTCGGGCCGCGGCGCTCGACGGAACGAGAACCACCGGAACCGACGCCGGCCCACCGGTGGCGCCTCGACGGCCACCTCCGGGTCCGGCTCCGGGTCCCGGGTCGCCTTGGGTATGGGATCCGCGACCGTCTCTGACTCTGTGACTTCGGCCACCTCGGGGATGGGCTCGGCGACCGCCTCCGGCTCTGTCACCTCCGCCACCGCGGTCAGGATCACCTTCGTCCCCCATCCGGACGGCTCGATCCGCACCGTGCCGCGTGCATGCTCGCCCTCCCAGGCGACGGCGGTCTCCGGTTCGAGCCTCGTGATCCGGATCTCTCCGAACCCGTCCAGATGGCGAGCCAGCGAAGCTGCATCGCTGCACTCCGCCCACAGCTCCGGGGGTGATTTGACCAGCGTCCGGCTTGCAACGTGCTCCGTCATGGCTGGTGGTTTCGCCCGCGCGGACGCGACTCCTCCTGCTCGAAAGGAGCGGTCGATAAGGTGCAGCGCATGCTGGACAAGCGACAGCTGGGCGCCAGCGGACCCGCCGTGTCCGCTGTCGGGCTCGGCTGCATGGGCATGTCGGGGACGTACGGCGCCGCCGACCGCGACGAGAGCATCGCGACGATCCACGCCGCGCTCGACGCCGGCATCACGCTGCTCGATACGGGCGACTTCTACGGGATGGGCCACAACGAGCTGCTGATCGCCGACGCGATCAACGGTCGGAACCGCGACGACTTCCTGATCAGCGTGAAGTTCGGCGCTCAGCGCGGCCCCGACGGCGCCTGGCTCGGCTATGACGCGCGCCCGCAGGCGGTCAAGACCGCGGCCGCCTACTCGCTGCAACGGCTCCGCACGGACCACATCGACGTGTACCGGCCGGCGCGGCTCGATGCGAACGTTCCGATCGAGGAGACGGTCGGCGCGATCGCCGAGCTGGTGGAGGCCGGCTACGTGCGCCACATCGGCCTCTCGGAGGTCGGCGCCGACACGATCCGGCGCGCGGCCGCCGTGCACCCGATCGTCGACCTCCAGATCGAGTACTCACTGATCTCGCGCGGCATCGAAAAGGCGATCCTGCCCACCTGCCGCGAGCTCGGGATCGCGGTCACGGCCTACGGGGTGCTCTCGCGCGGGCTGATCAGCGGCCGCTACAACGCGACCGACGGGATCCCGGCCGGCGACATCCGCGGCCGCATGCCGCGCTTTGCGGCCGACAATCTCCACCACAACCTCGGGCTCGTCGACCAGCTCCGCGAGATCGCCGACGGCAAGGGCGTGAGCGTGGTGCAGATCGCTTTCGCGTGGGTGCTGTCTCGGGGTGAGGACATCGTGCCGCTCGTCGGCGCCCGCCGACGCGACCAGCTGCACGAGGCGCTCGGCGCTCTCGACGTCCACCTGACCGAAGACGACCTCGAGCGGATCGAGGCGGCTATTCCGCCCGACGCGGCGGCGGGCGACCGATACGGCGCGCCGCAGATGGCCGACCTCGACAGCGAGCGCTAGTGGCTTCGGCCGTGTGCCGTATGACTTGCGGACGGGTCCGCTACTACTAGAGCGGATCGGGCAGGACGAACATCAGCAGGGACAACACGCTGTGGCCGTCGTCGAGTAGGAGGCAGGCGAAGGCATGGCTCGAGATCCTCGGACCGGCGAGGACGAATCATCCTTCATGAAAGCTGCCCCGGCAACGGCCCTTTGATACGAACGGCTCGACCTTGCTGCCGGCACTAGCGACCCTTTGACACGAACAGCTCGACCTTGCTGCCGGCGCGGAGCGTGCGGCCGGCGCGAGGGCTCGTGCTCGTCACTCGCTCGCGGCGTACCGCGCGTGATGTCTGCTGCTTGATCTTGCCGACCTTGCAATGGGAGCGGCGCAGCGCCTTCTCGGCGGCGGGCAGCTTCATCCCCTTGGTCCGCGGGACCTCGCAACGCACTGGAGCCGGCGGTGTCGGCGGTGTCGGCGGTATCGGCGGCGGGTCGTAGACGACCGCGACCTGCGCCTGGGCGGTGGCGCCGGCGCCGTCGGTGGCGAGCGCGGTGATCGTGTTCGTGCCCGGGCTGAGCGGGACCTGCGCGGTCCAGGCGCCGTTCGACCCGACCGGAACCATCTGGCCGCCGACGACAAGCGACGCGATTCCGGAGCCGGCGCTGGCGACGCCGGACAGAGTCGTGGTCGCGGTCGATACGGTCGTGCCGCCGGCCGGCGGCGCGATCACGACCGACGGAGGCTCGAATCGGTCCTGCGCGGCGAGCGCCATCGCGGTGACGTCCGCGACGCTGTAGCCCACCGAGTAGACGTAGCTCAGGGTCGTGCTCCCGCCGGCCGGAACAACGAGGACGTTGTGCTCCTCGAAGTCATCGTTGGCCGTGAACGCGAACTCCGACGGCGCGGTGCCGAACGTGAGCGCACCGACGGCCTCGCTCGGATCCCCGTCGGGAGCAGCCACGTTCGTGCGGACCAGAATCGAGCCCGGCGCGGAGCCCGGGCCAGGCAAGGTGTTCCCCGCGGCGTATGGCGAGAACGCGGACTGGCCCGGGAACTCGTAGCCCGGCTCGCCGTCCGGCGGAGACGTGACGACGCCGATCGCGTCGTCGTAGAGAAGGTCCAGCGCGTGCGCCTTTCCGTCGGTCGAGATCCAGGTGTCGGTCATCGCTACCACCCGGCCGCCGTCGCTGGTGGTGATGGTCCGCTCTA
The DNA here is from genome assembly GCA_963701945.1 of uncultured Solirubrobacterales bacterium. Classification (GTDB taxonomy): domain Bacteria; phylum Actinomycetota; class Thermoleophilia; order Solirubrobacterales; family Solirubrobacteraceae; genus Palsa-465. The sequence goes on along the minus strand of CAVPBV010000018.1, from coordinate 220,024 downwards.
GTTCGACGCCCGAGTCGATAAAGCTCGGACACGTCGCGGCTGTGGGTTTCTCCTCGTTGGGACCGTCGCACTCGACGAAGGGCTCCGTCGAGTGCGATGAGATCAGACCCGTGGCGGGATCCCAGGCGACGCTGTCCGCAAGCGTCTTGGGAAAGCCCAAGAGGTTCTGGCTGAGGGGGCTGCCCGTGGTGAACAGGCTCTGCGCCGCAGCGGGATCGTAGGCGTTCCGACCATCGATTTGGACCTCCGACCGGCCCCCGAAAGCTCCGAGGTCGTCGCTCAGCAGCGACCCGGTGCAGTCGACCGCGAAGTTCCCGACGTCGTACGCGGCGTCGATCGGTGCCGCCTCGGGTCCGCCGCAGGCGTTCGTGTAAGGACTCGGAAGGCTATGAATCGGCGTCCCGGCCGCGGACCACACGGAGAACCCGGTGAACGTGACGTCGTTGACGTAGAAGTTGAACGGCGCTCCCGCATTCGCTCCGCTCGAGATCGCCACGGGAAGCGCCGCCTCGGAGACCGCGATCTGCTGCGCGGCGAAGTTGTCGAGCTCCGGGCCGGTCTCCGTATTGGCGGGGATCGCGCGAAGGCGGCACGCGTGACCGGCAATCGGCTTCAGGGCCACGGCGCCGGTGGTGAACGTCTGGTGATGGACGACAAGCGGGCCAGCGAGCTTCGCGACCGAAGGGGCGGCGCCGTAGTAGCAGACAACATCGACCTCGTCGCCGTCGCTGGCCCCGGGAGCATCGCCGTTGACGGTCACCGTCGTCGCGTTCGGCGGGTTGTCGAGCGAGATCAGATAGGGATTGCTCGGAGGCGTCGTCGGGTTCTGTGACGTCCAGCTTGTGATCTGGGTGCTCGTCACCGCCGCCTGAGCGGCCGCCGGTGCAACCGCTAGCGCAACGAGTGCAGTGAGAGTGGCGGCGATCCGTAGCCCGGGCATGACAAAAGGACCCCTGCCTCCCGATTGTTCCCATTCCGGTGCTTCTCAGAACGTCTGCGCGAAGGCGCTTTCAGAACGTCGGCTGGTACTCGCCGAACACGTCCTTCATCGCCCCGCACACCTCACCCAGCGTGCATCGGTCTTTGAGTGCCTGCCGCAGGGTAGGGAGGAGGTTATTGGCGGTATCGGCAGCCCCGCTCACTTCCTTTAGCCGTTTCTCGACCAATTCCGCATCTCTCGCAGATTTGAACGCTGCCAGCCTCTCGACCTGCTCGCGCTCGGACTCGGGGTCGACGCGGAGGATGTCCGGGACCTCGGGCTCGCCCTCGTCGACGAACTTGTTGACGCCGACGACGACATCCTGTCCGGTGCGGTAGCGCTCGTGGTAACCGAACGCGGACTCTTCGATCTCGTTCTTCATGAAGTCGATCGCGTTGATCGATCCGCCGAGGCCATCGACCTTGTCGATCAACTCGGCGGCACGCGTCTCGATCTCGTCGGTCAGCGCCTCGATGAAGTACGAACCGGCGAACGGATCGACGGTGTCGGCTGCGCCTGATTCGTAGCCGATGATCTGCTGCGTGCGGAGCGCGATCTTCGCGGCCCGCTCGGTCGGCAGCGCCAGCGCCTCGTCGAAGCCGTTGGTGTGCAGCGATTGGGTACCGCCGCATACGGCGGCAAATCCCTGGAGCGCAACGCGGACGATGTTGTTCTCCGGCTGCTGGGCGGTCAGCGTGACGCCTCCGGTCTGAGTGTGGAACCGCAGGCGCCAGGAACGCTCGTCCTTGGCGTCGAACCGCTCGCGCATGATCTTCGCCCACATCCGGCGCGCGGCGCGGAACTTGGCGATCTCCTGGAACACGTTGTTGTGGCCGTTGAAGAAGAACGCCAGTCGCGGCGCGAACTCGTCGACCGCGAGGCCGGCGTCGAGCGCGGCCTGCACGTACGCGATGCCGTTGGACAGCGTGAACGCAACCTCCTGCACGGCCGAGCAGCCCTTCTCGCGGAAGTGGTAGCCGCTGATCGAGATCGTGTTCCAGCGTGGGATCCGCTCCCGGCAATACGAGAACAGGTCCGTGGTGAGCCGGATCGCGCCCTTCGGCGGGTAGATGAAGTTGCCCCGCGCGATGTACTCCTTGAGGATGTCGTTCTGGGTCGTGCCACGGAGCTTTTCGGCCGGGACGCCCTGCTCCTCGCCGACGAGCTCGTAGAGGAGCAGCAGCACCGCCGCCGGCGCGTTGATCGTCATCGACGTCGACACCTGGTCGAGGGGGATCTGGTCGAACGCGGTGCGCATGTCGTCGATCGAGTCGATCGCCACGCCGGTCCGCCCCACCTCGCCGAGACACCGTGGGTCGTCGGAGTCGAGGCCGAGTTGCGTGGGGAGATCAAACGCCATCGACAGCCCGGTCGAGCCGTGCTGAAGCAGGTAGCGGTAGCGCTCGTTTGACTCCTTCGCGCTCGCGTAGCCCGCGTACTGGCGCATCGTCCACAGCTGCCCCCGGTACATATCGCGGTGGATGCCGCGCGTGAACGGGTACTCGCCGGGCTCGCCGAGCCGCCCGGGCAGGTCCGCGGGCAGGTCCTGGTCGGCGTACAGGCCCTTGACCTCGATCCCGGAGTCCGTGAACCGCCGGGGGTCGTCGGGCCCGACGATTGGGGCGATCGTGCGGTGCTCGTCGGCGGTGGCCATGACCGCGAGGTTACCCTTTGAGCCCGTGCAAGTTCGCATCAGACTTTTTGCCGGGCTGCGCGAACGCGCCGGCGCCAGCGAGGTCGAACTCGAGCTGCCCGAGGGCGCGCGAGTGGCCGACGCGCTCGACCGAGTCCGGGATCTGACCGACGGCGTGCCCGTGGTCATGGCCGTCAACCAGGAGTACGCCGACCCCGGGGCGCCCCTGCACACCGGGGACGAGGTCGCGCTGATCCCGCCGATATCCGGTGGCGCCGTTGGGGCGTTGCACGCCCGCGTCACGACCGAGCCGTTGACGCTGGACCCCCTCGTCGAGCTGGTTCGCGACCCGCGCGCCGGCGCCGTGGTCACGTTCTCGGGCGTGACGCGGGAGGTGCCTGAGCTCGAGTACGAAGCCTATGCCGAGATGGCCGAGCGTCAGATGGCCGAGATCGTTGCCCGCGCGATCGAGCGCCACGGCCTGTGTGCGGCCGCGGTCGAGCACCGCATCGGGATGGTGCCGCTATCCGAGGCCTCGGTCGCGATCGCCGTGTCAGCCCCTCATCGCCAGGAGGCGTTCGAGGGCGGGCGGGAGATCATCGACGAGATCAAGGCTCGGGTCCCGATCTGGAAGAAGGAGGAGGGCGAATGGGTGCGCGGAGTCACGCCGGGCCCACAGCCCTGAGGTCGCTGCCCGCGGTCCACGAGCTGGCCGCCGCACTGGACGCGCCCCATGCGCTCGCGGTCGCCGCTGCGCGCGGAGCGATCGACGAGCGCCGAGCTACCTGGCTGGCTGGCCAGCCAGGTGGTGGGGATTCGGTGACGGGGGATTCGGTGACGGGGGATTTGCTAGCGCGGGCCCGCGAGCTGCTGGCCGAGATGGAGCGGGGATCGCTGCGGCGCGTGCTCAACGCCACCGGGGTGATCCTCCACACGAACCTCGGGCGGGCGCCGCTGCCGGCCGCTGCCCGCGAGGCGGTGGCCCGAGCCGCCGAGGGGTACTCGAACCTGGAGCTCGACCTCGACAGCGGCGAGCGGGGCAGCCGCCACGCGCACGTCGAGAGGCTGCTGTGCGAGCTGACCGGGGCCGAGGCGGCGATCGTCGTCAACAACGGCGCAGGCGCGGTGCTGCTGGCGGCGGCTGCGCTGGCAGGCCCCGGACGCGGGATCGTCGTCGCGCGAGGACAGCTCGTCGAGATCGGTGGCGGCTTCCGGATTCCGGAGGTGATCGCGCAGTCGGGCGCGCGGCTGGTGGAGGTGGGGACGACTAATCGGACTCGTCTGAGCGACTACGCCCGCGCGCTCGAGACCCACGACGACATCGACGCGATCATGCGCGTGCACCAGTCGAACTTCAGAACGGTCGGGTTCGTCGAGGACGTGCCGATCGAGGCGCTGTGCGAGCTGGGGGTGGCGGTGATCGACGACGTGGGTTCGGGCTGGCTGGCCAGCCAGCCAGGCGGGATTTGGGCGGCGGATAGTGGAGGGGCTGGCGGTGGCGGGGCCGGCGTTGTCATCGATGAGCCCCCCGTCACGGCATCGGTGGCGGCTGGCGCTGCGCTGACCTGCTGCTCGGGCGACAAGCTCTTGGGCGGCCCGCAGGCGGGGCTGATCGTCGGCCGGCGCGAGGCGGTGGCGGCAGCGCGGCGGCATCCGCTGGCGCGTGCCCTGCGGATCGACAAGCTGTCGCTGGCAGCGCTCGAGGCCACTCTGCGGCTCTACCTCGTCCCTGAGCGCGCGCTTCGGGAGATCCCCGTGCTGGCGATGCTCGCCGCCGACGAGGACACGCTCGCCGCACGCGCCGGGCGGCTGGCGGATGCGATCGGCGAGCGCGCGTCGGTGACCCGCGCGGTCGGCAAGACCGGCGGTGGCTCGCTGCCGCTGCTCGAACTCGAGGGGCCCGTGGTGACGCTCGACGCCGACCCCGAACCGCTGGCCGCGGCGCTCCGCCACGGCGATCCGCCGGTGGTCGCCCGGATCCACGATGGGCGCGTGCTGCTCGATCCACGCACGCTGACCGACGCCGACGTCGAGCCGCTCGCCGGCGCGGTGCGCAGCGCGCTGTCGGGCGAATGAAGTCGCCGCTGACGCTCGGCACCGCCGGCCACATCGATCACGGCAAGACCGCGCTGATCCGGGCGCTGACCGGCGTCGACACCGACCGCCTGCCCGAGGAGCGCGCCCGGGGGATCTCCATCGAGCTGGGCTACGCGAGCCTCGAGCTGCCGTCCGGCCGGCGGCTGTCGGTCGTCGACGTTCCCGGCCACGAGCGCTTCGTGCGGACGATGGTCGCCGGCGCCACCGGGATCGACCTGTTCCTGATGACGATCGCCTCCGACGACGGAGTGATGCCGCAGACGCGTGAGCACGCCGCGGTGCTCGAGGCGCTCGGCGTCGGGACCGGCGTCGTGGCCGTGACCAAGAGCGATCTCGCCGATCCCGAGGTGGCGCTGCTTGAGGCGTCGGAGCTGTTCCCGGGGAGCGAGGCCGTGGCGGTATCGGCCCGTACCGGCGAGGGCATCGATGAGCTTCGGGCCGCGCTCGACCGCGCTTCCGCGGCGCTCGCCTCGCGGGCCGACGCGACCGACTCGCCGGCGCGGCTGCACATCGATCGCGTGTTCACGATCCGGGGCGCGGGCACGGTCGTCACCGGCACGCTGTGGTCGGGCGAGGTCGGGCGCGGCGACGAGCTCGAGATCCTGCCGCAGGGGCTGCGGGTGCGCGTGCGCGGCGTTCAGGTACACGATCAGCCGCTCGACCGGGCGCCGGCGGGTCAGCGCGTGGCCGTGAACCTCGCGGGCACCTCGGTCGACGAGATCGCGCGCGGGGACGTACTGGTGTCGGGCGATGGCGGCGTCCAGCCCTCCTACCGCGTGGATGCCGAGCTCGACTTCAGCGGCCGCGAGCCAGAGCACGGCGAGCGCGTGCAGATCCACCACGGCACACGCGAGGCGGCGGCTCGGCTGGCATGGCTCGGGGGGCGCTTCTGGCAGGTCCGCCTCGAGCAGCCGATCGTCCCCGCGGCCGGCGACCGGATCGTGGTCCGCCAGGTGGCGCCGCCGGACACGCTGGGCGGGGGCAGGGTGCTCGACCCACGGCCGCGCCGGCACGGCCCGAGCCGCGACGTGCTCGTCCGGCTCGAGCGGCTGGCACGTGGAGAGGAGTTGCCGCCACCGTCCGGACGAGCTTCCCCGGCCTCGCGGCACGGCCCGCTCGGCGTCCGGCCTCGCCACGACCGGGCCGGCCGCGAGTCATCCGGCTGGACGCCGGCGAAGCCGGCCCCCACGCAACCCCTGTCGAGCTCCGCCCTCGTCTTGGAGCAGCGACTGCGCGACGCCGGCGTCGAACCCCCGATCGACTCGGAGCTAGACGCCGGCGACCTGGCCGCGCTGCGAGACGCGGGACGCGCGGTGCGCGTGTCGAAGGCGCTCCACTACCACGCGGATTCGCTGGACGAGATCCGCGCACGCCTCGTGGCGCTAGCCCAGCGCAACGATGGCGTGGTCACGCTCGCGCAGCTACGCGATGAGCTGGGCACCTCGCGCAAGTTCGCGCAGGCGCTGCTCGAGCACTTCGACTCAGAGAAGGTGACGATCCGCCGCGGCGACGAGCACGTGCTGCGGCGGACCGCGACGAGCTAGAGCGCTCCGCCGGCCGCGGTCGGGGCGGTCGGATCGGGCCCGTCGGATTGCGAGCGCTCCCGGGCGAGGTAGTCCTCGATCTGCATCGGCGAATCGGCCGAGCGCTGCACCACCGCCAGCAGCGAGGACATCGTCGAGACCTCCTCGACCTGCTCCTTGAGGAACCACTGCGTGAACTGCTCTGAGAGGTAGTCGTTCTCCTCTCGGGCGACGCCCATCAGCTCGCCGATCTGATCGCTGACGCGACGCTCCTGCTCCAGCGCGAGCGCGACCGGCGCGGTGATGTCGCTGAACCCGCTCTCGGGCGCGTCGACGCCGGGAATCGTCACGGGCGCGTCGGCGTCGAGCAGGTACTCGACCATCATCATCGCGTGGTTGCGCTCCTCGACCGCCTGGGCGTAGAAGAACGCCGCCAGCCGGGGAAGGGTCTCGGAGTCGTAGTAGACGGCGTTGGCGATGTACTGCTGCGACGCCGCGAACTCGTATGCGATCTGATGGTTCAGGCGCTCGACGAACCGCGCTGCGGCCATCGTTCCTCCTCTCGTGGTGGACGCATCATCGTAATGACCGCTACGCACCGGACCGAAGTAGTCCGTAGATTGACGGGATGCCGACCAGCCTAGTTACCGGCGGCGCGGGATTCCTTGGTTCGCACCTGTGCGAAGAGCTGCTCCGCCGCGGCCATCGCGTGATCTGCGCCGATAACTTCGAGACGGGGTCACTCGCCAACATCGAGCACATCCGCGACGAGGCGTTCGTGCATAAGAACGTGGACATCATCGAGCCGTACTTCATCGACGAGCCGATCGACTTCGTCTACCACCTGGCCTCGCCGGCTTCGCCGATCGACTACCTGCGCCTGCCGCTCGCCACCCTCAAGGTCGGTTCATACGGCACGCACCACACGTTGGGGCTCGCGAAGATCCACCGCGCCCGGTTCCTGATCGCGTCGACCAGCGAGGTGTACGGCGACCCGCAGGTGCACCCGCAGCCCGAGAGCTACTGGGGGCACGTCAACCCGATCGGCCCCCGCGGGGTCTACGACGAGGCCAAGCGGTACGCCGAGGCACTGACGATGGCCTATCACCGCCAGCAGGGCGTCGACACCGCGATCGTGCGGATCTTCAACACGTATGGGCCGCGAATGAGACCGCACGACGGGCGCGCGATTCCGACCTTCCTACGCCAGGCGCTCCAGGATCGGCCGATCACGGTATTCGGCGACGGGTCGCAGACGCGTTCGTTCTGTTACGTCGAAGACGAGATCCGGGGATTGATCGCGCTCGCCGAGTCCGGCTACCACAACCCGGTCAACATCGGCAATCCCGACGAGTTCACGTTGCTCGAGCTCGCGAACACCGTGATCGAGGTGACGGGCTCGAAGTCGGAGATCGTGTACGAGGCGCTCCCGACCGACGACCCGCAGGTGCGCCAGCCGGACATCACGCTCGCGCGCCAGATCCTCGGCTGGGAGCCCAAGGTGAGCCTCCGCGAGGGGCTGGAGCGAACGATCGAAAAGGCCGGCAGAGAAGCGCTCGTCGGCTCCGTGTAACGCCGGCGCCAGGACGCAGGAATGCTTGCTCGATACACCGCTACTTCCCGGTGGAGCTACCGTTATAGCCACCGCGGGGGTCGATGAACGGTGCGAGTAGCAACGTGACGGTCGAGCAAAAAGAGGTCCCGAACATTCATTCCGGCGGCGGTTCGGGTTCCGCCGCCCCGATGCCTCTGCCCGAGCGCGACATCAGGCGCAAGCGCCCGCCGTTCCTGTCGTTCGTGTTGCGGTGGGAAACGCTGCGCAAGGTCGCGCGGGTCGCCTCGCTGCTCGTGCTCGATTTCATCGGCGTCGTCGGCGCTCTGTTCACCGCGGTGATGCTCAAGCTGGCCGTTCACGACCAGCTGAGCGCGTCAGTCGCGTGGCACGACATCAAGCACTGGATCCCGTTCGCGTACCTCGTGACCGTGCTCGCGTTCGCCCGGGTCGACCTGTACTCGGACCGCACGCGCCGGCCCGGACTGGCGCGGATCGCCACCGCCTTGTTCCAGGCGACCGTGATCGCGCTGGTGTTCGCGCTCGCCGACGGTCAGCGTTTCTCGAGCTACTTCATCTTCTACGGCACGCTGTTCTTCGCGACGATCTACGTCGCCGCGCTCCGCGAGCTGCATTTGCGCGCGAGCGGCTGGCTACTCGACCAGGCGGGCTACGCGCGTCGAGCGGTGCTGGTCGGATCGGGCAAGCACATCGACGAGGTCGCGCGGGCGCTGGCCGACCGGTCGCGGACGCGGGTCGACATCATCGGCTACATCTCGCTGACGCCTCGCCCGCGCAACGGCCTGCGATCACTCGGTGCGTTGCCGGATCTGCCGAGCGTGCTCGAGCTCGAGGCCGTGCAGGAGGTGATCATCGCCGATCCGGACTTCCCCCAGGACAAGGCCGTGGAGCTCGTCGACATGTGCCACCAGCGGGGCGTGACCGTGCAGGTCGCGCCGTCGACGATGGAGATCCTGATCGATCGGGCCGAGTTCGCGCCGGGCCACACCGTTCCGCTGTTCACGCTGCGCCCGCCGGTATTCGAGGGCGTCGACTTCGCGGTCAAGCGGACGTTCGACCTGGTGGTGTCGATCATCGGGCTGATCTTGCTCTCGCCGGTGTTCCTCGCGATCGCGATCGCGATCAAGCTGTCCTCGCGCGGTCCCGCGATCTATCGCTCCGAGCGCCCCGGGATGGCCAGCAAGCCGTTCTACTGCTTCAAGTTCAGGACGATGCGCCAGCACGCCGAGCAGATCCAGGACGAGCTCGAGCCGCTCAACGAGCTGTCGGGCGCGCTGTTCAAGATCCGCGACGATCCCCGTCTGACCCGGGTTGGGCGCCTGCTGCGCCGGTTCTCGCTCGACGAGCTGCCGCAGCTGGTCAACGTCGTTCGCGGCGAGATGTCGCTCGTGGGTCCGCGTCCGCTGCCGATGCGCGACTTCGAGCGCCTAGAGGAGTGGCACAAGAAGCGATACCTGGTGTTGCCGGGGATCACGGGGCTGTGGCAGGTGTCGGGCCGGGCCGAGCTCGACTTCGACGACCTCGTGCGGCTCGACTTCCTGTACCTCGAGCGCTGGTCGATCATGCTCGACCTGTCGATCCTGCTGAAGACGGTCCCCGCGGTGCTGAGCCGGCGGGGGGCCTTCTGAGCAACGGTTTCCGCGGAGCGCCCTGCGCCGGCGGTCCCGGGTACGCTGTCGCTCACGACACCCATGCCTCCTACCGACCGATTCGTGATCTCGTTTGCCGCCGAGCCCCCGCAGGAGCCGCTTCCGTACGGCCGCTGGGGCGACACGCTCGCCGGTCACTTCCGGGGCGCGGTCCGGGAGATCGACACCGAGGGCGAGGACATCGGCGAGATCGACACCGAGATCTCGTGGTTCCCGGATCGGACCTACGGCGGGCGCACGTACATCCCCGCGGTCGCGCGGACCAGCGGCGGTTATGAGCTGTTCGGGTACGTGTCGTTCACCGAGGGCGAACAGGGGCCCGCCGCCTTCGAGGCCTCGGTCGACTTCACCGCCGAGGTGGCCGAGTCCAACCCCGACTGGAAGCTCGACCTCAACGACGAGGTGATCGGGAGCTGGCGAGGCGAGCAGGGCAACCGGGCCGAGATCACGCTCGTGTGGGGCGTACCGATGGTTCCCGGAGGCGCCACCGTGACCGCCGAGCTGGCGGACATCGCGGTCGATCAGGCGCTGGTGGTCGAGGACCGCTTCACGTTGATCGCGCCCGACAACTACCGCTCGGACTTCCTCGAGATCAAGCTGTGGAGCAAGAGCGGCGACGAACTCGCCCGTGAGTCGCTCTACGTCGACGAAGACGACGACGAAGACTGATCCGCGAGCACTTCCGCGCTCGCGCCGTTCGGGCCGCTGCCGGCGAGCGCGGCTCCCAACCGGTCCCGCACCTCGGACTCGGTCAGCGGGAAGTGGCACGCGGTGAGGCTCCGGGTGCCCTTGAGCTCGAGCAGCGGCTCGTCCTCCGAGCATAACTCCTGAGCCTTCGGGCACCGCGTATGGAAACGGCAGGCCTTTGGGCGGGTTCGCCGGGCTGGGAACGTCGCCGGTGAGGAGCGCGCGCTGGCGCCGCCGGCCCCCGCTCGGGCTGGCGACCGGAACCGCGGCCAGCAGCGCTCCCGTGTAGGGATGACGCGGGAACGAATACAGCGAATCGCTGTCGGCGATTTCGACGATCTTGCCCAGATACATGACCGCCACCCGGTCGCACATGTGGCGCACGACGGACAGGTCGTGAGCAATGAACACGAGCGTCAGGCCCATCTCGCGCTGGAGCCCGCGCAGGAGGTTCAGCACCTGTGCCTGGATCGAGACGTCGAGCGCCGAGACGGGCTCGTCGGCGACGAGCAGCTTCGGCTCGAGCGCGATCGCCCGGGCGACCCCGATGCGCTGACGCTGGCCGCCCGAGAACTCGTGCGGGAAGCGGTTGTAGTGTTCGGGGTTGAGGCCGACGCGATCCATCAGCTCCTGCACGCGCTTGCGCCGCTCTCCGGAGCCCTTGAGCAGCCCGTGGATCGCGAACGGCTCGGCGATGATCGTGCCGACCGTCTTACGCGGATTCAGGGACGAGTAGGGGTCCTGGAAGACCATCTGCACCTCGCGGTGGAGCGCCTTCAGGTCACGCTTCTGCGCGGCGGCGATGTCTTGGCCCTCGAACAGGATCGAGCCCGAGGTGGGATCCAACAGTCGCACGAGCAGGCGGGCGGTCGTGCTCTTGCCACACCCGGTCTCACCGACGATCCCGAGCGTCTCACCGCGCTTAACGTCGAAGGAGACTCCGTCGACCGCCTTGACGGCTCCGATCTGTTTTTGGAACACGATCCCGCGCGTGATCGGGAAGTACTTGGTCAGGTCCCTGACCTCGACCAGGTTGCCGTTGCTCGCGCTCATGCCGAGTCCCCCTCTGACGCGCGCGGGGCCGCGTGCGCTCGGACCGGCTGCTCCTCCTCGACCACGAGGTGGCGAAGCTTCGCGGATGTCTCGCCTGCCGCTAGGCCGCGCCAGATGCGGCTGCGCAGCTCGGCGGGTAGCAGGCAGGCCACGCTGTGGCCCTCGTCCCCGGGCACCGGCTCGAGCCGCGGGTCGATCTTGCGGTGGTCGTCCCTGACGTAGGGGCATCGAGGATGGAAATGGCAACCCGACGGCCGCTTGATCAGGCTGGGCGGGCGACCGGAGATCGGCACGAGCTCCTCACCGCGAGGGCTGTCCAGGCGCGGGATCGACTTGAGCAGCCCCCACGTGTACGGATGCTGGGGCGCGCCGAAGATCGTGTCGGTCGGAGCCCGCTCGACGATCCGCCCGGCGTACATGACCGCGATCTGGTCGGTGATCTCGGCGACCACGCCGAGGTCGTGGGTGATGATGATGATCGCCATCCCCAGCCGCGACTGAAGGTCGTCGAGGAGCGCCAGGATCTGCGCCTGGACGGTGACGTCGAGCGCCGTCGTGGGCTCGTCCGCGATCAACAGCTTCGGCTCGTTGGCGAGCGCCATCGCGATCATCACGCGCTGGCGCATGCCGCCGGAGAACTCGTGCGGGAACTGGTCGACCCGCCGCGACGGGTCGGGAATCCCGACGAGCTCGAGCAGCTCCACCGCGCGGGCGCGCGCCGCCGCCTTCGAGACGTCACGGTGCGTGTGCACCGCCTCGGTCAGCTGCTTGCCGACCTTGTAGAACGGATGCAGCGACGACAGCGGGTCCTGGAAGATCATCGCTATGTCGTTGCCGCGGATCTTGCGAAGCTCGGCGTCCGACAGCGCCACCAGATCGCGGCCCTCGAACAGGATCCGTCCCTCGATGTCCGCCCCCTGGTTGCGGGTTAGCCCGAGCGCGGTCATAGATGAGACGGTCTTGCCAGAGCCCGACTCACCGACGATCCCGAGCGTCTTTCCGGTTTCGACGGTGTACGAGATGCCGTCGACGGCATGCACGACTCCATCCTCGGTCGAGAACCGGACCTTGAGGTCCTCGACCTCGAAAAGAGGTTCGCTCACGAGTACCGCACTCTCGGATCGAGATACGCGTATGCGATGTCGACGACGAGGTTGAAGAAAACGATGAAGAACGCTCCGAACAGCGTGATGCCCTGGATCACGGTTAGGTCCGATACACCGATTGCGTTATAGAGTAGCCGCCCGACTCCGGGGATGTTGAACACGGTTTCCGTGAGGATCGCGTTTCCGGCGAGCAGCGTGCCCACGTCGAGGCCGATCAGGGTGACGATCGGGGTGATTGCGCTGCGCACGGCGTGACGTCCGATCACCGTGCGCTCCGGCAGTCCCTTGGCCCGCGCCGTGCGGATGTAGTCCTCGGACATCGTGTCGATCATGCTGGCGCGCATGTACCGCGCGTAGATGGCCGAGGTGGCGGCCGCCAGGACGAGCCAGGGCAGGATCATGGCCTCCGCCTTCTGGAGAGGATTGGTCGCAGTCGAGAACGCGCCCTGGCCGGGGAAGACCTTCCAAACCCCGATGTCGTCAGCAAACAGGTACAGGCTGACCAATCCGAGCCAGAAGACCGGTGCTGAGATCAGGGCCAGCGATCCCGTCATGGTCGTCCGGTCGAGGATCGACCGGCGCCTGACCGCCGAGATGATTCCGATAGTGAGCCCGACGCTGAGCCAGATGATCACCGCGCCGACGACCAGCCAGATCGTCGCCGGCAAGCGGGAGAAGATCAGCTGACGGACCGGAACGTTGTACTGGTAGCTGTAACCAAAGTTGAAGTGCAGGAACACCTGTCCCATGTAGGTCAGGTATTGCCGCCAGATCGGTTGGTTCAGTCCTAGCGATTTGCGGATCTCGGCGATCTGCGCCGGACCCGCGTTACGGCCTGCCCGCAGGACCGCTGGGTCCGCCGAAGGCAGGATGTAGAAGATCAGGAACACCACCGCGCTCACGATGAACAGCATCGCGATGCCCCACAGGATGCGTCTGACTATGTATTGGAACATGGGTGGTTAGGCGTTCGTCCGGAGCGGAATGGACTCGCCGCCGGGTTACCCGGCGGCGAGTCCGTCCGTTACTGGTTCACAGGACCGTCCGCGCTCACCCTCCCTTGATGGAGGTGAACGCCAGGTCGGTGAGTCCGTTGAACTCGTTGATCACCGGGAGCACGTTCTTCGAGGCGACGTTGGTCTCGTAGTCCCAATCCCACGGGATCGCCGGCGCGAGAGCGACGATCTCGTCGTCGATCTTGCCGTATGCGGCGGCCCGCGCGGTCGGGTCGGTGATCAGCTTCGCTGACTCCAGCGCACTATTGATTGCCGGATTGTTCAGCTGCGGCCAGTTGGAGTTGTTCGTCGGGCTGCCGGTGACCGTCGCGCCGTTGAACGGCACGTCGATCATCGCCTGCCCGTCGTTGAAGTCCTTCACCCAGCCGACGTTCGGGCAGATGTTCGGTTCGTTGGCCACGACCGAGCAGAACTTCGTGTACATGGTGGCATGCTCAACCGGATGCAACTGAACGTTGAACCCGAGCGAGGTCAGCTGTGACTTGAGCACCTGGGCGGTGTTGCTACCCGGCGGCGTGTTGTCGCTGACCATCGTGATCGTGCAGTTGCCCGAGCACTTACCGCTCGAGTAGCCCGCCTTCTTCATGTACGACTCGGCCAGCGCCATGTCCCCAGTGGGATGCTGAACGAAGTCGAACTGGGGCCCGGTCGGACCAGCCGCACCACCTGCCTGCTGGAAGCCCGGGATTCCCGGCGGGATGAAGTGCGTCGCCACGATGCCGCTGAGCGGCCCACCGCGGGTGGCGAGCAATGCCATGCGATCCGTCACGGCGACGACCGCCTTGCGCGTGTTGACGTTGTTGAACGGCGGCTTCGAGGTGTTCAGAGCCACGTACCGGTTACCGCCCGAGGGCGTCAGCGTCAGCTGATGCGGATACTGGGTCGCCGCTTCCTTCAGCGACTCACCTGTGGCATCGAAATCGAAGTTGACCATGCTCGTACCGGTCAGGATCTTGGTGACCGCGGAGTTCTCGTCCGAGAACCCTTCCTGGACGATGATCTTGTCGAGGTACGCTGCACGGAAGTCCTCGCCCGGGGTCCAGTTCGGGTTGCGCAGCAGCGTGATCTGCTTGCCCGGCGAGTACTGCGAGATGTAGTACGGGCCGACGTCGATCTGATGCTGTCCGTAGGTGGAGGACGGCGTCTGCGAGTCGTACTTCGCCGCATACCCCTGCGGAACCGGCGAGTCGACCGGCAGCGACAGCGCGTCGATCACGCCGATCGACGACGGCTTGCTCAGGTTGAACACGATCGTCGTGGAGTTCGGCGTCGTGATCCCGCTGATGTTCGGCGCCACCTTCGGGTCCTTCTTGATCGCGGCCTCGGCCGCCGCAAGCCCGTTGACGTCGGCGAAGTACAGCGTCACATAACCGTTCGGGACGCCTGGCAGGAGCGCGCGCTCGATCGCGTACTTGACGTCCTGAGAGACGACCGGCTTGTTCCAGCCGGGTCCTCCGCCGAGCGGCGGGCTGTACTTGATGTTCGGCTTGATGTGGAACGTGATCGTCTTGCCACCGTTGGTGATCGTCGGCTGGCCCGAGGCCAGCAGCGGCACCGGCGCTGCGGTGTCGTTGGGCGGCCACCCCATCAGGGGCGAGTCCGCCGCCAGGTCGATCATGTAGGTCGGCTGGTAGTAGGCGGCGCCGGGGTCGATGTAGTCGACATCGCCGTTGGCGATCACGGTCAGCGTTCCGCCCTTCACGGCGGTCGCGGGCGCGGTCACGACCGGCGGGAACTTGGCTTGCTCGTTAGAGACGGCCGCGCTCTGGCCGTTCGAGTTGGTGCTCGTGGCGGCGCTCGACGAGCTGGTGGACTTGCTGCTGGAGCCGCACGCCGCGACCCCGAGCGAGGCCATCGCCAAGAGCCCGGGGAGAAGCACCCCGAGCAATCTGGACCTGGATCGCATATTTCTTCCTTTCGGTTGACGTACCTTCAGTGCAGACCCTCCCCGGGTCAACGCTTTCTCGCCCGCGGGTTCATCGCATCTGTCATCGCGTCGCCAACGAAGTTGAACGCAAGCGCGGTGAACAGAAGCGCGAGCCCCGGGAACAGCATGTACCACCACTGGGTGGCGATGTTGGGCGAAGCATCGGAAATCATCTGGCCCCAGCTCGGTGTCGGCGGCTGAACTCCCACACCGAGGAATGACAGCGCCGCCTCGAACAGAATCGCCGTCGGCAGGAAGGTCGAGGCGAACACGATGATCGGCGCGGTGAGATTGGGCAATAGGTCTTTGACGATGATCCGGAGGTTGGACGCGCCGAGCGACCGCGACGCGTCGACGAACTCCTTCTCGCGTAACGACAGCACCTGGCCGCGGATGATTCGCGCCGGGTAGGTCCAGCTCGTGATCGCGATGACCGCGATAACGACCGGGACTCCCGGCTTGATCAGGCCGCCGACGCAGCCGTTGCCGAACGAGCACGCCGACGCCAGGCCGATCGCGAGCAGCAGATACGGGATCGCGAGCCACGCGTCGACCGTGCGCGAGACCAAGGTGTCGACCCAGCCACGGTAGTAGCCGGCAAACAGCCCGCACAAGACCCCGAATACGGTGGTGATCGTCGTCGAGACGAACGCTACGAGCAGCGAGATGCGAGCGCCGTAGATGACGCGGCTGAACACGTCGCGACCGATCTGATCGACCCCGAAAATGTGCGCGGAGCTCGGCCCCGTGGGATCTCCAAAGATGTCGAGCGAGTTCGGATCGATCGTGTCGGGGCCCGGGGCACCCACCAGCTTGCAGACCAGCGGCGCGAAGATCGCGGCCAGGATCAGCAGGGTCAGGAAGATGATGCCTGCGAGCGCGAACTTGTCCTCGCGGAATCGCTTGGAGAACAGCTCCCAGGGCGAGCGGGCGGTGATGTCGTCAGCGACGAGATCGACCGCCCCTATCTCGGTTTCTTCGAGTAGTAGGTCTGGGGTGCCGACGCTCATGGTCTAACGCTGCGCGCTTGTGCGCCGGGCCCGGGGAGCCTCCTCCACACGCCGAGGGATACCACATCGCGCCGCCCTTTGTCATTAAAGATTAACCGGAGGTAAACCAAGCGCTCCGAGCCCGCAACCCGCACGACGCATGTTCGACGCTCGTAAGGCCGCCCTGACGCGAGCCGACGCCGGGCTCACGATCTCCGCCGATACGCTCTGCCGGGCGCCGCCCTCGTAGCTCAATGGATAGAGCACGCGCCTCCTAAGCGCGGGATGCAGGTTCGATTCCTGCCGGGGGCATCAAGTCCATGTCAGAGCGCGGTCCGGGTAAGGAGTTGCTCACCGCACCCCGTGCTACCGTCCGGCCACTCCGTGGCCGAGAGCACGTTAGAAGCACCAACGATCCCGGCGCCGGCAACCGGGGATCACACGGTCGCGGGCGAGCCCGCGCCGTGGACCCTGCGCGCGTACACGGGGGAGCATCCGTGGCTGTCGACGGCCGCGGTGATCTTCGTGATCTCGGCCGTGCTGACCGTGTGGGCGCGCACGCGGCCGAGCTATGACGCCTACGGCTGGATGGTGTGGGGCCACCAGACCTGGCGCCTGACCCTCGACCTGGGCGGCGCACCGTCGTGGAAGCCGGTGCCGTTCCTGTTCACCGTGCCCTACGCCCTGGCCGGCCACTACCAACTGTGGCTGTGGATGATCACCGCGACGGCCGTGGCGCTGGGCGGCACGGTGTTCGCCGCTCGGATCGCCTACCGGCTCGTCGGCGGGAACGGATTGCGCCTGGACCCGGATCCGATCCGTCGCTACGCCCCGTGGGTGGCCGCCTTCATCGCCGGTGCGGGGGTGCTCGGGATCGAGGACTACTTCCACTACATCCTCAGCTCTCAGTCGGACCCGATGATCGTCACCTTCCTACTGGCGGCGATCGACATGGTCCTCATCGGCCGCTACCGCTGGGCGCTCGTGTTCGGCGTGCTCGCGGCCCTGGGAAGGCCTGAGGTTTGGCCGTTCCTGGGCCTGTTCGGGCTCTGGGCCTGGTTCAAGATCCCGAGCATGCGGTGGATGCTGATCCTCGGAGCGGCGGTGGTCCTGTTCATGTGGTTCGGGGTACCGACCATCACCAACGGGCGGCCGGACATCGCCGGCCAGCTCGCGCAGGGATCTCCGCGCGAGCTTCACTCGAACCGCCTCGTCGGGACGCTCGGCCGGGTCCACGAGATCCTGTACCTCCCGGTGTGGATCGCGGCGGGGATCGCGGCCGCGCTCGCGCTGCTGCGCCGCAACTGGGTGGTGCTCGCCCTGGCCGCCTTGGTGGTCGTATGGGCCATCGTCGAGATCGCCTTCGCCTACCACGGCTGGCCGGCGCTGCCGCGCTACGTGTTCGAGGCGGGCGGAGTCGTCGCGGTCCTGGCCGGCGTGGCCGTCGGTTGGCTGATGCTCGAGGGGTCGCGGATCGGTCACGGCATTCCGCGTTGGTCCGGAGCGGTCGTGGCCGCGGCGCTGGTGGCGACCATGATCCCGGGGGCGATCCACCGGGTTCGGGCCGAGCGCGCCGATCTCACCGCCCAGCACGCCCGCACGCACGAGATCTCGCTGCTGCAGAGCGCGACCAATGCGCTCGGCGGCGCGCACCACATCCTCGACTGCGGCCAGCCCGTGACCGACGTCGAGTACGCCAGCACGGTGGCCTGGATCTACAACATCGACGTCGGCTCGGTTGGAGGCTTCCAACAGCACGTCGAGGCGGCCGAGCTCGCCAACCCGGCGATCCCCAAGGTGCTCATTCATCCGCTGGCGCACGGCGGTTGGCAGTTCCAGCCGTGGCACACCCAGACGGGCAACGTGGCGCGCTGCGCGGGGATTCACGCCGTCTACACCAGCAGCGGCGCGCTGATCCACCAGTAAGTAGCGTGGCGACGACGGAGCAGCGGCCGAGTCCGGCCCCCACGGGAGCCGAGCCTCGGGCGGCCGGAGCACGGCTCGGTTTCGAGTCGCCTCTCGTGATCGCTGTGGCGAGCGCGGTGGGGCTGCTTCTCGTCTCGCTGCTCCTCCTGCTGTGGGCGAAGACCCGGCCCGGGTTCGATCCCTACGGATGGCTCGTGTGGGGTCGCCAGACCGTCGCCGGGAACCTCAATACGAACGCCGCGCCTTCGTGGAAGCCGCTGCCGTACCTGTTCACCGCCCCGTTCGGGCTGTTCGGCCACTACCAGCTGTGGCTGTGGATGGTCACCTCGCTGGCGGTGTCGCTCGCCGGCGCGGTGTTCGCGGGTCGGATCGCCTTTCGGCTGACCCCTCGCGACTCGGACCGGCGTTACGCGGCCTGGGTCGCCGCGGGGTTCGCGGCGGCCGGCTACTTCGGTCTCAGCTCCTACTGGCACTACATGCTGAGCGCGCAGTCGGACCCGATGATCGTGACGCTGTGCCTGGCCGCGATCGACTGCCACCTGCGCGGCCGCTACCGCTGGGCGTGGGTGCTCGGTGCGCTCGCGTCGCTGGGGCGGCCGGAGGTGTGGCTGTTCCTCGGGGTGTATTCGATCTGGGCGTGGCTTCGCGTGCCGTCGATGCGAGCCCTGATCGTCGGCGGGATCGTGCTGCTGGTCGTTTTGTGGTTCGGGATCCCGGCGCTGACCTCGCGCACCCCGTTCGTGGCCGCGTCGAACGCGCTCGGATCAGGGCGCCGGCTCCGCAGCGACCGGGTGTTCGGGACGATCGGCCGGTTCAAGGACCTCAACCCGATTGTGGTCGAGCTGACCGCGCTGCTGGCGGTTGTCTTGGCGGTCGTGCGGCGAGATCGGGTCACGCTCGCGCTGGCGGCGGGGGTGTGTGCGTGGGTACTCGTCGAGATCGCGTTCGCGCTGCACGGCTGGCCGGGGCTCGGGCGCTACATGTACGAGCCCGCCGGCGTGCTGATCGCGCTGGCGGGGGTCGGGGTCGGGAGCTTGCTGGTGCAGGCGCCGCGGGTGTCGCGGGTCGCCGGCTGGGCGGGCATCGCGCTCGTGGCGGTGATCGTGCTCGCGCTCGTGCCGCCGGCGCTGTCGCGGGCGCGGAGCGAACACCACGACATCGTTGGTCAGCGCGCGCGAACGGCCGAGATCGGGAAGCTGACCGGGACGATTTCGCGCCTTGGAGGAGCCGCGCGCTTCCGGCCCTGTGGCGAGCCTCTGACCCGTCTCGAGTACCAGACGATCCTGGCCTGGAACCTGCACGTGAACGTCGCCACAGTCGGCTACAAGTACGGGCCGGCGGTGGCGAGCCATCGTCCGATCGTGCTGTTCACGCCGCTGCCCCAGGGTGGGTGGCTGGTCCAGGCGCTGCATCAGACCGCGCCTGGCTGCACGTCGCTACCGCACTAGATATCGGGCTCCCTGCGTACCGGGGAGCGCAGAGCCATCGGAGCCGAATTACGCGCGGTCCGGGCGGTCGGGGTAGACCTCGTCGATCGTCGTCAGCGCCACGAACGGGGCGCCGGCGGCCTCCTCGATCGCGGCCGCGCCGCCGGCGAGCCGATCGCAGATCGCGAGCACGCCGCAGACCTCGTGGCCCTCGTCGCGGAGCGCCTGGAGCGCACGTAGCGTCGAGCCACCGGTGGTAACGACGTCCTCGACGAGCATGCAGCGCTCGCCTGAGTCGAGCGTCGGTCCCTCGATCCGGCGGGACAGCCCGTGCGCCTTGACCTCCTTGCGCACGAAGAACGCCTTGACGTCGGCGCCACCGGCGAGCGCAGCGCACGCGATCGGGTCGGCGCCCATCGTCATCCCCCCGACCGCGGTCGCGTCCCAGGCGCCGGCCTGCTCCGCGACGAGCTCGGACAGCGCGCGGAAGCCGGCGGGGCGAAGGATCGCCCGCTTGGCGTCGACCAGGTACTGCGCGGTCTGACCGCTCGTCAGCACCACCTCGCCGATCACGAGCGCGTGATCGCGCAGCTCTGTGAGCAGGCGCTCGCGCGCGGTCGTCTGTGCGTTGAGGCTCATCGGCGGACGCTCATGCTAATGGCGCCGGCCGTCGAAACCGGCCTCGTGATCTCCCGCGTCATCAGATGGGCTTCACTCGTGTGCTGCGCGCTCGTCGTCATGTCGTTCGCGATGTTCGCGCGCGACCAGATGGCCGGCGCGTCCGAGCATCAGCAGACCGAACTCGTCGCGGGGGCGAATCCGAACACCGCGCCGGTGGCGATCACCCATCGTCACTCGCAACCGCGCCGGTTTATCGACAGCGCGGCCAAGACGCTCACGTCGCCGTTCTCGGCCGTCGTCAAGTCGAACAACACCTGGGTCGACCACGGGTTGCCGGCGGTGTTCGCGCTGCTCGTGTACGGGGTCGGGCTCGGGTACCTGGCCCGCTTCGCGACCGTCCACTGAGTCGGCGCCGCCGCGTCGTCGCGTCGCCGCGTCGTCGGTCTCTCGGGCGGGGGCGCCGGGCCCTTAGCGGTCGCTTAGTAGTACGTGTCGACCCAGTCGCCGATCGCGAGCCAGTTGTAGACCGAGATCGCGTCGACGATCGGCAGGCGCATGCAGCCGTGGCTGGCCGGATAGTCGGGCGCCGGGTCGTAGCCGTGGATCGCGTAGCCGCTGATGAAGAAGTTCGAGAAGTACATCCCGTCGGGCAGGTAGCCGGGCACCCTCGAGTAGACCCGGAAGTTGCCGAGGATCGTTGGCGTCGACGGCTTGCCGGAGCTGATCGGATAGATCGCGACCACGTGCGAGCCGTCGACCAGCGCGAGCAACTGCAGTGACAGATTGCCCTCGGCGTGCCTGCCGTTGCCCGGGAAGCGCACCGGGAACTGGCCATACCCGTCGAGCAGGAAGCTGATCGTGCGGCTGTCAAGCGTCTGCGACGTGCCCCAGTGCATGAGGCGGTGGTAGGCGTCGAGCGCGAGCCCGGTGCCAGTGTCGTACACGCCGGTCTGCGGGATGTAGAAGTGGAGCGCGGCGAGGCGCTGTTGGATCAGCGCCACGAACAGGCCGCTCGAGCCGAACGACACGTTCTCGTTGAGCGCATCGAGGCTGCGGCGGGCGAGCATGCCCCCGAGCTCCGCGTTACGCGTGTGCCCGACCTGGACCGTCAGGTGCCCGGCCTTCGGGCTCGCCAGCGTCTCGGTGAACTCGCCGTTGCGCCCGCCGGGCGCGGGCTGGATGCGCAGGTGGTCGGTCTTGAACACCTTGCCGTTGACCGAGTCCTGCACGAGGACCCACTGCCCCGCGACATAGGGCTTCACCACGCCGTGGATGTGCACGGTCCGCCCGGGGACCGTGACCAGGTGGTGGCTGACCAGGAACGCGTCGGGGACGCTGAGGGTCAGCGTGGCGAATACGGGAGTGGTGGCCGGGGTCGTCGGGGTCGGTGTGCTCGGCGTCGTGGACGTCGTGCCTGCGGTCGTGGACGCCGTGCCTTGGGTCGTCGACGTGGTGCCGGCGGCCACGGCGGGGGCCGCAGATAGTGCCGCGATCGCCGCGAAGGTGGCAACGGTGGCGGTGACGCGGCCAGCGATTACCCCCAGCATGGTCCGGGAAGTAAATCATGTGGCCGATTCCCGCAATCTGCGTTGCATCGCGGGGGGCGGTGGCCCGCGGGGGGCGGTGGCGCGGGGGCGGTGGTTGGCGGTGGCGCGCGCGGCGGTGGGCGCCACGCACAAGACGGCAGCGGAGCGAGTTCGGGCAGACCCTGCCGAGTTGCCCGCGATTATCGCGGGCAACTCGGCAACGCCAAGCGCGCCTGCATCCATTGACGCGTTACGCATGTCTTCCGACCGCGACCGGTCTCCCGCACCCGGCGACGACCTGCAAAACCTGCCAATCGACCTCGGATCGGCCGACCGTGGCATACCGCGCATGCCCCACATGCGTGAGATGCCACGGTCGCGCCGGGGCGCGTGAAATGGCAGGAAATGCATGAAATCCGGGGCCACCGAGGTGGACGCTCCGGGGCCGGGGGCGGCTTGGCCCACCATCCGCGCGCCGAGCGCAGGTTGCCGGCGCCGAGCTCAGGTTGCCGGCGCCGAGCTCAGGTTGCGCGCGCCACCGAGCCGCTCGACAGCGGCAGCGTCACGGCCGCGATCACCGCGAGGGAGCCTGCGATCAGGCCGATGATCTCGCCACCGTTCCAGTGCAGTTCGTTGTAGCCGAGCGCGATCGAGTTGTTGACCGAGTGGAGCGCCATGCAGGGATACAGCGAGCGGGTCTTCCAGCGCACGATGCAGAGCACGAAGCCGAGGAATCCGAGCGGGATCAGGTACTCGGACGCGGCCGAGCCGGTGTGGGCGATGCCGAACAGGATCCCGGTCTCGATCGCGGCCACCCAGGTCCCGATGTTGTAGCCGTGGACCTTGATGTGCCAGCGGCGCAGGGCGCCGAAGATGAAGCCGCGGAAGAAGAACTCCTCGCAGATCGGCGCGACCACGCACACGAAGATGGCGGCGCCGACGAGCGCGGCGGTGCTGGTGCTGATCCCGAGGTCCGTGGGCAGCTTGTCGGTGCCGTGGAGCTTGACGAACGCCTGGTAGATCGCGGTAACGATGAAATAGCCGAGGCCGGCGATCAGGAATGCGGCGATCCCGACCGACAGCGCGATCCGGCGGTATCCGAAGTCCGCGGGCTTCGGCCGGCGCCCGCTCGCGGACGCGAAGTACAACGCGGTGGCCACGAACCCGAGGTCGAACACGAGGTCGCTGATCAGGCTGATGGCGGGAGTGGTGTGGGTCGTGCCGGCGGCCGCGCCGATGCCGGCGACGATCACGCTCCCGAGCACGCCGACCACGAGCCCGACGACGACCGCCGCCGGCGCGGTCCACACCGGCCATGGCGGCTCGTCCGACGTGTCCGAGCGTCGCGGGGGCGCCGGCGCCGGTACCGGCTCCGGTTGGGAGGAAGTCACCTGCGGCGGAGGGACGCTCGGCATGCTCAGATCAGCTTAGGAGGCTACGGAAACCGCAGCGCGAGCCCGCTCACGAGGCTACGCCACGACGAGCCCCGCGAGTTCGGCCAGGCTCGAGATCGTGCGCACGCCGGCCCCCGACGGTCCGCCGTCCCGGCGCACGAGCACCGGTTCGATGCCGGCGGCGCGCGCGCCGGCGACATCCTCCTCGAGGCTGTCGCCAACGTGAATCGCCTGCTCAGGCGTCACCGCGGCGAGCGACAGCGCCTGCTCGAAGATCGCCGGCGCCGGCTTTCGCGCGCCGGCGCCCGCGGAGGTCAGGACCCCGTCGAGGAGCGGCTCGAGCTCGAGCTTGCGCAACACGTCGTGCAGGGACACGTCCCAGTTGCTCACCACCACCAGCCGCTGCCCGCGCGCCCGAGCGGCCACGAGCGCCGGACGTACATCCGCGAACGCGGTGAAGTGGAGCGACGCGAGGAGCGCGTCGACGAGCGGGTCGAGCTCGAGCTCGAGACCGCCGGTCGGTAGCTCGGCCCGCATGACCCGGGCGCAGTGGCGCCGGAGCGCGGCCAGACCAGCCCGATCGCGCCCCTGGTCGAGATGCGCCCGGTAATAGGTGATCTCGGCCCCGATCGCCCGCGCGGCCTCCTCCTCGGACACCTCGAGTCCGAACCGCCGAGCGAGTTCGGCGCGGAGCCTCGGAGCGGGCGGCTCGAGCGCCACGAGCGTGCCGAGCGCGTCGAGCAGAATCGCCGCCGGTGGGGTTGCGGTGGCGTGCATCAGCGGCGCCGAGTCTGGCATCCGGCGACCCCGTGGCGCCATCCCGCGACGCGCGGCCCTGAGCCCGAACGCTACGCCTGAACGGACCCGTGCAGGACCCGCTACTGCAAGCCCGAAAAAGCCTGGCAGCTACACTGGTTCACCCGTTTTCGGTGCCGAGATCGCCTGCCTGCGCACCGGCAACGACCGCCCCTTAGCCTCGTACGATGAGCCGACGCCAACGACAGCGCCGCCGCCGGGACAACCACGGACACCCCGTCGGCCGGGTCGTGGTGATGGTCACCGTGCTCTCCGTTGCCGCGGTCGCGATCGCGGCGCTGCTCGCGGTCGGGTGGGTGGTTGCGACCGCGGACTCGGCGCCGAACCTGAGCGAGCTGTCCCCGAAGCACACGAATTCTCCTACGGAGATCTTTGCGTCCGACGGAACACCGCTCGGCTACATCCACACGAATACGGTGTTCGAGTACGCCGCCCCGAACGAGATCCCCACCCGGCTCCGGGAGGCAACGGTGGCGATCGAGGACCGGCGCTTCTACCAGCACGGCGCGCTCGACTACCAGGGGATCGTGCGGGCCGGGGTGAAGGACCTGCTCGGCGATGGCAACGCGCTCCAGGGCGCCTCGACGTTGACGATGCAGCTCGTCAACAACCTGTACCTGGACGGAACCGGTTTTGCCGAGGACCACAACCTGAAGTACAAGATCATCCAGGCGAAGCTCGCCGAGCAGCTCGAGTCCAAGCACAACAAGCCGTGGATCCTCGACTCGTACCTGAACGCGGTCCCGTATGGGACCTCGAACGGCGAGGAGGCGCTCGGCGTCGGCGCGGCCGCGCTGATGTTCTTCAACCGGCCGGTGTCAAAGCTCAACCTGGCACAGATGTCGCTGCTGGCGGGGCTGCCGCAGTCGCCGACTCACTACGACCCGCTCACCTTCGCCGCCCGCGCGAAGGTCCGCCGCAACGAAGTGCTCCAGGCAATGGTCACTTCGCACTACATCAGCCAGGGCCTCGCCACCGCGGTGGAGAAGCAGCCGCTCCAGGTCCACCCGAACAATCGGTATCTCCAACACAGCCAGCCGTACATCTTCGACTACGTCGAGCAGCAGCTCATCCAGAAGTTCGGCGCGAACGAGGCCGAGAACGGCGGGCTCAAGGTCTATACGACGATCGACCCGCGGATGGAGCAGGACGCCCTGACCGCGGTCATCGACCACGAGGGGGGTCCTAACCTCGACGCCCAGCCAGCGGCCGCGCTCGCAGCGGTCAACCCGGCCAACGGCAACGTGCTCGCGATCGCCTCCTCGGCGACCTACCAGCAGACCAAGTTCGACTATCCGGTGCAGGCCGAGCGACAGACCGGATCTGCGTTCAAGACGTTCGCGTTGATGACGCTGATCCACGACTACGACGGCGACCCCAACCAGACCTACTACACGTCGAAGTTCCTGGCGCCGGGCTGGCTGCCAATTGACCCGACCTGGTCGGTGCACACCGCCGAGGAGAGCTACCAGGGCGTGATCAGCGTTACGAAGGCGACGACCGTGTCCGACAACACGGTCTACGCCCAGCTGGCGGCAGACCTCGGATGGGCCAAGCTCGACGCGACCGCTCACGCGATGGGCATCACCTCGGAACTGACCGGCAACCCCGCGGAGGTGATCGGCGGCCTCAGCGACTGCTGCACGATGCTCGAGATGGCCGACGCCTACGCGACGCTCGCCAACGGCGGCACGCACGTGCCGACCACGGTCATCAGCAAGGTGGTGTTCCCGAACGGCAAGGTCGACGACCTCGGCGATCCGGCTGGTAACCGCGTGTTCAGCGACGGCGAGGCGTACGAGGGCACGCAGGTGCTGAAGACCGTTGTCCAGAGCGGAACCGGGACCTCAGCCAATTACGGATGCCCGGTTGCCGGCAAGACCGGCACCGCGGAGAACTACGACAACGCCTGGTTCGTCGGCTACTCGCCGAAGATCTCCACCGCGGTCTGGGTCGGGTACCCGCAGGGCAACCTGTACATGCCGAACGGCTTCGGCGGGACGCTGGCGGCGCCGATCTGGAAGCAGTTCATGGAGGCCGCGTCGGCCGGATACTGCGGGGACTTCCCGCAGCCGACCGACCCATTCGTGGGGACGGCGTTCACCGGCCCGCATTCGTCGGCCAAGGCACCGCCACCGCTGAAGACCCAGCCTGGACTGACCGGACCGGGCGCGTACACGAACACGACGCTCTACTCCCAGCCGCCGACCCAGACGACCACGACCCAGACGGGCGGCGCGACCGTTCCGAGTGCCGGGACAACGCCCGGCGGCGGAGCGGGCGGCGGCGGAGGTGGCCACCACGGCCACCACGGCCACGGCTGATTCGGCTGATTCTTACGGCTGAGTGAGTCGGCCGAGTTAGTTCGGCGGGCCTAGCTCGGGCGGTGGCTCTCGATCCAGCGCTCCAAGGCTGGACCGCTCTCGACGCTCGCAATCACGGCGTAGCGCACGTGATCGGAGGCGTGGTGCCCGCCGTGCCACAGGAACTCGGAGTCGACGACGGCCTGCTGGTACTTCGGCAGCGCGATCTTGACCTCGCCCTTGCGGTCGAACTCCGTCGGCCGGACGACCAGCGCGCTCGAGGGGTCGTCGCTCAACTCGAGCCAGACCCGGACGACCCAGCCCTGGTTTTCGGGGTTGCCCTGGTTGTTGTTGTCGAGGTGCAGGCCCCAGCGGCACTCGCGCATCGTGTTAGCCGACATACGGAGGAGCTGGACGCGGCCGAAGCGGGCGCCGATCGACTCGACCCACTTGACGATCGACGGGCACTTCTCGGCGTTCGGGGTCCATACGCCATCGAGGTCGGCCTTGCCGTACTCCCAGAACCCCTTGAGCTCGATCTCACCGTTGGCCGAGGTGATCGGCGCGAAGTACGTGGTCGGGTCGCTCGAGTAGGTCGTGTAGGTCAGGCTCTCCCACTCCGAGGCGGGGATCTCGGGACCCTTGTACTTGTCGAGGCGCATCCAGCCGCCGGCCTGCTCGAGGAGCGGCATGCGGTAGTGCGGGGTCTTCTTCTGCTCGAGCGACGCCTTCCTGACGCCGGTTGCGCGCAGGATCTGCTTCGTATACTCGTTTTTCAGCGCGTCTTTGAGTGCGGACAACAGGTCCTCCAGGAGATTCGCTTTCGTACGGCCGCCCGGCGCACGGGGCCGGCGGCCAAGGATACCCACTACTCTTACGGTAACCCGGGGGCCCGGTTCGTGACCGTGCGCCGGGTGGGCGGGGCCCAATTTAGAGGATCACTGAGCATGCCCAAAGAAGAGAAAGTCGAACTCGAAGGCGAAGTTGTCGAAGCCCTGCCGAACGCGATGTTCCGCGTCAAGCTCGACAACATGGATCGCGTCGTGCTCGGTCACGTGGCCGGGAAGATGCGCCGCTTCCGGATTCGGATTCTGCCCGGAGACCGCGTCCGGGTCGAGCTCTCGCCGTACGATCTCGATCGTGCGCGCATCGTCTACCGGCATCGTTAGCCACGGCCCACGCTGAGGCGTCGATGCCTGAGCTCGAGCTGATCGAGGCGCTCGAGCACGTACTGGCGGGCACCGGGCCGCGCGTGGTCCGCTCGCTCGGCGACGATGCCGCGGTCGTGCGGGGGGCGGGGCGGTACGCGGTGACCTCGGTCGACGCAATGGTCGACGGGGTTCACTTCCGAACCGGTCAGCTGGCCCCCGAGGAGATCGGACATCGGGCGCTGGCGGCCGCCGTCTCGGATCTGGCGGCCATGGGAGCCCGGCCGGGCGAGGCGTATCTGGCGCTTGGGATTCCAGCAGGCTTTGAGACCGATCGAGCGCTCGCGCTCGTACGGGGCGCCCGCGCGCTCGGCGACGAGACGGGGATCGCGATCGTCGGCGGCGACGTGACGAGCGCGCCCGCGCTGACCGTGTCGTTCACGGTCGTCGGCTGGGCGGACGACCCCGGCCAGTTGGTCGCGCGAGACGGCGCGCAAGCGGGTGACCGGGTCGCGGTCACGGGCACGCTCGGGGCCGCGGGCGCGGGGCTCGCGGTGCTCGACGGGCGCGCAGGCGCCGGCCTCGACGCCGGCGTGGCCGACGCGCTGCGCGATCGGTACGCGCGGCCCCGGCCCCGGCTACACGACGGGCGCGCTCTCGCCGCGATCGGCGCACGCGCGATGATCGACCTGTCCGACGGGCTCGCCACCGACGCCGGCCACCTGGCGCGCCGCAGCGGCGTCAGGATCGAGCTATCGCTGTCGGCGCTGCCGCTCGCCGAAGGCGTGGCCGCCGTCGCGGGCGAGCTCGGCGTCGACCCCCGGTCGTTCGCGGCGACCGCCGGCGAGGACTACGAGCTGTGCGCCTGCGTGCCGGCGCGGAGCGCGGAGAAGCTCGAGAAGCCTCGCGGCCCGCGGAGTCTCGAGGGCGAGCTCACGTGGGTTGGCTTGGTCGTCGACGGCACGCCGGGCGTTGTATTCACCGACGGCGAGGTCGAGCTGTCGGGATACGAGCACTCCTTCTGAGCCGCAGCCTCACTCAGGCCCCACATCCGGCGCAGGATCGCGTCGGCGACCGCAACCGGGTCGACCTCGTAGTCGCCGCTGGCGATTCGTTCCTTGAGCGTTGCCGGGTCCATGTTTCGCACTGTACTCCAGTGGATCGGCCGCGGACACGGGCTGCTGCATCGGGTCTGGACCCCAATCGCGAATCGGGGCAAGCGTCCAGATTCGAGCCGCGACCGCCCGGCAGGGATGCCGGGCGGAACCGGCCCCATGGACGCCGAGCGCAGCGAGGCCCCAAAACAACCTCAAGCCTGGCGAGCCGGACCGAGCGGCTGCACCGACTGGAGCTTCGCGAAGATGATGATCCGCTGCGCCGCGCTGTACAACGGGTTGCAAGCCGACAACACGAGCCGCTCGTAGCCGACGTTGCGGGTCACCCACAGGGCGGTGGGGAGCACGATCTTCTGGTACTGCACCACGTAGGTGAACATCCCGTAGGGCATCGTCAGCATGATCTTGTCCCCGGGCTTCAGCTCGTTGATGTGGCGGAACGGCGCCAGGTAGGTGGTGCGGTGACCGGCGATGGCGACCGTCTGGCCAAGCCCGGGGAAGGCGGTCGTGGGGTAGTGGCCGGGGCCCTTCTCGAGGGTTGTCGTGTCGGTGCCCTCGACGACGACGTAGCTCGCGCTGAGCTTCGGAATCGTGATCTGGCCGATTCCGTCACCGATCGCGACCTGGTGCTGCTCGCGGCGGGCGAGGTAGGCGATTCGCTGGTCGAGATTCGAGAGGCCGCCCAAGACGCGCGTCTGGACCTGGGTTAGCGGTGCGGTCTTGAAGCTCAGGTACTCCTTGTCGATGTTCGCGCGCTGGATCAGGCCGATGACCGCGGTAACCGGCTCCTGCCAGATCAGCGTCACCCCGGCGTCGACCATCAGCAGCAGGCCGGAGATGATCAGAACCGAGGAGATGTCGCGGACGAAGCGCCGGAGCGGCAGGCCGCCGATCCGTCGCTGCGCGACCGCCGGGGCGCTCAGCACGCTCCTCATCGCCGGATCGTCGACCTGGTGGCGCCGAGCGAACCCGGGCCGGCGTAGGTGATCGGGCCGCGAACCGTGACCGGCACCTCAGCCGGAGGAGGCTGACGGGCGATTCGCACCATGATCAGCACGAGACTGACCACGCAGCCGAGCACGACGCTCCACTCGAGCGCGGCCATCACGCTGTAATCGCCACCCGCCAGCATCAACACAGCATTCCAGGCGGCTGGCGCCACGCCAAGCCCGAGCACCATCGCGTAGTAGAGGGCGGCGAGAACCCCGGGCACGAGGCCGGCCAGAAGGAGCAGGACCGCCCACGGCGCGCGCAGCCGGTTCTCGGGCCCGACGATCCACAACCAGCAGTGGAGGGCGACGACCATCAGCGCGGCCGCGAACGGGTTTTCCAGCCACAGCGCGAGTGTGACCAGGCACAGCACCAGCATCAACGCCGCGGCGGCCCCCGGCGAGGCCGCGTCGTCGGAGACCTGGTGGCGCCGGCGAGGGCGGCCGGTGTCCGCTCCCCGGGCGGCGTCGTCCCCCGATGCCGCACGCGTTTGCCCCGACCACATCCGGCGCCCGCCCCACCACACGCCGGCCGTTCCGAGCAGGATCAGCAGGCCGAGGCCGATCAGGATCGCCGTCGCCCGGCCGCCGAGGGTGAGCACGCTTCCGTCGACCGGCCCCGGCGGCGCGATGTCGATCGCCCCCGTCAGCCGCAACGCGAGCACAACGAGGACGGCAAGCACGAACGGGACGCACCACGCGAGCACCCACAGCGTCCAGCGCGCCACTCGATGACCGCGCCGGCGCGCCCGGGCGAGCCCGTCGACGGTGGCGATCAGGACCGGGATCATCAGCGCGAGCACGAGCAGGCGGACCGCCCAGGCGGGGATCAGCTTGCCCGACCAACGCAGGTAGGACGACGGCGCCGGTACGGACGAACCCGCCTCGAGCGCGCTGACGGACTGGAGCACGGCACGCCCAAACCCGGCGACCTGGTACTGGCTGGTGTTCTCGTCGACGGCAGGCACCCGCGATCCCGAGGTCGAGATGAGCACCGCCGGCTCGCCACTGTCGGCGAAGGGTCGCTGCTCGGACGCGGCGAGCGGGAACGCGAGATGCAGGAACTGGCCGCCGAGGCTCTCATCGCCGACCGAGAGCGTTGTCTGCTGCTCCAGCGCGGTGGCGACGGTGTTGCGCAACAGCGTCGGGGCCACGAGCGTCGAATCCGACCACGGCACGACGATCGGCGTACGGAGCGCTGTCCCGGCCATGTCGCCGAGCACGATCACGGCGTCGACCGGCTGTGGCAGGCTGCGCGCGAGCTGCGCCGCACCCGCCGCGCCGATCGAGGCGCTTGTCGACGCGAGTACGACGGAACGTTGCTGCGTCTGCGCGGAGAGCACCTGGGCGAGCTCGAGCAGCACCCCCGTCCCGGACAGGTCCGAGGCGGCGCCAGCGTGGGCCGAGTCGCGGTGCGCCACGATCACGATCGAGCCCGACGTGAGGCCGGCGAGCGTCCCGGTCACGGTCTGGATCGTGCGTGACCCGTCGATCGTCTGCGCGTTGAACGTCGAACGCTGGACCTGGAGCCCGTCCCGGCTGAACGCGCTCGCCACGTCATCCGCGATGCCGTTGTCGCCTACGGAGCCCGGTGGCCGGACCGGGAACTGCTTCGCGAGGCTCTGCATCGTCGCGTAGGCGGTGCCTCCGTTGAACGCATCAGGCACGAGCGTGGCGTTCAGCGGGTTCGCCTGGTTGCCGAGCGAGAACGCCACGACGATCACCGCGACAGCGACCACGATCAGACCGGTCCTGTAGATCCGCGGGTCCAGCATGCGACCCCTGAGGGTAACCGTCCGCCCACCCGGCGACCGAGCGGCGGCGCTCGCTGCCACTACTCTTTGGCTGCAAACAGGAAGGACTCAGTGGCAGATCGCTCGGCGCGCATCCTGCTCGTGGACGATGAGCAGTCGATTCAGACGCTGCTCTCATATCCGCTGCGCAAGGAGGGCTACGACGTCGTGCAGGCGACCGACGGGCGCCAGGCGCTCGACCGGTTCGACGAGCAGGCGTTCGACCTCGTAGTGCTCGACCTTATGCTGCCCAAGGTCGACGGGCTCGAGGTCTGCCGGCGCCTGCGGAGCCGCAGCTCGGTCCCGATCATCATCCTCACCGCGAAGTCAGAGGAGATCGACAAGGTGGTCGGGCTCGAGCTCGGGGCCGACGACTACATCACCAAGCCGTTCTCGCTGCGCGAGTTCTCGAGCCGGATCAAGGCGGCGCTGCGGCGGGCGGAGATGGTGCGTCCCGCCGAGACCGCCCCCGACGAGTGCCCGTTCCAGACGCGCGAGATGCGGATCGACTTCTCCAAGCGGTCGGTTCGCGTGCGGGGAGGCGAGGCGCAGCTGACGTTTGTCGAGTTCGAGATCCTGTCCGCGCTCGCGCGGGCCCCAGGACGGGTATTCACTCGGGACATGCTGCTGGCGCGCATCTGGGGCGACTCCGCCTATCGCGATCCACGGACGATCGACGTCCACATCCGGCACCTGCGCGAGAAGCTCGAACGCGACCCGAAGGAACCGGAGTACCTGTTCACCGTGCGCGGGGTCGGCTACCGGTTCCGCGACACGGAGGAGTAGCCGACTCGTGGCTACGGGAACCGGGACGGTCGGGGAGCGGGCGGCGGCGGGACTTGCCGGCGAGCGCGACGCGCGTTCGCAGTCCCGGACGCGCCGTCGCATGACGCTGTCGCTGCGCAACCGGCTCGCGCTCGTGTTCTCGGCGATCACGTTCCTCGCCCTCGCGGCGCTGTACGTGTACGTCGCTCCGGGGTTGCAGACGCGCCTGCTCTCGGACCAGCTGTCGGGGCTGACGGCCGACGCCCAGCACCATTCGGCCGCGATCGCCAGGACGGTCGGGAGCAACGATCCGCTCCCGGTGGTGCAGACGCACGTCAATGCGGCCGCGCTCGCCACCGGGGACCGGGTGACGTTGCTACTCGTCAACCACGTGCCGTCGGGCGCCGTGCTATCCGAGCTGGCCGACTCGAGCCTGCGGGAGGCGACTGCGGCGCTGTCGTTCGCGGTGGCCAAGCAGGCGGTCGCGACGTCACGGATGGTCACCGGCACCGAGGAGACGCGTGCCGGGACGGTCGCCGAGGCCGCCAACCCCGTTTTGTTCCACGGTCGCGTGGCGGCGGTGATCGTGTACTCCTCGCCCGCCTCGAACATCGTCCGCACGGTGGCGACCGTCCGCCACCAGATCCTGGTCGCGGGCGGGATCGCGCTATTGCTCGCGCTCGTCGGGAGCTGGTTGATGGCGCGCGCGCTGGCGCAGCGCGTCAAGCGCCTCGAGCTCGCGGCCGAGCAGGTCGCGGCGGGCGACTTCGGGCAGCCGATCCCGGTTGACTCAAGTGACGAGTTGGGGCAACTCGCGGTGGCGTTCAACCAGATGCAGCGCCAGCTGTCGCAGCTCGAGTCGGCGCGAAAGAAGTTCATCGCGACCGCGTCCCACGAGCTGCGCACTCCGATCTTCTCGCTCGGCGGATTCGTGGAACTGCTCGAGGACCCCGATCTCGATCCGGAGACCCGTTCGCGGTTCCTCGAGCAGGTTCGAGGCCAGGTTGAACGGCTGCGGAAGCTCTCGGTTGATCTGTTGGATCTGTCCCGTCTGGAGTCAGGGTCGCTCGAACTCCGGCCCGAGCAGGTCGACCTCAGCGAGCTGACGCGGTCGGTGTCGGGCGAGTTCGAGCCTTCTCTGGCCCAGCACGATTCGCATCTCGAGCTGCGGGTGGGCCCGGGCGGGATCGAGGCACAGTGCGATCCGGTCCGCGTGGCGCAGATAATGAGGATTCTGCTCGACAACGCATTGACCCACACGGCATGCGGAACGCGCATCGTCGTCACCGCACGTCGCAACGCGGAGGCGGTGCGCATCGCCATCCGCGACGACGGGGACGGGATCGATCCGCAGGCGCTGTCGCGGATCTTCGAGCCGTTCTACACGGCCGACGACGCTCAGGGGTCGGGGCTGGGGCTGGCGATCGCGAGCGAGCTCGCGGAACGGATGTCGGGCCGGCTGTCGGTCGACTCGCGGCCGGGCGAAACGACGTTCACGCTCGAGATTCCCGCATAGGTCTTTAGTGGCTTCTGCTGAAGATCAGCGTGGGCTCGTGCTCGACCTCGCCCTGCGCCTACGTTCGGTGGTGCTCCCCGAGTTGGGGTCGCACGCCGGGCGCTCCGTGGCCGGCGACGGCGCGGGAGGGGACGTGACGTTCGCCGTGGACTCGCTCGCCGAGTCGTTCCTGGAGGAGTACGTGGCCGAGCACGCGCCCCGGATGGCGTTCTATTCCGAGGACCGGGGACTGGTGGCGCCTGGAGACGCCGTGGATGTCCTGGTGGTCGATCCGATCGACGGGACGCGACCGGCGATGGCGGGGCTCGAGTCGGCGTGCGTCGCGGTGGCGCTCGCGCCGCTGGGCGACGGCGCGCCGACGATGGCTGACGTCGAGATCGGGTGCGTGGTCGAGATCAAGTCCGGGGACTGGTACCTCGCGATCCGGGGGTCGGGGGTCGAGTCCACGCGTCCGGTCGCGCTCTCGCCAACGGTTGACGTCGGGCGGATGTTCTGGGGATATGGGTTCCGGGGCAGGCCGGTGAGGGAGACCGTCGAGGTGCTGGCCGAACTGATCGACGCCTCCTCGGTCGGGGGCGGGACGTTCGAGCTCGGCTCGCAGGCGTTCGCGATGACGCGGATCGTCACGGGCCAGTTCGATGCCGTGATCGAAGTTGGCTCGCGCCTGATCGACGAGCTTCCGGCGATCCGTGCTGCGTTCGAACGGGTAGGAGGCGGCCAGGTGCTGAACAACTCGCCCTACGACCTAGCCGCGCCGTGGCTGTGCCTGCGCGAGGCGGGTGGCGTCGCCAGCGACGGCTGGGGAGAACCGCTCGATCACCACCGGCTGCTCGGCGCCGGCCACGAGTTCCAGATGTCGTCGATCTCCGCTTCGAACCCGCGTTTGCACGCACAACTGGTACAGGCCGTCGATCTGGGAGTCGAACGACTCCGGGCGCAGTACGCGTGAGATGTCCGTGAGCGCGGCCCGATATGGTCCGGCCGTCCCCACCGGAGAGCCATGCTGCAACCGGTCACGGTCCCGCACAAGCATCTGAACGATTACGCGAGCATCGTCGGGCGCGCGCTCGCCGACGAGATCCGTTCGCGCGCTTCGCGACTCGAGGGCAAGCGCGTCCTGCACCTGTCCGCGACTTCGTTCGGGGGTGGAGTCTCTGAGATTCTGTACACGCTCGTGCCCCTGATGATCGACGTCGGGGTCGCGGCCGAGTGGCACGTGATCTACGGTCGCGAGGAGTTCTTCAACGCCACCAAGGTCATGCACAACGCGCTCCAGGGCAATCCGCAGGACCTGAGCGAGGACCAGTGGAGGACGTGGCAGGACTACAACGGGATCAACGCGCGCGAGATGTCAGACGGATGGGATGTGTGCATCGTGCACGACCCGCAGCCGGCGGCGTTGGCCTCGCTCGTTCCTGACAAGTCGCGCCGCTGGGTGTGGCGCTGCCACATCGACCTCTCGACCCCAAACCCCGACACGCTCGCGCGTCTGCTGCCGTACCTGGACCCGTATCCAGCGGCGGTTTTCCACATGCCCAAGTACGTGCCGGCGGACATGGACGGCCGCGCGCACATCATCCCACCCGCGATCGATCCGCTCGCGCCGAAGAATATGGCGTTCTCGCCCGAGGACGCCGTGTACATCTGCGAGCAGTTCGGCATCGACGTCGATCGGCCACTGTTATGTCAGGTATCGCGCTTCGATCCGTGGAAGGATCCGCTGGGGGTGATCGACGCCTACCGAATCGTGAAGGACTCGATTCCCGAGGTCCAGCTGGCGCTGGTCGGTTCGATGGCGACCGACGACCCGGAAGGTTGGGACTACTTCAACGCGACGGTCGCGCACGGCGAGGGCGACCAGGACATTCACATATTGAATAACCTCAACAACTTGGGAGCGATCGAGGTCAACGCGTTCCAGTCCCACTGTGACGTGGTTATCCAGAAGTCCACTCGTGAGGGGTTCGGTTTGACAGTGACCGAGGCGATCTGGAAAGGACGCCCGCTGATCGGCGGCGCCGTCGGCGGGATCCCGTTGCAGGTGACCGACGGCGAGACGGGATTCCTCGTCTCGAGCGTCGAGGAGTGTGCGCAGCGATCGCTCGAGATCCTCCGGGATCCAGGGCTCGGTAAGCGGCTGGGACGCGCCGGCAAGGAGGACGTCCGCAAGCGCTTCCTGATGCCACGCCTGCTGCGCGATTGGTTGGATCTATTCGAGCAGATCGAGGTCTGACTTCCGTGTCCTCTTCTGATCCCCCGCTCGTGCTCGTGTCGAATAGGGGGCCGGTGACATTCGGACCGAACGGAGAGGTTCGTCGAGGGACCGGCGGTCTGGTAACCGCGCTGATCGGCCTCGCCACCCACCGCGACGTGACTTGGATCGCGTCGGCGATGACCGAGGAGGACGCGGCCGTCGCCGAGCGCAACCAGCGCAAGCCGTTCACCGTGCAGGCGCCGGGCGGCGGCGAATATCGGGTCAAGCTGGTCGCGTCCGACCCCGACGCCTACGACCGCTTCTACAACATCACCGCGAATCCGATGCTGTGGTTCATCCAGCACTACCTGTGGGACCTGTCGAACGCGCCGGATATCCGCCGCAACGAGACCGAGGCGTTCGAGTTCGGTTACAACGCGGTCAACGAGGACCTGGCGCGGGCGGTGATGGACGAGATCGAGGGGCTCGAGCGGCCGGTCGTGATGGTCCACGACTACCACCTGTACACGCTCCCGGGGCTGATCCGGAGGGTCCGCCCGGACGTGTTCATGACCCACTTCGTGCACATCCCGTGGACGCAGTCGGACTCGTGGCGGGTGCTACCGACCGTGATTCGCGAGGAGATCTACAACGGGATCCTGTCCAACGACATCATCGGCTTCCACACGCGCTCGTACCGGCGGAACTTCCTGCAGTGCTGCGAGGACCTGCTCGGGTGCGAGGTCGATCACGAGGCGGGCATCGTGCACGTTTCTGACGGCCGCGAGGTGTGGGTGCGCGCGTACCCGCTGCCGATCGACGCCCGCGCCGTGCAGGCCGTCGCCGGCCGGGATCGGACGCGCGAGTTCGAGCACGAGGTGCTTCGCCGGCGCCGCGACCATCTTTTGCTGAGGGTCGACCGGGCGGACCTGTCGAAGAACGTCCTGCGAGGGTTCACGGCGTTCGATTTGTTCCTCGAGCAGCACCCCGAGTTCCGCGAGCGCGTGACGTTCATCGCCCAACTGATGCCGTCCCGAACCGACGTCCCCGAGTATGCGGAGTATTTGGAGCGGATCGAGGCGGTCGTCGCGGTGGTGAATCATCGCCACGGCTCGCCGGACTGGATGCCCATTCAGCTGAAGCTTCGCGACGACCTGGAGGAGGCGGTCGCCGCCTACAAGCACTACGACGTGCTGATGGTCAACGCGATGTTCGACGGGATGAATCTCGTGGCGAAGGAGGGTCCGATGGTCAACGAGCGGGCGGGGGTCTCCATTTTGAGCGAGAACACCGGTGCCCACGAAGAGCTCGGCGAGTACTCGCTGTCGGTCAACCCGTTCGACATCCAACAGCTGGCCGACACGATCCACGCGGCGTTGACGATGCCGCGCGAGGAGCGCGAGCGGCGGCTCGAGGGGCTGCGGTCGGTCGTGACCGCGCGCAACCCGGGCGATTGGATCGACGAGCAGCTGGCGGACATCCAGCGCAAGAGCGAGGCTTGATTCGCCGCGGCCCGGCCTCGACTCAGCCGGGGCGGTGGATCGTCTTGTGGTCGGCCAGCATCGCCACGTAGTCGCGGACCCGGCGGGCACGGGTCTCGGGGCGCTTGGCGTCGTAGATCCGGTAGAGGAAGCTGTACCGCTCTGAGCTCTTGAGCGTCGCGAAGAACTCGCCGGCCTTCGGATTGGCGTCGAGGGCTTGCTGGAAGTCCTCCGGGACGGTCACCGTGCTCTGGGGTGCGTAGGCGGCGTCCCAGCGGCCGTCCTGCTTGGCCGCCTCGACCTGTGCGATCCCGGCCGGCGTCATCCGTTTTTGTTCGATCAGCTCGGTCGCTTTGACGCGGTTGACCTGCGACCACTTGCTCTGGGGTCCGCGCGGGCAGAAGCGCTGAAGCCAGAACGCTTCGTCGTGTGCGCCCTTCTGACCGTCGATCCACCCGTGCCGAAGCGCCTCCTCGAGCGCGTCCGCGTAGGTGACCGTGGTCGCCCCCGACCCCTTCTTGGCGATCTTCAACCACACGCCGTCCGACGACGCATGCTGGTCTGAGAGCCAGCGCTCCCAGGCGGCGCGGTCGGGAAACTCGAGTGTCTCCTGGTTCTTGGCGGGCACGGTCGTGCGAACGCTAGTGGGCTCGGCCGTAAGTCGCACGACTTGCGAACGGGTCCACAGGAGGGGGCGCCGACGGGCTGCGGATGGCCGATCAGCCGCTATAGTCGACCGCCGCCTCCCCGAGGCATCCGCTTATGGCCGCACAACCGCCTCTTTACGACCTGGTGTTGCTGCTGGCGCCGACCGCGCCCGACGAGCAGCGAGCGAAGATCATCGCCGACGTCGAGTCGATGATCACCAAGGCCGACGGCTCGATCGAGCGCCAGGACGACTGGGGCCAGCGTCCGCTCGCGTACCGGATCCACCATCAGCCCGATGCGGACTATCACCTGCTCCAGTTCAAGGCGCCGCCGTCGCTGATCGAACCGCTGTCCCACGACCTGCGGATCACCGACGGCGTCGTGCGCTTCCGGGTGATCAAGAACCTCCCGGGCACGCCACCGGCCCCGGATTCGCCGCCGCCGGTGGTGGCGACGGCAGCTCCCCCCGCATCGGGCGGCGAGTCGGAGACCGTGGCCTAGAGCCGCCGCCCGCAATCCCCTTTGCAACGGGATTGCGACAGTCTGAAACGGACGGACCGAGGCTCTGCAACTTGTCTGTCCATTTTCCGGGGACAGCGGATGTTGCCGTCTGGAGCGCGCTTAGACTCGGCCACAGGCTTTCAAACGAGCTCTGGAAAGGAGCTGAGATGAACATCAACCGAGTCGTATTGACCGGGAACCTCACCAAGGATCCCGACATGCGTTCGACGCCGGAGACGGGGCTGTCGATCTGCAAGCTCAGGCTCGCGGTCAACACACGCCGCAAGAACAACGCCAGCGGGAACTGGGAGGAAAAGCCCAACTACTTCGACGTCACGGTGTTCGGTCGCCAGGCCGAAAGCTGCGGGCAGTACCTCCACAAGGGCCGCCCGGTGGCGATCGACGGCCGTCTCGACTGGCGCGAATACGAAGTGGAGGGACAGAAGCGCCAATCCGTCGATATCATCGCTGAGAACGTCCAGTTCCTGGGCGGCCGCGAAGACGCTGGCAACGGGAACGGGAATGGATACTCGAGCGGCGTCCGTGCCGCTGAGAGCGACATCCCGGCCGACACCAGCGATTTCGAGCCAGCCCCGGTGGCCGCCGGAGTGTCCGACGACGACATCCCGTTCTAGGAAATCGACTGAGGCTAAGACAGCAAGCGAGCAGGTGATCGAGATTGGCAAAGCAACGTAGACGGCCGGTTCGCCGGCGCGATCGGAAGGGCGCGCAGACGTCCTCGCGCCGCAAGCCCTGCCCGTACTGCCGGGACAAGGTCGACCAGGTCGATTACAAGAACATCTCGATGCTGCGCAGGTTCATCTCCGAGCGCGGCAAGATCCGCTCGCGCCGGATCACGGGCGCGTGCCGGCGCCACCAGAGCCAGGTGGCGCGGGCCGTGAAACGCGCCCGCGAACTGGCGCTGCTGCCCTACGTGGCGGAGGGGGCCGGCGGCGAACGCGAGCGCGGCGGTCGAGGCGACCGCGACCGCGACCGCGACCGCTAGGTAGGAGGCCGGCGATGCCCCAGGCGATCTTGCTCCAGGACGTGGAGTCGCTCGGCGAGCGCGGCACGGTGATCGACGTCTCGCCCGGCTACCTGCGCAACTACCTGCTTCCGCGCAAGCTGGCGGAGCCGGCGACGACGGCTTCGATCCAGGTCGCCAAACGGCGCCAGGAGGAGGCCGAGCGCGCCGTCCGGGAGGCCGAGGACCGCGCCCGGGACAATGCGGCCACGCTCGGGCGGACCGTGCTCACGATCCCCCAGCAGGCGGGCGACGACGGCCGGCTGTTCGGCTCGGTCACGACGCAGGACATCGCCGACGCGATCCGGGATGCGCGCGGGATCAAGATCGACCGGCGCAAGATCCACCTCGAGGATCCGATCCGCCACACCGGCACGTACATGGTCGTCGTCGAGGTCACCGACGAGGTGACGGCGACGGTCAAGACGATGGTGGTCCCGGCCTAGCCGGCCTGCTCCCGGCGTCCGCACGAGCCGGTCGCCAGCGTACGCACGAGCCGGGTCGCCGACGTCCGCACGAGCCGGGGCGCCGACGTCCGCCCGCAACGGGTCCCCCACGCCCCGAATCTGAGCCTCAACGGAAGTCCTCGCTGGTTGCGGGAACGCCCCGCGCGAGGACGCCTGCCTCGAACTTAGACTCGGATCGACCGTGAGCGCCGTCCAGACAATCGCCGTTCCGCCGCACAACCTCGAGGCGGAGAAGTCCGTGCTCGGCGCCGTCCTGCTCGACGAACGTCACCTGCACGGGCTGCTCGTCGAGCAGCACCTGCGGCCCGACCACTTCTACCGCGAGCAGCATGGCGCGGTGTTCGCGGCGATGATGGAGCTGTACGAGAGCGACCGGAAGATCGACCATCTCACGGTCTCCGAGACGCTCCGCCAGCGCGGCAAGCTCGAGGAGATCGGCGGGCCGGCGGCGATCGACGAGCTCGCGGGCTGGGTGCCCGCCGCGGGTCATGCCCGGGAGTACGGCCAGATCGTGCGCGACAACGCGCAGTTGCGCGCGCTGCTGACCACCTCCTACGAGATCCAGGCGAGCGTGATGTCGCGCGAGGCGCCGCCGCGAGATCTGGTCGAGCGCGCCGAGCGCTCGGTGCTCGAGGTGGCGCACGACGATCGCCAGAAGAAGTTCCGCCCGATCGCCGAGATCCTCGATCAGGAGACCGACAAGCTGCACCGCCTGTCGACGGCGAAGACGCCGCTGACCGGCACGCCCTCGGGCTTCAAGGACCTCGACGAGCTGACGGGCGGCTTTCAGCCGGGCAACCTGATCATCGTCGCCGCGCGCCCGTCGATGGGAAAGTCAGCGCTGGTCGCGAACGTCGCCGAGAACGCGGTGCTCGGCGTTGGGCACCCCTCGCAACGACCGAGCTCCGTCGCGCTGTTCTCGCTCGAGATGTCCGAGTCCGAGCTTGCCCAGCGGTTCGTCGCCTCGCAGGCCCGGATCCGCGGCGAGGAACTCCGCAAGGGCCGGGTCGCCGAGAACCGCTGGCCGAAGATCCTCGACGCCTGCCAGCGGCTGTCCGGCGCCCCGTTGTGGATCGACGACTCAAGCGACACCGGCGTGCTCGAGGTGCGCGCCAAGGCGCGGCGCCTGCACCACCAGCTCGAGGACGGTCTCGGGCTGATCATCATCGACTACCTCCAGCTGATGCGCCACGAGGGACGGGTCGAGAGCCGCGTGGAGCAGGTCGGGCAGATCTCGCGCGGCCTCAAGTCGCTCGCGCGCGAGCTGAACGTCCCCGTGATCGCGCTGTCCCAGCTGAGCCGCGCCGTCGAGCAGCGCGGTGGCGAGAAGCGGCCGATCCTGTCCGACCTCCGCGAGTGCGTCACGGGAGAAACGCTGGTACGACTCGCGGACGGCAGCCAGACTCCGATCAGAGAGCTGGTTGGCAAGACGCCGGAAGTGCTGGCACTCGACGAGCGGCACCGCGTCGTCCGGGCGCGAAGTGACCTCGTGTGGAGCGTCGGCCGGCGCACGGTAAAGCGTCTACGACTTGCGTCCGGACGCGAACTCCGCGCGACGCCGGACCATCGCGTCCTCAGTGGATCGGGTTGGAGGCGCCTATCGGAGCTCAAGGTCGGTGACCGGCTCGCAGTGGCTCGCAGGCTCCCGGAGCCCGAGGCCGCAGAGCGTTGGCCCGATGACCGACTCGTTCTGCTCGGACAGCTGATCGGCGACGGCAGCTACCTCAAGCACGCTCCCATGCGCTACACGACCGCGTCCGAAGAAAACAGCGCCGCGGTCGCACATGCGGCGCGGAGTGAGTTTGGAGCCACGGTAACTCGGTACTCGGGCAGAGGCTCGTGGCATCAGCTCCTGATCTCCGGCAACGGCAACAGGTGGCACCCGGCGGGCGTCGGCGCATGGTTGAAGGAGCTTGGGATCTTCGGGCAGCGTTCGGCCGAGAAACGAATTCCCGACGCAGTCTTCAGGCTGGGCAACGACCAGATCGGACTCCTGCTCCGGCACCTGTGGGCGACTGACGGCTGCATCTGGTCGGGGATAACCGCTGGCGGAGCGCGGTCGCGACGCGTCTACTTTGCAACGGCGAGCCGCGAGCTCGCAGGGGATGTGTCCGCGCTGTTGATGCGTTTGGGAATCGTCGCCCGGATGAGCTCCGTCAAATCTGGCGACGGACGCCTTTGGTCCGTGGTTGTCTCGGGAGCCGAGGCAGAACGGCGATTCCTCGACGTTGTCGGCGCGTTTGGCCCGCGAGTGCAGCAGGCAGAGGCCCTCCGAACGCGGCTGCCGCAGGCCGCGACGAATGTAGACACGCTGCCGACGGAGATCTGGGACGTCGTCAGAGCCCAGATGGCCGAGCGAGGATTCTCGCACCGAGCAATGGCAAGAGCGCGAGGTACTGCGTACGGCGGCAGCGCGCACTTCGCGTTCGCTCCATCACGAGCGACGGTCGCAAGCTACGCCCACGCGCTTGATTCGCCCACATTGGCGCTGGCCGCGGAATCCGACGTGTTCTGGGATCGGATCGTCACGATCAAAGATGACGGCGAGGAAGACGTGTTCGACCTGACCGTTCCCGGCCCGGCATCGTGGCTCGCTGACGGAATCGTCTCTCACAATTCGGGCCAGATCGAGCAGGATGCTGACCTCGTGATGTTCATCTACCGCGAGGAGTA
Source organism: uncultured Solirubrobacterales bacterium (assembly GCA_963701945.1). Taxonomy (GTDB): domain Bacteria; phylum Actinomycetota; class Thermoleophilia; order Solirubrobacterales; family Solirubrobacteraceae; genus Palsa-465. The sequence continues at coordinate 177,465 of CAVPBV010000018.1, read as the reverse complement.
CTACGACAAGGACTCCGAGCGCCCCGGCGAGGCGGACATCATCATCGCCAAGCACCGAAACGGGCCAGTCGGCGACGTGGTGCTGACCTTCCAGAAGGAGTACCCGAAGTTCATGAATTACGCCGGCGAGCGGTTCGCGGCGTGAGCGTGCTGGGGGCTCGATCCGGGGTCGGCGTGAGCGCGTGTCCGTTCGATACCTGCGACGGGAGCGGGCTCGTCTACGACGAGGCGACGAACACGGCATACGACTGCCAGTGCCGGCGGCAGATCATCGCGATGCGCAAGGCGCGCAGCCTGTCGGCGGTCATCCCCAAGCGCTACCAGGATGTGGCGTTCGAGCGCTATCCGGCGACCGAGATCGACCGGACGATCGTGGCGGCCACGCGCCGGTTCGCGGACTCGATCGACGAACGACTCGACGCCGGCCGCGGCCTGTGGTTCATGGGCCCCGTCGGCACCGGGAAGACCACGCTGGCGATGCTCGTCTCCAAGGCGGCGCTGAAGGCAGGCCGCTCGGTGGCGATCTACTCGCTGCCGCGGCTGCTCAACGAGATCCGCGACACGCACCGGGCCGAGCGCTCACACGTCGACCTGCTCGACCGACTTACCGCGGTCGACCTGTTGCACGTCGACGACGTGGGCGCCGAGCGGACAACGGACTGGGTGCTCGAGGAGCTCTACTCGATCGTCAACGCTCGCTATGAGGATCAGAAATCGATGGTGATCACGACCAACATCGATGACCGGGATGCGTTGTGCGAGCAGATCACGGCACGAACGGTTTCGCGCCTGACCGAGATGTGCGACGAGCTCCCGCTGAGCGGCCACGACCTGCGAATGGAGTTTCGGCACGCCTGAGCGTCGGCGCGCCCTACTCGTCCAGCTGCCGCTCTGACTCCGCGCGATCCGCGAGCTTCTCCTTCAGGTAGCGCGCCTTTTCCGCGCGACGTTCGTGTTGTGCGACCTCTTCCTCGTCGACGGCGGACTGGGCCGCCTTGCGCTCGGCGGCCTCGCGGTCGGCCTGGACGATCTTGAGCTCCTCGGTCTTGTGCGGCTCCTCTGCCATGGCTAGAACCTAGCGCCGGACCCGGAAGTCCGCCAGGGCCGGGCGGTCGCGCCCGCTCGTGCGATGATCGGCCGCGTGACCGACCTGTCCCCGATCGGCCTCGACCACGTCCAGGTCGCCGCGCCGCCCGCGAGCGAGGACGACGCCAGGCGGTTCTACGGCGAGCTGCTCGGTATGGCTGAGGTACCCAAGCCGGAGACGCTTCGCGCCCGCGGTGGCGTCTGGTTTGCCTGCGGGAGTCATCAGCTCCACGTCGGGATCGCCGATCCGTTCGCGCCGGCGACGAAGGCCCACCCGGCGATCCTGATCCGGGCGGCGGATCTCGATCCGCTGGGGGAGCGCCTCGCGGCCGCGGGCTGCGCGGTGCAGTGGGACGACACGATCCCGGGCACGCGGCGGTTCTTCACGGCCGACCCGTGGGGGAACCGGATCGAGTTGGTCGGGGCCGGCGCGGGCTGACGCGCTCTAGCTCGGCCGGGGCGCGGGCGCCGACGGCGGGTACGCCCATGCTCTGCGTACACTCATTCGCGGATGCCCGGAATCGTGTTAGTCGGAGCCCAGTGGGGCGACGAGGGCAAGGGAAAGGTCACCGACCTGCTCGCCGAGCGGGCCGATGCCGTCGTGCGCTTTCAGGGCGGGAACAACGCCGGCCACACGATCGTGCGCGGCCGTCAGACGTTCAAGCTGCACCTGATCCCGTCGGGGATCCTGCACAAGGGAACCCTTTGCGTGATCGGGAACGGCGTGGTGATCGATCCGAGGGTGCTGACCGACGAGCTCGATGAGCTGCGCCGGCGCCGGGTCGACACGCGATCGCTGCGAATCTCGGCGAACGCCCACCTGATCATGCCGTACCACATGATGCTCGACCACGCCGGCGAGGCGAAGCTCGGCAAGCTGCAGATCGGTACCACCCGGCGAGGCATCGGCCCGTGCTACGCGGACAAGGCCGCCCGCCTCGGCATTCGCGTCCAGGATCTGCTCGACGAGAAGATCCTCAAGAAGAAGATCGTCGCGGCGCTCGAGCCCAAGCGGCTGTCGCTCCGCCCGTTCGAGAAGGACCCGCGACTCGATCTGCAGACAATCACCGAGGACTATCTGACGTACGGCCACCGCATGGCGAACTACATCGCGGACACGGTGCGGCTCGTCCACGAGCGACTCGACGCCGGCCAGACGGTCATATTCGAGGGCGCCCAGGGCGCCCTGCTCGACATCGACCACGGGACGTATCCGTTCGTCACCTCGTCGAACCCGGTGGCGGGCGCGGCGTGCATCGGCGCGGGGGTCGGGCCGAAGGACATCGACGAGGTCTGGGGAGTGCTCAAGGCCTACGGGACGCGCGTGGGCGCGGGACCGTTCCCGACTGAACTCGACGGCGACATCGCCGACGAGATTCGCGAACGCGGCGGTGAATACGGCACCACGACCGGGCGCGCGCGGCGAGTCGGATGGCTCGACCTGGTGGCGCTGCGTTACGCGAGCCAGATCAACTCGCTGACCGCGCTCGCGGTGACGAAGCTCGACGTGCTGTCGGGGTTCGACCGGCTATGCGTGTGCACGCGGTACCGCGGCCCCGAGGGCGCGGAGTTCGACAGCTTCCCCTACCACCAGACGATGCTCCACCACGTCACCGGCGAGTACCTCGAGATGGCCGGATGGAGCGAGGACCTCACCGACTGCCGCGAGGAATCGGATCTGCCACCCGCCGCGCGCGACTACCTGCAGTTCATATCGGACTTCGTCGGCGTGCCGATCGCGCTCATCGGCGTGGGCCCCGGGCGCGACCAGGTCATCTGGACCGAGGCCGGCGCGGGGATGGAGGGCTCGGGAAACGCGGCCTCAGCCGCGGCCTGACGAACTCGCGCGTCGGCGGTAGGCGTAACCCACTCGCGCGTCAGCCGCGGCGTAAGGGCTAGTCAGGTCGCGCGCGACGGGTGCCCCTGGCCCGGCCAGGGCGCGAGCACGAGCACCAACCGGGCGTCGGTGACCGCTTGGATCGTGCGGCGCTCGTTGGGCTCGAAGTGAGCGAGCAGCCCCGCGCCGCCCTCCACCGAACAGTCGTCCTGGGAGATCTCAACTTCGCCGGCGACGACGATCAAATACGTCCGCTCGTGGACCTGGTGAGACTGGAGCTGCTCGCCGGCGGGCAGCTGGATCGCGATCGCGCGCGACTCGGCGTCGGAGCACAGTACCTGCGGATGGTGGGCCTCGATGTCAAGCTCGGTGACGTGCCAGGTCTCCATCCGGACTCCTCTCTACGGGGGTGCTGAGGCTGTGGGCAGGCTTGAGGCTACGCGCCCCCGCGCGCAGAGGCGTCGAGGGAGCGTTGGAGCTCCTCGAGGACGCGGACGACGCGCACGCCACTCGCGCCGTCGGAGCGCGGCCGGCGTCCTTCGCGTACGCACTCGATGAAGTGCTCGCATTCAACCCGCAGGGGTTCGACGTTCGGGACCTGAGGGGAGACGATGCCACCCGTCCGCGTGATGTACTCGCCGTAGCCGCGCGACGCCTGGTCGAACCCTTTGTCGAAGATGCTCAGCTTCCCCTCGAGCGCCATGTCGTCGAATGTCGCCATCCGACGCGAGCCGACGACCGTGAACCGGCGCTCCTTGTGCGGATCGAGCCACGACAGGTGCAGGTGGGCCGAGAGCCCGGACGGGAACCGCAGGTAGCAGAACACGACGTCCTCGACCCCGGCCTGCACGTACGACTCGCCGTGCGCCACCATCTCCCACGGCTCCTCATCGGCTAGGTAGAGCACGACCGAGACGTCGTGGGCGCCGAGGCTCCACAGCGCGTTCTCGTCGGCCCGCAGCTTCCCCAGGTTCAGGCGGTTGCTGTAGATGTAGTAGATCCGCCCGAGCTCGTCCGATTCGGTTAGCCGCTTGAGCTGCTGCACGCCTGGGTGGTACTCGAGCAGGTGGCCGACCATCAGCACCCGCCCGTGCTCGTCCGCCGCCGCGACCGCCCGCTCGGCGTCCGCGACCGACTGGGCCAGCGGCTTCTCGACGAAGCAGTGCTTGCCCGCCTCGAGCACGCGGACGGCGAGGTCGGCGTGGGTCGGCACGGGGGTCGCAAGCGCGACCGCGTCAAGCGTGTCGTCGGCGAGCACCTCAGCCAAGTCGCCGGTGACCCGCGCCGTCGGGAACTGCGTGGCTATGTGCTCGCGTGACTCCGGCGATGGGTCGCAGAGCCACGCCAACTCGCAGCCCGAGATCGCGGCGAAGTTGCGCGCCAGGTTCGGGCCCCAGTAACCGAGCCCGACGACGGCGAGTCGGAGCGAGCCCTCGTTCACGGCGAGCGGCGCCTCATCGCACCAGCAGTGTAAGAGCCGACACCACGCGCTCACCGGCGCGGCCGTCGCCGTACAGCGGTGGACGCTTGTGTGGCGGCGGCCGGTCGAGCGCCTGGAGCGCGGCGTTGGCGTCGAGACCGACGAGCGTGTTCCAGCCGAGTTCGACGGTCTCGGTCCACTCGGTGCGACCGCGCAGCGTGACGCACGGGACCCCCGCGAAGTACGCCTCCTTCTGGAGACCGCCGGAATCGGTCAGGACCGCGCGGGCGTTACACAGGAGCGCAGTCAGCTCGACGTAGCCGAGCGGCGGGGTGAGCACGACGTTCTCCGCGTCCTGGAGCTGCTCGAGCAGGCCGGCCGTCGCCAGGCGGTTGCGCGTCCGGGGATGAACAGCGAACACGACCGGCAGCGGCATCGCGCGGAGCAGGCCCACGAGCAGCGCGAGCCGCCTCGGATCGTCGACGTTGCCCGCTCGATGCGCGGTGGCGAGGATGTACTCGTGCGGCGCCACGCCGCGCGCGGCGACCAGATCGGTCCGCTCGCGAAGCGGGGGCTGCATCTCGAGAGCCACGTCGACCATCACGTCGCCGACGACCTCGACCGTTCCACTCACGTGCTCGCGACGGAGGTTCTCGGCCGAGACCTCCGATGAGCACAGCAGCAGCGAACTCGCGTGGTCGGTCAGCACGCGATTCAGCTCCTCGGGCATCGAGCGGTCGAACGAGCGCATCCCCGCCTCGACGTGCGCGACCGGGACGCCGGCCTGGGCGCCGACGAGCGCGCCGGCGAGCGTCGAGTTCGTGTCGCCGTAGACGAGTACTGCATCCGGTGTCTCCTCGGCGACCACCGGCTCGAGTGCGGCCAGCATCCGCGCGGTCTGGGAGCTGTTCGAGCCGAGCGCGATCCCGAGCTGCCGGTCGGGCGCGGGCAGTCCCAGCTCCGCGAAGAACACCGTGGAGAGATCATCGTCGAAGTGCTGGCCGGTGTGGATCAGCAGCTCCTGATGCCGCGCGCGCAGACGCGGGGAGACCGCCGCCGCCTTGATGAACTGGGGGCGGTTCCCGATCACGGTGAGGACCTTCATCGAGTGTCGGCGCCCAGCGCGCTCGTCTCGGCGTCCAGCTGCCGGCGAACCAGCGCCGCGACTGACTCGGCCGCCTGCGCCGTAACCGGTCCTGGCGCGTCGAACCTCCGGTCGTCGATCGCGGAGACCGGCTGCACCTCGCGCGTCGTCGAGGCCAGAAACGCCTCGTCCGCTTCGAGCAGTTCATCGAGCGTGCACGAGCGCTCGGCGGCGCCCGTGGCTTCGATCACGATCGCGCGGGTGATCGAGGCGAGGATGTGCTCATCGAGCGGCGGCGTCAGCAGGTCGCCGTCCTTGACGTAGAAGATCGAGCTCGTCGGCGCCTCGAGCACGCGGCCGTGAGGGGTGACGAGCAGCGCCTCGTCGAACCCGCGCTCGCGGGCGAGCCGGCCCGCGAGCATGTTCCCGCCGTACGACAGCGACTTGATGCCATCGAGAATCCGGGTCGGCGCGTAGGTCACCGAGGCCAGCCTGACGTGCTCGGGCGTCTGCACCATCGGCTCGGTCAGGAGCAACCGCCGGCCACCGCGGGTGACCATGATCCGGAGCAGCTCATGGTCGGGCCCGGCGCCGGCCTCCGCCAGCAGGCGCCACGCGTCGGCCCTGACCGCCTCAACGTCAAGCGGCAGCCGGAGGTTCGTGGCCGACCGCTCGAGCCGAGCCAGGTGGCGGTCGAGCGCGAACGGCCGCCCGTCGTACAGGCGAATGACCTCGAACACTCCGTCGCCGCGGATCAGGCCCTCATCGGTCGCGGGGATCGTCGCCTCGGAGGCGAGCATCACCGCTCCGTCGAGCGAGGCGAGCGAGCCGGGGGAGCTAGCCTGCATCGCCGTTCCGCGACCACACTTCCGCGAGTCGCACCACGACCGCCGCGGCGGCCGCCATGTCCTGTACGGAAGCCCATTCGCGCAGGGAGTGGTACTCGTGTCCTCCGGTGAAGATGTTCGGGGTCGGAAGCCCCATCTCGCTCAGCCGGGAGCCGTCCGTCCCGCCCCGGATCGGCTGCCGAATCGGCTCGATCCCCTCCGCGCGAATCGCGGCTTCGGCGGCGTCGGTGACGTTCGGCACCGCGTCGAGGAAGCGCCGCATGTTGCGGTACTGCTCGCGGACGTCGACTTCCAGGCGCGCTCGCGGCTCAGCCGCCACGACCTCCTTCGCGGTCTGCTCGAGAAGGGCGACGTGGCGCTGGAGCAGGTCGTCGTCGAAGTCTCGCAAGATGAACCGAGCTTCCGCCTTGGCGGGAGTGCCGGACAGCTCGTACGGATGGATGAATCCGTCCCGGTCGCCCGTGGTTTCGGGCGTGAGCGTGTCCGAGGGAAGCGCCGCCACGATCTGCGCCACGAGCCTGAGCGCGTTGACGAGCTTGCCGGTCGCCTGGCCGGGATGGACCTCGATTCCGCGCACGGTCACGGTCGCTGAGATCGCGCTGAACGTCTCGTCCTGGAGCTCGCCGATCTCTGAGCCGTCGAGCGTGTACGCGCAGACCGCGCCGAAGCGCGGGATGTCGAACAGGGTCGCGCCCTCGCCGATCTCCTCGTCGGGCGTGAAGGCCACCCGGAGCGTCGGCCGCGGTAGCTCGGGGTGAGCCGCCAGGTACGAGACGGCGGCCATGATCTCGGCCACACCCGCCTTGTCGTCGGCCCCGAGCAGGGTGTCGCCGCTGCTGGTGACCAGATCGTGTCCGATCTTGCCCATCAGCTCCGGCATCGAGGCCGGGTCGAGCACGGTGCCCTCGCGCGGGAGCTCGAGCACGTCACCGTCGTAGGAGTGGTGGACGATCGGCTCAACGCCCTGGCCGGGGGCGTCGGGACTGGTGTCCATATGCGCGACCAGGCCGATCGTGGCACCGCGGCCGTTGCCCGCGAGCGTTCCGAGTACGTAGCCGTTCTCGTCGAGCTGCACGTCGCTCAGGCCCGCCTCCTGAAGCTCCGCCGCGAGAACGCGCGCGAGGTCGAGCTGGCCCGGCGTGCTCGGTGATGACGTGCGGTCGCGCTGCGATTGTGTGTCGATCCGCACATATCTCTGGAACCGGGCGAGAACGTCCGGAGCGAGGGCCTCGGCCAAGGGTGAGGTGTAAGAAGCGGCCATATCGGTGAGTATCGCAACGTGTGGGTGGAGAGGGCTGGCCCCAGGTAGGAGGAACCCGGGGTATCTGCCCGCGGAGGCTCGGCTCGAGTCGCCGCGGCGATGGAAAGCCAGCCGAATCGACTACCACCACGAGGAGACGAGATACAGATGGCAACCCAGACTCCAGTCCAACGCCAGGCCGCGGCCAAGCGCGCAGCAGCGACCCGTAAGCGGAACGCCGCTAAGCGCAGCGCGACCGCCACTAAGGCGACCGCCCGCCGCACGCGCGGAGCCGCATCGGGCACGGCCCGAAACGCGCGGAGCACGGCGCGGACGGCCGGCACGACCGGCGCCAGCGCCGCCGGGACCGCGATGAAGGCCGCTGACGCGGCCGGCACGCGACTCGGCGCCGCCGCTCGCAACGCGCAGCGCGTCGTGCTGATCCCCGTCGGGGCGCTGGCCGTCGCCGGCGAGGCGGTCCGGCGGACCGCGGAGACCTACACGAACGCCGGGCGTCGCGCACGCCAGTTCGACCGGTTCGAGCGGCGCGGAGCCAAGGCACTCGACCGGGGCCGCCGCAGCGCCGCGCGCCGCACCGGCTGACCCAACGGACCCAACCGAACACCCACATCACCGGGGCCCGACAAATGGAGTTCGCAACGGCGATCTTTCGGCACAGAAGCCGGTTTTCTGTGCTAAAAGAGGTCGGTCGGCGAAAGGACGTCCCAGGTGTCGGGAACCCCGGCTGGTGGGCCTGTGTCCACGGCTGATTCCCAAGAGCTATTCGAGCGTTGGCGCCGGGACCGAGACCGTGACGCGCGCGACGAGCTGATCGCGCGATTTCTGCCACTGGCTCGCAAGCTCGCCCGGCGCTACGCGCAGTCGAGTGAGCCGTATGACGACCTCGTTCAGGTGGCGAGCCTGGGGCTGGTGAAGGCCGTTGAGCGGTTCGATCCGGACCGAGGCTTTGCCTTCACTTCGTTTGCGGTGCCGACGATCGTCGGCGAGCTGAAGCGGTACTTCCGCGACACCGGTTGGGCCATCCACGTGGATCGCGGCGCCCAGGAGCGAGCGCGGCGTATCAATGAGGCCCAGCAGGCGATCAGCGCGCGCACCGGCCGTCCTCCGCGGGTCGACGAGCTCGCGCAGTACCTCGAACTGAGCGAGGAGGAGGTGCTCGACGGCCTCCAGGTGGCCGAGGCCTACGGCACGGTCTCGCTCGACGCCCCGCTCGCCGGCGAGGAGGACGCGACCCGCATCGACGCCATAGGCGACGATGATCAACGCCTGGGACTCGTGGACGACCAGACGACGATCTTCGCGGCCGCCAAGCACCTACCGCAGCGCGAGCGAGAGATCCTGTTCCTGCGCTTCGGGGAGGATCTCACGCAGTCAGAGATCGCCGAGCGGGTCGGCGTCTCGCAGATGCAGGTCTCGCGCTTGCTCCGCCGCTCGCTACAGCGCCTTCGGCAGCTGACCGGCGATACCCACCTGCGTCCTTAGCCCGACGGCGGGCTCGCTCACGAGTTGATGTGGCAGGGCCAGGGCCGCGACGATCGCGGACCCATTCTCGCCGGCTCTGAACCTGCACAACTCGCCGGAGCACCCACGATCCGCGCCACCGTGCGCACATAAGCGCCCCCACGGTGCTTATGTTGCCGATGCGGCGGGTGGGCGGGGAGGTTTGGCGACTTTTACAGGTGCGGCGGGCCCGATCCGGTGGCGAGGGCGGTCGGCGCCGCCCTCGCCGGTACGCCTTCGTTCGTTACCAGCGATACCACCTTCGACGCCCAACCCCGGACTCGACGCCTCCAACGAGGAAGCCAACAAGCCACAGGATCACGGCGGCGATCAGAACCAGCCACAGGATGTGGGCGGCGAAGCCGAGCCCGCCGAAAAGCGCAAGGATCAGCAACAACACGACTATTGCGACCATTTGCGCTCCTCCTTTTGCGTAAGCCGAACGGCTCTCCGGTTGGCTACCCGGTCGGCAGTGCCGTCACGCGGACGAAGCACTAAGCCCCCCCCAACCGACTGTATTTCGGCGGACGTGCCCGCCGGGGCGGACGCAACCCCGATCCCAGCATCCGCTCGGAAAGATCAGTAGGCTCGCTCCCCCGTGCAGAGTCACTTCCGGCTAGAGGTCCGCAACCAAGGTCGGGCAACCGTCATCGCAGTGAGCGGCGAGCTCGACCTGGCGTCGAGTCCGGCTCTCCAGGAGGAGCTCGACCGGGTCGCGGCGTCGGACTCCCAGCTGTTGATTATCGACCTCAGAGAGCTCGACTTCATGGACTCGACCGGCCTCAGCGTGCTGGTTCGCGCCCATCAGCGGGCCGAGGAGCAGGGTCGTCAGCTGGCGATGGTCAAGGGCCCCCAGCAGGTGTCGCGGCTGCTGAGCCTGACCGGCGTGGGTGACCGGCTGACGCTCGTCGACGCTCCGGAGGAGCTGCTGACCGACGAGTGAGGGCCCCGGAGGGGCTGCTGACGACCAGCTCAGACCGAGGTCGCCGGCCGGCGCCGGTCGATCATCACGACGTAGAGGACCTCGGCACCATCCTCGTGCCGGACCTCGAGCTCATCGCTGAGCATCGTCAACGCCGAAGCTGCGCTGTAGTCGGGCGCCTGGTGTGAGAGCAGGCCGCCGCTTCCGTCGACGAACGGCCCGATCGTCAGCTCGAGTCGTTGCGCGTCCGTTGAGATCGCGAACGACAGCCTTGCGCCCTTGGCGGCGCGCCCGGCATGGGCCGCGATCGCGTCGGTGACCAGATACACGTCGGAGAAACGATCGAGCGAGAAGCGCGCACGCGCGGCGAGCGCTCGCGCCACCCGGCCGAGGACCCCGGCCAGGAGGCTGATCGGAGAGAGCGAAACGACCGCATCCCCGGCCAGCCAGTCTGCGCCAAGGTCGTCGTCCGGGCCCGCCTGGCTCGGCAGGTGGAACAGTGGCTTGCCGTCTCGCTGGCCCGCGAACGACATCCGCACCTCGGTGCCGCCCTCCGGGAGGGCGCGAAACTCGGCCTGCTCGGCGAGCGCACGGATCACCGACAGCCCCACGCCGCGGATCGTCTCGTCGGCCGGAGCAAGCGGCGGCAGGCCGGACCCGTGATCCTCCACGACGACCTCGATCGCCTCGGGGTCGATGTACATGCGGACCCCGAGCGGACCAGTCACTCCGTCGTAGGCATGCATCACGACGTTGTTGCATGCCTCGCTGACCGCGGTCTTGAGGTCGTCGAGAAGCTCCGGGTCGAGCCCGATCAGCTCGGCCACGCCGGCGAGCACGCCGCGCACGAGCGTCAAAGTCTCCGGACGGGAGTCGAGCTCAAGGCGGACGGCCGGCGAGTCGGTGCTCATCGCCCGCGATTCTCCCGACGATCGCTCCCGCGGGAGGATCTCGCGGTTCGAATGCTTTTGACCTCTGTTTGCGGGGTAAACCTATGTCCAGTCATGGATTCACGTGTACGCACGCTCTACAAGATCGATGCCCAGCCGGAGGGTCCGGGACAGGCACGTCGCATCATTGCTGAAGAGCTGTCGACCGTGCTGTCACCAAGCGAACTGGACGACGTCAAGCTGATGGTCAGCGAACTCGTCACCAACGGCATCGTCCACGCTCGCCTGGAGCGCAACGACGTCCCCGTAATGCTCGATGTGTGCGTCAACGGAGACATCCGTTGCGCGGTGCTCGACCATGGACCGGGTTTTGCAGCCGGGGTCCGCGAGCACGACAGCGGAGGCTGCGGCCTACGGCTGGTCGAGCAACTGTCCGACCGCTGGGGGATGCAAGTGTCGCCACGGCGCACCGAAGTATGGTTCGAACGCAATTGCGGATGAAGTCTCGCCGCGCGGGGCGGCCCCCCGTGCATCCTTGCACCACGTATACCGGGCGCGAAGACTAACGAAATGACGCGCGCGCCCGTGCCTAGGCACAGACGCGCACGGAAGAACCGAATTTCTGTGGCCCCCGCCGTCTGATCGAGGAAACCGTCAGCTGACGGACGCTTCGTCGCCGCTCTCCGTCATCTCGCGCAAGCGAGCGAGCGATCGACGCAGAATTCGCGAAACCTGCATCTGCGAGACGCCGATCTCCTCGGCGATCTGAGTCTGCGTCATGTCCTGAACGAATCGCAACGCGAGCACGTGACGCTCGCGCGGGGTGAGCTGATGCGCCGAGGCGGAGATCGTGACGCTCGCTTCGACCAACTCGAAGCGCTCGTCCTCCTGCCCGAAGGCGTCAGCCAGCGAACCCGTATCGCCCTCTGCGTCCTCCCGCGGAGCGTCGAGCGAAGTCGAATGATGGGCACCGGCGGTCTCGAGAGCGTCGAGCACGTCTTCGATGCTCATCTCGAGGTATTGGGCCAGTTCCGGCACGCTCGGCGGCCGCCCGGTCCTGCTTGTCAGCTGCTGCTGGGCGTCTTCCACCTTGAGCGCCATCTCCTGAGCGCCACGCGGGACGTGAACGGACCAGCCGAGGTCGCGGAAGTACCGCTTGAGCTCGCCCAGGATTGTCGGCACGGCGAACGACGAGAACGCAGTCCCGCGCTCTGCGTCGAAACGATCGACGGCCTTGACCAGACCAAGACTCGCTACCTGCAGTAGGTCCTCGAACGGCTCTCTTGCCCCGGCATAGCGTCGTGCCAGCTTGCGGGCAAGGGGGAGGAAGCGAGTGACGAGTTCGTCGCGTGCGGTCCGGTCCCCATGCTTCTGCCAGCGAGCGAACAGCTCAGCCGAGTCGGTTCGGTCGATCGCTAGAGAATTCATGGGTGCGTGATACCCACGACGCCCGAAACTCAAGCATGAACCTCGTAAAGGTTCGCACTAAGTCCGCGGACGTACTAATCGGCCGCGTTGTCGATATGAGCCTGGCAATTCCGGGTAGCAAGACTGGCCCGCTAGCGAGCGGCGACCCGAAGGGGCGCCGCCGCTCGTTTGCGCGTGACCGGTCTACGCGACGACGCGACGACGCGCCGGGCGAACACCGCGCGTCCCCATCCGTGCGATCAGGCTGGCGATGAGCCCGCCGACGATCAGATAGACGATCGCCGCGAGACCCCAGTTGACCGCGAGCGTGGCCTTGGGATGACCACTGAACGAGAACAGGTTCTTGAACGGACCGACCAGCGTGCTGGCCGCGTTGTGAATGTCGTGGACGATCGCATTGCTCGGATTGGCGGACACCAGGAACAGAACGCCGCCGACCACGATTATGAGTACGACCACTCCCACCACGAGCCGCACGAGGCGTGCAAGCACGTATGCCATAACTCCTCACCTCCTGTCGGGACCGTTGTCCAAAGTCCCGATTGATTCGGGATGGTTATCCAGAGTCCCGATTGATTCGAGGCTACCCGGGGCCGATAGGCATAAACGGATGACCGTCCGCGCCGGCGTGGGGCGGTCCGCTCCGCCGGCGGGATGGCGGGCCGCTGTGCCGCCGGAGCGTCGCCGCGGGGGGCCTTAGCGGCCCTGGGTGCGCATCAGCCGGGTGGCGCGCGCCGGCAGGTCAGCGATCGTCTCGCGCGTCTCCGACAGTCCGGCTCTTACCTCGCGATCGCCGACCTCGACCGGCAACATCGAGTCCTGCAGCTCGGCGAGGGTCTGATCGGCGCGCTCGATCGCGTCGACGGCACGGTCGACATACACGCGCGGGTCCGCGGAGTGCATCCCGCCCGAGCTCGGCGCGAAGTCACGCCCCGGCAGCCCGTGACGAGCGGCGAACTCGGCGTGCGTCCGCCTCAGACGGCCGTACGCCGACTGCGTGGGGCGGAACAGCTGCTCCTCGAGCGCGTCGGCCGTCTGCTCGTCGAGCTCCTCGTACGCCTCCCCGAGACTGGCCAGCGCGAGCGCGAGCTGATCGGTCGCCTCGGCGACGTCCTCGAGGAGCTGTGTTCTGCCTTCGCGGGAGGTGTAGGACATGGTCGAGATCTCAGCGTGCGGCGGGACGCGGCCCGCCGCGCCGATGAAACATGAATTTTCTCACTGGCGTCTTCATCCGCGCCTATCCTACGTGGCGATGATCGGGCTGCTCATCTGGGTGCGATGGCAGCGGTCGCCCCTCCGGGCGGGAGGGCGATGATGGCTTCGATCGCAGATCTCCTCCGCGGGACCGACCGCGAGTTCTTCGACCTGTTCGAACGCGCCGGGGCGAACATCGTGCACGCCGCGGAACTGCTCGACGAGATGCTCTCACGATATCCGGAGACCCAGGACATGGCGCGGGACATCCTCGCCTGCGAACACACAGGCGATCAGATCACCCACGAGGTGTTCAATCGGCTGAACCAGAGGATCGTCACGCCGATCGATCGCGAGGACGTCCTCCACCTGATCTCGGCCCTCGACGACATCGTCGACTACATCGAGGAAGTCGCCGACTATCTGGGGCTGTACAAGATCGAGGCGCCGATGGCCCAGGCACAGCGGCTCGCGGGAGTGCTGCGCGACGCAACCCGCCAGATCGCCGGCGCGATTCCCCTGATCCGAGGGTTCAAGGACATCACCAGGCAGATGGTCGAGGTGCACCGCCTGGAGAACGAGGGCGACCGGATCACCCGGGAGGCGATCGCGTCGCTGTTCGAAACCGGGATCGATCCGATGGTCGTGATCCGCTGGAAGGACATCTTCGAGCGTCTCGAGAACGCGATCGACTCGACGGAGCGAGCGGCGTTCATCCTCGAAGGGATCGTCATCAAGAATGCCTGACGAGATGACCGCCGGGCGGCGTTCATCCTCGAAGGAATCGTCATCAAGAACGCCTGACCCACGACTGCCCGCGACCAGGAGAGCCAGAGATGACCGCCACGCCGGAGTTTGTCCGCGGCGTCGACTTCGTCGGCGTTCCGACTCACGACCTCGCCACCGCCGCCAAGTTTTACGGCGAGACGCTCGGCCTGCCGCGGTCGGTGTACATCGAAGACCGCCACTTCTCGGAATTCGAGACCGGCAACCTGACGCTGAGCGTCTACAACGCCGAGAAGATGGGCCTCCCCCACGAGGTCAACCGCAATCCCGTGGCGCTGCACGTCGACGACGTCGCCGCGAGCCGCAAGCTGCTCGAGGAACGCGGCGTCAGCTTCCACGGCGACATCCTCGACACCGGGGTGTGCCACATGGCGCTGTTCACGGATCCGGACGGGAACTCGCTGATGCTCCACCACCGGTACGCGCCCCGGCACACCGACCTGTAGCAGTCAGCCCACCGAGGGCTCGGGGACGGCCCGCTCGGCCGGCGCGTGGCGCGCGGTGGCGCGCGCGGTCGCGCCCTCGACTCGCAGGTGCGGCAGCAGGTCGTTGAGCCGCGTCGGGAGCCACCAGTTGGCGTCGCCGATGACGAGCATCAGCGAAGGCACGAGCGCCGAGCGGACGATCAGCGCGTCGATCAGGACCGCGCTGGCGAGACCGACGCCGAACAGGTCGATGATCCGTTGCCCGCCGAGGATGAACGCGCCGAACACCAGGATCATGATCGCCGCGGCCGCGGTGATCGTCTTGCCGGTCGCAGCCAGGCCGTGACTGACCGCCTCGGCGTTGTTCCGCCGCCGGTGCCACTCCTCATAGATGCGCGTGACCAGAAACACCTCGTAATCCATCGACAGGCCAAAGAGGATCGCGAACATGAAAACCGGCACGAACGCCTCGATCGGTCCGGTCTTGTCGATTCCGAGCAGCGAAGCTCCGAACCCGTCCTGGAACACGGCGGTGACGATTCCGAACGCCGCCGCCGCCGAGAGCAGGTTCATCACGGCAGCGACTGCCGGGATCACAAGGCTGCGGAACACGGTCATCAGCAGAAGGAAGCTGAGCCCGATGACGACCGCGAGGAAAAGCGGCAGCTTGCGCGAGAGAACCCCGGCGAAATCGTCGAAGATCGCGGTCTGGCCGCCGACGAGAACATGCACGCCCGTGCCCCGCTCGGCGGCGGGGACGACCCGATCGCGGACGGTGTGCAGCAGGTTCGAGGTCGAGGCGTCCTGCGGCGACCCCTTCGGATACACGTTGGCCAGCGCGGTCCCCGGTAGCCCAGGCGCACGGCTCGGGATGAACTCAGGCCGCGTTGCGCCCACGACCCCGGGCGTTGACGCGACCGCGTGCGCCACGCGGACGAACGCGGCCCGCTGGGCTGGCCCCGACACCTGAGCGACCAACTGGAGCGGGCCGTTGTATCCGGGCCCGAACCCCTTCGCGAGCAGGTCGTACGCATGGCGCGTGGTCGTGCCGGCCGGATCAGAGCCGGCGTCGGCCGAGCCCAGGCGCATAGAAAGGAACGGAATCGCCAGGAGCACGAGCACGCCGGCGGCAACCGCGGCGAACAGCGCCGGGCGCTGCTGAATCCACCCGGCCCAGCGCGCCCACCCGGCCGACTCGTCGCTGGTCCGCAGCGAGCCCTCCTTGAGCGCGCGGCGCTCGCTCCGGCGCAATACGCGCATCCCGAAGAATCCGAGCATGGCCGGCAGGAGCGTGAGCGAGGCGATGACCGTGAACGCGACCGCGATCGAGGTGCCGACCGCGACGCCGTACAGGAAGCTCACCCCGAGGGTGAACATGCCGAGCATCGCGATGCACACGATCACCCCGGCGAACAGCACGGCGCGACCCGACGTGTCGAGGGACTCGACCACCGCCTCCTCTCCACTGAGTCCGCGCAGCAGTCCCTGGCGGTACCGGGTGACGATGAACAGCGCGTAGTCGACGCCGACCCCGAGACCGATCAGGAGCGCGAGCTCGTTGGTGAACGACGCCATCTGGATCACGTGCGAGAGGAGGCCGATCGCGCCGACGGCGGTGCCGAGGGACAGGCCGGCGGTCACGAGCGGCATCAGCATCGCCAGCAGCGACCCGAACACGATGAACAGGACGATTCCCGCGGCGAGGATCCCGAACGGGAGGCCGCCGGCACCTTGCTGATTGGCCGCCTCCGCGACCTGGCCTTCGACCTCGATATCGAGGCCATCGCCCGTGCCGGCGCGCGCCGCGTTCACGAACGCCTTGGCCTGGGCCGCGGTCACCTTGTTGGCCTGGATGTCGAACGTGGCGTTAGCGAACGCGATCTGTCCCGAGGGCGAGATCTGCGACGCGCCGCGCGGTCCATACGGGGAGGAGATCTCCGAGACGTGCGGCTGACGGGCCAGCGCGGCAAGGCTCGACTCCACCCGGGCGCGGACCGCCGGATCGGTGATCCGTCCCTGGTCGACCGCGAACACGACCTGCTCGGTATCCCCCGATGCCTTCGGCGCGTTCCGCTCGAGCAGGTTGACCGCATCGAAGCTCTGAGTCCCGGACAGACGGAAGTTGTCGCTGTAGGCGCTGCCGGCCGCGGAGTGGATCGCGGTCACCGCGATCAGCGCGACCACCCAGCCGAGCACCACGATCCGCCGGTGGGTGTAGCACTGCCTCGCAAGCGTTCTCACAGTTGACAGCCTCCAGTGTGGACGGGGGGATTCGAGGGTGGACGGGACACGACACGAGGATGCCTGCCCTCTCTGACAATCGGTTGACAGCCGCCGGCGGTTGAGGCCGCCCGCGGGATGACTACCGTTCTACTGCACTACTGGGCGGTGCCCGCCTCTTGCGACTCGGTGGGCGCGGACGCGCCGCTGTTCGTCGAGGCTTCTACCGGCGACGGGGTCTCCGGCGGGGCCGGTGGCGCGGGAGTCGACTCGGCGGCGATGTGCGCGCCGACAGAACCGGCGACGCCGAGTGCGAGCGCGAGCAGCGCCCAGCCGGGGCCGGACCGCTCCTGGCCGAGGGCGTGATCGAGCGACAGTTCGCCCGGGCCGACCTCGGCGAGCGCGAGCACCGCGGCGATCAGCACGACGTTGTACTCGTAGCCGCCATTTGTCAGCCACGGTCCGTTCTTGAGGTGCACGCGGTGGATAGCGGTCAGCATCACCGAGGTCAGCGTCGCGGCGGCGAGCGGTGTCGCGAACCCGGCGGCGAGCGCCGCCCCGCCCCCGGCCTCGGCGACTCCGGCCGCGATCGCGTTGCGGTTTCCGGGCCTCATTCCGAGGCTGTCGAACATGTTCGCGGTGGCGTCGAGCCCGTGCCCGCCGAACCATCCGAACAGCTTCTGCGTGCCGTGCCCGATGAACAGGGCGCCGACGGTGACCCTGAGCAGCAATCGGCCGAGCTTCATCGTTCCTCCTGTGGTGGTTGACCGGGTTGGCGCGTAGACCCGCGCCAGGGCGTCGATGCAAGATCCCCTAGATGATTACAGGAGGACAATCCCGCCCATGTCGACCCGACCGCCTAAGGCGTGAAAGATTCCGGGCGTTCCCGATGATAAGTGGGGTATGAACGCTGAGCGGGACGCCGGCGGCCGGTTCTCCGAGATGTACGGAGCGCTGTACGGACGGATCCACGCGTACGCGCAGCGGCGCGTCGGTGCAGAGGCCGCCGACGAGGTGGCGGCCGAGACATTTCTGGTGGCCTGGCGACGGCTCGACGCGATCCCGAGCGAGCCGCTTCCGTGGCTGTACGGCGTGGCCCGCAACGTCGTGCTTCGGCACCACGCCGGGCACGCGCGTCAAGCGGCGGCGCGGGACGCCCTTGAGCTCGAACGACCCGCGCTCGAAACGGCCGACGGCGACGACACATCCCTCTGGGACGCCTGGCAGCAGCTGAGCGAGACCGATCGCGAGGTGCTCGCGCTGGTGGCCTGGGAGGAGCTGCCCGTCGCCGATGCCGCACGCGCGCTCGGATGCTCGCCGCCCGTGTTCTCGGTCCGCCTGCACCGCGCTCGCAAGCGCCTGGAGCGCTTGCTCAAGCAGCCTGCGACCGCGACATCCCACATATCTGAGCTCTCGGAGGCATCATGACCCCGCAGCTTCCGCCAACGCTCGCGCGCGTCGCGCGCTCGAACCCCGTCCGTCCCGACGACGACCTCGGCCTCGAGCCCGCCGCCCAGGCGACGCTCGCCCGGATCCTCGCCACCGACCGTCCGGTGCAGCGCCGCCACGCCGCGCGCCGCAGCCGCCGGGTGCTGATCGTGGCGCTCGCGGCGCTTCTCCTCCTCGCTGTCGGAGGAGGGCTCGCCGCCACCGACCCGTTCGGGATGTTCCGCAGCCCCAACCCAGGGAGCGCGCTGTACGGCGTCGACTCGAGCCGTCACGTGAAGCCGCCGACGGCGTACTTCATCCAGTGTCCGCGCACGACCGGCAACTCATTCGGTTGCGGCGCGAAGCTGTCCGGTACTCGCTACGAGCTGATCGATCACATCGAGTCGAACAACGCCGACGTGCTCACACGATCCAACCTGAAGGCGGCGATCCTGCAGGCGCGTGCGCACGGCCAAATCACGGCCGCGATGGCCGCGCGGTTCGATCGGGACCTGGCCGCCGTGTCGGATGGCTTCCTGGCCGCGTTCCGCACGATGGCCCGCTACCAGCAGCTCGGCACCAGCATGAGCCGGGTCCCCCCGCCCGGCGTGCCCGCGGTCATCGTGTGCGAGCCGGCCGACCGGAATCTCAGTTGCCAGGACCTGAACGGAGATCAGAACGCCGCCGTCGGGAGCGGGATCTACACGGCGGTCCCGGAGCCGGGTTGGCGGCCGGCGCCACCGCAGCAGCCAGACCCCGGCTGGGCGCTCGAGGTCGCGATCCTAGGCCACCCGCCGACGGCCGCCGAGCTTCGCCTCGAGGAGGACCTGCTGATGGCGGCGAGTGCGAGCTCGAGCACACAGACAACGACGCAGGCGCAGCGCGTGCCGGCGCCGACCCAGTCGCACTGACCGGTCATCCTCCCAGCATGCTCCCGGCGCCGGCAGCGCGGGTCGCCGACGACCTGCTGGCGCGGCTCGATCGCGCGCTCCCCGGTCGCATCGACGGGTTCTACGTCGTCGGCTCGGCGTGCATGGGCGCGTTCCGCGAGGGGCGAAGCGACGTCGACTTCGTGGCGGTCGTCAAGGGCAAGCTTTCCCGGGCGGACTTCGCCCGCCTCGGTGCCGTGCACGCCGGCCGCTGGGCCTCGGCGCTCGTCCGCGACGTCGGCCTGCGCCGGCACTGGCCGTTCGTTGCCAACGGGATCTACCTGCGTCCGAGTGACCTGGCGAAGTCACCCCTCGACGTGACGCCACTCGCGGGCCACGTCAGCGGCCGATTCCGGATCGCCACGCGCAAGGGCTTCGACGTCAACCCGGTGACCTGGCATGTGCTCGCGCGACACGGGATCCCCGTCCGCGGTCCGGCGCCCGAGCAGTTGCAGATCCACACGGACGCAGCCGAGTTGCGGGCGTGGACGCTAGGCAACCTGGACAGCTACTGGCGCCGCTGGGTCGAGCACGCCCGCCGCCCCGGGTTGAACCGGGCGACGATGCTCGGCCGGCGGTACACGTCGGCCGGAGTGCTCGGCGCCCCGCGGCTGCACTACACGATCGCGACCGGCGCGATCACGTCCAAGGAGGCGGCGGGCGGGTACGCGCTCGAGACGTTCGCGCCGCGGTGGCGGCCGTTGATCGAGGATGCGCTCGCGTACTGGCGCGGGGCACCCGCAGCGCCTCCCTACCGGGGCTCGTCCGCGCGCCGACGGCCGGACGCGGCCGAGTTTGTCTCGTGCGTGATCGATTCCGGGAACGCGCTGCGGTGAGGCGCTCAGCGTCCGATCGGCCACGGTATGCCTTCACCCCGTATAAACCCCCGAACCGAAGATCGTGTGACCGTATGAACCGGCGAACCATCACCGCCCTCGCAGCCTGCGCCCTCGCGGCCGCCGCGGCCACTATGGCCGCGCCGGCGGCCGGCGCGCCACGCAGCCACAAGCGCGGGATCCCACTGAGCGGGACCGTTTACATCGAGTCCAACTCGTCGGCACCGGACTCGAACCAGATCCTCGCGTTCAGCTACCACGACGGCGTGCTGAGCGCCCGAGGCATCCGCCGCTACCCGACCGGCGGAAGCGGCTCGCACGACCTGAGCAACTCCGGCGTGCTCGACGCCGATCAGGAGGTCATCACGAACCCGAGCCGCACGCTGCTGTTCGCGGTCAACTCGAGCTCGGACACGATCGCGGTCTTCCACATCCAGGCCGGCGGTGGGCTGACGCCCGTGACCGGCTCCCCATTTCCCTCGAATGGAGCGGCGCCCACGAGCCTAGGGCTCGCCGGCGAAACGCTGATCGTCGCCAACAAGGCGCTCGACGGAGTCCGCGACCTGCGCGACGTCCCCGCCAACTACACGAGCTTTCACGTGCGCGCGGACGGGTCGCTCGGCCCGCCGATCTCCTCGATCGACGTGCCACCGGGCTCCGCGCCACTCCAGGCGTACGTCACTCCCGATCGCAAGGTCCTGATCTCGAGCGAGGAGACGGGCGTGTTCCGGGCGTTCCGGATCGGGCCTAGCGGCACGCTGACCGAAGGACCGAACTCCCCGTTGCCGATGGCCAAAGGCGTGTACCCCGGCGGGCACCAGTTCCCGAACAACTGGCCGGCCGGGCTCGCGTCGAACCCGCGGCTGAAGATCCTGTACGCGCAGGTCGCGAACCTCAACGAGACGATCGTCTACCGCTGGAATGACGACGCTCGGCTCACGTTCGTCCGCGCGCTCCCGAACCCGGACTCGTTCCTGCCCTGCTGGACCCACGTGAACGCCGCGGGCACGAGGATGTACTCGGGCAACGCCGGCAGCGACAACATGACCGTGTTCAACATCGCCCGCGACAACGCGACCGACCCGCAGCCGATCCAGACGGTGAAGCTGAACGCCGCCGGCAACCCGTGGAACTTTCAGATCGACCCGAGCGGCCACGTCATCTTCTTGCTCGACATGCGCGCCGTTCGTCAGATTCCCGCCGGCAAGGGCAACCAGATCCACGCGCTGCGTATCGGCCCCGGCGGGCTCCTCAAGGAGGAGCGCTCCTCTCCGGTCGACATCCCAGTGCCGATTGGCACGAATCCGGTCGGGCTCGCGATCGTGCCCGACCGGACCGGGTCGTGACTCTGCACGAGGTCACGGGGCGAGTCGCGGCATCGTGGGACGGTCCGTCGCTGGTCGGATCGCTGGACCTGCTCGTGGTGCGCTCGGACGCGCTCGCCGAGAACCCGCTGGACGACCCAGCAGTCAGACCGCTGTACGTCTACCGCCCGCCTGGCCTGGATGGCGATCGCGGGTTGAGGTTGCCCGCCGTCTACCTCCTGCAGGGCTTCGGCGGCCGGATCGAGGAGTGGCTCGAGGCGGACGGGGATGGCCTGACGATGATCGAGCGCCTCGACGCGATGTTCAACGCGGGCGACGCGGCGCCGGCCGTGATCGTGTTCGTCGACGCCTGGACCTCCCGCGGCGGATCTCAGTTCCTCAACTCGACGAGCACCGGGCGCTACCTCGACTACGTATGCGACGAGGTGGTCCCGTTCGTCGACGACCGGTATCCCACGCTGGGAGAGCGCGAGCACCGCGGCGTCTCCGGCAAGTCTTCCGGTGGCTACGGCGCGCTGGTGCTGTCGATGCTACGGCCCGACGCCTTCGGCGGATTGGTTTCGCACGCCGGCGACGCCCTGTTCGAGTGCGTCTACCAACCGCTGTTCCCCACGGCGGCGCGGATGCTGCGCGACCAGTTCGGCGGCTCGTGGGATGCGTTCGAGCGCCGGATCGAGGCCCCCGAGTTTGACTGGCGGGAGTGCGCTGCGCTGTTCGCGGCGTACGGCACGGCGTGTGCTTACACGCCCGACCCCGAACGGCCCGGCAAGGCTCTGTTCCCGTTCGACCCGCTGACCGGCTCCCCGATCGAACACGTATGGGCCCGGTGGCTGTCGCTGGATCCCGTGCGGATGGCCGCGCAGCACGTCGACGCTCTCGCCGGGATGCGCTGGATCCACATCGACGCCGGGCGCCAGGACGAGTTCTTCCTGGATCTGGGGGCGGTGGCGCTCTCACGCGAGTTGACCCGTCTCGGGATCGAGCACTCGCTCGAGCTGTTCGACGGCAACCACGACGGCGTCGACCGGCGGATGCCGGCGGCGATCGCCGACCTGACGCGCGCCTTACAGCGGTGAGATTTCGCTTATCGCCGGCGGCGATCGCCGACCTGACGCGCGCCTTACAGCGGTGAGACTTCGCTTATCGCCGCGCCTTCTGGGCCCCGCACCGCGTTTGTAAGCCGTGATGGATCGCGTGCTGATCGGACGCCTCACGGTCCGCGGCGCCCTTCGCGTCCCGGAGATCACGGCGTACTTCTGGGCGATCAAGGCCCTCTCGACCGCGATGGGCGAGTCGACCTCGGACTACCTGGTCCATGCGATGGATCCCAAGATCGCGGTCGTGCTCGGGTTCATCGGGTTCGTCGCCGCGCTCGCCCTGCAGTTCCGGATGGGCCGCTACATCGCGTGGACGTACTGGCTCGCGGTGGTCGGCGTGGGCGTGTTCGGGACGATGGCCGCCGACGTCCTCCACGTCGGCTTCGGCGTCCCATACATCGCCTCGAGCCTGCTCTATGCCGTCGTTCTGGCGGCGGTGTTCATCAGCTGGTACCGGGTCGAGGGGACGCTGTCGATCCACACCGTCGATACGCCTCGCCGCGAGTTGTTCTACTGGGCCGCGGTCGTGGCGACGTTCGCGATGGGCACGGCGGTCGGCGACCTGACCGCGACGACGTTCGGGCTCGGGTACTTCACCTCGGCGCTGCTGTTCGCGGCGATCATCGCGGTTCCCGCGTTCGGCTACTTCCGCCTGCGCTGGAACGCGATCTTCTGCTTCTGGTTCGCCTACGTCGCCACGCGTCCGCTAGGTGCGTCGTTCGCCGACTGGATGGGCAAGCCCAAGAGCGTCGGCGGACTCGGACTCGGCGACGGACCGGTGGCGCTCGCGCTGACGGTCGTGATCTTCTGCCTAGTCGCATTCCTCGCGATCACGCGCCGCGACGTTCAGCACGGAGACGCCCGGTCGCAAGCCGGGCAGGGCCGCCGCCCGGTCGCGCTGGCGCCCGAGCGCGTGGACTGAGTCCCCGCCGCCGCTACGGGAACGAGCGACGCCGGCCGTGCGGCGCGTACGCGAACCAACTCGCGGCCGGAGGAGGCGGCGGCTCGAGCGTGGCCGGGGCCTCGCCGCCGTCCCGGACGATCCCGAGCAGTGCCCGCGTGAGCCCTGCGCCCTCGTCGAGCAGCACGTCGAGGGCCTCCGATACGTGGCCTATCTCCAGTTGCGAGTTATGTCGAGTCGGAGTGGCACTGCTGCCTCTCATCGACCGATCCGGCGGTCCCGCTCGTCGCCCGGCGGCGAGCGTCCTGCGCGTGGTCAGCGCGTGCTTCTGCGTGCCCGCGCGGGTTCTCCACACAGGGTTGCGCGGGATCGCGGATGGCGTGGCTGCGCGCCCGCGACATATTCGATGTAGCGACATAAGGGCGTCGGGAAGGGACGAAGATGCGGTCCACCGTGAAGGGCCTGACAGTCCTAGCCGTGCTAGCGACGGCGGTGGTCGGCCTAGCAGCGTGCGGCGCTAAAGGAACGAGTTCGGCGGGGACGAGTTCGGCGCCACCGATCCTCTACATGGTGTGCCAGGGGAAAGCGAGCCAAGGCAGTCCAACGGTCGTGCTGATGTCGGGCTACACAGACCCTCTTACGGTGTGGCAGACCATTCTTGATGCGCTGCCGGGTAGCTTGCACGTTTGTGCGTATGACCGCAGCGGTGAGGGCAAGAGCCCGAAGACGAGTGGGCCACAGACATTCGCCGATATGGTGGCTTCGCTGCATCGGACGCTCTTGGCCCACAACGTCAACGGCCCGCTGGTCCTAGTCGGCCACTCTCTCGGCGGCGATGTCGCGATCACCTATGCCCATCGCTACCCGGCAGTGGTGAGCTCCGTCGTGCTGGTGGATGCAGCGCCTGCGGACTTCGCCGAGGAGGTGCTAGGCGTGATCCCGGCGACCGCGACCGGAACCGCGGCTCAGGTGCGAGCCCAATTCGTCAGCCAACTCAATTGGCGGCAGGGCCCGGAGCACCTCGATGGCGCAGCGGCATTCCCGCAGCTCGCGCAGATCCATTCGCTCGCTCCGGGGATCCGCCTGGTCGTGCTCGAACACGGCATCTCCTTCGCGACACAACTGGGACTCCCGCAATACGGCGCGAAGCTAGAGCAACTCTGGCGGGCGGGGCAGCAAGTATGGGCCAAGCTCGTCCCGCACACGAAGGTGCAGATTGTCCCAGGCACCACCCACTACATCTACCAGGACGCACCAAACGTGGTGATCGGGATCATCCTCACCGAGGCCAACCACGCAACCCCCTGAGCCAACCGTCCCCCGCGAAGACAGCAGTCTGTCCTGGGGTCGGCCAGAGAGCTGCGAACTCGGCGGCCTCCTGCTCTTCCACGGGCCGAGCCTAGCTGAGGCCGTCAGCCCTCGGGGTAATCCTGCGGGATCACCCACGAGCGGTCGAGCTCGCGGACGCTCTGGGCGCCCATCAGCTCGAGCCCGCGATCGAGCTCGGCGCGGAAGATGTCGAGCACGTCGCCGACCCCCTGCTCGCCGCCGACGATCAGCCCGTAGATCTGCGCCCGGCCGATCATGACCGCGCGAGCACCGAGCGCGAGCGCCTTGATCACGTCGGTGCCGCGCCGCACGCCGCCGTCGAGCAGCACCTCGGCCCGGTCGCCGACCGCGGCCACGATCGGGGGCAGCGCGTCGAGCGCGGCGAGTGAGTGATCGAGTTGGCGGCCCCCGTGGTTGGAGACGACGACGCCGTCACAGCCGATCGCGACCGCACGGATCGCGTCCTCGGGGTCGAGCACGCCCTTCACGTAAACGGTCCCCGGCCAGTGCTCGCGGATCCACTGCAGGTCGCCCCACGAAAACGTGGCGCGATCGATCTCGCGGTGGAGGATCTCGATCGACTGCAACGCCGCCATGACGCCGCCGTCGGCGAGTAGGTTTCGCATCGAGCCGCGGCCGTGGCGGTACAGGTCGGCCACCCATCGCGGATGGAGCGCCATGTCAAGCGCCTCGCGCGGGGTCAGCGTCAGCATCCGGCCCATGTCGCCGGTGCGGGTGTAGCCGTAGCGCCGCTCGCCCTCGCGGTTGCCGATCACGGGCACGTCGACGGTCACGAACAGTGCGCGGCATCCGGTGGCCCAGGCGCGCTGCATCAGAGCGGCCGTCTCGTCGCCGCCCGGATACAGCTGGAAGAAGTGATCGGCTTGCGTCCCCGCCGCGACCTCCTCGATCGTCCACGAAGAAGCCGTGCTCAGCACCAGACGGGTGCCGGCAGCTTCGGCGGCGCGCGCCGCGGCGAGGTCACCGCGCCACTGAGACAGGCCGAGCGCGCCGGTCGGCGCGAGCAGCACCGGCAGGCTGACCTCGACGCCGGCGACCGTCGTCGACAGCTCGCGCTCGGGATACGCGGTCATCACCCGCGCGCGCAACGACCAGCGCGAGAACGCCGTCCGGTTGCGCCGGACGGTGACGAGATCGTCGGCACCGCCCTCGATGTAGTTCCACATCATCCGCGGCACCCGCTTGCCCGCGGCCCGGCGATAGTCCTCGACGCTGATCAGCGTTTCCGGTGGCCGCAGCCGGTATGCGAAGGGCTTCACCCCCTGAAGACTGCCTGAATTCAAGCGACGACTCCCGGACGACCTCGGGCCTCGCGCAAAAGTCCCTGGCGCACTTGGCATCGGCGTACCCTTCACCGCGACTGTGGGCTGTGTCCACGGGGGGTCTCTCGCAGTCGGCAATCTCTGTCACCCGTCCCGAGGAGTTTGCAAATGTCTCGAGTGTCGAAGGCCGCGCTGGGCGCGGCGACGGCTGGCCTCTGCCTGTTCGCGATCGCTACGCCCGCCCTGGCCAAGAGCGAGCACGTGACCGGCGGGCACGCGACCGTGCGCGCGGCAACAACGATCTCCGCCTTCCTCCGTTCGCGCGGGATCACCGTGACGTCGATCGGCCCGGCCAAGGTCGGCAAAGGCGCGATGACGATGCCGATGGTCGGCGGCACCGTCACCGTCCCGACGATGAGCGGCACGATGGACGCGCAGGGCGGCCTGCAGTACAAGAAGGGCAGCAAGGTCGTGCGCGTGAGCTCGTACGTCCTCACTCATAAGAGCGCCGTGGCGACGCTGACCGCGATCGTCAACGGCCACCGGATCACGATCGCGACGATGGCGGCGCCTAAGGTGCACATGTCGGCAACCAGGGGCACAATGAGCGGCGGCCTGGAGATCTCGGCCGCGTGGGCGAAGCTGATCAACCACCTGGTCGGCCTGAACGTGGTCCACGCCGGCGAGACGATCGGTCAGCTGAGCATGACGATCAAGATGGCCTGACCTACTCAAGACCACAAGGGGGCATGCGTGCGAGTTGACTCCGGAGGCGTCGGGATTGAATACGAGGTGACGGGCGAGGGCCGGCCGGTGGTGCTGCTCCACGGCTTTCCTGACTCGGGGCGTCTGTGGCGCCACCAGGTGCCGGCCCTGGCCGAGGCCGGCTTCAAGGTGATCGTCCCGGACCTGCGGGGCTACGGCCGCTCCGACAAGCCGGCCGAGGTCGAGGCCTATGCGATGGCGGCGCTGGCGGGCGACGTGGTCGCCGTCCTCCACGACGCCGGTGCGCCGAGGGCCCACGTCGTCGGCCACGACTGGGGCGCGGCGCTCGCATGGGCATTCGCCGCGTTCGTGCCCGATCATGTCGACCACCTGGTGGCGATGTCGGTGGGGCATCCCTCAACGTTCCGCAAGGGCGGCTTCGAGCAGTACCAGAAGTCCTGGTACATGCTTTTGTTCCAGTTCAAGGGGATCGCGGAGAAGTGGCTGTCGAAAGACGACTGGGCCCACTTCCGGGCGTGGGCCCGGCACCCCGACGCCGACGCGGTGATCGCCGAACTCGAGGCCAACGACTCACTGACGCCGGCGCTCAACTACTACCGAGCGAACGTCCCGCCGGACTCGTGGCTCAGGCCGGGGCGCGAGTTGCCGCCGATCCAGGCCCCGACGATGGGGGTGTGGAGCTCTGGCGACATGGCGCTGACCGAGCGCCAGATGACGAACTCGGCCGAGAACGTCGCCGGTCCGTGGCGGTACGAGCGCCTCGACGGGCCCGGTCACTGGATGCAGCTCGAGGCGCCCGATGAGGTCAGCCGGCTGCTGATCGATTTCCTGCCAAGCGAGGGGTGAGGGACCATGTCGAAGATCGTCGTGCTGGGCGCCGGGGTGTGCGGCCTGGCGGCCGGGTTGATGCTCAGGCGAGACGGCCACGAGGTGACGGTGCTCGAGCGCGACCGCGACCCCGTGCCAAGCTCCCCCGAGGTGGCGTGGGAGCGCTGGTCGCGCGACGGGGTCAGCCAATTCCGCCTGGCCCACTACATGACCCCCAGGGGCCGGATCGTGCTCGAGGAGGCGCTCCCCGACGTGCTGGCCGGACTCGAGGCGGCCGGCGGGGCGGCGTTCGACCCGCTGGCGTTCATGCCCCCGTCGATCACCGACCGCGCGCCACGCGACGGCGATGATCAGTTCCGAACGGTCACCGCACGACGTCCTGTGTTCGAGCAGGTGCTCGGCCGCGCCGCGGATGCCGAGCCAGGGCTCGAGATCCGCCGCGGCGTGGCCGTCGCCGCACTCGTCGCTCGCGCCCCGAATGGCAAGCCGCCCCATGTGTACGGCGTGCGCACGGCGTCGGGCGAGCAACTCGACGCCGACCTGATCGTCGATGCGACTGGCCGGCGCTCGCAGCTTCCGCGCTGGCTCGCGGCCGTGGGTGCGTGGCCGATGCACGAAGAGGCCGAGGACTCGGGGTTCATCTACTACGGGCGGTTCTTCCGGGCCCCGGGCGCAGGAATGCCCGACTACCGCGCCCCGTTACTGATGCCGATCGGGACCTTCTCGCTGCTCACACTCCCGTCAGACAACGACACGTGGTCGGTGACGGTCTTCACCTCCGTGGGCGACAGGCGGCTGAAGCGGCTGCGCGACCCCGGACCGTGGACGGCGCTGGTGCGAGCCTGCCCGCTGCACGCTCATTGGCTCGAGGGCGAGCCGATCAGCGACATGGTCGCGATGGGCGGGATCCTCGACCGCTACCGGCGACTGATCGTCGACGGACGGCCCGTGGCGACAGGGGTAGCGCTGCTCGGCGATTCGTCGACATGCACGAACCCCTCGCTCGGCCGCGGCATGACGCTCGGCCTCCTGCACGCTCAGCGATTGGCCGAGACGGTCCGCGTACACCTCGACGATCCTTACGACTTCGCCGCGACGTGGGATGTGGTCACCGAGGCCGAGCTGACCCCCTGGTATCGCGAGACCGTCGAGGAGGACCGAGCCCGTCTCAACGAGATGGAGGCGCTTCGCCACGGCCTCGACGCGGCCCCCCAGCCGGGCTCGACGCCCTGGATGCAACGCGCGCTGCTGGCGGCGCTACCGCAGGACGCCGACGCGTTCCGGGCGTATCTCGCCAACCGCTGCTGCCTGTCGCTCAACCGGGAGATCTTCGAGGACGCGACCTTCATGGAGCGCATCTTCGAGCTCGCGCAGCGTGCCGGCCCACCACCCCCGCTGCCAGGGCCCAACCGCGATCAGCTGCTGGCGCTGCTCGACGCCATACCGGCGACTGCCTGACCGGCGTACTCCCGCGCGCACCGCACGAACTCGGCGAACAGCGGGTCGAGCGGCTTGCCGGCCAGCGCGCCGATCTGCGGCTGGAACAGGCTGAGCATCAAGAACCGGTTGGTCGGCAGCTCGAGCACCTCGGCACCGGCGTCCTCCGCGGTCGCCTCGATCACCATCCCGCCCGTGAGCCGACCGGCTCGGGCCTCCCCGACTCCCTAATGTACGAGCCATGTCCCGGGGACCGTCGGAGTCGCGTGAGGTGCACGCGAACGTGATCCTGAGCGTGCTGCTGCTTGCCGGGCTGGCCTACGCGGTGCTGAGCTCCGCCGTGATCCCTGCGCTGCCGACGATCCAGCGCGACCTGCACACGACCGAGACGGGCGTCACCTGGGTGCTGACCGGCTTCCTGCTGTCCGCCTCGGTCGGCACGGCGATCATCGGACGGCTCGGTGACATGTACGGCAAAGAGCGGCTGCTGCTGTACACGCTGCTGGTGCTCGCGGCCGGAACGCTGCTCGCCGCGCTCTCCAATTCGCTGGGGGTGCTGATCGTCGCGCGCGTGATCCAGGGAGTCGCGGGCGGGATCTTCCCCCTGTCGTTCTCGATCGTCCGCGACGAGTTTCCGTTCGACCGCGTTGCCGGCAGCATCGGCATCATCTCCGCGATCCTCGGGATCGGCGGCGGCGGCGGGCTGGTGCTCGGCGCCGTGATCGTCGAGCACTTGAGCTGGCACTGGCTGTTCTGGGCTCCGCTTGTGGTCACCCTGCTGGCCGCGCTCGCCACGTGGCGCTATGTGCCCGAGTCGCCGGTGCTTTCGCCCGGCCGCGTGAACTGGCTTGCGGCGGGGCTGATGAGCCTCGGGATGTGCTGCGTGCTGATCGCGATCGCGCAGACGACCGTCTGGGGCTGGGGCGGGACCAAGACGATCGCGCTGCTCGCGGCCGGCGCGGCCGTGATCGCGGCCTGGATCTGGGTCGAGCTCCACAGCAGCGAGCCGCTCGTCGATATGTCGCTGATGCGGATCCGCGGGGTGTGGACCACGAACCTGGTCGCGTTCCTGCTCGGAGCGGGGATGTACTCGTCGTTCATCATCTTCCCGCAGTTCGCCCAATTGCCGAAGAGCACCGGGTTCGGGTTCGGCGCCTCGATCGTGGTCTCGAGCCTCTATCTGTTGCCGGCCGCGGCCGGGATGGGAGTGCTCGGAACCGTCGCCGGTCGACTCGCCCGCCGGTTCGGCTCAAAGCCCGCGCTGATCGCCGGCACTGCGGTCACCGCCGTCGCGTTCGGCTGGCTCGCAGTGGCCCACGGCCACCCCTACGACATGCTGATCTCCGCGACCCTGCTCGGCATCGGGATCGGGCTCGCGTTCGCCGCGCTTGGCAATCTCATTGTCCAGGCCGTCCCTGCCAAGCAGACCGGCGTCGCGACCGGGATGAACACCGTCATGCGGACGCTCGGCGGAGCGCTCGGAGGCCAGCTCGCGGCAACGTTCATCGTCGACCATCAGGCCCACGGGCTCCCGACCGTTACCGGCTTTAACGAGGCGTTCCTGACCGCGACTGCGTTCCTGGTCGTATGCGTGCTCGCCGGGCTGCTCATCCCGGGTCGCCGGGAGAGCGCCCCATCGCGGGTGCTCGAGCCGCAGCTTGCGACCAGCGAAGCGCAGCTCGCGGCCAGCACGGATGCGAGCTGAACCGGACCGCTTGCCGACCGGCGGTCACCCCTGCTCCCGTAGACTGGACACAGGCAGGCGCAAAGGAGAGGAGCGCGCATGGCCAACGCGAAGCCGACGCCGCAAGAGCCCGAGAAGCTGACCCGCAAGCGGTTCGACAAGGAGCTGCTCCGGCTCCAGCGCGAGCTCGTGATCATGCAGGAGTACGTGCGGGCGAAGGGGCTGAAGATCGTCGTGGTCTTCGAGGGCCGCGACGCCGCCGGCAAGGGCGGCGTGATCAAGCGGATCACCGAGCGGACCAGTCCGCGCGTATGCCGGATCGTCGCGCTGCCGGCGCCGACCGAGCGCGAGAAGACGCAGTGGTACTTCCAACGCTACGTCCCCCACCTGCCAGCCGCCGGCGAGATCGTTCTGTTCGATCGCTCGTGGTACAACCGCGGCGGCGTTGAGCGGGTGATGGGGTTCTGCACCGAGGCCGAGTACCAGGAGTTCATGCGTACGTGTCCCGAGTTCGAGCACATGCTCGTGCGCTCGGGGATCCAGCTGATCAAGTACTGGTTCTCGGTGTCCGACGAGGAGCAGGAGCGGCGCTTCCAGGCCCGCGTCCAGGACCCGATGAGGCGGTGGAAGCTCAGCCCGATGGACCTCGAGTCGCGCGCCCGCTGGGTCGCGTACTCACGCGCCAAGGACGAGATGTTCCGCTACACCGACATCAAGATCGCGCCGTGGTACGTCGTGCAGGCCGACGACAAGCGCCGCGCGCGGCTGAACTGCATCGCCCATCTGTTGTCGATGATCCAGTACGAGGACCTGACGCCGCCGCCGCTCGAGCTGCCGCCGCGGGCAGAGGACGCCTACATCCGGCCTCCGATCGAAGAGCAGACGTTCGTGCCCGCGGTGTATTGAGCCGAATCGATACGCTCGCGAGCGTGCCCGACTGGTTCGACGAGCTTGCCGAGTTTCTGAGGATCGAATCGATCAGCGCCGACCCCACGCGTGCCGCGGCGGTCAGGGAGGCCGGCGAGTGGGTTTGCGCACGAGTCCGCGACGCCGGCGGAGAGTGCGAGCTGGTCGACTGGCACGGAGCGCCGCTCGCGGTCGGTGAGATCCCGGCGTCGCGCTACCCCGAGCGTGCGCCCACCGTCCTTTGCTACGGCCACTTCGACGTCCAGCCGCCCGATCCGCTCGAGCTGTGGGAGTCGCCGCCGTTCGAGCCTGAGATCCGCGGCGAGTACCTGTACGGCCGCGGGGTGGCAGACGACAAGGGACAGCTGTACCTGCTGCTGTCCGCCGCGCGCTCGCTGGCGCGGGCGGGCGAGCTTCCGATCAACGTGCGGTTCGCGTGTGACGGCGAGGAGGAGACCGGCGGACATTCGATCGTCGAGTTCCTCGAGGCCGACGAGCGTGGCGCCGATGCGGCCGTGATCTTCGACAGCGGGATGATCGCCCGTGACCGCCCGGCGTTCGACATCGCCACCCGCGGCATGGCCTACCTCCACGTCACGCTGCGCACCGGGGAGCGCGATCTCCACTCCGGTCTTTACGGCGGCGCCGCGCTCAACGCGGCGCACGCGCTGATCCAGACGCTCGGCGCGGTCGTCACATACGACGGGCGGCTGGCCGAGCCGCTGCGCGAGGGGGTCACGCCACCGAGCGAGAAGGAGCTCGCGAGCTGGCGCGAGCTACCCCCCGGCGCCGGCGAGCTCGCCGATCAGGGCGCGCGCCCGGCCGACCCGTCGGCCGCCGACGAGTTCTACCTGCGCACGTTCGCCGAGCCCTCGCTCGACGTCAACGGGATCGAGACCGGGTCGCCGCATCTCGAGAAGACCGTGCTCCCGGTGCAGGCGGTCGCGAACGTGTCGATCCGGCTGGCGCCGGGTCAGCAGCCTGATCAGATCGCGGAGACTCTCACGCGCATGCTCCACGAGGCGGCTCCGCTCGGGGCCGACCTCGACGTCAAGCTGCTCTCCACGGCGCGCCCCGGGATCGTCCCGCCCGATGCCACGGCGATCCGGCTCGGAATGAACGCGTTCGAGCGCGCGCTCGGCGTCCGGCCGCTCCTGATCCGGTCGGGAGGCTCGCTACCGATCGTGGCCGCGTTCGCGGACAAGCGGGTCCCGACGGTGATCACCGGCTTCTCGCTGCCGAACTCGAACCTGCACTCGCCCAACGAGTGCCTGCTCGCGGAGTACGTGCCACGCGGGATCGCGGCGGCGAAGGCGTTGTTCGAGGATTTCGCGGCGCTCTGATAGGGGTCGCAGTTCATCGTTGGGACCGGAGCGTTTCGGTCAGCGGCGGGTAAAAGCGGGCGCCTGAGGGTGGGTGCGGTCTTCCCTCGACCGGATCCGGGGCGCCAGCATGCGTAACCTGACACTCGACCTCGGATTGGCCGACCGTGGCATACCGCGCATGCCCCACATGCGTAGTACGCCACGGTCAGCGTCGCTGGCCTCGATTGTCAGGTGATGCATGATCTGCGAGCCGCCTCGCGCGCCGACAGCCCAGCCTGGCCCTCTCCAGGTGCCCGCCGTTAAAGACGCATCCGCCCCACGACCACCGCGGGATCAGCAACCACGGCCGCGCGGCATGGACGCGGGGAATTCGGCTCAGGCCCGTGCACGGAACGTAGGGCGTCGGGCCGAATTCCCTTGGCGGAACCGGCATTGCGGCGACGGCCCGCTCGGCATCCTTGCCTCGCCTAACGGGCCTGCCGCAATTCCGTCCGGAGGATGCCGCCGCAGGCGGCCCTTATGCGCCGTGCGCCAGCGCGGCCGTCACGATCAACTCGACGCACGTCGCCAGCGGCACCGCCGTCGAGTCGAGCACGAGGTGGTAGTGACGCGGATCGCGCGGATCGGCGCGGTAGAAGTGCTTGACGTAGTCCATGCGAGCGCGATCGGAGTTCCGTTGCCGGCTCCTGGCCTCGTCCTCGTCGACGTCCTCGACGCGCATCGCCTGGAACACGCGAGGCTCGGGGGGACCGTCGAGGCGGACGTGGAACGCGTCGGCCCGGTCGCCCAGCACGATCGCCCCCGCGCGTCCGAGCACCACGACCTCACCCGCGTCGGCGGCCTCGATCAGGAGGCGCTCGGTCTCGCGGCAGAACTCCGTCGACGTCGCCTCGGGCACGACCACCCCGCTCGTGTTGGGGAGCCGAGCTAGCAGGCGCGTGAACCGCGGCGCCGCCGCTTCGTCGTGGACCTGAGCGTGCTCGACCGGGACGCCCAGGCGTTCAGCCACCTGCACGGGGATCGCGCGGTCGATGAACCGCCACCCGAGCCGCTCCGCGACCTGCGGCCCGATCCAGCTGCCTCCGGCGCCATAGGAGGCGGAGATCGTGACCACCGTGCTGCTCACGCAAGGCCTCCGCTCGCCGTCCAGGCTCGCCATTTGGAGGCCGCGTGAGTCATCCGGCCGCCACCACCGGTTGCGCGTCCCCGACGGTCACGGCGGTGGCCACGCCGGGGCGCAGCAAGGTCCCCGAAACCACCGCGCCGAGGGCGAAGATGCCCGCCGCCCACCAGAACGCGACGGTGTAACCGTGCACAGCGGCCTGGGCCACGACTACCGGCGACGGGATCTTGCCGACGAGGTAGCTCGCCACCGCCGTCGTGGCGATCGTGTTCAGGAACGCGGTGCCGATCGAGCCGCCCACCTGCTGACAGCTGTTCACCGTGGCGGAGGCGACGCCGGCGTCGTCCTGGCTCACGCCCAGGGTCGCCGTGTTGATCGACGGCGCGAAGATCAGCCCGAGCCCGAGCCCGATCACGAGCAGCGCCGGCAGGATGTTCCCGGCGTAGGTCGAGTGCACGCCGAGTTGCGCGAGGAGCACCATCCCGATCGACGCCAGCACCATGCCGGTGGGGACCAGCGGCTTTGGCCCGAAGCGTGGCAGCAGCACCGCGTTCGAGGTCGTCGAGCCGATGACGATCATCGCCACCATCGGCAGGAACGCCAGGCCGGTCGTGACCGGGCTGTAGAGGAGCGTCTTCTGGAGGTAGTAGGTGAGGAACAGGAAGACGCCGAACAGGCCGGCGCCGGAGATCAGTACCGACAGGTACGAGCCGCCGCGGTTGCGGTCGAGCACGATCCGCAACGGGAGCAGCGGGTGGGTTGAGCGCCGTTCGATCGTGACAAACACGACCAGGACGATCACGCCCACGATCAGCGATCCGAGCGTCTCCCAATCCGTCCACCCGCGCGGCTCGGCCTGCGAAAAGCCGAACACGATCAGGAACAGGCCGAGCGACACGGCCGCGGCACCGGGCACGTCGAGCCTCGGGCGCTCGGCGGGAACCTGGTTGGTGAGCAGCACCATGGCCGCGAACACGGCGGGCACCGCGATCACCACGTTCACGTACAGACACCAGCGCCACGACAGGTACTCGGTCAGGATCCCTCCGAGCAGCAGCCCCACGGCTCCGCCGGCGCCGGCGATCGCGCCGTAGATCCCGAACGCGATCCCGCGCTCGCGCGGCTCGGTGAACGTGGTCGTCAGCAGCGACAGCGCCGAGGGCGCCAGCAGCGCGCCCGCCGCACCCTGGAACGCGCGGGCGATGACCAGCATCCCGAAGCCCTGCGCCGCGCCGCCGATCGCCGACACGACACCGAACGCAACCAGGCCGGTCATAAGCACCCGCTTGCGGCCGAACAGATCGCCGAAGCGGCCGAACAGGAGCAGCAGGCTGCCGAACGTCAGCGAGTACGCGGTGATGATCCACTGCCGATTCGCGTTGGAGAAGCCGAGCGCCTTCTGCGCCGACGGGAGCGCGATGTTCACGACGGTGGCGTCGAGCACGACCATCAGCTGGGCGGTCCCGAGCAGCGCCAGGATCAGCCAACGCCGGTCATGATGAGGGTTGGCGAGATCTGAGGGAGTTTCGATCGTGTCGGTCGCCGCCACGGTCCTCCGTTCACCTTACCGGTCGCGGCCAGCCCGCCGCAGGGGGCGGCCCGGCTCGCGATTCACGCGAGCACGGGTGCCTCCGGGAGGCTCGCGAGCGCCGCGGCCAGGTCCTCCTCGGAGAACTCGGGATCCTCGAGCCGGCCCGCCAAGTACGCATCGTAGGCGCTCAGGTCGAAGTGGCCATGGCCGCACAGCCCGAACAGGATGACCCTGGATTCGCCGGCCTCGCGCGCCGCGTCGGCTTCCTGGATGACCGCGCGGATCGCGTGCGCGGGCTCGGGCGCGGGGATCACGCCCTCGGCCCGCGCGAACCGGACCGCCGCCTCGAACGTCTCGTTCTGGCGGTAGGCGCGCGGCTCGACGAGGCCTTGCTTGACGAGGCCGCACACCAGCGGCGCATCGCCGTGGTAGCGGAGGCCACCGGCATGCACCGGCGGCGGCACGAACCCGTGGCCGAGGGTGTACATCGGCATCAGCGGCGTCATCCCAACCGTGTCGCCGAAGTCGTATGCGTACACGCCACGCGTCAGCGTCGGGCACGCGGCCGGCTCGGCCGCGATGAACCGGGTCTGGGCCTGGCCCTGGATCACCCGGCGCAGGAACGGGAACGTGAGGCCGCCGAAGTTCGAGCCGCCGCCGACACACGCGATCACGGTGTCCGGCTCCTCGCCGGCCATCTCCATCTGTGCGATCGCCTCCTGCCCGATCACGGTCTGGTGCAGGAGGACGTGGTTGAGGACCGATCCGAGCGAGTAGTTCGTGTCGTCATTCTGGGCGGCGACCTCGACCGCCTCGGAGATCGCGATCCCGAGCGAACCAGTCGTGTGCTCGGCCTGTGACCGCCCTGCCTCGGTCTTGTCCGAGGGCGAGCGGTGGACGGTGGCGCCCCAGGTCTCCATCATCGAGCGGCGGTAGGGCTTCTGGTCGTAGCTCGACCCGACCATCCACACCTCGCATTCGAGCCCGAACAACTGGCAAGCAAACGCGAGCGCCGAACCCCACTGACCGGCGCCGGTCTCGGTCGTGAGCTTCTTGATCCCGGCCTGGGCGTTCTCGTACGCCTGGGCCACGGCGGTGTTGGGCTTGTGGGACCCGGGGGGCGAGCCGCCCTCGTACTTGTAGTAGATGTGCGCCGGGGTGTCGAGCGCCCGCTCGAGCCGGCGCGCGCGGAACAGCGGCGTCGGGCGCCACAGCTTGTACGCCTCGCGCACGGGCTCGGGGATCTCGATTTCGGGCTCGGCCGAGACCTCCTGCAGGATCAGCGCCATCGGGAAGATGGGCGTCAGGTCATCCGGGCCCGCGGGCTCCTTGGTGCCGGGATGGAGCGGCGGGGGCGGCGGGTTGTCGGGATCGGCAATGTCGGCCATCAGGTTGACCCAGTGCGTCGGGATCGCCGGCTCATCCAGCACGAACTTGACGCGCGTATCGCTCATCGCCTCTCCTTTGCTTGCTGTCGCTGCGACGGGGCGCAAGGCTAACGCCTTGACTCGGGCGGACGTTCGCGAATATGTTCGGAGGCGGTGAGCGAACCCGCCGCTCCGCTTGGTCCGGACACCGCGACCGGCACTGACTCTGCCAACGTCGATGGTCAGGCGATCGCGATCACGGTGTTCAGCACGGTCAAGTGGTTCGGGCGGCTGTGGCTTCCGCTTGTGTTCTGGTTCGCCACCACGTTCCCCAAGGCGAGCGGCACGCTGGCGCGCCTGTCGTTCATCCACTTCGCCCGCTGGACGCTGGTCCGCCGGATTCCCTACAACGGGCCGCCGCAGCAGCAGGAGAAGCTGAACTACGCGCACATGTACTTCGAGAGCAACTTCAACGGCGGCTGGGAGGAGTACATCGACGCGTTCTCCCACATCCTCACACGCGGGATGAAGGTTTTCTGGGGGACCTCGTACGGCTTCCCGCAACCGCTCCCGACGGGACCGTTCAAGACCTACATCAAGAGCAACGAGTTCGTCGCCAACCACTTCTACGGTGCGTATCCCGAAGCGACCACGACGATGGTCCTGTCCGCGCTCGAGCTCGCCCCCAAGCTCGAGGCATTCAAGGCGCGCGCAGCGAACATGAGCGCCGAGGCGTTCGCCCAGCAGTGGCCGCTGTTCCTCGCCGAGGCGCAGGACTGCCTGTGAGGGATCGCGCGTGAGGGATCGCTTGTGAGCAATAGCTCGGGTCAGGCCACAGCGTTCATGGCGCTCACCCCGATCCAACCGGGCGAGGAGCCAGCGCTGCGTTCGTTCCTCGACGCGCTGCCTCAGGACGACAGCCCACTCGCGCGACTGGCCGGGACCCACTTCGCGCGCTGGGTGATCATTCCCGATTGGGTCAACGACCCGTCCCAGCCGCGCGAGGATCACCTCTCGAGTCCGTACCTGATCTTCACGAGCAACTTCGACGGCCCGCTCGATCCCTATCTCGACGAGCTGTGCGTGAAGCTGGCGGCCGAGGCGAAGGAGATCTGGGGGCGGTGCGTCGGGTGTCCTCCGGAGGCGACGGGTCCGCAGCTGAAGGCATACCTGCTCCACAACAAGATCGACACCGGGTTCTTCGTCGCCGCGTATCCGCACGCCACGGTCCCGCAGGTGAAAGGGGCGCTCGACGCGCGTTCGCGGCTGATCGACTTTGCCGTGCGGGCCGAGCGTCTCGGCCCGGACGAGCTCTGGCGGTCGTTCATGGAGGAGTTCTGATGTCAGTCAGCGTGCCGCCCCAGATCGATCGTTCGGACATCCAGGGCAACGTGCTAAGGGCGTACGGGAACACCTACCCGTGCACGGCGTACGTGTTCGTCGCACTCGGGGAGGTCGCCGGCGGACGAGCCTGGCTGGACGAGGTCGCCGACCTGGTCTCGAGCGATGAGGAGTGGCGGCATGGAAAGCCGCGCTCCCACCACAACGTCGCGGTCACGTGCGCCGGGCTGGGCGCACTCGGGGTGCCGGAGGCGATGATCGCGACGTTCTCGGACGAGTTCCGCCAGGGGATGGCGGCGCGGAGCGAGATGCTCGGCGACCTCGGCGCGAGCGCGCGTGAGCACTGGGACACCGGCCTCGGTACCGGCGTGGCTCACGTGCTGGTAATCGTCAACGCGCGTTCGCGCGACGAGATCGAGGCGGAGCTCGCGAGCCTGCGGGACTCGATCGAACGGGCCGCGGGCGTGTCGATCGTGCACGAGCAGTACGCGGAGCTGCTCACGCCGCCGGGCAGCGACCCGGCCGCCGCGCCGCGCGAGCAATTCGGGTTCTCCGACGGCGCGGCCCAGCCCGCGATCACGGGCGTGTCAGACAGCTCGGCGCCGGGGGGCGGCGTACCGCTCGCCGGTGGGTCGTGGCGGCCCCTCGCACTGGGAGAGTTCGTGCTCGGCTATCCCGACGAGGACACGCTGGTCGATCCGCAGCGCCGGCTGCCGAGCGCGCCGGCCGACCCGCTCGGGCGCTCGGGAACGTACATGGTCTACCGCAAGCTCCGCCAGGACGTGGCGCTGTTTCGGCGGGTTTTGAGCGAGGCCGCCGCCCGGTTCGTTTCGGGTGATGAGGAGTTGCTCGCGGCCAAGGTGGTCGGGCGGTGGCGGAACGGAACACCGCTCGTGGTCTCGCCCGAGCGTCCCGACCCGACGTTTTCGGCGACTGCGGCTGGGAGCAACGCGTTTCGCTATCTCGATGCCGACGTCGACGGCAAGCGTTGTCCGCTCGGCGCGCACATCCGCCGCTCGAACCCGCGCGACGGGCTCGGCTGGCGGGGGCTCGACGACTCCGGGTTGCTGAGCTTCCGCCACCGCATCATCCGCCGGGGAGTCCCGTACGGACCGCCGCTGGTCGGGGGGGTATTGGAGGACGACGGCATCGACCGCGGGCTCGTGTTCGTGTGCTTCAACGCGAGTATCTCGCGCCAGTTCGAGAGCGTGCAGCTGCAGTGGCTGAACGACGGCAACGGCTTCCATCTCGGGCACGACAGCGACTTCCTGCTCGGCAGCCCGCTCGGGACGGGCAAGATGACGGTCCAGGGCGATCCGCCGTTCATGCTCTCGCCCCAGGGGATGTTCGTGACCACGCGCGGTGGCGAGTACCTGTTCATGCCGGGGATCGCGGCGCTGCGGGCGCTCGCCGGCGGGGTCGGGTAGACGTTGGGCCCGGACGGCGGCCGGGGGGCGGCCCGGGGGAGGACGGCGGCCAGGCGGCGTGAGCCCACCCCGATAACGCAACACTCGACAGCCCTCTCCGCTCGAGTGCGTCCGTTTCGTTGCCATACCGAACCGAATATGCATTCGGCCGGCGAGGGGTGGCGAGTGATGAGTTATCGGGGCTCGGTTTCGGCGGGCCGAGCGCAAGCGCCAGCGACCGAAGCGCGTTCCTCTCCTACATAGACTGGAGGGACCCATGAGCTTGGAACTGCTTTCCGCGGACCAGACGGACGAGGGATTGGCCGTCACGTTCGCCACCGACCGGGGCGTCGAGCGACTGGTCGGAACGCCCGACGAGATGGCGCGGCTTGCGCGGTCGATGCAGCAGGTGGCGGCGCTTGGACAGCTGAACGAGGACGAGAACGTGTGGCTGGATGCGGTCCCGGTCGGTGACGCGATCGTCAAGCTCGGGATCAGCCCCGGTGGCCAGGCCCGGGTCTTGATCCTCCGCCCGTAACTTCCGTGGAGCTGCGGAGGCTGGGGCGGCATCCGCGCCGCGTCATCGTGACCACGCTCGACATCGCGGGCGGGCGGCTCTGGCCGTGAAACGATGGACCTCGTGCTGGCGCTGCGGGACGACTGGGTGTGGGACAGCTGGGTTGCCGACGACGGTGAGAACTACCACCTGTTCTTCCTGACGGCGCCGCGCGCGCTGCTCGGGTTTCGCAACCTCGAGCCGGACGCGAGCGCGCTCGAGATCATCGACCCGATCCCGGTGGCGCTCCGCGACGGTGAGCTGATCGACGTCAGGTAGCGTCGTGGAAGATCACTCCGAGGGCCGTCCGCTGCCCCCGGGTGATTGTGGCGACCCCGTGGCGCATGCCGACGCGGTGATAGCCGCTCTTGCCCGCGTTCGGGCGCGTCGCGGTGGGGAAGATCACGAACGCTCCCTGGGCGGGGGTGAGCACATGGGCCCGGCTCTGCGCCCGCGGCCGCTGCTCGAGCAGGACGAACTGCCCGCCGTCGAAGTCCTCCCCGGGGCGCGACAGGATCGTGAGCACCTGGAACGGGAAGAACACGTCGCCGTACAGGTCCTGGTGCAGCGCGTTCCAGTCTCCCTCGCCGTAGCGAAGGATCAACGGCGTCGGCCGCCTCTGCCCGGCCGCGTGGCAGCACCGCAGCAACTCGTCGTGCTCGAGCGGGAAGGTCGGCCCGTCGCCGCGCATCAGCTCGGCCCAGTCGTTCGCGATCGGCGCCAGATGCCGGTAGAACGAGGTGCGCAGGGCGGCGATCGTGTCGGGCAGCGGATGGTCGAAATAGCGATAGCGGCCGTCGCCGAACCGGTACCTGGCCATCTCGATCGTCGAGCGGAACCGGCCGTTGTCGAACAGATCCGACAGCGCCTCGCACTCGTCCTCGTCGAGCACGGGGACCGTGACCGCATGACCGTTGTCGTCGAGCTCGGCGCGCAGGCCCGTCCAGTCGAGCGCGTCGACGCGCGCCCGTGTGTCGGTGCCGACATCGATCATCGTTGTCATCGGCGGTTCCCTCCTGCTTCGCTGGACGGTCGTTACGGCTGAAACGGTGCGGCCGCCGACGTTGTGAGATCAGTGCTCGCCGGGCGTCGCGTTTCACGTTGGAGTCGTGAGCCCGTCGATGAGGTCGTGCACGACCGCCCGGACCTGCACGAGCTCAGTGGCCGCGTCGTCGGCATTCGCGATCGACATCGCCGCCTCGTCGAGCGCGCCGATCATTACGGTGGCCAGGGGACGAACGGGCTGTCGCTTGAGCTGGCCGGCCTCGATCGCAGCGGTCAGCAGCTGCTCGGTCAGACCCAGGCCATAGCGCAGCGAGATCTCCCGGAAGCCGGCCCAACCGAGCACGCTCGGGGCGTCGAGCAGGACCAGCTGGCGGACCTCCGGCTCGCTCGCGATGTCGATCCAGGCGTCGGCCGCAGCGTGCAGGGTGTCGGCCGGGGTCTGGGGCCGGGCGGCGGCGACGGTGGCCGCCAGCCGCTGCATCACGTCGGTCTCGACCGCCTCGAGGACCGAGATGAACAGCGCGGTCTTGTCGGGGAATTGGTGGTACATGGCGCCGCGGGTCACTCCTGCGGCCTCGGCAATCTCCGGAGTTGAGACCGCGCCGTAGCCACGCTCGCCCCACAGCCGGCGGGCAGCCGTCTGAAGCGCCTGTTGGGTCGCGGCGGACCGCTCTGCCTGAGTTCGTCGCTCTTGCATTTCCATACAGCCTGTTGGTATCTTACGTGCAGCCTGTACGTAAATCGTCTTCTTCGGAGGTTCTAGTGCCCACTGCTTCTCTGACCATCGGAAACGTCCATTATGAAAAGGTCGGCCCCGACGGCGGCCGGCCGGTTGTACTCATCCACGGCTACGCGATGGGCGCCTCGCTGTGGGAGCCGCTGACCGAGCGACTGGCTGCCGACGGCTTCTCGTGCATTGCGCCCACGTGGCCGCTGGGTGCCCACACCGAGCCGATGCGTCGAGAGTCAGCGCTCACGATCGAGGCGATCGCGGCGATGGCCGGCGAACTGCTCGAGGAACTGTCGCTCGAGGACGTCGTGCTCGTGGGCAACGACACCGGTGGCGCGATCGCCCAGGTCGTCGCGACCAGCACGCCCGAGCGGCTCGGGGCCCTGGTGTTGACGAGCTGCGACGCGTTCGAGCACTTCCCGCCGCCGATCCTCAAGCCGCTCATCGCCGCCGCCAAGTTCGCGCCGGCGTTCACGGCGGCGCTCCAGACACTTCGCACGCATCTGGGACGAAAGCGCGCGTACGGCGCGCTGTCACACGCCGACATCGACGAGCTCGTCACGGCGTGGGTCGAGCCGGCACTCACGAACTCCGAGGTCCGCGGCGACCTGCGACGCCTGACCGCCTCGCTCAACCGGCAGACGACGGTGAAGGCCGGCGAGCGTCTGCACCAATTCGCCAAGCCGGCGCTGATCGCGTGGTCGCAGGACGACGCGTTCTTCCCGATCGAGGACGGCCGGCGGCTCGCGGCGACGTTGCCCAACGCTCGGCTCGAGGTGATCGAGCGGGCGCGAACGTTCTCGATGATCGACCAGCCGGACGAGC
Organism: uncultured Solirubrobacterales bacterium; assembly: GCA_963701945.1. Classification (GTDB taxonomy): domain Bacteria; phylum Actinomycetota; class Thermoleophilia; order Solirubrobacterales; family Solirubrobacteraceae; genus Palsa-465. Next base: position 134,646 of record CAVPBV010000018.1, on the reverse strand, counting down.
TCGCCGGACTGATCGCGGGCTTCGCAGCCGGCCGGGCTGACCGACGCGCCGCGTGATCCGTTCTCCGATGCCCGCGCCGGCGCTGTCGCCGGCGCTGTCGCTGGCGCGGGCGTGCGCGTCAACCCCAGCGGAAGCCGGTGCGAGCGGGAACCTCGGTGAGCGGGCTCACGGGTACCGACGGATCGAGCTTGGGCCGGTTGTAGCCGGACGGGGCGACATCGTTCGGCGTGTCTGGATGGAACAGGGACGCCAGGTACTGGATGTGATGTCGTCCCGGGCCGAGTTCGCCGAAGCCGCCGCCGTACATCGCGATCTCGTTGGCCGCGCAGTAGTCGTAGACGCCGAACAGGGTCTGCACGCTCCCGAAGCGCACCGGCTTGATGTTGATCGCCCGCGGGCGCGTGTCGAGCCGCTCGATGTCGGCGATCGACCACAGGATCCCGTCCCAGGTGACGCGGCGCATGTGAGGCTCGAGCACCGGCTGGGTCTCGGGAGTGATCGCGGGGTCCTCGATCCACGCGTCCGGGAACGCGCGCACGACCGCCTCGTAAAGACGCGGGTCGGCGGGCTGGCCGAACGGGGGCGGGTACTGCGACTTGAGGTCGGCCGTGTCCACGGCGCCCGTGGCCGCGATCTCATCGATCAGCGGCTGGTCCCAATCGGTCGTCGGGTCGAGCTTGAAGCGCAACCCCGGGAACAGTTCGAGGCGCTCACGGATCGGGTCGAAGCTCGGCGGGTCGGGCAGATGCATCGAGTTGACGAACGTGAGCGGGCGCGACTCCCGCCCGAGGACGTCCGCCAGCGAGCCAGCGGCCTGGCGAAGCGCCAGGTCGAGCGCCGCGCTCTCGAACGCCCAGCGCCGAAACGATCGCATCCGGTCGTGGGCGGGCGGCGCCGGGAACAGATCGAGCGTCGCGAGATGCGCGGAGAACGAGTCGATCGTCCAGTCGCCGGCGATTGGCTGCCTCGGGTCGGCTTGCTGGAACGCGATCTGATCGTCCTCGACCGGCGTCGCGTCCTCGCCGATGCCCTCCTCTCCGCCACCGACCAGCCGGATGACCGTCGTGCGCCGGATGCGGTCGGCGCCCATCGGGGCGCTGAGCGGGGCGACCGAGTAGGACTCGATCCGGAGAGGCAGATCGCAGACGAGCGCGTAGGTCTGACCGACGGTCACGGTGGCCCTCCTTTTTACTGCGAACAGGTACTGGACGGGCTCGCCGTCTCCGGGACATTCCGTATACCGCTACGGGCTCTTCCGTCTAGCGAACGCCGGCTGCGGGATCGACAATGACCGTCACATGATGCCCGCGCCGACAATCGTCTACCGCTGCACCCTGTGCGAGGCCGACTGGACGTACGAGGCGGTCCGGCACGTCGCGCGATGTCGCGCGTGCGGCGGGAGCCTGCGCCGGCGGGAGGACCCGCCCGCACCGTCCACCGCGCCAGTTCGCCGGGGCAAGCGCGTGCGCCGGCGGAGCGAGCTCGCGTATCCGGGCTAGGGCGGACCCGCCCGGCCCTCGTCGCTGTGCACGTCCGCGCCGGAGCCCGTGATCAACCGCGCGCCGCGACCGTGCGTGATGAAGCTGAACCCCCACCGGGTGAACACGACAACGCGGTTCTCGAACCCGACCAGATACCAAAGGTGAACCACCAGCCAGGTGGCCCAGGCGAGGAAGCCGCTGAGGCGGAGCCCCTTGATGTCGGCCACCGCGGAGCCGCGCCCGATCGTCGCCAGGTTGCCCTTGTCGTGGTAGTGGAACGGGGGCGCTTGTTCTGACTCGAGCCGGGCGCGCACCACCGTCGCCGCGTAGCGGCCCTGCTGCATCGCCACCGGCGCCACGCCCGGTAGCGTGGCGACCGAGCCGTCGGTGCCCCGCACCCGGATCATGTCACCGAGCGCGAACACCTCAGGATGACCGGGCAGCGTCAGGTCGGGCCCGACCTCGATCCGCCCAGCGCGGTCGAGCTCGGCTCCGGTCAGCTCGGCAAGCCTCGCGGCGAGCTTCGACGCCATCACCCCGGCGGCCCACACGACCGTGCGCGTCGGGATCCGCTCTGATTTGCCGGCGCCGTCCGCGACGGTCACGGACTCGGCGTCAATCCCGACCACGGTCGAGCCGAGCATCGGCGTCACGCCGATCCGCTCGAGCGATCGCTGCGCCTTGGCCGACAGCGATGGGGGAAAGCTCGTGAGCACTCGATCGGCGGCCTCGATCAGAAGGATGCGACCGCTCCGGGGATCGACCGCGTCGAAGTTCCCGCGCAGCGTGTCGCGCGCGAGCTCCCCGATCTGGCCTGCCATCTCCACCCCGGTCGGCCCGGCCCCGACGACCGCGAACGTCAGCCACGCGGCCTTCTGGTCTGGGTCAGTCTCCGCCTCGGCCGCCTCGAACGCGCTCAGGATCCGACCCCGGACGGTTAGCGCGCTCTCGAGCGACTTGACCTCGGCAGCGAATTCGCGCCACTCGTCGTGCCCGAAGTAGGAGTAGCTCGAGCCGCCGGCGATGATCAGCGTGTCGTAGGCCACCGGCTCGGGCGCGGGTACCTCGCCGACCGAGCCCAGATGAACCAGCCGGTTGTCGAAGTCGAAGTCGGCCACCTCGGCCAGCAGCACCTTGATGTTGTGGTCGCCCTTGAAGATCGCCCGCAACGGATACGCGATCTCCCCGGGGTTGAGCGCGCCGGTCGCGACCTGGTAGGTCAGCGGCTGGAACAGATGAAAGTTCCGCCGGTCGATCAGCGTCACCTCGACCGGAGCCCGGCGCAGCTTCACCACGGCCTGAAGGCCACCGAAGCCGCCCCCGATCACGACCACACGATGGATACCGCCGTTGCTCATCTCCGCGAGAAGGTACCGGGGAGGGGTCCTGCGAGGTGTTAGGGTCGGCGCGACAGGGCGCGAGACGCCGCGAGCAGAGGAAAGGAGCGTCCGATGGCGGGCGAGCAGAACATCGAGGCGGCGAAGCATGCCTACGCCGCGTTCTCGGCCGGCGACGGCGCCGGCGCGATGGAGGCGCTGGCTGACGACGTCGAGTGGATCACGCCGGGTAACAGCGCGATCAGCGGCACGATCCAGGGCAAACAGGAGGTCGGCGCGCTGTGGGCGAAGCTCGGTGAGAAGGGGTTCACGACCACGCCGCAGTTCTGGTTCTCGGACGCGGAGCGTGTCGTCGTGCTGACCCATACGACGGTGGAGGGCGCCGACGCCGACGCCTGCGACGTGCTGACGTTCCGCGACGGCAAGGTGGTCAAGTTCCAGACCGCCGGCGATACCGCGCTGCTCGAGCGGGTGTTCGGCAGCCGGTAACTCCTGCCCCCCGGGCTCGTGTTACATCACACGGGGGTGGCAGCTTTCACGAGCTTCATCGTGAACTGCGAGTTGACGCGGGTGACGCCCGGCAGTTCGGCCAGCTTGTTCATGTAGAAGCGCTCGTAGTCGTCGGTGTCGGCGACCCCGACGCGGATTATGTAGTCGGGGATGCCGAACATCCGCCGGCACTCGAGCACCTCGTCGAGCTCCGAGATCTGCGCCTCGAAGGCTTCGACGGTCTTGCGATCCTTGAGCGAAAGCTCGACGAGCACCGACACCTCGAGCCCGCGCCCGATCGCGCTCGGCTCGATGTCGGCGTGGTAGCCGCGGATCACGCCGGCCTCCTCGAGCGCGCGGACCCGGCGCAGGCACGGCGACGGCGACAGGCTCACTCTCGCGGCGAGTTCGACGTTCGACAGTCGCCCGTCGCGCATCAGCTCGTCGATAATTGCGCGATCGACTGAATCCATAGCTGCATATTGCCATGACTGACGGTTGTATGGGTGAATTTGCAGCCATCTGCCCGCGTGATTGCGAGACAATGCCTCAGCCATGTCCCGCGATCCGATCACCAGAAACGCGCTCTCGATCGGGGTCGCGACCGCGGTCTACGCGGTGTCGTTCGGCGTGCTCTCGGTCGCGGCCGGCTTCAGCGTCGTGCAGACGTGCGTCATGTCGGTGGTGTGCTTCACCGGTGCCTCGCAACTGACGTTCGTATCGGTGATCGCCGCCGGTGGCGGCGTCGCCGGCGCGTTGCCACCGGCGCTGCTGCTCGCGGCGCGCAACGCGATCTACGCGGTCAGCCTCAAGGACGTCCTGTCGGGCAGCGTGCCCAAGCGCGCCCTGCGCGCCCAGGTGATCGTCGACGAGACCACCGCGATGGCCCACGCACAGCTGACGCTCGCGGCGAAGCGGCGCGCCTTCGATCTGACCGCGCTGTGTCTGTTCACGGCCTGGAACGTCGGGACGCTCGTCGGCGCGCTCGCCGGGAGCGGGCTCGGCAACCCCCGCGACTTCGGCCTCGACGCGGTCTTCCCGGCGGTGTTCCTCGCCCTGCTCGCGCCGCAGTTGCGAGGTCCGGACGCGATGCGCGCCGCGGTGGCGGGCGCGATCATCGTGCTAGCGCTAGTGCCGATCGCGCCGGCGGGCGTTCCGATCATCGCTGCGGCTCTCGGCGCCGTTCCGGTGCTGCTGGCCTCGAGCCGCCGCCGGCGCGTTGCGCTGACCCAAGCGCCGGAGGCGGGTCGATGAGCTGGTGGCCCGTCCTCGTCCTGTGCGCGTCGGCGTACGCGCTCAAAGCGCTCGGGCTCGTGATCGGGGCGCGGCTCGACCACGAGACGTCCGCGCGCTGGTCGCTCGAGATCGTGGTCGTCCCGGTGCTGGTGGCGCTGATCGTGATCCAGACGTTCGCCACCGGGCAACGGTTCGCGCTCGACGCGCGCACGCCGGCGCTGCTCGTCGCCGCGGTGCTGGTGTGGCGCAAGGCGCCATTCGTGGTGGTCGCGCTGTCCGCGGCCGCCACCGCCGCGCTGCTCCGGCTCGTCGCGTAAGTCGTTAGTCGCGTAAGTCGTTAGGGTCCCACCCGTGATCGCGAAGAAGTTCGGGATCTTCGACCACATCGAGGGCATCCCCGGCACCCCGACGAGCCAGCTGTTCCAGGATCGGCTCACGCTGATCAAGATGGCCGACGAGGCCGGGTTCGCCGGCTACCACCTGGCCGAGCATCACGGCAGCGACTTGTGCATGGCTCCGAGCCAGGAGCTGTTCATCGCGGCCGCCTCGCAGGCGACAACCGAGATCAGGCTCGGGCCGATGGTGAAGTTGCTACCGATGCACCATCCGGTGCGGGTCATCGAGGACATGTGCGTGCTCGACCACCTCACCGGCGGCCGGCTGGAATTCGGTGTCGGCCGCGGCGCCGTGCCGATCGAGCATTACTGGTTCAGCCAGGACTGGTGGGAGTCCAGGGACCGCTTCACCGACGTGCTCGGGATCGTCCGGAACGCGCTCGCCACCGGAGAGATCTCGAGCGAGGACAGCAGTTTCTTCGACTTCCCGACGATGCCGATGTCGACCGGGCCGCTCCAGGAGCGGATCCCGTTCTGGTACCCCGGCAGCCCGCAGACGGCGGGCCAGCACGGGATGAGCCTGATGTGGCCCGGGAAGATCAGCGAGGAGGCCTACGAGCACTACCTCAAGGCGTGGGATGAGCACAAGGGCGACCCGATCCGCTTCGACGGGGTGGGCGGGGGTCCCGAATCCGAGCCGCGGGTCGGCTACAGCATGCTGCTGTCGATCGCGCCCACTGAGAGCGAGGCACGCGATGTCGCCCGCCGCGGCATGGAGGGCCTCGTGCGCCGCACTCACAACGCCCATCGCTACGACCACCTCAAGCTGTCTGAGCAGGAGTGCTACGACGCCCAGGGCGCGCTGCGCGCGATTCACGCCAACATGGAACCCGCGATCGAGATCGGGTCCGGCACGCCGCCGCAGATCGCCGAGCGGGTCGCGGCCCTGCTCGACGACGGGATGGTCGACTACATCTGCTTCATGTTCCCCACCGGCGATATGACCTTCGACGAGTCCAAGCGAACGCTCGAGCTGTTCATCACCGAGGTGCTGCCGCAACTCGAGCCGTCGCCGGCGCGGACCTGACGCCATGCCGTTCGCCGAGTTAGGCGGCCAGCGCCTCCGCTTCGAGGACAGCGGGGGGAGCGGCCCGCCCGTGATCTTCTCGCACGGCTTTCTCATGGACCGCGAGATGTTCGCGCCGCAGGTGCAGGCACTCGCCCCCGAGTTCCGCGTGATCACGTGGGATGAGCGGGGATTCGGGGAGACCGAGTTCGACGGACAGCCGTTCACCTACTGGGACTCGGCTCGCGACTGCCTCGGCCTCCTGGATCACCTCGGCATCGAGCGCGCCGTGCTCGGCGGAATGTCGCAGGGCGGATTCCTGTCGATGCGCGCCGCTCTGCTCGCACCCGACCGCGTCCGAGCGCTGGCGCTGATCGACACCCAGTCCGGGACCGAGGACCCCGAGCGGATGCCGGCCTACCGCCAGATGCAGCAGACCTGGCTCGAGCACGGTCCCCTCGACGAACTCACCCAGATCATCGCCAACCTGATCATCGGCGACCCCGCCGTCAACGAGCGCTGGATCGCCAAATGGCGGGAGCTGCCGCGCGAGAACATGGGCGCCCCCGCGGACTGCCTGTTCGACCGGGACGACATCACCGACCGGGTCGGCGAGATCACCTGCCCGGCGATCGTGTTCCACGGCACCGCCGACATGTCGATCGAGATCGACAAGGCCGAGCAGCTGTGTGAGGCGCTACCCGGGTGTACCGGCCTGGTTCGTGTCGAGGGCGGGCCGCACGCCTCCAACCTCACCCACCCCGATCAGGTCAACGGGCCGTTGCTCGAGTTCCTGCGCTCCCTATGAGGACAGCGCGCGGCTCAGTTTGCCGATCCCGGAGAACGTGAAGCGACTGAGGTCTCGGGAGAGTCGGGACTCGAGTCCAGCAAGCTGCGCGATTGCGGTGGCCGCCTGAGAGTCGGCCAGCGGCTTCATTTTGTTCGCCAGGTCGACGACCGTGGGAGCCGAGGCCGGCGCAGCGACGCTGTACCGCTTGATGAACGTCACGGTGGCCGGCGGCACCACCGCGAAACCGGAGGCCGCCGCCGCCTTGGCCTGGTCGCAAATGTCCGGCGGATGCAGGGCGAGCGTTGCTCGTCCCTGCCGCACAAACGCCGCTACCTCCTTGTTGACCGTGGCGCTGGTCCAGCGGAGCGGCGCGATCGCGCGAACCGCACGCTGCTCTGCCGACCGGAGTGGGCCTGTCAGCGCCAGGGCGAACTCGGCCACGCCCTCGCTCGAGAACGCCTGCCAGGTGTGCCGCTGAGCCTCGGTTCCGTTCGCAAGGTTTGCCGGGACGGCACCCGGACACGTGGACTGGACGTGGCTGATCAGCGCGTTGGCCGCCGCCTTCTCCTGGCTCTGCTTCGCCAACGCGGCACTCACGGCCTGCGACGAGGCGGCGACGAACTTGGTCGTCGACGCGGTGTCCAGCGAGGTGGCAAGCGCGGTCGCCGGCAGCACTAGCGCGAGCACTCCGATCACCCCTGCGATAGCTCGTCGGCTCCGCACGGCGCGAAGCCTACCGCCGGGGATGGCGCTCAAGCTGTCCGGGGGTCCGTCCTCAGGCGGTGAAGATCGCTTCGGGCAGCAGCGCGCTGACGATGTACTGGCCGGCGTCGACGATCTCGGAGATCTTGAGGTCGACCGCGAGGCTGCACAGCAGGTACGCGTCCTCGCGACCAAGGTCGTAGGTGGTCGCGATGTGATCGACCATCGCGCGCACCGCATCCTGCGCGGCGACGTACAGGTCGCCGCCGACGCCGGTGGTGCCGTAGAACGGCGCCGAGTCGACGCGGGGGGTCAGCGGTCCGGGAGTGCGGTACTGGGGCGCCGGGATCGAGCGGCCCTTCTCCAGCGTGAGCCGGAGTGCCGCGAACATCGGCGCCTCGAGGCCGGTCACGCACACCTCCCCGTCGCCTTGGCACGCGTGGGCGTCGCCGCAGGAGAACAGCGCCTGGTCGACCTGGACCGGCAGATAGAGCGTCGAGCTGCGCACCAACTGGCGCGCGTCCATGTTCCCGCCGAACACGCCTGGAGGCATCACCGGCTGGGCCGATGCGCCCGCCGGACACACCCCCATGGTCCCGAAGAACGGCTCGAGCGGGATCGCAATGTCCTCGCGCATGTAGGCGACGTCGCCGTGCGAGAGGTCGAAGACGCGCAGGTACGCATCCGGGAAATCTTCGGGCAGGAGACCCAGGCCGGGAAGGATCGCGGTCCAGCCCCATCCCTGGGTCCGGATGTCGAGGACCTCAATCGCGAGCGTGTCACCGGGCTCGGCACCGTGGAGCCCGATTGGCCCCAGCAGCGGGTACACGCGATTCCAGTCCAGTCCGGCGATCACGCTCGTGTCCGAGTCCGGGGTGATCTGGTTGTCGCTCACGTCGCGCGTCCACACGACGACCGTGTCGCCCGAGTCGACGACGACCCTGGGCTCGTTCCCGGTGTCCCAGGTGAAGTGGACCTGCTCGTCGGGAAGATGGTGCGTGCGCGGCATTCGCGGCGACCTCCGGGCTCGAGTTACCCCGCAACGCTAAGGGATCGATCCGAGCCAGGGCAAACATCGCCGTAGGTCGGACCTGGCGTGTCCATGCCGGCGTTTCCTTGCCGGCAGCCCCGGCCGTTTCCCGTGCCGGAGACTCCGTCAGGACCGGCGCTCAGCTGCGCGGCAGCCGGCGCGCGCGGCCCGTGGTCACGTAAAGAACTTGCACAACCGCCTGCCGGCGAGCCCGCCGCTCCCGAAACGCGAGGAAGCCGGCGACGCCGACGAGGCCCAGAAGCGATGAAGCTGCGTTGAGGATGAGGATGGTGGTCACGGGAAGGTTCCTTTCGCCGACGTAACACAGAATGTCGGCAGCGGGGAAGAGGAACTTCGAGAAATCCGCATAACTGCATAAGAATCCGAGGCGGGACGGTACGTGCGGCGCTGCGGACGCGGTGCGTATGGCGCAGCGGACGCGGTGCGCGTGGCGCAGCAGGCCGCGCCGTACCCCGAGGCGGGCCTCAGACGAGGGCGGCCAGTGCCCGGCTCGATGCGACGGCGGTGCTGGCGCGGATTATCAGCTCCGCGGGGATCGTCTCTTGCACCTGACCACCTCGCCCGAGCTCGATCTCGGTCAGGAGCAGCTCGAGGCTGCGCCGGCCCATCTCGTCGAAGTTCTGCCCCACCGTGGTCAGCGGCGGACTGAAAAACTCTCCCTGCGGCGTGCCGTCAAAGCCGACCACGCTGACGTCATCGGGCACTCGCCGCCCGGCTTCGAACATGGCGCGCAGCACTCCGAGGGCCATCTGGTCGTTGGCCACGAAGACCGCGGTGACCTCCCCCCTCGTGGCGAGGCGACACCCGAGTTCATACCCCACGTCGGCGCTCCAATCGCCGATCATCGGCAGGGACACGTCCGCGCCGGCCGCGACCAGCGTGTCCCGCCACCCCGCGAAGCGCGGCCCTGGGCTGGTCCGGTCCGCGGGCCCGGCGATGTGGAAGACCGTGTGATGGCCGAGCTCGAGCAGGTGGCCGGTCGCCGCCGCGGCGCCCGCATAGTGGTCGATCGCGACCGCCGAGAGGATCTGTTGGGGTCCGGAGGCCACGGCCACGAGCGGAATATCGCCCGACAGGTCGGCCAGCGTGTCGATCGTGTCCTGCTGCGGGGCGACTACGAGGATCCCGTCGACCGCCAGGCTCCGGAGCCGCCCGACGGCTGTGGTCAGGGTCCGACGCGTCGGACCGGGCACGCTGACGATGCTCACCAGGTAGTCCGAGTCGCGGGTCGCGCGCTCGATCCCGAGCAGCGTCCAGGCCTTGTCGTACGACGTCGGATCCAGACTGAGCACGCCGATCGTCTTCGACCAGGCGCGGTCGCGCATTCGTGCTACCGGTGTGCGTGGATCGTTCAGCGCGGGCATCGCGGGTGGTTGGCGCAGGCGGGGTCCGCTCACGCGATCGGCGCCCTGCCGTCTTTCCTGACCGACCGCGTGGCCATTAGACTGGCCCGGCTCGGCAGAAATGTTTTGAACCGATGCAAAACATATATCCATCGTCACACCCGGTGTCAAGAGATTCGGTGATCCCGCCGCGCGCGGGACACAACGACATCCGTCGCAACAACCTCGAGCTGGTGCTGCGCCACCTGTCCACGGTCGGGCCCGACTCCCGAGCCGGGATCGCCGCCCGCGCCGGGCTCACCCGGGCGACCGTGTCGCGACTCGTGGCGGAGCTGATCGACCTCGGGGCGGTGCGGGAGACCGGGCGCGACGGAGGCGGCCGCGCCGGGCGGCCCAGCACACGCCTGGAGCTGGGGAGCGGCGTACTCGCGATCGGCACCGAGGTGAACGTGGACTACCTGTCGGTGCTCGTCATCGATCTCGCCGGACGCGAGGTTCTCCGCGATCGGAGGCCATTCGACGCGAGCGTGGGGCCCGATGCATGCATCGCCGCGCTGGCCGACCTCTGCCGGGCGGCCCGCCGGCGCCTGGCCTCGCGCCGGGGCCAACCGGCGCCCGTGGTGGCCGGGCTCACCGTCGCGGTGCCTGGGCTCGTCGACGTCGGCGCCGGCGTCGTCGCCGAGGCGCCGAACCTGCGCTGGCGGGACGTCGCGGTGGCTGAGCCACTCCGGCGAGTACTACGTCTCGGCGATACGCCGGTCCACGTCGGCAACGACGCCAACCTCGCGGCGATCGCCGAGTACCGATCAGGCGAGTGGGCGGGGACTCCGAACCTCGTCTACATCACCGGCGAGGTCGGGATCGGCGGCGGCATCATCGTCGGCGGTCAGCCGCTGCTCGGCACGCGCGGCTACGGCGGCGAGGTCGGGCACATGAACGTCATGCCCGGCGGACCGCTGTGCGGCTGCGGACGGCGCGGCTGCTGGGAGGCGTGCGTCGGGCTGAACGCGCTGCTGCAGTCGGCGCGCCAGCGGCCCCGCGGCGACGCTCCGCCCGAGCGCAAGATCGAGCCGCTCGTGAAACGGGCCCGCGGCGGGGACGGGCACACGCTCGAGCTTCTGGCTCAGCTCGGGCGGTGGATCGGTGTGGGCGCGGCGAACCTGGCCAACCTGTTCGACCCCCAGGTGATCATCCTCGGGGGTTACTTCGTCCATCTCAGCGACTGGATCCTCCCCGCGGCGCAGGAGGCACTCGAGGCCGGAACGCTCGCCGGCGCCGCCGAGACACCGCACCTCGCGACCTCGACGCTCGGGTTCACCGCCGCTGCGCAGGGTGGGGCGATTCACGCGATCGAGCGGGTGATGTCCGATCCGACGACGTTGCTGGCGGTGGCGTAAGCGCGGCCGCGCCGGAGCGTAATAATCGAGCACCATTAGCGACGAGCCCCGGTTGATCACGCCGACCCGGATGTCGGTTGCAACGCCGACCAGGCGCGGGCGATCTCGGCACCGAGCCTGCAGTTACCTCGGACGATCTCGAGGTTGACACTCACGCTCGCGCGGTCCGTGTGCTCATGGATGTAATCGAGCAGGAACGGGGTGATTTCCTTGCCACGCACGGACTCGGCCTGCGCCGCTTCGAGTGCTTCGGACAGGAGGCGATTGTGCACGGCGGGGTCGAGCTGTGCGGCCTCGGGCAGCGGGTTCGCGACCAGAATCCCGCCTGGACGCTCGAGCGTGTCCGCGGCCCGCATCACCTCGGCAATCTCCTCGGGGGTCGTGACAGCGAAGTCGACCGTGTAACCACTATCGGTGAGCCAGAACGCCGGGAAGCGGTTCGTGCCGAACACGAGCACGGTGACGCTCAGGGTCTCCAACCGCTCGAGCGTGGCGCCGATGTCGAGGATCGACTTGACGCCGCCGGCGACCACCGTCATCGGGCAGCTCCCGAGGATCCCGAGATCGGCCGACTCGTCGAAGGTCGTGTCCGCGTTGCGGTGAACGCCGCCGATCCCGCCGGTGGCAAACACTCGGATGCCGGCGCGCGAGGCAAGCAGCGCGGTGGCCGCGACTGTCGTGCCGCCGGTAGCGCCCTGCACCATCGCCACCGGCAGGTCTCTGGCGCTGAGCTTCAGCGCCCCGTCCGTGGCGACCAGCCGCTCGAGCTCCTCGGGTTCGAGGCCGACGTGGGCGACCCCGTCGAGCAGCGCGATCGTCGCCGGTATCGCGCCGGAGTCCGCGACCGTCTGCTCGAACTCGAGCGCCGCCTGGAGATTCTCTGGGCGCGGCAGGCCGTGCGTGACGATCGTCGATTCGAGCGCGACGACGGGGTCGCCGCCGCGGAGCGCGCGGGCAACGTTCTCGGAGAGAACAACTCCTCGTGTCACTACCGCCAACCTACCGCACGTTTCCGCGAGCACGCCCGAGCGCGCGCGGGCCGTGATCATGTCGGGCATGCAGCCCGCGAACGCGGCGAGGGGCCAAGGCAGCCCGCTGTCCATCTGCACGATCGGCGATCTGATCCTCGACGTCATCGTTCTGCCCGACCACGAGCTCGCACCCGATGCCGATACGCCGGCAACGATCCGCTTCGCCGCCGGCGGTCAGGCCGCGAACGTCGCCGCATGGGCGAGCGCCCTGGGTGCCAGAAGCCGTCTGATCTGCAAGCGGGGCACCGACGCATCGAGCGAGCTCGCGGTACGCGCGGTCGCGCGGCACGGCGTCGAGATCTTCGGCCCGGCGGTCGAGGGTCGCGGCGGAGTGGTCGTCTCGGTCAGCGACGCCCACGGTCAGCGGACGATGGCATCGGATCGGGGGGTCGCCTCGCAGCTGGAGAGTTCAGAGCTCGTTCCTGCATGGCTGAAGTCGTGCGATGTGCTCCACGTCTCGGGCTATTGCCTGCTGCGTGAGCCGATGGCCGAGGCCGCGATCGAGGCCTCGAGGTTGGCCCAGCGCGTCACCGTCGATCTCGCCTCCGCTCACGACATCGAGATCGTCGGCGCCGAGCAGTTCGCCGCGCGGCTGCGGACTCTCGAACCCGACCTCGTGTTCGCCACCGAGTCCGAGCGGGCTGCCGTGCCGGACATCGACGCGGCGTGGGTGATCAAGCTCGGCGCCCGAGGCGCGCGGTTCCCCGAGGGTATGTATCGGGCCCCGTCGGTCGTCGTGGTTGACACGACCGGCGCCGGGGACGCGCTTGCCGCTGGGTACCTCGTCGGCGGGCCCGAGTGCGCGATCGAAGCTGCTACTCGGTGCGTCGGCTCGATCGGCGCGATGCCCCCGGACGGGGCGCTCGGTCACGGTTAACCACCACGCCGGCAATGACCGTCGCCACGACCTTCTGAACGGCATCGGCGTCAGGCGGGGTGGTCGCGCCGCCGGCGAACAGCAGGTGTCCCGCGCCGATCAGCGTGGGCGCCAGCGTGTCGATGTCGGCGTCGGCGGTGATGCGCCCGAGCTCGCGCTCGGCGGCGAGGTAGGAGGCGACCATGGCTGTGGCTTCGGTGAGGAGCGGGACGCCCCGCAGCGTGGTCTCCCGCAGGCGGGCGAGGAGCTCGTGCCTTGAGGTGACGAGCCCGACGATCGCCACCGCGACTGACTCGAACAGGTCCATCAAGGCGGCGGTGAGGTTCCCGGCGACGGTGCCGGTGCCGGCCGAGTCGCGCAGGTCGGCGGCATGGCTCTCGAGCCGGGCTATCCGGTCGCGGACCAGCTCGGTGAGGAAGGTGTCGAAGTCGGCGAAGTGACGATGCAGGACGCCCTTGGCGCAGCCGGCCTCGGTGGTGACCGCTCGGCTCGTCAGCGCGTTCGGCCCATCCCGGAGCAAGACGCGTTCGGCGGCGTCGAACAGCTGGTCGCCCGCGTCGTTGAGTGCTACCCCGGTCGGCAAGGTGTAACTGCGCGTTCGGTCTGGTCGGTCGTTCCCATTGACGAGTGGGCATACGCCCACTTATAGTGGGCAGATGCCCACTATACCGCCGGGCCTCGCGCGTGCGGACAAGCACGAGCCTCACCGAGCCCGGGCGTGGGCCGAGTCGTTCGCGGACCCCGAACGCTACGACCGCGCCCGGCCTCGCTACCCGGATGCAATGGTCCAGTCGATCGTCGCCGCCACGCCCGGGCCGTACGTCCTCGATGTCGGCTGCGGAACCGGGATCTCCGCCCGGCAGTTCCAGGCCGCCGGCTGCACGGTGCTCGGTGTCGACGTCGACGAGCGGATGGCCGAGTTCGCGCGGGAGCGTGGGCTCGAGGTCGAGGTGGCGGCATTCGAGGCCTGGGATCCAGCCGGCCGAACGTTCGACGCGGTCGTCGCGGGACAGACTTGGCACTGGGTCGACCCGGTTGCCGGCGCGGCGCACGCGGCTTGGGCGCTGCGAACCGGTGGCCGGTTGGCGCTGTTCTGGAACGTGTTCGACCCGTCGCCCGAGGTGGCGGCGGCGTTCGCCGCCGTCTACCGCCAGGTTATGCCGGACTGGAACCCGTGGGCGAGGTCACCCCTGGACGCGTACGCGGCGCTGTTCACCAAGGCGGTCAACGGGATCCGAGTCGCCGGCGGATTCAGTGAACCCGAGCGGTGGCGGTTCGACTGGGAGCGGTCGTACACCCGGGACGAATGGCTCGATCAGGTGTTGACCGGCGGCGACGCCAGCCAGTTCTCGCCGGCACACTTATACGAGCTGCGAGACGGCATCGGCGCGGCGATCGACGCGATCGGACGTGCGTTCACGATGCCGTACGCCACCGTGGTGATCACTGCCACGCGAACGTGAGTGTCAGGCGCCTACCCGAACGTGAACGAGTACGCCTCGGCGCCAGGCTCGAGGAACGTGATCTCCAGCGTCCGCTCGCGTATCGCCGTGTGCTGGCGGAGCAGTTGATACAGGCGGCCCTCTTGGAGTACACCGTTCCCGTCATCGTCGACGTCCACGCCGTGTGACCGGCCGGGTGCCTCGCCATCCAGGAGCACGCGGAACGGAATCGGCGCTCGCGCGCCAGGGGACAGGACAACATGCGCGTCGCGCGACTGAAACCGGAAGGCGATGCTCCCACCCGCCCGGTCCATGACCACGTTCTCCCGACCTACGGTCCACTCGCCCACGAGAGCCCAATCGTTTAGGCGCAAGCGCTCGGGTAGCTCGAAGACGCGGCGCTCCCCCGGCACTTGGCCCCCCGGCGACGCGAACCGCTCCCCCCGCGCGTAGCCCAGATAAGTCTCGGGTGTGCGCAACCGGTCCCAATCGGCCTGCGCCTCGACTCCGCGCGGGTCGACGGCGACGAGCGTTCGTTTCACCCCCAGAAGCTCCTGGATGAGGCGCTCGGACTGCTCATACCGGCCTTCGCCGAAGTGCTCGTCGCGGACGATCCCTTCCCGGTCGATGAAATACAGCGCCGGCCAGTAGTTGTTGTCGAACGCGCGCCAGATCGCGTAGTCGTTGTCGACCGCGACCGGATAATCGATCCCCCGGTCGCTCGTCGCCCGCCGCACGCCCTCGACCTCGTGCTCAAACGAGAACTCGGGCGTGTGGACGCCGATCACGACGAGCCCACCGTCGCGGTAGGCCTGCGACCACGCCCGAACGTAGGGCTCCTGGCGCAGCCAGTTGATGCAGGTCAACGTCCAGAAGTTCACCACGACCACTCGGCCAAGCAGCCCGGCCGGGTCGAGTGGCTCGGAGTTGATCCACTCGGCCGCGCCGGCGAGCGAGGGTGTGTGCAAGGGCTCGGACACGGGCAACTACCTGTTACGTGGCGGAGGCATGAACTCTGTCATCGACACACGCAGACCCCCTCCGTCGAGTCGCTCGACCATGAGCCGTCCGGATGAGGCGTCGGCCATCTGAACTCGCGGCGATGATAGTGGCCCCGTCGCGGACAATGTCCCGACCACGCGCTCAGGCGGTCACGCGTCGTTTGGCGACGTTCCTGGCTCTTGATCTTCGCCGGTTCACCGCCGATATCCCCCTCGCGCGACGTAAGTGTGTGGATGTACTGTCGATGGTTCCTGCGGCTGTTCTGGCTGCTCTTGTGCACTCCGCTGGCGACTATGGCTCGCGGATTCCCGATGACCCGGCGCCGACGATCGCGGCGCTGGTTCACGGCCACCTCTCCGCGGCAGCGCACAACCAGCCATTCATGGGGTTGACCTCGATCCTGTTGCGCCTGCCGTTCGCGGCGATCGCTACCGCCCTGGGCGGCGGCAGGATGCTCACCTACCGGTTCGGCGTGTTGCCGTGCGCGCTGGTGCTCGCGGTGGTGCTTCTTGCGGTGGTGCGCCGGGCGCACGTCCGGCCAGTCGTCGGGGTGCTGATCGCCGCGGTGGTTGCAGCGCCGCTAGTTCTCACGCTCCCGGCGATGGATCCGACAGCCTTTGCGCGGGTGTCGAGGGGAATCGGAGATCTGACCTGGCCATCGATCAGGTCATGGTGGTGGATGGTTAGCGGCTACTGACACGTGAAGTTGGCTCACGGGCTCTCCACGTCCGTGCATTCGCTCCCATTCGGTTTGACCAGGGCAGACGTCTCGATGGTTCCGCTTCTCATTGCTGTCCCGCTCGTCTGGCTCCATGTGCGCGGGCGACCCCGCCCCCAGGACGCGATGCGGCTGCTGGCGCTGGTGCTGCTGCTTCGCTGCACGCTCGACCCACAATGCGGCCCCTACTACACCATCCCTGCGATCGTCGCACTGCTGGCCTGGGAGGCCCTTGACGGGAGGATCTCGCTCGCGCCGCTGATCGCCACGGCGGTCTTCTCGCTCGGTGAGCATGAAGCCACCGCGGAGGCGACGCTGCGAACCGCCCAGCTATGCTGGCTGGCCGGAACGGTCGGCCTGACCGCATACCTGCTTCGTGGCGAGTTACGCCTGGTGACGGCCACACGACACCGCCTGATCGCGCTAGTCGTGGGCACCGTACCGTGAACGTCGCCCCGAGTGGGCCGACTAGTCGGGAGTCTGAGTGCGTCTGAGATCGCTCAGATCCGGTCAGAATTGCTGAGTTGGGGACATGGTTCGGGACACGTTTTTTGGGCGAATGGTGTCTTGAGCCCATGACGCCATGGCTAAGAACCTGACTGTGCGCTTGGACGACCAGCTCGCGGCCGACACTGAGGCCATCGCCCGCGCCGAGGGAACGAGCCTGAACGAGACGGTCAAGCAGGCACTCGTCGAAGCCGTCGAGCGGCGCCGGGAGGATCCGGAGTTCCGCGAGCGACACGCGCATCATCGAGCAGGACCGCGACCTGCTCGAACGACTCGCGAAGTGACGACCCTCCAAGTCGACCTCGTCGACTGCATCGCGATCGCGGCCGAGCTCACGGGGATGGACGCCGCGACGATCGCGGGCCTGCCGAACCTGTCTCTTGCCGACTCGGCGCTCCATGCCCCCTTCGCGGGCTTCGGCGATCACGAGTTCTACCCCGAGTTCGTCGACAAGGACGCCGTACTGATCGAGCGACTTGCGCGCAACCACCCACTCCCCGACGGGAATAAGCGTGCCGCCTGGGTGACGCTCCGAGTGTTTGTGGAGATCAACGAATTGGATCTGGCAGCAGTACCCGTCCGTCGATGAAGCCGAACGCGCGGTGCTAGCCATCGCCGCCGGCGAGTGGAATCACGAACAGATCAGCGCTTGGCTCGCAGGTTCCGAGAACCTCCTCCGGCCGTCTGGTCGCGGACCGCGTGCCGGTGGCCGTGGCTGGATTCGGATGATCAGGTCGCCGCGGGTCTTAGGCGGGTGGCCGCGATCACTCGTTGTTCGTTGAGGACGTCGGCCACGGCGTCGTCCGCTATCGCTCCTCCATCTCGTCGATGCACGCCGCGAGCGCCAGGACCAGTGCATCGTCCTGGCCTGGAGCGATCTCGATCCCGTACGTCTCGCGGACGCGGAACCAGCGCTTGGAGACCTCGGCCACCGTGTCCCCGTCGCGCTCGATCTCGTACTCGTGATCCACGATATTCCCCTTGGCCTTCAGCTCGGTGCCGTCGGCCAGCTCGATCGAGAAGCGGTCTCGAAGCGGGGTGATGAGCGCCTTCTTGATCGTGGCCGCCGTGTCCCCGTCGCGCTCGATCTCCATCGTGTCGCGGATGTGGAGCTTCTTCGCCTGGGCCTTGAACAGGTCCTCGCCACCGGCGTCCTTGAGGATGAACGTGTCGCGGACTCGCAGCGCCTTGCCGTCGACCTTGAACGCGCGCTCCCCGCCTTCCGTCTCAATCCAGAAGTCCTCGCCGATCGCGAACAACTTCTCGCGCATCCGGTAACGGGTCGCGCTGCCGTCGTGATGTCTGTGGAGGAATCCCATCGCTGCTCCCTTCAGATCGTGCTCGACCCCGATCACACCATCTCGGGCGCGAACAGCCATCACCCGAACCAGGTGAACGGCATCACGCCTGCGGCACGTCGGGCGCCGGCCGTGAGCAGGCCGCAGAAGATGAATGCTCGTCGGCCGTGGCCGCGGCGTGAGATCAGCTCGAGCCTTCCGAGCCGGCCTTGCGCGGGGGATTCGCGCGGGCTAAGGACGATCGGCACGAGCGCACACACGCTCATCTGCGCTCCGCCCACCGGACGCTTCCCTCCGCGACCTTCTGCTCCCTCAGGCAGTTGCGCAATGTGACGTCGGAGATCCCCAGATCCGTGGCCAGCTTGCGCTGCGGCTTGTCGCCGAGCTGGGCTAGACAGATCGCCTCGTGGCGGAACGCCTCCGGATACAGCGACCTCGTTCTCGGCACCTGAGCCTCACTCTCCCCGGCTTACGACCGGAAGCGTCCAAGTGTCGTCGAAAACGGGTCAAGACCACTGGCCAGCTGGCCGTGGTTCGTTACGCGCACGCACGCGACGATTGCACGACAGGATGCGATCGTCCACCCCCGCCTTCATCCCGTTTTTGAGACGATCTCGGTCGATGGCGCTCACGGGACCGCTCATCGGTCGTGGGGCCGAACTGCTCGCGCTCGAACATCTGCTTGATTCGAGGCGGGCTGTGACGGTGACCGGGCCCGGTGGTTGCGGCAAGAGCCGGGTTGCGTTGGAGCTGTTCGGGCGTTTTCGGTCGCGATCGTCATCGGCCCGAATGTGGAGTATCGAGTTGGCGAATGCACGCGCGGCGGAGCAGATGGTCGCGACGCTGCTGCAGGAGATCGGCGCTCGCGAGCGGAGCGGGAAAACGCCCGTCGAGTTGCTGCTCGACGCCGTTGCCGGCCATCACGGGCTGCTCCTGCTCGACAACTGCGAGCACCTCGCCGACGAGGTCGGACGGCTAGTCGATCAGCTGCGAGATGGAGCGCCGGACCTCAAGGTGCTGATGACTAGCCGGATGCCGTTGCGCATTGGAGGCGAGGCGGTGTTCCACCTGGCGCCGCTGGGCCTCCCGGACGCGGGAGGCGACGTGGCCGCGGTCGTCCGCTCCGACGCGGGCAGCCTGTTCGTCGACCGCGCCGCCAGCTGCGATCCCGGCTTCGCGCTCACCGCTTCCACGGCGAGGGCGGTGGTCCGGATCTGTCGCGCGCTCGATGGTCTTCCCCTCGCTCTGGTTCTGGCTGCCGCACGGGTTGACACCCTTTCGACGGGCGATATCGCTGATGGACTGTCGCGGCAGGGGCGGCTGCGCGGGTCTGCGGCGGATGAGGAGCTGCCCCGGCACCGCTCGCTCCAGGCGTCGCTCGACTGGAGCTATGGCCTGCTCAGCGAGATCGAGCAGGCCGTGCTCCGGCGGCTGTCGCTGTTCGTGGGCGGGTGGTCGACCGACGCTGCGCGTGCGGTCGCGTTGCCCGAGGCCAGCGAGAGCTATATGCGCGGGCTTCTCGACACGCTTGAGGCGCGCGGTTTGGTCATGCGAGCGTCGAGCGGAACCGAGCGCTGGACGCTTCTCCAAACCGTGGGTGAGTATGCGGCCGAGCAGCTGGCCCTCGAGGGCGAGCGCGACGAGATCGCGGAACGGCACATGCGGTGGTTCGCCGCGTACGCCGCGGACGTCGGCGGGCGTCTGCTGGAACCAGACGGGCACGGGCAGCTCGAGCAGGAGAGCGCGAACTTGGAGCTTGCCCTGGGCCTCGCGATCGAACGTGACCCGAGCTGCGCGCTCGGCATCGTCGCCGAGATGCTGCGGCATTGGCTGCTGACCGAGCGCTTCGAGGCGGCGCGGGGCGCGGCGGCCGCCGCGTTGGCGGCCGCCGGGGACGAGGTCAATCCGGCGACACGTGCCGTGGTGCATTGCGGAGCGGGACTGGTCGGCATGCTGAGCGAGGACTATGCGGGCGCGGTGGCGCAAACTCATGCCGGTCTCGCGCTGCTGGACCAGGCCCGCGATACCGACGGCGAAGCCGGCTGTCTGATGATGGCCTCGCTGGTGCTGATCCAGGTGGGCGGCAACCTCGAGCAAGGCCTGGGCTGCGCCGAGCGCGCGGTCGAGCTGCTGCGGTGCAGTGACGACGCGCTCGGCTTGGCTTGGGCGCTCGTGAACCTGGCGATGGCCGATGCCATCTCAGACCGCTTCGACGCCGCCCGCACGGCCTACGAAGAATTCAGGACGATCCCCGGCGCGTCCGAGCACGTTCGGCTGCGCATCTGGGCAGAGCACGTCGCGGCGTGGACCGAGGCGCTCGTCGGTTCACCCGAGCGCGCGCTGTCGCACGCGGATCTGGCCCTTGCCCGCGAGGGTGACGCGCCGTCGATGACCTACTTCCAGATCGTCTGTCAGCGGCTCCACGCGCTTGCGCGCATTGGGCGGTGCAGTGAGGCGTTGGAGCAGGGCGTGCGCGAGATGGAACGAGCGAGCGAGTCGGGGGCGTTCATGGCCATCCCAACGATCGAGCTGGCGCTCGCCGTCGCCGAGCTCATGCAGGCAAATTACGACGCGGCCGAGACGCGAGCGCATCGACTGCTCTCAGTGCCGCAGATCCACACTCTCGCGCTGATGCGCGAAGTCCTGGCTCAGGCCGCACTTGCGCGTGGTGACATCCACGAGGCCGAGATCCAAAGCGATGAGCTCGAGGGTCTCGCGCAGAGATCCGGGAGTCCCCGTCTACGCGCGGTCGCCCAGCTCATCGCTGGGAGCGCCGCGGCACTCGACGGCCGCGGCGAGCAAGCGCGCGACCAGCTCCAGGGTGCGCTGGCCACGTACGCCGAGCTGGGCCTGGAACGGGGCGCCGCCGAGGTGCTCGACGAGCTCGCCCTGCTGGCGGCGGCGGGGGAAGACGGGACGCGCGCGGCTCGGCTTGCCGGGTCGGCCGCCGCGACCAGGGCCGCGCTGGGATGCGCGGCGCTGCCCTCGATCGCCGGGCGGCTGGAAGCCGCGCGGGCCTCGGTGGTGGAGCGCGACGGCGTCGCGGCCTGGGCCGCCGCTTGGGCTGAAGGGGAGGGCGTACCGATCGCTGACATGATCGCCTACGCGCGGCGTACTCGCGGGACACGCAACCGGCCGGCCGCAGGTTGGGGAAGCCTGACCCCGGCCGAGCTCCAGGTCGCGCGCCTTGCCGCGAGCGGGATGTCCAACCCGCAGATCGCCTTGCAGCTGTTCATGTCGCGCAGCACCGTGAAGATGCACCTCTCGAGCGTGTACATGAAGCTTCGCATCGGTAACCGCACCGAGCTAGCCGCCGCGATGGCGGCACGGCCTTCTGATCCGTCGGCAGCGCTCGACACGACGGTCGAGCGGCATCTGCGCGTGAACGCGCCGAGCTGAAACCGCGCGCTCAGCGTGGCGTCCGGCCACCACCCGTCGATGACGGGAAGGTTTGGCCAGGTGGCCGTGGTTCTCGCCGTGGGCGCGCGGGATGCTCAGCGCACTGGACTTCACAAACTCAGAGGGGGCCATGCCCGCACCACTGCCGTCCCATCTGCCGACTCGACGCAGCCCCGGAAAGCACATCCTGCCCGGCCGATGCCCGGCACTTCGGTTGCAAGCCCAGTGTTCGCTGATCTGCCTTGCCCTCTGCGTCTGGCTGGCTGGATGCGGCTCCAGCCACACATCGGCTTCGCACAGCACCGGCACGACAACCGCTGCCGCTTCGACGCCGCCGAGCGCAGCGTACGACGGCCTCGAGCCCTTCCTGATCCAGGGCAACGAAGAGACTGGCTATGCAGTCCAGCGCCCGCTGGAGCACTACAAGACCGCCGCTGGCTATGCCGCCAGCGAACAGGACCCGGCAGACGCGCAGCGGCTGTCGCGCGCGGGCTTCCAGCAGGCGCTCGTCGAGAACACCGGCGGCGGAAACGGCATCTCCTATGTGCTGCAATTCGCCACGGTGTCAGACGCCGCACGCGAACAATCCTTCGAGTTCATATCCGACTCCGCTAGTCAAGGTGGCCTGCCATTCCGCTTCTCCGTGTCCGGCGTACCCTCCGCCGATGGCTTCGGCGCGCGGCCAGTCGAGGGGCAGGGCGACGCGAATGCTCTATTCAGAGAAGGCCGGTGCCTGCTGCTCGTGGGAGACATGTCCGCCCCACACCCCAAGTTCTACGAGGCAGCGGTTGTCGCCGGCGTCCAGGCGATCTATGCGCGGACGGCCGCGCACCACGGCGCGTGCTCAGGCTAAGCGCGCTGAACCCCATTTCCTCTTCCCGCGTGCGCTGCCCGCGAGCAGGTCGGCGACGTAAAGCCCGTTCGGCGGCGCCGGCGCGTCACGAGCGCTACGCCACGTTTCCAAATGCGCGGATGAACCGGAAATGAAAAAACCCCACTGTGCGGGGCCTTTGAGTGGGCCGTGGAGGAATCGAACCAACCTTGGGATTAAGCGTGGCTCATTTCCAGGGCTTTTGCAGTAGCTACGGGAGTCTGAGTGCGTCTGAGATCGCTCAGATCGAGTCAGAATTGCTGAGTTGGGGACATGGTTCGGGACACGCTTTTTGGGCGAATGGTGCCGTGATACCATGACGCCATGACTAGGAACCTGACTGTGCGCTTGGACGACCAGCTCGCGGCCGACACTGAGGCCATCGCCCGCGCCGAGGGAACGAGCCTGAATGAGACGGTCAAGCAGGCACTCGTCGAAGCCGTCGAGCGGCGCCGGAAGGATCCGGAGTTCCGCAAGCGACTCACGCGCATCATCGAGCAGGACCGCGAGCTGCTTGAACGCCTCGCGAAGTGACGACCCTCCAAGTCGACCTCGTCGACTACGTCGCGATCGTCGCGGAGATCACCGGGATGGACACCGCGACGATCGCTGGGCTCCCGAACCTGTCCCTTGCCGACTCGGAACTACACGCGCCCTTCGCCGGGTTTGGCGAGCACGAGTTCTACCCCGAGTTCGTGGACAAGGCCGCCGTACTGCTCGAGCGGCTCGCGCGCAACCACCCACTCCCCGACGGGAATAAGCGTGCTGCCTGGGTGACGCTCCGCGTGTTCGTGGAGATCAATGATTGGATCTGGCAGCCGTACCCGTCCGTCGACGAAGCCGAACGCGCGGTGCTAGCCATCGCCGCCGGCGAGTGGGATCACGAGCGCATCAGGGCTTGGCTCGCAGCCCACCTCAAGCCGGCTTCGCCCCCTCGGTGAGCGGCGGTCGGCAACACGGCCGGCGAGCTTAGGGCGGAGGTTGGCGGCTCGTCACGCCTACGCCTGAGTTTTAAGGCGGTTCTTTCTAGGCGGCAGAGCAGCTTGACGCTCACGATTGCCATGTCACTCTGCGATCGTCAGGCACCGGACTGAGCTAGCGATTGCTTGCGTGGCAAAGGAGTGGCACCGAACCCGCCGGTGTGGCATCACCAAAGCGCTCGCCGCCGCGGCGGCGGTCGAACAACAAAAGGGATCGGTGGCGTCGACGAACCGCCCGCGCGCGAGTGTCGGCCATGCGACTCGCCGAGGGAGCCGCTGCTGCATGACGCCTCAAGCAGCCACGCCGGCGTTGCTACCGCTCACGTTCCAGAGGGGGCAATCAGATCCAGAGTGCCGGGATGGCGACGATGCGGCAGTCTGAGCCGCTGGCCTCAGACTGCTCCTCGTCGATCGTTACGCGAGTATTGAGCTGACTGCTAGGTGATTTGCCTATCGCGATCTCCGCGGGGTAGGTTTGCGAGCATCAGGCGGTTCAGAGGGCTCCATTGTTTGGGGTGTGAGGTTAACGCAGGGCGGACGACAGCTCCCGGAACAAGCGACATCGAATGCGTTCGTACCCAGTCGTCACCGACGATCGGGAGGAGATTGGGCCTGCCGGTCTTGAGGTGTGCGGCCCAGGTACCCGGGCGACCGTAAGCACCAGCTGCGAAGGGAGATTTCGATGCACATGACTCGGGCATGGCGTGCGCGTATCCGGCTGGGGGCTGCCGCAGTCGTCTTGGGTGTTCTGGGTGCGGCGGCACCGTTCGCGAATGCGAGCACGCTCGGCGCACAGCGGGCCTCCTGGCCCGTCGATCCGGTTGCGATCACTGCAAACGGGGCAGTTCGTGGTCTCGCCGTTGGGTCGGTAGACAAATTCCTCGGCATCCCGTACGCGGCGCCACCGGTCGGAGCGCTGCGGTGGCGGCCGCCACAACCCGTCGCCAGCTGGTCGGGTGTGCGCGACGCGACCCAGTTCGGGCCCCACTGCCCGCAGCTGACATCACCGTTCGGCCAGGCCAGTACGTCGGAGGACTGCCTGTACCTCAACGTCTTCACGCGTGGCCGCCGGCTGCACGCTTCGCGCTTCCCCGTCATGGTGTGGATCCACGGCGGCGCGCTCGTCACTGGGGAGAGCGACGACTACGATCCGACTGCGCTGGTGGCAGACGGTGTGACCGTGGTCACCATCAACTACCGGCTCGGTGCGCTTGGCTTCCTGGCGCACCCGGCCTTGGCCGACGCGAACGGCCAGTCGGGCGACTACGGCCTCATGGATCAGCAGGCCGCCCTGCGGTGGGTGCAGCGCAACATCGCCCGCTTCGGCGGCAATCCGCACAACGTCACCGTCTTCGGCGAGTCCGCAGGGGGCCTGTCCACCCTGGCACAGGTGGCATCGCCGCAGGCCAGGGGGTTGTTCGAGAAGGCCATCGTCGAGAGCGGCTCCTACAACCTCACGCAGGCACCCCTTGCGACCGCCGAATCCGCCGGCGAGGCATTCGCGAGCAAGGTCGGATGCGCCGACCAGACTGCGGCCTGCCTGCGCAGCCTGCCCGTCTCGACCATCCTCGCCGGCGAGAACGCCGCGGGCTACACGCCGAACATCAACACCGAGGTGCTGCCGGAGTCGCTGGGGACCGCGTTCGCCACCGGCAAGTTCAACCGCGTCCCGATCATCAACGGCACGAACCGCGACGAGTGGCGGCTGTTCGTCGCGCTCGACGCGCTCGAGGGCGCTCCGGTCACGTCCTCGAACTACCAGAGCATGATCTCTTCCACACTCGGGGTTCCCGCGGCGGTGGCGGCGGTCATCGCGGCCAAGTACCCGCTGAGCGCGTACCCGAGCCCGTCTATCGGGCTAGGCGCCGTCGGCACCGACGCCATCTTCGCCTGTCCGGCGCTGACCATCGATCAGTCAGTCTCGAAGTTCGTGCCGACCTTCGCCTACGAATTCAACGACGAGAACGCACCGGAGCTCTTCCTGCCGCCGGTCGGCTTCCCCTACGGCGCGGCCCACGCGTCCGAGATCCAGTACCTGTTTGGTCTGCCCGCGGCCGCGTTCCCGCAGGCGCTCTCGGGACAGCAGCAGCAACTGGCGACGGTCATGAAGACGGAGTGGACGAGCTTCGCCAAGATCGGTCTCCCGTTCTCGCTCGGCAGCCCGTTCTGGCCTCTCTTCACCAACCGCACCCAGACCATGCAGTCACTGGTGCCGCCTGCGCCAGGGATCGAGACGGATTTTGCGACCTCGCACAACTGCGCGTTCTGGGCCGGTCTGGAAGGGGCCTAGTCAGTATGGACGCGAGAAGGCTGACCCTCGCGTGTTGCAGGTTCGCGGGTCATGTCGAGACTCATTCGTTTGGCTACAGGCAGCCGCCGCCCTCAACCGTCTGAGACGCCTGCTGTACCGAAATACCCGCCCCACAAGACGCCCCGCTTTCTGGCTCCTAGCGCCTATTTCACCGCAGCGCAGGCGGCCGACGCAGGCATAACGACTTCCACGAACGACCAGGTCGCGTCGAGCTCGTGGCGCCGGCGATCCCCGCCCGGGAGCTCGCCGTCGTGGCCGCCGCAACGAGGGCCAGCGTCCGGCACATCGTCAAAGTGACCAGCAAAGCCTCGCCGGACTCACCGATCGCCCGCCGACGCGGCCACACCGAGATTGAGGCCGGCCTGGCCGCCTCAGGGGTCGCGCACACCCTGCTGCGGGGCAACGCCTACATGCAGAACTTCCTCATGCTCGCCCCGGCGATCGCCGCCACCGGCGGCTTCGCATCCTCAGCCGCTGACGGACGGGTCGGTCTCGTCGACGCCCGCGACGTCGCCGCGGTCGCGGCCCAGATCGCGACCCGCCCCGACGAGCACTCCGGGAAGACCTACTGGATCACCGGCCTTGAGCTGCTCTCCTACGGCGATGTCGCTGACATCCTCTCTGGCGTGCTTCATCGCACCATCAGGTTCAGCGCGCGGACTGCCGAGGAGGACCGGGACGCAATGATCGCTGTCGGCGTTCCCGCCCCGATTGCCGAGCAGAACGCCCACGCCTTCGGCCTCATCGCCACCGGTGATGCCGAATGGCTCTCAGATGACACCACGAAGATCCTTGGCCACCCCGGCCGGACCTTTCAGCAATTCGCCGAAGACCACGCCACCGCGTTCACTTCACGCCCGCAGCCCGCCCGGGCCTGAACGCAACCTGCACCGAGCGTCAGGACTACAGCAGCCCGGGCGCTCGGCCGCGCGCTGACTCCTCTTCTCACGCAAACTGAGCACTCTCGCCCGGCCGAATGCGGCCGTCTACGCTGCCGCTCTTGGCGCGAAGCAGCCGTGACGGGCAGCGCTTACGGGCCGCCCGCGTCGCTCCTTCGGACAACAGGACGACCGATCCGCTGCGCCGTCCGTGATCGAGTTGTCGCCGATCCGCATATGGGCTCCCCGCAACCTCGTCGGGCGAGCTTTCCTTCAAGGCGCGGGCCGGCCCGGCACCGTGGGAGCGCTCGTTGCAAGCCGCGCGCGCAGCAGCGCCGAAGCCACGGGCACTGTTGGCGGAGGCGGCGCTGTCCGGCCCGCGACGTCGTTCAGAACGACGCGGCCGCCTCGACCATGTGCTCCATCTTTGCGTTCAGCACCTGACGGCTGCGTGCGGGGTGGCGTCCGAAGCCGCACGATGGTGAGATCCACAGCCGTTCCTCGCCCACCACTCGCGCCCAGTCGGCGGCGCGGTCTCGGATCTTCTTGACCGTCTCGATCCCGTAGCTGGCCTCGTCCACAATGCCGGCCGCCAGCTCCATGCTCGGGGGCATGTCGGCGAACGCCTCGCGCTCGAGGTACTCGGCGAAGTAACTGCACTCGAGGGTCGCGATATCGATCACGCCATCCAGCTCCTGAAGCAACGGCACCCACGACGCGTTGCGCACGATCGGCGAGATTGGCCTGCCCTTGAAGTTCCCGTTGCAGATGTGCATTCCACGGGTCACGCCATCGACGCCTTCGAAGCACCCGGCGACGATCGCCGACAGATCCTTGGGGCTCATCAGACCCTCGTTAAGGATCATCCCGAAGAACGGCACATCGAGCTGCACGTGCGGGCAGCCCGCATCGGCCAACTCGCGAATCTCGCGGTTCACGATCCCAATCAGGTTCGGCATCTGGCGCCCGAGCTCCTCGCGCTGGTCCTGCGCGTGCACGGTGATCTCGAGCGGCCCCACCACGGTCGCCTTGCGCACTCCGCCCGGCAGCTTCGACTCGCGCCGGTAGGCGGCCGCGTACCCAAGCCCCTGGGGCGCCGAGAGCTCGCCCGTGATAACCGCGTGCGCCAGGTCGAGATTACGTTTGGTCGCCATAGCAGCCGTCAGGTCGGGAACCCTCAGAGCGTGAAAGCACTCGCCCGGGTGCTGCGGCCTTTCCGCCCAACGGACGAAGTCGGCGACCTGTCTGCGATGCTTTTGGCAGACGTAGACCAGGGCTCCGAGGACAGCCGACGGCACTGCCCGTTCACGCCTACACCGGTCACGACGTCGGCGCGGCTGCTTTTGCTCGGCGACCGTAGGCGGCTGGGCTCACGGTCGGTCGGCAGCCGCCGGCCAGCGGGCGTACTTCCGCGTTGGGAGGATCCGGCAGTCCGGGCCGGCGCTCTCCCTCGTCGGCCGAAGCTCGAGCAAGCGCGGCACCAACCCTGGCAACGTCGCGATCCTCGCCGCGCTCATCGCCGGCGGCTGGGAGCAGCGGAGAATCGATGTCGGGAGCTAGCGATGCGTCTACGCGCGCAGCCCCGCGCATCGACGCACCAGCCAGCACGCCCCGACTTCTGCCCTTGCCCCCTGCACCTCGTGTCGGCAATTCGTCCAGAAAGCTTTAGTAGGAATTATCAAAGTTGGCGACCATGCCGAGCCGCTAGACGCCTCCCGATCCGGCGATCCGCGCCGCAGCTCGCTATCAAGTTCGCCCCGGGGTCGCGGCGGGGCGGCCCGCGGTCCCCAAGGCGGGTGTCTTGGTGCTGCCATCCTGCACCCAGCTCGTCCGCGGACCGTCACCCTCCGGCGAGTCCTGCCGTACGTCCGCCGATCGCGCGCCCGCGACCCGAAGGATGTCCATCTGATCAACCAGCAGCGAATGCTCGTGATCACCCGCCGGACACAGCACGTGCCCATAGTCGAGCAGTCGCACGTCGACCAGCTCCAGGGGCGTGTCGGGCCGATCGGCGGGATCGCGCCGACCTCATGCTGAGAAAAGTCGGCCGAAATCTCAGCCTCGGTGGCCAAATGCAGAATGGCACGGCGACGATCGTCGAAAGGCGGCGACGTACGCAAGCGGAGCCGTCGAAGGCGACCTGGTCGTGGTTGGAGCCGATCCGCCTCTCACGACCTACTTGCTCCCCGCGCGTTGTAGGGCGCGCGACTGCCAGCGACGCGATGCTCGTCGCGTCCCGAAAGCAGGTTGTCGGCGGGTGGACCATCAATCGTTCTCCCGCCGTGTGGAGCGACAGCGCTTTATCGGAGCTGGCGCCTTCGCCGGCCGACGGGCATGCAACTGTCCTTGGGCGTGGGTATCGATAGCCCCGACCCGGCGCGCGCCAGCCCGGCCCTGTGGCGCCCGCGCACATTCAGGGCCGCGTATATAGCGGCCGAGCGCGATCGCGACGTACTGGCGAGCAGTCCGTACTCGGTACCGATGCGCGGCACCGACCCCGGGCCTAAGGTCGGAGGTGACCAAGGAGGCGTTCAATGCCACAGACCACGGATCGGCATGCGCATCGTCGCGTGCTTCCGGTGGTGCGCGATCGCCGTGGCAGCGGGATGCGGCGAATGCTCCGCGGTGTCTCCGCAGACGCGCGGATGCTCCGCGCGATATCGGCCGACGTCGCCCACGCCGCCGACCCCCGCCATCTCGCGCGCAGGCCGCCGGCCGCCGACCCTTTCGAGTTGCGTGACCCCGAGTACATCGCGCGCACGCTTCCCGCGCTCCGCGTCATGGCGGACGTCTGGTTCCGCGCCGAGGTGCGCGGGCTGGAGAACATCCCGTCGCGCGGGCCGGTGTTGCTCGTCGGCAATCACTCGGGCGGCATCCTGATCGCCGATACGTTCATCTTCGCGCAGGCGTTCTATGACCGCTTTGGCCCCGAGCGCGAGTTCTTCCAGCTCGCGCACGACCTCGTGTTCAAGGTGCCTGGCATCCGGGCCATGCTCACGCCGTACGGGACGGTACCGGCCTCGCCGGAGAACATGCGCCGCGCGCTCGCGCGCGGCGCTGCGCTGCTCGTTTATCCGGGCGGCGACCACGAGACCTACCGGGCCAGTTGGCACTCCGCCGAGATCGATTTCGCCCACCGGACCGGCTTCGTGCGGCTCGCGTTGAAGCACGGCGTGCGGATCGTCCCGGTCGTTTCGATCGGCGGTCAGGAGACGGCGCTGTTCCTCGGCCCGGGCGAGCACATCGCGCGACTGCTCCACCTCCACCGGCTGCTACGGATCGACGTCGCGCCGGTCCAGATCGCGCCGCCGTGGGGCGTCACGGTGCTCGACCTCCCGGGACGGCTTCCGCTGCCGGCGAAGATCTCGATCGAGGTGCTCCCGCCGATCGACCTGCGCGAGGAACTCGGCGGCGCCTGCGGCGATCCCCACAAGGGCTACGAACTCGTCACGGGACGGATGCAGGACGCCCTGAGCGCGCTCGACGAGGCGCGCGCGCTGCCGCTGATCGGCTGAGCGGGCGCTCAGCGCAGCCCGGGGCAGCGCGCTGCCGGCTCAACCTGCAGACCGCCGGTTTCGTTTGGAGCGACAGAGCTGTGCCCAGCTGCTGGGTTGCCGGGTGTGGGAGCACTGGGCGATCATCGCCGTGCTATCCGTCGTCATCGCGGCCGCCGGCGTCGTGGCTTGGCTTGACCAAGATTGAACGAGGGCGGCCAATCCTGCCGCCCTAGCGAGGGAAGCCGCAACGCGGGGGTGGATCCGCCACCTCCGGCCGTGCTCATACGGGTTACGGCCCAACCGTCGAGCGCAGGACGCCATTGAGAGGGTGCGGCTCTTCATCAACCCGCGAGGCATCAGCCGATGCAAGAGTGCGCACGGTCGCACGGCAGGCGAGTGCGTCAGCTTTGCCGACGAACTTGATCTCGGTCAGCGAAATCTCCTGCCGTGCTTGAGCATGCGCTCGCGCAGCACATTCAGGTCCTGGTCGGAGAACTCGAACTCGGCCGGGTCGGTGCTTTCGATGAAGTCGATGAGCACGCGGGCGAAGCGAACGGGCTGCTCGAGCTGGGGGAAGTGGCCGGTGTCGTCGAAGATCTCCAGGCGGCTGCCCGGTATGCCCCGATGGGCGACCGCGGCGTGCTCGATCGGGATGAGAGGGTCGCGTCGACCCCAGACGATCAGGGTCGGGATCATTTGTGCCAGGTAGAGCCGGTCGGTAGCGCTCACTCGCTGCCCGGCGAGGTCGATGACCGCGCGCACCGTGTGCAGGAACGCACGACGCGCCTCGGCGTCGCTCAGGGAGGCATAGCCGCGAATCATCTCGGCCAGGTCGTGGCCGAGCTCCAAGCCGAGGCGTCCGAGCGCCTGCCCGATCGCTTCGCCCACCACGTGCAAGCGCGGGTGAGCAATCAGCGGTAGTACCAGCTCGGCGCCTGGCAGCGCGGCCGCCCGCAGCAGCGGATGCACCTCGGGGCCCAGCCCGCCGCTGTCGACGAGTACGAGCCGCTCGCAGAACACGGGGTATTCGTAGGAGAACTGCATCGCGATGCCGCCACCCAGCGAGTGGCCAACCACGGTCGCCCGCCGGTGCCCGAGCAGGATGAGGAGGTCGCGGAGGCTGGCCGCGTAGGCGCCCAGCGAGTAGTCGCCGCGTGGCTTGGCGGACTGACCATGGCCCAGCAGGTCGGGCGCGAGGACCGTGTAGCGATCAGCCAACTGCGGGATAATCTGATTCCACTGACGGGAGTCTCCGGTGATCCCGTGAATGAGCAGGATGACCCGTCGCCCCTCACCGGCCGCGCGGTAGCTCACGCGGTGGCCGTGGAGGATCGCCTCGCCGACGTGTAGCTCACGATCTCCCGCCGATATAGGGCCGCGACGGGTCGAAGACCTCGGTGTGCCGCGCGTCCGGCTAGACGAGGCGGAGTCCCGCGACGGTACAGAGCCCCGGGAGGACGTCGAGCCCTCAGACAGAGTAGATCGGGGTCCAGCCACGCGTGCGTCCGTCCAGCCGGGCCTCAGGCCGCCTGGATGTTTCCCATCACGTCGGGACTGCCCGACCCGATGTCGCGCGCGACAAATCGGCGCTTCCGGCGCTTGGTACGGGGGCGGCGAATGACATCAGCAGCTTGAACTCAGGGTCACGGTGGCAGTATCGGGCAACGGCCCTCGACCACCATACACCGCGCCTCGACCCAAAGCGCGTGGGTGATCGGCCTCCCATGATCCTGAGCGGACGTGAGGCCGGCGGGAGCAAACGTGTCGCTCGCCACCCAGCGCAGGCGCCAGTGGCTTGAATTGCGACGCGCGCGGCTCGCTACGGAGGAAGGCTTGAAACGGCCACGGACGGGACCCGAGACGCTCCCCTAGAACGTGTCCGGTCGCCAGGCAACCGGAGGGCTCGCCGACGCCACAATGCTGTTCGCGTTCCGGACCGGGAGTAATGGTCGACGGTGGCGTCCAGAGGTGCTGTAGATAGCGCCGGTGCTGTCAAGGCGACGGCGTAGGTTCCCTCAAGTCCGGCAAGATGATTGAAGGAGGACCTGGGGACATATTTGAAAACCGCCCCCGTCCCCGAGAGCTAGAAAACCCCGCTGGGCGGGGTTTTTGAATGGGCCGTGGAGGACTCGAACCTCCAACCTTGGGATTAAGAGGCAGCCATTTGCCGGGCTTTTGCCTTAGATACGGGCGTTTGGGTGCGGCCGAGTGAGGTTGGAGCAGGTCAGAACTGCTGAGTTCGGGACATGGTTGGGGACACGCTTTTTGCGAATCGCTCGCCGCAGCCCGGTCCGAGTCACCTCGCCGCTGGCTACGGCATCCCCGGGAGGATCCACCGATCCGTGCTGCATGGACGGGCGCTCTCGCGTCTCGTCCAGACCAGCAGCGTCGTCCAGCATCGCCGGCGTGGCTGCTCACGCAGGCGAAGCGGAAGCCGCCGAGCGCCGGCCGCGCGGCCGGCCGTCGACTGCTCGTTTGCACCAGTTCGGGTCATGTCTTCGTCGCGGATCCGGTGGCCGCCTTTGTCCCGAGAGCGGCACTCCGGGCGATGCCCGGCGAGGCTGCTGCTCTTGTGCTTGCTACTCAGGAGTTCGTGGCTAACGGTGGAGGACGACGTCGGTCGCGTCTCAGAACGCTTCCGCGACGCCCTGGTCGGAGCGGAAGTACGGCGAGGTGCCCACGACCCGCTGTCTACGTTCCGTTCGAGCTCTCTGGGGGGATTCGGTCGGAACGTCAGCGACGCCCGCGTTGCGGTGCCGTCTCAACAGTGGGGTGCTGCTTGCTGGGGTTGCGCGGCGGCGGTTTTGGCCTTGAGCGGCTGGTCGCGGATGCCGTCGTCTATTGGGGGGTGTGCAGGACGCGGCCGACGGCCTCGGTGCGGTTGGCTGAGGCTGTCTTGGCGAGGATTTGCTTGACGTGCCATTTGACGGTGCTCTCGGTGACGACGAGTCGTTCTGCGATCGCCGCGTTGGTGAGGCCTTGGGCGATCAGTCGGAGGATCTCGAGTTGTCGCGGAGTGAGCGGCGCGTGCGGTGTGGGCTGTGGCGCGGTCGCGGTGCGTAGCGCCAACTGCTGTAGTTCGGTGGCGCGGCGTTCCAGGTCGGCCGATGTGCTTTGGAGCGCTTCTTGGGCGAGCTTGGCGTCGGTGATGTCCTGCGCGATGCCAACGAGCCGGATCGGCTCGCCGGAGTCGTCGACCACGACCTCCCCGTGGCTGCGCAGCGTGTGGACTCTGCCGTCAGGGCGGATCGCGCGGTATTCGAGCGTGAACGATGATCGTTCGGCGAGGGCTTGTTCGATTGTTCGACTGACGAGCTCCTGGTCGTCGGGGTAGATGCGTTGCTCGCATCCTCTGAGGGTGGGGTCGAACTCGTCCGGGGTGAGCCCGTAGATGTCGAGAAGGCCATCGGACCACGTGGTTTGGTCGGTGGTGATGTCCCATTCCCAGCTTCCCAGCTGTGCGATGTGCTCGGCCTCGGCGAGTCTTTCGCGGCTGTGGCGCAGTTCGTCCTCGCCCTGCTTTCGAGTGCTGATGTCCTGCACGTGCCCGACCGCCAGGGTCTCGCCTACGACCTCGCCGTCCGCTGGCGCGAGGCTGAGGATCACCCAGATCGGAGATCCGTCCTTGTGTAGGAATTGCCACTCTGCGCTGCTTGGTTCCGATTCGCCTCTGAACAGCCGCGCGATCCGGTCGCGTTGCTCTGCTTGGCGTTCTGGGCTGACGAGATCTGCGAACGTGCGCCCGTGGAGCTCCTGCTCCGAGTAGCCGAGCATCTTGCACAGCGCGGGGTTGACCTGGAGCAGCCGGCCGGCGTTATTCATCATTCCCATGCCGACCGGCGAGTGCGTGAACGCGAGCCTGAATCTGGTCTCGGCGGCCGCGCGCGCCTGTTCGGCAACTTGTCGGGCGGTGATATCGGTCACGAGCACGACGACGCCGCGTACCTCCCCGTCGACGACGTCCGGGATGTAGGACTCCTGGGTGTGCCGTGGAGCACCGCTCTGGTCGCTAAGCGTCCGCTCAAACAGTTGCGGTTCGCCCGCGAGTGCTCGCTCGATGTGCGGTCGGTTCAGGGCGTAGAGCTCCGGCCCGAGGACCTCACTCGCGTGGCGCCCGCGGATCTGCTCCGGCGTGAGCCCGAAGAACTCGACGTACGCACGGTTGGCGAAGCGGTTGCGCAGACCGGCGTCCCAGTAGCCGACCATCGCCGGCAGGGCGTCCAGGATCGCGCCAATGTCGCCCAGCTCCCTCGGGTCACGGCGGCCGAGCTCGCCTTCCACCGGGGTTCGTGAGAGTTCGCCAGCTTTGAGCGAATTCTCTAGCACCGCACCTCGTCCTTGGTTTCGGACACTGAGGACCATACCATCGAGTAGTACATCTTATCCCCTTGAAGGGTTGCGGACCGTTGTGCTGCGAATCACAATCGCCTGAAATGGCCCAGCGCGTCGTGCCTCCGCCCCCAACGCGAGTCCAAGGGCGCTTGCGACAGAGAGCCGCCGTCAGCACCGGCGAGAAGGCGGGGCTCGCGGTCGACCGGGAGCGGCTGGCGCAAGCCGTTCGCGAGCTGGCTGGCGACCTGGCCGCAGCTCGACGCGACTGCCGCGACAAGCAGCGGCGGATCGACTCACTCCAAGCGGAAATCGCCAGCCTCCGCGGCCGCCTCGGCAGCGACCCGTAACCGACGATCCACACACCAAGGTTCCTCGTGTCAGGGCTGGGATTAGCAAACGTGGGGCGCACCGCCGCGCGCACGAGCACGCGCTTGAAAGCTCGCCAGGCGCTGTGCTCGTGCCCCGGCGTGGCACTCTTAGCTCAAGCGAAAGACTCAAGCCTCCGCCTCGAACTCGTGCGGCTGCGCGAACAAAGACGGGACGGGCTTCGCGTCAGCCGAGGTCCTCAGTAGACGTGGCGTCGACAATCAGCACTCCGCGGCTCGAATCTGACACGGGCCCCACGGCCGAACACCGGGCTGCCCTGCCAAGGGCCCTCGGCCGGGCCGACGAGGCCGCCGCCCGCGGCGACCACGCGAGCGCTCTCGCGCGGGTACAAACCCTGGAGGCCAGGAGCGAGAATCTGAGCGACGAGTATTCACGCCAAGCGCCACGCACGGCGAGCATCGGCTGAACGTCTGGCACGTCAAGGCGAGGCTCGGGTCGCATGAAGCCAAAAGAGGCCGACCGAGCTGCGACCGGAATCACCGCGCACGGCCACGCGCCAGTCCAAACCGCGCCGAATCCCCGTTCGGCTGATCGCAAGGGTCGCCGAACCAATGCGATCTCGGGGCGCGGCCTGCTCGACGTGATGGCCGATTTCGACCAGTTCGGCGGCGCGAGCCGCGAACTGGTTGCATGGGAACTATGCATCGAGGAGAGCGCAGTCTCGGCGGCGTGGTCGCGGGCGATCGCCGACGGCCTACTGGAGCGCTCCGGAACCGACGAAGTGCCTGGCGAAGTGACGTGGAGGCTCACCACCCGGGGGCGTCGCGCCTACGAGGGTTCTGATGACATGTCAGCGTGAGGCCCTCCTCGCCCAATGCCGGAAAGGTGATCGATCAGCCAGCGGTAACCCCAGGAGCGGCTCCACCGACGGGCGATCGCCCGGACGTGAACCCCGACCTCAGGCGACGTACATTCGAGCTTGGGACCCTGGAAACCCATCCTTAGTCGGTCGGGGAACTGCGCCCCCACTTCCCCGACTCTCCGAGGGGCCCAGATGGATCTGGGCCCCTCGGGCCTTCGATTCGGCGCCGCGCATCAGCACCCAACCTGACGCTGTGACGGCGGCCATGGGAATCTCCCCGTAGGCGAATCGGCAGTCCGGGCGACGGCCACCGTTAGCGTCGGCGCCGGAACGAACAAATTTCGAGGTCGGGCACGGCGATCACTCGCTCGCCAACCGGGTCAGTGCTTGCGCGGGCTCGCGCCTGAGCAAACGGCCGAAGCGAAAAGCAGAAGACTCGACCGCGCCGACCGGGCTGTCGGAACGCCTGGCGGAGCAGCACTCTCAGCGTCGCCGACAAGCTCGCGGCCCCTTCTGCTCAGGAGCGGGAGCCTCGATCCGGCTGCTCCTTCTCCTTGCGGAAGCGAGCGAGTACCGGTTCGGGGCGTGCCGAGTTCGGCGGAAGGAGCAGCGCGTCAACTCCAGGTCAGGCGCGTCGTTGTAGTCAGCGTCGAGCACTCCGATCCCAACGTGACAGTCGATACCAACGCGCTCGGCAGCGCTCGTCACTGACCTGGCACTACTGCCTGATGCCGCGAGATCGAGCACCGCGGTGGTGTGACATCGGTATGTGAATTCGGTGCCGCAATACGGGAGAATGTGCGCAGCTTGTGCGAAGTCCAGGCGGTTTCCTGCGGGAGCCGTTGCGGAGGTAGCCCCGTCCGCAGAAGAACCGGCGTTTGGGGCGGGGTCGTGCCTACGCCGATTTCCATGGCGCACAGGCGGCCGCCCTGGCGGGCACGCCCCACCTATGATCCAGTTCCACGTGGGACCTGTTCGCCAACAACAGGGGGATCGAGGTGTGCGTGCGTCAGTCGCTGAGTGGAAGCTCGACGTGCACGGTTGTGCCTGCGCCGGTGGGGCTTTGGACGGTGATCGTGCCGCCGAGGGTCTCGACCCGGTCTTTCAGTCCGATCAGGCCGGAGCCTCGGGTCGGGTCGGCTCCGCCGGCGCCGTCGTCGCGGACGCGGAGGTGAAGGGCACCGTCGGCCGTCTGCATCTCGACGTTGATGAGCGAGGCGTGGGCGTGCTTGGCCGCGTTTGTGAGCGTCTCCGAGACGACGTAGTAGGCGGCGACCTCGACCCGTTCGGGGAGCGGCGCCTCGGCTCGCAGCTCGAGCTTCACGGGGATCGGGGAGCGGCGCGCGAGCGTTTTTAGTGCCGGCCCGAGGCCGCCCTTGGCGAGGATCGCCGGGTGGATCCCGCTCGAGATCTCTTGCAGTCCTTCCAGAAAGCTCGCGAGTCCTTCGGCGACGCGATCCAACTCGCTTTTGAGCTCGACGAGCTCTGCTGGCACGGCCGCGTGCGCCGCGCGCACCCGCAGCACGAGCGAGACGAGCTGCTGTTGGGCCCCGTCGTGCAGGTCGCGCTCGATCTGCCGTCGGGTCTTGTCGGCGGCGGCAACGATCCGCGCGCGCGAGGCGGTGAGCTCGGCGCGACTCTCGGCGTTCGCGATCGCGGTCGCTACAAGCTCTGTGAACGCGCCGAGGCGCGCCTCGGTGTCCGGCGGCAGTTGCTGCTCCAGGATCGAGCCGGCGAGGATCACACCCCAGAGACGGCCCTCGACGACGATCGGCGCCCCGACCCCCGAGCGGATGCCCCGCTCGGCCGTGGCGGCGGCGAGCGGGCCCGAGGCATCGGGATAGCTATCGATCCGCGCGGGACGGCCGGTCTGAGCGACCAGCGAGCTGAGATTCTCCCCGATGAGGCTCCATCGGACGCCAACCGGGAAGGGGTCGCCTGCGCTGCTCGAGTCAGCGACAATCGTCACCGTGCCGTCGGACTCACAGCGACCCAGGTGCGCGTGATCGACGTGAAGCAGGCGCCCGACTTCCTCGGTCACCGCCGCGAACAGCTCCTCCGGCGGCACCCCGCGGGCGACGAGCGTCGCGACCCGCCGTAGCGCCGCCTGCTCGAGTGCCAGCGCCAGACGTTCGCGCTCGGCCGCCCTGCGCTGACTGACGTCGCGTACGATCGCGATCACCAGCTGATCGCCGTCGGCTCGCATCGGGCTCAGACTGATCTCGACCGGAAACTCGCTGCCGTCCCTACGACGACCGTACAGCTCGAGCCCGGCCCCCATCTCGCGCGTCCGAGGATCGGCAGCATATCCTGCCCTGTAGGCGAGATGCCCGGCCCGGAAGCGGTCCGGAACAAGGAGCTCGACCTCGCGGTCGATCAGCTCGCCCGGCTCGTAGCCGAACAGCTCCTCGGTGCGGCGGTTGACGAGACTTATCTGGCCCTCCGCGCCCGACCAGCACGACCGCGTCCGGTGCCGACTCCAGCAGCTCCCGGAAACGCGTCTCCGCGGTTTGCCGCTCGGTCACGCCCGCTCGCTCACTTTTCGCTGACCACACCTGTGACCGTAACCGATGGCGCTCAACCCGGCCTGTCTGTCCTCGCCGCGCCCCGGACATCTCGCCGCCAGGCGGTGCAGATGGGAATCGCCGGGGCGTGTCGCTTGCCGGTTACCCGCTGCTCGTCGACAGTTCGATCTGACGGACGGTCGGCTTCCGCTTCGACCGCAGACGGGCACCCCCATCGAGACCCCGGAGACCGCTCCAAAGGGCTAGACGGAGCAGTCCCGTGGGAGCTCCAGCGCGACCGCGAGACTTCCCCATGGAACGGGACGCGCTCGAGTGGCGGCCGGCGTCGCCGCGGGGGCGAGAACGCTCCTAACGTTCCGACTCGGAAGCACCGGTCGCGCGTGGACAGACGCCTGGATTCTCACGCGGATGCAGGAGTCTGACGGCCATGGGCGCCGGTTACGCTCAGCGCATGCTCGGTCCGCTTGGTGACTTGTTGTCTGCCGACTGTTGCTCTGTGCGCGGTGGACACGATCTGGTTTGCGACCCGGCGTAGCGGATCGGATGGCGGACGCGTTTGCAAGTGGGGGGCGGGGGGAGCGCGGCGACGTTCGCTTTGTCGCGCTGATGGAGGAGCTCGGCACCCAGCTGCGGCGGATGCGGGGCGCCGGGCCGAAGATTGCGCAGTTACTCTCGATGATCCAGCTCCAGAGGCCCTCAAGTGAGGCGCAGGCGCGTCCGCTCGGCACGCTGATTGAAGACCGAGAGCCGCTTCCGTTCCGCGCGGTGCGAGGAGTGATCGAGCAGGATCTCGACACGCGCGTGCAGGATGTATTCGCCGCCGTCGAGGAGGAGCCATTCGCGATCGCTTCTCTCGGTCAGGTCCACCGCGCGCACACCCGAGACGGCGAGCATGTCGCGGTGAAGGTTCAGCACCCTGACATCGGCGCCGCGATCGAGGGCGACCTGCGGACGATCGGGCTCGTCAGTCCGATCGTCACGCGTCTCGCGCCGGGTTGCGACGCCGGAGCGCTGCTGAGCGAGGTGCGCGAGCGGATCGCCGGCGAGCTCGACTACGAGGTCGAGGCGCAGCAGCAGCGCCGCCTCGCGCGGCTGTTCCAGGGGCACCCTCACGTTCGTGTGCCACGCGTGCACACGGATCTCTCGTCCCGACGCGTGCTCGTCACCGAGTATGTGGACGGGCTGCGGTCTGAGGAGATCAAGCAACTCGACGAGGCGCAGCGCGACCACATTGGCGAGATCGTGTTCCGATTCTTCTTCGGTCTCCTCTGGCGCGAACGCATCGTCGCCGGCGACCCGCACCCCGATAACTGCCTGCTGTGCCCGGACGGGCGCGTCTGCTTGCTCGACTTCGCGCTCCTTCGCGGGCTCGAACGCGAGTATCTCGACGGCGAGCGAGCTGTCATGCGCGCCGTCACCGACGCCGATCCGGACGCCGTCCATGCCGCCCTTGAACACCTCGGGTATTTCGCCAAGACCGAGTCGTCCGATCCCGCGGCGCTGCTCGAGCACCTCGCGACGGCGGGCGAGTGGCTGCTGGCCAACGGGTTCCGCAGGATCAACCCCGGTTATGTCGGCCGCACGCTTGAGTTGGGTTATCCCCCGCGCTCCCCGTGGATTTCGGTGCTGCGGCACCTGACGCTTCCGCCGCGAACGCTGCTGCTGCGACGCATGGAGGTGCAGATGCTTTCCCTCCTGGGGGACTTGCGTGCGGGCGGCGACTGGGCCGCTATCGGCGCGGAGCACTGGGCAGGCCAGCCGCCATCAACCCCGCTGGGCCGGGAGGACGCCGCCTTCTTTGAGCGGCGCGGCAGCTAAGCGGCGCTTGCCGAAAGGATTACGACCTCGACTCAGACCGACTTGCCGTCGCATCCTCGACCGAGCCTCAGGGCTGAGGATCGATTGCACTTCGGACGACGACGAGCGGCGCTCTCAGCTGACAGCTCCTTCGCAACCGAGCAGAAGCCGCCAGCGCTCCGGCCCTCGCTCCTGAGTTTGCGCCCGGGGGAGCATTGAGCTCGCGGCCGGCCCCAAAGGTCCTGCTTCGCCAGGCGCTCCGACAGCCCGGTCGCCGGTCAACGACGTGATCGCATCGGAACGATCTGGGCACTCTCACCGCCGGCGCGGTCGCCCGCGTCCACGTGCTCGAGATCGTTCCATTGCGGCAGCGATCCGAGCCTCCGAGAGGGTGCGTCAAACGGCTGCTCGGGTACGCGATCACGGAAGCAGGCACCTCACCGCATGGCTGGTTCAGCGGCAGAGCCGCAGCGAATGCACCACGCCGGCGGACTTCATTTGGATGCTGCCGACTACCTCAGCGAGCTGGGGGCGATAGGTACCGTTATGAGTGCCGCGCTGAATCGCGGGAGCGCCACGGAGTACCGGTGAGCGCGTGGAGTGACCATCCCGTGGAGAGGCTTGCCGACCCATCTGCCGTTTGAATCGAGGTGCTGTCCGCCAAGGGTCACCCCTGAGCGGGACGTTGGAGATGGCGCGAGCAGACGTTGGACCGTCGCGTTGCTCGTAGCCGGGAGATTGAGACTAATGCTCAGCGACGTCGGTCCCTTGTTGAGCAAGAGCACGTGGAGCGTGTCCTGGCTCACCTTCACTGCCCATGCCTTCAGGTGCGACGAACGGTTCCCTTGGCATTGCACCGGGACAAGTTGTGCGTTGCGCCCGAGTGTGCGGGCGAAGAGAACCAAGCCGTAGAGCAGCGGACGTACCGTTAGGCCGCGGGCATCAAATGTGAAGGGATCGTTGATTGCGTACTGGCGGGCATGCAGGTAGATTCCCTGGACCCCGGCGCGTAGCAACTCGAATGCGGTGTCCGGCGCCCACAGGGCGGTCGCGAAGGTGTTGCTGACGCCGGCAACGCCCCCGCATGTCACTGAGTTGAACTCAGTCAAGCGGAACGGCAAGCCGGCCTGGTGGGCGAGCCTGACTGCGGGTCGCACACTTTGCGCCAGGCCTGCTGACGCCTTCTCGCTGAGCACCCGGTCGATAGTCGGGTACGCAGGCGAGTGCGGCGAGGCGCACGCCGAATACGGATACCTGTGGGCGGTAATCTCGCCCAGCCCTGGATGCGGGCCGGCGAGGAGAGTCGAGATCCAGCTCAAGTCGGCGTACGGATGCGATAGCGCGGGTCCAAGAAGCGGAACGTGCGGTGCGATCCGCGAGAGGACGCGCGCATACGAGCTGAAAGCCCGAGCGTAGGCGCCTGCGGTCACGTCACGAGGTAGGACACGCGCGCCAAACCTGTGGGCCGTGGCTGCGAACGACCAGTTCGAACGCCTGTACAGGTCCGGCTCGTTGCCGATCTCGAATCCGATGACGCTCCCTCGCGGCATCGCCGCCATCGCGTGTCGCGCCCACGCGCCGGCCAACCGCGGCGTCGCAGTCACGAGATTTAGGTCAAGGATCGTGCGCAATCTCAGCTCGCGCACCATCCTTGCTGTACGCCATACAAACGCCGGCGTCAGGCCGAACACCCAGCGGGGCAGCCTACGGATCCTTGGGTCATAAAACGTGTGATCCGAGGAATCACCCCCGATCCGTAGCACAAACGGCCCGTCACCCGGCACGTGCAATAGCGACAGGACACGGCCGTCAAGCGCGACGTAGCGCTCGGCGACCGGCAACGTCCAGTACTCGGTCGACAACCCGAGAAACGAGCGTGGGATTTCGGTCAGCCTCTCCTGAGAGCGGATCGTCACCTCGGCCTGGAACGGCTGCCCGGCGCGGCTCGCGTGCGAGCGCAGCCCTGGCGCAGGCGCGACCGAGCTCCTGGATTGGGCATGATTCGACGGCGCGATGAGCAGGACGAACACGACAGCCGCGGCGGCGACGGCGCCCGCCGCCACCCGCGCAGCGCGATCGCGGGGAATGCGTACCGGGCGGATCTCAGAAATCACCCCTCGGCGCCTATCGACGGATCGATTCGCGTCACATTCGGCGTCATGATCATCGAGATCCTGACCTCTGCGCCCACGACGGGAAATACGTCCTAACGGCTGCGGTATACCCCACGCTGATCGATTCGGAAGAATTCCCTCGTCGGGCTGGTAAACACGTCGATCACGCCGTCACCCACACCACCGGCTGGTCCGAGACGGCCGGTTCCCCGATGAGGAGCCATCACACCGCTCGGGCGAGGTGGCCGCTCTGGGTGCGATCCAGCAGTCTCGATTACGCTTCTCCTTTTGAGCAAGGGGAGCAGCGCGCCGGCCGACGACGGCGAGACGCCCGCTTCCGCAGGCAGAGCAGCAGCCTGGACCGCGCCGATCCCGGCTCTCGCTGCGGACGACCTCCGGAAGTACCGATGCGTGCTCCTGGACGTCGAAAGCAGACTGCCCGAAATCGTCCCTTGCACGAGCCTGGTAGGCGCGATCGCTGACGACCGCGTTCGTGAGAGGGCAGCCCGAGCGTTTGCTCGTCCTCCTCGATTGAGCAAACGGAGACGCGCACGTACCCAATGTCCACGACTGCCGCTCCGCCTACGCGAGCGCTCATCTTCATCAGTTCGGACACGGCGCTACTGGACCTTGTCGTACGCGGAAGAGATTCCACGCCGGTCGCGTCTCAGGGACGCGACCCGTGCCTGGTCCGGACTGATGGTCCCCCGAGGATGGGGCATCGCGCCGAGCCGACTGGTCGGTGCGCGAGGGAGCACTCGACGCTCGACGGCCGGCGGGCTTGACGACCACTGCGGCCTCGGTCTCGGGGCTCGGTTTCCGTACGGCGGCGATGTTTGGACGCCTGTCGCGGTCCGGTCCGCGGTCTCGTGGATCGGGTGAACGGTCTGGCTCACCCGATCTGGGTGATGCGCTCGTAGCCCGGTGATGGGAGCGTGTCGGTTGCGTCGTCCACGATGCCGGCCGAGAGCACGTGGCCTCGGCTGAAGCGCGAGGTAGGTCACATGTGAGCAAGTCGCAGCGGACAACCGTGCCGGCTCCGGATCGTCCGCGGGTTATCGCGGAGCGCCCGGGGGCATCCGTAGGCGGCGGTGCAAGGTATCGTATTGCTCGTCTGCTGACGGTGGGGCTGTTGGCGTGTGCTGGGTTGCTCGGGGTTGGGGTGAGCTCGGCGTCGGCGCGGCCGTCGGGTTATTTCGTGACGTTCGTGGCTCGTTCGTGCCCGGCTTACTCGGACATTTTCGCGAACAAGGCGCGCAACGACATTCTCGAGAGCCTGGAGGACCTGGGGCCTGACACGCAGTACGGCGACAGCGGTCAGCTGGTCAATCCGACGGCGGAGGGGATCCCGCCGCAGAACGTGTGTACGCCGCTGGTCGGCTGGGAGTTCACGCTGGGGACGGGGTATCAGAGTCACGCGGTGACCGG
Source organism: uncultured Solirubrobacterales bacterium (assembly GCA_963701945.1). Taxonomy (GTDB): domain Bacteria; phylum Actinomycetota; class Thermoleophilia; order Solirubrobacterales; family Solirubrobacteraceae; genus Palsa-465. The sequence continues at coordinate 91,223 of CAVPBV010000018.1, read as the reverse complement.
GCCGTGGGGGTCGCTGTCGATCGTCACAAATCCGTTTCCTCGCGCTCCGATCGTGACCCAGGCGCAAACGCCGCTGCTGAATCAGAACGCATTGCCGGTGGGCAAGCAGCAGCTTGCGGGGGCGGTGACGATTGAGCTGACCTCGCAGGAGCGCGACCAGGCCAGTCAAGCCAGCCAGCTGTGGGCGCAGGGTGGAACGCCGACGGACCCCGACCTGGCGCAGAAGTTCCCTGGGCCGGCGTACGGGTTCGGTGGGCTGCGCTGCGCGACCGACAATCTGAACGGCGACAACGTCGAGTACGTCTTCTTCCCGGCGGGCGTTCGGCACGTGTTCTGCTATGGCCTGTATGTCACGCCGCCGCCCACGAGCGGGACGATCACGATCCAAAAGCAGGTCACCGGCGCGCCAGCGGGCGACAATCCCCAGTTCCCGTTCAACGGGAGCATCTCGTATGACCCGAGCGGGTTCCAGCTCGGGGCGGGCGGGTCGGAGGACTTCTACCGCGCCGGTGGCGTGACCTGGACGGTTACCGAGAGCACGGTCGCCAACTACAAGCTGGCTGGTCTGAGCTGCAGCGCGGAGGCGGCCGGCGGCGGCGCCGGGGCGAGCACGGCCGATATCAGCGGCGCGACGGCGTCGATCCACCTCGTCGCCGGCGAGCACGTCACGTGCGTCTACACCAACCGATACGTACCGCCGTCGGGCGGGCTTACGATCCGCAAGCTGACCACCGGCGGTGTGGGCCAGTTCGACTACACGGTCACGCCGGTGTCGGGCCGCGGCAGCGTCCGACTCGCACGAGCAACCACGACGGAGCCGAACGTCGCCGTCGACGCGCAGCCGTCGCTGCTGAACCTTGCGCCGGGCCGCTACCGGATCGGCGAGAGCGCGCCGGCTTCATCGGGCGGGATCTGGCGTCTGGTGCGCGTGCGTTGTGATGGCGCGAGTCGCTCGACCGCGTCGCCGGTCGAGGTCGACATCCCATCTGGCGGGGCGGTCACCTGCACGTTCATCAACGCGTTTGTGCCGAAGGGGTCGATCGCGCTGGCGAAGATCACCGAGAGTGGCACGGGTACCGCGTCGTTCCTGGTGTTCCCCGCGCACGGGGCCGGCGCCCAGTATCGGGAGAGCGCGACGACCACCGTCCCCGGGGTCGCCGTCGGGGCGACTCCCGATAGCGTCGCGGATGCGACCGGTCACCTGCCGCTCGGGGCCTACTGGATCGTCGAGCAGCCGCCCGCGGGCGGTCCCGCCAGTGGATGGACGCTGACGACCGTCAGTTGCGCCGGCGTGCTCGTGCCGTTTGCGCAGGGCGCGGTCGAGGTGAAACTGACGCCCGCGCACCCCAGGTTGCGCTGCGTCTACACGGACACCTTCTCTGCCACCCCGCCGCCTCCGCCCCCGCCGATCAACCCGCCGCTGGTGGAGCCTCCCCCCGCGCCGGTGTTCCCATTAGTTCCCGGCCTGCCCGCGTACCAGCTCAGTGACCTCGTTGTCACCAAACACGCGTCAGCGTCGATCGTGACCGAGGGCGACGTGGTCGCTTACCGAATCACGGTCGAGAACCTCGGCCCCGACCCCGCCCAGCATGTCGTCCTCGCCGACCAACCACTCGGCCACGCGCCCTTCGTGGCTGTACAAACAAGCGCCGGCCATTGCAAGGCGCGGCTGCGAACAGTGCTCCCGATCACCTGCGGACTCGGCACGCTGCAACCTGGCGGCAAAGTCACGGTGACGGTTCGCCTGCGGATCGAGACCGCCGGTTCTGAGTTCACCAACGCAGCCGTCGCCGGCACCGCGACACAAGAGCAAACGCTCGCCAACAACCTCGCCCGCGCGCGGGTCACCGTCCGTCAACCGCCGCCTCCCCCGGCTTCGGGACTGGGTTAGCCTACACCGCCCCAGCAGTCAGCCGACCAGCTATAGCCACATCATGTGCGGCGATCGGATCCCACGTTCGACAGGCTGCCTAGCCGGCGGAACAATCAACCTGACCCGCGCTCGCGATCGGAGTGAGACGTCTGCTGCCCTCACGAGGCCGGAGCGGACTGTACGTCGCCGAACTCGTTCGGAGCCGAATTCGTCGAGCGCTCGAATAGCTAGCGCTCCAGTAGCTACCGATACCCGGTCCAGTCGCGAGCAGAAGCGATATCGGCGCGTTTTAGTCTGCGTGCACCAGAAACGCGAACATCGCCCGCCGCGGTCGCGGCAGGCAACGTGTCAAACCAACGGACCCGCTCGGTAGTCTCCCCGGATCAACACTTGTTTGCGTGCCGGCCCACCATCGTGCCCGGGTCGCCGCCGAGGTCGGGTCGCGTTACTCACTCGGTGCTCGCGGCCTGGATGTCTCCGGTCAGCTTCTCCGCCGGTAGGACGTGGAGGAACGTGTACGCGGCGGCGGCGCCGCCGAGGAAATCGGCGAGCAGGTAGATCCAGATGTTGCTCCACTTGAACAGACCGGTGACCATCGCGCCTAGCGCGATCGCGGGATTGAACGCGCCGCCCGAGATCCCGCCGACCGCGAACGCGCCGGTCACGACGGTGAAGCCGATCGCGAGCCCATAGAAAGAGTTGCCGTCGGTCCCCTTCGCGGTTGCGACGTTCAGCACGACCCATGCGAGCGCGAACGTGAACAGGAACTCGGCGATCAGCATCCTGCCTGCGCCGGCGACGCTCGCGTGCGGCTCATGACCACCGACCACGCGGACGGTCAGGCCAGCCAGGACGGCCGCGATGAACTGCGTGACCATGTAGGCGCCGTACTCGTTGGACTTCATCCTTCCCCGCAGGAACACGGCTGTGCTCACGGCGGGGTTGAAGTGACCGCCGGAGATGTGGCCACCGGCGAAGACCATCACCATCAGCGCCGAGCCGATCGCGAGCGGCGCGAGCGCGCCGGCGCCCGCCTTGTTGGTCGCCATCCCGACCGTGAAGACGAACATGAACATTCCGATGAACTCGACAATCAGCTTGCGGTCAAGCGGGTAGCTCACGCTGCCCCCCTTCGTAGATCAGACGGTCACACACTTCGGTCGTGTTCGACCCTGCACAGAATCGACCTTCTACGATGGCGACTTTGCACAAAATGCTGGTTTGCGGTTCCCTGCCGGGGCGGGGAGAGAGTCGCAGGGGAGGCCGTTGTAGGTGCTTGGCGCGATCAGCGCGGATCGCCATTGCTAGCCGCCGACGGCTCGGTCAGCAAGCGCTGGTGGCTGTCGCTCGAGGTTGTCCCGGGGCGCGTAGAAACTTTGAGGTGACGGCGGTCCCTCCGGCCCGTCCGCTCCTGGTGGGAGCGTGACGGGTGGATCTGCCAAGACCGAAGGAGGAACCGCCGTGAATCAGACCGTACCGGTCGCGGAGGCGACCATCGATGAGGCCGTGCTGCCGGAGCGGGTGCAGGAGGCGTTGGGGCAGTTGGTGGGGGCGGCGAAGGAGGGGCTGTTGGCGTTGTCGGTCGAGGTGGGGCTCGGCGTGCTGCGTGAGCTGTTGGAGTCGGAGGTCGACGAGGTCGTCGGCCCGAAGGGGAAGTGGAGCCCTGATCGCACCGCGGTCCGCCATGGCCACGAGAACGGGGAGGTGACGCTGGGCGGCCGGCGCGTGCAGGTCAGGCGGCCGCGCGCCCGGACCGCTGACGGCGAGTCCGAGGTGCCGCTCAAGACATACGAGCACTTCGCCGACCGTGACCAGCTAGAAGAGGTGGTGCTGGAGCGAATGCTCGCCGGCGTGTCCACCCGCCGGTACCGCCGCGCGCAGGAGCCGGTCGGTCCCGAGGTCGAGAGCGACGCCCGCTCGACGTCGAAGTCGGCCGTGTCGCGCACGTTCGTGCACCGCACCCGCCAGCTGTTGTGGAACCTGATGAACCGTCCGCTCGCCGACTTGCGGCTGGCGGTGATCATGCTCGACGGGATCGAGCTGCACGGCCGTACGAACATCGTCGCGCTTGGGATCACGACCGAGGGCGAGAAGCTCGCGCTCGGCGTGTGGGACGGTTCGACCGAGAACGCGGCCGTCGCTTCCGCGCTGCTGGCGGATCTGGTCGACCGTGGGCTCGACGTCGAGCAGGGAATGCTGTTCGTGATCGACGGCTCAAAAGCGCTGCGCAAAGCGATCCGTCAGGTATTCGGCAACGACGTGCCCGTGCAACGCTGCGTACAGCACAAACTACGAAACGTAGTAGAGCATCTTCCCGAACGCGACCGCGAACCGGTCAAGCTGAGACTACGCCGAGCGTGGAAGGAGACCGACCACGATCCGTCACCACGAATTCCACGACGAGCGGGGCAACCTCCTGTCGCTCTCTCGGCCGAGCGGGCGCCGTCCGGCAACCCGGCCGGCATCCCCCGATGGACGATCTTCGACAGCGACGTCGAGCGACGTGACGAGACGCCCGCCTTGCCGGCGGAGCAGAAGTACGACCCGGCGGGTGCTTGCTGGGACTCGGCTAACCTCGCTGCCCCGTGGGACGACCAGCGAGAGCTGACGCGGCGTCGGCCGGGCCGTTTGCAATCAGAATCTGGAAGCAGAAGACGGCCGGACGGTCGAAGGCACACGGTCGAGCCCGACCGGAAGCACCATCTGGTAAGTAGGCCCACTCCGCTGTCGACCCGTCTCAGGCAGCGGCGCTCTCGTCAGGCCAGAGCCCGGTCCGGATCCGCTGATACAGCGTGTCCGGCGCGAGGTCAGCGCCGCCCGGCCAAACGACCGTTCCGCTTTCGCTATCCGTGGTGACCGCAGCGAACCCAGTCGGCGTGAGGGCTTGCTCGAACACCGACCCGCGCATCCGGTCGAGGACATCGACCTCGCCCGTGAGGCCATCAGCGAAGGTGAGGCGCAGTACGCCGTGACGCACGACGGAGACCGCGGTGATGTCAGGCGTGAGTCCGGTCATCGAAGTGGCTCGATCTCGGCCAGTGTCTCACCTTGCCGCGCCCGCCGCCAGTTCTCAAGCAGCTCCTCCCGATGCAGCTCCGCCCACGCCAGCACGAGCCGCAGCTGCCGGACGTCGAGGCTGCTGTCGAGGACCTCGACCTGGTCGATCCTGACCTTGGCCTGCCCGTCGGCGTGGCGAGCGTGAAAGTGCGGATGGCCGTGATCGTCGTAGTACATCGCGATCACGATCCCGAAGAACCGGCAGATGGTCGGCACGAGGTCGGATGGTGCCGCGCCGACCGGTCGAGCCTTGCGGGTTCACTCGTCTCGTCTGCGTGGCCGACCGACTTCCCACCAGTCCGTCTCCGGCTCGCCCTGCTCACGCTCCCACTCGAGCAGCAACGCCGCGCGCTCCCAAGCGCCTCCGCCGGAACCACAGAACGACCACAGCTTCTGCGCCGAACGCTTGTAGTGATGGATCAGCTCGTCCAGGTCGAACGGGTCGATCTCGCCCGCGTCCATCCGCGCGAAACCATCGCGGACGTGGTCGAGGAGACGACGCAACTGCTCCTCGTGATACTCGCCGATCATCTGGCGCGCGGCGCGACGACGCGCCTTCTCGTTCTCGATATCCCGGATTCGGACACCTTCGGTCATACGCGCAACCTACCGCCACCCCCGGTTCGCGCACCACTTCCCGGCTAGATTCCCCGCGGTCTTGGCTTATCGGCGCCTAGGTTGGGGCGCTGGCGCGCCCCAACGTCATTGAAGACCACGCGACGTACATCTGAGCCAATGGCTGCAACACACTGTACGCACCGGGGTGCTGACCCCCAAAGCGTCCCCAAGCGTCCCGCCCCGTGCGCCTCGTGGCGCCGGCACCACCGGTCCGCCGCTGCCTGAACCCGCCTGCCGCGCACGGGATCAGGCGGGCGAGCGCGGAACGCACCGGCGACACGCGCCAAGGCCGGATCGAAGTTGCGCGAGCTTCGCGCGGGGGCCGCGCATGCGGTAGCCGTCGCCGTCGATCTAAAGAACCGGTCCACCTGACGACCAACGACGTCCCCACCTCGGTTACCCTCGCGCGCATTGAAATCCTCGGCGAACTATCCGCGTGGCGCATCGAGCTTCGCAACGGAGCCGCGCTCGAGCTCTGGGCGCACAGCTACAGCCAGGAAGGCGACGACTACCGCTTCGACATCCTCGTCCGCGCCCCAAGCGAACCGGCCAGCCACGTCCTCGTCACCGCACGCACGCCATCGGATCCGTCCCAGCTCATCATCGCGGTCGCCAGGATCCCCAGACACGAAGTCGCAAGCATTCGATCCCTTTAACTCAGGCGACCTCCAGCGACCCCCAAGCCCCTCTGGTGATTTCTCACGATCGAAGACGAGGAATTGCGACGATCGTTGACACGGTCGACGAGGCACGACCAGCCGCGGCGTCTCAGGGGACGCTTCGGGACGCTCGAGGACGCTTTGGGACGCTTTGCTTATTCGGGCACTCCGGCCGGCGGCGGTGCGGGCGACTCGAGCCGGAACGCCTCGGCGACCAGCTCGGCGTCCTGGTTCCGCGGCGCGTAGTGCAGGTAGCGCATCGTCGTCTGGATGTCTGCGTGTCCCATCCACTCCTGTACGCGCCTGATGTCCGCCTTGGCGATCATCCTCGTCCCGAACGTGTGGCGGAGATCGTGGAAGCGGAGTGGACGCAGGCTGGCTCGAGACAGCGCCTCCTTGTAGCGCCGGCGCAGCGCTGATCCATCCAGATAGCCACCGACCTCGCCGACGAACACCAAGTCGTCCTCGCCCACCCAATCCAACCGCTGCCCGAGCTGGGCTAGGGCAGTGGCGACGTCAGGGGCCATCGGGACGGCGCGGACCTTCCCGGACTTCGGGGTAGTCAGCTGGCCGAGGTAGTAGCTCGCCCGAACTCGAATCGTCGACCTGGCGAAGTCGACGTCGCGCCACCGGAGGGCCAGCAGCTCCCCCATGCGTAGCCCCGTGAATGCCGCGCTCAGGAACACCGCCCCGTCCTGCTCCGACCCGGCGGCGTGGACAAGCGCCCACACCTCCTCGGGTGAGAACACCTCGATCTCGCCACTTGAGCGCTGCGAGAACTTCTCGACCTCCGCCGCCGCGTTGCCCGGCAGTCCGTAGACCCGGCGGGCCCGGCTGAGGATCCCGTGCAGCTGGATCAGGAGCTTGTTCCGCGAGCGCACCGACCCGCTGAACCCGGCAAGCCACTGCTCGATCGCGGCGGTCGTGACCTCCTCGACCGGCAGCTCACCGAACGCCGGCAGCAGATGCGCCTGAATCGCCGACCGGTAACCACGCAGCGTCGACGGCTTGCGCCCTCGGTCCTGCTCGATGTAGCGCAGGTACTCGGCCGCGGCGTCGGCGAACGTCGCGCCGGTCCGCACCGTCCCTGGCAAAGTGCCCCGCCGCGCCTCGTCAAGGACCTGGCGTAGCGCGTCCTCCGCCAGGCGCTTGGTGAAGTAACCCGCCGGCGGACGGCCGCGCTCGGCCCACGCCGGCCCGAGCTTGCGCTGAACCTGGCGGCCGTCGGGCAGGCGGTACTTCATGTACCAGGCCGGCCCGCGCGCCCGCTCAACCCGGAACACGTGGCCAGTTGGCATCTTGAACGACCCGGTCATGAGCGCAGATGCTACGCCGATCTCGGGACATATTGGGGACATATCTCAGAATCGCGAGTGCCCCCAAGAATGAAAAAACCCCACTGTGCGGGGCCTTTGAGTGGGCCGTGGAGGAATCGAACCTCCAACCTTGGGATTAAGAGTCCCCTGCTCTGCCAATTGAGCTAACGGCCCTTGGCGGCGATGTTACCCGCCGCACCCCGGTCGGGGAGATCAGCATTCCTGTGCGACCGTGGGCTGGGTCTTGGCCTGGTTGAGCTGGTTCTTGAGGAGGGTCTGCTGGGCTTTGGGGACGAGGCTGAGGGCCTTGCCCTCGGCCAGGTCGCCCTTGCGGGTCTGGCCGGCGGCGTAGGCGGACACCGCAAGGCATTCGAATCCCTTGACCTCGGTCGGAGCGGCGAGCGTCTCGATGTCCCAGGCGCTGGCCTCGCCGGCGTAGTTCTGCTGCCCGGCGTAGGCACGGGCGGCGAGGACGGCGAGGTTGGGATCGGGGTTCTTGGTGAGGCTCAGGTAGCGCTGCCAATCTTGCGTGGCCAGGCTGAGCTCCTTGAGGCCGGAGGCGGTGAACTGGCCGGTGGTGGAGTTGAAGTCCGCACCCTGGCCGGCGGCGGTCCAGCGTGCCTGGAGCAGGTTCGACCACGCCGCAGCACTGTCCGGGTTGAGCTGCGTCTGCTTGATGGCCTGCTGCTCCGCCTGGCTGACGACCGCCTTCTGCCCGGAGCTGGATCCGCCGCCACCGAACGCGTTGAGCAGGCCGCCGAGACCGTTGCCGGCGCCGACGCCGAACAGAACGAGGCCGCCACCCAGCAGGATGGCAAGAAACAGGTAGACGCCCTGGACGGTCCGGCGCCGACCGCGGCTGCGGAGATCGAACAGCATGGGTTAGGTCGGGTCGAGACCGTCGCCGAACGAGGTCTTCGCCTCGGCTGCGGCGCGAGCCGCGGCGCGGCGGTCGGCGATCTTGAGCAACACGATACTGGCCAGGAAGAGGATGACGAGAGGCAGCGTTTCCAGCCCGGTGGTGACTGGATCAGCCCCTGGCATCGCCGCGGCGACCACGGCGATGATGACCGTAGCGTAGCGCCAGTGTTTGGTCAGAGTCTTGCCGTCGATCACGCCGACGCGGTGCAACCCGAGCATCCCGAGCGGTAGCTGAAAGGCCACGCCGATCGCGAGCATCGTGAGGATCTCGAATGAGTAATACGACTTCGCCTGCACGAGGACCTGAAACTGATCAGCGTTGTAGCCCTGGAGGAAGTGGACGGCGGGCGGCAGCACGACGATGTACGTGAACGCCACGCCGGCGAGGAACAGCAGCGGCGCCGCTGCCATCACGGGAAAGGCCGCACGACGCTCGTTTTTACTCAAAGCAGGAATGACAAAGGCATAGCCCTCGTAGATAAGAACCGGTAAAGAGAACAGCAGCGCAAAGTACGCGGCGACGGCGAGCGTGGTCGTGAACGACTCCCCGACCCCGAGCGTGACCGGCTTCTCCTGGGTCGACAGACTCTTCGGGAGGGTCTTGGCGACTTGCTGGTATTCGGCGGCGGTCTGCAAGTAGACCTGGCGGGCTTCGGCCGAGACGCCCGGTGCGTTGGCGAGCGCGGTGTTCGATGCAGCCAGCTTGGTGAACAGCCGCTCGAACTGGACCGATTCCGACGGCACCGACGAGAGCCCGTTGTGGACGGCGGCCTTCGAGTTGTCCGGCAGCGCTCGGTTCAGCACCGTCAGCAGGTGGTTGTTCTGCCAGAAGCAAAGGCCGAACGCGACCGCCAGCACCGCCAGGCAGACGAACAGGCGCGAGCGAAGCTCGTCGAGGTGGTCGACGATGCTCAGCCGGTCGTCATGCCCAATGGGCCGAAGCCGTGCCACGACCGAGACCTCCCGGACACGCGGCCGCTAGGAGCGGCTCTGGGGCCCGACCTCGGCCGACTGGCGCTCGGCGGGAGGCGCGCTGGCCGCGGCCTCCGGCGGCGGGGCGGCACTCGCGGCCGTGATCTCGGGCGTCGAGACCTGCTCCTCGTCCTTGTTCTCCCCCGTGATCGACTCCTTGAACTCGCGCAGCCCGGTCCCTAACTGCTTGCCCAGGCCGGGCAGGCGCTTGGGGCCGAAGATCAGCAGGACGATCACTAGGACGACGATCAGATCGGTGGTGGGGTTACGGAACATTCAGTGGTCCTCCGGATGGGGATTCGAAGGTTACCCGGTCTCCCACGAGCGCGAAAACGGGTCGCTCGGCCAGTCCCGAAGACGCGTCTCAAGTTGCCCACCGCCCGGGCCGATTAAGGGCACGGAGACGCCAAATGAATCAGCAGCCAGAACAGCCTTCAGTCCGACGCATCGTGCTCCCCAGCGGGCGCAGCATCGAGGTGGTCCGGTGGGGCGACCAGAACCACCCCACGCGCGGGCTTCACGTGTGCCCCGACTGCTCCTCGGAGCTGGTCCAGCCGATCGACTGGTCCGAGGCGCCGGATGAGTGCTGGACCCTCGCGCTCAACTGCCCGAACTGCGACTGGTACACCGAGGGCCTGTACACGCAGGACCAGGTGCGCGAGCTCGAGGACCGGCTCGACGAGGGCCTCGCGGACATGCTCCGTGACCTCCAGCGGCTGACGCAGGCGAACATGGCCGATCAGATCGATCGGTTCATCAACGCCCTGAACGCCGACCAGGTCCTCCCGGAAGACTTCTGACCCTTAGGTAGGGCTGGGGGAACGCGACTACGCCCGCGCGGCATGGATGCGGGGAATTCGGCCCCGGCACGTGCGCGGAATGTAGGCATGTGCCGAATTCCCTTCGCGGAACCGGCATTGCGGCGACGGCCCGCTCGGCATCCTTGCCTCGCCTAACGGGCCTGCCGCAATTCCATCCGGAGGACGCCGAGCGCAGCGAGGCCCCTAGGCGTATCGCTCGACGACGACGTCGGCCACGAGCTCGAGCGCGGCGCGCTGGCGCGCCGGCAACACCGGGAGCTCGTCCTTAGCCTCGCTCACAAGCTGGCGCGCGCGAGACCGCGCATCGTCCAGCGCGCCGGTGGCGGTGATGCGCGCGCACGCGGCGGCGGCGTCGGCGGGCGTGCGGACGGTCCGCGGGTCGAGCCCGGCGAGCTCGGGGTCTCGGGCGCGGGCGAGGATCAGCGGCAGCGTGACGGTGCCGTCGAGCAGATCGGCGCCGCGTGGCTTGCCGGTACGCTCGGGCGGCCCTGACACGTCGAGGACGTCGTCGAGGATCTGGAAGGCGAGCCCGATCCGCTCGCCGAACGCGCCGAGCGTCGCCGGGTCGGTGTCGGCCTCGAGCGCCCCGAGCTCGCACGCGGCGCGGAACAGCACGGCGGTCTTCAGCCGGCAGCGCATCAGGTAGCGGTCAACGGTCACGTCGGCGCTCCACGCGTCGGCCCGCTGCGCCAGCTCGCCGAGAGCTAGCTCACGGCTGGCGCGAGTGAGGATCCTGACCGCGTCGGCGGACCCGCCGGCGGCGAGCTCGGCGAACGCGCGGGAGAACAGCAGGTCGCCGGTGGCGATCGCCAGACCGCGTCCGCCGGTGGCGACCACGGTCGGGCGGCCGCGGCGGAGCGCTGAGCCGTCGAGCACGTCGTCGTGAACGAGCGTCGCGCCGTGGACGAGCTCGACCGCGACCGCGGCGCGGACGAGGCCGTCGGTCTCGGGCGGCGGCGCGCCTGCGGCAATGCACACGAGCAGCGGGCGCAGGCGCTTCCCGCCAGCGGAAATCGTGTCGCCGGCGTAGCGCGCAAGCACGGGTCCATGACCTACCGCGAGCTCGGCCATCCGGCGCTCGACGCGATCCATGATCCGCGTGAGCTCCTGACCCCCGGCGTCGACGACAGCCTGTGCGCCCAGGCTCATCAGGTTGGGACCGTCCCCACGTGTAAGGCGATGATCCCTCCCGCGGTGAGCACGTAATGGATCTCGCGCAACCCGGCGTCCCACATGCGTGCGGCGAGCTCCTCGGGCCCTGGGAAGCGCTTGACCGAGCTCGGCAGGTAGCTGTAGGCCTGCGAGTCGACGACGCGGCCGATCGCCGGGATGGCGTGGTCGAACCACAGGTCGAAGAAGGTCGACAGGGGTGGGCGCCTCGGGGTCGTGATCTCGAGCACGACCACCCGGCCGCCGGGCCGGACGACCCGTGCCATCTCCGAGAGACCGCGCTGGAGGTCCGAGAAGTTGCGGGCACCGAAGCCGACGGTGGCGGCGTCGAACTCGTCGTCGGCGTAGTCGAGGGCGAGCGCATTGCCGAGCTCGAATCGGACGAGCGCGCCCGCCTTCTCGCGGGCAAGCTCGAGCATCTTCGCGGCGAAGTCCATCCCGACGACCTCGCCGCCCGGCGCGACGCGTGAGGCCAATTCGAGGGCCAGGTCACCCGTGCCCGTGGCGACATCGAGGGCGCGGTCGCCCGGCGAGAGATCCGCGAGATCGGCCGCGCGCCGGCGCCACTCGTGATGCAGGCCGGCCGTCATGACGGAGTTCATCCGGTCATACAGGCCGGCGATCCGGTCGAACATGGCCCGGACCTGCGGTTCGTCTAGCGCCCCGGGCGCGCCGGCCGGCGCGAACTGTGCACTCGCCATGGTCCCGATGGCGCCGGCTACTGGAGGTCCGAGAGGAACTGGACCAGGTTGTCGAACTTCTCCGGCGGAAGGTTCTTGAACGACGGCATCGGCGGCGTCGGATTACGCAGCGTGGACGCGATCTGTGCGGCCGGAACGGTGGAGGCGATGTGCGTCAACACCGGCCCCGGGCCGTTGTTGCCGTTGTTGCCGATCACGTGGCAGGCCAGGCACCCCGACTCGCCGACCACGTCCTCGCCGGCCCGGAACACTGCGGCTTGCTGTGCCGTCAGGCTGGATGGGGGCGCCAGGTCGACGGAGTTCGGCGAGCCCGTGTTCGCTCCGCTGTAGGTCAAGAAGGCCATCGCCGCGATCGTCGCGATCCCGGCGGCCAGCGCGACCGGCCGTCGCTCGATCCGGCGCTCCGGGCTGCGGTCGTAGAACGGCAGCAGGAACAGCAGGATCATGCAGATCGTGGGCACGCCGATCGTTGCCATCGGCGTGAACTTCGGGACGTTGCGCATGACGCGCAGGACCTCGAACAGGAAGAAGAAGTACCAGTCGGGCCGTGGGACGTACGTGGTGGTGGTCGGGTCGGCCTTGGGGCCGAGCTCGGCGCCGAACATCAACGCCAGGAAGATGATCACCGCCATGACGATGCACGCCATCACCGCGTCGTGGGAGACCGAGTAGGGGAAGAACGGCTCGCCCTCGTTCTTCAGGATCGAGTACTCGCGGAGGTATGTCTCCTTCTCGGCCTGATTCATGCGCGGGATCCCAGTGAAGCCAGAAACGGGCGCGCACGTGTCCCGTCAGCCGGGCCGCTCACACTGCCGCCTGATCTGGTGCGTGGTCCCCGTCGTGCTGCGGATCGGCCTTGATCCACGGAGGCGCGGAGATGCCGAGCTTGGTGACCAGGTACAGGTGGGCGCCGATCAGCGCCGCCATCGCACCCGGGATCAGCAGCATGTGGATCGCGTAGAACCGCGAGAGCGTGGTGGCGCCGAAGTCCGCGCCGCCGAGCAGGAAGTTCGACAGGAACGGTCCGATGAACGGTCCGCCGGCGTTGATGTTGATGCCGACGACCGACGCCCAGTACGAGCGCTGGTCAAACGGCAGCAGGTAGCCGGTGAAGCCCATCGCCAGCGTCAGGATCACCAACACGACGCCGATCACCCAGGTCAGCTCGCGCGGGTATTTGTAGGCGCCGTAGAAGAACACCCGACCCATGTGCAGGAAGATCAGGATGATCATCACCGACGCGCCCCACTTGTGCATGCCGTGCACGAGTTGGCCGAGGAACACGTTGTCGTTGATGTTGCGGATCGACTCGTACGCGCCGCCGGTGGCGTCCGGGCGGTAGTACATCGCGAGGAACACGCCGGTGACGGCCTGGTTCAGGAACGCGAACAGCGTCGCCGAGCCGAGCGTGTACGGCCAGTTGACTCCACGCGGAACCTTGCGCCACAGCAGCCAGCGGAGCCCCGGCGACAGCGCGGTCCGCTCGTCCAGCCAGTCGACGACCGAGATCCCGGCATCGATCGGCGCCGAGTAGGTGTGGATCTCGCCGTTGGAGTCGGCCGGCTTCTTCGGCTTGGGCTGGAGCGCCTTCGGAACCGGCGGCGTGGGAATACGCGGCATGTCTAGTGGGGCGGCGGGTTGGCGGTGTCGAACTGGGCCGGATATAGGAACTGGCCGATGCCGTTGATCGGCTCACCCGGGAAGCGCGGCGAGAACCGCTGGAGCTCGTCGTTGACCGAGTACCGCGGGCCGATCTCGACAAGGCCGGTGGTCTCGTTCACCCGGTTGTAGAAGCGGTCCAGCGGCCGAACCGGAGGACCGCCGGCGACCATGCCGCGGAAGTCGTACACGCCGCCGTGGCACGGGCAGATGAACCGCTCGGCGGCCTGCACGTAGCGGACCGGGCAGCCCAAGTGCATGCACTTGTCCGACAGGGCGATGAAGTGGTTGTACTGGTCCTCGGGCTCCTTGTCGATGCTCGGGTCGCGCTTGCGGATGTAGGCGATCGTGTTGCCGGCTTCGCCGATGCCCGGAGTGATGTTGATGACCTTCGTCACGTAGTTGGCCTCGGTGAAGTCGCTGGGCGGGCCGACCGGCTGCCACGTCCACACCTGACGCTTGAAGATCGGGGCGAGCGCGAATCCGAGAGCCGGGAGCGTGAACGCGGCCGCGGCGACGAAACCAGCTCCGTTGGCGACCAGATTCATCATCCCCCGGCGCGTGACCGTCTCACCCTCGAATGCACCGGGGATGTTCCGGTCGAGCGTGTACTTCGACTTCTTTTCCTTGTGTCGATCGGGCACGGACGCTCCGCAAATCCTTACGGCGAATTTAGCTGCCGACAGCGTACCGCCATGACCGCAAAAAGGTCATCACCGAGGGGCGCGGTACGCGCCGGCCTAACAACCTCGATACGAACCTCACAAGCTGGCGCGCGGGCGCTCGCTACGAACCGCACAAGCTGCCGCGCGGAGGGCGTCGGCGGCACCGGCATCGTGCAAGCGGGCACTCGCCTTGGCCTCGACGTGGGCGTCGCTCGGGCCCCAGCCGACCGAGATGGCGCCGGCCTCCCAGACCGCGTTTGCCAGCTCGCGGTCGGACACGGCATGCGCCAGGGCGACCAGCGAGATCACGTCGGCGAGCTCGGCCACGGCGTCGAGGTCCCCGAGCATGGCCAGGCGCGAGAGTCCGAGCGCGTACAGCTGATCGCCGAGGAGGAGCGCCAGATCGGCGTCCGGCGTGTGTACGACCAGCGGCTCGTCGTAGTGGAGCCGATAGCCCTCGAGGATCATGTCGAGGAGCAGCTCGTACTCGCGCTCGCTTCCTTGGGCGCGCGGTCCGGTGGCGGCGACCTGCGCCGGGCCTGGTCGGCCAAGCCGGTCGCCGCTCGTGCCGCTCGCGGAGGGAGCGGGCGCCTCGAGCACTTCGGCGATCGTTCCGCCCTGCCTGGCGAGCGCCTCGTGGAGCGCGTGGGCGCCGTCGCGGGCCGTCCTGGTCCTGGAGTCGGTCATCGGCCGGGGGTCGGTCATCCGCCGGCGATCTCCGCGAACGCCTCTGCTGCGGCGTCCACAGTTCGCTGGATATCGGTCTCGGTATGCGCGAGCGACGGGAACCACGCCTCGAACTGGGACGGCGGCGGATACACGCCGCGAGCGAGCAGGCCCCGGCACCACGCGCCGTACGCGTCGGTGTCGCAGGCGGCGGCAGTGACGTAGTTGTGCACGGGACGGTCTCGGAAGAACACCGTCAGGAGGCCGGGGACGCACTGGACCTGGACGGCGCGGTCCGCGGCGGCCGCGGCGTCGCGCAGGCCGCGGGCGAGCTTTTCCGTGGTCGCGGCTAGCTGCGCGTAGGCGGCGTCGTTCAGCTTGCTCAGCGTCGCGAGCGCGGCCGCGGTGGCGAGCGGGTTGCCCGAGAGCGTCCCGGCCTGGTAGACGTCGCCGGCCGGCGCGATCCGCTCCATCAACTCGCGCCGTCCGCCGTAGGCGGCCGCGGGCAGGCCGCCGCCCATGATCTTTCCCATGATCGTCAGGTCGGGAAGCACCCGGTAGCGGTCCTGGGCGCCGCCGCGGGCGACGCGGAAGCCTGTGATTACCTCGTCGAAGATCAGAAGCGCGCCGCCCTCGTCAGCCGCCTGGCGGAGAAGCTCGAGGAACCCGCGGACGGGCGGGACGACGCCCATGTTGGCGGGGACCGGCTCGACCAGGATCGCCGCCAGATCGTCGTCGGCGGTCAGGTTCCAGGTCGTAGCAGCGTCGTTCCAGGGCGCGACCACGGTCGCGGCGGCGGCCGCCTTGGTGACGCCCGGACTCGCCGGGATGCCCTGCGTCGCGAGCCCCGACCCGGCCTCGGCGAGCAGGCCGTCGACGTGGCCGTGATAGGCGCCGGCGAACTTGAGGACCTTGTCGCGACCGGTGACCGCGCGCGCGAGCCGGATCGCGCTCATCGTGGCCTCGGTCCCCGAGGAGGTCATCCGCATCATCTCGACCGACGGGATCCGGTCGGCGACCTGTTGTGCGAGCTCGACCTCGGCTTCGGTCGGCGCACCGAACGTTGTTCCGTTCGCTGCCGCGGCGGTTACCGCCGCGACGATGTCGGGGTGGGCGTGGCCGAGGATCAGCGGCCCCCAGGAGCTCACCCAGTCGATGTAGTCGTTGCCGTCGACGTCGGTGACCGTCGAGCCGTTGCCCGACGCGATGAAGATCGGGTCACGGCCGATCGATCGCATGGCCCGCACAGGCGAGTTCACGCCGCCGGGGAGGAGGTCGCGCGCCCGCTCGTAGAGTTGCGACGAGCGCGCGGTGTTCATCGTCGCGGCGGTCTCGGCGCCGGTCACACGCCCGCGTGCTCGCGTTCCCAGGCCCGGTAATCGTCGGTGAAGTAGAGCAGCCTGATCTTCTTGAACTCGGTCGAGGAGTAGAGCGTCGAGCGCTCGTCGATTCCGGTCTGGGTGGCGATCGAGTCGAGGATCGCGTCGCACTCTTCCTTGGAGCGACCGTGCGCCATCGTGAAGATCGAGTACGGCCAGTCCGCGTAGGTGGGGCGCTGGTAGCAGTGCGAGATCCCGCGGAAGGCGGCCATACGCGGGCCGAGCTCCATGATCCGCTCGTCCGGGACCTTCCACACGCCCATCCCGTTCGCGCTGAACCCGGCCCGGCGGTGGAACAGGATCGCGGCGACCCGGCGGAGCAGCCGGCGCTCCTGCATGTGGATGAGGTGCTCGAGAAGTTGATGTTGGGGGATGTTGAGTTGCTGCGCGGCCGGGGCGTACGGCTCGGGGATCACCGGCATGTCGCCTTGCGTCGCGCGGATCACCTCGATGTCGAACTCGTCGTAGGGCTGTTGTTCGGTCTCGGCGGGGGGCGCGACCTCGACGGCCTTGGCCAGCGCCTCGGTATCGCCCTCCATCTCGAGGTCCATCCGGATCTTGAACAGCTGGAGCGTCGGGAGCTGGCGTACCGACTCGGCGCCGGCCTCTTTCGCGAGAGCCTCGAGGGTGCCGTCCAGCCCGAGCGGCGAGTCGGGCTCGGTGGCGATCGTGAACCAGATGTTGAACTCGTGGTTGCGCAGGTAGTTATGCGACACCCCGGGGTGCGCGTTGATCACGTTGGCGGCGCGCCACGGGTTCTCGGGGTCGACCTTTGCGGCGACGAGCATCGACGAGTAGCCGAGCGCGCGCGTGTCAAAGATCGGCGTGACCTGGCGGATGATGCGCTCGTCGAGCAGGCGGGTTACGCGGTCGATCACCTCAGATTCTGTGATGCCCGCTTGTTGTGCGACGTGCTGGTAAGGCCGTGGCGCGATCGGGAAGCTGCCCTGCATGAGGTTCAGCAGGCGCTTGTCGAGATCGTCGAGCGGGGTCGCCGCGCCGTGCTTGCGGGAACGCAGCTTGGGACCGAAGCCGGATCCCGCCTGGCTCATTGAAGCCATCGCGCGGCCTCCTTAGCGTGGTAGGTGATGACGATGTCGGCCCCCGCGCGACGGATGCAGGTCAGAGTCTCGAGCACGGTGGCGCGCTCGTCGAGGTAGCCGGCGGCTGCGGCCGCCTTGACCATCGCGTACTCGCCGCTGACGTTGTAGGCGGCCAGCGGCATTTGCGTTTCGGCCTTGATGCGGTGGATCAGATCGAGATACGGGAGCGCCGGCTTGACCATCACGATGTCGGCCCCCTCCTCGACGTCGAGCTTGGTCTCGCGGACCGCCTCGTCGCCGTTGCCCGGGTCCATCTGGTACCCCCGGCGGTCGCCGAACGCCGGCGCCGAGTCGGCGGCCTCGCGAAACGGACCGTAGAAGGCGGAGGCAAACTTGGCGCTGTAGGCGAGAATCGGCGTGTCGGTGTGGCCATCGTCGTCCAGAGCCTGGCGGATCGTGCCGACGCGCCCGTCCATCATGTCGCTGGGGGCGACGATGTCGGCGCCGGCTCTCGCCTGGGATGTGGCCGTCCGGGCGAGCAGCTCGAGCGTCGCATCGTTATCGACCGCACCGTCGGTCTTGAGGACGCCGCAATGGCCGTGGCTCGTGTACTCGCACATACACAGGTCGGTTATGACGATGACGTCTGGGTGCGCTTCCTTGATGGCGCGCGTCGCGAGTTGCACGATCCCCTCGTCGTCCCACGCGCCCGAGCCCTCCTCGTCCTTGGCCGCCGGCAGCCCGAAGAGGAGGACGGCGGGGATCCCGAGGCTCGCCGCCTCCGCGGCCTCGTCGACGGCGTGGGCGATCGACAGCCGGTCGATCCCCGGCATCGCCTCGATTGGCTCACGCCGGTCGATTCCGTGGGCGACGAACATCGGGTAGACGAAGTCGGACGCGGTCAGGTTCGTCTCGCGAACCAAGCCGCGCAGCGCGCCGGTGGCACGCAGGCGGCGAAGGCGGGTCTGCGGGAACGGCATTACGGGTGAGGATACCTCTGGCCTTTGGACGGCCGGCGAGACCGCGGGATTCGCGCAACGAATCCGGCTAACTGCCCACTCGGCAGCCGGCGGAGCGCGAGTGAGCCGCTAACCGTGCCAGAGCCGGGTGAACGCGCATTCACATCGCACGGAGGGGCCGAATGAGCCGTTGACCGGCCTGGATTCCGGTGTATTGGTGGTGGTGCTCCGGACGCCGCCTACGGGACGACCGCCCAGGAGTCGACGCGCCACTCCGTCACGAGACCGTTCGCGACGTAGGGGTCGGACTCCGGGAACGCCTCGGCCGCGCCGCGGTCCTTGAACACGATCACGGCGCCGTGCGGTGGGTCGCCGAGCGGTCCGGCCATGACGATCCGCCCGTCGTCCTTGCCGGCTCGGATCACATTCATGTGTCCCTCGCGATGCGGGGCGCGCCGGTCGACGATGTCTTCGACGTAGTCGTAAAAGAGGATGTATTGAGGATCTGGCATATCGCTAACACACCCTAGGGCACCGCCGCGCTACGCTGCCACCGTGGCCGACATTCAGAAGCGTGGCAACTACACCCCGCGCCGTGACCGTGAACGGCGCGCGTACCAGCTGGTCGTGACCGGCGGCATTGCCGGCGCGGTCGGCGTCGTCTCATTGGTGCTGGCAGTTGTCGGCGCCATCGGCTACACGCTGCCGGTGGTCTCGATCATCGTCGCGGTGATCTGCGCGGTGATGTTCCGCTCGATGGTCGGCAAGCGCTAGCCGCGCTCCGCTGGCTCACTCTCGGTAACTCGCACCCACGCGCTCACCGGACGTCAGGCCCGCGCTCACGCCGACCTCAGGCGAACCGGCGCATCGCCACCCGCGCCAACGCGCCGAACACGATCGTCAGGACGGCCAGGTGGACGAGCGGCCATCCGATCCCCGGCGCGGTCCCGCTGAACGCGTTCGACACGGCCTCGAGCGCGGCCCGGAACGGGAACACGAACGCGACGGCGTCAAGGATCGAGTGCAGCGTGCCCGACACGGCATCCCCTGGGACGAGCGCGACGAACGCGATCGGCAGCGACACCAGGAACGCCATCAGCGAGGCGACGCTGACCTCGCGAGCGACGCCGCCGATCGCGACGCCGAGCGCTCCGAAGGCCAGACCGCCGAGCACGAGCGTGACCACCCACAGCGGGAACCGACTCCAATCCAGATGCACGAACAACGACACGAACGCCGACATCAGAAGCGTGACCGCGGCCGCGGCGAACCCGGCCAGGGTGATCTTCTCGGACAGCAGTCCGCTCGGCGAGATCAGGCCGCGCACCAGCCGTGAGTACGCATTCTCGGATCGCTCGAGCGCGAGCAGCGCCGCCGCGAGCAGCAACCCGACGAACATCAACGACACGATCACGGCGATCGCGGCGGCGTAGGCGTCGGTGGGGGTCGTCTTCCCCGCCAACTCGGTCGTGTTCACGGTCAGCGGGTTGCCGATCGAACTGAGCACCGGCGTGGCGAAACCGAGGCCGTCGACGGCCAGATTGGCGAAGTTGACGACCTGTCTGAGCGCCGGGATCAGCGGCGAGTCCTTCGGCAGCGACCCGATCGTCCCCTGGACAATCGTGCGCGAGTTCTTCAGCCCGAGCAGCGGCACCTTCTGTCCGAGGAACGTGAGCGTTCCACCGTTGAGGGTCTGCTGCAGGTCGCTGACCGCGACCCCCAGCACCTGCTTGGAGACGGCCTGCTCGACCTGGGCCACCCGAGAGCTGATCGCCTGGTCGGCGAACTGACGCTCGAGCGGATCCTTGGTGTTCAGGACCAGGTCGACGGTCGGGTTCCCGACCCCTTGCGTGATCAGGCTGTTGATCTGAGAGATGATGTCGGCAGGGATGATCAGCGCCGCGGCGGCCTGACCGCTGCGGACCTTGTCGATCGCCTCCGCGCGCGAGCTCACCTTGATCGCGTCGATCGACTGGAACAGCTGGTTGGCGTACTTGGAGATGTTGATCCGCTGGTTGCCGAGGCTCACCCGGGTGTGGCCCGTCGGCACCTCGTCGAGCAGGGCCACCTTGGGCTTGCCCGGGGGGCTCGAGAGCGCGAACCCGATCATCAACGCGATCGCGATCGGGTAGACGACTAGCAGGGCGACGAGCAGCGGCGAGCGCTTCAGGATCTGCAGGTCCTTGATCAGCAGCCAGCGCATGCGGGGCTCAGTGGCCGCGCTCGCGCAGGAAGCGAACGAAGGCGGTCTCGAAGTCGCCACCGAGGGCGTCGCCCCCAGCGCCGGCGCCGCGGGCGGCCGCGGGACCGGCAACCGGTTCGTTCACCGCGCGCTCGAGCTCGGCGGGCGTGCCGCTGAACAGCAGCTCACCGTCCCCGAGCACCAACACCCTGCCGGCGTAATGCTCGGCCTCGGCGACGTTGTGGGTCGAGAACACGATCGTGGTGCCGTGCCCAGCGAGCCCGCCGATGAACTCCCACAGGCGCTCGCGCTGGCGCGGGTCGAGCGAGGCCGACGGCTCGTCGAGGAGCAACACGGGCGGCTCGCAGAGCAGGCCGATCGCGATGTTCACACGCTGCTGGTTCCCGCCCGACAGTCGCCCGACCTCCTCGTCGGCGCGGTCCTCGAGGCCGGTCTGGGCGAGCATGACCGAGACCGCCTGCTCGGGGTCGACCAGCCGCTCGAGCCGCGCGAACAGGCGCAGGTTCTCGGCCACCGACAGCTTCGAGTAGAGCGCCGGCTCCTGTGGCACCCAGCCGAACCGCGGACCGGCCGGGCGCGCGACCTCGCCTTCGGAGGACTCGAGCGTGCCTGCGAGGATCGACAGCAGAGTGGTCTTGCCGGCGCCATTGGGACCGATGATCGCCACGACCTCGCCGGGGAAGAGCTCGAAGTTGACCCGGTCCAGGGCGGTCCTCGCGCCGAAGCGCTTGGTCAGCCCCCGGGCCGCCACCGTGGCCGTGGGTTCGCCCGTTTGGATACCGCTGGACAACCTGGCTGAGGCTAGCGAGGGGCGGCGGGCGGCCTGACCATGGCCTAACCCGGCAGCTTCACTCGCGGCTCGAGCGACGCTCCGCACGAGCGGCAGTACGCGTCGCGCGGACCCGCCGGCGCGCCGCAGTCGGCACATCGCTCAAGGCCGGCGGTGGTCATGACGCCCGTATCGAGTGCGCCCCAGGGCTCGAGCACGAGGTGCCGGCGGAGGTATAGGACGGTCTGTCGGAGCACGGTGGCGATCGGCAGTGCGAGCAGCGCGCCGGCGATGCCGTAGATCGTCCAGCCGATCAGCAGCCCGAGGATGATCAGGATCGGGTTGATCCGCAGCGAGATCCGGAACACCTGAGGGGCGACGAAATGGCCCTCGAGTTGCTGCAGGGCGACGAACAGCAGGGTCACCCACACGGCGCTGATCGGGTGGACGAACAGCGCAACGAGTATTGCCGGGAGGGGGCCGATGATCGGGCCGACGTAAGGGATGAACTCCATCAGTCCGTAGAAGCCACCGAAGAACACCGCGTACCGCGCGCCGTCGGGAAAGATCCCGATTTCGCCGAAGATCCACAGGGCGATCGCGGCGCTCCCGCCCATGATCAGGCTGAACAGGAGCTGCCCGCGAACGTAGCCGTACACCGCGCGCTGGACCAGAAGCGGGAAGTCGTCCTCGGGCGTGCCGTCGCCGGGCGGCATGATCCTGCGGACCAGGTCGCCGATCTGATCGCCGTAGACCAGGAGGTAGATCGACAGGACGAACGTGAGCACGAGGTCGAACGACGTCGTGACGATCTGCGTGAGCAGGTCGCGGGAGAACGACACGATGTCGCTCGAGCGCTTCTGGATCTGGGCCTCGAGCGTCTGCAGCGCGGTCTGGCCTTGGCGCTGGATCTGCACCTTGACCCCGTGGCTGTTCAGCCATCGCTGGAGGCTCGCCAGGTCGCGGTTGGCCTGATGGATGAATTGCGGGACGTCGTCCGCGAGATGGCTCACCTGCGTGGTGACCGGGTTGGACAGCGCCACGCCGATCCCGGCGAGTAGCGCGATCCCGCCCACGTACACGAACAGGATCGCGAGCCCGCGTGGCACGCGATGCCGTACCAGCAGCCTGACCACCGGGTTCAGGATCAGGGCGACGATGCTGGCCCCGAGCAGGATCAGCAGGACGGTGCCGGTCGCTCGCGCGAGCGCCCACAGCCCAAGGACGGCCAGCGGGAGCACGACCAGCTGAACCCAACGCGGGACGACGACCGGTGGCGGCGGGACGCGTGTGTTTTCGACGCGGTGGGGGTCGTCGCCGACGCGGTGCGGGTCGTCCCCGACGCGGTGCGGGTCATCGCCCGAGCGGCCGGGGGTCTCGCCGACCCGGTCCGGAGCCTCACCCAGGCTGCCCGCGCCGGTCGGCTCGCCGCCCTCGCCGGCGGTGGGCGTTGCGCCGCCCGGTCGCCTGGGGAACCTCCAACTCATGCAACTGGAAGTATGAGCACCGACAAGACGTGAGTGAACCCGTGAACATCCTGTTCGTCGGCGATGTGGTCGGCGGCATCGGCAAGCGCACGCTGCTGGGGCTGCTGCCGACGCTGCGGGATCGCTACGCGCCCGACTTCATCGTGGTCAACGGCGAGAACGTGGCCGGTGGCGTCGGGATCACGCCCAAGATCGCCCGGGAGATGCTCACCGCCGGCGTCGACGCGATCACGCTCGGCAACCACACGTACCGGCACAGGGAGGTCTACCCGTACCTCGACGAGGAAGAGCGGATCCTGCGGCCGGCCAACTTCCTGGCCAGCCAGCCAGGCCACGGGTGGTGCGTAATCGCAGGCGAGCGCGCCCGGCTCGGCGTGATCTCGCTGTCCGGAAACCTGTTCATGAAGGCCGGGCGGCCGGCGTTCGCAGAGGTCGACGCGGCGCTCCACGCGCTCTCCGGAAAGGTCGATCACGTACTCGTCGACATGCACGCCGAGGCCACAAGCGAGAAGGTGGCGATGGGCTGGCACCTCGACGGCCGCGTCACCGCCGTGGTGGGCACCCACACGCACGTGCCGACGGCCGATGCCCGCGTCCTGCCCGGCGGGACCGCCTACATCACCGACGTCGGCATGACCGGGCCGCGCGGTGGCGTGATCGGGGTCAAGCGCGACCAGGCGTTGACGTCGATGGTCACGCAGATGCCGACCCGGTTCGAGACCTCGTCCGACGATCCGTGGTTGAACGGGGTCGTGATTCGAACCGCGGCCGAGCCCCGACGGGCCGAGTCGATCGAGCAGGTGTTGTTGCCAGCGCCGGGGGTTGTGTAGGAGGCGGCTGGGCGGCTGGGTCGTGCGGAGGGCCCTTGCCCGCGGGCGATGACGGTTCCGCGGGGTGACTGCAACGGGATGCCAGCGTACCGCCTGGCCGTTCAGGCGCCGGCGCCCGCCAGGCCGTTCACGCGCCGGCAACCGCCAGGGGCGCCGGCGCGTCGGCCCCGCGAGCGAGCGCCGACGCCGCCACCGCGTGCTCGAGTTCCGTCGGGAAGCTGCCGAACAGCGCCACGATGAGGAACGGGAAGAACCACACGATGTAGGAGTACAGCCAGTAGCCGGCGCCGAGCTGGAGCGCGATCAGGATCGCCGCCCCCAGCGCGGCCACCTCGACCACGCCGCGCCGGCGGGGCACGAACATCACCGAGAGCGCGAACGCCACGGTGGCGCCCTGGACCAGATGCTGCTCGAAACCGAGGCCGCCCCACAGGCCCCAGATCGAGAACGGGGACGTTCGGCCGGCCTGGTAGGCGATCGTGTCGTGCCAGAACGCGTGCCAGTTGTTGTCGAGTATCACCGGCAGCATCGCGATCACGGCCGTGAGCCCAAACGCCAACACGAACCACACGATCTGCCGGCGGCTAGGCGGCGGATCCACACCCCGCAGCAGCAGCGGCGCGAGGGCGAACGGCGCGAACTTGGTCAGGCCGGCGAGCGCACCCACCACCCCGCGAGCCGGCGCGGACGTAACCACCAGCAACGCCACCACGAGCAGCAGCGACACCAGCGCATCGTTCGTATTCGACGACAGCGTCCACAGCGTGAACGGGTACGCCGCCCACGCGTACGCAAGCAACACCCCCAGCGTCGGGCCCCTAACCCGGCGACCCAGCCAATACAGCCCGAGCAGCGTCAGCAGGTCGAACACGATCGCCGCCGCGTGCGCCGCCGGCAGGTCGTCCCACGTGCCGCTCCACCCGAAGATCAGCCGGAAGGGCACGTACGCGTAGTAGGCGACCGTCCCGTAGGTGTCACCGCTGGCGTTGTCCTTCGGCCAGTTGCCGTACAACGGCTGGTCGTGGATCAGCTTGTCGGCGCCGATCACGCCGGCGTAGCCGACGTCGATCACGTTCGAGTTCACGACGTTCAGGCCGACCCGGAAGCCGACCAGGAAGATCACGCCGACCGCTAGCCACGACATCGGCACGAACACGCGCAGCGGCCGCCGCGGCCGGCCACGGCCGAACCCGAGCAGCACCATGCGCACGAGCAGGTACAGCATGAACGGGTAGATCGCCGGCGTCGACAGCCCGATCTTCGCGTTGTTGAACAGCGCGAGCGAAATCGACAGCCCCAGCAGCGCCAGCAGGTCGACGTGCAGCAGCGACCAGGCGCGACGCTCGCGCCGGCCGTCATCGAGGCGCCTCCGCCGCCACGGGAGGAACGGCGCGATGAACAGGAAGCAGAGCGGGACCCACACGTACCAGGCGTTGACCCGTCGCCCGAACGCCCCGGCGTAGCCACGCGCCATCGTCCAGGCGACCTGGAAGCCGGTCCACACCTGGGTGACGCTCGCGGTGGCGTCGTCGATATAGACCTGCGCCAGTTCGACTTGCTTTGGCCCCGACGAGAACCAGCTGACCTGCCACTGGCCCGGCCCCTTGGTGTATTCGTACGGCACGGCGTCGGGATGTCGGCGCAGCTCGGCCTTGATCGTCAGCGTCGCCGCGGCGATCCGCTCGACCTCGGCAGCGGTCAGTCGGTACCCCTTGGGCGGCACGTTCTGGTCGCTTACGAGCACCGGCGTGTTCGGATCTGTCGCCGTCGTGGTCACGGTCTTCGTGACGGTGACGGCGGAGCCGGCTGCGGCCGACGCGGCCGGGGGCGCCGCGAACACGGCGAGAAGCGTCGCGATCAGAAAAGCCAGAAAGAGCGCCGCGAGCTTCGGGCGCAGCGCATCTAGGCCTTGAAGCTCCAAAGCTTCTGCCCGATGAACGAAAGCGGCGTGCCCGCGGCGATCGCGATCGCCTGGGCAGCCACCTTCATCATGCCGGCGTCCACCAACAGGACCAGCACGACGTACGTGAAGCCGAACGCCACCAGCGACACGGCGAAGAAGCGGACCGCCTGCCTGACCGGATGGTCCTGCTTGGCGGAGAACGTCCAGTGCCGGTTCAGCCAGAAGTTGTTGAGCACCGACACGGCCCAGGAGATCACCGCTGAGAGGTGGTAGTCGATGCCGAGAAGATGGACGCACGCGGCGAATACCGCCAGGTTAACGACATACCCGCTCACTCCCACGGCGCCGAAACGGCCAAGCTGCAGCCAATTGTGGGGATGGCGGATCCCGGCGCGGACCCGCAGCAGCGGTTGGCTCACGCCCTGGCGGGCGCGGGCGCGCGGGGGCAGCTCGACGGTGGTGCTCAGCTCGTCAGGCATTCGCGGAAATGTATCGGCGTCTTGTCGATGGAGCGTAAGAGATTGCCTAGCACTAATCGGCTCCTAACCCGGACTTGTCCCGCGCCCGCGGCCTTCTCCTAGCCGCGAGGCACCGTCGCTAATCCCAAAATGCTCGCGAACCATGGGCGCGACGTCGCGCAGCGACCACCGTTCTCGGGCCGACGCCGAGGCCGGTCCGGTGCCGCACCAGAGGAGCGCGCCGAGCGAATCGGACCGGTGCAGCGACCCGTGGCTGCCGCCGCCGACGTGGTCGGCTCCGCCCCAGTCGACGAACTCGTATGCGGGCGAGGCCGACAGCAGCACGTCGCCGGCGGTTGGGCACTGGAGCGCCGACCAGATGCGGGCCAGCGCGTCCGGATATTCGCTGCACAGGAAGCGCCCGTCCTGGACCTCGCCGAGCAGTGCGGACAGGTCGCCCTCGACGTTCCAGCCGCCGCCACGGTCATCAAAAACCTGATCTCCCGGGGCAAAGCGGAGCTCGCCCCGGCGGCTGCGCACAACGGCCTCCGCGCGATCCGGACCCGCCAACCACAAAATCAGGTCCACGCCCTCGACGTCCTTGACGGCCTCGACCGACCGCGCCACCAGCTCGTCACGCCGGTCGAGATCGAGCGCGTAGACCATCGCGGCGCGCTGGGCAGGACTCAAGGCCACCTCCGCGCCCGCCGACCGCGCGGCGCTGCGCGTCGCCACGTCGAACTCCTCAAACGCGCGGTCCAGCCGGATCCGCTCCTCGACCGCCGCCTGGGAATGGTCGGAGGTGACGATCACCGCGTGCTCGTCGAGGAACGCATCGGGGCCGCCGGCGGCGTGCATCAGGCGCTCGAGCTGCCGGTCGGCCGCGGCGATCGAGGTCACCTGGGCGTGCGGCCCGTTCTTGTGCGACCAGGCGTCGTTGTCGGGGAGCGAGAACAACATGAAGTCGAACAGATCGTTCTCGACCAGGTACGCCCCGACGCAACCCGTGTGCTGGTCGCGGATGCCCGGCATCCCCAGCTGGCCCCGGCATCCGGTCTTCCGGCTCGCGTACAGGTCGGCGTAGAACAGCTCGCGCGGCCCGAGGATCGTCCTCCGGAACAGGGTCGAGGTGACGATCCGCGCGAGCGCCGTCTCGTTCGACACCTCGTGCTCGTACCGGCCGCGGTAGATCAGGTAGGTCGTGCCCGCCGTGCGAACGTCGACATCGTCCAGCGACTCGTACACGGTCTCGACCTCGGGCGAGAGGTGCTCGGCGTTCATCCGGT
The DNA here is from genome assembly GCA_963701945.1 of uncultured Solirubrobacterales bacterium. GTDB lineage: Bacteria > Actinomycetota > Thermoleophilia > Solirubrobacterales > Solirubrobacteraceae > Palsa-465. The sequence goes on along the minus strand of CAVPBV010000018.1, from coordinate 63,808 downwards.
ACACGGTGTCGGTCAACGAGCGCAGGACCCCGAACTGGCGCGAGGCGCTGAAGCTCGACCCGTATTCGACGTAGCGCCCCTCCTCCCTGTGGTACCAGTTCATGCTCGGGATCCAGTGGCCGTCGGGGCCGACGCCGGTCGTGATCGTCGCCGCGCACACGGGCGTCACAGAGGGGAATGCCGCCACGCAGTCGTCGACATAGCAGCCGTCGCGCCGGATCCGGGCCAGTGCCGGCGCCCGGCCGTTGGCAAGCGCCCGGTCGAGCATCGACGGCTTGAGCGCGTCGATCACGACCAGCACGAGCTTCTTAGCCTGAGTCACGTGACAATCGTCCCCGGCAAGGGGCTCCTCAACGCAGAATTCGCAGTCCCGCGTACTTCTGTTCCGAGCGCCGGCGGCCGGCGATCAGCAGCCAAAGCAGGAACACGAACCCGACGAGCCCCACCGGAGGCGCGACGACCGACAGCGCCGCGAGCAGGACTCCGAAGCCCTCCGCATATAGGGGCACCGCGGCCGAGGCTTCCGGATCGAGCCGGGCCCGAACCCTGAGCAGTAGCGGGCGGGTGGCAAGGATCCCGACGACCGCGCACACGACGCCTGCGACCAACCCGGGCCAGTCGGTGTAGTGGTTGTGGTCGAGCGCGCCCGCGAACCACAACGCGCCGATCGCGGCGCTGATCGCCCCAAGCACGACCGTGAGCGACTCGGACTCGATCCGCCGGCGCTCGAGCAGCGCGAGCACGATCGCGCCGACGGCCATGCCAAGCAGGAACAACGCGCTCTGCAGGAAAAAGAAGTCAGTGCCGTTGAAGTGGATCTCGACGTCGCCCGCGGCAAGCCCGCCCGCGACGAGCGCGGGAAGGAAAGGACGGACGCCGACCGCGCTGGCGACACCCATGCCCGTGCAGATGTCAAAGAAGAGATGCACCGTGGTGTACCGTGACCGACCGTGACGATAGAGGACAGGGCAGTATGAGCGGGGCGGGCGGGCCCCAATCTCGCCGCCCGCGATCAACCGCGAGGGACATCGAGCGCTACAGCGCCCTGTTCGCGGAGCGGACCAAGGTAATGAAGTCCTCGGCGATGCGCGATCTGATGGCGCTCACCGAGCGCGACGACGTGATCTCGCTCGCCGGCGGCTTGCCCGACACATCGACGTTCCCGGCCGACTCGTACGCATCTCTGATGAGCACGGTCGCGGCGAATTCGTGCGCGCGGGCGCTCCAGTACGGACCGACCGAAGGCCTCGCGGTGGTCAAGCGCTGCATCGTCGAGGTGATGCGCGCCGAGGCTATGGAGGTCGACGAGGACGAGTTGCTCGTGACCACCGGGGGCCAGCAGGTGATCGACCTCGTGTGCAAGACGCTGCTCGACCCCGGCGACGTCGTCGTGTGCGAGGCACCCACGTACCCGGGCGCGGTGCCGACGTTCTGCGCGTACCAGGCCAGCGTCGTCCAGGTCACGATGGATCGCGACGGGATGCGGACCGACGAGCTCGAGGCGACCCTCGACCAGCTCGAGCGCTCGGGCCAGCGCCCGAAGTTCATCTACACCGTCCCGAACTTCCACAACCCGGCCGGCGTGACGCTGTCGCTCGAGCGCCGCCACGAGCTCGTCCGGATCGCGTCCGAGCGCGAGCTGCTCGTGCTCGAGGACAACCCCTACGGCCTGCTCCGCTACGAGGGGGTGCCGCTGCCGACGCTCCGCTCGCTCGACGAGGAATTCATCATCTACGCGAGCACGTTCTCGAAGATCCTCTCGCCCGGCGTCCGGCTCGGCTGGACCGCGGCGCCGGCGCCCGTGCTGGCGAAGATGACGCTCGGCAAGCAGGCGTCCGACCTGTGCTCGTCGTCGATCTCCCAGTACTTCGTCTCGGCATATTTCGATTCCGGGCCGTGGGAGGACTACGTCCGCTCGCTGATCGACATCTATCGGCGCCGGCGCGACGTGATGCTTGATGCGCTCGCCGAGCACTTCCCGCGGGAGGCCGAGTGGACCCACCCGCAAGGGGGGCTGTTCGTCTGGGCGACCCTGCCCGACTACATCGACACCACCGACCTGCTGGCGCGCGGGCTCGAGGAGCACGTCGCGTTCGTCCCCGGTCGGGCCGCGTACGTCGACGGCCGCGGCGGCTCGTCGATGCGGCTGAATTTCTCGGGCGTCGGGGTCGACGACATCCGCGAGGGGCTGAAGCGGCTCGGCGAGATCGTGCGTGAGCAGGTCGAGCTGTACGGAACGCTCACCGGCACCGCGTCCGCGAGGCCCTCGTCGCGCCGTGACCCGGCGCCCGCTCCCCCCGCCGAGCCGGCCACCGTGCTGCAACTGCGGCGCAAACGGGCCTGACATGAGCCGCATCGCGGTGCTCAAGGGCGGCCGCTCGCTCGAGCGCCAGGTATCGCTGAAGTCCGGGGCGAGAGTGGAGGACGCGCTCGAGCACCTCGGCCACGAGGTGGTCCCGATCGACGTCGGCGCGGACCTCGTCGAGCGACTGACCGCCAATCGACCCGATCTGGCGTTCGTCGCGCTCCACGGCCGCGACGGCGAGGACGGGACCGTTCAGGAACTGCTCGAGGTGATGGGGATCCCGCACACGGGCTCGGGCGTGTCGGCCTGCATCCGCGCCGCCGACAAGGTGCTCGCAAAGCACGCGATGCGCGACGCCGCGATTCCGACCCCCGACTTCTACGCGTTCAGCGAGACCGCGTTTCGGGAGCTCGGGGCCGCGCAGGCGCTGCCGGCGATCGAGCAGCGACTGCAGTTCCCGATCGTGGTCAAGCCGGCGGGGCAGGGGTCGGCGCTCGGGATCAAGTTCGCCCGGACCCCGTCGGACGTGCCGGGGGCGCTGATCGCGGCGTTCTCGTATGACCGCAAGGTGCTGCTCGAGCGGTACGTCGCCGGACGCGACCTGGCCGTGTCGATCATCGACGAGCCCGGCGGCCCGCGGGCCATGCCGATCGTCGAGGCGGTGCCGCAGCATGAGGACTTCTACGACTTCGAGTCCCGCTACGAGATCGGTCGGACGCGGTTCGTGTGCCCGGCGGCGCTGGACGATGCCGTGCAGGAGCGGGCGAGCGCGATCGCCCTTGAGGTGTACGCGCTGCTCGGCCTGTCGGGGTTCGCGCGGGTCGACCTGATGCTGGAGTCAGGTAGCGACGAGCTGTACGTGCTCGAGGCCGACTCGATTCCCGGGCTGACCGAGACTAGCCTCTTGCCGCAGGCGGCCGACGCGGCCGGGATCGGGTTCGACGAGCTGATCGGGCGGATCGTCGAGGCCGCGCAGACGCCCGCTGTGCGGGTGAGGGGGTAACCGCATCCGCTCGCGCATGCCGCGCGCTCGGCATCCAGCCTCGCCTCATGCGCGGCGCGCGAGGTCGTCCGGAGGCCCTCGCGCGCGCCGCTTCTGAGCTTCCGGGAGACCGCCGCGCGCGCTCGGCTCAGTCCACGGCCTGGCATCCGGCCAGGCCCTTTTTTATTCGCCCGCGAAATCCTCCGGCGTCACGTGGTCGAGAAAGTCCTTGAACTTCTCGACGACCTCTTCGGTGTCCTCGACCTCGTGCTCGAACTCGATCGCCGACTCGGCGATGACCTCGTCGGCGGCGTAGATCGGGGCGCCGGCGCGGACGGCCAGCGCCAGGGCATCTGAAGGACGCGAGTCGATCTCGAGCTCGCGGCCGTTGACGCGCAGGCTGATCGACGCGTAGAAGGTGTTCTCCCGCAGCTCGGTGACCGCCACCCGGGTGCACTCGACGTCGAGCTCCCCGAGGACGTCCGACAGCAGGTCGTGGGTCATCGGCCGCGGCGTCGACGCTCCCTGGAGCTTCATCAGGATCGCGGCTGCCTCGGGGTGGCCGATCCAGATCGGCAGGAACTTGTTGTTCTCGACGGTCTTCAACAGCACGATCGGCTGCTTGCCAACCATGTCGAAGCTAACGCCGTAGATGACCATCTCCTGCACGTACAGCTCCTAGATCGCTGGGGTGTGGCAAGTATAGGCCGCTGTCCGGGGTTGCCCAGAACGCCGCCCGGACGCCTGATTTAGGGCCGGCGACTTCGTAATTGACGGCGGACCCTTAGTCGATCGCGGGCGGGAGGACACCCTCTTCTTCGAGGACGCGACGGGCCACCGCCAGGGCCGAGTTCGAGGCCGGCACGCCCGCGTACACGGCGGTGTGGATGAACACCTCGTTGATCTCCTCGACGGTCAACCCGTTGCGCAGGGCCGCGCGCACGTGCATGCCGATCTCGTTCTCGGCGCGCATCGAGATCAGGGCCGCGAGCGTGATCGCGCTCCGCGTGCGGCGGTCCAGTCCGGGGCGTGACCAGACCCCGCCCCAGGCGTAGCGGGTTATGAACTCCTGCCACGGAGCGCCGAAGCTGCCCGCGCTGGCGGCGGCACGATCGACGTGCGCGTCCCCCAGCACCTCGCGGCGTGTCTTCATCCCGACCTCGTAGTCGCTCACCGATCAAGCCTCCTCATCGTCGGGCGCCAGGAACCTCAGGATCATCGCGGTGGTCAGATCGGGCCGCTCGATCGTCGCCAGATGCGCGGCGGGCGAGATCACCTCGAACCGGGCACCCGGGATCAGGTCGGCGATCAGCCGGCCGTGCTCCGGGGGGGTAGCCGGATCGTCCGCGCCGGCGATCACGAGCGTCGGCGCCGTGATCGACGTGATCGCATCGCGCAGATCCATGTCCGCGATCGCCTCGCAGCAGCCTGCGTATCCCTCGCGATCGGTCGAGCTCAGGATTCCCCGCATGCGCTCGATCACCTCCGGGCGGGCCGCGGTGAAGGCCGGCGTGAACCAGCGGCCGAGCACCGCGTCCGCGATCGCGCCAACCCCGTCCGCGCGGACGGTCGCGGCCCGGCCGATCCAGCCTTCTCGCGGACCGAGCTGCGCCGAGGTGCAGCACAGTACGAGCCGCTCGACGCGCTCCGGCGCGTGCGCGGCGACCCACATGCTGATCATCCCCCCGATCGACAGCCCGCACAGCGACGCGCGCTCGATCCCCAGCCGGTCGAGGAGCGCGAGCAAATCGCCGCCTAGATCGGCGATCGAGTACGGCCCCGGCGGCACCGGCGAGGACCCGTGGCCCCGGATGTCGTAGCGAAGCGTGCAGAAGCGCGGCTTCAGCCGTTCCGCCTGTGGCTCCCACATCGTGAGATCGGTCCCGAGCGACCCGGTGAACACGAGCGCCGGCGAGCCACGCTTGCCGCGGAACTCGTGGCGCACCTCAATCGGCACGGTGCGCCGCCAGCGCTCGATCGATCAGCTCGGCCGTGACCCCGAGATACGCCCCCGGGTCGAGCGCCGCGTCGAGCCCCTCGACCCCCAGCGAATCCGCCACGGCCGGCACCTCGAGCAGCACATCGCGGAGCGGCCGCCCGGAGCCGACCGAGCGGCGCGCTGCCTTCTCGACGAGATCCTGCGCATCGGCACGCCCGAGTGCCGGCGCGAGTGCCGCCGCCACGCTCTCGCTCATCACCAGTCCACCCGTCACACCCATATCGGAGCGCATCTTCTCAGGGTCGACCTCGAGCCCGGCGAGCAGCTCCTTGAGGATCGCGGCGGACGAGCCGGTCAGGCGGAGCAGGGCCGGTAGCGTCTCCCATTCGGCCTGCCACGTCCCAGCCCCGCGCTCGTGCTCCTGCATCATCGCCCCGAGCATCGTCGCCACCAGCCCCGGGCCGCGCTGCGCGCACGCGACCAGGCCGATCGCTCCGACCGGATTGCGCTTGTGCGGCAGCGTCGAGGACCCGCCGCGGCCCTCGCCACCGCCTTCGGCAACCTCCGTCACCTCGGTTTGGGCGAGCAGGACGACGTCGCGCCCGATCTTGCCCATGACTCCGAGCGAAGCGCCCAACGCGCAAGCGATGCGTACCGGCCGCAGCCGGATCGTGTGCCACGGAACCGCCGGCGCCAGCAACCCCAGCTGGCCAGCCAGCTCACCCGTGACGTCCAACCCGCGATCGCCGAGGCTCGCCAAGGTCCCCACGGCGCCCCCGAACTGGATCGCGAGCTCGCGGTCCCGAACCGAGGTCAGCTCGGCGACGACGCCGTCGATGCCGTCGAGCCAGACCGCGGCCTTCAGCCCGAACGTGAGCGGCAGCGCCTGCTGGAGCAACGTCCGTCCCGGCTCGATCGCATCGCGGTAGCGCGCGACGAGCTCCGCGCACGCGTCGGCGGCGGCCGACAGGTCAACGAGCATGAGATCGAGCGCCCGCTGCGAGACGAGCATCATGGCCGTGTCGACAACGTCCTGGCTGGTCGCGCCCTTGTGCAGGTGCGCTGATGCGGCATCCGAAAGCTGCCGGCGCAGCGCGCGGAGCAGCGCCGGCACCGGCGTCCCCTGCTGACCGGTACCCCATCCGAGCTCGGCCAGGTCGAACTCCACAGCACCCTGCTCGACCACGGCGGCCAGCTCGTCGGCGGCCTCAGCGGGAGCCAGCCCCAGCGTCGCCAGCGCTCGCAGCAGCGCCACCTCGAACTCGACCATCGCGTCGACGAGCGCGCGATCGCTCACCGCCGCAGCGGCGTCTCCGTGCGCGAACAGTCCGGAGAAAAGGCTCGCGTTGCTCAGCGCGTCCCGCCGCGAGGAGTGATCGGGCGCGGGCGCGGCGCCGGGATGCTCGCCTCGAGCGAATGCGCGCACGAGGCCATCGCGGTCCGCACCACCTCGACCGTCTCTGACGGGAGGTCACCGAGCATGTCCGCCTCGATCCGGTCGACCGAGCGGTCGCAGGCGGCAAGGACCTCGAGGCCCTTGGGCGTGACCGAAGCTCGCAGCACCCGACGGTGCTTGGGATCGGGGCGCCGGCGCACGAGCCGCCGCCGTTCGAGTCCGGAGATCACGAGGTTCATCGCCTGCGGTGTCACCAGCGCCCAGCGAGCGAGTTGGGCACATGACAGGCCGTCGCGCTCACGCAGCAGACTCAGTGTCACGTACTCGGGGGTGGAGACGCCGTGCAGCCGCAACTCGTCGTCCAGGCGCGCGCGCAGTCGGCGCTCCACGCGGTACACCAGGTAGCCGACCCGGGGAACCGTGGGTTTCTCCGAGGAGCCGAGCTTTGGCATCGCCGCACCAGGCACCGGCGCAACATTAGTGGCTACCTTCGGCGGGTCGTGCATTTGCACCACCAAAGTATTGACAAGCAGCTTGCGACACGAATATGTTTGACGATTAACAACGCCGGCTATCGAGGGAGGGCTCGTGATCGGACGAAGGCCACTCGCTGCGCTCACCGCGGCGGCGCTGGTGGCCGCACTGGCCTTGACCCCGGCATCGTCGGGAGCGCAGACCACGACGTCACAGCACCTCACGGGGACGACGTCGGACGGCAGTCAGTGGATCGCCGACGTCCCGTCGCCGTGGAACGGGACGGTGCTGCTGTACAGCCACGGTTTCGGGCCTCTGGTGGCCGCCGACGCACCCGACCCGATCACGCAGCAGTATCTCCTCAATGAGGGCTACGCGCTTGTCGGGTCCTCGTATGACCCGAGCGGCTCGTGGTGGGCCCTGGACACCGCCGTGGGAGACCAGTTCGCGGCGTTATCGGCGCTCGAGACGCAACTCCCGGCTGCGCCGCGGCACGTGATCGCGTTCGGCACATCGATGGGCGGGCTGATCAGCGCGCTCGAGGCCGAGCAGCCCAGGACGCCGATCGACGGGTCGCTGACGACCTGCGGGATCGTCGCGGGCGGGGTTCAGCTCAACAACTACCAACTGGACGGCGAGTACGCGATCGACCAGCTGTTGAACCCCACGCCCGGGAGCGTCGAGCTGGTCAACTTCGGCGACAACCCGATTGCGGGGCTGGAGACCGGTTACGCATTCGACGCCCTCGCCAAGACGGCACAAGACAGCGCCCCCCTCCCAGGCCACACGATCTCGCCGGGCGTCGCTCGCCTGGCGCTGGCCATGTCCTTGATGAACGTCGCCGATTGGCCTCCCGGGCAGGCGATGCCGTCTCCGTTCAACTTCGCCGCCCAGGAACAGGGGCAGTACGACATCGAGTTCCAGCCGGCCGGCGGGCCGTCGCCGATCCAGACGACGATGGACTTCGTCGAGTTCGGACGGCCGTACATCGAGCAAGCCGACGGCGGCAACGCCTCGTGGGACAAGGACGTCAACTTCGCCCGGCTGGTGTTTGAGTCGTCGTATGCACCCGAGATCATCACTCTCTACCGCGAGGCGGGGCTCAACCTGTGGAGCGACCTGGAGAACCTGACCCGGAACGCGGACACCACGGCGACACCGAGCGCGGTGTACTCACTCGAGCACACGTCGGTGCCGACCGGCCGCCTCAAGGTCCCCGAGCTCGATCTGAAGACGATCTCCGACCAGCTCGTGCCAGTGCAGCAGGAGAACTACTACCGGCAAACCGTCGACCGCGCGGGAGCCGGTGGCCTGCTCCGCCAGGCGTTCGTCCAGCGGCAGCTCCACTGCAACTTCGAGCCGTCTGAGCTGGTCGCCGGCGTCCATGCGATCCAGCACCGGGTCGATACCGGGCGCTGGGACGACGTCGCAACCCCGCAGGCGCTCGAGGCGAGCGCTACGAGCCTCGCCAACGCTGACCCGAGCCTGGGCACGCCGGCGATCATCCCGTTCTTCCCGCCGCCGCTGTCCGGGAACAACGGGCCGTTTGACCCATTCACCGGCGGCTCCTACCCGTTCCCCTGGTAGGGACATGACCTGAATCGGCGGCTCCCGGGCCACAATGTCCGGGATGCCGCCGATTGCCGTCCGAGCCGAGCGTTCCGCCTGGCCGTGGGCCGTCCTCGGACTGGCGGGCTCGCTCGGCGTCGCGCTGGCCGGACCGCACCTGGCCGGCGGCCGGGTCCGGTGGTGGTTCGACCCATCGCTCGGCGCCGTCCTGTTCTACGCCGGGATCGTGGCGTTGTGCACCGCGTGGCTCGCACTGGGTCGCCTCGCGCTCACCACGAGGGAGCTGCGGATCGTCGGAGTGGCGTGGTGCCTGCCGCTGCTCGTCACCGCGCCGCTGTTCAGCCAGGACGCGTACAGCTACCTCGCCCAGGGGACGCTCGTGCACCTCGGGATCGATCCGTACCGGCACGTGCCCGAGGCGCTCGCTCACGCCGGCCAGGCGCACGTGCTGGGCGCGGTCGATCCGTTCTGGCGACACACGACCGCGCCGTACGGCCCGCTGTTCCTGTGGATCGTGAGCGGGATCGTGGCGCTCACCGGTTCGCACCTGATCGCGGGCGTGCTGTTGCTCCGCGTGGTCGACGTGGCCGGGCTCGTGCTGCTCGCGGTGTTCACGCCGCGACTCGCCAAAGCCCTCGGCGCCGATCCGGCGCGCGCGACCTGGTGGGTGCTGCTCAGCCCGCTCATCCTGTTCGAGTTGGTGGCGGCGGCGCACAACGATCTTTTGATGATTGGTCTGGTGGTGGCGGGCGTCACATCCGCCATCGAGCGAAGGCTGCTTGTGGGTATCGCGTTGTGTGCGCTGGCGGCGACGATCAAGGTGCCGGCCGCGGCGGCGATTCTGTTCATCCTCGTGGGTTGTTCTGACCGGAGGACCTGGTGGCGGGGCGCGCTCGTCGCGGCCGCCGTGGTCGTCGCTGTGAGCGTGATCTCCGGTCTCGGGCTGGGATGGATCTCGACGACCGTGTTCTCGACGCCCGACAAGGTGCGGCTCGCGATCACGCCGGCCACCGCACTCGGCTGGACGGTGGCGCAGGTCGTGCCGGTGGGGGCGCGGGGTCTCGAGTCGGCACTGGGCGTCGTCGCATTCGGGACGTCACTCGTGTTCGGCGCGGTGCTGTTGTGGCGCTCACGCCGCGGGAACATGGTGCGCAACCTGGGCGTCGCGCTGATCGCGGTCGCGGTCTGCGGTCCGGCGGCGTGGCCGTGGTACCTGACGTGGGGCCTCGTGCTGCTGGCCGCGAGTCCCGGGATCCAGCAGTCACGGGCGCTCGCGCTGGCGGTCGCCGCGAGTGTGCTGGTCGTCAAGGCCGACGGCATCGTCGCGTTCCCGCTCCACACTGCGCCCGTGTTCGTCGTTCTGTACGTCGCGGCCACAATCGCCGCGGCGGTCGTGGCGTCGCGCCGGGGTACCGCCGTCCGAACCACTCGACTGCGGCCGCTCGCCGAGTCCTGATGGCGACGCAGGCCGAGGTCCCGCGGGTCCGGGCGCCTGAGGCGGGCGCATCGCCCGCCGCGCGAGGGCGGCTTTCCGACGCCGCCGTCATCGGCGTGCCCGCGATCGTCGCGCTCGTCCTGTGCCTGATCGAGATGACCACACGCAGCCTGTGGCTCGACGAGGCCGCGACCGTCGCCATCGCGGGGCAGCACGGCTCCGCGTTTTGGAGCGCCGCCGCGCACGACGGCGGCAACATGCTCGGCTACTACGCGCTCCTGCACGTACTGATCGGGTGGTTCGGCGACGGCGCGTTCGTGATCCGGCTGCCCTCGGTGATCGCCTCCGGCGCCGCGGCGGGCGCGGTCAGCGTGCTCGGCCTGCGCCTATTCGACCGGCGGGTGGCGCTCGCCGCCGGACTGCTGACCGCGGTCAGCCTGCCGCTCGTGTTCTGGGGTCAGGACGCCCGAGGGTACGCCGCGATGGTGGCGCTGGTGGCCGGGTCGTTCGTGGCCTTCGCCGCGATCCTCGACGAGCCGCGCAGGCGAGGCCCGTGGATTGCCTACGTCGTCCTGACCACGCTGTCGGTGTACGCGAGCTACGTCGCGATCTTCGCGGTGGCGGCGCAGCTTGTCGCGGTGGCGGCGCTTCACCGACACGCCTGGCGCCGCGTTGCGACTGCGGTCGCCGCATGCGCGGTGTGCTGGATCCCACTGGCGGTGCTCGCGATCAGCCGTGGGTCGAACCAGCTGTTCTGGATCGCCCGGCCGAACCTGACCGCCGCGAAGCAGGTCGCGCTCGCGCTCACATCGGCCGGGTTCGAGCCGAACTTCCACCCGACCGCGGTCGCCGCGATCCTGGCGATCGCCACGGTGGCGCTGCTGCTGCTCGCCGCCGTCAGGATCGTTCGTGAACCCCGCTGGGGACCGGTGCTCGCGCTGTCGTGGCTGGTCGTCCCGGTCGCGCTGATGTTGATCTGGTCGTTCATCGGGCCGCCGATCTTCACTCCGCGGAACCTGCTCGTGTCGCTGCCCGCGGTGGCGCTGTTGCTGGCATGGGTTCTCCTTCGCAGTCGCCTCTCCCCGGTGGCCGCCTGGCTCGCGGTCGCGGTCCTGATCGCGCTCCGGGCGGTGGTGCTCGTACCGAGCTACGGCACCTCGCCCGAGAACTGGCGTGCCGCCACCGCCTACTTGCTCCACGCCTCCCGGCCCGGCGACTGCGTCGCGTTCTACCCGCTCGACGCGTCGATGCCGTTCGATTACTACGCGGGTCGGCCGGTGGCGCCGCACGTCGAGCAGTACGTGACGCCGACTGTTACGGCCGGTTGTCCGCGTGTATGGCTGGTCGCGAGCCATCAGGGGCTGCCTTCCGGTACGGCTGCTTCTCGCGCGCACTACGCCCGCTACGTGTCTGTGCGGGCAGAGCTCGGGACGCGCTTCCCGCGCCACGTGACGCGGTCGTTCGGCTACGCGAGCGTGATCTGGGTGGAGCTCTTCTCGCGCTGATCGCCGGCGATCGAACGAGCCGGCTCACACCCTCTACGGCCGCAGCGTCGTCCCCACAAACGTCAGCGCGCTCAGCCCCACGAGCAGCGCGCCGTTGAGGCACAACAGCGCCGTCCACCACCTTCCGTGGACGTAGCGAGCGAGCACGATCACGGCCGGGAACGCGGTAATCAGCAGGCGCGGATTCGGCGGCGTGTACTCGGAGGTCATCGCCAGCCAGCTGATCCCGAGCGTCCAGACGATCGCCTCCACCGACATCTCGCGCCGGTTGCGGACCACGAGCACGAGCAGCACGATGAGCACGATCGCCCCGACCAGCCCGATGACGAGATTGAGATCAATCGTCGGGTGATCGAAGTGGCTGAACGAGATCTGCGAGGCCGTCGTCTGCGCGAGGTGCAGCACCGCGAACACGTCGGTCTTCTCGCTCCACCCGTCGCGCTGGGCGATGAAGCTCGCGAACGGGGACCCGGTCCAGAACCACAGGAACACCGCGAACGTGGCCACCCCGACGACCGACAGCGCCGGCGCGATCAGACTCCGGCGCGCCACCGGGTCCGCGACTCCCCGCCGGCGAAGCTCGAGCGCGGCCGACACCGCGCACACGACCACGAGAACGATCGCCTCGGGCTCGGTCGCGGTGGCGATCCCGGCGAGGGCGCCGGCCAGCAGCCACCGGCGCCGCTGGAGCGCGAGGATGCATCCGGCCGCGAGCGCGAGCACGACACCCTCGGCGTAGACCATCGAGAACACCACCGACCCGGGGAACAGGCAGAAGATCAACACGGCCTTCCGGCCGGTCCGCTCGCCCCACCAACCGGTGGCGAGCCGCTGCACTAGCACGGTCGCGACGAGGCCGCCGATGCCCGACACGATCAAACCGGCGATGGTGCTCGACAGGATCTCGTAGTGCGCGAGCGGGACCACGAACGCGTGCGACACCGCCCAGATCAGCAGCGGGTAGACCGGGAAGAACCCGAGCGTGCTCTGCGCGTGGATGACGTGCGTCGGGTAACCGTGGTCGGCCACCATGCGGTACCAGAGGCCGTCCCATTGCGACAGCTCGTGGGTGAACGCGTGGTGGCGGAGCGTGCCGTTGACGAGCGCTACGACGAGCAGCAGGACGCGCGTCGCGAGGTACACGCCAATCGCGAAACGCGCGCTGTAGACCGCCGCGCCGGCACGATCGCGAGCTCTTCGGGCGAACGTCCTCGGCGCATCGAGCGGCGGCGCCGTCGGGGCATGGACCAGCGGCTCCGCGTGTTCAGACGCAGTTTCCACGGGCCGCCCAGTCTAGGAGACGCCTAACGCACAACCGGCGCACGGCATAGAATCGCGCGCCGTGTGTCGGCTGTTCGGGATGAGCGGTGGTTCAAACGAGGTGCAGGCGACCTTCTGGCTGCTGAACGCGCCGACGAGCCTCATGGCGCTGAGCGAGACCCAGCCCGACGGCGTCGGGCTCGGGACGTTCAACCGTGACGGCACGCCGTGGGTCTATCGCAAACCCGTGGCCGCGAACCGCAGCCAGACGTTCATCGCCGACGCGCACGAGGTCAGCTCGCGAACCTTCCTCGCCCACATCCGCCACGCGACCGCGGGCGAGCCGACGATCGAGAACACGCACCCGTTCGAGCAGCACGGACGGCTGTTCGCGCACAACGGAGTGCTCGGCGACCTGCCGGCGCTGCGCGAGCGCCTCGGCGATCACGCGGCGCTGGTCCAGGGCTCGACCGACTCCGAGCTGTACTTCACGCTGATGACCAAGCGGATCGAGGAGCACGGTGGCGACGTCGCCGCCGGCATCGCCCAGGCGGCCCGTGAAATCGCCGCCGAGATCACGCTGTACTCGCTGAACATGCTGCTGACGACGCCGACCGACGTGTGGGCGCTCCGTTACCCCGACACCAACGAGCTGTGGGTTCTCGAGCGCTCGATCGCAGCGCTCGGTGGACCCGACGGCGGCTTCGATTTCGATCAACGCTCGGCGTCGGGGATCACGCGCGTGTTCTCCGGACAGCTCGCGATCAGACCCGCCACCATCATCGCTTCCCAGCCGATGGACACCAATCCGCTCTGGCGGCTGCTCGAGCCGGGTGAATTGGTCCACGTGGACTCGGCGCTGCGGGTTACCTCGACGATCGCGGTCCCGGACGCGCCCGCGAGCATGCTGGAGCTAACCGCGAAGGAAGAGGCCGCCCAGCAGGAGGAACCGGCGCCGGGCGCCGGCGGGTAGACCGCAGGGCTCAGGCGGCGGCGGGCAACCGGCGCCTTAGGCGCAGAAGCGCGCCGCCAGGTCGGCCACGAGCGCGGGAACGCCGGCGGATGCTGCCAGCTCCTCCTGCCGGCGCGGCTCGGGCGCCAGAACGAGCATCCGCACACCGTCAAGCTCCTCCACGGCATCGAGCGCGACCGCGTGCGGGCGGGCGGCCGCTAGGACCTCGTCGAGCAGCTGCGGCAGCGGGACCGTCGTGGCGTGCACGGGGTCGATGAGCGCGGCCGCCGTGGCGTCGCGCGCCGCGATGAAGCGATTCTCGGCCAGCACCTCCTGCGCCATGACCAGCTTCGGTGAGGCGAACCCCTGCTCGAGCTCGAGCCGGGCCAGCGCCTGCACGAGCGCGACCAGCGCGGCCGTCGACGCCAGCCGGGGCTGGGCATCCATGATCCGGACCTCGACGGTGCCCAGCCGCGGCTGCGGGCGGACGTCCCACCACAGGAACGTCGGCTCGGGAATCGCTCCCGACCGCAGCAGCAGGTCGACGGTCGCGACCCAGTCCTGGTAGCTCGCGAATCGTCGCGGGATCCCCGTGCGCGGGAAGCCCTGGAACACGATCGTACGGTTCGAGGCCAGGCCATTCGGGCGCCCGCGATACAGCGGCGAGGAGGCCGACAGCGCGAGCAGCAGCGGTAGGTGGGCGCGTAACTGGTTCACGAGCCGAATCGCGCGCTGCGGGTCCGGTACGCCCACGTGCACGTGTAGCGCGAACGTCGGCTCGCGCTGGGCGAGGCCGCGCGTAGTCTGGTGGATCACCTGATAGCGGCTCGACGGAGACACCTTGGTCGGCTCGGACATCGCGCCTGGGTGAATCCCGCTCGCCGCGGCCGCCATGCCGAGTCGCGTCAGGTCGCGGGAGAGCAGGGAGCGCAACTCGCGGAGCTCGTCGATCGCGTCGCGCACGGTCGCGTGCGGTCCGGTCTTGAGCTCGAGCGCGGCCTCGTGCGTCTCGGCCGCGCAATGTCCGGCGAGATTCGCCCCCGCCTGCGCGAGGACCTCATCGCCGCGTTGGGTCAGGCCCCAGCCGATCGGGTCGAGGAGCATGACCTCCTCCTCGACCCCCACGGTGTAAGCCTCAGAGGGGTGCCAGGTCGCCCATCCCGCACTCCCCATGGGCGCGGGCCGCCCCGTCAGTGATTCGAGCGTTTCCGTGGATGAAGTTAACCACGGGGGAGGTGACACGCGTATTAACCCGTCGAGGCGAGACGCTGGGCCGCGGCGGGCCGGCGCGCGTGGCCCGCACGGCTTCGGGCCGATGTGATCCGGCGCGGCTCGACCGCCCGCGGCTCGGCGACCTGCTCCTCGGCGCCGGCAGCGGCGGCGATCAGCAGGTCAAACAGCGGGTCGTGCGCGCGCAGGCCCTCGGCGTGCCACTGGACACCGAGCACGAACCGGTCGCCGGGGTTCTCGACCGCCTCGATCGTCCCGTCCGTCGCCCAGGCGGTCGCCACAAGGCCCTTGCCTAGGGTCTGGACCGCCTGATGGTGGAACGAGTTGACCTCGAGCGAAGGGCCGCCGAGCGCCGCTCGAAGCCGGCCGTGCGACGCGGTCTCGATGCGATGGGTGGGGATGCTCGTCTGCTCGGGCTGCCGGTGCTGGATGCCAGCTCCGACGACATCAGGAAGATGCTGGTGGAGCGTCCCGCCACGAGCGACGTTCAGCACCTGCATGCCGCGGCAGATGGCTAGGATCGGGAGCTTGCGACGATCGGCGGCGCGGACAAGTGCCAGCTCGACCGCGTCGGCTCGCGGCTCGGTCGGGCCGAGCTCGGGGTGGGGCTCGGCGCCGTACGCGCTCGGCTGAACGTCGGGGCCTCCGGGCAGGCACACGCCGTCGACGCGGTCGAGCAGCGCGTCGATCGCGTCGGGCCGGAGCGGCGGCACGATCACGGGGATCCCGCCGGCGCGCTCGATCGCCTCCGGGTACAGCGTCGCGAGCGCGACCTCGAGCTTCGGCGCCTCGCCGGTAGGCCGCGCGCCGCCGTCCTCGGGGCGTCGAAGCTCCGACGTGGTGACGGCGATCAGGGGACGAGCGCGCATATGGACATATATTTCGGCCGCAGGCGGCCGTTCTCCATAGCCATACGTATAAACATCCGTCCAGACGGTTCGCCCGGAATCGGGAGTTTCACGCCAAGCGCGGACAGACCCGACTATGTTCGCGAGCGGCCTGTCGGTCAACGAGGAGGCGCTACAAGTCGGGGCCGATGTCGTCGTCGGCGTCGAGCTCCGGCGGGGCGAGCACGATTTGGCCAAACGGACAATCGACTCGGTGGTGCTCGACCTCAACGACCGCTGAGCTCGCCGAGGAGGACGCTCCAGCGCTCGAGCGAGACGGTGCTGAGCGTCCCGGTCTCCGTCCAGATGTCTTCGGCGAGCCGCGCGTCGATCGCGCTCAAGCTGTCGGCGTCGAAGATCAGCAGCACCCGGTGCTCGGGAGTGCCGTCGCCGAGCGGGCCGGCCATGACGAGGAACCCCTCGTCGAACAGCGCGTCCATGAACCTGGCGTAGCTCGTCCCACTCAGCCTGCTCGCGGAGCGGACGGCTCGAGTCCCAGGCCGGCCCGAGCCGCGGCCATGCCGCGAGCACGACGATCAGCACCGCCGCCGCGCACCCGACCGCGATCCAACCGAATCCGAACAGCGTCGCCGCGGCGGCGAGCATGCCGAGAGCCACGCACGCCACGCACGCGGCGCATGCCTTCGCCAGAGCGACGATCCACGCAGACGACAGATCGCCGGGCTCCTCGCCCTCGTCGGGAATGATCAGCCAGCAGACGAGGTAGACGAGCACCCCGAGACCGCCGACCAGCGCGCCGACCACGAACGCCGCCCGAATCCAGGCCGGACCGATTCCTCGTCCGCGCGCAAGACCTGAGCACACGCCGGCAACCCACCTCCCGTCGTGGCTTCTGGACAGCGTGCTCACGGGCTCTGATTCTCGTGGGTGGCGTCAGCCCGCGCCAGACGTGATCGCCCGGAGAGGCCTCCGGATTGTCACGGAGATGACCGCCTGGCTCACGCGGCCCGGGCCAGCGAGGTACACGGCGGTGACGATCGGCCCGGTCGTGCTGCCCTTCCCAAATCGGCGAGAGCCTGCGAGGGTTGGGTCATGAGGGCCAAGAAATACTTCGCCGCGGTCGACTCGCACACCGAGGGGATGCCGACGCGCGTGATCACGGGCGGACTCGCGCCGATCCCCGGCGACTCGATGCAGGATCGCCGGCTGTACTTCGAGGAGCACCTGGATCATCTCCGGCTGCTGCTGATGCGCGAGCCCCGCGGCCACTCGGCGATGTCCGGGGCATTCCTGCAACCGCCGACTCGCTCTGACGCCGACTGGGGCGTGCTGTTCGTCGAGGTCTCGGGGCTGCTACCGATGTGCGGGCACGGGACGATCGGCGTGGCCACGGTGCTGGTCGAGACCGGGATGGTGGCGGTGTCCGAGCCCGAGACCGTGATCCGCCTCGACACCCCGGCCGGGTTGGTCGAGGCGACCGTGACGGTCTCCGAGGGCCGCGCCGAGCGGGTCCGGCTCCGCAACGTGCCGGCGTTCGTCGCCGAGTTGGACGCGACCGTCGAGGTCGAGTCGCTGGGAACGCTTTCGTACGACATGGCATTCGGCGGGAACTTCTACGCGCTTATGCCCGCCGCATCGGTGGGGCTCGAACCCGTTCCCGCGAACGCGCAGATGCTGATCGACCGCGGACTCGAGATCATCTCGGCGATCGACGCGGCGGCGCGGCCGGTCCACCCGGTCGATCCCGCGATCGAAGGCTGCAAGCACGTGGTCTTCTACGCCCCGGGACGGGACGGCGCGGACGCGCGGGCCGCGACCTCGATCCACCCCGGCTGGCTCGACCGCTCCCCGTGCGGCACCGGAACCTCGGCACGCATGGCGGCGCTCCACGCCCGCGGCGACCTCGCCATCGGCCAGGAATTCGTCAACGAATCGATCATCGGGAGCCGTTTCACGGGGCGCCTGCTCGAGGAGGTCAAGCTCGGCTCGACGCCGGCGGTGGTGCCCGAGGTCAGCGGCCGCGCCTGGATCACCGGCATGAGCCAGTACCTGCTCGACCCGACCGATCCGTTCCCGACCGGCTTCTCGCTGTAGGTCGCAGCTCGTGCAGGGGTTGGCTGCTCGTGGTGAGATGCCGGTGATCGTGGTCGGAGGCGGGGCGGTCGGGCTGTGTGTCGCGGAGGCGCTGGCGAGCCGCGGGTGCGAGGTGACCGTGCTCGAGCGCGATCGCTGCGGTGGCGGCGCGTCGGCGGGGAACGCCGGCTGGATCACGCCGTCCCTCGCGATCCCCGTGCCCGGACCCGGGGTGATCGGTGAGTCGTTGCGCTGGCTGATAGATCCGTCGGGGCCGCTGTGGATCCGGCCGACGCTATCGCCGGCGATGATCGAGTGGATCGCCCGGTTCCTCGTGAGCTGCTCGCGCTCCGCATACCGGCGCGGGCTGGCCGCGCTCCAGCACGCGGCCGCGCTTGCCGGGCCGTCGTTCGATCGTCTGGCCGAGCGCGGCGTCGAGTTCGAG
Source organism: uncultured Solirubrobacterales bacterium (assembly GCA_963701945.1). GTDB lineage: Bacteria > Actinomycetota > Thermoleophilia > Solirubrobacterales > Solirubrobacteraceae > Palsa-465. The sequence continues at coordinate 45,395 of CAVPBV010000018.1, read as the reverse complement.
CTCCACGACCAGCCGCTGCTGTATCCGGCGTTCGAGCAGGCCGAGCTCGAGCACCTGTGGCACGTCGCGGATGAGCTCCGCGACGTCGGCGTCGCAGTCGGTGTCGGCGACCTGCTGGACCGGCTGTCGGCGGGCGAGTTGCTGGCGCTCGAGCCTGCGCTGAGCGACCGGGTGATCGGTGGCGTGATCGCCCGCGGCGACCGCCGGGTCCGGCCGGAAGGGCTCTGCCAGGGCGTGCAGCGCGCGCTCACCGGCGCCGGCGTCGCGGTGCTCGAACAGTCGCCCGTCGACGCGCTCATACGCGACGGCTCGACCTGGATCGTCGAGAGCCCGTCCGGCACGCGCCGAGCCGACGCCGTCGTGCTGGCCGCCGGCGTCGCGTCGGGCGAGCTGCTGGCGGGGCTCGGGACGCGGCTGCCGATCGCGGCCGCCAAGGGCTACAGCCGCACGTATCCCGCGGACCCGAGTGGACCGCGTCACGCGCTTTATCTCGAGGGACCGAAGGTCGCGATCAGCGCATACGAAGGCGCGGTCCGGGTCTCGGGCACGCTCGAGCTCGGGGCCCGCAGCCTGAGCCTGAGCGACCGGCGGCTCGCGGCGATCGCTTCGGCCGCAGCGAGCGCGCTGCCGGGCTGGCGGATCCCGGGCGCCCCTGAGAACTGGGCGGGCATGCGCTCGCTGTCGCCCGACGGCCTGCCGTTCATCGGGCCCGTGCCCGGCCTCGACGGCATCCACCTCGCCACGGGCCACGGCACGCTCGGGATCACGCTGGCCCCGCTCACCGGCGAGCTGATCGCGCCGCTCCTGCTCGAGGGAACGCGCCATGAGTTACTGGACGCGTTCGACCCCGCGCGTGTACAACGGCTGAGAGCAACGACAGGAGGCCTCAAATGAAAGGCGTATACGCCGCGATCGTCACCCATTTCGCTCCCGACCTTTCGGTTGACCACGACGCGGTCGCGGCGGACGTCAAGCGGCTGCTCGCCGACGGCGTTCACGGGATCGTTCCCAATGGTTCAGTCGGAGAGGGCGGCAGTCTCACGCGCGAGGAGCGGCGCGCGGTGCTCGAGACCGTCGTCGCCGCCGCGGGCGGAGAAGCTCCGGTGTGCGCGGGGATCTCGGCGGCGACCGCCGAGCAGGCGGCGATGTACGCGCGCGATGCGGTCAGCGCCGGCGCCGACGGCGCGATGATCCTTCCGCCGCTGCTCTACCGCGCGGACGAGCGCGAGCTGGTCGAGTTCTTCGGGTCGGTCGCGCGCGCCACCGAGCTCCCGTTGATGGTCTACAACAACCCACTGGGCAGCGGCAGCGACCTCCACCCCGAGTTGCTCGCGCGGATCGCGGCAGCCGTTCCACGCATCACCGCGTTCAAGGAGACCTCCGGAGACGCGCGGCGGATCGCCGAGCTCGTGAACCTTTGCCCCGAGGTCGACGTGATGGTCGGTGGCGACGATTGGGCGCTCGAGGGTCTGTGCGCAGGCGCCGTGGGATGGATCTCGGGCGTTGTCGACGTATTGCCGGCGCAGTCGGTCAGGTTGTGGGAGCTGTGCCAGGCGGGAGACCTCCCGGCCGCGCGCGAGCTGTACGCCGAGCTGCTGCCGCTCGCCCGGTTGGACATGACGCCGAAGCTCGTGCAGTACTTCAAGGCGGGGCTCGAAGAGCTCGGGATCGGGGGCGGTCCGTGCCGGCCGCCACGACTGCCGTTGACCGACGACGAGCTCGAGGTCCTGCGTCGCGCGGTTGCGCCGTTCACGCCGGCGCGGCTGGCGGGGTAGATGCCGGCGGCCGAGGCCGAGCGCCAGCTGGTCGTGTTCTCGCTACACGGCGAGGATTACGGGCTCCCGATCGCCTCGGTGCGCGAGATCATCCGCTACATCGCACCCAGCGCCACGGCTGTCGCGAGCGGCGTGGTGCGGGGCATGATCAGCCTCCGCGGGCGGACGCTGCCGGTGGTCGACCTGTCGAGCCGCCTCGGCCGGCAACTCGAGACGCGCCGTTCGACCAGGATCCTCGTGGTCGAGGTCTCGGGCGGTTCGCTCGGCCTGATCGTCGACGCGGTCGACGGGATACTGCACGTGCCCGGCGAGAAGATCGCCCCGCTCCCGACGGCCGCGGACACCGCCCTCGGAGATGAGATCGCAGCGGTCGGCGAGCGGCTGATCGTGCTGATCGATCCGGAGCGGGCGCTTGGGGAGGTCCTGGCCCGCAAGCCCGCACGGCAGCGCAAGCCGGCAGCGACCCGAGCCGCCGTCAGCCGTGGAGATCAGCGACCGCGTCGCCGAGGCGGTCAAGACTCTCCTTGATCCACGGCAACTCGGCCGGCTCGTCGGCGGCGAGCGCCTGCCGGCGGTCGTCATCGGTCTTGCCGTAGAGGAGGCTCGTGGCGATCCGGCAGCGCAGGGCGCCCGGCTCGTCGCCGAACGCGACGCCGCTCAGCACGCCGATCTCGAAGCGCTCGAGCAGGTGCGTGGCGAGGGCATCGCCGCCGTCGACGTTCTGCTCGGCCAGCTGCGAGCGAACCGGCTCGAAGTCCGGGTAAAGGTAGAAGCCGCCGCCGGGAGGGCGGCAGCTGATCCCGGCGGTCACGAGCCTTTCGTGTGCGGCGGTCGCGGTCGCGCGATGGAGGTGACGGCTACGGGCGATGTGCTCGACGACCTCGGGCGGCTCGTTCAGGACATACGTCGCGACGTGCTGCATCGGCGCCGGCGCGCTCGACCACACTTCGCTGGCCAGCCCGAGCAGTGCCTCGCGCGCGGCACTCCCGGCTGAGCTCGCGGGCATCCGGGCAAAGCCGATCCGCCAGCCGCCGAGCGCCATGTTCTTGCTAAGCCCGGCTGTGATGTATGTTCGGTCGGGGAGGAGTTTGGCCGGGCTCAGCACCTCGCCGGGCTCGTGGGCGAGATCGCGGTAGATCTCATCCGAGATCAGGCTGAGGCCGTGTGCGTCGGCGATCTCGACCGTGCGGCGTACCTCGTCCGCGCTCGGCACGGTACCGGTCGGGTTGTCCGGGAGCGTGAGCACGAGCACGCCCGGGCGGGCACCCTGCCGAGCCGCCTCCGCAAGCGTCTCCTCGAGCGCAGCCGGGTCGGGGACGCCGCCCGAGCCGTCCGCGGCGATCGGCACGCTCCACACGCGCTTGCCGGCTAGCGCCGCCTGCGCGGCGTAGCTGACCCACGACGGCGCCGGCAGGACGACATCGCCCGGGAGCACCGAAACGAGCGCCCAGAGCAGCGCCTTGCTGCCCGGAGCGAGCACGACCTGGTCGGGGTCCGTGGGCAGCCCGCGTCGGGCGAACCAGCCGGCCGCCGCGGCGCGCGCGTCCTTCGAGCCCGCCACCGGCCCGTAGCCGTTGTCGGGACCGCCGCTCCGGAGCGCGTCGAGGACCTCATCGGGGACCGGCAAACCGGCCTCGCCGAAGGCCAGGTGCAGGACCGGGCGCCCGGCCTCGATCAGCCGGCGCAGGCGCTCGTTGACGGCCAGCGTCGCGGACGGCGGAACGATGTTGGTTATCGACATATCCCAACGATGCCACGCCTCGTTCATTCACGTTTCACCGTAGATGAGCCGATTAATACGGACGATGCCTGCGCGCGCCCGAGCTTCAACGGCTCCGCTTGCCCCTGCCCGGAGCCGGACGGGGGGTGTCCCTGTCGTGGCGCCGGCGGCGTCTCCCAGCTCCGCGACGCTCGCGTCGCCCGAACGTTAGGGCCGCCTCCGGTGCTCAAGCTGCTCCGAGACACACCCTCATTGCGTCGCTTCTTCGCTGCGTTCTTCCAGTCGCAGATCGGCACCGGCGCGGCCTACGTCGCGCTGCTGCTCGTCGCCTACCACCGCTTTCACTCGGGCTGGGCGATCTCGCTCGTGCTGCTCGGCGAGTTCCTGCCCGGGATCGTGCTCGCGCCGCTGTTCGGTTCGCTGGCCGACCGCATCTCGCGCCGGCGCCTCGTGGTCTGCGCCGATCTGCTGCGGGCGCTGTGCTTCGTCGCGCTCGCGATCGTGCCCTCGTTTGCCGCCACCGTCGCGTTGGCGCTCCTTGCCGGCGTCGGAACCGCCCTTTTCCGCCCGGCGATCAACGCGGCTCTGCCCGGAATGGTGCCGCCCGAGCGCCGCTCGCAGCTGACCGCGATCTTCTACGCGAGCGTCAACAGCGGGCTGATGCTCGGTCCCGCGCTCGCCGCCGGGCTGCTGCTGATCACCACCGCGCCGGTGGTGCTGGTGCTGAACGCGGTCAGCTTCGTCGTGTCGGCTGGGTTGCTTGCGGGTGTCGACCTCGGACCTTCTGCGGCTTCCAGGTCCGCGGACGGGGACGAGACCGACCGACCGGCGTCCGTGTGGGCGGACACGCGGGCGGGCGCACGCGCCGCTGCCGCAATGCCGGGCGTCCCGGTGCTGATGGGCGTGGGCGCGCTCGTCGTGCTGACCGGGGCGATGTTCAACGTGCTCGCGCCGCTGTTCGCCACCGGGCCCCTCCACGCCGGCGGGTCGGGATACAGCGTGCTGATGGCGCTGTACGGGCTGGGCATGGTCGCCGGCTCGTGGACCAACGCGCGGATGGGCTCGGACATCGAGGACCTGCGCCGGCGCTGGCTGGTCGGGATCGCGCTGTCGGGCCTAGCGATGGCGGTTGCCGCGCTCGCGCCCAACTTCCCGTTGGCGCTCATGGCATTCACGCTGATCGGTCTCGGCGAGAATCTCCTGGTCGGACCCGAGATGAGACTAATGCAGGAGATGGTGACCGAGCGTCTGCTCGGGCGGGTGTTCGGCCTCAAGGACGTGCTCGAGAACATCGCGTTCGTCACCGCCTTCCTCGGTGCCGGCGCGCTACTCAGCTTCGCCGGCGTGCGAGCGGTTTTCGTGGGCGCCGGCCTGGTGACGATCGCGCTCGCGGCGGTCGGTGCGGTGGCGTTCCGGACGCGACGGGTGGCGGCCGTGCCGGCGCTCGAGACCGGCGGCGAATAGCCACCGGCCGGGGCCTCCCGGCGTTCCGCTCGCTGCGACGGCGGTCCCACGCCCCTCTCCCTCGTCGCCGCGCGAGGACCGATAACTCCGCACTCGCCGTCCCGCGCCCGCCGAATTCATATTCGTTCCGCTATGGCAACGATCTCCGAGCACTCGAGCCCGGCGGCTCGTCGAGTGCGTAGTTATCGGGGCTGCCGCGCGCAGGCACGTAGGCGACCGTCCCCAGGCTCGCCGCTCCCGACCCGGCGCCCCTCCTCCCTTGCCGTTCACGGCGCAAGCGGACCGGAAAACCAATCTCTGCGAGCGATGATTTTTGTGGCGTGCGACGGTCGTAGGTGGTAGCAATACCGTCGTTCAGGCGCTGTCCCGCGCCCAACCCTCGATTCCGGCGCTCACGCCGCCGGCGCAAAGCTCGTGGCAAAGGGGGCCGATGCCCTCGGGGCGCCGGTGAGTGTTGCCCTTTCCGGCGGGGCGCCGTAAGCGTGAGTTGCGGGGCCGCGCCTGTCCGGAAGGAGCAACAGCGATGACCGAGCACAAGTCGTTCAAGCGTCTCGTCCGCGCCCGCATGGAAAAGACGGGCGAGAGTTACACGTCGGCCCGCGCCAGGCTGCTTCGCGCCGCCGACCCGGTCGAGTTCGACGGCGCGAAGCTCGCCACCTCCGACGAGACGATTCGCCAGCGGACCGGGCGCGGGTGGGAGGAGTGGTTCGAGCTGCTCGACAAGTGGGGCGCCCCGGACCGGACCCATCGCGAAACCGCCCGCTGGCTCGCCGAGCAGCAGGGCCTCCACCCGCTGGCCTGGAACGTCCAGGCGGTTGCCGGCAGCTACGAGCGTGCTCGCGGGCTGCGCGCCGTCGGCGAGAAGGACGACGGCTTCGTGGTCACCGCCTCGCGTACGGTGGCGGTGCCGGTCGAGCGCCTGTACGAGGCGTTCGTGTCGGAGGCTTTGCGTGCGGAGTGGCTGCCCGACGCCCGGCTGCGCGAGCGCACGACCACCAGGCCGAAGTCCGCGCGGTTCGACTGGGGTGACGGCGTCACCCGCGTCAACGTCGCCTTCCTCGTCAAGGACGGGGCGCGGAGCACCGCGGCGCTCCAGCACCGGCGACTCGCCGATGCGAACGAGGCTGAGCGGATGAAGGCCTATTGGCGCGAGCGCCTCGCGACGCTCAAGCACACCCTCGAAGAACGACCCGAGTCTTCCAGCACCGAACAGGAGAGATGAGATGAGCGACCAGACACCCACCCCCATCACCGACGTGGTCACGATCGGCGTGCCCGTCACCGACCAAGACCGGGCGCTCGAGTTTTACCGAGACAAGCTGGGGTTCGAAATGCGCCGCGACGCTCCGCTCCCCCAGGCCGGCCGGTGGATCGAGGTGGCCCCCCCAGGCGCGAGGATCACACTCGCGCTCGTGCCGAGCACCGAGGGCGTGCCGGCTGGCGTGCAGACGGGCATCCGGCTCGCGACCGGCGACGCCGTCGCACTCCACGCCGACCTCGAAGCGAGCACCGTTGACGTCGGTGAGCTGTTGCGTTGGCCCGGCATCCCACCGATGTTCGCGTTCCGCGACCAGGACGGCAACAGCCTCACGATCGTCGAAGCCGCGTAAGCGACGCGTGCTCTGACTGCGCTACCGCGGAGGAGACGGAGCACGGCCCGATCGCGCTGCTCTCCCGTGGTGGCGGTTCGCCGGCAGGAGATCGCTGGAGTTGACCGAACACGCCGAACGGGTCCTCTACGTGCCGCGCATCGATCCGATCCTCCACGTACCACTTGCGGTCGTGCCCCTGCAGCCGTTCACGTATCGCGTCGCTCGCTCGCGGGCGCTTAACGTCGATCAGCCACGCAATCTCGCCAACACCGTAACCGTTGATCGAGCATGGCGATGACGGCACGCGTTGCGGTCCTCGGCGGTGGCCACGGCGTCGCCGCCGTCCTTGCTGCGCTGCGGGACGCCCCGGTTGAGCTGACCGCGATCGTCACGACCGCCGACGACGGCGGCTCGTCGGGAGACCTCCGGCGGCGCTTCGGCGGGCCGGCCGTGGGCGATCTCCGACGCTCGCTGGTCGCGCTGAGCGACGGCACGAATCTGCTGGCGACCGTAATGTCGCGGCCGCTGGAAACGGGCTACGGCCGGCATCCCGTCGGCAACCTCCTGATCCAATCGCTCATGGACTCACTCGGCGACCTCGAGTCATCGACTCGGTGGCTCGGCGAGTGGCTAGGTATCTCAGGCCGCGTTCTGCCGGCAAGCGTCGAGCCGGTCAGACTGCTCGCTGACACCGGCGGCCGGCTGATCGCCGGCGAATCAGCAATCGGCGAGACCGTCGACCGCATCGTTCGGCTGCGCTTCGATCCGCAATGGCCTCGCACTCCCCTCGCGGCGGTGCAAGCGATCCAAGATGCGGACTGGGTCCTGCTCGCCCCCGGGTCGCTTTATACGAGCACGCTCGCGACCAGCGCGCTTCCGCAGATCGTCTCGGCGCTCGCCCGCACGCCTGCCCGGATCCTGTGGCTCTGCAATCTCGACCCCGGACAGGGCGAGACGGCCGGCATGACAGCGGAGGACAACCTGACCGCCCTGCGCGCGCACGGGGTTCGGGTGGACGGCGTCCTCTACGACCCCGACGCCAAGCTGAACTTCGTAGGGCCTACCCTGGCGCGGAACCGGCTCCCCGGGTTCGCCCACACGCTGCAGGCCGGTCGCCGTCCCGTTCACGACGCGAGCCTGCTGGGTGCGGCGCTTGAGTCACTGTTCAGCGCGGAACTGAGCGCGGCTGGGGAGCTCGCCGGCAGCGGCTGAGCGCGCGCGAGTCCCTCAGTGCTTCGGAATCATCTGGTAGATCGTCGAGTAGCCGATCAGGAACACGACCTTTCCATCGGTGATCACCGGCGTGAACTCGCCGTCGGGGAACGAGAAGACCTGCTGCCCGGTGCGCCAGTTGAGGCCCGTGGTGGTGTTCGAACCCAGGCTCGAGTAGTAGACGACGCTGCCAACGACGGTCGCGGAGCCGTCGATCCGGCCCCCGCCTCCGTGACTCCACCGGACGCCGCCGGTGTCGGCGTTGTATGCGTACAGGTGACCGTCGTAGGATCCGATGTACACGGTTGGCCCGAGACCGGGGACGTCGGCAACCGCGGGCGACGCGTACACGTATGCGCCCGTCGATGACGTCCACGCGGTCGCCCCCGAGCTCGCCCAGAACGCGTACACGCCCCCGCTTGTGCTCCCGATGTACACCCGCCCGAACGCGACCGCGGGCGTCGAGTACAACGTGTCGCCACCGGCGGCCGACCAGATCTCGCCGCCGGTGGCGGCGTTGACGGCGTGGACGCGGCCACCGTAGTCGCCGAAATAGATGGTGTTGTGTGCGAACGCGACACCACCCTTGACCGCGCCGTCAGCGTGGAAGGCCCAGTTGAGGTGACCGTCATAGGTCCTGAACGAGTACACGGTGCCGCCCTGATCGCCGAGGAACACGCTGAGCCCGTGCACCAGCGGCGAAGACTCGCTGCCGGAGGGGAGCGAATGCGACCACACGACCTTCCCGGTCTTCATCGACAGCGCCACCACAGCGCCGTTGCCCGGCTCACGGGCGCCGGGAGTTGTCGACAGCAGCGTGAAGAACACGATTCCGTGGCGAATGTCGAGCGCCGGCGAGGCGGCCGCCACCGTTCCGATCCTGCGGTGCCAGATCAGCTTGCCGTTGGTCGAGCTGAGGGCGCTCGCCCATCCGTTCGCGTCCTGGAAGTAGAGGGTGTTGTCGTCGATGACCGGCGGAAACTCGAGCAGCGCTCCGTCGTAGAACCGCCATCCGACGTTCAACGGCGGATCGAGCCTCCCGCCGTTGGGGAACAGGCGAGTGCGCGCCAGGTCGTAGCCGTATAGGGGCCAGGGGTCATCGGTGGGACCCGGGCGCGGCTTGGGCTTGGGCTTCGGCTTCGGCGGAGTTGGCGCGGGTGGCGCGACTTGAGCCGCGACCACGTGCTTGTGCGGCGCGCTTCCGTAATTGACGAGGACGAGGACCACCACCGCGACCCCTATCGCAAGCAGCAGGCCCGCCACGGCGACGAGTCCCCGGCGCAGACCGGGACTCGGCATCGCGCCGATGCTAGCCAGATCCGCCGACGGCGAGCGGCCGTCCGACGGGCGCCGGCCTCACTGGATCAGGCCGGAGCTCCCACCGCCGCGTAGTCCGACAGCCACGGGGTCCGGTAGCCATCGAGCCACACGATCGGGAAGAACGCCTCGTCGAGTTCGGTCTCGCCCGGCCGCCGGTAGCGGGAGTAGATCGGGTGCGGATGCTCGGGGTTCCATCGGGTGTCCGTCGAGATCATGTGGCTGATGATCGACCGGCGCTGCGCGTCCGGCCGCTCGTTTGGCGGGCTGCCGTGGAACGTCCACCCATCGTGAAACGCAGCCCCGCCGGCCGGGACCTCGATCGGGACCAGCTCGAGCTCCTCTCCCGGCGGGAGCGAGCTGCGCACGTGGCCGAGCCAATCGTCGGGCGCGTGGAACGTCCCGCCCAACGCCGCGTGCGGCCACCGATTGGAGCCCCGCACGTAGTAGATCGTCCCGGTATCGGCCGCCGTGTCGTCCAGCGCCATCCAGCACGTCGTCATGTTCGGCGGATCGAGGTGATCCAGATACGCCGCGTCCTGATGGCACAGCAACGCCTTCCCCGACGGCGGCTTCCAGATCGCGTTGTCCTGCGCCACCCGTACCCCGGGCAGCCCCGCCAGCCCCGAGGCGAACTCGCCCACCTGCTGTGAGAGGGTCACACCGGCCAGCGTCCGGTCGGCTTTCCACACGTTGCACAGCTGGCGGGTCAACTCCGGCGCGGTCACGCCGGGCACGTAGTTGACCTCGTCCGGGGCGAGCCCCGTTTCCCACTCGTGCTCGAACACCCTCATGAAGCGGTCTCGGACGCGCTCGACGGTGTCGGTCTCGAGAAACCGCTCGACGATCAAGAACCCGTCGCGCTGATAGCTCTCGATCTGCGCCGCGGTCGGTCCGCCCACGCGCGCCAGTCTAACCGCGGCATGGTTCGACTAAGTGGGCGATCCAGGACTCGAACCTGGGACCTCTTCCTTATCAGAGAAGCGCAGGAGTAACGGCCAGTCGCCTCCAGTAGCCAAACCGGCTGCATACGGGCAGTTTGTGTGACGTGCGAGTCGACTGGAGACCATCTGTGGCTGCAATCTGATGCACCCTGTATGCACCCTCGGTCGTCGGTAGCTCTCTCGCGTCGTCACCCCTTCGACTCCCGCGTGGGTCGCTTTGTGCCGGCGAGCATGCCTCGTGCCTCGGCGATCGCCGCCTCGGCGTCGATGCGCGGAACATCGTCGAGCTCGTCAATGACGTGTCCGTAGGTGCTCAGAGTGAGGCGCGCATCGTGACCCAGCTGGCGCGCCACGTAGATGACCGAGCGGCCCTCGTGAAGTAGTAGCGACGCGAAGCTATGCCTCAGGTCGTAAGGCCGGCCCGGAACCCTCGGACGTTGACGGGCAACGTGCGACTGCTTCATCACGCGCCCAGCGGGCGTCTTGCATGGCTTGGCAGGAGCGGCGGCACAAGCCGGGCAGCGTTGTTTCATCGGGTCGCTGCTTGGGTCGGCGTGGGCCAACGAAAGCGAGCGCCGGAACGCACGCCGACGCCACGACTGGTACGCAGCCAACGTCCAGGGCTCTCCTGAGCGGGATGGAAAGACCAGGCGTTGTGCGCTAGGCCGACCGCTGCGAAGGCGCCACTCTCGAAGGTCAGCGGCAAGCGGGGACAGCAGACGGACTGTCCGATGGGCGTCGGTCTTGGTGTCGTCCTCCTGGCCGAGCGAGAGAGCACGCTCGATCAGGATGGTCTGATCTCGCACATCCCGCCACTGGAGGGCCAGGGCCTCGCCTGGCCGGAGCCCTGCGTAGGCGAGGACACTGATCAGCGTGGCGTCGCGCGTGCCGACCACGGCGCCGAGCGTGAGGAGCTGCGGAGGCTTCGACCGCGTCTCGGGCGTAGTTGCGAGCCTCGTCCTGACCGGCAGCGTCGGTCAGGACACGCGCTTTGCCGTGCGGAACCAGCAGTATGCGGTCGTGCTGAATACTGTTGGTCTAGGGACCAAGCGGAACCTATTAGACAGATGACGGTCTCGCTGCCGACCACGCGCTTTGTGCTGCTCAGGAGCGGCAGTGTCCGTGGCGTCGCGCCGCGTTCCGCAAACCCTTGGTCGACCGGGAGCGGGGGGTATGCCTTGGCTAGAGCTGGCTAGAGAAGGTTAATGCGACGGCGGAGGATCCTCTTGCTTTCGCCTTGACACTGATGAGGAGGCGGGTGGTGGCCCGTCTCAGGCGCAGCGGCCAGCCGGGAATCTCGCCCGTCGGTAAGTTGTCGAGCGGATGGATCACTTGGCGATTCCGGTGAGCGATCAGGCGCGCTCCCGCCGCTTTTATGAGACCTACTTCGGCTTCGGGGCACGGCCGGCCGAGGCACTACGACGATGGCGTCCTGATGCTCTACGACGCCACCGGCTTCGCCCTCGCGCTGGGCCCGAGCACGGCGCCCATCGCCAGGCCGTCTTGGATGCACTTCGGAGTGGGCCTTCCGAGTCGTGAGGCCGTTCTGGCACTGCGGGATCGGTTTGTCGGCGATGGCGTCGAGCTGGTCGAGGAGTGGGACGAGCCCGACTACGTCAGCGTCAAGTGCCGAGATCCGGACGGTTACATCATCGAGGCTTCCTGGCAACCAGGGCGGTGACCGGGCGCAGCCTACGCCGCACAGACCGGATAACCGCCAGCGGCTGCTTGGAGCCGCACCCGGCCCAGAAGTCCGAGTCCCATACCGAGCTATGCGACCAGTGACCAGACTCCGCCGCTCGACCCACGTCCACGGCGTACGGTCGGTGTCCGCATGTGCCTACCGCTTCGGGTGTCGGTACGAGCATCTGGACAGCGCCGGAGCTGTGTCTGGTTTGCGCGGAGGTCTGGGCGGCCAGTCGTCCCGTACGCCACCAACGGAGTTCGCGTTGCTGCCAGGCTCCCGACGCCCGCTCTCCTGCCCTGCGGAGGGGGCAAACCAGCCCAGAATGCTCCTTTGGAACGGACTCCGCTCGTCTTGGACGACCGACGCCGCGACGCCGGCGAGACGCTCGTTTGTCATCGACCCCGGAAGCCACGGTCGGCCAGGTGTAGTACGCGCGTTCTCGGCGGGGCAGGAGCGTGGGCGTTAGCAGGCCGACGCCGTCGTGGCTAGCACCAGCCGCGCCAGTGCTCGCGATTGGTCGTGCGGTAGCAGCGGTTCGACCCGGTGCTGTCCGGCGAGCGAAAGCCGTCCCGGTCGGTTGGCGGGGCGGTCCCGGTTCGAATCGCCTCTTGGCTTCGAACGTGGTCGAGAATCGTTGTGCTGCGCTTCTCGGCGGGGAGTAGCCCGCGAGCTCACAGAGCGAGAATCGGGCTCGTCGAGCGAGCGATGCGGGCGGTGTGCACGAGAGAATCTGTTTCAAGCTCGAGCACGGGTAGCCGAGCAGATCCGTCCGCTCGGCTAACCCTATGCTTGTCATCGGTCCCGATCAGCGACTACCTGGATTTGGGACGCTCGACGATCCGGGAGAGCTTATAGGCGCGCTCCTTTCCTCCGCGCGTCGCCGGGAATGTCGTGCCCTGTTCGTGTATCTCTTGGCGGCCGGCGTACTGGTTGTTTTCATCGACGAGGCTGTACACGGCGGTGGAAGGCACGCTTTGGCCCGGTTTATATGGATGAGCTGGCATGGGATTCACCCTCTTTCTGAGTGGTGGTTGGAGCTATTCGTGGGCCGGAGCTGACCGCGAAGCAGCCCGTTTTGGCAGCTGTCGCGACCCCACATGGTCGCCCCGGCCCTCCGCCGTCTGCTTCGGACGCGTGCGTCGCGGCGTAGAAAGCGGGGTTGGGCAAGTGGTGTCCCTGGATTGGGACCCGCTCGCTCCGAGTTAGAGGCCGGTTACTTGCAAGACCTCGGTGCAGGTGAGAGTGGCGCCGGCGTTAGTCGACGTACAGGTCTCGGACCCCGTGCCCTTGACGCCTCTGAATGCGCCGGTTCCGCCCGACACTATGATCGTGTTCTTGACTGTCTCGTCGGTATTGCTCGTGAACTGGTAGTTCCCGGTGTAGCGCCCGTCGAGGGTGCCGGTCAAGAACCACTTCCTCCATCGGCCCTGGTCGGTCCCGCCACTGGTGGTCGAGTTGAAGGTCGAGGAGTAGCTCGCGGAGACCACGCCTCTGCCGAAAGGCTGCGAGCACCTGGTGAACTGGAACACGACACCTGACAGTTGGGTCGGGGTCGGGTTGTACTCGATCGCGTTACACGTGACCCTCGTTCCGATTGTCGCGCCGCTGCTCGCCGCGACACCTGCGCCGAGCGCACCTATGATTGCGATCACGATCGCAAGCGGGATCAGTTTGCGCATGGTTTTCCCTTCTCTGCCGGCGGAGTGCCGGCCCTTGACTTGGTCGAGACTGGGCGCCCTTAGGGGAAGATTGTCCGCTCCTCGCCGATGGCGCACAACTTCCCGGAGGGGTAGTGTGTACTGCTCGACCGGGAGGTTTTTGCGCGCCGACCGGGATCGTGAGGGGCAAAAACATGCCAGACCAGACACGCCGAGACGCCCTCCCCCAGGGGACCGAGGGGCCGGGCGGCAGCGCTCGCGGCGACCCGCCTGCCATGCTGGAGGACCCCAGAGCGGTCCTCGATTCGCTGCCGGCGGTGATCGGCTATTACGGCACCGACCTGCGCAACCGCCTCGCTAATCGCGCGTATGTCGAGTTCTTCGGGGCCACGCCGGATGAGATCCTCGGTCGGCATATCAGCGAGGTGGTCGGACCGGACCTCTATGGCCAAAACCACCCGCACATCGAGGGCGCCCTCGCCGGCGAGCCGCAACTGTTCGATCGGACGGTCATCGACCGCCACGGCGAGCCCCGCCATATGCAGGTGTCCTACGTCCCCGACGTCAATAACGGGCAGGTGCGGGGCTTCGCGGTGTTGTTGACCGACGTCACCGCTCGGCGGATCGCCGAGCAGGCACACATGGCGGCGGAGACCAGGTTCCGCGGCCTGCTCGAGTCCGCTCCCGACGCGATGGTGATCATCAAGGCAGACAGCACCGGCGAGATCGTGCTCGTCAACGCCCAAGCCGAGCGCCTGTTCGGCTACACGCGAGCGGAACTGCTGGGCAGGAGTATCGAGGTGCTGATTCCCGACCGGCTTCGTGACCGCCACCAGCGTCATCGCTCCGGCTACGCACAAGATCCGCACGCCCGCCCCATGGGCGCCGGGCTTGAGCTGTTTGGGCGGCGCAAGGACGGCAGCGAGTTCCCGGTCGAGGTCTCGCTCGGGCCGCTGCAGTCCGCAGAAGGACTGCTCCTATCCAGCGCGATCCGTGACATCACCGATCGCAAGCGCGTCGAGGACGAGCTGCGCCGCAGCCGCGAGCAACTCGCGGAGGCCGAGCAAGTCGCGCGGATCGGAAGCCTGGAATGGGACCTGACCACCGACCACACCACGTGGTCAGACGGGCTGCTCGCGATCTACGGTCTCACCCCCGAGCAGTTCGACCCCACCCCCGCAGCCGACCAGCGCGTCTACCCGGAGGACCGAGAACGCGTCAGACAAACCCTGGAGCGCGCGATCGCCGACCGTTCCTCGTTCACGCTCGAATACCGCGGGGTGCGCGGCGACGGCCGAGTCCGCACGCTGCGCAGCCACGGCGAAGTCGTCGTCGACCCGACCGGCGAGCCGATCCGCGTCGTCGTCATCGTGCAAGACATCACAGACGCCAAACTCGCTCAGGAAGCACTCCAGAACGCCTCAGCAGACCTCGAGCGCCGCGCCACCGAGCTCCAACGACTCGCGCTGAGTGTCGCCGAACCCGACACGCTCCACGCGCCGCTCACCGCACGACAGCTCGAGATCCTCCGGCTCATCGCCCAAGGCCACACGAACGCCGCAATCGCCCAACAACTGTTCGTAACCGAAGGCACGATCAAATGGCACGTCAAACAGATCCTCGCCAAAACCAACTCATCCAACCGGGCCGAGGCCATCGCCCGCGTCCTCGGCGCGCCGCAATAGCCCTCCCACTGGACGTCGCCAACGATGCGCCACGACCTTTGCGACCGCCGGTCTGAAGCGTGCCACCCGCCGCTCCCACCACTGCTGTTGTGCGCTGGCCAGCACAGGTCGCACGGCTGCTCCGCCGAGAACGCGAAGTACTACACGACGGGCGACCGTGGCTTCCGGAGTGGACGGCAACCGGCCGTCTCGCGACCGAGCATGTGTCCGCCAATAGCCGGTTCTGCTGCGCGGGCGTTGCGATAGAGATTTCTCGCTACCGCTCGGCACGGATGCGAGAGCAGGCGATGTCACGATCGAGGCGTTTGACACTGCCGGTCCGGACGAAGCTCGACAGTGCGGCCCTGAGATCGCGGCGCTCCTGCCGTCGCCCGGCAGAGCAGGAGGACGATCGTTCCACGCTGGCGAGGCGGCGGACGCGTCTGGTCGCCCCTGTCGCAGGAGGAGTGCCGCGCCCTGGACGGGCAACGTTTTCGCGACTCGTCGCATACGAGAGCCGTGTCGCGATTCTTGCTGTTCGATCTGTAAGAGCAGCTGCGGCCTGGAACGCTTGTCAGTCGCGATGCTTCTGACCGAACGTGCGGTGCGGCCGACGACCGCCCAGTTAGCGCCAGGTGAACGTGGTCATCGCTCGGGCGTGGATTGTGTAGGTGAAGTAGCGGCCGTCCGATTCGACGCCGAACGGAATTGCTGCGGTGGAGCTGTTGTAGGCGACCAAGACCTTGGTTCCGTCCGGATTCAGAAACGCGACGTCGTCTAGACCGCCGCTGACCGTCTCGCGGTTCGCGCTGTCGGTACCGTAGGTGAGGAAATTCGCCGAATCGATCCTGGTTGCGCCCGGCTGCACGTAGGCGCTTATCTGCCCGAGCTGGAAGTACTCCGGGCCGAAGCTCAGCGTGTGCGCCTGTTCGTCGATTGTCACTAGACCGTTACACCCCGGGCAACCATTAGCCGCCTGTTTGGGGCCGCCCCGTGGGTCGAGCGCCACGTTCCAGACCGCGGCCACCGTTGCCCAGTTGCGTAGTGCTGAGATCAGGTACTCGGGTGTCGCGAATGGCTCGATCTCGGGCGAGCATTCGTCCACGATCTGATCGAGACCGGGGGCCGCTTGGTGAAGCTGGCTCATCACGCTCGGCAGGCCGTAGTAGCAGTGCCAGGCTATCCCGCTCAGATCGCCGGCCACCGGCCCTGAGGCGAGCGGGTCGGCGTATGCGAGCGCGTCCCAGCTCAAGTCGTTCGCGTAGATCTTGGGGTGCAGTCCGGCCACGGCCAGGGCGGGTTGCAGATCTTGCGAGATGAAGTTCGCCTCGTCGGCCTCAGGAAGGGTCAATCCCGGGTAGGGGGTGCCCGGGGGTGCGGATCCCGGTTCGTTTTGTGGCGTGATCGCGTCAATCGGGACTCCGTCAGCGGCGTACGCTTCGATGAACTTGACCAGGTAGCTGGCGTACGGCCCGTAGGCTGAGGGGAGCAGCGTTCCCTGACCCTTGACGTTGCCCAGCAGGTCGTTGCTCTTCATCCAGGCCGGCGGGCTCCACGGACTTGCGAGGATCTCGACTCCCGGATTGGTGGCCAGTGCCTGGCGCAACGTCGGAATGATGTACTGCAGATCGTGGGCGATCGAAAATTGCGTGAGGCTTGCGTCGGACTGCCCCGCGATCACGTCGTCGTAGCTGTACGGCTGGGCACCCACGGTGAAATCGGACGCGGCCACCGGCACCCTGAGGAAGTTCAGGTGAATCCCCGCCAAGCCGAAAAGGTCCTGCATCAATGAGAGACGCACGGGCGCCGGTAGCTGATCGTAGATCAGCCACGCTGAGGTGTCCGTCATCGCCGCCCCCAGCCCCGAGAATTGCTGGTAGCGAAGCTGATCATTGACATCGATTAGGGGGACACGCTTAGGCGGAACAGTCGCGAGCGCCGGGCCAGTTTCGGGCGTCAGCGCCTGACACAAGGCTGGGTCCGTTTGCACGACGACGATCGGTGCTGCCGGCGACGGGCGTGGAGCGACCGGTCCGGGCGACGGCGCCGCGCAGCCCGTGATCAGCGCACCGACCTGAGCGATTAGGTTCTCGGCGTTGACGATCTCAGCCTTGAGGTGAGCGATCCTCGCCACGGTGTTGCCGAGGTCGTTGACCAGATCGCCCCTGCGCAACCGCCGCAGGCTTGGGACGCTGTTGATCACACGCCGAAGCTTCTGATAGTCGTCTATGGCCGCTTTCAGACCCGTGCGAGTCTGATCCTGATACCGCAGCTCGGGCTCAACCCCGAAGGACAAAAGATCCGACAGCTCCCCACGGAGCGCGTTGAGCTGGCCGGACGACAGCGCAGTAGCGTCGACGCTCAGCACGGCCCGATCCGTCGGTCTCTGATTGAAAACCCGACGCCAACCGGCAACGGTCAGGGGGCCCGGACCGATCGGACTCGTCGCGAAGACCTTGAGTCTGATCTTCGCGACATGGCTCACCCAGGCGCCAGCGAGATAGAAGACCACCCGGTTGCCCTCGCGCAGCACCCAGACCCGTCGGGCCGGGGTGATGGCCATCACACGCTCCGGGCTGAACACCTCCAGACTCCCGCGCCTGGCCGTCACACGCCTGCCGTGACCCTCGATGACCGGATAGGCCGCCGGCGCAAACCCACCGCCTTGATCGACCAGCCCAATGGGAGCCCGCCCGGCAGACGAGGACATCAAGACCAGCGCCAACAACGAACGTCCGAGACCGCCCTGACCCAAGAGTCGCTCAACGTCGCCGCCGAACGTGACCGAAACAATCAGCCCCAGCGACCCCGCGCCAGCGGCGTTGACCGATTTGATCGTGATCGCCTCGCGCTCGGCCACACTCAACCCCCCGGCTCCCAGCGCCACGCGGTCAGACCCCGCGCCAACACCACCGGAAGCCGGCCCCACACACAAGGCATCGCCGATCCCCACCACGAGCACCCCCACCACCCACAAGCGACGCGACCATCGCCAAACCCCTCCGATGAAAACCCGCAACCGCACCCGTGCCCAGCTTGCCAGAACACACGCCACACGTGCGCCGGAGGAGTGACGGGCCCCAGTCGCCGCGCACGGCGCCGACGTCGATCACCCCAGAACCGTCTGATCTGACCTCCCGCCAGATCAACGATCCACAGCCGCCACCAACCAGGCGCCAGCTCTCGCAACGGACAAGGCGAGCAACTGCGCCCGAGACGCAGTCCAGCTTCTCCTCCTCATAGGTGCGGAAGTCGTGTCGGATCTGAACGATCTCGTCTGCGACCGGCCGGCCGTTTTGTGTCCTGCACACAACTGGAGGTCGTCGACCGGGCCGCGAGGGGTCGCTGCCTGGCGCTTCCCCTACTATGTGCTGCTTCCGGTTATGTGCTGCGGGCGACCGTGACTACGCGATTCACTGCCCGGCGTAACGAGGCGCAGCACATAAACGACCGCCTCTACGCGGCGCTGGCAGGCGCGCTCGACGGAGATACCGACGCCGCCCAACCGGAGCCCAGCCGCGCATTCGACGCGGTCTTCGCAAGCCTGAGCTCGTAATCCGCGGGGTTTCGCTACATGCGATCCGATCTCCGCGACGATTTGACCGCAACCGCCAGCCTCACATATCAGCCATCAGGCCCAACAGATCTCTCCCAGTAGGGATGCCGATTATGTGCTGTAACTCGACGCTTGACTTCGAGCTGAGCAGGGGAAAAGCGGCCAGCGAGCCGCTGAGAGCACATAATCGGACGCAGCACATAGAAGCGGGTTAGTAGGGTCGGCGAGAGGCGCCCGGGCTGCGCGGCACGTACTGGCCCGACTGGCCTGGTTTCCTCCCGCCGCCACCTCGAACCGTGCATGCGGTTCTCCCGCACACGGCTCTCCGACGTTCTTCACCGCCGGCATTCAGCGTCCCGTGCGCCACGGCCGGTTTGGTCGTGGCGCGACGATGATTCCAGCGAGGTCGATCAGTCCCATCCGGTCCGGGGACTGATGGACCGCCCACCAGCCATACCGGGCACTGCGCTTGTGACGCTTGGCGACGAAACCGGCCAGGCGCACGAACGCGTGGAACGTGATCTTGTCGAAGGCGACAGCGGAGTTTCCGTAGCGGAAGTACGCCGCCCAGCCGCGCAAGAACAGGTTGAGATCCTGCACGACCTCTTCAACCGATAGCCGCAGCCTGCGGCGGTCCGTGAGTTCATGGATCCGCCCGCGGGCGTGCTGCATAGCCTGATGTGAGGGCCAGCGGGCGAGGAAGCAGAGATGCTTCGAAGCGGGCGTGGTCCCGCGCACCCAGCGGTGATGGAAGCCGAGAAAGTCCAGCCCCTCCCCGCCTTCGCGCAGTTCCACGATCCGGGTCTTGGCGTCCTTGAGCGTGAGCCCCAGCTCCGAGAGGATCTCGCGCAACGCCACAAGGGCATGCTCGGCTTCCTGACGGCTCCGGCACATCACGACCACATCGTCCGCGTAGCGGACCAGAACCCCGGCTCCGCGCTCGGTCCACTGCCGGTCAAGCCGGTGCAGATAGACGTTGCACAGGCAGGGCGAAATCACACCGCCCTGCGGGGTCCCGGCACCGGTGCGCCTGACCGCGCGGTCCTCCATCACCCCTGCGCGCAACATCGCGCGCAGCAGCTTCAGGACGTTGCGATCGACGATCCGTTCCTCGATCGCCGACATCAACTGCGAGTGCGGGATCGCCTCGAAACAGTTGGCGACGTCCGACTCCACAATCCATCGCTTGCCGCGCCAGGCCTCGTCAACGAGGACCTGGAGCGCGTCGTGCGCCGAGCGCCCGGGCCGAAACCCGAACGAGCACTCGAGCATGTCAGCCTCGAAGATCGGCTCAATGACGAGCTTCGCTGCTGCCTGAACGATCCGGTCGCGGACAGCAGGAATCGAGAGCGGCCTCAGCTCATCGCGCCCGGGCTTCGGTATGAACACCCGGCGCGCTGGGAGCGGCCGCCACCCTCCTTCCTTCAGATCCGCGGCCAGCTGATCGAGGAGCCTGGTAACGCCGTACTCCTCGACATCGGCGATCGATTGCTTGTCGATGCCGGCCGCGCCGTGATTGGCGCGCACCAGCTCCCACGCCCGCTCCAAGACGTCCCTGCGGTGGACCTTGTCATAGAGCGCGTGGAACCTTCGCCCGGGATCGGCCTTGGCCGCCCGGTAGAGCGTTCGCTGTAGTTCTCGGACTGTGTCCTGCTTGGTGGTCCTAGCCATTTCTGGCACTCACCGGCCCTTCCCTGTACGTGACGCATGAACGAAGCAGCGGCCCTTCCCTCCCCGGCGGTTCTGTTGTCCGCTCGGCTCGATCGGTACTACGGCCGCCTCCGACTCCCACCCGGCTCCCGCCCACTTCCCGGCTCATCACCGGTTATAGGACGGGGACGCTCCGGCGCTCTCCGCAGACCACCGGACCGGGGAGGGTCTCCCAGGTTCCCGTTGCCACCATCCCAACGTTCCGAGCCCATTACGCCGGGGAGTCCTTCGGGGCTGCGATCCAGGCTCTCCACCCCTTCCATCGGCCTTCGCCGTGACACACTCGGCTCGGCTCTCCCTCTTCCGCCCGAAGACGGTTGCTCTAACGGCGCGGCAGGCTTCGCTTGACGCTACGGACCGCTGGGTTGCTCCCCCTAAAGGGCTTTCGACGCTGGGCTTCGACCCGGCCCGTTTCCAGACCAAGCCGCCAGCCTGCTACCGGGCCTCCTGGCAGCTACCCGGACGGGACTCACACCCGTAGGCGACAACGAGCTTATGTCAGATCAGGTCATCCCAACCAACCTCCTCCAACTACCTGGCGCACTGTGCTGCAGCACATAACCGCTTAGGACGAAATGGATCAGGTACGCGCGTCGGTGGCTCCGGCACTGTCGCTCAGCCGCGGGATTGCACAAGAGTTCACGACGCTCCGCGGCGCTGATGCTCCGGACGAAAGGGAGCAGCGCTGGCCGCGGGCTGCCGCGGCCGGCAGGAGACGCCTCGTTTTCGTCCCGAGCGAGAGCCCGAGATTTCGTGATCTCCCACCCTCCCTGACTTCCGGATCCGACAAGAGTGACACTGAGACGGCCGCTTCCGCAATCCTGGCCGAGCGGCGCTGTTGCGTCGCGAATCTCCACCCACCACGACACGCGTGGTCCTCGTCCGCCCCAGCGATGAGATCTCGGTGGTCCTGCGCTTCCGTACAAGCTCTTGAGGCGGGCGAGTAGCTGGCTGAGTTGGTGGCGGGCGATCCGCGCCACGGAAGCAGCTCGCACAACGCGGCTGGGCGGGTGCGGCTCCTTCGCACGCAGCAGATGAGGCGCGGATTGTTCACTCGTGCCCGGGGGGCCGACGGGGTCGGCCCCGGACTGGGCGCGCCAAGCGTTTAAGTCATCGCGGCCGATCCGATCTCCGGATGGTGCTGCATGAACGCGACGAGCTGGTCGACATAGGTGGGGAATGCTGGTGGTTCGATCCCGCTGCCCGCCAGGTCTTCGCGGAGATGGTCGGTGAGGTAATAGGTCGGGTGGGCGAAGTAGTCCACTGCCTCGGCCGGAATCCTCATCAGCCGGTACACCCCTGGGACGTGAGCAATTGCGTCTTTGGCGAGACGTCTTGGCAGGTGCACCTTGATCAGCTTGCGGCCGGTGGCCTCCCCGAGCACGTCGGCCATCTGGTCGACGGTGAGTGGGTGGGGGTCGGCGAGGTGATACGTGCGGCCCTTGGCGTTCGGATGGCCGCTGAGGTGAGCAACTGCTGAGATGACGAAATCGCGTGGGACGACGTTCACGCGCGTCATCGTGGGGTCGCCGGCGAGCGGCACGACCGCGCGCGTGGGCTGGCGCAGCAGCCACTGCAGGATGAAGTAGGGGCCGTCGTACTTCTGGGTCTCGCCCGTACGGCTGTCGCCGACGACGATCGACGGCCGGTAGATCGTGGCGGGCAGCCCGGCTGCCATCCGTCGGCGGACCTCGACTTCGGCGAGGTGCTTGGTCTCCTCGTAGAAGTTGTTGAAGGGCGCGCCGACATCGAGGTCGTCCTCAGAGAACGGACCCGCGTAACGTCCGCTGACGAAGCAGGTGCTGAAGTAGTGCAGGCGCTCGAGCTTCGGGCAGCGCTCGAGCGCATCGAGGACGTTGCGCGTTCCGTCCACGTTGACGCGCACCCCGAGCGCCCGGTCGACCGCTAGGTCGTATACCGCAGCGAGGTGCCAGGCCTCGGTGACATCGCCAAGGACACCCTCGTGCAAGCCGAGTCCCGGTGCGGTGATGTCGCCCTCAGAGAGGGTGATCCGTCCCTTCAGTGACCCGTCCGCGGCGACGAGCTGATCGATGCGCTGTGCGGCGAGGGGCGCGTACTTTGTTTGCACCAGGCACACGGCCTGGCCGCCGGTCCGCGTCAAGATCTTGGGCAGCAGCGCGCTGCCCAAGAAGCCCGGGAATCCAGTCATGAGAATAGTCATCGTTCACCCCCTGATCGAGTGCCAGATGATCGCCGCGAGCTGCGCCCCGCTGGGCGCCGCCTCGTAACGCGCGAGCCGGCGGAAGACATCGTGGGAATGGGAATGCGTGACGAGCCACGGTGGCGCGGTCATACTCCGGAAAGCTGCGCGGATCACGGTCTTGCCATGCCGTCCGGCCTCCCGACCCTTGTCTCCGTACACAAGACCGACAAACGGAGGAAGGTTGATCGTCACCATCCGGTAGTCAAGCCGCTCGATGCCGCGCTCGAGTGCAGCGGCCGTGCTCGGGTCGCGCGAGCCGCGTGGATCGGCGATTAGGGTGGCCACGAGCGTCCCAGACAGACGCTCGTTACAGAACGCGACCGCTCCGTCGATGAAGTCCGCGATCGAGGACGACTGCGTGGAGGTCTCCGAGAGGATCGGCGCGAACGGGTCCGTCGTAAAGGCGAGGTCCTCGCTGTACGGATCGAGGTTCGTGATCAGCCCCCACGGCAGGCTGCCCGAATGACCTGCTCCAAGCAACTCGATCTCCGGATGGGCCCGCATGAACCGAGCGAACCGGCCTTGGGCGCCGGGATGAAATCCAAAGCGATTCGGCACACTGTGCAACACGCGACGGAGCGCCGCAAGTAGCCGCTCACGACCGCGCCAACCCCGGTCAGTGATGAGCAGGCGGGCCGCGCCACGTTCGTAGCTTGCGCCGTGGGTGAGCATCGTCGCGATCACGCGCGCCTGGCGCTCGAAGTCAGCCGCTGACCACTCGCCCGGAACCACGATCACGGGGGTGACGCTGCCGGATTCGGTCACGGGCTCGCCGGTCACGATCCGCATGAACCCTTCGTCGATCACCGGACGCAGCGCCCGGTCGAGTACCGGCGCGAGGCTGCCGGTACTCAGCTGCAGCAGGACCAGTTGGCCCTCACCGAACAGCGTCTCAATCGTCTCGACGAACGGGATCGAGGATACGGTGTCGTTTCGATGGACGGTCGCGACGCCAATCCGACCCGCCGGGCGATCGTCCTGCTCGCTCTTCGCCAGCTCGGCACGCAACCGGCGCGCAGCCCGCAGCGCGCACCACGGACCGTTCCACCATTCCTCGCCCGCGACCGATGAACCCCAAGACACACGTTTGCGCTCGCACTCCCGTGCGACCCACCCGGACGCGACCGCGGCCGTACCGGCGATGACCTCGTCAAGAAGTTCGACGCGCTTGGCGAGCGGCAATGCCTCCCAAGCACAGCAGCGTCGCGCGAGCGTCCGCAGCGCTGTGTCGATCTCGCCCGCCGCGGCCGCGCTCCGCTGCCCTCCGGGAATATTCCCGAAGACCCCCTTCGATCGCAGCTCGACTACGGCACCCATCGATCCTGCTCCGGTCTGATCTTGATCGTGCTTCGACGGTAGGACGCCCGCGGGCAGGTGACATCGTAGCTAACTGCGGCAGCATGGCCGGTACGTATTACTGACGTCCGGGTCGGATGCCGGAGCTCCCAGTCCGGTACCAATGCGCAGGCCAGTGGCGCACCTGCTTGGCTTCCAGCGCAGGCCTCGCCACCCAGACAGAGCGAACGCCCGCTGCGCCCCGCGGGAAAGGAAGCGATCTTGGTCACTCGCGTGGGAGGTCTGCTCACAGACCAAGGGACGGCTCTCGCCGTCGCCCGGAGCCGAGCCGCGATGCACGACAGCGCTGATGGTCGGGCGAGCTCCGCGAGCGGAGTCCGGCACGCAACCCCCGGGTTCCTCGGCGCTGGTCGAGCGGCCGATAGGCCATCACTCGGCAGGGTAGCCGCCGGGAGTCGGATCAGACATGACGTTCGGAGGTATCTGAGCGCCCGAGGCGCTTGCGTGCGCTAGTCATCAGATTCGTCGCGAACGTTACGACGCGGTCCATGCGGCTACCGGGCGGGGGAAGGATGCCGGCCTGCACGGCGAAGGTCATCCCGTCGTACGCGATGAAGTTTGCAGCGACCTTTCCGTCGCGGATCGTGAAGCAGTCGTTCCCGCGGATGTCGATCGAGCGGCCGGTAGCCTCGAGTCCCTGAAACGAGGCACCGCTGAAAGTACCCGTCATGTGCCAATGCACGAACACCGTCTCGCCGTCCGCGGCCATCCGTTCGAGCTCGATACGGAGGTCTGGGATCGAGGCGAACATCGCCGCGAAGTAACCCAGCACCGCCTGTTTGCCTTCGAGGTGCCCGGCGACGGGCCACTCTTCGACGATGTCGTCGGCCGCGAATTGACTGATCAGCGAGTCTGCGTCGCGGTCATTCAGTCGCTCGAAGAGCGTCCGGACGAGTGCCGTCGGTGTCACGTTCTCGACAGAGCTCATATCGTGTTCCTCCTCTGGCCGGAAAACCGCCCTCGCCACTTTGGAGCCGACCCTACGCAGAGCGGTCCGCGGTCATCCGGAATTCTCCGTCGACCCCTTGCAGCGCCACACCGCCCGGTGAGCTTGTACGCACAGGGGGCCGAGCGGACCGCGCGTGCCGTCCGTCCGTTGGGCACGGCGCGTCAGGGCGACAGTGCCTCCCGGCGAGACGGGCCCACGCGCTGCCGCTCCGGCACGATTTGCGCCAGCCCCACCGCGACCGTGGAGACTGCCGGATTGATCGGTGCTTGCAGCCTCGGCCCGACTGCCGAGCTTGAGCAAGAGCAGTCACGACGCTGGCGGGGGCGAATCCGGTCGCCCAGGGCTCTCGCTTGGCTGGCAATCCGGCGGTACATCGCCTCGGCCGAGAGTTCCCCTTCGCCCTGACGAAGCGCACGTCTGCGCCAAGAGTGCCGCTCAGGACGATCTGCAGCAGCGATCCCGGTGGTAGCCATGTCGCTCCCCCTTCTCTAGGCGGAGCGGCAGCCGGCAGTCGAACGCCGCGGTGCTAGCTCGCTGCTCAACCCGCCGGGTTCCAGCAAACAGAGGGCCGCTGCCGCTTGGGACGAAACGGAGGAGCGCGTTTGCCGGCAGCGATGTGATGACCGGAACGCCTGGCCAAGCAGCAGCCTGGTGACCGAGGTCGCGGCGACCCTCGGTACGTTCGATGCCTACGCAAGACGTGATCACGCTTGCTGGCAATCGGCGCCCGGCAAACTCGGGAGCGCTGTCGCAATCGCCCCCATCCGAGCGTGCGCGAGCTGGGCGCGGCACGACTGCTTCGGCTCTCGCGGCTGCTCCGGCGTCGCTATGCCTTTGCCACGAACGGGTTATCCATTTGAGTCAGGGAGGCCCGTGGCTGCGGCGTTTTCGCGCCAGGGATGGTGGACGGCCGGAACGATGGCGACGCGCCCGGGCCGAGGCGGGACCGCCGATCGCCGGCCGGTCGGGGTCGGGTTGACGACGAGGCTGCGGTAGGTGACCGGGTCAGCAGCGATGGACTGCTCCAGCAGCCGGTAGAAGAGAAGGCCGCGACGTCGCGAGCGGCGTCGATTGAATCGGAAGGTGAATTCGTTGAGGTACGCGTCGAGGTGCTCGCGGCTGACACGCCCCTGGTGGGTGCCCCGCAGCCAGCGCTGCAGCAGACTCGCTACGCGGGGCACGCCCGGCATCACCACATGCGCGGGCTCGCGCTGCTGACGCATCACAGTTCGCTCGTGCCCGTAGCCGCGGTCGGGCAGCGTCCAGTACGCCTGCCAGCCGTCGGTGTGAACGCTCGCGCCCGACTCGATCGCCTCATCGATGAACGGGAGCAAGCTCTCGGCCGAGACATCCGGTACGTGCTTTAGCCGGATCCGCCCGAATCCCTTGGGATTCTCGATCTCCACAGCGATCGCGACGATCGCCTTGGTCTCGGTCCTGCGTCCCTGAGCGTTGCCCTCGACCCCGCCGACATACGCCTCGTCGACCTCGACGTGACCCGCCAGCCGCTCACGACCGGGACGAACCATCGCCACCCGATAACGGTGCAGCATCGCCCACGCGGTCTGGTAGGACCCCAGCCCAAGCGAGCGCTGCACGGAGACCGCCGACACCCCGTGCTTCTGACTGGTCATCAGCCACGCGGCCGCGAACCACAGCCGCAGCGGGGTCCGGGTGCGATGAAAGATCGTCCCCGCCGTCACCGATGCCTGACGCCCACAGACCGCGCACTCCCACCTCCCGCTCCCCAGACGCCACCCCTCCCGACTCACGCACCGAGGGCATCGCATCCCGTCAGGCCAGCGCAACCACTCGAGGTAGTCCAAGCACGCTGCATCATCCGGGAACCACGACAACAGCTCCGCGTACGACCCCGGATAGTCGCGTCCAGCCACCGGCACCGCGCCAGTCTACCTGACTAAAATGGATAACCCGCTGCCGCTCACCGCGACATCGCCACCGCCGCGCAGGTCGCCCACGGTACCGTCCGAGCGATCCTCACCCGCGCCAACGGCGACACCGCACCCGCGCCGTCCGAGCCCGAGGAGACCCCGCCAGCGAGCCAGGGCACGGATATGCCATTGCCGTCCTGACGCTCGCATCGGCTGCTGGCCAGCTCCGAGCCAACCGTGCGGTGGACGACCCACCCGCCCAGGTGGACAGCGCCGATCCACTGGTGCCCCGGGGGGAGGTCGCATCCTCCTCACGCTCTCTAGTCCAAGCCCTGGCGCTCGACCGTCGTCGTGCCGCCACGCTGGTCGGTCGCCCCCCTTGATCGAGCGCGCTAGCCGGAACGCTATGGCACTGCGAGCACGGGGCGAGCTCGCTGGCGCGACGGTGACGCCAGTGTCTACCCCGTGGTGCAGTCACGATTTCGACGTCCGCAGCCCGCGCGTCGGGCCGCCGCAGCCGGACGACGGGGCCGCCATGTCGCTCGATGGCGTCGTCAGCAGAAACGACGTTCCCGCTAGCAAAGCGTTCGGGATCGGGCCCGCTCCCGTGGTCGAGAGTCCTGGTCTTTGGTGAAGACGTAGGTGGCCGGACCTGTGGAGGCCGACACGGGGGGAGCGGGCCGAAGGTTCGAGGGGGACGCCGTCGATGCTGTTCACCGCAGTTCACCTTCCTGCCGCCGCCGGAACTCTCAGCCGCCGCGGGGATCGATCAGCGTGTTGCGTGAATCGCGGCGGGCGAAGTCCTGCGGCTTGGAGGGCTGATGTCCACGAGCCGAATCGGCGAACGATGACCGCGCTGCTGGGCCAACCGCGGCCTCGGGCAAGCATCTCGTACGCGGGGCGGGCAAGGTCGGCGTCGAGCTCGGCCTGGGCGGCCTTCAGCGCCCCAGTCATCTCTACGCCCCGCCGGGTCAGCTGCTCAGCGTCGGGCTCGCCGCGACTGAGCGTCCCGAGCCCGGCTACGGAGAGCATCTTGTTCCATGAGCCAAACAGCCGGCCAGCGATCGCCGCAGAGGGATGGCTGGCGGTCGAGCGCGGCCACTCGTCCGCGCGCGGGGGTCGCCCGCGGCGGGCGGTGTCTGTGCGCGCCGCGTGCAGCGTTGCCCCCTGGGTCCACCGGTTCTTCTCTTGCGGGGATCTCAGTCCAGCGGTCCGCAGCCCGTCGGTCCACGAGCCGAAATGGCCGATCACTGCGCCGACACCCGGTAGCTGCTGGGGACGGTGGCGCCATTCGCGCACGTACGGCGCGCGTCCCAGCCGTTCTGCGTCCGCGATCAAGGCGGCGATGACCTCCTGTTCGCTAAGTGCCGCCGGCTTACCGAGGAACCCGGCCGTTTCAAGCGCCGCGTTCCAGCTTCCGAACAGGCGTGCAGCCAGGTGCGCCGATGGCCACCGCGGGTACTCGCTCTTCCATCGACCGCGAGCGTTACGACCCTGCGCGCCCTTCTCCGCGCTCCCGCGACGGCACCACCGCGGCAACCGATGCGCGCGGCTTCCGGCTACTCTCTCGCCGGGATGAAGGTGGCCTACGTGTTCTCCACCTCGGGCCACACGGCGAGCTACAAGCTCGGGAGGATGATCCTTCCGCAGCTGGAGCAGGGAACGCACGGCGTTGAGGTCGTCGGAATGTTCTTCTTTGACGACAACACCTACCTGTTGCGAGCGGGTGATCCGGTGGGCGAGCGCCTCGGGCGAGTGGCCGCCGAGCGCGGAATGCTGCTGATGCTCTGTGACCAGTGCGCGTTGGAGCGCGGCTTGGCCGAGGGGGAGATCGGCGCGGCGCTGCCGGCGGGAACGGTCGCGGGCGTGCGGGTCGGTTGCTTCCCCGATCTGTATGCGGCGCTGGCGGGAGACCCGCCGGATCATGTGATCACGCTGTGAGCGGACCGAACTGGTCCTCGGTGGGCTCCGCTCAACAGAACCACGGCTCGGTGAGCCGTGGCCTCCCCTCGGTCGATCCCATGGGGATGGCCTCCGGCTCCGGGCCGCCCGCTTCGCCGGTCGCCTCGCGGACCGCCGCGCGGATGCGCGCGAACGTCAGGCCAATTGCTTCCTGCGCGGCGGCGCTCTGCTGGACCAGCGCGCTGAGGCGGCCTTGCAGCCGGTCGGCGGTTGGGTCCGCTGAGCGCCATGGGTAGCTGAGTCGTTCGGCTTGGTAGGGGCCGAGGTGCTCGCGCAGGTCCTCGCTCTCCAGCAGTAGCGAGTCCTCGGGCACGAGCAGCCGGATCGTGTACTGCACCGGGTCGACGTTGGCGACCAGATCGTGCGCGGCGACGAAGTCGACGATGTCTAGCACGTCACGCGGGGTCGTCCACGGCGTGAAGGGCATAAACGAGGGCCGGGTCTCGATTCCGTGCTCGCGCAGCAGGTCGAGGGCTTGCACCGCCTGCGCGGTGGTGTGGCCCTTTTCGAGGCGGGCGAGGATCTCGTCGTTGACGCTCTCCAGCGCGCTGACAACGAATAGGCAGCCCGAGGCGGCCATCTGATCCCACACGTCGGCGTGCTCGAGCACGTGCTCGACCTTCGTCGTGCAGTCGAAGGTCAGCTCCGGTCGGCGCTCGTGGAGCGCGCGCACGATCGCCAGAGAGTGGCGCCAGCCGTTGAGGAAGTCGGGGTCGCCGAACGTGATATGGCGCGCGCCCATCTCGGCTAAGCGCTCGACGTCGCGCAGGACGGTCTCGGCCTGCACGACGCGGATGCGCCCGTCGTAGACGGCGGGGACAGGGCAATGCCGGCAGCGATGCACGCACCCATGGCTGGCCTCGACGTACCCGACCAGCCGCTCCTCCCCGCCCACCGCCAGGCGGGCGTAGCGCTCGAGTCCGGGCAGCAGCTCGCGCGCCGGCGGGTCGAAGGTGCCGCGCTGCAGGTGGATGATCGGCCGTCCGGCGGCCGGGGCGGTCGCGCACGGGGCCGCCAGCTCGTCCACCCAGGCCGCGAGCGCCGGCTCGTACTCGCCGGCGATCGCGCGCGCGGCGAGCTCACGGGCTACCAGCTCGCGGCTGACCGTGGCGTAGAGCCCGTAGAAGCAGATCGGCAGCCCGGGGTGCTCGCGGCGCACCCGGCGGCCGGCGCTGAGCGCCAGCCGCATGGCGGTGTGCATCGGCACCGAGAAGCCGACCGCCTGCGCCCACTGCAGGGCGCCGGGGTCCCACGGCTGCACGCTGAGATCCAGGCAGCGGACCTCGTGCCCGGCGCGGCGCAGCGCGGCCGCCGGCGAGGCGACGTGCAACGGCTGGTGACCCAGCTCGTAGGTGGAGATCAACAGGACGCGCACGGGTGACCCACGCTAGCGCGCGTCGACCGGCTCGGGCGCGTGCGGCTCGATCCGGATCCGCAGGCGGCCGTGCGCGGAGCGCAGGGAGCGCTCGACCGCGTCGGCGCTCGCCGCGCGCGCGAATATGAAGCCTAGGTAGCGGTCGCCGTCGGGCAGCGGCACGACGGGGCGGCCGCGGGCGATCGTGATCTCCAGTCCGCCGATGCCCTCTACCGCCCGCGCCTGCGCCTGCCCCTCGACCGCGCGCAGCAAGCCAGCGTCGGGGATCGGGATCATCATCACGCCAGACGCCGTCGACTCCCGCGCCAGGTCCTCGAGCCCGAGGCCCAGGGCGTGGCGGAGGATCACCTGCTCCAGGCTGACGCCGGCGCCGAAGCGCAGCGCGCGCGAGCACAGGCCGCCGATCGACCGGGCCGCTAGCTCGAGGACGCTCACCCGCTCGCCGTCCACGCGCAGCTCGGCGTGGACCGGTCCCTCCCTCAGCCCCAGCGCCCGCGCCGCCCGCGCAGCGACCGCCTCGACCTCGGCCAGGACGCCGGTCGCCAGCCGCGACGGCGTCACGTACAGCGTCTCCTCGAAGTACGGCCCCTCGAGCGGGTCGGGTTTATCGAAGACCGCCAGCACCTCCAGACGGCCCCCGCGCAGCAGCCCCTCGATCGCCACCTCCGCGCCGGGCAGGTAGCTCTCCAGCAGCAGCGGCGCCCCGGGCGGCTCCTGAGCGACGTTCAGAATCCCCCGGACGCGCTCGGCGTTCAACCGCACCTGGTCCGCGTCATCCGCCCGGATCACCCCCCGGCTGCCCGACAGCGCCAGCGGCTTGACGACGCAGGGCAGGCCCACCTCGCGCGCCACGGCCGCGACGTCGGCTCCAAAGGGCAGCAGCGCGAAGCGCGGCTGCGGGACGCCCGCCTCCGCGAGCGCCCGGCGCATCGCCGCCTTGTCGCGCGTGCGGGCAACAGCGGCCGGCGGGTTGTGGGGCAGCCCGAGGCGCTCGGCGCCCAGCGCCGCGGCCATCACGCCCTGATCGTCGACGCCCACGAGCGCGGCGAACGGGGTCTCCCGGGCACGCTCGGCGATCTGCTCGGCCGCCACTGCCGGGTCCGACAGACGGACGGTGAGCGCACGTTCGCCCATCGCCGCCGACATCGCCGCCCGACGCTCGGACGCGACCGTGACCGCGACGCCGAGCTCCCGCGCCGCCGCCAGGAAGTCCGGCGCCCGGTAGGTGGCCGACGGCAGGATCAGGAGCAGACGGTCCACGGCGCTATCGTAGATAGGTGGCCGACGCAGCCCCACCGCTCCTCGCCATCACGGCATCGGCCCTCGAGCGCGTGCGCGACTTCCGCGCCGCTGCGCCCGACCCGAGGGATCGCGTGCTGTCCGTACGGATCACCGGCGCGGCGGACGGCGAGTACGTCTGCGCGCTGTCGCTCGAGCCGCAGGCTCAGATCCGGTCCGGCGACGCCGTGCAGCACGAGGGCGATCTAACCATCGTGGTGGCCGGCGACAGCGCCGCGAAGCTGCGCGGGGCCACCGTCGACTGGAGCGAGAACCGGCTCGGCGGCGGGTTCGTGGTCGTCAACCCCAACAAGCCGGCGCCCCAGCCGCTCGCCCTTCCGACCCTGCCGATGAGCCCGGGAGCCGGTCCCGCCGTCCGCCCTACCGGTCCGCCCACAACGCCCGGGGCCGGCCTGAACACCGACCTCGCCCGTCGCGTCACCGCCGTGCTCGACCGCGATGTCAACCCGAGCATCGCCAGCCACGGCGGACACGCCGAGCTCGCGGGCATCGAAGGCGCCACCGCCTATCTGCGCCTGGGCGGCGGGTGTCAGGGCTGCGGCATGGCCACAGTCACCCTCAGCCAGGGCATCGAAGTGGCGATCACCCAGGCCGTGCCCGAGATCATCCAGGTCGTCGACGTCACCGACCACGCCTCCGGCACCAACCCGTACTTCGAGCAGGCCAAGAAGTAGCCCGTCGCGCACCTCCGCTGACGAACCGTCACGCGGTCGTACCTTCTGATCATCTCCGCGATCGCGACCGCCGGCCGCCGGCGCTCACGCCAACCCCCGCGCGTATCACTCTCCCCGCCACGCAACGAGGAGTGAACACCCGCAACCCGGGCCTGAGACGCCACCCCACCGACGAGCTCAACCCGATAAACCACGAAATCCGACTTGACTCCGGGGTAGCTGCCGGCAGCTGAGGGCGCCTGCGTGGCGGCTCGCGGCTGAATCACTCGAGTGGTGGATCGAACTGCCAGGGGTCCGCCGGGTGCTCGTCGATCCAGCGCTGCGCGTGGGCATGGCCGAGCCCGATCAGCTTCTCAGCGAATTCGCCGGCGAAGAACAGGTAGCTCATGAGCTCTCCGTGGATAGCGTCGCCACCGCCGTCGAGGATCTTTCCGAGCAGCCACAGATCGCGCGCCGGCTTTCCAGGGGCGCCTGTAGTGCTTGCGGTAGACGCGTAGGGCGAGCTCGCCGATCGCTGACGGTCCTCGGGCGGGATCAGATGGAGAGGACGGGGTGGAATGGACCGGCTCCTCCAGCCCGCCTGGCTGCTCCTGGCGCGTAGCGAGGCGGTGGCCAGAATGTCCATGAGACCTCAGAAACTTCCGGCGAGAACTGGCCCGCCACTGGGCGTGTACACCAGCCCCGGGGACGCAACCGCGATGTCAGGCATCTGGCGGCCGTGACGAGGAGCCTGCACTGGGCTGATGATTCCGCAGAGCACGGAGACCATGCCAACGCGATTGCCTGGCTGCGGGCGGTCGAGGCGATCGGCGATGAGCTTTCGGCGGCTTACAGGATCAAGCTTCACGCGTGGCTGCTCGCGCTGGGAGCGGATCGGTCAAGAAGCTGAGATTCGCCATCTAGTCTCGCGATCGGCGAGCGTTTGCAGGAGCGGAGCGCCGCGTGGGCGTGGCCGTAGGGGTATCCGGTGCGAGACCTGTGATGATCGTTGGCTATGCGCGGCGATGAGGAGCTTGGCTTCAGGGCCGCTGACCTGGCGGGACGACTCCCGGAGGCGCTCGCGCCGCTGGCGCGGATCGCTTACAACTACCGGTGGTGTTGGTATCCGGGCGGCAAGGAGGCGTTTCGCTCGATCGACCCCGAGAGGTGGGAGCTGTGCGGCGAGAATCCCGTCCGGCTGCTGCAGGAGGTCTCAGGTGAGGCGCTTGGGCGCGCGGCCGGCGATCGTGGTCTGCTCGACGGGATCGCGTCGCTTGAGAATGCCTTCGCGGTGGATTTGGCGCGTGCGTCGGTGGGGCCGGCGGCGCCGGAGCGTCCGATCGCGTTCTTCTGCGCGGAGTACGGCGTGCACCAGTCGTTGCCGATCTACTCGGGCGGGCTCGGCGCCCTGGCGGGCGACCTGCTCAAGGAGGCTTCGGATCAAGCGTTGGCGCTGGTGGCAGTGGGCCTGATGTATCGCCAGGGGTATTTCCGCCAGCGCCTGGACTCCTCGGGCTGGCAGCATGAGTACTGGATTGATACCGATCCCGAGCGGCTTCCCGCCGCGCTGGTGCGCGAGCCGGATGGGCGGCCGCTGACCATCACGGTGACGATCGGTAGGCGGGAGGTCAGCGCGCAGATCTGGCGTGTGGCTGTCGGTCGCGTGGCGCTGTTCTTGCTCGACTCCGACATGCCCGGCAATGACCGGCTGGAGCGGTGGATCACCTCGCAGCTCTACGTCGCAGATCCGATCACCCGCCTATCGCAATACGCGCTGCTCGGGATCGGTGGCGTGCGTGCGCTGGCAGCGTTGGGGATCGAGCCGTCGCTGGTGCATCTCAACGAGGGTCACGCTGCGTTTGCGGCGCTCGAGCTGGCGGGTGGCGAGCTCGCACGCGGAGCGTCGGTCGAAGCGGCGCTGCAGGCTGCACGGCAGAAGACGGTATTTACGACCCACACGCCGGTCGCGGCCGGCAACGAGACCTATTCCCACGAGGATGTGATCGACACGGTCGGGGGTGTGGCGGCCCAGCTGGGCGTCGATCCCGAGCTGTTGATGAGACCGGGCCGCTATCACCCCGAGGACGGTCAAGAGCCGTTCGGGATGACGACGTTGAGCCTGCGGATGAGCCGCTCGGCCAACGGCGTCAGCCGCCGCCACGGCGCCGTGGCGCGCGAGATGTGGCGCGGGCTGTGGCCCGAGTGGCCCCTGGAGGCAGTGCCGATCACCCATGTCACCAACGGCGTGCACCTGCCGAGCTGGGTCGGGCCCGCGATGCGGGGGGTGCTTGACCGCCACCTCGGTCAGGACTGGTGGCGGTCAGCGAGCGAGCCAGCGACCTGGGAGGCGCTTGACGCGGTGAGCGACGGGGAGCTGTGGGAGGCTCGGCGCGAGCTGCGCGCGGAGCTGGTGGAGTTCGTCAAGGACCGCAGCGGGATCGACCGGCTCGCCGAGCGCCAGCCGCGGCCGGGGATCGAGGCGGCCGCCCACGCGTTTGACCCCGACGTGCTCACGATCGGGTTCGCGCGGCGCGCCGCGACCTACAAACGCATCGGGCTGCTCACCTACGATCCCGGCCGCACGCTGGCCCTGCTCGGCGGGCCCCAGCGCGTCCAGTTCGTGTTGGCCGGCAAGGCCCATCCCAGCGACGAGGAAGCCAAACGCGTCGTCCAGGAGATGTTTCGCTTCAAGGACGCACCCCATGTCGCCGAGCACGTCGTCTACCTGCACGAGTATGACCTCGGGATGGCCGCACGGCTGGTGCGCGGCTGCGATCTGTGGCTCAACCTCCCGCGCCCGCCGTATGAGGCCAGCGGGACCAGCGGGATGAAAGCGGTCATCAACGGCGGCCTGAACCTCAGCACGCTCGACGGCTGGTGGGCAGAGGCCTACGACGGAACCAATGGCTGGGCGCTCTCGGGCGAGGTCGACCCCGACTCCGGCGCGCAGGACGCGCGCGACGCCGCTGCGCTCTTCGGCCTGCTCGAAGGGGAGGTCCTGCCCGCCTTCTATGACCGCGACCCCGACGGGCTGCCGCGCTCCTGGCTTGAGCGCATCCGCGCCTCGATGCGCACGCTCGCGCCCGCCTTCTGCGCCGGACGAATGCTCGAGGATTACCTCGATCGGATCTACGCGCCGACCCGACCCAGCGCCTGAGCCGACGTCCGTCGATCTCGCCGTGCCCGCTCTAGCAGAAGATTCCAGTGCTGCGCGATCTACGACGCGGGGGGGGCGTGTAGGCAAACTCACGGGCGATCGATTGCGCCTCACCGTCGCCGACCAGCGCGCGCATCATCAAGATCACACCGGCGGCGAGAGAGGACAGGTGATAGCCCCCCTCCAGCACAGCCCCCACGGGCGCGCCGACGCGCCGCGCACATGACAGGCCATCCGCGCGAAATCGTCGCTGTCGAGCCGGCCGTCGGCGAGCGGGTCGTCGCGGTGGCCGCGATAACCCTCCGTGGGTTCTGATGTGCGCCCGACGGCGCTTGACGCGCGCCGACGGCGCAGCTACCCCCCAGCGGCCGGCACCAGAACTTTGAACGTTTCAACGTCCGCCGGCCGACTTCTTTCGTACCCGCTCCTCCGGTCCCCATCGAAAGCGGCGCGGGCGTGCCGATTTTCAACGGCGCGCAACACCTCTGCCGCCCTCTGGTCGTCCGCCGTCAAGAGTTGAATACGCGCGATGATCGTTGAGTCTGGAGTCGAGGAGGTGTTGCCGTGGCGCTGACCCAACCGCAGCTGCTTGCCGCCGTCGCCGACCGAGCAGAGCTGCCCAAGGCCGAGGCCAAGCGCGTGCTAGACGCGCTCGAGGAGGTCGTGCACGACGAGCTTGGCAACGCGCAGAAGGTCCGGATCGGCGGGCTCGTGCAGCTCACCGTGCGCGTCAAGCCGGCGCAGAAGAAGCGCCAGGGACGCAACCCCGCGACCGGCGAGGAGATCACGATCGCCGCCAAGCCGGCCAGCGTCGACGTGCGCGCCCGGCCGCTCGCCAAGGCGAAAGCGGCACTGCCGTCGGCCCAGAAGGCCCGCCGCCGGCTCGCCGTCTGAGCAACCCGCACAACCCGGCCTCAGCACGAGACGGCCGAGCCGTGAAGCTCAGCGCCCAAAGGCGCGGCGGTCGGTCACTCCACCGGGCGGAGCGGTACCGAGCGATCGTGCCGCTCACCCGGCGCGTCACCCGACGAGAGCTGGCTAGCCCGAAGCCGGCTGACCCGCCCCGGCTCTCCGCGTCTCGACGCGCATTCAATAGCGGCTGCGCACGCCGCTTCAGCGATCGCTGGCTCGCCGATTCTCGTTCGGTGTCGCTCTCGGCGCACGCGTGGTCTCGACGACGAGCACAGCCGAGGAGTCTCGAAACCCATGGACCGGCGTAAGAGTGCGACGTTGATTTCGGGCACGGGTTTCGAACACGGAAAACCCCTGCACGCGAGTCGGGCAGTTGGCGCGTCTCATATAGGGCCGTTTCTGGGACTGGGGATGTCGACCGCTCAGCGACAGCCCTGTGCCGAGGGCCGGACGCCCGCTCCTGGGCGAGGGCGATCGCGCGGCCGGGGTGGCTCTGACGATCCAGATCGTGGCGAACCAATCACGCCGCTAGCAGGCGCCCGGACGCCGAAGCGATCGTGCGTGCGATCGAGTCCGACGATCGCTATCCCGAGCGTCGCCCGCCCGGAGGCCACGAACATCGCGGCATCGAGATGTCGCCTATGAGCGGTCACGCGATGCGCGCAGGCGGGAGAATCAAAGCGATCGCCCCGTTGAGGGGCGCCGACCGGGATGTTGTCGGCCGATCCGCCGTCAACAACATAACGCCTGGACGTTGAAGGGCAAGCGATGGGAAGATCGAAGAGGCGCGGTCCGGGACCGTCGCACTTGTTGATGACGCCCGATCATGCGGGCAACGTGGTCGGGGTCGACCCGCACAAGCGGACGTTGACGGCGACGGTCGCCGACGCGCGCGGCGGGATTCTGGCCTCTGAGCACTTCCGCGTCTCCGGCGAGGGCCACCGGGAGCTGGAGGCGTGGGCGCGGCAGTTCGGGCAGATCACCCGGTGGGGGATCGAGGGGTCGGCGAGCTGGGGTCAGCACACGGCGGTGTTCCTGATCGGCCGCGGTCACGACGTGCGCGGTGCGTGCGCGAGCCGCACACCCAGGTCTGATCGCGCGCGCCAGCGCGGGAAGTCAGACACGCTGGACTCCGAGC
This sequence comes from uncultured Solirubrobacterales bacterium, assembly GCA_963701945.1. Lineage (GTDB taxonomy): Bacteria > Actinomycetota > Thermoleophilia > Solirubrobacterales > Solirubrobacteraceae > Palsa-465. Next base: position 8,179 of record CAVPBV010000018.1, on the reverse strand, counting down.
GGATCGCCCGCGAGGTGCTCGCTCACCCGCTGCTGCCCAAGGCGTTCAAGCGCGCCGGGCCCGAGCAGGGCCCGGACGAGGAGCACCAGCTGCTGGCGTTGTGGCACAACCGCCGCCGGTCGATCCTCACCAGCCGCCAGCATCTCGTCAACGAGGCCGAGTCTCTGCTCTGCGAGCTGCCGCTGGAGCTCTCAGAGCAGCTGCCCGACACCAAGGCGGTCAAGCCACGGCTCGCGGCGCTTGAACGGCGCAACCGCCGCCGGCGCTACGACGCGCCGACCAGGCTGCGCCTGCAGCTGCTCGACGGCTACCGCACCAAGATCAAGGCGCTGGACCTCGAGAAGAAGCAGGTGGTCGCGCAGCTCGAGGAGCTCGTTGACCGCAGCGGCTCGACCCTTGACGAGCTCTCAGGCCTGAGCACCCGGTCGGTCGCCGAACTCCTAGTCGAGGTCGGCGACCCACGACGGTTCACCGAGGGCGGGTTCGCACGCTTCAACGGCTCAGCGCCGCTACCAGCCTCCACCGCCGAGGGGCCCGACGAGCCGATCCGGCACCGCTACAACCCCGGCGGCAACCGGCGAGTGAACGCGATCCTTAACCGCATGGCAGTCACCCAACTGCAGCGCGAACCGCGCGCCCAGCGCATCTACGCCAACGCGCGCGCGGGCGGACACACCAAGAAAGAGGCCCGCCGCATCCTCAAGCGCCACCTCTCCAACGTCATCTACCGCCGCATGATCCGCGACCTGCACGCCCAGCTCCCCGATCAATCCCTCCTGGCCGCCTGACCGTGCGCGGGCGCCGCGCAGTCAAGCATGGCCCGACAGGGCCGAGCGCAGCGAGCCGCGCAGCCGCATCCTTGACGGCGATCGGTGCCCGCGCGCCACCCTCCCCGCAAGGAGGAACTTGACATAGATGGCATGTGCAATGCCAATCCCCGTTCCGTCCGGCCGGTCGTGTAGGGACCCCCTCAGCTCAAGCGCGGCGCTGGGCCGTGCAGGCTTGCAAACCATGGAGCTTGAGGAGGCCCCTGATGGCAATCCTAATGGGACTCGATCAACACCGAGCGCAGATCACGACCGACTGGGTGGATACCTCGACCGGCGAGGTCTCGAGGGCGCGCGTCGCGCCGGCGGACCGCGCGGGCGTGCGCCGGTTCCTTGCCCGGTTTCGCGGCGAGGCGCTGGAGGTGGCGTTGGAGGCGACGACGGGCTGGCGGTTCGTGGTCGAGGAGCTGCACCGGATCGGAGCGATTGTGCATCTCGCCGAACCGGCCGACACCGCTGCGTTGCGCGGCCACAAGAAGCGCGCGAAGAACGACCGTGCCGACGCCAGGCACCTACGCGAGCTGTTGATGGCCGGCAGGGTGCCCGAGTCGTGGATTGCGCCGGCTCACATCCTCGACCTGCGCGCGCGTGTGCGTCTGCGCCACACGCTGTCCGAGCAGCGCGGCGAGTGGCAGCAGCGGATCCAGTCGGTGCTCTATCACCACGGCTGCCCCAAGCGCGGGGACCTGATCAACCGAGCAGGGCTGACGTGGCTGGCCGCCCTGCCGCTGCCGGCGTGCGCGCGCGAGCAGGTTACGGTGGCGCTGGCGATGATCGACGCGCTCGAGCGCCAGCTCGCGCCGCTAGACAAGCAGCTGCGGACCTACGCCCGCCGCCAGCCGGGCTGCAAGGCGCTGCAAGCCCACTACGGAATCGGGCCGCTGACGTCGGTCACGATCCTGGCGGAGCTCGGCGACCCCAGCCGCTTCTCCTCCTCCACACAAGCCGTCCGGTTCTCCGGCCTGGACATCACCGTGCACGCCTCCGATCAGCGCCGCGCGCCCGGCCACCTCTCCCGCCAGGGACCGCCAGCGTTGCGCTGGGCGCTGTTCGAAGCCGCCCAGTGCGCCCGGCGGCCAAACTCACCCGACCACGCCTACTACGTCCAGGCCGCGGAGCGGCTCGGTGGCAACCGCGCCTGCCTGTCGATCGCGCGCAAACTCTTGAAGCGCAGCTACCACACGCTGCGCGAGCTCGGCGAGGAGGCCCTGCAACCCGCATGACCTCGGCGGTGCGCGCCAAGCCCTCACTCACACAGATGCGCCGCGGCCAGCTCCCGCCAAGCTCCTGCCGCCACCACAAAGTGGACGGCCATCATAGACCGAGCGGCCGCAACGCTTACCCCAGCGGGATCACCCCATCAACCATCATGTCGCCGACCCGGAAACACCCCGGATCGTGGACCGAGATAAGGCTGGGCGCCCGCGCGCACCACATCCCTCGCCCCGACCACGACCGCGCACCACCAACCCATCCAGCAGTTCAACCACCGAAACCAGAATCGCACTTGACAAGCGACGGCTGCACAGATAAGGAGCCTTCGTCTCAGCGTCACGGTACTGCTGACGTATCCGACTGTTCGGTGCCCATCGGAAACCCTCTTTCGTAGCCATTGCGCGTCTTCGGCCTCCTGGGACGGTGGGGACGCCGCGTGGTCCGCGGACTCCTCGACTGCAGCCGCGCCGTCATTCCGTTGGGTCGCTTCGGTGCCCCAGCGCTCGGATCGCGGATTGCGAGGGGCTTGGACGTCGATCGTGCGCGCGCTTTCTGAGCGTTGGAGCGGCACGAAGATCACGTTGGGGGGAGAGAGAGCGAAGGCGTCCGGCGTGGCCTTCGTGGTCTCCGGTGCTCGCGCTGTCGGGTTCGTCTGCGGTCTGGCGTGTTGCGTCCGTTAGTTGGAGTGCGTCGGTTCGAGAGGCGATCGCTTGGTGATATCGGCGTCGGCGGCGCGCTTGTCGCTGGCGGCTTGGTGGACGCGCGCGACTAGCTCGCCGCTGATATCGTGGCTTGCGGTCTGCTCGCCACGGCGCTCGGCGTCGGCGACCGCCGCGAGGGTGTACCCAGGTGCCATCGCGGCCGCTGTCGCCTTGATGAGCTGCTGGCGCAGCCGTCTGCCGCGTGATGGTCCACCCCAGGTCGTGCGCGGCGCCGCTGGTCGGCGGCGCCAGCGACTGATTGCGAGCCGAGTGGAAGTGCGCTTCGTTGTCGTGGAGGTGCGACGTACGTGCTTCTTCCGTATTCGCCCCGTGGTGATGGCGCGGTATCCAACGGTTTCGCGTCGTGGGCCGCGGCGGCTCGGCCAGCAGTGCGAGTGTCGCCACGCGCTGGAGGCCATGGGTCGGTCATCGAGATATAAGCTGTGAGCGGCGCAGATCGGTAGCGTCGGCGAGCGGCATACGGGTGGTCGCCGGCGAGTACACCAGCCCGTCGGGGGCTTACCGACGGACGGCGTGCGCATCACGGCGGACCGCCTAGGAAGGTGTCACCAGCACCAGGCTCTGTCCGGGTCGCAGCAGGTAGGAGAACGGGGTGAGGGCTATGAAGTCCATTTGGACTTCCGGCGACACGTCCACCAGCGGCCGGTCCGACTGCACGTATGTCCGTAAGTTCCCTACCTCTACGTACTGGTCCCGCCAGAAGTCGGTGTTAAAGAACAGAAGCGCCTCTTGGCCAAGCCCGGCCGACCCCCTCCACATGATCAGAACTGAGGGGTTGGAGGATGGCAACGCGATCACCCGAGACTCCTCGGAGAAGATCGGCTGGCTTGCCTTGAGCCGGTTGACTGCGGTGATGAACTGGCAGAGGTCGACCGACGGCGTCTCCCAGTCCTCGGGCTGACTGCTGGCGATATGCAAGGCGCGACGGAACCCGAATTCAAAGCCGATTGGCATCAGAAAGCCAGCAGAGAACAAGGCGGTGAACAGGTACCAGAGCTTCAATGCATTAGGGTTGCCCTCCTGCTCGTCAGCCAGACGCGGTGTGTCGTGAGTCTCTGGAAACGCGATCGAGGCGACGTGGTCGCCGACCAACTCGCGCTGCTCGAGCAGCCAGGGGCTCCGGAAGTCCCACCATTTCGAGCTGTTGCACACGTAGTCGAAACCGGCGCCCGCGGTCGCGAGCGTCGCCCACGGTGAGCAACCAAGCGTCTCAGCCACGAACACTGTGTCGGGCCGCTCGGTTTTCGTGTCGGCGATCAGCCGCCGCCACAGCTCCGCTGGCACCCGGTAGGCGGCATCACAGCGGAATCCTTCGAAGCCGAGCCCGAGGAGGTGACGAACGACGGCGAGGTAGTAGTCATACAGCCCTTCGGGATCGGCTGTGCCCCGATGGTCAAACTGGGCCACATCGACCCACACGACCGTGTTGCCATCGTCCTCGAAGGACGGGTGTATCAGCGCCCCGGCAGAGTCGAAGGCAAGCCACTCGGGATGCTCGCTCACCAGCTGAGAGTCGGCCGCGCAGTGGTCGATCACGAGATCGGTCATCGGCCGAAGGCCGGAATCGCGGGCCTGGGCAATGACCGATCGGAGTTGTTCCTCGCCGGGCCGAGGATCGGTTGGGTCGATCAGCGCCGGGTTGAGGTCAAAGTAGCTGGCGATCGAATAGATGCTCCCAGATGCTCCCGGTCGCTGGAGCGAGTTGACGAACAACCAATCAAACCCCATCGCAGCGGCCCGCTCGATGTGCTGCACCCATACCGGGAAGCGGCCAGCCAGAAGAGGGAAGAGGTTATAGACGATCATCCATCACCATCCGGCACAACCGTACCTGGGCCGGTTGCGGCGCTAACCCGTCGCCGCGATTCCCGGCCGTTTCCGGCTCGCCGGGCGAAGGGAGACTCGTCCGGGCTTCTGTCGCTGAGCACTTTCGAAACAACGTCGAGAACTTGGTCCGCTTCTTCTCCGAGTCTGCTCGGACGAGAAGGAGAAGGTCCCGACGTCTACGCGCCGCGGGTACTGGTCTCGTTGCAATCGGCCCCCGGATACACGATCGCAGCTCCCGCCGGTTCGGTCGTGGTTTCTGTGTGCGATGCCGCGGCGACAGGTGCCGCGGCTCGGGGGCTTTCGGTCGTCGATCGGATCCTGTCAAGTTGACACTGGAATGAGCCAGATGACGGCCAGCGGGGGCAGCGTCACCTCGACCGAGCTGTCCTGCCCGTGCCACGGGATCGACTCCGCCTCGACCCTGTTTGCGTTTCCGATGTTGGAGCCGCCGTAGTGCACGGAGTCGGTGTTGAGCGTTTCGACCCAGTGACCGGCACGCGGGAGCCCGAGGCGGTAGTGCTCGCGCGGAATCGGTGAGAGGTTGGCCACGCACACGAGCAGGCGGTTGCCGTCGCGGGAGGCGCGTGCGAAGGCGAACACGTTCGAGGCCGCGTCGTTTGCCTCAAGCCACCAGAAGCCGGCCGGTTCGAAATCCTGCTCGTAGAGGGCGGGTTCGGCGCGTAGGAGACGGTTCAGGTCGCGCACGAGGCGCTGCACGCCGGCGTGCTCGGGGCGCTCGAGCAGGTGCCAGTCGATTGACCGCTGATAGCTCCATTCGTGCTCCTGTGCCAGCTCGCCGCCCATGAAAAGCAGCTTCTTGCCAGGGTGCGCCCACATGTAGCCGTACAGCGCACGCAGGTTCGCGAGTTTCTGCCAGCGGTCTCCTGCCATCTGCTCGTAGAGCGAGCGCTTTCCGTGCACGACCTCGTCGTGGGACAGCGGCAGGATGAAGTTCTCGGTGAAGGCATAGAGCAAGCTGAACGTCAGCTCGTGGTGGTGGTAGCTGCGATACACGGGGTCGTGCTGGAAGTAGCCGAGGGTGTCGTGCATCCAGCCCATGTTCCACTTGAAGCCAAACCCCAGGCCGCCGGCGAATGTAGGGCGGGACACCCCGGCCCAGGCGGTGGACTCTTCGGCGACGGAGATCACACCTGGCTCGCGCCGGTGGAGGATCTCGTTCGTCTCCTGGATGAAGGCGATCGCCTCGAGGTCCTCTCGCCCGCCGTGCACGTTGGGGATCCACTCGCCCTCGGCGCGCGAGTAGTCCAGGTAGAGCATCGACGCGACCCCGTCTACGCGAATCCCATCGGTGTGATACTCGCGCGGCCAAAAGATCGCGCTTGCCTCCAGAAAGTTGCGCACCTCGTGACGGCCGTAATTGAAGATCAGGGTGCCCCAGTCCGGATGCGCTCCGCGGAGATGCTCGTGCTCGTAGAGCGCTGTGCCGTCGAAGCGCGCCAGCGCCCAGTCGTCGCGCGGGAAGTGCGCAGGGACCCAATCAAGGATCACGCCGATTCCCCTGCCGTGCAGCTGATCGACGAACTGCTTGAAGTCGTCGGGCGGGCCGAATCGCGCGGTCGGCGCGAAGTAGCTAGTCACCTGATATCCCCACGAGCCCGAGAACGGGTACTCCATCACCGGCATCAGCTCCACGTGCGTGAAGCCAAGCTCGGTGACGTAGTCGGCCAGTTCGTCGGCGAGCTCCAGGTAGCTCAGCGATCGGTTGCCCTGCTCGGGGTTGAACCGCCAAGACCCCAGGTGGACCTCGTAGATCAACATCGGTCCCATGTGCGGCTGCGTCGCCCGCCGGCGTTCCATCCACTCCTCGTCGTGCCAGACGTGGCGCGAGCGGTGCACGATCGAGTCGGTGCGCGGCATGAGCACCGTGCGGAAGGCGAACGGATCGGCCTTCAGCCGAATCTCGGCGCCCTCGGTAAGGATCTCGAACTTGTACGCAGCGTCCTCCACCACCCCCGGAATGAAGAGCTCCCAGACCCCCGATCCCCCCAGCACCCGCATCGCGTGCAAACGGCCGTCCCAGGAATTGAAGTCGCCCACCACACTCACTGCCCGCGCCGCCGGCGCCCAAACCGCGAACGCTGTACCGAGCGCACCATCGATCTCCCGGACATGAGCCCCCAGCCGCTCGTATAGCTCCTCGTGGTGCCCCTCCCCGAGAAGGTGTAGATCGAGGTCCCCGATCGTGGGCGCGAACGCGTAGGGATCGCGCAACGTATAGACGCCTCCGTCCGGGTAGGTCACCTCGAACTCGTAGCGCAGAGGCAGCTTGGCACCAGGCACAAGCCCCTCGAATAGCCCCGCCGGATGACGCTGGTGGAGCATGACGGACTCCCCCCCCTCCACACGCGCGAGCACCTCCCGCGCGTCGGGCCGGAAGGCGCGGACCACCACGCCACCGTCGTTGACGGGGTGCGCGCCCAGAACTTGGTGCGGATCCCAGTGCCGCCGCGAAACGACCAGCTCGATCTCATCCTCGATGGTCACGTGCGTCGCCGGTCCTTCCGGTGCCTGCTCGGCGCGATCGAAGCCGCGTCCCGCGCCTCACCGTAGTCGCCGAGATGGCATCGTTGATGCCCCAACCCATGTGGCGCCAAGCTTCGAACCCCTGCGGCCCGCGGGAAGATCACTCGGCGGTCACGGTCGGAGCGACCAGAGACGGTTGCCACAGTCAGCGACCGAGACGCGTCGAAATCGGCTGTGCGTTTCAATGTGGCCCTTAGATTCTCGCGGCGGTGGACCGGCGCGCGTGGACCTTGAAGCTAACGGAACTACCCCAGACCAGGGCGGCAGCGTCTTTCATGAGCCTGACGACGCCCCTTTGCCGCTCGGGTACGGTAGCGACAGGCTTGAGTTGATGGTTCGTGACCCCACGTCGGCGCACGCGTATTGGGACCTAAGTGACGATCGCATCAAGGTTGCGGTTGGGCCTCACGATGGCGGCAGAGCCTTTCTGCGCCTGATTGGGGTTCGGAGCGGATACCTCCTGGCTGAGTACGCCGTCCCGATTGCGCGTGGGAGCCAGGATGTCGCTCTGCCGGAGGCCGACAGCTCGTACATGGTCGAACTCGCCGTCATGCGTAACTACCAGTGGATCGTCCTCGCGCGCTCAAATGTCATCCACGCACCCCCGAAGACGCCGAGAGTCGCAACCACGCCCGCGGTCGTGAGCCGCGCGCCGCAGCTGCGTGTAGTGGCTGAGGGCCATGATCGTGAGCTTGAGCGCGCCGGCGGCGACGTTATGATAGCGCCCGCAGAAGGGGCTCCTCACGTTGCGCACGCCGCCGGCGGACCAGCGACGGTGGGCGCGCCTGCGCAGATGGAATCCGAGGCGGGATTGGTCGGGGTCGACTCGGAGTTCCGCCTCGCGTCCGAGCTGCGCTCCGGTCAACGTGGTTCGGAGGCTCGACTCACACGAAACGAGCCGGCGCACATGCCTTTCGTCATCGCCGGGCGTCCTGGGCTTCCGGAGCCGGTGGCTGGCGCACTCGGCGCGCTCGCCGCGGCTGTTTGGCTTGGACGCGATCCAGTCGACGTGCTCAGCGCTGGAAACGCGCTGGCCACCGCGCT
>CAVPBV010000017.1:0-806641 GCA_963701945.1 uncultured Solirubrobacterales bacterium | reverse complement strand
GACGGCGGGAATTGAACCCGCGTCCGCAGTCGCGCAAAAGGTGGCGTCTACGAGCGTAGCCGGCACTCTGATCTCACCCTCGACTCGCCTTGCCGGCGGGGTTGTCGGGGGCCAGCTCCAAAGATGTCCCCGGCGCGACTGGAGCGGGCCTCACCAGGTAAGCCCGCTGTTCGAACCGGACCGCCACCGCGGGCGAATGGTGGCCGGCTAACGCTCAACTGTGGTTAGACAGCGAGGTTATAGGTGTGGGAATCTGAATGATTCGCACGTATTTTTTCCCGGGTTTTTTACGAGGCCTCCCGGGACCTCGACTCGCAACCACCCCCACGAACCGACCACGTCGAAGCCTGTCGTCCCCGGGGATATGTGTCCGTCGAGTATAGCTTCGGCTAGACCTAGGCACGGCCCGAGCCGATCAAGCGAAGGACGCCGTAAGAATCGCCGGGAGCGACTTCCGGGGATTCCTACAATCTTGTAGTAATGGAAACGAATACGCAGTGGCCGTTCGCCCCCGTCGGGGCGTCCGAGGCACCCCCGCTAGAGCCCGAGCCGCAGCCCGCGCTCGGGTCTGAGGCCAAACGCCAGGGCCCGATCCGCCGGCGGCTGTCCGCGATCGGTGCGGCGATCGTCGCGGCGCTGGCGAAGCTGAAGGCGATCCTGCTGCTGCTTCCGAAGGTGAAGCTGCTGGCATCCAGCGGCACGATCCTGGTGTCGCTGGCCGCGTATGCCCTGCTCTGGGGCTGGCAATTCGCCGCGGGGTTCATCGCGCTGCTGTTCGTACACGAGATGGGACACGCGATCGCGCTCCGGCGCGAGGGAATCAAGGCCAGCTGGCCGATCTTCATCCCATTCCTGGGTGCGGTAATCGCCGCCCGCTCGCTCGGCAACAACGCGACAGCCGAGGCGCGAGTCGGGCTGGCGGGACCGATCCTCGGCAGCATCGGCGCGGCCGCATGCGTGCTCATCTGGCACACCACCGGCAATGATCTGTGGCGTGCCCTGGCCTTCACCGGGTTCTTCCTGAACCTGTTCAATCTACTGCCGGTCGTACCGCTCGACGGCGGACGGGCGATGGCCGCGATGGCCCCGTGGATGTGGTTTGTCGGGTTCGCCGCGATGATCCCGCTCGCGATCATCTTCCCCAACCCGATCATCATTCTGATCCTGGTGTTCGCCGGCTTTGAGACCTTCAAGCGCTGGCAGCAGCGCCGCGCCGGTGGGCTCGCGCAGGAGGCGTACTACCGGGTCAGACCGCTTGACCGGGCGCTCGTCGCCGCGGTCTACCTGAGTCTGGTGGCCCTACTGGTCGTGGGCATGCACGCCACGCTGGTGGCGCGCACGATCAGCTAGCGACCGCACGCGCCCCCGTTCCAGCTTTAGGCTACCGGCGGATCGCGCCGGTATACCCGCGTCTCGTTGTAGGTGTCGCGCCGAGCCCACCAGAAGGTGTAGATCAGCGACAGCACCAGCCCGACGAGACCGACCACGAACAACACGGTTCCGGCCGTCTGGATGTTGAATCCCTTCACCTGCGCCGTGACGGCCCACTTCAGAATCGCGCCAATCGCGATCAGGAGGATGCTCGAACCAATCGTCATAGGTTGGGGCTACCCAACGTTCGGCGTGTCTACGCATTCGGCCCCACCGCTGATTAGTTGAGGGCGCAATCGTATTCCGCACGCGACGGCACCGGCGCCAGGACCGCGCCGTCGACCGCGCGACGCTAGTACCGGGCCTCGCGCAATTCGCGCTGCACGTCCCGAGCCATGTCGCGCGTCTTGATCGCCTCGCGCTTGTCGTAGAAATCCTTCCCGCGCGCGAGCGCGATCTCGACCTTCGCCCGCGACCGCGGCCCCGCAAAGTAGATCCGCGTCGGCACGAGCGTCAGCCCTCGCTCCTTGGTCCGGCCGATCAACCGCTCGATCTCGTACCGATGGAGCAGCAGCTTGCGCGGTCGCTCGGGATCGTGGTTCTCGCGCGCCGCGGGACCGTACGGGGCGATGTAGAGCCCGATCAGCCACACCTCGCCGTCGCGCACGACCGCATAGGAATCCTTGAGCTGGGCACCGCCCTCGCGCAGCGACTTGACCTCGGTCCCGGTCAGCGCGATCCCGCACTCGAACCGCTCGAGCAGGTTGAACCGATACGACGCCTGCCGGTTCGTGGCCACGTCGCCGGCGGCCGCCTTTCGCTTTCGGCCCTTCGCCATCGGCTCAGTCCACTTCCCAGCCCGGGAGCAGGTCGACCCGGCCGCGCGCGGCATCGATCTTCCCCACCCGTACTCGCACCGGATCCCCCAGGCGGATCGTGGCGCCGCCGCGCGTCCCGACGAGCATCGTCCCTTGCTCGTTGAGCTCCCACCAGTCTCCGCGCAGCAGCCGCACCGGAAGCAACCCCTCGAACTCGCCCCGGGATCCGAACGCGACGAACGCGCCGGCGCCCGCCAGGCCGACGACCTCGCCGTCGAAGGCGTCCTCGGGATCGGTGCCACGGAGCGACCGCTCGAGCAAGAAGCAGCTGGCGATGTCGTCGGCGTCGCGCTCGATCGACATCGACTCGCGCTCGCGCGCCGAGCTCCAAGGTCCTGCCTCCGCGACCCAGGCCGCCTTCGGCGCCGGCTCATCGCCCGTGACCGTGGACAGCAGCGCCCGGTGGCAGATCAGGTCGGGGTAGCGCCGGATAGGCGACGTGAAGTGGCAGTAGGCCGCGAGCTGCAGGCCGGCGTGCCCGCGGTTGCGCTGGTCGTAATAGGCCTGCTTCAAAGACCGGAGCACGAGGCTCGTCAACGCACGCCGTCCCCGCCCGTCATGAGACGCGGTCCACCGCTCGATCAGCTGCGAGGCCTCGCCGATCAGATCGGCGGCCTGCTGAGGCGCGATGTGCCCCTTGGGAACCGGCGGGGTCGGCACCCCGAGCGACGCGAGCTGATCGATCAGCCGCTCGGCGGCGGTCCCGTCGGGCCGCTCGTGCACTCGGTACAGCGTCGGCACCCGCCGCGACACCAACAGCCGCGCCACCTGCTCGTTCGCGGCGATCATCAGATGCTCGATCAGCCGATGGGACTCGGTCTGCGCGACCGGCTCGGCCGAGACCACGTTCCCCTGACGGTCGAACTCGAACTCCGGCTCGGAGGACTCGAGCGACAGCGCCGCCTGCGAGACCCGCCGCTCCTCGAGCGCGGCGGCTACCGCCCGCGCCACCTCGAGCGCCGCGCCCCAGCCCCCCGACGCTCGCTCGCGGCCGTCGAAGATGCGGTCGACGCGCCCGTAGTCGAGGCGCTCGTCGGAGCGGATCACCGAGCGGTAGAACGCGCTGCTGCGGACGCGCGCGCCGTCGAGCACGAGTTCGGTCGTGACCGCAAACCGATCCTGCCCGGGGACGAGCGAGCACGCGCGCCCGGACAGCGCCTCGGGCAGCATCGGCTCGACCGCGCCGGGGACATAGACGCTCGTCCCGCGCCGGTAGGCCTCGCGGTCCAGCAGCGACCCCGGGCGAACGTAGGCGGACACGTCGGCGATGTGCACCCACATCCGGCGTGCTCCGTCGTCCTCGACCGCGGCCGAGATCGCATCATCGAAGTCCCGCGCGGTCACCGGGTCGACGGTGAACGTAGGCAGCGAGCGCAGATCGCGACGATCGGCCGGCCACTCGGCGCCGTCCCCCGCCGAGAGCGTCGCCGCGGACACCTCACGAGCCTCATGCTCGACCGCCGGATCGAACCGGCGCCGCAGGCCCCGGTCGACCATCAGCCCCTCGATCACATCGCGCGCAATGTCTGAGCGGCCGATCCGCCGCACGACGGTGGCCCTCCCCCCTCCGCGGCCGTTGCGGCCGGAGCCCGCGCGGACGACGATCAGGTCGCCGACCGCCACATTGAGATCGCGGCTGACGACCGGGCGGGGCCCGGCGCTGAAGAACGGCTCGGCGACGAGGAACTTGCCATGCCGAGCCAGCACCGCAACCCGCGAGCCGACGCTCGCGTCCTTAACGGGACTCACTGCACCTCGGCGGCCACCGTCCGCTCGGCGGCCGTGAACTGCGTATCGGTCTTGGCGCCCGGAGCGATCGAGGCGTAGACGTTGGGCGTGATGCCGCGTCCCTCCTTCACTCCGCCGCCTCCGAGGTTCGTCCCATCCGGCGTGAAGTACTCGCCAACGGTGAAGTCGAGCGCGCCGCCGTTCGGTAGCGGCTCGATCTCCTGGAACACGCCTTTGCCGTAGGTGTTCGTGCCGACGACCTTGGCGCGCCCGCGATCCTTCAGCGCGCCCGTGACGATCTCGGCGGCCGACGCGGTATCGCGGTTGACGAGCACGACCATCGGGATGGTGGTCGGGATCGCGCCGCCCCGGGCCACGTACACCTCGGTCGGCTGGGCGCGACCGCGGGTCGAGACGATCGTGCCGTCGGGGATGAAGATGCTGGCGACGTTGACGGCCTCGTTCAGGAGCCCGCCGGGGTTGTCGCGCAGGTCGAGGATCAGCCCCCGCGCGCCCTGGTGGAGAACCTTTTCGACCTGCGCCCGCAACTCGGCGCCGGCCCCGTCCACGAACTGGGTCAGCGTGACCGCGCCGAGTTTGATCCCGTGGTAGTTGACGATCTCCCCAGCCGCGACCGGGACCACGATGTCGGCGCGCACGAGCGTCACGGGATGCGTCTGCTTCCCCTGCAAGATCGTCAGCGTGACCCGGGTTCCGGCGCGCCCCTTGATCAGCTGCGAGCCGAAGTTCGCCCCCCGGCTCGCCAGCGACGTGGCGCCGACCGCGACGATCACCTCACCCCGTTGCAATCCGGCCTTGGCGGCGGGCGATCCCGGGAACACGTCGTCGACGAGCAGCCCGCGCGACTCAGCCTGCACGTCGACCCCGATCCCGCTCAGGTGAGGGTTGTCCTCGTTGAGGAAGCCTTGGTAGTCGGTCGGGTCGTAGTAGTGGGAGTACGGGTCGTCGAGGCTGGCCACCATCCCGGAGAGGCCCTTGTTGATCAGCTGATTGCGGTTCAGCGGCCGGTAGTAGTCGGTCTGGAGCATGTTGAGCACCTGATTGACGAGCGGATCGTCGTTCTGGCTCACGAATGCGCTGCGCAGCGGCGATGGCAGCCAACTCGGGTGTCCGCCGAGCAAAATGCCGATCAGCAGCACGAACACGCCGCCGAGGACCAAGGCGGCGATGCGGGGACCACGAGATCGGCGGGCGTACATGACTCCATGAGGTTACGACGCCGCGAACGTTGACGGCCCCAAATGCAGTAGACCGCGGGCAGCGGCAGGCAAGACCGTGTCCGGCCGGACCACCCGCGTGGCCCGACCGGACGGTTCGACGTCCTAGAAGTTGTGCCGGAACCCCGGTCCGGCCGTCGTGAACTTGTAGGTCGTCTTGGAGTTGAACACCTGGCCCGGGTTCAGCACCACCGACGGCCAATTCGGGTCGCCGATGTGGTGCGGCGTGTCCGGGTAGTGCTGGGTCTCGAGCGTGAACGCGTCGCCCTGTCGGTACGCGTGACCGCTGGTCCCGACGAGGTCGCCGACCAGGAAGTTCCCGGTGTAGAGCTGAACGCCGGGCTGGTCGGTGTAGGTCCACAGCACGATCCCGTCACCCGGATCCTGGGCGACGGCGGCGAGCCTGAAGCCGGACCCGCGGAGCACCCAGTTGTGGTCGTACCCGTGGGCCACGACCAGCTGGTTGCCCTGCGGCGCACTCGCATCGCCGATGTTCTGGCCGATTGGCTTCATCGCCCGGAAGTCGAACGGCGTGCCGGACACCGAGGCGAACCCGGTCGGGATCTGCACCGAGTTGGTCGGCTGGAACGTATTCGAGTTGATCGCCAGCTTCTGGTCGTAGACGGTGCCGGAGCCTTCTCCGGCGAGGTTGAAATACGTGTGGTTGGTGTAGTTGATGACCGTCGGCGCTGTCGTGGTCGCCCGGTAGGCGATCTCGAGCGCGTTGGCCTGCGTGAGCGTGTACGTCACCTCGGTCGTGACGGTCCCCGGGAATCCGTTCTTGCCGCTCGGGTCGGTGTACGTCAGCTTCAGCGCCACGCCACCGGCGACCTGCTCGGGCGTCGCCGCCCAGATCTGCGTGTTGTACGAGTCCGGCCCGCCGTGCAGCGTGTTCACGTTGTTCGGACCGTTGTTGCCGACGAGCTGGTAGGTCGTTCCGTTCAGCGTGAACGAGTGGTTGGCGATCCGGTTCGCGTAGCGCCCGATGATCCCACCGAAATATGTCTCACCGGACCCGCCGGCGGCCGGCCACGGCTGGTTCTCGAAGTCGTTGACGTAGTCGCTGAGCTTCGGGAACCCGAGCGCGACGTTTGTGAGCCGGCCGGTGCGGTCGGGCACCCAGATCGACTGCACGACGCCGCCGTAATTGGTGATCTTGACGACCATCCCGTTGGCGTTGCGCAATGAGTAAAGATCGACCGTCTGGCCGTGCGCCGAGCCCCAGGTCTGCTTGGAGATGCTCGACGATCCGTTGTGCTTCGGCTTGTGGCCGTGCTTGGCAGCGAGCGCGATGCCCCCGGTGCCGAGCAGGACGACGGCGGTCACGAACACAACCCGTGCCCAGCCGAAAGCGCGCAGCCCCCTGAGACTGCGTGAAACAGTCCGCATTGATCCTCCCATCGGTTGTGCGCTTGCACCCGGCCGACGTCTTCCCACGCAAGCGGAGCTCTGTGAAGGAGTTGTTATAGCAAAGAATGTGAGCGCTCACACGCCCTGGGTGAGCGCTAGCACAGGATTCGGGCGAACCGGCGCAGGAGAGCGGCGCGGCCCGTCCGGGCGGACCGGCCCATCAGTGGGGTCACAACCGCGCACTCGAGGGCGCGTGCAGCTCGAGTGTCACGA
Source organism: uncultured Solirubrobacterales bacterium (assembly GCA_963701945.1). Classification (GTDB taxonomy): domain Bacteria; phylum Actinomycetota; class Thermoleophilia; order Solirubrobacterales; family Solirubrobacteraceae; genus Palsa-465. The sequence continues at coordinate 799,803 of CAVPBV010000017.1, read as the reverse complement.
AACCGGCGCTATACGGGCCATTTCTACGCACTCGGCGCGGAGGAATCGTCGAGTGTGGGGTTATCGACCCTGAATTCCGGTGTATCGAGGGCGGGCATGCTGCGTCCGGTCGCGGTGACGCCGGTCCACGGTGGCGCCGCGCACTCCGGCGCCGCTCAGCCCACGGTCGCGCCACGTGGACTGGCGCCGCGCCCATCGGCGCCGCTCAGGCCCACGGTCGCGCCACGCGGACTGGCGCCGCGCCCATCGGCGCCGCTCAGGCCCACGGTGGCGCCACACGGCCGGCGTCACCGCTGAGAGGCAGACGCCGGTTCAGACCCTGAGGAAGCGCCGCAACGACAGCCCGGACCCGAGCGCCGAGACGAACGTGCCGGCCGCCAGCAGCACGATCACAAGTCCTGTGAACCCGATCGTCCGAGGCGCAGCAATCAACCCCCAGCTACTCGCGAGGGGGTCGAGCACCGCGATCTTGGTCACGCCCAGCACTGCGACCGCCAGCAACGCGCCCGCCGCACCGACGATCACGCCCTCGATCATGAACGGCAGGCGGATGAACCAGTCGGTCGCGCCGACCAGTTTCATCACCTCGACCTCGCGCCGGCGCGCGTAAAGCGACAGGCGGATCGTGTTCGCGATCAGCAGGATCGACGCGAGTGCGAGCAGCACCGTCAGCACCGCGGCGGTGATCGTGACTAGGTTCGTGACCTCGAGAATCTTCTGGGTGTCGGACTGCTTGTTAGAAACAGTCGCGATCGAGGAGTCGATCAGCCCGCCTCCGCCGGAGCCCGATCCCGTGATCTCGCTGTGGACGGCCAGAACGTTGCTCGGGTTGTCGGGAATGACGTGGAACGTATCCGGCAACGGGTTGGACCCGAGGAGCTGGTAGGCCTGCTCGTTCTGCGCGGACTGCTGCTGGTAGGCCTGTTGCTTTGAGACGAACTGGACCGACTTGACGTGCGGGAGCCCGAGCAGCTCGCGCTGGACCCGCTGATCGTCAGCGGCGGTGGCGGTCGTGTTCATGTACACGTCGACCTCAACACGCCCGCGAACGCTGTTCGCCGCCCCGTTGGTGGCCTGCACGATCGGGATGAACACCCCGAGCACGAGCATCGTCACGAGCACCGTCGCGAGCGCCGCGAAGCTCGGGGCCGCGCTCCGCCGCATCGACCGCAGCGCCTCCCGCAGGAAAAACCCCACCTTCATCCGCTACACCGCCGGCGGGCGCGTCGGAGGTTGGCGCATGCGACGGGCGAATTCGCGCGTGGTCTCGTCGCGCGTGTACCGGCCGGTGGCCTCGTCGCGGACGATCCGTCCCTGGGACAACTCGATCACGCGCCGGCGCATCTTGTCCACCATCGCCTGGTCGTGGGTCGCCACGACCACGGTGGTGCCGGTCCGGTTGATCCGGTACAGCAGCCGCATGATGTCCACGCTCGTCTCGGGGTCGAGGTTGCCGGTCGGCTCGTCCGCGAGCAGCAGCGGTGGATGGTTGACGAACGCGCGCGCGATCGAGACGCGCTGCTGCTCGCCGCCCGAAAGCTGGTCCGGGTAGTTGTGCAGCTTGGTCGAGAGGCCGGTCAGCCGCAGGATGTCCGGCACCTTGTCGCGGATATCGCGACGCGTGCCGCCGGTGACCTGGAGCGCGTAGGCGACGTTTTCGTACACGGTGCGACCCGGGAGCAGCTTGAAGTCCTGGAACACCACGCCGAGATTGCGGCGGTAGTAGGCGATCCGCTTGCGCTTGATCACGCCGAGGTCGTGGCCGGCCACGCGGATCGTCCCGCCGGTCGGTTCGAGCTCCTTGATCAGCAGGCGCATCACGGTCGACTTGCCCGAGCCGGTGGAGCCGACGAGGAACACGAAGTCGCCGCGCTCGATCGAGAACGTGACCTGGTCGAGGCCGATGTCGCCGCTCGAATAGCGCTTGGATACGCCACGGAAATCGATCACCGACCGGGCGGTCGGAACCGGCCCGACCGCCTGAGCCTCGCGGGGCGCGATCATCGCCGAAGCAGCGCTCTCGCGCCGCCGGCGGGTTCGATGCTGTGATTCAGTTCTAGCCATAGGTCCGGGGCAGCCTACCGAGGCCCATCTCGGAACGCCCCCTGATCCTGCCCCTGCAAGGGGACTTGCACGAGCAGCTATTTTCTGTGGCGGTGCCGTCGATCACGCAGACCTCGCTACCCAATGGGCTCCCTCTGTACCGGATCTCGGTCGAGGGAACTCGCTCTGTGACGATCCTCGTCGCGTTCGATGCCGGCGCGCGGACCGAGCGCCCCGAGGAGAACGGGATGGCCCATTTTCTCGAGCATCTCGTGTTCAAGGGCGGCGAGAAGTACCCCACGTACCGGGACGTCAACGAGGCGGCCGAGCGGATCGGCGCCGTCCTCAACGCCTATACGAGCCATGACCTGGTGGCCTTCCACATCACGGCACGCGCCACGAGCGCATTACAAGCCGCAGACCTGCTGACCGACTTCGTCGGTCGCCCGAGAATCGACGGCGACGAGCTCAACCGCGAGCGTGGCGTGGTCGTGCAGGAGATCGCGCGCGCCAACGACCAGCCGGCGGTGATGGCCGGGCATCTGATCGACGAGGCGGCGTTCGGCAATCACCCGCTGGGCCGCCCGGTGCTCGGACCGGCCGAGCACATCCGCGACACGTTCACCCGCGAGGGCATCGTCGAGTTCCGCAACCGCCGTTGGGCGCCCGACCGCGGCGGCGCGTTCCTCGTCGGCAACCTCGAGGGACTGCCCCAGAACGGTGCCGTCGACGAGCTGTTCACGCGCTTTCCGAGCCGGCCCGACCCCGCTCCCTACGAGCCCGCGCCGCCGCAGCGGCCGCGGGTCCTCGTGCGCGAGCGCGACTCCAACCAGTCGCACCTGCGGATGTCCTACCAGCCGTCGATCGAGCCCGGCGACCCCAAGCAGCGCGCCGTGCTCACGATCTACTCGACGCTCCTCGGAGGCTCGATGGGCTCGCGCCTGTTCGACGAGATCCGGGAGCAGCGCGGCCTCGCCTACTCGGTGCACGCCGTCGCGCACGCGTACGCCGACGTGCCGGTACTCCAGCTGGCGGCGGGGCTCGAGTCGAGCAAGATGCTCGAGGCCTACCGGCGGATGCGCGACATCGTCACCGAGCTCCGCACCGACGGCCCGACCGAGGCCGAGGTCGAGCGCGCCCGCGCCTACGCGGCCGGAGCCCGCGCGATCGCGTTTGAGAACACCGGCGCGATCGCCCGCCACGCGGCCCAGCAGACGATCGTGTACGGCGAGGACGTCGACCCCGATGAGACGATCGCGCTGCTCGACGAAGTAACTTTCGACGAGGTGAGAGAGGTAGCCGAGCGCGTCGCCGACGAGCTGTCGATCGCGTGCGTCGGCCCGCACACAGTGGAGGAGCTCGAGTCAGCCTGACACGCCGGATTCTGGGGGGGATCGCCGCGACGGCGATGATCGCGGGGTGTGGCGGCGGGGGCCACGCCGCGAAGCCGAGCTCGGATGCATCGGTAGGCGCGCCGATCGCGCACACCGCCACCGCCACCACCACCGCCACCGCGACCGCGCCGCTTCACGTCGCGCCGGAACCCCCGCCGTCCCCCCCACCGCAGCTGGTCGCGCTGCGCGCCGCGCTGTCGAGCGCGCTCGCCAAGGGAGGTTCGCAAACCGGTGCGTTCGTCTACGACCTGACCGCGAAGACGCCTCTGTTTTCGCTCCGGGCCAACGTCGGCCGCCCACCGGCGTCGGTCGAGAAGCTCTACACGACGGTGGCGACGCTCAGTGAGCTCGGACCGGGTGCCCGGCTCAAGACGACCATCGAAGGTACCGGCCATCTCGGGCCCGGAGGCGTGTGGCACGGAAACCTGTATCTGGTCGGCGGCGGCGACCCGACGTTCGGGGACGGCGCCTTCAACCGCAACTGGGAGCAGGGGTACGGACCCACCGCCAACCAGCTCGTGGGCCAACTCGGCCACGACGGGATCAAGCGAGTGACGGGGTGGGTGATCGGCGACGCAGCGCTGTTCGACGAGCTTCGAGGCGGCCCCGCGACCGGGTACGCGCCGGACGTTCCCGACTTCGGCGGCCAGCTGTCGGCGCTGAGCTTCGACCACGGCTCGACCTTCAAGAAGCTCAACCCGGGCGCGTTCGCGGCCAGACAGCTGGTGCTGACGATGAACGGCGCCGGGATCGGAGCGCGCCCGCTGAACCGGACCCTCCCGGCGCCCGGCGGCGCGCAAACGCTCGCCACCGTCGCCTCCCCTCCGCTGTCGGTGATGCTGAAGCTGATGGATGTGCCCTCGGACGATTTCTTCGCCGAGATGCTGACCAAGCAGCTCGGCGTGCGGTTCGGCACCGGGGGCAGCATCACCGCCGGCGCGCAGGTGATCTCCAACGTGATCGACGCGCTCGGTGTGCACCCGCGGATCGTCGACGGGTCGGGTCTGTCGCGCTCGGACCGCTCGTCTCCGGGCGAGATCGTCGACCTGCTCAAGAAGATCTGGCACACCCCGACCGGCAACACGCTCTCGAACTCGTTGCCGATGATGGGCGTCAGCGGCACCGTGCAGGGCATCGCCGCCCATACCGCCGCGCAGGGCCAATGCATCGCCAAGACGGGCACGCTCAACTACGTGACGAACCTTGCCGGCTACTGCAACACGCAGGACCATCACGTGCTCGCGTTCGCGTTCATGATCGACGGGCCGGGCAATTGGACGGCGATCCAGCTGTTCGATCAGATGGTCCCAGCCCTCGCCAAGTTCTGAAAAGCGTTGCACCGGCGGCCCGCTACCGCGACAATCGCGCCGTGGAGGTGACCACCGCCGTGAACCGGCGCGAGCTCCAGCGGTACCTGGAGCGCGTCGGCGACCGCTGGCAGATCGACGCCGCCGTGCTTGGCGGCGCGCGCGTCGCCGACGAGCAGGGGGCGCCGCCGCAGCGCGAGCGCGGTCCCGAGTTCATCGTGATCCTCGTCTCGCATGCGTTCGAGGGCATGCCGTGGCTCGAGCGGGTCTACCACGCCGGTTCGCTGTGGGACGGGCTCGAGATGGGCGAGCCGGCGGACGTCCACTGCTACACGCCGGACGAGTTCGAGCGCAAGCGCGTCACGCTCCCACGGGTGCGAGATGCGGTCAACGACGGCATCGACCTGCTGGCCGATCCCTAAGAGATCGCCACCATCCGCTCGATCGGCAGCCGCGCTCGGTCGGCGATCTCCGCGGGCACCTTGACCTCGTAAACCCCGTCTCGCAGGGCGTCGCGCAGCTTCGGCAGCGTGATCATCTTCATGAAGCGGCAGTGGGCGGCCTCGTTGGCGGCGATGAAGTCGATGTCCGGCGCGGCCTCGCGGAGCGGGTACAGCATGCCGGTCTCGGTCGCGACGATCGCGGTCGACGTCGGCCCGCCGGCACGCTCACGGGCGTACCCGAGCATCCCGCCGGTCGAGAGCATGTACACGCCGTCGCTGTCGACGTCGCCGGCCGCGACGTACTCCATCACGCTGGTCGAGCAGCCGCACTCGGGGTGGATCAGGAAGTCGGCTCCAGGATGCGCGGCGCGCACGTTGGCGATGTCGGACGGCTTGATTCCGGCGTGGACGTGGCACTCGCCGTCCCACACGTGCATCGGCCGCCCGAGCGACTTCTCGACGTAGGCGCCGAGGAACATGTCGGGTCCGAACAGAATCTCGACATCGGAACCGTGCTCGTCGTAGATATGCTGCACGACCTTGACCGCGTTCGCCGACGTGCAGCAGTAGTCGGTCTGCGCCTTGACCTCGGCGGTCGTGTTCACGTACATGACGACGATCGCGCCGGGGTGCTTGGCCTTCCAGTCGTGTAGCTGCGACGCCGTGATCGAGTCCGCCAGCGAGCAGCCGGCATCGAGGTCGGGGATCAGCACGCGCTTTTCGGGGCACAGGATCGACGCGGTCTCGGCCATGAAGTGCACGCCGCAGAACACGATCGTGTCCGCGTCGGCGCCGGCCGCCTCCTGGGAGAGCCCGAGCGAGTCCCCGACGTAGTCGGCGACGTCCTGGATCTCGGGCAGTTGGTAGTTGTGGGCGAGGATCACCGCCCCGCGCTCGCGCGCGAGCGCGCGCACTTCATCCTGGAGGGCGGGGATGTTCTCCAGTAGCAAGGGTGCGTCTGTCGCACCGAACATCGGCAGGTTCATGGAATCGATTCAAGGAGGAGTGACAGGTCTAACGCCGGGGCGCTGTGGGTGATCGCACCCACTGATATGAAGTCTACGCCGGTCTCCGCGACCGCCCGGATCGTCTCGAGCGTGAACCCGCCGCTGGCCTCGAGCTTTGCTCGGCCTCCGACGCGATCCACAGCGGCAGTCAGCTCATCCACCGCCATGTTGTCGAGCAGGATCATCGGAGCTCCGGCGGCGAGCGCCTCGTCGACCTCGGCGAGCGTTTGGCACTCGACCTCGAGCGGGAGTCCGGGGGCCAGCGCGCGGGCCTGGCGGACCGCCTCGCCCACCCCGCCGGCGAGCGCCGCGTGGTTCTCCTTGATCAGGATCGCGTCGTACAGGCCGGCGCGGTGGTTCGTGGCGCCGCCGGCCGCGACCGCCGCCTTCTCGAGGGCACGCAGGCCCGGCGTGGTCTTGCGCGTATCGAGGATCGTCGCTCCCGTTCCGGCGACGGCTTGCACGCAGCGCGCCGCCATCGTCGCCACCCCGGACAGGCGCTGGAGGAAGTTCAAAGCGGTCCGCTCGGCGGTCAGGATCCCGCGTGCTCGGCCCTCGAGGCCCATGACCGGACCGTGCTCGCGCCACTCGCCCTCCTGCGTCAACGGCTGGATGACGAGATCGGGGTCGACCGCGTGGAATGTCTGCGCCGCCACCTCGAGGCCGAAGATCACGCCCGGCGCCTTCTGGGAGATCAGCGCCCGCGCCTGAACGCGCTCGGGAACGGTCGCCGTCGTGGTCACGTCCCCATCGCCGACGTCCTCGGCCAATGCAAGGGCCACGACGTTGTTTTCGCTCAGTTCGGGTATGGGGCGAGGATAGATGTTGCGTCTTCTCGTCGGTCTGCTCTGCCTGGTGGCGATCCTCGGGCTCCTGAGCGCCGGCGTCATCCTCAGCTACGCCGGGCTCCACTGGGCGGGCTCGACCGACCTCGGTGGCCCGCGCGCGGCTGATTTTGGAAGCGATCTGTACTTCAGCGCGGGCGCGTTCTTCAGCGCCTCCACGCCGTCGGTTCCGGTCGGCGGGCTCGGCAAGACGCTCCAGATCGCCGAGGCGGCTAACGGGCTCGGGTTCCTGGCGATCGCGATCGGCTACCTGCCGGCGCTGTTCCAGGCCTTCTCGCGCCGGGAATCGGCCGTGGCCCGGCTCGATCCGCGAGCCGGGTCTCCGCCCAGTCCAGGCCGGCTGCTCGAGCGCTCGGGCGAGCGTGGCGGCTGGGCCGACTTGGACGAGTATCTGCTCGAGTGGGAGACGTGGACGGCCGAGCTGATGGAGACGCATCTGTCGTATCCGATCCTCGGCTACTTCCGATCCCAGCACGTCGACCAGAACTGGCTAGCCGCGCTCACGACGATCGTGGACGCGTCCGCGTACGCGCTCGCCTACGGTCCCAAGGGTTCGACCGAGGCCGCCGAGCTCACCTTTCGGATCGGCGGGCACGCGCTCGGGGACCTCGCGTACACGCTCAGCACCCGCCGGGTGCAGCGCGACCCGGAGCCGCACTCGCGCGAACGTCTGTCCCGCGAGGACCTGGACGAGCTTCGCCGCCGCCTCGAGGGCAGCGGCCTGCACTCCGAGGCCGACGAGGACGCCTGCGCGGAGCGGCTCGCCGAGCTGCGCTCGAGCTACGAGCCGTTCGCGATCGCGATCTCGCGCCACCTGGCGCTCGACCTGCCCGACTGGCTCCCCCGCGGCGAGGTGCGCGAGGAATGGCGCGCGATCGCCCGACCGCACTGATGCAGCCCGGCTACTTGGCCGCCTTGAGCAGGTAGGCGCGGGCGAACCCGTCCAGGTCGCCGTCGAGCACCCGGGCGGTGTCGCCCATCTCGAAATCGGTCCGGTGATCCTTGACCATCGAGTACGGGTGCAGCACGTAGGAGCGGATCTGCGACCCGAAGTTGACGTCCTGGGCCTCGCCCTTCTCCTTGGCGATCTCCTCGCGGCGCTTACGCTCCTCGAGCTCGAGCAGCTTGGAGCGCAGCATCGTCATCGCCTCGGCCTTGTTCGAGGACTGCGAGCGTTCGTTCTGACACTGGACGACGATCCCGCTCGGCTTGTGAGTGATCCGCACCGCGGAGTCCGTCTTGTTGACGTGCTGGCCGCCGGCGCCACTGGCCCGGTAGGTGTCGATCTGCAGATCGTCGTCGTCGATCTCGACGTCGCCGATGTCCTCGACCACCGGCGAGACCTCGACTCCGGCGAAGCTCGTCTGGCGGCGGTGGGCGGCGTCGAACGGCGACAGGCGCACCAGCCGGTGCACCCCCTTCTCGGCACCGAACAGACCGTAGGCGTTCTCGCCCTTGACGAGGAACGTCGCCGACTTGATTCCGGCCTCCTCCCCCGGCGAGGCCTCGAGCAGCTCCACGTCGAACCCGCGCCGCTCGGCCCAGCGCATCTCCATCCGCAGCAACATCTCGGCCCAGTCCTGAGCGTCGGTGCCCCCGGCGCCGGCGTTGACGGTCACGAGCGCATCGCCGGTGTCGTAGCGGCCCGAGAACAGCCGTTGCTCCTCGAGCTGCTCCAGGCGGTCCGTCACGCTCCGGATCTGCTCCTCGAGCTCAGCCCCGATCTCCGGGTCCTCCTCGGCGAGCTCGGCGAGCGGTTCGAGATCGTTGACGTCGCGCTCGAGGTCGCGGTAGGTCGACAGCCTGCGGCTGGCGCGCGCGTGCTCGGCGCCGACCTTCGCCGCCTGCTCCTGGTCCTCCCAGAAGCCCGGCGCGCCCATCTCCTGTTCGAGCGCGTCGACGCGCCCGCTCAGCTCAGCGGGGTCAAAGGTAGTCCGCAAGCAGTTTGAGCTGCTCGCGGATGGCCGTCAGGCGCTGGGAAAGAGGCTCTGAGGGCGCGGTCGTCATGTGCGTCCACAGTAGCAGCGGTACATTGGCGAACATGGCACCGCGCTCGTCTACGAGGCCGGCAACCCCTACAACTACGTCGAGATTCGGGGGACGGCGACCGCCACCACCGAAGGGGCCGACGAGCACATCAACGCGCTGACCAAGAAGTACATCGGCCAGGCCGAGTACCCGTTCCGCCAGCCCGGCGAGCAGCGGATCAAGTTCGTGATCGAGCCGGACCACATCCGGCACCAGAAGCAGCGCTAGGCACCGCTCCAGCTACTCACGTTCGCCGTGCCGCCCCGAGCGCCGGGCGGCACGGTGGTGGGCGGCGCCCCGGGCCTGGTGACGGACCTGGTTCTTGCCCCGGCGCGCGTCGAGGTCGCGCTCGACCTGGTCGAAGTCGGGCGCGGGACCGTACAACCGCCAGCCGTTGCTCAGCACCGGCAGCAGGCACGCGACCAGGACGATGATCGGCCAGAAGAAGCCGCTCGCCCCCGTCACGGCCCAGATCGACGTGCACAGCGCGAACGTGCCCAGCCCGCCGCCGGCCTCCTGGAACATCCGGCGCTGGAGCGCGCTGCGGCGCGCCGCTAGCTCGGCCTTCTGCTGCGCCGGCGAGGCCGGCAGCTTCGGCAGGTCCGCGAGCGCGGCCTTCAGCTCCTGCTCGGTGCGGGCGCTGTAGGCGACCTGCACCCGCTCTGAGAGCTCGTCGTCGGTCAGGCGTCCCGCGGCGTAGTGCTCGCGGATGTCCTGCGCCGCGCGGTCGCGCTGCTCATCGGATACGCGCAGGTCGTCAGGGCCGGCCACCGGCGGCCACTACGCCCCGTGGCACTTTTTGTATTTCTTGCCCGACCCGCACCAGCAGGGATCGTTGCGGCCGATCTGCTCGCCCGGATCGACGCGGCGCTGTTCGACGTGCGCCATCTCGGGTTCCTCGGCGACGGCGCCGTTCTCGACCACGCCGCCGGCCGCTGCGGCAATCGCCATCGCGCCCTGGGCTGCTCCGCCTCCGCCCGAGTACGTGACCCGTCCCCCACCGGTGGACGAGCTCGCCGCCCGGCTCGGGCGCCGGGTCGACGGAGGCGCCGGCTGTCCGCCGTTCGCGGTATCGACAGGCGTCACCTGGACGTGGTAGATCAGCCGCGCGTAGTCCTCCCAGACGCTGTTCATCAGGTCGCGGAACAGCTCGAAGGCCTCGTTCTTGTAGGCGACGAGCGGCTCGATCTGGGCGAACCCGCGCAGGTGGATGCCCTCGCGCAGGTAGTCCATGTCGTACAGATGCTCGCGCCAGCGCTGGTCGATGATCTGGAGCAGCAGGAACCGCTCGACGTCCCGCATCAGCTCGGGGCCGAACTCCTCCTCGCGGCGGTCGTACTCCTCCTCGGACTGCTCCTTGAGGGCGTCGAGGAGTTCCTCGCGGTCGACCCGATGGGGATCGACGTCGAGCACGTCGGCGTCGGGCGGGAACATCTCCTCCATCCTCCGGAGCAGCCCCTCGACGTCCCACTCCTCGACGAAGTCGCCCGCGGTGTAGTCGGCCACCTGGCGCTCGATCAGGTTCCCGATCTCCTGGCGCGCCGCCTGGCTCATGTCGCGGCCCTCGAGAATCTCGTCGCGGTAGGTGTAGACCACCTCGCGCTGCTGGTTGAGCACGTCGTCGTACTCGAGCGTGTGCTTGCGCTGCAGGAAGTGCTGCTCCTCGACCTTGCGCTGGGCCTTCTCGATCTGCTTGGAGAGCATCCCGTGCTCGATCGGCTCCTCGTTGCCCTCCTCGTCGATGCTGCCGAGGCGGTCGAGGATCTTGTAGATGCGCTCACCGGCGAACAGGCGCACGAGGTCGTCCTGGGCCGAGAGGAAGAAGCGCGACTCGCCCGGGTCGCCCTGGCGACCGGAGCGGCCGCGCAGCTGGTTGTCGATCCGCCGCGACTCGTGGCGCTCGGTTCCGAGGATGAACAACCCGCCGAGCTCGAGCACCTGGTCGCGGGCCTCTTCGACTCGCGCCTCGATCGCCGGGAACGCCTTTTTGAAGTGCTCGTCGTAATCCGGATCGCCGGGCTGGAGCCCGAGCTTGGCCATCTCGAGCTGGGTCAGGTGCTCGGCGTTGCCGCCGAGCTTGATGTCGACGCCGCGACCGGCCATATTGGTGGCGATCGTGACCGCGCCCGGGGCGCCGGCCTCGGCGATCGTCTCGCCCTCGCGCTCGGCGTGCTCGGGCTTGGCGTTGAGCACCGAGTGCTGGATGCCCTTGCGCTTGAGGTCGGCCGACAGCTCCTCGGACATCTCGACCGAGATCGTCCCGACGAGCACCGGCTGGCCGGTGGCGTGGCGCTTCTCGATCTCGCGGGCGATCGCGCTGGCCTTGCCCTCCTTGGTCTTGTAGACCTGGTCGTTCTTGTCCGCGCGGACCATCGGACGATTCGTCGGGACCTCGACGACCGGGAGGTTGTAGATCTTCATGAACTCGGTCGCCTCGGTCAGCGCCGTACCGGTCATGCCCGCGAGCTTGTCGTACATGCGGAAGTAATTCTGGAGCGTGACCGTCGCGAGCGTCTGGTTCTCCTCCTGGACCCGGACGCCCTCCTTGGCCTCGACCGCCTGGTGAAGACCCTCTGACCAGCGCCGCCCCTCGAGGATGCGGCCCGTGAACTCGTCGATGATCTTGACCTCGCCGTCGATGACCGCGTAGTCGACGTCGCGCTTGTACAGCGACTCGGCCTTGAGCGCCTGCATCAGGTGGTTGACGAGGTGGCCGTTCTCGGCACGGTACATGTGGTCGATCTTGAGGAACCGCTCGGCCTTGGCGACGCCGCGCTCGGTGACCGAGACCGTCTTGTGCTTCTCCTCGAACTCGTAGTCGAAGTCGGCGACGAACTCCTTCTTCATCCGCGGGTCCATGCCCTCGGGCGTCTTGCCGGGCACCATCTGCGGCGCGAGCTTCGCGAACGCGACGTACAGCTCGGCGGCCTGCTCGGGGGCGCCGGAGATGATCAGCGGCGTCCGGGCCTCGTCGATCAGGATGTTGTCGACCTCGTCGATGATCCCGAACGTGTGGTACTGGGACTTGCCCTCCTCGGGCTTGGGCCGCCCGCCGTGCTGGACCTTCTCGTCGAGCGTGGTCGCCATGTTGTCGCGGAGGTAGTCGAAGCCAAACTCCGAGTTCGTGCCGTAGGTCACATCCGCGGCGTAGGCGGCGCGCTTGTCCTCGTAGGGCTGCATGTTCTGCAGGATTCCGATGCGGACGCCGAGCGCGTCGTAGATCGGCTTCATCCACATCGCGTCACGACGGGCCAGGTAGTCGTTGACGGTCACGACGTGGACGCCGCGGCCCCCTAGCGAGTTGAGCACGACGGCCAGCGTGGCCGTCAGCGTCTTGCCCTCGCCGGTCCGCATCTCCGCGATCGAGCCGTCGTGGAGAACCATGCCGCCGATCAGCTGCACGTCGAAGTGGCGCATGCCCATCGTGCGCCGGCCCGCCTCGCGCACGAGCGCGAAGCATTCGAACAACAGGGCGTCGAGGCTCTCGCCACCGGCCGCGCGCTCGCGCAGCTCGTCGGCGGCCTCTCTCAGCTCGGCGTCGGTGTAGTGCTCCAGCTCAGGCTCGAAAGCATTTATCCGTCCAACCCGCTGTTCATAGACCTTGAACTTCTTGCCCTCGCCCATGCGGAGAGCGCGGTCCAGAATGGACATGGGCCTAGCGTAGCAGTGGGACTATTAACCGCATCCTGCTTTGGCCGTCGCGCGCTTCGCTTCACGAGTCCAGGAAACCGCTCCGCGCGCGCCGGCGTTTTCCACGGCTCAGCATCCGGCTAAGCCCTATTTACGCTGCCGACGAGACCCCCGGCGGCCCCGCCTCACTCGCCCCGGCGGCCTCTTCGAAGAACGACTCTGACTCCTCCTCGGGCGACTCCGATTCGACCGTTTCCCCCTGGGCCGCGGCCCGCGCCTCGCGGCGCTTGCGCCGCTTGTCGCGGTGGCGCTTGACCTGGACCGCGAGCTCGTCCGCGCACAGGTTGATCGAGTGCACGATGTCGGGCGAAGCGTCACGCGCCCTCAGCGTCACCCCTTTCAAGTGGAGCGTTACCTCGGCCACCTGGTTGTCGGCGATCGCGGGGTTGCGCTCTTCAAACACTTCCACCTCGAGCTCGGCGAATTCGGACACCTGCCGCTCGACCTTGCGGAAGCGCTTGGCGACGTGCTCCCTCAGGTCCTCCGAAACGGGCAGGTTGCGGCCCTTGACCTCGATGCGCATCGACCTACCTCCTTGCTGGGAAGCATGGATGTGCGTTGAACCCCTTAGCCTAGTCCTCGGGGGGGCGTTTGTCGATCGGGCATCGGCCGCCGCGTGCGCGCATAATCCCGGAGGTGAGTCCGCAGACGCCGTGGACGTTCGACTGGACCGCGCTGCTCTCGGTGCTGGTGTTGGTGGCGCTGTACGCGGCCGCATGGCGCCGGGCCCGCCGAGCCGAGCGCCACCGCCCCAGCCTGTGGCGCTTGGCACTGTTCGCCGGCGGGATCCTGACGATCCTGGTCGCGCTCGTCTCGCCGCTCGACTCGCTCGGCGACCAGATGATGGTCATGCACATGGTCCAGCACATGCTGCTGCTCGACATCGCGCCGATCCTGCTGATCCTCGGGCTGACCAAGGTACTGCTGCGACCCGTGACCAGGCGTTTTCAGGCGGTCGAGCGCCGCGCTGGGTTCGTCGCCCACCCCGCGTTCGCGGTGATCCTGTACGCGGGGATGCTGTGGCTGTGGCACGTGCCCGCCCTGTACGACAAGGCCCAGGGCAACGGATTCATCCACGCAATGGAGCACTCGACGTTCTTCATCGTCGGGTCGCTCTACTGGTGGCACGTGCTCTCGCCGATCCGCAACCGCCGGCGCCTGGCCGGCCTCGGACCGGTCGCGTACATGACCAGCGGCAAGCTGCTCGTCGGCCTGCTCGGGGTGGCGCTCGCGTTCGCGCCGACGGTGATCTATCCGTTCTACGCGCACCAGCCGTCCTACTGGGGGCTCAGCCCGCTCGAGGACCAGATGATGGCGGGCCTGGTAATGGCGCTTGAGCAGTCGATCGTGATGGGGATCGCGCTCGTCGTGCTGTTCGTGCAGATGCTGAACGAGTCCGAGCGGACCGCTCAGCGCGCAGAACGCTTCGAAGTCGCCTGACGGGTTACTGGGCCGCTTCGCGGCATCCGTGGGGCCGTTCCGGCGGACGTCCATGTCCGGCGGGGGGATCGCGACCACCCGGGCGGGCATGGATGCCCGACCGTAAGGCCTTGCGGCGACGGCCCGCTCGGCATCCATGCCTCGCCGTGCGGGCCTGCCGCAAGGTCGTCCGGAGGACGCCGCCGCAGGCGGCCCATAAACAGTACCGGCGCCCCCGCGAGCCTCGCGGGGGCGCCGGAGTGTGTCGACTGCTAGATCAGCTGCACTTCTGGGTGCCGGTCACGGTCGACATCGACGGCGTGCCGCCGGGACCGGTCTCGGCGGTGAACGCCACGCTGTACGGGCGCTTGCCGCTCTTGCAGGCGACCGACTGGGCGTAATGCGCGGTGGTGCCGTTCTTGAGCTTCGTGCTCGTGTTCTTCCAGTTCAGCGTCTCGCCGGTGAGCGAGCCCTCGACCCCGGCGATCGGGAACGAGACGTAGTTCGGGATCGGGGTGTTCAGCACGAGGTTCTTGCCGACGGTCTTGGCGGTGCCGGTGAACGGCCCGACCGTGCCGGTCGTGATCGCGCCGCCGGCGCACGTGTGGCTGCCCTCGTCGACGAAGAAGTACACGACCTGCCCCGGCCCGGCGTTCCAGACGTCGAGCACCGGGTCGCACGGCAACTGGCCGGGTGCGGACGAGCTCTGCGAGGCGACCGGACCGAGGATCGCGGTGATCGAGCCGGACGCTACGAGCGCCTTCTTCGGGCACACAGTGTCGTTTCCAGCCGCGACGATCTTGGCCTTGCTACAGGTCGGGAAATCCTTCCCGTCCGTCTTCAGGCCGTAGATCGTGGTCTTGATGTTGGTCAGCGGCGCGGTGCGATTGCCGTTGGTTCCGTTCGCGACGTACTTCTCGGTGAAGGCGAGCGGACCGCTCACCTTGTTCGGCGACGACTTGACGCTCGCTGAGTACGAGTTCAGCCCGCCGCTCGCGGCATAGGCCGACGCTGCGGCGATAAGCACGGCGAGTGCCGTGGCAACTACGACGATGCGTCGCAATTGACTCCTCCTTTGATGTGTGTGTGTTGAAGCAGAGCCGGCCATGCTCATGGGATTGGTTGTAGTTGGGGAAACGCCTGTGACTGCCCTGTGGTGGCCGCGCCGAGCGGATGCTGGGCCTTGCACGGCGGCCCGCCGGGTTCCGTGGTGTAGTAGACCGAGCTCAGGACCGCGGCGAGAGAGGCCGAGATGGTAGGGCCAATCGTCGGCTGAGGGTTGCTCGTGCATAGATAACTTCCGAACACCGGAAGTTGCGATACCAGGCTCGAGTAACCACCCGGGATCAGATACGGATTGCCGCGGTTGCTCTCCAACCGTGTCGAATAGTCCGTAAGTGTCTCCGGATTGAGCGGGCTCGAGACGCGCACGTAATGAGTCTGCTGATGGCTGACCGCTGAGGGCAGCGTGGCCTGCGAGGCGGCCGTGCCGTTGGCGAAGAAGGCGGCGACCTCACGCCGGTACGTGTTGATGTAGTCGACCACCGGGATCACGCCGCCGAGGTACGGCGTCAGGCGGGTGAGGAGCGGAACGCTGTCGTTCAGGAAATCGTCGACAGCGGGTACGCCGGCCTTGGACGCGGTCGTGAGCGGGCCGATGTTGACCAGCAGGCTGTTCAGCTGCGGCGCGAGCACGGCGAGCGACTCGAGCGCGGGGCTCAGCTGGACCGCCGCCGGACGAAGCTCGTCGACCAGCGGCTTGGTCGTCACCGAAAATAGAGCGACGCGGTCGATCGTCGTCTTCGTCGCGTTCAGGAAGGGCGGGAACGCCTTGATCGTGTCCGCCAGCGCGGCCGCCTGTGCGGCGGTCGCGGCGAACGTCGTGTTGGCGTTGTTGACTAGTTGCTGAAGCGCCGTTGGCGAGCGCGTGACCGCGGCCAGGACCTGTCCGCCGTCGTTCAGCAGCGTGCTCGTGGCGGCGCTGTCGCGGTTGAGCACCGCGAGCACTGAGTCGACGTTGGTCGCGAACGGGTACAGCTCGGCCAGGGCGGCGTTCAGGTCCTGGCCGCGGCCGGTGAGCGCGGTCCCCTGCTGCTGCATCCAGGTCTCGAACGCCTGCCGCGTGGCGGGGTCGAACGTCGACAGGATCTG
Source organism: uncultured Solirubrobacterales bacterium (assembly GCA_963701945.1). Lineage (GTDB taxonomy): Bacteria > Actinomycetota > Thermoleophilia > Solirubrobacterales > Solirubrobacteraceae > Palsa-465. Next base: position 783,476 of record CAVPBV010000017.1, on the reverse strand, counting down.
GTCGAGCTGCACGGTCGGGGCGATCTGTCCCTTTGGCAGCGTCGCGCCGTCAGCGAGCTTGGGCCCGGTCGGCGAGCCGGGCGACAGCTCGACATACGTCTCCCCGAGCAGCGTCTTCTGGCGCAGGATCGCCCGCGTGTCGGCCGGCCGCGGCGCGAACTGCGGATCGATCTCCATCACGGCCCGGGTCAGGCCGGTGCGGCGGTCGAGGCCGACGCTGATCACCGTGCCGACGTTGACGCCCGAGATCCGTACGTCCGCCTGGCTGCCGAGGTTCTCGGCCTGGTCGAACTCGGCGCTGATCTCGTACCCGCGGGCGCTCAGCGAGGTCGTGCCGCCGAACGACACCCACAGGAACAGAAGCAGCCCGATGCAGGAGGCCGCGAACGCGACCATCGTGAGGATCCGGGCGGCGCTCGGTGCCTGGCGGTTCATCCGCCCAGCCCCTTTACGCTTGGTGACAGCCGGGTATCGCTCGCCAGCGCTGCTGGGCAGTAGGACGACTTGATCTGGGAGTAGTCGGGGGCATTGAGCAGGTCGAGCAGCGGGCCGACCGACGGACTGCCCTCTTGGATCGTCGTCTCGAGCAGCTGCAGCTGGGGGCAGCTCGCCATGAAGATCCCGCGCACGGTCGGGCCCTGGGCGTCCTGGAGGTCGGTCAGGCTGTTCGCGATGTGGGCAAGCCACGAACCCCAGAACAGGTAGCCCTGCTCGCTTCCGCTTGGCTGGTAGGCGAGCGTGTTGAACAACGTGTTGATCACGCCGACCGACCGCGATAGCGGCGGCACAGCCTTCGACAACTTCGTCGCCGCGGGCCTCAGCGCCTTCGCGAGCGGCTGCACCGCGATCGAGAACGGCCGCAGCTGATTCTGAATCACCGGGGTCGTGTCGTGGAACAGTGGCCGCGACGCGGTCAGCGCAGGAGCGAGCGCGCGGGCGAACGGCTGGAGGTCGGTCAGCGTCGGGCCCAGCTGCGCCGCGAAGCTTTGAACCTTGCCGAGCGTCTGGTTGGTCTGCACGAGGGTCCCGGGCAGCAGCGATAGTCCCGCCTCGAGGTTCGCGGCCTGCGAAGAGATCGCGGCGAAGTTCGTGTTCGAGGAGTCGATCAGCGACGCCAGTTGCCCGTCGACGCCGCCGAGCGCCGTGGCCACGCGCTGGAGGTTGTGGATCGCGAGCCTGAGGTTGTTACTGCGCGCGGCGAGCAGGGTGGCGAATGTCCGCGCGTCCCGGTCGAGCGGCTCGAACCGCTTGAATGTGCCCTGGAGCGCGGGTATCGCGGTGGCCGGATTCTGGAACGCTCCAGCGCCTCCGCTGAGGAGCAGCAACAGATAGCTGCGCGTGTCACCGTCGAGCGAGGCCAGGATCTGGTCGAGGTCGATGTCGGGCGCAGTGCTGCCCGCTCCCAGCAATCCGCCGGCCGGCACCGCGCCGGCTTGTCTCGTCCCCGGGTCGACCGCCAGGTACATGTCCTTCAGCGGCGTCCGCGGGCGCAGCAGCACGGTCGCGTCCCGGTAGATCGGCGCGTACTTCTTGAAGATGTTCATGGTCACGACCGCCCGTCCGTCCTCGAGCTGAACGCCTCCGACCAGCCCGACCTGAACGCCGGCGATCGTGATCGCCTGTCCCTGCCCCGGCGTGACCGCCGCGCTGGTCGCGAACTCGGCCCGCACCGAGTAGTAGCTCTGCCCGAACGTGAACGACGGCTGGTGGTAGAGGATGTAGGCGGCTATCGCGAGCGCGATCGCGACGAGCGCGAGGATCGCCACGAAATCCCTGCGATGGGCCGTGATCGCACGCCTCATCGGCCAGCTCCCACGGTCACTCTCCCACCGCAGCTCACGGTCGCAACCCCGCTCATGCTCCGAACCCGGCTCACGGTCCCGCTCCCGTGGTCACCTGGTTGAGGTTCGGCGCGGCGTTCTGGAAGCACGGCGTGGTGCTCTTGAGCGGTGGCGCCTTCCCGGGGAACGCGGGCCGCGTGCCGAGCGGCGCGAGCACCGCGTTTCCGAACAGCGGTCCCTGAGACCCGAGCAGGCCGGTCTGCACCGGGTTAGAGCCCCCCGCCGGCGAGGAGCGCAGATAGCGTCCGTTGCCGTCGAAGTTCTGACCCGCGCCGGCGATCCCCACCGCCGACTCGAGTAGCTCCTGGTAGACCGGCACGCCGCTCGTGATCGGCGGGTCCTGGATCACCGTGTTGCCGGTGGGGACCAGGTTGTGGGTGACGCAGCGCGCGAGCGCGTTGCTCTGCGACACGAGCGTCGTGCTGGAGTGGATCGTGCTCGCGGTTGCCTGCACCGCCGGCGTCAAGTCCGAGACGAGCCCGCCGAGCTCGCTCGGCCCGAACAGCGCCGTCGCCTGCGCGAGCCACGGCAGCGCCGCGCCGATCGTCGGATCGACCTGCTCGACGCCCGGGAGGATCTCCTTCGCGAACGTCTTGGTCGGGCCGAACGAGGCGTTCAGCGAGGTCAGCGCGCTGTTGGTCGTGCGCAGCAGCGGCGGCAGCGCGGCGATCGAGGCGCTCAGGTCGTTCTGGCGAGCCGCGAACGCGGCCATCGTCTGGTCGAACGTGGTCACGAGACTCGCGAGCTGGTTCTGGCGCGAGGCGAGCGCCCGGAACACCTCTTCGTTGCCCTGTACGGATTCGCTCAGATCGTGCGGCTGAGTTCCGAGCAGCGCCTGGTTGACGATCGCGTTCGCCTTGAACGCGCCCGCGGAGTACTCAAGCGACTTGTTCAGCGCCTGGCCGGCGGTCAGCCCGCGGACGCTCGGGTCCTGGTTTTGGGCGGCGTCCTGGGCGGCGCTCGGCTGGTCGTTGAGCGAAGCGCCGAGGCCCCGCACGAGCACCTGGAGGTTCGACCGGGAGTCGGTGGTCAGCGCCGACAGCACACGATCGAGCTGCACCGGTCCCGCCGTCTGAGGGGCCGGCAGCGTCGCGCCCGAGTTGAGGATCGGAGCGTTCGGTGTGCCCGGATGCAGGTCGACGTAGAAGTTCCCCTCGAGGAAGATCCGCGACAGGATCCCGACGGTCGCGTCGGCATGGATCGGCAGGCCGTTGTTGTTGATGTCCATCGTGACCACGCCGGCCCGCGAGTTGCCCCCGAGCGGCTTGACCGAGGTGACCTCGCCGACATCCACGCCGGCGATTCGCACCGGCGAGGAAATTTGCAGCTCGGTCTCGCTTGTGAACACGGCCTTGAGCACGAACGGCGAGGCCGAGAATGGGGTCGGTCCCCCGAACACGAGGTAGATCGCCGCCGCGATCACGAGGGCGGCGACGATCCCGGCTACGAAGTTGGACACGCGCGGGCGGTGGCGCCTCACTTGGAGCCTCCGGTCGTCTTGCCGGCGTTTCCGGAGCCGGTCTGCTCGGTGTGGAGGCCCTGGTTGCCCGGAACGTTGCCGATGTCCGCCGACAGGGGCGAATAAGGCTCGTTCCCGGCCTCGCACTCCGGCGTCTCACCGGGCGAGTCCGTGTTCGGGTACGGATTGACGTGGAGCGGTCCGTGCTCTGCGGTCGGGCTGGTCTCGGGCGTCGTGTACGGCTGCTGCGACGGGACCGCCTCGCCGCCGAGGACGTCATCGATCGCGACCAGCGAGAACCGCAGCGACGTGCCCGAGGTTGTGCTCTCTGACAGCACGCTCCCGACATTGCGCAGGAACAGCGTCACGTAATTGCACGAGGACTGGGCCGGGGTCAGGAAATCGAGCGGCGGGCGCAAGCTCGAGGCGAACAGCGTCAGGCGATCGAGCCCTTGCTGAACTGCCGGCGTCTGCCCGTAGGTCGCGAGCGATTTCGACAGCGTCACGAGACGCGTGTCGAGGTTCGCCGTCCCTGGGAGGTTCTTGGTTCCTGCGGCGAACGCGTCGGCGAGGACCGGCGCGCTCGTCGGGAGCGTCGCGATCCCGGGTCGGAGTTCGCTGAACAGCGCCGCGGTATCGGTGAGGAACGGCCGGATCGTGGGGCTCTGCGCGATCACGGCGCTGAAGGCCGGTGGCGTGGCGCTGATCGCGTCCTGGAGGTACGGCGTCGATACGCTCGCCAGCGCCCGGAACGTGCTGTCGAGATTGACGAACAGCGCCGCCTGCGTGTTGGCGACCGGCGCGAGCGTTCCCGCGAAGGCCTCGAGCCCGTGCAGGAAGCCGCCGAGGTCGGTGTTCGGCGAGGCGAGGTTCCGCGCCACCGGTTCCAGGTCCGTGAGTAGCGGGACGAACGCCCCGATCGCATCGTTGAGTCCAATGCCTCGACCGGCCAGCCCGTCGCTGAAGCCGACGGTCGATGCGACGACCCCCTGGCGCGTCGGCGGGCTGAACATCGACAGCACCTGGTCGAGGTCGACGGCGGCGCTGGTCTGGCGGACCGGCACCGTCGCGCCGCTCGCGAATGTTCGCGTCGAGCGCCCGAGGCCGATCGCGAGGTACTTCTGGCCGATCGAGCCCTTCAGCCTGATCGCGAACGTCGAGTCGACGGGCAGCCTCCCGATGCTCTTGTTGAGCTTCAGATCGAGCACCGCGATGGGCGCGCCGTTCTGCGCGCGTTCGGGTTGGACGCTGTCGACGAATCCGACGAGCGCGCCGCCCATGTGGACCTCGGCTCCGTGGGTCAGCTCGCTCGCGTCGGCGACCTGTACGTGGAGCGTGTAGCTGGGTACGAACGGAAGGCCGTTGTTGGCGTTGTAGGCGAGGAACACCGCGACGATCACGGCGAGCACGGTGATCGCGCCGATCAGGATCGGATTGGCGAGGCCGCTGCGGTTGCGACGCTTGTTCATCCGCCGGGTCCGATCAGGTAATCGAGCAGGCTGCTCAGCGGTGCCGCCGTAACGCGCGCCACCGACGCCCCGGCTTTTGACAACGCGGTGGTTAAGACCGCCCGGCTCTCGGGCGAGACAGATGCGGCCGCCGCGCTCGCGTCCGCGCCGGCCGAGCTTGCGCTCGAGAACTTCGCCGAGCACCCCGGCACGGGGTTGACCGCGTACCCGGTGCAGTCGCTGACCAGCAACTCGTCGCGGACGTAGTGCCCGAGGTTGTCGAACCCGTTCGACGCGTTCGTGCCGTTGAACAGGACGGCCATCAACTGCTGAATCGCGCCGGTCTTGTCGAGGCTCGCCGTGAGCGTGTCGAGTTCGGTCGCGGACGGGACCGCCTGCGTGCCGAGCCCGTTCAGCTGCTTGGCGAGCGGGATCGTCGCGACCAGCGGGCCTTGGGACTCCTGTGCGCTGGCGCCGAGATTGATCAGCGACGTCCGCGCCGCGCTTGCGAATGGCGTCAGCTCCTGGAACTCGCGCCCGAGCGCGGCGGCGCTCTGGCCGAGGTCGCTCGCCAGCGGGGTGCCCTGGTCGGCGAGCGTCCCGAGGTCGGCCATCAGCGGCTTCAGCTGGGAGAGGAAGCCCGGGAGCAGCTGGAACGACTTCGATATGTCCGCGGCGCGGGCCGCACTTGCTTCTGAGGTCGTGTTCGCCTGCGTGATGAAGTCGGCCAGGGCCTTTCGCTGGTTAGCGAGCGGCGCGAGCACCGCGTTCGAGTCGGTGGCGAGCTTGGCCAGTGCCTGGTTCTGGCCGGCCAGGATCTTCAGGACCTGGTCGGTGTTGCCGAGCGCCGGGTCGGCGCGGCGGATCACCGCGTTCAGATCCGATCCGCGGGCGGCCAGGCCGGTACCGAACTCGTTGAGGATGATCGCGAGCCGCTGCGCCACCGGCTCCTGGTAGATGTCCTGGACGATGTCGAAGTCGACCGGCGAGCTCGTGCTCGTGACCGGCAAGAAATAGTCGCCCTTGCCGGGGCCGGATTTGATTTGTCGAAGGTCGGGCGCCGCCGCTGTACCCGGGTTGCAGTCGACGTACATCTCGCCGATCAGCGACTGCGGTCGGATCGCGCAGGTGGCGTTGGTGTGGAACGGGGCGAACCGGGAGTCGTCGATCTCGAGCGTGACCGCCGCCTTGTTCTCCGTGCCGGGGGCGCACGGGGTGCTGTGCGCGACGCACACGTCGAGCGACGCGATCGACCCGACCGGCGCGCCGGCAACCCGCACCTGTTCGCCCTGCACGGCGAACGACGCGTCGTCGAAGATCGCCCGCACGTAGTAAGTACCGCCGCCGGCTCCTCCCGAGGCGCTCGCCACCGCTGTTATCGCGGCGGCCGCGACCAGCACGAGTGCGATGAGGGCGAGCCGTCTCATAGTTTCATGGGTTTCATGGCCCCGGCGGGGTCGACCCGGGGTCGCAGCCTTGGACGGGGTTCGGCGACGAGCCGTCTGGGGCGGGCTGAACGGCGCCACCGGGACACCGCGAGCGGACCATCTGCAGGCCCTGGTAGCGGTCGGCGGGATTGCGCGAGACGAGCTCGTTGGAGCTGTCGGTGCCGAACGCGAAGAACGTCGGCTGGACTCGGACGTAGTGCCCATTGGCGTCGTAGTAGCCGCTGGCCTGGCCGACGTTGGTGAGCGCCGCGATGACGTCGGGGGTGTACTCGCGCAGCGTGTCGAGCTGCGTCTGGGACGCGTTCATCGCCTGGATCAGGTTCGGGAACGCGGTGGCGGCGAGTTTTGCGAGCGCCGGCGTTTCGTCGAAGAGAGTCGTGAGGTCGCCGGTCCCTTGTGGGTTGTGGATGAGGTCGCTGAGCGCGGTGACGGTGGGGATCGCGACCTTCGTGAGGCTGTTGAGGCTTGCGGCGAACGGTTCGAGCCGGCGCGAGGCGATCTTCGACTGCGCCACGAGCGGATCGAGCGCGTCGAGCGTGCTGTCGAGCCCGGCGAACGTGGTCGTCGAACGGTTGAGCGTGTTCGGGAGGAGCTGGAGGGCCTGCTGGAGCGCCACGCTCTGGCGCGCCACCGCGCCGGTCGTCGTGTTGGCCTGCACGATCAGATCGCTCAGCTGCTGCGCCCGCGACGCCAGCGCCTGCATCGTCTGCGCGCCCTCGACGAGCAGCCCGTCGAACGCTGGCTCGTTGCGGTCGAGCTCGGCGGTCAGGTTGCTCGCGCTGGCGAGGCCGGGGGCCAGGTACTCGAGCGTCTTGTTCGCCTGCGCGGACCGGCCCTGGATGCTCGCCGCCTCGCCCTTGATGACGCCTCGAAGCCCCGCCCGGGTGAGCGGGTCGATCGAGTCGAACACCTGATCGAGGCTGACGAAACCGTACGTGTGGTCCTCGCCGATCGTGCCCCCGTCGGCGATCTCGGGCGCCTCACTCGGGGCCGGCTCGAGCACGACGTACCGGGTCGCAATTCCAGACAGCGAGTTCTCGTAGATCCGCGCCACCGTGCCCTCATGCAGCGGCGCCGCGACTGAGTCGATCGCCATCGTGATCTCCGCCTCGCCATTGGGCGTGAGCGAGATCGACTGAACCTGACCGACCTTCGCCGGCCCCATCAGCACGTCGTCACCGGTCACCAGGCCACCGGCGTCCGTGAAATCCGCGTGCAGCGTGTACGTGCCGGTCCCACCCAGCACGACGAGCACCACGACGGCGATCGCCGCCACCAGCGCGGCGACCGCGGCGACGCGCGCGATCATGTCCTCCTCAGCATCCGTGTGGGCATTCGTGCCGTTGTCGCGGGAGGCATGGTGGCAAAGCTCTTTCTCCCCCCGCTACCGCCAATTCGTTCGGGCGGCGCGCCCATCCTGCCAGAGAGGACGGCCGACCACCATAGTCCGGATGTTTAGGCGGCGTTAACCGGAACCGGGCGGCCGACGCCGGTCGGGGGCGCGCTTGGCGACCGGGAGCGCAGCCCGGGAGCACCTGCACAACGCAGCAAGCCTCCACGAGCACACCCCACCCGGCCAGCATGCCCACCATGAACTTCTGCGCCCGCTCCGCTCCGAGTCGGGAGTTTGCTGCGTTTTACATGGTCCTCGCGCTCGTGCCCGCACTCCGCCGGCCATCGCAGCTGGGCCCGCCGAGCGCTGCAAAACCCGCCAAAGCCCACCGCGGGACCCGGCAGAGTGCATATAAGCGCCACCCGGGCGCTTATATCGCCAGAGTGTGAACTCGGGACCGGCTTTGGCGAGTTGCGCACCACCCTCGGGCGGCCGTAGCGAGCAACCCGGCTGGCGACCCCGGAACGCCGACACCCGGGAACGCCCGACACCCCGGAACGCCGACACCCGGGAACGCCCGACACCCAGGAGCGCCGTGACCCGGGGACGCAGACCCCGGGGCCGAGCCGCCAGCGAGCCCTCAGCCGCTCGAAGCCGCGGCCGCCCGCGGACGCCGCGCCGCCGGCCGCCGCGCCGGCGCCGGCTTGACGAGCAACGCGGCCCCAACAGACCCGCCGAGGTCGCCTAGACCGGCCATCAGGACATCCGGAGGGTTGGCGTCGTTGAACAGATGCGGCTGCATCGCCTTCCGGATCCGCTTCACGTAGGGCTCGCCGAGCCGCACGCCGAGGCCGCCGCCGATGACCACCGCCGGCACGTCGAGCAGGTTGATGGCGGAGGCTATGCCGGCGCCGAGCGCCTCGACGGCCTCGTTGATCAGCTCGGTGGCGAGCTTGTCCTTGCGCTCGAGCGCGCGGGCCCAGACCGAGCTCGTCAGCTTCGTGCGGCCGCGCTCCTTCATGATCTTGAACAGGTCCGTGCGTTGTTCCTTCTGCTGCTTGCGCGCCCGGGCCTCCATCGCCGCGCGGCCGGCGTACGCCTCCATGCAGCCCCTGCGACCACACGGGCAGCGGGCACCGCCCATCTCGACGACCATGTGCCCGATCTCGCCGGCGCCACCGCGCCCGACCCAGGGCTTGCCATCGAGGATGATCCCCCCGCCGACGCCCGTTCCCCACATCACGCCGAGCAGCGACTGGTACGGCTTGCCCGCCCCAAGCGCGAACTCGGCATCGGTAGCGACCTGAACGTCGTTTCCGATCGCGACCTTGGTGCCAAGCGCCGATTCGAGCGCCGGCCCGAGCGGGAACGACCCGTTCCAGCCGGGGAGGTTGCGCGCGGTCGAGACCGTCCCGGTGTCCGACTCGACCACTCCAGGGGAGCCGACGCCGATGCCGAGGAGCGTCGACGATTCGATCCCCGCCGCCTGGCAAGCGCCGGTCATCGCCTTGATCATCTCGGCGGCCACCTCCGTGGGTCCACCGGTAGAGGGCGTTGGGTGCCGGGAGGACCCGAGCACGGTATTGACGTCGTCGACGACGATTGCCTCGATCTTCGTCCCGCCGAGGTCGATCCCGCCGCGGAGGGCCAGACGCCTCGTCGATCGGCGCGAGGCGGTCTTTTGCGGCTTCTTGGCGCCTTCCATGAGGCGGGATCTTCTCAGAAGAGCCGCGACGACCACCCGCGACCCGCCAAGGCCCCGGGGCGCCACCCCCAGCCCCGAGCCCGTAGCCCCGAGGCCCGAGACCCCGAGACCCCTACCCCCAAGACTCCTTGTAGTGCAGCTGCTCGTCGGTCGGCTCGTCGATCACCACCCCGAGCGCCGCGAGCTTGAGCGTGGCTACCGCCTGGTCGATCGATTCGGGCACCTGGTGAACGCCCGGCGGGAGCTCTTCTCGCCGGCGCACGAGGTCCTCGACACACAGCGCCTGGAGCGCGAACGAGACATCCATGACGGCGGCGGGATGTCCCTCACCGGCGGCCAGGTTGACGACCCGGCCGCGCGCGAGCAGGTTCAACCGGCGCCCGTCCGCGAGCTCGTACTGCTCGATCAGCGGCCGTACCTCACGCACGGCGACGGCGAGGTCGGCCAACTCGGCCAGATCGAGCTCGACGTCGAAATGCCCCGCGTTCGCCAGCACCGCTCCGTCCTTCATACGGGCGAAGTGCTCGCCGTGGAGCACCCGCCGCGAGCCGGTGACGGTCACGAACACGTCGCCTCGCTCGGCCGCCGCAAGCGCCGGCATCACCTGGTAGCCGGCCATCCGCGCCTCGAGCGCGCGGAGCGGGTCGACCTCGCAGACGATCACCGCGGCGCCAGCACCGCGGGCGCGCTCGGCGATCCCCTGGCCCGCCCACCCGTAGCCGACGATCACGAGCGTGTTGCCGGCGAGCAGGACGTTGCTGGCGCGGACAATCCCGTCGAGTGCGGACTGTCCAGTCCCGTGGCGGTCATTCAACGCCCTCTCCGTGCGGGCCTCGTTGACTGCGACGACCGCGCAGGCCAGCTTTCCCTCGGACTCGAGCCGCCGTAGGCGCACCAGGCCCGTGGTCGTCTCCTCGGTGCCGCCAATCAGCCGCTCAAGCGTGTCACCGCCAAGCGCATGCGCGGTCATGAGCAGATCGGCGCCATCGTCGACGGTCACCTCGGGCCCTCCCTCGAGCAGCTCGCGGACGTGACGGGCGTACGTCTCGACGTCCTCGCCGCGGAGCGCCCGCACCTCGACGCCGTGCTCGTACACAAGCGCGGCAGCCACGTCGTCCTGCGCCGACAGCGGGTTCGCCGAGCACAGCGCGACCCGGGCGCCGCCGGCGGTCAGCGCAAGCACCAGTTGAGCCGTCTCCGCGGTGACGTGGAGGCAGGCGCTGAGACGGATCCCGTCGAGCGGCCGCTCCGCGGCGAACCGCTCGCGGATCCGCGCCAGCACGGGCATCTGTCCGCCGGCCCAGGCGATCCGGGCCGTGCCGGCCGGCGCCAGGCCGAGATCGGCGACCTCGTGGGGCGGCAACCGTGTGCGCGCCATCGCGTCCTCCCAGTCCCTGGCGCCGGGCTCCCGGCGGCTCCGGCCCGCCGGCTAGTACCGGTAGTGGTCCGGCTTGTACGGTCCGTCGACGGGGACGCCGAGATACGCGGCCTGTCCGGAGCTCAGCTCGGTCAGCTTCACCCCGAGCGCCGCTAGGTGCAGCCGCGCCACCTTCTCGTCGAGGTGCTTGGCGAGCGTGTAGACGCGCTTGTCGTAGCTGTCGGTGTGGCCGAACAGTTCGAGCTGCGCCATCACCTGGTTCGTGAACGAGTTCGACATGACGAAGCTCGGATGACCGGTGGCGTTCCCGAGGTTCAACAGACGGCCCTCGGACAACAGGATCACCGAATGCCCGTCGGGGAACACCCACTCATCAACTTGGGGCTTGATGCCGATCTTGGTAATGCCCGGAGTCCTCGACAGCCCGGCCATGTCGATCTCGTTGTCGAAGTGGCCGATGTTTCCGACGATCGCTTGATGCTTCATTCGCGACATGTGCTCGGCCGTGATCACATCGCGATTTCCCGTAGCCGTGATGAAGATGTCCGCCGTGCCGACGACGTCGTCGAGCGTGAGCACCTGATAGCCGTCCATCGCCGCCTGCAGCGCGCAGATCGGGTCGATCTCGGTGACGACCACGCGCGCCCGCTGGCCCCGCAGCGACTCCGCGCAGCCCTTGCCGACGTCGCCATAGCCGCACACGACCGCGAGCTTGCCGCCGATCATCACGTCGGTGGCGCGGTTGATCCCGTCAATCAGCGAGTGACGGCAGCCGTACTTGTTGTCGAACTTGCTCTTGGTCACCGAGTCGTTGACGTTGATCGCCGGGAACAACAACTTGCCTTCCTCGGCGAACTGGTAGAGGCGATGCACGCCGGTCGTGGTCTCCTCGGTCACGCCGCGGATCTCGGACGCCATCCGTGTGAAGCGCTGCGCGTCCTCCTCGAGCGAGCGCTGGAGCAGGCCGAGCACGATCGCGAACTCCTCGGAGTCGGCGGTCGAGGGATCCGGCACGGCGCCGGCGCGCTCGAACTCGACTCCCTTGTGGACGAGCAGGGTCGCGTCGCCGCCGTCGTCGAGAATCATGTTGGGGCTCTCACCGTCGGGCCACGACAGCGCCTGCTGGGTGCACCACCAGTACTCCTCGAGCGTCTCCCCCTTCCACGCGTACACGGGTACGCCGCGCGGGTCTTCCGAGGTTCCCTCGGGTCCAACGACGACCGCCGCGGCCGCATGGTCCTGGGTCGAGAAGATGTTGCACGACGCCCACCGGACCTCGGCCCCGAGCGCCACCAATGTCTCGATCAGGACCGCAGTCTGGATCGTCATATGGAGCGAGCCCGTGATCCGGGCGCCGGCGAGCGGCCGGGCCTCGGAGTACTCGCGCCGAACCGCCATCAGCCCAGGCATCTCATGCTCGGCCAGGCGGATCTCGTTCCGCCCGAACTCGGCCAACCCCAGGTCAGCCACCTTGAAATCCGCCTTGGCAGCGGTCGTACTCATATCTCCTCCACGTTCGGGGTCATCGGGCAGGCGCCGTCAGGCGACCGCCAGCAGCTTCTGGTGCTTGTCTTGCTCGAATCGGAGCCAGTCGTCCGGACCGACGTCCTCCGGCCGGCGCGCCTCGGCTTCAAGCCAGGTCCGCACCGACTCGCTCAGATCCGGGCTCTCGGCCATCCGCGCGGCAAACGCGACGTCGGACAGGCCGACGTCAAACCGCGCGAGGAGTTCCTTGAGCGTGCGCAGGCGCTGGAGCTGAGCCGGACCGTACAGACGGTAGCCCGAGGCCGAGCGAGCCGGGGAAACCAGGCCCGCCTGCTCTACGTATCGGAGCATTCGCGCCGACCAACCGGTCGTCCGCGCCGCCTCGTTGATCGTCAAACCTTCCATCCACTCCCAACCTTACCACGATGTTGTCAAGGTTTCGAGCGGCGCTCAGAAGATTTTTCCCTAGGGCTCAAGTCCGCTCGGACATTTGTCGAAATACGTCCTGAGAAGTGAAGTCACGCCTAGCATGCAGACCAACCTCGAACTAGGAAGCCAGAGGCCGGGCATGGAGCGGTCCCGAAAGAGGATGCCAATGAGTCAGCGCAGCAAGGGAGCCTGCACGATCGCCGCACTCGCCGTCGGATTCGGCTGCGCGGCCTTCGGGGTTGGCGGCGCCGACGGCGGCACCCGTGCGTACGCGCGTCACCTTCGCGAAGCGCGGCTCGAGGCCAGGCTCGCCGGAGCCGAGCTCAGCCATCGCTCGCCCGAGCAGCTGCTGCTGGCGATCCGGCCCAAGGCCCACGCCGCAGCGACTCCGACCGCCGTGACCCAGGCGCCGGTCGCCACGCCCGTGACCACTTCCGCGGCAACAACCTCTACCGCGCCGGCGGCCACCACGACGACCACGGCGTCAACCACGCCGAGCACCACGACCACCGGAACCACCACGACCGGAACCACCACCACCGGCACCACGACCACCACCGGAACGACGACGACCGGAACGACCACCACCGGTACCACGACGACCGGTACCACGACGACCGGTACCACGACGACCGGAACCACCACGACCGGAACCACCACGACCGGCACCGGCACGACCACCACCGGCACGACGACGGCCGGAACCACGACGACCGGCACGACCACAACCACCGGCACGGCCAACGCGAGCACCGGCGAAAACGGCCGCGTGCCCGGCACCACTTCGACCGACACGACCACGACCGCGTGCTACGGCCGCTGCGCAATCAACACCGGTAGCTCTGCAGCCCTTCCGGCCTCACTGCCCTCGACGACCTCGCCGAGCACCAGCACCAACTTTCCCCTGTCCGTGACATCGGTCCCGGCGGTCACGCCGGCGGCAAGCACGGTGGTCAACGACGCTTCCTCAAGCGGCAGCCTCAGCCCGACGTCGACCACTCCGGCCTCGACCGGCACGTCGACCACGCCCTCGACTTCGACCGGCACCGGCTCGGGCGTCATCCACCCTCCCGTATCATCATCTCGATCCTCGATCAAGTTCCCCGCGACGTCTGCGATCACGCGCCTGGCGACCACGACCGGCTCTCGTCACTCGGGCGGGACGCTCCCGACCGCCGCCACCGGCGCTGGCACGGGCACCGTGCCGGCCGGCGGTGGCACCGGGACCGGCCCCGCGGGTGGCACGAGTAACGGCGCCGTCGCAGGCACGGGGACGGCGGCCGCCGCGCACAGGACCGCTCTGGCGCACCGTGGCGGCAGGCATCCCTCGTCGGGTGGAGGCTCGGGCTTCACGCCCATCGCCAGCGGTGAGCGCGTCATCGACAACGTAGTGAAGGTCATCCCGACCGCGGTGTGGATCGCGCTCGGCGCCGCGTTCGGCCTGATGCTCGCCTTCGCCGGCATCGCGCTCCGGTCGAGCCGCCGCGCCCGCCGCCGCGAGAAGGAGTTTGCGGCGATCTCCGCCGCGGCCCTGACCGACGCGCTCACCGGCATCCTCAACCGTCGCGGGTTCACCGAGGCCGCCGAGCGCGAGCTCGCTCGCGCCAGCCGCTACAACCGTCCGTTCGTGCTCGCCTACGTGGACGTGCGCGGGCTGAAGACGGTCAACGACACCGAGGGCCACCTGATGGGCGACGAGCTGATCAAGACGGTCGCCGAACTGATGAAGGAATCGGCTCGTGCGGATGACGTGGTCGGCCGCATCGGCGGCGACGAGTTCGCTCTGTTGCTCGGTGAGCAGACCGCCGAGAGCGCCGAACCGGTTGTCCGCCGCATCCGGGCGCGTGTCGGCGAGGCTCGGGCGGCGATGGAGATTTCGGCTCCGTGGGAGCTGACGATCGGGATGGCTTCATTCCCGGACGACGGCGCCACGCTCGAGGAGCTTCTTGACTTGGCTGACCGCAGGCTCTACGAGCAGCGCGGTATTGCCTTGAGGTAGTTGGGCTGGGGCAGCAGGGACTTGGGGGTTGGGCGCCGTTCGGGCCCCTCACACGGCCGTGAGGGGGACCGAACGGTGCACGCTTAATCCCAGTTCAGCCGCGGGCCAGCGCGCTCTTCAGGCGCTCGATCGCCGGCACCGGCGTCGGATCGACCTCGCGCAGCACGGCGAGGTAGAGCGACACCAGGTCTCCCAGAAGCACGAGCGACATCAGGCGCTCGGTGCGGTTCTGGCCGATACTCTCGACCCGGTAGGTGCCGGCAGCGTCCGCCTCGATCAGCCCGCGGGTCAGCTCGATTCGCTGCCGGATCCGGGGGTGCAGGTCCGAGTCGTCGAGGAATACGGCGCTGAAGCGTCCAAGCTGACTCGCTCCCTGCCATCCGACGATCTCGTTGTGATCGAGCTCGGGCAGCTCATGGGCGAAGCACGGCATCTTGGCGTTCTCGTTGATCTGGGTCTTCCACCGGTACGCGATCGGCGACGTGAGCCCGGAGCCGGCGATCTGCGGGATCGTGCCGTGGAGCCCACGCGCCAGCTGCTTGGCGAGCGAGTCCTCAGACGCGTCCGGTCCCCACAGCGACGCGATCTGCTCGAGATGGGCGGCGGCGACGTCGATCTCGGCGTGCAGCCGCTCGCCGGCGCCGCACAGCCAGGCCACCTCGAGCGCCACGACCAGCGAGTACGCGACTGCCGCCCGCGGCTGAAAGCCTCCCGGGAGTGGGATCACCGGGACGTCCTCGGCGCGCGCGGCCTCGGCGAGCTTGCCGCCCGTTGTGGCGACGATCCGGCGAGCGCCGACCGCGCCGGCCGCCTCGTAGATCGCGAGTGTCTCCTCGGTGTTGCCCGAGTAGCTCGAGCACAGCACGAGGGTGTCGGGCGTCGTCCACGCTGGGAGCGCGTAGCTCCGGGCGATCACGATCGAGCGCGACGCGCGGTCCCCGAGCGCCGCCCGGGCCAGCGTTCCACCGATCGCCGAGCCGCCCATTCCGGCCACGACCAGCCCGCCAGGAGCGTCCTCGGGCTCGAGGTTCGCCGACTCGACCCGCCACAGGGCGTCGCGCAGGTGATCGGGCATCGCGAGGATGTCCTCGGTCATCCGCTCCGTATCGACCGAAGCGATCGATTCCGGGGTCAGATCCATGGTCGTGCTCAAAACCTGATCGCTCCGTCGGGCAACTTCACGCCCGGGAAGATACGCGCGCCGGCCGCAAGCATGTTCCCCGACCCGATCTCGACCCCCTCGCCTAGCACCACACCGCCCTCGATCCGGCAGTGATCGCCGATCTGTACGCCCGGCCCCACGATCGAGGCGCTGATCGTCGTGGCGGCGCCCACGCTCACCCCTCCGAGCAGCACCGAGGATTCGACACGGGCGCCCTCGCCCACGATCACCCCCTCGCCGAGCACGCTGCGATCGCCGACGAGCGCCCGCCGGCCCACCGAGCACCCTGAGGCCACCAGCACCGGCCCGACCAGGCGGCCCTCGACGGTCGCGCCGTCGACGAGCGTCAGCCCAGACTCGGCGAGCCGCCGCCCGACCTCGGTACTTACCTTGCCTTCGAGGATGTCGTAGGTGCCCTTCAAGTACCGCTCGGGAGTCCCGATGTCGAGCCAGTACCCGCTGCACTCGTGCCCGTACAACCCGCGGCCGACGAGCGTCGGAAACACTTCGCGCTCGATCGAGACGCTCGTCCCGGCCGGCGGCATGCCGTCGAGCACGCTCCGCTCGACGATGTACGCACCGGCGTTGATCAGGTTGGTGTCGGCCTGATCGGGGCTCGGCTTCTCGACAAACGCGGTCACCGCGCCGTCGTCATCCAGGCGCACGAGCCCGTACGCCGACGGGTCCGCGACCGGGACCAGCGCCAGCGTCACGCGTGCGCTCGTGCGTTCGTGCGCCTCGAGTTGTGCGGTCAGGTCGAGGTCGGTGAGCGTGTCGCCGTTGAGCATGAAGAAGCGCTCGTCGAGCAGGTCCTCGGCGAACTTGAGCGCGCCGCCGGTGCCGAGCGGCCGCGGCTCCTCGAGGTAGCGGAGGCGGATCCCGAGCTCCGAGCCGTCGCCGAGGACGGCTCGTACCCGATCGGCCATGAACCCGCACCCGAGGATCACGTCGTCGACGCCGTGCTCGCGAAGCCACATGAGCATGTATGAGATGAACGGCTGTCCCACAAGCGGGACGACGGGTTTGGGGATCGTCGAGGTCAGCGGCCGCAGACGGGTGCCCTCCCCGCCGGCGAGGATCAACGCTTGCAAGTCAGCGGCCCCAGCTGCCTGACATCAACGTCCGACGCCCTCGTAGATGAACCCGGCCGCCCTGACCGCGTCGGGATCGGCGAAGTTGCGCCCGTCGATCACGAGGTTGCCGCGCATCCGCTCCGCCACCGCCACCCAGTCGAGCGCACCGAACTCGGGCCATTCGGTCACGATCACGCAGGCGTCGGCGTCAGTGACCGCGTCGAGCGCGTTGTCCGCGAACTGGACGCTCGCCATCAGCTTCCGCGCCTCGATCTCGGCGACCGGGTCGTACGCGCGCACGCTGGCCCCATCGGCCTGAAGCCGGGCCGCCAGCACGAGCGACGACGCCTCGCGCATGTCGTCGGTGTTGGCCTTGAACGCCAACCCCAGCAACGTCACGCTCTTGCCGACGAGCGACCCGAGGTGCTTCTGGAGCTTGCCGATCACGCGCCGCTTCTGAAGCTCGTTGACCTCGATCACCGCGGTCAGCAGCTGGAAGTGGTAGCCGGAGTTGCCGGCGAGTTGCTTGAGCGCCGAAACATCTTTTGGAAAACAACTGCCCCCGAAGCCAATACCAGGCTTCAAAAAATGCGTCCCGATCCGCTGGTCGAGCCCCATCCCCCGCGCCACCTCGAGCACGTCGGCGCCGGTCTCCTCGCACACGTTCGCGATCTCGTTGATGAACGAGATCTTCGTGGCCAGGAACGCGTTTGCCGCGAGCTTGATCATCTCGGCGCTCGCGATGTCGGTGCGCACCAGCGGCGCGTCGAGCGGCGCGTAGAGCTCGATCACCGCGTCGCCGGCCCAGTCGCCGTCGTCGCCGACGACGACCCGGTCGGGGTGGCGGAAGTCCTCCAGCGCCGAGCCTTCCTTCAAGAACTCTGGGCAGGAGACGTACGCGAAGCCGTCCTTCCCCCGCTCAACCAGCGTCCGCCGAATCGCCGCCCCCGTCCCCACCGGCACGGTCGACTTCATCACCAGCGCATGACGATCCGACACCGGCATCGCATCGACCACCGCATTCACCGCCGTAAGGTCGGCATCCCCCGAATACGTGGGCGGCGTGCCTACGGCCACGAACAGCAGGCGGGCGTGCTCGAGCGCCGGGGCCAGCTCGGTCGAGAAGTGCAGGCGATCGCGGTTGACCGCCACCGACTCGGCCAGGCCGGGCTCGTAGATCGGGATCTCGCCGCGCTCGAGCCCGGCGATCTTGTCGGCATCGATGTCGACGCACCAGACCTCGCTGCCGAGCTCGGCGAACCCGGCGGCGGTGACCAGCCCGACGTAGCCTGTCCCGATCACCGCGATCGGTTCGCGTGCTGAGGCCATCGGTGCGGAGGGTAGCGGTCTACTTCCCGCCGCCGCGCGTCAGGGACGCGGCGATCCCGACCAGCTGGCGGTTGGAGATGGTGTCGGTCAGCGAGTTCGACACCCAGTAGACCGCGCCCGCGGTGCGCCATGCGACCAGGCTCAGCTGGCCGCCGTTGGCGAACAGCATCAGATGCTTGCCGTCGACGGTCTCGGTCTGCGTCGGGTCCTGGAGGATCGGCGGGTTCAGCCAGGTGGTCCCCTGCACCCCGTAGTACTGGCCCAGCACCGGGTTGATGCTCAGCGTCATCGCGTAGGAGTAGTGGGCGACGCCGTGGCGGTCGTGGAGCAGGTAGGCCCGCGGATAGGAGCCTGGGCTGGCGATCTCAAGCGGGCAAACGGTGGTGTTGCTCGAGCAGTAGTTGGAGCCCGACAGGATCAACTTGGGGTAGTAGATCGGGATCCCGATCGGGCCGAGCGCGCTCACCTGCGCCTTGCCGTCGCTCACGTCCGCAGTCAAGCCGGGAACGGGGCCGCCTCCGCCACCGTGTCCACCCTTCCCGCCGGCGCCGGCGACGTGGTGCGCCGAACTCGACGCCGACTGGCTCGTTGTCGGCTTCATGAACGCCTGGTACGCCGCCTCCTCGGGGCCCGAGGCAGCGGACACGTAGCACGGAGTCTGCTGGGTCGCGCTGTTGGCCGTGGGCGACACCGGCGCGCACGGGTCCAGAATCGCCGGGAACGGGATCTGCTTGATCGCATGCCCCGCGGAGAACGCCACCAGGTCGAACAGGTTGATCAAACCATCCGTGGAGTGCAGGTTCGCGTCGGTCTGCGCGTGCTGGCCGAAAATCCTCAGCAGCGTGCCACGCTGGTTGATGATCTCGTCCTGGCTGAATTGGCTCTTGGCCCAGCGCAGGAAGTCCTGCTGGCGCGCGTTGCGGACGATGTCGGTGTCGGTGTGGCGGAAGCGCACGAACTCGAGGGCATCGGTCCCGCACAGCTTCTGGTATCCGGGCTGGATGTCGATGCTCGAGTAGTCGGTCAGCGCCGTGTTGTTGTAGTAGCGATGGTCGACATCGGCGTAGACGCAGCCGATCGCGTTGACGAGATCGATGAACCCGCCGAAGTTGACGTCGATGATGTGGTTGATCTTGATGCCGGGGAATACCTCCGTCCTGAGGATCCTCACCAGCAAGCCCGGCCCACCGATCGAGTAAGCGGCGTTCAGCTTGTCGGTCGCCATCACGCCGCCCTCGGGAATCTGGACCTCCAGGTCGCGCGGGACCGACAGCAGGTTGATCGTGCTCGAGCTCGGGTCGATCCGGACGAGCATCATCGTGTCGGTGTTGGCCGACGTGAACGGCGTCCCCGCGCGATGGTCAGAGCCGATCAGCAGCAGCGTCTGGGGATCGCCCGGATTTGGGATCGTCACCGGGGTGGACTTGGGCAGGGCCGGCGTCGCCGAGATGTAGGTGGCGATCTGCTTGAACTGGAGCAACCCGGCCACCGCGGTCGCGGTGGCCGCGAACGCGATCACGACCACACACGCCAGCGTGAACCGCACGAACGTCCCGGTTCGCGATTTCGGGATCAGGCGCCTCATCGCAGGCCGCCGTCGATCGCGGTCAACCCGCTGCGAGCATCGCCGTCTTCGCGGCCCCGATCGGGCGACGGCCCGGCTGCCGCATCCCGGGTTCGGTCCTCGTCGAGCACAGGACGCTCGAGCCAGATCGGCAGCGACCGCACGAACCCGACCAGCGAGCGGCGGTAGCGCGCCATCGAGGACACCGACACGTATTCCTCGGGCCCGTGGTGCCCCGCGCCGTCCGGGCCGAACTCGACCGCGGGGATCCCCGCGGCCATGAACGCGACCGCGTCAGACGCCCCGTCGCGGCCGACGCTCAGCACCTCCTTCTCGGGGATCGACCGCGTCACCGCGTCGCGCAGCGCCCGCACGTACGGATTGCCGCGAGGGACGCTGACCGGGGGGAAGATGAAGGTCCGGGTCACGTCGATCGAGGGGATCCGGGCGATCTGCTCGAGGATCGCGTGCGGGTCCTGCCCGGGCAGGAAGCGGATGTCGACCGACATCCGGCACTCGTCGGGGACCTTGTTGATCGCGTCGCCGCCCTCGATCCGGCCCAGGTTGATCGACGGCCGGTCGAACACCTCCGAGGACTCCCTCGAGAACGGCAGCGACTCGATCGCGCGGAACACGTCGACCGCCTTCAGCACCGCGTTGTCCCCGAGCCACGGCGTAGAGGAGTGCGCGGCGCGGCCGTGGACCTCGATCACCATCGCCAACACGCCCTTGGCCTCGACTCCGATGTGCAGGTTGGTCGGCTCCCCCGTGATCGCGAAGTCGCCGCCGAGCCCGCGTGCCACGACGGCATCGGTCGACCGGTCCTCGATCTCCTCGGACTCCTCGTCGGGGACGCACACCAGGCGCACCCTTACCTGGCCTTGACGCTCGAGGTCCTTGAGCGCGCACATCATCGACGCCAAGCCGCCCTTCATGTCGTAGGCGCCGCGGCCGATCAGCTGGTCCCCTTCGACCCGTGGATGGAACTGCTCGGACCGGCCGGGCACGACGTCGAGATGGCCATGGAACACGACGCACGGGAATTCCTGCCCGTCCTCGGGGGGCCCGACTTCCGCCACCAACACGGGCAGCCCGTTGTGATCGTGGTGACGCACCTCGATGTCGCGGGATTCGAGCCATCCCTTCACGAATCCTGCCGCCGCGACGATCTCCTCGGGCCGAGACGTGTCGTAGGAGATCAGCCGCTCGGCGAGTACCAACTCGTCAAGCATGAACACGAGAGGATAAGCGGAGCGGCGACACTTGGCCGCCGGCCCGCCCCAGGGCGCTACCCCTCGGCAATCTTCAGAAACTGCTCTAGGCGAGCCTTGTCTCGCTGCGCCAATCGCAGCTTCTCGGAGTCTTCGCCGGCGGACTCGAGCTCGCGCTCGGCCTGCTGAAGGCGCTCGCGTAGGCTGCCCGCATCGAGGTCACCCGGCGCCATCGCCTCCTCCACCAGGATCAGCGCGTGGTTGTCCGCCATTTGCAGGTAGCCCTCGGCCTGGGCGAACCGCACGACCTCGGTCTCGGTCTTGTACAAGCGGAGCTCGGTCGGGTCGAGCATCGCCAGCACCGGCTCGTGGTGGGCGAGGATGCCGATCGATCCGACCGCGGTCTTGGTCGAGACCAGCTCGACCTCGTCATTGAAGATTTCGCCCTCGGGCGTGAGGACCTCGGCGCGGAACTTCGAGTGCGCCACCGGCGGCTACTCCTTGTCCTCTTCGCCGCCGTCCGAGCCGTTGTCGTCGTCGTTTGAGTCGTCTGAGTCTTTCGACTCCTCCGAATCGCCCTTCGCCTCTGGCTCGTCCTGCCGCTCCGAGTCCTCGTCCTTGTCGCCGTCCGACTTATCGTCCTTCTTCTCTTCCTCGCCGCCGGCATCGCGCACGACGTCGTCGATCGTGCCCTTCAGGAAGAACGCGCGCTCCGGGAGATCGTCGTACTTGCCCTCGAGGATCTCCTTGAAGCCTCGGATCGACTCAGCGATCGGGACGTACACGCCGGGCGTGCCGGTGAACTGCTCGGCGACGTGGAACGGCTGGGACAGGAACCGCTCGATCTTGCGAGCGCGGTTCACGGTCAACCGGTCCTCGTCGGAGAGCTCGTCGATTCCGAGGATCGCGATGATGTCCTGAAGCTCGCGGTAGCGCTGGAGCACCTGCTTGACCTGGTTGGCGACCTGGAAGTGCTCGTCGCCCACGATCTCCGCCTTCAGGATCGTCGAGGTCGAGTCGAGCGGGTCGACGGCCGGATAGATGCCCTTCTCCGCGATCGATCGCGACAGCGTGGTCGTCGCGTTGAGGTGGGCGAACACGGACGCCGGCGCCGGGTCGGTGAGGTCGTCGGCCGGCACGTAGATCGCCTGGATCGACGTGACCGAGCCATCTTTGGTCGAGGTGATCCGCTCCTGCAACTCGCCCATCTCGGACTCGAGGGTCGGCTGGTAGCCGACCTGCGACGGCATCCGGCCGAGCAGCGCGGACACCTCCGAGCCGGCCTGCACGAACCGGAAGATGTTGTCGATGAACAGCAGCACGTCCTGGTGCTCTTCGTCGCGGAAGTACTCCGCCATCGTCAGCCCGGACAGCGCGACGCGCATGCGGGCGCCGGGCGGCTCGTTCATCTGGCCGAACACGAGCATCGTCTTCTCGAGCACGCCCGATTCCTTCATCTCGAGCCACAGGTCGTTGCCCTCGCGCGAGCGCTCGCCTACTCCGCAGAACGCTGACAGCCCCTGGTGCTCCTCGGCCAGGTTGCGGATCAGTTCCTGGATGATCACGGTCTTGCCGACCCCGGCGCCGCCGAACAGCCCGACCTTGCCGCCCTTCGCGTAGGGCGCGAGGAGGTCGATGACCTTGATCCCGGTCTCGAACATCTCGGTCGTCGGCGTCAGATCCTCGACCGTCGGCGCCGTGCGGTGGATCGGCCAGCGCTTGACGTCGTCGGGGAGCGGTGCGCCGAGATCGATCGGATCGCCGAGCAGGTTGAAGATCCGCCCGAGCGTGATGTCCCCGACCGGAACCGTGATCGGCGCGCCGCTGTCGATCACCTCAACACCGCGGGCCAGTCCGTCGGTGGTGTCCATCGCGACCGCGCGGACGCGGTCGTCGCCGAGGTGCTGCTGCACCTCGCAGACGAGCCAGGGGTCCTCTTCGGCGGCGATGTCGAGCGCCTCCTCCTCCAGCGCGACCTTGGGGCGGCGGACCAGGATCGCGTGGTTGATCTCGGGCAACTTCTCGGGGAAGACGGCCTCGATCACCACACCCTGGACCTCCTCGATGCGGCCGATGTTCTTCTTGTCGGGCTCGCCCCGAGTGGCCTCGCTGCGCTGTTCTTCTGCTACTGACATCGCTTCTCCAGTGTAGGTCTACCCGGACAGCCCTTCTGCACCCGCCACCACTTCCAAGATCTCTTGGGTGATCTCGGCCTGGCGGGCCCGGTTCATCTCAAGCGTGAGGTTTTGGATCAACTCGGCGGCGTTGTCGGACGCGCTGTGCATCGCCGTCATTCGCGCGCCGTGTTCCGAGGCGGTCGACTCGAGCAATGCGCGATATATGGAAATCTCGACGTAGTCCGGCACGAGACGTTTCAAGATCTCCTCCGGATCGGGTTCGTACTCGACGAGCGCGTGGGGCTCTGATTTCGAGGACCCGGGCGCGGACTCGGACTCGCCCTCGGACTTCTCTTCCTCGAGCACCGTCGCCTTCTGGAGCGGAAGCAGCGTCTCCCGCCGAACCACCTGCGACACCGGCGAGATGTATCCGTTGTAGAAGATCTCGACCTGATCGACCTCGCCGTCGACGTACGCGGCCATCAGGCGGTCGGCGATCCGGCGCGCATCGGCGTACGCCGGTCGGTCGGTGAATCCGGTGAAGCTCTCGGCCGGATCCAGTCCTCGGAACGTCAGCGAGGTCGCCGGGCGGCGACCCGAGGCGAAGTACACGGGCGTGTGCCCTTCGCTCTCATGCTCGCGTCCGGCCGCGACGCCGGCGCGGACGATGTTCGAGTTGAACGCGCCCGCGAGCCCGCGGTCGCCGGCGATCAGCAGCAGTCCGACCTTCGACACGCTCTCGTGCTCCTCGAGGATCGGCAGGTTCGGGACGTTCCCGGCCGCCTCGGCCGCCTGCCGCGTCATCCGCCGGATCGCGTTGGCGTACGGACGTAGCGCCTCGATCCGCTGCTCGGCGCGTCGCAGGCGAGCCGCCGCGACCAGCTCGAGCGCGCGAGCGATCTTCTGGATGTTCTTGACCGCGCTGATGCGGTTGCGTACGTCGCGTTGCGATTTCGCCATCGGTGCAGCTCAGGCCACGGCTTACGCCGCGCGTGCCTGACCCTCCCCGCTGTCGTCCAGCGGATGGCCCTCTTCGTCGAGGTCGAACCCGAAGTCTTCGGCGAACTTGGAGACCGCCGACTCGACCTCGGCCTGTGTCTCGTCGCTCCAGTCGCCGCCGGCGATCTTCTCCAGCAGGTCGC
The DNA here is from genome assembly GCA_963701945.1 of uncultured Solirubrobacterales bacterium. Taxonomy (GTDB): domain Bacteria; phylum Actinomycetota; class Thermoleophilia; order Solirubrobacterales; family Solirubrobacteraceae; genus Palsa-465. The sequence goes on along the minus strand of CAVPBV010000017.1, from coordinate 759,353 downwards.
TGTTGTTGGCGCGCACCGATTCGGTCAGCTCGGCCAGGAACCGGTCGACCCTGTCCACGACGATGCGGTCCAGATAGCCGTTCGTCGCCGCGTACACCTGCACCACCTGATCCTCAACCGGCATCGGGTGGCGCTCGGGCTGGTTCAGCGTCTTCACGAGCCGCTCGCCGCGAGCCAGGGTCCGCTGGGTGGCCGGATCGAGCTCGGAGCCGAACTGCGAGAACGCCTCGAGCTCGCGGTATTGCGAGAGCTCGAGCTTCAGACGTCCCGCGACCTTCCTCATCGGCGGGATCTGGGCATTGCCGCCGACCCGGGACACCGAGATCCCGACGTTGATCGCCGGGCGAACGCCGGAGTTGAAGAGCCCCGGCTCGAGGTAGATCTGGCCGTCGGTGATCGAGATCACGTTCGTCGGTACGTACGCGGATACGTCGCCGGCCTGGGTCTCGATCACGGGCAACGCGGTCAGCGACCCCGCTCCGAGGTCGTCATTCAGCTTGACCGCGCGCTCGAGCAGCCGCGAGTGCAGGTAGAAGACGTCGCCCGGATACGCCTCGCGGCCCGGCGGGCGCCGCAGCAGTAGCGACATCTGACGGTAGGCCACGGCGTGCTTGGAGAGGTCGTCGTAGACGACGAGCGCGGCCTTCCCGTTGTAGAGGAAGTGCTCGCCCATCGCGCAGCCGGCGTAGGGAGCGAGGAACTTGATCGGCGCGGCCTCGTCAGCAGCGGCCATCACGATGATCGTGTTCTCGAGCGCCCCCGCGTCTTCGAGCGTCTTGGCCAACGCGACGACGGTCGCCTTGCGCTGCCCGATGGCAACGTAAATGCACAGCAGGTCGCGGTCCTGATTGTTGATGATTGCGTCGACGGCGATAGCGGTCTTGCCCGTCTGGCGGTCGCCGATGATGAGTTCTCGCTGCCCGCGGCCGATCGGGATCATCGAGTCGACCGCCTTCAGCCCCGTCAGCATCGGCTCCTTCACGGGCTGACGTTGAACCACGCCGGGGGCCTTGAACTCCGATGGCCGGGTCTCGGTGGTCTCGATCTCGCCCTTGCCGTCGAGCGGGTTGCCGAGCGGGTCGACGATCCTCCCAAGCAGTGCCTCGCCGACCGGGACTTCGAGCAGGCGCTTGGTCCGCTTGACCGTGTCGCCCTCGACGATCCTCGCCCACTCGCCGAAAAGCACTGCGCCGACGTTGTCGGATTCGAGGTTGAGGGCGAGGCCGGTCACGTCGTGGGGAAGCTCGAGCATCTCGAACGACATGCAGTTCTCCAGCCCGTGGATGCGGCAGATGCCGTCCGCCACCGACAGCACCGTGCCGACTTCGGTCAGGTCGGCGCTGCTGGTGTCGAGTCCTTCGATCCGCGCCTTGAGGATTGAGGTGATCTCGTCAGGGTTGATCTGCATTCATGACTCCTTGGCGGGCGAGCGTAGCTAGCCCCGCGCGACTTGCTTTCGAAGTTGTTCCAGTCGGTTTCGGATTGATGCGTCGAGGATCACGTTGCCCACCCGCAGCACGATCCCGCCGAGGATGTCCGGGTCGACCGTGCTCTTGAGCTCGACCGTGCGCTTGGTCTGCTCCCCGACCCGCTCACCGATGCTCGCGACGGTGGCGCTGTCGAGCTTGATCGCGCTCGTCAGCTCCACGGGGAGCAGGTCGCGCGCATCCTCCCACATGTCCTGGTACCGGGCCTTGATCCGGAAGATCGCCGGCATGCGGTGGCGCTCGATCAGCGCTTCGAGGAAGTTCATGAACGCCGGGTCCGCGCCGGTGACGGCCTTCTTCAGACCCTCCTTCTTCTCCTCGGTCGAGAAGTAGGGCGAGAAGAAGAACACGGCCAGCTGGCGGTTCTCCGACAGCGCGTCGGCGAACTGCGTCAGCTCGTCGTGGATCTGGTCGATCAGGTCGCGCTCCTCGGCCACCTGGAACAGCGCCCGGGCGTAGACCGCGGCTATCTCTTCCACTACCGATGACCCCCTGAACGGCTCACGCTAGCTGCCATCGTTCGGGGCGAGCGCGCTGAAATCCAGCTCGGACAGCGCCTCCTCGACGAGCCGTCGCTGATCGTCGTCGTCGAGCACCTTGCGGGTGACCTTCTCGGTGGCCATCACGGTCAGGTCGGCGACCTCGCGACGGATCTCCTGAATCGCCCGGCGTGTCTCGCTGTCGATCTCGCGGCGCGTCTGCTCCATCAACTGATCGCGCCGCTTCTCGGCCTGCTCCTGGGCCTGGCGCTCGGTCGCCTCGCCCGTCTTGCGCGCGCGGTCGAGGATCTCCTCGGATTGCGTGCGTGCCTCGCGAAGCCGCTCGCGGTACTCGGCGAGCAGGTCATCGGCCTCGTGCCGCACGCGCTCGGCGTGGTCGATCGACTCCTCGATCGCGTGCTGACGGCGGTCGAGCGCCTCGGAGATTCGGGGGAAGGCGAGCTTCCACAGGATGTACATCGAGATGCCGAACAGCAGCAGCGTCCAGATCATCAGCCCGACATTCGGGGTGATCAGGAAAGAGCCGCTCGAGGAGGCGACGGGGAGATGTGAGACGACGGCCATCTACTTGAGCACGTAAGACAGCAAGCCGGCGACGAGGCCGTAGAAGAACACCGCCTCGGTGAGCGCGAACCCCAGCCACTGGATGCTGGTGATTTCGTCTCGCATCTCAGGCTGGCGAGTCACCGCCTCGATCACCTTGCCGAAGATGATGCCGATGCCGACGCCGGCGCCGACCGCGCCGAGACCGCCACCGACCGCGATCCCGAAGCCGGCCGTGATCCCAGAGGCCGCCGCGATTGGAATGACGTGCAAGAGAAACATCAGGGGGCTCCTTGTCGTATTAGTGGTGAGTGGCCGCGCCAGCGATGTAGATCGCGGCCAGGGTCGCGAAGATGAACGCTTGTAGCGTGGCCACCAGGCCCAGCTCGAACAGGTAGATGAGGATCCCGGCGGGAAGGGCGAACCACCCGAGCGCCTGGAGCCCGAGAATCACAGCGAGCCCGCCGGCCAGGAACAAAAGGATGATGTGCCCGGCGAAGATGTTGGCCCAGAGCCGGATGGTCAGCGACAGCAGCCGCATCAGGGTGGAGATCACCTCGATCGGGAAGATCAAGATCAGCATCGCCCCGTGAACCCCCGCCGGAATCAGGCTCTTCAGGTATCCGACGGGGCCCTGTGTCCTGATTCCCACGATGATGAACGCGAAGAAGACGACCAGCGCCAGCACCAGCGGGACCGAGATGTTCGCGGTCGCCGCGTAGAGCGCGAACGACGGGATGTGCGCGCCGAACAGGTTGAACTTTTCCTCGCTGTTCGTCGGCAGCGGCAGATAGCCGATGAGATTGCAGAACCAGATGAACAGGAACAGCGTGCCGAGGAAGGGAAACCACTTGGCCGCCATCGAGTCGGGCATGTTCCCGCGGGTGATGTTGTTCCGCATCAGCGAGTACAGCACCTCGACCGCGGTCTGGATCTTGTTCGGCCGCGCCTGCATCCGCCGGGCGATCCACACCATCGTGAATATCGTCAGCAGCGTCGCGATGAACAGGTAGAGCACCGCGCGGTTGATGCTGAAGACGCCGAGGCTCACCCAATTGACGAGCTTGAATTCGTTCTGGATTTGGAACGTGTTGTTCTTGTGCTGCGTGAAGCCGTAGACAGCGATGAGCAGTATGAAAATGCCGATGTACGCGCCGAAGCACGCGAACAGGACTTTCTGGGTCTTGCTCATCGCGACCTCGGGCGGTTCGGGCGGGTCAGGAACGAGAGCACCAACTGCGTTGTGAACGCAAACACGACCACGAGCAGCGCCGTCAGTCCATCATCGCGCCCGGCGCCGTTGCGCACGAGAATCACCACGATCGCGAGCGTGAACAACCGTCCGAGCAGATAAGCCAGCCGCAGCGTGACCTCGCCGCGGGGATCGCGCAGCGATGGGATCACACGGTCGAGACCCACGCCGACCGCGCGCAGGATGATCCACGCGCCCGCGCCGACCAGGTAGCCGACGGCGGGGACCCCGATCAGCAGCATGATCGGCGCCGCCACCACCAGGATCACGACGTCGAGGTAGGCGAGCACCGGCGCGTGGGTGTCAGAGGTTGCGGGAGCGCTTAGTGACACCGGGAACACCCATGCGTGTCGTCGTCGAGATGTGAGCAGTAGGAGCCAAACATGGAGGTCAGAGGGCCGGAAGGGTAGCGGCGGGCTAACGGAACCGTCGCGTTGAAGTCGTTCGCCTGCGGACGCTGACGGTCCCACCTTCACGCTGATCCGGGTAGGCGACTACGTTAGCGGTACGTTAGCGCCGCCGCGTTCCCACCGGCAACCCGCGCTCGGGGCTCCGGAACGCTCACCGATCGGTCGACGCGCGACCGATTCGGGGCTTCGGCAACTGCCCCTCGGCCCACAGCGCCGCGATCCCCGCACGGGGCATCCCGAACGTCCCCTCGTACACCAGAAACCGGGGCTCCCAGCGCGGGAAGAACTTGGCGTTGAAGCGATACAGGCTCTCGATCTGGAAGAACGGGTTGCCGAGCGCGATCAGCTTGCCGAGCCACCGCTCCAGGAGCCTCTCCGGGCTGTGCATCCACTTCGCGAACGCCGCGAAGTTGAGCGACAACTCCTCGACCCCCCGCTCGCGCAGCAACTCGATCGCCTTGACGACCAGGAATTCCGTCAGCCCGTTTGGCGTCGACGGGTCGCGCCGCATGAACGACAGCGACACCGCGGGGCGGCCGTAGCAGGGGACGAAATGAAGGACACCGCGGATCGCGCCGCTTTCGTCGCGCGCCAGCACGACGAGCGTCTCGTGGTCGTGCTCGCCCTGGAGCGAGTCCATCGCCATCGAGAAACCGCGCTCGGGGGCGCCCTGGCGCCCGAGCTCGACCACCTCTTCCACCCGTTCCATCGTGCTCGGGTCGAGCGCTCGCAGCTCATGCAGCTCGGCCGCGTATCCCGCCTTGGTCAGGCGCGTCACCGACTGGCGCACCTTGCGAATCGGCCGGCCCTCGAGCGAGAAGTGACTGACGTCGACGACCGCCTCGTCCCCCACGTACATCGTGTGGAGGCCGAGCCCCTCGTACATCGGGCACAGGCTCTCGCTGGCGCCGAGCGCGCCGAGCTTCAGGCCGCGGTCGTCGGCGAACTGCCGGACCTGCCCGAGCAGGCCGGGGATTGCGTCGGACGGCCCCACGGGATCGCCGGACAGCAGCAGCACGCCGTTCTCGATCGCGTACGCGACGAACGCCCGCCGGTCCTCGCTGAAGATGTAGTGGCCGTCGGCCCGCAGCTTGAAGAACGCGAGCGTGTCGGCGCCGTGGGCGCGCACGAGGTCAGACGCGACCCGTCGCGCCGCCGGGCTCGGCGGCGTGCGCGGCGCCGTGAGCGGGCGGAAGATCACGTAGGCGATCACCAGCAGCGTCCCGATCTCGAGCATGTGCACGCCGATCGGGATGTGGTGGTGGAAGTGCATCGGGCCCGGCTGATAGCGCAGCAGGTCGAACGTCTCGGTCGCGACATTGCCGAGCGATGCGTGGCTCCCGGTCCAGACCGCGACCATCGCGACGGCGAGTCCGATAAGGGCCAGCACCGGCACGCGCCAGACCGCCGAGCGAAGCGTGTTCGGATCGGGGCGGACGGTGAAGGCGTCCCGGCTGACGATCAGCGCGACCGCGACGCCCCACGTGAGGATCGTCTCTTCGAAGTCGAGGCCCTTGAGCAGGTCGAACACGCCCAGCGCGAGCATCAGCGCGATCGCGGTCTGCATTGCGCGTCGGCGGCGCTTGGCCAGGTAGGGAGCCACCAGCAGCAGCGCGGCGCCGGCCGGCAGCGCCAGCGCGTGGAACAGCCGGATCGCCTCGACCGGCTCGAACTCGAGCAGCAGATGACCGCGCCAGCGGATGTTCGGCGTCAGCGTCGATGCGATGTTGACCAGACCGACGAGCGCCGCCGCGACCGCCGCGAACACGGGCACGCGCTTGGTGAGTGCTTGTATCGAAAGGCTCATTGGCATAGGAACGTCGGCCTCGCGCCTACCCGTTCTTGAGTTAGAAAATGCTCACCGGCCGACGGCGCGCCGCAGACACGCCTCCCGCTGAGAGTTACCGTGCTGGACGCTGTTGGTTACGTCGCTATCCGCGACAATCCTGCCCGCGCCGGGGACTGCGCCGCCTCGGTCGTCTCTCGCGGGGTGCGTCTCGGGAGCGCGAGCGTCAGTCCCAGCGCCACGAACGGCAGGACCGCGACGGTCTCGAACACTGCGGTCAGGCCGTGCGCCTCGGCCAGCAAGCCGAGCAGCGGCGCGCCGACGCCGCCAAGGCCGATCGACAACCCGATCGTCACGCCCGCCGACACCCCGAGCCGCCCGGGCAGATATTCCTGGCCCATCACGATCGTCACCGCGAACGTGGCGATCGTGGCCGCTCCGGCGAGCGCCGCGAACCCGATCGCAACGATCGGTCCAGACAGGATGAATCCGACTACCAGCGGCGGGATCACGAGCATCGAGCCGACCAGCACGCTGCGCCGGCCAAAGCGGTCGGCCAGCGGTCCGCCGGTCAGGGTGCCGACCGCACCACCGAACAGCATCGCGCTGAGCGCCACGCTGCCGAGCGCCTTGCCCGTGTGCAGGACGTTCTCGTAGTACAGCGGGATAAACGTGACCATGCCGAAGTACACGAACGAGCGGACCGCGATCACGGCGGCCAGCAGCGCGAACGGCCCCCACGCCTCGTCGTGCTCACCGCTCTGGACGCGTCCGCCGACGACGTCCTTGCGGAACGTCTTCAGACGCGGTAGCTCGTGGACCAGGACGGCGGCCATCAGCCACGTGGGAATCAGGATGAACACGGTCCCGTGCAGGCCGAACGCGATCACCAGCGGCGTCACGACGACCGGGCCGAGCGCGAAGCCGATGTTGCCGCCGACGCTGAACCGGCTCATGCCGCTGGCGCGCCGCGCGCCCGAGACGTAGTTGGCAAAGCGAGAGCCCTCCGGGTGGAACGCGGCGACGCCGAGACCGCTGACAAGCACCGCGGCAAACGTGAGCGCGTAGTTCGGAGCGAAGCCGACGAGCGCGACCCCGAGGCCGCCGAGCGCCGGTCCGAGGGGCATCAGCCAGGGGAGCGACACGCGGTCGGACATGTACCCGAACGCGGGCTGGACGACCGACGAGGAGATCGTGGCGGCGAGCACGAGCGCCGACGCGGCGGCGATACCGAAGTGACGGTCGCTGATCAGGAACGGCAGCAGGGCGGGAATCGAGCCCTGCGCGATGTCCGTGAACATGTGGCCGAGCGACAGCACGGTCATCGCGCGCCGGTCGACGCCAGCGCCCGCGTGTGCGCGCGCGGCGCTCACTCCTCGGGAAGCTCTGCCAGTCGCTTGTGGACCTTGCGCCGCTTGGCCACCAGTTCCTCCTCGAGCTGTCCGAGCGCCTGACGGCGCATGCGCACGAGCTCGAGCTGGGTCCCGATGTGGCCGAGGGCCTGCTCGAGGATCGTTTTGATCTCGCCCGGATCATCCGCGTGCTCGAGCTCGCGCCTCAGCGCCGCTCGCGCGGTCTCGGCGTCGAGCAGCACCGCGAGCTGGTCGAGCGAGAGCCCGAGCAGGTCGCGCAGGCGGATGATCTCGCGCACGCGCTCGACGTCGGCCTCGCTGTAGAACCGGTGCTGGCCCTGGGCCCGGTCATCGGCGCCCGGGAGCAGACCGATCTCCTCGTAGTAGCGAATCGTCCGAGGGGTCGTGCCCGTGAGCTCGGCCACCTCGCCGATCCGCAGCGGCTTGGTTGCGGTCGAGCTCACGCCGCCACCTCCTCCGCCTGCGGCGCAGGCTGCCCCTGCCGGCGACGCTCGGCCTCGATCAGGTCCGTCTCGGCCTTCAGGTGCGACGGGCGCGCCGCGCTGATCGCGGCGCCGAGAAGCGAGATCCCGGCCAGGCACCAGAGCGCCGTGTGCATGTTCGACATGAACGGCACGAGCTGCGCGTTCGTGATGTGGTCGGCGAGGCCCGAGAACACCTTGAACAGGGTGCTCCTCGGAACCGACGAGGTGACGACCGCGAGCACGAACGCGATCGATATCACCGCGCCGGTGTTCTGGACGAGCACCCGAGCACCGGCGGCGATGCCGCGGCGGTGCGGGGGAACCGTGCCCATCATCGCGGCAGTGTTAGGGGAGTTGAACATCCCCGAGCCGACCCCGACGATGAACATGTAAGCGCCGGGCGCCAGGTACGCGGTGTCTCGCTGGAGCGTGGTCATCAGGGCGAGCCCGGCGGCCTGGACGAGCATTCCGGCCACGGCCATCCCGCGCGAGCCGCGCCGATCGGCCCAGATCCCGGCCAGCGGCGAGGCGATCAGCATCCCGAGCGCCAGCGGCGCAAGCTTGATCCCGGCGAGGATCGGCGAGTCCCCCTGGACACCCTGGAAGTAGAAGACGAACACGAACATCAGCGCGAACCGCGCCAGCCCGTTCGTGAACGCGGCTGCGGACGCCGCTGCGAACAGGCGGTTCTTGAAGATCGAGAGGTCGAGCATCGGCGACTTCACGCGGCTCTCGATCAGCACGAAGCCGGGCAGGAACACTGCCGCGGCGATCAGGCTCCCGATTACGCCCGGGCTGCTCCAGCCGGATATGCCGCCCTTGGAGATGCCGTACACGAGCCCGGTTAGCCCGATCAGGAACGTGATCGTTCCGAGCGCGTCGAACGACCTGTCCTCCGAGCGTCCCGAGACCTCGTGGAGGATGAGCGCCGCCCAGAGGCTTCCGCCGAGCGCGAACGGGACGTTGAACCAGAACACCCAGTGCCACGAGATCAGCACCAGCGCGCCACCGAGCACCGGACCGATCACGAGCCCGACCGCCGCCACCATCGTGTTCGTCCCCATCGCCATCCCGAGTTGCTCACGCGGGAACGCGTCGGTCACGATCGCCGCCGCATTCGCGAACAGGAACGAGCCGCCGATGCCCTGGAGGATCCGCCACAGGATCAGCTCGGTGCCGTTGCCGGCGAAGCCGGCGCCCAGCGACGCGAACGCGAATAGCACGAACCCGGCGATGTAAGCCTTCTTGCGCCCAAACTGGTCAGACAGCCGGCCGGCGCTCAGCACCAGCACCGTCGAGGCGATCATGTACACGAGGATCACCCACACAAGCTCGAGCAGGCTGGTGTGCAAGCTCCGCTCGAGGTCCGGCAGCGCGATGATCAGCGTGCCGGAGTTGATCGTCGCCAGCAGCATCCCCAGGCTGGTACACGACAGCGCCCACCACTTGTACGAGTCGTGCCCGGCGTGGACGCCGATACTCCAGGCGCGACGTGCTTGCGGTTGCGTTGCCGTCATGATCCTCCGAATCTGATTCTTACGTAAACGTAAGAATAGCACCGGGCATGGGGAGCTGCGGGGTCGGATCGTTTCAACTTCGCGACGCCACGCCACAACTCGGTTCCAATCCGGGGCGCGCGGATCGGCGCGGCGGTCCAGAGCCCCGATACTGGGCCGGATGACCCCGGAATCACCTGCAAAACCTGACAATGGCTACCGCCATCGACGGCCGTGGCAGACGGCGCATGTGGGGCATGCGAGATCTGCCACGGTCCGGCTGCGAGCGCTCGAATGACAGACGATGCATGTCGTTGAGCGAGCGATCGCGCGGATTGCGGCCCGGCAGGACAACGTCATCACGGGCGACCAACTAATCGCAGCCGGGCTCGGGAGAGGAGCGATCGCCCATCGCGTCAAGGCCCGCACGATGCAGCGGCTTCACGTGAACGTCTACCTGCTCGGCGCCGCGCCACCCACGCCGGTGGCCCAGGCTCGGGCGGCGGCACTGGCCTGCGGACCGGACGCGGTGGTCAGCCACCGCTCAGCCGCCTGCCTTTTCAGCCTTCTGCCAGAGACCACCGGCGATGTCGACATCACAATCCCGGGGCGGAACCAGGCACCCCGCCCCGGAATCCGGCGCCACCGCGTCAAGTCCCTCCCCCGCCACCACGTCACGAACGTCAACGGCATCAGGGTCACCTCGATCGCCCGGACGATCTGCGACCTCGCCGCCACCGAGTCCCCCCACGCCACCGAGCAGGCCTTCCAGGAGGCCCTCTACCGCGAGATCGTCACCGACCAGGCCCTCAAGGCCGTAATCGACCGCGAACCCCGCCGCAGAGGTGCGGCCGTGATCCGCTCGCTCATAAGCGATCCGCGCCTCACGAGGTCCGAGCGCGAACGCCGCCTCCTGAAGCTCATCGAGCAAGCCGGGCTCCCCAAGCCGCTCACGAACGTGCCTCTCAACGGCTACAAAGCCGACGTGTTCTGGCCTCAGTACAACCTCATCGTCGAGTTCGACGGCTGGCAGGCCCACGGGCACCGCCAGGCCTTCGAGAGCAACCGCAAGCGCGACCAGATCATGCTTGCGAAAGGCATGAGCACGCTCCGCGTGACCGATCGGCAGCTGACGAACGAGCCGATCGCCCTCGTCGGCCGGATCGCCCAGTCGCAGAGATAGAGCACACCAGTCCTGCCCCCCTGCCATGCTTCCCCGAACGGCATGCGGTACTGGGACGCCTTGTTCGCATTCCTGGTGGCGATGGCGATCGCCACCATACTCACCCCGTTCGCCGGCAAGCTGGCGCGGCGAGTTGGTGCTGTCGTAAAGCCGAGCGAGCGCGGGCTGGCCGAGCGCGACACGCCCGCCCTGGGCGGCCTGGCGATCCTCGCTGGCGTGCTGATCGCCTCCGCGCTGTGGCTCCCGAGCACGATCAGCCTCCGCCACACGGCCGGAACTGCCCCCGGTTCCAGCGGGACCGTGCACACCGTGGCGATCCTGGTGGGCGCTTGCCTGATCACGCTTATCGGCGCGATCGACGACGCTCATCCCCTGCGCCCGCAGTGGAAGCTCCTCGGGCAGATCGCCGTCGCCGTGATCGCCGTCGAAGCCGGCGCGGTCGTGACCGACGTCACGATCCCCTTCGTCGGCCTGATCCAGCTCCCGAATACGGGCGGCGTGCTGACCGTGATCTGGCTTGTCGGCCTGATGAACGTCGTCAACTTCTCCGACGGCGTCGACGGCCTGGCCGCCGGTCTGTGCACGATCGACGGGATCGCGTTCGCGATCATCGCGTTCGACTTGCACATTGCCGGCGCCGGCGTGCTCGCGGCGCTGACCGCCGGGGCCGCGCTCGGCTTCCTGTTCCACAACTTCCCGCCCGCTTCGCAGTTCATGGGCGACTCGGGCGCGAACCTGCTCGGCTACCTGCTCGGCGTGGTCGCGGTCATCGGCTCGGTGAAGACCGGCGCGGTCGTCGCGCTGATCGTGCCGCTGTTCGTCCTCGCGGTGCCGTTCCTCGACACCGGATTCGTCGTCGCCAAGCGCCTGAAGTACAGGCGAAAGCCGTGGGACGCCGACGCCAACCACTTCCATCACCGGATGGCGCGGATGGGATACAGCCAGCGCCGGACGGTCGCCTACCTGTACGGCTGGACGCTGATGCTCGCCGGCGTCGCGGTCGCGCTGCGGTTCGTGCCGTACTCCAACCACCGCGGCACGTATCACCTCGGGTGGGCGCTGGTGATGGCGGCGATCGTGCTGGTCGCGCTCGCGGCCAGCGTCTACCTGATCTACGTGCTCGAGATCCTGAAGTTCAAGAACCGGCGCGCGGGGGAGATCCGCACCGCGGATCCGGAGACCAGCGAGCACGCGATCGAGGAGCAGGTGCAGCGCGAGGTCGAGACCGGGGAGTTCGAGCGGGTGGGTTAGCTGGCGGCCGCGACTCGCACCCCTGACGAGCAGCTGAGCGGGCTTACAAAAATCGAACGCGCGCTTCTCATCGCGGTGGCGCTGCTGATCGTCCTCGCCGGCGTGACCCGCTACGCCACCGGCGTCTCGCGGATCGTGGCGTTCGTGTTCGCCACGCTGGCGCTGGCCGGCGTGGCGTGGGTCGTCTCGGTCTCGATCGAGCAGGTCGGGCGCCGGGCTGGGCCAGCGGTCACCGGGGTGCTGCAGGCGTCGCTCGCGAACCTCCCGGAGTTCTTCGTGGTGATCTTCGCCCTCCAGGCGGGGCACACGGTCATCGCCCAGACCGCGATCCTCGGCTCAATCCTTGTCAACGCCTTGCTCGTCCTCGGGCTGGTGATCGTTGTCGGCGCGCGACGCGCGCACGACGGCATCATGCGTTTCAACCCGCGACTGCCGAACGACACTGCGACCCTGCTCCTGGTCGCGTCGTTCATCATCGTCCTGATCGGGCTGACGCACTCGGCGGGCGACGCCGCCAGCCGGCACACCGAGACGATCTCGATCATCGGGTCGTGCGTGATCCTCGTCGTGTACGCCACCTGGCTCCGCCAGTACCTGACCTCTGAGTCGATCGTCCAGGAAGCGTCCGAGCCCCCGCGCCTCAGCATGGCCACGAGCCTCGTCCTCCTCGGCCTCGCCGGCGTCGCGGCCGCGTTCGTGTCGGACTGGTTCGTCAACGCGCTCGAGCCGACGATCACCAAACTCCACATCTCGCAGGCATTCGCGGGACTCGTGATCGTGGCGATCGCCGGCAACGCGGTCGAGAACGTCGCGGGAATCGTGCTCGCCGCCAAGGGCCGCTCCGAGCTCGCGATCTCCGTGGTCAAGAACTCGATGTCCCAGATCGCCGCGTTCCTCTATCCGCTGCTGGTGATCATCTCGCTGCTGACCGCAACGAGGCTGACGTTCACGCTCGCCCCGGTGTACATCGGGGCGCTGATCGGGACGGCCGTGATCGTGTGGCAGATCACCGGCGACGGCGAGGCGACGGTGTTCGAAGGGACCGCGTTGATCGCGACGTTCGTGATCCTCGCGACGGTGGCCGCGTTTGAGTAGGGCTTTTTGGGCCTCGCTGCGCTCGGCGTCCGTGGGGCCGGGGCGGTCGGGCATCCATGCCCGCCCGGGGGGTCGCGTTCCCCCCGCCGGACACGGATGTCCGGCGGAACGGTCCCACGGACGCCGCCGAAGGCGGCCCAGAATCCTCAGACGATCGCGGCCGCGCCCAGGCGCGGGTACAACGGATACCGGTCGGCGATCGCGGTGGTCCGTTCGACGAACTCCGCTTGGCGCTGCTCGAAATCGTCCGCGACCAGCGCCTCCGCGATGATCGACCCGACCTCGACGAAGTCCTCCACCTGAAGACCACGCGTCGCGAGCGCCGGCGTACCGATCCGCAACCCGCTCGACACCGCCGGAGGCCGCGGATCAAACGGAACCGCATTCCGATTCACCGTGATCCCCACCGAGTGCAGCCGGTCCTCGGCCTGCTTCCCGTCAAGCGCAGACTCCCGCAGGTCGCACAGCACCAGATGCACGTCAGTCCCGCCCGTCAAAACACTCACGCCGCCACCCGCGCCGAGCAACTCCTCGCCGACCACGCGCGCGCCCGCGACCGTGCGCTCCTGGCGCTCTCGGAACGGCTCGCTCGCGGCGATCTTCAGCGCCACCGCCTTGCCCGCGATGATGTGCTCCAAAGGCCCGCCCTGCTGCCCCGGGAACACCGCCGAATCGATCCGCTTGGCGAACTCCTCCCTCGACAGGATCATCCCGCCGCGGCCACCACCGATCGTCTTGTGAATCGTGGTCGTGACCACATCCGCATACGGGACGGGGTTCGGATGCAAACCCGCGGCGACCAGACCCGCGAAGTGCGCCATGTCGACCACCAGATACGCCCCAACCTGATCGGCGATCGCCCGGAACCGCTCAAAATCAAGGAACCGCGGGTATGCCGACCACCCCGCTAGGATCATCTTCGGCTGGCGCTCGTGCGCGATCCGCTCGACCTCGTCCATGTCGATCCGGCCGGTCTCGCGCGATACGTGGTACGGCGCGATGTCATACAACCGCCCCGACACATTGATCCGCATCCCATGTGTGAGATGCCCGCCGTGCGACAGCTCGAGCCCCATCACCGTGTCACCGGGGTCCAGCAGTGCGTGATAGACGGCGATATTCGCCTGCGCCCCCGAATGCGGCTGCACGTTCGCGTGCTCAGACCCGAATAGCTCATTCGCGCGTTGGATCGCCAACCGCTCCGCGACATCCACGAACTCGCACCCGCCGTAATACCGCTTCCCCGGATAACCCTCCGCGTACTTGTTCGTCAGCACCGACCCCTGGCACTCCAAAACCGACATCGGGACAAAGTTCTCCGACGCGATCATCTCGAGCGTCCGCTGCTGACGCTCCAGCTCCAGCGCGAGCACCTCAGCGATCTCCGGATCGACCTCGGCTAGAGGCCGGTTGAAGAAGTCAGGTGGCAGATCGGCGGCGCTCACTGGGGCTACGAGCCTAGCAATGGATTCGGTCACCGTAGTTATCGTCCCGAGACCACTCCGGCGTTAGTTCCGCCGCCCGCTCCGGCGTCAGTTTCGCCGCGCCGCAACCACCGCCAGATCGCCCTGTTCCCACACGACTCGGGGCTCGAATCCGGCTTCGGCCAGCCACCGAATCTGGTCGGCGAGCGGGCTCGGGCGGTCGTACCCGGGCGTCAACGGAGTGGTGGCCAAAGCTGGGTCGACCGGCACGACCACATCGCCCAGCACGAACAGCCCGTCGGGCGCGAGCGCGTCGCGTATCCGCTCGAACAGCTCGGCCTTGGCGAGACCGTCGAGGTGGTGGACGCACAGCGCGCTCGCGATCACGTCGAATGGACCCTCCGGAAGCGCGCCCTCGATCCGTCCCGCCAGCAGCGACACGCGCGAAGCAGGCAACGCATCGCGCGCCACCGCCAGCATCTGCTCGTTCTCGTCGATCCCCACCAACGACGCGTCTGGGTGGCGCTCCAGCAGGCGCCGGGCCGTCTCCCCGGTGCCGGTCCCCAGCTCCAGGATTCGCCGAGCGCCGGAGCCGGTCGCGCCGGTAAGCGCATCCTGGAGCGCGTCGTAGAACGGTAGGTCCTCCCGGATCTCGTCCGCATAACTCGAGGCATCGAAGTGGTACTGCCAGTGGAGCGCCTCGGTCAGCGCGCTCTCTTCCACCGCTCCCTCCCGCACGACCTGCCATTCGCCGTCGACCTCATAGCGGCGCAGATCGACCACGGTCGACGGCGTCCCCGGCAACTCCCCGGCGTCGATCACCATGTCAACGGCGGCGCGGAGCAGCGGCGGAACCTCATCGAGCGTGCGCGGATCCGCACCGCCGGCGCGGTTGGCGCTCGACTGAAGCACGGGCCGGCGAACGCCTTCCAACGAAGGAACCACCGGCACCCGAATCCCCAAGGTCCGCACATCGTCCCCGCACGCGAGCGCAAACCTCCCGGCCGGATTCGGCACGAGCACGCTGACCGCGCCCGGGAGCAGTCGCGCCATCGCTTCCCGCGTCCGCTCGCCGATCTCCGGCACGGCCGCGAACGCCCGCTCCAAAGAGAAGAACATGACCGCCGAGGGCTTGTCGAGGCTGCGTCGCTTCAGCAGGTACAAGCGCTCGACCGCGAACCGGTCCTCGGGGTCGCACGCGAGCCCGTACACGGTGTCGGCTCCGAACAGGACGACGCCCCCGACCGCGATGCAGCGCTCAAACGCCTCGCTGTCGCTCACCGACGGCCGACGACGACGCGTTCGTGTCCCGCGAGATCGTCGAGGATCTCGACCGAGGAAAAGCCGGCGCCGGCGACGAGGGCGGCGACCGCCTCGGCCAACCCGACCTCCAGGGCGAGCAGTCGCACGTCCGCGACCATTGGCAGCAGGCGGCGGACCGGATCCATCCCGTCAGGGCCTCCAAACAGCGCCAGCCCCGGCTCATACAGCTCGATCTCGGGCGGCAACGCGGAACCCACGGCCACGTAGGGCAGGTTCGACAGCACGGCGTCGAACGGCCCTGGAACCCCCTCGAGCAGGTCGGCCTGGACGAACTCCACGTCGAGCCCGAGCTCGGCAGCGTTCGACCGCGCCACCGCGACTGCGCCGGGGCTCAGGTCGACACCGACCACCGACAGATCGGGTCGCTCCTCCTTCAGGGCGAGCGCGACGGCGCCGCTGCCCGTCCCGACATCCGCGACCCGGGCGCCCCGGTCGAGCGACAGCGCGATCTCGACGAGCAGTTCGGTCTCGGGCCTCGGGATCAGCACCCGGCGGTCGACCGACAGCGAGATCCGCCGGAACGCCTTGCGCCCGACGATGTACGCGACCGGCTCGCGCGCCTGACGCCGGGCCAGCGCCGCCGCGAACCGCTCCGCAGCGGGGGCATCGAGCTCGGCGAAAGCGTCGATCACGAGCCGCTCCCGCCCGACCCCGAGGACGTACGACAGGAGCAGCTCAGCGTCGAGCCGGGGCGTGTCGCAGCCGGCCGCGGTGAGCGCCGCGGTCGCGTCTGAGAGCGCCTGCGAGACCGTCCTCCCGGCCCCTAGGACGGTCTCAGGCAACGGCTTTTCCTCTCCGGATGGTGCTTGAGCGCGCACAATCTAGGCGCGGCCGGATGCCAAGCCGTGCGCGCTCAAGCGGCGGCGCTTCTCGTCGTCCTGGAGTGCCGCGGTCAACTCGTCGAGCTCGCCCATCAAGATCGCGTCGAGGTTGTGGAGGAGCAGGTTGATCCGGTGGTCCTTGACTCTGCGCTCGCCGTAGTTGTAGGTGCGGATCTTCTCGGCGCGCTCGCCCGTTCCGACCTGGGCGGCCCGCGAGGCGGCGACCTCGGCCTGCTGCTCGGCCAGCGCGCGCTCGTACAGGCGCGCCCGGAGCACGCGCATCGCGCGCTCGCGGTTCTGAAGCTGCGATTTCTCGTCCTGCATCGAGACCACGATCCCCGACGGCTTGTGGGTGATGCGGACGGCCGAGTCGGTGGTGTTGACCGACTGACCCCCGGGACCCGAGCTCCGATAGACGTCGATCTGCAAGTCCCCGGGATCGATCTCGACCTCGACCTCCTCGGCTTCGGGGAGCACGGCCACGGTCGCCGTCGAGGTGTGGATGCGGCCCTGGGACTCGGTCTCCGGGACCCGCTGCACACGGTGCGTCCCGCCCTCGAACTTGAACACCGAGTACGCGCTGTCGCCCTTGATCGCGAACGTGTAGGTCCCGTCGCCGATCGACAGCGGCTCGGTCTGGAACCCCAGCCGCTCTGCGTAGCGGGTGAGCATCCGATAAAGGTCGCCGGCCCATAGCCCGGCCTCGTCGCCGCCGGCGCCGGGGCGGATCTCGACGATCACGTTCTTGTCGTCGTTCGGATCCCGCTCAACCATCACCAGCCGGATCTCGTCCTCGAGCTCCTCCAGCCGCTCACGCGAGGACTCGAGCAGCGCGCGTATCTCGGCGTCGTCGCCGCCCTCGGCCAGCAGCTCCCGGGCGCCCTCGAGGTCGTCGGAGGCTCGGCGGTACTCGGCGGCCAGCTTCGCGGCCGGCTCGAGCTCGCGGTAGGCGCGGCTCGCCGCCGTGAACCGCCCGCGGTCGCCGATCACCTCCGGATCGGACAGCTCCCCCTGAAGCTCGCCGAAGCGCGCGTCGATCTGTGAGACCAGGTCGTCAATCATCTCCAACCCGAGTGTAGGCATCCACCGGCGCCACGAACTCGAAATCGCCCGGGTCCAGGTCGCGCACGCGCCGGACGTATTCGTCCATGTATCCGGGCCAGTTGGTCACGATCCGGCCAGTCTCGTCGCGGTACCACGAGTTGCACTGCGTCCAGGCGGTGCCCGCGAACCGCGCCTGCACCTCCCGGGCGCTGGCGGCCTCGACCTCGCGCCGAACCTCGATCGCGCGCGCCCCCCGCTCGCGCACAAGCGACAGCGCCTGCCGGATGTACCGAGCCTGGGCCTCCTCGTAGGCGATGATCGATCCGCCAGAGGTATTCGTGTTCGGTCCGTAGACCAGGAACAGCGACGGGAACCCCGTGACGCACATGCCGAAGTGCGCGTGCGGCCCGCCGGCCCATTCCTCCTCCAGCGTGCGACCGCCGCGGCCGACCACCCGCATCGGGAGCATAAACGCGGTGGTCTTGAACCCGGTGCCGTAGATCACGCAGTCGACGTCACGACAGACGCCGTCGCCCGTGACGATCCCGCCGGGCTCGAACCGCGCGATCGGGTCGGTCACGAGCTCGACGTTCGGCCGCTGGAGCGCCGGCAGGTAGCGGGAGCTGAACAGGATCCGCTTGCAGCCGAACGTGTAGTCGGGCCAGGCCCGCCGCCGCACGTCGGGGTCCCGGAGCTGCCGGCGCATGAACGCGGTCGACCAGGCTCGGCCGACCAGCCCGATCGTCCGGGGGTGGCGGATCATCAGCGTCAGCACCTCGATGTAGCGGTACATCCACTGGCGGCGCAGCTCCTGCACGCCGGGCACCCTCTTCATGACGACCCGCAGCCACGCCGGATACGGCCGGTTTCGCCGAGGCCAGAACCAGTTCCCGCTCCGTTGGAACACATACAGCCGCCCCGCCTCCCCGGCCACCTCGGGCACGAGCTGAACCGCGCTGGCCCCGGTCCCGATCACCGCCACCCGCTTGCCCCGCAGGTCGTACGAGGGATCCCAGCGCGCCGAGTGGAACGCGCGACCCTCGAACCGGCCGGGGATCGCCGGGACGGCCGGCTGGTGGAGCTGCCCGGTGGCGACCACCACGGCGTTCGCCCCCCACGCGCGACCGTCCGCACACGTCACCGTCCAGCCGTCATTCCACTCGCACGACACCACATCGGCGCCACACACCACGTGGCGGTCTACGTCGTACTCCCGCGCCACACCGGTCAGATAGGCGAGGATCTCGTCCTGGGGAGAGCACAGGCGCGACCAGTCGCGGCGCTGCGCGAACGAGAACGAGTACAGGTGGCTGGGGACGTCGCACGCACACCCCGGATACACGTTGTAGCGCCACGTCCCGCCGATGCCGGAAGCCGCGCGCTCGAGCACGACAATGTCGGTGAAGCCGTGCCGGCGCAGCTCGATCGCGGCCGCGAGCCCGCCGAAGCCGGCCCCGACAATCACGACACTGGGAGCGCGTTCACCGGGCATGATGCCCGGAACCTACGCGACGACTTCGAGCCCTACAAGATCGTCGGCTGAGACGTTCGCGTGCTCCTGCTCGGCCAGCACCGCCTGGAGCGACGCGATCGACACCGCGAGCTGGTCGAGGTCGGGCTCGGCCGTGGTCAGGCGCTGGAGCTGCATGCCCGGATACATGACCGCGCGGACCCAGGGGCGCCGGCGATTGCGGCCCGCCCACTTGATCACTTCGAACGACAGCCCGGCGATCAGCGGCACGCCGACGATCCGGGTGAGCACGAGGATCCACCACGCCGGCAGCCCGACGGGAGCGAACACGAAGATCGCCATGATCATCACGATCAGCAGGAAGCTCGTGCCGCACCGGGGATGAAAGCGCGAGTAGAGCTTGGCGCGCTCCGGGGTCAGCTCGTCCGACGCCTCGTAACAGGAGATCACCTTGTGCTCGGCGCCGTGGTATTCGAACACGCGCTTGAGGTCCTTCACGCGCGAGAGCAGGACCAGGTAGCCGAGGAAGATCGCGGTCCTGAGCACGCCCTCGACCGCCCAGAACGCCACCGAGGAGCCGAGCTGGCCCTTGATGAGGCTGGTCACCCCGACCGGCACGACGAAGAACAGGCCGATCGCGAACACGGCCGCGACCGCGACCGTGCCGATCCAGGCTCCCCCGGAGATCTCCTGCTCTTCACCGGGCAGCTGGGCGTTGGCCGAGATGCCGAGCGCGCGGATGCCGATCGCGAGCGACTCGACGAGCGCGACCACACCGCGGATCACGGGCCACCGGTAGATCCGCCGGCGCCGGTTCCACGACTCGATCGGGAACGTCTGGACGCCGATGTCGCCCATCTCGAGCTCCTCGGCGGGCGGCTTGCGGACCGCGACCGCCCACGTGGTGACGCCGCGCATCATCACGCCCTCGAGCACCGCCTGGCCCCCTACGGGGGCATCGCGCGAAGCCGTCAGGCGTCCTTGCTCGACGGCCGCGCTCATCAATTCCTCAGGCTACGAGGCCGCAGCGGTTCCGCGAGCGGCACGCCGCCCCTTGGCCACCCGCCGCTGGAAGCGCTCGACCCGTCCACCGGTGTCGACCAGCTTCTGCCGGCCGGTGTAGAACGGATGACAGGCGGAGCAGATCTCGACGTGGATTTCGGGCTTCGTAGAGCGGGTCGTGAACTCGTTGCCGCACGTGCAGCGCACGTGCGCATCTACATATTCAGGGTGTACGCCGGTTTTCATAGTACGTTCGAGTTTAGCGGCCCGCCTACACCGCGGACCCCCGTCATATATCGGCGCGAACGGGCTTTTCGTTAGCCGGTCGGCGTCGCCGCCGGCGCCGGGCAGGCCATCGTCAGCACGTTGTTGGCGTAGTCGTACTCGTCGATCGTCTGCATCGGGTCGACGGTCACGGTCAGCAGGCTCCCGGCTGAGCACGTCGGCGCTACGAACCGCTCCCGCGCCCACGACTTCGGCCCCACCCACGCGATCGTCGCGGGCACCGGGGCGCTATTCCCGTCGGCGAACTCGACCTGCACCGGTCCGGCCCCGGTCAGGCCACGGTTCGCGATCACCGCGACGTACGCCGACTGGCCCGCCGACGCCCCCGACGTGATCGGGGTAACCGACAGGGAGCGCACGAGCAGGTCGGCGCGCAACTCGGGCTGGTAGCACGGCGTGCTCGACTGCATGTCCGTGTCGAGCGTCTGGCCGTCGGATCCGAGCCACCGGAACGTGACCCGGAACTTGTATGTCGCGGGGGCCGCGAGGTTCACGACCGGGTGGGTGAGGATCCACACGTCGCCGGCCTGCTGCCCGAGCGTCGGGTCGGTCGGCGCGATCCAGCTGCCGAGACCGCGTCCGCGCACCGAGACGAATCGCGGGTGCGACTTGGTCGAGCGCAGCAGTTCGAACTTCATCTGCATCTTCGACGTGCCCGTGACCGGCCGCATCACGGCCTGGACCGACACCGCGCGCGCCGGCGGGTCGAGCGCCTTCTGGCACACGAATGAACGCAGCTGGTTGTTGGCCGACGTCGGCGATGACTGGGCGGCCGCCGGTCCGGAGCCGACTGCCAGCGCGCACGCGACGGCCGCGCCGATCCCGAGTAAGAGCTTGCGGGACATGCGGAAATACCAACAAATGCCGGCGCCAAAAGTCGCGGCGCGCCGGCGCGCCGGCGCGCCGCCGCGCCGCCGCGCCGCCTACGTCAGTGTGTACAGAGGTCCGTCGCCGCCCTCGGGCGGCGTCAGCCGTCCGCCCTTGGCGGTGATAGCGCCGCATTGCACGCAGTTGGTGTAATTGACGACCACGTCCACGGGGCCTTCCTTCGGCGCGTCGTCCGGGATCTCGTAGACGCCAGCCGGACACATGTACTGCCACGTCTCGGCAATCTCGCGCGGGACATGCTTGTGGACGCGGATGTGGTTGGGAGCGTCGTCGCGCGTGGCGTTGCCCGAGATGTACACGGAGGACAGCTTGTCGAACGTGTACTTGCCGTCCGGCTTCGGGTAACGGTCCTTGGTGTCGCCGACGAACATCGGCTCGGCATCGTCGCGGTGCCACTGCTGGCGGCCGCGCGGCACCTTGCCCTTCGACATGATCGCCGGACCGGCCAGCAGGCTGCCGGCGATGAAGCCCTTCTGGAACGCCTGGCGCGCGTTGCGCACCTGGTAGAGCTCCTTGCCGATCGAGGAGTCCTCCACGGCCTCTTCGTAGGACGCGAGCGATGCTCCAGTCTTCACGTTGCGGTAGATCGCCTCGGCGGCCAGGATCCCGGACTTGATGCAGTGGTGGACTCCCTTGAGCGCCGCGGTGTCAACCATCCCGGCCGCGTCGCCGACCAGCACCGCCCCGGGCATCGACAGCTTCGGCATCGACCAGTAGCCGCCGCCCGGTAGCGCCTTTGCGCCCCAAGCGACCCGCTCGCCGCCGTCGAGGATGTCCTTGACCAGCGGATGGGTCTTGAACGTCTGTAGAAGGTCGTGCGCCGACGTGGTCGCGTCGCGGTAGTTGAGGTCGACGACGAACCCGATCGAGACCAGGTCGTCGCCGGTCTTCTCGTCCTTCATCGGGTAGATCCACGTGCCACCGAGCTGCCCGTACTTGGCCGCCACCTTCAGCGGCCACGGCTGCACGAACGTGTGGATGACTCGGTCGAGCGGCTTCTTGACCTTCCACACCTCCTTGACCCCGAGCTCCCACACCTGGGGCTCGCGGTTCTCTCCCAGTCCGAATTCCTTGATCGCCGCGCCAGTGAGATGGCCCCAGCAACCCTCGGCCAGCACCGTCACGCGCGCGGTCACGTCCGAGCCCGGCTCGAAGTTGCCCAGCGGCTCGCCGTCCTTGCCGCGGCCCTTGTCCCCCGAACGGATCCCGGCGACTCGACCATCATTCACCAGTAGCTGGGCGGCGCTTGTCTCGGTGAGGACGTAGGCGCCGCCATCCTCGGCCTGACGCTGCTGGTAGCGGGCCAGCGCGGCAACCGAGACCACCTCGTTGCCGTGGTTCTTGAAGTTCGGGACGGCCGGAATCGGCACCCGGAGCTTCGTCTTAGGGCCGGTGAGGAAGTACACGGACTCCTTCGTCACCTCGCCAAAGGCAAAGCGCTCCTTGCGCCAGTCCTCGCGGGTCAGCTCCGGGAACAGCTCCAGGAGCGGCCCCGGGCGCATCACCGCGCCCGACAGGTTGTGTCCGCCGCACGTCTTGGCCTTCTCGATCACGGCCACCGGTACTTCGCCCAGCTTCTCCATCGTTTCGGGGTCGTCCGCGAGCAGCTGGAGCAGCCGGTTGGCGCAGGCCAGCCCGGCGGTGCCGCCACCCACGATCGCGACCCCAACCTCGATCCGCTCCTCCTCGGAATCGAGCTCGCGCTTGATGAACTCGTGGACCGGGTCGACCGGCGGCGGGAACTGGTTCGGCGCCGGCGCGCGTCCGTTCCTCGTCATGGTCGCCTCCGCGGGGCATCCAGCCCCGCGGTTTGACACCGAGCTCGGCCTCCGGCCTCGCTTAACCGATCGCTGGCGCTCACTCCGCTCAGCTGCCCTTCTTGGCTTTGATCGCGTCGGTCAGCTTGGGCAGGATCTTGTTGAGGTCGCCGACGATCCCGAGGTCGGAGAACTCGAAGATCGGCGCGTTCGCGTCCTTGTTGATCGCGACGATGTTCTCCGAGGACTGCATCCCGACCTTGTGCTGGATCGCGCCCGAGATTCCGGCCGCCAGGTACAGCTTCGGCGCGACGGTCTTGCCGGTCTGGCCGATCTGCGCCGCGTACGGGTACCAGCCCGCGTCGACCACGGCGCGCGTAGCCGCGACGGCGCTGTTGCCGCCGAACGCGGCGGCCAGCTCCTCCGCGAGCTTGAAGCCCTCGGCCTTGCCGAGGCCGCGGCCGCCGGCGACGAGGATGTCCGCACCCTCGATGTCGACGTCCGCGCCACGCTGCTCGCCGCGCTCCAGCATCTTCGCCTGCGTCGACCACGGCGAGTACTCGACGTCGACGTCGACCACCTCGGCTGAGGAACCGTTCGAGGAGACGATCTCGAACGCGTTGATCCGCCCGATGATGATCCCCAGGTCGCCCTGGTATCTGGACACGGAGATCTGCGAGTCCTGGAGGATCGGGCGCTCGGCGACGAGCTTGCCGTCCTCGGCGCGGACCTGAATGACCTCCATCGTCACACCGGCGTGCTTGCGCGCCGCCAGGCCGGCGCCGATCTCGAACCCGAGCAGGCCGCCGCCGAACAGCGCGTAGGAGTGCCCGTGGTCGTCGATCACCTTGGCCATCACGTCGACGACCGGCTGGGCGAGGCCCTCCTCGCCGCGAGCGCGGAACACCTTGGTGGCGCCGTACGCGCCGAGCGACTGGCACAACTCGTCGGTGAGATCGTCGCCGCCGACGACCACCGCGTGACACTCGCCGCCGATCTCCTTGGCGCGCGCCGCGCCCTCGGATACCGCGCCCAGCGAGTTCTTGTTGAACGCGCCCTCGTAGTGCAGGACGTAAGTAGAGGACGTCGGGCATCAGATGAGCTTCCTTTCCTCGAGCCACCCGACGATCTTCTCGACGGTCTCGTTTGTGTCCTCGTCTTCGATGATCTGGCCGGCCGGCTTGGCCTCGGGGGCGTGGAAATCGCCGCACTGCACGCGGGATCCGTCGACTCCGACCATCGAGGCTTCGATCCCGACGTCGCCGGTCCCGACCTTCTCGAGCGGCTTCTTGCGCGCGCCCATGATCGCCTTGAGCGACGGGTAGCGCGGCTCGTTGATCGCGTCGCCGACCGAGATCACCGCGGGGAGCTGGATCTCGACCGTGTCGTAGCCGTACTCCGCCTGGCGCTCGCAGCGAAGCGCGCCCTCGTTCACGTCCATCTTGATCACCTGGGTCAGCGACGGCATCTTCAGGTGGTCGGCGACCACGGCGCCGATCGTGTAGCACTCGCCGTCGTCTGACTGCTGCCCGAGCAGCACCAGGTCCGGCGCCTCCTTCTCCAGCACCTTGGACAGCGCGTAGCCGGTCGCGGCGACGTCCGAGCCCTCGAGCGCGTCATCGCTCAGATGCAGCGAGCGGTCGGCGCCCAGCGAGACGGCCTTGTGGAGCGCGCGCATGGCCGACTCGGGTCCCATCGTCACGGCCACGATCTCTTCCACCTCGACGGCGCCGCCCTCGCGGATCTGCATCGCCGCTTCGATGGCGTGGGTGTCGTACGGGTTGAGGTTCTTCTCCCCTGAGCGGTCCAGACGTCCTGTCGAGGGGTTGATGCGTTTCTCGACGGCGGCGTCCGGGACCTCTTTGACGAGGACGCAAATCTTCAAGTGAGGCCTCCTAAAGGTTCAGAGGGGCGCATATTACCCCGTTGACTGACGAGTCAATCAGGCCGGTCGGGCGATCGCTCAGGCCCGCACCGCGCTGCGAATGAAGTCGACCGCCTGCTGCGTCGAGGCGCCAGGCGTGAATACCTCGGCCACGCCGAGCTCCTTCAGCTCCTTGACGTCGTCCGACGGGATCGTGCCCCCGAGCGTCACGACCACGTCGTCCACGCCTTGCTCCTTCAGCAGCTGCATGACGCGTGGAACGAGCGTCATGTGCGCGCCCGACAGGATCGACAGTCCGACCGCGTCGGCGTCCTCCTGGATCACGGTCTCGACGATCTGCTCGGGCGTCTGGTGCAGGCCGGTGTAGATGACCTCCATGCCGGCGTCGCGGAGCGCCCTGGCGATGATCTTGGCGCCGCGGTCGTGGCCGTCGAGGCCGGGCTTCGCGACGACGACGCGGATCTTCTTCTCGCTGGAGGCGCCCATGAGGGGACGTGGAGTGTAAGCCGTCCCCGGCGGGCGCGTCCGTAGGTCGTGCGGCACCGAATGCCGTACGACGCGCCCGCTAGAACACCGGCGCCTCCGTATAGCTCCCGAACACGGTTTGGAGGGCCTTGACGATCTCGCCCTCGGTGGCGTCGGCGCGCGCCGCCTCGAGCAGCAGCGGCATCAGGTTCTCTCCCGGGTCGCCGGCGGCCTGCACGAGCGCGTCAAGGGTTCGCGCCACGGCATCGGAGTCGCGCCGCCCTCGAACCGCCTCGACGCGGCGGATCTGCTCGCCCTCGAGCGCCGGGTCGATCCGAAGGATCGGCGTGGCGAGGTCGTCACCCTCGGTGTAGGCGTTGACGCCGACCACCCTGCGCTCGCCGGCCTCGACCTCCTGCTGGTAGCGGAACGCGGCGTCGGCGATCTCGCGCTGCGGGAAGCCGCGCTTGACCGCCTCGACCATGCCGCCGAGCGCGTCGATCTTCTCGAAGTACTCGTAGCACTGCTCCTCCATCCGGTCGGTCAGGCCTTCGACCAGATAGGACCCTCCGAGCGGGTCGATCGAGTTCGCGACCCCGGTCTCCTCGGCGATGATCTGCTGCGTGCGGAGCGCGACGCGCACCGCCTGCTCCGTGGGGAGGGCGAGGGCTTCGTCGAAGCTGTTGGTGTGCAGCGACTGGGTCCCGCCGAGCACGCCGGCGAGCGCCTCGATCGCGGTCCGCACGATGTTGTTGAGCGGCTGCTGGGCGGTCAGCGACACCCCAGCCGTCTGCGTGTGGAACCGCATCCGCCACGACTCCGGCTTCTTGGCCCCAAACGTGTCCCTGAGCTCCCGCGCCCAGATCCGCCGCGCCGCGCGGTACTTCGCGATCTCCTCGAAGAAGTCGATGTGCGCATTGAAGAAGAACGACAGCCGCGGCGCGAAATCGTCGACGTCGAGCCCGCGTGAAACGGCCTGCTCGACGTACGTGAGCCCGTCCTTGAGCGTGAACGCCAACTCCTGCGCCGCGGTCGATCCCGCCTCGCGGATGTGGTAGCCGGAGATCGAGATCGGGTGCCAGCGCGGCATGTACCCCGCGCACCACTCGATCATGTCGCCCACGAGCCGCATCGCCGGATCGATCGGGAAGCACCACTCCTTCTGCGCGATGTACTCCTTGAGGATGTCGGTCTGGATCGTCCCCGCCAGCGCCTCGGGCGCGACTCCCTGACGCTCGGCCGCCACCACGTAGAACGCGAGCATGATCGCCGCCGGCGCGTTGATCGTCATCGACACGCTCACCTGGTCGAGCGGGATGCCGGAAAACAGCGTCTCCATGTCGTCGAGCGAGTCGATCGCGACCCCCTCGCGTCCCACCTCGCCGAGCGAGCGTGGGTGGTCGGAGTCGAGGCCCATCAAGGAGGGCATGTCGAACGCGGTCGACAGCCCAGTCTGCCCGTGATCGAGCAAGTAGCGGAACCGCCCGTTGGTCTCCTGGGCGGTGCCAAAGCCGGCGAACTGGCGCATCGTCCACAGCCGCCCGCGGTACATCGAGCCGTACACACCACGGGTGTAGGGGAACTCGCCCGGGAACCCGATCGGATCGTCCTCGCCGCCCACCCCGGCCGGAAGGTCGGCCTCCGTGTACAGCGGCTTGATCGCCTCGCCCGAGATCGTCGAGAACGGGGCGTCGCGCTCGGGAGTCCGGCTGAACGTCTCCCGCTCCCAGCGGTCCACGTCTGTCAGGCGCTCGCCTGTCGCCATGCCTGGAGTTTAGGCGCGCCAGCGCGGATTCCCGTCGCCAGCCCGGGTCGCCGGTCGCCGGCGCGGGTCGCCGGTCGCCGGTCGCCGGTCGCCGGCCCCAAGCCTCCGTAATACACCGGAAATCAGGGCCAAACACCCCTCACTCACCGTCGGCCGTTTGCCCAGTGCGGCGGAACGGGGGTATAGCAACGATCTCGCAGCACTCGAGCCCGGGGCAGGGTCGAGTGTTGAGTCATCGGGGTTGGGGCGGCCCGGTGGAAGCGCCGGCGGCCAACTCGCGGAATCAACCGTTTAGCGCAGCTTCGCCACCAGCCCCCGCCGGCGCCGGTTGTGCGCGGCCACCGCCGCCGACCCGACGCCGCCGGCAACCGCCGCCCCGGCCAACCCGACGGCCGCCTTCAGCCGACGCCCGAGCCGGTCGAACCGGAGCACCTCCCAGCGCTCCTCGCGCGCCGCCTTGGCCAGGTCGGAGTCGGGGTTGACCGCGACCGGATGGCCGACGACCCGCAGCATCGGCAGATCCGAAGCGGAGTCCGAGTAGGCGTAGGACTGCTCGAGGTCGATCCCCTCGCGTTCGGCGAGCTGCTCGATCGCGCGCGCCTTGTCCTCGCCGTAGACGAACGGCCCGGTCGGACGTCCCGTGTAGACGCCGTCGACGACCTCCGAGAACTGAGAGCCGATCGCGCCGTCGAACGCGAGCACGCCCGCGAGCATGCTGGCGAGCTCCTGGGAGGCGGCGGTCACGATGTAGACTCGCCGCCCGTCGTCCTGGTGCTGGTAGGCAAGCTCGAGCACCTGCGGATAGATGCGCGGCAGGACCCCCGCGAGCACGTCGACACCGAGTCGCTCCAGATCCCGCACGCGGGTGCCCTTGAGCGAGTGCGAGATCCGGTTGCGCAGCTCGTGCGAGGACTGGTCGCTCGCTCCGCGCAGCCTGAACATCAGGTTGGCCCACCCGTCGGAGACCAGCTGCCGCCGGCTGAGCAGGCCAGCCTTGTACGCGGCACGACCGAACTGGAAGGCCGAAGAGCCTTCCATGAGCGTTCGGTCGAGGTCGAAAAAGGCGGATCCGCCGGGGGCGGATCCGCTTGGAGTCTGCCCGGGGGCAGACTCCCGGGCTCCCGAGCCAGAAGCGACGTCAGCCGCCATTGACCTCGATGATCACCGCGTCGCCCTGGCCGCCACCCGAGCAGATCGCGGCGCAGCCGAGGCCGCCGCCGCGGCGACGAAGCTCGAGCATGAGCGAGCCGAGGATGCGCGCTCCGGAGGCGCCGATCGGGTGGCCGAGCGCGACCGCGCCGCCGTTGACGTTGACCTTGTCCTCGTCGAGGCCGAGCATCCGCATCGAGTTGAGCGTCACCGACGCGAACGCCTCGTTGATCTCCCACAGATCGATGTCATCGACCGTAAGGCCGGCCTTCTCGAGCGCGTTCTTGGCGGCGTTCGCCGGCGTCCGGGCCAGGTACGCGAAGTCGTCGGCGACCTGGGCGTGCGCGACGATCCGCGCCAGCGCCGTCTTGCCGTTGGCCTTCGCCCACTCGTCGCTGGCGACGACGAGCGCGCCGGCGCCGTCGTTGACGCCCGGCGAGTTGCCGGCGGTGTGGGTTCCGTCCTTCATGAAGATCGGCGGGAGCTTGGCGAGCGTCTCGAGGGTCGTATCGCGGCGAGGCGCCTCGTCGATCTCGACGACCGTGTCGCCCTTCTTGCCCTTGATCGTCACCGGCACGATCTCCTCGGGCAGGCGGCCCTCGTCGGTCGCCTTGACCGCGAGCTGGTGGGAGCGAAGCGCCCAGCGGTCGAGGTCCACGCGGCTCAGCTCGAGCTCGGCGCCGACCTCGCTGGCCTCCTGCGCCATGTGCTTGCCGCTGAACGGGTTGGTGAGCCCGTCGTTGATCATCGCGTCGATCGCCTTCCCGTCGCCCATGCGGAAGCCGAACCGGGCTTCCTTTAGCAGGTACGGGGACTTCGACATCGACTCCATCCCACCGGCCAAGCCGACGTCGAGGTCGCCGACGCGGATCGCGTTGTCGAGCAGGCAGGCCGCCCGGATCCCCGACGCGCAAACTTTGTTGATCGTCTCCGAAGAGACCTCCTTGGGGATTCCGCCCTTGATCTGCGCCTGGCGCGAGGGAATCTGGCCCTGGCCGGCCTGGAGCACCTGGCCCATCACGACGTGCTGGATCTGGTCGGGTGAGACGTCGGCGCGCTCGAGCGCACCTTGGATCGCGGTTCCGCCGAGCTCGGTCGCGTCGACGCTGGACAGGCCGCCACCGAGTTTGCCGATCGGCGTACGGGCGGCCGAGAGGATCACGGTCTTGGGCATCTTGTCTCTCTCTCCAAAGGGGTTTGAGGCGGTAAGCATTCATCCTAGTGGGCCCGTCCGCAGGTCGTGGGACCTGCCGACGGGTCCACAGGTGGCACTGGTATCTTCGCCTCGTGCAAGTCGAGGCGACGACGGCCGGGCCGCTCGACTCAGGGGCGGACACGATCGTGGTGGGAGTGTTCGAGGGCGAGGATGTCGCCCACGACCTGCCCGGAGATGCGCTCGCCGCGCTGCTCGCCTCGGGCGAGGGGCAGCGCAAGTTCAACTCCCTTGCGGTTACGCACTCAGAGGGTGTCCGCGCGATCCTGATCGGGCTCGGCGAGCGAGCGAAGTTCGACGCAGAGCGGGCGCGCGCGGCCGCGGGCGTGGCGCACCGGCGGGCGTGTGAGCTGGGCGCGACGAAGATGTGCTGGGAGGTCCCCCACCACGTCGGCGATGACGTCGTCGAGGGGCTCGTACAGGGCACGTTGCTGCACGCATACCGGTTCGACCGCTACAAGCCGAACTCGTCATCGGACGACTCGAACGAGCGTCAGGTACAGGCACTCGCGCTGAGCGCCCACCACGACATCTCCGAGCCCGTCCGGACCGCGACGATCGTGACAACCGCCCAGAACCGGGCCCGCGACCTCGGCAACACCCCGTCCAACGACCTGCCGCCGTCGGCGCTTGCCGATTACGCGAGAGAGCTCGCCGGGCGGCTCGGCATCCAGGCGACCGTGCTCGGGGAGACGGCGATCCGCGAGGCGGGGATGGGCGCGTTCGCGGCCGTCGCGCAGGGCTCGCGCGAGGACGCCTGGCTGATCCGCCTCGAGTACAACGGCGCCGGCGAGTCGGACGGCGACGCCCCGTTGCTCGCGCTCGTCGGCAAGGCAGTCACGTTCGACTCGGGCGGGATCTCGCTCAAGCCGGCCGGGACGATGCACGAGATGAAGTTCGACATGTGCGGTGGCGCGGCTGTGATCGAGGCGATCGCCGCGCTGGCGGAGCTCGAGGCACCCGTGCGCGTGCTCGGGGTGATCGGGGCCACCGAGAACCTCCCGAGCGGCACCGCGGTCAAGCCCGGCGACATCATCCGCACGCTCGACGGCACGACCGTCGAGGTCAACAACACCGACGCCGAGGGCCGTCTCGTGCTCGCCGACTGCATCGCCTACGCCCGGCGCGAGGGCGCGCAGCGCCTCGTCGACGTCGCGACGCTCACGGGTGGGATCGTGGTCGCGCTGGGGTCGACGTACGCGGGCCTGATGAGCAACGATGACGCCTGGGCCGCGAGCGTCGAGGAATCGGCGGGCCGCACCGGCGAGCTCGTGTGGCGGATGCCGCTCCACCGCGACTACGCCGAGATGATCAAGGGCCGCTACGGCCAGATCGTGAACTCGACGACCAAGCGCGAGGCGACCGCGCTCACCGCCGGCGAGTTCCTGCACCACTTCGCCGGCGACGTGCCGTGGGCTCACCTCGACATCGCCGGCACCGCGTGGGACGTGCGCCGCCCGTATTTCGCCCACAAGGGCGCGACCGGCTACGGCGTGCGGCTCCTCGTGGACGTAGCGCGCGGTGGCGCGGCTTAGCCGTTCGACCTGTAGTGGATGCCCACCCCCCACGTGATCTCGGGCGGGTTGTGGCCGTGCGGATGGCGCTTCCGGTAGGCGCGCTCGGCGGCGCCTAGCCGAGCCAGGATCTTCTCGCCACGCCGATCGAGCTTGAACGTCAGCGTGTATCGGCCGGCGTGCGTGAACGTCTCGCGCACCACCGACACGAGATGCTTCGTCGGCAGACCCGGCCCCTCTCCCAAGGTGGCGACACCGGAGCCACGCTGGCCGCTCTCCCCGAACCCGCAGCCAAAGCTCGGGCCTGTGGCCGCAGGATCGGCGGCGACGCTGATGTTGGAGCCGGACGGGTTGAAGACGATGTCGGCGCTGAGCTTGCCCGGCGCTAAGACGCGCACCTGGGTCTCGATCGTCGGGGCCTGCGTCGTGGCCTGCGTCGGGGCTTGCGTCGTGGCGGCGTCTTTGAGCATCTGTTGGATCCGGATCTTCGCCGCGCCGCACGCCTGATTGAGGAGCGTCTGCTGGCGCGGCACCTTCAGCGGCAACGAAGCGGAGGCCACGCTCACGCAGATCGCCACAACTCCCAAAACGACCGCGAGCGCGATCGGAATCGATGCGGGGCGCCCCCGAAGCACGCCGCCACCCTACCGCTACAGCTTCACGATTTCCAGAAACCGGCGCAATGGCCCGAGGCCGCCCTGGATGCGCACCCGCCGCGAGGCGAACATCCCGAATGCGGCGCGGCCGCGCGCGTCGATCGGATTCGGCAGGCCGCCGACAAGCGGCGCCACCATCAGCGCGGCCAGGTCGGGCAGCGTCCCGATGATTCGGAGCCCGGGCGCGGGCGCCGGCCCGTCCTCCACGACCACCCCGTCGTCGCCGAACACGATCCGCACGGGCGGATAGCTCTCCTCCATCTGCAATTCGACCTCGAGCCGGAGCGCCCGGGCCTGGCCGGGGTGCCGCTGCACGCCGCGGTCGACAATCGCCATGATCGCGGGGGCGAGGCCGCCGTCGACCAGGGTGCCGAGTCGCACCTCGGGCGCGCTCCCGTTGCTGGGCTGTGAGAATCCGGGCATGGAGTTCGATCTACCCGACCATCATCGCCTGCTTCAGCAAACCGTCCGCGAGTTTGCCGAGCAGGAGATCGCGCCCGTCGCCGAGGAGCTCGACCGGACGCATGCCTTCCCCTACGACATCGTCCGCCGCCTCGGCGAGCTCGACCTGATGGGGATCCCGTTCCCGGAGGAGTACGGGGGCGCCGGCAGCGACTCGCTCGCCTACGCGCTCGTGGTCGAGGAGCTGGCGCGCGTGGACTCGTCGGTGGCGATCACGCTGTGCGCCCACACCTCGCTCGGGACCCAACCGATCTACCTGTTCGGCAACGAGGCCCAGAAGCAGGAGTGGCTCCCGCGACTGTGCAGCGGCGAGCGGCTCGGAGCGTTCGGGCTGACCGAGCCCGAAGCCGGCTCGGACGCCGGCAACACCCGGACACGCGCCTCGCTCGAGAACGGCGAGTGGGTGATCAACGGGTCCAAGCAGTTCATCACCAACGCCGGCACGGACATCTCGGGCGTGGTCGTGATCACCGCGGTCACCGGTACCGGGCACGGCGCGGACGGCCGCGGTGGCGAGCGGACGCCCGGCGAACGCGAGATCTCGAACCTGATCGTCGCCAACGGCACCCCCGGGTACGAGCCCGGCGAGCCGTACCGGAAGATGGGGTGGAACGCGTCGGACACGCGGCCGCTGACGTTCGCCGACTGCCGCGTGCCCGAGGAGAACCTGGTCGGCCAGCGCGGCGCCGGCTTTCGCCAGTTCCTCAACGTGCTCGACATCGGCCGGATCGGGGTCGCCGCGATGGGCGTCGGCCTCGCTCAGGGCGCGCTCGACCAGGCGCTCGCCTACGCCAAGGAGCGCCGCGCGTTTGGCCGCCCGATCTCGAAGTTTCAGGCGATCCAGAGCAAGCTTGCGAACATGGCGACCGAGATCGAGGCGACGAGGCTGCTCGTGCTCAAGTCCGCGTATCTGAAGGACAAGGGCGAGAACTTCACGCTGACCGCCGCCCAGGCCAAGCTCAAGAGTGGGCGGCTTGCGGTCAAGGTGGCCGACGAGGCGGTCCAGATCCACGGTGGGTACGGTTATATCGAGGAGTATCCGGTGTGCCGGTTCTACCGCGACGCGAAGATCCTGACGATCGGCGAGGGGACTGACGAGGTGCAGGAGATGGTGATCGCGAGGGCGCTGGGCGCCTGATCAGCCGGCGAGCTGCTCCGCCCTGCGTTCGAGGACCGTATTCGCCGCGCTCGCCGGGTCGATCTCGCGTGCCACCACGCGATCGAGCAACTCCTGGACCTCCGCGTCCTCGCGCACGGAGGCCTCGAGCTCGCGGCGCATCCGGTACGTCGCCAGCGCCAGCACCTCGTTCATCAGGTTGCGCCGGCGGCGCTCGGACAGCGTCCCCTCGGCCTCGACGTAGGCGTGGTGCTCGGCGAGCTTCTCCGCGAGCTCCTCGATCCCGACCCCGTTGACCGCCTCGGTCTTGATGATCGGGACCTTCCACCCCTCCTGAGGACCGAGCGCGAGCACGTTCCTGATCTCGCGCACCATCGTGTCGGTGAGCGGGTGTTCGGCCTTGTTGACGACGATCACGTCGGGGATCTCCATCACCCCGGCCTTGAGCGCCTGGATCGAGTCGCCCGACCCGGGCATCAGCACGAGCACGACCGTGTCGGCGTGGTCGATGATGTCGACCTCGGCCTGGCCGACGCCGACGGTCTCGAGCAGGACGACGTCGCGGCCAGACGCGTCCATCAGCAGCGCGGCCTGGAGCGCGGCCTCGCTCAGCCCGCCGAGCGCGCCGCGGCTCGCCATCGAGCGGATGTACACGCCCGGGTCGAGGAAGTGGTCGGTCAGACGGATCCGGTCGCCGAGCAGCGCGCCCTGGGTGAACGGCGAGGTCGGGTCGATCGACAGGACCGCCACCGTGCGCTCGCGGGCACGCTCGAGCTTGGTCAGCGCCCCCAGCAACGTCGACTTGCCGGCGCCGGGCGGGCCGGTGAAGCCGATGATCGCCGCCCGGCCGGTGCGCGGATAGACCTCTCTGACGAGCGCCCAACCCTCGGGTTCGTCATTCTCGACCAGCGAGATCGCTCGCGCGAGCGCGCGACGGTCGCCGGCGAGGAGCCGCTGGGCAAGCGTTTCTTCGGCGGCGGCCATGGCGCCACTGAGCTAATCATGGATAGGACCGCAGCAGCCAGTTCCTCAACTCCCTACGATCCCTGCGTGCAGTCGGTGAGCACCGAGCAGCTCGAGCGGACGCGGGGCGGGCGGGATCCAATTTCAACCCCGGCGTTCGTCCGCTCCGGCCCGCCACCCTTGCACGGCGGCCTTTTGACGTTCATCCGATTCGCCCGCGAGCACCACATGCTCCGGCCCGGGTACGCGCTGCTGATCGCGCGCTGGCTGTGGCTGAAGCTGCGCTGGCGCGGGCGGCTGCAGACCGACGGCCTGTGCTTCGTGTGCCCGGGGGTGAAGTTCGAGATCGGCCGGAACGCGTCCGTGCATCTCGGTCGCTGGTCGTGGATCGGCCACCGGTGCAA
The DNA here is from genome assembly GCA_963701945.1 of uncultured Solirubrobacterales bacterium. Taxonomy (GTDB): domain Bacteria; phylum Actinomycetota; class Thermoleophilia; order Solirubrobacterales; family Solirubrobacteraceae; genus Palsa-465. The sequence continues at coordinate 724,905 of CAVPBV010000017.1, read as the reverse complement.
GATCCGCGTGCACGAGGGCGAGTTCTCGCTCGGCGCTAAGTCCGTGATGGGCCAGGAGTGCACGATCTCGGCCTACCAGCACGTCTCGATCGGGCGCGAGTGCATCATCGCCGACCGCGCCATGATGATCGACTTCGACCACGGGATGGTCGAGGTGGAGCGGCCGATCCGCGAGCAGGGGATCTACAAGCGCGACGTAGCCGTTGGGCATAACGTCTGGATGGGCTATGGGGTATGCGTGCTGCGAGGCGTTTCGGTTGGCGACAACGCAGTGATCGGGACCAGCGCCGTCGTCACAGCCGACGTACCCGCCAACGCGGTGGTCGCAGGCGTTCCCGCGCGGCTGATACGCATGCGAAAAGCCCCGAAAACCTTCCGCTGGCAATAGCCGGCTCGAGAAAGCGAACCTGGAAGGCGCTTTCTCGAGCCGGCCCCCTTCGTCAGCGGACCGGTGCTGTTCTTCCGTCCACGTCCGTCATGAACGGGGTCAACACCGGCGTACCCCAGCCCGACACGTAATCCCAGCCCGGTAGGGCCTGGTAGAAGCCGTTGGTTCCAGCCTCGTAGTCGTTGAAGTCGCGGGCGTAATCGGTGGAGTTCTCGGCGATCCGGTAGATGTCGGGGTCGGCGAACCCGGTCCCGCGCCTGGACGCGGCCTGGATCCGCGTCCACATCCCCACCATCAGCGGCGAGGCCAGGCTGGTCCCGCCCTCGCTCGAGGCGCCACCGAGCTCGTCGCTGTAGATGTCATACGAGCTCGTCGCGATGTCGCCCGACTCGTCGGCCACGTCGGGTATCCCGCGACAGGTCACACCTGAAGTGTTCGGATTGCCGTTCAGGTCAGACAGGCATGGCCGATCGACGGCCGAGTCGCCCTTCTGGAACGCCGGCTCGGGGATGAAGAAGCTCTGCCCGCCGCCGCTGTACGGCCACGGGTACTCGAGCGCGCGCTGAGGCGGGTTGCTGCCGTCCGGATACAGGACGGTCCCGCCGACAGCGACGACGTTCGGGCTCGCGGCCGGATAGTTGATGATCGGGATCCCCTGGTTGGCAACCCCGTTGCCGGCTCCCGCGTCCGGGCCCAGGACGAGGACCGGACACGAGGAGCCGGTATCTCCGGTGGCTGCGAACAAGGTCCTGCCCTCGAGCACGCCCTGCTCGAGGGTCTGCTCGGCGACGGGCTCGAGCGCGTCCGGCGCGCCCGTCCCGTAGTCGGCGTTCCAATCCTCGTTGTTGTTGAACTGCGTCGGGATGTCGCTCTCGAGCGTCGCGTTCGCCGGCGTCGTCTCGCACTCGCCGAACGACGCGTTCGCCTGCTTCGGCCCGCTCGGGTCGTCGATCCACTTGACGAAGTCGGCCTCGACGTCGGGGTCGATCAGGTGCTCGGAGAAGTACAGGTGCACCTTGTTGACGTCGGGCGCGACGCCGGTCGACGACTGCGTGTCGAGCTCCCACTCGACGTTGCCCGAGGTGTCCGAGAAGTCACCGTCCTTGGGGATATCGGTGACCTGAACCGACACCTTGGGCAGGTTGTGCTCGGACTCGAAGATCGCGAGGTCCTTGACCGTCGTGCTCGTGTCGCCCGAGCCCATGATCGCGATCGACTGGCCCTGGCCCATGTTGTTCGACGGCATGTCGTAGATCGACCACATGTCCTGCGGGGTCAACTCGGCTGGGATCGTCGGCACTGACGCGGCCGGAACGCTGAGATGCCGGTTCAGCGGGGTACCGGGGATACCCGAGACGCCGGGCAGCGAGCCAAGCACGCTCTGGACCGTCCCGGTCAACGTGCCCTCGCCGGGAATCGACGGGAGCGACGCCGGCGCGGTCGGCAGACCGAGCAGCGAGGACCCCGGCGCGGGCGCGCCGCGGTGGGCGCCGGCGAGTGGAGTGGTCGGCCGGTCGAGCGTGTTGAGCCCGACGATCGCGAGCACGTCGAGGTGCGCGGGGACGCTCGGCGCCGAATCGTTGGCCAGGAACTGGGTCCCGTGAGCCGAGTAGCGGTTGACCTTCGTGCCGAACAGGCTGTCGACCTGCTTGACGGTCGCGTTGATCTCGACGTAGTTGCGCGCACCCGAGGTCTCGATCACGGTGGCGCCGCCGCCACGGAGCCACGCGAGCATCCGGGCGAACGTGGTCTTTGAGACGCCGAAGCGCGAGTCGAACTGCGCTGGCGTGAGGAAGTGCTGGTACTCCGGACTCGCCGGGTTCTGCTGGGCGCGCTCGAGCGCGGCCTCGCCGCTCGAGTTCGGGTTCTTCAGTCCGATCCCGATCTGCATCACCTGCGAAGGACTCGCCGCGCCCAGGCTCGTCGCGTAGCCGAGCGCCAGCACGTCGCGCGGGAACCACACGCGGCTCGTCGACGCGTGCCGAGCGGCCGTGCGCTTGGCGGCGGCCGGCGTAACCGGCGCGAGCACGACGACGATCGCGACGATGGCGGCGAGCACGCCGGGAACGGCGCGCCGACCGAGGCGAAGTTGTGACACTGCGGACCCTGCCTTCCGGATGTCAATAAGCCAGTTATTAGGTTGTCGAGACGAGGCTACCCAGCATGGCGAAGTCCATGCGCCGGTTCTGTCCCCGCTCCAGCCGTTCGGGTTCAGTCGTCTCGGCAGACCGCCAGGAAGTCCAGCGCGCGGTCGAGCCGATCGGTCCGCAGCGCGAAGTCACTGGTCGCGATCGCCGGCGTGAAGCGGCCGTAGAACGCGTCGGTGATGCCGGTTCGCTTGTGCACCGAATCCCACCCGAGCGCGAGCGCCATCTCGTGCACGCGCAGCTTTCGGGCGTGGAACAGGCCGAGCATCTCGACGTGCGCGAACACGCGGCGGCACAACTCGCCGAACTCGGAGGCCCGGTACTCGCGGAGATGCCAGGGATTGTCCGACTTCGCGTGGCCGGACGGCGCGAGCTTCAGCACGTTCGGAGTCGAGACGTACGCCACGCCGCCGGGCTTGAGGATCCGGCGGAAATGCGCCAGCACGGCCGGCGGGTCGATCACGTGCTCGATCGTCTGGAGGAACACGACCGCGTCGTACGCGCCCGGCTCGCCGAACGTCTCGACCGCACCCCATTCGAAGGTCAGATTCGAACGCTTGTATCTGAGCCGGGCGTGCTCGTGCGCCTCGGGGTTGCCGTCCACCCCGACCACGCGAGCGGCCGACCGAGACAGCACCTCTGACCCGTAGCCCTCGCCGCAGGCCATGTCGAGCACGACCCCACCGCCGGCTCGCGCCGCGATCCATTCGTATACGACCAGATGCCGGCGATACCAGTAGTTCTCGGCGGGCACATCGGGCAGCGTGCGCTCGCCGGTCAACTCGAGCGGAGGCACTCCCGGGGGCTGGTTCTGCTGGACGTAAAGGCTCACTGGCGCGGGCCCTAGGGTAATCTGGCGCCGCGATGGAGGCGCTGCGAAGCGACACGATGCGAACCGAGGCGATGGGAACCGACGGACAGCGAAGCGCGGACGAGATTCGCGACGTCAACACGCGGTATCACGACGTGGCCGCGTCGAGCTACGACTCGAAGTGGGGGATCGACTTCGGCGAGGTGGGCCAGGGCCAGGTGGTCGGCAAGCTGCGCAAGCTGCTCGGACGCGAGCTCGACGGCGGGTTCGCGCGCTCGCTCGAGGTCGGCGCCGGCACCGGCTATTTCACCCTCAACCTCGTTCGCGCCGGGATCGTGCGCGACGCTACCTGCACCGACATCTCGCCGGGGATGGTCCGCACGCTGGCCGGGAACGCCGAGCGCCTCGGCCTGAACGTCAAGAGTCTCCGCGCCGACGCCGAGTCCCTCCCGTTCGGAGCCGAAAGCTTCGATCTCGTGCTCGGGCACGCGGTGCTCCACCACCTACCAGACCTCGAGCGGGCGTTCTCAGAGTTCCACCGGGTGCTGAAGCCCGGCGGCCGCATCTTGTTCGCCGGTGAGCCGTCGCGCGTCGGCGACCGGATCGCGGCGATCCCCAAGCGCGGCGCGGTGGCGCTGGCCCCGGCATGGCGTCGCGCGCTTCGCGCCGGACCCCCGCCCCCGCCCGACCCGAGCGGATCCTCGAACGGCGCTGACCACGGACTCGAGCACGTCGTTGACATCCACGCGTTCGCGCCCGACGATCTCGTACGCCTCGCGCGCGCCGCGGGGTTCGACGACGTCCGCGTGCGCGGGGAGGAACTGCTCGCGAACTGGTTCGGCTGGTTCAACCGCGCGCTCGAGGCGAGCGCCGATCCGGCCGACGTGCCGATGCTGTGGCGCCAGTACGCGTTCCGCGGCTACCTGTTGCTGCAGCGGGTGGACGAGCGGCTGCTCGAGCCGGTGCTGCCGCCGGCGATCTTCTACAACCTGCTGGTCACCGCCCGCCGTCCGTAGACTGGCGGGGGGATGCCCGAAGGTCCCTCGCGCGAGTTCCCGCTGTTCCCGCTTGGGATCGTGGCGCTGCCCGGAGAGCTGATTCCGCTGCACATCTTCGAGGAGCGCTACAAGACGATGATCCAGATGTGTCTCGGCGAGGAGCGCGAGTTCGGGATCCTCTGGCTCTCGGACGACGGGCTGCGCGAGGTCGGGTGCGCGTGCGCGATCGATCGCGTGATCGAGCAGATGGACGACGGCCGCATGAACCTGCTCGTCCGCGGCACCCGGCCGTTCCGCGTGCTCGAGCGCCAGGGCCACCTCCCCTACCCCGCCGGCGTGATCGAGTTTGTCGAGGACCGCGACGACGAGATCGACGCGGATCTGGCACGAGGCGCTCGCGAGGCCTACGCCGAGTTGTTCAAGCGTGCCACTGACCGGGACCCGGATCCCGAGGAGCTCGCCCGCATGAGCGCCTACGCGATGGCCGCCACCGTCGACTTCGGCCTCGACGCCAAGCAGGGCCTGCTCGACATGCGCTCCGAGAACGCGCGGCTACGGCTGGTGACGCGCCTGTTCCGTGCCGCGATCAAGCGGCTCGAGTTGGTCGACAAGGTGCAGGAGCGCGCCCAGTCGAACGGCAAAGTGAGGTTTGGAGCCAGCTGATGGGCGAGCCTCGATGTCTCCCTGGCGTCCCCCTTGTCGTTGAGGGATGCCAGGGAGGCATGAGGCGAAGACCCTACGCGTTGTAGATGACCATCGCCGCCCCGAACACGATGCAGTAGATCCCGAACGGGGTCAGCGTCCGGGTCTTGAAGTAACGCATCAGGTAGTGGGCGGTGATCACCGCCGTGATCGCCGCCGCGACCGCCGCGATCACCGCATCGCCACGGATGCCGGCGCCAAGCGAGCCGGTGAGGTCGCTGAACTTGAGCAGCCCGGCGGCGAGGATCGGCGGGGTGGCGAGCAGGAACCCGAACCGGGCCGCATCCTCGTTGTCGAGTCCGCGCACGAGGCCGGCGGCCATGCAGATTCCGTCGCGGCTCAAGCCGGCGATCAGCGCGAAGCTCTGGAAGAACCCGATGATGCCGGCCTCCTTGTACTCGAGCGTGTCGAGCCGGCGACCGCCGTCGCGCTTCATCCCCTCGCGCGCGGCGAGCGCGCGGACCTCGGACCGTCTTCGGAATCGCTCGGCGCCGAGGAGCATGAGCCCGTTGATGACCAGAAAGATCGATGCCGCGAGCGGCTTGGCCAGAGCCACCCGCACCGGATGCTCGAGGAAGAAACCGAGGATCCCCACCGGGATCGTCGCGATGATGATTAGCCAGGCGAGCCGCTCGGTCGAGGTTTCGACCCTGCGCTTGCGCAGCGTGGCGAAGAATGCTCCGATCACCTCGACCCAGGTGCGCCAGAAGTAGATCAACAGGCCAACGGCGCTACCGACGTGGAGCATGACCACGAACGCCAACCACGGCGACTCAGGCTGGGACTGCCAGGACACGATGTCGCTCCAGCCGAACAGGTTCGGGTAGATGACCGTGTGCCCCAGGCTGGAGATCGGGAACAGCTCGGTGATGCCCTGGAGCACCCCGAGGACGATCGCCTGGAACGTCGTCATGTGGGCGGCGGTGGTTGCAGCTACGTTGATCACGAGCGTGGACGGTAGCGGGCGTTCTAACCCGGGGGTAAGGCTAAGAAGTTCTTCAAGAACTTAGGCCGCAGGGATTCGCGGCGGCCTGTATTACAAATAACTCCAGTTGCGCCAATTCCTTGTGCGCGCTCGCGGCAGTGTCGGGGAAGGACATCGTGCCGTTCTGCACTTTCACCGTGTACGAGTACACGCTGCGCGCGCTCGGCGCGAACCGCAGTTTGGCACTCACGTCGGTGTTGAGACTAGTCGCCAGGTCGCGGGCCTGTAGCAACTGGGGGTCGGGCAGTTCCTTGGGTTTGGCGCCATCACACCGGATCGTGCCGCCGTCGTTCACCAGCAGCGATAGCTTCTGACCCCCGGCACCCGTCCGCGTCACGAGGAACAGGTCGGGTTCCTCGATCTCGAAGCCGCAGCCGGTGACGAGCGCAGCGAGGAGGAGTGCGACCGCCGCGCGAAGCCTCATCAAGCCGAAACTACCAGCGCGGCCCCGCCGCGCCGGGGGTCCCCACCACCGGAGAACCGACCCTGCCTGTCGCGGGCGGCGGCCTGGACGCCACCGAAGAACAGGTTGAGCTCTCTGAACGCGCCGATCGTACGGCCGGCGCGCTCGAGCGCGACGGTGTCGATCCCCGGCTCGGCGTACACGATGCCGTCCTCGAAGTGGACCCGCGGTGCCCGGACGGCATCGCCGGCCTCGAGGCCGTCGTCGATCACGCGGATGATCGTCTGCAGGATCGCCGAGCGGATCCGGTTCGAGCCGGCGCTCCCCAGCACGAGCTCGGGCGCGCCCTCCCGGAGCACCACAGTCGGCGACATCATGCTCGGCATCCGGCGTCCCGGCGGGTGGCGGTGGAAGCCGAGCGGGTTGAGGTCCTGCTCGCCGAGCATGTTGTTCAGATGCACGCCGGTACCGGGCACGACCACGCCCGAGCACGATCCGTTCGAGCACGTGACCGAGCACGCCCAGCCCTCGCGGTCGAGAACCGACACGTGCGTGGTCGATCCGAGTGGTGAGCGTCGGGACAGAAATCGCTGCACGAACTCCGGATCGTCGAGCCCCTCGAGGAACTCGGGCGTGCGCTCGGACTGCGTGCGCTCCATCGTCTCCACCACTTCGGTGAGGTCAGGCGCGTCGGGCGCGGAGTCGAGCACTGCGAGCGCGTGCGCGATCAGGATCCCGCCGGCCGACGGCGGCGGGTTTGTGACCACCTCGCGCCCGCGGTAGGAGACCCGGATCGGCGTGCGGTCGACGACCTGATACGCGGCCAGGTCCTCGGCCGTGACGATCCCGCCGCGCTCGGCCAGCCAGTCGACGATCGCCGCCGCGATGTCCCCCGTGAAGAAGGGCGCGGCGCCCTCGCTGCCCATTCGCTCGAGCGCGTCGGCCAGCTCCGGCTGCCGCACGACGTCGCCGGCCCGCGCCACGTGCCCATCCGGGGCGAACAGCGCGGCGCACTCCGGCGTCGAGGTCACGATCCCGGCCAAGATCTCGATCACGTACGCCTGCGCGGTGTTGAGCTCGACACCGTCGTGGGCGAGCCTGGCCGCCGGCTTGACCAGGTCGGCCAGCGGGATCCGCCCGAACCGCGCCGACGCCTCGCACACCCCCGCCGCCATGCCGTAGGTCCCGACCGACGCCGGTCCGATGTTGAACACCTGGACCGCGCCGCCGAACGAGACGCTGATCGGGACCAACTGCGCGCGCGCCCCCACGTTCGCTCCTCGCCCGGGGGCCTCGATGAAGAAGTCGAGCAGCACCGGCTCCTCGCCGGGCGCCACCACGAGCATGTAGCCGCCGGCGCCGAGGCTTGTCAGCAGCGGCTCGCACGCATACGACGTGAGCATCGCCGCGAGCGCGCAGTCGACCGCGTTCCCGCCGCTGCGCATCGCGTCGGCACCGGCCTGCGCCGACAGCGGATGGCCGGCGGCGATTACGCCGAGCGGCTCGGCCGTCACGACCGGCCGGACCTATCTACGGGGGATGAACTCCGGGACGTCGAGATCGAGCGTCCCTGAGCGCTGCCGCACGCGGCTCACGCGCGGCTCACCGGTCGGCTCGCGGAGCGACTGGCCGCGGTCCCGGGCACGATCGTCTGACCCGGCGACCGCGCGGCCTGGATCGCGCCGACGCGCCCGCCCGTCGCCGTAACCGGTGGCGATCACCGTGACCCAGACGTTGTCATGGAGCTTCTCGTCGACCATTGCGCCGAAGATGATGTTCGCGTCCGGATGCGCGGCCTCGGCGACGGCCTTGGCCGACTCGTTGACCTCCCACAGCGACAGGTCGGGGCCGCCCGTGATCGACAACAGGATCGAGTGCGCGCCCTCCATGCTCGTCTCGAGCAGCGGCGAAGCCACCGCGGCCTCGGCGGCTTCGATCGCGCGCCGGTCACCGGTGCCCATGCCGATCCCGAGCAGCGCCGTGCCGGCGCCGGACATGATCGTGCGCACGTCGGCGAAGTCGAGATTGATCAGCCCGGGCAGCGTCACCAGATCGGAGATCCCCTGGACGCCCTGGCGGAGAACGTCGTCGGCGACTCGGAACGCATCGACCATCGAGACGTTGCGCTCGAGCACCGACAGCAGGCGGTTGTTGGGGACGACGATCAGAGTGTCGACTTCTTCGCCCAGGTCGGCGATGCCCACCTCGGCTTGGTCACGCCGGCGCGTGCCCTCGAACTGGAACGGTCGAGTGACGATCCCAACCGTCAGCGCGCCGAGCTCGCGAGCGATCTGGGCGACGATCGGCGCCGCGCCGGTGCCCGTCCCGCCGCCGGCGCCGGCGGCGATGAACACCATGTCCGAGCCACGCAGCATCGCCTTGATCCGGTCGTACTCCTCGCGCGCGGCCGCCCGTCCGAGTTCCGGGTTCGAACCCGACCCGAGCCCGTGCGTGATCGCGTCGCCGATGTGGAGCGTGTCGTGCGCGGCCGACTGCTGGAGCGACTGGAGATCGGTGTTGATGGCCAGGAACTCGACGCCCTCGATCTCGGCCTCGACCATGCGGTTGATCGCGTTGACGCCGGCGCCGCCGACGCCGACTACCCGCAGCACGGGACCGCCGCGCCCCCGCTCTCCAAGCGGCTCGTCGCGCGTGACCCGCGCGTACACGTCGTGCTCGGGCTCGCTGACCACCGGCTCCGGCGCGGGGCGCGTGGGCCGCTCGAGCACGTTTTCGGGGATGTCGGCGGAAAAGGCGTGGCGGAGGCGCTCGTGCGGGAGCGGAATCCGCGGCTCCTCGACCTCGGCCTCGGCCTCCGCGGGTGCCGCTGGTGCGGCTGGTGCCGGCTGCTCGTCGGGCGCCGTCGAAGCCTCGGGCGTGGCCGGAGTGGCGGGCGGCGCCAGCGGCGTCGCCTGCTGCTCGCCGCGGTCGTCGGTGTCCTGAGCCGTCTTCCGGAACAGAGCCGCGAGTGGTCCCTCGCGCATACTCGCGCGCTTAGCGCTTGGCATTGGAAAGGACCTCCTTCGCGAGCTGCCGATAGGCGTGTGCGGCCAGACCGTCGGGATCGTACTTCAGGACCGACATACCTTTTACAGGTGCTTCAGCGAAACGGATCGTCTTGCGGATCCGCGATGCGAATACTCGGTCCCCGAAGTTCTCTTCCAGCAGCTCGATCGCCTCCTTGGCGTGCAACGTTCGGGTGTCGACGAGCGTCGGCAGGATGCCCTCGATCTCGACATCCGGGTTCAGGTTCTCGCGAATCATCGCCAGCGTGTTCTGCAGCTGGATCAGGCCGCGCATCGACAGATATTCGCACTGGACGGGGACGATTACCTTCTGCGCGGCGGTCAGCGCGTTGATCGTCAGCAGCCCGAGGCTCGGCGGCGTGTCGATGAACACGAAGTCGTAGTCGTCCTCCACCGGCTTGAGAGCCTTCTGCAGGTTCCGTTCGCGGCCGATCATCGTCGACATCGCCATCTCCGCGCCGGCCAGGTCGATCGACGAGCAGGCGACGTCGATCTCGCGCTTGCGGATTACCTCGCGGATGGAGATTTGATGCACGAGCACGTCGTACATCGATTTCTCGAGCGTGTCCGGATCGATGCCCTGGGACATCGTCAGATTGCCCTGGGGATCCATGTCGACGCACAGGACCCGATGCCCTTCCTCCGCGAACGCGACTGCGAGGTTGAGCGTCGTCGTGGTCTTGGCGACGCCGCCCTTCTGGTTGGCGAACGCGATCACCTGGCTCATGTCGACCGGAGTATTCGTACAAGCCGGGCGGAATCCTCCGAGATCTCCCCGCTATTTTCGGGTGCGGTGCCCGCACTGCTCGACAAACGGCTGCTGTTCGTGACCGGCAAGGGCGGCGTCGGCAAGTCGACGGTCGCCACCGCGCTCGGGCTGCTCGCCGCCCGCCAGGGTCTGCGGACGATCGTCGCCGAGCTCGCCAGCCAGGAGCGAGTGCAGGGCCTGCTCTCGGATAGCAAGGGCGAGCGGTTCCGCGAACTCGAGCTCGCGCCGGGCCTGTTCACGATCTCGATCGATCCCCAGCAGGCGATGGAGGAATACCTGCGCGTCAAGGCCGGGCCGCTCGGACAGGCGCTCGGCTCGAGTCGCCTGTTCCATGCGTTCGCGATGGCAACGCCCGGGATGCGTGAGCTGCTCAGCATCGGCAAGGTATGGGAGCTCGCGCAGCTCGACCGCCGGACTCGCGGCGGCGCGCCGTATGACCTCGTGATCGTCGACGCGCCCGCTACCGGCCACGGCGTCGGGCTGCTGCGCACGCCCAAGACGTTCGCCGACATCGCCCGAGTCGGTCCGATCGCCCACCAGGGTCGGACGATCGCCGCCACGATCGCCGACCGGGAGTTCACCGGCGTGATTGCGGTCGCGACGCCCGAGGAGATGCCGGTCAACGAGACCCTGACGCTCGCTGAGGAGATCAACCGCGACGAGCTCGCGCTCGACCTGGTGATCGTCAACGCGCTCTATCCGGCTCGGTTCGAGAACGGGGAGATCGCCGAGCTGACCGGGGCGCTGCACAAGACGCGCTCGCCGCTGGCGCGCACCGCGCTCCGGGCCGCGCTGTCCGAGCACGCCCGAGCGGCCACGCAACGTGAGCAGCGCGACCGTCTGCGCGACCACGTCAACGGCCGCCTCGCCGAGCTTCCCTACGTGTTCGCTGATCATCTCGGCCTGCCCGAGCTCGAGCAGCTGGCCGGCGCTCTGGAGGCAGCGCTGTGAACGTCGCCGAGATGCTCGAGGGCAAGCGCGTATGCGTGTGCGCCGGATCGGGCGGCGTCGGCAAGACGACCACGTCGGCCGCGGTCGCGCTCGGGATGGCCGCCCGCGGCGCGAAGGTCGCGGTCGTGACGATCGACCCCGCGAACCGCCTGGCCGACGCACTCGGGCTCGAGCAGCTCGAGAACGAGCCCCGCCGGGTGGAGCCCTCCCGGCTGGCCACGGCCGATTTGAAAGTCGACGGCGAACTGTGGGCGATGATGCTCGACCCCAAGCGGACGTTCGACGAGCTGATCGAACGCATCGCCCCGGACCCGGAGCGGGCCGAGGAGATCAAGGCCAACCGCGTGTATCGCGAGCTGTCGACCGCGGTCTCGGGTTCGCAGGAGCTGACCGCAATCGCCAAGCTGTACGAGCTCGACCAGGAGCACGAGTTCGACGTCCTGGTGCTGGACACGCCGCCGTCGCGCAACGCGCTCGAGTTCCTCGACGCCCCAAACCGGATCAACTCGTTCCTCGAGGGCCGCGCTCTGAAGGCGTTTATGAAACCCACGGGCTTCGGCTTCCGCACCCTCGGCCGGGGCGCGATGCCACTGCTCGGCGGGCTGCGCCGGATCACGGGGATCGACCTGATCACCGACCTCACGGTGTTCTTCGGACTGCTCGGCGACATGACCGTCGACTTCAGCCAGCGTGCGACTCAGGTCGAGCAGCTGCTCCGCGCCGACACGACCGCGTTCGTGCTCGTCACCTCGGCGGCGCGCGACCCGATCGACGAGGCGATCTGGTTCGGGCAGCGGCTCGAGGCCGACGGCCTCCCGTTCGCCGGTGTGATCGTCAACCGAGTGCACCACGACCTGCTAGGCGATCGCGAGCCGCACGAGGTCGGAGAGGCGCTGGCCAAGACCCTCACCCCCTCGCTCGCCGGCCGGGTCGCGGACAACTTCCGCGATTACCACCTGCTCGCGATGCGCGACGACCACAACCTCGCGCGCCTGGCGGCCGAGCTCGACGACCAGCGGCTGCTGCTCGTCCCCCAGCTCGACGACGACGTCCACGACGTCGTGGGGCTGGCGCGGATCCACCGCTACCTGTTCGCCTCCCAGGCCGAGCGCGAGCGACTGATCGCCGATTTGGTCGCGTAGGCGGTTGAGCCGCCGGCCCGCGCCCGCGCGCTCAGAGCGGTTCGAGCGACACCGCGTCGGGGCCGTCGTCAGTCCACGTCGGCCACGTCAGCAACAGTGCCTGCCACTCGTACGCCGGCACTCGCTGCCCCCGGCGCGCCAGCGTCACCGGCACCGAGTGGAGCAGCTCCCACACGATCCCCTCACACAGCGCGATCCGCTCGCTGACCCGCGAGTGCGGGTACCACTCGCCGGCCAGCTCCACGAGCCCGGAGATGGAGATCGCGCCGGCGCCGGCGCGCGCGGCAACCTCGTCCTTGAAATCATCGGCCGTCGGCAGCTCGCTGGTCTCGTCGCGCGCCTCGATCAGTACTTCCTGCGTCACCTCCCTCCCCTGGCGGGTCACGTTCTGCCAGCCCCGCCCCAGGCCCATGTCGGCGACCTCGAGCTGCGGCCCTTCGTAGATCGTCAGCGTGGCCCGGTCCGGCAGCCACCGATATTCGTTCAGCTCGACCACCTCACCCGCGATCCAGGGACCGACGATCCGCGCGTCGAGTTCGTCCCGCGTCAGGTTGAACGCGCGGGTCTGATGGGGGAACTGGCGCAGCTCGACGTGGAACACGCCGGTAGAGTCGCACGTCGATGTCCGAACGGCCACTGTGGGCGCCCTGGCGCATCGAGTACGTCACAGGGCCAAAGGACGGCGAATGCATCTTCTGCGCGGCCGCCGCGGCGAGCCCAGACGACCCGGAGCACGCGCCGATCGATCGAAGCGACTACTGCATAACGATCCTGAACGCGTATCCGTACGCGCCCGGCCACGTGATGGTGGCGCCGATTCGTCACGTCGCAGCGCTCGACGAGCTGAACGAGGACGAGATGCTCGACACGATGCGCCTGGCTCGCCGGTCGATCCTCGCGATCCGCAAGGCGATGAGCCCCGACGGGTTCAACGTCGGCCTCAACCTCGGGAAGGTGGCCGGGGCCGGAATCGCCGATCACCTCCATCTCCACGTGGTGCCGCGCTGGAACGGCGACACGAACTTCATGCCGCTGCTCGCCGACACGCACGTGATCCCCCAGGCGCTCGATGCGACGCGAGCGATCCTCGCCGAGGCGATCAGCGAGCTACCGTGACACGTTGATGGCAACGCGGATCTGGCTAGAACAACTCGAGGAGCTGATCGAGCGGGGCGCCCAGGTGGTCGAGGTGCTCGCCGCGGACGACTATGCGCCGGCACACCTTCCCGGTGCGATCAATCTGCCACTCCGCCAACTCGACAGGCAGAGCACCGCGGTGCTCGATCACTCCCGCCCGGTAGTCGTGTACTGCTGGGACTCGCTCTGAGACCTCAGTCCGCGAGCCGCGTGCCGGCTCGAAATGCTCGGGTTCGCAGACGTCTACGACTACGTGCCCGGCAAGGTCGACTGGCTTGCCCACAATCTCGAGGTCGAGGGCGACGATCCGGAGCCGACGACCGTCGGAGGCCTGATGCGCGACGACGTCGTCCGCTGCGCGCCGACGGACCACGTGGCCGACGTGCTCGCCTCGATCAAGGCTTCTCCGTATCCGTTCGCGCTGATGACGACCGACGGCGGCACCGTGCTCGGACGACTTCCGGCCAGTGCTCTGGACGCAGGTTCCGAGGAGCCGGTCGAGGATGTCGCGGAGCCTGGGCCGAAGACGTTCCGTCCGCACCACTCCGCCGAGCACGTGGCTGAGCAGCTGGCCGATAAGAATCTGCGCTGGGCGGTCGTCACCACGCCGGAGGGACGTCTGCTCGGCGTCGCCTCGCGCGAGGATCTGGAGCGGGCCTCTTAGAACACGGTGATCGTGCCCGGCTCGCCCCCGAGGAGCCGACCGATCACCGCACCCGGGAGTTCGGCCGCGCGCGCTGGGTCGAGCGCCACGAGCAGCCCCCCTGACGTCATCGCGTCGGTCACGAGCCGCCGATGCACCTCGTCGACGTCGTCGTCGAACGACGCGAACTCCTCGGCGTAGCGCCGGTTGTTGCGGCTGCCGCCGGCGACCGCGCGATCGTCTTCGAGCAGCTCGAGCGCCCCGGCGATGACCGGCACGGCTTTCGCGTCGACCTCCGCGGACACGCCGCTCGCGAGTGCGAGTTCGTGCAGATGCCCGAGCAATCCGAACCCGGTGACGTCGGTCATGCCGTGCGCGCCGGCCGCCCGCGCCGCGGTGGCCGCGTCCGCGTTCAACGTGGTCATGACGTCGACGGCCGCCGCCAGCACCTCGTCTGACGCGAGGCCCTTCTTCAGCGAGGTCGTGACCGCGCCGGCGCCCACCGGCTTCGTCAGGACAAGCGCGTCGCCCGCGCGGCCCCCGGCGTTGGTGATGACCTCGTCCGGGTGGATCACGCCGGTCACGGCCAGGCCGTACTTCGGCTCGGGGTCGTCGATCGTGTGGCCGCCGACGATCGCGGCGCCCGCCGCTCGCGCGACGTCGGCACCGCCGCGGAGGACCTCGCCGAGCATCTCGGCGCCGAGATCCTGTACCGACCAGGCCACGAGGTTCAGCGCGCTCAGCGGCCGGCCTCCCATCGCGTAGACGTCGGACAGGGCGTTGGTGGCGGCGATCCGGCCAAAGTCGTATGGGTCGTCGACGATCGGCGTGAAGAAGTCGACGGTCTGGACGAGCGCGAGATCGTCGCGCAGGCGGTAGACGCCGGCGTCATCGCTCGTCTCTGTCCCCACCAGCAGATTCGGGTCAGACGACCGGGGAAGCGTGGCCACGAGCGGGGCGAGCAGAGCCGCGGGCACCTTGCAGGCGCAGCCGGCGCCGTGCGAGAGCGAGGTGAGCTTCACGGCGGTCATATCGCGATCATGGCAAAGCGCGTGGGTAGGGTCTCTACCGTGCTCGATCCGCTCCTAGCGGCCTCCGCCCCCCCGCAGCATCTTCCGGGCGTCCTCCACAGCCTGGAGCCGACGTTGAACCGGTTCGGCTATCTCGCGCTCGCGTTGATCTTCCTCGAGGACTTCGGCGTTCCGGTTCCCGGCGAGACTGTGTTGATCATCGCGGCCGTGTACGCCGGCACCGGACGCTTCAACGTCTGGCTCGTCGGCCTGATCGGGTTCCTCGCCGCGATCCTCGGCGACAACGTCGGATTCGCGATCGGGCATTTCGGCGGCCGGCCGCTCGCCGAGCGATTCGGGAAGTACATCTTCCTGACGCCCGAGCGGCTCGACAAGACCGCCAACTTCTTCGACCGCCACGGCGGCAAGGTGATCGTGATCGCCCGATTCGTCGAGGGGCTGAGGCAGGCCAACGGGATCATCGCCGGGATAACCGGCATGCACTGGACGAAGTTCGTGCCGTTCAACGCGCTCGGCGCCGCGCTGTGGGTCGGGGTCTGGGTCTCGATCGGCTACTTCTCGGGCAGCAACATCGACAGCATCTACCGGACCGCTACGAGGTACGAGGCGGTGTTCGGGATCGTCGTCGGGCTGCTGATCGTCGCCTGGATCGCTCGGCGGGTGTGGAAGTACCAGAAAGGGCGCGCGGCCAAGATTGCCGCGAGTTCTGAGAGTGCGATGGCCGAGCGGAACGAGTCAGGCGCCGCCACCGAGACCAGCGCCACCGAGATCAGCGCCACCGAGATAAGCGCCACTCAGATCAGCGCCACCGAGACCAGCGCCACCGAGCCGACCACCACCCAGCCCACGACCGCCGAGCCCACGACCACCGAGCCCACGGAGCCCGCGCCGACCGCGTCTAAGCCCGACCGACCGGTCCCGCGTCCTACCCCTCCGCCTCCAGAAACGCCCGCCGCGCGGCCTCGATCGCTTCCAGCGCCGCCCCGCGACCCGCCCAGCCCTTGACCTCGGAGTGCCGGTCGGTGTCGAGGTCCTTGTAGACCGTGAAGAAGTGCGTGATCTCGGCGCGAAGCTGGCGCGGCAGGTCGTCGACGTCCTCGAGCGTGTTCCAGCCCGGGTCGTGCAGCGGCACGCAAACGACGTGGTCGTCGGGACCCTTCTCGTCGGCCATCTTGAACAGCCCGATCGCCTTGGCCAGGACGTAGCAGCCGGGGAATGTCGGCTCGGACACGCACACGAGGACGTCGAGCGCGTCGCCGTCGGGCGCCAAGGTGTGCGGCAGGTAGCCGTAATCGGTCGGATACACGACCGACGCCGAGATGAACCGATCGAGCTTGATGCCGCCGAGCTCGGGGTCGTGCTCGTACTTGTTGCGCCCGCCCTTGGGGATCTCGACGATGCAGGTGACGCGGTAGTCGTTCAGTTCATCTCTCCGCGGGCGACCGCAAGGCACGCCTCGCAGCGGGGCCACGGGGGGTCCCAGGGGTAACCGGCAACGTCCTTACCGCACAGCGCGGTGTCCGGATCGTCCTCGGTCACCAGGTGGCACAGCTCCTCGAACCCGTCGTCGTTCATACGCGGCATGTTCCGGCACTCCGGATGAACATTCGGGGCTACAGCGGGCCGAGTGGCCATCGGTGGTCCGACCGGGGGCACGTCTCGGAGCATAGCCGCGTCCCTACCCGATCGAAACCCCAAATCCCACTCAATCCGAGGTCGCACGACCCCACCCACTTGAGCCCAGTCGAGCCCAGAAACAGCACGAGCGGGCTGTAGCCCGCTCGAAGCTGAGATCGCGCTCCCCCTAACTGCATATGAGCGCCAGGACTTACGTTGTCGAGCCTGGCGGCTTGACAATCCCGGCCCCGTCAGGGACCGAGTAAGGAGCGGTCTAGACAAAGCCTAGCGCGGCCCGGGCCGGCAATGGGAGTCGCTGTTTAGGCCGCCGCTTCGGCCAGCAAGTCGTCCGCGACCACGCACAGATCGGGCTCGAGATGGCCGCAGAGCACGTCTCTGAGCAACGCCCGCAGCTGTTCTGTCAGCTCGTCGACGAGCGCGTCGACGCCGGGCTGAGCCGGCGGGAGCCCGCCGATCACGGCGCGCTCGAGCGAGATCGCGTGCGCGGTGCGCTCGGCGAGCGCCGCGCGGTCCTCCGGCTTGGCGCAGATCGCGGCCAGGCGGCCCGCCAGCCGTCCACTCGACGCTCCCTCGGGCTCCAGCAGCGCCCGCAGCGCCAGCAGATAGTCGGTCAGCGCCTCGAACGGCGCGAGGCGCTCGCATCCCATCTCGAACCGGGCCAGCGCCCAGGCGACCTCACCGCCCTTCGGGGTGCGCCTCGCCACCAGATTGCAGAACGCCCGCAGCTCGTCTTCCTGCTCGGCTGGAATCAGCCGGGGCAGGCCCGGGCGGCCGCTCCCGCCGAGCGGAACCGCGCGCCAGGTGCCGGCATCGATCCGCGTCCAGGCGACCGGCCCGAGCGCGAAGCCGCCGCGCTCGAATAACCGCAGCGCGGTGAGCGTGCGGCGAAAGCGGACGCGCGCGACCGACACCGGCGCGGGCGCCGCGCGGTCCTGCGCCACGGTGAGCACGATGAGGACGTGCGGCTCCTCGCCGTCACCCCAGACCGCGTCGGGTGGCGCGTCGTCGAACGAGTCGCCGCGGAAGAGCGACAACCCGTCGCCGAGTGGGACCTCGGTGGTGTCGAAGTCGAGCGCGACCCCGAGCAGCGGCGCCACGACCGTGGTCACCGCACGACCCTCGTACACGGCCTGCTCGAGCTCCTCGTAGGCGCCCGCGAACCTGTCCTCGTCGAACTGGAAGTCGCTCCGCTCTGCGTACACCACGGACAGGAACGCGCGCAGAGCGGCGTCCGCGCGCTCGCGCCGCTCTGACGGGGGCCGGGATTCTCCGCGCTGGCGCAGGTAGGCGTCGACGCCCTCGAGGCCGCTGAGCGCCCGCACCGCCGGCACATACGTGGGTAGCGACAACAGCAACCCGTGCCGCTCCCGGAGGAACGTGGCGGTCAGCGGGCGGTAGCAGTACAGCGGCACGCGGCCGCGCGGACCGCCCGCCGTGTCGATCAGCTCGAACGGAATCTCGGCGCCGGACGCGGTCTCGGCGCACAGCGCCATCGCCGCCTCCGTCGCAAACGCCTCGATCACCCCGTGAAGCGTTGTGTTGCGCACATCGGCGGGTTCGCCCCCACCGCGAGCGATCCTGCAACGTGACCGTCGGCTTGCAGCTCCGGGTCAGATCCCGCGCTCGAGCGCGAGCACCAACAGCACGATCGCCGCCCCGGCGGCGAGCACCACTATCACGACGTTCACCGCGAGCGCCATGCGCAGCTTCGAGCGCGCAGGTGCCGCGTCCCTATCCGCCGGAGCCGACCCGACGGAGCTCGAGAGGGCCTCGTTGACGTACCGGTTGAGGCTCACCTCGCGGCGCTCGGCGGCGAGGGCGAGCTGCTCGTGGAGCTCGCCGGGCATACGCACGAGGAAGCGACCGCTGTGGCTCGGTCCGGACTTCGTGTTGTCGGAGCGGTCCGCCCCCGTCTGCCCGGCGTCGCCATCCGGTCGCGCGCCCATACCCTCCTGATGCGCACCCACGCCCGAAATTTTAGTCCGTTCCTCCGCAATTTCGGGCGATTTGGTCAGTGATATCGCATCGGTTTTCGTGATATCAGGGTCGGCCGAGGCGAACTGGGCGCGGAGCTTGGCCAGCGCTCCGTCGAGCAGCCGGGAGACGTGCGCCTGCGAGATCCCGACCTCCCGGGCGATCTCGCGCTCGGTCAGATCGGCGTGAAACCTCAGGACGACGATCCGGCGCTCGCGTTCGTCGAGCGCGCGGAGACCGCCGGCCAGCAGCACGCGCTGATCGCTCTCGGCGAGCGGGTCGGGCTCGCCCGGCCGCTCAACGTCCGCGGTATCGGGGAGTCGGACGCCCGGGGAGCGTTCCCGCAGCTGCCGGCGGATCGCGCCTTCGACGGCCGGCGTCACGAACGTCGCGAACGCGACGCCACGGCTCGGGTCGAAGCGAACTGACGCCTTCACCATCGCGAGCGAACCGGCCTGGACGGCGTCGTCGAATTGCTCACCGGCGCCTGCCTCGCGGCGCGCCACCGCCCGCACGAGCGGGAGGTGAGAGCGGACCAGATCCTCCCTGTCGGCGTCCGAAAGCCCCGAGCCGTCTGGGCTCTTTCGGGACGGTGTCGCCCGCCGCATATGAGCTTTTCCACCGATGTCGCCACGCCCTTCCTGCGCCTGATACCACGCCGGAAGCCATAGAGATAACGCGTGATAGCCAGCTTTTCTTGGATCGGATCTCGCGTAACTGGTGACCTTAATGATCAGAAGCTGGTCATGGCTGATCATCTGCTCACAAAGTTTCGGGGGTTGTGTGGAGCGCTCACGGTGGCGCTTCTCACGCTGGCGCTGATCGTCCCGGCGGGCGCGGAGGCTTCCGGCCCCGGCTTGGAGGCCCTCAGCCAGCTTTCCAACGCCGTTCCTGCTCCGGCGCAGGCGGCCGTGGCCGCGGCCCTCGCACAGGTGCCGTCACCGTCGCCGGTCGGGAGCGTTCCCTCTGCCACCGTGGCGATTCCGACGCCGGCACCTTCCACTCAGACGGTGGGGCCCACGGTTGCGACGCCGGCGGGCAATGTCCCGGCGGTGGCCGTCCCGGCCCAGCCCGCGCCCCGGCCGGACACCGCCATCTCCACGCCAACGATTTCCGTGCCGACAGTCTCGGTACGCACGACGGGCAAACGGCCGAATCCGCCCGCTCGAGCCCGGCCCGACGCGTCCCTCGGTGGGCAGGCGAGCGCACATCGCGTCTCGCGTCCGAAGGGGCGCCGGGCCGGGCAGAGGGGCCTTCGAAGCCCAGCTCGGCCAGCGCCGACGCGGCCCGGTCCGATCGGCGCCGTCGGGGCGCGGTGGGCACCTGTGCCGCCCGCCCACGCCGTCCTCGTGCACGCCCACCACGCCACGGCCGCTCGGGCGCCGTCCCGCGCGCGCAGGCGTTCGGATGGTCCTCGTCACCTCGCCGCGCGACCATCAGGCGCCGTGAGCACGGTGAGCACTCCGCAGCTCGGCCCTCCGGTGTCGGCCAACCTGCCTCCGGGAGGTGCGGAGGGCGCCGCAGCGGGCGTAGGCGGTGGAGCGGCCGGTGCGGCCGCAGCGGCTCTGCTCGCACTCGCCGGCGTATGCATGCTTCGAGCCTTGTTGCCGGGGCTCTTAGGCCTGGGGCTCGCCCCAGCGCGATCGGCTCTCCTCGTCTCGAGGTTGGAACGGCCCGGTTAGCGCCGCTGGATGAACGCACACGACGGTCGCCGTTGTGGGGCGGTCGTCACCGGGTCCGCGGTTGATGTAGCGGGCTCAATCCAACTCAGATCAAGGAGAAACGCAGCATGAGATCTAGATTGATCGCTGCCGCCGTCAGCGTCATCGCACTCGCCCTTCCGGCGACGGCGATGGCCAACGGTGGGGGCAGCCCCGGGGCCGGTGGCCTCGGTCAAGCACAGCTCGCGGGTCAGTCCGCGATCACACTGCAGGGCGCTCTGTCGAGCGCAAACGCCCAGCAGACCGCGACGAACACGAACGCTCCGGTGAGCGTGTCCGGCGGTCACCCGTCGGGCGGCGGCCAGCCGTGTGGCTGCGGCACGCCAAAGGGCAGCCCGCCGCAGGGCGGCCCGTCGTGGAGCGGAACGCCGACGGGCGGCATGCCCAACGGCGGCGGCTCGAACAGCGCCAACCAGGGCGCGCTCAATGGGGCGGCTAGCGGCGCCGGCAACAACGCCAGCACGACCCAGAACAACACCCAGAGCCAGATCGCCAGCGCCGGCGGGGCCGTCGGCGGCGGCGGATCAGGACAGGCGCAGGGCAGCGGCCAGAAGTCCATCACCGGCCAGCTCGCCGGGTCATCGGCGAACGCCAACCAGAACGCGGTGAACGGCAACTCACCGAGCAGCACCGGCGGTCAGCCGTCCGGTGGCGGGCAGTCGTGTGGTTGTGGGACGCCGAAGGGCGGACAGCCGTCGGGCGGCGATCCCTCGGCCAACCAGGGTGCGGGGAATGTCGCGCTGAGCGGCGCCGGCAACAACGCCGGCACCACCCAGAACAACACCCAGACCCAGACCGCCGGCTCGAGCTGTTCGTGGGGCTGCGGTGGCGCAGGGCAGGCTCAGGCTTCCGGCCAGAGCGCGGCGACGCTCCAGGGAGCGCTGTCGGGGGCAAACGCCAACCAGACCGTGGTCAACGCCAACGTCCCGGTGAACGTCGCCGGCGGCAGCATCTCGGGCGGCAACAACAGCGCCAACCAGGGTGCGCTCAACGGTGCGGGCAGCCTCGCCGGCAACAACGCCAGCACGACCCAGAACAACACCCAGACCCAGACCGCCGGCTCGAGCTGTTCGTGGGGCTGCGGTGGCGCGGGCCAGGCCCAGCTGAATGGGCAGCAGTCCGTGACCGGTCAGCTCGCGGGATCTTCCGCGAACGCGAACCAGACGGCGGTCAACGCCAACGTTCCGGTCAATATCGCGGCCGGGAACGTCTCGGGCGGTAACAACAGCGCCAACCAGGGCGCCATCAACGGCGCGCTGAGCGGCGCCGGCAACAACGCCGACACCACCCAGAACAACACCCAGACCCAGAACGCAGGCTCGAGCTGTCAGGCCGGCTGCGGGGGCGCGGGCCAGTTCCAGGCCTCGGATCAGGGAGCGGCGACGCTCCAGGGGGCGGTGTCCTCGGCGAACGCCAACCAGACGGCGGTGAACGCCAACGTGCCGGTGAACATCTCCGCGGGAGATGTGTCGGGCGGCTCCAACAGCGCCAATCAGGGCGCGATCAACGGGGCCGCCAGCCTCGCCGGCAACAACGCCGACACCACCCAGAACAACACCCAGTCGCAGACAGCCGGCTCGAGCTGTTCGTGGGGGTGCGGTGGCGCGGGCCAGGCCCAGGTGAACAAACAGCAGGCGCTCACTGGCCAGTTCGCCTCTTCGAGTGCGTGCGCCAATCAGACCGCAGTCAACGCCAACGTCCCGGTGAACATCTCCGCCGGTGACATCACAGGCGGCGACAACAGCGCCAACCAGTTCGCCCTGAACGGCGCGCTGAGCGGCGCCGTCAACAACGCGGACACGACGCAGAACGGAACCCAGAGCCAGACAAGTAGTTGACAACCGGCTCCCTCGCGAGCCAAGCAACCGCGGCACCCGGCCGGCGCCCTGGCAGCGTCGGCCGGGTCCCCGTTACTCGGCGCAATGAAATTCTTGAACACAGCAAAGCTCGGACTGATCCTGATCACGATCCTCGTGGCGCTGGGTGCCGTGTCCGAGGCGCGCGCCGACGCGACGCCGCCGGGAACCGCCGTGTCGCCGTCAAGCCCGGCCGCCGTGACGCCGTCAAACCCCACCCTCGCGGCGCCGGCCCCGTCGACGCCGACCACGACGACATCGCCCGCAACGGTCACGACGACCCCGCCGGCAACCCCTGAAGCGACGTCCCCGGCCCCGCCCGCGACCACCCCGGCCGTCAGCCCTGCGCCGGCTGCTCCCTCGGCGAGTCCGGATCCGGCGACCGAGACGCCGGCCCCAGTTACCACGACCACGACACCCGTGACCACGGCACCGGCCCCGACGGCATCCACGCCCTCCCCACCGACGCCTCCCGCTCCGCCCAGCACCCCCATCTCTCAGCCCAGTCCGCCGACAACTCCGCCCACCCCGGCGGTTCCGGCTCCTGCGTCGACTCCACCGGCTGACCCGAGCACCGGATCGCCGGCGCCCGCTCCGGTCGCGTCGAGCACGACCACCCAGGTGATCATCCAGGTTCAGGTCTCCGGCTGCACGTCCAACTGCCAGGGCCTGAGCGAGGTTCAAGAGGCCTCCCAGACCACGGCCGATCTCCAAACGCTGGGAACGTCCGGGCAGCAGGCGGGCGGGCTCGAGGGGCAACCCGGTCCGTCACAACCGACCAGCACGATCACCCAGATCCAGATCGGATGCTTGACGGAGTGCTCTGGGACCACGTCGACGGGCACGACGCCGGAGCCGCTGGCCCAGCAGATCTTGGGCGAGCTCAGCTCACTGGTGCCGCCCGCTGGCTCGACGAGTGTCCCACCGCCGGCCGGGACCGAACTTCAGAGCGTCGTCGACCAGGTCACCTGCCAACTGCAAACCGGCGGCCAGACGGCATCCGGCACCGACGTGCAGACCGCGTCGCAGACGAGTACCACCGTGCAGCTCATCGACCCTTCGGCTTCGATCGGCTCGCAGACGCCGGCGCCCTCTGCGGTCGACCAGACCGACCAGCAGACGTGGCAGCTTCAGATCGGCTGCCTCTTCTACTGCACCGGCACCCAGCAGCTCCAGCAAGCGCAGCAGACGATCACCACCGTTCAGGTGCTCGTCGAGCCGCCCGGCTCGCCCACATCTTCGACAACTGGCACGGGGACGGTGACCGGCCAGGACATCTGGCAGGTGCAGATCGGATGTCTCGCCTGGTGCTACGACGCGACCCAGGTGCAGGACGCCACCAGCCAGACCACGGTGACGGTGATAACGGTCGGTCAACCTGTCTCCGACCCGCCTGCGTCGACTCCGCCGGCGGCCACCACGACTGGTCCCCCGCCGACGCCCGCGGCTGCGGCTGCCCAACCGGCCGCCGCCGGTGCTCCGTCGGCGCCGGCCACCCCGACGTCGCCCGCGTCTTCGGGCTCGACCACGTCGTTGATGCGCTCGATCGCCCGGGCCGGGATCGCGGTCGTCGACCGCCGGCCAGGCACGGCCGGCGTCCTGGCGCCGGCACCATCGGTGGCGAGGGTCGCGATCCCGGCAGCCGGCGCTCGCTCGCCGAGCGCGCCCCATGTGTTCGTGTGGCGTGAGATCCGTCGGTCGTCGCCCCGTCCGCATGCCCCGCGACGCTCGGGGTCCGAGGGAAGCTCCGCGGATGCCGCGTACCTGGCGGAGATCGCGAGGTCGGCCCGCGTCGACGCCCTCGATCCTGCTCGTCGCCCTTGGATTCTTAGCTGCCGCGGTGCCGCTGGCGCTCGGCGGCATTCAGCTTCACGCGCGCAAACGTTGAACCTGTGGCTCGGTAGGCGTATGGTGCGAGTTGCTGAGCAATACGTAAAAAGCAGGAAGGACCGTTGCGTACAGGACGAAGGCGTCTAAGGCAGCGGTACCGGGGGCAAACGGATAGGAGTTCTTGGGCCGCTCGCATTTTCGCCCGATCGGGCGAGACGGTTTTGCTCGCCCTCTTGTTCCTGTGCGGCGCGGCCACCGCCGCGGCATCCGCCTCGGCCCCGACACCACAGAAGGCGCCGAGCTTCGGTTCAGTCCGCGTCAGCCATCCCCGGATCCGGCCCCGCAGGCTGAGGTCAAGCCACGCGTCTCGATTCCGAGTGCGCCGGCAGTCAGCCACCCGGTCGTGGTCTCGCCCACGCCGGCGGAGACGACGCCGCGGCTGGTCCAGGTCGAGACCTCGCAGGCCACGACTGCCGCGCCTTCGAGTGGTGGCCGCCCGTCGGCGCCGTCGCGCCCCGCCACCACGCACCGGTCGCGTATCGCCCATCGTCCGCCGGCGACGCACCACGCGAAATCGCAGGTCACGTCGCTAGCGTTCCCGCTCACGTTGCCGAAAGACCTGGTGCTGCTGCCGCACGCCGGCACCGACCACCGTGACGATGGCGTGCTGCTGCTGCTCAGCGCGGTGGCGATGGGAGTGCTCACGCTGGCCAGCCTCTCGCTCCTGCGTCGGCTGAGGAGGTTGGAGCTGCGATGAGGCGGCTCGCGCTGGTAGGGGCGCTGGTGGTGGTGGCGATGGCGATGGGTGCGTCGGTGGCGTGGGGGTACACCATCACGCCGTTGTGCGCAGTTGGTGGAGGAGCCCCCCAACCGTGCACTGGCGATTGGTACACATCGCCAGTGACGGTGACGTGGACGTGGTCGCCGGCTACCTCCGGGAGCTGCCCGGAGACCGTTGCCGACTCGGACACGAGCGAGACGGTGTCCTGTCAGATCACGTGGGCCAACCTTCCGCCCGTGAACCAGCCTTACCTGCTGCTGGTCGAGCTGTCCTCACCCACCGCCACCGTCGCCCCCAACCGCGCCCCCGACTCGAACGGCTGGTACAACCACCCCGTCTCCGGCGCCCCGACCGCCAACTCGTTCTCCGTCATAGCGTCCTGTACCTCGACGACCTACAACGGTCCGGCTACGACGAGCGCCACCGTGAGCTCGACCTGCACCGACAACGCCGGCAAGACCGTCACCGCCGTCAGCGCGCCGTTCGCCTACGATGCCACCCCGCCGGCCCTCAGCGCCACGGCCACCGCCGGTGACCAGAGCGTGGCGCTGAGCTGGCACACCGCAGGGGACGTGGCACCGATTGCCTCGGTCGCAGGTCACGCGCAGCGGCGGCACGACCGCGGCCGCAGCCGCCACCGTGTACTCCGGCAACGGAAGCGGATTCACCGAGACGCACCTGAAGAACGGCGTCCGCTACACGTACACGATCGCCGCCCGTGACGCGGCGGGGAACGTGGCGCTCCAGACCGTCGCGGCGACGCCCGGGGAGCGGCTGCTCTCGCCGACCGCCGACGCACACGTGGCAGCACCACCGATGCTCATCTGGACCGCCGTCCCGGGCGCGACCTACTACAACGTGCAGTTGTTCCGCGCCGACCCGACCAAGCTGCTCAGCAGCTGGCCCAAGCACGCCGGCCTCCAGCTGCGCCAGACGTGGCGATTCGACGGCCGTCGGTACCGACTCAAGCCGGGCAAGTATCGCTGGTACGTCTGGCCTGGGTTCGGCCGGCGGAGCGCCGGCCGGTACGGCCACATGGTCGGTTCGGGCACGTTCGTCGTCGTCCGCTGAACCTGGCGGCGTCTAAGACGAAGAACGCTCGATCTCGCTCAGGTGCGAGATGTTCTCGACGTCGTCGGGCTCGGTGCTCGAGCTGCCGCCAAACCAAGCGTCCAGAATCTCGGACAGCTCCGCCTCAGACGTGGCCCGCAGGCTCAAAGCGAGCACGTTGGCGTCGTTCCAGCGGCGCGCCCCGTCCGCGGTCTGCGCGTCCGCGCACAGCGCCGCAC
Source organism: uncultured Solirubrobacterales bacterium (assembly GCA_963701945.1). Lineage (GTDB taxonomy): Bacteria > Actinomycetota > Thermoleophilia > Solirubrobacterales > Solirubrobacteraceae > Palsa-465. The sequence continues at coordinate 698,683 of CAVPBV010000017.1, read as the reverse complement.
GGATGCCCGGCACCTTGTTGGCGGCGATCGACGCACCCGTCCCGGTCCAGCACGCGACGACCGCCTGCTCGGCCCGGCCGTCGGCCACGTCGCGGGCCGCCGCTTCGCTCGCCCACGCCCAGTCGGGACGCTCGGCGTCCACGTACGCGCCGTGCAGGAGCAGCTCATGCCCGCGCCGGCGAAGCTCCTCGGGCAGCGCCGGGGCGACGCCCGTCAGTTCGTCCGCGGCGAGCGCGATGCGCATCGGTCGCGGATCAGGCACCCCGCGCCGGCGAGATCAGACCGCGGCGATCGCGGGTTCGCGATCCTGATCCAGCGCGGCCTCGACAGCGGGCTCGCAGTCCTCGAACAGCCACTGGAGCCCGTACGTCCGCATGTCCTCGATCAGCGGCACCAGCGCGCGGCCCTTGTCGGTGAGCGCATACTCGACCCGAGGGGGCACCTCGGGGAACGTCTGACGTTCGACGATCCCCTCCTCCTCGAGCGCACGCAGGCGCAACGACAGCGTCCGCGGACTGATCCCGTGCAGCGACCGCTCGAGCTCGCAGAAGCGAGAACGACCCTCGGCCAGATCGCGGATCACGAGCAACGTCCACTTACCGCAAACGATTTCCGCGGTCCGGCAAACCGGGCAGGTTTCGTTGGAAGAAGCCATCTACGGCCCATTCTAGCGCAATGCTTCACCAACTGAAGTTTTGGCTGGCGGGCACCGTCCGCGATCTGGGCGCAAGCAGCAATACGCCCGGCGACCGGACATCCAGTCCGGTCGCCGGGCGCGAATCCGCGTGCGCTGTGCGGTTAGAAGCCGGCCAGCGCGTCGATGAAGTTGGTCCCGGGCGAGCCGAGACCGGTCAGGCTGTCATAGCCCGGTGCCGCCGATTGGCGTGCTCCGGGCGGCTGGCGCAGTTCCCGGTCGCGTCGCAGTACGTCTCGAGGCCGGGGTAGTACAGCTCCCGGAACGAGTCGGCGTGCCCGCTGACCCAGGCCGGTCCGACGGTCCGGCGTAATCCTGACACGATAGTTGCCCTGCGAGCCACGGCTCGGGCAGGACGTCGTAGATCGACGACGGGTCGATTCACGTCCAGCCGGTAGATCGTCGGGTTGATGAACCCGACCGGCACCCCGCCGCCTGATCCGCATCGGCGACGATGCCGGCCAGCAGCGGCGAGGCGAGGCTGGTCCCGCCGTACCGGGCTGGTCGTACTGCGACGTCCCGTCCGGGAACGTCTGGTGCAGTCCGATCAGGAAGCCGGTCCTGGGATCGGCGTCGAGCCGAGATGTCCGGAACGACTCGCGCCGGGGCACCGGCGAAGCTCGGTCGCGTCGCGCCAGACTCGAGGGGACGACCGGCGCCTGGTAGAACGGCTGCGAGATAGTTGTAGCTCGTGTACCCGCCGCTACCGCCGTCGAACGAGGCGGGCAGCCAGGTGTCAAGCGCGCTGCCGTACAGCCGAGCAGCCGCCTCGATGTTGGCGGTGCACAGGAACGAGCGGCCGGTGTCCCAGCCGAGCTCGCCGAGATCGCTGGCCGGCCGACGCCGATCTTCAGCGTGGTGCCGCCGACGGCGGTGACGTACGGGCTCGACGTCGGATAGTCCGGCGGCCGAGAAGCCGACGTAGACTCGAAGTTGTCACCGTCGTCGCCCGAGGAGAACTGGACCGTGATCCCCGTGGCGTCCGCCAGCAGGAACAGGTCGTCGAACGCGGTCTTGGTCGCGGCGTCGTCGAGCAGATCGCCGCCTGTGTCGCCCCACGAGTTGGTTACCACGTCCGCCAGCCTGTTGTCGATCACGTTCTGCTCGGCCGTGAACAGCCGATTGTCGAGGCAGTCCTGCGCGCCGACGTACAGGATGTGGGCGTGCGGCGCCATCGAGTGAACGGCCTCGACGTCGAGCGCCTGCTCGACGAGCCAGCTGCTCGCATCGCACAGGCCGATTCGTGGTCGAACGGGGTCGGTCCATCTGGGTGAAGCCGGCGTTCGAGAACGAGTTGCCCGGATCGTTCTCGCTTGAAGTACCGGGTCGCGTCCGAGGCGATCGTCGAGGAGTCATACGCATCGATGATCGCGACCGTGACGCCCTTCCCGGTGTCGCTCGTGTCGACGCCGTACGCGGAGCGATACTGGCGCCGGCATGTAGCCGCACACCACGTCGGCACCGTTTTCGGGTAGCCCTGCCCGAACGGCGGACTCAGCGTGGTCTTGGAGGCCCCGTAGTAAGCGCCGCACGGCGGAGCGGTGAGGAACGCCGCCGGCGCGGGCGGGAACTGGCTCGGCTTGGCGGCGGACGTGCTCGGGGCAGTCGCCGACCCGGGCAGACGCCCGGTTCCGCCGACGTCCTGAGCCGTGGCCACATTCTGGTTGATCCCCATACGCGCCTGCGACGACGCCCGAGAGCGAGCTCGGCACGGACAGGTCGCTGGCCGCCATCCGGACGGTATGCCCGCCGACCTGGTAGTTCTGCAGGCTCGTGCCGAAGGCCGACTCCACCTGGGCGGCGGTCCCCGACGCCGAGATCGTGGTCCGGTCCTTGGCCACGGCGCCGACCGAGAAGCCCTGGCTTTGCAGCCACGACGTGACCTGGTTGACCTGATCCTGCGTCGGCGAGAAGCGAGCTTCCCACTGAGCCGCGGTCAGGTACTGCCGGTAGCTCGCGCTACCGGGCGTGCTGATCGACTGGACCAGCGCCTCGGCGCCGGCCTGGTCGCGCAGGTTAAGCACGACTTCGAAGTTGACGGTACTCGAGTTGCTGACCGATCCGACGTGGTTGGCGCGAGCCTTACTCGGCGCCGCGGTTCCAGCGAGCGTTACCCGGGCTGGAGCGCTAGCACTGGCCGCCTCCGACCCAACCACAACGAATAGCGCTCCGCCGCACGCAGCCGCCACGGCAAGTGCGCACTTCATACGCCTCATCGGCGCGCCTCCTCGTGTTGAGTTTCGACCCCGGCGGGCACCCTATCCCGCCGGCGAGGGCGACGCAAGGCCGCGTCACCTACCGTGGATTTGCCCGTCCGGAGTCGGACGACGTGTTCCTTCCGGGCCCGCGGGTCTTGCTTGCGCTTGCGCTAGGCGGCCATGCCCGGCGGCGGAGAGGACGGCCGCCCGTTGGGCGCGCCGACCGGAGCCACGGGGCGGGCGTGCTGAACCGGCGGCGTCGCGTGCACCGGCGGCGTCGTGGGCGCTGTGGGCGCTGCGGGTGCGGAGGGCGCGGCCGGCGCCGGTGGCTCGGGGTCATGGCTCCCGGCGCGCTCTGCCGCTGAGAGGTCGTTCATCGAGGTCGAGGTGCGTCCCTCGCCGGCGACCAGCAGCTTGAAGTCGTGCGGGCTCGACGCGACGCGCAGCGCGTCCTCCATCGACACCCGGCCCGCCTGATAGTGGCTGAGCAGCGCCTGGTCGAACGTCTGCATCCCGTAGTACTCGCCTTCGGCAATCACCTCGCGCAGGCGGTCGGTCTGATCGGGATCGAGGATCATGTCGCGCGCACGGCCGGTCATCCGCAGGACCTCGCACACGGCGACGCGGGCCGTGTGGTCCGCGGTCCGCACCAGTCTTTGAGAGACCACAGCCCTCAAAGTGCCGGCCAGCATCGCGCGCGCCTGGCTCTGCTCGTGGGGCTGGAAGAAGTCGATGATCCGGTTGACGCTCTCGGCGGCGTCGAGCGTGTGGACGGTGGAGAGCACGAGGTGGCCGGTCTCGGCGGCCGACAGCGCGGTCCGGACCGTCTCCTCATCGCGCATCTCGCCGATCAGGATCACATCGGGGTCCTGGCGCAGCACCCGGCGCATGGCGCGGCCGAATGACTCGGTGTCCATTCCGACCTCGCGCTGGTTGATGATCGACTGGCGATCGCGGTGCAGATACTCGATCGGATCCTCGATCGTGACGATATGGCGCGCCATCGTCTCGTTGATGTGGTTGATGATCGCCGCGAGCGTCGTCGACTTACCCGAGCCGGTGGTGCCGGTGAGCAGGATCAGCCCGCGCTCCTCCTTGGCGATTTCCTCGATCGCGCGCGGTAGGCCGAGCTCCTGGATCGTGCGAACGGTGAACGGGATCACGCGGGCGACGATCGACACCGAGCCGCGCTGACGGAACGCGTTGACGCGGAACCGGGCCAGCCCGTCGACGGTGTAGGAGAAGTCGATCTCGTTGTCGCTGTCGAACGCCGCCATCTTGTCCGAGTGGTCGGCGAGCATCTGCCGCAGCACCTGGTCGGTATCGGCCGGGGCGAGTGGCTCGAGGTAGTGCTCGAGCGGCTCGAGCGAGCCACGGAACCGCGCCATCGGCCGCGCGGGCACCTTCAGGTGAAGGTCCGAGCCCTCGTTGGTGACGACATACGCAAGCGCATCGTGGAGATCGAACATCGATCTCGCATCGGCGCGAACGGTCACCCGCTTGAGCGCCCACGGCAACCGTGGACGCCCAAACCAGCGATGAAATCAGGCTACGTCGCGGAGCTTCTGCGCCTCAGCCAGCGACTGAAGCTTCTTGAGCGACTGGTTCTCGATCTGCCGGATCCGCTCGCGCGTGACGTTGAACGTCCGACCGACCTCGTCGAGCGTCCGCGGGTGCTCGCCACCGAGCCCGTAGCGCAGCTCGAGCACACGGCGTTCGCGGTAGCTGAGGTTCTCGAGCGCCTCGCGGAGAGCCTCCTTGGTGAGGATCTCGGCCGCCCGCTCATACGGCGACTCGGCGCGCTCATCCGCGATGAACTGCCCGAACTCGGATTCCTCTTCGTCGCCGACCGGCTTTTCGAGCGAAACCGGCGCCTGGGCGGAGCGCTTGATCGACTCGACCTCCTCGGGCTCGATCCCCGTCACCTCGGCGATCTCCTCGGCGGTCGGCTCGCGCCCGAGCTCGGTCACGAGCTTGCGCTCGGCCCGGCCGATCTTGTTGAGCTTCTCGACCACGTGCACCGGGATGCGGATCGTCCGCGCCTTGTCGGCGAGCGCACGAGCGATCGCCTGGCGGATCCACCAGGTGGCGTAGGTCGAGAACTTGAAGCCCTTGCGGTAGTCGAACTTCTCGGCCGCACGGACGAGCCCGAGCGTCCCCTCCTGGATCAAGTCCAGGAACGGGAGGCCCTGGTTGCGGTAGTTCTTCGCGATCGACACGACGAGCCGGAGGTTCGACTCGACCATCTTCTGCTTGGCGTCGAGGTCCCCGCGCTCGATCCGCTTGGCGAGGTCCACCTCTTCCTGGGCGGTGAGCAGCCGCACCTTGCCGATGTCCTTCAAGAACAGCTGAAGGGAATCGGTGGTCATGTCCGGCTTGAGGTCCAGCGCCGTCTTCGGCTTGCGCCGGCCCCGCTTATCGGGCGCGCGTTCGAGGTCGGCCGCCGTGCTCGCGGGGTCGAGCTCCTCGACGAGCTCGATTTCGGCGCGCTCGAGGAAGCCGTGAAGCTCCTCGACATCAGCCTCGTCGAGGTCCAGCTCCGAAACCGCTCCGGAGATCTCGGCAAAGGTCAGGACGCCGAGTTGCTGACCGCGCGAGACAAGGCCTTTGATCTCTTCGAGTTCCTGCAGATCCGCTACTGACATCTGAATCCGTTTCCCGTCGTACCCGCCGGCCCTGGACACAGCCGGCCTGAGAGATGACAAACGGGCGGGGCCCCCAGGGCGCACGCCCGCTAGTTAAGCATGTGAAAGCAGTCTAGTCGCTATACTTTTTGAAGTCAATAAAGCGCGCCGCTTAGATATAGATATACGCGCAACCGCCACCGCCGTTTCAAATCCTGTTCGGACTTTGCTGGGACCGGGTGCCCGCCGGCCACCCGCGGTCAGCTCGATTGTGGCGCATTTGTGTCGGGTGATGGTAAGGATGCGCCATCATGTGGGGGCTTGAGCGACGAACGCCCCTCAGACGTGCTCGGCGCGCTTCCGCGTCGGCGGCCGCACCGCCGTAGCGACAAGCGCGCCGCGCCGGCGAGCGGCGCCCCGGCGGGCGCCAAGCGAGCCGCGACGACTGCAAAGCGCACCGGGACGCCCGCCAAGCGCGCCGCGACGCCACGCGCACGCGGACCCCGCCCGGCGACCCGCCCGGGGCAGGCGACTCCCAAGCCTCCGGTGACCCAGGCCCAGCCGACGCCGCTACGGGCCGAGCGACTCCGCCAGCCCTCCCAGCCGGCCGGCGTCCCACCGACGCCCCCCCGCGCGGGCCGGCCCGATGATCAGACCACGAGCCGGGACATCCTCGGGATCGCCGCGCAGGCCGCGGCGGAGCTCGCCGAGATCGGGCTCTCGGTCAGCGCCCGCGCATTGCGGAACGCCGTCGGCCGTCTGCCCCGACCCTAGGGTCGGCCCACATCATCGGCCGACCTGGTTAGAATCTCGCGCCTTCACGCCGAGCGATCGTCCGTCCGCGGGCGATCGGCGGGGGAACCACTTGCGGGTCCAAGGATCCGCAGGGGCGAATCGGCCCGAGACTGGGTCGTAGCGCTCACAAGGCGCGAGCCCGTCAGCTCACCCCGTAGGCCGACCACGAGAGGACTGACAAGCTGCTCGCGAGAGCTCGCGCCCATCGCTATCTGGCCCCGTTAATGGCTGCCGCTGCCGGCGCCATGGTGATCCCGGGTCTCGCCTTCGCCGCGGGCGGATCGGGCTCGGGTGGCGCGGGAACCGGCCCCGGGAGCCCGGGCTCGAGTCAGAATCCCTCCGTCCCCGTCACCGCCGGCAACATCCCGGTGAGCGCCAGCAGCGACGGGATCACGATCACCACACAAGCCTCGGCCTTCATGCGCGGCGGCGTGTCGCTGACCGGAACCGTCCCCGCCTCTGACGCCGGCGACGTCGTCGAGATCGATCAGCTCGGCAGCAACTCGTCCTGGGCCCCCGTCGCGGACGCCAACGCTCGGCCGAACGGATCATTCACGGCGACGTGGCACCCGGCCCGGCCCGGGCAGCTGACGGTCCGCGCGGAGGTCAAGGGCGCCCAGGCCTCGAGCGCCGCCGGCGCCGCGCCGACGCTTTCTCTGACGCTATACCGGCGTTCGATCGCGACGCTCTACGGCCCCGGCTTCTACGGACACCGGACCGCCTGCGGACAGGTCCTCAGGCGCGGCACGATCGGTGTGGCCAACCGAACGCTCCCCTGCGGCACGCTGGTCAACGTCTACTACAAGGGCAACGTGATCACGGTGCCGGTGATCGACCGTGGCCCGTATGCGCACGGAGCCAACTGGGACCTCACCATGGCGACCGGACGTGTGCTCGGAATCCTCGAGACCGAGGTCGTCGGTGCCGCGCCGGTCCCGGCGGCCAGCTCGACCACGACCCCCACCACCGCGAGCACGTCCGCGGCGCCCTCGGCGCAGTAGCGGCGTTCAGCTCACCAAGCTCGGACCAGGGGTCGGCGGCTCACTGCCGCCCTCGCCGGGTGTGTCGGTGACGATCCCAATCCCGCTCGCCTCGGCCGCGAATCGCGTCTGCTCCGCGGCGTCGATCAGCGAGGCGGCGTTGTGCCCGTCCTCGCCGAGCACCGCGAGCCCGACGGTCACGGTCAACGGCGCGCTGCCCCAGGACTCCTCCGACGGCACCGCCATGACGATCCGCGACCCGAGCGCCTGGGCGCCGGCACGCCCGGTGTCGCGCGCGATGATCCAGGCCCGGCTCTCGGTCTCGCACGCGAGCACGTCGCGGTGACGAAGCGCCGTCCGCACGACCTGGGCGAACCGCCCGAACGTCGCGCTCGCCTGCACCCGAGGCTCGGCCGCGAGCAACCTGTCGGCGTCGTCGAGCTCGACGAGGAGCAGCGACAGCGGCGCCCGAGCGCGAGCCGCGCGCACGATCTCGTCTCTGAGCGCGCCGATCCACAGCGCATCGCCGACCGGCGAGACGCCGTCCGCGGAAATCGCGTACGCCTCGCCCGAGGGCGCCCAGTCGTCCTCGACGCGTTCCGTCACCCCGCCGTCCTCGAGCCCCTCTGCCCTTGCCTCGCCACCGCCAGCCCCGACCGGTCCCTGCGTACCCGCAAGTCCCGGCGGCGCGCTCCCTTCCCCGCGGCGCTCCGGGCGGCCGGGTTCGGCCGGCCGCTCGCGCGATGCGGATGGGACGTCGGGGCGCGCCACCCGCAGCGGCGGCACAGGCGGTCGCGAGGCTCCGGCGGCCTCGCCCTCGGCGCGGTGGCGCAGGACGGCCGCCCGCACGAGCTCAGCGACCAGCGACAGCCGCTCGCCGGCGTCGGCGAGCAGGTCGGGGTCGGTCCGCTCGAGCTCGGTCCGCAGCGCGCTCCACACGACGCCCCGGAGCGTGTCGACGGCGTGGGCCGCGGCCTCGGCGCTGCGCACGCCGGCGATCTCGCCGGCGCGCGACACGAGCGGCTCGAGCACGCCACCGGTCTCGATCCGCCGCAGGTCCGCCTCGTCGTAGATCGCGCGGACCACCGCATCGCAGATCCGCTGGCCGTCGCGCGCGACGTCGCCGGCCATGATCGCCGCCGCCTCCTCGAGCGGCGCGTCCTCGATGAGCGCCAGCAGCCAGCCCTTGGCGAGCTCCTCGCCACGCAGCAGCAGCCCTTCGACTCCTTCGGTGACGACCGGCCTTGGTCGTCGACGACGTGGCACACCCCGCTCCATCAAGCCTCTTTTACCACCTATCGACCTCCGTGCATCCAATCAACGTCAACCGATCGCTGTTGTTCGCAAGAATGAGGCGATGCCTGCCCCCCTGATCACGATCGCAGAGGCCCGTCAACGCGTGCTGAGCGCCGCCGCACCGCTCGGAACCGAGCAGGTCGCGATCGACGACGCGCGCGATCGGGTGCTGGCGGCCGACCTGACCGCCGCCGGCGACGTGCCGCCGTTCCCGTGCTCGGCGATGGACGGCTACGCGATCCTCCCCGGCGACGCCGAGCGCACGTTGACCGTGGTCGGCGAGTCCCGCGCCGGGACTCCGTCGTCGCTGGTGCTCGGCGAGGGGGCCGCGATCAGGATCTCGACCGGCGGCGCCATCCCGGACGGCGCCACCGCGGTGATCCCGCAGGAGGACGTCGAGACCCGCGACGGAACGATCATCACCCGGACCGTGGTGAACGCCGGCGATCACATCCGCGGCGCCGGCGAGGACATGCGCTCCGGCGAGACCGTGCTTCGGGTCGGCGCGACGCTCGGCGCCGCGGAGCTGGGGGCGGCGGTCGCCGCCGGCGTGGCCGAGCTGACGGTCTACCGTCGCCCCAGAGTCCAGGTGTTGTGCACCGGCGACGAGCTCCGCGCTCCGGGCGAGCCGCTCGGACCGGGCGAGATCCACAACTCGAACGCGCCGATGCTCGATGCGCTCGCTGAGGCGGAGGGCACGATCGCAGGGACCGCCCAGCGGCTGCGCGACGACCCGGCGGCGACCGAGGCTGGGCTCGCGGTGGCCCTCGACAGCGCCGACGTCGTGATCGTGACCGGCGGGGTGTCGGTCGGCCCGCACGATCACGTCAAGCCCGCGCTCGCCGCGCTCGGCGTCGAGGAGGTCTTCTGGCGCGTGGCGCTCCAGCCCGGCAAGCCAACCTGGTTCGGCCGGCGGGGGTCGGTGCTCGTGTTCGGGCTGCCGGGCAATCCGGTCTCGGCCGTCGTGACCTTCTCGCTGTTCGTGCGCCCGGCGCTCGCCGCCCTCCAGGGCCGGAACGCGGAGCCGATGCTCGAGACCGAGGCGGTGCTCGCGACCGCGGTCCGCCGCAACCCCGACCGGGAGCAGGCGGTCCGGGTGCGCCTCGAGCGCCGAAACGGCACGCTCGTCGCCATGCCCAACGGTCCGCAGGGGTCACACATCGTGACCTCGCTGCTCGGCGCGGACGCGCTCGCGTTCGTGCCGGCCGGCGAGGGAGAGTTGGAGGCCGGCGCGGCGGTGGCGCTCGAGCGCCTTCCGCGCTGAGAGAATCCCGCCGTGCCCGTGTTCGCCGCGGTTCTGGCAGCGCTTACCGCGTTCGTGGCTAGGCGGTGGCGTCGTCGGTCGGGACGGCTGCCCGCGGTGACGGAGATCGTCTCCCCCCCGAAGTCGACGGCGATCGCGCGCGACGGCGCCGTGCGCTCGGTGCAGTCGGCCGAGCTGACGCTGGCGCAAGAGGACTTCAGGCGGATGTGGAACGCCACCCACCTCGAGAACCTGGCCCGGACCTACTGGCTGTTCCTCTCGCGCGTGACCGGCTGGCTGATCCGTGTCGTCTACGACGAGAACGGGCGGTCGGTCGTGTTTCTCGGCCGGCCGCTGACGCTGCTCCGGTTCGATCCCCCCGAGTACGAGGTCGAGCGTGACCACGGCAAGGTCAGCTGGCGAATCCGCGACGGGCTGCTAGTGGCGCGCGCCGGCCGGGGCTGCGGCTTCCTGTCGCTCGACGTCAGACACCTCGGCGACGAGCCCGACGGCCGGGTGAAGGTCCGGATCGAGGTCGAGGTCGCGAACTTCTACCCCGCGATCGCGGTCGGCTTCAGCACGCCCGTGTACGAGGCGACCCAGTCCGCGATCCACGTGCTCGTGACGCACGCGTTCCTGCGCTCGCTGGCAAGGCTCGACCTCGCGCCGTCCAAGGTCGGCCGCTTCGCCGCCGGCCGCGCCGCGGGCGTCGCCGCCGGCCGCGCCGCTATCGAACGCGCACGGCACATGCGCGATCACGCCCCGCACTGATTTAGGGCCTCGCTCCGACGCCCAGTACTACCCGTAGCGGATGCCGGTGAACGTCCGCAGCTTGGCGCGGTCGTGGCGCGCCGAGACTCTCCGCACCGTCCCCGACCGCGACCGCATCACCAGCGACTCGGTCGTCGCGCCCCGGTCGCCCTGGTAGCGGACGCCCTGAAGCACGTCGCCGTCGGTGACGCCGGTCGCCGAGAAGAACACGTCCTCCCCCGCTACCAGATCGTCGCAGCTGAGCACCCGATCGAGGTCGTACCCGGCCTCGATCGCGGCCGTCCGCTCTTCATCGTTGCGCGGCCACAGCCGGCCCTTGAGCTCGCCACCGATGCACTTGATCGCAGCCGCGGTGATGACGCCCTCGGGCGTGCCGCCGATCCCCCACAGCAGGTCGACCGGCGTGTTGTCGCTGACCGCGAGCAGCGCCGCCGACACGTCACCGTCGAGGATCAGCCGGACGCGCGCTCCCGCCTCGCGGATCTCGGCCATGGCGGCGTGGTGGCGCTCGCGATCGAGCATCACCACCATCACGTCGCGGATGTCGGTCCGCTTGCGCTCGGCGATCAGCGCGAGTGTCTCGGGCAGCGGGCGGTCGAGGTCGAGCAGGTCGGCGATCTCGGGACCGCCGGCGATTTTCTCCATGTACACGATCGGACCCGGGTTGAACATCGACCCGCGCTCGGCGAGCGCGATCACCGAGATCGCGCTCGGCATCCCGAGCGCGGTCAGGCGGGTGCCCTCGAGCGGGTCGACCGCGATATCGACGAGCGGCGGCGTGCCGTCTCCGATGTGCTCGCCGTTGAACAGCATCGGGGCTTTGTCCTTCTCCCCTTCGCCGATGACGACGACGCCGTCCATCGACACCGAGTCGAGCACGTGTCGCATCGCGTCGACCGCGGCCTGGTCGGCTCCCTCCTTGTCGCCACGCCCGACCATGCGCGCCGCGGCGAGCGCCGCCGCCTCGGTCACGCGGACCAACTCCAGCGCCAGGTTCCGGTCGGGGCGCTCAGGTGGCTGATCCAAGCTCATGGCAGCCCCGGTGGCTTACGTGTGGTCATGCTCTCCTTCGTCCGCGCGACCGACCCGATCAGGATCAGCAATCCGCCCGCCAGCCCGATCCACCAGCCGGTGGTGATGCCGATCTCGCCGGGCGGCGTTCCCGGCTTGTCGATCACGCCGCGGAAAAGCGTGAACCCGAGGGCGAGGATCGCGATGATCGCGGTCATCTCGCCGCGCGGCCAGGACAGGGCGTGCCCGCGCAGGATGATCCAGGCGAGCACCGCCGGCGCGACCGCCGCGATCAGCAGCAGGAAGCGAAGGATCAGCAGCGAGTTCCACGCGGTGCACGAGGTGTTCGGTCCCTTGCAGTGTCCGAGAATCGTATATTTGTCGCCGAGCGTATACCACGCCAGAAACACCGACACGGCCAAGATCGCCCCGCCTAGCACCGCGATCAGTTCGCCGCGGTCGAGCTGCCTGAAGTGCATCGGCGGTCAGACTAACCGTTTTCCCGGCCACCGGGCGCCGCTCGGACTTGCGCTGCCGGCCTCGCGTCGCGGCCCGCTCAGAGGTCGGTGTTCGCCCGCTCCGGGCGGGCGATCCCGCTGCGCTCGGCCGCTTCCTTGACCGCCGTGGCGACCGCTTCGTGGACACGCTTGTCGAGCGCGTTGGGGACGAGCTCCCCGTCCGTGGCGAGCTCCGCGATCGCATCGGCGGCCGCGAGCTTCATCGCGACGTTGATGCCGGCCGCACCCGACTGCAGCGCGCCCCGGAAGATCCCCGGGTAGCCGAGCACGTTGTTGACGCTACGCCCGTCGGCCGCGAACGCGGCCCCGGCCGCCTCGGCCTGCTCGGGCTCGATCTCGGGATCCGGGTTCGTGAGCGCGAGGATCACCTGACCGGGGCGGATCATCTCCGGCTGGATCAGCCCCGCCCGGCCGGTCGTCGCAACGACGACGTCCGCCTCGGCCAGGACGCGCTCCATCGAGCTGATCTCGACCCCGTGCTCGCGCGCCCGCGCGTGGGACGCCTCGAGCGGATCGAATGCGAGCACGCGGCGGACGCCCGCGTCGACCATCAGCGACGCGATCCCAAACCCGGCCGCGCCGAGCCCGAGCTGGCCGACCGTCGCCGAGCGCAGCTCGACTCCCGCGTAACGGCAGGCGACGATCGCGGCAGCCAGCGATACCACGGCGGTGCCGTGGACATCGTCGTGCATGACCGGCTGCGGCAGCTCATCTATGAGCCTTCGCTCGATCTCGAAGCACTCCGGAGCCGAAATGTCCTCGAGGTGGATCCCGCCGAACGTCGGCGCGATCCGCAGGACGGTGTTGACGAACGTGTCGGCGTCGGTGGCGTCGATCAGAATCGGCATCGCCGAGATCCCGACGAACTGGTCGTAGAACACCGCCTTGCCCTCCATCACGGGCATCGACGCAACCGGCCCGATGTTCCCGAGCCCGAGCACCCGCGTGCCGTTCGTGCAGATCGCGACGCTCCGCGAAATCATCGTGTACCGCGCCGCGAGCTCGGGCTGCTCGGCGATCGTCGTGCACACGCGGGCGACCCCGGGGGTGTATACGTCGCGCATCTCCTGCACGGTGCGCACCTGCCGGAGCGCGTCGATCTTGAGCTTCCCGCCGACGTGGCGGAGCAGGGCCCGGTCCTGGTGCCACAGAACCTTCACGTCGCCGAGCGCGCCCACGAGCTCGGCGATCCGGTCGGACTGGGGGATATCCCGCACCTCGACCGTGATGTCCCTAACCGAGCTCTCACGACCAAGCGACACCGTGACGACGTCGCCGATCAGGCCCTCGCCGTCGGCGATCGCCTGGGCGACGCGAGCGAGCTGCCCGGCATGGTGTGGGATGTGGACGCGATAGGTGCAGTCGAGCATGCTCCCTCCCTCAAAGCCGGCGTTCGCTGAGGGCTGTGTTTATCACCCTGCTGATAGGTTCGACCCCGTGACCCCCCTTGCGTCCCCCGGCCAGGGTCCGGAGCTCCGTCAGCTCCTGCCCGTGGCCCGGGAGGTCCACGCCGGCGAACTGCTGTCCTCGCTCAACCTCGCCGGCCGCGCGCACGTCGACCGCCCGTACACGATCGCCAACTTCGTCGAGAGCGCCGACGGGCGCGCGGCATTCCACGGTCTCTCGCGAGAGCTCAGCGATCCCGGCGACCGCGAGATGTTTCACGGGCTCCGCGAGCACGTCGACGCGATCCTGGTCGGTACGGGCACGCTCCGTGCCGAGCGCTACGGCCGGCTGGTGCGCGACCCCGCTCGCCGGCAGCGGCGCGCCGCCTCCGGTCTGCACCCCGAGCCGCTGGCGTGCGTCGTCAGCCGCAGCGGCGACATCCCGACCGACATCCCGCTGTTCGCCGAGCCCGCCGCCCGTGTAGTCGTGGTCACGCCGGCGCAGATCGACCTGGCAGGGCTCGCCGCCCAGGTGGAGATGGTGCACCTCGACCCCGGCGAGTTCACGCTGACCACGATGATGCGGCGGCTGCGCTCCGCCTACGACGTCCGCTCACTCCTGTGTGAGGGTGGACCAACCTTGTTCGGAGCGCTGCTCGGCGAGGACCTCGTCGACGAGCTGTTCCTGTCGCTTGCGCCCAAACTGGCCGGGGGCGGCATGGCACCCGGGATCACGCGCGGACCGGCGCTCGCGGAGCTGCGCGAGCTGTCGCTCGTGTGGGTGGTTGAGCACGACAGCTCGCTGTACCTGCGCTACGAACTTAACTGAAACGTTTCACCTAAATCGGTGAACCGGTTCACCTTAAACCCCTGAACCGGTTCACGTCGATGGTGAACCGGTTCACCTCGAGTCACCTCCGATGTTTCACCCGAATTCTCAGGGGGTTAATAGTCGGTATGCATACAATTGAGCGAGTGACCGGGTCCATCGCAGCCAGGGTGCCTCTGAGTTCGGAGCGGGTCGTGGAGGCACTGCAGGAAGCGCGCAGGCGCACGTATGCGCTTGTGTCATCGGTCTCCGACGCGGACCTCGAATGCGTGCACTCGTCGCTGATGAGCCCGCTGGTCTGGGACCTCGCGCATATCGCCGCCTACGAGGACCTGTGGCTCGTGCATCGCTACGGCGAGCGCCCCCTGCTGCACGACGAACTCGCCGCGATGTACGACGCTTTCGAGACCCCACGCGCGGTGCGAGGTGACCTTCCGTTGCTCGGTCCTGCGGAGGCGCGCGAGTACCTTGATCAGGTTCGCGCGCGAACGCTCGAGGTGATCGACGAACGCGGTGTCGGCGACGGCACCCTGCACGAGATGGTCTTGCGGCACGAGCACCAGCACGACGAGACGATGTTGCAGACCTTGATGCTGGCGCGCCTCCCCGGTTACGAGCTTCCCGGCCGCCGTGCAATCCCCGAGCCGACGAGCCCAGCCGAGACCGGACTGGACATGGTGGAGGTCGCCGCCGGCGAGTGCACGATCGGTGCGCCCGACCAGGGGTTCGCCTACGACAACGAGCGCCCGCGCCACCGTACCGACGTGCGGGGTTACCTGATCGGACGGACCCCGGTCACCAACGCCAGCTACCTGACGTTCGTCGAGGGCGGCGGATACGAGCATCGCGATTGGTGGTCCGATGAGGGCTGGGCCTGGAAGGAGGAGTACGACATCTCGCGACCCGGCGGGTGGACGGCGGACCTCCGCGGTGAGTGGCGCCTCGGCGGACTCGAACCACTTCACCCGGACCGACCCGTCGTTCACGTGTCCTGGTTCGAGGCCGACGCCTTCGCCCGCGCTCACGGCGCGCGCCTTCCCACCGAGATCGAGTGGGAGAAGGCGGCGACCTGGGATGCGGTAACGGATCCCGCCCACCCCCGCGCCCTGCGCTACCCGTGGGGCAACCGCAGGCCCGCCCCCGGTCAGCACGCGAACCTCGACCACCGCGGCTGCGGCACCGCTCCCGCCGGCGCCTACCCCGACGGCGCCTCGCCGTACGGGTGTCTCGGAATGATCGGCGACGTGTGGGAGTGGACGAGCAGCGGGTTCGACGGCTACGACGGATTTGTCGCCCACCCCTACCGGGAGTACTCCGAGGTGTTCTTCGGAGGCGACTACCGGGTGCTCCGCGGCGGATCGTGGGCGACGCGCACCAGCGTCGCGACCTCGACCTTCCGCAACTGGGACCACCCGCAGCGGCGCCAGATTTTCTCCGGGATAAGAATCGCGAGGAGCGCGTGACCCCGCCGACGCGGATCCGCGATATCCAGATCGAGTCGTTCCTGTCCGAGACCGATGAGCGCTCGCTGGCCAACGACGTGCTCGACGGGCTGACCCGTCCCTTCAAGGAGATCCCGGCCAAGCACTTCTACGACGCGCGCGGGTCGGAGCTGTTCGAGCGGATCTGCGAGCTGCCCGAGTACTACCCGACGCGGACCGAGCGCGAGATCCTGCTCGCGCGCGCCGACGGGATCGTGCGCCGGACCGGCGCCGGCGAGCTCGTCGAGCTCGGATCGGGCGCGGCCGAGAAGGCGCGAATCCTGCTGGGCGGGATGTCCCGCGCCGGCACGCTCCGCCGCTACATCCCGCTCGACGTGTCCGAGAACGCGCTCGAGTCGGCGGCCCACGAGCTCATGGACGAGTTCGAGGAGCTCGCGGTGCACGGCGTGATCGGCGACTTCGAGCGGCACCTCGGCCACGTCCCCGAGCCCGCCGGGACCCCGCGGATCGTCGCCCTGCTCGGCGGCACGATCGGGAACTTCCTGCCGGGCACGCGCCGGCGGCTGCTGCGCGAGATCGGCAGGTTGCTCGGGCCGCGCGACCGGTTGCTGCTCGGCACCGACCTGGTCAAGAACCCGGCGGTGATCGAAGCTGCCTACGACGACTCCGAGGGCGTCACCGCCGAGTTCAACCGCAACGTGCTGCACGTGATCAACCGCGAGCTCGACGCCGACTTCCGCCCCGAGGCGTTCGAGCACATCGCATTCTTCGACCGCCGGCACGAGTGGGTCGAGATGCGCCTGCGCTCGCAGCGGCCGTGCACCGTGCTGGTGGCGGACCTCGGCCTCCGGGTGGAATTCGCCGCGGGCGAGGAGCTCCGCACCGAGATCAGCGCGAAGTTCACGCGCGAGCGCGTCGCGGATGACTTCGAGGCGGCCGGCCTGCGGCTCGAGGCTTGGTACACCGACCCGGACGAGCTGTTCGCGCTGTCGCTGGCCGAGCGGGCGTGACGACGCCGGGCCCGCTCGTCCGCCAGTAGGGTTCCCGCCATGATTATCGAAGGCACTGGCGCGCTCGTGGCGGGCGGTGCCTCGGGTCTCGGCGAGGCCACGGCCCGGCGGCTCCACGCCGACCGCTCACACGTCGTCATCGCAGACCTGAACGAGGACCGCGGCCGGGCGCTCGAGAGCGAGCTCGGCGACCGGGCCACGTTCGTCCGCACCGACGTCACCGACGAGGCGGCGGTTCTCGGCGCCGTGAACGCGGCCGCGTCGCAGCCCGTCCCACTCCGGATCGCGGTCTCGTGCGCGGGCATCGGCTGGGCGGCCCGCGTCGCGGGCAAGCGCGGCGCGCACCCGCTCGAGCCGTTCGAGACCGTCATCCGCGTCAACCTGATCGGCACGTTCAACGTGCTGCGGCTCGCCGCCGCCGAGATGCTCGACAACGAGCCGACCGAATCCGGCGAGCGCGGCGTTTGCGTCAACACCGCCTCGATTGCGGCGTTCGACGGGCAGATCGGTCAGATCGCCTACTCGGCGTCGAAGGGCGGGATCGTCGGCATGACCCTGCCGGCGGCGCGCGATCTCGCGCCGGTCGGCGTTCGGGTCTGCACGGTCTCGCCGGGGACATTCGACACCCCGCTGCTGGCCGCGCTCCCGCAGGAGTCCCGCGACGCGCTCGGCCAGGCCGTGCCGTTCCCGTCGCGACTCGGGCGCCCGGAGGAGTTCGCCGCGCTCGTCGCCCACATCGTCGAAAACGAGATGCTCAACGGTGAGGTCATCAGGCTCGACGGCGCGTTGCGGATGCCGCCGCGCTAAGCGGGCACCTGGGCTGACTGCGAGCGTTCTTGCGGGGCTAGTGCACGCATCCGCTGCGAGAATCTCCACCAAGCCTCCCTAGCCATTTGTTCGACGGGCGATTCTTCCGACCTTTGCAGGGGTAAAATCCCGCCATCCAGGAAGGGAGTACCCGTTGGCGCTCACCATGCAGGGTGGTGAACGGCGACTCGCGTCCCATATAGGGACATCGCCAGAATGGTCGTGATGGAGCCGCCCTCCGAACAGAATCGTGGGGCCAGTGAGTGGCTCGATCTCCAGCGCGCCGTCACCGACGCGCTCGAGCGGTCGGAGTCGCTGACCGAGGCCGGCCCGCTGATCCTCGACGCGCTCGCCCGCGCCCAGGACCGAGCGCGCAGCGAGCGGCTGCTCACCGAGGCCGAGCAGGCGGCCGTGAGCGGGAGCTTCGAGCTCGAGCTCGACACCGGCAATACGCACTATTCGGCCGGCCTGCGCCGGATCTTCGCGACGCCCGCGGACGTCGAGCTCACGGGCGAGCTCGTGCTCGAACGTGTCCATCCGGAGG
The DNA here is from genome assembly GCA_963701945.1 of uncultured Solirubrobacterales bacterium. Lineage (GTDB taxonomy): Bacteria > Actinomycetota > Thermoleophilia > Solirubrobacterales > Solirubrobacteraceae > Palsa-465. The sequence continues at coordinate 680,536 of CAVPBV010000017.1, read as the reverse complement.
ATCGCGAACTCGTCGAGAAGTCGTTGGAGAGCGCGCGCCGAACCCACGAGCCTTTGCAGTTCGAGTTCCGGGTCACGCGGTTCGACGGCGCGGAGCGTGTCGTGCGCGCCCGCGGCGAGGCGATCTCCGAGCGGCGGCGCGGACCGGTCAAGGTGGTCGGGACGATGCAGGACGTGACCGAGGAGGCGGCGGCGCGCTCAGCGCGCGACCTGCTCAGCTACGTCGTCCAATCGACCGGGGACGCGATCGTGACCAAGTCCCACGACGGCACGATCACCAGCTGGAACCGAGCGGCCGAGCAGCTCTACGGCTACCCGGCCGGCGAGGCCGTTGGGCAGCCGATCGCGCTGATCGAGCCCGCGCACCGGGCCGGCGAGCAGCAGAAGATCCTCGAGACGCTGCTGTCCGGCGAGTCGATCGACAACTTCGAGACCGAAGGCGTCCGCAAGGACGGGAACGTGATCACGGTCTCGCTGACCGTCTCGCCCGTGACCGACGCGAACGGCCGCATCGTCTCGACGGCGATCATCGCGCGTGACACGACCGAGCGCGTGCGCTACGAGGAGCGCCTGCGCGACCTGGCCGACCACGACCAGCTGACCGGTCTGTTCAACCGCCGGCGGTTCGACGAGCAACTCAAGCGCGAGCTCGCGCGCGCCGGGCGCTACGCCGCCCACAGCGCGGTGCTCAGCATAGACATCGACAACTTCAAGGGGATCAACGACTCCGCCGGCCACGCCGCCGGCGACGCCGTGCTCGTCCAGGTGGCACGCGTGCTCCGTAGCCGGTTCCGGTCGAGCGACGTCGTCGCCCGGCTCGGCGGCGACGAGTTCGCGGTGCTGCTGTCAGCGGTCGGCGTGGATGACGCCCGCGCCGCGGCCGAGGATCTGGTCGCCGAGATCCGCAACAGCCCGGCGACGTACGGGGGCAGGCCGTTCCGGATCAGCGCCAGCATCGGCGTGACCGCGTTCGAGTCTGACGACGCCACCGCCGGCGAGGTGCTGGTCAACGCCGACCTCGCGATGTACGCCGCTAAGACCGCCGGGCGCGACCGGGTCGTGGTCTACACCGCGCCCGAGGCGCGCAAGGCGCGGGCGATGGCGAAGCTGACCTGGTCCCAGCGGATCCAGGACGCGCTCGACCGCGATCGCTTCGTCCTGCACCTGCAGCCGATCCTCGAGCTAGCCACCGGACAGATCAAGCACGGCGAGCTGCTGCTGCGGATGAAGGGCGAGCGCGGGAAGCTGATCGCGCCCGGAGCATTCCTCCCCGCCGCCGAGCGCTTCGGTCTGATCCACGCGATCGACCGCTGGGTCGTGGCTCGCGCGATCCAGCTGGTGGCCGAGTCGATGGGGCCGATCCCGCAGGTCGGGATCAACCTCAGCGGCGAGTCCGTGGTCGGCGACCCGGAGCTGCTGCGGATGATCGAGCGCGAGCTCGAGCGCTCCTCGGTGGACCCGTCCAGGCTGATCTTCGAGGTCACCGAGACCGCCGCGATCGCGAACATGCCCGAGGCCACCGAGTTCGCCCGGGGCCTGACCGACCTCGGTTGCAGCCTCGCGCTCGACGACTTCGGAACCGGGTTCGGCTCGTTCTACTACCTCAAGCACCTGCCGGTGAGCTACGTCAAGCTCGACGGCGAGTTCATCCAGAACCTGCCGAGCAGCGAGGTCGACGAGCACATGGTCAAGGCGATCGTCGGCGTCTCCCAGGCCCTCGGGATCAAGACCGTCGCCGAGTCGGTCGCCGACGCGGAGACGATCGGGCTGCTCCAGAAGCACCAGGTCGACTACGCCCAGGGCTACTTCGTCGGCAAGCCGGTGCCGCTGAGCGCAGCGCTCGCCGACGGCGGGTGGCTGTCGCAGATCCCGCCGCCGGTCACCGCCGCAACTCAGCAGAACGTTTAGGGTCCCTACGACCCTTAGCTGAGCCGCTCGATCAGCATCGCCTGGCCCATTCCGCCGGCGACGCACATCGACTCGATCCCGAGCGTCCCGTCGAGCGCGCGCAGCCCGTTGATCAGCGTGGTCATGATGCGCGCGCCGGTCATCCCGAACGGGTGACCCAGCGCGATCGCGCCGCCGAACGGGTTGAGCTTCTCGTCGGGAATCCCGAGCTCCTCCTTGCAGGGGACGATCTGAGCCGCGAACGCCTCGTTGATCTCGACCACGTCGACGTCGTCGATGTTGACGCCGGTCTCCTCGAGCAGCCTCTGGATCGCCGGAATCGGGCCGAGGCCCATGATCTCGGGGCGGATCGCGGCGACCGTCGAGCCGATGATTCGCGCCTTGGGCGTGAGGCCGAGTTGCTTGGCCTTCTCGGCGGACATCACGAGCACCGCCGCGGCGCCGTCGTTGAGCGGGCAGGCGTTGCCGGCGGTGACCGTGCCGTCCGGCCGGAACGCCGGCTTCAGCTTGCCCAGCACCTCCATCGTCGTGCCGGCACGCGGGCCGTCGTCCTTGGTCACGACCGTGTCGGGGACGTCGATCTCGTTGCCGTCCTTGTCGCTGTCCTTGTACGCGGGCACGGGCACCGGGACAATCTCCGGATCGAAGTGGCCGGAATCGCGCGCGTCGACGGCGCGGTTCTGCGAAATCACCGCCCACTCGTCCTGCCGCTCGCGCGTCACGTTGCACCGCTGGGCGACGTTCTCGGCGGTCATGCCCATGGGGATGTAGACGTCGTACGCCGACCCGTTCGAGCCGTTCAGGTGCGGGTTCTTGGCTTCTTCGGGGATCCCAGCCCCGAGTCCCGCCCGCGATACCGCCTCGACCCCGGCGGCGATGTACTGATCGCCCTCGCCGGCCTTGATCGCGTGGAACGCCATCCGGAGCGTCTGAAGCGACGAGGCGCAGAAGCGGTTGACGGTGCACGCCGGCACGTGATGGTCCAGGCCCGCCAGCAGCGAGGCGTTGCGGCCGACGTTGTAGCCCTGCTCGCCGATCGACGACGCGGCGCCCATCATCACGTCGGTGGTCTGCGCGAAGTCGACCTCGGGGTTGCGCTCGATCAGCGCCCGGATCGGGATCGCGGCCAGTTCGTCGGCGCGCACGGTCTTGAGCGAGCCCTTGCCCGCCCGGCCGATCGGCGTTCGTATCGCGTCGACGATCACGGCTTCTGGCATCTGGTTTCGCTCCTGGTGTCGGTGTCGAAAGCTGAGGAATAACCGGATGGCGGCCCGGCACTCCAAGCGTAGTTGGCGCCCGGCGGGCGCTTATGTTCCCAAGGCGGCGTGGGGACGACTGGTTTGGCGAGTTGCGCATCCTCTTCCGGCGCGACCGCCGCCGACCACCGGCCGCCGCGACCACGTCCCGCCCCCGCCGGTGATCCCAGCCGGCGCGACCGATGGCCGGGCCGCTACAGCCCGAGCCCCCGCACGCCCTTCTCGTCCCATCCCAGATGATGGGCGAGCTCGTGGCGAACCGTCCGCGTCACCTGCGCCTTGAGCAGGTCGGGATCGTGGCCGAAGTCGCGCAGCAGGGTGTCGCGGAAGATCACGATCCGGTCGTGGAAGTAGTCCTGGGCGACCGTGTCGCCTTGATAGAGGCCGTAGGCGCGCTGGCGCCGGCCGCTGTCGGAGACAACCACGGCCACGTGCTCGAGCGCGCGGTGGAACTCGAGCGGGAGATCGTCGATCGCGGCGCGGACCAGCGCCCGGAAGTCCGCCTCGTTGTACGGGTCGAACAGGTCCTCGTCGGCGTCGTCCTCGGCGTAGTCCTCGTCCTCGCCCCAGGAACCTTCGGCGGCGAGCCGTTCGGTGCGCTGTACGAGCGCCTCGAAATCCATCTCGGACTCCGGGTCGCGCCAGCCGGCGAGGCGGATCATCACGAGCACGACCGCGCCGCCGACGATCAGGGCCCCCGCCCCGAACACCGCCATCCCCTGGAGCAAGCGCACCGGTGGCGAGCCGCTGAAGCCGGCGAGCAGGCTTGTCGCGCCGAGACCGACGGTGAGCGCGGCCAGCGCCGACAAGAGAACACGCCGAGACGTGGGCTGGTTGGAATTCATGACGGTCGCATTCCCGGCGCGAACGCCGGCGCGAACGCCGGCGCGATCACCAACCGCACGATCTCCGTTCGAGCCCACATAGCCCTAAGGATGCTACGACAGAGCCGCAGCCGTTAGGGGGACGGCTACCAGCGACCTCGAGGAGCAGGGCATCCGGCGCATGCGCCGGATGCCCCTGCCAACCCTCCTCCTACAGGCCGGGCGGGTGGCGGACGACGTAATCGCCGCCGTCCGCGAGGTTCCCAAGCGGGTTCGAGCGCCATCGCGGCCCGGTTCCCGAGGGGATATTGGGTCCGCCGTAGTCGGCGGTGTCAAAGGCTCGCCCGCCGATCACGATGAAGGCGTGGCTGGCGTCGGCGTAGATCGTGATCCACTTACCGGGTCCGGGCGATCCGTACGACTCGAACCCGGTCGAGTCCTCGGACGAGGACAGGAGACCGGCGCCGTGGAGGGCGTAGCTGACCGAGCCCGAGCAGTCGTAGCAGCTCGACTGCCACTGGCCATGGCCACCGCCCACGCAATACGAGGTGTTGAGAATCTGGTTGGCCGCGGCCACCGCCGCCTGGACCGCGGCGGGCGCGCCGGCCGGCGCGGTGGCGGTGCCGTCGGGGTTGATCGTCGTCGTCCCGGTGGGCACGTCGCTCTCATACGCGGTGATTGCAGCCTCCAGCGACTTGTCGAACGACGCGCCGGCGACTCCGTTGGCGGGAGTGATGCTGTGAGCGGTCTTGAACGCGACCACGCTCGCCGCCGTCTCCGGCCCGAACTGGCCGTCGACCGATGTCGGGTAGCCGGCGATCGTGAGGTACCCCTGGAGGATCGTCACGTCGTTGCCGTGCAGCCCCTGGCGCAGCAGGCGCGCGCCGAGTTGCTTTGCGGTGCTCGGCCGCGTCAGCGTGCCGGCGGTCTTGACCGTGGCTGCCATCGCCGCGCCACCAGAAGCGGGACGGCTGGTCTGTGTGGCCGCGCTGGCCGATGCGGCGGCGAACGTCGCCGTCGCTAAGAGTGCAGCCGCACCTGCCCTACGGGCGATGCGGTGAAAATCCAGGCTCGACAACTACAACCCCTTCTCTTTCTTGCGCCTACGGGGTTAGCTGTCGGGCTCGCGCTGAAAGAGTGCGCTACGCCGGAAGTCCGGCGATTCGCCCCCCGGAGCCTCTCGGCTCCACTGGGTTCCCCGCTCCCGGCCGCCGTAGCGACAGGGACTCGGCTGGGCTTCTTATGTGTCGGCGCGGCAGCCTACACCACGCGCCCGACAAATGTCACAACACTGGTATCGGGCTCTACCCGCGAACTCCTTTAGCGCGACCGAAATCTTGCAGCCGGGCCCCGGCCCAGCTTGACGCGGCCATACCTAACGGTTATCTTGCCGCTAAGTAACGGTTAGGGAACAGATTCGAATGCCAAACCCCAAGCCCACTCCGCCATCAGACGAACAATCGCTCGACGGCTACCAGCTGCGGGTCGTTCGCGAGGTGCTTCTCGCCCTGCTCGCGGCCGAGCCGTCGCACGGCTACCAGCTCCGCGCGCGCCTGGCGCTCGCCCTCGGCCCGCTCGCCGGCGCGCTCAACGACGGGCAGGTGTACGTGACGCTGAACCGGCTCGAGAAGGCTGGTCTCGTGACCTCGGAGCGCGTCGGACAGGCGGACAAACCCGACCGCAGGGTGTACGAGCTCACGCCGGCTGGACGCGACCAGGTCACCGAATGGCTCGAGGACACGAGCTGGCCCAAGCCGGCGCCGGCCGAATTCCACCTCAAGCTGGTGGCGGCCGCGGCAGCCGGGCTGGCTGACCCGGTCGGGATCGTCGACCAGCAGCGCCGGGAGCTGTTGCGCGGGCTCGGGCAGGCCCAGCGAGCGGCTCTGGCCGAACCGGACGGGTCGGTCGCCGCGCTTCTGCTCGAGGGCGTCGTGCTGAGGCTGCAGGCGGATCTGCGCTGGCTCGAAGCCTGCGCGCGGTTCTGGAACGCGGCGAAGGAGCGGTGATGCAAGCCACTGTGATGCGAGCCAACGAGTCGGTCCTGTCGGCGAGGGGCCTGCGCAAGGATTACGGCAGCGGCGCGGGGCTCGTCCACGCCGTCCGCGACGTGAGCCTCGACGTCGCCCCGGGCGAGGCGGTGGCGATCGTGGGCCCGAGCGGGTGCGGGAAGTCCACGCTGCTCTACCTGCTGGGTGGCCTCGAGCGGCCGACCGCGGGCGCCCTGCAACTGGCCGGCCGCCAACTCGAGCAGATGCCGGAGGCAGGCCTCGCGCGTCTGCGCCGGCGCGCGCTCGGGTTCGTGTTCCAGGCCTTTCACCTGGTCGACGAGCTGACCGCGCTCGAGAACGTCGAGCTGCCCGCGCTGCTCGCCGGCGCCTCTGCCCGCAGAGCGCGTGAGCGGGCGACCGGACTACTCGAGCAGGTCGGGCTCGATGATCGCCTGGAGCACCTCCCCTCGGCGCTGTCGGGCGGGCAGCGCCAGCGCGTGGCAATCGCGCGGGCGCTGGCCAACGGTCCGGCGGTCGTGCTCGCCGACGAGCCCACCGGGAATCTCGACAGCGCGGCCACCACCGACGTGCTCCGCCTTTTCGAGCAGCTCCATGCCGGCGGGCAGACGCTGGTCGTGGTCACGCACGACGAGCGGATAGCGGCGACGGCGGACCGGCTGATCACGATGCGCGACGGCGCCTTCGTCGACGAGACGAAGCTGACCGGGGGCACGGCACGCAGCGTCACCGAGATCGCCGGACTCGAGGGCTGAACCCGGTGGGCCGGGTCCTGCTCACCTGGCGCCTCGCCATCCGCGACATCCAACGCCGCCGCGTCCAGTCCGCGCTCCTGCTCGCGATGATCGTGACCACGACGACCACGCTCACGATCGGGCTGGCGCTGCACAAGGTCACGGACAGCCCATTCGCCCGCACCCGTGCCGCGACCCGGGGTCCGGACATCGTCGCGGAGCTAAACCCTCCGACCGACGCGCGCTCCGCTGTGACGCGGGGGTTCGCACCGCTCGTCGACGCTCGTGGCGTCGCCGGCACGTCCGGCCCGTATCCGATCGCGTTCACCGGGCTGAGCTCGCGCGGCGTCGACGCGCAGGCCGAGGTCGAAGGGCGAGACGTCGCCCCGGCGGCGATCGACCAGCCGGCGCTCACCGCCGGGCGGTGGGTCGCGCCCGGTCAGGCCGTCATCGAGCGCGGATTCGCCGATGCGCTCGATCTCGGGGTCGGCGACACGATCAATCTCGGCGGGCGGCCCTTCCGCGTCGCCGGGATCGCGGTCAGCACCGCTCAATGCTTCTATCCGATCACGGCCCCCGGCCTGATCTGGCTCACGCGGTCGGACGCGGAGTCGCTCGCCACCTCGCAGCAGCCGATCGGGTACATCCTCGACCTGAGGCTGACCGATCCGTCGTCCGCCCAGGCGTTCGAGAACGGCAACGCCGCCAACGCGTTCTACAACGCGACCGGCAACGATGCCAAGTCGTTCCTGCAGTCATGGCAGGACATCGAGCAGCAGGACTTCAAGGTCGTCTCGGTCGATCAGAAGGTCCTGCTGATCGTCAGCACACTGCTGGCGCTGCTCGCGATCGCGAGCATCGCCGTCGTGGTCGGGAGCCGCATGGCCGAGCAGACGCGACGAGTCGGGCTGCTCAAGGCCGTGGGCGCCACCCCGAAGATGGTCGCGGTCGTGCTGCTGGCCGAAAACCTCCTGCTCGCGCTGGCCGCGGCGGCGGTCGGCGTGACCGTCGGCCAACTGATCGCGCCGGTGCTCACGAACCTCGGCAACGGCCTGCTCGGCAGCCCCCCGACGCCACCGCTGACGCTCACCTCGGCGGCACAGGTCCTGATCGTGGCGATCGTTGTGGCCGCGTGCGCGACGATCGTCCCGGCGATCCGCGGCGCGCGGACGAGCACCATCCGCGCGCTCAACGATCCCGCTCACCCGCCGCGGCGCCGGCCGTGGCTGATCGCGCTGTCGGCGCGGCTTCCGGTGCCGCTGCTGCTCGCCGTACGGCTCGTCGCCCGCCGGATCCGCCGCTCCCTGCTGACCGCCGCCAGCATGACGATTGCGGTCGCGATGGTCGTCGCCGCGCTGACGCTCGAGCACAAGGTCCAGCTGAGCAACCAGCAGCAGGTAGCCACGGCCGGCGGCGCCACTGTGGCCGATCGTGTCACCCACCTCGTGTTCCTGCTGAGCGCGATCCTCGTCGCCCTCGCCGCGATCAACGCGATCTTCACCACCTGGGCGACCGTGATCGACGCACAGCGGCCGACCGCGCTGGCCAAGGCGCTCGGCGCTACCCCCCGCCAGATCACGGCCAGCCTGGCCACCGCCCAGCTCGGCCCCGCGCTGCTCGCGGCGGTCCTCGGGATCCCGATCGGTCTCGCGCTCTACAGCCTCGCGGGCGGCAATCTCAACCGGGCCAGTCCGCCCGCACTGTGGCTCGCCGCCGTCATCCCGGGCACGCTGATCGCCGTCGCCGTGCTCACCGCGATCCCGGCCAGACTCGGCGCCCGCCGATCCCCGGCCGAGGTCCTGCGCTCGGATTGAGGTCGTGCGCCCGTTTCCGACGAACCGGCTACGTCACGTATCCGTCGGCCGGCTCGAGCGGCAACCCGGCCGCGTGCCAGTCGAGCAGCCCGCCCAGCATGTTGTGGGCGTCGAACCCAGCGCCCCGGAACGCCTCGGTCGCCATCGCCGACCGGGCGCCGCTGCGGCAGTAGAACACCACGGGCCGCTCTCGGTCGACCGTGTCGACCGCGCCCGCGAGGTCCGAGAGGACGACTAGCCGGTCGCCGGCGATCCGGCCCGCGTCGTGCTCCTCGGGCTGGCGCACGTCGATCAGCTGGATCTCGCCGCGCTCTATTAGGTCGGCCACCTGTTGCGGGGTGTAGTCGTCCACCGCTGTTACTTCCACTTGATCGAGCAACCGACGGGCTTGGTCTCAGGCCGCGCCACGCTCGACCCAGACAGCACCGCATCGAGGGCCTCGCGCAGCCACTCGGCCCGCTCCCCCGGGTTGTCGTAGTCCGCATCGGGCGCGCCGCGATAGCGCAGCCGGCCCTCGGCGTCGAGCACGAACACGTCCGGCGTCACCTTGGCGCCGTACTCACGCGCCACCTCCTGGGTGGAGTCGTGCAGATAGGGGATCGTCCACTGCTCGCGCGAGACCCGCTGCTTCATCGCGTCCGGCGAATCGCGCGGGTAGCGGTCCGCGTCGTTGGAGTTCACCGCCAGCACGCGCACGCCGCGCGCCGCGTAGTCGTCGGCCACCTGAGCGATCCGGTCCTGCCAGGCGAGCGCATACGGGCAGTGGTTGCACGTGAACACGACCACCGTTGCCGGCGCACTGTCGTACGACGCGACCGACCACCGCCTGCCCTCCGTGTCGAGCAGGGCGAAATCCGGCGCCACTTCGCCAATCGTGAGAGTCATCAGTTCACCTCCGCGCGCTCGGCCGCACGTCGCAGCGCCTCGCGCAGGTCGTCAGGATCGGGAATCGGGCTGATGCGGCCGTCTCGGCGCCGGTACACCCGGCAGCTGAGGCCGGCCGGCTCGTCGTCGGCGGCCGGGACCAGATCGGCGCCGTCGATCAGGATCGTCGGCGACCCGACGAATCCGGACTCGAGCGCGTCGTCGTCGGTGCGGATCTCGCGCATTTGCACCGACACGTCATCGAGGCCGACGTCAGTCAGCGCCTCGCGCACCGCGCCGAGCGCGCGCTCGGTGGATGGGCAGCCCTCCCACCACAGCAACTCGACGTCGAGGTCACGCATCTGACCTCAGCGTAGCGACGGCGTTCAGGAGCTCAGTGGACGGTCCAGCTGTCCGCGCCGAGCAGCAGATCCGACAACTCGACGTCGGTGGCTGGGATCGAGCGAACCAGGCTGCTGCGTCCGAACACCGGGCGCTCGACTTGGCGGAAGATCCCGATCGGCGTGGGCACGGTCGGGTTGTCGGCGAGCCGCGCGAGCGAGAACGCCAGGCCAGGGTCCGGCCGCGACGGATCGTGGACGATCAGCGCGTCTTCGCCGACCTCCGCCACGTCCACGATCGCGAGGCCTCCGTCGGCTCCGCGGCCGACGCCGCGCTCGTTCTCGACGCCGAAGCGGATCGGCCGGCCCGCCTCGAGGCGGATCTGGTTGGCGTCCTTGGTGTCCTTCTCGGTCAGCGCGCTGAACGCGCCGTCGTTGAACACCGGGCAGTTCTGGTAGATCTCGACGAGCGCCGCGCCCTCGTGGGTCGCGGCGGCGCGCAGCACGTCGGTCAGGTGATGGCGATCGCGGTCGATCGTCCGCGCCACGAACGTTGCCTCGGCGCCGAGCGCGAGCGACACCGGGTTGAACGGGTGGTCGGCGACGCCGAACGGGGTCGACTTCGTGACCTTGCCGAGCTCGGAAGTCGGGGACGCCTGCCCCTTGGTGAGGCCGTAGATCTGGTTGTTGAACAGCAGAATCTTGATCGGGACGTTGCGGCGGAGCGCGTGGATCAGGTGGTTGCCGCCGATCGACAGCGAGTCACCGTCGCCGGTGACGATCCAGATCGAGAGATCCTCGCGCGACGAGGCCAGGCCGGTGGCGAGCGCGGGCGCGCGGCCGTGGATGCCGTGCATCCCGTACGTATTCATGTAGTACGCGAACCGCCCCGCGCAGCCGATCCCGGTGACGAACACGATCTTCTCGGGCGGGATCCCGAGCTCGGGCATGAATTGCTGCACCGCGGACAGGACCGCGTAGTCGCCGCACCCGGGGCACCAGCGCGTCTCCTGATCGGACTGGAAGTCGGCCTTGGTGAGAGCCTCGGGGGCACCGCCATTCCCGTTGGTAACGACCGCGCTCATCGCCGCTCCGCGATCTGCTCTTCGATCTCGGACGCGAACAGCGGCTGTCCCTGCACCTTGCAATACGACTCGACGTCGATGAGGTACTTGGCGCGGAGCAGCTGGGCCAACTGGCCGGTGTTCATCTCCGGCACGAGCACGCGATCGAACGAGCCCAGGACGTCGCCGGTGTTCTCCGGGAACGGGTTCAGGTGGCGCAGGTGCGCGGACGCGACCGCCTGACCGGACTCCCGGGCGCGCCTGACGCCGGCACGGATCGCGCCTTCGCTCGACCCCCACCCGAGCACGAGAAGCGTCGCGCCCGGCTCGGAATCAACCGTCAACGGCGGGATCTCAGAAGCGATCCCTTCGACCTTCGCGGCTCGGAGCTGGGTCATCCGCTCGTGATTGGCGCCGTCATAAGAGATGTTGCCGGTCTCCTCAGCCTTCTCGAGGCCGCCGATCCGGTGGGCCAGGCCCGGTGTCCCCGGGATCGCCCACGGACGGGCGAGGCGCTCGTCGCGGGAGTAGGGCATGAACTCCTCGCCGTCCCGCGCCACCGCGAACGCCGGATCGATCGTCGGGAGGTCCTCGACGACCGGTACCAGCCACGGCTCCGACGAGGAGGCCAGGAACGTGTCCGACAGCAAGATCACCGGAGTCCGGTAGCGGACCGCGATCTGGGCGGCCTCGAACGCCGCTTCAAAGCACCCGCCCGCCGTACTCGGCGCGATCACCGGGATCGGCGACTCGCCATGGCGCCCGTAGACCGCCATCAGCAGGTCCGATTGCTCGGTCTTGGTCGGCATCCCGGTCGAGGGGCCGGCTCGCTGCACGTCGATCACGATCATCGGCAACTCGAGCGCCGCCGCCAGCGCGATCGTCTCGCCCTTGAGATCCATCCCCGGCCCGCTCGTCGCGGTCACGCCGAGACGCCCGCCGAACGCCGCGCCGAGGGCCATGCCCGCGGCCGCGATCTCGTCCTCGGCCTGGATCGTCTTGACGCCGAGGTTCGCGTGCCGCGAAAGCTCGTGCAAGAGCTCGGAGGCGGGCGTGATCGGATAGCTCGCGAGCAGCAGCGGCAGCCCGCTGCGGGCGCTCGCCGCGATCAGGCCCAGCGACAAGGCGGTGGTGCCGTTGACGTTCCGGTACGTGCCCGGCGGGACGTCGGTCGCGGCCTTGACCTTGTACTGGACGTCGAGCAGCTCGGTCGTCTCGCCGAACGACCAGCCGGCGTTGAACGCGGCCAGGTTCGCCCGCAGCGCCCCCGGATTGCGCGCGAACTTCTGCTCGATCCACCGCTTGGTCACGTCGGTCGGGCGCCCGTATAGCCACGAGAGCACGCCGAGCGCGAACAGGTTCTTGGCCCGGCCGGCGTCGCGCGTCGACGACCCCTCGATCCCCTCGACCGCCGCCACCGTCAGCGACGTCATCGGGATCCGGTGCACGCGATACGCGCTCAACGACCCATCTTCCAACGGGTTCGACGCGTACCCGGCCTTCTCGAGGTTGCGCTTACTGAACGCGTCCTCGTTGACGATCACGGTCGCGGCGCGGTCGATCTCAGCCAGGTTCGCCTTGAGCGCCGCCGGGTTCATCGCGACCAGCACATTCGGCTTGTCGCCCGGCGTCAGGATGTCCCGAGACGCGAAGTGGATCTGGAACGCGGACACGCCGGCGAGTGTCCCCGCGGGCGCGCGAATCTCGGCCGGGAAGTTTGGCAGCGTCGCGAGATCGTTGCCGACCAGCGCGGTGGCGTCGGTGAACCGGCTGCCCGCCAACTGCATCCCGTCGCCCGAGTCTCCCGCGAAGCGGACTACTACCTGCTCGCGTTCCTCGACCGTCTTAGTCATGTATGGGTGCGCCCACGTAAACCAGCCTTACTCATAGTACGCGCGGGCGTGGACGAAGTTTCGCCCTCGGGCGGCCAAGCCCCCCGAATGGGTTACTTGAGGGCCGCTTCGCGGCATCCGTGGGGCCGTTCCGTCGGGCGTCCATGCCCGACGGCGGGATCGCGATCACCCGCGCGGCACGGATGCCGCGCGGAACCGGCCCCATGGATGCCGAGCGGAGCGAGGCCCAGATCAGATCTTGTTGACGTTCACTGCCTTGGGGCCCTTCGGGGCGGCCTCTTCCTCGTAGGAGACCTTGCTGCCCTCGGAGAGCGAGCGGTACCCGTCGGCGGTGATGCTCGAGTGGTGGACGAAGAGATCGCGACCGCCGTCATCGGGGGTGATGAAGCCGAATCCCTTCTCGTCGCTGAACCACTTGACTGTGCCAGTTGGCATGTGGAGTGCTCCTCCGCTTGAAGTGCTGCTACCGCGGAGGATGCGCCGCACACACCCCGGAGCCTGCACCTGCTTGGCGCCGCCATTTCATTAGGGCGGCCTTACGGGCGGCACGGTATCACGGCGGGCTACCGCAAATGTTGCCGGGGGGCACACTTTCGACCGATGGACGATCCGATGTCAATCGGCCGCGATGTGAAGGTGCCTCTGCGCGAGATCACCATCAGAACCTCGCGCTCTTCCGGCCCCGGCGGCCAGCACGCGAACGTCACCGCCTCCCGCGTCGAGGCGATCTTCGACGTCGAGGCGTCCTCGGCGCTGACCGACGAGCAGAAGCGCCGCGTGATCTCGCGCGCGGGCGCGCGCGTCACCGCCGTTGCCCAGGACGCGCGTGGCCAGGCCCGCAACCGCGAGCTCGCGCTCGAGCGGCTACGCCGCCGGCTGACCCAGGCGCTCGCCACGCCGCGCCACCGGCAGGCGACCCGGCCGACGACGGCCTCCGTCCACCGCCGGCTCGACACCAAGCGCCGGCAGGCGGCCCGCAAGCGCGATCGCCAACGTCCGAAAAACGACGACTAGCCTCGAATACACAATGCGCTGGCTTGTCGACGGCATGAACGTGATCGGGACCCGCCCGGACGCCTGGTGGAAGGACCGCGACGCGGCGATGCTGAGGCTCGTCGACATGCTCGAGCGCTGGGCGGCCGCCAACGGTGACGACGTGACGGTCGTGTTCGAGCGCCCGCCGCGGCCGCCGATCCGCTCGACTGTGATCGAGGTCGCGCACGCACCGCGGCCGCGCCCGAACTCCGCCGACGACGAGATCGTGCGACGTCTGCGCGCGGACCCCGACCCGGCCGCGGTCCGGGTCGTGACCTCGGACCGGTGGCTCGCCGACCGCGCCTGGGCCGCCGGCGCGAGCGTCGAGGGCGCGGACTCGTTCCGGAGCCGGATCGAATAAGTCCTGAAGGGTTTCTTGCCTCCTTGAGGCACCTTGCCACAATCATCTGATGGCCGAGCAACAACGGCGTCGTGAGAGCAGCCCCCGACTTCGGCCGGGCGGCACGCCGCCGCAGCAGCCCGGCTGGCGGGTGACTCCGGCGCCGGACGGTCGCGGCAAGCCGGTGAAGCCACCGTCAGGGCCGAACATCCGCTGGCTCGCGGTGTTGCTCGTGATCGCGCTGATCGCGCTCAACTTCTGGGTCTCCTCGGAGGCGCTCAGCCCGAGCCCCCGGGTTCACGTGCCCTACAGCCCGACGTTCCTGGCCCAGCTTGAGAACAACAACGTGGCCTCGATCTCCTCGACCGACGCGGCGATCGACGGGACGTTCAAGAACCCCGTGAAATATCCCGCGGGTGGGGACAGCTACGTCTACTTCTCGACCCAGATCCCCGCTTTCGCGCCCGGCAACGAGCTGTTCGCGGAGCTGAGGGCGAAGGGCGTGGTCATCAACGCCGAGCCGGACGACACGGGGCCGTCGTTCCTGACCAGCCTCATCTTCGGCTTCGGCCCGACGCTGCTGTTCCTGTTGCTCATCGTGTGGGTGTTCCGCCGAGCCGCGGCGGGCGGCGGCGGTGGCGCCGGCGGGCTGATGTCGTTCGGCCGCTCGCGCGCGCGCCGCGTCGAGGCCGCCGACCAGCGCGTCACGTTCAACGACGTCGCCGGGATCGACGAGGCCAAGGCCGAGCTCACCGAGATCGTCGACTTCCTCAAGAACCCCGACAAGTACCTGAAGCTCGGCGGCCGGATCCCGCGCGGCGTGCTCCTGAGCGGAGCGCCGGGCACGGGGAAGACGCTCCTCGCCCGCGCGGTCGCCGGCGAGGCGGGCGTCCCGTTCTTCCAGATGTCGGCCTCGGAGTTCGTCGAGATGATCGTCGGCGTCGGCGCCTCGCGTGTGCGGGACCTGTTCGCCCAGGCCAAGGCGGCCGCGCCCGCGATCATCTTCATCGACGAGCTCGACGCGATTGGCCGGTCGCGCTCTTCGGGCGGCCCGAACATCTCAGGGGGCCACGACGAGCGCGAGCAGACGCTCAACCAGATCCTCACAGAGATGGACGGGTTCGACCCGCGCCTCGGCGTGATCGTGCTCGGCGCGACCAACCGCCCGGAGATCCTCGACCCGGCCCTCCTGCGCCCGGGGCGGTTCGACCGCAGGGTCGTGGTCTCCTCTCCGGACCGCACCGGCCGCGAGGCCATCCTCCGAGTGCACACCCGCGGGGTTCCGCTCGCCGCCGACGTCAACCTCGGCGCCCTGGCCTCCACCACCCCCGGCATGGTCGGGGCCGACCTCGAGAACCTCGTCAACGAGGCGGCGCTGCTGGCCGCCCGGCGCAACCACGAGAACGTCAACCGCGAGGACCTCACCGACGCGCTCGAGCGGATCGTGCTCGGCGCGGAGCGCAAGGTGATGATCTCCGAGGAAGACCGGCGGCGCACCGCCTACCACGAGGCCGGTCACGCGATCGCCGGGATGCTCACCCCCGGCGCCGACCCGGTGCGCAAGGTCTCGATCATCCCGCGCGGGCAGGCGCTCGGCGTCACGTTCTCGGCGCCCGACGCCGACCGTTTCAACTTCGAGCAGCAGCACCTGCTCGCCCAGATCAAGGTCGCGCTCGGCGGACGCGTCGCCGAGGAGCTCGTATTCAGCGACATCACCACCGGCGCCGAGTCCGACATCCAGCATCTGACCCGGATCGCGCGCCACATGGTCGGGCGCTGGGGAATGAGCCGCGCCATCGGCCCGATCGCAGTGCTCCCGGCGGACGGGATGGGGCCGTTCCTGCCCGGCGTCGCCGAGACGTCGGAGTCAACGCAGCGGCTGGTCGACGAGGAGGTCAGGCGGATTGTCGAGTCGGCCCACTCGGAGGTCAGCACGCTGCTGCGCGAGCATCGCTCGAACCTCGATTCGCTCGTCGCCGGCCTGCTCGAGCACGAGACGCTCGACGAGGCCGACGCCTACATGGCCGCGGGTCTCCCCCGCAACCGGCTCGCCGAGGCCGACCCGCACGTCACGCTCGACGCGCTGCACGCCGACGGGGCCCCCGAGCGCCCGCTCCGCTGACGGACCCTAGGCGCTGACGGACCCTAGGCGCTGACGGACCCTAGGCGCTGACGGACCCTAGTCACCCAGGCGGGTCAGGCGCGCGAGCGCCTCGTGGCACTCGACGACGCGGCGCTTGACCGGATCGTTGTCGGGACGGTCGTGAACGAGGTCCCACGTGCGGTCGGCGATCTCGCGCGCCGACTCGGCAGTGGCGCTCTGCCACAGACGATCGACGAGCGTGATCTCGAAGTTCTGGATCTGGTCGCCGGGATCGCCGGGAGGCATCCTCGGCAGCGGCTCGGCGATCGTCTCCTTCCACATCGCGGTGGCGACCAGCAGCCGGTTGCGCAACGTGATCTGATCGATCGGCGCCATTCGCGCCAGCCTACCGGACCGCCCCGCGATACTCGGCGGAGCCTGGACACACGTTTGTTAACCCAGCGTGGGCAGCGACTGCTTGACGCTGAGCGCCGCCGCGAACAGGTCTCCCTGCTCCTCGGCGCGGGCGAGCAACTCGTGGGCCTCGAACGTGAGCAGCTGTTCGTCGCCGTGCTCGTGGCATGCCTGCACCTCCTCCCAGGTCACGGGCGTCGACGCCGTCGGCCGCTCGCGCGCGCGAAGCGAGTACACGGTGGCGGTCGTCTTGTGCTCGTCGTTCTGGCTCCAGTCGACAAGCACCTTCCCAGGCCGCAGGCGCTTGGTCATCCGCGAGACGACCAGCTCGGGCATACGCTGCTCGAGCACCTCGGCCACACGCCGCGCGAACGGCTTGGTCGCGCGGTAGTCGGTCCGCGTGTTCAGCGGCACGTACACCTGCAGCCCCTTCGACCCCGACGTCTTCGCGACGCTGACGAGCCCGAGCTGATCGAACAGGCCGCGCAGCACGAGCCCGACCTCGCAGCATTCGACGATCCGCGCCGGCGCTCCGGGGTCGAGGTCGAACACCATCATCGTCGGGCGCTCGGGACTCGCCGCCAGCGCCAGCGAGGTGTGCAGCTCAATGTCGGCCAGGTTCGCAAGCCAGATCAGCGTCGGCCGGTCCTGCGCGAGCGTGTAGTTGACGTCGTTGATGCGGACGGTCTGGATCCAGTCGGGACGGTGCGAGGGCGACTGCTTCTCGTAGAAGTAGGCCGCGTCGACGCCGTTCGGATAGCGCTTGAGCGTCAGCGGACGATCGTGCAGGTGCGGGAGTACGAATGGCGCCGCCCGCGCGTAGTAGGCGATCAGATCGCCCTTGGTGAAGCCGGTCTCGGGGTACAGGACCTTGTCCCAATTCGTGATCCTGAGCTGGCGGCCCTCGGTGCTCACGGACAGCGCGCCCTCGGGCAGTCGCTCGACCTCGTCGAACAGCGCCTCCGGGGAGGCCGGGTCGGCATCCGCCCGCGGCCCACGGCCACCGGCGCGCTCGACGACGACCTCGCTCGCGGGCTTGTCGTCGCGAAGCCCCTTGTACGACGGCGCGCGCATCACCCGCTCCTGCGTCCACTCGCGGAACTCGACCTCGGCGACCAGGCGCGGCTCGACGAACACCGCCTCGCGCGGGAGCTTCGGCGCCACGTCGAACGGGCTCGTCTCGCGCTTGAGCGGCTCGAGGCGCCGGCGGAGGTCATCGAGCGTCTTCTCCGTGAAGCCGGTCCCGACGCGGCCGACGTACCGAAACGCACCGTTCTCATGGACACCCATCAGCAGCGCCCCGATCCGCGCCGTACGGCGGCCCTCGCCGGGGATCCACCCGCCGATCACCATCTCCTGGCGGAGCGTGTTCTTGATCTTCAGCCACGCGCCGCTGCGCCGGCCGGGCTCATACCGGGTGTCGAGCCGCTTGGCGACGACTCCCTCGAGCCCCTGGCTTCGCGTCGCCTCGAGCAGCCGCGCGCCGTCGCCGGGGTGCGCGGCGGGGACGCGCCACGCGGGCCCGGACAGCTCGAGCGACTCCAGCCGCGCGCGGCGCTCGGTATACGGGAGGTCGATCAGCGAGTGGCCGTCGAGGTACAGGAGGTCGAACATCGCGTACACGACCGGCGTGCTCGCCATCAGCCGCCGAACCGCGTTCGGCGCGGTCACGTGCATCCGGCGCTGGAGCCGTTCGAAGCTGGGCCGGGGGTGGGCGGGGTCCGAATAATCGAACGCGACGATCTCGCCGTCGAGCACCGCCTCGTGCATGCCGAGCGCCGCCACCAGCCCGCGGACCTCTGGGTAGGCGGCGGTGATCTCGTTGAGGTTGCGGCTCTCGAGGCGCAGGCGCCCGGGCTGGACGTAGGCGATCGCGCGGACCCCGTCCCACTTGACCTCGAACGACCACTTGCGCGGGTCGCGCGGGAGCGTGTCCGCCGCGCGGGCCGCCATCGGGATCAGCCGCTCGGGCATCGGCCGGCGGTCCGGATCCGAGGGCGGATCCATCCGGTGGATCATCCAGTCGTTCTTTGACTCGCCGGGCTTGCTGATCGGGAACAGCCCGTAGCGCCCGATGAGCCGCTCACCGTGGAAGGTGACCTCGACTTTGCGGTCCTCCCACTTGTGCACGTCGAACGTGCCCTCGTCCCAGATCGTCATCGTGCCCGCGCCGTACTGGCCCGCTGGGATCTCGCCGTGGAACTCGAGGTACTCGAGCGGGTGGTCCTCGGTGCGCACCGCGAGGCGGTTGTCCGCGGGATCGGCGGGGATTCCGTTCGGGATGGCCCACGAGGCGAGCACGCCGTCGTGCTCCAGACGCAGGTCCCAGTGCAGGCGAGTGGCGTCGTGCTGCTGGACGACGAACCGGCGCCCGTCGGCGCTGCCGGTCCGGTCGCCAGCGGGCTCGGACGTGGTGCCGAAGTCACGCTTGGCGCGATAGCTCGCGAGCTGATCCTTGTCCTTGGTCCGTGGCACCCGCAGTGAGTTTCGCGAATCGTCAGAAAGACCGACGGCAAACGCGGCATCTTCTAGCTCAACCAACCAAACAAGCGGGCAGTGATGGGCCTGAGCTGGCGTTGCTGGCTCTGATCGCCGATCTCGCGCTCGAGCGCCTCGGCAACGTCGCGATGCCCGCGATCAACGAAAGCCGCGCCACCACGCGGCTCGTGCTGGCGGCCGTCGCCGCCGGTTTCGTCGCGCTGAAGTTCCTGTTCCACATTCACTTCGGCTACTTCGGCATCGGGTTCTGGGCCGCGGTGGCGCTCACCGCGGCGCTCCTCGTGACCGCCGTGCGTACCCGCGACGCAGAGCGGCTGGCCCCCACCCTGGCGTGAGGTGTTGAGGCTCGGGGGCGCCCGCGCCCCCGAGTCTTCACATTCTTTTACCTGGACGCGCCACAATTGTGGGCATGGCGCGCGTACTTGTGGTGGACGACGAGCCTGCCGTAAGGCGGGCGCTTGAGCGTGCGCTGAGGCTAGACCGCTACGACGTCGAGCTCGCCGGCGACGGCGAGGAGGCGCTCGACGCGCTCGCGAAATCGCCGCCCGACGCGGTGATCCTCGACATCGGGATGCCCAAGCTCGACGGACTCGAGGTCTGCCGGCGGATGCGCCAGGCGGGCGATCGGACCCCGATCCTGCTGCTGACCGCGCGCGATGCGATCGACGATCGGGTCGAGGGACTCGACGTCGGCGCCGACGACTACCTCGTCAAGCCGTTCGCCCTCAGAGAGCTCCAGGCACGGCTGCGCGCGCTGCTGCGGCGCTCGGGCGAAGGGACCGACGGCGAGATCCTCAGATACGCCGACCTCGTGCTCGACCCGGTCGCCCACGAGGTCCGCCGCGCGGACCGGACGATCGAGCTGTCAAAGACGGAGTTTCTGCTCCTCGAGTTGTTCATGCGCCATCCACGGCAGGTGCTGACCCGCTCGACGATCTTCGAGAACGTGTGGGGGTACGACTTCGGGCCGACCTCCAACGCGCTCGGCGTGTACATGGGGTATCTGCGCCGCAAGACCGAGGCCGGCGAGGAGTCGCGCCTGCTCCACACGGTGAGAGGCGTCGGCTACGTGCTACGGGACTAACGGGAGTCCGGTGTGCCACTCCGCCGCAGACTTGCCATAGCTTGCGCCTCGGCCGTCGCGCTGGCGATTCTGCTGGCGGCGATCGTGGTCTACGTGGTCGTCCGCTCCCAGCTGCTCGACCAGGTCGACAACGAGCTGCACTCCCAGGCGGCGCTCGTGCAACAGCTGCGCTGCAACGCCGGCGGGCCGCCGACGCCGAGCGCCGGAGGCGGCGCCCCGATCTGGCAGGTCGTCAACGGCCAGGCGCAGGTGCTGTGCGGCGACGGCAACGTCACGCTTCCGTTCGACAGCCACGTGCAGGCCGTCGCGACCAACGAATCCGGCGGCTATCTCCAGGACGTGAACCTCGGAGGCACCGTGGTCAGAGAGCTGACCGTGCCGGTCAGCGTCACCAACGAGTTCGGATCGGTGCCGGCGGCCCTGCAGCTCGCCCGGCCGCTCACGCCGGTGGACAACGTGCTGTCCGAGCTGCGTGTGGTCCTGTTCCTGTTGTGCGCGGGCGGCATCGCGCTGGCCGCCTGCCTCGGGCGCCTCGCGGCGAGTCGCGTGCTGGCGCCGCTCGCCGAGGTGGCCCAGACCGCTCAGCACATCACCGACACCGAAGACCTGACCAGTCGCATCCAGTACCACGCCGACGACGAGGTCGGGCAGCTGTCCGCGCGCTTCAACGCGATGATCGAGCGATTGCAGGGCTCCCGGTCCGCCCTCGACGAGTCGGTACAGGCCCAGCGCCAGCTAGTGGCCGACGCCTCCCACGAGCTCCGCACTCCGATCACGAGCCTGCGCACGAACATCGAGGTGCTGATGGCCGGCGACGCACTTTCCGACGCTGACCGGCACCGGCTCCTGGCGGACGTCCTCGAGCAGAGCGAGGAGCTGAGCGCGCTGATCGGAGACGTGATCGAGCTTGCCCGCGGCGACCTTCCGATCACCTCGGCCGAGGACATCCGGCTCGATCGCCTCGTCGCCGAGTCGCTCACACGCGCGCGCCGCGACTTCCCCGACGTGCGGTTCGAGAGCTCGCTCGAGCCCGTCGTCGTCGACGGCGTCCCCGAGCGTCTGGCCCGCGCGGTCAACAACCTGCTCGACAACGCGGCCCACCATTCCGCAGCGGGCGGGCTCGTCGAGGTGATCGTGGATCAGCGCGGCGTGCAGGTGCGCGACCACGGCACCGGCATCGACCCCGCCGACCTGCCATACGTATTCGACCGTTTCTTCCGGGGCGCGAACTCCCGGGGGCGCCAGGGCAGCGGCCTCGGGCTCGCGATCGTGCGGCAGGCCGCGGTCCAGCACGGCGGATCGGTCGAGGCGGTCAACGCCCCGGACGGAGGCGCCGAGTTCACCCTGCGGCTGCCGACCGTCCCCGAGGATCAGCTCGACCACGCCGACGACGGCTACCCGGTCGAGAGCCATCCACTGCCGCTCCGCTAAGGCCCGCCTAGCTCGCGGCCGGGGTCAGCGCCAGCAGAGCCAGGCGACGTGCCCGGGCGGCGCCGGCAAACGCTCCGCGTGCCAGGCTCCCGACCGCCCCGCCGGCCAGCCCACCGGCGACTCGAGCCGTCGCGGGTCGTAATCGACGGCGTCGCCGAGCGCCTTGGCCAGCGCCTCCTTGCTGCACCACAGCGAGATCCCCGCGGTGTCGGGATCGCCGGCGGACGGCCACTCCGAGCGCTCGATCGGAGTGCAGATCGAATCCAGGAAGGCGGCGTCACAAGGCTCGATCCGCTCGATGTCGATCCCGACGGGGCCGTTGTGCCAGGCGATCGCGGCGAATGGGTAGCGGTAGGACCGCGTCGCGAACTCGGCGCCCGACGTTTCGGTCAGCCCGCGCGCCCAGGCGCGGAGCCCTGACTCGTCGACGCCACCGGCGCGCGCGTCGAGCAACCGGACCGCGGGCCTCACGCCGCCACGTCCGGCGCGCCGTGCCAGCTCGTCCCCGGCGGAAGCTGCTCGCCCCGCATCACGACCGAGCGGCCGCCCACCGAGCAGCCGGCACCAATTGCGGTGTCAGGCAACATCCTGTTCTCATCAGTGTCTTTTGGCAGTCGATCGGTCAGAGGCTCCGCCCTACGACGCTCCGCGTTCCCGGCCGGGGCCGCAGCGGCGCGAGTCGCTGAGCTCGATCGTTCAGCGTCGTGAACACGGCGTACCGTGGGAAGTTGCTCACGCAACTGTTAGCGCTGTGCTAGCGATTCGCTAATGGTTCGGGGGCGGGCGGCACGCCGCATGCGTGGGCGGGCGGGCGGTCCGCGCCTCGGGGCAGGGCGCGGCGCGCCACTGCGCGGGCCGGCGGATCATCCACGCCCCGGGGGCGGCGCGCTAGAGCCTCGCCGGCCGCGCGAGCCGCGCCTGACGCGCGACCAGGAAGCGCTTGCGCAGGAACCACGCGCACAATGCGAACACCGCCGCGACCGGAACGAGCAGTAGCGCTCTGACCGCGGGCGGCCCCACCGTGAGCGCGATCAGGAACTCGACCGCCACCGCCGGGATCGCCGCCAGCAGCACCGTGTGGGACCGGTAGCCGGAGAAGTGCTCACGCGTGGTGACTTCGATCACTCCGAACAGGCAGATGACCACGCCCCCGATCAGCGCGGGACCCCCGTGGTTGATCACACCGACGACCAGGGCCACGGCGCCGGCGAGGATCGCGATCTCGGCGACCGGCAGGCCTCCGAACCGGCCCGGAGGCCGCTCCCCGTACGCGCCCATCGGACTCGCGCGCCGGCGTCCCGAGCGCGGCTGCTCGGCCGCTGCGCGACGCGCCGAGGTCGGCGCTGGAGGCTGGTCGCGACGAGCCGACCGTGCCGCGGCCGGTGCCGCCGCCGGGTTACGTCGCTTGCGCGAGCGCCGCTTGGCCCTCTGACTCGACACAGTGGCCCGAGCATAACCGTCCGCGCGCAAGCGCTGCGTAGGTGCATGTCCCACCCGGGTGACTCGCGCTCGATCCAGCGGCGAAGCGACCCGGTTGTCCGCGCAGGTCACCCGGTGCGGACATGCACCGGAGCCGGTTAGGGCATCTGCTGCGCGATCTCGGTAGGCGTCGACGCGTCTGCGAACTCGCGGAACAGCCCGGTGACGACAAACACGGTCTGCTCGGCGATGTCGACGGTGTTGTCGCCGACCCGCTCCAGACAGCGAGCCACGAGGATCATGAACATCGCCCACTCGCGCAGGTCGAGGTTGTCGCCGATCTCGACCGCGCGCCTGAAGATCTCGCGATTGAGCCGGTTGATCTCGGTGTCCTGCCGCACCAGGTCCTGCGCCAATTCGACGTTACGGCCGGCGAACGCCTGCTTGGCCTGTGAGACCTGGGAGCGGGCGAGGCGCCCCATCCGCTCGATCGCATCGAGGATGTCCTTGTCCTTCGGCGTCTCGTAGCCGGACAGAGGGACGAGCTTGGCGATGTTCACGCACTGATCGCCCATCCGCTCGACGCAGCGGATCACGTGCAGTAGCGCCGCGACGATCCGCAGGTCGCCGGCCACCGGCGCCTGACGCGCGAGCAGCGACAGGATCCCCTGATGGACCTCGAGGTAGCGGCCGTCGATCCGGTCATCGTCGGCAACGACCATCCCGGCGAGTTCGACGTCCTGATAGGAGATCGACTCGAGCGACCGGTCCAGCTGCTGGATGACGAGGTCGAGCCCGTCGAGCGCCTGGGCCTCGAGCGCGCGGAGGTTCTCGTGGAACTGGTGGCGTGTCTCCTGCATTGGCCGCCCCTACCCGAACTTTCCGGTGACGTACCGTTCGGTCCGTTCGTCGCTGGGATTAGTGAAGATCTTGTTCGTCTCGTCGTGCTCGATTACCTCGCCCTCGAGCATGAACACGGTCGTGTTGGCAACGCGCGCCGCCTGCTGCATGTTGTGGGTGACGATCACGATCGTGTAGCGCTCCTTGAGCTCGTCGATCAGCTCCTCGATCTTGAGCGTCGAGATCGGGTCGAGTGCCGAGGCTGGCTCGTCCATCAGGATCACCTCGGGCTCGATCGCCACCGTGCGCGCGATGCACAGGCGCTGCTGCTGCCCGCCGGACAGCCCGATGCCGGGCGAGTTCAAACGATCCTTGACCTCATCCCACAGGCCGACCGCTTGCAGGGAACGGTGGACCAGGTCCTTCAGATCCTTGCTCTTCGTGCCGGTCAGGCGCAGGCCCGCGGCGACATTGTCGAAGATCGACATCGTCGGGAACGGATTCGGCTTCTGGAACACCATCCCGATCAACCGCCGCACGGCGGTCACATCCACGCTCGGGTCGTAGATGTCGAGATCGTCGAGCGTCACGGCGCCTTCGGCGCGAGCCCCGGGGATCTCCTCGTGCATCCGGTTGATGCAGCGGACGACGGTCGATTTTCCCGATCCCGAGGGACCGATCAGCGCGGTCACCTCGTTGGCCGCGAAATCGATCGTGACCCCTTTGATCGCGTGCTCGGCACCGTAGTACGCGTTCAGGTCCTTCACGTTGACCGCGTGACCCGTCTTCTTCTGGGTCGACGCGGTAGTCGAGGCCTGCGGCGCTGTCTGCCCTCGCTCAGGGGACGGCATGCCGGCTGAGGACATATCGGTTTGTTCCTTGTTTGTCGTGTCCGGCGAGTTCATTACGAGCGACTCCTTGAAGCGATGAATCGGGCGCCGAGGTTCAGTATGAGCACAATTGCCACGAGCGTGAGCGCCGCCCCCCATGCGATGGTCTGGAGCGCCGCTCGTGGCGACGTGATGTCGTTGTAGATCAGGAACGGCATCGTGTTCATCTGCTGGCTGAGGCTGAACGTCAACCCGAAAGCGGTCGACACAGTGAACAGCAGCGGGGCGGTCTCGCCCATGCCGCGCGCGATGGCCAGCAACGAGCCGGTCAGGAGACCCGGGGCCGCGGTCGGCAGCACGACCCGGAACACCACGCGCCATCGTGGGGCGCCGAGCGCGAGCGCCGCCTCGCGCAGGCTGCTCGGCACCAGCAGCAG
The DNA here is from genome assembly GCA_963701945.1 of uncultured Solirubrobacterales bacterium. Lineage (GTDB taxonomy): Bacteria > Actinomycetota > Thermoleophilia > Solirubrobacterales > Solirubrobacteraceae > Palsa-465. The sequence continues at coordinate 655,461 of CAVPBV010000017.1, read as the reverse complement.
CACGACCTCGGCCGAGCGGATGATGATCGGGAGCATCAGCAGCGCAATCGCCACCGACCCCTTCCAGGCGGCGAACCCGCTACCCCCGAAGCGGCCGATTACGAGCACGATATAGATGAACAGGCCGAACATGATCGAGGGAACGCCCGTCATCACGTCGACGAAGTACCGCACCGTGTTGGCGAACCACCCCCCCTTCCCGAACTCGGTCAGGTAAAGGGCCACGCCGATCCCGATCGGGATCGAGATCAGCGTCGCGAGCAAGACGATCTCGAGCGAGCCGAGGATCGCGCTGCGTATGCCGCCCGGGCTGCCGAAGAAGCTGCCGGTGGGGTCGGTCGTGAAGAACCCGCTCTGGGTCCACGCGCTCAGGCCCTTGCTGGATCAGGTAGTAGATGATCAGGACCAGCGGGATCAGCGCGATGATCGTGGCGGCCAGCAGCAAGCCGCGCATCACCTTGTCGGTGCGCCGGCGCCGGGCCGAGATCTGCGGGAGCGAAGCGGCGCTGATGCTCATGATTCGGACGCCGGGCCTGAGGAGAGCGTCATGCCGGTCGCGCCGGTGCCTCTGGTGCCGTGCGAGCCTCTCGAGATGAACCAACGCGCGATGATGTTCACGATCAGCGTGAGCACGAACAGCACGAGGCCGGCCGCGAACAGCGCCGAGGTGTGGATCCCCGTGGCCTCGCCGAACTCGTTCGCGATCACCGCGGCCAGCGTGTAGCCCTGGGCGAACAGGTGGCTTCCGATCTTCGGCGCGCTCCCGATCACGAGCACGACGGCGATCGTCTCGCCGATCGCGCGCCCCATCCCGAGCATGGCCCCGCCGGTGATTCCGGGACGCGAGTACGGCAGGACCGCCAGGCGGATCATCTCCCAACGGGTCGCGCCCAGCGCCAGCGCCGCCTCCTTGTCCGCGGATGGCACGGTCGCGATGACCTCGCGCGAAATCGCGGACACGATCGGGATGATCATGATCGCGAGGATCAGGCCGGCGATGAAGTAGTTGTAGAGCTGCGGGATGCCGCCGCCGATCCACGGGATGAACGAGAACGTGCTCGCGAACCACTTCTCGGCCGGGAGCAGCTTCGGTGCGAGTACGAACACGCCCCACAATCCGTACACGACCGACGGAACCGCGGCGAGCAAGTCGACGAGGATCGAAAGGGGGCTGCGCACCCGGCGCGGGCACAACTCGTTGATGTAAACCGCGCCGGCGACCGCCACCGGCACGCCGATGATCAGCGCGATGATCGACGTCACGATCGTGCCGAACAGCAGCGCACCGCCGTGGTAGATGTTCCGCGAGACGTCCCAGTCGTTGCCGAACACGAACTTCAGCCCGTACGTGCTGAACACGTGCCCCGACTGCCCGATCAGTCGGATCAAGAAGTAGACGATCAGGATCAGGATGAGCGCGGCGAGCGCGCTCAGCCCCCACTTCAGGACCCGGTCGGGCAGGCGCCCGAGCGGCGACCGCCCGAGAACCGAGCGGCCGCCGGTGGCGGTGGTGGCGCTTGCCTCCACCTAGGAGTCCTTACGTGATCGTCGTCCCACTGATGCCCTTACGAGATGGGCGAACCGTTGCAGACCATCGTGGCCAGCTGGGTGTTGTCCTTATCCGCGAGCGCGAGGGCAGCGGCGCGTACGGCAGCTGGTTCGAGCCTGCGCCGAGCGTCTGCTGTCCCGCACCGAACGCATACGTGAGGAACTTCTTCAGCGCGGCGGCGGTGCCGGAGCTGGCTCCCCCGTCCTTGCACGGATCCTTATAGGCGTCCAGGAACGTCTGCGAGACGATCGGATACGCGCCCGGGTTCGGCGAGTTGATCGTCGAGATGCCGAGGTCCGGCGGAACTTTGATCCCGAGGAACGCGGCCGAGGTGTTGGGGATCGTCGGCAGAACGTACGAGCCGGCCGAGTTCTTGATCGCTCCGTACGTGAAGCCGTTCTCGAGCGCGTACGCCTGCTCGACGTACCCGACCGCGCCCGACGTCTGCTTGACCACGGCCGCCACGCCCGAGTTGCCCTTGCCGCCGGTTCCGGTCGGCCACTGGACGTCCTTTCCCTCGCCGACCGAGGACTTCCAGGCCGGATCGACGTCCGAGAGCCACGTCGTGAAGCCCTGGGTCGTGCCCGAGGAATCGGAGCGGTGGACGACCGTGATGCTGGTGCTCGGCAGGCTGATGCCCGGGTTGAGCGCCTTGATCGCCGGGTCGTTCCAGGTCTTGATCTTGCCCATGAAGATGCCGGCAACCGTCGGCCCGTCCAACTTCAGCCCGCTCTTGATGCCGGACAGGTTGTAGGACACCGTGATCGCGCCCGCGGCAACCGGGAACTGGAGGACCGGGCCCTTCATCTTGGCCACGTCGGAGGGCTTCAGCGACGGGTCGCTGCCGGCGAAGTCAACCGTCGCCGACTCAAGCTCGGTCTGGCCGGCGCCCGAGCCGACCGGATTGAAGTTCACGGTCAGTCCCTGGCCCTTGAGCGTCGATCCCCACTGCTGGTAGATCGGAGCCGCCAGCGTCGAACCGGCGCCGTTGATCGTGCCGGAGCCACTGCTGCTCGAGCTACTTGAGGTGGTAGCTGAAGTGGCCGCCGCGCCACCGCTCGAGGTGGTGCTGCTGCTCTTGCTGGACCCGCATGCCGCCACTGCCAGCGCAGCGACCAGCGCGGTAGCGACCATCGCCATACGTCGTCGTTTCAAGGTCACATCTCCTTCACTTTGGTGTGCGCCTAGTCTCGGCGCAAAGATCGGCTGGCGTGTTATTCACTTGTGAACCGATCGTTGGCGTTTTGTGCTGCTTCGGCCGACAATCGATAGCCGAAACCGAAGTGCGTGTGGATGAATCGCCATCCCGGGAGCGCTTCCTCCAGCTTCACGCGAAGCTTCCGCACGTACACGTCGACCGAGCGATCGCCCGCTCGCATCTCGCGACCCCATACGAGCCGAAACAGCTCCTCGCGCGGCATGATCCGGTCGGCGCGGCGGCCAAGCTCAGTTAACAGGCGCAGCTCCCGGATCGAGAGAACCAGCGCCCGCCCGTTCGCGCGCGCGAGATGCTCCTCGGGGAGGATCTCAAGAGGACCCACCTCGATCACCTCGCTGCTCGAACGCGCAATCGCCGGCATGGTGGCGATGCTCGCGCCCCGATCCGGCCAACGCGTTATCGAGTCGTGACGACGATGTGAACAAGTTGTGATCGGGAACCGCTTCGTGTCCAACCCTGTGGCGCGGATATCCAGCTATGTGGCGCGCGCAGCGGGCCCTCGGGGCCCTGGCGGGTGGATCAGGTCAGCGCGTCAGAACCGCGGGAAGCGCGGGTGCCGGCTCGAGCGCACCTCGGCTGACTTCGATCTCGTCCCCTTCGAGCTCGGGAGCAAACCTGTAGCCAACCCCGAAGTGCGTGTGGATGTAGCTCCAGGATGGCGATGTTGCACGTAGCTTCTGGCGAAGCTTGCGAACGAACACGTCGACCGAGCGGTCGCCGTGCGCCATCGCGTAGCCCCACACCCGTTCGTAGATCTCCTCGCGGCGTAGGACGCGATCGGACTGGGCGAGGAGTTGCAGGATCTCGAATTCGCGCGCGGTCAGCTCGAGGCTCTGGTCCCCGACGTAGGCCTGGTACAGGTCGGGCCGGATCGTGATCTCGCCGATCGTCGCGGCGACGTCGACGTGAGGCAGCTCCTGGCGCCGGTGACGCCGGACGGCCGCTTCGATCACGCAGATCAGCTCCTCGGGATGGCACGGCTTGGTCATCCAAGCGTCGGCGCCGAGCCGCAGGCCGCGCACTCGCTGCGCCACCGACGAAGGCCCTGTGCACACGACAACGGCGAGGCCGGGAAGTCGGCCGCAGACACGCTCGAGGTACTCCCAGCTGTCGGGGCCGACGACCGTGAGGTCGAGCACCAGCGCGTTGAGGCGCATGGCCACGAGCGTCTCCACCGTGGCCGGGCTGGACAGGGCGCGGTGCTCGCACCCGAGCGCCCCGAGACGGTTGGCAAGAACCTGAAGAAAGCCCGGGTCGCGGTCGATCACCGCTACCCGAAGCCGGGCCTGGGCGCGCTGCAGGGAAGCCTGTCCCCCGGATTGCGCGTCGCTGCGCTCATGCGACATGGGCCGCACTGTAGTCCACGGCGACACCGGAGACATGCCGGGACGCCTGCCGATCACAAGATGTTTACACGCAAACAGCGGGGAAGCAGGCATCCCCGGAGCCAGGCCCCGTCGGCGATTGGCGATCCTACTCGCGCTCGAGACCCGAATTCGAAGAGGTGATTAAGACCTTCGCGGAACCGAGCTGAGCCCCTATATCTGTCGCTATCCTCACTGCCAACGCGCCCCGGGCGCCCCTACGACGATGGCTTCACGAACCAAGCAGAAGGAAGAGGCTCGCGCCCGGCGTCTCGAAGAGGAACGCATCCGGTCGCTTCGCGCCCGGCGTGACCGTCGGATCCGGAGCACCGTCGGCATCGTCCTCGTCGCGGTGATCGTGGTCGTGGTCGCGGTCGTGATCAGCAGCGGCGGAGCGAAGAAGGGCGGCCTGCAGACGGGGAACGAGAAGAACTCGACCGTGACCGCCGTCAACACGCTCCTGGCGGGCATTCCCCAGTCGGGCGCTCGTCTCGGGAACCCCAACGCGCCGGTCACGATGACCTACTTCGGCGACTACGAATGCCCGGTCTGCCAGGCGTTCACGCTCGAGGGCGGCTTCCCCCAGCTCGTCCAGAACGACGTCCGCTCGGGGAAGGTGCAGGTGCTCTACAAGTCGTTCTGCACCGCCACGTGTAACGGTCCGGGTCGGTCCGTCTTCAACACCCAGCAGGTGGCGGGTCTCGCCGCCGGCGAGCAGAACAAGTTCTGGCAGTACACGGAGCTCTTCTACAACGAGCAGGGACAGGAGGACACGGGCTACGTGAACGAGAGCTACCTCACGGGCCTCGCCGACCAGGTCACGGGGCTGAATCTGTCCCAATGGCAATCGGACCGCAGCAACCCGAACCTCGCTGCCCAGGTCGCCAGCGATGGGACCAACGGGCGGGCCATCGGCGTCCAGGGCACCCCCACGCTGATCTTCAAGGGACCCAAGGGCGAGGCGGCGCCGAACGCGTCCGTGCCCACCTACGCCCAGCTCGAGTCGACGATTAAGCAAGTCTCATGAGCGCGACCGCGACCGCGAGCAGCGAGACGCGCCAGGGACTGAGCGTCGACACCAAGCTGCGCATCGCGATCGGCGTGCTGGCGGTGATCGGGATCGGGATCGGGACTTACCTGACCTACACCCATTACGCCAAGCTGAACGTCCTGTGCCTGTCGAGCGGCGGCTGCGAGACCGTGCAGCACTCGTCCTACTCCAAGCTCGCCGGCATACCAGTCGCGACCCTCGGCCTCGCCGGCTACATCGGCATCCTGATCTCGCTCTGGATCCGTGGCGAGCTCGGCCGCATGATCGGGTTCGGGCTCGCGCTGATCGGCTTCCTGTTCAGCATGTACCTCACCTATCGCGAGGCGTTCACGATCCACGCCTACTGCCAGTGGTGCCTCGGCAGCGCGACGATCCTCACCATCCTCGCGATCCTGACCACGATCAGGTTCCTGCGCGTCGAGCCGCCGCCGGCGGCGGCGAAGAAGCCCGTCGACCGGGCCGAGCGCCGGCGCCAGATCGCCGGACGCCGCTAGCGCCCCCGTTCTCCGGGGTCGGTCGCGTAGCGCGCCGACCCGCTCTCCGGGTCGGCCGCGTAGCGCGCCGGCAAGTCGCGCGTCCGGGCGATCCGGACGGGGCCCGTCGTCGCGGTGACCGCCTGAACCGAAGCAACGATAAGCCAACACTCGACGCCGACCGCTCGGCGAGTGCTCGAAGATCGTTGCCATACCGAATCGAATATGCATTCGGCCGGCGCGCGGTGGCGAGTGCCGGGTCATCGGGGTTGCGCGGCCAGGTTGCCGGCCCCGGCAGGGCGATCGCGGCCTGACGCCGGAACGCACGCGCGACACCGCGGCTCGGCCAGCCACTGCCCCGGCCCATCTCCAGATGCCCGCCGTTCGTAGCGCGGACCCGCCCCGCCCTGCCACCCTCCCTGCACAACGCCCCAAACCCGCCACCGCCCACAACCGCCCGACCCGCCACTGCGGCCCCTGCGTTGCCCCACTGGCATGCATCTGATATATCACGGAACCTAGAGCGACATGCATCACGGGACGTAGAACGACATGGCCGGCGCGGGAAACAACAAGCGAGTCGTCATCATCGGCGCGGGGATCGTCGGCAATAGCCTCGCGTACCACCTCACGCGCCTCGGCGTCAGCGACATCACGATGGTCGACAAGGGGCCGCTCCCGAACCCGGGCGGCAGCACCGGACACGCGTCGAACTTCATCTTCCCGGTCGACCACTCGAAGGAGATGACGATGCTCACGCTCGAGAGCATGCGTCAGTACAAGGCACTCGAGGTCTTCATCGAGAGCGGCGGAATCGAGATCGCGCGCAACGAGGAGCGGATGCAGGAGCTGACGCGCCGCGTCGTGTCCGCCAAGTCGTGGGGTATCGAGCCGGTCGAACTCCTGACGCCCCAGCAGGTCAAGGACAAGGTCCCGTACATCAACGAGCAGCTGATCATCGGCGCGTTCTTCACCCCTGGCGCCGGCGTGGTCGACTCGCTGCGCGCCGGGACGATCATGCGGGAACGCGCCCAAACCGCGGGGATGAAGGTCTCGGCCAACACGGAGGTGCTCGGCATCGACGTCGAGAACGGCCGAGCGACCCGCGTCAGAACCACCAGGGGCGACTTCGACGCCGACATCATCGTGATCGCCTGCGGCGCATGGAGCCCGAGAATCGCCCGGATGGCCGGCGCCTCGATCCCGCTGACGCCGATGGTCCACCAGATGATCGACATCGGCCCCGTGCCGCGGTTCGCGAACACGACCGGGATGATCGAGTACCCGATCGTCCGCGATGTCGACACGAACATGTACGAGCGCCAGGAGGGCACCGGCCTCGAGATCGGCTCCTACGCTCACCGCCCGATCACCCTCGAGGCCGACGACATCCCGAGTATCGAGGAGTCGGCGCTGAGCCCGACCGAGCTGCCGTTCACCCAGGAGGACTTCGACCCGCAGATGGAGATCGCGCTCGAGTTGATGCCGGAGATCGTCGGCGACGAGACCGTCGGCGTGAAGTACGCGATCAACGGCGTGCTGTCGGTCACCTACGACGGGATGCCTCTCCTTGGCGAGACGCCGGAAACCCGCGGCCTTTGGTCAGCCGCGGCCATCTGGATCAAGGAGGGCCCGGGCGCCGGCAAGACGATGGCGGAGCTGATCGTGCACGGCGAGTCCGAGATCGACGTCTACGAGTCGAACATCGCGCGCGCGTATCCGTGTCAGAAGACCCGGACGCACATCGTCTCGAGGGCCTCCGAGGGCTTTAACAAGATGTACGGGATCGTCCACCCCGGCGAGCAGTGGGAGTCCGACCGCCGCGTGCGCCTCTCCCCTTTCTACGAGCGCGAACAGCAACTCGAGGCCGTGTTCATCGAGGGCGCCGGGTGGGAGCGGCCGAACTGGTACGAGTCGAACGCCGGATTGCTCGACGAGTACGGGGACAGGATCACAAAGCGCGAGGCCGAGTGGGACTCCCGCTGGTGGTCGCCGATCATCAACGCCGAGCACCTCGCGATGCGCGACCGCGCCGCGATGATCGACCTGAGCGCGTTCGCGATCTTCGATGTCGTCGGGCCGGGCGCACTGCAAACGGTCCAGCGAGTCGCCATGCGTCAGATGGACGTGCCGGTCGGTCGGGTTGTCTACACGCCGCTGCTCACCCCGAGCGGAGGCTTCAAGCAGGACCTGACGATCATGCGCATCGCCGACGACGTGTTCCGCGTCGTGACCGGTGGCGCGTACGGGATGTCCGACAAGAAGTGGTTCGCCGACCACCTGCCCGACGACGGCTCGGGCGGGTGGGCACAGATCCACGACCAGACCAACGCATTCACCACGCTCGGTCTGTGGGGCCCTCGCGCCCGGGACATCCTGGAAAGCGTCACCACCGACGACGTCTCGCACGAAGGGATGCCGTTCGCGAGATGCAAAGACATCGAGATCGGTCCGCTCCGCACCCTCGCCTCGCGTATCTCGTACGTGGGTGACCTCGGGTGGGAGCTGTACGTCCCGATCGAGCAAGGCGCACGGCTGTGGGACATCGTCGCCGAGGCGGGCGCGCCGCACGGGATCATTCCTGCCGGGATCGGCGTGTACGGCACCACCGGCCGGCTCGAGAAGTGCTACCGGGCCTACGGTGCCGAGCTCGAGGGGGACTTCAACGTGGTCGAGGCCGGCATGGCCTGGGGCAAAGTCAAGGACGAGGACTTCGTCGGCAAGGAGGCGCACCTGCGCCACCGCGAGGAAGAGCCCGCCGCGGTCATGTGCACCCTGACCGTCGATGACCACACCTCGTCATCAGGCGTCAAGCGGTACATGCTCGGGCACGAGCCCATACTCACGAGGCCCGGGGAACCGATCACTGACCGCAAGGGTCGCCGCTCGTACGTGACGAGCGCCGGCAGCGGCCCGTCGCTCGGCAAGTACATCCTGATGGGCTACCTCCCGCCGGAGCACGCAGTCGTCGGAAACGAGCTCGCGGTCGAGTACATGGGCGAGCGCTATCCGGTTACGGTCGTCACGAACGACTCGACTCCGGTGTTCGACCCCGAGAACGCCCGCGTCCGCTCGTGACCCCGCCCGCCGGCAAGGCAAGCTGATGAACGTCCTGGTCTGCGTCAAGCGCGTGCCCCTGACGGGGGGAAAGATCGTGCTCACCGATGACGAGCGCGCGATCTCGACGCGCCACCTCGGGTTCACGGTCAGCCCGCACGAGGAGTGCGGCGCCGAGGAGGCCGTCCGGCTGATCGAGCAGCACGGTGGCTCCTCGACGGTACTCACGCTCGGCCCGCCCGAGGCGGAGGAGCAACTGCGCGACATGATGGCGCTCGGGATCGACCGCGCCGTCCATCTCGTGACCGACGGCGGGGAATGGGATCCGCAGGCGACCGCACAAGCCATCGTCGAGGCGATCCAGAACGAGCCGGAGCCACCGGACCTGATCCTGTTCGGCAACGAGTCGGCCGACGCCGGCAACTACCAGGTCGCGATCCGGGTCGCGCACAAGCTCGGTCTCCCGGTCGTGACCGGAGTGAAGGGGATCGCAAGAGAAGACGGGCACTTCCGCTGCGAGCAGGAGGTCCCGGGCGGGCGCGACGTGTACGTCGTGCCGGCGCCGGCGGTGGTCACGGTCAAGGAGGGGCTGAACCTGCCGCGCTACCCATCGGTCCCGGGCCGGCTGCGCGCCAAGCGCAAGCCGCTCGACGCGGCGACGCCGGAGAGACCGGCGCCCAAGCTCGAGATGGTCAAGCTCACCCTCCCGCCGAGCTCGGGCAAGCAGGCCGAGGTGCTCGGCAACGGCGCCGGCGCGGCGCCCGCGGTCGTCGCCGTCCTCAACGAGTTGGGACTCCTCTGAGAGCGATGATCCTCGTCTTCGCTGACCGCTCCGACGACGATCTGTACCAGCAGGCGCTCACCTTCGCCCGAACCCTCGGCGACGGCGACGTCAAGGCGGTGGGCATCGATGATCCAAATGGCTATTCCCCCGACGGCTGGGCCACCGCAATAGCGAACGCGACCACCGAGCGCGGGCCGAGCGTCGTCGTCGGCCCCGGCACCGAGCGCGGCAACGAGGTGCTCGCCCACGTCGCCGCGATCCTCGACCTGCCGTTCGCCGCGAACTGCACCAAAGCAACTCCCGGCGACCCGCTCACGCTGACCCGCGTCCGCTGGGGCGGGAGCCTGCTCGAGGAAGCACGCCTGCACGGTTCGCCGGCGCTGGTGACGGTCGCCCCGCACGCAGTCGCCGCGGACGACCAAGCCGCAGACATCGAGCTCATCCCGGCGGCTGCCGAGGCAAAAGTCCGCGCGTTCGAACGCGTCGAGACCGTCACCGCCGGCGTGTCGCTCGCCGACGCGGATGTGGTCGTGTCGGGAGGGCGGGGCGTCGGCTCGGCGGAGGGCTTCGCCGTGATCGAGGACCTGGCCTCGCTGCTCGGCGCCGCCGTCGGCTGCTCGCGCGCGGTGACGAGCGCCGGCTGGCGGCCGCACACCGATCAGGTCGGCCAGACTGGGACGAAGATCTCGCCTTCGCTGTACATCGCGTGCGGGATCAGCGGCGCCACCCAGCACATGGCCGGCTGCAAGGGGGCCAAGAAGCTGATGGCGATCAATCCCGACAACGAGGCGTCGATCTTCGCGAGCGCCGACTACGCCGTGTTCGGCGACCTGCATGAGGTCGTGCCCGCGATCTCAGCCGAGATCCGCAGAACAAGGGGCGGCGGATAGCTTCGCTGATCTCCGCGCTGGCGCTGGCCGCCGCCCTCGCCGTGAGCGGCACGCTGTTCATCACCCGCGTCCGCCTGCTCACAGGGCTCGTACAAAAAGCGGCGCCGGCTCAGCGCACCGGCGACATACCGCGCCGGGCGCGCAACGAGGTCGAGATCGTGCTCGGGCAGCGGAAGCTGCTCCAGCGGCTGGTTCCGGGGCTGTTGCACGCGTTCGTCTTCTGGGGCTTCACGATCCTCCTCCCGACGATCCTGATCGCGCTGATCGGCATCGTCGACAAGCACGACACGCTGCCGTGGCTCGGCCATCAGGGCTGGTACGCACTGCTCGTCGACATCTTCTGCGTGCTCGTGCTCGTGGGCGTGATCGGGGCGCTGTGGATCCGCAAGGTGCAGAAGCCAAAGCGCTTCGAAGGCAGCCATCTCGGCGAGGCCGACCTGATCCTGGCGCTGATCGCGACGATCGTGATCAGCCTGCTGCTGTGGCACGCCACGCGGATCGCCCTGCATCTGAATGAATGGCCGGCATCGTGGTCGCCGGTGTCGAACGCGCTGAGCCACCTGTTCGCCGACAACCAGACGACCAGGGTGCTCGAGCGGGTGTTCGTGTGGATCCACGTGCTGACGATCCTCGGCTTCCTCGCCTACCTCCCCCGCTCCAAGCACCTGCACATCTTCGTCGCCGCGATCAACGTGTGGTTCGGGCGCACTCGAGCCAAGGGCCGGCTCGAGCCGCTGAAGTTCGACGACCCCGACGTTCCCGAGGATGAGATCCGCTTCGGGGCAGGCGTGACAAAAGACCTCACCTGGAAGCAGGTGCTCGACACCTTCTCGTGCACCGAGTGCGGCCGCTGCCAGGACGCATGCCCGGCGTTCGCCACGGGCAAGATCCTCAGCCCGAAGCTCGTGATCATGGGACTGCGCGACGCCGTATTCGCCCAGGACACCGACGCTCAGCTGGTCCCGGACGCTGTTCCGGCGGAAAGCATCTGGGATTGCGTGACGTGTGGGGCGTGCATCGAGGCGTGCCCGGTCTCGATCGAGCACGTCGACCACATCGTCGACCTGCGCCGGCACCTTGTGATGGTCGAGTCGAGCTTCCCGGCCGAGGCCGAGCCGATGCTCCGCGACGTCGAGCGCGCATCGAACCCGTGGGGCAAGGCGCAGTCAGAGCGCGCCGACTGGGCGGCCGACCTCGGGATCAAGGTCCTCGAGCCGGGCGACCCCGCCCCCGAGTACCTGTACTGGGTGGGATGCGCATCCTCGTTCGACGAGCGCGCGCGCAAGACCGCGCAGGCGACCGCGAAGCTCCTCCAAAACGCGGGCCTGGACTTCGCGATCCTCGGACCCCGCGAGAGCTGCACCGGCGACCCCGCGCGCCGGATCGGCAACGAGTACGTATTCCAGGCGTTCGCCGAGCAGAACGTCGAGACGCTGAACGAAGCCGGTGTAACCAAGATCGTCACCGGGTGCCCGCATTGCTTCAACACGCTCGGCAACGAGTACCCGGACTTCGGGGGCAACTACGAGGTGATCCACCATTCCGAGCTGCTCTCGAAGCTCGTGAAAGACGGGCGTATCCAGCCCACCAAAAAGGACGGCGAGCTCCCGATCACGTACCACGACTCCTGCTACCTCGCGCGCCACAACGACGTAGTCGAGGCGCCAAGGCATATCGTCGAGGCGATCGGGACACCCGCCGAAATGAAGCGCTCGCGCAAGCAGACATTCTGCTGCGGCGCCGGCGGCGCGCACATGTGGATGGAGGAGCGCGCCAAGCCGATCAACGAAGAGCGGGTCCGAGAGGCGGCCGCGACCGGCGCCGGCACGCTCGCGGTCGCGTGCCCGTTCTGCACGGTGATGCTCGACGACGGCGTCCAGAGCGCGGGCGCCGAACTGCGCGTGGCCGATGTCGCGACGCTTCTGGCCGAGTCGATCCAGGACGCCGGCTAGCGGCCTGCGCCCGCGAGCGCTTGGGAAGAAACTAGGTCCATGCTGACGTTTCTTCCCAAGAGCCGTTCGAGCTGACGCTCCAACGCGGTGTCGCCGACTTCACGAACCTCCAGGGGCAACCCGAGCCGCTCCGCCGCCCGCGAAGCCGCAGCGCGCGTCGCCGCCGTCGGTCGCTGCGCCAGCCACATCACGCGTGTGTAGTTGCCGAAGTAGTCGTCCCTCAGCTCCGGATACCGATCCAGGCCGAGCTCACGCCATACCGTGTGCTCGAACGTCCGTGCGAGGAAGTCGGTGAGGAAGTACGTCCCGGGCTCCTCCTCCAAAGCAGCGCGCACCTCGTCCCGGGCGAACACGTCGTAGCAATCCGAGCCCTCGAGGCGCGGCAGCCCGTCGAGCCCCCCGTACGTCCCGCAGTCCCCGTACGCGACGGCGACGACATCGTGGTCGGCTGACACCGCGGCGACCGCATCAACGATCCGCTCGGGGTGGTTGTGCAGCAGCGCCGGCACGGGGAGCACCTCCAGGTCCCAGCCTCGTCGCCGAGCGATCCGGCGCACGTCAACCGCCAGCGCTCCGCAAGCGACGACCGCAGCACGCCGGCGCCGGTCCGTCATCCCGGGAACGCCAGCTGGTCGACGAACATGTCGTTGAAGTCCGGCCGCCCCGACAGCTCGACGTACTCGACCTCCCGCAGGATCGAGTACGCCTCAGCGCGCTCGCGCACCGACAGCGCCGCGATCTTCGCGCCCTCACCGGCGACGTTGCCGGCGGACACGATCCGGGGCAGCGCAATCCGCGGCACGAGTCCGATCCGGATCGCGCTCAAGGGCGTCAGGTACGCCCCGAAGCTTCCGGCCAGCAGCACCTGGCTGATCTCCCCCACGTCCACGCCAAGCTCGCTGAGCAGGATGCTCCAACCGGTGGCGATCGAGGCCTTAGCGAACTGCAGCTCGCGCACGTCGCGCTGGGACAGGAACACCGAGCGCTCCGGATCCGAGCCGCCGCGCCAGTCCAGGACGAACACCCGCTCCTTGTCGATCTTGGTCAGCCGATCGGCCAGCCCCGGGTGCGACACAGCCGCGTCCTCGTCGGGGATGAACCGCCCCGAATGGTCGAGCAGGCCGCAGTGGACCAACTCGGCGACCGCGTCGACGAGCCCCGACCCGCAGATGCCGACCGGATCCACATCCCCGATCACATCGAGCGCGACGCCGTCATCAGAGGAGAGCTTGACCCCCTCGATCGCGCCCTCCGAAGCGCGCATCCCGCACCTGATCTGCGCCGCCTCGAACGCCGGACCCGCCGGCGCCGCCGTCGCCACCACGCGCTCGACCGAGCCGAGCGCGATCTCGCTGTTGGTGCCGACATCGATGAACAGCCTCACGCGACGGTCGCGCGTCAGCCCCGTTGCGAGCATCCCCGCGACGATGTCGCCGCCCACATACGCCCCCAACGACGGGAATACGAACGCGGGCGCCCGCGGGTGGACCTCGACCCCGAAGTCGCGCGCGAGCACGTCGGGGAACGAGTGGGTCGACACCACGAACGGCGCCATCGACAACGGCTCGGGGTCGATCCCGAGCGCCAGGTGCATCATCGTGACGTTGCCGCAGACCGTGACCTCGTACACCTCGCGAGGATCGACCGAGCCGTCGGCGCAGACCTCGTCGACGAGCGAAGCCATCGTCTCGTGCACCCGTGCGCCCAGCGCCCCCAGCGCGTCCGAGTCCATCATCGTCGCCGAGATCCGCGTGATCACGTCGGCGCCGTAGGGCTGCTGTCGGTTCAGGATCGAGCGCACCGCGACCGGCTGGCCGCTCTCGAGATCGAGCAGTGTGGCCACGACCGTCGTCGTCCCGAGGTCGAACGCGATCGCGAACCGCCGCGAGGTCGTGTCTCCGGGCTCGAGATCGATCAGCTCCTGGTCGCACACGACCGCCGTGACATCAAACCCGGCCGATCGCAACACCCCACCCAAAGACCGGAGCATCGCGATCGACGCGTGCGGCTCGAGGTCGTCGAGCGCGTCGAGCACCCGCTGGAGATCCGAGCGCTGGTCCTCCATCGTCGGCTCGGTCAGCACCACGTGACGTTTCTGGACCGCGGGGCGCAGGATCACATGGCGCCCGACGCCGGCCAGCGCGGCCTTCGGGCGAGTCTGCAGAGGCGGGACCTCGACGACCAGGTCGCCTCGCGCGGACGCGCGGCACGCGAGCCGCCAGCCCTCGCGCAGCTCATCGACCGAGAAAGCGCGCGGGTCGAGGGGCCCGACCGGGACGTCCCCCGACACGATCCGCACGCGGCACTTCTTGCACGTCCCGTGCCCGCCGCAGGTCGAGTCGATCGCGATCCCGTTCCAGCTCGCGGCGTCGAACACCGGCGTGCCGCTCGGGACGCGGACCTCCGCGCCCTCGGGCAGGAACCGCAGCCGGACCCGCTCGGCGCCGTCGGACGGAGCTGGGTCTACCGCCCCGGCGCCGGCGAGCTCGAGCCTGCGACGCTGCGGCGACACGCCGCTCACGACACGGGAGCTCCCTGCGCGACCGTCGCCTGACGGGCGCGGTGGGCCGCGATCCAGCTCGCGCCCCACTCGTCGTGGCCGAGCAGCAGATCCGACGCCCGGACCGCATCGACGCACACCGGGGCGGTCGACATGATCGCGCTCGTCAGCCCGGCCGCCATCGCCATCGGGAGGAAGCCTGCGTTCAGCACGAGCCGCTGCGGCAGGCCGAAAGAGACGTTCGACGCGCCGAGGCACATGTTCACGCCGAGCTCGTCGCGGATCAGGCTGATCGTCTCGAGCGTCGTCCGCACCGCCGAAGGGTCGGCGCCGACGGTCATCGCCAGCGGGTCGATCACGACGTCGTCGCGCGCGATCCCGTGCTCGGCGGCGACGGCGATGATCTTGCGCGCGCACTCGAGCCGCTTCTCGGGCGTCTCAGGGATCCCGGTCTCGTCGTTGGCGAGCCCGATGACCGCCGCGTCATACCGCGCGACCAACGGGAGAATTTCGGAGAGCCGCTCATCCTCGGCGGTGACCGAGTTCACGAGCGCCCGGCCCTCGTACACGGACAGTCCGGCCTCGAGCGCCTCGATCACCGAGGAGTCGATGCAGATCGGGACGTCAACCGCCTGCTGGACCGTACGAAGCATCATCTTCAGCAACTCGGACTCGTCGACGAGCGGGATGCCGGCGTTGACGTCGAGCATGTTCGCGCCGGCCTCGACCTGCGCCAGCGCGTCATGAGTGACGGTCGACAGCTCTCCCGCGCGCAGCTCCTCGGCGAACTTCTTGCGCCCGGTCGGGTTGATCCGCTCGCCGATGACGCAGAACGGACGGTTCGCGCCGACCTCCACCGTCTTCGACCGCGAGCGCAACACCGTGACCGAGCTCATGCGAGCACCTTCTCGCGCCGCAACTGGATCAGCTCCTTCGCCTTCTTCACCGCCGAGGAGGCGTCGGCCGAATAGCCGTCGGCGCCGACCGCGTCTGCGTACTCCTGCGTGACGGGCGCGCCGCCAACCATCACGATCACCCGGTCGCGCAGTCCCGCCTTCTGGAGCGCGTTGATGTTCGCTTTGAACATCGGCATGGTCGTCGTGAGGAACGCTGAGAACCCCACGACGTCCGGGTTGTGCTCCTCGATCTGCTCGATGAACTTCTCGGGCGGCACGTTCACGCCGAGGTCGATCACCTCGAAGCCGGCGCCCTCGAGCATGATGTTGCAGAGGTTCTTTCCGATGTCGTGGACGTCGCCCTTGACGGTCCCCATCAGAAACTTCCCCACCTGCGCCGCGCCGGTATCGGCGAGCAGCGGGCGGAGGATGTCGAGCGCGCCCTGCATCGCGCGCGCCGCGATCAGCATCTCCGGGACGAAGAAGTCGCCGCGCTCGAACCGCGCGCCCACCTCCTCGAGCGACGGGATCAGCGCGTCGTACAGCATCCGGTCCGGCTCGATTCCCTGCTCGAGGCCCTCGTTCACACCGTCACGGACAACCGGTGCATTCCCCACCAGCGTCTCGTCATACAAGAGCTGGAGGATCTCTTCGTCGGTCACGCCGCCCGTTCTCCTTGGTCGCGATGGCCGAGACGGCGGCTCAGCGTCCGCGCCTCGCTGGTCAAGATCGGATTCAGCTCCTCGATCCGCGCCGGCGTCATCCGCAGCGTCGGACCCGAGATACTGAGCGCCGCGATCACCTCGCCCCGCGCGCCCCGCACCGGCGCCGCGATCGCCGCGAGCCCGATCTCGAGCTCGTCGATCGACGTCGCAAAATCGTCGCGGCGGACCGCCTGTAGCTCGTGGCTCGTCGCGACCGCGAGCTCGCCGCTCGTCGCCGACCCGGCCGTGCCCGCCGGCACGCGGCCGAACGCCGCGAACACCTTGCCGTTGGCGGAATGCTCATAGCCCACCAAGCGCCCGAGCCACTGCCCGGCGCCGAGAAAGTGCCGGCTGTCTACCTGGGCGATGTGCTCGACTCCCTCGAGTCCGGGCACCGACAGGTTGATCGTCTCCCCGGTGGCGTCGGACAGCGCGTCGAGCGCCGGCTTGGACACCTCGACGATGTTGCGCTCGAGCATGCTCCGCTCGGCCACGCGGAGGATCGCCGGGCCGGGGCGCAGCCGCCCGCGCTCGCCGTCCTGCTCGATCAGCCCACGCCGCTCGAGCGCGCTGACGAGCCGCGACGCGGTGCTCTTCGGCAACCCGGCGGCCGACGCGAGGTCGGTCAGCGCCACCGGCTCCTCGCTCTCGAGCACACGCACGAGCAGATCGGCGCCGCGATCGATCGCCGCGGTGCCGTGAGCCGGAGTCGAGCCAACTTGGAACTGTTGTTCCACGCGGTATAGATTACGCATAGAAGTCGCCAGGTCAAGCCCGAGCCGAGGAGCCCGCCGTGTTCGTCAACGCCATGCCCCGCTACGAGATCCTCAGCGAAGACGCGATCGCCGTGATCGATCGCGGCTGGAGGCGGCTCGTGTCCGAGATCGGGATCGAGTTCCTGCTCCCCGAGGCGGTTGAGCTGCTCACGAACGCCGGTCAGATCCTCGAGGACGAGAACCGCATCAGGTTCGATCCCGAGTTCATCCTCGAGCAAGTCGCCAAGGCCCCTCGCGAGTTCGACCTCCAGGCGCGCAACCCGGCGAACACCGCCCACATCGGCGGCAACCACATGGTGTTCGCGCCCGTGTACGGATGCCCGTTCATCCGCGAGGGCGACGTGCGACGCGACGCCAAGATGGCCGACTTCGAGAACCTGGTGAAGCTCTCCCAGTCATTCGAGCAGCTCGACTCCCCCGGCGGCACGATCTGCGAGCCCGAGGACCGGCCGCTCGACTCCCGCCACCTCGACATGGTGTTCGCGCTCCAGACCCTGTCCGACAAGCCGTACATGGGGTCGGTGACGATCCGGCCCCAACGCCGCCGACACGATCAGGATGGGCGAGATCCTGTTCGGGGGCCGGGAACAAATCGAGCGCGCGCCCGTCTCGATCAGCCTGATCAACGTGAACTCGCCGCTCCGGTACGACGACCGGATGCTCGCCGCGATGTTCGAGTACGTGAAGGCCAACCAGGCGGTGGTCATCACGCCGTTCCTGCTGATGGGGGCGATGTCGCCGGTGTCGCTGCCGGCGACGCTCGTGCAGCAGGTCGCCGAGGCGCTCGCGGGGATCGCGCTGGCGCAGCTGATCCGCCCGGGCGCGCCCGTGGTGTTCGGGAGCTTCCTGTCCAACACCGACATGCAGTCGGGCTCGCCGTCGTTCGGCACGCCCGAGTCAGGCATCGGCGTCCTCTGCACCGGGCAGATCGCCCGGCACTTCAACCTCCCCTGGCGCGGTGGGGGCGGCCTGAACGCGTCGCAGACCGTCGATGCCCAGGCCGCGTACGAGTCGCTGATGACGATGCTGCCGACGTTCCTCGCCGGCACGAACTTCGTGATGCACTCCGCCGGGTGGCTCGAGGGCGGGCTCGTGTCCTGCTACGAGAAGTTCATCGTCGACGTCGAGTTGCTCCGCGAGCTGCGGCACGAGTTCACGCCGCTCGAGATCGACGAGGCGTCGCTCGCGTTCGACGCGCACACCGAGGTCGGGCCCGGCGGCCACTTTCTCGGCGCCGCCCACACGCTCGAGCGGTTCCGCGAGTGCTTCTACCGTCCGCTGCTGTCCTCGACCGAGAACTTCGACCGCTGGACCAAGCGCGGCGCCAAGGACACGACGGCCCGGGCCGGCGAGATCTGGCGCTCGACCCTCGAGAGCTACGAGCAGCCCCCGCTCGACGACGCGATCCGCGCCGAGCTCGAGGAGTTCGTGGTGCGCCGGCGCACCGAGCTCGGCGACTAGTACTTTCAGCCGTCTTGGACGCGCGCGAGCTTCGGCTGCTGTTCGTAGTCGCGAGCGCGGTCGTGTTCGTCGACACGATGTTCTACGCAGCGGTCGTGCCGCTGCTGCCCACGCTCACGCACGAGCTGCACCTCTCGAAGGCGTCCGCCGGTGTGCTCACGGCCGGTTACGCCGCGGGGACGCTGATCGGCTCGATCCCCGGCGGCATGCTCGCCGCCGAGGCCGGGCCGCGCACCACGATCTACACCGGCCTGTTCCTGATGGGTTTCTCGAGTCTGGCGTTCGGGCTGCTCGACAACATCGTGCTGCTCGACGCCGCCCGGTTCGTCCAGGGCGTCGGCGGCGCCTGCACCTGGTCGGGCAGCCTCGCCTGGCTGATCGGCGAGATCCCCGCCGAGCGGCGCGGGAGCGCGATCGGGGGCGCGCTCGCGGCAGGAATCGGCGGCGCTCTGTTCGGACCGGTGATCGGCACGCTCGCGCACGCACTCGGGCGCGCGCCCGTGTTCTCGGCCGTGGTCGTCGTCGCCGGCGCGCTGGCGCTCGCCGTGGCGCTGCTGCCGGCGCCCTCGCCGCAGCCGCCGCAGCCGGGGCCGCGCCGGCTGTTCGCAGAGCTGCGGCGGCCCGGGATCGCGCTCGGCATGTGGCTGGTCACGCTGCCGGCGATCGCGTCAGGAATGATCAACGTGCTGGCGCCACTCCGGCTCAGCGCGCTCGGCGCGAGCGCCGCCGGGATCGGCGCCACGTTCCTGATCGCGGCCGGCTTCGAGGCGCTCATCAGTCCGGCCGTCGGCGAAGTCTCTGATCGCCGTGGCCGGATGTTCCCGTTGCGGATCGGGCTGGCGGCCGCGGCGGTGGTGCTGCTGTGCTTCACGATCTCGGAGACCGTGCTGGTCGTCGCCGGCGTGGTCGTGCTCGCCTACGTCGCGCTCGGCAGCTTCTGGGCGCCGGCGATGGCGATGCTGTCCGACGCGGCCGAGTCCCGCGGGATCGGGCTCGGCTACGCGATGGCGCTGATCAACCTGGCCTGGGCGGCGGGGCAGGTGTGCGGCGCGGGCGGCGGTGGCGCGCTGGCCAAGGCGGCCGGCGACGGCGTGCCGTTCGCGATCTCGGCGGCCCTGTGCGCGGTGACGCTCGGGCTCATGCTGGTGCGCCCGGTACGCGCTGCACTCCCGCGGTAGTCCCTCGACGTCGCGCAGCGGCCGATATAGACTGCCCTAACCGATGACTGATATATCAGTCGTCCCCACTCGACGCCGCACCGCACCGCGCGGTCTACTCGCGGACCGCGCCTACCGTGAGCTGCGCGACCGGCTCGTGACGCTGCGAATCGCGCCGGGGGCCCCGATCGACGAGGACCTGATCGGGCGCGAGCTGAAGATGGGCCGAACCCCGGTCCGCGAGGCGATTAAGCGGCTGGCGCTCGAGAACCTGGTCACGGTGTTCCCCCGGCGCGGCACGTTCGCCTCGGAGATCAACATCACCGACCTTGCCCACATCTCCGACGTGCGGACGCAGCTCGAGGGGCATGCGGCGTACCGCGCCGCGCAGCGGATCACCGAGGCCCAGCGCGAGGAATTGACCGGGCTGCTCGATGAGCTCCAGGCGAGCCGCGGCAACGATGACCTCGCCACGCTGATGGAACTCGACGCGCGCGTGCATCGCTTCATCTACCGGTGCGCCGCCAACCCGTTCCTCGAGGAGACGCTCGGGCGCTACTTCAACCTGTCGTTGCGGATCTGGTACCTGGTGATCGACCGGCTACCGCACCTGTTCGCGCGCGTGCACGAGCATCAGGACGTGCTGCTCGCGATCTCCGCCGGCCAGCCGGCGACGGCGCGCGACACGCTCGTCGGTCACATCGACACGTTCGAGCAGGAGATCCGTTCGGTCCTTTGAGGGACTGGCGCCCGTAGACCTCGACTGACTGGTCAGTCAGAGGTACGCCAGCGAATCCGGTCGCCGCGGACCTCGACCACCGGCGCGACCCGGGGACGCTCGACCGGCGAGACCCGCGAGGCCGCCGAGACCGCCTTGACCGGCGCGGCGATGCCCTGGCCCTTGAACGCAGCTCGCAGCGACGCGCCCACGTAGCGGCGCAGGTGCCACACGAGCAATCCCGTCCACCACGCGGCCGAGATCAGATGCGCGTACGAGAAGAACGAGCTCGTGCTCGGAGCGAACAGGAGCGCGACGCCGGTGACGATCAGCGGCACCGACAGCATCCCGAGAACGACTGAAACGAGCTCCGGGAGGCGGTCGCGGCCGAAGGCGCGGCGGATGCGGGCCATCCCGAGATCGCCCACCTTGTAGAGGACGAGGAGCAGCGCGAGCGCGGAGATCCCCGAGTGGATCCAGATCACGGCGCCGGGAACGGACCCCCCGCCCACGTCGAGGCCGTACAGGATCGCGCCCGTGGCCACGGTCCCGAGCAACGGCCCGAGCGCGAGCAGGCCGCGGCGCGCGGCCGTCCGGCGCACGGCGGTCGCTTTCGGTGCCGGCGAGGCGGGCTCGACCTCGTAGCGCGAGCGCATCCGCCCGCGCGCTCGTCGGACTCGCGTTCAGGCCGATAGGCGACCCACAGGAATGCGACGACGCCGACGGCCACGAAGATCAGGTGTGGCCAGTGCGCCGCGAGGATCTTGCCCACGACAAGCCTGCGGCTTCAGGACCGGGAGGCGCGCTGCACGTCGCGGATCGCCAGCCCCATCAGCACCCCGCCCGCGAAGATGAACCCGTGCTGGGTGAAGTGGATCATCGGGTGCGCGTCGGCGAGGTGATCGACGAACGGCATGATCAGCGTGATCTCAAGAAGCGCCGCGAACACCACGAGGCGCAGCGCGCGACGCCGCGTCTTGCGGCGATCGCGAACGGCGGAGAGAGAAGAGACAGACGACTCCATAGTCTGGTGATCGGCGCCGTCAGCCCGCGCTTGAGTCCGGGGCGGTGTCGCCGTGGATCCAGGTGTGGCTCATCGCCTTGATGCCGGCCACGACCGAATGCCGCGCGAGACGACGCCGGCTGCCGCGGACACCAGGCGGAGGGATGAGGCGCCGCTGCGCCGGGGGCGCACCGCGCCCGGCGTCGTGGCCCGGCACCGGGCCCGCGCCCGCCGGAGCCCAGCCGTTCGCGGATGCCTCGACCGGGGCGCTGGGCGCCGGCTTGGACGAGGCCGAGGCGTCCGCGAACAGCGCCTCGATGACCTCCGGTGGTTCGGGGCGATAGAAGAGAAAGCCCTGCGCGGTGTCACAGCCGGCGCCCTGCAGGTTGCCGAGCTGCTCGACCGTCTCGACGCCCTCGGCCGTGACCGACAGCTTGAGCGCGTGGCCGAGCTCGATCACCGCGTTGACGATCGCAACGTCCTCCTCGTTATCCGGCACGCCGCGCACGAACGACCGGTCGACCTTGACGCAGTCGACGGGGAGCCGGCGTAGGTACTCGAGCGACGAGTAGCCGGTGCCGAAGTCGTCGATCGCGATCTTGATCCCGAGCTCCTTGAGCTCGGTGAGCACGCGGATCGACGACTCGGGATCCTCGATCAGGACGCTCTCGGTGACTTCCAGGCAAAGCCAGCCGGGCTGGATGCCGGTCTCCTTGATGATCCCCGACACGATCTGACGGAAGGAGTCCTGGGCGAGCTGACGAGCCGAGACGTTGACCCTGAGCATCAGCGGCTCGTGGCTCCCGCGGTTCTTCTGCCAGACCACCGCGCGCTTGCAGGCGTCGCGCAGAACCCAGGTACCGAGCGGGACGATCAGCCCGGTCTCCTCGGCCAGCGAGATGAACTCGCCCGGGCCGAGCAGCCCGCGGTCGGGGTGCTGCCAGCGTACGAGCGCCTCGAGTCCGGTGATGCGATCGCCGTCGATCGACACCTCGGGCTGGAAGAACACGCGGAACTCCTCGCGGTCGAGCGCCTTGCGGATCGCGTTCTCGTTGTGCAGGCGCGCCAGCGCCCGCTCGCGGGTGACCTCGTCGAACAGCACCACGCGCGCGCCGCCGGCGCCCTTGGCCCGGTACATCGCGGCGTCGGCGTCGCGGATCAGGTCATCGGGGTCCTGATGCGGATCCGACGTGACCGAGATGCCGATGCTGGCCGCCGCCATCGCCTCGCCGTGGGCGAGCGCGAACGGCAGGCTGAACGCCTTGAGCACGCGCTCGGCGACCGCGACGGCGGCCTCGTCGTCGAAGATGTCCTCGCACAGAATCACGAACTCGTCGCCGCCAAACCGCGCGAGCGTCTCGTGGCGGCGCAGCGAGTGGCCGACACGCTCGGCGACCGCGACCAGCAACTCGTCGCCCTCGCCGTGGCCGAGGCTGTCGTTGATCACCTTGAAGCGATCGAGGTCGAGGAACAGGACCGCCACCGAGCGGTTGGGCCCGCGGCCAAGCCGCTCGAGCGCGAGCTTCAGGTTGTTGAGGTACAGCAGGCGGCTGGGCAGGCCGGTGAGCGGGTCGCGCAGCAACTGGTTCTCATTCGTGCGCCAGGCGACGACGTGCGCGACGCTGGCGGCGAGCACGAACCCGCCGTGGATGCACGCCCACAACCACGGGTTCTTGTCCGCCTGCGGGTTGTCGCCGAAGACCGCCTTCGGGTCGAGCACGCCGCCGACGCCATGGTGGACGACCACGAACGCGATCGCGACCAGGAACGGCGTCCAGTCCTGGTACAGCGTCAGCACGCCGATCATCACGAAGAAGTGGAAGTGCGCCTCGGTGATGCCGCCCCACAGGTCGACGAGCACCGCCGAGCAGGTCATGAGGCCGAACGAGGCGGCGATGATCCGGGCCTTCAGCCGGAAGCGCTCGAGAGTCGCGCCGACGCCGCACAGTGCGACCATGCTCACGTCGATGCCCGTGTGCAGGACCGAGTTGCCCATCAGGACGCCGAACGCGAACAGCGCCGGCACGTGGAGCCACAGCAGGATGACGATCGAACGGTGACGCCGGCGCAGGACGTGCTCGGGCAGCAGCTGCCCCTTCGGCAGCCAGTGCTTCAGGTCGAGCCGCTTGGTGCCGAGCCACGCGCCGAGGCTGCGCGACTGCGCGCCCCGGGCGCGGTCGAAGTGACCGTCGACCGCGCCGCCGACGACGGCGCCCGCGCCCCGGTCGGCTACTGGGGCCTCGGTCACCGCGCTCATCAGGCGGCGGACCGCTTCGCTTGACGGACCTTCGTCACCGCGCGCTGCGACTCACTGAGCTCGCGCACAGCGTTGCGCTCCGACGCCGCGGGGAGCGCCACCTTGCAGGGGGCGCCGGTCTTGTAGACGAACAGCTTGCGTGCCTCGTGGTAGCTGCGATCCTCGCCGAAGAAGCACTCGTGCGACTTGGCCATCTCCTCGGTGCGGTAGGCGGCCAGCGGCTTGACCTGCTCGTCGCGGGCGCGTTCGCGGCGCTTGGCCTCGAGCCAGTGCGGCACGTCGGGATGGCGGGCCAGACGCTCGGCCAGGCCCTGCACCTGCGCCCGGAAGCTCGCGCTCGAGTCGCCGAAGGCGGCGTCGAGCAGTCCGATCTCCACCCCCCGGCGGGTGCCGATCGGGTTGAACGGCGCGCTCGTGAGCTCGCGGCTCAGCTCGTGGCCGACGCGGCGCGGGAGCAGGTAGGTCCAGTACTCCGACCCGTACAGCCCGCCCATGTGCTGGTAGTAGGGGTTCAGCACGACGTCCTCGCGGGCGACCACGTGGTCGGCCGCGACCGCGAACGGGACGCCGCCGGCGGCGGCGTCGCCCGACAGCGCGGAGATCGTGACGTGAGAGTCCGTGTCGAGGATCTCGCGGACGACGTCGTCGATCGCGTGCAGGTTGTACCAGGACTCCTCGCCCTGGTTGTCGGCCGCCTCGATCACGTTGAGGTGGATGCCGTTGGAGAAGAAGTCCGACCCGCCCGCGAGCACGATCACCTTGGTCGTGCGGCGGCTGCGCGCGTACAGATACGCCTCGCGCAGACGGCGGCACTGCTCGGTGCTCATCGCGCCGTTGTAGAAGTCGAAGTTCAGGTAGCCGACGCCCGCCTTCTCCTCGTATGAGATCTCACGGTAGGTGTGGCCCGGCGGGATCGGGGCGTGGAGCGCCACCGGGATCTCCGGAGCGTCGGGCGTGTGGCCCCCGAGCTCGAGCGCGCGAAGGGCCGGGAGCTTGAACGGAGCCGGCCCGTCCTTGGCCTTGAGATGGGTGACCCACACCGCCCCGTCCACGGTGGCGCGGCAGATGGCACCGTTGCGAGTGGCGATGATGTCGCCTTGACGGCCACGGAGCCCGCGCTCGGGATAGACGTTGAACAGGAAGTACTCGGCGCCGGCGATCGTGTCGAGCACGCCGGGATGACCCTCGGCGGCGCGGATCTTGCGCACCACCGCGGCGGTCGAGTCACAGCGCCAGTCGATCGCACGATCGGCCTGCTTGATCAGCGGGCGCAGCCGCCCGGTCACCGACGGGTCGTCGTAGTTCAGCGGAAGCGGCTCGAAGTCGCCCCGCGCGAAGTTGTGGACCGCGAACACCAGCATCTCGACCGCGGCGCGCCGCACCTCGTGGCGGTAGATGCTGCTCTTGCCGACCGGGCGCATGCGGAACTTGCGGGTCTCCCAGATGTCGCCGGCGTCGGCCTCCTCGACGGCCTCGAGCACGGTCACGCCCCACTCGTCCATGCCGAGCTCGATCGCCCAGTCGAGTGAACTCGCCCCTCGGTCCCCGTGGGGTCCCGGGTGCACGACGAGGCAGGTGTACTTGCCCCAAACCGACTCGGGGATGAACTGCTTCAGCATCGGGCACACGATCAGATCGGGCTTGTGTGCCTCGACGGAGGCCTCGATGATCTCGGGAGAGTCGACGACCTGGACGGTGACGTCGTGCCCCATCTCGGTGAGGGCGATGTATGCGCGCTGGCTCAGGCTGTTATGCGCGGACGTCACGAACAGGATGCGGAGCGGGTTCTCCACAACCGGCGTCGGGACTTCTCCACGCAGACGTCCAGGGCCCCGCCGCAGGACGTCCTCGAAGTTCTTTCGCGGTTCCATGTTCGAGGGCATCGACCCGCGCGACGCCTGTCTGGAGATCGACTGGACGGATTACGGACTAATGGATTTTCGGCTACATACTCGGGCTTGGCGGCCGATCCTCAGGGGGTCGGCCAGCTTTTTTTCCCCGGTCGGTCAGCTTTCTTACGCCCCGGGTACGTGTGGGCTCAGCACCACCGTCTGCAGCTCGGTGAACGACTGCATCACGTGCGAGCCGCCGACGCGACCGATCCCGCTGTCGGTGCCCGCGCGGCCGCCGAACGGGAGGTGCGCCTCCCAGTAGTTGCTCGACTCGTTGATGTTGACCCAGCCCGTGTGGACCCGGTCGGCGAACTCGAGTCCGTCCTGGAGGTCGGCGGTGAAGATCGCCGAGAGCAGGCCGTAGGGCGAGGCGTTGGTGAGCGCGATCGCATCCTCGAGCGAGTCGATCGCGACCACCGGGGCGATCGGCCCGAACGTCTCCTCGACCGCGACGCGCGCGTCGGCCGGGACGTCGGTGAGGACCGTCGGCTGCCAGTAAAGCGGCGTGGCGAACTCGCCGGCGCGCGCGCCGCCGGTGACCACGCTCGCGCCGCGGGCGAGAGCGTCCTGCACGTGCTCATCCATCTTGGCCGCGACCGGCTCGTTGTTGACCGGGCCCATCGTGGTCGCGTCGTCGAACGGGTCGCCGAGCAGAACGCGCTCGGTGACGCGCCGCGCCAGCGTCTCGACGAACTCGTCGCGCACCGCTCGGTGGACGAGGATCCGCTCGCCGGCGGTGCAGCTCTGGCCGGCGCACAGGTAACACGCGGTGAGCGTCGCATCGACGGCGGCGTCGATGTTGGCGCTGTCCATCACGACCAGCGGGCCGTTGCCGCCCATCTCGAGCAGCGCGGCCTTGCCGGCGGCCGCCTGGGCGACGAGTCGCCCGGTCGCGGTCGAGCCGATGAACGCGACGCCGTTGGTCCCGGGGTTGCGCGCGATCTCGTCGCCGACCACGGGTCCGGGCCCGGTCACGAGGTTGAACACTCCCGGGGGCAGGTCGGCGTCGGCGATGCACTCCGCCAGCGCCACGGCGCACACCGCTGTAGACGGCGCCGGCGTCCAGACCACCGCGTTGCCGCACGCGAGCGCCGGCGCGATCAGCTCGGCCGGCATCGTGTACGGCCAGTTCCACGGGCTGATCACCCCGACCACGCCTCGCGGGCGGCGCACCAGCATCACGCGCTTGCCCGGCGAGAACGAGTTCGGCAGCTCCCCGCCGAGGCGCTTTGCGTCCTCGGCCGCCATCCGCCAGTACTCGACGAGCTCGGCGACCTCGTCGAACGCCTCGGCGCGCATGGGCTTGCCCTGGTCGAGCGTGAGCGTCCGCGCCAGGTCGTCGCGGCGGGCCTCGATCAGGTCGCCAATCGCGTGCATCTTGGCCGCGCGCTCGAACGTGGTCAAACGCGCCCAGCCGTCAGCCGCCCCTCGCGCGGCGTCGATCGCGCGCTGAGCGTCGCCCCGGTCGCCCTGCGGGACGGTGCCGATCAGCTCACCGGTCGCCGGGCTCGTCGCCTCGAACGTCTCGCCGCTGGCGCTCGGCTCCCAGTTTCCACCCACGAACATCTGCTGCACGGTCTGCGTCGCCATTCTCACCCTCTTGGCCGCGGCCACGGTCTCGTTGACACACGTCGACAACTGATATATAACCGCCCGATCAGGCCCGGGTCAATGGATTCGAGGGTGCGCGTCCGCCTCAGTTCGCGGGCATTCGTGGTGTGTTCGATGGCCGCGCAGCACTGCGCGCGCCGGGGAGGTTGATCGATGGCAGCTGTGGGAGAGGCTCCGCAGGCGAGCGGCGTCGCGTCGGACAGCAACGAGCTCGCGGGCTTCGGCTACAAGCAGGAGCTGGATCGTTCGCTGGGAAGCTTCTCCGCGTTTGCGGCGGGCTTCAGCTACATCTCGATCCTGACCGGCGTCACCGCTCTGTACGGGTTCGGCTACCTGAACGCGGGGCCGGGCGTCTGGTGGACGTGGCCGGCTGTGGTGTTCGGGCAGATCCTGGTGGCGCTGTGCTTCATGGAGATGGCCGGTCAGTACCCGATCGCCGGGTCGGTGTACCAGTGGTCCAAGCAGATCTCGAGCGGGTTCACGTCGTGGATGACCGGCTGGATCTACATCGTGGGCGCGATCGTGACGATCGCGGCGGTGGCGGTCGACTGGCAGATCGTTCTGCCCCAGGTATCGACCCATCTGCAGTTCTTTGGGACGTCCGCCGACGCCGGCACATACCTGACCAAGCACGGCGCTCAGAACGCCTTGCTGCTCGGCGCGATCCTGGTCGCGATCACGACGACGATCAACATGCTCGGCGTCAAGCTGATGTCGCGGATCAACAACGTCGGCGTGATGTGCGAGCTGATCGGCTCGAGCATCCTCGTGATCCTGCTGCTGTTCAACGCGCACCACGGTCCGCAGATCATCTTCCACTCCTACCACTTCGGCGCCGGCCATCCGTGGGGGTACTTCGGCGCGCTGCTCGTCGGTGGCCTGCTGAGCGCGTACGTGATGTACGGGTTCGACACCGCCGGAACGCTCGCCGAGGAGACGAATAACCCGCGCAAGCACGCGCCGCCGGCGATCATCCGCGCCATCGCCGCCGCCGCGATCATCGGCGGGCTCGTGATCCTGCTCGCCTCGATGGCGAACAAGCACATTCTCGACAAGAACATCGGACTTCTCGGCCTTCCGTACGTCATGAAGCAGGCGTTCGGGAACACCGTCGGGAACATCTTCCTGATCGACTGCGCGATCGCGATCTTCGTGTGCTGCCTGGCCGTGCAGACGGCGACGATCCGAATGCTGTTCTCGATGGCGCGCGACAACCGCCTCCCGGCCGGCTCCGCGGTCGCGCGCGTCTCCGGTCATCGCAAGGTGCCGATCGTGCCGGCGCTCGTGACGGGCGGCCTGACACTCGTGCTGCTGCTGATCAACATCGGCAACCAGAGCGCGTTCCTCGTGCTCACATCGCTCGCGATCATCATGTTCTACATCGCGTACCTCGGGGTCACCGGCCCGATGCTCGTAAAGCGTCTGCGGGGCCAGTGGCCGAGGCCCGAGCACGGCCCCTACTTCTCGCTCGGGCGTTGGGGGCTCCCGGTCAACATCGCGGCCGTGGCCTACGGCGTGCTGATCACGATCAACATCGCCTGGCCGCGCAACGCGATCTACAACTCGCTCGGCACGCCGCACTGGTACTGGCAGTGGTCCCCGTTGCTCTTCATCGGCGGGGTCGTGATCATCGGCACGATCTACTACTTCACGGTGCAGGTAAAGAAGGGCGGCGACGTGCTGGAGGAGCACCGGGCCAACGTCCCGGACCTCGACCACCTGCCCGCGATGGGTGAGATGGCGCCGTGATCGACGCCGGCGAGTTCGACTATGTGATCGCCGGCGGCGGGACCGCGGGGTGTGTGGTTGCCGCCAGGCTGTCCGAGGATCCAAACGTCACCGTTTGCGTTTTGGAAGCGGGCCCGTCTGACGTCGACGACCCGCGGATCCTGAGGCTCGAGGACTGGATGTACCTGCTCGACTCGGGGTACGACTGGGATTACCTGATCGAGCCCCAGGCGCGCGGGAACAGCTTCCTGCGTCATGCGCGCGCGAAGGTGCTCGGCGGCTGCTCGTCGCACAACTCGTGCATCGCGTTCTGGACGCCGAAGGAGGATCTCGACGAGTGGGCCGCGACCGGGTGTGAAGGCTGGAGCTCGGCGGATTGCTGGCCGCTGATCAAGCGGCTGGAGACGAACGACGGGCCCGGCGATCACCATGGACGCGACGGCCCGGTGAACATCCGGACGGTGCCGCCCGATGATCCGTGCGGCGTCGCGCTGCTCGAGGCGGCCGCCCAGGCCGGCCTGCCGACAAGCCGGTTCAACGAGGGCCACACCGTGACCGACGGGGCGGGCTGGTTCCAGATCAACTCGTCGGCCGACAACACGCGGATGTCGTCCTCGCACGCGTACCTGCATCCGATCCTGGATTCGCGGCCGAACCTCGAGATCCGGACCGCGTGCTGGGTCAAGCGGGTGGCCACTGAGGACAAGCGAGCGACCGCGGTCGAGTACCTGACCCCCGATCTGCTCACGCAGGCTTCGGTCAGGGCGCGGCGCGAGGTGATCCTGAGCGCCGGCGCGATCGACACGCCGAAGCTGCTGATGCTGTCGGGCATCGGCCCGGGCGAGCATCTGCACGAGTTCGGGATCGAGACGCTCGTCCACTCGCCCGGCGTCGGCGCCAACCTCGACGACCACGTCGAGGGGATCGTCCAGTGGGACTCGAAGAAGCCGATGATCCGCACCTCGACCCAGTGGTGGGAGATCGGGCTGTTCTCGAGGTCCGAGCCCGGGCTCGACCGGCCCGACCTGATGATGCACTACGGCTCGGTGCCGTTCGACATGAACACCGCGCGCTGGGGCTACCCGACCACCGAGAACGGCTTCTGCCTGACCCCGAACGTGTGCCGTGGCCGCTCGCGCGGGACCGTGCGGCTGCGCTCGTCCGACTACCGGGACCGTGCCCGCGTCGATCCGCGCTACTTCACCGACCCCGAGGGTCACGACGAGCGCGTGATGGCGTACGGCATGCGGCTGGCGCGGAAGATCGTCTCACAGCCGGCGATGGCCGACTGGGCGGGCGCCGAGCTGGCGCCCGGGCCTGAAGCGCAGACCGACGACGAGCTCATCGACTACATGCACAAGACCCACAACACGGTCTACCACCCCGCGTGCAGCTGTCACATGGGCCCGGACTCGGACCCGCTCGCGGTCGTCGACTCGCGACTGCGAGTCCGCGGCGTGCGATCGCTGCGGATCGCGGACGGGTCGATCCTCCCGTTCCTGCCGGCGATCAACCCGTGCATCACGACGATGATGATCGGCGAGAAGTGCGCCGACATGCTCAAGGAGGACGCTGCGCGGGGAGCTGGACTCCAGGCTCCCGCGGCCGTCGGTTAGTCGTTTAGGGTCGCGAGGATGACCGCGACCGCGGCGCCCGAGGTAACCGAGTTCCTCCGTGCGCATCCGCCGTTCGACTCGCTCGAGGTGGGCGAGGTCGATCGTGTGGCCGCGGCGGCGGAGGTCGAGTTTCATCGCGCCGGCACGACGATCTTCTCCCAGGGCGCGGAGCCCGTCGCACATCTGCGCGTCGTGCGGACCGGCGCCGTCGAGATCGTGTTCGATGGGCGGGTGCTCGACCTGCTCGGCGAGGGCGAGCTGTTCGGTCATGCCTCGATGTTGTCCGGATTGCCGACGGGGTTCGAGGCCCGTGCGGGCGAGGAGACGGTCTGCTATCGGATCCCGGCGGAGGTCGCGCAGGAGCCACTGTCCCGGCCGGCCGGCTTGCGGTTCATCGCACGCTCGCTGCTCGAGCCGTGGGCGGAGGGCGCCGGCACCACCGTTTCCGAGCCTCATCTGGACCCGCCGCTGCAGCCGGTGGGCGGCCTGATCCGCAGCGTGCCGGTGCTGTGCGGTCCAGAGACGTCGATCCGCGAGGCCGCGGAGAAGATGACCGCGGCTCACTCGACCTCGGCGATCGTCGACCTTGGCGACGGGTCGCTCGGGATCCTCACCGACCGTGACCTCCGGACGCGCGTGGTCGCGAGCGGCCTCACCGGCGACGCCCCGGTGTCGGTGGCGATGTCGTCGCCCGCTTACACGTGCTCACCCGACCGGCTCGGCACCGACGTCCTCCTCGACATGCTCGATCGGGGCTTTCGCCATTTCCCGGTCGTGTCGGCCACCGGACAGGTCCTCGGGGTAGTCGAAGAGATCGACCTCGTCGCGGCGCAAACGCGCTCGCCGTTCTTCCTGCGCTGGCGAATCGCCCAGGCTGGATCCGTCGACGAGCTGATCGACGCCGGACGCGAACTGCGCCCGATGGTGATCGCGCTGCACGACGCCCGGGTCTCGCCGGCCAACGTCGCCGCGGTGTATTCGGTCGTCGTCGACGCGCTGACGCGCCGGATGCTCGACCTCGCGGTTGCCGGCGCGCCTGGCCTCGGGGTCGACTTCGCGTGGCTCGCCCTCGGCAGCCAGGCCCGGCGCGAGGCGTTACCGAGCTCGGATATAGACAGCGCGATCGTGTGGTTCGGCTCGCAGGACGACCGGGACATCCGGCGGCGGCTGCACGCGATCGGGCAGGCGGTGGTGGACCAGCTGCAGGAATGCGGACTCCATGCCGACGAGCACGGTGCGACCGCGTCCGATATGCGGTTCGTACGCTCGCTCGAGTCCTGGCAGGGCGTGGTCCGGAGCTGGATCGACGACCCGACACAGGAGAAGGCCCTCATCCTGGTCTCGGTGCTCGTCGACAGCCGGCCCGTGTGGGGCATCCACAGCGGTACGGCGGTCGCCGACAGCTTCCGGCTCGCGCCGAGCAACCCTGCGCTGCTCCGCCTCATGGCCAGGTTTGCGCTGACGCACCGTCCCCCCACCGGCTTTTTCAGGGGACTGGTGGTCGAATCGACCGGCGAGCATCGCGGCCGTCTTGATCTCAAGCAAGGGGGCATGCTCCCGATCGTCGACCTGGCTCGATGGGCCGGGATGGCAGCCGGGGTGACGAGCGCGTCGACCAGCCAGCGGCTGCGCGCCGGCGCGGCCGCTGGAAGCCTGTCCGACTCCCAGGCACGGACGCTCGAGGACGCGCTCACTCTGATCACCGACCTGCGAGTCGAGCATCAGGTGGAACAGCTTCGCGCCGGCGAGGAGCCCGACGACTTCGTCAACCCGGCGGCGCTCACAGGGCTGACGCGCAGCTATCTCCGAGAGGCGTTCCGCGCCGTCGCCGCGGTCCAGAAGCGCGTCGCGGCCGAGCTCAAGGTGGGCGTGCGATGACGCCAGAGCCCCACTAGGTACGCTGCTGTTGTGAGAGGAGACTGGCGCGACTGGAGGCCGGCGATCTGGCTGACGATGCTCGGCATCGCAGCCGTGCTGCTCGTCAGCCCGTTCTGGATCGGCGCGATTTTCTTCGGGGCGGCGATTGGTGCCGCGATCCGGATCAATCAGCGGCGACGCCGGGCCGCCGCCGTCGCGACTGCGGCTGCGGCTGCGCCCGCGAAGCGGGCCCGACAATCCGGATCTCGGCGCCGGCGCTGAGCGTGAGGCGGGCCGCTTCGGGGTGGTATGCGCCCCGTCGCAACGGTCGGCGGTGCGCCGGCAACAGCACGAGATCGAAGCCGCCGCTGCGCGCGAACTGCTCGAGCGTCTGATCGGTCCCCTCGACGAGGAGCACGAACGCGGCGCTCGCGGCCGCGCCGGGTTCGCAGAGGCGCTCCTTCGCCTGCTCGAGGTCGTGCGCCACCGATTCCGCCACCGCCTCGTTGTACTCGAGCGCCGAGTTGCCACAGCGGGGACCCGACGGCGCCCGGGGAGCGATCGCGACGACCGTGAGCTCGGGGCTGTCTTGAACGGCCAGCTCGCGGGCCAGATCGATGGCGGCCGCGCCGGCGCGGCTCTGCTCGTACAGGACCAGAACCTTTTTAGGCGATTTCACGGATCACCCGGCACGGGTTGCCGAAGCAGAGATGGCCCGCGGGCAGATCCTTCGTTACCACGCTGCCGGCGCCGACCACGGTGTCGCGGCCGATCGTCACGCCGGGGCACACGATTACGGCGCTGGCCAGCCACGCGCCGTTTCCGATGGTGACCGGCTTGGCGGTCTCGGTGCCGCGCCGCCGCTCGACTGGGTCCAGAGGATGCGTCGCGGTCAGCAACTGCACGTTCGGGCCGATCTGCACATCCTGGCCGATCGTCACCTTAGCGCCGTCGAGGATCACCGCCCCGTAGTTGATGAACGTCCTCGCTCCGATCGTGACGTGGTAGCCGTAATCGCACTCGAACGGCGCCATCGCGTCGGCACCCTCACCCAGTTCGCCGACCAGCTCGCTCAGGATCGCCCGCCGCTCGACGGTGAGGCCGAAGCTCGTTGCGTTGAATCGCTCGCACACGAGCCGGCACGCTCGGCGCTCCTCGAGCAGCGCCGGGTCGTTGGCGAGATACGGCTCTCCTCGCAACATCCGGTCTTTTTCGGAGTCCAAGCGGCCATCGTGACACGCTCGAGGGGGTTTCGTCCGCCCCCGCACGGATCATTTAGCTCACGTGAGCTGGCGATCGACTCGAGCGACCGGCCAGGCGGGCGAGGATGTCCGCCGGGTGGCCGTTATCGACCTTGGCTCCAACTCGTGGCGGCTGGTCGTGTACATGTTCGTTCCGGGCGACTGGTGGAAGCTCACCGATGAGATCTACGAGACCGTCCGGATCGGCGCCGGCCTGGCGGAGACCGGCCGGCTCGGCGACGCGGCGATGGGGCGCGGGCTCGAGACGCTCGCGGTGTTCGAGCGCTTCTTGGCCGCGCACGGCCTCGGTCCTGACGCCGTCCACGCGGTCGCCACCAGCGCGATCCGCGACGCGGCCAACGGCGAGATGTTCCTCAAGGCCGCCCGCGCCGCCAGCGGCCTGAACATCGAGGTGATCTCCGACGAGGACGAGGCGCGCTTCGGCTACGTGGCCGCGATCAACAGCTCGACGATGACCGACGGCATCGTGCTTGAGACCGGCGGCGGCAGCATCCAGGTGATCGAGGTCGCCGACCGCCACGCCAAGTCGCTCCAATCGTTCCCGCTCGGGGCGGTGCGCATGACCGAGCAGTTCCTGCCCGGTTCGGGCCCGGCCCGCAAGCGGGACATCCAGCGGCTCCGCGCGCACGTTCGAGAGGCGCTGTCGGAGCTCCCCGCGCTCGCCGCCGGCGGCGACCGGATCGTCGGCATGGGCGGTGCCGTACGCAACCTCGCGGCGGCTGCCCAGCGCATGGCCGATCAGCCCGACATCGGCGTCCAGGGGCTCGTGATCACCCGAGAGATGCTCTCCGACCTCGTCCAGACGCTGGCGGCGCTGCCCGTGGCCGAGCGCGGCGAGGTGCCCGGGATCAAGGTCGGGCGCGGCGACATCATCCTCGCCTCCGCGGTCGTGATCGAGACCGTGGTCGAGCTGGGCGGATTCGCCGGGATCGAGGTCACCGAGGCCAGCCTTCGCGATGGAGTGTTCATCGCGCGTGAGCTGCTCGCCGACGCGCCCGAGCCGCTGTTCGACGACGTCCGCGTCGCGGGCGTGCGCAATCTCGCGATCCAGTACGAGTCGGACCTCCCCCACGTCGAGCACGTTGCCCTGCTCTCGCTCCAGATGTTCGACTCGCTCGCCGCCGGCGGGCTGTTCGAGCCCGAGCCCGGCGAGCGCGAGCTGCTGTGGGCCGCCGCGATGCTCCACGACGTCGGGATGACGATCTCCTACGACGACCACCACAAGCACTCGTACTACCTGATCGTCAGCGCCGAGCTTCCGGGCTTCGACCCCCGCGAGCGCGCGCTGATCGCCCAAATCACCCGCTACCACCGCAAGGGCACCGCCAAGCTCGGCGAACTGGCGGCGCTCACGCACGCCGGCGACGAGGACCTGCTCGACCGTTGCTCGGTGATCCTGCGCCTCGCTGAGCACCTCGAGCGCGGCCGCGATCAATCGGTCCGCGAGGCGCGACTGCGCGCCAACGGCCACGGCGTCGATCTCCACCTCGAGGCCGCCGGCGATCTGACGCTGCCAAGGTGGAGCGTCGAGCGCTACGGCGACGGCGAGGCGTTCCAGCGCGTGTTCGGCCGGCGGCTGCTGATCGGGTAGCTGCCGCCGCACGGCCACCTCGGTGATCGGGATCAGCGTCGGCTGACGCGGTCGTCCGCGCTAACAAGCCGGTCTCAACTCCCACTAGAGTTGTGGGCATGCTCTGGCTTCTGCGCCACGCTGAAGCGGAAGACGGCCTTCCGGACGACGAGCGCCCGCTCACCGAGCGTGGCGCGATGCACGCCGGCGCCGCGGGCAGGACGCTGGCCGTGCTCGGCGTCCACCTCGACGCGTGCCTGAGCAGTCCGAAGCTGCGCGCGGTGCAGACCGCCGAGCGGGCGTGTGAACCGCTTGGCGTGCCGGTAACGATCGAGCGGGCCTTGTCCGGCGAGCCGTTCGACGTGGAGGCACTGACGGCCGGACTCGGCGACGTGCTGTTGGTCGGACACGACCCATCGTTCTCGCTGCTCCTTCACGATCTCACGGGGACGCAGGCGCGGATGAAGAAGGGCGGCCTCGCGGCCGTCTCGAAGGGTGAGCTGGTCGCGCTGCTGCGGCCGTCCGAGCTGAGCGCGATCGCGAAGGCAAACGTGGGAGTGACATGAGCGAGACACGGTTAGAAGAGGAAGAGGCCACGGCGATCGAGGAGGCCGCGGAGGGACACGCCGACGCGCAGGCGGCGGTGCCCGCGGTCGCGGACCCGGCGGTTTACATCAACCGCGAGCTGTCGTGGCTCGACTTCAACGATCGTGTGTTGCAACTGGCCGAGGACGAATCGCTGCCACTGATGGAGCGCCTGAAGTTCCTGGCGATCTTCACCACGAACCTGGACGAGTTCTTCATGGTGCGCGTCGCCGGCGTCCACGACCAGCTCGACGCGCGCATCGACGCGCGCGGGGCGGACCGGCTGTCGCCGTCGCAGGTGCTCCAGGGCATCTCCGAGAAGGTGCGGGAGATGGACCGCCGGCAGGCCCGCGAGTTCACCGAGATCGTGCGGCCCGAGCTCGCGCAGAACGGCATCAGAATCGTCACCTGCGAGGAGTCCTCCGCCCCGGCGAGCCTGATCGCGCGCCACTTCCGCGAAGAGATCTTCCCGGTGCTGACGCCGCTCGCGATCGGCAACGGCCGTCCGTTCCCGTACATCTCGAACCTGTCGCTGAGCCTGATCGTGCGCCTGCACGAACCGGATCTCGACCAGGAGGTCTATGCCCGCGTCAAGGTCCCGAAGGAGGTCCTACCGCGGTTCGTCGAGATCTCCCCGGACACGTTCATTCCGCTCGAGCAGATCATCGCCAGCCACCTGGACGCGCTGTTCCCCGGCATGGACATCCTCAGCTACGACATGTTCCGGGTCACGCGCGACGCGGACTTCGAGGTGTCTGACGAGGCCGACGACCTGCTCGAGGCGGTCGAGGACGAGCTTCGGCGCCGGCGCTTCGGCGAGGTCGTGCGGCTCGAGGTCGGCGCGAGCATGGACCCGGCGATGCGCTCGCGGCTGATCGAATGGCTCGGCGTCGATGAGGTACAGGTGTACGACGTCGAGGGCTTGCTCGACCTCAGCGACCTGTGGCAGATCGCCGGACTCGAGGGGCATTCGGACATCCGCCAGGTCCCGTGGACGCCGGTCACAAATCCGGCGTTCGGCCCCAGTCCCGGGAACCAGGACGACCAGCCCGACGTGTTCGCCCCGATGCGCACGCGCGACGTGCTCGTCCACTACCCGTACCAGTCGTTCGCGACCAGCGTCGAGCGGTTCGTCAAGCAGGCGGTCGACGACCCGAACGTGCTCGCGATCAAGATGACCGTGTACCGGACCTCGGACGATTCCGCGCTCATCCCGTCGCTGATTGAGGCGGCCGAGAAGGGCAAGCAGGCCGTGGCCATGGTGGAGCTGAAGGCCCGGTTCGACGAACGCCAGAACATCGGTTGGTCGCGCGCTCTTGAAGAAGTGGGCGCGCACGTCGTCCACGGCATCCCCGGACTGAAGACGCACGCCAAGGCGATCCTCGTGGTCCGCCGCGAGCGCGGCGGCGTCCGGCACTACGTGATGATCGGCACCGGCAACTTCCACGCCAAGAACGCCCGGCTGTACGAGGACTTCGGGCTGTTCACGACCGATCGGGAGATCGGCCAGGAAGTCGCCAACCTGTTCAACACGCTGACCGGCTACGGCCATCCGGCCCGCGAGCGCAAGGTGCTGGTCGCACCAAACTCGATGCGCGGGCCGCTGATCGAGGAGATCGATCGGGTGATCGCCGCGCAGCAGGCGGGCGAGCCGGCCCGGATCGCGATGAAAATGAACTCGCTCGTCGACCAGCAGTGCATCGAGGCGCTCTACCGCGCCTCCCAGGCGGGCGTCCCGATCGATCTCAACGTTCGCGGGATCTGCTGCCTGCTCCCCGGCGTGCCGGGGGTGAGCGAGACGATCAACGTGGTCTCGGTGGTCGGGCGGTTCCTCGAGCACTCGCGCATCTATTCGTTCCACCGCGGCAACGACCACGTCTACTACATCGGCTCGGCCGACTTGATGCCCCGCAATCTGAACGCACGGGTCGAGTTGCTGACCCCAGTCGAGGACAGCGAGCTTCAGTCCGAGCTCGAGGACACGCTCGAGCGCTGCTTCGCCGACGACACGAATGCCTGGACGCTCGATTCCGAGGGCGCCTGGAACCGGCGGACCGGCCGGACCCGCAGCGTCCATCGCGAGCTGATGGAACGGACGCTGCAGCAGCAGGCGGCGTCGCTCGCGACGTAGCCGTCTTTAACCACTGCGGCCGGCGCTTGGGCCGGCCGCGGCAGTCTCTAGTTGTTCGCCTGCTGTACTTGCTTGTCTGCTTTTCCGGCTTGTTGGCTAGGGGATCCCGAAGCCGTTGTTCTGGCCCTGGGTCTGAGTGGTCGCGTTCGCGGGCTGAGAGCCGAGCGTCAGCTTGATCGTCTTGGTCGACCCGCCGCGGTTCACGGTGAGGGTCACGGTGTCGCCGGGCGCGTAGTTGGCGATCGTCGCCACGAACTGGTTGATCGAGGCGACCGGCGTTCCGTTGACGGCCGTGATCAGGTCGCCCGCCTGGAGGCCGGCCTTCGCTGCCGGCGATCCGGCCTGGACCGGTGCCAGTCCGCCCGTGGTGGAGGACTTGGCGATCGCGGCGCCACCGGACACGGTCGGGTCGAGGCTCACGCCGACCCAGGCGTTGTGGGCCTGGCCGGTAGCGATGATCTCACGGGCGATCCGCGCGTCGTTGTTGGAGGGGGTCGCAAACCCGACGCCCGAGCTCGAACCCTCGCCCTGGCCGTTGGTGTTGTTGGTCTCGATCTGGTCGTTCAGCCCGATCACCTGGCCGTCCGCGTTGATCAGCGGACCGCCCGAGTTGCCCGGGTTGATCGGCGCGTCGGTCTGGATCGCGTTCGGGATCGTGAACTGGTTGGGCGCGTTGATCGTGCGGCCGACCGCGCTGATGATGCCGGCGGTGACCGTGTTCGCCTCGCCGAACGGGCTGCCGATCGCGATCACGCTGTCGCCCACCTGGACCGCGCTCGAGTCGCCGAACGGGATCGGGTGAAGCGCGGAGGCGGGAACGCCCTGGACCCGGATGACGGCCGTGTCGGCACCGGTGTCCGAGCCCACGAGGGTTGCGGGAGCCTTCGTGCCATCGGGGAAGTTCACGGTGATCGACGAGGCGCCGGACACGACGTGCTCGTCGGTGACGATGTCGCCCTTCTTGTCAAACACGACGCCGGCGCCCTCGCCCTCGGTCTTCTGAGTCTGACCGAAGCCGAACACTCCGCCCGTGTTCTGGGTGGACGACGTGGTGATGTCAACGACTCCCGGATCGACCGCGCGGTAGATCTGGTTGATCGTCTGGGAGCGTCCGTCGCTAAAACTGGTCGGCAGCGTCGGCGCGTTCGACGGCTGCACCACGGTCGTGGTCGTGACCGAGTGCGTTGTGGTGCTCCCGCTGGCGACGGCGAGCGCGATTGCTCCGCCGGCAATAGCGCCGCCGATGATCGGAAGCAGGCGGCTCAGGCCTTTCATGGGTGGGTTTCTCCTAGCAAATGCGTGGCTGTTGTTTCGGTCCTCCCAGTACAGCAGCTACCGATGAGAAACCGGTCAGAAATCGATGAGAGCGGCGTAAGAGTGGCCGCTCTACGCCGTGGGCGCAGGCTGGAAGAGCTGCGGGAGCGCCCCCGGTTGCGCCGGTGTCTTAGGCGCGCTGGGGGTTGCCGGCGTGCTGGGCTTCGTCGGCTTACCCGGCCCGGTGCCCGGAGCCGGGGCGAACAGTTGGCCCAGGCCTCCGCCCGGACCTCCCGGACCTCCCGGTCCGCCCGGACCGCCCGGACCGCCTGGGCCGCCTGGACCGCGGAAGAAGCCGCGCAGCGATCCGTGCGCGCTGAGGCCCTTCTGGTTGATCCGCTGGCTCAGGTTTGAGGAGAGGCGGCTGAGGATCTTCTGCTCGTTCGCCGCGGTGATCGCCTTGCGGGCGACGGCCGCGTCGAGCGCCTTCTTGGTCGGCGCGATCATCGCCTGCTCGAGGCCGGCGACGGTCTTGCCCTTCGCGGTCGCGATCTGCGCGAGTGACTTACCGCTTTGTAGTTGCTGGATCAGCTGCGCGTTGCTCAGCCCGAGGTAGCCGGCGGCGGCGTTCAGACCGAAGCCGCCGAAGCCGCCGAACGCGAAGCCGAGTCCGAAGCCGAACGCTCCCCGTGGGCGGGCGAGGAAGCCCTTGGCCCCTGGGGGACCCGCCAGGAACGGACGCGGCCCGGCGAGGCCCGGAGTCAGGGGCAGGAAAGGCGTCGAGCCGCCGTTCTTCAGGCGCTGCTCGAGCGCGTTCGCCTGGGCCTGGGTGATCTGGCCGGCCTTGACCTCGGCCTGGAGCTGGTCGGTCGTCGCGCCGTTCAGCGCCGAGCTGAGCTGCTGCGGCGAGACGTGGAGCCGCTTGGCGACGTCGTTCAGGAACGCCTGGCGCGTGTTAGGGCCGGAACTCTGGGTGGCGGCGTATGCGCCACCGGCGAACGCGGCCACGGCCAGCGCTGCCAGGACCAGGACCACGTTTCGCTTGAGACTGCGGTGCAACGTGCGCTCCTCAATTGGCCGGGCGCTCCGTCAACGGCGCGCCCGTGGGCGGCACTCTTTCAGGCGATCTTTAGAGAAGCGTAAGAACTTCGGCGGCTCGCCTCAGGCGGCGCGGCGGCGCGCCCGGAGGATCTTGTGGAGCCGGGCGGCCTCGCGGTCCGGCGAGCCGGTCAGCCGCTCCTCGGTGATGCGAACCGTCAGGATGCCCTCGGCGAGATGGTCCGCGTCACGGTCCCGGTCGCGCTCGAAGCTGTCTCGGTCGCCGTGGAACTTCCAGCTGTCGATCTCGACGATCACACCCTCGTCGGGAAACAGGAAGTCCGGCTCACGCCGTCCGCGCCGCTTGTTGATCGTCGGTTCCGGCAACCCGTACCGCCGGGCGAAGTCCACGAAGAGGTCCTCGAGCTGGGAGCGCGTCATGCCCGTTGGCGCTTGCACGAACGGGAGCAGCCGCTTGGTCGCCGGGTCGCGCGGGTGGCGGGCGAGCAGTTCGGCGAGGCTGGAGAGGTGGAGCGTGTACGTCAGGCGCGCGTCGTTGACGAATCGTCTGAGCGCTGCGTCGGTCTTGTAGCGGGGCGCCATGTCGAAGACGGTGCGGGCGGGGCTCGTGACTGGAACGCCGAGCTGGCGGTCGATGTCGCGGCGGATGAGCGTCTTCGTGCGGTGTGTTTTGATGCCCTTTCGCCGGTGGTCGATGCGTGCGGTGACCTCGAACTGCGCCGGCCAGTCCTTCACGTACTTCCACAGCGCCGCTGCTGATTGGTGGCTGAGGACCGCGCCGTCACCGCAGGCGAGGACCGCGGCATGAGCGCGGGCTTCCTGTCCCAGCGGGATGTGGCCGACGGCGTACACGCCGGCGTAGACCCGGATCAGGCGACCGATCGTGATCCGGTACTTGATGCCTTCGGGCCCGAGCCCGAGCGCCAGCAGTTGCGCTCGGGTGACGTACCCGTGCTGTTTGCGGGCCAGGGCCGCAATCGCCTTGTCGAGCAGAGCCGCCATCCCACCGGGGGCCGTGCTGGATTTGGGTCCACTGTGGACCCAAATCCAGCACGCCACCTATAAGAGGCGACAGCGCGTCGAACTTCGCCCCCCTAGGGGGCGAGATCCGCGAAGTAGTCGAGCGCCGCGGGGTTTGCCAACGACTCGCGGGAGGCGGCCTGTTCCAAAGGCGTCCCCATCAGGATTCGCTTCACCGGGACTTCCAACACCTTCCCGGAGAGCGTGCGGGGAACCTCGTCTATCTGGCGGATCTCGTCCGGCACGTGCCGGGGCGAGCAGTCCTCGCGGACCCGGCGTCGGATCTGCGACACGAGCGCGTCATCGAGCGACTCGCCCTCGCGGAGCACGACGAACAGCGGCATCCAGGCCTCGCCACCCTCGCGCGGCACGTCGACGACCAGCGCGTCCGTCACCGCGTCGACGGCCAAAACAGCCCGGTAGATCTCCGAAGTCCCCATCCGCACGCCGCCGCGGTTGATCGTCGAATCGGATCGCCCATAGATCACAGCCGTCTCCCGCGAGGTGATCTCGATCCAGTCGCCGTGGCGCCAGATCCCGGGGTACATCTCGAAGTAGCTCTCGCGGTAGCGCTCTCCGGACGGGTCGCCCCAGAAGTAGATCGGCATCGATGGCATCGGCCGGGTGATCACGAGCTCCCCGACCTCGTCGATCAGCGAGTTACCGTCAGGGTCCCACGCCTCGACGGATGCGCCCAGCGCGCGCGCCTGTAGCTCGCCGACGTACACCGGCAGCGTCGGCACCCCGCCCACGAACGCGGTGCACAGGTCGGTGCCGCCCGAGGTCGAGAACAGCCAGGTGTCGGACCCCAACTCGTCGTAGACCCACTGGAACCCCTCTGGCGACAAAGGCGAGCCGGTCGACCCCACCGACCGCAGCGCGCTCAAATCCCGATCCGAAGAACGCAACGTCACGCCCTCCTTCATGCACGCGCCGATAAACGCCGCGCTCGTGCCGAAGCACGTCATCCCCGTGTCCGCCGCTAGATCCCACAACGTCCCGAGCGACGGGTAGCCCGGATTGCCGTCGAACAGGACGATCGAGGCGTCGCTCAAAAGCATCCCGACGATGAAGTTCCACATCATCCAGCCGGTCGTCGTGAACCAGAACATCCGGTCGCCGGCCTGGGCGTCGAGGTGCAGAAGCGCCTTCTTCAGGTGCTCGAGCAGGATCCCGCCCTGGCCTTGCACGATCGGCTTCGGCAGCCCCGTGGTCCCCGATGAGTACAGGACCCACAGCGGGTGGTCGAACGGCAGCTGCGCGAACTCAAGCTCCGAACACCCCGGCTCA
The DNA here is from genome assembly GCA_963701945.1 of uncultured Solirubrobacterales bacterium. GTDB lineage: Bacteria > Actinomycetota > Thermoleophilia > Solirubrobacterales > Solirubrobacteraceae > Palsa-465. Next base: position 612,775 of record CAVPBV010000017.1, on the reverse strand, counting down.
TCCAGGAACCCGTCCTCCCATCCCGACCCGTCCAAATACCCTAGCCGCGCGACACGCGCCAGCGAAGGGATCTCGCCGGCGATCCGATCGACCGCGTCGCGCCGATCGAATTCCTTGCCGCCGTAGCGGTAGCCGTCCACCGCCAGCAGCACCTTCGGCTCGATCTGCGAGAAGCGATCGACCACGCTCCGGATCCCGAACTCGGGCGCGGCCGAGGACCAGATCGCGCCGATCGAGGCGCACGCGAACAGCGCCGCCACCGTCTCCGGGATGTTCGGCATGTACGCGGCGACCCGGTCGCCCTCGCCGACGCCGGACGCGCGCAGTCCCGCGGCGATCGAGGCCGTCAAAGAACGCAGCTCGCCCCAGGTCATTGACGACAGTTCACGGGACTCGGACGCGTGCTGAATCGCGAGCGAAGAGGGGTCCTTGCCGGCGAACATGTGCTCGGCATAGCTGAGACGCGCGCCCGGGAACCATTGCGCGCCCGGCATCGAGTCGTCCCCAAGTACGCGCTCCGGCGGATCAGCAAACCGAACGCCGGCGAACTCGACCAGCGAGCCCCAGAACGCCTCGAGGTCGGACACCGACCAGCGCCACAGGTCGTGGTAGTCCTCAAAACGAAGACCCCGTTCATCCGCGAGCCACGCCTGGTAGCGCGTCAGCGTGGTGCGCTCGATCCACTCGGGCGATGGAGTCCACAACAGCTTGGGCTCGGCTTCCGGCACGCGAACCAGTATCCCGTAGTAGCTTTGGCACCGCATGCCCGCCGGCCGTAAACCGAGCCCGCCGTCACGCGCGGACGGGCTCGCCGACATCGTGCTGCCCGATCACGAGGCGCACGAGGTGCGGCTCGGCGACCTGTGGAGCGAGCGCCCCGTCGCGCTCGTGTGGCTCCGCCACTACGGGTGAATTTTCTGCAAGGAGCACGCGGTCCAGTTGGACGGCGCCCGGGGCGAATTCAAGGCGGCGGGCGTCAACCTTGTCCTGATCGGCCAGGGCACCCCGCGCCAGGCGGCCGAGTTCCGACGGCGCCAGGGGATCCAGCTGCCCGTGCTCGCCGACCACGACCGGGTCAGCTACAAGGCCGCGGGGACGAAGGTCGGCGGCATGACGGACCTGTTTAGTCCCCAGACCGTCGCCAAGGGCCTGCTGGCGACCGCCCGCACCAGGAGGACCCAGACCCGGACCGTCGGCCACCCGTCGCAGCTCGGCGGCGCGCTCGTGATCGTGCCCGACGGGCGCGTGGCGTGGTCGCATATGGCGGAGGACGCGTCCGACAACGCCTCGCCCGAGGACATTCTCGCCGCCGTCCGCGACGCCGTCGCGTAGCGTTCAGCGGCCGTGTCAGAGAGCGTCCCGCTGCACGCCCCGTTCGCGGGCACCGTCGTCGCCGTCTGGCACGAACGCCACGATTCGGTGACCGCCGGCCAGGTGCTCATGGTCATCGAGGCGATGAAGATGGAGCACGAGATCGCGGCCGAGGTCGACGGGACGGTGCGGAGCGTCGAGGTCGCCGTCGGCGACACCGTCGACGACGGCCAGCTGCTCGCGGTGATCGCGCCCGGCAAACACACGGACGGGGGGGCGCCACCACGCCAACCCGAACAATCCACAGCCCGCGACGACCTGGCCGCCGTCAAGGCCCGCCACGACCAGACCCTCGACGCCGCCCGCCCTGACGCCGTCGCCAAGCGGCGCGAACAGGGCCGGCGCACCGCGCGCGAGAACCTCGAGGACCTCGTCGATCCTGGCAGCTTCGTCGAGTACGGACCGTTGATGTTCGCTGCGCAGGAGCGCCGGCGCCCGCGCGAGGAGCTGATCGAGCGAACGCCGGCCGACGGCCTCGTCGGCGGGACCGCCACGATCGACGGCGCGCCGGCAATCGTCATGTCCTACGACTACACCGTGCTGGCGGGGACGCAGGGCATGCGCAACCACCAGAAGAAGGACCGGCTGTTCGAGATCGCCGAGCGCCGGCGCGTGCCGGTCGTGCTATTCGCCGAGGGTGGCGGCGGACGGCCGGGCGACGTCGACTGGCCGCACGTCGCGGGGCTCGACTGCCGCGCGTTCCACCTGTTCGCAAAGCTCAGCGGGCTCGTGCCGCTCGTCGGGATCGCGGCCGGCTACTGCTTCGCCGGCAACGCCGCGCTGCTCGGCTGCTGCGACGTGGTGATCGCCACCGAGGACTCGAGCATCGGGATGGGCGGTCCGGCGATGATCGAGGGCGGCGGCCTCGGCGTGTTCGACCCGGGGGACGTCGGACCGATCGACGTACAGGACGCGAACGGCGTGGTCGACCTGCGGGTCCCCGACGAGCCGGCCGCCGTCGCGGCCGCCAAGCGTTACCTGTCGTACTTCGCGAGAACCGCGACCGAGGCCGCCGTACACCCGCCCAAAGACCCGGATGCGCTGAGGGACCTGATCCCCGCCAACCGCAAGCGCGTCTACGACATTCGTACGGTCATCGACGCCCTGCTCGACGACGTGCTCGAGCTCCGTCGCGGCTTCGGCGCCGGCATCGTCACGGCGCTCGCGCGGGCCGACAACGGCAGGCCACTCGGGGTGATCGCGAACAACCCACGGCACCTCGGCGGCGCGATCGACGCCGACGGCGCAGACAAGGCCGCCCGCTTCATGCAGCTGTGCGACGCGTTCGGGCTGCCCCTGCTGTTCCTGTGCGACACGCCCGGCTTCATGGTCGGGCCGGGCGCGGAGAAAACCGCGACGGTCAGACACTTCTCCCGCCTGTTCATTACCGGCGCCAACCTCAGCGTCCCGACGGGCACGGTCGTGCTCCGCAAGGGCTACGGCCTCGGCGCCCAGGCGATGGCCGCCGGCAGCTTCAAGGCGCCACTGTTCACGGTCGCGTGGCCGACGGCGGAGTTCGGCGGAATGGGCCTCGAGGGCGCAGTCCGCCTTGGGATGCGCCGCGAGCTTGACGCCATCGCGGATCCAGACGAACGCGCGGAAGCGTTCGACCATGCCGTTGCCGCCGCGTACGAAAAGGGCAAGGGCCTCAACATGGCCGCGTACTTCGAGATCGACGACGTCATCGACCCGGCGGACAGTGGGCGCTGGATTGCGACCCTGTTCGACAACGACGCCACTGACAACTGGCGCGACCGCCGGACCAAGACCCGGCCCTACGTCGATGCCTGGTGACCCGCGCCGGCGCGAGCACACCGGCCGCGCCGCCCGAAAGCGCGGGATCTGCGGACCGGCTGGCGGACCCGGGCGGGAGTCACGACCCGGATCCGCCGCCGGTCCCCAGCTGCGGGGTTCGGGGAGTCCGTCCGCAAGCGACGAGGCGCACTTTCGTCGCGCCCGCAGACTATGACCCGGCTCGTCAGATCTCCGTAAGCGATCAGCGAAGCTGTCCGCGAGCGATCACGGGACCTGGCTGAAGCCCGGATATTGCGGCAGGACCTCGCGGTTCGGCGGGTAGCCCTGATACTGGTACGAGCTGGTGATGCCCGGACCGAACGTCGAGCCCGCGCCTGCGTTCCCACCCTGAGGCACCGGGATCGCCCCCGCGAACAGCCGCGAGAACAGCAGCAGCAGCACCGCGGTGCCGGCCACGATCCACGCCACCACGACCGCCCGCCGGAGCCACACCGATCCGGTGAGCGGGGTCTGCGGCACGGCACGGGCAACGGGACGTCCGAGCTGTGATGCCGCCGCGCCGGCCCGCTGCGCAAATCCTGGAGAGATCAGTCGCACGGTGCCAGCCGTCCGCGGGCCTGTGGACGTACCCGGGATCGGCGCAACACCCGGCGCGGCAACCTGTGGGAGACCCGGCGTGACCGGCGGCACCGCCCGAACGACGACCCGCGGTGCCGGCGCCGGCCCGGGATACCGCTCGTTCAGCCGGCCGTCGGCGAGCAGCCCCCGCAGCGCTCGCTGCCATTCGCCGGCCGGCGGGCGATTGACCGCGTCGCCAGCCAGCGACCGGGCGAGCAATCCATGCAGTTCGAAAGGCACGTGCCGCACATGCGCGCCCAACGACCGCGCGTCGTGCGATCGCGCATACAGCCGCAGCACGACGAGCCCGAGCTTGTACGCGTCCGCGGCCCGCGTGTTCGGCGACTCCTCGAACGCCGCTGGAATGTCCCAGTCGGCGGTCTGCACCGACGTCAGCGCCTGGCGCCCGAGGAACACCATCGAATCGCAGTCGATTAAGCAGACCTCGGGTTCATCGCCGGCGCCGAACGCGACCAGCAGGTTGTTGGGCGCGATGTCGCTCGCGACGATCGCGTGCCGGTGCAGGAACGCAAGCGCGTCGCAGATCCGCTCGGCCACCTCGGTCCGCGTGAACGTGTCGAGCGTGACACCCAGCCCGCGCATCTGCAAAAACGAGTCGGCGCCGAGCAGATGCTCGAGGGTCAGCAACACGCGTTCGCGCCGGCCGCTCGGCATCACGAACGGCACCGAGAAGCGCCCGCGGACGTCGCGCATCGCGATCCCGGCCGCGACCTCCCCGGCGCGGACGACCGCCAGCGGCCACGCCGCGACTCGGTAGAGCGCGGCCCGCTGCTCGGGTTCGAGCAGATGGCTCCAAGCCACCATCTCGGTCAAGACGCTCCCGGCGCCGGCCGGCGGCGCGCGGCGGTAGACCTTCACGACCACGGGCCCGTCGCCGAGCCCCGCCGGGATGACCGCCGGCCGGTACACGCGGCCCTGGCCCCCAAACCGCGAAATCGGCTCGAGCTCTCCGAACTCCTGAACCACGATCGCGCGGCGCTCGGTCCCGGCAGGCGCATCGACTAGGGCGCTCACGACCGCACCGACCCCGCAACCACGCCGCTCACGATAGATCGGACCCCCACACCGCGATCAAGCTGCGATCGTCGTCGTAAGTGCTGCGACTGAAGTCGAGCAGCCGCGCGAAGTCGACTACGTCGGGTGGGCGCGCCAGCTCGCGCGCAAGCGTGGCTCCGACTTCCCCGCCACCGTCCGCGAGCGGCATCGCCAGTCCGTCCGTGCACAGGAGCAGCACGGCGCGCGCGTCGAGCGAACGCCGCGCGACCGAAGCCGCGCCGGTCGACCGCGGAAGCGCGTCCACCCCACCCCCGACCAACCCGTCGAAGCGTTCTGGTTCGCCCACGATCGCATCGTAGTCCTTGCCGACAAGCACGAACGCCGGGGAATCGCCGACCGCGGCAACCTCGACGTCCGGGCCACGAACGGCCGCGACCAGCAAGGTCGTGGCCAATGAACGAGAAGCCTCCTCCACCCCGGCGTCACCGTCCCCCGAAGCCCGCCGGTGCTCCTCGACCAGTGCCCACGCGGCGTGCTCGAACACCGCGCCCCAATCGATCGACGCACAGCCGGTATCCAGTTGGCGCGCGACCCCGGCCGTCGCGTAACGGACCGCGAGCGCGGCGCCGAGGTCCGAGCGGGACGCCCCGGACACGCCGTCCGCGACCGCGGCGATCAGCGTGCCGGAATCCGCGTGCAGCCGCAGGCAGATGTCATCCTGGCGCGGACCGCCGGTGTAGCGCTTGTACAACCCCCTGACCGACGCCGCCCTGACCGTCAGTCCAAACGCGCTGCCGCCGTCGGCGACCGTGTCGGGTCGGTAGGGCTCGACCGCCGCGAGTCGGGCTTCGACCGCTGCGGCCGGCTCCCCGATCGTCACAGGCCCGCGCGCCAGCCGGACGCGGCGGCGAACCGGCGCGGGGCGTCCGGCGGCAGTCATCGCTCGAAGCTACACGAGCGGTGCGTCGAGCTGGACGAATCCCTCGGGCTTCTCGAATTCGATCGTGTGGTCGCCGCGATCCAACCGCTCGGCGGACGCCACCATCGAATTCAACATCGACGCCGCGAACTCCGCGATCGCGCCCGCGGTCGACGCGCCGGAAGCCATCATGAAGCCATAGCGCGGTGAGCTCGCGAGTTGACCGATGACCTCCGGGTCGGCGTCCCCGACGCCGAACGCAAGGATGTTCGGTCGTTCCCGGAAGCTCGGGTCTTTGAGGTCGGTCAGGCGCGCCTGCCACTTCTCGGCCTTCTCGGTCGGCAGGCCGTCGCTGAGGAAGAACACCGACGGACGGTGGACCTGGTAGCCGTTGCTCTTAAGCAGGGCCACGTCGGCGGGGATCGTCTGGCGCAGCGCCTCGAGCGCGCTGGCGTAGCTGGTCCCCCGCCCGCGCGGGGCCAACGTCGGAAGCACGATGTCCTCGCTCAGCTCCGACAGCTCCAGGCGCGTCTGCGCGCTCTCGGCGAACGTGATGATCCCGAACCGGACCTTCTTGCCGATCAACGGGTGCTTGGCCACCTCGTCGCGCAGGTCGATCAGTCCCTGGTTGACGGCGGCGATCGGGTCACCCGCCATCGAGTGCGACTCGTCGCCGACGAAATACATCGGGAGGACCTGCCCGATCACCGCCGGCGCGGATCCGCCCGCCCCCACACCACGCCCGGGCTCCACCCCAACCCCGGGCTCCACCGACGCCGGAACCGCCCCGGCCCCCGGAGCAGCAACGGGCGGCGGAACAACCGGCTCCACCGCCGTCGCCGGCTCGCCGAGCGGCGTTGTCGCCGGCTCACTCGGGTCGGGGGTACCGGCGCCCATGGGGGCGCCGGCACGCATGTTCGACGGCAACTTGATCTTCATGTCAACTCCCCGAACTCGTGGCTCAAGCCCCCGATGTCGTACTGGTCCCCCCGCTTGACCCGCCACTCGGTCGCGCCGGGATCAGCAGGTGCTCACAGCTCTTGGCCGCCGCCTGGAACTTCGCGTTGGTCTCGATGCTCCGGGAGAAGATCGGGCCCTTGCCCGAGAAGTTCGGGGCCGGCAGGTGGTAGCCGTGCTGGTTCACGCACGCCACAAAGCTGGTGATCGCCGTGTGCGAGATCCGCCCACGGAACGCGCCACCACCGCCAGCGCCGAAGCCGAAGTTCGCGCCGCAGGCCTTGAACGCGGCCTGCATCTTCGGCGAGATATTGCGAGCGCCACCGCCACCGAAGAAGAAGCCGCGGCGCGGGGTCGTTCCCGTGCCCGTACCGGTTCCGCTACCGCTGCCACCACCCGCACCCGGAGGAGCACCGGCGCCGGCCGGACGCGCCGGCAGGGTCACGCCGTGGGACTTCAGGCACGAGACGAGTTGCGCGCGCCGCGCGCTCCCCGCGCCGCTGCCCGCCGTTCCCGAGGCCGAGCCGGAACTCGAGCCGGAACTTGAGGCCGCGGCCGTCGTGCTGCTCGTGGTGCTCCCCGAGCTTGAGCTGCCGCACGCGGCCAGTGCGCCACTGGCCACAAGGGTGACGAGTGCCACTGCAACTCGCCTGGATCGAACGTCAAACACTTTCAAGGTTCCTTTCGTAAATGAAGCTGCTCATCCGCCCCCGCCCCCGAATAGCGAGCTAACTGCGGAGGAGCCGCTGCTGCTGCTACTGCTCGAGCCGGTGCCGCCCGCGGCGCCGCCGGCCCCGGCACCGGTGTCGCTGACCGTGGTGGCCGCGATGGTGCCGTTTGAGTTCTTTGCCCCTGCGACCACGACGGTGTCCCCGGGTCGCACGGCCTTCTTGCCGACCGTCACGCTCTTGGTGACCTTCGTCGCGCTCGAGAGCGTGACCTTCACCGTGTTGCCCGAGGCTTCCGTGACGTAAAGATTGTCGCCGCTGATGCTGCCGACGGTGCCGAATGTCGCGCCCGCACCGGCAGAGCCACCGGCACCGCCGCCGAACAGGGCGCGGAAGCCGCCACCGCCCGTGGCAGCGCCGGTCCCGCTAGTGCCGGTCCCGGCCGCGCCGGTGGCGCCCGTCGCGCCCGTCGCGCCGCCGGCGCCGGTCCGCCCGGCTGCGGCAAGGCGCGCTGCCGCGCCGCCGGTGCCTGCGCCTGTGAACGCGCCCGCGGTAGAGCTGGAGTTCGACAGCTGGTTCTTCTCGACGCGCACGCCGGCGTAGAAGCCGACCGCGGCGAGCACGACCGCGAACAGCGCCGCGCTCTTCTTGTTGAACCATTGCCGTCGAGGACGCCCGGGGAGCGCGAACTCGTCCTGCTCCTCCTGGGTCCCCTCCTCGTAGCTGTCCCACTCTTCCTCGGGCCGGTCGTAGGGGATGGCGTTCATCTCGATACCTTTGGTTTGTTGTTCAGGCTGATCACTCAAAGCGCAGTGCCTCAATTGGCCGGAGCGCGGCGGCGCGCCCGGCCGGGTAGGTGCCGAAGAAGAGCCCCGTCAGAACCGCCGCGCCGAACGCGAGCGCGATCGAGTAGGGCGCGATCACCGGCTCCACGCCGGCAATCTTGAACTGGCTGCCGATAATCCCGGCGATCACCCCCGCGATGCCGCCGAAGAACGAGACGAGCACGGCCTCGACCAGGAACTGGGTGAGGATGTCGCTGCGACGGGCGCCGACGGCCTTGCGGATCCCGATCTCGCGGGTGCGCTCGGTGACCGACACAAGCATGATGTTCATCACGCCGATCCCGCCGACGAGCAGCGAGATCGCCGCGACTTCGCCAAGCAGCGTCGTGAACACCTTGCTGCTCGCGGTCGAGGCCTGGACGATCGAACTCTGGTTGATCACGTTGAAGTTGCTCGTGCCAAGCGACTCGGCCGACGGCGGATCGAGCTGGTTGAGGATGTTCGTGACCTCGGTCTGCGCGGCGTTCAGCTGACCCCGCGACTTCGCCTGGACGACGATCTGGCTGATGTTCCCGTATCCGGTCAGCGTGTCCTGTACCGCGGTCAGCGGCGCGATCGCGACATCGTCCTGGTTCGACGTGCCGTTCGATCCCTTGGATGCGGTGACGCCGATGATCTGGAAGTTCGTGCCGTTGACCTGGACTGACTGGCCGACGGGGTCCTGGCCGTTGAACAGCTCGCTGACGACCGTCGGCCCAACGACCATCACTCGTGCGTGGTTCGTCTCGTCGGCGTTCGTGAACCACGAGCCCTCGGCCATCGTGTAGCTCCGGGCGGCCTCGTAGGACGTTGTCGTCCCGACGAACGACGACGGCGAATACGTGGTCGTGCCGGAGGTCAGCGTCACCGAGTTGGCGGTCACCACCGGCGAGGAGCTCTCGACGTCGGGCGCCTGGTACGGGTTCACGAGTGCGTTCGCATCGGCGACGGTCAGGCCGGTGCTCGCGCTTGCGGAGGCGCCGCCACCGCGGAACAGCCCGCCCAGCGTGGGCGCGCCGCTCACCAGCAGCACGTTGCTCCCCAGCTGATCGATCTGGTTCGTGACCGCCGCCGACGATCCGGTCCCGACCGCGATCAGCACGATGACCGAACCGACCCCGATCATCAGCCCCAGGATCGTCAGCCCCGACCGCAGCTTGTTCGCGGCCAGGCCGGCGAGCGCCACTCGGATCGTTTCGATCACGAAACACGCTCCGCGGAGTCGGAGGTCGTGAGCTCGTCGGACAGAATCGTGCCGTCGCTGATCCGGATCACCCGGCGCGCGTGGGCGGCGACGTCCTGCTCGTGCGTGATCAGGATGACCGTCCGGCCCTGGTCGCTGAGCCGCCCGAAGATCCCGAGCACCTCGGCCGAGGACACCGTGTCGAGTGCGCCGGTCGGCTCGTCGGCCAGGATCATCGCCGGGTTGGTCACCAGCGCGCGGGCGATCGCCACGCGCTGCTGCTGGCCGCCAGACAGCTCTGAGGGCATGTGGTGGACGCGCGGGCCGAGCCCGACCGACTGGAGCGCCGCGAGCGCCCGATCGTGCCGCTGGGAGCGGTGCACGCCGGCGTAGGACAGCGGCAGCTCAACGTTCTGGAGCGCGCGCGTGCGCGGGATCAGGTTGAAGCTCTGGAACACGAACCCGATGTGGCGATTACGGATGTCGGCCAGCGTGTCCTCGTCGAGGCCGCGGACGTCGATTCCGTTCAGGTGGTACGTCCCGGTGGTCGGGGTGTCGAGACACCCGACGATGTTCATCAGCGTGGTCTTCCCGCTGCCGGACGCACCGACGATCGCCACGTACTCGCCGCGCTCGATCCGCAGACTGACGCCGCGAAGCGCGTGCACGGCGATGTCGCCGACCGAGTACGTCTTGTGCACGTCGACGAGTTCGATCACCGGCGCGTGCCGGGATCCGCCCATGAGCGACGGCGCCCGCACGGGGGCCGGCTTCTGCGCCGCCTCGGCCTCGCGCCGCGTGGCCTGGTCACGCCTTGACTGGAGCACGCGCTGCGCCCGCGCCACGGCCGGCCGCCGCGGGAGACGAGGACCGTCAGGCATCAGCCGCCGCCTGCGGCGCGCCGGAAGAACGCCCCGCCGCCAGCGCCGCCGAAGCCGCCCGCACCGCCGAAGCCCCCACCACCGAGCGTGCCACCGCCGAGCGTGCCGCTCCCAGTGCCGGACGTGGTCGAGGTCGAGCTGAGCGACGGAAGCTCGATCGTGATCACGAGCTGGTCGCCGGCACTCACGCCGCTGATGATCTGCGTCCGCGAGTCGCCTCGCAGCCCGACCACAACCTGCTGGGTGACGTCCTTGCCGTTCTTATCCAGCGTCACCGTTCCGAGCGAGCCGGTGCCGGTCACCGCAGCGTTGGGGACGGTGACCCCGCTCGCCTGTCCGGTGATCACGGACGCCGAAGCGCTCATCCCGGGCTTGACCCGGTTGTCGTTCTGATCGAGCGTCAGCGTCGCGTCGTAGGAGACCACGCTGCTGCTGGTTGTACCCACCAGCGAGATCGCGCTGACGTGTGCCGCGAGCTCAACCCCGGCCAGGGCGTCGAGCGTAACCGTCGCCGGCTGGCCGACGTGAACGCTCGAGATGTCCGACTCGCTGAAAGCGACGGTCATCGTCAGCGAGCTCGTGTTGACGATCTCCGCGAACCCCGAGCTCGAGCTGCTCGACGACGAGGAGCCGCCGAGGCTGCCCGCGGTCTCGCCGCCCGTGGAGGATGCACCGCTTCCCGACGAGCTCGAGGAGGATGACGAGCTCGAGGAGTCGCCGGAGGAGCCGGCGGACACGCTGTCACCGGGCGTGAGGCTCGATAGCGAGGCGATCGTGCCGCTCGTGGGGGCGTAAAGCTTGGTGTTGTTGACCGCGATCTCGGCGGTGTGCACCGCCGCCTGGGCGCTGTACACCGAGGCCTGGGCCGAGGCGAGGCTGCTCGGTGACGGGGTCGACGTCGTCGTGGTCGTCGCGGTCGAGCTGGTCTTCCCGGCCGAGCCGCCGCTGCTCGAAGGCGACTTCGTGCTCGGCACGATCACCGTCACGGTCACGCTCGGGGTCGTCTTCGTGATCTTCGTTCCACCCTTGGTGGGCGTCTCCGTCTCGCCCGTGCCGCTCGTCGGCTTCTTTCCGGTGCCCGCCCCTGGCTTGAACGACGCGAACTCAACATCAGACGCGGTGCTGGTCAAGCTCGTGTCGCTCGCCGTCCCCGATCCGGTCGACGCAGACCCGCTCGATCCCGCGCCGCCACCGGAGCCGCTGGAGCCACAGTTCGCCGTGCTCTGGTCCTCGAGGCAGGTGAGCTGATCCTCGGCCGCGGTCAGCTGCGACTGCGCCTGGCTCAGCTGCAGGTCCGCGGACGTCGGGTCGAGGTCCGCGAGTAGCTGACCGCTGTTGACGTGCTGGCCGACCGTCACGTACACGTCCTGGAGCGTGCCGCTCGTGTTGAAGTTGACGGTCAGGTCCGTGCCGGCGGCGATGTTGCCGCTCCCTGTCACGGTTGACTGAACGACGCCCTGCGCCGCGGTCACGACCTCCTTCGAGGTGCGCGCGGAACTGGTCGGCGGTCCGATTTCCGACACCGCGAGCACCGCGACGACGATCGCCACGACTCCCAGGGCGTACAGAAGCCAGGGCCTAGATGCTCGATCCCGGTGGCTGTTCATGGGAGTGGCAATCCGTTGCCGGGAGGAGGGCAGGCAGACCGCGCATGGCTTTGAGTGCGGACTTCACGATGCTTCAGCGTTGTAGCGTCGTTGGTATCAGCTCTGCGTAAGCACTCTTGCGGTCCTCTTAGGTAGGACCGCAACGGTCACGCGCGGGAGCGCCGGCAGCTCGATCCGGACCTCGAGCCCGCCCGCCGCCGGCGCCACGAGCTCGATCGTTCCGCCGTGGGCATCGACGACCGAGCGCACGATCGACAGCCCGAGACCGAACCCGGCGCCGCCACGGCCGAGCCGCCGGAAGGGCTCGGTCAGCGTCTGGGCGTCGGCCGCATCGATCCGGGGCCCGCCGTTGGCGACGGTCAGCCGGACGCGGCCGTTCTCGGTCCGCGTGGACACGCGCAGGAACCCGCCGCGGAGGTTGTGCTGGATGCCGTTGTCGACCAGGTTCGCGATCATCCGCTCGAGCAGCGCCGGGTCTCCCCGGGTCCAAGCCGGCTCGAGGTCGTCCCGCACGTCGACGTCGGCCTCCCGCGCGCGCGCCCGCAGGTCGGTGATGCAGTCGGCCGCGAGCGCCGACAGGTCGGCCGGCTCCTCACGCCCGGTCGCCGCCTCGCTCCGGGCGAGCATCAGCAGCCCCTCGATCAGTCGCTCGCAGCGGTCGACGGTCTCGCGGACGGCCTCCCCCATCCGCCGCAGCTCCTCGACGTTCGCATCCGGGTCGGCAAGTGACACGTCCACCTCGGTTCGCATGATCGCCAGCGGCGTTCGCAACTCATGGGAGGCGTTGGCGACGAAGTGCCGCTGGCTGCCAAACGCCGCGTCGAGCCGGCCGAGCATCCCGTCGAACGTGTCCGCCAGCTGCTTGAGTTCGTCGGCCGGTCCTTTCAGACTGATCCGCTCGCCCAGGTTCTCACCCGACACCCGACGCGCGGTGGCGGTGATGTCGCGCAGCGGCCGCAGCGCCCGCCCTGCTAGCAGCCAGCCCGCCACCACCGAGACGAGTGTCATGGCGCCCAGGGCCACCACGTATTCGATCAGCAGGCGGTGGAGCGCGTCTGCGCGCAGCTGGGCTCGGACCGCATTGAGGATCGACGCGTAGCCGCGGCCGGGACCGAACGCGGGCGGACGGGACGGCGGCGCGAGTCCGAGCTTGCGTAGCTCGCTGCGGTAATCCGAGGCCCCGTTCAGGTTGTGGCGTACGAGTTCGTAGCCGATCGTCAGCAGGACGGCCCCGGTCACCAGGAACACGAGCCCGTACAGCAGCGTCATGCGCAGGCGGATGGTCGGCGCCGGCAAGCGGACCTGAGCCGACCCCACGCGCATCAGGTCATCCGGTAACCGACGCCGATCACGGTCTCTACGACCGGAGGATCACCCAGCTTGCGGCGCAGCGTCATGATCGTCATGCGCACGACGTTCGTGAATGGATCGGTGTGCTCATCCCAAACGCGCTCGAGTAGCTCCTCCGCCGATACGGTAGCTCCGTCGGCGTCCATCAGCACCTCGAGCACGCCAAATTCCTTACGCGTCAGCTCGACCGGTTCCTCGGCACGGCTCACCAGGCGGCGAGCTGGGTCGAGCTCGATGTCGCCCCGCTCGAGCACCGGAGGACGACTCGGCGAGGCGCGCCGCGCCAGCGCGTGGATCCGCGCGACCAGCTCGGCGAACCGGAACGGCTTGGGCAGGTAGTCGTCGGCGCCGAGCGACAGGCCCTCGACGAGGTCCTCGAGCGCGCCGGCGGCGGTCAGCATCAGGATCCCGGTCTCGGGACGCTCGCCACGAACCGCCTTGCATACGTCGTCGCCGTGGAGCCCGGGCAGATCACGGTCGAGCACGAGCACGTCGTACCGGACCACGCGCGCCTTGACGAGCGCGTCGGTCCCGTCGGGCGCCAGGTCGACCGCCATTCCCTCGCGGCGGAGCCCCCGCGCGATTGCCTCGGCCAGTCTCTGCTCGTCCTCTGCGATCAGCACGCGCAATGCACCCCCAGGATGACGGCGGAGGCATAAGGAACTCATAAGTCGTTCCCGCGGGAGCAACTAAGCCTCGGACATCCTTGTCCGAGGCCGTTGCAATTCCGGCCAAATGCCCTCGCCCGTGGAAGCTGCAGCTGTCGCCGTGCGATGCGGGACTGGGGCTGTCCGGGGGCTTCCGGTTTCCTTCCCAGGCCCATTGTCGGGCGCGCGCCCGCGCGGTTAAGCGTGGTGGCGAAATGGCACAGGTTTCGGATCGCATCCGTCCGCTTGCCGGACACAACCCGGATTCACTGCCTCGGCTCGCCCAGAACGCCTGGACGTTCGTACGACAGCTCCGAAGGCGTCCAGTACAACCGTTGTCCGCGGGCATTGACTCGTTGGTGAGTTTTTGGCAGGTTTGGTACAGCTTGCATCAGGGAGCGACGCCGGACCAGAGAACGGAATCTCGCTGGCTTGGATGGGTACCAAGGACGGACTCACCCGGGGCGCTCTGAGTCGCGTCCGGCGCCGCTCCCTCGATGTTCGATCGTCTCGCCGTGGTACCGAGCCCGCGCCCTCGCGAGCATCGAGCCGGCACATTCGGAAGTCGCGCGCGGAAAGATTCGCGCGCGTGCTTCGCGGGTACCACACGGTTCGACATTGACTGACGTTACATCGTTTCATGTTATCGTCCACGTGAGCATGATGGAGCAGACCTGACCATGGCCGAGCAAAACCTCACCGAGCGCGGAATGGCGGTCGGGCTGCGCGCGCTGAACCGCCTCGCCAGCAACCCGCTGATCGATCGCTTCGGCCTGCGGGACCCCGCGCAGCGCGTTCTCCACGGCGCCTCGAAGGCGACCGTGCGAACCGCCACGCGCGCGGGGCGCACGTTCGCCGCCACCCAGAAGCTTTCAAAGCCGGCTCGCCAGCCGCGAAGCGGCCGCAGCGACCTGTTCGACCTCACGCCCGACGACGAGCAGCAGATGCTCCGCGAATCGGTCCGCGACTTCGGGCTCGCCAAGCTCCGCCCGGCAGCCCAGGCCGCCGACGACGCGTGTGCCACCCCGAGCGAGCTGCTCGCGCAGGCGAACGAGCTCGGGCTGACGATGGTGGGCGTGCCCGAGGAGCTTGGCGGTGCCGTCGCCCAGCGCTCGGCCGTGACCACCGTGCTGATGGCCGAGGCGCTCGCGCAGGGCGACATGGGCATCGCGGTCGCGTGTCTCGCGCCTGCAGGCGTCTCGACCGCGCTCAGCCTCTGGGGCGACGCGGACCAGCAGGCCACGTACCTGCCCGAGTTCGTCGGCGAGAACGTGCCCGCGGCGGCGCTCGCGATCGTCGAGCCGCGTCCGCTGTTCAACCCGTTCGAGCTGCAGACCCGCGCCCGCCGCGGCGGCGACGGCTTCGTGCTCGACGGCGTCAAGTCGCTCGTTCCCCGCGCCGGCGACGCCGAGCTGTTCATCGTCGCGGCCGATTTGGAAGGCGAGGGCCCGGCGCTCTTCATCGTCGAGTCCGGCGCCGCCGGCCTCGGCATCGAGCCCGAGCCCGCAATGGGGATCCGCGCCGCCGCTACCGGCCGGCTGATCCTCGAGGACGTGAAGCTCCCCGCGGGCGCGCTGCTCGGCGACGGCAGCCGCGAGCTGATGGCCGAGTGCGTCCAGCTCGGGCGGCTCGGTTGGTGCGCGGTCGCGATCGGGACCGGCCAGGCCGTGCTCGACTACGTGATTCCGTACGTGAACGAGCGCAAGGCATTCGGCGAGCCGATCTCCTCGCGCCAGGCCGTGGCGTTCACGGTCGCGAATATCGCGATCGAGCTCGACGGGATGCGGCTGGCGACCTACCGCGCTGCGAGCCGCGTCGACCAGGGCGCTTCGTTCGCCCGCGAGGTCTCGCTCGCCCGGCGGCTGTGCTCGGAGCGCGGGATGGCGATCGGCTCCGACGGCGTGCAGCTGCTCGGCGGCCACGGTTACACCAAGGAGCACCCGGTCGAGCGCTGGTATCGCGACCTGCGCGCGGCCGGCGTGATGGAAGGGGCGCTGGTCGTGTGATCAACCTCGAGACCCCCAAGAAGTTCGAGTTCCTCGTCAGCCAGGCCCACCAGGTCGCGACCGAGATTTTCCGCTCGAACTCGCGCAAGTACGACGGCGACGAGCACAGTTACCCGAAGGAGCTCGACATGCTTGCCGCCGTGATCGACGGCATGAACGAGGGCGGCGCGCTGAGCGGCGCCGGCGCCGGCGGCGTGGGCGAGAGCAACGGGTCGAAGGCCAGCCGCGACGGGAATCGCAACGGCAGCAACATGGCCAGCCTGCTCGGGCTGATCGAGCTCTCGTGGGGCGACGTCGGGCTGCTGCTGACGATGCCGCGTCAGGGCCTCGGCCAGGCAGCGATCGCGGCTGTCGCGAACGAGGAGCAGCTGAAGCGGTTCGGCGGCAAGTGGGCCGCGATGGCGATCACCGAGCCCGAGGCCGGATCCGACTCCGCCGCGATCCGCACGACCGCGACGCTCGACGAGGACTCGGATCCCGCCCACCCCGAGTACGTGCTGAACGGCGAGAAGATCTTCGTCACCGCCGGCGACCGCGCCGAGCTGATCGTGGTCTGGGCCACGCTCGACCGCAAGCAGGGGCGCGCGGCGATCAAGTCGTTCGTGGTCGAGCGCGACAACCCGGGGCTGATCCTCGAGCGGCTCGAGCACAAGCTCGGGATCCGGGCGTCCGACACCGCCGACTTCCGCCTCGAGAACTGCCGCATCCCCAAGGACAACTTGCTCGGCAGCCCCGAGATCGAACCCAAGCGCGGATTCGCCGGCGTGATGCAGACGTTCGACAACACCCGCCCGCTTGTCGCCGGCATGGCGATCGGCGTGGCGCGCGCGTGCCTCGAGCGGACGCGCGAGCTGCTCACCGAGGCCGGCGTCGAGATCGACTACGACCTCCCGCCCCACGCTCAGGTCGCGGCCGCGTCGGAGTTCATCGCGATGGAGTCCGACTGGGAGGCCGCCCGCCTCTTGACCCTGCAGGCCGCGTGGATGGCCGACAACAAGAAGCCAAATTCGCTCCAGGCCTCGATGGCCAAGGCCAAGGCCGGCCGCACCGCTACCGACATCGCGCTTCGGTGCGTAGCCCTATGCGGATCGGTCGGCTACGGCGAGGGCGAACTGCTCGAGAAGTGGGCCCGCGACGTCAAGATCCTCGACCTGTTCGAGGGCACGCAGCAGATCCAGCAGCTGATCGTGGCGCGCCAGCTACTCGGGAAGACATCGGCCGAACTTAAGTAGCAGCGATCGCTAGCGCATCAGTCGCCGGGAGCGGTAGACACCGAGAACGCCGCGCCGAACGGATCCGCCAGCACCGCCTGGCGCTTCGGAATGCTGTCGAACGGCGGGACGACGACGCTGCCGCCGAGCTCCGGCGCCCGCGTCGCCAGCTCATCGGCGTCCGTCACCCAGAAGTCGACGCTCCAGCGGGGCGGGCCGTCGTCCTTAGCCATGACGGCAATCACGTCACGCGGCACCGGCTGCGACGGCTCGCCACCGACGTAGCCGAGTAGGCGAAACAGGCTGATTCCCGGCGCGAACTGCTCGCTCTCCCATCCGAACATGTCGCGGTAGAAGCGGGCCGCCGCATCGGTGTCGGCGGTATGGAGCGCGCTCATCGCGTACGCCGACGCCTCATTGACCAGCTGACAGCCCCGGCGCTCCGCCGGCTCCCACACCCCGATGATGGCGCCACCGGGATCTGCCAGGGCGGCGACGCGGCCGGCCGGCAATGCATCGAACGGCTCGACGATGACCCGGTCCGCGGCCCGTGCCGTGTCGTCCGCGCTCGCCACCGACACGTACGTGTTCCAGCCCGGTGACACGCCGGCCGGAGCCTGGCCGACTCCGGCCACGTCGCGCCCGCGCACCCTGGCCACGTAGTAGTCGCCGGGGCCGGGGCCGTCGAACTCCCACCCGAGGAGCTCGCCATAGAAGTCCATCGCCCTCTCCGGGTCGGGGACCAGGTTGTCGACCCAGCACGGGACGCCAGCCGGATACGAATCGCGCTCGCTCATCGTGCGACCTCCGGATACTCATCGGACTCCGCGACGTACTCATCGTGCTTGCGCCACCAGGTGTAGGCCTTGATCTGGGGCCAACCCTCGGGCACCTCTGAGACAACTTCGGGAACAGACATGCGTCACACCTCCGCGTATCGCCTAGTTGGAAAAACCAACCATAGAGTTGGTGATCCCAACTGTCAAGTGGTAGACTTCCGCGAGTGGCCGGCAAGCGAACCTACGGCGATCCGTGCGGGATCGCGCGCGCCCTCGACGTGATCGGCGAGCGATGGGCGTTGCTCGTGGTACGCGAGCTGCTGCTCGGGCCCAAGCGGTTCACCGATCTACGCGCCGGCATGCCGAACCTGAGCCCGGACGTCCTGTCGCAGCGTCTGCGCGAGCTCGAGCAGGCCGGCGTCGTGCGCCGCGGCTCGCTGCCTGCGCCGGCGGGGTCGCGGATTTACGAGCTCACCGACTGGGGTCACGAGCTCGAACCTGTGGTGCTCGGACTCGGCCGCTGGGCGAGTAGCCGGGCGCCGTTTCCATCGGGCGACGCCACGCTCGGCGTCGACTCGATGGTGCTCGCGCTCAAGACGTTGTACGACGCGCGGGCTGCCGAGGACCTGGTCGGCACGAGCTTCGAGCTCCGCCTCGGAGATCAGCGCTTTGAGGCCCGGCCGGCCGACGGGCGGCTCGATGTCTCGCGTGGAGGCGCCACCGCTCCCGACGCGACGATCACCACCGACCCCGGAACGCTCGAACACATCCTGTGGCACGGGCAGCCGCTGACGACGGACGCTCTGACGATCGGCGGTGACCGGCAGGCGGCCGTGCGATTCCTGACGATGTTCCCGCTGCCGGACTGACGACGGGGGGCGGCTTCCCTCACCGCCGCCCCGATCGCCGGCTCACGACTACTGCTTCATCTCGACGGCCGTCTGCATCATCTGATCGGCCGTGGTGATCGTGCTCGCGTTGGCCTGATAGCCACGCTCGGCCTCGATCATGTTGGTGAACTCGGTACCCATGTCCACGTTGGACTGCTCGAGCTCGCCGCTGATCGTCTGCCCATATGTACCCGTACCCGGCTGACCGGTCGTCTCGGCGCCCGATGCCGCGGTGGCGCTCCACAGCGACCCACCGTCACGCTGCATCCCGGCCTGGTTGGGGAACGTCGACAGCGAGATGTACCCGGCCGTCACCGGGGTGCCGGTGGGCGTCTGGTAGTTGACGCTGCCGTCGGGGCCGAGCGTGACGTTCGTCGATCCCGGCGGGACGATGATCGGGTTGTTCGGGCCGCCCGCGATGTTGGCCGAGTAAGTCCCAGTGGTGGCGTTCTGAGTCGCGCCGTAGCCGAGCACGTACTGCCCGGTCTGCGTGCACAGGTAGCCCGACGCGTTGAACGTCAGGTCACCGGCTCGCGTGTATTGCGTGGCGTCGAACGTGGGCGGCGTCGTGCTCACATTGCCGTTGGCGACGCGCAGCCATCCGTTGCCCTGAATCGCGACATCGGTCGCGTTGCCGGTGCTCTCAACGCCGCCGGCCGTCATCACGTTGTCGATCGAGCCGACCTGCGCCCCCAGCCCGACCTGCACCGGATTCGTCCCGGCGCTGAAGCCATTGGCTGCAGAACCGGACGCGATCAGTTGCGAGAGCTCGTCAGAGAACTCGGTGCTTTGGGCCTTGTATCCGACGGTGTCGACGTTGGCCAGGTTGTTGGCGGTCACGTCGAGCATCGTCTGATGAGCATCCAGGCCGCTGATAGCGGCATACATGCCTGACATCATCGAAGCATCACATCCTTTGCGGCGCCCCCGGGTGCCGCCTTCGAGGTTGGTCCCTGCAACTCAGTAGTCGGCAGGTGAGGCCGCGCGTGCAGGGGTGCGCGCACCACAGCCTCACGCAAATTGCGTAGGACAACCGGCCATCGCCGGAGCCGCCGAGCAACTATCCGTCGCGCAGCGCGATGATCCCGCCGAGCGTGCCCAGGTACTCGGTTCCGGCCGGGCTGATCGCGATCCCGGAGTAGTTGTTGTTGTAGCCGACGCCGGTCCCGGCGAGCTGCTTGTAGACGGTGCGACCGGTGCGGAAATCGATCGCGGTCCAGGACCACGGATCCGAATTCCCTGGATCCTTCGTATACGTATAAATCAGACCATCAGCGATCGACAATTTGGAGACAACGCTTGGCGCGCGCTCAGTCCGGTTGGTCCAGACCAGCCGGCAACCGGTGCCGGAGCGGTTCAGGTCGACCCGCGCGAACCCCGGCGTTGTGACCTGGCCGCCCTCGACCAAGGCCGGACTCTGGTAGCCGTAGTTGTTCTCGACGATCATCGAGCGGCCGGCGCCGATTAGCGAATTCTCATTTGCGCTGGCGCCGGCATCGAACACCGGCCGCCACGCTCAGCCCAACGAGACGGAACCTCCCGCGTTCCAAGCCAACGTCATACCCGCGACGCCTCGCTCACAAGCACGTCCCACGCCCGGCGCACATCGTCCTCGGTCGTGCTCACCTGCCCGATCGCGAGCCGCAGCACGTAGCGGCCGCCGAGCACCGCGTGGGAGATGAACATCTCGCCGCTCGCGTTCACCCGCTCGAGCAGCGCCCGGTTCCGATCGTCGTCGCCCTCGAGGCGGAAGCACACGAGCGAGAACGTCCGGGGCGCACACAGCTCCCATCCGTCCGCCTCCCGCACCCACTCCTCGAACTGCGACGCGAGCTCGATGCCGCTGCGGATGTGGCGCTGGAGGCCGCTCCGGCCGTAGCAGCGGAGCACCGCCCACAGCTTGAGCGCCCGGAAGCGCCGCCCGAGCGCGGGCCCGTACTCGCTCAGGCTGAGCGAGTCCTCGGCGTCGGGAGTGCGCAGGTACTCGGGGACCACGCTGAACGCGCGCCGGAAGTCATCGCGCCGCTTGGTCCACAGCAGCGAGCAGTCCATCGGCGTGAGCAGCCACTTGTGCGGGTTGACGACGAGCGAGTCGGCGCGATCGACGCCCGCGAACGCCCACCGGTTCTCGGGGCAGACCATCGCCGAGCCGGCGTACGCGGCGTCGACATGCATCCAGGTGCCGCTCACGGCGCACGCATCGGCGATCGCCGGCACCGGATCCACCGCCGTCGTCGCCGTCGTACCGACGGTGGCCACGATGACGGCGGCATCGGACAGGTCGCCGAGCGCGTCGGCCCGCATCCGAAACTGCTCGTCGACCGGGATCTTCCGCAGCCGCATCCCGACCATCCGCGCGGCCTTCTCGATCGAGGAGTGGCCCTGCTCCGAGCACACGATCAGGTCGCGACCGGTCGCCTCGCGGGCCGCGATACACGCCGCGAACGTCGAGGTCGAGGCGCTGTCCTCGATGTGCCCATGCCAGCCCGCCGGCAGCCCAAGCAGCTCGGCAGTCCAGTCGAGCACCACGCCCTCCAGCTCGGTCGCCGCCGGGGCGGTTCGCCACAGGAGCGCGATCGAGTTGAGGGTGGCCGCAAGCAGCTCGGCCAGGATTCCCGGCTCCGCCGCGCTCGTGGCGAAGTACGCGAAGTAGCGCGGGTGCTGCCAGTGGGTGATGCCCGGCAGCAGGATCTCGTCGAGGTCCCGGAGCACCGCGGAGAACGGCTCGGGATCGTCCGGCGCCGTCTCCGGCAGCCGCGCGCGGATCTCCCCCGGAGCGACCTGGGCGAGCACCGGCAGGTCGCCAACCCGCTCGAGGTAATCCGCCGCCCACTCGACCGCGGCATGGCCGTCGGCGCGGAAGTCGCTCACGCCACCGCCTCGCTCACGCCACTACCTCGCTCACGCCGTCGCTCCGGACGCAGCGAACTCGTAGTGCACGCCGGTCAGCTCTTCGGAGACCTCCCACAGCCGCCGCCAAGCGGCCTCGTCGTAGGCCTTGCCGGCGGCGGTCACGACCCTCGGATATCCGCGTTGCTCGCTCCGCCCGCCCGGACCGACGTACGTGCCCCCCGGTAGGTCCGAGACCGTGGCGGCGTACAGAGTCGGCAGCGCGCCCATGTCGGCGCTCTGGGCTAACAGACGGTTGCCGATCCACCCGAAGGCCTTCTCGTAGAAGCGGTCGGTAGCGGCGAACTGGAGGTTGGTGGCCGCATAACCGGGGTGCGCCGCCAGGCTGAGCAGCGCGGTGCCCGCCTCGACCGACCGCCGCTGGAGCTCGAAGCAGAACATCAGGTTCGCGAGCTTCGACTGTCCGTAAGCGCCCCATGGGCTGTATTTGCGCTCGCCCTGGAGGTCATCGAAGTTCATCGTGCCGCGGCGATGCAGCGCGCTCGACACGGTGACCACGCGGGGCGCCGGCGCCGACAGCAGCCGACCCAGCAGCAGCCCGGTGAGCGCGAAGTGACCGAGGTGGTTGGTGGCGAACTGGCTCTCGAACCCCTGCTTGGTGACCCGACGCGGCGCGGCCATCACGCCGGCGTTGTTGATCAGCAAGTCGAGCCGATCCGGCGCGCCTGCCGGGAACGCTCGCACGGACTCAAGGTCGGCGAGATCGAGCACCGCGGGCTGAACATCGGCGCCCGGCACCGCTGAGCGGATCCGCCCCGCGGCCGCCTCCCCTTTCTCGGCGCTCCGGCACGCGAGCGTCACGCGGGCGCCCGCTCGAGCCAGCTCGCGCGCGGTAACGAGGCCAAGACCGCTGTTCGCGCCGGTAACGACGGCGACGCGCCCGGCCTGATCCGGGATGTCGGCCGCGGTCCACTTAGACGGCGCCATCGAGCACCTTGAACTCGATGCCGGCGGCAACCAGCCGTTGCCGCAACACATCGCCCATCGCGACAGCCGGAGTCAGCTGACCCGCGCGCGGCGGTAGATCGTCGAACGCGAGGCACAACGCCGACTCGGCGAGCATCTTCGACGTTTCGCCGTAGCCGGGGTCGCCACCGCGCACCTCGGTCCGCAGGTCCGTGCCGTCGCCGTTCCCGGCGTGGGCAGCGAACTTGACGCTGAACCACGACTTCGCGCGTTGTTCCTCCGACGGACCCTCCCCCGAGCTCTTCAGCTTCCGCAACACGTCGCGGCCCGGCGGTATCTGCGCCACCGCCACCGCGACACCGGCCGCGGCGCCGAGGCCGAGGAGTACCGGCAGCGGCCCGACGACGACGTAGTGGCTGTAGCGGAAATCCGGTCCGTACCGATCAAGCGCGCGCGCGGAGCGCAGCACGGTCACCGGATCGATCGTCGGGAACGGGGCGACCCACCCGCGCGCGAACTCGTCGGCATGCGGCTTGCCGGCGACGCCGCGGACCCGCCGGCCCGGAGGGTCGCCCTCGAGCCTGCGCCGTTCGCGCGCGAGCTTCGCGCTCGACCGCAGCCCGCCGAGGATCTCGATCGCCGAGTGGTACGTGCCACCCGAGAACGATGCCTTCGTCCGCATGAACCCGTCGATCGAGATCGGCACGCCCTCGGGGAGCTGCTCGACGGTGAACTGAACGCCGAGGTCGTACGGGATCGAGTCGAAGCCGCACGAGTGCACGAGCCGCGCGCCGCTCTGCTCGGCGCGCGCGTGATGCTCGAGCCACATGCGGTCGACGAACTCGGGCTCGCCGGTCAGATCGACGTAGTCGGTGCCCGCGGTGGCGCAGGCCGCGACCAGCGGTTCTCCGTAGCGGATGTAGGGCCCGACGGTCGTGATCACCACCTTGGTCGCCACCGCGATCTCCCGCAGCGACCCCGGGTCCTCGACGTCCGCGTGGAGCAGAGGGAGGTCTGCGCACGCAGCGTCGATCACCGCCAGTCTCCCCCGCACCTGCTCGAGCTTGCTGGCGTTGCGCCCCGCCAGCGCCCACCGCATGCCGGCCGGCGCGTTGCGCGCGAGGTACTCGGCGGTCAGCGCTCCGGTGAACCCGGTGGCGCCGAACACGACGATGTCGAAGCGGCGATCAGCCATCGCCCGGGCGATCAGCCATCCGCCTCGATCTCACGCGCGATCCGGATTGCCTCGTCGAGATCGACCCCCGCCCGAGCCGCAACCCAGGTCGAGGCCGGTGCCGCCACCCGTTCAGAGGCATGCGCGGCCACGCCCGACAGGTCGAGGATCCTCTTGAACTCCTCGGTCGTCGGCGGCTCGGTCCCGAGCCGCTCGGCAAATGCAGCCAGCCATTCGTTCGCGTTCATGGCCGCCCGGACTCTAGATGGTTTCGCCAATTGGTACATTTGTACCACTATGGTCGCGAACGCTCCAAATACCACCCGACCCCGAGGAGCGGCGCGCCGTGAGGCGCTGCTCGACGCGGTCCTCCAGGTGGTCGCGGACGAGGGAGTCGACGCCGTCACTCACCGGCGCGTCGCCGACGTGGCAGGGCTGCCGCTGGCTTCGACGACTTACTGGTTCGAGTCGAAAGAGCACCTGCTGACGGCGGCGCTCGAGCGCGCCGCCGAGCGCGACATCAAGCGGCTGCGCGCCTTTATCCGCGAGGACCCGACCGGCGCTGCCGACCCGCTCGAGCGCGCCGTCGGCGCGATTCTCGACCCGGTCGAGGACGCGGCTAAGCCGCCGCCGTCAGGCGCCGCCGACAATCCGACTTATTCCAGCCGCAGCTTGCTCCTAGCGACCTACGCGCTGATGCTCGAAGCCGCGCGCCGGCCGGCGCTCCGTGAAGTGACCATGCGCTGGACCGACGCCTACTGGGAAGCGCTCCCGCCGCTGCTCGCCGCGGCCGGCTCGCACGACCCACGGTCCCACGCGGAGCTCCTACTCGCGGCCGCCGACGGCCTAGTGGTCACCCAGCTCGCGACCGGCGACGAGTCGGACCTAGCTCCACGACTGAGGCAGCTCGCGGAAGCGCTGGTGAAGGCATGAGCGCGCTCCGGACCCGCCGGCCGTTGCTGGCGCGGCGCGCGGTCGACCCCGAGCAGCGGACGATCGTGCTGATCCGCGTGCTGCTCGGCTTCGAGTCGGTCCTGTATTCGGTCCTCACTCCGGTGCTGCCGTACTACGCGCACGCGTTCGGGGCCTCAAAGCCGGCGATCGGCGTGCTCACCGCCGCCTATCCGGCGGGGATGATCCCGGGTGCGCTGCTCGGAGGATGGATCGCAACGCGCGCCGGCGTGCGGCGCACGACCGTGCTCGGCCTGCTGCTGTTCACCTGCGCGATCGTCGCGTTCGGGTTCGGCTCCGACCTGGTGGCGCTCGACGGGCTGCGGTTCGTCCAGGGGATCGCGTGCGGCTGCATCTGGGGCGGCGGCCTGGCGTGGGTGATCGCCATCTCGCCACCCGAGCGCCGCGGTGCGATGCTCGGATCGGTGTTTGCGTCGGCAATCTTCGGCACGCTGATCGGCCCGGTGCTCGGTACGGTCGCGGTAGCTATCGGTACCGGGGTCGTGTTCGCGTGCGTCGGCGGCGTGTCGCTCGCGCTGATGGCGTGGACGCTTCAGCACCCGGAGCCTCCTCGTGCCGCGCTCGGCGCCGGAGCGCCGCTGCGGGTGCTGGCCAAAGACCCCCGGATCGCTCTTGGATGCTGGCTGATCCTGCTCGAGGCCGGAACGATCGGCGCCACGGGCACGCTGCTTCCGCTGCGGCTGTCGCGCTTCGGCGCCCCGGACGTGGCGATCGGCGTCACGTTCGTGCTCGCGTCCTTGCTGGCCCTGCGGGTAAACCCCGCGGTCGGACGCCTCGTCGATCGCCGGGGCATTCTGCTCCCGCTGAGCGCCGGCCTCGGCGCCATGGCGGTTCTGCTCGTGTTGCTGCCGCTGCCGCGGTCTCCGCTGGTGCTGGCCGGGCTGACGGTACTCACGCTGGGCGGACCGCTGACGGCGTTTGGGCTGCCGGCGGTCTCGATCATGACGGATGCGATCGAGCGGATCGGCGCCGCGCTCGCGTTCGGCTCGATGCTGTTCAACCTGGCGTGGGCGACCGGGGAGACGATCGGCGCACCCACGGCGGCGAGCCTGTCCCGGGCCACGAGCGATGCCGTACCGTTGGCGGCGCTGGCGGCACTGATGCTGGTGACGCTGGTAGCGGTGCGGTTGGGACCCGCGATCAGTTCGAAGTAGACGCTGTGCTGGTCACGTCCAGCAACTGCTCGCCAAGCGTCTCGTCGCGGATCTCGGCCACGCTGACGCCCGGATCGGCCAGCACGCGCAGCGCGTCGGCCGGTAGCCCCACGCTGACCGGCGTTCCCTGCCTGTAGGGCACCGGGTCCCCGGCGTTGCGCAGAAGCGCCTGGAGCGCCGAGCCGGTGGCGAGTCGGACGTAGACGTGCGTGGTCGAGCCGAGGAAGACCAGCCGCTCGACCATCCCCGGCACATGGTTGACACCGGCGGTCTCGTGCGGATGCAGATGGATGCGCTCCGGTCGGATCGCGAGCTTGACCGCGCCGGTGGCGTCGAGCTTGCCCGCGCGCGCCTCGAGCGTGAAATCACCGAGGCGTAGACGACAGGGTGCGTGCCCGTTCCCGCCTGACTCCACCTGTGCGTCCATCAGGTTCGACACGCCGAGGAAGTCGGCGACGTAGGCATCGTCGGGCTCGTTGTAGACGTCTTCCGGAGTGCCGAGCTGGGCAATGCGCCCGTGGTTCATGACGGCCAGGCGATCAGACATCGTCAGTGCCTCTTCCTGGTCGTGGGTGACATACAGGAAGGTGATTCCGACCTGCTTCTGCAGTGCGCCCAGCTCGACCTGGAGCGTGCGGCGGAGCTTGGCGTCGAGGGCCCCCAGAGGCTCGTCGAGCAGCAGAACCGACGGACGCAGCACCAGCGCCCGCGCGAGCGCGACGCGCTGTTGCTGGCCGCCCGAGAGCTGGTTGGTGCGTCGCTTCTCGTATCCGGAAAGCTGGACAAGCTCGAGCGCCTCCTTAACCCGGGTGTCGCGCTCGGACTTTGGCACCGACTTGTACTTCAGGCCGAAGGCGACGTTCTCGGCGACGGTCAGGAACGGAAACAGCGCATAGCTCTGGAACACCGTATTGACATTGCGGCGGTGGGGCGCCCAACGGCCGACGTCGGTGCCGTCGAGCATGATCTTTCCGCTGGTCGGCGGCTCGAAGCCCGCGACCATGCGCAGCGTCGTCGTCTTGCCGCACCCGCTCGGCCCGAGTAGCGAGAAGAACTCACCGGCCTCGATCTCGACCGAGATCTCGTCGACGGCCGCGACATCGTCGAACCGCTTCGTCAGTGACTCGAGCTTGACATGTCCTCCACTCATTTCTGCACCTGGTCCTCTCAGATTCCGGCGACGGCGGTCAGCGCCTCGGTGCCGCCCTCGTTCCGTTCACCCCGGCTCAGCCACCTGTAGCCGACGAACCCGATGAGCGCAGCGAGGAGCGAGATCACCAGCATGATTGTGGCCAGGGCGTTGAGCGCCGGCCCACTCAGTCCCCCGTGGACGTTGGAGTAGATAAGCACCGACATCGGTTGCGTGTTCGCGGTCGAGGACAGCTGCTCGACGATCACGAAATCGTCGACGGTGCTGGCGAACACGAGGACCGCGCTCGCGAAGATCGCCGGCATCAGCATCGGAACAAGCACCCGGCGGATCGCCCCCAGCCGGGACGCCCCAAGATCGGCGGCCGCTTCCTCGTAGGTCCGCCCGATCGAGATCAGCCTTGCCCGCACGATGATCGCGGGCCAGCTGATGTTCCACACCACCAGCCCGGCCACCTCGGCGGGTGTCCCGAGCTTGATGAACGTCAGCCCCTGCGTCACCAGCAGAAACAGCGCCACCGCAAGCAGCAGCTCCGGGATGACAAACGAGAAGATCATCACGAAGTTCAGTCCGTTCGAAGTCCGAGAGCGCCAGCGGTCGATCCCGATCGCAAAGGAAACCCCGATCGGGACGCAGATCACGGTGGTCAGGGCCGCGAGGATGAGCGTCTGGATCACCGCATGATGGAGGCTCGGGTTGTGGAGCACCGAGGTGACGCCCTTGCCGACGTACCACTTGGTTGAGAAGCCCTGCCAGGTTGCTTGCGATGCGCCCTTGTTGAACGAGAACAGCACCGCTATCGCGATCGGCACGATCGACCAGATGATGTAGAGCCAGGTGAAGCCCTCCATCGCCCACGGCCGGCGCCACGGGTTGCCGCGAAAACGGCCGGGCCCCGCGAGTTCCGCCCGGTCCGGCGGGGCGGTGGTTGCCGATTCGCCGACCACGCTAGCCATCAGGCGTTCTCCGACGAGGCGCGGGCGGTGCTGACCACGTACCAGATCATCGGGATCAGCAACACGACGAGCAGCATCAGCGACAGCACGGCGCCCTGTCCGACCTCGCCCGGCGAGTCGAGCTGTCCCTCGATCACGTTCCCGATCATCGTCGTCCCCGGTGCCCCCGACAGCAGCTGATTGGTGTAGTAGTCGCCGAGCATCGGCAACGCGGTGATGAACGTGCCGGCAATGAGCGCCGGCTTGCTTAGGGGAATCGTCACGTGCCAGAACGTCCGCCACTTGCTGAGCCCGAGATCTCGGGCTGCCTCGAGCAGGCTCTGGTCGATGCGGTCGAGGAAGGCGTAGAGCACCAAGATCACATACGGGATGTATCCATACACGAGCCCCAGGATCACCGTCACCGATTTGCCGCCGAGCCAATCGGTATTGCCGGGGAGCCCGACGAACGACAAAGCGCTGTTGAAGAAACCCCCCTGCTGCAGGAGGTCAATCCAGGCCAGCATGCGCATCATGTAACTGACCCAGAACGGCGCGATCAGCAGTACCAGGAACAGCGTCTTGCGCTTACCGGCGTAGCGGGACACGAAATAGGCCACCGGGTAGGAGATGGCGAGCGAGATCACCGTCGCGATCGCCGTGTATATGAGCGTCCGAAGCGCCGGCGCGCCGATGAACGCTCCGCTCCCGAAGATGTCGTGCCACACCGCGCTGAAGTTCCAGCTCGACCAGTGCAGTGGGTTCCACACCGGGACGACCGTCTGGAAGAACTCGTTGACGCCGCCGCCGGCCACCGACAGCATCACGTAGAACGGCGCCACGAACAGGACGAGCAGCCAGATCGCCCCTGGCGCCGCGAGCGCTATCCAGAGACCGCGGTTACGCCGGTCGTGGGTATTTCCGATGGCACTCATCGCGGTTACCTAGAGCCCCTTCGAGAACGAGTTCCAGGTGGACTCCCAGACCGCGTCGGCGGCCGGAGGCAGCTCGAGCTGGAACAGGCCGTCGCGGAAGTATTCCGGTAGCACCACGGTCGACGCCAGCTGTGGAGGGAGCAGTTGCTCCTTGGTCAGCTTGCGCGGAGTCACCTCGGTCAACGGCTGCATGTAACCGACGTAGCTGTAGTTCTCGAGCGCGTTGTTCACGTCGAGCATGTAGTTGATGAACAGGTGAGACAGCACCGGATTGGAGCCAGTGGTCAGGTTCACCATCAGGTCATTGGCGACCGGGCCCTTCCGGTTGGCAGGGAACCAGTAGCCGACCGTGTCGATCGAAACGCCCTTGGGTAGGTAATCGGCCGCGGTCGCCATGTCACCCGACCACGCGTGGTGAATCCAGGTTTTTCCCGTCGGCACATCGGTGTAGTCGTTGTTGTCGATGCGTACCCCGGTGAGGGCAGATAGCTCCGAGAGCGCCCTTCCGGCAGCGTGGATCTGGGCCGTGCTGGTCGTGTTGAGGTCCAGGTTGCCGGACCGCAGGAGCGCCAGGCTGATCGTCTCCCGGTAGTCGTCGAGCACGGCCACCTTGCCCCGGTACGGCGCCCCCTGCCAGGGCATGTCCCACGATGGAGCGAGATTCACCTTGTCCTTGCGCCAGGCGATGCCGGTGGTGTAGATCGAGTACGGCGTCGTGTATTGCCAGCCCGCGTCGTAGAACGGATTTGTCGGGCCGCGGTAGTCGGGCCAGACATTGGCGATGTTGGGGATGTAGCTGTGGTTGAGCGGCCGGACCAGCTTCTGCGCGATCAACTGGCCGAGTACCGGGACGGTCGGGAAGAAGACGTCGAATTTGAGCTCCCCGCTGCTCAGCTTCGCGAGCGCCTCTTCGATCGTGTTGAACGTCGTGATCGAGTACTTGCAGTCGTACTTCTTGCAGAAGCTCTTGACCACCGCCTCGTTGACGTACGCGACCCAGTTGTAGAGCTCCAGGGTCGCCCCGCGCTCGGGCGCGAGGCCCGAGGCGATCGGCTTGTTGTCGGCGTACACCGGCCACTTGAGGTTGGTTCCTTTTCGTGGCAGTGGGGGATCCGCGCTCGCCGCGCCGGCGGGGTTCGTGGAGCTGCAGCCGGCCAGCAATCCGGCGAGTGCGAGCCCGGCGCCCGCGCCCAGCAGCTCGCGGCGGGAGATCGCCGCTCCGTCGAGGGGAGCACGACGGCGGATGCCGTCGCCCAACCATCCCTCACGTGGATGCACGCACGCTCCCGGACTCGCGGAGTTCGCAGCCAAGCTCGCTCGATGCGAGCGCTAGGCAGCGCTCGACCATCCGGTCGGCCGTCACGTCGGGTTGACCCAGCGTGACCTGCACGCCGAGCCCGTCCATCAACCCGCTGAGCGCCAGTGCAAACTCGTCTGGGTCGGTGTCCCGGTTGAACTCGCCCGACTCCTGGCCCTCGCGGACGATGCCGGCGATCAGCTTGCGCTGGCGGCGGTCGAGTCGGAAGTACGTGTCGCGCACGGCCGGGTCGCGGCGGGCCCGCACCCACATCTCCATCCACAGCGTCCAGTCGCTGAGCCCGCCCGGACCGAGGCTGGTCTCCTCGATCAGGTGCACGAGCTTGTCGACCGCGCCCTCGCGCCGCGCCTGCCCCTCGGTCAGGCGGTCGTAGAAGTCGCGGTCGGTCTGGTCGACCGCCTCCTCGAGCAGCCGGTCCTTCGACTCGAAGTAGTACAGGATCGTCGGTGCGCTCGTGCCGGCGCGCTCGGCGATGTCACCGATCCGTGTGTCGAACAGGCCTCGCTCATACAGCACCTCGGCAGCCGCGGCAATGATCTGCGGCTTGCGCAGGTGCTCGACCTTGGGACGCGGACTCACCTCAGTTCCACCCAACAATCTTCTCGACCCGCACTGCCCTCTCCAGGGAACTGACCTTCTCAACCCTTGACTAATCCGTAAACTGAATGGCGATTCAGAAAACTACAGCGGTCGGGTAATTGCTGTCAAGAGGAGTCACCCAAGTGTTCGACGTGGCGGTGTTGGGGGCAGGATTGGCGGGACTGAGCGCCGCGCGCGACCTCAAGCGCTCGGGAGCGGACGTGATCGTGATCGAGGCGCGAGACCGGGTCGGCGGGCGCGTGGAGTCGGTGACACTGCCCGACGGGCGGGCGGTCCAGGCCGGCGGCGAGGTGTTCGGGCCCGGCCACTGGGCGTACCGCGAGCTCGTCGACGAGCTCGGCCTGGCCGTCGAGCCGAGTTACGTCTCCGACCCGGGTGAGATCAGCTGGGGGCTCGTCGACGGCGTATACGTCGGCGACGACGTGCCGTGGATGAGCGAGCCCGAGCGGCGCGACGAGGACCGGATCGAGCGTGCCTTCGTCGAGCTTGCCGCGACCGTCGACCCGGAGGACCCATGGGCTCACCCCGACGCCGCGGCGCTCGACGCGATGAGCGTCGCGCAGTGGCTCCGTCACGAGGGCGCGCTCCCCGCGGTCCACCGCCGCCACGAGTTGGCGTCGCTGTCGCTCGCTTGCGACAGCCCGGAACGCACGTCATTGCTCGCCGAATTGCGCAAGCATGCCGCGCTCGGCGGCGACGGCTTCTACGACCTCGACCGCTGGGAGAGTCTGCGGGTCGCCGAGGGCTCCGCCGCGGTCGCACTGGCATGCGCCGAGGAGCTCGGCCCCGAAGCGATCCGGTTCGGGACCGTGGTGCGCCGGATCGAGATCAGCGCCGGACGGACGCGCGTGACGCTCTCAGGCGGCGAGACGATCGGCGCCGACGCGGTCGTGTGCACACTTCCGGCCGGCCCGCTGCGGGCGGTCGAGATCGCCGGCCTCAGCGACGCGAGGCTGCGGTCTCTGCGGTCACAGCGCCAGGCGCTCGCAGCCAAGGTCGTCGCCGTGTACGAGGCGCCGTTCTGGCAGGGGGCAGGCCAGAACGGACTCGCCGAGTCCGAGTGGCTGTTCGGCTCGACATGGCCACAGGGCCCCGGGGTGCTGTCGATGCTGGTCCCACCCGAGCGGCTGCCCGCGTTCCTGGCGACGCCGGACGCGGTTCGGTCGAGCACCGTGGTCGACGGACTGGTGGCGCTGTACGGCGAGGCCGCCCGGTTCCCGATCGCGATGCTCGAGCGCGCGTGGGGCGTCGATCCGTTCACGCAGGGCTACATCTCGAGTTGGGCGCCGGGCGACCTGACCCGAGTCGGGCCCCTGCACGGCACTCATGAGCCGCCGTTCTACGTCGCCGGCTCAGACCACTGGGTGGCGGGCTACATGGAGGGCGCGGTCCGGACCGGGCGGGCGGCCGCACGCGCGGCACTCGGCGCCGGCTCGCCGGCCTGACCCGAGCCGGCGGTCAGCGCCTCCCCCAGCCCCAGATCCTGAGCCAGCGCGCTCGACACCGCCTTACGCGCTCGTTCGAGTGGTATCGCGTGGTCGCCGATCAACGTTCGAATCCCGTAGCCATCGATCAGCGCCATCGTCCGGTCGGCTACCTCGTCGGGATCGCACCGGGCGAACTCGCCGTCCTTGATTCCCGCGTCGATCTCGTTGCGGAACCACGCGTGAAGGCGCGCGTACAGCTCCTCGGCGACCGGTCGAAGCTCCGGTACGCGCACCGCGCGCAGCCACAGCTCGACCCACAGCACCCAGTCCTCGGTGAGCGCGGCAGTCGTGGGCAGGCAGCCGTCGATCATCGTCTGAAGACGCTCGGCGTGCGAGGCCGCCGGCAGCCCGTCCTTGCCGCCGATCCGGCCCTCGCCGGCCTGCGCGTAGGAGTACTCGAGGGCCTCTGCCAGCAGGGCGTCACGCGTCTCGAAGTGGTAGTGGACGAGCGCACTCGAGACGCGCGCCGCCATCGCGATCCGGGCGATCCGCACGCCGTCGATCCCCTCGCGGGCGATCTGCCCGACGGCCGCGGCGAGGATCCGCTCCCGGGCGCTTCGCTTGCCCTCGCTCACGCGGTCGCGGCCTCGGGGTGGGCGGGATCCAAATCGGCTCGAATCCGGTCCGCGAACCACGCCACCGCGCTCTCCCGCCGGGACAACGGACCGCACCGGTACCCGCGCGTCTTCAGCCCCAGCTGGACGTTCTCAACCAGGTCGATGTCCTCTTTCAGCACGACCGCGTTCAGCCAGTTGTTGAGCCGCTGGACGGCGCGGGTCCGCGGTCCGCTGTTGGCCGCGCGGTAGCCGGCGAACACATCGCGCGTTCGCGCGACCCCGTCGGGCAGCATCTGCCACGTGTTGATCTGGTCGGGATACAGGTCGATCGTGGTGTTCGGATAGATGAACACGTAGCGCCAGGTGCGCCGATCCTCCTCGCTTAGGCCGGGCATCGGCGTCACGAGTTGCGCATAGGCGCGCTCGAGCCAGTTGCTGCTCGGCTTGTCACGGAGGGGCGCCTCGATCCAGGCGTAGTGATCATGCAGTTCGGTGTCGTAATGCTTGTAGTCGAGCATCCGCATCAGTGCGGGATGGGCGATCGGGATGTGGTAGCCCTCGAGGTAGTTCTCGGCGACCACCTTCCAGTTCGCGGGCTGGTGACCGCCGGACGGCGCGAACGGCTCGAGCGTCGGGATTCGATAGCGCTCGAGGCGCGCCGGCAGGTCGCCGACGAGGTCGGCCAGCGGCGTCGCGTCCGGATCGAGGTTGACGAACACGAGCCCGCACAACTCCTCGACGCGTGCCCCCATGAGCCCCAGCGCCGACTTGTTGAGGCGTTCACCGAACTGCCGCGCCTCGGGCGCGCCGATCAGCGTGCCGTCGAACTTGTACGTCCAGCCGTGGTAACGGCAGCGGATCGCGCCCTTGCACTGGCCTGAGCCGCTGAGCAGACACGAGCCGCGGTGGCGGCAGACGTTGCGGTAGGCCCGCAACGCGTGCTCGTCGTCGCGCACTACGAGCACCGGCTGCGAGCCGGCGAACCCGGTCGTGTAGCTCCCCGGGCGCGGAACCGCCGAGACGTGGCCGATCAGTTGCCACGTGCGCTCGAAGATCCGCTCCTGCTCGGCCTCGATCAGCTCCGGATCGAGGTACAGCCGGGGCTCGAGTGCCTCGGCGATCGGGGCTTGCACATCGGTGACAGCTGCCATCTGAGGAACCATCCTGACTTTGTGATCAGTTTGCGTTAGTCTACCGCCAATGGTCAAGCGCGCGCCCTGGCTGTCGGTGACGCCCGAACCCGAGCGCGAGCTTCCGGACGCGGTGGCAACGCTTGCCGCCGGCCGGCTGCCGAGCGACCAAGCGGTCGCCGAGGAGGCCGCGCGGATCGAGCGATTGGTCCTGCGCGGCAGCGAGCGGCGCTGGGACGACTACCTGCACGGCGTCGTGTCACTGATCGATCAGCGGACGGGCGACACCGACCCCGACGTGGCGCGTGCCCGCGAGGTCGCGATCGCCGTGATCGCCAACCACCACAACCTGCTGCTGGCGCTCCCCGGGCGCGGCGCACGACGAACCGAGACAGATAGGCGGCGGCTCGACGAGCTGCTCGCCACGAGTAACGAGGAGCAAGCAACATGAGCACCACCGTCATCCCCACGTCCGCCCGCCACGAGCTGACATCCGACCAGCTCGAGCTCCAGCAGCGAGCCCGGACGTTCGTCGAGACGGTGTTGATGCCGCTCGAACTCGAGGCCGAGGAGCTCGGCGGGCAACTGCCCGAGGAGACGATCGACGTCGTCAAGCGCGAGGCGATCGCCGCGCGGCTCAACGGCGGCCGGTTCGCGCCCGAGTACGGCGGCCAGGGATGGTCGATGCTCGAGTGGTTCCTCGTCAACGAGCAGTTCGGGCGCGTCACGAATGGCCTCCACTGGCACGTGCCGAGCGCCTACAACGTGCTGCTTCAGGGCACGCCCGACCAGGTCGAGCGGTATTTGATTCCCGCGCTGCGCGGGGAGGGCGGCGACGCTTACGCGGTCACCGAGGCCGAGGCGGGCTCTGACCCCGGCGGCATCGCCTCGACCGCCGTGGCGACCGCCGACGGGTGGCGGATCAACGGCGAGAAGTGGTTCGTGACCTCGGGCGATGTCGCCCGCGTGCTGATCGTGATGGCCAACGTCATCGACGGCCCCGACCGGCTGCCGACGCTGTTCCTGGTCGAGCCCGATGCCCCCGGAGTCGAGTTCGTCGACAACCCGCGGTTCACCCACAACTACCCGCACGGCCATCCGACGATCCGCTTCACCGACGTCGAGGTCGGTGCCGACGCGGTGATCGGCGGCATCGGCAACGGCGAGTCGCTACAGCGCGCGTGGTTCACCGAGGAGCGCCTCGGGATCGCCACGCACGGGCTCGGAGCGATGTGGCGGCTGCTCGACGAGACGACGGCGTGGGCGCTCTCCCGTCGACAGGGCGGCGCGCGGATCTTCGATTACCAAGGGATCTCGTTCCCGCTCGCCGACTCGGCGACCGACGCGGCGCTCGGCCGGTTGCTCGCGCTGCAGGTCGCGGGCATGGTCGACGCCGGCGCCGACGTGAAGCTGATCCACGCCAAGGCGTCGATGGCCAAGCTGTTCGTCTCCGAGGCCGCCGGCCGGTGCGCGGACCGGGCGGTCCAGGCGTTCGGCGGGCGGGGCTACATGCGCAGCAACGTTGCCGAGCGCTTCAACCGAGAGCTGCGGGTCGACCGCATCTGGGAGGGCACCAGCGAGGTGCAGCGACTGATCATCGCGCGAGCGCTCGAGCGCCGCGGGGTCGAGGCCACCATCCACTGAGCTGAGCGTCGTCGTGGATCTGAGCCGCTTGATGCGCCCGCGGTCGATCGCGGTCGTGGGCGCCACCGATCGTGATGGGAGCTACGGCGCCCAGGCGCTGCTGAACCTGGAGGCGATCGGGTTCTCGGGCCCGGTCTGGGGCGTGAACCCTCGGCGGAGCTCGGTGCTCGGGCGGCCGTGCGTGCCTTCGGTGTCCGAGTTGCCCGAGCCCGTCGACGCCGTCGTCGTGGCGGTCCCGGCGGCGGGAGTCGCGGCGGCGGTGGAGGAAGCCGGCGCGCGGGGCTGCGGAGGCGCGGTCGTGATCAGCGCCGGGTTCGCCGAGTTCGCCGGCGGAGTCGGATTGCAGGCCGACCTTGTCGCGGCGGCTCGCCGCTACGACCTCCCGGTGTGCGGGCCCAACTGCAACGGGATCGTCTCGACGCACACGCGCACCGCGCTGTGGGGCGACGCGCTGACGCCACGCGAGCCCGGCGCGGTGGCGCTGATCTCGCAGAGCGGCAACGTCGCGGTGAACGCGCTCGCGACACGCCGCGGCCTGCGGTTCCACACGGTCGTGGCGAGCGGCAACCAGGCGGTGCTGAGCGCCGCCGACTATCTGGGGTACCTGGCGTTCGACGAGGGCGTCGGATCGATTGCGCTCTACCTCGAGGACGACGGCGGCCCCGGTCTGTGCGACGGCCTCGCCGCGTGCGCTCGAGCATGGGGTGCGCGTGGCGGTCTTGAAGGTGGGCAGTTCGGTCGCGGGCGCCCATGCGGCCGCGGCTCACAGCGGGGCCCTCGCCGGCGACCAGCGGATCTTCCGCGCGCTGATCGAGGAGGCCGGGGCGGTGTGGGCGGACGACGTCCATGAGCTGCTCGAGCTCGCCAAGACGCTCGCGGTGCCGGCGCGGCGCACGCCCGGGCTCGCTAACGGACGGACCCGGGACGGCGCCGGCGGTCTCGCGATCATGACCTGCTCGGGCGGCGACTCGGCTCAGGGCGCCGACGAGGCCGAGCGTCTGCGGGTCGCGCTGCCCGCGCTCGCGCCGGCCACGCGCGACCACCTCCGCGACCTGCTTCCGTCGGCGGCGACCGCGGCCAACCCGCTCGACTACACCGCGATGATCTGGGGCGACACCGACGCGCTGGCCGGACTCGTACAGGCGCTCGGCGCCGACCCCGCGATCGGCCGCGTCCTCGTGTTCTACGACCAGCCACCGAACCTCGACGGCGCGATCAAGGAGTCGTGGGATGCGGTCCGCGAGGGAATCACCGCCGGCGCCGCGCTGAGCGAAGCCGCGACGATCGTCTCCTCGACGCTGCCGGAGCTGCTCGACGACGACGCCGCGTGGGGGTTCATACAGAACGGCATCCCCGCGGTCGCCGGCCTGCGCACGGGCTTGCGGTGCGCGGCCGCGCTCGAGCGGGCGGTAGGCGATCCGAACCGGCTGCGGGAGATCGCGCGGGTGGCGCGGACCGTGGCGTCCGCGGAGGATGCCGGCGATGGCGAGTGGCTGTCCGAGCACGACGCCAAGGAGCTGCTCAGTGGCGCGGGCGTCACCGTCGTCGAGGGTCGCGTCGTATCCGACGAGGACGATGCCGTGCGCGCGCTCGCGGAGCTCGGCGGGCACATCGCGCTCAAGCTGAGCGCGCCCGCGATCCAGCACAAGTCGGATGTGGGCGCGATCGAGCTCGGGCTCCGTTCGGAGGTGGAGGTGCGGAGCGCGTTCGCCCGTCTGGCCGCGCTCGCGCTCGGCGGCGACGCGACCGCGTCCGTGCTCGCCGAGCGGATGGCCGCGCCCGGGGTCGAGTTGATCGTCGCCGCCCGCGGGGATGCCGTCGTGCCGGCGCTTGTGATCGGACTCGGCGGCGTCTGGACCGAGATGCTCGGCGACGTCGCGATCGTGCCGTTGCCAGCGAGCGCGGCGCGGATAGAGACCGCGGTTCGCTCGTTGCGGGGCGCGCCGCTGTTGACCGGCGCGCGGGGGTCGGCGCCGGTCGACCTTGCCGCGGCGGCGCGGCTCGCCGAGCGGGT
Organism: uncultured Solirubrobacterales bacterium; assembly: GCA_963701945.1. GTDB lineage: Bacteria > Actinomycetota > Thermoleophilia > Solirubrobacterales > Solirubrobacteraceae > Palsa-465. The sequence goes on along the minus strand of CAVPBV010000017.1, from coordinate 575,206 downwards.
CGGGGAGATCCTGATCGAGGAGTCGCTTGACCTGATCGAGCTCAACCCGGTGTTCGTGGGTCCCGCCGCGGCGGTGGCGGTTGACGCGATCGCGCGCCGAATCGCGCGCCGGCGAGTCCCGGTCGCCGCTGCACTCCCGGGCGCTCCCGCCCCTCCCACGGTGGCGGTCCCATGAACGACGTGATCGTCGTCGGCGGCGGCTTTGCCGGCGTCACCGCCGCCCGCGAGGCTGCGCTCCGCGGCCGCTCGGTGTTGCTGCTCGAGGCCCGCGACCGGCTCGGCGGCCGGACATGGTCGGCCGACTGGCATGGCCACCCGATCGAGTACGGCGGCGCCTGGGTCCACTGGCACCAGCCGCACACATGGTCCGAGATCACCCGTGCCGGTCTTCGCGTCGAGGTCAGCGACGGCGCGGCGGTCGCCGGCTGGTACGTCGGCTCCGGGCGTAGGGATGGGTCAATCGAGGAGCGGGACGAGATTGCCCGCCGCGGCTGGGACCAGTTCGTCGACGGCGTGCGGGAGGCGCTCCCGGTGCCCCACGATCCGACTCGCTCGCTCGGCGCGCTCGCGCGCTTTGACCGGTTGTCGATCGCCGAGCGGCTCGGTGAGCTTGCGCTGTCGGCGGAGGAGCGCGACGTCCTGACGGCGGAACTCGAATCGCTCGCCCACGCACCGCTCGACCAGGCCGGCGCCGTGTCGGTGCTGCGCTGGCATGCGCTGTCCGGATACAGCCTCGAGCTCACCCAGTTCACCGGCGGGCGCGTGACGATGGTCGGCGGCACCCGTGCGCTGCTCGACGCGATCGCGTCCGTGGCGCCGTTCGAGCGCCGCCTCGGAAGCGCGGTGGCGGCGATCCGCCAGCGAGACGACGTTGTGGAGGTCGAGGACCGCTCCGGAAATGGATTCGTGACCCGAGCGGTCGTCGTCGCGCTTCCCCTCAACGCACTCGGCGCGATCGAGTTCACGCCGCAGCTGCCCGAGGACAAGCTGCGGGCGATCGCGCTCGGACAGGCCTCGCGCGGGATCAAGATCTTCATCAGCGCGCGCGGCGACCCGATCGCTCAGAACGCGATTCGACCCGGCCACCCGTTCGGCTACCTCGGCACCGAGTCGGTCAACGGCGACGGCTCCCAGTTGCTGATCGGCTTCGGGACCGACGCTGACCGGTGCGACGCCGGCGATGTGCCTGCGGTCCAGCGTCAGATCGACGCGATCCTGCCCGGCTACGAGGTGCTCGACGCCACCGCGCACGACTGGCTCGGCGACGAGTTCTCCCGCGGCACCTGGGCGATCCACCGGCCGGGCTGGTACGAGCACCACCACGCCGCGATGCGTCGTCCCGAGGGTCGCGTCGTGTTCGCCGGCTCGGACCTCGCGGACGGCTGGTCGGGGTTCATCGATGGCGCGATCGAGTCGGGGTTGCGTGGCGCCTCGTTGGCGCAAGCACTGGCATGATGCCCAGCCTCATATCCGAAAATACGGAGGTCTGGACGCATGGCAATGTTCGATGACAAGGTGGCGATCGTCACCGGCTCGGCGCGCGGCATTGGACGCGCGACCGCCGAGCTTCTCTCGGAAAACGGCGCGAAGGTCCTGATCAACGATCTCGACGGCGACGTCGCCGAGCAGACCGCTAGCGAGATCGCCGGCGAAACGATGGTGTTTGCGGGGGATCTCACGGAGCCGGGGGTTCCCGACGAGCTCGTCCAGGCCGTGATCGACAACTGGGGCAGGGTCGACATCCTCGTCAACAACGCCGGCTACACGCTCGACGCGCCGATCCACAAGATGAGCGACGACTGGTTCCAGAAGATGCTCGACATCCACACGGTCGTGCCCTTCCGCATGTGTCGCGCGGTAGCGCCCCATATGCGCGAGCCGGCCAAGGTCGAGCGCGAGGAAGGCCGCGAGGTGTTCCGCAAGATCGTCAACGTGTCCTCGATCTCGGGAACGATGGGCAACGCGGGCCAGGCCAACTACTCCTCTGGCAAGTCCGCGGTGCTCGGGTTGACCAAGACGCTCGCCAAGGAGTGGGGCCAGTTCAAGATCAACGTCAACGCGGTGGCGTTCGGGTTCATCGAGACGCGCCTGACCGCCGCCAAGGACGACACCAACGTCGCCGAGATCCGCGGCGAGAAGGTCCAGCTCGGGATTCCCGAACAGCTCCGTGCGATGGGGCCGGCGCTGATCCCGATGGGCCGCCCGGGCACGCCGCGCGAGGCTGCCGGCGGCGTGTTCCTGCTGTGCACGCCGTGGGCCAACTACGTGAACGGCCAGATACTGACGATCAGCGGCGGACAGTTCGGCGGGATGACGTCGTAAGGCTTCGCTCAGGGACCACCGGTCGCGCGCAAATACGTCAGGACGGCCAGCACCCGCCGGTGGTCATCGTCACCGGCGGGGAGGTCGAGCTTGGCGAAGATGTTCGATACGTGCTTCTCGACCGCGCCGAGCGTGACCACCATCTCGCGGGCGATGGCGGCGTTGGTGCGCCCCTGGGCGATCAACTCCAGGGTCTCGCGCTCGCGCGGCGTCAGCGCACCGAGCCCCGCCCCCTCGCCGGTTCGGTCGCGATCGGCGATCAGCGCGCTGACGACCTCGCGGTCGAGCGCGGTCCCGCCGGCGGCCACGCGCTTGACCGAGTCGACGAACGTCCGCACTTCGCTGACGCGCTCCTTGAGCAGGTAGCCGACCCCGCTCTGTCCCGCCGCGAGTAGCTCACCGGTGTAAACGGGCTCCACGTACGCGGACAGGACCAGGATCGCGAGCTCCGGATAGCGGCGACGCGCCTCCAGTGCCGCGCGGATCCCCTCGTCGGTGAAAGTCGGCGGCAGCCGCACGTCACAGATCGCCAGGTCGGGCTTGTGGCCCTCGACGATCCGGAGCAGCCCAGGACCGTCGTCCGCCGTCGCGACGACCTCGATCCCGTTCTCGGCCAGCAGCGCGACGATCCCTTCTCGCAGCAGCGCCTGATCCTCGACCACGACTACTCGCACGGCAGCACGGCCCACACGACGGTCCCCTCGCGAGCCATGCTGTGGACCTCGAGCCGACCGTCGAGCGCCTCGACACGCTGCTTGAGTCCCGTCAGCCCGCCTCCCGCGGGGTTCGCTCCGCCCGGTCCGTTGTCGGCGATCTCGACGACGAGCATCCCGCCGTCGAGACTCAGCGTCACGCGCGCGTTGGCGCCCGGCGCATGCTTGGCGACGTTCGTCAGCGACTCGGCGACGACGAAGTAGGCCGCGGTCTCGACTACCGGCGGCAGGCGGTGGTCGAGATGTCCGACCACCTCGACGTTCGAGGTCGATCGACTCGCGAGCGACTCGGCCGCGGCAACCAGGCCGCGGTCCGCCAGCACCGGCGGTGCGATCCCGCGCGCGAGGTCCCGCAGCTCTCTGATCGCGGCGGTCGCCTCTTCCCGAGCCTGACGTACGAGCGCCGCGCTGTCGGGGTGATCGGCCAGCCGCTCCTCGGCGCGGCCGAGCTGCATGCTGAGCGCGACCAGCCTGGCCTGGGCTCCGTCGTGCAGATCGCGCTCGATCCGGCGGAGCTCGGACGCCTGAACGTTGAGCGCGCCACTGCGTGTGCGGGTCAGCTCGTCGACGCGGACCTCGAGCTTGCGCTGATCGGGCCGGAACGCGAGCGGATTCAGGGCAAGCGCGACGGAGAACGCGACGAACGGAAAGATCGGCCAGAAGAACCCGCCTCCCGACATCGCCCAGACCGCCAAGCAGGTCGCGACGAGCACCACCGAGACGCCGGCCTGCAGCACGTACCAGCGACCACCTCCCTTTGGCCGGAGCCAGGCGAAGCGCACGGCCTGCCAAAGGGCGGTCGGGATCGCCAGTCCGAGCGCCACCCACATCGGCCAGAAGTAGCCGGCTCCGGTCGCCGCCCAGATCACGATCAGCGCGGCCAGGACCACGAGGGACGGCGCGAACGCCGCCCCTCGCACCACCGACCGCAGGTCCATGTCGTTGCCGCTTGAGTTACTCATTGGTCGATCCAATCGCGGCGACATTGACTTCATGATCCCAGCCCGGGGCGCGCCTGCGGGATGGGCGACCGGGAGCTGGGGCCAGGCCGCGATCGCCCAGCAACGTGAGCGCCGCCGGCAGCGCCAGACCGCGTACGATCGTCGCGTCGAGCGCGATCGCCGCCGCGAGCCCGACCCCGAGCTGCTTGAACTCGAGCAGCGGGAGCGTGGCGAACACCGAAAACACAGCGATCATCACGAGCGCGGCGCTGGTGACGGTCCCGCCGGTCGAGCCGAGCGCCGTGGCCGCGGCCTGTTTCGCGCTAGCGCCCTGTTGGCGCGCCTCCCGAGCACGCTCGAGCACGAGCACGGTGTAATCCATCGACAGGCCGAACAGCACCACGAACGCAAACAGCGGCAGCCAGTCGACGACCTGGCCGTCTGACTGGAAGCCGAGCAGCGACTGTGCCCAGTGGTGCTGGAACACCGCGACCAGCACGCCGAACGCGGCACCGACCGACAGCAGGTTCAGCCCGATGACCGACAGGGCCAACTGCCAGGAACGGAACGTCGCGATCAGGAGGATGAACGCCAGCCCGAGCACGAACGCGATCACGAGCGGGGTGACGTGCGACAGGCGGCTCGTGAAATCGAGGTTGCCCGCGTAATCACCGGTCAGATCCGCATGCGCTCCCGGGATCGCACCTGCGATCGCCGGCTCGAGCTCGCTCCGCAGCGTCCTCACCTTGTTATCGGCGATGCTGATGCTCGAGTCGGGCATCGGGATCTGGAGCAGCGCCGTCTGACCGTCCCGCGAGACCTGCATCGCCACCGCGCCCCGGCCGCCGGTGATCTGTTGACCCTGGTGCCCGATCCCGCGCAGCTCCGACATCGCTTGCTTGCCGCCCAGTCCGTGTCCGCTCACGACCAGGTCGGCCGTGTCTTCGGATCCCGGGAAGGCCCGCTCGATCGCCGTGTAAGCGACGCGGATCGGAGTGTTCGGCGACACGTCGCTCTGTCCGGGCTCGCCCGTCTGGATCGAGAGCACGGGCACCGCCAGCGCTCCGAGGATGACGACGGCGAGTGCCAGCGAGGTGCGGGGATGGTTTGTGACCCCAGCCGCGAGCACTTGCCACAAGCCTCTACGGCGGCGGGAGCGCGTCCGGCGTCGGCGCGGCCAGATCCGGCCACGGTCGATCCGATCGCCGAGCAGCGCAAGCATCGCCGGAAGCACCGTCAGCGACCCGACGACGGCGATCAACACGACCAGGATCGCGCCCAGCGCCATCGACGTGAACACCCCGAAGCCGGTGAACAGCAGCCCGGCAAGTCCAATCACGACCGTCATTCCGGCGACCAGAATCGCGCGGCCGACCGTCGCCGAGGTGGCGGCCAGCGCCGCGTCCGCGGAAGCGCCGCTTCGACGCTCGACTCGTTCGCGGCGGATGTAGAACAGCGAGTAGTCGATGCCGACGGCGAGACCGATCAGGACCACGACCGGAGCGGTCGAGGAGCCGTTGGGCGCGATGTGTGACACCAGCCCGAGCGCTCCGATCGCCGCTCCTACCGACGTCAGACCGAGCAGCAGCGGCACCGACGCGGCGACCAGCGCACCGAACGCGAGCACCAGGATCACGAGCGTGATCGGAACCGAGATCAGCTCGGCGCGGTGCAGCCCGTTGTCGACGAGCTGCGTGATCGCATTGTCTTCCGAGCCGGCGCCGGCCTCGTCGAACGTGACGCCGTGCTCGTTGGCGGACAGTTGATTGACAAAGTGCTGCACCTGGGCGGCGCGGGTGTCGGGGTTGTTGGGATCGCCGCGCAGCGTCACGACGACGAGCCCGGTTCGGCCACCCGCACGAGACAAATCGGGCGAGCGGTTCGGGCCATCGACCGACTTCACCCCCGACAGGCGGATGACGCCACCCTCGAGCGCCGCCACCGCGTGCGCGGTCCGCTGCCGACTGTTCGAACGGACGAGGATGTTCTCGGTCGCCGGGCCCTGAAGTCCCGACATCGTGAGCCGCGCGTCGGCCCGAGCGGATTCACCGGTGCCGGAGCCGGCGTTCGACAGGGTGCGCATGCCGGCGCTCGAGCCGAGCCCGACGCACGCGACGATCAGCGCGAGCCAGAGCGCGACGGTCGTCTTCGGGCGACGCGCCGCGTTCCGGGCCGCGGCCTGGACGAAGCGGGAGAGCACGCCGGAGCCGTGAGACCCGCCGGAACCGCGGGGCCCGCCGGAGTTGATCGACCCGCCGGAACCGGCCGGAGTTGATCGACCCGCCGGCCGTGCGAGCCGCCGGAGTTGATCGACCCGCCGGAGCCGACCGATTCGTGGTACGTGGGGGTGGGAGAAGGTGTGGTTTCCATGGGTCAGGAGCCTGCCTTCGGCGGAGCCCAAAATCGCTGGGGCGATCGGGCGTTTGGCAGGCTGCGGACCCCCGTCCTCGATGGTGGGGAAAACCCCACCGTTCGGCTTGGTCGCCCGTGCATAACTCGCCACCGCCGGCCCTGCCACGACGCTCTGGCGAAATAAGCGCCCCGGTGGCGCTTATTTCGCCGGCGCGGCCGGCGCACGGGAGGTTTGGCGAGTTGCGCACCAGGTGGGCGGGCGCTCGGCGGCGTAGCAGCCTCACGTTGCACGCCGCGCGCAGCCACCACCATGTATTTCGCGCCAAACCACCGACCCTAGACACCGATAAGCGTCTCAGGTAGAACTGTATTGGACATATTTGTGCAGAGCGAGTGGAGGATGTAGATGGCCGAGAAGACATGGGGTGGCGAGCCCTTCTGGGGACTGGGCTACGAGTGGGACCCGGAGTGGGTGCTCACCGACCGCCAGAAGGAGCTTCGCGACACTCTCATCGAGCTGTGCGAGAAGGAGATGCGCGCGAACGCCAAGATCTCCGACGATGAGCTCAAGTTTCCGCGGCGCAACCTCGAGTTGCTCGGCGAGCACGGGTTCCTCGCGCTCACGGTGCCGACCGAGTACGGCGGCCTCGGCCAGGACCACGTCGCCTTTGTGATGACGTGCGAGACGATCGCGCGCTACGGCTGCGCCTCGACCGCGATGTGTTACGTGATGCACATGGGCGCGGTCAACACGATCATGCTCCGGCCCACCGACGCGCTCATCGAGAAGTACATAAAGCCCCTCAACAGCGGCAAGATCGGCACCCTCTCCTACAGCGACCCGGAGACCGGCTCGCACTTCTGGTACCCGATCTCGTCCGGCGCCGCCCGCTCCAACGGCGGCTACAACGTGCGCAAGAAGGCTTCGTGGACCACATCGGGCGGGTTCGCCGATTTCTATGTGGTCCAGACCACGAGCCCCGACTTCACCGGCTACGACGACCTGTCCGTGTTTGTCATCGACGGCGAGCACGTGAAGTCGCAGCCTTCGACCTGGGACGCTCTCGGCCTCAGAGGCAATCAGTCAGGGCCGATCGAGGTGGACAGCGTCGACATCCCCGGCGATCAGATCGTCGGGCCCGAGGGTGACGGGGCAGCCTCCAACGACGAGGCCGTCGACCCCTGGTTCCTGATCGGGTCCTCCAGCGTCTGGAACGGGCTGGCCATGGGCGCGATCGACATCGGCAAGCGCCAGACCACGCGCAAGCGCCACGTCGATGTCGGCCTGCGGGTCGCCGACTACCCGACGATCCAGGACTACATCGGCGAGGCCGTGATGGACACGAACGCCGCTCGCCTGTTCGTGTACTCGGTCGCGCAGGCGATGGACAACGTCACCGAGCACAACACGATCCAGCCGCCCCCGGGCGAGTTCGCGCGCGCAAACTTCCTGCACTGGGCGTGGCAGATCAAGTTCAACGCGGCCAAGAACACCGCCCACGTGGTCGACAAGATGCTCCACGCCTGCGGCGGCACCGGCTACAAGCGCGACATGGAGCTCGAGCGCTACCTGCGCGACGCCAAGGCCGGCTGGGTGATGGGCCCGACCAACGAGGTCCTGCGCCAGTTCGTCGGCAAAGCAGTCCTGCTCGGATTCGAGAGCCTCGACTACTGGAACCAGCACTACAACCGCCGAGCGGTCGAGAACGAGCTCAAGAAGCTCGACGCTGACGGAAAGCGCGAGCTCGCGGAGCAGCTGCTGGCGGAAGTCGAGAAGGCCTCGGCACCCGCAGCGAGCTGACAACGGGCATGGCGGTCCTGATCAACGGGCTGCGACCAACCGAGCCCGGGCTCGAGTTCTATCGGGTCGCTCCCGGCGGCGCGACCGAGGTGCCGATCCGGGGCGACGATCTGGTGCGGTTGATCGACCGCCACGGCGGCCAGACCGCCGAGGTCACCGCGCGCGGGGGCGAGGGCCTGTCCGCGCTCGGGCTCGGGGGTGAGACGAAAAACGGCGGCGTCACCGTGTTCGGCCGTGACTCCCGACCGGGCAGCGAGCTGTCGATCCAGGCGCGGTCGGCCACGACGCTGGTCATAAAGGCCCCGGGCGGCCGGATCGTCGACGGCGACCTTCCGGCGTCGGAGCTGCTTATCGAGGTGAGACGCGCAGCCCCAAAGACCCAGGCCCAAAATGAGCTGCCGCCCCCGCTCGCCGAGCCCCGGCTCGACTTCCGCGTCGACAGGGCCAGCGCGCTCAGCTACGAGGTCAAGCAGGGCGAGTACATCCAGGTGATCGACGTCGAGGGCCGCCAGTGCTCGGACTTCCTCGCGTTCCACGCCGCCAAGCTTCAAAGAGGCCTCGAGCGCGGCCTCGACGCCACCGTCACGAGAACGCTGATGGGCCAGGCCTACCCGACCCCGGGCCTCCAAGGGAAGTTCTACGACCTCGACTTCGACCCGCTGGTCGAGGTCATCCGCGACACGGTCGGCCGGCACGACACGTTCGCGCTCGCGTGCCAGGCCAAGTACTACGAGGACCTCGGTTATCCCGGCCATATCAACTGCACCGACAACTTCAACCAAGCGCTGAACCCCTTCGCGATCGCCCCGCGAAAGGGCTGGGAGGCGCTGAACTTCTTCTACAACACGGCGTTCGACTCCAACATGCAACTGGTCTCCGACGAGCCGTGGTCGCGCCCCGGCGACTACGTGATGCTGCGCGCGATGACCGACCTGGTGTGTGCGTCGTCGGCCTGCCCCGACGACATCGATCCTTCAAATGCCTGGGAGGTGACAGATGTCCACGTACGCGTCTATTCGCCGCAGAACCGATTCTCGGTGGCCATCGCCCACCGCGTGACCGCCGACGCCCCGCCGGTTCTCACGCAGGAGACCGCATTCCATCCGCGCACGAGCGCGCTAACCAAGAGCTTTCTCGAATACCGCGGCTACTGGCTGCCGCACTGCTTCAACAACGAGGGCGGGATCGCGGAGTACTGGGCCTGCCGCGAGAAGGTCGTCGTCATGGACCTCTCCCCCCTCCGGAAGTTCGAAGTGCTCGGACCCGACGCCGAGACGCTGATCCAGAAGACGATCACGCGCGACGCGCGCAAGCTGTCTGTCGGGCAGGTCGTCTACACCGCGGTCTGCAACGAGACCGGCGGGATGATCGACGACGCCACCGTGTTCCGCCTGGGCGACGACAACTTCCGTTTCATCGGCGGCGACGAGTACGACGGGGTCTGGCTCCGCGAAGTCGCGGAACGCAACAACCTGCACGTCTGGATCAAGCCGACCACCGACCAGCTCCACAACCTCGCCGTCCAGGGACCGCTCAGCCGGGAAACCCTGAAGGACATCGTCTGGACGCCGCCCACCCAGCCGAGCCTCGAAGAGCTCAAGTGGTTCCGGCTCCTCATCGGCAGGATCCACACCCACGACGGGATCCCGATCATCGTCTCCCGCACCGGATACACGGGCGAGCTCGGCTACGAGGTGTTTTGTCACCCGAGCGACGGTCCCGCCGTTTGGGACGCCATATTCAAAGCCGGCGAACCACGAGGCATCAAGCCGCTTGGGCTCGAGGCGCTCGACATGCTACGGATCGAGTCCGGCCTGATCTTCGCCGGCTACGAGTTCGACGACCAGGTCGATCCGTTCGAAGCGGGAATCGGATTCACCGTGGCACTGAACAACGACGAGGACTTCGTCGGCCGCGACGCGCTGCTCGAGCGCAAGGAGCATCCCCAGCGGCGCCTCGTCGGGCTCGAACTCGACAGCAACGAGACCGCCGGACACGGCGACCACATATACGTGGGACGCCAACGCGTAGGCGTGGTCACGAGCGGGACCCGCAGCCCGACCCTCAAACGCTCGATCGCGCTCGCACGCATGGCGGTCCAGTACGCCGACATCGGCACCGAGGTCGAGGTCGGCAAGCTCGACGGTCTCCAGAAGCGGATTCCGGCGACGGTCGTGCGGATCCCGTTCTATGACCCGGACAAGACCCGCCCGCGTTCATAAGCCAGCGAGAACGCGGCACCCGGGGGAGCTATCGTGACGACCGTGACCGAGCGCGAGGGAATAGCTCGCCTCACCCGGGTGGCGCGACCGACCGAGACTTCGGGCGGGCTGATGCCGCCGCCGCGGCCGGCCGGCAAGCGCGCACCGGCGAAGTCCGGCACCGACCTCCTCCCGCCAACCGGCGTCGCCAGGCTGACCCCGAAGGCGGCCGCCGTCGAACAGGCCGCCAGGGATTTCCGCCAGGTAATGGGACGGTTCGCGACGGGCGTGACCGTGGTCACGACGGTCGAGAAGGACGCCGTTCACGGGATGACCGCCAACGGCTTCCTGTCGGTTTCGCTCCGCCCGCCGCTGGTACTCGTCTCGCTCGGGCGCTGCCGCATGAATGAGATGCTCCCGCGCAGCGGCCGCTACGGGGTGAGCGTCCTGTCCCACGAGCAGCGCCATTTCGCCGCGCACTTCGCCGCCCAGAAGCCCTCGCCGGTCGAGCCCGCGTTCACCTGGCAGGCCGGCCTCCCTCTGCTCGACGGCGCGGTCGCCCATCTGGTCTGCCGGGTCGTCGACGTCCACCGCGCGGGCGATCACGTGTTGTGGATCGGCGAGGTCGAGTACCTCGACCATCGCGACGCCGAGCCGCTGTTGTTCTACACCGGCCGCTTCGGGACGATGGCGGACCTGCAGGACAGCCCCGACTAGCCGCTCCGCCCGACAGCCCCGACTAGCCGCTCGCCGCGACAGCCCCGCCTAGCCCGTCGGCGCAACCCACACGAGGCACGGCGCGTCGCGCCGCACCACCTTGGCCGCCGCGCGGAAGCGCCGGCGCGAGATGCGCGATAGGTCGGGTCCGAACACGAGCAGCCCGACCTGGCGATCGTGTGCCAATTCGATCAATGCGGTCAGAGGGCGGGGGCTGCGGACGCGCAGGAGCTCGGTCGCGATCCCAAGTGCCGCCGCCCGGGCAGCGGTGGCGCGGACCGCATCCAGATCCTCCTCGTGCGGGAGGGTCACGTACTCGGGCGCGATCCTGACCGTCAGCGGATACGGCGGGAGCATCACCATGTTGGCCAGGATCAGCTTGGTGCCCACCTCGAGCGCCGTATCAATCGCCATTCGCTCGGCAGTCGGGTCGACTCGTACCGACAGCGTCCCCAGCAGGACCGGCCGCGAGGGCGACCGCTGGTCGCCCATCACGGCTGCCGGCGACCTTCGGCGGTCCAGCAGCGGGCGCATCGCGTGAACGAGTCTACGCCGCGGCCACAAAAACGCCGCCACGCCCGCGGCGCCCCGGCCCCAAAAACCCCGCAACACCCGTAAGCGCCTACCCCGAAAGCCGGGTCGATCCGGTTGACCACCTTTGTACAAACTGGTATAAGCCTGCCAACAGCGGGGAGAACGACTTCACAGGAGAGTGAGATGGCGACAGCCGTAGTCGAGGAGCGTCAGCTGCTGAAGTCGCTCCGCTGGTGGGATGGATTCACAATCGCGATGTGCAATCCGGGCTTCCTTTTCGGGTCGCTCGGGTTCACGTTGAACATATTCGGCGTGTGGGGCTCGGTGATCCTGTGGGGGATCTCGGCGATCATCGGCTGGATCCTGACCTGGATCTACGTCGAGCCGGCGATGATGTTCCCGGACAAGTCAGGCGGGATCTCGGTCTACGCGAACGAGGCGTGGCGGAAGTACACGACGTTCGTGGGTCCGATCGCCGCGTTCGGCTACTGGATCGGGTGGTCGGTAGTGCTGTCGATCTTCGGGAATCTGATCGGCGTGCTGATCCAGGCCCGCTGGTTCCCGAACACCACCTTCACGGTGTACGACGGGATCGTGCACCTGACGCTCGGGAACTTCATCGCGATCGGCGTGATCATCGCGGTGTGGGCGTTCAACATCTTCGGCATCCGCCCGTTCAAGGGGTTCACGTACGTGACGGCCGGACTGCTCACGATCGCGCTGGTCGGGCTGATCATCCTGCCGTTCCTCACCGGGCACTGGCATTCGAGCAATGTGAAGGCGACCTTCACCGGGCCGTGGGGCGGAACCAAGCAGGCGTTCGTCTACCTGTTCATCCTCGCCTGGTCGGCGTGGGCGGCGGAGGTGTGCGCCACGTTCGCGCCCGAGTACAAGACCAAGCAGGACGCCAAGATCGCGCTGCGAAGTTCAGCGGCATTCGTGGTCGGCGTGTTCACGCTGCTGCCGTTCGCGCTCGGCGGCGTCACCGGGTCGGTGTCGGCGGCCACCGCGACCGGCCAGTTTTACTCGGAGGCCTTCGAGAAGATCGCCGGGAACACGGTCGGGACGTTCTTCCTCATCTGTCTGCTGGCGAGCCTCGTGCTATCGATGTCCTCGTCGACCGCCGACGGCGGGCGCGCCCTGTTCGGGATCTCGAAGGCCGGGATGACCGTCAAGCAACTCGGCGTGCTCAACCGCTTCCACGTCCCGGGCCGTGCCATGACCGTCGACCTGGTGGTCAACGTCCTGCTGGTGCTGTTCATCTCGAGCAACCTGGCGATCCTGTACATGAGCAACATCGGCTACGTACTCGCCCATCTGTTCGCGGTCAGCGGCTTCCTCCTGCTCCGAAAAGACCGCCCGAACTGGCCGAGACCTGTCAAGCTCAGCAACGCATGGGTGTGGATCGCGGGCTTCATGACGGTGCTCGTCGCGTTCCTGCTGGTCGTCGGCGCCCTCGCTCCACACCTGAACGGGTACGGCACGTGGACCGACTTCGCCATCGGCGTCGGCGTGCTGGTCGCCTCGGTGCTGCTGTACATCTTCCGCCGGATCGTGCAGGACAAGGAAAGTGTCCACTTCCGTGAGCACACCCCCGCGACCCCGGAGGAGGAGGCGGCGATGCTCGGCGCAGAGCCGACGCCTCACGCCGTACTGCCCGCTTAGCCGCACCGCCCGCGTAACGACTGAGGAGCGACGATGAGCACGATCGTTGTCGGATACGACGACACAGCCGGATCCCAGAAGGCGCTGGAACGGGCCGCGACACTCGCCAAGGCCCTGAGCGCAAAGCTCGTGGTCACGAGCGTGACGCCCGTGATGTTGAGCGCCGGCCGATCAGCGGGTCCGATCGACCCCACTGACCCGCCCGAGAAGCACGCCAAGGAGCTCGAAACGGCGCGCACGTATCTCGAAGGCCAGGGAATCGAGGCTGACTATCAGGGCGCGATCGGCGAGCCGTCGGACGCCATCGTTCAGCTCGCCGAGGAGCGCGGCGCCGACATGATCGTCGTCGGCCATCAGCACGGGGTCGTGCACCGCCTGTTCGGCGCGAGCGTCAGCGACACGATCTCGCACCACGCGCACTGCGACGTGCTGATCGTCCACACGCCACACGACTAGCCCTCAACTTCGTCGGCGCGAGACGAGCCGTCAACCTCGTCTCGCGCCGCCCATTCAAGCAATGGCTCGAGCGAGAACACGGCGTCGTCGATGCCCGCGTGCGGGTCGCCGATCGCGGCGAATCGCGCCGGAACGGTCGCGATCGTGAAGTCCCGCGGATCCAAATCGTCGCCCAGCTCATCCCAGGTGATCGGGGTCGAGACCGTGCCGTATCGATTTCCCCGGACCGAGTAAGCGCTCGCGATCGTGTGGTCGCGCGCGTTCTGGTTGTAGTCGACAAACACCTTGCGTGGATCGCGGTCCTTGCGCCACCACGTCGTAGTCGCATCCGCAGGAATGCGACGCTCGACCTCGCGGGCAAACGCGAGCGCGGCCTCGCGTACCTCGCCGAACCCCCAGCGCGGCTCGATCCGGACGTAGATGTGGAGCCCGTTGCCACCCGAGGTCTTGGGCCACCCGACCGCACCGATCTCGTCTAGCACCTCGCGCGCGACCTCCGCGACGCGGCGCACGGCATCAAAGCCACAATCGGGCATCGGATCCAGATCGATCCGCCACTCGTCGGGCCGCTCGACATCGGCGCGCCGCGAGTTCCACGGGTGAAACTCGACCGTCGCCATCTGGACCGCCCAGATAACGCTGCCGAGCTCGGTGACGCACAGCTCGTCCGCCGTCCGGCCGAACCTGGGGAAGTAGATCTCGACGGTCTGCACCCAGGGCGGCGCGCCCTTCGGCAGTCGCTTCTGATGAACCTTCTGGCCGTCGACCCCGTCGGGGAACCGGTGGAGCATGCACGGTCGCTCACGCAGCGCGCGGACGATCCCGTCGCCGACGCTCATGTAGTAGCGGGCGAGGTCGAGCTTCGTCTCGCCCCGCGCCGAGAAGTAGACCCGGTCCGGACTGGAGATCCGCACGGTCCTGGCTCCCACCTGGAGCTCGACGGAATCAGCGGCCGCCACGGTCACGCCAGCTTAGACGGCGCCGGCGCCGAGAAGTCATCGCGGCGGCGCGCCGTCCAGCTCCGCTGTCCCGATTAACAATTCGGCCGCGGATGGCCGAAATATCACCGCGTGGGCGCCAGGGCCCACGTCAATCGCCGATGTCTGCATCAGGTCAACCATCACCGCAGGATCCGGGCTGGGCTGCCCTCGAGCGTCTGTGCGCGCTCGCCCTCGAGCGACTGGAGGCCGAGCGCGTCGTCGTGTGGCGCTACTCGGCCTGGGCGCGGCTGGTCTCGCCCGTGGCCGGCCGGCGACGGCAGCAGAGCGGCCCTTCGGTGCCGAGCTGGTGGGCTCGTCGCAGCATCGAGGAGGTCGAGCCGTTCGAGAGCTGCCTGCAGGACCGCCGCACGGTGGCGGTCAGCCGCGAGGAGCTCCGGGAGGTGGCGTGGCAGCTGGCCGAGGATCTGGCCGGCGATTCCATCTCCTGCGTGCCGCTGCTGTTGCGTAGCCAGCCGCTCGGGATGATAACCGTGGAGCCGGTGCCGTCAGGAGAGGCGGCGGCCGCGCTGTCGGAGCTGAGTGCCTGTGCCGCGCCGCTGCTCGCCTGGCAGGCGGCTGAGCAGGGGCGGACGCAGGCCGAGCTCCTGCTCGAGGTGATCGAAGCCGCCGGCGCCCAATCCGGCTCGATCAGCGAACTGCTGTACACGGTCTGTGCCCGGCTGGCCCGCGAGCTCGGCGTGAACCGGACCAGCGTGTTCTTGCACGTCGGCGACCGCCTGGTCCCGCGCATGGCCACCTTCACCGATGGCCGAAAGGACACTGACGCCTGGCTACGCTTCCGCCACGCGCAGGAGCTGCCGCCGATGGTGGAGGCAGCGTTCGCCTCGGGTAAGCCGGTCCGGGCCACCCATCGCCAGGACCCCAAGCTGGGCGAGTGGTGGGCCGACGGGTTCGGCATCCAGTCAGCCATGGCCGTGCCGCTGGGCTCGCCCCCGCTCGGCGTGCTGGTGCTTGATTCGAGCGCCCCGCGGTCCTTCCGCAACGACGAGATTCGCGTGACCACCGCCTTCGGGTCGCTGGTGGGGGAGATCGTGCGCCGCACTCAGCAGGCCGCCGACCGCGAGGCCCGACTGGCGGCCGGGGAATCGGTGCGCGAGCTGCTCAAGGACGGCCTGGCCAGCCCCGACGTGGCCCACATGGCAGGTCGCCTGGCGTCCATCGCCCGGCAGGCGTTGGACGCCGAGGTGGCCTCGGTGTGCGTGCCCGCCGGCGGGGGCACGCTGCACGAGGCCGGACGCGCCGCCTCGGATCCCGCGCTGTGCGAGCGCTCGTCGGAGACGATCGAGCTGCCGGCACGTGAGGAATCGACCAGTGTCGTGGCGGATGTCGAGGCGGACGATGACGCCGGCGCCTGCGGGCGACTGATCCAGCGGCTCGGTCTAGCTTCCGGTGTGGTGGTTCCGCTGGTCGGCTACGAGGACGGCAGCGGCGTCCTCGTGTGTGGCTCCCCGAAGCCGCGCATGTGGAGTGAGCGGCGGCTTGAGCTGGCCTCGCAGCTCGGCCTCGAGGGTGGCCTCGTTCTCGAGGCGGCTCGTCTGCGCGAGCTCGACCGCGCCCGCCAGGAGGAGCTTCAGCACCAGGCCCATCACGACTCCCTGACCGGGCTGGCCAACCGCAGCCTGTTCTACGAGCGCGCCGGCGCCTCGCTCGCGGTCGCCCAGCGTGAGGACCGCGAGGTGGCTCTGTTGCTCATCGATCTCGACGGCTTCAAGGACATCAACGACGGCCTAGGCCATGATCACGGCGACCGGCTGCTAGTCGAGATCGGCAGCCGCCTGCTGCGCGCGGTCCGCGAGGGCGACATCGTGGCCCGCCTGGGCGGCGATGAGTTCGCGGTGGCGCTTACCAGCCGCGTGTCGCGCCAGTCGGCGCTGGCCGCGGCCCGGCGGATCGCCGCCGCGCTGGGCGCGCCGATCGTCCTCGGGGGGATCGAGGTGAGCATCGGCGCCAGCATCGGGATCGCGCTGTTTCCCGACCACGGTGCGAGCACCGAGGTGTTGCTGCGTCATGCCGACGCGGCGATGTACGAGGCCAAGCGCGATCACTCGGGCATCGAGCTCTACGAGCGGCAGGCCGGAACGCGCGAGACGCCGGCGCTGCTCGTGCAGCGCCTGCGTCAGGCCATCGCCGACCGCAGCCTGGTCCTGCACTACCAGCCGAAGATCGACCTGCGGGCCGACCGGGTGACCGGCGCCGAAGCGCTCGTGCGCTGGCGGCTGCCGGATGGCAGCTACGTGCCGCCCGCCGACTTCATCCCGCTCGCGGAGGCGACGGGCCTGATCCGCAAGATTACCCCGCTGGTCCTTGTCGACGCACTCAACGAATGTCGGCGCTGGCTCGATCAGGACCTCGACCTTGGCGTGGCGGTCAACGTGACCACGTCGGATATCGGTGACCCCAGGTTCCCCAGCATCGTCCAGGAGGCGCTCAAGCGCTCCGGTGTGGAGGGCCATCGCCTAACGGTCGAGGTCACCGAGAGCTCGCTGATCCGGAACCAGGCGCAAGTCATCGCGGTCCTCCGGGAACTGGCTGAGCTTGGGGTGTCGGTGAGCCTCGACGACTTCGGGACCGGCTACTCGTCGCTCGGCCTCCTCGACCGGTTGCCGGTCAGCGAGCTGAAGATCGACCGTGGATTCCTACGTGAGAGCGATCGCCCGACGACCGCGGCCATCGTCGGATCGGTTGTCTCGCTCGGGCATGCGCTCGGCCTCCAGATCGTCGCCGAGGGCGTGGAGACCGCCGCCTCGGTCAGGAACGTGGCCCGCATGGGCTGCGACATCGCCCAGGGGTACCACTACGCCCGGCCATTGGCGGCCGACGAGTTTCTGGCCTGGGTGGCGGAGTACGGCCGGTTGGAAGAGGCGGCATGAAGGAGATGGGCGGGCCTTCGGCTCCACTCCTGGGCGCGGGACTCGAGCGCGAGCTCGAGCGCCTGCTGACCGTGCCGGCGTTCGAGCCCCCGCCGGAGTTCCGAGCCCAGGCGCTGATCAGCGACGACTCCGTGTACCGAGAGGCCGAGCGGGACTTCGAGGGATGGTGGGGCCGCCAGGCAGAGGACCTGCTCGACTGGATCGAGCCGTGGCACACCGTGCTGGACCAGTCGGACGCTCCGAGCTACCGCTGGTTCGTCGGCGGCCGGCTGAACGCCTCGTACAACTGCCTGGATCGCCACGTCCTGACCGGCCACGGCGACCGTGTCGCCTACCACTGGCATGGGCAGCGCGGAGAGGAGCGGGCCGTCACCTACGCGGAGCTGCTGCGCGACGTGCAGGCGCTGGCGGCGGGCCTCCGGGCGCGGGGCATCGGCGCGGGGGATGTCGTCGCGATCTACATGCCGATGGTGCCGGAGGCGGCGGTGGCGATGCTGGCCTGCGCGCGGATTGGCGCTCCTCACAACGTCGTCTTCCTCGGCTCCTCACCGCAGACGCTGCACCAGCAGCTGAGCTTCTCGGAGGCCGCCGCGCTGATCACCGTGGACGGCGCTATGCAGCGCGAGGCGACCCGCACGGTCAAGGAGGAAATCGACCCGGTGCTCGCCGAGCTGCCCTCGCTCGAGACGGTGATCGTCCACCGGCACCACGCGGCGCCCTGCCCGATGCGGCCAGGCCGCGACTTGTGGTGGGAGGACGCGCTGGCGGCGGGCGGGGGCGACTGCCCACCTGAGCCGCAGGACGCCGAGCACCCGCTGTATCTCCTGTACACCTCGGGCTCGACCGGTAAGCCGAAGGTGGTCGTGCACAGCACCGGCGGCTACCTGACCGGTGTGCACTGGACCTCGAAATACGTCTTCGACCTCAAGCCTGAGACCGACGTCTTCTGGTGCACCGCCGACGCCGGCTGGGTGACCGGCCACTCGTACTCGGTCTACGGGCCGCTGATGAACGGGGTGACCAGCGTGATGTACGAGGGGCCGCCGGATTATCCTCACCGCGCGATCTGGTGGGAGCTCGTCGAGCGCTACCGCGTCAGCGTGTTGTACACAGCGCCCACGATCATCCGGTCGTTCATGAGCTGGGGAGCCGAGCTGCCGGCCGCATACGACCTGTCCTCGCTGCGCCTGCTCGGCACCGTGGGCGAGCCGATCAACCCCAAGGCGTGGCTCTGGTATCGAACGGTGATCGGCGGCGGTCGCTGTCCGATCGTCGACACCTGGTGGCAAACCGAGACCGGGGCGATGCTGGTCGCGCCGTTGCCCGGCGTGGCGGCGACCAAGCCCGGCGCGGCGGGGCGCCCGCTTCCCGGCATCCTGCCCGAGGTGTTCGACGACGATGGCGATCCGGTGCTGGAGGAGCAGGGTGCGCTCGTGCTGAGGCGCCCCTGGCCCTCGATGCTTCGCACCCTGTACAAGGAGGACGAGCGCTATCGCCAGACCTACTTCGGCCGCTTCGACGACCGCAGCTATTTCGGGCGGTTCAGCGAGCCCGCCTACTACGTGGGCGACGTCGCCCGGGTGGACGCCGACGGCCACTTCTGGATCGAGGGCCGGGTCGACGACGTGATCACGGTCGGGGGCGAGCGCCTGCCCAGCGCTCGCGTCGAGTCGGCCATCGTCGCCCATCCGAAGGTCGCCGAGGCCGGCGTGATCGGTCTGCGAGACCCGGAATGGGGCCAAGTCGTGTGCGCGTTCGTCACGCTGATCGGCGATACGCGGGGGTCCGAGCGGGTGGAGCAGGAGATCCGCGACCTGGTGCGCAATCGCCTGGGTGAGGCGGCGGTGCCGCGGCGGATCGTGTGGGCGGCCGATCTGGCCAAGACGCGCTCGGGCAAGGTCATGCGACGGCTGCTGCGCAACATGGCCTACGGACTGGATCCGGGAGATGTGAGCACGCTGCGCGACCCGCGAGTGATCGACGATCTCGAGCGCAGCTTTGCCGCCGGCGCCGAGAAATCACTGCCGCGCGGTGCCCAGTAGCTGTCCGGCGGCCCGCCCGCCGCTCCTGAGCGCACCCTCCATCAGCCCGTGCCACGCGCCGGCGGTGTGCTCGCCGGCAAAGAACAGCGATCCGATGGACCGCGCCAGTGCAACGGCATCCATCGGGAATCGCGCCGACGACGCGCTGTAGGCGCCACGCACCCACGGGTCCTCCGCCCAGGTCGACAGCAGGACGCGTTCGAGATCTAGGTCCAGGTCTGGCCGCAGCCGCGCGAGCGCCTCGATCCACCGCTCGGGCCCGGACGACACATCTAGCGTCTCCAAAGCACGAGGCGACCCCGCGAACGCGCCGACAAACGGGAGGGGCTCGCCGTCCGCGCCGAGCTGGGTGTAGCACCAGAACCGCTCGTCGACAGACAGCACCTGGCTCGGCGGCGCCGGCGCTCGCAATGCCACGAACAGCTTCGCCGCCTGTCCATATCGCACCGCCGCCTTTGCGGGCGGGAGCGGCGGGTCGAACGAGATCGAGTCGAGTACCGACGCCGGGACCGCGATCACCGCCGCGTCGGCGACCGACTCCTCCCCACTCGCAACCACCCTGACCTCGCGCTCACTCCATGCCACCTTCGACACCGACGAGGACAACCGCACCGCGCCTCCGAGCCCGGCGGCGAGCTCCCGAGCGATCCGGTCGTTGCCGCCCTCCACACTCCACGCGTCGAAGTCGCCGAACGCGCCGGCGCCCTCGGTGAGCACGGACGCGTCGAGGTCGTCGGCACCGTACGCGCAGCTCACCTCGAGCCGGGCCTGTATGACCTCGGCGACGCCCGGATCGAGCGAAGCAGCACGGAGCGCGTCGGCGAGCGTCCCGACATGCGGCTGCGATGCCAAACGCGCCACGGCGGCGAGCACATCGGCCTGCGACGCGGCGACGCCACCTCGAGGCTCCCGGTTCCCGTACAGCGTCCCCTTGCGCACGAGCGCGAGCCCGAAGCGTTCTGCGACAGCTATCACCGTGCGATCGTGGGGCAGGATGAACTCGGCGCCGCGCTCGACCACGCCGCCGGCGAACGGCACCGACCACACCCGCCCGCCGACCCGGTCGCGCGCCTCGAGCACGTCGACCTCGGCACCGGCCCGAGCAAGCGCGTCTGCCGCGGCCAGGCCTGCGAACCCGGCGCCGACGACGATCACCCGCACGGCAGCGGCACGATCGCTACTCGGCCTTGATGTTCCAGCTCGGCCGGTTCTGGATCGCCTTCAGGTACCGCCGCTTCCACAGCGGCCGCCCGAATGTGCTCCACACCATCGCCGCAATCGCCGCCAGCAGGATCCCGCCGAACGCCCGGCCGAGCACCACGAGCGCAATCAGCGAGGCCACCACCAGCGCGGCGCCCGCCAGCGGCAGCCAGCGGAAGCGCATCTGGGTGCGGCACAGCTGCGCGTATTGCTCGAGCGGAATCCGGCACGTGTTCCAGGTGCGCCCGCACTTCTCGCACGTCCACCGCTCGCCGTATTGGAGATCGCGCCGCTCGCCGCATTCGCAGCCAATCGTGATCGGCGGCCCGCGCCGAATCGACCGCGGCAGATCCGTCTCGCCGCCCACCGGGGTCAGTGCTGCGGAGGCTCCCATCCCTCGAGCACCGTCGGCTTGTAATCCGCGCCCACCGTCCGCGACCCCTCGACCCACGGCCCGAGCTCTGGCTGGGCGAACTTGCAATGGCGCTCCTTCAACGCGATCCCGTACGAGTTCCCGGACTGTAGATGCTTGATCAACACCTTCCGGGCGATCTCGTTCTCGTGCCCCGAGGGAATCGAGAAATAGATCTTGAGGAACGAGTTCGAGTAACGGTCGAACACCGCCGGGACGCCATCCTCCTCGAGCAACTCGACGTCCTCGAGCCAGTTGATGTCCCTGCCTGGGGTGGCGGCGAGCAGGTCGACGTCCTCCACCAGCGACATGTCCTCCTGGTAGGGGAACCGTCGCCCGGCGAGATACTCGGCGTCGATCGAGGTCGTGTACTCGGTCTCGCTCATGACCCCGCCCCCTCGTGCCCGGCGGCCCCCACTCCCAGCGTTTCGCCGTTCGACTCGAGGAAGTCGATCGGGTTCTCGACGTGCCGCTCGAGCAAACGCTCGATCCGGGCCAGCGTGCGCTCCTCCGAGACGCCCGGGATGTAGTCAGTGCCCGCCAGCGGCACCCGCGCCATCGCCGACGCCTCGACCGTCAGCGCGGCCAGGTCCTCGGGCTCGAGGCTGTGGACGTCGGTCTTCCCGCACGCCCGCGCGAGCATCTGGCACTCGAGCGTCATCGTGTGCAGGAAGTTGTAGACGCGCGTCGCGGCCTCGTCGACGACCAACCGCCGCCGCAATTCCGGATCTTGCGTCGTGATCCCGACCGGGCAGCGTCCGGTGTGGCAGTGGTAGCACTGGCCCGCCGGCACGCCCACCGTGCCCTCGTAGTCGGTGACGCCCGGGATCTCCTTGTTGCAATTCAGCGCCATCAGCGCCGAGTGCCCGATCGCCACCGCGTTCGCGCCGAGCGCCAGGCACTTGGCCACATCGGCGCCATTGCGGATCCCGCCCGCCACGATCAGGTCGACCTCGTCGGCCATGCCGACATCCTCGAGCGCGCGCCGCGCCTCGGGGATCGCCGCCATCAGCGGGATCCCGGTCTCCTCGGTGGCGATGTGGGGGCCGGCGCCGGTCGAGCCCTCGGCCCCGTCCAGGTAGATGGTGTCCGGGCCACACTTGGCCGCCATCCGCACGTCGTCGTACACGCGCGCCGCGCCCAGCTTCAGCTGGATCGGAACCTCGTAATTCGTCGCCTCGCGGATCTCCTGGATCTTCAGAGAGAGATCATCCGGACCGAGCCAGTCGGGGTGCCGCGCTGGCGAGCGCTGGTCGATCCCGACCGGCAGCGAGCGCATCTCGGCGACCTGCTCGGTGACTTTCTGGCCCATCAAATGCCCGCCGAGCCCGACCTTGCAGCCCTGCCCGATGAAGAACTCGACCGCGTCGGCCAGCATCAGGTGGTGCGGGTTGAACCCGTAGCGGCTCTGGATCACCTGGTAGTACCACTTGGTCGACAGGTCGCGCTCCGGCGGGATCATGCCGCCCTCGCCCGAGCACGTCGCCGTGCCCGCCATCGAGGCGCCCTTGGCGAGCGCCATCTTCGCCTCGAGCGACAGCGCGCCGAAGCTCATCCCGGTGATGTAGATCGGGATGTCGAGCTCGATCGGCTTCTTGGCGAAGCGCGCGCCGAGCACGGTCTTAGTCACGCACTTCTCGCGGTAGCCCTCGATCACGAACCGGGTCAGTGTCCCCGGCAGGAACATCAGCTCGTCCCAGTGGGGGATCGGCTTGAACATCGAGAATCCGCGCATCCGGTAGCGCCCGAGCTCGGCCTTGACATGGATGTCGTCGATCACCTCGGGGGTGAAGATCCGGCTGCGCCCCAGGCGGTTGCGGGCCATCGGGGCGTTTTCGTCGGTAGTCGCCATGGCGGGTGGGTGGGCCTTTCTAAAGGACGAGCTTCCGCTCGGACGGCTCGAGCGAGTCGTAGTTGTAGAGCTTCTTGCCGCACACGAACTTCTGGAGCTCGGGCGGGTCACCGAGACCGTAGATCCCGAATTTCCGCGTCACGAACTCAGTGTCCGCCTCGGTCCACTCACCCGGCACGCAATCGATCCCGAGCGAGGCGACCTTGCCGCCCACGTACAACACGCCGTCGTACATCGAGTCGCCGAGGCCGTGGCCGGCGTTGCCGCAGATGATCTGCCGGCCGCGCTGCATCATGAACCCGGTCATCGAGCCGACGTCGCCGAGGATGATGATCGTTCCGCCCTTCTGGTCGATCCCGGTGCGCGCGCCCACCTTGCCGTGCACGACCACGTCGCCGCCTCGCAGCGCCGCCGCGGTCAGCGACCCGGCGTTGCCGTCAATCTCGACCACGCCCGACATCATGTTCTCGCACGACGACCAGCCGACGCGACCGGTGATGTGGACCTCGGGGCCGTCGATCAGCCCGCACGCGAAGTACCCGAGGCTGCCCTCGAACGTGATCTTGCACCGTTGCAGGATCCCGACGCCGAGCGAGTGCTTGGCGCCCGGGTTGCGGACGGTCACCTCGCGCACGCCCTCGCCGTAGATCAGCCGGCGCAGCTCGAGGTTGATCTGGCGCGTGGTCAGCTGATGTGCGTCGAAGCTCGCGCGCTGGCCGTCGATCTCAGCGACGTGAGGGATCGTCTCGTCGAGCTCGACCAAGCCCCGCGGGTCAAAGCGCGCCTGCGGGATGGCGCCGGCCGAGGCTACCGTGTCCATACCATCACCTCGCTCTCGTACGGGTCGTAGGTCTCGATCTCGCGGTCGATCACCGCGCGGATCGCCATTTCCTCGGAGGCGAGCACGACCATGTCCTCGCCCTCGTACAGGACCAGCGGCTTCGCGGCGAGCTCGTCCTTGGCCATCCCAAGCGCGTCATCGGAGACGCACATGTAGGTGAACACGCCGTCGAGGTCCTCGAGGCTCATCCGCATGGCGTCCTCGAGCGCGGCGCCCTCGGCCATCTTCTGGGCGAGGTACACCGCGATGATCTCCGAGTCGCAGTCCGACGCGAACCGGTGGCCCATCCGCTCAAGGCGCCGGCGCCACTGGTGATAGTTGGTCAGCTGACCGTTGTGGACCACGGCGACGTCCGAGAACGGATACGCCCAGTACGGGTGCGCGTTGGAGATGTCGACGTCGGATTCGGTCGCCATCCGCACGTGCCCGATCCCGTGCGTGCCGATGTAGCCGTCGAGCTTGTACGACGTGCCGACGGTCTGGGCGTCGCCGAGGTCCTTGATGATCTCGAGGGCCGAGCCCGCCGACAGGACCTCCGCTCCCGGTACCGACTCGACGTAGTCGGCGATCCGCTTGAGCTCACCGTCGTAGTCGAGCGCGACCGCGATCGTGTACTCGTTGATGTCCTCGATCGAATCGACGCGAGCGCCCGCCCCCCGCAGCCGCGCTTCCACCTCGCGGCGGCGGTGTCTGAGCCGGTCGGCGTACTCGATATCCCCGTTCGCCGCGCCGTCGGCGAGCTTGATCCGCATGATCAGGTCGGCGCTCGGCCGACGATACAGCGCATATCCGGTCGAGTCGGGGCCGCGATGCTTCATCGACTGGAGCATGCGCGTCATATCCGCGCCCAGCCGATGGGCGCCGTTGCCGTTGCGATAGATGATTCCCGCGATTCCGCACATGGGCGTTTCCCCCGGGCCGGCCTACGGGAGTACCTCGAGGTACTCGTTGCGCTCCCAGTCGGTCACCGCCGCCAGGTAGCGCTCCCACTCGTCGCGCTTGTACCAATCGAACACCTTGTACAGGCGCCCTGGGATCGCGGACTGGATCAGCTTGTCGGCCGCGAGCGCGTTCAGCGCCGCGCCGAGGCTCTCGGGGACGCGCTCGATCTCGACGCCCTGCTGGAGCAGCTCGTACGTGTTGCCCTGCTGCGGCGGCCCGGGGTCGAGCTTGCGCCGCACGCCGTCGAGTCCGGCCTGAAGCAGCGCCGCTGTCGTCAGGTACGGGTTGCACGAGGAGTCGACACCGCGGTACTCGAACCGCCCACCGGTCGCGACGCGCACGGTCGTGGTTCGGTTCTGCCAGCCCCAGTTCTTGTAGATCGGGGCCCAGAAGCCCGTGTCCCACATGCGGCAGTACGAGTTCACGGTCGGGTTGCCGATGCACATCAGCGCGCCGAAGTGCTCGAGCATCCCGCCGAGGAAGTTCCGAGCGATCTCCGACAACTGCGCGGGCCCCTCGGGGTCGTGGAACACGTTGACGCCGTTCTCGTCGACGAGCGTGAAGTGGTGGTGGTGGCCGTTGGCCGACACGCCCGTGAACGGCTTCGGCATCCACGTGGGCAGCACGCCGTGCTTGCGCCCGACCGCGGCGCACACCTGACGGTAGGTCGTGATGTTGTCGGCGGTCCGCACCGGCCGGTCGAAGCGGAAGTTCAACTCGAGCTGGCCCGGCGCGTCCTCGTGGTCGCCGTAGCTCATGTCGAGGCCGAGGCGCTGGCCCCAGTCGACCACGTCGAGCAGCACCGGACGGAGCTCCTCGAACTGGTGGATGTGGTAGCAGTAGGGCTTGGTGACGCCCTCGAGCTCGGCGCCGTCCTCGGGCTGCTTGAGCCACATGGTCTCGGGCTCGATCCCGATCAGGAACTGGTATCCGAGCTCCTGCTCGAACTCGTGCGCGACCCGCTTGAGGTTCTGGCGGCAGTCGGCGTCGAGCAGGTCGCCGGTCTCGGTGTCGTAGCAGTCGCAGTACACGCGCGCGACGCGCTCGTCCCACGGCAGCACGGCGAAGGTGTCGAGGTCCGCCACCGCCGCCAGCTCGGACTCCTCGGGTCCGAACCCGATGTAGTTGCCGAGGCGATCGGTGAACAGGTTGGCGGTGGCGCCATACACGAGCTGGTAGCCCTTCTCGGCGACCTGCGGAAAGAACGTCGACACGACGCCCTTGCCCATCACCCGGCCGGTGACCGACACCTGCTGGAAGAACACGTACTTGATGCCCTGGGCCTCGATCCGCTTGGTGATCTCCTCGATCTTCTCCCGTCGTCCGGGCGCGTTCCGAGCCTCCTCGAGCGTCGCCGGCGCCGGCGCGATCCGCGGGCTGTCGAGCACCGTCTGAACGGTCCCCCCAAGCGGCACCGTCACAGCACTGGGGTCGCCGCCGTCGACTGCTACCGCCATCCTCCACTCCTTTCTTGCACCCTCGCCGGCCGCGCCACCGAGCGATGCCACGGACGCTCCCTTGTACAAATTCGTACAGCGGCCGTTTATATCAGTTGCCGACCCCCCAGGCAAGGTCCGAACTTTGGCGCTGAAGGTGCGCATATGCCACCTCTATCGCCAGAGTCCGACACCTTGACCCCGCCGCGCCCCACTCCTATGCTCACCAAAGCATCACGCGCAATACCGTTGCGCATCACGCAACAACAAGGAGCCACGCCGCCATGTCCGAACCTCTTCCCGACACAGTCCCGGTCCTCGTCATCGGCGCCGGCGTCCACGGCCTCTCGACCGCCTGGCACCTCGCGAAGCAGGGGCAGCGCGTGTTGGTCGTCGACAAGACCGACGTCGCGGCCGGCGCGTCGGGGATCGCGTGCGGGGTGATCCGCAACAACTACTTCCAGCCGGCGATGTCCGAGCTGATGGCGGCCTGCGTCGAGGTGTGGGAATCGGATCCGGAGGCGCTCCACTACCACGGCAGCGGCTACATCGCGCTCGGTCCGCCGGCGCAGGAGAGCGATCTGGTCGAGGTCTACGGACGCCAGCAGCGGATCGGGTACCCGTCCGATCTGTACGTGGGCGAAGAGGAGGTCGCCGAGCACATGCGCGAGCTGTACGGCGACTGGCGCGCGCCCGGCCTGACCGTTTGCCTGCACGAGCACGCCGGCGGGTTCGCCTTCAACAAGGAGTCGATGCTCGGCCTCGCCGCGAAGGCGCAGCAGGCCGGCGCCCAGATCGCCACCGGCGTCGAGGTCACCGGGTTTGACCAGGACAACTCGGGCGCCGTCACCGCTGTTCACACGACCAAGGGAACGATCCACGCCGACCAGGTCGTCGTGGCGGTCGGGCCGTGGGTGACCGAGCTGTGGGCGATGCTCGGCCTGCCCGACACGATCGACGTCCGCCAATCCGACGGCGAGCTTCAGACCGCCCTCCCGATGTGGACCTACTGGTACCTCCAGGAGGGCGAGATCGAGTTCGACCCTGCGTTGTTCATCACCGACGACGGCAAGGAGTCGCCGGTGCTGCACGTAGACAGCGATCAGCCGCTCCGCGACGACGCTGCGCGGCTGATCACGAGCGAACCGTGGGGCGTCTACTTCAAGCCCGACCGCGAGACCGTGCAGGGCGGCGCGCAACCGCTCCGCCTCGGCCACGCGATCGACATCGACCCGTACCCCACGGGCACGGTCGAGCCCGGCTTCCCCGACATGTGGTGCGCCGCGCTGTCGCACTGCCTCGGTCGGTTCGAGGGCGTCCGGCCGACGTACCGCCAGACCCGCAGCGGCGGCGCCGGCGCGTTCACCGTCGACAACTTCCCGGTGTTCGACTACATGCGCCCGAATGTGTTCGTCGCCGCCGACTCGAACCACGGCTACAAGATGATCGCCGTCGGCCGCGAGATCGCGCGCGTCCTCGGCGGCGAGCACTCATCGCTGCTGCACCCGTTCCGGTTCGAGCGGTTCGCCACCGGGGACCTGCACCCGGTGTCGCACAGCCCTTACCCCTGGAGTTGATTTGGGCCAGGCTTCGCCTGGCATCCGTGGGGCCATTACGCCGGGCATCCATGCCCGGCGGCGTGATCGCGACCCCCGGCCGGGCACGGATGCTCGGCCGCCCTTCCCGTATCTCGGAACGCCCGTCAGCGGGTACCAGACCAAGCCGCTGAGAGCGGCCTGACGCGCTTATGTCACCCGCGCCACGATCACCGGCGTGGTCGTGGGCGCGGGTGTCCCCCCGGCGGGCTCCTGCGTCACCATCACCGTGCTCACGCCGTTGAGACTTCCCGGGACCCCGAGCGCCGCCGACCCGTCCGCCCTCACCCCGAACAGCGTGCCCGTCGGCGTCGGCGTGGCGTTGCCGCGCTGGACCCACATCTCGTAGATCCGCCCGGCCGGCAACTGCGGCAGGCGGTGGACGATCAGGTCGCCACGGGCGCCTGTTACCTGCAGCTCCGCGTTCCCGGTCGAGGCCTCGATCGTCCGCGTGCTCGACCCGCCCGAGCTCAGCGCGACCACGAGCACCACGGCGATGACCACCACCGCGGCCAGCGCGCCGCCCCACGCAAGAACCGGACGCCACGAGCGAGCGCGCGTCGGCCGAGACGCCGGCTGCGCCTTCGGCGTCGCACGCACCTCCTGCATGACCCGCCGGCGCAGGTCCTTCGGCACCTCGTACCGGACGCTCGCCTCGGGCAACGCGCCCGTGATCTGCTCGAACTCGGCCACTTCCTTCTGGCAGGCGGCGCAGTCGCGCAGATGACGCCGGAAGGCCTCGAGCTCGTGGGGCTCGAGCGCCCCGAGCGCGTACGCGGCCGCATCCTCGCCGCACGTCCGCCCGTTGGTGATCTGATCCTCGCCACTCATGCCGTGACCCTCGATCCCTCGCCGAGGGCTAACCGCACGCCACTCATACCGTGACCCTCGATCCCTCGCCGAGGAAGAACCGCATCTTGGTGAGGCCGAGACGCATCCGCCCCTTCACGGTACCGGGTGGCAGATCGAGCATCTCCGCTATCTGAGTGTGGGTGAACCCCCCGAAGTACGCGAGCTCGATCACCTGCCGCTGGTCGGGCGGGAGCTCGTCGAGGGCGGTGCGCACCTGACGGGCGTCGTCGCGGCGCTCGACCTCGGCGTCGGTCGTCTCAGCGGCGGGCAGGCGCTCCGCGATCCCGTCGTCGGGCACGTCGCGACCGGCCTTCGCCCCGACCCGCCGCATCGCGTCGACGGAACGATTGTGGACGACGCTCAGCACCCACGATCTGACGCTGCCGCGCCTGGGGTCGTAGCCGCTCGCGCTCCGCCAGAGCGACAGGAACGACTCCTGGACGATGTCCTCGGCGGCCGCCCGCCGGCCGCACATCCGGTAGGCGAGCGAGAACGCCGCAGACGCGTGGCGGTCGAAGACCACCTCGAACGCCCGCACATCGCCGTCGTGGACGAGCTGCATGAGCTCTTCGTCGGCAAGGCTGGGCCTCGCCCCCTGACGAAAGCGCATGCCCAATCTTATCCAGGGCCTCCCAGCGACCGGCCGAGCTCAGACGCGGCTCGGCGCAGCGGCGCGTGGAGCGCGCGGCGCGTGCTCGCCGGCAGCCGCGCCGCGGGTCCCTGGAGCCCAAGGATCGCGACCAGCTCTCCCCCCCGGCCGATCACCGGGGCTGCCAGCGCGTTCAGATCTGGCTCGCGCTCGCCCACCGCCTCGGCGATCCCCGATGTCCGCACCGCCTCGAGCTCGGCCGCCAATGCGGCCCGGTCGGTGATCGTGCGCTCGGTGTAAGCCATCAGTTCGCCTTCTGTACCCACGCCGCCATCGGATACGCCGAACGCCAGCATCACCTTCCCGGCGGCGGTGGCGTGGGCCACGCTCGGCCGGCCCACCCGCGCCATGCTCACCACGCTCGACGACGACGGCACGAAGTCGACCGTGATCGCCTCGCCACCCCCCGGCACCGACAGGGTCGCGGTCTCGCCGGTCTCCTCGACGAGCCACGTCAACCACGGCCGCGCGCGCTCGCGCACGTCCAGCTGGCCGAGCACCCGGTCCGACAGCGCCACCAGCTTCAGCCCCAGCCGGTAGGGCCCGTCCGCGGAGCGCTCGATCAAGCCTCCGTCCTCGAGCGTCGCCAGCAGCCGCGACGCCGTGCTCGCATTGACCCCGATTCGCCGCGCCAGTTCGTTGACCCCGAGGCCGGCGTCGCTGCGCGCCACCTCGTCGAGCAGCGTGAGCGCGCGCGCCACCGAGGCCACCCGTTGCCGGGATCCCGCGCTCACGTACGGCGGTGGCGCGGACCGCCGCCGTCGCGGGCGTTCCGCGAGCCACGGACGTTCGCGATCGGAGTGGGACGGGTCGACTCGAACGAGCGCGTCACGGTTACGTCGAGGCCGCCCGGGGCGAACAGGTCGCGCGAGTAGGCGACGCGCTCGTCACGGCCGGCGTAGTACAGCTCCTCGAGCTCGAGCACGGCCGTCGTCCGCTTGACCCCGAGGAGCTTGCCGGCGCGCTCCCGAGGACTGATCAGCGACGGAATCACGCGCGTGCGCGCGTACGTGACCGGCACCCCGATGTCGATCAGCACGTCGAGCACCATCTGGCCACGCGCCAGCGCGGCGCGCAGCGCGCCGTCCTCGGGCAGCGACACCTTCGGGTGGACGACGTCGAACATCACCGCGACCGGCGCATCGTTGGCCACGAGCGTCCGCGACAACGTGAGCGCCGGGGCGATCGGCGCCAGCCCGAGCGCCTCGCCGACCTCGGCACCGACGGCGCGGCGCTCGATGCTCAAATCAACCGACGAGAGTGCGAGGCCCCGGCGCTCGGCCAGCGACGAGTACGGCTCCAGGCGCTCGAGCCGCTCGCCGATGGCTGCGGGCACCGCGCTGCGCCCGACGAACGTGCCGCTCCCCTGCCGGCGCACGATCTCGCCCCGGTCCTCCAGGCGGCGGAGCGCGCTCCGCAGCGTGCCGCGAGACACGCCGAGCATCGTCGCGACCTCGTGCTCGGGCGGCAGGCGGTCATCCTGTCGATAGCGACCGCCGGCGAGCCAGATATGCAGCGCCTCCTCGGCGCTGTCCACGAGCGACGGATTGCGCTGCTCGTTCGCGCGAGCGTCGTTTGAGCTTGCCGCCCTTCGCCATCGGGGCGCCACGTCTTCGCGGGCCACCGGATCGCCCTCCTCCCCACACAGGTTTTGAACCTATTGTCTCAAAAGGTGCAAGGGAAATTCGGCTCAGTTGAGAGCGCGCATGCAAAAAGTGGACGATGGAGCCGAATTTCCTTAAGGGAATCCGGCCCACGCGCGCACGAGCAAGCGCGGCCGTCTAGCCGGATTCCCCCGGACCTAGCGGACGCAGAACTCGTCCGACGCGCGGTTGAAGCAGAGCAGCCCGACCAATCTGGTGCCGTCCTCGTCGAGCACGATCAGCCGCGGCTCGGGCTGGTCGTCGAGCAGCTTGATCGCCTCGGGGATCGGCATCGCCGGCGTCGCCGTCACCGGCTGCAGATCGGCATACCGGGCCGCGGGCTCGTCGGCGGCCGCCTCGGCGGGCAGGTCGTCGCGCTCGATCGCACCCCGGAAAACGCCGTCGTCAGCCAGCAGCACGGTCCGGACGCTCGGCATCTCGAACGCGCGGCGCACATCGGCGACAACCGCATCGGACGGCATCGTCTTCGGGCGGGCCATCATCACCTCGCCGACCGTCATGTCGCTGGCCTCTTGGCTCGCCATCCGGCCCGTTCGCGCCATGACCCGAATACTAAGGCGCCGCCGCCAGGCGCCGCGGACAAAGCTTCTCCGCGGTCTACTCTTGCCCCAATGCTCGAGGCGGCGGCGATCGTGCTCGCGGGCGGGCGATCCTCGCGGATGGGCTCGCCGAAGGCGGCCCTCGACTGGCACGGATCGACCTTGTTGCGCCGGGTGACCGGGATCGTCGCCCGATCGGTCGACGGGCCCGTGATCGTCGTGTCGGCGCCCGGGCAGGCGTTGCCGGCGCTCGACGGCGCCGTCGAGATCGTCACCGACGATCGCGAGGGACGCGGTCCCCTCCAGGGCCTCGCGGCCGGCCTCGCCGCGGTCGGCGACCGCGCGCCGGTCGCGTACGTGTCCTCGACCGACGTGCCGCTGCTCCACCCCGCGTTCGTCAGGGCGGTCGTGAAAGCGCTGGGCGACGATGTCGACGTCGTCCTGCCCGAGGTCGGCGGCTACCGCCAGCCCCTGTCGGCCGCTTATCGCGTCGATCTGCTCGGCGCCATAAACGACCTGATCGCGGCCGACCGGATGCGCCCCGCCTTCCTGTTCGAACGTTCGCGAGTGCTGCATGCCACCGAAGCCGACCTCCTGAAGAACGGCGCCGTGAACCGCCTCGACCCCGACCTGCGCTCGGTCAGCAACCTCAACGAGCCCGCCGATTACGAGCGCGCCCACGCCCTGCCGGCGCCGGAGATCGTGGTCGAGCGGTTCGGGCCGCTCGCCAGAGCCGGGTCCGGGCCGCGCCGGCAGACGGTCCAGGCGTGGTCGCTCGGCGAGGTCGCCGCCGCCATCGACCTCGCGCTGGACGAGCACGTGGTGGCCGCGCTCAACGGCGACAAGATCACCCGCGACCCGCACGTGCCGTTGGTCAGCGGGGACACGCTTGCGTTCATGGTCGCGGACGCGGGTGGCTAGCCTTACTCACATGCCACCCGGCGGGTATTTCGGGAGGGCGCTCATCGTTGATCTGAGCACGGGCTCGGCGTGCACGGCCGCGATCGAGGACCACGTGCTGCGCTCGTACATCGGGGGCGCCGGCCTGGGCACGTGGCTGATGCACCAGTACTGCCCCGCCGGCATCGACCCGCTGGACCCCCAAGCGCCGTTGATGTTCGTGTTCTCGCCGCTGGTCGGCACGCCGCTCACGACCAGCGCGAAGTTCGCGGTCGTGGCCAAGTCCCCGCTTACCGGTCGGCTGACCGACGCGCTCGCGTCGAGCCACTTCGCGATCGCCGGCAAGCTCACCGGCCACGACGCGATCGTGCTCCGCGGCGCGTGCGACGAGCCATCGGTGCTCGTCATCGATCGCGGCGACATCCACATCGAGCCCGCACACGATCTCTGGGGACTGCCGGCCGCCGAGGCGGAGGCACGCCTCCGCGAGCAAAAAGGTCCGGCATATCGCGTGGCCGCGATCGGACCGGCCGGCGAGCGCGGCGTGCGCTACGCGACGATCTCCCACGATGGGCGCCACGCCGGCCGCGGCGGGCTCGGCGCCGTGATGGGCTCGAAGCTGTGCAAGGCGATCCTCGTGCGCCCCGGCACGAAGGTCGCCTCCGCCGACCCCGCAGCTGTCCTCAAAGCGGCCAAGGATCTCCGCACCCGATCTTTCGGCCAGGCCACCGCCAAGTACCGCGAGCTCGGGACAATGGCGAACCTGCTGGCGTTCAACGCGATCTCGACGCTGCCCACACGGAACTTCAGCGCCGCGCGATTCGACGAAGCACCAAAACTCGGGGCGGAGGAGATCGCGGACCTAAAACAGATCGCGCGCAACTCGTGCGCGTCGTGCTCGATCGGGTGCGAGCACATCTACCGCGGACCGGACGGCAAGAAGACCCGGATGGAGTACGAGAACGTGTTCGCGCTCGGACCGCTGTGCGGCGTGAGCGACGCCGACGCGGTGATCGCAGCCAGCTCCCGCTGCGACGAGCTCGGGATCGACACGATTTCGACCGGCGGGACGATCGCGTGGGCGATGGAGTGCGTCGAGAAGGGCCTGATCGACGCACCGTGGCTCCGGTTCGGCGATCCACAGGCGCTGCTCAGAGCGATCGAGGAGATCGGCGCGCGCGAGGGCCTCGGGGACCTCCTGGCCGAAGGATCACGCTCCGCAGCGGGAACGGTCGGCAACAACTCGCACAAATTCGCCGCGCACGTCAAAGGCCTCGAGCTCCCCGGATACGAGCCGCGAACCCTCCAGGCGATGGCGCTCGGCCTCGCCGTCAACGCCCGCGGCGCCGATCACAACCGCTCCGGCGCCTACGAGGCCGACCTGTCCGGCGCCCACGACCGCCTGCATGGCGGCGAACCCCACGTAGCCGGCGCGATCGAGACGGAGAACCGCGCCGCGATCATGGACTCGCTGATCCTGTGCAAGTTCCTGCGCGGGGTGTTCGCGGAGCCGTACCCCGAATGGGCGAACCTCCTGAGCACCGTGACGGGCTGGGACGTTGACGCCGACGAGCTCGCGATCACCGCACGCCGAATCGTGCTCGCCAAGCGCCTGTTCAACCTGCGCGAGGGTTGGACGCGCGAGGAGGACTGGCTCCCCGACCGTTTCCTGAGCGAATCGCTCGAGCTCGAGTCGGGCCGGACCGCGACGTTGACCGCGAGTCGCCTCGAAGCGATGATCGACTCTTACTACGTCGGGCGCGGGCTCGATCCAGCCGGGGTGCCGGACCAGAAAACCGTGTCCGAGCTCGAACTGCAGGCACTGGTGGACTCTGAACCAATCGGTGCAGAAGTGGGATAGTGGAGGTCCGAAATGGCTACGACAACGACACCCGCCGCGATCACCAAGAACGTCACGCTGACGATCGACGGCCGCGAGGTCACGGTTCCCGACGGCACGACGGTTCTCGACGCGGCCAAGCAGCTCGGGATCGACATCCCCGTCCTGTGCCACGACGACCGCTACGACCCGGTCGGGGTGTGCCGCATGTGCGTCGTCGACGTCGGCGCGCGCGTGTATGCCGCGGCGTGCGTGCGCCCGTGCGAGGAAGGCATGGAGGTCACGACCACGAGCGACCGGATCGACGCCCAGCGCGCAATGCTGACCGAGCTGCTGCTGTCCGACCAGCCTGACCCCGAGCACGACCCCAAGGAGACCAAGACCGCCGATAACGAGCTGCTCGTGCTCGTCCGGCAATACGGCCTCGAACAAAACGACCACATCCCTCAGGGCCAGGGCCGCGGGATCGACGACTCGAACCCGGTCATCTCGGTCAACCACGACGCCTGCATCCTCTGCGACCGCTGCGTACGCGCGTGCGACGACATCCAGAACAACGACGTCATCGGCCGCAGCGGCAAGGGCTACAGCACCCGGATCGCGTTCGACCTGAACGACCCGATGGGTGAGTCCTCGTGCGTGACCTGCGGCGAGTGCGTGGCCGCGTGCCCGACCGGCGCGCTTACCAACAAGCCGATCCGCGGCGTGCCGATCCAGCCCCGCGAGAAACTCCGCCAGGTCGACACCGTGTGCCCGTACTGCGGCGTCGGCTGCGCGCTCACCTACAACGTCGACGACGAGCGCAAGGCGATCTCGTTCGCCGAGGGCCGCCAGCAGCCCGGATCCAAGGGCCGGCTGTGCGTCAAGGGCCGGTACGGCTGGGACTACGCCGCGTCCCCGCAACGGCTCACCAAGCCGCTGATTCGGCGGGAGGACGCCTACCCGAAGGGGCCACTGTCGACCGACGTCCGTGGCGACGAGGCGGGCGGACGGTCGGACAAGCGGCGCAAGCCCGGCGGCCTCGTCGACTACGACCAGGTGATGCCGTCGTTCCGCGAGGCGACGTGGGACGAGGCGCTCGACCTCGTCGCCCGGCGCCTAATGGAGATTTACACCGACGGCGGCCCGGGAGCGATCGCGGGGTTCGGATCGGCGAAGTGCTCCAACGAGGAGGCGTACCTCTTCCAGAAGCTGATCCGCACCGGGTTCCACACCAACAACGTCGACCACTGCACGCGCCTGTGTCACGCGTCGAGCGTGGCCGCGCTGTTCGAGGGGATCGGATCGGGCGCGGTCTCGACCACGTACGGCGACGTGATCAACGCCGACGTGATCATCATCACGGGCTCGAACGCCACCGCGAACCACCCGGTCGCGTCGTCGTTCTTCAAGCAGGCGCGGCGGCGCGGCACGACGATCATCTACGTCGATCCGCGCGGTGACAAGGTCGCCGACCACTCCGACATCTTCTGCCAGCTGAAGCCCGGCACCGACGTTGCCTTCTACAACTCGGTGATGCACGAGATCATCCGCCTCGGGCTCGTCGACGAGGAGTTCATCCGGATGAGAACCTCGAACTTCGACGCGCTGGCGGAGACCGTCAAGGACTATCCGCCCGAGCGCGGCGCGCAGATCACCGGCATCAGTCCCGAGCAGATCCGCCGCGTCGCGCGAGCCTGGGGCGAGGCGAGGGCCGGGATCATCTTCTGGGGGATGGGCATCTCGCAGCACACGACGGGGACCGACAACGCGCGCTGCCTGATCGCGATGTGCGCGATCACCGGCAACGTCGGCCGTCAGGGGAGCGGTTTGCATCCGCTGCGCGGCCAGAACAACGTCCAGGGCGCGTCGGACATGGGGCTGATCCCGATGTTCTACCCGGACTACAAGGGCGTCGCCGACGAGGCCACGCGCGAGCGGTTCCAGAAGGCCTGGGGCGAGAGCGACCTCGACGCCGTCAAGGGCCTGACCGTCACCGAGATCATCGGCTCGGCGCTCAAGGGCGGCGTGCGCGGGATGTACATGATGGGCGAGAACCCGTTCCTGTCAGATCCGAACATCAACAAGGTCCGGAAAGCTTTGTCCGCGCTCGAGTTTCTGTGCGTCCAGGACATCTTCCTGACCGAGACGTCCGAGTTCGCGGACGTGATCCTGCCCGCCTCCTCCTACATGGAGAAGGACGGCACGTACACGAACACCGACCGCCGCGTCCAGCTCGGGCGCAAGGTGCTGGACCCTCCCGGGGACGCGCGGGTCGATTACGAGATCGTGCAGGACATCGCGCGCCGGGTCGGACTGGACTGGAATTACACCTCGCCTCGCGACGTGTTCGACGAGATGGTGTCGGTGATCGCGAGCTACGCGAACCTCAGCTACGACAACCTCGGGCTGACCGGGAAGCTGTACCCCAACCCCGACCCCGAGAACTCCGACGGGACCGTCGTGATGTTCACCGAGAAGTTCAACACCGACGACGGGCTTGCCCACCTCGTACCGGCCGAGTGGCTCCCGGCCAAGGAGCTGCCCAACGAGGAGTACCCGTTCGTGCTGAACACCGGTCGGCTGCTCGAGCACTGGCACACCGGTTCGATGACCCGGCGCTCGTTCGCGCTCGACGCGATCCAGCCCCGCCCGCAGGTGTATATGCATCCGGCCGACGCGGCCGACTGCGGCCTCGCCGACGGGGCGATGGCACGGGTGAGCTCGCGCCGCGGGACGATCGAGCTCGAGGTCAAGGCGTCGCACAAGGAGGCGCCGGGAAACTGCTTCATCCCATTCCACTTCCGCGAGGCGGCCGCCAACCTGCTCACGATCGACGAGATCGACCCGGTCGGGAAGATCCCCGAGTTCAAGTTCTGCGCCGTGCGGATCGAACCCGCCGGCAACGGAGCCCACTGATGGCAGTGACAAACGGCCGCGTCCCCGGCCGGGAGGCGCGCGCCGGCAAGTTCCCCGGCCCGAGCCTGATCCCGTCGCTCAACGCGATCCAGCGCGAGCACGGTTGGCTCCCGCGCGAGGAGCTGACCCGGCTCTCGCGTGAGACGCGCCGGCCGCTGTACGAGATCGAGGGCCTGGTGTCGTTCTACCCCCACTTCCGCACGGCGGCGCCGCCCAAGGTCGAGGTGACCGTGTGCCGCGACCTGTCGTGCTGGCTCCACGGCGCCGACGAGCAGATGGCCGCCATCCACAAGCGCTACGGCGACGGCGTCGAGATCGAGGTCCGCGAGGTCTCGTGCATCGGGCGCTGCGATATCGCCCCGGCCGCGAGCGTCGACGAGCGTCCGGTCCCGGCGGCCGACATTCCGCAAGCCGTGCAGCAGGCGCTCGACGGCGACGAGCCGCCCGCGCGCGCGAAGACGCCGCCGCGATCGTGGCCGAACGACCCGTACGCCGCGGAGCCCGATCTGCCCAGCTACGCCCTCGTGCGCCGGCTGATCGCCGGAAAGCTCGGCGGTCACGAGACGATCGAGGTGATCGAGGAATCCGGATTGGTGGGCATGGGCGGGGTGCTCGAGCACGCGATCGGGACGCTCCGGGAAGCGGGCCTGCGGGGAATGGGGGGCGCCGGATTCCCCACGGGCTCCAAGTGGGAGATGGTCGCCGCCCAGGAGGCCGAGCCCAAGTACGTCATCTGCAACGCCGACGAGTCGGAGCCCGGCACATTCAAGGACCGCCAGATCCTGGCCGAGCAGCCCCACCTGGTGATCGAGGGAATGCTGGCGGGGATGCTCGCGATCGGCGCTGAGCAGGGCTGGGTGTTCATCCGCCACGAATACGGGCCGGAGGAGGCCGCGGTGCGCGCGGAACTCGACTCCGCCCGGGCGCAGGGCATCGTCGGCGAGGACGTGCTCGGATCGGGGCGCAACCTCAACATCGACGTGTTCACGTCCCCGGGTGGCTACATCCTCGGCGAGGAATCCGCCCTGCTCGAGTGCATGGAGGGCCACCGCGGCGAACCCCGCAACAAGCCGCCGTTTCCAGCCACGTACGGGCTCTGGGGCAAGCCGACGCTGATGAACTCGGTCGAGACCTTTGCCGCGATCCCGATCATCCTCCAGCGCGGGGCGGAGTGGTGGAAGGACCAGGGGGTGAACGGCGGCGCCGGACTGAAGTTCTTCGCAATCTCGGGCGACATCGTCCGCCCGGACGTGTACTGCGTGCCGATGGGGACGACCGCCCGCGAGCTGATCGAGCTCGCCGGGGGGCTGCCGGAGGGCCTTGAGCTGCAGGCTTTTCAGCCCGGAGGCGCGTCGTCGAACTTCCTCGGGCCCGACCAGCTCGACGTCCCGCTCGACTTCAAGCCGCTGGCCGAGGCCGGATCGATGCTCGGCTCCGGGGCGGTGGTGGTGATCGGGGACCGGACGAACCTGCTCGCGGCCGCCACCAACGTGCTGCGCTTCTTCCGCAACGAGTCGTGCGGCAAGTGCGTGCCGTGCCGCGTGGGGTCGCACAAGGCCCACCGCATCCTGACCGACGCGCTCGAGCGCGGCGCCGACGCGGACGCGATCGACGACCGCATCGACCGGCTCGAGGAGACGCTGCGGCTGACGTCGATCTGCGGGCTCGGGCAGGTTGCGCTCGGGCCGGTGATGAGCGTGCTCCGGCTGCAGCGCACGCCCTCGGGCTGACCCGCCTCATGGCCGCGACCGGGCGGGAATTCTTCACGGTCAAGACCGTGTCCGAGGCGTTGGCGGAGTTCCGCCCGGGCCATATTTCCACGGTCGAGACCGTGCCGCTGGGCAACGCGTACGGACGGGTCCCGGACGCAGAGATCGTCGCCGGGGATGCGCTCCCCGGGTTCGACCGCTCGAGCGTCGACGGCTACGCGGTCCGCGCGGCCGATACATACGGCGCGTCCGAGTCGATCCCGGGGTACCTGCGCGTGGTCGGGGCGGTGCGGATGGGCGCGGCGGCTTCGCACGAGGTCGGCCCGGCGACCGCGGTCGCGATCCCGACCGGCGGGATGCTGCCCCCGGGCGCCGACGCGGTCGTGATGGTCGAGCACACGGCCGAGGCGACGGCGGACACGATCGAGGTCGTCCGGCCGGTGGCGCCCGGGGAGAACGTGGTTCGCCGCGATGAGGACGCCGCGCCCGGCGCGCCGCTCGTCCCCGGCGGGCGGCCGCTCCGCGCGCAGGACGTGGCGATGCTGGCCGCGGCCGGCGTCGTCGACGTCGACGTCCACGCCCGGCCGCGGGTCACGATCCTCGCCACCGGCGACGAGGTGTTGCCGCCGGAGACGCGCTCGCTCGCGCCGGGGCAGGTCCGCGACGCGCTCAGCGTTTCGGTCAGCGCCCTCGTCCGCGAGGCCGGCGGCATCGCGTCACCGCCGAGGATCGTCCCCGACGACGACGGCGCGCTCCTCGACGCCTTGACCGCCGCAATCGGCGCGAGCGACGCGGTCGTGATCTGCGCGGGGTCGTCGGTGGGGATGCGCGACCAGACCGCCGGCGCGGTGGCCGCGCTGTCGAGGGCGGAGACGTGGTGCCACGGCCTCGCGATCAAGCCCGGGAAGCCGACGCTGCTCGCGAGCAGCGACGGGAAGCCGATCATCGGCCTGCCGGGCAACCCCCGGTCGGCGCTCGTCGTGTTCCGCCTGGTCGGGATGCCGCTCGTCCGCCGCGCCGGCGGCTGGACGGCCGAACCGGTGCTCGGCACGATCCGCACGACGCTGGCCCGCGACCTGCCGAGCGCCGCCGGCCGCCTCGACGTCGTCCAGGTCCGCGTCGATCGAGACGAGCGCCTGGCCGAGCCGATCTTCGGGTCCTCGGCGCTGCTGTCGGTGCTGACCGCCGCCGACGGCTACCTGGTCGTGCCCGAGGACGCCAACGGCCTATCCGCCGGCGAGCCCGTCGACGTGATCCCGTATGGCTAGCCGCACCACCCCGTTTCTGCGCGACGTCCCGCTCGGCCGCGCCCAGTCGGCCTGGCGCGAATGCTGTGACGCGGCCGGCTGCCCCGCGCGAGTGGAAACGGTCGTCGTACCGGTCGGCGACTGCATCGGGCGCGTCACCGCCGAGCCGATCTGGGCGACGCGGTCCTCGCCGCCGTTCGACTCCGCCGCGATGGACGGGATCGCGGTCAGAGCCTCCCAGACGGTGGGCGCAAACGAGAGCACCCCGCTGCTCATCGCGCCCGGCGACTTCGTCGTCGTCGACACCGGCGATCCGATGCCGGACGGGTTCGACGCGGTCGTGATGCGCGAGCACGTCCACTACGTCGACGGTCGGGCCGAGCTACGCGCGGCGGTCGCGCCCTACCAGCACACGCGCTCGATCGGCGAGGACATCAGCGCCACCGAGTTGCTGCTGCCGGCGGGGCATCGGCTGCGCCCGGTCGACGCGGCGGCGTCCGCGGCCGCGGGCGCGACCGAGGTCCCCGTCCACCGGCGGCCGGTCGTGGCGATCCTGCCGACCGGCGACGAGATGCGCCCGATCGGCTCGGAGCTCGGGCGTGGCGAGCTACTCGACACCAACTCGCTGATGCTCGCCGGCCAGGCCCGCGAGGCCGGCTGCGAGGCCGTGGTGCTCCCGATCGAGCCCGACGACCAGGCGCGGATCGCGGACGCGATCCGCGCGGCGGTTCCGAAGTGCGATCTGCTGATCGTGATCGCGGGCTCGAGCGCCGGCCGCGACGATTACACGGCCGCGCTGGTGAACCGGCTCGGTGAACTCGCGGTCCACGGCGTCGCCGTCCGGCCCGGTCACCCGGTGGTGCTCGGCGCGATCGACGCAACGCCCGTGCTGGGCGCGCCCGGTTACCCCGTGTCGGCGTCGCTGACGTTCGACATCTTCGCGGCGCCGATGCTGGCAGAGCTCGAGGGCGCCGCCCCCACCCCGCGCCCCGCCGCCCGCGCGCGGCTGGCGCGCAAGCTCGCGTCGACGATCGGGATGGACGACTGGGTTCGCGTGCGGCTCGGGCGCGTCCGCAACGCGCTCGTCGCGTCGCCGCTCCCCCGCGGCGCCGGCGTGCTCACCTCGCTGGTCCGCGCCGACGGGCTACTCGTCGTCCCGTCCGGCGTCGAAGGCCACCACGCGGGCGAGGAGGTCGAGATCGAGCTGCTGCGCCCGCTCGACCAGATTGAGCGGACGATCGTCGCGATCGGCTCGCACGACATGATCCTCGACCTCGCCGCGTCGGAGCTCCGCGCCAGCGACCCCGGGGTGACGCTCGCGTCGGGCAACGTCGGATCGATGGGCGGGCTGATCGCGCTCCGCGACGGACTGTGCCACCTGGCGGGTTCGCACCTGCTCGATCCGGAGACCGGCGCGTACACGCTCCCCTACGTTGACCAGATTCTCGCCGGTCGCGACATCGCGATCGTCCGTCTGGTCCACCGCCAGCAGGGGCTGCTGGTCGCGCCCGGCAACCCGCTGGCGCTGACCGGCGTCGCCGACCTGGCCCGACCCGAGCTCCGCTACGTCAACCGCCAGCGCGGCGCCGGCACACGAGTCTTGCTCGACTACGAACTCGCGCGCACGGGCATCAACCCGGCCGGGATCGTCGGCTACGGCCGCGAGGAGCCGACCCATCTCGCGGTGGCGGCGGCGATCGCGGCGGATCGCGCCGACTGCGGCATGGGCGTGCTCGCCGCCGCACGCGCCTTCGGCCTCGGCTTCGTCCCGGTGACCAGCGAGCCCTACGACCTGGTGCTCGAGCGCGACACGCTCGAGCACCAGTTACTCGCTCCGTTCTGGGAGCTCCTCTCGTCCGAGGAGTTCAGGTCGGCGGTCGAGGATCTCGGCGGATACGACACCGCCGAGATGGGCCTCCGCGTGCGCTGACCCCTCAACCGGACGCGGCACTCACTGTCACTTCCCGGAGCCGATCCCCGTGCTTTGGGAGCCGATGTTCAGGGTCTGCTCCAGCCACTGAGACCCTGATGCACGGACGAGCTCGACGGGCTGTTCGTCGAACCCGAGCACATGCATAAGGGCGTCGGACGCGCGCTGGTCGAGGATGCTGTTACCCGCACAGCGGCCCGGGGCGGGAAAGCTCTAGCGGTGACCGCCGGCCCGGCGCCCCGAGATCGAAGGCTGAGTGCGAGTCGCCAGCGCCGACGACGACAGCCACCGGCTTCGCGGTCGTGACGATGACGTCGGACGCGTCGACGGGCTGCCGTCGAACCCGTCAGATGCATCATAGCGTCGCGACGTCGTCGCTCGGTCAGCCACGTGCTTCCTGCTCGAGCCAGCGCCGGTACTCTAGCGGTACCGCCGGCCCGGCCGAGGTTCCACGATCGGACCGGCTTCCATTGATCGGCGATGGCAACTCGCTCCGGCCGGTCATGCGCGCGAATCGAAGCTGAGCCTCCGCCGCCGGCTCAGCTCTGGACGTGCTCGAACCCGAACCGGCCCTTGACGCACAGGTTCCCGAGCGTCACGTCATGATCGGCCGGCGAGGTGACCTTGATGATCCGGTCGTCCTGTACGTGCAGCGTGAGATTGCAGCCGACGCCGCAGAACGCGCAGACCGTGTCGGTGGTCGTCTGACGCGACGGATCCCAGTCTCCGGATTCGCGCAACTCGTGCTCGTGGCTCGCCATCAGCGCGCCGGTCGGACACACCGCGATGCAGTTCCCGCAGTACACGCACGCCGACTCGGGCAGCGGCACCGCGTACTCGGTCGAGATGTGGGCGTCGAACCCGCGGCCCGCAACCGTGATCGCGAACGTGTTCTGGTGCTGATCGCCGCAGGCGTCGACGCACTTGTAACACAGCACGCACTTGGAGTAGTCGCGGACGTACAGGTCGTTGTCGACCTTGACCGGTCCGGCGACGGTCGCTGCGGTCTGGCCGTCGGGAACGACGTGATGGCCCGCCCGGCGCTTTTCGCGGCCGGGGTCGGGAGGCGCCGGCGGCCCGTAGCGCTCGGGCTTGACGTCGTAGATCTCGAGATACGGCTCGAGGATCGGCGCGGTCGACAGGTCGACCGACGAGGCGAGAAACTCGAGCACCATCCTGCGGTTGAGACGCACGCGCTCGGAGTCGGTGTGCACCACCATCCCGTCCTCGGCCTTGCGTGAGCATGCGGGCACGAGCGTCCGCGCCTTCTCCAGCTCGACCATGCACACCCGGCACGCGTTCGCCGGCTGGAGCGTGTCTCCGTAGCACAGGGTCGGGGTGTCGATGCCAAGCTTCCGACATGCCTCGAGCAGCGTTGCGCCTTCGCGAACGCTCACCTCGGTGCCGTCGATCGTGACCGTGACCGTCCGTTCCGCTGAGGCCATCAGGCCACCTCCTCCTTGAACACTCCGAGCTTGTCGATCGCCGAGGCGAGCGCGCTGTAGGCGGTTTGGCCGAGCGCGCAGATCGAAGAGTCCTGCATGCAGGTTCCGATCTCGTCGAGCAGCGCGAGCTCGTCAGCGACCGTGCCGCGGGTCTTGCCCGACACGAGCCGCGCGAGCGCCTCCTCCTGCCGCACGGTCCCGACCCGGCAGGGCGTGCACTGCCCGCAGGACTCGTCGCGGAAGAACGCGGCGATCCGCACCAGGATGTCGCGCAGTTCAACGGTCTCGTCGAACGCGACGACCACGCCCGATCCGAGCATCGCGCCCGCGGCGCGCGCGTCCTCGACCGTGAGCGGGAGCTCAAGCTGATCGGGCCCGACGAACCCCCCGGCAGCGCCCCCGAGCAGGACGGCCTGCAGCGTGTGGTCGCCCGGGACCCCACCGGCGCGCTCGAGTACCGCGCCCAGCGTCTCGCCAAACGGGACCTCGTACACGCCTGGCCGGACGACCGCCCCCGACAGGCAGAACAGCCTCGTGCCGGTCGACTTCTCGCTGCCGGTCCGCGCGTACTCGAGCCCTCCGGTGCGCAGCACCTCGAGCACGTTCACCAGCGTTTCGACGTTGTTGACGAT
Organism: uncultured Solirubrobacterales bacterium; assembly: GCA_963701945.1. GTDB lineage: Bacteria > Actinomycetota > Thermoleophilia > Solirubrobacterales > Solirubrobacteraceae > Palsa-465. The sequence continues at coordinate 531,008 of CAVPBV010000017.1, read as the reverse complement.
CGTCGGCTTGCCGAACAGCCCGCGCTCGACGGGAAACGGCGGCTTGGCCCGCGGCTCGCCGCGGAACCCCTCGATCGAGTTGAAGATCGCGGTCTCTTCGCCGCAGATGTACGCGCCGGCGCCGCTCCGGATTTCGATGTCAAACGAGAAGTCCTCGCCGAGGATCCCGTCGCCGAGGTAGCCGTGCAGACGCGTGACGTCGAGTGCGTGCTCGAGGATCTCGCGCGCGAGCGGATACTCGCCGCGCAGATAGATGTAGCCGTGCCGGCAATCGCCGGTGTACCCCGCGATCGTCATCGCCTCGATCACCGCGAACGGATCGCCCTCGAGCACCACGCGGTCCTTGAACGTCCCCGGCTCGGACTCGTCCGCGTTGCAGATCAGGTAGTGCGGATGGGCGGGCTGTTGTGCGACGGCCTCCCACTTGATCCCAGTCGGGAACGCCGCGCCCCCGCGGCCCATCAGACCGGAGTCCTTGAGCTCGCGGATGACGTTCCGCGGTCCGATCTCGACCGCGCGCCGGAGCGCCTCGTACCCGCCGCGAGCGCGGTAGTCGTGAAGGCTCCGGGGATCGACCACGCCGATCCGGCGAAGCAACCGGAGCTCGGGGTCGCCCTGCTGGGGCACTCCGGCGGGCGCCGGCGCGGGGACGGTCTCCGCCTTCAGCGCGCCGATCGCGTCCTCGACGGTGACCCCCGCGATCGCGTGCTCGGTCGGGTGCTCGCCGGCCAGCGTCAGCATCGCCGCCGGCGCCCGATCGCACTGGCCGAGGCACGGGCTGCGCAGCCACGTGCAGCCGCCGATGTCGGCGTCCTCGGGTCCGATCCGCTCCTCGAGCGAGGCGATCAACTGCTCCGCGCCGTTGCACCGGCATACGACGTCGTCGCATACGTGCAGCACCCGCGCCGGCCGCGGGTTCATCGACAGCAGCCCGTAGAACGTGGCCACGCCATACGCGTCGGCCGGTGGCACCGTGAGGCGCTCGCAGATGTAGCCGAGCGCACCCTCGCTGATCCAGCCGACCCGCGCCTGCACGTGTTCGAGGATCGGCAGCAGCAGGTGGCGCTGCTCGCGAGCCTCGTGGCCGCCGTGCATGGCCCGCCCTCCGACGGTCCCGGCGGGAGCCCGGCCGTTGTGCGACGCCGTCGCGCCGTCCAGGAACGTGTCGACCGCCGCCCGCTCGGCCTCCGTGGGCGCAGCGAGCAGCAGTCGCAGGTCCATCAGACGGACTCCCGAACCGGCCGGCGGTCCCCGTTCGTGGCGGTCGCGCCGTCGCCATCGCCGTTCCCCGCAGCTGCCGTGACACCGGCGGGCACGGCCTCCTGGTCAGCTACCGGCAGCTTCTCGACCCGAATCGCGGTCGCCTTGAACTCCGCCGTGCCCGACTTCGGGTCGGTGGCGTCGATCGTGAGATCGTTGGTGGCGACCTGTTCGGGGAAGTGGAACGTCATGAACGCCAGGCCGGGCCGAAGGATGCGGTCGATCCGCGCCGGCGCCCGCACCGCCCCTCGTCGCGAGGACACGAGCACGATCTCTCCGGTCTCGATCCCCAGCCGCTCGGCGTCCTCGGGCGACAGGTCGAGCGACTCGCCGCGATGGAGCGGCGAGCGGTACAGGTTCGACTGGGCGCCGGTGTTGTAGGACTCGAGGCGCCGGCCCGTGGTCAGGCGGATCGGGAAGTCCTCGTCGAGCTCGTCGACCGGAGGCTCGAACGGCGTCACGCTGAACGGCGCGAGCGGCCCCTCGACCGGGTCCTTCCACAGCCGTCCGTGGAGGTATTGAGATCCCGGGTGATCCTCGGTCGGGCACGGCCACTGCAGCCCACCGTGCTCGGCGAGCCGGTCGTAGCGCATGCCGCCGTGCATCGGGCTCAGTGTCCGCAACTCGTCCCACGCCTCCTCAGCGGTCGGGTGGCCCCAGTCGAACCCGAGGCGTCTCGCGAGCTCGGCGATGATCCAGATGTCGTCGCGCGCCTCGCCCGGCGGGTCGATCGCCTTGCGGCACAGCTGCACCCGGCGCTCGGAGCTGGTGACGGTTCCGTCGGCCTCGGCCCACGACGCCGACCCCGGCAGCACCACGTCGGCGAGCTTGGCCGTGCGCGTCATCACGATGTCCTGGACGACGAGGAAATCGAGCCCCTCGAGCAGGTCCATCGCCTTCTTGCGGTCGGCCTCGGAGTCCGCCGGGTTCTCACCGATCACGTACAGCGTCCGCAACTCGCCGCGCTCCATCGCCTCGAACATCTGCGTCAGGTGCCAGCCGTACTTGGGAATGATCGGGACGCCCCAGGTCTCCTCGAACCGGTCTCTCGCCTCGGCGTTCTTCTCGATGTCCTGGAACCCGGGCAGCTTGTTCGGGATCGCGCCCATGTCGCCGCCGCCCTGCACGTTGTTCTGCCCCCGTAGGGGATTGAGTCCCGAGCCGTACTTGCCGACGTGCCCGGTCAGCAGCGACAGGTTGATCAGCGCGAGCACGTTGTCGACCGCGTTGTGATGCTCGGTGATCCCGAGCGTCCAGCACAGGATCGCGCGGTCGGCGCGGCCGTAGGCGTTGGCGAGTTCGCGGATCGCCGCGGCCGGGACTCCGGACAGCCGCTCGCCCTCCTCGAGGGTGTACGGCTCGACCGAGGCGGCGTACTCCTCGTACCCGCTGGTCGCGTTCGCGATGAAGCGCTCGTCGGTCAGCCCCTCATGGATGATCTCGCGCGCGACCGCGTTAGCGAGCGCGATGTCGCCGCCGACGTCGAGGCCGAGCCACAGGTCGGCCCATTGCGCCGACGCGCTCCGCCGGGGATCGATGACCATCAGCCGGGCGCCGTTGTGGATCGCCTTGAGCACGTGGTGGAAGAAGATCGGGTGGGTTTCGCGCGCGTTCGACCCCCAGAGCAGAATCAAGTCCGCTTCTTCAACCTCTTTGTACGACGACGTTCCGCCGCCCGCTCCGAATACCGTCGCCAGACCGACGACGCTGGGAGCGTGTCAGGTTCGGTTACAGGAATCGATGTTGTTGGACCGCATCACCTGCCGGGCGAGCTTCTGCGCCAGGAAGTTCATCTCGTTGGTCGACTTCGAGCACGAGAACATCCCGAACGAGCGCGAGGCGTCAGCCCCCCGCGCACGCTCCAGCCCCGCGGTGGTGCGCTCAAGCGCCTCCTCCCACGTTGCCGGGCACAGCTCCCCGTCGCGACGGACGAGCGGTTGGGTGAGTCGAGTTCGAGCGCGCATATCTCCCTTTCAGAGTTGGGCTCTCTTGCTTAAGCTAACGCTTCCTCACGCGCCGTCAGCGCCCGGCGGGCGAATTCGGTCGCCTCGCTGACAGCGGCGCCTTCGGTCAGGTTGATCGCGACCAGCCGCGCTGCGGCCTGCGCGGACGCCTCTGCGAACAGGGCGCCGGCGACCGCGTCGCCCGCGAGGTTCTGGTTTCCGGTGCGAGAGAGGTCGCAGGACAGCTCGGCCAGCTCGGCTCCCACGCGGGCGATCTCGAGCGGCGACCGCGAGGCCACATCCTGAGCGTCCCGCACGCGGCCGGCGCGATCCGGATCGTCCCGGGGCAGCCGCAGCGCCTCGAGCACCGGCTCGTACGCGTGCAGCTCGATCTCAGCCAGCTCGAGCGCGCGCGCTCGGAGCTCACGGGCACGAACCGCCACCGATTCGCGATCCGGGGTGAACGCCGCCGCCATCTCGACGAGCGACGCCGAGATCGCGCACGCGCAGGCCGCGCTCGTGCCGCCGCCGGGCGCCGGCGTCCGCGCCGCGAGCGACTCGAGCAGCTCTCCGAATGGGAGCTCAGAAAAGGCCGACGGTCCGACCCTCGGAATCGATGTCGATGTTGAGCGCGGCCGGGGTCTTGCCGAGCCCCGGCATCTGCATGACGTCACCGCACAACGGCACGAGCCAGCCGGCGCCCGTGTAGGCGCGGATGTCCCGGACCGGCAGCGTGAAGTTCTCCGGCGCGTTCAGCAGCGAGGGGTCCGCCGACAGCGACAGGTGAGTCTTGGCCATGCACACCGGGAAGTGGCCATGACCTTCGCGGGTGAACTGGGTGAGCTTCGCCTCGGCCTCGGGATAGAAGTACACGTCCTTGGCGCCGTACACCTGCTTGGCCACGGCCTCGATCTTGTCCTGGATCGGCTCGTCGTCCTGATACAGCTGGTGAAAGCTGTTCGGCTGCTCGCAAGCCTCGACGACCGCCGAAGCGAGGTCGGCGACGCCGGCGCCGCCCTTGGTGAATCCCTCGTTGGCCTCGGCCGCGAACGCCCCGGCCTCTAGCGCGAGCCGCTTGACCAACTCGATCTCCTCGTTGGTGTCCCCGGGCCGCCGGTTGACCGCCACGACCGCCGGCACACCGAACGTGCCGATCGTGTTGAGGTGGCGCCGCACGTTGGCGAAGCCCGTCTCGACCGCCTGGAGAGCCGCCGACCGCTCGGCGCGCGGGTCGTCCTCCAGCCCGGCGTGGTGCTTGATCGCGCGCACGGTGGTGACGAGCACGGCGGCCGACGGCGTCAGCTTGCCGAACCGGCACACGATGTCGAAGAACTTCTCCATCCCCATGTCGGCGCCGAACCCCGATTCGGTGACGACGTAGTCGCCGAGCTTCATCCCGATCAGGTCGGCGATCAGCGAGCTGTTGCCGTGGGCGATGTTCGCGAACGGGCCGCAGTGCATGAGCACGGGCTGGCCCTCGAGCGTCTGCACGAGGTTCGGCTTGATCGCGTCCTTGAGGAGCACGGTCATCGCGCCGGCGGCGCCGAGGTCCTCGGCGGTGATCGCCTTGCCACCGTCGAACGAATACGCGGCGGTGACACGGGACATTCGCTGGCGCAGGTCCTGGAGGTTTCGCGAGACAGCCATGATCGCCATCACCTCCGAAGCCGCGGTGATGTCGAAGCCGGTCTCCCGCGGGTAGCCGTTGGCCCGGCCGCCGAGCCCGACCGCGATGTCGCGAAGCGCCCGGTCGTTCATGTCGACCGCGCGGCGCCAGGGAATCCGCAGCGCGTCGATTTGGTGGGGGTTGCCGTGCAGGATCGACGCGTCGATCATCGCCGCGAGCAGGTTGTTGGCGGCGCCGATCGCGTGGATGTCGCCGGTGAAGTGGAGGTTCAGGTCCTCCATCGGCACGACCTGAGTCAGGCCGCCGCCGGCCGCTCCGCCCTTGATCCCGAACACAGGGCCGAGCGAGGCCTCGCGCAGGCACGCCACCGGGTTCTTGCCGATCACGCCGAGCCCTTGGGTGAGCCCGACGAGCGTCGTGGTCTTGCCCTCGCCGGCCCTCGTCGGCGTCATCCCCGTGACGCAGACGATCTTGCCGTCGGGTCGGTCCTTGAGGCGCTCGAGCACCGACAGCGCGATCTTCGCCTTGTAGCGCCCGTACGGCTCGATCTCGTCGGCTTCGAGTCCCGCGCGCTCGGCGACGCGCTCGATCGGAATGAGCTCGGCCTCCTGAGCGATCTCGAGGCTGGTTTTCATCGTCGACGCCTCCTCAATGCTTGTGTCCATGCAGTCCCAGTCCCTTCTAGTGGCTGACGGCCGCGGCCGCGAGCTCTGATACGAGCGTGTCGCGGTAGAACCGCTCGACCTCGAACGGTGCGATCAGGTCGGGCGTGCGACCGGTCGCGACCAGCTCCGCCAGCGTCTTGCCGACGATCGGCGCGGCCTTGAAGCCGTATGTGCCCCAGCCCGCGCTGACGTGGAAGTTCTCGACCTCGGTCTTGCCGAGGATCGGGCTGTAGTCGGGGCTGAGGTCGCACAGACCCGCCCAGCTTCGCAGAAGGCGAGCGCGCTCGAGCTGAGGGAACAGCTCGATCGTGTGGCGGCACACCTCCTGGAGGAAATTCAGCGTCCCCTGCATCCGGTACGTCGTCCACGGCTCGATCTCGGCGCCCATCAGAAACTCGCCGCGATCGGTCTGGCTGATGTACACGTGCATCTGCGAGGACACGATCACCACGTCGAGCAGCGGCTTGACAGGCTCGGTCACGCACGCCTGGAGGATGTGCGTGGTGATCGGCAGCGGCACGCCGACCATGTCGCAGATCAGCGTGCTCCACCCCGCCGTGCAATTGAGCACGGTCCCGGCGCTGATCGTGCCGCGATTGGTCTTGACGCGGGTCACCCGTCCGTTCGAGCGCTCCATCCCCAGCACCTCGGTGTCCTGGTGGAGCTCGACGCCGCCGCGGTCGGCGCCGCGCGCGAACCCCCACACGACCGCGTCGTGGCGGATGATCCCGCCCGGCGGGTGGTACAGCGCGCCCATGATCGGATACGTCGCGTGCGCGTTGTCGACCTGCATCGCCGGCGCGAGCCGCTTGATCTCGTCCGGATAGATCACGCGCGAGTCGATCCCCTGCAGGCGGTTCACCTCCGCGCGGTTGGCCATCACGAACATCGCCCGGTCCGAGTGCGCCAGCGTGAGATGCCCGCACTGCGAGAACAGCAGGTTGAAGTTCAGCTCCTGTGACAGGCCCTCGTAGAGCTTGACGCTCGCGTCGTAGAAGCGCGCGCCCTCGGGAGTCTTGTAGTTCGAGCGCAGGATCGTCGTGTTTCGGCCGGCGGCGCCGGATCCGATGTAGCGCTTCTCGAGCACGGCGACGCTGCGGATCCCGTGCTCCTTCTGCAGGTAGTACGCCGCCGCCAGCCCGTGCGATCCGCCGCCGACGATCACGACGTCGTAGGCGGATTTGAGCTCCCCCCGCGGGCGCCACATCCGGCGCTTTCGGAAGATGTCAATCATTGATTTTCGGTTGGTGGTGAGCCAACGGGACCGCCATCGAGCGATCTGGCCGCGTCGTCCACGACCGACCACATGTACTCGCCGACGGCCCAGCCGAACAGCAGCAGGAACCGGTCGGTGTCCTGCACGATGATCATCCCCGGCTGGCGCGCGATCGAGCCGGGGCGGAAACTGCCGGGAGGTGCGACCTGGGGGCGAAGGTCGAGCGCGCAAAAGCGCGCGATCACCTCCCGGGCAAGGGGGCCGAAGATCGTGAGCGCGGCGAAGCACGTGGTGACGTCGACGGCGGCAGGTGGCACGGCGTGGACGCCTCCGAGGAGCAACGCTCTCGTAGGAGTCAGCTCACATATCCACGCGTCGCCTTCGCGCTTGGCCTCGCCGAGCTCGCCGGGGACGCCGTCGCCCTGAAGCTCGAGCTTGCGCAGATGCGAGACGTCCGTGAAGCCCACGGACTGGCCGACCGTGTCCTGCTGCGGAAACTCGACGGCGACGTTCCAGCCGCCCTGAACCTCGAACCGCGCGCCGGCCGCCTTGGCCTTGCCCTCCATCGGGCTGCGCGCGACCGCCACGTCCTCGGCGCCGTCCGGGCTCAGGAACGCGAGCGTGCTCACGAGCGGAGCACCTCCCCATCCGGGTCGTAGAACGGCCTGGTCTGGATCTGCGCCTCGAGCGTGCGGCCCTCGTCGGAGATCGTGATCGTGGAGCCTTCGCGAGCGAGCGGGCTCGGGACCCAGGCCATTCCGATCACGCGATCGAGCACCGGCGAGAAGCGCGCGGACGTCACCTGGCCGGCGGGGTCGCCGAGCCCGTCGAGGATCACCGACCCCTCGGTCGGGACGTAGCCGTTGGCCAGCGTGAACCCGACGAGCCTGGTCGCCGGCTCCTCGATCGCGTAGTGCTCGAGCGCCCACTTCCCGATGAAGTCCTGCTCCTTGTCGAGCTTGACGATCCAAGGCATCGCCGCGCCGAACGGGGTCGACTCCGAGTCGGTGTCCTGGCCGACGAGGATGTGCATCTTCTGCAGGCGCAGGATCCGCTGCGGCTCGAGCCCGAACGGGCGCAGGCCCTTGTCTGCGCCGGCGCGCATCAACGCGTCCCACACGTGCTCGCCGTGGGCGGCCGCGAAGTGGATCTCGTAGCCGACCTCACCGACGAACCCGATCCGGAGGATCAGGCAGTTCACGCCGGCGATCCGCGCCTGCTTGCCGTCGAGGTACTTGAACGCCTCGGCCGAGCAGTCGAGATCGGTCAGCTCGCTCAGGATCTCTCGCGCCCGCGGCCCGGCGAGGTTGACGGCGCTTAGACCCTGGGTGAGGTCGGTCAAGCGAACGTTCATCCGCCAGTCGGCCAGCCACCACGAGAACCACTCCTCGACCGCGCCCGCGCCGCTCGAGGTCGTGGTCACGTAGAACGTGTCGTCGTCGATCCGGCAGATCGTGCCGTCGTCGACGATCCGGCCGGCGTCGGAGCTGATCACGCCGTAGCGGATCCGCCCGCGGCTTGAGGTCGCTGAACCGATTGGGGTACAGGAGGTCGAGAAACTCGCCGGCGTCCGGTCCGCGGACCAGCAGCTTGCCGAGCGTCGAGACGTCGATCAGTCCGGCCGCCCGGTGCACCGCGAGCGCCTCGGCCTGCGGGTCGCCGTAGTCGTAGGCGCGGCGCCAGTCGCCCGCCCACTTGATCGTCGCGCCCAGTTCGCGGTGCCGATCGTGAATCGACGATCGCTTGGCCGGCTCGAACGGCCGCCCGGCGAGTACTCCCATCGGGACCGACACCCACGGCGGGCGTGCGGTCGTGGTGCCGACCTCCTCGAGGCTTTGGCCGGTCTCCTTCGCCATCAGGCGGATCGCCGGCAGCTGGCACATGCGGCCCTGGCACGGCCCCATCGTCACCGTCGTGTAGCGCTTGCACAGCTCGATCGAGTCGTAGCCCTCTTCGACGCTCACGTGGATGTCCTTGGCGGTCACGTCCTCGCACAGGCAGGCGAAGCACTTGCCGTGGCCGGCGCCGGACACCGGTGGGGGTACCGCAACCGCGGCACTGTCGCCGTCCGCACCAGCCCCGTCGACGCCCGCCACGTCGCCTACGGCAGTCACGTTCGGCGGCAGCTCGTCCAACACGAAGCATCCTCGCGCGGTGTCGTAGCGCGTCTGCGCGCCGGCCTGGAGGGGCAACGAGGTCGCCGGCGCGAAGCCGCCCGATACGACGACGAGATCGCACTCGAACGTCCTCTCGACCGACGCACCCTCGACGCCATTCGGCGCGAGCACCGCGCCCTGGACCGCCTTGCCGCCCTTCGCCGCGACGATCGCGTGGTCGATGAGCACGTCGATGCCGCGTTCGGAGAGCCGCCGGGCGGCGGCGGTCCGCTCGGTACGCAGATCCGCGACCGCGACGATCTGAACGCCGGCGTCGGCGAGCTTCGCCGCTGTCTCGAGTCCGCGGTCCGACGTCGTGGCCACCACGGCACGGGCACCGGGACTCACGGCGTAAAGCTCGGCCAGACGCAGCGCGCCACCGGACAGCATCACGCCGGGGAGGTCGTTGCCGGCGAACACCAGCGGCTGCTCGATCGCGCCGGTCGCGAACACGTGGCGGCGCGCGCGGATCTGGTGCAGCGTGTCGCCCTGCCATACCGGGACCATCCCGTCGAAGTAGCCGAGCGCGCTGGCCCGGGCGAGGATCTCCACGCCGGCGATGGGCTCGATCGGAAGCGGCCCCTCGTCGACCAGCACGACGTCGTCGCCGTGGCCGGCCGCGTCCGCGGCGGCCCGCTGCCCGGCGGTCCCACCGCCGACGACGAGCACGTCCGCGTGGCGCCGGCGGTACTCGGTCCGCCACTCGCGCTCGGGCTGCTCCTTGCGCAGCACGCCGAGGCCGGCGGCGTGCCGGAGGACCTTCTCGTACACCGGCCACAGCTTGCGGGGGCGGATGAACGTCTTGTAGTAGAAGCCGGGCGGGGTGAACTTCGTCCCCACCAGGTCGGTGGCCCGCATCACGTCCAGGTCGAGCCCGGGCTGGGCGTTCAGGTGCTCCACCTTCATGCCCTCGCGGACAGGCTCGGTGCAGGCGCGCACGCCGGGCGCGCCGTCGACCGCGACGATGCAGTTGGGGCACTGGCCGGCGCAGCAGAGGAGGCCGCGCCGGCGGTGGTACTTGAAGCTCCGCGAAAACGTGCGCCGGCCGGCGGCGTACAGCGCCGATCCCACGGTGTCGCCCTCGTACGCCTCCACCGGCTTGCCGTCGAACGTGAATCGGATGACTTTGAGGCGGTTGATCAGCTCGCCGGGCCGGTCCGGGAGCCGGCTCATGCGGCGCCATCCCCGTCGCCTTGCGCCGGCAACTCGGTTAGCAGCACCTCGTTGGTCGCCGTGTCGCGCTCGGCGATGAACCAGGCGCGGCACCCCGACCGGTGAAACCACCACTCGCGCTGAACCCCGGCGCGATTACGGCGGAAGTAGTTGTACTCGCCGAGCTGCCTCATCGTGGGGCGGGACTTCGGGCGGGCCGAGATCTCGCCGCCGTAGCCGAAGTCGGTGACTTCGCGGACGCCGCAGTTGGGGCACGTGAGGAGGAAGGACATGACGCGTCTTGTCGAGGCAAACCTACGCCCCACCCTGTGATCTTGTCCAATATCGAATTAAGCTCTATTGATTCGCTAAACGAATCATGGAACTTCGCCAACTTCGGTACTTCATCGCGGTCGCGGAGGAGCTGCATTTCCGCCGCGCCGCCGAGCGGTTGCACATCTCGCAGCCGCCGCTCAGCCAGCAGATCCGCGCGCTCGAGGACGAGCTCGGCTTCGAGCTGCTGACGCGCTCGCGCCGGCGCGTGCAGCTGACGCCGGCCGGCGAGGCGTTCCTCCGGGACGCCCGCGTGGTGCTCGGCGAGCTCGAGGGCGCGGTCGCCACCGCCCGGCGGATCGACGCCGGGCAGACGGGGCGGCTGCGGGTCGGGTTCGTCGGCTCGGCGCTGCTGTCGATCGTCCCCGGGACCGTGGAGCGGTTCCGGGCCTCGCGACCCGGCGTCGCGATCGAGCTGCGCGAGCGCTCGACGGTCGACCAGCTACGTGCGGTCAGCGCCGGCGTCATCGACGTCGGCCTCGTGCGCCCGCCGATCGACGACGACGGCGAGCTCCGCGCGCAGACCGTGCTGCGCGAGCGTACGGTGGCGGCGTTGCCCGCCGGTCACGCGCTGGCCAGGCTCGTCCGGGTGCCGCTGGCGCGACTGGCGGCCGAGCCGCTGGTGCTGTTCCCCCGCGATCAGGCGCCCGGGTTCCACGACCTGCTGATCGCAGCGTTAGGTAGCACCGGCGCCGGCCCGCGCGTAGTCCAGTACGCGCCCGAGATGCTCACGATTATCGGGCTCGTCGCCGCCGGGACCGGCGTGTCGCTGGTCCCGGCATCGGTCAGCCGCTTGGCGCTCGACGGGGTCACCTATCGACCGGTGAGCGGGGCGCCGCGCTCGGAGCTCGTCGCGATCACCCGGGCCCGCGACGAGTCGGCGCTCGTGCGCGCATTCGTGGCCGAGGCGGTGGCGGCCTAGCCGCGACGCCTCGTGTGGCCCTAAGCTGGCCCGATGGGCCGGTTTGGCAAGCGCGACGATCTGGTGGTGCATCAACAGGAGCCGTTCAACGCCGAGACCGGCTTGCAGTCACTGACCGATCCGGTGACGAACACCGATGCGTTCTACGTCCGTGGTCACGGCGCGGTGCCGGAGATCGACCCCGAGGTCTGGCGTCTAAGGGTGCACGGGATGGTCGAGACCGAGCTGAGTCTCTCGTTGGAGACGTTGCGCGAGGCGTTTCGCGAGCGGACCGTGACCGCCACGCTTCAGTGCGCCGGCAACCGGCGAGCGGGGCTGGTCGCGATCCGCGACATTCCCGGGGAGGCGCCGTGGGGTCCTGGAGCCACCGGCACCGCGACCTGGACGGGCGTCGCACTCGGCGACGTGCTCGCGCTCGCGGGACCGCTCGACGAAGCGACCGATGTGGGGTTCGAGGGGGCGGACCCGTGTCAGGAGGCAACGCCGACGCAGCCGTTCGGAGGCTCGATTCCACTCGATAAGGCCAGGCGATCGGAGGTGTTGCTCGCCTGGGCCATGAACGGCGAGGCGCTCGCACCCGTTCACGGCGCCCCGCTCCGAGTGGTGGTGCCCGGGTACATCGGCGCGCGCAGCGTCAAGTGGCTCGAGCGCATCGAGCTACGCCCCGAGCCGTGGCTCGGGTATTACCAGCACGTCGTCTACCGGCTCGTGCCCGCGGACGGAACCCCGGGACCGGGCGTCGGGATACCGCTCGGCCTGGTGGCGCTCAACTCCGACGTCCTCTCTCCGCGCGACGGGGAGACCGTCGCCGCCGGCCCGGTCGACGTGCACGGCTATGCCTTTGCCGGCGGGGACCGGTACGTCGCACGCGTCGATGTCTCGGTCGACGGCGGCGCGAGCTGGACCCAAGCCGACCTGTTGGAGGACCTCGGCCGGTGGGCCTGGCGGCAGTGGCGCATCACGCTCGACCTCGCGCCGGGGGAGCACGAGCTGCTCGTGCGCGCCTGGGACTCCTCCGCGGCGACCCAGCCCGAGGATGAGGCCACAGTCTGGAACCCGAAGGGCTACGTCAACAACGCCCGTCCCAGGATCCGGATACGCGCGGTAGCCGCGTGAGCACCGCGTCGGCTGAGTGATCGGCGGACCCGCCGTCAACCCGCGCTGAGGAGGTTCGATTCTCGTGCGGTCTTGTGCAGGACGTCGATCAGTGCCTTGACGCCGGGCCGCGGGCGGTCGTCGATCCACGCGACCACGACGTCGGCGTATTCGTCGCGCAGCGGTACGAAGCTCACGCCCGTGTCGCGGAGGGTGCGAGCCGACATGGGCAGGCGGCTGACGCCGACGCCGGCAGCGACGAGCGCCAGCAGGCTCTGAACGCTGGTGCCCCGTTGGACGACGTTGGGCACGAAGCCGGCGGCGGCGAAGTCCTGGTCGTACTTGCGGTGCCACGGCTCCCAGGACGACCGCGGCGTCAGCACCCACGGCTCTCCCGCGAGGTCGGACAGGTCGAGCACTTCAGCTCCCGCCAATCGATGCTCGGCCGGCAGTACGGCCGCGACGGGTTCGGTGAGCACGTGCTCGGTAGCCACGTCGTCGACGAGCGGCGGACGCGTCAGGCCCGCATCCAGGCGACCCTCGCGCAGTCCGTCGACGAGTGCCGCGATCGGGCAGTCCTCGGTCGTCAGGATCAGCTCGGGGTGCGTTTGCGCGAACGCCCGTACCAACGGGGGGACGATGTAGTTGCCGACCGACGGCAGGTAACCGACGTGGATCGTCTGGCGCTCGCCGCCCGCGACGCGCTGGACGTGGTCGAACGCCCGGTCGGCCTGGTTGATCAGCGAACGAGCCGACGGCGAGGAAGTAGCGGAGCTGGCGCAGGTCGAAGGCCACGCGGCCGAGTCTAGATACAGGCTCCGCCTGTACCGGGACCGGACACTCGTGTTGGCCCGGTCGGGTGACCGGACGTACCGTGGGCGCATGACCGATCAGACCTCACCTCGCACCTGGATGATCACCGGCACGTCCTCGGGATTCGGCCTAGCCCTCGCGAAGGCAGCGCTCGCCGCCGGCGACCGGGTCATCGCCACCGCTCGCCATCCCGAGACGCTCGACGAACTCGTACGCCAAGCGCCTGATCGCGTGGCGGCCGTCCGCCTGGATGTGACCAGCCCAACCGACATCACCGCGGCCGTGGCGGCCGGCCTCGAGCGTTTCGGGTCGATCGACGTCCTCGTGAACAACGCCGGCTACGGTTCGGTCGGAGCAGTCGAGGAGATCGCGATGCCCGAGCTCGAACAGCTGCACGCCACGATGTTCCTCGGGCCGCTTGCGCTAATGCAGGCCGTGCTCCCGCACATGCGCGCGCGCCGCGCCGGAGTCATCGTCCAGATCAGCTCGATGGGAGGCCAGCTCGCGCCTCCCGGGTTCGGCGCGTACTGCTCGGCCAAGTTCGCGCTCGAGGCGATGTCGGAGTCACTCGCGGCCGAGGTCGGTCCGCTCGGGATCCGCGTGCTGATCGTCGAACCAGGGGCGTTCCGCACCGAGTTCGGCGCCGATCGGATGCACCGGAGCCGCACGATCATCGACGACTACGCGGACACCGCCGGGCCAACCCGCACGGCGGTCGATCAGATGGATGGCTCCCAACCCGGCGATCCCGACCTAGCCGCGGCCGCGATCCTGGGCGTCATCGACGCCGATGACCCACCGCTCCGGCTCGCCCTCGGTGACGACGCCGTCGATGCCATCCGCGCCAAGCACGACCAGCTTCGCGCCGACCTCGACGGCTGGGAGCACGTCAGCCGATCCACGACGCTCGTCCAGGCCTAGCTGCAGCTCGGAGCACACGCGGATTCTCCCGGCTCGCCTGGATATACGGGAGAAGCTTCTTCTCAGATGAGATGCGCGCGCGAGTGACCAGCCTGCACGGCGTCGAGCCGACGATCGACTTCGTGGAGATCGCTCAGCTCGTTGACAACTCAGGTGCGCCGCACGTGTGAACCCTTCGTGGGAGCTCCGTGCGGAGATCGCGCGGGCGAGTTCGTCACGGTTTGCTCCGTCATCGAGTCATCCGCGTGAACGGCGAGCTCCTACACGTGCGCGAGCATCCCGCTGGTCGACTCACCGATTTCTTATCTTCGCCGGTCACAGTCGCGTTCCGTGCCGCTGAATTACGCGCCACCGCCCACCCGATCGCGACGACGCCGGTTCCTTCACGCGCGTGCCGCGCGTCGACTGACTCTGCTGCTCGCATGCACGGGAGGCCTCGCGGTCTGCCCAGCTTCGGCGCTAGCCGACACGAGTACAAGCGCGAACTGGTCCGGCTACGTCGTGCACCGTACCGGCGTCAGCTTCCGCCGCGTGCAAGCCTCCTGGACGCAACCGAACGCCACCTGCCAGGAAGGCGACGCGACCTACTCCGCGTTCTGGGTCGGCCTCGGGGGCTACAGCTCAAGCTCGGATGCCCTCGAGCAGATCGGCACCGAGCTCGACTGCAGCGCTTCAGGGACCATCACATCCTCGGCGTGGTACGAGCTCGTCCCCTCGCCGATGAACAGCATCCGGATGACCGTCAAGCCCGGCGACCGCATGAGCGCGAGCGTGGTCGTCTTGGGACACCGCGTCACCCTCCGACTCACGGACCAAACAGAGCACGAATCATTCTCGAAGCAGATCACGGCCAAGTCGGTCGACACCAGCTCGGCCGATTGGATCGCCGAAGCGCCCTCCGCATGCACCACTACCAACTTCTGCGAGCCGCTCCCGCTAACCAACTTCGGCTCGATGCTCTTCACCGCCGCCCGAGCGCGCACCACCGAGGGCTTCGAAGGACCAATCGCAAGCTCGGCGTGGGACACCACCAAGATCGCGCTCTCCTCGGGCGGCCGAGTGTTCATCGGGTTCGGGACCGCGACCAAATCGAGCCCATCCCCACTGCTGCGCTCCGGCACCTCATTCCAGGTCAGCTACTCGCAGAGCGACGCCACACCAAGCCCGCCGCCGTTCTATTCGCGAAACCGGCTGCCGGGCCACCCGAACGACACGGTGCAGCCCGGCGGGAAACGCCGCTAACCGCGGATCGCTCGACTCACGGGCAGCTCTGAGAAACGTAAATTCATTCAGAGCAGATGCGCGAGCCGCCAGGAGATCCCAGGCGCGGCGAGCGCCGCGGGCGCGCGCACCGCGGTTCGGGTGAGGCCGGCGCCGGTCGTGAGCAGGCTCCCGCTCAGGGCGGCCTGCCCGAGGAGCTCGCCAGCGCTGAGATGGTCGGTTGCAACCGAACGCGCGTGAATTGTGAGGTGCTCCGGGATGCCTCCCCAGCCGATCACCCTGAGGGGGCCAGCCGTTACGGCGCGAACCCGGTGCCCGTCCGCGGAGGTGGCGATGATGACGGCGGTTCGGGCCGGGAGGACCGTACGGGCCCGGATCGCCGGCGCCACGGACGTGACGAGCTGCCGCGCCGCCGCTCCGGCCGCCGCAAGGATGAGCGATGTCGCGGAACCCTCACCTTGGTCGAGCACGACGCCGACCACGGTCAACCGGCGCCCGGCGACCGTCACGTCCTTAAAGAACGCAAGACAGCCCTCCGCCTCGGAGTCCGAGCCCGTCTTACCGTAGAAGCCGGCGGAGATCAGCGGGTCGTAGTTCTTGACTGTCCCGGCGACGGGGAGGGAAACACTGGCCAACGAGACGATCTGGCGGAACACGGCGAACCGCAATGCCCGCTCGAATACACGGAGCTGGTCACCGGCATCTGACACCGTCGTGGGCTGGTAGCCGCTCGGGTCGGTGTACGTCGTCTTGTCCATACCCAACGCCCGTGCCGTGCGGTTCATCTCCGCCACGAACCGCGAGACGCTGCCGGCCTCGTATGCGGCGAGCATTCGGGCGATGTTGTCTCCTGATGGGACCAGCAGCGCTTCGAGCAGTTGCCGCTCGTCAAGACGCTCCCCCGCCCGCACTGCGACGACGGACTGGTCCTGCTCGGCGTCCCGCACCTCAGACCGGGCCTCGGCCGGGGTCACGGTCAGGACGAAGCCCCCGCCGGTCCCGTTCAGCGGATACCGCCTCAGCGTCAGGTAGGCGGTCATCACCTTGGCGAGGCTGGCGGTCGGCCTCGGCTCGTCACCACCGACGGATCCAAGCGAGCCGATTCCCTGGACTACGAGCGCGGCCTGGCCGCCGGCTGGCCATGCGGGCTCGGGACCGGCGCCGGGCAGCCGCGCGGTCATCGGGAACGCGACGCGCACAATGAGGTTCGGGGGCGTCAGCGTGATCAGGCGGACCACGACCGCGGCGACGACGATCACGATCACCGCCAACGCGACCCATGGCCAGCGCCGGGAACGTGACGGCAAGCCCAGCGCCGCCGAGCCGGAACCGTCCCACCCCTCTGGCGAGGATCTGCCCACGACCCATTGGTCCGCGGGCGCCGCCCGCGCTCAGCCCCGCTCGCCGACGTCCACGTACTCGCGGTCGAGCGCACCCGTATAGATCTGGAGCGGCCTGAACGTCGTCTGCTCGGGGTCCTTGACCATCTCGACCCACTGCGCGATCCACCCAGCACTACGCGCGAGCGCGAACATCACCGGGAACATCGGCGGCGCGATCCCGATCGCCTCGTAGGTGAGCCCGGAGTACAGGTCGAGGTTCGGGTACAGCCGGCGGGAAGTGAAGTACCCATCCTCGAGCACTCGCCGCTCGAGCTCGTCAGCGATCGCGAACAACGGGTCGGGCCGGCGATGCTCATAGAGCGTCTCGAGCTGCTGGCGCAGCACACGCGCCCTCGGGTCGTAGGTGTTGTAGACCCAATGGCCGAACCCCAGCAGCCGTTCGTTCGCCGACTTGACGCGCGCGAGGAACTCGGGGACTTGGCCTGGCGATCCGATCCTCCTGAGCATCCCCAGCACATCCTGTGCGGCCCCGCCCCGCATCGGCCCCGACAGCGCGCTGACGCCCGCGGCTACGGCGGCGTATGGATTCACGTGCGTGGACCCGACCGCGCGGACTGCCGTCGTCGACGCGTTCTGCTCGTGGTCGGCATGCACCATCAGCAACACGTCCAGCGCGCGCTCCATGACCGGGTCCGGGGTATAGCGAAGCTCGCTCATCCGGAACATCATCGACAGCAGGTTCCCCGTGTAGCTGAGGTGATCCTCGGGGTGAACGTACGGCAGCCCCCGCAGGTGGCGGTAGGCGAAGGCCGCAAGGGTCGGCAACTTCGCCAGCAGGCGAACCACCTGCCGCTCCCGCGCCGCCTCGTCGTACACCTCGTCAGCGTCGGTATAGAAGCTCGAAAGCGCACCGACCGACGCAGCCACCATCGCGATCGGACGGGCGTCATACCGGAATCCCTCGATGAACCCCTTGACGTTCTCGTGAACGAAGTTCCGAGTACCGATCTCGTGCAACCACGACTCGTACTGCCCCACCGTCGGCAATTCCCCGTTGATCAACAGATACGCCAACTCCAGGAAGTTCGAGCGCTCGCACAGCGCCTCGATCCGATAACCACGGTGCTGCAGGATCCCGCCCTCCCCATCGATGTACGTGATCGCGCTGCGGCAAACGGCCGTGCTCGAAAGCCCCGGGTCGTAAAGCAGGAGCCCACCCGCCGCCCGCCCGAACTCCGAACTGCGAACCGCCCCGTCCTCGATCGGCAGGTCGAACCGCTCTCCCGTACGGTTGTCGATCACCGTCACCGTGCTCCGGCGCGCCAATCCGTCGGTCCTCTCGCCCGATCCGTGCTCCACCTGGCCAATCTCGCCTGCGCTCATCCGCTACTCCGCTCGCCGTTGGTCATCCCACACCCCTCACGATTGCACAATGATCCGGCCGCGGCACCGAACCACGGCCTCCTCGATGACGACGACCAGTCGGCGGAGCGCGGGCCCCTCCGTTCGATCACCGCGCCGACGCTCATCATCCACGGCACCGCCGACCCCATGTTCCCGCTCGCTCACGGCGAGGCGCTGGCCGCCGAGATCCCCGGCGCGCGGCTGCTGGCGCTCGATGGCGCCGGGCACTGTGTCGACCCGGCCGACTGGGAAGTCGTCACCGACGCGATCCTGGCGCACACACGCGAGGGCGCGGGACCAAGCCGCTAACCGGCCGCTCCGGCTGACGCGGTGCGAACATGGGGCGATGGCGCATGTGGGGGTCTCCAACTTGGCGTACGCCCATCCAGGCGGTGACCTCCTGTTCTCGGACGTCTCGTTCCGGGTTTCGCCGGGACAGCATGTGGGGCTCGTCGGGACGAACGGGGTCGGCAAGAGCACGCTGCTGAAGATCCTCGCCGGCGAGTTGGCCCCCGACGAGGGCGAGTACGCGGTCGGCGGCCTGCTGGGGTACATGCCACAGGACGTGGGCGTGAGCGACGGCGAGCAAACCGTCCGGGCGCTGCTGCTGTCGATGGCGCCACGAGCCGTCCGCCATGCCGGCGAGAGCATGCTCACACTGGAGGCCCAACTCGAGGCCGGGGATACGGCGGCCGGGATGAAGCTCGGCGAGGCGATCGCGGACTGGTCCACGCTCGGCGGCTACGAGCTCGAGGGCCAGTGGGACGCGTCCTGCCGGCGCATCATCCACACCTCGTTTGCCGAGGTCGCCGATCGGCCGGCGCGGACGCTGTCGGGCGGTGAGCGTAAGCAACTCGTGCTCGACGTCCTGTTCGCCTCGGACGCCGAGGTGCTGCTGCTCGACGAGCCTGACAACTTCCTAGACGTGCCGGCCAAGCTGGCGCTCGAGCGTCGCGTGCGGGCGTCGAAGAAGACGATCGTGATGATCTCCCACGACCGTGAGGTTCTGGCGGGTGCGGTCGGGGCCATCGTGACCCTGGAGGGCAACGGGGCCTGGGTGCACGGCGGCTCATACGCCACCTACGCCCAGGCACGCGAGGATCGCCAACGCCGGCTCGGGGACGCGGTGAAGCGCTGGAACGAAGAGGAACGCCGGCTGTTCCGCCTGATGAAGACGTTCAAGGAGCGCGCCCGCTACGCGCCCGATTGGGCCAAACGAGCCGACGCGATGGAGACGCGGTGGCGCCGGTTCCGAGCCGGCGGTCCGCCACCGGCGCCGGTCGCCGACCAGGCGATCGCGGTGCGCATCCGCGGCGCCGACTCGGCGCGCATCGTCCTCGACCTGCGCTCGGTCGGGATAGCCGGACTCGTGGTGCCGTTCTCGGAGGAGATTCACTTCGGTGAGCGCATCGGTGTCGTCGGCCCCAACGGATCGGGCAAGAGCGCACTTCTGCACGTGCTCGCCGGCGGGCGGACCGCCGACAGCGGAGAGCTTCGAACGGGCCCGCGCGTCTCGCCCGGGCTGTTCACCCAGCTGCAGTCGCGGGCGGACTTCTCCGGTCGCGTCGTCCTCGACATCGTGATGGCGCGACGCGGCGAGATGCAGGCCGCGATGGGTGCGCTCGCGCGCTACGGGCTCGCCGACGCCGCGCGGCGGCGATACGACGTGCTCAGCGGTGGGGAGAAGGCGCGACTCGAGGTCCTCATCCTCGAGCTCGAGGGCCACAACCTCCTGCTGCTCGACGAGCCGACCGACAACCTCGATACCGACTCATCGGAGGCGCTCGAGAAGGCGCTCGACGGCTTCGAGGGGACCGTCGTGGCGGTGTCGCACGACCGCGCCTTCCTGCGACGCATGGACCGGTTCCTCATGGTGCTGCACGACGGGGGCGTCCTGTCGTTCCCCTCGTATGACTCGGCGCTCGAGGCGCTACTCGAGCCCGACCACGCAGCCGAGGTCCGTCTCGCGAAGCTCCTCTAGCTCGGGCTGTTAGAGCCCGAGCGACCGGGAGATGATCTCGCGCTGGATCTCGCTGGTGCCGCCGTAGATCGTGGTCACGATCGTGTGGCGGACATGCCCTTCCATGTCGTACTCGGTGGCGTAGCCGTACCCGCCCATCATCTGCATCCCCTCGAGCGCGGTCCGCTTCGCCGTCTCGGTGGCCTTTAGCTTGGCCATCGACGCCTCGCGCGGGAGCATCTTCCCCGGGTTCGCCTGGACGGCCTCCGCCACCCCGTAGACGAGGTGCCGGGTGCACTCGATCTCGGTGGCGAGGTCCGCGAGTCGGTGGGCGATCGTCTGGAAGCTGCCGATCGTCTTGCCGAACTGCTTTCGCTCCTTGACGTAGGCGAGCGTTTCCTCGAACGCGCGCTCCGCCATCCCGAGCGCCTGCGCCGCGATGATCAGCCGCTCGTTGTTGAGCCCGGCCATTAGCTGCATCCAGGCCTGGTCGGGGCGGCCGATGACCCGCTTCTCGGGCACGTGGCAGTCGGTGAAGAACATGTCGTTGACCTCGCGGCCGCCCATCGTGTCGATCCCCCGGATCTCGAGACCGTCAGCGTCTCGTGGCACCGAGATCATGGTCAAGCCGAAATGCTTGTCGTCGGTCCGCGAGGTGCGGCACACGAGCAGGATGTGGTCGGCGGCGTGGGCGCCTGTGATCCAGGTCTTCTGGCCGTTGATCACGTAGCCGCCGTTCGAGCGCTCGGCTCGGCACGACAGGTTGCCGACGTCCGAGCCGGCCTCGGGCTCGGACATCGCGATCGCGTATACCGTCCCCGCGACGATGTTGGGGAGGATCTCCTCCTTCAGCGCGTCGGTCCCGAACAGCTCGACCGGACGCGCCGACATCATCGTCACCGGGAAGAAGCCCATCGGGATCTGGCCGCGCGAGAACTCCTCGCACAGCAGGCACAAGTCGACCGAGCCTCCGCCGGTACCGCCGTACTCCTCGGGGATCGCAGCGCCCAGCCACCCCAGATCGGCGATCTTCGCGTAGATCTGGGCGTTGTGGGGCTCGCGCCCGTTGTCGGTGAGCGCGTCGCGCTGCTCGCGGGTCCCGCACTCGCGCTTGGCGAAGTCGCGGATCGCCTCGACGAACGCGTGCTGCTCATCGGTCAGGTTCAAGTTGCTGTTCCTCCTGGTACGCCGGTGCCTGTCCCGGCCGAGACTACATTCCCGCTCCCGGGCGGAGACCGTTGAGATAATCGGGCGGATGGCGGAGTCCACGGTATTCAGGCCCGGCGGCGTTTCGTATCTGCGGATCCCCGCCCCGGACCCGCAACGCGCGGCAACCTTCTACGCGGAGGTGTTCGGCTGGACGGTTGACAACGATCGCGAGAGTCCGAGCTTCGCCGACGGCAGCGGCCACGTGATCGGCCACTTCATGTCCGACCTTCCCGTCGCCGGCGCCGCAGGCGTGAGGCCGTACGTCTACGTCGACAACGTGCCGCAAACGCTCGACCACGCGCTCGCCAACGGCGCCGAGATCGCCACCGCCCCATACCCCGAGGGCAACCTGACCGTGGCGACGTTCCGCGATCCCGCCGGCAACGAGATCGGCGTCTGGCAGCAGGGCGCGCCGGCCTGAGCCGGATGCGCATCCGCGCCGCGAACGCCGGCGACGCCGAGGCGATCGCGGCGATCTACGCGCCGTTCGTCACCGACACCGTGGTCTCGTTCGAGGACGTGCCGCCAACCGCGGATGAGATGGCGACGCGGATCGAGCGGCTAACGAGCACCCACCCCTGGCTGGTGGCCGAGGACGGCGGCGAGTTCCTCGGCTACGCCTACGCTTGCCCGCACCGCGAGCGCGCCGCGTACCGGTGGACGGCCGAGGTGACCGTCTACGTCGACCCGCGACACCATCGCCGCGGCGCCGGCAAGGCCCTGTACGCGGCGCTGTTCGAACGACTCGCCGAGCGCGGCTACCGCGTCGCGCTCGCGGTCATCGCGCTCCCGAACGACGCGAGCGTCGGGCTGCACGAGGCGTGCGGCTTTGAGCTCGTCGGCGTGTACCGGGGGATCGGCTTCAAGTTCGACAACTGGTGGGACGTCGGCTGGTGGCAGCTCGACCTCGCGCCGACCGGCACCGATCCACGTTGGGCAACCAAACCCTCACGCGACTGACATTTCCCGCGTATATCGCGGGTTTCCTCAATAGCATCGAGAAGTTAGTCCTGGTCGAGTAGCAGCGCGAGCGTCGGGCACGCGTCGACCGCGCGCCGGGCGAGCCCGACGAGGCCGGGCGGCACCTGGGACTCGTCGAGGATCGGATAGCCCCAGTCGTCGAGGCGGATCAGCTCGGGCAGAAGCTCGGCGCATAGGCCGTGCGCGTCGCATGCGATCGGATTGACCCGCAACCGCGCGCTCATCCGATCCCTCCCGGCAACCGCCCTCTCATCCGATCCCTCCCGGCAACCGCCCGCTCATCCGATCCCGCCTCGCAACCGCGCTCATCGGAGCCGGCCTCCGGCGACGGTCGCCCCCCCGAGCGGCAGCCCCGCGGGCCTCGCATCGCAAACACCACCGGCGTGCCAGTCGATGTCATCCGCGAACACCCTGAGCGCGCTCTCGACGAACCGCACGGCGCCGTCGGGGTGATGGCAGGCGCCCCGCCCGCGGACCTCCCTCGTCCAGCGCAGCACGCGCTCGCGCTCGCGCGGGTGGGCGACCCCGCCGGCGAGCGCGCCAACGGAGTCGGCGATCGCCCGCAGCCCGTACACGCACGGACCACATTGGCCGGCGGACTGGGCCGCCAGGTACGAGATCACGCGCGCGCTCTCGTGCAGACCACACGAACTCTCACCGAGGGCGATCAGGACGCCCGATCCGAGCGAGCAGCCGACCGACCGCAGGTCTTCGCGCGCGAGCCGCAGCGACGTCGCCTCCGACGCCTCCATCCACGTCCCGAAGTAGCCGCCGACGAGCAGCGCCTGAAGCGGCTCGGACGGGCCGCCCGCCGCCGCCAGCAAGTCGCTCATCGTGGTCCCGAACGCGAGCTCGTAGACGCCGGGCGCCCTGACCGCGCCTGTGATCGTGACCAGCGCCGACCCCGGATCGGCGACCGTGCCGAGCTCGCGGTACCAGCGCGAACCGAAGCGGGCCACGAGCGCGAGTTGCGCCAGCGTCTCGGGGTTCTGGATCAGCGTCGGGCGCCCTTTATAGCCGCGCTCGTAGGGCCGCGGCGGAACGAGCGTGGGCAGCTCGGCGCCGCCGTTCAGGTAGTGGACGACGGCGCTCTCCTCGCCGCCGACGTACCCCTCGGGCCCCGCAACCACCTCGAACGACACCGGGTCCCGGTCGCGGACCGAAACGGCGCCCTCGAGCGCGCTGATCGCGTCCACCGCAGTCGAGCCGACCTTGACGATCACCCGTCGCGCGCCGACGGCGCCGGCCGCAAGCAGCGCGCCGTCGAGCACGAGGTGCGGGAGCCGCGCAAGCAGCAGCCGGTCCTTCGCGCTCGCCGGCTCGGTCTCTGACCCATTGACGATCACCGCGCTGACACGCCGGCGCTCGGCCACCGCCCGGAGCTTGCGCGCGGTCGGGAAATCCGCGCCGCCGCGGCCACGCAGGCCGCTCCGCTCCACCTCCTCGATCAGCTGGTGCGGGGCCACCTCCGGGAGTGAGCCGTGGACGCGCGCGTGCGCGGCGAGCGCCATCGGGCCGCCGCCGGGCTCCAAGCCGGCGAGCAGCCGCGGAAGCCCGTGGTGACCGTTGCCGGTGCCCAACATCAGCCGTGCCCCGGCGTGCCGGACAGCGTCCCGGTCACCGAGTCGCTCTGGACGTCAATCTGGAGCGCAGCGTGGACGTCGACGGTCGATCCCTGGCTATCGGTCAGCCGGGCGTTGAACTCGCTCCCGCGGAGCGAGCCGATCGATCCCTCGAGCGGGGTCGGCACGCCCGCGAGCGCCAAGTCGACCTGGCTCCCGGTCATCGACAGGCCGCCACCGATCGGCGTCCCGCCGATCCGCACCCGCAGCACCCCACGGACCTGGCCGCGAACGCTCAGCAGCAGGTCGACCACCGCCCCGCCCGTCACCGACGTTTCGTGGACGCTGCCGGCGACCGTCGAGACGAACGGTCCGTTCAAAGCAGCCGGACGGGATCCGCCGCCGCCCGCGGAACCCCCCACGATCCCCGCCGAGCCGGCCGACGAAGACGAAGACGAAGACGACGAATGCGCACCGAGCAACGACGCCGGCGTGCCGGCGCGCCGCGCCCAGCCGCTCTGGAGGGGCCCGGCGACCGTGAAGATCATCAACCCGATGGGAGTGATCACCGTGAGCGCCGTCGCCGGCGCGCGCAGGCCGGCGTGGTCGGAGGAAACATGGGCAATCCGCGTCCACACCGCACCCAGCACGGCGACGATGCAAATCACGGTGAGCGCCAACATCCACCACTGCTTGACGTCGCTGCCGGTGCCGAGGCCGTGCAGCACCGCGACCGGCCAGCTGGCGTATGCAAGCCAGTGCACGGTCCGCCAGGCGCGGTAGCCGAGCCGCCGGCGCACGAGGCTCGTGACGGCGATCGCGACGAGCAGATCGAACGCCAGCGTCCCGAGACCCAGCCACAGGGGGCGATACGGCGAGATAAACGGGATCACGCCGTCCAGCAGCGTGATCGGCGCGAACCCGTCGAGAACGCTGGTCACGATGTGGATCACGAGTACGACGATCACGAGCAACGAGACGTCGCGGTGGACTGCGTCGATCGCGAACCGCGGCCATCGCGCGGTCACGACCCGCACCGTGCCGACGATCCCGATGACCACGCTTGCGGTCAGCAGCACGAGCGCAACCGCGCCCGTGCCGCGCGCGAGATACCAGTAGGCGCTCGGTGAGAGCGTCGTGCCAACCGAGAGGCTCACGACGCCGGCGCCTCGGGGACGAGGCTCAGGGGCGCAAACGCCGATCGCTCGAGCGGCAGGTCGTCGCCCTCCGAGGGCCAGCCCCCGACGTGGAGCACGGTGCCGTTCGTGCGCACGAGCCGGCTCGGCAGCGCGAGCGCCTCGAGCCACGCCGCGGCCTTCTCGCCACGGACAATCGACGCGGTGCTCGCGATGTTCGCGTCCACACACGAACTCGCGGACACGCTGACCGTGCGCCAAACACTGTCAGCGGACCGCCCGGTGAGCGGATCGATCAGGTGGTGCGCGGTCCCGGTATCCGTCCGCCACTGACGGACCATGGTGCTCGAGGTCGCGAGCCCGCCGGAGCTGAGCGAGATCCACTGTCCGGGCGCGTCGAAGCCCGAGCGATGGTCGTCGGTGACGCGGATCCGCCATCCCTCGGCCGGCGCGGGCCCGGCGATCGCCAGGTCACCGGCGAATGACACGAGCACGCCGCAGCCGGCGGCGGCGCTCGCCTCCGTCGCCGCCCGGTCCGCGGCCAGCGCCTTTGCGGTGGCGCCAAGGTCGAGGCTGACTCCGCCGGCGACGCGGATCGTGCCCAGCTCGGGATCGACGATCACGGTTCGCCACCCCGGAACCGATGCCAACGGACGCGCCCCGGGCGACACCACCGCCCCGTCCTCACCAAGCGAAAGCGCCGCGAAGTCACGGTCGTATCCGAGCGAGATCAGCGCCTGTCCGATGGTCGGGTCGACGTCGCCACCGGTCAGCCGAGCCGCACGGAGCGCGACGGTCACGGCCTCGAGCAGCACCGGCCCGACCCGCACGGCGGCGCCCGCCGCCGCGTTCACCAGCGACAACTCGGAGTCGTCGCGGAACCGCGAGCACGCTTGGTCGAACTCGGCGACGACGCGCTCGACGACGGCCCGGGCCGCGGCGAGCGAGCCGGCGTCAGTGACCGCGACAAGGGCGGTGGTTCCGAACGCCTCCAGCGTCGCGCGTTCCTCGGCGTGGCGCATGGCGCAAGCTCACGAGCCCCCCGACACGACTCCGCCGCCTCCGGAGCTCCCGGACGAGGACGGAGGTGCGGGCGCCGGCGCAGAACTCTGCGCCGGCCCGGGCGCCGACTGCGTCTGCGTCTGGGTCTGGGTCTGGGTCTGGGTCTGGGTCTGGGTGTTGGGCGGGTTCGGCACCGATTGGGGCGGCTGATCCGGTCCCTGCAGGCCAAGCGAACTCGGATTCGCGACCGGCGGCAGTTGCGGCACCGCGGAGGACGAGGCGTTCGCCCCGGACGGGGCCGTTCCCGCACCGGTCGCGGTCTCGGTGTGAGACGACGTCTTCGACGCCAGCGACCTCCCGGGCGCCACCGCCGAGACGAGTGCTGCCAAGCCGGCGGTGAGCGCCGCCGTGCCGGCGATCACCCAGCGGCGCGTGCGGCCCACGCGCGCGATGGCGGCGTCGCGAGCGAGTGCGGCAGACGACTTTTTGCTGGTGCTCATCCGATGTTCACGTCCAATCATGACGACACAGACAATCAGCGCTCAGTAAGACCAATATGAGAATCGTTGGCGCAGGTCATGCCTCCTCGACCGCCGGCAGTTCCAGCGTGAACGCCGATCCATCGACCACGATCCTCCCGCCGTGCCGGTCGACGATCGCCGAGACGATCGACAGCCCGAGCCCCGACCCCGGGCGACCGGACGCGCCGGCACCACGCCAGAAGCGCTCGAACAGCCGGTCGCGGTCCGCCGGATCCGGTCCCGGCCCTTCATCGCGCACGGTGAGCAGCGCCAAACCGTTGACCCGCGAGAGCGAGATCGTGACCCGCCCACCGGCCGGCCCATGGACGAGAGCATTCTCGACCAGGTTCTCGAGCGCGCGGGCCAGCGCATTTTGATCGCCGCGCACGAGCGCATGATCGACTCCGGCCAACCCGACCCGGCCACCGCCCTCCCCGTCCGCCGACGAAGCGTGAGCGCCCGCGACCCCACGCACGACCTCACCGAGGTCAACCTCAGCAGCCGAAGACACTCCGGCGTCGCCCCGCTCGAGCACCAGCAGATCGTCGACCAGTCGCGCCAGCCGGCGCGCGTCGCGCTGCAACTCCTCGAGCACCTCGGGGTCGGCGCCATGACGGACCGCGAACTCGACGTTGCCGAGCAGCGTGGTCACCGGCGTCCTCAGCTCGTGGGAGGCGTCGGCCAGGAACCGGCGCTCGCCGGCGCGGGCGGCCTCCAGCGAGGCCAGCATGTGATTGAGCACGCCGGTCAGCTGGCCGATCTCATCCGCCGCTCCTCGCGAAGGCAGCCGCTGCGACGGATCAGCCGTCCGCTCGATCTCGCCGGCGCCGGCCGCGAGCCGCCGCAGCGGGCGTAGTCCCCGCCGGGTGAGCGCAGCGGCGAGCAGCGCCGCCAGCAGCGCCGCGCCGACGCCGATCAGGACCACGAGCAAGCCGATATGGGAGGTCGTCTGCGAGATGTCCGACGTGTCCGAGGCGACGAGCACGGCGCCGCCGCCGGCGGGGCCGCTGAGCGCGATCGGCGCCGCGAACAGCCGGTACGGTTGACCGCCCAGCGAGATGTTCTCGAAGCCGGTGGCCCCCGAGACACGAGCGGCGCGCGCAAGGCTGTCCTCGGGCAACAACGCGGCACCAAGCGTGAGCGAGCGGGCGAGGATCCGGCCGCGCGCGTCGATCACCTCCACTGCGATCGCCCGCCCCGACACCGGACTCTCGAGCGCGCCGGGGTCGTTGAGCACCGCCGGCGCCGAGACCGCGAGTTCGGCCACCTCGGCCGCCCGCTGGCGTAGGGCGCTGTCGAGCGAGCCGCGCAATTCATGCCCGACGACCAGGACCGTGGCGACGCCGAACAGCACGAGCGCGACGAGGATCGATCCGGCTGCGGCAAGAACGAGCCGGAACCGCAGCGTTTGTGGCCGCCCGAGCTTCATCTAGGTTCTCGAGCGATTTTTAGGCTGATCCACAAGTTTTGGGGGTAAGGACGCATTCTTAAGGTGAGCAAGTTTGATCACGGATGTAGAGCTGTTGCTCGAAAAGGGGGTTCATCGCTGGTGGATTCGGTCCACGCAGGCCCGGTGCGGGTCCTGTTGCTGTCCACCGATTTCGATACCGCGCGGCTGATCGACGAACTGCTGCGCGCGAACTGGAGTCGCGTGCAGCTGCTGGCCCACGCCGAGTGGGACGCCGCGGCCGCGCAGGCACTCGTCGACCATCCGTCGTGCTGCGTGCTGCTTGACGTCCCGCCCGGCGGGAACGACGCCGCGCTCGACCTGCTCGAGTACGTGCGGCTGTCCGCTCCGGCCGCACCGATCGTGCTGCTGTTGGCGGGCGACGACGAGGCGCTCGCGCTCGAGGCGCTCAAGGCCGGCGCCCAGGACTGCCTGGTCAAGTCCGAGCTGGACGCGACCTTGCTCCGCCGCGCGCTCACGCACGCGATCGAGCGCAAGCGCTCGGAGTCCGACCTCGCCCACCAGGCGCTCCATGACCAGCTGACCGGCCTCCCCAACCGTGCTCTGTTTCTCGACCGGCTCGGGGTCGCGCTCGAGCGCGCCCGTCGCTCGGGCACCCAGACGGCCGTCATGTTCCTCGACTTCGACAACTTCAAGGAGATCAACGACTCCCGCGGGCACGCCGTCGGCGACCGCCTGCTGATCACATTGGGAGGACGCCTGAGCGCGATGCTGCGCCCGATGGACACCGTGGCCCGCTTCGGCGGCGACGAGTTCACGTTTCTGTTCGAGGACCTCACCTCCGAGCGCGAGGTCGTGCTGATCGCCGACCGGATCTGCCAGGCCGCAAGCCGGCCGGTCGACATCGACGGCGTCGAGTTGACCATCACCGTCAGCGTCGGGATCGCGATGGTGGCCGATCCTTCGGTCCCGCCCGAGACCGTGATCCGCGAGGCGGATGCCGCGATGTACCGGGCCAAGGAACGCGGCCGTTCCCGCTTCGAGCTGTTCGACGAGGAATCGCGCCGGCGCGCGATCGCCCGGATCGAGCTCGAGGCCGAACTGCGCCAGGCCGTCGACCGCGACCAGCTTCGCCTCCAGTACCAGCCGCGGATCGCGCTGAACGAGTTCACCGACGTGCTCTGGGTCGACGCCCAGGTCCACTGGGAGCATCCCCGCCGCGGCCTGCTCGGCCCCGAGGAGTTCATGCCGGTCGCCGATGCCACCGGCAGCGCGACCGCGATCTCGCGATTTGCGATCGAGCATGCGCTCCACCAGCTCGCTCACTGGCGCGCCGCCAAGCCGGACATGCGGCTGTCGCTTGGGGTGTCCGCACGGCAGCTCCGCGACGATGGCCTCGACTCGGTCCTCAGCGACGCGATCCGCGCCAGCGGGATCGACCCCAGCGCGGTCTGCCTGGAGATCCCCGAGGGCGCCGTCGGCGAGGACCCCGAGGCGGTCACCGAGACGCTTCGCACGCTCGAGGAGACCGGGGTGAGGCTCGCGCTCAGCGACTTCGGGTCGGGCGCGGCGCCTTTCTCCCGGCTCAGGCAGCTGCCGATCGACTCGCTCAAGATCCACCGCAGCTTCACTCGCGCACTCGGCGAGTCCGACGAGGACGCGTCGATCGCGGGCGCGCTGGTCGAGCTCGGCCACGCGCTCGGGCTCGACGTGGTCGCCGACGGCGTCGAGACCGAGGCCCAGCTCGAGACGGTGCGCGAGCTGGGTTGCGACGCCGCCCAGGGAGACCTGATCGGACCGCCCGCTACCGAAGAGCAGACTCACGCGCTGCTGGTCGCCGAGGTCGCCTAGGCGCGACCGCCGGCCGGGGCCGGTGATCACGCTCGCAGCGTGAACCCGCTTCCCCTCACGGTCTTTATCAGCTGCGGCTCCCCGAGCTTCCGGCGCAGGCGAGTCACGTAGCGGTCGACTACGTTCGGCTCGGCCCCGTCGTCCCAGATCTCCTCGAGCGCGCGCTCGCGGGTGATCACGCGCCCGCTCTCGCGCACGAGCAACTCGAGCAGGTCCGCCTCTCTCCCCGTCAGCTCGATCGGTCGGCCGCCGCGTACGGCCCGGCGCGCCTCGACCTCGAGCGTGAGATCCCCGTAGGACCGCAGCCCCCCGGCGTGAGCGTCGCTGCCCCGCCGGGTCAGCGCGCGCAGCCGAGCGATCAGCTCCTGGATCGCAAACGGCTTGACCAGGTAATCGTCGGCGCCGGCCTCGAGCCCGGCGACGCGGTCGGGCACGGCGTCGCGCGCGGTCAGCATCAGGATCGGAGTCGAAAGGCCCTTGCTGCGAAGGCGCCGGCACACCGCCAGCCCGTCGAGCACGGGCATCGCGACGTCAAGCACGATCACATCTGGGACCGCGCGTTCGGCCTCCGCGAGCGCGCCGCCGCCGTCGCCGGCGACGGTCACGTCGTACCCCTCGGCCGCGAGCGTCCGCGCCAGCATCCGCCGCAGCGGCGGATCGTCGTCGACGACGAGCACCCGGCCCCCGAGGCCCACGCCGCCCGTCGAGGCCGTGTCAGCCACCGGCGACGTCGCGGCGCAGGAACACCAGGAATGCGGTGGCGAGCGCCGGCACGCCGTACAGCGCGCACACCCAGGCCGCGCGCACGATCGGCGACCAATCGATCGGCTGGCGCAGCAGTCCCTGCCAGGCGTTGAACTGGGTGCTGAGGAGGTAGGGTCCGAGCGCGCCCAGTCCCGGCAGGACGCCGATCAGCTGGAACAGCAGCGACACCATCAGCGTCCCGACCACGGCGGCAGCGCTGTTGCGCGTGATCGTCGAGAGCAGCAGCCCGATGCACACCACGGTCGCGATCGGGATCAGGTAGACGAGCAGGCTGAGATACACGAGCTCGAGTCCCTTGGGGGCGGACACGATCGACCCCGACAGCGTCTGCACCGAGTTGAAGCCCGACTGGATGCTGCCCGCGACCACCCCCACCGTCCCGCTGATGAAGATCGCGACCACCGCGTACGTGGCGGCGGCGAGCGCCTTGCCGGTGAAGATCTGCCACCGCTCGAGCGAGCGCGTAAGCACGGTCTTGAGCGTGCCGTTGTGGTCCTCGGAGGCGAAGATGTCGCCCGCGACGAGCGCCGTGATCAGCGGGAACAGCCACACCGCGCCGAATAGCAGGAGCACCAGCGGCACGACCAGCCCGCTCTTGGTCAGGTACGACTGGAACGCGAAGTTGTTGCCGTTGTCGCGGTGGTGGCGGAAGTGGATCGCCACGACGAACAGGATCGGGACAATCGCCGCCGCCCCGAGCCCCAGGTAGGTCCGCTTCTGGTAGCGGAGCTTGAACAGCTCCCACCGGTACACGACCGCCACGCCCGGTCGCGATCGCGAGCGTCCGGGAGAACGCGCGCCCGAACGCAGGCCCGGCGAGTCCGCGGTGCCGACGCCCGAGCTCATCGCGACGCCTCCGCGGTCGCCGCGGGCCGATCCGCCGCGCCGAACCCGTCGCCCACGCCGTCGCCCTCGGTCAGCGAGAAGAACAAGTCCTCGAGCGTGACCGACTGCGGCGCGAGCGACTTGATCAACGCCCCAGCCTCGATCAGCGCCTGCGACAGGTCGGCGACCGCCGACTCGTCGGCCGCGAACGAGATCCGCCCGTGCACCACACGGACGTCCGTGATGCCCGGCTGGGCCCGGCAGACCGCCAGCGCGCGCTCGTCGTCGGTGCTCGACAGGCGGTACGTCGCACCGGCGCCGCGCTTCAGATCGGCGATCGCGCCCTCGTAGACGATCTTCCCCTTGCGGACGATCGCCACGCGGTTGCAGAGCTCCTCGACCTCCGCGAGCAGGTGGCTCGACAGCAGGACGGTCATCCCCTGGTCGGCCAGCCGGCGGATCAGCAGCCGCATGTCGCGCATCCCGGCTGGGTCGAGCCCGGTCGCCGGCTCGTCGAGCAGCAGCAACTTGGGGTCCCGGAGCAGCGCCGCGGCGATCCCGATCCGCTGGCGCATGCCGTGCGAGTAGCCGCCGATCTTGTCGCGGGCCCGGTCGGTGAGCTCGACGGTCTCGAGCGCCATCTCGATCCGGTCGCCGGCGTCACCGCCGTCGAACGCGGCCAGCAGCTCCAGGTTGCGCCGGCCGCTCAGGTACGGATAGAAGGTCGGTGCCTCGACGAACCCGGCGACGCCGTCGAGCGCTTGGACCGTCTGGAGCGGATCGCGACCCCAGAGCCGCACCGTCCCCGCCGTCGGGCGGATCAACCCCAGCATCATCCGCAGGCACGTGGTCTTACCGGCGCCGTTCGGACCGAGGTACCCATACACGTCGCCGGCGTGGACGGTGAGGTCCACGCCGGCAACCGCTTCCAGTTCGCCGTAGCGTTTGACAAGTCCCCGGACTTCAACCGGCGGAGCGCCCGAGTCCGGGCGCTCCTCGGGCGGCGAGGTGCCGGAGGCCGTGTCCGTCATCTCGTCAGTGGTCTCTTTCGTAAGTACAGCGACACCGAGAGAAAGCGACCACTTAGGGCACCAGCGCCCTAGCCGCCATCTCCGCCGCCGCCGGCGGCACCGAACCGATCAGCGTGTACTCGACGCCGCCGCTCTTGACGCGCAGGACGGTGCCAAGCGCGGTCGGGAGCTCCTGCGCGCTCTGCCCGTTGATCGACACGGTCGGGAGGTTGAGCCCGCTCTGGTTTCCGCCGCTCTGTGAGCTCGCCGCCGGCTGCCCGGAAGCGGTCTGCTCGATCACGGCTATCGCGCCGAGGCCCTGGCCGTACGTGACGAGCGCCGCCGGGCTTCCGCTCCAGTCGAGCAGCTGCGCCGACTGTCGCGGCAGGCCGTCGAGTTTCTGCGGCGCGGCGAGCCTGAACGGGACATGGGCCCGGACCGCGGCCACGCCGGTTATCTCGGCGTTGTGCTTGGCGGCGTTCTTGCGCTGCCCGGCCTTGCCGCCAGCCTTCGCCACCTTGGCGGCGGCGTGTCCGGCGGGCGTCGCGATCCGGACGACCTTGGCCCCGGCCGGCGGGCTCACCTTGAACACGTCGGCGGACACCGCACCGTAGGAGATGTGCGTCGCCTTGAGCTCGACCACCGGGGTGCTGCTGTTGACGGAGTAGATCGCGATGCCAAGCGGAACGCCGTGGGTGGCATCCCAGGCGAGCTGCACGCTCCCGATTAGGCCGCCCGAGTGCTTGGGGGTCAGCACGACCTTGTACGCCGGCTGGCCGGCGACGTTGCGGGGATATGGCCCCGCGATGTCGAGGTGCTGCATCAGCTGGTTCAACTGGGACTGGATCTGCGCGACCGAAGGGATCGGTTCGGTCGAGGCCTTGCCGCTCTGGGAGCTCCCGGTCGGCAGCGTTCCCTTGTACACGGTGTTCGACATCGGGTCGTAGACCGAGAACGCGCCGTTGTCCACCAGGATCTGGGCATCCCCGTTCGAGCCCTGGAGCTCGAGCCGGAGCTGGTGCGTTGCCGTCGACAGCCACAGGCGACCGGTGGCGCCCGACAGGATCGGATCCGAGCCCTGGAGCGCGGTCGAGTCGATCAGGTTGTCGGTGAAGCTGATCCTGGCGCTGATCGCGGTCACGCCCGGCGCGCCGGCGGCCTGATGGAGCGCCTGCGCGAGCGACGCGCGCGGCGGCACGGGCCCGCTGCCCGCGGCGGCGAGGGCGATCGCGGACCCGCCGGCGATCGCGATCACCAGACCGGCGATTATCGCCAGAAGACGTCGGGTGGAAACGGTGCGAAGGAACCTCATAACAAACGACCTTTCTCGTGGCCTGACGGTCACGATAGGGCACGATTTTGAAATTACATTGACAGTGGCCGCGGGCGGCGGTGACCGCCATTGCCCGGATTGGCGGTGGTCGCAGGTCAACGGAACCGCCATCGAGCCGCTAGTGTCGCGAGCGTGTGCCGGCTATTTGGAATGAGCGGCGGGCGCGAGCCCGTCACCGCCACCTTCTGGCTGCTCGAAGCGCCCGACTCGCTCGCGCAGCAGAGCCGCCGCGAGCCAGACGGCACTGGCCTGGGATGGTTCGAGGGCGAAAAACCCGTCGTGGCCAAGCAGCCGCTGGCCGCCTACGAGGACCAGGCGTTCGCGCGGGAGGCCCGCGAAGTCTCCTCCCGCACCTTCGTCGCTCACGTCAGGTACGCGTCGACGGGCGCGATCAGCCCCGAGAACACGCATCCGTTCGAGCAGCGCGGGCGTCTGTTCGCCCACAACGGCGTGATCGGCGAGCCGGAGCGGATCGAGCCCGAGCTCGGCGACGCGGCGGGGCTCGTCCGCGGTGAGACCGACTCCGAGCGATTCTTCGCGCTGATCACGCGCGAGATCGAAAAGGACGGGGACGTGGGCGCCGCGATCGTGCGTGCAGCGACCTGGATCGCCGCCAACCTTCCGGTGTTCGCGCTCAACGTGATCCTGATCAACGCCAGCGACCTGTGGGCGCTCCGGTACCCCGACGTGCACGACCTGTTCGTGCTCGAGCGCGACGCCGGCGGCCCGGCCGGCCGGCGCCACCTCGAGCACGCGAGCGCGCGCGGGTCGATGCGGGTCCGCTCGGGCGACCTCGCGAGCCGTCCAGCGGTGGTTGTGGCCAGCGAGCGCAT
Source organism: uncultured Solirubrobacterales bacterium (assembly GCA_963701945.1). Lineage (GTDB taxonomy): Bacteria > Actinomycetota > Thermoleophilia > Solirubrobacterales > Solirubrobacteraceae > Palsa-465. The sequence goes on along the minus strand of CAVPBV010000017.1, from coordinate 496,541 downwards.
GGACGAAGACGCGGGCTGGCGGGCGCTCGGATCGGGCGACTTGCTGCACGTCGACCCGGACCTGAACGTCACGATCACGCAGGCGCTCACCCGGCCGCCGGCCCACCAGCTGACGCTCGCCGACCTCGGGGGGAAGGCCGCGGCCTCGCAGGCGCCGAGCCAGGCGTCCTGAGCCGAGTTTGCCCGTGTGCAACGATCGCGGGTGACGATGTCGACGACCGAGCAGGCACCCCCGTCGATCTCGACGGCCGAGCACGGCCTTCCACCGGGCCCACGGCTGCCGCGGGCTCTGCAGACGCTGGGCTTCATGTTCAGCGGGCCCCGCTTCATCGACGCCTGCCGGCGCCGGTACGGCGACGCTGTGACGTTCGGCACGCTGTTCGACGAGCGGTTCGTGATGGTGTTCCATCCCGCGCTGATCAAGGAGCTCTTCCAGGGACCGCACGAGCAACTCCGCGCCGGCGAGGCCAACGTGATGCTCGGCCCGATCGTCGGCCAGCGCTCCGTGCTGCTGCTTGACGGCGCCGAGCACCTGCGCCACCGCAAGCTGATGCTCGGCCCATTCCACGGCCGCCGAATGCAGGCCCACGCCGACGCGATGCGCGCCTCGGCCGACCTCGAGATCGACTCCTGGCCCGTCGGCGAGCCGTTCTCGCTGCTCCCGACCATGCAGTCGCTGACGCTACGCGTGATCCTGCGCGCCGTATTCGGGTACGAGCCCGGCGCCGAGGAGGAGGATCTCCGCCGGCGGCTGCGCGCGATGCTAGAGCCGCTGGCGCGGCCGCGGGTGATGATGCTGCTGGCCGCGATGCCGTTCGCCCGCGGCGACCAGGCCGCGGTGACCGCCCGGTTCGAGACCGCGCGCAAGGCCGTCGACGAGGCGCTGTACGACGAGATCGCGCGCCGGCGCGCCGATCCGGACGCGCTCGATCAGCGCGACGACATCTTCTCGGCGCTGCTGCTCGCCGAGGACGAGAACGGCGAGCGGCTGTCGGACCGTGAGATCCGCGACGAGTTGGTGACGCTGCTGCTGGCCGGGCACGAGACGACGGCGACCGGGCTCGCGTGGACCTTCGACCTGCTGCTCCACGACGCGGCCGTGCGCCACCGCGCGCGCCAGGGCGACGAGCGCTATCTCGACGCCGTGGTCAAGGAATCTCTCCGCCTGCGGCCGGTGATCCCGGGCGTCGGGCGCGTGGTCCGGGGCGAGCCGTTCCGCCTGAACGGCTACGAGGTCCCGCCGGGGGTCGAGATCAACCCCTCGATCCGCCTGATCCACCGCCGCGAGGACCTGTACCCGGACGCCATGGCGTTCCGGCCCGAGCGCTTCCTCGTCGAGGACCCGCCCGACACCTACACCTGGATCCCATTCGGCGGCGGGACCCGCCGCTGCCTGGGCGCGAGCTTCGCGCTGATGGAGATGCGGATCGTGATCGCCCGCGTGCTCGAGCGCGCCGCTTTGCGAGCCGCCGACCCCAAGCACGCCAAGGTCCAGTTCCGCGGGATCACGCTGGCGCCGAAGGAGGGCGTGCGGGTGATCCAGGACCGCGCGCCGGCCACCGCCCGGCGCGCTGGGTAAACCCTCAATCGCGCTTTCGACCGGATCCGGCGGCAGGCTGCAACGCAACCAGCTCGCCGACTGCCGAGCGCAACCGCTCCGGATCGTGCGCACGAGGCTCCCGGGTGCTCCGTAACGGTCGCGGTATCGCCTCCACTCCGTAACGCGCAAGCTCAGAGGCGTCAAACATCAGGGTCGCCGACGGGTCATACAGCACCGCGTCGACTCTGACACCGTTTAGCCTGAGGGCCAGGAGATGACCGATAGCGGTCACGTTCGGCCGCTGGTCTGCTTCGTGCTCCAGGTTGGCAATCCAGACCGTCCGGGCCTGGGTCGTTCTCAGCGCCGCTGCCAGATCCGGGACAGCGACCGTCGACAGGACACTTCGGTAGACCGAGCCGGGAGCCAGCAGCGCGCAGTCACAGTTCTCGATCGCATCGACCGCGGCGGCGGGAGAATCGATCCGGTCGCCGATAAAGCGAAGCCGGCTCGGCCGATTCACAAAGTCGCCCTGAGACTCCGCCTCGCCCGTGTCTTCAAACGGCTCTATCTCCCACCGCACCGGCTCGCTTGTGGCCGGCAGCACGGCACCCTCGATCCCCAGCTGTTCGCCGAACCACGCGCTGGCAAGGCCATAATCGTCAAGCGCGGAGGCGGCGGCTGCGATCACAAGATTCCCGAGGGGATGCCGTCCGAGACGTTCGATCGTCAGCGGGCGGCGCATCGCCCGGAGCAGAGCCCCCTCCTCGCCGCTCAGCGCCTCGAGCGAGCGGCGCAGGTCCTCGACCGATGCTCCGGTCACGCGTCGCTGCACCTCGTCACCGTCCCCTCGCCGATCGGCGATGCTGACGATTACCGTGAGCCGTGTGCCCTGCCCTCGGAGCGCGCGCAGCACCGCGGCAAGGCCACGACCGGCCCCGAGAACGACGACTGCGTTATTCGACGGTGACGGTCTTGGCAAGATTCCGCGGCTGGTCGACGTTGAGCCCGCGGGCGCGAGCCAGGTGATAGGCGAACAGCTGCAAGGGCACGATTCCCAACACAACCTGAAGCAGCGGATCGGTGTCTGGAATGTAGATGACGTGCTCTGCTTGCTCGGCGATCTCTGTACATCCCTCGGTCGCAATCGCAAGCACCTGAGCGCCCCGGGCGCGTGCCTCGGATAGGTTCGAGAGGAGCTTCGGCAGTACGCGCCGGTCTGTGGCGACGCACACCACGGGCGTGTCTGGGCCCAAAAGGGCGATCGGCCCGTGCTTCATCTCGCCGGCGGCGTACGCGTCCGTCGGCACGTAGGAGATTTCCTTAAGTTTCAGTGCCCCCTCGAGCGCGACCGGAACACCCGACAGTCGGCCGAGGTAAAGGAAGAAGGAACTGCGGGCCAGGCGCTGGGCGAGTTCACGGATCGGTTGCTCGACGGACGCGACGACCTGATCGATCAGCTCGGGCAGCTCGTCGAGTGCCCACTGCAGGTCGGCGAGTACCGCATCTGGTTGTGATCGCGTCACCGCGGCGAGCCGGATGGCCAGCTCATACAGCAGCACCACCTGAGCGACAAAGGTCTTCGTCGCCGCCACGCCAATCTCGAGCCCGGCGCGGGTGAACAACGCTCCGTCCGAATCCCGAGTGGCCTGGCTTGCCTGCGCGTTGGTCACCGCGATGACGGTGGCGCCGTGCGTCCTAGCCAGGCGCATCGCGGCGAGCGTGTCAGCCGTCTCCCCGGACTGGGAGATCCCGAGCACGAGCGTCCCGCGCTCGATGATCGGCTCGCGATAGCGAAACTCGGACGCGACCTCGACGTCCACTGGAATGCGAGCCCACCGCTCGATCGCGTTCCGTCCCGCCAGGCCGGCGTGGTAGGAGGTGCCACAGCCAACGATGATGATGCGCTTCACCTGGCGCAGGCGATCCGCGGACAGACCGCCTAACTCGTTGCGCGCCACGTCGGCGCGCCACTGCGTGAGCGTCTCCCTCACCGCGCTGGCCTGCTCGTGGATCTCTTTGAGCATGAACGTCTCGTAGCCGTCCTTGTCGCAACGTTCCTCGTCCCAGTCGACGTGCGTCGAGTCCGGCCGGCGCGGAGGACCGCTCACGTCGAAGACCTCGACGTCGTCTGGCCGCAGGACAGCAATCTCCCCGTCGCTCAGGACCGCCACCTCGCGGGTGTGGGCGAGAAACGCCGAGATCGACGAAGCGATGAACTGCTCACCCTCGCCCAGCCCGAGGACGAGTGGACATTCGCGCCTGACGCCAACCAGCGTGTCAGGCTCGTCCTCGCACATCGCCACGATCGCGTAATGACCCTGGAGCTCGTCGAGCGAGCGGCTTACGGCCTCGGACAGGCTGCCGTCGTAGTTCAGGGCGATGAGGTGGGCAACGACCTCAGCGTCGGTGTCGGAGCGTAGCCAGACCAGGTCCCCGGCCAAACGCTGGCGCAGCTCCTGATGATTCTCGATGATGCCGTTGAGGACGATCCTAAACCGCCCGCTCGCGTCCTCGTGCGGATGCGCATTGACCTCGGTGACTCCGCCGTGCGTCGCCCACCGGGTGTGCCCGATCCCGGCTGAGACGGTCTGCGTCGCCGTGGCGCCGCCGTTGATCAGATTGCGGGCGAGCACCGCCTCGAGCGCGTTGAGGTTCCCCACCGCCCGAATGCACCGGGCCATATCGCCTTCGCGCCAGGCGATCCCGGCGGAATCGTAACCGCGATATTCCAGCTTCCTGAGACCCTCGAGCAGCAGTTGCTGGCAAGGCTGGCCGCCCACGTAGCCGATGATTCCGCACATTTCTGAAGTCCTCTCGCCCCTCGTTTCCTTACCAGCCAATTAATGAGTCAATAACGGGTGGCGGTCAATGGGGTCGCCGAGCTATCCGGCGTTCATACTGTGATCGGGTCCGGTCCACTATTGTGGAGTGAGATGCTCCCGGAACGCCGCGATCGCACCGCGGAACTCCTCCCGCTCTTCCGCCAGCTCGGCGCGCTCGAGCAGCAACGCCCTAAGGTCGGCGGCCGTGCACTGCTCCTGGGTGAGCTCCCCCACCCGCTTGTCGAGTCTCGTGTACTCGATGTCGAGGGTAAGTGCGTACGCGGCGAGATCGGTCAGCGCGTCGGACATGCGCTGGTTCAGGTCAGCACCGCTCGATCGAGGCTCGCGCCTCGCGTGATATTCGCGCTCAGGCTCCACCACGTAGGGCAGTGAGTCTTCCGGTAGGTCACAAGGCGGTAAAGGGGCCACCCTGTGCATAAATCGTTCATTGCGATGAACGATTGCCGCGGCGTGCGGACCGAGACTTTGACTCCGCGTGGGCGCCCGGCAACAAGGATGAAGCCGGAACAGAGTATCTCCGTCCTGCGACGAGCGACGATCTCTGGTGAGACGGAGACGCGTCACCAAACGAGCCGTTGCGTTAACCGTCGCGGCAGGTGGCACGCCTGGGTTGCTGTCCGTGGCGCCCGTCGTTCAGGGCGTCGAGCAGTCCCTGCGCTCGGCCCGAGCCGGAGCCGTCGACCTTCCCCCGCATCGGCGCATGCGGCGCTTACGACAACGCTGCCTTGATTCAGCAGCCGAGGCGGCTGCACCCTCCATGCATCTACCTCACGGCGCGACAGCTGCGACCGGCTCGAGTCCAAGCACCGCCGGTCAGCTCAGCGGCGGACCTTCTGCTTCTTGGCCACCTTGTGCTTCTTACCCACCTTGTCCTTCTTAGCCACCTTGTGCTTCTTATCCACCTTCTGCTTCTTAGCCACCTTCTGCTTTCTCGTTGACTTCGTCGTCGTAGGCTCTGGACTAGGAGTAGGAGAAAGAGAAGGAGCGGGAGTAGGAGTAGGAGTCGTTGTGGGCGCAGGAGCCGGTGGTGTCGGCGGTGGGCTCGTCGTAACAGGTGTATCTCCGTATTGCTGGCTACAAGTTGAACCCGCAATCGGACCTGAAACAACTGCATAATCAGGCGCAGGATTTTCGATTACTGAATGCAGACCGGTGATCGCACCCTCACAAGCATTAGATTCTGCTTCTGTCATCTGTGATCCATCCGCCCACAAATCAAGCCACACCTGAGTTCCGTGAGGTGCGCTTGCAAGATCGTGACACGGCTCGTCTTGTGGAGTAGGACCGTCACCACACGCATCCTCGACAATGAAATAGCGGCGAAGATTTGGGATATACCAGATAGTACCTGGCGCAAAGTCTGGTGTATCTATACCATTCGTTATTACATGGCCAACGGCGACTGTAATCGGGTCGGCATATGTCCCGGTACCTCCAGCGGTCTGATGAATCACTGGATATGCAATATCGGTGCTGCCAGGTGGCGTGTTATCCCACCATCCATAGCCCGTCGTATACGCCGTAAATAAGACAGGAGCTGGGGTCGCAATCGCACTAGCCGCACTATCACTCACTGCAATCAAGCCGATGGCAGCTACTGCCACGGTAGCCAATGAGCAACCCATCCATATTGCCAATCTATTCATCTGCTCTCATCCTTAACCCGGTGTCGGATGTTGAAAAGCTTCTATAGTGAGAGAAAGGTTCTATAGTGAGAGAAAGGAAGCTGTGATCACGTTTGGAGAGGCTCGGATACACATGAATCCGAGATGGCGTCTCGTCCGCGAGCTAGGCCGGCTGACAATCTGCCGCGACAGCGTCATCAGTACGAGATCCAATCTGCGCGACAGCGTCATGAGTACGAGATCCCTTCGTAGCAGCGCATCGCCCCTCGGGGACGGCTGACGACCTCTCGTGCTTACTGAGCACGGCGTGAGAGCTTCCATCCGCTGCTTCGTTTTGTCTCGTAGCGACGCGTTAGTCGATTCCCGCACACTTGGCCAACCGAGGCCTTCGCGTCGGTGGAGCCTGCGCTCGATGCTTCTTCCCCGTCTCCGCGGCCGACAAACCAAGCGGCGACACATTTCAGCTCCCCCTCGGCGCGGAGCCCTCCTTCGAGAAGACGATTGTTTCGCGGCATCGGTGGTTCGCGAGCGTCGGATACGCACTCCTTGGCCTCAATGAGGCACGGTTTTCTGACAGCGACGGACCGGACTCCGCGGCGACTACCTTCGGGGAGCCGCCGCATCGGCTCACAACGACCTCGACCGGCCGTCAGATCGACGACCAGCGGGTGCTGACGCCCGCCCACACCTCGCCCTGGTCGGGAGGCGCCTCGCGGCCGGCGAGGCTGTGGACGTACCTAATCCTGAACTTGATTGCTTCGGCCGCCGACGGTCACGCGAGTTTCGCGAACCGACTTGCGAAGCCCTCTTCGAGCTTCAAAACTGAACGGGCTTGCGCGCCGAAATGTACGAGAATTGCGCGGGCGGGTCCGGGCCGGTGGATCAGCCGCCGCCCGACGATATGCCGTTAGCGGTCGCCGTGGTGACGCCGTTCCCGCCACCCGCGCCGCCACTCGAGCCACCGCTCGGAGTTCCGTGGTGGCTGCTCGCCGTCGGAGCGCCTGACCCGCTGGTCGATGGCGCGGGATGGGAAACCGGCGCCGGATGGGAAACCGGCGCGGGATGGGAAACCGGCGCAGGATGGGAAACCGGCGCAGGATGGGAAACCGGCGCAGTCGACCGCCCAGCGCCGGAGTTGCTCGATGTGTCAGTACGGACTGGTGCCACGCTGACGGCCGGTCGACTCACCTGCGCAACCTCAACTCGCGTCCCGACGTTCGAGGCGGGGTGGCCGTTGCCCGCGTGATCCGCTCGGGCTCCGGCGCCCTGGCCGCCCTTCACCTTGGGCGCGGACGTTCTCGGTCGCTTGGCCTTCGGTGCCGGCCGCTTAGGCGTCGCGGCGTGGGGCCGTGAGCGAGAAATGGGCGGGGGTCCCACGGATGCTGGAACCAGCGGTGACACGGCTCCCGGTCCGGCCGATGCGCCCAAAGACGGTGTCGTCGTTGGGCGCGTCGCGATCACGCCGGCGGCCACAGCCGCGGCGATCAGCGCCGGGCAGGTAGCGAGCACTAGACGTTTGCGCCTAGCGCGGGTCCCACTAGGCAGTCCCGACCTCGAGCCTGCAGCCTTGCGCGGACGTTCGGTGCCGGACGCCTTGTGGATGTCGGCGGCTTTGTAAGCCAGGACCGGATCAGGCGCGGCGCTCGGATGCTGCTCCCAAGGTGGCCACACGAGCCGCGGCCCCTTGGGTACGGGTAGCGGCGCCGGGCCATCTGCCTGCGGCTCATCGGTCGAACCCACGGGTGGTGCCGAACCGCGTGTGCCCCACCTGTTGTCGTGAATTCTAAAGATCGCCCAGAAGACCTGGAACGAGAAACCAACGTAGAAAAACGCCGAGACGACGGCGTACTTCCAGACGCCGTCGTTGCGCAGGCTTCGATACAGCAGCGCGTAGCTCGTGTTCATCACGTACAGGCCGAGCAGGTAGACGACCGGCGTCGTCCCGTTAGCGATCGGCTGCCACCCAACCTGGTAGAGAGTCACCGCAGGGCTGGCGAGGCCGGCTACCGCGGCGATGAGGATCGCCGGGAAAGCTAGTGGATGCGACCGCCATGAGTGTCTGACGAGCACGATGCTCTCACCCACGAATGACTTCTGCCACCGCAACTGCTGCTTGAAGAACTGGCGATAGCGTGCCGGCGCCTCGGTCCACACCTCCGCCTCGCTGTCATATATCACTTTCCAGTGCCGCAGCACCATGTTTGTCAGCGCACGGTCGTCTCCATGCAACCACGGGCGCCCGAACAAGGTCTGGTGCTCCCACTGGTCGAGAATTGGCATGACGGCGGAGCGACGATAGGCAGCGAAGCACCCGCTGGCGCATGACACAGCGTTTACAACCGACTCAGCCGCCTTGAGCAGTTGGAAGCTGACGTAGTAGCTTGCCGCTTGCATGTGCGTGAGCACATTCGCGTTGGCATTGCGGATGTAGGTGAGCCCGGAGACACCGCCAACCTTGGGGTCCGCGAACCCCTGGACGAGCTTGCGAACGGCCCACGGGGCGGGCATGGAGTCCGAGTCAACGAACACCAGCATCTCAGCGTTGGTCGCACGAATACCCGCCGCCATTGCCGCCCGCTTTCCCTGGTTGTAACCGAGGTCGATGCAAGTCACCCGGCCGGGGTACCGTGCGGCAGCGACATTCATTTGCTCCCAAGTGTCATCAGTCGACCCGTCGTTGACCGCGACGATCTCAACTTTCTCGGGCGGGTAAGCGATGGTGCAGCAGGAGACGATAGTGCCTACGACAGCGTTACCCTCGTTGAAAGCGGGTACGACGATCGCGATCGTTGGTTCAAGACCGGCATCACGCGGTGGCTTATAAATCGCCGCTAAGACGAAACGACTAAAGATGTAGCAGGCGAGCACCATCGTGTAAATGCCAGTTATGGTGCCGAGCCCCGTGCCCCTGAGCAGCCCAACGATGTGGTAGATCAACAGACCGCACAACGCCGCCGTGACTAGCGCCGCCACCCAGCGAACTGAGCGATTGATACGTCCCTCATTGGGCGCATCCCATGGAGCCTCCGCCTTGCTGATCACCTCATCCGTGGGCCGGGTCGCCGTCAGGCTCATGATCTGTCCTCATCGGTTCCATTTGCCGTCGATGGCCCCGATGGAGCCCGCGTAACGTCGGCGCCGCCCGGGACACCTACGAGCTGGAGCCGACCCGCGCGCCGCTCGGGCTCGGGATCGAGCTGCGCCAACTGCGCTCGTAAGCGCCGGGAATGTCGCGTCGCAGCTCATCTCGCTGCCTGTAGTTCGAGCCGCTTCACCGTTAGCAGCCAGCCCTGGGGGCGATGGGCCCCCGCGGCGCTGACGACATCGACGGCGCTCGACGTCCCTGCCAGGACGCGCATCCCCGCTGCCTGCATCGCCCGGCGGACGCCGGTCTGGTCACCACTTGATCGTCGCCAACGACCACAGTTAACGCGCGTGGCGATTCCGAATCGCGCCCCATGAGGCCGCCCCCTTGTGCCATTCCGTGGTTGTTAGAACTTCATCTGCGCAGAACGTAATGCATCGCCAGCAGGGGGTGGAGGGCCGACTCGGGCCCTGACGCGTTCAAGGGTGAACGAGACCGGCCGGCGCCGCCCGTTTCCAGCAGCAGGCCCTGAGGGTCAACTTCGACTTGCCGCGGGGCCTGGTCAGCCCCGGGGCAGCGGTGAGCGGTCAGCCTGGAGCAGCGGGTGAGGCTCCGACCGGACCGGGAAGCGGATGGAGAGCAAGGTCGACGAGCACCTGCTGAGGATCGAGCACGGTCCGCGGGCCCCGCGCGACAAGGCTCGACGATTCGCCAGGCCTCGGGAATCTGGCGGGGAAAGCCGGCCCCCACCGATCGGCAGTTCGTTAGCTCCCAGCTGGCACGACAGTGTTCCCATACTGCTGTGTACAGCCCGAACCCGCGATCGGACCGGGGACCACTGCATAATCGGAGGGAGGATTCTCGATCACGAGCTGGTTATGGGTGATGTTGTTCTCGCAGCTGTTCGCCGCAGAACTGCTCATGCTGCTGCCGTCGACCCATACGTCCAACCACGTCTGCGCTCCGGGATCGGCGGTACTCAGGTCGTGGCACGGTTCGTTCTGCGGGTCGGGTCCATCGCCGCACGTGTCCTCCACGATGAAATAGCGCCGCAAATTCGGGAAGTAGAACCTGGTTGCCTGGGGCCAATCGAGAATGTCCTTGCCGTTGATGATCGAGTGGCCGACCGCGACGGTGATCGGGTCCTGGTAGGTGCCCATACCACCAGCGACCTGATGTAACACGGGGTTTGAGATGACCGGGCTCCCGGGCGGGGTGTTGTCGTATACGTCGTAGCCCGTGACATATGCGGTGATATTCCGGGCCGGCGAACCGGGCGCCGGCGAACCGGGCGGGGAGCCCGGCGTGCCGGGCGCAGGGGCCGGATGAGCAATGGCCCGCGCACTTCTGATCACCGGCGTCGGCTTCGACGTCGATGATGTCCCGCCGCGTGCGGTGTGGGCGATGACGGTGACCCGTAACGTGTGCCCGACGTCTCGGCGAGTGAGCACGTACTTGTCGCCTCGGCCGCGCCGCGCAATACCGATCGGCTTGCAAGCCCGTCCCTTCGTGTTGCAGCGCCGCCATTGGTAGCGAAGCGTCGCCGCCCCTCTCTTGCGTCCACTCCACGCGCGGAGGACGTGACCGACTGTTGTAGCTCCGGTGATCGTCGGCCTCGTTTGGGCACGCGGGCGTGATTGACCGGCGGACGCGTATCCCGCGGGCCACAGCATCAGCAGCCCGATGGACAGCGCCATCAGCGCAGCGGCGCGACGGTGAGGCGTGCGCGCACACCTAGCACGCGCGGGGGTTTGTGATGCTTGAGCGAGCACGGGGGTCCGAGGCCGTCATCTCCCCCGATGACGCCGAGACAGCGGAACGATCGCAGGATAGTAGCTAAGACCGCGACCTGTCGTGCTGCATGTTAGGGGAGCGGAGCGTCGGACCATCCTCCCCTTCCACCACCGGCCGGGAACGTTCACCGCGTCCACCGCGCGAGTCGGCCTCCCCCGCGCGGGGTTCGCCGCACAGGTCAAAGGTGGCGAGCGCCCTCGCGACGATCTCCCGACGCGCCCCGAACGCGCCAGCGGATCTCCGCCAGGGAGATCCGCTGTCCCGACCATTCGCCGACTGGTCGCCCATCCGCCGGGCTATCACGCCACCGCGGTGACGCAATAGCCGGCGGATGAGGTCGATCAGCCAGTTATGGCGTAGTCGTCCACCGTGAGGGTGGTCGGCGCTCCAACGGATAGCCCGAAGCTGATGCCATCGTAGCCGGCCGGAAGCGCTTGCGGCAGCGTATACATCGCCGTACCCCATGCACCCGTTGCGGTCGCAGGAGACGGAGTGCCACTGCTATCTGTCCAGTAGGTCCAGGCCCCACTGTCACTGCGAATGAACACATCGAAGAACACCGGCACAGTGCTTTGATAGTGAGCCGACACTGCGTATGTCTGCCCCGGTGTGAGGATCGGTGAGCATTCTCCAAGGTCCTGCGTGGTGATGATGCCAGCATCGCTGCCACTGCTCGCGGCAGTCACCTTGATTTGGCCAGCCTCTGCATCCGCGTTGGGCTCGCCAGTCGGCGCTGCGACCCTAGAGATATATCCCGTCGCATTAGTCCCCGTGATCACCGGCGTCACCGTACTGCTTCCAGACTGCTGCAGCTCGTAGCACGGTGGCCCACTGGGCGCGTTGTACCAGGTAGACGGGTTCACGGCGTCGAGGAAATTCGCGTTCACAACACTGGTTGAAAGCCCGGTGGGCGTCCATCCGAGTACGCTCGACCACTCGTCCGTGGGCGAGGTCGTTGCGGGGGCGACGGCGGGGTTGTTCGGCCCACCAACTACCTGCCCCATCGTCTTCACCACGACGTTGCCGGCTTCCTCCTGCTGCTGAATCCAGCCCATCAGGGTCGTGAACTGCGTCGTGTCCATCTGGTATCCGTCAGGGCTGTTGCACGTCGACTCGTTGTTGACCGTGCAGATGTCGTGGAACGTGACTGATAGCCAGCCGTTCGACGACGTATCCGCCTTCTCTGCGCCGGTGATCCACGATTCGACCTGCGTGGCAGACGTAATGTTGTCCGCAGAACCGATGCTTGGCGTCGTCGGCATATCAAGCGGATCGACGAAAGCGGTACCGCTATCGGCCGTGGTCGGATCGTATTGGTCGGTCGACGTCAGTGGCACCGCAGCAGGAGCGCCACTGGTGCCGTCATCCACGCCATCAACCGTGCGGGCGCTGTTGAGTCCGCACGCCTTGAGGATGCTCTCGATGGTGGTACCACTAGCCGTGTCGCTGGCAGTTGAGGTCCAGGTACCGGGATCGGTAGTCGTGTTCGGGCTACCGGAAGCGATGCCCTCGCCGTCAGGATAGGCGAGGCTCTCGATCGGTCCGAGCGAACCGGCCGCCAGGCCTGGAGGGTTCATCAGGGCATAGCGATCCTGGCAGATCTCCTGAATTGCCTCGTCATTATCGACTTGCGGCAGAGCTTCGTGGAGCACCGTGTGGCTGCCGATCTCGTTCCCGTCCTGGTAGAGCGTCTGGAGCTGGCCCCAGGTCATGTAGTTCGGGAAACTGTTGGAGGCATTGTTCAGAGTGCCCGAGATGATGTAGAACGTGCCGTGAAGCTGATCCTGCTGTAGGACAGGCAGCGCCTTGGTGATCATGTTCTCGTAGCCGTCATCGAAGGTCAGCGTCACCACAGTCTTTGCCTGCGTGACCGTCAATGATTGCCGAACTTGCGAGCCCGGGTTGTACGTCGCGTTTCCAGCCTGATTAGCGTCGATCACGCAGGTACCCGCCCCGGTGAAGCTCACGGTCGCCCCCGACAACGTGCAACCGCTGCTGCTGCCATCAAGCGTCAGCGCGACCGGCAAGCCCGAGGTCGCGGTTGCCGCAGCCGTATACGGGAACCCATTCGCGACCGGATGAGCGGGCGCCGTGGAAGTGAACGCGATCGTCTGATTTTGCTTAGACGATGGAGTAGGCGTTGGAGTCGACGTCGGGGTCGACGTCGGGGTCGAGGTCGGCGTCGGCGTCGGAGTCGGCGTCGACTTCGACAGCTGGACGAGCGCGAAGTAGAGGCTCACCGGGTAACGCTCGTAGGCCATTTCCCAGGTCCCGTGGACCAGCTTGGAATGCCAGGCCTTCGCGTTCTTAGGCAACTTCGATGGGTGCTTGAGCCACAGGCGGAGGTCGCTCCTCGCCGTCGCGCACGTTAGGTTCGGAGTCACGCGGACGTTGGTCGCCCTATAAAGGCCGACCGTCACGCTGGAACACGAACGTGTTTTGGTCTTGGCGATGGCCGGCCCTGCCACCAGGATTAATTCCCCTACTACGGCGACGGCTGCGCCGAGCAGCACGGTGCGTTTCATCATTTTACTGCCCCCTCGGACGGTAAGTGTGGTTAGTGATTGACGGCTACTACGGTTGTGGATTTGCCGCTTGCGTATGTTTCAGTCTGCCCGTAGGCAGGTTTATGGGTTGGGTCTCTAAGGTGCATCACGGCCGAGAAGGTTCTCTGAGAACTCCAATGGTCGCTGTGACACCCCCGAGCAGGAATCACTTGGCTGCGACGGAGCACCCGAACACGCTCGGTCACGACCGAGGGACCACTCAGAGAGACGCCCGAGATGGTGCGCGACTGCAAACGCGTACAGCGTCCGGGCATCTGAAATATTCCACACCTGGCCCGCGGTATCTGTGCGACCTTCCATAATCGTCGCCCCCAGCTCGGGCCATACTCCATCGTGCCCCGTACCGATGTTGTGGGCCCGATACAGACTTTGCAGCTGGGCGGCAGTCCTGATCATGGCGCTTTCACTCGCACTCAGCAAGGTCTGACCACCTAAAGGCCCGTAATCGAACGCCAACACGTTTACGCCGTCGACTTTGACGCCCGCTCGGAGCATCTGCTGGATCGCCGCGACGCCCGCCGGCTCCAGGCCGGAGGGCGACACCGTAAGCGTCAGCCAGACCGCTAGCGGCTTGCCCGCCGCCGTTTGTGCTCGCTGCACGGCGGCGATGGCTTGAGCGCGACGGGCGCTAACCGCGGAGTTGAGGGATGCGGGTCCCTCGACATCAAGATCGATCGTGCTCAGGTTGTAGCGATCGACAACGGCCTGATAAGCGCCTTGCAGCTCAGGTCGATCGCCGCAACTAACGGCAAGGTCAGATCCCTTAGCTCCGCCGAAACTGACGAGTACTTGTTCATCAGCAGCCTGCGCTTGGCTAATCCATGTGTTGACCGCCCCCGCCTGGTTAAGCGTGGACAGCCCGCCCCACGTCGGGGTACACCGGTCGTGGGCGCCGCCGAGGATGAACCCCAATACCACACGACGGCTCGGGTTGGCCGCCAAATCCTGAAATCGAGGGACGGTCGCGACCGTAAGATCAACGTAGGGCGCAAACCAGGGTTGGGCACCTATAGGCGCTTCGCGAGATGCCCCTACGGAGGTTGCTTGAGAGCGAGCATGTTTGCTGCCGCCACCATTGATGACGCTCACTACCAACACCACTGCCGTGGCAATCAGTAGCGCAAGCGCTACAGCAGACCACCGGCTGCGGGAGCGTGATCGAACAGTCAGTTTGGTCTCACCCATAGGTTAGTGAAGAACGGTAGATTGCTAGTCGCCGTCGGCTTGTAGACCCCGAAGCCAATGCCGCCCTGGACCTTGCCAGCAGCGAATGTGGCGATAGGCGACCCGTCGACTGCGACGCGGAGTTGCTTGGCGAGCGTGACGTCGACCCGATGAAATGGCGCGGCTGGGATAACGCCACTGAAGATGTGACCGCCAATCTGGTTCTGGATGGTGATCCTTGCCGCGGAGATCGAGACCGCGTATCCGACGTGCTTGTCGGTATGGCCGACGACCACTGTCGCACTGCCTCCCGAACCCTCTGACCCGAGGTTCGTGATGGTGACGCGCAGGGTGTAGTTCTCCCAGTGCACGGTGTTCAGCGGCAACCAATATGCGCCGCGCCAACCTTTGCCCTGCCCCGGAAGCGACGGCCGTCCTCTGGTCAACGGACGCAGCACGAGCACGCCATGGCTATCGGTGGTGATCTTGGCGCCGTTGTCAAGCGTCCACCCGGTCGTAGGCATGCCGGTAAGTGATGCTGGGATTTGGGTCGGCGGCGTCCGCTGTGGGATGACTGGCACCGCACCCGTTAGAACCAGCTCCTCCATCTCGAGCGCTGATGGCTTGTGTGCGCTCAGCGCCCAGCCCACGTTCCCGACATCGGCGAACATGATCGGCGGCGGCTTCGGGTGCCATGATGCCGGCGCTGCAGTGGGCGCTGCGGTGGGACTAGGAACCTTCCGATTGAACATCTCATGGACGAACGCAGCGAGAGGCACGGCGAAGATCAGCAGCGTGCAGATACCGCGGACCAGCCGAGAAGCAGAATGGCGAACGCCACGGTGGCGCCGGAGCTCTCCTTCCACTCGCTGACCGAGGTGAGCTGCGGTTTGGTCGGCCGTGGGTCTGCGGGCAGCGGCCTCGGCACCAATCGTGGCATCGGTCGGTGCCGTATCTACCTGACGGCCAGGGTTTGGCTTGTCTGTGACGATCATCAGGTCATCACCGCCCTGGACGCGGCCACGCCACGACCGAAGCAGTCGGCCAACCGGCAGGCGAGCTCGGGGGCGGAAGTGTCTTCCGCCTCCTCGAGGCGAAGGCCGCGATTGAATTCGCTCCCTGGATCATTGAAGGCTTTCTTCTGCCGGTCCGATCCCGGCTTGCTCGACACTCCCCTGCGCACCAACGCCCGCTCCTAATCGACGAATTACTCTGACCGCGGGTCGGCCTGTAGATCCTCGCGTTCGGCCTGCTCCAGGATCTCGAGGGCCGCCCGGCGGTTGGGCATCCCGAGCTTCCGCAGCACGGACGACACGTGCCGACGCACGGTGACCTCGGAGATGCCCAGGTGGGCGGCGATGTCGGCCGTACGCTCGTGCCGGCGCAGCCGCGCGAGAACTTCGAACTCGCGCGCCGTCAGCTCTACCTCGCCCGCCCCAGCTGGCAGGTTCACTCGGTGCCTGGTGCCTCGTTCGCGAAACTCTTGGATCAGGCGAGCGGTCATACCGCGCGGCAGCGCGGCCTCGCCGTTGACGACGCCGCGGAGCGCATGGGCCAGCCGGCTGGCCGACGTGCTCATCAGCAGATAGCCGTCGGCGCCGGCACGCAGCGCGCCGACCAGATCCTCCTCGCGCGGCGACGCTGCCAGCATCACGATCTTCGTCGCCGGCAAGGCCTGCTTGATCGCACGCGCCCCCTCGATTCCGTTATCGGGGAGCTCGACGGCGAGCAGACATACGTCGGGACGAAGCGCCAACGCCATGCGCAGCGCTTCGGAAGCGCTCGCCGACTCGCCGACGACGCGGAGCCCGTGAGGTTCGATCGCTCGCCTGATCCCGACGCGCGCCGGAGATTGATCGCACGCCAGCAGCACTGTCAACTCTTTTGTCTCTCGTGCCACGGCTACTGTCTCGGTTACTAGCGCGTTAATGTCGCTGCCCCTTCTCGATTCGGTCTCTGGACCCGATGTCGGCGGGACAGTAGCCCCCCCGGCTCGACTCTCCGAGGGGTTGGCTGGCGGAGATCCGCGTTCATGTCATGAACGGAGAGCTCGCTCGCATCTGAACGGCGAAGCTCGGCCGTCTGCCCATCCGGCCCGGGGCGCCCTTGTTCGACGCCGCCTCGAACAACGCACTGGTCGATCGCTCGGCAACCTCCTCCATCGTCGCCGGCCCTGCACATCTCCGCCTTTCGATCGCCTTCGGCGCTCCCGCCCGGATCGCCCCAAGCCGGTCCCCGGGTCCTCCTGCGGGTGGGCCCGGTCGGATTTTCTGCGGTCGCGATCGGCAGGCCGGCTGCACCGCCGTTTCGTCGACCGGCCGGTGCGCGAGAGCTGGCGGCCGCGGTGTTAGCGCTCACGATCCAGCCGGGCTACACGGGGACGGAGACGACCAGCTGGGCGGGCGGAAGCGAGGCTGTGCTCCACCCGACCCTCTTCCACGTCGGTGCTCGATCGGATCCATACCGACCCCGGCTGAGGCAGCTAGCGTTGGCGGCCCGTTCTACGGGTTCCCGGCGGAACCACGACCAGGCAGGTCGAAGAGCAGCGGAACCTGGCGAAATCGTACGACGAGCTCGCGGTTAAGACTACCCACGCCCGGGGCATCGAGCGGAGCGTTCAGCTCTGAACGCATGAAGGGCGAGGAAGCCCATTGGCGACGGGCTCAGCAGCCAACAAACTGGCCGGTAGACCGAAATGGAGATCCTGCGGCTCACCGATCGTACCGAGGTTGCGCTCCCCGAAGCGACCCCGAACGGCATCTTCGCGACCGCGCTTTCGCTGGCCACCCCTGCCACGGACGCGTGAGCACGACTCGGTCGAGTACGTGGCAGATCTTCGAGACCAGTTGCTCGGGAAAGCATAGTGTCATCGGTCTATAAACGTGCGGGTCTGTGGCTCTGTTTGTTGGCGGCAGCGGGGATCACCTTGTGGCTATTCGCTCGTCCCGCCCAGGCATCTGGGACGGGGACGACGATCAGCGTGTTGCTCTCCCAGTCGAGCATCGCGGCCGACGGCACCAGCACTACCACCGCCACCGCCACCGTCGACGACAGCAACGGCGGCGTCGCCGGAGATACGGTCAAGTTCACGTCTAGCGACGGGGGCGAGACGATCAGCGGAACGACCGACAATAACAACGGCACCTACACAGCGACGATCAGGAGCTCCACCACCGTCGGAACCGCGACGATCACCGCGACCGATAGCACTTCAATGCCGTCGGGGGCCCCTCTGACCGCGACTGCGTCCCTGACCCAGACCGCGGGGCCGGCGGCCACCGTCACGGTGGCGCTGAGCCCGAACTCGATCGTAGCCAACGGGACCGCCACCACCACCGCGACCGCGACCGTCGAAGACGCTCAGGGACATGTCCTTTCTGGCGAAAACGTCAGTTGGAGTTCCAGCGACGCAGGCAACAAGTTCAGCGCCCAGAACGCCAGCACCACGACGATCACAAGCTCCACGACCGTCGGAACCCCGACGATCACCGCATCCGATGGCGGCGCGTCCGGAAAGGCGACCCTGACCCAGACTGCGGGGGGCGCCGCTTCCGTGACCGTGGCGCTGAACCCGACCTCGATCGTCGCCAACGGAACCGCCACCACCACCGCGACCGCGACCGTCGAAGACGCTCAGGGGCATGTCCTGCCTAGCGAGAACATCACCTGGAGTTCCAGCGACACAGGCGTCAAGTTCAGCAACCAGAACAACAGCAACGACACCGCGACGGTCACGAGCTCCACGACCGTCGGAACCCCGACGATCACCGCAACCGATGGCAGTGCGTCCGGAAATGCGACCCTGACCCAGACCGCTGGGCCCGCGGCCACCGTGACGGTGGCGCTGAACCCGACCTCGATCATCGCCAACGGAACCACTACCACCACCGCGACCGCAACCGTCAAAGACGCTCAGGGCCATCTCCTGCCCACCGAAACCGTCACCTTCACCTCCAGCGACACAGGCGACAAGTTCAGCGCCACGACGAATGCCGGTAGCGGCACCTACACCGCAACCATCACGAGCTCCACCACCGTCGGAACCCCGACGATCACCGCAACAGACGGCACGGTGTCCGGGACGGCGACCCTCACCCAGACCGCAGGTTCCGCTGCAACCGTGCAGGTTGCGGCAAGCCCGGCAGTGATCCTCGCCAATGGCACCTCGACCGCCACCGTGACCGCGACCGTCGAAGACGCTCAGGGGCATCTCCTTACCGGCCAAAGCGTAAGCTTCAAATCGACTGACTCGGGGGAGTTCTTCGGGCAGGTGTCGGACAACGGCAACGGCACCTACACCGTCCAGGTGAGAAGCTCGACGACGGTGGGTTCGGCAACCATCACCGCGACCGATAGCACCGCGTCGCCCGCCATCTCCGGTCAGGGGACACTCGGTCAGGCCGCCGGCCCAAGCACCACCTCGCTTGTGGCCTCCTCCTCAACGCTCGTTACAAACCAAAGCCTGACGCTCTTCGCGACTGTCAACGGTGGACCCGGCGCGCCGTCGGGAGGGATCACGTTCAACGACGGCGGCGTTCCGATAGCGAACTGTGTGACGGAACCGATCACGCCGTCAAACCCCGGCGCCACGTGTCAGACATCATTTGCCGCCGCCACATCCCCTGAACAGCTCACGGCCGTTTTCATACCAAACTCGAAATCGACCGCCCCGGGATCGTCGGGCGCCATTACCGTGACGGTCACGCCGGACTCGACCTCCGTCTCCCTGCAGGCATCGACGACCGTCAACCTGGGCCAGAGTACGACCTTCACAGCCACGGTCGCGCCTCCGGCAAGTCGGTCCGGCCCGGTCGAGCCGTCGGGCTCGGTGGAATTCTTCGACGCTGGTAAGCCCATACCGTCATGCCTCAATCAGGCGCTGGTTAGCCTGAGCGCCACGTGCACGCTCACCTACAGCGCGCTCGGCACACACAGCATCACTGCCCTCTACGGTGGAGACTCGAACTTCACAGGCTCCACCACACAGGCGCAGCCCGTCGCTGTCGTGCCGGACCCCGTGCCTGTACTCGGTCGGATCAACTCCACGATGCAGTGGACGTTCGCCTACGCGCGTAGCTATACGAAGGTCGTCGCGCTTTCGATCAACTGGGTGTCGTCAGCCGCGACCGTGTCCCTCAAATGCCACGGTCGAGGCTGCCCATTCGTCACGCGCACCAGGACGGTCGCGAAACCCAAGCAGTGCGGGAAGAAGGGGAAGCCCAAGTGTCCGACCGGTGGCAGCATCAACCTAGCCGCGCCCTTTGAGAAGGACCCTCTACACCCCCGGGGCACAATCGTCGTGATGATCCGGCGCTCAGGTTGGGTCGGCAAGTACTACAAGTTCACGATCCGGGCTGGGAATCAACCCATCATCCAGATCTCTTGCCTCGCCCCCGGCCACACCACTCCCGGCGTCGGTTGCTGACGAAGCCTCAGGGTTCGCCAAACGCTGCCGGACGCTTGGGCCAGTTTCAGGAGATGTGTCCCCGGCGCTCGCCGCCCGCGAGCTCAAGCGCGTCTGCGCTGGGCTCCGGCGTCCTGGACGGCGGAGCCACTCTGGTCGCGATCGCCAGGGGCTCGGCTCAGGTATCGCCGGCGCCCCTCGACTGCCGGCCCTGAAGTCGGCGATCGCGTCGCGCTCGGATTCGGCGACGCCGAGCGGGCCTCGGACATGCTCGAAGCGAGGCCGACGGCACTAATCCAATGGGGCAGCCGAGGCTGGAATGCAGCCCACCGCACCTTCGGCCTCAACCGGAGCAGCTGGTAGCGCTGCTCCGCGACGCGCAGAAGAGCGGCCGCGTGGATGACGCCGACCGTCGCCCTCAATCCGTGGACCTGGATCCAGGTCCACGTCCGGGCTGCTCAGCACATCCACGCGATTGTGCGGTATCCGAGTTGATCTAGTAGTCAGCGCATCCTCGGTACGTGTGGAGCTACACGCCATCCCAGCCGAACGCATCGGCGCCTACTAGCACTTATGGCTCGTTCCCGTCGACCCGAGCGGGGTTGCTGTGCGTTGATGAGGCATTGACAGGAGCGCGTGGGTTTTGGTACCTTTGGTGTGCGCAGAACTTTGCGTAGGTTTATTGGGGCAAATAGAGTTGACGTTGTGCTTGGGCTGGGGCAGCTCGAGTCGGCACGCTAGTTGTGCTTCTTTGGCAGTGCCTCACCGCCCGTCGCGTGGCGCCGGGGTGAAATGATGAGTATCGGGGTAACGGCTTCGCCGATCAGGCTTGTTCGGGTCGGCCTGGGGCCATCGTGGTTGATGCGTTTGGCAGTTTCGGCCGGGGTTCTGTCAGCGGCTGTCCTCGGCTTCGAGCTCGTCCGGCCGATTCATGCGACCAACCCGAGTGGCCGCGCCGCGATCGAGACGATCATCACGATTGCGGCGATCTGCACCGCCCGTCTACTCGTAGCGAACTTCCAGCGGAGCCGCCGGTTGCCTGATCTGCTGCTTGCGTGCGCCCTCATCAGCGTGGCGCTGACCGATTTTGTTTACTGCGCCGCGCCGGCTCTTGTCGGTGGCACGAATGCCGAGTCTGGCGGCGGCGCCAGACTCGCCTGCGAGCTGATCGTCTCGGCTGCATTCGCCGCCGCGGCGTTCGCACCTGGCAAGTTGATCAGGTGTCCCAACCGCCGCCTGATCGGAGTCGCGACGCTGGTCGGTGCCGCCATCGTCATCCTGCCTGAGTTGCTCGAACAAGCCACAGGCTCGCACTGGAGCGCGAGCTTGCAGGAGATCGGCATCCGAGGCGCCGTCGACCACCCCGTGCAGCTTGCTCTCAACGGCGTGGCGGCGACCGTGTTGCTCGTTTCGGCGCTCGGCTTCCTGCGTCGCGCCCAACGCGGCGACATCCAGTGTGGGCTCCTGGCCGGCGCGTCGTTCCTGCTCGCAGGAGCTCGGTTGCAGTACCTGGCCGTTCCGGCAGTGGCCACGAATTGGATCACGCCGCGCGAAGGACTTCGGTTGGCGGCTTACGCCATGCTGCTCGGAAGCGCGTACTGGGAGTACGCAAGGGCGCAGCGAGCAGAAGCCCTTGCGGCGATCAGCTCAGAGCGTGAACGGATCGCCCGTGACCTCCACGACGGATTGGCGCAGGATCTAGCTTGTATCGCCGTGCAAGGCCAACGCTTCGGGGCCGGACTGAAGCCTGAGCATCCGCTGATGGTTGCCGCTCGACATGCGCTCGCGACCTCGCGCGGCGTGATTGCGGATCTGTCGGCTTCGACTGCTCCCACAACCGAGGCGGCGCTCCGCCTGATCGCAGAAGACCTCCATCATCGCCACGGCTTGGACATCGAGGTTCGGGTCGAGATGACCAAGGCGCTTGACGGGAGCAACGACTTGGACCTCTTGGACCGAGAGCACATCGTGCGGATCGCTCGCGAGGCAATCGTGAACGCAGCGCTCCATGGCGAGGCCCGGCGTGTCGACGTGGTCTTGTCGAGTAACGGCGGAGACCTTGTCATGCGCATCACCGATGACGGATGGGGGATGACCAACGCTCACGGTTCGGGTATGGGCCTCCGGACCATGCGGGCTCGCGCCGCAGCACTCGGTGGCCACCTGACTGCGCATTCCGGTCCCGCCGGCGGGACCCAGCTCGAGGTCACCGTCCCCTGATTCCGTTCCACCGCCCAGCCCAGCGGTGGGCTCGCCGCTGGACGATGTCTCACCGACGCGGGCCACCGCCTCCAACGCCGGTACGTAGACCGGCGGCAGGACTGGCTCAGGCGGGAAGAAGAAGCCCGCCAGGCAGGCGGTCCGGAAGGTCCATCGCACGGTCGGAGGCGCCCGAAATACAAGAGACAGGTAAAACGCAGCCGCACCAAGAGCGCCGGCTAGGTCTGCGTCCGCCCGTGCTTCGGCGCCTGACAGACCAGATAACCTCGAAGTGATGAGGGGCACTGACGTTAAGGTCATCGTGGTGGACGACCATGAACTATTCCGTCGTGGGCTGATCGGTCTTCTCCAGGAGCGAGGGATTCAAGTTGTCGGCGAGGCGGCGCTCGCTGCGGGCGCCATTCAGATGGCGACCGAGATCGACCCGGGGGTGGTGTTGATGGATCTGACCATGCCTGGCATGTCTGGGATCGAGGCGACGCAGCGATTGACCGCGGTGGCACCGCTGGTGCGCGTGCTGGTGCTGACCGTCTCCTCCGATGATCAGCACGTAATGGATGCGCTGCTCGCAGGAGCGTGCGGCTACGTATTGAAGGATGCCCCGGTCGAGCAAATCGTGGAGGCAATCCGCGCGGCCGACCGCGGAGAATCATTCATCTCGCCGCGGATTGCCCGCCACCTGATACGCCGCCTACGCGAGCCGCAGGAGGTCGAGCCGGAGCTTACCGGGTCGGACCTGACGCCCCGCGAGCTGGAAGTTTTGGATTTGCTCGCCCGGGGCCTTGACAATTCTGAAATCGCAAGCGCGCTGTTCCTGAGCCAGCACACGATCAAGAACCACGTCTCGAGCATCCTCACCAAGCTGCAGGTCGAGAACCGGATTCAGGCCGCTGTGCGTGCGGTTCGCGGTGGTCTGGTCTGAGTTGCGATACCAGACGTGTAGCCGAGATCCGCTACTAGATTGCGTAACCGCAGAATCGCGGTTTGCGGTCGGGCGACGGTTGCAAGTATCCGGCGGCGTACGACATTGACGGGCTGGACACTCCACCCCCAGGTGGCGACCCTGCACGCCGCTGGGAAGCACCCGGTCGGCAGTCCTGTGCCGGCAGCATTTCCACATCGCCAGTGGTCACACGGCTTCGGTGAGGCTGACGCCGTCCCGTTCGCCGCCGGCAAAGGTCGCCCGCGTCTCGTCGGCCCGAATATCGATCACGGTTGACCCGTGCGGCTGGACCGCTGGTCAAGCTAGGTCGCATCGCGCTGCCTCGCTTCGCCTACCGCGCTGACTTCCCGGCGGCCGGTCAGCCGCCACCGGGCCACAGGCCGCTCAGGATCTCTGATCCACTCGCTCCAGGACCCGACGTACAACGCGGCCCCGGAGAATCCCGCAACCTCCAGCGCGAGCACCTCGTGGGCCGCGGTGATACCCGACCCGCAATAGGCGCCCACCTGGACGCCCTCGCTGGCCCCAGCCGCCTCGAACCGCTGGCGCAAGGCAGCCGGGTCGAGAAAATGCCCGGCGGCGTCCAGGAGCGATGGGCTCGGCAGGTTGACTGCCCCCGGGATGTGGCCGGCGACCGCATCGATCGGCTCGCTCGTGCCGCGGAAGCGCTCCGGCGCCCGGCCGTCGAGCAGCACGCCGCCCCCGGCGGCCAGCCGCGCGGCGCCCGAAGCATCGAGCAGCGGCATCCCGCCGGCGCGCGCCACGAAGTCGCCTGGTGTGGGCGTGATTGCGTCCCGCTCGATGGCGAGTCCGGCGGCCAGCCAGCCACTGAAACCCCCATCCAAAAGAAAGACCCGAGGGTGCCCGAAGTAACGAAGTAGCCACCACGCCCGCGCCGCCGCGACCGAGTTACCGCCGCCGGAGACGATCACCGGCCGCTCGCGCGATACGCCGGCGTCGCGCATTGCCGTCTCGAAGTCACCCGCCGCTGGGAGCGGGTGGCGCCCACCGTCCCCCGGCGGTCCGGCGAGAGCCGTCGCGAGGTCGATGAACACCGCCCGGGGGATGTGCCCGTCCAGATACTGCCGCCGCCCGGCGCCCGGCGCCCGGCCAAGCTCCCAGCGGACGTCGAACAGCGTGGCTCCTGACCGGCCGCGATCCGACCGAACCTCCTCCACCGAGACCAGCGGCGCAGCGCTCACGGACGGTAAGCGTAATGACAAACGGAGGGTCCAGGATCCGCCTGAGGGTTCAGGTTCGGGCGCGCGAGGTCGATTAGAGGTATTGCGGTAAATCCACGGACCGCACAGCCATGGCAGAGGTCTTCGTCGCACGACAGCCGATCTTCAACCGGTCTCTCCACGTCGCCGGTTACGAGCTGCTGTTCAGGGGCAGCGAGGCGCCGCACGCGCTGGTCGCCGACCCCGAAGGTGCGACCGCGTCCGTCGTGCTCAACTCGTTCACCGAGATCGGGCTCGAGCGGCTCGTCGGCCGGAACCCGGCATGGGTCAACGTCTCACGCGAGTTTGTGCTCAGCGGCCTCGCCGGCACGCTGCCGCCCAGCGTGGTCGGGCTCGAGATCCTCGAGGACGAGCTGCTGGACGAGCGCTTCGTGCACGCGCTGATCGACCTCAAACGCCTCGGCTACCGGCTCGCGCTCGACGACTTCGTGTACTCCGTCAGCGCCGAGAGGGTGCTCGGGCTTGTCGACGTGGTCAAGCTCGACGTGCTCGCGATGGGCCGCGAGGGCATGACCCGCGAGGCCGCTCGCCTGCGGCCCTACGGTGTGACCCTGCTCGCCGAGAAGGTCGAGACGCACGAGGACCACGCCTGGTGCGTCGAGCTCGGCTGCGAGCTCTTCCAGGGCTTCTTCTTCTGCCAGCCCGAGCTGGTCCACAACCGCGGAATCGTCGCCAACCGCGCGTCGCTGCTCGAGATCGTCGCCGAGCTCCAAGATCCGAGCGTGCAACTCGGTCAGCTCGAGCGCAAGATCAGCCGCGACGTGGCGCTCAGCTTCCGCCTGCTGCGCTACATCAACTCGGCCTTCTTCGGGCTCCGGTTCGAGATCAG
The DNA here is from genome assembly GCA_963701945.1 of uncultured Solirubrobacterales bacterium. Lineage (GTDB taxonomy): Bacteria > Actinomycetota > Thermoleophilia > Solirubrobacterales > Solirubrobacteraceae > Palsa-465. The sequence goes on along the minus strand of CAVPBV010000017.1, from coordinate 471,286 downwards.
CTCGATCGGCCAGGCCCTGGCGCTGCTCGGCGTCGACAACCTCCGCCGCTGGGCCACGCTCACGGTGCTGGCGAGTGTCGACGGCAAGACGCCGGAGCTGACCGTCACGGCGCTCATTCGCGCGCGCTTCTGCGAGCTTGCCGGCGAGCAGCTTCCGGGGCCGCGCCCCGGCGAGCTGTTCACGCTCGGCCTGTTCTCGGTGATCGACGCGCTGATGGACGCACCGATCGAGGACGTGATCGCGCTGATCCCGTTCCCGCGCGACATGCGCGACGCGCTCGTCCACCGCGCCGGCGAGAAGGGCGCGCTGCTCGACGGCGTGACCGCGCTCGAGGCGGGCGATTTCGATCGCGCGCAGACGCTCGTCCGCGGCGCCGGAGATCTTTACCTCGAGGCGCTGATGTGGGCTAACGGCGCGGCGGGCGCGCTGTTCGAGGCCGCCGGCGGCGCGGCCGAGCAGTCGCACGCCGCTTAGGCTCCGCGCCGACCGGGGCGGACGCGCGCACCGGGGATTCGTTAGCCGGACTCGACGCGACCCGTAAGCAAGTCGCCCGTAGTCACGCACGGCGCCGGCTGCTACACACCAGCGACCGTGCTGCTCTACGACTCAGCCGTGTCGGGCAACTGCTACAAGGTCCGCCAGCTATTCGCGCACCTGGGGATCGGGTACGAGCGGCGCGAGGTCGACGTGATCGACCGCTCCGGCCGGCTCGAACTGCTCGGCGCGCTCAACCCGGCGCTCCGCGTACCGACGCTGGTGTTCGACGACGGCCGCTCGATGGGCGAGTCGGACGCGATCATGTTCTACTTCGCCGAGGGCACGCCGTACCTGCCGGAGGATCGGTTCGAGCGCGCGCAGGTACTCCAGTGGCTGTTCTTCGAGCAGTACAGCCACGAGCCCAACATCGCGGTGGCGCGGTTCTGGGTGATAGCCGGGATCACGCCCTCGCAAGACGATGCCGAGGCCAAGCGCCGCGGCGGGACCGCAGCGTTGAGAGCGATGGAGAGCCAGCTGGCCGAGCGCGACTACCTCGTCGGCGAGCGCTACACGATCGCCGACATCGCGCTGTACGCCTACACCCACGTGGCGCCGGAGGCCGGATTTGAGCTCGATGCCTACCCGGGGATTACCGCGTGGCTCGAGCGCGTCGCCGCTCGGCCCGGCCACATCCTGATCACCGACTGACAGCCGCAGCGTTCGCGACGATCGCGTCGTGGAGGTACGCCGCGAGCCCCTCGGCCTCGCGCTCATACGTGCGCGTGAACCGCTCGTCGGCCATGTACATCTCGCCGAGACCGCGGTGCATCTGCGGCGAGCACGGATAGAACGAGCGCGAGATGTGCGCGCGATAGCGCTCGGCAAGCGCGCGGGCGGCCGCCCCGTCGGCGGGCTCCCCGGAACGCATGAGCGCCACGAGCTCGCGCACGATCGCCTCGGCTTCGCTCCGAATCGACGCCCACTCCGCCTCGCCATAGGACCGGGTCCGGCGCGCCGACTCGAGGTAGGCGTCGGTGTCCCCCATAGTTCGCTCGCCTCGTCCTCGTACTCGCTCGGGTCGAATCCGTCGAACATGTTCGTCTCCTCGATCGGGGTTCCGTTTCGCTCCGCCGCGATCGCGGCGTCGACGGCGGCCGCCAGCGCTCCGAGCCGGTCGAGCTCGCGCCCGACCAGCCCGCGCTGACGCTCGAGCGCGGCCAGGCGATCGTGGCCCGGATCGTCGAGCAACGACACGATCTCCACCAGCGAGAACCCGAGCTGGCGCCAGATCAGGATCTCATGAAGTCGCTCGAGGTCGTCGCGTGAGTACAACCGGTAGCCGGCCCCCGAGCGCTCACTCGGGCTGAGCAGCCCGAGCTCGTCGTAGTGGTGGAGCGTGCGCACGGTCACGCCCGCAAGCTCCGCGACTTCGCCAACAGTCTTCATGCGAGTGACCGTAGACCCTCACGCGAGGTGAGAGTCAAGCCCCGCCCGCTTCAGCGGTTTGCCCGAACCATCCGCTTCGGAAACGGGACCGGCGAGAGCTTCTGCACGACGAGGCCGGCGAACAGCTTCGGGTCGGCCTTGGCTATCAGCCGCGCCAGCTCGAAGCGTTCGGCGGGGGTGAGCCTGCCCCGCCGCCCGGTGGCGATACGCACCAGGGTGAACATCCGACGGCGCTCGTGGGGCTCGAGGCGGAGCCAGTGCCGGCGCGCGAGCATGACGACCTGGGACGCGGTGAGGAGCTTCGCCATCGGAATGGCGCGCGCGCCCAGCAGCAGCTTGGATGCCATGTGACCCAGTGTACGAAGCCGCGCCGACTACTCTGTCGCGCGATGGCCCTGACCGCGCTCGAGCGACCTGCCGCCGGCGACCCGCAGGGCCTGCTGGTCCTCCACCACGGCCGCGGGAGCGACGAGCAGGACCTGATGGGGCTCGCGGCCGTGCTCGACCCTCACCGCCGCCTGCACGTCGTGACCCCCCGGGCGCCGCTGCGCCTCCAGGGCTCGCCCGGCTACCACTGGTACCTGGTCCCGCGGGTCGGCTATCCCGATCCCAGCAGCTTCCGCTCCGCCTTCGCCGAACTCGCCGCGTTCCACGACGAGCTATGGAAGGAGACCGGGATCGGCCCCGACCGGACCGTGCTCGGCGGCTTCTCGATGGGCTGCGTGATGAGCTACGCGCTCGGCCTCGACGCCGCCCGGCCGGTGCCGGCGGGCATCCTCGCGCTGTCGGGGTTCATCCCGACCGTCGAGGGCTGGGAGCCTTCGCTAGGCGATCGCTCCGGTACGGCGGTCCTGATCGCCCACGGCCGCCTAGATCCCGTGATCCCGGTCACGTTCGCGCGCACCGCTCACGAGGTGCTCGAACAGGCCAGCTTCGACGTCGACTACCGCGAGTTCGACGGGGCCCACCACGTCGATCCGGACGACCTGCCGCGCACGGCCGCCTGGCTCGAGCGCGTCCTTTGAACGAATGAGCGGGGCGGCCATCCGTGGCCGCCCCGCTCGATCAATCGTCCGTCGGTCGAGCTACCAGCTCCGGATCGGTTCGCCGGTGCTCGGGTTCAGGAACAACGGCGAGTTCCACCCACCGTGGAACGAGAACATGTTGTCGAGCGTTCCCGCGGTGCCGTCCGCTGCGCCGTGCCGCAGTCGTGTGACCCGCTTGTTAATGAGTTGTGATCGCGGCACGTCACCGCTTTACGGACGCCTCCCGGACCGATCATCGCGAGTCCGACGTCTCCAGGCCTTCTACACGAACTTCACAAGTTGGCCACACGGCCGCCGCAGCCGTGCTGGAAGACTGCTCGCGCGGGGCATCTGTAAGAAAGCGCAAGGAAAGGATCCTGATGGTCACTCGGTTCTTACGGTCGCGCGGTGCGCGCGACCGCGATCGGGCCCCGCGGGGTGCGCGGCGCCGGATGCTGGGCGTCGGAGCCGCCGCGGTGGCGGTGCTCGGTGCGGGGATTCCGTTGGTCCTCTCCGGGTCGGCCGGCGCCCACGGCACCTCTCACCATGCGAGCGGGCAGGCAGCGGTGATCGCCAAGCTGCCCGCTCAAGCACGCACGGCCATCCGCGCGCACGAGCGCGTCACCGGCCGCACCTACTTCGACGGGCTCGGCATCCAACCGGGCAAGGTCAAGCATGTATGGCTGATCATCCTCGAGAACAAGTCCTACGACGCGACCTTCACCGGTCTGAACAACAACACGTACCTGTGGAAGACGCTGCCCTCGCAGGGCATCCTCCTGAAGAACTATTACGGCACCGGGCATGACTCGCTCGACAACTACATCTCGATGGTGAGCGGGCAGGCGCCGATGACCGACGACCAGTCAGATTGCCCCGACTACGACGCGATCACGGGGTCGGTCGACGATTCGGGCAACCTAGACAGCAACACCAACTACGGGCAGATCGCCTCGGCGGCCGGCCCGAACGCCGCCGCAGGGCAGAACGGCTGCGTCTATCCCGCCTCGGTGAGCACGCTGTTCAACCAGTTCAACACCGCGGGCGTGAGCTGGAAGGGATACGCCCAGGATCTGGGCAACCCGGATGCGTCCGGTCCGGCCCACGACGCCGGGACGCAGTACTGCGGCGCGCCCTATGCGTCCCCGGGATCGACCGCGAGCACGGCCCAGCCGAACCCCGGCTCGGCCAACTCGACCGACCAGTACGTGCCCAAGCACTTCCCGTTCCCATGGTTTGAGTCGATCCTGCAGTCCGGCGACTGCAACGCGGCGCATATCGCCAACGTGTTCTCGCCGACCGATGGCCTCTACCACGACCTCCAAAGCGAGAAGACGACCCCGGCGTTCAGCTGGATCACGCCGAACAACTGCTCCGACGGGCACGACGCCGTCTGCCACGGCAACAACCTGTCGGGCGGATTCTCGGATCCGAACACGCCTAACCCGGCGGTGAACTACACGGGCGGGCTGTACGCAGCCGACCTGTTCCTCGAGCACGTCATTCCCGAGATCGAGGCCTCGCCGGCGTATAAGGACGGCGGCCTGATCGACGTCACCTTCGACGAGGCGTTCCCGCCTTTCACCTACACGGGCAACAGCTTCGCGGACTCGACCGATCAGGCGGCGAACTACACGAGCTCGCTGATCTCTGACAGCGCCGGCGAGACGCTGTTCGGCGAGGGCGTGGACTACGAGCCAACCGGCCCGAACGTTCCGCTGCAGACCAACGCCCAGGGCGACGAGCTGTATCCGGGACCGGGCTTCAACGCCTACATAGACCGCCCGGCGGACTGCGTTGAGCAGACCGTCCCGGCGCAGCCCGCCGGCACGTGCCTGCTCGGCTCGGGCGGCACGCCCGCGTCGGACTTCCCGGCGCGCACCGATCCGCTCGCGACCGCCCCGGCGGGGACTAGCACGATCACCGACAACCCGGCGGTGGCCAACCCGGGCGCCGTCCCCCCAACCACCGCCAACAACGGCATCCAGGCCGATGACCAGGGTCGCGCGGTCACCGGCTCTGGGATCCCCGCGGGCTCGTTCGTCGGGCCCGTGACCGCCGTGCCGGCGACCGCCACCGGCGCCAATGGCGCTCCCGGCGGGACGGCCTACACTGCCTCGTTCGAGCTGGTGGACGCCGGCGGAGATGCGGTCACGACCACTGGACCGGTCAGCGGGATCACGCTCGCGGCCGACACCGCTCAGACCGATCCGCTGTTCACCGCCACCGGCGAGACGAACGGCGGCGGCGATACCGGCAGCGTGCTGATCAGCCGGTACATCAAGCCGGGCACGAGCAGCTACGACTACTACAACCACTACAGCTGGCTGCGTACGATGGAGGACATGTTCGGCGTCGCCGGCACGAACCCCGGGCTCGACGGGCTCGGCCACATCGGGTACGCCGCGCAGCCGGGTCTGGCCCCGTTCGGCCCCGACGTGTTCAACAACCCCAGTGGCCGCTCGACGCGGGGCGGGTTCGGCCGGGGGAAGTGGGGTCGTGGTCCGGGCCACTATTCGCGGTCCGGCTCGCGACACCAGAAATAGAACCGGCGAGGGGCTTGAACGGCAAGACAAAGTCGCTGGACGGAGGCCGGGTCTTCGGGCCCGGCCTCCGGCGCTGGCTCGGCCTTCGCCGGGTGTCCCCCTCAGCGGTTCTCGTGGCGGCCGTGTTGGCCGGCTGCGGCACGGCCACACCCTCGTCCACGACCACACCGACGTCCACGCACGTCGGCGCGCCTCCGAAAACGCCGAGCGTGTCCAAGAGCGTGCGAGCCGAGGAGGAGGCGATCCACCAGCAGGTGCTCGCCTCGCTTCGACAGGACAGCGATGCCAACGTGAAGTACGGAAGCATTCCAACTGACCTGCGCAACAAGCAGGCACCGCCGCCCAACCAGGTACTGAGCGCCTCCGCAGCCCATCCCGCGATGGCCATCCAGGGCAACAGCGTCGTGCTGCACTTGGCCCGCGGAAGCGCGTTGGCGACCGCGGTCGGTCCCGACGTGCCCGATCGGATTCAGGGCAGCGCCGACCTGCACACCCCGGCGACGTGGGACCTGACGTTTGCCGACGTGCACGGCACCGTCCCGATCTCGACCCATCTCTTCACGATCACCGACGAGCAGGGAATGCTGCTGTTCCCGCGCGTGAGCGTCGTGGGCGGGGGGCCGCTCCCGAGCACCGTCCCGACCGGGCGCCCGTTCACGCTCCAGCTCAGCACCGTGGTCTCGGTCGGCGACGGCAAGCTGCGCTACGCCCCCTCCGGCGACGCCTGGCTGGCCGAGTGGGATTTCGACGTCGAGACGGATTAGGCAGCGTCCATTCGCCTCACCCACGCCTTCCGGGCGGCGCCGCCGCGGGATGTCGCGTGATCAGGTACGCGTGATCAGCACGGTCCCGGCCACGACGAGCGCAAGCCCGGCCAGTCGGCCGGCGCCGATCCCGACGTGGTGCAACCCGAACCACCCGAGCTGGTCGGCGGTGATCGAGGTCACGAGTTGGGCGGTGACCAGCAGAGCCACGACCGCGCCGGCGCCGAGCGTGCGCACCGCGATCAGACCGGCCGTCACGACCGCGGCGCCACCGAGACCGCCGATGAGCTCCACCGGGCGAATCGAGCCCACACCGGACAGCCGGCCGGGATCACCCGCGATGAGGAGCACCACCGTGACCGCGGCGAGCGTAACGGTGGCGCTGACAAACGCGGCGCCGAAATCGCCAACGTGATTAGACAGCGCGGAGTTAGCCGGGGACTGAAGACCGACCAGGAGGCCGGCCGCGAACGTGATCGAAATCGCGACGCCGCGTGACACGACGGGTCGGTTCCGCGTGCGTCCGCGAGTTCCTGCCAACGGCCGCGGCCATTCCCAGGCGCGCGGCCGCTGGTCCAAGGCCGCGGTCACTATGCTCGCCGCGGTGACGCTAGCCGCCGAGCTCGACCTCCCCAGCTTCGATCACACTGACGCCGAGTTACGCGGCGACCGCTACCGCGCCGCGATGGCGGCGCTCGAAGGCCACGACGGCTGGCTCGCGGCGAGCCCGTTCGGCTACATCGTCCTCGACCGCGAGGCCGGCGAGTTCTTCTTGCGGACCAAGGCCGCGGTATTCCCCGGGCTGACGATCGCCGACCTGTTCCAGATCACCGACGGTCCCCTGCGCGAGGAGATCGTCAAGAACATCATCAACGTCAACGGCGACGATCACCGCCGGCTACGGAATCTCGTCAACCCGGCGCTCTCGCCCAGGGCGGTCGACCGCTACCGGCCGGCCATGCGCGGATTCATGCAGCAGCTGTTCGACGCCCTGCCCCCGGACGGCCGCACCGAGTTCATCGGGGATTTTGCCAAGCCGTACCCGTCGCTCGTGATCGCCGAGGTGATGGGCGCCTCGCTCGAGGACGCCCCGCGCCTGCACCACTGGTCGAACGTGATCCAGCGCCAGTTCGACCCGGCCTCGCTGATGACCGACCGCGCGGAGATCGAGCAGGCGGTGGCCGAGTTCTACGCCTACGAGGACGAGCTGATCACCCGCCGGCGGGCGGGCGGGGATCGAATTCCCGACGACGACCTGATCTCGGCACTGATCAAGGCCGAAGAGGCCGGCGACCGGCTGAGCGACGACGAGCTCCGCAACCTCGTGCTGAATATCCTCGTCGGCGGCGTCGACACCAGCCAGAGCCAGCTCGCCCACGCGATCCGCCTGCTGGCGGCGCACCCCGATCAGTGGGAGCTGCTCCGCTCCGATCCGCGTGGCCTCGCGTCGGCCGCCGTCGACGAGGCGCTTCGGTTCGAGCCGATCACGCCGTTCACCGCGCGGATCCTGATCGACGAGGTCGAGCACCGCGGCGTGACGTTCCCGGCCGGCTCGATCGTGCTCGTGTCCGCATGGCACGCCAACCGGGAAGACGTGGAGCCCGACGCGTTCGACCTGACGGCCGAGCGCGGACGCGCCCGCCTGCTGACGTTCGGCGCGGGGATCCACTACTGCGTCGGCGCGAACCTCGCGCGCGCGGAGATGCAGGAGGGGCTCGCGTTCCTGGCCGAGCGAGTGTCCTCGCTGGCGGTCGACGGCGAGCCCGAGTTCGGCACGCCATCGGGGATCTACGGCCTCGAGACGCTGCCGCTGAAGCTGGACCTGGCCTAGTCAGTTACACGAAGGAGGAGTCGCGTTGCCCTACGAGACGATCATCTGGGAGCAGTCGGGCGCCGTCGGGCGGCTGACCCTGAATCGGCCCGATTCGCTGAACGCGTGGACGCCCGAGTTCGGGCGCGAGCTGCGCCAGGTGCTCGAGGGCGAGGCCGCGTCCGAGTCGGTCCGCGCCGTGCTGATCACCGGCGCCGGTCGGGCCTTCTCCTCGGGCGCCGACCTGAAGGCCGGTTTCGAGGCGGCCGACGACGGCATGCCCGACATCCGCTCAGAGCTGCACGACGTCTACCACCCGGTGATCACCGGCGTCCGGCGGATCGAGAAGCCCGTGGTCGCCGCGGTCAACGGCCCGGCGGTGGGGATCGGCTGCTCGCTGGCGCTCGCCTGCGACCTGATCATGGCCGCCGAGTCCGCGTTCTTCGGGCTCGCGTTCGTGAACATCGGACTGATGCCAGACGGCGGCTCGACCGCGTTCGTGCCACCGGCGGTCGGTCGCGCCCGCGCGTTCCAGATGGCGATGCTCGGCGAGCGGATCCCGGCGCCGCAGGCGCTCGAGTGGGGCCTCGTCAACTGGGTCCACCCCGACGATCGGCTGATGGCCGAAGCGGACGCGCTCGTCGAGCGGATGGCCGCGGGACCGACTCGCTCGTACGCCGCCTCCAAGCGCGCGCTCAACCAGTTCATCTACGGCGACCTCGACGCCCAACTCGACCTCGAGGCCGAGCTTCAGCACGCACTCGGCCGCACGCACGATTTCTTCGAGGGCACCGCGGCGTTCGTCGAGAAGCGCGCGCCGGCGTTCACCGGCGCCTGATGGCGAGCCGGAACCGCGGCTGATGGCGAACTGGGAGACGATCTCGTCCCTCGCCACGGGCGCGGGCACGCTCGTCCTCGCCGTCGCGACGTTCGCCGCGGTCCGCTCGTCGAACCGCTCGGCGCGGATCGCCGAGATCGCGCTCCAGGAGCAGCGCCGGCCGCTGCTCGCCGGGTCGCGGATCAACATCGACCCCGAGCAGAAGATCATGTTCGTCGACGAGCACTGGGTCCACGTCGACGGCGGCCACGCCGTCGCCGAGAACCGAGATGGGGTGATCTACCTGGTGATCAGCCTGCGGAACTTTGGCTCCGGGATCGGCGTATGTCAGGGCTGGGGCGTGCGCGCCGGGCTCAAGGGACGCACCGACGACCACGTGCCCGAGGACGAGCTCCACCCCCAGACGCGCGACCTCTACATCCCGCCCGGCGACGTCGGGGTCTGGCAGGGAGCCATCCGGGAGCGGACCGATCCCGATCATGACGAGGTCGGGCGCGCGATCTCCCAGCACGAGCCGATCACGGTCGAGCTGCTCTATTCAGACCAGGTCGGCGCGCAGCGCACGATGACCCGCTTCACGCTGGTACCGATTCGCCGCGACGACGCGGACGAGACGAGCCGGTTGATCAGTACCGCCCGGCACTGGTATCTGGACCGCGTAGGGCCGCGCTGACCCGATCGAGGGTTTCTCGCCCCTCCGCGACCATATCGCGCACGATTTCGCCGGCCGGCCGGGCCTGGACCAGCTCGTGGGCCTCGCCGGCCCAAAGGTTGAACGCGTCCGCGTCGCCGGCGCGCCGGGCGGCGGCGCGGAGCGGGCTCGTGACGTGATGGATCTCCGGGTAGGCGACCGGCGCGGTGCCTGAGTGCTCGTCCATGAACCGGTTGACGATCCCCCGGGCCGGACGCCCCGTGAACGCTCGGGTCACGCGCGTCGGACGATGTTCGGATAGGGCTTTCCGCTGGGCGTCGGGGGTTCCGGCCTCAGGCGCGAGCATTAGTGCGGTGCCGATCTGGGCGGCGCTCGCCCCGGCGCACAGCACGGCGGCCAGTCCGGCGCCGTCGGCCACCCCGCCGGTCGCGATCAGCGGCAGCGTCGTCGCTCGGGCGATCACGCGCAGGAGCGCCAGCAGCCCGATCCCGCCCTCGTCCGACCCGTCGTCAAAGAACCCGCCGCGGTGCCCGCCGGCCTCGCTCCCCTGGGCGACCAGTCCGTCCGCGCCGGCCTCGCGCGCCGCCAGCGCCTCGGCCACGTTCGTGACCGTGACCCACACGGCAATGCCAACCCCGTGCAGGCGGTTCACGACCGACGGGTCGGGACAGCCGAACGTGAACGACGTCACCGCCGGCCGCTCCTCGTACATCAGCTCGAGCTTGGCCGGATAGTCGTCGTCGTCGAACTTGGGCTCGCCGAGCTCGGCGCCCTGGCGGTCGGCCTCGGGCTTCAGCCGTCGCAAGTAGTCCTGCAGGGTTTTCGCGTCCGCCCGCTCCGGTGCCGGCACGAACAGGTTGACCCCGAACGGCGCGTCCGTTGATTCCCGCACCGCCTGGATCTCGGATTTGACCGCGGCGGCGCGCTTGTAGCCGGCGGCGAGGAACCCGAGCCCGCCCGCCTCGCACACCGCGATCGCCAGCTCGGGCGTCGACGGCCCGCCGGCCATCGGCGCCTGGACGATCGGCAGCTCGAGTGTGCTGAGGTCGAACGTGCTGGCGAGTCTACGGCCGGCGGGTCAGTACTTGCCGTTGGCCGACGCGACCGGCTTGATGTTGGCGCCGTTGTCGATGATCTCGACCAGGTACGTACACGCGTAGTGCCCGGGCTTGTCGCCTGACGGCAGGTGGATCGGAAGGTTGACCGTGACCTTGAAGTGTCCGGACTTCTGGTGTGCGAAATCCGTGAAGGGCACCTTCGCGCGCTTGATTTCCGCGGCGTAGCTCGCGGCGCACTTGTGCGGGTCGAAGTTGATCTGGACCGAGTCGTTGGCAGTCGCGGCGGTGCCGGTGACCGTGATCTTCTTCTTGGTCGCGCTCACGTGGATGCTGTTCGACGCGGCAACCGCGGTGGCGGTCACCGCGAGCGTGACGAGTAGCGCAAGCGCCAGCGTCGTCAAGAGCGGACGACGGCGCGCTGTCTTCAGGGGCGATCTTCCCGGCATCGATGCTCCTTCTCTCGGATTCTGCGGCGAGAGCCTACGCGTTCGCGAACCGCCGGGCACGGACGCGTTTGGGTCCGCGGCGGGTCAGCTCACGGCGAGCGCGTGGGCCGCGCCGAACACCATCGGCTCCGACGCCGTCGCCGACTGCCACACGGCGTCATCGCCGAGCGGATGACGGACCGCGTCGCCGGCGAACACGAGCTCGAGCAGCGCCGCCTCGGCGGCGGCGCGATCCGGCGCTTCGTTGTTGCCCGCCATCAGCGCCGCGACCTCCTGCGTGGTCAGGCCGTCGTTAAATCGCTCGAGCAACGGCGCGGGAGTCTCCGGCGGCGGCTCACGGTGAACGGTCGGGTCGATGTTCGCCACCAGGATGTCGTAGGCCTCGACCGGCTGGAACCCGCCGGCCACGAGCTTCATCCCGTTCTGTTCGAACACGATCGACGGCGCCGTGAACCTGACCGGACCGTCGGTGGTCGCGGTCTTGCCCTGGAGTTCGGCCGCCGACCCCTCGGCCTTGCGGGTCTGGTCCTTGTCAGCGTGATAGATCTCGACTACGTCCGGAGCGTCGATCATCGCGATCAGCTGGTCGGCGTCGATGCCCGGTATGCCGCGCAGGGCGTCGGCCAGGTTCGCGTCGTCGTCCAGGATGAGGGGCGTGTTGAAGTTCGCCAGCTGGATCGCGCGGAACACTCGCCACTCGCTACCGGGGTACGTCATGCGCGCGGCCACGACCGCGCGGCACGCCCGCGAGGTCGCGCTCAGCCGAGCCTTCGGCGCCGGCGAGAACGGCATCCCGTAGCGACGGCGGAAGAGTGCCTGCCCGAGCGCGCCGCGGATCGGCGTGTAGCCACGGTTGGCGTATTGGGAGGCGTCCTCGGTCAACCCCACGAGCACCAGCCGCCAGTCGAGCTGGTCTCCGTATCTCCACTCGATAACGCGGAGCGCCGGGCTCTCGGAGTAGGCCCACGGGCAGGCCGGATCGCTGTACAGGGTGGCCGAAATCATGTCGTTGACGCCTCCGGAGGTAAGGTGGTTGACGCCTCAAGGATGTTAGCGAGTCGGCTTCCCCGGGCTCGATCGTCGCCCGCGACGTCCACGGCCGGGCGAACGCGGGCGACACGGAAGCCGGCCGCGACCAGTTCCTGTTCGGCCTCCGCGGCGTCGCTGAAATGCAGGTAGACCCGCCCACGCACGAACGCCGACAGCGCCAGCCTGAACGCTCGAACGGGCGGTGTCACGGCGCCCCCCAAGTGCAGATCGGAGATGTACAAACCGGCCGAAAAGCCGCCGAGCGTCCGCGCGAACCGGCGCCACAACCCGCACACGGCATCAGTGGGCAGGTAGCCCAGCAGCCCCTCGGTGACGATCGCGAGTCCGTCGCCGTGGTGCAGGTCGGCGGCGATCGACGCGAGGCTGCCCTGGCCGTCGTCGCCTCGTAGGGCGTCGATCTCGACGACCCGATGGCTCGGCCCGAGCGAGCCGATCCGCTCGAGCGCGGCCCGCTTGCGCGCCGCCATATCGGGCAGGTCGGATTCGACATAGACGATCCGGTCGCCATAGCGGCGCGCGAACCGCCAGCCTCGCGGTGACAGACCGGCCGCCACCTCGATCACCTGGCTCACCTCGCCGGTTTCGATCGCGCGCTCGAGCAGTTCGTCGAGCGCGCGGTGGCGGGCGAGCAGGTAGGCCTCGAGCGTGGGGCCGCCGGCCGCTCGGCTGACGAGCATCCCCGGCTGGAGCGAGTCGAACAGCAGCCGGCCTTCGCGGGTCTCGAGCTCGGGGTGCGAGAGGCCGTTGCGCGCCCACACGTAGCCGGTGTAGTGGGCCGTCGGCCCGATCCTGGAGAAGCCGACTCGACGCGGGACGCCGCTCATGTGCGCACCGACCTGGTTTCCCGGTTGCGGGAGAAGAGCATCTGCACCCGGCGTTGCTACCCCATGTTGCTGCCGAGCAACTCCTCGAGGCGATCCAGCAACGGCACCTGGCCCGAGTTGATCCGCTCGCGCGCGACCTCGATCCCGAACCACTCCGCCCGGTCGACCTCGGGGATCTCGATCATCGTGCCCGAGCGGGGCGGCCACTCGAACATGAACGTGTTGCTGACGATCCGGCTCGCGTCGAGGTCACCGGCGAGCGCCCAGGCGCGCACGCGTTTGCCGCTGCGCTGGCGGATCTCTCCGAGGTCATCGGCCTCGCCCGAGGGTGGCGGGGTCCCGAGCTCCTCCTCGAACTCGCGCCGGGCGGCGGCGAGCGGATCCTCGTCCTCGGCGACCTGTCCCTTCGGGATCGACCATGCGCCGAGGTCGCGTTTGGACCAGGCCGGACCTCCCGGGTGCACGAGCAGCACCTCGATCGCGTTGTCGCGGCCACGGTGCAGCAGGATCCCGGCGCTCCGCCGCGAGCTGCGCGCGCTCACTCGCCGCTCAACTTCGGAGCGCCCACTCGCCGCTCAATGCCCGAGCGCCCACCTCGCTCAGTTCCTGCGCGTCGTCAGCGCGAGGCCGAACCCGAGCGCGATCAGCGCCCCCCCGCCGGCGGCCGTCATTCGCTCGAGCCGGCGCGAAGAGCGGCCAAGCCAGTTCCGCGCGGTCCCCGAGACCATCGCCCACGTGAAGTCGGACAGCATCGCGATCGCGATGCAGATCAATCCAAGCGTTGCCAGCTGGAGCGTCACGTGGCCGCTCGAGCGGTCGATGAACTGCGGCAGCACGGCGGTGAAGATGATGATGCCCTTGGGGTTGGTCGCGCCGACGAAGAACCCCTCGCGGTAGATCCGCCGCAGCGGCTTGGGCTCAGCCGCCACAGCCGGCGCGAACAGCGTCGCCAGCTTCTTGCGGTCGCGAATGTTCCGGATCCCCAGGAACACGAGGTAGGCGGCGCCGAGCAGCTTGAGCGTCGTGAACACTGCGTCCGAACGCGCCACCAGGGAGCCGACCCCGATCGACACCAGCACAAGCTGGAGCAGGAAGCCACTCTCGTTGCCGAGCGCCGTCGCGACCGCGGCCCGCCGACCCAGCGCGACCCCACGGCTGACCACGAATAGCACGCTCGGACCCGGGATCAGGATCAGAACGTAGACCGTGATCAGAAACGCGACCAGGTGATGCGTCGGAAACATGGCCGACGCTCATCCTAAACGGGCCTGCCGCATCGAGTCCGGGCAGTTCCTCGATCACCACCGGCCGGCGGGTCACGTCAAGCAGCCAGCGCCTCATGCTCAGCCTCCTCGGTCGTCGGGCTCGGGAGCCGCACCACCTCAGTGTCTGCAGGTTCGCGGAGCAGGAACGCCGCGATCACGGCGCCGGTGAGCGCGAACCCGGTGCCCACGTGGTACGCGAGCCCGAACCCGTTCGTCACGGCGATCGCAGTCGGGGCCACACCGACGGCGGAGCTCGTCTGCGCGCTGGCGATCGTCGACAGCACCGCGAGCCCGAGCGCCCCGCCGACCAGCCGCGAGGTGTTGAGCAGGCCCGAGGCGACACCGCTCTGTGCGCGCTCGACGCCCTGCATCGCGACGATCGTGGCCGGGACGAGCGTCAGGCCCATCCCGAGCGCCGACAGCACCGCTCCGAGCAGGATCGTCTGCACGTACGTCCCACCCGGGGTCACGCCGCTCAGCAGCATCAGCCCGACCGCCGAGGTCAGCATCCCGACGCTGATCACGCGCCGTACGCCGAACCGGCCGACGATCCGCGGTGCGAGCGTCGACGCGGCAAATATCGAGAGGGTCATCGGCAGGAATCCGAGTCCGGCCTCGATCGCGTTGTAGTGGAGCACCTGCTGCATGTACAGGGTCAGGAAGAACCAGGCCGGGAACTGCGACGCGTACAGCAACAGCACAACCGTGTTCGCGGCACGGAGATGGCCGATCCGGAAGATCGACAGGGGCACGAGCGGATGGCTCGCGAACCGCGCCTCGACCAGCAGGAACGCCGCCAGCAGGACCACGCCGCCCAGCAGCGGAACGAGCACTCCAGGGGCGCCCCAGCCGAGCGTGTCGGTCCGGACGATCCCGAACGTCAGGCTGACAAGGCTGGCGGTGACGAGGACCGCGCCGGTCAGGTCGAAATGGCGCGTTCCCTCGGCGGGTGCCGAAGCGGGGATCAGGCGCGTGCCGAGGAGGACGACGATGAGTCCGAGCGGCACGTTGACGGCGAAGATCGCCTGCCACCCGAACGCCTGGGTGAGGATCCCACCGAGCAGCGCGCCCGAGGACGCGCCGAGGCCTCCGACGGCGCCCCACGCGGCCAGCCCGCGGTTGCGCTCGCGGCCTTCGGCGAACGAGGAGGTGATGATCGCAAGCGTCGCCGGCGACAGCACGGCGCCGCTGATGCCCTGCACGCTGCGCGCGGCGATCAGCAGAGTGCGCGAGTCGGCCAGCGCGCACCCGAGCGAGGCCAGCGCGAACAACGCGGTGCCGACGAGGAACACGCGCCGGCGGCCGAGCAGGTCGGCCGAGCGTCCGCCGAGCATCAGGAAGCCCGCGAACGTGAGCGTGTAGGCGTTGACGACCCATTGCAGGCCGGTGGTCGAGAAGTGGAGTCCGGAGCGCATCGATGGCAGCGCTACGTTGACGATGGCGACGTCGAGGATGACCATGAACTGGGCCAGGCAGACGACGGCTAGGAGCGCGTTCTTGGAACGGGTGTCTTCAGTTTTCATGGGGCGGAGATGGAGGCGGTGGCGTTCACGCTTGGTATGGTGCGATAATGCCTATCCAGGTACAAGAGAGGGGTTTATCCTGGTAGTAGAGCTGACACCCAACCAGTCGAAGAACGGTCTGCGGGATGGATCTGTGAGGAACGGGGCCGGTAACTCGGGCAACGGGGAGCGCCGGCGCGAGGAGCTGGCGGACTTCCTGCGCACGAAGCGCTCAAACCTCCAACCCGAGGACGTCGGCCTCCCGGACGGCAGCCGCCGCCGCACCCCTGGGCTCCGCCGCGAAGAGGTTGCGCTGCTGGCCGGGGTCGGGACTACCTGGTACACGTGGCTCGAGCAGGGCCGCGACGTGCGCGCGTCACTCGACGTGCTCGAGGCCGTCGCCCGCGCGCTGCAGCTGACGCCGGCCGAGCGCGCGCACCTGATCCTGCTGGGCCGCGGCGAGCAGGCGCCACCCTGCAAGGCGCCGGCCGAGAAGGTGTCGCCCACGCTGCGCCGCCTGGTCGAGAACACCGGACCTGGTCCCGTGTATCTGCTCGGTCGCCGCTGGGACTATCTGGCCTGGAACAAGTCCTTCGAGCGTGTGTTCAGATGGGAGCCCGGCTCCGAGCCGCTGTCGCGCAACCACGTCTGGCTGTGGTTCATGGATCCAACGTGGCGCATGCTGTACTCGGGCGACTGGGCGACGAGCGCCCGGCTGGTCGTGGCCAAGTTCCGTGCCGACAGCGCTAGGAACATCGGCGATCCGGCATTCGAGGAGCTGACCTCGGCGCTCAACTCGTCTAGCCCTGAATTCCGAAAGCTGTGGAAGCGCCACGAGGTCGCCGGCAGTGGCGACGGACGTAAGGAGTTGAAGCATCCGCTGGTCGGCCACCTCGTGTTCGACCACGCGGTCTTCACCCATGGAGAAGCGGGCGATCAGCGCCTGGTCATGTACTCGCCCGCGTGCGAGCAGGACACGCCGGCGAAGTTGGCCCAGCTACTCCAGGACGAGCGCGAGCGGGACCTCGCGCCGGTCGCCGGCTGACGCTCGAGCTCCGATTTCCCACGCCTTGTTACGCCCACGTGACCGGTGTCGCGTTAGCGTCAGGCGTGTCTTCGGGAGCTCTTAAGAAGACTTGACGTTGCCCTGCCGGAGCCCTGGTGAGATGACCGACATGACCACTCAAGCGCCCCCCAATCAGACGCAACCGGGCGCCCTTCCGCGCGAAGAGACGACCCTCCTCCCCCCCCAACGCGAGACCGCCCCGCTCGAGGCCGGCCCCGTCGCCCCGATTCTCGACTCCCTCAATCTCCTCGACCACCGCACCCGCGGCCGCGCGATCAGCCGCCGGCTCGCCCCCTTTGGCCACTACCTCGCGTTTGGCGACGACGGCACCGATTGGCTCGTCCCACTCGACGCCAAGGTCACCCACATCGGGCGCGGGCTCACGTCCGACGTCCGCGTCGAGGAGCAGCGCGTGTCGCGCAGCCACGCGATCCTCGTGCGCCACGGCCACCACACACGCCTACTTGACAACCGCAGTGCCAACGGCACATTCGTCAACGGCCGCCAGATCATCGCCACAAACATCGCGGACGGCGACGTCATCCGCATCGGGCCGGTGGTGATGACCTACGTTCAGGTCGTTTGAGCCCGCACCGCGCGCCGTGGCCCTTTACGGGCCCGCGGCGCGGTGCGAGGCGACGCCACACCTTCACTGAGACCTCCCACCCCACGGCCGCCGCTTGGCGGCTAGCTTCCAACTCGTCAGCCGGCCGGGGTCGAGTTGCCAGTTAGCCGCCATGGCGGCGGCTAACGTCACCATTTGCGATCGTACGTCGCGATGGCGTCGGCTCCAGGGAAGATCGCGTTCGCCGGCGGCACGCTTGACCGTGCCGCTCATCTGCGCGACGACGGCGGCGCCGATCGACTGCGCAGCCTCGACAGCTCGCGAGTGGCGCTCGTCGGAGACGGCCAGACGGTCGCCGTGACCGCCGACGGTGACGGTCTGGCGCTCGTTCCGGTGGCGGCCGTTCCTGGTGACGCGGAGCTCACGTTCCTCGCGCTCGATCAGACGGGGGTGGCGGTGTTCGCCCACGACGCCGGCGGTGGCGATCGCGAGGGCGGCGGTGCGGAGCCCGGCGCCGGCAACCCCCGGCACGCCTTCGAGTTCGCCCCACTCCGCGGCCTCGCCACCGAGCTCGAACCCGCCGACGCGGCGCTCGCGGCGTATGCGGTCGCAATGATCGGCTGGCATCGAGTCCAGCGCTACTGTGGGCGGTCCGGCGACGCCACGCTGGTCGAGGCAGCCGGCCACCGTCGCCGCTGCCCCGTGTGCGGGCTGGTCGTGTTTCCGCGGACCGACCCGGCGATCACGATGCTCGTGCAGTCGGGCGATCGCTGCTTGCTGAGTCGCCGTCAAGGCGCGCCCGCGAATCGGTGGTCGGCGCTCGCCGGATTCGTCGAGCCGGGCGAGACCCCGGAGGAGGCGGTGATCCGCGAGGCGCGCGAGGAGACCGGCGTCGAGGTCGTCGGCGTCGAGTACGTCACGTCGCAGCCGTGGCCGTTCCCGCAGGCGCTGATGATCGGCTTCTGGGCGTTCGTCGGCCCCGCCGCCGAGGACGCGACCCTCACCCCCGCGCCGGATGAGCTGGTCGAGGCGCGGTGGTGGGAACGCGACGAGCTCGCGCGCGCGCTCAGCGCCGGCGAGATCATCCTTCCGCCGCCGGGCACCATCGGCAACTACCTGATCTCGACCTGGCTCGCCGCCGCCACCATGTAAAACGCGCCAAAATCCTCCGCCCGTCCCCGCCCCGGCAACATAAGCGCCACCCCGGCGCTTATGTGCGCTCCGCCGGATGCGGGAGGGAGCTTTGGTGAGAAATACATGGACCCGGGGTGGCGGCACGCGCCGAGACCAGCGCCGGGCGCCCCGGCACGAACACAACCCCCGACGCCCCCACACCTGACGCGACGGCAAGCAGCCCGGCTACGCCACCGAGTCTCGAAGCGCCCGCACCACCGCAGCGTGCTCGCACATCGTCTCCATCCCGTCGGCACCCGGCTGGCGCCCGAACCCGCAGTACATCGCGACGCCGAAGTCGCTCAGGTACCGCGACGCGGTCGCATGCCGGCGCCGGAGCCCCGGCAACCCATCCACCGGCAGCACTATCCCGAGATACACGCGCGTGTCCCCGACGTCGAGATCGCTCAAAGGCCGGAAGAAGCGTTTGTCCTCGGACCGCAGGTAACGCGGCCCGGCCATGTGGACCCAATCGACCGTGCGACCGGAATTCGCGACCGCGTAGTTGGCCATCCGCACGAGCACCTCGTAGTCGCGCGCCTCGTACATCGGCCACTCCGGGAAGGTCCCGTAGCAGAGGTGGTAGCCGACCATGACGTCCTCGGGGATCTGTGGCGTGAGCCGCGCCACCGGGCCGGCGAAGCGCTCCCACGCTCCCTCCGGGGTCCAAGCAAGCACGCCCTCGATGTCCTGAACCTCGTAGGCCATGTCCCACTGGATCGCCAGATCCGCCGCCGGCACCGAGTCGAGCAGCCGCACCAGTTCGCGGCCGACGAGGTCCTCGTACGCTCGCTCGACCACGGGGTAGTCGCCGGCGAAGTCCGCCTTGAACCCGTTCAACGCACTGGAGGGAAACGGCAGGCCCACCTGGAACCGCAGCCCCGCCGGAATCAGCCCCTGATCACGCAACGCAGCGAACGCACGCCACGATTCAAGAGCGTCATCGATCCGTGGCCACGTGTCGAAGTGCAGCTCGCCGGCGCCCGCCCGGATCTTGAACACGGGTGTCTCGTATGCGTGCCGAGGGATGCCCGTGGGCGACTCGGTCTCCGAAACGACCTCGACGTCCGCGTTCGGCCGGACGAGCCGCTCGCGCTCATAGCCGACCCACGCCGCACGGGGACCGGTCTCGCCGTCGGGCAGCGCGAACACCAAGTCGCCGAACAGCTCCCCGCCGGCGCGGAACGCTTCCTCTGTCGACGACGCCGGCAGGCTCCCGACGAGCAGCAGCTCGCTCGATGCTCGGCCGGTCAAGATGCCTCGCCGACGATCTCGCCACCGGCGATCTCGTCAACCACGTCGGTCACGTCACGCAGCACCAGCGCGGCATACGCGCCGCGGCGCTCCATCAGCTCGTCGTGGGTGCCGCGCTCGACGATCCGGCCCCGGTCGAGCACGACGATCTGGTCGGCGTCGCGCACGGTCGACAGCCGGTGCGCGATCGTGATCGTCGTGCGGCCCTCGGCGAGCCGCTCGAGCTCGCCTTGGACCGCCGCCTCGGTCTGCGTGTCGAGCGAGCTCGTGGCCTCGTCGAGCACGAGCACCGGCGGGTTACGCAGCACCGTGCGTGCGATCGCCATCCGCTGCTTCTCCCCGCCCGAGAAGCGGTAGCCGCGCTCGCCGACGACCGTGTCGTAGCCGTCGGGCAGCGACGCGATCAGGTTGTGGATCCGCGCGGTCCTGGCCGCTTCCTCTATCTCCTCATCGGTCGCGTCGGGACGGGCGAATCGCAGGTTCTCGCGGACGCTGGCGTGGAACAGGTAGGTCTCCTGGGAAACCACGCCGACCGTCGCCGCCAGCGACGCAAGCGACGCGTCACGAACGTCGACGCCGTCGATCGTCACGCGGCCCTCCTGCGGCTCGTACAGCCGCGCGGCCAGGTAGCCGATCGTGGTCTTGCCGGCGCCG
This sequence comes from uncultured Solirubrobacterales bacterium, assembly GCA_963701945.1. Classification (GTDB taxonomy): domain Bacteria; phylum Actinomycetota; class Thermoleophilia; order Solirubrobacterales; family Solirubrobacteraceae; genus Palsa-465. The sequence continues at coordinate 450,870 of CAVPBV010000017.1, read as the reverse complement.
GTCTCACCCACGACCGCGGTTCGGGTCCCCGCCGGGACGACGAGGTCGATGTCGCGCAGCGTCCATGGCGAATCCGCTGGCGCGGATTCGCTGGCGAGTTCGGCTGGCGCCGAACTCGAGTCGGAGCCGTTCGCGCCGTACCGGAACGAGACACCCTCGAACCGGACCTCCCCGAGCAACTCGTCCGGACGCATCTCAACGGGGTTCGAAGACTCGACGATGTCGACCGGCAGGTCGAGGTACTCGAAGATGCGATCGAACAGCGCCAGCGACGTCTGCATATCGGCCTGGACGCCGAGCAGAGACTGGATCGGGAACAGCAGCCGCGTCTGCAACGTCGTGAACGCGACGACGGTGCCGATCGTGATCGAGCTGCCGATGAACGTCTGCCCAGCGAGCCAGTAGATGATCGCCGGCTGGACCGCGAACGTGAACTGGATCGTGGCCATCATCCAGCGCCCGGCCATCCGCGAGCGGACTTCGAGGTCGGCGATGTCCTTGGACTCGCCGGTGAACCGGCCGGCGAGGTCCGTCCCGCGACCCATGGTCTTGCCGAGCATGATTCCCGACACCGACAGCGACTCGGCCACCAGTGCCGACATGTCGGCCAGACGGCGCTGCTGCTCGGTCGTGATCTTGCGGCGGATCTGGCCGACGCGCCGGGTCATGTACACCGACGGCGGAACGAACACGAGCGAGATGATCGCCAGGCGCCAGTCGAGCAGGCACATCGCGACGAGCGAGGCGATGACCGTGGTCGCGTTCTGCGCGATCGTGGTCGCGGTCGTGGTGACGACGCTGTCGAGCCCGCCGATGTCGTTCGCGATCCGCGACTGCACCTCGCCGGTTCGCGTGCGCGTGAAGAACGCCAGCGACATCTTCTGAAGGTGCTGGTAGACGGCGGCGCGCAGGTCATGCATCACGCGCTGGCCGACGACGTTCGACATGTACGTCTGCCACACGCTCGTGGCGTTGGTGAAGATCGAGATCGCGATCATCGCCAGCACGGTCACGGTCAGCACGGTCTCGTCGTGCTGAAGGATCCCGACGTCGAGGGCTTGCCTGAGCAGGAACGGCTGGAGAATCGCGATGCCAGACGAGACGACGATCAGTGCCAGCACGGCCGAGAGCCGGAGGCGGTAGGGCCTGAACAGCGCCAGGATCCGGCCGGTGTCGCGCTCGCGGCTCGGATCCATCAACGGCGGCGGCTTTTTATCGGGCCCGCGCAGCGAACGCATCGCGCCGCTCCCGCCGGCGCCGTACGAGGCCGCAAAACCGTGATTCCCAGAGCTCATCTACCCCTCATAATGACACTGCCGCACGCTTCGCCTGAGAACGAAATGTCGACGCGCTACCGTGTGTGCCGTGAAAGGTGACGCCGACATTGCCAGCATAGGCGCGCTCGTCGCCGACCCCGGCCGCGCGAAGATCCTGCTGGCGCTCGGCGACGGCCGTGCGCTGCCCGCGAGCGTCCTCGCCGATGAGGCCGGCGTGGCCGCTTCAACGGCCAGCGCCCACCTCGGCAAGCTCGTCACCGGCGGCCTGCTGCGCGTCGAGCGTCATGGGCGCCACCGCTACTTCCGGATCGCGGGGCCGCAAGTGGGCGAGCTCATCGAGGCACTGGCGCGCGTTTCGCCACCGGCCCCGGTCCGCTCGCTCAAGCAGGGCAGCAAGGCACAGGCGGTCCGCTTCGCGCGCACTTGCTATGACCACCTCGCCGGGATGCTCGGCACCCACTTGATGGAGGCCATGCTCGACCACGAGCTGCTGACCGGCGGCGACGGCGTGTTCGACCCCGACATCGCGCGCGAAGACCGGCTCGCCTCACCCGGATCCGACCTCGACTACCGGCTCACGCCGAACGGCGTGCGCGAACTCAAGGCGTTCGGCATCGACTTCGACTCGCTCCCGACCCGGCGACCGCTGATCCGCTACTGCGTCGACTGGAGCGAGCAGCGGCATCATCTGGCCGGATCGCTGGGAGCGGCGCTCACGACGCGGATGATCGACCTCGGCTGGGTCCGCAAGGCCGATCGTAGCCGGGCCGTCCACGTGAGCGACGAGGGGTTCGACGGCCTCCGTGAGCGGTTCGGGGTCGAGTTGAGCCCGGCCTCGGACGCGTGAGACCGGTCTTAGACGCCTGAGACGGGCCATACTCGGAGACGTGTCCGGACAGGAGATCGGCCTCGCCCTATCGGTGTTCTTCGCGTGCGCGGTCGAGGCCGTCGAGGCGCTCACGATCGTGCTCGCGGTCGGGGTCACACGCAGCTGGCGCTCGGCGCTGACGGGCGTCGGCGTCGCGACGATCGTGCTCGCGGTAATCGTCGCCGCGCTCGGCCCGGCGCTCACCGCGCTTCCGATCGATGTGCTGCGAGTGGTCGTCGGCGGGCTGCTGCTCGTGTTCGGGCTGCAGTGGCTGCGGAAGGCCGTGCTCCGTTACGCGGGCCTCAAGGCGTTGCATGACGAGGACGCCACGTTCGCCTCCGAGAGGGACGCTGCTAGCTCGGCGGCGCGAGCCGGCTCCGGGTTCGACGGCTACTCGTTCACGATCGCGTTCAAGGGCGTGCTGCTCGAGGGACTCGAGGTCGCGTTTATCGTGCTCACGTTCGGCGCCAGCCAGCACAACATCGGCCTCGCGGCCGTGGCTGCCGCCGTCGCCATCGCGGTCGTCGTCCTCGCGGGCGTGCTCGTTCGCGCGCCACTCGCGCGCGTGCCCGAGAACACGATGAAGTTCTTCGTCGGCGTGATGCTCACGTCGTTCGGCATCTTCTGGGGCGCCGAGGGCGCCGGGGCATCGTGGCCCGGCGGCGACGCAGCTCTGCTCGTGCTCATCCCGGGCGCGGCGCTCGCGTCGCTGGCGATGGTCAGGTGGCTGCGACGCGCGCCCGCGCGTCGAGCCGTGGGGGAGCCCGCGTGAGCTGGATCGTTCGCGCCGCGCACGCGGTCTGGGAGTTCGTCGTCGGCGACGACCCGCTGACCGCGTTCGGCGTCGTGGTCGCCCTCGGGGCCACCGCGGTGATCGCAGGCGCGGGGGCGCCGGCATGGTGGGTCATGCCGCTGGCTGCGCTGGCGTTACTCGGGCTGTCGTTACGGCGAGCCGCGCGCTGAATCGCTGACCGCGGCTACCGGCGGTCGGTGAACGCCGGCGGCAGCAGCAGCGACCACATCCGCGGCGGAGACTCAACGCGCGGCGGACTCGGCGCGGACGAAGCCGATGGCGAGGGCGGTCCGGGTTGCACCTGGACCGACCGAGGTGCGCGGTGGCGAAACGGTCTGAGCTTCATGTCTGGACCCCCTTCGTTCCCTGAACGTCCGCTATTTGCGGACATGTACAGACACGTATACCCGATCGGGCCCGATTTTCATCCCGCTCCTGTTGAAAAAACGTCCGTTTCCGAACGCGGCGCCCACCGCCCGGCGGTGGCGCGACGCCCCCGCGATGGCGCGCCGCGCGGACCCGCCCGGGCGCGCCCCCGCCCGGCCGCGTCTCGAGCGATCAGCGGATTGCCGCCAGCGCCGCGATCTTCGCCACGGCGCGGCCGCCCCCACCCGCGCCGGCCTCGACGACCGTGAACGTCGCCGACTCCTTGCCCCCATCACCGAGCGCGGTCACCGCCGCGACCGGCAGCTTGACCGTGAGCATCAACGCACGCCCAGCCTTGACGACGCCGCTCACCGGCCCGAGCTTGTACGTCTTGGACTTCTGCTTGCCGTGCTTGGGCTTCTTGCCGATCAGCTGCGTCAGCGTCCCGGTCAGCTTGACCTTGCCGGCCTGGTTGCATTTGACCGTGAGCGTGAGCGTGCCCGGCTTTACCGCACGAGCGCCCTTCCTGGGCTTGCCCTTCGGCGCCGCCAGCAGCACCTTGTTGCCGGTCGCGTTCAGAGTGCACTTCGGGAGGATCGGCGTGAGCGGTCCGGTGCCGGCGGTCGTGGTCATCGTGCCGGGGTTCGAGGTCGCCGGCGGCGCGCTCGAGAACGTCGCGATCACGTTCTGGTCGTACGGGAGCGCCACCGTGCACGTGCCGGTGCCCGAGCAGGCGCCGCTCCAGCCGGTGAACGTCGAACCGGACGCGGGAGTCGCGGTCAATGTGACCGATGACTGGGGCGCCTCGCTCGCCGAGCACTCGCCGGGGCAGTTGATCCCACCGCCGATCACGGTTCCCTGGCCGGCGCCGTCGACCTCGACGGAGAGGCGGGTACCGTTCGCGATCTCCTCAGCCAGGGCGGCCTGCGTGTCGTCGAGGCGGTCCAGCGTCGGAGCGATCAGCGGGTTGTCCTCCACGAACAGCGTGCTGGCCGTCCCCGCCGGCTCGGACTGCGCGGCGGCTCGGGCGACATGGCCGACGAGCGCGCCCGCGTCGAGGCTTGCCGCCGGGATGATGTGCGGAGCGATCGCCGCCGCGAGCGCCGCAACGCGGTCCTGGACCAGCAACGAGACGCAGTTCTTCGGATCGTTGGTGCTCGGGCCGTTCGACGCGACCTGTGCGGCCGAGGCCTGCAGGTAGTTGACGAGCTCGGTCTCGACCGTGCCGCCCGGCGCGACTCCCGGTACGTTGCATCCATTCGCGTCGGGGGAGTCGAACGGATCTGACCCGGATCCGTTCACCAGGCCGTTCAGCGTGTCGTCGCTGGCCAGTGCCTGCGGCAACCCAAGCGAGATGTAGCCGTTCAGCAGCGCGTTGGCTCCGCCCGCTCGCTGGGCCGCCGCCTCTACGTCGTCGTAGTTGGGGTTCGTCCCCTGCGTGAGATGCGTGCCGTCGACCAGACCGGCGTAGACGGTCTGTTGCAGCGTGACCTGAGCCTGGTCGAACTGGCCGGCGGCATAACTGTCAAGCGTGGACGGCTCGGTCTGCTGTGTGTTGGTGATGCCGGTCTCGAACAGCGAGACGATGTCGGCGTCGTTGCACCCGCCGCCTACCGCCATGACGCCGTTGACGTCCTGGTTGCCCTGATCGGGGGCGCAGTAGTTGGCCGTGCCGCTGGCGTCGATCTCGCCGACGGGCTGATCGTTGAACGACCCGCCGGTGTAGTAGAAGAACAGCGACATGTTGAACGGACCGCCGGTGGCCGTCGAGGGGACCCCGAACGACGCCGTGTAGCACGCGGTCAGAGTTCCCTGGCCGAGGCGCACAGCGTTGAGCACGTCCGGCGAGAGGAACGCGATCTCGGCCTGGTCGATCGCCGCTCCCGCCGGGAGCAGATCCTGAGTGGCGAAGTTGAAGTCGTTCCCAAGGTTCGGCTCGGACGGACATACCGGGACCGACTGCAGCGAGGACAGCTTGACGATGTTGCCCAGATCGGGCGACTGGTCGGCGCCGAGCCACGGGTCGACCCCGGCGTAGGGGATCGCGGCCGAGCCGTAGTTGGATCCCGTCACCACACCAGGGGTGTCGCTGTTCGCGAGGATCGTGTTCTCCTCGTTCCCGACCGCGATCGGCAGCGGCGGCGCCGTCGTGGTCTGGTGCTTGCGCGCGCCACCCCAGTAGGCGTAGTACGAGAGCGCGGCATCGAGGTGCTTGTTGCCCGTTCCGTTGATCGCGCCGCTGCCGTTGTTGACGCCGCCGACGTCGGTGCCGGCGTCGTTGGTCGAGAGCTGCGCGAGCGCGCCCGCGATCGTCTCCCCTTCCTGGTTGATCGCCTGGAGCTCCTGGAGGCGGTCCGGCGTGACGTAGCTCGGGTTCTCCATCAGCAGCTGTCCGAACGCCCGCGCGGAGGTGGCCCAGTAGTCGGGATCGGGGAGGCAGATGCCCGCCGCGACGTCGGCGCCCGTGGCGCACGTGGTCGTGAGCGCTCCGGGCCAGCTGACCGTGGACGGGTTGTCGGTCGGACCGGCGCCGAACAGGTTGAAGTAGTTGATGTTCGTGTCGAGCGTCAGCGGATCGCTCCCGGTGACGAGGCTGTTGGCGTCGAGTGCGTCGAGCGGACCGGGCGGGCTGACCTCGGTCTGGCTCACGGCCGTGTTCTCGGCGTCGGACAGCAGCTGCCCGGCCGCCGTCGCGAACTGCGACTGCTGCAGCGATACCCCGTTCTGGTGCTGGTAGCCGAGGTACTGGTCGATCTGAGAGCGCAGCGAGTCCCAGTTGGCCGAGGCGAACAGAGTCTGGATCTCGTTCTGGAGGTGATCGACCGAGGTCTGGAGCGTCGACAGATCTCCCGAGAGCACGTTCAGCGTGCCCTGCACCTGCGTCAGCTGCGAGCTCAGCTTGAACGAGTCGGCCGCGATCTGGCTCGAGATGCCCGACAGCTGCATGCTCACCGCGCTGAACGCGCTCTGCGTGTAGGTCTCGAAGTCGTAGAGCTGCTGGGAGAGGTTCTGGATCCCCTGCAGGATGAGCGTGTTCGGATCGGGGCCGCTGAAGCCGAACCCGATCGCGTCGCCAATGACGTTGAGGAGACCGCTGACTGCGGCGACGGGATCGACCTCGGAAACCGACAGGGTCACCGCGAGCGTCACGAGGTCGGTGCCTGCCTTGAAGGTCTGCTGGAAGCTTTGCCACGCCAGGTACTGCTGTTCCTGCTCGGCGATCTGCGCCGCGGCCTGGGACTCGGCCAGCTCTGACTGCCCTAGCGCTTGATCGGCCTGGTTCAGCGCGTCGGCCTCAGCGGCGGTCGCGGCCTGCTGGGCGGCGATCACGCCGAGCTCGGCGTTGGCGTCGTTCTCCGCCTGGTTCCTGATGTCCGTGCACGTGGTCGAGCCTCCACCCTGGCAGGCGGCGGCGACCATCTGCGCGTCGCGCAGCGCGCCCGAGGTGCAGTCATTGGGCGACGCGCCCGTGGATCCAGCCGGCAGGGTGCAGTCCTGGTTGTCGATCGTCGCGACGCCGCCCCCGACGAGTGTCTCGAGCTGGCCGACCGTGGTCTGGAGGCTTCCGTCGGAGGCCAGCATCCCGGTCAGCTGCTGGACGGCCGAGTTCTGGAGCGCCGGGTTCTCGCCCAGCAGCGTCTGGGTGCCGTCGAACACGCTCTCGTGACTGGCGGCCTGCCAAAGCGCGTCGCGGGCCTGGCCGAACGGCCGGTTGGCCTGCGCGAGCGACGCGCTGGCGTCCAACACGGTCGCCGGCGCGAAGCCCTCGAACGAGATCGTGTCGAGCGAGTCGGCCGACGCGTCGAACCACTGGCCGAGGGCATAGTCGGAGTCCGAGGCCTGCGTCAGGGCCTGGTTGTCGACCTGCGCGATCGCGTTTGCGACGTCTTGCGCGGGACCGGAGTCGGTGAGGGCGCGGAGGATGGCCAGGATCCGCTGGTTGCCCGACATCACGGTGAGCGTCGCCGGCGAGATCGCCGGCGAGCTTTCTGACAGCGTCGCCTCGAGGCCCTGGATGTCGGACACCGCCTGGCTCGTGGCGAGGGTGGGGTTGGCGATGTAGAGCTGCTGGAGGATCTTCTCCTCGACAAGGCTCTCGGTCCCGCTCGGGATCTGGCTGAGCCGCCCGACGTCGCCGGCGACGAACAGGGTCTGCGCAACCTGCGCCGGCGTGAGGTGGATCGGGGTACTAGGAGCACTGGCCGCCCGCGCGCCCGCCGTCAAGGCCAGCGGCAAGGCAAAGGCAAGACAGGCAAGCAGGGTCTGAAAGCGGGTGCGCATGGCGGCTTCTCCGGAGGAAAAAGAGGGACCGGTATGGATCAGGCGGAGGCGCGAGCGGCGGCCCAGTCCGCGTGGATGCTGCGGCCCAATAGGCCAAGGATCGTCACCAGCACAGAGACGGCGAGGATGAGGTTGAGGATCACGGCAGCGGTCATGTGAGACTCCGTTTCAGGTTCGAGGGGAGAGAGGAGGGCCTCCCGCCGTGGCGGGAGGCCCCGTGTCTGGCGGGTTAGCCGAGGAATCCGGTGAAGCCCGCGAAGCAGTCGTGCGCGGCGCTGCCGTTGCCCGAAGGCCAGTTGACGCCGTCGTTGTAGAACACGTCCACTTCCTGACCGTCAGCGGCGATCTCGGTCGAGCTCGAAGCGCTCCCGACCTGCGCGAAATCGCCCGCATTCAGCATGTTCGTGGACGTCGAGTCCATCGAGTCGCTGTCGGTGTGGATGTTGATCTTGGTGCCGGCGGGCATCGGGCCGTTGCCGTCCAGATCAGCGGTCGTGTTCGCGGTTACGTCGAAGGTGACCTGCTGCGCGCCCGTGACTCCGCTTGGGTCCGAGCAAGTCGAGCTGAACGTGTAATGGCCGGCGTGACCGAGGACCTTGGTCTGGCCGACGCGCAGGAACTTGTCGCCGCCCGAGCTGACGAAGTGCTTAGCGGCCAGGTAGAAGCTGGGCGGCTGACCGCCGAGTCGCTGCGAGTTGCTGGCGATCTGCGTGGCGGCGAACGCGGCGCCGCCGCCGAGCGCCACGAACAGCGCCACGAGCGCGAGCACAAACGACGGTGAGGGAAGACGAAACTTCATAGCGAACCTCCGATCTAGGGACTTGGCTTGACGGGCTCCGGGAGGGGATTTGCCGTCGTCGAAGATCCTGCGGATAAATCGCCAGGCGCACATCGGGCGGTTGCCCCGTCTTTCGCCGATGCGCTTATGAAGACGTTTAGATAGACGTTTGCGGCCTTTAGACCGGCCGCACCGGTCTTTAGAATTTGGTCAGAGCACGCGCCAGGGGGAGTCGAGCGTGCGGCAGCAAAGCCACGACGGCAAGGTGCCCTGACTGATCGAGGAGACCGCAATCCAGACGAGCGAACCGCGCGCGCGTGACGGGGCGCTTGGCAACGTGCCGGTGCAGCTCACCAGGCTCGTCGGTCGAGACGCCGCACTGGCCGAACTGCGGTCGGTGGTTTGGCGAACCCGAGTCCTGACCCTGTGCGGGCCCGGCGGCGCGGGAAAGACGCGGCTCGCGATCGCGCTCGCCGACGCGATGCGGCCGGACTTCGTCGGCGGCGCCTGGTGGGTCGATCTGTCGGCGACCCACGATTCCGACCTGGTCCCCCAGGTCGTGGCCGCCACGGTGCTCCAGCGGGATCTGACCAACGATCCCGCGCCCGCCGCCCTTGCCCACCATTTCCCCGAGTCGACGCTGCTGACGCTCGACAACTGTGAGCAGGTGGTCGACGGCTGCGCCGATCTGATCGTCGCGCTACTTGCGCGCTCTCAATCGCTGCGGGTGATCGCGACCAGCCGTCAGCCGCTCGGCGTTCCCGGCGAGCAGGTTTGGCGCGTCGGCGGTCTCGCGGTCACCGAGGATGACCCCACGGACGAGGACGCTCACGCGCAAAGCGACCAAGCCAACGAGCGTGCGCCCGACGATCCCGACGACGGCGCGGTGTCGCTGTTCATCGAACGCGCCGCCGAGGCGTCGAGCCGGTTCGATCCGGGCGCCCCCGGAGTGCGCGACACAATCCGCCGGATCTGCCGGTGGCTCGACGGGATGCCGCTGCCGATCGAACTCGCCGCAGCGCGCGTGCCCGTGCTGTCACTCAGTCAGATCGCCGACCGGCTGGAGCGGGACGCCAGCGTGCTCCGCCACACCAGTCGGACGGCGCCCGAGCGCCACCGCACGCTCGACGCGACGCTCGAGTGGAGCCATCGGATGCTCGAGGCCGCCGAGCAACGCCTGTTCCGGCGACTCGGCGCGTTCCGCGGGACGTTCTCGCTCACCGCCGCCGAGTACGTCTGCGGGGGCTACCAACTCGACGCCGCCGAGGTACTCGATCTGCTCGCGGTGCTGATCGATCGCTCGCTCGTTCAGGTCGTCGATCAACCCGAGGATCCGCGCTACCGGCTGCTTTCCACCGTCCGCCAGTACGCGGCCGCCAAGCTGTGGGACACCTCGGAGGCCCCGACCGTCCGCTGGCGGCACGCGGAGTTCTTCTCGGCGATGGCGGCCGAGGCGCACGCCGGGTTCGCCGGGGGCGAGGAGCTCCTGTGGCTCGAGCGCCTCGCCGTCGAGCACGACAACCTGGTCGAGGCGCTCCAGTGGCTGCTCGTCGAGTCGATCGAGGCGGGCGCGCAGATGGCCTCGATGCTGTGGCCGTTCTGGTACCGGCGCGGCTACTACCGCGAGGCGCGCATGTGGTTCGAGCAGATCCTCGCGCGGGCGGCGGAGGTCTCACCGGCGAGGCGCGCGGACATCCAGGTCAAGATGGGCGAGGTCGCGTTCCTGCAGTGCGACTACGAGGTGGCGAGCGGGCATCTACACGGCGCGCTCGAGCTCGTCCACGAGCTTGGCGACCAGCGCGCCGCCGCGGCCGCGCTCCAGCGACTCGGATCGATCGCGCGCGAACAGGGCCGCTACGACGAGGCGCGTGACCTTCACGAGCGAAGCCTGGCGCTCTGGAGGGCGGTGAATGACGCCGACGGGATCGCGTCCTCGCAGGACTACCTCGGGTTCGTCGCGTGGCTGCGCGGCGACAGCGAGACCGCCGAGGAGGTGGGCAGCGCCGCGCTCGCGGAGTTCCAGCGGACGGGCAACCTGCAGGCGACCGCCACCGCGCTGGTCAACCTGGGCGCGTGCGCGCTGTATCGCGGTGCGCTCTCGATCGGGCAGCAGCGGCTCGAGAGGGCGCTGTCGATCTCGCGCGAGCTCGGCTTTCAGGAGGGCATCGCATGGTCGCTGCACGAGCTCTCGATCGCAGCGCGCCAGGCGCGCCGTCCCGCCGCCGATACCGCCCCGATGCTCTGCGAGGCGCTGCTCATCCACCGCCGGCTCGGGGACCGATGGCGGGTCGCGAGCGTGCTCGAGGAGATCGCCGGTTCGGTCCTGGCCCGCAGCGACCCTCGCCGCGCGATCGAGGTGCTGGCCGCTGCCGAGGCGGTTCGCGAGCGGCTGGGCACGCCGATCCCGCCGGTCGAGTCGGCCGACCGCGACGCGGTCGTCGACCAACTCGTGCGCAAGCTGAACGTTTCGGTGTTCGGGGCGGCATGGGCGGACGGCCGCGCCCGCGGGTTGGACTCGACGATCGAGATCGTGCTCGAGGCGATTGAGACGCCCGCCGGCTCCGCCACGCCCCGCGAGTCGCTCGAGGCTCCGATCCTCACCCCGCGGGAGCTCGCGGTGCTCGAGCTCCTCGCCGAGGGTCACACGAACCGAGAGATCGCCGCCGCGCTGTACATCAGTGCGAGCACCGCCGGCGTGCACGTCTCGAATATCTTGCGCAAGCTCGGCGCCAAGCGGCGCGTCGACGCCGCCGGCATCGCCCACAAGATGGGCCTGCTGCCCGTCCGCTAACTACGCGCCGGCGCCGGCGCCGTCAAGCCTGACCGGCAACGACTTCAGCTGGTTGACGAACGTCGACGCCACCCACGTCGGCTCGCCGGCGAGCTCCATGTTCGGGTAGCGCGCGAGCGTCTCCTCGAACAGCACCCGCAGCTCGAGTCGCGCCAGCGCGGTCCCCAGGCAAAAATGCCGGCCGCCGGCGCCGAACGCCTGATGCTCGGGGTTGCGACACGCGTCGAAGCGGTCGGGCTCGTCGTAGCGTTCGCCGTCGCGACCCGACGACACGTACCACATGACGACCTTCTCGCCTTCCCGGATCGTCTGGCCCCCGAGCTCGGCGTCGCACGTCGCCGTGCGCCGGAAGTGCGCGAACGCCGGAAACATGCGCAGCGACTCCTCGACCGCGCCCGGAATCATCCCGGGATCGTCGAGCAGCAGCCGACGCTGATCGGGATGCTCGAGCAGCGCGCGCATCCCGCTGCAGAAAGTCGCCTTGGTGCTGTCGTTGCCGGCGGCCATCAGCAGGAAGAAGCCCATCACGATCTCCTGCTCGTCGAGCTTCTCTCGGTCGATCTCGGCGTGGACGAGCACGCTCGTCAGATCCTCGGTCGGCCGCTCGCGACGCTCGTCGATCAGTCGCCGGCAGCGCTCGAAGATCTCGGGGATGTTCTCGTCGAGCAGCGAGTCGACCCCGTGTGGGCTCATGTCCGGGTCGGCGACCGCGAGCGTCGAGTTCATCAGCCTGGCCCAGATCGCGTCGTCCTCGGGTGGGATCCCCATGAAGCTCCCGATCACACGCGAGACGACCGGCTGCGCAACGTCGGACACAAGATCACACTCCGAGCGCCCGGCGAGGCGGTCGAGCACCTCGACCACGATCGCCCGGATCGCCGGTTCGTGGGCGGCGATCCGCTTCGGCGTGAAGCCGGCCTGGAACAGCATCTTGAGCCGGTCGTGGCGGGGCGGATCCATCCCGATGAACATCGAGCGGATCAGCTCGAGCGGGAACACGCCGGTCGACGTGATCCCTCCGAGCTCAGAGGAGTACGTGCGCCAGTCGCGACTGACCGTGTGGATGTCGTCGGGGCGGGTCACCGACCAGAACCCGGCCTCGCTGGGGAACCCGCTGACCTGGTCGGTCCAGTGGACGGGACATTCTTCGCGCAGGCGACGGAAGACCTCGTGGGGCGGGCCGTCGCGCCATAGTTCCAGCTCGCCGACTCGAACCTGATCCGGATCACCGCGTGTCGTTGTCACGCCGACCGGATCCTAATGGCTGGCCGGCCAGCCGGTCTACCCCGCGGTCCTGGCGCCCTCCTGCGCCCGCGTCGGGGCCAGCGCCGTGGCAGGGCCGGTCCCGTTGCCGACCGCCGCGTCTTTCACAACGTCGTCGTCGACGTAGCGCTTTCCCCGCGACCACGACGCGGCCGCGGCGACCAGACACGCGACGATCGCGAACGCGAACGCCTCGTGCAAGCCGTTGCGGAACGGCTCCGAGATCAGCTGCGGGAAGAACGAGCGGCCGGTGATCACGGCCTGCGTGTGGGCCGGCAACTGGCTGACGACCGACGAGCCGAGCAGATGCTGGATCGGGTTGTACCCGAGGAACGCCGCGAACAGGATCGAGACCGGCGGCAGGTGGGCCGCATGCTCCGCGGCGTGGGCCGAGACGCCGTGCGCCTCGAGCCCGCTCGCCATCGTGTGCGGCAGCGTCGCCGACAGCCCGAGGATCATCAGCGTGAAGAAGATGCCGACCGACAGCACCTGCGCGGAGTTCTGGAACGTCTGGTTCATCCCGCCGCCGGCGCCACGATCGCCCGGGGGCAGGCTGTTCATCACGCCAGCCCGGTTGGGCGAGGCGAACATCCCCATCGAGACGCCGTTCAGGAACAGGAACAGCGCGAACACGGGATAGGCGAAGTCGATCGGGAGCAGCGCCAGCAGGAGGAAGCTGATCGCGGCGCCGATCATCCCGCCGGTTGCGAAGCCCCTCGCCCCGAACCGGTCGGACAGGTAGCCCGACGTCGGGCCGGCGATCAACATCCCGAACGTCAGCGGGAGGATGTAGATCCCCGCGTAGAACGGCGTGTCGCTGAAGTCGTACCCGTGGAGCGGCAGCCAGATGCCCTGGAGCCAGATGATCAGCATGAACATCAGGCCGCCGCGCGCCACCGCCGAGAGGAACGTCGACAACGTCCCGAACGTGAACGCGCGGATCTTGAACAGCGGCAGCCGGAACATCGGATCGGCGACGCGCCGCTCGATCGCCACGAACGCGACCAGCGACAGGACGCCGGACGCGACCAGGAGCAGCACGCGCGGGCTGCCCCAGCCGGTCGCCGAGTCCCCGTACGGACGGATGCCGTACGTGACCGCGATCATGATCAGGATCAGCCCGACGGCGAACGTGATATTGCCGCCCCAGTCGACCTTGGCGCGCTTCGGCGTGGAGATCTCCTGGAGCTTGAGGTAGGCCCACACGGTCCCGAACAGCCCCACCGGAACCGAGATTAGGAACACGAGCCGCCAGTCGATCGGCGCGAGGATGCCGCCGAGCACCAAGCCGACGAACATGCCGCTGACGCCGACGATGTTGTTGATCCCAAGTGCCATCCCCCGCTGGTTAGCCGGGAACGCGTCGGTGATGATCGCGGCGGAGTTGGCCAGCAGACACGCCGCCCCGACTCCCTGCACGATCCTGAACCCGATCAGGTACGTCGCGCCCGCCTGTCCGTTGAGCCAGTCGATGGTCAGGACCAGCGACGCCGCCGTGTAGATCACGAACCCGAGGTTGTAGATCCGCACGCGTCCGTACATGTCGCCGAGCCGCCCGAGGCTGACGATCAGCACGCTCGTCACGATCAGGAACCCGAAGATCATCCACAGCAGGTAGAAGCTGTTGGAGGGAACAAGCGGGTCGAGGTGGATCCCGCGGAAGATGTCCGGCATCGCGATCAGCGTGATCGACGCGTCGAGCGTGGCCAGCAGCACGCCGAGCGTGCAGTTAGACAGCGCGATCCACTTGTAGTTCTCGCCTCGAGGGTCCGGCCGGCGCAGGGCGATGCTGCTCGCGCGCCGGCCGTTGCGTATCGAGGCCATGGTCCCACTGTACGCACACCGGATTCTGGAGCGACGGCGATCCGCTCGCGGCGAACGACCCGGCCGGACGACCCAGCCGGACGACCCGGCCGGGTGACCCGACCGGGTCGTGCCGTGTGGGCGCCGTCGCGGTTTGCGCAGCCTTCAGCTGCCGCGACTCACATGTTGGGACAGTTGTGAGAGGAGCCGCTGCCGCCGGACCGGGCCGGCGGGGCGTGACTGCCCGACGTGGGCGCCGTGGGCGCGGTCCGCGCCGGCGCGGTGGTGGTCGTGGTAGCGCTGCCGGTAGTCGAACTAGTCGACGTGGCCGCGTTCGCGATCGCCGCGCCGCCGCCCGCGATCGCCGCCGTGGCGGCGACCGTCACCAGCAGCGGCTTTAGCCTTCGCATCTGCTCACCTCCTTTCTGTTGGTCCACCGCGGACGTTCCTCGCCCGCCGTCGGACCTCGGTAGGAGGGGCGTAAGAGTTACTTAGGGACGCCGCGGAGGGGCCGTATGACGAGGCGCATGACCTGTCCTCGCCGCTTGCCCAGGGCTATAGCTTGGGGCTCTAGACCGCCCTGGCTAAATGACGAGATGAGGCCCCGCCGTGGTTTGTGCAGGACGGCGACGGGGCCGGGCGGCAATCCTACTCCCGAACGGGGCTTGACGCCCATGCGAACATACGTTCGCCTTTGCCCGAGTTCAGCTACACCGTGACCGAGTACGACCCGGAGTCGAATGCGACCGGTGCGAGTTTCGTGATCAGGTCGCCGCGATCGTGTGGCTTGAGATTGCCGGTCCGGAGGTCGATCGTGCCGTTCAGGACGTTGAGCAGGAACGGGTCGGCGTCGAGCTCACCGGCCCGCACGACGACAGTCCGCTCGCTTGCGGCGAGGCTGACCATCGCCCGCAACCGGGGCTCGGACTCGGACGCTCGCGCCCACTGGGCGATCCGCTTGCGCTCGTCATCGTTCTCGCAGCTGGCGGCATCGTGGTAGATCGCGCGGGCGGTGGTCTTGGCGCGGCGCAGCAGCTCGCCCGTATCGTCGTGCGCGAAGCGCCGTCCGTCCCACACAATCCAGCCGATACCGCTCGCGTGGCGGATGTCCTCGCCGTGCATCGCGACAAGCCGCTCTGCATTGCCGTAGTCGGTTAGCGGGACGGCGAGTGCCAATGCCTCGAGCCGCGCTCGCTGCTCGGCCGTGAGCTTCACGCGGCACCTAGAAGCGCACGTGCGAGCTCCCTGCGCAGATCGTGGAACGAAGGCCCGCGCGTACTCATTCCCCATAGAAGCGCCGCCAGGTCGTAGACGGTGCCCCCACGCCCGCAGCCAAAGCAGAACCAGCCCCCGTCCGGTTCGTTGTACACCTTGCAGCTCGGTGTCCGGTCGTCGTGATCCGGCAGCGGGCACGAGATCATCCCGTGGCGCGGCACGTAGACCCCCGTCAGCACCTCGACGTAAGTCGCTGGGTCGATCTCGTCCAGAACGTCGTCCTTGCGACCGCTAGATCGCGAGCAATCGCGGAGTCGCCTCGGATTGTCTCCGACCCATCCGAGCGGTACCAGCGACAACTCGGCCCACTGCGCAACGACATTGGCAGCGACCTCCTCGACCGTCCCGCGGTCCGTCACCACGACTCGCCCTCATCGTCGGCGAGCCACGCAAGCCGCTCAGCAAGGCCGCTCCACGCTTGCCGCCGCAGTAGCCCCGGCAGGGCGTGAAACACCGCGCAGCGTTCGCTACCGGTGAGACCCGCTGTCAGCTCGTTCAGATAGGTGAAGGAGAACTGACGCTGCTCGCCGCCGGCTGCATCATTCTGGCCGTCCGACTCGGGCGGGTGCTCCTCCGGACTAGACTTGATCCCTGCCATCCGTCGCCATCCCGGCGGAGTCGTTGAGTTCGAGGCCGCCGCCCGCGGCCTCGAAGTCGTTGTGGGCCAGCCCGAGCAGCTGCTCGAGCCGAAACTTCGGGACACGGATCGTTCTCCCGACCCGGATGCTCGGGATCTCGCCCGCCTTGACTGCCTGGTAGGCGGCGCTCCGACCGATCCTGAGAAGCTCGCCAGCTTCCTCGACGGTGAGGACCGCCGGAAGCTGGGAAAGCGCGCTCAACGGTCGCCTCGGCGCGCGCACGGTGCGATCAGCCGCTCAAGCTCTCGGAGTCCGAGGACCCGAGCCAGACGGAGCAGCGCGTCCAGGGACAGCGTGCGCTCGCCCCGCTCGACCCGGGATAGATGTGCGGGATCGATGCGGGCTCGACGCGCAACATCGCGGGGCCCCATGCCGCGGGCCTCTCGTACCGCGCGGAGCGGTGGAGTCTGACTCTGTATGAGCGCGTCGGTTGTCTGCATGGCTACAGATGAGCACAAGCGCGGATCTGCTCTGCATAGGTGTTGACTTACGCGCCACACGCGCATACAATGTCCGCATGGACAAGCCAACGCTGACGCCAGATCAGGTAGTCGCCTACAACCTGCGGCGTGCTCGAGAACTGCATAGCTGGACGCAGGACGAGGCGGCCGAACGCCTTGAGCCCTATCTCGGCGAGCGCTGGTCGCGCGTTGTGTTCTCAGCAGCCGAGCGCTCTGTGAGCGGCGGTCGCGTGCGTCAGTTCAACGCGAGCCAACTCATCGCTTTTTCCGCCGCCTTCGACCTCCCAGTGTCCTTCTTCCTGATGCCGCCGACAGATGTCGAGTCGATCGCGGTCAGCGGCGCGCAGGAATCGCTGACCACGGAGGAACTGATCCGGCTCGCCGCGGCTCCACCGGACGATCGCGTCCAGGAACTAATCGAGGATCGCATCCGCGACGTCTATCGGCTCGCGCACCCGCGCGCGACCCCGGATACGCGGTCCGAGGCGCGGACACGCAGCCATCACGCCGAGCAGCGAGCCGGGGAGCAAGCTCGCGCCGCTGCTCTACGCGAGGCTCAGAAGAAGGGCGGCAAGCCTTGACCGCAGGAGTAGGCTTGCCCGCAACATCAATCGCCGGGGCGACCGCGCTAACGGCCCCCCGGCAGGGCACCAGGAGATCTGACCTCCCGATGCCGACCTGCTGGCAGACGCGCTGGCGTTGCGCCTCAGCCAGCGGCAGTTCTAAGAGCGCTGGCAGGAGCGGCGGAACCGGGACTCGTGGGGATCACTCAATCGGGGAGGCGCATGAAGCCCCCCGACATCAGCGTGACCGCGCCGGGTAAGCCCCGGCGCGGGTCGCGCGCAGCATAGAGAGGCGATTGCGGCGATGAGCGAATCCGATATTGACTTCACGTGGAAGGAGATCAGCCACGAGGACGCACTCCTATGGCTGAACCGCAGCTCCGGAAAAACGGTCCAGGTCAGCGTGATCGTCGATCACTTCGAACCCGTTTTATTCACCGAAGCAAGGCTTAGCCACTGGACGGAGCGTCCGGAGGTCGAGATCGCGGGTTGGCACCCAGCCGCACGCGACGAGCGAGCGGGCAACTATGACCTCGAGGAAGTGGGCGATCTGGATCTGAGCGACCCTGATTTGCCTTGTCGATTCAAGGTCCTCAGGCGGATCATCAACGGCCAAGAGGTCCAGCCTGAGTTGCGCGCCGCCTTCACAGACATCTCCATCTCGGTCGTCGATGTCGACGCGGCGAGAGGCGAACCGCGATGAGAGGATCGACCCGCAAGCGCGGGACCACCTGGACCGCCTATTGGGATCTCCCGGGCGATTCGGCCACCGGCAAGCGCCGGCAGGCGTCCCGGGGCGGATTCAAGCGGCAGAAGGACGCCGAGGCGTTCCTGACCACCACGATCACCGCCGTCAATTCCGGGATCTACGTCGAGCCGTCGAAGCAGGCACTCGCCACGTTCATGCGTGACGAGTGGCTACCCGCGATTTCGGCAACCGTCCGGCCGAGCACGCACAGCGTCTACCAGCAGGCGTGCGCCCGCGTGGCCCGTTCCGACGTGGGAGCGGTACCGCTGCGAAGCCTGAACGGAGGCCATCTGAACGCGCTGTACGCGGAGATGGAGCGCGGCGGACTTACTTAGGAGCGCGCGTGGACGTGTCCGGCTGGGGCGTCGTCAGCGAGGCGTCCTCGGCGCGCGCGATCTCGAGCACGTCCTCGATCGACGAGCGCGTAGCCAGCTCGATCACGCGCTGGGCGAGCATCCGCGTCTGCAGCACGGGTGCCACCCAGCGCGGGGCCACCACCCGCCGCGAGCGACGGGCGATCCCGCGCTCGATTGCGTCGATCCCGGCCTGGAGCGGCGCCACGCGCATGCCCGGACGGCGAACATCGGCCAGGCGCTGCGCCGCCGCTGTGCCAAAGCCGTGGCGGACCATGTCGGTGTCGAGCTCGGCGAAGTACGCGACTCCCACGCGTGCGCCGCTCGGCGCGAGCTCGATCCGCAGCGAGTCGGCCAGCGCCTCGACGCCGGCCTTCGACGCGCTGTACGCGCCCAGCAGCGGAGGATGCACCGCGGCCGCGAGCGACGCGATCGCGAGCGCGTAGCCACGCTCGTGAGCGATGTGCTCGCCGGCCGCCCGCAGCGTGTAATAGACCCCGAGCAGGTTGACCTCGATCGTGCGCTCGAACACCTCCGGATCGCCGCCGATCAGCGGGAGCTGCGCGGCTACCCCGGCGTTGGCGACCACGACGTCGAGCCCACGGAGGTGCTCGGCGGCCCCCTCGACGGCGGCGTCGACCTGGTGGCGGTCGCGAACGTCGCACACGACCGCAAGCGCATCGCCGCACTGCGCCGCGGTCCGCGCCAACGCGTCGGGCTCGATCCCAGCCAACACGACCCGCGCGCCACGCTCGTACAGCCGCCGCGCGGTGGCGGCGCCGATTCCGCGAGCAGCGCCCGTGATCAGGACGCGCCGGCCGGACAGATCAGAGGTCATCGAGTGGCGGACGATACCCCGCGACGGCGGCGGCGGAGCCGGTCGACGCTAGGCGAACTCGTCGGGGCGCTGGAACATGATCTCCGGCACGACGCAGTTCGGCGAGAGGCGAAGCAGGAACCGCAACCCTTCCGCGATGTCGCTGGGGCGCAGCATCCGCTCGGCCGGAACCTTCTCCTTGACGTAGTCGGTCATGTCGGTGTCGACGAAGCCCGGCGCGAACGCGACCGACTTGACCCCGTCTCGTGCGAGCGCCCTGTTCATCGCCATCGAGTAAGCGGCGACGGCGGCTTTCGTAGCCGAATACACGGACAGCCAACGATCCGGCATCTTCCCCGCGATGGACGCCATGTTCACGACGAGCGCGTTGCCGTGTTCGGCCCCGGCGAGACGGAGCAGCTCCGCGCATTCGCGATAGAACAGGATGATCGCGCGCACGTTGACGTCGAGTTGAAGGTCGACGTACTTCGCCTGGTTCTCGGTCGCCACTGCGCCGACCCCGACGCCGGCGTTGTTGACCAGCACGTCGAGACGGTCGTAACGCGCGCGATGGCGCCGGACCACCTCGCGAATCGACTCCTCGTCCGCGAGGTTCGCGGCGACTGCCTCGACCTCGAAGCCGCGGTCTCGCAGCTCGTCGGCGGCACGCTCGAGCGTGTCGGGCTTGCGCGCGGTGATCGTGAGGGCGAAGCCCTCGTCGCCGAGAGTCTGCGCGAGCGCGAGTCCGATCCCGCGGGAGGCTCCGGTGACGATCGCGGCGCGGTCTGGCATCGGCGGAACCCTAGCGGCTCAGCGATCGGGTCAAGTATCAGCGGTCGCGGTCGATCATCTACGTAACGGGTCCCTCCGTGACAGTCGGCACATGCCGCGCTTCTTAACCTAATTAGTTAGCGTCGGTGCCGCCGCCACCGGGTACCGTCACCTCGAACCCGCCATCCAATGCCTCCCTTTAAGGAGGGAGCAATGCTCGAACGTTGCCCAACATGCGGAAAGACCACCGGCACGCTGATGGAGACCCATCCTGACCGGCCGGGCCTGATGCAGATCCTCTCGGGCGAGAACGGCGAAGCGCAACGGATCATCGTGACCGTCGCGCTTTGCATCGTCGTCGCCCTCGCGATCGTCGCGACCGAAGCCCTGCTCTTCCACTAGCGCGAGCACACCGAAAATCGGCCAGGGAGCGCGACGCCCCTCGGATCCGGCCGCGTAAGCTTCGGGCGGCGCATGCACCGCGTGCGCAACCGAACGGCAGGGGACACGGCACGAGAGGAGCGAAATGCGCGTTGATTGGTATGGCCAGGCCGCGTTCCGCCTGAGCGGACAGGACGGCACGGTTTTCATCGACCCCTTCGGCGACCTCTCCGGGATGGCGGCCAGCGGCATGCAGTTTGACTATCCGCCGATCGAGGGCGTCGAGGCCGACCTGCTGCTCGTCACGCACGAGCACGGCGATCACAACGGCGTCGAGGTCGTCGGCGGAGACCCGACGATTCTCCGCTCAACCGCGGGGCGGCACGAGTCGCCCGTGGGCGAGGTCGTCGCGATCTCATCCGAGCACGACGAGGCCGCCGGCACCGAGCGCGGGCACAACCTGATCTTCGTGTTCAAGCTCGATGGGCTCCGCGTCGCGCATTTCGGCGACTTTGGCCAGCGCTCCCTGCGCGACGAGCAGGCCGACGCGATCGGCCAGGTCGACCTGCTGTTCCTGCCGGTGGGCGGGGGGCTGACGATCGGGGCCGAGCAGGCCGCGGCGATCGCGCACCGGCTGGCGCCGAAGTGGGTCGTGCCAATGCACTACCGGACGGCCCGGATCAACTTCCTCGAGCCGGCCGACGCCTTCCTCGAGAAGATGCCCGCCGTCGAGCGGCTGTCGGAGACCGGCTTCGACACGGACTCGCTCTCGGATGACAACGGCCCGCGCGCGGTGGTTCCCGCAGCTCCCTAGGTGTAGATCCTGAGCACGTTGTTCCGGTTGTCCTACGCGCGCGCGTCTGACCCGTGCGCCAGCGCCTCGCGTCCGACTCGCTGCAGGTCCCGCAGATAGTCGAGGTGCGCGGCCCAAGCCGGATCGTCGTCAAGCTCGCGCGCCATCCGCATCGTGTCGATGTGCGCGTCGAGCAGCTCGTACAAGAGCTCCGTGACGTATCTGCCTGTGGTTACCGCAGTCCCATTCGCGTCTAACACCGCTCAGCCCTCCGTAAAGCAGTAGTCAGAGGATGAACGTGTGCCCGGACGTCAAAGTTGCGCAAAAGTCCAGATTTCGAACGGTTGTGCGCTCAGTGGCCGGTCCCGCGACGCCTGGCCGAAGCAGCGAGCGCTGGGTTCTGCCAGCCGCCGTCGGCCTGATTCAGCGTCAGTCCCGGAGGAACCAGCTCATCGATCCGGTCGAGCACCTCGTCGCTGAGCGTGACCTCGGCGGCGGGTAGCTGCGACTCGAGCTGCTCCATCGTCCTCGGCCCGATGATCGGCGCGGTCACCGCCGGATGGTTCAGGACGAACGCGAGCGCCATCTCGATCAGCGTGATTCCGGCCTCCTCGGCAAGCTTGGCCAGGCCGTCGGCGGCCTCGAGCTTGAGCTGGTTTCCCGGCAGGGACATGTCAAAGCGAGCGGGGATCCGCTCCGCGCGGTGCGACTCCGGCGGCTCTGAGTCCTTGCGGTAACGCCCGGTCAGCCATCCGCCGGCGAGCGGGCTCCATGGGATCACCGCCATGCCGTGCCGGTGACAGGTCGGGAGCACGTCGTTCTCCACGCCGCGGACCAGGATCGAGTACGGCGGCTGCTCGCACACGAACCGCTCGCGGCCGCGCCGCTCGGCCACCCACTGGGCCTCGACGATCTGGCTCGCGGGAAACGTCGAGGAGCCGATGTAACGCACCTTCCCGGCGCGCACCAGGTCGGTCAGCGCCCCGAGCGTCTCGTCGATGTCGGTGTCGTCCTCCGGGCGGTGGATCTGGTACAGGTCGATCCAGTCGGTGTTCAGTCGCTTGAGCGAGTTCTCGACCTCGCGGACGATCCAGCGCCGGGTGTTGCCGAACTCGTTGGGGTCGTCGCCCATCGTCCCGTGGACCTTGGTGGCGAGCACCACGTTGTCGCGCCTCCCGCCGGCGAGCGCCTTGCCGACGATCTCCTCGGACTCGCCGCGCGCGTAGACATCGGCCGTGTCGATGAAGTTGATCCCCGCGTCGAGCGCGCGGTGGATGATCTTGATGCAGTCGTCGTGGTCGGGGTTGCCCCAGCCGCCGAACATCATCGCCCCGAGGCAGAGCGGGCTCACCTTCACTCCGGTACGGCCGAATAACCGGTATTGCAAAGCGGGGCTCCTAGGTAGTGATCTTGCTCGCCGTCCGGACCGTAGCCGACGGCGCTGGGACGCCGGAACGCGGCCGGGACGTGGTCCCAGTAGTACCCGCCCTCCGGCACGCGACCCCGCATCATCCGGGCGAGCGCGTCCGCGCTCATCACGGGGACGATCCTGATGCCGTCCCGCATCCGCATGATCTCGAAGGAGACGAACCACTCCCGGAAGGTTGCGTTGAGCCTCAGAACGTCCCCGTCCGCGTCGGCGATGTCTCCGTTGATCGCCATCCAGACCCTCCCGAGGAAGTCCTGCTCGTCCTCCACGGGCTCGGCGTTCAGGGCATCCAGCGCCTCGTCCAGGCGCTCCCTCGCGGCTGCGGCTTCCTTGCGCGCTCGCCGGACCGCGGCGAGGTTGATGTCCGCGCCCTCGTGATCGTCGTCCGCAAGGCAGCGCTCGTACCGGGCCTGCGCCCTCTCGACCACCCGGTCAGCGGATGCGGCCGTCTCGCGCGCCTCCACGGCGACCATGCCGATGCGCTCTACCTGGGCAACCCTACCGGCGTCCAACTGCTCCCCGAGGCTCTCCGAGTCCGACACGAGGTCGTTGATCGCGGAGAGGACGAGCGCCTCGATCGCGGTGGCGTCGATCGGCTTCGCGGGACAGAACTCCGCCGAGTCCCTGTGGTTGTCGTTGTGGGCCGCGCAGACGTACCGGCGGATGCGCTCGCCGCTGACCCGGGACCGGCGACGCGTCTTGCCCCGCATCGCCCCTCCGCACTCGCCGCAGGTCGCGAGCCCGGAGAGCAGGTACGGGCGCGGCTGGGCGAGGTTGAGGACTCGCTTCCCGGTCTTCGGGTCGAGCGTCATAGCCGTCGTCACGTACCCGGCCGGTCGGCCGCGCGGTCGCCTCGTCTGAGCCGCACGCTTCTCGCGCTCGGACTGGATCCGCTCGAAGTCCTCGACGGACACGTAGGCGGGCCACCTGCCGGGGCCGACGATCGCGCCCTTGTGCCGGACGAGCCCGGCGTATGCGGGGTTCGTGACGACGCTCGCGATCATGTTCGCGTTGTACGGATGGGACACCGGGAAGCGCTTCGTCGGCCTCGTCTTGGCTCCCCGCTCACTCAGCGCCAGTTGAATCGTCTGGTCGCTCTTGCCGTCGCGAGCCATCTCCCAGATCAGCTCGTAGATCGAGCTGTCCTCTGGGTGCTTCTCAGCGGTATGGACGACCCGGTTGCGCTCGTCGAAGGACTTGGTCACGAGGTACCCGCCGAGCGGCACGCCCTGGTCAGCCAGGCCGGAGAGCCCGACGCGGCTAGCTGGGCATAGCCGCGCGTGATGTGCGTGCTCATGTCCGCGCTGTATTTGTTCGCGACGGTCGAGGCGATGCCCGAGAGCATCGGCGTGACCATCTCGTTGTCGGTCGCGGACCGGACGATCACGTTCTCGTAGAGCAGGTCGCTCACGACCTTCTGGATTGACCGCCTCCCCTTGCGGCCGTCCCCGCGCGCCAACCGCGACGAGTGGAAAACCCACAACTCCGCCTCGCCGTGCTCGGCGGCAGCGGCTCGCGCGACGGCCATCGCCGCCTCAAGCTGCGGACCGCGCTCCTTGCGGTAACCGGACTGTCCCGCCTCGCCGTACGTGCCGATGATCTGGCGGTCGCCCTCGCACTCGATCGCCTCGCGGACGATCCGGTGCTGGTCGGCGACCGACTCCCTCTCGTCGGGCGAACTCTTCACGCCGTATACCGCTGCCCAGATGGTCACTTCTCCTCGCCTCCCAGGGTAGCTTCGGGCGAAGTCGCGAGGTTCGCGCCCCTGGGGATCTGGCCGCGACGTACCTCCAGCCCCCGGGCGGACGCGATCATCCGTCTGACCTGGGTCATGTCGATCTCGAGCGTCATCGCGACCTTCCGGATCGAGACGCCGGAGTCGATCGCCGCAACGATCGATGCTTCCGCGACCTTGCGCGACTGCTTGGCCTTCGCCTGGTCTCGCGCGGATCGCTTCCAGTCGCTCTCCGCCTTGGCGAGTGCGCTTTCTGCTGGCCGTAGCGTTCATCCTCTTCGCGAGGGCGCTGATGGCGGCGTGGCCGTGTGTAGTCGCGGTGGCGCCCAAGCACCCGTGCGGCTTCATGCCGTCGGCGTAGCTTGTCGCAAGCTCCTCGTTTCGGACCTCGGATTCGAGGGTAGGCTTTGCCGTGCGCATCGCTTCGCGGATCCTCGGCGTCTGCCCCGGACTAATCGCAGCCCGAGGGCTACGGCCCTGGGAGATCATGCGCCCGGCCGCTGCGGAGCAGCCCGTTGCAGGGCCTCGACAGGGCGCTAGGAGGCCCGAACCCCGTAGGGGCGATAGGCCATGCGGTCGGGGTTGACTCCAGCGTGGAGGAGCGTCGCGAAACGATCGCGCCGGTGCGGCAGAACTTCCACAAATCCGTCCGGGAGCAGGTTATAGTCGCCGTCTTGGCGAACCTGACGACTCAGTGAAGCCGCCCACGTTCACCATCACCGCTGTTTCGGGGGTGAAGGTCCCGGATACAAACGCCGGAGGAAGCCTTGCGCCGTCTGCCAACGGCGTCTACATCAGGACCTCCCCCGGCGCAACTGCTGCTGAGGCGCCGAAGCGCCCTCACCTACGCCTAGTCGATAAACGCGACTAGGCTGCCTTGGACTGGGCCTCCGGCATCGTTACGAAGCGGAGGTTCCAGTCCTCGTGCGCTTCGCCGTTGATCGTCACTTTGAACTCGTACCGAGCTTTCGGTTCGAGTTCAGGCGGCGTCACCGGGATCGCGATCGGCACACCCATCGGTGTGCCGAACGGCATCCCCGGGGCCGGGGCCACGTTGACCTGGGCCTCGACCCAGATCGGATCACCGTTCTCGCCGCTCACCGCCGACTCCTGGTCGTCGAGCAGCTCGAAGCGGAGCGTGTAGGGCGTGCCGATCGCGCCCCACCCGAACTGCACGTTGCCGGCGATGAAGATCATCGGCACCTTCGGGGGGATCGCGACCAGGCCGCCTCCCATGATGTTGACGGTCCCATTGGGCAGCGCCTGAGCGAACTGCGCCAACGTGATCATCAACCTTGCGTTTCGGACCTCGAGGTCCATTGGAGGAAATCCTCCTGTGCTTGCGCCGGCTTTCAGAGCAGCCGGATCTAGCCGCACATGAAAGCGGAGCCCCCGGTCGGAAAAACCGCCCCGACGCGGGCGCACTTCCCCCATAGTCGCTACGAGCGGGAATGAAACAGCAACCTCCGGACAGATTGTCCATGGGAGACCAGGGGAGCCCAGCGGTGACCAAGTATCAGGTCGGGCTGTCTCGCACACGAGGATCCACATCCGCGACGGGTGCTAGCAACGTCGGGGCCGATGCCCGACATGATCCACTCGTCGTTCCTCTCGACCGCCGGGAACCTGGGCTCGATCGTCGCGGGGGTTGGCATCCTCGGGTCCGTCCTCGTGTGGCTCTGGCGACGATCACGACGGCGTGTCTTCCCGAACCTCCGGGTCGAGATCACCGGGGAGGGTTATCTGACCATCGAGCGGGTCATCGCCGTCGCGGGGGGCCTCGAACAGCCAGAAGCGGCCGGTCCTATGGATCACGCTCCACTACCAGGACCCGGATGGAGGCGACGTAATCTGGGGGGAACCTCAGTGGAACCTGACCGAGACCGACGTAGACGAGCGGCTCCCGATCCTTCGGTCCCCGTTCAACGTCGGGCGGGATCACACCGTCGCTGGCGTTCTTCTGTTCGAGCCCAGCCAGTTCCCAATAGACCAGTCGGTCGCTCCCTACCTCGATCTGTTCGACCTCGTCTCGCGCAAGCGGGTCCATATCCCCGCCCGGATGGGCGACTTCGAGAGGAGCGATGGGATGCGACCGCCGACCGATCGGTCGCTCGCCGCGAGGTGGCAGCGACAGCTTGGGCGCGAGGAGCGCTACCGCGCGACCGGTTAGCCTGACTCCGCCCGGGCGTCCGGCCGACCCAGGAGCGTGGGCTGCCGTGGGTGGGAGTCCACGCCGGGGAGCGCGACAAGCCAGCCGGAGAACAACTGGCCGACCGCCCCCACCGGGACCGGTCCCTTGCGGTTGGCCTCGTGCACGCTCGACTCGTCCGATCGCAGAATCGCCGCACAGCTCGTGGATGTCATCGAGCGCAGCGCGGATGGCCTCGGTCCGTGTCCCGAGGTGGTCGCGGACCTCTTGAAGCCAGTCGGTCATCAATCCTCCTCTGGGGGCCGACTGCGAAGCGGGTGCGGGTCGCTCTTCCCGTAGCGCTCCCAGGCGGCCTGCTTGCTCATGCCGAGCATCTTGCCGATCGATTGCCAGGACACGCGGATCTCACGCGCCGCGGCCACGAGGGAGTCGATCCTCCGATCTATGCGAGCGGTCTCGCCCTGAAGGCGCTCACGCTCCTCGAGCGCCTCGCGGATCGCGCTTAGGACGTCGACCTCCCAGTAATTTAGTCGTTGCATGACGTCAAGCGTACCTGACGCCGGAAGGGATTCTTCAACGGCCCTGCGCACGAAGGTAGAGCGCGGGACATCGCCGCGTGCATCGTCAATCTGCGCAACAAACTCGGGACTCCAGCGAAAGCTTAGTGGTTGTGCCATGTAGTGCATTGTAGTGCACGGGTCGAGCCAAAACAAAAGCGCCCAAGCCGAAGCCCGGGCGCTCGTTACCAGGCCAGCGCGGTTACACGACTTTCCGGGGCGTTCTGTGTTATGACTCCCTACTGCTCGGCTTCTAGGGCTGTGGGCCCAGGGCAGTGCCCAGCAGTTGGAGGCGCCCCGCCGGGGGCGGTGGCGGGGCGCCTGTCGCTGGCCACGGCTCGGTTGGGGATTTCCGCGCCGCGACCGAGGGGCCTCCGTTCCCCAAGCCTTACGGATTTCTGCCCAAATTGGGACTTTTCGCAGCATAGCGACGCCACGGAGCTGACAAGGCGGAGGCTAGAGCTGGTCGCGGCGGACGCCGGCGATCGCTCCCGTGCGGGCTGCCTGCGAGCGCCGAAGCTGACCGGCGCTTCACTACCACGATCACACCGCTGGCATTGACCCCTAGGTGCCGCGACGAAGGGATCGCACCCGCTCGTGCTGCTTCTCGATCATTCCGACGCTCTCGCCGATCACCTCCGCAACGCCGCGCGGGCGGCACAGATGAGATCGCGCCGGGTGAGGACGACCGCTTCGCTTGGCCCCATCGCGACGGTGGGAAAGCCAGCCAACGTCGCAACAGGTGACTCGGTCATCGTAGTCCCAGCGGGTGTCGGCATGGAGCAGGCTGACCGATTGCATCGCGAGCGGGCGAAGGCACTCCGATTACGGTTGTCCGGCGAACAGCACCCGCAGTTCGTGTGCGACCTGCTCCGGGCTCCAGCGTTTCGCCAGCAGCCGCTGAACGACCTCAGCCAGCACCTCATCCACAGCAATCCGCCGCTGGCGCGGCTTGCACGCCCGCCGCCGAGCAGCATGCTCCGCGTGATGTGGCCGGTAGCGGCCGTCCGGGTCGCTGTTGCGCCGGATCTCGCGGCTTATCGTTGACGGCGCACGCCCCAGCTGCTCCGCGATCCCGCGCACCGTCGTCTTCGCCGCAAGAAGATCGGCGATCCGGATCCGCTCCTGCTCAGAGAGATACCGCGGACTCCGCGGCCTCGATTCTTCGATTTTCACCGGCGGATAGATGACAAGCGCCCCGGCGGAATTCCGAACCCGCCGGCCATACCGCCACCGGCTCCCCGTCTTGCGGTTGATCCCGACCAGCCGGCACGCCTCGCTGTTGTTGACGCCCTGGGCGATCAGCTGCACGTACCGCTGCTGTTTCTCGGCCTGAACCCCACCCGCCGGCGTCCGCCTCCTGTCCCGCATGCAACCTCCAAATCCGCGCTGGTGTTGCAACGTCAGCTGGAATCCGCCCCCGTCGCAGTGGGGCCAGTTCAGACCGTCGTTCTCACCGGGGACACGTCGAGTGCCTGCGCGTCGCCGACGGCCTGTTCGCCCTCACGCGATCGCAGTATTTCCCCCGGGGCTCGCAAAACGACGGTCCTCTCCGGGGTTTCTACGGCAGAGGGCGCGTCTCGAGCGCCTTAACCCGTGTGCCGCAAGTGCGTGCGTGCGGCACGCATACAGGAGGAGTTGTGATGCGGCTAGCAAAGACAGCGGTTGGAGTCGCGGGTCTGCTTGCCTGCCTGATCGTCGGTGCGTCGGTCGCGCTGGGGGCGGGCTCGTCGGCAACACCGGCAGGTGGCCGGATTCAGTTGTTCGTTCAGCCGGGGAATGGTCAGGGTACGGGCAAGATCCTGTTCACCGGCGCGGTCGGCGACTACGGGTCAAGCTCGCCCACTGAGAGCAGTGGAGCGAACAAGTTCGGAGTGGCGACCCTCAAAAAGGGCACGATCAAGATCGATCTCACAGCCATCTCAGCCAAGGTCAACAAGGGCCCCGGGGCGATCTTCAACGCGGCGACGTGCACCTACTATCTCAGCGAGACAGCTCCAGCACCGATCATAAGCGGCACCGGGGCCTACGCTGGTATTCAGGGAACGATCCGGCTCACGGAAACGTTCGGTTTCATCGGCTCGCGCTACAAGAGCGGTCCGAAGAAGGGCAAGTGCAACCAAAGCAACAATGCTCCTGCGGTCGCTCAGATGGGGTTTGTGTACGGAAGCGGCAGCGTCAGCTTCTAGATCGTGAACCGGCCTGGCGAGAGATCGCCAGGCCGGTTAACCAGCTCACGACGGCCGGTCATCGAGACGGCTGCATCGGGCTAATCGGGGAAGCCGGGCTCCGTGCGCTACTAGACGACAACCTCCTCGTTGTGCTTTGCCCCTTTGGGGGACTGACACCCCGTGAAAGACACGTAGAAACAGGCAAGCCTAGGTTGGGAAGCACGGTCGATCAGTCCATGTCGGCCGCGAGCTTCGCGAGTCTGCGGACGGCCGTGCCTTCGTCCGGTCCGCTGGCGTGGAGCACGAAGATGGACTCGCCGAGATCGTTCGTTACGACGAACCCCGCACGCCAGGCGCCGTCTATCCGGCCAACAGCAAGGGTCATCCCACCTTTCGCCGCCCGTTCTTCGAGCCGCCTAAGCTCGTCGCTTCGGTGTTCAGAGTCCACGGTTCGCTCCGGTTTCGACTTGGTCTTGCCCACCCAGGCTTGCACCATAGGTTGGGTTCGAACATCGGCACCAGCACCCAAGTTGGTGCGGGAAATCACCGATGGCTCGCCCGCGTGTGTTTGCTCCAATAGCGCGAGGGGTTTTTCCTCCCATTCCTCTTCTCATCGGGGGCCTTGGACGTCGCATGGGGGCGAGGCACGCGGAGTTCAAGGCCTTCCGGTGAGACGCGAGAGCGCCAGAGGCGTCACACGCTCTCCGGACTGCCCGGGCGGTTTACGAGCTTGCGCGTGGTTTGCAACTTTGTGCGTCTGATGCCCGAGAACCGCGCAAAGGGGCGAGCGGCGTCACGACTCGATCTCACTGGGATCGGGGCGAACAGCGCGGAGATTTCTAAACGGGTAGCTAAGCCTTCCCGTTTAGAAGTCGCGGCGCTGTTCGCCCCGATCCGCGCGGGCTCGAGCCATGACGGGGGAGCGGTTCTCGGGTGGCACCCCAAAGGGGCAGAGCACAGGACGCTTGCCGGACCGCTTCTCGGTTGACTCGCCGTACGGCCTTGTGAACCCTCCGCGCTATGCCCTTTGGGCGACGTCGAGAGGTTCGCAGACAGATGCGCGCGATGGACCGCGAGGAGGAGGAGACGAAGGCCGTCGCTCGCGATGCGATCTCCCGCGTAAGCGCGTGTTTCGCGAGTGACCCCGACGAGTACGACGTCCGAGCTGCAGTTATCTGGCGACCGCCTCAGGACGATGCCCCCGACATCGACGTACTCCAGTTCGCTTGGGACGACAACGACCGGACGGATTATGTCTTGTCGGGCGACCCGAGCTACGTCGTCCGGGGTATCACGGAAGCTGCTAATGAGGAAGAGGCGCGGCGAATCGCGGAGGCGTGGGTGGGTCCATCATGCCGTGAGCTGGCGGAGTTCAACTTCCTCCCGGGCTATTACCAGAACGCGTTCGTTGCAGCCCTGGCAGGGCGCGAGCCTCCTCCGTACGGGCTGGAGTACCTGTGGGCGCCGTCGCCGGAGGGCGAGGTTTGGCCGGTGCGGTACTTCCCCTCCGGCATCGGGGAGAAGGCGCCACCGATCGGTCAGGTGGGCTTCATCCTGATGCCGGGCGCCGCCATCCAGGAGCTGTGGCGCCTCCGAGGCTGGTAGCGCTACTGCGTCCGCGCGGGCCGACCAGGATCGGGGCGAACAACGCCGGGATGGCGCCGGTTCCGGGCGCTCTAGACGGCTCGGCTACGCTCCCGCGCGGAAGAATGGACCTACAGCCTCAGGGTGAACGCTGGGAGCGGGATACCCGTTATTCCGGAGGACTCCAGTGCGTCCAAGCGTTCGATAGTTCATGCCGGCCACGTTAGCGAGGAGGGTGGTCCACCTCGTCGGGCCAGACGCCGTGCTCGTCGAAGTACTCGCGCGCGCGTTCCTCCTCCTCGCGCTCGCGGTCGCCGCTCACGCCGAGCCGGAACAGGAAGTTGATCAGCAGCACAGACAGCCCGCCGCCGACCGCCATCGCGAAGCCGTCCACCCCGAGCCCGGCCGGGGACACGATCAACAACACGATCCCGCCGAGCACCATCACGACGCCGATGCCGTACCGGACGATCAGCATCCGGAACTCGCCGCGTCAATTAAGCTGATCCGATGAGCGGGTACGACGATGACGACGACTGGGTGGGCACACCGCCCGAGGGCCGGTACACCCGGGATCGCGCCGACCCCGAGTTCTGGTGGCGCCAGCGCCCGATCGCGTTCGGCGGCGCGGCCCTGGTGGTCGTCGTGATCGTGGTGCTCGTGATCGCACTGCTGCACTGACCTATCGCCCGGCCTGTCGCGACACGGCCTCGGCCGCGCTCACCGCCGCCACCGCGTCCCGTAGTTGCGCCTCGGCTTCCTCGAGACCCGCTTCGGCCTCGCGGAGCGCCTCGGCCGCTTTGTCACGGCGCTCGCGCGCCAGGTTCGCGGCACGGTCGGCCCGTTCCGCGCGACGCTTGGCCTCGCGCTCGGTGGCGCGGGCCTCCCGGCGGGCCTCCTCACGGGCCTTCGCCTCCTCGCGGGCCGTGCGTTCCCGTTCGCCGGCCTTTTTCTTTGCAACCGAATCGGTCTTGCGAACCGGCGCCCCGCGCTTCTGAGCCGTCTTGTCAGTCCGCGGCGCCGGCGGCGCCGCGCCGAGGGCTCCGAAGCCCCCGAGCCCGACGTGCTGGAGCCCGCGCTCGAGCCGGCCTTCGCTCACCTGCGAGCGCGCCTCGTCGTCGAGCGCGGCGGCGTGCAGCGTGTCCGAGACGCGCTCGATGATCGTGTCGCTCAGCTCATTCCCCTCTGAGCTGAGCAGCCCGCGGGCCGCGTCGGTCAGCGCGTCGACCGCGGCCCGCTCCTGCTCGACCGCGGCGCGTAGCGATTGCGCGTCGCCGCGGCCGGCAAGCACGTCGTCCTGCGCCGCCCGCAAGGCGTCGCCGGCCGCGAGCAGGTCGGCGACCGGCTTGCGCTGAGTCCTGACCAGCTGATTGACCGCCCAGGCCGCCACCGAGGGCTTCCGCAGCGCCGCGACCTCGCCGGCACGCTCCCGCTCCCCCGCTTTACGCAGTTCTCGCGCCAGCGCCGTCCGCTCCGGGATGAACTGATCGAGCGGGAGCCCGTAGAGATCCTCGACGTCCACCCCGGCCATGGTGCCACCCCACACGAAGCTCGGTTAGGGCCCGTAGGAGAATAAGTCGTGGAATTTGACGAGTGGCTGGGCGTGTCTGGCGCCGCCGGCTCGCCGCGATAATACCGGGAGTATTTGAGGGCGAGCCGGTGGCGTCAGGCGCGTCCAGACGCCGTCAAAACCGCGAAATTATTCTTCTACGGGGCCTTAGCCCGGCGACCGACGCCGCGGGGTCGGCTCAGGAGCGAGGAGCTCCGGACGGCACTCCCTTGGCCGCTTCGCGCAGCGCCGCCCACTCGGTCAGCTTGACGCGCGGACGTACGGTGGCCGACGCCTGGCCGGCAGCGGTCTCGATCGCATCGATCGCCTGCCAGCCCTCCCACGTCACGGCGTACGGGCACGTCGCGATCATGCCCTCGATGTCGTCGGACACCGGCTCGTTGAGGCGGTCGGCCGCCGCGTCTTCGAGGATTTTGGTGACCGTGTCCTGGGAATCCTTCTTGTTGGTTCCGATCACGCCGGACGGACCGCGCTTGATCCAGCCGGATACGTACTCGCCGACATGGTGCACGCCGTCGGCGTCGGTCACGCGTCCGCCCTCGTTGCGGATGAGTCCGCGCCGCTCGTCGAACGGGATATCGCCAACCGGCTGGCCGGTGTAGCCGATCGAGCGGAACACCAGCTGCGCCGGGATCTCGTCGAAAGTTCCCGTGCCCCGGGCGGCGAGCGACCCATCCTCGCGCACGACGATCTCGTTGTTCTCGATCTTCACCGCGCGCACGTGGCCGTTCTCGTCGCCGAGCAGCTCAACCGGCGAGGCGAGGAAGCGGAAGCGGACGGTGATCGGCTTGCCGGTCTTCGGCCGCGCCGCGTAGCCCTGGATGATCTCGACGTTGCGCCGGCGGGTCTTGTCGGCGTCCCCGAGCGCGACCGCGGACAGCTCGTCCAGGTCGCCGCCGAGCACCTCGACATCGCCGCGCTCGAGCTCGCCCATCTCGAGCAGCTCGGGATTGGTGAACGCGGCCTGCAACGGGCCCCGACGAGCGAGGATCGTGATTTCCTCGATCCCGCTGCTCTCCAGCACCTGCATCGCGTGGTCGGCCGTGTCCGTCCCCGCCAGCTCCGCCGGCGCCAGCGCGAGCATCCGGGCCACGTCGATCGCGACATTCCCGGCGCCGACCACCACGGCATGCTTGGCTTGAAGATCGACCTCCAGGCACGTGTGGTCCGGATGGCCGTTGTACCAGGCCACGAACTCCGTGGCCGCGTGCGATCCGCGCAGCTCCTCGCCCGGGATCCCGAGCCGCTTGTCGATCGAGGTGCCGAGCGTGTACACGACCGCGTGGTAGTGCTCCAGCAGCCGGCGGCGGGTGACGTCGGTCCCCAGCTCGACGTGTCCGAAGAACCGGAACCGCTCGTGCTCGGTGGTCTTGTCGTACGCCTTCGTGACGGACTTGATCTTCGGATGGTCCGGAGCCACTCCCGACCGCACAAGCCCGTACGGCGTCGGCAGGCGGTCGTACAGGTCGACGGCGAACTCCGGCTCGGCGACGCCGAGCAGCTGACCGGCGGCGTAGAAGCCACTGGGGCCGGCCCCTACGATCGCGACGCGGAGAGAAGAGTCGTCGGTCATATCCACACAGATTAGGCGCTCACGTTTGCCCCGGCCGGGATGCCGAGCGCCCCCGGATCGGCCGCGACCGTGGCGCGGAGCTCGTCGAACACGGGCGGATCCTCCAGCGCCATCCGGTACGAGCCCAGGCGCCGGGCGGCGTTGATCGCGATGATGCCGACGAGGCGTCCATCGCGTTCGCCTCCGTACACCAGCCGCGCGCGGTCGGGCGTGCACTCGAGCAACTCGACCGTCTCGGCGCGGACGGGCAGACCAAGCGATTGGATCTTGACGTCGTACTGGTCCGACCAGAAGTAAGGCGGTGACACGTACGGCTTGCGCTCGTCGGGTGCCAGCAAGGCGTTGCGACCGGCGAGCTGCCCCTGCTCCGCCGCGACGGTCCAGTGTTCGATCCGGATCGGGTCGCCGTCGGCGAGCGGATGCGGCCAGGCGACGATGTCGCCGGCGCCGAGGACGTCCGGATCGCCCGCGGCCGTCAGCGTCGCGTCGCACGCGAGGGCGGATTCGACCTCGAGGCCGCTGCCGGCCAGCCACTCGATGTTCGGGAGGGCGCCGAGGCCGACGACCACGACGTCGGCGGGTACGCGCTCGCCACCCGTGAGCTCGACCGCCTCGACGCGACCGTCGCCGATCAGTCCGGCGACCCCGGTACCCAGCCGCACGTCGACTCCCCGGTCCCGGTGGAGCTGCGCGCACCATTCTCCGAGCTCCGGGCCGAGCGGGAGCATCGGTGTCGCGGCGATGTCGATTAGCGTCACGTCGAGGTCCTCCTTGCGCGCGGTCTGAGCTACCTCGCACCCGATGAAGCCCGCGCCCACGATCGCAACCCGCGGGCGCTCGTCGAACGCCGCGCGGAGCGCCAGCGCATCGTCGAGGCTGCGCAGCACGTGGACACCAGCGAGTTCGGCGCCGGCGCCGGGCCACCGTCGTGGGCGCGAGCCCGTGGCCAGGATCACCCGGTCGTACTGCACCTCGTCGCCGTCGGCTAGGGCGACCCGCCGGCGCCCGCGGTCGAGGCTTACGGCCCGCACGCCGAGGCGCCATTCCACGCCCAGCTCGTCGCTCGGCAGGTGGACGCGGTCGACCGTGTGCTCGCCGGCGAGCAACTCCTTGGACAGCGGTGGCCGCGTATAGGGCCGATGGCGCTCGTCGCCGATCATCACCAGGTCGCCGTCGAAGCCGGCCTTGCGGGCGGCCTGCGCCGCGCGCAGCCCGGCCAGCGACGCCCCGACGACGACCAGCCGGCGCATCAGGATTTGATCAGGCTGATCGCGTTCTCCGGGCAGGTGCCCTCGACCTCTTCGGCGAGCTCGTGAAGATCGTCGGGAACTTCGATCGGGTCACCGCCGCGGATCGTCACGAAGCCCTCGTCGTCGCTGCTCAGGAGCTGCGGGGCGAGCGTGTAACAGCGCCCGTGTCCCTGGCACGCCTCACTCACGCAGAGCTTCACGAGTTGACCTCCCAGCGCAGCGGCAGCGTGCTCAGCGACATCATCGCGCCACCGCCGCGCTCGAACAGCTGCGCGTCGGTGGCGAGCTCGAAGTCCGGGATCACTTTGAGCCACTCGTCAACGGCGATCGCCATCTCGCGGCGAGCCAGGTGCATTCCGAGGCAACGGTGCGGGCCGCTCGCGAAGCCGAAGTGGTTGTTCTTCTTGCGGTCGATGACGAACTCGTCGGCCTGCTCCCAGTGCCGGGGATCGCGGTTCGCGCCGGACACGAGCCCGTACACCATGTCGCCCTGCTTCAGCTGCACGCCGTGGAACTCGACGTCGCGGGTGACCTTGCGGCCGTCTCCGAAGATGATCGTGTAGTAGCGAAGAGTCTCCTCGACTGCGAGCGGAATGATCTCCGGGTCTTCGATAAGCCTCCGACGGTGCTCCGGATGCTGGGCCAGGTGGTGGAACATGTACGCGAGCTCGGCGCGCGTGGTGTCGAGCCCCGCGAGCGTGAGCACGGTGCACATGTCGAGCAGTACCTCGTCGTCGAGCGGCTCGTCGTCGAACCGGGCGTCGAGCAGGTACGAGAACAGATCCCCCTCGCGGTGGCCCTCACGGCGGCGATCGTCGAGCTGCTCGCTCCAGAACACGCGCATCTCACCGAGCGCGGTGGCCATCCCCGCGGCGCCCTCGGGGTCACCGCCGAAGCCGCCGAAGAACGCGTCGACCCACCCGACGAACACGTCGGTGTAGGAGGTCGGCACCCCGATCACGCTCAAGAACGCCGCGGTCGGGAAGCGCAGCGCGAACTCATCGAAGAAGTCGCACTCGCCCTTGGGCACGATCGGCTCGATGAACCCCCGGCACGTCTCCCTGATCATCGGCCCCGCGGCCTCCATCGCCTTGGGCGAGAACCACGGGTTCAGGATCCGTCGGTACTTGATGTGATCGGGGGCGTCGACCTGGGTGGGCACGAACCGGTAGATCGGATCCGGCTCCCACGGCGTGATCGACGCGCTGGAGAAGATCTCCGGCGTCTTGTATATGTCGTTGACGGCCTCATGGCGCGTGAACACCCAGTAGCCGCCGTCGGCGTACTTGTTGTAGAAGTGCGGGCAGCTCTCGCGCAGCTCGTTGGCCAGCGCCCAGTACGCGCCCATCTCTCGGGTCTTGGAGAAGTCGTGACCCATGACGGGGCAACCGCTGACCTCCGTCCCGTGCCGCTCCGCGGTGACGCTCGATTCCATGTCTGATCTCCTTTCTCGTCCAGACGGGTTCACACGCCGGCGTGTGCTTCTACCAGCTCCGGCTTGCTCGCGGTGACGCGCTCGGCGATGTCGCGCCCGGCGAGGAAGCCGAACACCATGGCCGGCCCGAGCGTGCCGCCCGCGCCGCCGTAGGTCATGCCGAGCGGCGAGGACATCGCATTGCCGGCGGCGTACAGCCCGGGGATGACGTCGCCGTCGACGTCGATCACGCGCGCATGGGTATCGGTCAGAGGGCCGCCCTTCGTCCCGAGCGCACCGCTGAACACCTGGATCGCGTAAAAGGGAGCGGTCTCGAGCGGACCGAGCGACGCCCTCGGTGTCCCATCGCGGAGCGTCGGATCGCCCCACCACTGGTCCTGCGCGCTCCAGCCTCGCTTGAAGTCGGGATCATGGTTATCGCGCGCGTTCGCGTTGAAGCGCTCGACCGTCTGCTCGAGCACGTCTCCGGGGATGCCAAGCTTCTCGGCCAGGCCCGCGACCGTGTCAGAGGACGTGATCCAATCCGTCCGGGCCTTCTCGGTTCCGCCGAGACCGCCGGCAAAGCCGTACTTGTCGAGCCACGTCTGATCGAAGACCAGCCAGCACGGCAGGTTGCGGTAGGTGCCCATGATCGTGTCCTGCTCGTGGAACGCCGCCCCGAACGCGTTGTAGTTCGCGGCCTCGTTGGTGAAGCGCTTGGCCTCTCGGTTGACCATGATCGCGCCGGGCAGCGTCCGCTCGTAGGTCAGGAGCTGCTGACCCGTCGGGACGATGTCGGTCGGCAACTCGATCATCGGCATCCACCACGCCTCGCGCATGTTTCCGAGCATCGCTCCGATGCGCATGGCCATCTTCAGGCCGTCACCTTCATTCGTCTCGACTGCGACCGTGTGCGTGCACGGCCCGCGCAGGAAAGCGCGCTTGAGGTCGGCGTTGCGCTCGAACCCGCCCGTCGCGATGACCACGTTCGGCGCGTGCACCTCCTTGCGTCCTTCGGGAGTCTCGAATACGACGCCCGCGACCTGGCCGTCCTCCATGATCAGCTCGACACCGCGGTGCTCGGTCTGTGGCTCGACGCCGCGGTCCAGACACGCCTTGAGCAGCCGGCCACCCAGCGCCAGCCCCATTCCCCGCTCGTCGTTCTCGGCGCGGCGCTGCATCTCCTCGGCGGTGAGCTCCTGCGGGATCGCCTGGCCGAGCGTCGTCTCGCCGATCGTCAGGTGGTAGCTCGGGTAGTACGGCGAGATGTGAACTTTGTCGCCCCACTCGCCGAGCTCGCCGTAGGGGTAGATCGCCGTCTCCAGCGAGCGTCCGCCCTGCGCCAGTCCTCCGCGCTGCTCGGGGTGGTAGTCCGGGAAATCGGGAACCGCGCGGAACTTGACCGGCGTGCGCTCGTCCAGCCAGCGCACCATCTCCGGGCCGACGTCGATGTACGTCTCGGCCATCTCATCGGTGATCGTGTCGTTCGACAGCGCCTGGAGGTACTCCATCGCCTGCTCGCGCGTGTCGCCTTTCTCGGGCGGCTCGTGCTGGTTGAGGGGGATCCAGATCATCCCGCCGGAATAGACGGTCGTGCCGCCGAGCGTCGCGCCCTTCTCGAACAGGCCGACATCCGCGCCCAGCTCCGCCGCGGTCAGCGCTGCCGTCAGTCCCGCGGCTCCGGTGCCCAGCACGATGACGTCGTAGTCGGCCATTCGTTCTCCTCTTCTCCGCGCTTCGCGTATTCGAACTAACTTCAGGTCGGGAAAGGTACCAGCGGCGGCGGGGTCATGTCAACGCCATGCTGGCAGTGGCGTGTCCGCGATCCGTTGGTTAGACTGCTTGAGTTGACTTCACTTTGACGCCCTTGCGCGCCCGACGGCGCGGCGACGGCTCAACCGGAAAGGAAGGTGCAGCACCGATGGCCGGAGGACCGCTGGAAGGCAAGGTTGCGATCGTCACCGGCGCGGCGATGGGGATGGGCGAGGCGACCGCCCGCGTGTTTGCCGCCGCGGGCGCACAGGTGCTCGTCAGCGACGTCGACGCCGAGGCCGGCCAGGCCACCGTCGAGCGCATCGAGCGCGACGGAGGCTCCGCTTCGTTCTGCCAGACCGACGTCTCTCGCGCCGCCGATGCCGAAGCGATGGTGCGTACCGCCGTCGAGCGATACGGGCGGCTCGACTGCGCGGTCAACAACGCCGCGG
This sequence comes from uncultured Solirubrobacterales bacterium, assembly GCA_963701945.1. GTDB lineage: Bacteria > Actinomycetota > Thermoleophilia > Solirubrobacterales > Solirubrobacteraceae > Palsa-465. Next base: position 412,214 of record CAVPBV010000017.1, on the reverse strand, counting down.
TCACTCCGGACACGCATCCGATCGCCGAGCTCGACGAGGCGGAGTGGGACCGCATCCTTGCCGTCGACCTGAAGGGCATCGTGCTCAGCCTGAAGTACGAGATCGCGCAGATGCTCGAGCAGGGCGACGGCGGCGCGATCGTCAACATCGGATCGGTGAGTGCGCACCGGCCGCAGCCGAACAACGCCGCGTACGTCGCGGCCAAGCACGGCGTGCTCGGCCTGACCAAGGTGGCGTCGCTCGAGAACGCGCCGCTCGGGATCCGCGTCAACACCGTCTGCCCGGGCGCGATCGACACCCCGATGATCCGCAGCGCGCTCGAGACCGTCGGTTTGACCGAAGCCGAGTTTGCCCCGGTGTTGAGCCTGTTCGGACGGTTCGGCAAGCCCGAGGAGGTTGCGCAGGCCAGCCTGTGGCTGTGCTCGGATGCCGCCTCCTACGTGACCGGCGCCATCCTCAATGTCGACGCCGGCTACACCTCGCGCTGACGGGATCGCCTTGACGATGTGCGAACACTCCGCTTAAACTGAATCGAAGTAAGCTCAAATGCAGCCGCCGCCGACCACGAGAGGGATCCATGACCGCCACCCATGAAGCGACCGTCGACAGCGCGAGCCTTCGGGCTCTCCAGGACCGAACTGACATCGCCGACGTCCTCTACAAATACTCTTCGGCGGTCGATTCGTTCGACTACGACGGCGTACGCAGCGCCCTCGCCGATGACATCTGGGCCCAGTACGGGAACGGCGACCCGGTCGAGGGTGCAGACAAGCTGGCGAGCTGGATCGCCGACGCGACCGCGACCGTCATCTGGCAGCACCACCTCCTCAACGTCTACCACGTCACGATCGACGGGGATCAGGCCAAGACGCTCTCGTACCTGACGTCCTACCAGGTGTTCGAGGAGAACCCGGACGCGGCCGTCATCCTCGTGGCCAGGTACCACGACGAACTGCGGCGCACGCCGGACGGATGGAAGATCAGCAAGCGGATCATGGAGCTGCTGTGGGCCGAATCGAAGGCCGATGAGGGCTACATCGCGAACCTCGGCGGTCGCGGACCCAAGGTCTGGGCGCGAAGCTGAAAACCACCGTTCGAGGAGAAAACAATGGCAATCGTTCGAACCGCATGCACGATGACGCTGGACCGGAAGGACCTCGACGAGGTCGTCGGCATCTTCGAGAAATTCATCAAGGACGTTCAGGAGAACGACCACGGCACGCTCGCGTACCACTACTTCATCGACGACGACCCGCTGACGATCCACGTCATCGAGTGGTACGAGAGCCCCGAGGCGATGCTCGATCACTACGCCAAGCTCGACCTCGAGTCGGCTGGGCGTCTCGTGCAACTCGTCGAGCTTTCGCCGCTTCACTACTACGGCAACCCGACGCCCGAGGAGGAGGCGCAGATGGCGGGCTTCGGCACGGTGCTCGTGCATCGCCCGCTCGCGAGCATCGAGGAGACCGCGGCGCAGGCCTAGTGGCGGCCGCGGCGTGGGAGGCGGTCGCCGACGCCGCGGGCGTGGGCGACCGGACCTCGCTCCTCGATCTCGGATGCGGAGACGGGGCGTTCTGTGCCTTAGCGGCTCGCCGCGGAGCGAGCGTCCACGGCCTCGATGCCGAGCCGTATGCGATCGCACAGGCCCGGGACGCGGTTCCCGGCGGCGACTTCCGGCTCGGATTGATGGAGAGCCTGCCGTGGGCAGAGGACTCCTTCGACGTCGTCACCGCGTTCGACGCCGTGCAGTACGCCCTGGATACCGAGATGGCGCTGATCGAAGCCTCGCGCGTGCTGCGCGCCGACGGGCGGATCGCCGTCAGCAAGTGGGGTCCGCCCGCCACGAACGAGTTCTTCGCGTTCCTCACCTCGATCGGCGCCCGCGGTGTCCGCGGCGGCCAGTTGCCCGTGACCGATCCCGTCGAGGTCGCGATCAGGTCGACCGGTGTCGCAGTGCTCGCGACCGGCGAGCTTCCCGCTCCGATCGAGATCGCCGGCGACGCTGCGCTCGAGTCGTCACTATCTCGGGCGGGGGTAGACGCCGGTCCGGACGCGATCGCGGCGGCCGCGCGGTGGCGGCACGCGGACGGCACCTATCGGTTCGACAACCGGCAGCGGTATTGGATCCTCGGGAGACGATCGTGAGCGTCGAGATTGCCCACGCCGTCGGGCCCGCGCGCCTCGACATCGCCTACGAGCGGTTCGGCGATCCCGAGTTGCCGCCGGTGCTGCTGGCGATGGGCCTCGGCACCCAGATGCTCGGCTGGCCCGACGGATTCTGCGACGCGCTCGCCGGCCACGGCGTGCACGTTGTCCGGTTCGACAACCGCGACATCGGCCTGTCGACGCACCTCACGGACGCGCCCATGCCGAATGTGCGCGCGGCACTGATCGGCGACACCTCGTCGGCGTCCTACCGGCTGTCCGACATGGCGGCTGACACGATCGGACTGCTCGACGTGCTCGGTATTGACAGCGCGCACCTGGTAGGCGCGTCGATGGGCGGCATGATTGCCCAGACCGCGGCGATCGAATACCCGGAGCGCGTCCGGTCGCTGACGTCGATCATGTCCACCACAGGCGACCCGTTGGTGGGGCGTGCGACGCAACGGGCAATAGCGGCGCTGCTGTCGCCGCCGGCGTCGACGCGCGAGGAGGCGATCGACCGAACCGTCTCGATCGTACGCGTCATCGGGTCGCCGGGATTCGAGCTCGACGAAGCCGATCTCCGCTGGCGGACCGGGCTCGCCTATGACCGCTCCAACGATCCGGTCGGCGTCGGCCGGCAGTTGGTGGCGATTGCGGCGTCCGGCGATAGGACCGCGGCGCTTCGCTCGCTTTCGGTCCGCACGCTCGTGCTGCACGGGGCAGACGATCCTCTGGTCGATGCGAGCGGCGGCCGCGCCACGGCCCAGGCCATCCCCGGAGCCGAGCTCGTCGTGTTCGACGGGATGGGTCATCACCTACCACGCGAGCTCTGGGGCGAAATCGCGCGGCGCGTCGGCGAGCTCGTCGCGCGCGCCGAAGCCGAGGGCCGCGGCAGACGGCAGTGAGAAACCGTTCGCGCGTGGTGGACCGGAGCGACGCGTCAGACCGCGGTGACGAGCCCGCCGTTCGGACTGACGGTCGCGCCCACGAAGAACGAGGCGTCGTCTGAGACGAGGAACGCGACCGCCGCCGCCACCTCCTCGGGGGTGCCGAGACGGCCCGCCGGCGTGCGGATCACGTTGACCTCGCGCGCCACGCCTACCTGCGCCTTGGTGCGCGTCGTGTCGATGAAGCCGGGGGCGATCGCATTGACCCTTATTCCTTGAACGATCACTTCCTTGGCCGTGGCCCGGGTGAAACCGAGCACGCCGGCTTTGGCGGCCGAGTAGTGCGGGTGTCCCGTGCAGCCCTCGATGCCGCACACGGATGCCATGTTGACGATCGCGCCCGCTCCGCGCGGGGCCATCCGCCGGACCGCCGCGCGCGTCCCGTAGAAGGTTCCGTCGAGATGGACCGACATCACGAGCCGCCACTCGTCGTCGGTCAGACGCGCGAGCGCGTCGAGCGGCGTCTTGATCGGCCCTACGGCCTGCTCGGCTTGCTGCTGTTCGATCAGCGGTGTAATCCGGGCAACGTGGGACATGGCCAACGCGCCCGCATTGTTGACCATGATCGCCAGGGGACCAAGCTCGGCCTCGACCTTGCTCAGCGCCGCTTCGACCGAAGCGCTGTCGCTGACGTCGGCCTGTATCGCCTCAGCTCCAGGTAGGTCGGCGACGACCTGCTGGGCCCTCTCCACCGAGAGGTCGAGCGCAGCGACAGTCGCCCCCTCCTCGGCGAGCCGCCGGCAAATGGCCGCGCCGATTCCCGACCCGCCGCCGGTGACCGCCGCCACCTTCCCGTCGATCCTCATCATTGCCTGAACTTACATCAATTCGGTTTCATACGCAAGCGGGGTATGCGCGCCGCGATGTAGAAGGCGACGTACCGCGCGATCTCGCCGCCGGCGCTGACCTCGGCCGTTGAGAAGAACGAGCCACCATCGGGGTTTCCTTCGATGATGCCTTCGACGAACACGCGAGCACCCTGCTGCGAGAACTCGGTGATGATCTGGCGTGCGGGGCTCGGACCGCGCTCGGTTTCGAAACCGCGACGAAGCGCTTCGCGCCCGCGGAACAGAACGCGCCGCCCTCCGCCGGCGTACGGCGGATGGGAATAGATCGTGTCGGCGGTGAAATGCGACGCCGCTTCTGTAAACCTCGAGCTCATCAGATCGGTGAAGTACTGTTCCAGAAGCGGTCGGGCGTCCGGCGCAGCGGTTCTCTCGCCCGCCCCGGACGCGGGGACGAGCGGCGCCCGGAGCCAGATCAATCGAGACACCCGCCCGGCGGCGTCGTAAGCCAGCCCGGCGAGACAGGTCTCGGGCTCACCATCGCCGACCCGCGTGATCTCGCTCCAGCACGCATCGTCGGAGATGACGGTGGCGCCAACCGTCAGGCGCGACGGAGCCAGGCGCGCGAGCGCGTCCGTCACGTCCTCTGCGCCATGGACCGATTCGACGGCAGCAACCAGGCCCTGCTTCGGGCTCGCGAGCCATGCGCGCACATCGGGCGCCATGCCCCTCAGAACCGTCCGGCCCGCGCCCTCGACGAGCGCGAGCGTGTCCTCGAGGGCAGCGTCGCGATATCGGGCCGACCCTCCCGCGGACTGAATTGAAGTCATGTGATTATGCTAACCGCCCAAGGCCGGCGAGACGAGCTCGGCTAGGAGACGAGCTATCCCGTCGCAGATAGGAGGCGAGCCTTTGTCCCAATGGAGAGCCTCCGGCTGGCCGAGAGCGAGGCGTCGGTGCCTGGGCTTATGATGGTGTGTGACGCCGATTCCGCTGCCTGCAGGAGAGACCGTGCCGTCGACGAGACGTGGCCCCACAAGCACACGAGGTACCGGTGCTGCCGGAGCGTCCTCGCGCAGCAAACGCGACGAGATCCTGCGCACGGCGACGGCGTATTTCGGTGAGAACGGTTATGAAGCCACGAAGCTCGCCGACGTGGCGGCAGCCGTCGGGATCGGCTCAACCGCGCTCTACCACTACTTCGAGTCGAAGCTCCACTGCCTGTACGTGATCATGGCCGATGCGCTCGGCGAGTTTCGAAGCGAGTTCGACCTCCACGTGGGCGCGCATGACGACTACCTCGATGCGCTTCTGGCCGTGCTCCGCGGCAACTATGACCTGAGCGACCAGGACGTGCTTCGCAACCGCGTGCTCGTCGCCGAGCAGGGACTGGTGGGCGTCCGCCGGACGTCTCCTCGTGAGGAGGAGGCCCGGGAGCTCGCGCGCGCGCGGATCCGCGACGTCGAATTCACGTGGGCGACCTTCCTCGTGCGCGGTATGGAGCAGGGCGTCCTGCCCGAGGCCGATCCGCGCCTGCTCACTCGCGCGCTACTCGGCCTGTACAACAGCATTTGGCACTGGTATCGCCCGCGTGGCCAGGTCAGCCTCGAAGAGGTGACGGAGTTCTTCATGAGCCGGCAGCTCGCGGTGCTCGGCTTGCCGCCCGAGCTGGCGGACGGCGACAGGTCGGCACTCCCAGTGTCCGCCGGCAAGGCGCGGGTCGCGACGCGCGGGACTCGCGGTCGCCGGCAGTCCAGCCGGTAGCGCCCTTACGGGTCCACCGCCCGCGCCGCCGCGGCTCGCGCCAGCGTTTCTTTCCCGACCCGCTGGAGGTCCCTCAGGTACCCGAGGTGGCTGCTCCATTCCGCCTCACTCGCGTCATCGGCGTCGAGCTGTGCGGTGTCGGCGTGCGCGTCGAGTAGCTCGTAGGCGAGCGCAACAAGCGACGCGATCTTCTCATCGACGGGATCGCCGGACGGCAGCGGGGAGCGGCGCTTCGTCCGGGCGAGGCGGAAGCTCATGGCTGCGGCGAGGTGAGAACCGCCCGGGCCTGCGCGGGCGCGGCGTCAAGACGGAACCGACTGGGAGTTTGGAGGGTCCGCACGCGCGAAGGCGTGGCGAACGACGCGGAACCTGCGCTCGAGTGACCCGAGATCGTCACGCCGCGCAGGGGCACGACGACCGGATAGCTGAAATGGTGGTTGTCGTTCTGAAACATTGAGGCCGCCTTGCGGATGACCGCGACGGGACTACCGCCGCGGTCACCCCGAACGAGTCAGGACACCAACTCACGGACCGCGCTGGTGTACGCGCGAGCGATCTCGCGAGTCGCGTCGGCCTGGAAGCTGCCAATGCTCGCGACCCAGTCGATCTTCGAGGCGCCGGTGGCCTTCTCATACGTGTCCGCCAGGGTGACGACGGCCTTCTCGTACGAGGACAGATACGCCTCGCTTGCCTTCTTGCTCGTGGCGACCGCCTTCTCATTCAGGTCGGCGACGCGCCCGGCGGCCTCCTGCACGGACTCCGTGATTGGGTCGGACTTCGTCTGCGTCGGCATTGCGGGTTCCTCTCGCTCAGGATCAGGATCGAGTGCTAGCTGTTAGCTGAGCGCAAGCTAGCACTTATTTGAGGTGATGTCAATTCAAATTTGCGTGCTAGGCTTCGCCGCCGATGAGGAACGGCGGACATGTCGACGCCAGCGCTAAGCCGGCCGTCCTGGTGCTGACCGGCATCGGGCTCACCGCCGCCGTCGCGCTCCGGCCGATCGCCCCGCTACGGGCGGACTTTCAGGTGCTCGGCGCGTCGGTCAACGGGCGCGTCGACCAGGTTGGCATCGCGACCGCCGAGGACGCAGTTGCGCTTCTGGACAGCGCCGGCGCGGAGAACGCACACGTGATCGGGCTGTCGTTCGGAGGCGCGGTGGCGCAGGAGATGGCGATTCGGTATCCGCGCCGTGTCCGCTCTCTCGTCCTCGGATCATCCTCGGCGGGCGGCGAGCTGTACGTACCCCCGGAACCCCCGATACGCGACTTCATCCGCCGCCTCTCGACCCTCCCTGCAGAGGAGGGGCTGTGGGCGACGGTGCCCTACCTCTATGCCGCCTCGACATGCAGCCGCCATGCGCCGCTGATCGGCGAGGACATCGCCGAGCGTCTGCGCTGGCCGCTTAACCCTCAGGCGTATCGTGACCAGCGCGCCACCGCACGTTCGCACGACGCCGGCGAGCGACTGAGTGCGATCACCGCTCCGACACTCGTGATGCACGGCAGGCAAGACCGCGTTCTCCCCCTCGGAAACGGACGGCTGCTGGCCCGGTCCATACCAGGCGCACAGTTCATCGCCGTTCCCGGAGGCGCACACGCCTTTCCCACCGATGCACCCGACGCGAATCGGGAGATCGTCAAGTTTCTCCGCGCGCACTCGCGGCCGCGAGCGGGTCACGCGGCGAGGCGTAACGCGCGCGCAGGTCGCGCTTGAGGACCTTGCCCGCAGGGCTGCGAGGAAGCTCGCCGACGAACTCGACCGAACGCGGAAGCTTGTAGCCCGCGAGCCGTTCGCGGACGAACGCCACCAACTCGTCGCGCTCGACGGTCGAGCCGGGCGCACGGATCACGAGCGCCATGACGGTCTCTCCCCAGCGCTCGTCGGGAACGCCGATCACGGCCACGTCGGCTACGCCCGGATGCTGGGAGATCGCCTCCTCCACCTCGATCGGATAGACGTTCTCGCCGCCGCTCACGATCATGTCCTTGATCCGATCGGTGAGGAACAGATAGCCGTCCTCGTCGAGATAGCCACCATCGCCGGTCCGCAGCCACCCGTCCGGCATCAGCGCCGCGGCGGTCTCCGCCGCACGGTTGTAGTAGCCGGCCATCACGTTCGGCGCCCGCAGCCACACCTCACCGACGTCGCCGGCGTCGAGCTCGCGCCCGCTGACCGAGTCGACGATCCGCATCTCGACCCACGGCATCGGTCGTCCCGAGGACCGCAGCAGGTGCTGCCGCGCGCCGTCGGCGTCGTGATCCTCCGGGCGCAGCTGAACGACGCCGCCGGTCGTCTCGGTCAAGCCGTACACCCCGAACAGCGGGCAGCGGAAGGTCCGGAGCGCCGCCCTCAGAACGTGGGTGGTGATCGCCGACGCGCCGTACGTGATCGAACGTAGGCTCGAGTAGTCGCCCTCGGCCGCGCCCGCCACAGCGGAAAGCATCTGCAGGATCGTGGGTACGAACACCGCGTTCGTCACCCGTTCGCGCTCGAGCAGATCGAGGACCGCCGGGGCCTCGAACTCGCTGACGAGGATCGTCGTGGCTCCGGACACGAGCCCTAGGTACGCCCAGCCGATCCCACCGATGTGGAACATCGGCAGCGGCGTGAGGCTGACCGAGTCCGAATCGAACAGCCACAGCTCGGCGCTGAGATACGCGGCGGCGAGGTTGCGCTGGGTCGTGAGGACGCCCTTGGGCAGGCCGGTCGTCCCCGACGTGTACATCTGCACCGCAACCTCGCTCGGCTCGCCGCGATGACCTGGATCGCTCGCGGCGTGGCTCGCCAACCAATGCTCGTACTCCTCGCCGGTGTCGATCACGGCGAGTGGCTGCGGGACGTCGCCGGCTATCTCCCGTGCCGCCTCGCGGTAACTCGGACCCGCGATCATCACCGTGCAGCCGGCGTCGGCGACGATCGTCTCGAGCTCGGCCGGAGCCAGCCGCCAGTTGAGCGGCACGGTGACGGCCCCGATCTTGCTTGTCGCGAACAGCAGCTCCAGGATCTCGGGCGCGGTCCGGTCGAGGTGGGCGACCCGATCGCCGGCGCTCACGCCAGCCGAGAGCAGCGCCTGAGCTAGCCGGCTCGAGCGATCGTCGAGCTCGGCGTAGGTCAGGGCGCGCGAGCCGCACCGAATCGCGACCACATCGGATCGGCTCACGGCGTGCTCGCGAATGACATCGGCAACCCGGAGGTCGTCCAGAATTTGCACTGAGGTCAATTCAATCAGACCCGGGCTCCGCGCATCTGTGCGAGACGGCGGGCGGCTCACGCGTGCGAGACGGCGGGCGGCTCACGCGTGCGGGACGAGGCGCGACTCACGCGTGCGAGACGGGGCGCGGCTCATGCGTGCGCCGCGAAGAACGTTCCGATGGCCTCGTCGACCGCCGGCTCCTCGGTCGGGTAGAGATGTCCCGCATCCCGCAGGATCTCGAGCCGCGCCCCCGGCACCCGCTCCGCGGTCATGTGCGCATTGGCGACCGGGATGATGCGATCGCGCGCGCCATGGACGACCAGCGTCGGCGCGCGGATCCGCTCGAGCCGGCGATAGCAGTTGTGTAGTGACGCGGCCAGCAGTTGCGCTCGGTACGCGAGCTCGTTGAAGGGGTTCGAGAGTCGGCGTTCGATGTCCTCGGCGATACGCTCGACCTGCTCGTCCCGGCTCCGCGAGCCGTAGTTGTACGGAACCGACGCCCAGGCCGCCTCCTCGGACGGCATCACGGCGCGCCTTCGGAAGAACGCCATCACCTCGGACTCGGGAAACGCCGCGCGGCGTCCACCGGAGTGCGTCGCGCCGAGGACCAGCGACTGAACTCGGGTCGGATGCCGGAGCGCGACCTGCTGGGCCACCATGCCCCCGAGCGAGAAGCCGTAGACATGGACCCTGTCGATCGCGAGGTCGTCGAGGATCGAGACGGCGTCATCCGCCATCGCCTCGGTCGTGTATGCGCACGTCGGCGACTCGGACTGCCCGATCCCGCGATGGTCGAAGGTGATCACACGCATGGTCGGGGCGAGCGCGTCGACCGTGCGCCACCACGCTCCACCGCTGAGGCCGAGGCCGTGGATCAGCAGGACAGGATCGCCGGTGCCGCGACTCTCCCAGTAGAGCCGCGTGCGTCCGTCGAGGCCGTCGACGATGCCGGACCCGGAGCTCACACGTCCAGGATCCAGCGCACGCTCGAGAGTTGCGTGGCGCCGATATCTCGCGTGAGGTCCGCGCACGAGGCGAGAACCGATCGCACCGGCTGAACCTCGATCGCGCGCGCGGCGCTCAGTTGGGCGTCCGTGACCGCACGGATCGCCGACTCGTACGCATCCACGCACGCTGCGGCTCCCCCCCACGGCTCGAGCACCGTCGTCGCGACCTTGCCGATCACGTCGGCGACGCGACCGAACACATCATCCGTGAAACCCATCTCAGCGATCCTCCTCGGTTGCCTTCCCCGGTGCCGTGGCCAGGCTCCCCGGGCGACATGCAAGACGGCATAGAATTTACCTGAAGTCGGATCGGCAGCCGTCGGCACGGGCTGAAGGGCCAAGGGCCGCCGGCGGTCCAGACTCGTCTCGACGCTCATTGCAGCTGATCGGCCACTCCGGCCGCACTAAGGGCGGCGAACTGCTCGTCGACCGAGTTGGCGAGCACGATGAGATCCCGCATCTGCCCGGAGCGATCGCGGACGTGATCGGTCAGGAGCGCCTCGGGCTCGAATCCGAGTCCGCGGAACATGGCGATCAGCGCCGCCTGGTCGGCGATCACCTCGACGACGAGCTTCTTCAGCCCCATGTCGACCGCGTCGAGAACCGCCTGTCGCGCCAGGCGCCGACCGAGACCGCGGCCCCGGTGGTCAGGGTCGACGACGAGCCGGACCTCGCCGACGTGGCTCGACCACCCGACCAGCCGGAAGATCGCGACCGAGCCGACGACCTCCCCGTCCTCGACGGCGATCGTCCGCCCGGTTGCGGGCCGCACCCAATCCTCGAGGACGCGCGGGTCGTCGACGTCCTCTTTGAGGAATGTCCGGTCGTTTTCGGGAATGCGCTCAAAGAAGCGAGACAGCGCCGCGCTGTCAGGCTCCTCGACTGGTCGAATCTCCATGCTGCTCCTCGTTCATCACGGCTTGTCGCTGTGGTCGATGATCCAGGCGGCCAGCTTCGGCATCGTGTGCTTGAACGCCGATCTGCCGGTCCCAAAGGTCACGTGGCCGCCCGGCAGTAGCAGCTCCTCGCGACGCGCGGGGTCGCCGACGAGCGCCATCACGGGCTCGACGGCGGCCGGGGGAACGACGTTGTCGCGCTCGGCCATCGCGTTGAGCACGTTTCCCTTCGCGTCGGAGAGATCGACGACTCGTCCGCCGAGCGGCATCGACCCGGTCATCAGGATGTTCTGGCGGACGAGCAGTTCGACAAGCTGGCGGAACGCCGCCCCGGGGAACGGCACGTGGTCGCGCGACCACGTTGCCATCGCCTGGAACCCCTCGACGAACTCGTCGTTCCAGAGGTTCTCCAGCAGGGTGGCCTTCTGCGCCACCTCGGCGGTCGGCGCAAGCATGTAGAAGCCGCTGTAGAGCGCGTCGGCAGGGACGTTGCCGGTCTCGTCGATCATCTCGTCCGGGTTGAGTCTCCCCTCGCGTAGGAGCGCGACCATCGCGCCCATCTCGTTGAAGTCGACGGGCGTGGCCATCAGGATCAGATTGCGCACCCGAGCGTCCTCGTGCCCGGCCGCATACAGCGCCGCGAGGATGCCGCCCAAGCAGTAGCCGGCGAGCGTGACCTCGTCGTGGCCACTCACGCGCCGGGCTTCTTCGAGCGCGCGCGGCATGTACGAGTCGACGTACCGCTCGAGGTCGTTGTCGGCGTCGAGCTCGTCGGGCACTCCCCAGTCGAGCATGAACACGTCGAGGCCGGCGGCGGTCAGAAACTCGACGGTGCTGTTGCCCGGGCGCAGATCGAGGATGTAGCTCCGGCTGACGAGGCTGTGCACGATGACCACGGGCGGCCCGTAGCGGCGATCACCGCCCTTGTAGCGCCAGAGCTCCGCCTTGCCGCTCTTCCAGACGACTTCCTTCGGCGTCGCCCCGAGCGCCGGCCGATGGGTGCCACGGACGTACCTGATGCCGTTGCGGGCTCGCAGGACTGACCGCTCGACATCGCGGTTGAGACGCTGGAGCAGATCGCCGGGATTGAGCGTGGACGGCACCCGTGGATTCATCTCACCTCCGATGGTGGGCCGGTCCCGTCGAGCTCCGAGACGTCGTCGGAAAGCTGATTGAGCCGGCGCTCCATCCGCGCGAGCTGCTGGCGCATGCTGCGGATGTCCGATCCGGTCGGCAGGTTCAGCAGGTGCAGGCAGCGTCGGGAGACGCCCTCGGCGGTCCCCGTCACTTTGCGCCGGACACGGGTCGTCGTGCTGACCACGTCGTAGTACGTGTCGGAGCGGACCGCCGACTCGATGGGCTCACCGATGGCCCGTTCGACCCGGAGGACGGCGCGAAGCCACAGGGGCTGATTTGCAGGCATGACGAGCGACGCTATCCCGGCGATGAGTTGACTTCAAGTTGCGTTTCGGGGGCGCCCTCCCCCGTGCCTGCCATGCTCCACTGGGCGCCTCCGTCGACCGTCAGGATCGAGCCGGTCGTGTATGTCGACGCGTCGCTCGCGAGGTACAGCGCCGCTCCGACGATCTCATCGGACTGGCCCGCCCGCCTCATCGGAAACGTCCTCGCGCGCTCTTCGAAGACGTCCATGTCCCAGGAACGGGCGATCGATGTGAGGAACGGCCCGGGCATCACCGCGTTGACGCGGACGGTCGGTCCGAACGCGTGGGCGAGGCCGATCGTCATCGCGTTCACGCCCGCCTTTGCGGTCGCATACGGGACGATGTCCCTGGTCGGCCGGACCGATCCGGTGCTCGAGACGTTGATGATCGAGCCACCGCCGGCGGCAACCATCCGCTCGCCGACGAGCGCGGCAAGGCGGAACGGCCCCTTGAGGTTGACGCCCAGCACCTTGTCGAACAACTCTTCGGTGACCTCCGAGAGCCTTCCGTACGTCGGCGAGATACCCGCGTTGTTGACGAGCACGTCGATCCGGCCGTAGTCGCGATAGATGCCGTCGACGAGCGGCTCGATCTCGTCCCAGTGCCCAACGTGGCATGCGTAGCCGGCGGCCTTCAGCCCCTCGGATCGCAGGCTCGCCACGACCTCATCGCAGGCGTCCGGCTTGCGGCTCACCACGACGACTTCGGCGCCGACGGACGCGAAACCGCGCGCCATGGCCAGGCCGAGGCCACGGGTGCCACCTGTCACCACCGCGACGCGTCCGGTGAGATCGAACAGGTTACGCGCGTCGTGGACGCCGTCGGGCGCGCGGTGGGTGTCACTCGAACTTGGCAGAGCGCTGAACTCCTGGATTGAGGATTGACATTTCTCGCCTCGCGCCGTCTCGGCCGGAGTGGTCAGGACGGCCGTTGGTCGGCTCACGCAGCGTGAACCAGGCCTTCCCATACCGGCTCCCGTCATCGACGATCTCCTCTGACACCGTGCCGTCGTCCAGCAGTAGGTCCAGGTGCCCGAGCACCTCCCAGACGACGAGCAGCGGCTGCTCGGCCACGGTTCGCGCCGACCACAGATGCCCGGCGATTCCGTATGCCTGCGCCGGGCCCTCGTCGAGAACCCCGACGATGCGCTGGCATCGCCGCTGGTGTTCGCTGAAGCGCCGGAGCACGAGCCGGGTGTGATTGGTGACGGGCACCCCGTGACCGGTGAACAGGCGCTCCAGCGGCATCGACGCGGTCCGCCTGAGGTTGCTGAGGTACTCGATTCTTGCCCGAGGTCGAGATCCAGTGGGCTCAGCCGCGGGCACGATCTCCGCGTTGGACGAGATCCCCGCGAGCAGGTGATCGCCGACGAAGGCGGCCGCGCTGGACTCGTCGACGAGCAGAGCGTCGGTCGTGCTGTGCCCCGGCCGCGCCAGGATCCGCAGATCGCGCCCGCCGGCCGTGATCACGTCGCCATCCGACAGCACGACGTCGGTTTCGTAGGCCTCGGACGTGTCGCGGATGAAATCCCAGAACCCCTCGTTGGCCTCGATCACGGACTCTGGCACGCCGTGGTGGCGCATGAGCTCAACCGAGAACGAGCGGTCGGCCGCGGACCGTTCGGCGTAGCTCGCCCCGTAGTCCGCGGCGCGATCGAGCGCCGCCACCTTCGCCCCGGACCGGCCGACGATCGTGGCGATCAACCCCGAGTGATCGAGGTGGTGGTGAGTCGGGATGACGAGCTCGATGTCCTCGACCCGCAGCCCTTCCCGTCGCAGCCCCGCTTCGAGCGCGATGAGCGCCTCATCGGTGCGCGGCCCGGTGTCGATCAGCGTCAGGGGCTCCCCTCGGAGCAGCCAGATGTTGACCGACTTAATATGCGGCAGAGGTGCTTGGATCTGAACAGTGCGCTCCATGTCCCGCGACTCAGCTCACGCCTCCGGCTCGATAATTGAATCGAGTTCAGTATGTCATACCTCGCGGCCGCCGTGGGCGATCCCGTGCGATTTGATGGCCCCTGGTGCCGCTCGAACCGCGAGCATCCCTTGCACTTGCCGGATAAATCGTCGGCCGCGCCCTCGCCGGAACGGGGCCTAGCCAAATCGCCAGCGAGAAGATATGATCTGAATTCAGCTTAGACAACGGCACCCGATGGAGGAGAAAGATGACGGTTCAGGAGCAAACGAGCCCAGACACGACGACAGAGGGCGCCGTGGAGTACGAGGTCAGCGAGGGCATCGCCACGATCTGGCTGAACCGGCCCCACGTCAGGAACTGCTTCAACTGGGAGCAGCTCACCACGTTCGGCGCTGCCCTCGAGCGCGCGGAGGAGGATGACGATGCACGCGTCGTCGTGATCCGCGGCCGGGGCCACACCTTCTCAGCCGGCGCCGACCTCAACATGCTCGACTCCGAGTTCCTCGCCACCTCGGCCAACTCGATCAAGATAGCCCAGGTCTCCGCGCGCACGTTCGACCGCGCGTTTAACCTCGCCAAGCCGACGATCGCGGCCGTCGAGGGCTACGCGGTGGCCGGGGGCTTCGAGCTGTCGATCTCGTGCGACTTCCTGATCGCCGCCGACGACGCGAAGATCGGGGACTTCCACATCCGGCGTGCCCTGTTCGGCGGCGCCGGCCCGATCTACCGCCTCCCCCGCTACATCGGGCTGCGCAAGACCAAGGAGCTCCTGTTCACCGGCAAGCTCCTCTCGGGCAAGGAGTGCTACGACTGGGGCATCGCGAATCTGTCGGTCCCCGGCGAGGATATGGACCAAGCGATCGTAGACTTCGCGGCTCCGATGATCGACAAGAGCAGCTTCACCATGCGGATCACGAAGATGGCCGCCAACCGCGGCCTCGACGGCGACACGGAGACGCTGCTCGCGCTCGAGAGCATGACGTGCAACGTCGCGCACCAGTCCGAGGACGCGAAAGAGGGCGTGCAGGCGTTCCTCGAGAAGCGCGACCCAGTCTGGAAGCACCGCTAGCCCAACCATGGACTTCGCCTACGACGACACCACGGTCGAGTTCCAGCACAAGCTGCTCGCCTTCATGGACGAGTGCGTATATCCGGCCGAGCCGCGGTTCAGAGAAGAAGCACATTCACTCGATGACCGGTGGGGAACCCTGCCGGTCATCGAGGAGCTGAAATCAGAGGCACGGCGACGGCGGCTGTGGAACCTGTTCCTCCCGCGGACGCACGAGTACGGCGCCGGGCTGACAAACCTGCAGTACGCGCCGCTGGCGGAGATCACCGGTCGAAACCCATGGATCGCGCCCGAGGCGATCAACTGCTCGGCGCCGGACACGGGAAACATGGAGCTGCTCTCGCTGTTCGGGACCGACGAGCAGAAGGAGCGCTGGTTGGAGCCGCTGCTCGAGGGCGAGATTCGCTCCGCGTTCTCGATGACCGAACCCCAGGTCGCCTCGTCGGACGCCACCAACATCGCCACTCGAATCGAACGCGACGGCGATGACTACGTGATCAACGGACGCAAGTGGTGGACATCCGGAGCGATGTCACCTCGCTGCAAGCTGCTGATCGTGATGGGCGTCACCGACCCCGAGGCGACCCGGCACCGCCGGCAGAGCATGATCCTCCTCCCAAATGACGCGCCCGGCGTGAACATTCAGCGTTCCACGACCCTGTTCGGCTACGACGACGGACCGCATGGCGGTCACGCCGAGATCGTCTACGACAACGTCCGGGTCCCGGCGACTAACCTCCTCGGGGACGAGGGCGACGGGTTCCGGATCGCGCAGGAGCGCCTTGGGCCGGGGCGGATTCACCACGCCATGCGTGCGATCGGGATGGCCGAGCGCGCGCTCGAAATGATGTGCGAGCGCACGGCGCAGCGGTCGACGTTCGGGCGTCCGATCATCGAGCACGGGGTCGTCCAGCGCTGGATCTCCGAGTCGCGCGTGCGCATCGAGCAGGTGCGCCTGCTGGTGCTGAAGACGGCCTGGCTGATGGACACGGTGGGAAACCGCGGCGCACGGATCGAGGTATCGGCGATCAAGGTGGCCGCACCCGACGTCGCCACCTGGGTCATCGACCGGGCGATTCAGGCGCATGGCGGGGCGGGCGTAGCCCAGGACACGCTGCTCCCCGAGCTGTATGCGGTGGCCCGGATCCTGCAGATCGCCGACGGGCCCGACGAGGTGCACCACATGGCGATCGCGCGCCGCGAGTCGGCGCGCTACAAACCGCTGCCCGTCGCGACCTGAGCGCCCCGCGAGCCGGGGCGCGACTCAGGCGGCCGGACGGGCGATGAGCTGCTCCCGGCCCGCCTCGACCAGCGGCGCCACGAGCCCCACTGCATTGTCGAAGCCGCCCCCAACCATCGAGCCCCCGGCGGCGCGCGCGGCGATTCCCTGGCACACGACGGCGAGCTTGAAGTAAGCGAACGATTGGTACCAGCCGATGTCGGAGAGGTCGATGCCGGTGCGGTTGGCGTAGCGCTCGATGATCTCGGCCCGGGACGGGAATCCCTGAAGCGCAGTGACCGGTGCCATGATCCGCGCCCGCTGGAGGACTTCGCTGTCGCCGGCCTCACTCCAGTACGCCAGCATCGCTCCGAGGTCCGCCAGCGGATCGCCGAGCGTACTCATCTCCCAATCGAGCACAGCGACGATCGTGCCCACGTCGGTCGGATGCAGGATCGTGTTGTCGAGACGGTAGTCGCCGTGCACCACGGCGTTCGCTTGCTGCTCGGGCAGGGTCGCCACGAGATCGTCACGGAGCCCGTCGAGCGCGGCCAACTCAGCGGTCTTCGACGCCTCCCACTGCTGGGACCAGCGGCGCAGCTGCCGCTCCATGAAGCCCGCCGGGCGGCCGAACTCTCCCAGCCCCACTTGCCCGGGGTCGACGGCGTGAAGTTCGGCGAGGACGTCGACGAGCGCCTCACCGACCCGCCGGCGACCCTCGGGTGTCTCGGCGTACCCGGGGGGTAGCTCGTTGCGGCAGATATGACCGACGACGCGCTCCATCACGTAGAACGGCACATCCAGTGGACTGTCGGCGTCGCCGAGGTGAAAGGTCCGCGGAACCGGGACGTCCGTATCCGCGAGCGCGGTCATCACCCGATATTCACGACCCATGTCATGGGCGGTGGGCAGGATGTGGCCCAAGGGCGGCCGCCGCAGGATGACCTCGCCCGCGTCGCAGGCCACGCGGTAGGTCAGATTCGACTTGCCACCCGAGATGAGCGCGACGTCACAGTCGAGCCAGCGGGGATCGTGGAGGATGTCGGCGAGCATCGGTCCAACGATGACCGCGTCGGCGCCGGTCGCGATCCGCTCGAGGCGCTGCGCGGTCGGATCGTTGAAGTTGAGCTCCTCGGCGGAGGTCACACCGCCACCCGCGACGCCGCGGCCGCCAACGCCCGGCCGATCTGCCGCTCGTGGTGCGCCGCGTCCCCGAACTGCTGCTCTCGCACGATGATCCTCCTCAGGAACCGGTGGGAGGGGTGCTCCTCGGTGAACGCGATGCCGCCGAACACCTGCATCGAACCGTGTGCGACCTCTCGCGCCGCCCGAGAGACGTACGCCTTCGCCACCGACGCGGTCTGGTGCGCTCCCGGGATGCCGTCATCCAGCGCCGCGGCGGCGAACAGCGTCGTCGACCAACTGCTCGCCTGCCTCACGTGGAGATCGGCCATCAGGTGTCGCAAGGCCTGATTGCTTGCGATCGTGCGGCCGAACTGCCGACGCTCGGAGGCATACTCGCACGCCTGCGCGAACACCGCGCCCCCCGCGCCGACGGCCTCGGCGGCGGCAAGCAGTCCTGCCACGGTGATCAGCCTGTCGATGCTCGCCTCCCCGATCTCGTCCCCGGCCACCGCTTCGGTGGCTGCGTCCGCAAACCCGATCCGTGCGAGTGGCACCGTCAGGTCCAGGCCCGACGCCGGCGTCACCTCGATACCGGACGTGCCGCCGCGAACGAGCGCCAGCGCGGGCTCGCCGTCGACTCGGGCCACGACGGCGAGGTAGTCGACGTCGTAAGCGTGCTCAACTGCTGCCTTCGTGCCCGTGAGGCGGCCAGCCTCCACGGCCGCGCGCGCGTCCGACGCCGACCAGCCACCGCCCGGCTCGAGCAGGGCGATCGCGATCCGCGAGTCACCACCGAGCAGCGCGGCGAAACCGCCGGGGAGCTCCGCGGCGACCGGCGCCAGCGCATAGCGAACACCGACGCTGCCGAGCAGCGGGACCGAGGCAAGGTGAGCGCCGAGCGCGCGGGCGACCAGACAAAGCTCGATCGCGCCCAGCTGACCGTCGGCGGCACCGCTGAGAACGCCGAACTCGACGAGGCTCTCCCACAGCCGAGCGCGCTCGGCCTCTCCCGCCTGCCACGCGGTCTCGGCGGGCGGCCACTCCCGGTCCAGCAGCGTCTTGACCGACTCCTCGATCCAGACCTGCTCGTCGCTCAGCTCCAGGTCCATGTCCGGCTACTCCTTGGGGAGCGACAGGAGTCGGTCGGCGATGATGTCCCGCTGTATCTGCTGAGTGCCGCCGTAGACGCTGGCCGCGCGGGAATACAGATATGTCTCGTACCAGAAGTCGTTCTCGGGAACTTCGTCGTGATCGCCGGCGAGCAACGTCGGCCCGAGGACTCCGAGCACGGTCTCCGCGAGCCGTTGCTCGGCTTCGGCCATGAGCAGCTTCACGCTCGAGCTCTCCGGACCGACGACGCCACCGCTGAGGAATTCGCCCGCGGTCCGGTACGCGTGATGACGGAGCACCTCGATTCCGACCAGAGCACGGGCGAGGGCGGTCTGAGCCTCCGGATCCTCGAGCAGCGGCCGGCCGTCGATCTCGCGCCGAGCAGCGACCGACACGGCGCGGTCGAGCCACGTTCGCAACTTGACCTGGCGCGGCAGCGCCGCCGTGCCACGCTCGTGCCCGAGCGTGTACATCGCGATCTTCCACCCGTCGCCGAGCTCTCCCAGCAGGTTCTCCCGCGGGACGACGACGTTGTCGAAGAACACCTCGCTGAACTCGGCGTGACCGGTGATCTGCGTCATCGGCCTAACGTCGACACCGGGCGTGGCCATGTCGACGATCAGCATCGAGATCCCCTTGTGGCGGGGCACTGAGTCGTCGGTGCGGGCCAGCACCCCGCAAAGCGTCGCGTACTGGCCCCATGACACCCACGTCTTCTGGCCGTTGATCACGAACGTGTCGCCATCCCGCACCGCCCGGGTGCGCAGGCTCGCTAGGTCCGACCCGGCCTCGGGCTCGGAAAAGCCCTGACACCAGATCTCCTCCGCCGACAGAATCGGCGGGATGTACCGCCGGCGCTGTTCGTCGGAACCGAAACGGAGCAGCGAGGGACCGAGAACGCCGAGCCCGACGATGTTCACGAACTCAGGGGCACCCGCCGCAGCCAGTTCCTGGTCGACGACGATCTGCTCCACCGGCGGCCGGCCCCCGCCGCCGAACTCCGCGGGCCACGCCCGTCCGACGAACCCGGCGCCGTAGCAGGCTGCCTGCCAGCGACGAAGCACGGCCATCCGGTCATCGAGCGCGTGCGGCAACTGCTCGGAGCGGAAATCCTCGCGCGAGAGAAAAGCGCGGACCTCATCCGCGAGCGCGCGCTCGGAGGCGGTTTCGACTAGCTGCATCGAACTGAGATCGTATCAGGATACGAGTGCCGCGTCACTCCCGATTAAGCGCGCTCGCGCCATATTGCATAATGATCCGCATTGTCATCGGGGTCCGGCGCGTGCTAATGTCCCGACTGACGTGAGTTCGAATCAGGGCCCCAACGGACGGCGCTCGG
Organism: uncultured Solirubrobacterales bacterium; assembly: GCA_963701945.1. Classification (GTDB taxonomy): domain Bacteria; phylum Actinomycetota; class Thermoleophilia; order Solirubrobacterales; family Solirubrobacteraceae; genus Palsa-465. Next base: position 392,253 of record CAVPBV010000017.1, on the reverse strand, counting down.
GGTCTACCCGGCGGTCCCGCGACGGCCGCTCTCGGGACGAGGGCGCCAGGCGAGCCGAGATTCTCGACGCGGCCATCGATCGCTTCGGCCGCAACGGGTATGAGAACACGAGATGGGCCGAGATCGCCGGTGACGTGGGCATCGGACCCACCGCCCTCTATCACTACTTCGACTCCAAGCAGCACTGCCTGTACGTGATCCTCGGCCAGGCGCTCGCCGAACTGCGCGAGCGTTTCGATTCGATCACGGCGAGCCATCCCGACCCACGCGATGCGCTGCGCGCGCTCTGCGCCGACTGCTTCGAGTTGTCCGAGCACGACGTCCTGCGCAACCGCGTGCTCGTCGCCGAGCAGGTGCTCCTCAGCGCCGAGGGCTCGTCCCACCGGGAGGAGCAGGCTCGCCTCGCAGGCCGCCAGGGGACGCGCGCGCTCGAGATCGCTTGGACGCGCTTTCTCGCCGCCGCGATGGCCCAGGGCGCGATCCCCGAGCGCGACCCCCGGATGCTCGCGCGGGCCTTGCTCGGGCTGTACAACAGCATCTGGCACTGGTACCGCCCGGATCAGACCCTGCTCCTGCCGACCATCGCCGAGTTCTTCAGCGCTCGCATGCTGGCCGTCGTCGGCGTCGCGCCGGGCAACGGCTCCGCGGTCTGAGGCGCAGACGACCGTGAGGGGAGCACTCGGGCAGTCGCGCCGGCTGGTGCTGCCGGAGCTCACTGGTCGAGCGTGCCGAAGCCACCCCGGGCATCACGCTCTCGTGTTCGGCGACGAGGTCAGAACGCACGCCGAACTTCACGATCGCGCCGCGCGTCTGGCTACCGTGCTGTCAGCGCGTGGCGTGCGCTCGGGTGACCGAGTCGCGCTGCTCCTCCACAACCGCATCGAGTTCGTCGAGGCGCTGCTCGCGTGTCACCGTCTCGCCGCGGTCGCCGTCCCGATCAACTTCCGGCTGACACCCGACGAAATCGAGTACGTACTCGTCGATTCCGGCGCGGTCGCCCTGCTCACCGACTCACCGGTGCCGGGCGCTCCACCGGTTTCAACCGTGCTCGAGGTAGGCCCCGAGTACGAGAAGGCGGTCGCATCCGCATCACCTGAGGACGAGATCGCGGACGTGGCCGAGGATGACGCCGCACTCATGTGTTACACGTCCGGAACGACCGGGCGACCGAAGGGAGCGGTCCTCACCCATCGCAATCTCGTGGCCAGCACCCTGAGCTGGATCCACGAGATGCGAGCCGGTCAGGACGACGTGTGGCTGTCGGGTCAACCGCTGTTTCATATCGGCGGCATCAACGGCCTGCTGCCGTTCCTGGTGCTCGGCGCCACCGTGATCGTCACCCCGACGACATCGTTCGACCCGAGCGCCGCGCTGGCATTGATCGAGGCCCATGGGGTCACGATGTGCATCTTCGTGCCCACACAGTGGGCCGCGATCTGCGCCAGCGAGACCGTGGAGCGGATCGATACGGGCCGGCTCCGGGTCGCCATGTGGGGTGCGTCGCCGGCGCCGCGCCGAACGCTCGAGGCGATGGAGGCGACGTTCCCGAACGCGGCGATCGTCAGCGCCTACGGGCAAACCGAGATGTCCGGCGCCACGACGCTACTCAAAGGGCCCGACTCGACCCGGAAGATGGGCTCGGTCGGCAAGCCCATGCTCGGCGTCGAGTTGCGAGTTGTCGACGACGAGTTGCGAGACGTGCCTCCTGGCGCCGTCGGCGAAATCGTTTATCGCGGTCCGAATGTGATGACCGGTTATCACGGGCAGCCGGAGGCGACGCGCGAGGCGTTCGCGGGCGGCTGGTTCCACAGCGGCGATCTCGCCAGCGTCGACGACGAGGGTTACCTGTGGCTCGTCGACCGCAAGAAGGACATGATCGTCAGCGGTGGCGAGAACGTGTACCCGGCTGAGGTCGAGCGGGTACTGCTCGACCATCCGGCCGTCGCCGATGCGGCTGTGATCGGCGTCCCGCACCCCCGGTGGGTCGAGACGCCGATCGCGTTCGTCGTCCCTAGCAGTACGGTCGGCGTCGCCGAGGACGAGCTGATCGCTCACTGCCGGCAGTACCTGGCAGGCTTCAAAAAGCCCTCGGCGATCGTGATGGTGTCTGAGCTGCCTCGCAACGCGGGTGGAAAGGTACTCAAGCGTCGGCTGCGCGAAACGTACGGTCACCGATTCTCAACAGTCATGGAGTGAGCCCATGCCATATGTCTATGCAAACGTGAAGGTCAAGTACGGCCAGCTTCCGGCCTTCTACGAAGCGATGGTGACGATCAAACGCGTGATGGAGGACAACGGCTGGAGGCTCGTCGGTGGCTGGAGCACGGTGATCGGCGACCTCCACGAGGTGCACGACCTGTGGGAGGTCGAGGACGCAAACACGGTGCCGGCGGGCTTTGCCGGAGCGTACGAGGATCCCGAGTTCGTGGAGGCGGCCGCGCAGATCGCGAAGGTCGCCGACCGCGAGGTGCTGTCGCTCGTGATGAAGACTCCCTACAGCCCGTAACGGGCTCGAAGTCGGCTGCCACCCGCGACCGCGCCGGCCGCCGCCCCCGGCCCCCGGCCCCGCGAGCGTTCAGTAAGCCTGCGACTGGCCGCCGTCGATCGCGATCACGGTGCCGTTGATGAACGACGCCTCGTCGGACAGCAGGAACGCGACGAGGTTGGCGACCTCGCCGGGCTCGCCGAACCGCCGCATCGGATTCACGCTCACGTACTCCTGACCGAACGCCTCCCACCCGTCCTCGCCGGCGATCTTGATCAGCGAGCCCTTGATCATCTCGGTCATGATCGCGCCGGGGGCGATCGCGTTGACCCGGACGCCGTACTGGCCGTATTCGATCGCGGCCTGCTTGGTCATCCCCGCCACGGCGTGCTTGGCCGCGCCGTACGCGACCAGGTTAGGCACCGCGCGGATCCCCCCGACCGAGGCGGCATTGACGATCGCGCCCGACGCCTGCGCTTTCAGGTGCGGCAACGCGTACTTCATTCCGAAGAACACGCCTCTCAGGTTGATCGAGATCACGCGGTCGAACCCTTCGCTTGAGTACGCCTCGATCGGGTTCTGCTCCCCTTCGATCCCGGCGTTGTTGTAGAGGCCGTCGATCCGTCCGAAGTGATCGAGCGTCTGCGCAACGAACGCCCGCACCTCGTCTTCCTGAGAGACGTCAGCCACCACGGTAAGGATCTCCACCCCGTCAACCGAGGCGAGGATGTCGGCGCGCGAGCGCTCGAGCCCGGCCTCATCGATGTCGAGCAGCGCGAGGCGGGCGCCCTCCCGGGCCGCCCGCACCGCCGCGGCATGGCCGAGGCCGGTCCCCGCCCCGGTGATCATGATGACCTTCCCAGCCAGGCGCATGAGGCCGTCAGGCGTGAGCCGGAGTGGCCAGGACCGAATTGAGGATCTCTTCGGGAACGTCCTGAGACGGATCGATCGAGATCGTCTTGTCGAGCAGGTACTCGTCGATCGCGTAGGGGCCGTGCTCACGGCCGACTCCGGACTCCTTGTAGCCGCCGAACGACGAGTTGAAGTCGGCAGCCATCGTGTTGACCGAGAAGGTGCCGGTGCGAATGCGCCGGGCCACCTGGAATCCGCGAACCGTATCGCCGGTGAACACCGAGCCGGACAGTCCGAAGCGGCTGTCGTTGGCGATCCGGATCGCGTCCTCCTCGTCCTCGTAGGGGATCAGCGCGATGACGGGTCCGAAGATCTCTTCCTGCGCCACCGTCATGTCGTTGGTGACGTTGGTGAGCAGCGTGGCCTCGACGTACCACCCCTTGTCGAGGTGCTCGGGCACCTTTCCGCCGGCCGCGACGGTGGCGCCCTCGTCGATCGCCTTCTGGATGTAGCCGAGCACTCGGTCGCGATGCGCCTCGGTCACGAGCGGGCCGATGACCGTGTCGTCCTCGTGCGGGTCGCCGACCTTCAGCCCCTCGAACGCCGCGATGAGCTTGTCCGCGATCTCGTCGTAGCGCGACTTCGGAGCCAGGATCCGGCTCATGCACACGCAGCTCTCGCCCTGGCTCGTGCCGGCGCTCGCGCCCACCAGGATCGGAAGCACCGCGTCGACGTCGGCATCGTCGAGCACGATCGCGGCCGACTTCCCACCGAGCTCAAGCACGCACGGTCTGATCAATTCGCCGCACGCCTTGCCGATCTGCTTGCCGACCTCGACCGAGCCAGTGAAGCTGACCATGTCGACGTCGGGATGCGTGACCAGGCGCTCGGACCCCTCGCGCGTCGCGGCGACGATGTTAATCACGCCGGGCGGGAAGCCCGCCTCGGTGACTAGGTCGGCCATCGCGAACAGCGTGAGCGGATCGGGATCCGGCGTCTTGACCACCACGGTGCACCCGGCCACAAGCGCCGGCGCGGTCTTCTGGGCGATGCCGGAAATCGGGAAGTTGAACGCGGTCATCGCCGCCACGACGCCCACCGGCTCGCGTACGAGCAGGCTCTTGCTCTCGTACTTCATGATCAGCCCGCCGGCATTGCCGGCCAGCGGCGACAGGTCCGCCTCGCGCACCTCGGCGAACTTGTGCTCGCGGCCCACCTTGGCGTAGTAGTTCCAGTGGAGCGTCGGCGCCACCGAGTGATAGACCTCCGCGGTCAGCTTCGTGTGTCCGAGCTCGTCGACGATCAGGTCGCGGAACTCCGGCTGATGCTCTGCGAGCAGCGTGGCGAGCCGCTCCATGATCTCGGCGCGCTCCTCGACCGGGCGAGTCGGCCAGTCCGTTTCGTAGAACGCCTTGCGCGCGGCTTCGACGGCGCGGTCGATGTCGGTCTCGTTGCCCGCCGGGACGTAGCCGATCTTCTCGCCCGTCGACGGCGAAATGACCTCGAGGCGCTCCTTCGAGTCCGGCTCCTGCCAGCGGCCGTCGATGTAGAGATTGGGGTATTCGCGCGACAGCATCAAAGGACTCTCCTCGTCGGGGCTCGGCATGTCAGATGGGTTGACCTGAAGTCGATTCGTTTATCTTAGTGCCGCCGGCTGCTGAGTCAAGCCTGGCGCGCCGCATCTGCGACTGGAGTTGACCCATCTACGTCTGGAGTTGCGCCACGCCGTCCGTCTGGTAGGCTCTCGACCCGAATTCAGCTCAAATACGTCTCCTGGATCGACGCCTTGTACCCGGCACCGCTGCTGAACGATGACAACAGAGACTTCTGGACGGGCGGCCGCGACGGCGAGCTGCGGATCGTCCGATGCACGGACTGCGGCTATTACACCCACCCGCCGTCGCCGCGCTGCCCCCGGTGCCTCGGAGACGACGTCGCGCCGGCGCCGGTCAGCGGACGCGGGCGCGTCTACACGTTCACGGTGAACCGGCGCGCCTGGTCGCCGGGCCTGGAGGTGCCGTACGTGATCGCGATCGTCGAGCTCGAGGAGCAGTCGGATCTGCGATTGATGACGAACATCGTCGGCTGCGACCCGGGCGAGGTGGAAATCGACATGCCGGTGCGAGTCGAGTTTCGCGAGCAGGGCGACGTGTACGCCCCCGTCTTCAGGCCCACCAAGGCGCCGCCGTCAGGCGCCGCCGACAAATCTCATTGATCCATGGCTGATCGCTTCGAAGAGCGCTGCATCATCTCGGGTATCGGCCAGTCTGAGGTCGGGCGCCGGGTGACGAAGGGAGTGCTGGCGCTGACCCTCGACGCATGTCTCGAGGCGATCGCCGACGCCGGCTTGAAGCCCTCGGACATCGACGGCGTCGTCTCGTGGCCCGGCGCCGTGTCTCGGGCAGAGGGCCTCGCACCCCCGGGTCCCGGCTCGTCCGGACCCGGGCCGCACGCCGTCATGGACGCGCTTCGTCTGCAAACGAACTGGCATTACGCCGGCCCCGAAACTCCGGGGATGCTCGCCTCCGTGATCCACGGATGCATGGCCGTCGCCTCCGGCATGTGCCGTCACGTGCTCGTTTACCGCGCGCTCAACGAGGCGACGGCGTGGCGCCAGAGCACCGAACGCGTAGCCACCGACGACGGCGGGGTGGCCGGCGTGATGCAGTGGATCCTTCCGTTCGGGGCCTTCTCGGGGCCTAACTGGATGGGGCTGTACGCGCGCCGGCACATGCACGAGTACGGCACGACGCGTGAGCAGATCGCCCAGATCAGCCTGAACGCCCGGCGGAACGCTGCGCTGAATCCGAAGGCGGTTCTCACCAAACCGCTCACGCTCGACGAGTACCTCTCCTCCCCAATGATCAGCGACCCGCTGTGTCTGTACGACTGCGACATCGCGATCGATGGGGCGACCGCCGTGGTGATCTCGGATGCGGCGCACGCGCCGGACACGCCGAATCAGGCGATCCATTTTGAGGCCGTCGGGAGCGCGCTGCACGGCCGAGCATCGTGGGACCAGTGGGAGGACATGACCACGACGGCGGCGATGAGCGCGGGATCGCATCTGTGGTCGCGGACCGATCTGAAGCCGGCCGACGTCGACTGTGCCCAGCTTTACGACGGGTTCACGGTGCTCACCCTGTACTGGCTCGAGGGGTTGCAGTTCTGCGGCGCAGGGGAGAGCGGCGCGTTCGTCGAAGGCGGCGAGCGCATCAGCCTGACCGGCGAGCTGCCGCTGGCGACGAGCGGAGGTCAGCTGTCCGGAGGTCGGCTCCACAGCTTCGGCCACCTCTACGAGGCGTGCCTCCAGTTGCGCGGAACGGCCGACGAGCGCCAGATACCGGACGCGAAGGTCGTGGCCGTGTCGGCAGGCGCCGGACCGTTGGCGTCGTGCCTGCTGCTGAGAACGTAGGACCCGTGAAAGTCAGAGTGAACGCGAGGAACACATGAATCTAGTGGCTCTTGTCGACCAGAAGGCGGCACAGTTCGGCGACCGGGTGCTTGCCATCTTCGACGATGACACGGTGACCTACGCGGAGGTCGCCGAGCGAGCCGGGCACGTCGCGGCGGGCCTGCGGGACCTCGGCGTCACCGAGGGCGAGCGCGTCGCGATCATGATGGGGAACCGGTCTGAGTTCCTCTACGCGTGGTTTGGAATCCTGAAGCTGGGGGCGATCGAGGTGCCGATCCACGACGCTGCGCGCGGCCCCGGCATCACGCACATCCTCAACACGACCGAGGCCCGCGTGCTGATCGTCGAGGACGTGTTCCTCGAGCACGTGCTGCCGTGGCTTGGAGACTCGCCGTCCGTCGAACACGTGGTCGTCGTCGGCGAGCCGCCCGCGCAATCCAACGGCGGCCGACCGTTTCACGACTTCGCCGATGTCCTTGGCAACGACGGGACGGTGGAGACGGTCGACGTCGAGCCGCACCAGCCCGCATCGATCCTGTTTACAGGGGGCACGACCGGACCACCGAAGGGCGTCGTGCTTCCGCACAACCACAACATCAACCTCGCCGTCAGCACCGCCGAGGTGGCCGGCTACACCGAGGACGACGTGCTCCTTTCGGTGTTCCCCTTGTTCCATGCCAACGCGAAGTACATGACGCTGGTCGCCGCGATGGTTGCCGGCGCGCGCTCGATCATCAACCGCCGCTTCTCCGCCAGCCGGTTCTGGGACCAGTGCCGCTCGGAGGGCGTCACCGCGTTCAACGGCATGGGCGAGATGCTGCGAATCCTGATGAAGCAGCCCGAAGGGGGCGACGACACGGACAACACCGTCCGGGTGGTGGTCGGCGCCGCCGCGCCCCGTGACCAGGTGCTCGAGTTCGAGAACCGCTACGGCCTCGCGATCCTCGACGTGTACGGCCTGACCGAGACCGGTCCGATCACGTTCAACACGTTCGAGCATCGCCGGGCAGGCTCCATGGGCGTACCGGTCGCCTGGTACGAGGTCCGCGTCCTCGACGAGCACGACGTCGAGGTCCCCGACGGCGAAACAGGTGAGATCTGCATCCGGCCGGCGCGCCCGAACGTGATGATGGCGGGCTACTGGAACAACGACACCGCGACCCTCAAGTCGATCCGGAATCTGTGGTTCCACACCGGTGACCACGGCTACCGGGACGCCGACGGCTTCTTCTTCTTCAAGGCCCGCGAGACGGACTCGATCCGCCGCCGAGGCGAGAACGTGTCCGCCTGGGAGGTGGAGCGCGTTCTGGCCCTCCATGAGGAAGTGCTCGAGTCGGCGGTCTACGCGGTCCCGTCACCGCTCGGCGGACAGGAGGTGATGGCCGCGATCGTGCTGAAGCCCGGCTCTACGCTCGCGCCCGAAGCCATCCTCGACTTCTGCACGGAGAGGATGGCTCACTTCGCGGTCCCCAGGTATCTGCGATTCGAAGATGAGCTGCCCAAGTCGCACGCCCAGCGGATCCTCAAGCAGGAGCTGAAGGCCGAAGGAGTGCAAGCCGACGGCGTGTGGGATCGGGAGTCGGTCGGCTACAAGGTCCGGCGGTAACGGTATGTCGCGCCAGGCTCGTCAAGTCCACCTCGTCGAGTACCCCACGGGCGAGGTGACACCCGATCACTTCGTCACCGTCGAGGTCCAGGTTCCGGAGCCCGGTCCGGGTCAGGTGCTCGTGCGCAACACGTTCACCTCCGTCGATCCGGGAATGCGACTGCGGCTACGGGAGAGCGGCCCGGCCGGCTACTTCAACTCGTTTCCGCTGAACGCCGCGATGGACGACATCTGGGCCGTGGGCGAAGTGCTCGAGTCACGTGCCGAAGGGTTCAATCCCGGTGACTCGGTGTGGCATGCGAAGGGCTGGCGCGACTACGCCATCGTCACCGCCGGCGAGCCGGCGCTGGCGGGCATCGCCACGCTCGCGCGAATCGACACCTCGATGGCCCCCGCCGAGACCTACCTTGGCCCGCTCGGCGCGATGGGCGTGACCGCTTACGCCGGACTGATCGACGCGGCGGAGTTGCGCGACGGGGACATCGTCTGGATCTCGGCGGCGGCGGGCGCGGTCGGAAGCCTCGCAGCGCAAATCGCCAAGCTGCGCGGTCATCGCGTCATCGGGAGCGCCGGGTCCGAGAAGAAGGTCCGCTTCCTGCTCGACGAGCTTGGTCTCGACGCCGCATTCAACTACCGCGATGGTCCAGTTCTCGACCGTCTGCGGGAGGCCGCGCCCGACGGCATCGACGTCTACTTCGACAACGTCGGCGGCGAGCACCTCGAGGCGGCGCTCGCCACGCTCCGAGGGTGGGGACGGGTTGCCCTGTGCGGAGCGATCTCCGAGTACGAGTCGGTCGGGCCGAAGCCCGGCCCGAGCAACCTTTTCCAGGCCACCGCGAACAACCTCACGCTGCGCGGATTCCGCGGCAGCGCCTATCAGCACCGTCTCCCCGACGTCACGCGCGAGCTCGGCGGATGGCTCGCCGAGGGACGGTTGCGCTATCGCCAGACGGTCATCGACGGCCTGGACCGGGCGCCGGAAGCCCTGATGCGGGTGCTCTCGGGGGACACCACCGGCAAGGCGCTCGTCCGGATCGACTAGCGGTCTGCGCCGGCGGCAGTCAGGGCCGGCGGGCGACGCCGGTCAGTGCCGGCGGGCGACGCCGCTCAGGCCGCCGCGCGGCGCGCGGCCCGGGGCTTCCGTGCCCGCTTGGCGGGCGTGGAAGCGGCCTCGCGGCCGTAACCGGCCACGGCCAGGCACCGTGCGACGAAGAAGTCACGGACGTCGTCCAGCGACAGTTCGCCACCGGGGCGATACCAGTGGAACACGCTCTTGTACAACCCGAGCACCGCCTGCGTGAGCAGACGGGGATCCGCCTCGGGGATGACGCCCTGCTCCATCCCGCGGGTGAGGAACGCGGCCCACGCGAACTCGATGTCGCGCATCCGTGACCTCGCGAGCCGCCGCGCCTCTTCCTCGCGCGGAGACTTCCGCGGGACGGCGATCAGTCCCTCCTCGGCCACCAGGACGCGATTGCGGAGCACGTCGAGTTCGGTGAGGTCGAACAGCCCGTTGAGGACACGGACCAGCGTCCCGCCGAATTCACCCCGGTCCGAGGTGAGGCTGTCGAACCTCTCGCGTTCGGCCTCGAGCGCCTCGGCGTGGATCTCGAACAGGCAGTGGAGCTTGGACTCGAAGTAGTGATAGAGCGCCGTGGAACCGAGACCGACGTCGGCGGCGATGTCGGCCCACTTCGTGAACTCATATCCGTGGCGACCGAAATGCTCGATCGCCGTCGTCAGGATCTCCTGGCGCTTGCTACGTGAACTTGCCGGAGCGGCCTCCGGCTTTCTGCCGCCCGCTTGCGCGTTCTTGGCCACGTCGCCTCTTTCTTTTGAAGTGATCCCAACTCTACCAGCGGCCGCTGTCGCGCCCTCCGGATTTGCCCGAACCCCCGAGTGGGCGGCGTCGCAGCGACGCGGGGTTGCGTTCGAACGACGGCCTCGATACAGTTGAACTGACTTCAACTTAAGAGGTATGGATGAACCCGCTCGACGGTCGTGTCGTGATCATCACAGGGGCCAGCTCCGGACTCGGCGCCCAGCTCGCGAGGGCGGTGGACGCCGCCGGAGGCGTTCCCGTGCTGGCCGCGCGCCGCGCCGAGCGGCTGTCCGCGCTCACCGAGGAGATTCCGAGCGCCGACACGGTCACCTGCGACGTCACCGATGAAGCCGACCGCGAGCGGCTGATCGACGGCGTGCTCGAACGCCACGGCAGGCTCGACGGGCTGATCAACAACGCGGGCGCCGCCGCCACCGCTCCGGCGCTCCGTACCTCCGCGCAGACGTTCGCCCGTGTGCTCGACCTCAACCTGGTTGCGCCGTACGCGCTCGCGTGTCTGGCCGCCGAGCGGATGCGGAACGGGAACGGCGGGGGCCGCTCGATCGTTAATGTCGCATCGGTCATGGGGCTGCGGTCGATCGGCCAGATCCCGGACGCCGCGTACGTGGCGTCAAAGGCGGGCATCATCGGCCTGACGCGAGAGCTCGCATCGCAGTGGGGCCGCTATGGCATTCGCGTGAACGCCGTCGCGCCGGGTTTCTTCGCAACCGAGATGAACAAGGACGAGCTTGGCGAGGACCCCGAGCAGTTTCCCGACTTTCTGCTCTCGCGGACGCCACTCGGGCGCGGCGGTCGCACCGGCGAACTCGACGACGCCGTTGTGTTCCTCCTCGGCCCGGGCAGCAGCTTCGTCACCGGGACCGTGCTTAGCGTGGACGGAGGCATGGCAAGTGTGTGATCGTCGCCGATCACGATTCGACAACATGAAGACCGGAGGAAGGCGATGCCGACCCTGACGTTCCAGCCCGACGCCGATCGCTACTACGCCGAGGGCTACTGGCGTGAGGGAGACCTGTGGAGCGACTTCGCCCGTCGCGCCGAGGAGACCCCGCAGAAGCCCGCGCTGATCCTCGACGATCGCGTGTTCACGTTCGATCAGCTCCGCCGCGCGGCCGGCGGGGTCTCGAGCACGCTCGCCGACGGCGGCGTCGAGCCCGGGGACATCGTGATCCTGCTCGGCCGTCACTCGATTGAGGCCGCCGTGGCGATGCTCGGCTGCATGCACCGCGGCGTGGTGATCGCGCCGCTCCCGCCGATGTTCAACGAGACCCAGCTGTCGGCGCTGATAGCGCAGACGCGCGCCAAAGGGCTGCTCGGGTTCGGCGGCGACAGGGAGCTCGCCAAGTGCAGGCAGGTCGCCGATCAGGTTCCGCTGTTCCTCCCGATCGAGCCCGACCTCGTCGACCGCCTGGCCGGTGCCGACCCTCCCGACGAGCACGTCCCGCGCGCCGCCGACGATCTGGCGATGGTGCTCCACTCGTCCGGAACGACGTCAACGCCTAAGGGCATCTCCCACTCGAACAACACGCTGCGCTACGCCACCGAGGGCATCTGCAAGCGCTGGGAGCTGACCGGCGATGATGTCTACCTCGTCGTGTGCGAGTTCGGGTTCGTCGGCGGCCTCGTGTTCGGCTACTTCCCGCCGCTGTTCAACGGCGCGACCGGGGTGCTCGTCAACCGGTGGCGCGCCGAGGATGCCCTGCGGCTGATCGACGAGCATCAGTGCACGTACGTCCTCTCGATGCCGACGCATTCGGCCGACCTGATCCAGGCCAAGACCGAGAGCGGTCTCGAGTTGCCCTCGATGCGCGTCCTGGCGGCGCCGGGTCTCACCCGTGAGCGCCGAGTCGCGATGCGGGAGGCCTTCGGGGTCCCGCCGCTGGGCGACTACGGGCTGTCTGAGGTCCCCGGGCACGCCGCCCACGGGCTCCACGACCCCGACGAGAAGATCGACCTGACCGAAGGGCGCCCGTACGACGGCACCGAGATCCGGATCGTCGACGACAACGGGCAGCGCGTGCCGGCGAACACCGTCGGCTCGGTGCTCGTCAACGGCCCGAGCCGCTTCCTGGGCTTCCTCGGCAACGACGAGTTGACGCGGGAGTCCCTCACCGATTGGGGTGGCTACCGGACCGGCGATCTCGGCTATCTCGACGAGGACGGCCAGTTCGTGTACGTCGGCCGGAGCAAGGACATCATCCGGCGCGGGGGCGTCACGATCGTGCCCTCAGAGGTCGAGCCCGTGATCATGCGCCACCCGAACGTCCGTGAGGTGGCGGTCGTCCCCCTCCCCAACGAGCGCCTCGGCGAGCGCGCGTGCGCCGCGATCATCCCAGTCGAGGGCAAGCCGGCGCCGACGCTCGAGGAGCTTCAGCAGTTCCTGGATCATGAGGGAGTGGCGAAGTACACGTGGCCGGAGTCCGTCGAGGTGTTCGACGACTTCCCCCGGACGCCGTCGCTGAAGGTCGTCAAGCGAGACGTCGTGACTCAGATCCTCGAGCGCCCGTCGGTGACCGTGTGACGTTGGGTATGATTTTCTTGAAATGACTTCAGGTCAAGCCAAGCCAACGGTGCCGCCATCGAGCGAACTGGGGACAAAGACGTTCTTCGAGCGGTACTTCGAGCTCCTCGACGGACCGGATCCGCACAGCTCGCTCGACCTCGTGGCCGAGGACCTGGAGTTCTCCATCCAGTGGGCGGCCGACACATCGCGAAAGAGCAGCCAGTTTCTCGGCGGCCGCGAGGAACTGCGCGGGTTCATCGACGCGGGTGACACCGAGGGCTGGGCTCACTATGTAATGCACAGTGGTGTCAGCGGTGACGTCGAGTTCGCTCTCGGGGAGACTCGGTGGGACAGTGGAGAACACATCGGCACGTTCCTCGCGGTGGCGGAACTCGACGGGTCGGGACGGATGCGCAAGTACATGGTGGCGCGGTCCCCCGCTCTCGCGTTTCCACGGACCGACGCGCTCGAATTCCCGCGGACCGATGACTGACACGCGCGAACTGCAGCTGATCGACCCCGACCTGATCGGTGGCACCGAGCAGGCGCCGACGCTGATCGGGTCCGAGTGCGAGCGGTGCGGCACGGTGACCTTCCCGCGCCAGCGGTCGTGCCCGCGGTGCACCTCCGAGGACGTCCACCCTCGTGAGCTGGCCACGCGCGGCCCGCTGTGGACCTGGACGATCCAGTGCTTCGCGCCGAAGGCGCCGCCGTACCTCGAGGGTGGCGTGGAGGAGTTCGAGCCCTACGGCGTGGGCTACATCGAGCTGCCGGGCGAGGTCCGCGTGGAGGCTCGGCTCACCGAGAGCGATCCGAAGCAATTGCGGATCGGCATGCCGATGGAGCTCACGCTGATCCCGGTCCCCGGGGCGAGCGACAAGCTGACGTTTGCGTTCCGACCCGTGTCGGAGGAGGAGGACGACGAGTGAGCGACGACGTCGCGATCGTCGGCCTCGGCATCCACCCGTTCGGGCGCCACGACGGCGTGTCCGGGCTCGAGATGGGCGCGATCGCCGCGCGGCGGGCGCTCGCGAACGCGGGTCTGGCCTGGGCGGACGTCGACTTCGCCGCCGGCGGTTCGGACGCCGCCGGCAATGCGGACACGTCGGTTTCGATGCTCGGGTTGACCGGCGTCCCGTTCATCAACGTCAAGAACGGATGCGCCACCGGGGGATCGGCGCTCACCACGGCCCACGCGATGCTGGTCTCCGGTGCGGCCGAGGTCGCGCTCGTCGTCGGCTTCGACAAGCATCCCCGAGGTGCGTTCAACCCGCTGCCGGAAGAGTGGGGGATCGGCTCGTGGTACGGCGAGACCGGCCTGATGCTCACGACGCAGTTCTTCGCGATGAAGATCCAGCGGTATATGGCCGAGTATGGGATCTCCGAGTCGACGCTGGCCCGGGTCGCCTCCAAGGCGTTCACCAACGGGTCGCGCAATGAGAACGCGTGGCGGCGAGCCCCGCTCAGCGAGGACGAGATCCTGTCCTCGCGGATGGTCAACAACCCGCTCACGCAGTACATGTTCTGCTCTCCGGGCGAGGGCGCCGTGGCGCTCGTGCTGGCCCGCGGCGATCGCATCAGGGAGCTGACGCCCAAACCGGTGTACGTGCGCTCGGTTGCCTTCCGCACCCGGCGCTTCGGCTCCTTCGAGGTGTTCGCCCCCTCGATCCCGATCGAATCCGCCCCGTCGGCGACGACCGAAGCCGCGGCGGCCGCGTTCGAGGAAGCCGGGATCGGCCCGGCCGACGTCGACATCGCCCAGGTTCAGGACACGGAGTCCGGAGCCGAGGTCATGCACCTCGCGGAGACCGGCCTGTGCGAGCACGGCCAGCAGGAGGAGCTGATCCAGAGCGGCGCCACCGAGATCGACGGGCGCCTGCCGATCAACACCGACGGTGGCTGCCTCGCCTGCGGCGAGCCGATCGGCGCGTCCGGGCTTCGCCAGGTGCACGAGATCGCGCTCCAGTTGCGGGGAGAGGCCGGCGATCACCAGGTCCCGAAGGAGTGCCGCGTCGGGTTCACGCAGGTCTACGGCGCCCCCGGCGTGAGCGCGTGCACCGTGCTCACCGTCTGACCGCGGGCCACTCACCGGCGCGCGCCCCGGTATCCGGCGAAACCCCGATTACCCAACACTCGCCGCCCCCCGCCGGCCGAATGCATATTCGTTTCGGTATGGCAACGATGACTCGACACTCGGCGCGGAACGGCTGTCGAGTGCGAGGTTTTCGGGGGACGCGCGCGCGCACGGGCACGGGCGCGCGTGCGCGGCGGAGGCGAACGCGGCGCGAGCGCGGCGCGGGACACTGGCGGGCGCGCGGCGGAGGCGAACGCGGCGCGCCGTCACTTCACGATGTTGCCGGCGTCGATCGGAAGCGCGACCCCGGTGATGTACTTGGCCGCCTCCGAGCACAAGAAGAGCACGGCGTCGGAGACGTCGCCGGGCTCGAGCCAGGCCACGCCGGGGAGGATGTTCAGCGACTCGAACGGCTCGCGCACGTCGTCCTCGGTCGGGTTCTCGAGATGCGGGGCGAACAGCTCGAAGGTCGAGTCGTTGATCACCAGCGGCGTCCGCACGGTGGTCGGACAGACGGCGTTGACGCGGATCGAGTGCGGGCCCGCCTCCTGGGCGAGGACCTTCATCAGCCCGATGACGCCGTGCTTGGCGGCCGTGTAGTGCGCGGTGTTCGCGTAGGCGCGGAGGCCCGCGGTCGAGCTCGTGAGCACGACGCTGCCGCCCTGGCCGCGTTCGACCATCGACGGCAGCGCCGCGCGCGCGGTGTTGAACACCCCGGTCAAGTTGATGTCGATCATGTCCTGCCACTGCTGCGCGGTCATCTCCCAGCTCACGGCCCAGGAACCGATGCCGGCGTTGGCGCAGACGATGTCGATCTTCCCGAGCTCCGAGAGCCCGGTATCGACCGCCTGTTGAAGCGCCGGCAGCGAGCGGACGTCGGCTACGGCCTTGACCGCGCGGCGGCCCATGGCCTGCACTTCCTTCACGGTCGAGTCGAGATCCTCCTCGCTGGCCAACGCGTAGGAGATCGTCTCGACGCCGTTCGCCGCGATGTCGACGGCGATCACGTCCGCGCCTTCGGCCGCGAGCCGCAGCGCGTGCGAGCGCCCCTGTCCCCGGCCGGCGCCGGTGACCAGCGCGACCTTGCCGTCAACGAGTCCCATCGCTCTCAACGCTCCTTCCTCGGTTCGACAAGCGTAAGCTGCGAACCCGACACTAACACATGAAGTGAGGTCAGTTCAATTAACCGCGGCTCGGGACGACGACCGCGCGTCCGAGCACGTCCCCGTTCCGCAGCCTGCCGTAGGCGCTGAGCACCTGGTCGATGCCAAACACCTCGGCCTCGGAATGAATCGCGCCGGCGGCGGCCAGCGCCACCACCTCGGCGAGCTCGGCCACCGTCCCCCACGTCGGCATTCGCACGGTGCACTCGTACGGAATCCGTCCCGGCGCCACGCGGAGCTCGCCCCCACCCCGGCCCACGAACGTGACGTCCCCGCCCTGCCCGATCGACCCCGCGGCGAGCGCAAGCGTCGCATCGTTGCCGACGAAGTCGAGCGCGACGGTCGCTCCCCCGGGGCCGGTCTCGGCACGCACCGCTTCCGGGGTCAGTCCATCGGCGGAGAGCACCGCGTCGGCGCCGGCGTTCCGCGCGAGCTCGAGCGCGGCGCTGCGCACGTCGACGGCGACGATCCGGACCGGGCTGATTGCCTTGAGAATCTGAATTGCCAGATGCCCGAGCCCACCCACGCCGAGGACGACGGCGGTCGTGCCGGGTCGCAGCTGCGCGATCGACAGCTTGGCGGCGTGGTAGGACGTCAGAGCCGCGTCGCTCAGCGGCGCCGCGGCAACCGGATCAAGGCCGGCGGCGGGCACAAGGTATCGCGCCGACGGGACGATCACGTACTCCGCGAGGCCACCATCGCGACCGAGCCCTGCGCCGTGCGGGCCAAGCGAGGTGTGCGCGCACGCGTTATCTCGCCCGTTGGCGCACTGCCAACAGGTCCCGCAGCCCCACCGGCTGTAAACGACGACGCGGTCGCCGACCTCGACCCCCGACGCGCCGGGGCCGAGCGCCGCGACGCGGCCGGCGGTCTCGTGGCCGAGGGTGAACGGAAGCTCGTACGGGAAGGCGCCGGGCGCGCTGCCCATGATGTGGAGGTCCGAGCGGCACAGCCCCGCCGCGCCCACCTCGATGAGCACCTCGGAGCCGCGAGGCTCCGGCACGGGTACGTCGGTGAGCACCGGATCCGATTCCCATTCGGTCAGGCGGACCGCACGCATCGTCGCTGCATTCACAGTGCTTGCTCCCAACCGCGCATGTAACAGAACTGAACTCAGTTAGAATGGTACACTACGCAGCCGTGAACAGGAATGCCATCGGCTCGCCGCAAGGAGTGTCACGAGCGGACGGGGCGCGTAGTCAGCGGATGAGGCGCTTCGTGAGCCAACGGGCCGCGTCATGAGCGGCGAGGCCCGCGAAGCCGGCCAACGGGCCGCGTCATGAGCGGTCATGGCCACGTAGCGGGCGTGGGGCGCGTCGCCGGCAAGGTCGCGCTCGTCACCGGGGCCGCCCAGGGCATGGGCGCCGCGCACGCGCGTGTGCTCGCCCGCGAGGGGGCGGCGGTGGCGATCGCCGACGTCGCCGCCGATGCCGGCGAACGGCTCGCCGACGAGCTTCGGGCCGCGGGCGCGGACGCGTCGTACCACAGCCACGACGTGACCGATGCCGGCGCGTGGCTCGAGGTCGTCGCCACTGTCGAGCGGACCCACGGGCCGATCGACGTACTCGTCAACAACGCCGGCATTCAGGTCCGCTCGGTGGGCATCGATGCCGATGACGAGGAATGGGCCAAGGTCATCGCGGTCAACCAGCGTGGAGCCTTCCTCGGAATGCGCGCCGTCATACCCGGCATGAAGAGAACCGGTGGCGGCTCGATCGTGAACATCGCGTCGGTCGCCGCGCTGGTCGGACTCGCCGGCTCGATTCCGTACCAGGCGAGCAAGTCGGCCGTGCTCGGGTTGACGCGCGGGGCCGCGGTCTCCTACGGCCCGGACAACATCCGCGTGAACGCGATCTGCCCGGGGCTGATCGTTACGGCGATGACCGACAGCGCATCGCCGGCGGCGGTCGACGCGATGAAGGCGCAGATCCCGTTGCGGCGCGATGGTCGTCCCGAGGAGATCTCGGCCGCCGTCCTGTTCCTGGCCTCGGACGAGTCTTCCTACATCACCGGCGTCGCGCTTCCGATCGACGGCGGTTTCGTCGCGACCTAGCGCGCGAGCCCGCCCCGCCCGCACCCCCGGCACCGCCCGCCCCGCCGCCGCCGCCTAGGAGGCGGGGTCGGCGTCTACGAGGCGAGGTCGGCGCCGGTCACGTCGAGCGGAGCCTGCTCCTCGACCCGCAGGAGGTTGACGTCGACCAGCGCGGGGTGGCGCATGCCCCCTCCGGCGGCGACCGCGCCAAGGGCCTCCTCGCCCCACCGGCGGTGATCGAAGTACGCCTCGATGTAGCCGACCCTCGTGGAGTCGTCGAGCAGCCCTATCGGCCGCTGGCCTTCGACGTCGACAGGTTCGCACTCGACCTCGTTCAGCACGCGATTGACAATCAGGCGCCGCACGCCGAAGGCCCCGTCAACAGCAGCGCGAACGGCATCCGCCAACGACGTGAAGGCGCCCCACGCGCTACCTGCATCGACACCGGGCGCGCGATCGGCTTCGATCATGAACTTGGCGAGCGCGAGCTGTCCGTCGACGCGGTCGAGTAGCACGGTCTCGTCGACATCGCACGAACGCAGCTTGTACAGGCAGTTGACGTGGTCCTGGGCCACCATCTCGTTCTGATCCGCGGTGAATGCGAGCGTCTCTCCGGGCGTGAAGCGAAGCACCACGAACCGCCAGGCGCGCGGCCGCTGGCTCCACCCTCCGTTTACATCCGCCTGAGCGACAGCGCGATCCGTGTAGTAGCTGAGCAGTGAAGGCATGGGCCTCAGGAGATCCTGGGCCATGCGAACGTGGACCTCGGTGTAGTGCCGCTCGCACTCCTCCGGTGTCCGAGACGGAGTCGGGTCGAAGCGCCCGATGACCTTGCCCATCGGGCGCTAGTGCGGCTCGCCGCCGTTCGCGCCGGCGGCCGCAGCCGGCACCGCGGACATCGGCATGAACCCGCGCGTGATGTTTCCTTCGGTCAACTCGGCGCCCACGAGCTGTGCGCTGATTTGACCGTCGACGATGACGAGCACGCGATCGCAGAGGTCGGCGAGCTCCTCGAGGTCACTAGAGCTGACGATTACCGCGGCTCCGTTCTCGGCGGCCGTGAGGAGCTCGCGGTGGAGATCGGCCTTGGCGCCGACGTCGACGCCCTGGGTCGGCTCATCGAGCAGGAACACCGACGGCTGCTGTGACAACCACTTGCCAAACAGGATCTTCTGCTGGTTACCGCCGCTGAAGATGCTGAGCGGCTCGTTGACGGCGTGGGCCGGTCTGACCGAGAGCCGCTCGAACCACTCCTTGGTCCTCGCCGTCTCGATCCGTCGGCGCAGAAGCCCGCCCTTCCAGAACGGCTTCAGGTCCGGAAGAGTGAGATTCTCGCGCGCGCTCATCGTCATCACGCCGCCGCCGACCTTCCGGTCGGGAGCCAAGTACGCGACTCCGCGGCTGATGGCGACATCGGGCCGGCCGGCCGGGAGCGGCCCACCCTTGACCGTCACGTGGCCCCCGGCGCGGGGAAGAGCGCCGAAGCTCGCGCCCAGGATGCTGTCCCGGCCGGATCCCGCGAGGCCGGCGATCCCGACGATCTCGCCGCGTTCCACCCTGAAGGACACGCCCGCAAGCGCTCCTGCGCGTAGATCCTTGACTGCGAAGACGGTCTCGTGCTCGCGCGCGGCCGCCCGGCCCACCTTCTCGCGCCGGGACTCGCTCTCCTCCGCGAGCAACTCCTCGCCGGCGAGCAGTTCGACGATGCCGGCGTGGTCGAAATCCTTGACGGGGCCAGCCCCCACGACCCTGCCGTCCCGGAACACCGAGACCTTATGGGCGACCCGGAAGACCTCGCCCAGGTGATGGGTGACGTACAGCACTCCCACCCCGGTCGCGGCCATTGCACTCACCCGGTCGAGCAGATTGTCCACCTCGTCAACCGGAAGCGTCGCCGTCGGCTCGTCCAGGACGAGCAGACACGCCGGGTACTCCGGGTCTTCACGCAGAGCGCGGGCGATGGCCACGCCGGTCCGCTCCGACGCGCTGAGCGTGGCCACGAGCGCCTTCGGGTTGATGTCGAGGCTGAGCCTCTCCAGGTCGTTCTCGGCCTGCTTGTAAGTCGCCTTTCCGTTGATCGTTCCGAACGACGTGGGAAAGCCGGAGCCGAGCGCCATGTTGTCGAGGACGGACAACGTCGAGACGAGCCCCAGGTCCTGTTGGACGAACCGGCATCCCAGCCGGTAGGACTGCACGGGTGACTGGAGTGGCAGCTCATTGCCCTCCACCCGGATACCACCGCCCGGGTCGGGCGCGTGGTATCCGGAGAGGATCTTGATCAGGGTCGACTTCCCCGATCCGTTCTGCCCCAGGAGGG
Source organism: uncultured Solirubrobacterales bacterium (assembly GCA_963701945.1). Classification (GTDB taxonomy): domain Bacteria; phylum Actinomycetota; class Thermoleophilia; order Solirubrobacterales; family Solirubrobacteraceae; genus Palsa-465. The sequence goes on along the minus strand of CAVPBV010000017.1, from coordinate 371,963 downwards.
CGTGAACCTCGCCGGGCTCGATCGTCATGCTGACGCCTGCCAGCGCCTTGGTGCGCGTGAATGTCTTCGACACGCCCTCAACTTCGAGCACAGCACTCATCGTGTCCTCCTGGAGTGAGTCACCTGGTGGATCCGCCTACTGGTTGCTGAGATGCCAGAGCTTCAGCCACTGCGCCTGGGCATCGGACGGAGCGCTCCAGTTGGTGGTCGATCCGATCGTGGCCTTGGTCAGCAACTGCGTCGGCTGCTGCGCCTCCTGGGCGAGCGGGATCGGCATGCCCTCGGTGTCCCGGAAGGCGATGTCCATGTTCTCGTAGGACTCGTAGCCCGGATCGAACCCGGTCCACGCTGACTCAGAACCGTTCTTGAGCGCGGCGATGCCGGCCGTATCGGCGGCCTCGCCGATGATCTTCACCTTGCTCAGTCCAGCGGCCGAGAGGGCCGAGGTGATGCCGTCGGCGAATGGGCCGTCGTCGAACACAAGATAGTTCGCCGACGAGTTCGACCTGAGGGCCGAGACCAGGTCGCTCCCGACCTTTCCGGCGACCAGGTCCGGGATCGTGATGTTGGTGGTCGAGGTCTTGCACCCCGGGCACTGCGCCTTGACTTCGTTGGTGAAGCCGGTCGTGAACCCGTCGAGGATCGGATACGCCGGAACGTGCTCGATCACCGCGTTGCCCTTGCCGCCCGAATCCGAGATGAAGTAGTCGGCGATGATCTTGCCCATCAGAGCGTCCTGGGCGTACGCGTCCGACTGCGCGATGACCGGCGGCGCGACCGTGACCGGATACACGGAGTCAAGGATCCACTTGGCGCCAGCGCTCTTGGCCATCGCGAGCTGCGACGCGGTCAGCGGTAGCCCAGCTTCCACGAGGTACTGCGGGTGCTTCGACAATGCCGTGGTCTCCGCCTGGGTGAACGTCCCCGGGTTGGCGGGGTCGTAACTCACGACCGAGAAATTCCATTTCGCGTCCGCGGCCAGCTTCGCCATCTCCTGCTGGACGATCACGTTCGAAGGGTTGTTGGTCCCAAGCATCACGATCGTCTTGCCGGCGGGCGGCGCGGACTTGAGCGGGGTGGTGATGTTGATCGTCGCCGGCAGCGTCTTGTAGGGGGTGAGCGCCGCGGCGGCAGCAGAGGTCGACGCAGAGCCCGAAGACGCGGCGGTCGAACTCCCTCCGCTCGAGCCCGACGACGCGGCCGATGAAGCGGTTGAACTGGAGGAACTGGTCGAGCCGCAGGCGGCGACCGCGAGGGCGAGCACCAGCATTCCGATGATCGCTATGAATCCAAGCGGCCGGCCTCCCCTCCGGCGATTCAGTTTTGTCATGTGTGTCTCCTTTCCGATGTGAATACGGTCACGATTCAGTCGTGACGGCATCTGACTACGCATACCGCGCGATTTCATTAGAGGTCGTCCTGCTTTCAGTGAGGTCGGGAGGCTTCCGAGCCGACGGGTGCCGCGACCTCTTCCAGCGAGGCATCCGCCCCCGTGCCCGGCTGTTCGGGGCCACTCGCCGCGCCTCCCGAGCCTCGTCGGAACACGCCCTTGAGCCGCTGCCCGAGCGCCGACGGCGACCGCTTGATCGACAGCGCGACCGCGATGATCAGGGCCACGCCGTTGAACATGTCACTCAGCCAGCTGGCGCCCGATACGAGCTGGAGCCCCTGGACGCCAATGGCGAGCACGTAGATCGCCAGCAGCGTCCCCCACACGTTGAAGCGACCTGGGATCAGCTGAGTCGAACCGAGGAACGCGGCCGCGAAGGCCGGCAGCAGTAGCGTCGAGCCGAAGTCGAGCGAGGGACCGTTCAGCGAAGAGAACATGACCCCGGCGAAACCGGCGATGGTGGCGGAGGTCACGAGCGCGAAGGTCGTGTACCGGTTGATGCGCACGCCCGACAGCCGCGCCGCGTCGGGGTTGCCGCCGATCGCGTACAGGTAGCGCCCGACCGGCGTGTGTGCCGTCAGCCACCACAGGACGAACCCGAGGATCACCAGGTACAGCACCACGATCTGGAATCCGCCGACCGTGGTCTGAGTGAGGTTGTTCCACGCCGTCGAGGTGGGCGGGATCGGCTGGCTGTTCGACGAGATGATCACCTCGACCGCCGCCAGGACGGATCCCATGCCGAGCGTCGCGATGAACGAATTGACACCGAGCTTGACCACGATGAACGCGTTGGTGAAGCCGATCGCGACGGCCAGCGCGATCCCAGCGACGATCGCGGGGGCCACCGCCCAGTGGCTTCCGTTCATCAGGACGATCGTGAAGATCCCGGACACGTTCGCCGTGGCTCCCACCGACAGGTCGTACAGACCGGCGGCGAGCGGGATCAGGACGGCGAGGCCGATCATCCCCGTCACCGCCTGCTGCGCGGCAACGCTGTGCAGCGTCGACGTGGTCAGGAACTGGGAAGGCACCCAGAGCCCGAACACGATGATGAACAAGGCTCCGAGGTAGAGACCGCTGAAGCGGTCGAAGCCGGCGTTGAACTTCCGGTGCGTCCGCTCCGGAGTCTGCTTGCTGACGGTTACCACCGGGCCCGTCCCTTCGTCGGGCGGGTCGAAGGCGCTCCGCCGAACTCAAACCAATCTGATTCACGCACCAACGCGGCGCCGGGACCGTCTCGCATTTAAAGCACCCTCTCCTCGAGGTGAATTGAACTCAGGTCGGGATCCTAAACATGCTTCGCCCGGAAGTCAAGGTTCGTAGTTCGTTAGGGCATGAAAGCGCGTCCTGGCATGCTGGAGCCGCAATACTCGGGCTCCAGAGGACCCGGCGCGACGGCTAAGTTCGCACCGCCGACAGAAGCGCCTTCACTTCAGCTACGGCTTCCACGGCGTCCGGTAGGCTCGTCGCCTCGGGCACGAAGTTGAACCGGCGGCAGCCCGCCTCGAGGTACGGAACCAGCGCGTCCGCCACTGCGTCGGGCGAGCCACACGGCACATACCGCTCGAACCGATCGAACGGGAAGGCGTAGGCGTCCTGCATGGTCTGGCTCACCCGTCGCCTCGCCTGCTCGCGGGAGGCGCCGAAGCCGGCCCAGAGCTGAAGGGCGTGCTGCCATGGGACGCCGTCGCGACCCGCCTCCGCGGCGATGGCCCGCACCCGGTCGACTGCCTCCTCGAAGCGCCGCGGCGAGACCCATAGGGCCAGCCAGCCGTCGCCGAGCTGGCCCGCGCGGACGAGCGCCGCGTCCGACCGACCTCCGACCAGAATCGGGATCGGTACCGCCGGCGCGGGGCGGATGGCGCCGTGGAGGTCGAAGAACCGGCCGTGGTACTCCACCTCGTCTCCGCTCATGAACAACCGCACGCAACGGAGTACCTCGGTCGTCCTGGCGCCGCGCTCACGAGGGTTGATCCCGCACAGCTCGAGCTCCCTCGGATCGTCGCCGCCGACGCCCACGCCGAACGTGAACCTGCCGGGGGCGAACAGCGCGATCGTGGCGAGCTGGCGAGCCACGACCGCCGGGTGACGCAGCGCCACCAGGTACACACCGGTCTGGACGGGCAGACGCGGGTGCGCGGACAGGAGCGCGGTCGCCTGGATCAGGCCGTCGGCGCCGTGCCCGTTGGCGAAGCTGACGTGATCGCCGACCGTCAGGTGATCGACGCCGGCCTCGAGCGCGTGCGAGGCGAGCTCCCCCAACCGACCGGACCACGTACTGAGGTCCTGCTCGCGAAGGACGATCCCGACCCGGATCGGGTCTTCGTGGACCCCGGTCCCGGTCCGTGGCGACCCCGGTGCCCACGGCGCGCCCCCAGTCCCCACCGCGCGTCCTGAGTCCTGACCGCGTGTCCAGGAGACCTAGGCCGAGGCGGTGCGTTCCGAGGTTGCGGTGGCGGCCGCCTGCAACCCGAACACGAGCGCGCACGCGAGGCCGCCGGCGTAGGCCCGGTGGAAGACACCGCCCGCGTCCGCCCCGGCGGCGAGCAGCCCGGGGATCACCTGGCCCGCTTCGTCGAGGACGCGCGCCTCAGGATCGATCCTCAGCCCGCTGAACGTGAACGTGATCGCGGGGATTACCTCGATGATGTAGTACGGGGGCGTGACGAGCGGCGCGGCGTCGAGCTTGCGGCCCGGCGTCGGGTCCCCGGCCTCGCACTGGCGGTTGAACTCGTACAGGGCGTCACGGGACGCCGGCCCCGGATAGCCCCACTCCTCCGGAAGCGCCTCGAACTCGTCGATGTCCTCGGCGACCGCCGCCCGGGCGCCGCGGCGGTAGGCGAGCTGGAACTTGTCGAGCGGCTCGACGCCCTCGACGTACGGCGCCATCTCCCACTCGTCGTGGACGCGCTGGTCGTAGACGAGCAGCGCACGTGCCTCGGGCTGGTCCAGCACGTGGAGCGTGTTGAGGTGATCGCCGATCGTCTCGTCGCAGAAGCGCTTGCCCTCCAAGTTCAGGAGGACGCCGTGCTCGGAGTGATAGAAGGTGAGATCGGTGAACTCGTAAGGGTTGTTGTATGCGACCTTCGACGGGATCAGGTGGCCGTAGAAGCCCGAGTTAGCGGGCCCGAAGGCGGCGCCTACCGACACGCCGAGCCGAAGCCCGTCGCCGACGCTGTGCGTGTTCGCCCGCAACGGCAGATCGGTGGCCAGCGGGCCGATGTGCTCGGCGCGAAGCGCGGGATCGCCACCGAAGCCACCGGTGGCCAGCAGCGTCGAGCGTGCGCGGACCAATCGTTGTTCACCGGCGCGGTTCTCGATCTCGGCGCCGACGACTGCTCCGTCCTCGACGAGCAGCCTCGTCGCCGACCATCCCACCAGGACCTCGCCGTGCTCACGGATCAACCGATCGCACACCAGCAGGTAATTGGCCATATCGGTCGCGGAGCCGCGGCCGTAGCCGAGAACGGTCACCGGGTCGGCCACCGCGACGTCGAGTGAGCGGACCCAATCGAGTGCGTCGCCGTACTGCTCGACGACGCTCGCAGACAGAGCGGGATCGGCGTCCGGGTTGACGTCTCGCATCACCTCGACCGTCGGCGCCGTCCAGATGAAGCCGGCGTAGATGGCCGAGCCGCCGATCGCCGGGCCTTTCTCCACCAGCACCACACTGGCGCCCTCGCTGCACGCGCGCGCAGCCGCGCTCATCCCGGCCATGCCACCGCCGAAGACGAGCAGATCAACGATCGAGTCTGAATCCGACATCACCGGAACTCCTTGTGCTCCCTCAATTTGAACTGACGTAAGCTTGGCGCTACAGCGCATGAGCTTACTTCAGTTCAGGCGAACGTGCGAGTGAATGCGCGACGACTGCGACGAGTAGACCTGCGGGGCCTGGTCGAGAAACCGACATCTAGGGTGGGTTCCTCGACCACGCCCACTCGGACGTGGGCGTCTACGCCCCAGCGACCAGGCCGGGAATCCAGGACGTCCCGGCCAGCGGCACCCGCGCCATCGCGGCCGCCTCGATCGTCAACGCGACCAGGTCCTCGGGCTCGAGGTTGTGCAGGTGGGACTTACCGCACGCGCGCGCGAGCGTCTGGGCCTCCAGGGTCAAGGTCCGCAGATAATTGGCCAGCCGGCGCCCGCCCTCGACCGGATCGAGCCGGGCCGCCAATTCCGGATCCTGAGTCGAGATTCCCGCCGGATCGAACCCTGCCTGGTAGTCGTCGTAGTAACCGGCAGCCGACCCGATCGCGCGATACTCGGCATCAAAAGCCGGGGCGTTGTCGCCGAGCGCGATCAAAGCCGCCACGCCGATCGAGACCGCGTCCGCGCCCAGCGCGAGCGCCTTGGCCACGTCCGCGCCGGTCCGGATCCCGCCGGACACGATCAGCTGCACCTTGCGATGCATGTCGAGCTCCATCAGCGACTCGACCGCCTGCGGGATCGCCGCGAGGATCGGGATCCCGACGTGCTCGATGAACACGTCCTGGGTCGCGGCGGTCCCGCCCTGCATCCCATCCAAAACAACGGCGTCGGCGCCGGCCTTGACGGCCAGGGCCACGTCGTAGTACGTGCGGGAAGCGCCGACCTTGACGTAGATCGGGATCCGCCAGTCCGTGATCTCGCGCAACTCCTCGATCTTAATCTCGAGGTCGTCAGGTCCGGTCCAGTCCGGATGGCGGCACGCGCTGCGCTGATCGATGCCGACCGGCAGATCGCGCATCTCGGCCACCCGGTCGGAGATCTTGTGGCCGAGCAGCATCCCGCCGCCGCCGGGCTTGGCGCCCTGCCCGATGACCACCTCGATCGCATCCGCGCGCCGAAGGTCGTCGGGGTTCATCCCGTACCGCGACGGCAGCAACTGGTAAACCAAAACGGAAGAGTGCGAGCGCTCCTCGGGCGTCATCCCGCCGTCGCCGGTCGTCGTCGACGTCCCGACCTCGCTGGCGCCGCGCCCCAACGCCTCCTTGGCCGGACCCGACAACGCCCCGAAGCTCATCCCCGCGATCGTGATCGGGATGTCGAGCTTGACCGGCTCACGCGCGTAACGGGTCCCGATGACCACGTCGGTGGCGCATCGCTCGCGATACCCCTCGAGCGGATACCTCGAGACCGACGCACCCAGGAACAGGAGGTCGTCGAAATGGGGAACGCGACGCTTGGCCCCGAATCCGCGGATGTCGTACATGCCCTCGCGCGCGGCCCGCTGGATCTCCGCGATCACGTTACGGTCGAACGTCGCCGACTCGTACAGCCCCGGGTGCCACCCACCGTTCATCGACCCAGACCCGACAGAGGCGCCCATCAGTACGCGCCCAGATTGTCGACGTGGAAGTTGTACAGACGGCGCGCCGACCCGTAGCGGCGGAAGTCGGCCGGGTTCACGTCGTCGACACCCGCCCGATCCAGGAGCTCCCGCACCTGCGCCACGTGCTCGAGACGCATCTCCTTCTCGATGCAATCCGCTCCGAGCCCCGCCACCGACCCGCGCACGTACAACCGCGCCTCGTAAAGGGAGTCTCCGAGCGACTCGCCGGCGTCGCCGCACACCACCAGGCAGCCCTTCTGGCCCATGAACGCGCCCATGTGCCCGATCGAACCGCGCACGACGATCTCGGCGCCCTTCAACGAGATCCCGCACCGCGCCGAGGCGTCGCCGTGGATCACCAGCAGGCCGCCCCGGGCCGTCGCTCCGGCGGATTGCGAGGCGCTCCCCTCGACCACGACCACTCCCGACATCATGTTCTCGGCCACGCCGACGCCACAGTTCCCCCGGACACGAACCGATGCGAGCTTGTTCATGCCGGCGCAGTAGTAGCCCACATGGCCCTCGATCTCGACGTCGTAAGGCGCGTCGAGCCCGACCGCGATCGCGTGGCGCCCGCCGGGGTTCCGCACGACCACCCGCGCGCCCGCGGCATCCGACACCGATCCGGAGTGCAGGGACTGATTCAGCTCCCGGACGGAAAGCTCGGCCAGGTCGAACGACCACAGCGCCTCGCGCGTAACCTCAGGTGTGGCCATCACGCCACCAGCTCAGGTGTGACCATCACGCCACCAGCGAAGCGGTGCCCCAGCTGTAGACGTGCCCCGGGGCGGGCTCCCACATGACGGCGTCCTCCGCGCCCGGAAGCACGGCAATCGCCCGGTACTCGGACGCCATCGCCACCCATTCATCGGTTTCCGCCATCACCGCCGGCTTGCACGCGATCGGGTCGCGCAGCACCGCAAAGCCGTCCGCCGTCCCCACCGCGAACGTGTAGAAGCCGTCCAGATCGTCCAGGCACCCCTCGAGCGCCTGCTCCAACGAAGCTCCCTCGCGCAGCCTCCACGTCAGATATCCGGCGGCGACCTCGCTGTCGTTCTCGGTCCGGAACACCATGCCCTCGCGCTGCAGCGTGCGGCGCAGGCGGTTGTGGTTCGAGAGCGAGCCGTTGTGAACCAGACACAGGTCGAGGCCGGTCGAGAACGGATGCGAGCCGGCGGTCGTGACGCGGCTCTCGGTCGCCATCCGGGTATGACCGAGCGCGTGACTGCCGGCGATCTCGCCCAGCGCGAAGCGCTTGACGAACTCCGTCGGGAGAACCGCTTCCTTGTAAATCTCGATCGACCGGCCGGCGCTCATCAGCGTCAGCTCGGGGTGATTCTCCAGCAGCCAGGCTTCCGCGTCCTCCGCCTCCGCCTCCGCGCCGACTGTGAACACGGCGTGCGTGGCGCGGACCTGCGGCGGCGACGCCTCTCCGAACTCGACCTGAAGCTCGGCGGTCAGGTTCTCCCATTCGGGAGTCGGCGACGCCGAATGAAGTGACACCTTGCACCACCCCGGCGGCGCCGGATCGCGGTAGAACGCCACGCCGGCGCTGTCCGGACCGCGATCCGAGAGCTGCTCAAGCATGCTCGCGAGATGCGTGCCGAGCTGGTCACGAAGCGTGGCCGACTTCGTGTAAAGACCTGCTATCCCACACACGTTGCGATCAGGCTAGAGCTTGTGCATGACCGGTCCAATGGCCCGCACGGGCACACTTTGACCTGTGAATGTGGTTGCGGGCTCTACTTCTTTACGCGTTCTTAGCGCCGCCCACGGGCGGATCGCACATCCAAACTCACGGTGGCGACCACGCCCCGACGCGCTTCTGGGCCCGGCGCACCACGTGCAGCGCCTCGCGCAGGTCGGTGCGCGCGATCGGCGCCAGCTCCTCGGGATCGATCAGATTGTCGGGCGGGAGCCCGGCCTGCACCTGCGCGGCGTGATGATCGAAGCGAATGCCGGAGATGACCACGAACGCCTCGCGGAGCGCGTCCGCGTCTGAACGCTCCAGGCCGCCGACGCTCGCCACCGCCTCGATCCGATCGACCGTCGGGGAGATCGTCACCCCATTCGCGAGCGCGTAGAAGCGCACCAGGTTGACTAGCGGAATGATCGCGCCGCGCTTGAGGTCGAGCTTCCCGGGAGGATCGCCGTCGTGTCCGGTGGCGAGCTGGCCGCGGAAACCGAGCGCGACTGGGTATCCCGTGGCGGTCCGCGCCATCAATCGCATGAACTGGACGTGCTGGCGCGCGGTCCGGATACGTGCGGTCAGCTCGGCGGTCAGGGCCAACCCTCCCGAGGTCGCGCGAAAGTCGAACGACACGCTGGCGCGGATCAGATGCGACTCGTCGGGTTCGGTCAGGCATGCGTCGAACGTCCGCAGCCAGCCGTCCTTCGACATTCGCCACAACCGGTTGCCGGCGAGCACGCCGTTGTTGTCGAGTCCGATGCCGCACCGGACCAGCCCGGCGTTGACGTCCGCCCCGAGCCCCGCGAAGTACTCGTCGATGCCCTCTTCTCCCGACCGCGGCGTGGCGTACGCGAGCGCGTTGTCCTGGTCGGAGGCAAGCGTGAACTCTCTGCGCGCCGCGCTCCCGAGGTCGAGCCACGCCCAAGACACGGGCGCAGGCCCGCGGCTCCAGATCGAGAAGTCGATCAGCCGAGCCACCACCGTGTCCTGCTGGAGGCTCAACACCTGGCCCAGCTCGCGCGGCAGCACCCCCGCGCGCTTCAGTAACAGGAACAACTTCGGGATCTCCTCGGCGGCCCGCACCAGCGCGTCCTCGTCGGGGGCCCCCAGAAGCGTGTGACGGAGCGCGATCGGGCTGCGCGCGTCGAGCCCGAGAAGGTCGCGCGCCGACAGGAGCCCGCAGATCTCGCCGCCGTCGACCACGGCCAGGTGCTCTGAGGCGGCGGCGAGCATCTCGACGGTCGCCTCGACCGCGAGCTGGGTCGGAGGCACCGTCGGCACCGGACTCCGCGCAGCGGCGCGCGCCGGCGCGTCGAGTGGCACCCCCTCGAGGACCGCCGCCCGCACGGAGGCGTCGGTCACGATTCCGAGCTCGCCGCCGTCCACCCGGACCAGCAGCGCCGACACCCCGTCGCGCCCGAGCCGCGCCGCAGCCGTTCGCAACGGTTCGTCCGGCTCGCAGAACTGGGCGGGGCTCATGATCAACGACACGGGCGTGGTCCCGACATCGGGGAGCCCGTGAACCGTGTGGCCCGCGATCGTCAGGCGCTTTCGCATCGAGTTCGCGACGTACGCCGCACCCGCCGCGGACCCGAGGATCCGCCGTCCGGCCTCCGCGCTGAACAGCGCACACGTGGAGGGCTCGCGCGCGCGCACGGTGAAGGCGGGCGCCATTCCGGTCAGCAGCGATGGGTGCCCGAAGCACTCCCCGGGCTCGAGCACCTGGATCGGCTCCCCGTCGTGGACTATGTCCATCGACCCTGTGAGGATCACCCACAGCCCCGGCGTCGGCAGTCCGTCTTCGACCAGCACCGAGACGCCGGTGTCGTAGGCCCGCTGAGTCGCGCCGGCCGCGAGCTCCCGCAACTCGCCCGGGTCGAGCGCATCAAACGGAGAGTATCGACCGAGAAATGTGTCCAACTGCTCCATGTCGAGCCCCGCAATTGTGTGCGCATCAAGCCTGGGACGTGCCACGGCCAAGTGGGAGCCTAACCCGCGACAGGTTCATCGGGGTCAGGAGCTCATACATGGCGGACGTCTCCGCGACGGAAAACGACGAACTCAGCTACGAAGGCGGCGGTCTACCGAAGACCGGAAACTGGTGGAGCGCGTTCGTCATCGGCCTCGCCGGAACGATTCTCGTCACCGGAATCGCGCCGACGATGGTCACATCGCTTGGTGCGGCAGCGATTCCAATCACGGTTCTTGCGACCCTCAGCGGCTGGCTCCTATGCCTGTTCCTAGCGGAGCTCGCGGCGATGATGCCCGACCGCTCGGGCGGGTCTCCCACGTACGCCTACGTTGCCTTCAAGGACCGCTATCCGACGTTCGCCGGCCATGTAAACGGGATCACCGCGTGGGGTTACTGGCTCGGCTGGTTCCCCGTCGCGCCACTCAACATGATCCTGGCGTCGTTCTACATCGCGAGCCTGTTCAGCCTGAACACAACCGCGGGGATCTCGCTCCTCGGTACGAAGATCGCCTGGTGGACGATCGGCATCTCGGTCGTGGGGATCCTGCTGCTGTTCATCCCCTCCTACCGGGGTCTGCGGTTCGGCACTATCTTCGCGACGGCGCTGGCGTTCCTCTCGATGATCCCGCTGACCTTCCTGGCGATCTCCTGGATCTTCCACCCCTCGGTCGTCGACTTCAGTCAGCTGACCCACTTCCAGCACACCAACGGGACCGGCTTCTTCCATTCCATCTACGGACACGGTTGGCTGACGATCTCGATCGCGTTCTCGTTCCTGTTGACGTGGAACGTGATCGCAATGGAGGCGGCCGCGTGCTACATCGGCGAGACGCGTGACCCCGACCGCGACGCCAAGATCGCGATGAACCTCGAGGGCGGCTACGGCGTGTTCATCTACACGCTGATCCCGATCGCGTTCGTAATCGTGCTCGGCGTCCACGCGCTCGGCAACTCCGCGCTCGTCGACCCGAAGACGATGTTCGTGACTTTCGCCTCGGCCGTGTTCGGGACCAGCAAGGCCTCGACCGTGCTCGACGACCTGATCGCGATCATGCTGATCCTCGCGCTGATCCTGTCCGCGCTGAACGCGATCACCGGGACGGCGCGCTCGCTGCACCAGATGTCCGCTGACGGGCACTTCCCGAAGTTCTTCTCACGGACGAACTCGCACGGCGTGCCCGGCCACTCGATGGCGTTCAACGTGGTCTGCTCGATCATCGTCGTGTTCATGGGCGGCGCGGTGCAGATCTATACGTTCTCGAACGTCGGCTACCTGTTCTCGTTCATCCCGGTGCTGATCGGTTACTACCTCCTGCGCAAGTGGCGCCCAAACGTACGAAGGCCATTTCGCCTACCCGAGTGGATGAAATACGCCGCGCTCGGCCTGGCCTTGGTTTACGCGGTGATCTACGTGTGGGGCGGCCCCATGTACGCCTCGTGTACCTGCTCGCAGGCGGGTAAGTCGACGCTCCCGTACTACTTCATCGGGATCGGCGTGTTGCTGGCCTACCTGCCGCTGTACTGGTATCGCAAGCGCGTCGAGGACAAGCGCGCCGCACCGCCGGCACCCGAGCAGGCAGGCATGATGGCGGCCACGGGCAGCGGTCCGTGAGCAGTGCCATCCTGCGTTCGGTGCGCGAGCAGGTTCCTCCTCCCGACACCGGGCCGTTCGAGCGAATCCTGCTCGCCTCCGAGGGGCGGGACATCTCCGAGGCCGCCGTCGCCCGCGTCCTCGAGCTTGCGCGGCAGTTTGACGCAAGCGTGTACGTGCTCTCGATCGCTCGCGTCCACGGGGTGGCCTTCGGCCTGCCCAACCCGGGGCTGCTGCCGACCAAGCGCGAGTGGGACGAGCAGCGCGAGATGGTGCGCAAGGTCGTCAAGCGCCTGCGGCGCAAGGGGATCGAGGCCGACGGTCGCGTGATCGGCACCCGCAACGCCACCAAGAAGATCATCGACGAGGCGAAGATCTCCGGCTGCGACGCGATCGTCATGTCCGCCGACGCCGACCGCGGCCGCGTGATCGGCGACTTCTCCTGGTCTCAGGAACCGCAGCGGGTCCGCCGCAAGGCGAAGATCCCGGTGTTCCTGGTTCACGAAGACGCTTAGACGCCCCGCGCCGCCGCCGGCCGCCCGTGTAGCCGTGCGAGCTTGATCGCCAACTCGAGCGACAGCAGATCGTCCTCGTCGAGCTTCAGCCCGGTCAGGTCCTCGATCCGGGCCAGACGCTGGCGCAGCGTGTTCGGGTGGATGAACAGCTCGCGCGCTGACTCGATCACGCTGCGGCGCTCGGCCAGATACCGCTCGAGCGTGTCGAGCAGCGACGTGCGCCGCCTCGCGTCGTAGTCGATCAGGCGGTCGACCGCGGCGCGCATCCGGTCGTGCGGCGCGTTCTCCGCGCCGATGTGCACGAGGTACCGGTACGCGCCGACCTCGGCGTACCCGATCGCGCCACCGTCGCCGAGCAGCGCCCGCCCGATCATCGTCGCGTCGAGCGCCTGTCGGTAGGCGCGGGCCGAGTCTCCCGCGGACGAGTGCAGCTCGCTCAGCCCGATCGCGGCACCGCGGCGCCGGCCGAGGTCCCGGCACGCCCGTACGACCTCCTCGATCCGCTGCGGGGCACGAGCGCCGAGCGAGAGCACGGCCCGGACCGGTCCCGGACCCGCCTCGACCGCGCTTCGCGGCGCGAGCTCCGCCAGGTCGCGCCCGAGCACCTCGGCAGCCGCCCGCCACTCGCCCGAGCCCTGCTCACGACCGGCGGCCGGCTCCGCGCACAGCATCAGGTACGGCTTGGTCAGATCGCAGCGGACCTCCATTGCCTTCCCCACCGCGAAGGCCGTCGCCCCGGCGGCGAGCGCCTCGAACAGGTCCTTGACGATGTTCGCGTTGGTCAGCCCCTCGATCAGCTCGGCGCGCTTGATCGCGATCGCGGCCAGGTGCGCGATCGCGCGCGCCATCTCGGTGTCCTCGCCGGTGAACGGCCGCCGCGGCGGGGCGCCCGCGCACAGCAACCCGAGCCGCTCGCCGCCCGAGATCAACGGCGTCACCATCAGGTCGGCGACGTCGAGCCCGGGCCACAGCGTTCGCGCCGGCGGCCGCGACGCGCTCCCGTCGAACGCCGCCAGCAACAACGCGGTCGCCGACAGCGCCTCGGGCTCGGCGGTCGTCTCGGGCGATGAGGACAGCAGCTGCAGGCCGGAGCCGGTGCGGTCGATGCGGTACAGCTGGCACACCTCGGCCCCGAGCAGCCGCCGCATCCCGCGCGTGACCCCGCGCCCGATCTCGCCGGAGTCGCCGGCGGTCGCGACTTCCTGGGCGAGCCCGGACAGGCTCGTCAGCGCGTCGACCCGGCGCCGCTGCTGGTCGTACAGCTGTGCGTTCTCGATCGCGCCCGACACCAGCGACGCGATATGGACGAGCAGCTTCAGCGTGTCCTCGGTGAACTCGCGCGGCGCCACGGTGTGGAGCACGATCACGCCGATCGTGTCGTTCGCGCGCGAGACGATCGGGACCGCGACCATTGACTGAAAGCGCTCCTCGTCGAGGATCGGGAAGAACTTCATCCGCGGATCCGCCATCGCGTTGTCGCGGATGAACTCGGCCTGGCGGTGGCGGGCGACCCACCCCGTCAGCCCCTCGTCGAGGCGCATCTGCACGACATCGACCGCCGCCGCGTACACCGGCGAGGCGGCGCGGATCGTCAGCACGCCGTCGCCGAGCAGGTAGATGAAGCACGCGTGGCAGTCGGTCGCCTCGGTCGCCAGATCGACGATCCCCTGCAGCATCGGTCCCAGCTCGATCGACGAGCCGACGAGGTTGATCACCCGGTACAGGGTCCGGTTCTCTTCACGAAGCCCACTGGCCTCAGAGGTAGCCGTCAGGAAATGCCTCCGTATACGCGTCTCGCTATGTGCGAAGCGCACATCCTAGACCCCGATACCCAGTGCCCGCGGCCATTGCCGGATACCTGTGCCTGGGGATATACCTCGTTCATGGCTATCACAACTGAGCATCGCAACGAGGGCGCGCCGCACGTCCGCGACGCCGACGACGTACGGCGAATCATCAGCGAGCGACAGATCGAGTTTTTGTTCGCTCAGTTCGTCGACATGCACGGCAAACCAAGCGCCAAGCTCGTCCCGGCGCACCACATCGATGACCTGCTCACCGACGGCGCGGGCTTCGCCGGGTTCGCCGCCGGCGACATCGGTCAGGGCCCGCACGACCCCGACATGATCGCGATGCCCGACCCCAGCACGCTCACAATCCTGCCCTGGCAGCCGAACGTGGCGCGGTTCGCGTGCAACGTGACCGTCGAGGGAGAGCCGTGGCCGTTCTGCCCCCGCACGATCCTGCGCAACCAGATCGAGCGCGCGAAGGCGCTCGGGTTCGAGCTGAAGATGGGCGCCGAGCTCGAGTACTTCCTTGTGCGCCGCACCGAGGACGGCGGGATCGAGGTCGCCGACAAGCTCGACACACTCGAGCTGCCCTGTTACGACATGCGGGCGCTGACCCGCAACCTCGACTTCGTCTCGCAGGTCTCGAAGGCTGTGACCGAACTCGGGTGGGACAACTACGCGACCGACCACGAGGACGCCAACGGCCAGTTCGAGCAGAACTTCCAGTTCGCCGATGCCCTGACGACCGCCGATCGCGCTGTGTTCTACCGCTACATGGTCGAGTCGCTAGCGCAGCAGCGCGGCCTGATCGCGACGTTCATGCCCAAGCCGTTCGCCAACTTGACCGGTAACGGCTGCCACTTCCACGTCAGCCTGTGGTCGAACGGCGACAACGTATTCGAGCGCGACCCCGCCGACGATCCCCGCGGCCTCGGCCTGTCCGAGCTCGCCTACCAGTTCGTCGGTGGTCTGAAGGCCCACGCCAAGGCGTACATCGCGATCACCGCACCGACCGTGAACTCGTACAAGCGCCTCGTCGTCGGCGCGCCGACGAGCGGCGCGACCTGGGCGCCAGCGTACGTGAGCTACGGCTACAACAACCGCACGCAGATGCTCCGCATCCCGGACGCCGGCCGGATCGAGGACCGGACCGTCGACGGCTCGTGCAACCCGTATCTGGCGGCGACCGCGATGCTCGCGGCCGGTCTCGACGGGATCGAGCGCGGGCTCGACCCCGGCGAGCCGAACTCGGCCAACCTGTACGAGATGCACCCCGACGAGCGCGCGGCCGCCGGTATCGAGCTGCTCCCGGCCAACCTGCTCGACGCCATCCGCGAGCTCGAGAAGGACGACGTGCTCCGAGCCGCGTTCGGCAAGACCCGAGACGGCGACTACGTCGACTACTTCGCGAAGGTCAAGCGCCGCGAGTGGCAGGCCGCCCACGAGCAGATCACCCAGTGGGAGCTAGACCGCTACCTGCAGCTGTTCTGAGAGGTAATAGGTCCCGCCCGCCCGAGAATCGGGGGCGGCCGCTGACGCCGGTCAGCGCCCGCCCCGTTGTGGCGACGTCAGGCGGCGCTGGTTGACGCGCTTTCCTGATTGACGACCTCCCGGTTCTCGGGGACGAACTGGCTCGCGATGAACAACGCACCCTGCGGGTCGGCGATGATCGTCATCCGGACCCAGGGAGCGTCGAACGGCGGCGCGAGGATCTTCCCGCCGAGCGCGAACGCCTTCTCCGCGGTTCCGTCGGCGTCGTCGGTGGCGAACGTCACGCCCCAGTGCGGGGGGACCTCCCCGTGGTCGTCCGGAAGCGGCGTGAGCGTGGCCACGACGTCGATGAACCCGGGCGGGGCGCCGACCGCGGCCATCCGCTCGCGCGTTCCCGGACTCCGGCGCTCGAGGTGATCGCCGTATCCCGGCAGCGTCCACGCCTCGGCGCCACCGCCCATCGGCATCGTCCCCCACCCAAAGACCTCGGCGTAAAACGATTTGGCCCCCGCCGGGTCGTGAGTGTTCAGGATGTTGAAGTTCAGCGAACCGGCCTCGTTGACGATCGCTGCGCCCCGGTGCCGCTTGGGCTCCCAGACGGAGAACGCCGCGCCCTCGGGGTCGCTGAACACCGCGGTGCGCCCCGCGTCCGATACGTCCATCGGTTCCATCAGCACGGCGCCACCGGCTTGCTTGACCCGGGCCGCCGCGTCGTCGGCGCTGTCCACCCGCACGTACGTGTTCCACGTCGCCGCGGGCGGCGCTCCCTCCGGCAGAGGACTGATGCCGGCGACGTCGCCACCGCGGATCTGGGCGATGAAGTACTTGAGCTCGGACCCGGGTGGCGAAACCTCATCGACGTCCCAGCCGAACAGGTCGCCATAGAAGGCGACTGCGGCCTCGGGGTCCGGCTGGCTCGTGTCGATCCAGCACGGCACGCCCGGGATGTAACGGTCTAGCTCGGGCATTGATGCTCCTTTTCGGTCCGCTGACAGTGCCCTCGACCGTATCCCCGTTTTAGGTCAGCATCGGTCCTCTAATCGCCGGGCGCACGCGGCCGCGGCTGCCGACGCCGCGGCCGGCTGCGCGGCTGCGGCTGCCGGCGACGCTCAGGCCGCTCAGGCCGCTCGCGGGATGCCGTCCCGCTCGGCGGCGACCACCGCGCAGAACCGTTCGACGACGAGCGGGTCGAACTGGGTGCCGGCGCAGCGGCGCAGCTCGGCCACCGCGTCTTGCTCGCCCATCGCGCGGCGGTAGGGACGGTCGGTGATCATCGCGTCGTAGGCGTCGCAGACCGCGATGATCCGCGCGCCGAGCGGTATCTCCTTGCGCGCGAGCCCGTCCGGGTACCCGCTCCCGTCGTAGTTCTCATGGCTCGAGCGGACCAACCGCGCCGCCCGCGCGAGATCCGGTGCGGTGGCAATGACCCGCTCGCCGATCAGCGTATGCCGCCGCACGAGCCCCCACTCGTGCTCGTCGAGCGCAGCCGGCTTGAGGAGGATCGCATCCGGGATCGCCACCTTGCCTACATCGTGGAGCTCTGCCGCCTGACGGATGGCCTCTATCTCGTCATGCGGCAGCGAGAACGCCACCGCCACGCTGCCGGCCAGCTCGGCGACATCCTGGCCGTGCGCGCCCAGCTCAGGATTTCGCTCGGCGACGGCGCACATCAGAACGTCCTTGCACTGCTGCGCCGCCGTCACCCGCCCCGCGCGCTTGTCCGCGTACATCCGCTGGTCGGCAATCGTGAGCGCCGTGCTCGAGTCCTGCGCCTCGCTTGGAAGCAGCACTGACCCGTGCGAGCAGTCGATGGCAAAGCCCTCGCCCTGCTCAGACAGCGCCTGTGCCGCGGCCTGCACCTCGGCCTCCCAAGCGTCTCGCGGAGCGTTGATCAGCGCGCAGAACTCATCGCCTCCGATCCGGTACACGCGCCCGGCGGCACCGAGGTGCGCCTCGAGCTTGCCTCCCAACCGACGGAGCAGAGCGTCGCCGGACGGATGCCCGAAGCTGTCGTTGTATTGCTTGAAGCCGTCGAGGTCGAACAGCACCAGCGTGAACGGAACGTCTTCGCGAGCGGTAGAAAGTCGGCGCTCCAGATCGGCGAGCAGCGCCCGCCGGTTCCCGAGACCGGTGAGTGCATCGGCCATCGCCTCGTCCTGGCTCGCGCGGAGCAGGCGCGCGTTGTCGCGCCACGTCAGCACGAGCCGGCCCATGACGACCGCCAGCGAGCTGGTGGCCAGGATGATCGCGACCACGCCGACCGGATCGAAGCTCGACCACACGAGGATTGCGATCGCCACCGACGCGAACGCGACCGGCATGACGATGCCGCGGGCGCTGGTCCGAGTCCGAATCGATGCGCCTTGGGCGCGAGGGATCCATGCCGCCCACGCTGCAATCACCGGCGACCAATACCAGAGCGCGTTGTACCAGTCGCCCTGGGTGTACGTACCGGTGGCGTCGGCGACGACGTACACGCTGTCCGCGATCAGAAACGACAGCACCGCCGCGGCCAGCAGAACCCAGGTCCGGTTCAGGCGCCAGTTGCCCAGTGCCGTCGCGCCGACGATCAGCCCGAGGAGGAAGAGATCGCAGATCGGATAGGCGAGGTTGGTGGCGACCGCCAACGTACCCCCGTCGGCGTGCGCGAACACCGGCTGGAGCACCAGCGCCGCGCCGACGGCGCCGGCCGCGAAGATGGCGGCGCCCGCGTCGGCCGCGAGCGCTTTCGGAACACCGCTCATGCGCTGCCTGACGAGCGACAGGATCCCGACGAACGCCAGCGGGCAGAACGACAAGTAGCCTGCATCCGCCAAGGAGGGCACCGGCGGGTTGGCGAGGTTACCGAGGACGAGGGTCCAGTAAATGTCGCCTGAGGCCCAGCAAAGCGCACCAACCCCGATGAGCATCCAGCCCCGCTCGCGCGCCGCTGTGCGGCAGCGAGCCGTCGCAGCGCCTCGGTCCTGCCGGCGCGCGCCGCCGCGGAGGCCGCGCCAGATCAACAGCGCCGCCGCGGTCAGGAAGACCACGTCGGGGGCGATGCCCCGGTACGCGATGGTCCCGAGCAGAGATGGGAATACCGTGAAGGCAAGCTCGTAGATGACCCCCCACGCGCTGAGCAGCACGAGCAGCCCGAGCGCGACCGGCTGACCGGAGCACGCCGAAACCAACCGGCCTCGCCGGGCGCGGGCGACGAACGCGGACTCCCGTGACATCACGGCTCCGCATCGGCACCATCGCCTGGTCCCATGACTCGCGGGCGTCAGCTTCGGCGAGTTACCGACCCTACGCCGGGTGGACGCGGCTGCGGGCCACCGCGAGCAGCGCCAGCAGGTCGTACGCGACCGCGGCCCCATTGAGCGCGGTGATCTGGCCGGGCGAGTCGTAGGCGGGCGCGACCTCGACGACGTCGAACCCCGTGAACGACATGCCGGCGAGCGCGCGCAGGAACCCGAGCGCCTCGCGCGGCTGGAGGCCCGCGACCTCGGGCGTTCCCGTTCCCGGCGCCGAGGCCGGGTCGAGCACGTCGATATCGAACGACAGGTACGCCGGGCCGTCGCCTACTTTTGTCCGGACCCGCTCGCCGTATTGATCCGGGGTCATCGCCACCAGATCGGGGCCGGGGATCACCTCGAACCCGAGTTCGCGCGGGACATCCATGTCCTCGGGTCCGTACAGCGGACCGCGCATGCCCGCTAGCAGCGAGCGGGCCGGGTCGAGCAGGCCCTCCTCGACCGCGCGTCGAAACGGCGTGCCGTGGAAGTAGCGCTCGCCGTAGTACTGATCCCAGGTGTCGGCATGGGCGTCGAGCAGCACCAGCGCCACCGGGCCGTGGACGGCGTGCTGGGCTCGGAGTTCGCCGAGCACGATCGAGTGATCGCCACCCAGCACGAGGGGGACGATGCCCGCTTGCACCAGCGGCCTGAGCTGCGCGTCGATCTGCTCAGTCGTCTTCAGCGCGTTGCCCGGGGTGACGTTCAGGTCGCCACCGTCGACCAGCGACAGCGTGCCGAACACGTCGACGTCGAGAACCGGGTGATACGGGCGGAGCAGCATCGAGGCGGCGCGAATCGCCTCGGGCCCGAACCGCGCCCCGCTCCGGAAGCTGGTCGCTGTGTCGAACGGCACGCCGATCACCGCGGCGTCGACGTCGTCGCGCGGCAACTCGACGTGCGGCAGCCGCGCGAACGTGCGCACGCCGGTGTAGCGCGGTGCGACGGTGGCGTCGGGCGGCTCGAAGTGCGTCACGTTATTCGAGCAACTCCGGTCCAGCCCGCGACCACGAACGAATCGCAGATGATCACGGTGGCCAAGCCTAAGCCGCCGAGGACCGGAAAGTCCACACTCGACGCGCCTCGCCGGCCGAATGCATATTCGTCCCGCTATGGCAACGATCCCGCCACACTCGGCGCGCCTCGCCGGCCGAATGCATATTCGTCCCGCTATGGCAACGATCCCGCCACACTCGGCGGGCCGGGGGCAGCCGAGTGCGCACTTATCGGTGTCCGGCCTCGATCACCCCGGGCCGAACCGCCGGGCTGCGGCAGACATCGCCGGCCGGCTGGCCTCCACCAGCGAGCCGACGGTCTGCGGCGCCACCGTGTCGAGCAGCGACGCGAGCGCGATGAACGCCTTGGCGGTCGTGAGCGCGTCGCCGAGCGCGTGGTGGGGCGTCTCGGCGATCTGCCCGAGCACGCCGGCGAGCCGCCCGAGCGAGATCCCCTCGGGCGCGGACCCGTCACGGTGGCGCAGCCACGAGCGCCCCAACGCCTCCGTGTCGGCGGCCGCCGGCAACCGCACATGCCGGCGCGCGAACTGGCGCTCGAGGAAGCTCCGCTCGATCGCCGCGGTGTGGAACACAGGGACGCGCCCGGCGAGCAGCTCGAGCATGCGATCGAGCGCCTCCTCGAGTGGTGGCGCGTCGGCGAGGTCGGGCACTCGCAGCTTGTGCACGAGCACGGCGCCGTGCTGGGAGCGCCGGGTCGTGCGTACGAGCGTGTACAGGCCGCCGCCGAGCACGATCCGGCCGTCGTCGATCGGCACCGCGCCGACCGCGATGATCTCCTCGCGGCGGGGATCGAGCCCGGTCATCTCGAGGTCGAGCGCGCACCATCGGGCGTCCCGCCACGCGGTCTCATCCGCGGGCCGCCCGGCGTCCGCGAACTCCGCCGCGACACCCTGCGGCGACCGCCGCAGCCTCACGCGAGCACCCTCACGCGAGCACCCTCACGCGAGCACCCTCACGCGAGCACCCTCACGCGAGCACCCTCACGCGAGCACCCTCACGCGAGCACCCTCGCGCGAGCACCCTCATCCGCGCAGCCTCCGTTGCACCGACGTCACCGCCCGGAACACGTCCCGCAGGGTGTCGCGCATCAGCGGGCTGATCTCCGCGAGTTCGATCTCGTCGTCTGGCGGCTGGCCCGCGCCGATCCGGCTCATGTGATGGCCGATCCGGAGCTCGAGCGCGAGGTCGAATGCGTCGGCGAGCGTCCGCGCCTCGTCCTCGCTCAGGAGCCCGCTCGAAGCCGCGGCCAGCAAGCGCTCCGGCGTCGATCCCTCGACCACGCCCGCCGCCGCCGAACCCCAGCGAGCGAGTTCGACGATCGGCGCCACCGCGTCGCGCCGGATGTCGAGCCGGTCGGCGCGCCCGCCCCCGGCCTCGAGCACGAAGTCGGCGTCAAACCCGGTCGGCGGTACGGCCGCGAGCGCCCGGCGCGCGAGCGCGGCCACCACTGCGTCGTGCGCCGGGCCTTCGGGAGAGGGCAACGGATCGATCGGCGTCCCCCACAGGGCCCGCCGCTCGACCAACACCGACAGCTCGAGCTCGTCCTCGCCGACGGCGCGCATCCACTCCTCGGTGCTGCGCGCGACCACGTCGCCGGGGAAACCGCACGCGCGGAGAATCTCGCCCACCGACCGCATCCACTCGGCCGGCGGCGGGTCATGACAGACCACGGCCCCGCGAGCGATCGACGCGGGGGTCAGCTCCCGCCGAGCTTGAGCTCCGACCGCGACCCACACGACTCCCTCGCCCGGCGCCGGCGCAACCAACTCCAGAGCGCGCGTGATCAGCGCGTCGACGAGCGCCGACACCACGCGCACTACCTCGGGAGCGCGTAGCCGCGCCGCGTGCAGTTCGGCAACGACCTCGGGCAGCCGCTTGGCCACCGCCGCGAGATCGTCCGGCGACGACGCGCGCGAGATCGAGCGCCGCGCCCCGAACCACGACTGCGACTGCGCCGGGAACAGGTCGGCCTCCTCGATCACGCCGATCAGCTGGCCGGTCTCGGACAGGATCGGCGCATGCCGAATCCCGCGCTCGAGTAGCTCGAACAGCACGTCGCCGCCAAGCCGATCGGGAGTGACCGAGAACACCGGCGTGGTCATCACGCTCGACACCGGCGCGCTCAACGGCAGGCCCGCCGCGACGATCTTCGTGCGGATGTCGCGATCGGTGACGATCCCGAAACCGCCGTCGCGCAGATCGACGATCGCCGAGCTCGCGCCGACCTCGGTCATTCGCCGGGCGACCTCGCGGATGTTCTCCATCGGCTCGCAGCGCACCGTCGGCGAACGGATCATTCGCGTGACCGGCCGGTGGTTCGGCGGTCCCGCCGCGAGCTCGATCTCGCGCCGGTTGACGCGGTCGAGCAGCGGCCGCGCGACGCTCACCGGAATCCGGTAGCAGAGCGTATCCTCCGCGGCCCGGGCCTCGAACCCGGGCGGAAGCCCGGACAGCATCGCGGCGTGGCCGAACGTGTCGCCGGTCCCCAGCAGGTCGAGCAGCCGGCCGTCGTGGATGATGTCGACCGCGCCCGAGTGGATCACGCGCAGGAACGTGACCGGCCCGCCGTCCTCGGTGAGGATCGCGGTGCCCGACACGTAGAACTCGATCTCGGTCTGCGCCGCGACCTCCCCGAGCTCCTCGGGCGCGAGCGCATCAAACGGTGCCCGCACCGCCAGGAAGCGCGCGATCTCACTCAGCGCCGCGTCCAGCGGGAGCTCCTCGACGTCGAGGTAGACATGTACCTAACGAGACTACGACAGCAACCCGAGTCGCTGGCTGCGCTGGACCGCTTCGGTCCGGTTGCGAACGCCGAGCTTCCGATACACCGCGCTCGTGTGCTCCTTGACCGTGTGCTTGGACAGGTGGAGCTTCTCGGCGATTTCCGGGTTGGTGGCGCCCGACGCCATCAGGTTGAGCACGTCGCGCTCGCGGTCGGACAGACCGAGCGCGACCGGTCGGTCCTGAGGATCAAACACGGTCTTGCCCAGCCCGACCATGCGCACCGCGCTTGCGATCTTCCGCGCCGGCCAATCCTTGTACGCGAATCCCGACGCGCCGGCCGCGCGCGCCGCGTGCGGCGAGATCTCGCCGGCGCCCGAGAACAACAGCACGCGCGTCAGCGGCTCGGCCTTGCGTAGCTGCTCACAGATCTCCGCGCCGGACTCCTCGCCGATGAACAGGTCGACCAGCGCCACGTGCGGCCGGTAGCGCACCACCAGCCCGAGCGCTTCCTCGCCCGAGTGTGCGCTCAGGCAGCGGTCGACCCACGGCTGCTGGGTCAGCATCAGCCGGATGCCCCAGTGGACGACGTCGTGATCGTCGACCACGAGCACGCTCAGCTTCTCGGGGCTCCGCAGTGCCGTGTCAGACGTCATCGGGGACCACGCCGGAGCGGCAATTCAGAGCTCATCGGCGACCACCCCGCGGCGGCAATTCAGAGCTCATCGGGGACCACCAGCCGGACCTGCCACGTGCCCGGCTCACGCACGCCGAACTCGACGACGCCCCCGCTCTGGAGCGCCTCGAGCGCGGCTAGCCGCAGGCCCATGCCGGCGCGGTGCCGGCGGTTGCCGCTGACGCCGTCGTTGGCCACCTCGAGCACGAACGCGCCGTCGTCGCGACCGATCCGCACCCTGACCTGGGTCGGATTGGCGTGCTTGTGCGCGTTCCGGACCGCCTCGGCGAGCACCGATTGGGCGAGCGGCTCGAGCGCGGGCGGGACATCGCCCGAGCCGCCGGCGGCGAATGTGACCCCGAGGTCGGGGTGCACGCTCGCGAGCCGCTCGACCTCGGCCACGAACGTCGTCTGCGTCGCGCGCGGAGTGCGGCCGAGCGGGCGCTGGAGCGCGCTGCGCAGATCCGAGAGCGCCTCCTGAGTCTCGGCCGCGCATCGCTGGCGAGCCTCGGCCGGCAGATCGCCCTCGCCGTCGAGCGCCATCGAGACGCCGAACAGCCGCTGGATCACGACCTCGTGGATGTCCCGGGCGAGGTCGATCCGCTGCTCGAGTTGGGCGGCCTCCTCGGCCTGCTTGGCCACGAGACGGGCGACCGAGGCGAGCGCGGCGGCCTTGCCGAGCGTCCACAGCAGGTACCGCTCCGCGTCGTCGAGCGGCGGCTCGCTCATCAGCCGGTCGGCGAAGATCACGCCCATCGCGCGGCCGGCCGCCGCCATCGGCGCGCACACGAGCCGGACCGGCTCGGGAAAGACGCTCGCGTACTCCTCGGGGAACTGGCCGGTCATGTCGCCCTCGATCTCGAGCACCCGGTCCTCGCGCAGCGACTGGGCCGCGATCGGCGCCGACTCGACGGTCACGTGGGCGCCGGCGAACTGCTCGAGGCTGAGCCCGTGCGCACCAGCTGCGCGGACGCGCCGGACCGCGCTGTCGTAACGGAAGATCAGCGCGCGTCGCATCCGCGCCAGCCGGCAGACGGCGTCGCACAGCCGGTCGTAGAAACCCTCGCCGAGCCCCGGGGCGTCCTCGGCTTGCGAGAGCACCTCGACGAACAACTCGAGCGCGCCGATTCCGACTTCGGAGCGCGCGCTCAGAGGGAGTCCATCAGCGAGAACCGCAGCGCCTGCTGCGGCTCCAGATACACCCGCCAGGTCTCCTCGCAGCGTGGGCATCGGCATTCGACGGACGGATCGTAGCCGTCGAGTGCGGCGTGCCATTCGACGTCGTCACTGCGCAGGCAGATCGGACACGCGAGCGACGCGATCACTAGCGGATCCGGGTCGTCGCTGCGGAACCTGGCGGTGTCAGCGAGCAGGGCCATCCTTCGAGGATGCTCGTCCGTTGTAAGCCTCACAACCCATCGCCGGGGACAACCCCCCGGCTGGGGGGAGGGGAATCCGCCTCAACGCGCTACGCACCGCGGACGGAGATGCGGCGGATTCCCTTAACGGAATTCGGCTCCTTCACGTAACGGACCACATGCGCCCCGAGCCGAATTCCGCGTGGTCTAGGCGCTAAGCGCCGGCGAACGCCGCCGCCGCGTCGACGCGAGCAATCGGGTGCTTGCCCCAGCGGCTCGTCGTGGCGTAATCGAGCAGGCGATCCATGTAATCGCGCAGCGGCGCGACGGTGATCCCGGCCGGCTCGAGTCGCGCGCGCGCCAACGCGTCGTCGAACGTGGTCGTCACCGAGAAGTACGGGAAGTACGCGCTTCCTTCCTCGAACATCGAGCGTCCCATCCCCCCGTGTTCGAGCAATTCGAACTCATCGGGGGTGAGCAGCTGCGGCAGCGGCTGGCGGAAGTAGCCGCTCGCGAGCTCGGCGATCTCACCGATCGTGCTCGCCTCCGCAGCGGCCGTGAGGTGATAGGTCTGCCCGATCCCGCCGGCGGACTCGCAGAGCTCGTGGATCCCGTCCGCTACGTAGTCGATCGAAACCACGTCGACCGGCGAGGATGCGAGCGCCGGGACCGCCGGGAACAGACCGCGCGCGAGCGCCCGCAGCGGCCAGTAGAGGACGTTGAAGGCGGCCGTCCAGCCGCTGTAGCGGTCGCCCACGACGATGCTCGGGCGCAGGATCGTGAACGGCAATCCCGGCCGCGAGCGCACAAGCCGCTCGGCCTCGAACTTCGACTGTTCGTAGGAGTTGTGGAAGCTCTGGCCGACGTCGTGATCGCACTCGAAGAAGCGGCCGGCGTGGGTGCCGGAGACGTAGGCGGTCGAGATCTGCGCGTAGCGCTCGAGCACGCCCAGCTCGCGCGCCCGGCCGGCCAGCTCGAGCATCCGGCGCGTGCCCTCGACGTTGATCGCGCGCGCGTCCTCGAGCGTTTGATCGAACGACACCGACGCGGCGCCGTGCATGATCATCGTCGCCTGCGACGCGAGCCATTCCCAGCGAGCGCCGTCGAGGCCGAGGCGCGGCGCCGTCAAATCGCCGGCAAGCGCGGTGACCCGGTCCGCGTAGCGCCCGGCGTGCTCCCCGAAAAGGTTCTCGAGCACCGCGTCGATCCGCTCGCGCGCGGCGTCGTCGCCCCCGGCGCGAACGATCGTGACCACCGGGCGCTCGGTCCGCTCGAGGTACCGGGCGAGCAACTCCATCCCGACGAAACCGGTCGCGCCGGTGAGGAGGACGGTGCCGTCGGGGCGGGTCATGCGGCGTCCGCCGGGGTCAGTGAGCGAAGCGCCCAGGTAAGTCGCTGGCGCGTCTGATCGGGCGCGATCAACTCGTCGATGTAGCCGGACGCGGCCGCGACCCGCGGGCAAAGGTTGGTCTCGGTGTAGCGCGCGGCGAGATCGTCGCGGACGGCGTCGGGGTCCTCGGACGCCTCGAGTTCGCGGCGGTTGATGATGCCCACCGCGGACCTGGCGGCCATCACGCCGATCTCGGCGTTAGGCCACGCGAACACGTAGTCCGCCCCGAGGTCCTTGGAGTTCATCGTGATGTACGCGCCGCCGAACGCCTTGCGCAGGATCAGCGTTACCCGCGGCACCTCGGCTGCGGCGAACGCATGCACGAACTCCGCGCCGAACCGGATCACTCCGTTGGACTCCTGCTTGGTGCCCGGCATGTACCCGGGGGTGTCGACCAGCACCACGAGCGGAATCCCGAACGCGTTGCACCTATTCACGAAGCGGGCGCCCTTCTGGGCCGCGTCCGAGTCGATGATCCCGCCGAGGTACCGTGGCTGGTTCGCGACCACGCCGACCGTGTGGCCGTCAAGCCGCGCGAACCCGGTTACGAGGTTGCGCGCCCAGCCGGACGACGCCTCGAGCATCTCGCCCCCGTCGACGAACGCGCGAATTACGTCGCGCACGTCGTACACGCTGCGCCCGTCGGCCGGGACCGGATCCGACGGATCGTGCCCGAGCGGCGGGCGCGACGGCAGCACCGGCGGCCGCGCGTCGCGGTGACGCGGCAGGTAGCCGAGCAACTCGCGCGCCAGGTACGCGGCATTGACGTCGGTCGGCGCGACGAAATGGCAGACGCCGTTGCGCTCGTGGACGCGGGTGCCGCCCAACTGGTCCGCGGTGACGTCCTCGCCGAGCGCCTCGCGCACCACGCCGGGACCGGTGAGGAACATGCTCGACCGCTCGGTCATCACGACCCAATCGGTCAGCGCCGGCGAATACGCGGCGCCGCCGGCGGAAAGGCCGGTGATGATCGACACCTGCGGAACCCGACCCGAGAGCTTCACGATCCGGTGGAAGATGCGGCCGTAGCCACCGAGCGCGGCCACGCCCTCCTGCATCCGTGCGCCGCCCGAGGACACGAACCCGACGACCGGCGCCCGTGCCTTGTCGGCCAACTCGAGCACGCGCACGATCGTGTTCGCGTGCTGCTCCCCAAGCGAGCCGCCGGCGTAGCTCGAGTCCTGGGCGTAGCAGAACACCGGGCGGCCGTCGATCACGCCGGCGCCGGCGACGACACCGTCGCCCGCGCGCGCCTTATCGCCCATCGCGCCCGAGATGACCTCCGAGCGGATCAGCTCGAGCGTGCCGGGATCGCACAGCGTCTCCAGGCGCTCGACCGGGCCAAGCGGCGGCGTTTCGGTGCTCGTGGCGAGCGTGGCGCTCATGACGCACCTCCGAGGCACAGCACGGCGTTGTGGCCGCCGAATCCGAACGAGTTCGAGAGGGCGACGAGCCGCGCGTGGCCGTTTCCGTTTCCGTTTCCGAGCGGCCGGGGCCCGTCGGGCACGTAGTCGAGGTCGAGCCCCTCTTCCTGCTCCTCGTAGTTGAGCGTCGGCGGCGCCACGCGCTCGTTCAGCGCGATGATCGTCGCGATCGCCTCGACCGCGCCGGCGGCGCCGAGCAGGTGCCCGATCGCGGACTTCGTCGAAGACACCGGGATGTCGTATGCCCGCTCGCCGAGCGCGAGCTTGATCGCCTCGGTCTCCGAGCGGTCGTTGAGCGGCGTCGAGGTCCCGTGGGCGTTGATGTAGTGGATCCCCTCGGGGGTGACGCCCGCGTCGGCCATCGCGCGGGTGATCGCCCGCGACGCCGGGCGCCCGGTGGGCTCGGGCGCGGTCAGATGATGCGCGTCGGCGGTCGACGCGTAGCCGAGCACCTCGCCGAGCACGGTCGCGCCGCGCGCGGTCGCGACCTCCTCTGACTCGAGCACGAGCACGCCCGCGCCCTCGCCCATTACGAACCCGTCTCGCCGCGCGTCAAACGGCCGCGAGATCCCGGTCGGTGAGGTGGCCTCCATCGATGCAAAAGCAGCCTTCGCGAGCGGAGTGAGCGTGGCCTCTGCTCCGCCCGCGAGGACCGCTTGTGCCTCTCCAGTTCTAATCATTCGCGCCGCCTCGCCGATCGCGTGCGCGCCCGACGCACACGCGGACATCACGCCGAACACCGGCCCGCCCAGACGGTGGCGCATCGCCACCAGTCCGGCGGCGGCATTGCCCATGATCAACGGGATCGCGAGCGGCGAGACACGCTCGGGGCCGCGATCGTGGAGCACTTCGCACTGGGTCTCGAACGTCCACATTCCGCCGATGCCCGAGCCGATCACGCAGCCGATGTCGGCCGGATCGACGGGGGGAGCGTCCGAGTCCCAACCCGCGTCGGCGACTGCCTCCATGCTTGCCGAGATCGCGAGCTGGGCGAAGCGATCGCTGCGCCGAGCCTCCTTCACGGTCATGAACTCGGTCGGATCGAAGTCCGTGCACGCGCCGAGGCCGTCCTCGATGCCGGTGCGGCCCGCGGTCCAGCCTTCGTACAGCTCGCGCGCGCCGACGCCGAGGGGCGTGACGGCGCCGACGCCCGTGATCAGGACGCGACCGCTCATGCAGTAGGGGTGGTTGGGCCCCAATTAACGACGGTCGCGCCCCACGTGAAGCCCGCGCCGAACGCGCCGAGCAGGACCCGATGGCCCGGCTTCAGCCGCCCGTCGCGCTCGACATGGTCAAGCGCCAGCGGGAGCGTGGCCGCCGAGGTGTTGCCGTACTCGGAGATGCAGTCGACGACCCGGTCGGCCGACAGGCTGAGCCGCTCGCCGACGGCGCTCAGGATCCGTCCGTTGGCCTGGTGGTAGACGAACAGGTCGATGTCGTCCAGGCGCGTGCCGGCGGCACGCGCGGCCTGCACGGTGGAGAGCGACAGGCGCGCAACCGCCTCGCGGAAGGTCTCGTGGCCGCGCATCCGGATCACGCCCTCGTCGCGCGGGACGATGATGTGATCGGCGCCCGCGCCGTCCGCGCCGAGCACGATCGGCCCGATCCGGCTCGTCTCGCTGGTGGCGGTCAGCACCACCGCGCCGGCGCCGTCGGCGAACACGGCCGCGGTCGTGCGGTCTGCGGGGTCGAGGATCCGCGACATCAGGTCCGCGCCGATCACGAGCACGCACTGCGCGCGACCCGCTTCGATCTGCCCGGTGCCGACCGCCAGCGCCGAGAGGAACCCGGTGCACGCCGCGCCGATGTCGAACGCGCCGGCACGCACCGCGCCGAGCTCGTGAGCGACGAGCGGCGCCGCGTTCGGCATGACCTCGTCCGGGGTTGTGGTGGCGACCAGCACGAGGTCGACCTGCTCAGGCGAGATCGCCGCCCGGCGAAGCGCAGCCGCGCCGGCGTTGGCCGCGTACGTGGTGAGGCGCTCGTCCGGCTCGGCCACGCGCCGCGACCGGATCCCGGTGCGGCGGACGATCCACTCGTCGGTGACGCCGATCCGCGCCGCGACCTCGGCGTTCGTGACGACCGTGTGCGGCAGGCTCGCGCCGACCGACGCGATCGCGGCGCCATACGGCAGGGCGTGGTCGGCGGTCTCCGCAGTCGCGAAGTCGGTATCGATGGTCGCCATCGTCGTGCTCATGATGAACACGTTCGTCGTTGCCGCCGGTGATGCCAACGGCCCGGTGGCCCAAACCCGACACGCGGGGGGTTCCACCGGGACGGCGTAACACGAGCTTCGCATTTGGGTAGCGGCCGGGTGAGGCGACCCCAATCAGGGCGCCTCACCGCGTTCCGCAACTGAACTTCTTACGCCTGCGCGACCTGCTCGCGGCCGGCCGCCATCGGGCCGGTCCGGTCCCACACCGGCCGCACCTCGACCGAGCCGCCGAACCCGACCGCCGGCAGGCGGGTTGCATGGTCGAGCGCGGTGTCGAGATCCGGGCAGTTGAGCAGGTAGTAGCCGGCCAGGAACTCCTTGGTCTCGGCGAATGGACCGTCGGTGAACTGCGTCTGCCCGTCGCGCTCCCGCACGGTGGTCGCGGTGTCAACGCGCTCGAGGGCGTCGCCGCCGACCAACACGCCGGCCTCCACCAGGCTCTGCGTGTAGGCGTCGTAGCGGGACCCGATCTCCTGCATCTGCTCCGGGGTCGGATCGCCGGCGTCCGCGGGGTTGTAGATCAAGAGCATGTACTGGGGCATCTCGCCTCCTTGAAGGGTTGGTTGGCCGCAGGCTGTTCGCGGCTTCAACCCTATGACGGGCGAGCGTGCCGCGTTTCGACACGCTCGCCCATCAATTCGCGCTTGCGCGCTCTGACGCGAGTGCCTACCAGCCGCGGCCCTCGCCGCCGATGCCGGGCAGGACCTGCGTGCCCTCTTCCCGCACCGCCTGCAGAGCGTCCGGATCGAGGCCGAGCAGGCGCAGGACCGTCGGCGCGATCTGCGTCGTCTCGACCCACTGGTCCGATGAACCGGGCCGGACGGCGCCGGGGGCGTAGACGACGAGCGGCACGTCCCGGTCGCCCGGGTTGTCCCCGCCGTGCTCGGCGATCTTCGAGCCGCCTGTGTAGATCGTCCCGACCTGCGCGATCCCGAACACGTCCGGGTGGTGCGGGTCGGAGTTCCGGACGCCGAAGAACCGCGCCGACTGATCGCCGGCGAAGATGGCCTTCAGGCCCGAGTGCTGGACGGTGATGTCCGGACCGCTGTAGGGCACCGCCTGTGCGGTGTGCGTCCACAGGTAGTTCTTGACGAAGTCAGCCGCGGCCTGCGAGCGATCCGACAGCCACCACAGCAGCCCGTCGTCGTCGGCCTCCTGCACGACCAGCGTCTGGTTGCTCGGGTGCGTTGCCGCCCAGGCGGCGTTGACGCCCGAGATGATCGGACCGTCGTCGATCCGTTGCAGCTGGTTGTTGTTCAGCGGCGACTGGCCGTGCTTGGCGGTCAGGATGATCGCCGTCGAGTTGGCCTCGTGGTCGGCCTGGATCGTGTCGGCCATCTTCTGCAGGGCGTTGTTGACGTAGTCGAGCGCGATCTGCAGAAGCGGGCCGGGCACCTGTTGGCCGTTCACGGTCATGTAGCCGCCCGGCAGGGCTGGGCCCTCGATCAGGTTGCCGTTCGCGTCCTGGCCGATCACGGCCCCCGGCGAGTGCTTCAGCTTCTCGGCCGTCGAGACGGTCTGGAAGTTCATTCCGTAGATCGCCGGCGTGCCGACCTTCGGCCCGGTGCCGGAGTGGTCGTAGCCGTTGATCCAGTTGATGACCGCCTGGACCTTGTAGCCGTCGTACTGCTGTGTCGCGACGTTGTCGGCCGTCCACGCGCCGTCGACCGGATACGGCGTGCCGTTCGGCTCGACCGCCTGTGAGTCGATCTCGGGGCCGAAGAAGTCGTCGATGCTCATGCCGTTCGAGCCGGGGCCGTTGAACGACGTGTAGATCGCGTGCTTCTCCGAGAAGGCCGTCCGCATGCCTGCGGCATGGATCACCTGGAAGATCGTGTTGACCCCCAGGAAGTCCCACGGCTGAATCGGCTTGCAGGTCTTCGGGTCGACCGGATACGTGGCCGGGTTCAGACCCGACTGCGGGTGATCACTGAGGTTCATGATCAGGGCCGGGTTCTTGTCGACGCCGTTCGGGTAGATCGAGCCACCCTCGTCGAACGACGGGAAGGTGTTGCCGCTCCCGTTATTCAGCAGGTCCGGCACGTTGGCAAGGATGTCGTCCGGCGAGTCGTAGATCACGTCGCCACCCGGGACCGGACCCGAGCAGTTCGTGGTACCGGCCGGGAACACGCCGTGGCTGTACTCGTCGTCGTAGTAGATGCCGGTGACCTTGGGATCGCCGCCGGTCATGATCGCGGTACCGCCCGGATCGGAGTCCGACGGGTCGGCGGTGTGGGCGTCGGTGTATTCGGCGCCGCCGGTGGCGAGCCCGGCGAGCTCCGAATTCGGATGGTTGGCGATGTACCAGTCGAGGTCGGACTGGTGCATACCGTCGACCGAGATCAGGAGGACGTGTTGGATCGAATGCCCTCGGTGACCGTGGTCACCGTAGCCGCCGTGATCAGAGTGGGCCGATACCGCGGCCGCGGATCCTCCGATCAGAGCGGCGGCGATCACCGAGATCGCCCCGAGCTTCGTGACTCTACGCATGCGAACTGGCTCCTCTCGTTTACGAGTCAGGAAGCGGCGGTTTATATGGGGGCGGGTAGGCGCGGTCGTTGCGGAGCCGTGTCCCGATTATGTGTGTCGTCTTAGGCTTGGCCGGCGAGCTACCCGTGCTGCTGGCCCGCCGGCCCGGCCGCGAGATCGTCGATCAGCGCGGCCAGGCGCAGCAGCAGGTCGGGCGCGAGCTCCTGCTCAGCCGGCGGAAGCGACTCGTAGAACGCGCGCTGGCGCCCCCGCAGCCATTCCTGCTCGTCGCCCAGAAGCCGGCGGCCGACGTCGGTCAGGCTCACCGCCACCGCTCGGCGGTCCTCGGTCGAGCGCACGCGGCGCACGATCCCGCGACGCTCGAGCGCGTCCAGGATGCGCGTGGCCGTCGACGGCGCGATGCCGGCATGGCCCGCTAGCTCCTGCACGCGCGCCACCGGGCGCGTCGTCAGCACCTCGAGGAGGCCGTACTGGGACAGCGTCAGACCGCCGCTCGACGCCGGCGCCCCCCGGGCGCGCCGAACCGCCTGCGCCAGCGCATCGAAGCCCGTAAGGAAATCGGTGCTGACGCTCGACTCCATCGCCTTGACCTTATCATGGTTGCCATGCTAACGTTTGGCATGCTAATGATTTTCGTCGATCCTGGAGCAACACCATGTTCCGAAACATCGTCGTCAGCATCGACGGGTCTGACCATTCGGACCGGGCCCTCGACGAAGCGATCGACATCGCCCGGGCCGATCAGGCGCGCCTCACGATTCTGACCGCTATCCACCAACCGCCGGTATGGGCGGCCTCGGCGATGGCCGCAGGTGCCGCGGCGGTGTCCGCCGCCGACCTCGAGAAGGAGGCCGTCGACGTCATGCGCCGCGCCGTCAAGCGGGTTCCCGCCGATGTGCCGGTCACCACGATCATCAGCCGCAAGCCGATCCGGCAGGCGTTGATGGGCCGCCTAAAGGACTCGAACTACGATCTGCTCGTGATGGGGTCGCGCGGCCGCGGCGCGCTCAGCTCGTCGCTCCTCGGGAGCGTCAGCCACCACGCGCTGAATCACAGCCCGATCCCCGTGCTGATCGTCCACGCCGACCGCCCGTCCAAGCGTTCCGGCGCCGACGGCGCCGGCGAGATGTCGGGACGCGCCTCCTCGGCGCCGGACGCGGCTGCCGGACCGGGAGCGGCGGCGCTGCCGGCGTAACAGCCAGGCACGCCAGAAATCATACGCGCCGCAAACCCGGCGCCATCAACGCCACGATCGCCTCGATCACCTCGTCGAGCGGCGGCAGCTCGACCTTCGGGAGCGGCATCTGGCGCTGTGACGAGCGCGTGTAGCAGGCGCCGATGAACGTCATCGCGACCGCGTACGGATCGACACCGGCGCGGACGCGTCCGGCCGCCTGCTCGGCGGCGAAGTAGTCGCCGATCGCGCTCACCCCACGGTGCGGCCCGAGGCTGTGTTCGCTCATGTACGCGGTCATCGAGTCCCGCAGCTCGGTGTCCGACTGCGCGGCTGCGATCACCGGCAGCGCCTGATCGAGGAACGTCTCGAGCGTGCGCCCGTACAGAGTCAGAACCTCGCGCGGGTCGTCCCCCGGGGATATGCCGCGGTCGGCGAGCTCGTGCAGCGGCCGCAGCCCTTCCTCGAACACCGCCTGGAGCAGTCCGAAGCGATCCTTGTAGTGGTAGAAGACGCTCGCCTCCGAGACGCCGGCGAGGCTCGCCACCTCACGCGCCGTCAGCCGCGCGATCCCGCGCTCGCGAATCACCCGGAGCGCGGCCGCGAGGATCGCCTCGCGACCCCCGGCGGGCGGTCGCCCGCGTCGCTTGGGCGTGTCACTAATCACGGCGCTGACGTGTCCTACTAATGATGTTCACGAGATGTTCTCAAGTTCCTGAGTGCACACTCAGTATATGTTATCCTGACCTCTCGCTCAGGAAAAGGAGGTAGCTCCGATGGCTCGCAAGTGGTGGACCCTGCTCGCCGTCTGCACCGGCGTGTTCATGCTCCTGCTGGACATCACGATCGTCAACGTTGCGCTGCCTTACATCCAGCAGGCGTTCCACGCATCGCTGGCGGATCTCCAGTGGGTCATCGACGCGTACGCGCTGACGCTCGCTGCCTTCCTGCTCACCTCCGGGTCGATCGCCGACCTCGTCGGCCGCCGGCTGGTGTTCGCGGTCGGAATCGTCGTGTTCACGATCGGCTCCGTCCTGTGCGGAGTCGCCGCCGATCCGACGTTCCTCGCCCTGTCGCGGGCGTTCCAGGGCATCGGCGGCGCGATCATGTTCGCGACCTCGCTCGCGCTCCTCGCCGACGCCTTCCCGCCGCGCGAGCGCGGCGTCGCCTTCGGGGTGTTCGGCGCGGTCACCGGCGTCGCCGTGGCCATCGGCCCCGTGTTGGGCGGAGCTTTGACCAGCGGGTTGTCGTGGCGGTGGATCTTCTTCGTAAACGTGCCGATCGGCGTGTTCGCGCTGATCGTCACGCTGCGTGAGGTGGCGGAGTCCAAGGCCCCGGTCGCCCACCGGCCCGACTGGCTCGGCTTCGTCACCTTCACCCTCGGACTCACTGCGCTCGTGTACGGGCTGATCCGCAGCCATCCCGATGGTTGGGGCTCGGCCACCGTCGTCGGCTCGCTGGCCGCGGCCGTGATTCTGCTCGCGGTGTTCGTCCTCGTCGAGTCGCGCACACGCGCCCCGATGCTCGACCTCAAGCTGCTCCGGGTTCCCACCTTCAACGGCGGACTGGTCGCGGCGTTTGCGATCTCGTCCTCGATCTTCGCGCTGCTGACCTACCTCGTCCTCTACCTCCAGAACGTGCTCGGGTCCTCGGCGATCGAGACCGGCGTGCGGCTGCTGCCGCTGACCGGCGCGATCTTCCTCACCGCCGGCCTCGCGGGGCGCCTCACGGGTCACGTGCCCACGAAGCTCCTGATCGCGCCCGGCTTCCTGCTGATCGGCGCCGGCCTGGTGCTCATGCGCGGGATCACGCCGTCGGACGACTGGACCCACCTGCTCCCCGGGATGGTCGTCGCAGGCGTCGGCTGCGGCCTCGTGAATGTGCCACTCGCCTCGACCGCGGTCGGCGTGGTCGAGCCGGCGCGAGCGGGAATGGCGTCCGGGATCAACTCGACCTTCCGCCAGATCGGAATCGCCACCGGCGTGGCCGCGCTCGGCAGCATCCTCGCGAGCGAGGTGTCGAGCTCGGTGATCTCGAAGCTCGCGGACACCCCGCTGGCGAGCGGGTCGCACGCGCTCGCGTCGTCGATCAGCAACGGCAGCATCCTGCAGGCGATGCACGGTGTGGCACCGCATCTGCGCAGCATCGCCGGCGCCGCCGCCAAGAGCAGCTTCGTCGACGGCCTGAACACGATCATCCTGATCGGCGCGGTCATCGCGTTCGCCGCCTCTGTGCTCACGCTGTTCCTGATCCGCCAACGCGATTTCGTCGGGATCCATCAGGCGCAACCGGGTGACGCCGCACCGCCGGCGTCGGAAGCCGACGCGCCACGGGCGACCGTCGCCGCCCGATAACCGCGGCTGAGCTCCAGTTCCTGTTCGCGATCGCCCAGGGCGGGTTGGGCCAGTTCTTCTACGGGATGGCCGCACCCGACAGCCTCTGAGCGCCCGGGCGCCCCGGAGCGCCGCGGCCCGACCTTCCTAACATCAGTCGTATGCGACTGTCCGTACTCGACCAATCGCCGATCTCCGAGGGCTCGACCGGCGCCGACGCGCTCCGCAACACGATCGACCTCGCGCGGCTCGCCGACGAGCTCGGGTACCACCGTTACTGGGTGGCCGAGCACCACGGCGGGCCGATGCTCGCGGGTGGAAGCCCCGAGGCGCTGATCGGCCCGATCGCGTCGGTCACCGAGGGGATCCGCGTCGGCAGCGGCGGCGTGATGCTGCCGCACTACAGCCCGCTCAAGGTCGCCGAGACGTTCACGATCCTGGCCGGGCTGTTCCCGGGCCGGATCGACCTCGGCCTCGGCCGCGCGGCCGGCACCGACCCCATGACCACGTTCGCGCTCCAGCGCGACCGCCGGCAGGCCGCGCCCGACGACTTCCCCCAGCAGCTCGCCGAGCTGCTCGCGTACCTCGACGACAGCCTCCCCGAGGACCATCCGTTTGCACGGCTCGCCGGCGTCCTGCCGGGGCGCCCGGAGCTGCCGGTGCCGTGGCTGCTCGGCTCCTCGCCGCAGAGCGCGATCTGGGCGGGAGAGCTGGCCCTTCCCTATGCGTTCGCGGACTTCATCAACTCCGAGGGGGCCGACATCGCGAAGCTCTACCGCGAAC
This sequence comes from uncultured Solirubrobacterales bacterium, assembly GCA_963701945.1. Lineage (GTDB taxonomy): Bacteria > Actinomycetota > Thermoleophilia > Solirubrobacterales > Solirubrobacteraceae > Palsa-465. The sequence continues at coordinate 335,355 of CAVPBV010000017.1, read as the reverse complement.
GGTTCGTTCCGACCGAAGCCGCCCCGGTGCAGCGGACCGCGGTGGCCGTCTGGGTCCTGTGCGCGCCCACCGACGAAGAAGCCGAGTACCTCGCGACGAGCAGCCGCATGAGCTTCACGCTGCTCCGCCGCAACCAGCTGATCCCGGTTCCGCCGCCGGAGAAGGCGGTCGAGTTCCTCCGCCGCGAGGGCAAGAGCCCCTCGGGCGGACGGCCCGGGCGCCGCAGCATCCTCGGCTCGCCCGACAAGGTCCGCGCCGGCATCGAGGAGGTCGCGGTCGAGTACGGCGCGGAGGAGGTGATCGTCGTCACGATCACCCACGACCACCAGGCCCGCCGGCGGTCCTACGAGCTGATCGCCGAGGCGTTCGACCTCGAGGCGCGCGCGCTCACGACCCCAGCTTTCTCTTCGCCGCGTTGACGAAGCCGGCGGCCATCGAATCGCCGACGTCGCCGAGCGGAAGGAAGCGCGGAACGTTCAGGCTGGCCGCCAGGTCGAGCCGGATTTGAGTCGGCGCGGCTCCGCTCAGCCGCCAGATCACTTCGAACTTCTCCCCGTCGTCTCCATCGTGCGGCACGCGGCGCAGCATCACGCCGCCCGACGGGTTGATCCGCACGTCCATCAGCAGACTGAAGTCGTGCGTTAGCGGACCGCGCTCCACGTGCAGTTTCGTGCGGACCCTGGTCGGCTGACCATCGTCGTCGCGTTCGACCACCTCGACGGACTTAACAACCTCGGGGTGCCAGCTCGGGTAGTCGTCGACGGCCTCGAACAGCGACATGCATTGCTCGGACGGGGCGTCGGTCGTCCCCTCGGCGTGTCCCTTCAGCTCCTTCACAGGGCCCGGATCCTACGCCGTGGCCGCCTCCAGCGAGCGGCCCGTGGCCCGGATCCCCAACAGGATCAGCGCGCCGGCAGCGAGTCCGGAGATCCCCATCACCAGGAACGAGGCCGAGAAGCCCCACGCCGCGTTCGCGCCGAGCACGATCAGCGGCGCGAGCGCACCACCGATGTGGCCGAGTCCGTCGCTCAGCGCGACGCCGGTGGCCCGCGCACTGGTGGGGAAGTGCTCGGCCGTGTACGTGTAGAGCATCGGCACGAGCAGCCCGATCGTCATCGAGGCGATGAAGCCGAACACGATGATGACCGCGGGCGATACGAAGTAGCCGATCACGAACAGCGAGATCGCCCACGCCACCGCGAACAGCGCGGTCGAGTACTTGCGCTCGAACCGGTCGCTGAAGCGGGTGGTCGCGAACGCGCCGATCAGGAACCCGATCCCCGACACCACAAGGTACGTGGTGCTATCGGCGAGGCTGTAGCCCTTGTCGGTGAACAGTGTCGGCGCAAGCGTCAGCCAGCCGTAGTTACCGATGTAGTAGACAAACCAGATCGAGACGAACAGCAGCACGCGGCCTGCCATCGGTGCTCGCAGCAGCGCCTTGATGGGAACGCGCTCGGCCGGCGCCTCGTCGGGGACGGGCTCCGGATCGGGCAGCCGGTCGCCGTCGATCACCTCGAGCGCGGTCTCCTCGGCCTCCGCCACCATCTCGCGGGCCTCGTCCGTGCGTCCTTGCGATATGAGCCACCGGGGCGACGGCGGCAGGCCGCGGCGCATGAGCAGAATCGTCGCGCCGCCGAGCGCGCCGATCAGGAACATGATCCGCCACCCTGAAGCGAACGTCGGCACGAGGGCGCGCGCGACGAACGGCACGACGGAGAACCCCGCGTACGCCGCCGTCGTGGCCCAACTGGTGTAACGGCCGCGCAGCCGCGCGGGTGACAACTCGCCGATGTAAGTCGTGACCGCGGCGATCTCCGCGCCGATGCCAAGCCCCGCGATGAAGCGGAACGCGATCAGCTCGGTGACGTTCGTACTCGCAGCCGCGAGCACGGTGCCCACCGAGAACACCGCCACCGAAATGCCGAGGCTGAGCTTGCGTCCCCATTTGTCGGCGATCGTACTGTCGGCGAAGGCACCGATGATGTAACCGATCAGGCTGCTCGTTACCGACAGGGTCACCGTGGCTTTGGATACGTGGAACTGCGTCGCGATCACCGGCGCAGCGAACGAGATCGTCACGATGTCGAAGAATGCGAAGAAGTAACCCGCGCCCACGATCCACAGCAGCTTCCGCTCATATGGCCAGACCGGGATCCGATCCAGGCGCGCGGTGACACTGGCATCGCTGCCGCTGCGACCACTCGCGGCGGCGGCGCTATCACCAACGGCAGCGCCGCCGCTGCGACCGCTGGCGGCGGCGGCGCTATCACCAACGGCAGCGCCGCCAGCTCTGCCACGGCGCCCCCTCACCGTCGATTCTCGGGTGCCACTGCTGTGCGGCGCTGTGGGTGACATATACCTCTCCTTTCACCCATGGCTTACCCACGACGGGCGCGCCCGAAAACCGGCCGTCCTCGACCGGTGCCGGCTCTAGCGTCCGCGTCGGTTAGGCAGCGACGCCGATGCGGCCGGCTTCGTCCCCGCAGTTCGAGTGCACGCGGATGGTGGTTCCCGCGACGCTCGTGCGGACCTCGACGAGATCACACAGCTGGTTGACCATCCACAGGCCGAGGCCGCCCGTGCCCGTGATCTGGTGCCGCCGGCCCGCCAGCGGATCGACTATGTGGCCGGCATCCTCGATCTGGAAGATCAGCTCTCCCGGCACCGGCCAGAAGCGGAGCAGCCCGTGGGTGTCCGCGTGCTTGACCGTGTTCGTCGTGAGCTCATTGATCGCGATCACGAGCTCGCTGGCGCGGTCGCCGCCGAGCCCAGACCCGGTGGCCAATCCACCCACCCAGGTCCGCAGCTCCCCAAGGTCGTTGGCCTCGAACGCGCGCTCGAGCGCGCCCGGTGGCGGAGCGGAAAGCGGTTGCTCGCACGCGTCCGGCATCGCGCCGTGGCCATACGCCGCGCTCCCTCCGAGCCGCCCGTCTCGGACGACGCCGGGGTGCGTGTGCTCGGCGTCGAGGAGCACCTGGTCATCGAGGCGCGCGGCATCGTAAGGGCACAGCACGCTGATGTCGGCGTCGGGCCATGCGAGGTTGATCAGCGCCTCGTGGCGTGTCGCCTCGCGGATCCCCTCGGCCGAGCGGCCCGGCCAGATCGGCTCGCCCACGTACCGGAGCGGCTTGCCGCCGTGCCGCTCGAGCGTCTCCAGCACCGCGGGGATGATTCGGCCCGGATTTCGGCCGAGCTCGCACATGTCGAGCAGCTCGATCGCCTCCGCGCGGTCCTCGAGCTCGGCCCGCAGGAGCTTCAGATGCGGCGCCGGCACGGCGATCGCCACCGGCTCGTCGCGCTCGAGCCCGGGGCCGATGAAGTCCAGGATGCCGCCAACGTACTCGTCGGAGTCGCGGTAGAAGAGCGCTTGATGCGCCTCAGGCTGCGTCAAGCTGTCTTCGCAGGCGGTCACGGGTACGGTGGCTCCCACTCTCGCTGTATGACGTTCCGGGCAGCCGGCCCCACGCTAAGTCTTTCCACCCGGGCCGGGTCCTAACACCGAGTTATGAGAATTCCGCGAGTACGGCGCCTACGCGGGGTCCGAAGACTGCTCGCCGGCCGCCAGCAAGTCCTCGGGAGCGTCGACAACGGTCAGCAGGTCGCGCACGCCGGTCAGCGTCAGCACGCGCTCCACCTGATCGGCGCCGCGCACGAGCGCGAACCGCCGCCCCGTCTCATGCGCGCGCTGATGGGCGCTCAGCAGCACGCGCAGCCCGGTCGAGTCCATGAACTCGATCTGCCGCAGATCGAGGATCACGAGTTCGGCGCCACCATCGAACGCGCGCGAGAGCTGCTCCTCGAGCCCCGGACTTGTTCGCAGGTCAAGCTCGCCGGTCGCCGCCAACACCGTCGCGCCAGCTTCTTCTCGCACATCAACGCTGAAATCGTTGTTCACGGCTTCTCACCCACTGCCCGCAGAACGAAACGACCCCGGAAAGCTACCACCGGGTAGGGTCGCGAACCCGGCGGGTCAGCCTTCGCCAGGATCTCGCCATTCGGTGGCGAGAATCCGCGCGCCGCTGGTCTGCGCCAGCGCCAGGTGGAGCGCCGCCGGCGCGATGATGTCGGGGTCGAGCAGCTCGACCCCTTCGGGCACCGAGTCCGGAATCATCCCGGTGTTGGTGGCGCCGCCGGGCGCGAGCAGGTTGATGTGAACGCCGGTTCCCTCGAGCTCGGCTGCCCAGAGGCTCGTCATCGCCTCGAGCGCCGCCTTCGACGGTCCGTAGGGCGAGAAGCCGCGGCGCACCATCGTCGAGTGGTTGATCGTGACGTTGATGATGCTTCCGCCGCCGGCCGCGAGCATGTGCGGCACGACCGCCCGGGACATCAGGAACACCCCGACGATGTTCGTCTCGATCACGAGCCCCCACGCCTCCGGGTCGGCCTCCCAGAACGGCTGTGGGTCTGTCATGAACCGCGGGTTGACGAACCGCATCCCGCGGGCGGCGTTGTTGACGAGCACGTCGATCCGGCCGCTGATATCGAGCGCCCGCGCCACGAGCCGCTCGACGTCGCCGGCGATGGTCACGTCCGCCTGCACGGCCTGGATTCTCCCGGGCAGCGACGCGCCGAGCTGGGCGACAGCCTCGGCCTCGTCGGCGTTCCGCGCCGCGCTGATCACGACGTCAGCCCCGGCGCCCGCGTACGCCAGCGCGATTGATCGGCCGAGCCCGCGCCCGCCGCCGGTCACGATCGCGACGCGGTGGCGGAGATCGGAGCCCACTCAGTTACAGAGTACGCAATGCCCGGTGTGGCACGAGCACGCCGGCAGGTCCAGCTTGATCTGCTCGGGGTTCCAGCCCCGGAGCCAGTCGAGCGCGACGGGCTCGATCCGGTCCGCCGGCCCGCCGGGCCAGCAAGCCCCGATCATCAGCGACATCAGCCGGCGTGCATCGGCCCGGCCGAGCGGTGCGGCTGAATCGATGTGGTGTTGAAGTTCTTCCCGGTCCATCATGGTGGCGAGCAGATACCCGTTTCGGGGGCAAAACTCACCTCCCTACGCCGGCGCAACCGCAAGCCCGATCACGTCGGCCAGCGCCGAGTCGAGCCGGTTCCACGTCTCGCCGGCGTCGCCCGTCACCAGCACCGCTCCGCCGCGGAGCCCGACGAGCAGCCGATCCGGCTGTCCGGGCAGCGCCGACAGCGCGTAGGGCATCCGCCGCAGCGCCGGATCGTCGCCCCACCGATCGATCGCCGACCAGCCGTTCCCGCGCGAGCGCAGCAGCAGCGACTGGCCGTCGCCGCGGCTGTGGGCGGCGTACGGTCCGCGGCTGATCGAGGCGTACCACAGGTCGGGGTCGGCGGGATCGGCGGCGGTCGCCCATGCGTAGTGGCGGTCCAGGCCGGCGTCCAGCCGGCGCCAGCTTTCGCCCCGATCGGGCGACACCGCGATCCCCTGGCCGGCGACCTCATACACGCGCTCGGGCGCGAGCGCGTGCGTCAACAGCTGGTGGGCGTCGCTGTGCGCCTGCGGGTTGTGATCGATCCAGGTGGCGCCGCCGTCGAACGACCGCATCACGCCCCCGAGCTCGATCCCGACGACGAGCGAGTCCGGATCGGTCGGATGCAGCGCGATCGTACGAACGTGATGGGTCCAGGGGCGCGGGGGGAAGGACCAGCGCGGCTCGCTCGGCAGTCGCCGCATCTCGGGCAGCAGCTGCCAGGTCCTTCCCCCGTCCTCGGACCGGTAAAGGTTGCTCGGTTCGGTGCCGGCGTAGACGACGGAGATCCCGCCGGCTTGATGCGACGGGGACACGCTGACCGCCATGACCCTGGCATCGGCGATGCCCTCCCACGCTTCGCGCCAGGTCTCGCCGCCGTCGTCGGTCGCGTACAGACCGTCGTCGAACGTGCCGACGTACACGCGATTCGGGTCGCGCGGATCGACGGCCACGCACTGCGGCGCGGTGACCGTCAGCACGGGCTGGGCGTCGTGCGCACGCGTCCCGGTCAGCGTCAGCCGGACGACCTCGTCGCCGGTCACGACGAAGACGCGGGCTCGGTCAGACATGCGCCCTGCGCGCGTTCTGCGCGCGGTCGTAGGCCATACGGAACAGCTCGATCGCGTCGTCGGCCTCGGCGTCTGACCGGATCGAGATCGTGATCCAGCCGGAGTCGGGCAGGACGTGGTGCGGACGGGCACGGCCCGCCGCGATCAGCTCGTCGCGCACGCGACGCGGGAAAGGAAGATCGGCGATCCGGTCGCCGTGGAGGTGGCCGAGCTCGCGGCGGCCAACGCGGAATTCGATACCGCCGAACCGGTGCGGAGCGGACTCCACCCCCGGCCACGACTGCACGGCTTCGGTGATCTGTTGTCCAGTTGTCATGGTGTCCAGACTAGGGCCGCGGGCCCCTGCTCACCAGACGCAATTGGTCCTAGTACGTTGGTCGCATGCCCGAGACCGGAAGGTTCGACGTTGTCATCGCCGGAGGCGGTCACAACGCGCTCGTCGCCGCCACGCTGCTCGCGCGTGCCGGCCGATCGGTGGTCGTGCTCGAGCGCCGCGACGAGGTCGGCGGCGCGGCCGTGTCGGTCGCTCCGTTTCCCGAGTTCGACGTACGACTGTCCCGCTACTCCTACCTGGTGAGCCTGTTCCCGGCCGCGCTGCTGCGCGAGCTCGGCCTGCCGGTCGAGATCCGTCCCCGGCGGGTGGCTTCTCATCCACCGGTCGAGCTGCCCGTGGCGTTAGGAGCGATGCTCTCGAACGTCTCCGCACGCATCTTCCCCACGCTCACCGAGCCGCTCCGCTCGCGCGAGGAGCTCCAGCGCGTCGTCGGCGACGACGAGGCCTGGAGTGCGCTGTTCGAGACGCCGATCTCGAAGGTGATCGAGCGGACGTTCGACGACGATCTCACCCGCGGCACGATCCTGACCGACGCCCTGATCGGGACGTTCGCGCCGGCCGACGACGCCCACCTGCGCCAGAACCGGTGCTTCTTGTACCACGTGGTCGGAGGGCCCTGGAACGTGCCGGTCGGTGGCATGGGCGCGCTGTCGGCCGCGCTCGCGGGCGCCGCGCGCGCCGCGGGCGCGGACCTCGTGACAGGTGCCGAGGTGATCGCGATCGCGACCGACGAGACGACGGCCGAGGTGACCTGTGCCGACGGTCGCACCTACGCCGCGCGCCACGTGCTCGCCGGTGTCGCACCGCACGTCCTCAGCACGCTGCTTGGCGAGCCGCCCGATGCCGACCCGCCCGAAGGGGCCCAGCTCAAGATCAACATGCTGCTGAAGCGCCTCCCCCGCGTCCCGGGAGTCAGCTCGGAGCAGGCGTTCACCGGCACGTTTCACGTGAACGAGGGCTATGAACAGCTGGCAGCCGCCTACCGCGAGGCGTCAGCGGGCCGCATTCCGCTGACGCCTCCGTGCGAGGTCTACTGCCACTCGCTGACCGACCCGAGCATCCTGTCCGCCGACCTGCGCGCCGCGGGAGTCCAGACGCTCACGCTGTTCGGGCTCCACATGCCGGCCAGGCTGTTCGACCCGGTCGACGGCACCGCCAAGGAACGCGCCGTCGCTGCCACGCTCGCCTCGCTCAACTCGGCGCTGGCGGAGCCGGTCGAGGACTGCCTCCTCCGCGCCCCCGACGGCGAGCCGTGCCTCGAGGCGCTGACGCCGCCCGAGATCGAGGCCGAGCTCGGCATGCCCGGTGGCCACATCTTCCACCGCGACCTCGCATGGCCGTTCGCCGAGTCAGACGAAGAGGTCGGCACCTGGGGCGTCGAGACCGCGCACGCGAACGTGTGGCTGTGCGGCGCCGGCGCCCGCCGGGGCGGCGGGGTCAGCGGGATCCCGGGCCACAACGCGGCGCGCGCAGTCCTCGGGAATTCGGCCTAGAAACGCGCGCGCCACGTCACGTGACGGAGCCGAATTCCTTAAGGGAATCCGGCTCAGAGACGTGCGAGCTACGTCACGCGACGGAGCTGGATTCCCCGAAGACGATCACCGCCCGGCCGCGCAGCCCGCCGGCGTCCATCAGGCGCTCGGCCTCGGCGGCCTGCTCGGGCGGGAACTCCGCCGCGACGCGCAGCTTGATCCGTCCGTCGGAGGCCAGCGTGCGCAGCTCCTCGAGCCAGTCGGTGCGGTCGAGCACCCTCGCGACCGCCACCGGGTGCACGCGGATCCCGCGGTCCTCGACCTCGTCGCCGTCCCACCCGCGCACGACCACGATCTGGCCGCCGTCGCGGATCGCCGGGAACGCCGCGCGCCGGAGCAGCGCGGTGTCGTACAGCCCGTCGACCCCGTCGGGCACGACCTCGAGCACGGCGTCGGTGAAGCCCTGCCCGCGCGGCACGACGACGTCGGCGCCGAAGCTCCGCACGAGCTCCTCGTCCTCGGGCTTGGCGTCGGCGATCACGCGCAGCCCGTGCTCCTTTGCGAGCGGGATCACGTACGAGCCGAGCAGCCCGGCGCCACCGGTGACCGCCAGCGTCTCGCCTTCCTTCAGGCCGAGCAGCTCGAGCCCGGAGCGCGCGGTGAGGCCGTTCATCGGAAGCGTCGCCGCCTGGGCCAGCGTGGCGCCATCGGGGATCGGCACCACCGAGGACTCCGGCACGACCACCAGCTCCTGCTGCGCGCCACCTTCGGGCCGCCGCGGGCTGACCGCGGCCATCACCTCGTCGCCGACGCTCAAGCGCTCGACCTCGGGCCCGACGGACTCGACGATGCCGGCGGCGTCCATGCCCGGCACCCACGGCGCCGGCAGGTCGCCGCCGCCGCGCTGGCGGAGCGCGATATCTGTCGGGTTGACGGCCGCGGCCTTGACCGCGATCCGGACCTCGCCGGCGCCGGCGTCGCGCGCCGGCCGGTCGGCGACCTTGAGGACGTCGAGGCCCCCGGGCTCTGTGATGATGACGGCGCGCACGTTTCAGACCTCCTGGGTCGGTTTCGGGGCGATGATTATCGAGGCGTACGTCTCCCCCTCGGGGCTGACGATCCAGCGGCGAGCGCCGCGGCGCAGCACGCGCATCTCGCCGGGCTGCGCCGGCGACCGGTACTCGATCTCGAGGTCGATCGAGTCCGGCTCGGCATCCTCCACCAGCAACTCCTCCTCGAGCGGGGTGAGGTAGGCGGCGTTGTTGACGTGCCTGGCGAGGTCAAGTTCGGTGCTGCGAAACCACCACGGGAACCCGTCGGCGACGCCGTCGGGCGCCGGGTGGCGCAGGCGCGCGGTCACGGTCCTGCCGACGGTGGACTCACCCCACATCGCGATCTCCTCCTCGGAGAGCTTGGTCGGGCGCCCGCTCAGCGGGTCGAGGTGGACCCACACCGATACGACCTCGACCCCGCCGGCTTGCTCCCCCTCGGGGGTGATCGAGGTGCGTCGTTCGGCCCACATCCTGCCGAGCGCGCTGCAGAACGTCGCCAGCGTGAATTCTGCGCCGAAGCGCGGAAACCGGGTCACGCGCATGCGGGTTCGCCGGACCACCCACATCGCGCGGCCCGCCATCCCGGCGTCGACCGAGTCGGCGTACGCAATGTCCTGCGCCCAGCGCGCGAGCGCGTCAAGCCGAATCCGCCCGGTCGGCGAGCAATCGGCGAGCCCGGGGCGCAACGACTCGGTGAACACGCGCCCGCGGTCGGGCGAGGGGACGATCTCTTGCACGATCAACCAATTTACGTGGGTCTGGGTTTGGGGGCCTCGCTGCGCTCGGCATCCATGGGGCCTTGCCGCAGGGCGTCCATGCCCTGCGGGGCAGTCGCGACCCCCCCGCCCGGCACGGATGCCGGGCGGAACGGCCCCATGGATGCCGCGCAGCGGCCCAGAAACGCGCTACGCGAACAGCCGCGGATCGGCCGTCGTGATCCCGTGCACGCCCAGCTCTTGCAGCCGCGCGATCGCCACACGCTCGTTCACGGTCCACGCGTACAGCCGCCCACCCCGATCGCTGACGTCGTGGAGCAGCCCGCGGTCGACGAGCTTGTGCTGGGCCATCAGCGCGTCCCACCGACCGCTGTGCAGCCCCGCGAGCGCCACCGCCCGCCAGTCGCGCCACCGCTGGCTGAGCCGAGCCAGCCGGCCACCGACCGAGATCCCGACGCGAGCGCGAGGCTCGAGCGCACGGACGCGGTCGAGGACATCCGGCACCTGCGAGGAGATCAGCGTCCGGTCGAGCAGCCCGGCGTGGCGCACGGATTCGATCAGCGCCGGCTCGCAGCCGACGTGCTTGACGTCGACGTTGAGCTCCACTCCCCGGCCGCGGAGATGTGCGAGGGCCTCGTTCAAGGGCACGTTTCCGCCGCGGCGGGCGTGCAGCACGGTGTGCGCGAGCACGAGCTCGCCGTTCCATGCGCGCACGTCGAACTCGACCATGTCGACGCCGATCTCGCACGCCGCGTCGAACGAGGCGAGCGTGTTCGCCCGGGCCAGCGCGCTCGCGCCTCCGTGGCCGATGCGTTGACAGAACATCAGGGTCTCAGATTATCTGTGCGAGCCAGTCACGCACGGCAGTTCGGACCGCCTCGCGGTCGCTCCGCAGGCTGTGGTTGCCGGCGACGGTGACGACGGTTCTCGACGGGCCGGGCGCCGGCATCCCGAACGGGTCGCTCGCGCCCTGCACGACCAGCACCGGCACGGTCACGCCGTCGAGCTCGTCCTGCCTGGTCGCCGCGGGGCGGCCCGGTGGGTGAAGCGGGAACGCCAGACAGAGCACCCCGGCCGCTCCGGTCTCGGGTGCGGTCCGGCACGCCACGCGGGCGCCTGAGGAGCGCCCACCGCACACAAGCGGTAACCCCCTCAGCGTCTTGGCCCGGAGATACGCCACCACCGCGATCCACGCGGCGTCGAGCTGGGCCGCCGGCGCCGGCGAGCGCCGGCCGGCGACCCGATAGGGCTGCTCGATCAGCGCCACACTGAGCTTCTGGGCATGCGCGACCTCGGCGGCCAAGACCAGATCGGGCGCGCCGACTCCGCCGCCGGCGCCGTGCCCGAGCACGACGGCCCCGGTGGCGCCACGGACCTTGGTCACGTGGGCCCGCGCCGGCCCGTGCGGCGTGTCGATCTCGATCGCGGTGGCGCTGGCGGCGGCGGTCGTTGTCTCGGGCATCGCCCAACCACGATAACTCGACTCTCGCCGCCCCCCGCGGGCCGAATGCATATTCGGTTCGGTATGGCGACGATCCCCGAGCACTCGAGCCGGCGGCGGTGTCGAGTGCGCGGAGATCGGGGTAAGGTCGCGCCGGGCACCGCCACCAACCCGCGGGAGATAATCGAGCCGACCCCCATCCCATCCGGAGCGCCACGTGACCCCCAACGAACTCCACGACACCGCGAAGGCGCTCGTCGCGCCCGGCAAGGGCATCCTCGCCGCCGACGAGAGCGACACCACGATCCAGAAGCGGTTCGACTCGATCATGCTCGAGTCGACCGTCGACCTGCGGAGCGAGTACCGGGAGATCCTGTTCACGACCCCCGGCGCGTCGGAGTTCATCAGCGGCGCGATCCTGTACGACGAGACGATCCGCCAGTCGGCGTCGAACGGCACCACGTTCCCCGAGCTGCTCGCCGCCAAGGGAATCATCCCCGGGATCAAGGTCGACATCGGGCAGCACCGGCTCGCGCTGACCGAGCGCGAGATGGTCACCGAGGGCCTCGACGGCCTGCGAGACCGTCTGCACGAGTACAAAAGCCTCGGCGCCCGGTTCGCCAAGTGGCGCGCGACCTACGAGATCACGGACACGCTGCCGAGCGACTACTGCATCTGGACCAACGCGCACGCGCTGGCGCGCTACGCCGCGCTGTGTCAGGAGGCCGGATTCGTGCCGATCGTCGAGCCCGAGGTGCTCCAGGACGGCACCCACACGATCGAGCGCAGCTACCACGTCACCTCGCGTGTACTCGACGCCGTGTTCACCGAGCTGTTCGACCAGCGGGTCGACGTGTTCGGCACGCTGCTCAAGCCGAACATGGTGCTATCGGGATACGACGCGCCCCAGCGCGCCGGCGTCGAGGAGGTCGCCGACCGCACGCTCGAGTGCTTCTACAAGCACGTGCCGGCGGGCGTGCCGGGGATCGTGTTCCTGTCGGGCGGCCAGTCCGACCAAGACGCAACCGCTCATCTGAACGCCATGAACGCAAGCGGTCCGCGCCCGTGGGAGCTTTCGTTCTCCTATGGCCGGGCCCTGTCGGGGGCGGCGCTCAGGGCGTGGGACGGCAGGTGGGAGAACGCGCAGGCCGCCCAGAACGCGTTCGTCCACCGCGCAAGGTTGAATTCGGCCGCCCGCAACGGGGCGTACACGGCAGCGATGGAGGAGGCCTGACTCGATGGGGAACTTGACCGGTAGCTCGACCGCGGAGATCGACGCTCCGCTCGACCGCGTGTGGGCGCTCGTGCAGGACGTCGAGAGCGCGCCGGAGTGGCAGGGCGGGCTCAAGTCGATGCACGCGCTCGATCGCGACGGCGACGGCCGGGCGATCCGGTGCGAGGCCGAGACCGACGCCAAGGTGCGGACGGTGAAGTCAATCGTCCGTTTCACGTACGACGGTCCGGGCGAGCTGCGCTGGACGCAGGAGAAAGGCGATCTGAAGTCGGTAGACGGCAGCTGGACGCTCGAGGACCTCGGCGGCGATCGCACCCGCGCCACCTACTCGCTCGAGGTCGACCTCGGACGGACGCTAAGCCTGTTGATCCGCGGACCGGTCGTCGACTTGCTCCGCCACATGCTCGTCGGCGCTCGCGCCGGCGAGCTCAAGAAGCAGGTCGAGTCAGGCTGACACGGCCGCGGCGAGTTTGTCGAGCATCTCGCCGAAGATCCCACCCAGAACCCTCGGCGCGAACGTCCGCTCGAACACGCCGCCGATTCCGCCGGCGCCGTCCCAGGTGGCCTCGAGCGTCACCTGCGAGCCGTCGGCCGCCGGGGCAACGGTCCAGCGTGAGACATACGACGACAGCTGGTCCCGCTCGGCCAGCCCGCCGGCGCTCTCTTCGACGCTCAGCCGGTAGTCGCGCTCGCGGCGCCCGGCCGCGAAGTGGTAGCCGATCACGGTGCCTTGCCCCTGGCCTCCGGACTCGACTCGGTAGTGGCTGTAGTTGTCGGTGAGGATGCGTGGCCGCGCCTCACGGTAGTCCTTCAAGAATGCAAGGACCCGGTCCGACGGGGCGTCGACCGCTCTGGTGGCACGCGCGGTGACGGTTGCCATGTGACCAGGATTGTGGCACTACGGCATGATTCGCCGATGCTCGCCGTCTTCGCCTCGGCCATCAACCGCGACGACCCGCTCAGCGGACTGACCGTCGGCGAGCGCCCCGAGCCCGAGATTCCCGACGGCTGGACGGCGATCACGGTCAGGGCCGCCTCGCTCAACCACCACGATCTGTGGTCGCTCCGCGGCGTCGGCCTGCCCGAGGACCGGCTGCCGATGATCCTCGGCTGTGACGCCGCCGGCGTCGACGAGGACGGCAACGAGGTGATCGCCCATTCGGTGATCAACGACCCGTCGTGGCATGGCGACGAGACGCTCGATCCGCGCCGATCGCTGCTGTCCGAGCGCTACCAGGGCACGTTCGCCGACAAGGTCGCGGTGCCGCGCTGGAACCTGATACCCAAGCCGCCCGAACTGTCGTTTGAGGAGGCGTCGTGCCTGCCGACCGCGTGGCTGACCGCCTACCGGATGCTGTTCACGCGCGGCGCGATGTCCCCGGGCTCGACCGTGCTGGTCCAGGGCGCGACCGGCGGGGTCGCGACCGCGCTGACCGTCCTCGGCAGCGCCGCCGGCATCCGCATGTGGGTGACCGGGCGCTCTGAGGAGAAGCGCGCCCACGCGCTCGAACTCGGCGCGGATCAGGTATTCGAACCGGGCGCGCGCCTGCCCGAGCGGGTCGACGCGGTGATGGAGACGATCGGCCAGGCGACCTGGGCCCACTCGGTTCGCGCGCTCAGGCCCGGCGGCAAGATCGTCATCTCGGGAGCGACCACCGGCGACGCTCCCCCGGCGGAGCTGACCCGCATCTTCTTCCTCCAGCTGTCGGTGATCGGGTCGACGATGGGCACCCGCGAAGAACTCGGACGGCTGATCCGGATGTGCGTCGACAAGGGCGTGCGTCCGGCGATCAGCGCGACGGTGCCGCTGGCCGACGCCCGGCAGGGGTTCGAGGCGATGCTCCGGGGCGAGATGGCCGGCAAGATCGTGTTCGCGAACTCATAAGCACTGCTTATAAGTTTGCCCAGGAGTCCGTCTTGGACAACTAGGTCCTCGCGCGCCATCATCTCGGCACCTCTCCCTTGAGCGCGCCCCCTTACGTTCGGCCTTCCCTCTCCGCCGGATTCGGGGCGCGACTCATTTAAGGAGCGGAATTCCAACGCCGTTAGGCGCTCGCTGTCCCAACGCCGCGAGTCACGACCGCCGCGGACGCGCACGTAACCAGCGCCAGCGGCAGGTCGGCGGGATCGACCCCCCGCAGATCGGGGTGCCCCAGGTCGATCTCGATCGTCGGCTGCTCGAGGTCGGCGCCGACCCCAAGGCTGCGGTAGCCGTTCCGGCACAGCTCCGTCCACAGGTCCCCGACCGACGCGAGCAGGCCCGAGCGGAGCTGGCGTTCCCTGCGCGAGCCGGTCTCGAGCTCCCGCGCCTCCTCGAACGGGTCGATCCGGACCTGCGAGTCGCTCCCGATCGCGAGCGCCACGTCCGCCTCCGCATACGACCATCGCCGGCAGATACCCGTCGCCGAGGTTCCCCTCGGTGGTCGGACAGGACACGACCGTCGCATCGCTGGCCGCGAGCAACGAGACGTCCCGAGCCGACACGTGAATACCGTGAATCACGCTCGCGCGCGTCCCGAGGAACCCGGTTCGCTCGAGTAGCTCGATTGGAGAGCAGCCGTGCTCTGCCTGGCATTCGTCGAGCTCGCGCCGCTGCTCGTGGGCGTGGACGTGGCGGACGATCCCGTGGCGCTCGGAGTACTCCGCGATCGCCTCGAGCCAAGCGGCCGGGACCGCGCGGACGCTATGCGCCGCTACCCCGACCTCGACGCCGCGCACAGCTGCGGACCAGACTCGGAGCGCGTCCACCCGGGCCAGGAACGCCTCGACGTCGGGGTCGCAGAAGCGGCGCTGTCCCGCCGCCGGCGGAAGGTCCCCGCCGTCCCAGCCGCCGCGGTTATACGCCGCCGGAAGCAGCACAATCGGGAGACCGGCGTCGACGGCGGCCTGGGCGACGGCGTGCGCCATCGCGTTCGGCTCGTCGTACGGCGTACCGTCGGGCTGGTGGTGGACGTAGTGGAACTCGCCGACGACGGCGTAGCCGGCGCCGACCATCTCGCGGTAGGTCTCGAGCGCGACCGCGCGCATCGACTCCGGGTCGAGCGTCTCCGCGAGCGCGAACATCTCGGTGCGCCACGTCCAGAAGTCGTCGTCGGTGCCGGCCGGTCCGGGGCGCTCGGCGCGACCGCGGAGTCCTCGCTGGAACGCGTGGGAGTGCGCGTTCGGCATCCCGGGGATCGAGACGGTCGTGACGGTCATGAAAACTCCCTGAGCGCGCGAGCGACGACCCGGGCGGCAATCGCCGCGTCGGCCAGGTCGACCTGCTCCGCCGGCGAATGGCTGACGCCGGTCTCGTTGCGGACGAACACCATCGCCGCCGGCACCCGCTCGGCGACGACGCCGGCGTCGTGGCCGGCGAAGCACACGAGCTCGGGCACGGCGTGACCGACGACCGCCTCACCAGCCCGAGCGAGCGATGCCCGCAACTCAGGCGAGAACTCGCGCGAGTCGCTCCGTGAGGCCACGGAGAACTCGATCTCGACCCCAGTCCGCGCCGCCAGCGCGCCGGCGAACTCGTTGAGTCGCGACCGCCACGAGTCGATCGCCCCGAACCCCCCGGGGGCGCGCACGTCGATCCACATTCGCACCTCCGCGGCGATCGTCGTCGGCGCGTTCGGCTTGGCCAGGATCCGCGACGTCGTCACCGCGAGCGAAGGATCGTCCGCAGCCAGGTCCTCGGCGCCGACGATCAGCCGGGCGGCCGCCGCCAGGGCGTCGCGCCGCTCAGCCCGAGGCGTGGTCCCGGCGTGATCGGCCCGCCCGCGCAGCAGGACCTCGAGCCGCGTCCGCGCCGCCAGCGAGTCGACGATCCCGACGGGCTCGCCGGCGCCGGCCAGGTCCGTGGTCTGATCGATGTGAATCTCGATGAACCCCGCGAGCCGTTCAAGCCAGCCGGGCGCGTCGCCGATCCCGTCCGGATCGACCCCCGCGGCGCGCATCGCGTCGCGCAATGCCACGCCGCCATCGTCGTGCCGGTCGAGCACGGCCGGCAGATCGAGCCGCCCACTCAGGGCCTTGCTCCCGAACGTTGGGGTGTTGAACCGCGCGCCCTCCTCGTCGGCGAATGACACCACCGCGACCGGGGGCGCCCCGTCGGCGGCCAGCCCGGCCGCGATCTCGAACGCGCACGCAACACCGAGCGGCCCGTCGAAGCGGCCGCCGCCGCGGACGCTGTCCAGATGCGAGCCGACCCCCCACCACGGAGGGTCCGCATCCGGGCGGGCCCACAGGTTCCCCGCCGGATCACGCTCGACGCGAAGGCCTGCGATGTCCGCGGCCTGGCGCTCGAACCACGCGCGCGTCGCGGCGTCCTCGTCGGTCCAGGCCAGCCGTTGCACACCCTCGGGTCCGACGCCGATGTCCCCGAGGTCGTCGAGCCGGGCGCCCAAGCTCTCGGTCGTGATCACGCCGTAACGGTAATTGAGCGAAGATGACGCCGTGGCTCTCGAGGCCCGGAGCAATCCCGCATTCCTGTTCGACCTGGACGGGACGCTGATCGATAGCGTCTACCAGCACGTCCTCGCCTGGCGCACGGCGATGCAACAGGTCGGCATCAACCTGCCCGTGTGGAAGATCCACCGGCGCATCGGCATGAGCGGCGGGCTGTTCATGAACGCGCTCAAGCGCGAGCTCGAGAGCGACCTGAGCCCGGAAGCCGCTGCGGCGCTCCCCAAGCTGCATCAGGACGAGTTCCTGCGCCTCTACGACAGCGTCCGGCCGCTGCCCGGGGCCGTCGAGCTGCTCGAGACGTTGACCGCCGAGCACGTTCCCTGGGCGATCGCCACCAGCGGCGTCGAGCGATACGCTCGTCGCGGCCTGGACCTGCTCGGTCTGCCGCCCGACACGCCGCTCGTGACCCGAGACCAGGTCCGCTATGCCAAGCCCGACCCCGACCTGTTCCTGACCGCCGCCGAGCTGATCGGCGTCGACATCCGCGACAGCATGGTCGTCGGCGACAGCGTTTGGGACCTGCTCGCGGCCCGGCGCGCTCGGGCGCTGGGGATCGGTCTGCTGTCGGGCGGTTACGGGCGCGAGGAGCTCATCTACTCGGGCGCGTACCGGGTCTACGAAGACCCGCGAGATCTGCTCGTGCACATCGACGAGGTCGGCGTCCGCCGGCCACTGTAGACGCCCCCGCTACTCCTCCATGTGCGTCGTCACTCGCTGCTGAGAGTGGTACGCGCGTTCGCCGACATACGCCTCGAGCACCCGATGATCGGCCGGTGTCTGCGGCGCGTTCACCAGTGAGCGCGGGTAGAGGCGCTCGCTCAGTACGACGTTCAACTGCGCGCCGAGCAAGGTGATGTTGGCCTGGAGATAGAACCACCAGAGAATCGTGATCACGGTGGCGAAATGACCGTACGTCGATTGGGCCTTCTGCAGGTAGTGGGAAATGATCAGGGCCGACACCTGCTGAAGGAGGAAAAACGCCACTCCGGAAAGCACAGCGCCCGGCAGCACGTCGCGGATGGACGTGGCTCGCGTCGTGAGAATCCGGAACGCGGCCAGGAAGATCCCGACGTCGAGCGCGGCCGCCAGGACATAGCCGCCCACTCGCCCGAGGACGCCGAGGTGAACGCCGTTGGCCGAGGTCACGACGAAGCCCGAGATCAGCGTGGTGAGCACCAGGCCGACGCCGATCGTCGCCAGCACCCACACGCTCCGGAGCGTCTGCTGAACCAACCCCGGGCGTTCGTGGTAGGGGATCTCCCACACAGAATCGAACGCGAACTGAACCGTGCGCACGACGCCAAGGCCGCTCCACAGCGCGGTGAGCAATCCGAGGACGAGCGCGAGCACGCTGCCGGTGAGCCCGCTGATCGTCGACGGATCGAGCAGCGGCAACATCTTCGCGACCTGGCCGAGTACGGAGTGCTTGTCCGACGCGGGCAGAACCCACGCCAGAACGGTGACCAGCACCATGAACAGCGGGAAGATCGAGAAGATCCCCCAGAAGGCGATCATCGATGCGAGGTTCGCGGTGCGGTCCTCGGAGAACTTCTTGAACGTCGCGACCGTCACGCCGGCGGGCTTGCTCTCCCGCTGGGTGCGGTCGACCCTGTCGGCCATGCGCATGTCGCTTTCTCCTCTCGTGAAAAGCAGCGCCACCCTCTGACGTAGTGCTACCCAGCGCGCTCGTGAGTAACCGCGTCAACCGGCGGCGGCGACGTCTGGGCTCGTTCGCGCGCGACCGCTAGGCGCCGACGCCTCCGACCCGGGCGCCGACGGCTCCGCTGCGGAGCGATCGCGGTGGATCGCGACCGCAGCGATCACCAGCACGACGCCGAGCAACTGCCGCGCGCTCGGAATCTGCGCGAGCACGACGATCCCGATCACGGTCGCGGTCGCCGGCAGCAGCGAGACCATCAGTGAGTACGTGGCGCGGGGCAGGCGCGACATCGCCAACTGGTCGCAAACGTATGGGATCACAGAGGAGGTGATGCCGACGCCGATCCCGGCGCCGATCGCGACCGGGTCGAGCAGGTGCGGAATCACGGCCCAGCCGCCGATCGCGGTGGCCAGCGGCGCCGCCACCAGCATCGCAGCGCCCAGCCCGTCGATCCCGGCCAGTCCCGGCACGCGCGACATGTGGTGCGCGAGCACGATGTACAGCGCGAACAGGGTCGCGTTGCCGAACGCCAGGGCAACCCCAAGTGGCTCGCCGGTCAGCTGAACCGCGACCAGGCTGTAGACCCCCGCCACCGCCAGCCCGAGCGCCAGGCCGTTGCGGAGCGATCGAACGCCCATCGCCGCGAGCACGATCACGGGCAGAAACTCGATCGCCGACACGGTGCCGAGCGGCAGGCGCGCGATCGCTTCGTAGAAGCAGCTGTTCATGGCTGCCAGCACCACTCCGAACGCCACCACGAGCCGTACGGTCGATCGGCCGGCCGCTCTCAGCGAGACCCACGGCCGCCGCCACAGCGCGAACACGATCGCCGCGCTGACGATCCGCAGCGAGGCGACCCCGAGCGGAGCCACGCGGGCAAACAGCAGCACCGCGAACGCCGGCCCGAGGTAGTGGAACACGGCACTCCCGACGAAGTAAGCCTGCGGCGGCACCGGCTCCGAGCGTCTGGAGGGCATGCCAGGATTCTCGCCCCGCCCGGACAGGTTGAATATGGTCAATCGAAGGTGTTATGGTCATTCGGCCTTATGAAGAACGGCAACGAAAGAGTTAGAGACCCCGCTTTTCCTCTACTGGACGAGGTTGACCATAGGATCGTCGCCGAGCTGTCGGCCGACGGTCGCGTCTCCTTCGCCGAGCTTGGGCGACGCACCAACCTTTCCTCCCCAGCGGTGGCCGAGCGGGTCAAGCGTCTCGAGCAAGCGGGCGTGATCACCGGCTACCGCGCCGAGATCGACCCGCGGGCACTCGGCTATCAGCTGACCGCGATCGTCCGCGTCAAGCCCGCGGTCCGGCAACTCACCAAGATCGCCGAACTGGCGGCGGAGATCCCGCAGATCGAGGAGTGCCTGCGGATCACGGGCGAGGACTGCTTCTACATCAAGCTCCACCTCGGCTCGATCGAGGAGCTCCCGACCGTGCTCGACCAGTTCCTGCTGTACGGCGAGACCACCACCTCGATCGTCAACGCCACACTGGTGGCGCGCCGGGACCCGCCACCGGTGGCGCGCGGGGACCGACCGCCGGCGGCGCGCCGGGAGCCACCGCGGCACCCGTCACCAACCCGCGAGTAGTCGCCCCCGACACGGGTAGACCCCCACCTATGGCGGGAGGACTATCGAAGCTGCTGCGCGCGCCCCTCGGACCGGCAGAGGCGTACCTGCGGATGCTCGCGGCCTTCGGCGAGGACCTCGCCGCCGCGGTCACCGATCGCGGCGAGCGCGACCCGTTCGCGCTGCGCGACCCGGTTTACATCGAGCGCACGCTACCGGCGGTGCGGCTTGCCACCCAGCTCTACTTCCGGTCCGACGTGCGAGGCCTCGAGCACATCCCGGAAGACTCCGGCGCGACGCGGCCCTGCTCGTGTACCCGGGCGGCGACCACGAGACCTACCGCCCCTCCTGGGAGTCAGACCAGATCGACTTCGCCGGAAGGACCGGCTTCGTCGAGCTCGCGCTGAAACACCGGGTGCCGGTCGTACCCGTGGTGGCGATCGGCGGCCAGGAGACCGCGCTGTTCCTCGGGCAGGGCCGTCGGTTCTCGCGCGCCCTCGGACTCGACCGCCGCTTTCGCCTCAAGGTGCTGCCCGGAGCGATCGGCCCGCCGTTCGGGTTCACGGTGCTGGATCTGCCCGGTCGCATTCCGCTGCCCGCCAAGATCTCCATTCGGGTGCTCAAGCCGATCGACCTGCGCGACCGGCTCGGCTCGCGGCCGGACCCCGAGGAGGGCTACAAGCTCGTCACCTCGACAATGCAGCGCACGCTGACGAGGCTGTCGAACGAGCGCACGCTGCCCGTCGTCGGCTGAGCCGCGGCCCCTCTATCTCAGCGTTCGACGAAGTACGCGCCGCTCCCCTGCCCGCTCGAGAACCAGCGACTGGTGACGGTCTTCTTGCGCGTGTAGAACTCGACCGCGTCGGTGCCGTGCGCGTGCAGGTCGCCGAGGAACGAGTCCTTCCAGCCGCTGAACGGGAAGAACGCGACCGGCGCGGCCACGCCGATGTTGACCCCGACCATGCCCGCCTGGACCTCGTGGCGGTACCGGCGGACCGAAGCGCCCGACTCGGTGAAGATCGACGTCCCGTTCCCGAACCGGCTGCCGTTCACGATCCCGATCGCCTCGTCCAGCGTCGGGGCGCTGATCACGCACAGCACCGGCCCGAACACCTCCTCCTGCGCGATATCCATCTCGGGCGTGACGCCGTCGAGAATCGTCGGCCCGACATACGACCCACTCCGATCGCCACCGTCGGACGCGCGCCCGTCCAGCACCACCCTCGCCCCGCCGGCCTCGCCGCGCGAGATCCATTCCCGGATCCGGTCGCGCGCGGCGCACGAGATCACCGGCCCCACGTCGCTCGACTCATCCAGTCCGTCGCCGACCGCCAACGCACGCGACGCGTCGATCAGGGACGGCATCAACTGCTCGTGCGCATCCGCCACCGTCACCACCACCGACCCCGCCATGCACCGCTGGCCGGCGGCGCCGAACGCTGAGGCGATGATCCCCTCCACGGTCTTGTCGATCACCGCGTCGGGCATCACGACCATGTGGTTCTTCGCGCCGCCCAGCGCCTGGACCCGCTTACCTGAGCGCGCGGCCCGCTCGTAGACGATCCGCGCCACTGGGGCCGAGCCGACGAACGACACCGCGTCGATCCCGGGGTGGTCGAGGATCCCCTCCACCACCTCGCGACCTCCGTTGACGAGATTCACCACCCCTGGCGGCAAGCCAATCGCGTGCAGCTCCTCGAACGCGATCTGCTGCGTCATCGGCACCTGCTCGGACGGCTTCAAAACAAACGTGTTCCCACACGCGATCGCAAACGGCAAAAACCAGAACGGGACCATCGCGGGGAAGTTGAACGGCACGATCGCCGCGCACACCCCCACCGGCTGGCGGATCGTCTCCGCGTCGATGTTCCGCGAGACGTCCTCGAGGATCCGGCCCTGCATCGTCGTCGGGATCGCGCACGCGGCCTCGACCATCTCGATCATCCGCGCCACCTCGGCGCGAGCGTCCGCGATCGTCTTGCCCATCTCCGTCGTGACCGACCGGGCCAGATCCTCCTGGCGCGCCACGAGCCGCTCGCGCAACTCGAACAGCTTGCGCGCCCGCGCGATCGTCGCCACCGAGCGCCACTCGGGCAGCGCCTCGCGCGCCGCCCGGACCGCGTCATCCAGATCGCCAGAACCCGACAGGGGCACGCGCGCGAGCACCTCCCCATTCGCGGGGTTCACAACGTCGAGCTCGCCGGTCGCGGCCTGCGCCGGTGCGAACTCGCCGTCGATGTAATTGTCAAGAAGGCGGGTTGCTGTTACTGCCATCAAGCGTCCATTCGTGGTCGGGGTCGTTGACGACGGCCCACAGACGCTGCGGGCCGGCCATCACGTTCAGGTAATACAAGTCATAGCCCGGCGGTGCCGACACGGTGTGGTAGCCGCGCGGCACGAGCACGCAGTCGCGGTCGCGGAACGTCAGCGCCTCGTCGAGCTCGGTTTCGAAGTCATACACGCGCATCAGGCCGAACCCTCGCTGCGGCTTGATGCGGTGGTAGTACACCTCCTCCAGCAGCGACTGCCGCGGAGGATCGTCATGGTCGTGCTTGTGCGGCGGGTAGCTCGACCAGTGGCCGGCCGGGGTCAGCACCTCGACCACGAGCAGCGACCCCGCCCCTTCGTTCTCCATCAGGATCGGACGGATGAACCGCTCGCTGGCGCCGTGTCCGCGGGTCTCGACCTCGATCCGCTCGCCGGAGAGCACGCGCGGCTTCGCGCCTCTCAGAGCCGGCGCCCAGCACAGGGCGACCTCGGCCCCGTCCTCGCCGGCGCGGAGTCCGACGTGCGACTCCGGCGGCAGGTAGGCGGCGTCGGGCAGGCCGGCCCAGGGGTCGGCGCGGCCGCCCAGGTCGTACCACTCGCCGTGCTCGGAGGCGACGTGCACGACGCCGGAGATCACGACCACGCACAGCTCGCGGATGCCGCACCCGCGCTCGGCGGTGCCGCCGCCTTCGAGCGTCAACACCTCGAAGCCAACGTAATCGAACCCGACCGACTCGGGGACTACCGACAGGATCGCGCCGTCGGGCCCAGGGGCCGACGCGCCGGAGATCAGGAGCTCAGTCATGCGCTCAGCCTAGATACTGGCGCTGGCTCGCGCGGGCCCGCTCGTATTCCGCGCGCGCCGAACGCACGGTGTTCTCCTCTGAGACCTCGGCGACCGGCACGTCCCACCACGTCTCGTAGCCCGGCACGCCCGCGTAGCGGTCGGCCTCGATGTACACGACCACGGGGCCGTCCGCGCCGCGCGCCCCGGCAAGCGCGTCGCGCAGCTCGGGGATCGTTGCGCACCGAATCACGCGCGCGCCGAGGCTCTCGGCATTTGCGGCGAGGTCGATCGGGAACGCCTCGGTCGACGCCGGGTCGACCGGCACCGACTCGTTCTCGGAAAAGCGGTAGAGCGTCCCGAACCCGGACGAGCCGACCGATCGCGACAGCGCCCCGATCGACGCGTAGCCGTGGTTGTCGACGAGCGCGATCACGATCGGGACTCGCTGCGCCACCGCCGTGACCAGCTCGCCCGGCAGCATCAGGTACGACCCGTCGCCGACGAGCACGTACACCTCGCGCTCGGGGGCGGCGAGCTTCACGCCGATCCCGCCCGGGATCTCGTAGCCCATGCACGAGTAGCCGTACTCGACGTGGTAGCCCTTGCCGGCCGGGTCGCGCGCCACCCACAGCTTGTGCAGGTCGCCCGGCGCGGAGCCCGCCGCGCACACGACCACACCGGTCTCGCCGGCGGCATCGTTGATTTCTTTGATGATTTGTGCCTGGGTCGGTAAGCGGGCGTGGTCGCCATCGAGCGATACCAAGCGCGCAAGCTCGTCACCCCACGCAGCCGCCTCCGCCCGCGCGCGGCGCTCCCACTCGGCGTCGGCCCGCCAGCCCTCGAGCGCTGAGAGCAGCTGCTCGAGCGCGACCCGCGCGTCGCCCACGACCGGCAGCCCGGACTGCTTTCCAGCGTCGAACGCGGCGACGTTGACGTTGACGAAGCGGACACCGGGATCCTGAAACGCCGACTTCGATGCGGTCGTGAAGTCGCTCCAGCGCGTGCCGATCCCGATCACGAGATCCGCGTCGCGCGCCAGACGGTTGGCGGCGCTCGTCCCGGTGGCGCCGACCGCGCCGAGGCTGAGCGGATGCTCTGAGACGAGCGCGCCGCGGCCCGCCTGCGTCTCGCACACGGGGATCCCGCTGGCGTCGACGAGCGCCCGCAGCGCCGCGAGCGCCTCGCTGTAGATGACGCCGCCGCCGGCGACGATCAGCGGCCTTCGCGCACCCCGGATCAGCTCCGCCGCGCGCGCGAGCGCCTCGGGCGCGGGCGGCTGGCGGTAAATCGTCCAGGTCCGCGGCTCGAGGAACTCGTCGGGGACCTCGAACGCCTCGGCCTGCACGTCCTCGGGCAGCGCAAGCGTCACCGCCCCCGTCTCGGCCGGATCGGTCAGCACCCGCATCGCCTCGAGCGCGGCCGGGATCAGCTGCTCAGGGCGCTCGACCCGCTCATAGAACCGCGACACGGGTCGGAAGCAGTCGTTCACGCTGACCGTGGCGTCGTGCGCCACCTCGAGCATTTGCAGCACCGGGTGGGGTGTCCGCGTTGCGAACGTGTCGCTCGGCAGGAGCAGCACCGGCAGGCGGTTGATCGTCGCGAGCGCGGCGCCGGTCACCATGTTCGTCGCCCCGGGGCCGACCGAGGTCGTACACGCGAACGTCCCGAGCCGATTCTTTTGACGGGCGTATCCGGCGGCGATGTGGACCATCGCCTGCTCGTTGCGCGCCGGGTGGTAGGGGAGCAACTCGCGGTACTGATGCAGCGCCTGCCCGATGCCGGCGACGTTGCCGTGGCCGAAGATCCCGTAGCAGCCGGCAAAGAACCGCGAGCGCTCGCCGTCCCGCTCGGTCTCCTGGACCGAGAGGAACCGGACCAGCGCCTGGGCAACCGTGAGACGACTCATGCCAGGCTCCATGATGACTCGACCTGGGCGCGGAGCCTTCGCAGCATCGCGTCCAGATCGGGCAACTCGACGTCGAGCGAGCGCGCCGTGGCGGTCGCGTCGAGGCGGGTGTCGCGTGGTATCCGTCCGCCGGAGATGACGTCGGCCGGCGGAGGCGCGACGTCGAGCAGGTCTGAAGTCGAGCTCGAACACTCGGGTCGCGCGCCGCGCGAGCCCCACCCGGTCGACGTGCTCGCCACCGCAGCAATGCAGCGTGCCGGTGACCTCACGGGTGAGTGCCCGCCACACGAGCTCGGCGGCATCCGTGGCCAGCGTCGGCGTCGCGAGCAGGTTGAGCCCGGGTCCGTCCCAGACGGCGAACCGCTCGCCCGCGCGCAGCGCGTCGACGAGCGACAGGACCAGGTAGCCGAAGCCGGCGTCCTGGGCGCGGGGCGTGTGCGGGCGCGCCCGGTGAATGCCCTGCACACCGGCGATCCGCGCGATCGTGCCCCGGGCGGCGGACTGCGTGACGACCAGCTCCGAGCAGGCCTTGAGGAAGCCGTAGGTGTTGATCGGGTTGGGCGGCTCGGTCTCGGGCGCGGGTCCTTGCGTGCCGTCGAACACCCAGTCGGTGGATATCAACACCACGTGCGCGTCGCCCGCGTTGGCCGCGGCGACCACGTTGCGGGTGGCGCCCACGTACGCGTCCCACGCGCGCCGGCGATCGGTGTGGAGCGCAGCGGGGTCGTTCCAGATCGCCGCGTGCACGATCGCGTCCGGTCGGGTGACGAGCACCGAGCGGCGCACGACCAACTCGTCGGTCAGGTCGACGTGCTCGTGTCCCGGCGACACCACCTCGGCGCCGTGCTCGCGCGCGAACACGTGCGCGAGGTTCGAGCCGACGAAGCCGCTGGCCCCGGTCAGATAGATCCTCATGCCGCGTGCACCTCCTCGACGCGCACCGCACGGCCCTCGCGCAGTGATCGCCCCGCGGCCAGTCCAATGACGAGCGGAGCGCGCGCGTCGATCGTCGACACCGGCGGCGTGCTTCCGGTCTTGACTGCCTCGACGAACGCCTGCCACTCGCGCACGTAGCTCGGGAGATAGCGCTCGAGGAAGAAGTGCGGGTTCGGCGGCGCCTGCATCCCGGCTGCGGTGATCAGCGTCCCGGTGTGGGCGAGTGGGTTGTGCGAGACCGCCATCCCGTTCGAGCCGAACACCTCCACCCGCTGGTCGTAGCCGTAGGCGGCCCGCCGCGAATTGTCGATCGCGGTCAGGCACCCGTCCTCGTGCACGAGCGTCACCAGCGCCGTGTCGATATCGCCCACCTCGGCGAACGACGGCTCCACGCGCACAGCACCCCGCGCGAACACCTCGACGACTTCGCTCCCGGTCACGAACCTCGCCATGTCGAAGTCGTGGATCATCATGTCGAGGAACAGGCCGCCCGAGCTCTTGACGTACTCCAACGGCGGCGGCTCGGGGTCGCGGCTCGAGATCCGCACCAGATGCGGCTCGCCCACTGCGCCCGATGCGACGGCCTCGCGGACCGAGGCGTGCGCCGGGTCGAACCGGCGGTTGAAGCCGATCTGGAACGGCACGCCGGCCGCGTCGATCGCCGCGAGCGCGCGGTCGACCTCGGCCAGATCGAGCGACACCGGCTTCTCGCAGAACACCGCCTTGCCCGCGTCCGCCGCGGCGATCAGCAGGTCCACGTGGGTGTCAGAGCTCGAACAGATCGCGACCGCGTCGAAGTCTGAGCCGAAGATCTCCTCCGCGCTTCCGACCGCCGGCACGCCGAGCGCGGCCGCGACGCCCTGCGCCGCGGGCTCGTAGGCGTCGAACACCGCGCCGAGCGCCGCCCCGGGGACCTGGTGGGCGATCAGCTCCGCGTGCATCCGCCCGATCCGCCCGACGCCGATGATCCCGATGCGCAGCGGCGCGACCACGGTGGTAGCGGTCACGAACGCACCTCCTCCCAACCCCCGCTCTCCACCGAGCGCAGCAGCGCATCCTGCACGTGCGCCCACGCGAGCGCGTCCTCGAAGCTCGGCTCGAACGGTCGCCCCTCGGCCACCGCCGCGCAGAACTCGTAATCCTCGATCGTGACCAGATCCTCGAACCCGATCGCGTTGCCGCCCCCGGGAACGAAGATTCCGTGGTGCCCGAACCGGTCGCCGCCGAGCACGGTGGTGTAGCCCGAGCCGCGGTCCTCGGTGGCGCGGTACACGCGCAACTCGTTCAGGCGCTCGAAGTTCCAGCCGACGGCCCCCCGTGTGCCATACACGTCGAACGCGTTCTCGCTCTCGGGTCCGACCAGCGTGCGGCTGACCTCGAACGTCCCGCGGGCGCCCGTCGCGAACGTGCACAGCATCCCCGCGTAGTCCTCGTTGGTTACCGGCGTGCGCGGGTCCTCCGGCCGTCCCCGACCGTAGTGGCTCGCGCCGTCGCCGGGCGCGGGCCGCTCGCGGATGAACGTCTCGATCGTGCCGCTCACCTTCGTGATCGGACCGAGCAGCATGTGCGCGAGGTCGACCGAGTGGCTCATCAGGTCGCTGGTGACGCCGTAGCCGGCAAGGTCGAGCTGGAACCGCCACGAGTTGACGCCGAGCGGGTCGGCCCCGTACATCGAGAAGAACCGTCCCCGGTAGTTGGTGATCTCGCCGAGCTCGCCGCTCGCGATCAGCTCGCGCGCGTAGCGCACGAGCGGCGCCCAGCGGTAGTTGTAGCCGACGCCGCTGGTCACGCCCGCGGTGCGCGCGGCCAGGGCGGCCCGGGCCACCTGCTCGGGCGTGCCGCCGACCGGCTTCTCGCAGAACACCGCCTTGCCCGCGTGCGCGGCGGCCTCGACAAGCTCCACGTGCACCATGTTCGGCGCGGCGATGTACACGACCTCGACTTCCGGGTCCTCGATCACCGACTCCCAAGCGGCGGAGGCCCGCTTGAACCCGAATGACTCGACGGCCTGATCCAGGCGCGCCGCCAGCGCGTCGCTGCACGCGACGAGCTCGGTGTCGAACGGGCGCCCCTCGAACAGCGTCGGGATCCGGAGCAGCGACCGCGTGTGCGCCTGGCCGAGCCAGCCGAACCCGATCACGCCGACGCCGATCCGCCGACGAGGCGCGCGCACGGATGCGGTCTTGGGGGCTGCGGTCGTGGCGGCTTCGGTTGTGGCTGCAGTACTCATGCCGAGGACCCTTCGAGCAACTCGACCACCTCCTGTTCGTACGGCATCGCCTGCGAGCACAACAACCGCGAGGCGACGATTCCGCCGGCCGCGTTCGCGAACGCGATCGTGCGCTCGTGCGGCCAGCCGCCCAGCAGCCCGTGGGCGAGCGCACCCCCGAACGCGTCGCCGGCGCCCAGGCCGCACAGCACCTGGACCGCAGGAGGCGCGAGCAGCCGCTCGGACTGCTCGCTCGAGAGCAGCACGCCGTCGCCGCCGAGCTTCACGATCGCGAGCTCCACGCCCCGTGCGCGCAACCTGGCCGCGGCCTCGCGCGGGTCATCCGTGCCCACCGCCACGGCGCACTCTTCGCGGTTGCCGACCGCGATCGTCGCGTGCTCGACGGCGGCGCCGATCCGCGCCGAGGCCTCCTCGCGTGAGCGCCAGAACGTCGGTCGGTAGTCGAGATCGAGCACGGTGTGAGGACGCCGCTCGCGGGCCTCGAACAT
Organism: uncultured Solirubrobacterales bacterium; assembly: GCA_963701945.1. Lineage (GTDB taxonomy): Bacteria > Actinomycetota > Thermoleophilia > Solirubrobacterales > Solirubrobacteraceae > Palsa-465. Next base: position 306,798 of record CAVPBV010000017.1, on the reverse strand, counting down.
CCAGGCCACCGTCGATGCGCTCGGCTCCTGCGACAGCGCGCTCGCCGTCACCCACAGGATCGGCACATCGGCGACGGTCGCCGGGTCGACGTCGTCGGGCCGGAGCTGGAAGTCGGGGACCGGCGGGTCACGGCGGAACAGCAGCTGCGGATCTTCCGGCGGATCGAGCACGGCAAACGCCAGCGGCGTCACGGTGCCGGGCTCGACCCCGACAAACCGCGTGTCGACGCCGAACTCGCGCAATTCGTTGATCGCGACGTTGCCGAACGGGTCCTCGCCAACCTTCGTGAACACCGCGGTCCGGTGGCCAAGGCGGGCGGCGGCGACCGCTACGTTCGTCGGGCTCCCGCCGATCGCCTTGCTGAAGCTCTCCGCCGCGTCCCAGTCGGCGCCGATCTGCTCGCAGTACAGATCGATGCTGATCCGTCCGACGGTCAGCAGCTCAAGCTCGTTCGCCATCGGGATCAGGCGGGCGACCGGGTCTCGGTGGGCGCGTCCGCGGCCAGCTCCTTCGCGACCTCCTTCAGCTCTGGGTCGCTCGCACGCTGGAGCTCGTGGCTCAGCTCCTCGAGCTCAGCGCCGCCGGCCATCATCGAGGTCAGCTCTGCGATCGAGGTCTCCGACTTTGCATACGAGCCGAACATCCGCCCCCGCTTGAGCAACACGAACCGGTCCCCGACCGGGAACGCGTGGTGCGGGTTGTGCGTGATGAGGATCACCGCGCGTCCCATCTCGCGCGCCTGGACAACGTACTTGAGCACGATCCCCGATTGGCGGACCCCGAGCGCCGAGGTCGGCTCGTCGAGGATCAGGACCTTCGCACCGAAGTAGACCGCGCGCGCGATCGCCATCGCCTGGCGCTCGCCACCCGACAGCGTTCCCACGGTCTGGTCCGGGTCGCGGACGTCGATGCCCATCTTGGACATCTCCTGGCGCATGATCTTCTGGGCCGTCTTGATATCCATCCGCTGAAGCGGGCCCCAGCCGCGCGTAGGCTCGTTGCCCAAGAAGAAGTTGCGCCACACCGACATCAGCGGCACGGTCGCGAGATCCTGGAACACCGTGGCGATTCCGCGTCCCCGAGCATCGCGCGGGCCGGCGAAGCTCACAGGCTCGCCTTCGAACAGGACTTCTCCTTTGTCCGGCGAGTAGACGCCGGACAGGATCTTGATCAGCGTCGACTTGCCCGCGCCGTTGTCGCCGAGTACGCATGTGACCTGGCCGGGGTAGACCGAAACGCTGATGTCCTCGAGCGCGTTGACGCTCCCGAAGTACTTCGAGATCGACCGCACCTCGAGCGCGGGCGTCGCCGTCGTGGTGCTGCCACTCATGTTCGACGCTCCTTCGCTCATCGCCGCGCCTTCAGAGCCCGCCGGTAGATCATTGTGTTGACGATCACGGCGAGGAACAGGATCACTCCAAGGAACGCGAAGTCCCAGGAGCTGTCCCAGCCGGCGTAGATAACCCCTTCGAACGCCATGCCGATGATGCACGCGCCGAGCGCTGCGCCAATCGCGGAGCCGTAGCCGCCGGTCAACAGGCACCCGCCGACGACGGCGGCGATTATGTAGAAGAACTCGTAGCCCACGCCCTGCTCGGACACCGCCGAGGACGCCTGGGTGAACGAGATGATCCCGACCAGGGCCGCGGCCAGCGCGGTGCCCACGAACAGCAGCACCTTGGTCCGGTCCACGGGCACGCCGGTGTTGCGCGCCGCGTTCTGGTCGCCGCCCGAGGCGAAGATCCAATTTCCGAACTTGGTCCGGCTGAGTAGCCAGGTGCACACGATCGTCACGCCGATGAACCACAGAATCGCCGTCGAGTAGCCGCTGGGAAGCGAGCCGCTCGAGAAGAACGAGGAGCCGAACACCGACTTAGCGCTGCTCAGCCCGGGCGGATGGGCCTGGGTGACCGTGATCTGCGTGCTCCCGCTGTTGAGCAGCAGGACACCACCGGTGCTCGCTCCGCGTAACACGAAGAACGTCGCGAGCGTGACGATGAAGCTCGGCAGCTTGGTCAGCGTGACGATGTAGCCGTTGATCAGCCCGATCCCGATGGCGAACGCGATCGTGATCAGGATCGCGATCCAGGTGTTCACGTGCCACTTGCCGACGAGCAGCGCCATCACGATCGCGGTCACGCCGGTCATCACCCCGGCCGACAGGTCGAACTCCCCGCCGATCATCAGCAGCCCGACGGGCACCGACACGATCCCGAAGAACGCCGCCTGAGTGGTCCATGCGTCAAGGCCCGCCTGCTTCAGCCACAGGTGGTTGGAGCTCACGTCGGTGATCGCGAACAACACGAACACGAACACGGCGGCGAGCAGCGAGCCGAGCTCGGGACGCCTGAGCGTTCGGGTGAGCCGGCTGATCGGAACCAGCCGTTCGTCGTCCGCCGACGCGGGCGGCGTTGCTATCGGTGAGGTGGCGCTCATAGTCCCTGGGTTACCGGTTCTTGCCACCGGGCGGGCTCAGACTCCCGCCCGGTGACCTTGCTGTGTGTACGACTAGCGCTTCTCCGCCGTCAATCCTGTCCGGCTGCGATCGCCGCTGCAACCTTGCTGACGTTGGACTTGGTCACGATCAGCGGCCCGCTGGCGACGGTCGTGCCACCGCCGACGGTCTGTCCGTTCTTCCGCAGGTAGAGATCGAGGAACACGATCGGCAAGTATCCCTGGAGGTACTGCTGCTGATCGATAGCGAATGCCATCGAGCCATTCTGGAGGTCCTGTTGGACGCCCGAGTTGAGATCGAACGTGGCGATCTTCGGCTTGCTCGGTGGGTTACTCGTGACGAGCGCCGTCCCGATCGCGTTGTTCAGCGTCATCACCGCGTTGATCCCCGTGTGCGTCTGGAGGTACGCGGTGACCTGCGCGATCGCCTGCTGCGGGTTCGACGCCGCGTTCGGCGTGGACAGCGTCAGCTCGGTGCAGGCGGGGCCACTGGACGGCGCGCTTCCCGTCTTGCACTGCGCGCCCACCCCGAGGCCCTGCGCGATGCCATTACACCGGTCGAGCAGGTTCTGACCGGACTGGTGGATCACGCACAGGACGTTCGTGGCGCCGAGCTGCTTGAAGTACGTGCCCGCCGCCGTGCCCGCTAGCTGCTCAGGCTGGCCGACACAAGTGAGGGCCTTGCTGGCGGCGATATCCGCGTCGTCGCAGCCCGCGTTCAGCAGCACGACCGGGATGCCGGCCGCCGCCGCCTTGGCGAGCGTCGGGTTCATCAGCGAAGGATCGTGGTCGGACACCGCCATCCCGCTCACCTTCGCGTTGATCGCATCCTGGATCTGCGCGTTCTCGGCGTTGTCGTCGGGCTCCGCCTGGCCCTGCTGCTGGGACCCGTAGGTCTCGGTGAGCGTGCACCCGAGATCGGCGGCTGCATCCTTCGCCCCCTTGTACACGACGCTCCAGAAGCTTCCGTTGTCACCGTGGGTGATCAGCGCGAACCTGTACGGGCAGTTCTTCGCGCCGGTGCTGGCCGCGATGTTCACGGCGCTGGTCGTCGTGCCGCTACCCGAACTCTTGCTGCTGTTCGAGCTGCTACTACCGCACGCCGCCACCAGCAGCGCCGCGGCACCAAGGGCGACGACGATGCCGATAGTTCGAGGCAGTCGTTTCATCGATCGATCTCCTCCGTTGTCCGAGCCGTGTCGTGAAGGAAGGCGATGCTCTCGCGAGCGTCGCGCATCGGCCCGCCTGCCACCGTCGGCTCATCCCCGGTGATAGCGGTGTCTTGCTCGAGCACGAGCCACCCGTCGTACCCGTGCGCTCGTAGGGCATCCATCACCTCCGCGATCCGTGCGTCGCCCTTGCCCAGCGGTAGGAACAGACCGTGTCGCGTGGCGTCCAGTAGCGAACGCCGGCCCGCCCTGAAGTCAGCTGCGACCTTCGCGTCGACATCTTTGAGATGCACGTGAACGACCCGGTCACCGTGGCTGCGCGCGAACTGCACCGGATCGGCCCCACCGATCGTCAGGTGACCCGTGTCCAGGCACCACCCCACCTCGACGACCTCCATCGCGCGCTCGACCTGCTCGGCGGTCTCGATCAGCGTGCCGGCGTGAGGATGCACGGCCACGGTCAGCCCGTACTCCCCCGCAAGGGTCTGGATCTCGTTCAGATGCTGAGCCATTCGCGCCCAGCCGCGATCGTCGAGCTCCTGCGGCGCGCTCCACTCCATGTCCTGAACGACGCCGATCACGAACATCCGGCCACCCGCCTTCGCGATCAGCTCGGCCGACCTGCGCGCCTCGCTGATCGCGCCGTCGAGCTCGGGCTCGTGCACCACGAGCGGGACGAACCCGCCGACGAGCGCGAGCCCGTAACGCCCCAGCTGTGCCGAGATGCCCTCGGGGTCGTCGGGGAAGAAGCCGACTGGGCCGAGCTCCGTTCCACGCAGCCCGAGCTCGGCCATCTCGGCGAGCGCGCGGTCGGGCGATGGCATCACGCCCCATCCCGGGATCTCACAGGCGCCCCAGGAGATGGGCGCGCCGGCCAAGCGGTCATCGAGCGTCGACGCCGGACCGGCGCCGTGCTCGTGCGTCTGCTGCATTTTCTCTGCGGTTCCTCTCGCTCCGAACCGCCTTAGATCGCTCTAACCAATAAACGCGATTAGAGCGCTCTAACAGCGGGCCGCGACTATATCCCGTGGCATTCGAAGAAGTCAAGGCGCTTCGGCCGAAATGTCCCCACGCTGGGCATTTGTGTAGAGCGCGCTAACGCGATTGAAATAGTGTCGCGCTCTAAGTAAGGTCCGCACGCCATGCCGCAGTCCCGTCGCCCCGCGCTGCACCCTGTCTCCCGGCGCGCGCCGACGATGGAGGACGTCGCCCGCGAGGCCGGCGTCTCACGCGCGCTCGTCTCGCTCGTCATGCGCGAGCGGCCCAACGTCAGCGAGGAGCGTCGCCAGCGCGTGCTCGACGCCGCGGCACAACTCGGCTACCGGCCCAACGCGATGGCACGCAGTCTCGCCAGCCGGCGAACCAAGACCGTTGGCGTGATCCTCGACGACCTGCGTAACCCGTTCTTCGCCGAGATCGCCGGCGGCGTCGAGGACTACGCCTCGGAGGCCGGTTACCAGTTGCTGCTCGGCGCCGGCGGCCGTTCCTCCCGCCGCGAGCGCGCCGCGCTCGCGGCCCTACTCGAGCATCGGGTCAGCGGGCTGATCCTCGTCAGCCCGCGGATGCCGGCCAGCGACATCGCCGCCGCGGCGGCGGAGGCGCCGACCGTGATCGTCGGTCGCGCGCTGCGCAACGTCGACGCTGACAGCGTGCTGATCAACGAGGCACACGGAACCGGACTCGTACTCGATCACCTCGCCGGGCTCGGACACGAGCGGATCGCCCACGTCGACGGCGGCAGCGGCGCCGGCGGGCCGCAGCGGCGCTCCTCCTATCTCCGCGGCATGCGGGCGATGCGACTCGAGCGGCACGCACTCGTGATCCCCGGCGACTTCACCGAGGAGGCGGGCATGAACGCGGCGACGGAGTTGCTGCGCCGGCCCGAACTACCGACCGCGATCTTCGCGGCCAACGACCTGGTCGCCGCCGGTCTGCTCGGGGGCTTCGACCGCGCGCGCGTGGATGTGCCTGGAGACGTGTCGATCGTCGGCTACGACAACATCTCGATCGCCCACCTGGCACACGTGTCGCTGACGACAGTTCATCAGCCCCGAACCGAGATGGGCCGCCTGGCGCTCGAACTGCTGCTCGACCGGATCGACAACCGGCGCCCCAACGAGGTGCGCCTGATCGAACCGTCGCTCGTGGTCCGCTCGACGACCGCGCCACCGCGCACGCTCGGCGCGGCCTCGGTCGCCGCGATCGCGTGACGTCGTGGCCCACCTCCGCGGATGAGCTGATCGACGCGCAGCGCGCGTTGGCCGCGACGGTCGCCGAGCGCAGCGGCCCCGGCGCCACCGGAACCTGGTCCGCCCGCGCCCCCCAACCCGCCCCCGCCATCGGCGCGTGCGTCGTCGTGTTCCCGCGCGGTCAGACTGGGGCCGGCGCGCGCGGCGATCCCGCGTGGGCCGCCGCCACGGTGCTCAGGCGCCGCCGGGTGCTCGCGCACGCGACGGTCACCGGCGAGGCCGCGGCGCCGTACATCCCGGGCTTGCTTGCGCTGCGCGAGGGTCCGTGTCTCGAGGCAGCGGTGCGCGCGCTGTCGGTCGCGCCCGACGTGCTGCTCGTCGACGCCACCGGCGCCGACCATCCGCGCCGCGCCGGGCTCGCGTTGCAACTCGGCGCAGTCACCGGGCTCGCCACCGTCGGCGTCACCCACCGGCCACTGCTCGCGCACGGCGCGTGGCCTCCCGACGAGCGCGGCGCACGTTCACCGCTGTCACTCGACGGCGCGTGCGTCGGCGCCTGGGTGCGGACGCGCGCGGGCGCGCGTCCGGTGGCGGTGCACGCCGGGTGGCGGACGACGCTCGACGTCGCGGTCGAGGTGGTGCTGTCGTGCGCGCTTGCTCATCGCACGCCCGAGCCGCTGCGCCAAGCGCGCCGGCTGGCGCGGCTGGCGCGCGCGAACCGCTAGCTTTGGTGCGGTCAAGTTCTCTCGCGCGGACACGCGCATCAAAGTCACGGACGCCCCAGTGCACGCTCCCCGCCAATGCTGGGCAGTAACGCATGCAGGAAGTAAGGTGCGCCCGTACATCACCCAAGGAGGAAGCTGTGCCCCAGGCCAGAAGCAGCGGTTCGAAGTCGGCGAGCACGTCAGGCCGTAGTCAAACCAAGCGCGCGAGCGCCAGCAAATCCGCGGGCGCGAAGCGGACGACACGCAAGACCGCGAGCGCGAAGTCGAGCGCGAGCAAGCCGCGCGCGTCGCGCGCGACAGCGACGAAGAAGTCGACCAGCGCAGGCACGAGCGCGCGCTCGACCAACGGACGGACGAGCAGCGCTGGCGCCGTCGACCCGCGCCTCGACGCGGTCGCCGCTCGCGTGCGCAAGCTCAACGAGCGCATCATCGATGAGAGCAAGTCCGCCGGCGAGGCGACGCTCACGGCCTACGAGAAGGCGCTGAAGGCGATCGCCGCCTCGCTCGAGCGCGGCCCCGGCAAGAGCGACGTCGAGTGGGTTTCGTCACTGGCGACGACGCAAGCCAAGTGGATCCGTGACGTGACCACAGCCTGGACGGCTGCCGCGCGCGGGGTGCTCAAGTAGCCCACCTTGACCGCCAGACCTTGTTCAGGGAGACCTGAAGATAGGCCGAGAAAGCGGGCGGGATGAAGATGAATAGGAGCACCGCGATCCACCCGTTGGGCGGCGTGGTCACGCTGACGCGCGCGGCCAACTGGACTCGCCTGGTACCGCGCCAGTAGCTCACGAGCGCCGGCACGATGATCAGGCCGCCGGGAAACAGCGCCAGCGTCGACAGCGCCGGGCTGTCCCCGAGCTCCGCATTGTTGGCGTACCCAAAGTCGCGCAGTTCCCGATTGATTCGGTACCACCACACGAGGTGGTAGATCCCGAAGGTCACAAACGGGAGCAGCGCGACCGCCCACGGGTTGCGGATCTTCACCAGCCCGCCGCCGTTTCTGATCCATAGTTCGCGCGCCATTCCTCAACGCCGCCGTCGCGGTCGGTGTGAACGCTGAACGCTATCCCCGCGCGGCGCTCGGCTCAAACTGCCGAGCGCCGCGCCGGCGCGGGTGCGCGAGCAGCGCGACCGGGGCGGTGGCGAGCACGGCGCCCGCCGCCGCAAACAGCCCGCCGGTCGGGTCCGCGGCGTGCGCCGCGAGGCCGACGGCCGGGCCACCCAGACCCACGCCGGCGTCGAAGTACGCGAAGAACGCGCCGGCGGTCCGCCCGTGCCGGCTCGGCGGCACCGATTGGAGCGCGAGCATCCCGAGCGACGGGACCGCGAGACCCTGGCCCACGGCCATCACCACGAGCGAGACCAGCGCGACCGGCGTGCTCGTCGTCGCGGCCATCCCGGCCAGGCCGACGGACTCGATCGTGACCGCCACCGCGAGCGTGCGCGGTGCGCCGAACCGGTCGGGAATGCCGGCCAGAATCGTCCGGCTCGCGATCACGCCGATCCCGAACACCGGGATCACGAGCGACGCGATTCCGGTGCCCTGCTCGGTCGCCGCGGCCGCGCCGAACGACAGCACCGCGACATAACCGAAGTTGACCAGCATCAACCCGAGACCCGGGCGGAGCGTCGCGCGCAGGGTGCTGAACCGCTCGGCCTCGGGCGGGTCGGTCTCCGTGCCGGCGTCGCGCGTCCCGTCGTGGCTCAGCTCCGGGGCGAGCGCGCGATCCGGCGTCCTCGCCACCACCGACGTGAGCGCCGCGGCGAGCAGCGGCAGAACGGCCCCGGTGATCCACACGCGCGACGGGTGGGCGTCACCGGACAGCGCCTGCGACAGCGGCGGCCCGATCGTGAGGCCCGCGTAGTTGGCGAGCCCAATGTGGCCCATCGCGCGCCCGCGCCGCTCGGGGCCCGCGAGCCGGAGCAGCCACAGCACGGTCGCCGCCATCATCATCGCCTCGCCGGCGCCGACGGCCAGCCGGCTCAGGATCAAGACGGGGAGCGACTCGACGAACGCCGGGATCGTCCCCGCGGCCATCACCAGCGCGCCGGCGATCACGATCCGCGCCGGCCCACGGTGATCGGCGACCCGTCCTCCGAGCGGGCGGCACGCCGCCCCCGTGAGCGCGGGCGCGCCCACCGCGAAGCCCACGAGGATCGCCCCGCCACCGAGCGAATGCACGTAGTCCGGGAGGATCCCGAGCACCGTGCCGAGCGCCGCGTAGCACAGGATTGCGGTGGACAGGACGACGAGGTATCGGCGTGAGGTCATGCGTTCATGATTGCCCGAGAACGCTTCGACGGATCTCGAAATGTCAAGCGCCTGCTACAACGCCTCCGTGCCGCAGGCCGTGATATTCGACATGGACGGAGTGCTGCTCGACTCCGAGCAGCTGTGGAACCAGTCCAAGCAGGAGGTCGTCCGTGAGTCCGGCGGGCACTGGCGCGAGGACGCGCCCACGGCGATGCTTGGGATGAGCTCGCCGGAATGGTCGACGTACATGCGCGACACGCTGGGCGTTCCGATGTCGACAGACGAGATCAACCGCGCCGTCGTCGACCGGATGGAGCAGCACTACCGCGAGCATCTGCCGCTCCTGCCGGGAGCCGTCGAGGTCGTTCGCACGCTTCACCGCCGGTGGCCGCTCGCGCTCGCGTCCTCGGCAAACCGCGAGATCATCAACTTCGCCCTCGACGCCGCCGGCCTCGCGGGCGACTTCGCCGCCACCGTGTCCTCCGAGGAGGTGAAGCGCGGCAAGCCCGCGCCGGACGTTTACCTCGAGGCCGCCCGCCGGCTCGAGGTTGAGCCGGACCGCTGCGTGGCGGTCGAGGACTCGAGCAACGGAATCCGGTCCGCGGCGGCCGCCGGGATGGCGGTGATCGCGTTTCCGAACCCGTACTACCCGCCCGCCGAAGACGCGCTCGCGCTCGCCGGCGCACGCATCGGGACGCTCTCGGAGATCACGCCCGCGCTCGTCGAGAGCATGCGCTGAGATGCTCCGCGCCTAGCCGCGTGCGGTTCCTTGCGTAGCGGCGTGCAGTTCCGCGTCAGCCGCGTCCGGTCGACTGGCCGACCTCGATCAGGTGCCCGTCGGGGTCGCGGATGTAGCAGCGGATCTCTGAGGCGCGCTGCTGCGGCGGCGTGAGGAACTCGGCGCCACGAGCGCTCCACTCGTTGTACAGCGCCTCGATGTCAGCCACCCGGATGTTCATGAACGCCGACGTCCGGTTCGGATCCTGCGGTGGCTCGAGCGTCACCGTCGGCTTGTCCTCGGTCGGGCCGCCGCCGACGTTGATGATGACCCAGCCGTTGGCGAGCGCGACGATCGTCGGCTCGCCCTCCATCACGACCTCGCCACCTAGAACGTCGGCGTAGAACCGCCGCGAGCGCTCGACGTCGTTCGAGACGATGAAGTGGGTCAGCACGAACCCCTCGGTCGGTGCGGGTAGTTCGGCCATCTTTGCGAGCCTCCTCGATTGAAATGGATTTATGAGACGTCCAGGACCGCGCCCCCGGGGATCACGCCGATCAGCGCCGCGGTGTCCGCCTCGAACACCGCGTGCGGCGTCCCGGCCGCGCACCAGACCGTGGCAAACCGCCGCAGCGACTCGTCGATCAGCGTCTCGAGCGGCGCGTCGTGGGCGAGCGGCGGGATCCCGCCGATCGAGAACCCGGTCGCGGCCCGCGCCTCGTCCGCGCTCGCCGCCCGAAGCCCGAGGCGGTCGGCGGCGACACGCCGGTCGCCGGCGCACAGCACCATCACCGGATCGCCGTCACGCATGAACACGAGCGACTTGACGATCTGCCCCACCTCGCACCCGACCGCCACCGCCGCCTCAGGGGCGGTGCGCGCCGAGTCCGGCAGCATCTGCACTTCGACGTCCAGGCCGTGCTCGTGCAGCCGTTCCTGGACCCTGGCCGCCGTCGGGTGCACGCGGATCCCACTACGAGCGGAGCTCGCCCGGCTCGAGGTCGGGCGGCATCTGCATTTCCTGCGGGGACACGGGGCTCTCGTCCTCCCATGAAGCGAATGCCTCGCCGTCCCGCCCCTGATGCTCATTCCCGCCACCGACCGCGACCAGCACCACGCGTGCGGGGCCGTAGTTGACGAGCTGGCGACGGACCTCCGGTGCCACCCTGATCAGCTCTCCCTCGCCAAGCTCGATCGGTTCAGACTCGATCATCAGCGTCAGCCGCCCCTCGAGCACCAGGTACACCTCCTCCTGGCGCTCGTGGCGATGGATCCGGCCCCGCTGCCCGGGCTCCAGCACGATCTGGTTCATCCCGAACGAGGTGACGCCGAGTTGCCGGCGCAGCGGGAGGAAGCGCTCGCCGCAGTCGGGGTTCAGACGGGTCGTGCTCGTGCCGTCTTCCATCTCGGGACATGTTCGCACGCCGCCCCGCCCCGACCCTGAGCGGCCGTCCGCGGCGCGCCTCCGCCACCGACCCTGAGCGACCGTCCAGAGCGCCCCTGTAAAACGCAGCAAACCTCCGCCGCCCGCGCCGCAAAGGCAATATAAGCATCCCCTCGCTGCTTATGTTGCCTCTGCGGCCGGGCTAGGGGAGCTTGGCTGCGAAATACATGGCGCGTAGCCCCGGTGACGGCTCAGGCCCCGCGGTGGCGCCTGAGCCCCGCGATCGAGGCGCAGGAAACCCACCCGGTACAACGCCGGGCGTGTTAGTCCGGACCCTCCGCGATTGCGTCATCCGCAACGATCGTGAGCGGCAACGGTCTCTGCTGGCCTCATCGCCAGAGCTCGCGCGGAAGCTCGACGTAGCTCGCCTGCCCGCGCCCGAAGGACCAGTCCTCGCGTTCGTTCTCGATCATGGTCACCGCCAGGTTCTCGGTTCGCATTTCGGTGCGCTCGGCCAGCAGCCCGGCGAGGCGGCGGTAGAACGCCTGCTTGGCATCGGTCGTCCGGCCCACGGCGAGCGTGATCCGGATCAAGAGGAAGCCCTTGTCACGGTCGATGTCGAGGTAGTTCGGGTCGAAGCGCAGGCGCGCCGGGGTGCGTTCGGTGATGATCTGAAAGCGGTCACGCTGCGGAACGCCGAGCTCCGCGACCATCGCCTCGTGGACCGCATCCGAGATCACATCGAGCTCTGACTCGGAGCGGCCTTCGAGCAGATCGATCTCTACCAGCGGCATTGTCGGTCCTCCCGTGGCTGCTTGATGGAATCGCGAACTATGAAGGGCGGCGATGTCAGCCTGAGTTCGTTGCCGCCGCAGCCTGGCTGCTGCTCGCCGTAGTGGTGCTGTTGTTTCCAGAGTCACTGACGGAGGTCGAAGTGATCGTGCCGCCGCTGCCTTGAGTGCCCTGGATCGTGACGGAATCGCCGGGGCGAACCGAGCGGCTATTGACGCCCTGCGTTTTCTTGATCGCGGTGCTCGAGACCAGCTTGACCTGCACGGTGGCGCCCGAGGTCTCCTTGACATACACGGTGTCGCCGTCGACGCGGGTCACGGTGCCGGCTGTAATACCGCTGGCTGCCGCACCGAGCGCCGGCGCCGCTCCCGTGCCGGCCGAGGTGCGGCTCGAGTTCGAGCGCGCGGCCGCGGTCCGCGAGATCGAGCTCGCGGACGCCGACCCGGTCGCCTGGGTCTTCTCCTCGCGGACGCCGGCATAGAAACCGGCGAAGCCGAGCGCGATGGCGAGCAGGGCGACGCTCGTCGGCGTCAGCCATCGGCGGCGCCTGGCAGGTCGGGATATCACAGTGCGCCGCCCAAGCCGGTGCTGGTGGTGGGACCGCTCGACCGCGATGACGGCAGCGCCTCGGTGATCACGAGCTCGTCGCCGGCTGTCAGACCGCTCGTGATCTCTGTGCGGGTGGTGCCACGCAGCCCAACCACGACCTGGCGCTGAACCTGCGTGCCATCCTGGTCGAGCGTCACCGTGCCCTCTGAGCCCGAGCCGGTGACCGCCGCATTCGGGACGGTTACACCGGAGGCCTGAGCCACGATTACCACGGCCGATCCGCTCATCCCCGAGAGCACCCGCGAATCGGTCTGGTCGAGGTTGAGCGTGACGTTGTAGGAGACGACGTCACTGCTGTCGGTGGCATCGGCGGAGATCGCGGCGACGTGCGCGGCAAGCTCAACTCCGCTCAGCGCGTCCATCGTCACTGTCGCCAGCTGTCCGACCCTGACCTCGCCGATGTCGCCCACGCTGATCGCGACCGTCATCGTCAGCGTGCTCGTGTTGACGATCTCGGCGAAGCTCGAGCTGCTGGAGCTGCTCGACGCCGAACCCGAACTCGAGGAGGAGCTGCTCGATGAGGAGCCGCCGGACGATGACCCCGCCTGCACCGAGTCACCCGGGAACAGGTCCTCGAGCGACACGATCGTGCCGCTCGCCGGGGCACGCAGCGTCGTCGCGTCCAAGGCCAGCTCGTCGCTCTTCACGCTCTGCTCGTCGGTCTCGACCGCGATCTCGTCCTCGTCAAGCCAACACCCCGACTCCAGCCGCCACCAGGGCCAGGCCACACAGGTACACCGATTGCCGCACCGGCAGAGCATCCGGGAGCCAAGTTCGAGAATCGGAAGAGGTTTGTCGGAGCTGTGTAGGAATCCGCGGGCCCGCGGCTCCTGTTAGTGGTTGCTGCGGGGCGTATGATCGCCAGTGCAACTCGGGTGGGAGCGTGATGGCGTGCCGCCGGGCCCGAGCCGAGGTGCTGGTGCTTCGGCACGTCGGGCACGAAACCAATGGGGTCGCGCCCCCTGGGCCAGGCGGAATATTTTCCTACGAGGGGAGAAGGGACCGCATGGCCACCGTTCACGCAGAGAGCGTCATCTCGATCGCCGTCGACCGCGACATGCGCCGCGTGCTCAGGACGTGCCTCCGATCAGAGGCTTATCAACTCGAGGACTTCGAGGGCGTGATCATCGGCTCGGACGCGCGGGCTGCGCACGAGGCGCTGGCTCGCGCCGTGCATCTAGTCCAGATGCTCGACCAGCTGGGGTGGACGGACGACGATCCGCCCGAACACCGCGTGATCACCGTCGCCCTCGACTCATTCGTCCCATGGCTGCGGGGCCACCGCAGCGATTTGGTGGAAAGTCTCGCCGACGAAGTCACGTCACATCACGACGTTCTCGGTTGTCGCAGACAGCTGAAGGTAATTGAGGCGTTGCTCGAACGTCTGGACGCCGCTGCGGGACTGGGCTGATGTCGTCGCTAGCGAGGATCGGGAGGCGATCTAGGGTCTGGCCTCGAGCCGTTGCTTGAGCCGAGTCATGCTCCCTGGAAGCTGACGGAAGGCCTGGCGACGAACGACGAGCGGAACCAGCAGTCGTCCGATCCCGTGGCCCGTGAAGTCGAGTTCGATCGTGAGCCGCGACGTTGATCCATCGGCGAGCGGCTCGACCGTGACCGCGACGATCGCACGGACCGGACCGTCGATGCCGCGGTCGGCCCACCGGCGCGGCGGATCGTATTCGGTGATCGTCGTGTTCACCTCGCGCTGACGGCCCCCGATCGTCCTGATCGTCGTGCACCTGGAGCCGACACGGGTCGTGGGCCCGTCCATGTGGCCGCTGACGACGCCCTCCTGCCACTCGGGCATTGTGCTCGGATCGGTCACATAGGCGAAGACCTCCTCCGCCGGGCGCGCGATCTCGATGCTGCTGACGGTCGACGCCATCGTCGTCCTCCCTCCGGGTTGTGGCGTGACGTGTCGAGAACTATGACCCGCAATCGGCCCAGCCTGTGACACAACCCGAGCGCGCGCCCCGATCCGGTCCGGGCGCGCGTTCAGACCGACCTTAGGCCCTTAGGCGCCGACGGTCGCGCCGACGGCCTGCTCGACCTGCCGGCCGAGCTCGTCGTCGACGTTCTTCCAGTATTCGATTGCCCGCGCCAGCACCTTGTCGGACACGCCGTCCGCGAGGTGGCCCGCGATGTTCGAGATGAGGCGGTCGCGTTCATCGTCGTCGAGCACGTCGCGCACCTGAGTGCGGGCCTGGCCGAAGTCGTCATCATCGGGCCGCAGCGTGTAGGCGGACCGGATCATGTCGCCGTCGCTGGCCCACAGACCGGCGTGGTCGGTCGCCGACGGGTCGGCCTTCGGACCACCGTAGGAGTTGGGGGCGTAGACGGGATCGCTGACGTTGACCGTGCGCCCGACGCCGTCCTTGCTGTAGCTGTGCACGGGCACGTGCGGAGTGTTGACCGGGATTTGCTTGTAGTTGACCCCAAGCCGGGCGCGATGCGCGTCGGCGTAGGAGAAACCGCGCGCGAGCAACATCTTGTCCGGGCTCAGCCCGATCCCGGGCACGAGGTTGTTGGGCTCAAACGCGGCCTGCTCCATCTCGGTGTGGAAGTCCGTGAGATTGCGGTTGAGCGTCATCGTCCCGACCTTGATCAGCGGGTAGTCGCCGTGCGGCCACACCTTGGTCAGATCGAACGGGTTGAACCGGTAGGTCTTGCCCTCCTCGAACGGCATGATCTGCATGTACAGCGTCCAACTCGGGAAGTCGCCGTCGCGAATCGCCTCGAACAGATCCTGTCGGTGGTAATCGGGCTTCTCGCCGGCGATCCGGTCGGCCTCGTCCTGGGTGAGGCACTCGACCCCTTGATCGGTCTTGAAGTGGTACTTGACCCAGAACTTGTCGCCACCGGCGTTGACCCACATGTAAGTGTGGCTCGAGTATCCGTTCATGTGACGGTAGGTCTTGGGGATACCGCGATCGCCCATCAGCCACGTCACCATGTGGGCAGACTCCGGCGAGAGCGTCCAGAAGTCCCACTGCATGTCGTGGTCGCGCAGGCCGTTGTCGGCGCGCCGCTTCTGGCTGCGGATGAAGTGCTGGAACTTCATCGGATCGCGGACGAAGAAGATCGGCGTGTTGTTGCCGACCATGTCGTAGTTGCCCTCGGTCGTATAGAACTTCAGCGCGAAGCCACGGGGGTCGCGCCAGGTGTCGGGGCTACCGCTCTCGCCGGCGACCGTGGAGAAACGGGCGAGCATTTCGGTCTTGACCCCGGGCTGGAACAGAGCGGCCCGGGTGTAGGCGCTCACGTCCTCGGTCGTCTCGAATTCGCCGAACGCGCCCGAGCCCTTGGCGTGCGGCTGACGCTCGGGAATGCGCTCGCGGTTGAAGTTCGCCATCTGCTCGATCAGGTACTGGTCCTGAAGCAGGATCGGGCCATCCGGGCCGACGGTCAGCGAGAATTCGTCGCTCGCGACGGGAGCTCCGCCGTCTGTCGTGGTCTTGGCTGGCTTGTCGGTCATCAACCGCTCTCCTGGTCGTTCGGTTTGGACGTTGTCTGACATGCGGGGCAAATGCCCCAGAAGGTGACCTCGGCCTCGTCTACCACGTACCCACTCGCGTCCGATGGCAACACGCACGGCGGCTCTCCGATCACGCAGTCCACGTCGACGATCGCCCCACACGATCGGCAAACGAGGTGGTGGTGGTTGTCGGCCACGCGCGTCTCGTACCGGGCGGGGCTGCCCGCGGGCTCGATCCTTCGCACCAAGCCCGCTCGGGTCAGCGCGCCCAGAACGTCGTAGACCGCCTGGGTCGAGATCGACCCCACGCGGTCGCGCGCGCTCACCGCAACCTCCTCAGCGGTCACGTGCTTGCCATTCACCACCGCGGACAGCACCGCGAGTCGCGACGCCGTGATCCGGAGTCCGGCGGCGCGGAGCACGGCCGCGGCGTCGATGCGAGCCTCGGTCATCGACCCGCACCATACTCTAGATTCAGAATGATTCCATTCTGGAACTAGTTCCAGAACAGCTCGCGCCCCCGGTTCGCCGGAAGTCAGTTGGTGCGGATCGAGAGCTCTACATCGTCGGCGAACGGCACCGAGATGTACCCGTCCCGGGCGGACCGGACGAGCGCGAGGTAGTCCGGGCTCTTGTCGCTGTTGTCGGCGACGATCAGGGCGCCCGGCCTCAGATGCTCCTCGAGCAGCTTCAGCACTGGCAGGTAGAGGCTCTTGGCGCCGTCGAGCAGCACGATGTCGATCTGCTCTGGCACGTCGTGCGCGAGCGTCTCGAGCGCGTCGCCCTCGCGGATTTCGATCAGATCATCGAGACCGCCGGCGACGAAGTTCTCACGCGCGCGCTCTATCTTCGACGGCTCGAACTCGGTGGTGATCACGCGCCCGCCGCCGTTGTCGCGCAGACCGGCCGCGAGATGAAGCGTGGATATCCCGAACGAGGTCCCGAACTCGACGATCGAGCGCGCCCCCGTGGAGCGCACAAGCATGTAGAGCAGTTGGGCCGTGTCGCGGGAGACCGCCAGGTAGGCGCTCTTCGCGAGGCTGTAGAACCGGAGATAGTCGGGCAGCGAGTCGCGTTCCTCGGGCGAGGTCTGGTTCATGGCGGCGCGGAACTCCGGTGACGGAGGCGCTTCCGCCTCGCTGAACAGCCGGTCGAGCAGTGCGTCAAGGGGTGCGGTGGCGAGCGTTGTCATCTCGTTCCTTTCGTCAAGATCGCTCACCAACATAGACACACCGTTGCGACGAGAACGGCTCGCCGGCCAGGGCTAACGAGGCGCCGGCGCCGTCGACTCCCGCACGACCAGCTTCGTCTCGAGCTGGACGTGCAGCGCCTCGATCCGCTGGTTCTGGAGCTGGCGCACGAGCAGGTTTACCGCCATCCGTCCCATCTCGGCGAGCGGCTGGCGAACCGTGGTCAGCGGCGGCGTGACGATCGAGGCCTCGAACGTGTCGTCGAAGCCGACCACCGACAGTTCCTCGGGTATGCGAACGCCGCGCAGGCGCGCAGCCTGCATGACGCCGATCGCGAGCATGTCGTTGAACGCGAACACCGCCGTCGGCGGATCGGGACGGTCGAGCAGCGACAGCGCCGCCTCGGCGCCGCCCTCGGCGTGGAAGTCGGACTCGACCACGAGCCCGGGGTCGGGCATGACGCCAGCGGCGGCGAGCGCCCCGTTGTAGCCGCGTAGACGCTCCTCGGTGGCGATCCACCCTCGCGGTCCCGTGATCGCCGCGATCCGCCGGTGCCCGAGCGACAGCAGGTGCTCGACCGCCTCGCTTGCCCCCGACGAATGGGCGGCCGAAACCGTGGGGACGCGTTCGTCAATAGGCCGCAAGGGGTCGGCGATCACGAACCGGTAGCCATGGTCGTGGAGCGCCGCGAGCTCGTCGGGCGACTCCTCGGGGAGAATCAGAAGCGCGCCGTCCGTCGTTCCCTGCATCAACCGCTCGAGCAGCGACACCTCGCGGTCGTGCTCGTGGTGGGTCGGGCACAGGACCATGCGCATGTCCTGCTCATACAGCGCTTCGCCGGCGCCGTCGAGGATCACCGCGAAGTAGGAGTGGTGGACGACCGGGGTGGTCACGCCGACCAGACCAGTCCGCCCGGCCGACAGCCCCCGCGCCGTTCGGTTGGTGCTGTAGCCGTGCTCGCGGACGACCCGCAGAACCGCGTCCCTTGCGCGATCGGACACCTCCGCGCGGCCATTGATCACTCGCGACACGGTCGCGGTCGAGACGCCGGCGAGATCCGCCACCTGCCGGATCGTGAGCCGGTTGCTGCGGCCGTTTTCTAAGCGATCTGTGGAACTCATACGGCGTATTGAATCACAATTTCTGAAACGTTACAAGCAATGGAAATCACCACCGCCCACGCTGAGTCGCAGAAATATAAATAAATGAAGGCTTGACACGTACGAAACGGTTCCGGTACCGTTTTCATGACGCCCGCCCACCCGGCGCGGCATGGAGAGGAGAAACGACGATGGCGTTCATCACCCGGCGGTTGGCGTTCTATGCCGTCGCGGCGTGGGTGGCGATCACCGTCAACTTCGCGATCCCGCGGGTGATGCCGGGCAACGCGGTCGACACGCTGCTCGCCAAGTACCCGACGCTCGACGCGAACTCACTCAAGGCACTCGAGGCGGAGTTCGGCACGCACACGCACGGGAGCCTGATCAGCCAGTACTTCACCTACCTCGGGGACCTGGCGCACGGGAACCTCGGGACGTCGGTCAACCTCTACCCGGCCAAGGTCACGACCGTGATCGCGCAGACACTGCCGTGGACGCTGATCCTCGTCGGCACCGCGACCGTCATCAGCTTCGCCGTCGGCACGCTGCTCGGCATCTTCGCCGGCTGGCGGCGCGGCGGCTGGCTCGACCGCACCCTGCCGGCGTTCACGTTCCTGCAGGCGACGCCCTACTTCTTCCTGGCGCTGATCGTGATCGAGCTGTTCGCGGTGAGCTGGGGCCTGTTCCCGTTCGGCCAGGGCTACAGCCTCGGCCTCGCCCCCGGCTGGGACTGGTCGTTCATCTCGAGCGCGATCTACCACTCGATCCTCCCGGCGCTGACGATCATCGTGACCTCGATGGCCGGGTGGATGTTGCAGATGCGCAACGTAATGATCACGACGGTCGCCGAGGACTACGTGCTGGTCGCACAGGCCAAGGGGCTGTCGCCGCGACGGGTGATGTTCAGTTACGCGGCGCGCAACGCGATCCTGCCCAACATCGCCGGGTTCGCGCTGTCGATCGGTTTCGTCGTCGCCGGCGCGCTCGTGATGGAGATCGTGTTCTCCTATCCGGGGATCGGGCTGACCCTCTACAACGCGGTCACCTCCGACGACTTCCCGCTGCTCCAGGGGATCTTCCTGGTGATCTCGTTCTCGGTGTTGCTGGCGTGCATGCTCGCCGACGTCGTCTACTACTTCGCCGACCCGCGGACGCGGACGAGGAGCGCATTCTGATGTCCGCCATCGCTGCCGGGATCGATCCGCTCCCCGACGGCACCGAGCAGCTCCCGCCGGCCGTGATCGCGCGTAAGCGGGGATGGCTCCGGCGCCTGCCCGGAAAGGCCAAGGTCGGCGCGGTGATCCTCGCCGTGTTCGTGCTGATCGCGGTCATCGGCCCGGCGATCGCGCCGTTTGACCCGACCGCAACCACCCCGGGTCAGGCGCTCCCCCTCGGCCCTACCACCACCCACCTGCTCGGCACGACCGCGACCGGCCAGGACGTGCTCTCCCAGCTGCTCGTCGGCACGCGCTCGACGGTCGTGCTCGGGCTCCTCACCGGGCTGATCGCGACGATCCTGTCAGTCGTGATCGGGATGTCGGCGGGCTTCCTCGGCGGCGTGTCCGACGAGGGGCTGTCGCTGCTCGCCAACGTGTTCCTCGTCCTGCCGGCGCTGCCGCTGCTGGTCGTGATCCTCGGCTACCTCCCCCACTCCGGCGAGCTGCCGACGGCGATCGTGCTGAGCGCGCTCGGGTGGCCGTGGGGCGCGCGCGTGATCCGCGCCCAGACGCTGTCGCTGCGCAACCGCGACTACGTCGCCGCCGCGCGCGAGTCCGGTGAGAGCAGTTGGCGGATCATCTCGTTCGAGATCTTCCCGAACGAGATCGGTCTGATCGCGGCAAGTTTCGTCGGAACCTTTCTGTACGCGATCTTGACGTCGGTGGCGCTCGCGTTCCTCGGCGTCGCGGACCTGTCGAAGTGGAGCTTCGGGACCATGCTCTACTGGGCGCAGAACGGCAACGCCGTGCAGCTGAACGCCTGGTGGTGGTACGCGCCGCCGGGGATCTGCGTGGCGCTGCTGGGGATGAGCTTGGTGCTGCTCAACTTCGGGCTCGACGAGCTCGGCAACCCGCGGCTGCGCGCGGCGGGCAGCGTGCGGGTCGGGCGCCGCACATGGCGGCCGTCGGACCCGACGCCGGTGGTCCGTGACGAACGGCGGGAGCTAGCGTGAGTGCAGTGAGCGAGACCGGCGCTCACCGCCCCGAAGCGGCGGCCCTCGAGACGACCCAAACGCCAGTGCTCGACATTCGAAACCTGTCGATCTCGTACCGATCGGCAGCCGGGGACGTGCGCGCCGTCCGCGACGTGTCGCTTGCGCTCCACCCGGGCGAGATCGTCGGCCTCGCCGGCGAGAGTGGCTGCGGGAAGTCGACGCTCGCGTACGGGTCGATCCGCCTGCTCCGCCCGCCGGCGGTGATCACCGCTGGCAGCGTCACCTACCACGGACGCCGCGTCGACCCCGAGGGGGTTGACGTCCTCAAAGCGACCGGCGCGCAGCTTCGCAAGCTCCGCTGGCGCGAGATCGCGATCGTGTTCCAGAGCGCGATGAACTCGCTGAACCCGGTGCTCCGCGTCAGCGATCAGTTGCTCGACGCGGTCGGGGCGCACCTGCCGCTCTCCGAGGACCAGCGCCAGGCGAGGATCGTCGACCTGATTGAGATGGTCGGGATCCCACGCGTAAGGTTAAAGAGCTATCCGCATGAGCTCTCGGGCGGGATGCGCCAGCGCGTGATGATCGCGATGGCGCTCGCGGCCGAGCCCGAGGTCGTGATCATGGACGAGCCGACCACGGCGCTCGACGTGGTCGTCCAGCGGGAGATCCTGTCCGAGATCTTCGATCTGAAGGACCGGCTCGGCTTCTCGATCCTGTTCATCACCCACGATCTGTCGCTACTGCTCGAGATCGCCGACCGCGTGATGATCATGTACGCCGGCCGGGTCGTCGAGTCGGGGACCCGCGACCAGATCCACAGACACGCGGCCCATCCTTACACCAAGGGCCTGCTGACCTCGTTCCCGAAGCTCCACGGGCCCCGCCTGAAGCTTTCCGGGATCCCCGGCTCGCCTCCCGACCTCCGGGGCGCGCTAACCGGCTGCCCGTTCATTCCGCGCTGTGCCTTCGCCACCGACGCGTGCGCCACCGTCGACATGGCGCTGAACCTGGTCGAGCCGGATCACCTCACCGCGTGCCCGATCGTGAACACCGCACACGTCAAGGCGGCCGTTCCGGCTCCGTCGGACATCGCAAGCCCGGCGGCCGGACCCGTGGTGCTCGAGGCTGTGGAGCTGGCGAAGACGTACAAGCTTGGCCGCAAGACCACCGTCGACGCCGTCCGCGGCGTCTCGCTCCGGCTCTGCCAGGGCACGATCACGGCCCTGGTCGGCGAGAGCGGCTCGGGCAAGACCACGGTGGCGCGGCTGCTCGCCGGCCAGGAGCGGCGCTCGGGCGGCCAGACCCTGCTCGACGGAAAGCCCATCGACCCCGCGAGCAAGCGCGGGTTCCGGGCCTACAAGGGAGCGGTGCAGATGGTCTTCCAGGACCCGTTCGCGTCGCTCAACCCGCTCCACACGGTGAATTACCACATCACGCGTGCGCTCCGTCTCCACCAAGACCGCAGCGGCCTGGGCTCGACCACCGACGCGCTCGACAAGCTCCTGACCCAAGTGCGTCTGAGCCCGGCCGACCAGTTCCGCGACGCGTACCCGCACGAGCTGTCGGGCGGGCAGCGCCAGCGCGTCGCGATCGCCCGGGCGCTGGCGGCGGCGCCGCGCGTGCTGCTCGCCGACGAGCCGGTCTCGATGCTCGACGTTTCGATCCGCCTCGAGATGCTCGACCTGATCGATCAGCTGCGCCGGAACCTCAACCTGGCGGTCCTGTACATCACCCACGACATCGCCTCCGCGCGCTACTTCGCGGACGAGATCCTCGTGATGTACCGGGGCGAGATCGTCGAGCGCGGCCCCGCCGAGCAGGTGACGCAGTCGCCGAGCCACGACTACACGCGGCTGCTGATCGCCTCGGCGCCCGACCCCGACGCCTTTGGCCGACCGGAATCCGGCCTCCAAAGCGATGACCCCTCGAGCCCGAATGCGGCCGGATCTCGCGAATCCGGCCCCGAAAGCGACGACCGCTCGAGCCCCGATGGGGCCGGATTTCGCCGCGAAGGGAGGACCGTGCAATGAGGTGATAGTCCCATCGCCGGAGCTGCGCTTCAGAGCGCGGACGCCGGCGAACCCGGGCTTCAACGGACCGCACGGCCCTTAAAGCCCGCACCCCCGGCCTCACCCGGGGGCACGTGACCGTCTACATACGCGACACGACCCTGGCCTGAACCAGGGGCGTGAATGTCTACATACGCGACACGACTCTTTTATCAGAGAGAAGGTGTACTCCTCGATGAAACGATGGATCAACCAACAACGGTGGCTCGCGGCGGGCGTGGCGCTCGGCGCCGCCGCGGTGATCGCCGGCTGCGGCGGCACCTCGAGTTCCTCCTCGGGCGGCGCCAGCAGTTCGGGCAGCTCGAGCGGCTCCTCGGTGCTGACCGTGGAGTCAAGCCAGCAGAACGCGATCACTCAGAACTTCAACCCGTACATCCAGTCGTCCGCGGCGACCCTGCTCGGGGCGACATCGCTGATGTACGAGCCGCTGCTCCAAGCCAACGCGATCAAGCCCGGCCAGTACTACGACTGGCTGGCCACCGGATACACATGGTCGAACGGCGGGAAGTCGATCACGTTCACGATCCGCCCGGGCGTGAAGTGGTCGAATGGCACGCCGATGACCGCGGCCGACGTCGCCTTCACCTTCAACATGATCAAGCAGTACCCCGACGTCAACAACACGGGGCTCTCGGTCGGGAGCGCGAGCTCGAGCGGCAACCAGGTGACGATCAACTTCGCCACGCCTCAGTACGCCAACCTCCAGAACATCGCCGGCCAGACTTACATCGTTCCGGAATCGATCTGGAGCAAGGTCGGCGACCCGGGCAAGTACACGGACCCGAACCCAATTGGGACTGGTCCGTACACCGTCTCGCAGTTCAGCCCGCAGGGGATCACGCTGAAGGCCAATGCGATGTACTGGGGCGGTAAGCCCGCCGTGTCGGAGGTGCAGTTCCCGACCTACGCGTCGGCCAACACCGCGCTGGCGGCCCTCCAGACCAACCAGCTGCACTGGGCGGGCAACTTCATCCCCGGCGTGCAGCAGGTGTTTGAGTCAGGTCACTCCAGCCACCAGGTGTGGTTCCCGCCGGTACAGACGAACAGCCTCGAACCTAACCTGACCAAGTTCCCCACCAACCAGCTTGCCGTGCGCAAGGCGATCAGCCTGGCAATCGACCGGACCGCAATCAGCCAGCAGGCGGAAGGCGGACTCGAGCCGCCGGTTTCCAACGCGAGTGGTCTGACGCTGCCGATCTTCCAGCAATTCCTGTCGCCAACTGTGGCGAACCAGACGCTGTCGGCACACGCAGATCCCGCGGCAGCCAAGCAGGTGCTCGAGCAGGCCGGCTACGTGATGGGATCCGACGGTTTCTTCCGCACCAAGTCCGGTCAGGAGCTGTCGCTCGACATCACAAACCCGTCGTCGTTCGCCGACTACGCGACCGGTGACCAGATGATCGCGGGCTGGCTACGCAAGGCCGGCATCAACGCCACGTTCGTGGGCCAGTCGGTGACCGCTTGGTCGTCGGACATCGCGACCGGGAACTACCAGCTCACGGCGCACTGGTCGCAGACGAGCGTCTCGCCGTACCAGCTGTACAACGACTGGCTGAACAGCGCCCAGGCCACGAGCAATGCGGCGGGCGACTACGAGCGGCTGAAGGATCCGACCGTCGACGCGGCCCTCAACAAGCTCGCCGCCGACAACACGGTGGCGACGCAGCAGGCGGATCTGGCTCCGATCGAGCAGTACGTGGCCCAGAACCTGCCGATCATCCCGACGGTGTACGGCGTGGTGTTCGACGAGTACAACACGAGCAAGTTCACCGGTTGGCCGTCGGCGAGCAACCCGTATGAGTCGGGTAGCCCGAACACGCCGACCAACGAGGTCGTGATCCTGCGGTTGCGGCCCATCAGCTAGGTCGCTCCTCCACCCCAAAGACGCCCGCTTCCCGTGTCCTCTCACGCGGGGAGCGGGCGCCGTGCTCGCGGAATCTTCAGAACCACACCGATTAGGAGAACTTCATGACTGGGACGTCACTCGACGGTGCGCACGGCGCGCGCCCCTTTCCACCCGGCTTTCTCTGGGGCGCCTCGACCTCGGCCTATCAAGTCGAAGGGGCGGTCCACGAAGACGGCCGCGGCCGCTCGATCTGGGACACCTTCAGCCACACGCCGGGCAAGGTGCACCACGGCGACACAGGCGACATCGCCAGCGACTCGTATCACCGCATGGAGGAGGACCTGGGGCTGTTGACCGCACTCGGCGTCGGCGCCTACCGGTTCTCGGTGGCGTGGTCTCGGGTCCAGCCCGCTGGACGCGGACCGTTCAATCAGCCCGGACTTGATTACTACCGGGCATTGGTCGACGGGCTGCGTGGCCGGAGCATCGTTCCCGTTCTCACCGCGTACCACTGGGATCTGCCGCAGGCGCTCGAAGACGAGGGGGGCTGGGCCAAACGCGATACCGCCTATCGGTTCGCTGAGTACGCGGGGACACTCGCCCGCGCCCTCGGCGCTGAGGTCGGCATGTGGATCACGCTCAACGAGCCACAGCAGGCGGCCCACCAGGGTTACCGCGTAGGAACGCACGCCCCGGGCAAGAACGACCTGTCGCTCGCGGCGGCGGCGACGCATCACCTCCTGCTCGCCCACGGGCTGGCCGTCGAGGCGATCCGCGACGAGCTGTCCGGACACATCCCCGTCGGCATCACGATCGATCTACACCCAGTCCGCGCCGTGGACGAGGACGCGGCACCCGCCGCAGCGGCCCTCGACGCGGAGCAGAATCGCATCTTCCTGGAGCCCGTGCTGCACGGCTCATACCCCGATGCCGTCCGCGCCGAGCTTCTCCCGCCCGAGGAACTGATCGAACCCGGCGACATGGATCGGATCTCCGCGCCGCTCGACTTCCTCGGGCTCAACTACTACTGCCCGTACTACGTGCGCACGGGCGACTGGAACGACCTGCGCCAAGGCGAAAGCCCGCTCACGGCGTACCCGGGAGCCGTCAACTACGTGCCGCCGGACATTCCGCGCACCAGCATGGGCTGGCTGATCGAGCCCGAGGGCCTCTATGACGCGCTCCGGACGCTCGACCGCGAAGCGCCGCGACTGCCTCTGTACATCACGGAGAACGGCTGCGCGGCCGACGACTACGTCGACCCCGACGGTCGGGTCAACGACTTCGAGCGAGTGGAGTATCTGGAAGGTCACCTCGATGCGGCACGGCGCGCGATCGACGACGGCGTCAACCTCGCCGGTTACTTCGTCTGGTCGCTGACGGACAACTTCGAGTGGGCACGCGGATATCAGCGTCGCTTCGGCCTGTACTACGTTGATTTCGGCACGCAGCGGCGCCTGCCGAAGAAGAGCGCGGCGTTCTATTCCGAGGTGGCGAGGTCGAACGCGCTCCCGCATCTGCGCGACGGCGACCTCGACGGTCGGCCGGCGGTCGCGGACACGGACGGGGCGGCCTACGCCGCCTTGGCGACCGACGGTTGAGCGTCGAGCTCCCCGTCGCCACGCTCGAGCGCGGCCAGGAAGGCGTCGACGATCGCGGGGTCGAACTGGGTGCCAGAGCAGCGGATCAGCTCCTCGCACGCACTCACCGCCGGCCTCCCATCGCGATACGGGCGGTCGGCGACCATGGCCTCGTAAGCATCGGCGACCGCCAGGATGCGGGCCTCGAGCGGGATCTCGTGCCCGCCGATTCCCTTGGGATACCCGCGCCCGTCGAGCCGTTCGTGATGGGCGCGGACCCACCGCGCGATGTCGCCCAGGCCGGCGTGCTCGAGGATCCGGGCGCCAATCTCCGGGTGGCGCATGATCTCCTTCCACTCGGCATCGTCGAGCGGCCCGGGCTTGTACAGGATCGCGTCGGCGATCCCGAGCTTGCCGAGGTCATGCAGCACGCCGGCGGCGTGGATCCGTTCGATCCGGTCCGGAGTGAGGCCGAGCGTGATCGCGGTCTGCTTGGCGAACGCGCCGACCGTGCGCGAGTGCTGCGCGGTGCCGGCGTCGCGCAGGTCGAGCGTTTCTGCGAGCAACATCACTGCAGCCAAGCGTAGTTCGGCCGATTCGTTCTGAACGCCGCCGCCTCCCGCAGCCGCGCGATGCGCCTGCTCGATCGCGAGCCCGGCCTGGTCGGCGACCGCCATCAGCACCCCGATCTCGGCGTCCTCGGGACGGCGGCCGTGAAGCGGCTGGTCGAGCGACACCATCCCGATGATCTCGCCCGAGGCTCCGCGCAGCGGGAGCATCAGCATGTCCTCGGGGTTCCAGCCGTCGGGCCCGGGCGCGGCCGCCGCCGCCGGGGTCCAGAACGACCCGTCGCCCTCCCACTCGTACGTCCCGGCCGCAAGCCACAGCGCGCCCTCTCGCATGTTCTCGGGGGTCATCATCCCCTCCCACTCCGGCCAGCTGCTCGACGTCCCGAGCAGCGTCTGACGCGCCTCTACGTCGCCGTCGACCAGCACGACGCGCATCTGCTCGCCGGTCTCCTCGAGCAGGTTGATCGCGACGACCTGGAAAGAAAGCTCGGAGCGGATCGTCTGGGCCAGAGCCTCGAGCACCGGCATCGCGCCCTCGCCGGACGCCGCGGCGCGGGACAGCGAGAGCATGCTGCGCAGGTGGCGCGGCACCGCCCCCTGCTCGGCGCCGGCGCGCTGGCGGGCCAGCGCGCGCACCGGCTCTGCCTCGGACGCGGCGGCCACGCGGTTGCGGCCGTCGCGCTTGGCGGCGTACAGCGCGGCGTCGGCGCGGGCGAGCAGGTTGCCGTAATCGGCGTGGCCGGCGGCGACGCCGATCGAGACCGTGAGCACGCCACCGATGCCGGCCGGGTGGGGCAGCGCCGCCGCCTCGACCGCGGCCCGGACGCGCTCGGCCGCGGCCAGCGCCTCCTCGGCGGTGGTGTCCGGAAGCGCGATCAGCAGCTCCTCGCCGCCGAACCGGAAGGCCATGTCCTTGCCGCGCAGGCTGCCGCGGATCGTGACGGCGATCGCCCGCAGCGCCTGATCGCCGGCGAGGTGGCCGAGCTCATCGTTGTAGATCTTGAATCGGTCGACGTCGCACAGCGCGATCGCGAGCGACTCGCCGCGCGCCTGGTGTCCGGCCTCGAGCCCCGGCAGCTCGTCCGCGAGCGCTCGGCGGTTGCGCATGCCGGTGAGCGGGTCACGGCGGGAGTCCTCCCGGAGCCGCTCGTTGAGCCGCGCCAGTTCGGCCTCGCGGTCGGCGAGATTCGCCAGCGACAAACGCTCGCGATTCAGCATCCGGCGCAGGCGGCGCTCGAGCAGGGCGCCGCGCACGACCAGCGAGGCCCCGCAGAACCCGAGTCCCGCGTACAGGATGAACGCGACCGCGTCGGGCGCGTGCTCGAGGCGCGCGCGGAGCAGCGTCCCCAGGAGCACGAGGAACAGCCCCGCGGGGAGGATCCCGCCCCGCAACCCCGGCTCCTCGGTTCGGATCGACGGCTCGGGCCGGCGGGCGGCAAGTGCCCCGCCGATGCCGATCGTCACGAGCCCCAGCACCCAGATTGGATCGAGCACGCTGTGGCCCGAGACATAGCTCTGGTCGAGCAGTTGCTGGCTCCAGGGGATGAACGCTGCCGCCTCGAGCATCACCCCGGCGAGCACCACGCGCGCTGCCGCGGACCGCACGGTGGTGAACGCGCCGCCGATCAGCGCCTGGAGCGCCAGCACTGCCGCCGACACGTACAGAGCGGGGTAGACGAGAGCTGAGAGCCGCTGCGCCACCGGCAGCGTCGACATGCTGGCGTCGTGCCACAGCAGCGCATACGTGAGTGACGCCGCGGCGGCGATCAACGGCAGGACCTCAGCGGCGCCGACGATCAACAGCGCCCGAGACCGGCTCCGCATCCGCACCAGGCTCAGGATCATCAGGATCGCGAACGCCCACCAGCAGAAGTCGGCCACATTCGGAGACGTCGGCACGCTGTTCGGGCTGGCGATCGTGAACGCGTCCCAACCTAGCTGGCCAGCCAGCCAGCACCCAGCCGCGGCGGACCACAGCGTCCAGTGACCGCGGTTGTGGGCCTCCGCCGCGCGGCGACCGACCAGCGTCCCGGCCAGAGCGCTGACGGCGGCGGACGTCCAGGCGGTGTTCCACCAGAACGTCCCCGACGACGTGACATGGCCGAGGAGCATCGACACCAGGGCCACCGCCGCGGGCGTAGCCACCGACCACAGCGCCAGGCGCGAGCCGGCAGCTTTCCGAGCGTTTTGCATCACATTCGGTAATCGGCCGGGTCCCCGCTCGGCTGAACGTGCGCCCGGGACGACTCGACCGAACTCGGGGTCAGACCGCTGACCGCTTCAGTCGGCGGAGTCGGCGATCGCCGCCTGCGCCGCCGCGATCCGCGCGATCGGCACCCGGAACGGCGAGCACGACACGTAATCGAGCCCGGCGTTGTGGAAGAACGTGATCGAGTCGGGATCGCCGCCATGTTCGCCGCAGATCCCGAGTTTCAGCCCCGGATGGGCCTCGCGGCCGACCCACGCCGCCAGCCGGACCAGCCAGCCCACGCCGGGGGCGTCGATCGTCTCGAACGGCGAGCGATCGAGGATCTTGTCCTCGATGTAGATAGGGACGAACTTCGACTCGACGTCGTCGCGCGAGAAGCCGAGCGCGGTCTGGGTCAGGTCGTTGGTCCCGAACGAGAAGAAGTCGGCGTGCTTGGCGATCAGGTTGGCGATGAAGCACGCCCGCGGGAGCTCGATCATCGTCCCCACGGTGTAGTCCTCTCCCGCCCGCATATCGTGCTCGTTGCCCACGGCGACGACCAGCTCGCGCATGATCTCGAGCTCGTGCTCGTAGGCGACGAGCGGGATCATGATCTCGGGATGAGGCGGCTCGTCGACCGCCTTGGCCGCGCGCATGATCGCGTGGACCTGCATCTCGTAGATCTCGGGATACAGGATCCCGAGCCGGACCCCGCGGGTGCCGAGCATCGGGTTCCCCTCGTGGATCTCCTCCACCCGCGTCAGCAGCTTCTCGAGCTCGTCGAGGTCGTCGGTCACCTCGATCCGGGCGCGCTCGACATGGGCGCGCAGATCGGGAAGGTTGGGCAGGAACTCGTGCAGCGGCGGGTCGAGCAGCCGGATCGTCACCGGCAGCCCCTTCATCGCCTCGAAGATCCCGATGAAATCCTCCTGCTGGAGGGGCAGCAGCTCGGCGAGCGCCTTGCGCCGGCCTTCGCGGTCGTCGGCCATGATCATCGCCCGCATCTTCGGCTGGCGATCCTCGGCCATGAACATGTGCTCGGTCCGGCACAGCCCGATCCCCTCCGCGCCGAGCTCGCGCGCCCGCCGCGCGTCTCTCGGGGTGTCGGCGTTGACCCGGACGCCGAGCCGGCGCAGGTCATCGGCCCACTCGAGAACGGTGTCGAACCGCTCATCGATCTCGGGCTGGATCAGCTTCGCGCCCGCCTCCACGACCGTTCCCTCCGAGCCGTCGATCCCGATCTTGTCCCCGGCCTCGAACACCTCGCCGTCGATTCTGAGCTCGCCCGCGTCGAGGTCGACCGCCACCGCCGCGCCCGTCACCGCGGGCACCCCCATGCCCCGGGCGACGAGTGCCGCGTGGGATGCCTTTCCGCCCTCAGACGTCAAGATCCCCTTGGCCGCGTGGAAGCCGGCGACGTCGTCGGCCTCGGTGAACGGCCGGACCAGGATCACGTCCTTCCCCGCCGCCGACTCCGAGACCGCGTCCGTGGCGTTGAACACGATCTCACCGACGGCCGCGCCGGGGGAGGCGGCCACTCCGTGCGCCAGCACCTCGTACCCGTCGCTCCGATCGAACGTGGGATGCAGCAGAGCGTCCAAAGCGGAGGCGTCGATCGTTCGCAGCGCCTGCGTGCGCGTCAACAGGCCCTCGGACACCGCGTCGACCGCGAACCGCACCGCGGCCTGCGCCGGCCGCTTGGCGTTGCGGGTCTGGAGCATGTACAGCTGCCCCGCTTCGACAGTGAACTCGACGTCCTGCATGTTCTTGTACTCGGACTCGAGCGCGCGCAGGATCTCCATCAGCTGCTCGTACGCCTTGGGCATCACCTCGGCGAGCTCGGAGATGTCACGGGGCGTGCGGACGCCTGAGACGACATCCTCGCCCTGGGCGTTGACCAGGAAATCGCCGCTCGGCTCGGGCGCGCCGGTGACTTCGTCCCGGCTGAAGGCGACGCCGGTGGCCGAGTCGTCGCCCTTGTTGCCGAACACCATCTGCTGAACGTTGACCGCGGTGCCCCAGTCGTCGGGGATCCGGTTGATCCGCCGGTAGGAGACCGCGCGCTCGCCCGTCCAGGAATCGAACACCGCGAGGATCGCGCGGCGGAGCTGCTCCTGCGGCTCCTGAGGGAAGTCGTAGAAGCCCTTGAACTCCTCCACGAGCTTGTGCAGCGCATCGACCGGCAGCTCCGCGTCGGTCTCGACCCCGGCGTCCCGCTTGGCCGCGGCCAAAGCGTCCTCGAACCGCGAACCCGGCACGCCCTCGACCACGTTGCCGAACATCTGCACGAGCCGGCGGTACGAGTCCCAGGCGAAGCGATCATTCCCCGTGACCCCCGCCAGTCCCTCGACCGATGTGTCGTTCAGGCCAACATTCAAGATCGTGTCGAGCATTCCCGGCATCGACTCACGCGCGCCGCTCCGCACCGACACCAGGAGCGGGTCCTCGTCGTCCCCGAACCGCTTGCCCGCCCTCTCCTCGAGACGCTGAAGCCCGGCCGCGACCTGCTCGTCAAGCCCCTCGGGCTCGGATCCCGATTTCATGTAGGCAACACACGCCTCGGTCGTGATCGTGAACCCGGCGGGGACGCGGTCGGGGCCGAGCACGCGCGTCATCTCGGCGACATTCGCCCCCTTGCCGCCGAGCAGCTCGCGCATGTCCTTCGAGCCCTCGGCGAAGTCGTACACCCACTTGTTCTCTGACATCGCGGCAGTGGCGACCCTACACCGCCGGTCCCTCGGCGTGGCAACAGATGACCGAACGACCCCTGATAGCTTGAAAGGCATGCCCTCGATCGGTGTCTCAACCCCCCGTCGCGACTCCGAGCCGAAGGTTCGGGGCGCCACCCGCTTCGCCGCCGACATCCCCGTAAACGGACTGCTGCACGCGCGGTTACTGCTCGCCCACGACGCCCACGCGCTGATCAAGTCGATCGACACGAGCGCCGCCCGGGAGCTGCCGGGCGTCGTCGCCGTGCTCACCGCCGACGATCTGCCAATCGTCGCCAAAGGGACCGGCCGGTCGAAGAATCCGCTCGCCCGCGAGGAGATCATGTACGCCGGGCAGCCGATTGCGATCGCGGTCGCCGAGACCGAGGCGCTCGCCGCCGACGCGATCGAGCTGATCGACGTCGAACTCGAGCACGTCGAGGCCGTGACCGACGTCGAGGGAGCCGTCCTACCCGGCGCCGCACGCGCCCGTCTCCACGTCCCCGACCCAGGTGACGACGGCGACCTCGGCGACGCTCACGCCTCGGTCGCCGCCGCCGGCGTCGGCGACGAAGAGGAGCTGTCCGAAAACGTGCTCGGGACGGCCCGGCTCGTAAATGGCGACATCGATGCCGCGTTCGCCGCCAGCGCAGCCGTCGTCCGCGGCCGCTTCCACACGCCGTGGGTACACCAGGGCTACCTCGAGACCCAGACCGCCACCGCCTGGTTCGATGTGGACGACGAACTGGTCGTGAGCACTTCGACCCAGGCGCCGTTCATGACCCGCGACGAGGTTGCGTCGCTGTTCGGCCTCCCCGTCGACCGCGTCCGCGTCCGCTGCGCGCCGCTGGGGGGAGGCTTCGGCGGCAAGATGATGATCCCCGAGCCGCTGGTGGTGTCGGCCGTGCTGGCCACGCGGCGGCCGGTCCGGCTCGCGATGACCCGCAGCGAGGATTTCGCGGCGGCCAACCCCGCGGGCGCCGAGGTGCTCGAAGTCGAGGTCGGCGCCGACCGCGAGGGAAACCTGACCGGAATCCGCACCCGGATCTGGTGTGACCGCGGCTCGACCGACAGCATGGGCGTCGAATCGATCGCGGCGATGCTCAGCGCCGGCCCGTACCGGTGGCAGGCTCACCACCTGACCTGCTACGGAGTCAGCACCAATCGTGTGACGTTCGGCGCCTATCGCGCCCCGACCGCACCGCCGGCGGCGTTCGCCGTCGAGTCGATGATCGACGAGCTCGCCGGGCAACTCGGGATCGACCCGCTCGAGCTGCGGCTGCGTAACGTGCTCGTCCCCGGCGACAAGACCGTGGCCGGCCAGGAGATGAAGGTGTTCGGCGCGCGCGAGTGCCTCGAGCGCCTCGGTGCGCACCCTCTCTGGAGCCGGCGCGGGTCGCTGCCGGAGGACGAGGGAATCGGCCTCGCGATCGGCTGGTGGCCGGGCGGGTACGAGCCGGCGGCCGCCGCATGTCGGCTCGACTCCGACGGGCACATCACGATCATCACCGGCGTGTCCGACATGACCGGGGTCCAGACGACGTTCGCCGCGATCGCCGCCGAGGCGTTCGGCGTCAGCACCGACCGCGTCCGCGTCGTCAACGCGGACACCTCGAGCGCGCCGTACGCCGGCGTGAGCGGCGGGAGCAAGATCACCTACACGGTCGGCCGCGCGGTCGAGATGGCCGCGCGCCAGACGCGCGAGCGGCTGCTCGACGTCGCCGCCGAGGAGCTCGAGATCGCGCCCGAGGACCTCGAGATCGTCGACGGCGCGGTGCGGCCGGTCGGCGTCCCGGCCAAGGCGATGGCGATCGAGGACCTCGCAAAGAAGGTGCTCACGTTCGGAAGCCCGTATCCGCCGGTCGAGGGACAGGGCCTGGTCTCGCTGCCGCAGGTCCCCCAGTCCGCCGCTCACCTCTCGCACGTGCGCGTCGACCGCGAGACCGGTCAGGTCACCGTGCTCGGGCACGTGATCGCCCAGGACGTCGGTCGCGCGCTCAACCCGGCGCTCGTCGAGGGGCAGATGCACGGCGGCACGACCCAGGGCCTCGGCTGGGCGCTGCTCGAGGAGATCGCCTACGACGAGCACGGCCAGCCGGTCGCCGGTTCGTTCGTCGACTACGCGATGCCGACCGCCGGCGGGGTCCCGCTGATCGACACCGAGATCGTCGAGGTCCCCGCGCCCGAGGGTCCGTTCGGCGCCAAGGGCGTCGGCGAGGCGCCGGTGGTCGGCGTCCCCGGCGCGGTCGCCAACGCGGTCGCCGCGGCCACCGGCGGCGTGCGGATGCGCCAGCTGCCGATGACCCCCGAGCGGGTGTGGCGCGCGATCGATCAGAATGGCGACGGCCGGGCTCGCTGAAGAGCTCGCGCGCTGGGCGACCGGGCTCGAACCAACCGAAGACGACCTGGCGCTGGCGCGCCGCTCGCTAGTCGACACGGTCGGCGTGATGTTCGCGGCGCGGGGCGACCCGCTCCGGGACGTCTTTGCGGAGCTGTCCGAGGCGGGGCGGTGGGCGGCGCTCGCGCACGTGCTCGACTTCGACGACCTGCACCTGCCGTCGACCACGCACGTCAGCGCGGTGTGCGTACCGGTGGCGCTCGCGTCGAGCGCGGGCGACCCCGGCGCGGCTGGCGCGGGCGCGGACCCGGCCCGTGCCTACCTGGCCGGCGCGGGCGTGATGGCGCGGCTCGGCACCGCGCTCGGGTGGCGCCACTACACCGCCGGCTGGCACGCGACGTGCACTGCCGGAGCGCCGGGCGCCGCGGTGGCGGCGGCGGTGGCGCGCGGACTCGACGCCGACGCGACCGCGCGGGCGATCGCGCTGGCGATCCCAGGGGCCGGCGGCGTGCAGCGCGCGTTCGGGACCGCAGGCAAGTCGCTCCAGGTCGGCTTCGCCGCGGAGGCCGGGGTCCGCGCGGCGGCGCTCGCGGCCGCCGGCGCGAGCGCCGACCCGGGCACACTCGAGCAGTGGATGGCGCTCGTCGGCGGCGATCCGGGGGCGGTCGAACTCGGCGGCCCGGCGGTCCCCGGCGGTCTCGCGATCAAGCCGTTCCCGTGCTGCTACGCGCTCCAGCGCCCGATCGCGGCCGTGGCAGGACTCTCCGCGCGGCCCGCGGCGGATCGGATCCGCCGGATCGCCGTGCGCACGCCGGCCGCGTCGCTCGCCCCCCTCATCCACCACTCGCCTCAGACCGGGCTCGAGGGAAAGTTCAGCCTCGAGTACGGGATCGCGGCCGCGCTGCTCGACGGCAGCCCCGGATTTGACAGCTTCTCCGACGCGGCAGTGCAGCGGCCGGATGCCGTGCGGCTTGCGGGCACGGTCCAGGCCGCGGCCTCAGACGACGGAGGCGATCACCTGCTGACCGGCGAGGTCGAGATCGAGCTCGACCTCGGGGACGGCGAGCGAATGAGCACGACTCTGGCGCTACCGCCGGGGGCGCCCGAGCGTCCCATGACCGACGGAGAGCTCACCGCCAAGCTCGAACTGTGCGGAGCCGGCGATCTCGCCGAGCTCTCGTGGGGCTCGGCCGCGCAGGTCCTGCGTCAGATCTGATCAGCGCGCGACGGCCGCGAGCTGCGCCTGCCACTTGGCCAGCTGGGCCCGCTGGCAAGCGGAGCACGTGCCCACGTGGGCGGCGTGGCCGCAGACCTTGGCGGTCTGACCAAGCGTGATTCGAACGGGGGCGCTGTTGGCGGAAGAAGCTGATGTGCGGAGCATCGATTTATCCCGGTCTGTATCTGGGTTCGGACGGTCTGTCTGAGCCCTTTATCGGCCGCATTTCCCGCGGGTGTAGTGCGGCGCCGACGTCCTACCCGGATACAAGAGAAACTAGCCGCGCTAACCGGCACAAACGTAAGAATTAACTAGGCTCCGTCAGGATGGCTCAACAGACGCCCACAGAGCTGAAGGAGGTCATCGCCGCCGAGCGGACCGGCTATCCGTTCCTGGTGTGGCGGACCGACGACGGCGAGCAGCGGCTGCTGCTGCTCGACCGGTCGAACTGGCGCGTGACGATCGGGCGCGACGCCGGCGCCGACGTCCCGCTCCCGTGGGATGCGGAGGTATCGCGCACGCACGCGCTGCTCGAGCAGGTGGGTCGCGGGTGGATGCTCATCGACGACGGGCTGTCGCGCAACGGGTCGTTCGTGAATGGCACGCGCATCGTCGGGCGCCGGCGCCTGTCCGACAAGGACCGGCTGGTGGTCGGCGCCACCCAGGTCACCTATCGCGAGACGTCGGGCGGCACGACCCAGACCGCCTCGGCGATCGACGCTCCCTCGGCGATCCCGCTGACGCCGATGCAGCGCAAGGTGCTGATCGCGTTGTGCCGGCCCGTCCAGGACTCGGCCTCGGCGACGCCGGCGACCAACCGCCAGATCTCCGAGGACGTGTTCCTCACCGTGGACGCGGTCAAGGCACACCTCCGGGTGTTGTTCGATCGCTACGGCCTCAGCCAGCTTCCCCAGAACGAGAAGCGCGCCCGGCTCGTCGCGATCGTGCTCGAGGCCGGCGTGCTCGTTCCGCGCGACTTCTGATTTTGGGCCGCTTCGCGGCGTCCTCCGGATGGAATTGCGGCAGGCCCGTCAGGCGAGGCAAGGAATGCCGAGCGGGCCGTCGCCGCAATGCCGGTTCCGCGAAGGGAATTCGGCCCCGACGCCCTACGCTCCGCGCGCGGGCCTGAGCCGAATTCCCCGCATCCGTGCCGCGCGGGCGTGATCGCTGATTCCGCGGTGGTCGAGGGCAGATCGGGTTTTTAACGGCGGCACCTGGACAGGGGCCGGGGCTGGTCTGCCGGCGCGAGGCGGCTCGCAGAGCATGCATAACCTGCCAATCGACCTCAGATCGGCCGAGCGTGGCACACCGCGCATGCCCCACATGCGTAGTACGCCACGGTCAGGCCGGAGGGGCTTCGTTGGCAGGTTATGCATGCTGGCGCCCCGCGATCCGTCCCCGGGACGACCCCACCCCTCTCCAGGTGCCCGCCGTTCAACCAACCGGCGGCCAGCCCGGATAGCGGGAACGCGACCCCGCCCGCGCGGCATGGACGCCGCGCGGAACCGGCCCCATGGACGCCGCGAAGCGGCCCAAAAACACCCCCACAGCACCCCACACCAGGTGTGAGAGCCACACCCTAGGGGTGGGTGCAATGCCGCCCCTGCGGACCTAAGGTTCCACCCATGACGACGAGCCAACAGGAGACCGGAACCGGGGGCAACTGGGCGGGGCAAGAAGTTGGCTCTTCGCATTGGGGGCTTGGGCTGGGGGCTTACAGCGGGGGCTGTAGTGACGCGGACGATGCCCTTCCGGAACGGGGATACACGGTTCATGTCGTGTCTCTCCGGGAGTTAGCTGAATTGCTCCAGCCGGAAGGGCATCGCCGTGGCTCCGCTACCTAGCGGACCGTCCGACCGTCGAGGTGTGATGTGATCCAGCCGCATGATCGGCGTGCGGCGCCAGACACAGATCTATCTCGACGGCGTCAGCGGCCGGCGACCACACGTTCCACTCGACGCGAGCCGGCTCGAAACGGCCGCGGAGAAGCGCATGCGGCCCGAGGCGTTCGCCTACGTCGCCGCGGGCGCTGGTAACGAACTGACGCTGGCCGCCAACCGCGCGGCGTTCGACCACTGGCGGATCGTCCCGCGAATGCTGCGCGACGTCGAGCGGCGCGACACGAGCGTCGAGCTGTTCGGGCGCCGGCTGCCACACCCGTTCCTGCTCGCGCCGGTCGGGGTGCTCGAACTCGCGCACCCCGAGGCCGACTGCGCCGTCGCCCGCGCCGCCCGCGACACGGGCACCACGATGGTGTTCTCGAACCAGGCCTCGAAGCCGATGGAGGGCGTGGCTCGGATCCTCGAGGACTCGCCGCACTGGTTCCAGCTCTACTGGAGTCGCTCGGACGCGCTCGTCGAGAGCCTGGCGTCACGGGCCGAGCGCTGCGGCTGCGGCGCGATCGTGGTCACGCTCGACACGACTATGCTCGGGTGGCGCTCTCGCGACCTCGAGGGCGCCTACCTGCCGTTCCTCCACGGCAAGGGCATCGCTCAGTACACGAGCGACCCGGTGTTCAGGGACTTGATCAGCGAGGGCGCGCTCGAACCACCCGCGCAGCAACCACGTCCGACCCTGGCGGCCCTGCGCACGCTGATCGAGCTGACCCGCGCGTACCCCGAGAGCTTTGTGCGCACGCTGCGGTCGGGCCGGGGACGGGCCGCGGTCCAGCGGTTCACCGAGATCTACTCGCGCCCCTCGCTGACCTGGGAGACGCTCGCGTTCCTGCGCGAGCGCACGACGCTCCCGATCGTGCTCAAGGGAATCCTCCACGCCGACGACGCTGCCCGCGCGGTCGCCGAGGGCATCGACGGGGTGATCGTCTCCAACCACGGCGGCCGCCAGGTCGACGGCGCGATCGCCACCCTCGACGCGCTCCCGACGGTCGTCGACGCGGTCGACGGGCGGATCCCCGTGCTGCTCGACTCCGGCGTCCGCGGCGGCGCCGACGTGTTCAAGGCGCTCGCGCTCGGCGCCCGAGCCGTGCTGATCGGCCGCCCCTACGTGTACGGGCTCGCGATCGCCGGCCGGACGGGCGTGCGCGAGGTGATCGAGAACCTGGCGGCGGACTTCGATCTGACGATGGGACTCGCCGGGAGGCGCTCGGTCTCCGAGATCGGAGCCGACTCGCTCGCGCCCGCGCCCGGACTGGGCGTGGCCGGCGACCTCAGCGCACGCGAAAGTCGCTGAACGTCGCCGTCGTCATCCACGTCGACAGGCCCGAGGCGTGGAACACGCCCACGTCCTGCTTTCCGGACGACGCCGCCTTCGCCACCGTGACCGTGTCGACCGGGGCCCAGACCTTGCCGCGGTCGGTCGAGTAGTACCCCGTGTAGGTGCTGCCGCGGCGCACGAGGCGCAGCGCCACCGGGAACTTGACGGTCACCGACGGAACCGCGTAGTGCTCGTCGACGTCCTCGCCGCCCGACGCGTTCCACGCCATTACGACCTCCGCGAAGTTGTTGACGTACAGCGCCACAGCCGCACGCGAGCGCTTCGGCGCGGTCATCGCGTCGCGCTCGATCAGCCCAGCGCCGCCCGACACGCCGCCCGCCGGGTCGGCGATGACCGTGACCTGGGCGATCGAGGAGCGGCGGGCCCTGGCGTGCTCGTAGATCGCGGCGTAGGAGTCCGTCTCGGCCGCGCCGTAGGGCGGGTTGAACACCCCGAGCCCGCGCGAGCCGATCGCGAGCTCCCGGCCGGACGCGCCGAACACGGCCGGGTTGGTGGTCACATCGGCGGTCCCGAACGGGGCGCCGACCGGCGCGGACACGAGTTCGCCGAGCGTCGCGGACGCGCGGCCCCGGCCGCCCGGCGGGTCGTACGCGGCCGCGCCGCTCAGGATCGAGGTCGCGAGCGGCGGCCCGGAAGCAGGGGCGGTGACCCGGTAGGCGACCGTGAACCGCCGGCCGGCCGCGAGCACCGGCACCTGCGTCGGGCCGAGCGGCTTGACCAGCCACCCCGGCCACGCCGACAGCGACACCGCCACCCGCTTGACGTCCGAGGTGCCGTCGTTGGCGAACGACTCCTCGACGGTGGTCGACTGGCCGAGCGGGAGCTGCGTCGAGGCGGAGTCGAGCGAGAGCACCGTGTGCGGCGGGAGCTTGCCGGCGTGACGCTTGCGCACCGCGGTCACGATGAACATCGCGACGCCGCGTCCGGGCACGAACGCGCTGATCGCGCCGCCCGTCTCGCTGACCGCGTTCGTCCACAGGTTGTGCATGCTGTAAACCCGCGCTCGCGGCAGCCCCGCGGCGGTGGCCGTCGTCGAGATCGTCACGGCCGTGTTGGTCGAGTTGAACAGCACCACCGCCCGGCCGCCGCCGGTGAGCTCTTTGGTCAGGACCCATAGCCCGTTCGCGCTCGAGATCGGGACGCCGGGGCGTCCCAGCGGGTCCTGATCGACCGCGACCACGTACGGGTTCTCGTAGATCGCGAGCTCGGCCTTCGTCAACGCCCCGATGTCCGTGCTCGCGATCAGCGGCGCCGCCATCTCGGCCCACAGGCTGAACTCGCTCGTGTATTCGAGCAGGCTGCTGCCGCCGTTGCCGATCTGGAGCATGTCGGGGTCGTTCCACGCCCCCGGCCCGGCGTCCCGGAAGTGGCCAACGGTCCCCTCGAAGTTCACGAGCATCGAGCCGAAGTTGTCCTGGATGTCGGTCGTCGTCCGCCACAGGTTCGAGATCGGCGCGCCCCACTCCCACGGGTCATCGCCCGGATCCGGGTTGCACATCGAGAACACGATCGGGCGGCCGGTCGCCTTGAGCCCGTCGCTCATGCGCGTGTAGAGGGTTTGCTGGACCTGCTCCTCAGACTCGCCCGGGAAGTCGCCGTAGGGGATGTTGCAGCGGTCGTATTTCACGTAGTCGACGCCCCAGGAGGCGAGCGTGGCCGCATCCTGTGCCTCGTGCCCGAAGCTGCCGGGGAGGCCCGCGCAGGTGGTGGTGCCGGCGTCCTCGTAGATTCCGAGCTTCATCCCCAGGCTGTGGACGTACGCGGCGACCGGGGCGATCCCGCCGGCGAACCGCGTCGGGTCCGCGACGAGGTTCCCGGACGCGTCGCGGCTCGGCGCCATCCAGCAATCGTCGATGTTGACGTAGTCGTATCCGGCCGCCTTCATTCCGTCGGCGACCATCTCCTGCGCGGTCTGCTCGACCAGTTGCGCGTTCACGCCGCAGTAGACCGAGTACCAGTCGTTCCACCCCATCGGCGGGGTCAGCGCGAGCCCGTTGCCCTCGGCGGCGGCGCTCTGGGCGGCGGCGGCGAACACGCCCACGCACAGACACGCGAGCAGCATCGATGTGCGAAGGCGGCGTATGTGCATACGATGCCGAAGCCTTCCCCCATGAGATTTTCCGCGAACCTCAGCTTCCTGTTCAAGGACGTGCCGTTCGGCGAGCGCTTCCGCCGGGCCGCCGACACCGGCTTCCGCGGCGTCGAGTTCATGTGGCCGGGGGTCGATGAGTTGGATGCGGTCACCGAGGCTGTGCAGGAGACCGGGCTCGAGGTCGCGCTGTTCAACTTCGACGCCGGCGACATGGCCGCGGGCGATCGCGGGCTCGCCGGCGATCCCGACCGCCGCGCCCAGTTCCGCGAGAACGTCCCGGTCGCGCTCGAGCTCGCGGCCCGCATCGGCTGCCCGCGCCTGAACGCGCTCGTCGGCGTGCACAGGCCGGGGCTCGAGGTCGAGGCCCAACTCGAGGAGGCGCGCGCGAACGTCGCCTGGGCCGCCGAGCAGGCCCGGGCTCAGGGCGCCAGCATCATGATCGAGGCCGTCAACTCGTACGAGAACGGACCGTATCTGCTCGACACGACGGCTAAGGCGATCGCCTTCCTGGACGCCGTCGGCGCGGACAACGTCGCCCTCCAGTACGACGTCTACCACATGCAGCGCATGGAAGGGAACCTCTCGGAGACGATCACCCGGCTGCTCCCGCGGATCGGGCACGTCCAGATCGCCGACCCGCCTTCGCGCAGCGAGCCGGGGACCGGCGAGGTCAACTTCGGCTTCGTGCTCGCGCTGCTCGACCGCATCGGGTACGAGGGCTGGGTGGGATGCGAGTACAACCCGTCGACGGCGACGACCGAGGAGAGCCTGCACTGGATGAAGGAGCTTGGATATGCCTGACACTGACACGAAGATCGGGTTCATCGGCCTGGGGATAATGGGCGCGCCGATGGCGGCGAACCTCGCGCGCGCCGGGTATCCGCTGGTCGTCAACAACCGGACTCGCGCCAAGGCCGAGCAGTTCGCTTCCTCGGAGGGGACAGACGCGGCGGTCGCCGTGGTCGCGGACACCCCGAAGGAGGTCGCGGAGCGTACCGATGTGGTGATCACGATGTTGCCCGACTCCCCCGACGTTGAGCAGGTGTACCTGGCCGACGACGGCGTGATCGCCGGCGCACGGGCGGGTCAGCTTCTGATCGACATGAGCTCGATCGCCCCGTCGGTGGCGCGGGCTGTTTCCGAGGCCGGGGTTCGCGTGGGGGCGTCGGCTCTGGATGCGCCCGTCTCGGGCGGAGATGTCGGAGCGCGGGACGGGACCCTGTCGATCATGGTCGGCGGCCCCTCGGATGCGTTCGAGCGGGCGCGCCCGCTGTTCGACGTGCTCGGGAAGACTGTGGTGCATCTGGGCGGTGCGGGCGCCGGCCAGACCGCGAAGGCGTGCAACCAGATCCTCGTCGCTGTCACGATCGAGGCGGTCAGCGAGGCGCTCGTGCTCGCGTCCAAGGCCGGCGTCGACCCGGAGCGGCTGATCGAGGTCCTCTCAGGCGGGCTCGCCGGCAACAAGGTCATGGAGGTGAGGCGACGCAACTTCCTCGAGCACGACTTCACGCCGGGATTCAAGCTCGCGCTCCATCACAAGGACCTCGGGATCGCGCTTCGCACGGCACGTGAGCTCGACGTATTCGTGCCCACGACCGCGCTCGTCGATCAGATGCTGGCGGCTTTGGTCGCCGCCGGCGACGGCGGGTTGGACCACTCTGCGCTGCTCACCGTGATCGAGCAGCAGTCCTCGCACCGGATCAACGAGTAGCGCGCCGGTCCTCTAGTTCCACGCGTCCGGATTGAGGCAGCCCGGGGGCAGCCGGCCGGCGAGCGCCGCATGCAGGTTCGCGATCACCATCTCGCCCGTACGATCGAGGCCGAGTTCGGTGTACGAGGAGATGTGCCCGCTGAGGATCGCGTTGGGGAGGGCGAGGATCGGGTCGTCGCGCGCCGGCGGCTCGTGCTCGAAGACGTCGAGGCCGGCCGCGGCGATCTGTCCCGTCTGGAGCGCGGCCACGAGCGCGGGCTGATCGACTAGATCGCCGCGCGCGGCGTTGACGAGCACCGCGTGGCGCGGGAGTAGCTCGAGCTCGCGAGCGCCGATCAGGTGTCGGGTGTCCTTGGTGAGCGGCGCGTGCAGGGTCAGGACGTCGACGCGCGGGAGCATGCCTTCTAGCGTCGTCAGCTCCACCTCGTGTTCGGCGATGAATTGAGGGTCGGGGTTCGGCTCGAACGCGAGCACGTGACAGCCGAACCCGCGCAGCCGGCGCGTCACCGCTTTTCCAATCGCGCCGAGCCCGACGACCCCGACGGTGGAGCAGGCCAGATCGCGAGTCGGACCGAGGCCTCGCCACTCTCCGGAGCGGACGATCGCGTCGAGCTCCGGCAGCCGCCGGATGCACGCGAGCATCAGCGCCAACGCCATGTCGGCGACGGCTTCGGCGTTGACCGCGGGCGTGGTGATGACCGCGACGCCGGCGTCGGTCGCCGCGGCGATGTCGATCGAATCCGAGCCCGTCCCCCAGCGGAGGATCGCCTTGAGATCGGGTAGCGCCTCGAGCACGGCGCGGGTGTAGTGCTCGCTGCCGGCGACCACCGCCCATGCGCCGTCGAGCCCCCGCACGAGCGCCTCGTCGTCGTCTCGTACCGAGGACAGCTCGTAGCGCTCGACAACCTTGATCTCGGGGATCTGCTCGAGCTCCGGGCGGATGCGCTCGCCGGCGCCAAGCGTGACGACTACCGTGCGATCGGCGGGCATCCGCGTCTCACCCGGCGCCACCCATCACATGTCCACCGCGGCCAGGCCGCGGCCACGAACTTCTTCCGGTGGCTCGCCGTGCAGCACCCACATCCGGTCCGTCCCGCGGCTCACGAGCCCGGCACGGGTGAGCTCGCCCATGGCGGTCGTGACCGCCGGCCGGTGTGCCCCGACGAGGGTCGCAAGCCGCTCGTGGGGTAGCGGCAGCGGGATCGAGATCCCGTCGGGACGGACCCTCCCCCACCGCTCGGCCACTTGCCACAGCGTCAGCAGCAGCCGGTCGTCGACGCGTGGATGATGCGAGATCGCGAGCGACACCGCGAGCCAGTGCGCCCGCCGGGTGCCCCGTGCGAATAGCTCGAGCCCAAGCTGCGGCCAGGGATTTATCTGCGACACGAGCGCGTGGTCGAGTACGGCCATCCGGGTCGGCTCGAGCACGATCCACTCAACCTCGGCGTTCACGTGCGACCCCGATGGGTCCCAGCCCCACGGACGCAGCACGTCGGCGTCCCCGATCAGCTCGACGCACCGGCGGCCGAGCACATCGACCTCGCGGCTCAGCATCCCGTCGATTACCAGGAACCCCTGGTGATACGCCGCCTCCTCGCGTGACTCGAGGGGCATCCACTTGCCGGGCGACAGCCGGCGCACCCTCGTCACCGTCCCCTGCCGGGCCCGTTCCCGCTCAGTCGGGTCAAGCAGCTCGCCGAGGTCAGGGTCGGCGTCGATGATGCTGATTACCTCGGAGACGGCGGCGGTGGCCATCGGCTCACTTCCAGTCCTCGACCTCGATCGACCAGCGCGCGTCGTCCCACCCCGGGGTGACGTCGATCTGGTACAGGCCCGGACCGGTGTTGAACACCTTCGTCTTGCCGCTGCCGCTGCCGAGATCGAATGACTCGTTCGTCTGGTCGGCTCCGAAGCTGAGCACCTGCGCGCTCGGGCCGTTGCAGAAGAACACAAAGTCGCAGGTGCCGTTGTAGGACAGGCTGTAGACGATTCGCCACTGGCTGCCCTGAATCCGGAACGGAACCGACTGGC
Organism: uncultured Solirubrobacterales bacterium; assembly: GCA_963701945.1. Lineage (GTDB taxonomy): Bacteria > Actinomycetota > Thermoleophilia > Solirubrobacterales > Solirubrobacteraceae > Palsa-465. The sequence goes on along the minus strand of CAVPBV010000017.1, from coordinate 263,004 downwards.
CGCCGCCGGTATCGGCGTTGAACGAGGTCAGCGCGTGCCAGAACGGCACCTCGGCGACGAACAGCGCCACCGCGTTGCGCGGCTTGAGGTCGTGTCCGGCGGTGGGCTGCTGGCGCACGACGATCCCGGGGTTGGTCCCGGGCGCCGGCACGGTCGTGACGCTGGCCTTCAGATTCAGATGCTGCAGCGCCTCGGTGGCGGCGCCGGAGCTCTTGCCGGTCAATGTCGGGACTGGAATCGGTCGCGGGCCTTTGCTGATCGCGACGGTGATCTTCGACGCCTTCTTGACCTGTGCGCCGGCCGCCGGGTTCTGGGCGAACGCGGTGAGGGGCGTCGCGTCGCTGTAGTTGTACGTGAACGTCGCGCGCAGGTGTGCGCGTGTCAGCGTGCGGGCGGCCTGTCCTTCGCTGAGGCGGGTGAGTCGCGGTACCGCCACGGTCGGGGGCGCGGTCAGCGCCCTCGCCGCGATAAGCAGGGCTGCTAACACCGCGAGCGCGAGTACGAACACCGCCACCGCGCGCCGGCGAGCGGCCGGGTTCACAGTCCGGCGTGGGCTCATCGTTGGCGCTTTGCGCGTCGGATCCACGCCGCCGCGGGGAAGCGTGCGGGTGTCGAGCGCGACGATCTCGGTCGGATCTTCCCCCTGGACCTCGGTCGGCGTCGCCCACCAGTCGTCGCTCCCCGGGTGCGGCGTCGACGAGTCGGTGCCGGCGCCGGCGCGGGCACTGGCTCGCTCGAGCGCCTCGGCCATCGCCACGGCGCTCTGGTACCGATCAGCGGGGTCCTTGGCGAGCGCGCGCTCGACGACTGCTTCGAGCGACCGCGGAGTCCCGCGCGGGAGCGGCGGCGGCTGCATCTGCACGTGCTGGAGCGCGATCTCGACCGCTGACTCACCGCCGAACGGCGGGCGCCCGGCGAGCATCTCGTAGAGCACGATGCCGGCGCTGTACACGTCGGTGGCGGGCGTCACCGGCAGCCCGCTCGCCTGCTCGGGCGCCATGTAGCGCGGCGTGCCGACAATCGTGGCGGTTCCGCCGTCGGTGCTGCCCTCGGCTAGGCGCGCGATCCCGAGATCGCCGACCTTGACCCGGCCTCGATCGGAGATGAGGACGTTGGCCGGCTTGATGTCACGGTGCACGATGTGCTCGGCGTGCGCGTGCTCGAGCGCGCGGCACAGCTGCTCGGCCACCTCGCAGGCCTCCCAGGGGGCGAGCGGGCCGCCGCGCTTCAGGCGCGCCGCCAGGCTCTCGCCCTCAACCAGCTCCGTGACGAAGTACAGGCCCTGCTCGGCTTGCCCGACGTCGAAGATCTGCACGATCCCCGGATCGCTCACGCGCGCCAGCAACTGGGCCTCGCGCTCGAAGCTCTCGGCTCCGTCGGGGTCCTCGGCCCACCACGGCTTGATCACCTTGATCGCGACGGGGCGCGCCAGCCGCCGGTCGTGGCCGCGATACACCCGGCCGAACGTGCCCTCGCCGATCAGCTCGTGGAGCTCGTAGCGACCGTCGAGGGCGCAGCCGGCGAGGTCGGGGGCGTACGGCACGGCGCTCAGGCTCCTCGCGCCGTATCGAGCTCACGGCGGATCGTGGACTTGTACAGGTTCGTGTCAACGGCGACCGTCAGCAGCTTGAACCCGTCGTTGGCGTACTTTGCGGCGGCCTGGCCTGCGGCGCAGTGCATGCCGGCGATCAGCCCGTTCGCGGCGCAGGCCTCGCGGACGCGCTCGATGGCGTCGCTCAGCGCTCGGCGGTCCTCGCCGGGATCGACCGCGATCGCACGCGGCGGCAGCCCGAGCGCGAGCGCCAGGTCATTAGGTCCGATGTAGAGCCCATCGAGGCCCGGCGTCTCCGCGATCTCATCGACGTTGTCGATGCCGTCGCGCGTCTCGATCATCGCGAAGCACAGCGCGTCACCGCCGATCACATCGGGCGCGGCCGAGCCCATGAGGAGCTCAGCTCGGACCGGCCCGTACGAGCGGTGGCCGTGCGGCGGGTACCGGCACGCATCGACCGCGCGCACGGCCGCGGCGGCGTTGTCGATCAGCGGCAGGATCACGCCGGCGGCGCCGAGGTCGAGCGCGCGCATGATCAGCCACGGCTCGTTCCAGGCCAGCCGCGCGAGCGGCACCGTGCCGCCGGCCTGGGCCGCCTGGAACATCGACACCATCGTCGCCTCGGTGGCGGCACCGTGCTGGAGATCGACGCACACGTAGTCGTACCCGGCGAGCCCGGCGAGCTCGACGGTGAGCGATGCCGGGATCCCCGCCCACAGCCCGAACACGGGCTCTCCGGCCTCCCACTTTCCACGCAGCCGCTTGCCCGCCGGTAATACAGAGCCCTCCATTGAGGGCCCAATGGTATTAGGGGACCGACGTGACGGGTTTTTTCCCGCCGCGCCACACGCCGCGGGGCATGGCGCCCGTCGACCTCGGCGTCGTCACGTTTCCGTAGGCGTCTACGGCGATCAGCCCGCCGTCGCCACCGCGCTGCGCAACCACGGTCAGCGCTGCCTCAGCCGCGTCTTTCAGTGCCTGGCCCTGCTCGACGAGGGATGCCACGAGCCGCGCGGCGCCGGCGCGGATGAACGCTTCGCCCTGCCCGGTGCACGACACCGCGACGCGGTTGTCGGCCCACGTACCGGCGCCGATCAGCGGCGAATCGCCGACTCGTCCGGGACGCTGGCCGCTCAGACCGCCGGTCGAGGTGGCCGCGGCGAGCAAGCCGTTGGCGTCGAGGCATACGGCCCCGACCGTCTCGGGCTCCGCTCCGCCGGCCCCGAACTTCTCCGGCTCCGCTCCGCCGGCCCCGTGCGTTTCCGGCGCAGCTCCCCCGGCGAGCCGCTCCGCCAAGCGGCGGCGCTGGCGCTCGGTCACGAATGCGTTGAGCTCGACCTGTTCTAGACCAATGGCGGCGGCGTGCGCGTCGGCGCCGTCGCCAACGAGCAGCACCTCCGGCTGGTCGAGCAGCGCCACCGCGGCCGCCACGGGATGGCGGGTGCGCCTCACCAACGCCACCGCCCCGGCCGCCCGGTCGCTCCCTCGCATCACCGACGCGCTCAGCTCGACCGACCCGTCGGAGCACAGCGCCGAGCCGTGTCCGGCGTTGAACAGCGGAAAGGTCTCCATCACGATCACCGCGGTGCGTACGGCCTCGACCGCATCGCCACCGGCGCGCAGCACGGCCGCGGCCGCTGTGAGCGCGCGCTCGAGCGCCGCGTGGTACTCGGGCTCGCGCTCGCGGATCTCGGCGGTGTGGCCGCCGGCGCCACCGTGAACGACGACCACCGGCGGCGTCATCCGACCAACTCCTCGAACAGCGCGTCGAGCGTCTTTCGTGGGTCGTCCGTGAGGCCAGTGTGGACCTCGGAGGGCTGGATGATCGTGCTGGAGGGCGCCACCAGCCACCCGAACCTCTCCGAGGGCGGCAGCTCGGCGATCGCGCCGGCCTGGGGTTCCCCGGCGGCCACGTTGACGAGCGCCTCGAGGTGGGCGCGTACCTCGTCGGCGCGCGCGTCCGGCGCCAGCGCCGCGAGCCGCCGCTCGTCGAGCCTCACCTCGGCGCCGAGGAAGCCGCGCTGGCGGCAGAACAGCACCACGCCGGCGTTGAACCGCTCGCCGCGCTCGATGCGCGGAACGACCCGCAGGATCGCGTAGGCGAACGGGCTACGCGCCGACTCGGGCACGCTCCGCCTCTTCCGCAAACGCGCCGCTCCGGAGCCGCCGGCTCAGGTACTCGACGTACGTCTCGCCGGTGTCGCCGCCTGCACCGCTCGCGAGCCATTCGGACGGCACGAGCGCGACGACGCGTTCGAGCGCGCCAGGGTCGACGGTGGGCGCCAGCCGCTCGTGTGCCTCGTGAATCGATCCGGCGCGCGGGAGCAGCACGTGCTCGGCGATCAGCGGGAACGGCTTGTCGGCATGCGCCACGGGGTCCAGACCGGCGTGCTGGAGGTAGAGCGCGGCGCCGTGGTCGATCAGCCACAGCCGGTCGTGCCACAGCAGCAGGTTCGGGTTCCGCGGGGTGCGGTCGACGTTGGTCGTGAGCGCGTCGAGCCACACGACGTCGGCGGCGAGGCGGTCGTCCGGCGTGTACGGGCCAGCGGGCGAGTACGGGAGCGCGCCCGGGAGGAAGTCCACGCCGAGATTCGCGCCGGCGCTGGCCGTGATCAGCTCCTGGATCTCGGGGTCGGGCTCGGCCGCGCCCAGCACCGGATCGATCTCGATCGTCACGAGGTCCGGCACGAGCAGCCCGAGCCCGCGCGCCAACTCCCCGACGATCACCTCGGCGATCAGCGCCCGCAGGCCCTGGCCGGCGCCACGGAACTTGACCACGTACAGGCCGTCGTCGTCGGCCTCGACCAGCCCGGGCAGCGAGCCGCCCTCACGCAACGGGGTGACGTATCGGATCGCGGCGACATCACGCAGGCCCTGGTCGGTCCCGGTCGACATGAGCGGCACGGTACCGGCCTGCGCGGTTCCTGCCCTGCCGGCACGGTACCGGCCGGCGCGGCCCCTGCCCTGCCGGCACGGTACCGGCCGGCGCGGCCCCTGCCCTGCGTCGCCCCGATGAGGCAACACTCGGTCCCGGCCTCAAGGTGAATGCATATTCAGTTCGCTATAGCAACGATCCCGGCGCACTCGGCGCTGGCACAGCGCCGAGTGCTGGCTTATCGGTCCACGCCTAGGCTCGCGTAAACCGCAGCGTGGATCTCGCGGTGCGCCACCGGCAAGTCCGCGCTCTCGAACAGCCGCTGCGTGAGCACGATGATCGTTAGGTCGTGCGCCGGATCCGCGACCCACGAGGTTCCGAACCCGCCGTTCCAACCGAACGCGCCACCGTCGTACACCGCCTGGCAGTAACCCCACGACTTGTTCGCGAAGAAGCCCGGCCCGAGTCCACCGAAAGACTTCTGGCCGTCGGTGAGCTGGCCGCTGCACATCGCCCGAACGCCCTCAACCGGCAGCAGCCCCGCCCCACCCCCGAGCAGCATCCGCGAAAACGCGAATAGGTCCTCGGCGGTCGAGACGATGCCGCACGCGCCGTCGCCGAACGCCGGCGGCCGGCCCCACTGCCCATCGGGCTCGTCCCACACGACGAGCCCGCCCTCTGTCGGCCGATACGCGGTGGCGAGCCGATCGACCTCGGACGTCCACAACGCCGTGTTGCGCATCCCGAGCGGCTCGAACAGCCGCGTCCGCAGCACATCGCCGAACGGCTGCCCGGTGGCGCGCGCGAGGAGCACCCCGAGTACGGACGCGCCAGTGTTGTACATCCACCGCTCGCCGGGCTGGGCCAGCAGCGGAAGCGACCCGAGGCCGGCGATCCACGAGTCCGGCGAGGGCTGCACGTCGGGGAGGCCCGGGCCGATCGTCGAGAGCTTCAGCTCGTCGCTGGCCGCAACCACGGGCCACGGCGTACTGCCCCCGAACATCTCGACGACCATCCCGAACCCGAACGTGAAGGTCAACAAGTCCCGCGTCGTGATCGACCGCTCCGCCGGGACTGTCTCATCGAGCGGTCCGTCTATCCGCTTCAACACGCGCCGGCCGGCGAGTTCGGGGAGCAGGCGGTCGACGGGCTCGTCGAGCCCGACGAGCCCCTCCTCGATCACCGCGAGCGTCGCCGCCGCGGTCATCGGCTTGGTCGTCGAGGCGATCCGGAACAGCGAGTCGCGCTGCACCGGCGCGCCACCGACCGAGAGGTGGCCGAACGGCTCGACGAACACGTCGTCGCCCGCCGCGACGAGCACGACGAGACCGGGCACGCGCGTGTCGCCGACGTGCGCCCCGGCGGCCGCGCGTACCCGGTCACGGTCGAAGCTCATCGAGGTCCTAGAGGTCGACGCCCGCCATCCCCGCCTCGTCGTAGCGCTCGCCGGCGACGTCGGGGAGCTCGGCGTCGATCCGCGCCAGGTCCTCGTCGGTCAGCTCGACGTCGACGGCGCCGGCGTTCTGCTCGAGGTATTCGCGCCGCTTGGTGCCCGGGATCGGAACGAGATCCTCGCCCTGGGCGAGCACCCATGCGAGCGCGAGCTGAGCCGGCGTGATCCCCTTCTCCTGCGCGATCTCCGCCACCTTGGCGGCGAGCTTGAGGTTCGCGTCGAGGTTCTCGCCGCTGAAGCGCGGACCGTGCCGGCGGAAATCGTTGTCGTCAAGGTCGTCGGGCGAGGTGAAGCGACCGGACAGGAACCCGCGCCCGAGTGGCGAGTACGGTACGAACCCGATCCCGAGCTCGCGGCAGGTCGGGATGACCCCATTCTCGGGATCGCGCGACCACATCGAGTACTCGGTCTGCACAGCGGTGATGGGATGGACCGCGTGGGCGCGGCGGATCGTGTCCGGCGCCGCCTCGCTCAGGCCGATGTGTCGCACCTTGCCCTCCTTCACGAGCTCGGCCATCGCCCCGACCGTCTCCTCGATCTCCACGTTCGGGTCGACGCGGTGCTGGTAGAAGAGGTCGACGTGATCGGTCCCGAGGCGCTCCAGCGAGCCCTCGATCGAGCTGCGGACGTGGTCGGCCGAGCCGTCGAGCTTGCCGACCGTCGACATGTCGCCGGGGGTCGAAGCGTCCATCCGGCGAGCGAACTTGGTCGCGATCACGTACTCGTCGCGGTGGCCCTTGACCGCGCGCCCGACCAGCTCCTCGTTGGTCAGTGGTCCGTACAGCTGCGCGGTGTCGAGGAAGTTGATCCCGAGCTCGAGCGCGCGCTGGATGGTGGCGATCGCCTCGCCTTCGTCGGCGGATCCGTAGAAGGCGGACATCCCCATGCATCCGAGCCCGAGCGCTGAGACCTCGAGCGATCCAAGCTTGCGCGTCTTCATTGCTGCTCCAGTCGTTCGCTTTGAAAACTGCCTCGTCTTCACGATACGACGCCCCGGCGCGAGGAAAACGGATCGCTCAGCGCCGGCGCACGACGAACCGCAGACCGCCCTTGGGACCGAGCGTCGGCGTGGTGACGATCTGTGGGTCCGCCACCGACAGCGGCTCGAGCCGCACCCGGCTCAGCAGCACGGTGGCGAGGGCGCGCAACTCGTACTCGCCAAAGCGCTTGCCGAGGCACATCCGCGACCCGCCACCGAACGGTATGTATGCGCCACGCGGCAACGCAGCCTCGCGCTCGGGCAGGAACCGGTCGGGGTCGAACCGGAACGGATCCGGATACAGCTGCGGAAGATGGTGGGTCGCCCATGAGGAGTACTGCACGCCGATCTCCGCCGCCACTGGCACACCGCCCAGCGTCACGTCCCGGGTGGCACGCCGCGGACCCACCCAGGCCGCCGGATAGCAACGCAGCGTCTCTTTCAGCGTTCGCTCGAGGACCGGGAGCGCTTGGCCGTCGAGATCCGTCGGCGTTGGATTCCGGGCACCTTCGAGCACCTGATCGAGCTCGTCCTCCAACGCTTGGCGCGCCGGCGCCGTCCGTCCCAGCTCGTGAAGCAGGAACGTGAACGTCGTGGTCGTGGTGTCGTGTCCGGCGAACAGCAGCGTGACGGCCTGGTCGCGGACGACGCCGGCGGGCAGCGGCGACCCGGCCTCGTCGGTGGCGGCAAGCAGCAGCCCGAGCACGCCCCGCCCGGGATCTCCGCGGCGACGCCGCTCGTCGATCTCGGCGCGCACGAGCGCGTCGAGCCGCTTGCGTGCGTCGATCGCCCGAGCCAGCGGCGTCCCCGGCGCCGGCAACAGCTGGAGCAGGACCGGCTCGCCGTGGATCGCGAGCGACTCCTCGAACGCCCGCGCGATCGGCTGCTCGCGTCCGCCGGTGACGTCCAGACCGAGCAGGCCGCGGAGCGCGATCCGCAGCGCCAGCTCCCGCGTCCAGTGATAGATCTCGACCACCTGGCCCTCGACGAGCGACTCGCTCGCCGCCACCGCCTCCTCGATCATCGTCTCGGCGACGCCCGCGACGTAGTCGCGATGGAAGGCCGGCAGCATCAGCATCCGGAACTCGCGGTGGTACGGGCCGTCGATGTTCAGCATCCCGTCGCCCAGCAGCGGCCACAGATCCGCGAACCGGCCCTCGCGCCACGAGAACGCGTCGAAGTCGCTGACCAGGATCTGGTGGTTGACCTCGGCGCCGATCGCCCACACGATCGGCTCATGCAGCAGGCGGATCGTGAACACCGGACCGAACCGCCGCTCGTGCTCGAGCAGCAGCCCGAGCGGGTCGGAGATGACCCGGCGAGTGTTGGCCCAGCTCGGGGCCGTGCTACCCGCAGGGAGTGCCGCCCGGCGGCGGACCCGCCGTTCGCGTCGCACGTCGCCCGCGATCCGCCGTACCAGCCGCATCTCCGGCGCCGCCGGCGTCGACGCACCGATCGTGCGCGTCGGGGTGAGGACCTGGACGTCGGCCATCGCACGAGTACGCTACCGCGCCGGCGACCGCCGCCCACCCCGCAGCGATCCGACGACCCGCGCGCTCTCGGCGCCCGACAACGCGTGCGCTCTCAGCGACGAACGACGACGACCCGCACGCGGCCGGTGATCGACGCGGGGAGCTCCACGCTCGCCTCCGCGCCGAGCGAGACGCGAGCCGTGCAGCGAGGCGGCGCGCCGCCGGGCGTGGCGACCGCACACACCCACGCGGTGACCAGACCGCGAACGCCACGGGCGCGATGCAGCACGAGCACCCTGGGCCCCGCCTGCGCCGGCACAGCATCGACGCTCGGTGCCGGAGCGCTGATCCGTGCGAACGCGAGCGTGGCGCCCCGCGAGTTCCGCAGTGCGGTGTGCCCGCCGGGCAGAACCACGGCGGCCGACGAAACCGATACGACCGGGCCGACCGATCCGGCCGACCAGACGACCGCGCTCCCGGAGCCGTTCCTCGCGATCTCCCTGACCCGCAGGACCGAACCGACGTCGGCGGCGGTGATCGTGTACCGGGTGGCGTTCGACGGACCGACCGGAACGCACACGTTCGTGCACCGCATCACCTGGATGAGTTTCCGGCGGGGTGATCCAGCCCACCGGGCGGGGACGATCGTCAGCCTGTCGCCGACACGTCCCGGGTCAACTGAGATCCGCGGGCGCACGGTGGACCGCGGGCCGCCCGGCGCCATCGACGCGTCAAAGCCGGCGACCACGGGGCCAACCGCCGCGCTGGCCACGGTGGCCTGCCCATACGGGTTGGTGGCGGTCACGACCAGGCGCAGCTGATCGCCAGCGTCGCCCGCGCCGATCGTGTAGGCGCCGCCGGTCGCGCCGCCGATGCTCGTCCAACTGACGCCGTTGCTCGAGCGCTGCCACTGGTAGGTGAGGGAGTTGCCGTTCGGTGTCCACCCACCCGGATACGCGGTCAGGGTGTGTCCGGTCAGCGTCGAGCCGCCGATCGAGGGCAGCGTGGTGTTGACCGGGGCGGGCTCGGTGGTGAGCTCCGAGTCATATCCGTAGGCGACCCCGCGGCTGTTCTGCGCGACCAGCCGGTAGTGGTAAACGGTGCCGGGGGCGAGGCCCGACAGCGCGCCGGTCACCGCGACCGGCGCCTGACCCGAGCCGACGTCGATCGGCCCGGTCTGCGCGCCGTATGACGCGGTCGTTCCGTATTGCCAGTAATAGGTGGTGTCGAGCCCGTTCGGGTACCCGCCGCCCCCCAGCGTCGCCGTCGTCGCGCCAAGGCTCTGCGTGTAGGTCCCGCCGTACGTCGGCCCGCCGATTCCGGGCGCGCCGGCGACCACCGCCCCCGAGATCGAACCGATCCCGGTCGGACCGTCATAGCCGGGACCGGCGTCGCAGATGTAGGCGATGTTCGGCGGGCAGTCGCCGCTCGAGCCTCCGGTGGGGTCGTTCAGCGCGGCGCTGTCGGTGTAGGCCCACTGCGGGGTCGCGCCGCTCACGCCGGTGATTGCCTCGTACGCGGCGATCAGCGGGGTGGCGAGGCTGGTCCCGCCGTACTGCCACCAGTTCCCGTCGTCGTAGATCATCAGCCCCGTGTCGGGGTCGGCGTCCGCGGAGAGATCCGAGTACGCGCGCCCGGTGCAGCCCGAGTCGAGCTGATACGCGGGCTTCGGCTCGTTCAGGTCGCAACCGGAGGTGGCGCCCCAGCCGTCGAGCAGCGACCACGCGGACTCGCTGAATCCGCGCGCGCTCTGGCCATCGGTCGCGGCCGCGAGGCTCGTGCCGCCGGCGGCGGTCACGCCGGGGAACGCCGCCGGATAAGCATCCGAGCCTCCGCCCACGTAACCGTCGTCGCCGGTCGCGGCGATCACCGCAACCCCGGGAAACGTGTACTGGCCCCCGATCGGCGTCTCAGAGGCTTCGCTCCAGCTGTTCGAGATCTGGTTGACATGCAGGTGCGCCGCCTCGATCACGGCCTGGTCGAGGTCGTCGATGCTGGCGGTCGAGGCCTCCACGAGCAGGATGTGGCAGTTCGGGCAGAGCGCCGAGACCGCGTCGAGGTCGAGCGACTCCTCGGGCTCCCACATGGGGTCCGGCGCCGGCAAGGGTGCCGCCGCTCCGGACTCATTGACCTTCGTGAAGCAGCCGCTCGAGGACGAGCAAGCCGGCAGGCCATACGTGCTGCGGAAGACGGCCAGATCGGACTCGGCGGTCGGATCGTCGCCGGCGTCGACGATCGCCACCGTATCTCCGACCCCGCCCGTCTGGGAGAGGTACGTCAGGTCGTACGCCTGCTGCAGCCATGCCGGCGTGTCGGGCTCGGGCGGCGCCGACCCAGCTCCGGCGGGCCGCACCGACGCAATGGCGGGCCGGCCCGCGGGAAACACCTGCGTGAAGGTCGAGCCGCCGTGGACGTGCGGGCGGACCCGGGCGTGGCTCGAGCTCAGCACGAGCGCCTGCGCGTCGCACTGCGCGAAGCCCGGCCTCGCCGGCCCACACGCGGCCTCGGACGTGACCTGGGACGGGGTGAGGCCGGTCGCCTGGGACAGGACGCCGGCGATCGCCTGCGCGCCGGCAGCCTCGGAGCGGACGCCGGCCTGTGCTTGTGCGCCGGCAGCCTCGGAGCCGACGCCGGCGTGCGCCGGCGTCGCGAGCACGGACGCCGCGAGCAGCGGCAGCAGGAATGTGACAGCGCGCCTGAGCCCAGGGCCCGACGCGAGCCCTGTGGAGCGACGCATACCTCCCGTACCGGCCCCCCTACGCGCGCCCCTGCGCGATCAGCCGGGAATCTGGACGGATGTCGTGTCACGTCCGGCCCCGGGGGCTGCGGAGTCGCGACCACACGCGCCGGCCTTCCGCCGCGCCCTCGAACCGCCGCGCCCTCGAACCGCCGCGCCCTCGAACCGCCTGGCCCCCTGACCGCCGCGGAATGAGCGACGGATCAGCGACGGATCAGCGACGGATCAGCGACGGATCAGCCGGTACCAGTGGCGCGGAACGTTGCGGAGCGGTCCCGCAATCTCGCCCTCGCTGTCGGGCTGGGTAGAGCAGTGACATCCTGAAGGGAGCCTAGCCCCGCCGGCTGCAGCGGCGGAACCAGGCCCCTCCAGGATTGGGTTGTGACCCCCAGCCACATCTACCACCGGCGGCCCAGGTACCTGGCCTCGGCCACGTACCGGCCCGAACGCAGAGCCGCTCGTTCCTGGGCTTCGAGCCGCTCGATCACCTCGAGCCGCTCTTCCGGGGTGAGGCGTGGCCTCCGGCTCACCCGCGCGGGACGCAGGGACAATCGCCCACCGGGCAGCACTGCGAGCAGGCGGGAGCTGACCGCCTGCGGATCTCCTCTCATGGGAGGTCTCCTTTTGGTTTGGTTTGGTTACTGCGGACGCCCGTTTTCAGGCAGCCCGCTATGTCACGTGCATGTCACACGAGCGCACGCCGAGCTCCGACTCACGAGTGTCACTTCACCCGCGAGTGAGCAATAAAAAAGGCGACCCGTTGGGTCGCCCTCGCGATTGGGTTTGTATGTCGCGCTTGGTCTAGCGCGCATGCCCTTCCGCGAGAGTGACATTTCCGTCGGGCGTGGCGACGTCGATACCCACCACGTGGGTGGCGCGGGCGGCCGCCTTGACGAAGAATGAATATGTCGCGGTGAGCATGGTCATGAGACTCTTCTCCTTGCTGCAAAGCCAGGGTAACTCAGCGATCGGACAATTTCAAGAGGCACGCGATGAAAAATCTGTCACTCGAGCCTCGCGACCGGACCGCGCGGCAACTAGAACCCAACATCGCGCGCCGGCCGAGCCGATAGGGTTCGGATTCGAGATGCCTACCGTCGCCCGTGTCGTGATCATGGTGCAGGAGAACCACACGACCGACAACTACTTCAGGGGCCTCGCGCCCTATGGCGCGAACGTTGCTACGGACTGGCCGATCGCCGCCGACCCCCCGGCCAGCGACAACCCGCACGATCGCAAGGCCTACTTCGAGTGGCTGACCGGCGCGTCGACCGGCGAGCACGTCCAGTTCGACACCGCGGCGGTGCTGCCCTACTACCTGTACCTTGCGGTCACGGGGGCATTCCTCGAGAACCACTGCGCGGGGTACGGCACGAACTCGACGCCGAACCACCTGCTGATCATCGGCGGCCAGTCCCCGACGCTCAAGAACCCCTCCGAGAGCTCGTCGCCGGTGTGGGACATGCCGTCACTGCCGGGCCTCGCCGAGGCCAACGGCGTCGCGTGGCGCGCGTACGCCGCCTCGGGCAACTATCCCGTCGCGTTCTACACCCAGCTCCAGGGCTCGCCCAACGTCGTGTCCACGTCGCAGTTCCTGACCGACGCCAAGGCCGGGAGCCTGCCCGCGCTCTCGCTCCTGTGGCACAACACCCCCTACGACGAGCACCCGCCCGCGAACGTGACCGAGGGGATGGAAACGATCTGGCAATCGGTCGACGCAGCGGTCCAGGGCGGCGCCTGGGACGACACCGTGTTCATGCTGACCTGGGATGACTGGGGCGGTTACGACGATCACGTGAAGACACCGGTGCTCGAGTACACGCCCGACAACGTCCAACTCGCGTTCGGCCCACGGGTGCCGCTGCTGATGTTCGGCGGGCCGGTCAAGCCCGGCATCGACAGCCGCTGGTGCAGCCATGTGAGCCTCCCGAAGACCGCCATGCAACTCCTCGGACTCCCGGCGCTCGGGATCCCGCGACTCGACAACGACGCGGGCCTCGCCGATCTGGTCGATCCGGCACAAACCCCGACGGCGCCGCCCCCGGCCTACGGGACGACGATCACGATCCCGCCGGCCCCGAGCCCGCCGGTCGCTCCGCACCCGCCACCGCCGCCGCCGGCCGGCAACCCCGTGCCGGTGCCGGACGTCAGCCTGCGCGGCGGGGGCACGCTGCCACCGCCGAACGACGCGCCGCTCCCCCAGCAACCGAACCCGCCGACCAACTAGCCGCGGCCCGAGCGACTACCTCCGGCCCGCGGGCGCACGCGTCGCCGTCATCTCGGCCAGCGCGATCGCCGTGGCAACGGCGGCGTTGAGGCTCTCGACGCCCTCGCGTCCCCCGGGAATCCGCACGAGCACGTCGCACTTGGTCCGCGTCCGCTGCCGCAGGCCCTGGCCCTCGGCGCCGACCACGAGCACCGACTTTCGATCGAACTCGGTCTCGCGCAGGGTGTGCTCGCCGCGCTCGTCGAGCCCGTACACCCAAAAGCCGTATTCGCGCAGGATGTCGAGGCTGCGCGCCAGATTCGTAACCCGGAACACGTCGACGAACTCGGCTCCCCCGACGGCGATCCGCGCCACCTTTGGCGTGAGCTCGGCCGACCGGTTCTTCAGCAACAACACCGCGTCGGCGCCGAAGAAGGCCGCGGCACGAAGAACCGCGCCGAGGTTCTGGGGATCGGAGATCTGATCGAGCGCGATCACCAGCCGCGCGTCCGACAGGCGATCCAGGTCGTGTTCGCCGGGCAGCGGCCGCCGCGATGTGAACACGCAAACGCCCTGGTGCTTGTCGTCGTCGGTAAGCCCGGTCTCGCGTCGAAACTCCGGCCACGCGACGAGTTCGGGCTCGACGCCGGCGCGCCGCGCCGCCTTGATCGTGTCCTCGTGGTACTCGGGCTTGCCGCCGAGGATCACGCGCTTGACATCCTCGGGCCGCTTCAGGAATACGGCACGGACCGAGTGCTTGCCGTAGACCATCTCCATCGAGCTCACGATAGACCCGCCCCGGGGTCCCCGGGGTCCCCGGGCCGCCCGCGCTCACGCCGCCCCGGGTCTCGGGGCCACCCCCCACCCGCGCACCCCGCTCACGCGCGCGACAGGTACCGACCCTCGCGCGTGTCGACCTTGATCTTCTCGCCGGTAGAGATGAACAGCGGCACCTGGACCACGACTCCCGTCTCGAGCGTGGCGGGCTTGGTCCCGCCACCGGAGGCGGTGTCTCCCCGCAGCCCGGGATCGGTCTCGGTCACCTCGAGATCGACCGAGCCCGGCACCTGGACGTCGCTCGGCTGATCGTCGATGAACAGGATCTCGACCTCGTCGTTGACCTTGATCCACTTCAACGTGTCCTTCAGCGTCGCCTCGGGCAGTTCGATCTGCTCGTAGGTCTCGGTGTTCATGAAGTGGGCAGCATCGCCATCGGTGTAGAGGAACTGCATCCGGCGCGACTCGCTGCGAACCGAGCGCAGCTTCTCACCGGCTCGGAACGTCTTGTCGATCACCGCCCCGTCGCTGGCCCGGCGCAGCTTGGTCCTGACGAACGCAGCGCCCTTGCCCGGGTTGACGTGCTGGAACTCGACCACCTTGTAGATGGTCCCGTCAACCTCGACGTGGTTTCCGCTTTTGAGCTGATTTGTGCTTATCGACATAGCGCGGTCCGAGGATAGCGGCGCTCAGTCGTAGTACCTCGCTATCCCCGACGCGCGGGCGTCCTAACCTTCGCGGCACGCCGGCCGAGTACTCCACATATTTCCGCCCGAAAGGGCTCGACGGGATCGAGGCGCTCCACGCCCGATTCGTCCGGCACGCCTACCGGCCCCATTCGCACCCGACCTGGACGGTGGCGGTGGTGCAGCGCGGAGCCGCCCGCTTCGAGCTCGACGCGACCCAGCAGCGCGCCGGCGAGGGTGAGTTGTTCGTGCTCGAGCCCGAGGCCGTCCACACCGGCATGGCCGCGGTCCCCGAGGGGTGGGCATACAAGGTGCTGTACATCGAGCCGCGGCTGCTGCACGAATGGGCCGAGCGGGACGACGGCGCGCCTCGCGCGGCGCGCTGGGTGGTGTTCCGCGACGTCGCGCTGCGGGCCGCGCTCGAGCGTGCCCACGCCGCGCTCGCGGCCGAGCCCCCAGGCGATCTGGCGATCGACGAGGCGGTGCTGCGCGCGGTCGCCGCGCTCAGACCCCATCTGCGTCCCGGCTCCCCTACGCACGAGCGAGAGCGCTCCGAGCACGCGCCAGTCCGCCGAGCGCGTCGTCACCTTTACGAGCGCTGGGACCAGCGCGTCACGCTGGCCGAGCTGGCCGGGGTCGCCGGCCTCAGCCGGTTCGAGCTCGTGCGGCGGTTCGGAGAGCAGAACGGCGTCACCCCGCACGCGTTCCAGACCAACCTCCGGGTCGAGCGCGCCCGCGGGCTCCTCGCCGCCGGGGTGCCTCCGGCCGAGGTCGCCGCCGTGTGCGGGTTCGCCGATCAGCCGCACCTCACGCGCGTGTTCAAGCGCGCGGTCGGGGTGAGCCCTGGCCGCTACGCCCGCGCCGTTGCGTCCTGAGCGCGCCCGCGAACGACCGACCGACCGACCGACCGCAACAACGTTCAAGACAGGACTTGGCGCCCACGGCGATCATGCCGCGCATGGGCGTCGGCCAGTTCGAAACGAAGATCGCAGTCGTGGTTCGCGAGGACCTCGCCACCTGGCAGCGGCTGAACGTCACCGCGTTCCTGATCAGCGGCGTGACCGCGGACGCCGGCGCCGCCGCGATCGGTCAGGACTACCTCGACGCCGACGACAAGCGCTACCTGCCGCTGCTAGTGCAACCGGTGCTCGTGTTCGAGGCGGGCGCCACCAAGCTCCAGACCGTGCGCGAGCGCGCCGAGCGCCGCGGCGTCACGCTCGCCATCTACACGAACGAGATGTTCGCGACCGGCAACGACGAGGACAACCGCGCGGCGGTCCGCGCGGTCGCAACCGGCGACCTCGACCTCGTCGGGGTCGCGCTGCGCGCGCCGCACCGCGACGCCGACGCGGTGCTGCGCGGCCTCGAGCGCCACCCGTAAACAATCTAGGATCGCGGCCTGCCCTCCCCCTGGCCCGACACTCCCCCTACGCCGGCCCAACGCTCGGCCTACGCGGACGCGACGCCCAAGTCGTTCTGGCTCGACGCGCTGCCGCCCCGCGACCCCCACGCGCCGCTCGACGGGCCGCTCGACGCCGACCTGTGCATCGTCGGCGGTGGCTTCACCGGGCTGTGGGCCGCGCTTTACGCCAAGGAACTGGATCCCGCGCATGAGGTGGTGGTGCTCGAGGCGACACGCTGCGGCGGCGGCGCGAGCGGGCGTAACGGCGGCTTCGTGCAGTCGTCACTCACCCACGGGATCGGCAACGGCCTCTCGCGCTTTCCGAACGAGCTCGATCAGCTCGAGCGGCTCGGACTCGAGAACTTCCACGCGCTGGCCGCCGATGTCCAACGGCTCGGGATCGACGCCGAGTTCGAGGCCACCGGCGATCTGATCGTCGCGCTCGAGCCGCGAGAGCTTGCCGACCTCGAGGAGGAAGCGGACCTCACCCGACGGTTCGGGTACGAAGCCGAGCTGCTCGACGCCGAACGGACCCGCGCCGAGGTGAACTCGCCGCTGTACCTCGGCTCACTGTGCACGCGAACCGGGTCGGCGCTCGTCCACCCTGGCAAGCTCGCGGACGGGCTGCGCGCGGCGGCCGCCCTCGCCGGCGTGCGGATCCACGAGTACAGCCCGGTCCGTGATCTGCGCAAGACCCACGCCGGCGTGTCGGTGATAACCGACGGCGGCGTGCTCGACGCGCGCCGGGCCCTGCTCGCGACCAGCGCGTACCCCCCACTCCTGCGCGCGCTCGGGCGCTACATCGCGCCCGTGTACGACTACGTGCTGGTCACCGAGCCGCTCGATCAGCGGATGCACGACGAGCTCGGATGGGCCGCACGCCAGGGCGTCAGCGACATGGGCAACCAGTTTCACTATTACCGGCTCACCGCCGACGCGCGGATCGTTTGGGGCGGGTACGACGCGGTCTACCGGTACGGCGGTCCGGTCGGCCCCCAGCTCGACGACCACGAGCCGACGTTCGCCAAGCTCTCCCAGCACCTGTTCACGACGTTCCCCCAGCTCGAAGGCCTCCGATTCAGCCATCGCTGGGGCGGCGCGATCGACACGTGCAGCCGCTTCTCGGTGTTCTTCGGCAAGGCGCTCGGCGGCCGTGTCGCGTACGCGCTCGGGTACACGGGCCTCGGCGTCGCCGCGAGCCGGTTCGGCGCCCGCGTCGGGCTCGACCTGCTCGACGGGCGCGCGAGCGAGGCGACTGCGCTCACGATGGTCCGCCGGCGCCCGCTGCCGTTCCCGCCCGAGCCGCTGCGCACCGGCGTGATCCAGCTGACGCGCAACCGGCTCGCCGCCGCCGACCGCGACGACGGCCGCCGAGGCCTCTGGCTGAGGACGCTCGACCGGCTTGGCCTCGGGTTCGACAGTTAGGTCCCGTAGCTACTGCACCTTTCCGCGCGCCGCCACCGCCCACTCCGACTCGATGCGCCCTCCCCTATGTGCATAGATCACGTCGTGAAGATTGATCGTCGGGTCGATGTGCGAGGGAATCAGCCGCACGCGATCGCCGACCCGCAACTCGCGCGCGCCGGACTCGCCGACCGACGTGAGCTTTCCGTGCTCGTCGCCGGCGTGGTGGTAGGTCCAGCCCGGGGCGTCGAGGAGCCGCGCCGGCCCTGAATCGTCCGACAGCGTCTTCAGCCCGGCGTCGATCACGGCCCGGTCGCGCGCCGGCCGGCTGATCACGGTCGCGATCACGTGAAGCGACGACTCGTACGGGAGGCCACCCGTGTCCAGGTAGTCGGTGTCCATGAACGCGAACGATCCGGGCTGCACCTCGGTCACGAACGAGTGCCCGGCGCAGAACTCGGCGGTGCCGGTGCCTCCCGTGGTCACCACGTCGACCGTGTGCCCGCCGGCGCGCAACGCTTGCGCCGCGTTCTCGAGCCGACCCATCGCACCGTCGCACAGCGCTCTGCGCTCGGTCGCGTCGCGCACGTGCTGAACGTGGCCTTCGTATCCCTGCACCCCGATCAGCCGGAGCCGTTCGAGCCCCCGGATCCGGTCCGCAAGCCCGAGCGCATCTTCGGGCGCGATACCGCACCGGTCCTGCCCGACGTTCACGTCGATCAGCGTCTCGAGCGGCCGGGGCAGGGCGGCGTCGATCGCGGCCGCCCCCTCCCACGAGTCGACGACGATCCGGACACGCGCTGCCGGCTCCTCAGCGATCAGCCGGGCCAGCCGGCGGACCTTGACCTCGCCGGCGATCTCGGTCGTGATCAGCACGTCGTCGATCCCGCTCTCGAGCATCACCTCGGCTTCGCTCAGCTTCGCGACGCACACGCCGACCGCGCCGGCGTCGATCAGCAGGCGCGCCACCTCCGGGCTCTTCGCGGTTTTCAGATGTGGCCGGACGCTCACTCGCGCAAGATTGCCCAGGCAAGTCCGCACGTTGCGCTCGAACACGTCGAGGTCGACGGTCAGGCACGGCGTGTCCAGGTCCTCGAGACGAATCGCGCCCATCGCTGTCATCCTAGGATCTCCGGTCATGCCACCACACGTCGCTCTCGTCACCGGCGCCAGCTCGGGCATCGGCGAGGCCGTCGCCCGCCGCTATGCGGCCGCGGGCGTCAAGGTCATCGCGGCGGCCCGCCGGGAAGAACGCCTTGCCGAGCTGGTCGACGATTTCGGTGAGGATTTGATTTTTGTTTCGGTGCTCGACGTCCGTGACCTGGCCGCCATCGAGCAACTGTTGACATCGTTGCCAGCGGCGTTCGCGGATGTCGACGTGCTCGTCAACAACGCGGGGCTCGCGCTGGGGCTCGAGCCGGCGCAGGACGCCGTCCTCGACAATTGGGAGCGGATGATCGAGACCAACTGCACGGGTCTCGTGTACATGACCCGCGCCCTGCTGCCTGGGATGGTCGCGCGCCGGCGCGGCCACGTCGTGAACATGGGCTCGATCGCCGGCACCTATCCATATCCGGGCGGGAACGTGTACGGCGCGACCAAGGCGTTCGTGCACCAGTTCAGCCTCGGGCTACGCGCCGACTTGCACGGAACCGGCGTCCGGGTGACCTCGATCGAGCCCGGCCTGATTGGCGGCACCGAGTTCTCCGAGGTGCGGTTCGGCGATGCCGAGAAAGCTGCCGGCGTGTACGCGGGCACGAAGCCGCTCGGCCCCGAGGACATCGCGGCGGCCGTCGAGTGGGTTACGTCGCAGCCCGAGCACGTCAACGTCAACGTCCTCGAGTTGATGCCGGTCAGCCAGAGCTTCGCGGCATTCCCCATCGACCGTGAGGGCGGGTAAATGGTCTCGATGGCCGGCCGTCATCATATCGCCGGGCCTCGCGGCCGCCTCGACGTCGAGGTAACGGGCCCCGATGACGGCATGACGCTGCTCTTCCACATGGGCACTCCGAGCGCGGGCACCATGTATGGCCCGCTGGTCGAGCTCGGCGCGCAGCGCGGCATCCGTCACGTGGTCTATATGCGTCCGGGATACGGGGAGAGCGAACGCTGTCCGGGGCGCGTGGTGGTCGATTGCGCGGCGGACGCGGCGGCGGTCGCCGACTGGCTCGGGGTGGACCGGTTCTATACCGCGGGCAGGTCGGGCGGCGGACCGCACGCGCTCGCGTGCGCGGCGTTGCTTCCCGATCGGGTGATCGCGGCAGCGACGATCGCGGGAGTCGCACCGCGCGACGCCGAGGGCCTCGATTGGCTCGACGGGATGGCACGGGAGAACGTCGAGGAGGATGCTGCCGCCGAGGCGGGCGAGGAACAGCTGCTCGCGTTCATCGAGCCGTTCCGGGAGAAGTTGATATCGGCTAGCGCATCCGACCTCCACGAGGAGTTCGGCGGCCTTCTGTCCGACGTCGATCGCAGCGTGATGACCGGACAGTTCGCCGAGTACGAGGCCGAGTCGACCCGCATCGGAATGGAGCACGGCGTGTGGGGGTGGTTCGACGACGATCTCGAGCTGGTTCACAACTGGGGCTTCGAGCTCTCCGACATCTCGTGCCCGGTCACGATCTGGCAGGGGGCCCAGGATCAGATGGTCCCGCTAGCCCACGGCGAATGGCTCGCCGCGCACATCCCCGGCGCCCGCGCGAGGCTGCTCCGAGACCAGGGGCACCTGTCCCTCGCGCTCGGCCACTACGGCGAGGTGCTCGATGACCTGCTCGCCAGCGGTTCCGCGACCTGATCGCCCCCGGCGCCTGCCGAGCCGCCACCGAAGAACCGCACCGGGTTCGAGACCATGATCTGGTCGATCTGCTCCTGGGTGACGCCGGCCTCGAGCAGCGCCGGCAGGACCTGGTTCGAGATCAGCAGGTAATCGGGCTTCTCGTTGGCAAAGGCCGGATTGCCGACGAAGAAGTCGAGGAAGCACGCCGCGTCGTGGGAGATGTGGATCCGGTCGGCGAGCCCCTCTTGTACCAGCGCGGTCAGCGTCCGGATGCGGTCGGCGAGCGGGTTGAAGTGGTCGATGCCGAACCGATCGCAACCGATCCACGCGCCGGCCTTCGCGATCCTCCGGATGTAGTCGAGGTCGTTGCTGTCGCCGACGTGCGCGATCACGATCTGACCCGGGTCGACGCCGTGGCGCGTGAGCGCGTCGAGCGCCAACAGCCCGGTCCGTTGCTCGGCGTTCGTGTGGACCATCACCGGCGCGCCCGTTTCGACCGCCGCCATCGCGATCGCCTCGATGATCCGCGGGATGTCGCCGACGAGCCCGTGCCGCTCGACGGCGCATTTCAGGAACGCCGCCTTCACGCCGGTGTCGTCGATGCCCTCGCGAACCTCGCGAACGAACAGCTCGGCGATCGCTTCCTTGCTCCGGTAGGCGAGGAAGTTCGGCAACTCGATGAACGCGTACACACCGGTCGCGACGATGATGTTGATATCGGCCGCCTCCGCCACCTCGCGGATCCTGGGGACGTACCGGCCGAGCCCCGGCACGGTCGGATCGACGATCGTGCGAATCCCCGCTTCCCGCACGCGCGTGAGCTTGTCCACCGCATCGACGATCCGCTCCTGCTCGTCCCAGTAGCGTGGACCGAACGCGTGACCCCAGTTCTGCAGCGCCTCGGGCTGCATGATGAACACGTGCTCGTGCATGAGCGTTCGACCGAGGTCATCCAGCGCCACGGGGCCTCGCACGGTCTCGACAGTCGACACGGTTCTCTCCTCTCTGGTGGGTGGCGGTAGCCTAAGGGGCCGCGACTGAAGTCGCGGCCCTAAACGCCCTCGATGTGGGCCTCGCGTCGCAGCGAGGCGCCAGCTCTCAACCGGCGCCGTTCCGCGTCGGGTCACTGCCGGTCGGCGCGACCAACTCCGACGCCGGCAGGCAGACGGTCTTCACGTGGCGCGACTTCGCCAGCTCGACCATATTCTCGGTCCCACCCGGTCCATCGCCACCCTTGCCGTCCCACAGCACGATGAGGGTGATATCGGCGTCGGCCAGGGACAGCGCAGTGTGAAGGATCCAGCGGTTGCCGCGCTGCCAGATCGTGTAACTGTCATTCTCCGCCATCCAGTCCGGAAGACCGGTGAGATGCTTGACCGGAACGCGCTCGGTCAACTGCTCAAATCGGTTTATCCATTCGGCTCCGGCGTCCGCGACTGAGCTGGTGGCGAACTCAGCAGGGGGTAGCGGGAGCAGAAGCGTGGTCGAAACGCCAAGCTCCGCGCAGATCTCGTGGAACAGGATGTCGCCACCGCTTGCGCCGGCGGCGAATCCGATCACGGGCCGCGACTCGGCCTGAGCCTGCTCCGCGAGGACCGCCTGCCGGATCATTTCCCGCGCCTTTCCTTCGCTCGATGCCGGGAACCGCGGGTTCTCGCGGCCGCGCGCATCGATGCGATGCCCCGAGAAGACGATGACTCGCGACCGCACTGGCGCCGGTGCCCGAGAGCCTTCGTCCGCCGGCGCGTCCAGTGCCTTCAGCGCGGCGTTCACGTTGTCGGTGAAGATCCCGAGCCGCCGGTACAGGTCGATCTGCGCCGCGGCCGAGGAGATCGCAAATGGCATCTCCTGGTCCGTGGCCGCGGCGCGCGCCTGGTCGTATGCGGCCGCGACATAGTTTGGCCGGTCGGACGTTAGCAACCGCAGGTCAGCCCGCGTGAACATCGCCCAGATGTCCTCGGGCTCACCTCGGCGCTGCTTGCGGAAGGCCTCAGCGGACAGAGAGCGGCCGACCGCCCCGGCCAGCTCATCCCGTCCGCGCGTGAGCTCGCTCGCCGCGATCCTCGCCTTGTCGTCGTCGTCGAACCGCTCGCCCCAGACGTCCGGCTCCTGTTCGATCAGCCGCGCCGTCACCGCGAACAGCGCGAGAGCGTTGATCCCCGGGTACCAATGGTTCTGATCGATCGAGAACGCCTGGTCGTAGTAGGTCCGGGCGGTTTCGAGGTGCGGTGAGCGCAGCGCCGCCGCGTGCTTGGCGTCCGGCGCGACATCGTCCCAATCTCGCACCCAGAGATTCTTGGCATTACGCCCCAGCAGCGCGAGGGCCTCGGCCTCGTCCCGCGCGGAGAGGCCCGGCTGGCCGATGACTCGGTCCAACGCGGCCTCGGACTCCGCCTCGGAGTCGAGTTGGATGAAAACCGTGCCGAGCATCAGGTTCGCCTCCGGGTCGTCCGGCCGGATCTCACGGATCGCCTCGCAAGTCGCGCGCGCGTCGAGCCAGGCCTTGAGCGCGAACTGTGCGCGGGCGACGAGCCTCAGGCCGCCGAGGCCCCATTCGACATCGCCCGCTTCGTCAGCTAGCACGGCCAGCATCGGCCGGTCCTTCAAACGCCGTGCGGTCACGACCTCCTCGACGAACCCGGGCGGGACCGGGTAAAGACGCTCGGGGTCGGTCGGTTCGAGCCCCGGAACCAGAAGAAAAACGGGACTGTCATCGTGCCTGGCGGTGAGCGACTGCTCAAGCGCCCTGTGCAACTGCTCCTGCGCCGCACCAGGGTCGTCCGTGCTGTACTCGAGGTAACGGTCGGTTTTCAGGTCGAACGGAACCTCTTTGCCCCGCGAGCGGGTCTTCGACCGCGCGCGGATGAGGACCGTGGTCCGCGGGCGCAGCGAGTGCCGTATCCCGAGTTCATAGAACACGTTCGCATTGTCGATCGAAATGTCGGCGATAACGATGTCGGCCAGCGCCAGCCGCTCGAACATGTCGGCGCGAATGTTCCCCGCCCGGGCGATCAGCTCGGTCGTCCCGCCTTCGATCTTCAGCCGCTCAAGCACCGGCGAGATCAACTCATCGTTGACGCGGTTGAAGTCGATCCCTTCTTTGGTGCCGAACGGCCGGACGATGAAGGCGCGTTCGGTGCTCATGACGTAGCGAAGTGGCCGAGGTGCTCGAGGTTGACTCTGTCTCCAAGCGAGGCGCCGATCTTCGTCAGGTCGTCAATGTTGCCGACAGCGTCCATCTTCTGCATCCGTTTCGCGTCGAGCTCTCCAAGCCCCAACTCCTCGAGTCCGGCTGGCGTCAGCTCGGCGTTGTAGCGCACGTACAGGAATGCCTTGCCGAGATCGGTTTCCAGCGACAGCGGCTTGTCGGGAATGACCGGGTCGACCGGGATGAGGTCGCGTACCTCGAGGTCGATCACACCACCGTAGGTGCACCGCCCCACGACCCGGCAGCTGACGTCCTGGTCGACCGAGATCTGTGTCATCAGCGCCGACAGGGTGTTGCTGGCGGCTTCGATCAGGTTCGTACTCGGATCCTCCGCGGTCCCACCGAGCACCGGCGCGCCTCCGGTCCCAACCGAGACGATCAGGAGGTTGCGCTCGCCCCTTGCCCAACCCAGCCGGTAGGCCGGCTCGGTGGCCATCTTGAACAGCAGGAAGGCCGGGTTGTTGTAGGCCGTCGTCCCGCCGTCGACGAACACGAACGATTTCGATGGGTCGGCCGGATTCAGGGAGATCACTTCCGGAGGGAAGAACACCGGCGCGGCGGTGCTGGCCCGGACGAGCCGCCAGAGTTCGATTTTCAGATTGCAGTCGTCGAGGTCGGGATCGTTGAACAAAGCCGCCGGGTTCGAGCTGACCGGCCAGGCCGAGTCAGTCGTCAGGTTCCGCGTCACCACGGTCAGCAGGCAATGCAGATGCTCGGGGCTGAGGTTTTTGTGTTCGCCGAACTTGCTTTGGAGCGTCTTGGCGAGCGGTCCGTCGCCGTACAGAGATTGCCACAGCATCCACGGCTTACGCCGCTCGAACGCCTTGCTGCCGAACTCGTGGTAGAAGCTCGTGATGTCCTCGACGGACATGCCGAGCGCGAGCCCGGTGGCGATGATCGCGCCGGTACTGGTGCCGCCGATCAGATCGAAGAAGTCAGACAGTGTGAACTCCGGGTCTCCGCCACGCGCGCTCCGCAGTTCGTCTTCGAGTCGCTTCAGGACTCCAAGCGTGATCACGCCGCGGATTCCACCCCCATCGAGCGCGAGTATCTTGCGCGGCCGCGGCTCGTGGTAGCGATCCGCGAGCGGTCCCCATAGGCGCCACCGGTCGTTCGACTGATCAGTCATACCCTCACCTCCTTATCCCCTATTCCATCATGCTGCGCCCTGGCCCCGACCTGCTGTCTGCTGGCGGTCCTGATGAGTCGCCTGCTGCTGCCCTGAGGTCCACGTCGTGTTCTCCTGCGAGATCAGCGCCTCGGTCCGCTCGGCCAGCAGGCGTTTGTCATCGTCGTTTCCCTGGTAGGGCCCCGCACCCGAGAGGTACAGAAACTTCTCGTGCTTCAGAGACTCGGCCGTCGACCTGTAATTGATCCAGTTCGCCTGATACTGCCCGAGTTGCTGGATTCCCTCGACGACAACCACCACCGCGCCGAGGCCTCCTGTCACCCAAACCGGAGCATGAACGCTCGCCGCCACCGGCACCGCGGCGGCACACACGAGTTGCACGATCTTGAGCCTGGTATACCAGCGCTTGTTGGTCGCACTACCACGGCCGTAGTACTTGGCCTGATCTTCCAGCCGGTCCCAGGCGGGCCCTGCTTCGCGAGGGTCCTCGACCTCTTGCGCCCGCTGATCTGTCATTCCCGGTCCTTTCACGCTGTTGGACGTGGCCCGGGCCCGGATCACTGAAACCGAGGAGGTCGCCCGCAGTCAGCCCTTCGCCCTCGCACACCCGTATGCAGCCATGGTGCCCAACCCCGGCCACGCGATTATCGCCCGACCGCGGCGCCCCGCGGGAAAAGATTCAATGGCTCTGTTGCTCGTGCGACCCATGATGCCCAAGTGATGCCCCGCCGCCCGTCACCGCTCCCGAAGTCCGCGTCCGTGGTCATCGTCGGCGGCGGCGTGATCGGCACCAGTGCTGCCTTTCATCTGGCCGAGGCCGGCGCGGACGTTGTGCTGATCGAGCGCGCGGCGCTCGGCGGCGGCTCGACCAGCAAGGCCGCCGGCGGTGTCCGCACGCAGTTCTCGGACGTCCTCAACATCGAGATCGCCAAGCGGAGCCTCGATGCCTTTCGCGACTTCGGACGACGGCCCGGCTGGGAGATCGACCTCAAGCTGGTCGGCTACCTGTTCGTGCTCACGCGCCCGTCTGACGTCGAGGAGTTCGCGCGCAGCGTGGCGCTGCAGAACCAGCTGGGTCTGGATTCGCGGATCCTGACCGCCGGCGAGACGCGCTCGCTTTGCCCGCTGCTCGCGGGCGACGACGTGCTCGCGGGGGCGTTCTCCCCCGGGGACGGCCACGCGACGCCCGAGGGCGTGGTTCAGGGGTACGCATTCGCCGCCCGCACCCACGGTGCTCACATCCGCGTCGGCTGCGAGGTCGTCGCGATCAGTGTCGACGACCGTGGTCAGATTCGGGAGGTCGTCACGAGCGACGGTGCGATCAGGACGGGGGCCGTGATCTGCGCCGCCGGCGCCTGGTCGCGAGCGTGCGGCGCGATGGTCGGGGTCGAGCTGCCTGTGACCCCTGTGCGGCGGCAGATCCTGTTCACCGAGGCGATCGACGGACTGCCCGCGGACCTGCCCATGACGATCGATTTCGAGACGAGCTTCTACTTCCATCGCGAAGGCCCGGGGCTGCTGATGGGGATGTCCGATCCGGGCGAGACGCCGGGCTTCAGCGTCGAGACGTCCGATGAGTGGATCCCCCGCCTGATGGACGTCGTGCGCCGGCGAGCGCCCCGGATCGCCGACGTCGGGATTCGCGGCGGATGGGCCGGGCTGTACGAGATGACGCCTGACCACAACGCGATCATCGGCGAGGCCACCGGCGTGTCGCGATTCCTCTACGCGACCGGGTTCTCCGGCCACGGATTCCTGCAGGGTCCCGCGGTCGGTGAGATCCTGCGCGACATGGTCCTGCGTCGCCCGACGTTTGTCGACGTCTCGCCGCTGAGCGTCGAGCGCTTCGACGCCGCCGCGCTGCGCCCGGAGTACAACATCGTCTAGGAATACGCTCATGGTCGAGATAGCGACACCAACTCAGACAGGCGCGGCGAGCCTCGTCGAGATGCTCGAGCGGCTCGGGGTCGAGCTCGTGTTCGGGCTGCCCGGAGTTCACAACCTCCCGATCTGGAAGGCGCTGTTCGAGTCGCAGATCCGGCTCGTCGGCGTTCGGCACGAGCAGACCGCCGCGTACGCCGCCGACGGATACGCGCGCGCCACGGGCCGGCTCGGCGTCGCGCTCGTGACCACCGGGCCCGGGGCGGCGAACACGCTCGGGGGCACCGGCGAGGCGATGGCGGCCGGCTCCCCAGTGCTGGTCATCGCCACCGACATCTCCACGGCGGTTCGCCGCGAAGGTGTGTATCGAGGCACGCTCCACGAGACCCGCGACCAGACCGCGATGTTCGTGCCGGTCACGAAGGCCGCGCGGCTAGTCGCCGGCGCCGAGGAGATCGCCGAGGCGGTGTTCGAGTCCGGACAGATGGCGCTCTGCGCGCCGACCGGACCCGTCTACCTCGGCATCCCGACCAACCTGCTCTCAGAGGAGGTTGGGCCGCACGCGTTCGCGGTGACGACCCCCCGGCCCGGCGCTTCGGGGCCTCCGCGCGCCGACATCGACACGGCCTGCGAGCTCCTTGCCAGCGCTCAGCGTCCGCTGATCTGGGCCGGAGGCGGGGCGCTCCGCGCCGGCGCGGGGGCCGCAGTGGGCGAGCTCGCGCTGAAGCTGGCCGCGCCGGTAATCACGACCTTCATGGGTCGCGGACTGCTCGCGCCCGATCACCCTTGCGCGGTCCCGGGACCTGCTCACGCCCCCGAGGTCGGCGCGTTGTGGGACGAGGCCGACGTCGTGCTCGCGATCGGTACCGACTTCGACGGCACGAACACCCAGAACTGGCAGATGCCCCAGCCGCCGACGTTGATCAGCGTCAACGTCGACGAGGCCGAGGCGAACAAGAGCTACGCGTCCGACGTCACGCTCGTGGGTGACGCGCGCGTCGTGGTCGAGGATCTGCTGCCACGCGTCGAACCGCGCGGAGGGCTCCCGGAGCTCGAGCATCGGTTGCCCGAGATCGGGACCGCGGTGGCTAGCTGGGTCGAACGCGACGAACCGCAGGCCGCGCGTTTCCTCGAGATCATCCACCGCGCCCTCCCGCCCGATGCGGTCGTGGTCACCGACATGTGCATTCCGGGCTACTGGCTCGGGGGCTACTGGCAGGTGCCGCAACCGCGCAAGCTCGGCTACCCGCTGGGCTGGGGCACGCTCGGGTTTGGGTTCCCGGCCTCGCTCGGGGCCGCTCTGGCCGGCGCCGGCCCGACCGTGTGCGTGGTCGGAGACGGCGGCTTCATGTACGCGTGCGGCGAGCTCGCGACGGCCGTCGAGGCCCAGATTCCGCTGACGATCGTGCTCGTCGAGGACGGCGGCTACGGCATGCTGCGTTTCGACCAGGTGCAATCGGGCGAGGAGCCTTTCGGGGTCGATCTCGTGCAGCCGGACTTCCGCGCGTTCGCGGCTTCGTTCGGGGTGCCGGCGACGACGATCGAGGGCTTCGGGCCCGAGTTCGAGCAGGAGCTGAGGCGGTCGATCGCGAGCGACGGGCCCGAGATGCTGATCGTGCGCGCGGCGTTGAAGCCACCCCCGACCACGTCGCCGCGGTGGTACCGGCGCGCATGAGCTCCGCGCCGATGTCGGTCTCCCTAACCGGTGAGCTCGCAGAGCGCGCACGGCGGAGCCTCGAGCGCTGCGGCGCCGACCCGGTGCTGCTGCCCGGGCCGACCGTGATGGCACGATCTCCGATCACGGGAGAGGACCTGTTCGAGGTCCCCGCGGCCGGCGAGGCCGAGATCGTGGCCGCGATCGCCGCGGCCAAGTCTGCGTTCACGACGTGGCGCACGGTGCCGGCGCCGGTGCGCGGCGCGCTCGTCAAGCGCTTCGGCGCACTGCTTGGCGAGCACAAGGCCGACATCGCCGAGCTGATCACGATCGAGGCGGGGAAGATCCCGTCCGAGGCCCTCGGCGAGGTTCAGGAGATGATCGACATCTGCGACTTCGCTGTAGGGCTCTCGCGCCAGCTCGACGGTCGCACGATGCCTTCGGAGCGGCCCGGCCACAGGCTGATGGAGACCTGGCACCCGCTCGGGGTGGTGGCCGTCATCTCCGCGTTCAACTTCCCGGCGGCCGTGTGGTCGTGGAACACCGCGGTCGCGCTCGTGTGCGGCGACAGCGTCGTATGGAAGCCCTCGCCGATGACGCCGCTGACGTCGATGGTGTGCGCCGCCGTACTCGACCGCGCCGTCGCGGAGAGCGACGCCCCGGTTGGGCTGCACCAGCTGGTGGTCGCCGACGCCGAGGCCGGCGCGGCGCTGATCGACAGCCCCGACGTCGCGCTCGTGAGCGCCACCGGATCGGAGCGCATGGGCGCGCAGGTCGCGCCTCGCGTCGCGGCTCGCCTTGGACGGTGCCTGCTCGAGCTCGGGGGCAACAACGCAGCCGTGGTGGCGCCGTCGGCCGATCTCGAGCTCGCCACCCGCGGGATCGTGTTCGCGGCGGCCGGCACCGCCGGGCAGCGATGCACGAGCCTGCGCCGAGTGATCGCTCACTCCGAGGTGGCGGACGAGCTGGTGGCCGGGTTACGCGATGTATTCGGGCGGTTGTCGATCGGCGACCCGTCCGCCGAGGGAACGCTCGTCGGCCCGCTGATTAACGAACGCGCGTACCACGCGATGGTCGACGCGCTCGCTGAGGCCCGGGCTGACGGCGGCGAGATCGTCGTCGGCGGCGGACGCCGCCCGGTGGACGGCGCTCCCGATGCCTACTACGTCGAGCCGGCCCTCGTCCGGATGCCCGGCCAGACCGACGTCGTCCGACGCGAGACGTTCGCCCCGATCCTGTACGTGATGACCTATCGCTCGCTCGAGGAAGCGATCGCGCTCCACAACGGCGTGCCCCAAGGCCTGTCGTCGAGCATCTTCACCCGAGACCAGCGCGAGGCCGAGCGCTTCCTCGCCGCAGACGGCTCCGACTGCGGAATCGTCAACGTCAACATCGGCACCTCGGGCGCCGAGATCGGTGGCGCGTTCGGTGGCGAGAAGTCCACCGGTGGCGGCCGCGAGTCCGGCTCAGACGCCTGGCGCGCATATATGCGCCGCGCCACCAACACGATCAACTACTCCGACGAACTGCCGCTCGCGCAGGGCGTCGAGTTCGGCTGAACCCGCGCCCCTTCCGCGGCCTCGATGTATCAACCAGCGCCCGCCGCACTCTGACCAACGTAACGCGCGCGCCCCGACATGGGCCTGGGGGCAGCCGAGCGGGTCGCGCGCGTTACCGCAGCCGTGGCCACGAATAGCGCTCCGCGGCCGGCGGGGGAACGGGCGCTCGGCTAAGCGCCGAGCCCCGAGCGCCAGACCCTTAAGCGCCGACTCCGAAGCGCCTGGTCGCGGACCCTGATCTCCGGGTCCGCTGAGCGCCCCGAACCATCGTCCCGCCCGCGTTCACGAGTCGGTGAGCGATTAGTGACCGGTGGTGATCGGGCGGTGACCGCCACCTCGGATCCTGCATCCCGTGATCAACGACCGGGGAGCGCAAACGATGACCGCCACCGTCCAGGCTAACCCAAGGCCGCGCGCCGCCCGTGCTCGCCTTTCCGGGGAAGCCATCACCGTTCTGGTCAACGCAGCCGGCGCGGGGGACCAGAGCGCCTGGAACCGGCTCGTGCAGGAGTTCGGGAGCATGATCTGGGCGATCGCCCGCGCCCACCGCCTAGGCGACGCCGATGCCGCCGACGTGTCGCAGGCGACGTGGCTCGCGCTGCTCGAACACATCACGCGGCTGAACAACCCAGCGGGGGTCGGCGCCTGGCTCGCGACCACCGCTCGTCGCGAGTGCCTGCGGATTCTGCGGGGCGGCGAGCGGCGCGTCCTTTTCGGCGATGACGGTCCCGAGCCCGAGTCACCGGAGCCACCGCCCGGCGACACGCTGCTGATCACCGAGCGCGACGAAGCACTGTGGCGCAGTTTCTCTCGCCTCCGGGCGACCGACCAGGCGCTGCTTCGGCTGTTGACGGCGGACCCGCGTCCTCCCTACGAGGAGATCGCGGCCGCGCTCGACATACCAATCGGAAGCATCGGCCCGACTCGGCAGCGCGCCCTCGCGCGGCTTCGTGACCAGCTGGACACTGAGCAGGCACTCAGCCTGATGATCGACTAATCGGAGGAAGAAAGATGAGCGACAACGCCAACTCAGAAGTTGCAACGATCGGGGTCCGCCTGTTCGATGACGCGTACCTGGCCTGGTTCAGTGCTGAGAGCGAATGTGAGGACGTTCTCCGCGCCTGGTTCCAAAGCACGCGGGAGCAACGCGCGACGACCTACTTCGCCTATCGGGCGGCGCTCGACCGAGAAGAGGCAGCCGCACGTGATCTCGAGCGCATATGGCATTTGGCGGAAGCATGCCGTCGCGCTGTCGTCCACGAGGCCGAGAGCGTGGTGGAATGAGCGCCTGCGGCCACACCCGCCACGTCGGCAGCTGCCCTGAGTGCCAGCGGGTTCAGCTCGCCCGGTGGCGCACCCAGCTGGTCGCTGCAACAGACGCCGCGATCGGGAGCCACGACAAGAGCTTCCCCAAGCCGTCACTCCACTGCGCCCCGAACGCTTCGGCGACGGCTCGCCCCGTGCCGCGCAACGACACGGCTCGCCGTCCCTGGTCGACACTTGTCACCTCGAGGCCGTACTCGCCGGCAAACGAGCGCACGGCGGCGATGTCCTGGTCGCTCGCCCGGCGGCGTCCGCAAGCTCCTCCCGCGACAGCGTCCGCCGCTCCGACGGGGGTCGACCGGCTTCTTCATCGACCCAGTCGAGCTAGCCCGACGGCCGCAGGTACACCGTGCGTTAGAGCCAAGAACGGTGGCTCACCTTGCGGAGTTACGTCTATGCGCCCTGGATTGCCTTGAGGGCGGCCGCCTTGTCGGCGG
The DNA here is from genome assembly GCA_963701945.1 of uncultured Solirubrobacterales bacterium. GTDB lineage: Bacteria > Actinomycetota > Thermoleophilia > Solirubrobacterales > Solirubrobacteraceae > Palsa-465. Next base: position 231,494 of record CAVPBV010000017.1, on the reverse strand, counting down.
CCTCGTCGAGGGCGGAGTCCACCTCGGGGTCCGTACCCTCGGGCAGTATCGCGATACGGCTCCACTGAAGGACTTTCAGCACTGCGTCGCCCTTTTTCAAAACGGCTATGACCGATACGGTCGCTGGTCCCTCGAAGAACGTGCCGACGACCCCCGAGACGGGCACGCCCGTCGGGACGGTTAATCTAAATTTATCTCCTTTGCGCACAAAGCCCGGTGTCTCTTTCGTCGCAGTCGGCGAGAGCCCAAAGCAAGCGATCGCGAGACCGGCGCCGGCCTCCTCAGGGCATGCGGGCTGGGCCAGCCAGATGTGTAACAACGACGAGTCTTCGTCGTAATCTGGTGGATCGGTGATCTCGCCGATGATCTTGAGCTCGTTTACATTAAGGTCAACCGAGTTGATATTTGATCCCTGCGATGGCATTGATTACCCCTATGCGAGTCGTTGACTTATTCGCGAACGATGGGACCTGCGCCGACCGTATCGGCGGAACCGCCGCTTGCGGTGACGTCATCGGTCATACGATCCAGGAACGAACTAGCGGTCACGGCGGCAACCGAGTTTCCTTTCTGTTGGTAGAGATCGAGGGCTTCCGCGGCCCTGGCGCGGGCCACCTCCGGGCAGCCCGCCAGGTGGAGGATGTGCGCGAAGTCGAGCAGCGCATCTGCGCGTGTGTTGAGGAAGTCTGTCTGCTCCCCCAGGCTTACCGCTTGACTGGCCAGCGCCTCGGCCTGCTCGATGTCCCCGCGCCTGGCGAGAACACGGGCGCGGACGGATCGCCACATTATTTGGGTCAGTAGGTCGCTCGTTGCGCCTCGTTGCTCGCTCAGCCTCGTGTAGTGCTCGGCTTCCTCGTCGCGTCCTTGCGCGAGAAGCGCCTGCGCGCGGAACGCGTCGGTAGTCGAGAGCAACGACTCATCGTTCATGTCGTCAAGAGTGTCGGAGTCTGCCTTTAGATACGCCTCTGCGGCAGCTGGATCGCCGGCCAGCATCTCGACGACCGCCCTGGGATGCGAGACGGCCGAGTTGAGTGTCGGGTCGATGTCGGCGCGGAGCGCGCGACTGGTGGCCAGGAGCTCCCGGGCGAACGCGAAGCGGCCGCCCATCGCATGCAGTCCGGCCAGCGGATGCAGCGTCGCGGCCTCAGCCGCGGTGTCGGCGCTGACCTCGCCTCGGATCTGCTCGCAGCTGCTGATCGCCTCGTCGACTGGACTCGGGCCGAAGAAGTGTGACGAGGCGACCCACGTGAGAAGCTCGATGCGCTCCCGTTCCGCTCCGGCAACACGGGCGTGCTCGGCCGCCTCTGCCCATGCGCGGGCGGCCGCGGCTGCGTGCGCTTCGAGCCAGTACAGGTGGGCCCGAAGGCGGAGCGCCCGGCACAGTCCGAGGTGATCGCCCGCCGTCTCGAAGACGGGAAGCACGCGCTCGACGACCCGCTTCGCTTCGTTGGTTCCTTGCCCCGTGACCTCCTCGAGCTGCAGGAATTGGCGCTGGACTTCGACGTGTGCGAACGCGCACGCGTCGTGGTTTGCGGCCGCCAGCTGCCCGGCCTTGACGAGCACGGATTTGGCCTTCGTGAGCTTGCCCGCCTCGATCTGCGTGGCCGCAAGATCGACGAGGAGTGTCGGGCGGAGCGGATCGTCATCGACAGGAAGCGCGGCCGCCCGTTCGAGCAGGCCAATCGCCGCGGGAAGATCGCTTCGGCGCAGAGCTCTCCGCCCCGCGGATTCCAGCCGCCGCGATGCCCGGGCTGCCAGGGCTTGATCGTCGGCGTCGGCGCGTCGAAGCAGCCGGACATATTGATAGGCGAGCTCGAGGTGGTACCCGACGATCTCCTCGAACTCAGGTATCCCGTTACCCACCGTGCGCTCGATCCAGACTGCGAAGCGTTCGTGTAGCTCAGCGCGCGCGTCCTTTTGCAGCGACTCGTAGGCGGCGTCACGGATGAGTACGTGGCGAAATCGAAAGGCCTGCTCCCCGGCAAACGTCGCCCGATCCGGCCGGATAAGGTCCCGGCGAACGAGCGCGCTGAGGATTCGATCCAGGGACACCTCGGACCGATTCGGGTCGAGTTCGGCGACCGCGCCGCGGTGAAACTGGGTGCCCTCTACCGACGCCAACTCGACGAGCGCGCGCTCGTCCTCGGGCAAGAGCTCAAGCCGAGCGCTCAGCAGCGCCTGGATCGTGGGCGGGAGGGACAGGCGGGATGAGTCGTCCGACGTCCGCTGCCCACCCGTGCGACCGGCCTGCGTGTCGTCGACAACCATCGCCAGCAGCTCTTCGGCAAACAGCGGATTACCTTCAGCCGCCTCAGCAATCCGCGCCTCCGATTTGGCGGGCAGTGGTACCGGCCCGCGCAGGTTGGCGATCAGCTCCGCGCTGTCGTCGTAGCTGAGCGGCTCCAGCAATACGCAGGTCGCGTTCAGCTTGCCGCCTGACCAACCCGGACGCTCGTCCAGCAGCTCCGGCCGCGCCAGACACAGAATGAAAATCGGGCACCCCCGGGAGTAATCCGCGATGTGCTCGATGAGGTCGAGAAATGTGGGCTCTGCCCAGTGCACGTCATCGAATACGACGATGAGTGGCCGGCGGCTCGCGAGCGCCTCGAGGAGCTTCCGTATCGCCCAGAACGTCTCCTCCGGCGTGCACGCCACCGGCGCACCGACTCCGAGGACCGCCGCCACCCGCTCGGCGATCAACTGCGCCTTTGGCTCATCGGCAACTTGCTCGGCGATCGTGTCGACCGACAGCTGCGCGCCTGGACGGCCACCTGAACTTGACAGTTCCCGTAGCGCGTCGGCAAGCGGCCAGTACGTGATGCCGTCTCCGTAGGGTAGGCATCGCCCCGCTAGCACGGTGACGCCGTCACCCAGATGCTCGACGAACTCCAACCCCAAGCGCGACTTCCCGATGCCGGCTGAACCGAGCACCGTGTAGAGATGGCAGGCCCGGTCTGCTGCGACGTTGGAGAACACGCTCGAGAGGGCCTCGAGCTGGCGGCCGCGGCCCACCAGCGGCGTGTCGAAGCGACGAGGACGCCCGGGCGCACCGGCAAGCACGTCCACCAGCCGAACCGCGTCGATCGCCCCAGCACGATCCCCGCTGCCCGGTTCGACGGGCTCGATCTGCACCGCCCCTGCGACATGCCGGCACGTCGGCCGACCGATCAGGATCTCGCCGGCCGCGGCCGCCTCCTGAAGCCGCTTGGCGTCGTTGACCGCCGCGCCGGCGGCCAATGGCTGGCCCTCGGCGCGATCGCCCACGATGACTTCGCCGGTGTTCACACCGATGCGGATGCCGAGCCGCACGCCCCACGTTTGCTCGAGCTCTCGGTTCAAACCGGGCAGTGCATCGCGCATGCCGGCGGCAGCCCGGACCGCGCGTACCGCGTCGTCTTCATGGACAATGGGTACGCCGAAGATGGCCATGACCGCGTTACCGAGATAGTTCTCGACGGTCCCGCCGTGACCCTCCAACACGGCGCGCATCTCATCGAAGCAGCGCGACATCAGCCGCTGCAGGGCCTCAGGATCGAACTGCCGCGTCAGGCCGGTGAACTCAACTAGATCGGCGAACAGGACCGTGACGATCTTGCGTGCCTTGCGCACCGGACGCGCCGGACGCGGTGCATCGGCCTCGACTGGTAGTCCCGCGTCACCCTCACCGCGCGTGGATGGAAGCGACGGAGCGGACAGCTCGCGCCGTGGAGCCACAGTTTGGTCGAGCTCCGCCCCCGCGTTCTCGGACGCCGGCGCGGGGAGATCCAGGATCGCGTCCTGACGCAGGATCGCCTCGTGTAGCTCTCGCAGGGAGACGCCCGGCTCGATGCCCAACTCGTCGATCAGCCTCTGGCGCGCCTCGCGGAAGTCTTCGAGCGCCTCGGCCTGGCGCCCGCACCGGTAGAGCGCGAGCATGAGCTGACCTCGCGCCCGCTCGCGAAGCGGCCGCTCGCGCACGAAGGCCTCCAACTCCGGCACCAACTGCTGATGGCGTCCCAGAGCGAGTTCGGCTTCGATTAGCTCCTCGAGGCAGCTGAACCTCAACTCCTCGAGGCGTGCGATCGCGGCTTGCGCGAATGGCTCGTAGGTGAAGTCGGCTAGCGGAGGACCGCGCCACGACGTCCGGGCGGTCAGAAGGAGCTCGACGGCGCCGGCGGCGTCTCCCGCGCGCAGCATCGAACGCCCGCTGTCATAGAGCCGCTCGAAGCGCGCAGCATCGAGCTCATCGGCGTCCAGCTCGAGCACGTATCCGGGTGGCCGAGTGAGTAGTCGCTCCCCGGCCGGACCCAGTGCGCGGCGCAACCGGGACACGAACACCTGGACCGTGTGTACGGCCGTCGACGGTGGATGTTCGCCCCAGAGTTCGTCGATCATGCGGTCGGTCGACACGATCTGATTGGCGTGAAGCGCGAGCACGGCAAGCAGCGCCCGCTGCCTTACGCCTCCCAGCGCGACGGGTGCGCCATGGTCGATCCGAACCTCGAGAGGTCCGAGCAACCCCAGCTCAAGGACCGGCCCCACGCGGAAAAGGTAACAGGGCAGCACCCGGATCACAGCCGCCCTGAGCTATCGGTGGGCGCCTGGGTGACTAGGCGGGCCTTCTCGCGCCTGCGATCGAGCGATCAGGGCGACTCCGGATGCTGACGGCCGATCCGCGTCGACTAGAAGGCGTCGAACCCCGCGGACGTATCAGGAGCGCAGTCACGCCGCTCTCACATCGAGTGGAACTCAGGGAAGGCGGTGGTGGCCAAGCGGCCAGCGAGGCTGACGTGTGTCTGATTGACCGCCTCAGCGCGCTCGTGAACACTCTCGAGCCGATGCCGATCGCCGTGCAGGAACAGGCGTGCGCACTGTTCACGTCGGCTCCGGGCCGCTCCGCGACCGTCGCCGGGACTCGCGATCGCCGGCGTATCAGGACGGCCCGCCTTCGCTCTGTAGGTGAGATGGACAGTTGGAACAGGCATACGACGGTAGAGCCCGCGGGGATGGTCATTCCACCAGAATCCCTCGCGATCGCCCCGCGACGCGTCGGTCGTTACGAAGTGCTGCGCCGGCTCGGCCGCGGACCGGTGGCGACCGTGTATCTCGTTCGGCACGACGCCCTCGACCGCTACCTCGCGCTCAAGGAGCTCCGCAGATTTGACCCGAGCACATCGGACATGGCGCGCCGGTTCCTACGGAAGGCACGGCCCGCGGGGGCGCTGAACCACCCGAGCATCGTCACCGCGTACGAGCACTTCGAGCACCGCGGCCTCCCGTACGTTGCGATGGAGCACCTGCCGCGAGGCTCGCTCCGTCCTCACATCGGGCGACTGATGCTCGCCCAATTCGCCGGTGTGATGGAGGATGTTCTCGCCGGACTCGCGCACGCCGCGGAGTACGGCCTCATCCACGGCGCCCTGAAGCCGGAGAACATCATGGTCGCCGGCAGCGGCAGGGTGAAGATCGCAGACTTCGGAATTGCGCAGGCGTGTCAGGCCGTGGGAACCGGAACCTTCCTGACCGCCACGGGCATCACCGCGGGCACCCCGGCTTACGTGGCGCCCGAGCAGGTCATGGGCGAGGACGTCGGTCCCTGGACCGATCTGTATGCGATCGGGGTGATTGCCTGGGAACAGATGGTCGGGCGTTTGCCGTTCCCCGATGGCGGCCGGACAGCCGTGCTCATGCGGCAGGTGAACCAGCAGACTCCGTCCGCGATCCGTCTGAACCCCGAAACGGATCCCGATGTCTCGGCCTGGATCGACCGGCTGCTCGTCAAGGATCCGCGTTGGCGCCCGAGCAGCCCGTCCGCAGCGTGGGACGAACTCGAGGAGATCGTGGTCGGCAGGCTCGGTCCCTACTGGCGGCGGGACGCCCGTCTCATCGACCCGCGAGTCACACCGGTGACGCCCGCGAGAAGAGCCGGTCGTCAGCCCGCCACGTTGCCGGCGCGGCGCTCGCATGGACAAGCCGCGCTCGTGACCGCGGGCCGCGAGCCGGGCACGTGGAGGACGCTCGGATCGATCGTCTTCGACGCTCCGAGCGAGTTGGCTCCTCGCCTCCAGCCCACCACGAAACGTGGCAACCCGTTGACCCTTGTACTTGTGGTCGCAGCCGTGCTCGCCACGCTGACTCTCGCCGCGATCACGGCGTTCCTGGTCCCGCGCGCCGCCACGCGGCCGGTCGCACCTCCGCACACTTCCGCCGACGGGCGTCCAGATTCAACGCACCCCGGTGCGGCCGTCCGAATAGACCTAGCCGGCGGCCGCGCCGGGGCGTTCAAGCTGGTTCGGGGGAACCACACCCGGGTGGGCTCTGGGTGAGTTGCGGACCCGCCGCCGCGGTCTGTCAGCGGCGGCGGGTCTGCGCGTGCGTCATCGCTCCACCCCGGAGTCGCTGTCCTCACTTCGAGGCGGGCTCACGCAAGAGGGTGATCGCCTCCTCCGGGAACACAGCGCGGACTTCGAGGTGGCCGCCGAGCGCGGCGACGTACTCGGGTGACGGTGCGTCGAGGTAAAGGTCTCGGCGTTCGCCATTTTCGCCGATTCGCTCGCCTCGAGCGCGTCACCGAACGCCGTCTCCCTGACGCCCCGGCGCCGGCGCAGCGGGCTCGAGTCGATCCTCCGCGTCCATGATCCGGCCAGTACATCGCAACTCGCGCTTCGTTCAGCGGTCTCTGCTCACGGACCGCTCGCCAGCTCTTGTTCGGCCCGGCCATGGTCTCTCCAGATTCCGATCGAACGCAGATGCCTGTCGTAGAGCTTGTCAGCAAGTGGGATATTGCGCACGTACCAACCTCTCCAGTCGTTCGTCTTGTCACCTCCGAGCAAAATCACTGCACGCCGGCGCTGGATCGAACGACAACCAGGGCACGGATATGACCTCCCGCTGAACGGAGCTCCTTCATGTTGTGGTGACGCGAGCCACGGATCGAGTCCGCCCGGGGCCGACCGAGACTCGGCCCACGCTCTCGCAGCTCCTCGATCGCCGCCCCAATTCGGTCAGCGTCCTTCGCACCCAAACCCTTGAACCACTGCTGCGCCTCGGGTGTGAACTCGATCTCCCACGACCCGATCCGTCACGCCTGTTACAGAACAAGACGCATTCGCCACCCTATTCACCGGGTCATGTGCCAATGCCTGTTGCACATAACAAGACGCATTCGTTGCCATCGGAGCGGTTTAACATGGACCGCGGGCGCCGGCGCCGCCGGAGCGAGCGGGTTCAGCTTCCGCCGAGTGCCTTCAACAGGCCGCCACCGTTCGGCGAGCCGTTCCCGCTGCAGGCGTCCCAGCCGGGGCCCGCCGAGTAGGCGGGGTTGTTGCCCTTTGTGATGTCGTGGAATCCGCCCGAAGCCGAGGCGACGTAGATCTGAGGCTGGAGGAAGCCAACCGGCTTACCCAGCGATGCGTTGAGCAGCAGGATCAGGCCGGCCCACAGCGGCGCCACCGCGCTCGTCCCGCCGACGGTCTGCTGCTGTCCGTCGACGAGGATCGAGTAACCGGTCGTGGGATCTGCGTTGCCGGCGACGTCGGGGACGCCACGGCCGGGCTTGCCCGTGTCGACGTTGTCGGGCATCTTGGTCGCCGATTGATAGGAGGGCACGGGGAACTCGATGCTGATGCCGCCGCCGGTGGCGCCCTCGTTGGGGAGCTCGTTCCAGACGACCTCGCTCGCGATCTGGCCGTTCTGGATGGTGAGCTTCGTTCCGCCGCAGCCGAGTGCGTGTGGCGCCGAGGCGGGGAAGTCGACGTGTTGCTTGCCGTCGGTCACTCCGTCGGTCGACCCGTTGTCGCCCGCGGCCACGGTCACGCTGACGCCGGCGGCCGCTCCCTCGGTGAGGATCTGCTCCATCTGCGTTTGCGCCTGCGCCGTCCAGGAATCCTCGGGACCGCCCCAGCTGATCGAGACGACCGACGGCTTGTTGGTGCTGTCGTGCACCGCGGTCGAGAGCGCGTCGATGAAGCCCTGGTCGGTGTTGGGCGCGAAGTAGACGACGATCTTGGCGCCGGGCGCCACGGCGCCGAGCACCTCAATGTCGAGCATGACCTCGCCGTCGGCGTCGGTGTCGGTGCCCGGCGAGTTGGTGCCGCCGTCGACGCTGACCGCGGTAACGGTGGGCGCCGTGACCCCGAGGCTCTGGAAGTAGGTGTTGAGGTCGGTCTGGCTGAACCCGCCGCCCAGTTCGAGGATCGCCGCCGTCTGACCTGAGACGTTGACGCCGGTGGGAAAGCTGTAGGCGGCGGCGACCTGCGGCGGCGTGTACGACTGGGCGGCGCTTGCTTGAGCGAGCCTGCGCAGATGCGCCCGCGCCTGTGGCCGGTCGTCGATCCCGAACACGCCGGTGATCACGCCCCCCAGCGGGCTTGGAACGGTGAGCGGCCCCTGGCGGCCGCGGTAGTGCCCGGCGGTTGGGTGGTCGTAGACCTGCAACCCCTGCGCCTCGAACGCCTCCGCGACCGCTTTCACTGTGCCGCGCAGCGTCATCGCCCGGCGGCCCTTGTCGACTGCGACCACCTCGAGGCCGTACTCGCCGGCAAACGAACGCACGGCGGCGATGTCCTCGTCGCTCGCGCCGGTCGCGTTCGCAAGTTCCTCGCGCGACACGGTCTTCCGCTCGGCCGGGGCGCGACCGGCCTCCTGATCGACCCAGTCGAGCGATCCCGACGGCCGCATGTACACGGTCACCTCGATCGTCTTGTCCGGGTCCACGCCCCCGACTCGCGGATGCTTCGGGTCAACCGCTCGCGCACTGCCCGGGATCTCCACACGCTGTGCCATCAATCCTCCTCGTCGAACGCTCAGTGCCCCGTCCGTGGCGTCCTTCGCCCTAGCCCCTGATCATCTCACCCGACTCACTCGCGTGTCCACAGCCTCTCTCGCAATCCCGACGCGCGCGCCACCGGGCGCTCGACCGCCTGGCGCACCGCCGCCTCGGTCCCGACGAGGATCAACTCGCGGCGAGCACGCGTGACGCCCGTGTAGAGCAGTTCCCGCGTGAGGATGCGGGAACTCGGCGCTGGCAACAGAACCGCCGCCGTGTCGAACTGGGAGCCCTGGCTCTTGTGGATCGTCATCGCGAACACGGTGTCGACGGCGCCGAGCCGCAGCGGGCTGAACCGCAGGACCTCGCCGCCACGCTCGAACGCCGCCGCGGGACGCTCGCCAGCCCCGGTCCCGGTCCCGGTCCTGGTCCTGGTCCTGGTCCCGGCGACGATGACGCCGGTGTCGCCGTTGTAGAGCCCGAGCTCATAGTCGTTCTCCGTGACCAGCAGCGGTCGACCGACGAAGTCGCGCTGCTCGATATCCTCGATATCCGGAGCGAGCCACCCCTGGATTCGGGAGCTCCAATCGCCCACGCCATACGGACCGCGCCTGTGGGCGCACAGCAGCCGGAACCGCCCGAGCGCGACAAGCGCCTCCGAAGCCTCCCCTTCGCGAGCGGCCCTGACCACGTCTAGTCCCGCCGCGATCGCCCGATCGCGGACCAACTCGAAGCCGGCCTCGGTCTCGTCCACATCGATCGGAAGCCACGTGATCTCGTCCGGCGCGCCGCGGAGCGCCGCCACCGTCGCGTCGCCGTCGCCCTGGCGGATCGCGTCCGCGAGCGCCGCGATGCCCCCGCCGTACCGGTGCACGCGCTTCAGCACGACGACGCCCTCGCCCTCGGGGCCGGCATCGACGATGTCCGCGAGCACGACGCCGGCCTCGATCGACGTCAGCTGCCCCGGGTCCCCGACGAGGATCAGCCGCGCCTCGGGGCGCACCGCCTCAACCAGACGCGCCATCAACGACAGCGACACCATCGAGGTCTCGTCGACGATCACCACGTCGTGAGGCAAGCGGTTGCCGCGGTCATGCGCGAACCGGCTGTGGCTCCCCGGCCGCCACCCCAGCAGCCGGTGAAGCGTGGAGGCCCGCAGCCCCATCAGCAGCTCTCTCACCGACTCGCCGACCGACAGCTGTGCCGTCTCCTCGTGAACGGCCTCCTGCAGCCGCGCCGCCGCCTTGCCGGTCGGCGCCGCCAGCGCGACCAGCGGCGGCCGCTCCCCCGCCGCGACCGCGCGATCAATCAGCTCCGCGACGACCCGCGCGACGCGCGTGGTCTTCCCGGTACCCGGTCCGCCGGCGATCACCTCCAGCCGGCCCGTCGCGGTCATATCGTTCAGATCCGCCGCGACGGCACATTCCTCGCGCCAGTAGCGGTCGAGGTAAAGCCTGGTCCCGAGCAGCCGCAGCGGTCGGGCCTGGCTAACGCCGCCGTCGTCCTCACCCACGGTGACCAGCTCGCTCGCGCCGAGCTCGGCGAGCCATTCACCTACCGGAGGCCACGGGAGCACGGATAGGTCTACCGGCTCGTCGGACTCGACGCTCGCGGTGTCGCGGATCGTCGCCAGGTCGACGAACACGTGGCCGAGCCGCGGCCCACGCACGGCCAGCGCAACCGCAAGCGCAACCGGCTCGCTCTCCTCGCCAACCAGATCGCGTAACCGCGCGGCGACGTGCACGTCCGCGGCCGACAGCACGCCGATCTCGTTGAACTCGCGCAAGATCCCGGTGGCGCCCACGGCCCGCCGGGCCTCGAACGGATCGGCGAGCGCGCTCACGTTGCGCTCCCGTCGAGGACATCGCTCAGCGACTGCACGAGCGCTCCCGGCGGCCGCCACGCGAACACGCCCGCGTCCGAGTCGCCGGCCATCCCGCGAACGAACAGGTAGAGCACTCCAGCCAGATGACGGTCCGGCGAGTACCCCGGCAGCCGCCAACGGAGGTAGCGGTGTAGGGCGACCGTGTAGAGCAGCACCTGGAGCCCGTAGTGCGCGCGGCTCATCTCCGCCGCCAACACATCTGGTCGGTAGTGGGCAAGCGTGAGCGGCTCGCCGGCGGGGCCGAGCCAGTTCGTCTTGTAGTCGACGATCGCGAATTGCGGCCCGTCGAGCCGGATCACGAGGTCGATGCTGCCGGTGAGAAAGCCCCGCACCTGAGCCCGGAGCGCCGGGTCCTCGAGCCGCGCGGCGTACCCGGCCATCGGGTCGTCGGCGGACAGATGCTGCCGCAGCGCGCGAGCGATCGCGTCCAAGGTCAGCCGCCCGGTGGGCGCATCCCCGCCCGCAAGCGGCAGCTCGAACTCGAGCTCGTCGAGCCGGTCCGAGCGCGCGATGTCGCGTAGTCGCACCCCGCCCACAATCCCGCCGAGCGGCGTCGAGATCGCCGCCCGCAGCCCCTGGACGACCTGGTCGGCGTCGCCTAGGTCGAGCGACCGGCGCGACTGCGCGGCCGCAACGCGTTCGGCGAGCTCGGCGTCGAGGTCGGGCGCGGCGAAGTCCGTCGCCTCGAGCACGGTGTGGACGAACGTCCCGAACTCGACCCCCACGGGCGCCTCCCCGAGCGGCGATTCACGCTCGAGCTGCAGCCGAGCATCGCCCCGGGCCACGACCGGCGTGGCCGTCTCGGGCTCGTCGCTCAAGACCGGCCGCTCGGGCTCGCTCGCGACCATCGGGTCGTGCGCCTCGGCGGTGATGTCGGTGTACGACGTCCGCCGCCACCAGAGGTCGAGGCGGCGGTCGAACTGCGCGGCCGCCAGGTCGACCGGCGGCTCGAGCGATGGACTCCAAGCCGCCGGCACGCCCGCGAGACTCGACCGCTCGACCGCGATCTGACCGGGCGCGGCCGCGGCCAGTTCGTGGAAGCGCTCGACCAGGGCGGCGTCCGTCGGAGTCGACTTGCCGTACGCCGCGATGTTGCCGTCAGCGTCCTTTGAGAACAGCAGCCGCGTGAGCGGTGAGTGTCGGCTGTCCCTGGTGCCGGCCCACCAGATCACCGCCTGGTGCTTGGCGCGCGTGAGCGCGACGTACGCGAGCCGCAGGTCCTCGCCACGCTCCTCGATCACGTGCTGCTCGAAATGGCGCTTGAACGTGGCCCCTTCGAGTCCGACGTCGACCGTGTGCTTGTACCCGGTCGAGGGATCGTGGAACGACACGGGTTCCTTCTCCCGGATCCAGGTCGGATGCCACAGGAACGGGCAGTACACGACCGGGAACTCGAGCCCCTTGCTGCGATGGATCGTCAGCACCTGGACCGCCTCGGCGTCCGATTCAAGCCGCCGAGCGCGCTCCTCCTCACCCTCGTCGCCATCCGCGTCGGCGACGCGCTCGGCCAGCCAGCCGCGCAGCGCGGTGACCCCGAGTCGCTCGGTGCTCGCGGCACGATGCAGCAACTGCGCGAGGTGGCGCACATCGGTCAGCCGGCGCTCGCCGTCGCCGGACGAAAGCACGCGCGCGGCCAAATCCTCGCCGACGGTGATCTCCTCGAGCAGCGCGGCGACACCGCGATCGCGGAGGATCCGGCTCCAGCGGTGAAGGCGCCTATGAACCTCGTCCCATTCCTCGTCACTGGCAATGGCGATCCGCTCCGCTCGCCACCCCAGAAAAAGAGTCAAAGCAGCAGTTCTCGCCCGGACCGGCGAGGCAGGTCGCTCGATGGCTTCCAGCAGGGCCAGCCAATCGCGCGCGGAGCGGGTGGCGAACACGGTGCCGGCGCCGTTGAGGACCGCCGGCACGCGGGCATTCAGGAGTTCTTCCTGGACGCGCTCGGCATCGGCGTTTCTGCGGACGAGCACGGCGATGTGGCGCGGGCACAGCGGTTCGTCGCCGATCGGCTCTCCGGTGGGGGATCGGTGCTTGATCCGCGCGTTCGAGGACAGCAGCGCGACGACGTCGGCGGCGAGATCGGCGGCGACGTGCGAGCGGACCGAGTCGGTGGCGGCGAATCCGTTCTGCGTGCGCTGGATCGTGGGACCATCGCGATGGACGACGCGCACCCGGAGCGCTGCGTCGCTCGGCGCGCCTACAAGGCGGGGCTTCCGGTGTGCCGGCGTGGCCCTGACCTCGCGGTACGTGATCCCCTCGTGACCGAGGTTGGCACCGGCGAACAACGCGTCGTAGGCGTCGATCAGGCTCTGGTCGGCGCGGCGATTCTCGCGCAACGTGGCGCGCGCGCCGGCGATCTCGGCCGCCTTGAGGTACGCGAACACGTCGGCGCCGCGGAACGCGTAGATCGCCTGCTTGGGGTCGGCGACGAGCACGAGCGTGACGCCCCCCTTCGCGAACGCGCGATCGAGGATCTGCCACTGGATCGGGTCGGTGTCCTGAAACTCGTCGACGAGCACGACGTCGAACCGTGAGCGCAGGCGTTCACGCGCGGCCTCTCCGCTCGGGCCATCGAGCGTGTCCTTCAGCCTGGTCAGCAGGTCGTCGTAGGTCATGATCGCGAGCCGCCGCTTGCGCTGCTCGAGCTCGTTGCGGACCGCCCTGGCCAGCCGGTAGCGCATGGCCGCGGTGCTGTCGGTCGGCTCCTCGCGCGGCTCGAGCTCCGCCATCGGGTTGTCCACCGCCGCCCTGGCGATCTTGAGCGCCTCGGCTCGCTTGATTGGAGGCCCGCCCACCCGCTCGCGACGGTGGAAGCGCCGCACGTACAGGTCATCGAGCGACTGCTCGAGCAGATCGGAGACATCCTCGACGAACGCGGTCTCGCGATCCAGATCGCCGACCGTCCCGAGCTCGGCCAGCACCTCCTGGCAGAAGCCATGCGTGGTCGCGATCGTGGCGGCATCGAAGTCCGCCACGGCACGCGCAAGCCGGTCGCGACGCAGTTCGACGTCCGCCGCATCCCCGGTCGCCAGCAAGGTAACGACAGGATCGCCATACGTGTCGGACGCGCCGGCGAGGATCGCCGACAGCGCCTGCTCGCATCCGACCAGCCGCTCGCGGACGCGGTCCCGCAGCTCACCCGTGGCCATCCGCGTAAACGTGATCAGGAGCAGCCGGTCAAGCGGCGTTCCCTCCGCCACGTAGCGCGCGGTCAGCGCAGCGATCGTGTACGTCTTGCCGGTCCCTGCGCTCGCCTCGAGCACCGTCACGCCCGAGGGCAGCGGACCGCAGACGTCGAAGTCGGTGTACGCCGACAGGGCGCTCATCGGTCGTCCACCGACTCGCGGTCGAGCAGGCCGGCCCACAGCCGGCGCGCATAGACCCCAAAGCGGCTCGCCTCGTCGTCGTACCAGTCCTCGTCGTCCCGGGGCGGCGGCGCGAGGAGCTCGGACAACGGAACTGAGCCGCCGTACACGAGCACGTGCTCCGGCTGCCGGTCCTCCTTGGGGTAGTCGAACGTGCTCGTCCACGCCTTGTCGGCCACGCCGGTTCCATCGTGGCCGGCGATCGCCGCCCGGGCGTAGGCGGCCGATGCGTCGCACGACAGCGGCAGCGGCTCACGCATACCGCGGTCGTAGAGGTCAATCAGGATCTCCAGCTGAGCGAGCGCGTCGGCACCGACCGGCCCGATCCGCGCGACCGACACGTCCGCCCGATACGCACCGGCCTGCGCCCGTCCGATGACCAGCGACTCGAAAGGCCGCTCGGGGCGTGCGGCGCTCAGCGCCAGCAGCTTGACCCACGCCCGCAGCCGGTCGCGCGGGCGAACGCGCGAATATGAGGTCGCGCGAATCGTGTCACCGCACACGCCCGTGACGGTCCCGGCAAGCGTGCGCCCGTCGGGTAGCGCCAGATTGACGTCGAGCGATCCCGGCGGCCCAGCCACCCCGAGTGCCTTCGCCGCGCTCGCGAGCTGCGCTACGACCGCGCCGATCTCGTCGAGCACCGGCAGCGCGAGGTGACCCGGCGGAAGCGTGCCGCGCGCGAGCTCGGCCTTCTTGCAGGCGTCGAGGTCGGCGCCGGCGAGCACGCCGTCGAGCAGCCGCTGGCCGACGCCCCACTTGCCGAGCGCGTCGAGCTCGACCGGGAGCTCATCCTCCACCTCATCGAAGAACTCGCTCACGCTGATCCCGAGCCGGTCGCGCAGGAACGCGCGCACGGGCTGCTCGACGAACCGCACGAGCTTGTCGAGCTCGATCACCGTGTTGGACCGAGGCGGCAGTGGCTCCGGCAGGAACGACGTGTCGGGGTTGCGAGGCCGCTTGATCGCCCGCGCGCCGGCGAGCGCCTGCGGGTCGAAGCTCCACGGCCGATCGGGCATGAGCTGCCCGGGAACGAAGTTCCGGGGATCGAACGGCTGCAGCGGATGATGGACCACGATCTGATCGCGGGGTGAGCCGTTTTCGGACCGCACCGTCCGGTCGACGATGTCGAGTAGCTCGCCGACGGGAACGGCCGGGGGCCGCCGCACGTTCGTGCGCTCATCGGCGCCTGTGTAGGTGATAACGAGCCGCTCGGTCGCCGCCATCAGCGCGTCGAGCAGCATCTGGCGGTCTTCGGTGCGAGGGTCGCGGTCGCCGACGTAGGGCTCGGCGAGCAGCAGGTCGTCGCCGTCGCGGCGGGTGCGGCGGGGAAACTCGCCGTCGTCGAGACCGAGAACGCACACGACCCGGTGGGGAACCGAGCGCATCGGCACGAGCGTGCACACGGTGAGATGGCCCGTGCGGAAGTTCGCTCTCGTCGGGCGTCCGCGGAGCCGGTCCGCGAGCAGGACCCGAACGTCCGCGAGCTCGAGCTCCGGGGCCGCCACCCCCGTAGCGCCGGACTGACCGGACTCCGTATCGACATCTCCGAGAAGGCGCTGTAGCTCGCGGCGCTGCCAGGAGTCGCGTTCGCTCGTGGCGGTGAGCGAGTCGGCGGCCTGCGCGATCGCGTCGACCCAGCGGCCGATCGGTTTGGGCTCGGTGAGCGCGTCGGCCGCTGCCTTCACCCGGTCGACGAACTCGGCGAAGCGCCCGGCGAGGTCGATCGCGCCGCTGTCGACGTCGTCGAGCGGCAGCACGCCCTGGACGAGCCGCCTGTCCTGCTCGGTCATCGCGACGCCGACCAGCATCCGGTCGAGGCCCCGTCGCCACGTGTTGGCCTGGAGCGAGCCAAGCTTGAACGGCTCGCGGTGCTCGTGGTCGAACCCCCATCGAATCCCGCTCTCGGCGACCCATTCCTGCATCCGCGACAGGTCATCGTCGTCGAAGCCGAACCGCCGGCGGACCGGCTCGCGCCCGGCCAGGTCGAGCAGCTGTGACGCGGTAGCGCGCTGGTCGGCCAGCGCGAGCAGCTGGCTGAGGACCCCCAGCACGGGATTGGTCTGACGGAGCGAGCGGTCGGCGAGTCTGACGCGTAGATCGGGCAGGCGCTTGTGCGCGGCGTCCCCGTCGCCGTCGTCATCCTCATCGTCGTCCGCGTGCTGTCCCGAGCCGAACGTGGCCTGGATCAGCGGCGCGAACGTCTCGATGTCCGGGCACATCACGATCACGTCGCGCGGCTCGAGCGTGGGGTCATCCGCGAGCAGATGAAGGACCACGTCGCGGAGCACCTCGACCTGGCGCGCGCGGCCGTGGCAGGCATGGATCTGGACGGATCGATCGTCTTCGTGGACTTGGGGCCGAGGGTCCGGCTCGCCCGGCAGCGCGGGTCCGGGCGGCGGGCGATCCTCGCGGACCCCACTTTGGATCCTCGCGAGCAGCGAGTCCGTCTCCGCCGCCGGCAGCTCGTGGTGGCGGTCGGTGGCCTCACCGGCGCTCGCGAGCACAAGCTGGAGCTCGCGGACGTCGCGGCCCCAGGACGCGAGCAGCCGGTTGGCGGCCGCTGCGGCGGTCGGGTCCTCGCGCCGGTTCGTGATCGGCGGACCGCCTCCGAGCCCCGCGGCCACGGTCTCCCAGAGCGACGGCGAGGGGTGGAGCACGAACAGATGCAGGTCGCGCTGATCCGCGATCGCGGCCAGCACGTCGAGGTAGGAGCGCGGGATCCGCGTCAGCCCGAACAGCGACAGCCGCGCCGGGAGGTCGAGCAACCCCACGTCGCTCCGAATTCGCTCGCACGCCGGCACGAGCCGTTCGGCCGGACTCGGCACGCCGATCCGAGCCCGCAGGCGCCGCCACAGCTCGGGCTGCCAGGCGTCGGGGCCGTCGGGGCTGGCAAACGACCCGGCGGCCCAGGCTCGCACCATGTCCGGACGGTGCACGCCGTAGCGATCGAATAGGTCGGCAATGTGGCGGACCGCTCCGAACCGGCGCATCGGGTCCTCCGGGTCGCCGCGTGCTCCCTCAAGGTGGCGCGCAAGCGTCGCCAGCCAAGGCTCGTCCAGGCACTCGTCGACGAGCTCGAGCAGGCGCCAGACCGATCGTTCCGCTACCCATGGGTCGTTTTCCGGATCGATCCCGCTGGCCGCCGCCAGCGCCGCCTGGATCAGCCGTCCGGGAAACGGAAAGTCGACGTTGGCGCACACGCCGTCGTGGCGGTCGCCGGTGGTTCCGAGCTGCGTCGAGAGGCGCTGGGTTAGCCAGCGCTCGATCCCGCGCGTCGGAACCGCGACTACATCGGACGCGAACTCGTTCTCTGGCGGCTCGAGCAGCGTCTCGGCCAGGCCGTCGGCGAGACGGTCCGCACGCTCGGCTCGGTGGACATACAGCATTCGTTACGACCGTACCTCGGGGGTGATTTCCGGGCCGCCTGCGACTCTTGTACTTCAGAGTGCCGATAACCGACTCCGAAACGATCCCCGCCGCTGCCCTGGATCAGCTGCGAATTCTCACCGATGACCCGGACGCCGAGTTCCGCCCGGATCAGCTCGACGCGATCCGGGACGTGGTCGTCGACCGCGCCCGCGTGCTGTGCGTGCAGCGGACCGGCTGGGGCAAGTCCGCGGTGTACTTCGTCGCGACCGCGCTGCTCCGCGAGGCCGGCGCCGGCCCGACGCTGATCGTCAGCCCCCTGCTGGCGCTGATGCGTAACCAGATCACGGCCGCCGAGCGCCTCGGTCTTCGAGCGCACACGATCAACAGCACCAACCGGGAGGAGTGGGACGACGTCCGCGACCGGCTTGCGGCGGGCACGATCGACCTGCTGCTGATCAGTCCCGAGCGCCTGAACAACCCTCGCTTTCGCGACGAGATGCTGCCGCTGTTCGCGGCGTCGGTCGGGCTGCTGGTGATCGACGAGGCCCACTGCATCTCGGACTGGGGTCACGACTTCCGCCCCGACTACCGGCGGGTCAAGGACATGCTCGACGCGCTGGCCCCCGACGTGGCGGTGCTCGGCACGACCGCGACCGCGAACAACCGGGTCGTGGACGATGTCGTCGAGCAGCTTGGGGCCGGGCAACTCGCGGCCGAAGATCGCGACGCGTTGCGTACCTACCGCGGGCCGCTGGCCCGCGCCAGCCTGCGGTTGGAGGTCCTCGACTTGCCGCGGCCGGCCGAGCGACTCGCCTGGCTGGCGGAGAACCTGCCTCGCATGGACGGATCGGGGATCGTCTACACGCTGACCAAGCGCGACGCGGAGCAAGTCGCCGCTTTCCTGTCGGCGCAGGGGATCAGCGCGGTCCCGTACAGCGGCGAGCACGAGACCGGCGATCGCATCGCCACCGAGGACCGCCTGCTCCGCAACGAGATCAAGGCGGTCGTCGCCACCAGCGCGCTCGGGATGGGCTACGACAAGTCCGACCTGACGTTCGTCGTGCACTACCAGGCGCCCGGCTCGGTCATCTCGTACTACCAGCAGATCGGCCGCGCCGGCCGCGGCGTCGAGCACGCCGACATCGTCCTGCTCCGGGGCGGCGAGGACCGCCGGATCCAGGACTTCTTCATCGAGCAGGCGTTCCCCGATCGGGAGCGGGTGTACGCGGTGCTGGAATCGCTGACAGCCGCCGGCGAGGCGGGACGGACCACGCGCGAGCTGATGGCGGAGGTCAATCTCGGCATGGGCCGGATCGAGGCGATGCTGAAGATCCTCGATGTCGAGGGCGCGGTCACGCGTGCGGGCAGCCGCTGGAAGCTCGTTCCCGGTGCGGACTGGAGCTATGACGCCGAGCGCTACGCGGAAGTGACGGCGTTGCGCCGCGCCGAGCAGCGGGCGATGGCCGCGTTCGGCGCCGACGGCCGCTGCCTGATGCGGGTTTTGCAGGAGGAATTGGACGACCCATCGCCCGCGGACTGCGGACGATGTTCGGTCTGCGCGGGGCCCCGGTTCGACACGCCCCCGGATCCGGCGCTGGTCGAGGCGGCCGGGCGCCACCTGCGCTCGACCCCGATCGAGCTCGAGGTCAAGAAGATGGCGCCCGACGCCGCGGGCGTCATGCGCAAGATCCCCGCCGACGTGCTGGTTGAGCCCGGGTGGGCGCTGGCGCGGTTCGGCGACGGCGGATGGTGGCCGGCGGTTGATCGCGGCATCGCGGCCGGCGAGTTCGAAGACGACGTCGTGGCGGCGCTCGCCGACATCGTGCGTGCCGGCGGCGGTGATTGGGTCACGGCGGTGCCGTCGGTGCGGCTCGGCGAGGCAGTTTCGCGCCTCGGGCAACGGGTCGCCGACGCGCTGTCGGTTCCGTTTGTGCCGCTCGTGAACCGGGTGTCCGAACGACCGCCCCAGCGCGAGATGGCCAACGCGGCCCAGCAGGCGGCCAATGTACGCGGCGCGTTCCGGGTCGTGGACAGGCCGCCGCCGGGCACGGGCGTCCTGCTCGACGATCGCCGCATCTCGGGCTGGACGCTGGCGATGGTCGGCGGCCAGCTCCGCCGCGCCGGCGCCGAACGGGTACTGCCGCTTGCGCTGGCCACTCTGCAGTAGCTTGTCCTGAGAACTATTCGGCGGCGGGGTCGGCGTCGGAAGCCGGTCAACGAGGGGAGAAGTCGTGCGTCGTTTCATCGTTGTAGCGAGCCTGGTGTGCACGGTGGCACTGGTTGGCGTCACGGGAGGGGTGGCATCCGCGAGCCCCGTCGAAGCCCACACGGCCCAGGCGACGATTCCGATCGTGGTGGTCAAGACCAAGAGCGGCGCCACCGCGGCGCTCGTGCGCGTGTACATCCACGGCCGCCTCGTCCCGATGCTGATCGACACGGGCGCGACGGTCACGGTGCTGAACTCGACCGCCGCCCAGGCGCTACACCTGAAGACGGTCGGCAAGCGCCACAAGTTCTGCGGCGTGACCGGTTGCGCGCTCGCCCGGCGCGTGCGTGTGAAGAACTGGAACGTCGGCGGGGTGGTGCCGCTCCCGACCGTCGTCGTCTCAAGCGCGCCGATCGCCGGGCTCAACGCGCACCCGTTTGGCCTGCTCGGCTCGGACGTGCTGTCACGGTTCGGGTCGGTGACGATCGACTACGCGGCCAAGGAGCTCATCCTCGGCTGACGCGTGGTTCGGCCGGGGCGCTTCGCGTGCCCCGGCCGTCGTTACTACGCTGAATCGATGCCCGAGCTGCCCGAGGTCGAACGCGCCCGCCAGACGCTCGAGTCCGCGCTCGGCCGCCGGATCGTGGCCGTCGATGACTCGGACACGTACGTGAGCCGGCCGCACGCTCCCGGTGAGATCGCCGCGGCGTTGACCGGCCACACCCTCGCCACCGCTCACCGCCGCGGCAAGTTCATGTGGCTCGAGACCGAGGACGGCCCCGCGGTCGGCCTGCACCTCGGGATGGCCGGGCGGATCATCGTCGACCCCGAGGACAGCTCGCGCTGGGATCGGTTCACGATCGAATTCGAGGACGGCGGGCGGCTGGTGCTCCGCGACAAGCGCCGGCTCGGGCGCGCGGTTCTCAACCCCGACTTCTCGCACGTCGGGCCCGACGCCGCCGTGGTCGGTCGCGAGGACTTCCGCCGCCTGATCGGCGCCGGCAAGACCGCAATCAAGGCGCGCCTGCTCAACCAGGGCGCGATCTCAGGCATCGGCAACCTGCTCGCGGATCAGATCCTGTGGCAGGCCCGGATTTCGCCGTTACGGAGCACATCGGACCTATCGACAGACGAGCTCGACCGGCTCCGCCGCGAGGTACGCGCCGCGGTCCGCTCGGCAATTCGAAAGGGCGGCGCCCATACCGGCAGGTTCATCGAGGCCCGCCGGCGTGAGGGCGCGTGCCCGCGGGACGGCCATCGGCTCGAGCGGGCCAGGGTCGGGGGAAGGACGACGTACTGGTGCCCGGCCTGTCAGCGATGATGCCGGGGCGCTGCCGACTCCTACCGTGACCCGATGACCGACATCATCCTCGACTGCGACCCCGGCCACGACGACGCGATCGCGCTCCTTCTGGCACTGGGCAGCCCCGAGCTGAACCTGCTCGGGGTCACCACGGTCTCCGGGAATCAGACGCTCGAGAAGACGACCGCGAACGCCATCCGGGTTCTCGACCACGTCGGCTATGAGGAGATCCCGGTCGCCGCCGGCGCCGATCGGCCGCTCGTCCGGGACCGTCACGTCGCCGCGGAGGTTCACGGCGAGACCGGGCTTGACGGCCCCGATCTCCCGCCGCCCGCACGGCAACCGGCGCCGTCGCACGCGATCGACTGGATCGCCACGACGGTGCTCGGCCATGCGAGCCCGGTGACGCTCGTGCCGACCGGCCCGCTGACGAACATCGCTTTACTGCTCGCGCGCTATCCGGACATCGCCGCCCGTATCGAGCGAATCGTTTTGATGGGCGGCGCGATCGGCGAGGGCAATGTGACGCCTCCCGCCGAGTTCAACATCTGGGCCGACCCCGAGGCCGCGCATCGCGTGTTCACGAGCGGCATCGACCTCACAATGGTCGGGCTCGACGTCACGCACCAGGCGCTGCTCCGACCGGCCGACGTCGCGCGGCTGCGGAGCTCCGGCAAGGCGGGGACGCTCGTCGCGGATCTGTTCGAGTTCTACGTGCAGTTCCACCGCCGCCGTTACGGATGGGAGGGCGCGCCCGTCCACGATGCGGTCGCGGTGGCCCACGTGATCGACGGCGGCCTCCTCACCACCGAGCACATCGGCGTGGTCGTCGACACAGGCCCCGAGCTTTCGCGCGGGCGCACCCACGCCGACCGATCGGGCCTGAGCGATTGGGAGCGCAACTGCCACGTCGCGGTCGGGATCGACTCAGACCGGTTCCGCGAACTGCTGATCGCGCGGATCAGCTCACTGGGCTAAACGCATGCGCGTCGGGATCACGACGCGCACGTCATCTGCGTCTGGAGCGTCTGCAGGTCGCTCCAGGGGAACATCGCCAGGATCGTGCTCGCGTAGGTGTTCTCGCCGCGCTGGTCGCATTCCTCGCTTCCGATGCAGCCGGCGCGATCACCGGACAGACACTCGTCGCCGACGGCGGCTCGATCCTGCACTGAGGCGAGCGCGCCACGCACCCGCGCGTCAGCGTTCGTGAGCGTGCTTTCACTCACGGTTTCATCAGGGATCATAAGCTTTGCGTAAGCTTTAGCACACACGGTCTCGCCACTTTGCATCAATCTCATGTGACTCGCGGCCCGGCCTCTTGCCAAAACCCGTCCCGTGGTTAACACTTTGCCAGCCGAGGGCCTTCGGTTCTCAGCGGGGAAAGGGCGCAGTGGGCGAATCAGAAGTGGCGGCGACTACGGCGCAGGTCCGGGTCTTCATCAACTATCGCCATGAAGACACCAAGGCCGAAGCGCTGCTCCTGTACGAGCGGCTCGCGGCCAGGTTCGGCACCGACAACGTGTTTCTCGACCTCAAGAGCTTGCCGGCCGGCGTGAAGTGGGAGGAGGAGATCAAGGCGAGCTCGACGGGGGGCGTGTTACTCGCGCTGATGGGCGATCGATGGCTGTCGAGCATTGAGGCGCGGCAGCAGGCCCGCGTCGTCGACGGGACGCAGGACTACGTCCGCTTGGAGATCGAGCAAGCGCTGAAGCGCCGGTCGCGGGTCATTCCGGTGCTGATCGGCAGCGCAGCTCCGCCGCCGATGGACAGTCTCCCGCCTTCGCTCCAGTTGCTGTTGCAGCTTCAGATGCAGCACGTCGACCTTGAGCACATCGACGCGGATGCCACGACCCTGGCGGACAGAATCGAGGTCATCGCACGCGAGTCTACGCCGGGGGACACCGCTGCCGCGACCGCTAAGCCTGAAACTGCGCCGGCGCCTCCGACTGACGAACCACCGCCGGCGCCCGCGGAGTCCACTGGACGCCCGACGAGCACTCCCAACCCCATCGCGCCACGACCTGATTCAGCCCACGTCAGAGAGATCCTGCAGAGTATGGTCGACGAGGGAAGGCTCGTTCCGGTCCTCGGTCCGCGCATGGAGAGCCACCGCAGGGCGGAGAGCCTGATCGACGCCGCTGGCTCGCTGCCGGGCGCCGCGGAGTTGGCCGCGGGCCTGGCCAAGCGTTTCAACATCGACCCCGGGGACCTCGACCTCGCGCACGTTGCTCAGTACGTGCAGGTCACCCGTGGATGGCCCGACCTGTATGAGACGCTCGAGGAGATGCTCACCGCCGACCGCGAGCCGAGCGCCGTGCACCGGTTCTTCGCCAAGTTCCCGGAGATGGCCCGAAAGCTGGGGCACGAGGACCGTTACCAAATGATCGTCACCACGAACTTCGACACGGCGCTCGAGCAGGCGTTCGATGCCGAGGGTGAGTGGTACGACCTAGCGGTGTACATGGCAACCGGTGACGACAAGGGTCACTTCGTGCATTTCCCTTACGACGGCGATCCCGTACCGATCTCCCAGCCGAACCAGTACGGAGCGCTCCCGATCGACGACCGCCAAAAGCTCACGCGAACCCTGATCGTCAAGATCCACGGCGCGGTCGACGGCAACCGCGGGGATTACGAGTGGAACGAGAACTACGTGGTCACCGAGGATCACTACATCGACTATCTGAGCATCAAGCCGATCACCGCAGTGGTACCCACCCAGATCCTGGCCAAGCTCAGACGGAGCCACTGTCTGTTCCTCGGGTACACGATGCGTGATTGGAACCTCCGGGTGTTTCTCAAGCGGATCTGGGGGGGAGAGCGGCTCGGTGCCAAGTCGTGGGCGGTGGAACCGGACCCGGATATGTTCGAGCGGGAGCTCTGGTCAGGTTTGAACGTCGACCTCTACGCCGGCGGCTTAGCTGACTACGCGACGCGGCTGACCGACGAGCTCAACGCCCGCTTGCCCGCTGGAACGAGCGCGTGATCGTCGTCGCCGCACCAGCCGAGAAGGTTGAGGCTCCCGCGGGTCCGTACGTCGGCCTGACGTTCTACACGCGCGACGACGCCGCGATGTTCTTCGGGCGGGAGGCGGAGCGCACGGTGCTGATCAGCAACCTGCGGGCCTCGCGTCTGACTCTGCTCTACGCCGGGAGCGGAGTGGGTAAGAGCTCGCTGCTCCGCGCCGGAGTGGCGTCGCGCCTGAGCGAGCTTGCCGAGCACAGCCTGATGGAGGTAGGAACGCCGGAGGCCATCCCGGTGGTGTTCAGCTCCTGGCGGGATGAGCCCACCGACGACCTGATCAAGGAGATCAGGAAGGCCGTGGCCCCGTTCGTGCCTGGTGGCGCGCTTGACGAACTCGAGCATGCCCATCTGGTCGATGTCCTAGATGCCGCCAGCGAGGCGGCGAACGCCACCGTATTGATCATCCTCGATCAGTTCGAGGAGTACTTCCTCTACCAATCGCGCAAGGGCAGGTTCGCCGACGAGGTCGCGGCCTGCCTCAACCACAACGACCTGCGGGCCAATTTCCTGATCTCGATTCGTGAGGACGCCTACGCCCGCCTCGGCGATCTGTTCCAGGGCCGGATCGACAACGTCTACGGAAACTACCTCCACCTGGAAAACCTCAATCGAAAGACGGCGCGCGAGGCGATCGAGAAGCCAATCAAGCGATTCAACGAGCTTCACCCGGACGAGCCGCCGGTCGAGATCGAGCCGGCGCCCGGCAACACCGGCTCGATCTCGCCGTTGGTCGATGCCGTCCTGACGCAGCTGTCGCCGGACCAGTTCGGCTCAGATCAGACGGGCAAGGGTGCGGTCGGCGGCGCGAACGGCTCCGGCCGCGTCAACGACGCGATCGCCGCGCCGTACCTCCAGCTTGTCATGAAGCGGCTCTGGGAGACCGAGCTCGAGAACGGGTCGCGAACGCTGCGGCTGGGCACGCTCGACGAGCTCGGTGGCGCGCAGACGATCGTCAAAACCCACGTCGATCGCGCGCTCAGCGACTTGGAGCCGCACGAGCGCGAGACCGCACTCGATGTCTTCCGTTACCTGGTGACTCCCTCGGGAACCAAGATCGCCCTGTCTGCCGTCGACCTGGTGGCCCTCGCCGGGGACAACACGAGCCGCACGCCCGAGGAAGTCGAGACGCTGCTCGAGCGAATGTCGAGCGGCGATATCCGCATTCTCCGTCCTGTCCCGCCAGCCCCGGGTGGTGACGGAAAAACGCGGTTCGAGATCTCCCACGATCTGCTGGCCCCGGCCATCCTCGACTGGCGGACGCGCCAGACCGCGATCCAAGCCGAGCGCCAGGCACACGAGAGGGCGGCCCAGCTTCAGCGCGAGAAGCGCGAAGCGGAGGACCGCGCTGCCGAGGAACGGCGGCGCGCGCGGATGTTCAAGGGCCTCGCGATCGCCGCGGGCGTGCTCCTGGTTGCCTGCATCGTGGGGGGAGTGCTGGCGTATGCGGCCAAGAAAGCCGCCGACCGCGACAACCAGCTGGCGCAATCCCGCCACCTCGCGGCGAGCGCCGAAGCCGCGCTGAGCCAGGATCCCGAGCTGGCGACGCTTCTGTCGCTCCAGGCGCTCAAGGTTCGCGATACCCCCGAGGCCGAGGCCGCGCTGCGAGCTTCCCTGCCGCAAGTCCAGGTCACGGCGACGCTCGCTCCCCCGTCCCCGGCGCGAAGCGCGATGTTCAGCTCGGACGGAACCAGGATCCTGACCGCGTCGGCCGACGGGACGATCCGCATATGGGACGCGGCGAGCCATCGGCCGATTACCAGCCTGGGCGGATTCGGCGCGCTCAACGGTGCGGCGCTCAATCCTGCCGGGACGGAGATCATCACCGCCGGCGCCGACGGAACGGCGAGGGTCATCGATGCTCGTAACGGGAGTCTTCTGGGTCTCCTCGCTCCGCGATCCGGCGGCTACGCGGTCACAAGCGCCGCGTTCAGCCCGAACGGACAATTGATCGTGACGACGGCTGCCGACGGCTATATCCGCGTCTGGGATGCGCGCACCTTTCGGCAGCTATTCCAGAAGCCAACCCCGCAGGTTCTGTCGGATGCGCAGTTCAGCCCCGACAGCTCACGGATCGTCACCGCCGGCTCGAGCGGGACCGCCCAGATCTGGGATGCGCGGACGGGCAAGCCGATCATGGCCCTCACCCCATCGCCCCGGCCCGGGCTGCTCAGCGCAAGCTTCAGTCCTGACGGCACTCAGGTCATCACCGCTGGCTTGGACGGCACAGCGCTGATCTGGGACGTAGCCACGGGAAAACCCGCCGGTGCACTGAACGTGGGGAATGGGCAATACACGGTCTGGGGCGCTGCATTCAGTCCGAACGGCAAGCAGATCGTAACGGCCAGCGGTGACGGCGTCGTCCGGATTTGGGATGCCAGACTCCAGACGGTCGTTCGCTCGCTCGGGCGCGCCGGCACCGACACGGTCACGTCGGCGAGCTTCGGCCCGGGTGGAAAGTCCATCGTGACCGCCAGCGCCAGCGGGGTGGTCACCGTCTGGGGCGCGTCGGGTACGGAGCCGGTGGCGGCGCTGCGCTCCGGCGCCGGATCGAACCTCCTCGACTCGGTGGCGCTGACCCCGGACGGCACGATGGCGGTGACCGGAAGCCAGTTTGGAACGGCAACCGTTTGGAAAGCATTCCGCCTGCGCTCGGGGAAGGTTGCCTGGAGGCCGCTCGACGTGATCAGCATTCCTGGGAATTCCGCGATCAACGGAGTTGCCTTCGGCCTCCACAACCGCCTGCTCGCGACTGCGACCCAAGCCGGCACCGTTTGGCTCTGGGGTGTACCGGATGGCGTCCCGCTCGGCGTAATCCCCGTCAGCCGTCAACCGCTGCGGAGCGTCCAGTTCGATCCGGCGAACCCGCTCTGGATTCTCACCTCCGGCGATGACGGCTATGCCCGTGTCTTCAACATCAACACCAGCACGGAGGTCGGCTACGCGGATGCGGAGGATGCGTCTCTGGAGGACGCAGCGTTCTCTCCCAACGGCAAGCTCATCGCGGTCGCCGGCAATGAGGGCGACGCCCAGATCTATTTCGTCGGTAAGCAAGAGCGGAAGCCCGTTGCGTTCAAGCAGTTCGGCGCGGCCTTCAACAAAGATGGCTCTAAGGTGACCAGCGTCGCGTTCGACCCGAGTGGGACGAGGGTCATGACCACTGACACGGGGGGATATGCCGAGTGGTTCTACGCCACTAGCCCAAGCCATGCGAACATCGATCAACTCGAGGAGCCGGACTACAACAGCCTGACCACCGGTGCCTTCAGCCCGAGCGGAGGGTTCATCCTCACCGGAGGAGACGACGGCACGGCCCGGATATGGAACCTGGACAGCGACCAGCCATTCGTCTCCTTGGCGGGTCACGAGGGGCCGATCAACGCCCTCGCGATCAACAAGGCCGGCAGGATTTTGATAACCGCCAGCGTCGACGGGACCGCCAGGATCTGGAGCACCGAGCCGATCGACGAGCGCAAGCTTCTACTCGACCAGACCGACGACGTCTGCAGCGTAGCCTTCAGCCCAACGAACCTACACCTCCTCGCCGCCGGGGCCGACAACGGCACGGTCTCGCTCTGGAATACGTCGACGGGCAGTCAACTCGCTCGGTGGAGCACGGGTAGTGACTACTGCGCATCGGCGCAGTTCAGTCACAACGGGCAGTTCCTAGTCACAACCGACGGAACTCAGCAGGCGCGAATCTGGGCAGTTGCGCACCTGGCCAAGCCTGTCGCCACGCTGGACCTCGACAACTACCCGGCGTATACGAATCCTGCAGGTTCCAACAACCCCGGGATCAATCACGCGATATTCAGCCCGAACGGAAAATACGTCGTGACCGCCGACGAGGACGGCAGCGCATGCGTCTGGATGGCAACGAGCGCAACGACCTACCGCCCGATCTGGAAGCTTATCAGTGACTCCTCGGGCGCTCCCAGCGCGATCGAGTGGGCGGTTTTCAGCCCCGACAGCAGTAAGGTCCTAACCTCGAGCGACGACGGAACCGCGCAGATCTGGGACGTGCAGACCCGTAAGCTCAGCCAGGTGCTGCTCGAGCCGACCGGTGCGGAGATCTCCAGCGCCTGGTTCAGTCCCGACGACGGTGGCAGACTCGTAGTGACCTCCAGCGATGACGGCACCTCGCGTGTTTGGAATGCAACCACAGGAGGACAAGTTGAGGTCCTTGCCGAACCTAATGGCGACCAGGTGGCCAATGCCAACTTCAGCCCCAACGGCCAGTTCATCGTCACCTGCTCGGGAAGCATTCACGTGTGGAGCGTCGCCACCGGACAGCTCCTGACGACCTTCCCGTACGGCGATGATCTCACCGATTGTGAGTTCTCCACCAATGGCAGTCAAATCGCGGCCGGCGGGGATGGAGGGCAGATCAGAATCTTCGGGACGGCGCTCGCCGGCAGCATCAAGCAGCTCGAGCAGATCGCGCAGCAGCGGGTTACTCGGGGGCTGACCCCGGCGGAAAAACAGCGGTACGGGATCTCGTAGACGTAGGTCAGGCGAGATATGCGGGCGTCTCCACCAACAACGCGCCGCCGTAACCATTCCTCGACCCACTTGATCAGCTCTGGTCGCGAACCGCATCCCGGATGGCCTCGGACGTGACCGTCGCCGCGACGGTCCCGAGCAAGGTGAGCGCCCAAGTTGCCGCCAGCCCCGGCGGGGGCGGTGGCTGGGGCCCCGAGGCGATGCAGAACACGACGTCCCCGTCGACCGGTGTAAACGCCGGGTCAACCGCGCGCGCGATCCCGGCACTGGCCATGCGCGCAACGATCGCGCAACTGCGCTTGTCGAGTGAGACGTCCGTTAACACGCACGCGAGCGTGGTGTTGCCGGCAGCGCGGGCGGAGGCGGACGCGAGATCTGGTGGCCCGACCATGGTCGGGAGCAGATCCGTGGTCCGGACCGGATGGCCGCTGTCGTCGTGTGGGCCCCCGAGGACCGTGCCGTCCTCGGCGATCACGTCGCCGAACGCGTTGGCGACCGCGATCGCCGCGACGATGGCCCCGTCGGCGAGCACGGTCGCGGCGTAGCCCACTCCGCCACGAGTCGATCGCTCGCGCCCGAACAACTTGCCGACGGCCGCGCCGGCGCCGGCGCCGACCGGACCGCGTTCCGGGACCGCTGGGGTCGCGTTGTCGCACGCGGCGTAGCCGTCATCCGGTCCAGGCCGGCGACCCGCTACACCCTCCACGAGGTCGTATATGACCGCCGCCGGCACCAGCGGCACCACCCCCATCGGCGTCGGTCGACCGAAGCCTCGTTCCTCGAGCCACCGCACGACGCCGTCCGCCGCCGCGAGCCCGAACGCGCTGCCGCCGGTGAGCAACACGGCGGTCGGCCCCTCGGCATTCGCCAGCGACGAGAGAGTTTCGATTTCGCGCGTTCCGGTGCCGCCGCCGCGGATGTCGACGCCGCCCCGCGCCCCCGGTGGCGGGATCACGACCGTGCATCCGGTGCGCCCGTCGGGATCGGTCCTGTGTCCGATCCGGAAGCCGGCGGGCAATGGCAGCGCCTCGGTCATGGGTGTCACATCTTGCACCGCCGGGGGGTCTTAAGGAATGACCGGCCGCCAATCGATGAGTTCAGACCACACCGGCGGTCTCTATAGCACTGACGCAGAACACGGCTTCCGAGCATTGAGACAGGAGATCGTCTGCATGCGCCAGCAACCCCTACGACTTGCGGTCGCAGCCGCTCGAGCGGCCGGTCGCCGGTTAGCTCTTACCGGGGGTCCGGAGCGGCGGCCTGCGCCGCGGCTCCCGCGACCGTCTGCGATTCCGGGCCGGGAGGAGATCTCCAAGGCGTTCGTGGCCGCGCAGTCGCGCTCGTGCCGGCTTTGAGTCATCGAGCGGAATCCCACCGCTCGGGGGATTCGAAGGCGACGGCGGCGGCCACGGGCGTTTGCCACCGCCATCGTCGGAGTCCGAGTCGGATTGCCCGGGCGACGGACCGCGGCGCCCTAGAACCATCGGCAGAAACATCACCGCCAGAACGAGCCCGAGGTATACGAGCCCGAGGATGTTGACACCGCCGATCTGTGGCGCGCTCGGCATGGTTCAAAGCCTAGCGCCGGATCGAAGTTGCAGAAGAGGCTCACCGACCCCCCTCGGCGCGCTCAGCTATTTCGGGCCTCGCTGTACCGCATGCCACGGCTCGCGGGGCTCGGACGACAAGCCCGGGAGTATCTGTTCGAGGGCCGCAAACGCGTCGCGATCGAGCGCGTGACCTGCGGCCCGACGCATGATCTCCAGCACCTCGTCGGCCCCAAGGGCCGATCGGTACGGCCGGTCAGCGCCGAGCGCCTCTGCCACATCGGCGACGGCCAGGATCCGCGACGGTTGATCGAGCTCCGCGGCCGTCAGCCCGCGGTGGTACCCGCTCCCGTCCAACCGCTCGTGGTGAGCGCCGGCAATCCGTGCGACATCCTCGAAGGCGCGTACCCGGGCGAGTATGTCCATCGACCATTGGGGATGGCAACGGACCGTCTCCCACTCTGTGGGACCAAGTGGACCGGGCTTGTCCAGAATCCGGTTCGATACGCCGAGCTTCCCGATGTCGTGCAACAGCGCCCCGCGCCGCAGAGTCGCGCGCGTTCCGATCTCGAGGTCCAGCAGGGCGGCGAGTGCATCCGCAATCGCGGCCACCCCTTCGGAGTGGGTCGCGGTGTATGGCGACTTCGCGTCGACAATCGAGGCGAACGCATGGGCCACGAGATCAAGCCGGGCTTCGTCAGCGACGAGCACGTGCTCGGGCGGCTCGACCTCCGTCACGGTGGCAGTCTCGAGCGACTGCCAGAACCGCGCATCGTGTTCCAGTCCGAGGAGCGCGTCGACCAGTGCGGGATCGAACCACGTTTGACGCCGCTTGCGCACTATCTCGCATGCGGCGGCCGTCCCGCCGTGCTGCCAGAACACCTCCGCGGTCTGGGCGAGGCAAAGTACCCGCCCTGCCAGCGAGATCTCATCTCCTGAGATCCCGGCGGGATAACCGCCACCGTCCCAATGCTCGTCGACGTCCATGATCGCCTGAGCCGCAACCTCCCCCAGGCCGATGGCGCGGACGACCGCCGCTCCTCGCTCGCAGCGCAACTCGATCAACGAGCGCGCCCCGGCACGCCCTGACCTGAGTACCGCTCCGGTGTGCCGCCCTCTGGTGAGCATCGACCCGCCGGCGCCCGCGGTGCGGAGCACGTGCAGCAAGGCCTGCCAGGTACTGGCCGTGTCCGTCAGCCGTCGGGAGCTCTTGACTTTCGCGTCGTCAACGCCGAACAGCGCCGCGACCTTCGCGGCGTTCGAGGAGCAGCCCGCGTCCTTGAGCAGCAATGCGTAGAACAGCGATGAGCGCGTGTCGTCATCGAGATCGAGCGCCGCCGCGATTCGCATCCCGATCAGGCAGCTGCGCTCAGCGTGGCCGGGCACTTGGCCCTCGGTCATATCAAGGGCATGCGAAAGCCCCGACAGCACCTCGGACAGGTGCAGATCGACGACACCGACGATCGGCCGATTGGTGGGTGCGCCGTCCACCCACTCAAGGATGTCGCATCCAGCGCGGGTCCCACTCGAGGGCGAGAAAATTTAGACCTATGTAATTAGGGTCCAGCGGTGCTCGCCTGATACGGGCCGGAGCTCACACGAACGGCTCGCCCGGCAGCTCGGGCGCGTCCCGCCCGGTGATCCACGACAACACGGATGCCCCCACGTCGGCGAGCAGCCCGTCGTGGCGCCGCCCCTCGCAGCCCGCGTACGTCGCCAGCAGCGGCGCGTACTCGCGCGTGTGGTCGGTGTGCGGCGCGGTCGGGTCGACACCGTGGTCGGCGGTGAGGATCAGCAAGTCGTCATCCCGGAGCAAGCCCAACCACTCCCCCACGGCTGCGTCGATCTCGGTCAACGCCCGAGAGAACCCCGAGACATCGTGCCGGTGCCCGTACACCTGGTCGGTCTCGACCAGGTTCACGAAGATCAGGCCCGATTCCAGCTCGCGAAGCAACGCCGTCGTGGCCGCGATGCCGGCCGCGTTGGTCGCGCCGGCGTGCTTGACGTCGACCCCGACTCCGGCGAACAGGTCGTGGATCTTGCCGACCCCGTGCACCGGCACGCCGGCGTCCTGAAGTTCCTCCAAGTACGAACGCCCCGGCGGAGCCACCGCGTAATCCCGCCGTCCTTCGCGCCGGCGAAACGCTCCAGGTGAGCCCTCGAACGGCCGCGCGATCACGCGCCCGACCGCATGCTCCCCGGTCATGACCTCGCGGGCCGCCGAGCACGCCGCGTACAGCGAGGGCTCGGGGACCACGTCAACGTGACAGGCGATCTGGAGCACCGAGTCGGCCGACGTGTACAGGATCGCCTCGCCGGTCTCCAAGTGGTGCGGACCAAACGCTTCGATCACCTCGGTCCCGGAAAACGGGAGGTTGCAGCAGAACCGCAGACCCGTCGCGTCTTCAAGCGCGCGCACGATCTGAGAAGGGAAACCATCCGGATACGTCGGGAGCGGATACGGCGGAACGACGCCCATCAACTCCCAGTGACCGGTCGTCGACTCCTTCCCCGGCCCGAGCGGTGCAAGACGCCCGTAGACCGCCGGTCCGGCCACCGGAGCGACACCCAAGATCGGAACCACAGAGCCCAAACCCAGCCGTTGCAAAGTCGGTAGTCGAAGCCCCCCGACCTGCGAAGCCAGGTGTGCGAGCGTGTTCGAGCCGGCGTCGCCATACGCATCAGCGTCGGGAAGCGCCCCGACGCCGCACGCGTCCATCACCACGACCGCGGCTCGCCGCATCAGCGGACCACCGAAGGCCATACGATCCGACCCGCCACCCGCACCTCCGCGATCGACTCCTCCCGCGCGAGCGTGAACAGCGCCCCGAGCTTCCCCTCGACGGAATCGGCGCGCTCCAGGACCGCCTCCAGCGTCGAGCCCGCCGGCGGCCGCACGAGCACGAAATCCGCGCTCTTGCCGACCGAAAGATCGCCGACCTCGTCCGTCAGGCCGAGCGCCGAAGCCCCGGACGAAGTCGCCAGCCACAACAACGCCGCCGGACCGAGTGCCACGCCGTCGGCACCCGCGAGCATCTGGAGCTGGTACGCCGCCAGCCCCTCCTTGAACATGCTCAGCCCGGTGCCGGCGCCGACGTCGGTCCCGAGCGCGACCCGCACCCCGGCGTCGAGATGCCGGCGCAGCGGAAACAGTCCGCTTCCGAGGAACGCGTTGCTCGACGGGCAGTGGGCAACCGCCGCCCCCGCCGCCGCCAATCGGTTGAGCTCGGAATCACCGACGTGGACGTCGTGGGCGAACACCGACCGCGAGCCAACAAGACCGAACCGCTCATACGTCTCCAGATAGTCGCGCGCCCACGGGAACTGCGACGCCACGAGCTCGATCTCGCCGAGCGTCTCGTTCAGATGGCTCGTCACGAGCACCCCGGGAGCCAGTTGCGCGAGCTCCCCGCAGACCGACAGCAGCTCATCCGAGCAGGACAGCGAGAACCGCGGGCTGACGGCGTAGCGGACCAACCCGCGGCCGTGCCACCGCTCCAGCAGGTCCCGGCTCGACTCGAACGCCGCCGACGGAGACGCGTGCAGCTCTGGCAACAAGCGCAGGTCGGACACGACAAGCCCACTCGCGACCCGCAGCCCGGCGGCAGACCCCGCCGAGAACAGGGCCTCCTGGGCCCCGGCGAAGTGCGATCCGAACACGAGCGAGGTCGTCGTCCCGTTCGACGCCAATCCTCGAACGAACCGAGCGGCAACCGCACCCGCGTACCCAGGGTCAGCGAGCCGGGCCTCCTCGGGAAGCGCCACCGACCGCAGCCAGTCCAGTAGCCCGAGCCCAAGCGCCCCGATCACCCGGACCTGCGGGAAATGCACGTGGCAATCGACGAATCCGGGCAGCAGAACCGCGTCCCGCGCGTCGACGACGTCGGCGTCCGGAAGACAACCACGGACCTCGTGCCACGAGCCAACGCCCACGATCCGGCCGTCCGCAAACGCCACCGCCCCGTCCGGGAAGGTGTCCAGTCCGTCCTCAAAAACGAACGGATTGCGGGGAGTATGCGCGACCTGGGCCCGCACGATCGTGGGCATGGTGAAGAGCACGTTAGGCCACTTCCCTGGCGTCCCGCGCAGCGGTTATGGTTGCCCATTCGTTTCTGTGGAAAGGAGATGCAGGTGACGGGGAGGATGAGGCGCTTCGTCTTCGCGGCTCTGGTCATCGTGGGGGCTCTGGGGCTTGCCGCGTGCGGGAGCAGCAAAAGCAGTAGCACCACGAGTACCACCACTTCAAGCAGCGCGGCCGCGCCGAGCACAAGTAGTACGACCAGTGCGTCGGGCGGCGCGTCGTCGAGCGGCTCCGGCTTCAAGGTCGGGTTGGTGACCGACATCGGCGGGCTGAACGATCACGGCTTCAACCATCTGTCCTACGAGGGCCTGCTCCAGGCCGAGTCCCAGCTCGGAGTCAAGGGCACGGTGCTGCAGTCGACCTCGGGCTCTGACTACGTGCCGAACCTCACTCGGCTCGCTGCGTCGGGCAACAAGCTCGTGATCGCGGTCGGCTTCCTGATGGCTGACGCCATCCAGGAGGTCGCGACGAAGTACCCGAGTGTGCACTTCGCGATCATCGACAACCCCGGCGGCGCCGCTCCGGACACGGCCAAGAACATCGAGGGGATCGACTTCGCCGAGCAGCAGGCCGGCTACCCGGCCGGGTACCTCACCGGGCTCTACCTGAAGGAACACCACTACACGACCGCCTCCTCGGTCGGCGGCCAGAGCATTCCACCGGTGACCGATTACATCGGCGGTTTCCAGGCCGGCGTCAGGGCAGCGGACCCGTCGGCCAAGCTCCTGAACGCGTACTCGCAGAACTTCACGGATGAGTCCTCGTGCAAGGAGCTTGCGCTCAACCAGATCAACGCGGGCTCGAAGGTCGTCTTCCAGGTCGCCGGCGCCTGCGGCCTTGGCGTGATCTCCGCGGGCGTGTCGACGAAGACCCAGGTGATCGGCGTCGACGCCGACCAGAGTTACCTCGCGCCTGCGCTCGTGCTGACGTCGGCCGAGAAGATGGTCAACACCGGCGTGTTCACCGCGATCAAGAACCTGATGAACGGTCAGTTCTCGAGCAACCTGCAGGAGAACATCAACAACGGCGGTGTCGGGATCGGCAAGATCGGTCCGGCCGGTGCCCAGTTCGAGTCGCAGATCGACAACATCATCGCGGAGATGAAATCCGGAAAGATCAACCCGCCGACCGCCCTGCTGGTCAAGTAGTAACACTCGAGGCCGCGGTGCCCGGGTCAAGCCCTCCGGCCCTCGAGCTGAGGGGAATCACGAAGAAGTTCGGCTCGGTCGTCGCCAACGACCGGGTCGACTTCGACGTGGTGCCGGGCGAGGTTCACGCGCTGCTCGGCGAGAACGGCGCCGGCAAGTCGACGCTGATGTCGGTCCTGTACGGCCTGTACAAGCCCGACGCCGGAGAGATCCTGATCGACGGCCAGCCCGTCGAGATCTCCTCGCCCTCGGGCGCGATCGATCTCGGGATCGGCATGGTCCACCAGCACTTCATGCTGGTGTCGGTCATGACCGTGGCCGAGAACATTGTGCTTGGGCAGGAGCCGACCCAGGCCGGAGGCCGGCTGGATCTCAGGGCGGCGAGAGCGAAGGTCACGGAGCTCTCCGACCGCTACGGCCTCGCCGTCGATCCAAACGCCAAGATCGAGGACGTCACCGTCGGCACCCAGCAGCGCGTCGAGATCCTCAAGGCGCTCTATCGCAACGCGCGCATCCTCGTACTCGATGAACCGACCGCGGTCCTGACGGCGCAGGAGGTCAAGGAGCTCACCGGCGTGCTCAACCGCCTCAAGCAGGACGGAACCGCGATCGTGTTCATCAGCCACAAGCTCGGCGAGGTGCTCGAGGTCGCCGATCGGATCACGGTGCTGAGGCGTGGCAAGAAGGTCGATACCGTTCCGCGCGAGGGCGCGACCGAGGCGAGCCTCGCGCGCCTGGTCGTCGGGCGCGACGTGCTGCTGTCGGTCTCGAAGACCCCCGGCAAGCCCGGTGGGCCATTGCTCGAGGTGCGCGACCTGTACGTACGCGACGACCGCGAGCTCGAGAAGGTCTCCGGGCTCTCGCTCTCGGTGCGCGAGGGTGAGATCGTCGCGCTCGCGGGCGTCGACGGAAACGGACAGCAGGAGCTGGTCGATGCGATCACGGGCATGCGCGCGCCTGAGTCGGGCGCGGTGGTGATCGACGGTGAGGACATCGCCGGCAAGGGCGTGCGAGCGGCAACGGATGCCGGCGTCGCCCACATCGCCGAAGACCGCCAGCTCCGCGGCCTCGTGCTCCCGTTCACCTTGACGGAGAATCTGGCGCTGCGCGAGTACCGCAAGCCCCTATTCAGCGCCCACGGCTGGCTTCGCCTCAGTTACTGGAAGGACCTGGCGAAACGCCTACTTCAGGAATTCGATGTGCGGGGCGGCGGACCGGACAGCTACGCGGCCTCGCTCTCGGGGGGCAACCAGCAGAAGGTCTGCGTCGCGCGCGAGATCGCGTCGAATCCCAAGCTGCTGGTCGCCCACCAGCCGACCCGTGGCCTCGATGTCGGCGCGATCGAGTTCGTGCACCGCCGCCTGATCGCGGAGCGCGACAAGGGTCGCGCGGTGCTGCTCGTGTCGCTCGAGTACGAGGAGGTGAAGGCGCTGGCCGACCGGATCCTCGTGATCTACGAGGGTAAGATCGCCGGCGAGTTCCCGCCTGACGCGAGCGAGGAGACGCTTGGCATCGCGATGACCGGTGGGAGCAGGCAGCCGGCCGAGGTGGCCACGTGAGTCTGCTCGAAGACGAACTCCAAGCCGAAGCCGACGAGAGCAAGGGTGCCGCGGTCACGTCCCCGGCGGCGCTGACCGCGTTCCGGCGGGGTTTCAGCGGCGTGATGGTGCCGATCGTCACGACGATCATCGCGTTCATCGCCGCCGGCCTCGTCGTGCTCGCGACGGGCCACAATCCGCTCTCGACCTATCAGTCGATCTTCAACGGGACCGGCCTCAACTGGGTGTTTCCATGGGTCACCGGGTCCGAGCGTGCGACCGCGGCAGGCAACCTCCAGCAGACGCTGCTTCAGGCCACGCCCTTGATCCTCGTCGGCCTCGCGGTCGCGTTCGCGTTCCGCGCCGGCATGTTCAACATCGGCGGCCAGGGCCAGTACACCGTGGGGCTGATCGTCGCCGTCTGGATCGGCTCTTCATTCGCCGGGATGCCTGCGGTCCTCCACATCGTGTTCGCGATCGTCGCCGCTGCCGCCGCCGGGGCTGTGTGGGCCGGGATCGCCGGTGTCCTGAAGGCGGCTACGGGCGCCAACGAGGTGATCTCCACGATCATGCTCAACTGGATCGCGATCTGGCTCGGCGTCTACTGCTTCCAGCTCGGGGGCCCGCTCCAGAACCCCCACATGGCTTCGACACCCGTGTCCAGCAACGTCGTCGCCGGGGCGAAGCTGCCGGTCTTCTGGGGCAGCGCGTCGCTCCAGGGGCTCGACGTGGGGATCTTTATCGCGCTCGCGCTCGCGGTCGTGTTCGGTCTGTTGATCAACCGCACGCGGCTCGGCTACGAGGCGCGCACGGTCGGCTTCAACCCAGACGCGGCGCGCTACGCCGGGGTCAACGTCGGGCGCACCTGGGTCCGCGTGATGCTGATCTGTGGAGCGTTCGCGGGTGTAGCGGCCGCGCTCGACATCCTCGGCTGGAAGTTCAACGTGTTCACGAATGACATCCAGACCTCGCAGATCGGCTTCTACGGGATCGCGGTGGCGCTGCTCGGTCGGAACACCGCCGGCGGCACGGTCGCCGCCGCGGTGCTGTTCGGGGCGCTCCTGACCGGCACCTCGGACCGCAACATCCACCTGAGCATCGACCCGACCCTCGTTCAGTACCTGACGTTCATGATCGAGGGCATCATCATCCTGCTCGTCTCGACCGACGTGATCACGCTCCGGCTGCTGAAGGGCGGGCGGCAGCTCCGGGTGGCGATCAAACGCAAGCCTTCCGAGAAGGCCACCACGACCCAGGGCGGCGCAAAATGAGCGGCGAATACTTCGTATTCGCTTGCGAGTCCGGCTGGCGCCGAACTCGGGAGAGCGGGTGCGTGACGTGAGCGCGGGCACGGTCGCCATCGCGCCGCCGCGCGCCATCTCCCCGAGGCAGATCGGCATCGCGGGGATCGTGGTCGCCGCGGTCGCGTGGGTGATCACGATCCCGCCGATCGAGTCGCGCGGCATGGTGCCGACGATCGTGCTCGCCGTCCTTGCCGTCTGCGCCGGGGCATGGTCAATCGCCGGCGGCGAGCGCAAGCTCGGATCCGAAGCGATCGTTGTGGCCCTGTTCGCGGTCGCCGGCGCCGCGGCATCGGTGAACTCGGCAGTGTCGACGCTCGAGTCCGTGTTCACGTGGTCGGCGCTGGTGGCGGCGACGCTCCGTTATGCGACCCCACTCCTGTTCGCGGCGCTCGGTGGCGTGATCTCAGAATCCAGCGGCGTGATCAACGTCGGCCTCGAAGGCATGATGCTGATGGGCTGCTTCTGGGGCGTCTACGGCGCCGACGTGCTCGGCTCCTGGGTCTGGGGCCTGGTCGTCGCCGCGGTAGCCGGGGGGCTGCTGGCGCTGCTGCACGCGGTCTTCTCGATCCACCTGCGCGCCAACCAGATTGTCAGCGGGTTCGGGATCAACTTCCTGGCGCTCGGGATCACCGGCTACTTCCTCGAGTACCACTACGGACCGAACGGCACGCCACTGAACATCTCGATGATCCCCAACGTCAGGATCCCGGGGATCCAGCACATCGGGTTCTTCGGGGCGGCGTTCGGCGACGCGAACCTGATGACCTGGATCGGGATCGCGCTCGTGCCGGCGCTCACCTTCTACCTGTTCCGGACGCGGGGAGGCCTGCGGCTACGGTCCGTGGGCGAGAAGCCGCGCGCCGCCGATACCGTGGGCGTATCGGTGGTGCGGATCCGGTACCTGGCCGTGGTCGCATCCGGCGTATTCGCGGCGCTCGGCGGCGCCTACCTCTCGGTCGGGTTCGTCGGGTCGTTCAGCAATGACATGACCAACGGGCGCGGCTTCATCGCGCTGGCCGCGATGATCTTCGGCAAGTGGAAGCCGTGGGGCGCCTTCTGGGCGGTACTTCTGTTCGGCTTCGGAAACGCGATGTCCGACCGGGTCTCGAGCGTCAACCCGACGCTCGGGACGCTGTTCGAGGCGCTGCCGTACGTTCTCACCCTCGTCGCCGTCGCGGGGCTCGTGGGCCGCTCGCGGCCGCCGGCCGCGGACGGCATTCCGTACGTGAGGGAGTAGCGTAAGCCAGTGGCAGTCGCCCGACTAGCCCTCAGCAGCTTCGCTGACGGGGAGGTCCGCCTCAGCGATGAGGTCGAGCTCTACCAGCGCACGTACACGACGCTGCTGCGCTCGAGCGGGGAGACGCAGCTGCGCGTGCTCGAGCCCTCGCACATGGCGATGGGCTCGAGCCTGCACCCG
This sequence comes from uncultured Solirubrobacterales bacterium, assembly GCA_963701945.1. Classification (GTDB taxonomy): domain Bacteria; phylum Actinomycetota; class Thermoleophilia; order Solirubrobacterales; family Solirubrobacteraceae; genus Palsa-465. The sequence continues at coordinate 192,061 of CAVPBV010000017.1, read as the reverse complement.
CTGGCGGCAAGCGAGGAGCTCGACCTGGGCGCGTTCCTCTACTCGGTTCAGCGGCTTCCCGACGGGATCGCCGGCGCCCACCTGGTGGTCATGGGTCAGGACGTCGAGGCGCTGACCGCCAGCGGCATCCCCGTCGACTCCTGGGAGGAGGCAGAGGCCCCTGCGCGCCGGCGCCGGTGGTACGACAGCGGTGCCGGCACACTCGCAGTTCTGCTCGCCAGCTCGTCCGACGTCGATGACCTCGTGCCGACGCTCGTCGCGTACCAGATCGAGTGGAACAAGATCCGCGTTCGCATGCGTGGCGCCGGCTGGCCGGAAGCCGCGCGCTCGCCCGAAGTCCCGCCCGAGGAGTGCGCGCGCGAGCTCGGCGGCAGCGCCGAGGACTGGGCGCGCCTGCAGATCGCCTGGGGGGCGGCCTTCGGTGAGCGGATGCAGCTGGTCGCCGACCAGCGGCTGTCACTGCGAGTCCGCATGCTCGGCGGCACGCACACCGGTTACTCGCGCCTCACCCGGCGCTGGTGGGCGCCGGTGAGCGCGGAGATGGCCGTCGAAGGCCTCACCGAGCGGCCGCTGTACTTCGTCAGCTCGAACTCCCACAGCCTCGTGAACATCGTCACCGGTATCGCCAACGAGCGCGAGCCCGAGCTGCTGGCGTTCGTCGAGCAGCTTGATGAGGACGACATCCTGCGCCAGGAGCTGAACGCGTTCCGCGAGGGCGAGAGCCAGGGCTCGTGGGAGAACTTCCTGTACTTCGTGGCCCGCCTGTACTTCAGCGCCGGCGGCCCCGAGGCCGCGGCCGAGCGGCGCGCCCTCGAGCAGCAGCGGGGCGTCACCCACCTGCGGAGCACGACCGCGCTGCGCGTGCCCGCCCAGGTCATCTCGCTCGGCGCGCTCGACCCGAAAGCACTCGATCCGCGGCTCGGCCCGGTCGACGTCGACGCCCTCGCGGCGAGCGGCGCGGTGATCGTCAACATCGACTACCCGCTCGGCGTCGCGGCCTACAACATCCTGCGCGAGGTCGCGGTCGACCGGTCCGGGTTGCGCGGCGTGTACATCCTCGGCAAGGCGGCCACTCTCAACGCCGACGTCGGCGACGTGATGATCTCGAACGTCGTCCACGACGAGCATTCGGGCTCGACCTACTGGCTCGACAACGCGTTCAGCGTCGGCGATCTGGCACAAGATCTGCGATTCGGCACGGGCCTCGACAACCAGCGCGCGGTCACGGTCAAGAGCACGTTCCTCCAGAACCGCTCCTACCTCGACTTCTACTATCGCGAGGCATTCACGGTCGTCGAGATGGAGACTGGCCCGTACTGCAACGCGGTTTACGAGATCGCCGACGCCGACCGTCATCCGACCGGAGAGGCCGTCAACTTCACCAAGCTCCCGATCGACCTCGGGATCATCCACTACGCCTCTGACACTCCGTACACGCAGGCGCGCACGCTCGGCGCGCGCGGACTCAGCTACTACGGGATGGACTCGACGTACGCCTCGTCGCTCGCGATCCTGCGTCGCATCCTGCGGCTCGAGGGCGTGCTCGCCAACGGCGACCGCGGTTAAGCGCCGACGGGGTGCCAGGCGGTCTTGAGCTCGGTGACCGCCTCGAGCCGGTCGAGCGCGTCGCCAACCGCGTCCTCGTAGCTCGTCGCCGCGGCACCGTGGCGGACACGCTTGATCGTCTCGGCCGCGAGCTTGTCGAGCTCGGCCGACAGTTCGGCGTCGCCGGCGGCGTCGACGATTGCGTTGAGGTCCCGGTGCGCCCCGAGTGCACCGGCAAGCTCGACGCGCCGCCCCGACAGCAGGTTCACGACGCCCCCCGGAACGTCCGAGACGCCCAGCACCTCCGCCAGATCCAGGCCGGCGAGCGGAGTGGCCTCGGACAGGATCGCGACCGCTACGTTGCCGGCGGCGAGGACCGGCGCGAGCTCCGCGACCAACCCGAGCAGCGGCGGCGAGTCGGGCGCGACGATTCCGACGACGCCGGTTGGCTCGGGCAGCGAGAACGACAGGAAAGGCGCCGCCACCGGGTTGACGCCACCGAGCACCGCGTGGATCTTGTCGGTCCAGCCCGCGTAGTGGAGCAGCACGTCCACCGACGCGTCGACCTCGTCGCGCGCCACGCCCATCACCGCCGCGCGGGACTCGAGCGCCTCGGCCGCGCGGTACAGGATCTGCCCGCGGTTGTACGCGGTGCGCGCCGCCCAGGGACCGGCGGCCTTCCGCGCGGCGGCGACGGCATCGCGCACGTCCTTGCGCGAGGCTCGCGGAAAATTGAACCCGCCGGACTCGTCGTAGCGCCCGGACTCCGACCGCACGAACGCGCCGCCGATCCACAGCTTGTAAGTCTTGCGGACCGCGAGCCGCTCGGCGGTCACCGGACCACCTCGAGGTACGGTCGCAGCCCAGCCGGCCCGCCCTCGCGCCCGAAACCTGACTCCTTGTAGCCGCCGAACGCCGCCGTCGGGTCGAAGTGGTTGTAGGTGTTCTGCCACACGACCCCGGCTTTCAGCGCGCTCGCCACCTCGAACGCCTTCGAGCCCTTGTCGGTCCAGATCCCGGCCGCAAGCCCGTAGCGCGAGTTGTTCGCCTTCTCGATCGCTTCGGCCTGGGTGCGGAACGTGAGCACGGAAACGACCGGGCCGAAGATCTCCTCGACCGCGATCCGGTGCGCGGGCGAGACGTCCGTGAACAGCGTCGGCGCGAACCAGTAGCCCCGCTCGGGCAGCTCGCACTCGATGGTTTGCCGCGTGGCGCCCTCGTCCTCGCCCGCGGCCACCAACGTCTCGATGCGCGAGAGCTGCTCGGCCGAGTTGATCGCGCCGACGTCGGTGTTCTTGTCCATCGGGTCGCCGACGCGCAGACGGCCCATCCGCTGCCATAGCTTCGCGATCACCTCGTCGCGCACGCTCTCCTGGATCAGCAGCCGCGATCCCGCGCAGCACACGTGACCCTGGTTGAAGAAGATCCCGTTGACGATCCCCTCGACGGCCTGATCGAGCGCGGCGTCCTCGAACACGATGTTCGCGGACTTGCCGCCGAGCTCGAGCGTCAGCCTGATACCTGTGCCGGCGAGCGTGGCCTGGATGTCACGGCCGACCGCGGTCGATCCCGTGAAGGCGATTTTGTTGATTTTTTGCTGGCGGACGAGGGCCGCGCCCGTGTCGCCATTGCCCGGGAGGATGGAGACGACGCCGGGCGGCAGTTCGGCTTCCTGGCAGATCTCGGCGAGCAGCAGTGCGGTCAGCGGGGTCGTCTCGGCGGGCTTGAGGATCGCGACGTTGCCGCACGCGAGCGCCGGCGCGAGCTTCCACGCCGCCATCAGCAGCGGGAAGTTCCACGGCACGATCTGGCCCACGACCCCGAGCGGCCTCACCTCGCGCGCGCCCGTGCCGTAGCGGAGCTTGTCCGCCCACCCGGCGTAATAGAAGAAGTGCGCAGCGGCGAGCGGGATGTCGACGTCGCGGGACTCCCGGAGCGGCTTGCCACCGTCGAGCGTCTCTACGACCGCGAGCTCGCGCGCGCGCTCCTGGATCAGTCGCGCGATCCGGAACAGGTACTTGGCGCGCTCCAGCTCGGGCAGCGCCGCCCACTTGGGGTACGCGACCCGAGCGCTCTCGACGGCCGCGGTCACGTCGTCCTGGCCCCCGTAGGCCACCTCCGCTATCGGCTCCTCCGTGGCGGGGTTAATGGACGCCACATACCGCCCGTCCGATGGATCTTTGAACTCGCCGTCCACGAACAGGCCGTAGCGGTCGCGCAACCGGATGTGGTCGGTCGATTCCGGCGCCGGGGCGTAGTCCCAGACGATGCTGGTTCGCGTCTCGATGCTCATTCCTTGGAGAAGTCCTCTGAGCGCCCGTAGCGCCCGGTCTCGGTCTTGGCGTACTGCATAAGCAGATCATTGAGCACGGACGACGCGCCGATGCGGATGCGGTCGGGCGTCAGCCACTCGTCTCCGAGCGTCTCCTTCACGAGCACGAGACGGTGGAGCGCGGCCTTGCTCGTCGAAACGCCACCGGCGGCCTTGAACCCGACGATCCGGCCCGTGCGGTCGGCGTAGTCGCGGATCGCCTCGAGCATCACGAGGCAGACGCCGGGCGTGGCGCCGGCGGACGCCTTGCCGGTCGAGGTCTTGATGAAGTCCGCCCCGGCCTCCATCGCCAGCATCGAGGCGTGGCGGACGTGGTCGTAGGACCCGAGCTCGGCGGTCTCGAGGATCACCTTGAGGTGCGCGTCCCCGCAGCGCTCCTTGACCGCGACGATCTCCTGCTGCACCCGGGTGTCGTCGCCGGCGAGGAACGCCTCGCGCGAGATCACCATGTCGATCTCGTCGGCGCCCGCGGCGACGGCGTCCTCGGTGTCCTTGAGTTTCGCCTCGAGGGAGACCTGGCCGGCGGGGAAACCCGTGGCGACGCTTGCCGTCTTCACGCCGGTGCCTTCGAGCGCTTGCTTGGCGGTCGCCACCAGGGTCGGGTACACGCAGATCGCGGCGACGCTCGGAATCTCCGGGATCGTCGGCGCCGGGCACACTCCCTTCGCGCACAGATGCTGGACCTTCCCGGCGGTGTCCGCGCCCTCGAGCGTCGTCAGGTCGACCATCGACACGGCCAGGCGGATGCCCTGCTGCTTGGCCGTGGTCTTGATCGAGCGCTTACCGAGCTGAGCGGCGCGCTCCTCGATCCCGACGCGATCGACATGAGGCAGACGACGGATCACGAGCCGAGGCTACTACGCTCCCGCCGGTGAAGCGGGTCCTTGTTTTCTGCGGATCGAGCCCAGGGCGGGCGCCGGAGTACGCCGTGGCCGCAGCCGATCTCGGTCGTGAGCTGGCTTCACGGGGCCTTGAGGTCGTCTACGGAGGCGCGAGCGTGGGCCTGATGGGCGCGCTCGCGGACTCGGCGCTGGAGGCCGGCGGCACGGTAATCGGCGTGATCCCGAACCGGCTCGTCCAGCACGAAATCGCCCACGCCGGCCTCACCAAGCTGCACATCGTCGAGACCATGCACGAGCGCAAGGCGCTGATGGCCGAGCTCGCCGACGCGGTGATCGCGCTCCCCGGCGGCACCGGGACGCTCGACGAGCTGTTCGAGCTGTTCACATGGAAACAGCTCGGCCTGCATCGCAAGCCGCTCGGGCTGCTCGACGTCGACGGCTACTGGCAGCCGCTGCTCGCGTTCCTCCAGCATGCGGTCAACGAGCGGTTCGTGCGCGCCGAGCATGTGGCGATGCTGCTGGTCGAGCGGAGCCCGGCCGCGATGATCGACCGGCTCGCCACCGACACGCACCGCGCCGTCGACAAGTGGCTCGACCGGCCGTCGGTCGACCGCGAGCGGCCGCTGGTCGATCAGGCGGTGCCGAACACGCGGTCGCCGGCGTCGCCCAGGCCGGGCCGGATGTAGGCGTTCTCGTCGAGCTCGCGGTCGACCGCGGCCGTCCAGATCCGGACGTCGGGGTGCTCGGCCTGGACCGCCTCGATCCCCTGGGGCGCCGAGACGAGGCAGACGAGCTCGAGATGCTTGGCGCCGGCTTTCTTGAGCTTCGCCAGCGCGTGCACCGCGCTTCCCCCTGTGGCGAGCATCGGGTCGAGCACGTACACGCGGGCGTCCGGAATCCCGCGCGGCAGGCGCTCGTAGTAGTCGACCGGCACGTGCTCCTCTTCGTCGCGGTAGATGCCGACGTGGCCGACGCGCGCGTCGGGCAGCAGGCGCAGGAACCCCTCGACCATCCCGAGGCCGGCGCGCAGAACGGGGACGACCGTGACCTCGTCGGCGAGGCGGAGGCCCGTCGTTTCCTCGAGCGGGGTCTGGATCTCGACCTCTTTGACCGGGAGCTCTCGCGCCACCTCGACGGCCATGATCGCCGCCGCCTCGAACAGGGCCTGGCGGAAGTCACCGTGGGCCGTGTTCCGATCGCGCATCACCGCTAGGCGGTCGGCCAGCACGGGGTGCTCGACTACTGTGAGCGTTTCCGGCACGCCGCGATGCTATCGGCGGCGGGGATCCCGGTAGGCTCGCGCGCTCATGGCGAGCGTGAATGTGGAGCTGAAAGCGGTCGATCGCGACCCGGAGGCGACGCTCGCACGCTGCCTGGCCATTGGCGCCGAGGACGGGGGCGACCTCGTGCAGCGCGATACCTACTTTGCGGGGCGGCGTGGACGCGTCAAGCTCCGCGTCGAGGAGGGAGCCCTCGGCGGTGAGCTGATCGCCTACGGGCGGCCGGACGCTCGCGAGGCCTCGGAGAGCCGGTATGTGCGGGCGCCCGTCGCCGCGCCCGACGAACTGGCCGAGGCGCTCGATGCCGCGCTCGGCACGGTCGTGGTCGTGTGCAAGCGCCGGCGCCTGTTCTTGTGGGAGGGCGTGCGGATTCACCTCGACGAGGTCGAGGACCTCGGGAGCTTTGTCGAATTCGAGGCCGTGCTGCCGGAGGCGGGCGACCTCGCCACCGCGCGTTCGAAGGTCGAGCGTCTGCGGGCGGAGCTGGACATCTCCGATGAGGCGCTTGTGTCAGTCGGTTACGCGGACCTGTTGATCGACGGGCCGCAGGCGCTGCTCCGGACGGCTTCCGAGGCGATGGAGAATGCGTATGCGCCGTATTCGGAGTTCAAGGTCGGCGCCGCGGTCCGCGGCGCCAGCGGTGCGATCTATGCCGGCGCGAACGTCGAGAACGTCGCCTACCCCCAGGGCCAGTGCGCGGAGGCCTCGGCGATCGGCGCGCTCGTGGCCGCGGGCGAGACGGCGATCACGGCGGTGGCCGTCGTCGCTGAGCGCTTGGAGCATTGCCCGCCGTGCGGGGGTTGCCGGCAACGGCTGTCAGAGTTCGGAGGGGCTGAGACGCCGGTGTATCTCGGGCGGCCGCGCTCGGGCGACCCGCTGACCGTGACGCTCGGCGAGCTGCTGCCGGGGGCGTTCGGCCGCGAGGCGCTCGAGTCGTGAACCTGCTCGGCAAACCACGCGTCGGCATCGTGCTGGGGTCGGGTCTTGGCGCCGTGGCCGACGCCGTCGAGGACCCGACCGTCGTGCCCTACGAGGACCTGCCGGGCTTTCCGCGGCTGACGGTCTTCGGACACGCAGGGCGGGCGGTGCTGGGCACGATCGGGGGCGTGCCGGTGGCGGTGTTCCAGGGACGGGCGCACCTTTACGAGGGCGGTTCCTTGGACCCGCTGCGGGCTCCGGTCCGCGCGCTGCGGGCCGCGGGAGCTTCGGTGCTGGTGCTGACGAACGCGGCCGGATCGCTGCGCCCGGAGGTCGGACCGGGGTCGCTGATGGCAATCACTGACCACATCAACATGACCGGCGTGAACCTGCTCATGGGTCCGAACGACGACGCGATCGGTCCGCGGTTTCCGTCCTTGCGCGACGCGTATGACCCGGCGCTGCTGGCTTCGCTTCGGGCCTCGGCGGCCGAGCTCGACATCCCGCTCGCCGAGGGGGTGTACCTCGCGGTCGGCGGGCCCAGCTTCGAGACGCCGGCCGAGATCCGCGCGTTCCGCGTGCTGGGCGCCGACGCGGTCGGCATGTCGACCGTGCAGGAGACGATCGTTGCCCGCCACTGCGGCCTGCGCGTCGCCGCGGTGTCGCTGATCACGAACCTCGCCGAGGGCATGACCGACGAGCCCCTTTCGCACGAGCAGACGCTTCGGGCGGCGCATGACGGCGCCGGCGGACTCGCCCGGCTGCTGCTCGACTTCATCCCTCGTCTCGCCGCTGAAGATGATGCTGGTAGCTGAGCTGATCCGGCGCAAGCGCGACGGCCTTGAGCTCTCCCCGGATGAGATCTCCGATCTGGTTCGCGGCATCGCCGACGGCAGCGTCACCGACGCCCAGGTCGGCGCGCTGGCGATGGCGATCGTGTGGCGCGGCATGAACGCCGGAGAGCGGGTCGCGCTGACGGGCGCGATGACGCGGTCGGGAGAGGTGTTGGATTGGAGCTCGTCGGCGCTGTCCGGGCCCGTTTTGGATAAGCATTCGACCGGGGGCGTGGGCGACAAGGTGAGCCTGCTGCTCGCGCCGATCGTGGCCGCGTGCGGAGCGTTCGTGCCGATGATCTCCGGCCGGGGCCTCGGCCATACCGGCGGGACGCTCGACAAACTCGAGTCGATTCCGGGATATGACGTGACCCCGGATAACGAGCGTCTCCGCGAGGTCGTGGCGCGCGCCGGCTGTGCGATCGTCGGCCAGACGGCTCGACTCGCCCCCGCCGACCGCCGGCTATACGCGATCCGCGACGCCACGGCAACGGTCGAGTCGATCCCGCTGATCGTCGGCTCGATCCTGTCTAAGAAGCTCGCCGCGGGACTCGACGCGCTCGTGATGGACGTCAAGTTCGGCTCGGGCGCTCAGTTCCCTGATCTGGATCGGGCCCGAGAACTCGCTCGAGCGATCATCGAGGTGGCGGTCGGCAACGGCCTGCCGACGGTGGCGCTGCTGACCGACATGAACCAGGTGCTCGGCCGGACTGCCGGTAACGGGGTCGAGGTACGCGAGTCGATCGAGCACCTCACCGGCGATGCCCGGGACGCGCGGCTGCTCGAGGTGACGCTCGCGCTGTCCGCGGAGTTGCTCGTCCTGGGCGGGTTGCATGCCGATGTCTTCGAGGCCCGTGCCGCGGCCCTCGACGCGCTGCAGAGTGGCCGCGCGGCCGAGCGATTCGGTGCGATGGTCGCCGAGCTCGGCGGTCCTTCTGATCTGCTCGAGGCGCCGTCGCGGCATCTGCCGGGCGCGCCGGTCGTCCGGACGATCGAGCCTGGTTCGGCGGGCGTCGTGTCCGCGATCGACGTCCGGGCCGTCGGAATCGCGATCGTCAACCTCGGTGGCGGCCGGGCGCGCGAGGATGACGTCATCGACCACAGCGTCGGCCTGACCGAGGTGGCGGCGCTCGGAGAGCGCGTCGAGCCGGGCGGGCGGCCGCTCGCGCTCGTCCACGCGCGGGATGACGACAGCGCTCGCCGCGCCGCGGACGCGGTCCGCGCCGCGTTCGTGCTCGGGGACCCGCCTCGCGAGATCCCCGGCCCCGTCGCGGAGGTTCAGCGCACCGTGTAGACGCCGGTCGAGACGGCGTGGTAGCCCTTCGCCCCGATGGTTCGCGCGAGCTCGCTGCGCGGGTCCTCGTTGTTGCCGAGTCGCTCGAGCGCATGGGCGAAGTCGTAGCGCGGGGCCCAGCCAAGCTCGCGCCGCGCTCGCTCGTTGACGTACACGCGCTCGATCGACGGGAACATCCGCCAGCCGCGCGCCGCGTATAGCTCCTCGTAATCTGGAAAGCGCTGCCGTATTACCGCGGGGAGGTCGTGGCGGACGCTCATCAGATCGTCGGGAGTGAACGGCGTCGTCGCGCTGATCACGTAGCGGCCGAAGCCGATCGACGGCGCTTTCTCGAGTGCGAGCAGGTGGGCGCTGACCACGTCCTCGAGGTCGACCCTGCGGTACAGCAACTCGTTGATTTTGATGTTGAGGTCGTCGTACTCACTGCGGACGTCATCGCGATCGTCCGGCTCGGGGAAGAAGCGCGAGGTCCGCAGGACTAGGCACGGCAGGCCGTAGTCGCGCCGGACCAGCTCGCAGAGATCCTCCGCGGCCCTCTTGGTGACGCCGTAGATGTTCCGCGGAACCGGAACGACGTCCTCGGTAATCCACGCCGCCGGCTGCGCCTCGTCTGGCGTCAGCGCGCGGCCGAACGTGCTCGTCGTGCTCGTGAACACGAACCGGTCGACGTCCGCGGCGACGGCCTCCTCGAGCAGGTTCAGCGTGCCGGCGACGTTCGTCTCGACGAAGTCCACGCGCCCGTGCGACTTCACGTGCGGCTTGTGCAGCGTCGCGGTGTGCACGATCGCGTCGACGCCGGCCACGCATCGCTGCACGGTGCGGGGGTCGACGATCGACCCGACCACCGTCGTCTGCGGCGACGCGAGCACGTCAAGGCCGGTGACCTCGTGGCCCTGGTCGCGCAGTACGCGCGTCAGAGCTTCGCCCAGATGTCCGGAGCTGCCGGTGACGAGAATCCGCACGTGCTGATCCATATCAGACCGGCCTGATACAACACCCGGCCCATGGTCGCCAAGGCCGAGTTGCACGTTCATCTCGAGGGCACGGCGCCTCCGGAGCTCGTCCGGCGGATCGCCGCCCGCCACGGGCTGGCGCTGCCCGAGGCGCTGCTCGGCGACGACGGGCGCTTTCGCTACACGGACTTCCTCGACTTTCTGCGCACTTACGACATGGCGGCGAGCGTGATCCGGACCGCCGAGGACTACCGCGACATCACCTACGAGTACCTGTGCTCGTGCGCGCGCGGCGGCGCGATCTACGTCGAGCTCACCGCCTCGCCCGACCACGCCGCACTCGTCGGCCTGAGCGACGAGGACCATCTGGACGGCATCGCCCATGGGATCGACGACGCCCGTCGCGACACCGGCATCGAGGGTCGGATCCTGATCTCGGCCGTGCGGAACTTCGGCGTCGAGCAGGCCCTGCGCGTCGCCCGCCACGCCGCCGAGCACCCCCACCCCTACGTCGTCGGCTTCTCGATGGCCGGCGACGAGGCGGGCTTCCCCGCCGGCGAGTTCGCCGAGGCGTTCGCGATCGCCGCCGGCGCCGGCCTCGGGTGCACGATCCACGCCGGCGAGTGGGCCGGCGCGGAGAGCGTTCGCGCGGCGTTGTCGCTGCCGATCACCCGGATCGCCCACGGGGTGCGGGCCATCGAGGACCTGTCAGTAGTGTCGGAGCTGGCGGATCGAGGCATCGTGCTCGAGTGCTGCCCGACGAGCAACGTCGTGCTCGGCGTGTTCCCGTCGTATGAGGAGCACCCGCTCCCGGCGCTGCGATCCGCCGGGGTGAGGGTCACGCTCGGCTCCGACGATCCCCCCTACTTCGGCGCGACGATCGAGGGCGAGTACGACGTGTGCGAAGCGCGGATGGGGTTGAGCGACGACGACCTGCGCGAGATCACCCGGACCGCGATCGAGGCCGCGTTCTGCGACGACGACCTGCGAGCCGTATTGCACGACCGGCTCTAGCTTCGGCCGCCGATCGTCCCTTCGTCCGTTTGCAGTAACCGTGACTTCAGCTCCGATCGGGCCGGCGCGATCCAGCCTCCATGGAAACCAACGATGTCGACGTCACACGCGTCCTCACCTCCGCGCTGATTCGCCGCATGACCGATGACCAGATCAATCGGGTGATCGGCGAGCTCGAGTACGTCGCGGAGGAGCGCGGCGACCGGACCGGCGAAGGCGCTCACACACAAGCCGCGCATGTCCTGATCGCAGCGCTCGAGGGTCGTCGCGAGCGGCGTAACGGCGGAAGCGTTCCCCCGCCGTCGCTGAACGGTGCAGCCGTTCACGGCGACGAGGCCTGAGCGCAAGCCGTCTCAAACCGAGTCAAACGCTAGTCGGGCCGTGCACGCGACGCCGGTCGCATAGCATCGGTTCTGTGGTCGAGACAACGGGGATCGAAACAGAGCAGCGCGACGAGCCGGAGCAGCGACGACGTCCCGCGATCGTCGCGGTCGATGACGAGCCGGCGGTGCTCGCCGCGGTATCGCGCGACCTGAGGCGCGGCTTTGGCGAGCGGTACCGGATCATGCGCGCCGGCTCGGGCGCCGAAGGACTCGACCTGCTGAAGCAGATCCGTACGCGCGGGGAGCAGGTCGCGCTGCTGGTGGCCGACCAACGGATGCCGGGGCTGTCCGGCACCGACTACCTCGTGCGGGCGCGCGAGCTCGTGCCGGAGGCCAAGCGCGTGCTCCTGACGGCGTACGCGGACACCGAGGCGGCGATCCAGGCGATCAACGAGGTGTCGCTCGACTACTACCTGCTGAAGCCGTGGGACCCCCCCGAGGAGCAGCTGTTCCCCGTCGTCGAGGATCTGCTGACGACGTGGGAGGCCGGCGCGGCGCTCGAGTCGGGCGGGGTGCGCGTGATCGGCCATCGCTTCTCCAAGCAGTCGCACGACCTGCGCGACTTCCTGGCCCGCAACCGCGTGCCGGCGCGGTGGCTCGACGTGGAACGCGACGCCGAGGCGCGCGAGCTGCTCGCGGTGGCGGGGGTCGAGGCCGACCGTCTGCCGGTCGCGCTGCTCGAGGACGGATCTGTGCTCGAGCGCCCGACGATGCTCGAGCTCGCGGAGCGGCTCGGGATCTCGGCGCAGCCGATCGGGGATCACTATGACCTGGTGATCGTCGGGGGCGGCCCGGCCGGTCTCGCTGCCGCGGTGTACGGCGCCTCCGAAGGCCTGCGGACGGTGATGGTCGAGCGCGAGGCGCCGGGCGGCCAGGCCGGACAGTCGAGCCGGATCGAGAACTACCTGGGCTTCCCGAACGGCCTGAGCGGCTCGGACCTTGCGCGCCGGGCCACCGATCAGGCGCGCCGGCTCGGCGCCGAGCTCGTCACCGTGCAGGAGGCGGCCGCGCTGCGCGTCGAGGGGTCCGGCCGCCTCGTCGAGCTGACCGGTGGCGGCCTCCTGAGTGCCAACACGGTGCTCGTCGCCTCGGGCGTCTCGTATCGCCAGCTCGACGCGCCCGGCTTCTCCGAGCTGACCGGCGCGGGGATCTACTACGGCGCGGCACTCAGCGAAGCGCGCGCCTGCGCCCAACAACACGTGTTCGTGATCGGGGGCGCCAACTCGGCGGGCCAGGCCGCGGTGTACTTCAGCGGTTACGCGGGACGGGTGACGATGCTGATCCGCGCGGACTCGCTGACGAAATCGATGTCGCAGTACCTGATCGAGCAGATCGCGGCGATCCCGAACATCGAGGTGCGGACGCGATCCCAGGCCGTCGCCGCGGAGGGAGCGGACGGTCATCTCAAGGCCCTCCGGATCCGCGGGCCCGACGGGAGCGAGACGCTCGAGCAGGCCGACGCCTGCTTCGTGTTCATCGGCGCCGCGCCGCGCACCGACTGGCTCGAAGGCGTGGTCGCGCGCGACGAGCGCGGGTTCATCCTCGCGGGTCCCGACGTCCGGGATCACGGTTGGCCACTGACCCGTGACCCGTACGCCCTCGAGACGAGCGTGCCCGGCGTGTTCGTCGCCGGCGACGTGCGCATGCGCTCGATCAAGCGCGTGGCGAGCGCGGTCGGCGAGGGATCGATGGCGGTCTCGCTGATCCACGAATACCTCGCGACGGCATGAGCGAGCCCGAGCGGCCAACGCTCGAAGAGCTGCGAGCGGTCGACCTGTTCGATGAGCTCGACGACGAGCAGCTCGCGCGCTGGCGCGACGTCGCCGTGATTCGCGAGCTGCCGGCCGACGGGCTCGTCGCCGAGGCGGGCCAGACCGTCGAGTTCATGTTGCTGTTGCGCGGTGTCGTACAGGGTCTCGTGGTCGAGGCGGGCCGGGTCGAGCCAATCACCCGGCAGACGGCGCCCACCTGGATGGGCGCGATCACGGTTCTCACCGAGACCGGCTACGCCGGGGAGATGCGCGCGGTGACCGACGTCCGGGTCGCCGCGATCGGCGCGGAGGACTTCACCCAGCTTGTGACCAATCAGCGCCCCGTGTTCAGACGGGTGATGCGCGCGATCCGTCCCGTGGCCACGCGGATCGCCGCGCGCGAGCAGAACCGCGAGCGCCTGGCGTCGCTCGGAACGATGGCGGCCGGACTCGCCCACGAGCTGAACAACCCCGCCACCGCGGCGCGGCGCGCGGCCGACGATCTGGCCGACGCGCTCGACGTGCTCGCCTCCACCATCGGTCTGTTCGTCGAGTCGGGCGTCGAGCGCGCGGAGGCCGAAGAGCTCGTCGCGATGCAGCGCGAGGCGATGGAGCGCGCGAATGGACGCGACGCCCTGTCCGCGCTGGATGCCGCCGACGCGGAGGACGAGCTGGTCGAGGCGCTCGAGCGCCTGCACGTGCGCGAGCCGTGGCGGCTGAGCGAGCCGCTCGTGGCCGCCGGCATCGACGCTGACTGGCTCGATCGCGTGGCCGTGATCGCCGGTCCCGGCACCAGCGCCGCCGTCGAGTGGATCGCGGCATCGCTCACGGCGCGCGGCCTCGCGGCCGAGATCGCCGAGTCGACCGAGCGGATGAGCAAGCTCGTCAAGGCGGTCAAGGCCTACGCGTTCATGGACCGCGGGGAGCTCGTCGAGACCGACGTACACGAAGGCCTCGAGACAACCCTGATCATCCTCGGCCACAAGCTCAAGCACACCTCGATCCAGGTCCGCCGCAACTACGACCGCTCGCTGCCGAAGATCACCGTCCTCGGCTCGGAGCTGAACCAGGTCTGGACCAACCTGTTGGCCAACGCGATCGAGGCCCTTGGCGACTCGGGCACGATCGAGATCGCCACCGCGCGCGACGGCGCCTGCGCGCGCATCGACATCGCCGACAACGGCCCCGGGATCCCGGAGAACATCCGTGGTCACGTGTTCGACCCGTTCTTCACGACCAAGGACGTCGGCGAGGGCACCGGCCTCGGCCTCGACACCGCACGCCGGATCGTGAGAGAGCGACTGAGCGGCTCGATCGACTTCGAGTCAGAGCCCGGGCGTACCGTCTTCCACGTCTGGCTTCCGCTGAACGGCGCCGGCTAACGCCTCGGCCATCAGCCACCCACCTCCGCCAGTTCCAGAGGCAGGTTGGACAGGATGTCTGGGCCGCCCGGCCGGACGACGACGTCGTCCTCGAGCCGGATCCCGCCGACGCCGGCCTTGTACAGGCCCGGCTCGATCGTCAGCACCGCGCCCTCCGGGAGCGGGTCGTTCCAGCGGGGGACGAGGAACGGGGGCTCGTGGATCGAGAGGCCGATGGCGTGGCCCGCGCCGTGCAGGCAGGCGCCTAGGTCGCTGGCCGCCTCGATGAGTTTTCGTTGTGCTGCGTCGACGTCGCGGCCGGAGGCTCCGGGCTGGGCGGCGGCGTTGGCGGCCTGCTGGGCGTCGAAGACCACCTGCCACGTTTTTGTGGCCCATTCGGATGCAGGGCCGACGGTGGCGCACCGCGTGAGGTCGCCCCAGTAACCGTCGAGGCAGGCCGACAGGTCCGCGCACACCACGTCGCCTTGTTGGAGCTTTCGTGGCCCCGGGTTGCCGTGCGGGTTGGCGGCGTTCTCGCCGAACAGGATCAGCGGGTGCGCGTCGGTGGCGCCCTGCTCGCGCAGGAACGCCTCGACCCGCGCGTTCAGCGCCTGCTCGACCACGCCGGGGGTGAGCCATTCGAACGCGCGGCGCAGCCCCTCCTGCACGAGCTCGCAGGCGGCGCGGATGCGCTCGATCTCGGCGGCGTCCTTCTGGACTCGCAAGCCCATCACGAGCGTGCCCGCGGGGGCGATCTCGAAGCCGTCGCGCTCGAGCGCGCTCGTGCGCGCGTAAATGATGTGATCCTCCTCGACGCCTATTTTCTTGGCGCCCGCGAGCGCGTCAGTCAGCTCGGGGATCCCGTCGGACTCGGCGCCGTACGAGATTCGGTCGAGCCGCTGGGGCGCGCCGTCTATCTGGCCACGGTCGAGCGCCGGCACGATCACCGCTGAGCGTTCGGGCCGCACGACCACGCCGAAGAAGCGCTCCAGCTGCATCGGCTTGAAGCCGGTCAGGTATGCGATCGACTCGTCGCTGGTGATCAGAGCCGCCTCGAGACCGGCCGCAGTGGCTGCCTCGAGCATGCGATCTAGACGCGCTTCGGCAGCGTCCGTAATAGTCGCCGAGGGGTCGGTGCGTTCGGCGAGATTGGCCACTTCTCCTCCACCTTCCTCAGTAAGATTCTTTTGCTGGGGGAAAAGTATCTACCTGTCGCAGATCGAGACCGGTACGGCGATCCCGTCGCTCATCGCGCTCCAGCTGATCGCCGCCGAGCTCGGCGTCGATGTGACCGCGTTCTTCCCGGACGAGCGAACCCGGGGCACGCGACTGATCCGCGCCTCGGAGCGCCACGAGTTCCGCGTCGACCCCGGTTCGGGCGAGGAGTACGCGGTCCTCGCCGGACAGGTGCACGACCGCGCCTTCTCCGCCCTCTACGCCAGGCACGAGGCAGACAGCGAAGGCAACGAGCGTCCGTTCCGCCACCTGGGCGAGGAGTTCGCTTTGGTTCTTGCTGGCCGGCTCCTGATCACAGTCGAGGGGACCGAGTACGAGCTCGGACCGGGCGACTGGATTCACTATTCCTCCCACCCCAGTCACTCCTTGCGGGTGGTGTCCGACGAACCCATGGAGAGTCTTTGGCTGCTGACGCCGGCGGTGATCTGAGCGCCGAGCCGACAACGGAGGAGTCACTGGGAGCGCGGGTCGGCACCCGCCTTCGACAGCGACGCCTGGATCTCGACCGGAAGCTGAGTGAGGTCGCAGGCACAGCTGGGCTCTCGGTCGGCTACCTGTCGTCGATCGAGAAGGGCGGAAAGGTCCCCTCGCTCCCGGTCCTCGCGCGCCTGGCGCACGCGCTCGACATGTCACTGTCGGAGATCCTCCGCACCTCGGCTTCGAGCCGGCTGTCACGCGGCTCGCTGACCGGCCGGCTGGGTCAGGAACGACTCAACGCCGAGGGCTCTCAGCTACGGATCGTCCGCCTCTCGGGCAAGCCCGGCTCGCGCGGCAAGGCCCCGCTCGCGTTCGGTCGCGGTGATGTGTTCGTCTACGTGCACCAGGGCGAGTTGGAGCTCGACGTCGACGGGAGCGTGTTCGAAGTCGGGCCCGGCGACGCGCTGCACGGCGACCGGCCGCGGTCGATGACGTGGCGTGTCACCGGCGATCAGACTGCCACGAGCATCTGGGCGGCCGGGGCGCCACCGGGCCGCAGCGCGAGGGCTGACGGTCACTGAGTCGGTCGGCGTTCCCGAGCCAGCTCCGCACTGACTACGCTGGTAAACGTTTTCGTTCGGACCGGCCAGGAGGAGCCCTGCCCGCCAGCATTCACGATGTCGCCCGTGCCGCCGGCGTGTCGGTGGCGAGCGTTTCCCGCTCGTACACGAGCGCCGACCGCGGTGCTCTCGGGACAATACGCTTACACGAGCTAGTCGGAGACTCCCGTGGAGCTTGAACGCAGGCTTCTGACCGCCGAGATGATCGCGCCCGACACGGGTGAGGTCGCTCGCACGCCGGTCGAGGTCCGGATCGATCCGCTGACCGGCCACACGTCGCGGATCCTCCCGAACCGAGGGCTCATGCCGGCGAACGATTTCGACCTCGAGGCGTTCGCGCGCGAGAACCAGCCGTGGTGTCCGTTCTGTCCGGAGCGGATCGAGAGGCTGACGCCGAGGCTGCCGCCTGCGATCCATTCCGACGGCCGCATCACGCACGGCGAAGCCGTGCTGTTCCCGAACCTGCACGCGTATGCGTCGCACAGCTGCGTGTCGGTGTACTCGCCGCGGCTCCACTACCTGCCGCTGGGTCAGATCACCGACCGCCCGATGGCCGACAACCTGAGGACCCAGGTGAGGTACGACCAGGCGGTCATGGCGGCTGATCCAGCGTCCCGGTGGGCCTCGATAAACGCCAATCACATGCTTCCGTCCGGCAGCTCCCTGTTTCATCCTCACCTCCAGGGGATCGTCGACCCAGAGCCGACGACGATGCAGCGCCTGCTGGCCGCTGTACCGGCGGGTCGCTTCGAGGCCTACCTGCGCGCGGAGCGGCGCGCCGGGGAGCGCCTGCTCGGCAACACCGGTCGCGTGGAATGGCTCGTGAGCTTCGCGCCGATCGCGCCGGCTGAGCTTCGGGCGTTCGTGGAGGGTGTTGCGTCGCCGGCGGAGCTCGATGATGATCTGATCGATGAGCTGGCCCACGGCTTGACTCTCACCCTGAATGCATACGCCGACATGGGCTTTCAGAGCTTCAACCTCGCGATGTACGGCGCGCCGCCGGGAAGCGCCGGGTATCCGCTCAATCTGCGCATCGCCTCCCGCTCGAACCTCAAGCCTTATTACCGGTCGGACTCGACGTTGCTCGAGCGCCTGCACTGGGAGGGCGCGATCGATCTCCGGCCGGAGACGATCGCCGAACGGATCCGTGAGCCATTTCGAGCGTAAGCTCCCCAGCGTCCCGCGGGGACGGTGGCCGACTTCGGCGGAGATCCGGGCCGCTCCCCGGCGGCCGAGGAGTGGACGCCGCCGGGTTTGCTCGGCGCGACCCGGTGCAGCACGTGTGCGACTTGCTGGGCAACCTTCGCCTCCTTGAGGCGGCCAGGCGTACGTAGCCTGGTTGAGCGCGTACGTTGCGGTCGCCGAGATGGACGGCGAGCGGGCCGTGAGTAGCCTTGAACGTTGTTCGGCGATCGCGCGGGAGCTCGTAGATGTGCCGGGCTTGGGCGCGAATTCTCGGTTTACGGCTTCCTCCGGAGTGCCGCGGATGCGCTGACCCTGTTTCTGCCGGTGCCCGCGCATCCTGTTCGCGATGTGCGGAGGTTCGCCTTGGCGCCGAGACCGCCGAACACCGGCTAGGGTTCCTAGCGATGCCGTCGATATTCAGTCGCATCGTCGCGCGCGAGATTCCGGCGCACATCGTGTATGAGGACTCAGATTTCCTGGCGTTCCTGGATATCCGTCCGATTCGCGAGGGGCACACCCTCGTCATCTCGAAAGCCGAGGTTCCGGATGTGTTTGATCTCCCGGACGAGCTACTCGAGGGACTGCTGCTATTCGCCAGGCCTGTCGCGCGGGCGATTCAACGGGTCACCCAAGCGACGCGAGTTGGTATGGCCGTCATCGGGCTCGAGGTGCTTCACGCACACGTCCACCTCGTGCCGATCGACGGGGTGAACGACATCGATTTCCGCCGCGCCAGCCCCGCAGCCGACGAGGACCTCGCGGCTACCGCAGACCGTATCCGGGCTGCACTCGCGAGCTGACGACAGGAGAATGGGGGCGCGTCCGATGCCGGTCGTCCCCTAACGGACAGTCAGCTCCCAGGGGATGGCTCTTTTCGTGGCTGAGCGAAAGGACGGTTGACGATCCGATGGCCCCACACGATCAAGAAGCCACCGTCCCGGCGTGGGGGGATTCGGATGTGCGAATCGCATAGGTCAGGACGTCGGTGGCGGAGGACCGGCGGCCGATCCGGCCGAGGCTGTCGCAACGGTCAGGGGGAAGAGCGACCGTGCGCGACCCGTGGTTGCGGAGCTCGTCGAGGGGAGCAGCGAGAGCTGCTCGAGACTGAGTGGTTCTCCGACGTGGTTGCCCTGGGCATAGTCGACGCCGAGCTGCTGGACTATCCGGCACGTCTTCTCGTTGGTGACGAACTCGGCGATTGTCTCCTTGCCGAGACCGCGTGCGATTCGCACGATCGCTTGGATGACGAGCTGATCGATCGTTGCGGAGGCGGCGTGTTGGACGAACTCGCCGTCGATCTTGACGTAGTCGAAGGGGAGGTGCTTGAGGTAGTAGAACGAGCCGAAGCCGGCGCCGAAGTCGTCGAGGGCGAAGCGGCAATCATGGTCGCGCAGGCGTTGGGCGAATAGCTGCGCCTGGGTGATGTTCGCGACGGCCGCCGTTTCGGTGACCTCGAAGATCAGGTGCGCCGGGTCGATGCGGGCGCTCCGCAGTCGGTTGTCGATCGCGCGCAGGAGGTTGCGGTCACCCAGTGAATGTCCGGAGATGTTGATCTCGAGGTGAAGGTCGGGGCGCTGCTCGATCAGTTCGATTGCGCGCATCGCCACCCATTCGTCGAGATGTCCGATCAGCCCGTAGCGCTCGGCTATGTACAGGAAGGTGGCCGGCGGGACTTGGTCGTCGTGATCGCCCAGCATGCGGATCAGCAGCTCGTACTGGCTGATTCGTCCCGAGCGAAGGTCCTGGATCGGCTGCGCGACGAGCACGAACCGATTGTCCTCGAGCGCGCGCTCGATCCGGTTGGCCCACGCAAGCCGCGCCGCGGTGCGGCTGACGGGATGTTCGGCGGTGGTGTAGAAGGCGTACCGGTTGCGCCCGGCCTCCTTGGCGTCGTACATCGCGAGGTCGGCCTCGGCAAGGATCGTTTCGGCCGACAGCGACTCGGTGTCGCCGTCGAACACGGCCACTCCGACCGAGGCTGTTACCCGCTTGCGCTCTCCGCCCAGGAGTGCCGCGTTCGTGCGGACCCCGTGAACCAGGGCGGCGGCAACCTGCGCGGCCTCGGCCTTGTCGGCTTTCGGTAGCAGCACCGCGAACTCGTCGCCGCCGAGACGGGCCAGCACGTCCGAGTCCCGCAGCCGGTCACGAAGGGCGCTTGCGATCGAGATGATCAGCTCGTCGCCGGCGTTGTGGCCGAGGGTGTCGTTGACCTGCTTGAAGTGGTCGACATCGAGCATTAGCAGTGCTCCTTCTGGGCCGTAGCGCTTGACCTGGGCGACGTGACGCTCGAGGTCCTGGTCGAACTTGCGACGGTTGGCCAGCCCGGTGAGCGGATCGTGGTCAGCCATGAACTGGAGCTGCGCCTCGAATCGGTTGCGCTCGGTGACGTCGAGGAACTGGCAGAGCACCTGGATCGGGCGGTCGGCCGGGTCCTTCAGGACGGCGCAGTGCGCCGAGACGTCGACCGTCGATTCAGCGGCAGGCGCGATCCGCAGTTCAATGCTGGCGTTCTCGGCTCTACCCGACGACAGCGTGTCGAGGGTCGCTAGCCACTGCTCGCGGTCGGCGGGGTGGATGAGGTCGCGCAGCTCCGAGCCGATCAGATCGCGGCGGGTTCGCTCGCAGATCGCACCGAGCGCCTTGTTGGCCTGCTCGACCCGCCCCGACAGCTCGACGAGCGCCATTCCGATCGGCGCCTGATCGAAGGCGAGATAAAAACGGCTCTCGGCAGCGCTGAGAGCAAGCGAAGCTGTGTGCGACTGCCGAGCGGCGCTGCGGTGCTTGTGGAAAGCAAAGACCACGGCCAGCAGGGCGAGCGCCCCGATCGTCGGAAGGGCAAAGGTCATACCTGAGTCCTCGCATGCATTTGACACCTGCATCGGGAACGACGAGACGCCACTCAACCGGCCGGGCACCTGATCGCGCTACGTAGTTCGGCGCAGCGAGTGTGCATGCAATTGCGCGCGGGGTGACGCTCCAGCCCGACGATGATCGATCTAGCAGTTCGTTCACGAGGACCGGGAAAACAATCATCCGGAGGACCGTGATGGCACGCAAACTAAACGACAAGCTCGCGACCTGCCGCCACGTCATCCGGGGTGGCCACGTTCATCCTGCTGCCCGCCCTGACGATCCTGGTTGGCCTCGTCTCTTGGCACGTCGCCTGAGCCCCGACGAGAGGCAGGTGCTGGCCCCGCAGGCCGCTCGGGCGGCCTGATTTCTGGTTCCCTCGACGCGCCGCCCACGTCCGCTTGCGCAGGGACGTGGGCGTTGCGCTGCTCGGTTAGCTCGGACAGATGCGGGAGCTTCGGTCAGCGGCGTGAGGATGACCGGGCAAGCGGGACGCTCTGCCGGTCAGGGTGCTTCCCTCTTCTCGTCGACTCCCGCAAGCGTCGTGGGGGAGCACTCGATCCGGCGAGACGAGTGTCAGCTGCCCCGGTCTCGCGCCAATGCGGGCAAGCTCAGGGCGGCCTCGGTCGCGTCGAAAGGCTCGGCGGCGATCACAACGCGCGCCGGGCGGCCCGTTCATTCGAGAACGGACAACCTCAACGCAAGTTCGGACGCTCGCGCCGCACCGGCATCCGCAGCCCACGGCAACCAACCGGTGGGGAACTACGGTCAGCGCGCCGGAAGGACACGCCGATGGTGCGAGAAATGGCACCGAACCTGAGTCGAACGACTTCGCCGGCGTCAGCGGCACCGGCCCACGCGGGCCGAACCCGGCCACGCCGCTGCATCGAACCGCCGGGGACGGTGGCCGCCGAGGTCACCCCCAGCCAGCCCGCACCATCCCGTCTGCCGCGTGGAGTGCCGTACCTGCGGCTGCGGACGCGTTATCTGCTGATCGCGGTTGTGAGCTTCGCCTGGGCGGCACTCTCGTTGTACATCGCGCTGCCATGGATCTCCCAGCTCGGGGCCTCGATCACGGTGCCGCTCGCGGTCGCGGTCGTGCTCGGCATCGCGATCGTCCCCGGCTACCTCAACGCTCACCTGTTCACCGCATTGCTCTTGGAGAAGCCGCCGCCGCTTCGCTTCGACGGCCAATTCCCGGCTGTGACCGTAGTGGTCGCCACCTACAACGAAGCCGGTCGCATCGGCGAGACCCTCTCCTACCTACAGCGCCAGGACTATCCCGGACACCTGCGCATCCTCGTCGCCGACGACGGATCAACCGATCAAAGCCGCGAGATCGCCTCCCGGGCCGCGCTCGACGATCCCCGCATCAGCCTGATCGCACTGCCGCACGGAGGCAAGGCCCACGCCTTGACCTCCGCGCTGGCCGAGGTCAAGACGGCGGTCGTGGCGACGGTCGACGCGGACACGCTGCTGATCCCCTCGGCGCTTCGCTGCGGTGTCACCAGGCTCCTGACCTCGCCCCCGGACACCGTCGCGGTCGCCGGATCGATGATGGTACGCAACTCGCGCAGCAACCTCGTGACGAGGGCCCAGCAATGGGACTACGTGCTCGGGATCGCCTCGATCAAGGCCGCCCAGAGCCTTACCCGGGGCACCCTGGTCGCGCAGGGTGCCTTTAGCGTGTTCGACACCGAGGCGGTCCGGGCGGTCGGAGGCTGGCCCGACGCGATCGGCGAGGACATCGTGCTCACCTGGTCACTGCTCCGCCGTGGTTGGCGAACCACGCACGAGCCACAGGCGCTCGCGTTCACCTCGGTCCCGGAATCGGTGGCCGGACTCGTCCGACAGCGCCGGCGGTGGGCCCGCGGGATGATCGAGGGCCTCCGCGCACACGGCATACCGCTGTTGGGAAGCGGACTGGCGTTCACGCAATCGATCGCGGCCGACTTCGCCCTCCCCTACCTCGACCTCGTCTACACGCTGGCGTTCCCAGCCGGCATCGTGCTCGCCTGCTTCGGGATCTTCGCCATCGTGGGACCGATGACCCTCGCCGTTCTCCCCTTAAACGGACTCCTCGCGGCCATCATGTACCTACGCGCCCGCGATGCTTTCCGCGCCCAGGGGCTCGCCGTCCGCCGCGCCAGGCTCGGGTTCCTACTCTTCATCCTCGGCTACCAAATGCTCATGTCACCCGTCGCGGTAGCTGGCTACGCGCAAGAACTCCTCCGGCTGCGCCGTCGCTGGTAGCGCGAATCCCGAACCAGCTGCGAATCCACACGGACACGCGCTCGTCGACGGCGATAAGCGGCTGGCGCTTGCAGCCGAGATTGCCTTCTACGGCATCAACGGGATGCGTCTCACGCTCACGAACGACGAGGCTTACGACCTGGTGATCGACGTCGCTAGCGGCGAGCTTGACGACGTTCCGAGCGATTGCCTCTGTGCTGGAGGCGAGCACCGAGGAGCGGTAACCCGCCGCGCACGGTCTACGCAGCATCTGTATCGAGGTCCGACTCGACGCCCTCGGGGTCGTCGATGTCGATGACGACGACGTGCTTGGTGTCGTTGAAGAACAGCCTGATGCAGGTGAAGCCGTACTCGACGTAGTCCGGCTGAGGAAGGCCGCTCTCCTCGAGCAGGTCCCGCATCCGCTTCTCGGCTTCGATCTTCTGAGCCAGAGTTGCCATGTGGGCAGCATGCTCCGGACCGCTGTTACGGATCAAGACACAGCCGTGCCGGCTCCGTACCAACTCTGAAACGGCTTGGCTTAATCACGCGCGATCCGAGCCTTGCGCCGTATTTGGCGCATCGTGCGCCAAATACGGCGTAGAATCGAGACAGAACTATGCCTCGACAGCGCAGCAGCGACCTCTTCCCGACCGACCAGCCGATCCCGGCGAGCCAGATGATCGGGCGCGAGACCGACGTTCGCGAGATCACCACAGCGCTTGGCGCCGGCTCGAACCTCGTTGTCGCCGGACCTCGACGCACCGGCAAGACGAGTGTGTGCGATGCCGCGGTCGGACGGCTCGCCAAACGTGGCTTCTACGTCGTGAGCATCGACCTGTTCCGGATCGCGAGCGCTGCCGAGTTCGCCGAGGCGTTCGTCGCCGCGACGCTCGCGAACCGGTCGGCGCTGCGGCGCGTGATCCATCAGACGAGGCGCGCCGGGCGCCTCGTGGCCGACGCGCTCCAGACGTCCGCCGTCATCAAGTCGAAGGCGCAGCTTGGCGAGGAGCTTGAGATCGTTTTCAGCCCCGGGCTCGCCGCACGCGACCCCGAGCGCTACCTGGACTACGCGCTCGGTCTGCCTGGGCGGATTGCCGATGCCGATCGCAAGCAGGTGGTCGTGTTCTTTGACGAGTTTCAGGAGGTCGGCGGAGCTCATCAGCCGTACGGCGACCCGGACCGTCTGACCAAGCGGATGCGCGCGATCTTCCAGCGCACCTCAGGCGTGAGCTATCTGTTCGCCGGCAGCCTCGAGCATCTGATGCGCGACCTCTTCACCCCGTCCCACCGGGGGCTCCATCAGTTCGGCGGCTTCCACGACCTGCGCCCGATCGACGCCGAGGCGTGGGCGGAGGGCCTGAGCGAGCGCTTCGAGGCAGACGACTGCGAGGTGGAGCCGGCAGCGCTCGACCGCATCGTCGAGTACGGCGAGGGCCTGCCGCGGAGCACGATGCTGATCGCGCAGAAGAGCCACCTCGCGACCGTCGAGCTGGAGACTCGCCTGATCGATCTCGGCGTTGTCGAACAGGGCCTCCTGGCGGCGATGGCCACCGACC
Source organism: uncultured Solirubrobacterales bacterium (assembly GCA_963701945.1). Lineage (GTDB taxonomy): Bacteria > Actinomycetota > Thermoleophilia > Solirubrobacterales > Solirubrobacteraceae > Palsa-465. Next base: position 167,456 of record CAVPBV010000017.1, on the reverse strand, counting down.
GCATCGCGCATGAGCAGATCGTCGAGCGGATCCGCCGTTCGCATCGACTCGGCTTGGTCGTCGCGGAACGCATTGCTCACGGCCAGACCGTCTATCGCGGCCTCCCGCGGGGCGGCGTCCGACGCGCGCTCGAGGCGCTACGGGACGCCGGCATCATCGAAAGCGGCGGACGAGCCGACTGGAGGGTGTCGAACCCTCTCCTTCGCCGCTACCTCCAGACGATTGGACCGTTCGAGTAGATGCGCCAGTCTTGGCGCTTGATGCGCCATTAGCGGCGCACAGGTGAGCCATCCGGCCGGGCCCGGGTCTCGGGCCGCGAGCCCTGGCTCCCGAGCTGCGCGTTCCTTGGCGTCGCCCGGCGTGATATGACGCGCCGGAGAGGAGAACCACCGAGAGGATTGTGATGCCACCCACAGCTGTTCATTTCAATGGTTCGGTCAACCTGCCCGACGGCGAAACGGTGATGCGGGAGATCAGCTCACGCATCCCGAATGGCGTCCGTCGAATGACCGACGGGGAGACGGGAGACCGCGGCTACTGGATCAACTTCCAGATCCAGAAGTTCCAGCAGATGCCCGAGTTCGAGACCGTGTCGGTCGGGAAGGCGTACGAGACCGATCCCTCGGCGCCGTCGATGCCTCAGTTCCGGCTCACCGAGGGCGCGTCGGCCGAGATGATCAATTGGCCCAACCTTGGCTACGCCGACGAATACACCAAGTCGTTTGCGACCTTCGAGCGGATGCAGAACGAGGGCACGATCCCGGCCGACGTCCGCCTCCAACTGCAGTACCCGACGCCCCTGGCCTCGATGGCGGGAACGATCGCGCCTGACGACCTGCCCAAGGTCGCGCCCTCCTACGAGCAGGCGCTGTTCGCCGACCTCGACACCGCACTCGAGCGGCTTCCGCACGATCGAATCGCCGTCCAGTGGGACGTCGCCGTCGAGTTCGGCGCGCTCGAGGGAGCGATGGGGCCAAAGATGCCGCTCGACCAGATCACGCCCGGGCTGGTGCGCTGCCTCGAGCGCGTGCCGGCCGATGTCCCGGTCGGCATGCACCTCTGTTACGGCGACTACGGTCACCAGCACTTCAAGCAGCCGGAGTCGCTCCAGATGCAGGTCGACCTCGTCAATGCCGTCATCTCCGCGGCGCAGCGCCCGCTCAACTTCGTCTCGTTCACCGTGCCCCAAGGCCGCAACGACGCCGCCTATTTCGAACCCCTCGGCGGCCTGAAGACTGATCCCGAGACCGAGCTTTACTTCGCGCTCGTCCCGTATCACCCCGATGACCAGGCGCCGGGCACGACCGCCGAGCAAATCGAGAACATCGACGCCGCATTGATCAACTCCCCGGGCGGCGCCCGCCACTGGGGCATTTGCACAGAATGCGGGATGGGTCGCGTCGACGGTCGTGACGTGCCCCGGCTGCTGGACCTCCACAGCCAGATCCTCGCGTCCTCAAGCGGCTGACCGACGACGGGCTACGCGTCCGTGAAGATCTCTGACGGGCGGGTGTTGGCTTGAGCCGTTAGAGACGCATGCGCCATACTTGGCGCATCATGCGCCAAATATGGCGTATCACGAGCTTCTGCACGGAAAGCGAAGAGACCTGATTGAGTTGCGTGATATCCGACACCGCCCCCTCGGCTGCTGTTCCGCAGGACCGCCCCAGTGCGTGCCTCGGGTGTCCTATGGGACGGTCGCGGTTGGGTTAGACGACACGCAGCTGCCGGTCGTGTGGCGTGGTTGGAGTTCGGGTTAGGGTGACGGCGCCATCAAATATCTCGGGTTCGAGAAACGCCTGCATGAGCTTGTGGTGGGCCCGGTAGCGCAGGACCTGGTGCTCGTAGTGGACAGCGGCGGCGTAATCGGCAGGATCTGAGGGTCGTTCCTCGGGCAGGCGGCGGGCGAGGATCTGTTGGGCGGCCCAGGCGTACACGGCGTTCGCGGCGGCTTCGACCTCGAGCATCCGGTAGGGGACGTATTCGGGGGCGCGTTTCTTGCTATGGCCGGCCCGCTTGGCGGCGCGTTCGAGCTCGCGGAACTCTCGCCGGCCCTCGTAGACGGTGACGATGCCCGTCTCCGGGTCGAACTCGGCCTCGATCGGCTGATCCTCGTTCTTGCGCGCGATCTCGCGCACCCAGCCCGACGCGCGGTGGCGGACAATGACGATCTCGAGCTCGGCGGTGTGCTCGCCCGCGGCTGCCAGCACCGACAGCCGCGAGCCCGGCTCGACGGTCACCCGCGCGCGTACGTCCGCCTGAACCGTGCTGTGGCCACGGGCACCGGGCGTCGGGACCTGGTTTGAGCGCAACACGACGCTCAGACCCGGATCGGCCTCGATCTCCACGGTGGTTCCGGCCGGCACCTGCGCGGGAGCGGCGATCAGCGTGACCGTGCGCTTCTCCCCGGGATGAAGCCGGATTGGTGACTGCTTGAACCACAGCGCCCGCGCCGGCGGCCGCGCCGCGGCCCCGGGCTCGATTCCTGCCATCGGCTGGACTTCTTCTGGCGACTCTTCCTCTTCTTGCGCCTCGGCTTCGGCGGGTGGCTCGGCTGCCTGGGCGGGAGGCTCGTTAGCCGGACTGACCCCTGGCTCAGCGGCGGCTGTCCCGGGCTGGTCGAAGGCAGTTCTGAGCAGGTCGTTGAGCGCACGCAAGCCGACCTGGTCGCGCGCGGTCAACGCCTTCGTCGCGCCGATCAAGTGGGCGCCGGCCCGGCGCTCCTCGGCGGCGACGATCGGCCGAAGAGCCCGGTCGATGGCCTGATACAGCCGTTCGACGATCGGGTGGTGCTCGTTCAGGCCCGAGCGATCGACCTTGACCACCAGCTCGGGACGCGGGCGCTCGAGCGCGCCGCGCTGGAGCCGCTCGATCGCCTCGCAGAACACCTCCCCGTACAGGTGCCGTGCGCCCGGGCGGCCCTCGAAGCTGGCCAGCGTGGTCTCGTGCGCAGCCCGCCCCGAACGGATCACGAGCCCGCCGCGGCGGGTGGCACGCGAGAAGCCCTGAGTCAATGGCTCCTTGGCCCGGCGCACCACGATCCGGGCCTCTACGTTCGGCGCCACCCTGACCTCGGCATCGAACAGGACCGGGCGCTCGGGATCCGGCTCGGGCGCCGGGTAGGTGATCAGCTGCGCCGTATGCCCAGGCTGCTCAAGGTACACGGTCCGGCTCGGGTCCTCGAGGACCGGCCGCAGCTGCACCAGCTGGGAGACGAGCGCTCGAAGCCGGCCCGCCGGGGGCAGCCTCGGCGCCGCCAGCGGCACCGTCACGCGGGTACCCGATGCCTGCACCTCGAGCGCGTCGAGGTCGGCGGCAGTGACCGACTCGTCCCGGACATGCGCAAACGCGTATGGCTCATCTCCCGCAGCAGGGAAGAACCACGACTCGACCACGCGCCCACCGCGGATCCCCTCAATCCGCCCAGCGCCCTGGGCCAGCCACACGTCCCGCAGGCCCCGTCCGAACAGCCCCCGCTGCCCCGTGCGCGGCGGCTCCGCCCCGAGCGCGCCCAGCCGGCTGTCGATCAGCTGCACGTCAACCCCCTCGCCATCGTCCGTGCAACGCAGTTCGTGGCGCCACGCCAACAGCGCGGGCGAGCGCAGCGAGCGCATACGGGCCCGCCATAGCGACAGGAACTCCGGGTCGGGCGCATCGACCGCGAGCACAATGCGCCCGGATGAGCGTCCCGACGCGGCGATCGCCGCATCGGCGTTGGTCACGAGCTCGGGGATGATCTGAACGAGGTCGACGCCGCCCTGGGCAAAGTTCTCCCGGAAGTAGCGCCCCCGCGCGCGACCGAATCGGACGGCAGAGGGATCAAGCACCGCGACCGGGCACATACATCCGGGAGTGTCGTCGAAGACGCGGACTGAACCACGACGCAGCCGACGCCGATGTTTGACAAATGTTTGACACGACGGCGCTAGCCCACGCTGGTCACAGCGGCCTCGACGAGGTCGACGAAGTCCTGCCAGTACTCCGCGCCGAGGCGGCCACCCTCGGGGACTCGCACGCCGGCATAGCGAAGCTCCGGGCCGATCTCATCCGCGAGCGTGCGCGCCTCGCTGGCGAGCATGTAGGGCGAAAGCCGGTCGTGTTGTTCGTCCTCGAGCCAGCGCATCAGCACCCGCAGTGCATGGAGAAGCTGGGGCCACGCCCGCTCTGTAGGCAGGCCGTCTACTGGCAACCCGAGGAGCGTTCCCCACCGCTCACGATCGATCCTGTACCGCTGTTCGTTGCCGACGGTCACTGCGTCAATCACGCCGGCCCAGTGGAGTGCCGCTAGCGCCTCGTGGACGTTGCGCTTGGCGTAGCCGGCGGATTCGGTGACGACTTGGGCGGTGACGCTCGGCGCGTGTACGGTAAGAAGAAACCGCGTCGCCTCGGCCCGCGCGCCAACGCCAAGGAGCTGACGGAGGCGAAACGCGAAATTGATTGGCGCCTGGAGATTGGGCACCTGGGATTTGCCACTCCGGGCAGCGGGCGGCATCAACCATCCGTGAGCGCGGAACGCGGCATCCGCTCGCGTCGGATCGGCCTTCACGTCTCGAAACAGCTGGACCGCAGACGACGGCTCGCTCTTAGTCGGGCGACGGCGGCGTTGAGTTCCGTCCTTCGAGTGCGCTACCCATGAGAGCGCGGCCTCCGCCAGCGTCCGATCCGTGTCGTCGCGGCACAGATTGCGGAGCCGCTGCACACTCACCAGGCGCTCGTTCAGCGCCAGCCAGCCGATGACCTCGCCGAATAGCCGTGGGTCCTCCCGGGCGACCTCGAAAGTGAAGAGCAGGAGTGCCTCGGGGTCTTGCGCCGAGCGGTCCGCTCGGCGAGCCGAGGCCGACACGCCCATCTCGGCCCACTCATCCCACGCGAAGTCGACCAGGCGATCTCGTGCTGTGCGCCTAAGGTCCGAGATCTGCATCGTCAACTCCGAGATACCTCCCGGGAGGGCTTGAGCGCGCGGAGATCCCCCTCGTGCTTGCCGAGCCCCTGGTCCACGAGCGCGTAGCGCTTGAGATGGATCTGGTCGAGACGCGACGCGCCGCAGGAATCCCTCCGTGGGACTTGGGTGCCGGTGTGACGATCCACTTCGCGTCCATCAGGCTGGCCGGACCAGGATTGAGCCAGTCCTCCGAAAGACCAAAGTCGCTCGCGACTCGATTGCTACGACAAGCTCATAGTGCTGGCCGTGAGCAGCGAGTTGCTCCGATAGAGCGACAAGCAGCTCCCGAACCCGGCCAGACCTCGCGATGGCAGTCATCCCGATGCGGGATGTTATACATCTCGATCTAGGCTTCCTGGCCCTACGAACTCACGTGTCGCAATCGTCCGTCAACCAATCTTCATCTCTGCTGCAGCGCCGCTCGCGCCAGCCTCGCTGCCGCCGGGCTGATCCGCCAGCGGTCCAGCCAGCCGGTGGGTTCGCTCGTCATGTTGCGCAGGACCTCGAGCGCAGGGATCCAATAGAGATCCCGGCGCTCGATGGATCGTCCGTCACCTGTCTGCCACCCGGCTGCCGTGAGCGCAGCGGCGACCTCTTCGAGGGGAAGTTCTGCATCTGCCGACGTCGCCGCGTAGGCCAGCAGCAGCAGCGCCGCGTCGGAATTGAAGTCGCTTTCGGCCGGAACGAGCGTCTCCGCCAACCGGTTCCACAGCTCCTCAGGGGCCTGCTGAGCTGCGGCGCCAGCACGCGTGAGCCGCAGAGCACCTTTGTATTTGCGCAGCAGCCCGAGTGACTGCAGCACCTGACGGAAGTGCAAAACCGGTGTGGTTTCGCTCTCGCGGCGCGCCTTCCCAATCCAGCCGCCCATCGTCGGCACCACGCGCGCCGCCGCCGCGACGTCAATCGGTCTGAGATAGCCCGCGGGTGTGAGCGAGATCTCCCCCTCCGCCGCCCTGTCGAGAAACCAGGTGAACGCACGAAAGGCGTTCTCAAGCTCCGGGGCTTCCGGTGGTCCGGGATCCGACATCAACGCAACCGCCCGCCGTTCAAGATCCTCGCCGACGGGACTGTAGGTCAGCCGATTGATGAGGTCGATGAGTCGCCTGTCGAGGTTGTGCTCGCTCAGCGCGACGTACGGGCTTCGGAGGCTCGCGTTGATCGCGTCGACGTCGAACGCCTCCGGATCCCCTAGGAGCTCGGCGAGTTCGGCACCGTCGGTGACCCCGCCGCAGTCCTCAGGCGGCGCCGCTCGGCGGCCGGCGAGGACCACCGCAGACGGCGCGCCCGCCGCCGCTGAGGACACCTCTTCGAGCCTAAGCGTCAGCTCCCAGTTGTCGCCGTAGTCGTACACATAGGCGAGGACGTCGCCAGCATCCTGCATCGTCTCGTCGAGACGAACGTCGGACGCTGGCAGGCCGCCGTCGTCCCACGAATCTCCCTCCTCAACGTCCCACGGACACAGAAACGACTCACCCGTTCGGCTGAACGGGTCGCCACCGAGCGAGAACTTCCACAAATGCGTGTCCGTCCAGCTGAAAGCCGTCTGGAGAACCCTGTGCACGACATCCAGCGTCAGGTCCGAACGCAAATCCAGGCGACGCCAGATCCGAGGCTTGGAGCGTCTGAGGTCAACCCGGACACGAAAAGTCATAACGTCCGCCAGCGGCGGTCGCCTCAGTTCCCGGCGGTGCGGCTGCGACGGCTGCTGCGCCGCTTGCGCGCCAAGGAGCGAGAGGTCGCCGACCATCTGCCGCAGATCATCAAGCTCGGCGCCGCTGATGGCCGCCTCGAAGCGTCGGAGCAGTTCATCGCGCTGGTTCTTGTGTCCACTCATGGCTCGCGTGTACGCCCCGCCGGCAAGATCGGGCAACCGAGGCGAGGTCTACCGCACGTCAAAGACGGACGCAATGTGGGCGTCGCGGTTGAAGGCCGCTGACGGGGGGCCCGCGGCGCGCGCCTAGTTGGTGCTCCGCCATGCGGGTCTCCGTGTCTGACGCGCTTCCGCGCGTCGCAGGTTCGCTCGGCGTGCACATCACCAGAGCGTCTCGACCGGGTACGTGGCGAGACGACGGTCGGCGGTGACCAGGGCGCAGTGCTCGACCGAGGCTTGAGCGACGAGCAATCGGTCAAAGGGATCGCGGTGATGCCACGACAAGTTCTCGACTGCGGCCGCGTGGATGGCGGTCACCGGCATCGGAGCGAATCCGAGGCGCCGCAGAGCAGCCGCCCAGCCGTCCGGAAGTGTCACCTTGCCGAGCGATCGCTTGATCGCGATCTCCCATACGCTGGCGGCGCTGAGCGCGACGTCGTTGGTGGTGTCCTCGAGCGCCTGCACGGCGGCGGTCGAAACTCGTTTGCGGTCTCCCAGGAGCAGCCAGACCGCGACGTTGGTATCGAGCAGAAGCCGCGTCACGTGTACGGGTCGAAGTCGCTTGGGACTTCGTCGAAGTCAGCCGCCATCGATCCTTCGATGTCTCCCCATATCTCGCGCCGTGTCCCGTCATCCTCGACGCGGACGAGCATCGCCACACGCTCGCGTCCGCGACGAATCACCACTTCCTCACCGGCTTCGACGCGACGCAACAGCCGTGACAACTGCGTCTTTGCTTCCTGGACGGTGACCTCCACGGAACGAATCGTAGCAAGTTGGTCGACCAAGTTGACCTGGTCGTGTGTACCGTGCCGGAACTCGCGCCGCTGCTCTGAGGCCGCCCGTCTACGCAGCCTCGGTGTCGACGTCCGCCTTAGCGTCCTCGGGGTCGTCGATATCGATGACGACTACGTGCTTCGTGTCGTTGAAGAACAGTCTGATGCACGTGAGGCCGTATTCGACGTGGTCTGGCTGAGGGAGGCCGTTGTCCTCGAGAAGGTCGCGCATCCGCTCCTCGGCCTCCATCTTCTGAGACAGGGTTGCCATACCGGCAGCATGTTCCGAAGCCCTGTCACGGATCAAGACACATTCGTGCCAACTCTCTGCCAGCTGCGACACATCAGTGTTGAGTGCGTAAAGCCGGCGGCCTGCTCGTCGATCGCGGCGATCGCTCGCATTATTTCGACGAACGGCTCGCCGGGTGACGCGCGGTCGAACCCGCGGACCACGTCCGCCGCCAAGCAGGATCGAGAATCGCCGCCGGCAAGTACAGTCGGGCCGTGTCTCCGAGCCTGGCCTGGGCCGCGTCGCTTGACCGCGAAGCCCTCGTGGCCGCTCGATACGAGGTGGTCGAGTTTGGGGCGCTTCGACGCGACGTGATCGCCCGCGGTAGGAAGACCCGGACGCGACGGACGAGCATTGAGAACCCCGCGCAGGACTGGCTTGACCGGGTTCGGCAGGGCTCTCGGCTGGCCGTTCTCGGCGTCGAGTTGCGCGATCTCGACGACCTCGCGGCGCTCCACGGCTACGTCCTCGAGCCCGCGCTTCGTGCCGGCGTCGCGCTTGCGATCGAAAGCGAGCAGCGCCTCACCCGTTTGGCCCCCGAGCGCTTCATCGATCCGCAGTTCGCTTATCCGTACACGTTGGAGCGCGCGATCGACGCGGCCACGCGGCTCTACCGTGGTTCGTCCGCGCCATATCCCGCCCAAACGCCCGACCTCGCGCAGGCGCACTTTGAAGCCGACCGCGAGCAACTGCGCGCCATCAACGCCCACGACGGCATCGTGCAGGTCATCGCGCCGGCTGGGAGCGGCAAGACCGCCGTCCTGATCGAGCGGGTGCGGGAGCTGCTTCGCCGTGGCGTCCCCACCGACCGGATCCTGTGCACGACCTTCAACCGAGACGCTCGCTCGGAGCTCGAACAGCGCCTCCGTGCGGCCGGCGTGCCGTCGGTCGCCGCCCGCACCTTTCACAGCACCGGCTGGCGGCTGATGCGGGAGGAGGGGCTCGCGCGACGGAACGGCGTCCGCGAGGCGTCGTTCAACCAGTGGCGCCGCCTCTGCGCACTCGCGCTGCGTGAGACCGGCAAATGGCTCGACCCCGCCGACGCGCGGGCAGCGATTGGCGACGCCAAGCTCGGACTGCTGGCCACGCCGCGCGAGTTCGCCGAGCAGGCCCACAAGCATCCGGAGGGCGAGACCGTGGCGTACCTCTACGAGCTCTACGAGCGCCAGCTGGCCGAGGACCAGGTACACGACTTCGACGACCTCGTTCTCGGCGCCGTCCGCGCGCTCCGCGACGACGAGGAGCTTCGCCGGCGCTGGCAGAGCCGCTTCAGTCAGGTGCTCGTCGACGAGTATCAAGACATCGAGCCGGCACAGGAACTGCTGGTACGGATCCTGGCGGCGCCGCAGGATGGCTTCTTCTGCGTGGGCGACGAGGACCAGACCTTATACGGATGGCGCCGGGCCAGTGTGCGCCGGATCCTCGACCTCGACCTCGCCTACCCGGGGCTCCAGCGGATCGCGCTGGCACACAACTACCGCTGCCCGCCCGACGTCGTCCAAGCGTCCCGACGGCTGATCGAGCACAACGGCATCCGCTTCCCCAAGGAGATCCAGGCCAAGTCGGCGCCCACGGGCGACCTGGCGCTCCGGCTGTGCATGCACGAGACCCAGCCGGACGGTGCAGATGAGATCGCCGCGCTGCTGGCGGTCCGCAAGCGCGGTGAGATCGTGGTGCTCGCGCGGACGACCACGCTCCTGCGAACCGTCGCGCTCGGGTGCTCAGCGCTTGGCGTGAGGATCGCCGCGCCCGAGCAGGTATTCGAGCCCGCCGGCGCTCGCGGCGCACTCGAGGCCTACGTGCGCCTGTGCGCGGACCCCACGAACGCGGACGCCGAGGACGTGGCCCGCGTGTGTCGCGCGCCGGGGCGGGGCCTGCCGCTCAACGCTGAGCAGCACGTCGCGGCATCACTGAGAGCGGGCCGTTCGTTCACAGAGGGGTTTGCGACGGTGGCGGCGGCCGCTCGACAGCGCGCGAGACTCGATGAGGCGGGCGTCACCCTGGATGCGCTTGCCCGGATTACGGACGCCGGCCGGTTCGTCCGGTACCTCCGTGGCCCCGGCGGGCTCGACGACTATTTCGGAGAGCACGAGCGCGCTTTCGGAGGCACTGAGCGGATCGAGGTCGAGGTGCTCGAGCAGGCGAGCCGCGACGCGTCGGGCAAGACCGTCGCCGAGTACGCGGCGCTGCTGCAATCCCGGAGTGATGCCCTCGCGGCGATTCGCGACGACGAGCACGGCATCGAGCTCACGACGATTCATCGCGCGAAGGGCTGCCAGTGGCCAGAGGTGCACGTGTTCGGCTGCGACGAAGGCCAGCTACCGCATGCCCGTTCGCTCGAAGTGAGTCCGCAGGAACGCGCGGCCGGAGAGGGCATCGAGGCGGAACGCCGGCTCGCATACGTGGCGTTCACGCGGGCCCAGCGCGGGCTGACGCTGCACTGGACCACCGGAGCGGCGAGCCGGTTCCTGACCGAAGCCGGGCTGCTGGCGCCGGTCACGGTGGCGCAGGTCACGGTGGACCAGGTCACGGTGGCGCCGCCCCCTCCGCCACCGCGCTCAGAACCACGAGGGCGGGGGCGTCGACGCCGCCGCGACGGCCCTGCCGCTCATGTTATGGCTGAGGCGGAGCGCGTCGGCCTCGCCCACGCGCTCCGCACGGCTCCCAGCCGGGAGGCCGCGCTCGGCGGCGCAGCAGACGTCATCGAGGCACGGATGGTCGGACCGAAGACCGCGTCCACCCGCATGTCGGTGCTCGATTTGCTCGGTGCGATCGAACAGCTTGACGAGCGCGCTGGTGCGGCGCTGCTCCAGTCGGCCGGCATCGACAACGGCCACCGTCGTCTCACTCGCCTTCACGGGCGGAGCCGAACTCGGCTTGTGAGGGCGCTGCGTGACCTCGCTGCCCCCTCACCTGACTCCGCCGCCGGCGAACCGAGGGACCCTTAAGGCGAGCCGTCCGGAGAGCGGCCTAGGCTGCGAGCCATGCCAGTGAGGCTGGGGAGCCTGGGCGATGTTCAGATCTCGGATTTCGACGCGTGTTTCAGCGCGACGACATTCGATCGAGGCGCCAGGTATGCGCGTGAGGACCGAGTGCTGTCCCCGCTCTGGGACGAGGACGAGTACACGCTGTCGGCCTCGGTGGTGGGGCACGGCGCGATCTACTCGACGACCGCCTACTTCGAAGATGATGGCGACCGGATTGCGTTTGTCGAGGGCGAGTGCAGCTGCCCGGTCGGTATCAACTGCAAGCATGTCGTCGCCGCCGTACTCGCTGCCAGCGCGAGGTCGGGCAACACAACACAAGCAGGACCAGCCGCCGCGCTGACCGCCTATCGGCAGGCGCTCCAGGCATCGACGGGCCAGGCATCGACGGCCCATCGACGTCGGCTCCGCACCCGGCTCCATGGGAGCGACCACTTCGCGCGCTGTTGGCCGGCCGCACTCCGCCGGCGACGGGTAACCCGCTGGCGATCGAGCTGCGCCTTGCCAACTCGCGCTATCCCGATCATGGCGCACCGCGCTTGATGGCAAGGGTCATGCGGCCGGGCGCGCGTGGTGGCTGGGTGAACGGCTCGCTCGACTGGGGCGGGCTCGACGCCTGGACGATCCGGGATGGCGGCTATCGCGAGGACCACCTCTCGCTGCTCCGTGAGCTGCACGCGGCGTTCCTGACAGGGAAGGCGCACAGCCGCTACATGTACGGCTACACCACCGAACGGTCGATAGACCTGTCGGCGTTCGAAACCCAGCAGCTGTGGCCGCTGCTGGACCGGGCGGCGGCCCTCGGATTGCCACTGATCCACGCGAACGCCTCTCTCGGCGAGCTTCCGCGTCCCGAGGCCGGGACGCTAGTCCTGGACGTCACGCGCGAGGGGCCTGACCGGTTCGGCATGGATCTCATGCTGCGTGTCGGCGGCGGTCCCGTCGAGCAGCTCGTTCCGGTGCGGTTCATCGGGAGCCCCGCCCACGGCATCGTGTGCGCCGAGCGCTCCGACGTCGACGGCGGCGTCGACATCGACCGCTGGCGGATTCGCCTCGTGCGACTCGAGCGCCCAGCGGTGGCGCAGCTCGAGCGCATGCTCCTCGATCGCGAGCGGATCGCGATCCCAGCCGCGGAGCTGGACCGGTTCGCATCGGAGCTGTGCCCGGGCCTACGCCACATCGCTCCCGTCGTTTCCTCCGACGGATCGTTCGCTCCACCGACCGTTTCGGCGCCGTCGCTCGTGCTCCGCGCCGAGCACGGTCCCGAAACGCTCGTCACGGTCGGCTGGGAGTGGGAATACGCGGTCGGCGACTCGGTGCACCGGGTGCCGCTCCACGACGAGGGCGACGCCTCTGGGGTTCGCGACCACGCCGCCGAGCGGGCGCGGCTTGCTGAGGTCGCGCTTGACGAGCCCGCACTCGAGAGTCTTTCGCTGCTCGATCCCACCGGCCGTCCGGCGAGCCGCCCGCCGACGATCATGTCCGGGCTCGACAGCCTGCGCTTCGTCACCGAAGCGCTCCCGCGACTGGCGGAGCACCCGGAGGTCCGTCTCAGGGTGCTGGGAGAGCCGCCGGACTACCGCGACGTGGGCGAGTCGCTCGAGGTCGGTGTGTCGACTGGGGAGATTGCCGGCGAGCGGGACTGGTTCGACCTTGGCGTGACGATCAGCGTCGACGGCCGAGAGCTGCCGTTCGTGGAGGTGTTCACGGCGCTCGCCCGTGGCGAGTCGTGGATGCTGCTCGATGACGGCGCGTACTTCTCGCTGGCTGATCCCCGCCTCGAGTCGCTTCGCCGATTGATCGAGGAGGCGCGCGCGCTCAGCGACTCGCCCGCGTCGTCGCTGCGGATCAGTCGCTACCAGGCGGATCTATGGTCGGAACTCACGGCGCTCGGCGTTGTCACGGAGCAGGCCGAGCGGTGGCAGCGGATCGTCGCGCCCCTGCTTGAGCTCGAGACGCTGACGGAGCACGAGACGCCCGCGTCCCTCCAGGCGCGGCTGCGGTCTTACCAGCGCGAGGGCTTCTCGTGGCTGGCCACGTTGTGGGACCTCGAGCTCGGCGGGATCCTCGCCGACGACATGGGGCTCGGCAAGACTCTGCAGGCGCTCGCGCTTGTGTCTCATGCACGGCACACCGATCCGACGGTGGGCCCGTTCCTCGTAGTCGCGCCGACGAGCGTGGCGCCAAACTGGGCAGCAGAGGCGGCGCGGTTCGCGCCCGAGCTGAGCGTCGACGTGGTGCTTGACACGCTCGCTCGCTCGGGGCGCGCGATCGAGGAGATCGCGACTGCCGACGTCGTCGTCACCACATACACCCTGTTCCGGCTGGACAGCGACGCTTACGGATCGATTCCGTGGGCGGCGCTGATCCTCGACGAAGCGCAGTACGTCAAGAACCACCGCGGCAAGACGTATCGGTGCGCCCGTGAGTTGCGCGCCCCATTCAAGCTGGCGATCACCGGCACGCCGATGGAGAACAACCTGATGGAGCTCTGGGCGCTGCTGTCGATCACCGCTCCCGGGCTGTTCCCGGACCCGGTCCGCTTCGCGGAGCACTACGCCCGGCCAATCGAGCGCCGGAGCGACGGCGAGCGGATGACGCGCCTGCGCCGGCGGATCAAGCCGCTGCTCAAGCGGCGAACGAAGGAGCTCGTGGCGGCCGAGCTTCCGCCGAAGCAGGAGCAAACGCTCGAGGTGGAGCTTCACCCCCGTCACCGCAAGCTCTACGACACCCACCTTCAGCGCGAGCGTCAGAAGGTCCTGCAGCTGCTGGACGACCTCGATCGCAACCGCTTCACGATCCTGCAGTCGATCACGCGCATGCGCCAGCTGAGCCTCCATCCAGCTCTGGTCGACGTGGGTCACTCTGACCTCCCTTGTGCAAAGCTCGACGCCCTCGTCGAGCAGTTGGACGATGTGATCTCGAGCGGCCACCGCGCGCTCGTCTTCAGCCAATTCACGGGCTTCCTCTCCCACGTCCGCGGGCGCTTCGAGAAAGAGGGCATCGGATACTGCTACCTCGACGGGCGTACCCGGCGGCGCGACGAGGTGTTACACAGGTTCCGGGATGGGACAGATCCGGTCTTCCTCATCAGCCTCAAAGCCGGCGGCGTCGGCCTGAACCTCAGCGAGGCCGACTACTGCTTCCTGCTCGATCCGTGGTGGAACCCGGCGGTCGAAACTCAAGCCATCGATCGCGCGCACCGAATCGGCCAGACGCGCCCGGTGATGGTCTACCGGCTGATCGCCCGCGACACCATCGAGCACAAGGTGCGTGCACTCGCCGAGCGCAAAGCCGAGCTCTTCCGAGGCGTCATGGACGACGGCGAACTGTTCGCCGGCGGTCTGACCGCCGAGGACATCCGCGGACTGCTCGCCTGATCGATCGGACCGGCGATCGAGCTCTCAGTCCGCGTCGCTGGTCTTCGTTCTGCGCCAAGCCAGGGGGAGATGCCGTGGGACGAGCTTCCGCTCGTCGTCGACACATCGGCCTGGTACGCGTAGTCAATCCCGCGCCCGTTCAGTAACTCAGCAATCAGCGCCCCGGACTTCGAGCGGACGACGTCCCGCGCGTGGTGTTGTGGATGAGCCCGCGCTCTAGGAACTTCCGGGCGATGTCTCAACTTTGTGCTAGCGATTAGCACAATATTTTTGCTAATATTGCATCCATGAGCGCCCAACCCCTCAGGCAGTCTCGGGCCGACCAGCGCCGGTTCGTCGATCGTACTCGCGAGACTGATGCGATCATCCGAGCCGTCGCCGCCTTGCAGCCGGTGCTCTTGCTCGGAGAACGCGGCAGCGGACGCACCTCGCTGCTCAATCACGTCGCCTTGCGGCTCGCACGCCAAAAGGAGTCGCGCCCTATGGTGATGGTCAGCGGCGAGCTGGCGAGTAACCCGTCCCAGCTGCTCGGCGTTCTCGTGGCCCGGGTCCAGCGGCTCGCCGAGCCGGCCGGCTCCCGCGCTCGTTGGATCGAGGACCTGCGGGCGCTGTCGATGCCGGATGGGCCGTTCGGGCAGGTCGCCCAGCCGGCGATCTTGATGGAGCTGGTCGACCTCCTCGGCGAGCGGCTCGCTGAGCTGGAGCGTCCTGTGTGCCTGATGGTCGACGGGATCGCGCCGGCGGTGGCCCACGGCGTGTTCGGGAGTCTGCGAAACGAGCTCTGGGCGCTCCAGGGCGCCGCCTGGGTCGTCGCCGGCGACAGCCCTGCCGAGACGCTCTACCTGGAGCCGCCTGCCGATGCGTTCTTCGAGCACACCGTCAAGCTTGGCCCGCTGGCCGATGCAGATGCGGCGAAGCTGTTGCGTGCCCACGTACCCGCGCTCGTCGACGCCGACATAGAGCGCGCGATCGCAGTGGCGGGCGGCAACCCGCGACGGCTCCTTCGAGCCGCCGGCGACATCCAGGCAGGTGTGGCGCCGGTCAGCTCGGCGGCCGACGAGTTCGCGCAGCGGGCCAGTGCAGTCGCGGGCCCGCTCGCGGGTGCGCTCGTGGGGTATCTCGCAGCGCATGGGCCAGCTGCCGCGTCCGACGAGCCGATGCTCCGCCAGATCGGCGCGAGCCGACAGCGGGCCAGCCAGTTGATGCACGAGCTCGAGTCCGCCGGGCTGCTTGAGACCATCGAGCAGCACGAGCCCGGGCGGCGCGGGCGCCCCGCGCGTCGCTTCGCCTTGCGGACCCGTGCATGAGCAACGAGATCCCCACCCAGCTCCGGACGCACGCCTTCGACGGCAGCCCGCTGCACGTCGATATGCCCGCATCCACGTCCCGTTCGATGACCACGCGCGCGCTGGAACTGAGAGCAGCGTCCTGCGCGCGGCAGGAAGCACCGAGCGCCTCGGCGTGAAGGGCCCGTCGGCTGCGGTAAGACAAGCCTGCTGCGGTACACGCTCGATGACCCCACTGGGACAATCGCGCCGATCTGGGTCTCGGTCGCCTTCGACGACGATCAGGTCGTACTCGACGTCCGTCGATTCGCCGCGCACCTGATCCAAAGCGTCGTGCGCGACGCCCGGCGCGCCAGCACGTTGACCGCGCGGGATCGGGACGCGATCCTCACCGCCGCAGCCCGCCAGGCGCCCTCTCCCCGGCAGCGAGCGTCGACTTGCGGCCAAGCTCGCCGCGAAGTTCTGGGTCGCCAGCGGCGAACTCGCCGGCGAGGTCATCTCCGCGCTCGCAGGCGTGGACCTGCATCGACCCAACTGACGAAGTGTTAGAGAACGTCAACCGCGCGCTCGAGCGCCTGCTTGCCGTACCGCCCGTCGTCAGCGGCCAGCTCGGGCGGATCCTCGACCGTCGCACCAGCTCGCCGCGAATGTGACAAGCGACACCGCCCTCTCGACCGCCGCGGTCGAACTGCTCGCGGAGCTCAACCGGGCCCGTACCGCCCGCAACCTGCGGACCACCTTCGGGATCGCGCACGCCGCGCTCGGCGCCGCCGTCGATCGCGGTGCCGACTCGATCGAAGAACAAGACGTCGCTCGCGCCGCCATCGAGCAGCTCGGCACTAAGCGCGGTGGGTGAGCCGCCGTGGAGGGTCCGTAGAAGCCCGGACAAGCGTCCGCCGTGAATCGTCCGGTTCACGCCGGACGGCGGCGACGTCTGGCGCCGGCCCGACGCGCGGTCAAGTCACAGCGTGTTAACACTTGGCGCATCGCCAGATGAAAGATTGCGCGCGCCCAGAGCCCGGGGGGCGGCTTCGATGCTCGAAAAGGAGATGCAATGCTGCGCAAGCGCAGGCTGGCCGTGTCTACTGCGATCCTCGCCGCCGCTCTCGCGGTGATCGTCGTGCAGGCTGCCGCCGCACACGGCCCGGAGCGTCGGCATCGCCACGGTTACGGAGCGACGGCCACGCCGATTCAGCATCTCGTGGTGATCATCGGAGAAAACGAGTCCTTCGACCACTACTTCGGGACCTACCCTTACGCCGCGAACACCGACGGCCATCCGTTTCACGCGGCACGCGGAACGCCCGCCGTCGACGGACTGCCCCCGGCGACCAGCCCCTCGCTGCCTCCGGCGCTCAGGCACGCCACCGATCTGCTGACCGACAACCCGAACGAGGCGCAGCCGCAGCGGCTCGACTCGAGCCCGACCGGGCTGCCGGGCGACGCCGGCGGACAGCTCACGTGCGACCAGGACAACAACTACGAGCCCGAACAGGAAGCGTTCGACGGCGGGAAGATGGACCTGTTCCTACAGAGCACCGGGACCGCCACCGGCACCTCCGACTTTGGCACGCCGTGCCAGGCCTCGACGGTGATGGACTACTACGACGGAAACACTCTCACGGGGCTGTGGAACTACGCGCAGCAATACGCCATGAGCGACAACTCGTACGGGACCACGTTCGGCGGCACGACGCTCGGGCACCTCAACCTCGTCTCCGGCGACACCGGCGGCGTCAGCATCACGTCCGGCAAGCTGTCTATCTCCACGCAGAGCGCACCGAGCGGCGTGCTCACGCCCGACGGCCAGGGCGGCTACTCGCTGACCCAGAACGCCGATCCATACTGGGACGACTGCTCGACCAAGGCATCGGTGGCGATGAGCGGCACGAACATCGGCGACGAGTTGAACGCGGCAGGGATCTCGTGGGGCTACTTCAAGGGCGGCTTCCGGCCCACGACCACGTTCGCCCAGGCCACCGGCGGCACCCAGCCGACCAGCGACTTTATCCCCCACGAGTTCGCGAGCTCGACCTTCTACCAGTCCGTTCCCAACGCCACCAACGGCGGCCTCTGCAACGCGGACCACGCGATCGGCGCCGCCCTCGGAGGCACCGGGCAATACGGCTACAACAACGACTACAGCGAGCACCAGGAGCCGTTCCAGTACTACGCCTCTACCGCCAACCCGCACCACCTAACGGTGCCCACCGGCGCCGACGGCATGGACACGCTCGCCGGCCTCCGGGAGATCGGTCACGACACGCAGAGCTACGTGAACGGCCAGCCGCAATTCAACACGCCCAACCACCAGTACGACATGAGCGACTTCGATCAGTTGGTGACGGCCATCGGACGTGGGGAGCTGCCCCCCTCGGCGCTCCCCGCGGTCAGCTTCCTGAAGGCCTCAACCTACGAGACCGGGCATGCTGCCGATTCGGATCCCGCCGACGAGCAGCAGTTCCTCACGCGCGAGATCAACGCGCTCGAGCGCACTCCCGACTGGCCTCACACCGCGGTGATCCTCGTCTGGGACGACTCCGACGGCTGGTACGACCACGCCTTCAGCGGCGTCACCAACCCTTCGCTGTCGCCCGCCGACGACCTCACGAATACCACCTCCAGCGGGGCGGCATCCGGTCAGTGCGGACCGAAGCCGGAAACGGTCCCGCCCCTCGGCGGCGAGCAGGGCCGCTGCGGGTTCGGGCCCCGGCTGCCGCTGCTGGTGATCTCGCCCTTCGCCCGGCACGACTACGTGGATCACAACCTCTCAGACCAGGCCTCGATCATCAATCTGATCGAGTACAACTGGCACCTGCCGGGAATCCCCGGCTCGTTCGACCAAGTTCTCGCGCCGACCGACGGCCGGGACGGGATCCCGTTCGACCTCGCGGGCCTGTTCGATTTCCGGGGCCCCACGAACGAACCGCTGTTCCTGAACCCGGACACGGGCGAGCCTGAACGGCACTGGGGCCCGTAGCCGCGGCTTGCCCCGCCCCGCTCCCGTGCCCAACGAGATCCGTGGCGATGGCTCTCCACGCCTCCGGTGATCTGCCGACCTGATTTGAAGGTTCGATTCGCTGCCATGCAGGCGGGCGCCGTTCGTTCGCCTGCCGTTTGATCGAAACCGCCCGCGTCAGAGCGCGGTCAGGAGCTCGACGTCCGGCCCGCCCAGCGCACGGACGCCACCGTCAAAAGTGATGACCCTTTGGCCGTGCCGATGAGCAACCGTCAAGAGATGCGCGTCACTCACCTGTCTATGACCGACCAACGGCGGCACATCGGCGTCTGTCATCGACACGTCGTCGGCCAGAAAGCGATGCCTGCCGGCGGCGCGGAGCAACGCCAACACGCGGCGCGCTTCCTCCACGCCGATTGCGCTTGGCATGACAGTCGGATTGGAAGAGACACGGACGAAGCCACTTTCCGTCAGCGGGCAGGTAGCCCAGCCATCGGCGCCCTTTGCCGCAAACCACTGTCGCGTCGCGGCGTGGTGAATGTGCGAGTCCCACGCCAGCGCGACGAGCGCATTGACGTCGAGTAGACCCATGGGAGCTTCAGCCTCCCTCAAGCGCGCGGCGAACGATCTCCGGGGTGATTGGAGATGTGCCCGGCGGCACCCGAATCACCGGGAGGTTCCCGTCCGCTTCGACACGCGCTGGGGTGAGGCCACGCCGAGCGAGCTCCGAGATAACCGAGCCAAGCGACCGGCGCTCGCCCGCGGCGAGCTCTCGAGCCGCCGCGACCACGTCATCGTCGATGTCCAGAGTCGTTCGCACGGGTTGATGCTAGCGCATCAGCGCATCAATTCTGGGGTCAACGGTGGCCGCCAGCGGCCGCTTCGGGTCAGCGTCGTCCCCGTCGCGTTCGTCGTTGCGACCTCCGCGCGCAACCCGAACCGGAGCCGCGAGCAAGACGCCGGATTTCGTCGGGCGGCACGAAGAAGATGTTCGCGCAGATCGCCACCGTGGCCTGGGCCACGATCTCCGACGCAACCCGGATCTCGTCATCCGAATAGCGCTCGGTCAAGTCGTCGACGACGCTGCGGATCAACATATGCGCGACTTCGAAGATCGGTGGCGCATCAGGCGAGGACAGGCGGGACGCTTCGTACTCCTGCATCCTGGCCATCATCTGGCTGATGGGTGCGCCGCAGGCAAGGAGCTGGTCGACGAGCACGTCGAGGACATCGGGGGTGGAGGCAGCTTCCTGATCGGTCATGCCTACAAGAGCCTCGGGGGCGCCAGGTTCTCCCCCTCCCCACCGTCCGACGCCCGTCGTCAAACGAAATCAAACGGCTGACCACGGCATAAACGACGAAACCTCCGATCTCTCGGAGGTCTCGATTTCCAGCGGTTTTAAGGTAGCGGGGGCGGGATTCGAACCCGCGACCTTCGGGTTATGAGGCGCCTGAACGGGGTTCGGTAGGTGCCGATTTGCAGGGGTTTGCCGATTTTAGGTGAGCCTGAATCAGGCTGAATTTGCCGCTCTTGTTACACGGTTTGTTACACGCTTCATGCCGCGCCGGGCGTCGTGGTCTTCGTTCACTGGACGCCTTCGAATCAGTGCCTCAAGTGCCGCGCGGACGGCGCGACGATGTTCGGCCGCGGGTCATCCGCTGGAGATCGCGCAAGAACTCGTCGAGGTTGTCCTGCTCGATCTCCGGCACGCTCCTCTCGCAACATGGCGGTCGGTCGTGGTCGGTTGGCGGGCTCTCGACGCCGAAGAGCTCGTGCAAGATTGTCCAGATGTCGTTTTGTCGGTGGTGAGGTTCGCGCTGCCCGACGTACAGGATGACGACGCGAATAGGTTGCCCGGGCTTATCGGGGGCCTGCACCGTGAACGCAAGCCTGTAGCCGCGGTCGAGGTGGACGCCGCAGACGATTGGCTCGAGCGGCCCGGCCAGTCGGTAGGCACGGAGTTCAAGAGCGCACGGATCGCGACTGAGTTGGTGGTACACGCGTTGGTAGCCGGCTCGCTTTCCGGCTAGGGCATCGATGAGCCTACGCACGGGGCGCGGCGTGACGACCTCGTAATCGGGCACGCGGCGGGAGGTTCGCTAGTCCTCGGGCCCGAACTCCGACGAGGGCGCCGCAGACACCAGCTCGTCTCTCGCGAGCGCGCGGAGTCCAGGACCATAGAGCTTCTCGAACTCGCGCTGATAGGTCGAGTCGTCCCGCTGCAGTTGGTCAACCACCGCGACGATGAGGTTCCGTTCGCGCCCGCGCTCACGAAGATCGGAGACCCTCTCGGCGAGGTCGAGTGCGGTATCACGAGGAACGCGCGGGCGCCCGCTCGCTGCTCGTTCAACGGGGACGATGCGCTGCTCGATCCACTTGTCGAGCGTTGGCACGCTCACGCCGATGACCTTCGCCGCCTGGGTCTTGCTCATCGTCTCGTCGAGATCGCGACGCAGACCGTCGATGATCGGCTCAAGCTCCTCGCGGATCTCTCCCCCTCTGCGAGCTGTCTTCCGCAGCGCGAGGATGCGTTCTGCGGTTCGCTCAGTGTTCATCGTTCGTCCCATTGGAACACATGGTATTGGAACTTTGCGAATAACGTGCGATTTTCCCTAACTTAGGCGCTCCTCGTACGCCATCGACAAACAGAGCCATACAGGAAATAGTCCGCCGCCAATCCTCGGGCGGCCGAGGGCTACGAAGCCTCGCTGCGCGCGTTCCAGCCGGCCATGAACGTTCGTACCGCGTCGCCATCCTCGACGTCGACGCCGGCTGCCTTCGCGGCGGTCAGAAACTGCTTCGCCGGGCCGCCAGCCGCCGGATCGCTGCCGCGCTCGGTCATCTCTTCGCGCCAGCGCGGGATCGCGTTCCGGGTCGCCTCGACGGCCCAGTCGGGCGTGCCCGCCTTGCGTCCGGCGAACCGTACCCAGGCGTCGAGTGCTGCCGGAAGCCGTTCGAACAGGCCTTCGTCGGCGAGCACCTTCCTCGGAATCCAGTTGGCCATGAACAGCTCGACGACCACCGGGCTCCAACGGAGCGGGCGTCCGTCAACGTAGTCGGCGCAGAAGTCGATCGCGACAGACGCGGCCCAGGCTTCATCGCTTTCGGACGCGAAGTCCTTTCCCTCCGGCGAGGAAAGGAACTCGTCGCGGAGCCGGTCGCGCTCCTCGTGCGGCATCTCGTCCCGTTCGGGCACGGCGACGACATTCGACACCTCGTCAACTCTCAGCATCGCCAACGCCCGCAATCGCGCGTAGTCGTCGGGCACCGGCGGATCCGACGTCATCTCGGTCAGCTCGATCGCCGCGTGGATCCGTCCCGCCGCGACTCCAGGCGCGATCCGCTCGAGCGCTAGCTCCCCATCGCCCCGTGGATGCTCGCGCATCAACTCGGCCACGCGATCGATCGAGTCGGCGAGCAGGATGTCCTTGGCCATGTGACCGAGGTTGTTGTCGATCAGAACGCCGATCGCGTGCGCTTCGTCGGTCGGATGGCGAGCCTCGAGGAATACGGTCGACACGTCGTCGAATACGTCCTCACGCACCACAGCCGCGCCGGTGATCTCCGCCTCATCGACGCTGCCGAGCCAGCTGCGCGCCGCCGTTTCCAGTTCCAGCTTCTGCGCCAGCTCCCCGGCGCGGATGCCAAGCTCGCCGTCGTCCACGATCCCGATGACGCTCAGCGCGGTCTGCGCCCCGTCGCCGCCGAGCCGAGCGACCGCCTCGATCAGCGGCTTGCCAAGAATCAGGCTGTAGTCGGGCGAGGCCGCCTCCTCGAGCGGCAACGTATACCGCTGGCTCCAGAACACGCCAAGCAGCTGTGACGCCACAGCTCGGCGTCGCGCGCGCTCGACAGCTCGTGCGCCTCATGAACGATCCGGCGGGCAACGTTCTCGGGGCCAGCCGGCGCACCCGAACGCCCGGCGGCTTCACGCTCGCGCCGCACCGCGACCTTGGCCGGATGGCCGCCCGGCGACGATTTCGCTTGCCCTTGCTCACTCTCTGGCAGCCTAATCGCCAGGTGACGGGCGGGCCCAAGGCGGAATTGCCGCACGCTGCGGCAAACGCCATCGAGGGCCAGGGCTTTGTAAGGATCGTGAGCGATCCTTACAAAGCTCGGCCAGCTCCGAAAGGATCAGCACCGTGCACTGGCGTGTACCCGCGCTCGAGGATGGCGACCACGTCGACGCCGTCCGCCTCTAGCGCACGTGTGTGGGCGCGCCCCCCGATCAGCGGCGTCGCGATGCGTGAAGTCGCATCCCGGTGGAGACCGGCTTGGGACGCACCTAAAGCGGGCGTACCAGATGCGCTGGATCGACTTTTCGGCCGATTGCAATAGGTGCCGTTTCTCCGCACTAGGTCGGACTCACTCCGCTCTTTTGGTCCCGTCTGTTTCGTGCCCGGAATCTGAAAAGCCCTTATTTGGGCTTTTCTAGTAACGGGGGGCGGGATTCGAACCCGCGATCTTCGGGTTATGAGACGTCCCAGGTACATGTCGTTCCGATCGGGCGAAGGCGTGGACGTGCCGTGCCGTCCAGCGCCTAGGCCTGCACCCGGGGTCCGTAAGCGACGGTCGTGTCGATGCGTGCGGCTGGATTCGTTTGAAAGTTGTTTGACGCACGGCTCGCGGCCGGGGCGCGCTCACCCTTGCGTCGTAGGTTGGATCGGCGCCACCGGCATCGCGGCGATAGCGGCGTGGATGCGAGCGCGAGCCTCCTCGGTGACGGGGAGATCCCCCGCTCTCCGAAGCAGCACGTCGCGGTCGACGAGTCCAGCTCGTAGCGCGTCCCTCGCATAGTCCCAATCCCGAGCCCGGCCAGCGGCGCATTTCGCCAAGACGAGATCATGCACCTCCAGGCACCAAGCGATCGCGGTGCGGCTCGATCCTGGCCTGGGCGGGATCTCCCGCTTCACGAGCCGCTCCCGCCAGCCGCGGGGAGCCCGTGCCGTCTCAGGCCCAACTCCGTGCGCGTAGTAGCCGAACGTCCGATGGAATTGCGAACCGTCGCCGAGAGCACCGTCGATCAGGTCCGCTGCGCCAGGGTTATGCAGCGGGTAGATATCGGCCTCGAGCGACTGCAGCAGCGATCCCGGCGGTGTCTCGTAGGAGCCGAGAATCGCCTGGCTTCCAATGACGACGAACTCGCTCTCGCCCGTGACGCTGGCCGCCGCAGCGACGACGTGTTCGAACTCGTGGACGCGCAGTTACACCACCTCGCGCAGGATCCGCTGGCGCTCCGGCTCGCTTAAGAGTCCGGCGAACGGAGAGTTCTGCCGTAGGTCGTCGCTCTCCGGGCTCTCGTCCACGAGCGCCTGTTTCAGCTGTGGCAGCGGCCGGTCGAGCAAGTCTTGCCACCGGTCCGCGTACCGATCGTCGATCCGGCCCTCCTCGCGCCAGCGCGACAGCACATATCGCGCCTCGGCACGCATTGGCTCGCGCAGCCGGTCCGCAACTGCTCGGTGATACGCGAGGCTCCGGACCCGGGCGCGCTGATGGTCGGTCAAGCGTCTGCCGCGGTCACCCGAGAATTCCTGGAGACGGAGGCCCTGTGCGGCCTGCCGGCGACTCACCATCGTGGGTGCGAGAACGTACCGTCGCTTTCCCGTGGCCCGGGCGGCGTCGACGGCGTCTCGAAGCTCGAGCAACGCGGCCACCGGCACCTCGCCTCGGCCTTCTTCTGAGTACACCAAGGGAATGTCGCCAGCCTTGATCCACCGATCAAATGCGGTATGGCTCACACCGAGTAACCGCGCCGCGAGCCGGCGCGACACCGTCCCTCCGAGCTGCCGCTCGAGCGCAGCACGTACAGCCGAGATGTCCTCGTTCCCGGGCAGCTCTCGCCCCACTCGACGGAGCCGCACGATGTTCTCGAACAGCTCCGTCTTGCGGTCAATAAGACTCATGCAGTCGAATGGTACCGCAGCGAGCTGCCATTGTTTCGGTATTTCCGTCAACTCGTATGCGCTATCCGGGGCACGATCTGGCCTTCGAAGTCTCACTCGGCGGTTGGCGGGCTTTTGAAGGTCCGACGCCCCGTGCTTGACGAGGGAGCTGCTGCTCCGCTTTCAGTGGACGGATCACGGCGCGCTCGAGCGCGAGTTCGCCGCAGTCGCGGCGTAGGGGCTCGGGCCCACGACCCCGCCGCGATCCTCGCGGCCGCCGCGGCCCGACCCTCCGGAAGCCCGCGTCCATCCGGCACCGATGTCAGTCTCCCGGACGTGCCCGCAGGTCGGTCTTCGTCACGCCCGCGCAAGCGCTCGGCGCTTGCCGAGCTTGACCCCGGCGAGAAGGCGGCGGTGCTCGACGAGCTGCTGCGCTCGCGCCCTGGGCTCCGCGCGGAGGCGGAGCGGGTCGCCCGCAAGCAGCTGATCGATACGGATATCGACGGAGTGGCTGAGGCCGTCTCCTGGGAGCTTAAGCATCTCGGGAGCGATGAGTTGGCAGGGCACGCGGGCAAGCATCGCTGGGGATACGTGGAGCCGACCGAGGCGGCGTGGGAGCTGCTCGAGGAGGCGGTCGGCGCGTTTGACCGCGAGATCGAGCGGCTATTGGCGGTCGGCCTGACAGGACCGGCGGTGGACACCGCGCTCGGGGTGGTCGCGGGTCTGTACCGGTGTCGCGGATGCGACGACGCCGACGTGCTGCTCTCGTGGGCGCCGGACTTTCCTCTCGAGCATGCCGGCGGCGTTGTTGACCGACTGACGAAGGCCGGGCTTGAGCCGCCGGCGGAGTCGGTCGCTGACCTCGTGCCCGAGTGGGCGCACTGGCTCACGAACCGCAAGCGAGCGCGCACGTGACGGGCTCGGTCGCCGCCGACCGCACTGACGAGCCCCGTGGCTGGGAGTCGACGATCGCCGCTCTGATGGCCGAATACACCCAGTACGTGCGCGACGAGCATGCGCGCTGCCGGGATTGCCCCGTGGTGCGCTCGGGCGTCCCAATCGTTCGCTCGATGCTCGAGTGGAAGGCGGTCCAGAGCGATGGCCGGCTTCATCACTGGACTCGCCCGGACCTTCGCGACTACCTGCTCGGCTACCTGACGACCGCGAGCCTCAGCCAGTCCCTGCTCGCTGACGCGCCCACCTGCGCGAAGGACCTCGTCTACTTTCTCGCCGATCGCGGCACGCTCGCGGGCGACAACGTGAGCGTTCTGGCCGATGTGACCGACGATGTGTTCTACGGTTACGCCCGGCCGGTAGACCTCATTGTCGGGCGGGCAAAGGCCAGACCGGGCGAGCGCCGCCGCGCGAGCCGCAAGGCGGCGCGCACGGCTCGCAGGCGCAACCGCCGGGCATGATGCTGAAGGGTCACAGTGCCGGTTGAGCTGACCGAGGGCGCGCTGCGCGACGCGCTGGCGGTCGCCGGCGAATGTGACGAGGATGGCGCGCGCTCGGCTCAGTCGGCACTCGAGTGGATGGGCTGGGAGGGCGAGGGCCCGCTCCTCCTGCGCCGGTACGACGTGCAGTTGTTCGTGTGGTACACGCTGCCGCGCAAGTTCCTGACCACGCTCGAGCACAAGCGCGAGGCCGCCGACGCGTTGGCGCAAACGCTCGAGCGCCTCGGCGGACGCGCCGCGAGCTACGCCGACGTCTGCCGGGCGCGCGAAACCAACGAGCTGCTGTGCGCGTGGGAGAACGAGGATCCCGCGGCCTGGCAGCGATTCCGGGATCTGTTGGAGGGCTCGGGCCTCGAGCCGCCGGACACCGACCTGCTCGCCTGGGGGCAAGTGATGGGGTACGAGGAGGCCTGCGCGCGTGAGCAGGTCGCGACTGTGCTCGAGCAGTCCGTGGAGGACGGGCTGTTGTCGCATGGCGCGCCGGGCTTCGGCCGCCGCCAGGCCGATCTGGCAGACCGCGCGCTGCTAGAGCCGCTGGAAGGCGGTGACGGCCGCAGCCGACTCGATTACGTGCGTGACGAGCGGCTGGCGCATTGGCTCGCGCGAGGCAACACGCGAGGCAGCGACGAGCGCCGGGCGCTGCTCGAAGCGGTCGGCCCGCTGATCACAACCGCGCCACCGCCAATCGACGCGAACGCCGCGCGCGCGGTGCTTGCGCCGGCGCTTTGGCTGCTCGAGCTTGGCATCGACGGGATCGCGCTGACGCAGACCGAGGCACTCAACCGCGCGCTCGTGCGGGAGGCTGCTGAGCGCTGGCCAGGATGGTGGAACGCCGAGATCCACGGTCCGCCGCATCGGGAGACCGACATCGCGCTGCTCTATGAGCTCCACCAGCACCTCCGGCGCCTCCGGCTGCTGCGCCGCAAAGGGCATCGGCTGCTGACCACCGCCCGCGGTCGCGAACTGCTCGGCGACCCGCCCGCGCTGCTGCTCGCAGCCGCGACGGACCTTCTCGCCGGCGACGACTTCCGCGCGGCCTGCACGGAGCCTACGGTTACGCTGCTGCTAGCAGGCTTCGAAGCTGAGTGGTCCGAGCCCCTGGCCAGGCAAATTCATCCGGCGATCGTCGCCGAGGGCTGGCACAGCGACGGCGAGCCGCCAGGCGTTCGCGACGTGTCGTGGGCTATCGCCGACTTCATCAGACCGGCGACGGCAGTCGGCCTGATCGAGCGCAAGGGTGACTTCCCGTTTCACCGCGGACCGCTCGCGATCAGCGCAGCCGGGCGGAGCGCGCTGATTGCGGCGCTTCGCGCCCGGGCGCTGGCGCCGAGACGCGGACCGTTCTGATCTGGCCGGTCCCTGGCGGACGATGTCATCGGGTGCGCTACGCGTGAGTGGCGTTCCAGTCGATTAGGACCCTGCGCCGGGGTCGAGGGCTTCGTCAACGACGAGCACCGGGATCCAGGCGACTCAGCTCGTCGGCGAGCGGTCGCGTGATGAGGTCTCTCGCAGGCTGCCCGGCGCGCTGCGCTGGACAACTCCGTTTGATACGTGTTTGACACGGCCCCTCGCGGCCAGCTTCCGCCTCAACGACGAAGGCCACCTCGCGGTGGCCTTCGGGGTCTCAGTCGGCCGGTTTGCAGGGCTTTTTGGGTCCTAGCCCTGGTCGGCTCCGATAGCGGGGGCGGGATTCGAACCCCCGACCTTCGGGTTATGAGCTCGACCGACGGCCCCTCCGGTGGCGCAGCTCGCAGTCAACGCCGAGCGTGAACCGTGGGCGCCGGGGCGAACGCGAACCGCGGTAATTGGCGTGCTGAACCTAATCGCGACTGCTGGGGGGAGGAAATGCTCGTCGTGGCTCTGAAGGACATGAGCGATACGCAGACATCCCCAATCGCCCGCGACGCGCTGGACGAGTTCATCCGGCAGTTATTCGTATGCCACTGGGTGCTCGGCCGAACGATCGCCGGCATGCTCGAGCGTGGCCGGACACAGCAGCACGCTGCGGATCGAGAGCCAGAAGCCGACGCTTACTCAATGTCCGAACCGCGATCGGCGAGGTAGTTGGTCGGCACGGCGCTCATCAGCTCGGGGCGGCAACCAAACTGATCGACGAGGTGATAGATGCGATCTCAGACGATGACCGCATCTTCCCATAAGGAGGTGACGACCTCCCAGATCGACGCTCACGCCAACGGACCGTTCGCCGGCGTCGGCGCTAATCGGCACGAGCAGCGCCGCGGACCGCAGCGGCCGCCGGCCGGCCCCCGCGCCGTATGAACACGTTACGGAGGGGCGAGTCGACCGACACAGCACTGCTCGCTCAGTGGCGAGCGGCAGGAGTGGTACCGGCGGCGAGCAGGCCCGTGGGAACTGCGGCACAACCTGACCGCGTACGACGCCGCCTTCTTGACGCTTGCCGAGGCCCGCGAGGTCTGGCTGGTCACGTGCGACAGGCGGCTGAGCGAAGCGCCTGGACATTGCGGCCCGGGTCGAGCTGTTCCCGTAGGCCCGGCCGGACGAAGCCGCCGACATTCCGTAGGCGGCGCCAGATCGTCATGGCCGCCACTACGCCGGCGGCATCGCACGCCCCTAGCACCCCTCACGACCCCTCCTAACGACCTGGGCCGAAGGCCGGTTGCCAGAGAGAGGCTTGCCTACGGTGATCACGGCGCTCGAGGACGCGCGCACGAGGACGCGTCGGCCCGCCGTCGGCATAGAACCGGGGGGCCAAGATCCATCCGGACCCCCCGGAGAGTCAGGGTTGGTTGGGGGCTTGGCCCTGACCCGTGGGACGAATTGCTTCGTCCCAAGCTCTGCGAGGACTCAAATCTCCTGTCGGGCTCTCGACCCCCGAGAACCAGAACACCCCATTGAGAAACCGTATCATCGATTCGCTTTTTTTCATTAAGCTTGTCTTAGTTGACCAACCTTCCGGTCATGGTTGCGTTGACCTGGATAGGGGGCACGACGAGGGGCATCTGATGGGGCGAGCCTCCAGGCTCAGGTCTTTTCGGTTTGTCCGCATTCGGTTGGGGGCGCGGCGTCCCGGGATTATGGATACCTCCCGGGGCGCCGTCTGGCCCGCGCCCGGCAGCCGATCCCCGCACCTCCTCACGCGATCGGAGCCGCACGAGGCCGACCGCGCGCGACCTTGACCAACGGTCGCGCCTCTGGACTTTCGGCGTTCGGTGGCGGAGACTGTGCGCATGGGGGTGAGCGCGGCAGTCGCCGGGTTCCGCGGTGGGTTCAACCGCGGGATTGTCGTGGGCGAAACTGACGAGTACCTTGTGGCTCGGGCCCGTGCGGGAGACGATGCCGCGTTCGAGGCGATCTACGATCGGTATGCTCGCGGCGTGCTCGCGTTCTGCGTGCACATGCTTGGAAATCGCGAGGCCGGCGAGGACGCGCTTCAGCTGACGTTCGTCTCGGCGTTTCGCACGTTGCGCAGGAGCGACAGCGACATTTCGCTCCGCCCATGGCTGTATACGATCGCGCGCAACCGCTGCCTGTCTGAGCTCCGCACCCGTCGCGAGCTCGATGTCGACGCAATGGCGTCAGATCGACCGTCCCGCGAAGGTGTCGCAGATCAGGTCCAGCGGCGGGAGGACCTTCGCGAGATGCTGGACGACATGCGACGGCTGCCGCCCGACCAGCGCGCCGCGCTCGTTCTCTTCGAGCTCGGGGACCACTCGCACGAAGAAATCGCCGCGGTGCTCGGGGTGCGCAAGGAGAAGGTGAAGGCGCTGGTATTCCAGGCACGTGAGGCGCTGCTCCGTGGACGGCGGGCGCGGGAGCATCCGTGCGCGGACATCCGGGAGCGGCTGGCAACGACGCGCGGCCGAGTCCTGCCCCGGAGCGTCGCGCGCGCCCACATAGATCGGTGCCCGGGCTGCGCAGCGTTCGAGCGTGAGGTCCGCCGTCAGCGCGCCGCGCTGGCGCTGATCCTGCCCGTGGTGGCGACCAGCGGGCTCAAGGCCTCGGTGCTCGGCTCCGCGCTACACGGTGGTGGTCCCTGGGCCGCGGTCGGCGCGACGGCGGCCGGTGGCGTGGGGGGCGCCGGTACGGTCGCCGCCGGTGGCACAGCTGCCGCCGGTGGCGTGACTGGCGCGGGTGCGGTCACCGCCGGGACCACAACTGCCGCCGGCATGACCGCCGCCAGCGCGGTCGCGGCCGGCAGCGGCGCGGCCGGCAGTGTCTCCGTCAGCGCTGCGGCCGCCGGCACGGCGGTGATAGCCGGAGCGCCGTCGCTCGCGGCTGTCGCCGGCGGGGTCGTCGGTGTCGGGACGGAGTACGCCGCCACCGTCGGCAGCGTCGGCGGGCTGGGTGCAGCGGGGATCCTCGGGAAGGTCCTCACCGCAGCCGTGATCGCCACCGCAGGCGCCGGTGCAATCCACGCCGGCCACGGCACGCCAGCCCCGCCAGCCCCGCCAGCCGCGCTCGCGGCTCAAATGCCGCCGTCGACGGCGGCAACACCGCCCATCACAGCGTCCGCGCCCGCCAACGCGATGAGCCCCGCGACCGCGGGAAGCGTTTCCCCGGCCGTCGCCACGACGCCAATCGCCGCGCCACAAAGCACTACCGGCTCGGCCACGACGACGATTCTCGTGGCCCCGAACACCACCGCCGGGACATCGCCCGCGCCCGCGGGGTCGTCAAGCACGCCGGCGTCCGCGACAACTCCCGCACCTGCCTCGACACCGGACGCCGACTCCCCGAGTACGACCACGGCGCCCGCGGCTACGCCGAGCACGTCCGCCGCCGCCACGACCACCGCATCCGCGGCGCCGCCAGATTCGAGCACCATCACTACGACCACGACTCCCGCTGCCGCGCCGAGCACAACCGACGCCACCGCCGGAACGGCGACAGACGCCGCCCCGGCAAGCACTACGACCAGTCCCGCTGCCGCGCCGAGCACAACCGACGTCACCGACGCGACCACGCCACCGGCACCGTCGCCGAGCACGGACAGCACCGGAACGACAGCAGCCGCCGCTCCGTCCACGACCACGCCCACCACGAGCGCCTCGGACATCACAGCGGTCACAGGCGGCACGGTCACGGCG
This sequence comes from uncultured Solirubrobacterales bacterium, assembly GCA_963701945.1. Taxonomy (GTDB): domain Bacteria; phylum Actinomycetota; class Thermoleophilia; order Solirubrobacterales; family Solirubrobacteraceae; genus Palsa-465. Next base: position 136,564 of record CAVPBV010000017.1, on the reverse strand, counting down.
ACATCAGACGCGCCTGCCACGTCCACGGACGCGATTACCGGGTCCGCCGCGGTCTCGTCGAGCACCTAGCGACGGCTCGTGCGCGCTCCTGAGCAGCGGTGAGCTTGCCCAGGTAGCGCGAAACTCCGAGGACAAAGCGTGACCTATTCAGCAGGCGTGATATTTCACGGTCTGTTGACGGAAGTCGCGGGCCGCGGTGAGGCCTCGGGCGAACCCGTTCTTGACCGAGCTCGCGATCGCGGCGATCTTCTCGGTCTTGCGCACGTGGACCCGGATGAGCCCGGTCGGGAAGCGCGCCACGAGTTTGTTGTTGGCGAACACCTCGGCCGCCCGCGCGCGCCGCCCTGCGACCTTCAGCTGCACGCTCAGCTCCGAGACGCAGCGTGTGCCGCTCGGCAAGCCCAGCGTGGCAACATTCGGCACGACGACCGTCTGCGAGCCGCAGGCGCTCATCGACGCCGCGCTCGTGCCGTTGCCGCTGTACTCGGCCTGCCAGTTGTAGATGCCGGCATGCCTGAGCAGCACGGCCTTGGAAAGCGGGTCCGTCGCCGGTACCGCGATCGTCCCCGCGGCGACGAAGGGACCCGAGCACTTCGCGTTGCGGAACAGGCGCACAGTGACGCTTCCGGTTGGCGCAGCAGCGCCACCGAGGAGTTGGGCGCTGCTTTGGATCCGGCCGCCGGATGGGAGGTACAGCACGCGACCGCGTACGCCGTTCGCGGTCTGCGTGAGCACAACGGATGTGGCCAGGGGCAGGTTGGGCTCCCCCTCGAGCGCGAAGTAAGTCGAGCCACCGGGTGCCAGCGGCGGCGAGAAGTTCACCGTGCCGGCGTCTACGTTGGGCGTGACATTGGAGTACCAGGTGGTTGGCCCCTCATATCCGTTCTGGACATCGCCGTTACCAAATGCGGCCGAGCCGGCGCCCGCCCCGGGCTCACGGTAGTTCTGTGGCTCACCAGGCGGTGGCGGGAACGAGCAGCCCTCATTGAACGCTCCACACGCAGTCGAGCCGGATGGTGTTTGGCAACCGCTCGGCGTCGCACCAGAAGCGCTGTCGCAGATCCCGTCACCGTCGAACCCGAACGCCTCCGGTCCGCTCAGGCTCAGGGAGCCGAGCGGGCTCCCGGTGTCGTTCCGGACGCCGATGAGCGCGTCAGTTGGCGTACCGGTTTCGAGAGTGGCCGTCAGATTGTTCGCATATGACGGCTGCGAAGGGTCGGTGGCGAGAGACGTACCAAGGCTGCTCACCGTGATCAGGAACTGGCAATCGGTGTCCCCGCCGACCGGGGGACACTCCGGAAACATCGGTGCCGCAGACGCAGCGCCCGGAAGACCTGCGTAGCACGCAACGACAAACAGGCAAAGCACTGGATAAAGCCACCGCTTCACCGCGCGGTGATCGTTCATACCGGTCACTTGTTCACCAATCCTCGAGATTTGTGGTGGGAGCGCGGTTCGCGCGCAAGACGAGCGCCACGCGTGCGCCGGCCACCCACTCCCGCTGTCACCCGGCGCGCGGCAAACGCCGTGCCGCACACGAACCGCATCACGGGTCCGAACGTCGCCGCTGCAGCGAGCCCGGTGAAGTAGAGGCCCGGCATCGAAGAACCGAAGGAGGGCCCGAGCGCCGGCCAGGTCCCGGCGGTTCGGGCGATGTCCCGGCGCAACCCGGTATCGAGGAAGTCCAGGGCATCAACGTTCACTCGGTACCCGGTAGCCGCCATGACATGGTCGAATGCCGCCGGCCGCTCCTCACCGGCCGGGGTCGCGAACGTGAGCCTGACCTGGTCGCCTTCGCGTGCCCCGTGTTCGAGACGGTGGGCGACGTGGACCAGCAGGCAGCCTTCGACGCGCTCGCGTAGCCACCAGGCTCCGAACGGTCCCAGCACGTTGGCCACTAGATACAGGCGGGCGCGCACGGGCAGGCGGCGAAAGCGGCCTGGCAGGTGGCTGAACGTGAACAGGGACCAGCCTGGCCCAAGCGGCGACTCGGGCTTCGGGAGGGTCCCGCGGCCTTGGTGGGAGATATCCGTCGGCGGATCTGCGAAGAGAACGCGCCCGCGCGCGAACACCTCGACGTCCGCCCCATGCTCGTGAAGCAGCGCCGCGTTCTCGAGCGCCGATTGGCCGGCGCCGATCACGGCCACGCGTTTACCGGCCAGCCGCGAGAGGTCCCGGTGCTCCGAGCTGTGAGAGATCAGCGGGCGCAGCCCGTTCAGCTCGGCTGGAACGTACGCGACCCCGTTCAGCCCGGTCGCCACAACGACGCTCGAGGCGGCGAGCTCCTCCCCGTCCTTGAGCGCCACCGAGAAGCCGTTCACGTCGCGCCCGACGCGGACGACGCGAGTTGGCTCCACGCCGGGCACGTTGCGGTCCATGAACCACTGCCCGTAGCGAATGAACGTGTCGATCGGTACGGGGCGGTGGCCGGCGAGCGGCTCCTCACCCGTGGCGGCACAGAAGTCTGCGAGCGTGCTGCCTGCGTGCGGAGCGGAGATGCTCGACGCCAGCGGGGTGGACTTCAGATACATGCCGACCGGCATTCGCTCGCGCCAGCTGTCCATCGGCACACCGAAGGTCCGCACCGAGAGACCGCTCGCGGCCAGGTGGGCGGCGCTGGCCAGACCGTAGGGTCCGGCGCCGATCACGACCGCATCGACCCGCGGCCGTGCCCGGGTTTTCCGCTCGGTCTCAACGACACCGCTCTGCTGGTCAGGTTCGGTCATCTCTATCTGCTCGCGCACGAAGCCTCCTTTACTTGTGCAGGGGCCCGGCGTCAAGCGCAGGGTCCGGGGTTGTCAGGGTTGAACTGCGCGCGGCTGGTGGCGCGTGGGCGCGGTTGGTGGTGCGGGGGGTGTGCGCGCGGCCGCCCGGCCTTACTTCGGTCCACGACCCGGGCTGGCTCCGGGCCGGCGACATGAGGTTTGATGGGGTGATCCCGCTGGGGGAAGCGTTGCGACCGCTCAGTCTTTCTGGTCGGTCCACGCGAACGTGGCGGCAGGAGAATGCCGGGAGCCGGCCGTGGCGCATCGGTGTGAGAAGGGGCTTGGCGCGCGCCGGGAAGGTCATGCCGGTCCGAGCGCCTCCTCGCCGAGTTCGCGCAGCGTGTGGTAGGAACGCTTGAGGACCTTGCGCGCGACCGACAGGTAGGCTCGCTTACTGCCGATCCTCTCGCTGGCCGCCAGGTAGTACTCGCGGTCGGGGCTGCGCTCGCCGCGCCTGGCCACCTGCGCGGCCTCGTACAGCGCCCAGCGTAGCGCCGGCGGCCCCTGTCGGGAGATGTGCCCGGGCGCGCGGCGCTGATCGGACTGGGAGACGGTGATGTCCAAGCCGGCGTACCGCACCGCCTGACGGGATGAGGAGAACCGGCTGCAGTCGCCCAGCTCAGCGAGGATCGTGACCGCGGTCAGCTCCCCGATCCCGTAGTGGGCCATCAGCGCCTTGCACCCCTTCTGCCGGCGCGCGTACGCTCGCAGTTCCTTGTCGAGCGGCGCCAGTTGCCGGTCGAGCGCGTCGATCACCTCAAGCGCGACCGTCACCTGCTCGCGCGCGGCAGCGGGTAGCGGCTGAGCAGCCAGCCACTCGCGCCCGTCGCCGACCATCAGACCGCGGCGCTGCGGGCAGCCCTGGTGATGCAGCGTCGCTTGGATCCGCTGCTGCCACTCGCCGCGCTGCTCAGACAGTGTGTGCCGCAAGCGCACACGCGCGCGCAGATCAAGAAGGTGATCAGGCGGGATCCACGACTCCGGCAGCCGCTTGAGCATCAACAGCTCGCGCAGATGCCTCGCGTCCGCGCGATCACCCTTCGCCCGCTTCTTCGGCCCCCGCAGCCCGGCCGTCTCCGCCGGCTCGGCCAGACGCACCACCGCGCCAACCCGCCGCAGCTCCTCGACCACGAACCGCCAGCCCGTCGTCGCCTCCAACGCGACCTCCAACTCCTTGCCGCGGAACCGCGACAGCCACTTCCGCACCGCGGCGCGATCGGCCGGCGTCACCCGCGTGCGCTGCACCTCGCCGGTCTCGGTATCGATGCACTCGCCGGTGATCTGTCCTCGATGCTGATCAAGTCCCATTACGGAGCTCACAAGGGGCCCCCCTCAAGCTCCACGGTTACCGAGCCTGCGCGGACACGCTCCGCGCTTGAGCTGAGGAGGTCCCTACACGTCGGGTCAGACGGACTGCTCATGACATCTTTCGTATTCGCTGCCGGTGGGTCCGCGTTTGGCCAACGTGACGCGGCGGTAGCCGCCGAGCCTTCTCGTCAATAGTCCCCGGCCTCCGGCCACCGCAGAGCGCACGCCACCTAGCAGCGCCGGCAATGGGTCGTCGCTCGTCCACCAGGCCAGCTCGCGACGGCGGCAGTGGCTCGGAGCATGTTCGCGCTCACCCGCCCGCCAATAGGCGATATGAGCGGGAACGTCCAGGTTCTCGACCACGTAGAGGCGCCCGTCCACCTGACGTCCGGGCCCGAGAGCGCGGCCGGTGAGGTCGAGGTGCATCGCCCTGATCACGTCGACCCCATCGCTGCGCTCGAACAGCCGGAACTGCGCGCCCAGGCGGGGGTTGAAGTCGACCAGCTTGTACTCCCGCACCCGCGCGTCGAACCGCCAGTCCAGATCGCAGATTCCGCGGAAGCCGACCTTGCCGCAGAGCTCGCGCGTCAGGGACGCAACCTCGCTGTTGCACGCCGTGTACGCACAGGTGGTCACGCCGGCCCGGGCCGGCCACGACCGGAGCTTTCGGCCGGTGAAGACCACATCTCGCTCGGGCTCGACTCCGAAGTACGCGTGCGCAATCCAGTCGGTGGCACGATCCCGCGGCAGGTACTCCTGCAGCATCACTGTCGGCATCGCCGCCCATGAGTCGACCAAATGCCGGAGCTCGGACGGGTCATCGACGATCGCCGTGCTTGGGACCGCCGGCCGCGTGATGCGCAGCCAGGGCGCATCGTTCTTGACCACGACCGGATAGCCGAGCTCGCCGGCGAATTCGATGACCTCGTCGCCCGACCGAGGCCGCAGCGACACGGGCGCGGGAATCCCGTGCTCCAGGCACAGCGAATACAAGTCGTATTTCGTGGCCAGCCGCCGCGGGAGACCGGGGTCGACGGCGGGCAACACGAAGCATTCGCCGAGTCGGGCCGCCTGCTCGGCGATCAGGATCGCGGCCTCCTCATCGGTCGCGGCCAGGATCGGCCGGCCCCCGATCGCGCCGCCCATGCGAAGGAGGCCCTGCACTAGTTCCTCACGCTCCTCTCTGCCGCTCGTCGGCCACCGAAAGCGTCCGGTCAGGTAGCGGGAACAGGCGGCGGGAGTGATGTGATCCTCGACGACCGCGTACACGGGCACCCCCAGCCTCCCGAGCGAGCGGATCGCCCCAACTGTTCCGTGATGCAGCGGATACCGTCCGATACGCATCATCAACAGCGCCACGGATCGGTCGAGCTCCGGGGCCGCCCCCAAAGCCGTGCGGCCTACGAAGCCGCGACGGCGTGAGGCTTTGATGGGCGAGGCGAGATGCATAAGCTCAGTCGTTGTCTGTTCGCGATCGTCGGCGTGTCTGCCCGGCAGTCCCCACGGGGTGAACGACGCCTGGAACACAACCTAACTCGCCAGTCGCGGGCGGGAACGGCTACCGAGGGTTACGCGCCCGACCCGTTGCGGAAATCTGTCCCAGGGCGGCGTCACGGCAGCGAGGTTCCTGTAACTGTGGCTTACCCGCGCCGATAGCGCGTGGTGTGAGTCGGACTGACCGGTTTCTTTCCGTTCGCCTCGGCGTTCGGGCCGCGGACGCGGAGCCTGGCGTCACAGTTTCCGCAACCGGTCGACTGCGTAAATCACGATCGCCTTCCCATCCGGAGGCACCGGAGCTACAACGTCATTCACACATGCGGGAGCCAGTAAGTGAGGTGGACGTGAGCAACGCGCGCGACGCCAACTACATCATTCCGGTACTGCTCTACCACTCGATCTCGGATGACAGGAGCCGGAACGACCGCTTTGCGGTGTCACGTGCCGCGTTTACATCACACGTCGAGGCCATCGCGGCGTCGGGGCGGACCACCGTCACCATCGACGAGCTAGCTCGCGCCCTGCGTGGCGATAAGTCGCTGCCGCCTCGAGCCATGGCGATCACGTTCGACGACGGCTTCGCCGACAACTACAACGCGATCTTGACCCTGCTGGACCACCGGCTCCGCTCGACCCTGTACATCACCACCGGACCGCTCGGAACCGGGGACCGATTGACGTGGTCACAGGTGGCCGAGATCGCGCGGATGCCGGGCGTCGAGATTGGCGCGCACACGGTGCGCCACCAGTATCTGGATGAGATCGACGACCCCGAGATCGGCGAGGAGGTCCGGATGTGCAAGCACGAGCTTGAGGATCTCGTCCGGCGTCGCGTGCGGTCGTTTGCGTATCCGCACGGCGCCTACGACGAGCGGGTGCGCCAGGCGGTGATCAATGCCGGATACGAGTCGGCCGCCGCGGTGAAGAACGCCGTGTCGCATCTGGGCGACGATCCGTTCGCGGTCGCCCGCTGGACCGTGAACGCCGACACGTCGGCGTTCCGGATCGCGGAGGTCTTGGAAGGCAAGTACGTGCCGCTCGCGTGGTCGAGAGAACGGGTCCGGACGCGGGCCTATCGCGCGGCCCGACGGGCGCGGCGTCGGGTCTCCAAGATCCTCGCCAAGTCACCAACGAGCGCCGGTGGAGTCGGCACGGTCGGGACGTCCTAGTTGCTCGGCGCCAACGCCATCGCCCGGGCACGCCCGTCGGCGCCGGCGAGGCTGGGCCTGTCCGGCGCATCGCTCGCCCTCGCCACCGCGGGGCTGGCTGCCGCCGACTGGGGAAGCAGTCGGGCCGGAAGCTCCGTCATCCCCGGGGGCCCGCTGGACGAGACGGCTCATGTGCTGACGACGCTGCTGGTGCTGTGGGCGCTCGGTCCCCGCACGAGCGAGCGGTACATGGTCCCGGCCCTGGTGGCGTCGGTGGCAATCGACCTCGACCACGTTCCGGCCGAGCTCGGGGCCAACTTCCTGACCGCCGGCACCCCGCGGCCCTACACGCATTCGCTGCTCACGATCGCTGTGGTGCTCGCGGGGGCGCTCGCCTGGCGGCGCCGGCGTGATGTGCTGCTGGGCGTCGCGATCGGCCTTTCCCTTCACCTTTGGCGCGACACGAGCGAGTCCGGCAACGGAGTTTCGCTGTGGTGGCCGTTCTCCTACCGGTCAGTCAACGCGCCGCACGCCGGCTATCTGGCGGCGATGGGATGTATCGTCGCTATCGACGCCCACCGCCTATGGAAGCGGCGCTCATGAGCCCAAGCTCAGCCTTGCCACCCACTGCCACCCGGCCGGTGCGCATCGCCATCCTCGCCTGCTGCATCGTTGCGATCTCGGTGGCCGCGGCTTGGGGCGCCCTCCATGTCTCCCGGTCGGCGAGGAGCGGCGCCTCAGCCGCGACGGCCGAGCCGCAGATCCGCATGCCCGGGCTGGTGTGGGACGACGAGTTCTCGGGATCCGCCGGGTCCCGGCCGAGCTCGGCCCGCTGGGAGATCGAAACCGGACCGCGCAACGGGACGCTTCAGCAGTACACGCCCAGTACCGGCAACGTCTCGCTGAACGGTCACGGTGACCTGGTCATCACCGCTCGGCGAACCGCTTCCGGGGGCTACACGTCCGCTGCGATCCAGACCGCGGGCAGGTTCCAGACCGAGTACGGGCGGATCGAGGCCCGAATCAAGCTGCCCAGCGGCCCGGGCCTGTGGCCGGCCTTCTGGGCGGTCGGCGGGGACTTCAACCGAGTCGGCTGGCCGCGGAGCGGCGAGATCGACGTGATGGAGAACTACGGGAGCGACCCGTACAAGATCACGGGCAGCATCCACGGCCCGTGGAACCGCCCGGACGCCTACGCGATCCATTCGGACAAGATCTCGCCGGTCGCGCTGGCGGGCGCGTTTCACGTCTACGGGGTGATCTGGAGCCCGAACAGCATCACGTTCACACTCGACGGAACCCCCTACGCCACCGTGACGCCGAAGTCCCTATCGGGCAACGACCAATGGGTGTTCAACAAGCCGTTTTACCTGATCCTCGACCTGGCGGTCGGAGGTCGGTACAGCGGCAATCCCAAACTCACCCGGCTTCCCCAGAGCTTGGTCGTCGACTGGGTGCGCGTGTACCGCCTTGCGCCCACCGGCGCCTGATCGTCTAGAGATGGAGCTCGCAGTCGATCCGGTCCAGCAGTTCCTGCGCGCGCGAGGACACCTTGCGCGCGAACAGCTTGCGGAACCGGTCGCGATCGGCCGCGCCCGCGCGCGCATCATCCGGTCGTCGAGACGGCGCTGTCTTTAGCGCTCTCAAACGCTCGAAGTCCCTGGTGCCCAGCCAATCGGGATGGAACGCACGTACAGGGCCGTTCCAGTTGATGAACCAGGGCAAATCGTCACGGACCTGTTCGACGATGCGCCCGACGAGGGCCGAGCTCTGGAGGATCGAGGCCGCGCACGACTCATCCGGCACGTAGGTCGTGCGCCAGAATCGGACGAGATCCGGACGCTCGCCGAGCACGTCTAGCAGTGTCACCGCATGCCGGCGTGCGTAGATCTTCCATTGGGAGGAGGCGTGCAGGCACAGCTCGCGCGGGATTGGGCGGCGGGCACCTCGGAGCGGAACTCCGTGCAGCCACAGCTGCTGTCCGCGCAACGTGATGAACCGGCGCCTGAACCTCCACAGGCCGCCGTCTCGGTTGCGCGGCGTGCTCCAGCCATCGTGAGGGACCGGGTCCAGTTGCATCCTGGTCAGGCCACGCCAGCGCGAGAGCTCATCCTCGAGCTCCGGTACCGATACGAGCGGATAGCAGGCACCCGACAGGACGACTATGTGCTCCGCACGGCTGCGCTCGACCGCCAGCCGGATGCCGGCGAACTCGGCCTCGACGAGCGACCAGCTGCAGAGCGTGGTGCGACTTCGCGGAACCAGGAACACACGCGGTCCGGCGCCGGCGAGCATCTCACGCAGCAACGCATCGCGCGTCCGTCGATCACAGTGAAGGAAGACGTCGACGCCGTCGAGCGCGGCGAGCAGTCGGCGGACTTTGGCCGGATCGTCGTGCGCGAGCACGACAGCTGCTAGCTGGGCGCTCATTTCGCCGCGAGCACGAGCCGGGAGATGAATGGCCGCGCGATCCGGTCCGCGCTCGGAAGGGCGCGGACCCCCGCCAGCGCAAGCGTTATCGCGAGGAACACGACGACGCATCCCAGCGCGAGGACCGCGCGGAGCGCCAGGAAGCCGAGGCTCACCGGTAGCCACGCCGCTCCCACCGCCACGACCGCGGCGGCGAGCATCGCGACCCACAGCAGCGGCCGCGGTCCCCGCAGCCGTACCGCCGCACGCGCACTGGCACCGAGCAATGCCTGGAGCAGCGCATAGCTCGCCAGAGCCGCGCCGGCCGAGCCGCCGATGCCCAGCACGGGCACAAGCAGGATGTTCAAGGCGAGGTTGAACATCGCCGCGCCGCAGGTCGCGCGTGCGACCGGGCGCGTGCGCCCCGCGGCGAGCATCGTGCGCGTGTGTGACATCCCGCCGGCGACGGCGAACGAGCTCGTGGCGATGATCGCCACGATCAGCATCAGCGAATCCGGCCGGTAGCTGGGCGGCGCCCAGATCCGCAACAAGACGGGCGCGGCGATCCCCAGTCCCGCGACCACCGGAATGAGGAGCGCGTAGAGCGCGTCGCGACTCTGGGCGAGCACCGAATCGCGGATCCGCCCCTCGGCCAGCGCGAACACGCGCGGCATCCACACGATATTCAGCGCGGCCAGCGCGATGATCGGCACCGAGCCGATGTTGTAGGCCACGGTGTAGCGCGCCACCGACGTGGACCCCAGGTCGTGCTGCAGGACCAGCCGGGCGGAGGTGTCGAGCACGAACGTGGCCAACGTGGCGGGCACGAGCGGAATCGCGAACCAGAGGGCATCGCCCACGATCCCGAGATCGCCTCCGCGCAGGCGCAGAGGACGTGCGAAGGCGACCGCCACGGTGACCGCGGCGGCCTGGGCAATCAGCTGACCGAGGACGTAATCGGCCGCGGTGCGGCGGACCACGAGGACGAACATGAGGCTGAGGCACTCGGCCGCGACCGACTGCATGAGGCTCACGGTCGCGAACGGTAGGAGCTGATCCCGGCTGCGCAATAGCGCGAGCGCGGCGTTGCTGATCGCGGTCAGCGCAGCCCAGCCGACCGCGAAGCGAACCGCGAGCGGATAGGAACCAAGCCCGAGCGCCGAAGACCAAACGGGACCCGTGAAGTCGGCGAGCGCGAAGATCGCGAGCGATATGGCGATCGCGAGCGTCACCAACCGCCGGGCATCACGCTCCCCACCGGGGGCGGCGTACCGACGCTGGACCGCGCTCTGGAGGCTCACGCTGCCGATGGCGACGAGAATCTGCATGATCGCGATCGACGACGCCACCAACCCGAAGCGCGCGGGCCCGAGCAAGCGGGTGCTCACCGGCGTGAATAGTGCCGCCAGCCCGAGCTGCACCACCCATAGGATCAAGTAGATCGAATCGCGTCCGAACATGCCCCGGATCGTGGCGGTCACCGGCTCGTCGGACGCCGCCGCGGGCGCAGCGACCTCGACACCCGCCGGCGCGACCGCGTCAGGCGCAGAATTGCTCGTCATCGCGCGCGCGTCGCGGCCGACGGCGGCACCGCTTCGAACATGTAGGTGCCGCCACGCTGATACACGAGCCGCCATTCCGGGCTGGCACGCAGGAGCGCGAGCCAGCGCCGGCTCTGGCTCGCCCGCTCAAGCCCGTACTCCTTGCCGTAAACACCCAGGACCGGGGACCAGATCGCGTAGAGCCCGCCGGAGTGGCCGACGAACCTCTCGTACCGCGTGAACAGGGCGTTGAGGTCTGCCGGCTGCGGCCGTCCCGGGCGCTGGGTCGCTGGATCGTCAACCTGCTGGAACGTGATCTGCGTGGGGTGTGGCCCGGTTTGGGGCACGTCGCCCGGCAGGTCGCCGAACCCGACGGAGAGCAGGTCGGAGTTGCGTGGCGCGATGTGCACGAACGTCCGCCATGCGTCGAGGTCGGTGCGACGCATCACCGAGGAGCCATCCATGCCGAACGCGGCGACGACGAAGGTCGCGAGCAGGCCGACCGACATCGCCGGCCAAGCGCCGTAACGGACGACGGCTGAGGGCCGCTCGACCGCGTAAACGGCCAGAACCGCGAGCCAGGGTATGGCGAACAGACTGCTGCGGAAGATTCCCTCGTTCCCGTAGGGATTGCCGATGAGCAGGAGACCTCCGACCCCCGCGCTGATCAGATAGGCCCAGGCCCAGCGTTCGCGGCGGTGGCGAGCGAAGCCGACGAGCGCGCCGACACCCAGGACGAACAGGCCGAGGGCGAGGGCGTAGGAGCTATAACCGACGATCGGGAGCCGGGTGATGCCGGGCGCGGTGGGGGTGCGCGGCGGAGCGAAGTTCGCGAGGTTGAACAGGTTCGCGAGGGAGACATACCCGCCGAGCACTCCCTGGTTGAGGAGCGCCCAAAGCCCTGCCGGAATCAGGATCGCGAGGCCTGCCCAGCGTGGCCGTGCGCATCGGAATGCAGCCAGCACGATGAGCACCCCGCCGATGATGTAAGGGCTGAGCTCGTGCGTCGGCGCGAGCGCACAGCCCGACAGGATCAGGAGCACGGCCACGAAGCGCTCCGACAGCACCTGCCTGGAGCTCGTCGCCAGCCCGTACACCCCGAGCGCGGCCACATACCCGACCGCCTGCGGCGAGAAGTAATCGGCGCCGATGGCGTCGACGAGCACGACCAGCGTGATCGCGGCCCAGCGGCGGTGCCGCCCCTCGATCACTTGGCCGAACAGGAACGAGAGCTCGGCCAGCCGCACCAGCCCCATCAGGACAGGCCAGAACGTCGCAAGGTCAAGTGGATCCGACACGCCGGCGACGCGACACAGCCAGGCGACCGCGGCGAAGAAGCCGGAGTAGGCGAAGTAGATCCCGTCGCCGGCATGCAGATGATGAGCGTCCAGGATCATCTGGACGAGCGCGATGTGCTTGCCGGCCGACTGTGACCGGGGCATCCCGTACACGAGTGCGGGGGTCAGCGTCAGCGCGAGGATCAGGGAGGCAACCGCGAACGCGGCGTAGCGCTCATGCGGCTCGCGCCACGCGAGCGTTATCGCCGCCAGCACGAGCAGCACGCCCAGGTACCAGAGTGGCGTGATCTGCGTCAGGAACCCGCCGATCCCGGGAAAGACGTGACCGGTGGCGAACGCCGAGCCTAGCCACAGCAAGCTGCCGACGAGCGTGCACGCCAGCGACCAGTTCATGGCTATCATCCAGCGCCCCGTCACAGAACGGCGCGTAAGCCAAAGGGACAGCTCCCCCCGGGCGGCGGGCCACGCCCGGGCATGAGCGGTTACCGCCGCGGCGAGGACGAGGACGCCGGCGAGAGCGGGATGCCACAGCGGTCCGAGGACCATGACCGTGCCGAGAAGCAGCGCGGTCGTGAGGCCCACCAGTCCGGCCACGCCCATCCGCACAGTGAGCCCGACAGTGGCCGATAGCTGAACCGGCGCCGTGCCGACGCCGAAGAACAGCGCGCCGAAGACGCCGGCGAGGGCGAGGTTCTGAAGCCCGACGATCCGAGCGCAAACCAGCACCGCCAGCGAGACGGCGAACAGTGCCGTCAGCGCGGCCCGGTCGGGGGACGGCTTCAGAGCGGGTGCCGGCTGGGTCCGCCTCGGGCGCGCCCGATGGCTCCGAACTGGCCGGACGCGGGCGGGTGCGGGGGCGACCTGGATGTTGACGACACCTCCTCCGGCGAGGGTCAACTTCCTGAGGTAGAGCACCCGGCCGTCGGCAGTCGTGCGCCTGGGCGTGGCGGGTGGACGGCGGCCCACCACCTTGACCACGCTCGCCATGTAGGCGAGGGGACCAACGACCATGCCCAAGCGTTCGAGCCATCTCAGTCGTGCCGGGTAAGCGCCGGAGGTGCCCGCGTTCTTTCGCGACGCGGGATCTAGCGTGTAGGCAATGCCGCCGGGGATGGCGCGCAAGAACTCCCGGCGGTCGGGGCCGCCCACCAGCTGCTTGGTCATGGTGGCGCCGAGGCCGACGCCGTAGCGGTAAACCTGACGGCGGAGCTGCGACGGCGCGCTGGGATGAGGATGCCAGACGATCGCCCCGGGCTCGTAGGCGATCGTGTAGCCCTCGCGGAGCAACCGGATGTAGAGGTCGAGATCCTCTCCGCCGGCGGCCGGGGTCCCGGTGCCGAGGCTCGGGTCGAAACCGCCGAGCTCCTCGGCCACCCCCGCGTGCAGGAAGGTGTTGGCGCCGGATCCGACGGCTCCCGGGGTGTACGGCAGGAGCGGGTACTCCTTCCAGGACTCCGGCAGGTGGAGGGTGCGCGGGACGAAGCCCTTGCTGAGCGTCATGAATCGCTCGAGCAGAAGCTGCGTCTCGTTCTCGAGCTCGAGCGGCAGGATCAGGCCGGTGACGCAGGCGACGTCGTCCGAACGATTGAAGGCCGCTGCGGCGCGCGCCAGCCAAGCGCTGTCGACCACGACGTCGTCGTCGATGAAGGCGATCAGCTCGTTCTCCGCGATCGCAAGTCCGGCGTTCCGCGCGATCGACAGGCCGCGCCGGCGCTGCTCGACATAGCGCACGCGGGACTCGTGCCCGAAGCGCTGCTCGAGCATGCGGTAGGTGACGGGCGAGTCCGGCCGGTTCTCGACGACGATCACTTCGAACTGGTCGTGATCGCACGCGAGCACTGAGGTCAGGCAACGCTCGAGCTTGACGGGATCGCCGCAGGTCGTGATCACAACGCTCACCGAACGACGTGCCGTCACCGCCCAGTGGCGACTGCCCTGGCGAGTCCGCCGGGCGATCGCTCTGGTCATCTGCAGATGGAGCTGCCGGCGAACCTCGGTGGCCACCCGAGCCCTCGGTATCACGTTCTCGCCGTCCGTGGGGACGACCGCAGTGCCAAACGGACACCCGTCGAGGGTGGCGAGGACGAACAGGGACCTGTACACGCCACCGTGCCGCGGCTCTGGGAGCTGCAGGTCGGCGAACGGGTCGTGAACGTCGAGGGCGCACACCCACGCCGGCGCGAGAAGATCGGGGGCGTCCAGCCGTGTTATCCGCCGGACGAATTCAGGTGCGTCGATGGTCGGGGCCAATGGGGGCACGGCTAGCTTCGGACGATCGACATTTCCGGCGTTCTCTCGAGCGCCGTCTCGTAGATCACGAGCGTTTCCTCGACCACGTCATCCCACGTCCAGGCAGTCGGAGGCAATCCGGCCGGCACGCTTAGCTCGGCCGCCTCGGCAACACGGTCGGCGATCTCCAGCGGAGAGCCGTGCGGAGCCACCAGCTTGACCAGCGGCTCGCCGAGGTGCCACGCGGCCTCGCGGTGGACCGCGATGTCCGATGCGACCACCGGCGAGCCGGCACAGATGGCCTCGGCCACCTGCAGCGTGGAGGATTTCTCCTGGGCCAAGGCGAGAACGACACTGCTCGTGCGCAGCCACCGATATAGCTCCGCGTCGGGAAGGTGGCCCATGAGCTCCACCCGCGCGGACACGCGCAGATCGGTGGCGTAGGCGATCAGCTTTTGCCGAGACGGACCGTCACCGATAACCGCGAGCCGGAAAGAGCTCCCCAGCGCGGCCATCGCGGCGATCGCTCGGTCGACGCGCTTCGGCGGCTCCAGCCGGTCGATCGTGACGATGACGTGACCCGGGAAGGCAAAGGGCCTGGCCGCGGCGATGCCCGCAACATCCACCCCGGGTGGGATCACGCTGGTCCGCCCGACGGCCGCGGGAAAGCTCCGGCATAGCAGCTCCCGCTCTACCGCCGTCGCGCACACGACCTGGGCCGCATGGTCGACGAGTACTCGGCTTACCCGCGTGGCCGGCCACCTCAACAGACGGTCGACTGCGACATGAAGCGTCATCACGATCGTGGGCGGACGAGCGCGCACGACCGCCAGGCCGAGCGGCGCGTGTGCGAAGTGGAGATCGACGAGATCGAACGACTTCGCCCGCCGACGCAGATGCTCCCAGAGGCCGGAAGCGACGCCGAGATGACCGTTGCCCCGAGAGCCACCGAACCGCCGCACTACGAATCCTTCGAATTCCGACACCGGCGGCATCGGCCGCGGGGGGTCCTGGGTGAGCACCTCGACCTCGACGCCCCGTCGCGTTAGTCCCGACGCGAGCTCATGAACGTGCCGCTCGAGCCCGCCGGGCCGTGGCAGATAGCTCGAGGCGACCAGCGCGACCTTCATGAGGTCGGTCGGCTCAGGACGCGACGCGCAATCGGATGAGGCCGGTGGTATCTCTCGCGGCTGGCGGCCGGGTGGCGGGTACGCCCCACGACGAATCCGATCGTCGTAACCCACAACCCGACCACCAGCGCGGCGGCTCGGGCCAGGCCGGCGCGATCCCCCGACAGCGCGGAGCGCACGCCTCGGACCACCCCGGCTGGAATCGCTCGCGCCGCGTGCGCCCGCTCGCATGACAGTCCCGGACTGACTCCTGCGCGCTGCGTGACCAGCGCCTTCGACAGTCCCTCGCGATAGCAGCGAGCGCCGAAGTACCGCCAGGATGCGCGCGCAGTCGGGACTCGATGCGACACCCGAGCCGCGGGTTCATAGAGGATGACACCGGCCGGAAACGCAGCGCCGGCCCGGATACAAAGCTCGGTCTCCTCGCATCCGGCGGGGAGGCCTCCCAACCTGCCGATGCCGTCGGTGAATCCTCCGATCACCCCGAACACGTCGCGCCGAAACGACATGTTGGCCCCGATCAGGTTGCGCACCGGCGTGCGACACGTCGGCATGCCACGGTACGTGCAGCCGACGACCCAGTCGAACTCCTCGGGGAAACCCCTTGGCCGGCCGCGGTCCCACCGCGGAAGGACGGCGCCCCCGACCGCGATTACCCGTGGATCGCGGTAATGCGACAGAAGCGTATCCAACCAATCCCGCTCGGCGACGGCATCATCATCCATGAACACGACCACGTCGCCACTGGTCGTCTCGACTCCGCTGTTGCGAGCTCCCGACAGGCCCGGCGAGTGTTCGCTGGCAATCACCCGCGCCGAGGGAAACTCCGCCCTCGCCCTGGAGTCAAGCTCAAGGTTGTGATCGATGACGATCACGATCTCGTCCGGCGTCCGAGACTGCTGGGTGACTGAATTCACAGCAGCTCCGAGATCCAGCCATCGAAGCTCGGTGAACGCGCAGATGATCACCGACGATGTGGGGACTGATCCGCTCACCGGTGCATCAGTGGTGGGTCGCGGCTACGGCTTGCCGTCGGTCGCGCTTGATCCGGTTCCGTCTCCGTGCGAGTAACTCCTGCGCCCCGCCGGAGGTCTGCGATAGCCCGCCGCCACCTGCACGCTCGAGGGCCGCCATTTGGCGCCACCTCTGACCGTGGGGGTGCCTTCCCGGTTGAGCTGTCCGGCGATAGCTTCGAGAGTCATGCCGTTGGAGCGCATCTTGGCGATGCGCTCTCTCAACTGGGGGTAATCCGCCACTCCCGGCGGACCCTTCCTCCGGGCCGCGAGCATTCCGTTCCGCGTCCGTTCGGCCAGTCGGTCGTGCTCCCAGCGAGAGACCTCGATGATCGTGCGAACCGCCAAGCGGCCGCTCTCCTCGTCTGTGTCGAGCCCCTGGGCTATCGCAATGAACCGCGCGTCATGGTCCAAGAGCCACTGCAGGACTCGTCCCAGCTCCGCGGCCGAGCGGGTAAGCCGGGACAGTTCGGCGACGACTAACCCGTCCGCCTCTCCGGCTGAGATGCTCTGCAACGCGTAACCGAGGCCAGGGCGCTGAAGGACACGCCCCCGCTCCGGCTCACGCTCGCGCACCACCTCGATCAGCGTGAGCTCGAGCCCGTTGCACTTCGACGCGATCTGCTCGGCCTGCGGTTGGAAGGCACTCGCGTGCTCGGCATTTCGTCCATCCCAACTCGCGTAGCCGAGCATGGGACGCGGCCCACCGGCAGCCGGCACGGCGCTCAGCGCACGCCGGATAGGTCGGCCAGATCCGCCCGCCGGGTTCTCGTCGGCGGCGCCGTTCCGGAGCGGCTTCGCCAGGCTGAGCTCCACTCTCACCGGCGCCACGTCGCCCGGACCGAGGTCAGGCCCGAGCCGCGTCGGCCTCCGTCCGCGGACGAACGGCGTGACCAGCGCCACTCCAGCGGCGGTAAGTAGGAGCACCAGCGCGACGACGGCGCCGATGGTCACGTCCTCGTCCCCGACGGTAGTTGGGCACAACGAGCCCGATCCTCCCCGGGGGCGTACGCCCAGGATTCGCGGGTGCGAGGCCTGACCCGGCAGCGCCGACGGGCCTCCACCGCGATCGTGTGCAGCACCCGTGAACCGTCGCGAACCGCGTGGAGATGGCTGCATCCGTGCGCCCTCGCGTGCTCGTAGCTCGGGACCTCGTGCACTACCAACCCCGCCTTCGCGATCCTAACATTGATCAGTGTCTCGACCTCGAAGCCGTCGCAATCTACATGCATGTAGGGGAGACACCTGGCCCAGAACGCGTTGTAGCCGTAACACAGGTCCGTGTAGTGAGTCCCGTACACCGCGTTCACGACCGCGTTCAGGACGCGATTTCCGAGCTTCCGGACGAACGTCATGTCGGTGGTGGCGCCGCCCTGAGCGAAGCGCGATCCCTTGACGAAATCAGCTCCGTTGCAGAGAGCGGCAACGAACCGCGGAATCTCGCCCGGATCGGTCGACCCGTCGGCATCGAGCGAGATAACGATGTCACCTGTAGAGGCTGCGAAGCCCTCCGCGAGCGCGTTGCCCTTGCCGCCACCTGTCTGGCTCAGGATCCGCACTTCAGGCCGCAGGGCCCGCGCCACGCTGATCGTCGCGTCGGTCGAGTGACCGTCGACGATGATCACCTCATGGAGTCCGTCCGGCAGTTGCGCGAATACGTACGGGAGGTTCTGCTCCTCGTTCAGCGTCGCGATGACCACACTGATCCGCAGCCCCAGCCGCGCCAGAGGCGACACCCGGACCACCCCTGCCGGCCGCTCAGCGGCCGAAGACTCGGCGAAGGAGCCTGGGACCAGTCGCAGCTCGGACGATACGCCGGGCTCGGACGGTTCGACCGCCAACCTGACATCCCTTGCGGCTAGATCGCTCTGTTCGATGACCGACACCTTGCCGCCAAGTGAAACCCGCAGGATTGGCTGCGACTAGAGCGAGCCTCATGATCACTGTCATCGCGGAGCGCAATACCGGAATGCCTGCCAGTGGGAAATTTGATACCGCGATGGCAGTTATCGGAGCTGCGAATGTAAAGGGATGCGGCCTCGGACAGCTGGTGAGAGGAGCCCAGCCTATGAGTCCTGCTCCATCACCGCCGCGGCGCCCGGAGGACGGCGGCCTACCGGGGGTTTGGCGCCCGATGGGCATCGACCAGGAGGGTGGTGAATCCGGCGGCGTGCGCGGCTAGCTCGGCGAGGCTCGACTGGAGGGCGTAGATCGGACGCAGCATCCGCTCGACGCCCGAGATCCGGAACGAGATCAGCTCTCCTCGTTCGATCTCGTCACTGACCAACAGTCGCGACATGAAGCTGATGCCAATCCCATCCTTCACGGCCTGCCTGATGGCTTCGAACGAGTCAAATGCCCAGATCCGCGCTGGACGGTACTCGGCGCGCGCTAGATGCAGTTCGGTGACCAGCCTCGTGCTCGACCCTTCGGGACCGAGCAACAGGCTGTGACGTGCGAACTCGCCGCGGCTCATCGATCCACTCTTCGGGCCGATCAGATCGCCCGGCGCGATGCCCACGAGCTCGTCGATCAGGATCTGCTGGCGGAGAACGGACTCGGGCCACGCCACTTCGCCAGCGATCCCGACGTCGACTGCGCCACGAGCCACCTCCTGAACCACCATCTGGCTCGGGAGAGTGCGGAGGTTGACGCTCACCCCCGGATGGCGCTCCGAGAAGTCACGCAGGATCGGCGGTATCAGGACCAGACTCGGCGCGTGGCTTGCGGCTAGGATAAGTTCATCTTTGCTGGGTGCGTTCAGAGCATCCAGAGCCGACCGCATGCTCTCGAGAGCCGCCAGCACACGCGTGGCGTGTGAGGCGACGATCTTGCCCGCTGCAGTCAGATTACTCCCGCGACCGTTTCGGATGACCAACCGCTGTCCGATCGCCGTCTCTAGCGTTCGGAGATGCATCGAAGCCGACGGCTGACCGATCGCGCACTTCTGTGCGGCCGCCGAGATCGAGCCGGTTCTGTCGATCTCGAGCAGCAGTCGTAGCCTCAGGGGATGCACGTTCTCCATCTGCACCCGATGGAGCGCTCCCTCGCCGGCGATGCCGGTCAGCCTGGAGGGACTCGCGGCGCCGAGGCTCGTCTCCGGCGCCGCCTGCGCATCGGACTCGAGCGGCGTCGTGACAACCTGCCGTCTACCTATGAAGCGAGAGGAGCGATGGACGATGCGCGGTCTAGGCATTTTGCTGTTGCGGAGTTCGATCCGCTCCGGCCCTGAGTCCCTCTCCGCCCAGATCGAGGAGAGCGGCCCGAGCCATGTTCGCAATGTCACGTTCGCCGCGCCCTTCTGCACGAAGGTAGGCCTCCTCGGCATCCAGCAATGCACCCCGCTCCTCGAGTAGGACGCCAAGGTTGAATGAGGCAATGGCGTCGCCGTGGTCGTCGGCGCGTCGGTATGCCGCCTCGGCTTCGGCCAGCGCTCCTCGCTCCTCGAGCAGGACACCGAGATTCGATGCTGCAGCATCGTTCCCCCGCTCGATGGCGCGACGATATGCCGCTGCGGCCTCGTCCAGATGAGCTCGCTCTTCGAGCAGCACCCCGAGGTTGAACGCGCCGTCAGGATCGCCGCGCTGGTCAGCACGACGGTACGCCGCCTCGGCATCAAACAACGCCCCTTGCTCTTCGAGCAATCGGCCGAGGTTCGAGGCTGCGGCGCTATGACCGCGGTCATCGGCGCGGCCATACGCCGCTTGCGCCTCCACGAAGCTTCCTTGGGCCTCGAGCAACAGCCCGAGGTTGAACGCGCCGACTGCCTCCTCCGAGTCAGCGAGAGGGTCGCTCAGCACCCGAACGCCCTCCGCGTCATCATCCGCGGCGGCGACATCGGTCGCCCCGTCCTGCCCGTTGGTGTGAGCCTGAGTCTTATTGGTCCTGTTGACGTCTTTGGAGTGGCCATTTGTCGTCCCGACGAGCGTCGGTGTCGTCAGGCTCGACGTTGGCATGCCACTCGCCGCTGTCACGGCAGAGGCACTGTCATCGTCATGACGCGGCGCACGCCGTACGGCCACGATCAGCAGCGGACCGGCAAGTATCAGCGCGAGCGCGAGCGCCAGCCCGCCGAGAATCGTCGTCCACGGCACGGTTCCCGAGCCTCGCCGGTGGCGTGCCGCCGACCGCACCGTCCGCGCCGGGCTTCCCGGCTCCGGCGCACGCGGCGCACGCGGCGCACCGACGTTGATCTCCGGTCCTGCGGGCTGTGCGAGGAGCGCGAGGGTCTGCGTGCCGGCAATCCCGTTTGCCGGCAAGCTGAACGCGCGCTGGAACCGCCGAACCGCTCGTTCGGTCCGCGGGCCGTATTGCCCATCGATAGGGCCGGGGGAATCGCCCGCGGACATCAGACGGCGTTGCAGCGCACGCACGAGGTTCGAGCCACCCGGCTGAGCTCCCGCCCCTGGCCCCAGAACGACGATGTTCGCGCTCAGCATCGCCAGCGTCTGGGAACCCACATGGCCGTTCGGCTTCAAGCCGTGGGCAGCCTGAAATGCGATGAGTGCCTGCTGCGTGCGCGGCCCAAAGCGTCCATCGATCTTGCCGGACGGATACCCCGCACTGTCCAGCTCACGCTGCAGCGCCCTGACGAGCGGCGAGCCGCCGCGGGTCTTGTCGCCGCTGCCCAAGGCCAGCAGCGTGTCTCTGTGGCCGGAGCCGGCCGACGCTGCCATCGCGGTCGCCGGAAAGGCCAGCGCGAGCGTGCAAATCGCCAGTGTCCACCAGGCGCGTCTTCGTTGCTTTGTCGGGGAGCGGAAACCGCCCGGGATCGTTCTCATCGTTCCTCCGTCCTCGCTTGTAGGTATGCGAGCCCACGACTGGGCAGAGCCTTGATCGACCAGGTTCACCCGGCGCAGCCGTGCCGGCTTGACACGACGAGCGCCTGGGCTCAGCGCCGGCCGGGAGTGAGAGCGCGGGCGATTAGCCCGGGTGCTCGAGTCGCGACGTAAGCAGCTTCGATCGCCAGGACGCGAGATCCTGAGCCAGGCGCGCAAGAACGATCGTTGCGAGCGCGAGCGCGAGCGCCTCGAGCGCGGCCGCGACCACCGGTGCGACGGAGCCGATGCCACCGCTACCGGCTGTCGCCGCCTCTCCGATCGGCAGGCGGGTCTGAACCGGCCACGCCGGGGACGACACTCGCGGAGTCGCCGATTCCGACGAGGCAGCTCGCGGAGGAGCGACGGACAGCCGCAGCGACGACCGCTTGGGGCGTCCTGGACCCGCATCCTCGGTCGCTTCCCCGGTGTTGAATGCGGCGGAAGTGAAGCTGTCGTCCGCGGCGAAAGTGAAACTGTGGCGCGCCGCCGTGGCCGTCGTGGGCATGCCGGCGGGCATGGCGCGCCGCGGATACCTCGGCGGACGCGGGAGCGACGAGGCGGCCGGCGTACGCCGCGAGACGATGCGGTGCTTACCGGCCGGTCCCGTCCACAAGGTCTGAAGCTTTGGCAGCCGGGGCATCACGTTGCCCGTGGACTTCGGAGGAGCATGATCCGAGAGGGACGGCGTCGAGGCAGGTGCTGCCGCGACCGTCGGTATCGTGACCGGGCTTGTCGCGGCCGGCGCTCCTGCGACGGGCGGCTGCGCGGGCGTCCGGCTTGTGGTCGGCGCCATCACGACGGGTTGCGTCGGGGTTGGCGACGCCGCGGCCGGCGATGTCGCGTAGGGAGGTGACGCCCCGTCCGGTTTTGGGAACCGCTGACTCGCCGGTGTCTGGCCCTCCGTCGGGTCCGTCCCGACGGAATTCGCGGCCGGCGGTAGCGCCGGGCCAGTCGGGCTGGCGGTGGGCGGGACGGTGACGCTCGTGCCTCCGATGTCCCGCCGCGGCCCTAGCGCGGTCAGGGCGACGTCGACTCGATTCCGGTGGGACCGCCTGGCGGATGTTGGCGACGCGGGCTCAGCCGGTGCCGCGGGGGGGTTGAGCTGCGTTGCCGGTTGGCCGGCGGTTGCCGAACCGTCCACCGGTCCGCCGCGCGTTGGGTCCGACGACCCGCCAGGCGCGGCGTCCGCCGTTGTGCCGCAGGGTCCCACCGAAGTTCCGTTGAGTTGCGGCATAGAACCTCCGCAGCTGGACACGACGATCAGGTCGGGAGCGCCAGCCGACGGAAAGCCTGTGCCGGCGGCAGATGCGGCCGAGCCCACGTTCGGACCGTTCGGAGAAGCTGCGCGGTCCGCGAGCGCAGCCTGAGGGCACGTGCCACAGACCACGCAAATCGCAATCGGTAGCGCACCGAACAAACGAAGCCGTGATCGAGTCGCAGACATCGCGAGTTACTTCGGATCCCACCCCGGTCCCGAGAGTTGCTACGAATTGGCCCCCGATAGCCGACATCCACCGTGGCATGAATGGATAAGGTCTGCAAGCCTTGTCTCAGTTTAACTCTGCAATTTGCGAACGTTCTCTTTAGCCCAGCTCATTGAAAAACCCCTGGCAAATTGATAATCGGGATCGGTCGCGACACCCCTTCCAGCCGGTTCGAAACACGCCCAATCTCGGTAGAAAAATGCGTCGAAATCAGGAGCATTTGAGTTCACAAGGCCTCTGACCGACCGGCCGACGCGCTCGTCGTCGCATCAGCTCTCGCCGAGCCCAATTGTCGTCCGCTGAATGACAGCCTTAACCGATCGGCTTGCCGAGGGGCGGCGACACCAAAATGACGCTCGCTGGCGAAGCGGAAAGCCCACGGCTCCCGCTGCACCGGTAGGTCGTCTCAAACAAAGTCAAACCGCAGCTGGCGCTTAGGCAGCAAGACCCCCGATCGCTCGGAGGCCTCGATTTCTAGGCTTTTCTTGAGTAGCGGGGGCGGGATTCGAACCCGCGACCTTCGGGTTATGAGCCCGACGAGCTACCAGACTGCTCCACCCCGCGGCGGACTAATAAATGTAGCACCGCCGACAAGATCGCCGAGGGTCGCCGGGACGCACGGACTCGTTATGAGGGTGGCGTGGGCGCGTACGTGACCGGAACGGAATTGGACTGGCCGGCGAGCGTGTTGACGCTGAACGGAACGGTGAACGGCGACGTGGTCGCCGGCTCCGCCGGGGCCTGGATCTGCATCTCGGTTCCGGTGAGGTACACGTAGCTGACGTCCATCGAGGATTCGAGCGCCGGGTTTCCGAAGTCGGCCCAGTTGATGTCCAGCGGGTTGAAGCCGATGCCGTGTGCCGTGAGCACCGACGAGCCGTCCTCGTCCAGCCAGCTCGCGGGGCCGGCCGAGGTCGAGACCGAGGTGACGCGGGGCGCGGGCAGGTAGTCGTACTCGGTCGGGGCCAGCTGGGTCTCACACCCACAACCAGCGGGTGCGACCAGCACGCCGAGGTTGTTGACCTCGATCGTCCCTTCGATCGGGGGACGGATGCGTCCGGTCGCGCTCGTGCCGTGAGCGTTGGTGACCGTGACCTGCACCTGACAGATGTCGTTGAACGCGTTCTCTCCGCGATACACGCCGGTCGACGGCAGCGGCGAGCACGCGGTCCGCGACGAGAACGGCGGTGGAACGGCCGTGATCTCGTTGGGACTGTTCACGGCGACGAGCCGGGCGGGCACACCGCCGAACGTGACCGTCGTCGCGCCGGCGAAGCCCGAGCCGAGAATCGTCGCCGTCCGCGGCGCGTACTCCGACCCGCCGAATGGGATCACCGCCGTGATGCTCGGAATCACGCTGCCGGCGCTGGTGTCGACGTATTCGAACGTCGAGCTCGGTCCGGGCGCGCTCGACTCGCCGCCGTTCAGCGTGACGATCACGTCGGCCGGACCGGCGCCGTCCTGCGGCGCGGGCGCGTCCGGCGGGAGCGTCTGGCGCGCCGGGGGCAACGTCGCCGTGATCGTGTTCGGGCTCTCCACGGTGAAGCGGCCGGGCGCCAACTGCGCGGCGCCGACCTCGACGCCGGCCACATCGGACACTCCGCCGGACTCGAACCCGGTGCCGGTGATCGTGACCCGCTCGCCGCCGGCCGTACTGCCGTAGGTCGGGCTCACTGCGCTCACGACCGGCCGCGTCGCCCTTGCCGCGAAGCTGCACAGGTAGTAGGCGAGCCCCGGCCCTCCGTCCGGAGCGGTCAGCTGCGGCGAGCCCAGGCCACTGGCCAGGTCGTATCCGGTTCTGGCCGGGAAGACCTGCCCGCCCGCAAGGTCGTAGATGTCGTTGTTGCCGTTCGTAACGTCGGTGAACGAGGCGGCGTAGTGCGCCGGGTTCGACGCGACGGCGTAGAGCAGCGGGCTCACGAATCCGACGCCGTCGCGCGTGGCCGGCTGCGAGGCACACGTCTGTGAGGCGTTGGTCAGCGCGAGCATCGCCGCCCAGATCGGCGTCGAGGAGGACGTGCCACCGATCGTCGTCCAACCGCCCTCTGAGGCGTCGTATACGGTGACCGCGCCGGTGATCTCATCGCCCTGGGAGGAGACGTCGGGCACGAGGCGGCACGGCGTCGACGCGCCGGCGCCAGCGACGGTCGACTGGCAGAAGTTGGTCGGATAGCCGAACGCCTTCTCCACTGCGTTGGCGTTCGTGTAGTCGGCGCTACCCGGGAGGTCGATCCCGGGCACGTCGGCGGCCCGCTGCCAGGTCGGCATCGTCCACGACTCGGAGATGCCGCCCCCGCCGGCGCTCTGATTCAACCCGTCGACCACGCCGTCGTTCCAGACCGACTCCACCGGCGGCTCGCTGGCGCTCGTGATCGTCAGCCCGCCCACCGAGACGACGTACGGCTGGCTTCCCGGGTCATCGACCGACACCGGGTTCTGACCCGAGTCCACCGTGGGGTCCTCGAACGTGTCGCAGTCATCTGAGCCGTTGTCTCCCGCGGCGCCGAACACCGACTGCCCCTGGGCGGCAGCCTGTTCGAAGAGGAAGTTCTCGGCCTGCTGGAGGCCCGGCTGGCCGGCCTGGATCGCCTGCTCGCATAGCCCCCAGCTCGTGCTGATGATCTGGTCGCGGTCGGCGTCGATCATCGCGGCGTAATTGTCGACCGGGTCGTAGACCGTCCCGTTCGCTCCCGGGCTCGGGCTCTCGTAGACATCGATCGTGGCGTCGGGCGCCATTGCCGAGATGTCCTCGACGTCGAGGTTCGCCTCGCCGCTCCCCGGGCCGATCGGCTGGCCGCCATCAATCGAGATCACGTTCAGCCGGCTGAGCATGGACGCCGCCTGAGCGCCGCCGAAGAAACACGTATCGAATGTGCGCACGTCGGAGTAGGCGAAGGGCTCTAGCTCATACAGCGCGATGTGCTGACCCTGGCCGAGATCGCCGTTGTCGTACAGGCCGAAGGCCCCGTACGCGCGGGCGATCTGGTCGTCGGTCAGCCCTTGGTACATCTGGGCATCGGCGGTCGCGGCGGGGCACGGCGTCGGCGACCCGGCCGGATGATTGAAGGTGGACGTCAAGGCAGGCCGGAGCTTCGCGCGGTCCAATCCGCGCGGCCGCCGAATATCCGCCGGCCGCGCGCGGGCCAGGTCGTTCAGACCGACGACCCCCGCCACCGATCCGGCGATCGTTGACGGCACCGCCGCGGCGGACGTCGTCGTCTGTCCAACGGATCCGCCGGATAGCCGGTAGCGCTCGACCCCGGTCTGGAAGGCGTGCTCGATCTGCGCGGCGGTGCCCGAGAAGTCGACCAGCAGCCCATCGCTCGAGACCCCGTTGACGTGAAGGCCGTCCGCCGCGAGTTGCGAGCGCACGGCAGCGATCGTCGCCGCGGTCGGACCGAAGCGACTCGCGAACGCGCCGGCCGGCAGGTACTGGTGGAACAGCGGTGAGCTCGGATCGCTGACCGCGCCGATGAACTGCACCAGCGCCGCGTTGTCCCGAGGCTTCAGCACGACCGTGCCCGACAACGAGGCGGATGACGACACCGCGCCGAGCGACTGCGCGCCGGTCGGAACCCGCGGAGTCGCGCCGACCCGCACGAGCGTCGCGGAGCTCGCGGCGGCGGACCCGGACAGAATCGCCGCCGGCAGAGCGACTAGCAGCGCCAGGAGCACCGCTCGGTTGAATCCCTTCGCCACGATGACAGCCCTCCAACGTTGGGTACGAACACGGACCGCCCGACCCCACGAGGCGCACCTCCAGCGGCCCGGGGCTTATATCACCGGCTAAACCGTCGAGTCAACCGGAGCCGTTGACCGCGCCCGCAAGCCAGCGATCGAACAGTGCAAACGCCTGCTCGCGCGCCGCCGCCGCATACGTCTGAGACTGCGCCACGACATCCTCAGCGGTGAGCCCGACGGTCGCGAGGTGCTCGTCGCGCTCGGCCCAGGCCGCGACCCGCTCGACGTCGACCTCGGGATGGAACTGCACGGCGAGGTGCGGCCCGAGGCTGAACGCGGCGGGGCCGGCGGGAGACCGGGCCAGCTCGGTCGCCCCGGGTGGGACGCGCATCTGCTCGGTGTGCCACATCAGCCACGGACCGCCCGGAACCAAACCGGCGTCGACCGTCTCAACCGGGAACCAGCCGATCTCGGGCCGCTCGAGCACGTCGACGCCGCCACCGAGCGCGAGCGACAGCGCCTGCCCACCGAAGCACAGCCCTAGCACGGGCACGCCGGCGTCGACCGCCTCCCGCAGCGCAACGATCTCGTCCGGAACCCACTCGGGCTCCGAAGCCGCGGCCGAGTGCTGGGAGCCGAGCGAGACGACGAACGAGAAATCCGTCGGCGTCACCGCTCCATCCGCGCCGGCGTGGTGCACCGCGTAAGGCAGCCCGCGTTCGTCGAGCCACGCGGCGACGCGGGCCGGCGGGCCGAGTCGGCCGTGCTGGAAGATCAGAGCAGGCTTTGAATCCACGTCGGGTGACTGTAGCTCTCGAGACATCGCGCCCCGGCGATACGCTGGCGAAGCAGTGGCCTCCACGACCGACCCGACGACAACCGAAGGCCCCGCCCTCCAACTCCAGGATCGCGAGCACGTGCTCGAGCACGCCGCCGAGCTGATCGACGAAGCGTGGCGGAGCTTCGACCACCCGCGTCCCGGCCAGCCGCTGCCCGACCAAAACACGCACGAGCTGCTGACCCGCCCCCTCCCGACCGCGCCGTCGGACCCCAACACGGCGCTCGACCAAGCAGCCGACGTGCTCGACCGCTCGCTCGCCCAGGCCCGCCCACGGTGGTTCGCCTACATCGGCTCCTCGGGCCTCGAGATCGGCGTGCTGGCCGACGCGCTGATGGCCTCGCACGACGTCAACGTCGCGAACAGCGCCGGCGCCGCCGACCTGCTCGAGGCCCAGACGATTCGCTGGGTCGGGCAGTTCGTCGGGTTCGATGACGACGCCGGGGGGTTGCTGGCAGCCGGCGGCACGATCGCCAACCTGACGGCGCTCACTGCGGCGCGCGAGCGCGCCGTGCCGGGCGTCCGCCACGAAGGCGCCGGCGGCCGCAAGATGGCGCTCTACTGCTCGGCCGAGGCGCACTACTCGGTCCGCCGCGCCGCCGAGATCCTCGGCATCGGCGGCCGGAACGTCCGTGCGATTCCGATCGACGGCGACAGACGCATGGACGTCACCGCATGTGCCCAAGCGATCGATCACGACAAACGAAACGGCGTCACGCCGGTGGCGGTCGTCGCCACCGCGGGCACCACGCTGACCGGCGCGGTCGACGACATCGACGCCCTCGCCGACGTGTGTGGAGATGACATCTGGCTACACGTCGACGGCGCCTACGGCCTCCCGGCCGCAAGTACGAACCAGGCCGGCCCTCTCTTCAACGGCTTGCCGAGGGCCTTCTCCGCCACCATCGACGCGCACAAGTGGCTGTACGTCCCGAAGGCGTGCAGCGTCCTCTTGATGCACGACGTCGACGCGCTCGAGCACGCGTTCTCACACCACGAGGGATACATGCCACACGGCGAGCAACTCCACGCGGTCGACCGCTCGCTCGAGTACTCGCGTCCCCTTCGCGGGCTGAAGCTGTGGCTCGCGTTCACGGTGCACGGCGCCGATGCGATCCGCGGCGCGATCGAGCGGAACCTCAAGCAGGCGAGCCTGCTCGCGTCCCTGATCAAGGACGACCCACGCTTCGAGTTGCTGGTCGAGCCGCAGCTGTCAGCCGTCTGCTTCCGCCACCTGCCCCCCGCCGGCACAGACCCCGACGAGCACAACGCAGCTTTGGCCCGCGCGGTCGCCGCCGACGGCCGCATCCTGCTCGCGCCGGCCGAGGTCGACGGCGCCACGGCCCTGCGCGCCTGCTTCGTCAACTACCGGACCACCGACGATGACGTGCGCGCGATCCTGACGGTGGTCTCCGACGTCGCGGCGTCAGCACCGAGCGCATGACGAACACGGTCGAGGTCGAGGGCGTAACCGTCCCCGTCGACCACTACATCGACGGCCGCCGCGTCAGCAGCGAGACGACGTTCGAGGTGCGAAGCCCGATCGACTGGGACAACTGGAAGCTCGCCGAGATCGCCAACGGCGGTCAGGCCGAGGTCGACTCAGCGGTGCACGCCGCCCGAAGAGCCTTCCCGGAATGGGCCAGCCTGGGACCCGAAAAAAGGCACGCCCACCTGACCCGACTTGCCGACGCAATCGACCAAGCCGTCCCTGACCTGGCCAAGGTGGAGACCGCCGACAACGGCTCGCTATTCGAAGCGATGAGCCTCCGCGTGCTCCCGCGCGCGGCCAACAACATCCGCTTCTTCGCCGACTTTGCCCGCGACCGCATCTCAAATGACAGCCGCACGCTCCACGGCGGAGAGCGCAACCGTGTCCGCTACGACCCGGCCGGCGTCGCCGCGGTCTCAACGCCCTGGAACGCCCCGTTCATGCTCGCGACGTGGCGCGTCGGGCCCGCGCTCGCCGCCGGCGACACCGTCGTGCTGAAGCCCCCCGAGTGGGCGCCGCTCACGTGCTCGATGCTCGGCGATCTCGCCGATCAGGCCGGCCTCCCACCCGGCGTCCTCAACGTCGTCCACGGTACCGGCGCCGGCGCGGGCGCGCCGCTCACCGGACACAAAGACGTCGATCGGGTCGCGTTCACCGGTTCGCCCGCCACCGCGCACACCGTCTACCGCGACGCCGCCGCGAACCTGACCCCGGTGTCGTTCGAGCTCGGGGGCAAGTCGCCGTTCATCGTGTTCGAGGACGCGGACCTCGACGCGGCCGCGGCAACGGCGGCCTACCAGTACGACAACTCCGGCCAGGTATGCCTCGCCGGCACGCGCCTGCTCGTACACCGCGACGTCGTCGGCGACTTCTTGACCAGGTTCGAAGAGAACGTCGCCAGCATCCGCGTCGGCGACCCTCGCGACCCGGACACGACGTACGGCCCGCTGATCCACCCGGTCGCGCTCGAGCGCGTCACAGGCTACGTGGAGCGGGCGTTCGAAGCGGGCGCCCACCTCGAGTTCGGTGGCCGCCCGATCGAAGGCCTGTATTACCCCCCGACGCTCTTCACCGACGTCCCAGCACAAGCCGAGATCCTCCACCACGAGGTGTTCGGCCCGGTGCTCACGCTCCAGACGTTCGACGACGAGCAGGACGCGATCGCCAAAGCCAACGACACCGACTACGGCCTCGCGGCCACGGTCTACACGGGCGACGAGCAGCGCGCCGACCGGGTCAGCGCCGCCGTCGTCGCCGGCACCGTGTGGGTCAACTGCTTCTACGTGCGTGACCTCGAGACGCCGTTCGGCGGCGCCCGCGCCTCTGGGATCGGCCGCGAGGGCGGCCAGCACTCGTTCGACTTCTACTCCGACGTCAAGACCGTCGTCGAGCGAACCGCGCTGTTCTCAGCCTCCGAATGACCGCACCAAATGACGGCACAGTCGCCCCACGTCTGCCACTGAATCGCTGTACTGCGAGGGCTTGAAGCAGATCGTCGTGTAGCCCGCGTCGAGCTGCGCGGGGATCGCCTCCATCGCCTCGTCCAGATCCGCGACCTCGCCCGCGGAAGGGAACCGGCCGCGGATCCCGCCGACGACCTCGAGCTCAGAAAAGTCCCGCCCGGCCGCCGCCAACGCATCGGCCAACGACCGCAACTCCGATGCGTCGGGCTGCCCGAACGGATGGAAGCCGTGCCCGTACTCGACCAGCCGGCGCACGATCCACGGCCCGACCGACATCCCGCCGAACCACAACCGCGGCCCGTCCGCCCGGAACGGCTTGGGCTCCAAGTACACATCGGCGAACTCGTAATGCCGTCCCGAGAAAGACGCCGGACTCAAGCCCCACAAGACCCGCCACGCCGCCAGGTGCTCGTCGAGCAGCTCGCCCCGCCGCTCGAACGGGACCCCGAGCGCCGAGTACTCCTCGCGGTGCCAGCTGACCGTCGGCTGGACCACGAGTCGCCCTTCGCACAGCAGGTCGAGCGTCGCAAGCTGGTGCGCGAGCAGCACCGGATGGCGGAGTGGCGCGATGATCGCCGCGCCGATCAGCCGCAGCCGGGTCGTGACCGCCGCGATCGCGCTCATCAACACGATCGAGTCCGGCCACGGCGTATCCGGATCCTGATTGCCCGGCGCGGCGTAATCCCTCGGGTTCGAAGGCCGACCACCCGCACCCGCCGACGGCCCGAGCACGATGTGCTCGCTTAGCATCACGCCATCGATCCCGGCGTCCTCCGCCTCGACCGCCATCCGCACCAGCGCCCGCAGGTCGCGCGGCGAGGTCATCGTCCAGTTCTCGCTCAACACGAGAACGAACCGCGGCGACCCCCCGGACACGCTCACGATCAATCCAAAACGACACGCACGGGCAGTCGCTTCAACCCGTTCGTGAAGTTCGTCCGCTGGCGCACCGGCGGTCCGGCCAACTCGACCGAGGCGACCCGAGACACAAACTCCTCCAGATATACGTGTAGCTCGAGCCGGGCGAGGTGGGCGCCGAGGCACTGGTGGGGACCGCCGCGTCCGAACGTCAGGTGGTCGGTCGGGTTCCGGGCGATGTCGAGGCGGTGCGGGTCGGGATAGTGGTCGGGGTCGCGGTTGCCCGCGGCGAACCACACGATCACCTTCTCGCCGGCGGCGATCTCGACGTCGCGCACCGTGACGTCGCGGGTGGCGGTCCGCCGGAAGAACCACACCGGCGAGGAGAACCGCAAGCAGCTCCTCGGTCGCGGAGGCGATCAGCGAGCGATCCTCCCGCAGGCGCGCGTACTCCTCGGGATGCTCGGCGAGCGCGAGCGTCCCGAGGCTGATCGCCTGCCGCGTCGTCTCGTTGCCGGCGACGATCAGGAGCGCGAACGTGTTGTCGAGGTCCTGGTCGGACATCGGCTCCCCCTCGATCTCGCCGTTGGCGATCAGGCTGAGCACATCGTCGCGGGGGCAGGCGCGCCGGTCGGCGTAGTACTCGCGGCCGATCGCGCACAGCTCGTCGGCCCACGGGGAGCCGAACGGCTTGTAGCGGTACTCGTCGCGCTCGCCGGCGAACGCGTGGTCGCCGACGTACTCGGGGTCGGTGTCGACGAGCAGCCGGTCGCCGAGGTCGATCAGGTGGGGCAGGATCTCCTCGGGCAGGCCGAGGATGTGCGCGAGGACGCGGATCGGGATCGGCGCGGCGAGCTCGTGCACGAGATCGAACTCGCGTTGCGGCAAGACGTTGTCAAGGCGGTAGCGGACCAGTTCGCGCAGCCATTCCTCGTAGCGCGCCACCGCGGGCGGGGTGAACTGCCTCGAGATCAGCCGGCGGTAGCGGCCGTGCTTGGGCGGGTCGAACTCGAGGAAGTTCCGGCGCGCGGCGAGCACGTCCTCGGGTAGATCGTCGATCGTCGCGGCGCCGCCGAGCTCCGAAGAGAACGTCTTCGTGTCGCGGAGCACCGCCAGCACGTCGTCGTACCTGGTGAGCGCCCAGAAGCCGCGACCGTCGGGCTCGGGGTGGCGGTAGACGGGCGCCTCGCGCTGGAGGAGCTCGAACACCTCCCACGGCTCATGGTCGGCGAACAGGTCGTAGTCGAGCAGGTCGACCGACTTGAGGTCCGAGCCCATCGTGGGCCGGAGGATACCACCGTTCTGCGTAATGTATCCACAATTGAAGGTGGGGATTGCGGTGGCGCGGGTGGCAAACGTCGGACGGTGACGCGGGGGAAGCAACCGACCAATCGGCCCTCTTGACACTGCACGCGACACTTGCGAATGTATCCGAAATTCGGACCGGGGATTGGCACTCAGAGCGACCACCCCGACCCGGAGATCCACCACCCCATAGGGACGCGGAGGGTAAGGAGAGGCAATGGCAACTCATCCGGTCACCGGCGCCGGCACGACCAGCGACGCCACCACCACCCAGCCGCACCTAGGTGAGAGTCGCCTGACAACCCTGCACGCGATCGGGCAGGCGCTGGCGATCGGCCCGATCTTCTCGGTCGGGCTCGTAAGCGGCCTAGTCGCCAACGTGGCCGGGTTCTCCACCCCCGCTTCGATCGTGCTCGGCTCGATCGGGTCGATCGGCCTGGCGTACGTGATCGCGATCTATGCGCGGCGGTATGCCGGCGCCGGCGCGATCTTCGAGTACCTCTCGCACGCGGTCCACAACTCGTTCGGGATCTTCTCGGGCGCCGTGTACCTGCTCGGCACGCTGTTCCTCGGCGCCGGCGGCATCTACATCGGCCTCGGGTTCCTGGTCCAGGGCTTCTTCCAGAGCCACCTCCACACCTCGATCCCGTGGTGGGTCGGTGGCGCCGCCGGCCTCGCGATCGCGTTCACCCTCAATCACCTCGGGGTTCAGGCTCGCGATCCGCGGCGTCCTGCTGCTCGCGTCGATCTCGGCGATCCCGTTGCTGTTCCTGTCGGTCGTGATCATCGCCAAGGGCGGCGTCGGCGGCAATACGCTCGCCGTGTTCAACCCGAACGAGACCTCGTGGAACGCGGTGTTCAACGGGATCCTGTTCGCGGTGACGCTGTTCATCGGGTTCGAGGCGGCTGCCTCGATCGCCGAGGAGACCGAGAATCCGCGCAGGTCGATTCCGATCGCGGTCGTCGGCGCGGTCGCGCTGAGCGCGGCGCTGTACATCTTCGTCTGCTACGCGGCGACGATCGGGTTCGGCAAGGTTGCGCTCGAGAAGGGCGCCTGGTTCGCGTCCCCGAGTCCGCTGGGCACGCTCGCCACCGTCTACGTCGGCAACTGGCTGAGCTTCGTGATCGACCTCGTGATCATCCTCGACGCGCTGTCGCTGAGCATCGCGATCATGGTCACCGCGTCCCGGATCATCTTCGCGTTCGGCCGCGACGGGCTCCTGCCGAAAGCCGCCGCGAGGACGTCGCGCTACGACACGCCGGTCGTCGGCAACGTCGCGATCGCGGTCTGGAGCATCCTGCTCCTGATCTGGGCGGGGGTCACCAACTACGGCGTCCCAGTCAAGCTGCCCAACCCGATCGAGGCGTTCAACATCACCACCGGCGCCGGCAGCTACCTGGTCGAGTTGATCTACATCTTCCTGGCCTTCTTCGCCCTCAGGCTGCTGTGGCGCGACCGCCACACCGAGGGCGGGCTGTGGTGGAAGGTGATCCTGGTCGTGTTCGGGCTGGTGACGCCGCTGCTCGCGTTCAAGGGCGCGCTCGATCCGTTCCCGACGTTCCCGAACGATCGCGGCGTGTTCATCGCGATCGCGTGCATCGTGATCGCCGCGGTCTGGTACGGGGTCCTCCACTTCACGAGGCCGGCGCAGGTGAAGGCGGCGGCCGGACATGCTGTCGAGCACCACGGCGTGCCCGCGCTCGACGAGCCGATCCCTGAGCCCTCGGCCGGGACCGCCGGATAGCGCCCGCCGCTACAGAAGCTTCGAGTACTCGGCGAACTCCCAGTCGGTGACCCACGCCCGGAAGCGCTCGAGCTCGGCCATCTTGATCGTCTCGAACGTGTCGACCAGCCGCGATCCGAGCGCGTCGATCATCACCTGATCCGCCTTGAGCGCGTCGAGCGCCTCGGCGAACGTCGTGGGGAGCGCGGCGCCGAGGGCCTCGTCAGGCAGGTCGTAGATCATCCCCTCGACGGGCTCGGGAAGCTCGAGCTCGCGCTTGACCCCATCGAGCCCGGCGGCCAAAGCAGCCGCGTAGGCGAGGTAGGGATTCGCGGTGCCGTCGCCCAGGCGTAGCTCGAGCCGGGTCGAGGACCCGCGCTCCTTGGGGACGCGGACGAGCGTCATCCGGTGGTCGTGGCCCCAGCACACACGCGTCGGGACGAGCGCCTCGGCGCTGATCCGCCGATAGGCGTTCACGGTCGGGTTGAAGAACACCATCATCGCCGGCGCGTGCTCCATCACGCCGGCGATGAAGTGACCCATCACCGGCGTCAGACCATGGGCGCCGTCCGAAGCCTCGCCCGCGTTCGACCCATGAGAATCGACCAGCGACACGTGCAGATGGAACCCAGATCCCTCGTCGTCGTTGAACGGCTTGCCCATGAACGTCGCGAGCAGCCCGTCGAGCGCCGCCATCTCCTTGACCATCGCCCGGAAGCGGAACGCGCGGTCGCACGAGTCGAGCGCGGCGGAGTGGCGGAGGTTGATCTCGAACTGGCTGCGGCCGTATTCGTGGGCAGCGGCGATCGCGCCGAGCTCGAGCTCGACCGCGGCGTCGAGCATGTTCGCAAGCGTCCCCTTCGGGTCGGCCATGTCGCCGACCGTGTACACCGCGCTGTCCTGTCCCGCATACGGACGCCAGCCGCGCGGATCCGAGGCGTCCGGCTCCATCAGGTAGAACTCGAGCTCCGGCCCGACCACGGGCGATACCCCGAACTCGGAGAACTGGGCCAGCACCCGTTTCAGAACCCCCCGGCAGTCGAGCGGATGGGCATCGTGGGTGACCGGGTCCTCGAGATCGACCAGGCAGGCGACGACATCCTCCTCCCATGGCAGGGGCACGAGCGTGTCCAGGTCGGGCCGCGCGAGAAAGTCGGGGAAGCCGTGCTCGAAGCCCGCGACCACGTTGTGGCGCAGGTCGACGGTCATGATCGCCTCGACGAACCCCATCCCCTCCTCGGCGACGTGCGGGAAGGCCGAGATCGGGATCAGCTTGCCGCGACAGATGCCGTGCAGGTCGGCGTACTGGAGGCGCACGGCGCGGACGCCGACGTCGGCCAGCTCCGACAGGCTGTCGACCAGCCGCGCACGCGCCGCGGCGTCGCGCTCCTTGCGCGTACGGGGCCGCGGCGCGGCGGGGTGATCGCCGAGATCCTGGGCCATGTCAATCTCCTCTCGTCGACCAGGGGGCACCGGCCTTCTCGATCTGCGGGGCGGGCGCGGAGGACTAGGCATTGGGCACGAACGCGAGCGTACCGGCGTCGACGATTGCGGCGCCACCGTCGACCGTGAGCACCGCGCCGTTGACGTACGAGGCCGCCGGCGAAGCCAGCCACGCGACCGCCTCGGCCACCTCCTCGGGGCTCCCCGGGCGCCGCGTCGGCACATGGGCACACGACACGGCGTACGCCTCCTCACGGGAGACGCCCCGCCGCTCCGCGAGCACGTCGATCTCCTCGTCGGCCATCGCCGTCCGGATCCAGCCCGGACACACCGTGTTGGCGCGCACCCCGCGCGGCCCGTAGTCGAGCGCGATGCACTGGGTGAGCATCACGAGGCCGGCCTTCGAGCTGCAGTAAGCCGCCGACGCGGGGTCGGCGCGAAGCCCCGCCAGCGAGGAGATCGTCACGATCGACCCGCGGGCCTCGATCAGGTGCGGGAGCGCGGCCCGGCAAACCAGGAAGGGCGCGGTCAGGTTCGTGGCGATCACAAGGTTCCAGCGCTCGAGCGTCTGCTCGGCGACCATCGCCCCCGCCCCGGCGCCGGCGCTGATCACGAGCGCGTCGAGCCCGCCAAACCGCTCGACGCACGCTTCAACCGCCCGCTCCGCACCCGAGGGAGTGGAGGCGTCGGCGCTGACGGCAAGACCGGAGACCGCAGAGGCGACCTCCTCAATCGGCCCACGACGCCGGCCGCTCACGCACACGGAATAACCCTCGCCGGCCATGCGCGAAGCCACCGCCGCGCCGATCCCCGTCCCGCCCCCGATGATCAGCGCGGTCGGCGTCAAAGTCAGTCCCGTAGGAACTGCTCGACCAGCGACTCGGGGAACGACTTGTCGGCGATGTTGTAGGCGAGCGCGGTCATCCGCCACGAATCACTCAAATAGAAGCGCTCGTACAGCTCGCCCCGGCCGCCCAGCTCCGAACCCAGGAAGTCCCACGCCAACCGGAACAGCCGAATCCGCCGCTCGGCGTCAGCGCCGGCGGCCTGGAAGTACTTCTCGATGTCGTCGTGAAGCGGCCCATCGATGTCGGCCCGCGACGGGGTCGCCATGAACCCGCCGCCCCCGATCAGCTGGAGCAACTCGTTGACGCGCGGCAGCCACTTCGGCATCTCGGCGCGTAACGCGACGAACGGCCGCTCGTCCGGAGTCATCACCCCGCCCGCATCCAGCGCGGCGCCGGCCTCGGCGGCGACGATCGCCGACCTTGCAAGCTCGCTCATCGACCAGATCTGCCCGAGCTTCTCCTGGATGTGATCGAACCGCGCGACCCCCGTCGTCGTCGCGATCAGGTGCCCCAGTCCAAGCGCGAAGGACAGCTTGACCCAAGCCCGCGTGAACGCCTGATGCATGATGTGGCTGCGCCAGCCCGTATCCGTGATCACCTCGCTGTAGCCGACGGTGTCGCCGTCGAGGAAGATGCGCTCGCGCGGGATCTCGACGTCGTCGAAGATCACGACCGCGTCCATCTCGTCGAACCGCGCCGACAGCGGATAGTCGTGCACGTCCCGCTGCTTGGAGTAGCTGTCACGGCAGATGAACTTCAGGCCCGGCGTCGCGATCGGGATCGCGAACGACAGCGCGTAGCGGCCGTCCTGGGGCCGAATGTCCGACCCCGGGTAGACGAGCAGCTCGTCGGCGAACGGCGCCAGCGTGGCGAGCATCCTCGCTCCCCGCACGACGATGCCGTCCGCGGCGTCGGCGAGCTTGTGGAGCGAGACCTGCCCCATCGCCTGGTCGGCCTCCGGCTTGGTGCGGTCGACCTGCGGGTTCATCAGCGCGTGGGTCGTCGACAGGTCGTGGTCGCGCATGAACTCCTGATACGCGACGAGGTTGGCCGCGCCGGCCTGGTTCCAGCGACGTGCCCACACCTCAGACCGACCGGCGAAGCACGCGAACGTCACGTTCAGGTAATCGGGGGTCCGCCCCATCACCCCGCCCGACAGCGCAGCCACCAGCTCGAACGCCCGCCGGCGCCGAACGAGGTCCTCAGACGTCCGCGGAATCACATGGGTCACGTTGACCAGCCGCCCCGCTTCGAGCAAAGGCGACGGCACCAGCATCTCGGAAGAGTGCTCGTGCTGAAGATCGAACACGCGCGCCAGCGACAGCGCGGCGTCGCGCAGCTCGGGATGGTCGAGCGGGTGGCTGATGCGCTCGCCGCGGAGCCAGATCTCGCGCCCGCCCTGGCGCAGCCCGTCGAGGTACTGCTTGCCCGTGCGGGCCCCGGTCGCCTGTCCAACCGAAGCCAGAGCCATCAGTCGGCCGCCGGTAGTGCGTGTCCCAGAGCCTCGAGCCCCTGACGTTCCCAGTCGACGGCCGCCGCGTCGAACCGGAAGTACGACCGCGGCGGGAGGATGCCCCACGTGTTCGATGAGTGAGCGTCGTCAGGCCACGCACGCGGCTCGTGCTCGGCAGTCAGCTGCTCCATGTCGCTGTAGAGCTCGACCATGCACTCCTCCTCGGGGATCCTCACATACGCGGCCAGGTTCTGTCCGAGCGCGTGGCGCACCGGCCCCCACGCGAGCCATCGCCCATGCTGGGCGAGATGGTCGAGCGCAACCCGGAACTCGCCCCAGTCGGTCAGTTCGAACGCGAGATGGTGGAAGTGGTAGTAGCCCTTGCCGACGAGCGCGACCGTGTGGTGATCCGCGCCGAGGTGCAGCCACGCGCCCTCGTCGCCGAGCCAGTCGGTGACCCGCATCCCGAGCGCGTCGCAGTAGAACTCGGTCAGGCCGGCGAGGTCACCCGTGAGCGAGTTGATGTGACCGAGCTTGCGCGGATGAAAGCCGCCGAGCGTCGTGGACGAGCGCGCAATCGCCGGCCGCGGATCGTCGGGCGGCGCGTAGGGTACGAGCTCGATCCCAAACCCGTCCGGGTCGCGAAGCCGCAGCGCCGACGAGTCCCGCTCGTAAGCCACGCCACGCCCGTCCAACCGACTGGCGGCGTCGTCGAGCGACACCCCGCGCGCGAGCTCGAACCCGGCGTGGTCGGCTCCGGGCGTGTCCGAACGCACCAGCTCGAGCGAGTAGGGTTCATACGCGCAGGCCAGTCGCGCGCGCTCGGGAGTCAGCTCGCGAATGGTCAGGCCGAACTGGATCGACCAGCGCTGCGTGGCCGTGGCGAGATCGCCGGTGCGGAGGCAGACATGGTGGATTCGGCGCAGCAATTTTGTATACAGTATCCGCGCTTTGGCACCCGGTCAAGATAACGAAAGCGAGCGTCGCGCTCGCGCCCTGAAGCGCCTTGCCGAGCTGGACGACGAACCCGGCGGCGAGCAGTTCCTGGCCCGGATGGGAGTGCTCGGGGACTGGATCGTCGACTGGGCGTTCGGCGACGTCCACACCCGCCCGGGCCTGCCGGCGCGCGAGCGCGAGCTGATCATCGTCGCGGTGCTGACCGCGCTCGGCTCGAGCGATCCGCAGGTGCGGGCGCACATCCGGGCGCTCCGCGCGATCGACGTCCCGTGGACCGAGATCGAGGAGACGATCCTTCAGACGACCCCGTACGCTGGCATTCCGCGTGCGGTGAACGCGATCAAAGTGCTCCGCGAGGAACAGGAGGCCGATCAGTGAAGGCTGTGCGGTTCGTGAACCCGGAGGGCGAGACCCGGATCGGGGCGCTGGGCGACGACGGGACGATCACCGATGCCGGCGCCGCCGGCCCCCAGGGGTTCGTTCCGACGACTCTCGCCTGGGATGCGCTGCAAAACGCGGAAGGCCCGACTCATAGTGTCGGCGACGTCAAGCTGCTCCACCCCGTCGTGCCGAACAAGCTCATCGGGATCGGGCTCAACTACCGCTCGCACGCCGAGGAATCGCACCTCGACATCCCGAGCGTTCCGGTGGTCTTCGCGAAGTTCTCCTCGTCGCTGGTCGGGCACGGGGCCGAGATCGTGATCCCGCGGGAGGAGACCCGCCCCGATTACGAGGGCGAGGTCGCGGTGGTGATCGGGCAGGGCGTCTACCGGGCCGACCCGGACGAGGCGCGGGCCGCGGTCGGCGGCATCGCCGCGATCAACGACGTGTCCGGCCGGCGCGCGCAGCTCGAGACGCCACTTCGCCAGTTCACGCTCGGCAAGAGCTTCGACACGTTCTCACCGCTCGGGCCGTGCATCGCATCGGCCGAAGGCGTCGATCTCGCCGACCTCGACCTGCGCACGACGGTCTCCGGCGAGGTCATGCAGGACGCCAACACGCACGACCTGATTTTCTCGGTGGTCGAGCTGATCGAGTACATATCGGCCGGCGTGACGCTCGAGCCTGGCGACGTGATCGCCACGGGCACGCCGAGCGGCGTCGGCGACGGGCGCTCGCCCAAGCGATACCTGCGCGAGGGCGACACGGTCGAGATTTACGTCGAGGGCGTGGGCACGCTCTCGAACCCGGTCCGCAACGAGCACTGAGTCCCTGGGGCGGTCAGCTCGATTCGGCGCGCCCGCTGATCGGCACCGGCCCGAGCGTCCGGCGAATGACGACGTAGGCGATCGCCCCGCCGACCAGCGGAACGAGCAGGCCGATCGCCTGATGCAGCAGGACCGCGGCCACCGCGGGGTTGTGGTGGACGCCGTAGACAATCAGCATGCCGGCGATCCCGCCGATCGTGCCCACGCTCGCGGGGAGCGGAATCGACCCTCCGAGCGCGCCGATGATGTACGCCATGAGGACGATCGCGAACGCGGGGGCCGGCTGGGCATGGACCGCGTGCAGGGCGAGGAACAGGATCAGCAGATCAAACGCGAGGTACGCGACCGCTCCCAGCACAGTCACCAGGTGGGCGCGGTCGGTCACCAACCGCTTGGTGTCGTTAGCCGCGTTAGCGAGGGTGCCGATCGCGCGAGAGAGCTTCGCGTGCTTGACCTGCCCCTGATCGGCGCGGCCGCGGACGCGACCGGCAATCGCCAGCGCGAGCACGATCCCACCCGCCGCCAGCGCCGCGGGCAACAGCGTCAGCAGCAGGTTGTCCTCGCCGGGCAGGATGCCGACCGCCATCAGCACGCCGAAGATGACCAGAGCGAACGCGTCGATCGTGGTGTTCAGAAAGCTGAGGTTGAACTGGCGCTCGGCGATGACATTCGTCGGCATTCCGAAGCGGTGAAGGATCCACCCTCCGACGCCCATCCCGCCGAGCGATCCGCCCGGCACCACCAGTCCTCCGCCGAGCTGCGCCCAGGCTACGCGCTGATCCATGCGCCAGCCGCGCCCGTCGGCTTCGAGCACCCTGTCCGGGTCGACGATCCTCCTCCAGGCAATGACGAAGCCGGTCTCCGACAGGAACTCGAGCACGATCGCCCCGGCGATCCACGCCCACGAAACCTGTTTGAGGCTGTGGAGCGCTTCGTTCAGGGTCGGGATCAGCCTCAGAATGAGATACGCGACGACCAGATAGCCGAGCAACTTCAGCGCGGACTTGCGCAGATGACCCTTGACGTCGCTGAGCGCATGCCACGTCCGGTGCGTTCGCCCCGACGACGCGACCGGGATCGCCACGGCCGCTCACTCCCCCAGGATGTCGAGTGAGCGCTTCATCGCGTCGGCCAGGTGCCGGCGCGTAAGCGACTCGGCGCGCCGGCCGTCGCCTGCCTCGATCGCCTCGAGGATCTGCTCGTGCTCTCGCACGTCCAGCAGCATCCGCTCCTGAGTCTGGACCTGGCGCTCGTAGATCGTCTCGCCGATGCGAGCCACCCACAAGCGCTCGGCGAACTGCGACAGAAACTCGTTGCCGGACGCTGCCGCCAGCGCCAGGTGAAATTCGCGGTTGGCCTCGAAGCTGCGCTGCACGTTGCGCAGCGAGCGCCGCTGCGCCGCCACCGCAGCGCGCATACGCGCGAGCGGCTCCTCCAGCCGCCGCCCCGCCGCCAGCCGGGCCGCGCCCGGCTCGATCACGGCCCGCGCCTCGTACGAACCCCGCATCCCGGCCTGGTCGACGTCGGCGACGCGGGCGCCCCGGTTGGTCCGCATCTCCACCAGACCCTCGGCGGCGAGCCGGCGAAGGGCCTCGCGCACCGGCGTGCGCGACACGCCGAGTTCCTCGGCGAGGTCTTCCTGATGCACCCGCGCCCCACGCGGGAGCGACCCGGTCGTGATCCGCTCGCGGATCGCCGCGTAGACCTGGTCGACGACGCTCGCGATGTTCAGGCGGTCGGGCGCGGCTGCGGGTTCAGGCCAGCTCATCCAGGACCGCCGCGGTGGCCGTGACCAGCTCATCGACCTCCTCGTCGGAGATGATGAGCGGCGGCGAGAACGCGAGCGAGTTGGCGTACGGAAGAGCGCGCCCGATCACGCCGCGCGCGAGCAGCGCCTCGCTGAACGCGCCCGCGGCGATCGACGCATCGAGTCCGACCGCCTGCATCAGCCCCTCGCCCCGGACATCGACGACGCCGACGTGAGGAGACAGCTCGTCGAGCCCGGCCCGCAGGCGCGCGCCCGCCGCCGCGGCCCGAGCCGGCAGGTCCTCCGCACGCATCAACTGAAGGTTGGCGATGCCGGCGGCGCAGCACGTCGGATGCCCGCCGTAGGTCCCGCCGTGGGTGAGCATGTAGCCGGGGTCGGCCTCGAGCCAGCCGCGCATCTTCTGCCCGACGATCACCCCGCCGAGCGGGAGGTAGCCGCTCGTGATCGCCTTCGCGAACGTGATCATGTCGGGCGTGACGTCGTAATGATGAGAACCGAACCACGAGCCGAGCCGGCCGAATCCGGTGATCACCTCGTCGAAGATCAGCAGCGCACCACTCTCGTCGCACACCTCGCGCAGGCCCGCCAGATAGCCGTCGGGCGGCGGGAACACGCCGCCGGCGCCGATCACCGGTTCGACGACGATCGCCGCGACCCGCTCCGGCCCGTGGTAGGCAACCGCGTCGCGCATCGCGTCCACGCTGTCGCGATCGACCTGGAAGAAGTCGGGCAGCAGCGTCCCGAACGGATCGCGGTTCGCTGGCAGCCCGCCCGCCGACGTGCCTCCGAGCATCACTCCGTGGTAGGCGTAGTGGCGGCTGAGCACGACCGTCCGGCCGCCGTCGCCGGCGGCCTTGTGACCGGCGCGCGCGAGCTTCAGCGCGGAGTCGATCGCCTCTGAGCCGCCGCACGTGAGGAACACGCGGGCGTCGGGGATCGGCTCGAGTTCGAGCAGCAGCCCTGCCAGCTCGTCCTCCGCGGCGTTCGTGAACCGGGCGAACGTGTGGAAGGCCTCGAGCTTGGCCATCTGCGCGGCCACCGCATCGGCGATCTCGCGCCGGCCGTGACCGGCGGCGCAGTACCACAGCGACGCGGTCCCGTCGAGATACTCCTTGCCGTACACGTCCCAGACGCGGCAGCCCTCGCCGCGCACGATCTCGAGGAACTCCTCGGCGGGCTTGGCCGGGGCCGCGAACGGATGCAGAACCTGCGGAACAGTCATGACGTCACCCCCACGTTTCGTTCGGCTTCATCTTCAGGCATCGTCAGTGCGACGTGCAACGTCTGCGCGGTCACCGCGGGCTGCTCGCCGACTTCCGGGAGCGCCTCCTCAGACTGGACCACCGTGTTCTCGAGCCGCCCGATCCCCTCGATCTCGACCGCTACGGCGTCGCCGGGCTCGACTGGGCGCGAATGCGCCGGCGTACCGGTGAGCAGCACGTCGCCGGGCTCGAGCGTGATCAGCCGGGCCAGGTCGGCGATCTGGTAGGCGAACGAGAACATCAGGTCGGAACCCGTGTGGCCCTGCTGAACCTGCTCGCCGTTGACGAACGTCCGCAACGTCAGATCGTCGGGGTCGACGTCGCCCGCGTCGACCATCACCGGACCGAGCGGGCAGAACCCATCCTGGCCCTTGACCCGGAGCATCGAGCCGCGGTCGGCGTGCCGGAAGTCGTGGACGCCCCAGTCGTTGGCGACCGTGTAACCGCCGACGTACTCGAGCGCCTCGTCCACTTCGACCCGGTGGCACCGTCGCCCGATGACGACCGCGACCTCACCCTCGTAGTTCAAAAACCGGCACCCGGCCGGCCGCACGACGGGAGCGAGATGTCCCGACAGCGACGACGGCGGCTTCATGAAGTACGAGGGCTCGCTCGGCATGCGCGC
The DNA here is from genome assembly GCA_963701945.1 of uncultured Solirubrobacterales bacterium. Taxonomy (GTDB): domain Bacteria; phylum Actinomycetota; class Thermoleophilia; order Solirubrobacterales; family Solirubrobacteraceae; genus Palsa-465. The sequence continues at coordinate 92,997 of CAVPBV010000017.1, read as the reverse complement.
CATCTTGTACTCCTCCGCGCGCGAGCGGTAGGTCAGGTGGGTGGCGAGGATCTTGCCCGGCGTCACCGGTGGGAGCCAGCGCTTGATTTGATTGATTTTTATTTCAGTTCCGTCGGCCGTGACCGTGTCGCCATCGAGCGTGGCGTCGATTGCGCGGCCATCATGCTCTATCCGAACCCGTTTCATGTGATCAACGCCTCCTGTTGGTGCTGGGCGACGACCTCGACCCCGCCGACGGTGTATCCGAACGAGAAGCGGTAGCCGCGGAGCATCTCGCCAGGGGCGAGCGCCTGGAGGTCCTCGAGCGTGTCGTCGTACAGGCGGAGTTCCGCGCTCCCCTCCCAGATCTCGGTGGCGTCGCGGTCGTAGCCGCCAGCGCGGACCAGCTCGAACACCTCGGGCCGGTCGCCGGCGGCGGCCGGGAAGTGTCGCGTGTTGTACATCGGCGGGTCGTTGACCGTCGGCCCGGTCTTGCTCACGTGCTCGAGCGTTACCACCATGCGCGCGACCTGGCGGTCGTTCGCGGCGCAGGTGGCGCCGAAGCGCGCGCCGGCCTCGAGTCGCGGCGTCGCCTTCCCCGCCGCGAACAGGCGCGTCATGTGGATCGAGCCGAGCTTCTTGGGGAATCCCTGTATCCAGCCCCGGTACATCGCGAAGTCCTTGTCGACCCAGACGTACACGCAGCGCGTCACCGGCTGACCGTTGAAGCGCGCACCCACCACTAGGTAGAACTCGTGGTACTGGGCCTGGATTGGGTCCTCGAGCTCGTGGAGGTCAAGCGAGCACGACTGCCAGTCGCCGAAGATCGCGGCCACCGCGCCCGGGTCCTCGGCGGGCTCGAGCTCGGATGGGAGCAGCGCGGCGACCGCGTCGGGATCGGTGCGGTACTCGGCGATCAGGAAGTCGCATGAGTAGTGCCACGGCGGCGGCGGCACGATACCCGCGCGCCCGTCCGGCGAGAGCGGCGCGGTGTAGCCGCGGAGCGTCACGCGACCGCCGCCTTGGCGCGGTCGCGACAAGCGCCCACGAGCTGCGTGAACAACCCCGCCTGCTCGGGCTCATGCATCTTCTCGGGATGCCACTGAACCCCGACGCACGGCCACTCGGACCGCGGCTCGACGGCCTCGATCACCCCGCCCGGGGCGGTCCCTGTCACCTCGAGCTCGCCGGCGTCCGCGATCTCGTGGTGGTGGATCGTGTTGACCGCAATCCGCTCCGAGCCGCCGAGCGCGCGCTGGACGCGCGACCCGGCCGCCAGCTCGACGTCGTGCCGCGCCGCCAGGATCTCCTCGGGAGCGAGGCCATCCAGCGAACGATGGCCTTCGCCGGCCGACAGCCGCTGGGCCAGCCGTCCGCCGTGCGCGACCGCGAGCAGCTGTGCGCCGCGGCAGATCGCGAGCGTCGGCAACGCACGTTCGCGCGCGCCGGCGATCAGCGCGATCTCCCAGTCGTCGGCGCCGGCGTCCGGATCGTCGGCGTTCTCGAGCTCCGCGCCGTACGACGCAGGATCGACGTCGCCACCGCCGGTGAGGACCAGCCCGTCGGCCATCGATAGGAGGTCATCGAGCGCGTCACCCGGAGGGCGGGACACCACCAGCGGCAGACCGCCGGCGTCGAACACCTGCGCGGCGTACGCCGGGTCAAGCGTGTCGAGAATCGTGCGCTCGCCGAGGTAGGTGGGAAGCGGCCGGCGCCAGCAGGTGACGAGGATACGGGGACGGGTCATACGCGCATGAATACATTATGTGATTGCCCGGGCACCCGCCAGCGTGTCGCGGACCTGCTCGGCTTCGCGCAGCTTGTAGCGCTGAACCTTGCCGGTCGGCGTCCGCGGCAGGTCCTCGACGAACTCGACCACGTGCGGGTACTCGTAGCGGCGGAGTGTCTCCTTGCACCACGCGCGCAACTCGTCGGCGAGCGCATCCGGCTCATCCGGGGCAGTCGCACAAATCACGAATGCCTTGATCCGGCTCAGGTCATCGACATGGACGCCGATCACCGCCGCCTCGGAGACGGCGGGATGTTTCACGAGGCAACCCTCGACGTCCGCGGGCGAGACCCATAGACCGCCGACCTTGATCATGTCGTCGGAGCGACCTTGGTACACGTAGTGGCCGTCGGCGTCGACGATGTAGCGGTCGCCCGTGTGGAACCACTCGCCGCGCATGCAGTGACGAGTCTTGTCGCGCTGGTGCCAGTAGAACGCGGCGCAGCTATCGCCGCGAACCATCAGGTCGCCCGCCTCGCCGGCGGGGACGTCGAGCCCGCGCTCGTTCACGACCCGCAACTCGTATCCGGGCACGGGCCGCCCTGATGTTCCGGGGGCCAGATCGTCGAGCGTGTTCGAGCAGTAGATGTGGAGCATCTCGGTCGAGCCGATCCCGTCGAGAATCGGGACGCCGGCGAGCGCCCGCCAGCGCGCGAGCACCGCGGCCGGCAGCGCCTCGGCCGCCGATACGCAGGCGCGCACGGACGAGAAGTCGACCTCGCCCGCGCCCGGGGCCTTGACCATCGCCGCGTACAGCGCCGGCACCGAGAAGAACAGCGTCGGCCGGTAGCGCGTGACCGCCTCGAAGATCCTGTCCGGTACCGAGCGGCCCTTCATCAGCCCGGCGCACGCGCCGACCGACAGCGGGAACGTCAACCCGTTCCCCAGGCCGTAGGCGTGGAACAGCTTGGTCGTCGAATAACACACGTCCTCGGCGGAGATCTCAAGGATGTTGCGGGCGTACTGATCGACCGTGACCTCGATGTCGCCGTGAGCGTGGACCACGCCCTTCGGCCGCCCGGTCGAGCCGGAGCTGTAGAGCCAGAACGCCATGTCCTCGCGGTGGGTGTCGGTCGGCGGCGGGAGCTCACCGGAGCGGCCGCGCTGGCGGGCGACGACGTCGAAGCTCGCGTGCGGACCCGGGTCGCCGTCGACGACGAGCACGTGCAGTCCGACCCGCGACTCGAGCTCGGACTCGAGCGCCGGCAGCAGCGACGCCTCGACCACGAGCACGCTCGCGTAGCTGTCGTCGAGGTAGTAGACGTAGTTGTCGACCCGGTCCATCGGGTTGACCGGCACCGGGACCGCGCCGATCCGCATCGCGCCGAGGAACGTCGCGGGGAACGCCGGCGAGTCGTCGAGGATCATCAGCACCCGCTGCTCGCGCTCCACGCCGAGGTCGATCAGGTAGGAGGCGACCGCACCAGTCAACGAGGCCAGCTCGCCGTAGGTGACCGAGCCGTCGGCGGTCAGCAGCGCGCTCTTGTTCGCGCGCCCCGCGTCCAGATTGTGATCGAGCAGCGTGCTCGCGTTCAGTCGCTCCGCTCCGCTCACGGTGCGAGTCTAAAGCGCGCTGTCGGAGCCCGCCCGTCTTTTCGCGCGCCGGCGGGCGTCGTGCTCGCGGTTCCAGGCGAGGATCCGCTCGGTGTAATCGACGGCTTGCGACGGCGTGCGCTGGATGTGGAAGCCGCCTGGATATCGGACGAACTCGGTCTTCTTGCCGAGCAGGCGCAGGCCGCTGTACAGCTCCTCGCCCTGGCCGATCGGCACGCGGAGGTCGCCCTCCCAGTGGACGACAAGCACCGGCGCCGTGACGTTGGGCAGGTACGTGAGCGGCGAGCGCAGCTCGTATTCGTGCCGGCGCGACCAGGGCAGACCGCCCATGTTGAACACGTCGAACTCAGGTATCTCGGTCGTGAGCGCCATGCTCGTCTGATCGATCACGGCGGCAGTTGCGGTCGCGGCACGGAACCGATCGGTTCGGCCGACCAGCCAGCTCGCCATGAACCCGCCGTACGAGCCGCCGCTCACGAACATGCGCGCACCGTCGACTAGGCCGTGCTCGATCAGGTCGTCGCAACAGGCGACGATGTCGTCGGCGTCGGCCCCTCCCCAATCCCCGGTGCACGCGCTCGTGAACGATTGGCCGTAGCTCGTGCTGCCACGAGGGTTGGGCAGGACCACCACGTAGCCGGCGGCGGCCAACGCCTGGTGGAGCGGCAGCCATCGACCGGACGGCCAGGAGGCGTGCGGGCCGCCGTGGATGTCGACGTGGAGAGGAAGCCGCTCGGGCGCGCGGCCCGGGGGCAGCAGCGAGTAGTACTCGACCTCGGTGCCGTCGGGGCGCGCGACCGTCGCCCGCTTGACTCCCGCGAACTCGACCTCGGTGATGAGGTCCGCGTTGAGGTCGGTCAGCGGAGCCGGCTCGGCACCCGTGATGGTGGTCGCGTACACCTCGCTGGGCCGGTCGGGCCACGAGCCCGTGAACGCCACCTCGCGCCGGCCGGGCCGAGCGGCGAGACCGTCGATGACCAGATCGCCGCCGACGACCTCGCGGCTCCGCGGCTCGCCGACGCGCGCTCGATGCACCTTGACGGCGCCGTGGTCGGCCACCAGCGTCAGCAGCTCGCGGTCGCTCGTCCAGCAGATCGGGGCGGGCAGACCCGGGAACAGAACTACTGGTCGATCGAGGTCGGGCGCGAGCATCTGGGGTGCGCCGCCGCCGTCCGCGGGAACGACGAACACGTGGTTGTCGGTGTTCCAGCTGTCGTCGATCTGGCCGGCGAAGGCGATCGTCTTCCCATCCGGAGAGAAGACCGGGAAGGAGACGCGGCCCTTTCCGTTCGTGAGCCGTCGCGGCCGGCCCCCGGCGGTGGGCAGCACCCACGCGTCGCTGCGGAATTGACGATCGTCGCGACGCGCGGTGCGGTCCGACGCGAACACGATCGTGGCGCCGTCCGGGGAGAACGCGGGGTCGTCATGGTCGTAATCGCCGCGGGTGAGTTGCCTGATCGATCCGCTTGGGACGTCCACGACGAACAGATGCCGGCGGCCGTCCTGCCAGCCGACCCCGTCGAGGCGCGCCGCGAGCCCTCGCACGACGCGCGGCGCGTTGCGATCAGCGGCGCTCGCCTTGGCCCGGTCCGGCACCCCGACGCGACACACGACGACGATCCGCGTCGAGTCAGGCGCCCACGCGAGCTGGCCGACCGGGCCTGGGAGGTCGCCGAGCCGTGCCGGCACGCCCCCATCGAGCGGCGCCAGGCGCACGTGCGCGGGATCGGAGCCCTCACCCCCGGCCGAGATGTACGCGAGCCAGCGGCGGTCAGGGGACCAGCGCGGGCTCTTGTCCGCGGGCCCCTCGGTGAACCGGCGCGCCGGCGCGGAGCCGTCGAGCGGCGCCACCCACACCGACGCGCGCGGACGATCACGCTCCACGTCCGTGTCGGTGACTACAAACGCGGTCCGCCGACCGTCCGGAGACAGGTGCGGATCGGTTGCCGTCTTCAGCCGGAGGCCGTCCTCCGGCCGGAAGCCTCGCTTGGCCATATCTTCCGCCCCTCCTGCCCCGTAGTTCGTTCCTCGGTGAAACCGCCCGAGGCAAATCTACACAAGCCGGCCGGACGGTGGCGCGGCTTGGCGAGCGTGAGCTGGATGTCGCAGATGCGCCGCTCGGCAAAGCCGGCCTCGCAGTACTTGAGGTACAGCGTCCATAGCCGCCGAAAGCGCTCGTCATATCCGAGTTCGGCGAGCGCGTCGGCGTTCGCGGCGAAGTTCTGCTCCCAGCGCCGGAGTGTCTCGACGTAGTGCGGGGTCAGATCGTCGAGCCCGACCGTCTGCATGTCGGTGCGGCGAGCGACGTTGCGGGCGATCACCTCGAGCGACGGCAGACAGCCGCCCGGGAAGATGTGGGTGTTGATGAACGACCTCGACGCCTTCTCGATCTCGTAGGCGCGGTCGTCGATCGTGATCGCCTGGAGCAGCATCGCGCCGTCGTCCGCGAGGAGTTCCGAGCACTTCGCGAAGAACGCGCCGATGTGGCGCCAGCCGACGGCCTCAATCATCTCGATCGAGACGAGCTTGTCGTAGCGTCCGGTCAGGTCGCGGTAGTCGCTGAGGAGCACCGTGACCCGATCCTGCAGGCCGGCCCGGCGGACCGCGGCGACCGCGTGGTCGTGCTGCTCGCGCGAAATCGTGGTCGTCGTGACCCGGCAACCGCGCGTCGCGGCGGCGTGGACGGCCAGGGCTCCCCACCCCGTCCCGATCTCGAGCAGGTGGTCGGTCGGGCCGAGGTCGAGCCTGGCGCAGATCAGCTCGAGCTTGGTCACCTGGGCGTCCTCGAGCGTCGTCGTGCCGTCGGCGAACACCGCGCACGAGTAGCTCATCGTCTGGTCGAGCATCCGCGAGAACAGCTCGTTGCCAAGGTCGTAGTGGGCGGCGATGTCGCGCCGGCGCCGATCGCGCGTGCTGCGTCGTAGGTACGCGCGGGCGCGCTGGGCCGGGACCCGTACGGGAGCGACCAGCGCGCGCAGGCGATCGAGGCCGGCCGCGTTACGCGCGGCCAGGCGGACGAGTGCGGCGAGGTCCGGCGAGTCCCACAGGCCATCGGCGTAGGCGTCGGCGAGGCCGCGGCTCCCGCGGAGCGCCATCCGCCACATCGCCGTCGAGCGCACGTGGATCGTGGCCGCGGGCGGACCCGAGCCGTACACGCGGCGCTCGCCGGCTTCGATCACCGTCAGCGTCCCGGTCCGGATACGCCCGAGCAACAACGAGACCAGCCATCGCGCGACCGCGTCGATCACGCCGTGCCCGCTTCCGGACGCCGGTGCAGGGGAGCGCCGGCAAGCTTGAGGCCGAGCGCGTGACCGTAGATCAACGCGAGCACGCGTACGTTCGCGAGCGGGTGGCGGAGCGCGAGCCGCGCCGCCGAGCGCCGCGTGAGCGGGTGGCGGCGCAGCGCGAGCGTGGCGTCGAACGCGACCTCGCCGTGCCGGCGGCTCTCGATGTGGACGGCCAGGCGGTCGCCCGGCCTGCCGGCGCGGGCGGTGTACCGATGATCCATCCCCATGAACGGCGACACGTGGAGGGCCTTGTCGAAGTCGGCCTTACCACCATCCAGGACGTACGCGTGCCGCTCGCCCCACGGTGTGTTCGTGACCTCGGCGACGACCGCCTCGAGCCGCTCGCCCGACGGATCGAGGCAGTAGTAGAAGCTGACCGGGTTGAAGCAGTGCCCGAACGAGCGGAGCTGGGTGAGAAGCCGGATCGGGCCTTGCGGTCTTTGCCCCGTGGCGTCCTCCACCGTGTTACGGACGGCGCAGTCGAGATCGAGGGCGTCGGGTCCCAGGTAGTCGCGGCGGCGGAACCGCAGGAGCCCAGGCCGCGCATCCACCAGCCGGCCGCCGAGGAGCGACGGCAGTTCGTCGAGGTCGAGGTAGAACAGCGTGAGCCGGTGGCTGAACTCGCGGCGCGGCGCGGTCCGCCGGTGGCGGATCGTCCCCTCGTAGATGCAACTCGCCGTCGGGGTCACAGCCGCCCGCCGAAGCGCTCGGCGACACGCAGCGCGCTGCGCACGCCGTCCTCGTGAAAGCCCGACCCCCAGTAGGCGCCGGCGAAGTGCGTTCGCCGGTGGCCGTTGATCTCCTCGAAGCGCTTCTGCGCCGCGACGCCGGCCGCCGTGTACACCGGATGCGCGTAGCCGATCGTCCGGATCACCTTGGCTGGATCGATTGCCTCAGAACGGTTGAGCGTCACGCAGAACTCGCGCTCTGCCCGCAGCGACTGCAGACGGTTCATGTGGTAGGTGACCGTCGCGCGACCCACGGGCGCTGAAACCAGGTGGTAGTTCCAGCTCGCCCACGCCCGCCGGCGCCGCGGCAGCAGCCGTACGTCGGTGTGGAGCACCGCTTCGTTCTGCTGGTAGGGGATCGCGCCGAGAATCTCGCGCTCGCGCGGGCCCGCGTCTCCGAGCAGCGCGAGCGCCTGGTCGGAGTGCGTCGCGAGCACGACCTCGTCGAAGCGCTCGGCGTCGCCCCCGGCCGGGCGGACGAGCACGTGGCCGGCCTCACGCGTGATCTCCTGCACCGGGGTACTCAGCCGAAGGCGTCCGGAGAACCGGGCCAGCAGTGCCTCCACGTACCGCTTCGACCCGCCCCGCACCGTTCGCCACCGCGGGCGGTCGCGAAACCCGAGCATGCCGTGGTGGTCGAAGAACTCGGCGAGGAAGCGCGCCGGGAAGCTCCACATCTGGCGCGGATCGGCCGACCACACCGCGGACGCCTGGGGCACGATCAGCTTGTCGATGAACGCGCGGGAGAAACGCTGGCGCTCGAGCCACTCGGCGAGTGGGAGGTCTCGCCCTGAGTCCTCGAGCGCCAGCAACTCGCGCGCGGCCCGGTTGAACCGCGCAAGGTCGGTGACCATCCGGTGAAACCACGGCGCCACCAGATGGCGGCGGTTCGCGAACAACCCGTTGGGCGACGCGCCCGAGTACTCGAAGTCGCCCGTCCCGTCGCTCACGCCGAAGCTCATCGTCGACGGCTGCGAGGCGACGCCGAGTCGCTCGAGCAGTCGCTCGAAGCTCGGGTAGTTGCGGTCGTTGAACACGATGAACCCGGTGTCGATCTCGTGGGTCTCGTTCGGCGTGTCGACCCGGATCGTGTTCGCGTGGCCGCCGGCGTAGCCGGCCGCCTCGAACACCGTGACCTCGTGCCGCTCGTGGAGCAGATGCGCCACCACGAGCCCAGAGACCCCGGCGCCGACGATCGCGATCCTCATCGCGCCCGTCCCAATGGGTCCATGTTCATGTAAGGGATTCGCATCGCGGCCCCAGTCGGATCACGAGTCGACCGCTACCGGCAACGCCGTAGGCGATGCGCAGTGCGAGGACGGTGCCCGCGGCGACTCGAGGAAGCTCCATCGTCGTAACACCATAACACGCTCTGTCGAAATAAATCTCTACATCTTGTTCGGAGCGGTCAGCTGCGCTACGGTCAGGCCCGTGCCGACCTCCGCCTCACAGACCGGGCTGACGATGCGCGAGATGTCCGCGCGCAGCGGCGTGAACGAGGCGACGCTGCGGATGTGGGAGGTGCGTCACGGGTTCCCGCAGCCGCGCCGGGTGTCGAGCGGCCACCGGCGCTATTCGGAGGCCGATGTCGCCCGGGTGCGCGCGGTGATCCGCGCCCGCGAGCGCGGGCTGTCGCTTCAGGCGGCGATCGAGCTCGCCCACGATGCCGGCGATGAGCAGCCGCCCTCGGTGTACGCATCGCTGCGATCGCGCTTTCCCGCGCTCGAGCCGCAGCTCCTGCCCAAGCGAGCGATGGTGTGGATGTCGCACGCGATCGAGGACGAGTGCCTGGCGCGGGCCGAGCGTCCGCTCCTGTTCGGCTGCTTTCAGCGCGAACGCTTCTACCGCGACTCCGAGCGTCGGTGGCGCGAGCTCGCGCGCACGGCCGAGCGCACGGTGGTCCTCGCTGACTTCCCGCGCGTCCGGCGACCCAAGACCGGGCCGATCGAGATCCCGATCGCGTCGTCGGATCCGGTCGCCCGCGAGTGGGCGATCGTGTGCGAGTCGCCGAGCTTCGGCGCGTGCCTGGCGGGCTGGGAGCGGCCGGGAGACGACCGCGACCGCGGCGGGCGCATGTTCGAGGCGATGTGGACGGTCGAGGCACCCGCCGTCCGCCTGGCCGCCCAGGTCTGTCTGCGGCTGACGTCCGCCGCGGTGCCCGATCTGCGCCAGGACCTGCACGAGCGGCTCGACGCGACCCCGGTCGCGCGCGAGCACGAGCTTCGCTCGGCGGTTCAGATCAGCACCCGGATGGTGCGGTACGCCGCCGACTCATAGCGGCTTGATCCCGGCGTCGCGGAGCGCGGCCTCGCAGTACGCCCACAGCTCCTCGCGCTCGCCTGCGCCGTCTTCGCGGCCGGCGACCGGGGCGGCGAGCCGGTAGTGGGTCAGGCGGGGACGCCGGTCGTGCCAGAACAACCCGGTCGTCCGCGCCGGCTCGGGCGCCGCGCCGAGCCACACGATCGTGTCCGCGCCCTCGTCGGCGTTGCGGATGATCGGCCGGATCGCCTTCCGGAACGAGGGCATCGCCCGTTTGAGACCCTCGGTGTCAGCCCACCCCGGGTGCATCGCTTGGACGACCACACCACGGTCGCGGAGGCGCTCGGCGAGTGCCTCGGTGATCGTCACTTCTTCGCGCTTCGTGCGCGCGTACAGCTTCTTTGGGCTGTACGGCGTGTGGTCAGATTCCCAGTCGCCGTTCTCGGGGAGCGACTGGCTGTACATGCCACCCGAGCTCACGTTGACGACCCTGCCAAGGCCGCGTGCGTTCCGGGCGAGCAGCGTGGTGAGCGCCACCGGCGCGAGCACGTGTGTCGCGAACATCAACTCGTGCCCGTCGGCCGATCGAGTCCGCTCGGGCGGCATCACGCCGGCGTTGTTGACGAGCACGTCGAGCCGCGAGTCGCGCGCGATGAACTCCTCGGCGAACGACTTGACCGCCGCGAGGCTGCTGAGGTCGCAGGCGTGCGGGCGCGCGTCGGCGCCCGGCACCGTGGTGGCGATCTGAGCCACGGCTTCCTCCGCGCGTTCCGTGTTCCGGGCGACCGCGTGGACGGTGGCGCCCAACCTCGCCAACCCGCACGCGGCCGCGAGCCCGAGCCCCGACGCCGCGCCGGTGACGAGCACCGCGGCGCCGTCGATCCGCGGCGGATCGGCCGGCCACCCCGGAAGCCGTCTTCGGGCGAGCAGTCCAAGCCGCCCGTACCCGAGCACGATGGTCCGATCCAGTGCGTCGTCGATGGCCTTTGAGGTCGACATTCTGTTTAGATGGTACGCAACGTGTTGTTGAACAACAGTGGTCACACCGCGATCCTCTGGCTCCGCCGGGACCTGCGGATCCACGACCACCCGGCGCTCGAGGCGGCGCGGCGCGGCGCCGACCGGCTCGTGCCCGTGTTCTGCTTTGACGACCGTCTGCTGCACGGTCGCCACGCCTCCGGTCCGCGGACGCAGTTCCTGCTCGAGTGCCTGGCCGACCTCGACGCGTCTCTGCGCCGGCGCGGCAGCCGTCTGGTCGTGCGCCACGGACGGCCGGAGGATGAGTTGCCGGCGCTCGCGCGTGAATGCGATGCGCGCGCCGTGCATTTCAGCGCCGACGTCGGGCCGTTCGCCCGCGCCCGCGACGACCTCGTTAAGCGCGCTCTGAGCATCCCGACCCACGAGCATCCGGGGACGTTCGTGGTGGACGACCTGGACGCGATCCGCACCACGACCGAGAAGCCGTACACGGTGTTCACGCCGTTCTACCGGCGGTGGACGGAGCTACCGCGACGCGGGAAGCGCGGCGCACCACGGAAGCTGCCGCCGCTCCCGAAGGGCCTGCCAACCGGGTCTCTCCCGTCGCTCGCCGATCTCGGACTGCAGCAGGAGATCGAGGAGCCGCGCTGCCGCGGCGGCGAGACCAGCGGGCGCACGGCGATCCGCAACGGCTCGGCGCCCCTCTCGCCCTACCTCCACTTCGGGTGCCTATCGCCACGAGAGATCGAGGAGCGCGTCACCCCCGAGGTGAGACGCCAACTGTGCTGGCGAGACTTCTTCGCCCACGTGCTCCTGCACCATCCCCAGAACGCGCGCTCCGAGCACCAGGCGCGGTACCGCGGCACGATCCGCTGGAGCCGCGCGTACAAGCTCTTTGAGGCGTGGTGCGAGGGACGCACCGGCTATCCGATGGTCGACGCCGGCATGCGCCAGCTCTGGCGAGAAGGGTTCATGGACAACCGGGCCCGCCTCGTCGCCGGCTCGTTCCTGACCAAGGACCTCGGGATCGACTGGCGCTGGGGCGAGCGCTGGTTCATGCGCCTGCTGCTCGACGGCGACGAGGCGAGCAACAACGGCAACTGGCAATGGATCGCGTCGGTCGGCGTCGACCCTCAGCCCGTGTCGCGCCGGATCCTCAACCCAGCGCTCCAGCAGGCCAAGCACGACCCGGACGGGACGTATGTGCACCGCTACCTCCCGGAACTACGCGACGCCCCGGACGACTACCCGGAGCCGATCGTCGACCACGCCCAAGCCCGGCGCGAAGCGCTCGCCCGCTACCCCACGTGAGGAGCACGGGGCCGGAGGCGCGGTTTGCGCCCCCGGCCCCGAGCAGCACCTACCCCAGCTTTGGGAAAGCGGTCATCCGACGAGTGCCGACACCGCGCCCGACTGGATCAGCTCGACGGTCGTCGCGATATCGACGTCGAGGTAGCGGTCGCGGTCGAGGAACGAGACGTGCTCGCGCACGAGCCGGAACGCCTCCTGCGTGCGCGGGCTGCACTTCTCGACGCCGCGGAGTTCGAGCGCCTGGCAGCACGCGAGCAGATGGATCGCGGACACGTTCTGAGCGAGCTCGACGATCGAGCGCGCGTCGCGGGCGGCGATCGTCCCCATCGAGACCTTGTCCTGGTTGTGGCACTCGGTCGAGCGCGAGTGGATCGTGGCCGGGTTGCACAGCTTCATCGCTTCCGCGGTCATCGCCGACGCGCAGAGCTGCATTCCCTTGAAACCGTGGTGCAGCCCCGCCTCCGGATGGGTCGGCTCGAAGCGCGGGATCAGATTCGGCGTCAGGCCCCGGTTGAATTTCTCGTCGACGAGCAGCTCGACCTGGCGGTCGATCAGGTCGCACAGGTTCGCGAGCGCGACCTTGAGCGAGTCCATCGCCTGGCCGACGTGGCCGCCGTAGAAGTTGCCGCCACTCTCGACGCGCCCGCCGGCGACGTTGAACAGTGGGTTGTCGTCGGACGAGTTGATCTCGATCGTCAGCCACCGCTCGGCCCAGTCGAGCACGTCGCGCAGGACGCCGGTGACGTGCGGGGCACAGCGGATCGAATACTTGTCCTGCACCTGGCGATCGAGCTCGACGAACTCGGCGCCGTCGAGGCCACCTTCGAAAAGGTCGTCGCTGTCGGCGGCCAGCCTGGAGTCGGCGAGCAGCTCGCGGATGTGGCGCGCGCTCGTGACCATCCCCGGATGCGGCTTGGCGTCGTCGAACAGGAACGCGTTGAAGTGCCCGCGGTTGCCGAGCATCGCCTCCGACGCCATCGCGGTGAGCAGATCGGCAAGGTCTGCCAGCTCCTCGGACGCCGCGACGGCCATGCACGCGAACGCGCTCATGAATGACGTGCCGTTGGTGAGCGCGAGTCCCTCCTTGGCTTCCATCAGGATCGGCTCCAGGCCGAGCTCGGCGAGCACTTCCGCGGCCTCGCGCTCGACGCCCTCGAACGCGACGACGCCGTCGCCGGAGAGCGCCCGCCCGACATAAGAAAGCGGCGCCAGGTCGCCGCTCGCCCCGACCGAACCACGCTCGGGGATGAACGGCACGACGTCGTTGTTGAGGAGGTCGAGCACCCGCTCGATCAGCTCGACGCGCACGCCCGAGTTACCCTTCGACAGGCAGTTGGCGCGCAGCACCATCGTCGCGCGCGCGACCTCGGGCGGGGCGATCGGGCCGGTGCCCACGCCCATGAAGCGCATGATGTTCTGCTGCAGCCGGGCCGCCTTGCCAGGGGAGATCTGGCGGTGCGCGCTGTCGCCGAAACCGGTCGTCACGCCGTAGATCGGTATCTCTTTGGCGATCAGCTCGTCCTTGAGCTGCTTGCTCGCGCTGACGGCCCGGGCTGCGTGCTCGGACAGCCGCACCGTCCGACCCCGGCGCGAGACCTCGAGGACGTCGCGGACCCTGAGCGACGCGCCGTCGAGTTCGAGCGCCGTCCGACCGGAACGTCCCGGCGTCGTCGGAGTGGTGACGGCCATCCAGACACTTTTCCGCGGTGATAGGCTCGACGCAACTAACACGCACTCGATCGGTATTCAGATGCAGCTCAGCCGTCCTCTGGACAGCATTGACCGCAGGATTGTTGCGTTGTTGCAGGAAAGCGCGAAGAGGACGTTCGCCGATATCGGTGCCGATGTCGGCCTCTCGGCAACGGCGATCAAGCGCCGCGTCGACCGCCTCGAGGGCGACGGCGTGATCATGGGCTACGGCGCCCGGATCAACTGGCGCGCGCTCGGCGAGGGGATCGAGTCGCTGATCGAGATCTACTGCGCCGACCGCACCTCCCCGGCGGACGTCGGGCGCTCGCTGGCGAAGGTCGACGAGATCGTCTCGGCGTTCACGGTCTCGGGCGAGGCCGACGCGGTCATCCGTGCGCGCGTGGACAACATCGAGCACCTCGAGCGACTGGTCGAGCGCCTGCGGCGCGATCCGAACATCGTCAGGACCAGGACGCTGATCGTGCTCTCGACCCTGCTGGACCGCCCATGAGCGAGACCTTCGCGAAGCCGGACGTCTCGATGCACCGCCGCGGTGACGGCGCGATCATCCTGAGGTCGCAGCTGGCGCTGCCCGACTGCGAAGAGTCGATCACCGCTGTGCTGCGCAGGCGGGCCACGGAACATCCGGATCGGCCGCTGGCCGCGAAGCGCGACGATCGGGATCGCTGGATCACGCTCACCTACGGCGAAGCCAGACGTCGCAGCGACGCGCTCGCGCGTGCATTCGTCGAGCTGGGGCTCGGCCCTGAGAAGCCGGTGATGATCCTGTCGGGCAATTCACTCGAGCACCTGCTGGTCAGCCTCGCCGCCTACGCCGCCTGCGCGCCGGCGATGCCGATCAGCGCCGCCTACTCGCTGATGAGCAAAGACCACGCGCGGATCAAGGCGATCGCGGAGCTGACCGAGCCGGGCCTGGTGTTCGCGGACGACGCTGGACAGTTCGCCAGCGCTCTGGATGCACTTGCCGGCCTTGTGCCGTCGGTGCTCGTGGCCCGGGGCGAACGGGAGGGCGCGCTACGTCTCGAGGAAGTTGTGGGAACCGGGGCTCACCGGGACAGTCCGCTCGATGGCGACCCGGTCGGGGAGACGGTCGCCAAACTCCTATTCACATCAGGATCGACCGGCGTTCCCAAGGGGGTCATCAACACCCACCGGATGTTGTGTTCGAACCAGGCGATGCTCAAGGCGAACTGGCCGTTCCTGTCCGACCAGCCCCCGGTGCTGGTCGACTGGCTGCCGTGGAGTCACACGTTCGGGGGCAACCACAACCTGAACCTGGCCCTGTTCAACGGGGGCACGATCTACATCGACGACGGCAGACCCGCGCCGCCACTGTTCCCCCGGACGCTCGCAGCGCTGCGCGATGTGCCGCCGACGCTCTACTTCAACGTGCCGGCGGGGTACGCGCTGCTCGCGCCTGCCCTAGAGCACGACGCGGCCCTGGCTGAGCGGTTCTTCAGTCGCCTGCGGTTCATGTTCTACGCCGCGGCCGCGCTGCCGGACGCACTCGGCGCGCGCCTGCGCGCACTTGCCGCCAAGCACGCCGACCACGACGTGCCGTTGACCTCGAGCTGGGGCACGACCGAGACCGCCCCCGCGGCCACCACCGCACACTTCCCCGACCCGCCCACCGGCTGCATCGGCGTCCCGTACCCGGGAACCACGATCAAGCTCGCTCCCGTTCAGGACAAGCTCGAGATCCGGGTCAGTGGCCCAATCGTCACCCCCGGGTATTACCGACTCCCCGAGCTCACGGAAGCTACGTTCGACGAGGAGGGTTTCTACCGGTCCGGGGACGCGGTCAAGTTGATTGACGAGCACGACCCGAACAAGGGCATGCTGTTCGACGGTCGGATCGCCGAGAACTTCAAGCTGGTGACCGGGACCTGGGTCGCGGCCGGGACTCTTCGTACTCGGCTCATCAGCGTCGCCGACGTGCTCGGCGACGCGGTGATCTGCGGCCACGACACGGAGTTCGTCGCGGCGATGGCGTGGGTCAACCAGGCCGAGGCGCGCAAGCGATTCGGCGGCGAGGGCGATCTTCCCCTCGACGACGGGCGCCTGCGCGACCACTTGGCGGACGCCCTGGGGCGGTTGAACGAAGGCGCCGGCTCGGCGTCTCGGATCGAGCGGCTACTGCTGCTCGAGGCACCGCCGAGCCTCGACGCCGGCGAGATCACCGACAAGGGCTATCTGAACCAGCGCGCTTGCCTGGAGCGACGTGCCGCTGATGTCGCCCGGCTGTACGCGGACGCGCACGGGCCCGAGGTGATCAGGCCGGCTTAGGGGGACGGTGCACGATCAGCACCGGTAGCGGCGAGTGGGCAGCCACGGCCTCGGCCACGCTCCCGATCAGGATGCTCCGGAGACCCTTACGTCCGTGGGAGCCGAGCACGATCAGGCTGCCGTCGTGCTCCTCGGCCACGTCGACGATCGCCTTCCAGGCCGGCGCCGCCTCGACCGCCGCGCCGCGGGCGGGAAACCCCGCCCGTTCGGCGAGCGCGGCGCCGTCGGCCGCGGTTCGCTCGGCCGCCTTCCTGACCTCGGCCGTCTGCCCGGCGTCGAGTTGCACCCCGTCGCTCGGCACGAAGCCGACCTCGAATTGCTGCCACACGGTGACGACGAGCGCGTCTCGACCGGTCCCCAGCTGGCGAGCGGCTTCGTCGATCGCCAGCTTCGCCAGCTCGGAGCCGTCGTAGGCGAAGATGACCGGCCCGAGCGAGGCGCCGGCACTCATGGACGAGAGGGATCCTCGACGGGCGCTCGACCCGTCACGCGCCCGCGGACGCGGGCGAGCAGCGGCGGCGAGTACCAGGCGGGACCCTCCATTTCGACGAAGCGCCTGAGATTCGGGGTCTGCGGCCGCGCACCCCCGAGCGCGTAGAGCACCACGGCGATCAGCCCACCGGCGACGGCGAGTCCGAACCCGATCCACAGCGCGATGCCGGTACCGGTGATCGCGTTCCCGCCGACCGTGACCGCGAAGTGCACGAACAGCGGCGCGATCATGAACGCCGCGACCGCGCGCATCAGCTCGACGATCGCGAATACGCGCTGCAGGTTGTTGGACGGCAGCGAGAAGCCGGCGACGAACAGGGCCGGCGCGACGCTCGCGCCGAGTCCAACGCCGGTGAGTCCTGAGCCGAGGAGCGTCAGCGCCTGACTGGGCGGGAGTTCGATCCGGAAGACGGCGATGCCGGCGGCCAGGAACGCCATACCGACCAGCGGGAGGTAGTGCATCGCGCGGCTCTTCATCACGATGCCGAGGGCGAACGCCGTGAGCACGGCCCCGGCCAGCTCCGGCAGGAATAGAAGACCCACGTGCAGCGCGCTGTAGTGGGGCGCGAGCAGCGCCGCGGTCAGATCGGTCGCCGACACCGAGGCAGCGGCGGCAAACAAGGCAAGGGTGACCGCGGCCACGGGGATCGTGCTCGAGAACATGGTGCGGATGGTCAGGAGCGGGCGCTTGGAGCGGTATTGGTTGACGATCAGCACGACGATCAGCCCCAGTCCGACGACCAGCGGCACCACTGTGTGCACGTTCAGAAATGGGTACGTGAGCAGCTGCGACGCGCCGTAGAACGCGGCGACGCACCCCACGGCCGCGAGGGCGATCACGTTGGGGGCCCATGGAGCGCTGCGATCCATCGGGGGCGAATCCTCGAAGGTCAGAATCGACAGCACGAACGCGGTGAGCGAGATCGTCGCGACGATCCAGAACAGCGGCCGCCAGGCGTCGGCACTCGCCTGGATGCCTCCCAGCGTGGGGCCGAGCGCGACGGCGCCGAAGATGCACAGGCTCATGATCACCGCCGTCTCGCGGAGCCGATCGAGCCCGAAACTGAGCACCAGCGGCGGCACGGCCGCGATCAGAAGCAGGCTCGTGCATAGACCCTGCAGCACTCGCCCGGTGATGAACATCGCGGGACCCGTCGCCGCCGCGGTCAGGATCGAGCCGATCACGAGTACGGCCGCGTACAGGACCATCATCCGCCGCTGGGGCAGATGCTGCGCGAACTGAACCGCCAGGACCGTCCCGACCGCGTAGCCGGCGTTGGCCAGGCCCGACCCCAGGCTCATCGTCTGCAGGCTCGTGTGCAGGTCTTTCGCGATGATCGGCGTCAACGGCTGAAGCGCGGCCGACAGCGCGAGAAAGGGCACGAGCGCGAACACGACCATCGCGGCCGCAGCTGGGTAGCGACCGGCCAGCCGTCCCGGTCGGATTGTTTGCCGCTCGACAAGCATCCGCTTCAAGAAATAGCAGAGTGGCCGCGTGGGCTTAGCGACCGGGGGGCTCAGCGACCCGGGTGGGGCTTAGCGACCGGGGGCGCCCCGCGACCGGGGGCCCTTAGCGACCGGGGGCCGGCCTGACCGCGATCGTCACGTCGACGAGCGCGCACAGCTTGTCGGCCTCGTCTCGGAACTCGTGGCCCCACGTCCACTCGCGCTCGTCGTGGCCGCGGAGCACGGCGCTCACGTCAACGGTTCCGCCGGTGATCGGGCGCAGGAAGCTCGCGTAGTTGCTGAGCCCGGAAGCGACGTAGCCGTCCTTCCACACGTTGTGGACGGTGGCGACCGACGCCACCGTCTCGGCTACAGCTGAGTAGATGCCGCCGTGCATCAGCCCGAGCGGCTGCTTGAGGTTCTCGCGGACCTGGAAGCGGACGTGCGCACTCGTGAGCGTCAAGTCCAGCCACTCGAGCCCGAGGAATCCCTCGAAGGTGTTTTCGAGCGGAATGACCGGGGCTGGGAGCGATGCGCGGTCCCAGGGCGGCGGCCCGTCGCTCACGTGCGCCCGCGGGTCGCGACCGGCGCGGCCCTCACCCGGCCCCCAGCACGACCGACTTGGTCTCGGTGTAGAAGTCGAACGCCTCCTCGCCGTGCTCCTTGCCATAGCCGCTCGACTTCCAGCCGCCGAACGGGAGCTCGTCGTAGACCTTCGTGCGCGAGTTGACCCAGGTGTAGCCGGCTTCGATGCGGGTGGCGGCCTCGCGTGCCCTTTGGAGATCTTTGGTCCAGACGGACGACCCGAGGCCGAAGGGCGAGGCGTTGGCACGCGCGATCGCCTCGTCGAGGTCGCCCACGCGCCAGATCGGGAGCGCGGGGCCGAACACCTCCTCGGTCGCCATCGGTGAGTCGTGCGGGGGGTCGGCAACGATCGTCGGCTCGTAGAAAAACCCGTCGGCGAGGTCGGGGTCGTCGGGCGGGCCGCCTCCGGTTCTGAGCTCGCCACCTGAGTTGAGCGTGGTCGAGATCTGATTGGACATCTCGTCGCGTCCGCCGGCGGTGTGCATCGGCCCCATCTGCGTGCCCTTGACGTCGCCGCGGCCGACCTTCAGCCGCTTCGCCTTCTCGACGATCGACGCGATCACCTCGTCGGCGACCGACTCGAACACGTACACGCGCTTGATCGCGAGGCACGCCTGGCCGCAGTTGTAGAAGCGGCCCATGCTCGCGGCGCTCGCGGCGGCGGCGAGGTCGGCGTCGTCGCAGATGATCATCGGGTCAGAGCCGCCCAGCTCGAGCGTCACGCGCTTGATGCCGTGCGCGCACTGGGCCATGATCCGCTCGCCGACCGGGGTCGAGCCGGTGAACGCGATCTTCCTTGTCAGTGGGTGGGTGACGAGGGCCTCGCCCGCCTCGGAGCCCTTGCCCGTGATCACGTTGAAGACGCCCTCGGGGAGTCCGCCCTCGGCGAGCAGCTCGGCGAATCTGAGCGTGGTCAGCGGCGTCGTCGCCGCCGGCTTGGCCACCACGGTGTTGCCCGCCACCAGCGCCGGCGCGAGCTTGTTGCACAGCAGCGTCGTCGGGAAATTCCACGGCACGATTGCGCCGACCACCCCGAGCGGTCGTCTGAGGACCATGCCGTCGACTCCAGGGTCGAGGTTCGGGGTGTGGACGCCGCGGAGCGATTTCGACAGGCCGACGTAATGGAGGAGCGTGTCGATCGCCTTGGTGATCTCGATGCGACTGTCCCGGAGCGTCTTGCCCTGCTCGCGGGTGAGCAGCGGGATCAGCTCGTCGAGGTGCTCCTCGGCGTGGTGAGCGGCGCGCCCGAGGATCTCGCCGCGCTTGGACACGGCGAGCTCGGACCAGGCCTTCTGCGCGTCGGCGGCGGCCTGGACGGCGGCGTTGACGTCGGCTTCGGTGGCGGTCGCAACCTCGGTGAACGCCCGTCCGTCGGCGGGGTTGACGACCTCGAGTGGGTCGCCGGCGTTGCGATGCTCGGCGCCCGCGATGAACGACCCCGGGTGCGTGGTCAGCGTGCTCATGCGCCCACGAACTCCGGCCTGCGCTTCTCGACGAACGCGTGCAGGCCCTCGTCGGCGTCCTTGGACTTGAACAGCTGCTCCATGAGCTCGGCCTCGAGCGCGAGCCCGTTGGCGAGCGCCAGCTCGCCGCCCTCGTGCACGCACCGTTTGATCGCCGCGATCGCGAGTCCGGCACCGCCGGCGAGCCGCTCCGCATATTCTCGGACCTCTGATTCGGCAGTGTCCGCGTTGTATACGTCGGCGACCAACCCGATCTCGCGCGCCACTTCGACCGTGTACGTGCGGCCGGTGATCAGCAGCTCGATCGCTCTCGACGGCCCGATCAGGCGGGTGAGGCGCTGGGTTCCTCCGTTCCCGGGCAGGAGGCCCAGCGTCACCTCGGGCAGGCCCAGCTTGTACAGGCCCGCGGCGGCCAGGCGGATATCGCACGCGAGCGCGATCTCGAGACCGCCGCCGAGCGCGTGGCCCGCGATGTACGCGATGAACACCTGCGGAGCGGCCGCCATCCGCCGGAACGCGGACTGGCTGACCTTGATCATCTCCATGGCCGCACTGACGTCGCCCTCGCGGAACTTCTTGATGTCGGCGCCGGCGCTGAAGAACTTCTCGCTCGCGCTCTGGACGATCACGACTCGGGTGGCGCCGACCACGGCCTCGTCGACCGCCTCTGAGAACTCGGTCATGAACTCGAGGTCATATGAGTTGGCCGGAGGCTTGTCGAGCGTGATGAACCCGAGCGGTCCGTCGGCTGTGAACGTGACGCCCATGGTTATGCGAGCCCTCCGACGACGACTGACTTGATCTCGACGTACGAGTCGAGCGACTCGATCCCGTGCTCCTTGCCATAACCCGAAGCCTTGACGCCGCCGAATGGCAGCTCGTCGTAGCCGTAGTGAATCTGGTTGACCCAGGTCATGCCCGACTCGATCTCCTGCGCCGCCCGGTGGATCAGGCGCGCGTCGTGCGTCCAGATCGAGGAGCCGAGGCCGTACTGGGTGTCGTTCGCGCGGGCAATCGCGTCGTCAAAGTCGGTGAACCTCCAGACCGGAAGGACCGGCCCGAAGACCTCTTCGTGGTTGAGTCTCGAATCGTCGGCGGGCTCGGCGATGACCGCCGGCTCGAGGAAGAATCCCTTGCTTTGATCGGTCGTTCCGCCTCCGATCAGCAGCTCGCCTCCATGTGAGACGCCGTCCTCGATCTGTTCGAGGAGCTCGTCGCGGCCTTGTCGCGTGTGGAGCGGCCCCATCCGCAGCTTCGGCTTCTCGGCCTTGACCGTCCCGTCACCGGGTTCGTAGCGACCGACTCTTTCGACGAGTTGCGAGACGAACCCGTCGTAGACCGAGTCGTGGACGAACACTCGCTTACAACCGAGGCAGGCCTGGCCGGCGTTCCAGTAGCGCCCGATGATCACGGCCTTGACCGCCGCGTCGACATCGGCGTCCGCGCAGATGATCACGGGATCGCTGCCCCCGAGCTCGAGCGTGACGTGCTTGAGGCCTGGCGCGGCAAGCGTGGCGACGTGGCGGCCTATTTCTGTCGAGCCGGTGAATGCGATGCGCTTGACGTCGGGGTGGGACACGAGCGCGTCGCCGATGTCGCTGCCACGTCCCGTCACGACGTTCAGGACTCCGTCGGGTACGCCCGCCTCGCTGAACAGTTGGGCGACTTTCAGAGTGGCGAGCGGCGTGGTGGCTGCCGGCTTCGCCACGACCGTGTTGCCGCTGGCGAGTGCCGGTGCGACCTTCGTCCCGAGCAACGTGAGCGGGAAGTTGTACGGCGTGATCGCGGCGCACACGCCGATCGGGCGGCGGATCACCATCCCGTAGGCCTCGCCGAGCGTGCTCGGAAGGTCCTGATAGGCGCCGCGCACCTTGGTGGCGGCCTCGGCGTAGAAGTGCACCCCGTGCGCGAGGTGGGTCACCTCTCCCATCGCTTCGGCGATCGGCTTGCCCTGCTCGGAGGTCAGCGTCGCCGCGAGCTCCTTGGCGTTCTCTTTGATCAGGTCCGCCGCCTTGGCGAGGATCGCAGCGCGCTTCTCGACGTCGGTCTTCGACCACTCGGCGAACGCGCGCTTGGCGGTCGCGACCGCGAGCTCGACGTCCTCGGGCTTCCCCGCGGGGACGCTCGCCACTGTGTCTTCCGTGGCCGGGTTGACCACCTCGAGCTCCTCGTGAGCGGCGGCCTGTCGCCACTCACCTCCGATCAGCATCTCGGGCACGGTGCCTCCTGTGTCAGTTTCAGGGGACGCGCTCGTCGTCGTGCGAGCGAACGCGACTCGTTGTCAGATAATGCTCTCGCAACTGCTGGTAGTGCTGCGCGGCGCGGCCGGTCCAAGCCAGCGCCGAGCCGGACAGCTCCTTCTTGATCTGAGCCGGGACGCCCGCCGCAAGGACCCCAGGTGGGATCTCGGTGCGCTCGGACACGACCGCGCCGGCCGCGACCATCGCGCCCTCCCCGACCTGGGCGTGCTGCAGGACGACCGCGCCCATCCCGATCAGGGCGCCGTCGCCGATCGTGCACCCCTCGAGCATTGCGCCGTGGCCGACGACCACGTCGGCGCCGATCACGGTCGGCAGATCGTCGGCGCAGTGGATGACCGCGGTGTCCTGGATCGAGCAGCCGGCACCGATCTCTATATGCGAGACGTCGCCGCGCAGCACGGTGCCGAACCAGATGTTGCACCGGTCGCCGACGCGGACGTCGCCGACCAGGACGGCGGTCGGGGCCAGGAAGACGTCCTCGCCGATCGTCGGAGCGACGCCGTCGAGATCAACGATCGTGGCCACTTGACCTCACTGTCGAGAGACTATAGGATTGCGGGCGTTAGTCAAGTGTCACACATGAGCTCCACCGACGCAATCGCACCCTGGACCGAAGAGGAGGTCGTCGAGCATCTGGCGGCCGGCAAGCTCGTCGAGGGGTTGCAGCACATGTCCCCGCGCTATTTGGAGGGGATACGTCGGATCTTGACCGTATCCGCCGACACGGAGTTCGTGAGCGCGCCCGCGTATCTACGCGCCGCCCAACACGCGCCGGCTTTGAACAACTTCGGGTCGGCGATGTCGATCATTCAGGACGAGCTCGCGCACGCCCACATTGGGTACCGGCTGCTCGGCGATCTCGGGGTGGACATGGACGAGTTGGTCTACGAGCGCCCTGCGCGTTCGTTCAAGTACCCGTATGCGTTCGACGTGCCGCTGAACTCGTGGGTGGAGCTCGTGTGCGCGAACGCGCTGTACGACCAGGCCGGGTTCGTGCTGCTATCGGATGTGTTCCAGTCGAGCACGTTCGGACCCTGGAAGCGGGCGCTCGCGAAGGTCGACAAGGAGGAGACGTTCCATTTGCGCCACGGCCGGACGTGGCTTCGCAAGCTCGTTAAGGATCCCTCTGGGCGCGCGGCGGTTCAGGCCGCGGTCGATTGGATGTTCATCTTGACGCTCGAGTGGTTCGGTCTCCCGGACTCGTTGAAGAAGCACTCCGAGCAGCTCGACTACGGCTTCAAGGGCAAGTCGAACGATCAGCTCCGGCAGTGGTGGATGTCCGAGGTCGTGCCGTTCATGGAGGAGATCGGGATTCGCGTGCCGGCGCACTTCGATGCCGAGCGCGACGCGTACGTGATCGACTGCCCGTTCCCAGCAGCGTTCGACGAGGAGAAGCGTGTGTGGTTGCTCTCGGACGGCGCGATTTCGTGGGACGACGTGATCGTCCGGTGGCGCGCTCGTGGGCCGATGAACTCCGATTACGTTCGTACGCTCCAGCGGGGCTATCAGACGACGTCGCTGCGGAGGGCGGCGTGAGCGCTTGCGCTTCGGCTTCGGTCGAGACCCGTTTATGGGAGGCGCTCCGTCACGTCGAGGATCCGGAGATTCCCGTGTCGGTGCTCGGCATGGGACTGATCGTGTCGCTGTCGTACGTTGCGGAGTCGCGGACCGCGGATTTGCAGATCACGTACACGAGCATGGGTTGCCCGGCGATGGACTTCATCGAGGAGGACATCCGTTCAGCGCTCTTGGCCGATCCGGATGTGGACGTGGTCGAGATCGAGGTCGTGTGGGATCCGGTGTGGACGAAGGCCCGGCTGCGCGACGACGCTCGCTCGAAAATGCGTTCGTTGGGGATCGCGGTGTGAGCCGGGCCGGCGAGACCGTGTGGGAGGTATTCGCCCGTAAGGAGTACGCGGAGCCGCTTCACCACGTGGGCACGGTGACCGAAGGCGATGAGGATCTGGCGGTCATCTCGGCGCGCGCGATCTACGACGAGCAGCCGTGGATCGAGATGATCATCGTGCCGAGGGTTGCGATCCGAGAGGCGATCCGGGCGTGAACGCTTCTGCTGCCGGGGCGGTCGATGCGGCGACCGCCACGATGATCTCTTTGATCGGGTCGCTCGCCGACAACAAGAGCGCGCTCGGACGCCGCTACGGCGAGTGGGCGGTGAGCGCACCGACGATCGAGTCGGCAGTGGCGGCCGCCGCGATGGCGCAGGACGAGCTCGGCCACGCCCGATCCACCTATCCGGTGCTGGCGAAGCTCGGCGTCATGCGCTCCGACGATTCCGGCCTGGACACCGGCCATCCGATGTTCGTGATCGCGCACGAGCTGCCCGACTGGGCGTCGGTGATCGCCGCCAACCTGGTCGTCGACGGGATCTTGACGACGTTCGTGGCGTCCGCCCGGGACAGCTCGATCGAGCCACTCGCCCAGCGAGCGCGCAAGATCCTCCAGGAGGAGGGCGCCCACCGGGTGCACGCGGAGGCTTGGGCCCGCCGGATCGTGGCGGTTGGCGGTGACGACCTTCGACTGCTCGTGCAGCGGATCGATGAGATGTGGGTCTCGGCCGCGCGCTGGCCGGGTCCCGACTCGGATCCCGGCTACGCAGAGGCCGTCGCGTCGGGCATGGTCGATTCGGGCCCGTCGGCGATCCGGTCCCGGGTGCGCGACTGGCTGGCGCCGCGGGTCGCGGGGGTGTGTTTAGACGAACCCACCGACTGGTCCGATTGGGACGAGCAGTACCGCCGATGACCTGCCCCTTTTGCGACTCGGACGACGTCGAGCTCATATCGCCCTGGGGCGGCCAGATGATCACGAGCCAGATGCGCTGCCGAGGATGCAACACGTACTTCGAGGCGATCCGTGACGCATTCGACGCGGTCGTCGGATCGAGCTCCACCCCACGCCTTCATGGACGACCAACTCCGCAGACGATCGGTAGGCGCGCCGGCCGCACGGTCGCTGCTGCTCACGATCCTCGGCGAGTACGTGCTGCCGTTGGGCGAGGCGGTCTGGCAGGAGACGCTCGTGGGCGCGCTCGTGTCGGTCGGCTACTCGCAGCAGGCGGCCCGGCAGGCGCTGGCCCGTAGCGTTCGCGACGGCTGGCTTTTAACGTCTCGCCACGGTCGTCGCGCTCGGGTCTCACTGAGCGCGGGCACGGCGGCACTGCTGCGGACCGGCGCCTCGCGCATCTACTCGGTTGGGCAGCCGTGGCAGTGGGACGGACGCTGGCTCGTGGTCGTGTTGCGCGTCCCCGAGGAGCGGCGCGAGGTCCGCCATCAGCTGCGCACCCGCCTGGCCTGGGCCGGCCTAGGTTCGATGGGCGCCGGCGTGTGGCTCACACCGCACGTCGAGCGCGAGGCCGAGCTCCGCGAGGTGCTGTTGGAGGCGCCGGCAGCCGAAGCCACGTCGTTCGTCGCCTCGCTCGGCGCGCTCGGCGGTCCTCCGTCGAGCGTTGCGGCGACCGCCTGGGATCTCGACTCTGTCCGAGATGCCTACGAGGCGTTCATCGATGACTTCGCAGCAATCCGACCGTCCGGGGGCGAGGCGTTCTTCCGGATGCAGACGCTGCTCGTGCACGCGTGGCGGAGGTTCCCGTTCCTCGACCCCGACCTCCCCGCCGAGCTGCTGCCAGGCGATTGGCCGCGCCGGCGAGCCCACGAGCTGTTCGTTGGACGCCACGAACGGTGGCAGGGGCCGGCGCGCTCGTACTTCGACGAGCTCGAGGCCCGCCGCACCGCGCAAGCCGCGTAGGTCGTTCGGCCGCCCGGCCCGGGTCACGCGAGGGCTTGGGAAGAAACAGTGAATAGTTCACCCTTTCTTCCCAAACGTCGCGGACATCGCTTGGGAAGAAACTACGCCTATTCCGAAGTTTCTTCCCAAACGGTTGTGAACATCCGGAGATGAGCGGAAGGTTCTCGTTTTCGGTTCGCGCGACCTGGGAAAGCCACCCTCGCCCTTCAATGAAAACCGGCGCGTGAGTGCAGCAGGACCACTCAGACGCGGACGGCGATAGGCAGCGCCGGCGCTCACCCCGCCGGCAGTTGGCAAACAAACGTGGGTGCAATGCCCCGTCACAGACCGCCGGCGAGCTCGAGCCTGCGACGCTGCGGTGACGGCGGCGGCGACTGAACCCAGCCCCACGCAAAACCAAACGGCGCCGGGCCACCCCACCGGCGCCGTTTGCATCTGCACGGTCGGTAGGCTCGGGCCGCCGTGCCACCGACCGAACTCACGCTTGCCGGCGGAACCCTCGAGGTCCTGGATATCGCCGGCGATCCCGACCAACCGGGGCTCGTGCTGCTGCACGAGGGGCTCGGGTCGGTCGGGTTGTGGCGAGGCTTTCCTGAGCGGCTCGCGGCCGCCACCGGCCGGCGAACGGTGGCGTTCTCGCGCCACGGCCATGGGCAGTCCGACCCCCCACCCCGGCCGCGGACGCCGTCGTTCATGCACGAGGAGGCGCTCGAGGTCCTGCCTGACCTGTTCGCCGGCCTGAACCTGAAAGAGCCGGTACTGATCGGCCACAGCGACGGCGCCTCGATCGCGCTGATCTACGCCGCGGATCACCCCGCGAGCGCGGTCGTCGCCATCGCGCCGCACGTGTTCGTCGAGGACATGTGCCTGACCGAGATTCGCCATGCCCGCGACGCCTACGAAACCAGCGACCTGCGAGAGCGGATGGCCCGGCACCATCGAGACCCCGACGCGGCGTTCTTCGGCTGGAACGACGTGTGGCTCGACCCGGCGTTCCCGGAGTGGAGCATCACCGACCTGATCGAGCGCGTCACCTGTCCGCTGCTCCTCATCCAGGGCGAGCGCGACCAGTACGGGACGATGGCGCAACTGGACGCGATCGAGCAACGGGCCACGAGCACGGTCACGCGGGTCCACCTCGACTGCCAGCATTCGCCGCCGACCGAGATGCCCGAGGCGACGGTGGACGCGATCGCCCAATTCCTCGACGGGCTGATAAGCCTCACCGAGGAGTCATACGACGGCCCGGCCGCCCAGGTCCTCGTCCCCGCGTACGTCGACGAGATCCGCGCGATGTATCCGGACTGGACCCCGGATGTCCCGCCGCGCCTCACGCCGGAGGACGTCGAGCCGCCGGAGGGGCGCTGGCTCGTCGCGTACCGCAAACGACAGCCGGTCGGCTGCGCCGCGCTCAAGCGCTTGGATGACGACACCGCCGAGATCAAGCGGGTGTACGTCGCGCCCGAGGCTCGCGGCACCGGCGTCGCACGCGCGTTGCTGGCCCGGCTCGAGTCGATCGCCCGAACGATCGGATACACAACGGTGCGCATGGATACCGGCGCACGGCAACCCGCCTCAGTGGCGCTGTTCGGCTCGGCCGGCTACGAGCAGATCGCCGACTACAACGGCAATCCGGTCGCCGCGTACTGGTTCGAGAAGCGGCTCGCATGAACTGGGAACCCGAGCACCGCGTAACGATCCGGCTCGCCACCGAGCGCGATACCAACGCGATCGCCCCGCTGCTCGCGCAGCTTGGGTACCCCGCGTCCCCGGACGAGCTGGGCGAGCGGATCGAGCGCCTGACCGAGCGTCCGGACGGCGAGGTGCTGATCGCCGAGCTCGACGATCAGGTCGTTGGCGTCGCGGCCTACCAGCTGATCGATGTGCTCGAGCGGCCCGATCCCCAGTGCCGCATCACGTCGCTCGTCGTCGACGATCGCTTCCGGCGCCGGGGTGTCGCCTACGCGCTGGTCCACACGATCGAGGAGACTGCCCGCGACTTCGGCTGCTTCAGGCTCGAGGTCACGACACAGCCCGACCGCGCCGACGCGCTGGCGTTCTACCTCGCGTCGGGGTTCGAGGAGCGACCCCGCCGGCTGATCAAGCCGCTCGAACACGAGGACGTGCTGACCTCTGACTAAAATCAGAGAATGCCCTCCGGCGCCCTTACGGATGCGGTCCGGAGCTTCAACCGGATCGTGACCCAACGCGTCGGCGCGCTCGACGACCACTACTTGGGACGCGACCGGCCGCTCGGGCAGGACCGGGTGCTGTGGGAGATCGGGACCGAAGGTTGCGAAGTGCGCGCGCTCAGGTCGCGGCTCGGCCTCGACGCCGGACACCTCAGCCGGTTGCTGCGCGCGCTCGAGGTGGCGGGTCTTGTCGTCACCGAACCAAGCACGGCCGACGCCCGGATCCGGGTCGCCCATCTCACCTCAAACGGTGAGTCCGAGCGCGCGGTGCTCGACGAACGCAGCGACGACCTCGCGAACTCGATCCTCGCTCCACTCGACGCAGACCAGCAAAACGAGCTCGTCGAGGCGATGAGGACGGTCAGGCGGCTGCTGACCATTGCGACGATCGAGATCCGCCCCGTCGATCCCGACGGCGCCGACGCGAGGAGCTGCGTACGCGCCTACTTCGCCGAGCTCGACCGCCGCTCCGAGTCCGGGTTCGACGCCACCGCGGGAATCTCGGCCGAGCCGCACGAGGTCACCCCTCCCGCGGGCCTGTTCCTGGTCGCCTACCTGCGGGGCGAGCCGGTCGGGTGCGGCGCGGTCAAGCATCATCCGGGCGAGGCCTCGGAGATCAAGCGGATGTGGGTGGCGGAGCCCGCACGTGGCCTCGGGATCGCCCGCCGGCTCCTCGCCGAGCTTGAGAAAGAAGCAGTCGCAAGCGGCGCCGGCACGGCCCACCTCGAGACGAACGAAACGCTCGTCGAGGCGATCGCGCTATATCGGTCGGCCGGCTACGTCGAGGTGCCGGCGTTCAACGAGGAGCCGTTCGCGCACCATTGGTTCGAGAAGCGGCTGCCTCTCCCCTGCCGAGCCTGACCGCCCCTCTGCGGCCGATCCTGACAACCTCCGAGCGGTGCAACTCACGTTCCTCGGCTCCGGCGACGCGTTCGCCGGTGGCGGGCGCTTCCAGGCCTGCCTCCACCTGGACGATGGCGCCGAGCCGATGCTGCTCGACTGCGGCGCGACCGCGCTCGTCGCGATCAGACGAGCGGAGATCGACCCGAACTCGATCGGGTTCGTTGCGCTCAGCCATCTCCACGGCGACCACTTCGCCGGGTTGCCCTGGCTGATCCTCGACGGACAGTTCGCCCGGCGGACGAAGCCGCTCCTGATCGCCGGCCCGGCCGGCGTCCGCGAGCGCGTCCAGCGCACGTTCGAAGCTTTGTACCCGGGCGCCGCCACCGTCGAGCGCGCGTTCGAGACCAACTTCGTCGAGCTGACGGAACGGTCGCCTCTCGAATTCGGGCCGGCGCGCGTAACGCCATTCGAGGTCCGCCACTCGAGCGGCTCCCCGTCGTATGCGCTGCGCGTCGAGTACGGCGGCAAGTTGATCGCGTACTCGGGCGACACCGAGTGGACCGACGCGCTGATCGAGGTCGCTGACGGCGCCGACCTGTTCGTCTGCGAATGCAACTTCTTCGACCTGAAGGCCCCGGGGCACCTCAACTACGTGACGCTCGCGCAGAACCGACCGCGGATCAACTGCTCCCGGCTCGTGATCACCCACATGAGCGAGGGCATGCTGGCCCGAGCCGACGAGGTGGAGTTCGAGATGGCCGCGGACGGCGCAGCAATCTCGCTGTGAAAGCGCTCCTGGCGTTACTCACCCTCGGACTCGCAGCGGCGGCCCCGACCGCGCAGGCACGCACCCTCCACGTAGGTCCCGGACAGCGGTACCGAAAGCCCTGCCAGGCGATCGCGGCCGCCCGTCCCGGAGACGTGATCGAGATCGACGCGCGCGGCAACCCGTATCGCGGCGACGTGTGCGCGTGGTCGACGAGCCACCTGACGATCGTCGGCGTTCATGGCCGCGCGCACCTCGAGGCGGCTGGCCAGAGCAGCGAGGGCAAGGCGATCTGGGTGATCGCCGGCAACGACACGACGATCGAGAACATCGAGTTCTCGGGCGCACGTGTGCCCGACCAGAACGGCGCCGGGATCAGGCAGGAGGGCGCGAACCTGCTGCTCGAGCACTGCTACTTCCACGACAACCAGGAGGGGATCCTCGCCGCCGACAACCCGGCCAGCAGCATCGTGATCGACTCCTCGGTGTTCGCGCGCAACGGCGCCGGCGACGGCTACTCGCACAACATCTACATCAACCACGTCCGCAGCTTCACGCTCCGCTACAGCTACTCGACCGACGCCCGTGTCGGGCACCTGGTCAAGTCACGCGCGTTGCGCAACTACATCCTGTACGACCGCCTAACCGGTGAGCAAGGTACCGACAGCTACGAGCTCGACCTCCCGAATGGCGGGCTCTCCTTCGTGATCGGAACCATCATCGAGCAGGGCACCAACACCCAGAACCCGAACATGCTCGCGTACGGCGAGGAGGGCGATCTCAACCCGGACTCGCGCCTGTACGCCGTCAACGACACGTTCGTCAACGATCTGCACCACGGCGATGCGATCTTTGTCGGACGGCAAGTGACCGAGCCCGTGTTCGTGGAGAACGACATCAGCACCGGCAGCACCGCGTTCGTCTCCCAGGCGGGCGCGCGCACTCCGCACGACTGCATCACGGCCCGTCCGGGCTTCGAAGACCCGGCGCGCTACGACTACACGCTGAAGCCCGACTCCGCTTGCCGGCGGACTGGCGTGAGGCCCGGGTCCGCGAGCGGCTTTTCGCTCGCCCCTCGCTTCCAGTACGTACAAACGGCAACACACACGACGCGCACCGACGGCGGCACGATCGCCGGGGCGTTCGGCAGTTAGCCGTGTCCGATTAACGCCCGAGCGGACTGCTCGGCGGTCACGACCGTCACCGGAACCCCGAGCGCTTGCACGCGCGATGGAACGTCTCGATGCAGCCACCGCGAGACGCGCTGCGGAAGCGTTGAGACGATCACCTCGTCGACCCGGGTGGTTTCCATCACATGGCGTACTGCCTCCACAGGATCCGAGTCGCCGATCACGGCGTCGATGTGTCCCAGCGCCGCCCGCTCGAGTAGCGGGACCGCGAGCTCGACGACCACCTGAGCTTCGTCGGTGTCCGGGTCCCAGTACGGCCGCGGGACGAGCAGCGTCATCCGGCAGCGCCCCGCTCGTGCCCGCCGGCCCACCTCTTGAAGCAGCCGCGGCGTCGCCGCGGTTCGATGCGCAACAACCAGGACGTGCGGCTCGCGTTCGGCCACCGCGCGATCGTACCCTCCGCGGTGCCGGTTATCTACCTGTCCAGGTGGGGGCGCGTTTCTGCAGAAACGCGCTCATGCCCTCTTGGGCGTCTGCGGCGAGCGCGTTCTCGGTCATCACGGACTTCGTGTGCTCGTAGGCGTCGTGCTCGGCCCGGTCGACCTGGTCGTAGAAGGCCCGCTTGCCGAGCGCGACCGTGTAAGAACTCGACCGCGCGATCGCGTCCACTAACGAAGCCACGGCGCCGTCCAACTCAAAAGCCGGGACGACGCGATTGACCAGACCCCAGTCGAGCGCCGTCAAAGCATCGATCGTCTCGCCGGTCAGCAGCATCTGCATCGCGCGCTTGCGCCCGACCGCCCGCGACACCGGCACCATCGGCGTCGAACAGAACAGCCCGATCTTCACCCCCGGCGTGCCGAACCGCGCGTCGTCCACCGCTACCGCCAGGTCGCAGGCCGCCACGAGCTGGCAGCCGGCGGCGGTCGCGATCCCGTGGACCTTCGCGATAACGGGCTGCGGCAGATCCTGGATCGTCTCCATCATCACCGTGCACACGTCGAACAGGTGCGAGTAGAACGCCTCGTCGCGGTCGATCATCTCCGACAGGTCGTGGCCGGCCGAGAACGCCGGGCCGGCGCCGGCGATCACGATCGCCCGCACAGAATCCCGCGCCGCCACCTCTCGGAGCGCCGCGATCAGCTCCTCCATCAGCTCGAGCGACAGCGCGTTGCGCTTATCGGGGCGGTTGAGGGTAATCGTCGCCGACGCCTCGTCGAATCCCACCCTTACATTCCGGTATTGGATCCCCGGGGCCGAGCTCACCCGATCAGGTTACCGCCACCGTGGACACATTCAGTGCCCGGCCACCGCCTGAAGCTCGATCTTCGCGCCGAACGGGAGCGCCCCGGCCTGGAAGGTGAAACGCGCCGGCGCGGTCGAGACGTCGGGGAACTCGCGGCGCCACCAGTCGTTGAGCTCCGAGTAGTCCTCGATGTCGGCGAGCACGCACTGGACATAGAGGATCTCCGCGACTGAGTAGCCGGCGGCGCCGGCGATCGCGACGACATTCCGCCACGCGCGCTCGGTCTCCTCTACAAACGTGCCTGCGATGAACGCCCCGGAAGCGTCCACGGAGGGCATGCCGCTGATGAAGCAGATGCCGTCGGTGCCGCCGGCGAGGCTGAACGGGAAGGTGGTCGGTAGCCCGGGAGCGGCCGCGAGACGTTTGATGCCCATGAACGTTCCTTTCGTGTGCAGTCAGCTGCTTCCCTGCTTGCGGTACGCGCGGTCAGCTGCGTGCCTGCTTGCGGTACCTCGACACCGCGAGCGGGGCGAACGCGGAGGAGATGAACGTGAGCGGGAAGATCGCGATGAACGCGACCGAGTTGGCCGATTCCGGCGTCGACGCGATCAGGCCGACGAACGCGAACACCCACGAGAACGCGTAGCCGAACAGCAGCAGCAGCAGCACGATCCCGGCCACTACGTGGAGCACGTCGGAGTTGAACGAGAACCCGATGATGACCCCGGTGACGAGCAGGATCGCGACCGACAGGCTGTTCGTGACGATGTCGGAGAAGGTGCGACCGGCGAGCACCGCGGCGCGTGCCATCGGCAGCGAGCGGAACCGGTCGATCAGTCCCTTGTGGACGTCCTCGTTCAGCCCGAGCGCGGTGACGAAGCCGCCGAACGCGATGTTCTGGACGATGATCCCGGGGATCAGGAACTGGACATAGGGGAGGCCGGGGGTGCTGATCGCGCCGCCGAACACGTACCGGAACAGCAGCAGGAACATGATCGGCTGGACCGTGAACGCGAGCAGCAACTCGGGCGCGGGGCAGCCGGATCAGGTTGCGCTCGGCGATCACGAGCGTGTCCGTGACCAGGCCCCTCACGCCGCCGCGCCGTGTCACGCCACCCCGACTCACACGACCGCCTTCCGGTCCTCGTCCTCGTCGGCAACCGGCTCCTCGGCGGCGTGCCCGGTCAGGGTCAGGAACACGTCGTCGAGCGTCGGCCGCCGCAGCGCGAGATCGTCGACCTCGACGCCGGCATCGCTCAGCCGACGGACCGCCTCGACGATCGTGCCGTGCCGCTGGCGCACGTTCATCGTCACGAGTCCCCCCTCACACGACGGCCGATCGTCGGCCATCGGCTCGAGCGCGCGCACGGCGTCCTCGAACGATGCGCCGTCCTCGAGCCGGACCTCGAGCCGCTCGCCGCCGACGCGGTCCTTTAGCTCATCCGAGGTGCCCTCGGCGATGATCAAGCCGTGGTCGATGACCACAATCGTGTCGGCGAGGCGGTCGGCTTCCTCGAGGTACTGGGTGGTGAGCAGCACGGTCGTTCCCCCGGACACCAGGTTCTCCATGACCTCCCACATCGAGAGCCGGCTGCGCGGGTCGAGTCCGGTCGTCGGCTCGTCGAGGAACAGCACAGGTGGCTTGGCGACGAGCGCGGCGGCGAGATCGAGGCGGCGGCGCATGCCACCCGAATACGTCTTGACGGTCCGCTTGCCCGCATCCTCGAGGTCGAAGCTCGCGAGCAATTCGTTCCCGCGCACGCGGGCCCGGCGTCGGGTCATGCCGTACAGCCGCCCGACCATCACCAGGTTCTCGAGTCCGGTGAGGTTCTCGTCGACCGCCGCGTACTGACCGGCGAGACCGATCTGCTCGCGTAGCTCGGCGGCATCCTCGATGACGTCGAGCCCGAGCACAGTCGCCGTTCCGCTGTCCGCCCGCAGCAGCGTCGTCGGCACGCGCACGAACGTGGTCTTGCCGGCGCCGTTGGGTCCGAGCAGTCCGAGGATCGTCCCGCGGGTGACGTCGAGATCGACACCGGCGAGCGCCTTGACCTCGCCGAACGACTTGACGAGACCGCGAACGGTGATTGCAGGGGCGTCAGACGTCATCGCCCCACACTACGAGATCGACCAGACCCCGGCCCTCGGCGGGAGTTAGCATGAGGCCCCTGGTGAGCGAGGTTGAGGTTTCCCCGGAGCAGGGCGTGAACGGGCCGGACCCGAGCGCGTCTGGACACGCCGGTACAGACTCCGCGAGCCCACAACATTCATCGGTCGCCGACGTCGTCGGCGCGACGATCGCCGCCCAAGGTGTCAAGGATGCGTTCGGCATCCTCGGCAGCGGCAACCTCGTCGTCACCAATGCGCTCGTCCGGCACGGGGCGCAGTTCCACCATGCCCGCCACGAGATGAGCGCGACCTGCATGGCCGACGGCTACGCCCGCGTCACCGGCCGCGTCGGAGTCGTCAGCGTCCACCAGGGCCCAGGTCTGACCAACACGATGACCGGCCTGGCCGAGGCGGCGAAGAGCCGAACCCCGGTGCTCGTGCTCGCGGGCGAGACGCCGGCGGCGGCGCTCACCTCGAACTTCCGGATCGATCAGCACGACCTGGTCGAGTCGGTCGGCGCGATCGCCGAACGGGTCCACAGCGCCAAGACGGCCGCCGACGACGCCGCGCGCGCGTATCAGCGGGCAATAACCGAGCGGCGCCCGGTCGTGCTGATGCTGCCGATCGACATCCAGCCGCAACCGGCCGTCCAGACCGAGCCATCGCGCCCCCCGCTCCCTCCGCTAGACGCCCCCCAGCCATCCGCCGAAGCAATCCGACAAGCTGCCGACCTCCTCACCAACGCGAAACGACCGGCGATCATCGCGGGCCGCGGGGCGGTCCTCGCCGACGCCGGTGCTGACCTCGAAGCGCTCGGGCAGACGATCGGTGCGGTCCTGGCGACGTCCGCGCCGGCCAACGGCCTGTTCGCCGGGCTCCCCTACGCGCTCGGGATCTCGGGCGGATTCGCCAGCCCGTTCGCGGCGAAAACCCTCCCGCAGGCCGACGTGGTGCTCGTGTTCGGCGCATCGGTCAACCACTGGACGACCAAGCACGGCGCGATGATCGGCCCCGACGCACGTGTCATCCAGATCGACGTCGACCCGCGCGCGATCGGACGGAACCGCCCCGCCGACCTCGCCATCCTCGCCGATGCGACCGCCACGGCCCGGGCGCTGACCGACGAGCTGAACCATCGCAGCCACACCAACCAGGGCTTTCGGACCCCCGAACTAAGCCACGAGATCGCCAGCAACACGTGGCGCCACGACCCCTACGAGGACGCCTCGACCGACGAGTGGATCGACCCCCGCACAGCCAGCATCGCGCTCAACGACCTCCTGCCAAGAGACCGCGCGGTCGCGGTCGACTCGGGCCACTTCCTCGGCTACCCCGCGATGTTCCTCGAGGTACCCGACGCGCGCTCGTGGCTGTTCCCGAACGGATTCCAGGCGGTCGGGCTCGGGCTCGGAAACGCGATCGGCGCCGCGATCGCGCAACCGGACCGTCCGACGATTGCCGCGATCGGCGATGGCGGCGCGTTCATGGCGCTCGCCGAAATCGAGACAGCGGCGCGGCTGAAGCTGATGCTGCTCGTGATGATCTACGACGACGCCGCGTACGGCGCCGAGGTCCACCACTTCGCGCCGATGGGCCACGACGTCTCGCTGGTCCGGTTCCCCGATGCCGACCTCGCCGGGATCGCGCGCGCCGCCGGCGCAAAGGCCGCCACGGTTAGAAAGCTCGATGACCTCGGAGTCGTCACCGAATGGCTCGCGAACCCGCACGGCCCGCTGGTCCTCGATGTGAAAGTGAATCCGACGATCTGCGCGGAGTGGCTCGAGGAAGCGTTCCGCGCGGGATGACCTAGGAGAGAGCCAATGTCCACGACCCAGCCCGCGACCGCCCTGCTCGAAGCGATAGGCAACGGCAGCGTCGAGATCGTCGACTGCACGCAGCCGCTCAGCGAGTCGACGCCGGTGATCCAGCTCCCGCCGCCGTTCGCCAACACCCCGGGACTCTCGCGCGAAGAGATCAGCCGCTACGACGACCGCGGTCCGGCCTGGGCCTGGTACACGCTCACGATCGGCGAGCACGTTGGCACCCACCTCGACGCGCCGATCCACTGGGTGACGGGTAAGGATGGCGCCGACGTCGGCTCGCTCGGCCCGCGCCAGCTGATCGGGCCGGCGTGCGTGATTGACAAGACCGCCGAGACCGAAGCCGACAACGGCTACCTGCTGACGGTCGCCGACCTCGAGGCCTGGGAGGCCGACAACGGCCGGATCCCGGACGGCGCCTGGGTGCTGCTCCGCACCGGATGGCAATCCCGTGCGCAGGACCAGACCGCGTTTCTCAACGTCGGACCACAAGGACCCGAAACCCCCGGACCAGATGTCGAGGCCTCCCGCTGGCTTGCAGAAGCCCGCGGCATCCTCGGGTTCGGGACCGAAACGGTCGGGATCGACGCCGGCGCTGCGCACGGCTTCGACCCGCCGTTCCCGCTGCACAACTTCCTGCTCGGCGCCGGCCGGCTCGGGCTCACGCAGCTCGCGAACCTCGACCAGCTGCCGCTGACCGGCGCGCTCTTAGTCGTCTCGCCGCTCCGGCTCGTCGGCGGCACCGGGAGCCCCAGCCGCGTATTCGCGTTCGTGCCGAAGGCTTAAGTTCGGGGCTTGGGACGAAAGTCGGACTATTTCCGACTTTCTTCCCAAACGGGCTATGGCACCGCCGCCGGCGCGCGCCCTGCGGACGTGACCGCGTCGAAGTGACGCTGCGACGACGCCGCCAGTCCCGTGTACAGCGCCTCGAAGATCTCCGCCGCCCGCGTGCGCGGCGCCGCCAGCGGCGCGAGCTCCTCGGGCAATTCGGGGTCGAGCTGGGCGAAGCCGCGGAACAGGTGCATGAGCCGGGTCCGCACAAGAAACGCCTCGCGGTCCGACAGCGCCAGCGCGTCGGGCGCGAGGTAACGGTCGAAGCCCGAGCAGAACGCTTCGTAACGCCCCTCGAGCCCGCTCAGGTCCCATGCCCGCGCCACCAGCGCCGGCAGGCCGCCACCGGAGCCCGACCCGAGCAACGACACGAACACGATCGCGTGCTCGGCGACACCGAGCTCACCGAGCAACTGGGCGACGTCGTCGCGGTGATCGTGCGGCGAGACCCAGACGCTGTCCTGAACTGAACCGAACCCGAGGAACCGCAGCCGGCGGCCCAGCCGGGCGCGCTCGAGCCGGCGGTCCTCGGGGATTTGGTGCCACAGCACCGTCCATGGGCCGATATTCGCGGGCATCCGGCCGAGCGTGAAGATCCGGCCGTCGCCCTCGATCAGCAGCCGCTCGCAGCGCGGCGTGAGGCTGTAGTGCACGAGCCTGCCGGACCTTACGCGGGCGATCAGGTCGCGGCGCACGAGCCGGGTCAGGGCGGCGCGGGCGGCGCCGTCGGAGAATCCGAACTCGCGGAGCAACATCACCAGGCCGCCCGACCACACCGCCCGCCCGAACGGGCGGACGTAAGTCCCGAGGAGCGTGACGACCAGATCCTGCGGTTGGAGGGGGTCGCTGCCGCTCATGCGCGTGTGTCCGACGAGATCAGCTCGACCTCGTCGAACGTCCGCTCGAGCTCGGCCCGCACGCGATCGCGTCCGGCCGGCGGCTTGCGCGATCCCGCCTGGTACTGCGGGACCCATGCGCCCATGTCGAACTCCTGCTCCGCCGCCGCGTGCAGCGTCCACGCTGGGTCGTACAGGTGCGGGCGCGCGAGCGCACACAGATCGGCACGCCCCGCGCAGATGATCGTATTGACGTCGTCGTAACTCGAGATCGCGCCAACCGCGATCGTCGGGATGCCGGCCTCGCTGCGAATGCGGTCGGCGAACGGGGTCTGATAGCTGCGCCCGAACGCGGGCTTCTCGAGTGGGGATACCTGACCGCTCGACACGTCCACGATGTCGCACCCGTGATCAGACAGCATCCGAGCCAGCGCGACAGCGTCGTCAACCCCAAACCCGCCCGGGATCCAATCGGTGGCGGAAATCCTCACGCTCACAGGCCGGTCGCTCGGCCAGACCGCACGACAGGCATCGAGTACTTCAAGCGGGAACCGAGCCCGCCCCGCCAGCGATCCGCCGTACTCGTCGTCTCGCAAATTCGACACCGGCGACAGGAAGCTCGACAGCAGGTAGCCGTGCGCCATATGCAGTTCGAGCAGATCGAACCCGGCCTGAAGCGCACCGCGACAAGCCGACACGAACTGATCCAGGACAACGTCCATGTCGTCCCGCGTCATCGCCCGCGGCACCTGGTTACGCGCGCTGTAAGCAATCGCTGACGGCGCGAGCAACGACCAGTTCCCAGACTCCAACGGAGAGTCCATCCCCTCCCACATCAACCGTGTCGAACCCTTGCGCCCCGAGTGCCCGATCTGCGCGCCGATCGCGGCCCACGAGTTCGCATGCGCAAAGTCCACGATCCGCTTCCACGCGGCGACGTGCTCATCCCGGTACATCCCCGCGCAGCCCGGCGTGATTCGCCCGATGTCCGACACGCAGATCATCTCAGTCATCACGAGGCCCGCGCCCCCCAGAGCCCGCGCCCCCAGGTGCACGAGGTGAAAGTCACCCGGCGTCCCGTCGACGGCCGAGTACATGTCCATCGGTGACACCACGACGCGGTTGCGTAACTCCAGCCCGCGCAAGCGGAACGGCGTGAACATCGGCGGACGTGGGTCCGGATGCACCGCCGACACGAACCCCGGGTCACGCAGCTGCAAATTCTCATAAGTCACACGCCGCGACCGCGTCAACAGGTTGAACGCGAACTGGAACCGCTCCTGCCCCACATACCGCTTGATCCCCTCAAACCATTCGAGCGAGGCCTGTGCGGCACGCTGCGTGCTCTCGACGATGGGACGCCGCTCCGCCTCATACGAAGCAGTCGCAGCCGAAACGTCATCGCCGAACGAGCGGAACGCCCACGCCAACGACACCGCATCCTCCATCGCCAGCTTCGTCCCCGAGCCGATCGAGAAGTGCGCGGTGTGCGCCGCGTCCCCGAGGAGCACCACGTTGTCGGTGCACCAACGCCGGTTGCGAACGGTCACGAAGTTGACCCAGCGCGACTTGTTTGCGAACAGCCGGTGCCCCTGAAGCGCATCGGCGAACACCTCGGAGGACCACGCGACGCCATCCCGCACCGAGCGATCGCCGAGCCCGAGCCGCTTCCACGTGCGTTCGTGCATCTCGACGATGAACGTGCTCATCGCCTCGTCGTATGGGTACGCGTGCGCCTGGACCACGCCATGCTCGGTTTCGGCGATGAAGAACTTGAACGCGTCGTAGACGAGGTCGGTGCCGAGCCACATGTACCGGCACTGCCGGCGATCGAGGGTGGGGATGAAGTCACGCGACAGCGCCGTCCGGACTGCGCTCGACGCCCCGTCGGCGCCGACCACCAGGTCCGCCCACCCGAGCTCCGAAATCGGCGGCGCCGCACACGAGAACCTCACGTCCGCCCCCAGCGCCAGCGCTCGTTCCTGGAGGATCCGCAACAGCTCGCGCCGCCCCAGCGCCGAGAACCCGTGGCCGCCGGACTTCGTCATCGAACCGCGATGGTGGATGTCGATGTCGGTCCAGCGCGTGAACCGCTCGGCGATCTGCGAGTACGTCTCGGGGTCGGCGTGCTCGAACACGGTCAGCGTCTCGTCGGAGAAGACGACCCCGAAGCCGAACGCGTCGGACGGCGCGCGCCGATCGTAGACCGTGACCTCGCAGTCCGGCCGGATCTTCCGCATCAGGATCGAGAAGTAGAGCCCGCCCGGCCCGCCGCCGACTACGGCAATCCTCATGCTGCCTCTCACACGCCGACGTCGTTCAGGTGCTCGTACTCCAGCGCGAGCCCGTTGACCACGTTGTGCATCAGCGCCAGCGACGCTCGTACGCCGCAGTGGGCGTTCGGCGGCAGGTCCTCGGCGCAAAGCGCCTTGAGCTCCTCGTAGATCGCGAGCAGCCTCTCCTCGGACGGGGTCAGCTCTGCCCCGAGCAGATCGACGGTCACTTGGCCACCGCCGGAGACACGGGCGACTTGCGGAGGTCGACCATCCGCTTGGCCTTGAGCTCGAACCGCGGCAACTCACCCTCCGCCGCCCGCTCGATATGGAAGTTCAGCCCCTCGTGGGCGTAGCCGAGCCGGCGGTGAAGCGCGTCGCACAGCTCATCCCACGAGTCAGGGGGCCAATCGGGCTTCATCTCGATGCGCAGCTTGATCTCGTCGCGGATGCCCTCGTGGAAGATCACCGCCTGGAACTCGTCGACCTCGGGGAACTCGCGGACGATCGCCTCGATCGCGCGCGGGTAGACGTTGGTCCCGCGGATCAGCTTCATGTCATCGACGCGTCCCTGGATCCCGCCCTCGTAGATGTCGAACCCGCGGCCGCACGAGCACGTTGACGCGGGGACTCGACAAACGAGATCGCCGGTCCGGTAGCGCAGCAGCGGGGTCGTCCCGCGCCCGAACGAGGTCACGACACGCTCCCCGCGCTCGCCGTACGGGACCGGCTCCAACGTCAGGGGATCGAGCACCTCCTCGAGCACGTGGTCCTCGATGATGTGCGTCCCGCCGGGCTGGTGCGAGCACTCGAACACCATGATCGTGCCGATCTCGGTCATCCCCGCGGTGTCGAACGCCTTGGCGCCCCACTGCTCCTCGATCAGCGCCTTGGTCTGCGGAATCGACCCCGCCGGCTCGCCCGACAGGATCAGCCGGCTGACCTTCGAGCCGCGCAGGTCCACCCCGAGCTGATCGGCCTCCTGCGCCAGTCGCAGCGCGTACGTGGGCGTGGCCGCGACGACCGTGGCGCCGAAGTCGATGATCTGGAGCACGCGGGCCTCGGTGGTCTGGGCGCCGCCCGGCACGTTCAGGACGCCGACCTTCTCCATCGCGTAGTGCAGTCCCCAGAAACCGATGAACGACCCGTAGCCGAACGCGATGTAGGCGGTGTCCTCCGGACGGATGCCGCAGCCCCAGATCCCGTAGCACCACATCTCGGCGATCCATGCCCAGTCCTTGCGCGAGTCGAGCGCCCGCAACGGGCCTCGGCCGGTCGTGCCGGATGTGGTGTGGATGCGAATCGCCCCCGAACCCCCGACCGTCGGGATCTCGCCGTACGGCGGATTGGCCTCTTGGGAGGCCATCCATTCGTCGCGGGTCAAGACCGGGATGCGGCGCAGGTCGTCGAGCGTTGTCAGCTGCGCCGGGCCGAACCGCTCCTCGGCGAAGCGGCGCTCGTACCACGCGCTACGCGCGGCCGCCCACTCGCACTGGCGGCGCAGCTTGGCAAGCTGAAGCGCCTCGATCCGCTCCCGATCGAGGGTCTCGGTCTTGGGGTTCCAGTACGGGCTCTCCGTCGCCACCGCGTCGGCGCGACAATACCTGACATTGCTCCGGACTTCTATGTCAAGTATCGTCGTATTTGCGGCGCCGGGGACCGGGTATCGTCGGCGCCGCGACTGGGGATGAGCGCGCACCGGATCGTCAACCCGCCCGAGCTCGGCAAGCCGAGCGGGTTCTCGCACGCGATCGTCTCGACCGGCGCAATCGTCCATCTGGCGGGCCAACTCGGCGCCGGCGCGACGATCGCCGAGCAGTTCGATGGCGCCGCGGGGAACCTGATGGTCGCGCTCAAGGCCGCGGGCGGCAAGCCTGAGGATCTCGTCTCGCTCCAGGTGTTCGTGACCGACGTGGCCGCCTACAAGGCATCGCGCGCCGACATCGGCCAGGCCTGGCGCAAGCACTTCGGCCGCCACTACCCCGCGATGGGGCTGTTCGGGGTGACCGAGCTGTTCGAGCCCGACGCGCTCGTCGAACTGATGGGCGTGGCCGTGCTGCCGGGCTGACGCGAAGCACGAATCCGCCCGGTGTGACAGTGTTGTGAACAGTGCGTTCCCGGTCGCGCCGAAGCCTCACCGCGATCACACTCGCGGCGATTCTTGCCGCCGCCGTCGTCGTGGGCCTGATCGCCTCCCAC
This sequence comes from uncultured Solirubrobacterales bacterium, assembly GCA_963701945.1. Taxonomy (GTDB): domain Bacteria; phylum Actinomycetota; class Thermoleophilia; order Solirubrobacterales; family Solirubrobacteraceae; genus Palsa-465. The sequence goes on along the minus strand of CAVPBV010000017.1, from coordinate 50,862 downwards.
CAGTCGAGCGCGCACGAACCGCGGGCGGCCGTAACGCCATCCCCATCCCCGGCCTCGGCTGCGGAGCTGACGGTGAACACCACGTCCTCGGGGCGCTCGATCGCACCCGGCTTCCTCGGGCTGTCGCTCGAGTACCCGGCGGTCACCGCGTACGCGGGCACCGACCCGAAGGCGGTCAACCCCGTGTTCGAGCAGCTGATCCGCAACCTCGCGCCCGGCCAGTCGCCGGACCTGCGGATTGGCGGCGACACGACCGACTGGACGTGGTGGCCGGTCCCCGGCGTCGCCAAGCCAGGGGGCATCCGTTTGTCGCTCGACAAGAACTGGGTCAACGTGACCTCCGCACTCGCGCACGCGGTCGGCGCGCGCCTGATCCTCGGTATCAACTTCGAGCTCGACAGCCAGACCGACGCCGCGGCCGAGGCGCAGGCGCTCATCAACGGAATCGGGCCGAGCTCGATCGAGGCGCTCGAGCTCGGCAACGAGCCCGAGCTGTACGGAAGCTTCTCCTGGTACAAGAACGCGGCCGGCCAGCACGTCACCGGCCGGCCCAACGGCTACGACTTCACGAGCTACCTCCCGGACTTCGCGCGGGTCGCCCGCGGCCTCCCGAACTTCCCGCTCGCCGGGCCCGCCACCGGAGCGCCGAAGTGGATCCCCGAGCTCGGCAAGTTCCTGGCCGCCGAGCCGCGCGTGAAGGTGGCGACGCTGCACCGCTACCCGCTCCAGCTGTGCTACATGCCGGCGGCCTCGCCCGCGTACCCGTCGGTCGCCCACATCCTCGCGCCGTCGGCGTCGGCGGGACTCGCGAACAGCGTCGCCTCGCTCGTCAGGGTCGCCCACGCGCGGCACGTCGCGCTGCGGATCGACGAGATGAACTCGGTCTCCTGCGGTGGCGCGCCCGGCGTCAGCAACGCGTTCGTCTCAGCGCTGTGGGCGCTCGACGCGGTGTTCCAGATGGCCCGCGTCGGTGTCGACGGGGTCAACATCCACACCTACCCGGGCGCGCCCTACGAGCTGTTCAACTTCGCCCGCAAGCACGGAAAGTGGACGGGCTACGTCGCCCCGGAGTACTACGGCCTGTTGATGTTCGCCCAGGCGGCTCCGGCCGGCGCGCACCTGCTGTCGACCTCGGGCTCGCTCGGCAGCGTCCGCTCGTGGGCGACGCGGGCGCCGGACGGCACCGTTCATGTCGTGCTGATCAACGACTACACGGCCCAGTCGCGCACGGTCGACGTGCGGATCGCGGGCGCGACCGCCGCTGCCACGCTCGAGCGCCTGCGCGCCCCGGGCGTCACCGCCACGTCCGGGGAGACCATCGGCGGACAGAGCTTCGGCACCACGACCACGACCGGTCTGCTGAGCGGGCGTTCGGGGATCGCCTCGGTCACCCCCTCGCGCGGCGCCTATGTCGTGCGGATGCCGCCGGCCAGCGCCGCGATGCTGACGCTGCCGGCTACGCCGAGCTAAGGGCCCTGAGCAGCTCGCGCAGCGCCTCGACGCCGTCCCAGACGTCGACGAACCGCGTCGTCAGCGGCGAGAACCCGAACCGGATCACGTCAGGGCGCCGGAAGTCGGGGATCACGCCCCGCTCGATCAGCCCCGCACAGAGGCTCCGCGCGTCCGGGTGGGCGAGCGCCACGTGGGCGCCCCGCCGCGCCGGGTCGCGCGGAGAGGCAACGCGGACCCCGGGGAGTCGTGCGTCCGCGAGCGCGATCGCAAGCTCGGTGAGCGCGATCCCCTTGGCCCGGATCGCGTCGATCCCAGCCTCCGCCACCACATTCACGCCCTCGTCGACCGCGGCCAGCGCGAGCACCGGCGGCGTGCCCGACAGGTATCCCCGCATCCCCTCGGCGACCTCATACCCGTGCGCCATCTCGAACGGGTCGCGCCGGCCGAGCCACCCCCAGATCGGCTGGCGGAGCTCGCGCCGCAACTCGTCCCGCACATACATGTACGCGGGCGCGCCAGGACCGCCATTTAGATATTTATAAGTGCAGCCGACCGCGAGCGGGGCGTGGTCGCCATCGAGCGAGAGGGGGACGCTGCCGGCGCTGTGGCTGAGGTCCCACAACATGAGCGCGCCCGCGCGATCCACGATCGAGTTGACGTGCGCCATGTCGGCGATACGAGCGGACCGGTAGGAGACGTGGGAGAACGTGACCAGCGCCGTCTGCGGGCCGATCAGAGACGCCACCGTCTCCGGATCGCCGTCGAGCCACACGAGCCGAAGACCGCGCGCTCCTGCCACACCCTCGAGGACATATCGATCGGTGGGGAAGTTGTCGAGGTCGGTGACGATCTCCGATCGGCCGGGACGGGCGTCGAGCGCCGCGCACACGAGCTTGTAGAAGCAGACCGTGGTCGAGTCGCCGATGACGGTCTGCCCGGGCGCCGCGCCGAGCACCGCCGAACCCAGCCGGTCGCCGACCTCGAGCGGCAGGTCGAGCCACCCCTCGTCCCAGCCCCGCACGCCCCGATGGCCCCATTGCGCCACCAACCGTTCGAGCCGCCCTACCGTTGCGCGCGGCAGGCACCCGAGCGAATTGCCGTCGAGATAGACGACCTCGGGCTCGATCACGAACCGATCGCGGAACGCGCGGAGCGGATCAGCTTCGTCGAGGGCCGCGGCCGCCTCCCGCGAGCGCGAGCCGGTCAACGCCCGAGGTACGCGCGCTTGAGGTCCTCGTGGTGCAGAAGCTCGGACGCCGAGCCCTTGAGCACGACGTTGCCGGTCGCGAGCACGTACCCGCGGTCGGCGATCGACAGCGCCATGTTCGCGTTCTGCTCGACCATCAGGACCGCCACGCCAGACGCGTGCACCTCCTTGATGATCCGGAAGTTCTGCTGGACGAGCGCCGGGGAGAGGCCCATCGACGGCTCGTCCATCAGCAGAAGCCGCGGCCTGGACATCAGCGCACGCCCCATCGCGACCATCTGCTGCTCGCCGCCGGACAGCGTGCCCGCGAGCTGGTCCTCGCGCTCCTCCAGGCGCGGAAACAGCCCGTGGACGCGTGCGAGGTCCTCGTCGAATGTCGACCCGTCCTGGAGTACCGCGCCGAGCTCGAGGTTCTCGCGCACGGTCATCTGCCCGAACAGCCGGCGGTTCTCGGGGACGATCGCGAGGCCGTTGGCGATCCGCTGCGCCACCGGCCAGCGGGTCATGTCCTCGCCCTCGAGCATGACGCGTCCGGACCGGGGTCTGACCAGCCCGAGGATCGTCTTCAGCGTGGTCGATTTCCCCGACGCGTTGCCACCAAGCAGGCACACGAGCTCGCCGGCGTCGACCTCGAGCTGGACGCCCTCGAGAATGCGCATCTGCCCGTAGTAGGTCGTGACGTTGTCGAGCTCGAGCAGCATCAGGCCTCGGCCAGCGCCTCCGGATCACGACCCAGGTACGCCTCGACCACGGCCGGGTGCGTCGCGACCTGCTCGAACGTGCCCTCGGTGATCTTGACGCCATGGTCGAGCGCGACCACGCGGTCGGAGATCCCCTCGACCACGTGCATGTCGTGCTCGATCACGAGGATCGTCAGCCCGAGCTCGTCGCGCAGCCGGCTGATCACCTCGGTCACCTCGTGCGTCTCGTTCGGGTTCATCCCGGCGGCGGGCTCGTCGAGCAGCAGCAGCCGCGGCTCGGTCGCGAGCGCGCGGGCGATCTCGAGCCGGCGGCGGTTTGCGTAGGAGAGCACGTACGCGGGCTGCTCCCAGCGGTACCCCATCAGCCGCTCGCCGAAGAACGACAGCGCCTTGGTGGCCAGCGCGTCGACCTCCTTCTCTTCGCGGCGGGCGCGCGGCAGGCGCAGGATCGACTCGGCCGGTGAGGCCTTGGTATGGCCGTAGGTGGCTGCCTTGACGTTCTCCTTGACCGACATGTTGAGGAAAAGGCGCAGGCTCTGGAACGTGCGCGCGATGCCGAGGTTGGTGATCGCGTGCTGGCGCTTGCCGGCGATGCTCTCGCCGGCGAACCGCACGTCGCCCGACGTCGGCTTATAGACGCCGGTGATCACGTTGAAGATCGTCGTCTTGCCGGCGCCGTTGGGTCCGATCACACTGACGATCTCGCGCTCGAACACCTGGAGGTCGACCTCGTTCAGCGCCTTCAGCCCGCCGAACGTCAGCGTCAGCTTGTCGAGCTCGAGCAGCGGTCCGCGCGAGCCGTTGTCGGTCATCGCGTCACACCACCTCGACGCGTCGCGTCCCGAGCAGCCCGTTCGGTCTCGCCGCCATTGTCACGATCAGGATCACGCCGAGCATGATCTGAGTGGTGATCGCCGGGTTGACGATCAGCCGCGACTCCCAGCAGCACGCCGCCAGGTACACGGTCGGGACCACAAGCAGCAACCGCACGGTCCCCTGCACCCTGATCAGCACGAGGACGAGAACGATCACCAGGATGAACAGGACGTTCCCGTAGCCGACCGGGTCGCTCGGGACGATGACCCAGTTCTTGACCGCGGAGCCGATCCACCCGAAGCTGCCGGGATGGCCGGCGGTGGCCGAACTCGAGATCGCGCCGACGATCGCGTGCGCGACGAGGCCGAACACGACGATCCCGGCGAGGACTGCGAAGAACTTCCACAGCGGTTTGATCCGGAGGAACAGCGCGAGCAGGATCAGCCCGTAGAACAGGTACCCGGCGTCGGTCGGGCTCGAGAGCATCTGCTCGAGCGCCCACACGATGATCCCGCCCGCGATCGCGCCGGCGATGCTCCCCGCCCCGCCGAGCACAAGGCACGCGAAGATCAGGATCAGGATGCTCTCCGTGAAGTTGGTCGGGAACACGCTCCCCTGCTGCGCGGCGAACAGCGCGCCCCCGAGCGCGCCGATCGCGGCGCTGAAGCTGAACGCCATCACCTTCAGCTTGTTGACCGGGATCGTCATCGCGGACGCGGCCAGCGGGTCGTCGCGCAGCGCGCGCCACGCGCGCCCGGTTCGCGAGGTGTCGAGCAGGTGCAGGAGCAAGGCTAAGACCGCGACGACGATCAGCGCCACGAAGTAATAGCCGCGGGGGGTCGAGACGTTGCCGCTGAGCCCATGGAGCGAATCGAGTGAGTAGATCCCGTTGACGCCGCCGAGCGTTCCCGGGTCGACGTTGTTAACGATCTCGACGAACGCCTGCCCCACGAACAGCGTCACGATTGCCAGGTAGTCGCCCTCAAGCCGCAGCGCGACAAGGCCGATCAGCACGCCGACCAGGCCGCCCGCGATCATCACGATCGGGATCGAGATGAACGCCGCCAGATGGGCTCCGCCCTGGCCGCCCGTGCCGAGCGCCGTGGACGAGAAGATCGCGTAGCCGTAGGCGCCGAAGCCGACGAACGCGATGTAGCCGAGGTCGAGCAGGCCCGACCACCCGGCCGCGACGTTCAGCCCGAGCGACAGGATCGCGTACAGCAGGCAGGTGAAGCCGACCGTGAGCAAGTTGACGTTGTTGGTCGTCAGCCCAAACGCGACGCCGACGAGGGCCGCGATCGCCAATCGTTGCCACCACGCGACGCGCTTGTCGAGTTCGTACAGCACGCGGTGCAGGCCGGTGCCCTGCTCGCCGCGCTGGCCGGACTGGGCGACCCATTCGTCGACGCCGATCTGGGGCATCAGACCTTCTGGAGGGCTCGCCGGCCGAAGATGCCGGTCGGGCGGATGAGCATCGTGACGATCAGGATCCCGAACACGATCAGGTCGGAATACTTCTCGGAGATGTAGCTGAGGCTGAACGCCTCGCACATGCCGATGAAGATCCCGCCGATCACCGCGCCGGTGATGCTGCCGATGCCGCCGACGACGGCGGCGGTGAACGCCTTGAGCCCGGCCAGGAAGCCGATCGTGGCGGAGATCGACTGGAACTCGAGCCCGGACATAACGCCGGCGAAGCCCGCCATCACCGACCCGATGAAGAACGTCAGCGCGATCGTGCGGTCGACGTTGATGCCGAGCATCTCGGCGGCCTCACGATCGGACGCGACCGCGCGCATCGACTTACCGAGCGTCGTCCGGTCGACGATCTGCACGAGCGCGTAGCAAAAGACGGCGGTCAGGACGACGATCATGATCTCGACGGAGTCGATGTGAGCGCCGGCGATGTGGATTCCGTTCGTGTCGGAGATGAAGTCCGTGGTGTTGTAGCTGCGCACGAAGCCGCCGAACAGCAGCAGCACCGTGTTCTCGAGCACGAACGAGACGCCGAGCGCGGTGATCAGCGGCGCTATTCGCGGCGCGTTGCGCAGCGGCCGGTAGGCGAACCGCTCAATCCCCACCCCGAGCAAACCGGTGCCGAGCCCCGAGATCAACAGCATCAGGACGATCAGGAGTGGTACCGGAATCGAGAGGTGGTTGGGGCCGCCGAACCACTGGATCACGAAGTAGCCGATGTACGCCCCGACCATGTACACGTCGCCATGGGCGAAGTTCAGCAGCTTGAGCACGCCGTAGACCATCGTGTAGCCGAGCGCGATCAGTGCGTACAGGCATCCGGTGACTAGCCCGTTGACGAGTGTTTGGATGAAGACCTGCACGTTCGTGTGCCGTTCTGAGTCCTAGATGGCCGGCGGCGCCGCCTGCGGAGCATCGCAGGCGGCGCCGTCCGGAACCACTCTCAGCGATCCGTCACTTGCTCACTTCGGCGGGATCTCGACGTACTTGCCTGCGCTGTTGATCTTGAACAGGTAGCCGGTGTTCCCCGCGAGGTTGCCGCCGGCGGCGAATGCCACCGGGACCCCGAGCGGGTTGTCGGCGGCGGGGATGTTCGTCGTCTTGATCGCCGCGAGCACGTTAGACCGGCTGGGCGTCTGGCCGGACTTGCACACGGACGCGATCGCCTTCATCACGACATCGGCGGCCTCGTACGTCGGGACGCCGAATGGACCGTACGGACCGTACTTGGCGACTCCGGCGACGATCGACTTGTCGAGCGCGCTCGTGCTGCCCGAGATGTCGGGGCCGAACGCCGACACGTAGCTGTTCGGGATGTTGAACTGCGACGGCGAGTTGGTGCCGTCGGTCCCGAACAGGATCGTCGTCTTGCCGGCCTGCTTGGCGTCCTGGCCGAACATCTGCGCGTTCGTGGCCGTCTGCCACGGCAGGAACACCACCCCATCGTCCGCGGCCAGATGCGAGGTCACGAGTGACTTGATCGCCGCCGCCAGCGTCGCGCCGGTGTCGGTCCCGTTGAGCGTCTGGTGATCGACCGAGATCCCGGCCTTCTTCAGGATCGGAACCATCACGTTGACCAGACCCTGCGAGTAGGCCTCGTCGTCGTCGATGATCAGCACGGCCTTCGGGTGGAAGTGGTTGATCGCGTAGTTGGCGTCCTGCGGCCCCTGGACGTTGTCGTCGGGGACGACGCGGAAGAACGTCGGGTTCTTGCCGCTGGTCGCGAGCGCCGGCAACGTCGCCGAGCCCGAGACGAACGCCATCCCCGCCTTGCCGAAGATCGGACCAACGGCCTCGACCTCCTGGCTTCCGGCCGGGCCGATCGCCGCGACCGCGTTGGAGGCGACGATCGACTGCGTCTTCGACACCGCCAGCGAAGGCGTGAGCTGGGTGTCGTCCTGGGCCAGTGTCACGTTGGTGTGGTTGGCGGCGTTGTCATCGGCGACGGCCAGCTGCGCGAAGTGCAGCTGCTCGAGGCCGACCTGGGCCACCGGACCGGTGAACGGCCCCTCGATCGCGATCGACGCGGTGCAGGACTTCGAGCTCCCACTGCTCGCGGCTGCCGTGGTCGAACTCGCGCTGCTGGCGCTACTGGTGGTGCTGCTGCTTTTGCTGCTCCCGCAGCCGGCCGCGACCAACGCGGTCAGGGCCATGGCAACGAGACTGATGCGTACCTTCATTGGCGCTCGAACTCCTCCTCTTGGATCCTTAACAACATTCGTCACGCGGTCATGACCGGCGGCGTCCCCGGGTATGCCGGGGTGCCGTCGGGGTAATACGCGGCCGCCGGCGAGCCGGCCGGCCGAAACACTGCGACGAGTCGCATGACGTCCTCGCCGGTGTTCTCCACGCAATGCACGGTCCCTGCCGGCAGCTCGAGGAACGAGCCGGCGGCGACCGGGGTCCGGTCGCCGCCGGCGTGCAGTGTCCCTTCTCCCTCAAGCACGTAGATGACTTCGTCGTAGGTGTGGAAATGGTCGGGCGCCCGTTCCGTCGGCACGTAGCCGACGAAGTGGGTCGCCGATTGAAGGCCGGTGCTCGGGTCGGCCACGATCCGGAACGTGCGCGACGTCGTGGCCGACTGCTCCTCCTGGTCGGCGAGCCGGCGGACGACCGCGCGCTCGACGGCGGTGCCCTCCCCGGACACCACCGGGTCGTCGATCCGGACCGAAACGACGCGCATCGGCCCAGGCCCCGGGTTGTGAAGCTCGTACTCCTCGCCCGGCGCGAGATACGCGCCGGACTCTGGCTCGAGCCCATAGCGGTTGCCGGCCAAGGCCAGGTCGCCGTTGCCCTCGAGCACGAACAGCACCTCTTCGGCCTCCCCGGTGGCCCGGCCGATCGACGTGCTTGGGGCACATTCGATAACCGACTGTTCGAGCTGGGTCCGGCGGCGTCCGGCCGCCGGGTCAGTCACTGGCAAGCTTCGCCTCCAGCGTGATCTCCGTGCCGGCGAGCGCACGCGACACGGGGCAAGTGTCCTTTGCCTGCTGGGCCAGTGCCGCAAACGCATCGGCGTCGACCCCGGGGACGTCGCCCACCGTCCGAAGGGCGATGCCCGTGATCGCGAATCCCGTGTCGAGCTGCTCGAGCCGAACCTTGGCCGTCGTCTGCAGATCGGCCGGCGGATGGCCGGACTCCGTCAGCAGGTTGGCCAGCGACATCGTGAAGCAGCCCGCGTGCGCGGCGCCGATCAACTCCTCCGGATTGGTCGAGCGCTCGACGTCGTCGACCCGGGCGCGGAGCGTGAACGGGCCCTCGTAGGCGCCGCTGCCCACACCGATCCGACCACCGCCCTGTTCCAGGTCGCCTTGCCAGCTCGCCGTGGCCGTGCGTGTGACGCGGACGCTCATAGGCCGGGTGAGAGTAAGACAACTAACCTTGCGATTGCGTTATGCGTTAGGCCCCGTCTTACCGGGGTCATCCAGAACCCCGACAGGAAGGGAGCCTACAGATGGCTCAGACCGCCGACAAGCTCGACGTCGCCGCCGCCCGCCAGCGCTTCTCCTCCCTGCAGCAGGGGTTCATGTTCTTCGACGCCCCCGGCGGCTCGCAGGTCCCCGACGAGGTCGGCGACGCGATCGCCCGCACGCTCCGCGAGGCGAGCGCGAATCTCGGCGCCGGGTACGAGACCAGCCGCCGCGTCGGACGGATCCTCGAGCAGGCCGAGGCCGGCGCGGCCCGGTTCCTCGGCTGCGAGGCGCACGAGGTGATCTTCGGGTCGAACATGACCTCGCTGAACTTCACGCTGTCGCGCACGGCGGGGCGCGAGTTCGCCCCGGGCGACGAGATCCTCGTCTCGTCTTTGGATCACGACGGCGGCGTCGCGCCGTGGCTCGAGCTCGCCTACGACCGGGACCTCGTCGTGCGGCACATCGAGTTGCACGCCGATACCGGGCTCGACTACGACGATCTGGCCGCGAAGCTCGGGCCCCGCACGCGCGTCGTGGCGTTCGCGTGGGCGTCGAACGCGATCGGGACGGTCGTCGACGCCGCCCGGGTTTGCCGGATGGCCCACGACGCGGGCGCGCTCGCCTGGATCGACGCCGTCCACTACGCCGCGCACGAACCGATCGACGTCCGCCAGATCGACGCCGACGTGCTGATCTGCTCGCCGTACAAGTTCTGCGGACCGCACCTCGGGATGGCGTACGGGCGCGCCGAGGTGATCGACCGGTGGCGGCCGTACAAGGCCCGCCCGGCCCCGAGCACGCCTTTGGGGCGGCGCTTCGAGACGGGAACGCAGCCGTACGAGTTGCTCGCCGGCTTCAATGCCACGCTCGAGTACCTGGACTCGATCGGCGGGTTCGAGCTGATCGTGCCCTACGAGCGGGGGCTGGGTGAGCGCTTCGTCTCCGGGATCTCCGACGCCGTATCGATCTACGGCCTACCGGGCATGGAGGGCCGGGTCCCGACGTTCCTGATCAACGTCGCGGGGGTCGGCGCCGCGGATGTCGCGGCGCGGTTGGCCGAGCAGAACATGGGCGTCTGGGCCCACGACTCCTGGTACTCGCTGAACCTCTACCAGCGGCTCGGGTACGCCGACCAAGCCGTCCGGCTCGGGTTCATCCACTACAACACGGAGTCAGAGGTCGACGCCCTTGTGGACGCGCTGAACGCGCTGGCCGACTAGGGGCGTGCTGGATTTGGGTCCATAGTGGACCCAAATCCAGCAACGGCCTCAGTGGATCGACATCCGCTCCGCGCCGAGATACAACCGCGCGGCATACGACTCCGGGTCGGCGGCGAAATGCTTCTGCATCGCGCCACCGTTGAGCGCGTCATCGATCGCGGCCATGATCATCGACTGGTCGAGCACAAGCCGCCGGTGTCCGACCTCCCCCGTGACTGGGTTGACCGCGTCGTAGAACCCGCCGTCCGAGGTGTAGATCCCCGGGTACAGGGACCGCAGCTTCTCGAGGTTCGAGAGAGCCTCCGGTCCCAGCACCGGTAGGGCGATCGCCGAGGCGTGCGGGCTGACCGTGTTCTCGGTGGCGCAGGTCGTGCACCACGCGAGCGGCCCGCTGGATCCGAACGCCTGTCCCTCGGCCCCGAACCCGCCGTAGTCGCCGGTGTCATCGGCCGTCGAAGACGGCGACATCCCCCATACCGGGTAATGGAGCTCGTCGGTCGCGTATCGAACCTGAACCTGCGCCCAGCGCAGGTCGTCGAGCCCGAAGCTATGGGGACCCCACGTCGTCTCGGGCACGACCAGGTTCGCCATCAGCCCCTCGAACATCCCGCCCGCGAACGTCGGCACGAACGTGAGCGACGTGCCCGGGTACGTGTAGTGGCCCTCCCACACCGGGAACTGCTTGCCTGACTGCGGGTCGGTGTAGGTGTGCCAGTAGCCGATGCCGGGACTGAACGACGGCGCCGGGTCGGTGGAGCAGCGCTGCGGCGGATCGGTCCGCCACGTCCGCCACCACACGTCACCGGGCATCTGGTGGCGTCCCATCCCGATGTACATCGCGATCCGGGGATCGCTGTACAGCGCACCGTTGTGGTAGCCGGCCGGACCCTGGTCGACGTAGTAGCCGCCGTACATCTGGCCCGTCGGTTGACCTCCGAGCGACGCGTTGACGTTGCAATCGGTCTGCGGGCGGTTGTCGTAGAAGATGCTGAAGTCCATCGGCTTCAGCAGACTGTCCGCGAGTCTCTGGACCGCCGGTAGGGCCTGCTTCACCTCGATCAGCCCCGAGGCGTACCAGCCGTTATCCACAGCGGAGACGAACCAGCAATTGTCCTGCGACGGCGTGGTCTCGGTGCAGTCGCCCTCCCCGGGGTTCGATAACACGTTGCCGTTGTTCGTGTCGTACCACTGGTACATGAACCCGTCGTAGCGCTTGAGACCGGCGACCTCGTGCAGCGTCGCGCCGGCGAGTTGGTCGGCCCGCTGCGTGTCGATGAGTCCGAGGTCGTGGGCGGCGACGACCGCCCACAGGTAGACGCCGACGTTGGCCGCCGACGTGTACTCGCCGCGCACCGTCCCGGGGCCGAGGTTGTCGAGCGGCAGGTGCGTCACCGGGTCGACGTCGGCCGAGTAGAACTGCCACGTATCGTGCGCGATCCCGAGAAGGGCGCCGCGCTGCTGAGTGCTGAAGGTGGCGGCGCCCGCCGGCGCCGCCACCACCAGGATCGCCGCCGCGACTGCGGCGGCGATCAATCCACGGATCCTCATCCGACCGTGAACGTCGTGGGCGTACCCTGGTCGGCCGTCGAGCTGTCGCCGACCCACAGGTCGAACGTCCCCGGGTCGACCTCGAACTGGCCGTTGTTGTTGTAGTAGCCGAGGTTCTGCCGGCCCAGCGTGAACGTGACCGTCTGCGACTGTCCCGGCGAGAGCAGCGAGGTGCGCTGGAACCCCTCAAGCTTCTCGACAGGCTGCAGGATCGCGGTGTCGCTCTCGTGGATGTAGAGCTGCGCGACGTCGGTACCCGCCACCGAGCCCGTATTCGTGACCTTGGCGGTGACCGTCATCGTCCCGTTCCGCGACACGCTCGATGGTGCCGACACGTTCGAGATCGAGAACGTCGTGTAGGACAGCCCGTACCCGAACGGGTACTCCGGCGCGTTCGACACGTCCAGGTACCTCGACGTGTACTTGTTGTTCGGATCGTACGGCCGGCCGGTCGGGAGCTCGTTGTACGACATCGGGATCTGGCCGACGTTCTGGGGGAACGACATCGTCAGCTTGCCGCTCGGATCGAACTTCCCGAACAGCGCGTTCGCGATCGCGGTGCCGCCGGTCGTGCCGGGGAACCACGCCTCGAGCATCGCCGGCGCGCCACCGGCGTGTGTCGTCGGATCGCCACCCAGCTCCGGGATCGTCAGCGGGCGGCCGTTCATCAGCACGATCACGTACGGCTTGCCGGTCGCCGCGATCTGCGAGATGAGCGCCTCCTGCTGTCCGGGCAGGTCGAGGCTTGTCCGCGAGGAGGCCTCGCCGGAGTCGCCCGCCGGTTCACCGACGACGATCACGGTCACGTCGGCCGCCTGCGCCGCCGCCACAGCCGCGCCGAACCCAGTCGTCTCGTTGCAGGGGTCGGCGACGGTGAACGTGGTGCAGCCCGACACCGTGGTCACAGTGGCCCCCGGGTCCGCCGTCTTGATCCCGTCCGCCACCGTGACGATCTTGTCGGTCGTCTTCAGGTCGGCGGTGGTGGTGTCGTAGCCGATCGGCACGTCCGGGCCGAGCTGATCCAGCGCGTCGTCGCCCAGCGGCCCGACCACCGCGATCTTCGACGTGCTCGTGCTCAGCGGCAGCGCGTGGTTGTTGTTGTTGAGCAGGACCAGCGACTCCTCGGCGGTCTGCAGCGCGACCCCCTGGTTCCCCTGGGTCAGCTCCTCGCTGGTGTACCGCTGGGTGCTCCCCTGGTCCGGATTCGAGAACATCCCGGCCAGGTACTTGAGCGTCAGCACGTGACGGACGGCGTCGTTCAGCTGCGCCATCGTGATCTTGCCTTCGCGCAGCAGCTGCGGGCCCCATTGGTCGTAGGTCGAGTAGATCGGGTTATTCGGCGTCTGTCCGATCGTCACCGCCATCTCGATGTTCTCCCCCGCGGTCAACGCGAGCCGAGCGGCGTCCTCGCCGTCAGAGGCATAGCCGAAGTCCTCGAGCTCCTGGACCGCCTGGTAGTCGCTCAGCGTGGTCCCGTTGAACCCCCACTCATCGCGGAGGATCTGCGTGAGCATGTACGGGTTGGCGGTGTTGGGCACCCCGTTGAGCGAGTTGAACGAGCTCATCACGGTCGCCGCGCCTGCGTCCACCGCCGCCTTGTACGGCGGCAGGTAATCGTTGAACAGCTGCTGGGTCGACATGTCGACCGTGTTGTATTCGCGCCCCGCGACGGGGGCGCCGTAGGCGCCGAAGTGCTTGATCGTCGCGGCGACCCTGTCCGGCGCCGCGAAGTTGTTGCCCTGGTAGCCGCGGACCTTCGCGGCGGCGATCGCCGAGCCGAGGAACGGGTCCTCGCCGGCGCCCTCCACCACGCGTCCCCAGCGGGGGTCGCGGCTGATGTCGACCATCGGGTTGAACGTCCACTTGATCCCGTCGGCCGCCGCCTCGTCGGCGGACACGGCCTCGTCCTTCTGCACCTGGGCGGGATCCCAGGTCGCGGACTCGCCCAGCGGCACCGGGAACATCGTCCGGTAGCCGTGGATCACGTCGAGCCCGAAGATCAGCGGGATGTGATGGTTCGCCGCCGATCCAACCGCGGCGTTCTGGACGGCGTTGATGTTGGCGGCGCCGGTGAGGTCAAGCACCGAGCCGATCTTTCCCTGCTGGGCCAGCGGAATCAGATCGCTTCCGGTCGGCGTGCTGGGGCCGGCCATCTCGAGCTGGCCGAACTTCTCGGCGACGGTCAGCTCGCCCAGCAGCCTGTTGACCTTCGCGTTGATCGCCTGCTGCTGCTGCGGCGACGCCGCGTCGTGCCGCCGCACAGGTTGCACGTGGCGAGTCGTAGACGCGGCGTTGGACGATCCGGACATGCCGCTCACGAGCAGTGCAACGGCAAGTCCAACGGCAGCTAAGAAAGCGCCGAATCCGAACCTCCGTCTCGGCTTGACCCAGACGGCGTCGGCGAACTTCTCTGACATTTCCCCTCCCTCGATTCGGGTGATCGCGAAGGCGCGTACCCAACGGAAGGGCCGGTGAAAACAACAAACCTATGAATTTGAGAACGTGGCCCGGGCCACCGAGTGCACGACGACGGGCGCCTCGAACAGCAGGTCGTCGCGCAGCCGCGTCATCCCGAGCCGCTCCGCGACGGCGATCGACCGGTCGTTCTCGGCGCGGATCATCGCGGTCAGGTACGGATACTCGAACTCCCGAAAGCCCCAGCCCGCGCACGCGCGCGCAGCCTCGGTGGCGTAACCGTGGCCCCACTCGTCGCGCCGCAGCACCCATCCGACTTCGGCCTCCTCGAACTGCGGCCAGTACTTGAGCGCGATCCGGCCGAGGAAGCGACCGTCGTCGGACGCGAGCAGAGCGAACAGGCCGTGCCCGTACTCGCGCCAGTCGTGGTCGTCGTTTCGGAGCCGCTCGACCGCCTCGTCGCGGTCGAACGGACGCATGTAGCGGCTGACCTCGGGGTCAGCGTGGAGCGCGACGAGGTCGTCCACGTCGTGGATGGTCATCGGGCGGAGGTAGAGGCGCTCGGTGTCGATGTGCACGGCCACCATTTGTAACGGCCGCGCGATTCCCGCGTAGTTCGGACCTCGATCTCGGCTATCGCGTGCTGATCGCGCGGGCCTGAGCGCCAACCGTCACGGATTGGAGACGCTTCCCATGAACAGCACCGCGCCCGTCCGCGTGTCGCGCAGCACGAACACGAACGGCCGATCGACGATGAACCGGGTTCGGGGCGGCGCGGGCACCGCGGTGCCGCTGATGCCGATCCCGGTGGCGGCCGCGGCCTCGGTGCCGGCCTCGTCGACGCTCAGGTACGCCTCGTGCACGACCGCGTGGATGTACAGGTAGCCCGGCATGCCCGCGATTCCGGACAGATCGGCACGCCCGGGGTCGAACGCGAGCCGCATCCCGAGCGCCGACAGCGGCCCGGCCAGCTCCACGTGAGTCGTCAGGCGGAACTTTGGCAGAGCGACCGCGACCTGCGTCCGCCGCAGCCCGGCCAGCAACGGCAGGGGTCCCTCGCCGCCGAGGCGCGCGAGCAGCGATCCGTACCCGCCAGAGCTCGGGAGCAGGATGTCGAACGCGAGGCGCCCGCCCTGGTAGGGCAATTCGAGCGCCTGATACCCGGCGCCCTGCACGTAGCCGAATACCCCGGTCTGGTGCATCGTCGGGACCTTCACCGTGCCGGCGGGAGCGTGGAACAACGCGGCGAACGTGTTGTCGTGGGCGAACGGCTGGAGCCACTTGGCGTCCAGGTAGACGGCGTTGACCAGCACCAGCTTCGTCGTCTGATCGACGTCGCCGGGGCCCATCAACTGCGGGATCTTCCCCCGCGTCTGCGCCGCGACCCAGGCGTTGATCTGGGCCCGCGCCGCTGCGGCGTCGCGCTCGAAGTCCGCGGTCCGCAGGCCGGCCGCGTAGTCGCGTGCCATCAACCGGAGGAACGCCGGTCGGAAGCCCAGCCCGGCCTGGCCGTACATCGCGTTGGCGACATCGAGATCGTGGCCTGGGCCGTTGACGGCGGCGAGCGAATGGTCGACGCCGGCGAAGGCGGCGCTCAGGCGAGCCGGCGGCAGCGTGAAATCGAGCGCCCCGGCGATCTGATCGGCGGTTGCGCCGCGGGCGCCGGCGAACGCCATCGACACCGCCTGGGAGATGCTCGCCGGCGACAGCGCGACGTTCTGGGGACCCCGCGCGATGGTCGCGAGCAGCCGGCCGGCGAACCGCGCGTTCCCGTCCCGCAGCGCGGCCGCGTCGGCGGGCGGGACGTCCTGGTTCGCCGGCGGGGCGCTCGAGCGCCTCGCGTTCGTCGTTGGCGCCGGGTCCGTTCGCGCCGCCGCGCCGCAGCCGGCGACCAACGCGACCAGCACGATCGCGATCCCGCTCAGCGTGAGCGCTCTCCGTCGCGTACCCATACGGACGCTACGCGCGGGCGCCGGTGTCGTCACACGCCGGCCATTGCAGCGAGGCCGGCTCAGTTCTTGCGACCCGACACGATCAGGCCCGCCCCGACGGCGGCGATCGCGAGCCCGCCGGCGCCGCCGACCAACTCGAGTCGGCGGGGCGAACGCGCGAACCAGGCGCGGAAGCCGCCGGCCGCGATCGCCCAGATCGAGTCCGAGACCACCGCGATCGCGGCGAACACCAGCCCGAGCACGAGGATCTGTGCGACGACATCACCGGCCGCGCGGTTGACGAACTGCGGGAGGATCGCGGCCAGGAACACGACCGTCTTGGGGTTGGTCGCGCCGACCGTGATGCCCTCCAGGAACGAGCGCCGGTCGGAGCCCGCCCGGACCGGCACGGCGAGCGCGGCCGCGAGCGAGCGCCGGTGCCGGAACGTCTTGACCCCGAGGTACACGAGGTACGCGCCGCCCAGCAGCTTCAGCGCGGTGAACGCCGCCACCGACTGCTCGGCGAGCGCGCCGACGCCGAACGCCACCGCGAGCACCTGGACGTACTCCCCGAGCGCGTTGCCGATGACGGTCACCACCGCAACCCGGCGACCGCTCGCCAGCGCCCTCCCGACCACGAACAGCACGCTCGGCCCGGGGATCACGATCACGACGAACGCGGTGACTGCGAACGCGACCAACCGATCCGTCGACAGCGAGAGCACTCCTGAAGTCTAAGCGCGCCCCGTGGTACGTTCGCCCGCATGGAGGACGCGCGCACCACGGCGGCGCGTACGCATTTCGATCGCTGGTCGAAGACATACGAGCGCGGGCGTGGCGCGCGGCGGCTACAGGGAGTACAGACGGCCGCGCTCGCAGCGCTCGCGCTGAACCCCGACGACGTGCTGCTCGACGTTGGGTGCGGTACCGGGGCAGCCGTGCGCCAGGCCGCGGCGACGGTCCGGTGTGCCTTCGGTTTCGACCTGTCATCGGGGATGATCGAGCAGGCGCGGTCGCTGGCCGCGGGCCTCGACAACGTGGACTTCCGCGTCGGCGACATCAGCGAACCGCTCCCGTTCGACGATGGCGAGTTCACCGCGATCGTGTGCTCGTCGGCGTTTCACCACTTCCCCAAGCCGCTCGACACGATTGCTGAGATGTCCCGGGTGCTCGCGCCCGGAGGGCGGCTCGTGATCGCCGATGCCAACCGGCGGTTTCCCCTCGTGTTCGTGCTCGACCTCGCGCTGCGCCGGCTTCAACCGAGCCATTTCGGCTACCGCACCCCGGCGCAGCTGATGCGGGATCTGTGCGCCGCGGGTTTCGCGCGCACGTCCGTCTGCACGATCTGGGGCCGGAGCTTCGCGTTCGTCCGTGCCGAGAAACCGGCCTGACGCCTGCGCCCGCGGCCATGGCGGCTCGGCGCGAGAATCCCATCATGGGTCTGCCCGATCCCACTGACGTCGCGGCCTACGACGAGTTCGAGCGGCGCCGGATCGGCGGCCCGATGCCGCTGACCGCGCCGATCGAGCTGCGCGACTACGACCCGCGCTGGCCGGACCTGTACGCCGAGCACGTTGAGCGCCTGCGCCTGGCGCTCGGCGAGCGCCTGCTCCGTATCGAGCACGTCGGCTCGACCTCGGTGCCCGGCCTGCCCGCCAAGCCGATCATCGACATCGCGCTCGAGGTGTCCGACTCCGCCGACGAGCCGGCGTACGTCCCCGATCTCGAGGTCGCCGGCTACGCACTGCGGATGCGTGAGCCCGACTGGTTCGAGCACCGCCTGCTCCGCCCGCCCGACGGGACCGCCCACCTCCACGTGTTCTCGGCGGGCTGCGCGGAGACCGATCGGATGGTGCGGTTCCGCGATTGGCTGCGGGCCAACGACGCCGACCGCGAGCTGTACCTGGCGACCAAACGCGACCTGGCCGCGCGCGACTGGAAGTACATGCAGCAGTACGCGGACGCCAAGACTGACGTCGTGGATCAGATCATGGCGCGCGCCATGGCTGACTAAGAGCGCTCACAGCTACCTCATCCTCCGGCGGATTGGCAACCTTGACGAGTTCCCTCCGCGCGCGGCGGGCAGAAGGGAACCATGGTGAGGCGCCGATGCATCGGCCTGGTGTCGACTGCGGCATGCGCGTTCGCCGCCGCACCGGCGTACGCGACGACCGCGAGCGTCGCGATCTCGGGCGGAGGCCTGACGATGTCGACCCCCTCGGTGAGGGTCGTCAGCCAGAATCCGACCCAGCTCGAGTTGACGACCACCGTCACCGACGCGCGCGGCACTGGAAGCGGATGGTTCTTATCGCTCGACGCCAACTCTGCCGGCGCCGCGAGCGACGGCGGCCTGGTCGTCACCGGTGCCGACGCCGCCTGCGTTAGCGGCTCGGCATGCACGCCGCCCGTCAATCCGGTCAGCTATCCGCTGACCGCCAGCCTCACCGGGAGCAGGACGCTGCTGTTCGAGGCCGACCCGTCGAGCGGGTTGGGCGCCCAGTCGATCGCGGCGCGGATAAAGGTCCCGGCCAGCTTCCGATCGGGCCTGAACCTCAATCTCAGCCTGTCGACCCCGCCGTCACCCGGCAGCTCCGGCGGCGCGCAGTCGCCCGGCGGCCGCTCCGGCGGCAGCGCCGGCGGCGCGCCGTCGGCCGCATGCTCCGTCGACACAATCGTCACAGAGGGGAACTGCCCCCAGCGGCCGTAGCCGTTCGCTATGCCGCGCTCCCCTTGCGCTCGGCGTCGAACAGCTCGACCAGCCGGCTCCGCACCTCCCACAGCTTCGGGATCTGGCGCTGGGCGATTAGCTTGCCGAGCACCTGAACCGGCGTTCCCTGCGTTCCCACCGTGTCCTCGCCGAGGGCGCGGGCGACGATCGCGTAGTGCCGGAACCGCCACATCCAGATCCGCTCGTCCCACTCGGTCAGCAGCTCGGCCACCTGGTAGAGCTGCTCGTGCTCGCGGCCGTGCTGGTAGAGCTCGATCAGATCGAGCCCGGCCTCGGACAGCAGGCGGTCGAACGCCTTGGCCACGCGCTGGGTCACGACCGGCACGCGGCGGAACCCCGGCGAGTCGAAGCCGCTGCCGTGACCGAGCACGACGCGGATCTGCGAGTACTCCCACGGATCCATCTGGTTGAGCATCTCCATCTGGGTGGTGACGTACTGGAGGCTCAGCACCGCGCGGCGCAGGAGCCGCACCGCCGGCTCGAGCTTGTCCGCCTCGAGGCACCCCGCCGCCTCGTCGACCTCGGTCGTGGCGAACTTCAGCCACAGCTCCGATGACTGGTGCACGGTCTGGAACAGCAGCTCGTCGTGGTGGACGCGCTCCTCGGCGGTCTTCTGCAGCGACAGCAGCTCGTCGGTGCGCAGGTAGCGCTCGTAGTCGCTTCCGCCGGGGCCCGGCAGAACCGGGGCGCGCAAATCGTCTTGCGCGTCGTCGTTCACGAGGCGCCTCCTTCGAGGATCCCGGCCAGCTTGGCCAGGTCGATGTTCCCCCCGGACACGATGCACACGACCTTTCCGGTCCCGGCGCGGCCGGCGAGCGCGGCCGCGGTGGCCAGCGCGCCGGCTCCCTCGGCGATCACGTGGGCGCGCTCGGCGAGCGTCCGGACGGCGGCCGCGGCATCCGCGATCGGGACCGAAAACGCGCCGTCGACGAGCGGCTGCACCCGGGGCCACATCGAGTCGAGGACGCGGCGGCTGCCCGAGCCGTCGACGAACGACGGGCTGTACTGAACGTCGGTCGGGCCGCCGGCCGCGAGCGCCGCCACGAGCGCGGCGCCCGTCTCGGGCTCGGCCGTGTAGATCTTCGTCTCCGGACGGAACGCCCGGATCGCGCTGGCGATTCCCACCGTGAGTCCACCACCGCCGTACGGGATCACGACCGCGTCGGGATCGGGCATGTCGTCGAGGATCTCGAGCCCGATCGTCCCGTTGCCGGCCATCACTCCCTCGTCCTGGACCGGATGCACGAACAACCCGTCGACGCCGTCGACCCGGCTCGTCACGATCGACTGCCACCACTCCTCGTAGGGCACCTTCAGGATCTTGCCGCCGAGGCGCTCGATCGCGGACAGCTTCGCCTGCGGCGCATGTTCGGGGACGGCGATCGTGACCGGCAACCCGAGCTCGCGGCCTATCCAGGCGACGCCCTGGGCCATGTTGCCGGCGCTGGCCGTGACGAGACCGCGGGCCCGGGCCTCGGGCGCGGCCGTCCGGACGGCGTTCGTTGCGCCTCTGATCTTGAACGAGCCGATCGGCTGCAGCATCTCTAGCTTCAGGTAGATCTCAGCGGGCGCGTCCTCGACGCGCAGCCGCACGAGCGGCGTCCGGACGGCGACGTCGGCGATGCGCGCCCGTGCCGACTCGATCTCGGACAGCTCGATCACAACTCGACCTCCGTTCCAATTCGCATCCGCCGCGCCCGCGTCACCGCGCACTCGGCGGCGGCGAGATCCTCGACCGCGAGCCCCAGCGAGCGGAACACGGTCAGCTCGTCGGGCTTGAGGCGACCGGGCGCGCTGCCGGCGAGCACCTCGCCCAGCTCGCCGCGGACGTGGTTCTCGCCCGTGATCGCGCCCTGCTCCACCGCCAGCCGGTACTCGCCGGCCTCGTTGCGGAGCGATTCGCGGCTGTCGCAGAAGAGCGCGCACGCCGCGACCGTGTCGACATCGAGCTCGCGCACGCTCGGCGTGCTCGCGCCGACCGCGTTGACGTGCGCGCCCGGCTCGAGCCAGTCGCGCCGGAGCACCGGCTCGCGCGCGCTCGTGGCGAGAACCACGACGTCGGCTCCGCGGACGGCGTCCTCGGCCGAGCCCACCACACGGGCGCGCCCGTCGCCGGCCCCGGCCAACGCTCGCGCGTGCGACTCGGTGGGCGAGTACACGCGCACGTCGTCGAACCCCCTGACCCCGACGAGCGCCTTCAGGTGGGCCTTCCCCTGGACGCCCGCCCCGAGGATCGCCAGCACGCGCGCGTCCTCCCGCGCGAGCGTCCGCGTGGCGACGGCGCTCACCGCCGCGGTGCGGACCGCGGTCACCGCGGACGCGTCGAGGATCGCCGTGGGCACCCCCGTCGCGCCGTCGAACAGCGTCACCGTGCCCTGGTGGGTGTCGAGCCCGCGCGCCGGGTTGCCGGGCATCAGGCACAGCGACTTGAGCGCGAACGCCGACTCCTCGCCGCCGCGCCAGGCGGGCATCAGCCCCATGAACCCCGCCGCGCCCTCGAACCGGACCACCGACCGCAGCGGCATCTGCGCCTCGCCGCGGGCGTGCGCGGCGAGGACCTCGGCCATCGCGTCCGCGCACGCGTCGGGCGACAGCGCCGCGATCACGTCGTCGTGGCTGAGGATCAGGACCGAGCTCACGTGAACACGCTATCCAGCGTGGCGCGCTCTTCGCTGCTCAGCGGTCGCTCGATCGCCTCGCGGACGGGCGCCAGATGCTCGGGGCGGCCCGGTCCGACCACGATCTGGGTGACGCGCTGGTCCGACAGGAGCCAGGCCAGCGCCAACCCCGCCATCGACATCTCGCGCGCCCGGCCCAGGCGATCGAACTGCTCGAGCTGGTCGAACACGCGGCCCGACACGAACGACGCGTATGGCTCCGGGCGCTGGGTCATCCGAGATCCCGCCGGGAACGCCTCGTCGCGACGGTACTTGCCGGTCAGCCACCCTCCCGCGAGCGGGCTGAACACCAGGTAGGAGACCTGCTCACGCTCACACAGGGGCAGCACCTCCGCCTCGTCGGCCCGCGCGAGCAGCGAGTGCTCGTTCTGCACCGCCTGCGGGGCGCCGATCGACAGCGCCACTTCGAGCTGGCCGGCAGCGAAGTTGCTGACCCCGTAGGCGCGAATGGCGCCGGAGTCCTGGGCCTCACCGAACGCCGCGAGCGTCTCGGCGAGCGGCACGTCCGGGTCGAACTCGTGGGCGAGATACAGGTCGACCTCATCGACCCCGAGCCGCTCGAGGCTCGACTCGAGCTGGCGGACGATCCGCTCTGGCGCAAGCCCGTGATCGGCGCCGGCGTCCATCGGGTTGTACGTCTTGGTCGTGAGCATCGGCCGGACGCCCCGGCTCCGCATCCAGGCGCCGATCATGCGCTCGCTGCGCCCGCCTCCGTAGGCGTCGGCGGTGTCGAAGTGGTTCAGGCCCTGCTCCCAGGCGGCATCCATCAGCGCGAACGCCTCGTGCTCGCTCAGACCCTGACCGAACAGCTCGGGCGCCGACCCGACACCGCCGAAGTTCCCGCACCCGAGCGCGACGCGGGGGATCGTGAGCTCCGAGCGCCCCAGGGCTCGGCGCTCGATCGGAAGGGTGGCGCTCACCTGACTATTTGATCGAACCAGCCGCCGCATGGCAAATGGATCCGGCCGTACGTCGTCGCCGCGTGGCAAATTGATCGCACCGTGCCTCGCTTCCGCCGGCATCCCATCGCGCTCGCCGCGACGCTCGCGACGGCGCTCGTCGCCCTCACTGGTTACGCCTCGGCGAAGCCCACGCGGACCCCGGCTCCCCAGGACGTCGCCGTCGTCTCGGTCTCGAACTCGGCCGGCGGCCCCACGATTCAACCCGGGTTTCTCGGTCTGTCGCTCGAGAACAGCGCGATCATCCCGTACGCCGGAACCGACCCCGAGCGCCCCGACCCGGTGTTCCTCCAACTGGTTCGCAACCTCACCCCGGATCAGTCACCGGAGCTGCGGATCGGCGGAGACAGCACCGACTGGGCGTGGTATCCGGTCCCCGGACTGACCAAGCCAAAGGGCGTGCGGGTCACGCTCACACCGCGCTGGATCGGCGTCATGCACGCGATCGCCGCCGACCTGAATGCCCGCCTGATCATGGGCGTCGACCTCGAGGCCGACAGCCGCGCCGCCACGGACGGCGAGGCGAGCGCGTTCGAGCGGGGGATCGGGAAGCCGTGGATCGAGGCGCTCGAACTCGGTAACGAGCCCAACCTGTACGGCAGCCTCACCTGGTACGTCGCTCCCGACGGTGTCTACGTGACGGGCCGTCCGCCCGGATACGACTTCTCGTCCTACCTCGACGACTTCGACTCGTTCGCGAAGGGCCTTCCGGGGCCGCTGGCGGGACCCGCGACCGGCTCGGTCACGTGGATGGCGGACACACCCGCCTTCCTCGCCGCCGAGCCCCGGATCGGGGTCGTCACCCTGCACGCCTATCCGCTCCAGACCTGTTTTGTCCCGCCGTCCTCGCCGGTCTACCCCACGATCGCGAACATGCTCGCCCCCGCCGCGACCACCGGCCTCGCCGACGGCGTCGCCCCGTACGTCCCGGTCGCTCACGCACACCATCTACCGCTGCGGATCGACGAGATGAACACCGACTCGTGCGGCGCCGCGCCCGGGGTCAGCAACGCGTTCGCCTCCGCGCTGTGGGCGCTCGACGCGCTGTTCGAGATGGCCCGGGTCGGCGTCGACGGCGTGAACATCCACACCTATCCGGGAGCCACCTACCAGCTGTTCACGTTCACGAATTCGCGCCGCGGGTGGAGTGCGTTCGTGGCCCCGGAGTACTACGGCCTCGACATGTTCGCCCAGGCCGCCCCGCCTGGGTCGCGCCTGGTGTCCGCCACGATCACCAACGCTCAGGGGATCGTGATCTGGGCCACGCGTGGGAGAGAGGGTCATACCCGGCTGGTATTGATCAACGAGAGCCTCGACCGGCGCACGGTCGCGGTCCCTCCCGCCGGCGCCCATCCGGGTCCGGCGGCGCTCGAGCTACTCCGCGCGCCCCGGCTCACCAGCACCAGCGGGGTCACGCTCGGCGGCCAGAGCTTCGGCACCCGCACGACGACCGGCCGGCTCGCCGGGCGCTCGGGCGTCGCGAAGCTCACCCCCAGCCACGACCAGTACGAGTTCACGCTGCCTGCGGAAAGCGCCGCGCTGGTGACGCTACCGTAAGCGCAGTGCCCGTCCTGGAAGCTCGCGGGATCACGAAGACGGTGGGGTCTGGCCGTGGAGCCCGCCGCGTTCTCGACGACGTGAGCATCGAGGTCGACGCCGCCGAGGTGATCGCGGTGCTCGGCCGCTCGGGAAGCGGCAAGTCGACTCTCCTGCATCTGCTCGGCGGGCTCGACCGCCCTGACGCCGGGACGATCATGCTCGCCGGCCAGGCCATCACCGAGCAGCGCCCCCGCGCGCTCGCCCGCACCCGCTTGCGGCACGTCGGGTTCGTGTTCCAGTCCTTTCAACTGATCGAGGAACTGAGCGGCGAGGAGAACGTGCTTCTGCCGGCGCGCCTGCCCGGAGCGCTCCGTGGTGGCGAGCAGCGGGCTCGGAGACTGATCGATGAGCTTGGCCTGACCGAAATCGCGAGCCGCCGGCCGCACGAACTGTCGGGCGGCGAGCAGCAGCGGCTCGCGATCGCCCGCGCGCTCGTCAACGACCCGGAGGTGGTACTCGCCGACGAGCCGACCGGGAACCTCGACCAGGACAACGGCGCCACCGTGCTCGCGCTGCTCCGCAGCCTCTCCCGCCGCGCGGTCGTGATCGTCACTCACGAGCCCGAGGCCGCCGCAATCGCTGACCGGGTGCTGCACCTGCGCGACGGCCGGCTCGCGCCCGCGGCGGCCCCGATCCGGGAGTCCGCCTGAAGGCCGCGTTCCGAGAGGCCCGCTACGGCGTCCGCGTCCGGCGCCGCCGCTCGATCCTGACCGGGCTCGGGATCGCACTCGCCGCCGCGATGCTGGTGGCGGCGCTCGTCGTCTCGGACAGCCTCGGGTTCGGGTTCGACCGCGCCGCGCGCGCGGCCGACCTGCCGGACATCATCGTCCGCTTCGACCCGCAATCGGCGAGCCGGGTGGCCCAGCGGATCGCCGCGCTTCCCGACGTGGCGGCCTACACGGTGCGCACGGAGGTCACCGATGTCGGCCTTCAGACCGCCGACGAGTTCGCCGGCGACGGCTCGGTCGAGGTCGTCGGGCAGGGCCGGCGCGGTTACGCGATCGTCGCCGGCCGCGATGTCACGGGGCCGGGTCAGGTCGTCGTCGAGCGGGGGTTGGCCGACGCGTGGCACCTGTCTCTCGGCGGAGCGCTTCAGATCGACGGGCTCGGCACCGAGCGGATCGTCGGCTTCTCAGAGAGCCCCGACAACGTCTCCTACCCGCTAGCGGTGCCGCGCGTGTACGTGTCGGACCGCGCCACCGGACCACTCGCCGCCGACCTCGCCGAGATCTGGCTGCGCGACCCGCGCAACCTGAACGAGGTGCTCGTCCAGGCGCGCGCGACCAGCTACGGCCTCCAGGGCTTGCGGTTCGTCACGCGCTCGGGGGTGCGGGTGCTGCTCGACCAGGCGGCCGGGATCGTGATCGACCTGCTGGTGGCGCTGTCGCTGATCGCGCTCGCTACCGCGAGCGTGATGCTGGCCGCGTCCGCACGCGCCGAGGTCCAGCGCCGGCTCGCCGCGATCGGCGTCCGCCGCGCGGTCGGGGCCTCGCGCGCGCACCTGGCCGGCATCCAGGCGTTCGAGGCGCTGTTCGTCGCGGCGCCGGCAGCGACGATCGGGGCGATCGGAGGCGCGCTCGCCACCTACGGCCCGACCACGCGGCTGTTGGTGCTGCTGAACGAGCCCGCGCCGGGGGCGGCGCTGGCGCCGGAGCTCGCGGCTGCGTGGCTGGCCGCGATCGCGATCCCGGTGCTCGCGGCGGCATGGCCCGCGTGGCGCGCGGCGAGGCGGCCGCCGGTGGCGCTGCTCCGCGGCGCCGAGCTCGGTGCAGGAGCGCGCCGGTCGACGCGTCTGTCCGCGCCCCGGGCCGGGCTGACGGTGCTCGGTGCCCGCCTGGTGGGCGCCCGCCGGACGCGCCTGGTCGCGACCGTCGCCGCGCTCGGGTTCTCGACCGCGTTCGTGCTGCTGATGCTCGCGCTCGCCTCCGCGCTCAGCTCGCTCGAGACCGACCCGCAGGCGCTCGGCAAGCACTACCAGCTGACCGCGAATCTGCCCGCCTCGGCGGTCCCGCGCGTGCGCCGGATCCCGGGCGTGCAGGCCGTGGCGCCGCGCTACGAGGAGGAGGCCGTCGACTCGTACTCGCTGGGCGAGACGATCGACGTGATCGCGTATCCCGGCAACCACACGGTGTTCGAGGCACCGCCGCTCGTTTCGGGAACGCGGCTGCGCGGCGACGGCGAGGCGGAGGTCGGCCTCGGGCTGGCGCAGGCCCTCGGTCTGTCGCCGGGGTCGACGCTCGCGATCGAGTTGGAGTCGGGTAGGGAGCTGCGGCTCCAGGTCGCCGGTGTGGTGAGCTCGCTCGATCACGATGGTCGCGTCGCCTACGTGCCCGCGGCCGCGCTGCTCGCCGCGGACCCGTCGGCGGCGTTCGACGAGCAGCTCGCGGTCGTGCTCCATCCGGGCGCGAACGCCGCCGCGGTGAGCGCCGAGCTCGGATCGACCGCCGCGCCCGCCACCGGCGCGGTCGGCCGTGGCGTGCCGCTCGTCGCCGTGCTCCGCTCGATCCTGCGCGCGATCGCGATCGTCGACGGCCTCGTCTGCCTGTACGCGCTGATCCAGGCGTGTGCGCTCACGGTCCAGGAGCGCCGGCGCACGGTGTCGGTGCTCCGCGCGTTCGGCGCCGGCGGCGCGGCGGTCCGGCGGCTGCTTGCCGGCGCGGTGATCGCGCTCGTGCTGCCGGCGGCCGTGATCGGGATCTTGCTCGAGCGGCTCGTGCTCGGCCCCGCGCTGTCGCGCCTGGCCGCGAGCTACGTGACCCTGCCGCTCGGCGCGAGCTCGTCCGAGATCGCGGCCGTGCTGGCGGGCTTGGCGCTCGCCGGCGCGACCGCCGTCGCCTGGGTGGCGCGGCAGACCACGCGCGAGAGCGTGATCGAGGGGATGCGCGCACCGTGAGCCTGACCCGTCGCGAAGCGCTCGTGCTCGGCGCCGGCGCGCTGCTCGCCGCGGGCTGTGGGAGCGCGCGGTCGACCGCCGCCGACTCGGGCTCGACGCTCGCATCCACCTGGAGCGACCCCGGCGGCACGGGAACGCTCGCCCCCGGTCCCGGCGAGGCGTTGGTCGCACGCACCGAGCTCGGTCCGGTTCGCGCCACCGACGGCGTGATCGCGACGCTCGCGCACGTCACCGACGCCCACGTGCTCGACGCGTCCTCCCCCGCGCGCGTGCCGTTCCTCGACCGCCTCGGCGCGCCGTTCGAGTCGACCTTCCGCCCGCAGGAGACGCTGACCGCGCAGGTTCTCGCCGGCGCGGCGCGGGCTATCCGCGCGTTTGGACCCGACGCCGTGATCCAGGGCGGCGACCTGATCGACAACGACCAGAGCAACGAGTTGGCGCATGCGCTGAGCGTGCTCCGCGGAGGCCTCGTGCGGCCGGGCAGCGGCCGCGACGGCTACTACGGGGTGCAGCTCGCGAGCGACCCGGACCCGTTCTACTACCGCCCCGACCTCGACGCGCCCCAGCACCCAGGCCTGCTGTCGGAGGCCGTCCGCCCGTTCCTGGCCCGAGGCCTGGCGGCCCCGACGTACCCGGTGCTCGGCGACCACGACATCCTCGTCGCCGGCGAGATCGTCCCGACCGCCGAGACCCGCGCGCTCGCGGTCGGGGATGAGGCGCTGTGGGAGCTGCCGCCGGGCCTGTCGCTCCCGCCCGGCACGTCGCTCACCGCCGGCGGGTCGCCCGACGGTCCGCCGTTGCCCGGTCTCGTGAACGGCTTCCTCGCGCGGGCGCTCGCCGGGCCGAAGGTGCTTGTGCCGGCGGATCCGTCGCGGCGCGAGTTGGACGCCGACGAGGTGGTGGCGAGGTTGCGTCAGGCTGCCGGCCAGACCATCGGGCGCCTACGCGCCGCGACCCCACCCACCGAACCCGGAACGCGCGCCACCGGACTCCTAAGTCTGGATTATCAGGCGGACGTCGGACCGAACTTACGCCTGATCGTGCTCGACCTCGCGCGCCGCGCCGGCGGATCCGGCGGGCTCGTCCGCCCCGACCAGCCTGGTTGGCTAGCCAGCCAGCTAGAGGAGGCGCAGGCGGCGGGGCGGTGGATAGTCGTGGTCTCGCATCAGCCGCTCGAGAGCTCCGGGGGCGGCGACGAGCTACTGGCGCTGCTCGACGACCACCCGCGGGTGATCGCCGCGCTGTCCGGCCACACCCACCGCAATCTGATCGAACCCCGGATCACCGCCGCCGGCGGCTACTGGCTCATTAGCACGGCGTCGCTGATCGACTATCCCCAGCAAGCCCGCGCGCTCCGCGTCCTGCGGACGCAGGGCGGTGGCGTCGCGATCCAGACGTGGATGCTCGACCACGCTTTCGGAGGCGATCTCGGCACGATCTCCCGCGAACTCGCCTACCTCGACGCGCAGGGCGGGCGCCCGAAGGGATTCGCCGGCGGCCGTCTCGACCGCAACGTGACGCTGTACCGCGCTGCCTAGCTTCCGTCGCCACCGAGCGCGGTCGTGATGTCCGCGATCGCGGCCTGCTCGGCATCGCTCTCGGCCGCCCCGTGCTCCCGATGGGCGTTGGCGACGTGGTCGGACAGCGTGAGCACGAACTTGCGGTAGTCGTTGACCTCGTCGGGCGTCGCTTTGCGCTCGAGCACCTCGATCGCGTCGCGAACGTGCTTTAGGCCGGCCGCCTTCACGTCGTCGACCGAGTGGAAGAAGTGGTGGTCGACCTCGGGCTTGGCGGACGCGATCGCGTCGAGAAGCTCGCTCGCGCCGTGCTGCTGGCGCGCCTCGGCATACGTCTTCGCGATCGCGAAGCTCTCCTTGAACGACCCGCCCCTCGACGCCGAGGCCACGATCAGCCCGGCGGCCGGCGGGCCTTTCAGCACCGTGTCCCACTCCTCCTCGGTGAAATCACTCTTTCCCGTCACGCTTCCTCCTCAAATATGGTCTCTCTGCGCCCGCATCCTGACTCATCACAGGACGGGCGGGATCACCCGTGTTGGGTGATGCGCTTCGTTGCGGTTGACCGTTGAGTGTCGGCGACCGCGAACCTCACAGATTGGAGTCGCCGTGTTTGTTGTCGCAACCTCGTACCCGTTCCTGAACATCTTCTGGGACATCCTCATCATCACCGCCTGGTTCATCTTCTTCTGGATCGCCATCACCGTGCTGATCGACGTCTTTCGCCGCCACGACATCTCCGGCTGGGCCAAGGCCGCCTGGGTGATATTCGTGGTGATCCTCCCCTGGATCGGCGTGCTCTGCTACCTGATCTTCAACCACACGGGTATGGCCGAGCGTAAGTATCAGGACGCCGCGACTGCTCAGTCGCAATTCGACGACTACGTCCGCCAGACTGCCGCGACCGCCGCGAGCCCGACCGCCGAGATCGAGCGGGCGAAGGGCCTGCTCGACAGCGGCGCGATCACCCAGGCGGAGTTCGACGCGATCAAGGCCAAGGCCCTGTCGGCCGCGTAGGGATCACGCCCCCGCCCGCCGGGCAAGGACGCGGGGAATTCGGCTCAGGACCTGCGCGGAACGTAGGGCGTCGAGCCGAATTCCCTTGGCGGAACTGGCCCCAGGGACGCTGCGCGAAGCGCAGCCCCTATCCCACAACGGTCTCGATCGTCTCGATCGGCTCGAGCTGCGAGATCTCCGACCGGCGGTCCTCCCAGTGCGGCGGGATGCACATGTGCGTGCCGAGCTCGTCCGCGGCCTCGTCGATCAGGAAGCCCTGCGGCGTGCCGTAGGCGATCTCGACCAGCAGGCCGCTCGGGCTGCGGCAGTACATCGAGAAGAAGTAGCCGCGGTCCTTGGGCTCGGAGACGTCGGTGAAGCCGAGGCCGACGATCCAGTCCTTGACCTCCTGCTGGTTCTCCGCCGAAACGACGTCGAACGCCTGGTGGTGGATCGTTCCCTCGCCGAAGTTCCACGTGCCCTGGGGAAGATCGGGCTCCTCGACGAGCTCGAGCATCCGGCCGTAGCCCTGGTCGTCGCCGATCTGGAACTCGTGGTGCGCGCCCTCAGATGAGAGCAGCTCGCCGCCCATGCCTTCGGTGACGAAGAAGCTCATCGTGTCGGGCTCGCGGACCGACGTCGTCGTGCCGTAGGCGCCGCGGATCGCGTGCTCGGCGGGCACGAGGGCGTCGTAAGGCTCGCGGTCGTCGGGATTGGGGTCGGCCACGATCTGATACTCGATCCCGCAGGGGTGGCGGAAGAACAGCCGCTCGGTCCCGAACAGCTGGCCAGGTTCGTGAGGGATCGAGAACTCGGATAGGCGGTCGGCCCAGAACCCGATCGAGCCGATCGGCACCGACAGGTTCAGCGACTTGGCCTGGTTGGTGCCACGCTTGCCCATCCAGCCCGCCTGGCGATACGGGAACGCCGTCAGCAGCGTGCTCGGGTCGCCGAGGCCGTTGCCGTAGTACAGGTGGTAGACGGGGATCTCGCCGTCAAACAGCACGGTCTTCTTCACGCTCTTGAGCCCGAGCACGCGCACGTGGAAGTCGTAGTCCTCCTGGGCGCCGCCGACGCAGAACGTCAGGTGGTGGGTACCGCGGATGAAGCCCCGAGCCATGATCCTGCTCCTCTTCCTCGTGGTCGCAACGCGCCGATTTTAACTTGAGCCATCCGGGCGCTCCTAGGACGCGAGCGCGGCGGAACTAGGACGAGAGCGCGCCGCGCGAGCCGTGCAGCCAGTCGACGAACGTGTCGCCCGACACCACCCACGTCCGCCGCTCGCGCGCGAGCTCGGCCATGGATCCGAACAACCGCGCGACCCCGGTGGACCAGCGCTCGTCGAGCATCAGGAACGGATGCAGAACCAGCGTTCGCAGCCCGCCGGTGGCGGCCAGGTCCTGAAGCTCCTCCTCCCAGCGATCGGCGAGCTCGACCTCATCGAGCGCCAGCTCGGGATCGCCGTGGGCGGTTCGCAGCGGGGCGAAGCTGTCCATCAGGTAATAGGCGTCGACGAAGCTCCACGTGAAAGGCACGTACGCGAGACCGCGACGAACGCCTGGACTGCCCCCCGCCGGCGAGCACCATCGCAAACCGGCCTGCACCAGGAGCGACGGCGAGCGCGAGTTGAGCTCGCCCCCCGGCGGGCGGAAGCCGCGCGGCTCGAGCCCCAGCGCCGAGAACGCCTCAACGCTCCGCGCCAAGACGTCGCGCTCCTGCTCGGCCGACAGCGACGTCCACTCCTCGTGCCTCCAGCCGTGGAGCCCAAGCCCGTGCCCGCGCGCGGCGATCTGCTTGAGCGCGTGGGGATACAGCTCCGTGTTGATCGCCTCGACGAAGAACGTCGCGCTCAACCGATGCGACTCGAGCTCGTCGAGGAGCCACGGCAGCGCGACCGTCACCGAAGGGTCGTCTCCGACCGCCGCGTCCGGGGGCTGGGTCCCGCGCTCCAGGGCGCGCGCCTCGCCGAGATTGTCGATCGTCAGGACGAGCGCGCTCGGCAGCCCGTCTGGCCCGAAAGTCGCCACGAGCGGCATCGTAATCAGCGCCGACGCAATACTTCGCGGCAATGGAGAGTTCCGGACAACCTTCCCGCGTAGCCCTGGTCACGGGTGGCGCGGGTGGCATCGGAGGCGCGATCGTGCGTGCGCTGGCCACCGCCGGTCACCGCGTCGTGGCCGGCGACATCGCGGACGGCGCGCCGGACGAGGCAGCGCTCGCCGTTCACCTCGACGTGACCGACAGCGGCTCGGTCGACGCGGCCGTCACGCAAGCCGAACGGGAGCTTGGGCCGATCGAGATCCTCGTCAACACGGCCGGCTGGGATGAATTCCGGGCGTTCCTGGAGACCGACGAGGCGTTCTGGGACGTGATCATCGAGCTCAACTACAAGGGGTGCCTGCGCGTCTGTCGCCGAGTGGTGCCGGGCATGGTCGAGCGCGAGTACGGCCGCGTGGTCAATATCTCATCGGATGCTGCGCGCGTCGGCTCCTCGCTCGAGGCCGTATACGCCGGGGCGAAGGCCGCGCAGGTGGGGTTCGGGAAGACGCTCGCCCGCGAGGTCGCGCGCCGCGGCGTGACCGTCAACAGCGTGTGCCCGGGGCCGACCGAGACGCCGCTGCTCGACGGCATGCTGGGGGCCGGAGAGGCCAGCGCGAAGATGGTGGAGGCGCTCCGCCGCGCCGTGCCGATGCGGCGGCTCGGACGGCCCGACGACGTCGCCGCCGCGGTGGCGTTCCTGACCTCGGACGCCGCCGGCTACGTCACCGGGCAGACGCTGTCGGTCAGCGGCGGGCTGACGATGGCTTAGTGGTCGCTTTCGCTTAGAGCAAAGGAGAGACGGATGGATTTGACCGACACCCGCTACGAAGTCGAGAACGGCCTGGCCTGGATCACGATCGACCGGCCCGACCGGATGAACGCCTTCCGGGCGAGGACGGTCGACGAGCTGATCCATCTGTTCACTCGCGCGTGGGCGTCGTCCGAGGTCGGCGTGATCTGCCTGACCGGCGCGGGCGACCGGGCCTTTTGCGCCGGCGGCGATCAGAAGCAGCGCGCGGAGACCGGCGACTACGGCCCGAGCGAGTCTGGCCTGTTCGAGATCGAGCGCCTGCACCGGCTGATCCGGGCGGTTCCGAAGCCGGTGATCGCGGCCGTCAACGGCGTCGCGATCGGGGGCGGGCACGTGCTCCACGTCCTGTGCGACGTCACGATCGCCGCTGAGGGCGCGACGTTCGGTCAGGTCGGGCCCCGCGTCGGCTCGTTCGACGGCGGCTTCGGCACCGCGTACCTGGCGCGCGTCGTCGGGGAGAAGCGGGCGCGCGAGATCTGGTTCCGGTGCCGGCGCTACGACGCCGTGACGGCGGAACGGTGGGGACTGGTCAATCAGGTCGTGCCGGTCGGGGTGCTGCGCGATGAGGTTCGTATCTGGGCCGACGACATGCTCGCGCTGTCGCCGACCGCGCTGCGATTCCTCAAGCAGTCCTTCAACGCCGACACCGAGCACATCGCCGGGATCGCGAGCATGTCGTTCAGCGGGCTCGGGCTGTATCTGGAGACCGACGAGGCCAACGAGGGCGTCCGGGCGTTCGGCGAGAGTCGCGCCCCGGATTTCGCGGGCTACCGGGCGCGGGCGTCGAGCTAGCCGGCTAGCCGGCCGCGCGCAGTACCGAGTCGAGCAACCCGGGGAAGCGCTGCTCGAGATCGTCGCGGCGCAGCGAGTTCAGCCGCGTTGTTCCCTCGAGCCGCTGACGGATCACGCCCGCCTCGCGCAGCACCTTGAAGTGGTGCGTGCACGTGGACTTGGTCACGGGAAGGCCGAAGCTCCCGCACGGCCGGGGATCGCCGCCGGCGAGACCGACGACGATCCGCAGGCGCATCGGATCGCTCAGAGCGTGAAGCACCACAGCCAGTTCGAGGTCCTCGGCGGACGGGTGCGAGAGCGACTCGACCGGCGCGTTCGCAAGCGCCGCGCCCGACCCGGCCAGCGGCGCGGCCGGCGCGAAAATTTGTGTGGCCTCGGTGCCCATTCAGCTCACCTCGATCATAGTACGACGATCATCGAACCTCTGCTATCGTTCGACACCGATCGTAGTACGGGGTGCCCAGGTTCGGAGGGGCTCGTTTGTCGAACCGGACGCGCCCCGATCGTCATCTCTATATGACACCGACTTCTGAACATCCCCACCTTCGCGCCACGCTGCTGCTGTGCTGCCTGGCCCAATTCATGGTGATCCTCGACGTGTCCGTGGTGAACGTCGCGCTTCCCTCGATTCGCAACTCGCTGCACTTCTCAGAGCAGGACCTTCAGTGGGTCGTCAACGCGTACACGGTCACGTTCGCCGGTTTCCTGTTGCTCGGCGGCCGCGCCGCGGACCTGCTCGGGCGCCGGCGCGTGTTCGTGGCTGGGCTGACGCTGTTCGCGCTCGCGTCGCTGGCCGGTGGACTCGCCGACTCCAAGGTTCTGTTGATCGCCGCGCGCGCCGTGCAGGGCCTCGGGGGCGCAATCGTCGCTCCCGCCTCCCTGTCGATCCTCACCACCACGTTCGAGGAGGGTCCTGCCCGGAACCGCGCGGTCGGCATCTGGGGCGCGATGGGCGGCGCCGGCGGCGCTGCCGGCGTGCTTCTCGGCGGCATCCTCACGGATCTCTTGAGCTGGCGCTGGATCCTGTTCATCAACGTCCCGATCGGCCTGATGGCGGCCGTGATGGCCCAGCGCTACATCGTCGCGGGCGCCGCCAAGCGCAGCGAACGAAACTTCGACGTGGCCGGCGCGGCCTCGGCCACGCTCGGGCTGTCGGTCCTGGTGCTCGGCATCGTCCGGACGGACGTCACCGGCTGGGGCTCAATCCCGACGCTTGCCCTGATAGCAGCCGGCGTCGTGCTGCTGGCGGCGTTCGTCGCGATCGAGGGCCGATTCGCGAAGGCTCCGTTGATGCCGCTTCGCATCTACGCGTCGCGCACGCTGCGCGCGTCAAACGTCGTCGTATTCATGCTCGGCGCCGCGACGTTCCCACTGTGGTTCTTCCTCTCGCTTTACCTCCAGCAGGTGCGCGGGTACTCGCCGTTAGTCGCCGGGCTCGCGTTCCTGCCGATGACGCTCGCGATCGTCGTCACATCGACGCTCGTCTCGCGCGGGGTCACGCGCGTCGGAGCGAAGCCGCTGCTTGTGGCCGGAATGGCGCTGCTGGCGGTCGGCCTGGCGTGGTTCACCCAGCTGTCGCCGGACGGCAGCTACCTCGGCGACGTCCTAGTGCCGTCACTACTGGCGGCAGTCGGTATGGGGATGGCATTCGTCCCGGTGGTGATCGCGGCCGTCTCGGGCGCCGCGCCCCACGAGGCAGGCCTTGCCTCAGGGCTCATGAACACATCGCGCCTGTTCGGCGGCGCACTCGGGCTCGCGATCCTCGCCGCGGTCGCGACGGCGCACACGAACGGCGACCTCCGCCACGCGGTCGGGGTGCACGCTGCACTCACCGACGGGTTCGTGATCGCGTTCGGGATCGCCGCAGCGTTCGCGGCGGTCGGCGCGCTGACCGCGGCGGTCGGGTTGCCTCGGGTTTCGCCGCGGGCGGCCCGGCGGCAGGCGATCGCCGCCGAAGGCGCATAGCGCTCGATCCCGGGACAATGCAGCGCGGCATGGCCCGCTGCTTCGTCACCCGCCGGCTGCCCGGACCCGCGCTCGACCGTCTTGCAGCGGTGCACGAGGTCGACGTGTGGCCCGACCGGCTTCCTCCGTCCGCCGAGGAGTTCGCCGAACGCGCCGCCGAGGCCGAAGGGCTACTGACGCTGCTGACCGAGAAGGTCGACGCGGCGCTGCTCGAACGCTGTCCACGACTCCGCGCGGTCTCCAACTACGCGGTCGGTTACGACAACATCGATCTCGCGGCCACCGCCGCGCGAGGCATCCCGGTCGGCAACACCCCGGACGTGCTCACCGACGCCACCGCGGACCTGACGTTCGCGCTCTTGCTCGCGGCCGCGCGCAAGCTGCCCGAGGCGATCGCGGCGGTCCGCGACGGCGACTGGCTGACCTGGGAGCCCGGGCAGTACCTGGGGGCCGCCGTGTTCGGCGCAACGCTCGGGATCGTCGGGTTCGGCCGGATCGGGCGGGCGGTGGCGCGGCGGGCATCCGGGTTCGACATGACCGTGCTGCACGCCGGCTCCCGAGGCCGGGCGGCCTCCGAGAGTGGCAGCGTCTCGGTCGAAGCGTTGCTCGAACGCTCGGACTTCGTCTCGCTCCACTGCCCGCTGACGCCGGAGACCTACCACTTGATCGACGGCGCTGCGCTCGCGCGGATGAAGCCCACGGCGATCCTGATCAACACCGCGCGCGGGCCGATCGTCGACCAGTCCGCGCTCCGGGACGCGCTGATCGCCGGCGAGATCGCCGGCGCCGCGCTCGACGTGACCGATCCCGAGCCGCTCCCGCTCGACGACCCGCTGTTCGAAGCCCCGAACCTGATCGTGGCGCCGCACATCGGCTCCGCGACCCGCGACGCACGCGAGCAGATGGCGGAACTCGCGGTCGACAACCTGCTGGCGGGGCTCGACGGCAGGCCGATGCCCCACCAGGTCGACGTGCCCGGCTGACGTGCGGCGCGCGGTCATCGACATCGGCACGAACTCGACGCGCCTGTTCCTGGCGGACGTCGACGACGGGGTCATTGGCGACGTGCTCGAGCGCCGGACCGTGATCACGCGCCTGGGCGCGGGCGTCGATGCGGACGGGCGGCTGGCCGACGACGCGATGGAGCGCGTCTACGTGGTGCTCGACGAGTACCGGGCTCTGATCGACGGCCACGGGGGCGCGCAGGCGGTCGCGGTCATGACCAGCGCCGTCAGAGACGCCGCCAACGGCGCCGAGTTTGCTTCAACAGTCGGCGAGCGGTGGGGATTCGAACCGCACGTGCTGACCGGAGACGAGGAGGCCGGGCTCACGTTCCTCGGCGCCACCAGCGAACGCGACCCGGAAGACCGCACGCCCACGCTCGTGATCGACATCGGTGGCGGCTCGACCGAGTTCGTGATCGGGTCGGGCCGCGAGATGACCTTCCACGTGTCAAACCAGGCCGGGGTGGTCCGCCAGAGCGAGCGCCACCTTCACTCCGATCCGCCGGAGCCGGTCGAGCTTGACGCGCTGGCGTCCGACGTGCGTTCGATCCTCGCCTCGGGCGTGCCCGAACGACACCGGCGGTCGGTCGAGTGGCCGATCGGGGTGGCGGGCACGGCGACTTCGATGGCCTCGATTGCCCAAGGGCTCGAGCCCTACGACCCGGACAAGGTCGAGGGCTACGTCGTCACCGTCGACGAGTGCCGCCGGATCCTCGATCGGTTGGCGGGCCTCACTCTGGAGGAGCGCCGGCGGGTGCGCGGGCTACACCCCGACCGCGCGCCGACGATCGTCGCCGGCGTGATCATCCTGCTCGAGACGCTGGCGCTGTTCGGGCTGAGCTCGTTCG
The DNA here is from genome assembly GCA_963701945.1 of uncultured Solirubrobacterales bacterium. Taxonomy (GTDB): domain Bacteria; phylum Actinomycetota; class Thermoleophilia; order Solirubrobacterales; family Solirubrobacteraceae; genus Palsa-465. The sequence goes on along the minus strand of CAVPBV010000017.1, from coordinate 13,856 downwards.
AGGTGTCGGAGCACGACATCCTGCGCGGCGCCGCGCTTCGGTTCAGGTAGGCGAGCTTGACCTGCGAAACCTGACAATCGAGGGTGTCTGGCTCGACCGTGTCAGACGGTGCACGTGTGGCATGCGCGCTCTGCCACGGTCCCGCGCTTCGAGACCAATTGTCAGGCTATGCAGGTCAGGCCGAGGCGCGGAGGCGGAGGCTGATGTCGGCGCACTCCTCGCACACCGACGCGGGGACCAGCCCGATCCGAATCAGCAGCGAGAACACCTGGCACCCGAGGCAGACCGCGAAGATCGACTCGAGGCCCGCGGCGACCACGAACAGGCCGAGGACCACGTCGGCCGCGGTGTCGTCGCCGAGGATCAACCCGAGCACGAGCGCTGCCGTCGCCATCACGGCGCCCATCCCCTGCGCAAACCGCTTCGGGGGTCCCGGGACGGGCTTCTTGGGGCCGAGCCGCGGCGCGACCACGTTCTGCGCAGTCCAGCCGAGCGGGCTGAGCGTGGGCCCCGTGAGCACGCGCGCCCAGAACCCGTAGGTCAGTGGGATCAGCAACCAATACGCGCCCGTCGCAAGGATGACGAGCACGGTGGCGAGGACGACGCCGGCGACCACCCGAGCCGCCTTCTCATTCACCGGATTCGGAAAAGAAAACAACCGAGCCACGATTTCCAGTATATGTGACCGGAATTCGGGACTATTAGCCCCGCCGTTAGCCCCGCCGGCGCCGACTAGTACATACGTCCACTTTCGGTTCTAAACGGAACTGGACGAATGTACGATTGTCCCGGGCAGCGTTAGTGGGAATGATTGCTGCGGGGCCAGGTTTGTCCTTGGCTCCCAACATAGGCTCGGGCGAAGCCGCAGACATCGGCGCCTCCCGCCGTCCGAGCCACTCTAACCGGCCCTTTCTGGCACGTACCCCTGCCCGTCCCGATTGGGCCAAACCTGGATCGGAAGCCGCCCGCTGAGAATGCGGGCGGTTTTCGTGTGGGGTCTGACTCTCGCTAGGCGAGATTCGAACGGCGGGGGTAGGCGACGGATGGGTCCGTCAGCACGTTGATCAGGGCCGGTCCTCCACTGGCCAACCCTCTTTCCAACGCCGGACGCAATTCCGCCGGCGTGGACACGAGTTCGCCGTGGCAGCCGAGAGCCTGGGCGACCTGGTCGTAGCGGGTCGCGGGACGGAGGTCGGCGGCGACCGAGTAGCCGTACATCGCCTCCATCGGATGCTTCTCGAGCGCCCAGATGCCGTTGTTGCCGACGATCGCGAGGACCGCGACGCCGTGGCGCGCGAGCGTGTCGAGCTCCATCCCGGAGAAGCCGAACGCGCCGTCGCCGAGCAGCAGCACGACCTGGCGCTCGGGGCGGGCCAGTTTGGCGGCGAGCGCGTAACCGAACCCGGATCCCAGGCAGCCGAGCGGCCCGGGGTCGAGCCAGCAGCCCGGCTCGAACGAGTCGATCAGCCGGCCGGCGTAGGAGACGAAGTCGCCGCCGTCGCCGATCACGATCGTGTCGCGGTCGAGCAGGTGGATCAGCTCGCCGTACACGCGCATAGGGTGAAGCGGCGCGCGGTCGTCGGCGAGATCGCCGGCCTCAGCGGCGCGGCGCTCCTCCTCGGTCGTCCGCAGCGACTGGAGCCACGCCTCGCGTTCAGACCCCACCTCACCCGACCCAGCGCCGGCGGACAAACAGAGCGCGTCGAGCGTGGCCGGCAGCGCCCCATAGAGCTCGGCCGCGAGCTTCCGCGGGGGATCCCGGTCGGGCTCGGCGGCGTCGATCGCGACGATCGCGGCGTCCTGGGCGAACGCCGCGCCGAACCCGAGCCTGAAGTCGAGCGGCGCGCCGATCACGAGCGCGACGTCGGCTCCCTGCAACCCGACGCTCCGAGCCCGCGAGAACGCCAACTCGTGGTCGGCGGGCAGGCATCCGCGCGCGAGGCCGTTGAGGAACACCGGGATCCGCAGCTGCTGCGCCAGCGCCCGCAGTGGCTCCTCGCCGCGGCCCCAGTAGAGCCCGGCGCCGGCCATGATCACCGGACGCTCGGCGTCGCGGAGCAGCGCCGCGGCCCGCTCGATCGCGCGAGCATCGGCGGCGGGCCCGCGCCAGGGCTCGGGCAACGGCTCGGCCGGGCCTGGCGCGGCGGCCTCGCCAAACACCTGGTCGAGCGGGAAGTCGAGGAACGTCGGCCCCGAGTGCGGTGTGATCGCGGCCGTCATCGCCTCGTCGATGAGGGCCGGAATCTCAGCAGTCTCAACCGCGGTGTCGGCGAACTTGACCAACGGACGGACGAACGGCACGTGATCGATCTCCTGAAGCGATCCCTGCCCCCAGCGAAACTGCGGGGCCCGCCCTCCGAGGACCAGCATCGGCGACCGGTTGTGGCTCGCGGACGCGATTGCGCTCATGCCGTTGGTGACGCCGGGCCCTGCGGTCAGCGCGCACACGCCGACGGTCCGCGTGACCTTGGCCCAACCCTCGGCGGCGAACGCAGCGGCTTGCTCGTGGCGGACGTCGACGATCTCGATGCCCTCGGCCCGGCAGCCGTCGTAGATCGAGAACAGGTGGCCTCCCGACAGCGTGAACAGCTTCGTGACGCCGTGGGCACGGAGCCGGGCGGCGACCAGCCGCCCGCCGTGAACCTGGGTGCTGGCGTCAGTCTCCGTCGCCACCGGCGGGACGCTACAGCGCGTGCGCCCCGAGCAGCGCCGCACCCTCGATCAGGATGCGGTCGCTCTCGATGAAACGACGGCCCAGCCGGAGCGCCGGCAGCACGCTGACCCCGCGAGCACGAAGCCCCCGGGCCGTCGCCCACAGCACGCGATCACGAACCGGTTCGCGCGCTGCCAGGAGGCATTCGTCGACCGCAAGCCCGGCCGACGCCGCGGCGATCCCGAGAATCTCGGGATCCTCCAGGTCAAACCCGCCGCAGAACGCGAGACGCATCGCCGCGAGGGCGAAGCTCGCGCCGGCGCCGTTCTCGGCGGCGTACGACGCCGCCCTCAGCGCGTGACGGCTGTTGGCCGGAAAGCCATCCGGCCACACCAGGGGCAGGCGCTCCTTGGTCGCGTAGCGCTCCACCAGCTCGCGCGTGGCTTCGAACCGGGACCAGCGGGCGCCGCCGTCGAGCGCGACCGCCGGCGCGGGCACCCATTCCACCTCGCCAAGCACCCGTTCGACCCGTTCGGCCACCAGGTAGGAGAACGGGCAGGCAACGTCGTAGAAGAACGCTGCGCGTACATCCCCCCTGGGGCGAGACCGATCCGCCAGCTGATCCTTCAGCTCGATCACTTCACCCATGTATCTCAGCAACGAAGCTGGGGGCCAAAACTGACGTAAAGCTCTCTCACGCGTTGTTTCCCTACATAAACCCCTGCCTGAACCGCCGTTCGACTACTACAAAATGGGCATTTGTCCCGGAGTGAGAGGGCTTACGGTCCGTTAGACTCGAACTTGGTAGGTACGCACCGTCCACCGGGAGGACATCCCATTCCGCACGTACCCCCACCGAAACGCCACCCTTATGATCAATGGTCGCCGGATGCCCGGGCGCTTGACCTGGTCGGCGACAAATGGACGCTGCTGATCGTCCGCGACCTCGCCGCCGGCCCGCGCCGGTTCGTCGAGCTTCAGCGCGTGCTTCCGGGCATCTCCACCGAGCAGCTCCGCTCGCGGCTGAACCGGATGGTCGCCGACGGGATGCTCACCCGCAAGCGCTACCGAGAGGTCCCGCCGCGCGTTGACTACGAGCTCACCGAACGGGCCCGCGAGCTGATGCCGATCCTCGGGGAGCTCGCCCGCTGGGGCTACGAGTGGGCGTGGAGTCCACCCCGCGCCTCGGAGTCGGTCGACCTCGGCGCGATCTTCAGGCTCGCCCCCGGCCTCCTCCTCCGCCCGGCCGCGACCGGCACCGTCGAGTTCGACGTCGACGGGCCGGACGCGCGCGCCGCCTACACGTTCACGGTCGCCGAGGACTCGGTGGCCGTCGAGGAACGGTCGGCCGACGGCGCGGACGCGAGGGTGATCGGCACGACCGCGGCCTGGGTCAAGGCGTTCTCGCCCGAGCACGACCGTGGCGGGCTCGAGCTGAGCGGCGACCTGCAGCTCGCCGGCACGCTGCTCGACGGTCTGCTCGGCGCCGGCGGACGCTTCTCTGACCGCGACCGCGCCGCCGCCTAGACCAAGAGGCTGAAGCGGCCGCCTGGATGCCTTCCAGGCGACCCCCCCGCCGTTCTGAGGGACGCCTGGAAGGCATCAGGCGGGCCGCGACTACTTGTCGGGGTAAGTCGCCGCCAGCAGGTGCGGGATCTGACCCGGCTGGGCGCCTGGCAGCGTCGGCGCCACCCAGCAAGGCTGCTCGGCCCCCGGCGTGCTTGACGGTTCGCCGTTGCCCGCCGTCGACCCGTCGCCGCCCGCGCCGGTGTTCTTGCAATCCCACGCGGGGAAGTTGCCCTTGGCGAAGTTCTCGGCGTTAGCGAGCCAGACCGGCCCGGGATAGGTGTTCCCGCGGTTGTTGGAGTCGCGGTTCGTCGCGAACGACAGCGTCTCCGATCCGACCGGCGAGAACTGGCGCAGGTAGTGGCCGATGCCGTTGCCCGAGAACGAGGTCGTAGTCGCCGCGAGTCCGGCGGCGCCGTTCGAGATGAAGTCCGAGATCAGCTGCTGATGGTCGGACAGCCACCCGAGGATCGGGTTGAGCTGCTCGAGGAACGTCCCGAGTGAGCCGAGCAACGGGGTGGCGCCGGTGAGGATGTTGCTGACCGCGGGCAGGCCGGTCTTTGAGACCGTGATCAGCGGCCCGAGGTTCGTGAACAGGTGACGCAGCGGCGGCGAGAGCTCCTGGACCGAGTGGAGCGTCGGCCCGAGCTGCTGCGCCACCGGGTTGAGCTCCTTGATCAGCGGGTCGGTGTTGACCGAGAACGCCTGGAGCTTCGCCATCGTCGTCTTGGTCTCGTTCAGGAACGTCGGGAACACCTGGAAGGTCTGCGCGAGCTTGTTGTTGTTGGCCGCGGTGGTGGCGAACGTGGTCTCCGCGCTCGTGATCAGGTTGCGCAGCGCCGTCTGGTTGGCGCCGAGCGACCCGAATACGGTGCCGCCGTTCTGCACGAGGCTGACCACCGCCTCGTGCTGAACGTCGAGGACCTGGAGGATGTCGGTCGCATCGGCCGCGAACGAGGGCAGGTTGCCGAGCACGTCGTTGAGGTTCTGGTCGTTGCCGCTGATCGCCTTGGACAGCTGCTGCTGCCAGACTTGGAACGCGTGGCGCGTGGTCGGGTCGAACGCGTTGTAGATGTCTGAGAGCTGAACCTCCGACTGCACCTGACCGCGCGGCAGCGTGCCGCCGTCGGGGATCGGCGGGGCCTTGCCGGTACCGGGGATCAGCTGCACGTACGTCTCGCCGAGGATCGTCTTGGTCCGCAGGATCGCGTGGGTGTTCTCGCGGATCGGCTCGTACTTGGTCTCGATCTGGAGCGTCGCCAGCGTCCGGTTGCCCTTCGGATCGAGCTCGGTCGAGACCACCTTGCCGACATTCACCCCCGCGATCCGTACGTCCCCCTGGGTGGCGAGGTCCTGGGCGTCCGGGAACGACACGTTGATGCGGTAGCCCTGCGCGCCAAGCGGGATCGTGCCGCCGAACGAGAGCCACAGGAACAGCAGCAGCCCGACGCACGACAGCGCGAACAGAACCATCGTGATGACGCGTGAGATCGGAGGGCTGCCGGTATGCATCAGTTAGTGGGGAGCTTCGGGAGGAACAGCGAGCCATTCGAGCCATTCGAGCCGGCGTGCGGCGTCAGCGCCGAGATGTTCGACAGACCGGACGTCGACGATGCGGTCGCGGCGGCGGGGTGCTTCTCCTTGTACTTCGCGTATGCCGCCTGGTCGGCCGCGGACTGGGCCGGGCACAGGTTGGAGCTGGTCAGGATCGGCGTCAGGTTCATCACCACTTCGCTCAGCGGCGAGGAGTTTGCGATCTGGGCCAACGAGGCGCAGCTGGCCTGCAGGAACAGCGGGCGGAAGTCGCCGTTGGCGTCCTGGACCGAGAACAGCGTGCGCACATCGTGGTCGAGCCAGGCCAGCCACCACAGATAGCCGTGCTCGGTGTTGCCCGGGTTGTAGCCGAGCATGTTCCCGAAGTTGTTGAGCACCCCGAAGACCTTGGTCAGGTTCGGCGTGGCCGCGGCCAGGTTCACCGCCGCCGGGCGGAGGTTGCGGACGACCGGTCGCGCCGCGACCACGAACGGGCGGATCTGGTTCTGCACGATCGGCGCGCCGGGAATCGCGAGCGCGGTCAGCGCCTGGTTGGCGCCCTTCAGCGCGTTCGCGGCAGGCAGCAGGTTCGTGGCCGCAGGTCCCAGCTGCTGTGCGAACGCCTGCACCTTGGCGAGCGTCGCGGTCGTCTGGTTGAGCGTGCTCGGCAGGTCCGCGACGGCGCGGCTGACGTTCTGATCCTCCGAGGCGAACGCGCCAAACACCTGCTCGCTCGAGTCGATCAACTGCACGATCTGCGGCTGCTTGGCTGCGAGCGCCACGTTCAGGCGCTTGAGCGAGTTGACGAGCTGACGGAGGTCCGCGCCGCGCTGGGCGACCGCGCCGTTGAGCCGCGCGAGGTCGCGGTGGGTCGGCTCGAACCGCTCCATGATCTGCGCGAGCTCGTCGCCGCCGTTGTTCTGCAGTCCCTGACCGGCGCCGTTGACGAGGAGGTCGAGGTACTCGCGGCTGTCCGAGTCGAGCGAGGACAGGATCTCGTCCAGGTTGACCACCGGCATCGTGTTCGACACCGGGATCGTGTAGCCCGGCTTCGCCACCGGAGCGTTCCCAATCCCGGGGCTGAGCTCGACGAACATGTCGTCGAGGCCGGTGCGCGGGCGCAACAGCGCCGTCCAGTTCGTACGGATCAGGTTCTCGTACTTCTTGTCGATGCTCATCGTCACGACGCCCTGGCCGTTCTTCAGCGAGACCCCGGTGATCAGGCCGATCTGGACGCCCGAGATCCGGACGCTCTGGCCCTGACCCGGGGTGACGGCCTGCGCGGTCTGGAAGTCCGCGTTGAGCGTGTACGTGCTCGGCGAGATGAACGGGATCGACAGGCGCTCGTTGGTGAGGATGTATCCGGCCACGGCGACCGTGATCACGAGCAGCCCCACGATCGCCGCGAAGTCCTTCCAGTGCTCTCTGATCGCGCGCTTCATCGAGCGTTCCCCGGGACGATCGAGCTCTTGGTGGTGGCGCTCGCGGTCTTGAGCTGCGGCATCGCGGCCGTGCTCAGACCGAGCCCGGACATCGCCGCGAGCTTGCGAACCTGCGGGATGGCTTCCGCGGCGGCGGAGTCCCAGCGCAGTGACGCGCCCGGCGCCGACAGGCTGGTCGACATCTGCTGGGGCGGCCCGCCGGTCGGGGTCGAGAGGTCGGTGATCGCCGGCTGGGTCTCACACGGCACGTTCGGCTCCAACGGGGGCGCGTGCTCACCCGGAGGCGGCTGCGGCTGCTCGCCCTGGAGCGGCGAGAGCGCCTGACCGAACAGGCCGGGCTGGAGCGAGTAGGTGAGCGTGCCTCCGGTCCCGAGGACTCGGATATACGGGCCGTTGGCGTCGAAGTCCCGCGACTCGCCGGCCAGGCCAGGCAAATAATCGACGGCCTCGACGTACACCGGGCGCGCTGGGAACCCGTTCGAGGCGTTGAAGTTCGGATCGTTGATCGTCAGGTGAGACCACGGGATCACGACGTTGGAAACGCAACTCGACAACGGCCGCACCCCGTTGGCCATCAGCGGGATGCTCGCGCGGGTGAGGTTGGAGAGCGCGGGCACCGTCTTTGAGAGATCGGCGGTCAGGCCACGCAGCTCCGAGGGCGAGACCAGGTAGCGCAGCTGGGTGATGAACGGCAGGCTGGCGTCGATCATCGGGCCGGTCGACTTGACCCCTGGGATCAGCGCCTTGGCCAGCTGCGGCAGCGGCCCGGGCGCGCAGTCGGGCTTCTGGGCTCCCGAGCAGAACGCCGAGTTGAGCGCGTTGAACGCCGGGATCGCAGCCTGGAGCGTCTTCGGCAGCGCGGCCACCGCGTTCTCGAGCGAGACGTTCTCGCGCGCGAACGCGTTCGCGGTCGTGTTGAAGTTCGTGATCAGGTTCTGGAGGACCTGCGGGTGGGTGTTAATCGCGCCCGAGACCGTCCCCTGGTCGTTGATCGCGTTCGAAAGGTCGTGGGGGTCGATGCCCAGCGCGTCGTGCGCGACGACCGCCGAGTATTCGTACGCCGGGAGCCAGTACTTGATCGAGGCGTTGAAGGACGGCCCACCCTTCTTCAGCGCGGTTCCGAACTCCTGGAGCAGCGTCTGCAGGTTCTGACGGGTGTTGGTCTGCAGCGAGGTGAGCACCTGATCGAACTGGACCGGCTCGGTTCCCTGCTGGATCGGGAAGGTGTAGCTGTCGGGCGCCATCGGAGCCTCCGGCGTGCCGGGGCTGACGTCGACGAAGAAGTTCCCTTCGAGGAAGGTGCGCGGCCGGATCGCGAACGTCGCATCCTTGTGGAGCGGCAGCCCGTCGTTGTCGATCGTCATCGTCACGTCGGCGGCGCTGCACTGCGTGCTGTTCCCTGCGACCGCCTTCTGCGGCGTCCCGCCGACCTTGCATCCCGGCACCGCTCCGACGCTCTCCACCTTGCCCACGTCGACGCCCGCGATCCGCACCAGCGAGTCGGGGAGCAGGCCGTTGGCGTTGGCGAAGACCGCGTGCACGGTGTACGGGGTCGTGAACGGGTTGGCGAATTTGGTGAAGCCCAGATAGGTGAACAGGACGATGGCGATCAGAGCGAGCATGCCCGCCTTGAACGGGGACAGTCCGATTCTGCGTGCTCGCTTGCGCATCAGTTGTTCCCCGGGACCGGGGGCGTGACGATCCCCGTTTGCGGTGCGCGGGTGAACGTCTCTCCGGCGGGCACGTGGGCCTGGCCGGCGAACGTCGTCCCCTGGTCGCCCGGCGTGTGCGGATCGGAGTCGAGGTCGCGACCCTGCGGGTCGTAGTAGTTGAGCTTCTGCGGGTAGCCGCGCTGGCCGGTCTCGCAGTCGGCGTTCCCCTGGTCATCGACGGCCGCGCCGTAGACCTCGCCGTGCAGGTACTCGTTGCCGCCCTGGGGCGAATCGAAGCTGCCGCCGTCGACCGGCGCGGTCGCGCCCTGGTCTGAGACGTTGTTGTTCTGCGCCGAGTTGCTCTGCATCAGCAGCACGCGCTGGGCGGTCCCGAACGAGGTCGCCTCGGAGATGTGCTCGGCCAGATACGTCCACCAGTAGTTCCAGTCGTCGCACACGGTCTGGAACGGGCCGAGGTAGCGGACCATCGGGTTGAGCGTCGACGAGGTACTGACGAGCGCGTTGAGCGCGATGTTCGTGCCCGGTGCCGCCGCCAGCGTGTTCAGCGCCTGCATCGTCTGCTGAAGCCTCGCGTTCAGCGCGGGCGTGCGCCCGAGCACCTGCGTGCCCTGCTCGAGCGCCGGGTTCAGCACCGGCAGCGCCACCTCGAGCGATTTCGTGGCAGGCGTCATGTTGTTCCCGAACGTGGTCAGGTCAGTCAGCAGCGGCTGCTGGGCCGCCAGCGACTGGGTTGAGACCTGGAGCGTCGACGGCGATTCGCTGATCGTCGCCTTGAGGTCCGGCGGGTTGCGGTCGATCGCGGCGAACGTCGTCGCCATCTTCCCGAACAGCTCCGCGTTGACCTGCGCTACCGGTGCCACCGCACCCATGAACGAGTTCAGACCGTCGAAGAACCGGGTCAGCTCGGTGCTCGGGTCCGACAGGTATTGGGCGACCGGCTCGAGGTGACCGAACAGCGACGGCAGGCTCGCGATCGTGTCGTTCAGCGCGGATCCGCGCGAGGCGAGCGTGTCCCCGAACCCGTCGAGATCCGTCTGGACCGCGGCTCGGGTGTTGGGATCGAACATCTTGAACACGTCGTCGAACTGGACCGGGACGTTCGTCTGCGTAATCGGCAGCGTCGCGCCGTCGGCAAACATGTGGCTCGAGGTCCCCTTGTGCAGGTCGAGGTACTTGAGCCCGAGCACCGAGCGCGGCTGGATCGAGACCGTGGAGTCGATCGGGACATCGCCGTAGGCCTTGTTCAGGTTCAGCGTCAGCTGGGCGCCGGTCTGCCCGTTCTCGAGCGTGACCGGCTTCAGCGAGGACACCATCCCGATCAGGTAGCCGCCCTCCCGCACGTCGTTGCCGGCCACGAGCTCGGAGCCGTTCGCGATGTCGATCTTGAGCTGGCGCGTGGGCACGAACGGAAGGCCCTCGTTCGCGTTGTAGGCGAGGAACACGCCGACGAGCAACACCAGCACGGTGACCGCACCGATCAGCACGGGGTTGGCGAAGGCGGATTGCTGCTTGCGTTTCATGGCGACAGGAGGTAGTTGAGGAGTTGCTGGGCCTGCTGGGCCGACGGAGCGCCGTTATTCGCGGTGCTCGTGCTGGTCTGCGGCTGGGTGGGCAACGGCACACTCGGCACCGACGAGGTGACTCCGCCGAGCGACGAGGTCACTCCGCCGGCCGCCTTGTTGACGGCCCCGAGGGCGTTCTGCACGCTTGGGGTGCCCGCCGGGGTCGTGACCGTCGGTAGCGAGCTGGTCGCGCCCGATCCAGAGCCGGTCGCCGGCGTGCTCGACTTGTTCGAGCTCTTCTTGGCCCCGTTCGTGCTGAGCGCCTCGGCCGGGCACTTGGACGCGGTCGTCGAGGGTCCGGTCTCGCCCGGGGGCGCGCCACCGGGGTCGGGGACGCAGGCGCTCGGGTCCGACGGGTCGGTCTCGTTGACTCCCGGCTGGTTCGGCCCCAGCCACGAGTAGCACTGCCGGTATGCGGCGCCGTACTGCTTGAGGTTTGCCGAGATCGTCCCGGGCGTCGCATATGGCGTGCACATCGTGTTCGCGAACGCGTCGACCGCGAGCATGTGGCCGAACGGACCGAACGTGTTGACCGCCAGTGTCTGGTTGAACACGTACTGGAGCAGCGCCTCGAGACCACTGAAGCCCTTGCCGCCGGGGCTGCGTGGGTCGGCCTCGACCGCGTTGCTCTGGGTGTCGAGGCTCGGGAGCACGATCGCCAGGTTCTGGGCGAGCTCGCCGGTGCCGGCGCCGCCCTGGCTCGCCGGCGCGGCGAACTTGTTGAGGATCGAGACCGTCGGCGCCGCGGTCTGCACCGCCTGCTTGCCGGTGACCGACGCCTGGCCGAGCGACTTCAGCGCCGGGAGCGACGCGTTGGCGAAGCCACAGTCGCTGCCGGTGTGCGGCTGCGAGCACGACGCCAGGTTGGTGAACAGAGTGTGCAGCTGCCCCGAGGCCGCGTTGAGGTTCTCCACCACCGGCGTGTTCGCGGTCGAGGCCGACCCGAGCTTCGCCATCGCCGGCTTGAGCTGCTCGAGGAAGCCCGGGAATCGCGCCAGGGTCGTCTTCAGGTTCGCCTGCTGGGTGGCGGTGTCGGTGGCCGCCTTGTCGGCGTCGACGATGAAGTCCTGGACCTGGGTCGAGTTGTTGGCCAGCGCCGTGATCACGGAGTTGGAGCTGGCGGTCAGCGCCTTGAGCGTCTGGGAGTCGTTCCCCAGGAGGCTGAGGAGGTTGTCGGTCTCATCGAGCGCCGGTACCGCGCGCTGGAGCGCCGTCTGGAGATCGGTGGAGCGGCCCGCGACCGCCGCCCCGAGCTCGTTGATGATCAGCGTGAACCGCTCACGCTCGGGCATCCGCATGATGTCCGCGAGCAGGTCGGCCGGGATCGTCGAGAACGTGTGCGACGCGGTGAGCGTGCTGCCCGACGGGAGCGCCTTGCCGTACTGGCCGGGTTGGCAGTCGACGAAGTACTCGCCGATCAGCGACTGCGGCCGCGACTGGCACGACGCGTCCGAGCGGAACGCGCCGAACCCCTTGGTGGTCACCTGGACCGTGACCAGCGCGTCGAGCTTGTTCTGGCAGTGCGCGTGCTTGTCGGTGTAACAGAGGTTGATCGACGTGATCGACCCGGCCGGGACGCCCGCGACCTTGAACGGCGCGCCATTGACGAGCCCGAACGCGTTGTCGAACTCGAGCTTGTAGGTCGGGTTGCTCGGCCCGCTCGTAAACCCGCCGGCGATCACGATGAACGCCCCGAGCACGAGCACGATTCCGGCGCTGAGAAGGACTCGCCTCATCAGTTCCCGCTCGGAACTTCGCTCGGATTGCACGGGAAGCCCTGCTCGGGGTAGTAGACCGCGCCGCGCTCCATCGAGCCCGGACAGCGGTCTCCCTGGCCCGAGGTCAGCAGGCCGCTCGAGCTCGTGTTGGTCCCCGTCCCGGTGCCCGTGCCGCTGCCGCCGAACGCCAGCACCTCGCGCAGGACCGGCTGGAGGAACGACGGGAGCAGGTTGAGGCTGCCGTTCTCGATCGAGCCGACGCCGACCACGGGGGCGACTCGGCTCGCGCTGCCGTTGGCGTCGATCGTGCCCGGGTGGCTGTAGCCCTCGAACCAGCCGGTCAGGTCGACCGCGTACGGGCGGGCGGTGGCGAGCTCGGGGGTCGAGTCGTTGAGCGCGGACGTCGACTGCGGGAACGCTCCCGGCCGCTGCGTGCCGTCGGCCGCGAGCGTCCCGTTGCAGGTGCTCGCCGCGTCGCTCGTGCCGCAGGTGACGTTGTCGAGCTGCACGCTCAGCTCGAGCAGCTGGATCAGGTCGTTCTGCCCCGGGGTGCCCGCCGAGCAGGGCTTGGACCCTCGTGAGCAGATGATGCTGGCCAGGTCGCGCACGGTCGGGACCGCGTTCTTGGCCAGCGGCTCGAGCTGGGCGAGGAACTTCTGGAGCTTCGGGGCCACCGGCTTTGAGTCGTTGACCAGCGGCGTCAGGGCGTCCAGCGAGTTGCGGAGGTTCACGAACGTCGTGTCCGCCAGCGCCATGAACTGGGGCAGGTCCTGGATCGACTGGCCGAGCGCGTTCTTCTGGGATGCGAGCGCCTCGGTGGTCGTCCCGAGGTTCTTGACGAGCGCCGTGAGCGTCGAGGACTTCGCGGCGATCGTCGAGAGCAGTTTCGATGACTGGACCACGAAGTTCGTGAAGTCGCCGCCGTTGTCGTGGTTGAGCTCCTGGAACAGGGTGCTGCTCGACGCGACCGCCGGGTTCAGATACGCCCATGCCGCCTGCGCCTCCGCGCCCTTGCCCGCGAACTGCGAGCCGGCGCCCTGGATCAGGTTCTGGAGCCCCTTCAGCGTCGGTGGGTTGAGCGTGTTGAACAGCTCGTCGATGTCGACCGCGCTGGTCGTGTTGTCGGTCCCGATGACCCCGTTATTGGGGATCGCCGGCGCGTTACCGGGGCCGAGCCGGAGGTCGATGTAGCGGTTCGCGATCCCCGACAGGGACGTCAGCCGCACGGTCGCCTCGGTGCCCTGGTGCAGCGGCTCGTACGACGAGTTCGAGATGTTGATCGTCAGCTGTGCCTGGCCACCGCGCGTCAGCGCGATGTTCGACACCGAGCCAACCGGGATCCCGGCCACCTGGACCTGATCGCCGCTGACGATCTGGCTCGCGTCCTGGAACACCAGCCGAACCTGGTAGTTCGTTCCACCGGAAAGCAGGATTACGCCGACGACGATCACCGCAATCGCCACCGCGGCGACTGCGGCCACCCTGCCGACCACGGTCGAGTTCCTCACCGCTCCAAACCTGCCAATCCAATCTCCTCCCGCGCGGACCCTGGAAATCCCAGCGCGGACTTGGAAGCCGAACCTAGCATCGGGTTTGTTCGGCTGTCAATTTCGAACCGACACCGTTGTCGGAACCCAAAGCCCCAGTAATCACGGGGGATATCTACCCGGGCCTAAACGTCCGTATTTGGCCCGGGCGTTTGGCCCGGG
>CAVPBV010000016.1:0-254820 GCA_963701945.1 uncultured Solirubrobacterales bacterium | reverse complement strand
GGAGAGCGGGTTGTCAAGAGGGGCGTCACGAAATTTCTCGCTTTTGGAGGGGGTCGGGGTGGGAGGGGTGTGGTCGGCTGGGTCGGTGGCGGTCCGGCAGGCTGGGCGCGACGCGCGGTCAGACTGATATTCGCGGGTTTGGGTTGCCGCAGGACCATGGTTCGTCGTGGGGAGCCGCTGTCTAAGTTCGGGCGTGGCCGGCCGTGTGGGCGGGTTGCTCATAGTTACCTCGCGGGTTCCCCGCGCGTTGCCGGGCCGCCACCGACCCAGCCGACGGGATGGGCGATGTGTGGGCTGGTGGCTACTCGATTTGGGTGATCGCCCAGCAGAACCCGGCGAGTTCGCGAGCGGCGGCGACCGCGATCAGGGTGCGGCGTTTGGCGCGTTGCTCGAGGCGTGTCCAGGTGCGGTGCAGTCGCCGCTGGGCTGACCAGGCGATCGCGATCGCTTCTGGCGGCTGGCTGTCCTGGCGGTCGGTGAGCGCGCGGCCGATGCTCGGGCGTGACCGGTAGTGCCACGCGGCTTCGACCAGCAGCCGCCGCGCGTGCCCCGAGCCGGTCTTCGTGATCGCGCCGAGCCGACGCTGTTGCCCGGTCGTCGACTCCGAGGGAACCAGGCCGACATAGCTCATCAACTGCTCGGCGCGGGCGAACCGCTCGAAGTCGCCGATCTCCGCGCACAACCCGACCGCGGTCAGCGTGTCGACCCCGCGCAGGCATCGCAACCGGCCGACCTGCCCCGCCCACGGCGAGCTGGGCAGCATCGCGATGATCTCGCGCTCGAGCTGTTCGCGGCGGTGGCACAGCGCGTCGATCGCGCCGCGCGCGTCGAGCATCGTCGCCTGCGCTGCCGGCCACGCCAGCGTGACCGTGCCCAGCCATTGGCGGTGACGCTGCGTCCACGCGGCGCCGTCGTCGAACCGGATCCCGTGGCGCAGGAGCAGCTTCGAGAGCCGGTGACGGCAGCGCATCAGATCCATCCTCACCGCGTCACGAGCGCGAACCAGGTCACGCAGCGCCTCCTCCTCATCGCCCGGCACCCTGACCGGATGCAGCTTGCCGGCCAACAGCAACCGGACGAGATGCTCGGCGTCACGACGGTCGGTCTTCACCCGATCCCCGCTCGCGCGCGGGATCTTGCTCGGCGCCGCGACCACACAATCCACGCCGCGCTTGGCGAGCTCGCGCGCTAGCCCGTACCCCGTCGGCCCCGCCTCATACGCGACCCGGACCGGCCGTGGCAGCCCCGCGCAGAACGCAGCCGCGGGCGTGTTCTCGCCGCTCATCGCGAACGTTTGCAACTGCCCGGTCTCAGCATCAAGCACCGCCGCGACGATCTTCGTCGCGTGCACATCCAGGCCGACCAGGGATCTAGCCTTGGCCATGGCTGGTTCCTCCTATTCGGTTGTGGGTCGCCACGCGGGGTCTAGCCGCGCGGCTCAAACTCACCCCACGAACGACGTGGGGGAGCCAGCCCGTTCTACACGTCAGGCCGGACGGACGGTCAATCCATATTGTCTAACGGGGTCAAACACAGTGAAATCCGCACGCTGAGGTTCACCATCGAAGCCGTTGACACGGCCGAGGTCGAAACCACGATCGTCGTTCGCATGCCCGCGACCTAGCTACTGCCCCTTCTGCAGGGAGCTAGCCTGCGTACGCGGAGGTCAGCCCGATCCGACGCGCGTCACGCGGACGACGCGCAGGCCTGCCGGCGCGCCGTCGGCGCGCAGGCGCTTGGCTCTGCCGGTGCGGAAGCGTCACCGTCGATCTGAGCCAGCAGCGCGTCGGACACGAGAACCTGCTCGGCCTTGGCGGCATCAGCGACCCGCGCGGCGACGTTCACGTCCACCCCTAGGTAGTCGCCTCCGAGCTTCCGCGGCCGCCCCCAGTGGAGGCCGGCGCGCATGCGCGGTGCGTAACCGTCGACCTCGATCACACTGACGGCGTCCTGGGCGTCCAGGGCGGCCTGCACTGCCGCCTCTGCGCTCAGGAACGTCGCCATCAGGCCGTCACCGAGGCGCTTCACGATCCGGCCGTCGTGCGCGGCGATCGCGACCTCGACCGCGGCCCCGACTTCCCGCAGCAACTCGAGCACCGCGCCGTCGCCGGCGCCGAGTGCCCACCGCGAGAAGCCGACGAGGTCGGTGAACAGAACCGCCATATCGAGATCCCCGCGGCCGCGGCCGGTCGCCTCCGACAGCGATTGCCAGACCTGGAGAGCCGACAGCCCAAGCTCCTTGGTGACGCTCTCGCGCCCAGGCTGGAGAGCCGACACGCCGCGGGCGATCACCTCGACCGGGGCGCGCCCCGCGGTGGAAAGGGGGGTCGCCGAACTTCTCGTCTCCTGGCAGTCGCTGACGAAACCTACGGGCGGCCGAGATCAGCGACGGCTCGCTGTCAAGCCGCGCGGCCGCGCCACGCAACCGGGCGAGCCGGTCGGCGGATTCCTCGTCTTCCTGCGCGGTGTCGCGGGTGACAGAACGGGCCTGGTCCAGATCCATCGCTGTTCGAGGATAGTGACCAGGTACGCCGGACCGATCGGGCCGGCCGGCCGCGACGGTCCGGCGGGCGGAGCCGGCGCTCAGCCGCCCGAGACCGGCAGCACCGGTGTGCAGGCTGGATGCTGGGGATCCGCGGGGTCGAGCGCGGTCAGCACGTCGGCATCGGCGATGTGGTCGTAGGGCATCGAGAGGTGCTCGCCCTGGTCGAGCGCGCACTGGTTCTGGAGCAGGATGTTCGTGACGTTGGGAGCGGGCGCCAGGAACGCTGAGGTGTAGGGCGTGACCACCTCGTCGTTGTCGGACTCGATCACCGTGTACTTCACGCTCGATACGGTCTCGCCGCCGTCGTTCAGAGCGGTGATGAAGCTCGATCCCGCCTCCTGCTCCGCGCATGCCGGGCAGTCGGCGCCGACCAACGAACTCGCGCCCGGGAAGTAGCCCGCGAGCGTGAACAGCCCTTCGAGCGTGGTCCCATGATTGGAGGGCGCAAGCCCGACGAGCGCGTTGACCTTCGAGGCCCCGCCGAGGTTCTTGATGTAGTAGCGGGGCATCATCCCGCCCTGGGAGTGACCGACCAGATCCACCTTGTTGGCGCCGGTCGCGGCGAGAACGCGGTCTACGAAAGTCGAGAGCTGCTGGGCGGACGCCGCGATGTCGCCCGTCGCGTAGACGCCGACCGACCCGCTGCCGTCGTAGGAGCCGTAGTTGAGCGCGAACACGCAGTAGCCGTTGTTGTAGAGCAGCGGCGACAGCGCCTGCCAGCTGTCGGACATGTCGCCGAACGTGCCGTGCACGAGGATCACCGGCACGGGATGTGCCGTCGACGGCTTGCATGACCAGTTGTTGGCGCCGGGCGGGCTGGCGGTGGGGCTGGCGTGGGCATAGCCGAGGATGCCGTTGTAGACGACCGGCAACTGGGCCGCCGCGGCCGGCGACGCGGTGATGGCAAGCGCGATCACGGCAAACGCGATCGCCACGGCACGGTCACGCATATCTAATTCCCTCCCGCGAGTTCAGACGTCCTGGATGAGGGTCATATACCCGCGACCGGCCCGTTCACATCATGGTGAAACCCGCTTCACATTCGCGCTCTATTGTTCGGAGTGATGGGCGGCGGTGGCGGGAGCATGGGCGACATCCGGGATCCTCTGGAGGCTGAACGCCTGCGGGCGATCGCGCCCGACGCGTACCACACCCGGCGCGAGTTCCTGCAGCGCACCGCGATGACGGCCGGGCTGGCGGCAGGGCTCGGGCTGGTGCTCGAGCCCGACACGGTCGTGGCCGAGGCGGCGCGCCGGCAGCGCGGCACCAGATTCCTTCGCCCCGGAACCTGCCGATCGACACGTTCGTCGTGCTGATGATGGAGAACCGGTCGTTCGACCACTACCTCGGCTGGCTGCCCGGAGCCGACGGGCGACAGGCGGGGCTCACGTTCACCGACGGACAGGGCCAGGCGCATTCGACCTACCGGCTGCGCGACAACTACCAGGGCTGCGGCTTCCTCGATCCCGATCACTCGTGGCAGGGCGGGCGGACCGAGCTCGACGGCGGGCGGATGGACGGCTTCCTGCGCGCGCAGAGCGACGCGTTCTCGATTGGCTATTACGCCGAGCCCGACCTCCCGTTCACCCCGCACGTGGCCAAGGCGTTCACCGCGTTCGACGGTTTCTTCTGCTCGCTGCTCGCGTCGACGTATCCCAACCGCGAGTACATGCATGCGGGCCAGTCCTACGGGATGATGGACAACTCGCTGCCGTTCTCGCCGACCGGCGAGCTCGGGTTCCCCGACACCACGATCTTCCACGCGCTGTCGCAAGCGGGTGTCTCGAACCGCTACTTCTACACGGACATTCCCGTCTCGGCCCTGTGGGGTGCTCCCGGGGTGGCGCGCTCGAGCCAGGTCCAGACGTACTACGAGCAGGCGGCCACCGGAACGCTGCCGGCGCTGTCGTTCGTCGACCCCGCGTTCAACGGCGAGGACCAGGGAACCTCCGGCGACGAGCACCCGCACGGCGACGTGCGGGTCGGCCAAGCGTTCTTCGCGGACGTCGTCCACGCGTTCCTCGAGTCGCCTCAGTTCAAGCGGGGCGCCCTGTTCATCGTCTACGACGAGTGGGGAGGGTTCTTCGATCATGTGGTCCCGCCGCGGGTGCCCGACCTGCGCGCGAGCTCGGACCTGAACAGCGACTTCGGCCAGATGGGGTTCCGGATTCCCGCGGTCGTGGTCTCACCGTACGCACGGCGCGGCTACGTGGACCACACGATCTACGGGTTCGAGTCGATCCTAAAGATGATCCGCTATCGCTATGGGCTGCCGCCGCTGACCCCGCGCGACCTGTTCGCGAACAACATCGCCGCCGCGTTCGATTTCGAGTCGAAGCCGGACAACACGCCGCCGGCGCTGCCGCAGCCGCCCGAAGTGATGTCGGCGGCGTGCAGCGGGTCGATGCCAGTCGACTCGAGCGGCAACGTCGGGCTCGACGACGGGACGCTACTCGGCTCGCCGATCACCGGGCTGCCGACTATCCAGCCGCCCGCACCGCTGGATCGCCCGAAGCCTCACGACCTCGACACGATGTTGACGAGCGGCTACCTCGAGCGGCTGCACTTCCGCTACCGGAAGGCGACGCCGGCGACGATCTTCCGCCACCCCTCGAAGCTCGGACTCAGTGGCTAGGAGGGCGCGGTTCGCACGCCGGCGCGACGTGCGCGGCGGCCGGCTCGCGGCGATCGCCGTAGTTGCCACGGCGACTGCGGGCGCGACGGTGGCGGTCGGAGGCGGCCTGGCCGGCGCCGACAGCTTCAACCCTGTGCGACTCGCGATCACGATCGCCCCCGTGGCACGCCTGGCTCAGCCGCTCGCGATCACGGTTAACGTCTCCGCCGATGCCGGAGCGCTCGACACCGCGACCGCGCCACTGCGGATCCGGGCCAAGCTCGCGGACGAGTGTGGCGGGACGTTCGACACCACCCCGGGTCCGGTGCTGATCGACGCGGAGCTGAACCCCCAGCCGGCGACGGGGCAGGCGTACCAGGCGACCGGGCGTGGGGCGGGCGATCCAACCGCGTACGGACAGAAGACCGTGTGCGCGTTCCTCGAGGAGGAGGGCGACAACCGCCAGTTCGCCAACGACACCGTCAACCCGCCGATGGTCGACGTGTCGAAGCCGTGCACGCTCGCCGCCGGACGCTACGACGCGGCGCTCAGGTCGCTCGCGCGCGCGAAGCGTCAGCTGCGCCACGCCAAGCGCCGCGCCAACCGGGCCCGGCTGAAGAAGCTGGTGGCGAAGCGGAGCAGGACCGTCGCGCGCGACCGGCGCGCCGCGCGGAGCGCCTGCGGCCCGGGCGTGCCGCTGTGAGGCACCGGCGCTCACTGCTCGCGGTCATGGCCGGCGTGCTCGCGCTCGCGGTCCCAGCCCTCGCCGGCGCCACGTCGGCGAGCGCTGCGATGCCCCCGATCGGCCACGTGTTCGTGATCGTGCTCGAGAACGAGTCCGCGTCGACGACGTTCGGAGCGGGGTCGCCGGCGCCGTACCTCTCGACCACGCTGCGCTCCGAGGGCGCCTATCTCCCGAACTACTACGCGGTCGGGCACGAGAGCAACGACAACTACATCGCGATGATCAGCGGCCAGGCGCCGACCGCGCAGAACCAGGCCGACTGCCAGTTCTACGACAACCTCGAGCCGGGGACGATCGGCAGCTACGGCCAGGCGGAGGGCACCGGCTGCGTATATCCGGCCGACGTGCCGACGATCGCCGACCAGCTGACGGCATCGGGGCTGACCTGGCGCGACTACAACGAGAGCATGGGCGCGGACCCGACTCGCGAGGCGTCCGAATGCGGGCACCCCGGGATCAACTCGGTCGACAACACGCAGAAAGCCACCGCCACCGACGAGTACGCCACCCGTCACGACCCGTTCGTCTACTTCCACTCGATCATCGACGACACCGCGCTGTGCGACTCGCACGTCGTCAACCTCGATCTCCTTCCCCACGATCTGGCCTCGGCGGTCGACACGCCCAACTACGTGTTCATCACGCCCGACCTTTGCGATGACGGCCACGACTCACCATGCGCGAACGGTCAGCCCGGCGGCCTCGCCCAGGCCGATGCGTTCCTGCGCCAATGGGTTCCGCAGATCACGAATTCGCCGGCGTTCACGCGGCAACACGGCCTGTTGATCATCACCTTCGACGAGGCCGACACCAGCGACACGAGTTCCTGCTGCGGCGAGATCCCCGGCCCAGACAGCCCCGAGCCCGGCGTCAACGGGCCCGGCGGCGGCGACGTCGGCGCGGTCCTGCTGTCGCCCTGCATCGCGCCTGGGACGGTCTCGACCGTGCCCTACAACCACTACTCGATGCTCCGCAGCGTCGAGGACATCTTCGGCCTGCCCCACCTCGGCTACGCCCAGCTTCCGGGTGAGACCTCGTTCGGCTCGGACATCTTCAACCAACCGTGCACGGGAACCGCGTCCGCGCCACCGCCACCGACCACGAAGGTCCGCGCGCCGTCGATCGCATCGACCGCCGCCGCCGGGCCGCGGATCCCGATCAGCTGGAGCGCGAGCGACGCCGGCGCCGTGTTCACGGTCCAGGTCCGGCAGACAAACTCGTCCACAAGCGCGTGGCGGACGGTGCTGACGTCGACCGCGCAGCGCTCCCTGAAGTTCGCCGGCCGGCTCGGCCGGACTTACGAGTTCCAGGTGCGCGCGGTCAGCGCGGCCGGCGCCCCCGGCGCGTGGTCGAGCGCGACGACCATCGTTCCGTCCGGGCTACACCCCACGTGCGGCCGATACCACGGCGCGTGGCGAGCGCGCCGCCTCCGTGGTGCATGGGGAGGCCGTGCGATCGTCAGCTCGGCTCCGGGCGCGGAGTTCACGCTCCGCTACCGCGGCGGCGAACTCGCGGTGATCGGCGAGCGCTCCCCGCAGGGCGGCCGGGTCCGCGTCACGTTCGACGGCCACAGCCACACGATCGACCTCCACTCTGCACGCACGCGGACCCGCGCGGTGCTGTTCATCGCGCGCGCGCCGGTCGGCCACCACCGGCTCACGCTCCGCGTGCTCAGCGGCACGGTGGCGCTCGAAGGTTTCGCGATCGCATCGCGCCGGGGTTAAGCGCGGCGAGGGAAACCTGGCTATGGCGGGGGCAGGATTCGAACCTGCGAAGGCAGAGCCGCAGCGTTTACAGCGCTGTCCCTTTGACCGCTCGGGAACCCCGCCAGGGGCCTTGAGTCTAACGTCGGGCGTCCTACGCAGCAGTGCCCGCGGGAGGCGGGCGAGCCTTCAGCGGCTGGCCGCGCTCGACCTCGTACTCCGAATACTTCGGACCACCGAGGACGATCCCGCTGCCGCCTCCTAACGCCGAGGCCGGTATGTACCACCGGCGGCCGTCGCCGACATGGACGAAGACCGCATCGCATCTCGTGGAGTCGAGACGCTTGACGATCCCATTCCAGCTCTGATTCCCGCCTCGTGTACACAGCGCCACCACGAAACGATTCCGATTCCAACACGTGGACGTCTTCACCTGAACGCGCACCAGCTTGTCCCCAAAGTCAGCGATCAGGTCGTAATCGGGAGCCGCCAAGACCGGTATCCATACGGTCGCGCCCGCGCTGACGAGCCATTGCATCGCCGAAAGCTCGTCGGCATCCCCCTGCCTCCTCGGTGTCCAAGCCGATTCCATGCAGGCATCGTACACCTCGCACCGGACGGAAATCACCTGGAAATTGCAACAATTCTGCTACAAGATTACGCTGGCCGTGACAGCCGCGCTCACATCTCGGAGTAAGCGGAACTACGAAGCGTCGCGCAGACGCTGCGCCTCGGGCAGCGCCTCGAGCTTCTTGAGCGTGTGGTTCTCGATCTGCCGGATCCGCTCGCGGGTGACGTTGAACGCCCGCCCGACCTCCTCGAGCGTGTATGGACGCTCGCCGGTCAGGCCGAAGCGCATCTCGATCACCTCGCGCTCGCGCTCCGGCAAAGCAGCCAGAGCGCGCCGCAAATTTTCTCGCCGTAGGCGTTCGGAAGCCAGCTCGAACGGAGACTCGGCCGTCTGGTCCTCGACGAAGTCGCCGAGCTCGGACTCCTCCTCCTCGCCGATCGGCTTCTCGAGCGACACCGGCTGCTGCGCCATCCGCAGAACGTCGCGGACCTCGCGCACGTTGGTCTCGAGCTCCGCTGCGATCTCCTCCGAGGTGGGCTCACGCCCGAGTTGCTGAACGAGCTGGCGCTCGACGTGCACGACCTTGTTGAGCTTCTCGACCATGTGGACCGGGATGCGGATCGTCCGGCCCTTGTCGGCGATCGCGCGCGTGACGGCCTGGCGGATCCACCAGGTGGCGTACGTCGAGAACTTGTAGCCCCGGCGGTAGTCGAACTTCTCGACCGCGCGGATCAGGCCCATCGAACCCTCCTGGATCAGATCCAGGAATGTCAGCCCGCGCCCGAGGTAGGACTTGGCGATCGAGACCACCAGCCGCAGGTTCGCCTCGATCATCCGCTGCTTGGCCATCATGTCGCCGCGCTCGATCCGGCGCGCGAGCGCAACCTCCTGCTCGGCCGTCAGCAGCTGCACGCGCCCGATCGAGCGCAGGTACAGACGCAGCGAGTCAAGGCTCGGCTCGACCGTGAGGTCGATCTCGACCTTCTTCGAAGACTGCTCGGGTCGCGGCTCGGACGCCGCCGCCGCGCTCGCCTCGACGCTCGAGCCCTCGGACTTAGCCGGACGGCCGTCGCCGTCGACTACGTCGATGCCCTGGTCGTCGAGGTATGCGTGGAGTTCCTGCACCTGCTCCTTGCTGACCTCGGACTCCTCGAGCCATGTCTGGATCTCGTCGATGGTCAGGTAGCCGCGCTCCTGGCCCTCGGCGATCAGCGGTCGTACTTCCTCCAGCTCCGCAATCGGAGCGTCATCGCTTAAAAGGACCGTCGACTTCTCGCTCACTCGCCCCTGAGCTCCTCCCTAAAGCAACCGACCAGAGCCCCCGGTCCGGGCGCTTCGATCAGGTCTCTCTCTCGATGTCTCCCAAATGCGCCGGTGAGGAGTGATACCACAAACACCGCCGATGTCCAGGGAATCCAGGGGCCCCAATCGCACCGCTGTCTACGCTGTAGAGGACGCGATGACCTCGAACCGATCTCCCATCGTTTCCATAACGGACGTGCAGGCACGTCGGCCGGCGGTGCAGCTGAGCCTCTCTCGCGTCGGGGTGACCGGCGTGGAGAAGGTGATCCGTATCCGGCAGAACGGATCCGAGCAGCTGTTCTCCGCGCGCTTCGAGTGCGTCGTCGAGCTCGGGCGCGACCAGAAGGGCGCGCACATGTCGCGGTTCGAAGAGGTCGTCAACGACGCGATCGGCGAGGTCGTACTTGGCGAGTCGACGTTCAAGGCCGAGACACTCGCCGAGCACATCGCGCAGCTCGTGCGATCGCGTCAGGACGCTCGCCGTGCCGAGGTGACGATCGAGGCCCGCTTCCCGGAGCACAAGCCGGCCCCGCTATCGGGCATAAACACACAGGAGCTGTACACGCTCCACGGCTCGGCCGCTTGCACCGAGTTCGGCACTCGCCGGCTGGTCGGCGTGACCGCGCAGGGCATGACCGCATGCCCGTGTGCGCAGGAGCTCGTCGCCGGCGCCGCGCGCGGCCGCCTCGAATCCCAGGGCTTCGACGACGAGGACATCGACAAGATCCTCGAGGCCGTGCCCGTGGCCACGCACAATCAGCGCGGCCTCGGAACGCTCCACATCGGATGCACCGAGCTGTGCGACGACGAGATCGACGCCTCCACGTTGCTGCAGATCGTCGAGCAGTCGATGTCGTCCGAGATTTACGAGCTGATGAAGCGCGCGGACGAGGCTCACGTCGTCGAGAAGGCGCACCGTCGGCCCCGGTTCGTCGAGGACTGCGTCAGAGAGATGATTCGCGGCGTGGTCGAGGCGTTCCCGGCCCTGAACGACGCGGCGTTCGTGGAGGCCCGCCAGGTGAACCTCGAGACGATCCACCAGCACAACGTCGTCGCCGAGCGGTTCGGCACCCTCGCGGAGGTCCGCCGAGAGCTCCAGGACGGCATCCCGCCGGCGATCCACACCACCCGCCAAGCCTGGCTCGACGCGGTCCCGTAGAACTCCGAACGGTGCCATAGGACTCCGAGATCAGAACGTGCGCGCCGTAGTCCTCGAACGCCAAGGCGAGCCACTCAGGCCGACGAGCCTCCCTGAACCGGAGCCGCAACCCGGCCAACTCCTCCTGAAGATCGCCGCCTGCGCCGTGTGCCGGACCGATCTGCACCTGCGCGACCACGAGATCGAGGCGACCAAGCTCCCGGTCGTGCTCGGGCACCAGATCGTCGGGCGCACCGATGGCGGACAACGATTCGGCGTGCCATGGCTCGGCTGGACCGACGGCACGTGCCGCTACTGCACAAGCGGCCGCGAGAACCTATGCCTGAGCGCGCGCTTCACCGGCCGCGACATCGACGGCGGCTACGCGGAGTGGACCGTGGCCGACGAGCGCTACTGCCTCGAGCTGCCGGACGAGCTCGATGACGAACAGGCCGCGCCGCTGCTGTGCGGCGGGCTGATCGGCTACCGCTCGCTCACGCTGACCGGCGACCCGCACCGACTCGGGCTGTACGGGTTCGGATCCGCGGCCCACATGATCTGCCAGGCCGCCGTCTACCAGGGCCGCGAGGTGTACGCGTTCACCCGCCCAAACGACGAGCGCACCCAGCGCTTCGCAATCGAGCAAGGCGCCACCTGGGCCGGCGGCAGCGACGAGACGCCGCCCGAGCTGCTCGACGCGGCAATCATCTTCGCGTCCGCCGGCGAGCTCGTCCCCCAGGCGCTCAAACACCTCGATCGCGATGGCACGGTCGTGTGCGCCGGCATTCACATGACCGACATCCCTTCGTTCCCCTACGACGACCTGTACCAGGAAAAGAAGATCCGCTCGGTCGCCAACCTCACCCGACAGGACGGCCACGAGTGGCTCGCGCTTGCCCGCGAGGCGCGGATCAGGACGAGCATCACCAAGTACCCACTCGAGGACGCGGAGCAGGCGCTGGCCGACCTGCGAGCCGGCCGCTTCGAGGGCACCGCCGTGCTCGTGATTTGAAACCAACTACGCTGCAGATATGCCCCTGATTCCGATGGTGATTGAACGGACCGCGCGTGGCGAGCGCGAGTTCGACATCTACAGCCGCCTGCTCAACGAGCGGATCGTCTTCCTCGGCACGCCGATCGACGACACGATCGCGAACCTGACGGTGGCGCAGCTGCTGCACCTGGAGTCCCAGGACCCCGACAAAGACATTTCGATCTACATCAACTGTCCCGGCGGCTCGATCTACTCGGGCCTCGCGATCTACGACACGATGCAGTTCATCAAGCCCGACATCCAGACGATCTGCGTCGGGATCGCGATGTCGATGGGCTCGCTGCTGCTGACCGGCGGCGCGAAGGGCAAGCGCTTCTCGCTCCCGAACAGCCGCATCCTGATCCACCAGCCCTCCGCCGGGTTCGAAGGCCAGTCGACCGACATCGAGATCCATGCCCGCGAGATCCTCAACATCCGCAAGCGGATCGACGAGATCTACGCGCAGCACACCGGTCAGTCGATCGACCAGGTGCACACCGACATGGAGCGCGACCGGTTCTTCAAGGCCAATGAGGCTGTCGAGTACGGACTCATCGACCGCGTGATCGACCACCACTAGGAGGGACAACAATGCCGATGGCTGAGCGG
Source organism: uncultured Solirubrobacterales bacterium (assembly GCA_963701945.1). Taxonomy (GTDB): domain Bacteria; phylum Actinomycetota; class Thermoleophilia; order Solirubrobacterales; family Solirubrobacteraceae; genus Palsa-465. Next base: position 242,560 of record CAVPBV010000016.1, on the reverse strand, counting down.
AGCGCCACGACCGGCTGGGACGGCGACCTCGCGCACGGGAATGGTGTCGTCAACGGAGCGAGCGGAGCGCTGAACGACCTCGCTGTGACGTGGGCATCACGTACCCAGCGCTCGGACGGTAAGACGAGCCCGGAGGAATTGATCGCCGCCGCGCACTCGAGTTGCTTCTCGATGGCACTCGCGCACGGCCTCACGGAAGCCGGCCACGCGCCCGAGCACCTCGACGTGAGCGCGAACGTGACACTCGACGAGCGCGACGGCGCACCGACAGTCACTACCTCGGAGCTCACGGTCACAGGCCGCGTGCCCGGAATCGATCAGGCTGCGTTCGAGCAGGCGGCGGCCGAGGCCGGCAAGGGTTGCCCGATCTCGCGCGCGCTTGCCGGCGTCGAGATCAGCGTGAACGCGACACTTCAATAGCGTTTACGCAGCCGAAGTAGCGGCGCAATAGCGCTTACGTCGCCGGCGCGCGCCGGATCCGCCCGGACCCTTGGCCCCGCGTCTCGGGAGGCTCGGGCACAACGGGACGCGAAAGCGCCCAGTAGATCATCAGCAAGCCGAACACGAGCATCCCGAGGCCCGTCCACAGGTCGATGTTGATCCCGGCGGCTTTGTTCTTGACCTCGTGCGAGCCGAACAGCCCGAGCGCGATGAGGATCAGGGAGTAGAGGCAGAACAGCCCGCCGATCAGGCGGCGGATGTCGAACTTGTTGGCCGCGCGTGCCGCCTCGGCCTCGTCCTCATCGCTCTCGCCGGTCGGCTGCATCGGCTCCGTGCGCGACGAGGGACGGGGCCAGCGGATGCGCTTCGAGGGGGTTGACGACACGGGCAGCTCCTACCTAGATGAAGATGATGTTCAGCGCGATCACGATCGCGATCGCGACGCCGCCGAGCAGCGCCGGCGAGCGCCACCACAGCCGGTCGCGCGGGTCGGCGTTGACCTCGCGCTCGTCCTTGCGGGTGAGTCCCCAGACGAGCCCGCGCAACTCCTCCCGAGGCTTCGGCTTCGTCACCAGTGACACCGCCACCAGCACCACCGTGCCGACGATGAACGCCCAGATCGACTGCCAGAAGCTCGCGCTCAGCGCCGAGCCGAAGTGGAAGATCACGTGATACGCGGCCAGGCGGTTGACACCGTACGCGGTGGCGGTGCCGGCGACCAGGCTCCAGAACCCACCCCACGCGGTCGCGCGCTTCCAGAACATTGCGACGATGAACGTCGTGAACAGTGGCACGTTGAAGATCGAGAACAGAGTCTGGATGTAATTCATCATGTTCGAGTAGCCCTTGGCGATGAACGCCGTGGCGATCGAGATGAGAATCCCGCCAACCGTCATCAAACGGCCCCAGCGCACGTAGAACGCCGGGTCGCGGTCCTTCCAGACGTAGTCCTGGAGCAGGTCGTACGTGACCACCGTGTTGAACGCGGTGACGTTCGCGGCGACGCCGGCCATGAACGCGGCCATCAGCGCGACGATTGCGATCCCGAGCATCCCCTCCGGGAAGTACGAGGCGATCAGGTGCGGGATCGCGGTGTTGTACTGGACGGAAAGGTTCTTGCCGACCCCCAGGCCGTGGACCGTGGCGACCGCGATCAGACCCGGCAGGATGATGATCGCGGGCAGGAAGATCTTCGGGTACGCGGCGATCAGCGGTGTCCGCCGCGCGGCCGACAGGTTCTTGGCCGACAGTGCGCGCTGCACCTCGGCGAAGTTCGTCGTCCAGTAGCCGAAGCTGACGACGAAGCCGAGGCCGAACACCACCCCGATCCAGTTTGCCTTCAGCGGGTTGGTCTCATGATGGATACCGAGGCCCTTCCAGGCGTGCAGTCCGGCGTTCCCGAGCGCGGGCAGCGCCTTGATCCGGTGCTCGAGGCCGGACCAGCCGCCCACCGAGTGCAGCGCCACAAACGTGAGCGGTATCAGCGCAGCGCAGATCACGAAGAACTGGAGCACCTCGTTGTAGATCGCGGAGGTGAGGCCGCCGAGCGTGATGTAGACGAGCACGATCGCCGCGGCGGCCAGGATCGAGCCGCCGACCGGCCAGCCGAGCAGTAGGTGAATGATCAGCGCCAGCGCGAACAAGTTGACGCCGCCGATCAGGACGGTTGCGACCGCGAACGTCAAAGCGTTGAAGATGTGAGCGGCATCGCCGAACCTGAGGCGGAGATACTCGGGTACCGAACGGACCTTGGCCCCGTAATAGAACGGCATCATCACCAGGCCCAGGAACACCATCGCGGGCACCGCGCCAATCCAGTAGTAGTGGACGGCGGAGACGCCGTACTGGGCGCCGTTGGCGGACTGGCCGAGGATCTCGAGCGCACCCAGGTTCGCGGAGATGAACGCGAGTCCCGTGATCCATGCCGGCAACGACCGCCCGGACAGGAAGAAGTCGAGATCGGTCTTGATCGACAGGCGGGCGACGAACCCGATCCCGAGCACCACCGCGAAGTAGATCGCGATGATCACATAGTCGATCGTGGCCGGGTGCAATCGCAGCATGAACTCTCCTCAGCGAGTTGCATACCCGGCCCGAAGCCGGATGACACCCCCTTTTGAATTTTTTGTGAAACACCGCGTGCACCGCGGGGCCGGCGCCGCTATGCGGTCGCGCCGGCCTCCACCTTGCTCGCCGCCTCCACGTGCGTCACCGGGAGGCCCAGCCCTTTCGCCTTGCTCACCAGGTCGAGCTTCAACCAGCGCGACATTCCCAGTGGCAGCGTCGAGATGATGATCTCGTCGTAGTTACCGAGGTTCACTGCGTCCTGGATCGCCATCAGCGGCTCGGCATCGCCGATGTTTCCGGTGACGTCGTGACCGGCAGCCTCTGAGAGCTTCGGCAGCGCCACCGCCAACACCTGGTTGGCCTCCTCCGCGCTCGCATCCTGCGGATCGACGAACTTGTGCATGCCGTGGGCCTGGCGCGGGACCACGAGATGAAACCTGGCCGGACTGCGTTGCGCGCGCTCCCTGACTGCGTCCAGCAATCCGCTGGTCGCCGCCGTCTGATGCGCTACGACAAGGACATTGGCCGGCTCCGACATAAGTCACCTCCAGAGAGATGGACCGGTCGTCCGAGTATTCCACCACGCCCCGGCGCTAACAAGGGGCTGCGGAATCCGGCCCAGGAGCGATCGCCCCACGTGAGGCAATCAGCCGAATTCCGCCCTAATCCAGCCGGTACTCGCCCCGCGCCACGATCACCGCCGACCCGCCCACGAACACCCGCTCGACCGACCCGCTGCCCTCGGCGCGCGCCCGCAGCACCGACCGCCGCCCGATCTCGACGCCCTGCACGATCTCAATTTCCGCGCCGAGCTCGACCCGGCCGTGCCGCACCAGATGCACGACCAGCGGCCCCGCCGCCGACCCGGTCGCCGGATCCTCGGCCACCCCGAGCGCCGGCCCGAACATCCGCGTCTTCCACCGGTCGCCCGACCCTGCAAAGCAGTTGATCCCGTACAGGCCGAGTTGCTCGAGCGCGCGCAGGTCAGGCCGCAGCGCGGCGACCGCGTCCTCGCTCGGGAGCGCTACGTAAACGAACACCGGTCCGTTCCGGTAGACCTCGACCGGCAGCGCAGACTCGGCAACACCAAGCGCGGCGAGCAACTCGTCGACCGCCTCGAACGGCTCGGCCGCCGGCACGTACTGCTCCATCTCGCCGTAGTAGGGCGCTCCCCCGTCCGTGCGCGAGAGCGTCACCGGGACCACCCCGAGCCCGGTCTCGAGCCGGACCACGTTCGACCCCATCGCCCGGCCGACGACGAACGCCGTCCCGAGCACGGGATGCCCGGCGAACGGGAGCTCGGTCGTGGGCGTGAAGATCCGCACGCGCAGGTGCGCCCCGGGCTCCGAGGAGCGCAGCACGAACACGGTCTCGGACAGGTTCATCTCGCGCGCGGCGCGCTGCATGGTCTCGTCGGTCACGCCCGTGGCGTCGGTGAACACCGCCACCTGGTTGCCCTGCAACGGCACGTCGGTAAACACGTCGGCGACCGTGTAGCGGCGCATGCTCATGAGTCGTCCGCCATCTCGAGCAGCGTGGTCACCGTCGTCCAGTTGCGCGCCGTGGCGCGGACGCCCAGGCCCTTCCCCGCGAGCTTGTTCCACATCTTCGAGCGCCCGACGCCGTCCGGATGCCACGCGTACAGCTCGCGCCCGATCGCCACGAGCTTCTCCGTCGGCGCCGCCGCGGCCACAATCTTCTCGACCGCCGCGACGTCCGGCTCGCCGTCGCAGAAGCTGACCTGGTAGCGCTTGGGATTGTCGGCAACGTCGGCGAGCGGGTTCGAGCGCACGACCTCGGCCAGCTCGTCGCGGGTGCGAACGATCACGTCCACGTCGAACCCGAACCGCTCCGCGATCAGCTTCTCGCACTGTGCGCCGAGCTTGCTAGCCCCCAACCCCGAGGACAACACGACGTTGCCGCTCTGCACGTACGTCTGGACGCCCTCGAACCCCGCATCCGTGAGCAGCGCTCGTAGCTCGGGCATCGCCACGCGCCTCCGCGAACCGAGGTTGATGCCACCTAAGAGGATGATTTGCGAGCGATTTCGCGGCACGTTGCGGGTTACTACGGACCGGGGTTGCGGGTCGGCGCGGATGCATACAGACGCGCTTTGGCCGATGTCATTCCCGCAAGCCGGAACTTGAGCCCGGCCCCCAGTTTCCCTCGAGAATACGGAGTCCTGTAAATGCGGAAGGCGAAGGACAAGAGCGGCCGGATGTCGGCGCAGGAGACGCTAGAACTGTGGCAGGAATACAAGCGGACCGGCGACGCCCGGGTTCGCGACCGTCTGGTTCTGACGTTTGCGCCGATGGTCAAGTACATCGTCTACAAGAAGGCGCGTGAGATCCCGGCCCGCTGCGAGGTCGAAGACTTCATCTCGTGCGGCCTCGAGGCCCTGATCCGGTCGATCGACCGCTACGACCCGAACAAGGGCGCCACGCTCGAGCAGTTCGCGTGGACCCGGATCCACGGCGCCGTGCTCGACGAGCTTCGCCGCAACGACTGGGCGCCGCGCTCACTGCGCCGCTGGGATCGCGACATCAGCAAGGCCAACGAGCAGTTCGTCGGCCTGTACGGCCGTAAGCCCTCCCGCGAGGAGCTGAGCGAGTCACTCGGGATCTCCGCCAAGGAGCTGCTGACCCGCCAGGACGATATCTCCCGCTCCCACGTCGGGTCGCTCAACACCGTGGTCCTCGCCGAGGACGACACGACGATCGAGCGGATCGACACGCTGCACTCGGACGATCAGGACTGCGATCCCGAGATCGCGGCGATGCGCGATGAGGCCAAGGCCCGCTTCCGTAAGGCGTTCGAGCGCCTGCCCGAGCGCGAGCGCAAGGTGGCCGTGCTCCTCTACGTCTACAACCTGACCCTGCGCGAGATCGGCGAGATCCTCGGCGTCACCGAGAGCCGCGTCTGCCAGATCCACGGGCAGATCACCAAGAAGCTCCGCGTCGAGCTCGAGGCCGACGAGGCGCTGTTCAGCGAGGTCGCTTAGCCGGGACGTCCGGCAGCGTGCCGCTGGCCGCCGCCTCGGCGGCGGCTTGGTTCTCGCGCTTGACCTCGAGCCAGATCTCCTCGCGGTAGACCGGGATAGCCCGGGGAGCGTCGATCCCGATCCGGACCGTCTGGCCCCGGACCTCGAGCACCTCGATGATCGTGTCGTCGCCGAGCATGATCCGCTCGCCGGCTCGTCGACTGATTCTCAGCATGCCGAGTCGGAGCCGTCCGGCGCGGCGTCCCCGTCGGGGGCCGCGAACAGCGGCGCGCGGAGATCACAGCCGGGCGCCTGGTTGATCACCTGGTAGGCCTGACCGGCCCGCACCAGGATCGGCGCCTTGAGGTTCGCCGTGAAGTCCTCCAGCACCGGCGCGGCGCGCACGGTCACGTATACGTCCATCGCGCTCGCCCCTTCAAAGCCGAGGCGCTCGGCGTCCTCGTCGATCACCTCGACCTCGAACCCTTCGAAGAAGCGGTGCGGGTTGGTCACCGGGAGCGCCAGCGACGGGTCCTCGAGCGACTGAAGCCACAGGAAGGGCGCCTCGGGGTCGTCCGCGAGCAGCGCATAGCGAGATCCGCCGAGGCCGATCAGGCCCTCGGGGAACTCGAGGACCGTTTCAGGCTCGATCTCGACGCGCCCGAAGCGCGAACTCTCGATCGTGAGCGACAAGGCGGGGCGTACTCTAGCCGCTGGTGCTGAGGAAGTTCATCAGTGACTGCTGGACGATGCTGGCGCCCGCCTGGAGGGCTGCGGTCAGCGCCGCCTGCTGAGTCGAGTAGCTGATCTCGGTCGACGCCATGTCGGCGTCCTGCGTGTTGGAGAGGACCTGCGTATCGCTGGTCTGCATCGTCTCGATCCGGGAGGACGCCATCTGGAGGCGGTCCTGGACCGCTCCGACGTCGGCCGACAGCCCGGTGAGCGAGTTCAGGTTCGTGCTGAGCGCGGACATGTCCGAGTTCACCGCGCTGCTGTTTCCGGAATTCATGTCGTCGGCGATGTTGCGCAGGGTGTTGAGCAGCAGACCGTCGCCAGCGGGCTGGCCCGAGGTGGTCTGGCCGGTGCCAAGCACCGACTCCAGGTTCGCGTTCACGGCCAGCGTCGTGTTCGGGCCGATCGTCCGCGTGACCTGCCCGCTGTTGCCGGCGTAGCTGTCGTTCGATCCGGACTGGTAAGGGGCTGTGGAGGTCGCGGTGCCGGAGAACACGTACTGGCCGTTGTACTGCGTGTTGGCGTCCTGCTTGATCTCGTCGATCAGCTGGTTGACCTCCTGCGCGGAGGCCTGCATGTCGGCCGTGGTCTGGGTGCCGTTGGCCGCCTCGGTCGTGAGCTCCTGGATCCGCTGGACGGAGTTCGTGATGTCCGTCAGCGCGGTGCTCGCCGCCTGCGAGTAGCCGGTGCCGTCGGCGACCTCGTTCGAGTAGGTGTTCAGGTCCGACAGGTCGGTGTTCAGCGACAACGTCAGCGCGGTCCCCGACGGGTTGTCGGACGGCTGGTTGATCGACTTGCCCGTCGACAGCTCTTCCTGGGTCGTGTCGAGCCGATCCAGCGCGCTCTCAATCCCGGACAGCGTCGTCTGCGCGGTCATCTGCTGGGTGATGCGCCCGATCATTCAGATCACCCGGAGAGCATGCCCAGCAGCGAGGTGAACGTGTCGTTGATCGTGCTCATCACGCGCGCCGAGGCCTGATAGGCCTGCTGGTACTGGATGAGGTTGGTCATCTCTTCGTCGAGCGAGACGCCGGAGACGCTCTGGCGCTGGTTCGAGATCGCGGTGAGCAGCGACTGCGCCGTCGTCTGGGCGTTCTGAGCCGAGGAGACGTCGCTGCCGACCTGGGTGACGAACGCGTTGTAGGTCTGTTGCGCGGTGCCGCCGCTCAGGCCCGCGACCGCGTTCGCCTCATCCTCGGTGTACGGCGGGTTCGTGGCGCTGGCGGTCACCGCCGGATTGACGGCGATCGTGGCCGCGGTCGTGCCGGTGAAGAACGGCGGAGCGGTCGCTCCGGCCGCGTCGGCGCCGGAGATTGCGCTGTTGACGGTGGTCGCGAGCTGGTTGGCGACCGTGTCGAGCGTGGACGAGTAGGTCGCGATCTGGCCCTGGCCGGTGGTCGAGTCGTACAGGCCGAGCAGCGATCCGAGGGTCCCACCGGAGCCGCTCAGGTTCGTGTCAGTCAGGTTGTCGGTCAGGTCGACGCTCGTCCCGTTGACCAGCGGAGTCGCGTCCGTGGTCCCGTTCTGCGCGGCGATCGCGGCATTTCCGAAGCTGACGTTCACCATCCCGTTGGTCTGCGTGGTGACGTTGACGTTCGAGTACTGCGACAGGTCGTCGATCACGTTGTCGCGCTGATCCTCGAGGCTGTTGGCGTTGATCCCCGCGGCCTGCGCCTGGGCGATCTGGCCGTTCAGCTGCGCGATCTGGTTGGCGTCGCTCGCGACCGCGCCGTTGCTGGGATCGGTCAGCGTGTTGTACTGGCTGGTGACCTGCCCCTCGAGGGTGCTCAGCTGGCTCGAGAGCGTGTTGAGGGTGTCGGCCACGGCCTCGCCCTGCCCGATCACGCCCTGCTGGGCGCCGGCGCTCGACGGGCTCGAGCCCAGCGAGGCCCAGTCGGTGAAGAACGTATCGAGCTGGCCCGACAGGCCGTTCGAGCTGGGCTCATCGAGCCCCGCCTGGACCTGGCTGAGGAGTGTCGAGGATGTGCTCTCGCCGTTCTCGGTCGTGTTCTGGTCGCGGTACTGGCTGTCGAGGAACGTGTCGCGTACGCGGGTGATCGAGGTGATGTCGACGCCGGTTCCGAACTGCGAGCCGTCGCCGGTGACGCTGGACAGCGCCGGGATCGTCAGCTGGCTGCGCTCGGTGAGGTTCACTGTCTGGCGCGAGTAGCCCGGCGTGCTCGCGTTGGAGATGTTCTGGCCCGTGGTGTCGATCGCCGCCTGCGCGGCCTCGAGGCCGCTCAGCGCCGTCTGCAGTCCCATGTAAGTCGGAATCGTCACCGTTCAGCACTCCAGGTCGAACACGCGGTGGCCGGTGGTCTGGGCCGCGGTCGTGGCCAGCCGGTCGCCGCCGGCGTTGTAACTCTCGTCGCCGGCGATGCCGACGAGCTTGAGGAGATGATCGAGGAACGCCAGCTCCTGGCTCATCAGCGCGCGGTTGACGTGGTGCTCGCGCTGGATGACCTCGAGCAGACCACGAAGCTCAGCGCTCCGGGCTCCGGCGGCGAGCGCCGACTCGGGGTCCATCAGCGTCTCGAGCAGCGCGACCGTTACCGACACCCCGGGGACGTCCAGCCGCGCGCCGGCGCGCTCGAGCAGCACGATGCGCTCGTTCTCGAGCTGCTGGCGGTGATACAGCTCGGCCTGGAGCACGCCGGTCAGCGCCACGACGCTCTTGACGTCGCGGTTGCGGATCGCGGCGCCCTGCTCGAGCACCACTCCGAGCAACCTCCGGGCGGCGACGAGCTGGGCTTCGAGATGCGCGATCACCTCGTTGGTCAGGGCGGCGTCGGCCTGGGCTAGGAGCTCGGCCGTCGCCATCACTGCGCCCCCGCAGTCGTGTTCGAGCTCGCGCTCGTGCTTGAAGTCGTTGCCTCACCCTGCGGCGTCCCGATCGCCGGATCGATCGACTGCGCGAGCTGCGCGGCGATCCCGAGGCCCCCGCTGGACATGATGCTCTGGGTGAGCGCGGTCGGGATCAGGCTGGCGAAGCCGCTCGTGCTCGGGTCGGAGCCGAGGATGCCGCCGCTCGAGTCGCTCGAGTCATCGGAGCCATCGTCGCTGGAGCCGTCATCACTCGGGCTGGTCACGGTGGAGGCGAGGTCCTGCGTGAGCTGCTGGACGAGCACGTCCTCGAACCCGAGAGCCTCCTGGTAGGCGTTCTTGGCGGCGGTGTTGCCGTTCTGGATGTCGGCCGGCTCGCTCGCCGCGTCGATCGGGGGCAGGCTGGCCGTGGCCGAGGAGAGCGACGGGTCGTACGAGCTGAGGCCCGATGCGGACAGGATGCTCATGGCTTGATCTCGTTCGCGATCTGGAGCATCTGGGCCTGATACTGGATCGCCTGGCTGCCCATCGCATACTGCTGCTGGGCGGCCATCATGTTGCTCATCTCGTCGCCCATGTTGACGTTCGAGCCCTCCAGCGCGCCCTGCTGGATCGAGGTTCCCTTGGCGGCCCGGATCGCCCCGCTCGCGGCGGTGGCGCTGAACACGCTGTCGCCGTCGGCCACCAGACCGTTGGGCGCGGGCACATCGACGAGCGAGAGCTTGCCGAGCGTCTGCTTGCCGACCGAGACCGTCCCGTTCGAGGCGATCGACACCTGGCTGGGGTCGACGCCGGCCGGGATCGTGATCGGCGGCTGCACGAGCATCCCGGTCTGGGTAGTGAGCTGGCGCTTGTCGTTGAGCTGGAGCGTGCCGTTGCGCGTGAGGCCGATCGTGCCATTCTGCTGGCGCACCTCGAGGTAACCCGGGCCCGACAGCGCCACGTCAAGCGGCTGGCCGGTCTGCTGGATCGGGCCCTGAGTCTGGTCATAACCCATGAGCTCGGCCTGGGTGCCGGCGCCGGTGGCGACGTTCGATCCGTACTCGCCGTTCGAGTACAGCAGGTCGTGGAAGCCCATGATCTCCGACTGGTAGCCGGGCGTGTCGACGTTCGCCATGTCGTTCGAGATGGCATCGAACTGCTGCTGCTGGGCCTCCATGCCAGAAGCGGCGGAATAAAGACCTTCGAGCATCTATCAGCCTCCCAGCGAGCCCACCGACTGGGAGCTCTCCTGCATCGTTGAGTCGATCGTCTGAATCGCGTTCTCGCCGGCCTGGTAGGTCTGGGTCGAGCTGATCATGTTCACCATCGTGGTGACCGCATCGACCTCGGAGTTCTCGAGCTCGCCCTGCCTGACGACCCCGCTGCCCTTGCCCGCAGGCGTGCCGGTGAAGTAGTTGTAGCCCTGCTTGGTCGGGTTGGTGACGTTGAAGCAACCGACCGAGGAGGCGGGCACCGTCCCCTGGGCGCTGACCTGGATCGGGGCGCCGTTCTGCGAGAGCACGTCGTTGCCCTGGCCGTCGACGAGGAGGCCGCTGGCCGATTCCTCAAACTGCCCGTCGCGCGTGTACTCCACGCCCGACGAGGTGCGCACGGCGAAGAAGCCGGTGCCGGCGATCCCGAAGTCGAGCGGCTGGCCGGTCGAGTGGAGCGCCTGCGGCGCTAGGTCGGTGACCGGGGTGCCGAGCTGCACGCCGGTGTTGATCGAGCCGATCTGCTGGCCGGTCGCCGTGTTGGCGAGGAGCATCGAGCCGAAGTCCGACTGGACCGAGGCGTCGGTCTTGTACCCCGGTGTGGAGGCGTTCGAGAGGTCGTTGGCCAGCTGATCTTCCCTGACCTGCTGGGCGAGCATCCCGGACGCTGCGATGTAGAGACCGGTATCCATCGCCCCCGGTAGTCGCCCGTCCTTCATCATCCTTGAGCCATGGATCCGATCAACGTGGACGTTCGTTTGATCAAAGCCGTGCTCGGCACCGAGCTGCGGATCGCACCCGGCCGCGCGCTGATGGCGCGGGTGGTGACCGCCGACGGTCTCGGGCGCGGGTCGCTCAACATCGCCGGCGCTGTCATTGACGCGACCCTGCCCAAGGACATCCAGGCCGGCCAGGAGCTCCGCCTGACCGTCTCCAACGTCAGCCCCGATCGAGTCGAGCTGAGCCTGTCCGGTCAGGACCCAGCGGCGCTTGCGGCGGCTGCGTCCGAGGCGGTGCCCTTGCCCGGCGGGGGGACTGTGCAGGTGGTCGAGCGCGACGGCGGCGGTGGCGGTGGCACCGGCGGCGCTCAGGGCGCAGACCGGCACGCGCTAAGCCTCCGCTACGACGCCCCGGCGCTCGGCGCGGTCGACCTGCGGTTCGAGCTCGATCCCGAGACCCTCCGGGTGTCCGCGACGCTCGCGGCCGGCCGGCCGTTCGATGTCGCGCTGAACAACGCCGGCGAGCTCGGCGACGCACTCACGGCCGCGGTCGAGCGGGCCGTGACGGTCGACGTCGTGCCGCGGCGTGAGCCCCTCGACGTGTATGCCTGAGCCCGAGCAGCCGGAGAAGCGCCGGCGCGCCACCGCGCTTCGCTACGAGCAGGGCCAGCACGCCCCGCAGATCACCGCCACCGGCGCCGGGCTCGTGGCCGACCGGATCATCGCGGCCGCGCGCGAGGCCGGCGTGCCCGTGCGCCACGACCCCGCGCTGGCCGAAGCGCTCGCCGCGCTCGACCTCGGCGACGACGTCCCCCAGGCGTTGTGGACCGCGGTGGCGGAGACGCTCGCCTGGGCCTACCTGCTCGACGCGAAGGCATCGGGGCGTCGGCCGCCCCGATAAGCCGACACTCGCCCTGGCGCTCGCGCCGAGTGCTCGACGATCGTTGCCATACCGAAACGAATATGCATTCGGCCGGGGCCGCGAGTCGAGTGCGTTGTTATTGGGGCCGCCTTCGGCGGCGTCCGTGGGGCCGGACGGCCGGACATCCATGCCCGGCCGGGTGGTCGCCACCACACCGCCACCGCCACCGGCCGCTCAACCTTTCGCTCCCACGGCCGATGAACCCGGAGGCCTCTCCTCCTCGGAAGGTGGTTCCCTCGAATGGCTCTACGCCTCACTGGTATATCCACGCCTGCAGACGCGTCCGGCGCCCCTGCCGGCGCCGCCCTGCAAACGCTCATCGCCACCGAGTCCGGTGGTGCATTCGGCAATCGCCTCGGCACCCAGGCGCGCGCGCACCTGAGCGCCAATGACCTCGACGGCTACAAGGCGCTGTTCGCCCGCGCCGGCGAGCACACCGATCCGCAGGCGCGCTACCACGCCCGCGTGCGCCTGGTCGAGGAGGGCCTCGCCGCGGCGGGCAACGCGGCGTCAAACACTCAGGCCACGCACCGCTTCCTGGCCGCCGCCACCGGCGCCGTCGACGCACTCGAGACCGAGCCGCGCGAGCCGATTCTTCTCAACTATGCCGGCGTCGCTCTGTACGAACTGTGGAGCCTCGACGCGGCTCACGCGATCTTCAAGGCAGCGCACGACCTCGATCCGGCCCTGCCGCATCTCAAGCGCAACCTCGACGAGCTGGCCAAGCGCCGGCGCGAGGTCGGCCACAGCGGCCGCTCGCTCAAGCCGCTCCACGCGCAGGTGCCCGCGCTCGCGGCCAAGGCCCGCGGGATCGCCAAGCGCGCCCGCCCGGCCACGAACCTCACGCTGAGCCTGTGCATGATCGTCAAGGACGAGGAGGAGATGCTTCCCCGGTGCCTGGCCGCGGTGGCGCCGGCCGTCGACGAGATCGTGATCGTCGACACCGGTTCGACCGACCGCACCATCGAGATCGCCCACGAATACAACGCAACCGTCATCGAGCGCGAGTGGACCGGCTCTTTCTCCGACGCCCGCAACGCATCCTTCGAGGCGGCAACCGGCGACTGGATCGTCTACCTCGACGCCGACGAGGTGCTCGTCGCGGACGACGTAGAAAGACTCCGCGACCTCACGGGCCGCACGTGGCGCGAGGCCTTCTACCTCGTCGAGACCAGCTACACCGGCGAGCTCGGCGACGGCGCCGCCATCACCAACAACGCGCTGCGCGTGTTCCGCAACCGCCCGCACTACCGCTTCGAGGGCCGCCTCCACGAGCAGATCGCCCACAACCTCCCGGTGTACGCCGCCGGCCGGGTCGAGCAGAGCTCGGTGCGGATCGAGCACTACGGCTATCTCGGCGCCGTCCGCGACGCCAAGGAGAAGTCGCGACGCAACCTCGACCTGCTCAAGGCCCAGCAGGCCGAGAGCCCGTCCGACGCGTTCCTGCACTTCAACCTCGGCACCGAGTACTCGGTACTCGGCGACTACGCCGCGGCGCTGACCGAGCTTGAGCGGGCCTGGAGCCTGATCGAGAGCCAGGGCCAGGAAGACCGTGATTATGTGCCGGCGCTGCTCCAGCGGCTGGTGACGGCGCTGCTCCACTGTGGCCGCTCGCACGACTCGATTGCCCGTGCTGATGAGGCCCTCGAGCGGTTCCCCGGCTTCACCGACATGGTCTACTCGCAGGCGCTCGCTGCGCTCGCGCTCGGTCGCGGAGACGACGCAATCGGCTACTGGCAACGGTGCATCGAGATGGGCGACGCACCGGCGCAGCTGGGCGCGGCAGTCGGCGGCGGCACCTACCTCCCCCGGCTCGCGCTGGCGGACCTGCACATGCGCAGGGGCGAGCTTGAGACGGCGCGCGAGCTGCTCGACTGGTGCATCGTGGAACACCCCGACGTCGTCCGGGTGGTCGGCGCGTACGCGTCGGTGCTGCTCCGGAGCGGCACGCCGGCCGAGAGCGTGGCGAGCGACATCGAGACCCGCGTCCCCGAGCTCACCCCGGCCACAAGGTTCGTGCTTGCGACCGTCTTCCTCGTCCACGGCGCGATGGCGGCGGCCGTAGGCCAGTTCCGCGCCGTTCTGGCCGCACGCCCGAACAGCTCGCAGGCTCGCGTCCAGCTCGCCGAGGCACTCCTCAACCAGCGCCTCTACGTCGAGGCCGCGGCGGAGGCGGCTCCCGTCGCCGACGACGACCCGTTCGCCGGGCTGGCCTGCCGGATCGAACTCTGGGGCCTGATCGCGGCGGGCGAGCTCGAAACCGCGCACGCCGCGACCGCGAAGGCCGCACGCGCCGGCGTGTCCAAGGCCGAGCTCGAGACCTTCGCCGGCTGGCTCGACGTCGCCACCGGCACGCCCGAGCACGAGCTCCGCCGCCTGCCGGTCGCGTCCACCCCGCTGCTCGGAGTGATTCTCGAGACGCTGCTGACCGCCCACGACTTCGACACGTTTGAAAAGCTCGTCGGCCTCCTCAACCATTCCGCCCTGGTCGAGCGCGAGCAGCGCGAGCTTCTCGCCTCGATGTACCTGAAACACGGATTCCTCCAGTCGGCCGCCCAGGAGTGGATGGCCGTTTGCCAGACCAACCCGGACGTGCGCGCGCTCTTGGGTCTGGCGCGCGTCGCCCGGGCGAACGGTCAGCTCGAGGACGCCGCGGTGTTCGCGGGGGAGGTCATCAAGGCCGACCCGACCAGCGCCGGCGCCCGCGAGATCCTCGCCCAGGCCGCCTGAAGGAAACGTCCCCTCCCCTGAAGGCAGCCCAACCCGGACAGGGACAACCGGACAACTAAACGGAAAGACGAAGGAGGCGCTCAAGTTCTCAGCGGTGCGCTCGATTACCCCACCTGAGCGGGAAGGATTCTCGCGCAATAGGTAGGAACCGACGCATCCAAGGAGGAATGCAATGAGCTACGACATCAGTTCGGTGGGCGGGACGCCCGCCGCAGCTCAAGCGGCCACGAGCTCGCGCCCGACCGCCGTGTCTTCGCCGGCCACCCAGTCGACGGACCCGGTTACCGTCGACACGATCCCCGCGAGCCCGCCCGATGAGGTGTATGACGCGATGGGCGTCGCCAACCAGGCGTACCACAACCTGCAGGCGAGCGGCAGCGAGATGCGCTTCAAGGTCAACGAGGCGACCGGCAAGCTGTCCGTCGAGGTCCACGACGTCCACGGGAACCTGCTGTTCACGGTGCCCTCGAGCACGGCGCTCGACGTCGCCTCGGGCGGTTCGCTCCCCACGAACTAAGGGCCGCCCCGCGCACAAGAACTAGAGCCCACTCCGAACTAAGCCAAGCAATAGCGCCAGAGAGGTTTAACAGGCCATGTCAACGTCATCCGTCGGGTCGAGCACGTCGGCCACCAGCTCCAGCCAGTACAGCACGGGCGACCAGCTCAGTTCGCTCGGGTCGGGCACGCCGATGCAGGTCACCGGTCTGGCGTCTGGCCTGGACACGAACGCGATCGTGCAGGCGCTGATGGCCACCCAGCAGCAGCAGGTCACGAACCTGACAAACCAGCAGACCGCCCTGACGGCGGAGAACACGCAGCTGACAAGCATCCAGACGGCGCTGCAAAAGGTCGCCAACGACGCCCAGGCGCTCGGGGATCCCTCGCTGTTCGCGCTCACACAGACGATCACCTCGACCAATCCCACGCTGGTCGGCGCCACCGCGACCTCCAGCAACGGCGCGGTCGTGGGCGGCTACCAGATCTCGGTGAGCGCGCTGGCCAGCGCCTCTCAGAAGACCTACTCGTTCACGAGCCAGAGCTCGGCGAACACGGTCACGATCGACGGCCAGCAGATCTCGCTGGCCGCCGGCGCTTCGGCCGACGACCTGGTCAACGCCGTCAACTCCAACTCAAACCTCGACGTGTGGGCGACGGTCACCCAGGAGGCGTCGGGCAACACCCCCGCCCAGATCGTCTTCTCCGACCGGCAGACCGGCGCTCCCGCGGGCAACTACATCCAGGTCTCCGATACCGCA
This sequence comes from uncultured Solirubrobacterales bacterium, assembly GCA_963701945.1. Classification (GTDB taxonomy): domain Bacteria; phylum Actinomycetota; class Thermoleophilia; order Solirubrobacterales; family Solirubrobacteraceae; genus Palsa-465. The sequence goes on along the minus strand of CAVPBV010000016.1, from coordinate 226,697 downwards.
GGTGCTCTTACCGACACCGGCAACGACGTGCCGGGCACCGACGCCGCGTACACGATCAACGGCGGGGCGACGCAGTACTCGTCCTCGAACACGATCAGCGGGGCTTCGCTCGGCGGTACGACTCCGCCCACCCAGGGCCAGGGCGCCACCGAGACGATCCCCGGCGTCACGCTGAGCCTGAACGGCGTGACCGGGTCGTCGCCCGTGACCGTCACGGTCGGGACGCCGGCGCCGAGCACCTCGAACATCCAGACTGCGGTCCAGCAGTTCATCACCGACTACAACTCGGCGATCACCACGATCCAGACCCAGCTCACGCAGGCGCCGTCGAGCAGCGACCCCACGCAGGGAACTCTGTTCGGCGATCAGGATCTCCAACAGCTTCTGTCGAACATGCGCGAGCAGATGGACGCGACCGTCGGCGGGCTGACCGGCAACATGTCGAGCATGTTCGACGCCGGCATCAGCACGGGAGCGGCGTCCGGAACGTCAGCGCCATCGCAGAGCGCGATCAACGGCGATCTGACGCTCGACGCGAGCACCCTGACCCAGGCGCTCACGAGCAACTCGAGCGCGGTCCATTCGATGCTCCAGAGCTGGTCGATCAGCTTCTCGGCAATGGTCAACAACGCGGCCGCCCCCGGAGGCACGATCGACACGCGAATCCAGGGCGACGACACCCAGAGCAACTACCTCGGAACCCAGATCTCCAACATGCAGGCGGCCAACACGCAGCAGCAAAACGAGCTCGTCCAGGAGTTCGCGAACATGGAGGCGGCGCTGTCGTCCAGCCAGTCGACGAGCAGCTGGCTGACGAGCCAGATCAACGCGCTCCCGACCGCATAACGACCCGAAACGAGCTCGCGGACGCCTGCACGGTCAGCAAACGTCCACGGCGGCTCAAGAGCGCGGTACGGCTGCCGAGCATCTGCATAGACGGACGCGCAGTTCAAACCCGCCTAGGAGACCCTCTCACGATGACGCCACCCCTCGCCGCCCCCACGCCCAACGCCTACCGTGAGAGCGCGGTCCTGAGCGCAGCGCCGGAGACGCTCGTCGTAATGCTCTACGACGGCGCCCGCCGGTTCCTCTTCCAGGCCGGCGTCGCGATGCGCGACGGGCAGATCGAGCTCTCGCACCGCAAGCTCCGTCGCGCCGAAGACATCGTCCGCCACTTGCTCGACGTGCTCGACATGGAGCAGGGCGAGCTCTCCGAGCGGCTCGAGGCGATCTACCTCTTCTGCCTGCGCCACATCCAGCAGAGCCGCTTCGACCGCGATGCGAACAAGCTCGACGAGGTGAGCAACCTGCTCGGTGAGCTGCGCGAGGCCTGGGCGACCATCGCCGGCCAATGAGCTCGCCGGACGCCGCTCCCTACGAGTCGCTCGCGCGGATGATCGAGCGCGAGCTCGAGCTCATCTGCACCCGCGACCAAGACGCGCTCGCAGTGCTCCGGGCCGAGCGCGACGCGCTCATCGCGAGCCTTCCCAACACCCCGCCCGCCTGCGCCCGCCCGGCGCTCCAGCGCGCGGCTCTGATGAACAAGCGCCTCGAGATCGAGATCCTGCGCCTTCGCGAAGCGCTGGTGCTCGAGGCCGCCAACCTCCAGCGGGTCAGCCGGACCGCGCGCGGATACTCACCGCACCGCGAGCCGCTTCGGCACATCCAAGCCACGGCTTAGTCAGGGCTCATACCGCTGCATTAAAGATTCGGAATGTCCTGCCGAATTTGCGGGCCATGAGGCTTGTTGCCACATCAGACCTTCAAGAGGACACGACGCTTGCGCAAGACATCCTCACCGGACGCGACGCCGCCCCGCTGCTGCGGGCGGGCGTGAAGCTCAACGCGCGGTTCATCGAGCACCTGAACCGGGCGGGCATCCTGGGCGTGTACGTCGAGGATCAGTTCAGCCAGGGAATCGAGTCCGAGCCGGTGATCAGCGGCCAGACGCGCGGACTGGCCACGCGCGCGGTCGCCGCCATTTTCGAAGAGGCCAAGCGATGCGCCGTGTCCGGCCGGGCGCTCGAGCAGGACGCCACCGACGAGCTGGCGGACGTCGTCGACCAGATCCTCCTCGAGATCGAGGAGAGCGACGGCAAGAACGTCGTGCTCGCCGACCTGTGCGCCGCCGACGCATACAACCTGCAGCACCCGATCGACGTCACCGCGCTTGGCCTGCTGATCGGGCGGCGCCTGATCATCGAGCACGGCTGGCTCGACTACAAGGGCGAGCGCCAGGACGACCGCCACGAGGAGCGCCTGTTCCGTCTCGGCATGGGGCTACTGCTGGCCGACATCGGCAAGACCGCAATCCCGGAGGCGATCCTGAACAAGCCGGGCAAGCTCTCGGAGGAGGAGTGGGAGATCGTCCGGACCCACCCCAAGGCCGGCGTCAAGCTGATCCGCGACACCGGTGCTTGGTGCCCGCTGGTCCAGGCCTGCGTGCTGCGCCACCACGAGCGTTGGGACGGAACCGGCTATCCCGAGGGTAAGGCCGGCTCCGACATCCACGAGATGGCTCGGATCGCGGCCGTGGCCGACGTGTTCGACGCGATCACCTCCGAGCGCATGTTCGCGCCGGCCAATCCGGCCCATGTGGGCGTGCAGGCGGTCCTCGCCGGCGCCGGAACCCAGTTTGATTCCACGATCACCGACGTCTTCTCCCGCCGGGTCGCGCCGTTCCCGCCCGGCGTCGAGGTTGAACTGACCGACGGCCGCCGAGCGGTCGTGGTGAGCGTGTCCGAGCTTGCGCTCGACCGCCCCGTGGTCCGCATCATCAGCGGTCCGGAGGCCCCGGTCGACATCTCGCTGACCGCGGATCCGAGCATCCAGATCGTCGGCTGGAACCCCGTTCCGGTCGCCGGCGCCGCTCAGGCCGCGTAGGGACTTACCGGTCGCTCAGCGGGCGCGGTGTTCGGCTCAAGCTTTCCAGAGCCGCGGTCGATTCAACTGGTGGTTCCATCCCCCTGAAAGGACTCCTCCCCGCCGTGTCATTCCTGATCTCATCCGTTCGCCGGCAGCTGATCGGCGCCTTCACGGCCGTCTCGCTCGTCTTCATGGTCGCGATCGTGCTCGCCTGGACGGGCAGCTCCAAGGCGCTCATGCTCGCGGTCGCGCTGCTGGCGGTCCTGGTCGCCGGAGTCATCAGCCTCACGATCTCGCGGGACTTCAGCCGCCGGATCAATCAGCTGCTCGACGGGATCGAGAGCCTCGACGCCGACGCCCTGGCCGAGCTCGAGAACGGACTCGCCGCGATCGCCCATGGAGACCTCACCCGCGAGCTGGCGCCCGAGGTCGACGAGATCGAGACATCCCGCGAGGACGAGATCGGCGAGCTGACCCGCACCTTCAATGGGATGGTCCAGAAGTCCCACGCCAGCATCGCGGCCTACAACGCCACCCGCGCCAACGTCGCGACCATGCTCCGCGAGATCTCGAGCACTTCCGAGCAGCTGTCGCTGTCCTCGCAGCAGATGGCCAACACCTCCAAGGAGGCCGGACGGGCCGTCGGCGAGATCGCCCAGGCGGTCAGCTCGGTCGCGGCCGGCGCCGAGGACCAGGTCCGCTCGATCGCCGAGGCGAAGCTCCTCACCGACGAGGTGGCGATGGCCTCGCACGCGTCGGCCGACGGTGCGCAGCAGACCGCCGAGGCGGCCGCTGCGGCGCGCGACATCGCCGAGCAGGGTGCCCAGGCCGTGTCCCAGGCGACCGAGGCGATGCAGGCGATCCGCAGCTCGAGTGCCGAGGCGAGCAGCGCCATCCGCTCCCTCGACGCCAAGAGCGAGCAGATCGGCGAGATCGTCGACACGATCACCGGGATCGCCGAGCAGACCAACCTACTCGCGCTGAACGCCGCGATCGAGGCCGCCCGCGTCGGCGAGCAGGGCCGCGGCTTTGCGGTCGTCGCCGAGGAGGTGCGCAAGCTGGCCGAGGAGTCTCAGTCCGCAGCGTCCTCGATCTCCACCTTGATCCAGGAGATCCAGCAGGAGACTCGCCACGTCGTCGAGGTCGTCGAGGACGGCGCACGACAGAGCGAGGACAGCGCGACCACTGTTGAGCAGGCCCGCGAGGCATTCGCGCGCATCTCGGCCGCTGTGCAGGACGTCGGCAGCCGCGTGGAGCAGATCGCCGGGTCGATCCAGGAGATCGCCAGCGCCGGCAGCCGCGTGCAGGACAGCATGACCTCGGTGGCCGCGGTCGCCGAGGAATCGAGCGCCTCGTCTGAGCAGGTGAGCGCCTCGACCCAGCAGACGAGCGCCTCGACCGAGGAGATCGCCGCGTCCGCGACCGAACTCGCTCGGACGGCTGACGAGCTCGAACGGCTCGTCGGCAAGTTCACGCTCGCCTAAGTCGGACTTCCGATCCAGGCATACCGCGCCGCGTGCGGACCTCAGTGTCCGTGCCCGGCGTGACCCGTTAACGGGCCGCCATCGCTGTAGGCGGGTACCCGAATGTCTCTCCGACGGCCCCCTTGCCGTTGAGGGCCGTCGGAGAGACATCGGGCGCTCCGCCGCGGGCTAAAGGATCCCGTCCGCAGGCCGATTCAAGGAAGGACTCGACGGATCGAGTCGTAACCGAGCCCAAGGAGGGCGCGTCTTTCACCGGACCCCACATGTCCCTCCTTGACACCACTCAGCAAGCCCTCGAGTCCGCCATGAGCGGCTCGATGCTCCAGCAGACGCTGCTGACGAACAACCTCGCCAACGCCGACACGCCGGGCTACCAGCCCGAGGAAGTGGACTTCCAGTCGACGCTCGCGAACGCGATCCAGTCCGGGCAGTCGCCCACCTCGGTCACCTACCAGCCTTACACGGTCGCGCAGTCGACCGGCCCCGACGGCAACGGGGTCAGCCCCGAGCAGCAGGAGGCCGCGTTGTCCTCGAACGGCCTGCTGTACGAGACGCTGACCCAGGTCGCGGCTCAGCGCGAGTCCATCCTCGAGAGCGCCATGGGCATCGGGCAGTCCTGATGAGCTTCTTCGACGCGATCAGCATCGCCGCCAGCGGACTCACCGCCGAGCGCACGCGCATGGACGTGACGTCCGAGAACCTGGCCAACGCGGACACCACCCAGGGCGCGAACGGGCAGCCGTACCAGGAGCAGGAAGTCGTCCTGCAGCAGGTGGGCGGCGGCTTCAGCGCGGCGCTGTCAAACGCGATGGGCTCGGTCCCGGGCAGTTCTGCGGTCAACGGCACCGCGGCCGGGGGCGTCGAGGTCGCGGGGATCGTCAGCAGTCCCACGCCCGACCAGTCGGTCTACGACCCGAGCAACCCCTCGGCCAACTCCCAGGGCTACGTGAAGATGCCGAATGTCAATCCGGTCAACGAAATGGTCGACATGATTGACGAGTCGCGGAACTACGAGTCCGACGTGACCGCGATGAGCACCGCCAAAGAGATGTACGAGAAGACTCTGGATCTCCTGAAATGATTCCGGCGATCTCAGGAGCAGTCGGGCCGCTCGGCGCGGGTGAATGGAGCGTAGGCGGGGTCGGCTCGATCGGCCAGAACGGCACGGCCGGCACCGCCGCGACGGGCGGCGGCGACGGCAGTTTCGGTAGCGCGCTCACGGGAGCGATCAACTCACTCGAGACGAGCCAGGCCAACGCCACCACCGCCTCACAGCAGCTCGCCACCGGGCAGCTGACCGATCCAACCCAGGCGATCACCTCGGTCGAGAACGCCTCGCTCGCAATGGACCTCGCCTCGCAGATCCGCACCAAGCTGGTCGACGCCGTCGATCAGGTCTTCCAGACCCAGATGTAGTTCAGGGCCACGAGCCCTCCGCCGGTTCCCTCGACTCCCCCGCCGGTTCCCTCGATTTCGGCCGGTTCCCTTCGATTACCCCAAGCGTTCCCTCAAACCCCCATCCAGGTTCCCTCGACCTCACCCGCCACTGCCTAAATGGACATTCGTCAATTCATCACCAAGCTGTCGCCCAAGGGCTGGGCCATGGTCGGCGGCTCGGCCGCCGCCGCGATCGTGTTCCTCGTGGTGATCATGCACTTCGCCTCCGCGCCGAGCTACTCGACGCTGCTCACCGGGCTGGATCCGGCGCAGACCGGAAAGATCACCTCGACGCTCGACGCGAAGGGGGTCGGCTACCAGATCCAGAACGGCGGCACCGCGCTCGCCGTCGAGTCGAGCCAGACGAGCGAGGCGCGGATCGCGCTCGCCACGGCCGGCCTGCTCGGCGTCGGCAGCACGCAGCCCGGCTTCGAGCTGCTCAACAGCTCCCAGCTCGGCGCCTCGAACTTCCAGCAGCAGGTCACCTACCAGCGCGCGCTCGAGGGCCAGCTCGACCAGACGATCGAGCAGATCCAGGGCATCGACTCCGCCACCGTGAACCTCGTGCTCCCCAACCAGCAGGACGAGCTGTTCGGCGACGACAGCCAGAGCTCGAGCGCTTCGGTGCTGCTCGACGACTCCGGCAGCGTCGACTCGAGCCAGGTCAAGGGCATCGCCGAGCTCGTTGCCTCGAGCGTGCAGGGCCTGGACGACCAGAAGGTCACGATCACCGACTCGACCGGCGACCTGCTGTGGCCCGCGTCGGGCTCGGACACGTCCGGCGGCGATCCGACCTCCCAGCAGTCGGCCAACAACCAGTACGACGCGACCACCGCCGCGGCCGTCACCGGGCTGCTCGCTCAGACGCTCGGCCCCGGCAAGGCGCAGGTGGTCGTCAACGCCAACCTGAACGCCAACCAGGCGACCTCGGACACCCTGACCTACGGCAAGAAGGGCGTGCCGCTGACCTCGCAGACCCAGACCGAGACGCTCAAGGGCGGCAGCCCCACCGCCTCGGGCACGACCGGCACGATCCCCACATACGCCGCGAGCACCGGCTCGAGCTCGTCGAACTACTCGAACAAGACCGCGAACACGACCTACGGCGTCGACAAGACCGTCACCCACTCGGTGATCGCACCGGGGGCGGTCGAGAACCAGACGGTGTCGGTGCTCGTTGACAAGTCGGTCCCGGCGTCCGCGATCCCGGCGATCAAGAGCGCGGTGGCCGGCGCCGTCGGCCTGAACCCCAAGCGTGGCGACACCTTGTCGGTGTCCCAGATCGCGTTCGCCAAGCCCGCCGCCACGCCGGCGCCGGCCTCGAGCACGAAGATGATCGGCTACGCCAAGTACGCGCTGATCGGCTTCGGCGCGCTGCTGTTCCTGTTCTTCATGCGGCGCAGCATCAAGCGGCGCGAGAAGGAGGCGTTCACCGGCCAGCCCACCTGGCTGCGCGAGCTCGAGACCCCGCGCCCGCTGGCCGCGCTCGCCTCAGGCGATGAAGCGCAGACCGATGTCAAGCGCCTGCGGTCGCCGGTCAACGTCCCCAAGCGCCAGGTTGAAGAGTTGGTGGAACGCGACCCCGATCGCGTCGCCCAGCAGGTCCGCGCCTGGATGAGCGAGGACTAGGGGCGGGCGCGGAGAATCGATGGCAGCCGAACTCGAAAAAGCACCGACGGCCGCTCCGGCCGCCGCCGCCGCGGCCCAGCCGCCCGCCAAGCGCAAGCTCGAGATCAAGGGCCGCAAGAAGGCCGCGGTGCTGCTCGTGTCGCTCGGTCCCGATCGCGCCGCCGAGGTGTTCAAGCACCTGCGCGACGATGAGATCGAGACCCTGTCGCTGGAGATGGCCAAGCTCCAGCGCGTCGACCCGATCACGACCGCCACCGTGCTCGAGGAGCTCGCGGCCACGGTCGAGGCCTACGACTCGCTGCTGTCCGGCGGCGTCGACTACGCGCGCGAGGTGCTCGAGCGCGCGCTTGGACCCGAGCGGGCGCTCGAGATCATCGGGCGGCTGTCGAGCGTGATCGAGATGCGGCCGTTCGAGTTCCTCCGGCGCACGCCGGCCGAGCAGCTCGTGACCTTCCTGCGCAACGAGTCGCCGCAGACCGTGGCGCTGGTCGTCGCCAACCTGCACACCACGCTCGCCTCGCAGGTGCTCGCGAACCTGCCCGGCTCCGAGCAGGCGGACATCGCGATCCGGATCGCCCGGATGGGCGAGACCAGCCCGGACGTGGTCAAGCAGGTCGAGAGCGTGATGAAGAAGAAGCTCGACAGCGTGGTCCAGCAGGAATACTCGTCCGCCGGCGGGATCAAGTCGCTCGCGGAGATCCTCAACCGCACCGACCGCTCGACCGAACGCAACGTGCTCGACTCGCTCACCGAGGCCGATGAGGAGCTCGCCGCCGAGGTCCGTCGCCTGCTGTTCGTGTTCGAGGACATCGTCAAGCTCGACGACCGCTCGATCCAGCTCGTCCTCCGCGAGGCCGACCAGAAGGACCTGGCGCTCGCGCTGCGCGGCGTCAACGACGACGTCAAGGAGCGGATCCTGTCGAACATGTCCGAGCGCGGCGCGACGATGCTCGTCGAGGAGATGGCCTACCAGCCGCCGCAGCGCAAGCGCGTCGTCGAGGAGGCCCAGGGCCGGATCGTGGCGATCGTGCGCAAGCTAGAAGAGGCTGGCGCCCTCGTGCTCTCGCGCGGCGAGGAAGACGCAGTTGTCTGAGTCCGTGGCGAGTTACGCCTTCCGCCAGCTCGACGCCCCGCCGCCCGGCACTTCGAACGGGATCGCCGACGTGCTGTCCGCGGTCCGCGCCGAGGCCGAGCAGATCCGCGCCCAGGCGTGGGCGGCCGGCGAGGCCGAGGGCCGCGCCGCCGGGATGGCCGCCGCGCGCACCGAGGCCGCGCCCGCGGTTGCCGCGATGACGGCGGCGCTCGAGGCGATCGAGCAGTTGAAGGCGCAGATGCTGGCCGAGCTCGAGCAGGATGCGGTCGAGATGGCGATGCGCCTCGCCGAGCAGATTCTGGCCGGCGTGGTCTCGGTCGAGCCCGAGCGAGTGATCGACGTTGGACGGAACGCCCTTCGCCACCTGTCCGAGCGCCGTCGCGTGACGCTGGTCGTGAACCCCGACGATCTTGAGCTGGTGAGCGAGTGCGTCGACCAGCTGCAGTCGGAGCTTGGCGGGATCGAGCACCTTGGCGTCCAGTCCGACCGCCGGATCGGCCGCGGTGGCGCGATCGCGCGGACCGACTCGGGCGAGATCGACTCCGGCCTCGACGCGCAGCTCTCCCGGGCCCGGGAGATCGTCGCGGCCGCGCTCGCCCGTGAGAGCTTCGATGAAGACAACTAGTTTCCGGCGTGCCGAGCGGGTCCTCCAGGGCGCCGACCTTTCGCGCCGCGTCGGTCGCGTCAGCGACCTGATCGGGCTGATCATCGAGGCCACCGGGGTGCAGGTCGAGATCGGCGAGGTATGCATGGTCGGCGAGGGTCGCGACCGGCCGCAGGTTGCCACCGAGGTCGTCGGCTTCCGCGGCGGCCGCACGCTGCTGATGCCGCTCGGCGAGCTCCACGGGATCGGTCCGGGCACGAGCGTGCACCCGACCGGCCGGCCGTTCCGCGTCGCGGTCGGCGAGCCGCTGCTCGGCCGCGTGATCGATGGTCTTGGAAATCCTTTGGACGGCTTCGGCCCCCCGGAGGGAATCTCGTGGCGGGACACCACCGGCGCGCCGCCGGATCCGATGACCCGGCCCCGTATCGTTGACCGCGTCAGTCTCGGCGTGCGCGCCCTCGACACCCTCGTGCCCTGCGGTCGCGGCCAGCGCCTAGGCATCTTCGCCGGCTCGGGCGTCGGCAAGTCGTCCTTGATGGGCATGATCGCGCGATCGACCTCCGCTCAGGTCAACGTGATCTCGCTGGTCGGCGAGCGAGGCCGCGAGGTCCGCGAGTTCATCGAGCGCGACCTCGGCGACGCCCTTTCGCACTCGGTCGTCGTCGTGGCCACCTCCGATCAGCCCGCGCTGGTGCGGATCCGCGCCGCGTTCACCGCCACCGCGATCGCCGAGCACTTCCGGGACGCAGGACGCGATGTCATGTTGATGATGGACTCGGTGACGCGGTTCGCCATGGCCCAGCGCGAGGTCGGGCTCGCGATCGGGGAGCCGCCCGCCACCCGCGGGTACACGCCGTCGGTGTTCGCGCTCTTGCCGCGGCTCTTGGAACGCGCCGGTACAAGCGATCGCGGCTCGATTACCGGCCTGTACACGGTGCTGGTCGACGGCGACGACATGAACGAGCCGATCGCCGACGCCGTCCGCTCCATCTTGGACGGGCACGTGGTGCTCACGCGCTCGTTGGCTCACTCCGGGCACTATCCCGCGATCGATGTGCTCCAGAGCGTGTCCCGCCTGATCGGCGAGATCGTGACCCCCGAGGTTCGAGAGGCCGGCGAGCGGCTCCGCTCGGCGCTTGCCGCGTACCGCGAGAAGGAGGACCTGATCTCGATCGGCGCCTACCAGCCCGGCACCGACCCGATCCTCGACGCGGCTATCGGCCTGCGCCCCGCAATCGATGCGTTCCTCAAGCAGCGGGTCGACGAGCCGTGCGCGGTCGACGAGGCCGACCGCCAGCTGCTCGGCCTCGCCCACGAGCTGGTCCGCCGGCTGCCCATCGCCGGCGAGGTGCTCGACGGTCCACCAGCCGTACCGCCCGCGGCCGTGCCGGGGCGGCAGGTGCCCGCCGGCGGCGTCCAGGTCGCCGCGCCGGCGATCCCGGGCCTGCAGCTCCGCGCCTGAAACCGGCCGGCGCCCGCCGGCGATCCCGGGCCTTCAGCTCCGCGCCTAGTACGGCTCGCTCGGATACCCCGGGCCGAGCTTCTGGTTGGCGTTGTCCGCGAGCTCGAGCGCGAACCGCGGATCGAACACGCCGGCGGGCTGCCACGGTCCGCCGGGGCAGTTGCTGTTATGGCTGCGGCCAGGGACGCCGACCCACATGAACCCGTCGAGGTACTTGAACGCATAGCCGTCGAAGGTCGGGTCGACGTCGCCGGTCGGCATTCGCCCGAGTCCACGGCCCGGCGGGTTGCAGAGGTCCTCGATCCCCTGCTTGACCGGATGCGGGTTGAGCTTCGGCCCGTCTCCGTTCTGCGCGGTGTTGACCACGAAGTGCGCGCGGTACTGGTCATGGCTGAGCTTGAACAGATCGTTCGAGACCTTCTCGGCCCACTTGATCTCGTTGCTCGACCACGCGAAATGGGTGCCGTTGGTGTAGAAGCCCTCGATCTGGTCGACGCCCGCCGTCCACAGGCGCTTGGCCGTCCACAGCGGCCCCTGGGCGTCGGAGTAACCGGCCTCGGCGTACACGACCGCGTGCGGAAGCGCGCTGAATACCTTCGACTCCCAGCTCAAGTCGTGCAGCCACAGCTTGAGCTCGTCACCCTGGAGGCAGCTGGAGGTGCCGATCGAGTCGATCTCCTCGAAGATCACCGCGGGGTCGTCGCCGATCGCCTCGCCCATCTCGTCCACGTCACGCTTGAACGTCATCTGCCAGCTCCTGAGCGCGCCGAGGCTCGGACAGAACTGGCCCTGCGGATAGATGAAGAACGTGCTGAACACGGGAACCGTGTTCGGGGTCGGATCGGCTGCGGCGTTGTCGCACAGGATCTTCTGGGTCTGAGCGAAGATCGCGCCGGGGCCGCCGCCTTGGGCGTACAGGCTGACGTTCTGGGTCTCCTCCTGGGCGGCGATCTTGGCCAGGGCCAGCTCCTGGGGGTCGAACATCGACCCGTAGGTCGCCTGGAATTGGCTCCACGAGTAGCTGTTGGGGAACGTCATCGGGTTCATCCCGAGCATCGAGGCGATCGCGCCGGCGGCCTGGCCGTGGCGCGGCCCGTCGACGAAGAAGTGCGCGCCGGCGAGCGGATCGCCGTTCGGCGGCGGGGTCGGGAGCGCGAGCGGGTTGCTCGGGTCCCGGGGCGTCGAGGAGCCGGTGATCGCACAGCTCGGCGCCGGCTTGTCGGCCGGGCGCTTACCCCAGGCCGAGCCCACGCCGATAACCGCTAGTAGCGCGCATACGACCCCCGCGGCGATCCAGCCCCTCATAGCGGCGCCATCCTCCCATACCGGGCGACGGCCTTGGGAAGAAGGTCGGAACTATTCAGACTTTCTTCCCACAGGCGCGGGGCTCGGACAATTGTCCACCCGGGCTCAGGGGCAAGGGGGGCCGGTCGAGTAAAGGGCCATGAACGGATCCTCGTTCCGCTTCCGCCTCGAGCGCGTCCGCGCCCTGCGTGAGCGTCGTGAAGACGCCGCCAAGCAGGAGCTGGCCGGCGCGATGATGCGCCACCGCCGCTCCGAGGATGAGGTCAATGCCGCCGCTGCCCGCCTGGCCGGCGCTCGCGCGGCTCAGGTCGACACGACCCGGACCGTCTCAAGCGCCACCGAGATGCTGGCGCGTCAGGCCTACCTGGAGCGCGCCGAGCGTGCTCACCAGGCCACTCGCGTGGACCTCCAGAGGCACGAGGTCGAACTGACCCAACGGCGCGAGGCCCTGACCCAGGCCGCTCGGGATCGTCAGGCCCTCGAGCGGCTAAAGGAGCATCGCCGCGCCGACCACGAGCGCGAAGCCGCTCGCCGGGAGGGCCTGGTTCTCGACGAGATCGCCATCACCGGATTCCGGAGGAAAGCCGCATGACCCAAAGCATCAGCGCGGCGCTGCCGCCCGCGAGTACCGACTCGCCGGCGCCGAGCGCAGGGCCACCGGACCAGACTTCCGGACCGCCCTTCACCAGCGTCCTCGACAACCATGTGGCCCGGACCGCCGTTGCGGAAGGCCAGAACAAGAGCGCCGGAGAATCCGGCACTCACACCGGACACGGCCGCCATGCCCACAAGGCGTCCGCCACGATGACGGCGAGCGCCACGGGCGCCGTCGCCGGAACCGCGGCGCAGGCCGTGGCCGGCACCGCGGGCGAGCCGGTCGCCGGCGCCCAGGCCACGTCCGCCAACAGTTCTTCCGTCGACCAGGTGACGGCCGCGGTGGCCGGGGCCGCGTCGGCTGCGATTGCGACACCGGCTACTTCGTCGGCCCCGACCACCTCGACCACCTCGACCACCTCGACGACCCCGGCGCAGGCCACCGACGCGCAGGCAGCCGCATCACCTACGGCCGCAACCCCGGTCGCTTCGGCCGCGGTCGCCAACGCCGCCGCGCTCGCGAACCCCGCCACGCCGCCAAGCCCAACCGACCCGTCCCAGGTCGCGACCTCAACAGCGGACGCCGCCACGCAAACCGCCGCAACGGACGCCACCGCAACGCAGGCCGCCGCGATCACGACGGCCACAACCCCGGCGGCGGCTCAGACCCCGACCTCGGCGAGCGCGACGCCGGCGACGCCGGCGACGCAAACTCCCGCGCAGGCTCAGACCGCCACCGCGAGCGCCACCTCGAGCACCGCCTCCGCGGCCGCCTCGACGAGCGCCGGCACCCCCCAGGCCTCGAACTCGAACACTCCCCAGGGCGACACCGCCGGTCAGCAGTCGAGCGCACAGCCGCAGCCTCAGCCGGCGACGAGCCACCAGGCCGCGACCGACCAGGCGCCGGCGACCCCGGCAACCCCGGCGACCCCGGCGACCGCGCAGCCCACGGCGAGCGCCGCCCAGGCGGCCGGGGTCCAGACGCCGCAGCCGGCCCAGCCCGCTCAGGCCGCGCCGGCGACGCCCGCCGCCGCGCTCCCGACCCGCTACGGCGTCTCCCTCAGCGACGCGGTCGAGCAGGTGCGCACGACCGTCCAGATGGGCGCGAGCCAGGGTGCCACCACCGCCAAGATCGAGCTCTCCCCGGCGTCGCTCGGCACGATCACCATCCAGTTGCAGCACACCGACGACGGCGTGACCGCCAAGGTGCTGGCCGACCACGCTGCCACCGCCGACACGCTGTCGCAGGGCGGCGACGACCTCCGCCGCGCGCTCCAGTCCGCCGGCGTCAACCTGCTGAGCCTCGACATCGGGACTCGCGGCGACAACTCCGCCCAGGCTCAGACCCAGAATCCGGGTCAGAGCCCCGGATCCGCATACACGACGAACGGCGACGACGCCGACACCGTCGGCGACGACGCCGCCGTGGAGCCGACCACTAGCTCGGCGCTGCCGGGCAGCGCCCTAGTCAACGTGCTCGCCTGAACCCACTTACGAGACAAGGAACTAAACCGATGAGCTTCACCACTCCATCCACCACGAGCGGCACGACCGGCACCTCCTCTACGACGGGCACGAGCGCAACGAACTCGAGCTCGAGCAGCATGCCGATCACGCAGGACCAGTTCCTGCAGATGCTGATGGCCGAGCTCCAGAACCAGAACCCGATGAACGCGAGCAGCAGCGATCCGATGCAGTTCGTCGAGGAGCTCGCGCAGTTCACCTCGGTCGAGCAGGAGACCGACACGGCCCAGTCGACATCGACGCTGGCCTCCGGGCAGAGCACGCAGTCGGCGGTGGCGATGCTCGGTTACAACGTCAACTACACCGACCCGACCACGGGAGCAACTGACAGCGGCACGGTTCAAAGCGTGGACATCTCGTCCTCGGGCCCGACCCTGACGATCAACGGGACGTCCGGGATCGCTCCCTCCAGCGTCACCGAGGTCTCGTGAGCGCGGTCCTTCCCAACCCCGCGCTCGTCGCGCCGGGCCCTATCGCCCCGGTCACGACACCGGCTACGCCGGCGTCGCAGACCTCGGGCGGCCAGGCCACGACCGGCCCGTCGTTCGCGGAGCTGCTGTCCAAGCAGACGAGCGCCCCGAGCTTCTCGCGGCACGCGCTCGACCGCCTGAGCCAGCGTGGGATCAACCTTGACCAGTCGACTCTTGGCCGGCTGACAGACGGAGTCCAGCGTGCAGCGGGAAAGGGCTCGCGCGACTCCGTGGTCTTCGTCGACAACACCGCATACGTGGTGTCGGTGAAGAACAACACCGTCATCACGGCGGTGGACTCCGGACACATGCAACAGCAGGTGTTCACCAACATCGACAGTGCCGTGATCGCATGAGTGACACGGTTAAAACCAATAGTGGCTGGACCTCTTCGAGGAGGCCGCGAAAGGCAGGGATGTCCCGATGATGTCAGGAATGTATGCCGCGATCAGCGGCCTCGATGCACACCAGACGATGCTCGACGTGACCGCCAACAACCTGGCCAACGTCGACACGGTCGGCTACAAGGCCCAGAGCACGGAGTTCTCCGATGAGCTCTCGCAGCTGATCCAGGCCGGCACCAGCGCCAACGGTTACAGCGCCGGCACCAATCCGCTCCAGGTCGGACTCGGTGCTCAGGTCGGCTCGATCGATAACGTGATGACCGCCGGCGGCGTCGAGTCGACGGGCAACGCCACCGACGTGGCGATCCAGGGCAACGGGTGGCTGCGCGTCGCCAACGGCAACGTGAACACGACGCCGCCGACGTTCGATGCCACCCAATACACGCAGGCGGGTGACCTGACGTTCAACGCATCGGGCGACCTGTGCACGCAGACCGGCCAGTACGTGCTCGGCTACGGTGCGACCCAGAATGCCGCGACCGGCACATACTCGGCCAACACCGCGGGCGGCCCCAACAACCTGATCAACGTGCCGCCGGGATCGACGAACGTGACGATCGGACCGGACGGTAGCGTCAATTACCAGAACGCCTCCGGGACGACGATCACCGCCGGCTACATCTCGCTGTCGACGTTCCCCAACCAGGCCGGGCTGCAGCGTGACGGTGGCTCCCTGTGGAGCGCCACCGCGGCGTCCGGCCCGGAGACCGCGGGTCAGCCCGGCACCAGCAACTACGGGCAGACGATCAGCGGCGAGCTCGAGCAGTCCAACGTGGACATGGGTACCGAGTTCACCAACATGATCGAGGCCGAGCGTGGCTATCAGGCCAACGCGAGCACGATCACCACGGCCGACCAGATGATGCAGACGGTCGTCCAGATGAAGCAGTAATTCCAGGCAAGGGCTGGGCGGAGGGGTGGCAATCGAGGGATGCCGCCCCCCGTCCCCAGCCTCTGGTTACCCCCTAACGGACCGAGGAACTAACAATGATCACCTTGCACCGACTCGGGCACAAGCTCGAGCTCTTCCATTTGAATCCAGATTTGATCGTCACCGTCGAGGGTCATCCCGACACGGTGATCACGCTCGCCACCGGCGCCAAGATCGTCGTCGCGGAGACGCCTCAGCGCGTCTGCCAGACGGTGCGCGCGTATCGGGTGGAAATCCTCGCCGGCGCCATGAAGCGCCGCCAGGACCAGCGAGAGGACGGCGGCGCAACCGTGTCGCAGCTGCGGCCGGCGCCGGTCGTCGATCACTCGGAGCTCGCGTGACCCTGAAGGTTTCCATAGCGCAGCCGATGACAGGGTCATGAAGGCCGCAACCGGCATAGGAATCGCTGTCGCGATCGTGGGAATCTTGATGGGCGCGATGATGGACGGGACCAGCCCGGCTGCGTTCATGAACCCCACGGCGCTGCTGCTCATTATCGCCGGCACTGGTGGCGCGACGATGGCGAGCGTCGGCATGGACGGGATGAAGAAGATCCCGTCGCTGTACAAGCGCGTGATCAACGCCGAGCCGCTCGACGTCCAGGGGCGGGTCAACCTGCTCGTCTCACTCGCCGAGCAGGCGCGGCGCGAGGGACTGCTGGCGCTCGACGCCCAGATCTCCGAGATCGACGACGCCTTCACCAAGAAGGGCCTGCAGCTGGTCGTCGACGGCACCGATCCCGAGCTGGTGCGAGACATTCTCGACGCCGAGATCGACGCGATGGGCGCCCGCCACCACTCCGGCGTCGCGCCGTTCGAGAAGGCCGGCGGGTTCGCGCCGACGATCGGGATCATCGGCACGGTGATGGGGCTCGTCCATGTGCTCCAGAACCTGTCGGCGCCGGCGACGCTCGGCCCCTCTATCTCTTCGGCGTTCATCGCGACGCTGATGGGCGTCGGTTCGGCCAACGTGATCTATCTTCCCGTCGCCAACCGCCTGAAAGCGCTCTCCTCCGAGGAGATCGAGCTCCGCACGCTGACCGTCGAGGGCATCCTCTCGGTCCAGGCCGGCGACAACCCGCGCGTGGTGGCCGACAAGCTCACCTCGTTCGTGCCGCCAGCCCTGCGTGACGGCGCTGGCGAGGGCGACAACGTCACGCCGATGCCCGAGCGCGAAGCGGAAGCCGCGTAGTCGTGGCCGCGCACGGCAGGGGCGGCCGACGCGGAGGAGCGGTCGAGCACGAGAACGAGGAGCGCTGGCTCCTCACCTACGCGGACATGCTCACGCTGCTGTTCGCGCTGTTCATGGTGCTGTTCTCGATCTCCTCGGTCAACATCTCCAAGTATCAGGTCCTGCAGCAGTCGCTGAAGTCGGCGTTCTCGGGTTCGATCCTTCCCGGCGGTCGGGCGATCCTTCAGTCGGGCTCGGAGTCCACGAGCGCCCACACGCCGGCGACCGCCGAGGTTCCGTCGATCGTGCCGCTGGTCCCGACGCCCAGCGCGAGGTCGAGCAGCAGCACGGGCTCGGCCAATAGCACCATCACCGCGTCGGCCAGCACGTCGGCCAAGCCGATGACCTCGGCCGAGCTGCAGGCGGCGCTCAACAGCATGAGCGCGTCGATCTCCGAGCAGGACACGTTCGTCGCGCTCAAGGCGAAGATGGACGCCTACGCCAAGGCACACGGCTTTGGCGACAAGGTCCAGACGATTATCGAGCGCCGCGGACTTGTCGTCCGCGTGCTCACCGACAACCTGCTGTTCGCATCGGGTTCGGCGACGCTCCAGCCCGGCGCCAACCAATTGCTCGACGAAGTCGCCCAGCTGCTCAACCTTGACCCGAGTCATCCGATCACCGTGGAAGGACACACGGACAATCAGCCGATCGCGACCGAGCAGTTCCCGAGCAACTGGGAGCTGTCGACCACGAGGGCCACGAACGTCGTGCGCTTCCTGATCAGCCGGGGCGTCAGCGCCTACCGGCTCGGGGCGGTCGGTTACGCCGACCTCCACCCGATTGCAAGCAACGCAACGGCCGCCGGACGCGCGGAGAACCGCCGCGTCGAGATCGTGCTGATGCGCCTGAACCCAGTCCCCCCATCCTGATCCCGTTCCCGACCCGAACCCGAGCCCATGAAAAAGAAGATCCTGATCATCCTCCCGATAGTGCTGCTCGGCGGTGGCTACGTCGCCAAGGCCAAGCTGATGCCGCCCAAGGTCGTCAAGCCGAAGATCGCGGGCGAGATCTACATCCTCCCCCACCAGTTCACGCTCAACCTCACCGACGGTCACTACGCCACCCTGACCGTCGCGCTCGAGCTCGCGCCCGGGCAGAGCGACGGCGCGAGCGCCGACAACACGCCGGCCGCGGGCAGCGTGGTGGGCACGCTTCCCGAGGAGGCCGTGATCCGGGCGATCATCACCAACGACGTCACCAACCAGACCTCGAACACGTTGATCAGCGAGTCTGGACGTGACGGGCTCGAGCAGCAGATCCTGTCCCAGATCAAGTCCGAGACCGACGTCAAGGTCGACGAAGTCTTCTTCACTGACGTGGCCATCCAGTAGGCGTGACGATGAGCGAGAAACTCGAACTCGAGCAGCTTCCGGTGGGCGCCGGCGACATCGCGCCCGCGAGCGTCAACGGCGTCGCCGACCTACGGCGCCTGAGCGCGGTGCCGGTCGACCTCAGCGTCGAGATGGGACGCACCCGGATGACGGTCGGCGAGACGCTCGAGCTCCGCCAGGGCTCGATCATCACGCTCAACCGGATGGCCGGCGAGCCCGTCGATCTGCTTGTCAACGGCACCGCGATCGCGCGTGGAGAAGTGGTCGTGATCGACGAGCAGTTCGGGCTCCGCGTCACCGAGGTTCTCGGGCAACTGCCCGCCGGTGCACCCGCGCCCGGCGACCCCGGCGCGCCCGCGGAGGCCTAGCGCTTCTGAGCGGCCCTCAAAACCTAAAGCTACGCGCCGCACGTGACGAGTACCGGGGTACCGAACCCACTGATGGGAACGGCGTCGCCACCCCGGCTCGTCTGATTCTGCAAGGAGCAAAACCGTCATGCCAGACGCACACAACCCCCGCCAGCTTGTCGTCTTCACGCTGGGCACCGAGCACTACGCGCTCGCCATCCAGCAGGTCCACGAGATCATCCGCTACTCCGAGCCGCGCTCGGTCGCCTCGCGCGCCGACTGGGTCCGTGGCGTGATCAGCCTGCGCGGCCGGATCGTTCCCGTTTACGACCTGGCGGCGCGGCTGGGCGTGGCCTCCCGGGAGCTCAGCGAGGACACCAAGATCGTGATCGTCGAGGCGGGATCCGAGACCGCCGGCGTGATCGTCGACGGCGTCGAGGAGGTCCTGACGGTGCAAGACGAGCAGATGCAGGACGCGCCCGGCGCGGATATGACCCTGATCGACTCGATCGCCAAGATCGACGACCGCCTCGTCGTGCTGCTCAAGGCCAGCGCGATCTTCTCCGAGCCGGATCTCGCGGTCGCCGCCTGAGGCTCCCCACCAAGACCGAAACCCGAACATGTCCACCGCCACCCCGGCGCGGGTCGTCGTCGTAGACGACAGCGCGCTCATGCGCAATATCGTCGCCCGCTCGCTGACCAGGGCCGGGGTCGAGGTGGTGGGCAGCGCCCGCGACGGCGACGAGGCGCTCGCTCTGTGCGAGCGCGAACGCCCCGACGCGATGACGCTCGACCTGACGATGCCGGGTCTCGACGGGCTCGGCGTACTCCGGGCGCTGCGCAACCGAGCTGACAGCAACATCCGGGTGGTCGTCGTGTCAGCGTTCTCCGCCGCTCATGGAGCGCGCGCGGTCGACGCGCTCGCCGAGGGCGCGTTCGACCTGGTGCCCAAGCCGACCGCGAACGAGAGCCTCGATTCGTTCATCGAGAACCTCGGAGCAAAGGTCAAGCTGGCGGCCGCGTCGCGCGGTCCCCGTCGCCTCGGTCAGAACGGAGCGACTCCCACGCCCGCCCGCCGCGCCACTCCCGCCGACAACGGCGCGACGATCGCACCGCGGCGCCCGAGCCCGGGTTGCCAAGGGCGACAAGCTCGTGCTGATCGCCACCTCCACCGGTGGCCCCCGCGCGCTGGCCGCGCTCGTCCCCAAGCTGCCGGCGACGCTCGGCATCGGGACGCTGATCGTCCAGCACATGCCGGCCGGCTTCACCGGGTCGCTCGCCGCGCGCCTGGACGCGAGCAGCGCCCTGAACGTGCGCGAGGCCACCGGCGGCGAGAGGCTGGATGCTCGCACCGCGCTGCTCGCGCCCGGCGGCCGTCATCTGCGCCTGAGCCACGACGGTCGCACGACGCTGACCGACGAGCCCGCGGTCGGCGGCCTGCGCCCCCGCGCCGACCTTCTGATCGAGGATGCCGCGCGCGCGTACGGCGAGCGGATGCTGCTGGTCGTCCTGACCGGCATGGGCAACGACGGGCTTCGCGGCGCGCGCGAGGTCCACCGCCATGGCGGCCGGATCCTCGTCGAGTCCGAGGACAGCTGCACCGTGTTCGGGATGCCGCGCGCGATCGTCGATGCCGGGCTGGCCGACGACGTGCTCGACCTCGGCCGCCTGGCGCAGGCAATCTCGGACGAGGCACGGGCATGAGCGAGCACGAGACCCGCGCCTTCCAGCGCCCCGCACTCGCCCGCCACCGCGGCCACGACGCGGCCCTAGCGGCCCCGAAGAGCGACTTGGTCGCCGCCGACGACTACGTCGCCTTCTGCGAGGGACTGCGCAGGCTGAACGGCATCGACCTGTCGCAGTACAAGCGGCCGCAGATGGAGCGGCGCCTGCGTTCGTTCTTCGCGCGGCTGGGCTACGCGCGGCTGACCGACGCGCTCGACCGCGTGCGGACCGACAAGGCACTGCTCGAGGAACTACTCGACCGCGTCACGATCAACGTCTCGCAGCTGTGGCGCCATCCCGACCAGTGGGCGCGGCTCGAGAGCGGCCTGCTCAGGGAGCTGGCCTGCGGCGGGCGCGTGCGCGCCTGGAGCGCCGGTTGCTCGTACGGGGCCGAGGCCTACACGCTCGCCGCGGTCTGCAGCCAGGCGATTCCCGGGGTCCCGGTTCGCATCGTCGGCACCGACATCGACCAGCGGATGGTGGCGCGCGCAAAGGCCGGCGCATTCAGCGTCGAGGACGCGCGCAGCGCCCCCGACGCGGCGATGCAGCGGTGGTTCGAGCGCACTGACACGGGCTGGCAGGCCAAGCAGTCGTTGCGGGCGATGACGCACTTCGAGGTGGGCGATCTGCTCAAGCTCCGGCCGCAGGCGTCGAGCTATGAACTGATCATGTGTCGCAACACGGTCATCTACTTCGCTGATCAGATCCGGGACGAGCTGCACGCCCGGCTCGCCCACGCCCTGCGACCGGGGGGCGTTCTCGTAATCGGCGGAACCGAGCGGGTCACCGATGCGCCGTCGCTGGGTCTGGCGACGATTCACCCCTTCATCTACCGAAAGTCCTGATGGATACCTCCGAGTACATGCCGATGTTCGTCGCGGAGACGCGCGAGCACCTCGAACAGCTGAATCTCGCGATCGTCCGGCTCGAGGAGGACCCGAAGGACCGCGGCACGGTAGAGGAGATCTTCCGCATCGCGCACTCGCTCAAGGGCATGAGCGCGACCATGGGCTTCAGCCGGATCGCGGAGCTGACCCACGCGATGGAGGACGTGTTCGAGCTCCTGCGCCAGCGCACCAACGGCCTTCCGGTCGAGGCCATCGACACCGTGTTCGCGTGCCTCGACGCCCTGTCGGCGTCGGTTGAGTCGATCGAGACCGAGGGCGAAGAGGCGCTCGATCCCGTTCCGCTCGTCACCAGGCTGCGCTCGCTCGTGCGGCCCCGCACGCCCGAACAGGAGATGGCTCGCGTCGGGATTGCCGATCCGCTCGACCACGCCGCAGTGATCGCGGCGCAGGAAGCGGGCACCCGTGTGCTGCGCGTGCGCGTGACGCTGGACGAGGAAGTGCTGATGCCTGCGGTGCGCGCACACATGGTCCTGGCCGCGCTCGGAGACCACGGCGGGATCCTCGCGAGCGCGCCCCCGCGAGACGCTCTCGAGCAGTTCCAAGGGCGAGAGATCGACGCCTGGATCGCAAGCGAGCATTCGGACGAGGCGATCGCGGCGAACGTCCGAGGCGTCTCGGAAGTGTTCACGGTCGAGGTCAACGAGCTTCCGAACACCAGCGCGCCGGCGGTGACCGAGGTTCCCGCACCGGCGCCGGAGCCCGGGTTCGACACGCCGGCCACGACACCGGTCGCCCCCGCGGCCAAGACCGCAGCCAAGACCGAAGCCAAGCCCGAGGCGAAGACTTCCACTCAGACCCGCACCGTGCGCGTGGACGCGGAGCGCCTCGATGCGCTGATGCACTCGATGGGCGAGCTCGTGATCCACCGGACCGCGGTCGAGGCGCTGACTGCAAAGCTCGAGATCGAGGGCCTCCAACATGCCGTCCAGGAGCTGACGCGCAGCTCGCAGGCCCTTCAGGCGATGGTCATGCAGGTCCGGATGATCCCGGTCGACGTGGTCTTCCTCCGCTTCCCGCGGCTGATCCGTGACCTGTCGACCAAGCTCGGCAAAGAAGTGAAGCTCGAGCTCGTCGGCAGCGACACCGAGCTCGACCGCACGGTCGTCGACGCGCTCGGCGACCCGCTCGTGCACCTCGTCCGCAACGCCCTCGACCACGGACTCGAGCGGCCGGATGACCGCCTCGCCGCCGGCAAGCCGCGGCAGGGCACGATCCAGATCGCCGCGCGCCACGCCGGTGGCAGCGTCGTGATTGCGGTCCGCGACGACGGTAATGGGATCGATCCGAAGGCGATCGCCCGTAAGGCCCTGTCGCTCGGGATGATCGACGAGGAGGCCGCCGAGGCGATCGACATGCGCGGCGCCGTCGAGCTGCTCTTCACCTCGGGCTTCTCGACCGCTGACACCACCAACGACATCTCCGGCCGCGGGGTCGGGATGGACGCGGTCCGCGAGAAGATCCGTCAGCTCGGCGGCGAGGTCGTGATCGACTCGACGCCCGGCGCCGGCACGCTCGCCCAGATTCGCCTGCCGTTGACGCTGGCGATCGTCTCGGCCCTTCAGGTCGACGTGTCCGGCGCGCAATTTGCGATCCCGCTCGACCGGATCGAGCGCACGCTGCGTCTCTCCGAGCAGACGGTTCGCTCGGTCGCGGGCAAGCCTATGCTCCTGCTCGAGGACGGCGTGCTGCCGCTGCTCGACGCCACGACGGTGTTCCGCCGCGAGGTCGCCACCGACCACGACTTCGTCGTGATCATCCGCACCCAGGACCGCCGCCTTGCGCTGGCGGTCGACGACCTGGTCGGCCAGCGTGAGCTGGTCACCCGGCCGCTCCCGGCGATCGTCTCCGACGGCGAGCCCGTGTCCGGAGGCGCCGCGCTGGCCGACGGCCGCATCGCATTGATCGTCGACTGCGACGCGCTCGCCGCCGAGAGCAGCACGCCGGCCACGATCAGCCTCGCCGCTTAGAAGCACCACGTACCGAACACGAACACAGGAGACCGGATCAGTGACCCCCCGCTACACCGAATTGCAGCTGGATGCTTTGCGGGAGCTGGCGAACATCGCCTCTGGAAACGCCGCGACCGCGCTGTCGCAGATGCTCGGCCGCGAGGTCGGGCTGAGCGTGCCCCGCGTACTGGCGCTGCCGGTGGCCGACGCCATCGAGGCGTGCGGCAGCCCCGACGAGTCGATCACGAGCGTCGTGATCCCGCTCGAAGGTGACATCGAAGGGCTCGTGCTACTGCTGATCTCGTGCGAAGGCGCCAATGCGCTTTGCCGGCTGCTCGGCGTCGAGGCCGGCAGCGACATCGGCGACTCCGCCCTGCGGGAGATCGGAAACGTCCTCGGCACCTCGTGCTTGAACGCGCTGGCCTCGATGACCGGCCTGAGCCTGGGTCCGTGCCCGCCGCATCTGAGAACCGACATGCTGGGCGCGATCGTCTCCTCGCTCGCGCTCACCCAGACCCCGTCCACCGACCTCGTGCTGGTGCTCGACTCCGAGCTCGAGGTCGCCGATGAGCCGTGCTCGATCTCGTTCGTCCTGCTGCCGACCGACGGTGGCGTGACGGACCTGCTGACGCCCCTGGGCCTCGCCGCATAGTGATGGGCTCGGTACGAATGGGAGAGATCGAAGTGTCGTGTCGTGCCGGCGATGAGCTCGTCGCTCGCGGGCTCGGGTCATGCATCGGACTGGCGCTGGTCGATCGGTCCGCGGGCATCGCCGGTCTCGCCCATATCGTGCTGCCCGAGTCCACTCCGACCGATCGCCAGCCCGGCAAGTTCGCCGACCTCGCGGTCCCGGAGCTGATCGATCGCATCGTCCGCGCCGGCGCCAGTCGGCGCCGCCTGCAGGCGGTGCTCGCCGGAGGCGCTCGGATGTTTGAGCTCGGAGACCTCGACATCGGCGCCCGCAACGCCGAGGCCGTCCGGTCGGGCCTGGCCGCATCCGGGCTGTCGATCCGCGCCGAGGAGACCGGCGGCAACCGCGGTCGCACGCTCCGGGTCGAGGTCGGCGATTGCACGGTCACGGTCAAGGAGGCGGGCGGCGAGTCGATCACGCTGCTCGACGGTTCCGCCGGCGCGGCGCGCCGCGCGCGGGTCACAGCATCCGCCGCGTCCGCGACGGCCGCGACGGCCGCGACGCCCATTCCGACTACAGGAGTACTGCGATGAGTGAGATGCTCGATCACGACCGGGTGGCCGCGCTGGTCGAGGCAGCCAAGCAGGGTCAGCTTCCCGAGCAGCCGAGCGGCGCCCACCGGCGCGGCCAGCGGCTGCGGACGGTCGACTTCTCGCGCCCTACGAAGTTCACCAGCGACCACCAGCGGCGGATCTCCCGCGCGATCGACACCTTCTGCCAGACGTCGGTGACCCGGCTGTCCACCGAGCTCCGCACTCCGGTCGAGCTCGAGGCGATCAACAGCGCCCAGGCCACCTGGTCGGGCGCGCAGTCCCAGCTGCCGACCGGCTCGCTGTTCGTCACGCTCGACGTGCAGCCGCTGGGTACCCGGATGCTGTTCACCGTCGAGCAGTCGTTCGTGCTCATGTGCCTCGACCTGCTGCTGGGCGGCGCGGCCGACAAGCCCCCACGCGAGCGGCGGTTCAGCGAGATCGACAACGTGCTGACCCAGCGCCTGTTCGAGTCGCTAGTCCACCAGCTGTCGCTCGTGTGGCAGGACCTCGCCGGGATCAGCCTGTCGATCGTCGATATCGAGACGCACAACGACACGAGCCAGATCGCCGCGGTCTCCGAGCCGACGTTCGTGGTCGTGATCGAGAGCCGCGTCAACAAGCACTCCGCCTCGATGGCACTGCTGATCCCGTGGCTGGCGATCGACGAAGTAGGCGAGCGGCTTTCGGGCAAGGAGACCCGCGAGCCGGAGGCCGAGTCGGCCGGCGCCGCCGAGATCGGCCGCGCGATGGCCGCCGTCCCGGTCACGCTCCGCGCCGAGGTCGCCGCGATCGACCTTCCGATCGACGAGATCCTGTCGCTCGGTCCCGGCAGCGTGATCCGGCTCGGCGTCCAGGCCGACCAGGGCGTGACCGTGTTCGCCGAGAACGTCAAGCTCGCGCGGGCTCAGCCCGGCTCCAACGGCGCCCGCCGCGCGATCCAGGTTTCCGGCACCGAAAGGAAGTTCGGATGAGCCAGCAGGAAGACATCACCCCGCGCGAGGCGCTGATGCGCCTCGGCGCCTCGACCGCCGAGGCGATCGCCAAGGCGCTCGAGATGTTCGTACCGGGCGCCGTGGAGCGCGGCGATGTGACCGTGCTCGGCGACGGCGTATCGCCGTTCTCGAACGTGCGCCCCGGCTCGATCGCGTCGAGCGTGTCGTACGTCGACGGCGTGACCGGCGCCAACATCTTCGTGCTCACGCCGGCCGGGGCCCGCGGCCTCGCCACCGCGATGGGCGCGCCTCCGGAGGAGGCCGAGGAGGGCGCTGACGAGCAGCCCCTGTCCGAGCTCGAGATGTCGGCGATCGCCGAGGCCGCGAACCAGATGATGGCCGCCGCGGCCGCAGCGATCGGCGTCGTGCTCGGGCAGGAGATCGAGATCTCGACGCCAGACACGCGCGTGCTCGCCGATCCGGGCACCGCCGCGGACATTTACGGCACCGCGCCGCACGCGACCTCGACGACGTTCACGATCGCCGGCGAAGCCTGCCGGCTGATCCAGCTCGTGCCCAGGGCGTTCGTCGTGCGGATGGTGCGCGCGATCGACGAGGAGAGTGCCGAGCGGACCGGTGACAACGTGGCCGGTGGGTCGGCCGCGAAGGGCACCCGGTCGGTCGTGGACACGAGCCCGCACAGCCTGGCGCTCGAGGAGGCGCTCGGCGGCATCAGCCTCCGGGTGTGGGCCGAGCTCGGACGCTCGCGCATGCCGCTGGGATCGGCGCTCGGGCTGCCGCTTGGGGCGGTCGTCGACCTCGACCGCCCCGCCGACTCCCCCATTGACTTGTACGTGAACGGGACGCGCTTCGCCCGTGGCCAGTTGCTGGTCACCGAGGAGGGCGAATGGGCCGTGTCCCTCAGTGAGCTCGAAAGCGAGGGACTGCGGATGCTGGATCTGGCCCGGCCGGCGCAGGCCCAGCTTCGCGAGGACCTCGAGGCCGGCAACGCCGACCCCGAGGGCGATTCTCAACCTCTCGATACCGAGTCCGATCACCCGGCAGGGGATTCGGATGCAGCCCCAACACCCAACCCCCAAACCCCAGAAGTGACTGAGTCCGAAGTGGAAGGAGCCGTAACCTGATGGCCCGTGTACTCGTAGTCGACGACGCCGCGTTCATGCGCAAGGTGGTGAGCGATGCCCTCGCTTCCGGCGGCCACGAGGTGGTCGGCGAAGCGGGCAACGGCGCTGAAGCCGTGCAGCAGTTCCAGGCGCTCTCGCCCGAACTGATCACCCTCGATATCACCATGCCCGAGAAGGACGGGCTCGAGGCGCTCGCCGAGATCATCGCGATCGACCCCAGCGCCCGCGTGCTGATGTGCTCCGCACTCGGCCAGGAGAGCAAGGTGATCGAGTCGATTCAGAAGGGAGCGAAGGACTTCGTCGTCAAGCCGTTCCAGCCCGCGCAGTTGCTCGAGGCGGTCGGCAAGGCGCTCGCGTAGGGCGTAGCAGCGACTAGAACGACCGGAACCGCTGGGTCATCTCGGCGTCCGGACCTTCGTCCTCGTCGCCGGCCCCGGGCTCGGACTGCTCCGCGTCCGGGGCATCGTCCTCGTCGCTTTCGTCGGGCTCGTGGTCGGCGTTGGCCTGCTGGACGACGGCCTCGAGGTGGTGGCGGAGCTTCTCCTCGCTACCGGGCTCGACGTCGCTGACCCGGACCGTGTCGCGTTTTACCTGAATCTCGCCCCAGTCCCCGCCGCCCAGCAGCCTCACGGTTGCCTCGAACGACCTCCTCCAGCCCTTGGGGACGTCGCCGTCGAGCGCCACCGTGAGCTTGGATTTCTTGACCTCCGCGGTCGACCAATCCAGCGTAACTAAAGCCATACGTCACCTTCCTACCCCCGTTGACGGGGCCTGACTCAAGACCCTAGGGGTTGCGGCCGATTACCGGAAGGACTCTCCCTCGGAGTCCTTTCCCTCGATGAAGTCGCTCACGTTCACACGTGGCGTCGGACTTGCCGGCGCCCTGACGATCACGCATGCCGCGGTTGCGTTTGGCGCAACCGGACAGGCGGCGACCACGCACGCCACGAGCGTCGCCAAGGCGCACGTGCAGAGCGCAGCCGCGCTCGCCCAGTCCACGGGTGAGAACACGCCGGTGCACCTGAGCGGGAGCACGGTCGCGACCCACGCGGCCTCAACCAGCGGCGGTGGGGCAAGCATCGTCCGCACGATCGTGGGCCTGTTCATCGTGATCGCCGTGATCTACGGGATCGCGTGGATCATGAAGCAGGCGAAGAAGAGCAAGACCCGTCCGACCGGTACCAGCCTTACGCAGGTCGCGAGCCTGCCTCTGGGCAGCGGCCGGTCAGTCGCGGTCGTGCGCGCGGGCCGTGAGGTGCTGGTGGTCGGAGTCGCCGAGAACGGCGTCACCCCCATCCGCAGCTACTCCGAGGCAGAGGCGATCGCGCTCGGCATTGAGGTTCCGGCTGAGGGGCCTGCGGGCTCCGACCAGGCCGAGAAGCCCTCTGACCGGGTGCTCAACGTCCTGCGTCGGATGACGGCTCGCTCGTGAAGATCGACGGGAGCAACGCACTTCAGATCCTCCTGCTGATCGGCGGGATCTCGATCCTGCCGGCGATCCTGTTCACGGTCACGGGGTTCACCCGGATCCTGATCGTCCTCAGCTTCGTCCGCAGCGCGGTCGGGACCCAGACTTCGCCGCCCAACCAGGCGCTGATCGGGATCGCGCTGTTCCTGACTCTGTTCGTGATGGCGCCGACGATCTCAGCGATCAAGAAGGACGCCTGGGATCCGTACTCCCAGCACGCCATCTCGACCACTCAGGCGATCTCACGTGCGGAGCAGCCGCTGCGCCAGTTCATGTTCGCCCAGACGCGAACGGAGGACCTGTCGCTGTTCGTCAGCCTCGCGCACCTCAAGACGCAGCCGCAGACGCGCGCTCAGATCCCGACCTACGTCCTGATCCCCGCGTTCATCATGAGCGAGCTCAAGACAGCCTTCGAGATCGGGTTCCTGATCTTCATTCCGTTCCTACTGATCGACCTAATCGTGTCCTCGACGCTCATGTCCATGGGGATGATCATGTTGCCTCCTTCCTTCATATCCCTGCCGTTCAAGATCCTGCTGTTCGTCCTGGTCGACGGCTGGGACCTGATCACGACCTCGCTCGTCAAGAGCTTCCACTGACATGGATCAGGACACAGTCGTCAGTCTCGCCACCCAGGCGATGGTGCTCTCGCTGAAGATCGCCGGCCCGATCCTCGTGCTCGGGCTGATCATCGGCCTGCTCGCGAGCATCTTCCAGGCGGTCACATCGATCCAGGAGCAGAGCCTCTCGTTCATCCCGAAGGTCGTCGGCGTCGCCGTGCTGATCGTCGTGCTCGGGCCGTGGATGCTCGACCAGTTGGTCACGTACGCCCAGAACCTGTACATGTCGATCCCGTCGCTGATCGGATGAACCAGCTGACGCTCAGCCACGTGCTGACGGCGCTGGGCGGCGGCCAGTCGGTCACCGCCTTCTTCCTAGTGCTCGGTCGCGTGAGCCCGCTGTTCGTGCTCGCGCCGTTGTTCTCGGCCAAGCAGATTCCCGGGCAGGTCAAGGGCATCGTCGGGGTCGCGCTCGCAATCGGCCTCACCGGCATCGCCACGCACGGCCAGAACATCCCGACCCAACCGCTCCAGGTCGCCGGGCTGATGGTCGTGAATATCCTCGTCGGGCTCCTGTTCGCGTACGCGATCGCCGCACTCATGTGGGCGGTCCAGACCGCCGGCGGGTTCGCCGACATCGTCTCCGGTTTCTCGTTCGGCGCCACCGTCGACCCGGTCAACGGCAACCCCGGGGGAACATTCGCCGAGCTTTACGGGCTGATCGGCGTGATGCTGTTCATCGCGATTGGTGGGGACGCCTGGATGCTGCGCGGCATCGCGCGAACGTTCACGCTGGTTCCGCTCACCAAGGCGCCGCAGCTCGGGTCGCTCGCAAACGCCGCCGAGATGTCGTTCAGTTCGATCTTCACCTCGGCGCTCGAAGTCGCGGCGCCGGTGATCATGGCGCTGCTGATCACCGACGTCGCATTCGGCATGGTCTCGCGCGTCGTTCCCCAGATGAACGTGTTGTCGGTCGCGTTCCCGCTCAAGGTCGGCGTCTCGCTGGTCGTGGTCGCCGCGACGCTGCCGTTCCTCGGCGGCTGGCTGCAGGGCCAGATCTACACGTCGGTCGCCACCGCCCTCAACGCCCTCTAGATCGACACAGCCATGGCCGATCACGACAAGACAGAAAAGCCGACAGCCAAGCGCAAGACCGAGGCGCGCAAGGAGGGGCAGGTCGCCAAGAGCCCCGACCTCAACGGTTCGGTGGTGCTCGTGGCGGGGCTGATCGGGCTGACGGCCGTCGGTCCGTCGATCGTGTCCGGCATCTCCGGCTCGATGCGCTCCACCTTCCAGGACATCTCGAATCCGGGCGACTACACGACGGCCGCCGGCCTCCACGAGCTGTTCTCAGCCGGGATGCACACGCTCCTCACCACGGTCGCGCCGATCGCCGCCTTGTGCATGGCGGGCGGCGTGATCGTGAACGTCGCCCAGGTCTCATTCAAGCCCACCACCCAAGCGATCAAGCCCAACTTCCAGAAGCTCAACCCGGTGGCGGGGTTCAAGAACGTGTTCGGGATCCGCATGGCGAGCGAAGGGCTCAAGGCGCTCTCGAAGGTCGTCGCCGTCGGCATCGTCGTCGCGATGGCGCTCATCCCCCAGCTCACGAGCCTCGGCGCGAGCATCGACACGCCGCCAGCGGCGCTCGGGATGCTGATCAACTCGAGCATCATGGGCATCGCGGAGCGCGCGGCAATCGCCTACGTGCTGATCGGGATCCTCGACTACATCTATCAGCGCTACCGCCACAACAAGCAGCTGAAGATGACCAAGCAGGAGGTCAAGGAGGAAGGTCGCCAGCAGAACGCGCCCCCCGAGGTGCGTGCTGCGATCCGCCGCCGCCAGATCCAGGCCGCCCGCGCCCGCATGATGGCCGCGATCCCCCAGGCCGACGTCGTCGTCACGAACCCGACGCACTTCGCGGTCGCGTTGAGCTACGACGGCAGCCACCCGGCGCCGGTCGTCGTCGCCAAGGGCCAGGACCTCGTCGCCAAGCAGATCCGGCGAATCGCCGAGGAGTCAGGCGTCCCGATCGTGCCCGATCCCCCGTTGGCGCGCTCGCTGCACAAGTCGGTCGAGATCGGTCAGATGATCCCGGCCGAGCTGTTCGCCGCCGTGGCGCAGGTGCTCGCCTTCGTGTACCGGATGGCTGGGCGTAGGAAGGCCGCGGCATGAACGAGAGCACGATCCAGAAGCTCCTGAAGCACACCGACCTGGTCGCGGCGGTCGGGGTCGTGGTGATCGTGACGATGCTGATCGTCCCGCTCCCGTCGATGCTGCTCGACCTTTTCATCACGATGAACATCTCGATGGCGCTGGCGGTCGTGGTCGCGACGATGTACCTGCAGAAACCGCTCGAGTTCGCGGCGTTCCCGAGTCTCCTGCTGCTGACGACGATGTTCCGCCTGGCGATCAACGTGTCGGTCACGCGACTGATCCTGACCAAGGGCGACGCCGGCAGCGTCGTGCGCGACTTCGGCCAGTTCGTCGTCGGCGGCGACGTCGTGATCGGCCTCGTGATCTTCCTGATCCTGGTCGTGATCCAGTTCGTGGTCGTCACCAACGGCGCCGGCCGTGTCGCCGAGGTCGCCGCCCGGTTCACCCTCGACGCCATGCCCGGTAAGCAGATGGCGATCGACGCCGACCTGAACGCGGGCCTGATCACCGACGCGGACGCTCGCTCCCGCCGCTTGGAGATCGCACGCGAGGCCGACTTCTACGGGGCGATGGACGGTGCCTCGAAGTTCGTCAAGGGCGACGCGATGGCGGCCGTGATCATCACCGGGATCAACCTGATCGGCGGGATCGTGGTCGGCGTCGTCCAGCACCACATCGCGTTCAGCCAGGCGACGCACACCTACTCGCTGCTGACCGTCGGCGACGGCCTCGCCGCCCAGATCCCTGCGCTCTTGATCTCGGTCGCCACGGGCATCCTCGTCACCCGCTCGGCGTCCGAGAAGGACCTCGGCTCCGATCTGGCCAACCAGATCCTGCGCCAGAAGAAGGCGCCGCTGGTGGCCGGCTGCGTGGTCTGCGCGTTCGCGCTGATCCCGGGCCTCCCGAAGCTGCCGTTCCTGTTCATCGGCGGGATCATGGCTGCGATCGGCTACTCGGTCCGCAACGGCATGCCCGACGAGATCGCCGCCGCCGCGGCGGCCGCGGCGCTCCCGGCCGCGACCCAGGCCGACAAGCCTATGGCGCCGCGCGAGGAAGTGCTCAAGGAGCTCCCGATCGACCCGCTCGAGCTCGGCATCGGCTTCGGCCTCGTGCCGCTCGTCGATCGCCGCACTGGCGGGTCGCTGGTCCGCCGCGTGTCGATGATCCGGCGCCAGATCGCCTCCGAGCTCGGCATGGTGATCCCGCCGGTCCGGATCCACGACGAGGTCGACCTCGACTCGCACGAGTACGTGGTCAAGGTCCGCGGCACCGTCGTCGCCCGCGGCATGATCATGGCCGGCCATCACCTGGCTATGGACCCGGGCGATGCGGTCGGGACATTGCCCGGAATCCCGACCACCGAGCCCGCCTTCGGACTGCCGGCGCTCTGGATTCCGGAGAGCCAGCACGCACAGGCCGAGGCTCTCGGATACACCGTCGTCGACGGCGAATCGGTGATCGTGACGCACCTCACCGAGACGATCCGCGGGCACGCCGCCCATCTGCTCACGCGGCAAGACGTACGCCAGCTTCTGGATCAGCTAAAGGAAATCAACGAAGCTGTCGTTACGGAGGTTGTGCCCGATGTTCTCTCGCTCGGCGAGATCCAGCGTGTGTTGCAGTCGCTCCTCTCGGAGGGGGTCTCCATCCGCGACCTCGGCGCTATCGTCGAGTCCGTCGGAGACAAGGCCCGCATCACACGCGACCCGAGTCTGCTGGCCGAATACGCGCGTCAGGCGCTCGGCCGCGCGATCACCGCTCCGCATCTGGACCCCCTCCAGACGCTGCGCGTGATCACGCTCGACCCGACGATCGAGCAGGAGCTGGCGACATCGATCACTCAGACCAGCGACGGCGAGTACCTGGCGATGGAGCCGATGCGTGCCCAAGCGGTGCTCACCGCCGTCAAGAGCCAGTCCGATCAGGCTTCCGCGCGTGGCGGAATCCGGCCCGTGCTGCTCTGCTCGGCTCGCGTGCGTCGCCACGTGCGCCGGCTCGTCGAATCATCCGTGCCCCATCTCCCTGTCTGTTCTTACAACGAAGTCGCCCCAGGCATCAGCGTCGAAACCATAGGAGTAGTTAGCGCATGAGCACTCTCACCGAGCCCCACACGAACGGCCACGACCGTGAGCTAGGCGGCGTGCGCACCTACCGCGGCCGCAAGCTCGAGGATCTGATCCCGCAGATTCGCGCCGAGCTCGGCCCCGACGCGATCATCCTGCGCCAGCGCGAGGGTCTGATGGGCGGCGTCGGCGGCTTCTTCGCCCAGAAGTGCGTCGAGGTTGACGCCCAGGCCGGGCCTGGGCGGGATCGAAATCAGATCGACATCTACGACGAGGACGAGCCAGTCAACGGGTGGGATGACTTCAGCGAAGACGACCTGTTCAACGCGACCCCTCCGCCGGTCGCCGCCGACCCGTCCCCGATCGAGTTTCCGGCCCTGCCGGCTCCCGAGGAGCCCGTGGCGCCGCCGCTGACGCCCGCCGCGCAGGACGCCGCGCCGGCTCCCGAGGTCGCGATCCCCGGTCCCGAAGCCTCGTTCCCCACTGCGCAGAACGCCGTCCCCGCTCCGCAGGCCTCCGTGCCCGCCGAGGGCGCGGCCGAGTCGTTCGTTACGCGCCTCGAGCAGGCTGCCGCGCACGTCGACATCGACGAACTCGTCAAGCTCGTGACCACGGGCGGGCTGCCGGCGACCGACCAGGTCGCGCCGCAGCCTGAGCCGATCGTCCCTGAGGCTCCCGCGCCCGCCCCGGTCGCCGAGCCAATCCAGGCTCCGGTCGCCGAGCCCATCGCTCCGGCCCCGGTCGCCGAGCCCGCCCCGGCCCCGGTCGCCGCTGAGTCCGCACCCATCGCTCCGGCCCCCGCGCCGATCTTCGAAGCCCCGGCGCCCGCGCCGGTCGCTCCGGCGGCCGTGCAGACCCCGGCTCCCGCCCCGTTCGCGCCGGCAATGCCCGCTCCGCAGGTGTCCGCGCCCGCCCCGGCTGCCCCGGCGCCGGTCCCGCCGGCCGCCAACCCCTGGGTCGCCAAGCAGGCCGGAGACCTCGATCCGAACGACGCGCAAGCAGTCGCCCACGAGCTCACCTCCCAGGGCATCAGCGACGCCTGGGCCCAGCAGCTGATCGTCGCCGCGGCGGCGCATCGCTCGCCGTTGGCCAACGGCAGCCTGCGTGACGCGGTCCGGGCCACGCTCGCCGCGACCATCCCCGCGCCCGCCCCGCTCCCCGCGGGCGGCGCCGCGATCGCGTTCGTCGGCGCCGGCGGCGCCGGCAAGACCCGCTGCGCCGCGGCGCTCGCCTCGGCCTACGCCAAGGGCTCGACGCTGGCCGCGAGCGTCGTGTCGCTCGGCAGCGACGACTGGGGCGGAGACCTCAAGGAGCTGCTCAAGGGCCAGAACGTCTGGGTGATGGGCGCCGCGGTCGGCCCCGAGGCGGCTCCCGCCGTCCAGCACGGCCGCGACGGCGGCCTGGTCGTGATCGACACCGCCGGGGTGACTCCGCGGGATCCGGCCGGCGTCGAGGCGCTCGCCGGCGAGCTCCGCTCGCTGTCGCTGGACGCGGTCTACATCGCGGTCCCGGCGACGTTCAGCGTCCACGCGGCCCGCAAGCTGGTCGAGGGCTTCGCCGCCCTCGGCGCCGACGGCATCGCGGTCACGCACGCCGACGAGGCCGACCAGCTCGGGATCGCCGCGGAGCTTGCCCACATCAGCGGTATGCCTGTCGCCTACATCCACGAGGGTCTCGAGCTCGACGGCGCGCTGTCGGCGGCCGATCCCTCATCGCTGGCGGCCCGCCTGCTCCCGTAAGCCCCGAGCCCGCGTCACACCCGCGCCGACACCCGTTCCGAACGCCAGCTCCGAACCCCCCGCTCCGAACCTCCGCTCCGATGCAGCCCGAGCCCGAGCCCACCGACAACGTCATCCGCCTCAACGTGGGCGGGAAGGACGGCAAGCTGACGACGCCCGTGGGCAGCCACATTCCCGTGCGGGTGTACGAGCGGAGCGGCGACTACTTGATGCTCGTGCTGATGCTCGACGCCGGCGACGAGCTGTCGCACGACGTCGTCGAGCCGCTGCTGCTCGAGTATGTCTCGCCCCGCGGCCTCGTCCGCTTCCACGGACAGGCCGTCGTGCAGGAGCGGGACCTGGTGCGCTTCGACGTGTCCGCCGCGCCGGAGGTCACCCAGCGGCGCGAGTTCGTACGCGTCCCCACGGCCCAGAAGGTGGAGGTCGCCAAGGGGCATGACAGCCGCGCGGGCGCTGACCGGATCGACGCTCATGCGATCGACATCAGCGGCGGCGGCATGCTCGTGAGCGGAGCCGAAGGGCTCCCCCTCGGGTCGCACGTCCGCTTCAGCCTCAACCTCGGGCCGGGCGCCGAGCCGATCGAGGGCAACGCCCAGGTCGTCCGCGCCGGCGACGAGGGCAAGCGCGCGCTGGTGTTCGACCAGATCTCTCGCGGTGACCGCCAACGGCTGATCCACTTCGTCTTCGAGCGCCAGCGCGAGGCGCTGGCCAAGGTGGGCCGCGTGATCGATCACAGGAGCGCCGGATGAGCAAAGCCCCGAAGGACGAGAAGAAGCCGAAGAAGAAAAAGAAGGGCAAGGACGACGCCGCGGGCGCCGGCGCGGTCGCCCCCAGCGTCGCCAACCACCCTCGCGCGAGCTATCAGGTCCGCCGCGCCAAGGGCTGGGGCGGGATCGCCGGCTTTGCGATCGCGGCGTATCTGGGCTACAAGGCGGGCGTGCCGACGTTCGACGTCGGGCTGCGGGCGCTGGTGGCCGGGATGGTCGGCTACATGCTCGCGTGGATGTGCGCGGTCTCGGTCTGGCGCCACCTCGTGCTCGCCGAGCTGCGCGCGGCGGTGGAACGTACCCAGGCCCCGGATCCGGACCTGATCCCGGCCCGCGCCCAGACGTCCCCGCCCGCGGGTGACGCGGCGCCGGCACAGGCCGGAGCCGGCTCGTAGACCACGCCTGACCGACCACCATGGACCCGATCCACCCGATCGTCCCAGTCCCGCCGAACATTCCGTCGGTAACCCCGGCGCCGATGGCCGGCCGTGTCAATCGGGACGGTGCCCGGAGCAACGCCGATCAGGGCGGCCGCCGGCGGCGGCAGGGCGGGCAGGGACCTGAGTCCGCGCCCGCCGCGTACATCTCCGAGGACGGGCAGGAGTACTACGCCGAGGCCCCCGAGGACGACGACTCGGGCCTCCACATCAACGTAACCGCCTGATTCGATTGGGTTTTCGCGGGTGTGTCCAGACCGTTCTGGACACACCTCAAGTGCTCGCAGAACAGGGCGATAACCGGAGAGACCGGCAGCAAGGAGCAGCCGGGGGACAACCCCAAAACGACCACACCATGGAGGTGTAAATATGTCCCTTTCGATTCTCACCAACACGTCTGCGATGCAGACGCAGATCAGCCTGAATAACTCGAGCGATGCCGTCTCCACCGCAATGGAGCGTCTCTCCTCGGGTCTTCGGATCAACTCCGCGGCGGATGACGCCGCTGGTTACGCGATCAGCCAGGGCCTCACCTCCCAGGTCAATGGCCTCCAGCAGGCCAGCCAGAACGTCAGCGACGCGACCTCGATGGTCCAGACCGCCGATAGCGCGCTGAACAACGTCCAGAGCATGCTCCAGCGCGTCAGCGAGCTGGCCGTGCAGTACCAGAACGGCGACCTGTCCTCGACGGACAAGACGGACATCCAGGACGAGGTCAACCAGCTCACGCAGGAGATCGGGCGTCAGCAGGGCTCCGTGCAGTTCAACGGAATCCACCTGCTCGACGGCACGGCCGGCGCCAATAGCAACGGGATCGTCACCTTCCAGGTGGGCCCGTCGGCGACCGACACGCTCGCGGTGTCGTTCCAGAACGTCGAGACGCAGATCAACCTCAACAACAACAGCGCGTTCAGCTGGGGCGCGGCTGCCACTGGTGGAACGGTGTTCAACCTCGGCAGCACCGGCGCGGTGAGCGCCATCAGCACGGCGATCAACAACGTCTCGTCGCTCGCGGCGACCCTGGGCGCGGTCCAGAACCGTCTCCAGTACACCGCTACGGCGATCTCGACGACGCAGGAGAACATGTCCGCGTCGCTGAGCAGCATCCAGGACGTCAACATGGCGTCCGAGATGACGACGTTGACGCAGCAGCAGGTCCTCCAGCAGGCCGGCACGGCGATGCTCGCGCAGGCCAACTCGGAGCCCCAGCTGGTGCTGAAGCTCATCACGGGCTGATCCCCCTTTCGCAGGGCCGGGCGGCGCTTAGGCGTCGCCCGCGCCCGGCGAGAAAACTTCGCAGGGCGGACGGCGCTCAGACGTCGCTCGCGCCCAGCGTCCCAAGCTCGGCACTGCCGAGGGCACAATCCGCCCAGGGCCTCTCCTATATACCGCCCGGGCTACATAACCACGTCCGATTCATCGAGGGAACCGGAAAGCGGAGGCGGGCTGCCTTGGTGGCCCGCCTCCGTGTGGATTAACGGCTTGCCACCTTCACTTCCAGCTAAATCAGGTTCCGGCGGGCGTCGCCGCGCGGGCCAATATCTCGGCGGCAGGCGCGTTCTCCGGCTCCAATTCGAGCGCGGCGTTCGCGAAGATGGCTGCGTCCTGCGGCTCGCCATGAGCCGCTGCGACGTGTGCGAGTCCGAGCAGCGCGTCGACGTCAGGCCGGTCTGAGCACACCGCCATCCACTCTTGGGCCGCCAAGGCGAGATAGCCATGGCGCAGATACATGTCGCCGAGCAGCTGACGCCGCTGGCGGGCCGGGAGGTCCGAGTTCTCCAGCGCCGCGGCCTGCGCGGCCGCGCCAGCGTTGTCGCCG
Organism: uncultured Solirubrobacterales bacterium; assembly: GCA_963701945.1. Classification (GTDB taxonomy): domain Bacteria; phylum Actinomycetota; class Thermoleophilia; order Solirubrobacterales; family Solirubrobacteraceae; genus Palsa-465. The sequence goes on along the minus strand of CAVPBV010000016.1, from coordinate 189,088 downwards.
AGAAGTAGCAGCGTCTCGGCCAGGGCGACCCGCGCTTGACCATTGTCGGGCTGAGCGGCGACCACTGATCGGTACTGGTGCTCGGCCGCCGGCAACGCACCCGCGTCCTGCAGCACCGACCCGAGCATCAAGCGCACTGCCGGGGTCACCGACCCAACCCTACGCTCGACCTCGGCGACGGCATCCTCCGCTGGCACTCCGGCACTGAGCAGCAGGCTCATATAAGGGGCCACGACCCCGTGGAAGGTCGGGTACCGCTCCAGGCACGATTCCAACAGCTCTCGCGCCCTCCCGACATCGCCGTCCTTCAGCGCCAGCTGAGCCAGCGCGATCCTCGGCAGGTAGGTACCGGAGCCGACAACGTGGCGGTAGCGAGCGGGCGCGTCGCCGAGCGCGATGCAGCGCTGGAAGTGCTCCCGCGCATCGTCAAATGCACCGGTCGCTAACGCAATTCTTGCCTGTGCGAAGACGAGGTCCGTGAACTCCGGATAGCGCTGCAGACCCTCGGCCGCCAACGACGCGGCATCGTCGAGCCGGCCACTCTCACGCATCGCCTCGACCATCCGGGCGACGAGCGGTGGCCCGTACCTGTAATCCACTCCGTTGCCCTCAGCAACGATCATCGACCAGGCGCGCTCGAACTCGGTAAGCGCCGCGGCGGTGTCGCCATTGGCCGCATATTCAGCCCCCAGGTTGAAATGCATGAATGCGTCCGGCGCGCTTTCATCCGACTGCTTGCGCAACAGATCGATGTTGCGCTGAGACTTTGCCTTAAAGCTGCGTACGGTCTCCAGGTAGCCATAGTGCTCAACGCGGACCGTCGTCTGGTGGATGCGTCCGGGAGCGTAGCGCGGCAGGCTGTGCGAAATCTGCTCATGTACGCGACCCTCGAACCGATACTCGGGCCGGTTTCTGAACATTCGCAGAATGTTGTCGACCGTGGCGAAACCATCGCCCGTCCCGCCCACATAACTCGTCTCGACCAGGTAGAAGGCTTCTCTCCAGGTGTGGCCAGTCAGCGCGCGGAGGCGCTCGGCATCCTCGGAGACCAAAACCTCGTCGGCATCCAGATACATCACCCAATCGCCGGTGGCGGCGTCGAAGGAGATGTTTCGGGCGTCCGCGAATGAGTCCGTCCATTCGTGCTCGATCACGCGCGCTCCGAACGATCGTGCAATCTCGATCGTGGCGTCACGCGAACCCGTGTCGACGACGATGATCTCGTCGACGACCGGAGCAATCGCTCCCAGGCAACGAGGGAGCATCTCCTCCTCGTCTCGGACGATCATGCACAGGCTCAACGTCAGACCAGCGGCCGGGCTCGCCTCCTTGGCGGCAGCTGTGGCGCGACGCGAGAGGCTCGAACGCGCCGCTTCGACCGGCCGCCCGGTCGGTCTTCTCCGACGGGGGCTCTCCATCGCGGCGAGCTGCTGCTCCAAGCCGGCGAGACTGGGATCAAGACGTTGGGCCGCTTGGAACAGGGCGAGCGCGGCATCGAAGTCCCCGAGGTCGCGGAGCGCGACGCCCACGCAGCCCAGCACCACCGGCTCACTCGGTTGCGCTTCGAGGATCTCCACGGCAGCGTCGGCAACGGCCATCAGCGCTGCAGCCGCCGGAGCGGAGGGCATGTTCGCAGCGGCCGCAAGTCCACGCTCGAGCAGAACCACCCGCGCGTGATAGAGGCGATTCGGATCCTCCAGCCGGCTGGCATGCGCGAACAGCAGCCGGTAAGCGTCGATGTCGCCACCGGCCAGCAGCTCCTGGGCCCGTGCGCCTAGGTCTGCCGCGGAAACAGGGCTCTCGTCGCCGGGCGCGAGCGAAGTTGCGGTGAAAACCATCGGCTTCCCCTATCGTCGACACCTCCTCGGTGGCACTTGAGTCGTTCAAGCTTCAGTTCCCCGCGGCACGACCGATTACAGGGTTACCGGGGCCCCTCGATGCCCAGGATCGTCTTTGCCCGTCCCGATTTCACACCCGGTCACGGAACCTCACGCGTTGCGGAAGCGTGAGCGTGACCATCTCCTCGCTGTCGCCGACAGCATGCTCGACGCCGCGCGTCAGCTCCCCTACCTTGAGTCGGCGTCGGTGCGAAGGATCGCGAGCGACATTCTCGAGGCGGTCCCTCTCCTCGACGCGCCCACCTGCGAGGGTGCGCGAGACCTGATCGTGCGGACAGCTGAAAGCTTGCTGACCGGAGCCGGCGCCGACACGACCTCGGCAGAACACGAACTGATCGGTCAACTCCGCGCGCTCAAGCAGCGACTTCTCGCCGACACAAACATCACCTACACGGTCGTGTTCATGCCGTACAACGCGTCCATGTGGGACAGCCTCCACACCATCTGGGCCGCCGCCCAAGCTGATCCGCGGGTGGAGGCGATCGTGGTCCCGATCCCGTACGCGGACCGACTCCCGGACGGCAGCGCCGGTGCCTGGCACGTTCACACGAACGACCTGCCCGCCGAGGTCCCGGTCACGCCGTATACGGACTTCGATCTGCAAGGTACGCATCCCGACGTGATCTACGTCCACAACCCCTACGACGGCAATAACCGCGTCACGAGCGTCGCTCCCCAGTTCTATAGCGCAGAGCTGCGCCCGCACACGGACCTGCTGGTGTACGTCCCCTACTACGTATCGGCCATAGCTCCAGGAGAGCACCTCTACCGATCGCCAAGCTTCGAATTGTTCGACAAGGTGATCGTGCAGTCGGAAGAGATCGGCCAACCGGTGATCGAGAAGTGGTCGAGCAACAAAGTGGTGCCGCTTGGTTCACCGAAGTTCGACTACGTCCTTACGCCGGGGTCGCCTCCTCCGCGCGACTGGACCGAAAGCATGAGCGGGAGGATCGCGCTTCTGCAGGTGACTTCGGTCTCGACTGTGTTGGGCGAGGACCGGCAAGTCGTCATGAGGAAGCTTCACGAGGTCCTCGACGTGGTGGAAGCGAGCGAGGACCTCATGCTGTGGTGGCGCCCTCACCCGCTTGAGCGGGCGACCATCACCAGCATGGTGCCTGATGTCGACACGGTCTACACGGCCTATGAAGAGCGGGCCAGGCGTTCCGGTCGTGTCATCGTCGACACCTCTCCCGACCTGCATCGGGCGATCCACAACACGCACGCCTACTACGGCCAGTGGAGTTCGGTCGTCGAGCTCTTTGGGTTTACCGGCAAGCCGATGGTGATTCAGGATGCCAACGTAGAAACGAATGTGCCCCGGCCCGAGGGGCCTCCGGACACGGGTCCTAACGCCGCCCTTACCACGTACGCTCGGCCAGAATGGTTCGTCTACGAGGGCGCGATCGAGTACCTGCGCGGGATGCTGAGCCAGCCCGAAGGTCGGGTGCCCGGGCAGCATGAGTACTTCGCGTCACTCGCCGCGCACTCGGACGGCACTGCGGGCCAGCACATCCACGATTACGTGATCAGCTGCCTGACGGATGCGTGACCACCGGCCATGACATCCGTCGTTGAAAGCGCGATCGACGAACTGCAGCGCTCCGGTCGGCTCCAGGACGCCCGGCTCTACGCCTTCGGCCACACCGCCGCGACCGAGCAGATGCGTAGACGGCTAGGCCGATACGACATCACGCTCGCGGGCATTCTCGACAATAACCCCGCGAAGCAGGGTGGCTCGCTCCATGGAGTACCCGTCATTCCCCCGAGCGCGATCGCGGATGCAGGGGTGCCGTCAGTCGTTCTGATCGCCTCGCGGTTCCACAGCGAGATGCGCCAGCAGCTTTTGAATCTGAAATATTCGGGGGAGATCATCCGGGTTGGCGCGTTTTCGATCGAAGCTGATACGGCATCCGGAAGGGACCGTGATCGCGGCGCGCGGCTGCTCGATCAGCTCCGCATCGCTAACCCGGACCGCCATCTGGTCGTGTGTCCGTTCGGCGCGTTGGGCGACGTGTACTGGGCCCTCGCCTACCTCCCGGCGTTTGCTGCCCACCGGCGTCGGCTTCCGCCGGTGGTCGTGGTCGTCGTCGGTGAGGGGTGCCGCCAGGTCGCCCGGCTCTTCGGGCACGACGACGTGTACAGCCTCACGCAGGTCGAGATGGACGACCTCGTCGGCGCCGTTGCCGACGCGGGAGCGCAGGGCGTCACGATCGCCCACCACGACCGGCCCTATGGCGACGGTGCGCCCGTCCGGGCTCTCGACGAGCGCTTCGTGGCGTTTACTGACATGTACCGAGACCTGGTCTACAAGCTCCCTGCCCGATCACGACCGCAAGCCCCAAGGCGGGATCTGCCGCGGCAGGCCGGACCGACTGGCGGCTCCTGGGCAACCCAGATTCCCGCGGGCCGGGGTGTGCTGATGGCCCCTTACGCCAAGAGTGTCGTGCCGGTTCCGTGGTCGTTCTGGGAGCACACCGCTCAACGCCATCTGTCGCACGGCGATGTCGTCGCAACGCTCGTCCATGGTGACGAGGGCCCGGTACCCGGGACGCTGGCGCTCGAGATTCCGATACCGGAGCTGCTCGATGCCGTTGAGCACGCGGGCACGTTCATCGGCCTGCGCAGCGGGCTGTGCGACGTCGTTCATACCGCTCGAGCCCGGAAGGTCCATGTTTTCCCGGACGCGCACTACAGCACCACCCCCTACAAGGTCGCTGACTTCTTCGCGCTCCCAGGTTGGGAGTCCGTCGTTCTCCCGGTTTCATGACCGCCAGGAGGCGATCATCCGCTGGTACATCTCCGCCATCCCGTAGCGCGGCTCCCAGCCGAGCGCGCGGATCTTGTCCGTCGCCAGGCGATATGAAGACGGCGGCGCATATCCCCGGCTTTCAATGTCCCGGGGCTTCTTGACGACAACATCGATCGTCCCGCCGGCGACCTCGCGGGCGACCACTTCCGCCATCTGCCGAATGCTCATGCTCGCCTGCTCGTTGGCGACGTTGTATGCCTCGCCGGCCGCACCTTTCGTCGCGAGCAGCAAAAGCGCGCGTACAGCATCAGCGAGATAGCAGACGTTGGTCAGGCCGGCCCCGTCCGTGTGCAGCTCGATGTCACGCTCGGCCAGCACCGAACGCGCGAACTGCAAAGGAACGCGAGTGTTGTCGGGATCGTTCGGAACCCCCGCACCGAAGGTGAGACCGAGCCGGGCATTGGTTGTGTGGAAACCGTATTTCGTGGCGTAGGCGGCGCTCAATGCCTCGGCTCGCCGCTTTCCCTCCGGGTAGCTGCTGCGAGGGCCGTGGGGGTCGAGGATCCCCAGGTCGGTCTCCGCAACCACGCCGGACAAGCCCTGGCCGTACACCTCCATGGACGACACGTATACGACGCTCCTGGCCCCGAGTGCCACGGCCAGGTCGAGGACGTTTCGGGTGCCGTCAACCGCGGTCGTGAAGACCTCGCCGGGCCGGGCGACCATCTGCGCCGACGCGGTCATCGCGGCAGCGTGCACAACGAAGTCGAGCGTTGTCCAATCCGCTCGTGGCCGGCGACAGCTCACGGACGTCCGCCGGGAGGAACCGTACGCCGAGCTCGGCTTGCAGCCTTCGCCCTTTGACGACGTCGCGTCCTTGCGCCACGACAGTGAGACCCAAGGCCTTGGAGGAGTTGGCCGCGCAGAGCACCCGAGCGATACCGCTACCGATTGCCCCGGTGCCGCCCGTCACGAGGACGGTGGCGCCGCGAAACCGGTCCCAGAGAATCGCCGGATCGTCCAGCGCTGCCTCAACATCGTCTCTGAGCACATCAGGGACGGCCACGACGCACACTCACCACGCGGAGGATACGGCGGCCGCCTTCAGTTCACGCCGCCAGGATCTGCTGATTTTCCAAGACCTCGTACAGGGCGCGGAAGACGTAGTAGTCCGTAGGCTTGGTGATCTTCATGTTGTTGGGAGGACTCGCGACCGCGCGCGCTCGAACCCCTCGCATGTGACAGAGCTGTGCAGAGTCGATCGTCGCGACCCCCTGCGCCTGCGCCCACGCGTACAGGTCGAAGATCAGCCCGTACCGGAAGCTCTGTGGCGCTTTGGCGACGTGCATCTCATCGCGGGGCGGAACGTCCACGATGTTACCGAAAGCGTCCACCCGCACCACGCTCTCCACCACGCGCTCGACGGTGATCGCAGCCCCGTGCTCGCGCGCGGTGGCGATGTTCTCGGTCAGTAGTTGCTCGTTGATCAGGGGGCGCACGCCGTCGTGGATCAGGACGATGTCCTCGTCGGCCGCTCCGTCTCGCATCGCTAGCAGCCCGTTGTAGATCGACGCGTGACCGGTGGCGCCGCCCGCGACGATCGTCGTCACCTTGTGGATGTCATATCGACGGAGCAAGCGCTTCAGCTCTCCGATCCACGACTCCAGGCAAACGACCACGATCCTGTCCACTTCCGGATGCTTCTCGAAGTGCTCGATCGTGTAGATGATCACGGGTTTCCCGTGCAGCTCCAGAAACTGCTTGGGGATCGCCCTCGTGCTCATCCGCTGCCCGGTGCCTCCGGCAAAGATGAGCGCCGTGACCGCGCTCATGTCAGGCCCTCCATGACCTCGGTGACGATGTGGTCTTTATCGCCATCTCCGTACTCAACCTCACGCAGATTCCGCCCCAGCCCCATCGCGCTCAAGCTGAAGTACTCGTGAAAAGAGCCCTTGTAGAAGCGGCCTTCCCTGTCATACAGAACGACCTTCCGGCTCGCGGTACCACTCACAACGTCACAGAACCCGCTGCGCACGCCGACGAAATAGCCCGCCGTCTCGACGAGATCCGGGGCGAGAGACAGCGGGAAGCGGGCGGCCTTGGTGCCCGGAAGCGGCTGCTCTTTGGGACCGCAGTTCGTGCACACCGTCAGACCGCGCTCGGCGCAACGAGCAGCCACCTTTGCCCAGAACGTCGGATCCGGGACATGAAAGAGCGTGTTTGCGTATGGCGACAGCACAACCGTACGGCCAGGTTCCAGTCCCTGCTCGTCGAAGAGCTTGAGCACTGCTTCGTTGGTCGCAGAAGCACCGGGGATCAGAGGCGCGATCTCGTCTCCCAGCCCGAACACGGTGTGCCGGAACATCTTCGCGAAGTTGAGTCCCTTATATCCGCGCAACCACTCGGTAGGTGCACCCATCCATCCGTCGTTGAGCACAACGATCGAGGTCGCTGGTGCACGGATGAGCCTTCCGTAGGAGATCACACTGTTGAGTGCTTTCTGATCGGCGACGATCACCCGGCTCTCTCCCATCATCCGCGCGACTTGGGCGCACGGATTGCTTGCCACGGCCAGGGTGTAGTCACGTATGCCTTCTCGCTCCACAAAGCTCTGCAGGAACAACTCGACGAGATACATGTCCCCGGTGCCGGCGTAGGGAGCGATGAAGAGGGTTGACTCCCGGTCGCCACCGATCAGCTTCCGGTAGGTGATGTGGCCGCGCAGTAGATGCGGGACGAACCGCAGAAACGACCGGACCGACTCGTCCAGGTGCAGCGTGGTCAGGATAAACGCCTGCCGTCCCTTGCGATAGCCGAGCGTCTCCAGCTGATAAAGCATCTCTCGCGCCGCGGCAAAAGCCACCACTATCACGACGTACTCGTCGCTGAACGGGACGAGAACCTCCTCGGGCCTCTGTACGACCAGACCTTGATAGGTCTGTCCGATCTTCTCCGGATCGTTGTCGACCACAGCATGGACGGGAACGCCGTGCTTCTCGAGCTCATCCTTGACTTGGGCGGCGAGCACGGACGCGCCGAACAGAACTGCCTTCTTCCCGCGGACGGCACGTCGGCGGGTCACGCGACGCGCCTGACGCCGCAGGGCTTCTCCGGCGCTAGGCACAGCTCACTCCCTGGCCGGACCAGCCGCGGATGCGGTACATCGACAGGCACACCAGATCAGCGAGGGTGAGGCCGTTCACGCCCACCATCTGCCAGAGGCGGTTTCCGTACGGCCGCGTGAGCGAGACGAAGAAGAGCCTCGGCGTGAACTGGTAGAGCTCGTAGAAGCTGAGCAGATGCTCGATATCGCGATGCGCGAGAACCTCGACCGCCAGGATCCCATCCGATTCCCTGCCGGCCTGTTCGGCCACCGACTCCTGGTCGGTGACGACCACGACGCCGCGCGCCCGCCGGTCAGCGATCAGATCCTGGACGTGCGCGAGCGCGACCTCGTTGAGGGCGTGGTCGTCCTCAACGAACGCGACCACATACGCACCACTGTCGATGTCATAGCGCTTGCGCAGGCGCACCCAGACAGCACGCCCACGCCAGGCCGCCGTGAGTCGTCTGACCATCACAGGCTCTCGTCGACCCGAACCCGGAGGCTCGGCGCCTGATCGCGGGTTCCGTTCAGGGCCAGGGCGGTCATGAGTCCGGACGGCTTCGCGTCGTTGACAACGATCCGTTCGCCGAAGGGCGCATCGAAGATGATGTGGTCGTAGCGGATCCGGCGGTCGGCGAGGAACCGCTCCGTCGCCTCACGATAGGTCTCTGCCCGGCTCGTCACGATCACAACCAGGTCATCGGCAGGGATCTCCGCAAGGAGAGCGTCGGCTCCTGGCAGCAGACTGTCCTGTCCATCGGTCAGGTGCCCGTTGTGCTTGACGAGCGTGCCGTCAAGGTCGAGGAACCATGTATGTCCGAGCGGGGAGAGAACGAGCTCGTTCATTGCGGAGAGGCTGCCTTCACGGTTTGCTCCAGCTGACCCGCCAGGACATCCAACTCCGCGGCATCGAGTTCCTCCTCGAGTTCCGCGGCGTCGAGTTTCGCGCCGATGGCGCCACCCGGATGGTTAGCGTGCAGCACGTCAATCGGCACCCCGAAGTGCTCGACGAGGGCCATCGCCAATCCCTGGAGGACGATGAGGTTCAGTACGGTGGAGTTGTTGGGCAAGATGTTCCAACCGTCACCTTCGTGCTCCAGGTCGAGCACGACGCGCTTGGGGATCTCCCGGTGGAGGATGCTGTCGCGATTGAACGTGAGAAGCCACTGCGTGCAGTTGCGCTTGTTCAGCAAACGCGAGAGATGAACGGACTCGACCGTTTCACCACTTTTGGTGAGGATGATGACGAGATCCCCATCACGCACCACGCCGAGATCACCGTGGACTGCCGAGTTCGTGTGCACGAACGCTGCCGCCAACCCCACCGAGTTGAGCGTACCGACGATCTTCTCGCAGATCGGCACGTTCTTGCCGAGGCCGGAGAAGACGAGCTTGTTACCGCGGACGAGTGTCGCGATCGCGTCTTGCTCAAGGGCATCGAACTCGCGTGGATCAAGAGATTTGACCGCGCCGGTGAGGATGCGGAGCGTCTGATCAAAATCGTGGCTCACAGAGCCTCCTCCAGGTAGTAGATGCCGTTGTAGAACGCCCCGCAAATGGAGTCGTAGTCATGCCACGCATAGGTCGTGAGCGACAGCCAGATCACGGCGTGCAGGAGCTTGATGGTGCGGGGCTCGGCCCCGCTCAGCGCGAAGAAGTCTTCCTCGAGGCTCTCCCATCCGTTGGAATCGACCGTCAGATCGACGACCTCCGGGTTGAGGCTCAAACGGAAGTTCTTGAGGTTGAACTGGTCGTAGTTTCCGACGACGGAGTAGTAGAGCTTCGCCCAGTCATAGTTCGGGTCTCCGTGCAGCTCGGTGTACCCGAAATAGCCGCGCGGGTCGATGAACACAGGTTCTGTGCCACCGCGCAGCATCAGGTTCGAGAACGTGGGGTCCCCGTGGATGAAAGCGAACCGCTCGACGCTCAGTGCGTCCAGCGCGCGCTCCAGATCACGCTTGTAGAAGTAGACGTTGCGGCACTCCCTCCCGTTCACCGTGATCGTCTTGCGATCCGTAAACGGGATCAAGTCACGTACCGCCTTGAGACGCTGAACGGTCTTCCCGTAGTACGCCTCCCTGATGCTGAACGAGTCGGCGGGAGCCGACTCGAGCGAGTGAAGCTCGCGAAGCGCCGCGGTCAGGTCACCCAGGATCCCGCGCTTGCTGCCCAACGGCAGGTGGGCATACTCGTAGATGTTCTTGCCGTCGATCTTCTCGATCGTCAGCGGCTCGAACTCGTACAGCTCGGGGATGCTGTTCACGCCGAGCTTCACCGCGTGCCTGTACCAGCCCACTTCACGACGCGCGAGTGACCGCCCCTGCTCATCGACCGGCTCCTTGATGAACCTCTCGCCAACCACGGTGGCGCGGTTGAACGGACGCGTTTTCTCGAGAGCGAGCAATTGGTACTCAGGCAGCAAACCGAACTCGCGGGTGCCGGCGAGGCCCAGCTCGTCGAATGCATGTCCCTTCTGCTGGAGCCACCGGACCAGTTCTCCACTCGCCGGGATGTCCGACAGGGCCGACTTGTCCCGGAACACAAACAGCCCCGCGACTCCATGCTCACGTGAGCGCTCTTCGACAAAGCCTTCGTCGGTGTGGCTCCACCGACATTCAAACGTCTGAGAGACTCCCACCCAATCACGGTCGCCTGCCGGTAGCTCGAACGCGGCCGGCAAGATCAGATCCGACCACACGAGCATGAACGGCTCGCTCTCAGGCAGCAGCGCCAGCGCCTGATCGACGCCGCCGCACGTCCCCGACCCGGCGGCCTCGACGACCTGATATTCGACGTCGGCGAACGCAGCGAGGTACTCGCGCAACACCTCTCGGTGGTAGTCCGCGATGACGACGAACCGCTTATCCGGGAACCTGCGGAACAGGTGAAAGATCATCGGCAGGTTCTCGACTGGCACGAGCGCTTTGGGCTTGTTCGTGGTCAGGTGCTCCAGCCGCGTCCCCTTGCCGCCGGCTTGTACGACGATGTAGTCCACGCTGACCTCGCCGGTCGCCGAATCGGTCGACCCCGTGGCCGCAGCGCCGGCAGCCGGCGCCGGGCCGATCATGTTTTCGATCGGCGCGATGGGGACGAGCGTCGTGTCGAGGGACATCACCCGTGATGATCGGCACGGATGCGCGACAGTTGAGGCGCCGTTCAAGGCCCTCGCCCGGACTGAGCGGCTTACGCGCGTAGATCCCGCGCCGCGAGAGGCATAATGCTGGCCGCATGCAGGCCAATCTGAGCCCGGCGGGGATGCACGGCCGGTCCGTGTTCGTCACGGGCGGCTACGGCCTGCTCGGGAGCTGGCTGGTCAAGTCGCTGGTCGAGCGCGGGGCGCGCACGACCGTGCTCAAGCGCGACGCGGTCGCCCGCTCGGCGCTCGTCGTCGAGGGAACCGAGCAGCACGTGAACGTCGTGCACGGAGACGTCTGCGATGGCGCGCTGATCGAGCGAGCCCTCGGCGAGTACGACGTCGACACTGTGTTCCATCTCGCCGCCCAGCCGATCGTGGGCATCGCCAACACGGCTCCCCTGTCAACGTTCGAGACGAATATCCGGGGCACGTGGACGGTGTTGGAGGCCTGCCGCCACCTCGGGGTACGCCGTGTGGTGGTCGCCGCCTCCGACAAGGCGTACGGGGTCCACGACCGCCTCCCCTATCGAGAGGAGTTCCCGCTCCAGCCTGTCTACCCGTATGAGGTGTCCAAGGCGGCGACCGACATGATCGCCCGCTCCTACTGGCACACGTTCGAGCTGCCGGTGGCGGTGACGCGATTCGCCAACCTCTACGGCGGAGGCGACCTCAACCTGTCACGCCTGGTTCCCGAGGCCGCTCTGGCCGCGATCGACGGCCGTCGGCCGGTGATCCGCTCCGATGGCACGCTCGAGCGGGACTACCTCTACGTGGAGGATGCCGTTGACGCGTACCTGGCCATCGTCGATCTGATCGAGGACGGACGTGGCGCCGGAGAGGCGTTCAATGCCGGCGGCGACCGGCCCTACTCCGTGCTCGAGATCGTCGAGCGGATGTGCAGGGTGGCGGGCACCGGAGTCGAGCCCGACGTACGGGGCAAGGGCACGCCGAAAGGGGAGATCACCCGTCAGTACATGGACTCCTCCAAGCTGCGGACGATGTCAGGCTGGGCTCCCCGAGTGGATCTCGACGAGGGCCTGCGGCGGACGATCGAGTGGTACCGCCGCTACGTCAAGACCGGCCGCGACTGAGGCCCCGTAGCAGCGCCACCGGCGCCACACCCTCGCTTGACGAGGCATGTTCAAGCAAATCGGCCTGCCGCCGATCACTTGACTGTCGATGAGTTACACCGATGCCGTAAGCCGCGTCTCGCAGATCCAGGCGCAGATCGCTTCTATCCAGACCGCGTTCGATCCCTCGGTCGCCGCCGCAACCGCCGCCGGGAGCACCACCGGCGTCGCGTCCACGGGCGCCGACTCGTCCACGGGCACCGACTCGTCCAGCTTCGCGAGCGTCCTGGCCCAGGCTCAGGACACCGGCTCCACCACCGGTGGGGCGGCGCTTCCGTCGAGCGCGCAGACCATGCTGACCTCAGACCAGCAGCAGTTCGCCTCGCGGCTCGCCTCCGACACCGGCCTTGATCCAAGCGTGGTCTCGGCCTGGCTCCTCGCCGAGGAGTCGGGCGGCGCGGCTCAGTCCCGCCAGAGCCAGAACAACAACGACTGGCTCAACATCGGCTACACCGACAGCGCCACCTACGGCTCGAGCGACTCGATCTGGAGCGACCCCACCACCGCAGCGGACGCTACCGCCGGCTGGCTCAAGGGCCAGAACACGATCCCCGGCTACGGCACGGCCAGCTCGGGCATCCAGGGGATCCTCAGCACCGCCGGCCAGCCGGCCTCAACGCAGATCGCCGCGCTCCAGAACTCGGGCTGGGCCTCGAGCGGCTATCCCGATCTGCCCTCGCTGTACTCGCAGGTCGCGGACTAGCGGCCGTTCAGCTGAAGAGCGCGATGACCGGGGCGCTCGCCTCACCCGGAGTGGCCGCGGACAGATAACGCGAGCACTCGCCCGCGACCACCGGCCGCCCCGTGTGGAACCCCTGCGCGAAGTCGCAGCCGAGCCGGGCGAGCACGTCCTTGACGTTCTCGGTCTCGACGCCCTCGGCCGTGACCCGCAAACCCAGGTTCCGCCCGAGGTCGATGATCGAGCGCACGAGCACCGCGTCCTGACGGTCGGTCTCCATCCGCGTCACGAACGACCGGTCGATCTTGATCTCGTCGACCGGGAGCTGCTGGAGCTGTGACAGCGACGAGTACCCGGTTCCGAAGTCGTCGATCGCGATCATGACGCCCATCGCGCGCAGCTCCTCGAGCGCGGCCCGCGCCCGGGGCAGGTCGGCCACGATGCGGCTCTCGGTGATCTCGAGCTGGAGCGCCGAGGCAGCCAGGTCGAGCCGAGCGAGCAGCGTCCCGATGATCGTCAGTAGATCGGTGTCGAGCAAACTGCGCGTCGACACGTTGACCGAGACGGTCACCTCGAGGCCTTCCTGCCTCCAGCGCTTGCATTGCTCGAGTGCGGCCTCCAGCACCTTTTCGGTGAGGGGCTTGATGATTCCGGTCTGCTCGGCGAGCGGAATGAACCCGTTCGGACCGATGCACCCAAGCTGCGGGTGGTTCCAGCGCACCAGCGCTTCCACGGCCAGCGTCGCGCCGCCCTGGAGCGGCACCTTCGGTTGGTAGTGCACGACAAGTTCGCCGCGCTCGATCCCGCGCCGGAGCTGCGCCGCCAGCGCGAGCCGGTCGATGCTGTACTCGTCGTCCTCCTCGGCGTAAGTGTGGAAGGCGGCGTTCGAGTCCTTGGCGCAGTACATCGCGACGTCGGCGTGCCGCATGAGCTCTGGCGCGGTCCGGCCGTGTTGTGGGAAGCACGCGATCCCGATGCTCACGCGGATGTGCAGCGCCACCGAGTCGACCTCGAGCGGGTGATCGAGCGCCGCGAGCAGCTTCTCGGCCACCGCCTCCGCCCGGTCCTCGAAGCCGTCGATCAGCAGCGCGAACTCGTCGCCTCCGATCCGCGCGAGCACGGTCTCGTCCCCGACCGCCTGGCGGAGCCGCCGCGCGACCCGCTGGAGCGTCAGGTCGCCGAGCTCGTGGCCGAGCGTGTCGTTGATCGACTTGAAGTCGTCGAGGTCGAGCAGCATCACCGCCACCGGGCGGTCCTCGCGCTCGGCGGCATCGATCCCCTCCTGGAGCGTCTCCGACAGCGACGACCGATTCGGGAGGCCCGTTAGCGCGTCGTGGAGCGCCCGATGACTGGACAGCGCCGCCTGCCGGCCTCCGAAGTACACGGCGAGCATCGGCACGAAGCACACCGGCACGAGCGCCAGGCTCGCATCGGCGGAAGCGAGCAGCGCCGGCGCAAACGCCAGCACGCAGCCGGCGGTCCACGCCTGGAAGGCCAGGTCGTCCCGCAGATAGCCGAGGATCGGGAGCCGCGCGAGCAACGCGCCGGCAACGCACGCCAGCACGTGGTTGGTGACGAAGAACGCGGCTGCCGCGAGCAGCACGATCGGCAGCTCGGAGCCGGTGATCGGTCCGAGGGGGAGCGAGTGCCCCAGCAGCAGCACGCCGCCGGCGGCTACGATCGCCAGCAGGTATTGCGCCGCGTTGAACAGGATCTTGAGCGGTGACAGGCGCCCGGTCGCATCGGCGATCACCGAGCTCGAGACGTACACGAGCGCCGCCGGACCGGGTCCGAACCGCAGCAGGATCGCGAACGCGAACGCGGCTGAGATCGTGACCCGCGCGTGCCCATGGCGGCGCGGCACCGGGATCGGCAAGAGCTCGCCCGCGAGCACGAACACCGACAGAACGACGAGCAACGCCGGATCGGTCACCTGCCAGCTCGTGACCCAGGGCAGCATGGTCAGCGCCGCGATCGCCAATGCGACGACGCCGGCAACGTACAGAGCGAACTCGTTCAGCCGGACCCTGCGCACCGTGGCTGCCATATCGGCGCTCAAGCGATCTTATGTCCGGCCGCGTGCGCGATGACCGCCGGCGGAAGCCTGATCACCTGAGTGCGCGACTCGGCGATCTCCACCACCGGTGGTCTGACCTGGACGGCGGCGTACCCCCTGGCGAACGCCGTCGACGCAGAGGACATGAGCATCGCCAGCGCGAGCGCCATTGCAACCCCTACCGCCAGCACAACCGAGCCGGCTCCCACGCCCGTCAGAACCGAGCCGGTCCGCCGCCCCCCGGAGCGGTAGACATTTCCACGCATTCTCTACCTCGCTTTGTGTCGGCGTTACGCCCCTGGCGACACTGACCGTCGCAATCGTTCGCCTGCGTATCGGCAGGCCTGCGCGAGACCCCAATAGAACATCCGTCCAGATAGCTTTGTAAGCCTTAAGCTCAGAAGAGAGCTTCTTGGCCGGGCAGCTCGAAGCCGTCGCGCAACCGGCTCGAGCCCCGTCCAAGCGCGCTGGCGACGTTGCGCGCAATCGCTCCCTCCGACCGGGACGCGACGATCGGGTCCTCGATCCCCTCCACGTACACCAGCGTCCGCCGGCCATCGCCGCGATCTGGGCCCTCGAGCGGTACCAGCGCGAACACCCGGTCGGCGCGCACGAACTTGCCGTAACCGAGCGGGATGAGCATCGGAGCTTGCCTGGCCATGAGCTTGCGCGGGATCGTACGCCGCCGCCGGTCGGATCTGCGACCCCCGCCGCCGGTCGGATCCGCGACCCCCGCCGCCGGTCGGATCCGCGACCCCCGCCGCCGGCGGGTAGGCTGCCGCGCCATGTCCTCTGACGGCGACACCTTCCTCCTCGGCGGCGACCTCGAGGTCGGTCGCCTCGGCTTCGGCGCGATGCGCATCACCGGCGACGGCATCTGGGGCGCACCCGCCGATCCCGCCGCCTGCCGCGAACTGCTCCGGCGCGTTGTCGACGACGGCGTGACCCTGATCGACACCGCCGATTCGTACGGCCCCGAGGTGTCCGAGAACCTGATCGCCGAGGCGCTCTCGCCCTATCCGGAGAACCTCGTGATCGCCACCAAGGGAGGGCTCGAGCGCCCGGGGCCAGGCGTCTGGGAGCGAAACTGCCGGCCCGAGCGCCTACGCCGATGCTGCGAGTCGTCGCTCAAGCGCCTGAAGCTCGACCGGATTGACCTCTACCAGCTCCACGCGGTCGACCCCAAGGTGCCGATCGAGGACTCGATCGGCGCGCTCGCCGAGCTTCAGGAGGAGGGCAAGATCCGCCACATCGGCGTGTCAAACGTTTCACTCGAGGACCTCGAGCGCGCCCAGCAGATCGTCCCGATCGTGTCCGTCCAGAACCGCTACAACGTGGTCGACCGCGCCTCCGAGGACGTGCTGGAGGAGTGCGCGCGCCAGCAGCTCGCGTTCCTCCCCTGGGCACCGATCGCCAGCGGGAGCGACGTCGCCCGCCACGGACGTGCCGTCGACGAGATCGCGCGCGACCACGGCGCCACGCCTCGCCAGGTGGCGCTCGCCTGGCTGCTCGCCCACTCGCCGGTGATCCTGCCGATCCCGGGCACGAGCTCGATCCCGCACTTCGAGGAGAACCTCGAGGCCGTCCAGCTCGAACTCGAGCCCGACGAGCTCGGCGCGCTCGACGAGCTCGCACCACCGGCTAGCTGAGCTAGCCGCTACCCGCCCAGAATCAGGCCGCTACCCGCCCAGAACCAGGCCGCTAGCCGCCCAGTATCAGCGCGAGCCGGCGCTCGAGCGCGTCGCTGAGCACCTCGCGCACCGGGCCCTCCTCGAAGCGCTCGACCAGCGTCGCCAGGAAGCCCTCGATCACGAGCCGCTTGGCCACCTCGAGCGGCAGTCCCCGCGAGCGCAGGTAGAAGAGCTGCTCGGGGTCGACCTGCGCCACCGCGGCGGCATGCGTGCATCGCACGTCGTTGGCCTGGATCTCGAGGCCGGGGATTGCGTCGGCGTGCGCGCGCTTTGACAGCAGCAGGTTGCGCGACTCCTGGAACGCGTCGGTCTTCTGCGCGCCCGGGTCCACGATGATGTTGCCCTTCCAGACGGCAGACGAGCGCCCCGTCAGCACGCCGCGAAACGCGAGGTCCGAGGTCGTGTTGGGCGCCGCGTGCTCCTGCGTTGTGTCGAAGTCGATGTGCTGGCGGCCGTGGCTGGCGTACGCGCCCGTGACCCGGGCTCCGGAGCCCTCGCCGGCGAGCCGCGTCTCCATCCGGACGTGGCCGCGCGCCGAGCCGAACCCGAGCGCCACCCAGTCGAGCGACGCATCCCGGCCGACCTCAGCGCGCTGCGCGCCGAAGATCCAGCTGTTCTCCGACAGCCCCTGGCCGCACACGTAGCGAAGCCGCGCGTTCTGGCCCACGATCAGCTCAGTGACGGTGTTGAACACCCCGTCGACGTCGTCTGACCCCGACAGGAACTGCTCCCAGACCTCGGCCTGCGCGCCCTCCTCGAGCACGACGAGCGTCCGCTGGTTGAGCAGCGTTCCGGTGCGGGCCTGCACGCTGCTGAGCGAAATCGGCTCGGTGAGCTCCACGCCGCGCGGGACATATACGAACGCGCTCGAACGTACGCCGGCGTCGTTGAGCGCCACGAACACGTCGTCGCTCGAGACCAGCGACCCCAGATGCCGCTCGATCAGCGCTCGGTGCTCGGGCGCGTCCAGCGTGGAGACGATCACACCGTCGGGCAGCTCTGGCTCCGGCAACTCCCAGAGGAGCTCAGCGCCGGCAACTCCGCCCGCGCCGGCAGCCTCTTCCGCGCCGGCAGCCCCATCGACGTCCGCGCCAACGCGCTCGTACGCCGCCAGATCCAGGCCCGAGATGTCCGTGAACTCCCAGCCAGGGCGCCCCTTGAACGTCGGGAGATCGATCCCCGCCGGCATCCCCACTCCGGCTGGGGCCGCGCTAGCCAATCGAGCCCTCCATCTGCAGCTCGATCAGCCGGTTCATCTCGACCGCGTACTCCATCGGGAGCTCCTTGGTGATCGGCTCGATGAACCCGTTGACGATCAGCTTCGACGCCTCGTCCTCCGGAATCCCGTGGGACATCAGGTAGAACAGCTGGTCGTCGCCGACCTTCGAGACGGTCGCCTCGTGGCCAACGTTGACGTCGTCCTCGCCGATCCGGATCGTCGGGTACGTGTCCGAGCGCGACTCCTCGTCGAGCAGCAGCGCATCGCACACAACCTTCGACCGGGAACCGTGGGCGCCCTTGGCGATCTCGAGCAGGCCGCGGTAGGAGCCGCGCCCGCCGTCCTTCGAGATCGACTTGGCAAAGATGTTCGAGGTCGTGTTCGGCGCCGCGTGGATGATCTTGCCGCCGGCGTCCTGATGCTGGCCCTTGCCGGCGAACGCGATCGACAGGATCTCGCCGTGCGCGCGCTCGCCGAGCAGGTACACGCTCGGATACTTCATCGTCAGGCGCGAGCCCAGGTTGCAGTCGACCCACTCAACCGTCGCGTCCTCGTGCGCCACCGCGCGCTTGGTCACCAGGTTGAACACGTTCGTCGACCAATTCTGGACCGTCGTGTAGCGGATCCGCGCGCCCGGCTTGGCGATCAGCTCGACCACCGCCGAGTGCAGCGAGTTCGACGAGTACGTCGGCGCGGTGCAGCCCTCGACGTAATGCACGTACGAGCCGGGCTCCGCGATGATCAGCGTCCGCTCGAACTGGCCCATGTTCTCGGTGTTGATCCGGAAGTAGGCCTGGAGCGGCATCTCGACGTGCACGCCCTCGGGCACGTACACGAACGAGCCGCCCGACCACACCGCCGAGTTCAGCGCCGCGAGCTTGTTGTCGTTGGGCGGGATCACGGTGGCGAAGTACTCGCGGATGATGTCCTCGTGCTCGCGCAGCGCCGTGTCCATGTCGACGAAGATCACGCCCTGCTTCGCGAGGTCCTCGTGCACCTGGTGGTAGACGACCTCAGACTCGTACTGGGCGCCTACGCCTGAGAGGAATTTCCGCTCGGCCTCGGGGATCCCGAGCCGGTCGAACGTGCGCTTGACGTCCTCGGGCACATCGTCCCAGGACCGGCTGGGGGTCTCCGACGCGCGCACGAAGTAGTGGATGTCGTCGTAGTCGACCTCGGCGAGCATCGGCGAGCCCCAGGTCGGCTGCGGACGGGACATGAAGTGCTCGAGCGCCTTCAGCCGGAACTCCCGCATCCACTGCGGCTCTGACTTGAACTCCGAGATCTTCTCGACGATCTCGCGGTTCAGGCCCTTCGGCGCCTTGTACAGGTAATGCTCGGCGTCGCGGAAGCCATAGCGCTGCTCGTAATCGGCGTTGATGGCCGCAAGCTGCTCATTCTCTGTCAGTTCAACAGCCACTACTCCACCTCCAGCTTGATCGTCTCGTCTTCGATGATCACCGGGTACGTCTCCACCGCCACGTACGCGGGCAAAGTCTTCGGCTGACCGGTCTTCAGATCGAACAGCGATCCGTGCCGCGGACATTCGACCGTGCAGGTCTCAGGATCGAACTCCCCCTCCGCGAGCGGGCCGTTGTCATGCGAGCACCGGTCCTCGATCGCATAGAACGCGCCGCCGCAGTTGAACACGCCGATCTCCAGGTCTTCCCACTCGACCAAGCGTCGCTCGCCCGGGCCGAGCTCATTCACGGGGCACACTTCGATCACTTGCGACACGGCTATAAATCCTAGCGCGTAGATAGGATTTGGACAGCCGCGCAGCGACCGGCGCTCTACGCCGCCGATTCCCAGTCGGCCGCGTGGCCGAGCGAGGCGCCCTTCAGCACCTTGAGCGACAGCAGCGCGCACTTCATCCGCGTCGCCGAGATGTCGATCCCGAGCAGCTCCAGCACGAACGACCGGTCGAGCGCCAGCAGCTCCTGCACGCGCATCCCCTTGACCTCGTCCGAGGCCATCGACGCCGCCGCCTGCGAGATCGCGCAGCCGTGCCCCGAGAACCGCACATCCTCGATCCGCCCCTCACCATCCAACGCCAGCTGCACGGTCAACTCGTCCCCGCACAACGGATTGAGATCATGGAACTCCAGATCCGCGGCCTCGATCTCCTCCCCCGGAGGGCTCCAGTTATGCGGATGCTTGTAGTGATCGAGGATGTTCTCGCGGTACAGCTCCTCCATAGCAATTAGCGTAGCGGCCCACCGTGCCCCGCCCGCGCCACGCGGGCTCGGCATCAGCCGCCGGCAAGCGCCCTCGCCGTGAGCACCTCCACCGCCAACCCATAGTCGAGCCGATCGCCCGCCGACAGCGACCGGCACGTGCTCTGATCCACCTCAATGCCCCGCGCCCGATGCTGCTCCCCAAGCGCCGGCCCGCGCGCCCGTCGGCACTCGGGCGCTGGCGCCACCACCCGCCCGTCAGGCCGCCGAAACCGCACCGCGCCTCGGCCTGACGACTCCACTCGGAACCCGCCCTCGTGCACCAGTCGATGATGGTAAGAGCACAGCTGAACGAGATTCTCGAGCGTTGTCGGCCCTCCCCTCGCCCAGTGCCGGATGTGATGCGCATGCAGGAACCGCTCGTGCGTACACCCAGGGAACCGACATCCCGCGTCCCGACTACGCAGAGCCCGCCGCAGCGCCGGCGGGATCGTGCGCGTCCGCCGGCCCACCGTCAGCGGCCGCCCATCCTGCTCGACGATTCGCACCACCCCCGCGTCACACCCAAGCCGCCTCACCGTCTCGGGCGAGAGCGTGGGTCCGTCCGCGAGATGGCAGCGCTCCTTGACCTCGTCCGCGGCCAGGGTCTCGGCGTCCACGTGCACCGTGAGCTCACACCCATTCGCGCCACCCGACCCCGCCCCCGCGGCGCTCGACAGCTTGGCCAGCCACACCAGGGCATCTGCCCGGCGCGCACCCGCCGGCGATGCCAGCATCGGCTCCTCTGGCATCTCGCCGTCCGACCGCTCCGCCTCCGCCGCCCGCAACGCGTTCAGCACCACGGCACCGTCATCTGCCGGAAGCCGAGCCTCAAGCCGCAGCGAGCCGTCGTCCTCCCAGTTCCACCGCAGGTAGCGCCCCTCGATCGCCCGCTGCGCCGCCCCAAGCGTCGCCGACAACGCGCCCGCATAGCCGCGAACGAGCTTCTCGAGCTGCGCACCCGTGGCATGACGAGCGATCTCGAGCAGACCCGCCTCAGTCACGGGCGTGGCGACCCGCGCTAACGCGCGCACCTTGCAGTAGGACAGCTCCCCTCGCGAAAACGCCTCCCTTACCAGCGGCAACTCCTTCAGGCGGTGCGCGACGCGCATGTGTTCGCGGGCCGCTCTGAGTCCCAACGAACATCGCCAAGACAACCAGTGCGCGCACGATCTGATGCCCCATGCCGCCCATCCCCCGCGGTCGTCGAATTCCGCCAAGAGCTCCAGCCAGCGGCACGTCGCGGCGGCGATGTGCGCGGCCAGCTCGCAGATCTCACGCTCGAGGTCCTCGAGTGTTGAAGCGCCCCCCGGCAGATGATCTTCGCTCTGTTCACACGAACACACGTTCGATAGACTACGCCGTGCCTCGGACGGAAAGGAGGCGTCGCACGGTCTACGTGCAACTCAAGTGTTGCGGTTAGCGTTCCGCAGAACCGCGTGCCGGCTGGGAGGTTGCGGGTGGTGTTCCGCGGAACCGCGTGCCGGCTGGGAGGTTGCGGGTGGTGTTCCGCGGAACCGCGCGCCGGCCGGGAGGTTGCGGGTGGTGTTCCGCGGAACCGCGCGCCGGCCGGGAGGTTGCGGATGGTGTTCCGCGGAACCGCCCGCCAGACCGGGCCCTATCGCGGGTGCTGCTCGCGCCACTCCCCGACGGCGCGTTCGACGTCGTAGGGCACGAGCATCAGCGGCGGCCCCGCGATGGTCTTCCGATTGGCCTCGCGGATCTTCTCGTTGATCGCCGAGATGATCTTTCGCACCTCAGGCTCAGAGCTAGCGTGCGAGGCCGCCACCAGGGCGTCATGAGCCTCCTTCCGCAAGGCGACCGACGGCGGCATGTAGGACAGGCCCTCGCGACGAAGCTTGTCCTTGACCCACCACAGCTCGTCGAACGGCTTATCCAAATCCGGGATCGGTTTGCCCGCGCCGGGCAGGTCGTCGAACTCGCCGCGTTCCTCCGCCTCGCGGATCTGGCGGTCGATCCAGGTCTCCCATCCGGCGCCGGGCGGCTTACGCCTGGTCATCTGGCAATTCTGGCCGATTCCGACTCGACGCCCGGGTGAGACCCGGTACCTGGCGCGCGCCCGCGTACGCGGGGGGTCTAGGTGCCCGGGTTTCCCGTCTCCGGGCCGGATCTCTGCCGCGGCCGGGTTTCCCATCCCGGGCGGGGTCTCTGTCGCGGCCGGGTTTCCGTCTCCGGGCCAGGTCTCTGTCGCGGCCGGCCTGTCTCAGCCGAGCTCCGACGCGAACGCCTCCAGCGCCAGCTCCACGTCCTCCCGCGAGACGTCGAGGTGCGTGACCGCTCGCACGCGGTGCGCGTCGAACGCCTGGACCTCGACACGATCGGCGACCCGCGCCACCAGCCCCGGCGCGTCGTCCACCGAGAAGATCACGATGTTGGTCTCGACCGAAGCCGGGTCGAGCTGCACGCCGGGAAGCGGCGCCAAGCCCTCCGCGAGCAACCGCGCATGCGAATGGTCCTCGGCGAGCCGATCCACGTGGTGATCGAGTGCGTACAGGCAACCGGCGGCGACGATTCCAGACTGCCGGAACGCGCCACCGAGCATCTGCTTCCACCGCCACGCCTCGTCGATCAGCTCGCGCGACCCCGCCAGCACCGCACCGATCGGCGCCCCCAAGCCCTTCGTGAAGTCGATCCACGCGGTGTCGAACCCGCCAGCAAAGTCAGAAGCCGGCACCCCCGACGCGACGACCGCGTTCATCAGCCGCGCCCCGTCCATGTGCGCACGCAGCCCGTGCCGCCGCGCGACCTCCAAGACCGAGAGAACAGTCGACAATGGCCAGACACGACCCCCACCGAGGTTCGAAGTCTGCTCGACTGACACGACTCGCGAGCGCGGCATGTACCGGTTGCCCGGCGGCCGCAGCGCCGCCTCGAGCTGGGCCGCCGTGAACACCCCGCCGTCGCCCTCGAGCACCCGGATCATCAACCCGGAGACGACAGCCGGTCCGCCCGCCTCCGAATTGACCGGATGCGCGGTCCGGTCCAACAACAGCTCATCGCCGGCGGGCCGGGCGTGAAGCCGCAGGGCGATTTCGTTGCACATGGTCCCGCTCGGAAGGAAGACCGCAGCCGGAAAACCCAGCAGCTCGGCCACCCGATCCTGCAAATCCAAGGTGGTCGGATCGAGCCCGCGCTGTTCGTCGCCAACGACCGCGCCGGCGATGGCCTCGCGCATCCCGGCAGTCGGTCGCGTTTGCGTATCGCTGTACAGATTGATCGGCGGCACTCGGCCGGGAGCCTATCGGCGCTCCAGCCCCGGAGACCCGAGAAGCCCGGAGACCCGAGAACCCCTTAGTCCAGCTGCAGCGTGCGCCGGACGACCCCGAGCCCATCGATCAGCCGCGCCACATCCTCAGACGAGTTGTGCACGGCGAACGACGCGCGAGTCGTGGCATGCACGCCCAGCGACCGCATCAGCGGCTGCGCGCAGTGATGGCCGGCGCGGACGCACACCCCCAGCCCCCCGAGTATGTCCGCGATGTCGTGCGGATGGGCGCCTTCCAACGTGAATGACACGAGCGCACCACGATCAGCAGCGCTAACCGGACCCTGCACGCTCAACCCCGGGACCTCCGCCGATGACGACAACGAAGCCAGGCGCTCCAATGTCTCCGCCACCAGCGCCTGCTCGTGAGCACGGATCGCATCCATCCCCAGCGCCTGGATCCAGTCGACAGCGGCGCCGAGCCCGATCGCCTCGGCGATCTGCGACGTGCCGGCCTCGAACTTATGCGGCAGGTCGGTCCAGGTGGACTCGTTAGCCGCGACCGTGCGGATCATGTGGCCGCCACCGATGAACGGCGGCATCTCCTCGAGCAGCTCGCGCCGCCCGTGGAGGACCCCGATCCCGGTCGGGCCGTACGCCTTGTGTCCGGTCCAGGCGTAGAAATCGACGTCGAGGTCCGGCAGCCACACAGGCATCTGCGGCACCGCCTGCGTGCCGTCGATCACGACCACGGCCCCGGCGTCGTGCGCGCGCCGGGCAATCGAAGCCACGGGATTGATGGTCCCCAGGACGTTGGACACGTGCACGACGCCCACCAACCGCGGCCCCCGCGCCAGCAGCGAATCCAACGCATCGAGATCCAACAACCCGTCGGCCGTCAACCCCACATATGCGAGTTCGGCCTCGCGGTCCTGGCACAGCA
Organism: uncultured Solirubrobacterales bacterium; assembly: GCA_963701945.1. GTDB lineage: Bacteria > Actinomycetota > Thermoleophilia > Solirubrobacterales > Solirubrobacteraceae > Palsa-465. The sequence continues at coordinate 165,039 of CAVPBV010000016.1, read as the reverse complement.
GCTGCCACGGAACGATGTTCGAGTGGTGCTCCATCTCGGTCAGCACCACGAGGTCGCCACGCTGCACGTTCTGGCGCCCCCACGTATACGCGACCATGTTGATCGCGGCCGTGGCGTTCGCGGTGAAGATCGTCTCCTCCCGCGTCGAGCCGAGCCACGAAGCGATCCGGTCCCGCGCGCCCTCGTACAAATCCGTGGCCTCGGCCGCGAGCGGGTACACGCCACGATGGACCGACGCCCGGTGCTCCGTGTAGTACGAAGTCATCGCGTCGAGCACCGGATCGGGCGTCTGCGACGTCGCCGCCGAATCCAGGTAGGCCACGGGCCGCCCGTCAAACAGGCGGTTCCGCAGCACCGGAAACTGGGCCGAGACGTCCGCGACCCTCAGTGCATCGCGCCCGGAGACAGCCGTCATTACGCAGCCGCCTCGATCTCGTCGGTGATCCACGCGTAGCCCCTGGCCTCGAGCGCGTCGACCAGTTCGGGCCCGCCCTCGCGGACGATCCGCCCCTGGAACATGACGTGCACGTGACTGGGCTGGACCAGGTGCAGGATCCGCTGGTAGTGGGTGATGATCAGCACGCCCATATCCGGACCGGCGACCGAGTTCACGCCGTTGGCGACCACTCGCAGGGCGTCGATGTCGAGCCCGGAGTCCGTCTCGTCCAGGATCGCCAACTCGGGCTTCTGCAACGCCAGCTGGAGGATCTCCATCCGCTTCTTCTCGCCGCCGGAGAAGCCCTCGTTCAGATATCGCGTCGAGAAGTCGCGCGGCACGTTGGTCAGCTTCATCGCCGCTTCCACCGTCTGCCGGAACTCCTTCAAAGGAACCGGCTCCTCGCCGCGAGCCTCGCGGTGAGCGTTCAAGACGGTCCTCAAATACTTCGTCACAGTCACCCCGGGGACCGCGACCGGATACTGGAACGCCATGAACAGCCCCATCCGGGCGCGCTCATCGGGCGAGGCCTCGGTCACGTCCTCCCCGCGAAACAGGATCTGGCCCTCGGTCACCTCGAGCCCGGGATGTCCCATGACCGCGTTCGCCAACGTCGACTTCCCGGAGCCGTTGGGGCCCATCAGCGCGTGGATCTCACCCTTGCCGACGGCGAGATCCACGCCCCGCAGGATCTGCTTCTCACCGGCTCGGACGTGAAGGTTTCGTATCTCTAGCTCTGACATATCCACTTTCTCTCGTAAGTCTCAGACGCGTGCGGGTTCGCGCTCGTTGCGACGCGAGAACTCGACGAGCTCTGCCAACGTCGTGGTCTGGAGCGACCGAATAATCCCGCCCTGTACGCGCGTCCACAGCAGCTTGGTCGCGCAGCCGCGCCCCGCGTCGGGCTCGTGCGAGCACAGCACACGCTCGGTGTGGTCGTGGACGAAGCACTCCATCGGGGCGATCGCGCCCTCGAGCGCCTGCACCACGTCCACCATCGCGATCTCCTCGGCCGGCCGCGACAGCCAGTAGCCGCCGTGCGCGCCGCGAGCGCTCTGCACGAGTCCCTCCTTGCGCAACCGAGCCACCACCTGTTCGAGGTACGCCAGCGGCAACCCTTCCGCGTCCGCGATCGCCTTCAAAGACGTGGGCTGCTCGGGAGACTGGCGCCCGAGCTCGACCATCAGGCGCACGCCGTACTCAGCCTTCGAGGAGAAGATCATCGGGATCATATCCTACCAGGGAGGTCGGATTGCCGTTTATGCTGATTTGGGGCCTCGCTCCGGAATCCGGCTCAGGAGGAATCTTCGCTCGCAACGTACCGAGCCGGATTCCGCAAGCTCGGCATCCATGGGGCCGTTCCGCCGGGCATCCATGCCCGGCGGGCCTCGGTAGTCTCAGCCTCGATGCGCACCCAGGCCACCCGCAGCGTCACCTCCGGTCCCCTCGCCACCTCCGACGACGTGGCGGCGGCGGCGAGCCTCGCGCGCGAGCACGGGCGTATCGGCATCGACACCGAATTCATGTCCGAAGGCCGCTACCGGGCGCTGTTGTGTCTGGTGCAGATCGCCGTCGACGATGACTCGCGCCCCGAGGGCGAGCCGCGTATCGACCTGATCGACCCACTCGAGAGCGAGGTCGACGTGGCCCCGATCGCGCAGCTGCTCGCCGACCCAGCGATCGAGGTCGTGCTCCACGCAGGCCGCCAGGACGTGGCGATCCTGCGCCGCGCCTGGCGGACCGAGGTCACCAATATCTTCGACACCCAGCTCGCCGCGGGATTCGTGGGCGCGAGCGCCCAGACCGGGTACGGCAACCTGCTCGGGACGATGCTCGGCCGGCGGGTCGGAAAGACCGCGAGCTACACGCGGTGGGACGCGCGGCCGCTGACCACCGAGCAGCTGAGCTACGCCGCCGAGGACGTCGCGCACCTGCTCGAGCTCGCCGACGAAGTTCAGCGACGGCTCACCGAGACCGGCCGCCTCAGCTGGGCGCGCGAGGAGTGCCGCCGCCTCGAATCCGCCACCGACGAGCGTGACCCGTACGCCGCGTGGGAGCGGCTGCCGCGAGTCGGGCAGCTCGACCCTCGCGCCCGCGCCGTCGCCCGCGAGCTGGCGGCGTGGCGCGAGCGCACGGCGTCCGACGAGGATCGCCCGGTCGGGTCGGTGCTTGGAGACCCGGCGCTGGTCGAGCTGGCCAAGCGCCACCCTTCCAACCTCGGCGCGCTCGAGCAGATTCGCGGCATCCACCCCTCGGGGATCCGCCGCCGCGGCAACGCGATTCTCGAGGCGATCGCCGCCGGCATGAAGGCGGAGCCGATTCCCCGCGACGAGCAGCGCGGCCGCTCGGAGCCCGAGGACGCGCCGCTGATCGTGCTCGCCGAGGCGCTGCTGCGCGCGCGCTCACTCGAGGCGGGCCTCGCCTACGAGCTGATCGCGTCGCGCAACGAGCTCGAGCTGATCGTCGCCGCCGTCCGTCGGCATGAGGCCGAGCCCGACGTCCGCACGCTCGAGGGCTGGCGGTCCGAGCTCGTCGGCGCGGACCTGCGCGCGTTGCTCGCCGGCCAGAAGGCGATCTCGGTCGGACCGGACCGCCGCCTCGTGCTCAGCGACGCCTGACGCCTGACGCCTGACGCCTGACGCCTGACGCTTACGAGGCTCCGACCTCGAGCATCATCGACATCGCCGGCGTCTGGTCGAAGATCGCGCTCGAAAGCGCGTGGGTGATCGGCGTCGGTCGGGTGATCAGCCCGAGGTCGATCTGCTGCAGGTCGTCGGCCGCCGTGGAGTAGGTCAGGCGCAGCTTGTGCCCCGGGGAATTCGCGGCCGTCTCGGTCGAGGTGTCGCCGTCGGCCAGCGACCAGCCCGCCTTGCGCAGCACATGGCTCTCGTCGTGGGCGAGGATGTCCGACGACGGGTACCGGGAGTCGAGTACGACGAGTTCGATCGTGCAGTACGCCCGCGACCCCTGATCGCACTCGCGCACCTGAGTGCCGATATGTGCGCCGGGCACGAGCGGCACGGCGCTGGCGGTGGGCGTGCGATCGGCCGTGCTCGAGCCACACCCGCCCAGCGCGACGGCTACTGCAAGCGCCCCGGCGACGCCTAGTCTTCTGGCGATCATGGGAAGGAGCGCAGCGTAGCGGGCATTAATACGAGCATCGGGCGCTACCTGTTGGGGGCGGCCGCACTGCTCGTCGTGTTGGGCTCGCTCGCGACGGCCGCGGTCGCGGTGCGCCGGCGGGCGCTGCCCGAGTGGACCGGCGCGCCGGCTCGGCTCGCCGAGATCGTCACCGGGCTGGCGCTGCTGATCGGGATCCTCGAGGTGTTGGGAGCGGTGGGGCTGTTCGAGCTCGGTCCAATCGTGATCGCATGCGCCCTCGCGGCCATGGCCGGGCTGCGGTCGCTCGCGGGAACGCAGGTCCCCCGACACCGACATGCGTGGGACTCGGATCGGGCGGCGTGGCTGCTGAGCGCATTCGCGCTCCTCGCCGGCGCCGCCGTGATCGCCGAGTGGGGCGCGCTCACGATCCAGTCCTACGACGTTGGCATCCGCGGCTTCGACTCGCTCTGGTACCACCTGCCGTGGGCCGCGAGCTTCGCGCAGACCGGGAACATCGTCTCGCTGCGGTTCACCGACGTCGAGTACCTGACGCCGTTCTATCCCGCCACCGCGGAGATGCTGCACGGCCTCGGGATCGTGCTGCTCGGCCGCGACACGTTGTCGCCCGGGCTCAACCTGGTGTGGCTGGCGCTGACGCTGCTCGCGGCGTACTGCATCGGCCGTCCGCGCGGTGTGGGCGCCGCCACGACGATCGGCGCGGCGCTCGCGATGGCCACGATGATGATGGACTACTCCCAGGCCGGCGCCGCCGCCAACGACGTGGTCGCGGTGTTCTTCCTGCTGACGGCGGTGGCGCTGCTGATGACCGATGCCGAGCGCCCCGCCGTGCTCGCGCTGGCGGCGGTCGCGGCGGGTCTCGCGGTGGGGACCAAGCTCACGGTGCTCGCGCCGGTGCTCGCGCTCACGGTCGGCGTGATCACGATCGCCCCTCGCGGCAGACGAATCAACACAGCGGGCGTATGGATCGGGCCGCTGGTCCTCGCCGGCGGGTTCTGGTACGCACGGAACCTGATCGCGGTCGGCAACCCGCTCCCGTGGACGAGCGCCGGCGGGATCCTGCCCACGCCGGCGCAGCCACTCCAGCAGCACACCGGCTACAGCGTCGCGCACTACCTGACCACCGCCCACTTCTGGAGCCGCTTCGCACAGCCGGCGCTGGCCGCGGGGCTCGGGCGCTGGTGGTGGGCCGTCCTGGCGGTAGCGATCCTCGGCCCAACCTTGTGCCTGCTCCCCGAGCGCTTGGGAAGAAACGCTGACTATTTCAACGTTTCTTCCCAAGCGATGGTCCGGATGCTCGGGTTCGCCGCGCTGTTCTCGCTGGCGGCGTACCTGATCACTCCCGAGACCGCGGCCGGACCTAACGGCGACCCCCTCGGGTTCGCGTTCAACCTCCGCTACCTCGCGCCGGCGCTCGCGCTGGCGCTGGCGGTGGCGCCGCTCGCGCCGGCGCTGTCCTCGGCCCCGGCGACCAGAACCAGAGTGGTGGTCGTGCTGGCCGTCCTTCTAGCCGGGACCGTCGCCCAACCGGCGCTGTGGCCGAACTCCCACGCCGCCGGCGCAGTCGCGATCGGGGTGGCCGCGCTCGTCGCGCTCGGGCTGGCAACGCTCGCGCGTCGAACAAGCCTCCGACCCGCGCTCGCCGGCGCCGCGATCGCGCTCGTCCTCCTCGCCGGCGTGGCCGCCGGCTACCCGCTCCAGCGCCACTACCTCCGCGGCCGCTACGCCTACCAGCCGAACGTGTCGTATCTGGCGAAGGTGTGGGCGCTGTTCCGGACGGTCCACGATGCGCGCGTTGGCGTCGTCGGCACGTTCGGCGGCTTCTTCTCGTATCCGTTCTACGGACTGGATCTGTCGAACCAGGTGACCTACGTCGCCCAGCGCGGCCGAAACGGGTCGTTCACGCCGATATCCACCTGCGCTCGATGGCGATCACAGGTGAACGCCGACCACCTGAAATACCTAATAACAACACCCGCACGCGACCCGTGGAAACCGAGCGTGCTCAGCCCGTCACCGGAGACCGGTTGGACCGCCACCGACCCCGCGGCCACCGCGGTGTTCACCGAACGCGCGCTCGGCCAGCCGATCGTCGTGTTCCGCCTCAGCGGCCCGCTCGACGTTGCCAGGTGCCCGCAAGGCTGAAGGTAAGCTCCGTATCCATGACCACAGCTACTGACCTTCTCGCCGATCCGGAGCTGCTCGAGACCGAGTGGGACCTCGCCCCGCTGGTCGACGGCGAGGACCGCGCCGGCGCCGAGCGGATGCTCCAGGAGGGCAGGGACCGCGCGGCGACGTTCGCCGCCAGCTACGCCGGCAAGGTCGCGGACCTGGACGCCGAAGGGATCCGCGCCGCGATGCACGAGCTCGAGGAGATCAACGAGCTGATCGGGCGCGCGGGCTCGTACGCGAGCCTGCGGTTCTCGACCGACACGGCCGACCCCGAGCGCGGCGCGCTGCTGCAGCTCGTCCAGGAGCGCGCCACCGAGATCGAGACGCTGCTCCTGTTCTTCGACCTCGAGTGGGCCGCCGTGGACGACGCCCGCGCCGACGAGCTGCTCGCGTCGGCGGCCCTCGATCGCTACCACCACCACCTGCACAGCGCGCGGCGCTACCGCCCGCACCTGCTCTCGGAGAGCGAGGAGAAGATCCTCTCCGAGAAGTCGATCTCGAGCCAGGCGGCCTGGGGCCGCCTGTTCGGAGAGCTGGTCTCGGCGCTCCGGGTCGACCTCGACGACCAGGAGCTGACGCTCGACGTCGCGCTCAGCCGCCTGCTGTCGCCCGATCGCGAACTGCGGCGCCGCGCCGCCGATGCCGTCTCGACCGCGCTCGAGCCGGGGCTGCGCACGCGGGGGTTCATCTACAACACGCTCGTCTACGACAAGTCGGTCGAGGACCGGCTGCGGAGCTACCCGAACTGGCTCGCGAGCCGCAACCTCGCCAACGAGGCGTCCGACGAGTCGGTGATGGCGCTGATCGAGGCGGTGCGAAATCGCTTCGACATTCCCCAGCGCTGGTACCGGCTCAAGGCGAAGCTGCTCGGGGTCGACCGGCTGGCCGACTACGACCGCTCGGCGCCGGTGCTCGCCGAGGACGTCACGTTCTCGTACGGCGAGGCGCGCGACCTGGTGCTCGATACGTACCAGTCGTTCGCGCCGACGGCCGGCACGATCACGCGGCGGTTCTTCGACGAGAACTGGATCGACGCGCCGACGAGGCCGCACAAGCGAGGCGGCGCCTTCTGCGCGTACACGGTCCCGAGCGTGCACCCGTACGTCCTGCTCAACTTCACCGCCACCCGCCGCGACGTGCTGACGATGGCGCACGAGCTCGGCCATGGCCTGCACGCCGCGCTCGCTCAGCCCCAGGGCGTGTTCCACCAGTCGACGCCGCTGACGCTGGCCGAGACCGCGTCGGTATTCGGCGAGGAGCTGGTGTTCGGGCGGATGCTCTCCGAGGTCACCGACGACGAGCGCCGGCTCGCGCTGCTCGCCGAGCGGGTCGACGGCGCGATCGCCACGGTGTTCCGCCAGATGGCGATGAACCGGTTCGAGCACCTGGTGCACACGCGCCGGCGGTCCGAGGGCGAGCTGTCGGTCGACCGCATCAACGACACGTGGGTCGAGACGCAGGAGGAGCTGTTCGGCGACTCGGTCGAGATCACCGGCGGCTACCGGATGTGGTGGTCCTACGTGCCGCACTTCCTCAACACGCCCGGCTACGTGTACGCGTACGCCTACGGCCTGCTGCTTGCGCTGTCGGTCTACAGCCGCTACCTGCACGAGGGCGAGTCGTTCGTGCCGCGCTACCTCGAGCTGCTGTCCGCCGGCGGGTCGCGCAGCCCCGAGCACCTGGCGGAGATCGTCGGGATCGATCTCGCCGATCCGGGTTTCTGGGATTCCGGGCTCGCGCTCGTCGAGGAGCAGCTGTCAGAGGCCGAGGAGCTCGCGGCGCGGCGCTAACCCACCCGGGCTAGTGGTGGGCCTTCCGTAGGCGCGAGCGCTCCTCCTGGCGCTCGACCACGTTCACGATCAGCTTCATCACCTGCTCGATCCCGGTCGCCTGGGCGTCGCCGTGCTCGAACGCCTCGCGCCAGTCGCGGATGTGGCCCTTGGTCGCGAGCTCGTTGAACTGCGAGCGCGACACGGAGATGTTGATCTTGGCGTCGGCCGCGAAGCCCTTGGTCACCTTCGGCCCGGGCACCTCGACCCGATACAGCTGTGGGTCGCCGCGGGCGCGAAGCTCAAGACCCGCCACCAGCTTGAGGTTGGCGAGCGCGGGGACCTCGGCGAGGAACCGGGTGACCGCGGTCTCGATCAGTGCCTTGGTGTCGGATTGCGAGGACAAGCTAAACGGAGCCTAGATCTTGTTCCGCTCGAGCAGCTTGCGCAAGGCGAAAGCTCGGGACGGTCTCATATCTTGTAACGCTCCAGGAGCTTTCGCCCAATCACCATGCGCTGGATCTCGCTCGTACCCTCGCCGATCAGCAGCAGCGGGGCGTCCCGGTAGATGCGCTCGATCTCGTACTCCTTGGAGTAGCCGTAGCCGCCGTGGATGCGCAGGCACTCCTCGGCGCAGAACCGCCCGGCCTCCGAGGCGAACAGCTTGGCCATTCCCGCCTCGATGTCCGAGCGCTCGCCGGCGTCCTTCATCCGCGCCGCGCGGTGGGTCAAAAGCCGCGCCGCCTCGACCTGGGTGGCCATGTCGGCGAGCTTGAACTGGATCGCCTGATGCTGGGAGATCGGCTTGCCGAACGCTCGGCGCTCCTGGCTGTACTTCAACGCTAGCTCGAGCGCCCGCTGCGCGAGCCCAACCCCGCGCGCGGCCACGTTCACGCGACCCAGCTCGAGCGCGTCCATCATCTGCGGGAAGCCCTTGTTCAGGCCGGCCGCTTCGCCACCAAGGATGTTCTCGGCCGGACAGCGGTAGCCGTCGAACACCAGCTCGGTCGACTCGACACCCTTGTATCCCATCTTCTTGATCTGGGGTGGGACGTTGAAGCCCTTGTAGTTGCCGGTGTTCTCGCTGACGCCCGGCTCCTTCTCGGCGATGAAGCAGGTCAACCCGCGGTGCTTGGGGTCGGCGTTCGGGTCTGTCCTCACCAGGACGAAGACAAGCGAAGAGCGCAGGCCGTTGGTGACCCACATCTTCGTGCCGTTGATCTCGTAAGCGTCCGCGTCCGGAAGCTTCTTGGCAGACGTCTTGATCGCCGCCACGTCGGACCCAAGCTCGGGCTCGCTCAACGAGAATGCCGCGCGCATCTCGCCGGTGGCCATCTTCGGCAGGTACTTCTGCTTCTGCTCGTCGGTCCCGAACTTCATCAGCAGGTACGAGCCGATGAAATGGGTGTTGACGATCCCGCTGATGCTGATCCACCCCCGCGAGAGCTCCTCGACGATCATCGCGTAGGTGCTCAGGTCGAGCCCCATCCCGTCGAACTCCTCGGGGATCGTGACCCCGAACAGCCCGAGCTCCTTCATTTGCTCGACGATCGGCTGCGGGAATTCATCCTCGTGGTCGTAGTGCTCGGCGTTGGGGAGGATCTGCTCGTCGGCGAACTGGCGCACCATCTCGCAGATCGCCTTCTGCTCGTCCGTCTTGTCGGTGTACGGGGTCGCGGTAGCCATGGTCGTGGTTACTCCTCAGTGTCTGGGGAGTAGCCGAGAATACGTGAGACGGCTCGGTTCAGCTGCCGTTTCGGGCGGCGGCCGCGGCGGCTTCCGACTTGACGCCGTGCTTCCACGCGGTCTTGGGCCGGCTCTCGGGCTCGCCGTCCACTTCCACGTCGACACGCTCGTTGAAGAAGCACAGCCGTCCTTCGATGCCGTCGACGGCCCGCAGCGGGTCGTCGTAGTACCAGATGAGATCCTTGACCGTCTCGCCGTTCGGCAGGCGAACCGCGTAGTAGCTGGCGATGCCCTTGTACGGGCACCGCGTGGCGGTGTCGGTGGACTCGAGCTCGACGGACACGTCCTCGCGCGGGAGGTACCAGCGGATCGGCAGGTTCGACTCGAACAGCGCCATCGCGTGGTCGCTCTCGGCCAGCACCTCACCGTCGAGCGAGATCTTGATGTGGCGACTGGTCGGGAGCACGTCGACCCGGTGGTAGGGGTCGCGCGGATGGACGAACACCTCCTCGTCCTCCTCGAACCATTGATCCATCCGGTCCCAGTAGAACGCGATCATGTCCCTGATCGGCTCGGCCGCCTCGAGCGGCTCGGGGTAATACCAGGCACCGTTTTCGACGACCGTGTCGCCGACGCGAATCGTGTGGTACGAGGCTTCGCCCTTCTTTGGACACTTGGTGTGACGGTCAGAGGCCTCGAGCACGTCGGCGCGGACGTCCTCGCGCGGGAAGTAGTAGACCGGCTGATGTCCGGACTCGGACACCATCAGCGCATTGCGGGTGTCCGCGATCGTCTCGCCGCCGACGATCACGCGGATCCACTTCGGGCACGGCTCGATGTACATCGCCATGCCCGGGTCCGGCGCATCGAAGTTGTGGCTCCCCGCTGGATCCTTCCCCAACGGACCAGTTCCCGTCATCAGCCCCATGTCCCGGCGACTTTACCAAGGCGGATGCCCGCGCAGGGAAACAGTGTCTTAAAGAAAATCGCCGCCGGCCGCAACCAAACCGATCGCCAGCTCCGCTGACGAGCTCCAAAAGGAGCCGAACCCGCATGTAGTCGGTCTAGGCCCCCTTGCGCCGGCGGCCGAGGCGTGATTGTGACGGAAACTTCATCAAACATCACTATTTTGGACAAATGTTTGAGAGCCGGAAGGAATGACTAAGCACCTGGCACACTGGCCGCCGGGATGAACTTTGCTCGAGACGTCGTCGACGGCGCTCCGCCGGACCGCACGGCGCTGATCGAGCTTGTCCGCGACGGCGGCCGGCGCGAGTGGAGCTTCGCCGAGGTCTCGGACCGGAGCGCCCGCCTCGCGGGCACCCTCGCGCGCCGCGGGGTCGCCCGCGGCGACGTGGTCATGACGCTCATCGGCAGCCGCCCCGAATGGGTGCTGACGATGGTCGCCTGCTTCCGGATCGGCGCGGTGGCGCTCGCGTGCAACGAGCAACTCCGGGCCCATGACCTGGCCCAGCGGATCGCGGCCTCGTCGCCGAAGCTGATCGTCGCCGACGAGCGCAACCTCGCCGAACTGACGGCCGCGCGGCCCGGTTGCACGGTGCTGACGATCCCGGATGACCGCTTGTTCGAAGCCGGTGAGCCGGCGCCGGCCGCTGAGCTCGAACCTGACGACCCGTGCCTGATCACGTTCACGAGCGGCACCACCGGCGAGCCGACCGGCGTCGTCCACGGGCAGCGCTACCTCCCTGGCCAACGCCTCCAGGCCGAGCACTGGCTGGACGCACGGCCGGGCGATCTGGTCTGGTGCACCGCCGCCACCGGGTGGTCCAAGTCGGCGCGGAACGTGTTCATCGCGCCCTGGCTCCGGGGCGCCACGGCCCTGTTGCACGACGAGCGGTTCGACCCCGCGCAGCGGCTCGAGCTGCTCGCCGCCGAGGAGGTCAACGTTCTGTGCATGGCCCCGACCGAGTACCGCGTGATCGCCAAGCGCGCCAAGCTCCGGCCGCTGCCGGCGCTGCGGTCGCTGGTCGCCGCGGGCGAGGCGCTGAACCCCGAGGTGATCCGGACGTTCACCGAGGAGATCGGGCTCGCCGTCCGCGACGGCTACGGCCAGACCGAGACCGGGCAGCTGACCGCCAACCCGCCGGGCGAGCCGGTTCGCGCCGGTTCGATGGGCCGGGCGCTGCCCGGGGTGAACTTGACCGTCGAGGGCGGTGAGCTGGTTCTGGCCGACCCCGGCACCGACCCGACGTTCTTCATCGGCCATCTCGACGGCACGCCCTCGCCGGCCGGCAAGCCGTGGCGGACCGGCGACCGCGTCAGCCTCGACGACGATGGCTACCTGTACTTCGAAGGTCGGGCCGATGACCTGATCATCTCCGCCGGGTACCGGATCGGCCCGTTCGAGGTCGAGTCGGCGCTCGTCTCGCACGAGGCCGTCGCGGAGGCGGCGGTCGTCGCCGCGCCGGACGAGGAGCGCGGCGCGGTCGTGCGCGCCGTGGTCGTGCTCCGCGACGGGTTCGCCCCCGGCCACGCGCTCGCGACCGAGCTCCAGGAGCACGTCAAGCACCAGACCGCGCCGTACAAGTACCCGCGGATCGTCGATTTCGCCGACGAGCTGCCGAAGACCGCCTCGGGCAAGATCCAGCGGGCTAGCCTCAGGAGGCGATGAGCCAACAACGCCCGGTCATCGGAATCTGCACGGCGCTCGTGCGCGCGAACTGGGGCGTGTGGCAGGAGCGCGAGGCCGCGCTGCTGGCGTTGTCCTACATCGACGCGATCCAGCGCGCCGGCGGCCTCGCTGTGATGATTCCACCGGACAGCCGGTTCGAAGACGCGGACGGTCCCGATGACCTGCTCGATCTGCTCGACGGGCTGATCCTGGCCGGCGGCAACGACATCGACCCCGCCTGCTACGGAGCCGACGTGCACCCGGCGACCCATCATCTGGTGCCCGAGCGCGACCGCTCGGAGCTCGCACTCGCCGTGCGCGCCGTCGAACGGGACATGCCGGTGCTCGGCATCTGCCGGGGGATGCAGCTGATCAACGTGGCCTTCGGGGGGACGCTCAGCCAGCACCTGCCCGACGAGCTCGGCCACGAGGAGCACCGCCGCACCCCGGGCAGCTTCGAGGGATCCGAGCACGACGTGCGCCTGACCCCCGGCTCGCTGGCGGCGTACGCGGCCGGCGAGGAACTGCACTCCACCAAGTCCCATCACCACCAGGGGATCGCCAACGTCGGCGACGGCCTCGCTGTCACCGGCCGGTCGACGATCGATGACCTACCCGAGGCGATCGAGGCGCGCGGCCGGCGGTTCGTGCTCGGCGTCCAATGGCATCCCGAGGCCGACGAGCAGAGTCGCGTCGTCGCCGCGGTCGTCGAGCAGGCGCGCGACTACCGCGATCACCGCAGCGCGCGCGGCTCGTCGTACCCGGCGGCGCGGACGGCCTCGGTCACGCGCTCGGCGTGAGCCAGCCCCCGCGTCTCGAGCACCAGCTGCACAGCGGTCTCGCGCACGTGCAGGTCGAACCCCTCGCGGATGTGCTCGACGTCGAGCAGGTTCGCGCGGAGCTCGCCGACCAGCGCGAGCAGCCGGGCCAGTGATCCGGGCCGGTCGGGCAGCGATGCGAGCAGCACGAGCCGCCGGCCGGCCTGGCTCTCGTGCCGGCGCGCCACCTCCGCGAGCAGCCCGGCGTCGACGTTGCCGCCCGACAGGATGACCACGGTCGTCCCCGGCGGCGAGCTCGGCACCCGCTCGGATAAAAGTGCCGCGACCCCGACGGCGCCCGCGCCCTCGACCACGAGCTTGGCCCGCTCGAGCAGGAACACCATCGCCTCGGCGACCTCGTCCTCCTCGACCGCGACGATCTCGTCGACCCACCGGTCGATCAGCGAGAGGGTCAGCTCGCCCGGGCGCTTCACCGCGATCCCGTCGGCGATGGTCAGCGCCGAGCGCACCGGGACCGGCTTGCCGGCCGCGAGCGACCCCCGGACCGGGGAGCAGGAGGCGGCCTGGACGCCGATCACCTCGATCGTCTCGCGAGCGGACTTGAGCGCGATCGCTATGCCGCTGACGAGCCCGCCCCCGCCGACGGGCACGATCACCCGCGCCAGATCGGGCACCTGCTCGAGCAGTTCGAGCCCGATCGACCCCTGGCCCGCGATCACGTCGGGGTCCTCGAACGGGTGCACGAACGCCATTCGCTCGTCCTCGGCGGCGCGGTCGTAGGCCGCCTCGAGCGCCTCGTCGACCGTCTGGCCGACCATGCTGACCTGGGCGCCGAGCGACCGCGCGGCCTCGACCTTGGCGATCGGCGCCCCTTCGGGCATGAACACGAAGCACGGCACGCCCCGCGCTCGGGCCGCGTACGCGACCGCTTGGGCGTGGTTGCCGGCGCTGCCGGTGATGACGCCGGCGGCGCACGCGTCGCCGAGCGCCGACACCTTCGTGAACGCGCCGCGGATCTTGAACGATCCGGTCCGCTGCAGGTTCTCACTCTTTAGCGCGACCGTCCCTCCGGCGCGCTCGCTCAGCGTGCGCGAGCTGAGCACCGGCGTCTCGCGGACGACTCCGGCGATCACCTGGGCCGCACGGCGTACATCGTCGACCGAAACCGGCGTTCTGCCCCCGGTCACGTGGGCCGTGTCAGTCAGGGATCGCCACCACCGCGTCGATTTCCACCTGCGCGCCGCGCGGCAGCCCCGCCACCGCGATCGCCACCCGGGCCGGTGGGTCGGACTCGAAGAACGACTCGTACACCTCGTTGACCTGCGCGAACGACGCCATGTCGGTGAGGTACACGGTCAACCGCACCGCGTCTCCTAGGGTCGCCCCGGCCGCATCGCAGACCGCGGCGAGGTTCTCCAGGCATCGCCCGGCCTGGTCCGCCGGGGTCGCGCCGACGAGGTCTCCGGTCTTCGGATCGAGCGGGATCTGACCCGAGCAGAACAACAACTCGCCGGAGGTGCGGACGGCGTGCACGTACGGACCAACTGCCTCGGGAGCGCCTGGCGCCCTGATCGACTCGCGGTGTGCTGGCAATGCGTTTCCTCCTCGGTCGCGCGGTGGACGTAGCGTATTGCTCACGTCTGCCCTGGGGTAGCCTGGGACAGTGTCGAACCGCCTCGGGGGCGAGAGCTCACCGTACCTGCGCCAGCACAAGGACAACCCCGTCGCCTGGGAGCCGTGGGGAGACGAGGCGCTCGCGCGGGCGCGCGATGAGGACCGCCCCCTGCTCGTCTCGATCGGCTACTCGGCGTGCCATTGGTGCCACGTGATGGCGCACGAATCGTTCGAGGACGAGCAGATCGCGGCGGTCATGAACGAGCGGTTCGTGTGCGTGAAGGTCGACCGCGAGGAGCGCCCGGACATCGACGCGATCTGCATGGAGGCCTGCCAGGCGCTGACCGGGCAGGGCGGATGGCCGCTCAACGCGTTTCTCACGCCCGACGGCGTTCCGTTCTACGCCGGGACCTACTTCCCGCCCGAGTCACGCCACGGGCTCCCGAGCTGGCGGATGGTGCTCGACGGGGTCGCCGAGGCGTGGTCCTCGCGCCGCGACGACATCGTCCGCCAGGGCGCGCGCATGGTCGAGGCGCTGAGCGCGACCGCGCGCCTCGAGCCGTCGGTCGAGCCGATCACGCAGGAGCTGATCCGCGAGGCGCTGGTCTCGCTGTGGGGCAACTACGACCGGGTCAAGCGGCGGCTTCGGACGGGCGCCGAAGTTCCCGCAGGCGTCGGTGATCGAGTTGCTGCTCGCGCGCGGCGAGCGCGAGATGTCACTCGAGACGCTCGAGGCGATGGCCCGCGGCGGGATCTACGACCAGGTCGGTGGCGGGTTCGCGCGCTACGCGGTCGACGCGACCTGGACCGTCCCGCACTTCGAGAAGATGCTCTACGACAACGCGCTGCTGGCCCGGTCGTACCTGCACGGCTGGCAGGTCTCCGGCAACGAGCGGTTCCGGCGGGTGTGCGTCGAGACGCTCGATTGGGCACTGCGCGAGATGCGCGGTCCCGAGGGTGGCTTCTGTGCGGCGCTCGACGCGGACTCCGAGGGCGTCGAGGGCAAGTTCTACGTGTGGACGGTGGCGGAGCTACGTGAGGCGCTCGGAGAGCTCGGCCCGGGCGTCCCCGAGGCGGCGATCGCGTACTTCGGCGCCACCGAGCGCGGCAACTTCGAGGGGTCCGGACGCAACGTGCTCGAGGCGCGAGGGCCCGAGCCGGCGGCGCTGCCCGAGATCCGCCGGGTGTTGCTGGCGGTGCGCTCGGAGCGCGTCCGCCCGGGACTCGACGACAAGCGCCTGACCTCGTGGAACGCACTGATGATCTCGGCGCTCGCCGAGGCGGGCGCGGTGCTCGGGCGGTCGGACTACCTCGACGCGGCGGTCGCGTGCGCGTCGTTCGTCCTGCGCGACCTGCGCGATACCGGCGGGCGCCTGCTGCGGAGCTGGAAGGACGGCCGCGGCCGGCTCGATGCCTACCTCGACGACCACGCGTTCCTGCTCGAGGCGCTGATCACGCTGTACGAGGCGACCGGGGATCCGCACTGGTACGGCGAGGCGACCGCGCTCGCCGACACGATGATCGAGCGTTTCTCGGACCCCGAACGAGGCGGCTTCTTCACGACCGCATCCGATCACGAGGAGCTCGCGGCGCGGCGCAAGGACCTCGACGACTCCCCGATCCCGTCGGGGAACTCGGCGGCGGCGTTCGGGCTGATGCGGCTGGCGCTGCTGTCCGGCGAAGGCAAATACGAGCGGCACGCCCTCGGCGTGCTCAGGCTGCTGTTCCCGCTGGCCGCCCGCCACCCCGGAGCATTCGGACACCTGCTCGGCGCGGCCGACTTCTACCTGGCGCCGGTCAAAGAGGTCGCGATCGTCGGTCCCTCGCCCGAGGCGGCTCCGCTCCTGCGCGTGGTCCGCGACGCCTACCGCCCCCACGTGGTGCTTGCCGCCGGCAACGGGGCCGAAGCCGCAAGCGCGGCCGTGCCGCTGCTCGAAGGACGCGAGCCCGTCGACGGCCACGCCGCGGCGTACGTTTGCGAGCGGTTCGTCTGTCAGGCGCCGGTCACCAGCCCCGAGGAACTCGCGGCTTCGTTGGGTTAGGCCCGCGCCAGCGGGTACCTAGGAGCTAATGCCTTCTGCCCAGGCGACCGTTGAGCGCAACGCCGAGCACGTCGAACACGAGGCGCGGGGCGTCCAGCGCTCGCGGTCGTTCGCGCTGCTCGCGCGCACGGGATTCGTCGCCCGGGCGGTCACCTACGGCGTGATCGGCGGGATCGCGCTCGCGCTCGCATTGGGTGCCGGGGCCGCGCCCGCCGCGCCCAACCAGCAGGGTGCGCTCGCTCTCATCGCGGGCGCACCGCTCGGCCGCGTCGCCCTGGTCGTGGTCTGCGTCGGGCTGCTGGGCTACGCCCTGTGGAAGCTCAGTCAGGCCTTGCTCGGCCGCGGTCCCGAGGGTGGCGGCAGCCCAAAGCTGAAGGACCGCATCTCGAACGGCGCCAGCGGCGTCGCGTACCTCGTGTTATTCGCGGTGGCGGTCCGCATTCTGCTCGGCGGCTCGGGCGGTGGCGGCTCGGGTAGCCCGTCGCACACCACGGCCGGCGTGCTCGGCTGGCCGGGCGGGGCGGCGATCGTCGCGATCGCCGGCGGCGCGTTCATCGCGATCTGCGCCTACCAGATCTACGACGCGCTCAGCGGCGGGTTCGCCGAGAACACGAAGCTCGGCGAGATGACGGAACCCGAGCGGCGCACGTACATGACGGTCGGGCGCGTCGGGCTGTGCGCGCGTTCGATCGTGTTCGGAATCGTCGGTTACTTCCTGCTGCAGGCGGCGATCTCGTACAACCCGCACGACGCGGTCGGGATCGACGGGGTGCTGGCGCGGGTGCACCACGAGCCGCTCGGCACGGTCCTCCTCGCGCTCGTCGCCGCCGGGCTGCTCGTGTTCGCGTGCTACTCGCTGTTCGAGGCGCGCTACCGGCGGCTATAGAACCGGCAGGTAGCGCTCGAGTTCCCACGGGGTCACCTGGACCCGGTAGTCGTCCCACTCCTGGCGCTTGATCTCGATGTAGCGGTTGAACATGTGCTCGCCGAGCGAGCGCAGGACGAGCTCGGACTGGGCAGTGAGCTCGATCGCCTCGCCGAGCGTGGCAGGCAGCTGCTCGATCCCGAGGCGCCGGCGCTCCTCCGAAGACAGGTGGTAGAGGTTCGTCTCCATCGGGTCTGGCAGCTCGTAGCGGTGCTCGATTCCCTCGAGGCCGGCCTGGAGCAGCACCGCGAACGTCAGGTACGGGTTGCACGCCGGGTCCGGGCAGCGGAGCTCCATGCGCGTGGTTCGCTCCCGGCCGGGGTGGTACATCGGGATGCGGACCAGCGCTGAGCGGTTGCGACGTGACCACGCGAGGTATACGGGCGCCTCGTAACCGGGCACGAGCCGCTTGTAGGAGTTGACCCACTGGGCGAAGATCGAGCAGATCTCGCGCGCGTGCCGGAGCTGTCCCGCGATGAACGCCTTGCCAACGTCGGACAGGTAGTACTGGTCGTCGGGGTCGAAGAACGCGTTCTGCTCGCCGCGGAACAGCGACTGATGCGTGTGCATGCCCGAGCCGTTCTTGCCGAACAGGGGCTTGGGCATGAACGTCGCGTGCAGCCCGTACTTCATCGCGTATTCCTTGACCGTGATCCGGTAGGTCATGCAGTCGTCGGCCATCTTGAGCGCGTCCGAGAAGCGCATGTCGATCTCGTGCTGGCTCGGCCCGACCTCGTGGTGGGCGTACTCCGTGGGGATCCCGAGCTGCTCGAGCGCGAGCACGGTCTCGCGGCGCAGGTCCGAGCCGGCGTCCAGCGTGGTCAGGTCGAAGTAGCCGCCTTCGTCGAGGACCTCGGTCGAGGTCGAGCTCTTGAAGTAGAAGAACTCGAGCTCGGGGCCGACGTAGTAATGGTCGAAGCCCATCGCCTTGGCCCGCTCGACCGCGCGCCGCAGGACGTGCCGCGGATCGCCTTCATACGGAGTTCGCTCGGGCGTGAGGATGTCGCAGAACATCCGGCCCACGCCCTGCTCCTCGGGGCGCCACGGGAGGATCCTGAACGTAGTCGGGTCGGGCATCGCGATCATGTCCGACTCCTCGATCGGGTTGAAGCCGGTGATCGACGAGCCGTCGAACCCCATCCCGCCCTCGAACGCGTCCGTCAGCTCGGTGGCGTTGATCGAGAACGCCTTGAGCTGGCCGAGGATGTCGGTGAACCACAACCGGATGAACCGGATGCTGCGCTCCTGTACGAGCGCGCGAACGTCGTCGGCGGTGAGCGGGGAAGCGGTGGTCGCCATCGGGCGGCGAACGTTACTTGCTGGCCGAGCGTTTCCGCTGGCTGGAACGCGGGCAGGGGGCAGCGGGCTACAGGCGGCCTGAGAGCTCAGGCGGGCTACAGGCGGCCTGAGAGCTCGCGCTCGCCGAGCCAGCGGTTGGCCCAGCGCTGCAGCTCCGCGAGCGCCGGCTCGAGCTCACGCCCCATCTGGGAGAGCTCGTACTCGACCTTCAGCGGCGGCCCGGCGATGACCGTCCGCTCGACCATGCCGCGGCGCTCCAGCTCCTTCATCCGCTCGGACAGCAGGCGGTCCGACAGCTCCGGGACCGCCGAGGCAATCTCGGAGAAGCGCAGCGCGCCCTCCATCAACACCGCCAGGATCGCCCCTGTCCACCTGCGACCGACCAGTTCGACCGCCTCGTGGTACAGGGGACAGCACCCTGTCGAGCGGGTGTCGCCGCGATTAGACTCGGCCGTGTCCTCGGGCGCTCCCATCCTGTATCCGATCAGAGCTTACGCTCTTACGCTGCTTGCAACGCGCGGGATGCCTCACTCGAGCCATCGACGGGCACCTCGCCTGCGACGTTCACCATCGCGGTGAACCCCTCGAGCGAGACCGTCGCGATCGCCTCAAGGATCTGCTCATCGTCCCAGCCGGCCTCACGCGCCTCTTCATGGAGGTGCATGGGCGCACGGCCGCGCTCCTCGAGCAACGCGTGCAGGTAGCGCAACAGCGCCGCCTCACGCAAATCCTTCGAGTTGAATTGCCGCGCCAGCGCAACCTCGTCGAGCGCCAGTCCCGCCGCACGCGCGGTCCGCGAGTGCATCGCGATCCCCGGCTCGGACTGGTAGTACTCGGCGACGGCGAGCGCAATCCGCTCGAGCGTCGGCAGCGTCAGCTTGCCGTGGCGCAACTCCGAGCGGAAGCGGGCGTAGGCCCGCAGCGCGGCGGGCGAACCCGCCAGCACGCCGAGGAAGTTCGGCAGTTGACCGCCCGTCGCGAGCGCACCCCGCAGCACCGGGACGGAGCCCTCAGGGGCGGTCAGATCGTCATGGATTTGGAACCTGCTCATTGAAGTCTTCATAGTTGACCACCAGTAGGTCCGGGGGGCTCAAAGGGCGGTCTCGCCCTTCACTTTCGAGACCTGCTTACGGTTGATAAGTTTAGTTTGGCGGGGCCAGCCGCACAAGTGGGGGACGCACTACTTTTGAGCGGCTCAACTTCCGCCCAACAGTGCCGCGCCACCCAGGCAGATAGCGGCCCTACCTCTTATATACGGAGGCCCATAAAGACTGGATCAGCCCCGACCCCGAGGTCTGTAAGGGGAGCTGATGTAGGGTCCGCGACTGAGTAAGTGGCGGAATCCGACGAGTGGCTGGGAGTGATCTGGCGTCGCCCGCTCGCCCCGATCGTACTGGTGGTACGTGAGGGTGAGCGGGTGGCGCCAGGGGCGTCCAGACGCCGTCGGAACCGTCAATTACGAAGTCGCGGGCCCTCAGTGCGGCAGCGCGCTCGTGGCGGCCACGATGATCAGCAGCAGCCCGAGCAGCACGGCCCACATGGCGGTGCGGTCGGGCTTGAAGCCGGCGCGTTCGTGGCGCCGGAGCGTTGGCCGGGCGATGGGCCGGGCGACCGGCAGGTTCCGCTCAGCGCCGCGGCCGGTGATCTGCACGGTCCTGCGGCCGTTGGGCGCACGCGGCGCCCACGTCACTGGGCGCTCGAGGTGGAGGTCAGACTCCGGCTCAGGCGAGAACGGGACAGCCGGCGGGGCGGGCTCGTCGATCGTGGCGGCACGGAACTCGCGGAACGCCTCGCTATCGAGCTCCTCCCACCACGGGACAACGTCCCGGCGCCGCGCACGCGCGGCAACGCCAGCTTGGGGCATCTGACCGACCTCTTTCTCGTACTTACGGGGTTAGCTGACGGACGAGCACGATTCGCCCCAACAACTCGGGTCCCCCGCTCCCTCCGCTCATGCACGTCAAGCGGCGCGGATTCAGTTTCGGCGGCGATCTTAACAGCGGCCACGGACGGAACGCGGTCTCGTTGCTGACCATTTCGCCGCAGAATGCGGCCTGGCCGCGCAGCCAGTGCGGGGTGGCGCGCCGGGGCCGCCCGTGCGCTGTCCCGCCGTCCCGCCCGTGCGCCGTCCCGCCCATGCGCCGTCCCGCCGGCCCGCCCGTGCGCCGGGCCCCCGCGCTCCGGGTCCCCGGGGCGCCGGCGCTACTCGACCCCAGCGACCTTGGCGACGAACTGCGCCACGTCGGTGGCGTCGACGCCCTGCACGACGTCGGCGGGCATCGTCCCCTCGCCGAGGCATGCCTCCTGGCTGCCCGAGGGCGGGTTCTGCAGGCATCCGTTGGCGATCGTGTGTAGGACGAGTTGCGCGGTCGGCTGGATCACGTCGAGGTTGGGGCCCACCTTGCCGACCGCGTTGGCCGCGGCCAGCGTGTGGCACAGCCCGCAATGCTGGCCGAACAGCTCGCGCCCGCGCTTCTCGGCGGCGGTCAGCTTGATCCCACCGACCTGGGCGCTGGCGTTGTTGCGATTCCCGAGCAGGAACACGACCGGGAGCACGATCCCGAACCCGATATAGACGAGCACGAGAACCACCCCCATCAGCCGTCGGCTCCGGTATCCCTGCTCTCTACGGGCCGCAGCACCCGGGCCGCCGCGGACGCCGAGGACGAACACCCCGAGTCCCAGCACGACCCAGAAGGCGGCGAACAGGATTACGGCGAGCACGGAGCGGGACCTTACTAAGAGATGAGGCCTACCGCCGCCGTCCCGAGGCGAAGCTCATAACGGGCGGCGCCACGGCCCGGAAGTCCTCGGCGTCGGTCTCACGCGAGCTTCGCTGCTCCGCCAGCCCCCGGCGCACCTGCTCGTCGAGCATCGAGAAGTCCTTGACCTCGGCGGCGAGGTGGTCGGGAGCGGCGATCGGCTGGACCCGATCGACCAGGATGTTGATCGCCCCGCCGGCCGCCGGCTGAGCCTCGAGCTTGCCCTCGGCGAGCATCAGCGGCTCGGTCCTCACGATCAGCCGGTGGCGCTCGTAGATCGGGGCGGGAACGATCAGGTTGATCGTCCCGAACTCGTCCTCGAGCAGCACGAACACGATCCCGTTGGCCGTGCCGGGGCGCTGGCGCGCCACCACGAGCCCGCCCACCGTGACGCGGGTGCCGTGGCGCAGCGTCCCCAGATCGCGACTCGTGACCACTCCCTGGGGTAGCCGGTCCCTGAGCAGCGCGATCGGATGCGCATCCGCGGTCAACCCGGTGGTGCCGTAATCGGCGAGCATCGACTCCCACGCCGTCAGCGCCCGCAGCTCGGGCGGCGCCGGCAGATCCAGCGGGAGCGCCAGCTGCACCCCGCCGGGCACCCTTCTTCCCGGCGTCGCCACCCCGAGCTGCCACAGCGCGATGCGGCG
Source organism: uncultured Solirubrobacterales bacterium (assembly GCA_963701945.1). GTDB lineage: Bacteria > Actinomycetota > Thermoleophilia > Solirubrobacterales > Solirubrobacteraceae > Palsa-465. Next base: position 143,156 of record CAVPBV010000016.1, on the reverse strand, counting down.
CGCTGATCCCGACGGCGCCCCGGGCACCGAACCCGGCACGAGCAAGTCGCACGCCCCCGACCAGGCGAGCATCTCCAGCGAGGCGGCGCTCGAGCTTGCCCGCGAGGCGAGATCGGCGAGGCTCCGGAACCGCCCTCCCGCCTCGCGGATCGCGGCCAGCTCACTCACCTCCTGCCCGTTGACACCGCGAACGTAGCCGAGGCCGATGCGGACGCTTCCTCCCTCCATCTCACATTCGGCTGCGCTCTCGTTGACGTCCGGCGCCAGCACCTCGATCCCCCGCCGCTGGGCCTCATGGACAAGCGCGTCGGGTGGGTAGAACCCCATCGGCTGCTCGTTCAGCAACGAGCACAGGAACTCGGGGCCGAAGTGGACCCGTAGCCACGTCGATTGGTAGGCGAGCAGCCCGAAAGCGGCGCCGTGCGCCTTCGGGAAGCCGAAGCCCGAGAAGCCGCGGACCATCGAGAACACGCGCTCGGCCGTCTCCTCATCCACCCCGTGCCGTCCGCGAGCGCCGGCGACGAACCGCCGGTGGTAGGCCTCGATCGCCGCGTCCGAGCGCTTGCGGCTCATCGCCCGCCGCAGCCCCTCCGCCTCCCCGGGCGAGAACCCGGCGAACGCGATCGCGACCTCGATCACCTGGTCCTGGAAGATGATCGCGCCGAGCGTCTCGCGTAACGCCGGCTCGAGCGACGGATGCTCGTAGGGGATCTGGTAGTCGGGATCGACGCGCAGCCGCTGGCGGCGCTCGATGTAGGGATTGACCGCACCTCCCTGGATCGGCCCCGGCCGGACGATCGCGACCTGGATCGTGATGTCCTTGAGGTTCTCCGGCCGGGTGCGGAACAGCGACTGCATCTGCGCCCGGCTCTCGATCTGGAACACCCCGGTCGTGTCGGCGCTCTGGATGCACTCATACGTCGCCGGGTCGTCGTACGGGATCCGGCTCAGGTCGACCTCCTCTCCGCGAGTGCGCGCGATCATCTCGACCGACCGCTCCACCGCCGACAGCATCCCGAGCCCGAGCAGGTCGATCTTCAGGAAGCCCGCGTCCGAGCAGGAGTCCTTATCCCACTGAACGATCTGGCGGCCCTCCATCGCCGCGGGCACGATCGGGCAGCAGTCGATCAGCGGACGGGTGGCGACGATCATCCCGCCCGAGTGCTGGCTCAGGTGGCGCGGCAGCCCGTGGGCTTCGGCGGCAAGCCGCGCGAGCCACGCCCAGCGACCCGTCGAGCCCCGCCGGCCGTCTTCCTTTGCGACACCGGAGCGCTCGAGACCGAACGCGGACGCGATGTCCCGATCGACTTCCTTCGCGTCCCAGCCCTCGCTGCCCCGCGCCACCCGCTCGATCTCCCCAGGCGGCAGCCCCAGCGCCTTGCCGAGCTCGCGGATCGCCCCGCGGGCGCGGTAGGTCGGGAACGCTGCCACCAGCGCCGAACGGTCGTGCCCGTAGCGCTCGTGGACGCGCGGGATCAGCTTCTCCCTGATGTCGCGCGGGAAGTCGAGGTCGATATCGGGGAGCGAGGTCAGCTCCTCGTTCAGGAACCGCCCGATCAGCAAGTCGTTGGCGATCGGGTCGACGTGCGACAGGCCGGTAAGGAAGCAGACGATCGAGGAGACGCTCGAACCGCGGCCCCGGCCGGGCGGCAGCAGGCTGCGGACGCTGCCGGGACCGCGCACCTCGAGCGCCACCTCGCGGGCCAACTCGAGCATGTCGTGGTGAAGCAGGAAGAACCCGGGCAGACCGAGCCGCTCGATGATCCGCAGCTCCTGCTCCAGCCGCGCGAGCGCGTCCGCGCGCACCGTCCCCGCGTCCTTGTACCGATCCTCCAGGCGGTCCCGACACAGCTCGGTGAGCGTGCGCATCGCCGCCGCGTCCTCCGCTCCCGGATAGCGATACCCGAGGTCGCTGGTCAGATCGAACCGCAGCCGCTCGGCCAACGCCAGCGTCTCCGCCACCGCCTCGGGATGGTCTGCAAATCGACTCGCCATCGCCGCCGGCGAGGCGAGCACGTGGCTGAAGTTGCCGCGCCGCACGGGCTCGGAGGCATCGAGCGTGGTGTGCAGGCGTACGGCAACCAGCGCGTCCTGGAGCGGTGCCCGGGCGCGCGCGTGCGCGTGCACGTTCCCGGTGGCCACGCACGGCACCCCGAGCCGCGCCGCGACTCGCTGAAGGCGCCGGTTGCGGGCGCGATCGTCGCGCAGGAACGGCCGCTGGAGCTCCACCCGCAGGCGATCGGGTCCGAACGCGTCGAGCAGGCGCCTGAGCGTGAACTCGTCGTGCACCCCGCTCAGCGCACAGCCGCTCAGGCAGACCAGCCCCTCGGCGTGCTCCAGGACGTCCGAGAGCTCGACGAACGCCTGCGACGGCGGGGAGGTTGGGGGGCGGGTGGGCGGGCTTCCATTTCCGCGCGTGTGCGCATGTGCGCGGGTCAGGATCCGGCACAGGTTCGACCAGCCGCCGGCGTCCTGCACGAGCAGCGTCAGGTGGCGGCCATCGGGAGCGTCACCCGGCGCGAGGTCGATCTCGGCGCCGTGGATCGGGCGCAGTCCGAGCGCCCGCGCTGAGACCGCGAACTCCATCGAGCCCGAGACCGTGTTGTGGTCGGTCAGGGCAACCGCCTCGTACCCCAGTTCGAGCGCGGCGGGGATGATCTCGTCGGGCAGGGAGGCGCCGTCGAGAAACGAGAAGGCCGAGTGACAATGGAGTTCGACGTACGGCGCCAGCATCGAACATATGTTCCCATGATCCGCGGACGTTGCGCCGTACCGCGCGAACCCGAGAACGACCAGAGGTACAGCATGGCGACACCGGACAGCATCGACGAGCTTCGCGAACTGGTCGCGCTGGGCTGCCGCATCCTCGGCGCCAACGGCCACGACGACTTCGTCTGGGGACACGTGTCGGCGCGTGATCCCGAGGGCCGAGGCGTGTGGATGAAGGCCGCGTCGTTCGGGTTCGAGGAGATCACCCCCGATCGGGTACTGCTCGTCGGGTTCGATGGAGAGGTGCTCGCCGGCGACGGCCCCCGTCACTCCGAGTGGCCGATCCACACCGAGGTGATGCGCGCGCGACCGGACGCCGGCGGCGTCGTCCACTCCCACCCGCCCCACTCGATCGCGATCGGCGCGAGCGGACAGCCCGTGCGACCGGTGTCGCACGCCGGCACGATGTTCGTCCCGCCCGATGTGCCGCGGTACACGAGGACCGCCGAGCTGATCGTCACCACCGAGATGGGCGCCGAGGTCGCCGCCACGCTCGGCGATCAGCACGCGCTGCTGCTCGTCAACCACGGGATCGTGACCGCGGGCAAGGACGTGCGGGACGCGGTGATCCGGGCCGTGCTGCTCGAGAAGGCGGCCCACCAGCAGATCCTCACCCACACCCTGGGAGGACCCGAGCGCTGGTCTTCAGACGACGAGTCGCTGCGCAAGCGCGAAATGGTCTGGTCCGAGCGGCAGCTCTCGATGCTGTGGGACTATCTTGGCCGAAGGCTCGGGGGCGGTTGGTAGGGTGGCGCGATGAAGTGGCGGTCGCGCGAGAAGCGTCAGTCGTGGCGGATGACCCGCCGGGAGCTGCGCAAGTCGCTCAGGCGCGGCGCGCGCAAATGGGTCAGAGAGGTGTGGCAGGCATCCGCCGGCGCCGCCGCGGAGCTCGAGGCACTGAGCCCGCTGACCGCGGTGCTCGGGATGCGGCTGGTCGAGGATTACGCGGCCTCCAAGAAGCTCGTCGACTCGGAGCTCCAGCGGGCCCTGCGGATCGTGATCGTCGCCGGCTACGGAGCTCGCATCGTCCTGGTCGACCCGACGAACCAGCCGGCGCTGCGACCCGCCTCATTCCACCTCGGCCAGCGCGCCGACGCCAAGAAGCTCGCGGGCGACGCGGCGGCGGTCGGGAGGCTGCTCGACGACGTGCGGACGATCTCACGCGACCGCTGGGACTCGGTCATGTCGCTGCCGCCCGAGGTGTGGAACTGTCTCGTGGTCACCGCCCTGCAGCACCTCCAGCACCAGCTCGCGACGAAGACGTTGTCGTGGCAGGAGCTGGGGCGCCAGCGGATCGAGACGATGCTCCGCTACGGCTACGTCCTGTGCTGCCTCGACGAGGCGATCGGCGCCGAACCGGTCGTGCGCGACCCGCAAGACGAGCCGACACCGGAACCGGCGCCCGTCGAAGACGAACAATCTCCGCGGGCGGGCCGGCGGATCTCCCTCTAGCTCGAGCCCGCCGCGACCAGCGAGCGGAGGTTGATGGCGGCCGCCATCGCCCGGTAGCCGGCGGCGTTCGGATGCAGGTGGTCCCCACTGTCGTAGGCGGGGTTGAGTCGGTCGGGATCACCGGGGTCCGCGACCGCGGCGGCGAAGTCGATCACGCCGTCGAACGCGCCGCTCGTGCGGATCCAGTTGTTGACCGCCTCGCGCTTGGCCTCACCCGCCTGCGTCCAGTAGTGCGCGCCCTCGAACGGCGTCAGCGTCGCCCCGAAGATCTTCAACCCCGCCGTGTGGGCGAGCGTGATGATCCGCTCGTAGCCCTCGACGATCTGCAGCGCGGACACGTCGGTGTGCGGCGCGGTCAGCGCGCTGCGACTCTGGCTGTAGCCGATGTCGTTGATTCCCTCGAGCAGGATCACGTCGCGGACGCCAGGCTGGTCGCGCACGTCGCGCTCGAACCGGGCAACCGCGTCGACCCCGCAGCACAGCGAGCCGTTCAGGACGCGGTTCCCGCCGATCCCCTCGTCGACGACCGCGAGCGACGACCCCCCCAGGTTGTCGAGCCGGTCGGCGAGATCGTTCGGCCAGCGCTCGTTCTTGCCGGACGGGGAACCGACGCCGTCCGTGATCGAGTCGCCGAGCGCGACGATCGAGCCGAGCGCGTGCCGCGAGCCGAGCACATCGACGCCATCGAGGAAGTACCACGACTGCGTCCGGATCCTGAAGGCGCTCGGGGCGCCGTCGACGCGCGCCCCGGCCGCGACGAAGTTGACCTGCTGCGCGTCAGCGTGCTCGGTGGCCGGGCCGGTCGCGCGCGGGAGATAGATGCTCACCGCCAGCCGGGTCGCGGGCTCGATCGCCAGCGGCACGGGATCGCTCGTGGCTTCGGCTCCCGGCGGGATCACCACCGAGCTCCGGCCGCTGAAGTACAGCGGGTGCGAGGTTCCCGCCACCGTGCGTGGTCCGCTGGCGTCGACCGCCACCGCCGCCTCGCCGATCCGGAGCGGGGCGCTGCCGAATGCATTCGTGAGGCGCACCCTGATCCTGGTGCCGCCGGCGCTCGTGAGAACGATCTCCCGGATCGTGGCGTCGCGGAACCCCGCCCGCGACAGATTGCCGGCGGTAGCGGCCTGCGGGGCTGCCCCCCAGGTCGCGATCCAGTGACTGCCCGCCGGCACCGGGGCCGGGGTCGCCGCGGCCGGGGCGTCGCCATTCAGGACGGCGGCGCCGATGCGGAACAGGACAAGCAGCGCCACGGGTGCCCAGAGGTATCGACGCACTCTGAGACAGTAACGACCGAGTCAGCCGACCAGTTTTCGGACCTCGCCGAGCACGCGCGGCTCGAGCAACTCGCTGCAGTAAGCGCTGAAGTGAACCCCGTCGAACCGGCACAGCTGCCCGTTGACGTTGGCGTTGTAGTGATCCCCGGGCGAAACGGTCTGATCGATGTCGAGCACCGACACCGTTTTCGGGTGGCGGCGAGCGGCGGCCTCGAGCATCGAGTTGATCAGGGCGTGCCGCGCCGGCGAGGCCTGCGGCGCCGGCGAGCCGTCGGGAAGGTGCGGTGGATCGGTGTAGGGGATCGTCAGGAACACGATCTTCCTGCCGCCGGCGCCCATGATCTGCACGAACCGCTCGATCTGCTTCTCGACGTTGGCGTCGAACGCCGGCTGACCGATGTGGACGACCTTGCCGTCGATCTTCCAGTCGAGCGTGTCCCGGTACCCGAGCTCGACTACCACCGCCCGAGCGTCAGTCGCGCGCGCCTCCGCGGCCCACTGCTCGGCGGCGGTCGGGCAGCCCTCGGACTGGCCCTCCCAGGTGCCGTCGACGTCGAGCTCGCCGCGGGTCGTGAACGCGCAGCCGAGCAGCGCGCCGTCGGTCAGCTGGATGCCGTAGCGCTCCTCGTTGCCCATCCACGGGACGCCGAGCGTGAACGCCAGCGAGTCGCCGACGATCAGCACGTGCTTGGGCGGGCAGGTCTGGAACGTCTTCTCGGCCGACCCGCTCCAAGTCAGCTTGTGCGCCCCCAGCGCGGCGTACACGAACGCCGTCTCCTTGCTCGCGGGCACGGGCGCGACGCCGTAGTCCGGCGCGTCCTTCAGCGCCACGGTGCACGACGGATCGTGGCCGCGGAGCTGCGGCGGCGGCTGGGGCAGGGTTGCGGCGGCGGGAATGCCGACCGGTAGTTGGTCGGCCGCCGAGGCCAGCAGCAGCGCGGCCACGGCGCCGCCGGCCGCGAGCGGCGTCAGCGCCCGGATCAGCCACGTGGGCCGCCGCCGCTGGCGGATCGGCTGCTCGATCAGGAAGTACGACGCCGTGCTGACGGCGAGGGTGACCGCGAGCCGCACCAGCAGCAGCGTCGTGCCGGTCACGCCCACCGTGTCGGCGGTCAGCCAGAGGAACAGAGGGAAGTGCCACAGGTAGAGGCCGTAGGAAATCTGCCCCAGGGCTCTGAGCGGCCGGACCGCGAGGGCGCGCGCCGCCGGCGAAGCCGGGCGCAGCACCGCGGTCGCGATCAGGAGGACGGTGGCGCCGTCGAGCGCGAGAAGCCCGTACGGGTAGAGCCAGCCGTCGGACCCGTCCGTGGTGGCGATCGCCGCGAGCACGCCGACAAGCGCGAGCACCGCGCCGGCGCCGAGCGCGCGCTGTCGCTTGCCGCCGGCCCCGAGCGCGCGGGCCTTCTCCCCGTTGGCGCCGATCGCACGGGCATGCTCACCGCCGGCCCCGAGCGCGCGGGCATGCTCACCGTGCGCGCCCGCCGCGCGCGTGCCCGCACCTCCGGCGCGCCGGAGGGCCAGGCCGATCGCCGGCGCGGCCCCGATCAGCAAGCCGGCCGCGCGTGTGTCGGTCCCGTAGTACACGCGATCCAGATTGCGACCGCCCTCGAACAGAATTGCTGTGTCGACTACCGAGGCGACCGCGCCCGCGACGGTGACGCCGAACAGAACGAGCAGCGGGCGACGGCTCGACCGGTTTGCGCCGCGACCGGCCAGCCACAGCACGCCGAGCACCAGGATCGGCCACACGACGTAGAACTGCTCCTCGATCGCCAGCGACCACGTGTGCTCGAGCGGCGACACAGGCCCGGTGGCGGCGAAATAGCTGCTCCCGGCAGCGATCTGATGCCAGTTGCTGTAGTAGGTCAGCGCCGAGATCCCGTCGCCCTTGAGGCCGGGGATCGCCTGCGCGGAGCCCGCGACCGCGTAGTACAGCCCGATCACGGCGACCAGGCAGAACAGCGCCGGCAACAGCCGCCGCGCCCGGCGGGCCCAGAACGCGCCCAGCCCGATCGTCGTCTTCCGGCTCCACTCGGCCAGCAGCAGCGAGGTGATCAGGAAGCCCGACAGGACGAAGAACACCTCGACCCCGAGGAATCCGCCATTGGCCCAGGAAACGCCACCGTGGTACAGCAGGACGGCCGCCACCGCGACGCCGCGCAGGCCGTCGAGCGCGCCGTAATGGGTCAGCTCGATGCGCCGACCAGCCTCGCGTCGGGTCCCAGGCCGAGGCTGCCCTGCTGCCGAGCGCCCCGGCCAACGCCGCCGGATCTGTTCGGTTAGTTCCCTGCTCACCAAGCAAGGGGATACCCCGCTGGGCGTAGGGCGAGCGTAAAGAGCGCCGGCGGTCGCGCCCAGCCCTCGCCCGCCGCGGCCTCGTCGGCGGAGCCGACCGTTCGACTACGCGACCCGGCCCGGTCCCGCCCGGCCCGCCCGGCGCGGCCCGCCTACATGCATAGCACGACACTCGAGCCGCGAGCCGGGGACCGTGGCGGACTATGCATGTGGGGCATGCGTACTACGCCACGGTCACGGATGCAGTGGCCGAATGTCATGTTTTGCAGGTTCTTCGGGGCCTGAAACCGGCCGATCGCCGGACTCAAGCCAGCCGATCCCCGGGGTTCAATCCAGGCGACCCCCCCGGGGTCGAGCCAGCCCACCCCCCCGGCTCAAGCCCGGCGGTCCGTCACAGCTCAGCCAAGCAGCTGAATCCGCACGCCCAAGGCGCGCAACCCGCCCCTCAAGACAAAAATCCGCGCTCTCTCTTGACAACTTATTAGTCGCTGCTAATCTGCGCATAGTTAGCACTCACTAAGAAGGGAGAACGGACCGCCATGCAAACACCGATCACCCAAAGCCGCCGGATCTGGACCCTCGTGATCGTCTCGCTCGGGTTGTTCATGACCGTGCTCGACAACCTCGTCGTGAACGTCGCCCTCCCGAGCATCCACCGTGACCTGGGCGCCTCGATCCAGACGCTCGAGTGGACGGTGAATGCATATGTCCTCGCGTACGCGGTGCTGCTGTTGACCGGCGCGGCGCTCGGCGACCGCCTAGGACGCAAGCGGATGTTCATGGTCGGCATCGCGGTGTTCACCGTCGGCTCCGCCGCCGCGGCCCTTTCCCCCTCGATCGGCTTCCTGATCGCCGCCCGTGCCTTCCAGGGCGTCGGCGCCGCGATCGTCACCCCGCTGACCTTGACGCTCCTGGCCGAGGCCTTCCCGCCCGAGCAGCGCGGGCTCGCGCTCGGCGTCTGGTCGGCGATCAGCGGCATCGGCGTCGCGGCCGGGCCGCTCGTCGGCGGAGCGCTCACGCAGGCCGCGTCCTGGCACCTGATCTTCTGGGTCAACGTGCCGATCGGCCTGGCACTGGTTCCGCTCGCCGGCGCCCGCCTGACTGAGAGCCGCGGGACGGTCAAACACCTCGACCTCCCCGGCCTCGCGCTCGTCTCCACCGGGCTGTTCGGACTCGTGTTCGGCCTCGTGCGCTCGCAGTCGCTCGGCTGGGGCAGCCCCGAGGTCTTGATCTCGCTGGCCGCGGGCGCCGCGCTGGTGCTGGCGTTCATCTTCCAGGAGCTGCGCACCGACGAGCCGATGCTGCCGATGGAGTTCTTCGCGAACCGCGGATTTGCGGTGACCAATGCGGTCTCGCTGGCGATGTACTTCGGGATGTTCGGCTCGATCTTCTTCCTCAGCCAGTTCCTGCAGAACGTGCTCCACAACACGCCGCTCCAGGCGGGCGTGAAGCTGCTGGTCTGGACCGGCGCGGTGATGGTCGTGGCTCCGGTGGCCGGCTTCATGTCCGAGCGCTACGGGAGCCGGTGGTTCATGATCGCGGGCCTGTCGCTCCAGGCGATCGCGCTCGGCTGGATGGCGAGCGTGGCCGGCGTGGGCGAGTCCTACGCCAGCCTGGTGATCCCGTTCGCCCTGGCCGGTAGCGGAATGGCGCTCGTGTTCGCACCTTCGGCCAACGCGGTGCTGGCATCGGTCCGGACCTCTCAGACCGGGCAGGCGTCGGGCGCCACCAACGCGATTCGCGAGCTGGGCGGCGTGCTCGGGATCGCGGTGCTCGCCACGGTGTTCACGAGCCACGGCAGCTACCTGTCGCCCGAGGCCTACGTCAACGGTCTCGTGCCGGCGCTGTGGCTGGGCGCGGCCGTGCTCGCCGGCGGCGCGCTGATCGCGGCAGCCCTTCCGTTCAGCACTCGCGCCTCGGCCTCCGCACACGCGGCGGAGGAAGCGGCGATCGGCACGGGGGAGGCGTACCGCGGAGAGCTCGCCCAGGCGTGACCGCTTGATCGTGCCTTAGGATCGAGCACACCCAGGACCGAGCACACCCAGGATCGAGCACACCCAGGACCGAGACACCCAGGACCGAGAATCACCTCAGGATCGAGAACGCACCATGGCCTCCACCCCCGCAACAGAACAGAAGTCACCTCGTCAGCGCGTCCCGGCGGCCGAACGCCGGGACGCGCTGATCGATGCGGCCGTGCACGAGTTCGCGCGCGGCGGGCTGTACGGAACGCCGGTCGATCGGATCGCGCGGCGCGTCGGCGTCGCACAGCCGTACGTGTTCAGCCTGTTCGCCAACAAGCAGGAGCTGTTCCTGGCCGCGGTCGAGCGGTGCTTCGAGCGGGTCGCCGAGCTGTTCACCACGGCGGCGGCTGAGTTCGATCCCGCCACCGCCCCGCCGGAGATCGATGTGTTCAAGGCGATGGGCAACGCGTACGTCGGGCTGCTGGCATCCGACCGCGCGTATCTGATGCTCCAGCACCAGGCGTACGCGGCGTGCGACGACGAGGAGATCCGCGACCGTGTCCGGGCGAGCTACGCCAAGCTCGTGACGCACGTTGAGAGCTTGACCCAGGCCGAGCCCGAGGAGATCGACGAGTTCTTCCGCTACGGCATGTGGCTGAACGTCGCCGCGGCGATGGGCGTCGAGGACCTGTCGGTCGGCTGCGAATGGGTCCAGGCCGACGCGCTCAGCGGCGACGCGCAGAGCGAATAGCGCCGTCAGTCCGCGACGCGGCGCTCGGGGTAGCGCGGCAGGCCGTCCTCGGGAATCGGCTCCCAGGGCACGGCGTAGGCGACGAACTGGTGCGCGGCGGGCCGGATGCCGGGATCCTCGTCGAACGCGCCCATGCGGACGCCGACGCGCGCGGGGTCACCCGGGTCGCGGCTGAACAGCGCCGAGCCGCAGTCCCCGCAGAACCATTTCTCGGCGCCACCTTCGGGCTTCCACGCCCGGAGCCGATCCTCGCCGGTGAGGAGCTGGAACGAGCCCGGCTCGACCCGCGCGCTGACCGACGCCCCGGTTCCGGTGCGCCGCTGGCAGCGGGTGCAGTGGCAGTACTGCGCCGAGACCGGCGGCGCGGTGACCTCGAACGTGACCGCCCCGCAGCCACACCCGCCCGTGAGTCGGAACGTCGTTGCCATCCCGTCAGACTAGAAGCTGGAGCGGCGCCGCGAGCCGCCGCCGCGCGCGCGCCTCGTGACGAGCGACGCTGCCATGAGCTGGACGCCGCCGAGCGACGCTGCTCACGAATTTCCGCCTCAGGACACTATGGCGCTGTCGGCACCTTGACGAGCTGGCGGTCCGGCGCGATCCCCCAGCGCTCGGCGACCTCGGCGAGGTGATCGTCGAGGTCCCAGCGATCGGGGCGCTCCTCGCCGGAGTGCTCGGGGCTCGCGCCCTTGAGCGCCATGCAGCCGGTGTTGTCGCCGATCGCGCGGATCGCGTCGACGTCCTGCGCGGTCAGCCGCACCTCAAAGGGGAGCGCCGCCAGCTCCGCGCGTTTGCTCTCGACCGGCCGCGCGTCGGCGCCCACCTCCTGGATCAGCGTCGGTACGACACAGGCGACCGGCGCGTGCGCCATGTTCCACTGGCATGCGAGCTGGATCATCGTCAGCCCGGTGCGCTCGGCCACCGGCCGCATCAGCTCGAGTCGCTCGCGGCCCTGCTCGATCCAGCCGGCGGGCCGGAAGCTCCGGTGGTCCTGGCGCGCGAGTTCCTGCCCCGGCACCAGGTCATCGAAGAACAGCCCGCCGTAGTCGACCACGCGCGTGATCACGTTCACCCGCGCGGCCGCGGCGGCGTCGAGGCACAGCTCCCCGGGCCACGGCTCAAGCGGGTTGAGGATGATCATCGCCCAGTCGAGCAGCGCGCCGAAGCGCTCCAGGCAATCGATCACATCGAGCGTGAAGCCGTTGGCGGGTCCGGGTGCGACCCCGATCAGCCGCGTCAGGCCGGCCTCGCGCAGCGCGGCCATCCCCTCCCACACCGCCTCGCTCGTGTAGCCGGTCCGGTCGGGGTTGTGGAGCAGCAGCAGATCGAAGCTGTCGATACCGACCCGCTCGAGGCTCCGCTCGGTCGCCATGCGCAGATACCCGGCGTACTCCGACGCGTCCCGCAACCGGGGATCGGTGAAGCGCGGGAACCCCTTGGCGCCGTCGCGCTCGCCCTCGTAGAAGTCGTGGCCCACGGCCCCGACCACGCACATCTCGCCACGCCGGCGGCCCTCGATTGCGTGCCCCAGCATCCGGTCGGCCTCTCCGGTGCCGTACACATCCGCGGTCATCACGGTCCGGATCGACTCGTCGGGCGCGATCAGCGCCATGAACCGCTCGTCGTCGAGCGGCTCGCCGAAGTGCATGAACCGCCCACCGCTCCAGGTGCCGACGGCCGCGGGGCCGGGATCGAGCGGGGCGTCCGGGGTTTCCGGGGTGGCGGAGGGGTCAGCCATGAGGAAGATGCAGTGTATGACGGGTGCTCAGCGCTGCCTCCACCACCTCCCCTTCTCGAGGTCGTGGAACACGACCTCGTCGCGGCCGCACGTGGTGACCACCTCCCAGTAGCGCCGGCGAAGCGGACGATCGGTCCACCAGCGGTCTTCCACCAGCCACGACTCGCGCACCGAGTCGACGTCACGGCCGTCGACGATCAGCGGACGGCCTTCCTCGCCGGCTTCGACGGCGACCCGGCGGGGAACGGACAGGCGGCGTGGTCCGCTCATCGCACTACCCCTCGAACGGGGTGAGCACCGCGCGCCGCTCGGGAAAGCGCGATTCCGGGTCGACTTCGAGCACGCGCAGAGCGGCGTCGGGTCCGGCAGCCGCTCGCGCCTGGCGGATGGCCTCGCGCAGGCGTGCCGTGCGAGCCGCAACGGGATCGTCCAGCAGACTTCGCTGATCGCTCGCGAGCGGCCCGAACCGCTCCACCGCGAGCCGCAGCTGCTGCGCCGGCGCCGGCATCTGCGCCAGCCGCGGGGTCAGTGCGAGCCGCATCCTCACCGGGTCGGCCAGCGCCTCGCGAAACACGACCTGCTCGCGCCAGGTCCCGCCTTGCTCCACGAGCACCGCGGACAGCACGACCGCTCGCAGCGTCCGGCCGCGTCGCTCCCGCCGCGCCAGCAGGCGATCGATCAGGAGCCCGAGCGCTCGCTCCAGCTGCATGCCCGACGCGGCCTCCGGCAACTCGAGCGCCTCGCGCAGGAACTCGCTCGCCGGCCGTGGCCGCAGGGCGCCGTCGCCACCGCTCGCCAGCTCGTGGGCATGGAGCCCGGCCGTGCCGAACCGGTCGGCGAGCGCCGCCGGCGCCAGCGCCGCCAGTTCGCCAAGGGTGCCGATCCCGAGCCGCTCTAGCGCCTCGGGTAGATCGGCCAGCGCGGGCCGGGCACGCAACAGCGCCACCGGCAGCGTTGCGAGGAACTCGCCCGCCTGCTTGCGCCCGCCCGAGACGATCACCGGCCGGCGCACCCGGGCGCGGGTCGCCGCCGCCACCGCGGCGAATCGGGACGGCGCCACTCCGTAGCGAGCCGGCGTGCGCAGGCTCCGGCGGGCTGCGGCCAGCACCCCCTCGAGCCCTCGATGCAACCGCAACAGCCCGCGCACGTCGAAGCAGACGAGCCCCGGTCGCTCGGGCTCGACAGCTGCCCCGATCGATTCGAGGCGGACCAGCAACCGCTCCCAGGCGTCGGCGACGCCGGCAGGATCAGGTGCGACGAGCGTGAGGCGCGGGCAACGCGCCAGCGCCTCCCCCAGGCGCATCCCCGGATGGACGCCGAATGCTTCGGCCGACAGCGAGACCTCGCCGATCTGCTGCGTTCCACCGGGCTCCGGCGCGAGCGCGGTGGGCGCCTGCAGCAGCTCCGCTCGACCCTCCAGGGCGACGGTGAGCTGGAAGCGAGGGAGGAGAACGCAGGCGATCATGGCGAACGCATGTTCGCATGCGGCTCGGATGGATGTCAGACTGGGATAGGCTCGCCGGCGCCTCGAAGAGCGCAGGAGCGCCAGCACTGAGGGCCAACCACTCGCACCACTGACGGCGCCCCGCCACACCGCGCGATGGCGCCCGCCATACCGCGCAATGGTACGGTCACGTCCGCAATGGCGCCCCCCAATCCGCTCGACATAGCCGCCGAGGGCCTCCGGACACTGCGCGCGTTCGGCCAGCGCATCCCCGGAGCGGGCGACGTGCTGGCGCGCTCGCTCGAGGACGCCGTCAGCGGCCGCACGGTGATGATCACCGGCGCGTCGTCGGGGATCGGCAAGGCTGCGGCGCTCGAGATCGGCGAAGCGGGCGGAACGATGCTGCTCGTCGCCCGCAGACACGACCAGCTCCAGGAGGTGGCCGACGAGATCGAGGGTCTGGGCGGCGTCGCCTATGTGCACACCTGCGATCTCAGCGACACCGACGACATCGACCGCATGTGCGCGGAGGTGCTCGAGCAGCACCAGGCCGTCGACGTCCTCGTCAACAACGCCGGCAAGTCGATCCGCCGGTCGGTCGACCGCGCGTACGACCGCTTCCACGACTACCAGCGGACGATGCAGCTGAACTACTTCGCCGCGGTCAAGCTGATCCTGAACCTGCTGCCGACGATGCGCGAACGCGGGTCGGGGCACATCATCAACATCTCGACCATCGGGCTCCAGATGAACACGCCGCGGTTCAGCGCGTACGTCGCGTCGAAGGCGGCGCTCGACGCGTTCAGCCGCTCGATCGGCCCGGAGGTCATCAACGACGGCGTCCACATCACCACGGTGTTCATGCCACTCGTGCGCACCCCGATGATCGCCCCGACCAAGATCTACGACCGGTTTCCCACGCTCAGCCCAGAGGACGCCGGGCACATCATTGCCGAGGCGATCCGCAAGCGCCCCAAGCGGATCGCGACGACGCTGGGAACCATCGGTCAGCTCACCTACGCGGTCGCCCCGGGCGCTCAGGACCTCATCGTCAACCGTGCCTACCACTTGATCCCCGAGGGTGACAAGAAGCAGCCCGATCACGAGCCCACACCCGAGGAGCGCGCGTTCGTGAGGGCCACCCGCGGCGTTCACTGGTAAGGGTTATTTCACACCTCGGTAACACCGCCGTCGCATCGCAGTAACACCAGCGACCCCGGCGCGAACCTAGGATCAGCCGGCTAGTCCGCTCGCGAATCCGGCGAAATGGGGAGTTCCGCCGGCAGGACGCGACGCCCGATTCCCTGACGCCGACCCCAAAAGGGGGACTTCTCCATGCCCGAGGTTACCCGCCGTCGCCTTCTCAGCTCCGCCGCCGCCGGTGCCGGAGGAGTCCTCGCAACCTCGATACTTCCACCCGCGCTCGCAAAAGCCGCCGCCCAGGGACCACGGCGCGGTTCGCTCCGAGACGTCAAGCACGTTGTCGTCCACATGCAGGAGAACCGCTCGTTCGATCACTACTTCGGCACGCTCGCCGGCGTGCGCGGGTTCGGTGACCCGAATGTGCAGATCCAGCACAACAGCTATCCCACCAACGGCAAGTCGGTCTTCTACCAGTACGACCCGCAGGACCCGAACCCGCCGGCCGACTATCTGCTGCCCTGGCACCTCGACACGCACACCACGAGCGCGCAGGCGATCCCGTCGACCTCGCACGCGTGGACCGTCCAGCACCAGGCGATCAACATCACGGTCGGCAACCCGACCACTGCTGGCAATGACATGTGGCTCCCGGCTCACCTCGCCGCGGACGGCGCCACCAACGGCCTGTACACGATGAGCTACTACGAGCGCCAGGACATCCCGTTCCACTTCGCGCTCGCCGAGACCTTCACCCTGTGCGACGCCTACCACTGCTCCCTGCTCGGGCCGACGTGGCCGAACCGCATGTACCTGATGACCGGGATGATCGACCCCGAGGGCACCGGCGGCGGCCCGGTCACCACCAACGTCGTCCCCAGCCCCTTCACCGGCAAGCCGTACACCTGGACCACCTACCCCGAGAGGCTGACGAAAGCCGGGATCAGCTGGCGCGTCTACCAGGAGGAGGACGACTACGGGACCAACCCGCTCGAGTGGTTCGCGAACTACCAGGACGCGACGCCCGGCAGCCCGCTGTACGAGAACGCGCTGACGATCTACCCGCCCGACCGGTTCGAGTGGGACGCGAAGCACGACAGGCTCCCGACCGTCTCCTGGATCCTCCCCACCTCGGGTCAGAGCGAGCACCCGGCGTACCTGCCGGCCTCGGGCGCGGACTTCCTCGCCTCGAAGCTCAACGCCGTCGCCGAGAACCGGGACCTGTGGTCAAAGACCGTGTTCATCGTCAACTATGACGAGAACGATGGGCTGTTCGACCATGTCGCGCCGCCGCTTCCGCCGGCGGGGACGCCCGGCGAGTTCGTCCAGGTGAGCGGGTCGCCGAACTGGCCGATCGGCGGCGGCATCCGCGTGCCGGCGTTCGTGATCTCGCCGTGGAGCGTGGGCGGCTATGTCGCCACCGAGCAGTTCGACCACACTTCCGTGCTCCAGTTCCTCGAGCAGTTGACCGGCGTCGCCGAACCGAACATCACACCGTGGCGCCGCCAGACGTTCGGCGACCTCACCAGCGCGCTCGGATTCTCGAACGGCAAGCCAAGTACCTTCCCGCGAACCCTCCCGAACACGATCGGCGAGTTCTGGGAGGCAGAGAATGAGGTCGAGACGCTGCCGGCGCCGACCCCGCCGACGACCAACCAGACCTTCCCGGTCCAGGAGAAGCACCGCCCGCGACTACCCTGGACGCCGCAGCCCCGCGAGTGGCGCGAGGCCCGGACGCGAAAGGCACTCCTCGCCACCAAGAGCCGGTACGAGGAGAACCGGACGACCCACGCGGCCGACTTCGCGGCCGGCGCAAGCGACAAGGTCTACCTCGCGAAGATCGCGGCGGTCGAGGGCCACGCGGTGCCGGCGAGTACCGCCGTCGCCTACGTGCCGGGGATCGTCGGCGGGAAGATCGCGATCGTCGACGCGTCGACGTTCCAGCTGATCTCGGCGGTCACGGGCAGCACGACCAACCCGTACGGGATCGCGGCCACGCCGGACGGAACCGAGGTGTGGGTCACGGAATCGGGGACCAACATCGTCTCGGTGGTGAGCACTTCGAGCAACTCGATCACCAGCACGATCCCGGTCGGCATCTATCCCCACGGAATCGCGATCACGCCCGACGGCAAGACCGCGTACGTGGCCAACACCGGTCCGAACACCGGCCCCGGGGGCTCGTACGTCGTCTCAATTGTCGACGTCGCGAGCCAGAAGGTCACCGGCACGGTCGACGTCGGCGAGGCGCCCCAGGTCGTCGTGTCCACCCCCGCCGGTTCGCAGATATTCGTGACCAGCGCCGATGGTGTGTACGCGATCCCCACGTCCGGTGGCCGGGTGCGCAGAGCACCGGAGCCACTGCACAACCCGCACGGGGTTTCGGTCACTCCCGACGGGACCCTGGCCTATGTCACGGATTCCGAGCGCGACCTAAGGGAACGATGTTCGCTCAGGTCAACCACCAGCCGACCGCGATCGTGCTGGGCCCTAACGGCAACATCTGGGTCGGGTGCAACACGTCCAGCTCGGTGGTCGTCATCAGCACAGCAAGCAACAGCGTGATCGACTCGACCGACATCGGGCTCGGGTTCGATCCGACCGGGATCGCGTTTGTGAGCTGAGCGCCCGAGCGTGAGCTTGAGCTAGAGCTAGACCGACGAGCCGGCGTCGCGTATCAGCTGACCTACCGGCACCGCCCTCAGGTGGAAGGTCAGCAGACCGCGGTCGAGCTTGCCGAGGAGCGCGGGCACCTGCGAAGGGTTCGTGCACTCAAGCTCGATCACCTCGCCGGCGTGCAGGTGCCCGACCCGGTCGTCCTGGTCCTGGAGCCGGACCGCGCCGGCAACGAGCCGGCCTCCGGCCCCGTGGGCCATCACCCACTGCCCGACGCTCGGGCCGCTCGACGCGTACAGGAAGTGATGGCCGTAGCCCAGCAGCCCCATCAGATCATGCAACCGGTCCCGGGCCCCGATCCAGCGGACGAGGCCGCCGTCGGGGAGGCGCGGAACGGCCTGATCCCCGTACTCCGCGACGACGACGGGCTCCTCTGGGTAGGCCGCCTGCTCCATCGCGAACGACGCGCGGATGCCGCGCTCGGCCAGATCGTTCGCGATCGTCGGGATCTCGCTCGCGGGCGCGTCGACGAGTACCCCGACCTCGGGACGGGTCGTCGCCACCGCGGTCACCGGCCGCATGTGCACGAAGTGCGAGACGAGGCTGTAGGAGGCGCCGGTGGTGAGCGTCCAGCTCACGATCGCCAGCGCCGCGGCGCCGCCCACGAGCGCCCGCGCGCCCCGCACGCGCCACACCGGAAGCGGCGTCGAGCGACGTTCGTCGCTGAGGATCAGCGACGCGGTCGACGGCCGGCGCGCGAACGAGCCGTTGGGCTCGGGGCGGTGCCTTAGGGCAAGCTCGAGCGCGGGCCCGATGTCGGTGACCTTGCGCGCGACCTGCGCCAGGCCGAACCGCTCGAGCGCCTGGTTCGAGACGCGGACGTGGCCGTAGCCGAAGCCGTACGAGATCACCGGGCAGCCGCGGATGATCGCCTCGAGCACTGTCAGCCCGGCGCTCGAGTGCACGAGCGCATCGCTGGCGGCGAGCACGTCGCCCATCCGGTCGGTGAACCCCATCACTCGCAGACGGGGCTCGCCCCCCAACTCGCGGGACACCCGCGCCCGCAGCTTGTCGTTGCGCCCGCACAGGCACAGGACGATCGCGCCCGGTACCTCGAGCGCCACGCGCGTGGCGCCCAGCAGGTCGCCGACACCCCACCCGCCACCGGACACCGAGATCACCTTCGTGTCGTCGGTCGGCAGGCCGAGCGCACGGCGAGCGTCGTCGCGCGAGCGGGCCGCCAGGAACGCCGGCGAGGTCGGCGGCTTGGCCCAGCGGACGCTGCCCGAGCCGGCGATGCTCGCAACCTCCTCCATCGTCTCCGGATGGGTGACGAAGTGGAGGTCGACCCCTGGATGGGCCCAGAACTGCATGCCGGCAAGGTCGGTGATCGACGAGTAGACCGGCACCTTCAACCGCCCGGTTCTTCGCAGCTCGCCCAGGACCGCGGTCACGCCCGGATACGTCGAGACGATCACGTCCGGGTTGTGCGATCGGATCAGCCGCAGCAGCCCGCGCCGGCCGAGCAGCGTGAGCATCTTCATCGAGAACCAGCGCGTCGGGGCGAACCCCATGAACAGCCGGTACTGGAGGTCGAACAGCCACGGGACCCAGCGGAACATGAACTCCGAGTTCTCGCGCAGCAAGTGGGTGAGGAACCAGCCCATCGCCGGCAGGCCGTTGACGATCGCAACCAGCGAGTCGGGATCCTCGTCGTGGAACTCGCGCGCCACCGCGCGTGCCGGCAGGTCATGGCCCTCGCCGATGTCGGCCGAGATGATCAGCACCTTGCGCGGGCCGGACTCGAAGTCGGGCTCGCCCGCGGGGATCACCGCCGCGGCCTCGCGTTCCGCGGCCCTCGCGGCGTGCTGCTGGCGCCACTCGACGTAGCGGCGGACGCCCTCGGAGAACGGCGTGCGCGCCGTCCACCCCAGCTCGTCCGAAGCTCGGTCCGACAGCACGACCTTGCCGCTGAAGTCCCCCGGGCGCGCCGGCGTGTAGACGATCTCGACGTCGCCGAGCAGCTGCTGCACGTTCTCGGCAATCTGCTTGATCGTCACGTTCTCGTCGCTGGCGAGGTTGTAGACGCGGTTGCGGGCGACGTCCGAGAGCCCGAGCGCAACCCCCTCGGCGAGGTCCTCGACGTACACGAACCGCCGCGACTGGCCGCCGTCGCCGGCGAGCGTCAGCGGCTCGCCCTTGAGCGCCTTGTTGACGAACGCCGGGATGACCGCGGCCTCACGCGCGCGTGGACCGTACGGGATGCCGAACCGCAGGATCGTGAAGTCAATCCCGTAGAGCTCCTGGTAGGCCTTGCAGTACAGCTCTCCCGCCAGCTTCGTGCTCGTGTACAGGTGCGACGGCGCCGGCAGTAGCGTGTCCTCGTCGACGACCTCCTGCTCGCAGTCCGAGTAGACCCAGATCGTCGACGCATACACAATCCGCTTGACCCCGGCGCGCCGGGCGGCCTCCAAAACAGTCACAGTCCCGCGGGCGTTGACGCGCTCGGCGTCCTCGGGCTCGGCGTGCACGTCGTTGACGTCGGCAACCGCCGCGAGGTGCGCCACAGCGTCGCACGAATGCAGGGCCCGCTCGAGCGCCTCGCGATCCGTGATGGAGCCGAGCACGGTGTCCACGCTCGGATGGGCGGGATCCTGGTTGTGCCAAGGCGACGGACGCAGGTCGTAGATGACGGGCTCGTGTCCCTGCCCGCGCAGCTTGTCGACTACGTGCGAGCCGATGAACCCGGAGCCACCGGTGACCAGAACCCTCATGATTCGCTCACGTCCGGTCGGTAATACAGCGGAACGCACGAATGGTTGCGCGCGACCCAGTCGCTGTTCGGAAGCTCGACGTGGTGACGCATGATCCGGTGGCAGGGCTCGTCGTACACGCGGCCGGTCGAGCGGTCGAGCCACTCGAACACGATGTACTTGTAGTAGCCCGAGGTCATCCCGCGGGGAAGTTCGAGCCGGCTCGGATTGACCGGGTCGAGGTGCGTGGAGGCGATCTCGTTCTTCCACGCCACGATCTCGGGCAATCGTTCGATCTCGCACAGCCCCATGGCGGCGGTGAACTCGTTCATGCGGAAGTTGAGGCCCTGGACCTCGTAGCCGGGCTTGCCGTAGTTGCGGAACGCGCGAGCATGGTCGAGGACTTCCGGCCGGGTCGAGACGAGTACCCCGCCCTCACCGGTCGTGATCGTCTTCGTCGCATACAGCGAGAAGACGCCGGCGTCTCCATAGCTGCCCGGCTTGCGTCCGTTCCATTCTGCCCCATGCGCATGGGCGCAGTCTTCGATCAGGAAGATCCCGTTTTCGGAGCAATAGTGAGCGATCTCCTCGACCTCGAACGCGAGATGGCCCCCGATGTGGACGAGGAACGCCGCTTTGGGCTCGTGCTTGTCGGCCTTGGCCTCGAAGTCTTTGAAGGACATGCACAGGTCCTCGCGATTGCAGTCCACGAACTCGACGTTCGCGCCGGCGTTGACCGCGGCGAGCGGGGTCGCCATGAACGTATTCGAGGGACACAGCACGGTCTCCCCCTTGACGCCGGCAAAGTGCAGCGCGGCCAGCGCGCCGCCCGCCCAGCTCGACGTGGACACCGCCGGCATCCCGTTGTAGAGCTCCCAGGCCGCTTCGAAGCGCGCCACCATGTCACCCTCGGACCACTGACCCGAGTCGATCACCTCGTCGATCAGCGCGTGGAAGCGCTCGCGATCGCGCGGGTCGAAGCCGATCGTGAACCGACCATATTCGGGGACCCTGGGTTCGGGCATGTCTTCGGGAACGCTTTCTTGCGAGGAAACGGTGGTCATCGTCATGTCGCGCGCCCAGGGGCGTTGGGGATTACGCACTGCTTCGCCGGCCGAAAGCGGCAATCCCTGCACTCAGCTCGCCAATCCTGTCAGGTCCTGGGGCGCTCGGGCAAGCCTGTCAGACAGGTAGGACGGTACCGATTTTCTGCCGTTTGAGTTCTCTCACGATCAGCTTGAGGGCCTCGGCGGTCCGCTCGTGAGACCCTCGAGACGAGTAAAAGTCCGCATCGTGCAGGAGGATCACGTCGCCGGGGCGTAGGTTCGCGGTGGCTCGAGAGGCGATCCGCTCAGGCGTCGTAAACCGGCGCCAGTCCTTGCCCCAGCGCGACCAGAGGAGCGGCTCGAGGCTGCGCTCGCGGACCGCGCGCAGGCCGCCCGGGCTGTAAAGACCATAGGGCGGCCGGTGCCAACTCGGCCGCGTCTGGGTGGCGTCTTCGATCGCCTCCATCCCCAAGCTCACGTCGTGTTCCACCGTTTTTTGGGGCAGCGCTGGCTGGGGCCGGTGGCGGTAGCCGTGGAGCGCGATCAGATGGCCCTGGCCGGCGATCTCGGCCGCCAGCGACGGCCGGCGCTCCACCTGCTCGCCGACCAGGAAGAACGTCGCCTTGATGTCCGCCTCGGCGAGGATCTCGAGCACCGCCGGCGTGCCCTCGGGGTGGGGTCCGTCGTCGAACGTGAGCGCAACGCCCCCCGCCACCGTCCGCCGGATACCGAGGGCGGCCGCGGCCTGGGGGACGTGTGGAGCGAGCAGGTGGCGGAGCACGGTGGGGATGATGATGATTGTGTTTCGGTGGTCGCCGGCCGCCGTGATCTCCATCGAGCGGGCTGCTTTGGGGAAGCCTCGCCGGCGCAACGGCGTCTTCACTCGTAACGTGTTGACCCAGCGCATGCCCGACCTCGATCACTGGCTCGCTAAGCCATCGATACGCGTCGCCCACCGCCGCGAGAGCGACGCGCCGGCCGACCGCCTGTGGCAGGCGAGCCGCGAGCTCAAGCTGGGCGACACCCGCCGGCTCGGCCGGATCATTCGCTGGCGGATCCCCGGGCTGGCGCCCGATATCTCGTTCGACGAGATGTTCCGGGCTCCGCCGTTCATCGCGCTCAGCGACGACGAGGAACTGACGCTGCTGTCGGGCCTCGTCGGGCGGATCTGGACGCTGCGGCGCGACTACCCGCGCCTCGGTGATCCCGAGGAGTTCCGGGAGTGGTCGGCCGGCGGCACCGCGAAGGTGTTGTTCGCGAACTGGGTCGAGCAGCCGCCGTCGGGGCGGGCCGAGCTCCGCTCGGAGGTCCGCGTCGAGGCGATCGGCGCCCAGGGCAGGATCGGGGTGGCGGCGGTCCGGCCGCTCGTGAGCGCGTTCGGCAGCCTGGTCGGGAGCGATGGGATCGAGGCCGCAGTCCGCGCGGCCGAACGTAGGTAGGCTCGCGCCGTGGCGGTGAGTCCGGCACCCGACGCCGATCGGAGCGACGAACCCCGGCTGCAGGGCCTGCGCCGGTTCTTCGTCGTGCCGCACACCCACTGGGACCGCGAGTGGTACGTGCCGTTCGAGGAGTTCCAGATGCGGCTGGCGTCGGTCGTCGACGAGGTGCTCGACGTGCTCGAGTCCGACCCGGGCTTCACCTGCTTCACGCTGGACGGGCAGGCGATCGTGCTCGAGGACTACCTCGACACCCGGCCCGAGAACGAAGGCCGCCTGCGGGCGCTGCTCGAGGCCGGCCGCCTCGAGGTCGGGCCGAGCTACATCCTCCCCGACGAACTACTCGTCGGTGCCGAGCCGCTCGTGCGCAACCTGCTGATCGGCCGCGCCGTGTGCCGGCGCTACGGCGCCGAGCCGACGCCCGTCGGCTACATGCCCGACAGCTTCGGCCATCCGCTCCAGCTGCCGCAGATCCTCGCCGGGTTCGGGATCGACACCTTCATCTTCTCGCGCGGCATGGGCGATGAGCTGGACGAGCTCGGCGTCGTATTCCGGTGGCGCTCGCTCGACGGAAGCGAGGTCCGCGCGTTCCAGCAGCTTCCCTCATACAGCAACTTCAACGTTCCCGGCGATGGCGCTCAGGCCCGGATCGAGTACATCGCCGAGCAGTTCGGGCCGGCACTGCAGCGTGCGGGCGTGGGCGAGGTGCTCCTGTGTGACGGCGAGGACCACCGGCGCATTCGACCCGACCTGCCGGCGCTGTGCGCGCAGCTCGAGCGCCGGCTGCCGGGCACGAGTTTCACGATCGCCAGCTTCTCCGACTACGTGGCCGCCGTCGCCCCCGACGGCCTGCCGGCATACGCGGGCGAGCTGCTCGGCAGCCGCCTCCAGAACGTGCTCCGGGGTGTCAACTCGGCCCGGATGTATCTCAAGCGCGCCAACGAGCGCGCCGAGCGCCGGCTGCTCGAGGTCGAGACGCTGGCCACGCTCCGGACGCTCCAGACAGGCCAGCGGTTCCCGGTCTCCGACTTCAGGCTCGCGTGGCGGGAGCTGCTCAAGTGCCACCCGCACGACTCGATCTGCGGTTGCTCGTGCGACGAGGTCCACCGCGACATGCTCGTCCGCTACGAGCAGCTCGAGCGCACGGTGTCGCACCTGGAGCGGCGGGCGCTCGAGGGTCTCGGCGCCGGCGAAGGGACCGCCGGCGTGATCAACCTCCTCCCCTGCCGCCGGCGGGGCCTCGTCGAGCTCCCCGGGCACGAGCCGGCGATCGTCGAGCTCGACGGCTTCAGCGCCCGCCCCGTCGAGTTGACCCCGCCGCAGGCCACCGGCCACGAGCCCCGCGACGGCAGCACGATCGAGAGCGACCTGATCCGCGTCGTCGCCGTCGCCGGATGGCACGGTCACGCTGCTCGACAAGGCGACCGGCAAGCGCTTCGAACACCTCCACCGCCTCGAAGACGAACCGGACATCGGCGACCTCTACAACTTCTGCCCGTCCGACGGCGTCGCGCCCGGGTGGAGCGCGTCCGCTTCGGTTCGGGTGCTGCGCGACGGCCCGGTGGTCTGGGAGCTCGAGATCCGCATGCCGACGGTGAGCACGGTCGTGCGGCTGGTCACCGGCATCAGGCGGGTCGAGTTCAGTACGACGATCGACAACGCGACGGAGGACCACCGCCTGCGCGCCGTGTTCCCGGTCGGCACCCTGGCGGACGCGGGGACCACCGTCCGCGCCGAAGGACAGTTCGCGCTCGTCCACCGCCCGCTCGTCCCGCCCGCGCCGAAGACCGACTGGTGCGAGCCGCCCGACGCGACCCACCACACGCTCGGCGCGGTTGCGCTCGGACCGCTCGCGCTGCTCACGAAGGGGCTCCCCGAGTACGAGGCGCGCCAGAACCCCACAACCGAAGCGCGCCAGAACCCCACAAACACCGGCGCCGAGCTGTGCCTGACGCTGCTTCGCTGCGTCGGGACGATCTCGCGGCCCGCCGGCGCGATCGCCACCCGGCCGGTGTGCGCCGGCCCGCCGACGGAGACGCCCGACGGCCAGTGCCTCGGCCGGCACGAGTTCGAGTACGCGCTGCTCCCGGGCACGGACGAGCTCGACGATGCCGAGCTGGTTCGGGCATCCCAGGACTACCGCTACGGGTTCCTCATCACCTCGCAACCGGCGAGCCTCGACCCTCCGATAACCATCGACGGCGACGTCGTGTTCTCGTGCCTGAAGGGCGCCGAGGACGGCGACGGGCTGATCCTGCGCTGCTTCAACCCGAAGACCTCGCCGGCGAGCGTGAAGATCGCCGGCGAGTTCGACATCTCCCGCGCCCGCCTCGACGAGGGCGAGGACGGGGGCGCGCGGGGCCCCGAGCTGAGGCCCGGCGAGATCGCCACGTTCCGGCTGCGCCCACGCACCGCTTGAATCGCACGAGCTCGAACGGGCCTGCGAATTCGTGCGGCGAATCCCCCTGCGAATGATCCCGCGCGCCAGGAGCAGGGAGGGGCGGCTCCCTGCTCCCGGCGGCGCGGATCCCTACGACTGCGACGAGCTACGGGGCACGGCGATGAAGATCGCGCGCACGTTCCCGGTCGAAGTGCTCGTCCCAGTGCCGGTCGGCTGGCAGTGGCTGAGCCGGCCGCCGATCACCTTCACCAGATCCCCGGCGGCGGGCGGGTTGGCGCCCTGACCGAAGAAGACCTTGGCGTTGGTGAACGTGTACGTCACGTCCGTGGTCTGCTGCGTCGGCTGGGTAGTCGAGCCCGACTTCCAGCCGGCGTGATGCGCCTGGAAGGCCGGCTTCGACACCGTGATCGAACCGGTGTACGTGGTCGTCCCGGTCTGGGTCGCGGTCCAGCTGACCAGAGTCCCGAACTCGGAGCGTCCGAACGAACGGCCGCGGCGCCCGAACCGGGCGAACTGCCCGTGATCGCTGCGGAACCCGTGATCGCTGCTGGACTGAGCTCCCTGCTGATCCCTCACCTGGTTTCCCTGCCCATTCGTGCAAGCCTGAGCGACCGCCGGTCCGGTCATGGCAAGTGCACCGATCGCCGTTGCGATCCCTACCTTGGCATTGATTTTCATCGAGCCTCCTCGCGTTGTCGGCTTTACGCGCGTTAGACGTGCGAGACCCGCGAAGGTCAGGAACTACTTGTGGTGGCCGAGCGCGCGGCCGCCATGACCGTGGTCGTGGCCGCGCTCGCCGGCATAGCCAACCAGCGTGTCGTGGCGGATACCCGGGACGGCGCCCTGTCCGTGACCCAACGCCCAGCCTCGCCCATTCGAACCCCCGCTCCGGTCGCTATGACCGTGCCAGCCGCCACCGTGACCCTGCAAACCGCCCACCGCGCCGCCGTGCGGGCCGTAGCGCCACTCGCCCGGTCCGGCAGCCGTCGACCGGTGCCACCCGGCCGCCCGCCCGCGCCCGTGCGAATACGCGAACCGGACGTAGCGCACGAGGCCCGCGCCGGCGCCCGTGCCAGCCCGCGCACCGCGAACCGTCGCCGCGCCCGCGCCCGAGGCGGTTGACGCGCTCGTATGGGCGGCCACATGCCGGGCGGCGATAACACCGGGTCGCGCGACCCGCGCCGAATGCGACCTCGTCGGCCGCCGGGACGCATCGATCCGCACCACCGCCGCAACGCCGCCGACGGTGACCGCCGCGGTGGCGAGCACCGACGCGGTGGCGAAACCCTTGGAGAGGATCGCTACGCCGGCGGCCTTGCCGGCGGTACTCGCGGCCGCGGTCCCGCCTGTCGCGGTCCCGCCCGTCGCGGTCCCGCCCGTCGCGGCTCCGCCTGTCGCCGCGCCGCCGGCCCCGACAGCCCCACCGCCGATCGCCGACTCCATCGCCCGCGCGAGCACGATCGCGGACGCCGCCGCCGGCAGGACCGGAACGATCGCGCGCATCTCCACCTGGCGAGCCCCAATCGCGGCCGCGAACGCTGAGCACGACGCGCAGTCGCGCAGGTGCGCGCGCACGCGCCGACCACGCAGGACCCGGCGGTCGCCGTCGGAGATCGCTCGGCAGACCTCAGGGCACGCCATCACTCGTCCCTCGGCGCACTCGGCGATCCCGCGCCGGGCTTCGAAGATCGCCTGTTTGGCCGCTCCAGGCGAGATCTCGAGCGCGACCGCGATCTCCTCGTGCGATAGCCCGCTCAGCTCTCGCATCACGAGCGCGCTCCGCGCCCGTTCGGGCAGCGACGCCAGATCTCCGAGCAGCATCTCCAGACGCGCCCGCCCGCCCGCCTGATCCTCGGCCGAGGCCGCCACCGGAAGCGCCGCCTCGGCCAGCGGCTGCTCGTCGCGCCGGCGCCGGCGCAGCACCGAGATCGCCTCGTTGTGCGCGATCCGGAACAGCCACGGGCGTAGTGGCGCGCTGCGCTGGTCGCGTTGCAACGCCGACAGCGCCCGCGTGAACGTCGACTGGAGCGCATCCTGCGCGTCGGCATCGTCCTTGAGGATCGATCGGCAATAGCGGTACAGCGTCTGGTGGTAGCGGTCGTACACGGCCGCGAACGCACGCGCGTTGCCGGCCGAGGCGAGCCGCGCCAATCCCTCGTCCCCGAGCCGCGGCAGCCGTAGCGCCGGCCACGTGGTCGTCTCGACTCTCCATTTGTTATGAGCGACGCTCGCGCGCACTAAGAGTCAGGACCTTGTTCGAGCTCGGATGCCGACTGGAGGTCGCACCGACCTGCCCGGCGGCTACCCGCTCACGCGGGCGCCAAGCATGCCACGAACGGGATTCGCGCGAGAGATTGCGACGTTTGTGCAACAACCGGACGTTTCCGCCCTCGCCCGGTCTAATGTCAGGCGCGTGTCCGTGTTCGAGGCCGAGGTGACCGTCCGTCGCACCCGGTTCGCGAGCGAGGAGACGGGCTGGGCGGTGGTCGAGGCGGCGGGCGAGGACGGGACCCCGGTCGTGCTCGTCGGCCCGCTCGTCCACCTCGAGGACCACGAACGCGCCCGCGTGGTCGGGACGTGGGTGAAGGACAGCCGCTACGGGCCGCAGGTGAAGGTCACCGAAGCAACGCCGCTCGCGCCGACGGACGCCGACGGCCCGGTGGCGATCGCGTACCTGGTCCGCGTCAAGCACGTCGGCGTCAAGCGCGCGACTCGGCTCGTCGAGACCTACGGCGCCGGCGCGGTGTTCGACGTCATCGACCGCGACCCGTACGCGGCCTTCACCGCGGCGGGCATCCGCAGTGTCAGGGCCGCCGAGGCAACGAGCTCCTGGGAGCGGCTCCGCGTCACGCGGCGCCTCCATCTCCTGCTCGCCCCGCACGGCCTGGCGTATCTCGCGGCGCGGATCCGCGAGACCTACGGGGACGGCGCCCACCGGATCGTGTCCGAGCGTCCGTACGAGCTGACGAGCGTGTTCGGCGTCGGCTTCCTGATCGCCGACCGGATCGCGCAGCGGCTCGGCGTAGAGCAGGGCAGCCCCGACCGCGCCCGCGCCGCGGTGCTGCACGTGCTGTCGGAGGCCGAGCGCGGCGGCAGCACGTGCCTGCCGCTCGACCTGCTCGTGTCGTCGGCCGGCGAGCTGCTCGGACCGCCCGGAATCGACGAGCCGGCGATCGACGAGCTCGTCGAGGCGTCCGATCTCGTTCGCGACGAGCGGTGGATCTACCGGACGCAGACCGCCGAGCTCGAGGCGGAGCTGGCCGAGCGCGTCCACGACCTGGTAGATGGCAGCGCCGGCGACCGCCTCAGCGACCCGGGCGCGGATCCGCAGTCGACGCTTACCGGCGAGCAGCTGACCGGCGTCCGCAACGCGTTCACGAATCGCCTATCGCTGATCACCGGCGGTCCCGGGACCGGTAAGACCGCCTCGATCCGGACGATCGCCAGCGTCGCCGCCGGTCAGGGAGCGCGCGTGCTGCTGGTCGCCCCGACCGGCCGCGCGGCGATCCGGATGCACGAGGCGAGCGGGATGCGCGCCACCACGGTCCACTCGGCGCTCGGGTGGATTCCGGGCGAAGGCCCGACCCACGACGAGCACGATCCGCTGAGCTGCGACCTGCTGATCGTCGACGAGACGTCAATGGCGAACCTCGAGCTGTTCGTCGCACTCCTGCGCGCGGTCGGCCCCAAGGCGCACGTGGTGCTAGTCGGCGACGCCGATCAGCTAGCCCCGGTCGGCGCAGGCAAGCCGTTCGCCGAGCTGGTCGCCTCGGGCTCGGTGCCGACGACGCGGCTGACGCACATCTTCCGCCAGGCGGCGGGGAGCATGATCGTGCAGGGCGCGCACGCGATCCGCCGCGGCGAGGCGCCGACCTTCGCACCGTCCGAACAGATGCGCCGAGACCTGTTCCTGATCGAGCGCCCGAGCGCGGCCGCCGCGCTCGAGGAGATCGTCTCGCTCGTGTCCGAACGGCTCCCCGCCCACTACAGCGTCGATCCAGTGCGCGACATCCAGGTGTTCGCGCCCGTCTACCGCGGCGACGTCGGGATCGACGCGCTGAACGTCGCGCTGCGAGACCGGCTCAACCCCGACGGCCGGCCGGTCCGGGGCGGCCGGCTCCGGATCGGCGACAAGCTGATGATGACCGGACGCAACCTGCACGACCTCGGGTTGATGAACGGCACGCTGCTGCGGCTGCTCGACGACACGGGCGGCCCCGATCGCGACCACAACGAAGCCGAAGACGAGCCCGGGGACCGGCACGCGGACGAGGCCGCCTTGATCCTCGGCGCCGACGACGGCACGATCTTCCGCCTCCCGCCGGAGCAGGCCGACCGCCTCCAACTCGCGTACGCGTGCTCGGTGCACCGCGGCCAGGGGGTCGAGCTCCCGGTGGCGGTGATCGTGGCTCACCCCGCCGCCGGCGCGTTCTTCCTGCGCCGGGAGATGCTCTATACCGCCGTGACCCGGGCGAAGCTGGCGACGGTGATCGTCGGGACTCGCGAGGTCGTGGCCCGCGCCGCCCGCACACCGGACACCGGAAGGCGGTACAGCCGGCTCGGCGAGCGCCTGCTTCGCGCGCCGACCCCATAATCTTGACTCACGTTGGGAGCGTCCGCGCAAACCTCGCCGTCCCCGCGCAAGCGGCATGCGCTCGAGCTGTTCTCCGGGCTCCCGCGCGCTTACAACTGGATGGGCGCCGTGCTCAGCTTCGGCCAAGATCCCCGGTGGCGCGCCACGCTCGTCGATCAGGTCAACCCTCTCCCCGGCCAGCGGGTGCTCGACGTCGCCACCGGCACCGGGATGGTCGCGTTCGCGCTCGCCCGGCGCGGCTGCGAGGTCGTTGGGCTCGACCAGAGCCCGGACATGCTCGCCGCCGCCCGGCGCCGTCTCGACGCAAACCCTCAGCTCGCGCACCGCATGACGTTCATCCAGGGCGAGGCCGAGCGGCTCCCGTTCGACGACGGCGAGTTCCATGCGCTCACGTTCACCTATCTGCTCCGCTACGTCGACGACCGGGCGGCGACGATGCGGGAGCTCGCGCGGGTGGTCAAGCCCGGCGGACGCATCGGGATGGTCGAGTTCGGCGTCCCCGCGTCGAGACCCCTGCGCGCTGCGTGGCAGGTGTACACCCGCGTCGGGCTACCGATCCTCGGACGCGCCGTGTCGCCGGCGTGGTTCGAGGTCGGCCGCTTCCTCGGACCGAACATCGAGGATCTGTACGCGCAGGAGCCGGACCTCGCGGACCTGTGGCGACGATCCGGTATCGAGGAAATTGAACAACGAGACCTGAGCTTCGGAGCCGGGCTCGTGATGTGGGGCGTCAGGAACGGTCGTGGCGAGCGCGCCCGGTGAGCTGCGCCGTCCCGCGTTCTACGCGCTGCGGTCGGGCGGCTGGCGCGACCTGGTCACTCTGCTCCACCCTCCGTACACGGCCTGGCACCTGAGCTACGTGGCGCTGGGGGCCGTGGCCGCGCCGCACATCTACGCGAACCGGCTCGCCGCCGCGCTCGCGGCGTTCTTCCTCGCCGTGGGGGTCAGCGCCCACGCCCTCGACGAGCTCCACGGCCGTCCCCTCCAAACCAAGCTGAGCCGCTCCACGCTGATCGCCCTGGCGGTGATCGCCTTCGCCGGCGCGATCGGCATCGGCATCGCCGGGATCATCGTCGTCTCGCCGTTGCTCGTGCCGCTCGTGCTCGCCGGCGGGCTGCTCGTGCCCGCCTACAACCTCGAACTCGCCGGCGGCCGCTTCCACAGCGACACCTGGTTCGCGCTCGCCTGGGGCGGGTTTCCGGCGTTCACCGGCTACTTCGTCAACGCGCTCACGATCCGCCCGGCCGGGGTGCTCGTGGCCGGCGCCTGCTGCCTGCTGAGCGTGGCCCAGCGCCGGCTCAGCACGCCCGTGCGGCGGCTGCGGCGCGACACCGTCGAGGTCACCGGTCAGCAGCGCCTGCGCGACGGCCGCGTGATCGAGCTCACGAGCGCCGGACTGTCGGCCCCGCTCGACGGCGCGCTCAACGCGCTGTGGATTGCGTTAGTCCTGCTCGCCGCTGGGCTGGTCGTGGTGCACCCCTAGTAGTTAAATAGCGCCAGCAGCCACGACGAGATTGGGGGTCGGTGCGACGTGCCACGGCGGGCGCGGCGGCGCTGGACAGGGAACCGGGCCGGAACCGGGCCGGGGTGTCGAAGACGACACCAGGGTGATCACAACATGCATGGCTCGAGGCTGAAAATCACACCATGTGGGTGGTTGATGAAGACGTGACGCTCGAAGGCCTTGGGACCGGGGTGGCGCCAGCGCGCGCGCGTCGGCGTCGTGGCATCCGCGTGGGCGCCGTGCCGGCGTGGGTCCGTGACCGGCTGGCCACCACGCCGGGCCGGCTCGTGCTGGTCTCGATCCTGGTCGTCCTCGGCGCCGTCTGCTTCGGCGCGATCGCCACCGGGGCCGAGCAGTCACGCGAGCGCGCGGCCAAGGCCGCTCAGAGCCAGACCGAGCCGCTCCTGGTCCAGGCCAAGAACCTGTACACGTCGCTGTCGGACGCCAACGCGACGGTGGCGACGGGCCTGCTGGCCGGCGGCGTGGAAACGGCGGCGAGCCGGAATCGGTACCTGAATGACGTCGCTGTCGCCTCAGCGGCGCTTTCGGCGCTGACGCGGGAGGCGGGAACCGCGGCGAACGCTCAGGCGGAGCTCGGAACGATCGCCACTGAGCTGCCCACCTACACCGGGCTGATCGAGACGGCGCGGGCCAACAACCGCCTGGGATTCCCGATCGGCGCCGCTTATCTGCGCCAGGCGGCGTCGCTGATGACGTCCGAGTTGCTTCCGGCCGCCGACCACCTCTACACGACCGAAGCCGAGCGCCTGAACCAGGATTACCGCACCGGTAGGGCGACCTCGACGCTGGTCACATTCGTGGCTGCCGGCGCCGCCGCGCTGATCCTGCTCCTGCTGACGCAGTGGTATGTGACCCGGATCAGCCGCCGGATCCTCAACGTCCCGCTGGTCGTGGCCACCGTGGCGGTGGTGGGGGTGTCCGTGTGGGGAATAGTCGCGCTGGTCAGCGCGCAGAACGCGCTCCAGACCGCCCAGCAGAAGGGTTCGGACTCGGTCGAGGCATTGTCGGCCGCGACCGTGCTGCTCGCTCGCGCTCAAGGTGACCTGAGCCTGGTGCTCGTCAACCGCGGCACCGACACCGTCGATCCGCTCGACTTCACCGCGGTCATCGGCGCGCTCGCGCGCCCCGGAGGCCTGATCGCCGAGGTCTCGACGCTGGCCCAGCGAACCGGGACGATTACAGCCGCTCAAAGGTTCCGCGACGAGTACGCCGCGTATCAGGCCAAGGCCCGTCAGATCAGCCGGCTCGAGAACGGCGGCCAGCTGACGACCGCGATCGCGCTCGCTCCGCAGACATCGAACATCTCCCAGCAGATGAGCCACGACCTCGCGCAACAGATCGACGCCGCTCAGGGGCGGTTCACGCGGGCTGCCGCCGACGCGACCTCTTCGCTCGACGGGCTGGCGTTCGCGATCCCGCTGATCACCGTGCTCGCCGCGGTGCTGGCGCTGATCGGACTCCGGCAGAGGATCAACGAGTACCGATGAGACGACCGCTCAGCTACCTCGCGGGGCTCGTGCTCCTTGCGGCGATGCTCGCGGGTTGTGGCGCGACCTCGGACCACGCTTTGAACCTGACCCTCGGCGCGCTCGCCACCCCGACGCCGGCGGCCCCGCCGTCGTCGAGCACCCCGAACGTCAGCTGCAAGAACTACACGGCGAGCCTGCGTCCGCCGGCGACGCTGCCCGCGCCGAACCACATGCCCGCCGGCAGCTTCATGGCCAAGATCCACAAGCAGGGCTATCTCATCGCCGGCGTCAACGCGGGGCTCTACAAGTTCGGCTACCTGAACCCCGCCACCGGGAACATCGAGGGCTTCGAGATCGACCTCGTGGACGACGTGGCGGCGGCGATCTTCGGCACCGCCAAGGGCCACGTTCGGCTCGTCGCGCTGACCGTGCCGCAGCGACTTCCGTTCGTGCAGCAGGGCAATGTCGACATCGTCGTCGACGCGATCACGATCACCTGCTACCGGCGCACCCAGGTCGACTTCTCGACGGTGTACTACAACGCCCAGCAGCGGCTGCTCGTGCCGGGAAACTCGAGCGCGAAGACGATCGATGCGCTCGCCCACAAGCGGGTCTGCGCGAGCGCGCAGTCGACGCCGATCCAGGTGATGGAGGCAATGCCGGAACGCGATCGTCCGGTCCCGGTTGGCGAGCCTCAGGCGATCGATTGCCTGGTCGCCATGCAGCAGGGACGCGTCGACGGGATCTCCACCGACTCCTCGATCCTGCTCGGCTTCAAAGCACAGGACCCGGGCACCCGGATCGTCGGAACGAGTCTCGGCGACGTGCCCTACGGAATGGCGATCAACAAGGCCCACCCGGACTTCGTCCGCTTCGTCAACGGAGTGCTCGCCGAACTCGAGCGCAACGGTACGTGGCAGCGGCTCCAGGCGAACTGGCTCGGTCAATTCGGGCAACTCCAGGCCCCTCCGAAGCCGCAGTACGACGGTTGACATGAGCCGCGACGACCCCACCCGTGAGCTGAGCCACCTCGAGGAGGCGTGCGACCGCGTCGCCGCCAATCTGGTCGAGCTCGAGCTCGACTCGAGTCGCCAGCTGCTCGACGTGAGCGCGCTCACCGGGCGATCGGCCGACCGCTGGGCGCGGGCAAGCGCCGCGCTGACCGACCTGTGGAGGTGGCAGGGCCAGCTCAAGCAGCTAGTCGAGCGCGCGGAGAAGTTGCGCGGTCCATGGCGGGCGAACGAGCTCAGGTCCCTGCTTGACGGAGAGTCGATCGAGCTGACCAGATCGGAGGTCCCGCTGGCCCAGCGCGACCTCCTCGGCAGCTCGGAGATCACGGTCCGCTGCACACCCGAGCAGCTGCTCGCGCGTATGTCCGGGGCGTTCGACGAGGTCAAGACCGTCGTGGCGGGGTTCGGGGAGGCCTGGGGTGCGCTGACTCCCCGGGTGACCGCCGCGCAGGAGGCGCTCGAGCAGACGGACGCCCTCGCGGCCGGGCTCGGCGAAGCCCACCGGCGTGACCTGGACGACGCGGCGCGGGAGACCGCACGCCTCGCGACCTCGGCCAGCTCCGACCCGCTCGCGACCGCGCCCGGTGAGCTCGACCGGCTGATCGGCTCGCTTCACGAGATCCGGCGCGACCTCGACGCGACGGCCACACTCCGGCACGACTTCGACGCGCACCTCGACGCCGCCCGCGCCCTGCTGGCTGACCTCGACACGGCGGCCCGCGAGGGACGCGCCGCGCACGAGGAGGCCGTGCTGAAGGTCTCGCTTCCGGCGGCGCCTGAGCTGCCCGAGCTTGCTTACGACGATCTCGGCGCCGAGCTCGACGAGATAGCCAAGCTCGCCCGCGCGGGCGCATGGCGAGACGCCCGGAGCAAGCTCGACGCGTGGACGTCTCGGACCGAGGCGCTGCTCGTCGGAGCGCGGCGGGCCGCGCACGCCAACCGGGCCCCGGTCGAGGCGCGCAACCAATTCAGAGCCCTGCTAGAGGCCTATCAGGTGAAGGCCAGGCGGCTCGGGGTCGTCGAAGATCCGGAGCTCGAGCAGACTTTCGCCCGCGCGCACGAGGCCCTTTACACGGCTCCGACCGATCTGGCGCTCGTCGCCCAGCTCGTCCGCCGCTACCAGGAGCTGATCGGCTCCGCCCAGGAGGTGCCGAGATGAACTGCGCGCGGAACGGATGCACGGGGACGATCGTCGACGGCTACTGCGACATGTGCGGGATGGCCCCCGCCCGCCCGACCCCGGAGGTTGTTCCAAGCAGCCCCTCGCTGACGGGGCAACCGCCGTCGAGCGCGCTGACGGCCTCGACGCTCGGCTCGTCACGACGACCGACGACCGGTCGGACCCGCGCGAGCGCGCGCGCGCACCTCGGGGCCGGGCTGGTCGAGATCGAATCGGTTCCGTTCCGCGATCCGGCGGACGCCGTTCTCGGGGCGGCCGCGGTCGTGCCCGAGAGCCGCCGCTTCTGTTCCCATTGCGAGGAGCCGGTCGGACGCGGCCGCGACGGCGCGCCCGGACGCACCTCGGGGTTCTGCCGAAAGTGCGGGACGGCGTTCTCGTTCGAGCCCCAGCTCAGCGCCGGCGTCGTCGTCGCCGGGCAGTACGAGGTGGTCGGCGCCGTCGCCCACGGCGGCATGGGGTGGATCTACCTCGCGCGGGACCGCAACGTGTCCGACCGCTGGGTCGTGCTCAAGGGGCTGCTCAACTCGAGCGACGACGACGCGATGGCAGCCGCGCTGGCCGAGCGCCGCTTCCTGGCCGAGGTCGAGCACCCGAACATCGTGAAGATCTTCAACTTCGTCCAGCACGAGAGCTCCGGCTACATCGTGATGGAGTACGTCGGCGGGCTGAGCCTCAAGCAGATCCTCACCGCGCGCCGGGACGCGAACGGCGGCGCGCCCGACCCGCTCCCGCCGGCGATGGCGATCGCGTACGTGCTCGAGATCCTGCCCGCGCTCGGCTACCTCCACCGCCTCGGGCTGCTGTTCTGCGACTTCAAGATCGACAACGTCATCCAGACGCAGCACTCGCTCAAGCTGATCGACCTCGGCGGCGTATACCGGATGGACGACCCGTCGGCGTCTGTGTTCGGCACCGTCGGCTACCAGGCGCCCGAGATCGTCTCCTCCGGTCCGTCGATCGCGTCGGACCTGTTCACGGTCGCCCGCACGCTCGCGGTGCTGTGCTTCGACTTCCGCGGGTACCAGAGCAACTTCCGCTTCACGCTTCCACCGCGCGAGTCGGTCCCGGTGCTCGAACGCTACGACTCGCTTTACCAGTTCCTGTTGACGGGCACCGCGCCCGATCCCGACGACCGCTTCCAGTCGGCCGAGGAGATGGCCGACCAGCTCTACGGCGTCCTGCGTGAGGTTGTCAGCGATCAAGAGGGACGGACCGTGCCGGCGGCGAGCAAGCTGTTCACCGGGCCGGTACGCGGCGACAACGAGCGCCCCGATTGGCGCGTGCTGCCCCGTCCGCTCGTCGACCGGGACGACCCGGCCGCGGGCTACCTGGCGACGATCACTTCAACCGACCCGCAGCAGATGATCGCCGACCTGCGGGCGGCCCCGGACCGGACCACCGAGGTCGTCCTGCGACTCGCCGCCGAGCTGATCGAGGTCGGCGACTGGACCGCGGCCGACGAGGCGCTGGCGGAGGTCGAGGCGGTCGATCGCTGGGAGTGGCGCGTCGCGTGGTATCGGGGCGTTATGAATCTGGCAAGGGAACGGTTCGACGACTCCAGGGCGAGCTTCACGTCCGTGTACCGAGCGCTCCCCGGCGACCTGGCGCCGAAGCTCGCGCTCGGTTTCGCATGCGAAGCCGCCCGCGAAAGCGCCGAAGCCGCCGGCTGGTACGAGATCGTGTCGCGCACCGACCCGGCGTACACCGCCGCCACGTTCGGCCTCGCGCGCTGCCGGCTGGCGGCGGGTGAGCGGGCCGGCGCCCTCGCCGCCTACGACCGGGTGCCCGACTCCTCTAGCGCCTATGTCGAGGCGCAGACGGCGCGGATTCGATGCCTCGCGGAGACCAACGGAACGGGAGCGACCACCGCCGACGATCTACTGGTGGCCGGCTCGATCCTCGAGACCCTTCCGGTCAGAGGAGAGCAGCGCGTGCGCCTGGCGGCCAACGTGCTGGAGTCGGCGCTCGCGCTGGTGGAGCGCGGAGGAGCGTTCGATGACGGTCGCGCCAGCCTGCTCGGCTACCGGTTCGCCGAGCGCGACCTGCGCTTCGGGGTCGAGCGCTCCTACAGGGAGCTCGCCCGGTGGTCGGCCAGCAGTGCGGAACGCATCGAACTGGTCGATCACGCCAACCAGGTTCGACCACGGACCTGGACATGACTATCCAAGGAGAGCACGTGAGCACAGAGAACGTCGACGTGGGCACAGCGGACGGCATTTCCTGTCCCTCGTGCGGGGCGCCCCTGCAGACCGGAGACCGGTTCTGCGAGCGATGCGGCGCCCGCGTAGAGGACGAGCGGCAAACCGACGGCGCGGCCAGGCGGGTCGAACTCGACCTCGCGATCGCGGCCACGGTCAGCGATCAAGGGCTCGTACATCGCCGCAACGAGGATTCATTCCACCTGGAGGTCACCGGTGAGCGGAACGTGGCGGTGGTCGTGTGCGACGGGATCTCGTCCGCGAGCGCCGGCAATATCGCGGCTCGCGACGCCGCCGGCGCCGCCGGCGCCGTCCTCGCGCAGGCCATCACCGATCCCGACAAGGACGCGAGCCAAGCAATCGTCGACGCGATCCAGGCTGCCAACGATGCCGTGATTCAGGTCGAGTGGACGACGCGGGTCAAGCGCGTGGACCCGTCGTGCACGCTCGTCTGCGCCGTGTGCCGGGGCGCCGACATCACGGTCGGCTGGGTCGGCGACAGCCGGGCGTACTGGTTCGATCGCGAAGAGTCCCACCAGCTCACCGTCGACGACTCGTTTGCGGAGGAGGGCATCGCCAAGGGCCTGCTCACGCCCGAGCAGGCGGCGAAGAGCCCGTTCCTGCACTCGATCACGAACTGGGTCGGTCCGGATGCCCCTGAGCGTCCGCCGCGAACCGTCTCGCTGCGCCCCGAGCGTCCCGGGCGCCTGCTGCTGTGCACCGACGGGCTGTGGAACTACGCCCCCAGTGCGAGCGAGCTCGGCCGGCTGATCGACGCGCTGCCGGACGGGGCTGCGCCGGCGGCGGTTGGGCGCGCCCTCGCCGACACCGCGAACGAACGTGGGGGCCACGACAACATCACCGTGGCGGTGGTCGACATCGATCCGTAGGGCCTTGAAAGGGGGAGTCAGATGAGCACCTTCACCACCGAGTGCGACCAGAACGAGTATCTGCCGCTGGGCGGCTCACAGGTCAACGCGATCGTGACCGTCACCTCCGACGGGGCCGCCGGCGAGACCAGTCAACCCGAGGCCGCCGAGATCGTGATCCTCGACACGTCGGGTTCGATGGGCGCGCCGCGCCGGAAGCTCGAGTCGGCACGCGAGGCGACGAGCGTCGCGATCGACTGCATCCGGGACGGCGTCGCGTTCGGAATCATCGCCGGCACGGATACCGCGCATGCCGTGTATCCAACCGATGGAACGCTCGTGATCGCCTCTGAGTCGACGCGATCCGAGGCCAAGCGCGCGCTCCACTGGCTGAAGGCTGCGGGCGGGACGGCGATCGGATCGTGGCTGACGCTCGCGGGGACGCTGTTCGCGACCGTGCCCGGCCGCTCGTGCCACGCGATTCTGCTCACCGACGGCGAGAATCAGCACGAGACCGATGAGCACCTGAACGGGGTGCTCGCCGAGCTCGAGGGGCGGTTCCAGTGCGACTGCCGCGGCGTCGGCACCGACTGGAAGGTGAGCGAGCTTCGCCGGATTGCGTCGGCGCTGCTCGGGAGCGTCGACATCATCGGCCACCCCCGAGACATGTCGGAGGACTTCCGCTCGCTGATGCAGACCGCGATGGGCAAATCGACCGGCAACGTGTCGCTGCGACTGTGGACGCCGCAGGGAGCGAGCGTCGCGTTCGTCCGCCAGGTGGCGCCGACCGTCGAAGAGCTGACCGACCGCGCCGTGCGGGTCAACCCGCAGACCGCCGACTATCCGACCGCGACCTGGGGCCCCGAGTCACGCGACTACCACCTCTGCATCGACGTGAACCCGGGTGAGGTGGGCGACGAGATGCTCGCCGCCCGGGTCAGCGTCGTCGAGGGGGACGAGACGCGCTCGACGGCGCTCGTCAGGGCCGTCTGGACCGACGAGCAGCAGCTGTCGACGGAGATCAACGGGAAGGTCGCTCACTACACCGGCCAGGCCGAGCTGGCCGCGTGCATCCAGGAGGGGATCGCCGCTCGCAAGCAGGGCGACCTCGCGACCGCGACGTTCAAGCTCGGGCGGGCCGTCAGGCTCGCAAACGAGAGCGGCCACGCCGACACGATGAAGCTCCTCCAGGGGGTGGTCGAGATCGATGACGCGGCGACCGGGACCATCCGGCTCCGCCGCGACGTCGCGACGGTCGACGAGATGTCGCTCGACACCCGCTCGACGATCACCGTGCGGGTGGGTCCCGGCGCGGCATGAGCGTCGTCTGCCCGCGCGGCCACGAGTCCCAGGCGACCGACTACTGCGATCAATGCGGCGCCTTGATCGCTGGCGCGATCACCGCGGTGCTCCCGGTCGTCGAGGAGGTCGACACCTCGCCGGCTGCCCGCCGGGAGCCGTGCCCCGCGTGCGGCGCCGCGCGCTCGGGCGAGGACCGCTACTGCGAGAGCTGCGGTTACGACTTCCACGGACCGCCGCCGGCGCCGGCCGGATGGGAGGCGATCGTCTCGGCCGACCGGGTCCAGTTCGATCGCCTCGCGGTCGACGGCGTGTCGTTCCCGGCCGATTACTCCGAGCGGCGCGTCGTCCTGGGCGACGGCGAGAGCCGGATCGGGCGAAGCCGCGGACACCCTGAGGAGCGCGCCCCCGAGATCGACCTGGCGGCGGCGCCCGTCGACCCGGGCGTCTCCCGCCTGCACGCCATGTTCGAGCGCCGCGCCGACGGGGGGATCGTGGTCCGCGACCTCGGCTCGACCAACGGGACGATGATCAACGACGATCCGAGGCCGATCGACCCGCACACGGCGATCCCGCTTGCCGACGGCGATCGCGTCCGCGTAGGAGCGTGGACCACGATCACCGTGCGCCGGCGCTAGTGGTCTGAGCGACCCCTAGAAGTCGTGCGGCGAGAGCAGGCCCGAGCCGCGCACGATCGCGACCAGCTGCTGGCGTTTCTCGTTCTGGGGCAGATCGCCGAGCTCGAACCGGTCGAACAGGTGCCGCATGTGGGCCTTGACGGCGTCGACGCTCAGGTGCACCTCGGCGGCAATCTGCGGGTTGGTCGCCGGAGTGGCCGACCCGGACTCGACCGGCCGGCACAGCGCGATCAGAAGCTTCCGCTGAGTCTCGGTCAACGGAATCGCGGCCGGTGATTCGAGCGCCCGGGCGGTCGATTGACTGCCCTGGTCGCTCTCGGGTTCCCGGTACACAACCCGGGTCTGGCCGAAGTACATGTGGTCCTTGTCCTCCAAGCGGTGGCGGCCGCGGATCCGGCTGCCGTTCACGAACGATCCGTTGAGCGCAAGGCCGTCGTCGATCAGCGTCCACTCGCCGCCCACCGGCTCGAGCAACGCGTGCGCGCGCGAGACCTCCACGTCCCACGTGAGCGGGACGTCGGACTGGTCACGACGGCCGATCGTGACGCGCGTGCGGTCGGCGGTGAGCATCAGGATGTGCTGCTCGCCGGCTTCGTCCAGCCAGTACAGGAACGGGATACCTGTCCGTTCGGCCTCGATCCGCTCCTTCAGATGGCGGGGCGAAACCATTCGCGTCTCGTACGGGTCGGGCACTGGCGACGCGCAGCATCTCACGACGATGGCCCGGATTCCATCGGAATCCGGGCCATCTGTGCGAGGCGCCCCGCGCGCGGAACCGCCGCCTAGCCGACGTCGGTGAACTGGACTAGCCCGGTGTCGCACTGATCGGTCTGGCCGGACGGCGAGATGTACGTCTGCTCCAGACGCCAGGTCCCGGTCAGCCTCGTGTGCGCGGGATTGAGACTTGCGTTCAGCACGTCCGTCCCACCGACCGACCCGCCGCCCGACAATGAGGTCGGCGCCTGCGCGAAGGCCGCGTGGATCTTGCCCCCGTGCGTGATCGGGATCCGGACGTCCCGGTCCGGCACCACGAACTGATCGCCTGAGGTGCACGTCATGCTCATGGCGATCGCGCCCAGCTTCAGCGTCCGTCCGTTGCCGGAGATCTCGAAGAACGACGGGTAACCCTGCGAGCTGAGTCCCGCCAGCACAGTCGTCGGGCCGATGGGCGCGGCCTCGGCAGGCACGCCCTGGAGCGCGAGCGCCCCGAGCGTCATCCGCTGGCAAGCACAAGCCGGAGCCACCACTTCCGTTGGCTCATGGCGACCCTCCTCTCTTGTGGGGCGGCCGGTGACCGCGCCCGGTTGGTTGACGGCGCCACTCTCGCGCGCCGGCGCCACCGCTCCCAGCCCCCCATGGGGTCGTCCTTCGCGCCCTCGGTGTCGCGGTCGACACCTTGGTTTGAGCGCGGCGCTACGCCAGCCGGTCCGGGGTCCTCGTCTCCACGAACGCCGCCTCGACCTCCCCCGGCAGCCGCTCGACCGCGGCGCCGTTGGCCAGCCACCGGGCCAGCCGGCGCTGCATCGCCGCCGCCGTCGCGTCGTCGCCTGAGAGCAGGTTCGCGAGCTCGCGCGTCCGCCACCGGCCGCGCGGCGCGCACCGGCGCCACACGGACTCGTACCGCTCGGCCAGCACCCGTCGCCACAGGTCCTCGTCGGCCTGCCGTAGGTCGGCCATCAGCAGCGCCGCCCAGCGGTCCGCCGAGAGCTTCAGCAGCCGCGGCCCGAGCCAGCCCACGACCTGCTCGTCGAGCGGCGCGCACGCGCACGCGACCAGCAGCCGGGCGCGCGAGCGCTCCCCCTCGTTCCAGGTCGGCGGCGTCGTCTCGAGGCCGAACCACCCCCACAGGCGGACGCCCGCGGCGCCGACGGAGCGCTCGGTCTGTTCGACCGCGATGTCCACCAGCTCCTCGTACTCGGGCACCTCCTCGAACAGCCGCTCGAGCTCGGTCACGTCGGGCGGCTCCTTCGCCCGGTCGCCCCGGCGCTCGGCGACCGCGCGGGCCGCCGCCGCGAAGGCCGCGTCGAGCGCGGCCGGGGATCCAGCTTCCTGGTAGCGGTCGAGCGCCGCCCGCAGCGCCAGCACGGGTTGGATCTCGCCGGCGCCACTCACCATTAGGAGAATCTAATCGGAGACGCGAGATCGCAACTCGAAGGGTCTAGACGGGTTACGACGAAAAAGCTGGTCTCGCCCCTGGGGAGGTTCGCCGCTGCGTCGCTCAGTCTTTCTGCTCGTCACGTTCTTCGCCTTCGCCCTCGCGGGCGCCGCCGTGACGCTCGCACAGACATCGAGTGGCCAGTCAACGGGGGCGGCCCCAACCTGCAAGAACTCGACGAAAGCCCGCGGGACCGCGCTCGCGACGGGGCTGACGATCTACGCGGCGCCGAACCCGCTGACCGCCGGGCGCCAGCTGACCGTGTTCGGGTCGCTCGTCGGGGTTCATCAGGGCATCCGGCGGTGCGGTATCTCGGTCGTGCTGTGGCGCCGCTTCCCGGCACAGCGCGGCTTCAGCCCGGTGGAGCGCGCGGTCACCAACACCGCCGGCACCTACAGCTTCGTGATGCCGCCCGGCTCGGTCGCGACCAACCGCTACTGGATGGTCACCGCGCGCGGCCTCGACAGCCGGACCGTCGCCCAGCACGTTCGCCCGTCGGTGACGTTGGCGAGCACCGCGACGTTCGCCGTCGCCGGCGACGCAGAGACGTTCAGCGGCCAGCTCGAGCCCGGCAACGCCGGCGAGGTGGTGTCGCTCCAGCGCCGCGTCGGCCCTCGTTGGCAGACGGTCGCGCGGCCGCGCCTGAAGCGGAACGGCAGTTTCGCGGCGGCCCACACCTTCACCACCGGCCGCACCGAGCAGTGGCGCGCGATGGTTCCCGCCTCGGTTCACAATCTCGCGGCGGCCTCGGCCACGCTGAGGATCAAGATCGCGCCGCTCACCGGGCATCCACAAGATCCGGCACGTCGTGATCATCATGCAGGAGAACCGCTCGTTCGACAGCTACTTCGGCACGTTCCCCGGGGCCGACGGGATTCCGGCCGGTGTGTGCGTCCCCGATCCGGTCAACGGCGGCTGCGTGGCCCCGTTCCACGATCCCTCCGACGTCAACTACGGTGGCCCCCATTCGGTCAACAACGCCGTCGCCGACATCGACAACGGACGGATGGACGGGTTCGTCGCCCA
Source organism: uncultured Solirubrobacterales bacterium (assembly GCA_963701945.1). GTDB lineage: Bacteria > Actinomycetota > Thermoleophilia > Solirubrobacterales > Solirubrobacteraceae > Palsa-465. The sequence goes on along the minus strand of CAVPBV010000016.1, from coordinate 100,117 downwards.
GGCCGAGCAGGGGATGAGTTGCCAAAGCGGCGACCCGAATTGCAGCCCGTGCACCGAGGCCAGCCACATGACCTCCAGCCTGCCCTCGTGTGTCGACGTCATGGGCTACCACGACGCCCGCGACATCCCCAACTACTGGACGTATGCCGAGCAGTACGTGCTCCAGGACGACATGTTCGAGCCCAACGACTCCTGGAGCCTTCCGTCCCACCTGTACATGGTCTCCGAGTGGTCGGCGTTCTGCACCAACCCGTTGGACCCCTCGTCGTGTCGCGGCGACGTCCAGAACCCCAACCCGGATTCGACTCTGACCGCGGACACCTTCTCGACGCCCAACAACGGCCAGCTGCTCTACGCGTGGACGGACATCACGTGGCTACTGCACCAGCAGAATGTGCCGTGGGCCTACTACGTGTTCCAGGGCACCGAGCCCGACTGCGAGAACGACGCCTCGATGACCTGCGCGCCCGTGCAGCAGGGACCACAGACGCCCGGCATCTGGAACCCGCTGCCGTCGTTCACCGACGTCACCCAGGACAACCAGCTCGGCAACATCCAGTCGCTCACGAACTTCTTCACCGCCGCCAAGAACGGCACCCTGCCGGCCGTGTCGTGGATCGATCCCAATGGCACGGTCTCCGAGCACCCGCCGGCGCTCGTCAGCGCCGGCCAGACCTACGTCACCGGTCTCGTCAACGCGATCATGAACAGCCCGGACTGGAACAGCACCGCGATCTTCCTCGCCTGGGATGACTGGGGCGGCTTCTACGACCACGTCGTGCCGCCGGTCGTCGACCGCGCCGGTTTCGGCCTGCGCGTGCCGGGGATCGTGATCAGCCCCTACGCCAAGCAGGGCTACATCGACCACCAGATCCTCAGCTTCGACGCCTATACCAAGTTCATCGAGGACGACTTCCTCAACAGCGCCCGGCTCGACCCCGCCACCGACGGCCGCCCCGACCCCCGGCCCGACGTCCGCGAGGACAACCCGATCCTCGGCAACATCGCCAACGACTTCGATTTCAACCAGACGCCCCGCCCGCCGCTGATCCTCCCGGTTCACCCCGCCCCCGGGCCGGCGTCGACGCCACCGGGCAGTTGATTCTGGGGCCGGCTACGCCGGCGTCCGTGGGGCCGGTTCCGCCCGGCATCCATGCCGGTCGGCGGGTCCGCGACCCCCGCCGGGCAAGGACGCCCGGCGGAACGGCCCCAAGGACGCCGCGGAGCGGCCCAAAACCCCGGGCTACCTGCTTAACGCGCCACTCGCCACCCGCGGCGACGACCGTGCCGTGTCAGTCATGTGGGGCATGCGGGACACGCCACGGTCCGGCGGAAACCGCTCCATTGTCGAGTGATGCAGGTCCCGGATCCGGACGGCGCCGCGACCGCGCGCGGGTCTGGGGAGCGACCTGCAGAGGCTGACATTCGGCGTCACGAACCGCGACTGTGGCAGGGCGCGCACGCGGGGCATGCGGGCTCTGCCACGGCCAGACGAAACCGCCCCGTTTGGCAGCTTTTGCAGGTCGCCATGGCCCGCGGTCGGCTGGGGCGACCGAGGTCGTGGTTGAGCCAGACGCTGGCCCCCACGAGCGTGCTCTCTACCTCCTCCGCGCGCTCCTCACCGCCGCAATCCTCTCGAATCGCGCGTTTTGCAGGTCGGCGCCCGGTCCCGCCCCGCGAAACGCTGAGAGCGAGGCTGCGGCGCCGGGTCGGCGGCATTCGCGCCCGATCCAGTACGCGAAGCGACCGCGTGCGTAGGCGCGCCGTGCCGCCGAGTCGGCGAGCAGCCGAAGCCGGCTCTACATATCCTGGCCGCCGTTGACGCTCACGACCTGCCCGGTGATGAACGAGCTGTAGTCCGAGGCGAGGAAGTGGACGACGCGGGCGACGTCGTCGGGCCGGCCGAACCGGCCCACGGGGATCTGGGCCTTGATGCGATCGAGCACCTTCTCGGGGACGCTCTCGAGCATCTCGGTCGCGATGAACCCGGGCGCCACCGTGTTTACGGTGACTCCAATCGAGTCCTCGGACAGCTTGCCGGCCTTCGCGAGCTGGAAGCATGCCTCGCGGGCCATCGTCTTGGTCAGCCCGAACAGCCCCGACTTCGACGCGGCGTAGTTGGCCTGACCGATGTTGCCGGTCTCGCCGATGATCGAGGAGATGTTGACGATCCGTCCCGACCCGCGCTCGAGCATGTGCGGCAGCACCGCCTGGCTCATGAAGAACGCACCCGACAGGTTGACCGCGATCACCTTGTACCAGTCCTCGTCCTCCATCTTCGCGACGCTCTTATCGCTGGTGATGCCGGCGTTGTTGACGAGCACGTCGAGCCGGCCGTGGCGCTCGATCACCTCGTTCACCGTCCGCCGGCAATCGTCGGCCGACCCGACGTTGCCCTGATGGATGCTCGCGGTGACGTCGTTCTCCTCGAGCTGCTTGAGCAGCTGCTCGGCGTTCTCCTTGTCACGGCCGTAGCCGGCGGCGACCACCGCGCCCTGCTCGGCGAAGCTGCGGCTGATCGCCGCGCCGATGCCGCGTGTCCCGCCGGTCACGAACACCACCCGGCCGGTCATCCGGGCCCGGCGATATCCGGCCGGGAACGCCTCGGTGGTCGGAACCACTCCGTCCGGCGATGTGGCCCTCTCGGTGTCAGTTTCAGTGCTCATCAATCCCTCTCCTCGTTGGTGTCGTTTTCAGTCCGAACGCTGCGCGAGCCACCCGGCGATGCCCGGCCAGAGCTCGTTGCGCGCAGCTGACCCGGCGACCAGCCCGATGTGTCCGCCCGGACGCTCGAAGTGCTCGACGTCCTCGCTGGCGATCAGATCGAAGAACGGCATCGTCCCCGGACGCGGCGCGATGTGATCGGCGCCGGCCGTGATCACCAGCACGCTCTGGTCGATCCGGCGAAGGTCGACCGACCTGTCCCGCAGGCGGACCGTCCCTTGCACCAGCCCGCCGTCCCGGTACATCAGGTGGATCCACTGCGACCAGGCGCGACCGGGGAACATGGGGTTGTCGGCCACCCACTTGGCCATCGACTGATATGCCTCGCGACGCGCGCTTCCCTCCTGAACCCCCTCCCACAGGCGGCGGTAGGTCGTCCAGTAGTTCGTGACGGGCTTCATCATCTTGTTGGCGAAATCGATCGCGCTGCCGGGCACCGAGCCCCACAGCTCGCTGACGCCATCGACGTCGAAGTCCTCGTCCCCGACCCAGTTGGCGTAGTTCGAGGCGCGTCCGTCGATCGGCATCGTCAGCAGGGCCAGATTCTTCACCGGCGCTCGCCCATCCCCGCGGTCGAGCCCGCAGTACATCGCGCACAGCGTCGCGCCGATACACCAGCCCATCAGCGACAAGTCCTCGGCGCCGCTCGCCCGCAGCGTCTCGCGCACCGCCCAATCGAGCTCGTCGCACACGTACTCGTCGAGCCCCATGTCGGCGTCCTCCTCGTCCGGGTGTCCCCAGTCGACGAGGAACACGTCGAACCCCTCGTCGATCAGATACTCCACGAGCGACGATCCGGGGCGCAGATCGAAGATCTCGGGCCGGTTGATCAGCGCGAACACGAGCAGCAGCGGGACCGCGTGGCGCCGCTTCGACGAGCGGTAGCGGTACAGCGTCGTCTGCCGGTGCGTCCACACGACCTCTCGGGGCGTGGCACCGACAACCGCGTCGTCGGTCGTGAGCAGGATGTTCGTGTACTCGAGCGCGTTGACCGGGAACCGCACCGCCCGGTCGACGAGCCCCACGAACGGGTCGACAACGCTCACGACCGCGACCCAGCGCCATCGCGCTCGACGGCCTTGCGCTCACGCGCAACCTCGTCGCGCAACTTCTCGACCTCCTGCAGCACGCGCTCGAGCTTGTCCTCGGTGCGGTGCAGCTGCTTCGAGAGCCGCACGATGTCCGCCCGGCCCGCCAGCCGGAGGTTCCGCCACAGCAAATCGACCCCGTCGAAGCTCATCCGGGTCAGCGCCGCCGTGTTCTCCGCGCTGAGCGCGAGCAGCCGGCCGAAGCTCGGCTTGTTCACCAGCGCCTCGAACACCTTGGCCGTATTGGACTCGGCCTCCTCGTACAGCGCCCGGACCTGCTGCTCGGGCGACTGTGCGCCGTTTTGCCGGTCTGCCATCGCCTTCCCTCCTTCGGTGGTCCGTATCTAATTCGAGCCTACCCGATTGACTCCGATGCTCAAAAGCGCGTTCGGGACAGCCACCCCCTCGGTGGGGGGGTGTCCTCGGACCCGCGGATCGTGCAGACTGCCCGTGATGCCGCGTGAGCGCTGACGCCGACGTTGGGGTGATCGGGGCCGGAATCGTCGGGCTCTCGACCGCGCACGCGCTGAGCGAGCGGGGCGCCACCGTGACGGTCTACGAGCGCGGTGTACCCGGCAACGGTCAGTCCGGCGGCGAGTCGCGCATCTTCCGCCACGCCCACGACGATCGGCGCCTGGTCGAGTTCGCGTGCGAGGCCCGTCGCGCCTGGCGCGAGTGGGAGGAGCAGTTCGGGCGCGAGTTGCTCTCGCGGGACGGGGTCGCGGCCCTCGGCCCCGCCGGGCTGCGCCGGCTCGACGCGATGCGAGGCGCCGGCGTGCGCGCGGGTCAGATCGACCACGCCGAACTCGCCGAGCGCCTGCCGATGCTCGCGCAACCGGACGAGCGCGCGGCGTTCGACGAGGACGGCGGCGTGATCCGCGCCCGCGCGGCCATCGAGGCGCTGATCGGAGCGCTGCGCGAGCGTTTGATCTTCGACGAGGTCCTGTCGCTCCGGCCGACGCCGGCGGGCACCGTCGAGGTCCGCGCCGGCGGGACGACCGCAGAGCACGACCGCGTCGTCGTGTGCGCCGGCCGCGGCACCGCCGCGCTTGCGCGAGGCGCGGGGCTCCCGTTGCCGATGCGCCAGGCGGCGCACGTCCGCCTCACGTTCGCGGTCCGTGGCGACGCGCCGCACCACGCGGCATGCCTGCTCGACTCCAGCTCGTGCTTCGGTGAGGTCGGCGCCTACGGCGATCCACTACCCGGCAACGCTGCCTACGCCGTCGGGCTGAATGACACGCCGCTACACGACGACGGAAGCGTGATCGATGCCGGCGGCCTCGCGGCGCTCGCGGAGCGGACCACGGCCTACGTCGAGCGCGCGCTGCCCGGACTGGATCCGCGACCGATCGATGTGCGCCACTGCTGGGTGACCGAGTTGCCCTGGAGCCCGGACGGCTTTGCCGTGTGGGAGGTCGGCGGGCTCGTGATCCTCGCCGGCAACAACCTGTTCAAGCACGCACCGGCGCTCGGCCGCGAGCTTGCTCACGCCGCGCTTGGCGAGGGGCTGGCGCCGAGCCTGCACCCGGAGGCCAAGCTCGGCGCGGAGCTGTTCGAGCCGAGCCGCCGCTAGGAGCGCGACTCGTCGGGCGAGGCGGGCGGCCGGTGGTTCTGGGCCGCGACCGGCGGCGGTGTGGCGGCCGGCGGGGCCGTCGCGGGGCGCTGCGCCGACGACACGGCCGGCGGGGCCGTCGCGGGGCGCTGGGCCGACGACACGGCCGGCGGAACTGTCGCGGGGCGCTGGGCCGACGACACGGCCGGCGGAACTGTCGCGGGGCGCTGGGCCGACGACGCGGCCGGGGTTGCCGGGGCCGGACCCTGAGCCGGGGCCGGAGCGGGAGCAGCGCTTCTGGCGTCGGGCGCCGACGCGCCGTTTGGCTGCGCCGCCGGTGTGGCCTGCGGCGCGGCCTGGGTCGCGCTCGCCGATGCCGTCGCGCCTCCCCGGTCCCCCTCCTCGGGGAACCGGTCGCACGCGTCCTCGGCCAGCGAGAACAGCGAGGTCGCGACGTTCCGAACGTCCTCGATCAGCCGGATCCGCTCCGTCCACACGGCGTCGGTCTCGGAGTCCAGTTGGCGCAGCTTGCGCTTGGCGTCGTCGGTCATCGCAACCGCGTTGGACGCGGCGTCGGCGACGCACCGCTCCGCCTCTGCACGCGCGCGGCGCGTGATCTCGGCCGCCTGCTCGTGGGCGACTCGCAAGATCGCGCTCGTCTCCTGACCCACGCGCGCGATCTCGTCCTCGACCGACGGCGCGGGCGCAGGCGCGGGGGCCGAACGCTGGGCCGACAGCTTCGCAGCCATCTGGCCGATCTCGTGCTCGAGTCCGTCGATGTAGTCGTCGACGGCGTCACGGTCATAGCCGTGCAACACGGTCTGGAACCGCCGGCGCGAGGGCTCGGACGGCGGAATCGAGTCGACCGCCTGGGTCGGCTGGTCAAGCTCCTCGTAGTCCTCCCATTCCCCCTCGTCGGGCTGGGGCCGGTCGAAGCTGTTAAAGCCTCGAGCGAGCCGGTCCCCCAGGTCGGCGAAGAACGTGCCTGGCGTGCGGCGCCTGGCCGGCTCGTCGTAGGTCACGCCGGCTCTGTCTCCGGATCTCTCGAAGTCGCTCATCCATAACTCCTCTGCGCGTCTCACGGGTATGTGGCGTGTTCGGCGGATCCGGGACGATCCCTCCGGGTCCGCGCCGTTTGCAAACGCGCGTGCAGTCAGTCGGCGGGCCAGAGCTGCCGACCGATCCCCATCATGTCGATCAGCCGGTGAACCGAGGAGCTAACGCGCGGGTCGACCTCGAGCTCCTGGCCGCTCCGCCGCGCCTGCTTGAGGCCCAGCACGACCGTCTGGACCCCGGAGCTGTCGATGAAATCGAGTTGGGAGAGGTCGAGCCGCACCAGACGGCCATCCTCCCGGTGCTGGCGGAGCCGTTGCTCGACGGCATCGGCGACTGCGATGTCAAGCTCTCCGATCAGAGCGACGCGCAGTGCACCGTCGCGATCGACGCTTTCTCGTATCTCGAACGCTGGCCCGGCGAGTGGCACGCAGACTGTGTTGTTTCGAACGGCAGGGACGCGAGGCGCGCAATCCTAACCGAAGCCTCGGGAAGGAATCGGAATCGACGGCGTCCCTAGAGTCACAGGCGCGAAGCCCCCTTCGTGCCCGGCATTCGGGGGCGGCTCGCCACAGCCGCCGCCGGCTTGCCGGGACCGTTAGGTGGGCTGCCGGCGCCGGGTCGGGACGCGCGAGGACCTGGCCCTTGCGCTGAGGGCGGGCGGCCTACGCCTCGGCGACCGCGCCGAGCTTGGGCTCGGCCTCAGACTCGGGCTCGGTCTCGGCCTCGGCCTCGGCCGCGAACTCGTCGCAGAAGGCCTCGACGACCTTGGGATCGAACTGCGACCCGGCGCCACGCTCGAGCTGGACGAGGGCATCCGCCGGATCCAGCGCCGCCCTGTGCGGGCGATCAGAGGTCATGTCCTGGAAAGCGCTGCAGACGAAGATGATCCGCGAACCCAGCGGGATCGCGTCGCCGGCGAGGCCGTGCGGATAGCCCGACCCGTCCCAGCGCTCGTGGCTGTAGCGCACGAGGCCGGCGACGGCCTCCATGCCCAGCGGCCCCGCGAGAAGCCGCTCGCCCACGAGCGTGTGCAAGAGGATGAACTGCCACTCGGGTCCGTTGATCTTCCCGGGATATCCGAGCACGGCGGCCGGGACCGCGACGTTGCCGATGTCGCATAGGTGCATCGCCGTCTCGACGTTCTCGATCTCGCCGGCCGGGACCCCGAGCCTGCGGGCGATTCCGGTGGCGAGCGTGGCGACGTCGCGGCGCGGGCGGACCAGCCGCAGCGCCTCGTTCGCGTCGGCCGGCGCGCGGCGGCCGGACTTCACGTGGCGCTCTGACCCGTGCTTGCTCGCTCGGCGAGCGGCCAGCTCTAGCGCCGCCCGCGGCGACGGGGCCTCGGCCGGAAGCGCCGCCTGGCCGACGTCGCAGTAGATCTGGAAGCCGTCTCCGTTCTCACCGAGCGCGCTCGCCGCAGACGCGCACAGGGCGCTGGTGAAGCGCTCGGAGCCGACCGCGAGGAGCGCGAAGCTGCCACCGCGCATCCGGTAGACGCTCCCGTAGGAGCCGACGGCGTCGCGCAGCTTCCGGGCCAGCCATTCGAGCAGCGCGTCGCCGCACGCGTCGCCGTAGGCGTCGTTGTAGTCCTTGAACCCGTCGAGCGCGAACAGGTACAGCGTCAGAACGCGATCGTCGCCCGCGTCGATCGCGTCCTGCAGGTCCGCGACCAGCCTGTCGTGCGTCGGCAGTCCGGTGACGGCATCGACGCCGTCCGGAGCCGGCGCCGCCGCCTCGCTGGTGGGCCGGACCTCATCGGAACGGCTCACGACGGTGAGCGTGGCCACGGCCCCGAGAATCGCGCCGATCACCATTCCCAGCAGCCACGCGCCGCCGCCAATGACCGCCACCACCGCGATCACGGCAACCTCGGCGACGGCCACGGCGACAATCGAGTTTCGACGCGTCGGCGTGCGCGAGCTGGACATAGATATCTACTCGGCCTCGAGCCGGGTCGAGGCGGAGCCTTAGCCGTGGAGGACCGGGCGGACAGCCTCGGCGATGCGGCGGCCGAGCTCGAGCACCTGCTCGTCGGACCAGTGCGCCAGGTTGACGCCCGCCGTCTGGAACTCGCGGCGGATGTTCACGGTCGCCTGCGCGGTGTCGACCGCACGAGCGAGCTTCGCCAGCGCCGTGTTGACCACCGGGGTGTCGGCGGCACTGGCGCCGTTGAGCTCGGTCTCGAGCAGCCAGGCGCGCAGCGCCTGGGCCTCGATCAGGTCAAGGTCGAGAACGAGGCGGGGCTCGTTGTTGTTCCCGTCGACGCGGGAATCGTTCAGCTGGTCGGTGGCGCTCATTGCGGCGGGCCCTCCATAGCGGCGGTGGTTGGAGTGCGCAGGTCGCGCCCGCGCGGAAGTTTGTTACACCGGGTTATCGGCACGATCACCGGCCACTTGAGTACGCGGAACCGCCGATAGACGATGACTCCGTCTAGTCTCCACGGCATGGCTTCTCGCGTGGTGAGAGCAGAGTTCACCCCCGAGGAAGCCCAGGCGGTGCTGACTTGCATTCGCGAGTACTTCGCGATCCTGCTCGAACGTCGCAGCCTCGGCGACGCGAGCCTGTCGTCCGCCGCGTCAAATCTTTACGCCGCGATGCTCGACGCCGGGGTGACGCCCGACAAGCTCGAGTAAACGAGCTGCTCACCGGCGGGCGCGGGTGAGGCTCAGTGGCGGCGCCGGTGTGGCTCAGTGCCCAGCGTGGGCGAGGCTCAGTGGCGGGCGCGCATCTCGCCGAGGCGATCGGGATCGAACTCGCCGGAGCGGACCCAACTGAGCAACGCCTGTTCGGTCTCGATCACCCGGTCGGCCGCGGCGGGTAGGTCGGCGGCGATCTCCGGCGGGATCTTCAGCACTCCGTGCTGGTCGGCGTGGAGCAGATCACCGGGGGCGATGCTCAGGCCCCCGATCTCGACCGTCTCGCCAATCGCCTCCACGCGCACGTACGCGTGCGAGACCGACGGACCGGCGGCGAAGAAGTGAAAGCCCATCGCGCGGACCTCGTCGAAGTCGCGCACCGAGCCGTCGGTGACGCAGCCGACGCAACCGAGCGCTCCGAAGATCGTCGCGTGGACCTCGCCCCATAGCGACCCGTGCGCTGGCGGGACGTCGAGGTCTTTGACCACGACCACGCGCGGCGCCGGGATCGTGCGCACGTAGTCGTACAGCGCGTTGTTGCCGGCGCCGGCCCAGCCGGGATCGGGAGCCCCGCGCGCGACGATCGTCGCCGTGGCCGCGTACCCGACCATCCGCCCCAACTCGGGGAACATGCACTTGATGCTGTTGTCGGCGAACCCGATGTCGCGCGACTGCATGTCGAACGTCTCGATCGCGTTCGCCAGCGTCGGCGAGTCGTAGCGCCCCAGCGCGGCCAGCAGGTCGTCGGTCACGCCGCGACCTTGCCCGGATTGAAGATCCCGTCCGGGTCGAGCGCCCGTTTGATCGCGCGCATCATCTCCACCGCCTCGGCCCCATGCTCGGAGACGAGGAACCGCGACTTGCCGTAGCCAACGCCGTGCTCGCCGGTGCATGTGCCGTCGTGCGCGATGGCCCGCTCGACCAGTCGGTTGTGGAACTCCTCGGCACGGGCCACATCATCTGGGTCGTCGGGGTCCACGAGCACGCAGGTGTGGAAATTGCCGTCGCCGACGTGCCCGACGATCGGCGCGGTGAGGCCGAGCGCCGCGATGTCGGCCTGCGCCGCCGCGATGCAGTCGGCGAGCGCCGAGATCGGCACGCACACGTCGGTCGTCAGGCCCGCCTTTCCCGGGACGAGGGCCCGCGTCGCGTCATAGGCACGATGGCGCGCGTGCCACAGGCGGCGGCGTTCGCGCTCGTCAGAGGCCCAGGCGAATCCACTCCCGCCGTGCTCGGCGGCGATCTCGGCGGTCTCGCGCGCCTGCGCGGCGACGTCCTCCTCGGACGCGCCGTGAAACTCGAGGAACAGTGTCGGCGCCACCGCGAACGACATGTCGTCATGGCGGTTGATCGCCTCGATCTGCAACTCGTCGGCGAGTTCGATCCGGGCCACGGGAATCCCGTACTGCGCAATCTGCGTCACGCACTGCACGGCGTCGCGGACGGTCGGGAACGTGCACGCCGCCGCCGCGGTGGCCGGCGGGATCGGATGGAGCCGCAGCGTGGCCTCGCAGATCAACCCGAGCGTGCCCTCGGAGCCGATCATCAGCCGTGTCAGGTCATAACCCGCCGAGGACTTGCGCGCTCGCGAGTGGGTGTGCACTACCTCGCCGCGGCCGTTCACGATCGTCAGCGCGAGCACGTTCTCGCGCATCGCCCCATAGCGCACGGTCATCGTCCCCGACGCTCCGGTCGCGACCATTCCGCCGATCGTCGCGTCGGCGCCCGGATCGACGGCGAAGAAAACTCCCTCGGGACGCAGTCGCGCGTCGAGCGCGCGGCGGGTCGCGCCCGCTTGCACGGTCACGTCGAGATCCTCGATCGACGGCTTGCCGATCGCGTTCATCTCCCGCATGTCGACGCTGATCCCGCCGGCGAGCGCCGCGACATGTCCCTCGAGCGAGGTGCCGGCGCCAAACGGCACGACCGGCAGGTGGTGCGCGGCGGCGATGCGGACGATACCTGCCGCCTCGTCGATGCTCCGCGGCCACACCACCATGTCGGGACGCGCCTCGGGGTGGAACGACTCGTCGTGCCCGTGCTGGGCGAGCACGTCGTCCCCGGTGCCGACACGGTCGGCGCCGAGCAGGTCGGCGAGCGCCTGGCGACCCGCGTCGATGCTCGCGGCCGGGGGCCGCCTTGGGCTGGGCACGTCCACCACCGCCATCGCGCACACATTGACAGACCGGCGCGTCTAAACGTCAGTCCGCTCCATCTAAAGACACGCGCGAATAAATGTGCGTTTGCTCGATGTGCGAGCGCCGCGCAGTCGGCACGATGCCTCGCACCCTCTGACAGGAGCGAGATATGAGCAGCGTGATCAGATTTGCATCGAAGCTGGGGCACGGGTGGCCCGCCCGCCGCGCGTCGCTGGCCGCCGTGGTCATCGCCGCCGGCTGGCTGTGCCTCGGACCCACCTCAGCGTGGGCCGACAGCGTGATCGATACGGCCGGATGCACGATCAACGGACGCGCCGAGCTGTCCGGGACTCCGAACAGCCCGAACCAACTCGGTGCGGAGTTCGTCGCGCCCGCCGGGTATCTGACGACGTTCGCGGCGAATCTGGCGTCCGACAACCCCCAGGCGGTGACGCTCGCCCTGTATAACGCCAACAGCGCGGGACCCGTCGGGCCGCCGCTGTGGACCGCCCCCGCCACCGTCGACAGCACGGGCTCTCAGACGACGTTTGCCCTCCAGACGTTCACGATCGATCAGCCCGTGACGCCGGGCAACGCCTACGTGCTCGGGCTCATCTCGGCTACGCCGACGGCAAACACGTGGTGGTCCACCGACAACTCGGGCGCGGGGAGCGGGGCCTGCTACCCCGGGCCAGTGAACGACGGCTACGCCGGACAGGCGTGGTTCCCGCCGCTCACCTACGAAGCCTTCTCGTTCAAGGCGGACTTCGGCACGCCGGCGCCGCCGGTCGCGACCCCAGCCGCGGTCTCCTTCCCGAGCCAGCTGGAGAGCACGATTGGTGCCGTACAGACCGTCACGATCAACTCCGCGGGAGACATCCCGGTGTCCTTGGGACAGCTGTCGGTGACCGGCGCGAACGCGGCCGACTTCATCGTCGTCGCCGACCAGTGCTCGACCCAAAGCTTGACGACCGCGCAGAGCTGCACGGTCGGCGTTCGGTTCGCTCCCCAGACGGCCGGCGGCGGAACGCGCACGGCGACTCTGAACATCCCGTACGCGAACGGGTCGACTGCGCCGATCGGCGGCAACTCGCCCGTCGGGGTCCTCACCGCACCGCTGTCAGGCACGGCCACGTCCACGCCGAGCCCGGCCGGCACTGCCGGCACCGCCGGCACCGGCACGTCCGAGTCGGGGTCGAGTGGAACCACCACCAAGAACGAGCTTGTGACCTGCAAGCCGACGACCAAGACGGTCGCAGTCGACGGCCATAACCGGCGCGTGAGCACCGAGCAGTGCACGACCAAGCTCGTCACGGCGCCGGTCGTGTTCCCGAGCGGCTCCGATGTGACCGCCACGCTGTCGCGCTCCTCCGTCGTTTATGCGACCGGACGTGGAAACAACTCACGCGTGGAGCTCAGCGCCCGGCGCACGATCGAGCCCGGCCACTATGTCCTTGCGCTGCGCCGCGGCCGCAGTACGACGCGGGTACAGGTGACGATCGGCTGAGGCGCGTTTGACGCGGTTGGCGGAAGCTGTCAGGCTCGGCCGCGACATGGCTCGACTCCAGGACAAGGTCGCCCTCATCACCGGGGGCGAGAGCGGGATCGGACTCGCGACGGCACGGCTGTTCGTGTCCGAAGGGGCGAGGGTTCACCTCGTCGGCATCGATGATTCCCGGCTGGCGGCGGCGGTGTCCGAGTTGGGCGAGGACAACGCGCTGTCCTCGGTCGCCGACGTGACCGACGAGGACGCGGTCCGTGCGGCCGTCGCCGAAGGGGTCGGCCGGTTCGAGCGCTTCGACGTAGTGGTCAGCAACGCCGGGATCAGCGGCGCGGTCCAGCCGATCGTCGACTATCCATCCGATGTGTTCTCGCGCACGATCGCGGTTCACATTCTCGGCGGGTTTCACGTGCTCAAGCACACGATCCCGCACGTCCCCGACGGCGGGAGCATCATCATCACCTCGAGTGTCGTCGGCCTGATCGGAGCGCCTGGAGTGTCCGGTTACATCGCCGCCAAGCATGGTCAGGTCGGTCTGATGCGCACCGCTGCCAAGGAGCTCGCGCCGCGACGCATCCGTGTCAACACGATGCACCCTGGGCCGACCTCGACCCCGTTCCAGGACGACATCGAGATGCGCGCGACGCATCTGCCGCAGGAAGAGGCCGCCAAGGCGTTCGACGGGATGATCCCGCTCGGGCGCCACACGACGGTCGAGGAGATCGCGCAGGGCATGCTGTACCTGGCGAGCGACGAGAGCGCGATGGTCACCTCGCACACGTTCTCGATCGACGGCGGCATGAGCGGCTGATCCGCGCGGCGTCGTAAGAACGTCCAGACGGAGGGAGCCGCGGCTCAGGCTCGCTCGACTGGCTGCCGATCCGTCGCCCGTGGGGACATCTGTGCCTCCTCCCGGATTCGCCGGACAGCCGCTCGTCGAGCCGCCGTCGCCAGGGTCGCCGCCGCCGTCGAAGCCGCCGTCGGGCTCGCAGGGCTCGCCATCGCGGTCCGGGCGCCCGCGCCCGAGGTTGCTCACTGCCGCCGGGATCGGACTCGTCGCCGTGGTGGCGGGACTCGCGTTCCTGCTGCTCGGCTCCGGCGGCACACAGCTTGGCAGTCCGGTCGCGCAGGCCGCGACGCTATCGTCGAGCACGCCCGGCTACCGCGTGCACATGTGGATGCAGACCACCTCATCCGCGCTTGACGCCCCGGTCACCGCCACCGGGAACGGCGTCGTCGACCTCCGCGACCACGCCATCGCCATGTCGTTGGCGATGGATCTCGGCGACGACCCGCAGGTGATCCAGCAACTCGGGAGCTCGACGATGCGCCTGAACATGGTCTTGGACGGGGCCACCGCGTACGTGAAGCTCCCCTCGTCTCTGACCGCCTCGCTGGGGGCGTCCCGGCCTTGGCTCAAGCTCGATCTCGCCAAGCTCTCGGGGATCCCGGGACTGTCGTCGCTGACCGATGGTCCGAGCACGAGCGACCCGACCCAGGCCCTCGAGATGCTCCGATCGGCGTCGGGCAGCTTCGCGACCCTCGGCGAGCAGCAGGTGGACGGCTTCCAGACGACGCACTATCGACTGAACATGAGTGTCGACCGGTTGGCCGACAACCTACCCGCCTCGGAGCGGGCGGCCGCCGGCCAGGCTCTGTCCCTGCTCTCACAGTCCCTGCCAAGCGGTGAGTTTCCGATCGACGTGTGGGTCGACGGCCACCACCTCATTCGCAGGGTCGTGATGTCGATCGATCTGGACCTCCCCAACGGGGCCAACATGCAAGAGACGATCATCGGTGACTACAGCGATTATGGGCCGCAGTCACCGCCGGCGACACCACCGGCGAGCGCGGTGATGGACCTGAGCAACCTCGCCGGCGCGAGTGGGTCACCGGCAGCGCCGACCCTCTAGAGGAGAGCTTCACCCCGAGGATCGCGCCGGCCCGGTGCAGCAGCCTGCCGCCGTCGAGCAGGGCGGGCTCGAGATGCCCGCGGATTCTCAGAATGGCGGTGAAACAGGGGTCGGCATCGGTCGGCGTGTCGGACGGTTCGGTCACCGTGGCCAGCACAGGGCCGTCCAGCGCGGCGCGGAAGGTGAAGGTGACGATCGGGGCCGGGAGGATGAGCGGGCACGCGATCGCGACCCCCCGAAGCGCGGCGAACGGCAGGCTGTCGATGAGCCCGGCGACGCGGCGCACCTTCGAGTGGTTGGTCACCGTGAGTGACGGCAGCGACTCGCCCATCCCGGCTCTTGTGATCTCGAGCAGCCGCGCCCTTGGCGGTATCCGCTGGTCGGGAAGACGGGGCGCCGAGTAGCGGACCGACGCATCGGCACGAACGCCGGTGCCTCCGCCGGTCAACTCCACGGCCTCCACGTCGAGGCCTCATCGGGGTGCGCCAGTTGGTAGGCGTCGCCGACCGGCTCGGTCGGTACCTGGGTCGCGCCCGCCGGCAGTACCAACTCACCCAGCATTTGCCCCGCCGCGGTAACTGCGGCCTGCTGGTTCGCATGCGCGACCTGCGCCGGCGATGCGGCGCCCACCGGCGCCGCATCAGCGACGCCGAATACAACCGCGAGCAACAGGACAAGCGTGAGCTTTCGCACGACGCTGACACTACGCTGCGGCGACGGGTTCGTCACATGTCAGTGTCGGCGTTCAGCTTGGCCCGACGTGGAGGGAACCTACAACGGTCGTCGCCTACTCGTGCGGCGAGTCGAGGACCCACGTGTCGTCGCGCAGGATCGGCGTGGCGTTCCCCGCGTGGTCTATGCCGTCGACGTCGACCTGCGGCCCTCCGATCATGATGTCCTGGTGGACGCTCGAGACGTTAAAACCACGATCTGCGCGTTCGGCGGGATCGTCGGGTAAGTCCGGCACCGTAAATGGGTATGCGTTGCCGAGCGCAATGTGGCAGGTTGCGTTCTCGTCTAGCAGGATGTCGTTGAACACGAGACCGGTGCGGCCGACGGGCGAGGAACTGTCGACCAGCGCGACCTCCCCGAGTCGGATGGCGCCATCGTCGGCGGCGAGATACGAACGCACGGCGTCAGCGTTGGAATCGGCGTCCACGTCGACGACCCGCCCGCGCTCGAACCGCAGCCGCAGACCATCGACGGACACGCCGCCGATCAGCTGAAACGTGCGTGTCGCGAGGACGATGCCGTCGGCATTTCGGTTGTCGGGCGTTGTGAAGACTTCCTCGGTCGGCATGTTGACGATCATCTCACGACCCCAGTTGGTAGTGAGACCGCCGGCGAGCCACTGCGCACCGTGCATCAGGCCGATGGTGAGATCTGTACCGCCGCCGTGAAACCGCAGCGCCGTGAACTCATTACGCTCGAGCACGGCGGCGCGCTCGCGCAACCGGGCGATGTGACCTCGCCATGCCTCCTCGGGATCGTCCGCGTCCAAACGGAGGATCGGCGCCAGGACGTCCCATAGCGCATCCACGTCATCGGTCCCCAGGATCCGCTGCGCGGCGCCACGCGAGGGCACCGGAACGAACGTCCAGTTGACCTCGCCGCCTCCCGCCATGGCGTGCAGAGGCCCTGTCAGCGGCATGTGGTCTCGTCCGGCGCGGGCCGGATCGACGTCGTCGAGGAGTCCGGGCTGCGCGCGCCGGCCTCGTACGCCGCATCGGCAACTGCGCGCGCCACGCTCGCATACTCGACGTCGCAGGCCAACACGACCACATCCTGTCCGGCTGCGACATTCGCGCCCAACCGCACCGCCAGCCTCGCCAACCCCTCCGTCCGTTCAAGGATGCTCGCGTTCGCCACACGAGAACAATACTCACCACTCATGGATATCTGCGAGACGGGTTTGGCGCGCGTCACCATGAGTGTCCGTTACTCCGAGGCCGCACGTGCCTCGCCTCGCCGCTTGGCCCGCAACCCGTAGAACGCGGTCCAGGCTCCGAGCGCGGCGAGCTCAGGTAAGCAGCCGGCGGACGGCGAGCTCGAGCGCCTCGCGGTGGTTACGTGATCCGTGGTCGGCGGCGATGAAGTGGAAGCCGATGGCGAGCGAGAACGCAAGCACCGCGCGGCCTTCGATCTCCTCCTCGTCGGCGCAGAAGGATCCGAACAGCTGCCTCAGATATTCCATCCGCCGGTTGTCCACCCGCCGCAGGCGCGAAGCGACGTTGGGGTCGTGCCGAGCCCAATCGCGGATCGCTAGATCGATGGGCAACAACTCCTGGCTGAACGTGAGCGCACCCGCTCGCCGCACCTTCGCACGTGCGTCGCCGCCCCGGCGCTCGACCTGCTCCAGGACCTCGTCGATCGCGGATCGCTCCCACGCGTCAAGCATCGCCTCGAGCAAGGCGCCACGGTCCTTGAACTGGCCGTAGAAGCCCCCGCGGGTGACCCCGAGGGACTTCGCCAGCGTCTCGACGCGCACCGCGTCGGGTCCACCGCCCGCGGCCAGCGCGCGCAATCCGGCCTCGATCCAGGCGGCGCGCGGGGTCCTCGTGGGAGGAGCCATCGTGATTACCGGATCGGCAGCGGGGTTGACATGGCCCTCGATGATGCCTAGCCTCCATACATACAGTCCTGTATATATGGAGAGGATGCCGATGACCGCGACACGACAGCCTCGCGCTACGACACACGAACACGCCGTGAGCCAGATTTCGATGCCGGACGACGCGCGGGCGCTCAGCACCCTGTCCCGGGTCGATTACGAAGACGCCTTCGCTGTCACCGTCGAAGGCGAGCACGACGCGGAACAGTGGGTTCGTGCGGTCGTTCAAGACGCTCCGCCGAAGGTGCGCGGGAAACTCTGGTTGGGGTGGAGCGCCCTCGGCCTGAGGCTCGCGCCGCCGTGGTCCGAGGGCCGCGTGGTCGGGTGGAAGATCGAGCACAGTGACCCGGGCTTCATTCTGCTCGCAGCGGATTCCTGGCTCGGGCTCCGCGGCCAGTTGCTGTTCCGAAGCGAACCCGGCGGTCTGCTGTTCGCGACGTTCCTCCAGCAGACCAACCCGGTTGCCCGTGCGCTATGGGCCGCGATCACGCCCCGCCACCAGCAGGTCGTCCGCTCGCTTCTGACACACGCCGCGATCAGGATCACGAGTCACTGACCGACGCTCCCACGAAAGCTCACTGCCTGGCGGCTAGAGTGGTCTGCGTCGCACGATGGCCGTCCTGTCCTCACCTTCCCGACGAGATGAGCTGCGGGCGTTCCTGCGCTCGCGCCGGGCGCGACTGTCGCCGGCGGACGTCGGACTCCCGGAGAATGGCGGCCGCCGCCGGACGCCTGGGCTGAGGCGCGAAGAGGTCGCCGCGTTGGCAGGCGTGGGCGTGTCCTGGTACACGTGGCTCGAGCAGGGGCGTGACATCAACCCGTCGCCGGAGGTGCTCGACGCGCTCGCCAGCGCGCTGCGCCTCGACACGGCGGAGCGCAGGACGTTGTTCGCGCTCGCGCGGGCGGAGCTCCCGCTTGCCGATGACGTCGCGGGCGCAGATCCCGAGCAACTCGACGGCGACATCGACCAGTTGATCGCGTTGGTCGACTCGTTGCACCCGAACCCGGCCTACCTGCTCGGGCCGATGACCAGGATCCTCGCCTGGAACCGTGCTGCCTCGGTCGTGCTCGGGTCGCCGGACCATCTCGATGCGGACAGGCGGTATCTGCTTTGGTGGCTGATGGTCGATCCCGGCGAAGGCGGAATGACCGCACAGCGGGAGGGAACCGCCCGCAACACGCTCGCGCGATTCCGTGCCGAGTACGCGCGCCACGCGGGCGAGCGGGAGTACGAAGAGTTCGTGGCGCAGATTCGCGAGCGCAGCGCGCAGTTCCGCGACTGGTGGGACGAGCACGAGGTGATCGAGGCTCAGCGCGGCACCAAGGTGATGCAGCATCCGCGGCTCGGCACGCTGCGGCTCTATCACGCGCAAACGGTGCCGACGGGTCAGCCGGAGCTGCGCTTGGCCGTCTACGCGCCCGTCGACGACGCCACTCGCGCGGCGCTCGCGAGTATCTGACGCCCGCGCCCCTTGCGCCGCCCCCGAGGCCGGTGCCCCGGAGGCGGGTCTCGCGCGGGTTACTCGTGGGCGGCGCTCAGGGGATCGCCGACCTGGGTGGCGTTCTCGAGCTCGGCGAGGTCCTCCTCGTCGAGTTCGACGTCCGCGGCGGCCATGTTCTCCTCGAGGTGCGCCACCGAGCTCGTCCCCGGAATCAGCAGCATCCGCTCGTAGCGGTCGAGCAGCCACGCGAGCGCGACCTGTGTCGCGGTGATCCCGCGCCGTTCCGCGACGCCTGCGATCGCCGGATCCTGCGCCAGCTGCTTAGGACCGCCGCTGAACGCCGAACCCAGCGGGAAGTACGGCACGAACGCGATGTCCCGCTCGATGCACAGCTCGAGCACGTCCTCGCCGGAGCGGTTGACGACGCTGTACGCGTTCTGGACCTCGGCGATATCGACCAGCTCGAGCGCGCGCCGAACGTCACCGGTGCCGGCCTCGCTGATGCCGATGAGGTCGAGCTTGCCTTCGGTGCGCAGATCCTCGAGCGTGCCGAGCTGCTCGGCAAGCACGTCGCCGGACGTGTCGGAGGTCATCAGCCGGAGGTTCACGAGATCCATCCGCTCCACGCGGAGGGACCGGAGGTTGTCCTCGACGCCATCGCGCAGCTCGGCGGGAGTCTGGGCGGGGAGCCAGCCGCCCTTGTCGTCGCGTCGGCCGCCGACCTTGGTCACGAGCTTCAGATTCTCCGGATAGGGATGCAGCGACTCACGGATCAGGTCGTTGACGACGTCCGGGCCGTAGTACTGGGCGGTGTCGACGTGGTCGACGCCGAGTTCGATCGCGCGGCGCAGCACGGCGCGGGCAGCGTCCGGGTCCCGCGGCGGTCCGAACACGCCGGGGCCGGCGAGCTGCATCGCGCCGAAGCCGATGCGGTTGACGGGCTTGTCGCCCATGAAGGATGTCTTGTTCATAGGGGTAGCTTGCGCCACGGGACGCAGCTCGACAAGAGGTCTGAAGATCCTGGGTGCGAGACCACCAGCCTGGGGACGGGTTCAGGGCAAGCCGGGATCAGTCGGTTGGGCGGCAGATCGTCGGAGGTTTATCGAGAGCCTCGTTGGTGCCGATTCGACACCAGATCAAGTGAGCCTGACCGGGTCGAACCGCTCGGCCAAACGTGTATATCGCGCGCGTGCCTCGGCCGAATCGCACCTCGAAGAAACCTGGATGGTCCTTGATCTCTCGCACCAGCGGCTCCCCCGGATCGCCCGGAGGCGTGGTACTCAGCGGCGCGACGATTTTCTTGGCCGCGACCCGGAATAGTTGGCGCTCTGCGGGAGTGAGCTTTGCGTAATCCCGCTTGAACTGCGCGAGACGGTCGAAGGTCGGCGCAGGGTTACTCGGCGCATTCGTGAACTCGTCGAGAAACTCGCCAAGCGAATAGGTCATATGACCGAGGCCGCCCTCCTGCTCGTGCTTGACCTGGTCTTCGATGTCAGCGGGACGTACCCGTGTGCCATCTGGAGCCGGCTCGAGGACAACGTATTCGACGTCACCGAAGTTGCACCGCTCGATTGCCTCGGGCCGCAGCTTGCTGATATGGACCACCGTCGGAGCGCCGAGGACCGAAAATGGGATGGTCGTGTGGATCGCGTCCGTCATCTCGCCCCGAGCGAACTCAACCGTGCACGGTGACCCGCGATTCCGCGCCAGGCGAGAAAGCCGCCTCGCCGGCGGTTCTAGTGACCGCGAAGACAACCGGACACGACCGTGACGCAGCTTGGACGCGTGCATGCGGATCACTGTCTTTCCTGTGCTCGCGCAAAACGGCCAAAGGCCCCGGCAGAAACCTCGACATTGCCCCGTTCGCGAGTTTGACGTCGGCTCGATAATAACACCGGGGTACAGGGGCGACAACGAGGGTGCCCCCTGGCTCGGCTTACAACCAGTACGTCCAGATCAACGCCGACAAATACACCCCGGCCACACCATCCCGATTCACGCGACGCGCCGTTGCCTGCGAGCGGTCAGCCGCTCAGCCGGGGCCGTTGGCGACGTGCAGCGCGATCGGAGTCAGCGCATCGGTCGGGACGAGCAGCCGGAAGTCGCTCCAGGGCACCTTCCGCCCGGCCGCGTCGGCCTCCACCCACACCCACCGCGGCCTATGGCAGGTGTACCCGCGAGGCCGGGGCGAGACCTCGTAACCGTTGATGCTAAGAGCCAGCTCCCGCGCCCAGCGGGAGCGGGTGGCCCAGTCCTCGTGGCGAAACTCGAACTGGGCGCTGGCTACGTCCTTGATGCTGATCAGGCTCGTACCCATAACTGTCCGAGGGTCGTATCGGCCCTCCGCCTCCAGGCCTTGCGGAGCCGGCGGTCAAAGCGGACGGGATGTGGGTACGTGCCGATCGCCACGTGGGCGGCAGCAGTGCCTACGCCGCGCTCACGAGCCCAGCCAGCCCTTGCGGCGGAAGAAGAACCAGAATCCGATGATCGAGGCGAC
The DNA here is from genome assembly GCA_963701945.1 of uncultured Solirubrobacterales bacterium. GTDB lineage: Bacteria > Actinomycetota > Thermoleophilia > Solirubrobacterales > Solirubrobacteraceae > Palsa-465. The sequence goes on along the minus strand of CAVPBV010000016.1, from coordinate 78,959 downwards.
CAGCAGACCGAGACCGAGCACGAAGAACGACCACGCCGCATTCTGGATGTGCCCGGTCAGAAAGGCGAAGTTCTGGCCGAAGAACCCGGTCAGGAACGTCAGCGGCAGGAAGATCGTGGCGATGATCGTCAGCTGCTTGGCGATCTCCCCCTGGCGGTTGGCCACCGTCGACAGATACATGTCGGTCGCGCCGCTCAGTAGGTCCCGGTAGGAGTCGATCAGGTCCGACGTGCGGACAACGGTGTCGTACAGATCGCGGAAGTAGAGCGAGTCGTCAGGCTGCATCCCCGGCAGGTGCGTGATCTCGTCCGCATCGCGGGCGAAGAAGTCGCGCATCGGCGTCACCACCCTGCGCATCGCGATCAGGTCCCGCTTGAGCGAGAAGATCCGCTGCAGGCTCTCCTCGCGCGGCTGCGCGATCACGTCCTGTTCGATCTCGTCGATCGCGTCGTCGACACGATCGAGCACCGGTCCGTAGCTCGACAGCACCGTGTCGAGGATCTCGAAGATCAGCCGCTGCTCCCGGCTCAGCGACTCCCGGCGCACGCGCTCGCGCAGCGCGTCCAGCACCGAGAATGGAGTCGGGTGGAGCGTCACCACCCAATCGCCCGAGATCAGCGTGTGCACCTCGCGCAGCAGCCGCTCGCCCGAGGCCGCCTCCTCGTCGACGCCGTAGACGACGAGGCTCACGTACCCGTCGTAATGCTCGCGCTTAGGCCGCTCCGAGAACGTGCTCACGTCCTCGATCGTCAGCGGATGCAGATGAAGGAGCTCGCCGAGCCGGCTGAGCTGATCGGGCTTTGGGTTGTGCAGGTCCAGCCAGAAGAACCGCTGAGCCTGCAGCAACCCGGCTACCTGATCGAGGTCATCCGCCTCGAGCACAGGGCAGGGCACCTCGCCAGAGCTCACGCGGCGCAGACTAGACCCGGGTCCGGCGGAGCCCGGTGACGCTGGTGGGTGGCCGGGTCTACTTCCTCGCCTTCTCCCTCGCGGGACCGGACTCAACCCCTTACCGCAAGGTCGACCAGCCTCCGCACGCTAGCGCGCAACGATGTGCAGATCGTCAGTGCCGACGCGCACCACGTCGCCTGGATGGAGCTGCCGGCCGCGCCTGAGCTCAGGCTCACCGTTGACCGTCACGTGACCGCCGGCGATCAGTGCCTTGGCCTCGGCTCCGCCCGAGGCAGCGCCGGCAAGCTTGAGCAGCTGGCCAAGGCGGATCATGTGCCCGGTGATTTCGATCGATTGCTCCACACCGAAAGCGTTGCAGGTCCACCCCGGCGCGAGCACCAAGAGACAGACGGCCGCAATCGACGAAGATCAGTCGTCGCGTGGCGGAGGCTGAAAGACGATTCGTTTGAGTTCGGCGAGTGCGTGGCCGCCGAGACGTAGTGCGGTCTGGAAGCCCTCGCGTCCCAGTTCGGCCGCGTCGAGCGAGCGCCGGAGCTCGTCGAGGGCCGGTCGCTCGTCGTCGCGTACCTTCTCGCGCGGAGCCTCCAGCAGGATCAGGTGTCGCGGGCGCCGAAGGTCATGCGCGAGGCGCACGTACCGTTCGCGCTCTAGAGCGTCGAAGCCCTCGAGCGGCAGAACGACGGTCTGCCCAGCCTGCAGCCGCTTCAGAACGGCGCCGGCGAGCAGCTCGCTCGAACGTTCCTCGATCTCGCTCTCCGCGACCTTCCCGGCAAGCAGCGCTCGTACCCGACTGGGTGCGAGCGTCGCCCCGCGCTCCTCGACGACTCGCTCGGCGAACTGTGCGGGCTCCGACGCCTGGGCGCCGACGATGATGAGAAGGCTCCCGGGCGAGTAGCGCAGCCGATGCGATGGAGCCAGCACGCGGCAACGGACTGACACATCGACGGGGCGCGGCGGGCCGCCACCTGCGCGTGGTCGCTCCGATGACCAGCCGGTGCGCTCGTCGGCGGAGATCTTCACGCTTCGGGCTGTCGGTTTCTCTGACACGAGGACAATCATCGCCGACCTGGCCCATTCATGCTCCGCCGGCCGCAGCGTAGGATGGAAGTCGATGGCCAATGAGCCTGATGCCCCACCTCTGGACGACGCTGAGCGCGCGCGACGTCGCGAGTTTGTGGCCGAGCACCGGACCGCCGTCTTCGGCTATCCGCGCCGGGACGACGGGCCGTCGATGTCGGTCGTCTACTACGTCATGGACGGAGACGATCGCATCCTGGTGTCGACGATGCGCGACCGCGGCAAGGCGAAGGCAGTCGCCCGTAACCCCAGGGTGTCGCTGTGCGTACTCGACGAGCAATGGCCGCTGAGCTACCTGCCGGTGTACGCCACCGTCGAAGTCGACCCCGGCCTGGATAACGCGACGGATCTGATGATGCGGATCTCCGAGGTGATGGCCGGCCACCCGATGCCCCCAGAGGCGCGTGACGACGCTGAGGAGATGTGCCGGCGAGAGCACCGGCTAGTGCTGACGCTCTCGCCCTACGCCACCTTCCGAACACCCCCGCGGCACGTCCGGGAGGCGACCGACCTCCAGGGGCTCACCCACTGGACCAGTACGAGCCTGCCCTGGTGACCCGGTCCCGTCACCGGGCGGGCTGTTAGCAGCGCCTCGGCGATCCCTCTCACTTCTCCGACCGGCATGCCCGGCGATCACACCCCGTAATCGGGGTGTACATGCCCGGCCGGTTGCGAACCGTTTGGCCGGGTTCTCCGTAACTCACGTTAGGCCACGCTAACTGCCAAACAAAGGAGAAAAGTCGCATCCCCCGCAACGAACCTCTCCTCGCGAACCATCATGCCGACACCTCCACTGACGCCGGCGTTTCCCTAGCCTGCTGACCGGCGCCGTCAATCGAACCGCGCACCAGAACGGGAGCCCGGGCGGTGCGGAGGTGCGACAACGTCGCCGGCCGCGCTCCATCGAGTGTGGAGTGCGGCCGGTTCCTTCTTCACCTTGATCGGAGGTCTCACCTGGGACTGATCAGGATGTGACCGCGGCGGCGTCATTCGACAGGCGCCCGAGGACCTCGTGCAAGGCGGCGATGTCGCGGTGGGTGTAGCCGAGGTCCTCCGCCCTGCTGAGCATCTCGTCGGCGACCGCGGCGGACGGGAGTGGCGTCCCGATTTCGGCGCCGGCTTGACGGACGAGGCGGATGTCCTTGTGCATCAGCCCGATGTCGAACCACGCCTCGTCGGGCGGATCGAGGATGAGCGGGACGCGCAGTTTGAGCATCGGCGAACCGATCGGGCTCTCGGCCATGATCTTGGCGGCCAGTTGGGGGTCGATGCCCTCGCGCTCCGCCAGCAGCAACCCCTCTGAGAACGCGAGTGTCTGCACGGCGAGGCTGATATTGATAGCGAGCTTGAGCACAAGCCCCTGCCCGTTCTCGCCCACGTACTCCGGCGTCCCCAGGGTGCGGAGGACCGGCTCGATCCGTGCGTACGCGTCCGGGGCGCCGCCGACCATGATCGTCAACGTCCCGGTCTTCACCTGGGGAACGCTTCCCGACACAGGTGTGTCGAGCATCTGCGCGCCGCGTCCCTGATCGCGTACACGCTCGGCGATCTCGCGGCTTGCGCGAGGGCTGATCGTGCTCAGATCCGCCCACAGCTTCCCCTCGCTCAGTCCGGGGATGATGCCGTCTGGGCCGGAGGCCACCGACGCGACGATCTCCTCGTTCGGAAGGGAGGTTAGAACGATGTCAGCCGCCTGTGCGACCTCGCGCGGCGTGGCGGCCCAATGCAGGCCCTGATCGACGAGCCCTTGGGCAGACGCACGGTCGCGATCCTCGCCGTAGACGGTGTACCCGGCGGCGAGGTACCGGGCGGCCATATTGCCACCCATATTTCCCAGCCCGATGAAACCGATGGTCTGCATGGCTACTGCTCTCCTTCGATCGTGGTGATGTCGTCTTCTGAGAGTTCGAGATTGGCGGCGTCGATCAGCGGGTCGACCTGGTCGGGGGAGCGGAACCCGACGATCGCGCCGTCCACCGCAGGATTGCTAAGCGTCCAGGCGATCGCCGCCGCTCCCGGGACAGTTCCGTGGCGGTCGCCAACCACACGAAGGCGCTCGACCAGGGCGAGGTTGCGTAACAGCTCGGGCTCGCGGAAGCGGTCGTCGTGCTTGCGCCAGTCATCATCGGGAAGCCCGGCGATCCGCTCGCGAGTCATCGCGCCGGTCAGCAGCCCTGAGCTCATCGGCGAATACACGATCACGCCGATCCCGTCGCGTTCGGCGACCGGGAGGATCTCGCGCTCGATGTCGCGCTCGATCAGCGAGTACTGCGGCTGCAGCGTCTCGACCGGTGCGATCTGCTGTATGCGCCGCAGCTGCTCGACGTCGAAGTTCGAGACCCCGATGTGGCGGACCAGTCCCTGCTCCTTGAGCTCGGCGAATGCCGACCAGCCCTCTTCGATGTCCTCATCGGGGATCGGCCAGTGGATCTGGTACAGGTCGATCGCATCGACGCCGAGCCGCTTGAGGCTGGCGTGCGCCTCGCGCAGGATCGAATCGCGCTTCAGGCTGTGGACGACCCGGCGCCCCGGCCCTTCCAGCAGCGACGCCTTGGTGAACACGTACGGGCGCACTTCAACGCCGGCAAGCGCCCGCCCGACGATCTCCTCGGAGTGACCGAAGCCGTACGCGGCGGCGGTGTCGATCCAGTTGACGCCAAGCTCGACGGCGCGCTGGATCGCGGCGATCGACTGCTCGTCCTGCTGGGGCCCCCAGCCGAACTCCCAGCCTCCGCCCCCGATCGCCCATGCGCCGAATCCGACGCGAGTGATTTCGAGGCCGGTCTGGCCAAGCTGTGTGGTCTTGAGTTGCGTTGTCTGCATGGTGACTCTTTTCAATGAGAGAGAGGTTGTGGTTGTGTGGATGTGCGGCGGCGTCCGCGACCGCCGAGAAGCGCGGGGGTCGCCACGAGGATTCCGAGCGCGAGGAGCCCGGCGAACACGAGCAGGCTCACGCGCGTCGACGCGATCTGAGTGAGAACGCCAAGGCCGATCACCGGACCGGCCAGTCCGAGGTACGCGGCGAGGAAGAACCCCGCGACCGCCTCCGCGCGGCGCTCGGGCAGTGAGATCTCCGAGACGGTCTCGATCGCGCCCTTGAACATCAGTCCGGCCCCGGCGCCGGCGACCAGATCGCCGGCGAGGAAGATCCCGAAGCTCGGTGAGGGCACCCACAGGGCGAGGGTCAGTAGGGCGATGCCGATCAGCAGCGCGGGGATCGCGGCGGCGAGAAGCTGCTGCGAGGCGCGCAATCCGGTCAGCGTCTGCGCGAGCGCCGCGGTGGCGAACAACGCGAACGAAACCGCGCCGGCGAGCGCGTGCGAGGGCTGGTGCAGCGTTCCGGCGAGGAAACTGGGCGCCAGCGACGTGATCAGCCCGAAGATCGCGAACGTGATCGCCACCGCGGCAGCCGCGCCGAAGAATCGACCCCGTGACCGCGGCGGAACTGACACGCGTTGGGGGCGATAGCGTGGCCGTGGCGAGGCGGCGACTCGAGTCTCAGGAGCTAGTGCGATCGCAACCAGCCCGATCAGCAACGCGGCCATGAGCACCAGGAATGGGAGGGTGAGAGCGTGGCCGACCCACTGGGCGAGCACCCCCGCGATCAGCCCACCGAGGCCGAGCCCACCGAGGTTCGCCGCGGTACTGATGATGTGCGCTCGCTGACTTCCGGCACGCGGCCACCGCGCGGCTTCGAGTTCCGCCAGCCATACCGTCGCGGTGGCTGTCGCCGCCCCCACGCCCAGGCCGCTCAACACGCGCGCGATGAGCACGCCGGGCAGCGCAGGCCATGTCACGAACACAAGCCCGGCCACCACGTTCAGCGCGAGCGCGGGGGCTAGCAGCCGGCGGCGTCCGTACACGTCCGAGAGGTGCCCCGCGAGGACCAGGCTGATCGCGACGGCAACGGCGTAGACGGCGAACGCCACCGTGATCGTCAAGGACGAGAAGCCGTCGCGACTCGCGAACAAGGACCACAGCGGCGTCGGCACGGTGGTGAACGCCATCAGAGCTGTGAATGAGAACGCGACGGCCCAGAAGCCGAATCGATAATTTCTCAGTGCAGTCATGGGAAGCCTTTAGTGACGTGATTCGTTGGTCATCGGGTCATGACGCCTGTCGCGCCGCGACCGTCGACGACGGGCTGAAGATCGGTGGAGGTGGCGGACACGGCTGGTTCCTTTCGGCGGGATTCGAGGACAGCTACAGCGTCTCGCCACGCGGTCGCTTGGACCACATGGGCAGTGCCCATCAGGTGGTGGGGGTAGCCGCTATTGACCGCGGTGGCTCGCCCGAACCACCGGGCGGGCACGGCGATCGCCCCTAGCGGGTCTGGAGGAACCGGACGACGGCGAGGACGCGGCGGTGGTCGTCGCCCGTCTCGGGGATGCGCAGCTTTATGAAGATGCTGTGGACGTGCTTCTCGACGGTTGATTCGGTCACCCACAGCTGCTTCGCGATGCCACCGTTGGATCGTCCCTCGGCCATGAGCGACAGGACTTCACGCTCGCGCGCGGAGAGATCCTCGAGCGGATCCTCGGCGCGGCGAGCGGCGACCAGCTGCTGGATAAGGAAGGAGTCAACGACCGCCGCGCCCGCGATGATCCGCCGGAGCGTCGCGATGAACTCGTCGACATCGGTCACGCGGCTCTTGAGGAGGTAGCCGCTCCGCTCGCCGCACGCGAGCAGGTCGGTGGCCTGTTCGACCTCGGCGTGGGCGGACAGGACGACGACCGCTGTCTCGGGCATCTCCGCGCGGATCGTGCGAGCCGCATCGAGCCCTTCGGTCGTATGGGTTGGCGGCATCCTGATGTCGAGGATCACGAGGTCCGGGCGGTGACGATGGGCCAGCGCAAGTAAGGCGGAGGCGTTGCCGGCCTGGTCGATGACGTTGAACCCCTCATCGGCGAGCAGCCTCGCCAGCCCCTCGCGGAGGAGGACGTCGTCCTCGGCGATCAGGACACCGGGCACTTCGGCGGTCATGCGCGGATTATCGACGGTGGCGCCCGGACCGACCGTCGGCTGCACGCCGAAGATGGAGGCTAGCCACAACCCGATCGCGGGTTGCCGCTCCTATCGTTGTGCCGCATGGCGATCCGGTGCCTGATAGTCGACGACAACCAGCGATTCGCGCAGACCGCGCGGGAGCTGCTGCAGGAGGACGGCATCGACGTCCTCGCCGTCGCCGGCGGCAGCGAGGAAGCCGTGCGACTCGCTCGTGAACTGCGACCGGATCTCGCGCTGGTCGACATCGACCTCGGCGAGGAGAGCGGCCTGGACGTCGCGCGTCGCTTGCGCGCCGACGAGCCCGGGGCGCTCGCCGATGCCGTGATTCTGATCTCGACCCACGCTCACGAGGAGTTTGCCGAGTTGATCGCCGCGAGTCCGGCCGCCGGGTTCATCGCCAAGGCCGAGTTGGGCGCGGATTCGATCGAGGCGCTCCTCGGCCGCCCCGCGCAGCAACGGGCCGAGTGATTTAGCCTCTGCCCGTGGACGCGCGTGTCCGCAGCTGGAAGGCGTACCCGATCGCAGGTGCAGCGGCGGCATTCGTTACCGGCGCGGCTGTGTTCGCCGGGATGGCAGTGGCTGTGCCTCTGCGCGGGGAGACCGTGCTCGTCGCCCTGTGGTGCGTGCTGTGCGCCTGCGCCGTAGGCGTCGCGGCGTGGCGACTCGGTCCTCTGTTCGGGGTCCCGTTGGCGATCGTGGCTGCCCTTGCGATCGATTCCTTCTACATCGCGCCGTATCGAACGTTTGACTCGCGGGACTGGGTGAATTACCCCGTGACCGCGATGTACATCGCGATCGGCGTCCTGGTTGGCGGGATTCTCGAGGTCACCCGACACCGCGCAGCGAGGTCAGAGACCGCGCGGAGCGAGCTGGCCGAGGAGCAGGCGGCGCTGCGGCGCGTGGCCACCCTGATCGCCCAGGGCGCCCCTCCCGAGAACGTGTTCGCCGCGGTCGCCGTCGAGATGCGCGACCTCGTCGGGGCCGATGTGACGCGGATCATTCGCCGCGAAGGGGACGGCACCGCGACCCTCGTCGGCGGAACCGGGACCGACGACCGGCCGCGCCCGCTCGGGCGGGCGGAGCCAGGTCTCGCGACAACGGAGGTGTTCCGAACGGGCCGGACCGCTCGGATCGATGACGAAAGCGGAGTCTCCTCGGAGGTGGCGACCCGGTGGCTCGGTGCCGCTGCCTCCTTCCGATCGGCGGTCGCGAGCCCGGTGATCGTCGCCGGCAGCCTGTGGGGAACGATCGTGGCCATCTCCCTGGATGGGCCGCTGCCGGAGGAGACCGAGGGTCGCATGGCTGAGTTCACCGAGCTGCTTGCGATCGCGATCGCAAACGCCTCGGGCCGCGCCGAGCTGGCGGCCTCCCGGGCGCGCGTTGTCGTCGCCGGCGATCAGGCCCGGCGCCGGTTCGAGCGAAACCTGCACGACGGCGTCCAGCAGCGCCTCGTGTCCCTCGCGCTGCGGCTGCGGAGGATCGAGCGGCGCCTTCCCGGCGAGCAGCGCGAGCTCCAGGCGACACTGTCGGCGACCGTCCAGGAGTTGAACGAGGCCACCGATGAGGTGCGCGAAATCGCGCAGGGAATCCACCCCGCGATCCTCACCCAAGGCGGGCTGGCACCCGCGCTCCGGACCCTGGCCTTGCGCTCCTCCATGCCCGTCGACGTAAGCGTGGAACCTGAGGAGCGGCTGCCCGAGCCGGTGGAGGTAGCCGCCTACTACGTGGCGGCCGAGGCGCTGACCAACGCCGCCAAACACGCCGGCGCTTCACGTGCCTGGGTGACGCTCGAGCGCCACGACGGTCTGCTGCGTCTGCGCGTCCGCGACAACGGCGCCGGCGGAGCCGACCCGTCTACCGGCAGCGGCCTGACGGGGATCCGCGATCGGATCGAGGCTCTAGGTGGCTCGCTGGCGGTCCACAGTCCGCGCGGCGAGGGCACGGAGCTGGACGTCGCACTGCCCGTGCCGCCCGCGCCGGGCCAACCCAAACCTTCCGGTTAGCCCCCACCCGTCTGTCGGGCTTGCCGTGCCGGCGGTGCCACCACCTACAGCTGGCTGATGGGCGCATTCGGCCTCGGCGCCGTCGTCGGAGGGCTCTACAGCACGCGCCACGCGCAGACGGGTGTACCACGCATGATTCGCGCCGCCGTCCTGTACATGCTGGCGATGCTCGCCACCTCCTGCACCGATAGCGTGCCGGCGGCCATGCTCCTGCTGCTCTTGGTCGGGTTCGCCAGCATCTTGTTCCTTACCACCGGCAACAGCACAATCCAGCTCGCCGCCGCGCCGCCCTACCGAGGGCGAGTGACAGCACTGTGGTCGACGGCGTTTGTCGGCAGCACGCCGATCGGCGCAACGATCATTGGCGCGATCGGTACGAGCAGCCCGCGTCTCGCACTCGCCGTGGGCGGAGCCGCCTGCGGCGCGGCCGCAATCACAGGCATCGCGATCCTCGCCCACTCCCGGACCACCACCCGTCTGATTCCCCGACTCGGCCGCGGATGAATGCCGGTTTGCTTCGCTTGCCGGCCAGGCCTCGCGTCACCTGCTCTTGCACAACGATGGGCAGCCGCGTCCCGGGGGCGCTGTTGGGGACGTCGGCATACTGCCGCATGTGGCCGGCGATCCGAGCGGTGCGTTGAGCCAGGCTCAGGCTCGGGCAGAGGCGGAGCGATCGATGGTGAGGAACCAGTAGCCGCCCGCGAGATTCAGCGCCCCAATAACCAGGAAGAAGGCCGCCCATCCGTAGACGCCGTACGCGAGGCACACGACCCCCGCGGCGGCCGCGACACTGCCACCGGCGACACGCCCGACCCCAAAGAAGCGGAGGTGGCGGTACTCAAATGGGAAGATGAGGCGTTGCATCCCGGATCGCGGAGGAGATAGCCACCACCCACGCAGACCCTTCGCAACGGTGTTGTCGTTGGACGCCTTCATCGCGGACTCCTTGGGTGTGTTGTCGACCACCCGCTCCTATCAATATGATATCACTCTGATGTAGCTTGTCAAGAGCCCCGCGCGAGTGTGCGAAACGCTCTGCGAATTTGGGGTGAGCTCGCCGCCGGCGGAAAGCTCCGGGATCGCACCTTGCCTGAGATCTGGAGCCGTCGGCCCCGACTAGAATGCGCCGCCGCCAATCAGGAGAGATCCGGGAACAGATCATGTGGAACGGTCAGCGAGTGTCTGTGGTGCTTATGACCTATGCCGAGCGCGACTCGATCAGAGCTGTGATCGAGGGCTTCCTCGCCACGGGCCTGGTCGACGAGGTGCTCGTGGTCGACAACAACGCGCAGCCGGGAACAGAACAGGAGGTTCGGATGACCTCGGCGCGCCTGGTCAAGGAGCCCCGTCAGGGATATGGGTACGCGACCCGCCGCGGACTGGTCGAGGCCACCGGCGATCTGATCGTGCTCGCCGAGCCGGACGGCACGTTCGTGCCGAAGGACATCTCGAAGCTGCTCGTGTACAGCTCGGAGTGTGACGCGGTCTTCGGCACTCGGACGACCTGGGAGCTGGTGTGGGAGGGCGCCAACATGGATTGGTTCTTGCGCTGGGGTAATTGGGCGGTCGCGAAGCTGATCGAGGTCTTGCTCAACACAAGTCATCTCAGCGACGTCGGGTGCACCTACAAGCTGCTGCGCAGAGATACCGCGAGGCGCGTCGCGAGCGGCATGAAGGTCGGCGGCAGCCACGCCGGCGCGGAGATCATGCTGCTCACGATCCGCTCCGGCGCGCGGTTCGTCGAGGTGCCGGTCAACTATCTCCCGCGCGTCGGACGGTCATCGGTCACCGGCAATCGGCTGATGGCGATCTCCGTGGGACTCCGGATGATCGGGCTGGTGCTTCGCGCCGCCGGGTCCTCTCCCCGACCGCCCAAGCGAGCCCCGGCGTTCGTCTCGGAGCCCACATCGAACGGTGAGGTGGCCCATGAGCAGCTCACACTTTGACTCGATCGCATCCGTCTATGACGAGTCGCTGCCCGCGCACGTCGTCGAGCACTACCTACAAAAACGGACGGCGTTCGTGCTCGCGCACTGTCCCCTCGGCGACGGACTCGACGTCGGCTGCGGGACCGGCGTGCTCGCCGAGCGCCTCGCCAGGGCCGGATACCAGATGGTCGGAGTCGATCCCTCAAAGGGAATGCTCGAGATCCTCGAGGCAACGACGCCATTGGTCCGCCCGGTGCACGCGTCCGGAACCTCGCTGCCGTTCGATGACGACAGCTTCCAGCTCGTGATCACCGTCGCCGTCATGCACCACATCGCCGACCCCGACGAGGTACGACAGACGCTCGCCGAGATGGTGAGGGTCGTGAAGCCCTCCGGCCGGGTGGTCGTTTGGGACCACAACCCCCGAAACCCATACTGGGGGCGGCTTATGGCCCGGGTCCCTCAGGACACCGGTGAGGAGCGACTGATCGGCGAAGCGGAGATCGTCACCGGCCTGCGTGCCGCGGGCGGACAGATCCTGCTCAGCACGCAGCTCGGCGCCGTCCCGGACTTCACCCCGCCCAGGGCAATCGGCCTGGCGGCGGCGCTCGAGCGCGCGTTCGAGGGCACCCCTGGGCTGCGGAGGTTCGCTGCGCACAACGTGATCCTCGCGACGAAGTGATCCGCCCCGCAGTCGCGGTGCGACAGCATTACGATCAGCGCGCGCAATGACGACTCAGACGGCAACGGAGTACCCCGTCCGGGGGACCCTCGCCACCGTTCGTACTTGGCTCGCGTCAGGACGCCACCAGGCCGCAGCCGCGCTCGGCTTGTACGTGGTCATCTCGATCGGATACTTCGGCCTACACGTTCTCCCCCATCTCGGAAGCGCGACCGTCGGACTGCGCAACTGGACCGATCCGACGGTCAACATCTGGAGCCTCGAGTGGTGGCCGTACGCGGTGCTTCACGGACTTAACCCCCTGGTTACGAACACGCTGTTCGTCCCGGACCGCATCAACCTAGCCGCGACCAGCCCGACGTTGTGCCCACTGGCGGGGATTCTCGGCGCTCCGATCACGATCGCGTTTGGCCCAATCGTCGCCTACAACCTGCTGATGCTGGCGAGCCCGGTGCTCGCGGCGTTCTTCGCCTTCCTGCTTTGCCGGTACATCACCCGCAACTTCGCCGCGAGCCTCTTCGGAGGCTACGTGTTCGGCTTCTCCACCTACATCCTCGGGCACATGGAAGGTCATCTCCAACTCGTGCTGATCTTTCCCATCCCGGCCGCGGTTCACCTCACCCTCCGCCTGATCGATGAGCGCATCAGCCAACGGCGTTTCATCGTCCTGATGGCGCTTAGCCTGGCAGCGCTGTTCTTGACGGTGAGTGAACTTACACTCACCCTTGTCGCTCTCGGAGCGGTCGCCCTAGCGGTGGCGTTCGCGCTTGCGCCAGCCAAGCGAGAGCGCATCATCCGCACCATCAAGCCAATTCTCGCCGCCGGAGTCGCCGCGGTGATCGTGACGAGCCCGGTGATCTACTACGAGCTCCACGGGATCGTGAGGTTCGGATCGAACATCGGCGAGATTGACGGAAGCGACGCGCTCGGGTTCCTCGTGCCCACGGACCTGGTCCGACTTGGCTACACGCATTTCGAGGCGCTTGCTCGGGCTTACAACCTGAGCGGGAGTGACGCCGAGGCCGTCACCTATGTTGGCCTGCCGCTCGCACTGATCGTCGCGCGCTACACGATCACGCGCTGGGGCCTGGCGTCGACGAGGATCCTGTTTTCAATGCTGGCGATCGTCGTCGTGCTGGTCCTCGGATCGCACCTGCATATCGCCGGCTACAGCACGATCCCGCTTCCGTGGAAGCTGCTCGACCAGTCGTTGTTGCACGACGTGATCCCGCTGCGCCTCGCGGTCTACATGTTCTTGATCGTCGGCGTGATCGGAGCCATGTGGTTGGCCCAGCCACGTACCGGAGGATGGGCCCTGGGCAAGTGGGCGGTGGCGGCCGCGAGCATCGCGTTCCTCGTGCCCAACGTCAGCGGTGGCCTCTGGCGCGGCCAGGAATTCAACCCGGCGTTCTTCACCACCCATCAATACCGACGCGTCCTCGCACATGGGGAAACCGTCCTCATTCTGCCGTTCGGCCAGCTCGACGACAGCATGCTCTGGCAGGCCGACACCGACATGTGGTTCCGTTTGGCCGGCGGATATATCAATCCGCAGTACCCGGCGGATTACGAGGCGGACCCCCTTTTCCCGGCCTTGTTTCGCGACGCCCGGCCGGACCCGCAGACGCTGCGCTCTTTCCTAGCCCGTCGGCATGTCGGCGCGGTGATCGTCGATCCCGAACTGCCCCAGCAGTGGCCCAAGGCTCTCGCGGCGCTCGGACTGAAGCGCATGTCGGTTGGCGGCGTGTGGCTCTACCGTAGTTAAACGGGCTTGGATTGCCGCAGTCGGTTCGTTCGGAACGGCAGTCTGGTTCAGATCACGCGTAGCGTGATTACGGCGGCGTCGTCTTCGGGGCCGTCGGGTGAAGAGGTGGCGATGGCGTCGAGGATGCGTCGTACGGTCGCGGCCGCGGATGCGTGTCGGGTGGCCATGATCGCCTGTTCGATCTCGGTAAGTGATGCGGTGCTGTCATCCGGAGCGCCCGCCGTGATCGAGGCGCCGTCCGAGCACAGGATCAGCCGTTGCCCAGGGTGCAGGCGCCGCTCGTGGCGGTGGCGCTCTGTCCTGCTGTCGGTGGATCCCAACGCGCCGTCCGTTCGGCTTTCCAGCGTGTGTGTGTGGCCGTCGGACGTGGAGATCATCAGCGGCGGTCCGTCGCAGTCGATCCAGGCCACACGCGAGGCCGGCGCGTTCCAGCGGGCAATCAGCGCATTGACGGTGAACTCTGGGCCGCCGACTTCGCGCACGATCTGGTCCATCGACATCGCTGCCTGCTCGAGAGTCGCGTCACTGCGCCGAGCACTGCGGAGCGCCGACAGCGCGAGCGCGCCGAGTGCGGTCGAAACCGCGCCGCGCCCCTTGGGGTCCGCGATCGCGAACCACGCGCCGTCGTGGTTATCGGCAAAGTCAAACCAGTCGCCGCCGCTCTCGTAGGCGGGCACCAAGTCTCCCGCGAGCTCCGCGCCGGTCACGCTCATGATCCGTGGGGGCAGCAAGCCGAGTTGTAGCTCGGCGGCTGGCGACGGCTGTCGGGTCCGCCGGCCGCCCTCGAAGACGTCGGTGTAGGCGCTCGTCAGCTCGATGGCTGCAGCGCCCTGACGGGCGAGCTCTCGTAGGGAGGCCCCGGGCCGACGCACCGCGACGAGCACCCCGATCGCACGGCCCCGGACCATCATCGGGTAGGGCGCCGAGCCGGGGAACTGCTCCGCCATCCTGCTTTCGAGCGCAGCAAAGCCATCGGGAGGAATCTCGCCGCCGAGCGCCACGACGTCGTTGAAATGTGCCGGGAACTCTCGCGAGCCGGCCAGCCGCACCAGACGAGAACCATCGACGTCGACGAGGTACAGCGCAACCGGAACTCCGGCGATGCGTTGGGCTTCGGCCACGAGCTGCTCGGCGACCAGATGAGGCGGGACCGAGTCGAGCACCTCGATCGCATCGAGGGAAAGCGGCCCCTCACGCCCAAGCTGACCGGCGGGTCGAACGCCGTCGAATTGAGCCGGGTCGGCGCCGGCCGCGGTACCGAGCGGCGTCGCGGGGCGTCCATCGACGAACTGGCCCTCAGATCTCGTCTCACTGCCGATGACGGCGCGGGCAGTCGACTGTTGGGAGCGCGTAGATAACGCCCGCTCGAGGTCGCCGCGAGTTGGGAAATAACGATAAATCGTCGAGCGGCCGACTCCGGCCGCGTCCGCGATCTCCTGCATCGTGGTCCGGCGATCACGTCGCAGCGCAGCGGTGGCCGCGTCGAGGATCGCCTCTCGGCTCCGCCAGCCGTCGCTCCTCAGGCGCGGGACTGAATCGGCACCAGCGTCAGAGCCCGCGACCGGTTCCCGGCCGGTCGAAGTGGCTGGTTCGCTCATGACGCCGCTCCCCGCATCGAAACCCGGTCCTGAGGCGTATTACCGATGGCCGCGGAACACATCTGTGCAACCTAGCACACAACCTCGGACATATTTCGCTCGATCTCGCCCCAGGGGGGCTATCGTGGAACGTTCACGGAGCACAATGTAGGACAAAGTGAACCATATCTGATATGATCCGGTACATCGAAGGTCCTGTTTGATGCGACCTGGGACGTCTAGCGCGCCAGCGGCGGACATTTCCGAGATCGACGCGGACCTGAGGCAAATCACGGCGCAAGCCAGATTTGATCCGCGAGGGGCCTTGGCGCTCTCGCTCATGCAGGGAGATCTCCGTTGAAGTGCTCGCTAACCCATTTCGAAAGAGAGAACGATTTGACTGATCAAGACAATTCTGCGCGGACAGCCGGCGGTCTAGCCGGCAAGGTCGCCGGCAAGGCGAAGGAGGCCGTCGGTTCGCTCATCGGTAATGGCGATCTGGCGCGTGAAGGTCGCCTGCAGCAGGCGCAGGTCGACGCTGAGGCGGACGCGCAGCGCACTGACGCCGAAGCCCGGCAACGAGACGCCGAAGCGAAGCTGCAGGCGGATAAAACCGAGACGGAGATCGAGCGCCAGCGCCTCCAGAATGAAATCGCCGCGCAGGAACGCGAGCAACAGATTGTGGAAAACCGCCACGAGGCCGAGCGCACCGCGCAGACCGAGGCGGAGCGGCAGAAGGCCGCGGCAGAGCGTCAGCGCGAAGCGGAGGAGTCCGCCGCGTTGAGCGCCGAGCAACGCGCCGAGCGCGACCGCATCAACGCGGCCGAGGAAGCGATTCGGCTCGAGCAGCAAGCCCGTCGCGCCGACACGACGGCCGCGATTATCGACCCCGAGGAGAACCGATGAACGCCCGAAGGATTCCCGCAACCGCCGTTGAGAGCTCCCTGAGGCTCGTCCGCGTGCCGCTTGACGCCGCTGTCGGCTGGCTGCCCGGAAACGGAACCGGTGCTCAGCCCACCGCTCGGCTCGCCCTCGATCGCGCCGACGCGGCCGTGCGCGCGTTCGCGGGCACGATCTTGGGCGATTCAGTGCTGAGCGAAGACGCTCAAATGCGACGCGCGGCCCTGAAGGAGCGCGAGCGGGGGCAGGCAATGCGAGGCGAAGCTGAGACGAAGACCGAGCACGCCGATGCTCGGCTGGAGCAACGTTACGATCAGATCGCCCGCCAGCGCGCACAGTCTGAATTGCGCGCCAAGAGCAAGCGCGACGAAGCCGAGCGCGAGCGTGCCGAGAAGACGCGCCGCGCCGAACAAATCGAGCGCAAGCGCTTGACGGCCAGCAAGAAGGCCGCCGATCGTGCCAATGACGCGGTCAGCGAGCGTGCGCCCGAGGCAAGGCTGGAAGCACTCGACGCCAAGTCCGCCGCGCTTCGCAAGAAGGAAGAAGCACTGGCAGCGAGGGACGAGGCGCGCCGGTTGCGCGAAGCCGCCAGCCGCACAAAGGCCGAACGCCAGGCTAAGTAAAACCCGGCGACTTGCAGCTCCTCGAAGTCTCACCTTGTAGCACCAACGAACGAAAGGACGACTGATGAGTCAGTCAGAGCAGAAGGTTGTTCAGTATTTGAACGAGGCCCACGCTTCAGAGCTTGGCTTGGCCCAGGTGCTTCAGGCGCAGATCGCGATGACCCCGAATGGGAGCTATCGCAATGCGCTCGAGAAGCATCTCGGCGAGACCCGCGATCACGCGCGTCGCATCGATGGTCGGGTGGCCGACCTCGGCCCGGGTGGCAATCCGTTCCAGACCGCGATGGGCTGGGCGGAAGACGCGCTGGCGCAGACGTTCGCGTTGGCCAAGATGCCGTTTGACCTGGTGCGGGGCACCGGCGGCGAGGAGAAGGTGCTCAAGAACGCCAAGGATGCGTGCGCGGCCGAAGCACTCGAGATCGCGACTTACACGGCGCTTGAGCACCTAGCCCGTGCGGTGGGTGATGAAACGACCGCCAAGCTCGCGGCCTCGATCCGCTCCGACGAGGAGAAGATGCTCGACCGCGTCATGCGCGAGATCCCGAAGCTGACCGACGCAGTCGTACGCGCCGATGTGCACGGTGATCGCTCCTATGACGTGAGCGAGACCGGCGCTGCCGATGCCGTGCGCGAAGCCGGCGAGCAGGCCAAGAAGACGGCCCGCCGGACGAACACGCGCGTGCGAAGCACGGCCCGGCAGGCGCGCAAGGTTCCCGGCGTCGCTCAGGCTGAGGGCCAGATCAAGGGCGCGGTGGCCTCCGAGCAGGACCTGCCGATCACGCGCTATGACAGCCTCACGGCTGCCGACGTGCTCGAGAAGCTGAGCGGGCTCTCGCAGATCGACCTGGCGAAGGTCGACGCCTACGAGCGCAAGAACCAGAACCGCTCGACGGTGCTCGGGCGCATTACCGCGCTGCGCGGCGAGGAGCCGTGGCCCGGCTATGACGAGCTGAACGTGAGCGAGGTCATCGCTGTGTTGGGCGAGGGAGACGAGGACCGCGCCAAGCGGGTCCGTGCCTACGAGCGCTCGCACAAGAACCGCGCCGGCGTAATCGACACGACCGAGCGCGAAACATCAAACGCGTAGTGACTGAGTAGTTACCAGCGCCTCCACCCCGACTCAGGGGTGGGGGCGCTTTTTTGTACAGGGTCAGGTCGGGTGTCAGCTTCGGTGAGGGGTCGCCTCGTGGAGGAGGAAGAATCGGATCATCTCGGCGGATGCGTTGGGGCCGTCCGGATCGGTGTAGGACCCGGCGGGATTGCCGCCGTACCAGGCGTGCCCGCCGCCGTGAACGATGATGGATTCCGCGACGGCGACAGCGTCCAAGCTGTAGTAGGTAGTTCGGGTGTACGGCCGGCCGCCGTCAGCGCGCACCGTTAAGGGACCGTCCTGGCTCGTGATATCCCCGGCCGCGAGCCGGCAGCCGATGAGCTTCTCGGCGTTGATCGGCGCCACGATCGCGTCTTTGTCGCCGTGGATGACGAACAGCGGGACCCTTCCTGTCGCGGGCGGTGTCCCCCCCGTTCTCATGGCGGCAAAGGCGGAACCGGCGTCGTGCGCTGCCCGGTAGCCGATGCCCGAGTGCACACCCACCGCGGCGTAGAGGTCCGGGTAGGTCGCAGCCATGACCGCGGCCATCGCGCCACCGGCGGACAGCCCGGCGATGTAGACACGGGCCGAGTCGACGGCCAGGTCACCCATGACCTGGCGCGTGATGCCGGCGATGATCGCCGGCTCGCCGGAGCCCGTGCTCTGGTGCGTCGGAGAGAACCAGTTCCAATACCCGCCCTGGTTCGCCGCCCTTGACTGCTCGGGGTAGGCGACGAAGAACGTGTGGTGTTCGGCCAGCTCGTTCATGCGCGTGCCGGCGGCGAAGTCGATCGCGTTCTGCGTACCCCCGTGGAGCATCACGACGAGAGGGATGGGGTCTCCGCGGTACCCGCGGGGAACGTAGAGGTCGTAGCTGCGCGTCCCGGCGGTCTCGGTGTGGCGGCGGCGCTGGCTCTCGCCGCCCGCGCGGGCGCGAGCGGGCGGCTGCGCATCAGAGTGTGCCGACGGCCGGGCTCCGGACGACTCGGCGAGCGCGAGGGATGGTCGAGCAGGTCCGTGACCGGCGAGATCCTCCGCGCCGGCCGCTCCCGGTTGCGGTCCGCCAGCTTGACCGGCGAGACCGCGCTGCAGCAGCGTGGTGGCCTGCGCCAACTGTCCCGCGCGAGTGAGCCGCAGCGCCTCGCCCATCGTCGTATTCCACTGTTCGCTCATCCGTGCCCCTTCAGGCTCGTGGTTGGTCGCAATCAAATAGATCCGTTCGCACCCGACCGGCGGGCGCGGTCGTACCGGTGGCTTCGCGGACCGCGGCACCGGCTAGATGGTGCGCGACGCCAGCGCTGCCTTCACCGCCTCCGGCGCCCGAAACGCCCCGAGCACCTCGACCGTGTCAATCGTCGCCAGCGCGAGCTCGGGCGAGACGTCCTCGGCGATGGTCGCCAACCCGAGGACGCGCAAGTGCACCGTCGTCCCCGACGCTCGGATCTCCTCAAGATCGCGGCGGCTGTAGTACTGGCTGCCGAGGGTCAGCTCGCGCCGGGCCACCGTCCGGTCCACAGCGCCTGACCGACTCTCGAGCTGTCGCCTGATCGCAGTGCGGATGAAGTCCGTGCGATTCGCGAAGAAGCCCTCGTCGACGAGGAGGTCGATCTCGCCCAGATCGACCAGCCCGATGTTGATAGTGATCTTCTCGCTCTTGTCGCGATCGGCCTTGCCTCTCGAAGCCGTCTCATGTCGGTCCATCTCCTCACCATCCTACTACCATCTATGTAGATGGCGCTAGGATGCCAGCTAGGCGGACTGAGGGGCCCTCGAGCGAGGACGCAATCATCACACCGCCGCACAGGCGGACTGGAGGCTTATGCCTGAAGACGAGAAATCGATCGAGCAACCAGCGTTCACGCAGCGCGATCTCCCCGAGTGGGTGAAGTCGCTGGGGTTGCCGGCAGTGGCGAACGAGGCGATCGACCGCTACTGGAAGCCAGCGTGGGACGCGATCAAGGACACGCTTCCACTCCTGCCGATTCATGCCGGCCGAGGCGCGGTCGGCACGGGCCCAGCGGCCGGCGTCTCGCTCGGGAGCATCCGCTTTGAGGCATACGAAGAGCGCAAGCCGGGCGAGCGGTGGCAGGCGAACTTCCAGGAGATGTGGCCGGCATACCGCGCCTGGTACCTACGCGACGGGGCCAACGCCCGCCCGGATCTGGCGACCTGCCGCAAACGCCTGCGTCAGCACATGCCCGAGCTTGTCGAGACGTACGAGCGGCTGGTCGAGCTAGCCGGGGGCGACGAGATCGCCGCGCGCTGTCTCTCGCTGTACCGACCGCCGGCGTTCATCGTCGGCTGCTCCCAGGGCGTCTCGACGCGCGGCCAACCGATGCTGGTGCGTAACTATGACTATCCGGCCGACCGACTCGAGGGCATCATCATCAAGACGGACTGGGCCGGCCAACCGATCATCGGGATGAGTGACTGCCTGTGGGGGCTGTTGGACGGCATGAACGACGCGGGGCTCGTGGTCTCGCTGACGTTCGGAGGCCGGCGCGCGACGGGCGACGGGTTCGCGATTCCGCTGGTCGTGCGGTACCTGCTTGAAACCTGCCAGACCGTGCCACAGGCCCGCGAGAAGCTACAGCGGCTTCCAATCAACGCAGCGCAGAACCTCTCCATCCTCGATAACAGTGGAGATCATCTGACGGCCTACCTCGCGCCGGATCGTGCCGCCCACTTCGCGAGCACGCCGGCGACAACGAACCATCAGGGCACCATCGACTGGCCCGAGTACGCGCATGCCGTCCGCACCGTCGAACGCGAACAGCACCTCCTCGCGCTGCTGGCCAACGACCAGGTCACGCCCAGGCGCTTCGCCGACGCCTTCCTCGAGCCTCCGCTCTACAACAACGGCTACACGAGTGGAATCGGCACCCTCTACACCGCGGCGTATTTCCCGACCACGGGCCGCGTCGAGTACCGGTGGCCCGGCCACACCATGCCGCAATCATTCCACCGGTTCAACCAGGTCCGGCACATCCAAGCCTTCTCCGACCAACCCCGGGCCGCCTGACCTGGCCGCACCGACACTGTGCCGGCGCGGCCAAGCTGCTCATCAAGACAACCTACCTACTTCCTCTTCGAAACCACCGCCAGGGCGGCGGATAGTCGCTCGGAAAGTCGGTGATTCGAGCGGTGACCTCGTGACCGTAGACGTCCGAGTGCGGGAACGCCGAGGACCCGGCCCAGCTCGCGTCGTACGGGACGTACGACGACACTCCATCGGTGTTCACTATGTTCAGCACGCCGCCTTCCGTGTCGCCCGAGGGCAGCGCCGACGTCGACGTCCCGAGGATAAGGCCGCTGAACAAATCGTGGAAGGTTACGTGCCTTCTCACCGGCGTCGTGATCAGGCTAGTCACCAGGCAGTAGCAACCGGCATCGAAGCGGCTCCAGGACTGGAAGCCGGTCAGTGAGAACGACCTGACATTGGGAGAGACGGCCAGGCTCGGATAGCCATCAAAGTTGGCATTGAGCATCCAGTCGCTCGGCGGGACACCATCGGTGGTGAAGGGCGGCGTGAAGGGAAGCTCGTTCTCGAGGAACACTACCTGGCCGCCCTGACCGTTCCACGTCGCCTCCGTCTTCTTGAAGTGCTCAAGCCAGATGCCCTCCCACGTTACGTGGTCCCCATTCACGACGGCACCGTAGTCGTTGTTGGCCTCAGGCCAGGTGGTGGCGGTGTCGGTGCCGCCGCCGGTCGACTGGATTTCGGCCTGATTCTGCAGGACGTAGTTCTGGTTTATGAGCTCGTCGGTTGTGGCGTCGCTGATTGTGCTCACGTCGCTGAGGGTGGTCGGGTCGTAAGGCGAGCCGGTCGCGTTGGGCGTGTTGCCGATCACGATCTGGTCAGCCGGGTATGTGTTCCCGCTGCCATTCGCGTCAAACCCGGCCAGAACCGCACCCGTCGCACGGTCGTTGACCACGAGCGTCGGGGTGCCGTTGTCGGCGGTCAGCGTGCTTTCGCCCAAGCCAAACACCACCTGGTTGCGCTTGGGAACGGTCAGCGCCGCGTCCAGGGTGTAGGCACCCGGAGTCAGGAGCACGTCCTCGCCGCTGGACAGCGCGCTGTTCAGCGTCTCCGCGGTATCCGTTGTCGCATTAGCGATATAGAAGTCGCTAAGCGGCAGGGAGGTACCAGTGTTGTCAAGGCTCCAGTCATAGCCCCGCTGGTCAAACTGGACGCTCGGGTCGAACACGTAGAACTGGCCGTTCTGGTAGTAGACGAACGGCGACTCGCGGACCACCGGCGCATACTCAACGTTGTCGATGTCGCCTGGGGGGTGGTTCCCGATGGCAGGACCGAAGTCGCTCGGCGGCGCGCCCGTGTCGCCGGCGAACACCTGGTCTACGCCGAAGCCCTGGAACCCGCCGACGTGGCTGTCCTGGATGTACAGATCCTCGTTGCTGTTCTCGCCTGCGCTGCCCAGGGTGTTCTCACCGTTGGTGTCGACGATGTCTCCCGTGATATTCGAGTTCGCGATCTCGAAGCCGTTAGCGGCGCCACCGTACGCGTCAGCCGAGAAGGGGTCGCCATTTGCAGCCGTACACGGGTTCGTACACGGGCCCGCCACGGGGTTCGTGATGTCGACGTTTAGGTCGCCGAGCAGGTTGACGCGCCGCCAGGTCGCGGTCTGGGAGGTGAACCAGGTCATCGTGTCGGCCGGATCGCCGCTCTCGATCGGGTTGATCGTCAGGTTCTCCAGCTGGCTCGGCCGGATCCCCAGCCCGTCGTTGGTGATGTCCAGGGCACCGTTGATCAGCACATCACACGGGCTCGCACCGAGCCCGGCGACGATCGTGCCGCTGGCGACCGCAGCGTCAATGGTGTTGCTCGTGGTCGCCGTCTCCGGTGTGGCCGAGGCGCTGCCGTACGTACCCGGCAAGAAGAAGAACTCACGCGGAGCATTCCTCGTCGACGTCGCTGCACTGAGCGCCGCGTTGATCGTGGAGACCGACTCCGACGGGTTGAAGATCGTGACGTTTGACCCGAACGGGTTCGTCGGGTAGGTGATGGGAGCCTGTGGAGCAGCTCCCCAGGGCGCGTGCGGGCCCACGCATCCGGGGCTCGTTGCGGCGGAGGCCGATGCGACGCCTCCCACCAGTAGGACGGACGCGACGGATGCGACCGCAAGCCCTGTGCGCGTCAGTCGTGGTGTCAGCGCGCCCAAGACGCGCCTCCGGTGCAGCAACATGCTGGCTCCTTTCGTGAGCCCATCTGTGAGACGCCTGTCGGCTCACACGACGATCTGACGCCGTTGAGACCGACGATTGATGCTCTTCATCGCGCCGCCCAGCGACGAGGCCGACCTTGCCATTCTGTGTGTAGTTCGGCATAACGTATACACTGGGACCCTCCAGCGTCAAATTGGTCTTCTTTGTAAGAGGTATCGACCGTGTCGATGGATGAGAGGGCCCGCCCGCTCGCCGGCGTCGACCTGAACCTGCTCAAAGCACTCGACGCGCTGCTCCAGGAGCGGAGCGTGACCCGAGCCGCGGAGCGCCTGTCGCTGACCCAGCCCACGATCAGCGCCGCTCTCGCGCGCCTACGCGTGTTGTTCGACGACGAGCTGCTCGTCAAGACCGGCCGCAGTATGCGCCCGACGCCGTTTGCCGAAACGCTGGCGGTCCGCGTCCGAGAGCTCCTCGGCGAGCTCGAGGAGATCCTCGCCTCCCACGCGAGCTTCGATCCGACCCGCGATGAGCAGACGTTCCGAGTGTTGGCCACCGACTACAGCGCTCTGATCCTGATTCATCCGCTGATGGAGGCGCTCGCCACCGAGGCGCCTAAGGTTCGGATCTACCTGGAGTCGCGCGACATCGCCGAGCACGCCGACCGTCTCCAGAGAAGCGAAATTGATCTCGCGATCGTTCCCGAACGCTTCGTCCGCTGGCCTCGATGGTCGACACGCTCCTTCGGGAACTCGGCCATTGGCGGCGAGCCGACACGGTCGTCGAGAGTTTCGTGATCGGACCGTTCCTCCTGAAAGGAACTCGCCACGTTGCGTTCGTGCAACAGAGACTCGCAAACTCACTTCAGCTAGCCGCTGAGCTGCGCATGCTCGAGCCGCCGTGCGACATCCCTCCGGTGGTGGAGACGCTCACCTGGCATTCCCGGTCGACTAACGACCCAGGTCACCGCTGGTTGCGACAGCGGATAACCCAACTCGCTCAAGCGCTGCCGTCCGTCGACCTCGCCCCGCGACCACGCCGAAACGTGAATCGTTCAGCCCAGCGCAGCCGGCCCAAGCGAGACTCGAGTGAACCCATACTCGACGGCTGAGCCCGCACCGTGCGACGCCGGAATGGCTGAACCGGCGCCTGCGCTCAGTCGACCGCCACCAGGAACGGCTTATCTTTCTCGACGATGTAGGTGGCGAGCTCCGCGGCGTTGCCCGTGCCGATGTTGGTCGCCACGTGGACCGTGTCGGCTGGGACCGTCAGACCCTCGCCGGCGCTGACTCTTATTGGTGGCTGGCCGTCGAGGTCGTACTGGATCGATCCCTCCAGGACGTAGATGACTTCTTCGCCCGGATGCTTGTGCCGGAAGGCGGGCGCGCCCGGGCTGATGTCGACCCGGTTCTGGATGACCTTTCGTCCGGGGACACTTAGCTCGTGCTCCTGGATCTCGGTGCGAGTGAGTCCTGGGGCCTGCGGAGCGGTGGTGCTCATGTGAACCTCCTTTGGTGTTGTGGCTGTCAAGAGCGCTTCGCTTTGATTGGCTCAGCGGAGGGATCGGAACGCGGCGCGCATCTCGGTAGCGAACAGCTCGGGCTCCTCCCAGGCGGCGAAGTGGCCGCCTCTGTCGACCTCGCCCCAGTAGATGAGGTTGGGATAGACCCGCTCTGCCCAGCTACGCGGTGCCTTGAAGATCTCGTCGGGGAAGACGGTGAACGCGACTGGGAGCGTGACCTCCGGGGGCCTCGGCCCCGCGGCACGGGCCGCTGCCTGTGCGCCTTCCCAGTAGATCCGGGCCGCCGACGCTCCGGTGCGTGTCACCCAGTAGAGCGTGATGTTGTCCAGGATCCTGTCTCGGGTCAGACCCCCTGTCGGATGCCCATCGAGAAACGCGCGCGAGATCTTCTCGTAGCTATCGGCGTCGTGGTCGAGGATCCAGGCCGCCAAGCCGACCGGTGTATCGCCGAGCGAGTAGCCGATCGTCTGGGGCGTCTGCCCCTGCTCGACGATGTAGCCTTTCCTGAGCTGGGCCTTGAACGGTTCGAACGCCGCCCGTTCCTCCTCGGTAAGCCCCTCAGGGTCGGGCCCGCCGCCGAACACTGCCGCCGCAACCTCCTGCGGCGGCCGCCTGAGGAAGTTGAGGTGAATGCCGAGCAGCCCGCTCGGCGCCTGGATCGCCATGTAATCGGTGACGGCCGCGCCCTGGTCGCCGCCCTGGGCGACGTAGCGGGTGTAGCCAAGGCGGTTCATCAGCTCCCCCCAGGCTTGCGCGGTATGACCCGGATCCCAGCCGACCTCCGTCGGCTGTGCAGAGAAGCCATACCCGGGCAGCGACGGCAGCACGAGATCGAACGCATCCTCCGCGCGTCCGCCGTGCGCGGTCGGGTCGGTGAGCGGCCCGACGACGTCGAGCAGCTCGATGATCGAGCCAGGCCACCCGTGGGAGATGATCAGCGGCAACGCGTGCTCGTGCCGCGATCTCGCGTGTATGAAATGGATCTCGAGTTCGTCGATCTCGGTCTTAAACTGCGGAAGCGCGTTGAGCTTGGCCTCGCACGCGCGCCAATCGTGCTCGGCCGCCCAATAGCGCGCAAGCTCCTGGATCGTCGCCAGCTGCACCCCCTGCGACCGATCCGAAACGAGCTCCTTGCCGGGCCAAAGCGTCGCCGCTATGCGTCGACGGAGCTCCACCAGGGTCTCCTCCGGAACGTCCACCTGGAACGGGCGAATCGTCGTCGCGCCCGACCTCAACCATGTGGCAGCCATGTGAGCCTCCTCGGTCCGTAACACACGACGAAACAATCCTCCCCGCGCCCCCAACTCGCGCCCGTGAGGCCCTGGCCTAGACACCGGTCGACGCCCTGGCCAGCATCATTCCCGCCGCACGAATCGCGCGCCGGCCCTGATTCTGTAGCGGTCACGATCGCAAGCTTCGGCGTGTCCTTTAGGATCGGTCGTCGCAGATGGACACTGGTTCTGCCGGACCGGGGCGGCACCCTCACCTGCTCGGGCGGGGTGGCGAGTGCGCGCTCTTGGACGGGTTGATCAGCGATATCCGGCGGGGCGAGAGTCGGTGCTTGCTGTTGCGGGGTGAGGCCGGGATCGGCAAGACAGAACTGTTGAAGTACCTGGTCGAGTCGGCGTCGGGTCTGACGGTGCTTCCTGCAGTGGGGGTGGAGTCGGAGATGGAGCTGGCGTACGCCAGCCTGCATCAGCTGTGCGGGCCGCTGCTCGACCGGCTTTGGAGGCTTCCGGCTCCGCAGCGTCGGGCTGCGGAGGTCGTATTCGGGTTGAGCGACGGCGATGCCCCGGATCGGCTCCTGGTCGCCTTGGCCTTGCTTAGTCTGTTGTCGGCGGTGTCCGAGGACCGGCCGGTGCTGTGTGTAATCGATGACGCGCAGTGGCTCGATCACGCGTCGGCGCTGTCACTCGCATTCGTGGCGCGTCGTCTGCTGGCCGAGCCCGTGGGGCTGCTGTTCGCGGCCCGCGAACCAGGGGACGAGCTCAAAGACCTGCCCCATCTTGATGTCAGGGGTTTGCGTAACGGTGACGCTCGGGCGCTGTTGGGCTCGGCGGTGCGATTCAGGTTGGATGACCAAGTGCGCGATCGCATCGTCGCCGAGACGCGGGGTAACCCGCTCGCGTTACTCGAGCTCCCCCGGGGCCTGAGCGCCACGGAGCTCGCCGGGTTCGGCGCGGGCTCGGTCTCTGTGCTCTCCAACGGGATTGAGGCGAGTTTCCGCCGTCGGCTCGCGGCGCTGCCCGCGGAGACCCAGCGGCTGCTGCTCATCGCAGCGGCCGATCCACTCGGTGAGCCCACCGTGGTGTGGCGGGCCGCTGAGCTGCAGGGGATCAGCGCGAACGCGGGGGCACCCGCCGAAGAGGCAGGCCTGTGCGAGTTCGGCGCCCGTGTCCAGTTCCGGCATCCGCTTGCCCGCGCCGCCGCGTACACCGCGGGGCCCTCGGACGGGCGGAGGCAGGCTCACGCGGCGATCGCGGAGGTGACCGACGCCATGGCTGATCCGGACCGCCGGGCGTGGCACCGCGCCCTGGCCTCGGCGGGTCCGGATGACGAGGTCGCGGATGAGCTCGAGCGATCCGCCCTTCGCGCGCAAGCCCGGGGCGGTCCAGCGGCTGCGGCTGCGTTTCTTGAGCGCGCGGTTGATCTGACGCTCGATCCTACGCGCCGCGCCGAGCGCGCGCTGGCGGCCGCGGACGCGAACTACCTTGCCGGGTGTGCGGAGGACGCGCTGCGTCTAGTCGCGGTCGCGGAGCGCGGGCCCCTCAACGAGTTCAACCGCGCGCGCGTTGACGTGCTGCGAGGGCGGGTGGCGACGATGCAGCGCCGCCCGGGCGACGCGCCGCCGCTGGTTCTTGGCGCCGCCCGGCGGCTCGAGCGGTTCGATCGCCGCGTTGCCCGGGAGACCTATCGCGACGCGTTCCTCGCCGCCGTCTACGCGGGACGCTTCGCGGGCGAGACCGGGCTGCCTGAGGTCGCTGCGGCCGCGCGCTCCGTGGCACCGTCGGTCGAGCCTCCGAGTCCGACCGACGAACTGCTCGACGCGGTCGCGCTGTTGATCGACGCCGGCTGGGCTGCGGGCGCGGCCAGGGCGCAGCGCGCCCTAGCCGCCTCCTGCGTCGCGCCGATCGCGCCGGAGCTCGACCTGCACTGGCTGTTTTTCGCAGGCCGCATGTTGGCCCCGTACCTGTGGGACGCGGACGGTTGGGACGCCCTCAGTGGGCGAATACTCAAGCTGGTGCGGGACGCCGGCGTTCTCGCGTTGTTGCCGATGGCAGCCTCCCAGAGGGTCGGGTGGGAGCTGTTCGCCGGCGATCTCACTGCCGCGGCGGCCCTCGTCGTGGAGCAGGACACGGTTCATGAGGCGATCGGCGGCGATCGCTGGTCCGGGTCGCGGCTCGCGCTCGCGGCGTTTCGTGGGCGCGAGTTCGAGGTTGCGCAGCTGGACGAGGCCGCGACTCGCGATGCTGTCGCGCGCGGCGATGGCCCATGGGTCGCTTTGCTCCATTGGTCGACTGCGGTTCTTTGCAACGGCCTCGGACGCTATGACGAGGCACTCAGGGCTGCGCTGCTGGGAGCCGCGTATCCGCCCGACCTGCACGTCTCGAACTGGGCGCTCAGCGAACTGGTCGAGGCGGCAGCGCGGAGTGGGCACCCCGAAGCGGCCACCGATGCGCTCGAGCGGCTCGGGGAGATGGGGCGCGCGTGCGGCACCGACTGGGTGCTCGGCGTCGAGTCACGCGCCCGAGCGCTCGTGGCAAACGCGGCGGACGCGGAAAACCTCCACCGCCAAGCGATCGAGCGCCTTGGGCGCACACGCTTCCTCACCGAACTCGCTCGCGCACACCTTGTCTATGGCGAGTGGTTGCGCCGCGAGGCGCGCCGCGTCGACGCGCGCGTGCACCTGCGCACGGCGCACGACATGCTGGCGGGGATGGGGATGGAGGCGTTCGCCGAGCGCGCCCGTAAAGAGCTGCTGGCGACCGGTGAGAAAACGCGCAAGCGGACAGCGGAGACGCGCGATGACTTGACCACGCAGGAGCGGCAGATCGCCGAGCTGGCCCGTGACGGGCTGTCGAACCCTGCGATCGGCGCGCGGTTATTCCTCAGCCCGCGTACGGTCGAGTGGCATCTGCGCAAAGTGTTCGGCAAGCTCGGGATCCGCTCTCGCCATGAGCTGGCTGGCTCGCTCGGCAAACCTGAGTCCGAGCTCCTCCGCGCTTGATCCTCTCCCCCGCGTCCGTGCGGCCGGACCCGGGCGCTGACCAGGGAGTCACGGGCGCGAGAGTCGGCTCGGGGTGGCACGGTGCTGCCACTACCACTCGACCGATGGAGGTCACCGTGAGCACCACTAACGTGAGCGCCGACAGCTCAACCGAGGGAGCCCCCACGTATCTGGCGAGCGGCGATCCCGCACTCGCCGACTACTACCCGGCCTGGCTCGACAACCTGGCTGACGATGCCACCTTGGAGGGCTCAATGTTGGACGGCGCCGTGCAGGGCGCGGAGGCCGTCCGGACCATCATCGTCGCCATCCGCACGCTGTATGGCGATTCCCAGGAGTTCCACTTCGCCGGCCCCTGCGGCGATAACGGCTGGCTCGAGGACTACATCGCTCAGGTCCAGGGCCAGCCCCTCGGATGCGTCAATCTGGTTACGCGCAACGCGGCCGGGAAGACCCAGCACATCGCGGCAAGCTACCGGCCACGGAGCTCGCTGCTGCTCTTCTCCCGCCTGCTCGGCGAGAAGTTCGCCGGCACCCCCATCGGCGAGCACTTCCTCGCCAGCGAGTCCTGAACGGACATATCCACGTCCGCCAACACCCACGGAGGTTCAACATGAGCAGCACCGACGTCACCGCCGATTCGTCAACCGAAACCCCCCGACCGCTGACCTGCGACATGAAGCTCGAGGTTGTGACGTTGCCCGTCTCCGATGTCGATCGGGCAAAGGCCTTCTACCAAAGCCTCGGATGGCGGCTGGACGCCGACATAGTCGTCGGTGACAACTTCCGGGTGGTCCAGCTGACACCGCCGCACTCGGCCTGCTCGATCGCGTTCGGGAAGGGCCTCACCACCGGCGAGCCCGGCTCCGTCAAGCGCCTGCTGCTCGCCGTCGAAAACATCGACTCAGCGCGCGATGACGTCAGCAGGTGCGGGGTCGAGGTCAGCGAGGTGTTCCACCTCGACGGGGGGCGTGTTCCGGGTCCGGACCCGCAAGGTCGGTCGTATCAGAGCTATGCCGCGTTCTCCGATCCGGACGGCAACGAGTGGCTGCTGCAGGAGATAAAGACGCGACTTCCGGGTCGGGAGTGGGAGGACTGACGATGGACGTCGCTGCAACGTCACCAGTCACCGGCGAGTACCTGGCAACCCCCAACAGACTGGTCAGCGCTGCGAACGGGATCGACTACACCTACCGCGAGGTTGGCGAAGGGCCACCGCTGGTCCTTCTTCAGCACTTCCGCGGAAACCTCGATAACTGGGATCCCGCGCTGATCGACGCGTTTGCGTCCGAGCGGAGGGTCCTGACCTTCGACAACGCCGGCGTCGGCGGCTCGACGGGAACGACCCCGAGCTCGATGACGCAGATGGCCGTCGACGCGATCGCGTTCCTCGACGCGATGAAGCTCGTGAAGGCCGACGTACTCGGGTTCTCGATCGGAAGCTTCGTCGCCCAGGAGCTCGCGCTCATCCGGCCGTCGCTGGTCCGCCGTTTGGTGCTCGCGTCGTCGGCGCCCCAGGGCGCTGCCGGCATGCACGGCTGGGCGCCGGAAGTGATCGGCGCCGTCGGCGCGTCCGAACCCAACCCCGACGGGTACCTCGGCGTCTTCTTCACGCACTCGGACGAAAGCCGTCAGTCAGGCATCCAGACCCTTGGAAGGCTGACCGCACGGAGCGCAGATCGCGACAAGCCGACGACCTGGCAGACCCGACAGGCGCAATACGACGCGGTGTGCACCTGGGGAATCCCAGATCACGGCCTGTTACGGCGGGTCGAGGCGATCGACATGCCCGTGTTCGTCGCCAACGGAGACAGCGACCCCATGATCCTCCCGCGCTATTCCTATCTCCTCGCCGGCCTGATTCCCCAAGCACGGGTGAAGATCTATCCCGACTCGGCACACGGATTCCTCTTCCAGCACCACGCGGCGTTTGCCGCGGACGTCAGCGAATTCCTCAGTACTCCACGGTAAATCGACCAACCTTCGTGCGCCGCGCGGGCGCCACGGTCCGCGCTCCATGCGTCATCAATCGAATGGTCCGACAGGGCCGGTCAAAGGAGTTTCTTACGTAGATCAAGAGGACGGCGCGCGCCGTATTCGCAGCGCTGATCGTCGGCGGCGCGAGCGCCGCACTGCCGCTTTCCGCGAGCGCCGCGACGCCGGCGTGCGGCCAATACTGCATCGGCGTTTTTCAGCACACAAGCAGCCACGCGATGGCGCCGCTCGGCGCGCGTCGCCATCGGCTGTGGCAGTCTGCATGGGCATGTCCACTCCCCGCAGCGGCGATCGGTCCTCCGCTTTCACCTCTGACGCGGTCCCGGACGGGTATGAGCGGTATCTCGTCCCGGCGGTGTTCGAACCGTGGGCTGAAGTGCTGCTCGACGTCGTCGGAATCGCTCCGGGGAGCCGGGTGCTCGATATCGCCAGCGGGACAGGTGTGGTCGCGCGCGCAGCGGCTCGGCGCGCCGGCCGCGAGGGACACGTGGTGGCCAGCGATGTGAGCGGGCCGATGCTGGCGCGCGCGGCGAGCGCCGGGGCGCCGGACGGCGCGGCGCCGATCGACTGCCTGGACGCGTCGGCGGACGCCCTGCCGTTCGACGACGGCTCCTTCGATGTCGTGCTGTGCCAACAGGGTCTGCAGTTCTTCCCGGCGCGGGCGGCCGCCGTCGGGGAGATGCGACGGGTCTTGCGCCCCGGTGGGGTGGCTGGAGTAGCGGTGTGGGCGAGCGGGCACCCGCTCGAGCCCTTTGGTGTCTACGGCGACGAGCTCGCCGCCACCGGGGCCGAACCCCCCTTTCCGAGAGCCTTCGAGAGTGACACCTTCACGATGGGCGTCGACGTGGTCCGGTCGCTCCTCGAAGAGGCCGGTTTCTCGCGCGTCGATGCCGACGTGGTCGAACTCCAGGTCAGCTTCCCGGACGCTGGCGCCGCGGCGGCCGGTGTGCTCGGAACGCCCTTCGGACCGCTGGTCCACGCGCTGGCCCTTGATCAGCGCAAGCGGTTTGAGGCTCAGCTCGAGAAGCGGTTCGCGCCGGAGCAGCCTGGCGCGCCCGTCCGCCGGCAGACCGCTGCCGTGGTCGCCCGCGCTACGGTCGCCTGAGCGTCCCGATCCCGGCCTCCTCGAGCAGTCCCGCGAGGGTACGGACGCCGAACACCTCGGCTGCCACAAGTTCGATGTCGTTGGCCGATGACCGGTCCTCGTCGAGTCGGGAGACGTGCGATCGGACGGCGCGATACAAGGCCGCCGGCCCTCGGCCGATCGTCCCCGGCGCGGCGAGGTCGACCGCCTGCGCAGCCACCAGCGCCTCGATCGCGAGCACGTAACGAAGCCGCTCGAGCATCTGCGCCGCGCGGCGGGCCGCCGCCGGGGCGTTGCTCGAGTCGTCCTCGACGAGCGCGGCGCCGACCTGCGGATCGATCGTCAGTGGCGCGGCCAGGTGTCGCAAGTCGGTCAGCAGCGCCTGCGCCGTCTTGACCAAGGGGGCGTAGCCAGAGCGCTCGGCTCCGTGCGGAGACAGGTTCTCGGGTAGTTCCGTCAGCGAGCTCGCGAGCAGCCGCTGTGTGCGTTGCGTCGAGATGCTTGCCGTCTGGCAGATCGCGAGCGCCACCGTGTCGAGCGCGAGCGCCAGTGCCGGCGTCGCGAAGTTCCCAGTCGACAAGATCTCCCCCTCGTCGGCCAGAACCACGGGGTTGTCTCCCGAACCGTTGAGGTCCGCGTCGAGCGGCCCCGCGAGCATCCCCAGAGCGGCGCGGAGCGCGCCGTGCACGTGCGCGACCGAGCGAAAACTGATCGGGTCCTGCACACGCCGGGCGTTGCGAGGGTCGAGCAGGCTTCCCCCGGCGAGCAGCCCGCGCAGCTCGGCGGCGCATGCCTGCTGCTCAGCAACTGGATGAGCGGCTTGCACGCGCGGGTCAAGCGGCGTCGTATTGCCTCGAAAGCCCTCGAAGCTCAGCGCCACCACCACCTGCGACGCGGCGTGTAGCCCCCGGGCGTCGTGATATGCAAGGGCGGCACTCCCCGCGCTCAGGGCGTTGCTGCTGCACAGCGCAAGACCGTCCTTCGGCGCGAGCGCAACCGGCGCGAGACCTACTCGCTCGAGGGCAACGCCCGCCGGTAGCCGCTCGCCGCGAAGCTCGGCCTCGCCCTCCCCCATCACGGCCAGACCGACGTGCGCCATCTGGTTCAGATCGGAGGCGCCGATCGACCCAATTTCGGGGACGATCGGGTGCAGGCCGTGATTGAGCATCGCGAGGAGCAAATCGAGCACCCCCGGCTGGACGCCACTGCCACCGTGAACGATGCCATTGCAGCGCACGACAACAGCGGCCCGCACTACCTCGCGCGGCAGAGCCGGGCCGACCGCGTTCGCCCGGCCCCGCACCGTCCTGACGCTGAACTGGGCGAGCTCCTCCGCCGGCAGGCTGAAACCCGCCCTCGCCCCGAGACCGGTAGTCACCCCATACACGGGCAACCGCCTCGCCACCGCATCGTCCACCACCGCTCGGTCGCGCCGGACCCGATCGTAAGTGTCCGGCGCGACCGCCACATGCTCCCCGGCGCGAGCGACCGCCGCCACCGCCGCCGGACTGAGACTGCGTCCATCCAAGATCATGAGCCCGAAAGCGGGCCCCGCCGCACCCCGCTCCTCACGCGAACCTCAGCCGCTGTCCGATGCCGTCCGCCTCGGCCAGCTCGAGCAGCGCGCGCGCGAGCGCGATGTCCGAAAGCGACAGCCCACGATGCCAGAACAAGATCGTCTCCTGCGCCGACTCGCGCCCCGGCTTTGTGCCGACGACGATCTCGCACAGCTCGGCATGGAGACTGTCGAGCGTGAGCTTCCCCTCCTCAACGTGGCGACGAAGCGCACCGAACTGGCCGGTCGCACATTGGCCCCAGTCATCGACGACGACCTTGCTCATGATGTCGGTCAGCGATATCTCCACGGCGCTCATCGTGCCGTACGGGACGACCAGCGCCCCGGGAGATATCCAGCGCGTCTTCAGCAGCGGGGTCGGCTCGCTGAGCCGCGAAGCCTCGACGACGATGTCCGCTCCCTCGACGCAGCTTCTCCAATCGTCGGTCGCCAAGACCGGCTTGCCAAGATCCTCGGATAGCCGCCTGGCGAATTCCCGCCTGCTTTCCGGCCGACGAGAATGGACCCGGATCTCGGCGAAGTCGAACAATCGGTCCAGGAGTCGCACGTTCCAGTACGCGGTGCCGCGCGCCCCGACGTGACCGAGGACCCGCGCGTCCCCACGCGCCAGATATCGGGCCCCGATCGCGGTGACCGCGCCCGTGCGCATCTCGGTGATCGCGGTGGCGTCGAGCACCGCCTTCGGCATCCCGGTCGCGGGATCGAACAGATTCAGCACCGCCATCTCCGACGGAAGCCCTTTCCGGTAGTTCTCGACGAAGTCGCCGACCACCTTCACCCCCGCCAGCCCGATTGCCGGGATAGATCCGCGAAGCACGTTGAAATGCCCCTCGACCGACGGATCGCCCCGCAGATGCACGCGCGGCTCGATGATGGCCTCGCCGCGTCCCTGCGCCCGCAGCCCCTCCTCGACAGCCGCAAGGATCGCCTCGTCCGAAAGGGCCAACCGCGCGATGTCGAGGCCGTTCAAATACGTCAGCTCAATCCGCTGCACAAAATTCTCCTCTCGGCACCACCGCACGAAGCCGCTTCAGACGGACGTGCTGGCCAGAGGAATCTAGCCTCCGTCGAGGTAGCTTCCCTGCGCACGGGGGTCGGGGTCGAGCATCTCGATGATCAGCGAGGACCAGGCGAAGTCGGTGGCGCCCCTGCCGTTGCCGTCGTAGGGGTCGTAGTACTCCTGCAGCTCGCTGGTGGCGATGGCCTTGCCCAACCCGGCGGCGAGGGTTTGGGCCTGATCGGTGTAACCGAGACGGGCCTCGACCAGCCAAACCCATCATCGCCGCCAGACACCCCACGATCATGACCGCTCACGCGCCCGAGCGGCGCGCAGTCCGTTCGGCGGCGCACTCGTATGCTCCGGACCAACTCGCTCCCCGCACCGCACCAGGCGAAAGCTGGGGCCCAGCGGCCCCTTGCAGACTCACCGGGTGCGGCGGTGGTGGTCGAGGGCGTCGAGGATGAGGTCGAGCCCCCAGGCGAACTCGACGGATGTGTCGTACCCGGACTCGGGAAGCTTCGTCGCGATCTCGGCGAGATACGGGTAGTCGTCGAGCATCCCGATCGCCTGCGCTCTTCTCTGCGCGGCTTCTCCGGCGTCGCGGGGTGTGCGGAACCCGAGCGTCTTCTCCTGCAGCGCGAAGCCGTAGATGTAGGCGTCCTGGACGGAGTAGGCGTGGATCGCGGTCTCGAACGAGAAGCCCGCCTCGCGTAGGCAGCCCATCACCGCATTGTGGTTTTGGAGGTTGGCCGGCCCAGGGCTCCGCGTCTCCATCAGCCCGATCGCCCAGCTATGGCGCTTGAGCGCGTCGCGCGCCGAGATCGCGCGGCGTCGCATTGCCGAGCGCCAGTCGTCGTCGATCGACGGAGACTCGATCTCGCCGAAGACGATGTCGACCATGCCATCGAGGAGCTCATCCTTGTTCGCCACGTGCTTGTAAAGCGCCATCGGCACCACGCCGAGCTGTTGCGCGAGCCGGCGCATGCTGAACCCGTCAAGCCCGTCCTCGTCGGCGAGCGCTACGGCCGTCTGGAGCACGAGCGGTCTGCTCAGACGCGTCCGGCCGGTGTTGGTCTCTCGGGTCATCCTCTTGACAAGTGTACGCCGTACACCTATAGTCGCAGCCGTAGTGTACGCCGTACACCTGACAGAGAGTGGACGATCATGGAAAGTTCAGGACAGATGCCCGCACCTTCGCCGGGCGACGGGGTGCCACCGGGCGGTGGCCACGACTACCCGCTCACGTTCTCGGTCGACTATCCCGACCGCAGCCTCAATCGCCTCAGCACCGCCCTTCGCATCTTCGCGATCATCCCGATCGCGATCCTCGCCGCAACCCTCGAGGGCGGCAGCTTCGGGGCCAAAGCCGGAGGCACCGGCGCCCGCTACGCCGGCGGCGGCATCGGGATCCTCGTCATCCCCGTGCTGCTGATGCTGCTGTTCCGCAAGAAGTACCCGCGCTGGTGGTACGACTGGAACCTGCAGCTGAGCCGCTTCACCAACCGGATCGCCGTTTACTTCGCGCTGATGGACGACCGCTATCCCTCCACCGACGAGGAACAGGCCGTCAACCTGAACTTCCCCTATCCCGACGCCGAGCACGACCTCAGCCGGGGCCTGCCGCTTGTCAAGTGGCTGCTCGCGATCCCCCACTACGTCGTGCTGTTTTTCCTCACCATCGGCGCTTTTCTCGCCGCCATCGTCGCGTGGTTCGCGATCGTCTTCACCGGCCGCTACCCCCGGTCGCTGTTCGACTTCATCGAGGGCGTGATGCGCTGGCACAACCGCGTCGCGGCCTACGCCTTCCTACTGATCACCGACCGCTACCCGCCATTCAGCCTGCAGTCCTAGCCGGTGCACCGGGAGGTAGATTCACCCTGATCGAACGCAACACGGGAACGAAGGTCTACGTGAACGGGCATCAGGCGGCCTTCGTCGAGGAGACGCGCTAGCCACCGATCACCTCGGTCCCGGACCTCACCTCAACGTGCGGGCTGCTCCTCGGGTCGGGGCGAGGGATGGTGCCGAACCCTTGCGGTACCCGGATGGACGGGCGGTCGTGACTCCTCGGCGTCGTAGTAACGACCGCCACGCATGAGCGACGCGGCCGCCGCCACGAGGCACGCAACGATCGCGAAAGCGAACGCCTCGTGCAGCCCGCTACGGAACGGCGCCGAGATGAGGTTGGGGAAGAACGAGTGTCCGATCAACAGCGATCGATTCTGGGGTGTGAGCATCGCCAGCGCGTGTGCGCCGAGGAGATGTTGGATCGGGTTGTAACCGAGGAACGCGGCGAACAGGATCGAGACCGGTGGCAGGTGAGCGACGCTGGTGGCAGTGGCCGTCGACACGCCATGGGCTTCGAGACCACCGGTCATCGCCGAAGGGAGGGTGCTGGCGAGGCCGATGATCATCAGCGTGAAGAAGATCCCGATCGAGAGGACCTGCGCGGAGTTCTGGAAGGTCTGGTTCATTGCGCCGCCCGCGCCGCGGTCGCTTCGCGGCAGGCTGTTCATGACCGCCGCGCGGTTCGGAGAGGCGAACATCCCCATCGAGACCCCCATCAGCGCAAGGATCGCGGCGAACACGGGGTAGTCGAAGTCGGTCGGCAGCAGGAGTAACAAGACGAAGCTGAGCGCAGAGCCGAGCATCCCGCCCGTCGCGAACCAGCGCGCGCCGAAGCGGTCAGACAGGTACCCGGAGGCGGGACCGGCGCACAGCAGCCCGATGGTGAGGGGCATCATGTACAGGCCGGCGTACAGAGGTGTCTTGGTGAAGTCATAGCCGTGCTGGGGCAGCCAGATCCCCTGCAGCCAGATGATCAGGATGAACATCAAGCCACCGCGCGCCAACGAGGAGAGGAACGTCGAGAGCGTCCCGAACGTGAACGCGCGAATGCGGAACAGGGGTAGCCGGAACATCGGATCAGGAACGCGCGACTCGGTGATCACGAATGCCACCAGGAACAGCATCGACGCTGCGAACAGACCAAGGACCTTGGGGCTCGTCCAACCGGTGCTGTGTCCGCCGTACGGACGGATTCCGTAGGTGACCGCGACCATCAGGCAGATCAGACCGACCGCGAAGGTCAGATTGCCGAGCCAGTCGACCGGGCGCCGACGGGGTTCCGAGCGCTCCTCGAGCTTCCGGTACGCCCAAATCGTTCCGAAGATGCCGACCGGAACCGAGATCAGGAACACAAGCCGCCAGTTGATCGGGGCCAGCAGGCCTCCGAGTACCAGGCCGATGAACGTGCCCGCCACCCCCATGATGTTGTTGACCCCGAGGGCCATGCCGCGCTGGTTGGGCGGGAACGCGTCGGTGATGATCGCCGCTGCGTTGGCGAGCAGGCAAGCCCCACCGATGCCCTGGACGATGCGGAAGGCGATCAGGTAGATCGCCCCGGGCCGGCCGGTCATCCAATCGATGGTGAGCATCAGCGACGCGACCGTGTAGATCACGAACCCGAGGGTGTAGATGCGGACCCGGCCGAACATGTCGCCGAGGCGCCCCAAGCTCACCACCAGGACGCTCACGACGACCAGGTAGCCGAGGATCATCCACAGCAGATAGAAGCTGTTCGCTGGAACCAGCGGATCGAGCTTGATGCCGCGGAAGATGTCCGGCATCGCGATCAGCGTGATCGACGCGTCCAGTGTCGAGAAGAGCACCGCCAGCGTGGCGTTCGACAGCGCGATCCACTTGTAGCGGTCGGTTTGCATCTACACAGATCGTACAGGCAAACTGCACAGTTTGCCTGTCGAGGTCGGTCTATACTCTCCCACGTATGCCGACAAAGACCGACCCGGCCCACGTGGCCAGCGACCTGCGGGTCGTCCTCGGCCAGCTGATTCGTCGGCTCCGCGCGGAGAACCGGTTCCCGCTCTCCCAAGTCGCGGTGCTCGGACGGCTCGACCGCTGCGGGGCCA
Organism: uncultured Solirubrobacterales bacterium; assembly: GCA_963701945.1. Lineage (GTDB taxonomy): Bacteria > Actinomycetota > Thermoleophilia > Solirubrobacterales > Solirubrobacteraceae > Palsa-465. The sequence continues at coordinate 40,880 of CAVPBV010000016.1, read as the reverse complement.
AGAGCGTGAGCGACCTCGCCCTGGCCGAGCGGGTGCGACCGCAATCGATGGCCCAGACCGTCGCCGATCTCGAGACCGACGGTTTCGTAACGCGCCGGCCCGACCCGGATGATCGGCGGCGAGCGCTCGTCGAGCTCACCGACGAGGGCCTGACGAGGCTGCAGGCCGATCGCGCTGCGCGCGACGGGTGGCTGGCCCGCGCGATCGCCGACAAGCTCTCGCCGGCAGACCAGGACACACTCGAGAGCGCGGTCGAACTGCTCCGCCAACTCGCGGACAGCTAGCGTCCCAGACGACTACCGTCTAGCCGCCTCGCGCTCGCGCCAGTACGTTGCGCCTAGCCTCGTTCACGCGCGACGGCAGCCTCCGCGACCCGGTCACGATACGGGTCGTCCGCGACCCGAAACCAGGCTGAACAAGGAGAAGGAATCGTGAGCGCAGACGACCACACCGGCCGCGTCGCGGTCATCACTGGCGCCTCGTCGGGCATCGGCGAGGCCACAGCCCGGGCGCTCGCGGCTGATGGCCATCGCGTCGCGCTGCTCGCTCGGCGCCTCGATCGCATCCAGAAGCTGGCCGAGGAGCTCGGCGACGGCGCGATCGCGATCCAGGCCGACGTCACCGACCGCGACTCGCTCGTGACCGCCTCCCGGCGCGTGCAGGACGAGCTCGGCGGCGTCGACATCCTGGTCAACAACGCCGGCGTGATGCTGCTAGGCCCGTTCTCCCCCGAGCTCTCGGACGACTACCGGCGGATGATCGAGACCAACCTGTTGGGCCGAGATCATCGCCTTCGCTGTCTCGCGCCCGCGCAGCGTGTCGCTGAACGAGATCCTCGTCCGGCCTACCGCGCAACCGTGACGAACGACAACCCGATACGAGAGGAACGAACCCGCCGATGACCCGCGCCACGATCCCGACTCTCGAACTGAACAACCGCGTCCGGATACCCGCCCTCGGCCTGGGCGTCTTCCAGACACCCCCGACGAAACCCGAGATGCCGTCAGGGCCGCACTCGATGCGGGGTACCGGCACACGCTGCGGCCTCAGATTGACCTGCTGATTCTGCACCAGGCGCTGCCGTCGGCGTTCGACCGGACCCTGGAGGCTTTCGGCCGCGTAATCCCCGAGGCCTGACAGCCGTCCCCTCGGTCAGCGCTGGCAGTCATCCACGCGCGGCACCGGCGGGCGCGGCGTCACGCGATACCGGCGGTGCGATACAGGGTGGGCGGGCTGCTCGTTTTGAGCGGATCAGCCGAACCGTCGGTACGCGATCCAGATCCCGACAAAGCCCCCGATCATGAAGAACACGACCGATGAGAGCGAGAGTTGCCCGGCTCCCCAGAGGCTCGGAATGAAGCTCCCGATGGTCCCCCCAACGAACCCGCCAGTGTATGTCGGCCCCTTGCGCACCAGTTCCTGTTCGGTCAATTCGGCGGTTCAGACCACGAATTGCATGGGATGCGGACAAACGGGCGGACGGTCTTGCCGGCCCTCCCACGAGGGCGGCGGCCGCGCGGTCGGATCTCAGCCGGCCAGTACGTTGGTATCGACCGTGAATACGTTTGCGTGTGCGGCCGCCGCGTCATCGGCGGCCCTCGCGAGCACGCCGCTGGTGCCGCACGGACCCGCGCCGGCGTGCCACCTCATGTCCGCTCGATGCCGGCCGGCGCACGACGCAAGATCCCTCGATAGCTCCACCTCCACCGGCAGCCTTGTCGAGCCATCGCGCAGGCAATGCGCCAGAGCCGACGCCCGGACTCGAACCGGGGACCCCTTCATTACGAGTGAAGTGCTCTACCAGCTGAGCTACGTCGGCGTGGGTCGGGGCCAGTTTACCCCGGCACCCCCTCTCCCCACCCGACTCTCAGTGCTCGCTGGCGAGCCCGCGGTCGCTGTGACGCTCCCGCCAATCTTCGGCCAGGATCGCCCACCGCTCGTGGTCGCGCCAGCGACCGCCGATCTTGAGATACCGCGGCGAGAAGCCCTCGCGCACGAAGCCGGCGCCGCGGGCGAGCGCGATCGATGCCTGGTTGCCGGGCTGGATGTTGGCCTCGATCCGGTGCAGGCGCAGGTTGTTGAACGCCTCGCGGACGACTAGTTCGATCCCCTCGCGCATGTAGCCCTGGCCGGTGAACTTGCTGGCGACGGCGTACCCGAGGTAGGCGCTCTGGAGCGAGCCACGCGTGATATGCGACAGGTTGAAGAAGCCGAGGATCGCCCGATCCTCGCGGCGGCAGACGAGCATCGCCTCGAAGTCCTGCCGGCGGCTGTCCAGCAGATAGGCGTCGAACGCCTCGTCATCGGTCGGCGCGATCGCCCATGGACGGTGGAACGCGCGGCTGGCGCGCATCAAGCTGACGAACTCAGCTCGATCTGTGCGGGCGGGCGGGCGCAGGTACACGCGGCCTGCGAGCTGACCCTCCGGCCCACCGTCGGACTCGGCCGGACGCGGGGACGACACCTCGTCCCGCTGCGTCATGCCGCGAGCAGACGCTCCAAGCGATACGCGAGCGATTCGCATGCAAGCTCCTCGGATACGTTTAGCTGAAACCGCAGCCGCGTGTCCTCGACAGCCTCGATCGCGGCACGGAGGCGCTGGGGGTCGATGCCGGAGTCTGTTTCGAGGTCCGCCATGCGGTCGACGTTCCTTACCAGGTCACGGGCATCCCAGGCAAGGGAAGCGAGGTCGGCGTACCAGAGCGCGACGACCTGGAGGGCGAGATCGAGCGCCCCGGTCTCGACCCGGCGCCGGGAGCGCCTGATCCGCTCCTCCCACTCGGTTTTGATCCGCTTGCGCTCCTTGCTCGGGTAAAGCTCGAGCTCCTCGGCGGCGCGCGCCTCGAGCTCGGTGCGGATCGCCTCCCCACGTGCCCGGACCGCCGCGAGCACGTCCGACCACGGCTCCGAGCGCGCCATCTCGCCCGATATCGCCGCACGCGCGAACCGCTCGGCGGCCGCTCGCAGCGCCTGTCCGTCGGCGCCCGTCAGCTCGCGGGCCCGCTCGCCGTCCCCGAGCGCGAGCTGCGCGCACGCGAGAGCCGACTGGTGGGCTTCCCCGAGGGCCTCCAGCGCCCGGGCCGTCTCCTCGACGGTAGGCGCATCGAACCGCACCAGCTGGCAGCGGGAGCGGATCGTCGGCAGCACTTCGGCGAGACGGTCTGACAGCAGGATCAGGTGCACGAACGACGCCGGCTCCTCGAGCGTCTTCAGCATTCGGTTGGCCGCCTCGTCCCCCAACTCGTCGACTCGCTCGATCACGAACACGCGACACGCCGCCTCGAACGGCGTCTTGCTCGCCGCCGAGATGACCGGACCGTCGATGTCGCTGACGAGGATCTCGTGGGCGCCGCTCGGCGCCACCCAGGTCAGGTCGGGGTGGGCGCCGGAGGCGACCCTCGCGCGCGCGCTCGCCGGATCCGGTGAGCCGGCCGCGAGTAGCTCCCCCGCCATCGCACGGGCGGCCGACCGCTTGCCCGCGCCGCCGGGCCCGTAGAACAGATACGCGTGTGACGCCTGACCGCCGACCTCGAGCGCCGGCGACAGGACGGCGCGCGCGTGGGCGTGACGTTCGAGCTCTACGAGCATGTCTCGATCGTAGTGGGCTCGTCCGTGAGCCGCGGGACTTGCGGACGGGTCCACAAGTGCCCGGTAGGGTCGGGAGCCACGCAAATGACGCGCGGTCGGCTGATCACGATCGAAGGCATCGACGGGGCGGGCAAGTCCACGCTTGCGGCCGCGCTGGTGGACGCTCTTCGCGACCGCGGGGTCGAAGTATCGCTGCTGCGCGAGCCGGGTGGCGTGCCCGCAGCCGAGCGGATCCGCGACCTCGTGATAGACCCTGGACTGCACGTGACCGCCCGTACCGAGGCGCTTTTGTATGCCGCGGCCCGCGCACAGCTCGTCGAGGAGGCGATCGAGCCGCTCCTGCGGGACGGACGGTGGGTGCTTCTCGATCGGTTCATCGACTCCTCGCTGGCCTATCAGGGAGGCGGTCGGGAGCTCGGGATCGATTCGGTCCGGGCGATCAACGAGTTCGCGATCCGGACGGCGTGGCCGGATCGCACGCTGCTGTTGATGATCGACTCGGGACTCGGGCGGAGCCGCTCGCAGTCGCGCGCGGGGGCTCCTGATCGGCTCGAGCGCGAGCAGAACGAATTCTTCGACCGGACGGCGGCCGCCTACCTCGAGCTCGCTGCCGAGGACCCCGGGCGGATCCGGAAGGTCGATGCTACGCGCCCGCCTGACGAGGTGCTCGCCGCGGCGCTCGACGAGCTTGCCGACCTACTCTGAGTAGCCGTCCGGATGCGCCTGCGCGAACGCCCAGGCGTCGGCGACCATCTCCTCGAGCGCCGGCTTGCGCGGCTCCCAGCCGAGCTCCGAGCGGATCCGGTCGCTGGAGGCAACGAGCATCGGCGGGTCACCGGGACGGCGGGACGCCTCGTTCGTGCCGATCTCCCGGCCGGTGACGGCCCGGGCGGCGGCGACCACCTCGCGGACCGAGAAGCCGTTGCCGTTTCCGAGGTTGAACACACGGTGCTCAGATTGTTGTGCCCCCTCCAGCGCCAACAGGTGCGCGGCCGCGAGGTCCTCGACGTGGATGTAGTCGCGGACCGCCGTGCCGTCGGGCGTCGGATAGTCGGTGCCGTAGATCTGCGCGGCCGGTGCTTGTCCGAGCGCGACCCGCAGGATGTTGGGTATGAGGTGCGTCTCGGGGTCGTGATCCTCGCCGAGGTCGCCGCTCGCGCCCGCGACATTGAAGTACCGGAGGCTGACCGCGCCGAGCCCTGTCGCCGTGCAGAAGTCGCGGATCATCAGGTCGACGGCGAGCTTCGACGCGCCGTAGGCGTTGACCGGCCTGGGCACGGCCGTCTCGGCGATCGGGACCTCGTCGGGCTGCCCGTAGACCGCGCAGGTCGAGGAGAACACCAGGCGAGGGACGCCGGCGGCGACCATCGCCTCGAGCAGATTGAGCGTCCCGCCCACGTTGGTCCGGTAGTAGCGCTCGGGGTGGCTGACCGACTCCGACACGAGCGCCAGCGCCGCGAAGTGCATGGCGCCGTCGAACCCGGCGCTCACCGCGGCGTCGACCGCCTCGCGGTCGAGCAGGTCCGCGACGACGAGCCTCGCACCCTCCGGGACCGCCTCTCGGTGCCCCCGCTCGAGGTTGTCGAACACGGTCACGTCGTGGCCCGCCCCGAGCAACTGGCGGGCGACGATCGAGCCTATGTAGCCGGCTCCGCCGGTCACTAGCAGCCTCATGGCACGGAGTAAAATAGAAGCTCCGCGTGAGAGCGGGTCGGACCCAGCCACGAGAGTTTTTCCGTCCGGGGCCCCCGCCATTATCTGCTGCCCGCTCGACGGACCAAAAGTCGCGCAAGAGCAGGGGAAATCGTGGAACACCGAGAGGAGCAGTACGGCATGGATCAGATCCCGCAGACCCAACTCGAATCCGAGGTACGGACGGGCGACGGCCTTTCGGTTAGGCGCTTCTTCACGGTGCCCGGCCAGCATCCGTTCGACTCGGTGGAGTGGGAGCAGCGGGAGGCCCGGATCGGTCACGGAGACAAGGTCTCGTTCGAGCAGAGCGACGTCGAGTTCCCGAAGTCGTGGTCTCAGAACGCCACCAACATCGTCGCCCAGAAGTACTTCCGCGGCCAGCTTGGCTCCCCCACCCGCGAGCACTCGGTCCAGCAGATGATCGGACGGGTGGCCGGCACGATCGCCGACTGGGGACGCGACCGCGGCTACTTCGCCACCGAAGACGACGCCGCGACGTTCGAGGCTGAGCTGACCCACATCCTGCTGCACCAGATGGCGGCGTTCAACTCGCCTGTGTGGTTCAACGTCGGCTTCGAGGAGAGCCCCCAGTGCTCGGCGTGCTTCATCTTGAGCGTCGACGACACGATGGAGTCGATCCTCGATTGGAACACCAAGGAGGGCATGATCTTCCGCGGCGGCTCGGGGTCGGGCATCAACCTTTCGAGGATCCGCGGCTCGATGGAGCAGCTGGCCAAGGGCGGCACCGCCTCAGGGCCGGTCAGCTTCATGCGCGGAGCCGACGCTTGGGCGGGGACGATCAAGTCCGGCGGCAAGACCCGCCGCGCGGCCAAGATGGTCGTGCTCGACATCGATCACCCCGACATCCGCGAGTTCATCTGGTGCAAGGCCAAGGAGGAGGACAAGGCGGCGGCCCTGCGTGACGCCGGCTTCGACATGTCGATCGACGGCGAAGGCTTCTACTCGATCCAGTACCAGAACGCGAACAACTCGGTCCGCGTGACCGAGCGGTTCATGCGCGCGGTCGAGAACGACGAGGACTGGCAGCTGATCGGCCGCGTCACCGGGACGCCAATCGGGGAGCCGATCCCCGCGCGCGAGCTGATGCGGGAGATCGCCGAGGCCGCGTGGCGCTGCGCCGACCCGGGCATCCAGTACGACACGACGATCAACCAGTGGCACACGTCCCCGAACTCGGGGCGGATCAACGCATCCAACCCGTGCAGCGAGTACATGCACGTCGACGACTCGGCCTGCAACCTGGCGTCGCTCAACCTCATGAAGTTCCGCCGGCCCGACGGCACGTTCGACGTCGACTCGTTCGAGCACACGGTCGACGTGATGTTCCTCGCGCAGGAGATCATCGTCTCGCCGTCGAGCTACCCGACCGAGGAGATCGGCGCCAATGCCCGCGCGTTCCGGCAGCTGGGCATGGGCTACGCCAACCTGGGTGCGTACTTGATGGCGGACGGCGTCCCGTACGACTCCGACGCCGGACGGGGCACGGCCGCCGCGATCACGGCGCTGATGACGGGTCGCGCGTACCTCGGCTCGGCCCGGACCGCCGCGGCGATGGGTCCTTATGAGCGCTACCCCGAGAATCGCGACGCCCACAACGCTGTGATGCGGATGCACCGCGATGCCTCCTACGCGATCCCCGATTACGCCTGCTCGGACGGCCCGCTGCTTGCGGCGGCGCGCCGGACCTGGGAGGAGACCGTCGAGCTCGGCGATCGCGTCGGCTATCGCAATGCGCAGGCGACCGTGCTCGCCCCAACGGGCACGATCTCGTTCCTGATGGATTGCGACACCACCGGCATCGAGCCCGACTTCTCGCTGGTCAAGTTCAAGGAGCTCGTCGGGGGCGGTCAGATGACGATCGTCAACCGGACGGTGCCGCTCGCGCTCCAGACGCTCGGCTACAGCGACGAGCAGATCGAGCAGATCGTCGCCTACGTCAACGAGCACGGGACGATCGTCGGAGCCCCCGGCCTGGCCGACGAGCACCTGCCGGTGTTCGACGTGGCGGTCGGCGAGCGGGCGATCTCCCACATGGGCCACCTGAAGATGATGGGCGCGACCCAGCCGTTCCTGAGCGGCGCGATCTCGAAGACCGTGAACATGCCCCAGACGGCGACCGTCGAGGACATCGCCGAGGCTTACATGGAGGGCTGGCGGCTCGGGATCAAGGCGCTGGCGATCTACCGCGATGGCTCGAAGACCGCTCAGGCGCTACGCACCGAGGCGCAGCAGGACACGCCGGCGTCGAGGGAGGCCGAGATCCAGAAGGCGGTTGCCGAGGCGCTTGCCAAGGCACCGGTCCGTCGCCGGATGCCGCGTGAGCGCCGGTCGATCACCCACAAGTTCTCGATCGGCGGGCACGAGGGCTACATCACCGCCGGCATGTACGACGACGGGCAGGTCGGGGAGATCTTCCTCACCGACATCGGCAAGGAAGGCTCGACGCTCCGCGGGATGATGAACTCGTTCGCCACGGCGATCTCGATCGCGCTGCAGACCGGGGTGCCGCTCGAGACGCTCGTGCGCAAGTTCAGCTACATGCGCTTCGAGCCCGAGGGCATGACCTCCAACCCGGAGATCCCGTTCGCGAAGTCGATGCCCGACTACATCATGCGCTGGCTCGCCTCGCGGTTCCTCGACGTCGAGCTCCAAGAGGAGCTCGGGATCCTCACGCCGGCGGTCCGGGCCCGCCAGGCCGCGCAGGAGGCGGCCAGCTCGCACCTCGGCGACGTCGCCGCGCTGCCGTCCGAGACGTCCAAGCCCGGCAACGGGAACGGCGGCCACTCCCCAACGCCGGCGCTGCCGGCGACGTCCGCGCTGACCGACTCGCCGCCGGTCATCCCCACGATGCGGCGGGGGCTCGATCTCGGCCCGGCCTGCCAGCAGTGCGGCGGGATGATGCAGCGCACGGGCAGCTGCTACACGTGCTCGAGCTGCGGGTTCAACACCGGCTGCGGCTGATCCTGAGCCGGCAGGACGCGGGCTCGTGCCGACGCCTCCGCCAGCAGGATGCGCGCGGGCGCGACGCCTCGTCCGCCGGATTCCTCAGAGCGCCACAAGACTGACCTGAAGCCCCGGAGGCGGTCTAGGACCTCCGCTCAGAAAGGATCAACATGGGATAACCCGTCGTGCACTTCGAGATCATCGGGGCCGATCCCGCCCGATTGCGAGGCTTCTTCGGGGATCTGTTCGGGTGGGAGTTCGACACCAGCGGCGCCGTGGCCGAGGAGGTGTCCGAGCCGAACGACTACGGCTTCATCGAACTGCTCACCACGGACGACGGCACCGGAATCCGCGGCGGCGTCGGAGGCGGCAAGCGCTACGAGCACCGCACGCTGTTCTACGTCCAGGTCCCTGACGTCGGAGAGGCGCTGAGCCGAGCCGAGCAGCTTGGCGGGCAGCGCGTGATGGGCCCGGCGGTCTCGCCAAACGGCCTCGTCGTCGCCCACTTCACCGACCCCGAGGGCAATCTGATCGGGCTCGCCGGCCCGCGCTGAGGACTCGGGTTGCGCCGGGAGCGCTAGCTGACGCCCTGGGCCGTCATCCGGCCGGTCGGCGTCTGGGTGTAGCCAACGTGCACGTCGCTCCCCAGCTCGAGGCCGTGGGTGACGCTCGCGTTCGCCCCGGTCTGGAACGTCAGGATGCGCTCGAACGTGGTCTGCTGCTGGATCACTCCGAGCAGGAGGTGGTAGCGCTTGTAGACGTGGCTCGTCGCGTCGGGGGCGCCGTCGTCGAGCCAGCCGGCGCCACCGGCCGGATCGCCGCCGCCACCCCCGTCCGACGTGCCGAAGAAGTGCCCGTCGATGTTCATGAAGATGTGGACGCCGGGGTCGTCGTACAGCGTCACCTCGGTCGCGCCGTGACCCGCGCCGCGCGCGATCAGGTGCTGCTGCAGCAGTTCGGTGATGATGCCGGCGTCGTTGGGGACACCGCTCGTGGGCTGCCACACGCCGGCGCCGGCGAGCACGGCCGCCACCGATCCTGAGCAGTCGAACCCGATCCGCCGACCGTTGTAGCCCGGGCCCTTGATGCCGATGCTGGCGATCCCCGCCCCAGCGTGCCCGCCGCCGTACACGTAGGGGAAGTCGCCGGCGGTGACGGTGTTCGCGGCCGCGGTAAGCGCGTTGACGACAGACATGCGCCCCGCGGCGGCCTCAATCGCGAATGCACCCCGGGCGACGGCGATCACCGCGCCGGAGGCCTGACCCTGTGCTGGCTGGGTTGTGGTTGGAGTCGTAGCCAGCTGCGTCGCGAGAGCGCCCGCCGGGAGAACCAGCGCCGTGAGCAGGGCGCCGGCAATGGCCGTGAGTCGTTTCATCGAGGGGGTTCATCGGCGCGGGCGGCCGAAAAGCTTGAGGTCTGCATGCGCACAAGCGGACACCGAATCGTGTCTGCCGGCTCGGGCCGGCCAGGTTAAGGCGCGGCCGGCGTTACAGCCCGGGCGGATGCCGGACGACGAACCCGGCAAACTCGCCGCCGCCGCGCGCCCAGCGCGTCCCGCCCTCGGCGAGCGCAACCGTGTCGAACCGCCATCCCGCGACCTCCATCCACACGTGCCCGGCGTTGGCGTAGATCGTGATCCAGCGCCCGGGGCCGGGGTCGCCCCAGTCCTCGAAATCCCCGGACACCATCGGCGAGGTGACCAGGCCGGCGGCCGCGAGCGCGTAGCTCACCGAGCCCGAGCAGTCATAGCCGTCGGCGTGGAACGAGGCGTGGCCGCCTCCGTAGATGTAGGGCAGCGTGGCGATCGCGTTGCCGGCGGCGATCACCTGCGCCACCGCGGCCGGCGCGCCGGGCGGTGCCTGGACCATCCCGCCGGTATCGACCGCGATCCCGCCGACGTTCGCGGTCGCGGTCGCGGCGGCCCGTGCGGCCTCCGCGGCCGCCTGCGCCTCGAGCGAGGAGAGCCGCGCGTTGAGGTCGTGCAGCTTCGCGCCTGCCTGGCCTCGCGCGGCGAGCTCGGAGATCTGCTGGTGGAGCAGTGCCGCCTGGAGCGCGGCGACGCCGTTGCGCTGGGCCAGGACCTGCGCGGTCAGCGTCTGGTCGCGATGCTCGAGTGACGCGAGCAACCGGGCCTGTCGCGCCACCTCCGCCCGCGCGGTGCGCGTCCACCCGACGACTTGGGCATTCTGCTCCGAGATCCGGTGCATGAAGTTGACCCGGTCGAGCAGTTGGTTGAAGCCGTGGGCCTCGAGGATCACCGTGACGAGGTTGGGCGGCGACTGCTCGTAGTTCGCCACCAGGTTCTTCGCGAGCGCCTGGGTGGCTCGCTCGAGCTGGTTCTCGAGGTCGACCAGATGGTTGCGCGCCGCGAGCAGTTGGCTCTGCACTGTGCGGAGCTGGTCTTCGCGCTTGGTCAGGATGGTCTGGAGCACCGCCAGGCGCTGGTTGGCGTCGGCCAGGCCATGGCTGGTCTGACCGATCTGGGCGCTGTCGGCGGCGATCTGCGACCGGAGCGAGGCGGCCGCCGATTTGCCGGCGGCGATCTGACTCTGCAGGTCTCCGGCGCTGCTGCTCGTCAGACCCGTGCCGAGCATGGCCGCGGCCACCACGAGGAACGTGACGATCCCGGCGGCTCGGGGGCGTTCGTGGGCGAAGGGCATGCGGATGCGTCGGGGCACGGCAAGCTGGCGCACGTGCCCGACGCGTCAGGCACCGCGCTTTCGATCATCAAGCCCCCTGGATGGCGGCCCGGGGCAACCTAGCAAGCCGAAGCGACACAGAGGTGGCAGATCCTCCTTTTGCAACAAATCGTGCAAAACCCCTGGACCTCGCGATTTGTGGTTTTCCCCACACTCGGCGACGCGCTCGGCTCGAGTGTGGCGAGATCGGTGCTATGGCCCCCGTTTCGCAGCAGTGGGCAGGCGGAGTTGGTCGAGTGAGGGGTTTTCGGCCCTGATTTCCGGTGCATCAGTCTTGCGGAGCCGGGGCAACCGGATAGCAGGCGGGGCGGTGGCGGTGGCGCAGCCCCCCGGGCGGGCGCGGCCGGCGGAGCGGACCCCCCGGCAGGCGCGGCCGGCGGAGCGGACCCCCGGCCGGGCGCGGTCTCCCGCCAAAGGGCCCGAAGCCGATTACCCGTCCATCCGTAGCACCGGCTTCACGACCCTCCCCTCCTCCGCGTCACGCGCCGCCCGCTCGATCTCGTCGAACGAGTAGTGGGTCATGATCCGGTCGACCGGGAACCGGCCCTGGCGCCACAGCTCGATCAGAACGCCGAGGAACACGTCGGGGACGCTCTGGCCCTCGACGATCCCGCGCAGCGTGCGTCCCATCGCCAGCATCTGATTGACGTCGAGCGACACCTCGGTGCCGAACGGCGGGGCCCCGATCAGGCCGCAGACGCCGCCCGGGCCGGTGCAGTAGACAGCCTGCTGCAAGACCGACGGGATCCCGGTGGCGTCGATGCTGAAGTCGGCCCCGACGCCGCCGGTCGCGGCCCGCACAGCCTCGACCACATTCTCAGACGAGGACGCATCGATCACATCGGTCGCCCCCAACTCCATGGCCAGCGACAACCGCGCCGGCTGCACGTCCACCCCGATGATCGTCGTGCACCCGGCCACCCGGGCCGCCATCACCGCCGACAGCCCGACCGTGCCGGTCCCGAACACCGCGATGCTCGACCCGGCATCGGGGCGGAAGACCCGCAGGACCGCGCCGGCGCCGGTCTGGATCCCGCAGCCGAACGGGGCGACGATCTCGAGCGGCACGTCCGGGTCGAGCCGCACCACGTTGCGCTCGGTTGCGACGGCGAACGTGGCGAAGCTCGACTGGCCGAAGAAGTGCGAGTGGATCGGGCGCCCGTCCAACGCCAGCGCCGTCGACCCGTCTGGCCGGCACGCCCCGAAGTTCCGCGCGAAGAAGTCGTGACACACCCAAGGTTCGCCCCCCTGGCACTTGACGCACGACCCGCACGACCCGTAGCTCATGGCCACGTGATCGCCAACCCCAACCTTGGTCACCCCCGCAGCGACCGCCTCGACCACGCCGGCGCCCTCGTGCCCGAGCACCGCCGGCAACGGGACCGGATACCACTGGTCGCGAATGATCAGGTCGGTGTGGCAGATCCCGCAGGCCGCGACGCGCACCAGCACCTCGCCCGCCTGAAGCTCGCCCACCGAGACGCGCTCCAAAACGAACGGAGCGCCCTTGGACGAGGTGACGGCGGCCTGGATCTCCATGACCCGCGCAGCCTATGCGATCGCCCCACCCCGAACCCCGACCCGACTCCCACCCCGAACCCCGACCCGACTCCCACCCCGAACCCCGACCCGACTCCCATCCCGTGCGTGGACTTTTCAAAGCAACGGCGCCGTTGCTCGGGATAGACAGACATGTTGTGCGATCACTCGGGTACATACAGCGGGGCCTCGCGGTATCTCCGCGATGCAGGCGTGCTACGCCTGGTGCTGTTGTGCGACCGATGTGGGGCAGAGTGCCAGGAGCTCGGGCGGGTCAAGTACCGACCTGACGTACGCCTTTCCGGGCTCGAGCGAGCGGGTCTCGCTGCTGGCGCGCCGGCGCTCGCTGGAACGGGCGCCGCGGCTCTCCACTGACGTCTTAGGACGGCAACGCCGGCCAGATCCTCGGCTGCGAGGATCTGTGGCCGGATGCTGAGCGACGGCGATGCGGCCAAGATCGGACAAATCTGCGAAGCCACGCTTCGACAGAACTGGCGTGAGGGCGTCCGCGAGACCGATCGTGTGCCGTTCGCCTACACCTGCCCGAGCCCCGGCCACTACCCCTGGCAGTGGTACTGGGATTCGTGCTTCACCGCGATCACGTGGCGCCACTTCGACCGCGCGCGATCAAGACGTGAGCTCGAGTCGCTGCTGGCCGCGCAGCGCGCGGACGGGTTCATCGGCCACACGATCTTCTGGAACACGCCGCTGACGGGCCGCCGGCGGTTCACGTACAACGTGACCTCGCCGAACGCCTCGATGACCTCGAGCATCCAACCGCCAGCGCTCGCATGGGCGTGGCGGATCGCGGTCGGCGACCCCGCAGCCGTGCCCGGGATCGTCCGGCACTACGACTGGCTGAGCGCCAACCGCGACCTCGACGGCGACGGCCTGGTCTGGATCGTGCAGCCCGACGAGTCGGGCCTCGACGCCTCACCACAGTTCGACGCCATATGGGGCCGGCGCGCCCACCACCAGCCCGGATTCATCCTGCTCGTCCGGCGCAACCGCAGGCTCGGTTACGACTTCAAGCGGATCATCGCCGCCGGCGGGCCGGTGTGCTGCGAGGTCGCGATGAACGTGCTCCACGGGCTGTCGCTGCTCGCGCTCGGCCGGCCGTCGCTGACCCCGACGATCGTCGAGCGGATGTACAACCACACGACGGGTCTGTTTGAGCCAATAGCCCGCCCAGAGCCGAAGCGCACGCCAACCCGCACGTGGGCAGCGCTGGCGCCGCTCGCACTCCCGGACCTCCCCGAGGACATCGGCCGCCGGCTCGTCGAAGACCATCTCCTCGACACAAGGCAGTTCTGGCTGCCTGTGCCGCCGCCGTCGGTCCCCCCCACCGAGCCAAGCTTCTCGCTCCGCGACGACCAGCACCTGTGGATGCGGCGCTACTGGCGAGGACCGACGTGGATCAACGCCGCGTGGCTCGTGTGGCTCGGGCTCAAGCGTCTCGGCTACGAGGAGCGGGCGCAGACGCTGGGCACCCGGATCATGTCCGCGGTGCTCGCGCAGGGACTCCGCGAGTACTACGGCCCGTACACGGGGCGGGGGATGGGCGCCGTCGACTTCGCCTGGTCCTCGCTCGTGATGGAGATGCTCACGGCCGACCCGCGCGCCGCCGCCGCCAGCTACCTCTGAACCTCAAAGCAACCAGAGACCACTCAGGCCGCCCTGCGGAACTCATCGATCGCCGCCACGCACCGGTCGAACCCCTCCTCGACCGCGCCGGCATTCTCCGGTGGAAGCCAGAACACCACGCGGTCGACGCCGATGCGGGCGATCGCCTCGATCCGAGCCGCGTCCGCCGGAAACCCAACCACGGTCACCGGGATCCGACCCCGGCCGATCTCCGAAGCGCGCACCGACAGCGACGCGACCCTCGCCGCGAGGTCCGAGTCCGACATCCGGTTGGGCATCCACTCGTCCCCGAACGCGAGCACGCGGTCGAGCACGCGCGGCCCGTTGCCGCCGACCATCACCGGAGGGTGCGGCTTCTGCACCGGCTTCGGCCAGCACCAGATCCGCTCGAAGTTGACGTACCTCCCCGAGTAGCTCGCCTCGTCCTCAGACCAGATCGCCTTGATCGCCTCGATCCGCTCGCCCATCACCGCGAACCGGTGAGACGCATCGGTCCCGTGGTTCGCCATCTCCTCGACATTCCAGCCGCCGCCGACGCCGAACAGGAACCGGCCGCCGGACAGGACGTCGATCGACGCCACCTCCTTGGCGGTGATGATCGGATCGCGCTCGATCACCAGGCAGATCCCGGTCCCGATCAGCAGCCGCTCGCTCCCGGCGGCGGCGGCCGTACACGCGACGAACGGGTCGTACGTCCTGGCGTAGTAGGCGGGGAGCTCGTCGCCGCCCGGCCACCTGCTCTCCCGCCCGGCGGGGATATGCGTGTGCTCAGGGAACAGGAGGCACTCGAAACCGCGCTCCTCGGCCATCCGGGCGATCTCTCCCGGCGGCTGGACCGCATCCGTCGGGAAGATCGCCACTCCGAATTTCATCTCCCGTTCACCGCCCGGGACGCTATCGCAGCTAGTCCCCGCGCTACCGTAAGCACCATGGCTACCGAACACGACACCGGCACCGCGCGGGACGTTCAGCTCTCCGACGAGGAGTGGCGCAAGCGCCTGTCGCCCGAGCAGTACCACATCCTCCGCCAGCACGGGACCGAGCGGCCGTTCACCGGCGACTATGTCCACGTCAAGGACGACGGCACGTACCGCTGCGCCGGTTGCGGCGCGGAGCTGTTCAACTCCGACACCAAGTTCGATTCGGGCACCGGGTGGCCGAGCTTCTACGAGCCCGCCGTGGCGGCGAACGTCGAGACGCGCGAGGACCGGAGCCTGTTCATGCGGCGCACCGAGGTCCTGTGCAAGGCGTGCGGCGGACACCTCGGCCACGTGTTCGAGGACGGACCCGCGCCGACCGGGCTGCGCTACTGCATCAACTCGTGCGCGCTCGACCTCGACGCCAAGAAGTCCTGAGCGACCGCTAATCCGACGAGCGCCCGACCGCCCGGCGCTCGCGGCGCTTGACGACGACGTAGATCACCACGGGCAGTATCAGCAGCACCACTAGGCCGACGATCCCGGCCTCCGCCAGCACGTGCGCGGCCGCCTGGCCGCCGTAATAGCCGACTAGCCCGTACGTCACCCCCCACGTGATTCCGCCGAGCGCGTTCCAGAAGAAGAACTGCTTGAACGGCATGTGGTTGATCCCGGCCAGCCAGGCGGTGGCGAACCGCACGAGTGCGATCCACCGCCCGATGAACACCGCCTTGGGACCGTGGCGCTCGAAGAACCCGTCGCCGTACCGGATCGCGCGAACCCGCTGATTCATGAACGGCCCCGGCGCGGTGAACACGCTGCGGCCGTACCGGCGCCCGAGCAGATACCCGATGTTGTCCCCGACGATCGCCGAGCAGACCCCGATCAGGATCACCAGCCCGATCTCGAGCTTGCCCTGGCTGGCCAGCACCGCCGCCGCCACCAGCGCGGTCTCCCCGGGCGACGGGATCCCCAGCGACTCGAGCCCGATGATCGCCGGCAGCAGGTAGCCGAGGCTATTCGACAAGCCGAAGATCGCGGCAAGAGAACCGACGACGATCGCCGCGAGACCCCCCATCACACCCCGCCAGCCGTCAGGCGGCCCCGCCCGGGTTCTCGAACACGGCCAGGAGCGACAGCCCCGCAGGCATCGTGCGACCGGAGGACAGCCAACGCGCCTCGAGCCGGAGCGGCTGCTCGAGCAGCGAGTTGAGCCAATCGGGCGCGAGCGTCAGCTCGGGCTTGTAGTCGCCGTCCAGCTCGCGCAGCCGCCGGCGCTCGGCCAGCCTCACCGCTGCGGCCGGCGCCAGCAGCAGCCCGTTGAACGACGTCATCCGCGTCACGCGCCAGCCGGCGTCGCACGCCGCCGCGCGCAGCCGGGGCCGCGAGTACCGCCGGTAGTGATGGTTGGCGACGTCGTGCATCGACCACAGGCCCTGATAAGCCGGCACGGTGACGAGCAGGTAGGCCCCCGGACGGGACACGCGCCGGAGCTCGCCGAGCGTCACGCGGTCATCGGGGGTGTGCTCGATCACGTCCAGGCACGTGATCAGGTCAAACGAGCCGTCCTCCCACGGAAGCTCCTCGAGGCGGCCGATCTGCACCTCGCCGCGCCCCCGGGCCCGCGCCACATCGGCGGCGCCCGGATCGAGCTCGACGCCGTGGACCTCGCCGTAGGGCGCGAGCTCCTCGAGCGTCCGGCCAGAGCCGCAGCCCGCGTCGAGCACACGCGCGCCCGGCCGGAGCGGTAATCGGTCGAGCTCGGCGCGGATGATGCGGCGCCGACCGCGGTACCACCAGTGGCGGTCGTCGAGCTCCAGCATCGCGTTCATCAAGCGTTCGTCCATAGATCCAATCCTCTCAAGCCGGGGGTCTGACGCCCGAAGCCGATTACGGGCCTCGCTGCGCTCGGCATCCGTGGGGCCAGGTGCCCCGTCCGGACAGGAGTCGCAAAAACGAGCTCGCCGTCGGCGTCAGACCACCGCGAGCGGCTCTTCCTCCTGCGCCTGCGCCACCGGAAGGCGCAGAGTGAACTTAGCGCCTGGCGCGTCCGTCCGGTCGAGCACGAGCTCGCCGCCCATCCGGTCCGCCAGCTCGCGGCCGATCGCGAGACCGAGCCCGAACCCGGCGGTCCCGCCGGCTGCGCGCCCGCGCTGGAAGCGCTGGAAGATCAGATCCTGCTCGTCCGGCGGCACCCCGGGACCCTCGTCGCGAACGGTCAGCGAGGCCTGGTCGCCGTTGCGCAACTGGATCGTGATCTCGCCGCCCTGGGGGCTGACGCGGACCGCGTTGTCGAGCAGGATCCGGACGATCCGCGCGACCGAGCCCGGGTCTCCGCGCGCCCACACCTGGCCGGCGGTGTCGTCGAGCGTCGAGACGATCCCCCGCTCCTCGGTCCCGAGCTCGAATTCGGCGAGCACCGCGCGGCTCAGCTCTCCGAGCTCGACCGGCTCCGATCGCAGCTGCACCTGCGCGTCGAGTCGGCTCAGGTCGAGCAGGTCCGCCGCCAGCCGGGACAGCCGGCGCGACTGCATGCGGGCGCGGTCGAGCAGCGAGCGCGCGTCGGCGAGGTCGGGATCGCCGCTGCCGAGATCGTCGTCGAGCAGTTCGAGCATCCCGTCGAGCGAGGCCAGCGGCGTGCGCAGCTCATGCGACGCGGTCGAGACGAACGCGCGGCGGGCCTGCTCCTGCTGCTGGAGTCGCTGCTGCATCTGCTCGAACGCTCGGGCCAGCTCCCCGACCTCGTCGCGGGCGCGGAGGGCGGGCACCTCGACCGGCGGGCCGTCGTGCGCCAGTTCGGTGGCCGCCTCGCGCAGCCGGCGCAGGCGCCGGACGATCGTGGCCGACAGCGGGATGCCGAGGATCAGCGTCAGCGCGAGGCCGGCGAGGGCCGCGTACAGGAACGCGCGGCGCACGGTGGACACGGCGTCGCTGAGGGTGTCGAGCGACTTGCGCACGACCAGCACCCAGTGGTAGGTGGGCGCATTCTTGCCGCCCGTTGTGAACGGGATCGCAGCGCGCGCGTACTCAGAGTTCCCGATCGAGCCGAACGTGTAGTTCGGTCGCTTGGTGCGGAACGCCTTGGGAACGTCGTTGTACGCGTCGGCCTTCGCGCTGGGCGTATCCGGGTAGACCACGAGCGGCGGGCGGAACTTCCCCGAGGCGTCCGGGTAGCCGAGCAGGGCGACCTCGGAGCCGCCGGTCGTGAACGACAGCGCGCGCACATCCGCCACGACCTGATCCCGCACCGTCCGCCCCTCCGCCGCGAGCGATTGCTCCTCCGCGATGGCCCGCTTGGGGTTCGGGCCGAGTCCCGCGCCGCCCGACGGCGACCCCGTTCCGGGCCCGGGCGAGGTCACGGGGACAGCGGCGTCGGTCAGAAGGTCGAGCCGGAGCCTCTGGAACGGCGCGGTGGTCTTCGCGATGTCCGGCTTGGTCCCCTCGATCTCGCTCTCGAGCGTCTTCTTGTCGGCGTTCCGCAGCGAGTTCTCGAGCGGCCCGAGCAGCGCCACCGCCGCCACCGCGAGCGTGGCCAAACTCGTTACCAGCACCGCGCCGACGATCCTGCCCTGAAGACCAAAGGCGCCGCCTCGCGATCGCGCCCGCTTTGCCATCAGAACCTCCTACGGCCCCCGGAGTCGGTACCCGGCACCGCGCACGGTCAGGATGTAGCGCGGCTTGTCGGCCTCGGGCTCGAGCTTCTCGCGCAGGTGCCGGATGTGGACGTCGATCGCGCGCGGATCGCGGTAGGCGCTGTCGCCCCAGATCGCGCGCAGCAACTCCTGGCGGTTGAGCAGCCGTCCGGGGTCGGCCATCAACGCGTCGAGCAACTCGAACTCGGAGAACGTGAGACGCACCGGGCGCCCGTCCATCACGACCTCGCGCTGGGCTCGGTCGAGCGCGATCGGACCGACCACGAGCACCTCGTCGCCCATCGCGCGGGTGCCGGCGCGGCGGAGCACGGCGCGGATGCGGCTCCGCAGCTCGGCCAGTCCGAACGGCTTCGTCACGTAGTCGTCGGCCCCGGCCTCGAGCCCGAGCACGGCGTCCGCCTCGGAGTCGAGCGCGGTCAGCATGATGATCGGGACGACGTTGCGCCGCGCGCGCAGCGTGCGGCACACCTCGTACCCGTCCGGACCCGGCCCGAGCGCGACGTCGAGCAGGATGATGTCGAAGTGGTCGGTGCTGGCCCGGTCGATCGCCGCGCGCCCGTCGCCGACCGCCATCACCCGGTGACCCTCGCGCGAGAACGACCGCGTCAGCATCTCCCGGAGGTCGGATTCGTCATCGACGACGAGAATGATCAGCGAGGCATCGGCGCTGCGTCCCCCGGAGTTCTGAGTCTGCGTGGTGCTGTGTTGCGCTGACATAAATCCGACGCCGATCGTAGCGCCGAGCGGGGCTTATTCCACGCGGCCGACCAGCTCCAGCTCGTGCGCGCGGGCCTCTGGGCCGCCGGCTGGAACCTCGACCGCGCGCGGCGCGAGCCGCCCGGCGGCCGCCACCGTCCACAGCAACACCAGCCACGTCACCGTCGCCAGGCAGACGTGGACCCAGACCATCTCGCTGGGCAGCTTCAGCTCGTACTGGACGCTGCCGACGAGGCCCTGGGCAGCCAGCAGCACGCCGAGCACGGTCAGCGGCTCGAGCTCCTGTGCCGAAGCGCCGCGGCGCCGGTACAGGAACCAGATTCCGATCACGGCCACCCCGAACAGCGCGGCGATCGTCGCGTGCTGGTGAATCGTCCACTCGAGCGTGTCGGCGCCCTTGAAATGCAGCCGGTGGACGACCTGGCCGGTGAAGCCTCCGGAATGGGGCCCGGCGGCGGTCGCGGCCGTGCCCGCGAAGATCGTCAGCGCCCCAAGCGGAACCAGTGCTCGCACCGACCAGACCGTCACTCGGTCCGCGGCGAGCGGCCGGGTCCCGGGCTCGTACGTGCTTCGCCACGCCAGCGCGAACGCGGCCACCAGGATGATCAGCGACAGGCTGAAGTGCGCCATCACAAACCCGGGCGCCAGGTGGTTGAGGACCGTGAACCCGCCGAGCACCGCCTGGGCGACGACGCCGAGCGGCAGCAGCAGCGCCAGCATCGCCAGGTCCCGCCGGAACGGACGCCGCGTGAAGGCCAGCACCGCCGCGACCACCGTGATGACCCCGACGACCGCCGACACGGCCCGGTTGCCGAACTCGATCAGCGCGTGCGAGCTGAGCGGCGGCAGCGGCGTGCCCCCGCATTTCGGCCAGTTCGCGCAACCGAGCCCGGAGTCGGTCAGCCGCACCGCCGCCCCCGTGAAGACGATCAGCGTGAGCGCGGTCAGCGTGGCGTAGGCGACGCGGCGGAACTGGATCGGGGTTACGGCGAGACGGTCGCGCACCAGACGCAATGGTATTGGTCGAGCCTAGGCGCGAGGCCCCTCGAGCGAGCGGAGGTCCGCGTCGACCATCCGGTGGATCAGCTGCTCGAACGACAGCGTCGGCCGCCACCCGAGCCGCTCGCGGGCTCGGCTCGGGTCGCCGACCTGGCGGGTCGTCTCGGGCGCACGGACGAGTTCGGGATCGACCCGGATGTGGTCCCCGGCGGCCAGCCCGACGTGCTCGAAGGCGATCTCGGCGAGCTCGCCGACGGTGTGGCCGACGCCGCTGGCCAGGACGTAGTCGTCCGGCTCGTCCTGCTGGAGCATCAGCCATGCGCCCGCGCATGACGTCGCCGGCGAACGACCAGTCGCGAACCGCGCTCAGGTCGCCGAGGACGACGTGGTCGGCGAGACCGAGCTTGATCGCGGCCGCCGCCCGCGTGATCTTCCGCGAGACGAAGTGCTCGGGCCGGCGCTCGGACTCGTGGTTGTAGAGGATCCCCGAGCAGGCGAACAGCCCGTCGTGGGCGCGGAGCTGGCCAGCGAGCTGGTGGGCGGCGAGCTTCGCGGTCGCGTACGGCGTCTGCGGGCCGGCACGGGGTGTCCTCGCGCTGGGGGCTCTCGGGCGCGGCGCCGAACATCGCGCCCGATGCGGCGACGAACACTCGGGTGTCGCGGCTGCAGTCCCGGACCGCCTCGAGCAGCGTCGCCGTCGCGCCGGCGATCGCGGCCAGCGTCAGCCCGGGCCGCTCCCACGAATCGGGCGTGAACGACGGCGCCGCCAGGTGATAGAGCTCGTCGGGACGGACCTCGTCGACCGCGGCCGATCAGGCGTCTCCGGCTCGAGCAGGTCGCCGTGACGAGCGTCGACCCGGCCGCGCAGATGCTCTGAGAAGCCCAGCGGCGTCGCTCGCGTCGCCGTCCGGACCAGCCCGGTGACCTCATAGCCGCTTGCTCCAGCAGGAGCTCGGCGAGAAACGAGCCGTCCTGGCCCGTGAGGCCGGTCACGAGCGCGGCGCGCCGGTTCTGGGGCCGGTCCGCCACGCCTAGCCGCTACGGCGACGGCAGCGTCGCTTCCGAGCGCGCCCGTCCGAGCTGCGCCCTCGGCGGCTCCGCGCCCCGGCTCAGCAGCTCGTAGTCGGCGTCGACCATCAGCCGGATCAGCTCCTCGAAGCTGGTCCGCGGCTCCCAGCCGAGCTCCCGCTTGGCCTTCGAGGCGTCGCCGATCAGATGGTCGACCTCCGCCGGCCGCTTCAGCGATTCGTCGATCGTGACGTGACGGTCGACCTCGATGCCCGGCCTGGTCGAACGCGATCTCGACGCAGTCGCGGACCGAGTGTGCGACGCCGGTGGCGATCACGAAATCCTCCGGCTTGTCCTGCTGGAGCATCAGCCACATCGCCTCGACGTAGTCCTTGGCATAGCCCCAGTCGCGCTCGGCGTCGAGGTTGCCGAGCGACAGCTTGTCGACCAGCCCGAGCTTGATCGCGGCGGCGTGCCACGTGATCTTGCGGGTGACGAACTCGAGCCCCCGGCGGGGCGACTCGTGGTTGAAGAGGATCCCGCTGGTCGCGTGCAGGTCGTACGACTCGCGGTAGTTGACTGTGATGAAGTGGCCGTAGGCCTTGGCGACGCCGTACGGGGAGCGCGGGTAGAACGGCGGTCGACTCGGTCTGGGGCACCTCTCTGACCTTGCCGAACATCTCGCTCGACGAGGCCTGGTAGAAGCGCGCCTCGGGGCAAACCTCGCGCATCGCCTCGAGCATGCGCGTCACCCCAACCCCGGTGAACTCGGCGGTCAGCGTCGGCTGGATCCAGGACACCGCGACGAACGACATCGCCGCCAGGTTGTAGATCTCGGCTGGTCGCGCAGCCCGGAGCGCGTCGACGAGCGAGCGCTCGTCGAGCAGGTCGGCCTGGTGGAGGGTGACCTGGTCGCGCAGGTGCTCGATCCGGTCGAACTTCTCGGTCGAGGACCGACGGACCATCCCGTGGACGTCGTAGCCCTTCTCGAGCAGCAACTCGGCCAGATACGAGCCGTCCTGGCCGGTGATCCCGGTGATGAGCGCGCAGCGAGCCTCGGACACGCCTGGGCAGGCTACACAGTCGGGAGCGAACTCAGACCCCCGGATCGACCACCACTGGGATGGCGGCGAGAGGTCTGGAGCGCTAGCGTGCGCGATGTGTCAGTGAGGCTGCACCTCTGCGGGCGAACTACGAGCTGAGCGCGCGAGGCGAGCGCTGAGGCGAGAGCCTGCGGTTCACGTGCCCGATCAACTCACGGCCGACGATTGCCCAGTCGGGCCGATGAGTAGCCACCTGGCAGCGGCGAGAAGGTCGGAAGCGACGTAGTCGCTCTCCGCCCATGACAATCGTTCGCCAACGACGATCCGGAGGGCACCGATACGTCCGGCCGCCTCCATATCGGAGACCTGATCGCCGATAACGGCGGTCTGCTCCAAGTGCAGGCCCAGATCGGCCGCCGCATCCTCAAACATTCCGGTCCCGGGTTTCCGGCACCGACAGTCGCCCGCGTGCGGGCAGTAGTAAATAGCGTCGACCCGACCGCCGGCGGCGCCAATTGCCTCCATCATCCGAGAGTGGATATCTGCGAGATCGGCCTCCGTCATGTGCCCGCGCGCGATCCCGCGCTGGTTGGTGGCGACCACGATCGGCACGGCGGCGCGGGCGAGGAAGGCCAGACCGTCGAGCGCTCCAGGCAGGAACTGGAACTCGGCCCAGGACGTCACGTATTCGCCGTCTGGGGCCTTGCGGTTGATGACGCCGTCGCGATCGAGGAAGACGCCGGTCAGCAAAACCGGCGCTCGACCAGGTCGCATAGCACGTGGGCGATGAGAATGTGGCTCTCCTGGATGCGGGCGGTGGCAGTGGCCGGCACCCGCAGGCACACATCGACCAAGCCGGCCAGCTCCCCGCCGTTGCCTCCGGTCAGGCCGACCGTGCCCAGGCCGAGCTCGCGGGCGATCCGGGCACCTGCCAGAACATTGGGCGACCGACCGCTGGTGGAGATCGCGAGGGCCACGTCGCCAGCCGCGCCGAACGCCTCGATCTGGCGGGCGAATACCTGCTCGAAGCCGTAGTCGTTGGCGATCGCGGTCACAGCCGAGTCATCGGCGCACAGCGCCAGCGCGGGCAATGCCCGACGCTCGCTCATGAAGCGGCCGACGAGCTCAGTGGCCACGTGCGACGCGTCGCTGGCGCTGCCTCCGTTGCCAAACAACAGGAGCTTGCCGCCTGCGACCAACGAGCCGCCGATCAGATCCGCGGCGCGGACGATCTCGCCAAGGCACTTCGGCTCCAGCAGGCGGGCTTGGACCTCCAGGCACTCCTCGATAGCGCGCTGGGCGAGATAATAGGCGTCAGTCGCCATCGACCCGCCAGGTTCTGAGGCCGGAGGCCTCGAAGGCGAAGTCGTCGACGACCGCGCCGAGTTCCCGCATGCGCCCGGCGACCTCATGCTTTCGGTCGTAGCGGCAGTACAGGAGCAGATAGCCGCCGCCGCCGGCGCCGGTGACTTTGCCCCCCATCGCCCCCGCGGCGCGCGCGACGTTGTACAGCTCATCGATGCGGGAGTTTGAGATGCGGTCCGACATGCGCTTCTTCGCCTCCCACGCGGCGTCCAGCAGCTGCGCGAAGGCGTCCAGCCGGCGCTGCAGCAGCGCGTTCTTCATCTCGACCGCCAGTTCCTTCTGGGCCATCAGCCCCGCCGTGGCATCTGCATTGCCCGACACGTAACGGCTCATCTGGTCATCAATGATCTGGTCGCTCTGACGGGTCGTGCCCGTATAGCAGAGGAGCAAATTGTGCTCGAGCTCAAGCACAACGTCGGGAGCGACCCGCAGCGGGTTGACAACGACGCGGTCGCCGTGGATCTCGATGAAGTTAAAGCCCCCGAACGTAGCGGCGTACTGGTCCTGGCGGCCGCCTCTGATCCCGAGCTCCTCGCGCTCGACCGAGTGCGCCAACTCGGCAAGCTCATAGTCCGTCGCAGGGATTCCGCGGAACTCAGCCAGGACTCCAACCAACGCAACCATCATGGCCGACGACGCGCCAAGACCGGAGCCGGGCGGAGCGTTCGAGTGGAGCAAGAGGTCGAACCCCGTCCGGCTGCCCTTGGTGAACCGGGCTATAGCCGCCTTGGCCAGATCGAGTTTGCCGTCGAACACGGGGGCCTCATTGGGAGCCAGCTCCACGCGCGAACCGTAGTCATAGGAGTGGATCGTGATTGCCCGGTCAGACCGCTGACGCAGCGTGCCATACGCGTAGCGGTTGATGGTCGCATTCAGCACCAAGCCACCCTCGCGCTCGGGGAACGGCGGTACATCGGTGCCGCCGCCCGCGAAAGAGATCCGAAGTGGGGCTTTGGCCCGGATGAGCATCGGCGCCAGCGTACTAGCACCGGCCAGACCCCGATCCGGCGTCGGGGAGAACGATCCGCTTGGATATAGCCCGTGCAAGACTCGTCGCAACTGCGCCGGCTCGCCGAGCGGCTGATCCAGGAGGTGCGCGCCCGCATACCGGGAGCGCGCGGCCGCCTCCTTCGGCCGTTCGTTCGTTATCGGGAGATGCGGTTTCCGACCTTCGATGCCCGAGCCCACGAGGCAATCACGATCTCTGACGACTACTTCCGGTACGCCACCCTCGGGCTGGCGCTGCAGCGGGTGCTCGACGAGGACATACCAGGGGCGCTCGCCGAGGTGGGGGTCTGGCGGGGGGAGACGAGCTCGTTCCTGCACCGCGTCGCACCCGAGCGGCGACTGTACCTCTTCGACACGTTCGAGGGATTCCCGGACCGAGACCTGCCACCCGGCGCCACCGATGCCCGCTTCCGAGACACCAGCGCCGCCGCGGTCGCGAGTCGCGTCGGCTCCTCGTCCAACGTCATCCTCCAGCCCGGGTACGTCCCTGAAACCCTGGCGTCCGTCGCCGACGAACAATTCGCCTTCGTCCTGCTCGACCTCGACTTGTTCGAGCCTACCCGCGCCAGCCTCGCGTTCTTCTACAAGCGGCTGGCGCCGGGCGGGTACGTGATAATGCACGATTACAACAACCCAGAGTCCGACTGGGCATGCAAGCGCGCTTTCGATGCCTTCCTGGTCGACAAGCCCGAGCAGCTGACGGAGTGGGGCGACGTCTGGGGCTCGGCGTCGATCCGCCGAGCTAAATAGCGATGCGGGTGCTTCACGTGACACCGGAGCTGCCGTACGAGCCCGGCGGCGGGGGCGGTCGCGGCCGCGAGTACTTCTTGTGCCGTCGACTGGTCGAGCGGGGACACCAGGTGCTCAACATCTCGCCGGTCACTCCGGAGGAGGCTCCGTACGCACAGGCGCTGCGCGACGTCGGCGTCGAGAACTGGGTGCTAGAGCGACCCGCGTCGCGACTGCGTGAGGTAGCCGCCGCGGTTCGCGCCGAGCCGCAGGTGCTGGCCGCCGCGGCGATAGCACCGATGCGTGCGCTGGAGATGCGCGTTTTCTGGGTCGGCCTCCGGGCGCTGGCTCGACGAGCGGTGGCTGAGTGGAGCCCGGACGTGGTCATGGTCGGCCATGACATGGCGGCCGCCTGGGCGCAGCCGTTGCCGGCTTCCCTCCCGGCCGTTCTGACCTTGCACAACCTGGTCTGGCATTGGTACCTCTCCCGGGCTGGCCGAACCTCGGGCGTCCCCGCCGTCCTGCTGCGGGCCGAGGCAGCCCGTTATCGGGCCTACACCCTCCGCATGCTCGGCCGCTACTATCAGGCGGCGGTCGCGGTGTCGACGATCGAGGCTGCGGAGGTGCGCAACACTTCGCCGATTCCAGTGTCCGTGATCCCGACCGGCGTGGACACCACGGTCACGGCGCCCGGGCCGGAGCAGCCGGGCCCCCCGCGGCTAGTGTTTACGGGGACGCTTGGCTACCCGCCGAACAGCCAGGGTATCGCCTGGTTCGCCGATCACGTGTGGCCCGCGGTTCTGCGCGCGGTGCCGGACGCCCGGCTGGACATCGTCGGCCGGGCCCCGCCGCGGAGCGTGCTGGCGCTCAACGACCGGCCCGGGATCAGCGTTATCGGGCCGGTCCCGGTCATGGGCCCGTACTTCGACCGCGCCCATGCGGTGATCGTCCCGATCCTGACGGGCGCCGGCATCCGGGTGAAGATCGTCGAGGCCATGGCGGCCGGGCGCGCAATCGTCTCCACGTCGCTGGGCTGGGAGGGGCTCCCCCACGTGGTCCCGGGCGAGCACCTGCTGGTGGCCGACGACCCCGCGCCGTTCACCGCCGCCACTGTCCGACTGCTGCGCGAACCCGAGCTGCGCCGGCGGCTGGCGGCCCGAGCCCGTTCGCTCGCAGAGCGGCACTACGACTGGCGCAGGCTCGGTGACGAGCAGGAGTCGGTGCTGGCGGGCGTGATTGCCGGCAACCGCTCATCGATCGGGAATACCTCGATCCCGACAGTAACGGCAGGATCCTGATGCCCATCGGTCCACGCCAACGCGAAATGGTGCGGCGTGCCGCCGCCCGCGTCGGCTTCGAGGTGCCGTTGCGCGTGGCGTGGGAGCGCGTGCGCCCGGACGTTCGCCGCGACCGTATCGACAACGAGCACCTCGGCCTATTGCTGGCGTTCTCACTGCGCGAGGACGCCAACTGCGTGGACGTCGGCGCCCATTCGGGCGCAATCCTGCGCGAGATGGTGCGTATCGCTCCTCGCGGCCACCACATCGCCTATGAGCCGCTGCCCGAGTTCGCAGCCCGGCTGACCGCCGAGTTCCCGAGCGTTGACGTCCGCAACGCGGCAGTTTCCAACGAGTCGGGGGAGGCGACCTTCTTCCGGATGGTGGGTGGGGAAATGCAGAGCGGGCTCAAGCTACGCACCGGGGCGCGGCCGGAGTCCGGCCAGCCGTTCACCGTCAGGCTCGACAAGCTGGACGACGCCCTGTCCGCCGACTACGTGCCCACACTCATCAAGATCGATGTGGAGGGCGGGGAACGCCAAGTGATCGAGGGGGCGATGGAGACGCTCAACCGCCATGCACCGATCGTCGTCTTCGAGCACGGACCGGGCGCGGAGCACGAGTACCGGACGACACCGGAGCAGGTCTTCGATCTGCTCGTCGCCGGAGCCGGCATGCGCATTTTCGACATCGACGGGGTCGGGCCCTACTCGCGGGCGCAATTCGTCGAGACCTATCACCTGCCGATCTGGAACTTTGTGGCCCATCGGTGATGCGTCACGCGAGCGAGGCCATAGGCTGCCGTCCATGACTGCCATACGAGCGAGAGAGCTGCTTGGGGGAGGGCTGGACCGATGGTCTCGCTGGTTTGCGTATGTCACGCGCGCCCAGACGCACCGTCGGCGGACATTCGTATTCGATGGGGCGACGTACCACTACCACGCAGCGCTCTATAACCGCACTTGGACAAACGAGCGTAGTGTCGAACTCCCCGTCGTCACACGCGCCGTCGCCGAGTGCAACGGACGGCGCGTGCTTGAAGTTGGCAACGTTCTTCAGCCTTATGGCGTCGCGGGACACACGGTGGTCGACAAGTACGAGGCGGCACCAGGCGTACTGAACCAGGACATCCTGGACTTCCAGGACGCCCGCGGCTTTGACCTCATCGTCTCCATCTCCACGCTCGAACACACCGGCTTCGAGGGGAGGGCCCGACCCGGACAAGCCGGCCCGCGCAGCTGCACACCTTGCGAGTCTGCTCGCTCCGGGCGGGACGGCCATCGTCACCTTTCCCTTGGGCTACAACCCGGCTCTTGACGCGCTGGTGTCCTCTGAGCCGCAGACCCTCGGGGAGATCCGCGGTTTACGTCGCGTGTCGGCGGACAACCGCTGGATAGAGACAGAGGTGGCCGACTTGCTCGGGGCGCGGTACGGCTCGCCCTACCCGAAGCCAACGCGCTCGTCGTGGCGAGAATGTCAATGCCGTACACCGTGCGCCAGTGACATATCGATCGGAGCGGGTGACCGCCGGTCCCAGAGAAGCCGTGCCGTCAACTGCGAGTCACAACGATGAAGACTCTATTAGTCCAAGGCGAAGGATCATCGGAAAGCTCAAGTCTAGGGCGGTAAGCCAGCCGGAGCCGAGCATAGCTCACCGCGGCAGTCACCCTATGCCTATGCCAGGCCGCGACCACCCGCTTGAACTGCTCATTTACCTCGCGGAAGTCACCGTGGAATAAGAATCGAACCTGCCCCGCGTATGGCGCTGTTATGTCACGAAGGTCCTCGAGGGTCGGAAGGCCGTTATGCAGATGCTCCGCCAGCCAAGGATTGTCGTGACCCGTGAAGGATTGATACCACGCGTGGGTCGCCTGCTCCGCTAGGTAGTGTTCGGCTGACCCAAGCGGACAACACAGTACTGCCCGATCTCGCGCCACGCGCACGACTTCAGCGACAAAGGCGCGTCTGGCCTCTGGAGGGACATGCTCTAGCGCGTCCAGGGACGTCGCCGCGTCGAACGCCCCGTCGTCGAATGGTAGGGGACCCGGAGGTATGACCATGTCCGCCGGCTCGCTCACGTTGACTGCGGTCACATTCGTGTCAGGCAAGAAGCTTCGCAACTGCCCGCGCAGGCCACCAACGTCGATGAGGCTGGCTGGCGCATCCACCAGCTTGGCTACGATGAGATGCCGCTCCCACGTATCGGGATCAGCGAGAACATGGTGGGCTAGCAGTGCGCGAAGGCGCAGCGGATTGAGGTGACGCAAGCGAGCGGAACGTGGCGTGACAGACATCTTGCGATGAACAGCTTAGCCACTAGGCGTCTGCTTGCATCCCGATCACGCTGACGCCGCGGGCGTTTCTCCGACCACTTCGTGGACGGGTCGTGGCCTAGCTTAACCTACAGCCCGCGGCCACCCCGGTGATTGTTTTGACTCTAGTCGTGGCGAGAATGTCAATTCCTCAGACCGCGCGGCAGTAAACGTACCAGCTCTTGGCCCAGAAACGGTTGCCCACTGCCTCCACCGGGCGTTGTAGTCGCGTCACCGCCAGCACCCGCCACAGCGCACCCAACCCCGGTCGACGAAACGGTGCTCGCGGATTTTCCCGGTGTGATCGGAGTCGCTGCGAAGTAGAGCGTGGAAGATCCACAGCAGCGCCGCCAGGAAGTTGCGGCCCTCCCAGCGCGTCACCTCGAAGCCGGCGTGGGCAATCAGCCGGGCAAGCTCGGGTCGGGTGAAGATCCGCTCGTGGGTTGCGTTCTCGGCGTAGCCCGGGTGCAGCCGCCAGAACACAAGCTCCGTGTAGGAGGTCGGCACCGAGAGGCACAGGATTCCTCCCGGACGGAGGACGCGACGCAACTCGCGGAGCGCTGCCTTGGGATCGGGCACGTGTTCGAGGACCTCGGTCATCACGATCGCGCTCACCTCGCCGTCGCCAAACGGCAGAGCGTTGGCCAGACCGTCGACGACTGCCGATTCCGGGTCGATCGGCTGCAGCCGCGCGGCGAACCGCTGGCGTAGATACGCGGCCGGCTCGACGCCGGTGACGTGGAGCCCGGCGCGGGCCATCAATTCGGCGAGTACGCCCTCTCCGCAACCAACATCGACCACACGATCGCCCGGTCGCACGCCCAGCGCGACCATGTCCACATTGGCCACTTGCGTCCCCTCAGCCGACATGAACGCCCGCCGGTTCGAGGATCCGTCGGCGCACGGCGTTCACGAAGCTTGTCTTGCCGAACCGCGCCGACCGCAGCACCGCTGCGCCGCGGAGCGCGGCAACGCCCGCGCGGATCCGCCATAAGCTCGCGAGTGATTGCCACCAGTTCCGCAACGCTGCCCCACAGCCGCCCGTTCACACCGTCCTGCACGATCTCGAGCTGCCCGCCGAGCCGGACCACCACCGGCACACAGCCGTGGGCCATCGCCTCGACCGTCGTGATGCCGAAGTGCTCGTGGCGCTCGGTCAGCGTCTCCCCGAAGCCGGCGGCATGCCAGAACAGCGTGGCGCGCCGGTATAGATCAGCCAGCTCATCCGCCGAGGCGTTGGGGTGAAAGTGCACGGCGGTCCCCCGGGCCCGCTGGCGTAGTTGGTCCAGGTGCGTCCGGGAGGCACGATCGGGATGTACCCCGCCCACCATATGCAGCTCCCAGCCCTTAGCCACCGGATCGGCGTCCAACGCCTGCCAGGCGTCAATCAGCACGTCGTGTTTCTTGTTGTTGGCGTCGCTCGCCGGGAAGAACCGCCCGACGGCGATGATCCTGCGCTCCTTGAGGGAGAGATCGACCGCCGGCGGCAGGTCAACCGGCGGTGGGATCACCACCGGATCTGGCACGGCCAGGCGCTGTCTGACCTCTTGGGCCACGAACTCCGAATAGCAGAGGATGTCGTCGTACGACGCCAAGCGGCACCGCCGCTCGAGCACGCGGGCCGGCCCCGCGCCAGCCTGAGCCATCATGGAGTCGGGCGAATGGGAACTGGACGATTGCCGCCGAGCGCGTCGCGAGCGAGAGTGGCGGGAAGTGGTTGACCAGCGCGATGAGAAGGTCCGCACCTACGCTCAGTGGAGTCGCCGTCAGCGGACCCGCCGGCCGCCAGCGCAGCCGCCGGGATCAACGGCTAGGTTCAGCCGTCGCCACCGCTCCAGGTCGGGCTTCCGCGGGCTCAGGATGACGACATCATGGGCAGCAGTGTTGACGACGTCCTCCAGGATGGTGAGGAGCACCTTCTCACCCCCACCGAGGATCTCCAGGTATGGGTCGTAGAACACCACGCGCGCCATCGTGCCCTCGGGTTGCTGGCTCCGCCTAAACCTGCTGCTGCACGAGCCGTTCCAGCGCCGCGTATTCCTGGCTGATGCGGCCCTGCTGCTGCAGCTCCCACAACATCACCGACGTGCAGAAGAGCCCGAAAGGCTGGTAGAAGCCTTCGATAGGCCTGGCATCGCGTCCCGCCAGCCGGCTCGCCGGATCATTCGCCGAGCGAGTTCCACCCCTAGGACCTTAAGCAGACTCAATGCTGTCACCCTCGGGGCCCCCTCGGCGTAACGCTCGGCGGCATCGAGTGACCCATAGCGGACCGTCTTACGGAGATTATCTTCAATAGAGCGGTGCGAGAAGTGCCACCGCTCCCCGTCGAGCCAGCCCTCGCGAGATGCCGGTATATCGAGGCGCTCGTGAACGTCGCCGGTGTGCAGCGCATGTTCGCGGCGCACAATCTTGATGTGACTCTCACGCTCCCATCCCCCGTGATACATGCGCCGCGCCCAGAAGAAACTCACTGTCGGGCTGCGAAACGCCCAGAGATCCGAACGGCTCCGCACCTCAGCCAAGAACTGGTTGGCCAGTCTCGGGGTGACCCGTTCGTCGCCATCACAGAACACGATCCATTCGCCAGTCGCGTGGCCCACCCCGACGTTCTTGAGTTCGGCGAACCCGGTGAATGGGACCACGTAGACGTGATCGGTATAAGTCAGGGCCAACTCTCGGGTTGCGTCCGTGGTGCGGTCATCGATGATGACGATGATCTCATCGCAGAAGCTCACGGACCGAAGCGCGCCCTCGATCATCGCCGCTTCGTCGCGCACGGCCAGCACAGCGGAGACCTTCATCGGAGACGGCGGGTCTGCAGGATCAGATCGGGCAAAGGTACGTGCTCGAGTATCGCGCTCGGCACCGCGCCAAGCAGCAGCAGGGCCCTAGCGTACAGAAGGGCTCCGACTGTGCCGCCGACCAGGGCGACGGCCAGCGGCGCCGAGTGCAGGTCCACTGTGAACTTGGCGACGGCCAGCGCGACAAGCACGATCGCCGCGACGAGGATCCGCCCGTGCTTCACCGCCATTGGCGCCCCGGCGACGCGGACGTAACACGTCCGAATGAGGACGAACCCGACGATCTCCGACAGCACGACCGCGATCGCTGCACCATCGACGCCGAGCGGAGGGATGAGCGCCAGATTGGCGATGAGATTTACAACCAGCGGCCCCACCGACAGCCAGAGCAGGATCCGCTGGCGCCCCAGGGCCATTAGTCCACCGCCGTAGACGCCGTTTAGATACGAGATAGCGAGCGCCACGGCCAGGATGGCCAGGACGGGCGCAGCCCGCTGGAACTCCTCGCCGCCGATCACCAGCACGATCTCGCGGCTGAAGATGGCCGTCAGGGCCGCCATCCCCAGTGCGGCAGCCTCCATCCCGCTGAGGGCGACGCCGACGATCGCGGCCAATCGTGGACGGTCGTCCTCGTTCCGGACGATGGTCGGGAAAAGCGCGAGCATGAGGTAGCTGGGCAGCACCATCAGGCCCTCCAACACGCGGTAGGCCAGCCCGTAGACGGCCACATCCACATCGCCCTTCAGCCACGACAGCAGCAACACGTCGAGACGGAAGTACAGGTAGTTAAGCAGCAGAACGCCCCCCAGGGGCAGCGCCAGGGCGATGAGCCGCAGTCCGCCCGATCGTCCCGGCCGCATCCGCGCACCAGCCCGGAGGGCGATCGCGGTAATCACCACCGCTTGGACGACGTAGGAGGCTCCGATCGCGATCAACACCGCGTGGTAGCCCAGCCCCAACACGACGGCAATCGCCGTGAACACGGCCATGCCCACCGACAGAGTCCCGTCTCCGACGGCGATCACATAACCGCGCTGCCGGGCGGTGAAGAACGCGCGGGAGATCCCGGTCAGCGGCGCCACCAGCACCTGCACCAGGAGGATGACGATCGCCTGGCGAACGGGGGCATTTCCGGGTCCGGCATAGATCAAGCTCATCAGCCCGAGCCCGAGGCCGACCGCGACAATCGCCAGCAGGAAGCCGATCGCCAGACCGGTTCCGAGTACCCGGTGCTCGTTGTCGGGATCGCGCGATACCTCCCGGGTGACAACCGTTGAGAGGCCAAGGTCGGTCATGACCGCAAACAGGGCCGCGTATGCCATACCGGTAGTGAGGGCGCCGAACGGACGCAGCCCCAGGTACCGGGAGGCCAGCGCCACAGTAACGATCCCAGCGACCAGCGTCAGGAGCCGGCCGGCCATCAGCGCCACCGTTGTGACAGCCACGCCATGGCCGACGCTTTCTGAAGGCGGACCGTTCTTCCGCGGCTCGGTGAGCAAATCAGCCGCCATCTGCCCTCAGCCACGCGGAGACACGGCGCTCAAGCCGGGTGGCGCGCGCGGGGCTCAGGAGCGAGCGCAGTGCATCGGCCAGTGTGAAGCGCACCACGATCGATCCCGCCGCGGCGGTGGCCACCGCTAGACGCGTGGGACCCGGCAGCCGCGGGAATAACGGAGGTCCGCTGACGATCGCGCGCCACAACCGCCCCGCAACCAACAGGTGGTGGTGCTGGGCGCGCAGCCCGGTGAGCCCGAAGCTCTGGGCGAGTTTGACGCTGTCGTGACCCAGCCCTTCGGCCGACCGGTGGATCCGCACGTCGGTCAATGTCCTCACCGCGCCCCGTCCGGCCATCGCTCCGACGAGCAGCCAATCCCCGCCCACCTCGTCGCGAAAGCCGACGGCGGCCAGATCCCGCCGGCGGGCGACGCCGAACAGCGCACCGTTCATCGTAACCCCGGTGTAATAGCGCAGCACCCGCAAACCGGGGCGAGATGACCGTAGCTGGGTTGGGCGCTCAGTGACGACTGGCGCGCCATCCCGGTAATAGCTGGCCAGCCCGCATACGAGCCCGGCCCTGGGGTCGCTGCGCAGCACGGCCATGCACCTCTCCACGTAGTTAGGCTCGATCCAGTCGTCATCGGCCAGCCACATGAAGAATTCGCCGCGGGCGGCCTCAAGCACCCGCCGGTAGTTGGCCGCATGGCCGAGGTTATGGGGCTGGCTGATCACTGTTACACGGTGGTCGACGGAAGCGAGCGATCGGAGTACAGACGCGACGTCAGGATGCGGCGAAGCGTCGTCGGAGACGACCACCTCGACCCCGCTGTAGGTCTGCGCCAGCGCCGAACGCACAGCGCGCTCCACCTCGGCGGGTCGGTTGTAGGTTGGAATTCCAATGCTGACCAACGGCGGCGGCGCTGAGGACGATTGATGCGGGGCGGTGGGCACTCGACCAGCTTACGCGCGACCATGAGCCCCGGCGGGCAGCGACCGTCACCACGGCGAGCGATATCAGAGTCAGCGTGCTCCGCGTCCCTTCGTAGACCGCCATCGGATCCAGCTCGTCGCCTCCCCGCCGCCGGCTCGGTGTTTTCTTCTCGCCTGTCCCACAGCGCGGCGGACCCACCGTTGTGCAGTCGCCCCGACACCGGGCGCGGGATCTGCATCATCCGCGGACCGACGACCGGAATCGACAGATGACGATGCGCACTCGAACAATCCGCGCGAGCGGTACTTGTTCGTGTGTCGCCCGGCCGTTGGTCCGATGGCCGCCGATGCTGGTTGACGTCGCCGCCCTGATCAAGCCCACGCGCTGTCCTAAGCGTCGAGCCCTGGGCACGGATATTCTCGTGACCGTGCACCACGGCTCGATGTCGGAAGCTAACCCGCGAGGTGGGGAC
The DNA here is from genome assembly GCA_963701945.1 of uncultured Solirubrobacterales bacterium. Lineage (GTDB taxonomy): Bacteria > Actinomycetota > Thermoleophilia > Solirubrobacterales > Solirubrobacteraceae > Palsa-465. The sequence goes on along the minus strand of CAVPBV010000016.1, from coordinate 6,025 downwards.
CTCAACCTCCGCTCCGGCCCGCAGATGGAGGAGTACCGCGCAATCGTCGATCGCATCCGTTCTGATCGGCCCGCCAACATCCTGGACTGGGGCTCGGGCCACGGCCAGGTCTCCAACCTGCTCCACCAGGCAGGCTTGGACGTGACGGCGTTCGATTACCAGCCCGACGTGCCGGATGGTCCGCGGCCGATGGAGCGCTATCCGCATCTTTCCGTGCATCTGGGCTCCCACCCGTGTCGGCTTCCCTTCGGCGACGGCACCTTCGCCGCGGTCTTGAGCTGCGGCGTCCTTGAGCACGTGGCTGACCCCGACGCCAGCCTCGAGGAGATCAAGCGCGTCCTGGCGCCGGAGGGGACGCTCTACGTGTACAAGCTCCCCAACCGCCGCTCCTACCTGGAGGCGATCGCGCGGCGGATGGGCCTCTACTACCACGGGGCCTGCGAGCACGACAAGCTCTACGACCTGCCCGAAGCGGTCGGGCTGCTGCGCCGCCACGGGTTCGACGTGGGCGAGGCCCACCGGATGAATGTCCTGCCGCTCAGTCTCACTGCGGATTGGGCGGACCGCTCGGCATCTCTCATCTGGCGGGTGAACCGTCGGCTGAGCGCGATTCCGGGCTTGAACTTGATCGCTACCGACATTCAGCTGGTCGCCCACTCGCCAGTCGCCTCCCGCCAGACCGCCGAGCGAGCCGACGGTCAGCCGACGCCGAGCGCGCTGTCGTAATCGGGATCCCGCGCGGCGATCCCGCCGACTGAGGCTCGCGACCACCATGCTCTCCCCGGGGCCTTTCGCTACGGCACTACGCTAACGCGGTGCACGTCGGCCTCAACCTCGTCTTCCTCGTCCCCGGAGCAACGGGAGGCACTGAGACCTACGCCCGCGAGCTCATTCCGGAGCTGGTCAAGGCCGCCCCGGAGGCCCGCTTCACCGCTTTCGTCAACCGGGAAGCCGCCATCGCCGGGGGCGGCCCCTGGGGCGAGATCATCCCCGCCGTCACGGTCCCGGTGGAGGCCGCCAATCGGATCCGCTGGGTCGAGGGCGAACAGCTGCGTCTGCCGCGCCTGGCGGCACGCGGCGGGGTTGATCTGGTGCACAGCCTGGCGAACACGGCGCCAGTTTGGGGCGCCTTCCGACGCGTCACCACCATCCACGACCTCGCCTTCCGGATGGTGCCCGACTCACATCTCGGCGTGCTTGGACTCGGGATGCGCGTCCTGGTGCCGCTGGCGGCCCGGCGGTCTCATCGCATCATCGTCTCCGCGCAAAGCGCCCGTCGCGACCTCGAGCTCGAGCTCCACGTCCGCCCCGGCAAGATCGATGTAGTGCCGCTGGGACTGGGCACGGAGGCTCGTGCCGCTCCCCTCCCGCAGGCCGAGGTGAGGAATCGCCTGGACGCAGGCGACCGCGCGGTCGTTCTTTGCGTCGCCGCCAAGCGCCCGCACAAGAACCTAATGCGACTCATCGGCGCGCTGGCTCTCATCCCCGGCGAGCGTCGGCCGCTTCTCGTGCTGGCGGGCTATTCGACCGCGCACGTGGCCGACCTGCGTCGTCGAACGGTCGAACTGGGGCTCATGCGCGATGTTCGGATCCTCGACTGGGTTGCCCCTGAGGAGCTGGAGGGTCTGTATGGCGCCGCCGCCTGCTTCGTGTTTCCCTCGCTGATGGAGGGGTTCGGTCTTCCAGTGCTGGAGGCGATGGCCCGCGGCGTGCCGGTCGCGTGCTCGTCCCGCGGCGCGCTGGCGGAGGTTGTCGGCGATGCGGCGCTCCGCTTCGATCCGGAGTCAGAGCCGGCGATCGCCGCGGCCATCGAGCGCCTGCTCGGGTGGCCAGAGGAGGCGCAACGACTCCGGGAGGCCGGGCGCAGGCGTGCGGCGACCTATAGCTGGCAGGCGACGGCGGCTGCCACCGTCGACGCCTACCGGCGGACGCTCGCCGAGCCCGTGCCGGCGCGGCTCGACCGGCGCCTAACGCGGCATGTCTGACAGGCACGCCAAACACCTGGGGGATTGTGCAGCGGTAAACGAGGCGCGCTCATCCGGATCCCGGTGCTCAACCGAAGCGCCACCAACGTTGAGGTGGTGGCGCACGCCCGCTCGCCCAGACCGTCAGTCCTAGTAGCTGTGGACCACCGACTCGAGGGAGCGCTCTAGGGACAGCCGGGGCGCATTAGCCGTGAACCAGGCCGCGGTCGAACGACGGAGCGACTCGCCCGCCTCGCTCACTCGCACGATCGCCGCGGCGAGATCATCGGCCGAGGCCGAGGACGCGACGACCCCGTTGACCCCGTCTTCGATCAGCTCCACAGCGGCATTGTCGGGATCCGGTACGACGATGCTCGGGGTGCCGCGCGCGGCCGCTTCGATGACCACGAGCCCGTATCCCTCCCGGCGCGAGGGCAGCAGCATGCACAGCGCACGTCCCATGAGCTCGTCAACCGTCTCGGTAGCTACGAATCCCGGCACGGTGACCGCATCCTCGACCCCGCACTCGCGAACGCGGCGCAACACCTCCGCTCGGTCGGGCCCGTCGCCCAGGATCGCGGCCCGCACCGCCGGGAGCCGGGTCCGCGCCCGGGCGATCGCGGGCACGATCGCGGGCACGTGTTTCTCCGGAATGTGGCGGCCGGCAAACAGCACGAGCGGTTCGGCCGCGTGCTCAGGGCGCGCCTCGAGGGGCCCTGCGTACGCGCCCGCGAGCATCGTGACATCACCTCGGAGGCCTTCGCGTTTCAGGCGCGCGGCGTACAGCCGGGAGAAGCAGAAGGCGCGCTGCGGGACGCGGGCACACAGCCGCTGCACGATCCAGCCGACGTCGCCGGCGAACCGTCCCAGATAGTCGCGCCAGTACTCCCGGGTCCACACCTCGAACCAGTCCACCTCCAGCCGGTAGCGACCCGTCTGGCGAGCGACCGCCGCGGCGAGAAGCGAGAAGTACGGGAACGAACAGGTGTGCACGATGTCGTAGCGGCGGCCATAACGGAGCAGGTGCCACAACACGCCGACCCCGAAGACGAGCGGCGGCAGCGTGCGCCGGCGGCCGCCGCCGGCGTAGAGCCCCATCCTCGGGCCGACCGCCCGCACGTGGACCCCTTTGACCGCCGGGTCCATGTCCCGATCCCACTGGCGAAGCGTCAGATAACTGACCTGGTGGCCGTCGGCAGCCAGGCGCTCGGCGAGGTTGCGGTACCACCGCTCGGCGCCGCCCACCGTGTACGGAAACAGACAGTCATAAACGAGACAGACACGCATCGAGCGGCGAAGGGTCGCAGATTCTGCGCTACGATCGCTCCGCTCCGGCGCGACCTTTGCGGCGCGCGGACGTTTTCAGCGGTATGGGGTCGGATACTGGCTTCGACGCGCGCATGAGCACAGTCGAGCGACATACACGCGCCAAGGCCCGCTCCCGAGAGCTCGAGGTGGCGCCTAGTCTCGGTCGTGATTCCGTGTCTCAACGAGGCCGAGACTATCGAGGAATGTGTTCGCCAGGCTCGGGCAGTTTTCGCCGCCAACGACATCGAGGCGAGGTTATCGTCGTCGACAACGGCTCCGACGACGACAGCGGCCGGCTCGCGGCTGGCGCAGGCGCATTCGTAGTCCACGAACCCGAGCGCGGCTACGGCAGTGCCTACCTCGCGGGGTTCGCCGCCGCGCGCGGTCAGTACATCGTGATGGCTGACGCCGACCTCACCTACGACTTTGCGGAGATCCCTCGTTTCGTCAGCGAGCTCGAGGCCGGCGCCGACGTTGTGATCGGCAACCGGATGAAGAACATCCAGCCGGGCGCGATGCCGTGGCATCACCGGTACATAGGAAATCCAGTGCTGTCTGGATTCCTCAACCTCCTGTTCCGCACGGGGGTGGACGATGCGCACTGCGGGATGAGGGCTTTGCGTCGCGATCTACTTCCGCGCCTAGATCTGCGGACCACCGGTATGGAGTTCGCCTCCGAGATGGTCATCCGAGCGGCCAAGGAGAAGCTCGATGTGCGTCAGTTCGCGATCGAGTACCACCCGCGCGCGGGTGAGTCGAAGCTCTCGAGCTTCCGCGATGGCTGGCGCCACCTGCGATTCCTGCTGGTGCATTCACCGAACTACCTCTTCATACTGCCTGGCGCGCTGATGGCGGCGGTCGGCGGGCTCGTCGAGTTGATCGTAATCAGCCGTCTCGGCGTCTTCGGCCGCGAATGGGACATCCACGCGTTGATCGGCGGGGCACTACTCGCGATCGTCGGCACGCAGATTGTCGCCCTCGGATGTGCGCCCACGCTTACGGCACATATTTCATGGGCGAGCAAGATCGCTGGTTCGATCGGATGCGCGCGCGCTTCAAACTCGAGCACGGCCTGCTTTTGGGGAGGCATCGGCGCTCGCCGGCCTCGCTTTCGGCGCATACATCGTGGTCGAGTGGATCAACCAGGGATTTGGGGCGCTCGCCTACGAGCGACTCGCCGTACTCGCAGCGACGCTGGTCATCGTCGGGATCCAGATCTTCTTCTCGTCGTTCCTGCTCTCGATTCTCGGCTTGCGGCGGCGACGCTAGAAGTCAGCCCGAGCCGCCCACCTGCCCATGACCTCGCGAAGGGGGTTGGTCGCCGTCCTGCTCCAGCCTCTCCTCGAGCGCGGCGATCCTTCGAGCAATGGCCTCCTGGTCCCATTGCGCGCCGATGACGATTCGCATCTGCTCGTCCGTCGTGGCCAGATGCCCGTGGAGATCGTCGAGCTTTTTGCGAAGCTCAACCCCGAAGTCGACGATCGCAGCGCTGTGACTGCGGGTAGCTGCGCTCTGGTTGCGCACCTCGGCTTCGATCCGGTCAAGACGGCCGTCAGGCGGCGCACGTATTTCCCTACCAGCCGGTCGTACATCGGTCGGACGATACTCTGCCACAACTCGACGAGAAGCCTGATCGCCCCGACCCGCCACCGTTCACCGAACCTGCGCTTCCTGCAGCATCGCATGGATCAGCCCTTCGGCGAACTGCGCCAACGCGGAGAAATCGCGCCCGGTCCCTCGCCTCGGCCTTCGATCGAGCGCCGCTTCAGTCAGTATCTCCTCCACTTCGACTGGGCCGACGAGATGTGGAATCGCGACAAACGACGTTCCCGCCCGTCCAAGCTCGGCTAGGTCGATGTCCCCGCCAAGCACGCGGGCGATCACTCGCGCAACCCCTCCCCGGAGCGCGGAGCCTTTAGACAGTCGACGCCGTCGACCATCCACTCCGCGATTCCACAGTCGTTCGAGAACAACGGAACGCAGCCCGCAGCCGCCGCTTCGAGCGGAGCCAGCCCGAACGGCTCGCGGGACCAGGTGGGAAAGGCGAGCAGATCGTATCCCGGATAAAGGCCGATAGGTCCGAGTGCGCCCTCGGTCCCATGAAACGAACCAATTCGGTTGCCGCATATTTGTAGCGGAGCGCCCGGAACCGCAGATCGTCTTCGACGCCATAGACGTCGATGCTGAAGTTCTCGTGGCCGAGCTCTCTCAGTCTTCCCGCCGTCTCGATCAGGATATGCGTTCCCTTTGGCTCACCGACCACGCCGGAGGCGGTCACGAGTCGAAGGTGACCGCCGTCGTAGAAGTCGGTCCGTGCGCTGTGGCGTGCCGGTTCCATTGGGATCACGTGGATTCGATCGCCGAGATCCACTTCGCCCGCCCGGATTTCCCCGAGCACGTGGCTCGAGCACATGACGTAACGGCCCGGAACATTCCCCCGAGGCTCCGCGCTAGCTCGGCGCCGCTTGAGGCAAACCCGCACAACTGGCGCGGGATCACGTCCTCGATGTGCCAGACCCAGGGGATTCCCTGATGACCGAGCAGCGCCAGGACTCCGAGTCCGCCGATGCCGAGGAGGTTCCACAGGTAGGCCACATCCGGATCGAACGCCTCGATTTCATCGGCAAGTGCAGCCCTGTTCGCCGGATTGATGCCGTGCGACCTGAGGTAGAAGTACCGCTGCGCGTCGTGTGACACCGACTGCATTCGAGCGGCGTTGTAGAACAGAGGCGCCAACTCCAGGATTCGCTTGA
>CAVPBV010000015.1:0-343214 GCA_963701945.1 uncultured Solirubrobacterales bacterium | reverse complement strand
GGGGAAACCCGGTCAGTCGGCCAGATCGTGCGGCCCAGGCGCCTCCCGCCACCCTACCGCCACCCGATCACCGGTGGCGCTGCCGGTTCGGGCCGAACTCAGCGATCTCGTGGCCCGACCGGTCGCTACCGCCTCCGCCAGCAAAGCAGCCACGGCGCGGGCGTGGCCCTCCAGGCCTTGACCAGCGAGTCTCGGGCCGGCGCACGACGACCAGCCCCAGACCTGCGTTCCCGGTCGGACACGCATCTCGCCGGACCTGCAGGCGTAGCCGCGGAAGTTCTGTCCCCTGCGGCGGTGTCTGTTCGTCGTACGGTTGATAACGATCTTCAAGGAGGGCGTATGCAATTCGCGGTATTGGTCTATGAGAAGCCAGGTACCTATGAGGCGCTGAGCGCTGCGGAGCTGGAGCAGATGACTCGCGAGTATCTCGAGATCGCGCAGCTCCCGGGTTACATCGGGGGTGCTCAGCTGCATTCGACTGAGACAGCGAGCGCGGTGCGAGTCGAAGGCGGCGAAACGTTGATCACGGACGGCCCGTTTGCGAACACCAAGGAGGTCTTTGGCGGCTTCTACCTCTTCGAGGCCGAGAGTCTCGATCCGGTGCTCGAGATCGCGGCTCGCTGCCCCGCGGCTCGGCTCGGCGGGGTGGTAGAAGTCCGTCCGTTGGTGCACCTCCACGGCATGCAAGACACCGGTTGATCGAGCGCGTCTTTCGCGAGCTGGCCAGCATGGTCGGCTACGTCGACGATTTCGATCTCGCGGAGAGCGCGAGTTGCGACAGCAGCCGACCCCGGCCGCGTCGCGGTCACCGCCGTCGCGACCGTGCCTGAGACATCCGCTCGCTCGCCCGTCAACAAACCTCCTTTGCGGTCGCGTCGGGCATCTAGGCGGTGGAACTCGGGCACCCGCGTTGCGCGGACAGCAGGGAAGGCGGAGCGAGTCGCCCCGCTCGACGTCAACGCGGCGACGTCGAACCCGGTCGTGGCGAGATGCGGGTCAGCCGGTTAGCGGCCGACAGCGAACCGCAACACGTTCGGGAAGACGCGGCCGAGGCCGAAGGTACCGACGCCCGGGACGACGGTCACGGGCGGGTCCCCGCCCAGCAGTGCGGCGACGCGGCGGGCGTGAGCGGGCGGGTGCGCTTCGTCCAGTTCGCCCGTCCACAGTGCGGTCGGTATCGCGCCGGCTGGCGGTGGGGCGATACCCCACGGACTGGCTACGAGGCGGATTTCCTCGATCGCCGCTTCCGGGCTGGCCAGGAACTCGCGCATCGTGCGGAGGTGGATGTCGCGGATGAACGGGTCGTCGAGAAACGGGCGATCGGCGGCGGGCACCTGGGCGATCGCGGAGTCCGGCAGCTTCTTGAAGGTCTGTTTCAGCCCGGCTTTGAGCACGAACGGCGCCTTGCGCGCGAGAAACGTTGCGGTCCGCATCTGCTTGCCGGCATCCATTCGGGCGTCGCGGCTGGTCATCGGGGCGAGTGCGCCGAGCAGGGCGAGCCCGGTCAACCGCTGCGGCGCCGAGGCGGCGACTGCGATGCCGTACCCCGTGCCTCCTGATTGGGTCACGACCCCGGTACGCTCGATGCCGAGTGCGTCGAGCAGTGCGAGCTGGTCGGCTGGCCAGTCAGCCATCGTGCGCCCAGGTTTAGCGGCGCTGCCGTGGATCCCGGGACGGTCGGGGATCAACAGGCGGATGCCGAGCTCACGCGCGGTCGGCGCGAGTGCTCGTCCGAGACCACGCGAGCAGGGTCCGTCGAGGACGGTGACCACCGGGCCGGCGTCGGCGCCGGCCAGCATGTAGGAGAGTGTGCGGCCGTCTGGCAGCTCGATGTGAGAGTCCGGCTCTGTTTGCGACATCATGTCGCAAGATGATTGCATACTCTGCGACAGAATGTCGCAACGATCTCCGCGCATCCCGGCCGACGAAGCCCGGCTCCGAATCCTGGCCGCGACGCGTGAACTGCTGCTGGACCGTCCGTTCGCGGCACTGACGGTCGGCGATGTAATGGCCCGGGCCGGGCTTACGCGCACCGTCTTCTATCGGCACTTCGAGAGCCTGCCGCAGCTCGCCCCCGAATTGCTCCCCGATGCTGAGGACCCGCTCGTCGATCAGGTCCGCCGCGGCGCTCCGGAAGACCTCATCGACACCATGATCACCGGCCTGGTGGGGCTGTACGCGGACAATGGCAGGTGGCTCCGCGCACTCGACGCCGCCGCCGCCGCGGACCCAGCCGTCGCTGCCGCGCTCGATCGCGCCCTCGTCGGTCCACGTCGGCTATTCGAAACGCTCGTCGCCGACGCGCCGCACCCGCCGCCCGACCCGCGTGAGTTCGCGCTCCTACTGATGGCGACCCACCGGGCATACCTGCTCGACAAATTCGGAAGCGGCAACGACTCGCCCGACAACCGTCACGACGCTATCGCCGCGCTCGCCGCGCTCTGGCGGCGGCTTCTCGCGCAGTGAAACCTCGAGCCCGGACAGCCCTGGCCCTTCCCCCCTTCGCGCGGGATCCGCGACGCAAGGATTCGCGCCGGATGTCCGGGTCAGGGTGACGGCTGAACGCGCCGGGCGATCTGCCGCAGCTTCTTGTCCAGCGTGAGCAGCTCCGACTGGGTCACGATCGCCGTCGCAAGCGACATCGCGTCCGGGAGACGCAGCGACTGATGTTCGGCTCGTAGCACTGCCGCGCGCCGAGCGACCGCGCGATCGATCGGGACGATCGAGATCCCGGCTGCATCGAAGAACTCATCGACGATTGCGTCGGTGCCTTGTTGCAGCGGCCGCACGATGCTCTCGGCGTATACCGTCGCTGCCGCGAGCAGCTCGTCGCCGGCCGCTAATCGCGGCCGCAGCTCCGCGACTGCCGTGGCGTGTTGATCGTCCTCGGGGTCGAGGAACGCGATCACGATGTCTGCGTCCAGCGCTACGCGCGCCACTCGTCACGCAGCCGATCCAGATAGCCGCGTGGGTAGGTGCCGGCCGGGAGACTGCCCGCATAGCGGTCAATGACGTCTTCGGCACGCTCGACCTCGATCCGACCACGGCCGATCGCCCGGATTACGACCTCGTCCCCGGCGGCCAGGCCGGCATCCTTGAGAACGCTTACGGGGAGCGTGACTTGATTCTTTCGGGAAACCCTGCTCATTGCTTTACCATTCTACCAGTTCGTAAAGCGACCTCGCGGCGGGAGATCATCAGCACCGTCCACGGACGGCCATCGCCGACTATCTCCGCCACCGCCGGCCTTCAGCTGAGGCGATAGAGGGGTGCAACCGGGTCGACCGGCGTCCGCCGGCCGACCCGACACAACACCCCTGGCTGGCGAGGAGCAGGTGCGTCGCGACGTGCCGGCTGAGACCCCTTTTCGTGTTCGCGCGAGCTTCGAATGGCTGCACGGCTTCGTGACTGCCCGTGTCCGACAGCGGTCACGTTGAGCGGCGACCAGTGCATCCACGTCGTGGCTCGTCTGGTCACATAGCAGCAGCGGGGTCGGCGACTGCCGCCATGCGAGCAAGATCTCGAGTCCGAGGCCGGCTCCTGCTCCGCCGGCTCGGCCGGAAGCGACGGGCCCATAAAGCAGCCGCTTCCTAGCTGTTGCCGGTCGTCGTGCCGAGGAGATCACCCAGGACTTCCTCCATGTTCCTAGCAGGGGCGCTGTGGCCTTCGCCGTTCCATACCGTCAGGGTGGCGCCCGGGACGGAGTCGACGAGTCGCCGGATCCCGACCAGCGGGCCGTTCTTGTCGTCGTCGCTGTGCCACAACCTGACCGGACAGGTCACGCGACGAAGGTCGAGATCCCAGTCATCGCCGAATATCGATACCGAGTCGTCGACCCATCCCTGAACTCCGGGACGAAGCGCTTCGAGAATCGCTTCGCGGCGCACAGTCTGCACATCTTCGCGCTGATTCCACTGGATGTCGGCGGCGGGGGCGTCGGCCAGCTGAACCTGCAGCGCCCCAACCGGATCCGCGAGGAACTGGTCTCGCAGCGACCCGAGGAAGTCGACCATTCCCGCCCGTCCATCGTTGGCAAGGATCCGAAGGGCCTTGCGATTGAGCCCGATCAGATCCTCAACCTCACCTGGGAGCAAGGGCGCCGCCGACGCTACCGCAGCACATGCGGGCACGCGATGTCCAAGTTCGGCCGCACATGCGAGCGCGTGCGGGCCACCGCCCGAGCTGCCGACAACCAAGAAGCGCCTGAGACCGAGTGCGTCCGCCACGGCGGCAACGTCGCCCGCGGCGTGACTCACCCGGCGTCCTGGCAGAGCGGTCGACCCTCCATAGCCGGGCCGGTCGATCGTTACCACGTGCAAACCCAGATTCGGCCACAGCGTCGCGTCGGGATGTCGATTCAGCCTGCAGCCCGGGCTGCCATGGAGGAAGAACATCGGCCGACCGTCGAGATCTCCCCACCGCTCATAAGCAACGATCCGGTCATGCTCGACCGCAACAGTCTCCATTGCGCTCCCCGACGTTAGCGACCGCAGGTGAGGCTTGCGAGCTCCCCGATCGCCGACGCCCACGGTATTCCGCAAAGCCACCCCGTCGGGGCATCGAGTAGCAACCAAATCGACGCGCTCCATTCGGCTGCACTACTGGCCTCCGAGCAAAGGGCTCGCGCGGCGGCGCCGGGTTCATCGCCGTGGGAACGCGACCCGTCGCCTCAAGTCGGCCGCTGTCCCGCCCAGTCAGACAGCGGCCGGGTACTTCTGTGGCCGTCGGGCGACGCCAGCGCGAGCCAAACGGCGCTGCGGGCGACCCGAACAAAGGTCGTTCGACGCGCTCAGCTGCGACCAGCGAGCAGGTCACCAGCGACGACGTTTGACGACCGCGCGCGAGGACACGCGCCTGCACGAGGAGTCTCCCTCGCGTCAGCTTGCAACCGGGTCCTGTCGACCTCGCCTCACGGCCAAAGGCGGCGGGCAGATGTTTGGGCATCGGGCTAAAGGCAGACGCGTTGCCCGTCGTCATCATGCGAGCATGGGAACCTGCGCCATGGCTCAACTCCGAAATGACTCCTGAACGTGCCCAGGCGTATCGGCGAGTGATGCATACTCTGAACGACTTGGGGCCGAGCAAGCTGGTGATGGGCGAGCAGGATCGCGTCCGCCATGCGGCGGACAGCCTGATCTTTAGCCGCGATCTGCTGCAGGACGCCGCGGCGTGCGAGGCTCTGATGGATATGGAGCGTCTGTGCAAGGTGCTCGTAGAGAGCGGACGTTGGGAACAGGCTGGCGCAACGCGCCTCGTTCGCGACATCTCCCAGTGTGGACCGCCGCCTCCGGCGGAGCTCGAGGCCGCTTGATTTAAAGTTAAGAGCCCGGTGGACCAGCGCGCGGCTCTTCGCATTGGCCGCCATCGGAACAGCTGACCCGCGGGTGGGGACGGTCGACCGCGAACGAGCCCGGGGGCGGTCGCGAACAAAGCCACGAACGGCGTGCAGACCGTGGCTGCTTCGCTCCCCGAGCACCTATACGATCGCGCGAGGCGCGTACGTCGGCTTCGAGTCACCGACCGCGGCTCTGGCCCGTATTCGCGGAGGGGCTGGCGTGCCGCGAGGAACGAGCCTGAGGGGAGAAAGACGGAGGCCGAACGTTGGCCGCTTGTCCATGTCGCAGCCGCGCCGTACCGGTCAGGCTTCCGCGTAGTGGCACGGTTACGAGGAAAGGAGCGGCGATGGATACCGCGGTGGTGACCCATCCGACGCCGCGGCAGTCCGGGATGGCGATGCCAGCGGAGTGGGCTCCGCACGAGCTCACCCTGATGGCGTGGCCGACGCGGCTTGAGCTTTGGGGCGATGCGCTGGGTCAGGCGAAGGACGAGTACGCCGCCGCCGCGCGGGCGATCGCCGGATTCGAGCGGGTGTTGATGGTGGCGGCGCCCGGCGCGGGCGCGGAGGTGCGAGATGCGTGCGGCGACGGCGTCGAGGTGCTCGAGCTCGCGATCGACGACTCGTGGATGCGCGACAGCGGTCCGGTGATCGTTACCGCAGCGGACGGCGGTCGTGCCGGGGTCGACTTCAGGTTCAACGGCTGGGGTGAGAAGTTCGTTCCCTTCGATCGTGACGACGCGATGAACCTCGCGTTGCTCGCGCATTTGCAGATCGACCGGATCGAAGCCGATCTCGTGCTCGAAGGCGGCTCGATCGTGGTCGACGGCGAAGGGACGTTGATCGCGACCGAGCAGTGCCTGCTTCATCCGTCGCGCAATCCTGATCTGACTCGCGCCGAGCTCGAGGCCCTGTTGGGCGACTACCTGGGCATCGAGAAGGTCGTCTGGATCCGGAGCGGCCTGGTCGAGGACTACGACACCGACGGGCACGTCGACAACGTCGTGGCGTTTGTCCGCCCTGGCGTGGTCCTCGCGCAGACCGTCGATGATGCGCGGGATCCCAACCATGAGCCGCTGGCTGAGAACGTCGAGCGCCTCCGCGCTGTGACCGACGCGCGCGGGCGAGCGGCTCGAGGTGATCGAGCTCCCGCTGTTGCCCCGCACCCGGGTGCGCGGGCAGCCTGGCGTGGTGCCGTACACGAACCTGTATATCGTCAACGGGGCGGTGGTCGTGCCGGTGTGCGGCGATGATCCCAGTCGCGACGAGGAGGTGCTGGGGATGCTCGCCTCGGTGTTCGCGCCTCGTGAGATCGTGCCGGTGCCCGGCCGCGTGTTGGCTGAGGGCGGCGGCGGCGTGCACTGCATCACCCAGCAGGTGCCGGCAAGCTCATAGACTCGCGCGCGTGGAGCCGGCCGCGCTCATCACCGCGCTAGATCCGCCGGAGTCCCCGGCGCGGGTGAACCCGCCCGAGCGCGAATCGTTTCGGATCGGGCTCGTCCAACAGCGGTGGCATCCCGATCCCGAGGAACACCAGTCGGCGCTCGCCGATGGCATTCGCGTAGCCGCGGAGCAGGGCGCCCGCTTGGTCTGTCTTCAGGAGTTGACGCTCTCGCCATACTTCGCGGCCGATCCCGACGCCGGCGATCGGCCGGCAGCGCGCGCCGAGGAGATTCCAACAGGTCCGACCACCGCGTTCGCTGCCCGGCTGGCCTCGGAGACCGGAGCGCACGTGCACGCATCGCTCTACGAGCGAGACGGAGCAGGCAGAACTCGGTTTCAACACCGCGATCTGCGTGTCTCCGTCCGGCGAGGTCGTGGCCCGCACCCGCAAGCAGCACATCCCCGTGACCGCCGGCTACTACGAGGATCGCTACTTCCGTCCCGGCGACTCCGGCTACCCGGTCCTGGAAATCGCCGGCGCCCGCTTTGGGTTCCCGACGTGCTGGGACCAATGGTTCCCCGAGCTGGCCCGCGCGTATTCGCTCGGCGGCGCGGAAGTGATCGTCTACCCGACCGCGATCGGCTCCGAGCCCGACCACCCGGGGTTCGACACCGAGCCGCTGTGGGAGCGCGTAATCACCGCGAACGGGATAACGAACGGCACATTCATGGTCGCCGTGAACCGCATCGGCTACGAGCCGCCGCTCACCTTCTACGGGTCGTCGTTCATCTCAGACCCGTACGGCAGGAAGCTCGTCCAGGCCCCACGCGACCGTCCGGCGATACTGGTCGCAGACCTCGACCTCGACCAGCGGCGCGACTGGCTCGACCTGTTCCCCTTCCTCGACACCCGCCAGCCGAGCCAGTACGCACCGCTCGTCGCCGAGCGCTCCCCCGCCCGGCAGGATTGACGCGGCCAGGCAGGCGATCAGGCGGCTCTTCCCGATCCCCTCGGTCTCGAGCGCCAGCGGCGGACGCGAATTCGGCGAGGAGAACGTCGCTGGTGAAGGCTGGGCCGACAACTGCCTTCTTGCTCGCGCGGGTATTCGCCGCTGACAGCGCCTGCGTGGCTGCCTATGTCCGATAGCAGTCGCGTTGACCGGCGGCCTGAGCATCCACGTCGTGGCTCCTTAGGTCAGAGAGGAGGAGCGCGTTCGGCGACCTCCGCCACGCGTGATGAAGATCTCGAGCTTCGGGCCGGCTCCCGCTCCGCCGTCTCGAACCGGCAGCGGCGGGCGCGCCCCATGGCCCGCTCGTAGCTGTCCCTCGTCGTCCACTTCGAAAGCCAGCATTGGCCGGTGCCCCGTGCCTGCGTTCTTGGCAGAGCAACAGCGGCGGCCATCTTTTGTGAATGAAGGCCTCTCACTTCGTCCGTGGTGACTGAGAGTCGAGGCCCCGCGGCGGATGCGTTAGGACTGCAGCCAGGCGAGGAGATCGGCGTTGATCGTCGGTGCCTCGGTGGTCGGCATGCCGTGTGGGTATCCCGGATAGCTCTTCAGGGTCCCGTTCTGCACGAGATTGGCGGACAGTGGTCCGGAGTCGGCGTAGGGAACGATCTGGTCGTCTTCGCCGTGCATCACCAGGACGGGAAGCGAGATCCCCTTGAGGTCCTCGGTGAAATCGGTTTGAGAGAAGGCCACGATGCCGTCGTAGTGGGCCTTGGCTCCGCCCATCATGCCCTGGCGCCACCAGTTCTCGATGATCGCCTCCGAGGGTTTCGCTCCGGGCCGGTTGAACCCATAGAAGGGACCTGACGGCAGCGCTCGGTAGAACTCCGACCGGTTGCCGGCAAGCTGGGCTTGGAGGTCGTCGAACACGCTCTTGGGCAGACCGCCGGGGTTGGCGTCGGTCTTCACCATTAGCGGGGGCACTGAGCTGATCAGCACCGCCCGCGCGACGCGGCTCTCGCCGTGGCGGGCGATGTAGCGCACGACCTCGCCACCACCGGTCGAGTGCCCCACATGGACCGCGTCGTGAAGGTCGAGATGCTCGACCACGGCGGCCAGGTCGTCGGCGTAGTGGTCCATGTCGTGACCGTCGCCCGTTTGGGTCGAGCGCCCGTGCCCGCGGCGGTCAGACGCGACCACGCGGTAGCCGTTTTGAAGGAAGAACAGCATCTGGGTGTCCCAGTCATCGGCCGATAGCGGCCAGCCGTGGCTGAACACGATCGGCTGGCCCTCGCCCCAGTCCTTGAAGAAGATCTCGACACCGTCCGTCGTGGTGATAGTGCCCATGGGCTTACCTCTCAGTGCTTCGGGGTTGATAAGGATGCTCGCCAAATTGCTCGTCGCCGAGACCCAAGGAGCGACCCGCAGCTGGCGTAGTGCTCGCCGTCACCGGCTGCACTGCTCTGCTTCGGCCGAGGTTGGGGTTGTCCACTGGCGCTCGCTGGCCCAGTCTGCGAAACGCAACCACGCGACCTCGGGATAGCGTGCGCGGAGTCCGGCGACGTCGATGCCATAGCCGGTGCCTGCCAGGAAGGTGTACATGGCAGCGAGATCGGGATTGCGGTCCGCCAGTGATTGGACCGAGGTCTCGACGGCGCGCACGCCGATCGCCGCGGCCATCTCCTCCGGTGTTGGAGCGTCGGCGGCGATCTCGATCCGCACCGACAGGTGCTCCTGGCGGCGGCCGAGAATTGCCGCGACGACCGCGCCGAGGTCGCGCAGCGCCACTTGATGAAGCGGGGTGTGCACGGGCAGCGGCAGCGGTAGTACGCCCTCGGCGATCGATTGCCTTGCCCCGAGGACGTTTTCGTAGAAGTAGCTGGGAGCGACGACGGTCCACGGAACCGACGTGGCACGTAGCTGCGCCTCGATGCGCGCCTTGCTGCGGAAATGCGGCACGGGGGCGCGATCGGCGGCTGCGACCGAGGCCAGGATCAGCCACGGCAAGCCCGCCTGGGCGGCGGCACGGATGATCGTGTCTCCCTGACGGACCTCCGCGTCAGCTCCATCCTCGAACGGGGTTGTGATCGCGTAGGCCACCGGGACCTTCGAGAACGCCTGCGCGAGTGACCACTCGTCATTGAGATCGCCGACCACCAACTCCGCGCCCAGGCCGTCCAGCGCCTGGGCTCGCTCGGAGCGCGGGTCGCGCACCAGGGCGATTACCGGGACCGCCCGCGAGAGCAGCTCACGGGCGACCGCGCCGCCCTGGGTGCCGGTCGCGCCGAACACCAGCACCGGATCTGAGCTCACCAGTTCACCGACCGATGCTCGCTTCGGATCCCCCTGTCAGGGTCTTGGTTATCTGTCGGGAGCTGATCCTCCAGCCAGCGGGCGTAAGAAGGAACTGCTGGACCACGTCGGCCGCTTGGATCGCGACACCAAAAGGCCGCGGCATGAGCATCACGAGGACGCTCGCCACGGCCGGGGTGGACGCCGAGTCATCGACGACCGCGTTGCAGGTCAGGTGCAGCGTCCCGGGCGGTTCGTTCTCCCAGACGCGAGCGACGGCTGCCGCGAGCGCCTCGCGTCCCGAAGCGCGTCCCATGTCACCTTCCATCACGCCGTCCTCGGTGAACAGCTGGACATATCCGTTGGCGTCCCGCGCGGTCGCGCAGTTGTCAGCTCGGGTGACGAGCTGCATGATCTCGAGCGACTCGGCATCGGTGAGGCTCACGGCGCCGGTCGCATCGAAGCTTCGATCCTGCCGGCGACCTTATCGCCCAGGACCGACTTGGGGATCACAGCGTGGATCGTGCGGGGCGGAATCGAGGAATAGACCGACCCGGTCTGGTCGGCCCACTGTGTCACCCGGAAGGACACCGCCATGCTGCACAGGGCATACGCGTCACGCCGGTCAACGCCACCATGGACATTGAGCCAGTCGATCGCGGTGCGCACGCAGTTGGGGAGCGCCGCGTCGAGCGAGGCGGCGAACGCCATCACGATCCAGCTCGTGGGAGTCTCGATCGTCGGCCCGGTCAGCGTCACACCCCTGCGGACGGTGTACTGCACGCGGAGCTCTTCCATGGCAGACTCAATCCCGGTCTGGTCGACGACCCCGTCGGATTGGGTCGCGTTGGCGTCGCCCGTCCACGCGCGCGCTCCGGGCTTGAACACAGGCAGAAACAGCGAGGCGCCTTCAGTGAGCTCCCACAGATCGAGGTTGCCACCATACGGACCCGCGAGGATCGCGCTCACCGGCTCATCGCCCTCGGGCTCGACCGCGTACACCCCCATCGATGGCCTCAACGGTATGCGGATGCCATCCACGAACTCCGCTACGGAACGGTCCTCGGCAAAGCGGAAGTAGCGGACGTACGGTTCATCGAAATCCGCCGGCAGCGCACCGACGCCGAGCGGGAACGAATTCCAGCCCCAGTCGATCGGCCTGATTCGAAGCATGTGGCACTCCAGCACGTCGCCGGGTTCCGCCCCGCTGACGACGACTGGCCCGAGGTTGGAGTACGGCCCGGTCGGAAACTGCTTGCGCAGCGGCTCGCGATCGGCGAACGACATCCCGAACCGGGCCTGATTACCCCACTGCGTCCACGTGTTGGGGTACGACACCACATCCCCCGACTCGACTGTCAGCGCTGCCGGCCGCCGGGGATCGATCACCCCGGAGCTAACCGTGTCGGGCGTGGACTGCAAGACATGAACGGTCGAGGCCACCTCGGCCGACTGTAGACCGGGTCAGCCATCGCGGCAATACATACTTCTCATCTGAATGATCGCGTTTCACGATCGATGCTGGGCTACTGCTGCGGTGTCGAGGATCTCCAGAAACGCCCCCAGCGCGAGTCCGGGAGGCCCCGTCCGCCGCACGGCACTGACGGACATCGCGAAGTCATCGGCTATCCGCAAGACGGCATACGGGGCGGCGCCAGCCGGCGAGTCTCGGGCGAAGACGAGCGGGACGACGGCGGTCGCCAAACCATGGGAGGCGAAGCGCACCATGTCGGAGATCTGGCCGAGCTCCAAGCTGATCGACCGCGAAAGGCCACGAGCGGCAAATGCGTCATCGACCGTCGTGCGCAGCCCGGTCCCAGCGCGGAACTCTACGAAGCTTCCGCTCTCTGATAACTCCGTCAGTCGCACCCGAGACCGCCCCGCCAGCCGGTGCTTCATCCCGACGACCGCGACCAACGGTTCCCGCTCGACCAGCACCTGCCGCTCGACGCCGCCGCCGGCGAGCTCGTTGCCCGGCGCCTGGGCGCTGCCGGCCACGAACGCCAGATCAAGCCACCCGGCTCGCACCCCCTCCACCAGCTCGGGCGCCGGACCGCTGATCGAGGCCAACTTGATCCCGGAGTGCTGTCGATGGAAGGCCCCGAACAGGGCGATAACATCGAGCACCCGTCCCGCGGTCTGAGTCGCCCCCACCGCCAGCTCGCCACGTTCCAGGCCCGCCAACGCATCGAGCTCCACCCGCGCCTCCCCGACGGTGGCCAGGATCCGCCGAGCGTAGGCCACCAGCAGCTCGCCCGCGGCAGTCACGCGGACCCGGCGGCTCGTGCGCTCGAATAAGCGCATGTTCAACTCCGCCTCCAGACGCTGGATCTGATGACTCAACGCCGACTGCACGACATGGCACTCCTCCGCCGCGCGCGTGACACTCAGTTCGTCGGCAACCGCGACCACGTACTCGAGCTGCCGCAGATCCATCTCGATGCACGATAGCCAAGCCAACGACGATTCACGACTGAGATGACCATTTGTCAAGGCACGTAGCGCTAGCCGGCCCGGGCTAGCTTCGGCGCGCCCATGATCGAGCCGCAGTCCTTCTGGGCGGCCTGGAACGCCGGCGAGTTCAGATCGATGCCGGTGCCGTTGAAGTCCATGCTGAAAGCGATTCCGCCGTACGGCCCGGTCACCATTTTGGGGTCGGGGAAGTTCGGAACGCCGTGCGAGCGCATGCACCGCGACATTGCGAGGGCCTGCGACTCGGCCTCAGTCGTCTGGGCCGGTGACGGCGTAGGAGCGCGCGGCATGTACGAGCGGCAGGCCTGCATGGCGGACTGGAAGGCCGGACCGTTCACCTCGACGCCGTCCACCGTCGTGCTGTTCGGGGTCTGCTGGATCCGGAGGGGGAGGCGTCCTCTCGTCGGATCGGGGAATTTGGAGACGCCGTGTGACCGCATGCAGGACGCGAACTCGAGCGTCTTGCTGCTACTCGCGTCGGAACTCTGGCCGGCCGACGTGCTCGTCGCCATGCCGCTCGAGCTCGACGAGCCACACGCCGCAAGGGCCAAAGCGGCGGCGAGCAGGCCGATGATGATCGTGAATCGCATGGGAGCGTCCCTCCGGTTCGGCTTAGCAAGCAAGTGTTACGAAATCGGTGGTAACAGGCTGAGGTGAGCACGGCGGCCCGGGTTGGCCCCATTGTCGCGGCCCCCAGCTGGAGGCACGCCGAGCGCCGCGGCTACGCGCTGCTCTAACAGCAAACGAGCCACGAGCGTCATCGCCTCGCGAGGCTGCCGATGCCCCGCATGCCGGCTCCCGACACGCCCGACCCGGCCGGCCCTGCTTCCGTTCCCTGGCACGCATCGCAGAGTCCGAGGCGCCGGCCCCCGTATGCGCGGAATCCGGGTGAGTCGAAACGCTAACTACTGCCGTGTCTGCCGGCTAGCATCGGCCGACAGCTGACGATCGCTCTCCTCCCCTCAGAAGGTCGAGGCCCGCTTGTGCATCGCCACGTAAGCAGTGGCCAGCGCGGATGGGTGGCGACGATCGCGTTGCCGACGTTTTGCACGGTGGACGAATCCGGTCCGGTTAGAAGTTTGATGTGGATGATCAGCGCGTGCGGAGCGCGCAGGTGATCGCGGACGCTCCGCGTCGCCAGAAGCACTCGACTTCATCGAAGCCAGCTTCGCGGAGCGCGCCCAGCTCTACCTCGAGCGGGAAGTAGCGATCCTCGTCTGACCACGCGGCGAAGTGACTTCGTGCCTGCGACTCGGTGATTCCGCGCTCGCTCATCTGCTGCGCCCAGCGGTCGAACACCAGCGCATTCAGCCGCGTGTCCTCGCTCACCGCGGCATCCAGGTTGAGCAATACCCCGCCGCGCGAGAGCGCGTCGTGAATGGCGCGGTAAAGCTCAGTCTTGGTCTGGAGATCGTGGACGTGGTGCAGCGCCAACGACGCGACGACCGCGTCCGCGCTGGGTAGGGGGTCGAGAAAGCTGCCCTCCTTGAACGCGACTCGCTCCCCGTAGCCAGACAGCCGCCGGCGGGCCTCGCTGAGCATGTCCCGATCGACATCCAGCACGGTCACGCGGACCCCGGGAAGCCCGTCGAGCACGGCGGCCGATAACGCGCCGGTGCCGCCGCCGAGATCGAGGACATGCCCACTGGCCGGGGCGAGCGCCGCAAGCAGCTCGACGCCGGTTGCGAGCATGTCGTCGTAGTACGGGATGAACCGACGGATCTGGACGTCGTAGCCGGGCGCATCGATGTCGAGATGCCGCTTGACCGAGTGCGTCTGACCACGGGACACTGCACGATCCTAGCCCCCCGGAATTGAAACGAGCGTTGCGCTCGCGATGGTTTTTTATAAGACCGTGCGCCGATGTGCCAGTGCTATCGCGCCGAGGGCCTGAGCGGGCCTCACAACGCGTCGCGTCTCGACGGTCGGCGCCGATTTCGTGGCCACGGCTCGATCTCGTCCAAGAATGGCATCGTCGTTACAACCAATCCCGCTCAGACCGCGACGGACGCTGGTCAAGAGACGAACGGAACTCCCTGGCCTCTCCGCTCGGTAGTCCAGGAGCAAGCTCGCCGATACAAACATCAACTACACGAGACAAGACGTGTCGTCCGAACCGGGGGCGGTCCATCCGCAGCGGTACCCAACGCTGACGATTACCTCTCGTTGGCGTCGCCGTCGATTTGGCGACAAGCGGCGCAGCGCCGAGGCGGCGGCAGTTAGAACCCGGCTGTATGGATCATTTGCTGCGTGCTGTTCGGCGGATCACCCTCCGCGGGCTCGACTCGATCGAGGGGCCGGCGAGTCCTTCGGCGACGTGCCGGTCGCGCTTCTGGTTGCGTGCGGCGACGGACGCTTCGCCTCCGATGAGTTTGGTCCGCGGCGAAAGTCCTTAGTACGAGGTCGCTATAGCGTCCCGTGGGCGCGGAGGCGCTCACGCGAGAGCCGTCGAGTCAAAGGAGGAACAGGAGATGCCTGATCACAAGATCGGAACGCGCGAGCAATGGCAGGTGGCTCGGGACGAGGTCGCAAGACTCGAGGCCGAGCAAGCGGAGCGAGACGCGGAGATCAAGCGCAAGCGCAGCGAGCTGCCATGGGTGCCGGTGGAGAAGCACTACGAGTTCGACACCGAGGACGGCAAGAAGACGCTCGAGGAGCTGTTCGAGGACCGCTCGCAGCTCCTGGCCTACAACATCATGTTCGGCCCGGATTACGAAAACGGCGCCTGTCCCGGATGTACCAGCCTCGCGGACGGCCTCGACGGAGCGCTCATCCACGTCAACCATCGCGATGTGACCCTCATCTGTTTCTCGCGGGCTCCGATCGAGCGGCTGGCTGCCTACAAATCGCGGATGGGCTGGCAGTTCCCTTACGTGTCCACATACAACACTGAGTTCGCGTTCGACTTCGGCCTTGCGATGACCGAAGCGCAGGTAGAGCAGATCCCCGCGGTGAAGCAAATGATCGAGAGCCCGCCCGAGTGGCTCGAGGAGTGGTCACAGCAGACCGGGGCCGAGCTGAAGGACGGACTTCGCGAGGGCCCCGGCTGGATCGCCTTCGCATACGAGAACGGAACCGTCTACCACACGTACACGGTGATGGCGCCCGATCCATTCGTCGCGCCGTACTTCAGCTTCCTACTCGACCGGACACCTAAGCCCCAGCCCGAGGAGCCGCGCTCCTGGCGCAAGGACGAATATCCCGACTGACGCCGTCCAGATCTCGCCTGATCGATCAGGGGCGGTCGGTACGGGTTCGGCGAAGAGCTCCTGGACTACCGACGCCATCGGCCGACGGCGAGCGAGGCCGGCTATGGGACCGCAGACCCGACCCGCGCCGATCCGCTATCCCTTTAGGGATGCGGTTCCGACATCCCGCCCAGCCTACGCCGCTGCGTACGCGCAACTACCGGCTGTACTTCTCGGGCCAGATGATCTCGGTTCCCGGGACCTGGCTTCAGACGGTCGCACAGGCGTGGCTCGTGCTCCAGTTGAGCGCGAGCGGCAGCGCGCTCGGGGTTACCGTGGCGCTCCAGACCGTTCCGGTTCTGGTGCTCGGGGCATGGACCGGTTCGGTCGCCGACAGGATCGACAAGCGCAAGCTGCTGGTGGCGACGCAGGCCACACAGGGCGTGCTGGCGCTGGTCCTGGGGATCTTGGCTCTCACGGGCGTCGTGCAGCTGTGGATGGTGTGGGTCCTGGCCCTTTGTCTGGGCACGACCCGCGCGTTTGATACGCCGACCCGCCAGGCGTTCGTGTCCGAGCTCGTCCAGGGCCCGTCTTTGCCACGAGCGATCGGGATCAACTCAACGGTCGTCTCGGCCGCACGCATGATCGGCCCCGCGGCCGGCGGGGCGATAATCGCGCTGTTCGGGGTAGGGGTGTGCTTTCTGCTTAACGCCGCGTCGTTCCTCGGACCGCTGGTCGCGCTGATGGCGATGGACGCGACCAAGCTGTACCGGCCCGAAGCCCGTGCCTCGCGAACTCCTGGGGCGGTCCGCGCCGGCTTGAGGTACGTCAAGCGACGCCGCGACCTGTTGGTCCCGTTGCTGATGATGGCGATCATCGGGACGCTGGCCTACGAGTTCCAGGTCTCGATCCCGCTGATGGCGCATTCGGCGTTCCATCTGGGCGCAACCGGCTTCGGGCTGCTCTACTCGGCGATGGGCGCCGGCGCGGTCGTGTCCGGAGTGACGCTCGCGGGCAAGGTGCCGGGTCGGGTGCGCACCCTCGTGATTTCGGCCACGGCGTTCGGGCTTGCGCTCGCCGCCTCGGCGGCGGCGCCGGGGCCCGTCGGCGCGGGGGTCGGGTTGGCGTTCGCGGGAGCGGCGAGCGTCGTGTACTCGTCGAGCACCAACGGCACGCTCCAGATCCGGGCCGATCCATCGATGCGCGGACGCGTCGTCGCGCTGTACATCATGGCGTTCATGGGTTCGACCGCAATCGGTGGCCCGCTCGTCGGCGTTGCCGGCCAGGTGTTCGGACCACGCGCCTCGCTCGGGATCGGTGCGGTTGGCTGCCTGGCCGCGGTCGTACTGGCGCTGGCGTTCGGACACGGCGCGCGCCGCGGGGCCGGCGCCGCGTCCTCGAGGACCTCGGCGCCCGCCCCGGCCGGCCGCTAGTTCACGCCTGCGCGTCCAGTCGGCGCGCTGCGAGTGATCGACTTGACAGCGCGGCGGCTGGAAAGCCAATCTCGATTCTCAGCCCGCCGCCGGTTCTGGCCTCTGCGTTGATCACGGCGTAGTGGGCGTTGGCGATCGCTTGCAAGATCGCGAGCCCGAGACCGGCCCCGTCGGCGGAGGCGTTCGTAAGCGCTGCGTCGCCGGAAAGGTTGCAAGAGGCGAGTGAGCTCGCCGGCCGGGATCACGGGTCCGGTGTGCGCAATCGTGAAGGTGGCGCGACCACTGGTCCGCGCCGGTTGCTCCGCCCATACCTAATAGTTGCTCAGTTCCCGAGCGGGTGTTACAAAAGGGGGGCGATCGTGTCGTTCGCATCACCCCATCAGTTGCTCGCGCAGGTCGAGCGGGACGGGAGTCACCTGATCCGGGTGATGCCGGATCGCCTGGCCGTCCGGGATCATCAAGGGAGATGAGTTCGCCCGGGTCCCGTCCGCGTTCGTTCGAGTCGTTGCGGCGCCTTCCGCTGGTCGGTCGGGCGCTCGACATGGGCCTCGGACCGGGTGCCGCGTCAAGCCGAACGCTCAAGGCAGGTGCGCGGATCGCTGGGCTGAAGGTGACCGAGTCGGTGTGCCCGTTCTGCGCCGTGGGGTGCGGACAGCTGGTGTACACGCGGGGCGACGAGCTCGTCGACATCGAGGGCAACCCGCGCTCGCCGATCAACCAGGGGACGCTGTGCCCCAAGGGCGCCTCGTCGCGCCAGTTGGTGGAGCAGCCGGGCCGGCTGACGAAGGTCAGGTACCGCCGGGCCGGCGGCACCGAGTGGGAGGAACTCGAGCTCGAGCGAGCGATGGACATGATCGCCGAGCGGGTGATCTCCGCCCGGGAGAGCGGCTGGCAGGACACCGACCGCGACGGCCGGCGCGTGGACCGCACGCTCGGGTTCGCCCACCTGGGCGGCGCGACCCTCGACAACGAGGAGAACTATCTGATCAAGAAGCTGTTCGCCGCGATGGGGGCGATCCAGATCGAGAACCAGGCGCGAATATGACACAGCTCCACGGTCCCCGGTCTGGGGTCCTCGTTCGGGCGCGGCGGCGCCACCAACTTCCAGCAGGACCTCCAGAACGCCGACTGCATCGTGATCGAGGGCGGGAACATGGCCGAGGCGCACCCGGTCGGGTTCCGGTGGGTGATGAAGGCCAAGGAGCGGGGCGCGCGGGTCATCCATGTCGATCCGCGCTACGGCCGCACGAGCCAGCTGGCGGACCTGCACGTGCCGATCCGCGCGGGTACCGATGTCGCCTTCCTCGGCGGACTGATCCGCCACGTGATCGAGACTGAGTCCTACTTCAAGGAATACGTCGTCAGCTACACGAACGCGTCGACGCTCGTATGCGACGCGTTCCGCGACACCGAGGAGCTCGAGGGAGTGTTCTCAGGCTTCGACTCCGCGACGGGTCGCTACGACTCGGCCAGTTGGGGTTACGAGGACTGCGTGGTCGGTCTCTCGGCCGGAGTGCATGAGCACGCCACCGAGGCGTTCAGCGAGCACACTGGCGCGGGCATGGACCTGGGGAGCGTCAGGCACGACGACACGCTCCAGGATCCCCGCTGCGTGTTCCAGGTCCTGCGCCGTCACTTCAGTCGCTATACGCCCGAGATGGTCGAGCGAATCTGCGGGATCTCGCGCGTGCAGTTCATGGCGGTGGCCGATGCGCTGATCGCGAACTCGGGACGAGAGCGCACGGGCATGTTCTGCTACGCGAACGGCTGGACGCAGCATTCAGAGGCCGTGCAGATGATCCGCAGCGCGGCGATTCTGCAGTTGCTGCTGGGCAATGTGGGCCGGCCCGGGGGCGGGATCATGGCGATGCGCGGCCACGCGTCGATCCAAGGGTCGACTGACATCCCAACCTTGTATGACCTGCTCCCCGGCTACCTGCACATGCCGCGGACCCGCGAGGGTCACCTGACGCTCAAGGAGTACATCGGTGTCGGCAAGGCCGACCGCGGCTGGTGGTCTCATTTCGACGCGTACATCGTCTCGCTACTCAAGGCGTGGTTCGGCGAGGGGGCGACCAAGGAGAACGATTACGGCTTCGGATGGCTGCCGAAGCTCACGGGAAACCACTCGCACTTCTCGACGATGCTCCGCGCGCTCGATGGCGGGGTCGAGGGCCTGTTCGTGATGGGGCAGAACCCGGCGGTCGGTTCTCAGCACTCGGGGCTTCAGCGACGTGCACTCGCGAAGCTGAAGTGGCTGGTCGTGCGCGACCTGGCTGAGATCGAGACCGCCACTTTCTGGCGGGACTCACCGGAGGCGCAGTCGGGCGAACTCAGCCCCGAGGCGATCCAGACCGAGGTGTTCCTGATGCCTGCCGCCTCGCACATCGAGAAGGAAGGGACGTTCACGAACACCCAGCGGCTGGTGCAGTTCCGCGACAAGGCGCTCGAGCCGCCCGGCGACGCCCGTTCGGAGCTGTGGTTCATGCACCACCTCGCCAAACGCGTCAAGGCGCACTACGTCGAATCCGACCGCCGTCGCGACTGGCCGATCGTGAACCTGAAGTGGGATTACCCCGAGCACGGAGAAATCCGCGAGCCCGACGTCGAGGCCGTGATCAAGGAGATCAACGGCTACGAGGTCGAGACCGGCATGCCCGTCGGCTCATTCGACGAGTTACGCAACGACGGCTCGACCGCGTGCGGCTGCTGGATCTACTCCGGTATCTACAAAGATGGGGTCAACCAGGCGCGCCGGCGTAATCCCGGCGACATCGCCGCCCCGGGCGGGATCGTCTCGCCGGAATGGGCGTGGGCGTGGCCCGCGAACCGGCGGATTCTCTATAACCGCGCGAGCGCCGATCTGGAGGGCAGGCCGTGGTCTGAGCGCAAGCGCTACGTGTGGTGGGACGAGCGCGAGGAGAAGTGGACGGGTTACGACGTGCCCGACTTCCCGGTCACCAAGCGGCCCGACTACCAGGCGGCACCGGACACCACAGGCATGGACGCGATCTCCGGCTCGGACCCGTTCATCATGATGGCGGACGGACGCGGCTGGCTGTACTCGCCCAGCGGTCTGCTCGACGGGCCGTTGCCCACGTTCTACGAGCCGCTCGAGTCACCGATACCCAACCTCCTCTACCCGGCGGTAGATGGCAACCCGGCCGCGATCCGCTGGCGCCGGCCCGAGAATCCGTACCACGCGACCGGCGATCCGCGGTACCCGATCGTGGCGACAACCTTCCGGCTGACCGAGCATCACACGGCGGGCGGGATGAGCCGCACCGTCCCGTGGCTGGTCGAGCTCCAGCCCGAGATGTTTGCCGAGATCGATCCGCAGCTCGCCGCCGACCGCGGCATCGAGGACGGCGGCTGGATGACGATCGTCACCGACCGCGCGGAGATCGAGGCGCGGGCCAAGGTCACCGAACGCATCCGCCCCGTACGCGTCGACGGACGAGTGATTCACCAGATAGCGCTGCCGTGGCACTGGGGCTACAGCGGGCTCTCACAGGGTGACACCGTCAACGAGCTCGTCGGGCTATCCGGCGATCCCAACGTCTCGATCCAGGATGACAAGGCGTTCACCTGCGATGTGCGCGCCGGCCGCCGGTACGGCGCGAGCACTGCGCGGCTGGCCGGAGTCGCGCTCGCGGGGCATCGCGTCCGGCCGAACGAGGACGACCCGGTGGCGGAGAATCCGAAGGAATCGGCTGCCGCCGATTCCACGGGACCGGGTAGCGCCGATTCCGTGGAATCGGGTAGCGCCGATTCCACGGGACCGGGTAGCGCCGATTCCATGGGGACTCCATGAGCACGAGCTCTCCAGACACCGAGATCGCCGTCCACCGGTCCGGCGCGCAGCGCATGGGCTTCTTCACCGACACCTCGGTGTGCATCGGCTGCAAGGCCTGCGAGGTCGCATGCAAACAGTGGAACGACCTGCCCGCCGACGGCTCGCAGACCGGCAAGGGCGTCTCCTACGACCACACCGGGGATCTCTCGGCCTCGTCGTGGCGCCACGTCCGGTTCGTCGAGCTGTTCGAGCCCTCGCCCCAGCTCAGGGAGGAGGCGAAGCGCGCGCTCGACGCGGGCGGCGGCGGCAAACTGCCGGCCATTCCGGCTGCCGGCGCAATCGACTTGGTGGATGCTGCACAGCCGGCGCCGGACGTCGTTGACGTCGCCGAGGCCGTCGGCAAGATGGGCGACTGGGTGTTCATGTCCGATGTGTGCAAGCACTGCACAAACGCGGGCTGTCTCGACGCCTGCCCCACGGGTGCGCTGATCCGCACCGAGTACCAGACGGTCGTGCTGCAGCCGGACGTCTGTAACGGCTGCGGCTACTGCGTGCCGGCGTGTCCGTTCGGGGTGGTCGATCGCGACCACATCGACGGTCGCGCGGGCAAGTGCACGCTCTGTTACGACCGTCTCGAGGACGGGCTGGAGCCGGCCTGCGCGAAGTCGTGCCCGACCGACTCGATCCAGTTCGGCCCGCACGAGGAGTTGGTGGAGATCGCCTCTCGCCGCGTCGCCGAGCTGCATGCGCGCGGCATCGAGGGCGCCTACCTGTACGGAGCCGGCGACGAGCCCGGAGAGCAGCTCGCCGGCGGCCTCGGCTCGTTCTTCCTGTTGACCGAGCCCCCCGAGCGCTACGGGTTGCCGGCGCACGCGGACTCTCCGGTACAGGAGAACCTCGTTCCGGCGACGGTGGCCGCGGTGGCCGCCGGCCTGCTCGCGAGCGCCGGCGCGATCCTCGCGTTTGCAACGGCCGCACGCCGCGGCCGGAAGCAAGGTGTAGGGAGCTCCTGGTGAACGACGGGGACCACGACCTCCGACCGGCGCTCGGCACGCGCGGAGGACCGGCCTCGTGGACGCCGGCTGAACCGGGAGCACCGGTCGAGCTGGCGCGTCCTGACTTCGGCGACGCGCGCTGGTCCTATCTCTACAAATCGCGCGACACCGGCTATGCCGACGCCGATCCCGCTCCCGCTCAGGTCGCCGAGGCGAACCGGAGGATGCGTGACGCGCCGGTCTCGGACATCCATGGGCCGCTGATCCACGCACCCCTGTGGGGGTGGGAAGTCGCGACCTACTTCTGGCTTGGCGGGACGGCAGCCGGCTCGGCGTTCGTCGCCCTCGCCTGCGACGCCGCCGGCGACCACCGCTCCGCCGCGATCGCGCGCAAGGTCGCGCTCGGCGCGGTCGCACCGGCGCCGCTTCTGCTGATCGCCGATCTGGGCCGCCCGGAGCGGTTCCTGAACATGACGAGGATTTTCAAGCCGCGCTCGCCGATGAACACGGGCTCGTGGTGCCTGGTCGCGTTCAGTGGCTCGAGCGCCCTCGCCGTTGGTTGTGACCTGATCGGGCGGCCGAAGGCGGCCCGTCCCCTTGGGGCGGTGACCGCGCTGCTCGGCAGCTACCTCGGCTCCTACACCGGCGTGCTCCTCGCCTGCACCGCCGTCCCGCTGTGGTCGGGCAGCCGCACGATCCTCGGACCGGCATTCGTCGCGACCGCGACCGCGACCGGCGCGGCCGCCACCCGCCTCGTACTCGTGGCGAGTGGCCTTCCGCGCGGGCATCCAACGCGCCGGGCCCTAGGTGCGATGGAGACCGCCGCGATGCTGACCGAGCTCTCAATCTCCGCCCTGGGTGAGCGGCGCCTGGGAGACGCCGCCAACGCGCTCAGCCGCGGGCGCCCCGGCCTCTACTTCCGTACCGCCAAGAGCCTCGTCGTACTCGGTCTGGCCCTCCGGCTCCTGGCGCGTCGCCCTGGCCCGCGCGAACACGAACTCGCGAGCTTTATGTACCTCGCGGCCGGGCTCCTGTTCCGGTTCACGTGGGTCTACGCAGGAAGAGCCTCCGCGAGGGACGACGACGTCGTGGCCGCGGTGGCGCGCGACCAAGGCGGCCCGCACGACGACCAGCGGCCAGAATCGGAGCGGCGGGCCCTCTCCGTCCGGCGCTCCCCGTTGCCCCTTCCGGGGGTTGTCCGCCGGGCTTACGGTGAAGCGATCAGGCTCACGAGCCTCGCGATCGAGCGGCGCGTGCGCCGCGTCCGGCGCTAACCGTTCACAGCAACGAGGTCCTCGCGCGCTGCCAACCTTGACCGGGACGCGTCGGTCGCCGGTCCGGTCCGAGCCGCGGCGACCTCGCTGATCGCAGCAGCCCGGGATCGCTGAGCTACCGAACGCGCTAGCGCACACGGCGGCTCACCGTGGCGCGCACGGGCGCGTCGACGGCTCCTCCGGTCCGCGACGTCACGTTACCCGATTCTATTCATACATGCGCGCGCATGTATCTGCTATAGTTGAGGGCACAACGAAAGGTGGACACGGTGCAGTTTGGAATCTTCTCGGTTAGCGATGTGACGCGGAATCCGGTGACGGGCCGTACCCCGAGCGAGGCCGAACGGATCAACGCGATCGTCAAGATCGCCCAGCGCGCGGACGAGGTCGGGCTCGACGTGTTCGCGGTCGGCGAGCATCACAACCCGCCGTTCTTCTCGTCCTCGCCCACGACCGTATTGGCGCACATCGCCGCGTTAACGAGCCGGATCGTCTTGAGCACGGCGGTGACGCTGGTGACGACCAACGATCCGGTCAAGATCGCCGAGGACTACGCGATGCTCCAGCACCTGGCGGGCGGGCGTATGGACCTGATGCTCGGCCGCGGTAACACCGTTCCGGTGTATCCGTGGTTCGGGAAGGACGTCCGCAAGGGGCTCGAGCTGGCGCTCGAGAACTACAACCTGCTTCACCGCCTATGGCGCGAGGATATGGTCGACTGGGAGGGTACGTTCCGGACGCCGCTGCAGGGATTCACCGCGATTCCGCGCCCGTTGGACGACGTGCCTCCGTTCGTCTGGCACGGCGCGATCCGCACGCCGGAGATCGCCGAGCAGGCTGCGTATTACGGCAATGGCTACTTCGCCAACAACATCCTGGCTCCAAACTTCCACTTCCGCCCGCTCGTGAACCTCTACCGCGAGCGGTTTGCCCACTATGGCCACGGCACTCCGGAGCAGGCGATCGTCGGCCTAGGCGGGCACGCGTTCATCGCACCTCGGTCGCAGGACGCGGTGCACCGGTTCCGCCCCTACTTCGAGGGCTCACCGATCTACGGCAAGAGCTACCAGCTGGAGGACTTCATGCACGGCACGCCGATGAGCGTCGGCAGCCCGCAGGAGGTGATCGAAAAGACCCTGACCTTCCAGGATGGCTTCGGCGATTACCAGCGTCAGCTGTGGAACGTCGACTCGATGGGGTTGCCACTCGAGGTGGCGCTCGAGCAGGTCGAGCTGCTGGGCACGGAGGTGGTGCCTGTTCTGCGTCGCGAGATGGAGGCTCGCCGGGCACCCGGAGTGCCGGACGCACCAACTCACCAGAGCCTCGTGCGGGCCAAGTACGGCGACGGCGCGTCACGCCAGCCCACGCCGAACGCCAACCGAGGCGACAATCTCACCGGCCTATCCCCGTACCAGGACACCGATCCGGAGCTCGCCGCCGAGTATCCGGTTGCCGCGTGAGCACTATGCGGAGCAACGCGAGGATCGCCAACGAGGTGTGGGAGACGCTGTTCCGGGCACAGGCGACGATCGCCGGCGAGCTCACCGCTGGAACCGATTGGCGCGACCTGCTCCCACGCGAGTACGGGGTCTTGTACGCGCTGTCCACGGCACCGAACGGGCTGCGGATCTCCGAGCTCGGCGAGGACGTCCTGCTCACACAGGCGGGCATGTCGCGTCTGGTCGGCCGCCTCGAGGGGCGCGGGCTCGTCCGGCGTGACGACGATCCCGACGACGCCCGCGCCTGCCGAATACGTCTGACCACGGCCGGAGCCGAACTCCAGCGTGCAGTCGGCCTCAGCCACGGGCGCGTCGTCGCGAAGGCGATGGCAAGGCACCTGGACCGCGAGCAACTCCTGCAGCTGGGCGACCTGTGCCGACGGTTGACCGCCGGCTCCGACCGGTCCGATCGCGGCGAGGGCGACTCGCAGCGCGCGGCGCTCGAGGAGGCGCGATGACCACGCCAAACGAGAACCGGGGCAGCGCGACCGCCGATGCTGCGCCTCGACGCCTGATCGTCATCAGCGCCGGCACCGGCGAGCCCTCGTCAACGCGAATGCTGGCCGAGCGCATCTCCCGAAGGACCCTTGAGGTGCTCCGCGAGACGGAGGTCAACGCCACCGCGGCCGTGATCGAACTTGCTCCGCTCGCGGGCGACATCGCCGGTGCCACGGTGGCGGGCTTGCCCTCTGAGCGGCTCCAGGCGGCGATCGAACAGATCGCCGGCGCCGACGCGATCATCGCCGCCACCCCGGTCTACAAGGCGGGCATCAGCGGCCTGTTCAAGTCCTTCGTCGACGTGCTCGATGACGACTTGCTGATCGCCAAGCCGGTGCTTCTCGCGGCCACCGCAGGCAGCAGTCGGCACGCACTCGTTGCCGACGAGCAAATGCGGCCGCTGTTCGCCTACATGCGGGCGCTGACGCTCCCAACCTCCGTGTTCGCCGGGCCCGAAGACTGGAGTGCCCCGGAGCTGGGCGACCGAATCGGGCGCGCCGCTACCGAACTCGCCGTCCTCATGACCGCGCAGATCGAGCGGCAGATCACCGATCGTCAGTGGTCCGGCTACAAGCACCGATTCGCCGGGAACGCGACCCACGCCGAGCGAACCACGGCCGACGTCGACTTCGACTCGCCGCTCATGCGGCTGGCCGCCGGAGGACGAACGTAACTAGGCGGTCGACGTCGGACGACCCCTGACCGTCAACGAGGCTCAGGTCGCGAGCACAGGCGCGAGTCGCTGCTCGAGCGCAGCGCGCGGAAGCGCGCCTACGACCCGGTCGACCTCGCGCCCCTCGCGCATCACGACCAGCAGCGGGATCGACTGTGCGCGGTACTGAGTGGCGAGCGCCGGGTTGGCGTCGACATCGACCTTGACGACCTTCAGCCGTCCGGCATTCCGGCGAGCGAGGTCCTCGAGCACGGGCGAGATCATCCGGCACGGTCCGCACCACGAAGCCCAGAAGTCAACGACCACCGGCACCGAAGCGCTGGTCTCGGCGGCGAACGTGTCCGCATCAGCATTCACGAGCCAGGGAAGCTCCGTCTTGCATTTCGGGCAGCGAGGGAATCCCGAGGCGATCGGGCCAACACGATTTCGCGCTCCACAGCTTGGACAGGCGATGATGGCCATGTCATTAGGTTAGACCGCTCGCCGCGAGGTCAGGGATCGATCAGTCGTGTGACTCAAGAGAATCCGGACCGCAGGCGAGCACCGCGCCACCTCGCCGACCTCCCGACCTCGACCCCTCAGGCCGAGGCGTTCGCCAAGCAACTGAAGTCACAGGGCTGTGCTTTGTGGGCCCCTACCAGTGTGTACGCGTTCATGCAGAACGTCGGCGTCGTCAACGACCACCTTCACGGTTGCTTCCGAGCCAGCGACTACACCAAGCGTCCAGCCAACAAATAGACGGCAGGTCCACGTCGGTAGCACGTGACGGGCTCTGCGCCGCCCCGGCGTCGCACGCAAGCGATTGTGCAGAAACGGTTGCCCCGTTTGATATCGGGACTGGCGTTGTATGTTTACTTCTCGAACTTCGCAATGACAGGAGGTACTCTTGCCAGGATTCGTTGACACAACTGCGGCCGAGATCGAGAAGCGACTCCGTGAGCTCCAGGACGAGGTCTCGCGGCTCGAGGCGGCGCGTTCCGCGCTGACCGACGGGCGCCGACGTCCCGGACGTCCGCGCGCTGCGGCAGCTCGTACGACTCGGAGCCGGCCCGCCCGTCGCGCCACGCGGCAGCCTCGCCGCAGCTCGACTCGCCGCGGCGGTGGCACTCGCGCGGCACAAACACTCGAGCTCGTTCGCAGCCGGCCGGGCATCACTATTCCCGAACTCGCAAAGGCAATGAAGATCCAACCCAACTACCTGTATCGCGTCCTGCCGCGGCTCGCTTCACAGGGCCAGCTGAGGCGTGAAGGTCAGGGTTGGCACGTGAAGCGTTAGCGATCAGACGGCCCGTGAATGGCGGGCGGCGCCTCGCCGCTGCCTGCCCCACAAGCGGTGAGTTCGCCAAAGCGATCCTCAGCCGCATCACGGTGATCGTCCGATAGAGGGGGTCCCTTGAATGGCCGCCACCCCGAGTTCTGCCACACACCCCCGTGCGCGTATTCGTAGGGTCCCGCCCGGTGGCCCGTGCGCGGTCACCCACCAATAACGCCCGCACCGCGCGCGGATCAATCGTTGATGTCAAGCACCGGGGTGATATCCGGGAGGTGATGACCCTCGGCCACGTGCTCATTGGGGATCACTGCGGTGCCGATGGCGAAGAACTCGATCACGTGACTTCCCCAGCCGTGGTTGTTCTCGTGCAGCTTGACCTCGACGATCCCGAGCACCCCGTCGCCGATTGCCTCGGCCTCCTTCTGCATCCGCTCCATCGCCAGCTCGCGGGCGTCGTAGAGGGCCTGCGTGTACTGCTCGAGCTCGACGTTGCGGCCAGTCTGCTTGATCGATTGCATCATCCCGCGGTGAGCGACGTGATAGACACAGCTGCCCATCACCATCCCGACGGGCCGTTTGCCCGTCTGCATCAGCGTCCAGAAGGCCTGACCTGAAAGGTCGCTCGTGAACGGGCGGCCGTTCGGGGCCCGATGGAGCTTGCCCTCTCGATGCCGGATCGCCGTTCCGATCGCGATGAACTCGGCCATGTCCGCGCCCCATTCGTAGCGGCCGATATCGAGCCGGACGCCGACGACACCATCCGCACCGAGCTGGTCGGCCTCCTCCTCCATCCGTGTCATCGCCAGCTCGCGCGCCTCGTACATAGCCTGGCTGAGCACGTCGAGCTCTTGGTTCTGCCGCAGGTTTCCGAATTGGTAGCCGACGTGGTAGATGCTCGAGCCGACGACCAGACCGACCGGTTCGAAGCCGGCCTTCTCGACACACAGGTACTCGTTCACCGACAGATCCGAGGTGAACAGCCCGCCGGCGTTCATTCGCAGTCGCTCGCTCGCGTGCTCGGCGAGCCCCTCGGTGCTGGTGGGATCGTAATTCGCCATGGGCTGCGGCTCCTTTTCGGCTAGGCACCGACATTGATCGACATCACAGGTCCCGACAGCGGAGCGGGATGAGGTTCGCGCGCGCCAAACCGGATTGCGGTACCGAGGACATGCATCGTCACGTGGAAGTAGTGGGACTTGTAACCGCCCTGGTCGTACTCGTAGTGCTCGATCGAGTGCCGCAGAGTCGAGATCACGATGCCGTTAGCCCCGGCTGCGCTCGCCTGCCGACGCACCACGGCCATCGCCCGGTCACGGGTCTCGTAGACGCCCTGGGCGATCTCCGTGATCTCCGTATTCATCCGAGCCCCGCCCCCGAACATACCGCTCCTGTTCATCACCCAAGCCGAGTTCATGCCGAGCTGCACAGATAGGACCGTTGTGTGACCCACCACATCGCAAACCTCGGCCCCGATCCGCCGCAGCTTGTCGACGTCCTGCCCTGAGAGCGTGCACATCCCCAGGCGACCGCTTGGATGCGACGGCAGCGTCGTGTCACGCACAGCTGTGCCGAATACGACAAGTTCGAGATTGCCAGCGTCGCCGAGCGAACCCGTTGCGATCTCGATCCCAATCACACCGTCTGCATCGGCCAACTCCGCCTCCTGGCGCATGCGGTCGAACGCCCGGCTCCGAGCCATGTTCCACGGCTCCGACAAGCCGGAAATCTCACCCCCGGTGTAGTAGCCGCTCTGCGTGCCGACCCAGCCATGCTGGACGACTGACGATCCCATCACTTGCGCCACCGGCTGCAGCCCCGACGCTTCGGCAAGCGCGTACTCCTTGGCGCTCAGATCGCTGGTAAAGAACGGCGTACTCGAGGTCGCGACCCGCTTCAGGCGCTCCTCGGCACCCAGCGGGATCCCGCCCTGCCGGATCCGCTCCAGGTCAACTTCAGCGGCCTGCCGCTCCTCGTCCGTGGGCGGCTGCGGTCTCCGCCTGCCAAACCAAGACACAGCGGACAATCCTCGCACAGTCGAAACGCGGCCGCCACGAGTTTTCCGTTAATCCGCCGTCCGGTCGACAACCATTCAAGCGGACGCTTGACAAAGTGGCCGCGTCCAGGCGGAGGCTAAAGCAAGCGTTTGATCCGTTTCTCCGTTCGGCTACGTCATCGAAGGTGACGGCCGCTTAGGCCCGCACTTAGGCCGCGGTCACGGCGCGCAGCTCGTCCAGCGACTCGTCCATCAGTCGGCGGAAGGCTGCTGGGTCGTCCTGCTGCACCCAGCGGGCAAACGCGACGTGGAAGACGGTGACACTGGCCTGGGCCGCGATGATCGCGGCATTGTGCGAGACGCCGCGGTCGACCAGCGCTGACTTGATCGAGCTGGCGAGGCTCTGGAGCTTGATCAGCTCGCGCTCCTGGAGCTCTGGGTTGGAACCGACGATCCGCGCACGGATCCGGGCGAACTCGTGGCGCTCGACGAACAGCTCGGCGATCGGGTCGAATCCGGCCGTCGCTGCGGCCAGGGGATCCGCGTCCGCTGGAGCCTCGGCCACGGCCTCCAGCCATCGATGCTCGAGCTCCTGACTGCCGCTGAACAGCACCTCGCGCTTATCCGCGAAGTATCGGAAGAACGTGCGTTTGGTCAGATCTGCGGCCGCGGCGATCTCGGCAACCGTCGTGTCCTCGTATCCCTGTTGATCAAACAGGGTGATCGCGGCCTGCATCAGGCGGCCCGCGGCATCTGGCTTCCAGCGCGACATCCCGGTTGAGCGTAGTTGATGGCACCTGGTGCCATCAAGTGTTATGGTGATGACACCAAGTGACATCCTCTCAACCCATTGGAGAGTTCCCATGCGCGTATTCATCACCGGGGCGTCAGGCCACATCGCCTCCGCCGTCATCCCAGAGTTGCTGAACAACGGCCACCAGGTCGTCGGCCTGGCCCGCTCGGACGCATCCGCTGAGGCGGTCGCCGCCCTCGGCGCCGAGGTTCGCCGCGGCGATCTCGACGACCTTGACGGCCTGAGCCAGGCCGCCTCGGAGGCCGACGGCGTGATCCACCTCGGCTTCAAGCACGAGTCGATGCGCACCGGCGACTTCATGGGTGCGGTCGCGTCGGACATGGCGGCCACGCAAGCGCTTGGCGAGGCCCTCGTTGGTACCGACAAGCCGTTCGTGACGACCGGCGGCACCTTGATGCTCGCGATGGCCGGCATCACCGGCCGGCCCGGCACCGAGGACGACCAGAGCGAGGGCGGGCCGCGGGTCGACGCCGCGAACTACACCCTCGGCCTCGCCCAGCGGGGCGTGCGCTCCTCCGTCGTCCGGCTCGCGCCGATGGTCCACTCAGACCTCGACCACCACGGCTTCACCCACGTGCTGATCGATTTCGCTCGTGAGAATGGCGCCGCCGCTTATGTCGGCGATGGTTCGAACCGTTGGCCTGCGGCCAACACCTACGACATCGGCGTCCTGTACCGCCTCGCGGTCGAAAAGGCGCCCGCCGGATCGACCTTCCACGGCGTGGGCGACCTGGGCATCCCGCGAAAGCTGATCGCCGAGACGATCGCGGGCAAGCTCGGGGTCGAGGCCAAGAGCATCACCGACGAGGACGCGCCGCAGTATCTCGGCTTCCTGGCCGCGTTCGCCGGCCTGGACAATCCGGTCTCGAACGACAAGACCCGCCGGGTCCTCGGCTGGGAGCCGACTCATCCGGGGTGGGTCGAGGACGTCGAGAACGGCCAGTACTTCGTGGCAGTGGCCTGAGCCTCGCTGAGGCCCGACGGTGCTGCTGGTCTCACAGACCGGCGGCACCGCCCGCGGCCATTGATGGACGCATTGGTTTTGCTGTGCAGCGAGGCTCTCTAAACGGAGCTCACAGGTCAGAGCGCGTCGAGCGATGCCCGGAGGATCGGCTCACGGTAGTCGGCCGATCCTGGGATGTTGGCGATCGCGGCGACCATGTCGAGGATCTGCTCGAGGGTGAGGTCGACGCGCACGTCGCCCGAGTCCTGGGCAGAGCGCAGCAGCGGCCGACCAGCAGCGAGGACACGCGCGCGACCCGTCCCGAACACCGGGGCGTCACTGTCGGTGTGCTGGAGCAGCTCGGCGGCGACGACCCGCTTGCTAGTGAAGTAGGCGTAGAACCGTAGAAGCCACGTCCGCAAGCGCGCGCCGGGGCTCTCCCCGGTGGCGGTGGTGGCGGCGTCGCAGACCGCGTCGATCTCCTCGACGTAGAGCGCCTCGAGCAGCTCGCGTCGATTGGCGAAGTTGCGGTACAGCGTGGCCGAGCCGACTCCGGCGCGCCGGGAGATCTCCGCCATCGAGACATCGGCATCCGGGTCGGCGAACGCGGCGCGAGCGGCGGCAAGGATCCGCTCTCGGTTGCGCTCGGCGTCAACCCGGCGGACCTGCGGCTGGGGCGCGGAAGGTCGTACCATCAGGACAAGTGGGGAGGGTCTCCGGTATTCTGGTTCAAGGTGACCCAGCCTAGCCCTACCCCTGGCCGCCCGGTGAGCTTCGGGATCGCGACCGCCCAGCAACAGGTCGACTACCTCGACATCCTGCGGGTCTGGAAAGAGGCGGACACGATCCCGGAAATCGAGCACGTCTGGCTGTTTGACCACCTGCTGCCGATCGGCGGCGATCCGAACGGCCCGATCTTCGAGGGCTGGACGCTGCTCTCGGCCCTGGCCGCGAAGACCGAACGGCTGCGCCTCGGGTTGCTCGTGACCAGCAACCGGTTTCGACCCCCCGCGATGCTGGCCAAGATCGCCGCGACCGTCGACGTGGTGTCCGGAGGCAGGCTCGAGTTCGGCATCGGCATGGGGTCGCGGCCGAATCACCCGATCGCCCGACGCGAGTACGAAGCGTACGGCCTGCCCTTCCATGATTGGGATCGCGCGGTCGGGAGCTTCGCGGAGGCGTGCACGATCGTCCGCCGCCTATGGACCGCGACCGAGCCATTCGACTTCGATGGCACCAACTACCACCTGACCGGAGCGTTCTGCAACCCCAAGCCGGTTCAGCAACCTCACCCGCCGATCATGATCGGCGGACGCACCAGTGCAACGCTGCGCGTAGTGGCCGAGCATGCCGACCGTTGGAACATCCCCGGCGCCGACATCGAAGACTGCATCCAGCGGAGCGCCCTGCTTGACCGGTACTGCACCGAGCTCGGCCGAGACCCAGCCTCGATCACCCGCTCGATCCATCTGCCGGTCTCCTACGACCAACCCGACAGCACGCGGAGCGCGATCGCCGCCGCCACCGACGCCGGCTTTCGGCACGTCGTCCTCGGGCTGCGATCGCCATATCCCGAAGACGTCGCACGCTGGGTCGCCACCGAGCTCATCGACGTTTGATTTGGGCGCGCCGCGGCTGTTAGTAACGTGATGCTCAGGAGCCTTCGGTTATGACCACGGCGATCATCGGCACTGGAGGGCTCGGATCGGCCATCGCCCGCCAGCTGGCCTCGGGCGGCGAGTCCCTGAGGCTCTCGAGCGCCGACACTGAGTCGGCACGAACGCTGGCTGGCGAGATCGGTCGAGGTGCGGTGGCCGCCGTCGACAACCGCGACGCTTTGCAGGGCGCCGATGCCGTCGTCCTCGCGCTCCGGTTCGGCGTGCTGAAAGGCGTCATGGACGAGATCGCCGACCTGCTAACCGACAAGCTCGTGGTCGTTCCGAGCAACCCGGTCGGCCTCGACGCGCAAGGCAAAGTGTCACGTCTCCTGCCCGAGGGACAAACCTCCGGCGACGTTGTAGCCGGGTGGTTGCCGGCGGGCACGCGCTTCGCCATGGCGTTTGGAACCATGTCGGCCGATCTCTTCGAGTCGTCTAGCAAGCGGTCACCGGAGCTGGCGGTCCTCTTCTACGTGACCGACGATGACCGCGCCGGCGAGGAAGTTGAGCGGTTGATCCGAACGGCCGGCTTCGAGCCGGTGAAGGTTGGCGGGATCGAACAGTCGGGTCGACTCGAGGTCGGCGGCGACCTGCACGACCTCGTCGTCGGCCCCGCGGAGGCGCGAGCGATCGGTCGAGCCTGATCGCTTCGCACGGCCACCCTCGCGGAGCGCGCGCCTCGCGGTCGCCGACCGCCTAGATTGCGGCGATCAGGCGAGGGCGACAACTGTTTCCCCAGCCAGCGGCTTTGCGGTGTTAGCGTCGAGGGATGGCTGAGGTCGATGGTCGCAGCACCGAGGGGAATATGGGCGACCATCTGATGTCCGCGGCCTCACACGATCGCGAGCCCAACCGATGGGCGGTTTTGGCCCTCCTCGGCGTCGCGCAGCTGATGGTGGTCCTGGACGCGACGATCGTGACCATCGCGATCCCTTCGGCTCAGCAGGCGCTGCATTTCTCGACCGAGAGCCGGCAATGGATCGTCACCGCCTACGCGCTCGCGTTCGGAAGCCTCCTGCTGCTGGGCGGGAAGCTCGGCGATCTGTTCGGGCGCAAGTGGACGCTCGTCGCCGGCCTCGTAGGGTTCTCGCTCGCCTCGGCGATCGGGGGGCTGGCGCAGTCGTTCGACGTGCTCGTCGCCGCCCGAACACTCCAAGGAGCGTTCGGCGCCCTACTCGCACCCTCGGCACTCGGGTTGCTGACGGTGACGTTCGAGGGGTCTCCCGACCGGCCCACGGCGTTCGGGATCTTCGGTGCGATCGCCGGTGGTGGCGCCTCGCTCGGGCTCATACTCGGCGGCGCGCTCACGCAAGTGCTGTCCTGGCGCTGGTGTCTGTACGTCAACCTCGTGATCGCCGTGCCTACGACCGTCGTGGCGTTGCGTCTGCTGGTAAATCACCGCGCTCCGGTGCGCGACCCGATCGACATACCGGGTGTTCTCACATCCGCGCTAGGCCTGTTCGCGCTGGTCTTCGGGTTCTCCAACGCCGAGACCCATTCCTGGACTGCCCCGGCCACGATCGTGGCGCTCGTCGCCAGCCCCGTGCTCCTGACGGCTTTCGTGCTCATCGAGCGCCGCGCCAGGCATCCGTTGCTGCCGCTGCACATCATCTGGGACCGGGCGCGCGGGGGCGCGTACACCACGATCGCGCTGGCCGGTGCCGGCATCTTTGCCGTGTTCCTGTTTCTCACCTACTTCCTGCAGCAGCAACTCGGCCTTTCGCCGTTTACCACCGGCCTGGCGTTCCTTCCGCTGACCGGTGTGCTGGTGGTCACCTCGACCACCGTGCAGACCCGCGTGATCCAACACACCGGGGTCAAGCCGCTGGTACTTACCGGCACCGCGCTCGGAGCAATCGCGATGTTCCTGTTTACGCACCTGACGCCCGGGTCGAGCTACGTCAGCAACGTCCTTCCCGGACTGCTCGTCCTCGGGGTCGGGATGGGATGCATCTTTGCGCCGGCGTTCTCAACCGCGACTTTGGGCGTGGAGGGACGCGAGGCCGGGGTCGCCTCAGCGATGGTCAACACCTCCCAGCAGGTCGGCGGTTCGGTCGGTACCTCTCTGTTGAGCACCATCTTCGCCAGCGCAGTCGCTAGCTACGCAGCCAGCCATCTCCACTCCGCGGGCCTGGCTGACGCCGCGGCAGTCCACGGCTACACCACGGCGTTCTGGTGGTCGGTCGGAATCTTCGCCCTCGGCTTCGTTCTCGCGCTGATCATCCTCCCGGGCCGGGCCGCGCATCGGGTGCCCACCCTCAAGGCAGCGCTCGCCCGTCACGCGATCGGCAACTGCCACCACTTCGAGGCCGTGGATGACGTCGCGCCCGAGGTCGGCGTTACTCCGGGTGCTGTGGTGCGATGAGGACCGGCCGCTTGGTATGTGCCGCGAGTGCGTGCGAGACGCTACCGAGGAGCGCGCTACCGATCGGCCCCCGTCCTCGCTGGCCACAGACGATCAGCGCGGCGTCGATCTCCTGGGCGACCTGATCGATCGTCCTGACTACCGATTCGTCGGCTTCTGCGGTGCGTCCGATCGCGTTGTAGCCGCGGCCGCGGGCACCCTCGGCGCCTTGCTCGGCGATCTGTTGTGCGGTAGCTGCCTCCCGCTCGTCGATCTCGCCTTCGTTCGGTACGGCTATCACGAACGACCCGGCTCGCGCCAACTGCAGGACTGCCGGAGTCCATACCGTCAGTACCACGGCATCGCCGGGCTTGATCAGTTCCGCAGCAGCGGTCAGCGCCGTCTTTGACCCATCCGATCCGTCGTAGCAGAACAACACCGGCTTATTCATCGCTCAGCCTCCTGTCGCAAGATCACACGGTCTTGGCTCAGGCTACTTTCGCAGCGGAACTCGGGATGTCGAAGGCCCGTCCACCAAACGCCCACGCCACCATCAGCGGGAACTCTTCTCTCCAGAACGGGTCGCCGTGCGATCCGATCCGCTCGGTCACGACGACATCCGCACCTGCGTCGCGCAGCGCGGCAGCCCAGCGGGTCGCGTTCTCGAGAAAGAACGGTTCCAGCGTGCCGGCGACCAGGTACGCGCGCGGAAGCGAATTCGGCATCACCGCAGGTGGTCGGTAACCCCCGCCCGGCGACGCGCAGAAGACCGCACCGTAGATATCGGGATGGCGAAGCGCCATGGCGAGCGCGAGCTCTCCACTCGCAGAGACACCAAGCACCGCCGTGCGCTCGGCGGGCAGCGCGACTCCGAAACGTGACCGGGCCCATTGGCGGACGTCTTCGACGAAGAAGTTCTCGTGTGCCGCGAATCGTTCTGCGTCAAACACCGGCGAGTATTCGTGGAGCCGCAGCATCTCGTCGTCCAGCCGGTGGGCACCGACAATCATGGTCGGCGGTACGTCGGCGGCCTCAAGGACGCCACCCCACTGCGAGATCAACTGGCCGTCACCGGCGAACACGACTACCTCGGGCGGAACTGGCGGGACGTAGATCGTCACCTGCCGGCCACCGTCGTAGTTAAACGTCTCGGTGACGAGCTCTCCTGAGGTGGACGACGAGATTGTCAGTGCCTCCGAATCAGTCGGGCGCGATCCACAAGGCGATCACCGCGTATTGAAGGACTGCGGCGGCGATCACGAGGATGTGGAAGACCTCGTGGTATCCGAATACCGCCGGTACCGGGTCCGGGCGACGGATGGCGTAAACCACGGCTCCCAGCGTGTAGAGAACACCGCCGAGGACGAGCAGCGTCAAGCCCCAGGGCCCGATAGCCGGCCCGAGTTGGGGCAGCGCCGCCACCGCGATCCACCCAAGCCCGACGTAGAGCGCGAAACGCAACCACGTCGGCGTGTCCCGCCACACCAGGTTGAAG
The DNA here is from genome assembly GCA_963701945.1 of uncultured Solirubrobacterales bacterium. Classification (GTDB taxonomy): domain Bacteria; phylum Actinomycetota; class Thermoleophilia; order Solirubrobacterales; family Solirubrobacteraceae; genus Palsa-465. The sequence goes on along the minus strand of CAVPBV010000015.1, from coordinate 306,909 downwards.
ACGGCCCCGAGCAGCGCTGCCGTCCACACCGCGACGAGGAGCGCGACCGCCAGCGGTCCGTGCAGCACGAGCAGAGCGAAGGGCGTATAGCTGCCCGCGATCATCACGAAGATCATCGAGTGGTCGAGCCGACGCATCCAGTCGCGCCCGTTCAGCGAACGCCAATTGATGCGGTGATACAGCGCGCTCACCCCGAATAGCGCGACCAGGCTGACCGAGTAGACGCCGAACGCAATCCGGGCGCGCGAAGTCCCCGCGACAACCAGCAGCACGACACCGAGCGGCACCGAGCCGACGCACGCCCATTGGTGAAACACACCGCGCAGCCTCGGCTTGAACGGCTGTGGCAGCTCAGGCATGCCACGAACGCTACCGGCCCGGGTCGATGGGCAGCGGGCGACCTCTTGGCCCAGGCATACGTATGTACCGATCCTCGACCGAGCCCATCATCGATATATGCTCCGTGGAACCTGAAGGAGGCCTGGTGACGATCCGACGCCGACCGCGCAACGGACGCGGTCGCCTATCAGCCCGTGGTGCGGTCGGGATCGCCCTCCTGAGCACCGGGCTGCTTGCGGGCTGCGGCGGCGGCGGCGCGCACGCGAGCTCGACGAGCACAGTGATGTCGGGGGCGCTCGCCTACGCGAACTGCATGCGATCGCATGGAGTGCCCGACTTCCCGGACCCCAACGGCCAGGGCGATTTCCAGCTCCGTACCAAATTCGAGAATGGGCGTATGACTCAGGGTCAGGATCTGGTTCCGAGCTCGCCGGCGTTCCAGGCCGGCGAGCGGGCTTGCGGGTCGTTTGGCTCCGCTGGACGGCAGGTAACGAAAGCGCAGGAGGACCAGGCGTTCGGGCAGGCGCTGCAGGCCGCGGTGTGCATGCGGGCAAACGGTGTCCCGGGCTACCCGGACCCTAAGCTGATTGACGGATCGATCGACCAGGAGTTCAACGGCAAATTCAACCCGGACTCACCCGCGTTCCAGCGGGCGGCCGGGAAGTGCGCAAAGCCGGGAGTGCCGCTTTCTGGGACCCTCCCGCCGGGGTGATGCCGGCTGATCCGCTCGCGGGAGCGCAAGGGGTGGCAGCGGGCGGGACAGACTACGTGTTGAGTACCGTCACGGTTTCGGCGAACGCCGCGTCTGTCGCCTCCGGGTCATAGCGCGGTCCGATGTCGCGGCCGAAGGCGTGCTCGGCGTCGTACTCGTGCCAGCGGAAGTTGACGCCCGCCTCCTCCAGTCCCCGCTTGATGACCGTACGGCCCTCCTTGGGCGTGTGCGGATCGTTGCTGCCGAAAATCATCAGCAACTCTCCGCGGATCTCCGATGCGCGCCCGAGCGATCCTGCGTCGGCTTCCCTGGCCAGCTTCCCATCGTGCAGACCGGTTGGGTACCAAAGCGCCGTCGCGCGCACGCGCGAGTCGAACGCGGCGCGGAAGCCCAGGTGGCCGCCCGTGCAGTGCCCTGTCGCGCAGAGACCCCCCGCCGCCACGCGGTCGTTGGCCTCGAGCCAGTCGAGCGCGGCGCGGATGTCCTCGTCGAAGTCGGCGACGGGCGTCGCGTCCGCGTCGGCCTGTCCGCGGCGCTTGCCCTCATCGTCGAACTCGAGCACAACGCCGGCAGGCTCGATGCGGTGATAGATCTCCGGTGCGGCCACCACGAAGCCATGGCCGGCCAGTCGGATGCACCATCGCAGCGTCGAGTCGGTGAGTTGGAAGATGTCCGAGTAGAACACGACGCCCGGATATCTCCCGGACGCCCGCGGAGCCGCCACGAACGTGCGCATTCCCCGATCCCCGACCGGCACATCGACGTACTCCTGCGAGATCACCATTGGCGCAGTGAATCACCACGCCACGCACCGGCGCGTAGCGTGAGGCCTGAACACCCAGGAGGTCGAGCCTTCGAGCCCTCCAGCCCTCTCACCGTGGAATCGGCGTTCACCGGCGGTCGGTCCGGGCGCCGTGCGTCGGTATAGGCTGGCGGTGTGCTGCGGAGGGTGTTGATCGGTGGCGTTGCGGTGGGACTGTCGGTGCTGGCCTGCGCGCCTGGGGCGATGGGGGCATCCCCGCAGCGTCGAGGTCGCGCCGCGAGCGGGGACGTGACGGCGGCGCCTGCCCAGGCGGTTGAGGTGTCGTTGCAGGCTTCGCCGCCGGTGTCGGTCAGCGACGATCGCGTGGTCCTGTCTGGGCAGGCCACCGGCGTATCGGCGGGGAGTGCCGTCGAGCTGTATGGCAGCGCGTATCCGTATTCGGCCACCGCCCCGGTCCAGAGCACCGTGACGGGCGGGGACGGCTCGTTTTCGTTCGTCGTGTTCCCGGATCGGGACACGCGCTACCAAGCGACGGTTGCCGACGGCGCCGCGGCGAGTCCGCTGGTGCAGGTCGGTGTGGCCGGGGTGGAGCACGCAACAGTCAAGGTGTTATCGCTCGGGCGTGCGCGTGTGACGATCGTGCTGTTCCACCCCAGCGACCTCCGATGGGGCGATGCCCGCACGAGCTGGTGGTTCGCGAGCGGATACCACGGGCGATTTACGCGCGCGCCGGCGACGCGCACGGTCGACCTCGGGGGGTACGTGACCGTGCTCTCGACCACCGTGGCGCTTCCGGCAGGGCATTTCCGCTGGCGCGCCTGCTTTCACGCATCGGGCGACCAAGCGCTCGATGACCCCGGGAATCCCCCCGGCTGCAGCGGCCGTGGATATCAGGGAGGCGGGCATCTGCCGGTCGGGTTCCCGGGCCCTGCCGCGATCGCCAGGGCGGAGCGATATCTGGGGAGCCGTGGCGGGCGGACGGCGCTGGCCATCGTCGACAGCGAGGGGCGCGTGTCCGGGGTCAATCTGAACGAGCAGTTCATCACCGGCAGCGTCGTCAAAGCGATGCTGCTGGTCGCGTACCTGCGCCGTCTGAACGCGATCGGCCAGCACTACATCGACCCCTACAGCAACTCGTTCCTGTACCCGATGATCAACGTCTCAGACAACGACGCTGCCACCACGTGCTGGTCGATCGTCGGAAACGCCGGCCTGTACGCGGTCGCCGCGGCGGCCGGGATGACCCATTTCTCGGTCGACACCACCGCTTCCTGGGGCGGCTCGTGGGGCGCCGCGCTGATCACGGCCGCAGACCAGGCCAAGTTCTTCTTCGAGATGGACTCCCTGATCCCGCGGGAGTTCGTCGGCTACGCCAACTACCTGCTCTCCACGATCGCCGGCTATGAAAGTTGGGGGATCCCGGCGATCGCCCGCCCGCTCGGATACACGGTGTTCTTCAAAGCGGGCTGGCGCCCCAGCCCGGATGTGTTCCTCGTCCACCAGATCGCGCGGCTCGTGGGCCACCACCACACGTTCGCGATCGCGGTCATGACCGACGGCGACCCCGACATGGACTACGGGATCGACACGATCCAGGGAGTCACGCAAGCATTACTCGACTGACCCTCGGAGCAGGCGCGCCCATAGCAACCGGGTGGTGTGGTTTGCTCCGTGCTGTGCTCGAGCCAGCCGCTGGCCTGCCTCCACTAGCCCTGGACGCGATCGCCGCGCTCGAGCGACGGGTGATCGAGGTCGACGGGAGCCGCTTGAAGCTGGAGTGGGGAACGCTTCGCGATCGGAGCGGCGAGCGCGTCGAGGACCTCTTGTGGTGGGAAGGCGCTCGGCTGGTCGGCTTTCTGGGGATCTACGGCCTCGAAACAGTGCCGGAGCTGGCCGGAATGGTCGAGCCGGACGCGCGCCGGCGCGGGATCGGCACCGCTCTACTGGACGCCGCTATCGCGCTGTGCCGCGAGCGCGGCGACCGGCGGCCGTTGCTGATCGTGCCGCGCACCTCGCCAGCGGGCAGGCGTCTGGCGTTGCGCCGTGGCGGGGTGCTCGATCACTCAGAGCACGCTCTCGTGTTATCTGGCGACCCGACCGGCGGTCCGCCCGGGCCGGTCAGCCTTCGCCGCGCGACCGTGGCGGATGTTCCTGTCATCTCGCGCCTGCTCGAACTGGGATTTGGTGGGCCCGCGCCTGATGATCTCGCGGGCCGCTTGGGCTCGCCGCACGAGCAGACGGTCATCGTGGACCTGAACGGCTCGGCCGTTGGAACGCTGCGCTTCAGACAGGACGGAGACGGCGCCCGCATCTACGCATTCGTGATCGATCCCGCCTGGCGAGGTCGCGGGATCGGGCGCGCCGCGCTGGGACGCGCCTGCGAGCAGCTTCGCGCGGAGGGCACGCACCGAGTCGGCTTGGAAGTGGACACCGAGAACGACCGAGCACTCACGCTCTACACGTCCATCGGCTTCACGCCCGTTGCCACCGAGGACTACTTCGCGCTGCCGTTGAGCTGAAGCCGCGCAGCGCCGTCGCGAGCCGCCCGAGCCCTGGGCTGTCGATATCGTGCGGGCCGTGGACCGTTCAGCGCGCATCAACCGCGCCAACTGGGACGAGCGCGCGCCGGCTCACGCTGCATCGCCCGGCTACTCCCGCCAGCAGTTCATCGACGATCCGTCATTTGTGAGTGCGGTGGTGCGCTTTGACGTGCCGCGGCTGGGCGACATTCGCGGCCTGCGGGGTGTTCATTTGCAGTGCCATATTGGGACCGACACGATCTCGCTCGCACGGCTCGGCGCGGTTATGACGGGCGTCGACTTCTCGCCGGCCTCCCTGGCCGAGGCGCGTCGGCTGTCCAGCGAACTGGGTGCAGGAGTGGAGTTCGTGGAGGCCGACGTCTACGACGCCGTCGCGGCGCTCGGCCGGCAAACGTTTGACCTTGTGTTCACCGGGATCGGCGCGCTGTGCTGGCTCCCCTCGGTTTCCCGCTGGGCAGCGGTCGTGGCGGAACTTCTGCGACCGGGCGGGCGTCTGTTCATCCGCGAGGGCCACCCCATGATGTGGAGCCTGGATGAAAGACACACCGATTCGCTGGTCGTCGACTACGACTACTTCGAGCGCTCTGAGCCGATGGTGTTCGACGAGCAGGGAACCTACGTCGAGACCGATATACAGTTCAAGACGACGGTCACCCACGTGTGGAATCACGGACTCGGAGAGATTGTGACCGCCTTGTTCAATGCGGGGATGGAGCTGACAGGGTTGGTCGAGCATGACAGCGTGCCATGGGAGGCGCTACCCGGCCAGATGGAGCAGACCAGCGACAAGGAGTGGCGATTGCGAGACCGCCCGTGGCGTTTGCCCCACAGCTACACGCTTCAGGCCGTCAAGCGGAAGTAGTGTGGGCGGACGCGTGGCCGACACGCAGCGCGATCTCGGCAGGTGACAGACGTGCTTTGCCCACCACCGCGACCTCTCCCGGACGATTGCATTCACTCGGCGCCAGCACACGGATAGGGTGGTCCTGTGGTGGGCCGCTATGAGAATTTCTTCATCGCAAGCGCGGGCGCGTCCGCTGCCATCTTGGGGTTGCTGGTCGTCGCCGTATCGGTCGTCAACGCGGATGACGCGGACCCGACAACCCGGGAGTTGCGGACTGTGTTGGCCGGGAGCGCGTTTGTTGTCTTGGTAGACATCTTCTTCGTCTCGATCGTGGCCTTGACCGGAGGCCCAGTCGTCCTCGGACTATCAAGCATCGCCATGGCAACCATCGGGCTGCTGGCCACCAGACGGCTGATACCAAGGGCAAAGCGGGCCGGAAACTTCTCCCCCAGCTCTCGAAGCAGAAGGCTGAATCTCGCCTTCGCGACGATTTCGGTTGTGGGCTACTCGGTCCAGCTCGGCCTCGCCGTCGCGCTCCTGACCAACACCCAGAGTGCCCCGCTACAACGTGCTTTGGTCCTCGTCATCGTGGTTTTTTACGGCAGCGCCCTTGGCCGCGCATGGGAGGTCACCGGGATAACCCGGCGGGGGTAAGGAGCCGCCGGCGGCCGCCATGGCCAGCGCATCCGCCCGGCGGTGGGGCAGTTTCGGAGACCGCGGCGGGGGCAGATCGCTGTACGTCTCGGGCGCCACCGGTGAGGGGATCCTGGCCACCGGCTCGCTCGAGTCCGGGTCGATCAGCCACGTCACGATCCAGGACAACCGCGTCGTTGGTAACGATCTCGGGGGCATTCCGCCTTCTACGGGTGTCGGCTACCCGCAGTGCGAGGCCGTCGGCGGGGTGCCCGGCCACCGCGGTCAGGGCATCCACCTGATGGGGGTGGCCGACTCGGTTATCCGCGACAACTACGACAGCGGCAACACGGGCGGCATCCTGATCACCGACGAGTTCGGGCCGACCCATAACAACCTCGTGGAGGACAACATCGTCACCGGGAACCAGTACGACCTGTTCGCCAACGCCACGGCGGGCACCGGGTCATACGACAACCTCGTCGAGGACAACCACATCGCCGGCAACGATCTCTCCGGCGTCACGATGCACGCGCACACGGTCGGCCCGGGCCAGTTCGAGGACCTGAACGGCAACAAGATCGTCGACAACGTGATCGGCCAGAACAACCTCGGCGGCGACAGGCTGGACGGGAGTCAGAGCGATCCGTCGACGACCGGGATCCTCGTGTTCTCTGGCACGGTGCCGGTCAACGTGACGATCGCCCACAACGTGGTTGTTCGGCAACACCTTCGGAATCTGGGACGGCGTCCGCGGCAACGTGTCGGCGACCCTGGCCGGGAACCGGTTCTTCGGAGTCGGCACGCCCGTCTTCACCCAGCCGTAGACGGCTAGGCCTCAGCCTGCACACCGGGGGCGGATCGACCGCCGCCCCGGGTCGCTCGGCCGCAATTCGGGGGCCTTCATCCCGGATCGGCGAGGCACGAAATCGCTAGCATCTCCCCCCAACTTGCGGACGTAGCTCAGTTGGTAGAGCGTCGGCTTCCCAAGCCGAAGGTCGCGGGTTCGAGACCCGTCGTCCGCTTTGTAGAACAGGCTGGAAATCAAGACTTTCCTGCCTCTGGCTTCGGCCAGCCGAGGGGATGGGCAACCGTACCGGGCAACGATCTGTCGTCCCGTGCGGTCCGCGAATGGATTCCACGCTGCTCAGGGGAGTACGCGTCGTAAGCGCGGATCCGATCGCTGATCACGCGGGTCCCCCTAAAGGTTCCTCATCGAGCGAGTCCCCCGGCCCCGCCGGTCATCTGGCCGCGTTTGGCGACGGCAAGGATGCCGTCGCCAAACGCGGGCGCTCGCGTCGCGCCGGTGACCAACGAGGTCGCCGACCACGACCCGGGCGCGACGCGAAACAAAACCAGCCGGACGAGGGCCGAGTCACCCCACTCGGCAGACAAGCCCAGCGCCAAACGAGGCCAATCAGCCACATCAAAGCCATCCAGTACCCCGTCGTCCCCGACCAGATCGTCCGCGGGAGACGTGGTCGCGCGCAACGCGATCGTCAGCCGCGGCACCCATCACCGCCGAGATCGGCAACCGCTCCTATCACCGTTGCGATCGTCCGGCACCGGCTGAGCTGGCGATTGCTTGCGTGGCGTTGCGATAGCGCGGCCGGAGCAGGCGCGAGCGCCGAAGCAGTCGTGCCGCGCCCAGGCCGCGTACGCTTCGAGGCGGGCGAAAACGCGAGGCAGGGGATTAGCGGGACCTCGGGGTCTCAGCAAGCAACCGTACCGGCCGTTTGTTCAATGCCGCCATCTCCGGGTCGTTCGGCTTGCCCCGTCCCCGGCTGTCGCTGCCCCTCGCGAAGCGATCGTCTCACGCCGCCAGATCCTGGCGCTGCTGGATGTCGTCCCGAGCGGGCACGTGATCAGGGGCCGCGCTGCTAGCGCTCGCGCAGGGTAAGCGGGCGCCCGGTAGGAACTACGTAGTGGCATCAGCACTGGTCCGCATCTGATGCGGGTCGCGGCCGCCCTAACGCCGGGGAAGAACCCTCTGGTCCGGGCCGCCGCGGGCGAATACAAATCGTCAATGTCAGTTGGAGCCTCGCCAGCCCTGCCTCGCGCCGAGTCGGATCGCGTTCGACAGTCGCGCTCGACCAACGGCTCGCGGGGATCGGGGCGTCGGAGGGCCGCCTTGGCGGAGTCGCTGCTGCTGGCTGACGGACGTCAGTTGTCCGTCCGCCGCTGGCCCGGCCGGGGTGATCCCGTGGTGATCCTGCACGGGTTGCTCGATTCCTCCGAAGGGTGGACCTGCTTGTGCGAACGCGCCTCGATTCCGGCGCTTGCGTTTGACCTCCCGGGCTTCGGGCACTCCGATCCGTCGCGCGGTTCGATCGCAGGCTACGCACACGATGTGGCCGAGGGCTTGGCCCTGCTCGGTGTCGAGCACTTCGCGCTTGTCGGGCATTCCCTCGGCGGCGCAGTGGCCGCCGCCATGACTGAGCTTATGCCCTCTCAGGTCAACTCGCTCGTGCTTCTCGCTCCGGCTGGGTTCGGGAGGATCCATCTCGCGGAGGCGGCCTCGATCCCGGGTGTGCGCGACGTGCTGCAGGCGACTCTCCCGCTTGTGCTCTCGAGCCGGTTTGCCGTGACCGCGGGATTCCGCACTATGGTTACCAACGGCAACCGTCCCGATCGCGACGTCGTCGAGCGCGTCGTTAGCCGCGGCGGTCAACTCGTCGATGGCGCCCGCGAAGGTACCCGCGCCGTCGTGCATGCCGGCCGCGACCAGAATGCGTTTCACCGTCGGCGGGTCGGCTACGACGGCCCCGTGCTCGCGCTCTGGGGCGACCGCGACCGCCTCGTCCCGGTCTCCCATCGGCATGGCGTGATGACCGCGTTCCCGCAGGCGCTGATCCAGGTGTGGCACGACATGGGCCACCACGCGCTTAGCGAGCGGTTTGACGACCTGCTCGCCGTGGTCACAAACGCATCGACCGCCGCTCGTCGTCCGGTACGCGCAAGGTCGCGCCGGCTACGGCTCGCGAGGTGACTTTCCGACAGCGCCCGGCGCTCGGGTCCGTGTGTCGCCAGGGGGACAGGCCCGCCGCACAGCGGCTACGTCGAGCGGTTGACGTGCCACTGACAAATGCGGGTGGTCGGCGGTTCACTTGGTCGAGGCAAACCGCCGCTGCGGCGCCGCAAGAAATGCAGCCGCAGTCGCAGGGCGCGTACATGCGCGAGCACCAATGCAGACGTCCTGTGTCATCCATGAAGGGCCGGATGATGTCAAGGGGTGGGGTGAGAGTTTTTGACGTTCGCATCGGTGGTTGGTGGGTGGGAAGGTGATGAGGTTCGTGATTGCTGGGGTTCCGGGGCTTTGCCCCGGGTTGGTTGCCTGGTTGCCGGGCGAGCGCGGCTGGGTCAAGCGCCGCGTGTTGCGGGCATGGGTGATTGACGCCGGGTGGCGGCGCTTGACGCGGGCGGGTGAGTCTGGCAGGGAGGGTGGTGGTGTTCATGGTGCTCTGGGGGTTGGGCGCCGGTTAGCTTTCGGCGTTCCGGCTTGGGAGGAGGCTCCAGTCATCCATCCGGTCGCGCGGGGCGGACCAGAGTGTCGTGCGGTGCTCGGGGGCTCAATCAATCCCACGGCCGTTCCTTATCGATGCCGAGAAGGAGGCCAGACACAGGAGCGAGCTCGCCCGAGCATGCACCTCGCGCCCTCGTGAGCGCAAGTCTGGTGTGAGCTGGCGTTGGTCATGCCGCCTTGGCCAGCTCGTCGTGGTGGTCGTCGTTGGCGGGCTGGTTTTTGAGGCAGCGGATCTCGCCGTCGCGGAGCCCGTAGTAGCAGAGGGTGAGGATCTGGCGGGCGACGGCGACCTTGGCGATGTTGCGCCCGCGGCGCTTGGCGATCCGCTCGAACATCGCGCGCAGCGGACCGCCGCCGGTGGGGATCTTCTGCGCGGCCTCGGTCAGCGCCCACCGCAGCGCCGGGGAGCCTTGGCGGGAGATGTGCCCCAGCCGGGCCTTGCCGTCGGAGCTGCGCACGGTCGGCGCCAGCCCGGCCCAGGCGCACAGATGCCGGGCGGTGGGGAAACGCTTGACGTCCCCGACCTCGGCGATGATCAGCATCGCGGTGTAGCGCCCGACGCCGCGGATCTGGCACAGCACAGGCACGCGGTCGTCGGTCTTGGCGCGCGCGTCGATCTCGCGGGTGGTGGCGGTGATCTCGCGGTCAAAGTCACCGATCAGAGACATAAGGCTGGCCAGCCGCCGGCGCGATCCGTCCGGCAGCTCGAGCCCGGCGAGGAACTCGCGGCCGGCCTTGCCGAACAGGTCGGTGTGCTCCTGGCGGATGCCCTGGCGGGCCAACTGTGCGTGCACGCGGTTCTTGACCGCGGTGCGCATCCGGGTCAGCACGGCGCGGTGGCGCAGCAGCTCGCGCAGATCGCGCAACTCGGGCGGGGCGATGTACGCCTCGGGCAACAGCCCGGTGCGCAGCAGATGCGCGAGTGTCTTGGCGTCGACGGCGTCGGTCTTCACCCGGGCGGCGGCGATCGCCTGCGTCCTGAGCGGGTGGGCGAGGTGCACGTCGTAGCCGGCCTCCTCCAACAGCTCGGCCAGCCATTCCCAGCCGTAGGTCGCCTCGAGCGCGACGTGCGTCCCGTCGGGGTCGCCGAGCAGGTCTTTGAACGTGTCTGGGTCGTTGACGATCCGGCGAGAGAGCGCAAGCTCTCCGTGCTCGTCGATGATCGCGATCTGCGAGCGCCGGCGGTGCAGGTCGATGCCGATCCAGCGCGTAGGGTTACTCATGGTCGGTCCTCCTCTCGAATTGTCCGGCCGCGCGGCCATCATCCGCGCGGTCTTCAACTTCGCGGTTCGGGGCGGAGGGCCGACTTCCTGCCGCCCGGCCGGCGCCCGGCGTCCGGACCGCGGCGGCCCGGCCCTTCATGACATCAACCCCCCAGCGCGATAGCGGATGTCGGCTTGTCGTCAAGCGCTTCGCGCTCGGCCCGTTGGGCGGCCGTTTCGGTGAGGGCGGCGCCGGCCATCCGCTGGGTGGCAGCAAGGTCGGGCAAGGGGCCCGACGGTGTTGGGATGGTGACTGCGATGTGTTGCTGTAGGCCGCGGTGGCGGGCCGGGTCGTATGGGGTCCGGTCTTGCCAGCAGCGCCACACGATCCGGCACCAGGCGCGTCCGAGGGTGCGTAGTGCGCGTGGGTGCTCGTGGCCGCGGGCGCGGGCGGCGGCGTATCGGTCTTGCGCCCAGGGATGCCGGTGGCGGGTGCTGTCGGCGAGTGTGCAGAACGCTCCGCGTAGTCGCTTGTTGCATCCCCACCGGGAGCTGGCTGTCTTGCGTTTGCCGGACTCGACAGCGACGGCGGCCTGGCCGGCGTCGGCGGCGAGCGCGTCGCGGGTTGGGTAGCGCGCACGGCAGTCACCGATCTCGGCCAGCAGCTCCGCGGCGGTCACCACGCTGCGAGGGTCGCGGAACCGCGAGAGGAAGATCTCACCGTCCGGATGCTCATGCAGCGCGGTCGCGATCTGCCCGTCGAGCTGCTTGATCTGCTCGACCAGCGGCTTGATCGCCGCGACCAGCGCCAGCACGAGCGATCGGCGCGTGCCCAGCTCGACCTCGCCGACGCGTCCTTCGGGCGCACGCCTGAGCTTTGAGAGCAGCTCGGCGGGCTTCTTGGCACCCGAGTAGCGCTGGCGGGCAAGGAACGCCTGAAGGCGCTGCTCGCCCAAGCCGCGCACGTCGGCTGGGCTGGGATAGCGCTCCAGGAACGCGAGCGAGATCGGGCTGTCGAGCTTCGTGAACAGGCCGATCGGCCCGGGCCAGAACCGCTCGAGCTCCGCGCGCAACTGGCTGCTCAACGCCACGCGGGCGTGCACGAGATCCTCACGGCCGCGGGTCAGCGCCCGCAGCGCCTTGGTCTGATCGCAATCGGGCTCGAGCACCCGGAAGCGATGATTGTCAGTGCGCGCAAGCTCGCACAGCACGAACGCATCGAACCGGTCAGATTTGCCCCCCGCGGCACGAAACCGCGCCCGGGACGCCGCGACCTGCTTGGGATGCATGGGCAGCACCCGCAGCCCCGCGTCCAACAGCCGCTCGACCAACAGCCCATCCGGCCGCTCGATCGCGACCACCTCCACCTTCAGCCGCAGCAGCGCGCGGCACAGCGCCCGCAGCCCCTTCTCGTCATGCGCGAACGTGGCCGCCAGCAACTCCCCGCCGGCCTCGTCGCACACCAACACGTCGTGCTTGTCCCCCGCCCAGTCAACCCCGGCGTAACTACCCATCGGTACTCCTATCGGTCAGGTCACTTCACAGCGCCCCGACCAAGAGGTACCGTTGCGGGACCTCAAAGACAAGGCCCTCAACGGGGCTACGTCCTGTTGCCGCTTGTCGGCACCTCACCACCCCCGGGAGAGGCCAGTCTGCTTTTGGCCCCCCACACGGGGCAAGGTCTCTTGGCCCTCCCCGGCGGCGGTCGAGGCAAACACCAGGATGACCTATGAGGTCTCAACTCACACGCGGGTCGCGTCTCGCACCCCGCCAGCTGCTTAACCTGCGCGAGCGCTAACCAGAGCCGCCACCGATCACGTGCCCGCTCTGGACGACGAGCGAGCGTGACGAGACCGGTCGCTGGCTGCGCCGCGAGACGTGCGCTTGTCGTCCCAAGCGGCAGCGAGGGTTAGCCGAGTCCCAGCAAGCACCCGCCAGGTCGTACTTCTGCTCGGCCAGGAAGGCGGGCGTCTCGTCACGTCGCTCGACGTCGCTGTCGAAGATCGTCCTGAGCGGCAGCGAGGGTTAGCCGAGTCCCAGCAAGCACCCGCCAGGTCGTACTTCTGCTCCGCCGGGAAGGCGGGCGTCTCGTCACGTCGCTCGACGTCGCTGTCGAAGATCGTCGCGAGCAGCACTGCCGGCGGCGACTCTTGCATTGGCCCGGCCAAGTAGAAGCCTCCGGCTGGCGTCGACGGTCCGGTCGTGACTGTCGCTGACGCCCGAAGCGGCACTCTGCATCGCGACGCTCCAGCGAAGTGTCGGAACAAGCCCGAAGGGGAAGCGATGACACCACCGCGAGTTGGGATGGCGTGCCCGTGTCCAGAGGACGGACTTAGCGATCACCTACGATCCCGGCCATGTCGAGGGTCACGGCCGAGGAGGTGTTCCGCCGGTGGCATCTGACCTGGAAGGATCGGGTCTGTGGAGAGTTGCGGCCTTTTTCGTACGGAACGGTGTTCCGGAGCCCGCGCTATCCAGATATCTGGGAGTACAACTGCATCCTGGTGGAGCGTCCGATGGAGGCGGGCGAGATGATCACGGCGGCTGATCGCGAGCTCGCGGGCTGCCCTCACCGGCTTGTTGAGTGGCTGATCCCCATGCCCGACCGCTTGGTAGGTGAGCTCCGCGAGCTGGGGTGGGTGGCCAACCCGCTCGTCTTCATGCTCCATGATCGTCGCGTGCCTACGGAGGGTCGCGGCGAGCTCGTCGAGGTGGACTACGACGCGGTGCGTGAGCTTCGCGACATTTGGCATAGGGAGGACTTCGGTGAGCACATCGAGACCGAGGCCTTCCACGCACAAGCCCGCGAGGTGGCAGAGCTCGCCGACGTGTGCGTGATCGCGGCGGTGGAGGATGGCCGCCCGGCGGGGTTCGCTCAGGTGGAGACGCACGACGGCGGCAGCGAGGTCACCCAGGGGTTCGTGCGTCCTGAGCGCCGGGGCGCCGGGCTCGGCCGTGCGCTCACCGCGCGCGCGATCGGCGTGGGTGCCGATGCTGCGCCGTATGTCTGGATCTCCGCCGAACGTGATGGCCGCCCACGCCGGCTTTATGAGCGCCTCGGCTTCCGCGCGGTCATCGAGGCCGGCGTCGCGATCCTGCTACCGCCTTGATCGATTTCCAACACTCTCGAGTCAGCGCTGAAGGGATCGGCGCGAGACACCCGCGGCTCGTCCATCTCAGGAGCCACGTCAGCCACCGCGCCCACTACTGCTCGCCGAGGCAATGTAGTCGCCGCGCCTGCCTTTGCCGACGACGTAGAGACGACGTCTTTGTGTCCGGCGGTCCTGCATTCGTCGCGACGCGAGCGGTCGCTCGCCGAGGTGCTTCCGGAATCGGCCGCGACGGCAGCTTGATCAAGAGTTCGGGAATGGCCGATAAACGAGCAGTGAGTGCTTCGCAGCGCACCCGGTTGGCGATCGCGGGTAGGTGCCGGGCGCATACGATTGGTGGGAATACCTGGATCCGATCGATGGTCTCTCCCAGGTGAGCCCCGTCGTTTGGTGGCAATGAAATACAAGGCGTGCCCATAGGCTCAGCCGGAGCCTCGAGCGGGGGTCATGGCATAGCCGGGGACACCTTCTCCCAGAGCTCGTTGAAGGAGATGCTGTCGTAAAACGCGGTGCCGTCGACGACTACTCCTTCGCGGAGCGTCATGAACCACGCATACGTGTTGTCGTATCTCGTCCCAACCCTCGTCGTTCCTGACCCATCCCAGAGCACAATGACGGTGCTGCTCGCGTCGTCGGCAAAGATGCCTCGGATGGCTACGGGCCGGAACGGCTGCTCGGTGCTGAAGCGCGCACCGAACGGTGCCAGCACCTCGTCGATGAACTCCTGCTTGTTGGCGTACTTACGTGACGCCGCCGAATGACCGACGATTTCCCACGTCATGTCGTCTGCGAAGATGCTCGTGACGTAGCCCGTCCCGTCGGACCAAGCCGTGAATGCGTCGGTGACGAGCTCGCGGTTGCTGGGCAAGGTTGCCTCCTGGGGTTCGGCTGTGAAATGAGGGGCTCGGGAGCACGGATCGGGTGCCCTCGAAGAAATCATGCGCTGCCGAACGAGGAGCCTGCCGTTGGCTAGGCTGGAGGGTCCAAGATCTCATCGCCGGCCTCGATGGCGGCGTGGAGGAATCGCCCGGGGTCGAAAGCGCCTTCTGTCTCGGTTCCCGAGTCGCGCACCACTTTGGCGAAGCCGGCGGGCCGAGACACGATCAGACCCGTCCCTCCGTCCTCGCCAGCGAGTAGGGCGTGGGCACGGCCGATTGGAATGGTGATGCTCTCGCCGGGATCGATCCCGCGAAGGGTCCCTGCGGCCCACACCTTGAAGCTGCCCGCGACCACGTAGAAATGTTCGGCGTATCGAGTGTGGAGGTGTACGGGGGTCGCGAACCCGGCGGGTACCTCGACGTGTTGAGCGTCGTAGTCACCGTCGTCGATCAGCTCTGTAAACCGTCCGCCCGCGACCCATCGGGTTACCGATCCCGTTCCAGGGTCCGCGGCCTCGCAATCGCCAGCCCTCGCCGTGCGCTGTTGCCTGTCCTGGGTAGGGGTGGCTGTCATCGCGGCCTCTTTTGTTGTAGCGACGCGGATTGAATTCCGTGCGGGCCTCGAGTCTTGCGATCGGCGCTCGCCCGATCTTCGGTCAAATGACCACACTTTCCGCCTGGCGCTGCGGCTACAACTCGGGTAGCGAGTCGAGCGCGTCGCGTAACCCGGCTCGCGTGGTGACGCCAAGTTTTGGGAAAGCGCGGTGGAGGTGCGCGGCGACCGTTCGATGGGAGAGGAAGAGGCGCTGTCCGATCTGCTTGTTGGTGAGGCCGGTCGCCGCGAGCAGGGCGATCTCGCGTTCCTGCGGTGTCAAGTCCTCCGTCGACAGTCCAATCCTGCGCGGCTTGGTCTGCCCGGTAGCGCGGAGCTCGGTGGCGGCTCGGCTCGCCCACGGCCGGGCGCCGAGCCGGTCGAAGGTCTCAAGCGCCGTGGTCAGATGAACCCGTGACTCGGCCATGGCTCGGAGGCGTCGCAGCCGTTCGCCGCAGGCTAGTTCCACGCGCGCGAGGTCGAACGGCCAGTGGTCGGCGCCTGGGGTGGCCAATGCGTCGTCGAACAGTTCGAGGGCGCGGTCGTCAGATGCCCCGATCGCGGCCGCTGCGCCGGCGAGCAGGCCAAGTCGCGGAGAGATCGCGGCAAAGTTCGCCTCGCGCACGGCGGCAACGTGGGCGGAGGCTTCGTTCGCCCGATCCGTGCGGATCGCGGCTTCCACGAGGTCCATCATGACCCAGTGAGCCACGTGAAGATGGGGGGGAAAGGTGCCCGGGGCGCTGATGTTGGTCGCGAGCCGGTAGACCTCTTCGAAGTCGCCCCGGCCTGACGCGATGAGAACCTTGATGTGATCCGTGATCGGCTTGACCAAGCGAACCCCGCGTGGCATGGCCCACTCGATCATCAGATCGACCAACGCTTGGGCGTCGGTGTCCTGGCCCTGGGCGGCGGCGACCGCGGCTTGAACGTGGCGCACCGAGAACGCGAATAGCGGAAACCCATGCGCCTCGCACAGCCTCAGGGCCTCGTCGGCCAGGCGTTTGGCTTCAGCCCATTGGCCGGTCCAGAAGTCGTCGAAGGCGATCAGTACGAGCGCCTGAATGGATGAGCCGACCGCGCCCGCTTGGCGCCCGGTGCGCAGGACCCGCCATAGCGCGTGCCGGCACTCGGACAGGCGTTCGACGTTGCCGGCCGCGAAGCCGACCTTGAGGATCACGGTCGGATCCTCCTCGGTCGTGAGCTCCGCAATCGCCCGGTCGAGCTGCGGCCGTGCGGCAGCTCCGGTCCGCACAGGATCAGCGAAGCAGGTGCTGATCAGGTGCAGCGTCCGCGGGACGTTGGGCTCGAGGCGGGCGAGGCCGTCGTAGAACGCTGCCCATGGGTCCGCGCTGCCGCTGAAGAAACAGACCAGGCTCAGCGTGTTCAGCGCTTCCTCGAGCGCGGTGGCGCTCACTCGCTCTGCGCTATCGATCGCGCCGACGAGCAGCCGGTGGGCCGTTTCGACATCGCCGTCACCGTTGATCAGAACGAACGCGGCGGTCGCCGCGGCCTGGAGCGAGGCCATGAACTCGGGGTCGGCCCGGTGGGCGTCCGCCAGTAGCTGAGACGCGCGGCGCAGCTGCCCGGTGACATCGGCACCGATGTAAGCGGCCTCGGCCAGCCGTCGACCGCGGTCGGCGCCGTGGGGGCTCAGGTCGGCGGCCCTGGTCAGCGCAGATACCGCGCCGACACCGTCACCGCGCCGAAGGATGTGGTGAGCCGCCTGTTCGAGCAACTCGGCGACGTGCTCGTCGGGTTCGACCGTCGCATGGCCGAGGTGCCACGCGCGTCGGTCACCCTGGTCGATCCAAATCTGGGCCAGCTCATGGTGTGCTCGACGACGCTCCTCGCTGGTGGCAAGCTCCACCACGGTCGAGCGGATCAACGGATGGCGGAACACCAGCCGGTGCGTGCTCTCATCGACATGCGCGAGCCTGTGTCGCTCAGCCAGAGCCAGGTCCTCCATCCGGGGTTCGCTCGGAGCGGTTCCGTCGAGGAGACGCGCGTCGCCCGTACCGTCCAACGCCATGAGGAGCAGTAAGTGGCGCGTTCGGTCAGGCAGTGCGGTTATCCGGGATGCGAACAGCGTCCGGAGGCGCCGGCTGAGCGGCAGGTCCGTGGGTAATGTCTGAAACGCAGCGCGCTGCGCGTTCGTGAGCATCGCGGGTAGCTCCACCAGCGCCAGAGGGTTGCCCTGCGCCTCTGCGAGCAGGCGCTCTTGGACGGACGGGGCCAACGCCGGGAAGTGAGCCGTGATGAGATTGCTTGCTGCCTCCTCATCGAGCGGTCCGAGCTCTAGCTCCGGCAAACCCGTCCGCTCGAAGAAGCTTTCGCTTCCAGAGCGGGAGGCGGCAAAGAATCCCACCCGGCTGCCGGCCAGACGCCGCGCGACAAACCCCAGCACGCCAGCGGTGGCTCGATCCAGCCACGGCACGTCATCGACAACCATCAGCAGTGCAGCACTCGCCGCCGCGCCGCGAAGCAGCGACAGCGTTGCGTTCGACATGACCAGACGAGCCGGCGCCGGCCCCAAGCCGAAGCCCAGCGCGACGTTGAGGGCCTGACGCTCGGCAGCATCAAGTCGAGCGAATTCTCCCTGGAGGGGAAGGAGGAGCTGATGCAGCCCGGAGTACGGCACGTCGGCCTCAAACTCGACTCCTCCCGCACGTAGGGCCTTTGTACCTGCCGACGAGGCGATCTCAGCCGCGGCATCGAGCAGCGCGGTCTTGCCGACGCCGGGCTCGCCGAAGAGCAGCAACGCGCCTCCGTCGGTGCAAGCCCGATCGAGGAACGCCCGGACCAGCTCGAGTTCGCCACGCCGACCCACGAGGCCCCGCGCTGGGCGGGGTTCCAGGGCCTCGAGACTGCCCAAAACGGCCGGTCCAAACCGTTCGGTCACTTGGGCCCCAGCCTACATCCAGTCGGCCGCGGTCGGGAACCCCGACGTCCGACGCGGCCCAGTCGTTGTCGACCATCCCAAACGCGGCATGGTCATCTGACAGAAGAGATTTCGTTGTCTTCACGCAATGATCGGTCACGATCCTCATGCGACGCGCGATCACAGACGAGCGATCGACGGCAATCACCATCCGGCCCGTCTCGACCGTTCGGGTGTCCGGCTCGAGGCACGGGAGTGTCCATGTCTGATCGAGGGATGGACGGCGCGCACGCCGGCCGTGATGGCGGAGTAGTCACCAAGCTCAGCCCGTGGTCGGTGGAAGATACGATCGCTCGCCTGTCGGCGGTGATCGCGGCCAGGGGGATGACGCTTTTCACGGTCATCGATCAGAGCGGCGAGGCGGAAGCGGCCGGACTCGAGCTGCGCGACACCAAGCTCGTGCTGTTCGGAAGCCCCAACGCGGGAACACCTGTGATGGTGGCTGTCCCGCTCGCAGCACTCGATCTACCACTCAAGGTGCTCGTCTGGCAGGACGGGCACCAGACAAAGGTCAGCTACACGGCACCAAGCGAACTCGCCGCACGCTACGAGCTCAGCACGGAACTTGCGGCCAGGCTGGAAGGGATCAACACCATCACCGATACGGTGATCGACCGGTAGACCGCGTTTGCCGGGGCCCCGAACACGCAAACGACGCCAGCCTGGCCGGGCATCGGAGGACTTACCACTGCAAAGCTCCTCCTCGCGCGCGGGAGACGACGCCCGGACGCAACCCTCGCGGCGGCCGGAATGCCGGCGCCCATGTCAACGCGAGCCGGGTCTCGCCGGAGGTCTTAAACGTCCGAGCAGAGTGGTCATTTGACGCTAGACCACTGGCTGCTTGGCCCCGAAAATCCGACCGGCGATCAGGAACTCGCACACCCCGAGCCAACGGAACGTCACCGAATGACCGAAACGACGAACAAGAAGCCGGCCCTCGCGACGATCGTGTTCGCGGCCGCGATTACTTTCATCGACCGGACGATCGCCGCGCACCGCCGTCCGAGCATCCGGAAGGAGCGGACGCTCTCGGTGCCACTCGGTCTGTTCAACGACCCGGGGTTCGCCTTCGCGAACTCGACCCAACTGTTTTTCTACATCCTGGCCGGCGTGATGTCGGCGACGTTCCTAGTGACGCCACGCGGGCTGCCGCGAGGCCAGACTGCGGCCGGCCCGGGCCGCCCTCCACGTCGAAGAGGACCGCCCCCGCTGCATGCTCAGAAGCCGATCTGGGGATCGACTGGGCACGCGTCGATGGTTGAGGACATCGGAGGCGAGTCTGGGAGATCCAGCACAACTGCCACTGCTGTCACGGGTGGCCTGCTCTAACAAAGGGGTTCCACAATGTCTACCGCGACAGCGGCTCCCACCGCCCATCCGCTCTGGTTTCTCGACAACCTCGCCTACGTGCACGTCGCTGGCAACCAGAGCGGGGAGTCATTCAGCCTCAGCGAACTCGTCGGAGCGCGCGGAAACATGCCGCCGCTGCATGTACATCACCGCGACGACGAGACCTTCTATGTCATCGCAGGCGAAGTGACCCTCTTCTATGGACACCAAGAGGTATCAGTAGGCCCTGGTCAAGCCCTCCTCGCGCCTCGCGATATTCCTCACACCTACCGTGTCGATTCTGATCGCGCGCGCTGGCTCGTCATCAACTCACCATCCGGATTCGAGCAGTTTCTCTTTGAGGCAAGTGAACCGGCCCCTAGTCCCGAGCTCCCGCCGCAGGGACGTCCGGCCGATCCACAGGCGCTCGCCCAAGCAGCGGCCGCCTACGACATCGAGATTCTCGGCCCCCCGGGGGTGCTTCCTACAGGCTTATGAGACATCCCGCTCCACTGCCCATCACTCGCCTTGACGATGCGCTGACCTTCGCCCACGCCGACGCCGACGCCGACGCCGACGCCGACGGCAGAGCGGCGACGACGACACCGGGCGAATCCGTGAACTCGTCTTCAACAGCAACGTGCTCGCTTCGCGATCCGCCGCCGTAAAGGCACGGCCGCGGTAGGCAAGCGCGTAACGGGCGGGCCGCACCAGTGCAAGCCCATCCTCGGCGATGCGCTGACCGTCGCTCGCCCGCAGATCGAGGCGTCCACCCCGGCGGCCTCGCTGGCGCGGAGGACTACCAGGACGCCGTCGCCAGCGCGGTCGCTCGAAACCAGGGTTTCGCTCCGAATCAGCAGTCTCGGTCGCGTCAAACGAGCTCGCCGCTACTCCAGAGCGAACCAGGGCCAGAAGCGGCATCTGGAAGCCAATCACCCGCAGCAGGGCCAGGCGAACCCGGGGAAGCCGCTGAATCTCAGAACGGAGGGCCGAAGAGATCGTCGAGACCTTCAGCATCCTGGCCGCGATCGCGGCCGCCGCGCAGGCCGCCGCGCTGATCGCGCTACAGCTGCTCCCCACCGGTTATAGCCCGAGACTCAACGCCGTCAGCGACTACGGAATCGGACGGTACCGCGGTGTGTTCTGGACACAGACTCTCGCAGGTGCCGTGGCCTGCTTCGCGCTTGCGATCGCCCTTGGTGACGCCAAGCCTTCGATGCCGACGCTGGCGATCGCGTTGCTCGTGATCGCGGGGATCGCTCGCCTTCTGATCCCGGTCTTTCCGACCGACCAGAACGGCAGTCGCTTTCAGACCGGGCGCGGCACGATCCACATGATCCTGGCGATCGTGATCTTCGCCGCCATCATCGTCGCCGCCTCAAAACTCGGCTCGACGCTCGAACACAGGCCAGCGTGGCACGGCGTCAGGGGCTGGCTGACGGCCCTCCCGTGGATCATGACCGGCGCCGCCGTCGGAGTTCTGGTCGCACTCAGAGGCCCCAGACTGAAGCGGATATTCGGGCTGTTCGAACGCCTGTTCTACGCCTCGTCGCTCGCATGGTTCTTGATCGTCTCGATCGAGCTTGTGCACATCGGTCACTAGCTCCTCTTAGAGGCCTCGGCTCTCCGGGACGCGGCCGCGTGCCTGACGCCGTCACGGCTGCGGAATGGATCGGCGCGAACGAGGCAGAGTCGTGTGACTGCATGCCGTTTGAGGCGTCCGATGCAAACCTGTTCGTCGGCAACGGACCACGGCGGCCGTGCCAGCCGATGTGGATTCGAGGAGGATGAGGTATGCGTGCGGTTTTGATGACGGCGGTGGGCGGTCCCGAGGTGCTTGAGGTGGCTGAGGTTCCCGAGCCCGAGGTGGTCGACGCTCGCGGTGTGCGGGTGCGCCTGCGTGCGGCGGGCATCAACCCGGTCGACTACAAGCTGAGGTCCGGCGGGACGATCGGCGGCCGCCTGCCGGCGGTGCTCGGCTGGGACGGAGCCGGGCTGGTGGATCAGGTTGGGTCCGAGGTGACCAGGTTTCGGCCTGGCGATGAGGTCTATTTCTGTGACGGGGGCTTTGGCCCGACGCCTGGCACCTACCAGGAGGCCAAGGTTCTCGACGAAGCATTCATCGCGCGCAAGCCGAGCCGGTTGTCGTTCGTCGAGGCGGCCGCAGCACCGCTCGTCACCATTACCGCGTGGGAGGCGGTGGTCGAGCGGGCGCGGGTCGCCAAAGGACAGTGCGTGCTCATCCAGGCCGGCGCCGGTGGCGTTGGCCACATGTCAGTGCAGATCGCCCGGATCGCGGGCGCGCGCGTCGCGACCACAGTCTCGGGAGAGGAGAAGTCCGCCCTCGCAGCGTCACTGGGCGCCGAGCTGCTGATTGACTACCGCCGTGAAGACGTCGAAGAAAAGCTGCGCGAGTGGACCGGGACCGACGGTGCCGATGTCGTTCACGACACGGTCGGGGGCAAGACGTTCACGGCCTGCTTCTCGTTGGTCCGACCCTACGGGGACCTGGTGTCCAACGTCGAGAGCCCGTGGGAGGAAGAGGCGATCGAGGAGATGCACAATCGCAATCTCCGCGTGTCGTTTACCTGGATGCCGGCACCGTCAGTGTTCGGCTGGCACGACCAGCGCGAACGCCAGCGGGCCATTCTCGAACGCGCCGGCGAGCACTTCGACTCCGGCAGGCTCCGCGTCCAAGTCGGAGCGACATACCCGCTGGGCCGCGCGGCCGACGCCCACCGAGCCCTCGAGGCGGGCGACATAGTCGGCAAAGCGGTCTTGACGATGTAGCTGGGATCCTGGCTCGGACATCATGTCCTCCAATCGATCAGCCGGGCGCACGGCGGCGCCCATGAACCGGGCGCTGCTATGGAGGCTCGAGCTCCCCACCCTTCCCGTCCGGACCGCACACCGAGAACAACGCGACCCCTCGAGGCCGTTGAGCGGCAGCGGGACGACGGCGACGACGCCGCGCATCGGCTCGGACGTGACCCGGTTTGTCCGATGGCGGCAGTGCGCAGCGAGCCGGCGGCGTCAGTGTCGTGGCCGCTTCGCTTGGCTGGCGCAAACGTGTCCGTCGCGTTCGGCGGCCGCTTCGGGTTCCAGCAAGCCGGCTCGGTGCGGATCCGAGGGCCCTTGCCGAGATCCGGGGTTGTCGTGCGCGTGTCGCCTCGATTGCATGCGCAGGGCGTGATCGGGGAGGGCGTTCGGCGTGGTCAGGGTTGATGGGTGGCGGGTGGTTGCTTGGGCGGGGTTGAGGTGATCGTGCGGAGCTGTGTGAGGAGGTCGCGGAGTTGGGCGAAGGAGGCTGCTCCGAGCTGGGTCTCCCATTCGGTTTCGACCTCGGCGACGATCTCGCGGATGCCCTGGATGGCCGCGTGACCGCGGGCGGTGAGCTTGACGCGTTTTGACCGCTGGTCCTCGTTGTCCGCTTCACGCGTGAGGTAGCCGAGGTCTTCCATCTGCCCGAGTAGATAGTTGAGCGCCTGCTTGCTAATCCGGACGCGGTCGGCGAGCTCGGATGGGCGCTGGCCGTCGGGGCCGGGGTACTGCAGGACGGTCAGGTGAGCGGGCACCAGGTCGGTGAATCCGCGCTGGTGCAGGCCGTCGAGCATCCGCTGCCGCACGATCTCCCACGGCATCCTCAGCAGCGCGCCGATCAGCGGAGGGTCGATGT
This sequence comes from uncultured Solirubrobacterales bacterium, assembly GCA_963701945.1. GTDB lineage: Bacteria > Actinomycetota > Thermoleophilia > Solirubrobacterales > Solirubrobacteraceae > Palsa-465. The sequence goes on along the minus strand of CAVPBV010000015.1, from coordinate 283,830 downwards.
TCTCGGCCAGCATCTCAGACCGTAAAACGACTTGACAGCATGGTCCAGTGAAGTGTACTCTCGTAAAAGGACTTGACCAAACAGGAAGGGGCGCACAGCCATGGACACCGCGACTCGCGCCACGATCGCCGTAGGCCCGATCAGCATCCGATTCCGGATCGAGAGTCCAGACTCGAACGGATCCGTGACGGTCTTTGAATGCACGGTCCCGCCGCAGGTACCGGTTCCCGCCGCTCACAGCCATAACGAGTTCGAGGAAACGATCTACGGACTGGCCGGAGTGCTGACCTGGACGATCGACGGCTACGACGTCCCCATCGGGCCGGGGCAGGCCGTGTGCATCCCGCGCGGCGCCGTTCACGGATTCGTCAACCACGGCGATATCGACGCGACCGTCCTGTGCATCGCGACCCCCGGCGTGTTCGGACCCACCTACTTCGAAGAGATCGCCGCCGTCCTGACAGCCTCCTCCGGAGGTCCGCCGGATCGCGCGGCGATGCTCGACGTCATGCGCCGACACGGCCTCACCCCCGCCCCAAGTCCCAGCATCTGACCCGAGAAGCGACCGCGAAAGAGAGGAACCAGTGCCGATCAGCATGACCCAGCGCTCCCCCGGGATGCCGGCCGCGGCTTACGACGAGATCATCGCGCACGTCACAGAGCCGCTGCGCAGCAGTGAAGGCTTCATCTCACACGCCGCGCAGGTCACCGCGGACGGCGTCACCGTCACCGAGGTCTGGGAAACCCGCGAGCACTGGGAACGCTGGCACACCGCATCCGTCAAACCTCACCTCCCGCCCGACGCTCCCGAACCGACCGTCACCGAACTCCACAACGCGCTCAGTCGCTAGCACCGGAGACGGACGAGCGCTCGCGGAGCCCCACGCCTTACAGCTCGGAATACAGTCGCCCGAGAACTGCGAGCCGCTGGCCGCGCCCCTGTGGCCCCGCCGACGCGCGGCCGCCCCCAGGCCGAAGCAGCAGCCGCACCACCGTGACCGGTACAGGTGTGGAGGAGCAGCTCCCTCCGGCGCCTGACACGACTGGGCAATTGACGTCGGCGCTGGCCAGGCTGGCACGACCGGTCATGTCCGATCTCAGCAGCGTGAGGCAGCGGGGCTGGCCCTCGGCTCGTCGCCGCTTCGCTCAACCGGCAGCAGCGTGGGCACGGTCGCTCTCGCGAGGGTGATGACCGGACCCTCGGCGAGCCGTTGGTCGAACTGGTCGTATTCAGCCTTGTCTTCAGCGAGCCCTAGCCGCCAGCGATAGGTGTGGACGGCGTTTGCCAGTTCGTGGCTGTGTGCTGGCGGAGCGGTCGGAACGCCGCGCGGAGCTCGGTTGCGAACAGTTCGGGCTCTTCCCAGGCGGCGAAGTGACCTCCCTTGTCGACCTCGTTGAAATAGTTGAGGGTGGGGTAGGACTTCTCGACCCAGCTGCGCGGGGCCCGGAAGATCTCGCCGGGGAACGTGGTGTACCCGACCGGGAGTGAGACCGGCGCAGGAGTCTGGCCCGCTGTGCGAGCTGTGGCTTGGCCACTCTCCCAGTAGGACCGGGCCGCCGAGGCGCCGGTGCCCGTCAGCCAGTAGGTCGTGATGTTGTCGAGGATGTGGTCTCGGGTGAGATTTCCCGAGGGCTGGGCGTCGACGAAGGCGCGGGAGATCTTGTAGTAGCTGTCGGTGTCGTGGTCGAGCATCCATGCCGCCAGGGCGACCGGTGAATCCAGCAGGGCGTAGCCGATTGTCTGGGGTCGCGTGGCCTGCTCGAGGAAGTAGCCAAAGCCGCTCGCCCTGAATGTGGCGAGCGCGTCGGCCGCCGCGCGTTCCTGCTCGGTTGAACCTCGACGCTGGTCTCGGCGATGGTGCCCATGACGATCGCAGTGAGCGGGACCCTGCGGATCTCCTCAATGGAGAGCTCGACTGTTCTTCCCAGGCGCCGCAGTGGCCGCCCCGGTCCGCGGCTTCCCGTGCAGTACCTGCGCACAATCCTCCGCACCCGCAGAACTGTCAAGACCCGCCAACGCGGCTCGTGAGAGACCTCGTTCGGAACGTCCGCAGCCGCGACCGCGTCGAGCAACGTTCCGCGTCGGCACCAAACGAGGTGCCGCGGGAATCATCGATCCTCCGATCCTCCTCACCGATCTCGGGCATCTCAGCCACCGACCGGGGCATCGACATCGGCAGCGGGATCGCGCTCCGCTCGAGGCTCCTTGCTAGCCGCAACGCCGGAAGTGCAAGCGCCCACGCGCCGACCCGACAGACGGCGGTGCGTTACTCGCGACGAACCGAAGCACCAGCCGCGCCCGGCGTGACCGCTTGAAGCGTGATGCAGCGACGCGATCCGCGCTGCCGACGTCACCGCTCCTGGTGCAAACGAGCAGCCGACGGCCGGCCGCGCGCGCTCGGCGGCTTCCGCTCCGCCTGCGTGAGCAGCCACGCCGGCGATGCTGGACGACGCTGAAGATCGTCCAGGGCACAAGCGATGTCGAGGCCACGCCGGGCTTCCGGAACCCCTTGGAGAGCAGCACTCGAGGAGCGGGCGGGACTTCGTGCCGGTCGGGTCGTCGCGTGACATGCTCACGGCCGACCATCAGCGCGTGCCGGCGGGGCGGACTCCTGACTCACGAGGAGATCCGTCTGTTCGTCGCTGACCGCCGACGAGGCCCGATCCGGTGCCTTGGGCCTGGCGCGCCTATTTCAGTGCGGCCAAGCTGGGCATCACTTGGAGGGAGACACAGATGATGGGAGATTCGTTACCGGCTTCCCAGTTCATGCCGTCGAGCGCATAGGAGTGGGTAACGAGGGCGCGATCGTCGCCGGCTGTTTGCGAGGTCGTCTCGTCGGTGTCTTCGGGGAGTCGCCAGGCGTCCGCGAAGCGCTCGTAGGTCGGTCCGTCCACGAGCCCCGCCCACGTGCGTGACGGTGTTGGGTCGTCGAGTTGGTCCTCGGTCATGGTCAGAGCCGACTCCGTCAACTCTGGCGCAATCCATTGCAGCGACCGCCCGTATCCGGGCTGCCGGTCGTAGCGGACGGTGATGGTTATATGGCGCGGATTAGCCATTACGTCGCACCGCCTTTCACGCCAGACTTCCCTTGAGATGTTGGCAGCTGGCGTCGCCGGAGGCATCCGGTCGTGCCCCTGATTCGTTCAGCGGCTTTGCCGCAGACTTGGGGGCCCGTAGTTCTCCGCACCACAATCGGTGGAGATGACCGATGCCCCGAGGGAGGGCAACTCTGAGCGTGGCGCGCTGAGAGAGGAGCACTGGTCACGATAGTCGTCAACTGGCTGGATTCTGCGGCCGTGCGCGCAGGGCGCTTGGGAACGGCGCGGGCAGACGGGCCGCGCGTTCCGGCGCCCTCGCGGACTTGGTCGGCTGCTGAACACGATGGTGAAAAGCGGTCTACGGCAAGCGACTTCGCGCTCGTCTACGACGGGTTCGCGCTGGACTTGTCTTCGCCTGCGGGAGGTGGGTCTGGTTCGGATAGGTGCAACGAGGTCTGGTAGCAGCCCGGCGCGCTTCTAAGGGAACAGGCGGAGAAAACCTTTCGGAGCATATCGGCCTGGGAGCGCATCGCCGGTGGGTTGGATCCGGCAGTTGGTCGACACTATCGACGCTTAACGCGATGGTTACTTCTGGATCATCTGGCTGATCGTTGAGGTCGCTAACGTTCTGGACGGGGATCCGTTATCTACGCTCATGGTCGAGCGCGATGGTCGCGTTGTGCGGCCGGGGAGGCGGTTGTGATCGCTCACGAGGACGTCGGACGGGTAAGTTGCGCGTAGTTGATGGAATGGGGCGCCGACTGGGGTGAGTGCCGACCCGCTCCCGCGGCTGTCTTCGAGCCTGCTCGCGGTGCCTCTTACGCGCGATGTGATCCTGGCGGATGGGTCGACGCTGCGCATGCGCGCGGCGGGGCCCGGGGACTATGACGATGTCAAGGCCTTCTATGACCGGCTCTCGCCGGATAGTCGCTACATGCGCTTTCATGGGACGGTCGGCACGGACATCCCGTCGCGTTATGTGGTCGAGGCCAGCGGCGTCGACCGGGTGGCGCTGATCTGCCGGCATGGTGACCGGGTGGTCGCGGTCGCGAATTACGACCGTTTGCTGGAGCCTGGCGTCGCCGAGGTCGCGTTTGCGGTGGCTGAGGATTTCAGGCGTCGCTGGACTGCGACGCGACTGCTGGAGCAGCTCGCGGCGATCGCCGCGGAGCGGGGAATCCGCCGCTTCGACGCGGAGGTGCTGGCCATCAACCACGCGGCGCTCGGCGTCTTCAAGGAGGCCGGGTTCAAGGTTCGGCGCAAGGGTGCTGGGGGCGAGGTCACGTTGATGCTCGACGTGACACCGACGGAGAGTGTCTGGGAGCGGACCGACGAGCGCGACCACGCTGGCGTGGTGGCGTCGATGCGATCGGTTCTCGCCCCGACTTCGATCGCGATCGTGGGAGCGTCGGAGGACCCTGGCGATCCGGGCGCGGCGGTACTGTCAAACGTGGTCGACGGTCATTTTCGAGGCGTGGCCGTGCCGATCAACAGAGCGGGCGGTGTGATTCGCTCAATCCGCGTCGCGCCTAGCATCGCTGGGCTGGAGGAGGCGCCGGAGCTTGTCGTGACCGCCGTCCCCCCAGCGGAGGTCGTGGAGGTCGCTCGCGAGGCGGCGGAGAAGGGAGCGAAGGCGCTCATCGTACTGCGGTGCGAAACGGCGGACGAGGCCCATCAGGCACGCGAGTGGCAGGAGCCGCTGCTGGAGGTTGTGCGCACCGCCGGGATGCGCTTGGTCGGCCCGAACTGCCTGGGGGTGCTCAATACCGACCCGCACGTGAGCCTGAACGCAACCCTCGCGGGCTTTCGCGTGCCGGCCGGGCGTCTGGCGATCTGCTCGGAGTCGGGAGCGATCGGGATCGCCCTGCTCGGACATGCCGCGGCTCGACGGCTCGGGGTCTCGAGCTTCGCCTCACTTGGCCAGCGGGCGGACGTCTCGACGAACGATCTGCTCGAGATCTGGGAGGAGGACTCGCGCACGGCTGTCTTGATGCTGTACGTGGAGACCGTCGGCAACCCGGAGCGGTTTGCCCGGATCGCGCGGCGGGTCGCGCGACGCAAGCCGATCCTTGCCATCAAGGGTCATCGCCGGCCCGACCCGACGCGGACCGAGGCACGCTCGCACACCGTCGCCGCGTTGCGCGGAGACGCGGTCGTGGATGGTCTGCTGTATCACGGCGGCGTGCAGCGGTTCCGAACCGGGGAGGAGATGTTCAACGCCGCCGAGTTCTACGACCGCCAGCCGCTTCCACTTGGACGCCAGATCGGGATCGTCAGCAACTCGGTCGGGATCGCGACACTGGCGGCCGATGCCTGCGCAACCCGAGGCCTCGTCATCGCGCAGCCCGCAGGCCGGACCCAGAACCCACTCGTCATGCACATCCGCGCCACGAAAAGAGATTACGTGCGGGCCGTCCGCGCGGTTGTCCGAGACCCGGGCATCGACGCGCTGATGGCGTTCTATGTAGATCCGCTGGGTGGCGATCCGAACGGGGTTCTCGAAGCGATCTCCAAGACCGCTGCCGGCCAGCCCAAGCCGGTCGTCGCCTGCGTCGTCACCGCCAAGGGTGAACTGCCCACCGGTCGCAGCCTGCACGTGCCGAACTTCCGCTTCCCCGAGTCCTGCGCAGACGTTCTGGCGCGCGCGGCCGAGCGACGCGCCTGGCTTTCACGACCCCTCGGAGAGCCTCCCCGCTACGGGGACCTCGATCCAACGGCCGCCCGCGAGCTGATCGGCGCCCGTCTGGATCGGGACCAGAGCGACGGACCATGGCTAGCGAGCCACGAAGCGGAGGTTCTGCTCGCAACGCACGGCCTGGCGTGTGTGCCCTCGCACCGGTGCGAGGACGCCGACCGAGCGGTGGCGATCGCCGAGCACATCGGCGGGCCGATCGCACTCAAGGCCACGCGTCAGCCGCCGGCCTACGCAGGCGACATCGACGCGGTCCTGCTCGGCCTGGAAGGCGAAGCATCGGTCAGAGCCGGCTGGCGAGAGCTCGAGCAACGCGTACAGCAGACCGGGTCGCCATGGATGGGAGCGATCGTGCAGCGGCTAATGCCACCAGGAGCCGACCTGCTCGTTGGCACGGTTAACGATCCAGAGTTCGGACGAGTGATGGCGGTCGGACTCGGCGGCCGGCACGGCGGGCTCCCCGGCACCGCCGCCTTCCGCCTTCCGCCGAACACAGACGTCGACGCGGACGAGCTGATCAACGCGTCCGAACAGGTAACCACGCAACTCGACGGATCCCGCGGCCTGCCCCGCCTCGATCGGGCCGCGCTGCGCGAGCTCGTGCTGCGCTTCGCGCTGCTGCTCCGGGAAACCCCGCAGATCGTCGAGGCCGACCTGAACCCCGTCCGGTGCATGACCAACGGCTGCGTTGTGCTCGACATGCGCCTGCGGATCGAGCGTCCGCAACCAACCGAGCGCGTCAAGACCTGGTGATCGCGCCGGACCCCGGCCCGATCTCCACGCGAGTGTGCCTTCAAGAGAATCATCCGCGTGTTCTGATCGACAGTTCCGGATTGACCTTGATCCCGCGGCCCCTATGAATCAGGACGTGCGTCCGAGGTGCCGTCAACCCCGGACGCCCGAGGCGCACCCCCTCGACGTCGCTCGCTCCGAGCAACGCCCCGGCGTCGCGACCGCGCGAGCGACCCGGCGACCGCACCACCCGCCCGCGGCATGGGCACACACCTCGCGACGCTAGAGCTAGAAGAAGCCAAGAGTCAGAAACACAGCCCACCCTGGTCGAGGCTTGGCCAGGCTTCGTCCGACATCGCCGCTCCGTCGCTCAAGCACGCCGCCCGGCGCTCACCGGCCTGGAGCACAGCGCACTGCCAAGATCGATCCGCACGTTCACTAGGCCGACGCTCGACGGCACTACCGTCGTCGGCCCGAGCCGGCTGAGCAGGCGAATGAACTTGTCGCTGCTAGCAGGACAACTCGCGGTTAGTTGCTTGACGTCGACCGACCGCGCTCTCGCCGCGACCCGTTCCAGCAGCGCGGTCGCAATGCCCCGACCCTGCCAAGCGTCCGCCACCGCAACCGTGATCTCGGCGCTCGCGGACTTGCTAACGGGCAGAACGCGCGCGATCCCCACCGTCACCCCATCAGGGGCGAACGCCGCGAGCGCATCGGGAACGAACCGGTCCACACCCGCCAGCGCCGGCCCCCTGAAACGATCGAGCCACTTGAGCAACACGAACAACCGCGCGTACAGCGTCTCGGCACCGAGCCCACCGAAGCAGCTCGTGAACCAGCTGGCGATCCCAGCCTCATCGCCAGTAGCCAGCAACCGGACCACGACGCTCGACCCGTCGCGCAGGACCAGCCGCTCTACGTCCTCTTGTGATCCGCCATCACCACCACCGGCAGACATCAACGCCGTGTCGGTCTCTGAGCGCGCCATCCGCTCTCGCTCCTCTCTTCATCTAAAGGTTACGCCCCGCGCCAACCCGGATCCGCACAGGCCCGCAATCTCAGCCTGGATTGCATCGGTCGACGGGTCCCACCGAGCCGGCGCCACTCCGCTTTGCAAGGCATTGCGGGCGTGGGCTGGTCGGCGTCGCCGTTGCCGCGTTGGACGATCTTCGACAGCGACGTCGAGCGACGTGACGAGACGCCCGCCTTCCCGGGCGAGCAGAAGTACGACCTGGTGGGTGCTTGCTCTGATTCGGCTAACCCTCGCTGATGCTTGGGACGAGCTGCGGCGGTCTCGGCTCGGTCGCTCAGGGTCGACAGCGAGACTTCCCCAGATCGTCCTAGGCGGCAGCGACCCCGGCGATGAACGCGACGCCTCGTCTCCCGGGATTGCGGAAGAGCCGGTGCTTGCCCGGGTCCGGCCGATTCAGCGGCCGGCAAGCGTCCTGCCGACTGCCGTTCGTGCTGTCGAAGCAGAAGTCATCAGGCTCCGTCACCTGAGCAGGATCACTGCCAGCCCGGCGCGCTGCTGCTCCTTGAGGGAGCGGGCGTCACGCAAGAGCGCCGGTCGTCGTCCGTTGGGGAACTGGAGCGCCGCGAGCCGCCGGTCGTCGGTCAGCGGCCGCGGGTTGTACGGAGCACACAGTTCGGCGAGCGCGGGCGGTCACGGCGACGGGGTCAACGCGACGACCGCAACCGTGGCGAAGCAGCAGTGACCGCACCTCGACCGCGGGGTGCTGAGGTTCGTCCACGGGAGCGGTCGGCGTTAGCTGGAATCCAGCTAGCACCGGCTCCTCCTTGCGCGGAAGAGCAGGGCCCTCGATTCGACCGCTCACGGCACTTGGCCGCCGGCTCTGCGGCCGCTCGCCCAATCGGCGACGAGCAGGTGCGCCGCGACGCGCGGGTCAAGACCCGCATTCGTGCTCGCGCGGGCATGGGTGGCCGGTACGGCTTCGTGGCCGCGTGTGTCCGACACCGGTCGTCCTCCGCGGGCCTATCAGCCGCGGCCGGACAGCCCCTTTTGTTGCTGAGCAGCGGCGTAGTCGATGACCGGGCTGACGCGTCCACGCCAACCCGGCGACGCGGCGGTTCCCCCGAGTGGCCGCTCGTCTTGTCAAAAGCGGAAGGCTGATCGTCCTGGCTTCTTAGATTGGGAGCGACGACGGAAAGTAGGCTCGCGCTGGGTGGCTGTCGATCGGCGGCTCGAGTCCCGACCGCCGCGAGCGGCCGGCGTCACTGCTCGCGGACGGATGCTTTCGGCGATAGGCTGTCGGCCAAATGAAGCGCGAGTCGGACCGCTTCGTTGTCGCTTCCTCGGACCACAAGCAGGACGTGTCGGTCGAGGTGCATCTGATCGTCAACGACGAAAGTCGCCGTATCGGCTGGAGGTACCTTGCGTTGGCGATCGCGATCGCCGCCACAGCTGCAGCGCTATTGGTCACGAGCCTCAGGTCGGGCGGACGCCGTAGCAGCTCATTATCAGCACCATTGACGGCAGGGCCACTGGCGGCTCGATCGACACCGGTCACATCATCGGCTTCCACGCCAGCCTCGTTGTGTGTTCGCGCTCTTGGATACGGTGGCTTGGGCGCTCGAGTGAGTGATTTCGACCCCAACAACAACAACTCGACAGGTCCAGCGGGACCAAGCCCCGGTACAGCCTTTTACGCGGTAACCGCGACCGCGGGAGGGTGCGTTACCGCGTTTGCCGTTCAGGGCAGCACGACCCCACCGCTAACGGCCCGCGACTTGCTGTTCCTCGTCAGCCATCCGTACCTCCCGGGTGACGCCAAGCAACTTGTGAACACGCCTAGCTGCGCCGTCTGGAAGAGCACGGCGCTCAAGCGCGCGACCGGGCGGGCGTATGCCCGAGCGACAGCGATCGTCCAGGTCGGAAGCATCATCCCAGGAACAGCCGAGATCGAAGCGACATCGAACTCGACTTGCTAGGCGGACCTCGTGACTCTCGACGGGATCTCGAGCCCCGAACACCGCCCGAATGTCCGTGCAGCAGCCCCCACCGGCAGCCATCGCATGTGCGACGGTGCCGGGATTGGCAGTTCCCCGAGGAAGCCGAAGGAGCGGAATGAACGAAGGCACAAGTCATCGCAGATCTCGCGGCGCCCCCTTTTCGCGTGGGGGCACACGCCGCTGCCGCTCCGTGGCAGCTCCTGGTCGCCGAGCGAAGCCGTCGCCATGTCCGCGTGACCCCTGCAGGCGTGAAGGGGCAGCCTGCCGACCGAGTCACTCGCCGCGATCCGAACGACTGGACGCGTCGCGGGCAGTCCTGCTTCGTGTTGGCGGCGAGCACGTCGACCGCGAAGAGCACAGACCCGCATTTATCCGGGGTTGCTGGTTATCCGGGGCAGGGTCTTGGCGTGGCGTTTTTCCCTGCTCAGCGGTGGGTTGGCCTGGTGAGCTGCCCCGGAAAGTTGGTCGTCTCGTAGACGAGCGGGCGCAGGAGCCCATGAAGGACTACTCGTTTGGGGTGAGGCTGTCGCCGCTGGCCGGGACCGGGTGACCGGCGACCGGCGACCCGCGACCGGGTGACCCGACCGGCCCGATCGCGGCCTCGGTTGACGTTCCGTTAGGGCGCCGTGGCAGGGGTTGATCCGACCGTCTGCGGCGTTAGCCTGCGCGTTTACCGGGCTCCGTACCGGACCCCGGGGGCAAAAGGAGGCCTGCCTATGAGGTGCACAAGTGAAACAATCATCGGGTGTCTGCTCGCGGGCGCAGCGGCGATCGTGTTGGCCGCCTGTGGAAGCAGCAGCAGCAGCAGCAGCAGCAGCTCCAGCACGGCGTCCAGCAGCAGTTCGAAGACGATCGACATCTACTCGGACATGCCGCTGCTCGGCGCGTCGACCGCCCAGACGATCCCGACGGTCAACGGGATGAAGCTCGCCCTGTCCCAGGCCGGCGGCAAGGCTGGGCCGTTTACGGTCAAGTACATCTCGCTCAACGACGCCAGCGCGTCCACCGGCAACTACGACCTCGGCCTGTGCGCCTCTGACGCTCGCCAAGCGGCGACCGACCCGAAGGCGATCGTCTATCTCGGGACGTTCAACTCGGGTTGCGCGGAGGTCGCGATCCCGATCCTGAACCAGGCGGGAGTGCCGATGGTCAGCCCGGCGAACACGTACGTCGGCCTGACCGAGGCCGTGAAGGGCGTCAGCGCAGCGGGAGAGCCGCAGAAGTATTACCCGACCGGGACTCGCAACTACCTGCGGATCGTGCCGAACGACGCGATCCAGGGCGCGGCGGATCTCGAGGCGATGAAGGCGGCCGGCTGCACCCGGGTCGCCGAGGCGAACGACAAGACGCCGTACGGCGCCGGGATCGCGCAGGTGATTGAGGCGTCGAAGGGGTCCTATGGGGTCAACGTCGTAAGCAACACCGGAATCGACCCGACGGCCCCGAACTACACCGCATACGCGGCGACGATCAAAGGCCAGGGAGCGGACTGCTTCTTCTTCGGCGGCGTGACCGCCAACGGCGGAGTGCAGATCGTCAAGGACGTGCACGCGGCGATTCCGACTGCGAAGATCTTCGGGCCCGACGGCGTGTGCACCTCCGGGTGGACGAACGCCAAGATGGGCGGTGTGCCGGCAGACATCGACCCGTTGATCGAGTGCACGGTCGCGACCCAGAACCTCACCGCGTACCCGGGCGGCCAGCAGTTCCTGTCCGCCTACAAGGCCGCCTACGGGGTCTCGAGTCCCGACCCGTACGCGATCTACGGCTATGCAGACATGCAGCTCGTGCTCCATACGATCGCGAGCCTGGGCGCGAACGGCAACTCCAAGTCCGACGTGCTCAAGGCGCTGTTCGCGACCAAGAATTACAGCTCGCCACTCGGCACCTTCTCGTTCAATGCGAATGGCGACACGACGTTGACGTCGTATGGGCTGTACAAGGTCGACTCGGCCGGCAATGTCACGTTCTACAAGACGCTGACACCGACTCACGTCCTGTAGTAGTAGTAGTCGTTTGGAGTAAGCCTTGGTGGGAGGGCGCATCGGCGCCCTCCCAACCGAGGCAAGAGGCAGAATAGGATCCGCACGGACCGTGGAAGCCAGAACGATCTTGCCACGCATGCCGGCGGCGGCGGTGCGCCCGCTGGCGGCGATCCGCCGGTACGTGGGGCGCTGGGGCCTGATCGTTGCGCTCGCGGCCCTCCCGGTCTATTACGGCGTCCACGATCTCGTCGCGGGCTACCAGTCGGGGTTCGTCGCGGGTCACGCCGTGATCCATCACGATCTCTCGAGACTGGGCTTCAACTTCGCGCTCGGCCTCTCCAACGGCGCGATCTGGGCGCTGATCGCGATCGGCTACACGCTCGTCTACGGGATCATCGAGCTGATCAACTTCGCCCACGGCGACGTGTTCATGATCGGCTCGTTCACGTCGGTCGGCCTGTGGGGGACGCTCGGGCTTGGACTCGCGACGGGACCGCTGGGGCTGATCGGGGGGTTGCTCGTGACCCTGATCCTCTCGATGTGCGTTTGCGGCTCGCTCAACGTGCTGATCGAACGCGTCGGATACCGCCCGCTCCGAGCCGCCCCGAAGCTCGCGGCGCTGATCACCGCGGTCGGCTTCTCGTTCATCCTCCAGAACGTCGGCCTCTTGTGGCGCGGGGGCGCACCGCAGAGCGTCAACGATCTGATCCACTCGCAGCAGACGGTGTTCAAGCTCTCGGGGGTGCCGATCGTGCGCAGCTACATCCTCGCCTTCGCGGTGATGATCCCGCTCGTGTTCGCGACGACCTGGTTCATCAGCCACACCCGCGGCGGCCGCGCGATGCGCGCGACCGCGCAGGATCCCGAAGCCGCCCGCCTGATGGGCATCGACGTCAACCGCACGATCTCGATGACGTTCTTAATTGGTGGCATGCTCGCCGGCGCCGCCGGGCTCGTCTACGCGCTGTACGAGACGAACATCTGGTACTTCCAGGGGTTCGAGGCCGGGCTGATCGCGTTCACGGCCGCGGTGATGGGGGGGATCGGCAACGTCAACGGCGCCGTGCTGGGCGGACTGATCATCGGCGTGATCCAGTCGCTGTCGGACTCGCACCTTGGTCCGCAGTGGACCCCGGCGGTCGTGTTTGGCTACCTGATCGTGATCATGGTGCTGCGCCCGCGCGGCCTCCTCGGCGAGGAGACGAGGGAAGCCGGATGAGCGGGGCGAGGCAACCGAGATGAGCGGCGACGGCGCAACCGATCCGGGATTCGCCGAGCTGCGCGCGCAGCTGAAGGAGTGGCGCGACTCGGTTCAGCGGTTCCTGCCGCCCTGGTGGAGTCGCGCTCTGGCGGGCGGACTGATCTTGATCGGGGTCCTCCTGCCGCTGCTGTTCACCCAGCAGACGGGCTTCTTCGGGCAGACGAGCGACTTCCTGAATGCGACTGTCCTGTCCCTGGCGTACGCCGTTATGGCGCTGGGGCTCAACATCGTCGTCGGCTTCGCCGGGCTGCTCGACCTCGGCTACGTCGCGTTCTACGCGCTTGGCGCCTACACGGCCGGTTGGCTCGGGTCGGACTTCTTCTTCAAGGCGAACCTGCACATATTCGTCTCGAAGTTCGCCGGCTCGCTGCCCGGCATCCACCTCAACATCATCCTGGTCCTGATCATCGCCGCTGCGATCTGTGCGGTCGCCGGGATGATCATCGGCCTGCCGACGCTGCGACTGCGCGGCGACTACATCGCGATCGTGACCCTCGCGTTCGGGGAGATCATCGGCGTGGTCGCCGTCAACGGCCAGGACATCCACGTCGGCGGTGGCATGTCCCTGACCGCCGGCAACTTCGGGATCAGCGCGATCGATCCGCCGTGGCTTCCGGGGGTCGGCTCTTTCAGCGAGCTTGACCTCAGGCCCTGGTACTGGCTGATCTTCGGGATCCTGTTGTTCGTCCTGTTCTGCAGCCTGCGCCTGCGCGACTCGCGGCTCGGCCGCGCCTGGATCGCGTTACGCGAGGACGAGGTCGCGGCGGTGTCGATGGGGATTCCGTCGGTGAGGACGAAGCTGTCGGCGTATTCGATCGGAGCCGCCTTCGGAGGCATGTCGGGAGCGTTCCTCGGTGCCTTCCACACGGTGGTGAGCGGCAGTGACTTCCAGTTCGGCTTCTCCGTGTTCATCCTCTCGATGGTGATCATCGGAGGCCTCGGATCGGTCTGGGGAGCGGTCGTCGGGGGCATGCTGCTCGGCTACATCAACTACTACCTGATCCCGGATGTGTTCAACAGCCTGCCGAGCACGTTCGGACTCAACTTCCAGCTGACCACGATCGAGTTCGGGATCTACGGGTTCCTGCTCGTGCTGGTGATGCTGCTGCGTCCGCAGGGCCTGATACCCGAGCGAAGACGCAAGCTGGAGCTGACCGCGACCATCGCGGCGACCGACATCGAGCTCGCGGAGCCGTCGGCCTACGAGACCACGGGGTTGGATGAATGACGACGACCGAGCCACCGGTTCTGAGCACGACCGCGGCGATGCAGGCCGACCACGTGACGAAGGAGTTCGGCGGTCTCGTGGCCGTCGACGACGTGACCTTCGACGTGCCGCTGAACTCGATCGTGTCCTTGATCGGACCCAATGGCGCCGGCAAGACGACGCTGTTCAACATGTTCACGGGGCTCTACAAGCCCACCTCAGGGGCAGTGTTGTTGGGCGAACGGAACATCAGCCGCAAACGGCCCGATCAGATCACGGCGCTCGGCGTCGCGCGGACGTTCCAGAACCTGCGCCTGTTCGGCGCGATGAGCGCGGTCGAGAACGTGATGATCGGGCGCCACACCCGGATGCGGGCAGGCCTGTTCGGCTCGATTGTGCGCACGCCCCGGGTCAGGAAGGAGGAGCGAGCCGTGCGCGAGCGCGCGCGAGAGCTGCTCGCCTACGTGGGCGTGGCCGCCAGCGCGTTCGACCAGCTTGGCGCGCAGCTGTCCTACGGCGATCAGCGCCGGGTCGAGATCGCGCGCGCGCTCGCATCGGAGCCGAAGGTGCTGCTGCTCGACGAGCCGACGGCCGGGATGAACCCGCATGAGTCCGCGTCGCTGACCGACTTCATGCGCAAGATGCGGGATGAACTTGAGCTGACGCTCCTGCTGATCGAGCACGACATGAAGGTCGTGATGGGCGTCTCCGAGCGGATCACCGTGCTGAACCACGGCGTGAAGATCGCCGAGGGCGTGCCGGCAGACGTGCGCAACGACGCGAGCGTGATCGAGGCCTACCTGGGGACGCAGAAGTAATGGCCCTGCTCGAGGTCTCGGACATTCATACCCACTACGGCGCGATCGAAGCCCTGAAGGGCGTCTCGCTCGAGGTCGAGGAGGGCGAGGTGGTGACGATGATCGGATCCAACGGGGCCGGCAAGTCGACGACACTGAGGTCGATCTCTGGGCTCACCCCTGCCAGCTCCGGGACGGTCCGCTTCCAGGGCGAGGACATTACGCGCCTCCCGGCCCACGAAGTCGTCGGTCTCGGCATGGCCCTCTGTCCAGAAGGCCGCCACTGCTTTGCGCGGATGAGCGTACGCGAGAACCTCGACCTCGGCGCCTACCTTCGCAGTGGAGCCGAGGTCTCGGAGGACCTCGAGCGTGTCTACGACCTGTTTCCGCGGCTCAAGGAGCGCGAGCGCCAGAAGGCGGGAACGATGTCGGGCGGCGAGCAGCAGATGCTCGCCATCGGACGAGCGCTGATGGCCCGGCCCAAGCTCCTGATGCTCGACGAGCCTTCGATGGGCATCGCCCCTGTGCTCGTGCAGCGGATCTACGAGACGATCAAGGAGATCAACCGCCAGGGGATCTCGATCCTGCTGGTCGAGCAGAACGCCAACTATGCGCTTGACATCGCCACGCGCGGTTACGTGCTGGAGACCGGCCGGGTGGCCCTGGCGGACGACTCGGCTCAGCTCCGCGACAACCCGGATGTGCAGAGGGCGTACCTGGGCACATGACGAGCCATCTGGAACGAACGGATCCGCGCGGATGATGATCCTCGCGAACATCGGGCCGAAGGCCCTGTACCTCCTGTTCCTGTGGCTGCTGTCCGCGGCCGGGGCGTCCTGGGTGTCGGCTCGCAAGGGGTACGGCGAGAAGGTCGGGCTGATGTTCGGCCTGCTGCTGACGCTCGTCGGTCTGGTGATCGTGCTGCTGCTGCCCGGCCGACCCGGGTCCGCATGGAAGACCGAGGGATGGCTGCCTCGACGCCGCGGGCGGGGGCCGGCTTCGTAGGCGCGGCTGCGCCTCCCCAACCCTACCTCCCCGGCACCACCCCGAACTCCTCCGTCTGCCCGAACCCGACCTCGAACCCGGCCACCCCCGACCCCGCTCTCCCGGGCCTGCGAGGCGACGGCGGCGGCCACCGCCGGGGCCACGTCGCGGTTGAACACCGAGGGGATGATGTAGTCCTCGCGCAGCTCGTTGTCGCCGACGATCGAGGCGATCGCCTCGGCGGCGGCGGTCTTCATGGCCTCGGTGATCCGGGTGGCCAGCACGTCGAGGGCGCCCCGGAACAGGCCCGGGAAGCACAGGACGTTGTTGATCTGGTTCGGGTAGTCGGACCGCCCGGTGGCCACGATCCGGGCATAGGGAGCCGCCTCCTCGGGGGAGATCTCGGGAACCGGGTTGGCCATGGCGAACACGATCGGGTCGGGGTTCATGCGGGCCAGGCCGGAAGCGTCCAGGACCCCGGGGCCGGACACGCCGATGAACAGGTCCGCGCCCTCCAGGACCTCCAACAGCCCACCGGACCGCCGCTCGGGGTTCGTGACCTCGGCCAGCGCGCGCACCACCGGGTGCATGGACCCGTCCAGGTAGCCCGGCCGGTCGATGCTCAGCGCCCCGAGCAGATCGACGCCCACGACGTGGCTCGCCCCGGCCTCGACCAGGATCCGCGTCACCGCGACACCGGCCGCGCCCAGGCCCACGATCACGGTCCGCAGGTCCTCGATCCACCGCCCCGTCAGCTTCAGCGCGTTCAACAATGCGGCCAGCACGACGACGGCCGTCCCGTGCTGATCGTCGTGGAACACGGGGATGTCCAGCAGGTCGATCAGGCGGTCTTCGATCTCGAAGCACCGCGGGGCGGAGATGTCCTCGAGGTTGACGCCCCCGAACCCGGGGCCGATCGCGTGGACCACCTCGACGATCTCGTCGGGGTCGCGCGTGTCCAGACAGATCGGGAAGGCGTCCACGCCGGCGAACTCCTTGAACAGCATCGCCTTGCCCTCCATCACCGGCATGGCCGCCCTCGGGCCGATGTCGCCGAGACCGAGCACGGCGGTCCCGTCGGACACGACGGCGACCGAGCTGCGCCTGATCGTGTACTGGAAGGCCTTGTCCGGGTCGGCGTGGATCACCTCGCACACGCGCGCCACGCCGGGCGTGTACGCCATCGACAGGTCATCGCGGGTCTTCAGCGGCTTCTTGTTGCGAATCTCGATCTTGCCGCCGAGGTGCAGCTGCAGGGTCCGGTCGGTGGCGTCGAGCACCCGCGCGCCCGGCAGCGCGTCCACCGCCTCCGCAGCCGTGGCCAGTCCGAGGAGTCGGCGGTGTCCACCGTGATGTCGCGGATCGTGTACGGGCCCCCGACGGCGACCAGGAGGCTCGCGCAGCCGCTTCGCGTCTGCGCCCAGTAGCGTCAGGGTCACGCAGCGGCTCTGGTCGCGCACGTTGATCACGGAGAGTTGAGCGGGCGACTCGAGCGTTTACGGATAAGTCGCGGTGCGACGCTCTGCGGAGCCGCAGGTCGTCGGCGAAATCGCTGCGATCCTCGGCAGCATTGATGTGCGCCCCCCCGGCATCAACCGCTGCGAGGTAGCCGAAGGCCACTGCGTCCACCACCACGTTCCGCAGGGCTGCACGCGCCTCTTCACTAGCTCCGGGCGCACGCTTCCGGAGGAGATGACCAAGGGAAGGACTCAAGCGAAGTGACCCCCTTGCATATCGGCCGATCGCCCGCGGGTCATCCGGCAGGATCTCGGCCGGCTGCGCGAGCCGCTCGAGCAGGTTCAGGCCGAGGGCTTCTCGATCGAGTTGCTCGAACGCTCCAAGCTCGGGCTCGTCGAGCGGCTGGTAGCGCGCAAACCCGGCCCAGGTTGAGCGGGAAACCGCTCAACCCGTGGTCTGATCGCAATCGGGCTCGAGCACCCGGAAGCGATGATTGTCAGTGCGCGCAAGCTCGCACAGCACGAACGCATCGAACCGGTCAGATTTGCCCCCCGCGGCACGAAACCGCGCCCGGGACGCCGCGACCTGCTTGGGATGCATGGGCAGCACCCGCAGCCCCGCGTCCAACAGCCGCTCGACCAACAGCCCATCCGGCCGCTCGATCGCGACCACCTCCACCTTCAGCCGCAGCAGCGCGCGGCACAGCGCCCGCAGCCCCTTCTCGTCATGCGCGAACGTGGCCGCCAGCAACTCCCCGCCGGCCTCGTCGCACACCAACACGTCGTGCTTGTCCCCCGCCCAGTCAACCCCGGCGTAGCACCTCACCACCGCCGGGAGAGGCCAGTCTGCTTTTGGCCCTCCACACGGGGCAAGGTCTCTTGGCCCTCCCCGGCGGCGGTCGAGGCAAACACCAGGATGACCTATGAGGTCTCGACCATTACTGGGCCGTCTTCCCTCCTCCTCGCCGCTTGCGAGACCAGCCGCCTCGGCGGCTGCCACAGCGCGATAACTGACCGGTCGGAAGCCCTGCTCTTCCGCGCAAGGAGGAGCCGGTGCTAGCTGGATTCCAGCTAACGCCGACCGCTCCCGTGGACGAACCTCAGCACCCCGCGGTCGAGGTGCGGTCACTGCTGCTTCGCCACGATCGCGGTAGTCGGGTCGACCGTGACGCCGTGACCGCTGGCGATCAAGGAACTGTGTGCTCCACACAACCGGCGGCTGCTGACAGACGACCGCCGGCTTGCGACGCCGCAGTTCCCCAGAGGAGGACGACCGGCGCTGTCGTCGCGAGGCGCGAGACTTCTGCTCGCGCTCGATGACCCGGAAGTCCGCCGCATCTCCACACAGGAGAGGTCCTGGCGTCGCCGACGAGTGACTGTCGATTCCACGGGCGGAGGCAGCAGTCTGACGACGTCGGGCGAGACCGCCGGTCGTCGTCCAACTCGACAGCGACGCCGCCGTGGGCGTGGATGCCTCCATTTGCAGGCGAGCGACAGTCAGCGCGTTTGCTGAGAAGCAGCTTAAAGCCGAGCGAGCAAGCGGACCAGGCGTTGCCGCGCCGCACTACGATCGGCAGTGCAGCAGCCCTGCGGCGGCGCGGCGTCCGTGGGGCCATGCGCCCCGTCCGGACAGGGGTCGCACGGTCTCCCCGCCCTGCTGACGGGTTGCGAGAGCGGTGACGGCGGCTTGCGGTGTTTCATGCTGGGCTTGTTCGTCGTTGAGCGCGTTCACGGGTGAACGTAAGGGGGCGAGGGAACCCATACGCACCGGTCGCGGGAGCAGACAGACTGGTGCTCGGGTGGACTCCAGTCGGGGTCCTAGGACCGGCATCTGACGTTGCGCCCTCGGGCCTGGTGCTGGTGATTTGCGTGGTTCTCAACTATGAAGCCGAGCTTGGTATGAGACGTCTGTTTGGGATTCTCGTCGTCGTGGGCTGCCTCGTCGCAGTCCTAGGCCTTTCCGGAAGCGGGTCGGGTCCCGCGGTTGCATCGGCTGCGGCTCTCGCGCAGCGGATCGGAATGCGGATCCTGCTCATCACCGACGGAACCGACACGAACTTCGCCGACGCGACGTGCGTCGCGAATCCCGGCATCTGCAACGGCTGGCATCGCCTACCAGGATTGGGCTAACACGCTCCAGCGCGAGGGCGTTCCGTATACATCGATGGTTACCAGCAGCGCAAGCCCCGGCAGCGTTCCGCTGCCCGCGCTCTCGTCGACGCTCCCGAACGGAACCCAGGTCGCGAACTACCAGGGCGTGGTCGTCGCGGTTTCCGGCACCGTGGGCTTGACCGATGCTCAATGGAGCCGGCTACAGACGTTCGAGCACGACTTTTTGGTTCGTCAGGTCACCGCCTATGTCGTTCCGAGCAGCGACTACGGCCTCGGTTCGGCCAGCCCGGTCGGCGGCGCGCAGCTGCCGCTCTCGACCTCGTTGACGCTGACCGCGAGCGGAGCGAGGGTCTTCCCGTACCTCAATCATGTCGCCGTCGACCCGACTCAGTCCACCTGGGCCTACCAGGCGGCGCCGCTGCCCGGCGCGAACGTCGACACGCTCATCTCCGGCCCGGGCGCGAGCTCCTTGCTGGGCGTCTACACCGCGCCCGACGGGCGCGAGACGATGTTCCAGACCTTCAACGAGAGCCAGTACTACCTCCAGAGCGAGCTATTGCGCCATGGCGAGCTCGACTGGCTGGTGCGGAACACCTACTTCGGCGACCAGCGCAACTACCTCGAGATGGACATCGACGACACGTTCACCCCGGACGATGTGTGGGACACGGCGACGCACTCGATCGACTACAGCGACGCCGACGCGATGCGCATGAACCCGTCCGACGTCGCGACCGCCGCCACGTGGGAGGCGGCGCACAACTTCCGCATGGACCAGCTGTTCAACATGGGCAGCAGCGTCGCCTACCAGGCGGACAACGGCGGTACCGATCCGTTGCTGGCGGCGTTCCAGGCCGCATGCTCCTCGAACTGCGGGCCCGGCAACGCTGGGGCAGGCAGGCCCTACGCCGACTCGTTCGGCTGGATCAGCCACACCTACGACACCCCCTACATGGACGTGGGTTGCGCGACCCAGAATTACATCGAAGCCGAGCTGAACGAGAACACCAACGTGGCCCATGAGGCGACCGGCGGCACGGCCGGTACTGGAGGCCTTGGTCTGGCCGAGACCACGGACCCATCGCTGTCGCTCGGATACGAGGACGGGCAGGTGTTCGTACCGGGCAACCACTCCGGGTTCGCGGACCTGGTGCCGGGAAATCCGGCCACGGTCGATCCACCGATGATCGACGATGACCTCACGACGCAGAGTGCGACGGGCGGCTCGCTGCCGGCCGGCACGTACGAGTACGCGGTCACCGACCAGTTCACGAACTCGCCCACCGCGGGTCAGTCGGCGGCTTCCGTGACAGCCCCGATCGACGTGACGGCTGGGACGACGAACACGATCTCGATCTCGTGGCAGGCGATCTGTCACGCCGCGGACTATGTGGTCTACCGTGGCTATACGGCCACGCCGAACGCGACTACCGGGTTCGCCTGGATCCGGCTGCCGGCGGCCGCCGGGTCCGCGTACGGCGCGGTGTCGACACCGTTCGATCCCACCTCCGCGAACACCGGCAATCCCGCGTCGACCTCGGATGTCACCGGCGGCGGCGAGCCGGAGCTGACGTATCCCGACACCGGCGCTGCCGGCACGGCCACGACCGAGCCCTCGACCTCGGCGGAGGACGCGGTCGAGTCGCCATGGGAGCAGAACCAATGGTTCATCCCCGCGCTCGCGGCGGTCGGGATCACCGCCGTTGGCGATGATGCCTCAAAGCCCTACCCCAACCCTCCCGACACCCAGTTCGGCATCGGGGCCAGCTATGTCGGTAGCGAATATCCCACGAGCTCGACTTTCCTGGAGGGATCAGCGCGGGTCGTGCCGCGTCACCCGGTCAACATCTATTACAACGCCGGGACGGACGCCCAGGAGCTCGACGAGTATCAGACGCTGTATCCGGCTGGCTCGTTCGCGTGCCCCACCACCTGCACCTTCCGCGACGTCATCACCCAGGTGGTCTCGGGGCTGTTCAGCACGATGATGGCCAACGATCCGCGGCCGAGCTACGTCCACCAGACGAACATCATCGGTACGCCACCCGCCGGGTCCGAGGAATCGCCTGATCTTCTCCCGCCGTCGACCTACGTGCCAGCGGCGACGTGCACCGCGGGGGCGCCGTGCACCAAGGGCGACGGAACGCTGTATCAGGCGCTTGATCCGCTGCTCTACCAGTACAACGAGTACTTCAACTCCGACGCCCCGTTCGTGCAGCTGACCGAGCAGGCGATCGCGAACCTGCTAGGCGAGCAGAACGGCTGGGCGACGGCCAACGCCGGGCAGATCACCGGCTTCATCCAGGGCAAGGTGGTCACGGTACAGAACGGCGGCGCGCCGACCGAGCTCCCCCTGACCGGCACCAACGTGGGCACCCCTTACGCCGGCACCCAGTCGGGCTGGACGTTGGCGCCGAGCGGCACCAGCACCTACACCGCGCTCGCCGCCTGGCCGGCCCCGCCGACGGGCCCCGCGATCCCGACTCCACCGACCGGGTCCGCGCCGGGCAATCCGGCCGGGCCGCTCGCCTACATCGCGATCCAGGCCGCCCCGAAGACGGTGTCGATCAAGAAGGGCAAGGTCATGGTGTCGCTGAGGTGCGTGGCCACGAGGGGCAAGACCAAGAAGGGAAAGGTCTGCGCCGGCCGGTTCAAGCTCAAGGTGGGCGGCCGTGTCCTTAGCCACAAGTTCCGCTTCAAGTCAGGCAAGATCGACCACATCCAGGTGATACTCCCCAAGCGCGTGCGGGCAAAGGTCGCATCCCTTCATCGCAAACACCGCAAGCTCATCGGCGCGCTCGTGATCTCGACGAAGCAGCCGAAGGGGGCCGCGCGAATCACCTACGGCAAGTTGACGATCAAGAAATGATGCACGGGCGACGATTGATCCTGACGTGGCCGTGACGGCCATTCTGAGCGCGTGGCTGTTGCCGGCCATGTCAGCAGCGGCCGGCGAGACGGTCAAGGTCAAGTTCGCGTCCGAGAGCATCGTCGCCGACGGCAACTCCACCAACACCGTGCCGCGGTCGTCACCAGCGATCGGGTCCGGGTCAAAGAGCGACCAGCTCCGATTTTTGGATTAGTATTAGTCGATGGTGAGATGGTGTCGGCAGGAACGGTCGTCCGTGCTGCCGGCACAGAGGTCCCTTGGGCCTTGATGCGCTCTCCAACGACGGTCCCGGTCACGACGCGAGACGCGCGCCCGAACCGACTCGGCCGCTGCTTCCGAGTTAGCCGACAGGCATTCGACCGCAGGCACGCCGGCCGCCGCGCCCGCGCGTCCACCGAAGCAGCAGCGGCCCCGGCAAGACCGCTTCAGGCGTCACCGGGCCATGCCTCCTCGCGGCACCTCTCGCTACCAGTGCTGCGGCGTGGCCGCGGTCGCTCCGCCGGCTCGCTCAGCTTCAAACCAATCCTCAGCAAACGCGCTGACTGTCGCTCGTCCGCAGATGGAAGCGTCCACGCCGACGGCGACCTCGCGGTCGAGAAGGACGACGACCGGCGCTCTTGCGTGACGCCCGCTCCCTCAAGGAGCAGCAGCGCGCCGGCCTGGCAGTGATCCTGCTCAGGTGACGGAGCCTGATGACTTCTGCTTCGACAGCACGAACGGCAGTCGGCAGGACGCTTGCCGGCCGCTGAATCGGCCCGACCCCGGCAAGCACCGGCTCTTCCGCAATCCCCCGAGACGAGGCGTCGCGTTCATCGCCGGTCTCGCTGCCGCCTAGGACGATCTTCGACAGCGACGTCGAGCGACGTGACGAGACGCCCGCCTTCCTGGCCGAGCAGAAGTACGACCTGGCGGGTGCTTGCTGGGACTCGGCTAACCCTCGCTGCCGCTTGGGACGACATCCAGCAGCGCCAGGATCTGGCGGCGTGAGACGATCGCTTCGCGAGGGGCAGCGACAGCCGGGGACGGGGCAAGCCGAACGACCCGGAGATGGCGACATTGAACAGACGGCCGGTACGGTTGCTTGCTGAGACCCCGAGGTCCCGCTAATCCCCTGCCTCGCGTTTTCGCCCGCCTCGAAGTGTACGCGGCCTGGGCGCGGCACGACTGCTTCGGCGCTCGCGCCTGCTCCGGCCGCGCTGTCGCAACGCCACGGCACGAACAGTGGCGGCTGGCTGTTGCTTACGCGCGGAGCGATCATCCTGGCCGGGGCGGCCTAGCCATGTCCACACCGACAGAAGGTCGAGCCGACGGCGATCGATCGCGTCGCGCCGGCCGGTACCCGGCCCGGCCGCTACCGGCCGTTTTCTGGAGAGCTTTGGGCACCCCGGTCAGCCCGGGCAGACGTGATCGAGCGCCTCACCGTCCACCACCGGCGGGACCGCGTCAAGCCGGACATACAGCCGGGCCTGGCAGCGGGGGCACATCGCGATGCTCTCCTGGTCGTGCGCGACCCACCGCACGATCTCGTGCCCGAGCTGCCGCGCTCGCTCAGCGACGCCGTGGAGCAGTTCGCCGCGCTGCATCGTCGCGGACAGCACGGCGAGCTCCTGGTCCTTGGGGATGCTGAGCCGTCGCACCGCGATCGCCCGGTCCCCGGAGCGGATTGTCATCACCCGGATCTTGTCCGCGCGCGCTTTGGAGCGGATCTCCGCTCGCCACTTTTCCGGGTCAACACCGTCAGGGGAGCTGACCTGTCCGCGGGCCAACAGCTCCGCATAGTCGCCGCCGGGACGGTCAAGGTAGTCATCGGCGATCCGCCGAAACCGCTCGTCATGCTCAGGCTTCATGCAGCGTCCAATTGATCGCTACCCCAGCGGCGCAGCCTACCCCGGGCCAAGCCGCCCGCGCGGACCGTCCGGCTCGTCTGAGACCGGGCGCCTGCCCCACGGTTGGGCGTTCCTGGGAAGGTCTGTGAAGATCGAGGGCGCGCGGGTCGGCTATGGGTAGACGGAGCCGACCTCGAGCAGATGCCACCGGCCTGCACGGCGCGCGGCGACGATGAACACCATCCAGCCGGGCTGAGCGAGCTCGCTCGCGCGCTTGGGGACCTGGATCGGGCCGATACCGCCCTCGAACCAGATCTTCCCAGGCTCGATCTGGTCGATCATCAGCTGATCCTCGACCCAGTCCTCGTCGCTGACATCGTCGACGTCGATGTCCGGCGCCTTCATCGCGACCTCGACGAGCAGGTCGGTGAGACGGTCTGCCGCGGGGAGCTCGCGTGCGCTGTCGCGCGCGCGGTCGACGGCGATCTCGGCCGCGTCAGTTCCGATGTGGTCGTGCTGCTCAAGCCAGCGTGCGAGCTTGCCGGTGACCGTCCCCGCGGCCTTGAGCAGCTCCTGGCCGGCGCTCACCTTGCGGACCATGAAATAGCCGAGGAACTCGCCGAGGTGCGGCGGGATCTCCTGTGGTCCGAACAGCTTGCAGAACGCGTCCTCGTCCCCGGCGTCGAACGCCTTCTGCCACCGCTTGGCATCCCTGGCGTCCAGCGACGAATACGCGTAGCGGTTCAGGCTGTCGCGCAGCAGCCGGATCACGTCCTCGTAGTTGCGATACGTCCGATCGGACAGCCGCGCGCGCTGGTCACGCAGGAACGCGTCGAGCGCATGATCGATCGTCACCGTGTCCGGCATCGCGAAGCGCAATCTATCCCCGCGTCCTGACGGGTCCCGTGGCTCGATGTCCGCCGGCGCGCCTACGCTGCCGATCGGTGCTGAGGATCAGCGAGGACAAGATCGACGAGCTCGTTGCCGTCAGGAACGCCGATGAGCTGTGTCGGCTGCTGCTCGGCAATCCGGGCGGTTGGGGGCGCAGCACCCGGCACGCCGAGGCGGTCGAGCTGCTCACCCGCGTGCACGGCACCGGCGAGTTGCCGTGCACGCTCGCCGTCGTGCTGGTGTGCACGTGCCGGCGGTGGGACCGGCGGAGCAGCGGTGCTGGACCCAGCCGAACTGGCTTCCGCGGCTCAAGCCGCGGCAATACTCACGCGCGACGAGGTGATGACTGCGCGCGAGGTGGCTGACCTACTGCGGATGCCGACGTCGACCGTGTACGAGCTAGCGCGGAAGGGCGTGCTCCCGGCCCGACAGCTTGGTCGTACTTGGCGATTCCTACGTCCGCGGCTCGAGGAGCTGCTCGCCGGCTGAGGTGTCGCCGGATTAGGCGGCTCGAGCGAGCACCGAAGCAGGATCGTCGTGGCTCACGTGGCCGTCAGGCCACGTGATTCGGAGCTCGCCGTCACGCTCCATCAGCCAACGAACGTTGACTAGGACCATCCCGATCACGTTGCCGTCGCCGTCGAAGTCCACGGCGTGGCCCTCCGGCGTTGGAAGTGTCTCGGCGGGCACCTGCGGATCACCGATGCTCAGGTAGAGCACGTCGCCACGATCGTCGTACTCGTGCTGGTCGAACGTTATGTCGGAAATGGTCGTCATCTTGGAGGACGAGGGTCTTTCCACTGGATGAACGCGGTCACGACGAGCGCCGGCCTCTCGGTGAAGTCTACGACCACCCTCAGCCAACGCCTGGGATCGAGATCCTGGCGGTAGAAGCGCTCACGACCCGGCTCCTCATCGTCCTCGCGGTAATCGGGGACGTTCACGACATCGATGATCGTGTCGATGTGGTCGACCAGTTGTGGCCGGCGGATCCTCAGATGCCGGCGGGTGCGGGCGTCCAGAACAACCTCGCGGCCATCCGGATCGGTCGTCCGGGCGAAGAGCTCGTCACTCACGCGACAGCGGCGAGAGGAGACGCAGCAAGCGCGCGGGTGAAGCGGCCCGCGAGTTCGCTCGCCGGGCGGGCGTGAAGGTAGCGCTCGGTGGTCGAGATCCGGGCGTGGCCCATGGCCGACTTGACGCTAGGCAGATCGATCCCGCCGGCGGCAAGAAGTGAGCCGTAGGTGTGCCTAAGGTCGTGGAACCTCAGAGGCTCCAAGCCGAAGGTCGCGGGTTCGAGACCCGTCGTCCGCTTTCATCGCCTCGCATGACCTCGCAGGAATTCCCTGCAAACCCAGGATTCTGGAGGTTGTTCGACGGATGTCGAACATGCGACGAAATGCGTCCTGCGTACGCGGCGGAGATTACGGTCGCATCCAGGTCGCATCGAGGTCGCATTGGGAGCTCAACCGATCGCCGCCCTGATGAGCTCGGATGACCGGTGGAGCGCCTGCCGGTAGTGCTCGGCCTGGACGTTGATCGAGTGGCCCGCGATCGCGGCCACGTCATCGGTGTTGGCGCCGGCGGCGATCAGATGCGTCTCCCAGCTGGTGGTGGGGCGACTTGGGGCCGGTCCTGTGATCGGTTCATGCGGCGGCGAGCTGCTGGTAGAGGTTGGTGAGGTCGTCCGATAGGTGCGATTTGACGGTGCGGGTGGTTTGGTCGGCCAGGACCTCGTATTCCCCGGTGGCGATCGCGTCTGCGGTTTGCCTGGCGATGTCGCGTGGGTCTGCTTTGGGGACGTCGAGGTGGGCGGTCATGTCGGTGTCCATGAAGGCGACGTGGAGGGCTGTCACGACTGTGCCCTGGTCGTGGAGTCGCACGCGCAGCGAGTTGGTCGCGGACCATGCGGCTGCTTTGGAGATCTCGTAGCCCTTGCCGTACGCGAGCCATGAGAGGACTGACAGGACGTTGACGAGCGAGCTGGAGGGGTGGCGGGCGAGGACTGGTGAGAATGCGCGTGCGACGCGGATGAGTCCGAACAGGTTGGTCTCGAGTTCGGCGCGGATGTCCGCGAGCGGGGCGTCGAGCAGCGGCGTGTTGAGACTGATGCCGGCGTTGTTGACGACGATCGATACGTCGCTTGCGGCCTGCGCCGCTGCGGCTACGGAGTCGTCGTTGGTGACGTCGAGCACGAGTGGAATGACGTGCTTGTCCGGTGGCGTGTGCGGTGAGCGCGAGGTCGCGTATACCTTTGCCGCTCCTCGGTCGAGCAGTTCGTCGACGATCGCGCGGCCGAAGCCGCGGTTGCCGCCAGTGACGAGGGCGGTGGCTCCCTCGATTGGCGTTCCGGCTGGTTTGGTTGTGGACATGATGTGGCCTTTCGTTTGTTCTGTGGTGGGTCAGGGACGGGTGATCGCTAGCGTGGTCGTGGCCTGGCCGACGAGCTGGCCGCGCTGATCGCGGGCGTGGGCTTCGGCAAACGCGACCCGACCGCCGATCCGTAGGACGCGCCCGCGGATCTCGATCCGGTCGCCCGCCTGGAGCGGCGCAAGGAAGCTGACCTTCAGCTCGATCGAGGAGAAGCCGGTACCGGCGGGGAGCAGGCTGTGCACGGCGCAGCCCGCGGCGGTGTCGAGCAGCGTGCACAGCAGCCCGCCGTGGACGATGCCGAGGGGGTTGTACGTCGATTCGTCGGGGGTGCAGCGAAATACGGCCTCGCCTTCGCCGACCGACATCAGCTCAGCACCGATCAGCGCGGCCATCGGCGGGGGCTGGAGCCGGCCCTCGAGGATTGCCTGCAGGACCTCGCGGCCCGGCAGCGTCGCGCCGGCGGCTGCCAGCGCCACCGGGTCATGCCAGCTGACGGTCTTGCTCCGGGTCGTGCCCCGGCCGCGAACGACCGGCTCGTTGAGGTCATCGAGGCCTCCAGGTGCGTCCAGCACGGCTGATAGCGGTTCGTGCATCGGAGCTCCTTCGTTGGGGTGGGTCAGTGAGGTATCGCTCTCTGCGGTGACACTTTCTGTGTCAGGACCGCGCCGGTGCGAGTGTGGTTCGCGGGGCTGTCTCGCGGGTCGGTCGGGTGCGCCATGCTTGGAGCGCGACGAGGAGCGCGATCGCGGTGACGACGCTGCCGAAGATCTCGAAGGTCGATTGCAGCGAGATGTGCGTGACGAGGATCCCGGCGAGGACGGCGGGCACCGACAGCGATCCGTAGGCGGCGACGTAGAACGCGGCCATGACCGCGGCCCGGTCCTCGGGCGGGATGGCCGAGACGAGAGCGCGTAGGCCGCCGAGGAACGCGGCGCCGAAGCCGGCGCCACCGAGGATCGACCCGGCCAGGTAGGTGGCGCTGGAGTCGGTCGCGGCGGCGAGGACGATCAGGGCCATTCCCGCCGCCAGCGCGATCGAGCCGATGCTCGTGGCGATCCAGGGGGCGGTGCGTGCGGTCAGGAGCTGGGCGATCGTGGCCGATGCGGCGAGTGCCACGATTCCGCTCCCGGAGACGATCACGTTGGTCGAGTGGAACAGTTGCAGGGCGAGCTGGGGGCCGAGCGAGAAGAACAGCGCGCCGATCGACCAGGAGGAGAGCACGGCCAAGCCGGCGAGCACGAACTGTGGGCGGACCACCGACGGGACCTTCGGGCGCTGGACGGTCAGGCGGAAGCCCGAGCGCTCGAGCACGGGCTCGGGCATCCAGTAGGCGCCGGCGAACGCGATCGCGGCGAGGACGAGCAGCACGGCGTAGGGCAGGACGCGTGGTTCCCAGCCGATCCGGACCAGCGAGGATGAGACGAGGATGCCGAGGCCGATCCCGGCGGTCGCCGCCGCACCGTTGGTGAGCCCGACGCCGGCGGGGTCGCGGCGCGGATGCAGGTCCAGCAGCGCGGCGCTGGCGGCGCTGAGCGCCGCCCCGGTGGCGAGGCCCTGGATCGGCGCGCGCCGCGAACAGCCAGGCCGCCGAGTCGGCGAGCAGGAACAGGACGGTTGCGGCGATCAGCCCGCCAAGCGCGACGAGCAGGACCGGCCGACGGCCGACGTCGTCGGAGACGCCCCCGACGAGCAGCAGGCTGGCCAGCACCCCGAAGGCGTAGGTCGCGTAGATCAGGGTCAGCGTCAGCGGCGAGAAGTGCCACAGCACGCTGTAGGCGTGATACAGCGGCGACGGCGTGATCGAGGCGAACAGGCCGAGCCCGATCACGCCCGCAGCGAGCGCGTACGCGACCCGGTTCGGCAAGGTGCGTCGCCGCTCCGCCGGCGGCGGAACCGCGTGCAGCGGTCGGTCGGGAGCTGACATCGGTTTGAGCCTTCACGGCGGACATGGCGTGGCCTCCAAGTCAGTTGCGTCAAAAAACTGACTCGGAGACCGTAGCACAGTCAGTTTCGTGATGCAACTAATTCATGCTAAGCTTGAGCCCATGCTGCGAAACGACTACGAAGGGCAGAACTGCTCGATCGCGCGGGCGCTGGAGATCGTCGGGGAGCGCTGGACGCTGCTGATCATCCGCGACGCGTTCCTCGGGCTCCGTCGCTTCGACCAGTTCCAGGAGAACCTCGGGATCGCCCGCAACGTCCTCACCGACCGACTCAACCGGCTCGTCGAGGAGGGAATCCTCGATCGCGTCCGCTACAACGAGCGCCCCGAGCGCTACGAGTACCGGCTCACACCCAAGGGCCGCGACCTCGCGGTCACGCTCGCCGGCCTGCGCCAATGGGGCGACAAATACCTAAGCGAACAGCCGCCCCGGATCACCCGCCGCAAATCGGACAAGCGACCCGTCATCGCGGCGTTCGTGCCGAAGGGCGCCGATGTCCTAGGCCCTGACGAGATCGAATCAGTTCCCGGTCAAGGCCTGAAGACAAGCTGAGAGCCAGTCGACTCGACGCCACCGCCCCGCGCTCACAGCGGTCACAAAGCCCGGTGAGCGAGCGCGACCAAAAGCCGGCTTCCTTCGCTGCACCGAGAGCAGCATGACGAATACCCACGCGACAACCAATGCAGAATCGAACCGGTCACGCCGCTCGCGTCCCCCTCCTGGCCAAAGTTGCGCATCTCCAGGCCCTCGACCGTCCGCCGTTGTGATCGGTGACACCGGCCGCCCTCCTTTGGCGGGATTGCGGGAGTCGCCGGTGCGCTTGCTGCCGGCCTGATCCGCGACGACCTGCAAGCGCACGACGCACCAGGCTCACGCGCGCGTGGGCGAGCAGTCATCCTCGTCAGCGCCGACCTCGCTCTCGGTCCGGACGATTTCCACAACTCTTCGAGGCGCGCCGCGCCGACCGTCGGCAGGCTCTCCCAAATCGTCCTGACGGGCACTGGTGCTTCAGGCGGCAAGTTCGTCATAGGGAAGCGGAACTCTCCGACCGACGCGGCGCGATCCCTCGGCGGCGCTGGCTCAGGGCGTCGAGTTGGCGGTGAGCGGGGCGCCGCCCGTGAACCGGTGCGCGCGGCTGAGGACGGCAGGCGTCGGACCGGCGACTCGCGCGACCGTCGTGTCCTGGGCGAAGAACGCACCGACCGCGTCATGGGTCTGCCGCGGCAGCTCCACCTGCGGCACGTGCCCGCATTCCAGCTCGAGGTGACGGGCTTGCGGGAGAGCCTCGGCGACGTGCCGCGCGAACGCGATCGGCACAAGCGTGTCGCGGCGACCCCAGACGAACAAGGCATCTGACTGGATCCCGCGCAGCCGGGTCCAGAAGCCGTTGTTGCCGTGGGGCGCCTCGAGGTAGATCTGGCGCGCCGCGGCATAGAACGCGCTGCGGCCCGCAGGGGTTAGGTATGCGCGCAGGAACTCGTCGACGCCCGCCGCCATCCAGCCTTCATCGGCGCCCGGGACGAGGCGGCGCACCATCCCTTCGACGACGGCGCGCGGAGCGAGCTGTACCAGGCCGAGCTCCGGTCGCACGAGCCGCAACATGGGCGCCCACCGCCGCGGCCGTCGCCACGCCAACGACGGTGTCAGTAATGCCAGTCGACCGACACGCTCGGGAGCTCGTAGGGCGAGCTCCAGCGCGACCCGGCCGCCGAGACTGTTGCCGATCAGGTCGACGCGGTCGAGGCCTAAGGCGTCCAGCAGGGCGACCATCGCATCGGCAAAGAAGTGCGGGTCGTACGACGCGCCGATCGGCTTGTCGGAGTCGCCGAATCCTGGAAGATCGACGGCGACCACCCGATAGCGGTCAGACAGCGCGGCTACCGTGGGCAGGAACGAGCCCTTGGTGCCTCCCAGCCCATGGATCGCCAGCACCGGCGGCCCGATACCCGCCTCCATCGTGGACAGGCGCGCACGACCCGTGGCGACGGTGCGAAAACGCAAGCGTCCCGGTTCGCTGGCCCCGCTCGTCGCCGCGAGGAACCCAATGCCGACGTGCAGGTTACGACGCACCGACAAGCGACCCGACTGGAACGCGCGCACGCCGCCGCTGAGGTCCTCGGCGATCTCCGCCCACGTCCCTGCATCCGCGGTGAGCGTCGCGTCGGGATCGCCACCGGTGCGCACGAATGACGCACCACCCCGCTCGAGCAGCACGTCCCGTCCGAAGCCTCCAGCAACCGACAAGCGCACACGCGCACGCGCGTTAGGCGGCTCGAAAGTCGCACGGTCATACCTGCCGACCAGCGTCCTCAGCGCACGCGGCGGCCGCGTTGCTACAAGCGCGGGCGCTTCCGACATCCTGACTCGATTTCTAACGAACGCGACCACGCTCCGCATCGCGCCGGCCCCGCACATGCCCTCCGCTGAAACTACGGTCCGGTGACCCCGGCGTGCAACCACGGTCCCGGCTAAGCGTGTCCTGGCGGGCGCCGGTTGTCGCACGTGCCTTCAGGACCCGTGCCCGTTCGGTGTCTCGCCTGCGCGTCCAGGAGGCCTCCTTGGGCCTTTATGGGCGTCGGGTCAATACTGGGCCAGCCGCGCCGGTTGAACCTAGGCCACTCGGTGCGGTCGTCCCGTCCCGTGCGGGGGGCCCTGACCCTCGCTCAATTTGGTGACCCGGCGAGGAGGAGTGTGTGCTGGGCGTGCAGCAGTGGGCAGAGACCCGGCGGCCGGTGTTGGTCGGGGGCCGATCGCGACGCCGACCTGCGCGGCCCCGGCCAGCGGGTCATGGGGAAGTTCTCGAGCATCCCCCGGCCGCGCATGTGGCGCGGCGGCGGGGGCCGGGATGTTCGCGGTGGCGGCCGGTAGGCGACGTTGAAGGGCGTTTAGGCGCGAGCGCGACCACCGGCAGTTGGGCGAAGTCCGACATCGTGCGCATGCTGCCAGCCCGAACGCTTGAGCGCATCCAGGTTCAATCGTGATTCGCGTCCAGTCGCTCGTCGCGGTCACGAAAGCCGACAGGCCACTTGGCGAACGGCGCCGCGACGCGCGGTTCGCTCAGCAAATCTCCACGCATCGTCTCGCCATTGTTACGATTGCAGTCCGTCCGTCCTGCTCCAACGGGCAGCACTCTGTCGAACGCGTCATGCGCGACCTCAATATCGACCCTCGACCCCGCTGCCGGGCACCCAAGGTCTTGCCGGAAGCCGGACGATGAGCGAGTTTTGGCGCCAGCGCGTGATCGAGCAACTCGAGCGTGGTGAGTCGCTCGACCAGATCGATCGGGAACTTGGCCGCATCAGAAACATCAGCGAGGACGAGCGCGCTGCTCTCTGGCTGCTGGCGTGGGGAGAGCAGGAGCACGGAAAACCGGGCTCAGGCCGGGTCGGCCGCAGCGAAGAGGATCACGTGACGGGCGCCGGCCCACGGCGGTCCGCTCGGAGCTCAGGAGCGGATCCGATAGCCGCTGCCCTTGAGCTGGCCCAAGTCGAGACCGACATGGATGTCGCCGTGCTCGGCGAGGTCCGCGAGGGGCGCGAAGTGGTGCGTTCCGTAGCCGGTGATGGGTCCTTCGGCCTGGCGCCCGGCGCCTCGATGCCGATCGAGGACACCTACTGTCACCGCCTGCTTACCGGGAGGCTCTCGAACGTCGTGCCGGACGCGAACGCCGATGATCAGCTGCGGGATCTTCAGATCACGCGAGCTGCTCGCATCGGTGCCTACATCGGCGTGCCCCTGACGACGCTCGACGCCCGTCTCTATGTGCTCTGCTGTCTGGCACACGAGCAGCGGCCAAAGCTGGGCGAACGCGACGTGCTCTTCCTGCGCGGCCTCGGCGACGCAATCGTCGCCGAGCTCGAGAAGCGCTGAGCTCACCACGCAGACGGTCCGAGCTGACTCCGGCTGCGGATCCACCGAATCGCTCCCGCGCGGCGACCTCGCGTCTTGTCGGATCGCGCGGGCCGACCAGGACTCCTGGGGCGTCAACCAGCTGCATCGAACGCAACACCATCTGACTATCCAGCGGCCGTAGACGGTGCAGCGGCTTCGGTACCGGAGACATCTCGCTGCCGATCCCTGGTGGCGGCACCTCCGCTGATGGCTACGTTTCGATGATTGCGCCGCGCAGGTCAGACCACCCGATTGCTTGCTCGCGGAGCTTGAATTCTGGACTTTGCCGGTGACCGTCATCGGGAACTCCTCCGCCGGGATTACGTGGCGCGGGAGGTGGAAGTGCGCGATCCGGCCGTGACGGACCTCACGTACCGCCGCGGTGTCGATCGCGCCAGGCGTCCGTTCGATCACGAACGCCGCGATCTTCTAACCCTGGCGCCCGTTCGGAACGCCAACGCTTTGCACGTCCTTATTCTCGGGATAGGAGTAAAGAAACTCCTGATCTCGCGCGGATGGATATTCTCCACGCCGCGGACGATCAGTCTCTCGAGCGACCGACGATGTTGACGCGGCCGTCCTGGTCGATCATCGCAAGGTCGCCGGCGAGGGTTGCTCAACATCGTTCAGAGTTCTAGCGCCTCTCACGCCCGATCCGTAGTTGACCGAGGCGGAAACCGTGGTCGCTACGCATGACGCGAAGATCACCGAGATCTAGAAGTATGAGATCACCCGCGTCGGGTAGCGATCCCGTTTTTCGCATTAGCGTTTCCCAAAGTTTCGTCGATCCTGGAGGCCCCCAATGCCACCCATACGCCGTCACGTGCGTATCGCGGATACGCAAGATGTGCGGGCAAGACTCCGGTCTCGCGGCCGCTATGAGGCCGCCGATCGCGTGCTGAACCTCTCTGAAGGTGGCGTGCTCGTCGCAGGAGGCCAACTTACCGTCGGAGAGATCGTCAGCTTCGAACTCTCCGGCCCTGGAGGTTTCCGGTTCGCCGGCCTGGCTGCGGTCGCGCACAGCACCAACAGAGCCACGGGACTGCGGTTCTTAGACGCTGACGCGAGAGCGGACCGCGAGATCGAGGACCTCATCGCGGCAAGAATACGCCGCCAGCTATCGGAGTCGTCGGCCACCTGGATCCCCGGACTCTACATCGGGTGAGGTGGCGGATCCGAGCGCTACCGCCCGACAGATCCGCTAAAGCGACATGCACGCGCACACGAAAGTCGTTGTGGTGCTGGAATCTGGGGTTCGGGATCTTCTTCCACGCCGCGGGCAATTAGGGAGCCCATACGGCCTTGTCCCATTGGGGCGGCTATACCGGCCCTAGCTGCGGCCGCATTCGCCTTCTATCTCGCCTTGGCGGAGCTATGCGAGTCAGTCCTCGTACGGCCGAGCCCTTGTTCCCGCTCTGGCCTCTCGCCGCGCGCCGGGCCCAGCCACACGACCCACCACAAGAAGAGGATGTGAAGGCATGACGAGCCAAATCTCGTATGTGCACGGAAGCTCGCTAACCTCGTTGATCGGCGAGACAATCGGCGCGCACTTCGATCGGATTGCCGCGACGTATCCCGAGCGCGATGCGATGATCGTCCGGCACCAGGACGTGCGCTGGACCTACTCGGAGTTCGCCGACCGCGTCGACCGCCTCGCGCGCGGACTCATCGCTAGCGGATTGCAGCCGGGGGATCGGATGGGGATCTGGTCGCCCAACTGTGCGGAGTGGCTGTTAGCTCAGTATGCCTCGGCCAAGGCAGGAGTCGTTCTAGTTAACGTGAACCCGGCCTATCGAACGTCCGAGCTCGAGTATGTTCTCAACCAGTCCGGCTGTCGGATGCTGGTCTCGGCGTCCGCGTTCAAGAGCTCAGACTACGCGGCCATGGTCGATGAGGTGGCCCCGCAGTGTCCAGGCCTCGAGCAGGTGGTGTTCCTTGACTCCCCCGAGTGGGAGCAACTCTCGGCGGGCGAGGAGGACGTTTCGCTGCCCGCGGGGCTGCAGTTCGACGATCCCATCAACATTCAGTACACAAGCGGCACGACCGGGTTTCCGAAGGGCGCCACGCTCACTCACCACAACATTCTCAACAACGGCTTCTTCATCGGCGAGACCTGCCGCTATACCCCGGAGGACCGAGTCTGCATCCCCGTACCGTTCTACCACTGTTTCGGGATGGTGCTCGGCAACCTCGCGTGCATGACCCACGGCGCCTGCATAGTCATACCGGCCCCGTCGTTCGAGGCAGCCCCGACGCTTGCCGCCGTCCAGGAGGAGCGGTGCACGTCGCTCTACGGCGTACCGACGATGTTCATCGCCGAGCTTGACCTGCCCGAGTTCGGCGACTTCGATCTCACCTCACTGCGAACCGGCATCATGGCCGGCTCCCCGTGCCCGATCGAGGTGATGCGCAAAGTGATCGATCACATGCACATGAGCGAGGTAACGATCTGCTACGGCATGACCGAGACCTCGCCCGTCTCGACACAAACGACTGCCGATGACGACATCGATCACCGCACCTCCACGGTCGGCCGCGTGCACCCCCACGTCGAAATTAAGATCGTCGACCCCGTCACCGGCGAATGCGTTCCGCGCGACACACCCGGTGAGCTCTGCACCCGAGGGTACAGCGTCATGCTCGGTTACTGGAACGAACCCGAGCAGACCGCCGAAGCGATCGACCAGGCGGGATGGATGCACACCGGCGACCTCGCGACCATCGACGAGGATGGGTACGTCAACATTGTCGGCCGCTCCAAGGATATGATCATCCGCGGCGGGGAGAACATCTATCCGCGCGAAATCGAGGAGTTCCTTTACAGCCACCCGCTCATCAAGGACGTACAGATCGTCGGGGTGCCTGACGCGCGCTACGGCGAGGAGATCGCCGCCTTCGTAGTCACGCGCACATCTGACCCGATCGACGCCGAGGCGGTGCGCGAATTCTGTCGTGGCAGGATCGCGCACTACAAGATACCGCGCTATGTGATCCCCGTCGAAGAGTTTCCGATGACCATCAGCGGCAAGATCCAAAAATTCAAACTCCGGGAGCAAGCAATCGAATGGCTTGACCTGGACACCGTGATTGTCCAAACAGCGTAGACCCCGTCTTCTGCCGCCTCCGAGCTGCGGTCGCACAGGCTCTTCGGCGCGGGTCTCGAGTCAAGCTGAAGGTGAGCTGGCGATGCCCGAACGACGAGACTGCCGAACCGTCACTCGCCACGGCTCCTCGAGCCGCTCCATGACGGACGGATTCCACTGCGGTGAGAGACCGTCGACATCAGCGTTAGCCCGCAGTGTGGTCCGTGGTGTCAAGTCTGCGTTCGTTGGCGCCGCGTTGGTCCGGCGTGCCAAGCTCCCTGGCTCCCAGGCGGAGCCGACCGGCTGCAAAGATAGGGGAAGCAGAGCTGTCCGAAGCTCGAGAAGAATCGTCACATGGTGCGGCCGCGCGCCAGGCGGTCGCGTTCGGCGTCAGTGGGGCGAGTGTGCGTGATTCGCCCGGCGAACCCGTCCGAGTGGTTCGCGACGTTTTGCTGCGCGATGGCTCGACGCTGCGACTGCAGGCGCCCAGCCCAGCGGATTACGAGGACATCAGGGCGTTCTATGAACAGCTCTCTCCGCAAAGCAGGTACTTCCGCTTCCACGGGATGGGACGCCCTGACATCGTCGCGCGAGCCGCGGTGGAGTCGAGTGGCATCGACCGCGTTTCCCTGATCGCACGTCGTGCCGGGCGTGTGATCGCGGCGTGCAGCTACGAGGGGCTGCGCGAGCCGGGTGTGGCCGAGATCGCGTTGGCGGTGGCAGATGACGAGCAGCGACGCGGCATCGGAACGCGGATGCTCGAGCAGTTGGCGGCGATCGGGGCGGAGCGCGGGGTGCGCCGCTTCGATGCGGCGGTGCTGGCGTCTAACCGTGTGATGCTCAACGTGTTTCGGAACGCCGGCTTCGCGGTCAATCGTGCGGTCCTCGAGGAGCTCAACGTGTCGGTTGACATCACCCCGGCCGTGACGGTAGTGCAGCGGATCGATGAGCGCGACCATTTCGCTGCGCTTGCTTCGCTGCGGCCGTTCCTCGCCCCTTCATCGGTCGCGGTCATCGGGGCCGCGGACACGCCGGGAAATGTCGGGCGCGCGGTGGTTGAGAACATCCGCGACGGCGGCTTCCGGGGTGTGGTCGACTGGGTGGACGCGGGGCGTGCCGTCGTGTCCGCCGAGCGGCCTTTGCAGCGCCTGGGCGAGCTTGAGGTCGCTCCGGATCTGGTCATCCTCGCGGTCGAGGGGGCCGCTGTTCTGGATTTCGCGGCCGCGGCTGCCGCCCGGGGAGCGAAAGCGGTACTAGTCGTCCCGGCTGGCCCGGCGCAGGACATCGAGGCATCGTCCTGGCTTGAACCCAGACTGCTCGACATCGTCCGGGATGCTGGGCTGCGGCTGGTTGGCCCCAACTCGCTGGGGCTGATCAACAACGCGCCCGAGGTTCGCCTGAACGCGACGTTCACCGGCGCCTCCGTGAGCCCGGGGGGGCTAGCGATCTGTTCACCCTCAGGCGCGGTGGGGATCGGACTTCTTTCTCATGCGGCAGCCCTCGGCCTGGGCGTCTCCCTGTTCGCCTCGCTCGGTAACCGGGCCGATGTGTCGACCAACGACTTGCTCGAGTGGTGCGAACAGGATCGGCGGACGGCGGCCGTGATCCTGTATGTCGACACGTTCGGCAATCCCGAGCATTTCACGCGAATCGCGCGGCGGGTCTCACGGACCAAGCCCATACTTGCCATCAAGGGCAGACGGAGTGCCGCGCGGGTCATCGCCGAGGCGCGCTCCCACACCGCCGCGGCGCTGCATGGCGACGAGGTCGTCGATGCCCTGCTGCATCAGGCTGGGCTGCTCCGGTTCCGCAGCGGCGATGAGCTGTTCAACGCGGCCGAGTTCTTCGAGCGCCAGCCGCTGCCCGCCGGTCGTCGGATCGGAATCGTCAGCAACTCCGTTGGTGTGGCGACGATCGCCGCCGACGCAGCCGCCGCGCGGGGGCTCGAGGTGAGGGAAGCAGGCGACGCGCCAAACCCGCTCACCATGACGGCCGGCGCGGGACCGGATGATTACGGAACCGGAATCACCAGGCTGCTTGGCGAGCCCTCGATCGACGCTCTGATGGTGTTCTACGTGGACGTTTACGAGGGAGACCCAGACGCAGTGCTGAAAACGATCTCGACGGCCTGTGCCGGGCAGCCCAAGCCGGCTGTCGCGTGCGTGGTGCGCTCCGACGGACGCGAGCGACCACGCACCCCCGCCGGAGTCCCCAACTTATTGTTCCCGGAATCCTGCGCGAACGTGCTCGCCAGCGCAGTCGAGCGTCGCGAATGGCTGTCGCGGCCGCTGGGCGAGGTCCCAGACTATCCCGATGTTGACGGACGGGCGGCGCGGGCGTTGGTCGAAGCATTCCTCGAGCGGAACCCCGCGGGCGGGTGGATCTCGCTTGGCGAAGCCGAGACCCTGCTGGCCACGCACGGAATTCCTATCGTCGCGTCGTATCGCTGTCGGGATCTCGCGCACGCGGTCGCGGTTGCGGCGGAAATCGGCAAACCAATCGCCCTGAAGGCGGACTTCGAGGCGCCCGGTCCCGCGGGCGACATCGACGCGGTCCTACGTGGGTTGCTGGGTGAGGCAGCAATCAGAGCCGGCTGGCGGGAGCTGCAAGGGCGTATGCGAGTCGCCGGGTACCGATGGATCGGCGCGATTGTTCAACCGCTCTACGACCAAGGAGTCAGCGTGCTGGTAGGCGCCGTAGCCGATCCCGATCTGGGGCCGGTCCTGGCGGTAGGCCTCGGCGGACGCCAGGCAGGCCTCGGCCGCAGCACCGCGTTCCGGCTGCTGCCGCTCACGGACGCCGACGCCGACGAATTAATCGATGCCTCGCGGAGCGTGGCCGCCGAGCTGGATGGATTTCGGGGCAGCGAACCGCTCGATCGCCAATCCTTGCGCGAGCTGATCCTCCGCTTAGCGCTCCTGCTTCGATGCGTTCCAGAGGTCGTCGAAGCCGATCTCAATCCGACCCGCTGCACGACGACCGGTTGCGTAGTGCTCGACACCCGAGTGCGGATCGAACGCCGAGGCCCGATCGAACGGGTCAAGACGTGGTGAGCGCTGGGGCGCACCGGTCGTATGATCTCGCCCCGGGGCGTGACCGAGACGAGAGAAGGGGCAATGCAACCAACCCACGGGGCCGCTCAGGCCGAACTCACGCGCTCGTTCAGTGATGGATCCCCGGGCTGACACAACCGCGGTCGTGAGTAGGTGAAGCTGCCCGCCGGGGTGGCGCTCACCCGGCCACACTCGAGCAGCGGATCGGCCGAGCTCGGCGGGCCAGTGTAGCGGCGGCAGGTCGTCGATCGCACACGGCCATGCCGACGTGGTTGACCAGGCCGTTGATGAGGGCGCGAGTCGTCAGGTCGGCCATTGACCTGCCGAGGAGCAGCCAGATGTCGCTGGTCGCCGCCGTCGTGGAGCGGCTGCACCGCCGGCTCGCCGAGGTCTCCGCTGCCAAATCGGCGTCTGCCACACCTTTGGAGCCGCTAATGCCGAGCCATCTCGCGGGCGGCGGCGGATGTGGAGATCTCGCGCTTGACAATCTTTCCGGTCGACCCCTTGGGCAGCTCATCCATGAACCAAACGTGGCGGGGGTATTTGTAGGCCGCCAGCCGGTCCTTGACAAACCGCCGGATTTCGTCCGCGCTCGCGTCGTGGCCGGGCCTGAGCACGATCGCCGCGGTGACCTCCTCGCCCATCGCCTCGTCGGGGACACCGATCACTGCGGCCTCGAGCACCGCGGGATGCTCGTAGAGCACTTCCTCGATCTCGCGGGGGTAGACGTTGAAACCGCCTCGGATGATCATCTCCTTCTTGCGGTCGACGATGAAGAAGTAGCCGTCCTCGTCCACCCGGGCCAGATCTCCGGTGAGAAGCCAGCCGTCGTCCATCACTTCGGCGGTCGCGTCGGGGCGGTTCCAGTAGCCCTTCATCACGTTGTGGCCGCGGATCGCGATCTCGCCAACCTCCCCCGGCCGCAGATCGTGGCCGGCGTCGTCGACAACCTTCATCTCGACGCCTCGGATGGGTGTCCCGATCGACCCCGGCTTGCGCTCGCGCTCGGGATGGTTGAACGACGCCACCGGTGAGCTCTCGGACAGCCCGTAGCCCTCGAGGATCACGCAGTCGAAAGCCTGCTCGAATCCGCGCATGACCTCCACCGGCATCGCGGATCCTCCGGACACACACATGCGGAGGCTCGAGGCATCGTAGTTCGCCCGTTCGGGGTAGTTGAGCAACGCGTGGTACATCGTCGGCACGCCGTCGAACAGCGTGACCTTGTCCCGTTGGATGATCTCCAGCGCCTTACCGGGCTCGAAGCGGGGGATCATGGTCAGGCACGCGCCGGCGCGCACCCCGGTGTTCAGGCAGCAGGTCTGCCCGAAGGAATGAAACAACGGCAGCGCGCCAAAGATCACATCCTGCTCGGAGATGTGGAAGAGTTCGGTTCCGCCGGACCGGCAGTTCTCGAGCATGTTGAAGTGGGTCAGCTCGGCGCCCTTGGGCGTTCCCGTGGTGCCCGAGGTGTAGAGGATCACCGCGGTGTCCGCGGGGTCCCGATCGACGTCGTCGGGTTGGCGCGACGCGCCCGCGAGCAGGGCCTCGAACTCACCCGGCTTGACGAGAATCACCTCGGTCCCGGATACCTCGGCGCCTTCCTCGGCCGACTCCGCGAAGCCGTGCCACGCGAACATCAGCCGCGCGCCCGAATCCGACAGGTAGAAACTGACCTCCCGCCCCTTCAGGAGAACGTTCATCGGGACGACCACTCCGCCCGCCCGCAACACGCCGTAGTAGACGACGCCGAAGTACGGCACGTTCGGGAGCATGACCCCAACGCGGTCGCCCGGCCGCAGACCCCGCTCCTTCAGGAGGCCGGCTACCTGGGTCGCCCCCTCGTTGAGCGTGTCGTAGCTGAGGACGCTGTCGTCGAGCTTAAGCGCGGGCCGATCGCCGTGCCTGGATGCTGTCTCGGTCAGAAGCTGTGCAAGGTTGGTTGGCATGAGATCGCTCCTCTTTCTTACGACGCGGCACCGTTCCTGGCCCGAGGACATTCCGGGCCTGGCTCAAGCATGTTGGCCGTATAGGCAGCCGAAGCCGCCCGCGCATTTATCATCATCGTGCGCGCCCACACGGCATCCCCGCATCCGACGGCGAGCGCACCCTGATTGTGGTGTTTCCACACACTGAAACAGGGTTAACACGGATGTCACGGTGGCACGAGCGGACGATGCTCGAAGCTCCCCCGATAACCGGGAACCATCAACTGAGTAGCTGAACGTTCCGACCGTGCCGTTCGACTGCACGATCTGGTTAGGTCAGCGTTCGGGTGATGCTTGTCACAACAACGGTGCGCTGACGTTCTCGACGCACCGAAGGAGGGATTGCATCATGGCAATCGTCGATATACCTCCACCCATCGCTGCACGATCGGCAGGAGAGGCGGCTGCGCATAACGGTGCGGCTCGGACCGAACCCGCCGCGCCGCCCAGCGACACGACGCTCAACTGGGGCAACTCGGCGCCGCTTGCGCTATTGGCCCTGTTCGTCCCGACGTTCATGCTTAGCATGATCAACGCGGGCGCGATCTCTAAGGGCGTGGAGCCCGTCGTGTTCGGCGTCGCGCTGATGTGCGGCGGCATCACGGCGCTGATCGCGGGGATCATGCAGTTCCGCACCGGGAAGACCTTCTCGGGTGTGCTGTTCTGCGGTTTCGGCGCGTTCTGGCTGTCGCTGTTCGCGATCGCGGAGTGGTTCTTGAAGTCCGTGCCGCCCGCGCAGGTGGGTCACGCATTGGGTCTTTTCCTGTACGCGTTCGGAATCATCCTC
Source organism: uncultured Solirubrobacterales bacterium (assembly GCA_963701945.1). Lineage (GTDB taxonomy): Bacteria > Actinomycetota > Thermoleophilia > Solirubrobacterales > Solirubrobacteraceae > Palsa-465. Next base: position 241,869 of record CAVPBV010000015.1, on the reverse strand, counting down.
GCCGTCATTTTCGCTGCGTCGTTCCGCACGAATGTGGTCGTGGTGGTAACGCTGGCGCTCATCGGGATCGCGGTCTTCCTGCTCGGCGCGGGCAACTACGGAGCTAACGCCACCCTGATCCACTGGGGCGGTTATCTCGGACTTGCCGCATCGGCCGGCGTCTTCTACGCGGCGTTGGCAGAGCTGTGCGAGATCTCCTACCTGCGAGCCGTGTTGCCTGTCTGGCCTCTGGCCGCGCATTGACACAACCCCGACGGCACTATCCGGCGCGCCGGCTCATCGCCGGCGCGCTTCACTTCGCACCCCGCGCGTGTGATCGTCGCGAGAAACGCTTGCGCCATAGTTCCTTCACGGGCATTGGGAACAGTTGGTCGCAGTGCTGCTTACGACGGACGCGACAGCCCGTGAGCGCCTGATCGCGGCGTTTCCGGACTGCTGGTCCGGACGACCTGCGGTAGCACCGGAGTCCGGGCAACTGGCGGCCGTCAAACGCAATGGCGAAGCGGGAGCCGCAACCGGCGAAGCCCACGCGGACCGCACCTGGCTGGTTGGCCTCCACTTCCGCAACGCCAATCCCGACGCGGCGGCCGACCTCGTTCTCCGGCTCGCTCTTGCAGTTCGTCCCTTGCGAGAGCGAGGCGAGCCGGCGGCAGGTTGCTCGCAACGCCAGCGGCTGCGGCAGTCTCTCCGCGTCACGGCTGCCTGCTTCTTTTAAGCCCAATCCGACGCTCTGCGGGCGACCACGGCCAGAGAGGCAGGTATGGTCGAACGCATGGCAAAGCTCGGGGTTAGTCGTGAGGTGCTTGCGGGCATGCTCCGCCAGCACGGCGAGGATGAGTTGGCAGAGCGCGCGCTGGCATTGTCAGATGACGAGCTAGCTCGGATCGGGACGCTCGGCGCCTACTACGCGTTCTCTGAGGACGCGATGGCGCTTGGAGGCAGCATGGGCGGTACCAGAGCATTGTCGCTGGCCACGATCGACGTGCTTGAGAACACGGGTCGCGATCTGCGCTGGAGCCGCACTAAGTGGGAATGTGAGGGAAGCTCATTCGACCGGTTTGCAGAAGACGACATCGTGCGAGACCGAGAGCTTCGACGTCATGCCACTGAGCAGCAGATACCTGCCGACGAGAGCAGGCGAACGCTTGACACTGTTGATCCCCCGGCGTGGGGTCCTGCACCGCCGGACGCCACGCTGCTGATCAAGCGGTGTCACCAGTTGCGGACCAAGCCGCTAAGAGACTTCACGGTCGAAGACCTACGCATCATGATCGGGCAGCAGGTCGCTCTAAATCGTCTTGTCCCGCTCGCGCTCGACCGACTGCGACCGGACCCGCTCGTGGAAGGCGATTACTACCCCGGAGATTTGCTGGACAGCGTGCTTCGCGTGGACACCACTTTCTGGGGATGGTCGCCCGACCTAACGGTTGAGATGCGCAAACTGGCCGAGGACCTTCGCGAACGAACGGCGCTAGAGCCAGGACTGCGCGAGCTCATCGAAACATTCATCCGAGACCATTCAGCTTGAGCTGGCGATTGCGACAGGCAGTGTCTCTGCCCTTCCGTGACTAGTCGTCCGCGATCAGGCAGGCTTTCCGTTTTGATCGATGAGGGGCAGTCGGCTGGGCTGCGGGTTCTAGCGATGCGCAAGCCCTTGGATCGCGGGTCACCACTGATCGATCCAATCGCCTCTAAGCACGAGGATCCCCACGACCTGCCCTCCCGGCGTCTGAGCCAACCAGCACTCAAGCTTCGGGATGACCACGTGTTTGATCCATCCGGCGACTTCATCATCGGAGTGCGCCGGCAGCGGAACGCTTCCGCTCTCCGCGGCCGCCCGACGGGCGTGGACGTAGAGATCGCTCGCTGAGTCTGCGTCAGCAACGACGGCACGCCGAACGGTCAGATCCACCCGACCAGGCTCTCAGATCATTGGCGGCTACTACCTCTTGTCGATCGAACGGGCGGCGCGCTACGGGGTCGTGCGATGTCTCGCCGCGAACTTCCGCTAGAGGTCTCGAAGGTCCCTCTGAACAACTCCGAGGTTCACCTGATGCTGGGGGATCGAGCTTCGGTCGATGCCGACGCCGATACGTTCGTTGGCGGCACTCTTGCGCTTCCGCGGAAGGAGTTCCGCGCCGCGAGCCTGACGACGCTCGACCGCAACGACTACTTCATCGTGATGGTGCAGTTCCGCGACATGACGGTAGTCCTTCAGGACGATGGCTCTGGTGTCTGGTAAGCCTCCCCGTCGCTTCCCTTTCGGGATAGGAGCGGGCGCCCTCAGCAGCCGGAAGTCGATCTTTGCGGCACTCTCGGGTGCTGCGCGTTTCGATGGGCGCCGACGATGTCACGGGGCGTCCGTGACCCTCGGTGCTCGATGTTGTCCTATCGGTAGGTCGTCGCTTGTTCGGTGTCTTCGGGGACCAGCCGCGGGAAGTATTTGGCGGCGATCCCGAAGATGAAGTCGACGAGCTGGGTTGGCGTCGGTGGGTGTTCGGGGTCGGCGAGCGGCGCCGGGATCGGCAGTCCGGACTGTTTGGCGTGCTCGAGGAGTCCGGGGCCGATCGCCTTGCCGAGGTTGCTGAGCACCTCGCCCAGCTGCACTTTGGTCAGCTGCCATTCCGGCACCGGCCGCGGGTTGAAGTCGGGCCAGGTGGCGGGGTCGCGCGGCGTGTCGCGGGAGAGGAGGTGGTCGAAAGTGCGGGCGGCGGCATCGCGGTCGGTGAAGGCGTCGCCGAGGTCCCAAACCTTGCGCAGCGTCGCGAGCAACGAGGTGTGGCGGTACTCGTCGTTGATCACGGTGCCTTCCTCGACCCAGGGGGAGACGATGATCGCCGGGACGCGGTAGCCGGAGCGGTCGAACTTGAAGTCGCATTGCCCTGCTGGCGCGTTGGGGTCTGGTGGTGGCACGGGTCCGGGCGCCACATGGTCGTAGGTGCCGCCGGGCTCGTCCCAGCCGATGAAGAACGTTGTGTTGTAAGCGTTTGAGCCCTCGCTGGAGTTGGCGGTCTTGATCGCCCGGTAGATCCGGTCAAGGAAGTGCTCGCCGGCGAGAATTGAGGACGGCGGATCGATCGCGATGTTGTAGTCGTGGCCGATCAGCGATCGCCCCTCCGCGGGGTGGTAGTCGCCGTGCCCGGCGACCAGATGCGGCTCGATCAAGCAGAAGTCCGGCAGCGTCCCGTTCGCCGCGTCGCGCTCGAACTCCGAGAACGGCACGAAGTGCGTCGTCAGGCGGTCCTTGAGTCGTGGCATGTGGATCCACCCGGTGAACGAGATCCGGGCGGGTTCCAGGACGTACACCTTCCACGTGCGCCCGTGCGCTTCCAATCGGTCAAACAGCGTCTCGGCGGTGTTCTCGGTCGTCCATTTGAGCGCCGGAGAGTTGGTCACGAACCCTGACGAGCTCCCGGCCATCCAGAAGGAACGGTTCATGAACGTCTGCGAGGGGACCTCGCTGAACCAGTGGTCAAACACCCCGAACGCCCTCGCGATCCCGTTGAGCACCGGCACCTGCTCCGGCGTGTAGCCGGTCATGATCTGCGCGTACTCCTCATAGGTCGGTTGGCGGCCGACCTCTCCCGTGAACGTGCTGATGTAGTCGGTCACGAACCCGCTCATCGTGGGTTCCGTCCCCGGAGGCGGGACGTTCCACGGCGCGCTCACCGCCTCGCCGATCTTGAAACGGTTGTGCTCATCCAGCGTGTTGTAGAGCTGGGTGTTGGTGTGGAAGTATTCCTCGCCCGAGTCGGGGTTCGGTGCGTCCATATCCGTCGCGACGGCGTAAGGCACGGTCTTGCGGTCGGCTCCATGCTCGGCCCACTCCGGGATCGGATTGCTCAGGGACTTGCCGATCACGCCCTCGAACGTCTTGCCGTCCTGCGGCCCGTACAGATGACCGAGCACGTTGTCGAACGAACGGTTCTCGAACAGCACGAGCACGACGTGATCCATCGCATGACTTCGATCAACGGTCAACGTGACCTCGCTGAGCTTGCGGACCTTTTGTTTCGGCACCGACCCGGGGAGGGCTCGGGCATTGCGACGCTAAACCGCTCTGAGCTGAGCGGCTTCATCCGATCAGGATGAAATCCCACGCCACCCGAAGCCATCCCGCGTAGGCCCCCTGGCTCGCGTGATGAGACCCCGCACATGACCCCGATCGGATGATGATTCCGCTTCCGCTTCGGGGCTTACTGGAGACACGGCACGGGGACCGGATCGGCAAACCGTTAGATCGGGAACTCGTCGACTCGCTTGCGGCGCTCGTGGCGCCACCGGTCCTCATTCCGTTCGGCGTCTGACGAGCTCGACCTCTCCGTCCCGTGGGGCCGGCATCTTCAGCCATTGCTCGTCGGAGTCCTCCACGAACGAGAGGAAGTCCTCGCGGCCGAGGAGCCCGTGATCGATCCGCGTGACGGTGAGCTCCAGGCCGGCGCGCGTACGCAACCGGTCGCCGATCTGCACGTCTGTTGCCTTGACCGTTGTCGTCACCCGAGTGTCCGCTCGATTTGCTCGATGATCCGCTCGTCCTCCGGTGCCAGCGTAGGCCGAAAGCGCGCCAGTATCTCGCCGGACGGCGCGACCAGGAACTTCTCGAAGTTCCACTCGATCTCGCCAGCGTTCCCCGCCGCGTCGGGAACAGCGATCAGACGCTCATACAGCGGATGGCGGCGGCGGCCGTTGACTTCAAGCTTGGCGGTCATCGGAAACGTCGTCCCATAGGTCGTTCGGCAGAAGCCTTCGATCTCGTCCGGCGTTCCCGGCTCCTGACCGGCGAATTGATTGCAGGGGACGCCCAATACCGTGAAGCCCCGATCGCCGTAGGCGCGCTGGAGACGTTCGAGCCCCTCGTATTGCGGTGTGAGGCCGCACTTCGAGGCCACGTTCACAACCAGCACCGCCTTGCCGGCGAGCTGCTTGCTGTCAAGCGGCTGGCCGTTCAGGCCGGGGAGGCCGTCCCAATCTACGACGTCGGATCTAGGCGTTGCGTCAGGCATCGTGAGCGCGCTCCCTGGGTTGGGTTAGGCCAGACGGCGATCGTAGCTAGCCCTCACGCCGGCCCGGCGGTCGCCTCCCTCGTCGCCAAGGCGTTCGTCCGACGCGAGGCGACCGAAATGCGAAAGGGATCATGAGGCGCTCGTGCGCGAGGCGTGCGCGAGATCGATCGAGGTCATCTCGCTCTGCCTTTGCCAGCGCTTGCCGGGGCGATGGACGCGGCAACTCGCTCGGGATAGTGTCTGCGTTACCTGGCGGCCGGGAGGGGCAAGCGAGGGATCGAGGTGTGGGGATGGTCACGAGTGGGACGCGTAAGGCCGGGTTGGTGTTGACCGGCGGGCGGAGATATCAGAGCGTTGGTCGCCCTGGTGCTTCCGGTCCCGTCTCTGTGAGATCACGCCGAACGCGAGGCCGACCCCTAGCGTGTCTGGCGGCGGTCTCACTGATCGCGCTCGTGGTCGCGTCGACGGCCGCTGCGGCCGTGGCGCCAGCGAACTGGCGGGCACCACGGCGGCTCGCGCTGGTCACCGTGTCCAACCCGCGCCCTGAGTTGGTCAGCGGCGGCGAAGCGCTGGTGCGAGTCGAGGTCGGCAGTGACGTCAACCCGGCTGACGTGCGGATCACTGCGGATGGCCACGACGTCACGTCGAGCTTCCACGCGCAGTCGGACGGGAGCCTGCTGGGACTGGTCACCGGCTTGGTGATCGGCCGCAACCGCCTCGTCGCCTACGCGGGCCGATGGTCAGCGGCGTCGCTCGACGTCATTGACCACTCCATCAACGGGCCGGTCTTCTCCGGCAAGCAACAGCTTCCGTTCCTATGCCAGACGACCGCCTTCGGTCTGGCAGCTTCGAGTCCGCCCGACTGCTTCGCCCCACGGTGGTGTCGTACGCGTATAAGAACACCGCCGGAGCGTTCGTGCCGCTGGCCGATCCGACTTCCATTCCGGCTGACGCGGCGATGGCGAGCGTGAACGGGCAGACCGTGCCGTACGTCGTCCGGGTCGAGACCGGGGTAATCGATCGGGCCGTCTACCAGATCGCGGCGCTGTACGACGGGCAGGCGCCGTCGCCGATTCGTCCCGACACGAGCTGGAACGGCAAGCTCATCTACACCTTCGGAGGGGGCTGCAACTCTGGATACCACCAGGGCACTTCGACGGGCGGCGTGCTTGACGATCAGTTCCTGTCACTGGGTTACGCCGTTGCGTCATCCACGCTCAACGTGCTCGACAACAACTGCTCGACGATCATCTCGGCCGAGGCCGCGATGATGGTCAAGGAGCATTTCATCGACACTTACGGGCCGGTGCAGTTCACCATCGGCTGGGGCGGCTCGGGCGGCGCCATCCAGCAGTACGAGATCGCCGACTCCTACCCCGGCATCTTGGACGGCATCGTCCCGAGCATCTCGTTCCCCGACCCGCTGACGACCGCCGGGCCGGTCACAGATTGCAGGCTGCTCGACTCGTTCTTCGCCGGGGCGAACGGATCATCGTTCACGACCGCGCAGAGGACGGCCATCGCCGGCTACAACGACTACACCACGTGCGAGTCGTGGGATGCCACGTTCGCCAACCGGTCGACGGCCACGGGCAGCTGCGACCCGACGGTGATCCCGCCGGCCGAGCAGTGGAGCCTCACGAACCCAAACGGGATCATCTGCAACTCCGACGAGCAGATCGTCAATCAGCTTGGGGTCGATCCGGCGACCGGCTTCCCCAACAGCCCGCTTGACAACGTCGGCGTGCAGTACGGGCTGGCTGCGTTGGACTCGGGCGCCATCACGCCGGCTGAGTTCGCCGCGCTCAACGCAGGCATCGGCGGGCTCAACTACGCCGGCGCGCCGATTCCGCAACGCACCGAGGCGAGCCTGAAGGCGCTGCGGGCTGTCTACGCCGACGACCTGGTCAACAGCGCTTCACTTGGGCTGCGCACGACGCCGGTCATCGACCAGCGCGACGACCTCGACTTCCTCGGCTTTGGAAACGACATCCACACCACCGATTGGTCGTTCATCATCCGAGCGCGGATGCTTGCGGCGAACGGGAGCGACGGCAACCAGGTCATCATCGAGAACATGCCGACGGCCGCGGAGATCGCCGCGGCCAACACCTATGAGCTGGCCGAAATGGACGCCTGGCTGACGAACATCGAGAACGATCATTCGGATCGCAGTGCGCGGCGGAAAGTCCTCGACGACAAGCCGGCCGGGCTGACCGACGGCTGCTTCTTGTCGGCTACCGACCTGGTGCACCAGACTCTCACCGACCCGGGTACGGGGGAGTGCGGCGCCACCTACCCCGTGGCTTCGAACCCCCGTCTCGTGGCCGGCGAGCCACTGACGATGCCCGCCCTCAAGTGCAGTCTGAAGCCGCTGAACTTCCGCGATTACCCGGTGACGTTCACCGCAGCCGAACAGGCCGAGCTCCGCCAAGCCTTCCCGACCGACGTCTGCGACTACAACCGGCCGGGCGTCGGCGTCCGGCCGCCGATCGCCAGCTGGCTCAGCTATGGCGACGACCCTGATGCCGTCTTCGGGCCGTTCCCACTCCCACCAGCGCTGACCGGCTGACCCGCGGCGTCTGGATATATCAGGCGTGGGCGGTCTCTGCGGAGACCGCCCACCGCCGCTCCGGTGATACCTACGGGGGATAAACCCCCCCAATGGGTCTCTGCGGCCGGGCGTTGCTCGCGATCGCCATGAAGCTGAACGCTTGCGTGGTTTCTGGTTGGTGACAACGGCCAGCGCTCCGCTGAGAGGCACCGGCGCGGTACCTTTTCCGGGTGGACACAATCGCCCCAGGTGAGCTCGTCAGGGTCGCGGGTCGCGGTCCGGATTTGGATGGAATCGTGTTCGACGTGCCGAGCCACTCAAAGGTAGTGGTGGCCGTAGTTGAACCCGGCCGAGGGCCTACGTTCCGCACGGTTCATCCAACGGCCGTGACTGAGCGAAAGGAGGCGGGTCCCGACGATCGGGCATTGCGTCTTCTCCTGGGTCGGACACCGTCGCCAGTCCACGATGCAGTGCGGGGCGGGAGCCGCGGCGGGAGAGGGCTCCCCGGCCACACGCGCGCGCCGACGCACCGCACGACCGGCCGGTAGCGATGCTCAGCACCTGGGACTGACGGCTCAACCGCAGGGTAGGGCGAGGCGGGAACGCCGGTTGAGCGGACGGCCGTCGTCCGCCGCCAGCACGCGAAATCATTTAGCCGGCCTGGAGGATTCCCTTCGCTGCCAGCAGCGTCTTCACTTCGATCGCGACCTCTGCTGCCTGCCGGTCAACGGTGCTCAGAACTAGATCGATTCCACCGAGCGACGGGATCTCAGGTGCGAGCTTCCGAGCGTGCTCGACCAGCGGGAGCTTCCCCGGCCAGGAGTCAGGTTCTCGCTCGGCCACGCGTCGAGCCGCAAGGTCGGCAGGCGCGCTGAGACAGACAACGACAACGTGCTCCGCACCGACGGCATCGACCACGGCTCGAAGCTCCTGCTCGGTTTCGGTCGTCGCCGCGACGAGGAAGGTCTGCCGGCCGACCCGACGTTGAAGCTCGATCACGGCCGCCAGTTGCGGCATCCATTGCGCTGCATTCAGCCACGGCCAGCCGCGTGCCAGTTGCTCGGTCTCGATCGCGCCGAACTGGACGTCATCGATCTCCAGCATCGTGCCAAGAGCATCCAGAACCGAGCTCTTGCCGGATCCGGGGCCACCGATCAGGATCAAAGCCTCGCTCATCGGCGCATTCTTACTACCGATTCGCGCTTCCCCGTGGGGAACGTCGCGGGTTCGAGACCCCCGCGACCTAGGCTGACGGCGCGTCGGGCAGCGAGCCGGAGCTGTCGCTCCATGGATCGTCGATCCCGATCGGGACGAACGGCAGCAGGCCGACGATCTCCATCAGCCGCCGGGTGTGAGCCGGCAGGTCGGTGCTCAGCCTGAGCTTGCGCCCGGTCGCCTTGGCGATCCGCACGAGCGCGGTCATGGCTCTGAGGCCGGCCGAGTCGATGAACTCGATCCCCGACAGGTCGAGCAGGACGTGGCTGTCGGCCATGAGCTCGGCCTCCACGGCTCGCTCGAGGGTCGAGGAGCTGTCGAGCGCGAGCTCGCCCTCGACGCGTACGCGAACCCAACCGTCCTTCATTGGCTCCAGGTGCACAGCGAACGGCGTGGCTGAATCGACCTCTCCGGTCTGGGGAGGCTCGCGCCGATCTGGTTCATGGCTTCCGGCGGGCAAATTGACCTCGACGTTCGTGTCCCCGATCGCCCCGAGTCTCCCTGCAACCATCTCACGACCAACGGCGGTCCTGGGATCGGCGGCTTACGAATGTTGCAAACCAACCACGAATCGTTCGCCGAATCAACCCTCGGGGAGCAATGCCCGCTCCAAACTCGCCGATGGGGCAGCGATGCCGCCCCGCAAACTCGCGTATTACTCTCCCATCATGCGCCGCTTCGCGATCCCCGCCATCGCCCTGGCCGTCGCGGTCGCGCTGTTGGCGCTGCTCGCGTTCGGCGTCGCGCATCAGGGGACGAGCTCGTCGATCGACGCGCAGGTCGCCCGCGGCGACTACCCAGAGGCCCCGGGCGCCCGCATGCAGCTGCCGATCCTGGGCTCCTCGGGCCACGAGAGCCTCGCGGACTTCCGCGGTAAGGTCGTCGTGATCAACGTGTTCGCGTCCTGGTGCGGGCCTTGCGTGGCCGAAGCACCGATTCTCGAGCAGGAGCAGCGCCAACTGGTCAAGCACGACGCGACCATCCTCGGTGTCACCTACCTCGACAACTCGAGCGATTCCGAGCAGTTTGTCCAGCAGCACGGCATCACCTACCCGGTGGTCCGGGACGTGAGCGGAAACTTCGTGAAGGGCTTCGGCGCGACAGGGGTTCCGGAGACGTACGTGATCAACCGCCAGGGGCGGGTGGTCGCGCTGCGACGCTTCCAGCTCGCCGGCAACTGGCTCGAGCAGACCATGACCCGGGTCCTGGCCCAGTCGGCATGACGCGGACGCGCCTCCGCGCCGGGGCGATCGCCCTCCTGCTCGCGCTGCTTGCCGCGCCGTTCGCACTCGCAGCGGCGCCGGCGACCGCAGCGACGGCAGCCACCCCCCGCGCGTCGCTCACCGACATCGAAAGCGACGTGATGTGCACCTCCTGCCGTGAGCCGCTCGAGGTGGCGCAATCGCCGCAGGCCGACTCCGAGCGCGCCTACATTCGCGGTCTGATTGCCCAGGGCGAGACCAAGTCGCAGATCCTTAACAACCTGGTCGCGCAGTACGGCACGGCCGTGCTCGGCAAGCCGCCGGCGCACGGGTTCAACCTGACCGTCTACATCGTCCCCCCGGCGATCCTGGTCCTCGGAGCCACGATGCTCGCCATCACGCTTCCGCGCTGGCGGCGACGCACGCGCGCGGCCGCCCGCGCGCCGGCCGCGCCCGCAGAGACGCTCGACCCCGCCGACACGGAGCGCCTCGACCAAGAGCTCAGCCAGTTTCGCGGCTGAACGCCTGCAAACCCTCGCGACCGCTCGCTACATAGCGTCGGGCGCGCTCACCCCAAGCAGCCCCAGCGACAGCGCGATCGTCGTCTGCGTCGCCACCGACAGCGCGACCCGAAGCGACTCGACCGCCTCGGGGGTCGCCCCGACCACCCTGCACGCCTCGTAGAACGTGGTGAAATCCTGGGCGAGCTCGAGCGCGTAGCCCGCGATCCGGTGCGGCGCCCTGCGCTCGACCGCTTCGGAGATCTCGCCTGGAAACGCCGCGAGCTTCTTGATCAGGTCGCGCTCGGCATCCGCAAGCTCGACAGATTCCCAATCTGCCTCCAGCGCATCGGAAACCCGCCCCGGCGGAAACCGGCGGAGCATCGACGCGATCCGCGCGTGCGCGTACTGGATGTAGTACACGGGGTTCTCGCGCGACTGCTTGCGCGCCAGGTCGAGGTCGAGCTCGATCGTCCGGTCCTGTGAGCGCTGAAGCATGAAGAACCGGGTCGCGTCGACCCCGATCTCGTCCAGCAACTCGTCGAGCATCACGAAGTCCCCGCGACGTTTCGACATGGCGGATACCTCCCCACCCTCGACGAGGTGGACGAACTGCAGAAGCGGGAGCTCGACCGTGTCCGGATCACCCCCGAGCGCCTCCATGGCCGCCTTCATCGCGCGCACGTACGCCGAGTGGTCGGACCCGACCGGCACGAGCTGGCGCTCGAACCCGCGCTCGCGCTTGTTCTCCATGTAGGCGATGTCCGCCGCGAGATAGGTGGGCTCGCCGTTGGAGCGAACCACCACCCGGTCCTTGTCGTCGCCGAAGCTCGTAGTGCGCAACCACATCGCGCCGTCGGAGTGGTAGACGTGGCCGACGTGCTCGAGCAGCGTCAGCGCGCGCTGCAACGGGCTGGGCCACCCCTCGTGCAGCGTCCGCTCGCTGAAGTAGACGTCGAACACGACGCCGTAGCGGTCGAGCGTCGCCTTGATCTGAGCGAGCAGCAGTTCGACGGCCGCCTTCGAGACCTCCTCGACGCTCGGCCCGGCGGCGCCAGGGATCGAAGCCGCCAGGTCAGCCACGTACGACCCTTGGTAGCCCCCCTCGGGAACCTCGAGCCCCCGCGCCCGCGCCTGCACCGACTCGCCGAGCAGCCTGATCTGGTTGCCGGCGTCGTTGAAGTAGTACTCGCGCTCGACCGAGTGACCGTAGTGCTCGAGGATCCGCGACAGGGCGTCCCCGTAGGCGGCATGGCGCCCGCTCGCCGCGACCAGCGGCCCGGTCGGATTGGCCGAGACGAACTCGACCGAGATCCGTTCCGGCGGATCCGCGCCACCGGCCCCAAAACGATCGCCGGCGGCAACCACCGACCGGAGCGCGCCGCGGTGCCACGCGTCGGACAGCACCAGGTTCAGGAACCCGGGCCCCGCGACCTCGGCCCGCTCAAGGTCATCGCCGAGCAAACCGATCAGCTCGGCCCGAAGCTGCTCGGCGATCACACGAGGCGACGAACCGAGCACCGGCGCCAGCAGCATCGCGGCATTCGTCGAGTAGTCGCCCTGACCCTTGTGCCGAGGCCGGTCGAGCGTCGGCGGCACCGGCGGCGCGCCGGCGCTACCCCGCACCGCAGCCGCCGCGCTCTCGACCGCCGTGGCGAGCTCAGACAGCGGACCGTCTGCTGGACCGTCGCTCATATGCCCTGAATGGTCGGCCGGATTCCCGACTGCACACGCGGCGGCTGGAACATCCGCTCGAGCCGCTCGACCGCGGCCGGCGCGCCCATCGCGACGATCAGGTCGCCGGCCTCGAACACGGTCTGCGGCGGCGGCGAGGTCTCGAGTTCGCCGTTCGGATGGCGGACGGCGACGATCAGCGCGGCGCCCCCCACCTCCGCGATCTTCTTCCCGACGCCTTCGCAGATCGGCGAGACCTCGATCTCCTCCATCCGGTAGTCGGCCACCTGGAACGCGGCGCCGACCTGCGGGCGGAGCGCCACTCGCGCCATCTCCGCGCCCGAGGTCTTGTACGGCGAGATCACCCGGTTCGCGCCGGCGCGCAGGAGCTTCTTCTCGGAGTCCTCGGCCGAGGCCCGCGCGACGATGAAGATGTCCGAGCGCAGCTCGCGCGCGGTGAGCGCGATGAAGATGTTCTCCGCGTCCGAGTCGACGCACGCGATCACCCCCAGGGCACGCTCGATCCCTGCGTGCTTGAGGATCTCGTCATCCGAGGCCGTGCTCTCGATCAACGGGGCCCCGGTCGCGATCGCCGCCTCACGATTGGCGGGATTGGGGTCGATCACGACGCACTCGGCGCCAGCGGCCCGGAGGTCGCGTGCGACCTGGCGCCCGACGCGCCCGAAGCCGCAGACGATGTAGTGGTCGTTGAACGAATTGATCATCTTCTCTATCCGGCGCTCTTCGAGAACGCCACTGAGCTGCCCCGAGACGAAGAACTCCGCAACGGTCGCGAGGCCGTAGAAGAGCGTACCTATGCCGAACAGCTCGAGGCCGACCTTGAGCGCGCGGCCGCCCGTGTCCGCCGGGTCGGGGATCGACCCGAGCGTCGTGATCGTGTCGATCGTCCACTCGAACCCGTACGCCGGGGAGACGTGCTCGATCAGCGCGAAGCCGATCGTGCCCCCGATGACCATCCCGCCCAGCGCAATCAGCAGGATGCCCAGTCGGCGCATGAACAGTCGCAGCTCGCGGCGGGCGTGCTCTCGCTGCTGGAGGGCTCTGTAGCGGTCCTTGCCATCGTCCAGGCCCGGGAAGTTCCAGGCGCCGCTTTGACTCCAATCTGGCATCAGTAGTGATACGGCTCTCCGGCGAGGATCTTGTGCCCGCGGTACAGCTGCTCGAGCAACACGACCCGCGCGAGCTGGTGAGGCAGGGTGATGCGCCCCAGCGACAGCCGGTGGTCGACGTCCTCAAGCTCGAGCCCGAACGGGCCTCCGATCACGAAGCAGACGTCCCTCCCACTCTGGCGCCGGTCCTCGAGCCAACCACTGAACGACACCGAGTCCAGCTCTTCGCCCCCGCGATCGAGTAGCGCCACGTACGTCCGGTCCGGAATCCGCCGAGCCACCTGCTCATCCTCGCGCACCTCGATCAGCTCTAGCTTGACGTGCCGCGCGAGCAGCTTCTGATAGTGCTGGACATCGTCGGAAAACGGTGGGCGCAGCCTCCCGACGGCGACGACGAGGATCCTCACGATGGGATACTACGTTCCATGGACGATCCCGGCCGCCCCGAGCGGCACATCAACATCCACTTCTCGCCGGACATCATGGCCGGCGTTTACGCGAATTTCGCGAACGTAAGCCACTCCGACTACGAGTTCACGGTCACGTTTGCACGCGTCGACCACGAGGTGGAGGACGACGAGATCCCCGGCGTCGTCGTCTCGCGCATAAACCTGAGCGCCAAGTTCATGCGCGAGCTGATCGACGCGATGCAGGACAACTACTCGAAGTGGCAGACCCGCGAGGGCATCAAGAACCTGCCCGAGTGGGGCGGCGCCGGTCAGGAACCGGACGAGTCCGACGAGTAGCCCCCCGCGGCCGCGGCCGCTGACCCGTTGCTGCTGCGCCCCGCGAAGCTGACCGCCGAGCCGATGCGCTCGGCCGTCGGCGGGTGGGTCGCCAGCAGCGAGGTCAACCAGCGCGGCGGTTCGAGGTCGGCGACGTTCTGCACCGCGATCGCGCGTTCGAACGAGATGAACGCATCCGGGGCATCCGTCAGCGCGAGCGAGTAGGCATCGGAGCGGCGCTCGATCGCTCGCGACAAGCGGTTGCCGATAAGCGCGGTCGGCGCTCCCACGATGGCGGCCGCAAGCGCGAGCGCGGGGAGCGCGCCGGCGCTACCGCGCTCGGGCGAGAGCTCCCAGCTCAGTCGCTGGACCGCCAGCGCGGCGGCCGGAGCGACCAGCGCGGCGTACAGCACGCCCCGCGGGACGTCGCGGTTGCGCACGTGCGCCAGTTCGTGGGCCACGACGACACGAATCTCGTCGCGGCTGTATCGGTCGAGCAGCGTGTCGAACAGCACGACCCGCTTGGTCGGCCCGAGCCCGGCTACGTAAGCATTGGCCGCGGTCGTGCGCCGGCTCGCGTCGACCGAGTACACCTCCCCCACCTTCACGTCGGCGGCACGCGCGAGATCGAACACATCTGACCGCGTCTGGCCCTCGGGCAGCGGCGTGAACTCGTTGAACACCGGGTCGAGCACGACCGGTGCCAGCGCTGCCAGGCCGGCGCCGAACAGCACCGAACCGGTCGAGGCCGGGACCCACCAGCGGCTCGGATATCGCCGCGTGACGGCCACTGCCGCGCCGCCGGCGGCGGCCGCGAGCACCGACTCGATCGCCGCGCCCTTCAGCAGGTCGGCGGCCCAGCCGCGCCAGGATTGCGTGACCAGCCCGACGGCCAGGCCCCGTCGACGCGAGATCGCCGACAGCGGCAGCGCCGGCAACGACAGGCCCATGGCCAGCGCGGATCCGGTCACGGCGCCGGCGAGCACGGGGCGCTTGGCGCTGCCCGACAGCCACCGGGGCGTCCGGCGCACCACGAGTGCGAGCGCGCCCATCTCGATCGCCGCCCGGGTCAGCCCGATCGCCAGTTGGGGTCGCGCGAAGCGGGCACCGCGCTCAATCTCCGCGTCGCTGAAAAAACTGTGAAGATCTACGTTCGCAGGCTCGATTGGCCGCTCTCGCGGAGAAAGCAGACGCACGCCCCCCTCCGCGGCGGCGAGCGCGAGCAGCATCGATTCAACGAATCGGTGGCGCGAGGGGTGCCTCACCCGCAAGACTGTAGCCGCGCTCGCCCCTGGGGCACCACGTAAATGAGAGTCGCAATCGTTTCTGACATCCACGGCAACCGGCATGCCTTCGAGGCGGTGCTGGACGCGATCGAGGCCTCCGACTGCCAGGAGATGTGGTGCCTGGGCGACCTCGTCGGCTACGGCGCGGAGCCCGACGCGTGCGTCGAGCTGGCCCGGCGCTATGCCGCGATCTGCCTCGCCGGCAACCACGACCTCGGGGTCCGCGGCGCGCTCCCGCTCGAGGAGTTCTCGCGGGGCGCGGCGCTCGCGGCCCGGTGGACCCAGGGCGTGATCACGCCCGAGACCCGCGAGTACCTGGACAAGCTCGAGCCCGCCTACCTCGAGGAGCACGTGGGCCTGTTCCACGCGAGCCCGCGGGATCCGATCTGGGAGTACGTGCTCTCGCCGCTCCAGGCCGAGCTGTGCCTTGACGCTCAGGCGCACCGCGTCTGCCTGATCGGGCACTCGCACGTCGCGCTGTCGTTCTCCCGCGCCGACGGCGAATCGGCCAGTGGGCAGACTCGGGCCGCCGACGAGCAGCTCGATCTGACCCAGGGCGAGTGGCTGATCAACCCCGGAAGCGTCGGACAGCCTCGTGACGGCGACCCCCGCGCCGGCTGGCTCGAGCTCGATCTCGACGGCTGGGAAGCGATCTACCGCCGGACCGAGTACGACATCGCCGGGGCCGCGGCGGCGATCCGTGCCGCCCGGCTGCCAGACTCGCTCGCCGAACGGCTCGCTTACGGCCAGTAGCTCGACGGCCACGGCCACAGGCCACAGACGCTAAGAGGCCTCTAACCGCAGGTACGCGGCCATACGGCCCGCGCCCTCTAACGGAATACCAACGGGACGACCCTCTAAAGTCGGACCACGGATGCGCTATGCGCCTCGCGCCATCCTCGCCGGCGGACTCGGGTTCGCTGTCTCGTGCCTTGCCGCCTGTGGCGGCAGCGCTGGCCTGCTCTCAGGCGACCAGTCGATCGCACTGAGCGGTCAGGGCAATGAGATCAACTCCGCGGTGCAATCGGGCGACTGCGGCGCCGCCGTCAACGCGAGCGCGGCGCTGAACGTCGACGTCCAGAAGCTGCCGATCACGGTCAACCCCACCCTGCGCGCGAACCTCACCCAGGGCGCCGTGACGATCTCCCAGCTCGCCGCGAGGGAATGTCGCCAGCACGCGTCGACGACTATCTCGACCCCGACGACGGCGTCCTCGAGCAGCACCTCATCGTCGACGTCGTCGACCACTACGCCCACCACCTCGACCAGTTCGACCAGCCCGACCACGACGTCGACGACGACAACTACCGCAACCACGCCGCCCAACCCGGGTACTACTTCTACGACAACCGGTGGCGTGGGACTCGGCGGCACCACCTCCACCACCACCGGGACCGGAACGGGCACCAGCGGTGGCACGGGTCCCGGGGATGGCAACAGCGGCGGAAACGGCAATGGCCAGTGACTAACGGAACAGCGATCGTCGGGCGGTACCGAATCGAAGGCCGCCTCGGCGTCGGGGGTATGTCGACCGTGCAGCTTGCGTTCGACCAGCGCCTCGAGCGCTACGTGGCGATCAAGCTGCTCGCCGAGCACCTCGCCGATGATCCGACGTTCGTATCGCGCTTCCGGCGCGAGGCGCTGTCCGCGGCCCGCCTGGTGCATCCGAACATCGTTCAGGTGTTCGACTTCGGCTTCGACGAGCATGCCCACCAGCACTTCATCGTGATGGAGCACGTGCCCGGCCACTCATGCGCCGAACTGCTCCGCGACCACGGCCCGATGGAGGTCGCGCAGGGCGTCGACGTGATCACACAGGCGTGTCGCGGACTCCACTACGCCCACCGAAACGGAGTCGTCCACCGCGACGTCAAGCCCGGCAACCTGCTCGTGTCCGACTCCGACGTGGTCAAGCTGGCTGACTTCGGAATCGCCCGCGCCACCGACCAGTCGAGCATCACCCAGGTCGGCTCGGTGCTCGGCACCGCCGCCTACCTCGCGCCCGAGCAGGCGCGAGGCGAGGAGGCCGGACCGCGCGCGGATCTCTACTCGCTCGGGGTCGTGGCCTACCAGCTGCTGACCGGGCGCCTGCCCTACGAGGCCAACTCGCTGTCCGAGCTTGCCCTCAAGCAGCAACGCGACCCTCCGCCCTCGGTCGATGAGCTCAATCCTCGGGTGCCACCCGAACTGGCCGACGCGATCTCGATGGCGCTCTCGCTCGACAAGGAGGACCGCCCCGAGACCGCGATGCTGCTCGCGGAGGAGATCAGCGCCGGCGCCCGCGGCGTCGAGCCACAGTCGAATGGCGCGCGGACGCGGAACCTCGGTGGCACCGGAACCACGCGTGTGCTGTCGGGGCGTCCTCCCACGGGCCAGACCCGCGTCGAGCCTCGCACCGGACCACCGACGAGCCGGACGGCCGCCCACGCGCGCCAGCCGCGGCAGCTCGAGCCGCGCCGTCCCGTCTATCCCCCGCCGATGGGCGGCTACGGACCCGACGCCTCGGTCCGGCGGGGGCAGGCCGAACCGCCGCGCCGATCGCGCGCCGCACGCCGCTTCTTCGCCTTCCTCGCCGTGGTCGTGCTGTTCGTGGCGGCAGTGGCGGTGGCGATCACGATCGCCGCCAGCGCGTCGAACAACGTCGTCCACTTCCGCAAGGTCGTCGCCCACGACACCGGCGACGCCGTCAAGCAGCTTCAAAGCATCGTCAGCAAGTACACGAAATAGCGGGCTCCGGTGGCGTCCCCCTCGGGTGACGCGCGCCGGCATCTGGGTTCGCTTGGCCACTCTCCCGGGCGCGAGTAGCTTCGGTACGTGTCCGCACCGGGTGCCGCGCGCCGGCAACGCGGGTCTCTTGGCCACCGGATCGGGCGCGAGGCACCCGGGTGGGACACGCACCTACGCAGCTCATAGCGAGCGTGACGGTTTAGCGGGGCCGCCTTCGGCGTCATCCGTGGGGCCGGTTCCGCCAAGGGAATTCGGCTCGACGCCTCAGGTTCCTCGAACATGACTGAGCCGAATTCCCCGCATCCGTGCCCGGCGGGCGCGGTCGCATTCAGACGAACGTCCCCGCCACGTGCCCTGCTTAACGCGACAAATCGGCCGCCGCGAGTCCGCCGCGACCACATAAGCATGGTCACCATGCTTATGCGGCCCCGATGGGGTCGGGCGGGGCGATTTGTCGCGTTTTACAGGTTGCCGCGCGGGGTCTGACGACCCGTCCAACACGCGCACACCACCCCGGCGCCTAGCTCGCCGGCGCCACCGCGCCCACCGCCCCCGGCGCCGCGCCACCGCGCAGCGCCGCCGCCACATCGGCCAGCCGCCCCTCGTCGATCGCGGCCCGCAGATCCGCCATCAACCGCGCGATGAACGAGAGGTTGTGGAGCGTGACGAGGCGCAGCGCGGTGAGCTCGCCGGCGCGGAGCAGGTAGTGCAGGTACGCGCGCGAGAACCCGGCTGAGCAGGCGGGGCAGGGGCAACCGTCGAGGATCGGATCGGGCGAGTCGCGCCAGCGGCCCTTGACGAGATCGACGCGCCACCGCCCGTCGGGATCCGGGACGAGCGCGACCCCGTGGCGCCCGAGCCGGGTCGGGAGCGCGCAGTCGAACGTGTCAATGCCCATCTCGACCCCGGCGATCAGGTCGTCGACGTCGCCGATCCCGAGCAGGTGCCGGGGACGGTCGGGCGCAACGCGCTCGAGCTCGGCGGTCGTCCACCCCACCACCGAATGCATCTGCGCCTTGTCCTGGCCGAGCGAGCCGCCGATCGCGATCCCGTCGCACCCGCTCGCGGCAACCGCCTCGGAAGATACGACCCGCAACGACCGGTCGACACCCCCCTGCACAATCCCGTAAACGGCTTGTCCCGCCGGCCCCTCGGAGGCGTGCCAGCGCAGGCAGCGCTCGAGCCACCTGTGTGTCCGCTCCATCGAGCGCTCTGTGTACTCGCGCGAGACGTGGAACGGCGTGCACTCGTCGAACACGAGCGCGATGTCCGAGCCGAGCGCGGCCTGGACCGACATGGACGTTTCCGGAGACAAAAACCGTTCGCGACCGTCCACATAGGACCGGAAGCGGACGCCCTCCTCGTCGATCGACAGAATGGCCCCGGCCGCGCCGTCCGAAGACCCAAGCCCGCCACCACCGCCGCGCCCGCGACCCTTGATCTCGTCGGCCACGCCACCGTGGCCCATGGAGAACACCTGAAAGCCACCGGAGTCGGTGATGATCGCCCGGTCCCAGCGCATGAACTCGTTCAGGCCCCCGAATTCGCGCACGCGCTCGGGACCCGGCGCGAGCAGCAGGTGGAACGTGTTGCCGAGGACCATCTCGTAGCCGAGCGCGACCACGTCGCGCGGCTCGAGCGTCTTGACCGCGCCCTTGGTCGCGAGCGGCACAAAGGCTGGGGTGCGCACGTCGCCGTGCGTCAAATGAAGCGTTCCGGTGCGGGCGAGCCCGCCCGTAACTTGGGTCCGGACCGTAAACACGGCCCGGACCCTAACTCAGCGGAGAACTAGGCCGCCTGCGAGGACTCGGTGTCCTCGGCGGTCTCGATCGTCTTCGGCTCGTGGCCGACCGAGATCGCGACCTTCTGCGGCTTCTGCTGTTCGGGCTTCTGGATGTGGACCTCGAGCACGCCGTTGTCGAACGTGGCCTTGATGCCGTCGGCGGTGACGCCCTCGGGGAGGGTCAGCGCGCGAGAGAAGCGGCCGGAGGCGCGCTCGACGCGGTAGTAGCCCTCGGTACGCTGCTCGTGCTCGGACTTGCGCTCACCGGAGATCCGCAGGACGTTGTCGTCGAGTTCGACGTGGACGTCGCTCTCGCTCAGGCCGGGGAGATCGGCCTTCAGGACGTACTCGTTGTCGCCCTCGGTCACGTCCATGGCCGGAATCCAGCTGCGAACGGAAGCGCGACGCCCGTTGCGCGGGGTCGGAGAGTCGAAGAACGTGCCGAACAGGCGGTTCATCTCGCTCTGCATGGTGGAGAGCTCGCGAACGGGCTCCCAACGAATCAGTGATGCCATATCAAACCTCTCCTTGTCAGGATGAGAATCGGTGTCTGCGCTTAGTATGAAATCTAAGTCGTTAAATGTCAAGTATAGTGCATCTTGATCGCATAGATCGAGAGAGAGCGCGCGAGACCGGAGCGATGATCTGTGATGGATCGCACGTGATTTGTGGGCTCGCACACGGGAAGGCGGAAACCGACCGTGAACGCGACTAACGCTCCGCAGCAGACGATCGACGACCCCGACGTAGACGCCGTCGAGCGTCTCGTGGCCCGCTTCGACCCGACGGTGTTCGACGTCGGCCGGCGCCACGTTCGGATTCGGGTCGAGGCGGCCGCAACCCGTGATGTCGTGATCGAGAACAGCACCGCTCGCCTCACGAGCAGCCGCGGCAGCGCCGACGCCGTCCTGACGGCCGACGCCGCCACGTGGGGCGAGATCGCCGACGACGTCCCGTGATCCTGGTCCACGGGCTGGGCGCTACGAAGGCCTCGTTCCTCCCCACGATCGACGCTCTGACCCCGACGTACCGGACGATCGCTGTCGACCTACCCGGCTTCGGCGACTCCGAGAAGCCGCTCTGGGCCGCTTACGACGCGCCGTTCTTCGCCCGCGCGATCGTCGCGCTGCTCGACGCGCTCGAACTCGAACGAGCTCACGTCGTCGGCAACAGCATGGGTGGTCGCGTGGCGCTCGAGCTTGGCCGCGACCACGCCGACCGCGTTGGCCGCCTGGCGCTTCTCGCTCCGTCACTGCCGTGGCTGAAGGCGCGCCCATGGGCGCCCTACCTGCGCCTCGTCCCGACCCAACTCAGCGTGCTCCAGCCGGCCCCGCGCGCGATCGTCGAGCGGATCGTCAAGCAGTTCGTCCCCGGCTCCGACACCGAGTGGACCGCCACCGGGATCGACGAGTTCATGCGCTCGTATGTCACCCGGTCCGGCCGGGCTGCGTTCTATGCCGCCGCCCGCAACATCTACCTCGAGCAGCCTCGCGGGCCACACGGCTTGTGGACCCGGCTACCCGGCCTGAAGCCGGAGGCGCTGTTCGTCTGGGGGCGCAAGGACAACATCGTGCCGATCGGGTTCGCGCGGCACGTCCGCGAAGCGCTCCCCAGCGCGGTCCATCTCGAGCTCGACTGCGGCCACGTGCCCCAGCTCGAGCGACCCCGCCAGACCCACGACGCGATCAAGGACTTCCTCGCCGCCGGAACCCGGGCCTCCGAATCCCGCCGCTAACGCTCGATCAACGACTTCGCCGTCATCGCGCCCGGCTGCTCGATCCCGAGCACCTGCAGCACGGTCGGCGCCACGTCCGCCAGCACACCCCCACTGGGCCGAAGCGACAACCCGGGCACGGTCACGATCAGCGGCACCGGATTCAGCGAATGCGCCGTGTTCGGGCTGCCGTCGTCCTCGAGCATGTGGTCGGCGTTGCCGTGATCGGCGGTGATGATGCACGCACCACCGGACTCGTGAACCGCCTCGACCACGGAGCCCAGACACCCATCCACCGTTTCGATCGCGGCGACCGCGGCGGAGATCACGCCGGTGTGCCCGACCATGTCGGGATTGGCGAAGTTGATGATCCCGAACGTCGGTGAGTCCTCGCGCCAGGCGTGGACGAACGCGTCGGCGGCGCCCCGGGCGCTCATCTCAGGCTTCTCGTCGTAGGTCGGGACGTCGCGCGGCGAATCGACCAGCTCCCGGCGCTCGCCGTCGTACGCGGCTTCCTCGCCGCCGTTGAAGAAGTACGTCACGTGCGCGTACTTCTCGGTCTCGGCCACGTGCAGTTGGCGGACCCCCCGGTCCGCGAGCACATGAGGCAACGTCACCGAAGGGTGCTCGGGCGCGAACGCGACCGGGTAGTCCCAATCCTCCTCGTACTGCGTCATCGTCGCGTACCGCTCGACGACCGCCCCGTCCCCCCGATCGACCTCGGAGAAGCCCGGCTCCGCGAGCGCCCGCGTGATCTCGCGCATCCGGTCCGGGCGGAAGTTGAACGCGAACACGGAGTCCCCCGGCCTGATCAAAGCCTCGGAGTCCCCCACCAGCGTTGGGGTGATGAACTCGTCGGTCTCGTCGCGCGCATACGCCTCGCGCGCCGCCTCGGCGCCCGACGCGGCACGATGCTCGGCGCGACCGTGGACGAGCAGGTCGTACGCGCGCTGGATCCGATCCCAGCGCCGGTCGCGGTCCATCGCCCAGTAACGGCCGACGATGGAGCCAATCCGCACGGTGCCGGCATCGTCCATCCACCCTTGGACGGTCTCGAGATAGCCGGCTCCCGACTCGGGCAGCGTGTCGCGCCCGTCGGTGAACGCGTGCAAAACCAGATCCGGCACCTCCAGCGAAGCCGCCAGGCCGATCAAGGCTTCCAGATGCTTAAAACCGGAATGCACTCCCCCATCGGACACCAACCCGATCAGATGCACTCGATCAGCACCGGTAAACGCGTCCCGGAGAACGGAGTTCGACGACAGATCGCCGGAGGCGACCGCCTCGTCGATCCGCGTCAGATCCTGCATGACGACCGCGCCGGCGCCGAGGTTCATGTGCCCGACCTCGGAGTTGCCCATCTGACCGTCGGGCAGGCCGACGGCGCGCCCGGACGCAGTCAGCTCCGTATGCGGATAGGTCGACCACAGCTCGTCGAAGATCGGCGTGGACGCCAGCGACACCGCATTCCCGGGACCGTCGGGCGCGAGCCCCCACCCATCGAGCACGATCAGGACGGCCGCCGGAGCGGGGAGCTCGCTCGGACCGGGCGGCAAATCCGCCATCAGCAGGCTGCGTTGATGATCGCCGCGAACGTCTCGGCGTCGAGGCTCGCGCCGCCGACCAGCGCCCCGTCGACATCGGGCAGCGCCAGCAACTCGGGGCAGTTGTCGTCCTTCACGCTGCCGCCATACAGCACCCGCGTCCGCTCGGCCTGCTCGCGCGAGCGATCGGCCACGAGCGCGCGGATGAACCCGATCGCCTCCTGGGCCTGATCCGGAGTCGCTACCCGTCCGGTCCCGATCGCCCAGATCGGCTCGTACGCGATCACCACGTCGCCCAGCTGCGAGACGTCCACGCGGGCCAGGTCCTCCTGAACCTGGTGGCGGAGCTTGCGCTCGGTGTCGCCGGCCTCGCGCTCGTCTTCGGTCTCGCCCACGCACAGGATCGGCTTGAACCCCGCCGCGAGCGCTGCCGGCACCTTCATCTGGAGCGCGCGGTCGGTCTCGCCGAACAACTGGCGCCGCTCGGAGTGGCCGAGGATCACCCCGTGGACGCCGATCTCCACCAGCATCGGTGCCGACACCTCGCCAGTGAACGCGCCGGAATCGGCCTGGTGCATGTTCTGGGCGTAGACCTCGACCCGCGACCCGCGCGCCGAGTCGACCATCGCCTGCAACGCCGTGAACGGCGGACAAATCCCGATATCGACCCCCTGAACCGAGGAGACACGCGGCAGTAGCACCTGGATGAACTCCTCGGCCTCGGCGACGGTCTTGTTCATCTTCCAGTTGCCCGCGATCAGCGGAACCCGGTCACTCAATTCAATGCCTCCACTCCGGGCAGCTCCTTGCCCTCGATCATCTCGAGCGTCGCACCGCCGCCCGTTGACAAATGTGTCACGCGATCCGCCAGTCCGAAACGCTGCAAGGCCGCGGCCGAGTCTCCGCCCCCGACGACCGTGGTCCCCGGCGCCGCCGCGACCGCCTCGGCGACCGCGCGCGTCCCAGCCGCGAACGGGGCCAGCTCGAACGCGCCCATCGGTCCGTTCCAGAACACGGTCCCGGCGGAGGCGATCACGTCCCCGTACGACGACGCGGTCTTCGGACCGATGTCGAGC
The DNA here is from genome assembly GCA_963701945.1 of uncultured Solirubrobacterales bacterium. GTDB lineage: Bacteria > Actinomycetota > Thermoleophilia > Solirubrobacterales > Solirubrobacteraceae > Palsa-465. Next base: position 217,736 of record CAVPBV010000015.1, on the reverse strand, counting down.
CCCATCCACCCGTCGGGCACGTCGAGGCCGTCGAGCTCGAGCGCCTCAGTGTCGGCGGCGAACTCTCGCCCCATCACGAGATCGACCGGCAGCTGCAGCTCGGCCCGCGCCGACGAGCTCGAGTCGAGAATCCCTCGTGCCAGCTCCACATCCTCGGCAGCGCACAACGAATCCCCGACCGAGTGGCCCTGCGCGGCCAAGAACGGGAAGCACATCGCCCCGCCGATCAGGATCGTGTCCGCGCGCTCCCGGAACGCGTCGATTACGCCGATCTTGTCGCTCACCTTGGCGCCGCCGAGCACCGACACCAGCGGACGAGCCGGATCCTTGAGCACCGCCGACAGCGTGCTCACCTCGCGCTCGAGCAGCAGCCCGGCCGCGTGCTCGGGCACCAGCCGCGCGACCCCTTCTGTCGAGGCGTGCGCGCGATGCGCCGCGCCGAAGGCATCGTCGACGTACACATCAGCAAACGACGCGAGCGAGCGGGCAAAGTCAGAGTCGTTCTTCGTCTCCCCCGGCTCGTACCGGACGTTCTCGAGCAGCAACAGGTCCCCGTCCCCAAGAGCATTCACTGCGTCCGAAACCTCGTCCCCGACCACCCCCGGCGCCACCGAGACCTGCGCCCCGAGAAGCTCGCCCAGCCGCGCGCCCACGGGCGCCAGCGACAGCGACGGCTCGCGGTCCTTCGGGCGCCCGAGGTGTGAAACGAGCACGATCCGCGCGCCCCGCCGGCGCAGCTCCTCGATCGTCGGCAGCGCCGCGCGGATCCGCAGGTCGTCGGCCACCGCTCCGTTCTCCAGCGGAACGTTGAAATCGACCCTCACCAACACCCGCTTGCCCTCTAGGTTTTCTAGGTCCCGAAGTGTCTTCACAACAATTTCTGAGCCACGTCGACCACGCGATTGGAGTAACCCCACTCGTTGTCGTACCAGGCAACGAGCTTGACCATCGTCTTGTCCATCACCACGGTGAGCAGCGAGTCGAAGATCGAGGATGCCGGGTTCTTGACGATGTCCGAGGACACGATCGGCTCGTCGGTGTACTCGAGCACGCGCTTCATCGGACCGTCGGCGGCCGCCTTCATCGCGGCGTTGATCTCCTCAACGGTCGTCTCGCGGTTCGCCTCGACCGTCAGGTCGACGACGCTGCCGGTCGGCACCGGGGCCCGGACCGCAAATCCGTTCAGCTTGCCGTTGAGCTCGGGAATGACCAGGCCAATCGCCTTCGCCGCCCCCGTCGAGGCCGGGATCAGGTTGATCGCGGCGGCGCGCGCCCGGCGCAGGTCACGGTGCGGCATGTCCTGGAGGCGCTGATCGGCGGTGTAGGCGTGGATCGTGGTCATCAGCCCGTGCTTGATCCCGACCGTGTCGTGGAGCACCTTGGCGACCGGGGCGAGGCAGTTCGTCGTGCACGAGGCGTTCGAGATCACGTCGTGCTTGGCCGGGTCGTAGACCTCCTCGAAGTTCACGCCGAGCGCAACGGTCACGTCGGGCGCGGTCGCCGGCGCCGAGATCAGCACCTTCTTGGCGCCGGCGGCGAGGTGCTTGGCGGCGTTCTCGCGATCGGTGAACAGCCCGGTCGACTCGATCACGACGTCGGCGCCGAGCTCTCCCCATGGCAGCGCCGTCGGGTCCTTTTCGGAGATGAAGCGGATCTCCTTGCCGTCGACGACAAAGCCCGTGCTCGTCTCCCCGACCTCGCCCGGGAACGGCCCGTAGTTCGAGTCGTACTTGAGCAAGTGAGCGAACGTCTTGGGATCGCCGATGTCGTTGACCCCCACCCACTCGATGTCGGCCCCGGCCTCGTAAGCGGCGCGGAAGACGTTTCGGCCAATACGCCCGAAGCCGTTGATACCGACGCGTACCGACATTCCGAACCTCCGTTTCGACTCAAAGAAAACGCCGACGTGCGCCGGCCAGGGGCGAAGGCTACCGAGTCATCTACGCGAGACCACTTCCACCCGCAGCCCGTCGGGATCGAGGAGGTACGCCGCGTAGTAACGCCGGCCGTATTGCGGTCGCATCCCCGGCGGCCCGTCGTCGCTCCCGCCGTTGGCGAGCCCCCCCTTGTATGCGGCGTCGACCGCGGCCTTGCCGCTCGCCCGCAGCGCCACGTGGCCGTAGCCGGGCCCGGGCGCCCGGCCTCGGACGACGATCCACAGCTCGGGCCCGTTCACCCCGTACGCCACCACGTGCTCGGACTCCACCATCCGCCGGGCTCCAAGCGCATACAGCACGGCGTCGTAGAACCGGCTCGAGCGCTCCAGATCGCTGACCTCGAAGCCGATGTGGTCGATCACGCTGGTTTGCTGACGTCTCGGTGAACGACGTGAACGAGGTACCCGGGGTCGTCGCCGTAGCGGGCCGCGAGGTGCGAGGCGATCGCCACGGACCGGTGACGCCCCCCGGTACAGCCGATCGCCACCACGAGATGCGCCTTGCCCTCGGCCAGGTACTGCGGCAGCAGGTAGTCGAGCAGCGGGTGAAGCTTGTCGTAGAGCTCGTCGAGCTCCCCGTCGCGATTGATGTATTCGACGATCCGCGAGTCGTCTCCGGTCAGCGGTCGCAGGTCCCGGTCGTAATGGGGGTTCGGGAGGAACCGGACGTCGAGCAGTAGATCCGGGTCGAGCGCCGGCCCGTACTTGAACCCGAAGCTTTGAAAATTGACCGCCAGACGCCCGGGGGTCCGCGTCGGGAGCAGCTCGTCCGCGAGCTTGCGGCGGAGCATCGCCGCGGTCAGACCCGACGTGTTGATCACGACATCGGCCCGCGCGCGCAGCGGGGCGAGTAGCTCGCCCTCGCGTGCGATGCCGTCGGTGACGCTCCCCTCGGGTGCGAGTGGGTGTCGCCGACGCGTCTCCTTGTAGCGCGTGAGCAGCGTCTGCTCGTCGGCGTCCAGGAACAGCACGCGATGGGTGACGCCCGCGGCCTGCAGGTCATCGAGCATCGCGGACAGACCGTCGAAGTACTCGCCGCCGCGCACGTCGGAGACGACCGCGGCGTGCTGCACCTTCGAGCCGGCGTGCATGAACAGGTCGACGAGCGACCGGATCATCTCCGACGGGAGGTTGTCCACGCAGAAATAGCCCTCGTCCTCGAAGGCCGCCATCGCGGTCGACTTGCCGGCGCCCGAGAACCCGGTGATGATCACCAGATCGATCAGTGCCGAGCCTTCGTCCCGCGCCGCTTGCGTTTGCTCGAGCTGATCCACTCCTGAGACTTCCATGGTAGGGAGCTTGAAGCCTCGCGCGGACGAGCGCGATCATTACATGTGACCGTCGGCGGTGTGGGAGGATCGGCGCGTGCGGTGGCGCAGCGCACACACCGTCATCCTGTTCGCACTCACGCTGTTCATCCTCGGGGCCGCCCCGTGGGTGGTCGGCGCGGCCACGCGGGCCAACGACTCGCCGTTGCCGGCCACCGCGCAGGCCGCCGACAGGCCCGCTCCGCCGGCGCTCGACGCGGTCGTGGCGGTCGCAGGCGCGACCCCGGCGCGCGCGCCGCTCCCCGCCGGCTTCCTCGGGCTCTCGCTCGAGTACGGCGCGCTGGACGCCTACACCGGCGGGAACCCGGCCGCGCTCAACCCGGTGTTCGTTCGGCTGGTGCGCAACCTTGCACCGGCCCCGGGTCAGCCGCTCCTCCTGCGCATCGGGGGGGACAGCACTGACGCGACCTGGTGGCCGGTGCGGGGACTCGCGCGCCCCGCGGGCATCAGGTACGCGCTTACCCCGCGCTGGGCCGCCACCGCCCGCGCGCTCGCGACCGCTCTGAACGCGCGGCTGATCCTCGGGGTCAACCTCGCCGCCGGCCGCCCGAGCCTGTCCGCCGCCGAAGCCCGAGCGCTGCTTCGCGGCGTCGGGTCTGCGCACGTGGCAGCGCTCGAACTCGGCAACGAGCCCGACGTGTACGGGCTGTTTCCTTGGTACACGGGACGCCACGGGCTCGTATTCGCCCGCGACGCCTCGTACGGCCTGAACGGCTACGTCAAGCAGGTCAGACGCTGGGAGTCCGGGCTCCCGAAGGTGCCGCTTGCCGGTCCGGCCACCGCGAAGCTGCCCTGGATGGCGGGACTGCCCGCCCTGCTTCACGCCGCGCCGCGTTTGAAGGTCGTGACCGTTCACCGCTATGCCCTGAAGGGCTGCCAGACCGACCCCGACTCGCCGGACTACCCGTCGATCGCGAACCTGCTGAGCGACCGCTCCGCGAGCGGCCTCGCGCGACCGGTGGCCCCTTACGTCGCCGCCGCCCATGCGCGCGGTCTCGAGTTCCGGGTCGACGAGCTGAACTCGGCCGCGCTCGCCGGGTGCCTCGGGCGCACGGGGGTGAGCGACACGTTCGCGTCCGCACTGTGGATGGTCGACGCGCTGTTCAACATGGCGAGCGTCGGGGTCGACGGCGTCAACGTCCATTCGCTGCCCGGCGCCGCATACGCGCCGTTCACCTTCACCCGCGCCGCCGGCGGCTGGCGCGGCTCGGTCCGGCCCGACTACTACGGGATGCTGATGTTCGCCCAGGCGTTCCCGCCGGGCGCTCGGCTGGTCCCGGTGCGAGTCGCCGGCGGCCCGGTCAAGGTGTGGGCCACCCGGGCGCCCGACGGCCGCACCCAAGTCGTCCTGATCAACAAGGACTCCCGCGCCCACGACGTCACGCTCGCGCTTCCCGAGCCCGGCGCCGCCCACATCGAGTGGCTGCGGGCGCCGAGCGCGGGCGCGACCGCCGGCGTCACGCTCGGCGGCGTGTCCGTCGCGCCCACCGGCGTCGTCCCCGCTCCGCGCCTTCAGCCGGTCTCGCCGACCGCCGGCCGCTACCTGATCGACCTCCCGCCGGCGAGCGCCGCGCTGCTGACCCGCTAAGGCGTCACACGCCGGTCTTGTGCAGCTCGCGGTACACGTCGCGCGCGAGCTTGCCCGGCATCCCGGGGACGGCCTCGAGCTCCTCGCGCGAGGCGGCCAGGATCGCGTCGGGCGACCCGAAGTGCTTGAGCAGCGCCCGCTTGCGCGCCGGGCCGACGCCCGGCAGCTCGTCGAGGATCGACGCCGTCATCGCGCGGTCGCGCCGGATCCGGTGGTGGGTGATCGCGAACCGGTGGGCCTCGTCGCGAACCCGCTGGAGCAGCTGAAGCTCGACCGTGTCGTGCGGCAGGCGCAGAGGGTCGCTCGCGCCGGCGGTGAACACCTCCTCGATCCGCTTGGCCAGCGAGATCACTACCACGCCGCGGTCGCGGAACCCCTGGAGCGCGCGCAGCCCGGCCGACAGCTGTCCCTTGCCACCGTCGATCACGATCACATTCGGGAGTGCGGCGAAGCTCGGGTCGTAGTCCTTGTCGTGCGGGGACAGGTCGTGCTGGTGCTCCCAGCGCGCGAGCCGGCGCGACAGCACCTCCTCCATCGCCGCGAAGTCGTCCGGCTCCCCGATCGCCGGCCCGCCGTTCTCCACGAAGTCGCCGCGGATCTTGAACCGCCTGTAGTCGGACTTCTTCGGCGCGCCACCCTCGAACACCACCATCGACGCCACCGTGTTCGTCCCCATCAGCGTTGAGATGTCGAAGCATTCGATCCGCAGCGGCAGCGTGTCCAGCCCGAGCGCCTGTTGCAGTCCGTCGAGCGCCTCGACCCGTTGCTGGCGCCGACGCTCGGAGCGGAGTCGTTCCTGGTCGAGCGCGAGCCGGGCGTTGCGCTCGGCGAGCTCGAGGATCCGGCGCTTGTCCCCGCGCTCGGCGGCGCGGATCTCGACCGACCCGTCGCGGCGTGCGCTGAGGGCCTCGGCCAGGACCGGAGCCGAGGTCGCGACCTCGCGCTGTACGACGAGAAGCGGCGGCACCATCATCGCGTTCGTGTAGTACTGGAGGATGAACGCCTCGGCCACCTCGGCGATCCCGCCCTGGGCCTCGTTGTCGAGGTAGAAGCTCTGGCGGTCGGATAGGACGCCGTCGCGGAGTTGGAACACCTGAGCGTTGGCCTCGCCCTCGTGCACCGCCACCGCGATCGCGTCGAGCGTGCCCACGGCCTCGTTGGACACGCGCTGGCGCTCGAGCAGGGAGTGGACCGACCGGAGCCGATTGCGCTCCCGGGCGGCATCCTCGAACCGCTGCTCGGCGGCCGCCTCGCGCATCGACTTCTCCAGTGAGCGCTCGATGTCCCGGTAGCGCCCGGACAGGAAGTCGATCACGCCGTCGATGCCCTTGCGGTAATCCTCGCGGCTGACGTAGCCGACGCACGGGGCCTCGCATCGCTTGATGTAGTAGTCGAGGCAAGGTGAGCCGCTGCGGCGGCCGGGCTCCGGACCCTCGCACGAGCGGAACAGGAACACTTTGCCGAGCACCTCGAGCGTCGAGCGGACACGCTTGGCGTTGCTGTAAGGGCCGAAGTACGCGCGGTCGCGGCGGTGGCGCTCGCGCGTGAAATACACCCGCGGGAAGTCCTCGTCGAGCGAGATTGCGATGTACGGGTACGACTTGTCGTCGCGCAGGCGGATGTTGAACCGCGGCTTGTACTGCTTGATGAAGTTCTGCTCCGCGAGCAGCGCCTCGGCCTCGTTGTTGACGACCAGCGCCTCGATCTGGTCGATCATGCCCAGCAGCCCCTCCCCCCGCGTGTGCTGGGGTTCGAGAAGTGGGACGCCACCCGCTTACGAATCGAGATCGCCTTGCCGACGTAGATCACCTTGCCGCGGCGGTCGCGGAACAGGTACACGCCCGGCTCGTCGGGAAGCTCACGGCGCCTGTCGGCTGGGACTACTGACACACAATCGAGGATAGGGGCGCGGTGATCGCCGACCGGTCCTCGCGATACGCTGCTATGCGGCCGTTCTGGATCGAATACCACCACAGACGGCTTCCAGATGTCCTCCGGATCCCCCGCCCCGCTCTCCGACGTCTCACTGGCCCAACTGCTGCGCGCGCACGGCCTGAGAGCGACCGCCCAGCGGCGTGCGATCTACGGCCTGTTCGCGGGCACCGCGAACGGTCACCTGAGCGCCGAGGAGGTGTTCCAGCAGGCGCGCGCCCAGCTCCCCGAGCTGTCGCGAGCCACCGTCTACAACGCGCTCGGCGAGCTCGCCGAGGTCGGGCTCCTCGGCGTCGTCGAGGGCCCAGGGCCCCGCCAGTTCGATGCGAACGTCACGCCTCACCACCATTTCCGCTGCCGGGAGTGCAACGGCCTGCTCGATATAGAGCCCGAGCACATCGAGCTGACGCTCCGCGAGCAGGGATTCGAGGTGGAACGAGCCCACGTGCTGCTCGAGGGACTGTGCCCCAAGTGCGCCGTCGGCGGCGCTGAGCCCGGGCCTCCTCCCCCGCACCCGGTCGCCTCCTGACGCGAACCTCTCTCGGCCTCAGTACTTCCGGCGCAAGTACGAAGGCGCCACAACTCAGTAAGCGGCGGTCCTCTTAGTACTTGCGCGCGGACCAGAGCACGGCGAACACCGCGTACCCGGCCCCGCCGAGCAGAAGCAGCCACGCGACCGACGCGAACCCGCCGCTGCTCCACATGCGCGATGTCGCGGTCAGCGTCAGCGTCCCGACGCCCAGCGCGACGTAAAGGACGGCACGCCGGCTGTCGCCGAGCGAGTACAGGGTGCTTCGATGCTGGCGGTACATCAGCGACGCGAACCAGAACAGCACTCCGAGGAACACGAGTGTGACCGCCTGGATCGCCACATTGGCGGCAGTGACGCCGCCCGACAGCGTGCCCACGATCGCGGCGAGCGCGAGCACGATCAAGACGTTGCGGACGGTCGAGTTCAAGGACCTCTAGCGTACCGCGGCGAAGTCCTCGCGTGAGGACGTCACGGCTCCCACCGGATCCACGGCCTCGCCATCGGCGGGGTAAGGCTCCGCCGCGAACCGGTAGCCCACGCCGAAATGGGTGTGGACGTACCGCCACCCGGGGGAGATCTGCTCGAGTTTCTGGCGCAGCTTGCGCACGAACACGTCGACGGAGCGATCGCCGCGGGCCATCGTGTAGCCCCACACCCGCTGGTAGATGTCCTCGCGCTCGAGCACGCGCCCGTCCGCGGCCGCGAGCTGGCGCAGCAGCTCGAACTCCTTGCGCGACAGCGAGGCGCCCTGCTCGCCGGCATAGGCGTCGTAGCGGTCCGGCCGGATCGCGATCTCGCCGGCCTCGATCGTCGCCTCCTCGACCGGCAGCTCGCCCGCGCGGCGCCGGCGCAGGACCGCCTGGATCCGCGCCAGTAATTCCTCGGGATGACACGGCTTGGTCAGCCAGTCGTCGGCGCCCGCGCGCAGGCCCTTCACCCGCTCGGAGACCGTCACCGGGCTGCTGCAGACCAGCAGCGCCAGGCCGGGAAGGGCCGTGGCGACGCGCTCGATGTAGTCGAGCCCGGTCAGCGCCGGGTTGACGATCAGCGCGTGCAGTCGCAGTGCCGCCAGATGGCCGGCGTCCGGCGGGAACGCCAGCACCTGCGCTTCCCATCGAAGCGCTCCGAGCCGCCTTTCGAGAACGGTCAGCAGCCCGCTGTCATCATCGATCAGCGCAACCCGGATCGGCGACGCATCGCTAAGCGGTGCCATCGTTGGTTCGAGTCTAGAGACTCCTCCCGACGAGTCCGCGAAATAAGGTTGGTCTGCCCGAAGATGTCCGCTGCCCTCCCCCACCCCGGATCGCCGACGGCCCCCGCAGGGTTTCCGCGGCGCATCGGCCTGCTCGTCCATCCCACGCGCAATCTCGACGTGCCGCTCGGGGTTCTCCGCGAATGGGCGCAGCAGCACGGGGTCGAGCTCGTCCAGCTCGTGGGGACGCATCCGCAGCGGGTGGTCGCCGAGCCAGGCGAAGCCGACGATACCGACCTGATCGTCTCGATCGGCGGCGACGGCACCACGCTGGCCGCTCTCCGTGCCGGCGCGGAGGCCCGCCGTCCCGTCCTCGGGGTCTCGTGCGGAAGCCTCGGAGCGCTGGCCACGGTCATGAGCGGCGACATCCACCGTGCGCTCGACCGGTTCAGCCAGGGCGACTGGCTCCCGCGGATGTTCCCGGCGCTGTCGATCACTCGCGCGTCCGGCGAGCCGCTGTTTGCCCTGAACGACGTGGCGCTGGTCCGCGACGCCGGCGGCCAGGTCCGGCTCAGCGTCCTTGTCGACGGAGCGCTGTTCGCGCGCATCGCCGGCGACGGCGCCGTCGTGAGCACGCCGCTCGGCACGAGCGGCTACGCGATCTCCGCGGGGGGACCGCTGCTCCTCACCGGCGTCGACGGGTTCGTGTTGACGCCGCTTCCCAAGCACGGCGGTTTCGCGCCCCCGCTCGTGATCGACTCCGGCTCGGAACTGGTCCTGGACGCCACCGCGAGCTTCGCCGGTGCGAGGCTAGAGGTCGACGGCCAGGTCGCCGGGGCGTGCGCGGGCTCCTACACGATCACGTTCCGCCCGGGGGTCGCGACGCAGGTCGCCTTCGACGACCAGGAGCCGCAGCTAGCCGGGTTGCGCCGCCGCCGGATCCTGTTCGACAGCCCCCGGTTCCTTGCCGAGACCGATCGGCAAGCGCGGGGTCGCCACGCGGAAAGCTGACCGCGACCCTCAAGCCGCCTTCGGCTCTGGGGTCCGTCGTCAGGCGCGCGCCGTGGGCGTCGACGATCGCCTGCACGATCGAAAGGCCGAGTCCGAGGCCGTCGCGCCCGTCGCTGCTCCGGGCGGCAATCGAGCCATTCCCGTCAAGCCGGGAGAACGGCTTCACGAGCTCGTCGACCTGCTCGCGCAAGACGACCGGGCCGGTGTTCGTGACCTCCAGCGTCGGTTCGCCGTCGCGAAGTCCGGTCCACGCGGTGACCCAGCCGTCCGGGTCGTTGTAGCGGACCGCGTTCTGGACCAGGTTCGCGATGAGCCGCTCGACCATGGCCGGGTCGCCCGTCGTGTGCGCGTCACCGAGCTCGGTGTCGACCTTGATGCCGTTCGAGGGCACCGCGCGCACTACCTCGGCGGTCACCTCGCGCAGGTCGACCGGAGCGCGCGTCTCGAGCCCGCGCTGACTGCGGGCGAGCGTCAGCAGCGCCTCGATCAGGCGCTCCTGCTGCTCGCTCGCTGTGAGCACGCGCCGGCACGTCTCGCGCAGCGACTCGATCGACGGATTGGGATCGCTGAGCGCCACCTCGACCAGCGCGCGCTCGAGCGTGATCGGCGTTCGCAGCTCGTGCGAGGCGTTGGCGACGAACCGGCGCTGGGACTCGAACGCCGACTCGAGGCGCCCGAGCAGCCCGTCGAAGGTGTCGCCGAGTTCCTTCAGCTCGTCGTCGGGTCCCTCGAGCGCGAGGCGCTCATGGAGGTTCCGCTCGGATATTCCCCGGGCCCGAGAGCTCATCGTCCGCACCGGCCGGAGCGCTCGTCCGGCCACCAGCCAGCCGAGCCCGATCGAAGCCAGCGCCATGATCGCCAGCGCGAGCCCGGACCGCGTCAGGAGCGTGTCCAGCTGTGCCTTGCGCACCGCATGGACACGAGCGTTGGCGTTCTTCTGCTGGGCGGTCAGCTGCGCCGCCTGGGCCGCGGTCAGCCGCTTGAACACGGCCGTTACCTTGCCGGCGTAGGCGCGCAGCTGGACCACCGCCGCCGATTGCGTCCCGCCGACGCTCTGCGCCACCGCCCCAGCGGCCTGCCCGATCCCCCGCACGTCCGGCGGCACCGCGAACGCGTCCGCCGGTAGCGCGGGGAGCTTCCCCGCCGCCGCGGTGCGGTCGACAAACACCTGGTTGGCGGTCGCCACGTCGCTGCTGTTCGCGACCAGCCCATACGTGATTGCCAACAGCGCCGTCCCCGCCACCAGGAACAGCCCGCCGTAGAGCAACGTCAGTCGGAGGCGGAGCGTCCACCGTGGCAGCCACCGCCTATCCCTAGATGCGATAGCCGGCACCGGGCACCGTCACGATGATCGGGGGCTCGCCGAGCTTCCGGCGGAGCCGGCTGATCGTCACCTTCACCACGGCCGAGAACGGATCGGCCGCCTCGTCCCAGGCGCGGGCGAGCAACTCCTCCGGCGAGACGACGGTGTTGCGCGCGGCGAGCAGTAACTCGAGCACGGCGAGCTCCTTGGCGGTCAGATCGAGCCGCCGACCGGCGCGGTGGGCGATTCGCCTGCCCGTGTCGAGCGTCAAGTCGCCGCTCCGCATGACGGGCGCGAGCGCCGGCTGCGCGCGCCTGGCGAGCGCGCGGATCCTGGCGATCAGCTCGGCGAACGCGAATGGCTTGGGCAGGTAGTCGTCGGCGCCCAGGCTGAGCCCGGCTACGCGATCTTCGATTCCCGCCGACGCGGTCAGCATCAGAACCCGCGTGCGTCCGCCCTCGGCGACCAACGTCTCGCACACGCGGTCGCCGTGGACGCCCGGAAGATCGCGATCGAGCACGATCACGTCGTAGTCGTAGATCGCGGCTCGCCGCAGGCCGGACTCACCGTCGTGCGCGATGTCGACGGCCATGCCCTCGCGCTGCAGACCGAGCGCGACCGTCTCGGCCAGCTCCACGTGGTCCTCGATCACCAGCACGCGCATTCGCCCTGCAAACAGTCTGGCGGTTCGCCACCGATGCGCAAGAGCATGGCCGCGACCCGGTAACGGAGCGGTAACAGCACCTCTTACCGTGGCGTAACCCCCCGTGCCGTACCACTGTGCCACCACGACTTAGGAGGTAACAGTGCGATACGCAATCCTGCTCTGCCTGGTGGGCGCCGGCATCTCATTGGCGGGATGCGGTTCCTCGAGCTCCAACAGCGGCGACCCCACCTCGCCCGGCTCGAGCTCGTCCCAGGACACGGCAGCCGCCAACAGCCAGGGGCTCCAGTTCGCGGCATGCATGCGGTCGCACGGCGTACCGAACTTCCCTGACCCCACCTCCGGCGGTCAGATTCAACTCCGGGTCCAACAGTCGCCGAACGGCACGAATGTCAACGGGGTCTCCGTGAACGGACCAGCGTTCCAGTCGGCGATGAAGGACTGCAGGTCCGACCTTCCCAACGGCGGCGTGCCCACTGCGGCTCAGACGGCCAAGGCGAGGTCCCAGGCGCTCGCGATGGCGCGCTGCATGCGCACGCACGGCGTTCCCAACTTCCCCGATCCGCAGTTCCAGACTGGGCCGAACGGCGGCATCGGCGTCCGGATCGGCGGGGCTGGGATCAACCCGAACTCGCCAGGGTTCCAGACCGCCGCAAAGGAGTGTGGCTCGATCTTCGGTGGCGCGGCGCCGGTGCTGGCGAAGCCCGCCGGTTAGCGCTCGTTAGCCCCGGTTAGCCCGCGAGGCGTTCCCAGCGCTCGTACAGATCGTCGACCGCACGCTTCGCCTTGTCGTGGCGTGCGGTCGCCTGGGCGGTCCGCTGCGGCGTCGACCACGCCACCGGGTCCGACAGCTCCTGCTCGAGTGCCTTCAGCGACGCCTCGGCGGCTTCGATCTCGCGTTCGAGGCGCTGCTGTTCCTTGGAGCTGGTCGATTGGGGCGGGGTGCGCGCCGAGCGCGAGCGCGGCTTCTGCTCCTTCGCCGGCTTGTCGGGCTTCGCCGTCTCGGTCTGCGCGCGCTCCTCGCGGGCCCGGACGTATTCCGGCCAGCCCCCGAGGTAGCTGTGCAAGGTCGCGTCCTCGATCGCCACTGTCCGCTTGCCGACCGCGTCGAGCAGCGCACGGTCGTGCGAGACCAGCAGCAGCGATCCGCTGAACTCGTTGAGCGCCGCCTCCAGCGCCTCGCGGCTCTCGAGGTCGAGATGGTTGGTCGGCTCGTCGAGGATCAGCACGTTCGCGCCGGACTGGACGAGGATCGCGAGCGACAGGCGCCGGCGCTCCCCTCCTGACAGCACTTCGAGCGGCTTCTCCGCGTCGTCTCCGGAGAACAGGAACCGTCCGAGGAGCCCACGCGCGTTGTTCGGGGTCAGCTTGGTCAGGTGCGTCGTCGCCTCGAGCACGGTCCGCGCGCTGCCCGCGGACAACTCCTCGGCGTGCTGGGAGAGGAAGCCGAGCTTCACGTTGTGCCCGGTGCGGAGCTTCCCGGTCACGATTGGCAGGCCAGCGACGGGTTCCGTGCCGTTCACTGGGTCGGAGAGTTCCCGCCGACCGGCCAGCGTCTCGATCAGCGTGGTCTTGCCGGCGCCGTTGGGACCGACGAGCGACACGTGCTCGCCGCGTTCGAGCCACAGCTCGACGTCGTCGAGTAGCACGCGGTCGCGGACCTCGACGTGACCGTCCTCGAAGTCGAACACGACCCGGCCGCTCCTCTCAGGCGGCTTGAACGCGAACTCGAGCGCGGCGCCGTCGGCCGACGCCCGGTTGAGCCGCTCCATCTTGGCCAGCTTCTTGGAGCGCGATTGGGCTTGGCGCGCCCTCGTGCCGGCGCGGAAACGGGTCACGAACCGCTCGAGTCGCTCGATCTCGGCCTGCTGGCGCTCGATCGCGCGGCCGAGCGCGAGCTCGCGCGTCGCCTTCTCCTTGCGCCACGCGTGCCACGACCCTTTGAAGAACTTGCCCCGGCCGGCCTCGAGCTCGAGCACGCTTGTTCCGACGGCTTCGAGGAACCAGCGGTCGTGCGCCACCAGCACGACCGCGGCGTCGAGACTCGCGAGGTGCTGCTCGAGCCACTCGAGCGAGGCGATGTCGAGGTGGTTGGTGGGCTCGTCGAGCAGTAGGAGATCCGGGTCGCCGGCAAGCGCCCGTCCGAGCGACGCGCGCGTCAGCTCCCCTCCGGAGAACGTGTCGAGCGTGCGATCGAGGTCGGCGTCGCCGCGAAACCCGAGTCCGCGCAGCGCGGACAGGGCACGGTCGCGCCAGCCGTACCCGCCGGCGTGCTCGAGGCGCCCCTGCGCCTCGGCGTAACGGCCGAGCGTCGCGTCGTCGTGGGCTCCCTGCGCCATCGCCTGCTCGAGCTCGGCGAGCTGCTGCTCGATCGCGACGAGCTCGCGTGCGCCGCTCAGGACGTAGTCGCGCAGGCTGACGTCTCGTTCGCGTGGGGGACGCTGGTCGTGGAGCGCGATCTTCGTGTCCTTGGCGAGTACTAGCTCTCCGAGGTCGATCGACGCCTCGCCCGCCAGCATCCTGAGCAGCGTCGTCTTGCCGGCGCCGTTGCGCCCGGACAGCGTCATCCGGTCGCGGCGCTCGAGCTTGAACGAGATACCGCGCAGGAGCGGCTCGCCGGCGATGTCCTTGCCGATGTCGGATGCGATTACGACAGCCATGACTAGTAGGTGATGGTAGGCCGAGGCCGTTCAGCGGCCTGGCCGTGGTCGCCCGGTGGCGGGCATTAGCATCGGCGGCGTGCGCCGAGCCACCTGGCCACCGATTCCTCCGGTCGAGATGCCGCCGGCGCGGACGATCATCGCGCCGGGCCGCGGCGAGCTGTTCCTGCGCGACACCGGTGGCCACGGCCCGGTGGTGATGCTCCTGCACGGCTGGGTGGCGAGCGCCGACCTCAACTGGTGCGGGGCCTATGACGCGTTGGCGGCGGCCGGTTATCGCGTGTTGGCGATCGACCATCGCGGCCACGGTCGAGGCCTGCGTCCCCTGGTGCCGTTCCGACTGAGCGACTGCGCCGGCGACGCCGCCGCCGCGCTCCGCCTACTCGACGCCGCGCCGGCGATCGTCGTCGGTTACTCGATGGGCGGCGCGATCGCCCAGCTGATGGCGCGGGATCACCTCGACGTCCTCAGCGGCCTGGTCCTCAGCGGAACCGCCCAGCACTGGCAGGATCCCGAGATCCGGCGTGCGTTCAAGGCGCTCGGCCTGGTCGGCGTGCCGCTGTCGGTCGCGCCGCGCACGACCTGGCGCGCGGGCCTGCGCCGCGTCGGCCTGCCCGACTCGGCCGAGACCGCATGGGTCCTGTCCGAGGCGATGCGCCACTCGGTGCCTGACCTCGTCGAGGCGGGACGCGAACTCGGCCGCTTCGACTCGCGGTCCTGGCTCGCGCCGCTGCCGATCCCGACCGCCGTCGTCCTCACCTCTCGCGACGAAGCCGTCCCGCCGCGCAAGCAGCACGAACTCGCCAGCGCGCTCGGCGGCCAGGTGTTCGAGGCGCCGATCAACCATCTCGAGATCACCACTAAGGGCGCGGTCTACAACCCGGTACTCCTCCAGGCGCTATCCGCGGTCGGTCCGGTACCCTTAAACGACAGATGCGCCGCGCCCGGATCATCACCGCTCTGACGGCGGTTGCTCTCTTGGCACTCGCCACCGCCCCGGCCGCACTGGCCGGCGTGTCTCACGGCGGCGAGGGCTGGTACGGCGAGACCAGCGACACGGTGATCACGAACGCGATGTTCATGACGATCATCTTCTTCCCGACGATCATCATCATCTTCTCGCTGATCCAGTGGCGTCTCGACAAGCGCAAGCACGCGCGAATGGCCGCTGCCAAGGCCCGCGCCAAGAACGCCGACTGGCGCGGTGGCTGGTAGCAAACCGGCCGAACGAACCTGCCCAAAAGCTGTCGTCGGCGCCCGCCCTGGACCGGTCGTGTCCAAAACTTCCTGGACGCTCGGCCTAGAACACGTGTTTAACCAACATCGATTGGGGCGTTCTGTGCGCAGTCCAGCGATAATCTGTGGCGTCGGTCATCGGGCTGATTCGCGCGCAGCCAGGCAGGGGGCCGCGCGCCGGAGCAACTAAATCGGAGGCGCAGGTATGGCGAAGACTGGGGCAGCAGAGCACCGAGGCACTGTCCGCGCAGGCGCCTCGCGTAAGCCGAACGGGGCGGCAACCACGCGCAAGTCGAACGGCGCCGCGAACGGCGCGGCAACCACGCGCAAGTCGAATGGCGCCGCGAACGGCGCCGCAACCACGCGCAAGTCGAATGGCGCCGCGAACGGCGCCGCAACCACGCGCAAGTCGAATGGCGCCGCGAACGGCGCGACCACCGCGCGCAAGCAGGCAAACGGCGCGTCGACGCCGGCCACCAACGGCCGGGCGCGCGTCGACGATCCCGCGCTCGCCCGTCTGGAGCACGCTCTTCAGGCCGCCGCGGCCGGCGATTTCGGAGTCCGCCTGCCGGCGCGGCGCAAGGACGACATCGGCCGGCTCGAGGCCGCCTACAACCAGATGGCCGCCCGCAACGCCGCGCTCGAGGCTGAGCTTGTCCGCGTCGCCGAGATCATCGGCCGCGAGGGCCGCATGACCGAGCGCGCCCGCCTGCATGGCGCAAGCGGGGCGTGGGCCACCACCGTCGGCTCGGTCAACGGCCTGATCGACGACCTGGTCCGCCCGACCACCGAGGTCGCGCGCGTGATCGTCGCCGTGGCCGAGGGTGACCTGAATCAGAAGATGGCGCTCGAGATCGAGGGGCGCCCGGTCAAGGGTGAGTTCGCCCGCATCGGCACGACGGTGAACTCGATGGTCGACCAGCTTTCGAGCTTCGCCGCTGAGGTGACCCGCGTCGCCCGCGAGGTCGGCACCGACGGCAAGCTCGGCGGCCAGGCGCAGGTCCCCGGCGTAGACGGCACGTGGAAGGACCTCACCGACTCGGTCAACTTCATGGCCTCCAACCTGACCGACCAGGTCCGCAACATCGCGCAGGTCACCACCGCTGTCGCCAACGGCGACCTCAGCCAGAAGATCACCGTCGACGTCAAGGGCGAGATCCTCGAGCTCAAGGACACGATCAACACGATGGTCGACCAGCTGCGGTCGTTTGCGGACGAGGTGACCCGCGTCGCGCGCGAGGTCGGCACCGAGGGAATCCTCGGCGGCCAGGCCCAGGTCCCCGGCGTCGCCGGTACCTGGAAGGACCTCACCGACAACGTCAACTTCATGGCCCGCAACCTCACCGACCAGGTCCGCAACATCGCCCAGGTCACCACCGCGGTCGCCAACGGCGACCTCAGCCAGAAGATCACGGTCGACGTGCAGGGCGAGGTGCTGGAGCTCAAGCGAACCGTCAACACGATGGTCGATCAGCTGTCCGCGTTCGCGGACGAGGTCACGCGCGTGGCGCGCGAGGTCGGCACCGACGGCAAGCTCGGTGGCCAGGCCAAGGTCGAGGGCGTGTCCGGCACCTGGAAGGGCCTGACCGAGAACGTGAACTTCATGGCCTCGAACCTGACCGACCAGGTCCGCAACATCGCTCAGGTGACCACGGCGGTGGCGCAGGGTGACCTGTCCAAGAAGATCACCGTCGACGCCCGCGGCGAGATCCTCGAGCTCAAGGACACGATCAACACCATGGTCGACCAGCTCCGCTCGTTCGCCGCCGAGGTGACCCGCGTCGCGCGCGAGGTCGGCACCGAGGGAATCCTCGGTGGCCAGGCCGAGGTCGAGGGCGTGTCCGGCACGTGGAAGGGCCTGACCGAGAACGTAAACCTGATGGCGTCGAACCTGACCACTCAGGTCCGGAACATCGCCGGCGTGACCACCGCCGTCGCCCACGGCGACCTCAGCCAGAAGATCACCGTCGACGCCAAGGGCGAGGTCGCGGCGCTCGCCGAGACGATCAACCGGATGGTCGACCAGCTGAACTCGTTCGCTGCGGAGGTGACCCGCGTCGCGCGCGAGGTCGGCACCGAGGGAATCCTCGGCGGCCAGGCCCAGGTCCCCGGCGTCGCCGGTACCTGGAAGGACCTCACCGACAACGTCAACTTCATGGCCCGCAACCTCACCGACCAGGTCCGCAACATCGCCCAAGTCGCGACCGCGGTCGCCAACGGCGACATGACGCAGACGATCACCGTGGACGCCCGCGGCGAGATTCTAGAGCTCAAGCAGACGCTGAACCGGATGGTCGCGCAGCTGTCGAGCTTCGCCGCCGAGGTGACCCGCGTCGCGCGCGAGGTCGGCACCGAGGGCAAGCTCGGCGGCCAGGCCGAGGTCGAGGGCGTGTCGGGAACATGGCGCCGGCTGACCGAGAACGTCAACCAGCTGGCGGTCACCCTGACCACTCAGCTTCGCGCGATCGCGGAGGTGTCGACGGCGGTGACCCAGGGAGACCTCACCCGGTCGATCTCGGTCGAGGCGCAGGGCGAGGTCGCCGAGCTCAAGGACAACATCAACCAGATGATCGCCAACCTGCGCGAAACGACCCAGCGGAACGCCGAGCAGGACTGGCTGAAGACGAACCTGGCGAGCATCTCGGGAATGCTCCAGGGCCAGCGCGACCTGGCCGCGGTAACACAGCTGATCATGAGCGAGCTCGCCCCGATGGTGAACTCCCAGCACGGGGCGTTCTTCCTGGCCGAGCCCTCCGCGGACGAGGGCACCCCCGAACTGATGCTCGCGGCGTCGTATGGCTACACGCCGCGGCGCAGCGAGATGCGCAGCCGGTTCGTGATCGGCGAGGGCCTCGTGGGTCAGGCAGCGCTCGACCGCAAGACGATCGCGATCAGTGATGCCCCTCCGGGTTACATCAGGGTCGGGTCGGGGCTCGGCGAGGCAACGCCGGCCGACATCCTGGTGATGCCGGTGCTGTTCGAGGATCAGGCCCTCGGCGTGATCGAGCTCGCCTCGATTCGTCCGTTCTCTGAGGTGCACCGTGACTTCCTCGCCCGGATCGGCGAGACCATCGGCGTCGTGCTCAACACGATCCGCGCGAACCTGCGAACGGAAGAGCTGCTCACGCAGTCGCAGAGCCTCACGACCGAGTTGCAGAAGCAGTCCGAGGAGCTCAGGGAGACGAACGATGAGCTTCAGGAGAAGGCGTCGCTTCTGTCTGAGCAGAACCGCGATATCGAGATCAAGAACGAGGAGATCGAGTTCGCGCGCCGCGGGCTGGAGGATAAGGCGGCGCAGTTGGCTTTGTCGTCGAAGTACAAGTCGGAGTTCTTGGCGAATATGTCGCACGAGCTGCGGACGCCGTTGAACTCGATGCTGATCCTGTCGCGGCTGTTGGCCGAGAACGAGGAGCATTCGCTGACCGATCGGGAGGTCGAGTTCGCCAAGACGATCCACTCCGCCGGCAACGACCTGTTGTCGTTGATCAACGACATCCTGGATCTGTCCAAGGTCGAGGCGGGCCGGATGGAGCTCGATCTCGCGCCGGTCCCACTGTCGGATGTCTACCGGGACGCCGAGCGGGCGTTCCGGCACATCGCCGAGCAGAAGAGCCTGTCGTTCAAGGTCGAGATCGATCCGGCGCTGCCCGCGTCGATCATCTCCGATGAGCAGCGGCTGGGACAGGTGCTCAAGAACCTGCTGTCGAACGCGTTCAAGTTCACCCACGCGGGTGGGGTCACGCTCGCGATCGGATATCCGCAGGACCGCTCAGGGCTGCGGAACGACGCGCTCCGGGAAGCCGAACGGGTGATCGAGTTCTCGGTCATCGACACCGGCGTCGGGATCCCCGACGACAAGCTCAACCTGATCTTCGAAGCCTTCCAACAGGCCGACGGGACCACGTCTCGCAAATACGGCGGCACCGGCCTCGGCCTCTCGATCAGCCGCGAGATCGCGCGGCTGCTGGGCGGAGAGATCCAGGTCGACTCCACCGTCGGCCAAGGCAGCAGCTTCTCCCTGTTCCTCCCCCTCATCGAACACGTCGCCGACGCCCCCATCGACACCCGTACCGACGACCCGGCGACCGAGATTCGGGCGCTTCACGACGTTCCCGCACTGGCGATCGAGGATCAGCTCGCCGACGAGATCGACGAGCTAGAGCGCGGTGACCGGGTCGTGCTCTTGATCGACTCCGACCCAGACCGCGCGAGGTCGATGGTCAAGGCCGTCCGTGCGCGCGGGGCGAAGACGATCCTCGCACGGCGCGCGAGCGCGTCGCTCGGCCTGGCCCGCGAGCACCGACCGAGCGCTGTCGTGCTCGCCGGCGACCTGCCCCGGCTCGAGTCGGTGCTCGGGCAGCTCAAGAAGCACCCCGACACGCGCCATCTCCCGGTCGCGCTCGTCGGTGACGGCGCCGTCCGTCTGGACGGCCTCCGCGCCGGCGCAGCCGCGTTCATCGACGATCCGATCGACGACGCCGGCCTCGAGGCCGCGCTCGGCAAGCTCGAGCGGATCTCAGGCGCACCGACGCGAAAGATCGCGCTGATCGCCTCGGGCGGCGAGCTCGACGAGCAGATCGGCTCGCTGCTGTCGGGCGACGAGAACATCGATATCCGGCAGATCGAGCCGGCGAGCGCGCTCGAGACGCTCCGCGCGGAGGCGTTCGATCTGGGAGTGGTGGCGGTCGGCCGGCCTCGTTCGGCGTCGTTGGCGCTGATCCGCGAAGCGGCGACCGACGAGGTCCTGCGCGAGCTCCCGCTGATCGTGTTCGTCGGCGACGCTCTCTCCAAGGCGGACCGGGCGAGGCTGGACGCGGCCGCGAAGTCGGCGGTGATCACGATTGCCGACTCCCCGGAGCGGCTGGTCGATCGGGCGGCGCTGTTCCTGCACCGCGCGGAGGCGACGCTGCCCAGCCAGACCCGCGAGCTGCTCGGCCATCTGCGCACCGGCGACGCCCCACTGCATGGCCGCAAGGTGCTCGTGATCGACGATGACATCCGCAACGTGTTCGCCCTCACGTCGACGCTCGAGCAGCGCGGGATGAAGGTCGTGTTCGCCGAGAACGGCCGCGAGGGGATCGAGCGGCTTCACCAGCACCCCAACACCGACGTGGTGCTACTCGACATCATGATGCCCGAGATGGACGGCTACCAGACGGCGCGGGCGATCCGCGCGATGCCGAGGTTCGAGCACCTCCCGATCATCTCGCTGACCGCCAAGGCGATGAAGGGCGACCGCGAGAAGGCGATCGCGGCCGGCGCGTCGGACTACATCACCAAGCCCGTCGACGTCGATCAGCTCCTGTCGATGATTCGCTTGTGGCTCGACGCCTGAACCGTAATTTGGGTCCGGCCCACACCCCCCCCGCCACCACGCTCGCCGATCCCGAAGGGATGCTGGACCTCGCGGTGGCCGAGGCACTACCGATCCTGCTCGTCGACGACCAGCCCGAGAATCTGCGCACGCTCGAGGCGGTGCTCGAGCCGCTCGGCTATCCGCTGCGCACGGCGTTGTCCGGACACGGAGCGCTCCGCATGCTGCTCGAGCAGGACTTCGCGATGATCCTGCTCGACGTCCGCATGCCCGGCCTCGACGGGTTCGAGACCGCGCAGTTGATCAAGGAGCGAACACGCACTCGTGACATCCCGATCGTGTTCCTCACCGCGGCGCGGGACGAGATGTCCCAGATCACCCGGGGGTATGGGGTAGGAGCGGTCGACTATGTGCTCAAGCCGTTCGACCCTGACTTGCTCAGGTCCAAGGTGTCGGTGTTCGCCGAGCTCGAGGCGAGTCGCCGCGCGCTGAAGCGGTCCGAGGCGCTGCTGAGCGGCGCATTCGAGGCGGCTCCGATCGGCAAGACCGTGCTCGACGCCGAGGGCAGGATCGTCCGCTCGAACCCAGCCTTCGCGCGGCTCGTGGGCCGGGAGCCGGGCGAGCTGAACGGGGTAGCGGTCGTCGACCTGTGCGAGCTCGATGATCGGCCAGCGATGTCGGCGGCGCTCGAGCAGATCGCGCGCGCCGCTCACTCGGGGCACGCCGGCACCGAGCAGCCGAGCCTCGACCTGCGCCTGCGGTCGAGCGGCGGCGCCGAAGTGTGGGTCGGGCTCGTGGCCTCGGCGATCGAGTCGACGGAGTTCGCGGAGCCCCTCCTGCTGGCGCAGTGGGTCGATCTGACCGTGCGCCGCCGGGCCGAGCAGGACCGAGCCGACCTGCTGCTCGAACAGGCAGCGCGCATGCAGGCGGAATCCGTCGCCGAACGCCTGTCGAAGCTCCAGGACCTGACCACGGCACTCGAGACGCTCGAGCTCGACGAGATCCTGCCGCAGCTGGCCACGCGGCTGGCCGAGCTGTTCGGGGTCGAGGCGGCGGAGGTGCAGATTTCCGGCGAGCACGACCAGCCGCGCGTCGTGCGGGCCGCCGGCGGGCAGATCCGCACGCTCCCGCGCGCCGCGACAGGCACCGAGGACGGCCAGTGGCGCGAGGTGCCGCTGGTGATCGAGCGGACGACCGTCGGCTTCCTGCGCCTCGCCCAGCCGTCGGGAAGGTCGTTCAGCCCCACCGAGCGCTCGCTGCTCCAGGACGCCGCCGACCGCGCCGCGCTGGCGATACGCCGAGCGCAGCTGCACGAAGAGGAGCATCGGATCGCGGTCGAGCTCCAGCGCGGGTTGGTCCCCAAGCGCCTTCCAAAGGTCAGCGGCATCGACATCGTCGCTTCCTATGACGTCGCCGGGCTGACCGCGCAGGTCGGCGGCGACTGGTACGACGCGTTCGCGATGCCGGATGGCCGCCTCGGGATCGTCGTCGGAGACGTCACCGGTCGCGGCATCCGCGCCGCGTCCGCGATGGGACAGCTGCGCACACTGACCCGAGCGTTCGCGCTCGCGCAGGGCGGCCGCCGCAATCCCGGCGACGCGCTCACGCTGCTCAATCGCCACCAACTCCAGGGCGAAGACGAGCACCTGTTCACGATCGTCTACGCGATCATTGACCCCGAGCAGGGCACGATCGCGTGGGCCAACGGCGGACATCCCCCGCCGCTACGGCGGCGCGCCGACGGAACCTGCGTGTACCTCGAGGGCGGCAACGGGCTGATGGGGGTCGAGGACCGGCCGTACGAGACCTACGAGGACCGGACCGGCCCGAACGACACGATCGTGCTCTACACCGACGGCCTGATCGAGCGCCGAGTGGAATCGCTCGACGTCGGGCTTGAGCGGCTCGCCGCCGCGGCCTCGTCCGGGCCCGAGGATGCGCGGCGGATGTGCGACCACATCCTCGAGCGCGTGCTCGAGGAACCGGGCCAGCGCTACGACGACGTGACCGCGGTCGTCGCGCGGCTCTTCGGCCAGTAGCCTGAGCTGCGATGGGCGCGATCGAGGACGCGAAGAAGCCCGAAACGCGCGACCGTCGCGTGGCGCAGACGATCGAGAAGCTTCGGGCGATGAAGGGCGGGAAGTAGTGAGCGAGAGCAACGTCGAACTCGCCCGCGAGGGGTACGAGGCGATCATGCGCGGCGACCTCGACGCGGTCGGCGAGCTGCTCGCTCCGGATGTCAAATGGCACGGCGGCGACCCGGCGGACGGCTGCCAGAACCGCAAGCAGGCGCTCGGGTGGATGCGCCGGAACTGGCTGAGCCGAGAGGCACCCCCGGGCGAGGTCGTCGACATGCTCGACGCCGGCGACAAGGTCGTGGTGATCATGCGGCGGACCGGCGACGACTGCGAGCCCGAACTCGTCGCCAACCTGACCACGTTCCGTGACGGCAAGGTGACCGAGATGGTCCACTACCCGAATCTCGACGACGCGCGCGCCGCGGCCGGCCTCTGACCGCGTCAACCCGCACCGCACCGCTGACCGGGCGCAGGCTGAGCGCCCGCGACCTCAGCCTCGGTAGCCGTGTATCCGGAGGAACTTCCGGAGCTTGGTGACGAACTTGGCGCCGCTGGGCTCCTCGGGGCTGAGCGCGCTGTTCAGGTGTCCGGCCTTCAGCTGGTTGGCGAGGAACGTGTTCACGAGCTTCGCGTGCCCCAGCAACTCCTCGTCGGCGGCCCAAGCCGCCACCACGCCGACGCTGTCGGAGTAGTGCTGCTTGGCCATGCTGTTGAACGCCTTCAGCCAGCCCGCCGCGTCCCGTTTGACCAGCTTCGGGTACTGACGGGTTACGTTGAGGAAGCGCCGGTTCGAGAACGTCAGGATCTGGATCGGCAGGCCCGACGCCGCGAAGTCCGTGAACTCGTACGCAAACGCGTCGTCCGCGGTGAGGAACTCGTAGCGGCCGTTGTGGCCCAGATCGACGATCTGCTCCCCCGGGTCGCCGAAGTCGTGCTGGGTCTCGGTGTAGGTCATCGTGCCCGGGTCGAACGAGAACACCTGCTCGATCGAGCAGCAATGGGCGCCGCCGCTGTACAGATCGAGGACGACGTCGGGCTGCCCGTCGTGCTCGAGGTCGAGCACGTGCACCGAGGACTGCTTGCCAGACGGCGATCCCGGCGCACAGTAGGTCCCGCACAGCTTCGAGACGACCGGTTCGTCGTAGTAGACCGTGGCGCCCTGGGCGATCGAGAGTTGCAGGCCGGTGAAGTTCGGGTAGCTGCCGCTGAACGTGAACGTCGCCGAGACGTTGCCCGACTGCGCGGTCTGGGTGGTGGCCAACGCCGACGGCGCAGCCACCAGCGAGAGCAGAGTCGCGGCGACGCCGATCACGAGTGCGCGTTTCATCGCGGGGGATCCTATCCCGGGCGAGGTCAGATCCTGAACACGGTGAGCAGTCGCTTCTCGTGCTCGGCGTCGATGCGGGCGATCACTTCGATGTGCTCCTCAAGGCCGGATCCGCGAAGTTTGTTGGCCAGCAGCTCGTCAACCTGATAGATCCCGGCAGAGTTGGACATCGCGATTTCGACGCGGACGGCGCGGTCTTGACCCGGTGAGATCTTGACGTCCTCGATCGCGTACGCGGATATCGAGTGGATGTCGAGCCTTCCGGCCTCGAACTCCATGCGTGATCGTCCACGGGCCATGTCAAGCGCGTCGGCGACGCGGAGGATTCCGGCCTCGACGGTGAACGGCTCGCCGCCTCTGCTCCGGTGACCGATGATGGCATGCATCGCCTCCGAGACGATTACGGTCTGTTCGGGCTCCTCATAGATGCCCGCGAGCAGGGATCCCAGCCGATCGGCGGTCAGGAACAGGCTGTAGCGCTCGTGGTCGTTTCGGTGGATCGACATCCCGACGCAGTGGAACAGACAGGCGGCGGCGATCACGACCTCGGCGTCGTGGTCGCTCATCCCGTAGTCAGCGGTGACGCTCGGGCTGATCCCGCGGCGGAACAGGATCCGGGCCAGCCGCAGGCCGATGTTGAGGACGATTTGGATGTGGACCCAGGAGTGATCGGTGAGGCCAAGCCGCCGGGATGCATTTACCGCGGAGACATGCCACAGAGCCTTGACGTGGCTGTCGGCGTTGACGGCCTCGAGAAACCGCTCGAGTCGCCGATTGCCCCGCGTCGGCGCGCGGATCCGGACCTCCGCGATTGCCTCCCGCAGCGGCATCGGCGGGTCGAAACGCCCGAAGCGGGAAACTTCTCTGTCGCGGGCGGTTGACTCGCCCGGGTCCGGCTCGTCGATTTCAGCCACCCGGCGCCTCCAGCAGTAGACCCTCTCGCAGCCCGCCGTTCGCGACCTCGAGCGGCGCAGCGAACAGCTCAGCGGCCGCCTCGAGAATCAGCAGGCCCCCCGGGAGGAGCCGGGCTCGGTCTTCGTCAAGCGAGAACCGGCGCGCGACGTCGACCGCGGGCGCGCCGCATAGGAGCGACAGCACTCGGTGAAACGCGCCGGCATCGAGCACCGGTCCTGCGATCCGGCGCAGCGAGGTCGCGCTGCCGCCGACCGCCACCACGCGAGTCGTGGCCGGAGGCCGGATTCCGTTGAGCACCTCCCGGACGCGCGCGCGGGCTCGCGCCAGATCTTCGGCGGTTGGCGGGTCGGAGCGCAGGCACTCGTCCGCGACCACGCCCGAGCCAAGCTCGAACGACGCAAACCAGGTCACCTGATCAGGCACTGTCCCCACCACGAGCTCGCATGATCCCCCACCGGCGTCGACGACGCCGAGTGGACCGGCAGGATCGTAGCCGAGCGTGCGCGCCGCCCCGGCGAAGGCGAGTCGGGCTTCGTCTTCGGCGGACAGAATCTGAACCTCGAGCCCACAGGCGCGGTGGACCGCCGCCAGGAGCGCGTCGCGATTGCCCGCCCGCCGGACGGCCGCCGTCGCGACCCCCCGCACATCGGCGGCGCCGAGATCACGCGCCATGTTCACCTGGGCGGCCACCACCGTGGCCACCTCGGCGATCTTGTCCTCGGCTATCTCCTCGTTCCCGGTCAAGCCCCGCCGGACGTGGGTGAACGCACGCTCCTGGTGCACCTCGAGCAGTTGCTCGCCGTCGCAGTCCGCGACGAGCAGCCTCGTCGTGTTCGAGCCGATGTCGATGCAGGCACGGCGCACGATCGGGAGGCGGGCGATGCCGGAGCGCAGACGAGGGCGATCGCTCGCGGGCCGACTCTACTGATGTCGCCCGATAGGCGCCGGCGGAGTCTCCCCGTGGGGACCGCCCTGCGACGCCGGTCCGCCGTTGGGGTGCGCCGATCCGGTGCCGTTCGGAGCTGGTCTTGGGCCGCCCGCCTCCGAGGCCGGCGACGGATGTACCCGCCGATCGGTGTCCCCCCGAGATCCCTCGTCCGGGGAAGGCGGTCGTGTCGTGCGTAGCGAATCCAGCGTAAACCAGGCCGCCGCGGTGATCGCGAGCGATCCGGCACCCGCAACCGCCAGCGCCGCCCGCGGACTTCCGAGCGCCGTGATCGCGCCCCCGATCACGATCCCGGCTCCGGGTACCGACTGGAACAGCGCCTCGTTGAAGCTCATCATCAGCGCCATCCACCGCTCTTCCGTCTCCTCCTGGAGCGCGGTGCGGGCGGCCACCGCCTCGACGCCGTTTCCTATCCCGGCGAACGCCGCCCCGATGATCGCCACGACCAGTGTGGGCGCCACCGCCATCACGAGGAACCCGATCCCGAGCGAAGCGGCGCCGATGACGATCAGCGACCGCGATGGAAGCTCGCGCCAGCGCGCGTAGATGGCCGCGCCGGCGACCGCGCCCGCCCCCCAGGCCGACAGCAGGGCGCCGTAGCCGGCCGATCCCGCGTGCAGCGAATGCTCGGCGAACACGACCTCGACCGGGACCGAGACCGTGAAGAACAGAACCCCGAAAATCTGGAGGAGCACGAGGCGGCGAATCACCACCCGCTCGCGCGCGTACTCGATCGCCGCGCGCACCCGACCTTTTGCCGGCGCGCGGGTCGGCGCCGGCTTGGGGAGACCGGTCGCCGTCGCCAGCGTCAACCCGATCACGCCGAACAGGCAACCGTCGGCGATCAGCGCTGTGCTTGTCCCGCCGGCCGCCACCACCGCCCCGCCGATCGCCGGACCAAGCATGAAGCACACCGAGAATCCGGCGTTCGCGACCGCGTTCCCCTCGCGCAGGAGGCCGGCCGCCGAGGTCACGCTGACGGTCGCGGCGCGGGCCAGCGCTCGGGCCGTGAGCGCCGCCAGTCCGTCGATCAACGCGAGCACCAGCACCAACACCAGCGAGAAATGCATCGCCACCCATGCCAGCGCGAAGAACACGAACGCCTCGAACCAGTACAGGGCCGGAAGCACACGGCGCGGCGGGCGACCGTCGAGGCGCGCGACGGCGAGCGGTGATATCAGCGCCGGCACGAACTGCGCCGACAGGAAGAATCCGGCCGCTCCCCAGGCGCTGCCCGTGCGGCGGTAGACGAGCAGGGCGAGCGTCAGCGAGCCGACCATGAAAGCCAGCTCGTTCAGCGTATAGGCAGCCAGAAGACGCCTGAACGCCGGAATCTTCAGGACCCGGTTCACCCGTTATACCTCCACCGGCGATCCTAGTACCGAGCTGATGTTGATGCTCACTCCAGTATCAGGTGTAGGTCCCCGTCGTTTTCATACCCGCACGACCATCGTGGCCAATCGCCATTTCGGAAAGGCCCGGCGGCTGCTGCTGTCATCCTCTTTGGGATGACGATCCGATCGCGGTCCTGGGAGCGCGCGAATACCTTTGCGCACGGCGATTTCCCGCCCCAGCGGCTCGCCGCGGAGCGCGACGGCACCGTGTCGGTGTGCCTGCCCGCGCGCAACGAGGCTCGCACGATCGGACCTATCCTCGATCGACTCGTACCGCTGCGCGAGTCCGGCGTCGTCGACCAGATCGTGGTCGTCGACCGCTCGACCGATGGCACCGCCGAGATCGCCCGCCGCCTCGGCGCCGAGGTCCACGACCAGGACGAGCTGATGCCCGAGCTCGGCCCCGTGCTCGGCAAGGGCGACGCGATGTGGCGCGCCCTGCCCGTGCTCGACGGCGACGTGATCTGCTTCCTCGACGCCGATTCGGAGTGCTTCGGCGCCCATTTCGCCTGCGGCGTGCTCGGACCGGTGCTATGCGAGCCCGGGATCTCGTTCGTCAAGGGCTTCTACCGCCGGCCGTTCCGCGTCGGCGAGGTCACCGTCCCCGACGGCGGGGGTCGCGTCACCGAGCTGACCGCCCGCCCGCTTCTGAACCTGTTCTATCCAGAGCTGGCCGCAGTCCGGCAGCCACTCGCCGGCGAGATCGCCGTGCGGCGCCAGTTGCTCGAACAGCTTCCGTTCGCGACGGGCTACGGAGTCGACATCGGCCTGCTGATCGACGCCTACTCCCTCGCCGGACTAGACGCGATCGCCCAGGTCGACCTCGACGTCCGCCAGAACGCGCACCAGCCCTTGCGAGACCTCGGCCCGATGGCATACGCGGTCCTGCGGGCGGTGGCGGTGCGGCTCGAGCGCGAAGGCCGGCTCCGGGGCCCGTTGCCGGCGGCGTTCGCTCCGGCTGGCGATGCGCCACACCCGGCGATCGCCCCAGCCGGCGATGCGCCACACCCGGCTATCGCTCCGGCCGGCGATGCGCCACACGCGGCGATTGCCGAGCCAGCCGAGCGGCCACCGCTGCGGAGCCTCCGGGCCGCCGCCTGAACTGGGTCACGAACCCACTCTCGGCGTTCCTCGGGCACCGAGATCGTTGCCCCACGCCCCAACACCCGACGCACCTCCCCAACACCCGACGCACCTCCCCAACACCCGACGCACCTCCCCAACACCCGACGCACCTCCCCAACACCCGACGCACCTCCCCAACACCCGACGCACCGGAATTCAGGGCCGAAAACCCCTCACTCGACGGGCGCTGGTTGCCGAGTGCGGCGAAACGGCGGGCATAGCACCGATCTCGACGCACTCGAGCCGAGCGTGTCGCCGAGTGCGGGGAAATTCGGGATCCGGCGGCGAGTGTCGGTCGGAATCCGTCGGGGAGTGTCGGCGCCGGCCGTCTGGCCTAACCAGCGAACGCGCTCCGCGCCGCGCGCCCGCCGGCCGCACTCCGCTCGAGGTACCCGTAGGTCCCCTGGTCGCGCAGCTCCGAGGCGGCGTCAACCAGCCCCGCCAGCGCCGCGAACGCGAATGCTCCGCCGACCGAAATCCGGGCGACGCCAAGCGAAGCCAGTTCGGAGACGCTGGGGACGCCCGGGAAGGCGAGCACGCTGACGGGCCGGTCGACCGATTCCACGACCCTGCGGATGTCGTCGGGGGTTTTGATCCCCGGCGCGAACAGGACGTCGGCGCCGGCGTCGGCATAGGCCTGCAGCCGCGCGATCGTGTCGGCGAGATCGTCACGCCCTCGGATGTGGTTCTCGGCACGCGCGGTGAGCACCAGCTTGACCGGCCCCGAGTGCGCGGCGTCGACCGCGGCCGCGACCCGTTCGCGAGCCTCATCGAGTTCGTAGATCCGAGCGTTATCGCCGCCCGAATAGTCCTCCACCGAGCAACCGGCCAGCCCCGCCTGCACCGCGAGACCGATGGTCTCGGCCACCCCGGCGGCGTCGTCGGCGAACGCGTTCTCGAGGTCGGCGGACACCGGCACGTCGACGCCTTGGGCGAGCTCGGCGGCGTGCGCCAGCGCCTCGTCACGGGTGACTCCCCCGTCGAGTCGCCCGAGTGTCGCCGCGTGGCCACTGCTC
The DNA here is from genome assembly GCA_963701945.1 of uncultured Solirubrobacterales bacterium. Taxonomy (GTDB): domain Bacteria; phylum Actinomycetota; class Thermoleophilia; order Solirubrobacterales; family Solirubrobacteraceae; genus Palsa-465. The sequence continues at coordinate 188,239 of CAVPBV010000015.1, read as the reverse complement.
GTGGTCGCGAGTGCCTGGAAGCCGAGCGAGGCGAGCAGCGCCGCCGAGCCGAGATCCCACGCGTTGGGCATGAGCAGCGGATCGCCGCGCCGGTGCAACTCCAGAAATCTCTCCGCCTTCTCCTGCTGAGTGTTGGTCATGGGCGCCAGCCTAACGCCGGATCGTCCTCAGTAAAGTCGACGGGATGACGTCGACGCGGCAGACACGCGACCCAGAGTTCGACACCGACGGATCGTTCCGGCGGCAGATCAGCCAGTTCCTGCGCTGGGTCTCGGCCGACGGTGACAGCCAGTTCCCGCTGCAGGCCGGCCGGTATCACCTGTACGTCGCCCGAGCCTGCCCGTGGGCTCACCGCACGATCATCGCGCGCCGCCTCATGGGTCTCGAAGACGCGATCGGGATCTCGTTCGTGGATCCGATCCGCGACGAGCGCGGATGGGCATTCACCGGAGGTGACTACGTCGACGAGGTGAATGGCTTCGAGTACCTGAGCGAGGCCTACCTGGCGACGGATCCGATGTACGCGGCCCGCGTCACCGTGCCGGTCCTGTGGGACAAGCAGACGGGAGTGATCGTCTCCAACGAGTCCGCGGACATCTTGCGCATGCTGCACACGGTGTTCGCGCCGCTGGCCGAACACGCGGTGGAGTTGCGCCCCGAGGCGTTGGCCGACGAGATCGACGAACTCAACGACCGGGTCTACGACAACGTCAACAATGCTGTGTACAAAGCGGGGTTCTCAAGCAGCCAGACGGTCTACGAGCACGAGGTCGCCGCGTTGTTCTCGACGCTCGACGACCTTGACGAGCGGCTCGCCGATCGGCGCTTTCTGTTCGGCCCAGAGCCGTTAGAGACCGATTGGCGGCTGTTCACGACGCTCGTTCGGTTCGACGCCGTCTACCAGATCCATTTCAAATGCTCGCTGCGCAAACTGATCGAGTACGAGCACGTGTGGCCGTACGCCCGCGATCTCTATCAGTGGCCCGGCGTCGCTGACACGGTCGATTTCGACGAGATCCGCCGGCACTATTACCTGACTCACCCGATGATCAACCCGAGCGGGCTGGTCGCGGTATGTCCGGCGGAGCGCTTCGACGCGCCCCACGGACGCGAGTCACTTCGCTGACCGTATTCCTGGGGACATCTCGCGCCACGGCCTTGGGACCGGTTCCATTCGCAGGGTCGTTGGCTGCGCGCGCGGTAGACTCCCAGCCGGACCAAGGGAGTTGTGTCTGACGCTAACCAGGGGGAAATACTGGATTGGTGGAGGGACGCCGCACTGACATATTGCTCGAACGCGAGCCCGAGCTAAGGCGGATGCAGGAGGGGATCCGCCACGCGGGCACTGGAGCGGGCGGGCTTGTGGTTATCGGTGGACCGGCGGGCATCGGGAAAACCGCGCTGTTGCAGGCGGCCGGCGACATGGCCGAGCGGGCCGGGGTGCGGGTCCTGCGTGCGCGCGGCTCCGACCTGGAGCAGGAGTTCGCGTTCGGGGTCGTACGCCAGCTGTTCGAGGCGCCGCTGGCACGCGCGGGGCCCGAAGGGCGCGCCGCACTGCTGCAAGGCGGGGCCGCGTTGGCGCGGCAGCTGTTCGAACCGGGTCCGGCCGAGCCCGTGGGACCCGGACACGGCCCGCGTTCTCGGCCCGCCACCGGAGACCGCATCGGATCGCCGGCGAACGGTGGAGCGCCGACAGGGCCTGGGTCGTCGGCGGCCCGTGGGCCGCAGGCGCCCGCCGATCGACGGTTCACACTCGTCCACAGCCTCTACCGGCTGACTTCGAACATCTCCACGACCGGTCCGGTCGCACTCGTGGTCGACGACTGCCACTGGGCCGATCCGCCGTCGCTCCGGTTCCTCGCCTACGTGAGCGCGCGCTGCGACGAGCTGGGCGTGCTCGTGATCGTGACGGTCCGCGACGGGGAGCCGTCGGCGGTGCAGGAACTCCTAGTCGCGTTGCGCGCCGACCCCCGTGCGATCCTGATCGAGCCGGCGTCGCTCAGCCCGGACGCGGTCGCGACGCTCGTCCGATCCGCCCTCGGAGCGCACGCCGACGCTGATTTCTGCGCGGCCTGCGCGCGAGCCAGCGCCGGCAATCCGTTCCTGGTCAGGGAGCTGATTGCCGAGCTCGCAACGGAGCAGGTCGAGCCGGTGGCGTCGAGCGCCGCCCGGGTCGAGAGCGTGCGTCCGGACTCGGTGTCGCGAGCTGTGTTGGCGCGGCTGAACCGGCTCGGCGGCGACTCGCGGAACCTTGCCCGTTCGGTTGCGGTGCTCGAAAGCGCCTCGCTCCGACAGGCGGCCTCGCTAGCCGGGATTCCGGGCGCTCGCGCGCGCCAGGCCGCCGACCGCCTGATCTCCGCGCAGATCCTCGCGCCGTCGGCATCGCTGAGCTTCGTCCACCCTTTGATGCAGAGCGCGGTATATGAGCGCATCCCCGCCGCCGCGCTCGCCGACGGTCACCGCCGCGCCGGCCTGATGCTGGGCGGGGAGGGCGCGCGCAGCACTCGGGTCGGCGCCCATCTGCTGCGAGGCGAGCCGGCGGGCGACCCGGCGGTGGTCGTGCTCCTGCGCGAGGCCGCGCGGGCCGCCCTCGCCGACGGCTCACCCGGGACGGCCGTCCGGCTGTTGCGGCGGACGCTAAGCGAGCCGCCGGCGAGCGACGCGCGCGGCGTGGTGCTCGGCGAGCTGGGCGAGGCCGAGGCGCTCGCGCGCGATCCGGCCGCGGCCGGCCACCTGCGCGAGGCGCTTGAACTCGTCGTCGCGCCGCCGATCCGGGTCAGGCTGGCGCGGATCCTCAGCGAGCTGCTCGTGTGGGACGGGCGCCCGGTCGAGGCGCACGGCGTGCTCGTCGACATGCTCGACGAGTTGGGGCCGAGGGCGGCGCCGCCGCTACGCGCCCAGATCGAGGTGCTACGGGCCCTTACAGCCTCGCTCGATCAGCGACTGGTCGCCGAGGTCGAGCCTCGGCTTCCCGCGTTACGCGAGCTCGCCGTCGCGGCCGGCCCGGCCGGACGCGGCCTGCTCGTGTTCGACGCGTGCTGGCGAGCGGCGCGCGAGCCACATTCGGGCGACTGGCGTGAGCAGATGGACGCCGGACTCGATCGCGGCCGGCTGGTCACTGAGGAGCCGACCGGTCCGCAGATGGCCAGATACGCGATCTCCACCCTCGTGTTCGCCGACGAGGTGAGGCGAGCGCGGGAGCTGATCGAGGACGTCCGCGCCGACACGCTGTGGCGCGGCTCGATCGACGCCCACCTGTCGAGCCTGACCTGGGGCGCAATGCTGGCGCTGCGCTGTGGCGAACTGTCGCAGGCCGAAGCCGACGCACGCGCCGCGCTCGAGCTGGGCAACCGCCACCGAGTCTTGTGGGCGCGGATCTGGCCCGCGGCGCTCCTCGCCTTGGCCATGGTCGAGCGCGGGGCGGCTGAGGAGGCCGACGGCTTGCTCGTTCAGGCGCCGATTGAGGAGGCGCTCGACACCGTCGCCGCGCTCCACGCATTGATGGCCCGGGCGGGGGTGCGCCTCGCGCTGGGGCGCACGGCTGAGGCGATGGTGGATCTCCGCCGCGTCGAAGAGGCCACGATCCTCGACAACCCGAACAATCTCGCGTGGCGCTCGATGCTCGCGCTGGCGATCGGCGCGCGCGACCCGGCGGAGGCGCACGCCCTTGCCCACGCCGAGCTCGAGCGAGCCAACCACTTCGGGCAACCTCGCGCGATCGGGGTCGCTCTACACGCCTGCGGAGTGCTCGCGGGCGGTGAGTACGGCATCGTGATCCTGGGACAGGCAATCGCCTGCCTCCGGCGCTCACCGGCTCGCCTGGAGCTCGCACGCGCCCTGCACGACCTCGGTGCCGCGACGCGGCGCGCCGGCAAGCGGAGCGCCGCGCGAGAGCCGCTCCGCGAGGCGCTCAGCCTTGCTCAGCAGTGCGGAGCGGTGATGCTCGCGGCCCGGATCGACGCCGAGCTCGCTGCCACCGGGGTACGGCTGCGGCGTGGCCGCTCCTCTGGACGGGAAGCGCTCACGCCCTCCGAGCGGCGTGTCGCGAACCTTGCCGCGAGCGGGTTGACCAACCGCGAGATCGGCCAGAGCCTGTTCGTGTCGGTCAAGACCGTCGGGACCCACCTCGGGCACATCTACGAGAAGCTCGACTTACAGGGGCCACAGGCGCGTGAGCAGTTGGGCGAGCTGCTCACTAACGGGATCGCCACCGAGGACCGAGCCGAGACGCTGGACGGGGCTCAGCGCGGCTAGCGGCGCTGAGCCCCGTCGGACTAGCCCCCAAGCCACGCCACCGGCGTGGCCATTTGAACGGCGCCCCCCTTCAAATTCGTTCTTGCGCAAGCGACTGGAGGAAGATGAACTGTCCAATGCTCGACTGCCAGGCAAGATCGGGACCGACGGCGTCGTTCGGCAACGGCGGCGGCTGACCGAGCGCCGCGACCGGACCCGGCAGCGCCGTCGGCGCCTGACCGAGCGTCGCGACCGAACGCGGCAGCGCCGTCAGCGGCAGACCAACTGACCCAACTGTCTCATGCACGGGAAAATCATCTCGTGCCTATCGGGTCCCCCGCATCGGGACCCCCCCTGATTTTTGGCACAGGGCGCGGTCAGTGCCGAGCGCCGGCGGCCATCAATGGTGCCGTCGCCGCCGGCGGCGGGCCATCAGCAGCACGACCGCGACCCCGGCCGCAGCGACCGGCGCCGGATTGCGCTTGACGCGTCCCCAGACGGCAGAACCCACCAACGACAGCCCCTGCATCGGCTCGCTCGGCATCGGTGGGTTGTCGAGCGGGGGTGGCGGTGGCGGTGGCGGTGGCGCGACGGGGGGCGGCTCGTGGGGCGGCGGCGGTTCGTGCGCGGCCGGTCCGGCCATCGCTGGTTCGGCGTAAGCGGCGACCGCGGGCTCGGGCTCGGGCGCGTGCGTCGGCGTGGCGGGCTCGGGCTCGTGCGCGGGCTCAGGCTCGTGCGTCACCACGGGCTCAGGCTCGTGCGCGACCGCGGGCTCGGGCTCGTGCGTCACCGCGGGCTCGGGTGTCGGCGCGGCGGGTTCGGGCTCGGGCTCATGCGTCGGCTCGGACGAGGCCAGCGCAGCGTCCTCCGTGGGCGCGGGTGGCTGCGGCGGCGCCCAGGCCGGTGCGGCGGGCGGCTCCGGCCCCGACACCGGCGCGGGCGTCTCCGGCTGCTCAGTCCGGGCCCAAGCCGGGGCTGACGGCTCCGGCTCCGGCGTCGTCGCGGGCGCCACCGGCTCCTCCGCGGGTGTCGAGAACGACGAGACCGCCGGCTCCTCCGCCGGCGACGAGGACGACGACACCACGGTCTCGGCCCGCGACGCATCCGCGGCCGCCGCCGGCTCCGCCACCGGCTCCTCCGCCGGCGCGGCAGACGTCTGTGGCTGGGCGTCCAGCGAAGTCTGGAGCCGCTTGGCGAACTCCCTGAGCAGCCGCGCGGAGATGTCCTCAATCATCCCGCCACGGCCGAAGCGGGCGAGCCGTCCGGTGATGTGGTAATCGGTCACGACGTCGACGCGGGTCCCCTGCCCGTCGATCGGCGCCACCCTCGAGAGGATCGTCGCCTTCGCGCCACCCTGGCCGCGCTTGTCGGTGCCCTGGGCCTGCATGGTCGCGGTGTGCGACGCCTCGTCGATGATTTCCATCTCGAGCCTGCCGCTGTAAGAGGCCGTCGTCGGCCCGATCTTCACCGTGAACGTTCCGTTGTAGCTGCCATCGTCGTTGCGGCCGGTGACCGCGGCCCCGGGCAGGCAGGGGGCGACGTGCTCGACGTCTTTCAGCGTGTCCCACACCTGCTCGAGCGGTGCGGCTACCTCAAACGACTGCTCTAGCCTCATGACGTATCGCCTCCAGGTCTTCGGGGGTGTCGACATCGCGCGCTGCGCTCAGCTGTCCGCATTCGATCGTGGCGCCGCCGCGCAGCAGCTCGCGGGCGCCGCGGTCGCCGTGCAACCGGGCGATCGCGCGCATCTGAACCGGGCCGAGCACGACGGGGTGTCCCGGGCGGCCGTCGTAGGTGGCGCGGGTGCCGGGTGGCTCCTCGAGGAAGCGCGCGATCAGCTCGGGCCGGATCCGGGGCTGGTCGCCGAGCGTGACGATCACCTTGTTCACATGGGCCCCGTCGGTCAGATGCTCGATCCCGCACCGAAGCGAGGCGGCCTGGCCGTCGGCCCAGCGCTCGCAGATGACCGGCTCCGCCCGCTTGAAGTCGACCCGGGACAGGATCTCCTCTCCATACGCACCCAGCACCACCGCGATCCGCTCCAGTTCGAGGACCGCGCACTGCGCGGCAATCGCATGATCCAGCAGCGGACGGCCCTCGAGCTTGGCCAGCTGCTTCGGCTGGTCTCCAAACCGCGTGCCGGCGCCGGCGGCGAGGATCAGACCGCAGATCAAGCGGGGACCTCGTGGATCCGGCCCTTGCTTTCCGCGAGCCGCCCTCCGTCACGGCCGTGCCGGGCCGCGACGATCTCGGCCAGAATCGACAGCGCGGTCTCCTCGCGGCTGATCCCGCCGAGGTCGAGCCCCACTGGGGCGGAGATCCGCTCGAGCTCGTCCTCGCCGAGCCCGAGCTCCAACAGGCGCTCGCGGCGCTTGGCCTGAGCGCGGCGCGATCCCATCGCGCCGATGAACCGGGCCGGCGAGCTCAGCGCCAGCAACAGAGCAGCGTCGTCGAGCTTCGGGTCGTGCGTGAGCACCACGATCGACGTCGCCGGATCGACGCCGCCGAGCTGCGCGACCGCCTCCTCGGGCCAGGCGGCGATCACCTGCTCGGCGTCGGGGAACCGGTCCGGTGTCGCAAACCGCGCACGCGGGTCGACCACGTACGGACGCCATCCCGCTGCGCGCGCGAGCGTGCACAGCGAAGACGCGATGTCGACCGCTCCAAACACGATCAGCCGCGGCGGCGGCGCGACCACGTCGATGAACAGACCGTCGCGGCGCTCGGACGTCTCGGCCCACAGCTGCTCGCCCGCGATGCGGGCGGCCTCGTCGTCGAGCTCCGGCGCGCCCAGAGATCCCAGCCGCGACCCATCCGGTTCCACGAGCAGCTTCGCCCCGGGGGAAGCGCCTTCCAAGACAGTCACCTCGGCGGCTCGCCCGCCGGCGCGCGCCACGTCTTCGAAGCGTCCGGGATCGTACGCCTGCACCCATACGTCGATCTCACCGCCGCAAGGTAGCCCGACATCCCACGCGTCGGAGTCGGCGATCCCGAAGTGGACAAGTTGAGGCGGGTCGCCGCGCAGGATCCCGTCGGCGATCTCTGCCACCGCGCCCTCGACGCAGCCGCCCGACACCGAGCCGGCGATCTCACCGTGCTCGTTGACGGCCATCTTCGCCCCCGGTGGGCGAGGCGCGGAGCGCTGCACGTCGATCACGGTGGCAAGCGCGATCCGGTCCCCGCGCGCCTTCCAAACCTCGATCTCGGACAGGACCTCTTTCATGGCTCTAGATCTCCTCAAGGATGACAGCTAGCTGCTCGATCGAGGCGAGCGAGTTTCCCGCGAGCAACTCGTCGGTGTGTGGAATCGCAGCCCGCATGCCGCGGGTGAGCGGAGCGAATTCAGGGTGAGCAGCCAGCGGGTTCAGCCACACCAGGCGGTGGGCGCTGCGACGAAGGCGCGCCATCTCGACCCAAAGCTCCTCCGGCTCTCCGCGGTCCCACCCATCGGACAGGATCACCACGACCGCGCCGCGCCCGACCCGGCGTCCGTGTTCACGATTCAACGTCGCGAGCGCCGAACCGATGCGGGTCCCCCCCGAGAAGTCGGTGACCGCCTCCGCGGCGCGCTCCAAAGCACGGTCGTGGTCACGGCCGCCGAGCTCGTGCGTGATCCGGGTCAACCGCGTACCGAACGCGAACGCCTCGACCCGGCGGCGCGCAGCGACCGAAGCGTGCAGGTACTGGAGCAGCATCCGCGCGTACGGGGTCATCGATCCCGACACGTCACACACGAGCACCACCGGCCTCGGGCGGCGCGACGGCGCCCGCCAGTGCCGGTCGATCGGCTCTCCCGCGGTCCGCAGCGACGCGCGCACGACTCGCCGCAGATCGGGCGTATGGCCGCGGCGGCGCGACGGACGCGTTCGACGGGAGAGCCGGGTCGGCCCACGCCGCGCGAGCTGCGCGATCAGCAGCCGGGCGAGCGCCATCTCGGCGTCGGTGTACGTGGCGAAGTCCTTGTGGCGAAGCAGCTCCACGTCGCTCCACGCGGACGGCACCGGGCTCAGCTCGCCGCCGTCGGAGGGCGGCGGCGGAGCTCCGCCGGTCGCCAGCCCGGCGTGGGGCAGCGCCTCCTTCTCGATCCCGCCGAGCTCGTCGAACGGAGACTGCCCGATCGGACGGCCGCTGCCGTACACCGCCATGAACGCGAGATCGAACTTCGCAAGATCGCCCCGATCGGAGCACAGCACCGCCCGCAGCGCGAGCCGCGCGTCCTCGCGCGAGGTGCAGTCGACCGCCTCGAGCGCCTCGTGCGCGGTCAACAGCTCTCCCATGCCGACGCGCGATCCCTGCGCCCGCAGAACGGCCGCCAGCTCGGCGAGCCCACCTGTGACGCCCTCGGCAAGCTCCGGCGCGACGGGCTCAGACACCGTCGAGCACTCCTCGCGCGATCACGCGCTCCATGTCCTCGTGCACCTTGAGCGCGACCCCCAGGGTCTCCTCGAGGTCGGCGTCCTCGCCGAGTTGGAGCAGAGCCCGGGCCCACACGATCGTCTCCCCGACGCCCGGAAGCTTGTAGAGGTCGCCCTGCTCGCGCAGCCGCGACACCGCCGTCACGACCCGGCTCGCGATCACCTCGGACACGCCCGGGATTCGAGTACGGACGATCTCGCGCTCGAGCTCGGCGCCGGGGTAGTCGATCCACTGGTACAGGCAGCGCCGCTTCAGCGCGTCGTGGAGCTCGCGCGTCCGGTTCGAGGTCAGGAACACGGTCGGCCGCCGCGCGGCGGTGATCGTCCCCAGCTCGGGGATGGTGACCGCGAAGTCGGCCAGGAACTCGAGCAGGAACGCCTCGAACTCGTCGTCGGCACGGTCGATCTCGTCGATCAGAAGCACGACCGGTTGGTCCGGGTCCGCCTCCAGCGCATCCAACAGCGGACGGCGCAGCAGGAACCGGCGCGAGAACAGCTCGCCCTCGTCGACCCCCGCCTCAGCGGCGCGCAGAGCGAGCAGCTGCCGGGCGTAATCCCAGTCGTAGACCGCGTGATGCAGGTCGATCCCCTCGTGGCACTGGAGGCGGATCAGGCGCGCGCCCGTGGCGGCGGCGAGCGCCCGCGCGACCTCCGTCTTGCCGACGCCGGCCTCGCCCTCGAGCAGGACCGGCTGCTCGAGCGCCACCGCGAGATGGACGGCCAGCGCGAGTGGGCGGCCCGCCAAATAGCCCTGGGAGGCGAGCGCCGCGCTCGCCTCCTCCACTGACCCGACGTGTGAAAGTGTCACACAGCCATCATGGCAGCCCCGCTGCCTCTTCGAGGGCGCGGCGGGTGAGCACGCGCGCCAGGTGGCGCTTGTACTCCGCGCTCGCGTTCAGGTCCGCGGGCGGGTCGGTGCCCTCCGCCGCCTGCTCGGCCGCCCTCGCGATGCTCTCCTTGTTCAACGGCTGTCCACGGAGAGCCTCCTCGACCGCACCGGCGCGCAACGGAACCGACGCCATGTTCGTCAGGCCGACGCGGACATCCTCGCACACGTCGCCGGTCTGCTTGACGAGCACGCTGACGGCGACCATCGCCCAGTCCTCGCTGCGCCGGTTGAACTTCTGGTAGCTATAGCCCCAGCCGTCGTATACCGGCATTCGCACCTCGGTGAGGACCTCGGCCGGCTCGATCGCGGTCTCGAGGTAGTTGCGGAACAGGTCGTTCGCGGCGACGCTCCGCTGGTTGCCCCCCGCGCCCTGCAACGTCACGCTGGCGTCGCAGATCAGCATCACGGCAGGGAGGTCCGACGCGGGATCGCCGTGGGCCAGCGATCCCCCGATCGTGCCGCGATTGCGGACCTGCGGGTCCGCGATCGTCCCTGCCGTCTTCGAGACGATTCCCAGGTCGGGGGTGTGCTCGAGCGCGGCGTGAAGGGTCAAGGCACCGATTCGCCAGTTGCCGTTCTCGCGCTGGATCCCGTGCAGCCCGGGCACTTTGCGCAGGTCCACGAGCAGCGACGGCGCCGCCAGTCGGAGCTTCATCAGTGGCAGCAGCGAATGTCCGCCGGCCAACAGCTTCGCGTCCTCGCCACCGTCGGTGACCGCTTGGATCGCCTCCTCGAGGGTGTCCGGCGCGGTGTAGTCGAACTCGGCCGGAATCATGCCGGCACACCTCCCTTGGCTTCCTGAATCGCTTCCCAGATACGCATCGGGGAGAGCGGCATGTTGATGAAGTCGACGCCGAGCGGGCGCAGCGCGTCGATCACGGCATTGGTGACCGCCGGGCTCGCGGCGATCGTGCCCGCCTCGCCGACGCCCTTGACGGCGAGTGAGTTGACGGGACTCGGCGTCTCGGTGCGGTCGGTCTCGAAGCTGGGCAGCTCCGCCGCCGTCGCCAATGCGTAGTCCACGAACGTGCCGGTCACCAGCTGGCCGGCCTCGTCGTAATGGATGCGCTCGTACAGCGCCTGCCCGATTCCTTGCACGACACCACCGTGCACCTGGCCGTCGATCAGCATCGGGTTGATCGCCGGCCCGCAGTCGTCGACCGCCACGTAGCGGACAATCTTGACCTTTCCCGTCTCCGGGTCGACGTCGACCACGCACGCGTGCGCGCCGAACGGGAACACGAAGTTCTCCGGGTCGTAGAACGATTGCTCGGCGAGCCCGGGCTCCATGCCCTCAGGCATGTCCATCGTCACATAAGCGGCGCCCGCCGCCTCCGCGAGCGTCAACCCCTTATCGGGCGATCCGCGCACCGAGAACTTGCCGTCCTTGAGCTCGATGTCCTCCGGCGCCGCCTCGAGTTGATGGGCGACGATCGCCTTGGCCTTGGCCGCGACCTTGTTGGCGGCCCGAGCGGCCGCCTCGCCGCCGACCGCGAGCGAGCGCGAGCCATACGTGTCGAGTCCGAACGGACCCGTCTCCGTGTCACCGTGGATGACCTCGACTTGCGACGGATCGATCCCAAGCCGGTCCGCGACGATCTGCGCGAAGCCCGTCTCGTGACCCTGGCCGTGCGGCGACGTGCCGGTGTACAGCGTCGCCGACCCGGTGGCGTGGACGCGAACGCTGGCGGACTCCCAGGCGCCGCCCTGCAGCCCGAAGCCGCCGGGACCCACGATCCGCGACGGACCGAGGCCGCAGATCTCGGTGTAGGTCGAGAAGCCGATCCCCCGGTAGATGCCGCGCTCGCGCAGCTCCTCGGCCTCCCGGTGCACCTGCGCGGGGTCGATGTGCTCGAGCAGCTTGTCAAGCGCCAGGCCGTAGTTCCCGGAGTCATACACGACGCCGATCGGGGTCTCGTGGCCATTAGCGAACGGCGGGATGAAGTTCTTGCGCCGGAGCTCCAACGGGTCCATCCCTAGCTCCTGGGCGAGCTGCTCCATCGTGACCTCGATCAGATGGGTCGCCTCCGGCCGCCCCGCCCCCCGGATCGCGTCGGTCGGGAACTTGTTCGTCATCACGCTGGTCACGTCGGTCACCACGGCCGGCGTCTTGTAGATGCCGCACATGACGAACCCGCTGAACGGCGGGATCGCCGGCGTGAGCAGCATCTGGTAGGCGCCGATGTCGGCGACGATCTTCGTGTGCCAGGCGGTGAGCGTGCCGTCGCGCTTGGCGCCGACCTTGACGTAGTCGATCTGGTCGCGCCCGTGGTGGGTGACCATCATCCCCTCGGAGCGCGTCTCGATCCACTTCACCGGACGTCCGAGCTTGCGCGACGCCCATGCGCAGCCGATCTCCTCGGCGTAGATCTGGAGCTTCGAGCCGAAGCCGCCGCCGACCTCGGGCGCGATCACGCGGACCCGGTCCTCGCCGACGCCCAGCAGGATCGCGAGGAACAGGCGCACGAAGTGCGGCACCTGGGTCGAGCTCCACACGGTCAGCCGGTCGCCTCGATACTCGGCCAGCACTCCGCGCGGCTCGATGGCCGCCCCGGCCATGCGATGGTTGACGATGCGGCGCTCGATGATCACGTCGGCCTCTGCAAACCCTGCCTCGAGGTCGCCGCCGCCCAGCGACCAGTCGCACACCTTGTTGGTCCCGAACTGCTCGTGGACGAGGGGCGAGCCGTCCTCGAGCGCCCTCTCCGGGTCGGTCACGACCGGAAGCGGGTCGTACTCGACAACGACATCCTCGGCCGCGTCGACCACCCCGTACCGGTCCTCGCCGATGACGAGCGCGACCGGGTCGCCGACATGCTTGACCGCACCCTTGGCGAGCACCCAGTGATCGGGAGTGTTGACCGTGACGCCGGGCGGCACCCAATTCATCGGCAGCCCCGCCTCCATGTCGAGATCCTCGTTTGTGTAGACCGCCCACACCCCGTCGCGGGCCTTGGCCTCGGAGGTGTCGATCGAGACGATCCTGGCGTGCGCCTCGGGCGAGCGCACCCACGCCGCCCACAGCTGGCCGGTCAGGTTGATGTCGTCGACGTAGCTGGCGCGACCGGTGATCAGGCGCGGATCCTCCTTGCGCCTCAGCGTCTGCCCGACGTGGGTCTTGCCGTTCGTCGCAGGGCCTTCGGCGGTCGCGCTCATGACGAGACCCCCGACTCCTGCGAGACGCTCGGGCCCTTCACCTTGGCGGCGTCGAGCACGGCCTTGACGATGTTGTGGTAGCCGGTGCAGCGGCACAGGTTCCCCTCGAGGCCGTGCCGCACCTCTTCCTCGGTCGGGTTCGGGTTCTCGGCGAGCAGTCCCGCGGCGGCCATGATCATGCCTGGCGTGCAGTAGCCGCATTGCAGGCCGTGGTCGTTCCAGAATGCCTCCTGCAGCGGATGCAGCTCGTTCTCGGTGGCCATTCCCTCGATCGTCGTCAACGCCGCGCCGTCGGCCTGCACGGCGAGCACGGTGCACGACTTGACGGACTTTCCGTCCATGTGAATCGTGCAAGCTCCGCAGTTGGACGTGTCGCAGCCGACGTGCGTGCCGGTCAGCCCCAAGTGATCACGTATCGCATGGACCAGCAACAGGCGCGGCTCGACCTCCAGATCGTGCTCGACACCGTTGACGTTCAAGCGGACGGGAACGGTTCTACTCATGCCTCTCCCTTCCAGGTTTGCTGGGCAAACGCGACCATACTCCACCGGCTGCGTCGCTGTGAAGTCGCGCGCGTCCGAGCGCGCTCGTCGGCACACGCCGGTGCACAAACGGACAAGACATGCCCGTCAGCGGTGCGCGAGGACCTGGTAGACCGACGCCCAGCCGGTCTCGAAGCCCTGCCGGGCGGCGCGTAGGTACAACCGCCAGATCCTGGCGCGCTCGATGCCCGCGAGCCTCACGGCGTCATCCCAGCGCGCGTCGAACCGCTCGGTCCAGTACGTGATCGTCCTCGCGTAGTCGGGCTGCAGCCCCTCGACGTGCGTCGTCGTGAACTCGACGCGCTCGAGTGCCTGGATGATCCGTGAGAGCGGCAACGGGACTCCGTCGGGGAACACGAACCGCTCCGAGAACGCACCCTCGTCCGGCGTATCGAAGTCCTTGAGCTTGGCGATCCCGTGGTTGAGCAACCTGCCCTCGGGCCTGAGAAGCTCGAACAGCCGACGAGCGTAAACGTCGATCTGCTCCTCCCCCACGTGCTCGACCATCCCGATGCTCGCGATCGCGTCGAACGGCCCGTCGGACACCTCGCGGTAGTCGGCCACGCGGATCTCGACGCGGTCGGCCAGGCCGGCCTCGCGGACCCGTTCGCGCGCCAGCTCAGCCTGACGCTCGGCGAGCGTGATCCCGACCGCGCGCACGCCGTAGTGGCTGGCCGCGTGGATCACGAAGCTCCCCCATCCGCACCCGACGTCGAGCACTCGCTCGCCCTCGCGCAGGCCCAGCTTCTTGCAGACGAGCTCGACCTTGGCCTCCTGGGCCTCCTCGAGCGTCTCGGCGCCACCGGCGAAGTAGGCGCAGCTGTAGGTCATCGAGCGATCGAGGAACAGCGCGAAGAAGTCGTTGCCGACGTCGTAGTGGTGGCGGACGGCGCGCCGGTCGCGCGAAATCGTGTGCCGCTGCCCTCGGAGCCGGAGCTCGGCGGTCGGGACCGGTGGCGGGGCGACGAGCCCGCAGGCGCGGATGACCGCCACCGCGAGACTCACCTTCTGGCTGAGCGAGAGGTCCGGCGGCTCGAACTCGTCCACCATCAGCAGCGCCGCGTCGAGGTCGTCGACGTCGATCATGCCGGCCACGTAGGCGCGGCCGAGCCCGAGCTCGCCGGGAGCCCGCAGGGCATGGGCCAGTGCCTGTGGGGTGCGCAGCGTCAGCGTCGGCGCGCCGGGCTCGGTGGCCGCAACCTCGGTTCCGTCCCAGAAGCGCACGCCGAACGGCCGGCGCGGCAGGCTTGTCGTCAGCGCACGCCGAAGGGGAGCCGTCTGGGAGAACGCCACCCGCCGCAGGCTATTACAGGACGGCTCCCGCCAGCGCTTTGCTGTCCTTGCGGTCGGGGCTCACGCGCACCACGTCCCAGGCCAGGCCGCTCATCTCCAGCAGCCTGATGATCCCCGCGGATGGATCGATCTGCCACCGGCGCAGTCCGTGGCGGTACGAGCACGGGAACGCATGATGGTTGTTGTGCCAGGCCTCGCCCCAGGTCGGAATCGCCAGCCATGCGAGGTTGCGCGACTCATCGTGGGTGTCGTAGTCCTGCCGGCCGAAGAAGTGACAAAGGGAGTTGATGCTGAACGTGGCGTGGTGCATGAAGAAGATCCGGGCCGCACCACCCCAGAGCAGCGCGGTCAGGCCGCCGGCAACGGTACCGCTGAGCGCGACGCCCAGCCCGAACGCCGCGGCGAGCCCCGCGACCACCCACAACACGAACGTCTGATCGACGAACCGGATCCATGGGTCCGCGAGCAGGTCTTTGGCGTACCGGCGCTCGTCGGCCACCTCCATGTCGCTGAACACCCACCCGAGGTGGGCGTGCACGAGGCCCTTGATCGCGCCGCGCCAGCCGGATCCGTGTCCGACGTGAGGGCTGTGCGGATCGCCGTCGATATCGGAGAACTGGTGGTGCTTGCGATGCGTCGCCACCCAGTCGATCACCGGTCCCTCGGCGGCCGCCGATCCAAGCGCGGCGAAGGCCGCTCGCGTGAGCCGGTGGCACCTGAAGCTTCCGTGGGTCAGGAGCCGGTGGAAGCCGACGGTTATCCCCGTCCCCACCGCCATATAGAAAAGGGCGAGGATCAGGAGGTCCTGCCAGTTCAGGAGGTTGCCGACCCAGCCGAACCACATCCCGACAGCGACCATGATCGGCGGCACGGCGGTCACGACGGCGCTCGCGGTGCGGTCCACGACCGGCATCGTCACGGGCCGTACTTGGCCCGCGGGAACAGGTGTAGGAGTAGATCCCATCTCTCTTCTTTGCTCTCTGGGTTATCGGAGGTCGGGGGCTTATCCCTCGCGCGCCACGCGTTCATGCCAGCGACCTACGTCGGGCGCCGCTCGACTCCCGGGCCGAGCCACGTGTAGCGTGCCCGCGATGCTACTGCTTGCGACCGACGCCTGCTCTATTACCCACCTGCGATCCGAATAGCCGGCATTCGTATACGCGCGCATGCCGCGCCCGCATACAGTTCATGCGACACCGCCATCGGACGCACATCCCGCCACGGGAAGGAGAGCCATGGGTTTCGACCAGTATCACGAGCCACCCGACGAACTGCCGGCGGCGACGCGCACGTTCGCGCGCCTGTGCGCCTCGCTGACCGAGGAAGCCGAAGCGATCGGGTGGTACGAACAGCGAATCGCGGTCGAGACCGATCCCGAGGCACTCGCGGTCATGCGCGACGCCCAGGGCGAGGAGTTCAAGCACTTCAGCATGGACCTCGAGTTCCTGCTGCGCCGCTCGCCGGCTTGGCGCGAGATCGCCGAGGGCGTGCTGTTCAAGCCCGGCGACATAGTCGAGCGCGGCGAGGCGGCCGAGGCCGAAACATTCGAGTCGGGCGGCGCCGACGGCGAGGGCGGCTACCCCGCCGGCTCGCTGGGTATCGGCAGCCTGAAAGGAGCACTGCGATGAACCATCTGCTTCGTTCGCTCGCGCCGATCAGCGACTCGGGTTGGAAGGAACTCGACGACGAGGCGCGGGAGCGGCTCGCGCCGGCGCTCGCCGGCCGCCGGCTCGTCGATTTCTCGGGGCCCCACGGCTGGGATTATTCGGCCACGAATCTCGGGCGCGCGGCCGCGCTGAAGTCGGCGCCCTGTGACGGGGTGACCGGATCTCAGCGGCGGGTGCTGCCACTCGTCGAGGTGCGGGCCAACTTCGCGATCGCGCTGTCCGAACTGCGCGACATCGACCGCGGCGCCGACGACGCCGACCTCGAGCCGCTCGACAAGGCAGCCCACCAGATCGCGGTGGCCGAGAACAAGGCTGTGTTCCACGGCTGGAAGGGAGCGATGGAGGGCATCGCCGAGGCATCGCCGCACAAGGGGCTGACGCTCGGCAACAAGCCCGACGCGTTCCGGCGGCCGGTGGCGGCCGCGGTCGAGCGGCTGCTGCACAGCGGCATCAGCGGCCCGTACGGTCTGGCGCTCGGCGGAGAGGAGTACACGCGCGTGGTCGAGGGCGCCGAACACGGCGGCTACCCGCTGTTCGAGCACCTGCACAAGATCCTCGACGGCCCGATCGTCTGGGCCCCCGGCGTCGGCGGCGCGGTCGTCGTCAGCCTTCGTGGCGGCGACTTCGTGTTCGAGTCCGGGCAGGACCTGTCGATCGGCTACGAAGGGCACGACGGCGAGTCCGTGAGGCTGTATCTCGAGGAGAGCTTCAGCTTCCACGTCGCGACGCCGGAGGCCGCGGTGGCGCTCGCCTGACCGCGCCTGGATCACCTGCAAAACATGACATTTGAAACTTGACGCGGCCGGCCCAGGTCTTGACGTGTCGCGCACGCCCACATGCCCGACGCGTCAAGGCTCGCTCAGAGGCGGTCGTTTGTCGCGTTATGCAGGTTCTCGACTGTCCCGCCCGTCGGCACTCGCGCCCCGGGCCCCAGACGACCTGATCGGCGACTTCCGCCAACGACCCTCGCGCGTGCAATGACCTGCAAGTCCTGCCAACGGACGTACCAACCGGGGACCGTGGCACACCGCGCATGCCCCACATGCGCGGAATGCCACGCCTCGCCTCGCCGGCGCCCAATGGCAGACCATGCATGCTCGGGCGATGTTCTCTGGAGCACCAGTTGGCCGCCGGCGCCTTGCCCCGGCGAGGCGCATGGCCCGCCGAGTTGGACGTTGGCGGCCAGCGCCTGGTGGCCACCGCCGCCCCCTAGCCGGTCGTCCCCGGCACGAGCGACCCGAGCAACGTCTGCACGCCCTCGGCGACGGTCAACACGAACTCCCGCCCCACTTCACCGGGCGGTTCGACCGCGACCGGCACCGGTGGCGCGCCGGCGATGAAGTGCTCGGCGACGACGGGGGCGTACGTCGCGTCGTGCGGATTCTGGTTGTCGCACGCCGACCCCGGCCGCACCGCATTGGCCTCGGCAACCCCGGGAGTCTCGCCCTCGGCGAAGTTGTGGAGCACGCACCAGGCCATCCGGGGAGTGCCGTATCCGCTCGCCCCGGCGAGCCCGGGATTGAGGTTGACGAGGCCCGAGTCCCATCCGACGTTCTGATTGTTGAAGTCGTAGTAATAGACGCGAGTGATCTGACTCGACTCGCTTGGCAGCCGGAGGTACCCCTCGGCCGCGAGCGCCTGCGCGGTCGGGTTGCGGTTGAGACACGCCAACCACGTCCCGTCGTCCGCGGGGTTGCCGTCACCACACACGCTGGTCACTCCCGCCTTGCCCGAGTTCGTCAGCCACACTCCCGCCTCGGTCAGCCAGATCTGCGGATCGCTCGGATATAGCTGGTCGATCACCTCGATCGCACCCTGTGCGCTCGGGAGGCCCGACGTCGCCGGCGGGAGCGGATCGCCCCCGTTCAAAGTCGCGTAGTCAACGTCCAAGTAAGGGTGGATCGCGATCGCGTCGGGTGGCGTCGGATCGATCCGCGACAACTCCCGGAAATACCCGCCCAGGTAGTAACACGAAGTGGTGACACAACTCGAGGTGTTGAAGTTGAACCCGCCGGCGACGAGCGTCTGATTCGCGCCTGGATCCGCTCGCATTGCGTCCAGGTACCAGTAGGCCGCCGCCTGGGCACTGCCGCCGTGACCATTGCCACCCGAAGGCTTGACCACCGGGCTGCCGAGCACACACTGATCCTGAGTTGCCACCCACACCCCGTTGCGAGCCATGCAGTTGGGACCGCCGCCCGGGATCGAATCTGGGACGTAGGCGGAGTCAGGCTCGTTGAACACCTCCCACTGGGTCACCCCGGGCTCGGCTTGCTTGAGCCCACTGAGGCCACACTCATACCCGCTGTCGGTCGGCCAGATGTCGTCGGTGGAAGTGTTCAGAGAGGTGGTCAGCGCGACCAGCACATGACCGATCCCCACAGCACGCGCAGCAGCGGCGACCTCGTCGACGTACACGGCCGCCGGCGACCCCGGGCCGGCCGGCGACTTCTGACACTTGCCGGCCGAGAAGCTCCCCTTGCCGTCGTTCACCGCATCCCAGGGGACGTAGATACGCGCATAACAGATCCCGTTTGATGTCGCGTCCGCGCATGAGCTTCCGCCGAGCAGCTCGGTGAAGTAAGGGTCGTTCTGGTAGGTGAAGACCGGCGCCGCGCCCGGCTGGACGAGCCCGTCCATGTTGATTCCCCAGCCAACGGCGAGCGCACGTGCCGGCGCCAGGAGGGCGCACGCGGTGGCGGTCACCAATGCAATCCATACTCGCACTCTCGATCGCGCCCGACCGTAGCGGAGGCGCGCCCTCGGCACCGTCAGTAGCCGCCGAGCACGGCCGCGAGCGCGCGCAGCGACGACGTCGCCGCCAGCGTCCGCTTCGCGTCCGACTTCGGCAGCGCAGTGAGCGCTTGCGCAAGCGCGTCCCCCCAGGCGCGCTCCTGGTCGCTGCGATGCGCGAGCGCCGCTTCAGTCGGGTGCAAGCGGACGACGCGGCCGTCGGCCGGATCGCGCCGGCGCTCGAGCAGTCCGCGCGCCTCCAGCGCCCGCAGCGCCGTCGACACGTTTGCCGGCGCGAGCCGCAGCTCGGCCGCGGCCTCGTTGACGCTGAGGCCGGGCCTCCGGACCAGCAGGCGCATGATCTCGAGCTCGGATGCGGGAAGCACGTGGCCGGGATCCGGCTCGCGCCCGATCGTGCGCGGCAGCAGCCAGGCGAGGTCGTGGAGGACGACGGCGAGCTCTGTCGGCGTGTGATCTTCCATCGCGACGCGCCCCATGGTAGGGTACGCCAATATCTATAAACCTATAGCTATCGTGTGACGCGCAAAGGTGCGTTGGAGGTTCGCAGTGCACGCTGTGCAAGAGCAGGTCATCCCCGGCTTCAACGGGCGCGTCGTCGGACCGGACGCGCCGGACTTCGACGCGGCGCGAGCCGTGTGGAACGTGATGCACGACCGGCGGCCGGCGTTGATCGCCCGCTGCGAATCCCCCGAGGACGTCGCCGCCGCGATCGCCTACGGGCGCGACCGCGGGCTGGCGATCGCCGTCCGCGGCGGCGGCCACTCCCTCCCCGGCTTTTCGACCGTCGCCCAAGGCCTCGTGATCGACCTCCGCAAGCTCAGCCACGTCATCGTCGACCCGGACGCGAGGCGCGTCCGCGTCGGGGGCGGCGCGCTGCTCGGAGACGTCGACCGCGGTGCCCAGGCGCACGGCCTCGTCGTCCCCGCCGGCGTCGTCTCTCACACCGGCGTCGGCGGCCTCACGCTCGGCGGCGGCGTCGGCCGGCTCATGCGGCGGTTCGGTCTCACGATCGATTCGCTCACCGAAGCGGTCGTCGTACTCGCCGACGGCCGGATCGTCCGCGCCACACACGACGAGCACGCCGACCTGTTCTGGGCCCTCCGTGGCGGGGGCGGCAACTTCGGCGTCGTGACCGAGTTCGAGTTTCGCGCCCATGAACTAACCGAGTTACCGATCCTGGCGATGTTCCACCCGCTTGAGCACGCGGCCGAGGTGCTCGACATGGGCGAGCGCCGGATGAGCGACCCGGACGCGCCAAACGAGCTCCTGTGGACGAGCTTCATGCGCCGCGGCCCCGCCGAGGCGCCGTGGATGACCCCGGCCCTCGAGGGCACGCCCGGGATCATGTCGCTGATCGAATGGTCGGGCCCCGAGCAGGAAGGCCATGACCTCCTCCGCGACATTCAAAGCGAGCTCGATCCGCCGGCCGGTGAGCTCGCCACCATCCCCTACCTCGCGATCCAGTCTATAACCGACGAGCTGCTCGCGCCCGGAACGCTCCACGCGTATCTCAAGGCCGGCTTCACCGCCGAGCTGACGGACACCATGATCGACGAGCTGATCGACCGCGGCGCACAGGTCGGCTCCCGCCTGTCCGTGATCGAAGTGCTCGCGGTCGGCGGCGCGATCCGCGACGTCCCGAGCGACGCCACCGCGTTCCCCCACCGCGACGCCCGTTGGCTGATCAACGTCGCCGGTCAGTGGCGCGAGCCGGGCGCGACCGAGAACGAAGTCGCTTGGGTCCGCGAAACGTTCGACGCGCTCGAGCCGCACCTGAGCGGCGGCGCGTACTCCAACTTCATGGAGGACGACGACGCCGACGCTGCGACTACGGCCTACGGTTCGACGCTGACGCGCCTGCAACAGATCAAAGCGATATACGACCCCGACAACGTGTTCCGCCTCAACCAGAACATCGAGCCCGCGCGATGAGCGAACCGTCAGTCATCGCAGAGCAGCGCGAGCTGTGGAGCACCAACCCGCGCGATTGGGCCGGGATCGCCGAGCCTCAGAACCGCACGCTGTTCGACGAGCTGCTCGACGTGACCGGCGTCGGCTCGGGGACGCGGCTGCTCGACATCGCGTGCGGGTCGGGATATGCCGCCGCGCTCGCGGCGGACCGCGGGGCCGTGGTCACGGGCGTCGACATCGCGCCCGCGTTGCTCGAGATCGCCCGCGAACGAACCCCCGACGGCACGTTCGTAGAGGGCGAGATGGACGCGCTGCTTTTCGCCGACGAGCAATTCGACGTGGTCACATCGGTCAACGGCTTTCAGTTCGCGCTCGACCCGGCAAAGGCGTTCGCGGAGGCCGCTCGGGTCCTCGTCGCCGGAGGCCATCTGGCCGCTGCCACGTTTGCCGAACCGGAGCGCAACGACGGCACCGCGTTGCACCTCGCGATGAAGGCGCTCGTCGACGAGCCGGCAGACGACGGCTACGTCCCGTACGCGCTGTCGTCCGCGGGCGGGCTCGAGGCCATGCTTGAACCCGCCCGCCTAACGCTGGTCCGGTCCGGCGAGGTCGCGCTGACGTGGACCTATCCCAACACCGACACGGCGATCCGCGCGCTGCTCGCCTCCGCGGGCGGCGCACGATCCGCCCGCGCGGTCGGCGAGCAACGCGTCCGCGAAGCGATCGTCGCGGCGATCGAGCCGTTCCAGGAGCGCGCCGGCGCGGTGGCGATCCACAACGTGTTCCGCTACGTGGTTGGGGCCAAGCCGTGAGGTCACAATCGGCTCGATGTCACAGCCGGGCGCAAATCCGACAACTAGCGCCATATGAGCACAGCAGCAGGCGCCAAGGTCATGATGCTCAGGGACTCCTCCCGAGCGAACGCCGTAGCGCCCGGCGGCCCCTCGGGCTCGGCGCTCGCCGAGTTCGAGCAGATCTACCGCGGCAACGTCGACGTCGTGATGGCGTACTTCGCGCGGCGCTGCGGCGAGCCGCAGATCGTGGCCGATCTGACCTCGGAGACGTTCGTCCGCGCGGCCGGCGCGTTCGGCAGCTTCGATCCGGGCCGGGGCTCGGCCCGGGCGTGGCTGTTCGGGATCGCCACCCACGTGTTCGCCGGGCACTGCGCCCAGGCGGCCAGCGGCCGGGACGCCGTCGCACGGCTGGCCCAACGCCGATCGCTGGACGTTGACGAGATCGAGGAGGTCGCCGGCAAGATCGATGCCGAGCGGGCCGGCCGGGAGCTGATCGAGCGCTGCTCGCAGCTGCCCGAGCTCGAGCGTGCTGCTGTCGAACTGGTTGACCTCGCCGGGTTGACGCCGAAGGAGGCCGCAACGGCGCTCGGCGTCTCTCGAGTCGTGCTGCGCAAGCGGCTGTCCCGGGCGCGCGCCCGGCTGAGAAAGGAGCATCAGGGCCATGAGTAAGTTCGAGGACCGCTTGTGGCGAGACCTCGTGCGCAAGCACGGAGCGGATCTCGCCGAGATGACGAGGCCGGCGCCCAAACACGCGCGGCGCGCGCGGCCACGCCTGCTGGCCGGCACATCGATCGGCCTCGCCGTGGCTGGGACCGCGGCGGTGCTGGTCCTGAGCGCCGCGAGCAGCCCGCCGGCGTTCGCGGTCAGCCGCAATTCGGACGGCACGTGGACGGTCTCGATCCAGAAGCTCGCGGCGGTCCATGGGGCGAACGCGAAGCTCGCCGCCCTCGGCATCCGGGCGAGGCTCGTCGTGGTGTCGCAGGCTTGCACCGTCAAGGCGCTTCCCCCGACAGCGGTGCAGGCGATGCAGCTGACCCGGACCGCGGCCAGCGTGTCCACGCCGCAGATCGCGGTCGCGAAGCTTGACCCAAGCAAGATTCCCCCGGGCAAATGGCAGGTGATCCCGGCGTACCGGGTCAACGGAACGGTGCACGTGGATAAGGGCCACCTGATCCAGGGCCAGGCGCCCACCTGCTTCAGCACCGTTGCGGCGCCTCCGTGCCAGCCCCGCGGCACCTCCAACTCGACCGCCACACAAGCGCCACTCCCCGCCGCGACATGGGTCGTCGGCTGCTACGTCCATGTCCCTGTCAAGCAGCAGCCTAACGCCGGTAACAGCGGTAACTCAGGCAACTCGGGCACCAGCGGCAACAGCTGACTCTCGTACTCCTCGCAGCCACGGGCCGTCCTCCCTCGGCCCGTGGCTGTTCGTCGGGGCGGCGGTCGCCTGGAACCTGCTGAGCCTCCGGGGTGAGACGCTCTCCGTCCCCTACCTCGACGACAGCTCGGTCCATGAGCAGATGGTGCGGTTCGCCACCGCGCAACTGCGTGCGGGCCATCTGCCGCTCGACAGCTGGTTCCCTTTCCTCAGCCTGGGCTCGCCCCAGTTCATGCACTACCAGAGCCTGCCGGCGATGCTTGCCGGCCTGGCGGGACTCCTCATCGGCCCGGACGTGGCGTTCCGGTGGACGCTCTACCTGCTGCTGTCGCTGTGGCCGGTCAGCGTATACGTGTGCGCCCGGCTGTTCGGCGCGCGCGCGCCGGCGGCCGCCGCTGCCGCCGCGATGTCGCCGTTCCTGGTCAGCGCGGCCGGGATCGGCTACGAGCAGAACGCCTATGTCTGGGTTGGATACGGCGTCTGGACCCAACTGTGGGCGTCGTTCACGCTGCCACTGGCCTGGGGGTTCAGCTGGCGCGCGATCCGTGAGGGCCGCCACTGGTTCGCGGCCGTCGCGCTGGTCTCACTGACGATCGCGCTGCACTTCGAGACGGGTTATCTCGCGCTGCTGCCGCTGCTCCTCTGGCCCCTGGTCTGCGGCCGGTCGATCGCCACCGGCGCCCGCCGCGCGGCGACCGTCATCGGCGGGGCGCTGCTCGCGGCAGCGTGGGTGATCGTGCCGCTGGTCAACCAGCGCCCATGGGCCGCGACCAACGAGGCGCTCCGGGGTACCGCGCTGACCAACGGCTACGGCGCCGCGCGGGTGCTCGGCTGGCTCGCCTCGGGACAGCTGCTCGATCATGGGCGGCTCCCGGTCCTCACCGCGTTCGCGGCGATCGGCCTGGCGCTCGCGGCCGGCCGCTGGCGGGCGGAGCCGGGCTCGCGCGCGGTCGTGGTCGCGCTCGCCGCGTGCCTGCTCTTGTCGTTCGGACGGGCCACGTTCGGGTCGCTTGTCGACGTGATCCCGGGCAGCACCGACATCTTCTTCCGCCGCTTCATGATGGGCGTCCAGCTGGCCGCGCTCCTGCTCGCCGGAAGCGGTGCCGCATGGTGCGGCGAAAGGGCCTGGAGCGCGGCGGAACGGTTCGCGCTCGGCCGGCGCCTGCCGCCGCACGAGGCGCTCCGCCGCCGGCTCGCCTGGCGCTGGACGAACCCGCGCATGGCACGACTGCGGACGACGGCCGGAGTCGTCGCGATGCTCGTCGTGCTCGCGCCGGCGTGGCTCGAGCTGCGCGCGTTCGACCACCGGAACGCCTCCCACATCACCGCCCAGCGCCGCGCGGACGCGACCCAGGGGGACGAGGTCGACCAGTTGATCGCGCTCGTGCAGGACGACGGCGGCGGGCGAGTCTATGCGGGCATGCCGTCGAACTGGGGAGCCAACTTCACGGTCGGAGCCGTTCCGGTGTTCAAGTACCTCGAGAGCCGCGACGTCGACGAGGTCGGCTACACGCTTCGCACCGCCTCCCTGATGACGGGTCCCGAAAACGACTTCGACGAGCTCAACCCATCCGACTACACACTGTTCGGGGTCCACTACCTGATCCTCCCCACGGGCTGGCCGGCCCCGATACCCGCGTCGCTCGTGGCGGTCTCCGGTTCCTACGCGCTGTGGACGACTCCAACCGCCGGCTACGTCCATGCGGGCACGATCGTCGGCTCGCTGGCGGCCAACCGGACCGACCTGGGCGCGCGCAGCGTCCCTCTGCTGAGTTCACGGCTGGCCGAGCACGGGGATTATTTTGATATTGATTTCGGTGGTCGCCTGGCCACGGGATCGCCATTGCCCGCACCGTCATCGGAAGCGACGGCCGGCGACGTGACCTCCGAGAGCGACGACCTAGACGACGGCCTCGTTACCGCGACCGTCACCATGCGCCGGCCGGGAGTCGTCGTGCTGAGCGCGTCGTTCGATGACGGCTGGACCGCGAGCGTCGACGGGCGCGCGACCGCCACGAAGATGGTCGCGCCGGCGCTGGTCGCGACCGACGTCCAAGCCGGCACGCACACGATCGGCTTTCGCTACCGGGGCTATTCGGGCTACCCGGAGCTGTTCGCGCTGTGCGCGCTGACGCTCGCGGTGTTTGCCGGCGCCGACGCGTTCCGCCGGCGCGCGGCCGGATCAGAGTCCTAGGAGCCGCCGATCGTGTTGTCGAGGCGCCAGGTCTTGCCGCCGTTCTTGGAGACGTACTGCAAGCTCGAGTTGCTACCGCTCGTCTCGCCGTCGACGAACGCGACGAGATGCCCTTGCGGGTTCCTGACCACCGCCACCGGGAGCCCGAAGAACAGCGCTCGGTACCAGTGCTGGCCGCCGTCGCTGGTGGTGTCGATCACCTGACCGGTACCCCAGGCGAAGATCGTCTTCGGACCGGCGGCGCCGATGTAGATCACGGCGAGCGGAGCCTGAGCGGCGTTTAGGTGGAGCGCCGGGCCGTTGGTCTTCCACGTCTTGCCGGCGTTGACCGTCGTCGCGGGGTACTGCGCCTGGCCCGTGTCGACCAGCGCGAACCCGCGCTGGCCGCCGGTGAACACGCGGTTTCCGAAGATCTTGCTGGCGCTCACCGTCGAGCCGGGCGCCAGGGTTTGACCGGGTCGGCTGATGAGCGTGGCGGTGACGGTCTGCTGCGGCCCCGCGGCGGCCTGCGCCGAACGGGACGGCGCCGCAGAGGCGCTGGCGATGATCGACCCGAGCGCGGCGGCGCTCACGACAAGGATGGAAACGACGGCACGCATACAACCTCCGGTTCGACGGGCTGCCCCTAGATCGCGGCAGCCTAGTGCAGCACGAGCCTGAGCGCGATGATCAGCAGGCCGAGCAGTGCGCCGAACAGCGTCTGCAGGACGAGCTCGCGTCCCGACTGCTTCGCCCGCACCCCGGCTACGACCTCGATCAGCATGACCACCACCGCGGCGGTCACGACCGCCGTGATGACGGCGGTCTCCAGCGACGCGCCGACCGCCCAATCGATCAGCAGCGCGATGAGAGGGATCGCCGCGCCGAACAGGATCGGCACCTGCTTTCCCATGATCCGCCCGAGCTCGGCAAAACGGGCGGGCTCGCGCTCCTTCAGGCGGTGCGAGGCGAACTCGGCGTATGAGTGCGCCAGCCAGTAGACCAGCATCGTGATCACCACCGCGCCGACCGTCTCGGCATACGTTTCGCTGCCCGCCGACTCCGCCGCGAGCAGCGCACCTACGGTCATCAGGCCGTAGATGGCCGCGCTCAGGTCAGAAAGCATCGCCCCCCGTCCGCCCCGCTAGCGGACCAGCGCTATGGCGTGGATTCGGTGTCCTTCGGTCCCCTGCTCGGAATCGCCGCCTCAAGCCAGCGGCTCAGCGCGCGGCGGCCGACGAGCGTGATCTCCCCGTCGGCTCCGAGCCAGTCGCGGACGCGCAGCTCGCGGACGATCCCGAGCGCGTCGCTCGGGCCCGGGCCGCCGCCTCGCGCGGTGAGCGCATCGGTGCCGGGCTCGACCATCCAGCGCCTGGACTCGAGCGCGGCCAGCGCGATGCCCTGCTCGTCGGTCGGCAGGTCGAGTGGGTGCGGCGCGGCGCTTCGCAGCGGATCGTCGCTCCGCAGCGGGCGTTCGCTCGGCGATGGGTTCTCGCCGGCAGGTTCGCGGTGCTGGGACGGCATGCGGAACGGGAGGTCCTCGTCGACCCGCTCGGCCTGGGATCGCAGCCAGCTCCCCGCGCTCTCGACCCAATCCTTCGCCGCGCTCGCGTCGACGCCAAACATCTGCGCGAACTCGTCTACATCGATGTTGTCCACTGCACGTTCGACGGAGCGCCCCAACTCGCGCGCGATCTCGCGCAGCGTGTCCTCGAAGCTCCCGCCACTAGGTTCGTCTTCAGCCATGAACACATGATGACACGCCCCAGACCGATTGAATGGGCGGACCGTGAGTTGTGACTGGCTACTGGTCGACGGGTCGAGCATGATCTTTCGCGCCTTCTACGGCGTTCCGGCCGGCGAACCCGGGCCGGACGGGTTCCACGTGAACGCGGTCCGGGGGTCCCTCGAACGCCTCGCCCGCCTCGTCGTTCAGCGCCGGCCACGCCACCTCGCGGTCGCCGATGACGAATCCTGGCGCCCAGACTGGCGCGTCGGCTTGATCCCGACATACAAGTCCCACCGGGTGGACGAGCCGGTACCGCCGGGGCTCGCGCCGCAGCTGCCGGTGATCCGCGACCTCCTGGCGGCGATCGGGGTCGACATGGTCGGGGTCGCCGAACATGAGGCCGAGGACGTGATCGCCACATGGGCACGGCTGGCCCCGGGGACGATCGAGATCGCGAGCGGCGACCGCGATCTGTTCGCGCTCGTCGAGAGCCCGCGGGTGTGCGTCCTGTATCCGGAGAAGGCCGGCCTCGCCGTCATCGACGAGGACGAGGTGACGCGTCGCTACAACATCCCAGGCCGGCGCTACGGCGACTTCGCGATCCTCCGCGGCGATCCCTCGGACGGTCTTCCCGGGCTGAAGGGGGTCGGTGCGGTCACCGCGGCGGGCATGATCCGCCGTCACGGCGACATCGCGGGCGTGCTCCGCGAGCGCGACTTGCGCGACGGCGACCGCGAGTATCTACTGAGCGCGCTCAAGGTCGTACCGCCGGTCGACGATCTGCCGATCGACCTCCCCACCGGCCGGCGGGACTCCTATCCGGCGGACGACGTGACGATGAACGCTCTGGCCGCGCGCTACGGCGTACGTGACGCGTGCGCGCGGATGTTGAGTGCCGTGCGCAGACTCGCGTCGGATCCCTGACCTCGGGGGATCACGGCGCCGGGACCACGGTCAACACCAGATGCGACGGTCGCTCGGCGTCGTGGTAGAGCGCGTTTCGCGCGGTCACGCCTTGGGTCGCCACGGTCTCGTCGGCGCCGGTGCCGAGGTTGACAGCGAACTTCGGGTGCGCCGAGGAGGCGATCTCAACGCGGATCCGGTGGCCGGGCGCGAAGCGCTGCGCGGTGTCCCACATCTCGACCACGACCTCGTAGACGGCCCCGGGCTCGACCGGCAGCGGCTGTTCGTGGCCGCGGCGGTAGCGAAGCCTGACGAGCCCATCGCACAGTCGCTGCGCGAAACCGTTCGGGTGCACGTCGAGAAGCTTCGCCGCGATGTCGGTGTCCAGCGCCGAGGTCGACACGTGCGCCACGAGCCGCACAGGTCCGATCACGTCCAGCGGCTCAGTCAGCTCCTCGCTCGTGAACACGAGCACATCGCCGCGCGTCTCGACCCCTGCGAAGTCGTCGGGACCGCCAATCTGGGCCGAGGAGGCGGCGGTGATGAATGGGACTGGGCGGTCGGGATCGTGCAGCCACTCGTCGACGGGCGCGCCGGCCATTGGCGGAACGTCGCCGAGGCGGCCGTCGCCGAACCGCGAGGTGGCGCCGCCGTCGCTGCTGAGGTACCAGATTCGCTCGGCGCTCCCCGGAGGCGGCCACGCCGACAGTTCGCGCCATTCGTTCGCGCCCATCAGGAACATGCGCACGGGCGCGACGGGTGGCACGGGCGCCCGGTCGCGGACCATCTCGTCGAGGAAGCCGCTCATGATCGCGTTCAGGTCGACGACCGATTCGTGGCCGAAGTCGATGTCGCCGAGCTTGCGATCCGCGTTCACCTGGTGGCCCCATGGGCCCATCAGCAGGCGCTGCCCGGTCCGACCCGCGGACGTCATCGCGGCGAAGTTCGCGGGCGTCCCGATTTCCTCGTCGTCGTACCAGCCCGAGATGTGGAGCACGGGCACGTCGACCTCCGTGATGCGGTGCTGGTAGCGGAGCGGCTCCCAGTAGTCGTCGAGCGTCTGATGGCGGCATTCCTCGCGCCAGAGCGGGGAATGAAAGCCGGCGGCGTCGTCGAGGTCGACGAGCGGCCGGTGCCGGTAGACCTCCATCCAGTCGACCGCGCCGGTGTACTGCGGAACGTGGCCGTCGGTCATCCGGTACCAGTGCACGTGCATCGGCCCGGGCACGCCGGTCGGGTTCTCGACGAACGGATCGGCAGGCGTGACAAGCACGATCATCGCTCGCAGCGCCGGCGGTTGGTGCAACGCCGTGAGCCACTGGATCCGCCCGGGATAGCTTCCGCCGTAGGTCGCGACAGCACCGTCGCACCAGTCCTGCGCGGCCGCCCAGGCGATCACGTCGACCCCGTCGAGGCCGTCGTTCCGGTACGGCTCGAACAGCCCCTCGGAGTCGCCTCGGCCGCGCACGTCGACCCAGACCGCCGCGTATCCGGCCTTGGCGAAAGTGTCAGCGCGCTCGGTGGAGAGCTCTCCGCCGCGCCCGTACGGGGTGCGCATCACCACGGCGGGCGCCGGCCGCTGCGCGGGCAGCACGAGATCGGCGGCAAGCGTAATCCCGTCCCGCAACGGAATGCGGACGTTGAAGCGGCGGACGAGCGCTGGCTGAGGCGCGGGCGGCACGGCCAGCAACGCTAGCGATCGCCCACGCGCCGGGCGGTCGAGAACGCGATCAGCGCGCCCACGATGCTGATGTCATCGGCCTCGCCCAGGTAGGCGGCGTGGGTGCAGACGCTGGCCATCCGGACCCGTGGAGCATCAGGATGTCCCGACGCGCTCGCGTTTTCAGCTGCAGCCGGTGAGGCCGCCGTCGAGCGGGATCACCGCGCCGGTCAGGAACGACCCGGCTCGCGAGGCGAGGAACACGGTCAGACCGGCGGCGTCGTCGGCCCGCCCGATACGGCCGAGGGGGACCATCCGCGCCACCTCGGCGCGCTTCTCCGGCGTATCGAGCATGAACGCCATCATCTTGCTCTCGAACGGCCCCGGGGCGATCGCGTTGACCGTTATCTGCTCGGAGGCCAGGCGCCGCGCGAGATGGCGCGTGAGCATGTGCACGGCGGCCTTGCTGGCGCTGTAGCTGTAGTTCTCGACAAGCGGGACGCGGATGCCGTCGATCGAGCCGATGTTGATGACGCGCGCCGGATCCTCCGCGCTGGCGGCCGCCCTCAGCGCCGGCAGCAGCCCGACCGTCACGTGGAACATGCCCTCGAGGTTGGTGCTGATGACCCGGTCCCATCCGGACGCGGGAAATTCCTCGAGCGGCGCCCCCCAGGTGGCTCCCGAGTTGTTCACGAGGATGTGGAGCGCATCGAAGCGCGCCCGCACGGCCTCGGCGAGCGCGCCGGCGCCCTCGGGCGTCGAGAGGTCCGCAGCGACCGCCTCGCAGTCGCCGAAGGCGCGCAATTCAGCCGCCGCGGCCTCGAGGTCTTCGGCCTTCCGCGACGCGATCACGACGCGGACGCCGGCCTGGACGAGTCCCCGGGCGATCATCAGCCCGATGCCGCGGCCGCCGCCGGTCACGAGCGCGTTCTTGCCTGAGACGTCGAACAGGTCCACGCGCGCATCCTATGACCCTGCGATTCGCGTGTAGTCGCTAAAGCCCGGCGCGCCGCCTGTCGATCATCGGAGTGTTCGGGGAAACCGGACGGTTGTCCCCTACACCGACGGAATCCTTCGGCCTTGCGACGACTGAAGCACGATCAACGAGTAGAGATTCATCTCGACAGTGAGGAGCACGCTGTCAGCTGTCGTGTTGCCGCCGTTCAGGGGAGCGTCGCGACGCTGACACTCGTCACCGAGGTTCCGGCCGAGGTGTTCGAGAAGTTCACGCCCGGAGAGCTCGGCTACCTGCTGTTCGAGCATCGTGGCGCCATGACCGCGCTCAAGGGCATCGCCACCGCCAGTCCGACCGACCCGTCGGAGCTTGCGTTCGTCGTGATCGACGGCGTGCAGCTGCCCGAGCGTCGCGCCGCACAGCGGTTCCAGGTCGGCGCTCTGGCGCGGATCTCGCCGTCACACGGCGCTGACCAAGCGGAAGGCGTCGAGGCCACCGCAGCGAACGTGAGCGTCAGCGGGGTGCTGATCGAGCGACCCGCCGGGCTCGCAGAAGGCCCCGGTTTCCGGCTCGAGCTCGTGCTCGAGGACGACGCGACTCCGATCCGCTGCGCCGCCAGCGTGGTGCGCGAGACGCCCACCCACATCGCGCTGAAGTTCACCGACATCGCGGACGCCGATCGCATCCGGCTGGCGGGCATGATCCGCCACCGTGCGCTGGCGGCTTAGCTCCCCCGGACCGCGGCGGCCTAGTTCGCCCGGACCGCGGCGGCTTAGTTCCCCCGGGTGGCGACGGGTTAGGTCCGCGGGGTCGCGGCAGCCTAGGTCCGCCTGTTCGCGGCGACCCGCACCTCTGCCTCGTCGGACGAGGGTTCGGCGGCCGGCGGTGGGGCGCTCCGATCTCGCGGGCGTGGCTTGGTCTCGTAGGGCAGACGGCCGGCGCGTCGAGCCTGGTCGGTCAGCAGGTACTCGATCTGCGCGTTGATGCTGCGCAGATCGTCGTTCGCCCAGCGGCGCAGCGCCTCGAACAGGCGCGGGTCGAGTCGGAGCAGGAAGCGCTTGCTTTCGGGCATCCCCCTTACCTTAGCTTCGGACGCGGCCGCCGCCGGCGCCGGACGAGGTCCGGCACCGGCGTGGGTTAGCTCACGGCTCATACGAGCCCGGCGTCCAGGCGCGGGTGCTCACGCCGATCGCGTTCCAGGCGTTGATCGTCACGATCAGGCTGACCAGCGCGCCGATCTCGGCCTCGCTGAACTGCTCGGCGACCGCCTCGTAGTCCTCGGCCGGTACGTGGTCGCGGGCCAGCAGGGTGACCGACTCCGTGAACGCGAGCGCCGCGCGCTCGCGCTCGGTGAAGAACGGCGTCTCGCGCCAGGCGCTGAGCGAGTACAGCCGCTGCTCGGTCTCGCCGATCGCGCGGGCGTCCTTGGTGTGCATGTCGATGCAGTAGGCGCAGCCGTTGATCTGCGAGGCGCGGATCCGCACCAGCTCGCGTAGCGGCGGGTCGAACTCGACCTTGTCGAGTTGCTTGGTCGCGGCGTGGTCGAGGTGGGCCATCGCCCGCGCGAAGTCGGCCGCTTGCGTATCGAAGTCGAGCCGGACGGGGATTTCTTGGGGCTTCTGAGTGGTTGTCATGGCCACAACCTATCGGCTATGCGGCCCGCGGTTAAGATCCATTCTGCTCATGAAAACGTGGGCCATTTCTGGCGTCGATCTGCACCTCGACCTCGAGGGGACGCGCGTGCGCGCCGCGCTCGAGACCGCCCTGCGCGACGCGGTTTCGACCGGGCGGCTGGGGCCCGGGAGCCGCCTGCCGTCGTCCCGGGCACTCGCCGCCGACCTGGGGATCGCACGGAACACGGTTGCCGAGGCCTACGGCCAACTCGTCGCCGAGGGCTGGCTGACTGCCGTGCAGGGCTCGGGGACGCGGGTCGCGCAGCGGCCTGAGGCGTCCGAGCCGGCAGCGCCGGGGCGCTCGGCACCCGAACGCCGGATCCGCTACGACCTCAGTCCGGGCTCACCCGATGTATCGGCGTTCCCGCGGTCGGCTTGGCTCAGCGCGACGCGGCGTGCGCTCAACGGTGCGTCTTTCCGGGCGCTCGACTACGGCGACCCGCGCGGCGTGCCGGAGTTGCGAGCCGCGCTCGCCGAGTACGTCGCGCGCGCCCGTGGGGTCCGGGTAACCCCAGACCGCGTCGTGGTCTGCTCGGGCTTCACGCAGGGGTTCCGGCTCCTATGCGAGACGCTCCACGCCCGCGGCGCGAGGACGCTCGCGATCGAGCGCTACATCCAGCCGGCCACCGCCCGCGCGGCGAGCGAATGCGGTTTCAGGCTTGCGCCGATCGACGTCGACGACGACGGCGCCGCCGTTGAGCAACTCGCGTCGGCCGACGTGGCGCTGCTCACGCCGGCCCACCAGTTCCCGATCGGAGCGCCGCTGGGCGCCCGGCGTCGGGGGATCGTGGTCGAGTGGACGCAGGCGACCGGCGGGCTGATCATCGAGGACGACTACGACGGCGAGTTCCGCTACGACCGCCATCCGCTGGGCTCGCTGCAGGCGCTCGCCCCGCAGCGGGTGGTGTACGCCGGGACCGCGAGCAAGACGCTCGCGCCCGGGGTCCGGCTGGGCTGGCTCGTCCTCCCCGCCGATCTCGTCGACGACGTCGCCGCCGCCAAGGCGCTCGCGGACCGCAACAGCAGCGCGATCGACCAGCTCACGCTGGCGGAGCTCATCGTCTCGGGCGCCTACGACCGGCACGTCCGGCGCTCGCGTCTGGTCTACCGCCGCCGGCGGGACAGACTGGTCGCGGCGCTCCGTCGCCACGCACCGCGGGTCCGGATCTCGGGGATCGCCGCCGGCCTGCACGCGCTGGTCGAACTGCCCGACGACCTCCCGGAGGAGGCCGTCGTTGAGCGCGCCGCCGAGCGCGGGCTGTCCGTGCAGGGACTGGGCGATTACGCGCACGGACCCCACACCCACCCTCCCGCACTCGTCGTCGGCTACGCCAAACCGCCCGAGCACGCGTTCACCGGTGCCGTCGCCAGGCTCGCGGCCGTGCTCCGCGACGCTACCGGCTGACCGCCGACCCCGGCTGGCGGCCGTGCTCCGCGACGCTACCGGCTGACCACGACCCCGGCCGCAGGCGCAGCGGCCGGCGCGGCCGCGCGAGCGGAGCGGTGGCGGGTCCGCAGCAGCACCGCCACGGTAACCGCCGCGATCAGTGCGGCGCCCACCGCCGTGAGCAGCGCGATGTTCATCGCGGTCACGAACGCCGCGTGCGCCCGGTCGGGGATCGGCGCCGGCAGGTGGGCGGCGATCGCGAACGACCCCTTGACCTTGGCCGCGACCCGGCTGGACAGGCCGGTGACGTCGACGTGGCTGCTGTACGTCGAGGTGAGGATGCTTCCAATGACCGCGATGCCGATCGCGCCGCCGACCTCGCGGGAGAGGTCGTTGAGCGCCGATCCGACTCCCTGCCGGGCGGGCGGGAGCGCCTCGGTGATCGCCGTAGTGGCCGGGGTCATGGCGGCGCCCATGCCCGTGCCGAGCACGACGAGCCCCGCAGCCAGGAGCCAGTAGCTGCTGGTCGCATCGAGCTGCGCGACGATCGCCAGGCCGGCGGCAACCAGGACCAGGCCGGCCGCGCACACCCAGCGCGGGCCGAAGCGCGCGGCGAGCCGGGGCGCGAGCCGGGAGGTCGGCATCATCGTGGCCGCCATCGGCAGCACCTCGAGCGCGGCAAGCAGCGGGGTCGCCCCGCGCACGAGCTGAAGGTACTGCAGGATGATGAACGTGTAGCCGTAGAACGCGAAGAACTGGATCAGGATCGACGTCGTCCCAGCGGTCAGCGTGCGCTCGCGGAAGACGCGCGGATCGAGCAGCGGGTGGGCCTGCCGCAGCTCCCAGATCACGAACGCGATCACCAACGCGACGGCTATCGCGAGCCCGGTCACGGTCCGCGCCGCGAGCCAGCCGTACGTCGGAGCCTCGATCACCGAGAACACGAGCGCGACCAGCGCGACCACCGCGATGACCGCGCCGCCGACATCGAGCCGGGGAGCGTCGGGGTCGGCGGATTCAGGCACGAACCGCAACGTGCCGGCGAGCGCGAGCGCCGAGAGCACGACGTTCAGGCCGAAGATCGACCGCCACGAGAACCCCGCGAGCAGCAGGCCGGACGCCAGCAACCCGAGGACCGCCGCCCCGCCGGCGACGCCGGCCCAAATACTGACCGCCCGCGCACGCTCCGCCGGCGGGAACGTGCCGGTGATCGTCGACAGCGTCGCCGGCATCACCAGCGCCGCCCCGAGGCCGAGGACCGCGCGAAGCGCGATCAACTCCGTGGCTGACGAGGCGGTCATCGCGACCGCCGATCCTGCGCCGAAGATCACAAGCCCCGCGATCAGCGCGACGCGGCGGCCGTAGCGATCGCCGAGCGCCCCGCCCGGAAGAAGCAGCGCCGCGAATACCAGCGAGTAGGCGTCGATCACCCACAGAAGCTGGGTCTGGGTTGCGTGGGTGTCTCTTGCGATGTCGGGCAGCGCGACGTTCAGCGAAGCCATCGCGGCCACGACGGCGGCGAGCGCCAGGCAGACCACGGCGGTGATCACGCCGTGGCGAGGGGATGAGGTGTCGGTATTGGTGTTGGTGTTGGTGTTGGTGTTGGTGTTGGTGTTGGTGGCGTGGTTTCATCATGCGATGAGACTACATTCATCACATGATGAAATCAAGAGCCGTGCGAAGGGTTTTTTGTGGACACGGGGGTCGACCGCGGTCCCCGCGGTGCACCCGGCCCGCGAGGACCGATAAGACCTCACTCGACGGCGCCGGCAGCTCGAGTGCGGCGAAATCGGCGCTATACCCCCGGTGAATCGGCGTTCACCAAATCGGAGGGGTCGAGTGTGGACCTTTCGGGCCTGATTTCCGGTGTATCAGCCCAACGCCGGCCCAAGAGACGCAGCCACACGGCCAGGCCTACGCCCCGCCACCCTTCACGCGGCTCAGCGCGCGGTCAGCTCAGGCGACCGGTGAGGTAGCGCTGGATCGTCGGCGCCACCAGCGCCACCAGTTCGTCGTCTGGCAACGACGCGAGCGGCTCGATCTCCCAAACCCACCGCATCATCACCACACCGACGACCTGGGCGGCTGTTAACGACGCTCGGAGCAGCCGCTCCTCGCCCTCGATCCGGTCGGCGATCGCGGGCAGCAGGCTCGCCGTCAAGAACGCCTTGAGCTTCTCGCGAGTACGCGGCTCGTGCGCGGCCGTCATCAGAATCGAGCTGAGCGCGTCCCGGATCGCGGGCTGCGTCCAGCTCCAGATGAGGTTGCGCACCATCGCCTCGCCACGCTCGCGCGCCGGTACCGAGCTCGTCCTCGAGATCACCTCGAGCCACTCCGCCGGCGGCATCGTGGCCGCGTCCAGCAGGTCCTCCTTCGACGCGAAGTAGTAGTGGACGAGGGCCGGGTCGACGTCGACCTCGCGGGCGATCGCGCGCATCGTCGTGCCGGCCCACCCCTTGTGCGCGAACGACGCCCGCGCCGCGGCGATGATTCGCTCGACCATCACCCCCGGCTCTTCCCGCGGGCCCCGCGGCCGTCCCGGCGATTTCTTCTCGGCGCTCGACACGTCAGCCCGTATTTCATCACACGATGAAGCCTCACGGGACGAGCCAAACTCGACACTCGGCGGATTGCGCGGCTCGAGTGCGCGGTTCGGAACGCCAGGCGCACCCGAATATGTATTCGGCCCGCGTGCGGGGCCGAGTGACGAGTTCGGCCGCCGCTAGGGCACGGGTCAGCCCACTCCCGACCGATCGGCGACACTGACCTCACGGATGCGAAACGCCGAGGTGATCGTCGTCGGACTCGGTGCGATGGGCAGCGCCGCGTGCGCCCAGCTCGTCACGCGCGGCGTGTCGGTGATCGGGATCGACCAGTACGCGCCGCCGCACCCGTGGGGCTCGACCCACGGTGACACCCGCGTCACCCGCGAGGCGATCGGCGAAGGACGCGAGTACGTGCCGCTGGTGCGGCGCTCGCAGCAACTCTGGCGCGAGATCGAGCAGCAAACCGACTCGCGCCTGCTGACACAGTGCGGGATCGTGGTCCTCGCGTACTCGTCGAGCGAGTTCCTCGAGGAGACACGGGCATCGGCTCGCGTGTACGACATCGCGCACGAGGATCTCAGCAATGCCGACGCCCGCGCTCGGTTCCCGATGTTCGCGCTCGACGACGAGATCGTCGCGTACTACGAACCGGGGGCGGGTTACGTGCGGCCCGAGGCGGCGGTCGCCGCACAGCTCGGGCTCGCCCGCCGCGCCGGCGCGCAACTCCGTCTCGGCGAGCGCGTCCAAGCGTGGGCAGCCTCGCCGCAAGGGGTCACCGTTACAACCGACGTCGACACGTACGCCGCGGACCAGCTACTGCTGTGCGCCGGGGCATGGATCGGCGATCTGTTCCCCGAGTGTCGCGACACGTTCGCCGTCTACCGCCAGCTCCTGTACTGGTTCCCGATCCGCACCGGGTACCCGCAACTTCGCGACATGCCTGGCTTCATCTGGGATCTCGGCGGCCGCCAGGACGAGGTCGTTCACCTCGAGGGGTTCTACGGGATCCCCGCGATCGACGGTCCCGACGGTGGCGTCAAGGTGGCGGCCGAGTCCTACGAGCGCACCACGACGCCGGATGGCCGGCAGCATCCAGCGACGCGCTCCGAGAGCGAGCGCATGCACAAGCAGTGCATCGCGCGGTACCTCCCGTGGCTCGGCGAAACGCCGCTCAGGACGGTGTCGTGCCTGTACACGAGCACTCGCGGCAATCGGTTCGTGATCGACCGTCACCCCGAGCACGACTCGGTTCTGATCGTGTCCGCCTGCTCGGGTCACGGGTTCAAGCACTCACCGGCGATCGGCGAGGCCGTCGCGCAGTGGTTGACCGGACGTCAGCCCGCCATCGACCTCAGCGGGTTCAGCTTCTCGAACGCTCGCCGATAGAGCCACCAACCGGACCGGCGGCGTTGTACGCTGGACGCGGGGTCATGGACGAAGAGGTAGACGAAGGAGCGAGGGGAGGCGCCAGGGAGGACACGGCGGCTGACCCGTTGCTGGTCGCGCCGGCGGCCGTTCTCGAGGGGTTGCCGGACGCGGTGGTGGCCGCGGCGCGCGACGGGCGCATCGTGTTCGTGAACGCGCTCGCCGAGGAGCTGTTCGGCTACCCGCGCCATGAGCTGCTCGGACAGCCCGTCCACGTGCTGTGGCCCGAGCGCGTTCGCGATCGCTACACCCGAAACATGGACCTGTACTTCGCCACCGAGCATCCCCTCCGATTCTCGACCGCGGCCTGGGGCCTGCGCCGAGACGGCTCGGAGTTCATCGGCGAGATGAGCTGGGGAATCGTCGAGACATCCGCCGGCCAGCTGCTCCTCGCCGTCGGTCGGGACATCTCCGAGCAGCGCGCCGCCGAGGCGCGGCTGCGCGCGGTCGCGGCGATGGGCGAACGTGCTCTCGCCGGCGCCGATCCGGCGGACATCGCCTTCGAAGCGATCGAACGGCTGCGCAAGCTCCTTCCCGTGGCGGCCGCGGAGGTGCGGCTCGCCGGAGGCGCGTCGCTCGCGACATACGGGCCCGATCCCGAGGCCGGCCTGCGGTTTGCGATCGGCACCGGCGATGAGCTGCTGGTCGCTCCCACGCGCCCCGTTGTGGAGGAGGAATTGAGCTTCGTGCGCGCGGTCGCGCATACGCTCGCCACCGCGCTGGCTCGGCTCCGCGACGAGGAGCGCATGCGCCACGAGGCGGTGCACGACCCGCTGACCGGGCTCGCGAACCGCACGCTGCTGCGTGACCGCCTCGAGCACGCGCTGGCGCGCTCGGAGCGCGAGACCGGCGCGACCGCGGTGCTGTTCGTCGACCTTGACAACTTCAAGCGGGTCAACGACGAACACGGCCACGCCGCCGGGGACGCCGCGCTCGTGGAGTTGGGCCGGCGCCTCCAGACCGCGGTCCGGCCCGGCGACACGATCGCGCGCATGGGCGGCGACGAATTCGTCGCGCTGTGTGAGGACGTCAGCGAGGAGTCGGCGCTCGCGGTCGGCCGGCGTCTGCTCGAGGCAATCCGACTGCCCTTCACGTCCGGCGGCGTCGAGCACCAGCTGTCGGCCAGCGTCGGGATCGCGCTTGGCCACTCCCATCCCGATGCGCTGCTCGCCAACGCGGACGCCGCCACCTACCGCGCCAAGGCCGCCGGGCGCGGCCGCATCGAGCTGTATCGCTAGACGGCGCTACCGCCGTCCGCAAGATCGGGGCGCGGACGTGCGTTGCATATTCACCACGGACGGTAGGAGATGGTGACTGACACCCACACCCACGGTGCGAGCTCGATGGCGCGTCGGACCCCTCGCGTCAAGCGCAGGCGCACGGTTCACGCTCAGGGCAGGCTCCGGTTCGTGACCGGGATCGTCCTGATCATCGCGCTCGCCACCGCCATATTCGGCGTCGAGGCGTACAAGCGGGCCGCGCGCTCGGAACAGCGCGTCGCGGCGTTGCAGGCCGAACTCTCGAGCCTCGGACAGCGCGTCGCTAGTGACGAGCGTGCCGCGGCGGGCGACCGCCTGCACGCCCGCAGCGTCGCGGCACGCGCGACCGCCGCACAGCGGTCGGTGCAGCGTGTCAACTGGCAGCTCCAGAGCGTCCCGAGCGAGGCGCAGCTCGCCGGCATGCGCAACGAGCTCGCCGCCTACGCAGCCTACGCCGCCTGTATTCCCGCGCTCCAGAGCGAGATCGACGGCCTCCGTCTCACCTGGCGGATCGACGCCGACAAGCCGGCCACCGACTCGTTCAAGCTGTTCACGTCGGCGCCCGCGCCTGTGTCGTGCTCAGGCGCGACTAGCTCGCACTGACCGCGTTTGTGATCGCCGCGTACGGCCGGCACGGCTCGTTCCGCAGGCTCGGGCACGCCGGCAGACCGGTCGGCACGCTCACCCCCGGGACGACCGGCAGGATCAGGCTCGACGGCATGCGCCGGGAGAAGGCCACGGAGACCTTGGCGGTTCCGGACGGATCGGTCTGACCGAACGACCAGACCGGCTGGGTTCCGTTGGGGGCCGAGATCGTGACCCGGATCCGCGAGCCGGCGCGGTACACGTGGCCCTCGTAGTAGAGCGGTATGACGACCTCGACGAAGCGGCCCTTCGGCATCGGCTGCACGTCGGAGGTGAGCATGCTGGGGATCGGGTCGAGCAGGGTGCTCTTCTGGTGCAGGATGTTGTTCGTGCTCGTCGAGAGCTTGCGCTCGTCGGCTCGTAGCCATCCGTTCTGCACGAACGTCTCGTTCCCGTCCGGCCGCACCTCGCTGATCGTCGCCTGAAGGTCCACGTCCGGTGTCGAGGACCGCACCCACAGGTGGACAGCGCCGGCGCCGATCACCGTGGTGTTCGACCTGAGTGGCGCGGAGACGTACGAGATCGCGGTGCCGGCCGGGTTCTGCTGCCAGTTCCACTGCCACTGCGATGCGTTCCCCCAGAGACCGCCGGCCTCGGTATCGGCGATCGGGAAGTCGTTGAGCGGAACAGCTTTGGCGTTCGACGTGTACCAGTCGATGCCCTTGTGCGCTGGCGGGCGCGCGCCCAACTTTCCGGCGGGCCCGAGGTACCACCAGCGTGCGGTCGTGCCGGGGACCGGGAGGGTCGAGAACGACTGCTCGAACCCGGGGTACGGGTCGCCGGCCGTCTTGCTGCCGGTGGGCGAGATCCCCGCGCCGTTGTCTAACAGCACCCGAACCTCTGGAAGCGCCTCGAACGCGCTCAGTGCGGACTGATACGTCGGCTTGAGTTGGATCGGGTCAGCCGGGAGGGTGACCGCGTCAGTGTCCGGCAGCCCCATCGCCGATTGGTAGATGACCGGAGCGGCAGCATGTATGACCGCCTGGTTGACGATCGGCGCCTGATGCGCGACGAACAGTTCTAAGAAGTCGTACCAGCGGTCGAACGTGTACGGGTCGAGTGAGTCGACGTGGGCGCCGTTGGTGAACGTGAACCACTTGTGCCGACCGGTGAAGTGCTGCAGTAGGTCGGGACAGTGGCCGCCCGTCTGCTCGTCCTCCCACTGGCAGGCCATGAACACCGGCACCTTGATCTTGTTGACGAACGAGATCGGGTCGAGTGGATCGGCAACCGACGCGTTGTAATGCGAGTTGGCGTCGATCTTGTCCATCAGGTTGGCCGCCTCACCGTGCAGGACCTGGTTGGACTTGCAGGTCTGATCGCCGTTCTGGATTTGCGTGTAGGCGTACGGCTGGCCGCTGTTCGGCCCGGCCGGCTCGGCCTCCTCCTGGCGCTGCTGCGCCCAGGCGACCGCGAACCCGGTGTTGAGGATGCCGCCGGGGTAAAGCGTGGTCGCCGTCGCGTCGATCGTCGACAGCGGTGAGATCGCCTCCAGGTCGGGCGGATCGAGCTGTGCCGCGAACAGCTGGCTGATCGCACCGTAGGAGATGCCCATCATCCCGACCTTATGGCCGAGCACCCAGGGCTGGTGCGCGATCGTCTCGATCACGTCGTAGGCGTCGAGGTTTTGGAGCGGCTCGAAGAAGTCATAGGCGCCGCCCGAGCAGCCCGTCCCCCGCATGTTGACGTCGACGACCGCGAAGCCCATCAGGTCGCGAGCACTGCGATCCCGTTGACCGGGCCAGATGGATCCGCCAGGTCGCGAGCACTGCGATCCCGTTGACCGGGCCAGATGGATCCGCGTACCCGTAGCCCGAATACTCGATCAGGGTCGGGTACGGCGGGACCCCGAAGGCGGAGACGGAATGGGCGCGCTTAGCGAGCGGGTTGGGAAAGGCCGGCAGACCGGGCAGGGTGATCGGGAGGCTCGGACTGCTCACGCCGGGCGGAACCGGCAGCCCGAGCGGGATCCCTGGTTCCCCAGCCGGCGCCGTCGGCGGGTGCACGTCGATCGCGAGTTGCGTGCCGTCCCGGGTGGTCAGATAGGTGTAGCCCTCGTCGGGGATCGACTGGTTGTAGATGCCGGGATCCCACGGCG
The DNA here is from genome assembly GCA_963701945.1 of uncultured Solirubrobacterales bacterium. GTDB lineage: Bacteria > Actinomycetota > Thermoleophilia > Solirubrobacterales > Solirubrobacteraceae > Palsa-465. The sequence continues at coordinate 146,754 of CAVPBV010000015.1, read as the reverse complement.
CCGCCGCGTCGGAGTGAACGGTGATCGGACCGGACTCGACGCCGTCGGGGTATGACTGCACCCGGTAACCGCTGCCCGGCGGGACGTTGCGGAACAGCAGACCTCCGAGCGAGTCGGCCTGCTGGGTGTAAAGCGTCGTTCCGTCCGGTTTGAGCAGCGACATGCGCGCGCTCGGCGCGAGGCCCGTGACGTACACCTGCTCGGCGCTGCCGTGCGCGCTGAACGTCGGCGTCGCCGCTCGGGCGCCCGCCGCGGACACGCCCGCGGCCGTCACCAGGGTGACGACGAGCGCGGCGGCCATCGATATGGCACGCATTCGAGAACCACGCCGCAGGACGTTGCCTCTCCGCACGCCGCCAATGTCGCACATCTTTTTCGCGCGTGCGCCGGTTCCCATCAGGCCGCGCAACTACGCACGCGAGAGCGGGTTAAGACAGGCGCGAGAGAGAGCACCGGTGTCAGATCCGGGGAGGACAGCATGCGCGAGACCCGAGCGGGACTGTTTCCGTGGGCGTTGTTGTTCATTGCGGTCGGCGCTTGGCTCGCGCTTGCCAGCGCGGCCGTCAAGCCGGCGTCGGCCGCGCCCGGACCGAGCGGTTGCGTTCCGATCCACGGAGGTCAGGCCCTCTGCTGTGCGCCCGCCGCCAAAGGCAAGCGGCGGCGTTGCTCGCTCGGCCTGACGATCTCGAGCATTCCGAATCCCTCGACCGACGGGCAGACGGTCACGATCTCGGGCCGACTGGCGGGACCCCGTCACGGGCACGCGGTCGTCCTCCTCTGGCGACGGCTCCCCGGAGAGCGGCGGTTTCATCCGACCACGGCGATGCGTACCGATTCTGCAGGCCAGTACTCGATCACCGTGCGTCTCGACGGCAACCGCTGGTGGTATGTGACGGCGCGAGGGTTCCGTAGTCACACCGTGCACCAGCGGGTGGCGGCGCTGATCACGCTCGCCTCGACGGAGGTGAAGGCGGCGCCCGGCGATCAGGTGACGTTCACCGGCAGCGTGTCGCCCGCCCACCCGGCCGCGCAGATCGTGTTGCAGCAACTCGGGTCCACCGGGTGGCAGGCGGTGGCGACGGGCGGGCTCAATCGGTCCTCCGACTACGCGATCGGCTACGCCTTCCCCGCGACCGCGAGCGGCCTGTACCAGCTGAGGACATACCTGCGCTGGAGCGCGAAGAACATCAACTCATACTCGCCGGCGGTCACCATCGACGTGAACGGGATCTTCAAGATCAAGCACGTCGTGATCATCATGCAGGAAAACCGTTCCTTCGATCAGTACTTCGGCACGTACCCCGGAGCGGACGGCATCCCCGGACTCGCGGGCAATCCGGGACCGGTGCCGTGCGTTCCCGACCCCGTGAACGGTGGATGCGTGCAGCCGTTCCACGACACCAGCGACAAGAACTACGGCGGTCCGCACGGCGCGGCGAACGCGACCGCCGACATGGACTGCACCAATGCGACAGCACGCACCGGGTGCAAGATGGATGGGTTCGTCGCTCAAGCCGAGAAGGGATCGAACTGCACCACCAACGACCCCAACTGCAGTCCGTGCACCTCGGGTTCGAAGGCCACCTGCATCGACGTCATGGGCTACCACGACGCGAGCGAGATCCCCAACTACTGGGCGTACGCAGAGAACTACGTGCTCCAGGACCACATGTACGAGCCGAACGCGTCGTGGAGCCTTCCCGAGCACCTGTACCTGGTGTCGGAGTGGTCGGCGTTCTGCACCGATCCCAACAATCCGTTCTCGTGCAAGAACGCGCTCGAGAGCCCCAACACGCCCAACGGGCAGTCGGAGTACGCCTGGACGGACATCACGTACCTGTTGCATCAGTACGGCGTGAGCTGGTCGTACTACGTGTTCCAGGGCACCGAGCCCGACTGCGAGGACGACAGCGCGATGACCTGCGCGCCGGTGCAGCAGGGACCGAAGACGCCGGGGATATGGAATCCGCTGCCGGATTTCACCGACGTGGCTCAGGACGACCAACTCGGCAACATCCAGTCGCTGTCGAACTTCTTCGCCGCCGCCAAGACCGGCACATTGCCGGCAGTGTCATGGATCACCCCGAACGGCACGGTGTCCGAGCATCCAACCGCGCTCGTCAGTGCCGGTCAGCCGTACGTCACCGGCCTGGTCAACGCGATCATGGAGAGCCCGGACTGGGACAGCACCGCGATCTTCCTCTCGTGGGATGACTGGGGCGGGTTCTACGACCAGGTGGTCCCGCCGGTCGCCGACGCGGACGGCTACGGGCTGCGCGTACCGGGCATCGTGATCAGCCCGTATGCCAAGACCGGCTATATCGACTCGCAGACGCTCAGCCACGACGCGTACAACAAGTTCATCGAGGATGACTTCCTCGACGGGCAGCGGCTCGATCCCGCCACCGACGGACGGCCCGACCCGCGCCCGGACGTGCGTGAGAACAGCCCGATCCTCGGCGACCTCACCGCGGACTTCGACTTCACACAGTCGCCGCGGCCGCCGCTGATCCTGCCGGTCTGCCCGACCACGGACCTGACGCCACAGCCCTCCTGCTGATCACGGCAGTCACGCGACGCCGGGAATTCGGCTCAGTCACGGTCAGCCTCCCGACAGCGTGACGGGGCCGAGAGGGAATTCGGCCCAACCACGGTCCGCCTCCCGGGAACGAGCCGAGCCGAATTCCCCGATTCCTCTAGCTCAGCTTGAAGATAAAGTCGTACTCCTTGCCGCCGTCACGCGACAGGAGCGTCATCTCACCGCGGCTGTCGCGGTAGGCGCCGGTCCCGCCGGTGATCGACAGCACGCTATTGCGCGTGTCGTAGTACGGGCCCTGGACCGTGATCTGGCCGGCCTTGAGGAACGTCGTCCACAGGCACTCCCAGATCCCCTGCGCCGGTGCGACACGGATGCAGAAGCCCTCGTCGTGCCCCACCTGCTTCGTGTTCGCGATGTTGAACACCGGGTTGTTGAACGTCAGTACGTTTCCCTTCGCATCCTTCCCGCCGACCCCCGGATTCTCGGTGTCGGTGATCGCGTGCTCGATCACGTGCACGGTCGCGCCGGCGGCGTGCGCTCGGGCCGGCTTGGCCGAGCTTGGTCCGGCGGCGATCGCTCCCGCCGTCAGCGCCGCCGTGGCGGCCAGCGCAAAGGTGCGGCAGCGTGACTTGCCGTATTGCAAGGCTCTCCCTCCTCGTGGTTGACCTCAGAACCGCGGCGATCGTACGCCGCCGGATGGGCGCCCGTCCAGGGCCCGCGCGGCCTGCACTAACCGCCTGACATGTCCACCGGGTAGATGTTGGTCGGTTCGATGGTCACGACCACGCGCTTCTCCCCCGGCTGATCGTGGACGCTGAGGTCCGCCGAGTACTTCGCCCCCAGCTTGTTCGCGAACGCGTAGTCGTCGTCGGGCTGGACCTTCGCGTTCCCGCGTACCACGAGATAGCGGTACGGGTTCTCGAGGTCAAGGATCATCAGGCTGCATTTCGGCTGCTTGACGAGATTCCGGGTCTTTAGCCGTGAGTCGTTGAGCGACAGCTTCAGCTCGCCGTCCTCGTGGATGAACCAAAGCTCGGTCAACTGCGGGAAGCCGTCGCCGCCGATAGTTGCCAGCGTCGCGACCTGAGCATCGAGCAGGTCGCGATGAGATTCCGGGAAGGTGGTCATGGCGTGAGAGCCTATCCACCGAGCTTCGCGGCGCGCAGCCGCGGCCGCTCACATCGCGGGATCGTAGTAGTAGCCCCACATCTTGAGATCGGGGCTCTTGGTTACGACCTTCGCGACCAACGCGTTCCAGGACCGCCAGGAGTCGGGCACCGCCCATCTCGGGATCGTTCGGGTGGGGAACGCCGGACCCATCTCCGAGCACCACAGCGGCAGATGCTTGGAACCCGCCCAAGCGGCGTACTGCGGAATCTGGAGCAGCCCGCCGACCTTCGTGTGGTAGCAGTGCGCGGCGATCGCCTGCACGCCCGGTGGTCGCCCGTGCGCGAACCCCTGCTGGGCGGCGGCAAACCCCCACGGGCTGAACTCGCCGTAGACACGAATCGCATGCGGCACCAGATTCACGAGGACCGGCTCGACCGCGTTCCACACCGCCCGGTAGTTCTGGCCGATGCTTCGCCCGTCCCTGGCGAGGGCGACGGTGCCCTGCCCGGAGGCGGTGGGCATCGACAGGTCCTGCTCGTTGCCGACGCCGACGGCCCACACGTAGGGCGCGTATGTCGGGAGCACCTGCGCCATGTAGGCGGCGACCTGACTCGGGCTCAAGTGGTTGCCCCACTGAAACGAGATGTAGACCCGAAAGCCCGCGGCGTACGCGTCCTGCACGCAGCCGATGCCGGCGCCGGCCGGCGCTTCCTGGGGGGAGAGGATCAGCCGCATCACATTGGCGTGGTTCGCGCGCAGAAACGGATTGACGTTCCGGTTGGACAGGCACGCGCTCTCGCTGCTGACGGCGAACCACGTGGGGCGTCGAGCGGACGCGACTGCGGGCGCGATCATCAGCGCGACGGCCGCCGCCGTCGCCACGAACGCTCCCATGCCGAAGAGCCGCCTGAGGTTCGAGATTTTGCTTACTTCCACGCTTGTCCTACTTCGCCGGGGGCCGAGCTGCATGCCGCAGCCCGGGAATTCAGCCGGTCGCTACGTTCTGCATCGGCACGAGGTACACCTTCCTTGACCGGTCGTAACCGCCGGCAGCCTCGTTCTTATCGTCCTATTGGGATTCTCTCGGGCGCTTCTTCGATACGCCGGACAGGCTCATCAGCAAATGCGAGCGTTCGGTAACGACCCGGGGCCCTCTGTCGGCTGGAGGCTAGCGCGAGTGCTGCTGGTCATGGCGAGCATCGTCGGCGCCGTCACCGTCGCGATCAGCACCGGGGCGGTCAAGGTTCCCGGCCTGTCCAGCGGCTCCCGGAAGACGCAACCGAGCGAGCAAGCCACGCTCGCGGCCCAGCGGACCGCCGCTGAAGCGCAGTGGGCGTCGGCCACGTGCACCAGCATCCTCGCGTGGAAGAACGAGATTCAGCGCGATGGGACGAGCCTCAACCTCGGGCTTGGTCCAAGCGCCCGCGTGCACGACGCGATCGCCGCGTCTACCCGCCTGCTCAGCGAGCTCGACAAGCTCGGGCTGCCGCCCGGAGCGTCCCCCCAAGCGCGGGCCGAGCTGGCTCAGCTCCGCGCGGACATCGCCTCGCGACTCACCAGCCTCGAGGGCGCGGCCGGCAGCGTCGCCGGCGGCAACCTCGCCGCGATCGGCACGCTGCTCGGCGACCTCGAGAGCGACAAGGTCCTCCCTGGGCAAATCGCCGGCGAACTGCAGCACCTGGTGTCGGTCGATCTCGGGCTCTCGGTCGCCGAGACGCGCGCCTGCCGGCAGCTCGTCGGCATTCCGATCTGATCCGCCCCGGGCGGTACTGTCGCGACATGCAGCGCAACGTGCTCGGCACGCGGCTCGAGAGCTGCGGCACGGAGCCGCTCACGGGCTTCTACCGCGACGGCTGCTGCCGCACCGGTCCCGGCGACCTCGGCAGCCACACGATCTGCGCCGTCGTCAGCGCCGAGTTCCTCGAGTATCAGCGGAGCATCGGCAACGACCTTATCTCGGCGGCGCCCGAACACGACTTTCCCGGCCTCCAGCCCGGCGACCGCTGGTGCGTGACGACCTACGCGTGGCTGCGCGCCCACGAGGAGGGCGTCGCGGCGTTCGTCGTGCTCGCGGCAACGCACGAGCGCGCGCTCGACCACGTGCCCCTTGACGTGCTGCAGGAGTACGCGGTTGACGTGCCCGCCGATCCGGGCTCGATCGACGCTACTTGACCAGCTCGACCGTGAGCGACGACGGCGCCGCCGCCGAGCGCTCGATCGTGTACACGCCGCCGGCCAGCTCGGGGAGCTGCTCGGGGAGTGGCGTGAGATGCGGGCTGTCGGTCGTCGAGAGCGTGAGCCGCAGGCTGTCGCCGGCGGCGATCGTGACGAGCGTCGGGAAGATCTGGATCTGGTACTCGGTCACCGCGCCGGCAGTGACGGGCTTGGCGGAGGCCTCCGTGTACGGGTGATAGGGCAGCACCGTCATGCCGTCGGCCGTCCAAGATCGCTTGTTGTCGACGGCTCGGAGCGAGCCGAGCAGCGCGCCCTCGGTGAGCGGATACGCGGCCCCGCTCGGGGTGACTTCCTCGAGCTCGGCCACGAGCTCGGTCTCCGATGTCGTCGCGCTCGCGTACACGGTTGCGGTGATCGGTCCGGCGACGGTCTCCGGGTGGGAGAACGGCGCCGAGGTGTAGCTGGTCGCCCACGGGCCCGTCTCCGAGACCCGGTCGTCGCTGACGCACGGGGCAAGCAGCCCGGCCGTCCCCGATGGGACCGAGATGCCGCCCATCGACCATTGGTCGATCGGGCGTCCGCAGGGAGCGCCGCTCGGGCTCCAGGTGAGCGTGTCGGACGTCGCGACCGGGAGCGAAGCCGAGCCGGTTGCGCTCCCGAGCACGCTCGTCACCGGTGAGGTGACGCCGCCGAGGACACCCGTCAACGTGCCCGCCCCGCCGGAGCCGGGTGCTGAGCCGGCGAGCGTCCCTCCTGCGGCGGAGGTCGCGGACGGTGCGGAATTGGTGAGCGTTCCGCCGGCGCCGAAGTACAGCCGGGTCGGCGCGGCTCTCGTGAACGGATACGTCGAGGTCTCGTCAAACTGACCGCTACCGAGGTCGTAGTAGTGCAGCGGCGTCGGGGTCTTCGCCATGCCGGTTCGCTCGTGCTTGAGCCAGGTGTCGAACCATTCGAGCTCGAGCGGATCGACGTCGACCGACGAGCCGTTGAGGTGCTCCCACGGTCCGACGACCAACTGGTAGCGCCCGGTCGTACGCTGACCCGGCGCCATCGGCGCGGTCGCGCTGCGCCCGGCCCAGGCGTTCTGCAGCTCGGCGTAGTTGAGCGGCTCGCCGTTCTGGAAGATGTCGAACTCGCCGCCGACCAGGTAGGCGGGAATGTGGTTGGCGACGACGCGCGCAAGCACGTTCTGCGGGTTCCGTGCCTGCCAGTAGGAACCGTCGTAGGCCTCGTCGCCGCCGGTCAGGATGTTCTCGGTCGTCGCCGCGTGATAGCTCGCCAGCCCGTTGACGTGGTCCGCCTCGATCCCGGCGAGGTCCGACAACATCGTCGGGTCGCTCGCCGTGTCCGTGATCGGGTTGCTCGTGTTGTCGGCACCCGTGAGGCCCAGGTAGGTCTCGCTGAACTCAAAGTCGAGCAGCCCGCCCATGAACGACGTGTCCCGGTAGATGTCGTTGGCGCTGACCATCGGGAAGATCGCCTTGAGCGGCGAGTGCGGTCCCACCGCGCCGGCAAGCAGCAACTGGTCGATTCCGAGGTATGACGGGCCGTAAGTCCCGACGCGCCCGTCGGAGTGCGGCAGGTGCGCCGCCCAGTCGAGCACCTTGATCGCGTCCTGCTGCTGTACCGGATCGAACAGCCCCCAACTCCCGTTCGAGTCCCCAGTGCCACGGACGTCCTCGACGATCTCGATGTATCCGCGCTCGGCCAGATAGTCGTCCGCGCCGCCCGTGGGGCTCCCGCCGCCCGGCGACGCTGCCGACCCCGGGCTGCTCGAGCCGCCCTGGCCCTTGCCGTACGGCGTCATCGTCAACAGGACGGGGAACGGCCCCTTCGCCGGCGCGCCCGACGCGGTAGTCGGATAGATCTCGTTGACCCTGATCGTGGTGCCGCCCGCGCCCTTGATCGCGATGTCGTTCGTCGACGCGGTCCCATACGCGGCGGGCTCAGGGGTCCAGTGGCTTCCCGGCGCGGCGCTCGCCGCGACCACGCCCGCCGGAAGCGATGGATCAAGCCCGACGAGACTTGACGGAGCCGACTCGACCGCCGGCGCGCCGGCCGGGGGCGATGGGGTTACCGCGAGTGCCGGCGCGGAGCCGAGACCGACGCAAGCAAGACCGATTCCGAGCGCAACCGCGCTCCTTAAATTCACACGCAGACAAGTGATTCCAGGCATCAAGCGAACCTCCCGCCCGACCGAATACCCGAAGCACAGGTTTTCTAGACATCGGAACCGAACGCGGCCGACGACTCAGCTGAAGAACGCGAAGCTTCGCACTTCGATGCTGTGCCGCGGCACCGTCCCGTCCACGGTCGGATCGCGGAACGCCGAGTGGAGGACCCGCCATGCGCGGCTGTGGTCCGAATCGTGGAACACGAAGAACAGGATCTCGTCCCGAGTCATGTCCGGGAAGTACCACCAGTCGTGGTCGGCGCTGAACAGGAACTCCGAGCCGCTCGTGATCATCTTCGATTCGTCGACAACCGCGGCGAGCTCGTTCGTCCGGGATCCGGTCGACGAAGTACAGCTGGTTGGGCAGCCCCTCGTCGTCGCGGAGGCTGCGGAAGTCGCACAACGCGAGCGGCCAGTCCTGCGGTGGCGGACTGAACACCCGCCAGAAGCTCGTCGCCAGCGCGCGACGGTAGCCGGGACCGTCCGGGAACTGCTCGGCGTACACGCGCGCCGCGGTCATCTCGGCGCCCTCGGGGCCGTAATCGATGTGGACGAGCGCCGCCTGCGGCTGTGACCCATGCTCGGCGGGGGCGGCCGAGCGCCGCAGCACCGCGCCGCGGGAGACGACCTCGTCGGCGCCGGTGCGCTTCTTGATGAACTCGACGACCTCGGGGATGTAGACGGCGTCCACCTCGGCCTTGTCGGTGAAATCGCCGACCGCGCTGCGGTGCGCGACGATCTCGAAGCCGTGGATGTCCATCCGGAAGCCGTCCTGCAGCGGCCGGCCGTTGTGGACCTGAACCGTGTGGGATTCGTAGCTGCCGGTGTTGATGCTCGCCCCGGGCGCCGTGAACCGCCGCAGCACGGTCGATCCAGGCGCCAGGTACTGAAGCTCGCCCGGAACGCTCGTCACCTGCTCGGTCGCGCTGCCCGTCGTCATCGCTGGCCTCTTCCTCCTCGACCCTGGGTATGAACCTACCAGACGTCAAACCGCCGTCTCGATCGTCTGGATCCCCGTGTTCTTAAGAAGATCTCACTAATGCGGCTTACCTTGCGCTGGGCGATATGAGCGGTCCGCGGCACCTGTGGTCTGGCGATTGGGAGCTCGAGTCCTCGGCCCACCGGGACGAGCTTGCCGAGAATCGGTGGCGTGCGCCGGTGCTCGCCGAACCCGAGCGGCCGGCGCCGACGCCGCGCCCGCACAAACCGACCGTTCGTGACCGGATCCGGGCCCTGCTCGGCCACATTCGAACGTTTTTCCGCCGCCTCCGAAGGATTCCCATGGGCACTGCGCGCCAGCGCCGCCTCGCGCTCGCGGCGGTGGCCGCGACGCTGCTGCTCGCCGGCGCCGTCTACGCCGTCGCGTCGTCGCTGAGCGGAAGTTCGAGCACGACCTCCGCGGCCACGATTGGATCCCGGGCCTGGCTCGGGATCGATGTGGCGACCACGCCACAGGGAGGGGTGATGGTCGTCGACGTCTTCCCGGGCAGCCCCGCGCAGGCGGCCGGCATGGAGCCGGGCGACGTGATCACACGGCTCAACGGAAAGCCTGTCTTCTCCCCTTCCGATGTCACCTCGGCGATCGCCTCCGCGCACCCCGGTCAGCGGATCCAGCTCCAGTACCAGGGGAGCGGCGTGTCGTACTCGTCAAGCGTCCCCCTCGGGACGCCTCCCGCCGGGTATCCATGAACTTCGTCGACCCTGCCGTCCTGATCGCGCTGCTCGCGATCCCTTTGCTGATCGTTTGGTACGTCCGCCAGCAGCACCGGCGGCAGATCGCCGCGGCGGCGTTCGCGGCCCCCGCGCTCAGCGCGTCCGTGACGCCGCGCCGTCCGCGCTGGCGCCGGCACGTCCCGATGCTCGCGTTCGCGGTGGCGCTCGTGGTGCTGATCATCGCCGCAGCGCGCCCGGAGCGAACCGTGGCGGTACCCATTGACACGGCTTCGATCATGCTCGCCAACGACACCAGCGGCTCGATGGCTGCCACCGACGTGAAGCCGACGCGGTTGCAAGCCGCGGAGCGGGCCGCCAACCGCTTTCTCGGCGGCGTGCCCGCGTCGGTGCGCGTCGGCCTGATCGAGTTCAACACGCACGTGGCGTTGCTGCAGTCCCCGACCACCGATCACGCGCTCGTCAGCTCTGCGCTCACTCAGCTTCGCGTGACCGGCGGCACCGCGATCGGCGATGCGCTGCGGACGGCCTTGCACACGCTGGCAAGCGTTCCGAAGCAGGGCGGCAAGCAACCGCCGGGCGCGATCGTGCTGCTGTCGGACGGCGCCTCGGACGTCGGCTCGGATCCGATTACCGCGGCCCAGCAAGCGGCCACGGAGCACATCCCGATCTACACCATCGAGCTCGGGACGCCGGGTGGGACGGTCACCGAAAAGCGCGGCAACCGGACGATCACGGTGCCCGTGCCACCGAACCCAGCGCAGCTCGCGGAGATCGCACGCGTATCCCACGGCGAGGCGTTCACCGCAACCGACGCGAAGGGCCTCGACGCCGTGTACGACCGCCTCGGCGCTGAGCTCGGGCACAAGAAGGTCAAGCACGAGATGACCGCGAGCTTCGCCGGCGGCGGGCTCGCGCTGCTGCTGCTCGGCGGCGTCGCGTCGCTTGCCTGGTTCGGACGACTTATCTAGATAGCTGCGACTGAGTGGACTAAGGAGAACAGATGACTGATTTCGAAAATCCGGAAGAGATGCGCGGCGAGGCGCGCGCGGCGCTGGGCGAGGCCCTGCACGAGATGAAACGCGTGATCGTCGGGCAGGACGCGATGCTCGAGCGGCTACTCGTCAGCCTGCTCGCCGGCGGCCACGTGCTGCTCGAAGGCGTCCCCGGCCTCGCCAAGACGCTCACGGTCAAGACGCTCGCGGCCGTGCTTGGCGGTTCCTACAGCCGGATCCAGTTCACCCCCGATCTCGTCCCGGCCGACCTCGTCGGCACGCGCGTCTACCGACCGGACACGGCCAGGTTCGACACCGAGCTCGGTCCGGTGTTCTGCAACTTCCTGCTCGCCGACGAGATCAACCGCGCGCCGGCCAAGGTTCAGTCAGCGCTGCTCGAGGTCATGCAGGAGCAGCAGGTGACGATCGGCGGCAGCACGTACGAGGTTCCGCTCCCGTTCATCGTGATGGCGACGCAGAACCCGATCGAGTCCGAGGGCACGTATCCCCTCCCCGAGGCCCAGGTCGACCGCTTCCTGATGAAGATCCTGGTCGACTACCCGAGCGCGGGGGAGGAGGCGGCCGTCGTCGGACGCAGCCTGCGCGCGCCCGCCGATGTGCAGGAGCGTCTGTCGCTCACCGATCTGCGCCGGTACGCGGCCGCGGCCGGGACGGTGCTCGTCGATCGGGAGACGATTGGCTATGCGGTCGCACTCGCGGATGCGACCCGGCACCCCGCGAACTACGGGCTTCAGGATGTCGCGCCGATGATCGAGTTCGGCTCGAGCCCGCGCGGGCCGATTGGACTGGTCCAGGCCGCGCGTGTGCTCGCGCTGTTGCGCGGCCGCGGTCACGTCGTACCCAACGACGTCTGCGATCTCGCGTCGGATGTGCTCCGCCACCGGATCGTGCTGTCCTACGACGCCCTCAGCGAAGGGGTGACCGCCGACCAGCTGCTCGATCGCGTCCTCGCCGCCGTCCCCGAGCCGAACACCGCGGACCTGATCCATGAGACGCCGACCGTGGTGAGGGCGCGGTGAGCACGTCTCTGCTCGGTGGTGAGCGCGGCGTGAGCACGCCGGTGCTCGGTGGTGAGCGCGGCGTGAGCACGCCGGTGCTCGAGCCGCCGGCGGCGCGCCAGGGCCCAGGCCCGCTGGCGCAGCCGTTGATCGAGGCGCTCGACCTCGCGGTCACGCGGCTCGTGGCCCGGATGCTCCCGGGCGATCGGCGTGCCGCCGGCGTCGGCGCCGGCATGGAGCTCGCGCAGCTTCGCCCTTACGAGATCGGCGACGACGTGCGCCACATCGATCCCGCCGCCACCGCCCGGACCGGTCAGCCACACGTTCGCCTGCACGTGCCCGAACGCGCGATGACGACCTGGGTCGTGCTCGATGTGTCTCCGTCGATGGCGTTCGGCACGACGCGCCGGCTGAAGGCGGACGTCGCCGAGGGAGTCGCGCTCGTGTTTGGGCGACTCGGCGTGCGGCGGGCGGGCAGCGTGGGCGTCGTCGCGTTCGGCGCCGCTGCCCCGCGAGTGCTTCCACCGCGTGGCGCCAAGCCCGGGCTCGTCGCGCTGCGGCGGTTGCTCGCGGAGGGCGTCGCGCCCGACGGCCAGCAGCATGCCGACGCCCTGGCCGACGCGCTTGCGCGAGTGGGGCGGATGTCCGGCCAGCCAGGGCTCGTGGTCGTGATCAGCGACTGGCGCGATCAGCACGGATGGCAGCGGCCGTTGGCATCGCTTCGGTTTCGCCACTCGGTGCTCGCGGTCGAGGTCATCGATCCGCGCGAGGCGACGCTCCCGGCCGTAGGGCATCTCGCGCTGATCGATCCCGAAAGCGGCGCCCGCATCGACGTCGACACCTCGAACCGCCGCGTGCGCGAGCGTTTCGCGAAGCTCGAGCGCGAGCGGCGAGACGAGCTGGCGCGCGAGCTGCGTCGCCTCCGCATCGACCAGGTCACGCTCGCCACCGATCAGGACTGGCTACTGGAGCTCGGGCACCACATCCGATGAGCTTCGCTTCGCCACTGTGGCTGGGAGCCCTCGCGCTGATCCCGATCGCGATTGCGGCGGCGATCCTCGCGCGCCGGCGCTCGCGCCGTTACGCGGTCCGGTTTCCGGCGGTGTCGACGCTGGTGCTCGCGGCCGGCGCGGCAACCTCGTGGCGGCGTCACCTGCCGGCCGCGTTCGCGATCGCGGCGATCGCTGCGCTCTCGCTCGCGCTGGCCCGCCCGCGCATGAGCTACAGCGCCCCCACCGACCAGGCATCGGTGATGCTCGTCATGGACCACTCGGGTTCGATGGCCGCGACCGACGTGCAGCCGACGAGGCTCGCCGCTGCCGATAAAGCCGCGAACACTTTCATCGACCAGCTACCGGCCAGTGCCCTCGTCGGCGCGATCGCGTTCTCGAGCGCGCCGGACGCTGTGCAGGCGCCGGTCGCGAACCATTCTGCGGCGCGCGCGATCGTCAACGGAGAGGTTGCGAACGGCTCCACCGCGACGGGCGATGCGCTCCAGCTCGCGCTCCAGTTGCTTCGAGGGGCGGATAAGAGGCATCCTCCCTCGGCGATCGTGCTGCTGTCCGACGGCGCTGCCAACGCCGGCGTCGACGTTGCGACGGTCGCCCGCCAGGCGGCGCAGGACAGGATCCCGATCGACACGGTCGCGCTCGGAACCCCGAACGGCGTCCTACCGAGCCCTGACCCGTTTCAACCGCCGGTCGCCGTCCCGCCCGACCCCCAGCTCATGCAGGAGATCGCGCAGCTCTCGGGCGGGCGCTCGTTCAACGCCCAGAGCGCCGACGAGCTCAGCTCGATCTACAAGGACCTCGGCCATCAACTCGGCAGCGTGACCCGCAAGCGTGACATCACGCCCGCCTTCGCGATCGGCGGCGTCGCCTTCCTGTTGCTTGGCGCGGCGATGTCGACCCGCTGGTCGGGCCGACTCCCCTGACCCTATCGGGGGTGAGCGCGGGCGCCGGCGCGGGACCCCGGGGATGCGAACATGCCCGGCATGGACGTGATCGAGGCTCCATTCCGTTCCGCGGTCGATCGGCGCTCGGCGGCTGACCGAGCCCACATCGGCGACATCGTCGGGACGGAGGGCACGGCCGCGAGTCATGACGTCGGTCCGCGCCGGTCGCTGCGCCGGCGCTTGGTGACGCTGGCTGCCGTGATGGGTCCCGGTTTGATCGGTGGACGATGCCTTGGAGCGAGCGGGTGGGGCCGTGGGGAGCGACGCGGGCGCGCACGATCGGACTCGCGCTTTTGCGCGTCTACCTGTTGGGGACGGCGATCCTCGTGATCGTCAGGGCGATCGAGCTCACGGTCGGCCGGTGAAGCGGGTCGGGTTGTGATGTTGGGTCGGGGCGCGACTCGGGCCGGCCAGCGATCGTGCTCAGGCGCTGCCGGCCTGGCGGCCAGGATAGGCCTGCGAGGACCGGCGTCGCCCCGACGCGAGCCGCTTTGCGTGGCGCTCAGCCTCGTCGAGCAGCGAGGCCACGTGCTCGTCGGACAGCGCGTACACACGCTCGCGCCCGCGCCGCTCGGCGACGACCAGACGGTGATCGCGCAGCAGCCGGAGCTGGTGCGAGACGGCGGGCTGGGCCATGCCGGTGGCCGCGATCAGCTCGCGGACCGTGTGCGGCCGTTCCCGCAGGGAGCCGAGGATGCGCACGCGGCTGGGGGTCGCGAGAGCGAACATCGTGTCGGCGATCCGCTCGGCGAGATCCTCGGTCATTACTCATCGCGCAGCCTAGCGCCGGCGGCGACAGCAAGCCCCGGTGTGTTGGGCACGGCCGCGTCCGGCGGCGAGGGCGGAGGTAGACCTCTCCCATGCATGTACATTTATGCATGTTATCGCCGCCGTAGTTCGTCACGACCTCGGCGGTCCACGTAGGTGAGCGCGACAGCCGCACCTCCGAGGCCTCCGTTCCGGCCCGATCAAGCCGCGCGCGCGACGGCGCCCGCGGACCCGCCGCCGAGCCCCGGGCGCCGGCCGAGAATCTGGCGAATCCTGCTCGGCTGCGTCCTGGTAGTGGCGCTGAGCGCCGGCGCCACCGTCGTGTTGATCAAGGGCGAGATCAAGACGATCGCCAAAGACCTGCACTTCCACAAGGCGATCAAGCTGTCCTCGGGCGTACTGGCGCCGGCCGGGTTCGGCGATGCACAAACGATCCTGCTTGTGGGGAACGACCAGCGGAACCACACGACGACCACGCCGGTCCTGCCCCATTCGAACGAGATGCTGCTCGTGCGGATAGACCCGAACAAGCCGTGGATTTCGATGATGTCGATCCCGCGCGAGCTAGAGGTCCTGATCCAGACGCCCGGCGGCGTCGTGTCGACTCGCCTGAACGCAGCGCTCGAGTACGGCGGCGTCTCATTGCTGGTCTCGACGATCAAACAGCTCACGGGACTTTCGATCAACCACGTGGTCGTGATCGACTTCAACCAGTTCAAGACCGCGGTGGACGAAATCGGTTGCGTGTACTCGACCGTCGACCGGCGGTACTACCACGCCAACACTCCGTCCAGTCAGCAGTATCAGGAGATCAACCTCCAACCCGGGTACCAGAAGATGTGCGGGACCCAGGCGCTGCAGTTCGTTTCCTACCGGCACGGTGACACCTCTCTTGTCCGGGATGCGCGGGATCAGGACTTTCTGCTCGACGTCAAGAAGGAATACGGCCCGTCGCTGCTCGACAACATTCATAAGTTCGAGCGCATCTTCGGGCAGACGGTGGAGGTCGACCGCTCACTGCAATCCGAGAGCGGGGTCGAGAATCTGCTCGGGACGCTCATCTCGTCCGAGAGCCTCAGGGTTCGTCAGGTTCAGTTCCAGGTGAACCTACAACCGACCGGCGCCAACGCGTGTTCCTGCGACACGGCTACCCCGCAGCAGATCGCCGCGAGCGTGCATTCGTTCCTAGGCGGCAGTGACAACGTTCCGAGTCACAGCACCGCCGCCGCGGCGCGGGCCGTACAACGTCGCAACGTTCAGGCGAGCCTGCCGCTCATCCCGAGCACAACCGCCGGCCTGCAGCAGGCGCAGGCGAGCGCCCGCGATCTGCCGTTCCCGCTCGAGTATCCGCGCGTTCAGGACGCCGGCGGCAGCGACGTGCCCGTCGACCTGCGCGAGTACCTGATCCACGCGCCCGGCCAAAGTGCGTACCCGGCGTACGTGGCCGTGTTCTCCAACGGCTTGCTCGGTCAGTACTACGACGTGCAGGGAATGACGTGGCTCGGCGCGCCGATGTTCACCGATCCCGACCAGACCGTGACGGTGGCGGGACGAACCTATTTGCTGTTCTACTCCGGCCAGCACCTGATGGTCGTGGCCTGGTACGCACACGGAGCGGTCTATTGGGTCCACAACTCGCTCACGGACTCGGTCGAGAACGGAGAGTTGCTCGCGATCGCCGAGCAGACGCGCCCGATCGGCGTGGTGGGCACCCCCGGCAGCCCGGTCGGCAGCACGCGCGCCCGCCGGCACGGCAGGTTCGCGGCCGTCGTCGTACCCAGACGGATCGCGCCCGGACCGACCGCCACCACGGTCGAGACAATCGGCGCGATCGGAGGCGTGGCGACGCTGCTCGCAGCCCCGCTGCTGTGCGTCGGCCTGTTCCGCCGCCGCCGCCGGCTGGCCGCGCTCCGTTCCGAGTTGGACGCCCTGCTCTCGCTCGAGCATCGGCTGCGATCCAGCGTGCCCCGCGCACCAGCCCCGAAGTAGCAGCTTCTCCCCGCTCGCCTGCGGCAGCTCCCCGACCTAGCGCCGGGCGCCGGCTTCCGCGGGTGGCGAGAGAGATCGCCGGCACGGAGCCCGATTTTCTCCGCACTCGGCGGCGCGTTCGGCTCGAGTGTGGGTAAATCGGTGCTATGCCCCGAGTTTCGCCGCACTGGGCAAACGGCGTGCGCCGAGTGAGGGGTTTTCGGCCCTGAATTCCGGTGTACTGCGGACCTTGTAGCCGATGAGGGCTTCGCCGGCGCAACTCTTCCTAGCCAGCGCCGGCCCCATGACGCCAACGGCCGCCCGCGCGAAAGCGGTCAGTCGGCGAGGCCGTGCGTGTACGCGTAGTGCACGGCCTGGGCCCGGTCGCGCGCGCCGATCTTCGCGAACACGTGGTTGACGTGGGTCTTGACCGTGGCTTCGCTGACCACCAGGGTGGCGGCGATCTCGGCGTTGGACAGGCCGCGAGCGATGAGCGACAGGACCTCGCCCTCGCGCGGGGTCAGGTCGTCGGGCAGGGTCGGAGGCGGCGCGGGGCGCCGGGTCGCGCCCACGGCCTCGATCAGACGGGCCTGGACCTGTGGGTCGAGGAGTGCGTGGTGGTGGGCGGCGGCGTGAACGGCGCGCGAGATCTCGGCGATCCCGGCGTCCTTGGTCAGGTATCCCCTGGCGCCGGCGCGCAGCGCATCGAGGATCGAGTCCTCGTCGGCGTGCGTGGTGAGCACGACGATCTCGGTCTCGGGCTGTGCCTCGCGGATCCGTCGAGTGGCCTCGACGCCGTCGAGTCGCGGCATGCGCAGATCCATCAGAACGACATCCGGCCGGTGGCGCGCGGCCAGGGCGACCGCCTCCTCGCCGTCGGCGGCGGCCGCCACCGGGGTGATGTCGGGCGCCGCCTCGAGCAACGTCATCAGCCCCTCACGAACGAGCGCCTGATCATCGGCGACGAGGACGCGTACCGGATCGCTCATCGCACATCCTCCACCGGAACGGCCGGCGCCTTGGGCGGCGGTAGGCGCAGCTCGACCCGCCAGCCACCGTTGGCGGCGCCGGCGTCGAGCGTGCCGCCGAGCAGCGCTGCGCGCTCGCGCATCCCCTGGAGACCGTAGCCGCCACCGCTGTCGGCGAGCCCGGTGGGGATCGGAGCGGCTGCTCCCGAGGGTCGGTCTTCGATGAGCAGGACCACGTCGTCGCCGGCACGCTCGCCGGCGTGGACGGCGACGGAAACGTCGGCGCCGGGGGCGTGCTTGCGGACGTTGGTGAGAGCCTCCTGCGCGACCCGCAGCACCGCCTGCCCGGTCGGACCCGCGAGACGCCCCGGGTCGCCGTCGACTGTCAGCTCGACCGGCGCGTCGGCGCTTGCGCGGTACTCGGCCACGAGCGCCTCGATCCCCGCCGATGCCGGCACCGACTCGCCGCGCAGCACGCCGACGGCCTGCCGGGTCTCCTCGAGCCCCTCGCGCGCCAACGCATGGGCACGCTGGACGCGCGCCAGCACCGTGTCTCGGTCGGCGCCCTGCTCGACCAGCGAGCTCGTCGCCTCGAGCTGAATCGTGAGCCCGGCGAGCGTGTGCGCAAGCACGTCGTGGATCTCCCGGGCGATCCGACTCGACTCTTCAAGCCGCGCCGAGCGCAGCTGCTCCTCGTGTGAGCGCTGGGTCTGGGCGAGCAGCAGCTCGGCCTGTTCGGCACGCATCTGGGACTGGCGGCTGGTCGACGCCGCGAGCGCCATGGCGATAAACCCGAGCGTGTAGGCGAGCACGCCGATGCCGCTTCCGTTGTAGGCGAGCACCGTCGCGGCGAGCGCGAGCGCTCCCAGCGCGACGATGAGGAACGCGCCCGCCAGCTCCACGCGGACGCCCGCGGCGGCTACCGCCACGAACACAAACGCGGCGGCAGCGGTGTCCGGCGCGGCGCCAGTGAGTATCCCCCCGGCGATGGCCAGGACGTAGACCTCGGGCGTGATCGGGCCGGGGCCTATGGGCGGCCGGATCGTCCACACCAGAAAGCCGATGACGCAGGCGACAAACGAGATGGTGACCACGAGCTCGCGCCCGCTGCCGCCGGGATGGTGGTGGGCATGCACCACCGACCAGCTGATCAGCACTAGCCCGAGGATCCGGAACACCCTCGCCAGGCGGCCGTCTATGCGGGACAGAATCATCGTGATGGAAGGTACGGCGTTCGGCGGTGGGGGTTCAACTCTGGGAGGCGGAGCCCGCACCCGGAGAATCGGGATCCGCACGAAGCGAATCGGGATCCGCACGAAGCGAATCGGGATCCGCACGAAGCGAATCGGCACCCGCACGCAGCGAAGCGGGACCCGCTGAGAGCGGATCCCGCTGTCGTCTGCCCGGCGAGCGCCCGCAGGGTCTCGAGCAGGCGCCTCGGCTCGGCAGCGATGCCGGCATCGACCTGCATTCCGGCGAGGCCCTCAGGCGAGCTCCGGCAACACCCGGCCGAGGACGCGCTGGCGGCGAAGCGCCATGATCAGCGAGCGCCCGCACACCTCGAGCACCGCCATCGCCAGCAGCGCCACTGTCCACGCCTCACCGCTGGTGATCGAATGCGTCGCGCTGAAGTGACCGATGGTGGACGCGCCACCGTTGTTGATCCAGATCAGGAACGCGAATCGCGAGCCCATCCCCAGCACCCAGAAGAAGGCCGAGATCCAGCCGGCGCGTGCCAGCACGTCGCCGTCACGGTCGCGGCGCATCATCACTGCCTGGCCGCTCGCTACACCAATCAACAGTCCGAGGAGCGCCAGGACCACGACCAGCACGAGGTCGTTGCCGGCGGTCGGGATGCCATGCAGGTAGTTGAGGACCGCGATCCCCACGATCACCAGCGGGCGGACGAGCGCCTTTGTCGTCAACTTGCGCTCCTTGATCTGAAACAGGACGAGGAGCACCAGGGCAGAATCGAGTAGGTAATCAGTAAATGTCATGGCTGCATGGTCGTCCGAAAACGCCGTGCGCACATCGCCACACAGGTCGATTACCGGGTGGAAATCGCCGCCGCTCTCCACCCCCGGGTGGAGCCCGCAGCGGCTCTATATCGTGCGAAACTCCGGCGCATGGAGCCCCCCCGTGCTCGGCGCGTCACAGTGTCCGGCGAGCTCTCCGGCGAGTACCTGATCATCGAGCAGCGCTCCGACGGGTCTCTCGTGTTGGCGCCGGACCCATCGAGACGGGCCAGAAGCCAATCGGCGCGACAGGCTCCCGGTGGCCTCGGCTCGCTGTTCTCCGGCCTGCTCGCCCGCCCGGCCCCAGGGCCGCCAGACGTACCCGCGATCCTCGAGGGTTGGGGAGTCGAGCTCGCGGAAGAGGAAGGCGTCGACGATTTCCTGATCGCGGATATCGACGGCACGACGGGCTTCGTCGCGATCACGACCCAGCGGTTCATCTTCGCGGCGAACACGGGCGGGGGCGTCAGCGTCCAGCAGGAGCACCTGCTGTCGGCCGCACGCAACGTCGAGCTCGTCGGACGCCGGAGGAAGCCCAAGCTACGCGTCAGCTGGCACGGCTCCGAGAGCGTCATCGGAGTTCTCGACCGGGACGCCCTGACGCGACTGGAGCAACGCCTGAGCGGACATCGCGCAAGCTGACGCCTTGGGAGGCGCTGACCGCGCGAACGGTGCACGGTGCGGGACTTGTGTCGATGCCGGCGCGGCGACTCATCTCCTCGGGGTCGGACTTCGAGCGCCAGAGCGCGTACTCGCGGGCGGTCGTCGACGGCGATTGGATCCACGTCGCCGGGACGACGGGCTTCGACTACGAGCAGATGACGATCCCCGAGGGTGTCGTCGAGCAGACCGAGCAGGCGTTTCGCAACATCATCTCCGCGCTCGAGGCAGCCGACGCGACGCTCGCGGATGTCGTCCGGGTCCGATACATCCTTCCCGACCCAGCTGATTTCGCGGCGACGTGGCCCGTGCTCCGCCGCTACTTCGGGGACGTGCGCCCGGCGGCCACGATGCTCTCGTGTGGGCTGGCCGATCCGCGGATGAAGATCGAGATCGAAGTGACCGCGCACCGCGACTCGCGGCCTTCGGACTGACTCCGGTCAGAAGGTGTCCGAGCGCGCCGCCGCCGCGGGCGAACCCGCGGCGGCGATCGTGGCGGAGCCCGGTTGCGCTATTCCCAGCGGAACAGCCGGGCGGCGAGGAAACATGAGCCCACCGCCCACGCGGCCAGCACGAGCAACGGCTCGACACCCGGGCTGTGCCCGCCGAACGCGTCGTGCAGCGCGGTGAAGCCGACGCCCGTGGGGAGCACCTTCGCGATATCGCTGATCAGCTGCGAGTGGATCTCCTGGAGCGGGACGTACAGACCCGAGAAGAACGCGAGCGGGTAGAACACGAGGACGGTCAAGCCCTGGGCGATTTGCGGGGTCTTGGCCACGGCGGCCACCAACAGTCCGAGTCCGATCGTCGCGGCGGCTGTGAGCACGAGCGCGACCAGGGTCACGAGGTACCCGCCGGCGTCGTGCGGGAGCGCCAGTCCGTACGCGCCGGCCCCGGCGCCGAGCAGGATGCCGATCCCGACCACGGCCAGGATCAGGCTCACGGTCGTCTGCGCGGCCAGCAGCCAGGACGGGGGCACGGGCGTGGTCGACATCCGGCGCAGAACGCCCTGCTGGCGGTAGGTCGCCAGCTGCTGGGGAAGTCCCGCCAGACCCACTGCGATGAGCACGAACACCATCAGCGTCGGCACGTACAGGTTGAAGAACGAGATGCCACCGAGCGCCTTGTCGGGGCGAGTCGTCGCCGGGATGCTGCCGAAGACCACCAGCAGCGCAAGCGGGATGCCGATGGCTACGACCAACCCGATCGGGCGGCGGATGGCGATCTTGATCTCGCTGGCGACGAGCAGGCCGAACGCCCGTCGCTGTCGGGGGGTGAGGCTGAGGGCCGCGGTGCTCATCGCGTCGCTCCGTTCGTGTCGTGAGGCGTCTCATCGGTTATGGCGAGGAACGCGTCCTCGAGGTTTGCCGTCTCCGTCTGCATGTCGTCGGCGTGTATCCCGGCCCGGTGAAGGGCCAGCACGACCGAGGTCACGAGGTCCCCGGAGCCGGCGACCACCACTTCCGAGCCGTGGCGCTCGACGGCGCTGACTTCCGGCAGTGCGGACAGCAGCCCGTCGGGCAGGGGATCCGTGGACGTGAACCGCACTCGCTTGCCCGTGGTCGCTGCGATCGCCAGCGCGCTCGGCCGATCGAGCGCGGCCACCCGGCCGTGATCGATCAGCGCCACGCGGTCGCACAGTCGCTCGGCCTCCTCCATGAAGTGGGTCACGAGCACGATCGTGACTCCGCGGGCGCGCACTCCTTCGATCAGCCTCCAGGTGTCGCGGCGAGCCTCGGGATCGAGGCCGGTGGTCAACTCGTCGAGGACCGCGATCTCGGGCTGACCGATCAGTGCGAGCACGATCGACAACCGCTGCTTTTGACCTCCCGACAGATGCTTGAAGTACGTGTGCTGCGCGTCCTGGAGCCCGAGCGTCGCGATCAGCTCGCGCGCGTCCGCGGGCTCCCGGTAGAACGAGGCATAGAGCTCCACCGCCTCGCTGACCCGCATCAGGTCCGGCACCGCGCTCTCCTGGAGCTGCACGCCCACGCGCTCGTGCAGCTCGCGACGGTCCCGGCGCGGGTCGAGACCGAGCACGTTGATCTCGCCCCGATCGGGGGTTCTCAGTCCGGTGATGCACTCGACCGTCGTGGTCTTGCCGGCGCCGTTGCGCCCGAGGATCCCGAAGATCTCCCCGGCACGGACGGTAAAGCTCACGTCGTCCACCGCGACCGTCGGTCCGTACTCCTTGCGCAGATGCGACACCTCGATCACCGGCGGCGCCGCGGGGCCGGCCGACACCGCGGCGGACACCCCGGTGTCGGTCTGAATCAGCTCTTCGATGCTCATGGCGCTCTCGATCCTTCTTGATATATTTGAACGATACTGGAATGATATCATACGCTTGATGGTGATACAATATGGATGTGATATCGGATCCTCACGTAGCCAACGAAACCCTGGCGCCGGCGACGTTGGCGTCGAACCAGGCGCACGAGCAACACCCGGCGTGGGTCATCCCGGGCCTGCCCATGATGGCCGGCGCGCTCGCGCTGATGGCGCTGGGGATCGTGGTGACGATCGTCGCGGGCCACAACTCGGCGCTTCGGGTCTTCGCGATCATCGTGATCGCTGTCGTCGGTGTCTCATACGGCGGACTCTTCGTCGTGCAGCCGAACGAGGCGCGGGTGCTGATCCTGTTCGGCCGCTATATCGGATCCGTCACCGAAGCCGGCTGGTGGTGGTGCAATCCGTTCGCGAAGAAGCAGAAGCTGTCGCTGCGGGTTCGGAACTTCCAGAGCGAACGGATCAAGGTCAACGACGCGAGCGGCAACCCGATCGAGATCGCGGCGGTCATCGTGTGGCGGATCACCGACACCGCCAAGGCCATGTTCGACGTCGCCGACTTCCAGCAGTTCGTGACCGTGCAGAGCGAGACCTCGCTCCGCCACCTCGCCAGCGAATACCCATACGACGACTATCGGACGGACAGAACCTCACTCCGCGGCAACGCGGACGAGGTCCGCAACACGCTCCAGGCGGAGCTCCAGGCGCGCCTGCAGCTCGCCGGCATCGAGATCCTCGAGACCCGGCTGACCCACCTCGCCTACGCACCCGAAATCGCCGAGGTGATGCTCCGCCGCCAACAGGCCGAAGCGATCCTCGCCGCCCGCAAAACCATGGTCCAAGGCGCGGTCAGCCTTGTCCAGATGGCGCTCGCGCAGCTCGCCGACTCAGACCTCGTCGAGCTCGATCCCGAACGCAAGGCCGCGATGGTCTCCAACCTGATGATCGTCCTGTCCGGCGACCACTCACCGAGCCCGGTGATCAACACCGGCAGCCTCTACACGTGAGCGCGAACTGAGATGCCCGACAGCAAACGGTTCCTACTGAGGCTCAACCCTGGCCTGTTCGAGGCGCTGCGCCGCTGGGCCGACGAGGACCTGCGCAGCATCAACGCCCAGATCGAATACCTCCTCACCGACCAGGCCCGCCGCGCAGGACGAATGCCCCGGCAGACCACCCCCCGACCCCCTACTCCCGACACGCCCACGGAGTTGGACGAACCTGACGCAACCGCGGTCTGGACCGACGCGCCTACGCGAAGTTGAAATCGATGGCGGTGCGCCGGGGTCGTGTGAACACCACGCGTTCGGTGGCAATCGCCAGTCGCCACCTCCGTGTTCGCAGAGCGGTCTAAGCGCTCTTCGTGGCGGATAGGTAGGCCACCGCCATGCGCCTGATGAACCGGCGGTCCTTGAAGGCCTTCGCTAACGCGGTCATGAATTGGGCCTGCTCGGGCGCTGTGAGCGCCGCATCAACGGCCTCTCGCACGGTCGGCGCGTTCGGATTCGGCGCACCATCGAGCAGGGCTTCGAGACTGATTGCTGAATCGCCTCCGCCACGCTCGATGTCGATGTGACATTCGACGTGGACCGGGTCGAAGCCAGCCTCCTCGGCGAGCTTCGCGAGATCTCGATCGTCGAAGCCCATCATCGCCGTTCGGACGGCTGGCTCCCCTGCCGTGAAGATCGCGTGGACTCGAGCGACCAGCTCACCAACCGACGACAGGTCGTACCCGCAGAACCGACCGTCCGGCTCGGGGAACATCAATCGGTTAATAGGCTCGAACAGCGATATACGCCCCCCGGGGCGCAGCACGCGATACAAGGAGGCGAACGCGGTCGGCTTGTCAACGACATAGATCAGCACCGACCGCGTCGTCGCCACATCCACCGATTCATCGGGAATCCCGGCCAAGTCCTCGGCGGCAGTGGTCACGAACTCGGCCCGATCGAGCGCTTCGCGCGACCGAACCGCCTCTCGACAACACTCCAGCAGCGCCCGGGACACGTCCGAGAAGATCACCCTGCCATCAGGACCAACACGATCGAGAGCTTCGAGCCCGATCAGCCCGTCGCCCGCGCCGACATCGAGCAGTGTCCTACCTTCGAGCGGCTCGGCGTTTCGGAGCACCCTGCCGCGGATGGCGGCCAGATACCCGAGTGTGGCCACTCGTTGCTCCTGGCTGCCCCCGTCGCGGCGCTCGAGAACCCATCGCGACCAACGATCGGGTTCGGCGGCCACCGCACCAGTATCTCACCCCGAGCGATCCAACAGATCGCGCAGCGCCGCTTTCGGCCTGATCGATTGGGGACAGTCCTGGCCTCGCGCTGGCCGTCCCGCCGCTAGCCTCCACCCCATGCTGTCCGACCGCTTCCGCACTGCCGTCGAGGCGGGCGAGATCGCCGGCTCACCCGAGCTGTTCCGCGATGACGCTGTATTCCGGAGCCCGGTCGTCTACCGGCCCTACGCAGGACGCGACGCGGTGCTCAAGGTCCTTGAAGCGGCCGAGCGAGTGCTCGGGCTCGGGGGCCACTTCCGCTACGTCCACCAGCTCGAGGACAGCGACGCACGCGTCGCCATCCTGGAGTTCGCGACCGAGGTGGACGGGCGACAGGTCGAGGGCATCGACAAGCTCACCTTCGATGACGACGGACGCATCACGGAGCTGAAGGTGATGCTCCGCCCCGCCTCGGCGCTGCAGGTAGTCGGGGTGCGGATGGCCGAGGAATTCGCACGCCTCGGGCTCGCCTCGCCCGCCTGAGGACGGTCAGGAACGAGGGCGATCCGAGATCGCAGCGGCCCGCGTGTACGCGGGGCGTGCCTCGCCGCGCTGGACGTACGCCTCGAGTCCCGGCCACGGTCGCAACAGCTCTCGGGCGTTGGCTCCCTGAAGCACGCTCGCGCACATCACGTCGGCGACGCTGAAACGATCATCGACCAGCCAGTCACGCGCGACGAGCGCGGACTGCATGGCCACGGCCGCCTCGGCGAAGCGATCGTGCGCCGGCGAGCCGATGACTCCTTCGCCGAGGTCGCGAATCCAGCGAAACAGCGGCCCCTCGAGTTCGGAGACTGCGAACACGACCCATTGGTACACGAGTCCTCGTTCAGGCGAACCGACGGCGCCAATCAGTCCAGCGCCTGGGTTCAGATCGGCTAGCTGGAGGCAAATCGCCGCGGACTCGAACATCGTCGTGCCATCCCCGAGCTCGAGCGCGGGCACCCGTCCGAGCGGATGCCGACGGAGGTGCTCGTCAGACCGACGCTCCGCACCTCTGAGCTCGGTCAACTCATACGGTGCGCCGATCTCCTCAAGCAGCCACAGGACGCGGCTCGACCGAGTCCGCGGCATGTAGTAGAGCCGCGGTGGCGTCATTGACGGGAGCCTACCGATGCCAAGAGCCCGCCAGGCCTGGCTGCCGGCGCTCCAAAGCGTGCTCCACTCGACCTCATCCTCCTCGGAGGACCCCCGGCCACCTGCTTTGGAAGCGGCGCGGTCGGGAAGCCGCTGCGCCCCGGGGTCACGACGCGAGCTGCGACGTCCTTTGGGCGCGCAGGAGGTCGCGGACCGCGTAGGACAGATGCTCCTGGAGGCGCAGGATCAGCCGCTTTCGGTCCGCGACCTCGTCAGGCCCGGCCCCTTCTTCCTCCCGCCGTTGCAGCTCCGCTACCTGAGCGCGCAGGTGGGCGATCAGCCGGTCGAGGGTCCGCTCGTCGGTCATGGCGCCGCCTCAATGGCCGGCTCGAGCGAGCGCCGCGGCGCGGGTTGAGCGGCGTCCTGGTCTTCTGCCTCGATCGCGATCCGCGGGAGTCGGCGGTCGAGCCACCGGGGCATCGCCCAGGTGGTACGCCCGAAGAGCTCGAGGACGGCGGGCAGCAGCAGCATCCTGACCACCAGCGCGTCAAGGAAGACAGCGCTCGCCATGGCCAGCCCGAACATCGCCAGCACGCGGTCGCCGCTGATCGCGAACGCTGCGAAGACCGACACCATCACCGCGGCGGCCGCCGTGATCACCCGGCCGGTCCGCGCCAGACCCTCTCTGATTGCCGCGCTGGCATCCCGCCGGGCCTGCCACTCCTCGTGCACGCGCGAGATGAGGAACACCTCGTAGTCCATCGACAGGCCGAACACGATCGCGAATGTGAGCACCGGAATGAATGAGTCGATCGGACCTGGTTGGGCACCGAACAGCCCTCCGAGCCACCCGCGCTCGAACACGGCCTGCACGATCCCGAGCGAGGCTCCGATCGAGAGCAGGTTCATCAGCGCCGCCTGCACCGGAATCACGAATGAGCGGAAGACGACCAGCAGCAACAGCGCCGCCAGGGCGACCACGACCCCGATAAACAACGGCAGCTTGGTCGCGAGGACGTGCGAGAAGTCCACCTGCGCGGCGGTCGCGCCGCCGACATACACGCGCGCACCGGTGCGCCGCTCGACGGGCGGGATCACCGAGTCACGCAGCCGCGTCACCAGGCTGGACGTCTGCGCGCTCTGCGGCGAGGTTGACGGGTAGGCGACCACAGCGGCCGCGGTCCCAGCCTGGTTGAGCTCGGGCGGCGCCACGGATACGACTCCGGGCGTGCTCTTCACAGCCTGGCTCAGGTCGGTCAGCGCCTTCGCGTCGTGGGGACGCGGGAGCGCCACCGCCAGCTGGAGGGGGCCGTTGAAGCCGGGGCCGAATCCCTCGGCCAGGAGATCGAACGCTTGCCGCGTGGTCTGGCCGGCCGGGTCGTTGCCGGCGTCGCTCGAGGCGAGGCGGAGTCCGAGGGCGGGAGCGGCGAGGACGAGCATCACTGTCGTCGCCGCCACCGCGGTGAGCGCGGGGCGCCGCTGAACGCGCTGCACCCAGCGCATCCAGAAGCCAGGTCGCGTGGGTTGAGCTTCCGTACGGCGTCCGCCGGCCTCGCCGACGCGCCGTCCGACGAGGCTGAGCAGCGCCGGCAGCAGGGTGAGCGAGGCGGCGAGCACCAACACCACGCCGATCGACGCGGCCACCGCCGCGCCGCTGAGCAAGCTCACGCCGAGGGCGAACATTCCGAGCAGCGCGATCACGACCGTTACTCCCGCGAACAGGACGGCCCGCCCCGAGGTGTTGATCGCGGCCTCGACCGCGTGCTCCACGTTCCCGCCGTTGCTCCCGTAGTTCTCGCGAAAGCGCGTGACGATGAACAGCGCGTAGTCGACTCCGACGCCGAGCCCGATCATCAGCGCCAGCTCGGACGCGAAGCTCGGCATGTCGATCACGTGACTGGCGAGGGTGATCACCCCGATTCCCGCCCCGAGGCCCAGCAGGGCGGTGGCGATCGGTAGACCCATCGCGCTGAAGGATCCAAAGCTGATGAGCAGGATCAGGATCGCCGCGGCGATCCCAACGACCGTCGCGAATCC
Source organism: uncultured Solirubrobacterales bacterium (assembly GCA_963701945.1). Classification (GTDB taxonomy): domain Bacteria; phylum Actinomycetota; class Thermoleophilia; order Solirubrobacterales; family Solirubrobacteraceae; genus Palsa-465. The sequence goes on along the minus strand of CAVPBV010000015.1, from coordinate 119,058 downwards.
GAGCGAGGCCTGCTGCGCCTGCTCGACCGCCTGGCCGCCGAGCTGGACGTCGAGCGTCGCCGATCGGGCCGATTCGGCGGTCGAGATGACGCGGTCGACCGCCGCGGTGGGAAGCGCGTTGGCACGCTCGTCGAAATTGACGGTGGCAAACCCAATTGTCCCGTCACGCGAGATCGCGCGCTGCCCCTGGGCGTACGGGCTGACGACGCTCGTGACGTGCGGCAGCCGAGCCACTCGCTCCAGAGTCGCGTTGATCGCCGCCCGATCGGCCGCGCCGGCGAGCGTGCCGGTCCTGGCGTGAAAAACGATCTGATCGGCATCGCCGGCCTGGGCGGGAAAGCGGCTCTGCAACAGGTCAACGGCTTGCTGCGAGCCCGTCCCCGGCAGCGTGAAGCTGCTCGCTGTCTTCTCCCCGACCGAGCTCGAGACCGCGAAGATCCCGACCACGGCGGCGATCCAGGCAATCACGACGGTCCGTCGATGAGCCATTGTCCAGCGAGCGATTTTGACCATTTCCGTCCCGGCTTTCACAAGTCGCAATTTTGCAGATCACGCATTTATATCGGCAGTGCAGACCGAAAGTCAACACTCATTGCAAAATTTCCTTTTGTGAAGGTTCGCTGGTAAGCTGGCGCTTAATGAGCTCGCTCGATACGCCCCCCGCGAAGCTCGGTCTGCGCGAGCGCAAGAAGGCGCAGACGCGCGAGAAGATTGCCCGGGTCGCGCTGGAGCTGTTCGCCGAGCGGGGCTACGACGAGACCACCCTGGCGGAGATCGCCGAGGCCGCGGAGGTCGCCCCGCGAACGATCTTCGCCTACTTCGATAGCAAGGACGACATCCTGTTGTGCGAGGAGGTCTCGTTCCTGGGCGAGCTCAAACGCCAGCTCGACGAGCGGCCGGCCGGAACGACCACCGTCGACACTCTCCGCGAGTTCCTCTCCCACATCGAAGCGCCGGACGAAGCCGCGCAGCTACGCAAGCGGGTCATGACCGCCAATCCGGCCCTCAAGAGGAAGATGCGGGCGAGCCACGGCGAGCTCGAGCCGATGCTCGCCGAATCGATCGCCAAAGACCTCGGCGCCGCGCCCGGCGACATCCGCCCGCTCCTGATCGCCGCCTCGATGACCGCCGCGTTCACCTCGATGCGCGACCGGTTCATGGACGCGGAAGAGGGCGGCGAGCCGATGACTCACGAGCAGGGCATGGCGATCCTCGACCAAGTACTCGACTTCCTGCGTGGCGGCCTCGAGGCCATGCAGCACGACTGAGCTACTCGTACACCGCACCTGGGTCGCTCGCCGGTAAGACCAGGTGAGTGTGTCTCACTAACTCGGACCGAACCGCCCCAACTGGTTCGGGCCAGATCAAGCGGACACACGCCAGTCTTGACGCTCCAAGATCAAAGTGATATCATCTTGATACGTCATACGAGTTGTCGATACGGCAGCCAACTGGAGGCATCCCGATGCAAGCACCCAACAACCAGCCCGCCCTGACAGGCCTGCGCGCGCGGTGGAAATCTCCCCCGCGATCTGGGATGCGACTCATCATCGCGCCGTGGGAGTATCGCCACCTCCGCGGGTTCGCACGTGTGCGCATTGCCGGCGCCATTCTGTTGACCAGCCTCGGTCTCATCACGCTGTCCTTCGGTGGGAACGACGCGAAGACCTACGCGTGGACGTTCGCGTTCTTGGCGGCCGCGGCGGCAAACTCCGCGTTCGCCTACTGGGAGCTGAGTATCGCTCGCTCCTAAAGATCCGACCACCACGACGACGACGGGTCGAATGCGTCCAGTCGTACGGATACGATATGCCCGTGATATCGGATAGGGACGCGACGAGCGAGGCGCTCGAGCCCAAGCTCGTCGCGTCGGGCCAGGAACACGAGCAGCGCGCGGCGTCTGTAATCCCAGGCCTGCCCGTGAGCATCATCGGGTGGGTGGTATGCGGCGGCGCAATCGGGCTGCTGTTTGTCGGCAACTGGGCCACGCTCGCCGGCATCGTCCTGATCGTGATCTTCGCCCCGCTCCTCGGCGGGGTCTTCGTGGTGCAGCCGAACGAGGCGCGGGTGCTGATCCTGTTTGGCCGCTACGTCGGGTCGGTCACCGAAGCGGGCCTGTGGTGTGCCAACCCGTTCAACAAACGCAAGAAGGTCTCGCTGCGGGTTCGGAACTTCCAGAGCGAGCGGATCAAGGTCAACGACGCGAGCGGCAATCCGATCGAGATCGCGGCTGTGATCGTGTGGCGGATCACCGACACCGCCAAGGCCATGTTCGACGTCGATGACTACGAGCAGTTCGTGACTGTGCAGAGCGAGACCTCGCTCCGCCACGTCGCCAGCGAATACCCATATGACGACTATCGGACGGACAGAACCTCACTGCGTGGCAACGTCGACGAGGTCCGCACGACGCTTCAGGCGGAGCTCCAGGCGCGCCTGCAGCTCGCGGGCATCGAGGTCCTCGAGACCCGGCTGACCCACCTCGCCTACGCACCCGAAATCGCCGAGGTGATGCTCCGCCGCCAACAGGCCGAAGCGATCCTCGCCGCCCGCAAGACCATGGTCCAAGGCGCCGTCGGCCTCGTGCAGATGGCGCTCGCTCAACTCGCCGACTCAGACCTCGTCGAGCTCGATACCGAGCGAAAGGCGACCATGGTCTCGAACCTGATGGTCGTCCTGTCCGGCGACCACTCACCGACTCCCGTGATCAACACCGGCAGCCTCTACACGTAAGGGCGCGCGCCTATGCCTGACAGCAAACGGTTCCTACTGAGGCTCAACCCTGGCCTGTTCGAGGCGCTGCGCCGCTGGGCCGACGAGGACCTGCGCAGCATCAACGCCCAGATCGAATACCTCCTCACCGACCAGGCCCGCCGCGCAGGACGACTCCCACGGCAGACCACACCCCGACCCCGCGCCCCCGACCCCCCCGCCGAGCTAGACGACGCCGAGGCCGACGCGGTCCCGCCCGACGCCGGCGACCTAGAAGGTGTGGAGGTACGAGGGACGGGCACTAGCCGTCGTTGACGGATGCCAACCAGAGCAACGCGCTGGCGCTCATCCGTCGGACTCTGGCGCGACGGCGTATTCCTCGTCGGTGACGTGCTCGAGCCACGTCACGGGGCTTCCGTTCTCGTCGACTTCCTGGATCGCGAGGTGGGTCATGAAGCGGTTGGGCGCCGCGCCGTGCCAATGCTCCTCACCGGGTTCGAAGTACACGCGGTCGCCGGGCCGGATGGCCTCGACCGATCCGTCGCGGCGCTGGCACCGGCCGATTCCCTCGGTGACGTAGATCGTCTGGCCGAACGGGTGCGTGTGCCACGCGGTGCGCGCACCCGGCGTGAAGTGCACTCTGCTCGCCGCCACGCGGGACGGCGGCGCGGGCGTGGCGACCGTGTCGAGGTAGACCGTGCCGGTGAACCAGTCGCCCGGCCCGGGGCTGGTCTCGAGGCTGTTGCGAGTGATCTGCATGCGTTCTCCTTGTCGCAGGTTAGGGCTGAACCATCACCTTGATCGTCGCGATCATGTCCAAGGACTGACCAGGATCGCGAGCAGCCCTGCGCTCGCGCTGCCAACGATCAGCGCGCCGGCGACTCGGCGGAGCCTTGGGTTGTCGACTCTCATGCCGGGCCAAGAGCGTTGCACCTCGACCGGACCTCAAGTCAAGCCAGCGGACCACGACTTATTCACAGCTATGCATGCAATAATGCGTGCATGACTCACGGTACAGAGCCCGACCTCGCGTTCCTCTCATCCGAGACGGCGCGCTCGGTCGCCGAGACGATGCAGGCGCTTGCCACGCCGAGCCGGGTGCGAATCCTCAGCCGCCTCGGGGCCGGCGCCTGTTCGGTCGGCGACCTCGCCCGCGACCTCGGCATGGGACAGCCGGCGGTCTCGCAGCAACTGCGGGTTCTTCGCCACCTCGGGCTCGTCGTCGGCGAGCGGGACGGCCGGCAGGTGATCTACGCGCTGCACGATGATCACGTCCGTTCGCTGTTGAGCGAGGCGGTATCGCACACTGAGCACCTCCGTCTCGGTCTCGCCGTCAGCCCGGGCGTGCAGGCTCTGCCGGCGTGAGCGCGACCGGGCCAGCGCTGCTCGCCGCCGCGGCGGGCGTCGGATTCGGGCATGCGATACTGCCCGACCACTGGGTCCCCCTCGCCGTGCTCGGCCGCACCCGCCGCTATCCGCTCACGAGGATCGCTCGGCTGTCCGGTCTGGCGGGAGTGGCGCACGTGCTCGTCTCGATCGCGCTCGGAGCGGTGATCATCGCCATCGGGCTCCAGTTCCGCTCCACGATCCAGCACGCGCAGGACACGATCATCGGCTGCATCCTGATCGCCACGGGGATCGGCTTCCTCGTGCTCGAGCTGACCGGTCACGGCCACCACCACGACCACGACCACCATCACCACGATCACGACCACGACCACGACCACACCCACGACGACGGCCACACCCACGACGACGGCCACACCCACGACAACGATCCCGGCAAACCCACCCCGCGCCGGCTGAGCGGGCTGGCCGCGGTCATGGTTCCGTTCGGCGCGGCCGCCTCGCCCGACCTGACGATCCTGCCGGTGTTCCTCGCCGCGACCACCGCCGGAATCGCCACCGCGGTCGGATCGGTCGTCATCTTCGCCGCGGTCACGATCGGCACGATCGTCGGACTGACGCTCGCGGCTGCCCGTGGCGGCTATCAGATCCAGGGCGAATGGCTCGAGCGGTGGGGCAACATGTTCACGGCCGCCGTGCTCATCATCATCGGGCTGCTGGTCCTCCTCCAGATCATCTGAGAGACGGTCGGTCCTTCCCCGTCGGAGCACGCTCCCGGGGAACAAACCGACGAACACGAGCCGGTATCAGCGGTCTATGAGTTCACACGCCGCCTACGCGACGCGCGCGTCCGTCCCTACTCGATCCAGGATGGCCGGGTCGCCCTGGAGCTCGACGCCGCTCGCCTCGGCCTCCGGAAGCGAGAGCAGACCGAGGAGGAGTCCGAGGATCGGCCTGGGCGGGCCCGTGAGCGTCACGTCGGCGTCGTCGACTCGGCCGAGCCGCGAGTGGACCGCGCCGCCGCCGATCTCGATCACGATTGGCTGATCGCCGGTGACGATCTGAAGCGTGATCGTGGAATCGTCGGTCCCCCGGTCAACCAGCATCTGCTCGATTGCCCATGCCAGCCAGTGGCTGCGGACGGCGTCGTCGGGACGCTCCTCGGTCATCAACGGGAGGCCCCAGCGGGTCAGGTCCTCGAGCACCGGTCGTAGCTGCTCGCCGCGCGGCGTCAGGCGGAACAGCGTGGTGGCGATCGGTGGCGGCGCGTCCTCGCGCGCGATCACGCCGGCGTGCTCGAGCTCACGCAGCCGATCGGCCAGCAGATTGGTGGCGATCCCGGGAAGCCCGTTGCGCAGATCGGTGTAGCGGCAGGCGCCGCGCAGCGTCAGCTCGCGCACGATCAGCAGCGTCCACCGGTCGCCGATGACATCCAGTGACTTCGCGAGCGAGCAGTACTCGTCGTAGGACCTCATTGCTCAACTAACTCTAGCACTAACTTGAAGATCTAACGTACTAACTTGATTTTCTTGTCCAACTGGTTTATAACTCCGTCGCAGTCGAGCCACACCAGCTAACACTTTCCCGAGGGGGAGCCATGAGACGTAAACCGCTGATCCTGATCTCGCTGCTGCTGGCGGCGTTCGCCATCAACCTCGACACGACGATCGTCAACGTCGCGCTCCCGTCGCTCGTTCGTGAGTTGCACGCGTCCAACTCACAGCTGCAGTGGGTCGTGGACGCGTACAACCTGTTGTTCGCGGCCTCGGTGCTGGCCGCGGGCAGCCTGTCGGATCGGTTCGGCCGCAAGGGGATGCTGCTTGCCGGCCTCTCGGTGTTCGGCCTTGCGAGCCTCGCGGGCGGACTGACCGATGGTCCGGGTCAGCTGATCGCGGCGCGCGCGGTGATGGGAGTGGGTTCCGCGATGGTGTTCCCATCGACGCTGTCGCTGCTCTCGAACGTATTCACCGAACGTGGCGAGCGCGCGCGGGCGATCGGACTGTGGGGCGCGATCACCGGCGCGGCGATCGCGCTCGGGCCGATCGTCGGCGGGTGGTTGCTCGAGTTGTTCGACTGGCGGAGCATCTTCTTCGCAATGGCTCCGATCGCGGCCCTCGCGGGCTTCCTGGTGGCGCGCTACGTCCCCACCTCGCGTGACCCCCACGCGGCGCGGATCGACCGCGCCGGGTTCGCGCTCTCGACCGCGACGGTCGGGCTGCTCGTGTACACGATCATCGAAGCTCCGAACCACGGTTGGGGAAGCGCGCGGACGATCGGCAGCTTCGCGTTGACGGCGCTGCTGGCCGCGGCGTTCGTCGCGCGGGAGCGGCGGACCGAGGAGCCGATGCTCGACCTCGCGCTGTTTCGGAACCTCCGCTTCACCGCCGCGAGCGTGTCGGTCGCGATCTCGTTCTTCGCGCTCTCCGGGTTCATCTTCCTGGTCACCCAGTACTTCCAGTTCCTGAAGGGCTACGGCCCGCTGTCGACCGGCATCCGCCTGTTGCCCGTGGCGTCGTTTGTCGCGATCTCGTCGATCGTCGGCGCGAAGCTCGCGGTGCGGTTCGGCACCAAGCTCGTCGTCGCATCAGGACTCTTGTCGATGGCGGCCTTCTACCTATGGGTCACGAGCACGTCGGCGACGACGGGCTACGGGACGATCGCGGCCCAGATGGTGGTTCTCGGAACCGGCATGGGACTGACGAGCGCTCCGGCGACCGAGGCGATCATGGGCGTCGTGCCGAAGGCCAAGGCCGGCGTCGGGTCCGCGATCAACGACGCCACCCGCCTGCTCGGCGGCACTCTCGGGGTCGCGGTGATCGGCAGCGTGTACGCCTCGCTCTATGCCACACGGCTCACGAGCGCGTTGCCGATCGGCCTGCCGGCAGCGGTCGTCCGCACGGCGCATGCGTCGGTCGGCGCCGCGCTCACGGTCGCCGGCAAGATCGGCCACGCCGGCCATCCGGCGCTTGCGGTCGCGATCCACAACGGCGCGCACTCCGCATTCTTCGCAGGCTTCAGCGCCGCCAACTACCTCGCCGCGGGCGTCGCCGGCGCGGGCGCGGTGATGGCGCTGGCGCTCCTGCCCGCCCAACCGAATACCGGCGCCGACGAAGCGCCGCGGCTACAAGCCATCGGCTCGCGGGCAACCAGCGCGGCGCGGTCCTGAATTCACTCAATCACGACTAGGAGACACAGAGCGATGAGCAACCAGCAAGAAGAACCAAACAGCGTCGGCCGGGCCACCGGGTTCGAGCTGCGCGACAGCGGCGACCATGCGGAGGCGCGCGGGATCGATTCCGCACTCGAGCGCAACCGCGCCTTCGCCGCCGCGGCCGGACACGAGGGTGCGGTCGTGTTCCCTACCCTCCAACTGTTCGTGATCACCTGCCTGGATCCGCGCACGGACCCCGCGCACTTCCTTGGCCTGGGCATGAGCGACGCGATGGTCGTCCGCAACGTCGGCGGCCGGGTCACGCCCGAGGTAATCAATGACGTCGCATACATCGGCCAGCTCGCCGAGACCATCATGCCCGACGGCCCGCTGTTCGAGGTCGCGGTGATCCACCACACCCAGTGCGGAACCGGCGCGCTCGCCGACGACACGTTCCGTGGCCGCTACGCCGAGCGGATCGGTGCGGACGAGTCGAGCCTCCGCGACCACGCCGTGCTCGACCCCGCGGCGACCGTCACGCGCGACGTCGACCTGCTGCGCGCGGCGCGCTCGATCTCCCCGCGCGTAACGGTGTCCGGCCACGTCTACGACGTGGTCACGGGCCTAGTCCAGACGGTCGTCCCCGCCTGAGCGACCTGCGCAGCGCGACATTCGGCGCGCCCCGGCGCCACATCGCCATACTCGCACGCGATTCCAAGTGTCGGGTGCCGCCGGTGTCATCGTCCTGATCGTTGGACTCGGCGTGGTCGTGTTCGCCGCCGACCTGTTCGTCGACGGACTGCTCGGGATCGCGCTCACGCTGGGGATCGCGCCGTTCGTGCTCTCGGTCGCACTGTCGGGCTTCGAGACCGAGAACCTGGCGGCGGGGATCGCGGCCAACGCCAAGGGATTGCCTGGGGCCGCGGCCGGCACGTTCCTCGGTGGCATCACGTTCCTGTCGTTCGGCGTGGCGGGACTCGGCGGGCTGATCGCCCCGATCCGCGTCGAGTTGCCGACGCGCTTCGCGGTTTGGACCGCGATCTCACCGCTGCCACTGTTTGCCTGCGCAGTCGACGGCCACATCTCACGCGTCGAAGGTGGCCTGCTCGTGGTCTGGTCGGTGGTGGCGCTGGTCGGCCTGGCCTTGTCAGGGCGCGACCTGCTCGTGGACGACGACGAGGACGATCGCGTCACTCGGCCCGTCCTCCGGCTCCTGGTCGGGCTGGCGCTCCTCACCGGTGGCGGATGGCTGATCGGCCAGGGCCTGCGGACGACGGTGCGCCGTCTGGGCGTTCCGCAGACGCTGCTTGGCAACACCGCGCTGGCGGCGGCGGTCGAGGCCGAGGAACTCGCCCGCTTCGCGGTCCCGGCGCGCCGGGGACGGCCCGAGATCGGGCTTGGCAGCCTCGCCGGCACGATCGTTCACTTCGCAGCGCTTAACGCCGGCATCATTGCGCTCGTCAAGCCGCTTACGCTCGGGTCGCAGACAACTCACTTCTACCTGCCAGTCGCGGTCGCAAGCCCCGCGATCCTCGCGCTCGTGCTCGTTGTCCGCAAGCGACTGGGCCGGATCGAGGGCGGCGCCCTGACCGGCCTGTACGTCGCCTACGTCGCGGTCGCTATCGCCGTCTCGACCTGAGCCACGAGGTGGAGCCGGGCCTCAAAAGAGGAGATCGGTCACCGGCACCTCGGACAGCGCCAGCAGCTCGAGATCGCCGATTTTCGCGACGGCCTCGGTCACGCATTCTCTGAGGATCGTGTAGCTGATCGAGCCGCCCCGCAGCCCGAAGTTCTGAACGGTCCGCTGGTCGGCGATCTCGTAGAGGTGAAACCCATCCGTGAGGTATGTCATTTGATTCTTCCTGCCTTCGGTCCCTATCCGCAGTCCTTTGCCGGGTTATCGGCACGTGCGGATCTGCACTAAATCAACGTTTTCGTTCTACCCGGATTTCCGCTATTTGCGATCAACGCACCACAGCAAGGGCGGCGAGTTGCAGCTCGTCGATCGTGACCGTCGCCTCGCTGACGCATTCGCGGATGGTCGTGTAGCGGATTACGCCGCGCTGGCGCCCAAAGTTCTGCACGGAGCGCCGCGCGACTACCTCATAGAGATGAGTTCCGTCGGTCAGATACCTCATTCGTGTTCTTTCTCCGGTCTGGATCAGGTCCGCGTTCGCGCGAAGCTACGCGGCCGTAGGTTCACGCGGCATCCGCGGTTATACCCGCAACGTCGCGCTTTACACGGTCCTCAGTTGGATACCGATCGAAGCCGGAGATGTCTTTGGCCGCGAGTACAAGCCTCGCGTGTCTGTCAGGCCGCCGGCAGCGCGGCGCCCATGCCGGCGACCGTGAGCCGCCGCCGGCACAGCGTCACCGCGAACTCCCGCGTGGCGGGAGCGACCGCGGCCCCCCAGGCGTCCGCCGCCTCGGTGGCGCGGGCGAGAACGTCGTCGAGGATGATCTCCGGATCCGCGGCCTCGGTGAGGCACCGCACGCCGAAGCCGACGTGCCACCGCTCGTCGAGTTCGACGCGCCGCACGCCCTCGCGCACGCCGGGCAGGACGTCGTCCTCGAGGTCGTCAAGCAGCGCGCGCTGTCCGGCGGTGAATACCGCTCCCTCGAGCACCATGTGGTAGAGACTTATGCCGTCGAGGATGCCGGTCCGCCCCGCCGCGAGCTCGGCCGCCATCTCGGGCAACCGCACGTCGAACAGCTCGAGGAACGCGGCCGGGGCGTGCTCCCGCGCAGCGGCGAGCCGGTCCGCGGGCGTGTCTCCGCGCAGCTTGAGCACCTCCGCCGCGACGCGGTCGAAAAACGATGCGTGCCGGTCCTCGTCGCGCCGCTGGAGGAAGAAGATCCACATCATCATCGTGTCGACGTGCTCGGCGCGATCGGCGAACGGCGTCAGGTGCTCCGCGACGGAGTCCTCGGCGACGCGGAAGCCGGCGAGCAGCGTGGTGAGGCGGCGGCGGCGCTCGTCGGGTAGCTCCGGCCACGCGCGGGCGTCCGCACTGAGATCGATGACCGCGGGCTCCCACTGGAGCTTGGCCACGATCTGGGAGTACGTGGAGAGCCGCGGGAAGATCGACAACTGCGAGCGGTCAGCGAGCGGAACGCTGAGACCGCCTGCCCCGGCGGGGATATACGGGTCCTCGATCATCGTCAGAAATAGTTTGCCGAATCCGTGGCCGCGCCCATGACTCAGACCCGCGCCGGGCGCTTCATCGTGCGATAGACGAACTCGTCGGTCTGCGCCGACGCGCGCATCGATACGACGTGATCGTGATGCGGGGAGAGCCGGCACACCGGGTCCGTCGCCGCCGCGTCGCCGGTCAGCCTGAGCGCCTGGCAACGGCATCCGCCCCAGTCCTCCTCCTGGCGTCCGAGCGGGCACGAGCGGCACGGCTCCCCCATCCAGTCCGTCCCGCGGAAGCGCGTGAACGCGTCGGACTCGTTCCAGATCCATTCGAGCGAACGCTCGCGGACGTTGGCGAACTCGAGGCCGGGGATCGTCGACGCGGCCTGGCAGGGCAGCACGTCGCCGTTCGGCGCTATGACCATCGCCGTCCGGCCCCAACCCCCCATGCAAGGCTTCGGGAGATCCTCGTAGATGTCGGGGAGCACCCACAGCACGTCGACCTTGGGACCGACGCGCTCGCGGAAGCGCGTGACCGCCTCCTCCCCACGCCGGAGCTGCTCGACAGATGGCATAAGAGCGTCTTGGTTAACCACGGCCCAGCCGTAGTACTGGGTGTTGGCGAGCTCGAGCCGCTGCGCGCCCAGCTCAAGCGTCAGGTCGAGCACCTCCTCGATTCGGTCGAGGTTCTGTCGGTGCAGGACGCAGTTGATCGTCAACGGGAAGTCGAGCTCTCTCGCTGCGCGCGCCGCCGCGATTTTCTTCTCGAACGACCGGTTGCCGGCGATGCGGTCGTTCTCCTCGGCAATCGGGCTCTGGAACGAGATCTGCACGTGATCGAGCCCGGCGTCCTTCAGCTCTCGCGCGCGCTCGCGCGTGAACAGCGTGCCGGCGGTGATCAGCGATGAGTACAGACCCGCGTCCCGCGCTCCACAGCACAGCGCCACCAGATCGCGACGCAGCATCGGCTCGCCGCCCGTCAGCGCGAGCTGGAGCACACCCAGCCCGCGCGCCTGGCCGAACGCGCGAATCCAGTCTTCAGTATCGAGCTCGTGACGGTACTTATCACCACCGATGTCGACCGGATTCGAGCAGTACGGGCAGTGCAACGGGCACTGGTAAGACAGCTCGGCGATGAGTGAGTAGGGCCTAGGCGGTGGCGGCATCTACCAGGAGCCCTCTGTCGGCCATCCCATCCACCAACTCGCGAACGTCGTCACCGAGATCCGCTCCCTCGTAGCGCGCAGACAAAACCCCGACGATGTCGTCGACCGAGCGCTCTCCGTCGCACAGCTCGAGTACCTCCGCCGCAGTCGGATTCAGGAGCACGGCCCCCTCGGGGACGAGCAATAGGTGCTCCTCCCGCACCTCGTCATAGCGGAGCCGCGCGCCGGTGACGAGACGCGGCCGGGTCACACACCCTCCCCCCGGGGCTGGGTATCGCCGCGCTCGATGGCGTCCAGCTGCGCCCACAGCACCTCGGTCTTAAATCGCAAAGCCGCCACCGCCGCATCCTTCTGCTCCCGCGTGCGGCAGCGATCGACGACGAGCTCGAGTGCGTAGTCCGCGTCGCGGGGTGCCTTCACCAGCCGCGTGCGGAAGTACTCGAGCCCTGCCGGATCGATCCAGTCGTAGTGACGCTCGAGCGCCTCGAGCCGCACGCGGATCGCGGCCGGGCCGAACAGCTCGGTCAGCGAAGACGCGACCGCCTCGATCCACGGCTTCTGCCGCGCGAAGTTCACGTAGGCGTCGACCGCGTAGCGAACCCCGGGCAGTACGCCTTGCTCGGACTCGAGCTCGTCACGCGAGACCCCGAGCGCCTCGCCGAGTCGCAGCCACGACTCGATACCGCCGGTCCCCTCGGTCGTTCCGTCGTGGTCGGTGATGCGAGAGATCCACACGCGTCGCACCCCAACCTCCGGGCAGTTGGACATGATCGCGGCGTCCTTGAGCGGAATGCACTTCTGGTAGTAGAAGCGGTTCGCGACCCAACGCTGGAGTTCGTCGCGCGTCAACTCGCCGCCGTCCATGCGGCGATGGAAGGGATGCAGGTTGTGGTAACGCGTCCCCTGGGCTCGCAGCTCGGCGATGAACTCTTCAGTCACAGCTCGACCTCAAGTCCATCGTAAGCAACTTCGACCCCGGCGCGCAGGACCGCCGCGCGCTCGGGTGAGTCCTCGAGCAGGATCGGGTTGGTGTTGTTGATGTGGACGAGCACCTTGCGCGGTCGCTCCAGCCGCGCGAGCGCCTCGAGCGTCCCGCCGGGTCCCGAAAGCGGCTGATGTCCCATGTCACGTGCGCTCCGAGTCGAGATCCCGAGCAGAGCGAGTTCGTCATCGCGCCAGAACGTGCCGTCGACGAGTACGAGATCGCTGGCGGCGAACCGGCCGAGCACGTCGTCGTCGAGCCGGGCCAGGCCGGGCACGTAGGTGAGGACGCCGCCGCCGGCGCGGTCGCGCAACACGAACCCGCTCGCCTCGAGCTCGACGCCCGATCCATCGAGGTAACGCGGTGCGTCACCGCCGACCGCGAACGGCTCGACCGTGAGGCTCGAGCCGTCGATGGGCTGCTCACGCTCGGGCTCGAGCGTGTGCCACTCCAGACCGCAATAACGCTCGAGCATCGACAGCACCGGGTAACCCTCACGGAGCGCCACCTCAACGCCGGTCTCGCCGTACACGCGCACCGGCGTCGCCGACTCGCGCAAGAGCAGAAGCCCCGCCGTGTGGTCGATCTCCGCGTCGGTCAGAAGGACACCCCCGACCGGCGCTGAGCGGACGCCATCGACAACCGGGTCCGGGATCGCCTCGAGTTGCTGGCGTGCGTCCGGCGAGGCGTTGACGAGAAACCACGGGCCGTCGCGTCCCCGGATCGCAAGCGACGATTGCGAACGCGGCTGCGCTCGGACACCTCCGCGCGCGGCCTCACACGTCGAACAGCGGCAGTTCCACTGTGGAAAGCCCCCTCCGGCGGCCGATCCGAGGACCCGGGCGCGCACGCTTGACGCGAAGCGGTGCGCAGCCTCAGGCGCTAGCCGGAGGCCACGCGAGCTTCACGGTCCTACCGGTGGTAGAGGTAGGAAGTGACTTCCGAGCACATCTCGATGAACTCAAACTTCGGCTTGGTCCAGGTCATATGCCTCTCCCTCTCTTTAGAGTTCAACGGTCCGGTCGCATCTTACACATCGAGTGCAAGTCACTGAAATCGTCTCCCAACGTGCACGCACCGGCGAACGCGATCACGCCGGCGACACTGACCGATCGGGTAGTGAAGTTTGCCCACCTGGACAGTGAGATTGTCGACCCGGTTAGGGCCGGGCTGGCTACGGCGTCCGCGTACCTGTCGAGCTCGCGACGCGGCTGAGCGTTACGCTGGCTCGATGACGCGCGAAGACGGCGACCTCAGAGGTGTTGCTCCGGCGACGCCCGGACGCGTCGTCGACGCCTCGAAGCTCGACCTCGCCGCGGCAGAGCGAGCCACCCGGGACCTGTTGCGCGCGATCGGTGCCGACGCCGACGCACCCGATCTGCTCGACACGCCGCGCCGGGTCGCCGCCTCGTTCGCAGAGCTCCTCACGCCGGCCGAGTTCGGGGCGACCGTCTTTCCCAACGAGGGCTACGACGAGCTCGTGCTGGTCCGCGACATCTCGTTCCAGACGCTGTGCATGCACCACCTGCTGCCGTTCCATGGCGTCGCGCACGTCGCGTACCTGCCGGGAGACAGCATCATCGGGCTGTCGAAGCTCGCGCGCGTGGTCGAGTTCTTCGCCCGGGATCTACAGCTGCAGGAGCGCATGACCGTGCAGATCGCGGATTGGCTCGAGCAGGAACTCACCCCGAGGGGCGTCGGCGTCGTGCTCAGCGCCGAGCACATGTGCATGACGATTCGCGGCGTCCGCAAGCCGGGCGCGCGTACGGTCACCTCCGCCCTGCGCGGCTCGCTGCGCACGGACGCGCGCACGCGACAGGAGTTCTTCAGCCTTGTCGGCTGATCCTGAGGCGTCGCCGCCGATTACGCCTCTGATCGAGACCGTCGTTACGACAACTGGGAGCGACGGTGCGGTCAACTGCGGGGCGATGGGGGTGCGCTGGGGCGAGTCGGAGCTCGTGTTCTGGCCGTTCGACGCCACGCGCACGCTGCGGAACCTCCGCGCCCACGGCGAGGCGGTCGTCCATCTCACCGACGATGTGCTCCTGTTCGTGGAAGCGGCGCTCGGCCATCCGCGCCCGGCGATGCGCGCCGCCACCGCGATCGACGGCTCGGTTATCGAGGACGTTTTGTCGTGGCACGAGGTCGTGGTCACGGAGATCACGCCCGCTTTGGGCGAACTGTCGCGCTCGCGGGTGTGCGCTCGGGTGGTGGCGTCCGGTACGGGTGGGCGAGAACCACTAGGCCTCTGCCGCGCCCGGCACGCCGCCGTCGAGGCATCGATCCTCGCCTCACGGCTGCGGTGGCTGGGTGCCGAGCACGTTCGGGCCGAGCTCGAGCGCCTCCAGGAGCTCGTCGACAAGACGGCCGGCTCACGCGAGCGAGAGGCGATGGACTACGTGCGGCGGTACGTCGCCGAGCGGACGTGACCGAGATCGTGGTCACCGCGCCGGCGCGGCTGCACTTCGGAATGCTCGATCCGGCCGGGATCGGGTCGCGGCGGTTCGGAGGCGTCGGGGTCGGCGTCGAGTCTCCGCGGGTGGTCGTGGCGGTCAGCGACTGGCCCAGCGAGGAGGTCGTCGCACACGGACCGCAGGCCGATCGCGCTGCCACGTTCGCCGGCCGGGCCCGCGAGGCGTTCGGCTATCAGCGGGGCGTTCAGGTCGATGTACGCGAGGCGATTCCGCCGCACGCCGGACTCGGTTCCGGCACGAAGCTCGGCCTCGCGATCGCGCGCGGAGTGGCCGAGCTCGCGGGCGTCGTCGCCGGGCCGATTGAGCTCGCGCACGCCACCGGTCGTGGAGAGCGCTCAAGCGTGGGCGCCTGGACCTTCGCCGCCCCGGGCCTCGTGGTCGAGGCCGGCGTGCTGCGCGGCGGCTGGCTCAGCCCGCTGGTGGCTCGGCACCCGATCCCAGAGCGCTGGCGGTGCGTGCTCGCTCTCCCCCTCGGGGTCGAGGGTCTGTCTGGGAATGCTGAGGAGAGATTTTTCAGTTTGCTGCGAGCGGACGGGACCGCCATCGAGCCGCGGGTGTCGCGCTTGGTGTTGACCGCGCTGCTCCCGGGGCTCGTTACCGAGGACATCGACGAGTTCGGCGCCGCGCTCACCGAGATCCAGCGCGAGATCGGGTCGATGTTCTCCTCGCAGCAGGGCGGCGTTTTCCATCCGCAGGCCGCGCCGGTCGTCGAGGCGCTGCACGCGCTCGGGGTCGTGGCCGTTGGGCAGAGCTCGTGGGGTCCGACCGTGTACGGGATCGTCGAGAGCGATGAGCGCGCTTTCGATGTGGCGGATGGGCTGCGCGGGGCGGTGGGTCCGGACGTCGACGTCCGCGTGGTCGACTTCGACCGTCGAGGCGCGGCGGTGGCGGGCGCGTGAGGTTGCTCGTCAGCGTGGTCTCGGCGGAGGAGGCGCGGCGCGCCGTCGCCGGCGGAGCCGACATCGTCGACGTCAAGGATCCGAGGGAGGGTGCGCTCGGTGCTCCGTCGCCGCGGGTCGTGTCGGAGGTGGTGGCGGCGGTCGGTGGCGCCGCCCCGGTGAGCGTGGCGCTCGGTGACCTGCCGGCGCTTCCGCACACCGCGGCCCTCGCCGCGCGTGGCGCGGTGGCGTGCGGGGCGCAGTTCGTAAAGGTGGGGCTGCGGGGCGTGTGCGAGGTCGACGGCGCGGTGGCCGTGATGAGCGCTGTGCTTGACGCTGTCGGCGATCAGGTCGGCGTGATCGCCGTCGCGTACGCGGACGCCGGCGCGCTCGATCCGCCGGCGCTGTCACCCGCCTGGCTGCCTTTGGTGGTCGAGCGGACGGGGATCGCCGGGGCGCTCGTCGACACGTTCGTCAAGGATGGACGCGGCCTCTACGGGTGGCTGTCGGAGGCCGAGCTGACCGGGTTCGTGGCGCGTACGCGGGCGGCCGGCGGGACCTTCGGCGTCGCCGGGCAACTGCGCCTCGGCGACCTGCGGCGCACCGACGCCGACATCGTCGGCGTCCGCTCTGCCGTCTGCCGCGGCGGCGACCGTTCGTCCGAGATCGCGCTCGAACTTGTCGCGGACGCCGTGGCTGAGGTCCGGACTTTGGCGCTGAGGTCACGTATGTGTCAACCGCATCGCCAAACTCCGATCGTTAGCCAGGGGTGATGCGGGCCCCGAGGCCGTCCGGGGCTCGCACCGTCACCGCGACCCCTGTGCGACGGACGGCCTCGGGGAGGTACGCGTCCACCGCCCCGCCGTCGACCGGCTTGAGCAGGATCGCCTCCTCGGCCCCGATCGCGCCGGCCGCGAGCACCGCGAGCGAGTCGCTCGTCACCTCCCATGACTCGGGCACCCCGGGTCGGCCCGCGAATGCGAGCGCCACCGCGAGTAGACCCAGCGCGCGAGGCGCCACCAAGCGCACGATCGGCTCCGCGTCCGGGAGCATCGGCGCCAGCAGAACGCCGAGCTGATCCATCGCGCGCAACGCAAGCACGTGCGCGACGTCGGCTCCCAGGCCTACTTGCGCGTCGAGTGCGCGCACGGCGTCGGCAAACGGGCCGCCTCCCGGCACGACCAGCACAGGCCGGTCGCGGGCGAGCTCCAGCACCTCGGCACACCCTCGTCGCAGTCCATCCAGGCCCTCGGCGCTCAGCAAACCGCCACCGACCTTGACCACCAGCGGCCCGCGCTCACCCACGGCCGAGGACCGAAAGCGCGACCGCGGCCGCGACCTCGCCGGCCTCGCCGGCAAGCGGCGAAGCGGCATCCGGATGGACCGCCAGGCCGCAGCGCTCCGCCGCCGAGCGGGCCAGGAACTCGCCCACGCCGACTGTGACAGCAGGCACGTCTGCTCTCACTCGGGAAGCGACCCGCTCAAGCGCGCCGGCAATCGCCGCGGTCTGCGCCTCCTCGACCGTGGCCGCGATCGCCTCGAGGTCACCGTCCGCAAGCTGCTCGGGGTCGGCGCACACTACGCGCGCGAGCCGCGCCCGCGCCTCGGCGAGCGAGGCGCCGCGACCGTCGGGAAACGTGCACGTGCACTCCTCGGGGGTCAGGCTGCCGCGCAGCAGATGCGCGTCGGCGCTAATCGCGAACAGCTCGGACGACACCGGGCAGGGCCGACCGCCGATCGGGACATGCGAGACGATCGCCGCGACGTTGGTTCGGAGCGCGCCGGTGTAGACGAGCTCACCGGACAGCAGCCGCTCGACATCGGTCCGTCCCCGCACGACGACCTCGCCACCCACTATCGGGATCACGTCCGTCGTCGTGCCGCCGCAGTCGACCAGGATCGCGTCGGGCATCGAGCGAGCGATCAACAAGGCCGTAGCCATCCAGTTGGCAGCCGCGCACCGCAGCGGCGCGGCCTGCGCCTCCTCGAGTCCGATGAGCTCGCCGGCGGTCGTCAGCACACGCAGCCGGCGCCCCGGCAGCGCTTGACGCGCGGCCTCGAGCACGTGGAGCACGCCCTCGCGCTTGCTCCCGAACGCATCGACGAGCTCGGCGGTCGTGGTCAGGGCGACCGCGGCGCCCTCCACCCCGAGCCGCCCGACGACCGATGCGACCGCGCCGGCCAGCGCGTCCGGCCGGCGCCATACCTCGAACGGCTCGGAAGCGATACGGACCGGTTCGTCACCGTCGACGACCGCGGCCTTGGTGTTGGCGCCACCGATGTCGAGTCCGATGGCCACCGACGGCTGGAGCGGGGAGCGCATCGCCCCCCGCACACTAGCTATAGCTAGACGGCCGAGCCGGCGGGAACCGCCTGATCCAGCGCCGCCACGTCCTCGTCGCTCAGCTCGATCTCGACCGCCGCCGCGAGCCTTGCGCCGAGACTGTCGGTCGACAAGGGAACAGTCGATCCTGGTAGATCAGGTGCCACGGTGAAGATCGTTCCGGTCATCGACCTCAAGGGCGGCGTCGTGGTGCACGCTCGGCGCGGCCGACGCGACGAGTACGCGCCGCTGAGCAGCGCGCTCGTCGACGGGTGCGAGCCGGTTGCGGTGGCGCGGGCGCTGTGTGCGATCTGCCGCACCAGCACCCTGTACGTCGCCGATCTCGACGCGCTCGGCGGGGCCAAGGTCGACGAGGCGACCCTGGCGGCGGTGGCCGCCGAGGCGGAGCCGTGGGTCGATGCCGGCGCCACCACATCCGAGCGTGCGGCGGCGCTCCACCGCGCCGGCGTGGCGCGGAACGTCCTCGGCACCGAGTCGCTCGAGCCGGGAGCGCCGGTCGAGCCGTCCGCGACGCCGCCGGTGGTGCTCAGCGTCGACCTGCGCGACGGGCGGCTGATCTCGCGCGACCCGCAGCTCGCACGCCGTGAACCGACCGCGGCCGCGCCCCTCGCGCGAGCCTTAAACGTGCACGAGCTCCTCGTGATCGACCTCGCCCGCGTCGGCAGCGGTGCCGGCCCGCCCCTGGACGCGGTCGCCGACCTCGCAAACGCCTTGCCCGGCGTCGCGATCTACGCCGGCGGCGGCGTCCGCGACGACGCAGACCTGCGGGCGCTCGGGTCAGCCGGGGCCGCGGGCGCACTCGTGGCGACCGCCCTGCACGACGGCCGGATCACGCTGTGACCAGCGCCTCGCACGCCCCCGGGCGTGCACGCTCGATGAGGTCATGCCGTGACAAGCGCCTCGCACGCGCCGGCGTGCACGCTGGATGAGATCACGCCGTGACCAGCGCCTCGCACGCCGCAACCACCCGCGCGGTCAGGTCCTCCTCACACACGGACTGCAGCGCCTGCCAGCCGGGGATCCCGTTCACCTCGAGAACGACGCCGGTGCCGTCGAGCGCGACCAGCAGATCGACGCCGGCCACGTCCACCTCCAGTGCAGCCGCCGCGGCCAGCGCCAGGCCGCGCTCGTCCTCGCTGAGGGTGACCGCCCGGGGACGAGCGCCGCGCGCGATGTTGGCCCGCCACGAGTCTGTGACCCGTTCCATCGCACCGGCCACCTCGCCGGCGACGACGAGCACGCGCAGGTTCCGCCGGCCCGCGGGCGGAAGCGTTTGCTGGACGTAGTAGACCGTCCGCTCGAGCTCCAGCGCGCGGAACACCCGGTGCGCGACGTCGCGGTCCTCGACCCGCACGATCCCGTTGCCCATCGCGCCGAACAGCGGCTTGACGACGACGTCGCCGCCCAGCGCCCCGAACGCCTCCATCGCGTCGTCGTATCGCTCGCACACGACGGTTGGCGGCGTGGGTACGCCGGCGAGCGAGAGCGCCGCGCCCGCCCACGACTTGTCGATCGTCCGCTCGATCGCGCGCGGATGATTGACGCACCGGACCCCCTGCTCGGTGAGGACGTGCAGCACGTCCATGCGGAAGATCACCTGCTCGAGCGAACCGCGCGGAAGCCCCCGCACGATCAACAGGTCGAGCGCATCGAGCGCGTCGCCGTCGGGCCCGAGGACGTGTACCTCACCGTCGCCGTCGACGACGGACTGCAGGCGCGTCGCGGGGATCGACAGCACGTCGTGACCACGACCGGCGAGCGCCGCGATCAGTCCCCGCGAGTGCCACGAGCCGCTCGCGCCAAGCACCCCGACTCGCAACCTCGGAGTCACTGGGCGAACGAGCGCTCCAGCACCTCGGGCGCGAGCCCACCGCCATGGTGCGCCCGCCCCGACTCGGTGCTGGTCAGGGTGACCGCGGCGGGGCTGAAAAGCATCGGGTCGACGTCGTAGAAATTCCAGTCGGCAGCCTCGAGCAGCTCCCCGAACGGAGTGCCGAACGCGTCCGAGGCCGACGAGGGCAGCCTTCCGGCGAGCTCGGCGACCTCGTCGTCGCCGCCCTCAATCCACAGGTGAACGGTGCCGCCGTAAAGCACTGCGTCGTTGGTCCGGCCGATCGCCGCCGGGTCGCTCTTGGCCACGGGAGCGATCGGGCAGCAACCCCAACCGTTGCGAATCCGGGCCGGGTCGACGCCGAGTTCGTGCAGCTTGTGCAGCGCGGTCTCGACCACGCGCGCGGAGATCTGGACCGAGCCGCAGATCGAGGCCGTGGGCGCGACCAGGAACGTGACCGCGGACGCCTCGACGCCGCAGCGCTCCGCAACCCTTGCCACGACCGAACCCGGCGGATCCTGGCGCGTCTCCAAGCAAAGCACGGCTCGCGACGCCTGCTCGCGCCAGGCCAGCTCCTCGAACAGGTCCTCGGCTCGCGCCAGCGCGCGCCCCGGGCCGCTCGCCATCGCGAAGAAGTCCCCGTCCTCGAGCTTCCAGCCGGCGTACTGCGCGGCCAGGCACGCGGCCGCGGGTGCGTCGACCGTGACGCCTACCCCCGGCCACGTTCGGTCACCGACGACCACCGGGACCGGGTCGATCCGGCCGAGCCCGCCCATGCACGCCGCCGCGAAACCAAGCCCGGCCTGAATTCCGCCGCGGGCCTGCGCGCCGCAGTCGACGACGCGCGCGCCGCAGTCGAGCGCCCGAACGTCGACCCCCAGCGCATCCGCGTCGGCCGCCATCGCGTCCACGAGCGTCGCGGCGCGTTCGTTCATCGACAGGCTCACTGCCCCACCTCCTCGTCGTCGAAGATCAGGATCTCCCCCCGGCCCAGCTCGGTCCGGTCCCCGGACCACCTCGCCCACGCCCCGCGGAGCAGCGCGTCGTCGAACCTCAGGCCGAGGGCGCGCACCCGGAGCAGCTGCAACCCCAGGGCGGGCGGGCTAAATCGAGTGGCGAAGGCATACGTCGGCAGCACCTCCACCGCCCTCCCCGAGACGAGACTGCCGCGCTTGTTGCCGAGCCCGGCCTCCGGGCCGATGCCACGCAGCGCGATCACCGTGCCCGCCAGCATGCGCACCCCCGCGCCGGCTGCGGTGTGACCGGCGACCACGACCAGGCCGCGCCGCATGCCGGCTCCGACCTCCTCGCCGGCGTCGCCCGACACGACGATCTCGCCGCCGCTCATGCCCGCGCGGGCGCCCGGATAGGCGCCGCCGACCCGGTGACCGGCGTCGCCCTCGATGCGCAGCAACCCTCCGCGCATCTCCGCCCCAGCCCACGAGCCGGTAAACCCGCGCACGACGATCTCGCCGCCGCTCATGCGGGCACCCAGATCATCACCGCACGGTCCGTCGACCACGAGGCGGCCTCCCGACATCCCAGCGCCGATCCCGTCGAACCGGCGCAGGTCGCCGGACAGGACGACCTCGTCCTCCTCGACGCCGGCGCCGGATACCTCGAACAGGTCACCCACGGCCACCGTCTCGGTGCCGCAGCGCACCGTCAGTCGCGCGATCGCGGAATCGTGCAGCCCGCGCAGCCGCTCGGGCATCAGCCCGGTGGCTCTGACCCGGACCGGCGGTGGCGTCCGGAGAGTGAGGGTTGGCGTCACGGCGGGTCTCGCAGGTCGGTGAGCGGGAAGTGGAATTCGCCGAGCTTGCCGCCGAAGTTGGCGGCGGTGACGTTCGTCGCGCCGGCGCCGGCGGCGGCGTGAAGACCGCGGCGCATCGCCTCGCGCACGGCCTCCTCGGACACGCCGTCGATCACGATCTCGAACAGCGCGCCGACGCCATCCGGGACCAGCGTGTCGTCGATCTGCGCGCGCAGCGTCGGAGCCATCTGGTGGTTAGTCGAAGCGGGCATCGACTTCGAGGTGAGCGAACCAACCTTGCTGCCGCTCCGGACGATCCCGCCGGGGAACGGCAACGCGATGCCCTCGCCGCGCATCGCGTCGGCCGCCGCCTCCGCGGCCGCGAGCGCGGCGTCGTCATCGGCAGCGCCGATCACGACGTTCCCGCCTCCGACACCCCGACCGATCCCGATGGACTCGGACACGAGGAACTCGCCCTCCATCACCGGGATGCGCCAGAAGCGCTGACCCGCGATCACCTTGCTCGCCTGGAAGCCGTCGCCGAAGTAGCGGAGGGTCCCCCCGAGTGGCGCCGTCCGCTCGGCATCCGGAAGTCCGTCGAAGCACGCAGTCGTCGGGCAGGTCATCACGCTCTGGCCGACGCGCTCGACGATCCGCTTGCCGACGCCCTCGCGGTCCATCGCGAACAGCAGCACGGCGATTCCCGGCCGGCCGTCCGGCGTCTCGCCCGCGTGGAGGACCCGTTCAATCGACGCCTCGCACTTGCAGCCGATCACCGACGTGGCAAAGCCGGTCATCGAGCGGGCCGCCTCGAGCGCCCACGCGTCGGTGGCGGCCGTGATCACGGCCCGCGCATAGCGCATCGGGAAGGCCTCGGCGAACGTGTCGGCGACCTCGGTGGCGCCGAGCGTGAAGCCGGTCATGAAGCCCCGGCCTCCACCACCTGCGCCGGCTCGCGCAGGCCCGGATCGCGAACGGGGTAGTGCTCGAACGCCACCGTGTAGCGCTCGCCGAACAGCGGCTCGAGCACGCGGATCACCTCGGCGTCGAAGCCGGCACGGCTCGACAGCAGCACCCCGTCGTCGGTGTATCGCAGCTCGCCCTCCTCGACCGCGACCTCGCCGTCCTTGATCACGTAGCGAGGCGTGGCGAACATGTCCTCGCGGTCGGCGCGATCGTGGTAGATCGTCACGTCGGCGTCGGCGCCGACCCCGAGGTGGCCCTTGTCGGTCAGGCCGAGGCGGCGCGCGGGAGCCGCGCGCGTGATGATCGCGATCTCGTTCAGCGTGTACTCGCGGTCGAGCCCGTCGAGCAGCGCGGTGCGACGGATCGCCTTCTGGTTGGCGCGGCGCACCTGGTCCTCCCGGAAGGCGCGGTCCATCAATAGCCGGATCAGCTTCGGATAGGACAGGAACGAGCCGCCGTTCGGATGGTCGGTCGACAGCATCACCTGCCACGGGTCCTTGCCGAGCAGAAACAGCTCGAGTCCGATCCCCCACTGGAGGGCATGGACGTAGTTGCCCGCCCGGTAGGTGTAGGGCACGATCCCGCAGCCGGTCTCCACCTCGGTGTCGTGGTTGAGCCACTTGCCGCCGTCGAGGTCGCGGAGCACCGCCGAGACGTGAGCGTCGGCGGTCATCGTCATCGCCGGCCCGAACATCACCTGGCCCACGTCGGCCGTGATCTCGGGATGATCGCCCAGGTACTCGATCAGCTCGGGCGCGCGGGAGCGCGGCAGGCCGCCGGGCTTGCCGCCGTAGCTGTGGAACTGCACGTGCGCGAAGTGCGCCTGGCGCCCCGACAGCGTTCGCATCGTGTCGAGCGTGGTGTCGGCGTTGCCGGAAACGCCGAGATTGTTGGCGTGGATGTGCACGGGGTGTGGCAGCCGGAGCTCGTCGACGGCGCCGCCGATCGCCTCGAGCACCTGGCGCGGAGTGACCCCGAAGCCCGCCACCTCGTCGTCGAGCGACTCGATCTGGCCGTTGTTCTGCTTCCAGAGCTCAACCCCGCCCGGGTTGACGAGCTTGACTCCGTAGCCTCCGGTGGCGTCGAGCCACCACGCAATCGCGTCCCTGATCCGGTCCCCCGCCCCGGCCGCCCCGCGCGACGCCCGGATCAGCTCGAACAGCACCTGGTTGTTGCCCATCAGGATCAGGAACGCCTTGTCGATCATCGGCGTGTCCCGCAACTCGGAGAGCACGTGGCGCGCCGCCAGCGGCGGGGCCGCCGCCTCCACGACCGTGGTGTAGCCGAGCAGCGAGTAGCGGTAGCCGGTGGCGAACGTCGAGGGAACCAGACCGCCGCTACCGGAGCGGAGGATCTCGGTCCGGTCGAGGGGATCGTCGCGGCGGTCCTCAGGGGAGACCTTGCGCGCGGCGTTCACCTTCGGACCCGCGATGTGGGCGTGGATGTCGACGCCACCGGGCATCACCACCATCCCACGTGCGTCGATCCGGCGCGCGTCCGGGCCGACGTCGTCGACCACCTTCCCGTCCCGGAGACACACGTCGCGCACATCTCCGTCGACGTCGTTGGCCGGGTCGTGGACGGCGCCGCCGCTGATCCGGATCTCGGTCACGTATCGATCTCCGCGAGCAGCCGCCTCAGGAGCGTGGCCGCGGTCGGCGCGTCGCCCGGGAGCGGCGCCTGCAGCGCGAGCGGGACCCCGTCGAGCCGGTGCGCGGTTCCGGCAACGGCCACGCCCGCGGCCGCGGTTCGGATCGACACCTCCACATCCGGCCCCGGCGGCGCGCTGCAGAGCGCTATCTCCGTCGTGCCGGCCGCCGGCCTCGCCGACGTGGCCTCGACACCGAGCGACACGTCGACGCCCTCGCCGGCAGCCAGCGGCCGCGTCGCGGTGACCAGGTCGGGATGGCCGCTGGCGAGGTCAACCGCCCCGGCGTACCCCGTTTGCCAGGCCAGCACGTCGTCCGCGCCTCTCGTCCCCGATGCCAGCGGCAATTCGAGCGTGACCACGTGGCGCTCGTGGCACAGTGCCCGCACCAACTCATGCAGCGCGAGCGCGCGCCGCTGGCCGCCGGCGGCGGCGGCCAGGCCCGTCCCGTACACGAACGTCGCGTGAGGAACCTCGCGCAGGCGGTCGATCAGCCCGCTGAGCTGCGCGGTCAGTTCGTCGGGCGGGACCGGGAGGCCTCGCTGCATTACGTGCAGGCGCGTCAGTGCCTCCAGGTCCAGTTCGCGCGGCCAGCTGAGATGCAGGTCGGCCCGCTGAACGGTGTAGGTGTCGAGGTGGTCGACGACGACGAGCGAGCGGTCGCCACCCTCGGGCCGTGCTCCGCCGAACCCGAGGCGGTCGAGCAGTCGCGGATGGGAGACCTCGGGGTCCTCGCGCCAGATCACGACCACCCGCGAGCGATCGCGAATCTCGCCGAGCGTGGCCGTCGACACACCCCGCAGCGGCACCGCCGGCGCGCCGGGCCAGCGGCGGGCCACGGGCCCGGTGGTAACGAGCGCGCCCAGCCGGTCGGCCAACGCCACGGCGGCGCGCGCATCCTCGACGGTGGCGTCGTCGAAGCCGTGCACGAGCGGGCGGCGGGCGGCGCGCAGAAGCTCGGCGGCGCGGCTCAGCGCGGTATCGACGTCGACCGCCTCGCCGCTGATCGTGGCTGGCGCGCCGTCGTCTGAACGCAGACGCTCCGAGAACCAGTCGGCGCCCAGGCGGCACTCGGGTGACAGACGCACTCGGTCGCCGGCGGCCTCGACCGTCACGTCATCGCACAAGAGCCCACACCCGGCGCAGGTGACCGGGCCGAGCTCAGCCACGGACGAGCACGGCGTCTGGAAGCGTCGACAGGAGACCGGCTCCGAGCTCGGCGAGCTCCGGCACGCCGCCGTGAACAGAAATCAGTGTGCATACGGGCGCGCCCCGCCTGATCGTCTCGCCGCCGCACGGGATGTCGCGAACGAGCCCCGCCGGCCACCAGCCGGGATCGGGTGCGCGAACGTCGCGGTCTGCGAACAGCACGAGCTTCACCTTCGCACACCGCGTCTCCGGGGGCGTGCCGGCGGTCGGAAGGCCAATGCCCCTAGCCCCACGTACGTGCGCGTCGAAGCATCCGGGGCCGAACAACTCGAGCGAGCCCGGCGGTCGGGGGTTCACCTCGAGCACCCACGCGTGGCGGCCGTCCCACATGGCGTCGACGCCGAACGCGCCACGCACCCCGAACCGCGCCGTGACCTCATCGCACACCGCGCGCAGCTGACCGTCAAGCTCGGCGACCTCCCCGTCGGGCAGACGCGGAGGAGTCACGTTGCCCATCCAGCCGAAGCCCGGCCGGCGATGAAGCTGTTCGGTGACGCCGAGCACGACGGCCCGGCGGCCATCGCCGACGGCCGCCGCCGAGCACGACAGTCCGTCGATCCGGCGCTGGAGGATCTCCGTCGGCGCCAGGCGCCCACCGGCCCACGCGCGGACCCCACGCCCACCCCCACTCCGGAGCGGCTTCCGCAGCCATTCCGCGCGCCGCGCGGCGGCCGCCTCCGGCAGCTCGTGAACCGATCGCGTCTCAGGGGCGCGTGCGCCGGCGGCGCTCGCGGCCGCTGCGACCGCCCACGGGTCGCGCACCGGCGCGAGTGATTCGGCCGGCGTTCCGAGCAACTCCCGGCCCTCGGCCAGCCGCGCCACGAGGTCGGGCCGGTTCTCGAACCCGGCGCCGTACACGACCGCGTCCGCCTCGAACTCGTCCGCGAGCGCCGCCAGCGCGTCGCTGCTCGGCGCCGTCGCCCCGGGCGCCAGTGCGCGCAGGTCGACATCGCCGAAGCGGTCGAGCGCGATGACCTCGTAACCGTCGGCCACCGCCAGCTGAGCCACCATCCGAGCACTGACGGCAACGACGAGCACCCTCACGGGAGCGCCACCCCGGTCAGCAGCGCCACCAGCAGTGTGGCCGCCACCAGGTCGGCGGTCGTGCCGGGGTTCAGGCGGTGGTCGGGCCCGCGCAGCGACGCGTCGAACTCCTCGAGCGTGAGCACCCCGGCGCGCACCTCCCGCGCCGCCGCGGTCACGGCCTTCGCCGCCGCGGCGCCGGCCTTGCGCTCGATCAGCGTGTCACGGTGCGAGGCGAGCAGACCCACGTGCAGTGACACGATCGCGTCGAGCGTCCGCGCGCCGGCCGCGAGCGCGTCGGTCAGCAACGGCAGACCGGTATCGAACACGATCGCGTAACCGGTCGCGTACTCAGAGGCGATGTTGTCGCGGTGCGCGGCGGCGGCCATCGCGTCGCGTAGGGAGACGCGCGCCGGAGCCCTGACATCGTGCTCAGGCGCTTCGCCGAGCCCACCCGGATGAGCCTGAACGATCGCGGCAAAAGCGGCGACAGCATCGTCGACGTCGAGTTGGCCCAGGGTTCGCTCGGTCGCGGAGCGGAGCGATTCGTCCGCTCGCCGGGTCGCCTCGGCCCGCACCAGCGGCGCGAGCAGCAGCACGATGCCCAGATTCGTGTTGGCATCGGTGACTCGCGCGGTCGCGCGAACGCCGTCCGCGATCAATGCGCCGACGCCTCGCGCGCGCGCGCGCCGGTGCGAGAAGGACGGCCCGAGCACGATCGCCGAGCGCACCATGTCGGCATAGGTCGTGTCGGCGAAGTCGTGCCCCGGTGTGATGTTGCCCGGCTTGGGCGCGGACACCTCGAGCACGCAGACAAGTTCAACTTGATGTGCGAGTAGATCCCGGCTCAGTCTGGAGTGAGCTAGGGTTGCGTCCACTCGCGTCACCATACGATAGGAGAGAGGAGACTCACTTCATGGCCATCACCCTGGCAACCGGCGAGGCTCTGGTTGGCGAAGGTAACGAGGTCGCCCACATCGACCTGATCCTCGGGTCAAAGAGTGGACCGGTCGGCGAGGCATTCGCTCATGCCTTTGTCAACGAGTCCGAAGGTCACACCAACTTGCTCGCCGTGGTCACCCCCAACTTGCCGGCGAAACCGGACACGGTTCTCAGCAATAAGGTGACGATCAAGGGCGCCAAGCAGGCCGTCCAGCTGTTCGGCCCAGCGCAGGCCGCGGTCTCCCGCGCCGTTGTCGACTCGGTCGCCGAAGGCGTCATCCCCAAAGACCAGGTCGACGACCTTTGCATCATCGTCAGCGTGTTCATCCACTGGGAGGCCGAGGACGACAAGAAGATCTACGACTGGAACTACGACGCCGTGAAGACGTCGATCGCTCGCGCCCTGGGCGGCGAGCCGAGCGTCGACAAGGTGCTCGCGGACACGCCGGCCGCGCGTCACCCGTTCGCCGGCGGCGCCGAGGGCTAACGGGGGAAGCAGTTGATCGCGCAGACCGGAGAGCTGCCGCTCACCGGTCTGCGCACCGTCGTCACCGGAGCCAGCTCCGGGATCGGGAGAGCGATCGCCATCGCGTTCGCCGCCGGCGGGGCGCGCGTCGGCATCGGCTTCTGTCGGTCTGCGGAGGCTGCGAAGACATTGGCCACCGAGCTCGGCGGCCCCGATGCCCATCCGCTCCTACAAGCCGACCTCGGCACGTCGGAGGGGTGCGCGTCGATCGTCCATCAGGCGTTTGCCGCGCTCGGGCACGTCGACGTCTGGGTCAACAACGCCGGCGCCGACGTGCTCACCGGCGAGGCGAGATCGTGGCCGGACGAGCGCAAGCTCGAGGTGCTGGTCGACGTCGACCTGAAGGCGACGATTCGCTGCTCCCGGCTCGTCGCTGAGCGGATGCGGCCCGGCGGCTCGATCCTCAACATCGGCTGGGATCACGCCACGATCGACGGCATGGCGGGTGACAACCCCGAGCTATTCGCCGCGGTCAAGGGCGGGATCCTCGGCTTCTCGAAGTCGTTCGCGCGCTCGGTCGCGCCCGACGTCCGCGTCAACGTGCTGTGCCCCGGTTGGGTCGAGACCGCGTACGGCACGGGCGTCGATCGAGGCTTCTACGAACGGGTCGCGGCGGGCACGCCGCTCGGTCGCTGGGGCCGCCCGGAGGACATCGCCGGCGCCGCCGTGTGGCTGGCGTCTCCGGCCGCGGCGTTCGTCACCGGCCAGGCGATCAACGTTAACGGCGGCACCGTTGGCTGACACGCTGTTCGTCACCGGCCGTCTGGCCGAACCGGCGCTGCGCAACGTCGTGTCCCGGCTCGAGATCGAGCACCAGATCGCGGTGATGAACATCAGCGTCGCGGCGCTGATGACCCCGCGCTGGATCGCCAGACGGCTGGAGGTTCCGCCGGGCGTGGACAACATCGTGATTCCGGGGCTGTGCGACGGCGACGTCGACACCCTGGAGCAGGCCACGGGCCTGCCCGTGCGCAAAGGCCCGGCTGACGTCCGGTCGCTGCCCGAGTGGTACGGGCGCGAGGCGATCCGGGCCGAGCTCGGTCCGCGGGACGTGCGCGTGTTCGCCGAGATCAACGACGTGCAACTGCTCTCGCTCGAGCAGGTGATCGATCGCGCCGAGTCCTACCGAGCCGAGGGGGCGGACGTGATCGACCTCGGCCTGTCGCTCGATCGCTCGTGGCTGGCCAACGGCCCGTCGACGATCGCGGCGCTGCGCGAGCGCGGGCTATCGGTCAGCATCGACACGCTCGACCCCGAGCACATCCGCATGGCGGACGCCGCCGGCGTCGACTTCGTGCTTAGCCTCACTCCGAACACGATCGACCTGGTGCAGTCGCTCCGCGCCACGCCGGTGCTGATCACCGACGACCCCGACGACCTCGACGGCCTGGGCCGGATGGCCGCGCGGATGGACGAGCTAGGCCGGCCCTACCTGCTCGACTCGATCCTGGCTCCGATCAACTCCGGCTTCGCTGCGTCACTCGCTCGCTATGTGGAGGTCCGCCGGCGCCATCCGGACGCCGACATGCTGATGGGGATCGGCAACCTGACCGAGCTCACCGAGGCCGATTCGACGGGTGTCACGGCGCTGCTCATCGGCTTCTGCCAGGAGGTCGGCATCGGAGCGGTGCTGACCACCGAGGTGATCGGATGGGCGCGCGGGGCCGTGCGCGAGACGGTGCTGGCGGCCCAGATCATGCACCTGGCGCAGTGCCAGGCGCGGCCGCCCAAGCACATCGATCCCGGTCTGGTCACGAGCAAGGATGAGTCGATGCGCGCGCCTTCGGAGGAGGAATTGCACGCGATGCAGGCCCAGATCTCGGATGCGAACTACCGTCTGTTCGCCGATGCGGACTGGCTATACGCGTTCAACGGCGACCGCTTCATCCGCGAAGCCAACATGTATGCGGTGTTCGATCAGCTCGACGTCGATGACGCCGGTCACGCCTTTTATCTCGGCAAGGAGTTGATGAAGGCCACGATCGCCCGCGGACTGCACAAGAGCTATCGCCAGGAGGGACCGCTGGACTGGGGCATATTGAGCTTTCCCGAACCTCGACGGGAGGACATCTGATGAAGAAGATCCTGATCCAGTTGGACACCGACCAGCACCCGAGCGCGTTCGACGTGATCGCCGCGTACGACGCCGATGTCGACGTCGTGGTCGGGTATGGCGAGGTGACGCCGGACAACCTCGCTGACGTCGTGCAGGGGGCGATCTTCCCGCGCGGTCCCGACGGCCTCGCCAACACCGCTTTCTGGGTCGGAGGGTCCAAGGTGCGCGACGGCGAGGCGGTGTTCGAAGCGGCGCAGAAGCTGTTCTTCAAGCCATTCGACCCTTCGATCATGCTCGACTCGGACGGCTCGAACACGACGGCGGCCGCCGCCGTTGCCCGCGTCCGCGGCGCCGTGACGCTGAAGGACAGCCGGGCCGCCGTGATCGGGGTCGGGCCGGTCGGACTGCGCACCGCAGAGTTGCTGCGTCGTGAGGGCGCGGAAGTGACCTTGTTCACGTTCCCGCCCGATGTGATGGAGGGCGACTACCGCCGGGCGTCGGGCATCCCGGTCGCGCAGGATGCGGGGTTCGAGGTCATCGAGCCCGGGTCGAGCGACGAACTCGACGAGGCGCTCAGCGGCCACGCGGTCGTGTTTGCCGCCGGTCCCGCGGGCACGCAGATCCTGCGGCGTGGCGGCTGGGCGCAGGACGGCGTGCGCGTGATCGTCGACTACTCGGCGGCTGAGCCGGTGGGTGTCGAAGGTGTCGATCGGGGCGACAACCTCGAGGAGGAAGACGGGGTCTTGAAACTCGGCGCGCTGGCGGTCGGCGGCCCGAAGATGAAGCTGCAAAAGGCCTGCATCCGGGCGATGTTCGAGACCAAGGGCACGGTACTCGACCTCGAGGGCGTCTACGACGTGGCCCTCGAGGCGCTGTCTTGAGTCACGGCGGCGCCGTCGCTAAGGCGCCGCCGTCAGGCGCCGCCGACCAATTTCATATTTCAGCTGCGGGCGGGCGTCTTGGAGAACACGAACTTGCCCATCGGCCCGTCGAGCGGCCCATCCGCCTCGGGCCGCCACAGGATCGTGTCCTCGATCTTGCGCGCCAGCGCGAAGTCCTTGTCGGTGATACCGCCCGCCGAGTGCGTGGCCAGCTTGACCCAGAGCTTGCCCCAGGTGACGTTCAGATCGGCGTGATGGCCGGCGGCCTCGCACAGGTACCCCACGGCATTGACCGCCATCAGCGTCGTCGGCCAGCCGTCGGTGTTGTACTTGCGCCGGATCCACTTGTCCTCGTAGTACCACTCGTCGAGTCCGTACTCGGAGAACTTGGCGGGGATCTCCTCCTCGCTATAGGTGCGCGGCTTGTCCTTCGTTGTGCTCATCCTCCAATCATATGCCCCGTGTAGCCGGCATCGACCCAGGCACGGTTTCGTTCGATCTTTGCGTTTTGCAGGATGGCGAGCCCGCCGTCGAGCAGGTGTTCGAGACCGGCTCGCTCAGCCGGGACAGTGGCCCCCTGCTCGACGCGCTCGCGCGCCACGGGCCATATGACCTGATCTACGGGCCGAGCGGCTACGGCCTCCCGCTCGTCGCCGCCGCCAACGTCGGAGAGCCCGAGTTGGCCGAAATGGTGCTCGTGCGCCCCGATGAGTCGCGCGCCGAAGCCGGCGTCGGCGGGATGCGGTCGCTCCTGCGCTCGCTCGCGGGCAGCGGCCTGCCGGTCGTGTTCGGTCCCGGCGTGATCCACCTGCCCTCGGTTCCGCGCCACCGTAAGTACAACCGAATCGACATGGGCACCGCCGACAAGGTCTGCGCCGCCGCGTGCGCGATCGTCGACCAATCCGCACGTCGAGCGGTACCGGTTGACCAGACGGCGATGGTCCTGGTCGAGCTGGGAGGCGCCTTCACTGCCGCGCTCGCGATCGACGGCGGGCAGATCGTCGACGGCATGGGCGGCTCGTCGGGGCCGCTGGGCGTGCGGGCGGCGGGGGCGCTGGACGGCGAGCTCGCTTATCTGCTCGGACAGGCACTGCGAAAGGACACGCTGTACAGCGGCGGCGCGCTCGACCCGGACGGAACCCTCGACATCAAGGACCTCGAGACCCTGTGGGCCTCGCCTGCCCACGCGGAAGGCTGGTCGGCATTGCTCGAGGCCGCGTCCAAGGCGGTTTACGCGCTGATCGTCAGCGTGCCGGCCCCGCACGAGATCGTGGTCTCCGGCCGAATGGCTCGCCTGCCCCAGTTGATCGCTGCCCTCGCCTCGTCACTGAGCGCCGTCGCGCCGGTGACAGCGCTCGTTCCGGGGCGCGCGAGCGCCGCGGCGCGTGGTGGCGCGCTGCTGGCCGATGCACTCGCCGGCGGCCACAACCACGAGCTCGCAGATACGCTGAAGCTACGCGAGGCCGGCGGCAGCGTTCTTGACTACCTGCGCGTCGCCGGCGCCGACGCGATCTCGCTGGGGTGACAACAACAGTTTGTCCGGTCGATCAGTGAGTGGTGACTGATCGGTCAGTGTCACTACCTGTCCGATCGGACAGTGTCAAATCCTGCCCGGTCAGCTAGCGCTTTTTTGTCACCGATGGTCAGGTTGTGTAGCGGCCCCGCCCATGTTAGGTTTTTTTCTCCATTTTCCGATGGAAGGAGAGATTTGCCGTGGCTGCGACTGCCGATAAGACGGTAATCGAGGGGCTGATCAAGCAGAACGGAACCTCGATCGGAGCGGTGCTAGGCCGCGGCTCCGTGGGGGTGGCCGAGGAGGGCGCCGATGGCAAGATGCACGCCACCGTCCGGATCCCTCTGGACGAGCTGATCTTCGAGCCCAGGGTGCTGGTAATGCCGCACGGTGGTGACCTCGAGCTCGAGATCATCAACGACGACAACAACTCCCACTGCGCGGTCCTTCCCAACAACGGCGACGCGAAGTTCATCTGGCTCGTGAACTTCTCGAAGGGAAGGGCGACCCTCAACCTCGACGGCCCGGGCTACTACTGGTACGGATCGCGGACCGGAAACGACGAGGGCGGCGGCCTCACCGGAACGATCGTGGTCGGGGGCGAGGTTCCAGACGAAGCCAAGCTCGACCGTCCACCGCAACCGCGCCCGTAGAAAGGAGCAGCTGATGGCAACTGAGACTGAGTACGTTGACGCAGGCGAAGCGGTCGATTACCGGATTCTGAGCCCCGGTTTGCCCCAAAAGGCGCCGGCGGTGACCAAGGGCCTGGGCTACGACCGGATCCTCAAGGCCCGCGACGCGGAGCCGCACAACTGGATCACGTATTACGGCGCCTACGACGGGCAGCGGCACAGCCCGCTCGATCAGATCAACCAGGGCAACGTCAAGAACCTCAAACCCGCCTGGGTATTCCAGTGCGGCTCGGTCGGCATGCACTCGGGCGCCTCGACGTACTCGTTGGAGGCGTCCCCGCTGGTCGTCGACGGAATCATGTTCGTAACCGGGTTCGATGGCTGGCTGTGGGCGGTGGACGCCAAGACCGGTCAGGAGCTGTGGCGCTATCACCGCGCCTCTCCGTACGACGTGCGCCTGTGCTGCGGCAACGTCAACCGCGGTTGTGCCGTGGCCGACGGGAAGGTCTTCATGACGACCCTGAATGCCCACGTGATCGCGCTCGACGCGACCAATGGTCAGCTCATCTGGGACCAGCCGTACGGAGACGTGCGGGCCGGGGAGAGCGCGACGGTCGCGCCGCTGATCGTCAAGGACATGGTGATCGTCGGCAGCTCCGGCGGCGAGTTCGGGGTGCGCGGGCACGCTGACGCGTTCAAGCTCGAGACCGGTGAGCGTGTCTGGCGCTGCTACATGGTTCCCGCCCCCGGCGAGCCGGGGTCCGAGACGTGGCCCGCCGAAGGCGAGGCGTGGGCGCGGGGCGGCGCAAACTGCTGGACTACGCCGACGTTCGATCCGGAGCTCAACCTCCTGTACTTCAACACGGGCAACCCGTGCCCCGACTTCGACGGGGGAGTACGCGAGGGCGACAACCTGTTCACGAACTGCGTCGTGGCGGTCGACCCGGACAGCGGCAAGATCCAGAACCACTACCAGTACACCCCGCACGACGTGTGGGACTACGACTCGACGATGGAGAACATTCTGTTCGAGATGGACGGGCGCAAGTGCTCCGGCCACTTCGACAAGAACGGGTACTTCTTCGTCCTGGACCGCACAGACTGCAGCCTGATCCGCGTCGTGCCGTTCGTCGATCGCATCACCTGGGGCGAGATCACCGCAGACGGCAAGGTGACGCCACGGGTGTTCCCCGACAAGGAGGGCGACCCGGTTCACTTCTGGCCCGGCCCGGCCGGCGCCAAGGAGTGGACGCACGCCGCCTACAGCCCGAAGACGGGTCTCTTCTATGCCCCCGTGCAGGACGTCGGCGCGACGGCCACGCGGCGGCGCCGGGAGTTCAAGGAGAGCATCCCGTACTGGGGAGCGGGCGTAGCCGTGGACACGGAGGACGTAGCCGGGTACATCTCGGCCATCGATCCGGCCACGGGTCAGGAGAAGTGGCGCTTCCGCCAGGAGCACCCGATGACCGCGTCCATACTGACCACGGGCGGCGGACTCGTATTTGCCGGCGGCCCCGCGGGCAAGTACTGGGCGTTCAACGACAGCACCGGAGAGCTCCTGTGGGAGTTCCAGTGCGGTAGCGGACACCACTCGAGCCCGAGCACCTACACCGTCGACGGGAAGCAGTACATCGCCGTGCCCGTCGGCTACGGCGCGTGGACCGAGGGGTTCTACCCCGGGGCGCTCGCCCAGTCGGGTGGATCCGCGCTGTTCGCGTTCGCGCTGCCGGAGTAGAGGACACGTAACGAAGCCATTCGCGATCTGCCACGGCGCGTCAGCCGTGGCAGATCGTGGGCCTCGTCATCGACCCTGCGGACGAGACCATGCTCGCCCTTCTGTCTCTCGGGTTCACGCTGAGCCTCGACAACTTCCGCACCTCGATCGTGCTCGGGGGGCTGAAGCCGACCCTGCTCCGCTCGATCAAGACATCCGCGATCTTCGGCCTGTGGGATGGCGTCGCACCACTGGTCGGGATCCTCGTCGGCCACTTCCTGAGCGACAAGATCAGCTCCACCGCCGACATCATCGCGGCGATCGGCCTAGGTGCATACGGCCTCTTCGTCGTCGTGCGGGCGTTGCTGAAACCCGAGCATGCCGATCCAGACCTGCGATTCGCGACGCGCGGGCTGCCCCTGCCGTTGAGCGTCGACAACGTGGCCGCCGGCGCGGCGCTTGGCATCGCCGGGTTCTCCCCCTGGCTCGCGCCCCCCGTGTTCGGGACGATCACGTTCTTGATGTCGGTCGCCGGGCATCAGATCGGCCGCACTGCGGCCCACTTCATACCGCGCATCCGCACGGACCTGTTGACCGGGCTCGCGTTCGTCACGATGGCGGTCTTCCTGTTCGTCGGCATCAACCTTCCGGGCGGCTGACGCCGGCCGCAGCGACGTTCCCCACGCCCCACGCCCGACGCCCCACGCCTCACGCTTCCGCCCGGCCGCGAGCTGCGCTTCCGGCCGTCGTGACCCCCGACGCACCGGAAATCAGGGCAGGTAACTTCTCACTCGACCTCTCCCGCGACGCGAATGCCGGTTCACTCGGCTGCAGCACGTAGAACGGGACGCTCGTGCTCGGTCGGGCCACGAGTGGGAACTTGTCCGCGTAACTCCGGGCGTGACTACGCCGACGCCGCGACCGCGGACAACGTCCGCGTACCCTCGCCACCGAGCGCAACCGCGGCCCTGGCCGTGACCAGGTGGTAGAGGATCAGCAGCTGCACGAGCGCGAGTGACTCCGAGCGGTGCAGATCGGTGCCGATCGTGAACTCGCCGAGGCGCCGCGCGCGCAGGTGGGACGCGAAGTGCATCCGAGCCCAAAGGGTCTCCTCGATCGCCGCCGCGTGATCCGAATCCATCCGGCCGGGGATCCGCAGGACGCGCTCGCCATCCCGCTCGACCAGCGTCAACCCGTCCGGCTTGTCGTTGATCAACGACGACAGGTCGGGGTGCGGCAGCCCGTCGCACAGGGTCAGCTCGGCTTCGAGGTGAGTCTGATCCGACTGATCCGCCGGCGGCTCACCCTCGGGTGGCCGGAACGACACGAGCATGTCCGCGTAGCGTCGCTGCGGCCTGATGAACGCCTCGGAGTCGGCCTCGCGCCGGTCGAGCTCGGCGAGCACCTCGTCGGTCGTGTACCCGCGCCGCGAGCAATCGCGCTGCACCTTCCACCGCCGGCGTAGCTCCTCGGGCGGGTTGAGGAACACGCGGACGTCGTACACGTCGCGCATCTCCGGGAGGTGGTAGCCGAGCAAGCCCTCGATCACCGTGAACCGCTCGGGCGCGACGTACACCGGCGCGCCGAACGTGCCGTCCTTGTGCCGGTAGACGGGTTTGAGGATCGCCTCGCCGCGCCGCAGGTGCGCGAGGTGCTGGGCGATGATGTCGATGTAGTTGCAGTCCGGGTGCAGCGGGGTGATCCCGAGCTCCGCGCGCTGCCGGCGGTCGTAGCGGTGGTAGTCGTCGGTACAGATGTGCGCGACGTGCTCCTCGCCGAGCACGCGCACGAGCCCCCGCGTGATCGTCGTCTTGCCCGCCGCGGAGTCGCCGACGACGCCTAGGATGACCGGCCGGGCCGTCCGCCGCTGGCTCGCCGCCGCCGTCACGCCGCTTCCCGGTGGGGAGCCGTCGGCCGGGCCGCTTCCCGCTCCGGCGCCGCCGGCCGGTCCTCGTTGAATACGCTGCTCTTGAGGATGTCCGGTGCCTCGATCCGTCTCAGCTCGTCGACGGTCGGCTCGGCACCCGTCCGCACCGCCTCGTACACCCGGTTGGCGTGCCGGAGGCGCGCGCGCTCGATCCCGTTGCGCACGCTCCGCGCGTGCGCAAACCGCGGGCGTCGCATGCGCCGGACGATGTACTCGCGAAACGCCTGCTCGGCGTCGTCCGAGAACACGTAGTTCTCGGATGCGAGCATCAGCTCGCCGATCTGGAGCAACTCGGCCGCCGAGTAGTCGGGGAAGTCGATGTGGTGAGCCACGCGCGAGGACATCCCCGGATTCAACCGGAAGAACTCGTCCATTCGATCCCTGTAGCCGGCGAGGATCACAACGAGGCGATCGCGTTCGTTCTCCATCACCTGGAGGAGTATCTCGATTGCCTCGACTCCGTAGTCGCGTTCGTTCTCAGGCCGGTACAGGTAGTACGCCTCGTCGATGAACAGCACCCCGCCGAAGGCGCGCTTCAGCACCTCCTTGGTCTTGGGCGCGGTATGGCCGACGTACTGGCCGACGAGGTCGTCGCGGGTGACCGCGACGACCTGGTTGCGATCGATGTAGCCGAGGCGGTGGAGGATGTCGGCCATCCGCATAGCCACCGTGGTCTTGCCGGTGCCCGGGTTGCCGGTAAAGCACATGTGAAGGCTCGGGCGACCCGCCGCGAGCCCGGCCTGCCGGCGCAGCTGATCGACGACCAGCAGGGCCGAGATCTCCCGGATTCGGGTCTTGACCGGCTTCAGCGCGACCAGGTCGCGGTCGAGCTCCTCGAGGACCGCTTCGATACTCGCCTCGCGCACGACCGCGCCGATGTCCTGACGCTCGGACTGGCCGACATTCACGCCGGTCACGCGGCCCCACTCCCGTTTCCGTTCCTGTTCACGTAGCGACTCCCGACCGGCTTGTCGGCCGCATACGGGTGCAGCGCGTACCGCATCACGCGATCGTGAGCGTCCGTGCGCTCCAGGCGGAACCCGGGCTCATGAGTCGGCCGGTTGACGATGAAGCTGAGCGCGGTCGTCTGCCGACCGTAGGACGCGTCGTAGGCGATCAGCTTCACGTAGTGCTCGGGGTGGGCCTCGCGGCACGCGCGCACCTCGCGCATGACCTGCGGGACGTCCTCGCGCGTAAGGTCGAACATCGGGAGACCCCACATCTCCCAGTACGAGTTCCGGGGATGGGGGTCGTCGGTGTACTCCACCGAGATCGCCCACCCGTGGTCGAGCGCGTACCGGACCTGGGCGGCGATCTGCTCGTCGGTGAGGTCGGGGAGGAACGAGAACGTCCCCTGTGTGATCCGCATCGTCTGTCTCCTTCGGCGCGCCGGGCGATCAGCTGACGCTCGGGGTGAGGACGTAGTCCGGGGTGTCGGTGGACTGGAAGTCGAACGTGACGTCCTTCCACACCTGAAGCGCCGCGTTCAACTCCGGGCAGCCCTTGGCGGCCTTCTCGAGGATGTCGGGTCCTTCCTGGAAGTAGTCGCGGCCCTCGTTGCGTGCCTGGATCATCGCCTCGACGGCGACACGATTCGCGGTGGCGCCGGCGCCGATCCCCATCGGGTGGCCGATCGTGCCGCCGCCGAACTGCAGGATCACGTCCTCGCCGAGGTACCGGAGCAGCTGATGCATCTGTCCGGCGTGGATGCCGCCGGAGGCCACCGGCATCACCGCGGGAAGAGACGCCCAGTCCTGGTCGAAGAAGATCCCGTTCTGCAGGTTCTCCGGGACATGGTCGAGGCGGAGCGTGTCGTAGTAGCCCTCGATCATCGACGGGTCGCCCTCGAGCTTGCCGACGACCGTGCCGGCATGCAGGTGGTCGACGCCGAGCAGCCGGCACCACTTCGCGATCACGCGGAACGAAACGCCGTGGGTCTTCTGGCGCGTGTACGTGCCATGGCCGGCTCGATGCAGGTGGAGGATCATGCCGTTCCGCCGGGCCCACTTCGACATCGACTGCATCGCCGTGTAGCCGACGGTCAGGTCCATCATGATGATCACGCTGCCGAGTTCCTTCGCGAACTCTGCGCGCTCGTACATGTCTTCCATCGTCGCCGCGGTCACGTTCATGTAGTGGCCCTTGACCTCGCCGGTCAACGCACTCGCATGGTTCACGCCCTCGATCGCGTACAAGTACCGGTCGCGCCACCGCATGAACGGCTGCGAGTTGATGTTCTCGTCGTCCTTGGTGAAATCCAGCCCGCCCCGCAACGCCTCGAACACCACGCGTCCGTAGTTCTTGGCGGACAGGCCGAGCTTCGGCTTGATGGTCGCGCCGAGCAGCGGACGTCCGAACTTGTCGAGGTACTCGCGCTCCATCACGATCCCGTGCGGCGGACCCTGGAACGTCTTCACGTACTCGGTCGGGATTCGCAGATCCTCCAGCCGCAGCGCCTTGAGCGCCTTGAACCCGAACACGTTGCCGATGATCGAGCTCGTCATGTTCGCGATCGACCCCTCCTCGAACAGGTCGAGGTCGTAGGCGATCTTCGCGATGTACTCGCCCTCGCGACCCGGCACCGGCGCCACGTCATACGCCTTCGCCTGGTACTGCTCGTGCGCGGTCAGCCGGTCGGTCCAGACGACCGTCCAAGTGGCCGTCGACGATTCGCCGGCGACCGCGGCCGCCGCCTCCACGGCATCCACCCCGGGCTGCGGCGTGATCCGGAACGCGGCGAGGATGTCGGTCGCCTTGGGGACGTAGTCGTGGTCGAAGTAGCCCATCTCGGCGTACGGCGTGACCCCGGAGGCCCAGCGGTCCTTCTTCTTGAGAGGTGGTGCTGCGGTGGTGAGTGCCATCGTTTCGGCGGATCCCTTTCGGTCGAGCGCCGACAGCGTAAGCCCGACCAGCCATAGAGATCAATTTCTAATTTCTCGTACTCACATAAAGCAATCTCTATGTGATCGATGCGCGAGAAGCCGGCAGCGCGATCACAGGCTCCGCGCCTCGGCACGGACAAACTCGATGAACTTCGCGGCGGCCGGGCGGACAGGACCGACCGCGGAGTGCAGCACGAACCACGGCCGCGGCTCCGGGCCGTCGGAGAGCGTGATCTGACCCAGCCACCCCGCGGTCAGCTCGGGCTCGACTGCGGCGCGCGACAGCAGCGATACGCCGAGGCCGGCGCGGGCCGCCTGCTTGATCGCGCCGTTGGAGCCGAGCGTGAGTGTCCTCGGGCTCAGCCCGCGCTCGGCGAGGAACTGCTCGCCGAGCGCGCGGGTGCCGGACCCGGGCTCCCGGAGCAACCACGCCCGGTGCGCGAGCGCGTCCGCCCCGACCGGGCCCGCCGCGGCCAGCGGGTCGTCGGGCTCGGTGATGCACACGATGTGGTTCTCGAGCAGTGGCTCGGCGACCAGGCGCTCGTCCGCCGGCGGCTTGCCGGAGATCGCGACGTCCGCGAGGTGGCTCCACACCCGCTCGAACACGTACTCGCGGTTACCCACATCAAGTGTCAATTCGACGTCCGGGTGCCCCGAGGCGAACACTCGCATGAGCGGCGGCACGAACGACTCGGCGGCGGTCGTGACGGCGGCGATGCGCATCCGGAGCGCTGCCGCCCCGGCGGCCTCGCGAGCCGCGTGGCGCCCGTCCTCGAGCAGACCGACGACGTCCTCCGCGTACGGCCGGAACGCGAGACCCGCCCCGGTGAGCCGGATCCCGCGACCGGAGCGCTCGAACAACTCGCATCCGAGCTCGCGACTGAGCGCGGCGATCGCGGAGGAGACCGATGGCTGCGTCACCACCAGCTCGTCCGCGGCTGCGGTCACCGACCCTCCGCGCACGACCGCGAGGAACGCGGTCAGCTGTGTGACTGTTATAGCCAAGAACCTAAGGCT
This sequence comes from uncultured Solirubrobacterales bacterium, assembly GCA_963701945.1. Lineage (GTDB taxonomy): Bacteria > Actinomycetota > Thermoleophilia > Solirubrobacterales > Solirubrobacteraceae > Palsa-465. The sequence continues at coordinate 78,348 of CAVPBV010000015.1, read as the reverse complement.
AGACCTTGTGGCAATGGCTATTGCTTATTAGTCAGCGCCCTCAGCGCCCGGAGCTCATTCATCCCTGGTCGTCTGCGGCGGTCGGCAAGGCGCCGTCACGCAGCCGCTGTGTGCGGAACCGGAACGCCGGTCTCCCACGGGAGGACCTTGCCGAACTGGACGAGCTCGCCGTAGAAGGCGGGATCGAACGTCGAGCTGAGCGCAAGCTCGACGGGCCAGGCCGCCGCCTGAGCCGGCGTCTGCGCCGCACTCATGTCGTCAAACCAGGGACGCGACGCGTCGGTGTCGATCAAGCCCGGGCAGAGCGACATGATCAGCTTGTTTTCGGCGAGATCGGCGGTCCGGCGCTCGCGCGCGAGCGCGCGGACAGCCGCGACCTGCGCGACCTTCGACGGGATGTTCAGCCACGCGCCAAATCCCGCGGCTTCGGCACGCCCGTCGTGGACGGCTTGGCGCCAGTCCGCTACGAGGGCGTCAATCGAATCGAGGTTCTCAGTGGCGGCTTGGGCGAAGCGGTCGGCGATTCGGTCGTCGAGCTTGTCGAGCGTGCCCAGTGCGCTGGCGACGATGATCAGCCGCCCGCCGGGGCGCAGACGTGGCGCGAACGAGCGAAGGATTCCGGTCGTCGCGAGGTTGCTTGTCTCCGCGACGGCGTCGACCTCGTCGACGGGATTGGCCTGCGGGCTCATGCGCGCGGTGGCGTTGGAGAAGACGATGTCAACCTCGCCGAGTTCGGCGGCCGCCGCCGCGATCGCGTCTCCGTCGCGCACGTCGAGCACCCGACCCTCGACGCGGGCGATCGCGGGTCCTTCGGCGACGGCGGACGCGGCGGCCGCGACGCGGCTTGCGTCTCGGCCCGTGACCAGTATGCGGTCCTGCGGCGCCATGCCGGCGGCCAGCCCTTCAGCCAGCGCGCGACCGAGTCCCTGGTTGGCGCCTGTGAGGAGTGCGATTCGTGGAGTAGTCGAAGTAGTCATGGCTCGAACTTAGCGCTCCGGATCCATGCTGTAAACGAGAGCTCAGCACAGGTAGTATGCGGGCCACGCATGGCTACGGATTTCTCGCCAACCGGGCTTCGGGTCCTGCGCGAGGTCTCGCAGACCGGGTCGTTCTCCGCCGCGGCGCTGTCGCTGGGGTATACGCAGTCGGCCGTTTCGCGTCAGGTGGCGGCGCTCGAAGCCGTCGCCGGACGCCGCCTGTTCGATCGCGGTCGCCACGGCGTCACGCTGACGCCGGCGGGCGCCCGCCTGCTGACGAGCGCGATTTTGGCCCTCGACGAACTCGACGCCGCCCGGCGCGAACTGATCGGTGAGGAGACCGACGGCCGGCCGGTCCGACTCGGCGCGTTCCCGGCCGCGGCGGCGGGTCTCGTGCCGAGCGCGCTCGCGAAGCTGCCCTCGCACCTGACGGTGACCCTGCGCGAAGCGACCACGCCGGCGCTCACCCGCGCCCTGCGTGCCGGCACGCTCGACCTCGCCGTGCTCGCCCGCACGCCACCCTTCCGCCCGCTCGATGCCGAGTCGCCGGCGCTCGATCTGACGACGCTGTCAGAGCGCGAGTTGGCGGTCGCCGTGCCGGTAAACCATCCCCTCGCGAGCGCGAGGGCCGTAGAAGTGGAACAGCTCGAAGGCCAGGTCTGGGTCGCGAGCCGATCCGACGCCTCCGACACGTTGCTCGGAGTGTGGCCCGGCCTCCGCGAGCGGCCCGACGTCCGCTACGTCGTGCGTGACTGGCTCGCGAAGTTCCAAATCGTGGCCGCCGGCCTGGCGATCACGACAATCGCCCCGGTCATGCTCGATGTCCTGCCCGCCAGCGTGAGGGTCCTCACCGTGCGGGGCGAGCCGCAAGAGACGAGACGGATCGTGCTGGCGCGTCTACCGGGTCCGCTCGAAGGCGCCGGCGCCCGAGTGGCGGACGCGCTGATCACCGCCGCGCGGTCAGGCTAGGCGTCGGCGCGGTAGCGAAGACCGTCGAGAGCGATGCGGAGCATGTGCTCGGTCTGGCTCGGATCGGCGACCGGGATCTTGGAGATCCCCATCACCATCTGCATCACCTCGGGGAACTCGACGTCCGGGCGCACGACGCCGGCTTCCTGGGCGCGCCTCAGCATCGGACCGCCGGCGTCGTAAAGCGACGTCCGGCACACCTGGAACAGCGGAGAGTCGCGGTCGAGGTAGTTGAGCAGTTCACCCGCGAGCGCCTGCTTGGTCGCGAGGTAGCCCATCAAGCGCTCGAACCATGAGCTGAGCGCCTCCCAAGGATCGCCGCCGTCAAGTTCCGCGGCCGAGCGGCACACCTCCTCGACCTCGTTGACGTAGAGAGCCTCTAGCAACGCCTGGCGGTTGGGGAAGTGGCGATAGAGGGTGCCGATGCCGACGCCCGCGCGGCGCGCGATCTCCTCGAGCGCGGTCGACTCTCCTCCCTCGGCGAACGCCTCCCGAGCAGCCGTCAGCACCTTGTCGTAGTTCCGCCGAGCATCCGCTCGCTTGGGGCGGACGATCAGGTTCTCTGGGCTGACTTCGGTGGTGCTCATCCAAATTCCCTTGACAAACGGAGGGTACCTCCATATAGTTTCCGGAGGGTTCCTCCACTTATTTCGGAGGCGGCCTCCATTTTAGCGCCTCACTCAATCACACACAAGTTGGGATCTGCATGAATCTAGTCTCTCGGCAAACCGCCTCACCGGACAGCCGTCGCTGGACGGCCCTCATGATCGTGTGCCTGGCGCAGCTCATGATCGTGCTCGACGTCACCATCGTGAACGTCGCGCTCCCCTCAATTCAACGCGACCTCCACTTCAGCCAGTCGAACCTCACGTGGGTCGTCAACGCGTTCCTCGTCACGTTCGGCAGCCTGCTCCTGCTCGCAGGCCGGCTCGGCGACCTCGCGGGTCGCAAGCGCGTGTTCCTCGCGGGCCTCACCGTGTTTACCGCCGCCTCGCTCGTGTGCGGCGTCGCGCCAAGCCAGGGCGTGCTGATCGCCGCCCGCTTCGTGCAGGGCGTCGGCGCCGCCGCCCAGGCATCGGTGATCCTCGCGATCATCATCACCGAGTTCCCGATCCCCAGCGAGCGCGCGAGGGCGATGAGCGCCTACGTGTTCGTATCGGTCGCCGGAGGCTCGCTCGGTCTGCTCGCCGGCGGCATCCTCACCCAGGCGCTGAGCTGGCACTGGGTGTTCTTCGTCAACCTGCCGATCGGTTTGGCCACCTTCGCCCTGGGTCAGCGGTTCATCCGCGCCGACAGCGGGCTCGGGCTCGAGCACGGAGTCGACTGGATCGGCTCTTTCCTCGTCACCGCCTCGCTGATGGGCTTCATCTACGCGATCGTGCAGGCCACGGCGCACGGCTGGGTTTCGACCCAAGTCCTCGGTATCGGCGCCGTCGCCGCGCTGCTGATGGCGGCGTTCGTGGCGCTGGAGTCTCGCATCGAGAACCCCATCATGCCCATGCGCATCCTGCGCCTCCAGGGGCTGATCAAGGCCAGCCTCGTCCGAGGCTTCCTCGTGACCGGCATGTACTCGACGTTCTTCCTCGGAAGCCTGTATCTCGAGCACGTCCGCCACTACAGCGCCGTCCAGACCGGCGCGGCCTTCCTGCCCTGGACGCTCACGGTCGCGGTCCTGTCGCGGGGCATCACCGCACGTCTCGTGAATCGGTTTGGACCGTTTCCCGTGCTCCTCGCGGGTATGGCGAGCGCGGTCGTCGGCCTGCTCCTGTTCAGCTCCGTCGGACCGGACACGAGCTTCTTCCCGACGATCTTCTTCGCCTCCTTCGCGATCGGCCTGGGCATCGGAAACGCGTTCATGCCCCTGCTCACCATGGCTATGGCCGACGTTCCCGCCGCTGACTCGGGCCTCGGCTCTGGGATAACCAACGTGTCCCAGCAGATCAGCGGGGCGCTCGGGCTGGCGGTCCTCAGCACGATCGCGGCGAACCGGACGAAGGGACTGCTGTCCGCCCACCAGGGCGTGACCACCTCCCTGATCGGCGGCTACCACCTCGCCTTCCTCATCGGAGCGGCAACGATCACCGCCGGGATCGTCCTTGCCGTGGGTCTCCTACGGCCCCGCGCCGCGGAGCCCGCGCTGCAACTGGCCCACGGCACCGCGGCAGATGAGGCCGCTCGCATCAACTTCGACATCGAAAGAGAAGCCGCATGACAGACACAATTCGCTTCCCCGCCCCCAACACCCCGTCAAACCGAGTCGGTCGCCGCTCGCCACACACCGAGCGGCGGCGCGACATCCGCCTCGTCTCCGAGGGCGTCGTGGCGAGCTACCTCCACGACATCTCGCAACGCCATCGCGACGTCGTGCGTGGCCACTCACCCCGTCGGGACGTAGCGGCGCGCGCTGACATACTCATCGCCGAAGGCCGCCAGCGGGATGAAATGCACCGCGCCGGACGAGTTCGGTGATTCGATGATCTGTCCGCCCCCGACGTACATGCCAACGTGGCTGATCGTCGGGGACGGAGGATCGGTCGCGAAGAACACCAGGTCGCCGGGCTCGAGCGCGTCCCTGGCCACCGGCTGGCCGGCGAGAGCCTGCGCGTCGGCGTCGCGCGGGATCACGATCCCGTGCTCTCGGTAGATCAGGTTCACCAACCCGGAGCAGTCGAAGCCGAACGCGGACGTCCCGCCCCAGAGGTAACGCACGCCGAGGAACAGCCGGGCGGTCGCCACCAGTTCCTGGCCGGTGGGAACCGGGGTCGCGGTGGTCGAGCGGGTCACGTCGACGGACGATGGGGGCAACACGCCAACCTGACCGCCCGGCGTCGCGACCTGCACCCCACCGGCTGAGACGCCGAGCACGGGCAGTCGCGTCCCGAAGCTCACCTTGAGCGAACGGGCCACGCCGCGGAGTCTCGCGGTCGGGACGGCGACGACCGCGACCCGTCCGGCGAGCAGCCCGCCGAAGCTCGCGCTCGAGGTGAGCTGCTTGGTCGGAACCCACCCCGGATAGCCGACCCGGTCGATCGGCGTCGGCTGATCGACGACGGCGACCCGGGTCCACGAGCCGCGCTGGGCGAGAACCCGCACCGGCTCGCCGAACAGCGCCTGGGTCTCGATCCTCCCGTCCAGCCCCAACCGCGCCGCGGTATTCAGGACGCGGCTCCAGGCCGCCATGTTCACCGGGTTGCCCAGGGCCGGCCGGTCGATCGTGCGGGGCGCGGACGGACTCGCCCACACCGTCGCCACCGACACATCGACGAAGCGAGTCGACGCGGGCGCCGCGCTCGATATGTGTGGGGCGCCCGCGCGGGACGCGAGCGCGCGCACTTGAGCGTCGGTGGCGATCTCGATGACGGGATGCGCGGATGGCCTCAGCCAGCGAAGAAGTGACAGAAGCTGCGGCTCGCGCAGCGCCACGCATCCTTCGGTCGCGCCCCCGACCCAGCTGTGGAGAAAGATCCCCGACCCCAGCGCGTTCGCGCCGCCGCGCGTCGGGTTGATGTTGAACTGAACGACCGCGAAGTACGGGTACGCGACGGTCTCCGTCCACAGCGGCTCCGACCACGACGCGAACGCCGGCGTGACGCCACACGGCACGTGGACGAAACGGTTGTACTGCGGCGAATACGGGTCTTCGTCCCACCAGTCGCCGCACGCCAGGCGGTGGTAGTCGTAGTGAAGTCCGCCGGGATTCGGTTGGTTGCCGTACATCGTGCTGCCGATGCCGAACACCCCGATCGGGGTCGCATGGTCGCCCTCCCGGCGGGCGCCGGCGGACAGCAGATGGCCCGAGCCGGTCTCGGCCTCCCAGGGGCCGAACACCAACCGCCAGGGCGACGCCGGCCCGGCTCGCTGGTAGACGCGCAGCGTGGCCAGATATCCCGGCGGATCGTCGGTCGGGCTCGACACGACGATCAGCTGATTCGCGCGCGACGGGATCGCCAGGCCCGTGTCGCGAGTGGCCGCTTGGGCGGCCGGCGACGCGATGAGCGCGGCGACAACCGCGGCTCCAACCACGATCGAGTGCCTCAGCCGCAACACGTCCTCGAGCCAATGTACCGATCTTGGCGCAGTCTTATGCGAGGGCGCGGAGACCTTTCCCCGAGGTCCGCGGCCGTACGTTCCGGTTTGACATTACGCATACAACGTGCTGACGGGAAGCCTGCTGTGGACCGCTCGTCCGCTTGGGACCGACCCGACGGAGCCGATCGCGTCCGGTGGGACTCTGTATGTCGACACGACCAACGACGCCGGCAATCGGTCGGCGATTCGAGAGAGCGACGGCACTGTTCTCTGGGATGTCAATAACCACTCCGTCCCCGTCGGCGATTACGACGGTGGCCCGGTCACCCTGGCCGGCTCGCATCTGGTCGGTTACGACACGTGCGGTAACGGCGTCGGCAGCAATCCTCTCACCGGGCAGATCAACTGGATCGACATCGGGGACTGCTCCGTGGCGTCCGGGATGCTCGGCGTGACCGCGGGCAACCTTGTCTGGGTTGGCGATATCGATGCCGGCCAGAACTGGGACATGGGCAGCGGCGCGGGAAATGTCGCGGTCAACCCGTCCACCGGAACCATCGCGGGGTCGTTCCCCGCCGGCACGAGCCCCGTGTTCGCCGATGGCATCGGGTTCCAGCGGCGTGAGGTCGTGGTCGGCCAGACTGCCCTGGGCAGCACCCTGCTCGGAGGAGACCTGGCCGCATTCAACCCGGCCACGGGCGCCACCTTGTGGAAGTTCACCGGCACCGCCGGATCCCACGACGTCGCCTCGATGCCGCTGGCCGCCGACGGTTACATCTTCGCCGCCTCCAGTGGAGGGAATGTCTGGGCGTTGAATCCCTCCAGCGGCGCGGTCGTCTATACGTTCACGCCGACGGCCAAGAACAGCGTCTATGACGATACGGGGATCGCCGCCGGCAGCGGCTACCTCGTGGTCGTCGCCCACAACCGGCTGATTGCCCTGAAGGGCGGCGCCGCTCCCGCGGGCCCGGCGCCGGCAGCCTGGACGAAAGCGCCCGGAGTGACACCGAGCCCGGGCACCGCTCAATCACCCCACACGCAACTCCGGTAACGCGCTCGGCGCGCTGCCCCGGCGCCATCCCAGCGTGCTCGGTCGAGGCGCGGGTCGCCGGTCTCTTGGCGGCCATAGGGGAGTCGGCGGCAGCCTAGCCAGGTGCTCGGTTTGCTCGGCTGGTCGCCGGTTGGCGAGTTGGCTGGGTGCTCGAGCCTGCGTGGCTTCGGTAAGCGGCGAGGCCTGCCGCGGCGAGCAGCGTCATCGCCGGTAGTACGAGCAGGCCGGCCCGCAGGCTCGTGACCTGGCCGATCGCGCCGGCGATCAGCGGCCCGCTGGTCATCCCTAGCGCCGCAACGGTGAGAGTCTCTCCGAGCGCGCTGTCGGCGGTGCGTCCGCTGGCCTGGATGTGCAGCGAGGAAGTCAGGGGAAAGAGTGCACCGATGCCGGCGCCGGCGAGGACGATGCCCGCCACGGCCGCGGTCACGCTGGTGGCGGCGAGCAGGAATGGAAGCCCGAGGATTACCGAGCCGAGCGCAATGACCAGGACGCGTTCTGGGGTCTGCGTGCGAGCCAGGCGGCTGGCCACAACCCGTCCAAGCAGGTTGGAGGCGTACAGGCCGCTGACCATCGCCACCGCGGTATTTCGGGCGAGGCCGACGTCGTCGTTGAGGTAACTGGCGAGCCAGAAGCTGAGCGCGAACTCGAGCGCGACGATCGCAAAGATGATCACGAGCGTCGGCTGCATACGCGTGTGTCGAGATCGCTCGCTCGCGGCGGCTCGCGGTGCGGGGATGTCGGCGCGCAGCACCCCGACGGCTGCGAGAACCGCGGTCACCGTCCCGATGACGAAGGCAAGGCGCCAGGTGGCCGCGGTGGCGGCCAGCGCACCGATCAGCAGCGGCGTGGCGATGCCGGCGAGGGAGACCGCCACCTCACCCTCGGTCATCGCGACGGCTCGGCGGGGTCCGTGTCCGTCGGCGAGCGCGCCCCAAATGCGGATCAGCGCCAGGATCGCGAGCAGCCCCATCAGGAAGGCTCCCGCGATCGTGATCGGCGCGGTCTCGCCATAGCCGACCGCGAGTCCGCCGAGCGCGCCCCCCGCGAGCCCGCCGGCGATCATCGTGCGCCGGCTCAAGGGGATGCGATCGCGCGCCGAGAGCGCACCCGCGAGACCCCCGCCGAGCGCGAAGGCCACCTGGTGCAGCGCGCCGACGACGTATGAGATGCCCTCCACCGAGCGGATGTACGGCAGCGCGGGACCGAGAACGGCGTTCAGGTAGCCGAAGGCGAACAGCGCGCCGAACGCGGTCCACGTGAATGCGTCGCGGCGGTAGCTCATCGCGTCCCGCCGGCCCAGAGCGCGAGGCGCCGCGCGTCGAGGACCTGGTCAAAAGCCGCCAGGGCGACGCCGACGAGGACCGCGTCCTCGCCGACCAACCCGGGGACGATCTCGGGCGCGTCGCCACGGTGCACATCCATGAGCCCCGCCTCGAACGCTTTCTGAAACGCGCCAGGCGCAGCGTCCCGCAGCGGCCCGGCTAGCCCGCCAAGCGTCACCGCGTCGGGGTCGAGCGCGTTGACGAGCCCCGCGGCGCCGCGTCCGAGATCGGCCGCCAGCTCCGAGCGGATGCGTCGCTCCGTCCTGCTCGGCTGCGGGGCCTCGAACAACCGGCGCAGCCACGCCCGCGGGTCCGCCGGTTCCGCCTCGCCGAGCCGCGCGGCGATCCGCCCCGGGTCAAACCGAACGCCCCAACAACCTCGGGCCCCGCAACCGCACACCTCGCGGCGATCGCCGAACGGAAGATGCCCGAACTCGCCGGCGAGACCCCGGGCGCCCTGAACGGGGCGACCGCCGATGACGAGCGCGCCGCCGATTCCAACCTCGAGCACGAGATGCAGGAGCGCGCCGGCCGTCGGGCAGGTGCGGGCCGTGGCGACGGCCGCCATCGTCGCGTCGTTGCCCGCGACGACGGAAAGCCCGCCGCCGAGGACTGAAAGTTCAACGTCGCGCCATCCGAGCATCGTGGCGTCGAGCAGACGTGTCCCCGCGACGAGCCCAGGCACGGCCACACCCACGGCAAGCGCGCGGCCGCCGAGCCGCCCCGCCTCGCGTGCGATGACCCTGCGCAGCCGCGCGAGCACTTGGCCCGGATCCTTGCCACTGTGGCGCGCCGAGGCGAGCAGTTCGACCTCGCCATCGATTCCGCACGCAGCCAACCGCCAGTCCCCGTGGCGGAGGTCAAGGGCGAGCACCGCCGGCCCCTCGGGATGGGCGTACAGCCGGGTCGTCGGCCGTCCCGGCCCTTGCGCCGTCGTCGGACGCTCGGCGACCAGTCGGGCCGCGCGCAGTCGCCCCATCAGGTCCGAGGCTGGGCCGCTGGCCAACCCAAGCTCACTGGCCAGGTCGCGCCGCGTCGGCTCCGGCCGGCGACGCACCAACTCGAGCGCCGCGGCAGCGGAGCGCCAGTGCCTCGCTTGTTGCACACTCGAACTCATATACTCGCTCAGCGAGTTTATTCCCGGATCGAGCCGTGCGCAATCAGTGCCGTCAGCCGGAGGCCGAGCGTGCGCAGGGCGATCGCCTCGAGCGGCGCGGGGACGCCAGTCGGGCTCTCCGCATGGGGCCAAGACGACGTGAACCATCGATAGATGCGGATCATGCGCGGGCAACGATAGGCCGGTGAAGCTGGTCCGTCATCGGCTCCCGGGCGGAGCCGGAGGATCCGCTCTCCACCTCTGGGTGGAGTTCGAAGTTCAACCCGCACGCCGATGACACCCCGCGCGCCGGCGCCTACCTTGCTGGGCATGCTCACGAACTCATTCGACCCCCCGGTCAGCCAGCTGTTCAGCCCGCCCTCACCGTCTGCTTCACACGCCAACGATCCGGTCATCTCGATCCGCGGACTTCGTAAGCGCTACGGCGACGCGGAGGCGGTCCGAGGGATCGACCTCGAGGTGCGGCGCGGCGAGATCTTCGCGTTCCTCGGACCGAACGGTGCCGGCAAGACGACGACGGTCGAGATCCTCGAGGGCTTTCGCCAAGCCAGCGCGGGGAGCGTCGAAGTGCTCGGGACCAACCCGTGGCACGCGCCGTCAGGGTGGCGCGAGCGCATCGGCCTCGTCCTCCAGGAGTCTCAGGCCGAGCCCGGGCTCACGGTGCGCGAGTGCCTGGCGCTGTACGCCGGTTACTACCACTCTCCGCGCCCCGTCGGCGAGACCCTCGCGCTCGTCGATCTGAGCGAGCAGGCCGAGCAGCGCGCGACCGCGCTCTCGGGCGGCCAGCGGCGCCGTCTCGACGTGGCGCTCGCGCTGATCGGCGATCCCGAGCTGATCTTCCTCGACGAGCCGACCACGGGCTTCGACCCCTCGGCTCGCCGCGCGGCCTGGGAGGTAATCGGCGGCCTGCGTGACCTGGGCAAGACCGTCTTTCTCACCACCCATTACATGGAAGAGGCCGAGCGCCTCGCCGACCGGATCGCGGTCATCGCCGCCGGCGAGATCGTCGCCGAGGGCACGCCGCAGACCCTCGGCGGGCGCCAGGTCGGTGGTTCGCGGATCACGTTCGGTCTCCCAAGCGAGACGACCATCGACGAACTTCCCGCCTCTCTGATCGACCGCATCCAGGAGGAGGGAGCCGGGCTGATCGCGGTGCCGAGCACAACCGTCGCCGCCGACCTGCATGTGCTGTCGGGATGGGCGCTCGAGCGCGGCCTCGAGCTCGAGGACCTCGAGGTCCGCCGGCCGACTCTTGAAGACGTGTACCTGAAGTTGACAACCCCCACCGAACCAAGGAGCTGACCATGTTTCTCCTCATCAAGTACGTAATCCGCACCTGGCGTCGTCGCAAGGCCACCCGGCAGGCGACGGTCTAGCCATGTTCTGGCTGCTCAGCTATCTGCTGCGCAAGTGGCGTGAGCGAGGGGCTCGCCCGCTCGGCATAAGCGCCGGGGCGAGCCCCGATGCGAGCCCGCTCGGCATAAGCGCCGAGGCGAGCCCCGAAGCGAGCCCGGGCGCCGAAGCGTCCGAGGCCTCACCCGCGACCGCGGGGCGCGCGAGCGCCCCGCGGGTCGTGGATCCCGAGGTCGTGCGCCCGTCGGCGGCCGCCCGCGGCACGGCCGCGCTGCTCGTGCACCAAGTGCGGTACGACCTCCTCACGAGCTTGCGGAACCCCCGCGCCCGGTTCTTCACGTTCTTCTTTCCGATCGTCCTGCTGGTCGTGTTCACCGGCGTCTTCGGCCACGGCCACACGGTCGTGGACGGCGTCCGCGTCGATCTGTCTCGCTTCTACGTCCCGGGCATCCTGGCGATGTCGATCGTCGTCGCCTCGTACGCCAACCTCGTCATCTCGATCACCAGCCTGCGCGAGACCGGCGTGCTCAAGCGCCGCCGCGCCACCCCGGTCTCGCCGGGCCTGCTCGTCGCCGGCCAGGCGATGGCGACCGTCGTGGTCGCGCTGGTCATGAGCACGCTGCTGCTCTTGATCGCGAAGATCTTCTACGGCGTGGACATGTCGCCGGCCGGGTTGGCCGCGATGGCGATCACCGTCGTGGTCGGAACACTCGCGTTCGCGTGCATCGGCTACGCGGTATCGATCCTCGTCGGCTCGCCCGACGCCGCCCAGCCGATCGTCCAGGCCACGATGCTTCCGCTGTGGTTCATCTCCGGCGTGTTCATCCCGACCGCAACCCTGAGCGCGACGCTGCGCTCGGTCGGGTCGCTGTTCCCGGTCGAACACATCGCCGCCGGCTTGCATCTGGCGTCGGTGCGCTCCTCGTTCAGCAGCGCGATCTCGGTCCACGATCTGCTCGCGCTCGCCGCCTGGGGCGTGGCCGCCGCACTCTTCTGCGCGTGGCGGTTCAGCTGGCTACCGAGCACCGCTACGGCGTAAGACGCGGGGCCGCCCTACAAACCGCGCGCGCGGAGCACGTTCCACAGCTCCCTGTTCGAATACCTCGGCCGGCTACTCAGCCCCCAAAGTTGCGGCGGTCCAATACCCCCGCAGGCCTGACCGACTTCAGCGCCCCGGACAAGAACACTTACGGGTTTCAGCCGTTCAAATAGCGGCTGGTCCCCAGGGGCTCAACGCACGGGGACGGCCGTGGCTCGTCCCGGGCTGACGTGATCGGCCGGATCGGATAGCGTTCCGCGGCCCTCCATGATCAAGGTCCGATTCAGCATCGCCGCGGCGCTCGCCGCTCTCACACTCGCCGCGTTCGCCTCGGTGGCCGAAGGCGGCGGCAGGATCGGCAAGCTTGGCTCGTGCGCGAACGAATACGAGTTCTTCGCGCAGGGGACCGGGTCGGTAACGAATTTCCGCGCCGCGCTGCTCTGTCTGATCAACGAAGCCCGCGCGAGCCAGAAGCTCCCGGCACTGAAGCGGTCCGCGCAACTCGAGCGTGTGGGGCAAGCGCAGTCGAACACCTTCGCCCGAACGGGATCGGCCAGTCACGGGAGCTCGCTGTCGGACATCGCGGCCCGATTCATCAAGGTGGGCTACCACCCGGCCGCTTACGACGAGGCGTTCGATGATCTCGCCGAAGGAGCGACTCCCTATCTGTTCCTGTCCGACATGCTCGGTCACGCCAGCATTCCGTGCAGCGAGATCTTCGATCCTCGTTTCCGAGACGTCGGCATCGGGGCGACCGTGGCCGGCGCGGGGATCGACACGCTCGCGCTCGAGTTCGGACTGCGCGCCGGGCAACGGCAGCCATCCAGCAACGCTCGTCCGTCGGAGACCTGCCCGCACAAGGTGCCGACGCCGATCGTCTCCGGAATGCCGGTCGTTGGCGCCGCCGCGCCGACCGCGAATGTATCGACGGTCAGTCTCGGACTGCACTGCACTGCCCGCCTGTCGTGCGTGCTGACCTCGACGCTGACGCTCCCCGACGCCCACGCGAGCGCGGACAGTGGGAGCATCACGATCCCGGCCGGCGCTACGAAGGCAATCACGTACACCTTCACGCAAAGCGCTGTCGCCGCGGAGCTCGCTGCGACGGAGCCGAACGTCTCCCTCAGTATCGACGTCACGGCGCCGGTTCCGTACTCGGGCACGATCTCCGGACCGCTCACATGAGAACCGCGGACCGCTCACATGAGAACCGGACCGCTCACATGAGAACGGCGGCCCCCGCCTCGCGCGGGTTGACACAACTGGTAGCGTGCCCGCCCATGCGACGCATTCTCGTGGGGGCCTGCGTGGCGGCGGTGGCCGCGACGCCCGGGGCTGTAGCACTTGCGCACTCCGTCCAGAGCCCGAACCGCCCTGACGGACGCTACCAACTCAGGAACGGTTACGTCGACGTCGAGTACAACCAGAAGGTCAAGAAGTTCGATTACGTGCAGGTCTACTATCCCTGCCGCGCGGCTGGTCCCAGCCACAGCCAGTATCCGGCGTTCATCAGCCTGTCTGCGAATCCGCACACGAAGCTTGCCGGCGGCAAGTCGACAAGCACCTTTACCAACAAGATCACCGATTCCTCAGATCCCAAGGCTGTTGGAGACACTGCCACGGTCACGTGGGCGGTCCGCGGAGTGAAATTCTCCGCTCAGGGCCTATCCGGTGATTTGAACCTGAAGGTGACCGGTCCCGCGGCGATCTGTCCGTTTACGTTGACGAACAAGCACCTGACGCCGCTCGGTGACACTCAGGGCAACCAGCAGTGACCCGCAGACGTGACTGAGTAGACGTCGGCGGACACCGACGCCTCGGTTACACCAGCGCCGCCGCTACCAGCTCGTGTCGCGGTGCAGAGGCCCGGTCAGTGCGCGGCTTCCTGCGCACGCCTCGGGAGCTTCCAGCCCGGACGAACGAAGTGGCACGTGTAGCCGTTGGGATACCGCTCGAGGTAGTCCTGGTGCTCGGGCTCTGCCTCCCAGAACGGTCCGGCGGGCTCCACCTCGGTAACGACCTTTCCGGGCCACAAGCCGGACGCGTCGACATCGGCGATCGTGTCCTCCGCGATGCGGCGCTGCTCGTCATCGACGTAGAAGATCGCCGAGCGATAGCTGGTGCCCATGTCGTTGCCCTGACGGTTCTTCGTGGTCGGGTCGTGAATCTGGAAGAAGAACTCGAGCAGGTCCCGGTAGGAGATGCGGTCCGGATCGAACAGGATCTCGATCGCCTCGGCATGCGTGCCGTGGTTGCGGTAGGTCGCGTTCGGGACGTCGCCACCCGTGTAGCCAACACGCGTGCTGATGACGCCGTCGAGCTTACGGACCAGGTCCTGCACGCCCCAGAAGCACCCACCAGCAAGGATCGCCGTCTCGGTCTCAGCCATGTCTCTGCTCCTTCTCGTCGGTTTCCTCAGTCGCGCGACAGATGCTGACCAACACAGTAGACCCACGGCGGTTAGCCCCGCAAGGCAGGCAGCCTCGGTATCAGGGTCCCGAGATGCCCAGCGATCACGCGAGAGCCTGGCGATCACGCGAGAGCACGGCGACCGCGCAAGAGCACGGCGCCCACGCGAGAGCACGGGTTAGAGTCCGCGCGTGGTGGGATCCAAGGCCAGGCTCACCTGGCTCGCTCTTGCTTTCCTGACCGTCGGATCGGTCGGCGACCTGGGCACGGCCCCGGCACTGGCCGTTTTCGGACTCGCGTCGGTCGTTCTGTACGTGCTGCCCGCGATCGTGTTCCTCGTGCCGGCGTCGCTCGTCTCGGCCGAGCTGGCGTCAGGCTGGCAGGGAGGCGTCTACAACTGGGTCAGCGAGGGGCTTTCCCCAGGGATGGGCTTCGCGGCGGTCTGGTGCCAGTTCGCCCAGACGACGTTCTACTACCCGGCCGTGCTCGCGTACGTGGCGAGCACGCTGGCCTACGTGATCGCCCCGTCGCTCGCCCACAGCGGCATCTACACCGCGGCGGTGATCATCGTCGTCTTCTGGGCCGCCGTGATCGCATCGGGACGGGGCGTGACCAGCGTCGACAAGCTCGCTTCCTACGGGATCGTGATCGGAACGCTGATCCCCGGAGCGCTGCTCGTCGTCTTGGCGGTCATCTACCTCGCGCAGGGCAACCCGTCCGCGGCGCCGCTCGATTCCCACCACCTCCTACCTCCGTGGAACGGACTGGCGAGCATCGTCCTGATCGTCAACAGCTTCTTCACGTACGCCGGCGTCGAGGTGAACGCGGTACACGTTGACGACTTACGCGACGCTCCCCGCGAGTTCCCGAAGGCCATCTTGGTCGCCGTGATCCTGATCTTGCTTGTCTTCATGTTCCCGACGCTGGCGATCTCGGTCGCCGTTCCGTCGACGCACATCAGCCTCACCGCCGGGGTGATGCAGGCGTTCAGGTTCCTCCTGGATCACTTCGGGCTCGGCGTGCTGATCCCGATCATCGGCATCGGGTTAGCAGTCGCCTCGATCAGCGGCCTGTTGGACTGGCTCACAGGCCCATCGACCGGCTTGCTCGAGATTGGACGCGAGCGCGGCTACCTGCCGCCGTACTTGCAGAAGGTCAACGCCAACGGGGTCCAGATGCGCATCCTCGTCGCTCAAGGAGTCGTCATCACGCTCATCGGGCTGCTTTACGCGCTCGTCCCGAGCGTGTCACGCGCCTACTGGATCTTCGCCGCCCTGGCGACTGAGGTCTACCTGATCATGTACGTGCTGATGTTCGTGGCGGCGCGCAATCTGCGACGGCGTCAGCCCGATCACGCCCGCGGCTACCGAGCGCCGGCGCTGTCGACGATCTGCGTCGTGGGGGCGCTGGCGTCGGTCACCGCGTGCGTGATCGGGCTCCTGCCGCCGAGTCAACTCGGACACGCGAACGTGCCCCTGTACGCGGCGTCGCTGCTGGCGGGAGTCCTCGTGATCGGGGTGCTCCCGCCGGTCCTGCTCGTCCGGCTACGCAGGCCCGCCTGGAAGGGCGGCTAATCGCAACGTATCGCCGACTTTCGCGTTGCGCGAGAGGGTCGGCAGTCCGTTGTGAACCCGTGTTCCCCGCTCGGTCACGCCGGGGGGATCACGATGCGACGGCGTCCGGTCCGAGCGCTGAGAGCGGACTCGTGCAGGTATTCTGCAGGGTGGCGCCGAGCGCGGCGATGAGCTCCTCGCTCGCAGCCGAGACAAGCGCGTCGAAGCCAAGGACGTACCGGGACAGCCCGAACCCGATGAGTTGCGAGGCAAGCAGCGCCGCACGGAGCTGGGGTCGGTCGGCCCTGACCCGCTCGACCACGGGCAGCGTGAGATTGACCGTGATGAACTCGCGGAAGGCCGCGGCCGCGGCCGGGTCGGCGAGGGCGGCATAGATCAGGGACACGATCGGGTTGCGGTGCTCGTCGCGGTCCCAGTGGCTGATGAACCGACGTGCGGTGTAGTCGCCCACCTGCGATACGGGGACCTCTTGGATCTGGGTGGCGACCTCGCTCGCGTCGAAGGGCAGCTCGACCACGGCTGCAAACAGCCCGGCCTTCGACCCGAAGAGCTGGACGATGAGTGACGGGTCCACGCCCGCGTCGCGAGCGATCCCCCGCAGCGAGGTCTCGGTGTAGCCGTTGGCCGGGAAAGCAAGGCGGGCGACTTCGAGGATCTTCTGGCGCGAGGGACTCCTGCCGGGCCGCCGGCCGCCGCGGCGACGCGCACCCGGGCCGGGTGAGAAGAGGGAGGGATCGGTCATGCCCTAAGTTTGACACATGTTGTCTCAACATGTAGAGTAAACGCGTGGACCAACTCTTTCCCCGACCGGATGAACCATGAATACGACCCCGGAATCGCGCAAGGCTCTCACCGCGGATGCCGCGCCCAAGGCTCCCACCGAGGACGCCGCCCTCCCGCCTTCTGAGGACCGGCTCCCCCAATCCGTCCCCACCCCACGCCGACTCTTCGCAATAGCGGTGTTCGCCGCGATCGTCGGGTTCGGCATCACCCTGTCGTTCGGCTATGCCGACCATGACCCGAAGCCCCACGGGGTTCGTATTGCCATCGCCGCCCCACCGGCGGTGAGCGCCAAGGTCGCAGCCGGCCTGGAGCATGCCGAACCGGGCGGCTTTCACGTCGTGCCCGTGCCCAGCGCCGGGGCCGCCATCCATAGCGTGCGCTCCCAGTCGACCGCGGGAGCGCTCGTCGTTCCGCCGAGCGGTCCGGCCACGATCGTGACCGCCGGCGCAGAGGGCGTCCTGCAACAGCAGGCACTCATCGCGACGCTCACCGCCGCGTCCCGGTCGATGCATCGCGTCGCGAAGTCGCTGGACGTAGCCCGGCTGCCGAGTGGCGACCGCGCCGGGCTGTCCAGCTTCGTGTTCGGCCTGGGACTGCTCATTCCAAGCGTGCTTGGCGGCCTGGGCTTGTTCCTGCTCGGTTCGCGCCTGCGGCTGTGGTGGCGCGTCGCCGCCGCGACCCTGTTTGCACTCTTGGTCGCCTGCGGCGGGGTCCTGGCCATGGACACCATCCTCGGCGCCCTGACCGGAGCGAGCGGCGCACTGATCGGGATCGGCTTTCTCGGGGCGCTCTCCTTCGTGTTGTTCGTCGCCGCCCTACAAGCCGTGGTCGGGCTGCCTGGCACCGCGCTGGCGGCAGTCGCGTTCATCTTCGTCGGCAACGCGATCTCCGGCGGATCCGTGCCGGTCGGGTTCCTCCCGGGCGGCTTCCGCCAGATCGCGCCATGGCTTCCGAACAACGCGATCATCAGCGGCGTCCGGGACGTCGTCTACTTCAACGGACACAACCTCGGGCATCCGCTGCTCGTCCTCGTCCTTTGGCCGGTTCTCGCGCTGAGCATCATCGCGGCCGTCGATCTCCTGCACCTCTCCGAGCGGCGGCGCAGGCCCCACCAGGCTAATGAGATCTACGGCACCCCAGCGGTCGTGCACGTGAGCCGCCGGCTCGGGACCCAGAGCGCCGAGGGCTCACCGAATCGTCGCTAATCGTCGGCTTGGCGAGGACCTCTCGGTCCGGACGCCGCCGGGAGTGGGTTGAGGTGCTCGCGCAACCGCAGCAGCCGCGGTTCCGATTCGTCTGAGTCGATGAGGACGGCCGTACCCGGCCAGGCGTTCCTCAGGTAGGCGGTGTAAGCCGCGTTCGATCGTAGGTCCGGCTCGTAGATCCACGAGCCCGTGTTCCAATAGCGGAACTTCTTGCCGGGTCCGAGCACGCCGTCGAGCGGCTGGTGCGTGTGGGCGAACACGATGTTGCGGGTCTCTGAGGACCAACCGAGGTTCACGACCACCTGCTCGAAGGCTTCGAGCGCCCGGGCCCACGGATCGCTCGGAGCTACCGAGCGGGCAAACGCGTAGCTCGACGCCTCCCCTCCGGCCGGAGCTCCGGTTCGGCGGCGGCGCGCCATCTCCTGATGGCGCGCCGCCCGATACCCATCAGGGGCCATTCCGGCCGCGGTCGGCTCATCGGCCCGCCCCGGCGGCGCGAAGTGTGCCGCAGACCAGTCCCGGAGCTTTTCGGCGGCTCTGACCGGCGAGGCAGAGAGGTGCGCGGCGTGTCCGAGCGACTGGAAAGCCCGGAACGTGCGGCGCTGTGCGTTCGTGCCGTTCGGCAACTGCGCGATCGTGTACAGCAGCCCGGTGAGCACCGTTGCCGTGGCCTCGTAGTCGGCAATCGTCGGTGGACCCTCCTGGCCTCCGACGGCGATCGACCACAGCGCACGGGAGAGCAACCTGGTCGAGCCGCCACCGCTTCGCGCAGCGTGGAGGTCGAGATAGTGGCCATGCGTACAGAGCACGCCGGCAAACGTGTAGGTCGGATAACGGATATCGACCTCAACGCCCTCGAGGTGCCGCTCCAGAAACGAACGGAACAGGTCCGCGCGTCGGAGCTCGTCGCTCAGCTCCCCCGGGGGCCTCCCTTCGGCCAGCGCCAACTCGAGCCGATCCTCGGCTTCGCGACTGACGAAATGGTGGTCGTGATTCCCCGCCAGAAACACGAACCGCTTGCCTTGCAGCTTCTCCCGGAGGAGCTCCAGCAGGCCACGGGCCGCCTCGAAGCTGTCGAGGATCGACGCGAACATCAAGTCGAACATGTCGCCGAGGAAGATCACCTCGTCGACGTCGAGCGCCGGCGCCAACAGCTTCAGGTTGTCCGGCTCGCGAAGAAGATCCTCGCCGGTCCAGGCACCGAAATGAGTATCGGAGATCACCAGCGCACGCATGGGCGGTGAGTATCCCCGACAGGACTGATCAAGGACAAACCGCTCGCACCCAGACGGGCCCGCCCCTATCGCGAGCTATTTCCCGCCGCCGTGGCCCGAGCACGTGAGCTGAGCTCCACCGCGTAATAGCGACCCGTTCACGACGGGGAGCGCTCGACCGTACCCTCGATCACTCCGTAAGGCTCGTTCGTGACATGGAAGATCTCGTTCTCGTTCTCGAGCCCGAAGCGCCCGAGGTCGTACAGGAGGTGGTGCTTGTTGGGCAGGGAGAAGCTGATCCGCTCAACCTCCGGACGTGCGTCGAGAACGGCCTTGCCCATGTGGTGGAGGGTGAACTGCACCGATGGGCTGTAGTGATCGCAGAAGGCCTCGAGGATCGTCTGACGCACTCCATGCCAGGCGGCTCCGTAGTCGATGTCGCCGCCGCGGTATGACCACCGGGCCGCGATGATCGTCGCCAGAATCCTGTCGGACGCATCCGGGAGCGTGGTGTAGCGATCGCGCAGGAACCCCTCCCAGCCCGAGCCGGTGGTCTTCAGCACGAGCAGGTCGTCGATCCCGACTTGAATTTGGATCCCGCCCGCCCCGCCCCCGTCGCCACTCACGGTCGCGACGTGGTTGCCGCCGCTCCCCCGCTGGAAGGCATGCTCGTGGGGACGCCCGCCGACCTCGAGCCTGGCCCACGGGTGCTCGACGATGTGCACGCGCGCGCGTGTGACGCTCGGCCCAGCCGCGAGGAAGTGTTCGACGAGCCGCTGCCCGAACGACTCGATGTCGTCGATTGGATTCTCTTTCGCGAGCGCGTAGACGGCGTTGCGCATGGTGTCGGTCGCGAGCAGGCCGGTGTTGTCTCCGTCGACGTACGCGGCGTCAAAGTCGCCCTCGAGCCCAACGTCGACCGTGAGGTCGCACAGGTCGTGACCGTCGGGGCGGCGCGAGACCTTGACGAGGCGAACCTCTGACTTTCCGTATGTGGCCTGACTCAGAACGATCGACATCAGTCAGCTCCCTCGGTATGTGCTGTATCCAAACGGGCTCAGCAGCAACGGCACGTGGTAATCCTCTTCGCCGTCACCGACGACGAAGGTCACCGACACTTCGGGATAGAAACCTGTCGCGCCAACCGCACGGAAATAGGCGCCCGTGTCGAACGTCAGCCGGTAGCGGCCTGCCTCCGGCGCTGAGGAGAGCAGGTCGCGCGCACGCCCGTCGCCGTCGGTCGTGCCACGACCGACCGGCTGCCAGCCCGGATCCAGCGACCGCTCGAGCAGCACGGGCACGCCCGCTGCTGGACACCCCCGCGAGGTGTCGAGCACGTGCGTGGTGATTCCGCTCAAGACCCCTCCTCCGCGAGCAGGTCAGCCAGGCGTAGCCGCGCGATCTTGGTGATCTCGCCGAGCGCGATCTCGATCTCCCGCTCGCGCGAGTGCTCGAGCCGGGCGGTGCCCCACGCGATGATCGAGTCCGTCGTGTGCTCCCGCACGCAGACGATCATGGGGAACCCGAATCGCTCGCGGTAGGAGCGGTTGAGGTGCCGTAGAGCGTCGAGCTCAGCCGCGGTGAGGCGATCGAGCCCCGCCGAGGCCTGTTCACCCGTGGACTCGCGCGTGAGGGTGCGCTCCTCCGCCTCACGGCCGGCGAGCTCGGGATGGGCCCGGATCAGCTCGAGCTGGCGCTCGCGCGGCGCCTCGCGCATCGCGGCCTCGAGCGCGGCCTCAAGCTCGGCGACAGCGCGAAACGGCCGCCGGGACCACGCCGTCTCCGCGACCCAGGGCGAGTGCTCGAACAGCGGGCCAAGATCTGCCACTGACAGAGACAGTTCTGTGGATTCGAGGCCGACGATGTGCTCCGGCCGGATCGGGATCCGCGTAAGCGGGCGACCGCTGGCGGCGCGGACCGCCGCGACAACCGCCGGCGGGGTGGAGATGTGAGGCGGCTCCCCCACGCCCTTTAGGCCATACGGTGACTCCGGGTCAGGGTGCTCGAGGATCTCGATCCGCATCGGCGGCATGTCGAGGATCGTCGGCAGCAGGTAGTCGGTGAAGGACGCGTTCAGCACCCTACCGTCCTTGAGCTGGACCTCCTCGAACAACGCCAGGCCGAGGCCCTGGGCGGTGCCGCCTTCAATCTGGCCCTCGAGCGCCTGCGGGTTCATAGCCGTTCCGACCTCCTGCGCCGTCGCGAGCTCGACGGTCCGGACCAGACCGAGCTCCAGGTCGACGTCGACGACGGCCCTGTGTGCCGAGAACGCGAACTGGAGGTGAGCGTCACCCTGGCCGTTCTCGTCGAGCGGATACGTCTCGCGGTGATGCCACTCCACCGTCTCCTCGATCGCGTCGTCGCCGAGCAGCGCTGCGAGTTCCGCCGCCGTCATCGTCCGCGGGTCAGCCGGCAGTCTGTCCCGGACCGCCTCGCACGCGGCCTTGACCGCGCCGCCGGTCACATATGTCTGGCGCGACGCCGAGCTTGACCCCGCTGAACCCACCTGGGTGTCGGCCGTTCGCACGGCGACGCGCTCGACGCCCAGCTCGGTCCTTGCGATTTGAGCCTGCACGGTGACGAGCCCCTGGCCTACCTCGACGGCCGCCGTGTGCACTTCGACCAGCGGCTCGCCGGCATCGACCGAGAGGCGCACGCGGGCAGTCGAGTAGTCGTCGAATCCCGCGGAGAAGCCGACGTTCTTGATCCCTACTGCGTAGCCGACACCCCGGCGGACGCCCTCGCCGTGGGTCGAGTTGGAGACGCCGCCTGGGAGCTCGCGCGGATCACGGCCGGCATCATCCGGGACCGGCGGCAGCGCCATCGCGCGCACGCGCTCGAGCAGCTCGGCGACCGGCGCCGGCTCGCGGATGACCTGACCGGTCGGCATTCGCGTCCCGGGCCGCATCGCGTTGGCGATCCTCAGCTCCACCGCGTCGACACCCAGCACCGCGGCCAGCTTGTCCATCTGCGCCTCGTGGGCGATCGCGACCTGGACGGCGCCGAACCCGCGCATCGCGCCGCAGGGCGGGTTGTTGGTGTAAGTCACGTACGAGTCGATCCGGGCGTTGGGGACGTCGTACGGCCCGGCGGCGAAGCACGCGGCGTTCGAGCACACGGCCGTCGAGCTCGAGGCATAGGCACCGCCGTCGAGCACGATCCGCGCGCGCACGTACACGAGCCTCCCGTCGGCGGTCGCGCCGTGTTCGTAACGCATCGAGCACGGGTGGCGGTGCACATGGCCGAAGAACGACTCCTCCCGGTCGTAGACCATTCTGACCGGGCGCCCGGTGTGCAGCGCGAGCAGGCAGGCGTGGATCTGCATCGATAGATCCTCGCGGCCGCCGAACGCCCCACCGACGCCGCTCAGGATCAGGCGCACCTTCTCGGGCGGCAACTTCAGGCTGAGGGCCAGCTGGCTGCGGTCCTCGTGCAGCCACTGCGTGGCGATGTAGAGATCAACGCCACCCTCGGCGTCGGGAACGGCGAGCCCCGACTCGGGGCCGAGGAAGGCCTGGTCCTGCATGCCGACCTCGTACTCACCGGCGACCACGACGTCGGCATCCGCGTCGGGGTCACCGTGGATGATCCGCACGTGGCGCAGGACGTTTCCCGAAAGGTGGAGCTCGGGTGCGCCCGGAGCCATCGCTCGCTCCGGGTCGGTCAGCGGCTCGAGCACGTCGTATTCGACCTCGATTGCAGCGATCGCGCGGCGGGCCGTCTCCGGGTGATCGGCGGCGACGATTGCGATCGGCTCGCCGTGGTAGCGAACGTGCTGCCAGGCGAGCACCGGCTGGTCGGCGCGCTCCATCCCGTACAGCTTCTGACCGGGAACGTCCTCGTGAGTGAGGACCGCGCGCACGCCCGGAATCGTGAGCGCGCGCGAGATGTCGATCGACCAGATGTCGGCGCGGGGGTGCGCGCTGCGCAGGGTCGCGCCCCACAGCATCCCGTCGACCCGGATGTCGGACGAGTACTCGAACTCGCCCCTGACCTTCGGGATGCCGTCCGCACGCGCCGTCGTCGTCCCGACGACTCCCGGCCGCTGGATGTCAGGGGCGCTCCGCTCGCGCGACGGAGCGGTGGGAGCGGTCGTCATACCCGAGCCTCCGCCTTCGCGGCGAGCCGGCGGCTCGCCCGCGCGATCTCGACCGCCACCTCAGCCTCGTCGGCAGTGCGGAGCTCGCCTCGCTCAACGATTTCGCGCCCACCGATGAGCAGCAGCTCGACCGCCTGCGTCGCGCCGAACACGAGCGCCGCGACCGGATCCTCGATACCGGCGCCGTCGAGCCCGTCGAGCCGCCAGAGCGCGACGTCGGCGAGCTTGCCGACCTCAAGCGAGCCGAGCTCGTCGTCGCGCCCGAGGCAGCGAGCTCCGTCGATCGTGGCGCGCGCGAGCGCCTGTCTTGCCGTCAGCGCCTGCGGGCCGCCGGCCAGACGGGCGAACTGCAGCGCGGCGCGCATCTCGGACGCGAGCCCGCCGTCCTCGTTCGAGGCGGCCCCGTCGACGCCGAGTCCGACGGGAACGCCCGCGCCCACGAGGTCGCTGACCGGTGCGATCCCCGCGCCGAGGCGGGCATTGGAGTTCGGGCAGTGGGCGACCCCCGTGCCGGTGGCGCCGAAGCGACGGATCTCGGCGTCGTCGAGGTGCACGCAGTGCGCCAGCCACACGTCGTCGCCGAGCCACCCGAGCTCGTCGAGGTAGTCGACGGGGCGTACGCCGAAGCGTTCCTGACAGAAGCGCTCCTCGTCGAGCGTCTCGGCCAGATGCGTATGCAGGCGCACGCCGCGATGGCGCGCCAGCTCGGCGGCGTCGGTCATCAGCCCGCGCGTCACCGAGAACGGCGAGCACGGCGCGAGCGCGATCCGCACCATCGCACCCGGCGCTGGGTCATGGAAACGGCTAATCGCGGACTCGCTGGCGGCGAGAATCGCGTCGCGGTCCTCGACGACCTCGTCGGGCGGAAGGCCGCCGTCCGAGCGCCCGAGATCCATCGAGCCGCGGCACGGGTGAAAGCGCATGCCGAGGGACGAGGCGGCGCCGATCTCGACCTCGAGCAGATCCCCGGCGTCGCGCGGGAACACGTAGTGGTGGTCGGTCGACGCCGAGCAACCCGAGCGCGCGAGCGCCGCCAGCCCGGCGCGGGACGCGGCCCTGCAGGTCTCGTCGTCGATCAGCGCCCACACCGGGTACAGCTCGACCAGCCACTCGAACAGCGTCGCCTGCTGCGCGAGTCCGCGGGTGGCCCACTGGTACAGGTGGTGATGGCAGTTGACAAGACCGGGTGTCGCCAGGTGGCCGCGGCCGTCGATCCGGCGAATCTCGGCACCGCCCGCCCCGTCCGGCCCGCCCGGCCCGCCCGGCCCGTCCGGCCCGTCCCCCGCGGACCCCTCACCGACCGCGACGATCCGGTCGTCCTCGATCACGAGGTACCCGTCGCGATGCTCGGTCCCGGCCGTGTCGACGGTCGCGATCGCGCAGCCCTCGATGACGGTGCGCTTCGTCACCCCTGCGACGCCTCGGCAAGGCGCTCACCGGCGAGCCGGACGGCGGCGAGGATCTTCTCGTAGCCCGTGCACCGGCACAGGTTGCCCGCCAGTGCCTCGCGGATCTCTGGATCGCTGGGCCGCGGGTTTCGCCGCAACAGGTCGTGACTTGCGACGATCAGCCCGGGCGTGCAGAAGCCGCATTGCACACCACCTGCTTCGACGAACGCCCGTTGGATTTCGTGTAGGCCATCGCCGTCTCCGTTGGAGATCCCCTCGACGGTCACGACCTCGCGTTCCTGCGCCTGCGCGGCGAGCAAGAGACACGAGCACACGACTTCGCCGTCGAGGTACACCGAGCACGACCCGCACTCGCCCTGCTCGCATGCGTTTTTCGATCCGGGGAGGTCGAGATGCTCTCGCAGCGCATAGAGCAGACTCGCGCCCTCCCACACACCGTCCACCTCTCGGCGCTCGCCGTTGACGGTCACGATCAGCCGCACCGGTGAGCCTCCCAGGCCCAGGTGAGCGTCCGCCTTGAGAGGACGCCGAGCGCGTGGTGCCGGTAGCGGGCGGTGCCACGCACGTCGTCGATCGGCCGCGCGGCGCGCTCGACCAGCTCGCCGAACCGATTCAGTGCTGTATCTGGAATCGGCGCACGCGTCGACCACAGGTCGTGCTCGTCGAGCACGCCGGCGATGAACTGCTCCGCCGCGCTGCACCGGATCGGCGTCGGCCCCGCGGAGCCGATGCATGCGGTCGCACCTCGCCGCTCGGGCCAGATCGACAGCGCAAGCGAGCAGACCGCGATCACCATCGCGTTGCGAGTGCCGATCTTGGCGAACTGCTGCGGGCCGTCGGCCACGGCGATGTGGAAGGCCGCGATCAGCTCGTCGTCCGTCAGGCAGTTGCGCTTCGGCCCTGTAATGAACTCGCGCACCGGGATCCGGCGCGTGCCGGCCTTCGACGCGAGCTCCACCTCGGCATCGGAAGCGAACAGCGGCGGCAGTGCGTCTCCCGCCGGAGACGAGGTGCCAAGGTTGCCGCCGACCGTCCCTCTATTCCGGATCTGGGGCGATCCCACCGTGCGCGATGCGATTGCCAGCCCGGGCAGGCGGTCGCCGAGCTCTGCGATCAGCCGCGCATACGTGACGCCGGCCCCGACGCGCAGGTGACCGTTCTCGGCCCCCCACTCGGTCAGCTCGGGGATCCGAGTGAGGTCGAGGATCGCCCGCGGGCGAGAGCGGTCGAAGTTGAGCTCGACCATCAGGTCGGTGCCGCCGGCGATCGGAACCGCGTCCGGGTATGCGGCTTTGAGCTCGAGCGCCTCGAGCCAGGTGTCCGTCTGGAGCACCTCCATCTCGGTAGTCTCGCTCACCGCCGCCGTCGCGGGCAAACGGCACACTGATGAGTGACTCCATGGCCTACGCAGCGGCCATCCTTCGGCGCTGCGACGAACTCGCCGCCTTCACCGAGGAGGAAGGCCGCCTTACGCGGCGGTTTGCGACACCCGCCCTACGGCAGGCCGGTGATGCGGTGCGCGGCTGGATGGAGGCTGCGGGCATGGTCGTTCGGCGCGACGCGCTCGGCAACCTCATCGGCCGGCTCGAAGATGGCGATCGGACGTTGCTGATCGGGTCACACCTCGACACCGTCCGCGACGCGGGGCGGTACGACGGCATGCTCGGGGTGCTCGTCGCGATCGCGTGTCTTGAGCGACTGCGCGATGAAGGTCGCATCGCTCCCGTACGCCATCGAGGTGCTCGCGTTCGCCGATGAGGAAGGCGTTCGCTTCGGCACGGGATACCTGGGGAGCAGTGTCGTCGCCGGCTGTTTCGACACCGCCGATCTGGAGCGGCGCGACGCCGATGGGGTGACGCTGGCCGACGCGGTGCGAGCCTTCGGCGGCGACCCGGAGCGGCTCGGGAGCGCCCGGCGCGATCCGGCCGATCTGATCGGCTACTACGAGGTCCACATCGAGCAGGGTCCCGTCCTCGAGGCCGGCGGCATTCCGCTCGGCGTGGTTACCGCGATCGCCGGACAGACCGGCGGCCAGATTGTGTTTACCGGCGAAGCGGGTCACGCGGGCACGGTGCCGATGGCGCTGCGCCGTGACGCACTGGGGGCGGCAGCCGAATTCGTGACCGCGGTCGAGGTCGCCGCTCGAGACCAGGACGGGGTGGTCGCGACAGTCGGAAACGTCGAGGTCGAGCCCGGTACGAGGAATGTGATCCCCGGTCGCGTCGTCCTCAGTCTCGATGTCCGGCACGCCTTGGACTCAGTCCGGGAATCCGTTCTTAGGCGCTTGCGTGAGCGCGCCGGCGCGATCGCCGGCGCTCGGGGCGTGGAGTTCGAGTGGCAGGTCGGGAAGGGCACTCGGGCCGTCGACACGTCGGCGCCGCTCAGTGAGCTGCTGGCGCAAGCGGTGGCGGCGTCCGGCCATGGGGTCATCCGCCTGCCGAGCGGCGCCGGCCACGATGCGGCCATGCTCTCGACGATCGCGCCGATCGCGATGCTGTTCGTCCGCTGCGCCGGCGGCGTCAGCCACAACCCGGACGAGTCCGTCACGGTGGAGGATGTCGCAGCCGCGATTGACGCGACGACGAGGTTCCTCGAGCTCGTCGCATGAGCTTCGACCTCCTCATCCGCGGCGCAACCGTGGTCGGTGCCGGCGGCCAGCGGCGAAGCGACGTCGGCGTGGCCGACGGATTGATCGCCGGGCTCGGTCCCGAGCTGGCGGGTCCCGCGTCCGAGGAGATCGACGCCGCCGGTTTGCATCTCCTGCCCGGGGTCGTCGACGCCCATGTCCACCTGAACGAGCCCGGTCGCACCGATTGGGAGGGCTTTGACACCGGCACCCGGGCGCTCGCCGCCGGCGGTGCGACGGCGGCGATCGACATGCCGCTCAACGCGCACCCGCCGACCGTGACCGGCGCCGCGTTCGACGAGAAGCGCCGATGCGTGGAGCGAAGCGCGCTCGTCGACGTCGCGCTGTGGGGCGGCCTCGTCCCCGGTGGCGTCGAGGCGATGGACGAGCTAGCCGCGCGCGGCGTGGTCGGCTTCAAGGCGTTCATGTGCTCGAGCGGGATCGACGACTTCCCGGCGGTCGACGACCTCACCTTGTACGAGGGGATGTGCCGCGCGGCGACCCTTGGGCTGCCCGTCGCCGTGCACGCCGAGAGTGAGGTGATTACCGCCGGCCTCGCCCAGCGCGCGCGTACCGCGGGGCGTACCTCGATGCGCGCCTTCCTCGAGTCGCGCCCGGCCGTCGCCGAGCTCCAAGCGATCGCGCGCGCGATCGAGCTTGCGCAGGCGAGTGGCGGCTCACTGCACGTGGTTCACGTCTCCACCGGCCGCGGCGTCGCACTCGTTGCCGATGCCCGTGCGCGCGGCATCGACGTCACCTGTGAGACGTGCCCGCACTACCTGGTGCTCACCGACGAGGACGCCGAAGTCCTCGGTCACGTCGCGAAGTGCGCGCCGCCGTTGCGCCGGCGCGAGGATAGCGAGGCGCTGTGGCACGCGCTCGCCGAGGGGACGCTGCCGATGGTGGCATCGGACCACTCGCCGGCGCCCTGGGCGATGAAGCGTGGAGCGGACGCGTTCGCCGCGTGGGGCGGCATCTCCGGTTGTCAGACGATGCTGGCGCTGCTGATGAGTGAGGGCCATCGCGCCCGGGGCCTCAAGCTCGCCCTCATCGCTCGGGTCACATCGCACTACGTTGCCCGTAGGTTTCGCCTCCCCGGCAAGGGACGCCTCGAGCCGGGCGCCGACGCGGACCTCGTGCTCGTCGACCTGACCGCTTCGCAGACGCTTTCGGCTGGTGACCTCCACTACCGCCATCCCCACAGCCCCTTCGTTGGTCGAACGTTCGGCGTCCGCGTGACGCGCACGTTCGTGCGCGGCCGGACCGTGTTCGCCGACGGCCGCATCGTCGGTCCGCCCAGAGGGCGCCTGCTGAAACCAACAACGATCGAAACGGAGAGCCCATGACAACGCTGTCGATCACCGCTGGGCCATACACGTTCCGCGCTCGTCTCGAGGAGGAGCGCGCACCCAAGACGTGTGAGACATTCTCAAAGCTGCTGCCGTTCGAGCAGAAGGTCATCCACGTGCGCTGGAGCGGCGAGTCGACCTGGATTCCGCTCGGCGACTTCGACTTCGACGTCGGCGTTGGCTTCGAGAACCACACCAGCCATCCTGCGCCCGGCGAGATCCTGCTCTACCCCGGCGGCTACAGCGAGACGGAGATCCTCCTGCCCTACGGCGGCTGCAGCTTCTCGAGCATCGTCGGCCAGCTCGCCGGCAACCACTTCCTAACCGTGATTGACGGCAACGAGAACCTGCGCCCGCTGGGCGAGATGACCCTCTGGCAGGGTGCCCAGGACATCGTCTTCGCTGCAGAATGAGCACGTGTGATGATTGATCCGCTCACTTTGCCCAAGGCCGAGCTGCATCTGCATATCGAGGGAACGCTCGAGCCGGAGTTGATGTTGGAGCTGGCCCGGCGCAACGGCGTCAGGCTCCCGTACCCGGACGCGGAAGCGGTTAGACGGGCGTACAGATTCAGCAACCTGCAGTCGTTCCTGGATATCTATTACCGCGCATGCTCGGTCCTCGTCCACGAACGGGACTTCTACGAGCTCACCACCGCCTACCTGGCCCGCGCACACGAGCAGGGCGTTCGGCACGTCGAGGTCTTCTTCGATCCGCAGACCCATACCGCGCGCGGCGTCAAGCTCGAAACCGTGGTGCGCGGAATCGGTGGGGCCTTGACCGAGGCGCGGCAGCGCGGGATGACGTCGCACCTGATCATGTGCTTCCTGCGTGATCTTTCGGCCGACGACGCAATGGTGACACTGGAGCAAGCGCTCGCGCACCGCGACGTGATCTTCGGCGTCGGTCTCGATTCCGCGGAGGTGGGTCATCCCCCGGAGAAGTTCCGGGACGTCTTCGACCGCGCCACCAGTGCCGGCTTCCGTGCCGTCGCCCACGCCGGTGAAGAGGGCCCGCCCGAGTACATCTGGCAAGCGCTCGATGTGCTCGGTGCTGAGAGGATCGATCACGGCGTGCGGTGCCTGGAGGATCGCTCGCTCGTCCATCGCCTCGGGGCCGATCGGATTCCACTGACGGTGTGCCCGTTCTCAAATGTCAAGCTGCGCGTCGTTGACACACTCGAGCAGCACCCTCTCGCGACGATGCTCGAGCACGGACTGTGCGCCACCGTCAACTCTGACGACCCGGCCTATTTCGGCGGCTACGTTGGCGAGAACCTCGCCGGCGTCGCAAAGGCTCTGCAACTCGACGACGACACGCTCGTCCAGCTCGCCCGTAACAGCTTCGAAGCGTCGTTCCTGGACGACGCGGCACGGGCGCGCCACCTGGCTGAACTCAGCGCCGCGGTGTGAACAGTTGTCACAGCGACTCACGCGTGCCACCCACTGTGCCCCGGGCTCCCGCCCACCGGCGGGCGCTGTCCAAACGCGTGCGGCGTGGTAGCAGTTCTGCTACCATCGGGTCTCGATGACGACCATCCCGCAAAAGGAACTGAGAAACAACATCGGAGAGGTCCTCCGTCGTGCCGAGGCGGGCGAAGAGATGATCATCACCGTCGCCGGGCGCGAGGTCGCACGGCTCGGCCCCACGGGGCGACGCCAGTGGGTCAGCGGCACCCCGCTCGAGGCCATATGGCGTACGCCGGCGCCACGCACCCTCACACAGGATCTCGAGCGCTTTCCCGCCGGTATCACCGATCCGTTCGCGTAGCCATTCGCGCGCTACTCGACACATCGATCCTGATCAGCGATACCGCGCCCAAGGACGTGGAGGCTGCGGTTAGCGTCGCTTCGATCGCAGAGCTGCATTTCGGCGTCCTAGTCGCAGGCGACGACAATGAGCGGGCAATTCGCACGCAACGCTTAGGCGCGATCGAGGCGACCTTCGATCCTCTCCCGATCACAGCTGAAGTCGCCCGCGAGTGGGGGCGGCTCGCCGCCGCCGTGAGCACCCGCGGCGGCCAACCGCGCAAACGAACGATGGATCTCGCAATCGCCGCGACCGCGAACGTCCACAAGGTTCCGCTCCTGACCGCGAACACCGGCGATTTCCAAATCATCAGCGACCTCGTGAACGTGCGCAGACCAAGCATGCACACCGCGAAGTCACCATAAACACCGCCGCCCTCCGACCCGATCATCGCGATCAGGCCTGTCTGATCACCGGACCCGCTCCTCGAAGGTCTGGCCGTTTTTCATCTTGTCGGTCAGTGGCGCCTCGATGATTTGCACGGTCACGACCTCGGGCGAAACGGCGAGGTTGTCGACCAACGCTCGAGTGATGTCGAGCATCATTCCCTTCTTCTGTTCATCGGTTCGGCCGGCGGCCATGTAGACGTGAACTTCAGGCATCTCGATCTCCTTTGTTCGGTCGTTACCACCCCGCGGCCCAAGGGCCGTACCCAATTGTGCCTGGCGGTGATCTCCAGCTTCGGGGGGATCCGATACAGGTGCGATCCGATGGTCCGGTGCGACAGGAACAGCCGCTCGCCGATCTCGCGATTCGATAGGCCAGCTGCCGCAGCTCGGCGATCTGAAGCTCCTGGGCCGTGAGCCGGTCGCGGAGCTCAGCGGCGAAGTCCAGCCTGGTAGCGGCGCGGGAGACCAAGCCGGACTCTTGCTTCCCACCAAGGGACGGTCGGCGTTAGCTCGAATCCTGCAAGCATCCCTCGACCCCACCGCGCACGATCGATGCCGTCACCCCCAAGCTGGTGCTTGGCGGGCGGGTCGCCGGCAGGATCGCCGCGTCGATACGTCCAAATCTGTGACGCTGACCCCTGCTGAATCGCTTGAGATTCTTGAGCTCGTAGCGCGCCTCGACGACCTCGCGACGGCGCGAGACGCCAGCGCTTATGCCGAGCTGTTCACCGAGGACGGCACCATCACCGGTGTGACGGGGACCGCTACCGGCCGAGCCGAGATCCGCGATGCCGTCAGCGCGTTGTGGGCCGCCGAACCCCCGGAGACGCAGCACCTCACCCTAAACGCGACGATCGACGAGTCGGGGCCGGAACCGAAAGTCACAAGCGTCAGGCTGATCGTCACTCGCGGGCCCACGCCGAGCGTGCTCGGGTCGGTTGCAGTCAGCCAGATCGTGCGGCGGACTGCGGACGGATGGCGGATCGCCTCGAGAGTGATCGACGACGCTCCGGTGGCCGACACGGCCACTGCGGTTTCGGACCCGGCCTCGGCCCCCGACCCGCAATCCGCGATCCCGGGAATGTCACTCCCAGCCGGCTGGTCCGAGGGGAGCCGAACCGCGGCTCGGGGGCCGCTGTCCGTTCGCCTGACGGCGCCATCCGCCGGTGCCGTGGTCCGAGGCGTGATCATCTTGACCGCGTGCGCATTGGTGCTGTACGTCCTCTGGCGCGTCCGCGTGGTGATTCGGCTTGTTGCGATCAGCCTGTTCGTGGCTCTCGCGCTGATCCCGCTCGTCGATGCGCTCGCCGCCAAGGTCCGGGTGCCACGCGCTTTGATCATCTTGATGGTCTACGTGGTCCTGATCGTGTCGGTTGCCGTCATCGGGTATGTCGTCGTCCCAAGCTTGGTCAAGGAGGTCGGGCAGCTTTCGCACGATGCGCCGCGGTACGCGGCTGATCTGCGCCAAAACGCAACGTTCCGGCACTACGACAACCGCTACCACATCACGACCAAACTGGTGGATGATGCGCGTCGGCTACCTCAGCTACTGGGACATCTGGTTGGCCCGCTCAAGGACGTCACCGTTCAGGCGGCGAGCTTCATCGGACAGCTCGTCACGGTCCTGGCGCTGGGGTTCCTGCTCCTCCTCCACGGTCGCGAATACGTGGGCCTTGGACTTTCGCTAACCGGAGATCGACAGGAGCGGTACCGGCAGGTGGTCACCGACATCAACAAGGCGGTGGCCGACTACGTCCTCGGCAACACCGTCATCAGCGGGCTCGCGACGATCGCGACCTGGATCGTGCTGTCGATTCTCGGTGTCCCCTATGCGCTTTCGCTGGCGTTCGTGGTTGGCTTCTTCGATCTCATCCCGCTCGTGGGCGCGACCCTCGGCGCGATAGTCGTCGCAGTCGCGACCGTGGCAGTCGACTTCCCGACCGCAACGATCGTCTGGCTCGCGTTCATCATCGCCTGGCAGCGGATCGAGGACTACGTGATCCAACCACTCGTATACGGCCGGACGCTACGCGTAAACCCGATCGTGACGATCGTTTCGGTGCTCGCCGGCGCGGCGCTGCTCGGCATCCTCGGAGCCCTACTGGCCATCCCGACCGCCGCGGCGATCCAGATCGTGCTCCGCGAGTGGTGGGCCAATCGCGAGCGCCCGGAGCCGACCGCGCAGTCGCCACCGATGCAACTCACCGGCGGACCCGTATAGGCCGTCCCTTGCCGACCGCTCCACCCGACGGCGGCCACCCAGTCCTCTTCTAATGTCCCCATCGCTAACGGGATTCGGACGCAACGGTCCGGGCGTCGTCCTGAACCCGCTTCTGGTGCAGCGGCGCGGGTCCGCGCTTTCCCGCGGCTTCGACGATCCCCATCATCCGCAGGCAGTAGACCACACGTTGGGCGAGGAGCACGCTGCAACCAAGCACCGCCGCCAACTCACGAGTCGTAAACGGACTTGATGGGAGCGGCGGCAAGAGGCTCAAAACGTCGCTCAGCCCCCGCAGCTCGACGCGATCGAGCACGTCGACCAGCCGCCGCTCCCCCGGATCTCGCCTCCGGCGGCCGGTTTGCACCGCTCGCATCCCGCGAACGTGATCCTCCCGCAGCAACAGCACCTCGACGGTCAGATGTGGATGCGTCAGAAGCGACGGAAACGCGACCAGCCGGTCGAACACGTCCACCATGCCGGCCCGCCTTGGCGAACGGCGAACCGAAGTTATTTCACCGTCCTCGTCGACGCGGACGATGCGCCGCTCGGCCGGCACCGGATGCACGATCCGAAACCGGTGCTCATCGAGCAGCGCATCAAGCTTCGGCCCGAGCGGTCCGAAACCACCCGTCTGCACCTCGACCAGCTCGCCGTCAGCACGAACCAGATCGATCACGAAACGACCGATCGGCACCTCTAACCGGTCCCCTGGGCGCGCCAGCATCGCCTTGACCGCAGCATGCAACGGACCCTCGCGCAGCACCCCGATGTTCGACACGCGGACAGCGTAGGCGTCAGCCCGGCTGCCCACCTGCTCGACGGTGCCCTCCGGATAAGCGCCGCTGAACGTCAGCGCCCGCGGACCGGTCATTCTCGGCCCTGCTGACCGCAGGAGCGGCACAGCGGCGATCTCGCCGGACGCGCGGAGGTCGTCGCTCTCCGTCTCGTGCTTGCGAACTGGACGGCGCGGTGGCTAGTGTCTCGTGATGGCGAGCCGCGCCGAAGATCGACGGTTGGGTGGTGCCCAACCACAACTCGGGATACAGCTGGTGGGAGGACCCACGGCGATCCTGGAGTACGGAGGTCTTCGCTGGCTGACCGATCCCACGCTCTCGCCTCCGGGTGAGTACGGCGGACTCACAAAGCTGACAGGCCCTGCACTCGACCTCTCCCAACAGGACGGGATCGATGTCGTTCTGGTCTCCCACCACCAGCACACCGACAACCTCGATCCGGCCGGTCGGGCGTTCCTTCACTCCGCGAACCGCGTCCTATCCACCACCAAGGCGGCCGAGGACCTGGGCGGCAATGTCGTGGGCATGGAGTCCTGGTCAGAAGTCCAGCTCGAGACCCCTCGCGGAGGCACCGTGAAGGTGACCGCTGTGCACGCGCAACATGGCCCGGACGGCAGCGATGAGATTCAAGGCCCGGTGATCGGGTTCGTGCTATCGGCCGCAGGTGCAGACCGGATCTACGTCTCGGGCGATAACGCCTCGCGAGACGTTGTGCGCGCGATCGTGAAGAGGACCGGTGAGCTACCGGTCGCGATCCTGAACGCCGGCGCGGTCCAGCTCCCGAAATTCGACCACGCTTACCTGACCCTGTCCTCCGATCACGCCGCCGATGTCGCCAAGATCCTCGGAGCCCGGACGGTGATCCCCTTGCATTTCGAAGGCTGGGCCCACGTCACCCAGGGAGCCGACGATCTCAAAGCAGCGTTCTCGGGCAACGGGATCGCTGATCGCTTGCTTATGCTCGAGCGCGCTCAGCACGCCGAGGTCTGACGCCGACCTACAGAGCAGGCCGCATCGCATACGCCGATACACCGCCGCCCAGCTACGCGGGTAAACGGGACTCACGGACGGGTCCTTGCCCGCGGCCGTAGCCGTGACCCTCAGCCGCGGCGGAGCAGACGGCCGACGGCGGCCATCATCTCTTCGGTGCGCTCATCCTGCTGGTCGGGTTCGGCGCCGATCACGCACGTGTGGGCGTGCCCGTCGAGCAGCCCGAGCGCGACCTTGTCGAGCGCGGCTTGGGCGGCCGAGATCTGGGTGAGGATGTCGATGCAGTAGCGGTCGTCCTCGACCATGCCCTCGATGCCGCGGATCTGTCCTTCGATGCGCGCCAGCCGCGCGAGCAGCTGGTCTTTGGTGGCGGTGTAGCCCCTGGTAGGTGTCTGAGTCTTCGGCATAACTGCATCCTATCATTTACTCCTACCCCCTAGGGGTATCTGGTACAGTCGTTCGTATGGCCGTCCTCGACGTCATCTGGCATGGCCTGAGGGACTCGTTCCTGATGGCGTGGGAGGTGTGGTGGGCGCTGGTGCTCGGATTCGCGATCTCCGCGATCGTGCAGGCGTGGGTGCCGCGCGAGCGGGTCGAGGGGCTGATGAGCGGCTCGGGTGCCCGGTCAGTCGGTTGGGCGACGGGGCTGGGGGCCGCTTCGTCGTCGTGCTCTTACGCGGCGGTCGCGATCGCCAAGTCGCTGTTCCAGAAGGGCGCGAGCGCGGCGTCAGCACTGGCGTTCCAGTTTGCCTCGACCAACCTCGTGTGGGAGCTCGGGCTCGTTCTCTGGGTGCTGATCGGCTGGCAGTTCACGCTCGCCGAGTACGTCGGCGGGATCGTGATGATCGTGCTGATGACCATGCTGCTGCGGTTGTTCGTCAGTCGCCCGCTCGAGGAGCACGCGCGTGCGCACGCGATCGAGGCCGACATGGGCCATCAGCATCACATGGCCGGAGAGCAGCTCCCCTGGCGTGAGCGCCTGACCTCGGTGCGGGCGTGGTCGGACGTGGCGCACAACTTCCGCGGCGACTGGCAGATGCTGTGGAAGGAGATCGCGATCGGGTTCCTGCTGGCCGGGTTCATCGCCCAACTCGGCAACGGCTTCTTCGAGAAGCTGTTCATTACAAACGCACCGGCGCCGTTGCCGACGATCGAGAACTTGCTGATCGGGCCGATCATCGCCGTGGTCAGCTTCGTCTGCTCGGTCGGGAACGTTCCGTTGGCCGCGGTCCTGTGGTCGGGTGGGATCTCGTTCGCCGGCGTGCTGGGCTTCCTGTTCGCCGACCTGATCGTGATCCCGATCCTGTTGGCCTACCGCAAGTACTACGGCACGCGCTTCACGGTGCGGATCACCGGCCTGATGTTCGTGACGATGGTGATCGCCGCGCTGATCGTCGACGGGATCTTCAGTGGCCTCGGGCTTATCCCCACCGGCCCACACCCCACGCGGGCGGACATCTTCAGTTCGATCGCGGTCAACTACAAGCTGGCGCTGAACGTGCTCGGCCTAGCGATCTTCGCCGCCCTGTTCGGGTTGTCCGCGCGCCGCGGAGCGACCGACCCGGTATGCGGGATGAAGGTCGACCGTGACAAGGCCCTCAGCAGCGACCTCGAGGGTCACCTCCACTACTTCTGCTCAGCCAACTGCCTGCACGCGTTCGAGGCACGCTCACGCACGCAGAACGCGGTCCGTCCCGCCGAGGTCTCGCCTGGGACATCGGAAGGTCGGATCGCCGGAGTTTCGGGCTCGCGCCGATTGCACTAGCGCGGCGTCGAGGAGCTCAGGTCTGGGACGCGTGATCGAAGCTCGCTGCTGCTTCGGCGATACGCATGAGGATTGCGGTCCCGTCGTCGATCGACGTTTGGGGCTGGTTGACCCACCAGGTGGCGAGGGATTCGGTGGCCCCGGTGAAGGCGTGGGCGAACGCTTCGTCGTTGAACACGGTGGTGAGCATGCGGATGATGCGTCCGCGGAGCTCGGCCACTTCGCGGGCGACTTGAGCGTCGGCCGGAGCGGTGGTCTCTCCGTGTAGGACGGTCCAGCCGGCGCGGTGCTCCTTGACGTAGGCGAGGAAGGCCCGCAGGCCCGCGCGCAGACGCACCTCGGGTGACTCGCCGCGGGTATCGGGGGCGCGCACCCTGTCTACGAGCTCGCGGCCGGTCATCTGCAGGTAGGCGGCGTAGAGGCCTTCTTTTGAGCCGAAGTACCGGTAGAGCATCGGTTTGGTGATCCCGGCAGCGCGGGCGATGTCGTCCATCGAGCTGCCGTGAAAGCCGTGGGTCGCGAAGGCTTCGCCGGCGGCTCGGAGCATCAGGCGCTCACGTTCGGCGCGCGCAAGGCGTGCGCCGGAGGTGGCCGTGCCTGATCGCGTGCTCGTACGT
This sequence comes from uncultured Solirubrobacterales bacterium, assembly GCA_963701945.1. Classification (GTDB taxonomy): domain Bacteria; phylum Actinomycetota; class Thermoleophilia; order Solirubrobacterales; family Solirubrobacteraceae; genus Palsa-465. The sequence continues at coordinate 41,238 of CAVPBV010000015.1, read as the reverse complement.
TTCAAGGACATTACTCTAGGGTAACGTTACTCAAGAGTAACTTCAAGTGGAATGGGAGCGATGATGAGTCACGGCTTCGTCGATGAGATGTTGGGGAAGACCCAGTCCGGGGAGCTCCGCTCGCCGGTGTCGAACACGTTAGGGATGAACCTCGTCGCTTTCGGCCGGGGCGAGGCGGCCTACGAGATGGCGGCGCGCGCGGAGCTCGGGAACCCGCTCGGGGTCATCCAGGGAGGGGTGGTCACGGCCCTGGCCGATGCGGCGATGGCCGCGGCCACGACGTCCGTGCTCGCGGATGAGGAGATCAAGAACAGTGCGATCACGACGGTTGACATCTTCGCCCGGTTCATCCGCCCGGTGAACGCCAACAAGATCGACACGCTGCGTGCCGAGGCGCGCGTGGTGCGAGCGGGTGGTCGGCTGGTGTGGGCCGAGGCCGACGTGCTCGCCGACGGCGAGATGGTGGGCAAGTTCGCCGCGACCGGGATCCGCGTCACGTTCGATGCCGCAAGCTACGTCGACGCGCAAGGAGCAGAGTGATGAGCGAGCCAGGAACGGACGTCGCGGGTCGCTTTCTCGGCCCTGAGAACGTGCAACAAGCCCGCGACTACCTCGAGCAGCTCGACCCGGAGCTGCACCGCTACATCATGGATTTTGGCTACGGCGAGGTCTACGCGGGCGACGTGCTGGACTCCAAGACGAGGGCGCTGTGCACAGTGGCCATGCTCGGCTGCCTCGGTGAGCAGCTGCAGCTCGGCGTGTACGTGCGCGTCGCCCGCCGGCAGGGGGCGAGCGAAGAGGAGATCCGCGAGGTCCTGCGCCAGGTTGCCGTCTATGCCGGTTTCCCTGCCGCCTGGAACGCGCTAGCCACCATGACCCGCGCGCTGGAAGATCCAAAAACGCCCGCGGGCGGAGAGGAGTCTGACCGATGAGCTTCACCCTTGATCTCACCGATGAGCACGTTGCGCTGAGGGACAAGGCGCATACGTTCGCAGCGGAGGTGATCCGGCCGGTCGCCGCGGAATACGACCGCGCGCAGGAGCTCCCGTGGCCGGTACTTCAAGAGGCCGCCCGCCAAGGCCTGTATCAGTGGGAGCTTTACGCCCAGCTGTCGATGGACCCGACAGGCCTCTCGCTGCCGATCTTGATGGAAGAGCTGTTCTGGGGATGCGCCGGCATCGGGCTGACGATCGTCCTCCCGGCGCTGGCTCTCGCGGCGATCCGCCAGGCCGCCACCGACGAACAGCTCGTGCAGTGGGCCCCGCAGTGCTTCGGCACGCCCGACGACATCAAGCTCGCCGCCCTAGCGGTGACCGAACCGAGCGGCGGCAGCGACGTGCGCTCGATCCAGACCCGCGCGCGCCAGGACGGCAGCGACTGGGTCATCGATGGCCACAAAGTGTTCATCGGCAACGGCGGTATCGCTGACGTTCACGTGGTCGTGGCCACCGTCGATCCCGACGCCGGGCACCGCGGACAAGGCGTGTTCATCGTCCCCAAAGACACCCCCGGCCTCTCGATGCTTCGCAAGCTCGACAAGCTGGGCTGCCGTGCCTCGCACACCGCCGAGATCCTGCTCGAAAACTGCCGCGTGCCCGGCGAGTACCTGCTCGGAGGCACCGACCGCCTCCAGGAGCGCATCGCCCGCGGCCGCGAAGCCGAGCGAGGCCAAAAGCCAGTCACTCCCGCCGAAGAAGGCGGCCCCGCCGCGGCCGTCCAGCGGCGGACCTCCGCTGCCCTGGGAGCGTTCGAGCGCACCCGCCCGATGGTCGCCGCACAGGCGATCGGCATCGCTCGCGCCGCGCTCGAGTTCGCCCGGGACTATGCCGTCGGACGCGAGGCGTTCGGACAGCCGATCATCGAGAACCAAGGCGTCGCCTTCCCCCTCGCCGACCTCGCCACCGACATCGACGCCGCTCGGCTGCTGACCTGGCGGGCCGCCTGGATGGCCGCCCAACGCCGCCCGTTCGAGAACGCCGAAGGGTCGATGTCAAAGCTCAAAGCCTCCGAGACGGCCGTGCGCGCCTGCGAGCAGGCCATCCAGACCATGGGCGGCTGGGGCTACATCAAGGACTTCCCCGTCGAGAAGTGGTACCGCGACGCCAAGCTCTACACCATCTTCGAGGGCACCAGCGAGATCCAACGACTCGTGATCGGCAGAGCCCTGCGCGCTCAAGCAAGCACCGAACCACTCGACCAGCGCATGACCAACCCACGCTGAACCCACCCCGGGGGAATCTGACGACGCCGCCCCTCCGACGAAGTCGCTAGGCGGCCAGCGCCCAGCCCCGCCGTCAATACGTCCGCCGTGGGATTAGCTAAGATCTTAGCTATGCAGGTGAATATGCACGAAGCCAAGACACGCCTGAGCGAACTGGTCGCGGCCGCAGAGCGCGGCGAAGAAGTGCTCATCGCCCGGGACGGAAAGCCGGCGGCTCGGCTGGTGGCGGTCGCGAACGAGCATCCGCCGGTCCAGCTCGGGGTCCTCGTCGGGCAGATCGAGCTCACGAACGACTTCGATGAGCCATTGCCCGAGTTCGAGCCCTACGCGTCATGACCGTGGTCCTCGTGGACACGCACATCGCGCTATGGGCGCTCGGCGAACCCGACCGCCTCGCAGATTCCGAGCGGTCCCTCTTAGTCGATCCGACTGTCGATCGCTGCCTCAGCCCCATCTCGGTCTGGGAGGCAGCGATCAAACGAGAAGCCGGCAGATTGCGCGCCCCCAGGAGTCTGGCTCCGATCCTCGCCGCCCAATTCCGCATGCTTGCGATCACCACAACCTTGCTCGAGCAAGCGGCCGAACTACCAAAGCACCATCTGGATCCGTTCGACCGTGTCCTAATCGCGCATGCGCTACACGACGATCTCGAAGTCATGACCCGCGACAGAGCGTTCGCTAGCTACGGAGTGCGCCTTGCGACACCGACCGCCAAGGCGGACTGACCGCCGGCGGCTCACGATCGCGCGCGAGGAAATCGTCAGACCGGTCCTGAGCGTGATCCCAGCAGAGGACGAACGGGACGCCGTGCGCATCGCCAACTACACGATCTATGGACTCAACGCGTCGGTGTTCACCGACGACCTGGAGCGAGCCCCCGGTAATCCTCGAGGGGCCGCCTGGACGCTGCGGCGCTCAAGCCGCCTGACGCTAAGCCGGCTCGGCGATGACGAGCCGCAGCGCCCCGTCGTAGCTCCTCCACACATTCGCCCGGGGTCGGGACAGGCTCGACGCTGACGCGACCGCCGAGCACCTCCGATCGTCTCCAACGACGGGAACCGGGGTCGTTCGATCGCGAGCGCGTCGGCCAGGTAGTCCTGCTGCCAGGCGGGCAGCGCGCCGAGGTCGAAGGTGAACACCACGACCCGTGATCGGGCTACACGGCGCATTCGCTCCGCGATCCGCGGATCGGACTGCCGAAAACGCGTGTAAGTACGTCCGTGTTTCTCGTAGTCGACCCGCAGGGCCATCGCAGAAGGCTAAACATCTGCCCGCGCCGCGCGCGACAGTGTTGCGCGCCCCGGGGTCCTTACGAGCACCCCGCTATGGCCGACTGCACCTACTCGGGGTCGGCGTTGCCGGCCTACCCAGTCTTCGGACTGCGACCAAGCTCCTTCCAGTCCGATTCGGACATCTCCACGCCGTAGTGGTGGGCGGCGGCCTTGATGTTCTCGAAGGCTTGCTCGCGCTCCGCATCCGAGACGTCGATCACCTGATCGAAGCGTGCGATGGCATTGCGCACATGCTCCGCATCGGTGAGCGGCTCCTTGCGCTCTTTTGGGAACGCGAAGACGGTGTCCGGCAGGTCGCTGCGCTCGGTCAGCTCACCGTGCTTCTCATGAGGCTTCCAAGTCACTCCCATGCATCACTCTCCTAGCACGCGGTGTTGTTGCGGACTGTAGTCCCCGGCGGTCGAGCATCGTCACGCAGTACCGTTAAGCCGGTCTCGCTCGTTTCGCTCGGAGCGGCGAGCGACGCGCCCGAGAGAACCGCCCGCTAACGAGGCCGAACATGTCAGACGTAGCCGCGATTGACCCCTCAGCTCCGCCGTCTGGGACCGGATGCGCCGAATGCCTGGCGGCAGGCGGCTGGTGGCTTCATCTACGCCGCTGCGCCCAATGCGGGCACATCGGTTGTTGCGACTCCTCCCCCTCGCAGCACGCCAGCCACCACGCAACCGATGCCGGTCACCCGCTGATCCGCAGCTTCGAACCCGGCGAGGACTGGTTCTGGAACTACGCCACCGAACAGTTCTACGACGGTCCGCCGCTCGCCCCACCAGAGCATCATCCGCTCGACCAGCCTACGCCTGGACCCGCCGGGCGAGTACCGGCGGACTGGCAGCGCCACCTCCACTGAGGCCGGACTCGCGGAGACGCCGTTCGGCCGGCCGGGCCGGCGACGTGCACGATCGCGGCAGCCCTGACTACCCCGCAAGCAAGTCGAGCACCGCCAGTTCGATAGCGGTCCGACGCTCCTCTGGCGCGAGGCCCCGTTTGTCGATGCGGCGCAGCTCATCGGCGATGGTCCAACCAGACAGGAAACGATCGAACACGCGAGGGTCGATGTAGGACCCGCGGGCGACGGCGGGCGTATTACCCAGCGCCTCGGACACGTCGATCGTGGCTTGCCGGATCGCGCGCCGGCGGGCGCGATCGCTCGCTGGGTCCTCTGGGGAGCGGGCCAGCGCGACCGCTGCCAGGAGCGTGCCGTTCCAGGTTCGGAAGTTCTTGGCGCTGAACGAGTTGCCGATCAGGCTCTTCAAGTGCTCGTTTATCAGTGGGGCGTGGACCTGGTGCCACGACTGCCTCTCGCGAAACGCGAGCAGATGCTCGCCGCCTCCCCGCCGTCGTTTCAGGGCGCCCACGATCTCTACGCAGCAGGGGTCGGCGACGGCATGGACGCGACGGACGCCTTCTTTGGCGACGTAGTCGAACACCGCGCGCCCCCGCTCAATTGAGACATCGGCCTTGGCGATCGTGGCAAGGCCGAGGTGTCCGTCCTCTTTCTCGTAGACCTCGCTGCCGATCCGGAACATTCCGACGTCAAGCAGCCGCACCGAGCAGGACAGCACTCGCTCCCGATTCAGAACGTGTCCTGCCCGCATCGTGCCGAGCACGCGCTCACGCATGGTTGGCAACGTGTGGGCGAAAGCGACCATGTGCTCGAACTTCACGTGGGCCTGCTGCTGGGTCCACAGATCGTGGTAGCGGTATTGGCGACGGCCTGCCGCGTCAACGCCGGTCGCCTGCAGGTGCCCCAGCGGATCTGGGCAGATCCATACGTCCTGCCACGCGGGCGGGATCGCCAGCGCCCGAATCCGGGCGAGAGCGGACGGGTCTGTCAACGGCCCTCCGTCGACGTCTAGGTACGCAAACCCGCCACCGGCAGCGACCCGCCCAAATCCGGCGAGCGCGGAGTTGGATCGGTGAAGCCTGGGCGAGCGGGGCGGGTCGCGGTCTTCATTCATGATTCCCTCGCGCACTAGCTGGGCGTTCCCGCTCGTCGCGCTCCGCCGGCCGCCTCCGCGCCGGTGCACGCCGTCACCTGGCATCCAATTGGCGTCCTCGGAATCCGTGCGATCGCCCCGAGATTCATACACGAGCACCAGGGTCAGCCGGACGAGTCGCGCCCGCTTGTCACTCGGACCAGCCGGGTCGCACGAGGCCGGACTCATAGGCGATCACGACGAGCTGGGCGCGGTCCCGGGCGCCGAGCTTGATCATCGCCCGACTCACGTGCGTCTTGGCGGTGGCGGAGCTCACGACAAGGCGCTCGGCGATCTGCTCGTTCGACAGACCGGCGGCGGCGAGCGCCATCACCTCGCGCTCGCGGTCGGTCAGCTCCTCGAGCGCGTCCGAGCGGGGCGGCTCCTTGGCGCGCGCGGCGAACTCGCCGATCAGCCGGCGGGTGACTGACGGCGACAGCAGCGCCTCGCCGGCGGCCACGACCCGCACCGCCTCGATCAGGTCGCTCGGCTTGGTGTCCTTGACCAGGAAGCCGGCTGCCCCGGCCCGGATCGCGTCAAACACGTACTCGTCGAGCTCGAACGTGGTCAAGATCACGATCCGGACGCCGGCGAGCGCCGGGTCCGCGGCGATCTCGCGCGTGGCGGCGATTCCGTCGAGCGTCGGCATGCGGATATCCATCAGCACGACGTCGGGGACGAGCGCGCGCGTCAGGTCGACCGCCTCGCGCCCGTCCGCCGCCTCGCCGACCACCTCGATCCCGTCCTGGGCGTCGAGGAGCGCGTGGAACCCGGCGCGCACCAGCGCTTGATCGTCTGCCAGCAGTGCGCGGATCACGGCGGTCACTTGCCCGACACCGGGATCCGCGCGCGAACGCGGAACCCGCCGTCGGATCGGGGGGCGGCATCGAACGTGCCGCCGAGAGCAACGGCGCGCTCGCGCATCCCCGGGATGCCGTTGCCACCGCCCTCGCCGTCCATCGCCGGCACCTCGCGGCGATCGCCAGAGGCGCCTGGGCCGTGTCCGTTGTCGTCCACCTGCACCGTCAGCTCACCGGGTCCGTACGTCAGCTCGACGGTCGCGGCGCCGGCCCCAGAGTGGCGGACGATGTTGGTCAGCGCCTCCTGCACGATCCGGAACGCTGCCAGATCGATGCTCGCCGGGAGCGGCCGACGCTCGCCGTGCACTTCCAGCGTGACCCCGACGCCGGCCGCGGTGGTGCGGGTCACGAGGTCGTCAAGGCGGTCCAGGCCCGCCGTCGGCGCCCGGGGCGCCTGCTCGCCGGTGCCGCGCAGCACGCCGAGCACCGAGCGGACCTCGCGCAGGGCGTCGGCGCTCGCCTCGTTGATCGCCGTCAGCGCGATCCGCGCCTGCTCGGGCTTCTCGTCCATCAGATGCAGGGCGACGCCGGACTGGACGTTGATCAGCGAGATGTTGTGCGCCAGCACGTCGTGGAGCTCCTGGGCGATGCGCAGCCGCTCCTCGTCGGCCTTGCGGCGGGCCTGGAGCTCGCGAGTGCGCTTGACCTCCGCGAAGCGCTCCCGGCGATTGCGCACCCCTTCGGCGCCGGCCAGCGCGACGAGTAGCCAGGCGGCGATCGCCAGCGTCGCCAGCACCTTCGGTGGGCCGGAGTGCCCAAGCGCCCACGGTAACCCGAGAAACACCAGCCAGCCGACTCCGACCGCGGCCCATGCGAGCAAACGCTCCCCGGCGAACAACGCTGAGACAATCGCGACGCCGAGGGCCAAGAAGTTCAGGCCGAGCGGGTAGCCGAGCGCGACGTACGCCGCCGTGACGGCGAACACGAACGCGAGCACCTGGCGCACGTACCGCCGCCGGAAGACGAGGGCGAGCGGGCCGAGCGCAAGCAGTGCGTAGGCACCGGCGTCAAGTCCCTTCGCGGGCCGACACGCAGACGCCCACCAGCAGGCTTGGGTGCGAGACGCGTGATGCGCCGCCCCCGCCGTCGCGGCGATCTGGATCAGGCCGCACATCACGGCGAGGCGGACGTCGCTGCGGCGGATCCAGCCCGACGGGGTCACAGCCGCACGATAGCCCCGCCCGCGGGGGTCGTCATCGGCTCCCGGGCGCAGCCACGCATACGCCCGCCGGAGTACAGGGTGCTGCTCCGATCAGCCACCGGGAGCAGCACAGGAGCCGCCCCTCGCCCGACGACAAATCGCCCGCCGGAGAGCATGCTTCTCCATGCAGCACGCGGCCCACCACACCGACCGAAGGAGCAGCGATGTACGGGTACGACACGATCAGCCAGATGATGCGGAACCCCAACCTGCGCGCGAGCGACGCCGACCGCGACGCCACCGCCGACCGGCTGCGCCAGCACCACACCGACGGCCGGCTCGACCAGGACGAATTCCAGGAGCGCCTCGACCGGTGCTTCGCCGCGAAGACCGTCGGCGAGCTGGCCGAGCTCACGCGTGACCTGCCGGACGATTCGGCCCGGCAGCGCGCGGGCCGCCGCACCGGCTTCGGCCTGCTTGGCTCCCTGCGCATGATCCCCATCATCCCCATCATCCTGGCGATCGTCGCCATTCACCTGATCTTCGGTGTGGTCGGCGGCCTGTGGATCCTCATCCCGCTGTTCTTCCTGGCCCGCTTCATGTTCTTCCGTCGCGGACTCCGCGGCTGCCCCGGTCGCCGCGGAGCTGCGCTGTAGCGGCGCAGCGGACGGGGCGGGATGGTCGCGGCGACCGTACCCGCGCCGCGGCCCGGAGCCCCGACCGTTCCCACCACGCCCGGGAGCAGGGCGCGCGCCGTCGCACTCTTAGAAGAACCGCCCTCCGCTGGCACGGAGGGCGGTTCGAATTACTTGCGAAAGTGGAGACGGCGGGTACGAAAGACGCGAGGACCCCGAATTCGCTGACCACTTCGGTCACAGTGAGTGTCCGAGTTGTGGCCGACTCGGGCGACGACGGTCGTCAGCCAGCCGTCGACGTTCTGCGGCCGCGAGCCGCAGCTACTTCATCAGTGGTGACCGCGCGGCAGAAACGTAAGATCGGGCGTGCCCTCACCATTCATGGTATGAGCCGTGAAAGGCAGGTGCCTTCCCACGAAAGCCGACGCCGGAATCGCGGCAGAAGAGGCTGCGGATACTACGGTCGGACGCAAGGATGGGGTGTATAGGGTCAGGAAATGGCGGATTCCGCCGCATAGTGCCTCATCCCTTGATTCGGGAGGCTTGCCCGGCCCACTCGCGCTCCCTGAGCTCGAATTTCTGGACCTTGCCCGTCGAGGTCGTTGGGAGCTCGTCCACGAAGGCGATTGCTTTCGGCGCCTTGTAGTGGGCGATGGTGGACCTGACGTGGTCGATGAGCTCCTGCTCGCTGACCTGCTCGCCGGGCTTGAGGATGACGAAGCCCTTGGGGCGCTCGCCCCACTTTTCGTCTGGCATCCCGACAACCGCCGCGTTCAGCACGGCCGGGTGCTTGAAGAGCGCCTGCTCGATCTCCACGGTGGAGATGTTCTCACCGCCGGATATCACAACATCCTTGGCTCGGTCCAGGAGTTGCACGTAGCCGTCGGGGTGTACGACCCCGAGGTCGCCGGAGTGAAACCAACCGTCTCTGAACGCCTCAGCCGTCGCCTCCTCGTCCTCGAAATAGCCCTTCATGACGTTGTTGCCGCGCATCACAATCTCGCCCATCGTCGCGCCGTCCGCGGGCACGTCATTCGTGTCGTCGTCGACCACCCGAAGCCGTTCCGCCTGAATCATCCCGATGCCTTGGCGAGAGAGGAGCGCCGCGCGTTCCTCCACGTCAAGGTCCTCCCAGCCCTCCTGCCATTGGCAAACGGAGTAAGGACCATAGGTCTCGGTTAACCCGTAGACATGCACCACCCGCGCGTTGATGTCCTCACACTGCGCGATCGTCTTCGGGTTCGGCGGCGCGCCGGCCGTCGTGATTACCAATGGCCGGTCCAGCGGGTGAGCCTCCTCCGCGCTCACCAGCGCGGCGAGCACGGGAGGAGCGCCGTTGAGGTGCGTGACGTTCTCCCGCTCTATGAGCTGCCAGATGCGGTCGCCGCGCACCGCACGAAGGCACACGTGTCGCCCGCCGATGGCAGTCACGCCCCAAGCCGTGCACCACCCGTTGCAGTGAAACATCGGCAGCGTCCACAGGTAGACGCTGTCGGCGCCGTGCTCGGAGTGGAGCAGCTCCCCGAGACTGTTCAAGTAGGCGCCCCGATGGCTGTACATGACGCCCTTGGGCTGTCCCGTGGTGCCCGACGTGTAGTTGATCGTGATTGTGGCCAGCTCGTCCTCGACCGTCCAGCCCAACGGCTCGTCAGATCCACGCTCGAGTAGATCCTGGTAGCCGGGGCCGTCGTACGCCTTGGAGAGGTCCCCTTCCGATTCAGGGTCGAAGACCGTGACGATCTCAGCGACCGTCTCAAGGTCGTCTTCGATCGGAGCTACGCTCGAGCGTAGCTCCGAGTCAACCACCAGCAGCTTGGCACCGGAGTGGTCGCAGATGTACCGTACCTCCTCACCCGACAACCGCGAGTTGATGGCTACCAGCACGGCACCTGCCAACGGGACGGCAAAGTGCGCGATCAGCAGCTCGGGAATGTTCGGGCAGAGGTAGGCCACGCGGTCGCCCGCGTCGATCCCAGACGATTGCAGGGCCCGGGCTAGACGAGTGGCCTCGCCGGCAAACTCGCGATAGGTGGAGCGCCGGTCGCCGTGGACAATCGCCACCTTGTCGGGGTATACCTCGGCGGAGCGCTCCAGGAAACGCAGCGGCGTCAAGTCGCTGTGCGACACGGTGGACATGTAGGACTCCTCTCTTCTGCGCGTTTTTGGACGCGCGGCCTGTGGTTCGGTCGGCGCGCCCTGCGGTCCGACGATACCCCAGCCCTGCGGGCGTGGAGTGCCGGATGAGGGCACGGCGCGGGTAGATGGTCCTAGCGCGGGGCACCTAGTCGTCCTCGTTCGAGGCTGCGCGCCGCGTGCGCGGCCAGTGCGTCGGTGCCCTCCTCGAAGCTCCGGTAGATCGTCTGCGAGAGCCCGGCGTCCGCGAACGCCCGTGCGAGCTTGCGGCGCAGAAAGGCGTCGGTGGAGTAGCGCGCGGAGGACAGGAAATGGGACCGCTCGTGCTGCCGAACCATTTCGAAAAAGCGCGGCGCCGCCGCGCGCCCCGGTTCGAAGTCGCCGTAGTTGACGATGAGGTTCACCCGCGTGCCGATGTCGTGCAGCCGCCGGCCCAGAAGGGCGGCGAGCGCCTCGGCCTCCTCGAAGGTGTCCACGGCGAGGCCTTCGAGGTTGATGAATACGAGGTCATCGTCCGCGCGGTAGTCGAAGCGTTCGTCGAGCGTCAGCGGTGAGGGTTCACCTAGTCCGAGCGGCGCGTCGGTGAAGATCGCGGCGTCCATCTCGCGGAGCTCGGGCGCGACCTTGGCCCGAAAGCCCATACGGGCCAGCACATCGCGCTCGAGATCCACTCCGGGGGCGAGCTCGATCACCTCGAGCCCGTCGTCGCCGAGCCGCAGCACGCAGCGTTCCGTGATGTAGAGGACGGACTGGCCGGTCGCAAGGGCGCGCTCGCCGTTGAACGTAACCTGCGCGACGTCGTCGACGAACTTCGGGATCGTGCCGTCGCGTTGAATACGCAGCCTCCCGTCGCTCACGGTCATTTCGGCGCCGGCGGTGAACGTCCCGAGGAAGATGACATTACGGGCGGACTGGCTGATGTTGATGAATCCGCCGGCGCCAACAAGCTTGCGGCCGAAGCGGCTGACGTTTACGTGGCCATGGCGGTCGGCCTCCGCCATCCCGAGGAATGCTTGGTCCAGCCCACCGCCATCGTAGAAGTCAAACTGGTACGGCTGGTCGACGACCGCCTGAGCATTGGCGGCCGCACCGAAGCTCAGACCGCCGGCGGGCACGCCGCCAATTGCACCCGCCTCGACGGTGAGTGTGATCCGGTCCAGGATCCCCTCCTCGCTGGCAACCGTGGCTATGCCCTCGGGTATCCCGATGCCGAGATTCACGACGGAGCCCGTCTTCAGCAGCATCGCGGCGCGGCGGGCGATCACCTTACGCGCATCGAGCGCCGTCGCGTCCGGCGCCTCCGACACCACGCGCACCTCCCCGGCGTACGCTGGGTTGTAGGCCTCCGCGAACGTCTGCATGTGCACAGCGCTGCTGGCGACCACGACGCCGTCGACAAGCATGCCGGGAAGGCGGACCTCGCGCGGGGCGGGCGCGTGACGGGTGGTGACCCGCTCAACCTGCACGATCACGATCCCACCCGAGTTCTTCGTCGCCTGCGCGATCGACAGCGTGTCCAACGTGGCGGCCTCGCGCTCGATCGTCACGTTGCCCTCCTCGTCGGCTGTCGTGCCACGCACGAGCGCCACGTCGATGGGGCGGCAGGGATAGAAGAGGAACTCTTCGCCGTCGAGCTCGATGACCCGCACCACCTCCTCCGTCGAGGCCGCGTTCATGCAACCGCCCTCGAGGCGCGGATCGACGAACGTTCCCAGCCCGACCCGTGTGATCAGGCCTGGCCGGCCGGCGGCCGTCTCGCGATAGAGATGGCAGATAACGCCCTGCGGGAGGCAGTAGGCCTCGATCCGGCCGTCGAGGGCGAGCGCGCCGAGCGCAGGGACCAGCCCCCAGTGCGCCCCGATCGCGCGCCGGATCAGCCCCTCGCTGGCGAGGCGGTTGAGCCCTCGATCGCGCCCGTCCCCTTGTCCCGCCGCGAACACGAGCGTCAGCTCGCGCGGGCCGCCGGTTTCGCCGAAGCGCTCCGCGAGCGCGTTGATGAGCGCCTCGGGAACCCCGATCCCGACGAATCCACCGATCGCCAACGTGTCACCGTCGACGATCAACCGAGCGGCCGCCTCGGGCGGAATGATCTTCGTGCGCCGCGCGACTGTCCGAGCCCGCAGCTTGTCAGCGTGCCGTTCAACGGGCCGACCTTGCCTGCCCGGGTGGCGGTCCTGGCCGCTCACCAGGTCTTCACGCGCTCGACCGGGCGCCGGCGCTCGATTCGCATTCGCATGTCGAGCACGACACAGCCGTTCGTCGTGCATCGGAGAGGGTTGAGGTCCGTCTCGACCACCTCTGGCAGCTCTCGGAGCAGGAGGGCAAAGCGCAGCATCAGCTCGCGCAGCGCCTGCCGATCAAGCACAGCGCTGCCCCGGAACCCGTCCAGCTGGGTGGCGACTCCCGGAGCGGAGTCGATTAGCTCGTCGGCTTCCGCGTCCGTCCCCGGAAGCAGGCCGAACGCGGTCGATCCATCAAGGCCGGCCCGGCGCCCGCCGAAGCCAACCGCCACCACCGGGCCGAGATCGGGATCGGCAATCGCCCCCAGCAGCAGGTCCGCCCCACCGGGCCCGACCATCCGCTGGACCATCGCTCCGATCCATTCCCGCCCGGCGGCCTCGACCCGTCGTTCGAGCTCATGCCAACAGGATCGCACCGCCGCCTCACCCTTCGCCCCGAGCAGCACGGCGTCGATGTCGCTGGCATGCGCGGGAGCGGCAGAGTCCGCCTTCAGCGCGACCGGAGCGCCGATCTCTGCTGCCACCGCGACGGCGCGCTCGATGTCGAGGCAGTGATGCGAGCCGACAATCGGAATCCCGTGGGTGGCCAGCAGGGCCTCGGTGTTTGCAGCCGTGAGCCACCCGCCCGAGGGTTCCCGATCGAGAAATGAAGAGATCAGCTCCCGCGCCGCAGCCCGGTCCAGGTCGGAATAGCGTGGTGGCTCGCCGAGCGGTCGTGACAGCCATTCGCGACGTTCGGCCGCGCGTGCGAGCACAGCGGCACACGACTCCGGGAACAGGAAGTTGGGCACGCCCACGCGGGTCCGCTCGGGTAGCCGGCCGTCGGCCCCCAGCACCGACGCCACAACCGGCTTGGGCTGCCCCTCCGCAGCCGCGGAGATCGCGTCCAGCACCGCCTCCGGGTCGCCGTCGTAATACTCGACGTAGTAGCCCATCACCGCATCGACGCCGGGATCGCCAAGCAGCTCGCGGATGCTCGCAGCGTATTCGTCCGGACCGGGGCTTATCCCCAAAACCACAGGGTTCCGCGCGTCGGTTGACTCGCTCACGTCTAGCCCGCGGGTCACGGCGGCGTCAGCGGCGAGCGTCGCCACGCCGGCGGAGTTGCTCACGATCCCGATCCGGCGTCCGCGGGGCAGCGGCTGACTCTCGAAGAACTCGGCGGCGTTGAACAGCTCCTCGCCGCCGCGGAACCGCAGCACCCCGGCTTGATGCAGGAGCGCGTCAACTGCGGCGTCGCTGCGTAGTGCCGCCGCCGTGTGAGAGCGCGCTTCGCTTAGGGTGCGCTCGGCCCGTCGACGCCCCTTGACCGCCAAGATTGGCTTGGTGCGCGACACCCGGCGCGCGATCCGCGTGAAGCGCTCAGGATTGCCGAACGACTCAACATGCAGCATCACCGCTGCTGTCCGGTCGTCAGCCTCCCAGCACTCGAGCAGGTCGTTGGTCGAGACATCAGCGCGGTTGCCGAGCGAGGCAAACATCGAGACGCCCAGTCGCCGAGCGGCCGCGTGACCAAGCAGTCCGATCCCAACGGCGCCTGACCGCGAGCAAATCGCCAGGCGTCCCGCCCGGACGCTCGCGCCCGTGAACGTGGCGTTCAAGCTGACTTCGGCGGTGGTGTTCAGCACCCCCAAAGAGTTCGGCCCGACCATCCGCAAGCCCGCCCCCCGAACGATCTCAAGCAGCCGCTCCCGTCGCGCCCGGGACGCCTCGCCTCCTTCCTGGTCACGACCAGCGGGGAGCACTAGCAGCGCTCGTGCTCCCGCCGCCGCCGCCTCGGCGGCAAACTCGAGCACCGCGTCGCCCGCGACAGAGATGATCACCAGCTCCGGAGCGACCTCCAGCTCACCGAGGCTGCGAGCGGCTCTCAGCGAGCACACGACACCCCCGGCGCGGTTGACCGGCGTCGCCACACCCTGATAGCCGCCTGCGATGATGTTCGCCAGCACTGCACGGCCGACATTGCCCGGCGTCGCCGCGGCACCCACAACTGCTACCGACGTCGGCGCAAGGACCGGTCGTAGCGATGCGACCGCAGCGACGTGGTCGCGCTCGTCGATCCGCTCCAGCACCGCCGCCGTGGGCGTGATATCGAGCGACACCGTTACCTCGCCAAGGGAACCCCGACGTCGCACGGCGTAGCCGGCGTGCTCGAACACAGCCAGCATTGCCGCGTTGTTGGCCATCACCTCCGCGTCGAAACGGTGGATTCCACGGTCCGCCGCGATCTCCGCCAGCTGCTCGAGCATCCGCATCCCGATCCAGCGACCGTGATCATCGTCAGCCACGGCAAACGAGACTTCGGCGACGCCGGGCTCGCGCAACCCGGCATAACTGGCGACCGCCGACACCTGGCCGTTATGCCGGCTGATCAGCACCATGCGATCAAGGCCGGTCGCCTCAGCCTCTTCGCGCGCGACTAGATCGGTGCGCGCGAACCCGTGGAAGCGGGAGCTGCGGCTCTCCTCGGAGAGCCGGTCATAGAACGCCTGGATGTCGGCAAAATCCGCTGATGTCGGAGCTTGCAAGCGCAGTGTCGACCCATCGCGCAGGAGCACGTCTCTGACCAGCGGCCGCGGCTCGGTCGCCGAAGCGCCCATCACATCTGCTGGCTAGCGTTCAGCGTGGCCCCGATCAGCGCTTGGCCAGCGACCAGACAGGAAGCACAGCTCGGCCATAGGAGAACTCGCAGAGCTCCGCCAAGGCCAGGTAGAACGCGCACACGGCCGCCGCGAGACCGAGGTAGCCGCCCCAGTGGATCAGCGTCGTGTGAGCCCCGTAATTGCCCGCTCCGAGCAAGAAGAATACCCCGACGAGAATTGCCAGCGCCAGCACGACGACCACGTTCGTGCGAAAGGACGCGGCCAACATGACGACGACGAAGATGCCGAAGGCGTATATGAACAGGCCAACCGCGTGCCCCGACTGGGCCAGCGGCACGGCCTTCAAGAACCACTGCCCGAGCGCGAAGAAGGACAACCAGAAAGCGCCGAAGCCGGCGAACAGCACACCCGAGAACGTGTTGCCGGTTCGCAGCTGGATGATGCCCGCGATCAGCTGCGCCAAGCCGCCGAACATCAGCGCGACGCCGAACACAACGGGGGTGGTCCCCACCGAGACGGCGTTCGCGTTGATCATGCTCAGAATGAACGTTGTGACGGCGAACGCCAAGAGCGCAAGCGGGGCCGAGTTGCCCCAATCGAGAGTTGCGGTGACTGGCGCGCCTTCGAGCTGAGCCTCCTGACGGACCGATCGTGCGGGTGCAGAGATGGTTGCCATGATGCAAACCTCCTCGGAGTGCATGGAGACGCCACTCTCGCGACCAGCGTCGGTCGGCACTCATTTGGGTAATCCCCGGTCGTCCGGAGACCCCGACAGCGTCCCTCTCTGGCCGCCAAGTGACATCGGGATCAGCTACGGTCTCTGCGCAAGTAGAGATCCGCACTTGGAGCCTGGCTTCTACGGTTGACGACGCACCGTTCGACCTTCAGGCCGGGCGGGCGCCGGTGCGCCGGACCCCCGCATCGGTCTCGACGCCGGCATCCGCGCGTACATAGGACCTCGCGTTGCGAAGCGCGTCTGGCACGGCTACTACTCCCGCAAGACCGTCGACCACTTCACCGGCGGCGTCGTCCCGATCGTAGACAGCGCCGCCGACAGGAGGACGAGCTGATCGAAGATGGTGCGCCACCTCCGCGAGCCTGCACGCGAAGACGTCGTCAGCTACATGCAGACGAGCTCGTCGCGTTGAAAGTCGAGCCGTCCACGTAAACGAAGTGCGACTTGACGACGAACTTGTGCGCGCTGCACTCGCCCGCCGTGACCAGCGCCGTCTTGCCGCTGCCCTTCGCGGGAACGTTCAGCTTCAGTGATACGAGCACGACCTTGATCGTCGATACGACGGGCGTCGGGACAAAGATCTTCAGCTTCGAGCCCGACACGGTCGCGTGAATGATGGTCCGCATCGTCGCACCGAGTACGTTGGCGGTGGCGATCATCACGATCCTGTTGGTGCCCTCGACATACGCCTTCACCGTCGCCGGCACTGAGCTCAGGAGCGGGTAAGCGTTGGCGACCGCCGACCCCGAGCCGATCAGGCTCTTGCTGGGGCACGCGGCCCCGGAGGCGAGCGTTGCGTCCGACAGCCCGCACGCCGTGGCGAGCGGTGTCCCGAGGTTGAACCTCGTCTTCGAGGGGAACGTCAGCACCAGCAGCTTGGCGGCCTTCGGCTGCGTCACGCTCGGGTCGCTGGAGGAGACGTCGGCCTTGATCCCGGTCGTCTTTCCCGCCTTGTGTGAGGTGAGGGTGATATTGCTCGCCTGGGTGAACGCGGCCAACGCGACGCCGGCCAGTGTGAGTGAGAGTAAGGCGACTACAGCCACGGTGAATAATCTACGCATTGGGATGCTCCTTCGATCTGTGGTTGCTTCGGGCTTTTGGCGCCGTTATGTCTGGGGGCTCAGCGCTTGCGGTGTATCGCTGTCCGTGATGGTCGTCACGGGTGCACTTCTCCTCCACGGCGGAACAACGGCGGAAGCCGCCGGGAGGCGTTGGCGTCCGCTGGTGGGGCAGCCGGGCTACGGGTCGGCCACCATCCGAAGTGGCCGAGCAGCACTTCCGCGGCGGGCAGCAGCACCGGCCGAAGGATCAGAACGTCCAGCAGCACCGCGACCGCGACGCCGATCCCGAACTCGCGGACGTCGATGAAACCGGTCGTCGAGAACGGGATCAGCGCCGCCACCATCACGAGTCCGGTGCCTGTGGCGGCCGCCGCGGTCTGACGCAGTCCCGTGGGCACGTATCGCTGCCTAGGCCCGCCGGCGACGAACGCTTCGCGCGTGCGCATCAGCAGCAGAGCGGTGTATACGACCGTAACGCCGAGCACGACGGTGAAGATGCCGATGATCGAGACCGGGTCCATCCATCCAGGCCCGCCGAGCGGCGGGTTGGATCCGCCGAACAGCAGCTGCAGCACGCCGAAGGTGGCGGCGGCGACCAACAGGCTGAATGCCGTCGCGACCAGCGGCAGTAGCACCGCACGCAGCGCCAGACCGAGTACCAAGACGATCGCGGCGGTCAGCAGCGCCACGTCGAGCCAAATGCGGGACTTGGTGACGCTCGTCAGATCGCCGGTGCTTCCGGCCGGGCCCCCGACGGCAACCTCGACGCCCGCGGTCTTAGCCCAGTGGCGCGCCGCGTTCACCAGCCAGCTGCCAAGGGCAACGCTGCGTGGGTCGGTGAACGGGTACTTGGACGTCACCACGATCTGGCCAGCCCCGCCGCCGCGGAGCGTGTTGATCGTGAACGTCGAATCGATCAGCTGGGCCGTCGGTGCTCCGGCGACGGCGGCCAGCACGAAGTAGCCGGAGCTGAACAACCCAGGCGACTGCTCCTCGAGTTCCTTCAGCTGCGCGGTCGACGGGATCTGACCCCGAGCGGTAATCACGGCCGCCTTCATCTGACCGAGGCCCGACGTCAACTGGCCGGCCGGACCCACACCGCCGGCGAGGCCCGAGGCGAGCTGTCCGGCGCCGGTCGTCAGTTGTGAGAGGCCGCTCTCGAGCTGGCCGGCGCCGGTCGTAAGCTGGCTGAGTCCCGTTGCCAGCTGACCGTTGCCGGTGTGCAGCTGCTTGATGCCGGCGGCAAGCTGGCCGGAGCCGTTTGCGGCTGCCTTGAGCTGGTTGACGAGGCCAGGCGCCTGACCGGCGAGCACGCCTGCCAGAGCCTTCGCCTGCGCCGCGGGCGGGGACGCGGCGGTGATGTCGCCAGAGGCACCAGCGACCTCGCCGCTGGCGCTCTGCAGCGCGCTCGCAAGTGCGCCGTAGTGCGGATCGCCCTTGCCCGTCGTCATCGCCCCGAGCGCGGCGAGCGCAGCATTGATGTCACTGGATGCGCCACCCAGGTTGGTTTCGGCGCCCGAGACCTTCGAGCTTGCGGTCGCGGTCAGCGTCTTCATGGACCGCAGCGCAGTGACGCTCTGAGTTGCCTGGCCAGGAGCCGGGGCGAGTCCTGATGCGAGCTGCTCAGCCCCGGCCAGCGCCTCGTCGGCTCCCTTCTGCAACGCGTCGGCCCCAGACAGCGCCTGGGCAAGGCCGGCATGGAGCGCTCCGGCGCCTGACTCAGCCTGACCGGACCCCGAGTGCAGCTCACCGGCCCCCGTGGAGGCGGCGGCGAGCCCCGACTGCAGCTGCTGTGACCCCGAGCCGGCCTCGCCGAGGCCCTTGATCAGCGTGAGCAGCTGCTTCTTGCTCCGATCGGAGATCGCCATCGAATGGTTGAGCGACGGCTCAAACGTCTGAAGCTGGCTGGAAATCGACGCGATGCTCCCGGGTCCGGTGACCGAGTACACGCTCTTGTTTTGGGCGATCTGGGTCTGGAACCTCGTGATACTCATCATCACCGCCGGCGTCGTGATCGGCTCGTTGTGGGCGACGAGGATCAGGTTGTATGGGGTCGCCATCCCCGGTCCCATCACGCGGGAGACCTCCTCGAACGCGATCCTGGCTTTGGCATTCTTGGGCAGCTGGGAGATCGTCTGCGGGCCGGAGCTCAGGGCAAACGCCGGCACGGCGAGCACCGCCAATAGCAGCGTCGCGAAGAAGCCAGCGAACACCGGGCGCCCGGCGACCCGGCTGCCCCCGTCCACGAGCCTCGACCACGCGCGCGCGAGCGGCGCCGGCGCAGCGAAGCTGAAAGCCTCGATGCGCCTGCCGAGCAGAACCAGCGCAGCGGGCATGACAACCACGGCGCCACCGATGGCGAACATCGCGCAGGTCAGCATCCCGGCTCCGAGCGAAACCATCAGCTGCGTCGGCCCGACCACCGCCACGAGCGCGAGCCCCAACACCACGGCGCTGCCTCCGACGAGGACCGCCCGTCCCGTTGTCTCGAGCTCTGCGACCGCGGCCTCTGCCGCTTCCATGTGATGGGCATGCCCCTCGCGACGGAAGCGGTCGATAATCAGCAGCGCGAACCCGACCCCGAGCGCCAGACCGGTCATTGACCCCAGTGCCACAGCCACCGAGTTGACGGTGATCAAGTGCCCGAGGATCGCGACCGCACCGAATCCGGCGAGCGTGCTGATTGCCCCGACCGCGGTCACGAGCGCGGCCGCGACTGGGGCGCGCAGTCCGATCAGCAGCAGCACGAACAGGATCCCGATCGCGATCAGCTCGGTCTGCTTCAAGTTGTCGAGCGAGGCGCTGTTGATCGCGCGATCGATCGACGGCTGTCCGGTGACGTACGACTTCACCGGTGCTTTGATCGTGCGCGAGACAAGGCTCTCGATCTGCGGCTCGTCATACTTGACCGCGTCGGCCTCGCTGCGATCCACCGACACCACCAGCATCGCCGCCGTGGGGCTCTTGCGAAGCTCCGCCGTCACGGCGCCGCCATCCCACGCCGACAGCACGCGCGTGTGCGCGCGCATGTCAAGCGCCCGGACAAGCGCCGGGCCCTGCCGATTCAGCTCCGCCTCGGATCCTTCCAGCAAGATCGGAACGAGTTGCGTAGGGCCAAACTGAGCGTTCGCGAGCTGCTGCGCGCGCGAGGACTGGGTGCCGGGTACGACGGTCACCGACGGCGACATCGAGCTCGACACGCCGAGCCCGATCAACGTCAGGGCGACGCCGACTACCAGCCAACCCGCGAGCGCAAGCTTGGGCCGTCGGATTGAAAACCTTGCTAGAGAAACCATGGTCGCAGCCCTTTTCCAACGAGCGCCCTGTTGTGCCGCCTGATCTGGGGCCTGACGCTACGGGCGCCTTGCACGCCAACCATCCGCGCCAACCCACAGGCAGCTGCGGACCTCTACGTAACCGCTACCGAGGATGAGTGCCTCTGGGCGCCGGCGCGCTTGGGGATCGAGCCGTTTCTCGACCGGCTCGGTTGGTGGCCCAGCCGCTCGAATGCGGCGGTTGTGCGCTCATAGCCGGTGCGGATCAGCTCTGGCCAGCGGCTGCGGTCGATGAACAGGTCCATCAGCCAGCCGCCGCGACACAGCCTGGGATCGGCGGCGTCGATGATCGTCAGCGCGTCGCCGAGCTCGCGCTTCGCGCGTCGTGCGAACTCCACGTGATAGGCCTGCTGCAGCTCGCGGCTGGCGAGCACGATCCCCATCGGCTTTCTATGCCATCCGGTGATGTCGTCCGGCGTGAGCCGCTCGGGCAGCATGAAATTGAGGCCGAAGACGTGATCGAAGGGACCGTGGTCGAGCACCGGCTGGATTGGCAGCAACTCCACCACGCCGCCGTCGACGTACAGGTGACCGCGCACCTCAACCGCTTCGATGAACGGAGGTAGCGCGATCGTGATCCGCACGGCACGTCCGAGCGGAACCTCCGGCGTCGTATGCGTACCGAGATACTCGATCAGTCCGAGATCGGTGTTGTAGACAATCGTCGCCAGCGGAATCGGGAGCTCGCCGACGGCGAGCCCGCCAAACCGATCATTGAACAAGCGCTCCACCGCCTCGCCCTTCATCACGCCCGAGAAACCCCGCAAGGCGCTCAGCACGAACCGCGGAAAGCGCAGCCACTGCGGATCCAGGTAGCGCTCCGGCTGCCAGGACAGAACAAAGTCGGCCATCTCCTGCGCGGACAGCCCGGCCGCCCACAGCGAGCTGAACAGCCCGCCCCCCGAGCAGCCGCAGATCAGCTCCGGCTCGATCCCCGCCTCCTCGAACGCCCGCGCCGCGCCGATCACGGCGACAGCGGCCCCACCACCCCCAGACGCCACCACCGCCACCCGCTTCCCCACTATCGCCGAGGCCGGACGTTTACGGAATGGCGGGAAGACATCGCTCGAGGGCTGCTGCCTGCGGTCGATCAGCGGTAGCGGGAGCAGGGCACGTCGCGCATGCCGGAGCAACTCAAGATCCACCGAGTTGCGCAGCTGCTGCCCGGCCACGTCCAGGCGCTCAAACCCATGCTTGATGTTGTAGATGTCGGGGTCCGGACCCATCGCGTCAGCGTCGCAGACCGACGGGCACCCGCCATCGCCGCAAACCCCTTCCCCCGCTGCGGCGAAATACTGCGAGCAGCGGCCACGGCAAGCTCCTGGGACTCGGATCGAGGGGATCGAAGAAGGCGATTGGTGCGAGCCAGGTCGGGCTTGCCCTAAGCACCTGCGTGCAGCGGAGGCTCGCGTCCAGCATCGAGCTTTCCGCGCGGAGCGGGCGCGCCGGCTGCGCCCCGAATCGGGCCTAACTACTGACCGCGGATGCGCGGCTCCTCGGATGTGGCGCCGGGCCGGGCGCATATACGGTGCGCGTGGAAGCAGTGCGTAGAAGCAGCGCGCTCATCGCTTGGCGCTGCCACGGTTGGAGTGATAGATGATTTCCCTCGCCAAGCTGTCAATTCGCAGTCCCTCGGCCGGAGCTTGGATCGTCGTTGGCATCGTGCTGAGCGTGCGCGCGCTCGTCAACGTCAATTACGCCGATGTGTTCGACCGGCTCTACAGGTCTGCGGAAGAGGAGAGCCGGTAATGAGCAATCGTTTCGCCAGCGTGGACGCCGCGTGGCTGCACATGGACCGTCTGACGAACCTGATGGTGATCACCTCGGTGTCGCTGTTCGATCGTCCGGTCGACTGGGAGCGGGTCAAGAAGATCCACGAAAAGCGGGTGCTGGAACGCTATCCGCGCTTCCATCAGCGTGTGGTGGAGAGCCGGCTGCCGCTGCGCGCGCCGAAGTGGGAGGAGGATCCGGACTTCGCCCTCGAGCACCACCTGCACCACATCGCGCTGCCGGCGCCGGGCGACGAGCGCGCGTTGCAGGAGCTGCTCGGCGATCTGATGACGATGCCGCTCGACCACAGCCGCCCGCTGTGGCACACCTACATGGTCGATGGGTTCGGCGATGGCGCGGCGATGATCAGCCGGATCCACCACTGCATCGGCGACGGCGTGTCGCTGGCCCGAGTGATGCTCTCGTTGACCGATTCCGAGCCGGACGCAGGCATCGAGCTGCCGGAGGCCGAGCATCGAGCGCCGGCGGCCGAGGTGGGGGTGCCCGGTCTCGCCGCCTTCGGGGTGCGGTTCCTGACCGGGGCCGGACGGGTCGGCTCGGCGGCCGTTCGCCAGGGGTTGCAGGTGGTCGTGTCGCCCTCACATGCTGCGCGCCTTGCGGGCGCGGTCGTGCGCGACGGCAGCACCGCGCTGCGGTTGCTGATGACGCCCGCTGACGCGGCCACGGCGCTCAAGGGCGACCCGGGTCTGAGCCGGCGGGTGGCGTGGACCCATCCGCTCGCGTTGGCGGACGTGCAACGGGTCGCGCACGCCAACGATGCGACCGTGAACGACGTGCTGTTGGCCGCGGTCAGCGGCGCGCTGCGCCACTACCTCCAGGAGCGAGGCAGCCGGGTGGGCGAGATCCAGGCGATGGTGCCGTTCAACCTGCGGCCGCTCGACCAGCCTGTCCCCCGGGAGCTCGGAAACAAGTTTGGCCTGGTGTTTCTCCCCCTTCCGGTCGGCGTCAGCGGCAGCTACCGCCGGCTGATCGAGGTGCACAAGCGGATGGACGAGATCAAGCTCTCGCGCGAGGGCACGGTCTCCTACCGGGTCCTCAGACTGACCGGGCACACGCCCGAGCCCGTCGAGCGCCGCATCATCGACGTTTTCTCTGGCAAGGGCACTGCGGTCATGACCAACGTGGTCGGGCCGAGCGAGCCGGTGTACATGGCCGGCACACCGATCAAGAGGTCGATGTTCTGGGCCCCCACCTCGGGCCACATCGGCATGAGCATCTCGATCTTCAGCTACTGCGGCGAGATCACGATCGGGCTGATGGTCGACGCCGGTCTGGTCCCCGATCCGGGCGCGATCATCGACCAGCTCGAACGCGAGCTCCAGTTCATGCGCGGACTGTCGGTCGCAAGGGTGCGCCGGCGGCGCCGCCCTCGATCCCAGAACGGCTCGAGGAGACGCAGGACGCGCACTCATCCCCAGGAGGAGCACACCAATGCGTAAATCGATCGTCGGCCTGGGCGTCGCGGCGCTCTCGCTCTTGGGGTTCCAGAGCGCAGCGCAGCTTCGTCCTCGGGTTGGGTTGCCGCGGCAGAGTCCCAAGCACGCACGAGGCCGGCGCGCCGCTTCCCTGCAGCGGTGTTCGCTCGACGCCCCCTCGCACCCGGGGGTCGTCGTCACGACACGGGCGTCTTGAGTTCCTTTTTCAGGACCTTGCCGGTCGGTCCGATTGGAAGATCGGCCCAGAACTCCACGATCCGTGGGTACTTGTATGCCGCGATCCGCTCCTTGACGTATCCGATGATCTCGTCTTCGCTGGCGGTGGCGCCGGCCTTGGGTTGTACGAAGGCCTTGATCTCCTCACCCACAAGGTCGTCCGGGACGCCGATCACGGCCGCGTTGGCGACGGCTGGGTGGGTGTAGAGGACCTCCTCGACCTCGCGCGGATACACGTTGTAGCCGCCTCGGATGATCAGGTCTTTCTTCCGATCGACGATGAAATAGAAGCCGTCCTCGTCGACGTATCCAAGGTCCCCAGAGTGAAACCAGCCGCCCGCGAATGCCTCGGCGGTCTCCTTCGGCTTTCGGAAGTATCCGCGCATCATGTTGACGCCGCGGATCACAATCTCTCCGATGTGCTCGGGGCCGGCCGGTAGCGGTCGATTCGCGTTGTCCCAAATCTGCAGCTCTACACCCCAGATTGGCTTTCCGACGCTGTAGATCTTGCGCTCGTCAGCGCTGACGTTGAACGTGGTGGTGGACGCCGTTTCGGTTAGCCCGTACCCCTCGAGGATTACGATGCCGAATTTCTCCTCGAAGGCGTCGAGGACCTCGGCCGGGAGGGGTGCACCGCCGGAGATCCCGATGCGCAACGTCGACACGTCATAGGCTCCGACGTTCGGATGGCGGAGCACGGCGACGTACATCGTCGGGACGCCCTCGAAGATGGTCACGCCATCGCGCTGAATCACCTCGAGCGCATTGCTGGCGTCGAACCGCGGCACCAGCGACATGGTCGCGCCGAAGCGCACGCAGACGTCGAGTTGACTGCTGAGGCCGAAGACGTGGAACAGCGGCAGCGCCACCATGACGACGTCGTCGTCGCGGATGCCGAACACCCGACCCGGCGTATCGGCATTCATGAACAACTGAAAGTGCGTCAGCTCGGCGCCCTTGGGGATTCCCGTCGTTCCGGAGGTGTAGACGATCACCGCCGTGTCGCCCGGGTCAGTCTGCGCCATCGGGGGCGTCTCGGGCTCGGTGGCCAGCAGCTCCTCGAACCGGCGACCAACTGGAGACTCGGGAACGCCCGGCGTATTCACGACGTATACCGCCGGGATTGCGGCCTCGCTGGCGCCCTTAATTGCCTGATCCGCAATGCCCGCCCACGTGACCAGCGTCCGGGCCTGGGCATCGGTGAGGCAGTAGGCAAGCTCGGGCGCCTTCAGAAGAACGTTCAGCGGCACTGCAATACACCCCGCCTTGAGCATGCCGAAGTAGGCGATGAGGAACTGGGGGATATTGGGCAGCTGCAGCCCGACCCTGTCCCCCGGGGCTAGGCCAGACGCGCTCAGGCCGGCGGCGAACCGGTCCGACAGCGCGTCGAGTTCGGCGTAGCTAAGACGGCCGCCATCGTAGAGCGCGACCGGTTTGTTTGGGTGCGCCACCGCCGACTCACGCAGCATGGTGGCAAGGTTCAGACTCATCTTCCGTTCCACCTCTCCAGGCCAGCGGGTAATTGGCAGCACGCCGGTTGACATCTCCCCACGGCCCTCCCCACGGCCACACGCGCCGTTTTCGAAGGACACGAGACGCACAGGAGATCCCTGCAAATGTCACCCGAGGTCGCTGAGGCGTTCATCGCCGCCCCGCACAACGACAAGGCAAACCGACCGGGGCACACGCTACGAAGACGACCACGTTCGTTGCGCCGAGGACTTCCACCAACATCGACGTCGACGCGTCATGCGTCTCATAAGGCAGAACATGCCACGTCGACCAATCCATGCGCATCCCAAGGCATCACCGAGACACGTACGTAGTTATCACGCTTCTGGCGACGCGACCGGACCAGCGCACACGCCACCTGCTCTTCTAGGTAGGCAGGGCTCCCCCAACGAGATGCGCTCAGGCTGCCGCAGATGAACGCTCGGCCGTCGAGCTGGTCGAGGAGTTGCCTGGATGCGTGAGCGAGTCCTGCAGATTCATCAGGCGTTGCTGGGACGCGGCCGGCCGCTGATCGCGGCAGTCACCTACCGAGGCCCCCTTGAGTCCGTTGACCCGATAAGTCACTGACGCGAATGCCCGACCGCCTTTATGTCGGTCGCAAAATCAGAGCGACGGGGGTCTGACGATGACTCGGGTAACGGCTTTGCGCTGGCGTTTCTGGAGACAGCAGGTGTGGTGCCGCGCGCGCGGACCAGTGAACCGGAGTCGAAGCAGGATTGAGCAACGCCCGAGAGTTGACGCCGGCGGACGGCAGCGCGGGTCAAACACGGTCTGTTTAGCCGGCGTGCGGCTTGAGCCACCGCTCGGAGGCGGCGGCGCGGAAGTCGGGCCAGCTCGAGGGCGGTCCCGCCGGGCGGCGGACGAGCCGCGGATCACCTGCCGGCAGCTTGCCCAGCCGCGCGCCGAGGGGGGAGTTCCGGAGGTGCTCGGTCACTGTGCGCGCAGCGGTTTCGATGACCTGATGGCGCCGCCGGCCGCTCATCAGGTTGCTGCCCATCGCGTCCAGGTCGTGCACACTGGGCTGGATCAGGACCACGTCGATCCCGGCGGCGCGCAGGTGCTTGGCTTCTGAGCCCAATCGCCGCCCGGAGGCCTGGCGCAGTTCGAACGCGACGCGCTCGGCGATAGTCCGTGGCGCGTCGACGTGCAGCGAGGAGGTCGGGTTGAGCGCCACCACCAGGTCGAGCCGCTCGCGGCGAAGCACGTCGAGGTTCGAGGTCGAGCGCACGCCGCCGTCGACGTACGGGCGGCCGTCTATCTCGACGTAGCGGTAGAAGCCGGGGATCGCGCACGACGCGGCGACCGCGTCGGGAAGCCGGGCCGGTGGCGAGCCGGCCCGGCCGAATGCCACCCGCCTTCCGGTCGTGTAGTCGACGGCCATTGCCCAGAAGTTGGGATGCGGCGCCCAATACCCAGCGCAAGCGCGGCGAACCGTGTCCTTGAGCGGCTCGGTGGACACGATTCCCCGCGGCACCCAGCCCGCTATGACCGCCGCGGGCGAGTAGCGGTAGGGCCGAGCCAGCGACGCAAGCGCCAGCCGCCAAGATCCCGGTCCAAGCGCCAACCCGCTGCGATCGAGGCGAAACGTCGCGCCCGCCGAGCCGTCGGCCGCCGCGGTCCCCTCGCCGCGAGCGTCGGTCAGCCCCTCCAATCGCTCCCCGGCAGAGCGGGCGACCATGAACCACGGTGGCACGCCGCAGGCCAAGAGCGCACCAACCATCGATCCGGCCGACGTGCCGACGATGTAGTCGGCACTACCCGGGTCCCAGCCCGTCTCGGATGCGATCGCGTGGAGCGTGCCCACCAGCCACGCACCGCCCAGGATCCCACCGGCGCCGAGCACCAATCCGACTCTCGGCCGCTCGCTACCGTTCCTGTCCCTCGATTCACCAGACATCGGCGTGCGCGCACCGTACGGCGGACCCCGTGGTCTGACTTCCGTGACTTCTCCGCGCGCCCATCCGTGGTTTACCGCGGAGGCCGATTGTTGATCATCATGAAACCCGGCGCGGGATGCCCGCACCGCTACGGGCGGCGACAGTCGAGGGCGCGCTGCATACGCGACACGAACCGGTCGGCGTCCGAAAAAGGGCCGCAAATGAGACACGCACGGCGCCCGGTGTCGATGTCCGAACTCGGCTACACAGATGGCCGCACTCCCTGCCTTGCGGCAGCCAATCGGTATGGAATACCGACACAGATCGGGTGATCGACCCGATGGCGCGCCCGGCGCCGACAGGTAGCCTGGCCCGATGGCCGACGTGTTGAGCGCGCTCGACGAGACCTTTCTCGAGCTGGAGGAGTTGGAGCCGGGTGCGCTGATGAACATCGGCGCGATCCTGGTATTCGACCCACTGCCGGAGGGCGGCGCTCCCACGTTGTCGGAGCTGCGAGCCAGCCGTCTGGAGAGCCTGGGTCAGCTACCGCGCTACGCGCAGCGTCTGTCTACTACGCGGACCGGTCGCTTCGCCCGGCCCTGCTGGGAGCCCGCCGAGCGGTTCGAGATCGCGGACCACGTTTACCACGCGGCGCTGCCCGCGCCCGGCGGCGACCGGGAGCTGTTGGACTGGACGGGCGCGTTCTTCTCCCATCCGCTCGATCGGACCAAGCCGCTGTGGGAGCTCGTGCTGATTGAGGGCCTGGAGGGTGGGCGCTGGGCGCTGGCGTCGAAGATTCATCACTGTCTGGTCGACGGCGTTGGGTCGGCGGGCATGATGGATGTCACGATGAGCCGGTCCCCGGAGCGCGCGGCGCCCGTCGTCGAGGCGCCATGGATCGCACCGAACGGCGAGCGGTCGCGGCATGGGGTCGACCCGGTGGTGCAGGCGGCGACGGCGGGCGCGCACGCGGGCTCAGCCGTCGTGCACGCCGCGCTGCATCCGCGGGACGCGCTCGCGCGCTCGCGTTCGCTCGCGTCGCTGCTCATCCGGGAAGGCCTGTCCGGCGCGGCGCGCACTTCTCTGAACGTCCCGATTGGCCAGGACCGCCGGTTCGCCCTGGTCCGGGTGCCGCTGGCCGATCTGAAGGAGATCGGCCGCCGGCTCGGTGGAACCGTCAACGACGTCGCGCTCGCCGCCTGCGCGAGCGGGCTGCGGCGCCTGCTGATCGAGCGCGACGAACAGCTGCCCGCGCGGGGTCTGCGGGCGATGGTGCCGGTCAACGTGCGCGACGCCTCGGACCGCTCGAGGCTCGGCAACCGCGTGAGCTCGGTGTTCGTGGAGCTGCCGGTGGCCGAGCCGCTGGCCGCGGTTCGCCTGCGCCGGATCCACGAGGCCACCTCGCAACTGGGCGCCTCACAGGCCGCCACCGGACCGACCGCGCTGCTTGACCTGGCCGAGATGGCACCGCCGGTGGTCGTCCGCGCCGCGCTGGCCAGAGCCGCGTTCTCGACACGTCTGTTCGCGATCACGATCACCAACGTCCCCGGCCCGCGAGAGACTCTCTACGCGCTCGGTGCGCCGCTGCGCGAGATTCATCCGATCGTGCCGCTCGCGGCCGAGCACGCCGTCGGCATCGCCATCTTCTCCTACGACGGGCTCGTCACGATCGGCATCAACGCCGACGCGCGGTCGATGCACGATCTCGATGTCCTGGTCCGCGGCATCGAGCAGGGAATCGACGAGCTTCGCCCTCCGGTCAAACGTCCAGCGCGGCGGCGTCCGGCGGCGAACGCGAAGAACGAAACAGCGGGTAGCTGACGGTCACGGCCGCCGCCACCTGGTTGAGCGTGCTGTTAGCCTCGGCCGCAGCACGCAACCGCAAACTGCGAGCCGACCGTGCCAGGCTCCTGCCGGCGTTGCTGTTGCTGGCCTGGCGGCGCAGCCGAGCGAACGCCTCCTCGGCACTGATGCCGTGGCGCTCCGTCAAGATCTCATTTGCTGCCCGATCAGCGCACGACGGCTGAGCGCACCCCGAGCACGGCTGAACTCGCCGTAGTGCCGCGGCGCTATGTCGATCCCGCCGCGCATCTGGTCAGTTCCACCGTGCCTGAACGAAGCGAAGATTCCGCGCCTGGCGGCGTCTTAGCTAAAAGAACCGCGGGTCGTCACCGTCGAGATCGGCGATCAGCACACGCAGCCGGTAGAGCGCGTCCTCAGGTGCCGCGCGACGGCAACCCTCCGTTGATGCCCGATTACGCGCAAGCCGCCCGGCTGAGAACGCGATCAAGAACAAAGCAGGACTCACGGCTGGAGCTGCGCGAGCGACCGAAGGCGCCCATCAATGCCGAAAGACGCTCCAGCTTCCGATTTGGAAACTGAAGCGTCTAACTGTCGAAGTGGAGACGGCGGGTACGAAAGACGCGAAAACCTCCGAATTCGCCGTGGATTTGAATGACGGCCTGTGGCCGAGTTGTGGCCGATTGAGTCGTGCGACTCCGACTTGTTGTGGCCGTCTCCCGCGAGGGCAACGTGTGGACGACCTTTGCCGGCGAGGCCGCGGTCGGGTCGGGGCCTCGCGTGTCATTCCAGGCGTTCGCAGTCCGCCACGTTCCGTCAAACGCGGCCGCATCGGGCCCGTAGGAGCGGTCCCCCCGCTCGGCTCTCCCACGCCGGCCCGCTCGGTCGATCACGACCGTCTCCGCGAGCCCACGACCGCCGGTCGGCTTACTGGCGCGGAACGACCAAGGGCGGCGGCTCGTGAGCGTCGAACGTCCAAGGCAGCTATCGGTTTCGACGGCGGCGCCTCGGACGCTGCGGGGAGCGCTATGCCGCGTGGTGGCGCAGGCCAGGATCCTTGGTGACCTGGATCCGTCGCCCGAGGGGAGCGAACAGGCGTGCCAGCGTCGTCTCCCGCGGCTCGATCTCGCCACGCTCGATCCGGCTGATCTCAGCCTGCTGGACGCCAGACGCCAGCGAGAGCTCCTTCTGCGTCATGCCCTCGCTCTTGCGGGCCTCCATCAGCGCCGCAGCCATGCGGAAGCGCTCGTTGAAGGCGTTGAACTCAGCAACGGCCTCGGGCCCTTCGGCGCGCGCCTCCGTCTTGATGTCCTGGATGAGCTGATCAAAGTCGTTCATGGCTTCTTCTTTCGGTCGCCGACAGTATGTGCTTTAGCACATCTTCTGTCAAGGGACGCGCTTTCGGCCCTCGCTGCCGCGCATGCGGAGGCGGAACTCCATGATCTTCGGAGCCACGTGCGAGCCCCATTCGGTCGAGCAGACGTCGACGCCGTGCTGCTGCAGGATCTGCCGCATCGCCGTGCCCAGCGCGCGGCGTTTCGTCGGGGTCAGATCGTCCTTAATCCATCGCAGCACCGGCTTGTCTCCATGCTCGTCCTCGTAGAACTCGATCGTCCACCGTTGTGGGAGACCATCGGGGCCAGTGATGGGCTGATCGTCGAGGGGTTTCGTTTCAGCGCGGCGCCGGGACACGAAGCCAGGCTAGCCCAGGGGGCGGCCGAAATTAGCGCGCAACTAGCAGGGGCTATTCCGGCCAGGGCAGTGCCGGCGATCAGGAGCGCATCCCTCAGGCCCCAGGACACGCCCCAACCCCGCAGCGTCCGCTCCTCTCATAAGTTGCACTCACTACGGCGTCGCCGTCGCCACGCCCGGACCGCCGCACCGTCACCATCCCGAACCGGCTCTCGCGCTGACATCAGCACGCATCGCGTCTCACATACGCCGAAACCACACCCTCAACGACGAGTTCCTGCCGGGGCCTGTGCATTGTGCAAGCTCTAGCGAGAACGGTTCGAGGTGGAGACGGCGGGTACGACCGACGCTAAGAATCCTGTCTACGCCGCGCACTTGGTAACGGCGAGTAGCCGAGTTAGTTCGCCGCGCGCAGCATCGTGTGGCCGTGAGCCTCGTCGGGCTCGTGAATCACAGCTTCGCAGGAGCCGTCGGGGTCGCCAGCTCGACGGCAGGTGATGCCTCCGCGCGGGGGTGATTGACGATCGCGACGCCCACGATCACGACGATGATGCCGACGGTGGCGGCAGACCCGGGGAGCTGTCCTTGGACGGCGTCGACGAGAACGGCGACAACCGGGACGAGGAATGTCCAGGCGTAGACGCGGGTGGATGGCCAGCGAGCCAGCGCGGCGTTGAAACCTAAGTAGACGAGTACCTGGCCGCCGATGATCAGGTAGACCAGCTGCGCGATCAGAGTCGGATTGCTCCAGGCGGTGGTGCCGCCGTCGAGCAGAACGAGCGGGATGAGTGGGACGCCGCCGGCGAGGAACTGGGCGGCGGTGTGGCCAGCGACGTCGAGGTCCGGCTCGCGCTGGGTGAGCACGCGCATCCCCAACCCGCCGCCCGCCCATCCCAGCGCACCGAGCAGTGCGAGCACGAATCCGATCGCGAGCCTGCTGCCGTGCGCGATCTTGCCGGGGTCGGCGAGCACAACGAGCAGGACCCCGGCGAAGCCGATCACCAGCCCCATCGCGCGCAGCCGCGTGATCGGCTCGTGCAGCCAGAACCGGGCGAGCAGCGCGACAAAGAACGGCGAGGAATTGAGCAGCACCGATGCGACCGCGGCACCGGCTCGGTCAGTGCCGACGCTTATGCCGACCTGGGTCAGCGTCGTGTTCCCGAACCCGATCCCGAACGCCCACGCCCAGAGCCTGCGGGTGCGGGGCAATCGGCTGCGCAGCAGCGGAAGCATGAGGCTGAGGATCAGGCCGCCGACGAGCGCACGCAGCGTGGCGATCATGATCGGCGAGGTGTGCTTGAGCGCCGAATCGGTGATGGGATAGACGACGCCGGCCGCGATCATCGAGACCGCGAGGACCAGCGAGACCGGCAGTCGCTCGTGAAAGGCGCTGGAGCGCTTCTCCATCGCAACGCTCAGCCTATGCTCGTTCGAGCGCGAGCAGTAGTTGGAACCCCGGAGGGGAGCGACGCGGCAGGATCGCATGAGCACGTCTCGATGGCCGATCGCGTTGGCTCGGAAACGACAGCGGGGCTCGGTGGCGGTGGATGTTGTCGCGCAGCTTCGTTGAGTTGGTGAAAGCGCGTGGAACTCGGCTTGATGTTCGACTCGTAGACGGGTTGCGACGGCTTGACGGGCCGGTTTATGCAGCCGTGAACGGCAGCGGGTCAACCAGGCGTTGCCAGGTCTGGGCGCCGGTTTGGAGCGCGTCCCAGGGCGAGCCGAGAGGCGGGGTGTATGACAGGTCGAGGTCGGAAATGCCGTCGACCGTCATCCCGTTGAAGATGGCCGCAGCCGCGATGTCGATGCGTTTGGCGATCTCAGAACCTAGGCGGCCGACGAGTTGGAGGCCGAGGAGCAAGCCGGTCCCCCGGTCCCCCGTGTAGCGCATCGCGATCTTGTGGCTGCCGGGGTAGTAGGCCTTGTGGTCGTCGGCTTCGGAGGCGACCGTTGCCGGGTCGAATCCGGCGCCGGTGGCTTCGTGGTCGCGGAGGCCGGTGCGCGCGGCGACAAGTTCGAAGACTTTGACGACTTGCGTGCCGAGGCTGCCGGCGAACTCGCGGGTTCCACCGAGAGCGTTCTCGCCGGCGATTCGCCCTTGCTTGTGGGCGGTGGTGCCGAGGGGTAGGTAGGTGGTCCCGAGGAGCCGGTGGTAGGTGGTGACGCAGTCGCCGGCGGCGAGCACGTCGGGCAGGTTGGTGCGCATCTGGCGATCGACGGCGATGGCTCCCCGGACACCGAGTTCGGCGCCGGCTGCAGCCGCCAGCTCGGTGTCGGGACGCACCCCGACCGAGACGAGCACGACGTCCGCGGGGAGTCGAAGCGGCCGCTCGTCGGGGTCGGTCGCCTTGACCTCCAGCGGGTGGGGAGATCCCGGGAGTGTCTTTTCGATCGCGTCGACTCGCGTGTTGCACTGGACGTTGACGTCGTGGCGGTGAAGTTCGGCGCGGACGAGCGCGCCGAGCTCGGGATCGACGGTGGGAAGGACCTCGGGGAGCTGCTCGACCTGGGTGACGGCAAGCCCGCAGGTCGTGAGCGCCTCGGCGATCTCGAGCCCGACGTAGCCCGCGCCGACGATCACCGCCCGCCGGACCTCGCGGTTCTGGAGAGTGCGCATCAGCGCGAACGTGTCGCCCATCGTGTGCAGCAGATGCACCCCGGCGTCGGGGCCCAGCTGGTCGAGTCCGGCAATCGGCGGCCTGAGCGGCACCGCACCGGTGCCAATGATCAGCGCGTCATAGTCGATCGATTCCTCGCTGCCGTCGGAAGCGGCGACGTGGACGTGGTGGGCGTCGGGATCGATTCGGCGGGCGACGGTGTCGAGTCGCAGCGTCATGCCGGTGGCTTGGAGGTCGGCGGCGGTGCGGTGGGCGAGGTTGTGCCAGTCGCCGACCTCGCCGGACACGTAGTAGGGGATGCCGCAGATCGAGTAGTTCGGGTAGGCGTCGGCGAGTACCACGGTCATGTCGGCGGTCGGGTCGAGCTCGCGGGCGCGGAGCGCGGCCGTGATGCCCGCGTCGCTACCTCCGATCGCAACCAGTCGCACCAGCGTTCACCTGGCGGGCGCGGCGGCGGTCGCGCGACCGTCGCCGTGCGGCAGTACGACGTCGGCGGCCTCGGCCGGAGTGACGTGGGGGTAGCGCAGTCGGATCGCAGCGATCGCGACCGCGCCGCCGGCGAGCTGCGCGAGGATGAAGCCGGGCGCCGATGCCGGGGCGATCCCCGCGAAGGTGTTCGAGAACATGCGTCCGATCGTGATCGCGGGGTTCGCGAAGCTGGTCGAGCTGGTGAACCAGTAGGCGGCGCCGATGTACGCGCCGACCGCGGCCGGCGCGGACTCGCCCCGGCGGGTGCGAGCAAGCGAGAAGATCACCAACAGGAGCCCGAGCGTGGCGATCACCTCGGCGAACAGATGCGCGGGCGATGCGCGGTGCTTGGTCGAGATGCTGACCAGCGCCTGGGAGAACATCGCGTTAGCGACGATCGCTCCGAGGATGCACCGCCGATCTGGGCAGGCGCGTATGCCAGTGCGTCCCGACGGCTGAGCCCGCCGAAGCTGGCGTCGACGAGCGAGACGACCGGGTTGAAGTGACCGCCCGAGATCGGTCCAAACATCAGGATGATCGTGAACAGGCCCGCAGCCGTCGCGGCGGCGTTCTCGAGCAGCTGAAGACCGACCTCCCCGGGGGAGAGCTGTTGGGCGGCGATTCCGGATCCGATCACCACTGCGGCGAGGAACGCCGACCCGAGCAGCTCGGCGAACAGGCGACGGCCGAGCGGCGCGGTCATCGGTCAGCCATCGGCGTGTTCCAACACTTCGCACGTCTCGTGCGCGAGGCACTCGCGGGTGCGCTTGTGCGCGAGCGTGAACACGTGGGTGCGAATCGGGACGTGGTCGTAGTCGTCGAGGATGCGATCCGCGCAGCCGCGGATCACCTCCGGGGCCCGGGTACCGCCGAACTCCTGAATCAGCTGCGGCAGCAGCTTCGCGAGCCGCCACTGGTGCGAGGTCGCGTCTGACTCGATCTCCTCGATCCGGTTATCCACGAGTTCGCGGACGCGCTCCTGGATGACGTCCCGGATCTCCCGGACCTCGGTGAGCGGCTTGCCAGCCGGGTCGGGAATGTCCCAATCATCGACGCGGGTCGGGACGTAGGGGCACACGTCGCCACAGCCCATCGTGACCGCCCAGTCGGCGTGGAGCTGCATCTCGACGGTGAGCCGCTTCGGCTTGCGCCCGGCCAGGTCGATCCCGACCTCACGCATCACGTCAACAACTTCGGGCCATACCTGGCGCGCGGGCTCCGAGCCGGCGGATTCGGCCCGGCAATCGTGCGAGCAGTCGCGCTCGAAGAACGCCTGGGCCATTTGCGACCGTCCGGCGTTGTGTGTGCAGACGAACAGCACGTACTTCATTTCAGGAGACCTCCTGGCTACGCGGCCGCGACGAGCTTCTCGGCGTACTCGGCGGGAAGGCCGGCCGCGGCGACTTCACTGGCCACCGCCTCGGCGTCGTAGGGGACCCGCTCGATCGACGCGTGCACGTGGCCGGTCTGATCGAGCTCGAGGATCGCGAAGCCCGCCCGCGGGTCGCCGTCCTTGGGCTTGCCGACCGAGCCGCAGTTGACGAACAGGACGCCGCCGTAGGTGTGGATCCAGGGTTTGTGGGTGTGTCCGAATACGAGCACGTCGCACTCGGCGAGGCCGGCGAGCCGGTTGTAGAGGCTGGCCGGTTTGTCCTCGAACAGGTACTCGTTGACCTTCCGCGGCGAGCCGTGCACCAGCCGGATCCGCTCAGAGCCGAGCTCGAACCGCAGGTCGAACGGGAGCGTGCCCATGAAGTCCTTGGCGCTCCGGTCGGTTTGCGCCAGCGTCCACGCGACCGATCGCTGCCCCAGCTCGCGGTCGTGTTGGGTCACGTACGCGCACCCGCAGTCGTCGAGCTCGCGCGCGATCGCGTAGTCGTAGTTGCCGTAGATCGTCGGGATAGCACGGTCCTCGATCAGCCGGCACACCTGGTTCGGGTGAGGGCCGTAGCCGACCAGATCGCCGCCGCAGTAGATCGCGTCGACGCCGATCGCGTCGATCGCCTCCAGGCTGGCCTCGAGCGCCGGGAGGTTGCCATGGATATCTGTGATGACCGCGATGCGATTCAACTCTGGCCCCCTGTGGGTCGTTGCAGGTCGAGCAGATTCGCGGCGGGCACGAGCGTCTCGATCAGCTCCCAGACGTGGTGATACAGCTCGTAACGAATTCGCCTGACGACCTCGATCCCCTGGCCGGCGGGATCATCGACGGGCCAGTCCAGGTAGCGCTTTCCGGGGTACACCGGGCACGCATCACCGCATCCGAGCGTCACGACGACGTCGGCGGCGCGGATCACCGCGTCGGTTAGCGGCTTCGGGAACTCATGGCTGACGTCAAGCCCGACCTCCGCCATCGCTGAGACGACGATCGGGTCGATCTGCTCGTCGGGATGCGAGCCCGCGGACCGCACCGCGATCCAGCCCTTGGACAGGTGATGCGCGAGCCCGGCGGCCATCTGGCTGCGCCCGGCGTTCCGCTCGCACACGAACAGCACCTCGGGCAGCGGCTTCTCGACCACACCGGTCGACTGGGCGACCGCCCATAGCTGCTCGCGCGCGAACCGCTCGATGATCACGGGCAGGAAGTTGGGGCCCACCGTCGGCCGGTCGCCGATCTCCTCATAGGAAGCCTCGATGTAGCGCGTGACCGTCTCGGGTGAGAACACGCCGTGGAACTCGTCCGAGAGCTTCGCCGCTGTCGTCTCGAGGCAATAGCGCAGCAAAGGGGTGAGATGGGTCGTCAAGCCGGACTCCGGGAGAACACGGCGGAGTGTATAGATTGACAACCTTCAGTTCAATCGATATAGGTAGATAGATGGCCGTCAATATGGAACTGACCCCGAAGACCAAACGCGCCCCCGGAGGGCCCTGCTGCGAACCGGTCGTATACCCCGACGTCGAGCGCGAAGAGGCCGTCCGGATGGCGTCGGTGGCGAAAGCCCTCGGCGACCCAGTCCGTGTGCAGCTCGTCGACGTGCTCCGCAAGCACGCCGGCAAGGTCTGCGTGTGCGAGCTCGTGCCCCTGTTCGACCTCTCACAACCCACCGTGTCCCATCACCTCAAGGTCCTGCGCCAGGCCGGAATCGTCGGCTCAGAGCGCGAAGGCCTATGGGCCTACTACTTCGTGATCCCCGACGCGCTCAAGGAGCTGTCCGCATGGCTGAACTGAACACCGCGTGCTGTACCCCGAGCGCCCAGCAGACCTGCTGCGAGCCCGACGCGAAAGCCTCCTGCTGCGGCGACTCAAACGCAATCGGCTGCGGCTGCGCGGCCGGCGCCGAGCCGGCGTTGACGGTCGCCGACGCCGCGTCGGACGGGGACATCCGCGAGACGGTGCGCCAGAAATATGCCGAGGCGGCGAGGTTGGCCGCCAGTGGCGAGTTTCCGCAGGCCCGGGCGGTGGAGTCCACATCCGGGAGAGACCGGGACTTCTATGGCAGCAGCCCGGCCGATCGGACCGGCGTGTTCGGATCCGCGCTGTATGACGAGGCCTACCGGGAAGAGGTGCCCGACACGGCCGTACAAGCGTCGCTCGGCTGCGGAGTCCCAACCGCGGTCGCTGACCTGCGCCCGGGAGAGATCGTCCTCGATCTCGGGTCCGGCGCCGGCGCGGACGTCCTGATCTCCGCCCGGCGTGTCGGGCCGACCGGCAAGGCGATCGGACTCGACATGACCGACGAGATGCTCGAGCTCGCCCGCGCCAACGCCAAGGAGGCCGGCGTCGAGAACGTCGAGTTCATCAAGGGCTACCTCGAGGACATGCCCCTTGACGACCAGACCGTCGACGTCGTCATCTCGAACTGCGTGATCAACCTCTCCGGCGACAAACCGCAAGTGATTCGGGAAGCGGCGCGCGTGCTGCGCTCCGGCGGTCGCTTCGCCGTCTCCGACGTGATCGCCGACCCCGACATGGACGACCAGACACGCGCCGACATGGCAGCGTGGACAGGGTGCATCGCCGGCGCACTGACCGAGACCGAATTCCGCGCCGCTCTTGCTGAGGCCGGGCTTGAGGAAGTCGAGATCAGCGAGACCCACCGTGTCCACGAGCACGCGAGCGCGGCGATGGTGCGCGCTCGGAAACCCTTGGACGTGTGAACACGAACGATCGCCCCGCCGGCTGCAGACTCAGTGAAGCTGGGTTCGGATCGCAGCTGCGGCGTTACCGCCGCCTCTCGGAGCACGTGACGAGCCTCGAGCGCACAACAGGCAAAGTCATCGCAGAGTTCGGAGCAGACCTTCCCCCGGGCCTGATCGAGAACACACTCGAGGTCGAGCGGAGATGCTGCCCATTCGTAAAGGCGAAGTACGAGCCAGCACCCAGGCGCTTGACCCTCGCCGTCGAGACCATCGACCAGGACCCCCGACTCGACTCGCTCTTTCACGCACTGGCCCCGCGAGCGGAATATAGAGTCGGCCGCAAGCTCTAGCCATGACCGCTCTGCCCGATCAATTGACGATCCGTCCCGCCCAGGCCGCGGACCTACCCCGTGTGGTCGAGATCTACAACGCCGGTATCGCCGAGCGCGTCGCCACCTTCGAGACCACCCCGCGCACAACCGCAGACATCACCAGCTGGGTCGAGGACGGCCAACCGTTCATCGTCGCGATCGACAACGACGAGGTCATCGGTTGGGCCCGAGCCGGCGCGTACTCAGACCGGTGCGTCTACCAAGGCGTCGGCGAGCACGCCGTCTATGTCCACCCGAACGCGCGCGGGCGCGGGCTCGGACGCACGCTCCTGCTTGAGCTCTGCGCCGGATCAGAACGACACGGGCTCTACAAGCTCACCAGCCGGGTGTTCACCGACAACGAACCCAGCCGAGCCGCGCATCGTGCCGCCGGGTTCGAAGAAGTCGGCATCCAACGCCGGCACGGCAAGCTCGAAGGAGAGTGGAAAGACTGCGTTCTCGTGGAGCGCCTACTAGGCGCAGCTGGAGACTGAGCGCCCGTGCGAGACGGAGCACGGATTGAAAGCCCCGTCCGAAATGGCGCTCATCGGTCGGCCAGTTGTGCGAGAACAGCGTGGTACTACCTGGGCGCGATCCGAACCGGTACCGCGACACGCAAGTCGCAGTGCAGACAGCGGGCATCCGCGACCGCCTTGCTCCAACTACGCGTAACGTGCGTGTTACGCTAAGGTGGAGTCATGAAACCTGCGCCAACGGGAGCTGAGCGCTACCTCGCTCGGCGCCTTGAAGACCCTGAATATCGGCAGGCGTACCGCGACGCACGCGATCGGATCGATCAGATCGACTCTGTGATCAGAGCGTTTGACGCACGTCGACAAGAGCTGCAGCTTACGAAGGCCGAGCTGGCGCGGCGCGCGGGCGTCAAGCCGGAAGCGATTCGCCGACTTCTTTCTGCTGAGCAGCCGAACCCCACCCTCAGCACCTTAGTAGCCCTGGCGGGTGCCCTGGACTTAGAGATTCGCCCTGTAGCGCGCGAGAGCACGCCTCCAGCTAAAGCACCGTCCGCCGCCGCATGAACTCGTTCCGGTACCGCTTTACTCGGTTGTAGTCGCTGGGCTTTGCGGCTGTGCGGCGGGGCTTCGAAAGCCCGTCGATACA
Organism: uncultured Solirubrobacterales bacterium; assembly: GCA_963701945.1. Classification (GTDB taxonomy): domain Bacteria; phylum Actinomycetota; class Thermoleophilia; order Solirubrobacterales; family Solirubrobacteraceae; genus Palsa-465. Next base: position 2,025 of record CAVPBV010000015.1, on the reverse strand, counting down.
CACAATGCTCGAGCCGCCGAGGTCATCGGCTTCGCGTTCCAAGATGCAAAAGAGCCGATGATTCGCTCCCCCGCCTTGAACGCGGACCTCGAAGAACCCAGCCATATCGCCGCGCATCGTCTCCCACTTGCCTCCACCTGAGAACGAAGGCGGCGGCGCGGCTGCAACCGCATCCAAGACCGCGTGGATCTCTGCCGCAACCTTCTCGGGAATGCCGTCGAGAAATTCGATCGCAGGCACGATTCGACCTGGGTCATCGCTCGCCGCGCGCCGAAAGAAATGGATATGCCACGGGTGGCGTACGGATCCGGTGGTCGAACCGGCCATGACGAAGATCAGTCCTCAGCGCCTTCGTTTGCGGAGCTCGACGGTGCAGGCGCCAGGGTGCCTGCCAACCGCTCCAAGCTCGCGACGACTTCGCCCACCGTTACAAATACTGATGCCGGGAGCGGCTTCGAGGTTGCAATCTCGAATGTGATCATGCCCCGGTCGATCTCCCACGTCTGGTGAATCACGGGAGGGGTTCCGTGGGGGGTTGAGACCTGTCGGACCGCCCCGGATTCGGGTTCGGAAGGGAAAGTAGTTGGCGGCCTTGTCGGCCGGGCATCCGCACTTGACGCGCCATTCTCGGGAACCAGCAGGACGAGCTGTTCCTCGTCGTTTCGTTCCGCGAGACCGGCGGCAATCGCGCTCTCAGAGAACGACTCGACGAACTTGTCCTTGGAGCTAGGCGCAATTCCGAAGTCATGAACAGCCCGCCCTCCAAGGGGGCCAGCTGCCAGCGGTTGCCCTTTACCGCTCCCCTCATAGAGCCGAAGGAACTCGGGGCTGTTCATGAACGCTGCTTGCAGAGCTTGCCGCTCGCTGCGCTCGTCTGTCGGGACGGCGATCATCCGGCCGATGTCGGTCATCGCAAGGCTGTCGCCACGGCCAGCGATCAGCTTCAGATCTCGGAAAGCCGCCAGGCGCTGCCTGAACGCCCCGCTGTTCGTTGTGCTGTGCCCCATGTAAGTTGCAAACGCAGCAGTCGAGTGCTCGAAGCCGTACTTACCTGCCTCCTTGAGAATCGCCGACGCTTCCGCAAGCGAGACGACGGGGAAGCCCGTGCTCCTGCGGCGCCGATTGACCGACGGCCCTTCCTCTCTGAGATCTTCAGTCATCTCTCACTCCCAAGTCCGGTGTTGCCCCGCAGCAGTATAATAGTCTGTAAGGATCTTTTCTACTGATCATACTATCAGACTGGCTTCGCGCGGAGGCTTTACTTGCATACGAACCTGGCCCGGCGGCAACGGCAAGCGCGGGTTCTCGCAGGAGCAGGGCAGCCGGCAGGCCCACTTCCCCACCCATCTGCTCGTCGGCGGCATGGTCTGCGGCTCGTGTGGCGCCACCATCGCCCAGGTGAGCGGCAAGAGCGGCGGCTACTACGGTTGTCTGGCCGCCACGAAGGGTGCTTGCGACAACAAGACGCTCGTCCGTCGGACGCTCGCCGAGAAGGTCATCCTCGCAGCGATCCAGGAGCAGATCGCGGATCCCGAGCACATCGCCTGTGTCCTCCGCCGCGTCGAGGAGGAGATCGCCAAGCTGCGCTCCGACCTCCCCGACACGCTGAAGCTGAAAGAAGCCGAGCTCACCGCCGAGCAGCGCCGGCTCGCGAACTTCCTCGACTTCATCGGCGAGGGCCGTGGCAGCCAGGCACTCGCCAAGGCCCTAGTCGAGACCGAGCGCCGCGTCGACGCGCTCACCGAGGAAGTCGACGGCCTGCGCCGGAGCCGCGAGAAGATTTTCCGGCCGCCTCCCATCGAGTGGATCAAGGACCGGCTGAACAACATCCAGCAGGTCCTGGAGCAGCGGACCGCAAGGTCGGCTCAGACCCTCCGCAACCTCCTCGGCCCCATCCGGCTCGAGCTCGTCACCCCCGATATCGGCCGCCCCTTCTACCGCGCCGTGACGTCCCTCGACGCCCTTGCCCTCATAGAAGAACCGCCCCCCGGCGGTACGGAGGGCGGTTCGAATTCTTTGCAAAGG
>CAVPBV010000014.1:0-183291 GCA_963701945.1 uncultured Solirubrobacterales bacterium | reverse complement strand
GACTGCTCGAGCGTGTGCGCGGGATCGAGCTCATCGAGCTTCGCGACGCGGCCGTCTGCTGCGGCTTTGGTGGGACCTTCTCGGTGAAGAACGCAGATACGTCGATGGCGATGCTGTCCGACAAGCTGTGCGACGTGCTCGACAGCGGTGCGGAGGTTTGCACGGCGGCGGACAACTCGTGCCTCCTGCACATCGGCGGGGCGTTGCGGCGTCAGCGGGCCGGGGTGAGGGTCATGCACCTGGCCGAGATCCTGGCGGCCACGTGAGCAAGACCGGTTTTCCCGCTGCCGCGCGCCGGGAGCTCGCCGACACCCAGATGCGCCGCAACGTGGGTAAGGCTACGAGCACGATCCGCGCGAGACGGGCCGCGAGGGTAGCGGAGGTGCCCGATTGGCAGGAGTTGCGGGATGCGGGCGCGGGGATCAAGCGTCGTGCGATGGCGACGCTGCCCGAGCAGCTCGAGCGGCTGGAGGCGTCGGTCACGCGCGCCGGCGGCCAGGTGCACTGGGCGCGTGACGCCGCCGAGTGCAACGCGATCGTCGGCGGGATCGCCGGTGGGCACGGCGCGCGCGAGGTGATTAAGGTCAAGTCGCTCGCGACGGACGAGATCGCTCTGAACGACGCGCTGGCAGCGCAGGGGATCGAGGCGATCGAGACCGACCTGGCGGAGCTGATCAACCAGCTCGGTCATGACACTTCCTCGCATATTCTGGTGCCGGCGATCCACCGCAACCGGGCGGAGATAAAGCTGCTGTTCGAGCGAACGATCGCGCGCGGTCAGGATCTCGGTTGGGAAATCACCGCGATCGCGGAGGCCGCGCGGCGCCATTTGCGCGAGAAGTTCCTGTCGGTGCCGGTAGCCACCTCGGGAGCGAACTTCGCGATCGCCGAGACCGGCACCATTGGCGTCGTCGAGTCGGAGGGCAACGGTCGGATGTGCCTGACGCTCCCGCGGGTGCTGATCACGGTGATGGGGATCGAGAAGGTGCTGCCGGAGTGGCGCGACCTGGAGGTGTTCCTGCAGCTGCTGCCGCGCTCCGCCACCGGCGAGCGGATGAACCCGTACACATCGTTGTGGACCGGTGTGCACGCGGGTGACGGGCCGCAGGAGTTCCACCTCGTGCTGCTCGACAACGGCCGGACCGACGTGCTCGCCGACGAGGTCGGCCGCCAGGCGCTGCATTGCATTCGCTGCTCGGCGTGTCTGAACTCGTGTCCGGTGTATTCGCGCGTCGGCGGACACGCGTACGAGTCGGTGTATCCCGGCCCGATCGGGGCGATCCTGACGCCGCAGCTGCGCGGCTTGGAGAACGCGCCGACACTGCCTTACGCGTCATCGCTTTGCGGCGCCTGTTATGAGGTCTGCCCGGTCAAGATCGACATCCCATCCGTGCTCCTCCATCTGCGTGCGCGGGTCGTCAGTGAGTACAAGAGCCGGCGCTCATCCGAGGCGCTGGCGATGGACGCGGTCGGCCGCGTGTTCGCCTCCCAGGGGCTGTACGAGCGGGCTCAGAAACTCGCGCGGCTGGGCCGCGGGCCGATCGTGACTGCTGCCCTTCCCGGCTGGTCGGCGATGCGCGGCCTCCCGGAGGTACCCGAGCAGACGTTCCGGGAGTGGTGGCGCTCACGCCCGGCGCGGTCGGCCGGCGGCGACGGGCCGGCGCCGTGAGCGGCGGCCGCGAAGCCGTGCTGGCGCGCGTCCGCGCCGCTCTGGGACCGGCGGTCGAGATCCCCGAGGTCTCGCGCGCCTACAGTCAAGCGGGCGCACTGGGCGCCGGCGGCGATTCCGTCACGGTGGACCTCTTCTGCACGCGCGTCGCGGACTATCGAGCGACCGTGAGACGAGTGCGCGGCGATGAGCTGCCGGGCGCGCTGATGGTCGCCTGCGAGGAGCGCAAGGCCCGCCGGATCGCGGTGCCGGCTGGGGCCCTTGCGTGGACCGTCGAGGGCGTCGAGCTGGTGCGGGACGACCCCCCGCTCTCGCCGCGCCAGCTCGACGAGCTGGACGGCGTGCTGTCGGGATGCGCGCTCGCTATCGCCGAAACGGGCACGATCGTGCTCGACGGGATGGGTGCCTCCGGGCGTCGGGCACTCACGCTTGTGCCCGACTACCACCTGTGCGTCGTCCGATCTGAAGACATCGTCCCGTCCGTGCCTGACGGCGTGGCCGCGCTGGCCCGCGTCGCCGCGGAGGGTGGGCCGATAACCTTCGTTTCGGGACCGTCGGCCACAGTGGACATCGAGCTAGTCCGCGTTGAGGGCGTCCACGGTCCCCGCGCACTTGATGTCTTCGTCGTCGATTCCACCACGTGAATATTCAAGCGCCGTCGAGGTGAGCGGATAGTTTGGGTCTGGGGTTAAGCCTCGCGCTGCTAGGCACTCGACGTGATAGAGTTTCACCTGGAATTGTCTGGCAGTTGAAGGCAGTTCTAGCTGAGATCTCCATTCCACCTAACGTGGAGTGGGTGGTCGGTGTTTGTAGGAGAAGGCTGACCTCATCTCGTTTCCCTGGGCCTCGTGTTTCACAGGCGAGCGCCTCCGGATTCCAACAGCCGCAACACCGATGACGGAGGTACAGCCATGCCGACTGACGCCGGCTACAAAGAAGCTCGAGCGATCTCGGAGGCGGCTCGGGAGAAGGACTGGAAGCTGCCCAGCTTCGGTAAGGGGCTGTACCTGGGTCATTTTCAGCCCGATCTGATCTCTCCCCAGCCGGTTATGCCGCTCGACGCCGTAGAGAAGGGCGAACGGTTCCTGGCGGTGCTCCGCGCGTTTCTGGAAGGCGAGGTCGATCCGCAGGCAATCGAGTCCGAGGGGCGGATCCCCGACGACGTGATCGACGGATTCAAGGCGATTGGCGCCCTGGGCATGAAGGTGCCCGAGGAGTACGGCGGCCTAGGGCTCTCGCAGGTCTATTACAACCGCGCGATGATGCTGATTGGGACATGTCATTCCAGCGTGTCGACGCTGCTGTCGGCGCACCAGTCGATCGGGTTGGCGCAGCCGCTGTTGCTGTTCGGCTCGGAGGAGCAGAAGCGCGAGTGGTTGCCGAAGGTAAGCACCTCACAACTGTCCGCGTTCGCGCTGACCGAGCCCGGGGTGGGGTCCGACCCCGCCAGGGTGTCGACCACCGCGACGCCGACCGAGGACGGGTCAGGCTACCTCCTCAACGGCCGTAAGCTTTGGACTACCAACGGCACCGTGGCCGACGTCCTAGTCGTAATGGCCAAGGTGCCCCGGAGCGAGGGTCACAAGGGCGGCATCACCGCCTTCATCGTCCCGAGTGACACCGACGGCGTGGTCGTTGAACATCGCATCGAGTTCATGGGGCTGCACGGGATCGAGAACTCCCAGACCAGGTACACCGACGTCTTCGTGCCGGCCAAGAACGTGATCGGCCGCGAGGGCTTGGGGCTCAAGATCGCCCTGGCCACGCTCAACACCGGCCGCTTGGCGATACCGGCGATCTGTGCTGGGGTGGGCAAGTGGGCGACGAAGATCGCCCGTGAGTTCGCCAGCCAGCGCGTCCAGTGGGGCAAGCCGATCGGCGAGCACGACGAGCCCGCCCAGCGCATCGCGTTCATCGCCGCGACCGCTTACGGGCTCGAGGCCATGCTGGACGTGGCCAGCCGGCTGGCGGACGAGAAGCGCAACGATGTACGTATCGAGGCCGCCATCGCCAAGCTCTATGGCTCCGAGATGGGCTACCGCGTGATCGACGAGCTCATGCAGGTCTGCGGTGGCCGCGGCTACGAGACCGCCTCGTCCCTGCAGGCCCGCGGCCTGCGCGGCGTGCCGGTCGAGCAGGTCCTGCGGGACATGCGCGTCAACCGGATCTTCGAGGGCTCGACGGAGATCATGCATCTGATCATCGCCCGCGAGGCGATGGACCAGCACCTGCACGTGGCCGGGGACCTGATGGAGTCCGACCTCCCGCTCGACCGCAAGGCGAAGGCGCTCGGCAAGGCGGGTGCCTTCTACGCCACGTGGTACCCCAAGCTCGCCGTTGGCCGCGGACAGGCGCCCCAGTCATACGCCAGCTTCGGCGAGCTCGCCGGGCAGATGCGGTTCGTCGAGCGCGCCAGCCGCAAGCTCGCCCGCTCGACGTTCTACGCCATGGCGCGCTGGCAGGCCGGCACCGAGGACCACGGAGCCTTCCTAGGACGGATTGTGGACATCGGCGCCGAGCTGTTCGCCATCTCCGCGACCGTGGTCTACACCCAGACGGCACTGCGGGACCATCCCGAGCGGGCGGCCGAGACGCAGGAGCTCGCAGAGGCCTTCTGCAACCAGGCGCAGCATCGCACCGAGCGGCTGTTCCACGAGCTGTGGGACAACGCCGATGTGTCCAACCACCGCCTGGCGCTGGACGTCCTCAAGGGTCGGCACACCTGGCTCGAGGAGGGCATCATCGACCCGTCGGTCGGCGACGGGCCGATGGTCCCGTCGGCCGAGACAGACCTGGGGACCCAGATCCCCATCGCCGTCGCGACGACGAACGGGTCCGTCTCGTGAGCGTCGTGCGTGAGAACCCACTGACGATCAACGGCATCGACGAGCTGAAGGCCCACGCGGGCGAGGACTTGGGGGTGAGCAGCTGGCACGATGTCACTCAGCCCGACGTCGACGCGTTCGCCGAGCTGACCGGCGACCGCCAGTGGATCCACATCGATCCCGCGCGCGCGAGAGAGACTCCGTTCGGTGGGACAATCGCCCACGGTTACTACACGCTCTCGCTGGGTCCCCGCTTCCTCGAGGAGCTGCTGCGCGTGGACGGCATGGGCCTCATGCTCAACTACGGCCTCAACAAGTTGCGCTTCCCCGCGGTGATGCCGGTGGGCGATCGGGTCCGACTGCACCTCCGGCTCGGCGCGGTCGACGACGTGTCAGGAGGGGTCATGGCGACCTTCGAGCTGACCTTCGAGCGCGAGGGTGGCGGGAAGCCCGTCTGCGTGGCGGAGGCACTCATGTTGGCCTACGCGGCCTGAGGCCTCCGGCGTTGCAGTCCGGGACGCGCGCATCGCCCACCACGCTCCCGTGTTGACCCCGGCGAGCCACGCAGCCGTCGCCTCGGCGCCCGAGCTCCAGCCGCTGGTCAGAGACGTTCTGCTGCGCGATGGGGCGACGCTGCGGTTGCAGGCCCCGACGCCGGCGGACCTCGACGACATCAAGGCGTTCTACGACGGCCTCTCACCTGAGAGCCGCTATCTCCGCTTCCACGGCTTTGGCCGCACCGATGCTGTCGCGCGCGCGGAGGCGGAGGCCACTGGCGCTGATCGCCTGGCGCTGATCAGCCGGCACGACGGTCGCGTGGTAGCCGTCGCCAGTTATGCCGGGTTGCGCGAACCCGGCGTCGCCGAGGTCGCCTTTGCGGTGGCTGATGATGATCGGCGCCGTGGTATCGGGACGCGGATGCTCGAGCAGCTCGCGGAGATCGCGGCCGACCGCGGGATCCACCGCTTCGATGCGCAGGTGATGGCCAACAATGGGCCAATGCTGGGGGTGTTCGAGCACGCCGGCTTCGCCGTACGGCGACGGGGTTCGTCTGGCGAGCTGACGGTTTCGCTGGACATCACGCCGACCGAGGCCGTGCTGGAGCGAATCGGCGAGCGCGACCATTTCGCCGCGATCGCGTCGTTGCGACCGATCCTCGCGCCGTCGTCGGTGGCCGTCGTGGGCGCTGCGGCCACGCCGGGCAACGTGGGCGGCGCGGTCCTGGCGAACATCATCGGCGGCGGTTTCAAGGGTGTGGTTACACCGGTCAATCGTGCCGGGGGTGTCGTGTGCTCGATGCAGGCCGCCCGCAGCCTGGCCGAGCTCGAGGTGGTTCCGGAGCTCGTGATCATCGCCGCCGCCGGCGATGAGGTCCTCGAGTTTGCCGCCGAGGCTGCCGCGGCAGGAGCACGAGCGTTGCTCGTTCTCCCCGCGGGTCCTGAGCAGGAAGGGGGTGAGGCGTCCGCGGCCCGAGAGGAGCGGCTGCTCGAGATCGTTCGGAGTGGCGGCTTGCGGATGGTCGGGCCGAGCTCCCTGGGGGTGCTCAACACGGCCGCCGAGGTCAGCCTCAACGCAACGTTCACCGGCGCCGGCGTGCGCGCCGGAGGTCTGGCGATCTGCTCGCCGTCCGGCGCGGTTGGGATCGGGCTGCTCGGTCATGCGGCGGCCCGGCAGCTCGGGGTTTCGATGTTCGCCTCGCTCGGCAACCGCGCCGACGTTTCGACCAATGATCTGCTCGAGTGCTGGGAGCAGGACGCGCGCACGGCCGGGGTGGTGCTGTACGTGGAGTCGTTCGGCAGTCCTGAGCGGTTTACGCGGATCGCAGGGCACGTGTGCCGCCGCAAGCCGATCCTCGTGGTCAAGGGGCGTCGGCGGGCTGAGCGGGTGCTCAGCGAGGCGAGCTCGCACACGGCGGCGGCGCTGCGCGGCGACGCGGCCGTCGACGCGCTGTTGTATCAAGCCGGGGTGCTGCGGTTCCGGGGCGGCGAGGAGCTGTTCGATGCCGCCGAGTTCTTCGAGCGCCAACCGCTGCCGACCGGGCGCCGGGTTGGGATCCTGAGCAGCTCCGCAGGGGTGGCGACGCTCGCCGCCGACGCGTGTGCGACGCGCGGGCTGGAAGTGAGCGACACGACCGAGGCGCAGAATCCTCTGGTCTTGGGGATCAGCGCCGGACCCGATGAATACTCGGCGAGCATCCCGAAGCTACTCGGCGATACCGGTATCGATGCGCTGATGGTCTTCTACGTCGAGTTCTATGACGGCGACGCGGAGGCCGTGCTGGAGGCGATCTCCCGGGCCTCGGCGGGGAAACCCAAGCCGGTGGTGGCATCGGTGCTGGGGTCGGGCGGCCGGTTGCCCGCGCGCACCGGCATGGGCGTGCCGAACTTCCTGTTCCCCGAGTCGTGTGCTGCCGTGCTCGCTCGCGCGGCCGAACGCCGCGAATGGCTGTCACGGCCGCTCGGCGAGCCGCCGCGCTACAGCGACCTGGACGGGCCGGCGGCGCGTGCGGTGATCTCTTCATTTCTTGATCGTGAGTCCGTAGGCGGCTGGCTTTCGCTCGCCGAGGCGGAAGCATTGCTGGCCACGCACGCGATCCCGGTTCGGGCCTCGCATCACTGTCGCGATGTCGAGCACGCGGTTGCCGTGGCGGCGGAAATCGGCGCTCCGGTGGCGCTGAAGGCGGACTTTCCCGCTCCCGCGCATGCCAGCGACATCGACGCCGTGATGCTTGCCTTGAACGATGAGTCGGCGGTGCGATTTGGCTGGCGCGAGCTCGAACGACGCGTGCAAGCGGCCGGACGGGAATGGATCGGAGCGATCGTCCAGTGCATGGTCGCACCGGGCGGGGACGTGCTGGTGGGGGCCGTCAGGGATCCCGATCTGGGTCCGGTGCTGGGGGTCGGCTTTGGTGGTCGCCGGGCCGGTCTTGACCGAACGGCTGCGTTCCGCTTGCTGCCGGTAACGGACGCAGAAGCCGACGAGCTGATCGACTCCGCCGAGGGCGTTGCGACTGAGCTGGACGGGTTCCGCGGCAGCGCCGCGCTCGATCGACAGGCGCTGCGCGAGCTGATGTTGCGCTTTGCCCTTCTGCTCCGGGAGGTTCCGGAGGTGGTCGAGACGGACCTCAACCCGGTCCGGTGCATGACAAGCGGCTGCGTGGTGCTCGACATGCGACTGCGAATCGAGCACCGGCGCCCAGTCGAGCGCGTCCAGACGTGGTAACGCGCGCCACCAATACGACCAAAGGAAGCATGTGACCAGCGTCGTGATCACTTCCGCGGCCCGGACTGCGATCGGCTCTTTCGGACGCAGCCTCCGTGACGTCCCGCCGACCGAGCTCGGCGCCACGGTCGCGCGCGCAGCCATCGAACGCGCGGGCCTCGAGCCCGAACAGGTCGAGCAGGTGGTGTTCGGCAACGTCATCCACACCTCGCCCGAGGACATGTACATGGCCCGGGTGGTCGGCATCGGTGCCGGCATCCCCAAGGAGGCGCCGGCCTTTACGGTCAACCGCCTGTGTGGCAGCGGCGTGCAGGCGATCGTCTCCGCCGCCCAGGCGATCCAGGCCGGTGATGCCGACGTGGCGCTGGCAGGCGGTGCGGAGTCGATGAGCAGGGGCGCCTACTGGATGGAGAACGCGCGCTGGGGTGCGCGGATGGGCGACGCGTCGCTCGTCGACGCGGTTGTCGGATGCCTGACCGATCCCTTCAACCAGATCCATATGGGGGTGACGGCCGAGAACGTGGCCGAGTCCCACGGAGTCTCGCGCGAGGCGCAGGACGAGTTCGCGCTCGAGTCCCATCGCCGCGCCCAGGTGGCGATTGAGGCGGGACTGTTCGACGAGGAGGTCGTACCGATCGAGGTCAAGGCACGCAAGGGGAGTGTCGAGTTCAGGGTTGACGAGCACCTCCGGCGCGATGCCACGCTCCAGACGTTTGCCAAGCTCAAGCCGGCGTTCAAAAAGGACGGCACGGTCACGGCCGGCAATGCCTCCGGGGTGAACGACGCGGCCGCCGCGGTTGTGGTCATGTCGGCGGGCCGGGCGCAGGAGCTGGGCGCGCCGGTGCGGGCGCGCATCCTCTCCTACGCCGTGTGCGGTGTGGAGCCCAAGACGATGGGCATCGGCCCCGTCCCGGCCGTGCGCAAGGCACTCGAACGGGCTGGCCGGACGCTTGATGACGTCGACGTGATCGAGCTCAACGAGGCGTTTGCCGCCCAGTCGCTGGCGGTCGTCAAGGATCTCGACCTCGACACCGCGAAGGTGAACCCTAACGGCGGAGCGATCGCCCTCGGTCACCCAATCGCTGCCACAGGCGCGATCCTCACCACCAAGATCTTGGGCGAGATGGAACGCGAGGACTACAAGCTCGGGCTGGTTACCCTCTGCATCGGGGGTGGTCAGGGAATTGCGATGCTGCTTGGGCGCGACTGACAGCCGGCACCCGGTGTAGTCCCGTTGGCGGCGTCCCGGGGGATGATCCGGGCGCGGACGATCGGTCAGACTGGTTGGTGGCGGTCATGAGGCACTAGCTCTCCATTCGTAGAGGCTTTTGTTGCCTCTGGGATGGCGGGGCGGTTGGCGGCGGCTTTGCTCTCGCGGGCCAGGAACGCTCCGAGCTCGCCGATCGTGCTCATCAAGGGCGCGGGGAAGACGACGGTCGAGTTCTTGTCGACCGCGACCTCGACCAGGGTCTGGAGGTTGCGCAGCTGGAGCGCCAGCGGGTGGGCCATCATCACGTCAGAGGCGATCGCCAGCTCTCCGGCTGCGAGCGCTTCGCCCTGGGCGGCGATGATCTTGGCGCGCTTCTCGCGCTCGGCCTCGGCCTGGCGGGCCATCGCGCGCTTCATGCTGTCGGGCAGCTGGATGTCGCGGAGCTCTACGACCGTGACCTTGATCCCCCACTCCTCGGTCTGCACGTCGAGGATTTCGCGAATGTTCTGATTGATGGACTCAGTCTCGGACAGCGTCTCGTCGAGCGTGTGACGTCCGACGACGGCGCGAAGCGTGGTCTGCGCGATCTGGTTGATCGCCGCTCCGACATTCTCGATCGCGACCACCGACCGGACGGGATCCTCCACCCGGTAGTAGGCCACTGCGGACACGTCGATGCTGACGTTGTCCTTGGTGATGATTCCCTGCGACTGGATCGGCATCGTGACGATCCGCAACGAGACGCGATGGACGCGGTCCACGAACGGAAAGATGAAGATCAATCCCGGTCCGCGTGCCTGTCCCTTGACCTTTCCGAGCTCGAACAGCACGACGCGCTCGTACTGCTTGATGATGCGTGCCGAGAACGCGGGAACGATCAGCGCCACGACGATGAGCGCCACGACGATCACATAAACGGCGATCATGGTCTTACCTTTCTGGCTGCGGTGGAGCGCGCGACATTCGTTTCGCGCGCCGGCCGATTGCTGGAGCCGGAAAAGCGCGGCCGCCCGAGGGTTGAAGCGACCTGACACCAATTATATACCGCGCAACAGAGCAACGGTGATAATCGCGCTCGGTGAGCGATTTCTCGAACCTGCGGTTTGGCCGCAAGCCCAGTTCTTCCATCGCAAGTGGTCAGTGCCGGGAACGAGAGAGCCCCTGTCCTGCGAGCATGAACAGCTCGATTTCGATGTCGGGTCCGACGTGATGGTTGGAGATGAACGCAATTACGTCGCGGCCTGAGAGCCGCTCGACGACGATGATGAATTTGTGTTGCATTGCGGTTTGGAAAGCACTGCGGGTCTCCTGGACGACGGTGGTGCGTTGGATTTCGATCATCGTCTTCTCGACGTCTGTGTAGACGCCGCCGAGTACGCACGCGAGGAGGTCGCCGCCGAGGAGCAGCGTTTTGGCGGTGACCGGCTTGCGATGGTGGTAGCGCTGATGCAACGCAACCATCGCTTCGGTGACCGCGCCAAGGAGCTCGTCGCCGGTTAGAGCATCGGGGGCCGACATCACGGCCTTCTCTCTCGCGTCTTCCGGGCTGGTTGCGGGCGCGAGGCGGAAGGGCGAGGACCCAACGAGCGATCTACTACGACCATACCCCACTCACCAAGACGCGACCGGCCGACCGCCGACCGGCTTCATGAGCGGCAACGAGCAGTACCCCGACACGATCTGCGAAGTGCCATCCTTGGTCTCAGCTACCGATTGACGAACACGGGAAGTGCGCTTGACGTCGCGAGTAGTGTTGTTGCTGTAGGAGGGCATCGATTTTGAGGTCCGCCCACCGGGCCGGCTGCATGATCTGACTTCCGAGAGTCCATCTAACTCCGGGGTTCACATGCTCGATGCGCTGGTTCTTTCTCATTCGGTCGCAGACAACGCGAATGCCCCGTCGCCAACGTTAGTCTGCTCGTGGACGGGCGGGGGTCTGGACGCTGCGTGGGTGGACGTGGCCGGCGAGCTGGACATCGCGACCGTCCCGCAGCTGGACCGGATGCTGCGCGAGTCTCAGGTCGAGGCGAGGCTGGTCGTGCTCGACCTGCGCGAGCTGGAGTTCATGGACAGCTGCGGCGCGCACGCGCTCGTTGGTCACGCGGTGCGCGCACGGAAGGCCGGTCGGCGGCTGGTGCTCCTGCGTGGCCGAGTAATCGTCGACCGCATGTTGACGCTGACCGGGTGCTCCGGTGATCTCGAGATCGGCGACATGGACCAGGTGGAGTCGGCTGTTGCCGCGCGACTCGGCGACGAGGAGCGTGTCCTATGAGTGCGGCGACGGTCCGGGGTGTTGCGGAGATGGTCCCGATCGAGCACGAGACCTCAGAGCGGGTGGTGCGCACGCTGTTCTTCGTCCTTCCGCCGGTCGCGCTCGTGTTGGGGGGTTGGCTGGCGTGGGGTGGGGCTCTGCATTGGCAGGACCTGGTGGTGCTGGCGATTACCTACGCGTTCACCGGACTGGGCATCACGGTCGGCTATCACCGACTGTTCACCCACCGTAGCTTCAAGACCACCCGGACGCTGCGAGCGCTATTGGCGGTGCTCGGTTCGATGGCAGTCGAGGGTCCGGTGATCGAGTGGGTGGCGACGCATCGGAAGCACCATCGCTTCGCGGACCGCCCGGGGGACCCGCACAGCCCCCACATTGACGATTCGGCGGGGTGGCGAGGTGCGCTGCGGGGACTCGGTCACGCACACGTTGGCTGGATGTTGCGCGGTAAGGAGATGGCGAACCCCGCTCGCTACGCGAGGGATCTGCTCACCGACCGCGATCTCCGCTTCATCAGTCGCACGTTCCCGCTCTGGGTGATGGTTGGGCTGGCCGTCCCGTTCGGGCTCGGCGTGGCGCTGACCGGTTCGATCGTGGGGGGACTCACCGGACTGCTGTGGGGTGGAGCGGTGCGCGTGTTCCTTTTGCATCACGTGACCTTCAGCATCAACTCGTTGTGTCATTACTTCGGCCGGCGGCCGTTTGCGACCGACGACCAGTCGCGTAATCTGGCGTGGTTGGCGCCGCTCGCGTTCGGGGAGGCGTGGCACAACAACCACCACGCGTTCCCGACCTCGGCTCGGCACGGACTTGGGCGGGGGCAGCTCGATCCCGGCGGCTGGCTCATCGCCGTTCTAGAGCGATGTCATCTGGCCTGGGACGTGGTCAGGATCAGCCCCGAACGCCAGCAAACCAAGCGTGGGCCCGAAGTGTCCGTGTGACCCTGGGATTGAGCTGTGCGCTGGTTCTGCGCTGGCCACCAACCTGAGCGGCTTGTTCAAGGCGCGCGGGATGGTATTGGCCTCGCCCGTCTCACCTCCGAGTTGCACGCTGCGATCTGCACCGGACAAAACGGCGACGTCCGGGTGCAGATCAGGCTGAGTCCTCGGTAGATGGGCGCTTTCGAGCCATTGCAGCGCCACCGGCGAGTCGCTCGCGCTATGAGCGATTTCCGACACGATCACGGGTCGGTGGCCGTCTGGTTACCGGCGGGTCCTAGGGTCGCGCGGCGCGGGTCTCGCGGAGAACTCGGTTTGCCTTCAGGCCGAGGTGGACGTCGCGGCGAGCGGTGTCACGACGGCCTCCGGACCAGCGCTGCGCCGGCCCGTGACGATCCGGTCGGTGATCGCCCACGCGGCGTAGAAGAGGGTTCCCACCACGCCAGTGACTGTGAGCAGCACGCCGGCGGCGGCGGTCGCGGCAATGCCGTGGTCACCCAGGATCAGCACGGCGGCGGCAGGCCCGATACTCGGTCCGATCGGAAGTTGGCCAATCGTGAACATCGCGATCAGCAGGGCCATCGCGTCAAAGACGGACACGTTTACGCCGATCGCGCGCAGCATCAGCCAGTTGCGGGCGACCTGCGCGCACACGGCGAGCACCGTGAACGCGATCACGCGTCCACGGCCGTCCTTGTGCAGGATCGCCAGTCCCGCCCAGAGCCCCGTTCGATGGCGCTCCGAGATCCGCCGCAGAGCGGCTCCGGCCCCGATCGTGGTCGCGACTGCGATCACGGGCGCCCACCAGGGGACGCCGAGCGGCACGATCAGCGTGAACGAGAAGATCGCCGCCAGGGCGACTTCGACGGTGATGATCGGAACCTCGGCCGCCACCAGTGCCGGTACACGGGGAGCGGTCTGCGGCGCGATGCGGCGCAGGGAGGCGATGCGTACGGCCATCCCCACCGACCCGTTCACCAGGCTCGCGAGATACCCGATGCCGGCAGCGCGGAACAGCAATCGCCGGGTGACGGTTCCGCCGGCGGCTCGCACGCAGACGTTCCAGGCTTCGCTACGAGCCAGCAGTGCGACGATCTGTAGTGCGGCCGCGAGCGCCAGCAGCGAGACCGGAGCCGTGTGAAGCGCGGCGGTGAACTGACCCCGCCGGCGAGCAAGCACGAATCCCAGCACGGTCGTGACGGCGAGAGCCCCGAGCACACTCAGCAGCACCCGCCGGCGAAACGATGTCAGGCCGAAACTACGATCATCGGCTTCGATGCCGCCGACGCTCAGCGGATGGAAGTCGAGCGACACACGGACTCCACGCCGTTAGGGGTTTACGAGCGCACGGAAAGCCATCCGTCGCCGTTGCTCATGATTTATGTGTCCATTCCCCCGTTGACGGGCCAGATCGCCCCGGGTCTTGGTGAGCCCGAACAGGCCCGACTTGGAGGCTGCGTAGTTGGCTTGGCCGATGTTTCCCATTTCGCCGATGATCGAGGAGATGCTCACAATCCATCCTGTGTGAGCTTGCTGATACACGCGTCGCCTATTCCTCCTGGGATTGGGCGGCGGCGACCTTCTTCTGGAGCTCTGCCATCACTGTCGGGTCGCGGAGCGTGGTCACGTCGCCGAGCGTCCGGCCCTCGGCGATGTCTCTCAGGAGGCGGCGCATGATCTTTCCCGAGCGTGTCTTGGGCAGGTCCTCGCTCCACAGGATCCGCTTCGGCCGGGCGAGCTTGCCGATTTGCGTGGCGACGTGCTCGCGTATCTGAGCCTCGATCTCCGGAGTCCCCTCGAGGTCTCCCTGGAGGGTCACGTAGGCGACGATCGCCTGGCCCGTGAGCTCGTCCGACTGCGCGACGACGGCGGCTTCGGCGACGTTGTGGTGTGCGACGATCGCCGACTCGACCTCGGCGGTCGAGAGGCGGTGCCCGGAGACGTTGATGACGTCGTCGATCCGTCCGACGATCCACAGGTACCCGTCCTTGTCGCGGATCGCGGCGTCGCCGACGAGGTAGGTGGCGTTGCCGAATCGTGACCAGTACGTCTGTACGTAGCGCTCGTCGTCGCCGTACAGGGTGCGGAGCATTCCGGGCCAGGGGCGCTTGAGCACGAGCAGTCCCTGACCTTGCTCGATCGATTCACCGGTGGTCTCGTCGACGACGTCGGCGAGAACGCCCGGAAGCGGGAACGTCGCCGAGCCCGGCTTGGTTTCGGTCAGGGCGGGCAGCGGCGAGATCATGATCTGGCCGGTCTCGGTCTGCCACCACGTGTCGACGATCGGACAGCGTTCACGGCCGATCACGACGTGGTACCAGAGCCACGCCTTGGGGTTGATGGGCTCACCGACCGTCCCCAGCAGCCGCAACGACGAGAGGTCGTGGGCGTTCGGGTGCTCGGCGCCCCATTTCATGCAGGCGCGGATCGCCGTCGGCGCGGTGTAGAAGATCGTCACGCCGTGGCGCTCGACGAGCTCCCACCAGATGCCCTTGTCCGGGTAGTCGGGCGCGCCCTCGTACATCACGCTCGTGGCTCCGTTGGCGAGCGGGCCGTAGACGATGTAGGAGTGCCCGGTGATCCAACCAACGTCGGCCGAGCAGAAGAACACGTCGCGCTCGGGGTCGAGGTCGAACACGGACCGGTGGGTGGAGCTGACCCCGGTCAGGTACCCGCCGGTGGTGTGAACGATCCCTTTCGGCTTGGCGGTCGAGCCCGAGCTGTAGAGGATGAACAGCGGGTGCTCTGACTCCATCGGCTCCGCCGGGCAGAACGGGTCCGCGGCGGCGACGATCTCGTCGTAGAACACGTCCCGATCCTGCGTCATCGGAGTATCGATGCCGGTGTGGCGCACGACGACGATGTGCTCGAGCGACTCGAGACCGTCGCCCATCACTGCGTCGACGGCGGCCTTCACCGGCGCGGTCTTGCCTTTGCGCCGGGCGCCGTCGACGGTGATCAGCACCTTCGCGTGCGAGACCTCCATTCGCTCCTTGACCGCCTCGGGCGCGAATCCGCCGAACACGACGTTGTGGGGGGCGCCGATCCGCGCGCAAGCGAGCATCGAGACGATGACCTCGGGAATCATCGGCAGGTAAATCCCGACGATGTCGCCCTTGCCGACGCTCAGCGCCTTGAGCGCGTTCGCGAGCCTTTGCACCTCGCGGTGTAGCTCGGCGTAGGTGATCGCGCGCTGTTCGCCCTCCTCCCCGGCCCAGTGGAACGCGACACGGTTACCATGGCCAGCCTCGACATGCCGGTCCAGGCAGTTGTATGACACGTTCAGCTTACCGTCCGTGAACCACCTGTAGAACGGCGGGTCCGAGTCGTCGAGGACGGTCGTGAACGGCTTATCCCAATGCAGCTCGCGGGCCTGCTCGGCCCAGAACCCATCCGGGTCGAGCTCGGCCCGCGCGTGCAGCGACGCGTCATCGACGCGTTCGGTGGCGACGAAGTTCTGAGGGGGCGCGAAGCGGTCCTGATGCAAGAGTTCCTCGAGACGGCGCTCGAGCTGCTCGCCCGCGATGAGGGCCGACGACGAGAACGTCTCGGCGGCGTGTGTGCTGGTGGCGGACGAGCTCATAGAGTGACCCTCCTGGGGCGTGGTTCAGTGCACCTGCCCGTCGCTTGGCTCGGGCCTCGGAAGGTTGTCGATGCTCAGCGGTCGGGGGAAGTCATGAACGACAGTGGCTTTCATGGTGTCTTCTTCGTCTTGGTCGAGTCGGCGATGACGGGGCCAGGCGGGGCCCCGCCATCGCATGGGGGGTTTGCTGGGCGAGCTGGGTGACTACGGACTTGGTTTGGAGGTAGTTATCCAGCGCGTTGTGGCCCATCTCGCGGCCCCAGCCCGATTCCTTGTAGCCGCCGAACGGCATTGCGGCGTCGAACACGCTGTAGCAGTTGATCCAGACCGTGCCGGCGCGCAGGCTCTCCTCGTCGCCGGATTGAGCGTCTCAAACGTCTTCCCGCTCGCCGCTGCACCCACTCGCCGTCGATCAGCGGACGACGCGGCTTGCGAACGAAATCCTGAACGTACTGAGGCAAACCCTCGGAAAGGCCCGCAGACGTCGGCGGCGCCCCGTTCGTGACCGGGTCCGGTGTGGAGATTGACATCCTCGGCTCCTGACGCTGCGTGTCGGCGCTGACCGAATTCGGTCGGTACGCCACGCCGGCCGAGAGCTGGAGCCGGAAACCGCCCGCCGAGGTTCAGGGCGAAGGCGGACCCCCACCATACACCCGATCGCAAGACAGCAGACGGCAGTCACGACAGTCGCTGTTCCAGGGCTAGAATCGAAACTGGCTGGAGCCGTCATGAGCTACCGCGACACCGAGCATCTGCGAGTGCTGATCGCCAACGAGCGTAAAGATCGCCTCGCCCTCGTCGCGCCGATCGTCACGGCCCTAGGGCACGAGGTAATCGCGCGCGAGATCGACGTCGCAGACGTCGGAGCCGCGACCGCCCGCGAGCGACCCGATGTCGCGCTGGTCGGCCTCGGGGAAAGCTCCGACCACGCGCTCGGCCTGATCGAGAAGATCGTCCGGGAAGCCGCATGTCCCGTGATCGTCCTCCTCCACACCCCCGATCCAGAGTTCGTCAAGGAAGCGTCCAAACGCGGCGTGTTCGCCCACATCAGCGACGCCGACGTCGAAGACTGGCAGAGCTCCATAGACATCGTGCTACGACGCTTCGCCGAATACCACGACCTCGAAGGCGCGTTCGGGCGCCGTGCCCTCATCGAACGTGCCAAAGGCATCCTCATGGAACGCCACTCCATCAATGACGCAAGCGCCTTCGAAATGTTGCGCGAGCAATCGCGTACGGCCAACCGTAAGCTCGTCGACGTGGCCACCGCCGTCGTCGACGGCCACCGCCTGCTGCCGAAGCATCCGCATGCGCCGGCCTAGAGACGACGGCGTGAGGGCGTGCCTGCCGGCCCTCGCCTGAACGCTGGGAGGTAGGGGGATGGAGCGTATGCTGGGCCACGGGCACGGATCAGGTGTCCCTCATCCGAGGAGGCCACGATGGAAGATGCTGTGATCGTCAGTGCGCTACGGACGCCTGTGGGTAGCTTCGGCGGGCAGTTCAAGGACATCGCGGCCACCGAGCTCGGGGCGAAAGCAGTGCGTGCCACGCTCGAGCGGGCGAAGATCGCTGGCGACGAGGTGGACGAGGTCGTGCTCGGCTGTGTCCTGACCGCCGGTCTCGGCCAGAACCCCGCACGCCAGGTGGCGATCGGGGCGGGCATCCCGAAGGAGGTGCCTGCGACGACAATCAACATGGTCTGCGGTTCGGGCCTCAAAGCGGTTGCGATCGCGTCGCAGATGATCCGGGCAGGCGACGTGAACGTCGTCGTGGCGGGCGGCATGGAGAACATGACGCGCGCTCCGTATCTGATGCCGGCCGCGCGTTTTGGCGCGCGGACTGGCGATGCCCCACTGATCGACTCGATGGTCCACGACGGCCTGTGGGATGCCTTCAACGACATCCACATGGGTATCACCGCGGAGAACCTCGCCGAGCAGTACGGCATCAGCCGCGAGGAACAGGACAAATTCGCCGCGGACAGCCAGCACAAAGCCGAGCGCGCAGTCGCCGAGGGAATCTTTCGGGAGGAGATAGTGCCGGTCGAGGTGCGCGTAAAGGGCGGCACACGCATGGTTGACAGCGACGAGGCCCCCCGCGCGGGGACGACCGCCGACGCGCTGGCAAAGCTGCGCACGGCGTTTCGCCGTGACGGCGGCACGGTGACCGCGGGCAACGCCTCGGGAATCAATGACGGGGCGTCGGCGATCGTCTTGATGGCGGCGACCACGGCCAAGGCGCGCGGCCTGCGGACGTTCGGCACTGTCGAAAGCTACGCCTCCGTCGGGGTCGAGCCGAAGATCATGGGCATCGGCCCGGTGCCTGCAGTGCGCAAGGCGCTTGCCAGGGCGGGCCTCGAACTCGGCGACATCGATCTGTTCGAGCTCAACGAGGCGTTCGCGGCGCAATCGCTCGCCGTGCTCCGAGAACTCGACATCGACCCTGAACTGATCAACCCCCGTGGAGGGGCGATCGCGCTCGGGCACCCGATCGGGGCCAGCGGCGGCCGGATCCTCGTCACCCTCTTACACGAGATGCGCCGGCGCGATTCGCACCGCGGCCTCGCCACGCTCTGCGTCGGCGGTGGTCAAGGGCAGGCTGCGATCATCCGCAATGGCGCCAACCCGTAGATAGCGAGCGCCACGATCCGGTGCTCCTATCACGAGAAGAATCGGTCCCGTCGTGAGCCAACGAGAGGTCAGCAGCACCGCTGCCAGCCACGGCGATGTGCTCACCGCGATCTCGGACGGGATGGTGGCGCTGCTGAAAGAGTTCTACGGGCGTGGGCCCACGCGGACCAAGTCCTATTACGCGGACGACCTGGTCGTATGCGTGCTACGTGGCGGCTTCTCACGCGTGGAGCAGACGCTGCTCGAAGGCGGTCGCGGTGCAGCTGTTATTCAACAGCGCATGGAGTTTCAGGAGCTGATGCGGGAGCGCTTCGAGGCCGTGATCGAGCATGCGACCGGCCGGCGGGTGATCGGATTCATGAGCGGCAACCAGCAGCACCCCGACATGATGTGCGAGGTGTTCATCCTCGCCCCGACTGATCTCGTCGACCATCATGAGATCCCGCCGAGCCGGACGGCCGAGGCTTCCTGACCGACGCGGCGTCTCGGGCAACCACGCGCTCGCGCGGTGGGCTCGGGCGCTTGACTTGAGGAGTATGGTCGGTTGACGAGGGCATTCATTGTGAGGTCGGCCCCCATGGGGCGGGCAGCACAACGCGACTTTTGAGGTTTCCACTAACCCGGAGGTCCAATGTCCCACCGGCCGGTTCTCCCCGACGCAGGGCCGCTGTGACGTTCGCGGGCTCATCAGCTGAGCCGTTCGACGTGCTTATCGTGGGCGGTGGCGTGGCGGGGCTTGAGGCGGCGCTGGCGTTGCGCGAGCTGGGCGGCGAGCGGATCGCGACAACGATGATCGCGCCCAACCCGGAGTTCGTGTGCCGGCCGACGACCGTGCGCGAGCCGTTCGGTTACGCGGAGGCCCGGAGGTATCCGCTCGACGAGCTCGCGCGAGACATCGGCGTGGAGCTGCGTGTCGACAGCTTCAAGTGGCTGGATCCTGAGCGGTCTGTCTTGCACACCGAGGCGGGCGAGCAGCTCTCCTACGACGCGGTCGTCTCGCTCTCGGCGCTCGCTTGTCCGCGCGCTTTGAGCATGCGCTCACCGTCGATGACGTGCGACTGGATGAGTTGCTCCACGGGCTGATTCAGGACGTCGAGGGTGGCTACGTGCAACGTCTGGCGTTCATCGCCCCCGAGCGGATGGGATGGCCGCTGCCGATCTACGAGCTCGCCCTGATGACAGCTGCGCGCGCTCAGGAAATGAACATCGAGCTGTCGATCACGGTCGCCACCCCCGAGGACGCGCCGCTGGCGATCTTCGGCCGCGGAGCCAGCGACGCCGTGGGACAGCTGCTGAAAGACAACGGGATCTTTACGGTCGCCTCGGCCCACTGCGAGGTTCCCGAGCCGGGTCACGTCGCGATCAATCCGGGGGCGCGGCACCTTGAGGCGGATCGCATCGTCGCGATGCCCGAGCCCCACGGCCCCTCCGTGCCCGGTGTCCCTCGGGGTCCGGTCGGCGGTTTCATCCCGGTCGACGTTCGCTGCAAGGTGCCCGGTATCGACCGCGTCTGGGCCGCGGGCGACGCGACCGATTTCGCGATCAAGCACGGCGGGATCGCCGCGCAGCAAGCCGACGTCGCCGCGCAGGCAATCGCCGCGCTCGCCGGCGTCGCGCCGGAACCCGCGCCGTTCCATCCGGTCATCCACGGGATCCTGCTGACCGGCGGCAAGCCGCGCTACCTCAGCGCGCACGTCACCGGCGGCCACGGATCGAGCTCGCAGATTACCGAGGCGCCGACTTGGTCGCCGGCGACCAAGATCGCCGCGCCAAGTACCTAGCTCCCTACCTCGAGAAACACGACCGCCTCGCGAGGAGCACGTCATGACCGCAGCCGTCTTCAACCTCAACCACCCGGCGAACACCGTGCACTGGCACTTCGTCACGCTGTCGGTGGCCAACGTCGTCGTGATCGTGCTCATGTTGATCGTGTTCGCGGTGGCGATCCTCGCGCCGTTCCCGAGCCACGGAGGAAACCAACGATGAGCGCCGTGAACGGTAAGCCGACGTCTGTGAACGGTAAGTCGTGGACGGAGAAGGTACGCAGGCGTGCCGTGGGGGCGTTGCCACCCGAGAAGCTGCTGCCCGACAGTCAGCCGTCGTACATGTCGTCGTGGATCTACGTGTTCGGCGTGCTGACGCTCGCGGCGCTGATCGTGATCATCGCCTCGGGCTCGATCCTCGCCTTGAAGGGGCCGGGCTGGTGGCATGTCACCGGCGTCGGGCACTTCTTCAACAGCATCCACCTGTGGTCGGTGGAGCTGTTCTTCTTCTTCATGGTGATCCACCTGTGGGGGAAGTACTGGATGGCGGCATGGCGGGGCGGTCGCGCGCGCGTGTGGATGACGGGCGCGGTCACGTTCCTGGTCGCGGTGCCGTGTGCGCTGACCGGTTACGTCTCCCAGCAGAACTTCGACGCCCAGTGGATCTCGACGCAGGCCAAGGATGCGATGAACGCGGCCGGCATCGGAGCGTTCTGGAACCTCATGAACTTCGGCCAGATGTACTCCTACCACGTGTTGTTGCTGCCGCTCGCGGTCGTCGCGCTGGTGATCGCGCACGTGTTGCTGGTTCGTAAGCACGGGATCGTGCCGCCGTTCCCGCTGTCCAAAGCGGGGACCGAGGCGGTGGCCCGAGCGGAGCCCGAGCCCGAGCCAACGGTGGCCTCATGAGCCGAGAGAGCCGCCGGCGCGAGGACGAGGCCGCGCGCGAGTGGAAGGGCGCCTACAGGCCCTACGACATCCTCAAAGAGGCGACGATCGCGCTCGGGGTGGTGCTCGCGCTCGCGCTGGTGCTGTCTGACGATCCTCTTCTCCTCGCCCGACCTGAAGCCGAGCACGGTCCAGTCCTGGTCGCGCGGGGACCCGGTTGACTTCGTCACCACGGCAACCACCGAGCTCGACGGGTCGAGCACGACGGGCAGCTACGGACCGCCCTACAACCACGCCTCCGAAGGCCAGCACATCGCGTTCGTCCACCTGGCGAAGTGGTTCGGCGTCAGCTATCCGATCAACACCACACAGGACTTCGTGCTCGCGCCGCTGCGCTCGATCACGGGCCAACCAGCGCTTCAAACCGCCGTCTCCGCCTACATGGCCGTCCCCACGAAAACTCAGACAGCCTGGACGAGCGCGTACGAGGCGGCACTTGCCAAGGCGACCGCCAACCCAGACGGCTCGATCTCGGTCAAACCCGGCAGCTACGGTCCCCTCCCGGTGATGATGGGCTCCCTGCTCACGTTCGCCCAAAGCGGCGGCTTGGACGGCGCGCTGCTGACCAGCAAGCAGTTCTACCAGACTGACTACACAAAGATCCTGCTGTTCATGGCCGACGGCGGCGTGCTCACAAACCGCGCACAGCTGCAGCACCTGCTCGGCCCCCAATGGGGGCTGATGAACGAGACCGGCAGCTTCCCGGGCCAGGTGTGGCTGTGGCTCTACACCTTCTGGTACCAGATCAAGCCGTTCTCCACCTCGGCCAACGGCGACATCCTCGTCCTGGCGATCATGGGCGTGCTGAGCCTCGCGTTTATCCTGATCCCATTCATCCCGGGCGTCCGCGGCCTCCCGCGCAGAATCCCCATCTACAAGCTGATCTGGCGAGACCACTACAGCACGCCGCGGGCAAGCGGGCCCTAGCGTGACCCTAGCGACGACTCCGCAGCCAAACCGCACTCTCGTCGGCCCGCCGGACTCGCGACAGTCAACCCGTCCCGCGACCGAGATGATCGAACTTCCGCGCCCGGATTGCCTACGCCGGCTGGCGGCGACGGCCTTCGGCAGGATCGTTGTCAGCGTCGCCGAATGGGACCACCCGGTGATTCGACCCGTCAACTACCTCTTCGACGAGTCTTCCCAGTGCGTGCTGCTTCGCTCAGCGCTCGGATCGAAGCTGCACCCCTCCTACGTTCAGCGAGGGCGGCGTTTGAGATCGATGGCACAGATGCCGCGGGGCGGGTCGGGTGGAGCGTGATCATCCACGGCGACTGCGAGGAGATCACCGATACTGCTGAGCTGCGGCGAATCGAGGCTCTTGGACTCGAGCCATGGGCGCCGGGCACCAAGGGCCACTGGATCCGCATCCGTGGGAACGTCATCTCCGGCCGACGGATCGTGACGGCAGTTCCCGCGGTTCGCGTCTAGCGGTATGAGCGGATGCCCGCGTCAGCATCACCGCCCGAGGAGCTGCGTCTGCGCGACGGCCTTACAGTCGCTGTCAGGACAGTGACGCAAGACACTGCGTGCCGGCCGGCTGAGCCGTTAACCTGCGCTCTGTTGGGTCTCGAGACACGGCGGGAACAAAGCGCCGGTTCACTTCCCGCCGTCTCTGCCCCGTACCGAAATGCCCGGCCTAATGACGGGATTCCTCGGTTTCCGCGGCGGGATGTCTATCACTCGCCCGCAGGCGCGACCCGCGCCCCCTCGGACGGCTCGAGGATCAATGCGCACGCGGTGTAGTCCGGACGGAGCTTGAGCGATACCGCGGATCGGAGCGCTGAGGCACTTCTCTGCGCGCGCGCCAACGCGGAATCTGGGACACAACCGGGACACGCGCGTATTGCCACAAGCAGCATTTGCCCTGCTAATCCCCAGAGGCGACGACCGGAATCGAACCGGTGTAGACGGCTTTGCAGGCCGCTGCGTAGCCACTCCGCCACGTCGCCGCGGGACGTAGGGTAGCGGCGCGCCGGTCCCGCGTTAGACGGCGGCTGTCGGTGTCCTCAGAACGACGCCGCTGCCGAAGGGGTCGCGCACGAGCACGCCGCCCTCCACTGAGCTGCTCGGGAGCGAGGCTTCCTGGACTCGGGAGAGGACGGCGGCGAGCGCCCGCTCGTCTGGCAGGTCGACTGCGAACGACCGAAGCCCGACCGAGCCGCTCGGCGCTGGCGCCGCGCCGGCGCTGTGCCAGGTGTTGAGCCCGATGTGGTGGTGGTAGCCGCCGGCCGACACGAACAGTGCGCCCGGGTAGCCGCGGACCATCACGTCGAATCCGAGCACGCCGTGGTAGAAGGCCTCGGCCTCGCGCAGGTCGGCGACCTGGAGGTGGACGTGGCCGATCGCGGTCCCTGACGGGGCGGCGATCTGGAGCTCGGACACGGCTCGCAACTCGCCGAGGACGTCGTTGAGGTCGAGCGCCAGCGTCGACATCTCAAGCTGATCGCCGGCATATCGCCATTCGGCGCGCGGGCGATCGCGATAGATCTCGATCCCGTTGCCGTCCGGGTCCGAAAGGTACAGCGCCTCGCTCACGAGGTGGTCCGAAGCGCCGTCAAGCGGCCAGCGCGTCTCGGCCAGGCGGGCCAGGGCTAGCGCCAGGTCGAGCCGGGTCGGGACCAGGATCGCCAGGTGGTAGAGGCCGGGGGCGCGCCGGTTGAGCCGTGGCGCCGAGCTGTTGCCGCGCAGCTCGATCAACGGGCGTTCGCCGGCCACGCCGAGCGCGAGCCCGCCGTCGTCGAGCTCGGTCGCGGGGAGCCCGATCGCCCGCTCGTAGAACGTGCGCGAGCGAGCCAGGTCGGAGACGGTCAGCGAGACCGTTCCGACCGTGGTCGCAGCGTCGATTCGTCCTGCGGCGAGGTCCGTCGTACGATCAGTGGACGTGGCGGCCATGCTACGCCGCCGCCTTAGATGTCTGCTGGTTGAAATGGGCGACGAGGCCGTCCAAGACCTCGGCCAGCCGCTCGCGGGTCTCGGGATCGGTCAGCTGACCGTCGGGACCGAACCGATCGGGCGCCTTAGGGATGGCGAGCTCGAGCTCGAGCACGCGGGCCCCGGCCAGTCCGAGTGACTTGCGCAGATGGTCCTGGGCCCACACGGCGCCATAGTCGGTGACGCTCGCGCCGATCACCGCGACGGGCTTTCCCCACAGCGAGGAGCCCTTGCCGAACGGCCGCGAGGCCCAGTCGATGGCCGTCTTGAGATGACCGGGCACGCTTCCGTTGTACTCGGGCGTCGAGATCAGCACGACGTCGGCCGCGGCGATCTCGGCCCGCAGCCGCGCGACCTCGGCGGGCGGGTCGTCGGTGTCGTGGTCCTCGTTGTAGTGGGGAATGCGGTCGAGGCCCTCGAACGGCACGACCTCGACCCCCTCGGGGGCAAGCTCGGCCGCCGCGCGCAGCAGCGCCGTGTTGTGCGACGCTGCGCGGAGGCTTCCCGAGATGGTCAGGATTCGCATTCGGTTATGCGGCCTTGACCGCGGACACGCTGACGAGCAGCTTGACCTCGTTGGACACGAGCAGGTTGCCGTTCGGGAGCGTCTGATTCCACTTGAGGTCGAAGTCGCGGCGGTCGATCACGCCCGAGAGCTCGAGGCCGATGCGCTCGTTGCCCCACGGATCGGTTCCGCCTTCGCCGATGACGCCAGTCAGCTGGATCGGCTTGGTGATGCCCTTGATCGTGATCTCGCCGTCGAGACGGACCTGGCCGCCATCAAGCGCTTCGCCGGCGGTCGAGGTGAACGAGATCTCCGCGTGGTTCTCGGCGTCGAAGAAGTCGGCCGACGCCAGGTGGCCATCGCGCTGCGGGTCACCGGTATCGACGCTCGAGATCTCGACCGAGCCATTCAGGACGGGGGTGTCGCCGGTCGCATCGACCGTGCCCTGGAACTTGCGGAACGCGCCGCGGACGGTCGCGATACCCATGTGCCGAACCTCGAAGCCGACGCTCGAGTGCGCGGGATCGATGTTGTAGGTGCCGGCCGGAATGCTCTCGAGGGAAAGGCTGGGGACTGACAAGGGGGTCTCCGTTTCGTCGTTGATTGAGCCTGCAACTATCCTAGCACAAGTAGTTGCGGCGTCAAGTATCCCGCCGGCGCCGCTCTATTCGACGGTGCAGGAGCCGCCGCGCTGAGCGCCCGGCAGCCGCGCGAGCAGCACGGCAAGCTGCCCGGTCTCGTCGGCGTCGAAGTGCTCGAGGAACAGGCGGCGGATGCTGCCCACGTGCGTGTGGCCGGCGTCACGGAGCTTGGCGAACCCCTCGTCGGTCAGCCGGGCGTAGGACACGCGCGCGTCCTTGGGGCACGAGACCCGCTCGACGAACCCGCCGTCGACGAGGCCGTCCACGAGCCGTGTGATCCCGGACCGCGTGAGCATCGTGCTCTCGGCAAGCGCCGACATCGGCAACCTGCGCTCGTCTGCCTGCGCGAGATACAGCAACACCTCGTAATCGCGGGTGGTGATGCCATGCTCAGAGATGAGCTCGGCGTCGAGTAGCCGCACGATCGTGGCGTGGCTCTGGAGGTAGCTGCGCCAGGCCTCGAGCGCGACGCCTTCGAGGCTGGAGGTGCCTTCCTCGTCGGTCGGCGCGCATGCCCCTGCGGGGACCTGGATCGCGGTGCTTGCTTCCATATCGCTTAATTGTAGTTGACCGGTCAACGGAAGCCGGCCACTCCTTCTCCGAGCGGGGTCAGGCTACGCTTGCGCCCGATGGAGGAGATCGCACCCGGACTCTGGCACTGGACGGCGCGACGCGAGTCGATCGGGTCCGAGGTCAGCTCCTACTACCTCGAGACCGAGCGCGTGCTGATCGATGCGATGATCCCGCCCGAGGACCTCGAGTGGCTTGAGCAGCACGGCCCGCCGCAGCACACGATCCTGACCAACCGCCACCACGACCGGGACGCCTGGCGGCTCAACGTTGCCTTCGGGTGCACGGTTCACTGCGTCCGCAACGGCTTGTACGAACTCGAGGGGCGCGGACCGGTGGAGGCGTTCGACTTCGGCGACGAGCTTCCCGGCGAGATCGCGGTCCACGAGGTCGATGCGATCTGCGCTGACGAGACCGCGCTGTTCATCCCGCGCCACCGCGCGCTGGCGTGCGCTGACGGCGTCGTACGGGGGCAGGGCGGCGAGCTGCAATTCGTCCCCGACTCGCTGATGGACGAACCCGAGCAGACCAAGCGAGGACTGCGCGATGCCTATCGCGGGCTACTCGATCTCGACTTCGATCTGCTGCTGCTCGCTCACGGCGACCCAGTCGTCGGGGGCGCGCGGGACGCGCTCCGCGAGTTCGTCGACGCCGGGGCGTAGGCGTCGCCGGCGTGGCGCCGAGGCACATCGCGGACCGGAATGGACCTCGATCGCACGTAGCCTCCCGAGTGGGCAGGACCACCTCGTCGCCGATTCTCAAAAGGAGATCCCCGTGGACTGGAAGCTCGAGCTCGTGGCCATCCCGGTAACCGACGTCGATCGGGCGAAGGCGTTCTACGTCGATAACGTCGGATTCAACGCCGATTACGACCATACGGTCAGTGACGAGATCCGCTTTGTTCAGCTGACGCCTCCCGGCTCGGCGTGTTCGATCGCCCTCGGCAAGGGCCTCACCGAAGCCGAGCCGGGTTCGGTGAAGGGCATGCAGCTGGTCGTGGACGACGCTCACCAGGCCCGCGCCGAGCTGGCCGAGCGTGGGGTGGAGGTAAGCGAGGTTCAGGACTTTCCGTGGGGATCGTTCGTGTTCTTCAGCGATCCCGACGGCAACGCCTGGGCGGTGCAGCAGCTTCCGCGCCGCTGAGGCTCGCCATCGTCGATGGCGCGGCCATCGACGATTGCGGGCCATCGACGATCGCGCCGGAAGCGCCTTAGCTCACGAGCAGCACGAGCTTGCCGCGGACGTGACCGGTCTCGCTCAGCCGGTGCGCCTCGGCGATCTGGTCGAGCGGGAACGTCTGCGCCACCGGCAGCGTGAACCGGCCCGACTCGATCAGCTCACCGATGTCCCGCAAAGCGTGGACCGCTCGCGCGGTTCCCGGCCCGCCGCTGAACCGCGCGCCGGTTTCCTGCGCGCCCGCGTAATCGGCGACCGTGACCACGTGCTCGGGGTTCCCGGCGAGCTCCACGAGCGCGCGAAGCTCGCCGGCGCCCGCGGCGTCGAGCGCCGCGTCGACGCCGTCGGGCGCGAGCTCGCGGGCGCGCTGAACGAGCCCATCGCCGTACGTGGTCGGCTCCGCGCCGAGCGAGCGCAGGTAGTCGTGGTTGCCCGGGCTGGCCGTTCCGATCACTCGGGCGCCGCGCGCCACCGCGACCTGCACCGCGGAGCTGCCCACCGCGCCGGCGGCCCCGTTGACGATCAACGTGCTGCCGGCGCCGACGCCAAGCAGGTCGAGCGTGCGCACGGCGGTCTCGACGGCGACGGGGAGGCCGGCCGCGCCGACGAAGTCGAGCGACGGCGGGATCGGCGCGTAGTCGGCGGACAGTGCGAGCTCGGCGGCGCCGCCAGCCGCCGCGAAGCCGAACACGTAGTCGCCGACCGCGACGTCGCTGACCCCCTCGCCGAGCACGTCGACCACCCCGGCGACCTCGCGGCCGGTCGTCTGCGGAAGGTCACCTCCGCGCATCCCGCTCCGCAGCTTCCAATCGATCGGATTCACGCCCGCGGCTCGAACCGCGACGCGAATCTGCCCGGGCTCCGGAGTGGGATCGGGCAGATCGACGAGCTCCAACACCTCCGGGCCGCCGAACTGGCTGTACTGGATCGCCTTCATGCCGTCCACGAGTGTAGGAACAAGGAGCGTTGGGTAGGGGCACGGGGACCGCGGCAGGGGTGAACCGGACCCGTGCTCGTCAGACCGTCACCATGCTCTCCGCCCTTCTCCTCGCCGGCTTGATCGCCGCTCCGATCGCGACGGTCGCCCTGTTCGTGCCGGCAGGCCGGCGTGCTCGGCGCGCCGAGGAACGCGCGAAATGGGTCGCTCGCCTAGCGCGCGCGCTGGTGTGGGCGGCGGTACTGATCGGCGTGGTCGTCGGGATCCTCGCACTCATGAGCGTCACCGCCGGCCAGATCGCCGCCGCCGCGATCGGATTGGCGCTCGCGTGTGTGGTGTGGCTCCCGGTCACCCGCCGCTGGAACGCGCGCGCGCACGTGTGCTGGGCGACCAGCACGTACGTGTTCGTGGTCTACCTGGTCTTCATGGTGTGGTGGACGTTCGCCAGTCACCTCGGCATCACCGGCGACGTCGGCGGGATGATGTTGTGGCTGCTCGAACTCGTCGCCGCGGGTCTCGGTTGCGCATACCTGTGGGAGCTCTGCGACACGCTTGGCGCGCGAGCTGGGTCCGCCGCATCGGCACCCAGGAACTCGCCGCGATGCCCGACGGTCCGTACCCGTTCGTCTGCCTCCAGGTCCCCTGTTACAACGAGCCGCCCGACATGGTCATCGAGACGCTGAACTCATTGCGCGCGCTCGACTATCCGAACTACGAGATCCAGGTGCTCGACGACAACACCGACGACGAGACGCTGTGGCGACCCGTCGAAGCGTGGTGCAAAGAGAACGGCGTCAAGTTCGTCCACCTGAGCGATTGGCCCGGTTACAAGTCCGGGGCGCTCAACTACGCGCTCGAGCACATGGTCGAGGAGTCATGCGAGCTGATCGGCGTGATCGACTCCGACTACCAGATCGAGCCGCATTTCCTGCGCCAGTGCGCGCCGCTGTTCGCCGACGAGAAGGTCGGCTTCATCCAGGCGCCGCAGGACTACCGCGACTGGCAGGACGCCCCGTTCTACCGCCGCCTCTACTACTCCTACCATTACTTCTTCGCGGTCTCCCAGCCCTCGCGCAACGAGCGCGACGGTCGCGACGGTGCCATCTTCGCCGGCACGATGGGACTCATCCGCCGCCGTGCGCTCGAGCAGGCCGGCGGCTGGGACGAGTGGTGCATCATCGAGGACGCCGAGTTGTCGCTGCGCATCCTGCGCAACGGCTGGTCCGGCCTGCACGTCGACCAATCGTTTGGCAAGGGCATCATGCCGCTGACCTTCGAGGCGTTGAAGGGCCAGCGGTTCCGCTGGTGCTTCGGGGGGATCCAGATCTTGAGGCGCCACTGGCGCTCGATGCTTCCGGGCGCGGAGACCAAGGAAAACCGTCTGAGCCTCGGGCAGCGGTGGGCGTATCTGTGCGGCGCCGTCCAGTGGTACGGCGACCTGCTCGCGTTGTTGTTCTTCTTCTGCCTGCTCGTCGGCTCCGCGAATATCGTGTTCAGCGGCGGACTCGTGTTCCGCAAGCTCTCGGGCTTCCTGCTCGCGGCGATCCCGCTGCTGGTCGTGATCGGCCTGCTTCGTGCGGTGGCGCTTTTGCGCCGGGGCACGGGAGCGTCGTGGCGCGATGCCGTCGGCGCGTTCCTGATCTGGCAGTCGACGACGCTCACGGTCACCAGCGCCTCGATACAAGGGCTGTTCGCCAAGGAGGCTGCGTTCCTGCGTACGCCGAAGACCCACGGCGACCCGAAGTGGACCACGACGTCCGCGCAGACGAGCACCACGTCGACTACGCCGTAGTGACGTGCTCGTTCGGACGTGTCGCCGTCGTACTCGTGCGTGCTCGTTCGGACGCGTCGTTGTCGTCATGCTGTTGCTGTCGCTTGGCGTGACCGCGTGCGGCAACAGCGATAGCCGCGCAAGGCCGGCGAGCACCGCCGCGACTGAACCGGCGAGCACGGGCACGTCCGGACCGGCGAGCCCCGGCGGGTCTGCGGCCACGATCGCCGCCGCCCAGTTCATCAACCGTTACGTGGCGAGCGACGGCCGGGTGATCCGTCACGACCAGGGCGGCGACATCGTGAGCGAAGGTCAGGCCTACGGGATGCTGATCGCCGAGATCGCCGAGCGACCGTTGCTTACTCGGACGGTCTGGTCG
Organism: uncultured Solirubrobacterales bacterium; assembly: GCA_963701945.1. Lineage (GTDB taxonomy): Bacteria > Actinomycetota > Thermoleophilia > Solirubrobacterales > Solirubrobacteraceae > Palsa-465. The sequence goes on along the minus strand of CAVPBV010000014.1, from coordinate 153,318 downwards.
TGGACGCGCGCGCATCTCGGCCGCTCGGATGGCCTGTTCGCCTGGCACGCGACCGGCACCGGCCAGATCGAGGACCCCCATTCCGCCGCCGACGCCGATGTCCTGATCGCCTACGCGCTGCTTCGCTACGCCGGTCCCGAGCAGGCGGCGATGCACGACGCGGGCCAGCACGTCGCGGAGGCCGTGCTCGCGAACGAGTCGGTGATGCTCGCGGGCGGGGAGCCGCTCGTCCTGCCCGGCCCGTGGGCCAAGTTGACCTCACCCCCGACGGTCGATCCCTCCTACCTGATGCCCGGTGTGTTCGATGCGCTGGCCCGGATGACCGGTGACGGGCGCTGGGGCCGCGCCGCGACGGCTGCCGTCGCAGTGATCGCGGACGTCACGAACGGCGGCAAGAGCCTTCCGCCGGATTGGGCGCAACTGTCGGGCGATCGCCTACACCCGATCGCGGAGCCCGGGGGTGGGGCGGGCGTGCAATACGGCCTCGACGCGGCGCGCCTTCCCCTCTGGTTCGCGACGGCGTGCGATTCGCGCGCGCGCAGCCTCGCCGCAAGCTGGTGGCGCAACGTCCTCTCAACCGGCGACCGCTCCGCGCCTCGAGCGCTCACGCTCGGCGGCGCCACGATCGATCCGAGTAACTCGGCGCTGACCCTGCTCGCCGGCGCGGCGGCGGCGACCGCCGCCGGCGACGCGAACGCGGCCGCCAGACTGAGCGGTCGGGCGGTGGCGCTCGCGCGCGACACCCCGACCTACTACGGGAACGCGTGGGCCGCCCTCGGCTCGGCCCTGCTCGATCGCTCGCTCGATCCCTGCGCCTCGGACTAGCCCCGGCGAGCTCGGACTAGCCCCGGCGAAGGTTCACTCGCGCGAGCTGGACATCGCCGCGGCGCGCTCGCGCTCGCGCTCGATCAGCACGCGCCGCAGGATCTTGCCCGAGGGCGACTTCGGTATCTCCCCGACGATCTCGACCGCGCGCACCTTCTTGTACGGGGCGACGCGCTCGGCGACGAACCGGATCACCTCGTCGGCGGTGATCGCGTCGCCCGCGACGACGAATGCCTTCGGGATCTCGCCGGTCTCCTCGTCGCGGACCGGGATCACGGCAGCGTCGGTGATCGCCGGGTGGGTGAGGAGCAGCGCCTCGAGCTCCGCCGGGGCGATCTGGTAGCCCTTGTACTTGATCAGCTCCTTGATCCGGTCGACGATCCAGAGCGAGCCGTCCTCGTCGAGACGAGCGACGTCGCCGCTGTGGAACCAGCCGTCGGCGTCGATCGCGTGGGCGGTCGCCTCTGGGTTGTTGAGGTAACCCTTCATCACCTGCGGGCCGCGGATCAGGAGCTCGCCCGGCTGGCCCGCGGGAACGTTCTGCTCGGTCACGACGTCGACGATCCGGCACTCGGTGTTGGGGGCGGCGGGTCCGATCGAGCCCGGCATCGTGTCGGCGAGTTTGTCCGAGACGAAGTGGGTGACGGGGCTGGTCTCGGTGAGCCCGTACCCCTGCTGCATGTGGCAGCCGAGCCGCTTGCCGCAGGCGACCTCGAGCTCGGCCGACAGCGGCGCGGCGCCCGAATTCATGTACTCGAGGCTCGACAGGTCGTACTCGTCGACGAGTGGATGCTTGGCCATCGCCAGCACGATCGGCGGCACCACCCACGCGCGCGTGATCCGGTAGTCCTGAATCAGGCGCAGGAACTCCGCCAGCTCGAACCGCGGCATCGTCACGACCGTCGCGCCCCGGTAGAGCGGGATGTTCATGATCACGACGAGCCCATAGATGTGGAAGAACGGCAGCGCCGCAATTGCGCTCTCGCGCGCGTACTCATCCAAGGTCTTGGCGAGGGCGGCCGGGTAGGTGCTCTGACAGATGTTCGCGACAAGGTTGCGGTGCGTCAGCATCACGCCCTTGGGGAGTCCGGTAGTGCCGCTCGAGTACGGCAGCGCAACCAGGTCCTCGGCGGGATCGATCGCGACCCGCGGCGCGACACCGCCTGGCTGCACCAGGGAGGTGAACGGCGTCGCGCCGACTGCCTCGCCGTACACGAAGATCTCCTCGACGCCCGACCGCGCCGCCGCCGCGGTCGCCTTATCGAGCAGGCCGGGCACCGTCACGAGCAGCCGCGCGCCCGAGTCCACCAGCTGCTTGACGAGCTCGTCCTCGGTCAGCATTGGGTTCGCGGTCGTGTTCACGCCGCCCGCCGATGCGACACCGTGGAACGCGACCGCGTACTCCGGCAGGTTCGGTGCGTAATGCGCGAACACGTTGCCCTTGACAAAGCCGCGCGCGGCCAGGCCCGCGGCCAGTCCGCTCACCGATTCGACCAGCTCCGGATACGTGATCGTCCGACCGGTTGGTCCGTCGATCAACGCGGGCTTATCGCCGCGCTCGCCGGCCAGCTTGAGGACGAAGTCGGTGAACGACATGTCCGGAATCTCGACGTCCGGAAACGGGCTGCGGATCATTCCAAGGCCTCTCACTAGCTCGGCGTTTGCGCGAGTCTACGCCCGCTCGGCGGGTCGCCGCGCGGTTGCGAGAGGGCGGCGCGGGGAGTGTGGGCGATTGCAATACGACCCGTCGATTTGCAGCGGCGCGATCTGGGTAATAGCGGCCCTGCGGTATGTGTTAGCGCTCACATCAAGGTGGCGGGCCCGGCCGCGTCCGGGCCTGCCACCACCTAGCGCGTGCGTACAAGTCAGGAGCGAGGAGAGATCATGAACAACCGTTTGCGGAGCGCCGCCCGGCTGCTCGGCGTCATGCTGCTCTGTGGAGCGACCGCGTTCATCGCGGGCGCCGCCGTGCCCAGCCACTCGGTCCGTCTCGGCAGCGCGGCCGCCGAGACGTCGCCGCGCGTTGAAACCTCGCTCGACATCGCGTTGACCGGAACCGCGACCGCGTCCACCGAAGCCTCCGGCTCGCCGGCGTCGAACGCGATCGACGGCAGCGCCTCGACCGATTGGTGCTCGACTGAGTGGACGGGCAGCCTCACCGTCGACCTCGGGCGCGTCCGCGCGCTCGACGGCTTCGGCGTGACCCTCGGCGATACGTCGACCACGGCGCTGGTCAACATCAGCTACGGCACCACCGCCGGTTCGCTGACGCCGCTCCCGGGCGCCCAGCAGCAGTCCGTCCCGGCGGACGAGCCGGCGTACTGGCCGTCGGGCCACGGCTTGATCAAGGCGCGGTACGTACAGATCGACGTGACCGACAACGACGGGACGCCACCGTGCATCGGCGAGTTTCGTCTGTTTGCGCCCGAGCCGATGAATGCGATCCCGGACCGCGGCGCCGACCTGTCGTTCGAGCCACAGGAGGAGGCGGCCGGCGCCCACTTCACAGACAGCGGCGTGCCCGGGTCGCCGCTGTCGATCCTTGACGCGCATGGAATGAATTACGTCCGGCTGCGGCTGTGGGTGAACCCGCCGGCCGGGTACAGCGACCTCGCGAGCGACCTGCGCATGGCACGGCGCATCAAGGCCGCCGGCGACAAGCTCTACCTCGACATCCACTACTCGGACTTCTGGGCAGACCCCACGCACCAGGACACGCCCGCCGCCTGGCAGGGCCAGGACCTCAGTGAGCTGACGACGACCGTTCAGAATTACACCGCCCAGGTGATCGGCGCATTTGCCGCCCAGGGAACGCCGGTCGACATGGTCTCGATCGGCAACGAGATCCGCAACGGAATCCTGTGGCCGGTCGGCGAGGTCAACTGGACGACGGACACTGGTTGGGACAACCTGACCACGCTGCTGAAGGCCGGCGTGACCGGGGCGCGCGCCGCCAACCCGCGCGGGCACAAGCTGCTCGTGATGCTCCACTTCGACGAGGGGGGCAACAACGCCGACAGCGAGCGGTTCTTCGATCACATGGTGTCGGGTGGCGTTCCGTTCGACGTGATCGGGCTGTCCTACTACCCGTTCTTCCACGGCCCGCTGGCCGACATGCGCGCGAACGTCGACGCGCTCGCCACACGCTACGGGAAGCCAATCGTGATTGCGGAATCGCAGTATCCGTGGACGCTCGCGAACGGCGACAGCACGGGCAATTTCGTGTGGCAGTCAAGCCAGGTCTCCGACGGCTATCCGGCGAGCCCGGGCGGGCAGCTGTCGTTCTACAACGACATGCTCTCGATTCTCGCCCAGGTGCCTAACGGCCTTGGCCAGGGGTTGTTCTACTGGGAGCCCGAGTGGATTCCGGGCGTCGGCTGGGAGCCCGGCGCCGGGTCGCCGAACGACAACCTGACGCTGTTCTCGTTCACGGGTCAGGCGCTGCCGTCCGTGGGTCTGTTCCAGAATCCGGTGGCGGTGTGCGCGCGGTATGACCCGTCCGCGGTGCCGTGCGAGGTGCCCGACGGTGCCACCACAGCGATGAACTGGTAGCCGGACGTCGCCGGTTCAGCGCAGTTCCTGGATCCGGATCAGGTTGCCGGCGGGGTCGCGGAAGGCGCAGTCGCGAACCCCGTACGGCTGGTCCGTCGGCTCCTGGACTACCTCGGAGGCGTCGCTGGCCTGGAGTCGCTCGAACGTGCCGTCGATGTCGTTGGTGGCCAGGTTGATGCTGGCGTAGGTGCCCTTGGCCATCATCTCGGCGATCGTGCGCCGCTCGTCGTCGGTAAGGCCCGGGGCGGCGGCGGGCGGGTAGAGGACGATCGAGGTCTCGGGCTGGTCGGCGGGGCCGACCGTGATCCAGTGCATCCCGCCGTATTCGACGTCGTTGCGTACCTCGAAGCCGAGCGTGTCGCGATAGAAGGCCACGGAGGCCTCTGGGTCGTTGTGCGGGAGCATGGTGCTGTGAATGGTGATGTTCATGGCGGTCACTGTACGTGCGGTTATTTGACCTGCGCTTCTCGATTCCTGACCGGTTTCGTCACCTGCTTGGCCACGCATGACGGCATCCCCGCGGTCGCTCGCGCCTGCTCGCGCCGGTAGGCGCCGGGCGGCATGCCGACGAGCTCGGTGAACCGAGTGCTGAACGTGCCCAGCGATGAGCAGCCGACCTCGAAGCAGACCTCGGTGACGCTGAGGTCGCCACGACGCAGCAGCGCCATCGCGCGCTCGATCCGACGCGTCATGAGGTAGCTGTACGGGGACTCGCCGTAGGCCAGCTTGAACTGCCGGCTGAGGTGTCCGGCCGACATGTGCGCGCCGCGGGCGAGTGCCTCGACGTCGAGCGGTTTGGCGTATTCCCGGTCGATCCGGTCGCGGACGCGCCGCAGTTGCGCGAGGTCGCGCAGATGCTGTGCGGCGGCGGGTACACCGGTCATCTAGGAGATCCTGCCACGTGGCGACGTACGCCGAGGTCGATGATCCAGTCTGCGTGCGCCATGACAGCCTGGTGATGCTCGATCACGATCACCGACTTACCCGAGTCGACGAGCCTGTCGAGCAAGCCGAGCAGTTGGTCGACGTCGGCGAGGTGGAGGCCAATCGTCGGCTCGTCGAGCACGTGCACGCCGCCTTTCTCGGCCATATGGGTGGCCAGCTTCAGCCGCTGCCGCTCGCCGCCAAAGAACTCCTGCGCCTCGGTCACCGACATCGCGAGCACCTCGCTGATGTCCCGCCCGCCGAGGCGGTAGTCCAGCACCGACGGCTCGAACCGCTTTCCCTCGCATTCCTCGCATACGGTGGCGACCCCGGCCATCATCGCCAGGTCCGCGGAGATAACGCCGGCGCCGTTGCAGTTCGGACAGGCCCCTTCGGAGTTGGCGCTGAACAGCGCCGGCTTCACACCGTTGGCGTTCGCGAACGCCTTGCGGATCGGGTCGAGCCGCCGTGCACACGGATCAGATCGTGCGCGTCCGCGGCGTGCCCCATCATGGGTCTTGCACGAGCCCGAGCACGTTGCCATCCGGGTCGGTGAAGCTCGCCACCTGGCGTCCGCCACCGACCTCGTGCGGGGCCTCCGTCACGGTGCCACCGGCCGCGGTCACCTCGGCCAGTTTCGCCTCGATGTCTGGCACGCGCCAATAGGCCACGGGTGAGGTCATGCCCTGCGGTCCGCCGCCCGGTACGAGTCCGATGTGCTGGCCCCCGACGTCGTACCCTACGTAGTAGGACGAGTCGGCCTGCGGTGGGATACCAAGCAGCGCGGTGTACACCGCTTTAGCCGCATCGAGGTCAGATACCGGATGCAGCACGATCTTGATTCCTTCGGTGGAAGAGTCAGTCATGGTCACTCCTCGATCGTGTGAATGGTGATTTCCGCGCCGTCACTCTAAGTGCCGCTCGGTGACCGCGCTTCTCGATTCCTGACGAGTTCGGTCGCGCGCGCCGCTATGTCGACGAGGCCTTGCGCCGACCCACCTGCGGGGGACGGGTGCGCAGGCTCGCCGTCCATGCGACCGCGATCAGCACGGCGCCGAGGGCGAACACGACGAGTGGGATCGCGTCCGACGTGCCGCCGGCGGACGGGGTCGCGGTTGCGGCGGGGACCGCGACGGAATGGCCCGATGCTTCCGCGAGGCGCTCGATCGCCGTAAGCGCGGCGGTCCCCAGCGCCGCGCCACCCTTCGGCGCGCGCAAGCCGGCGAGCGCGGACGCCCCGGCGGGGTCCGGCGCGCCGTCCGTGGACATGCCGTAGCCGCCGGGCATGACGACGAGCAGCGGGCCCCGGGACACGAGCGAGAGCTCCTGCCCGAGGAACCGGGCATACGTCTGGGGTTGGTGCCAGAGCGCGGTGACCGACCCGAGATCCGTGGAGGAGGCGATGATCGCGACCCGGAGCGGGTACCCACTGCGGGCGGCGGCCTCGACCAGGCCGGTGAGCTGGCCCTGCTGAGCGAATGGAATGCCCGCATCCTGGGGCAGGAACAGCGACTGCGTGGCGAGGACATCGCTCGCAGGATCGCCGTCCGCGCGGGCCTCGGTGGCGAAACAACCGCAGGCAAGTGCGAACATGAGGGTGGACGCGACCGCTTGAATCAACAAGCGGACGCGCGAGCGATGAATCGGGTTGTCCGTAGAGTCCTTCAACTGCGATGAGCCCCGAAGCGAATCGACATGGAGCGCCGGCCTTTGACGCGGGTACGGTCAAGTCTAGGCGCCGGACCCCGTGGCGCATCCCCGCCGCCAGGCGGCTCGGACTCGCATTCGCCTGCGTCGCGGTGACGCTCGGCGTCTCTCCCGGCGTAGCCGAGGCCCACGGTCCGATCGCGCCCTCGGCGTCGAGCTACTTCGCGAAGGTTCTCGGGCTCCCCGCGGGTCTCGACGCGAAGGTGATCGACGGCGATCTGCGGATGTGGCTGAGCGTTCCGCCGAGCGAGACGCTCGTGGTCATCGACTACCGCGGGGCTCCGTACCTGCGGTTCTCGCGGGCGGGCGTGGACGTGAACCGGAACTCGTCGATGTACTACCTGAACCAGACGCCGGTCGCAGAAACCCCGCCGACGTACCTGAGCGCGAGCACGCCGCCGAGCTGGCACCGGGTCACTGACGGGCATGCGTACGAATGGCACGACGGGAGGTTGCACGCGCTCGCGACGGTCGCGCTGGCGCCCGCATCCGGGGTCTCGTTCGTTGGTCGCTGGAACATCCCGCTGCGAATCGACGGGCGCTTGGCCGCGATCACCGGTGGGCTGTGGCACTCCGACAATCCGTCAATCGTGTGGTTCTGGGCGATCATCGTCCTGGTCGCGTGCGTGCTCGCCGGTTGGCGCGTTCGCCGCCGTTCACTCGACCGGTTCCTCGCCCGTGGGCTCGCGATCACCGCCCTGGTGGCGGTGACGATCGCCGCCCTCGGCCTGCAGCTGCATGGGCGACCGACAATCACCCCGTTCCAGCTCATCGAGCTGGCGGCGATCCTCGCGTTCGTCGGGTGGGGGCTCTCGCGCACCCTGTTCCGGGCGCCCGGATACTTCACGTGCTTCCTGATCGGCATCGCGGCGCTATGGGCCGGAGGAGAGATGATCATGACGTTGTTGTACGGCTTCGTGCTGATCCCGCTGCCCGCGTTCACCGCCCGCCTGGTCACCGTGCTGTGTCTCGGGACGGGCGCTTCCCTACTCCCGCTGGTGTTCCGCCTGGCCGATCAAAGCGATCCCGACCCGGTGCAAGAGCAGCCGACGGACGCTCTCGCCAGCGATCGTGGCGGCGTCACCGAGAGCATGGCCTGAGGGCCGGCCGCGGTCCCGAACGGTGGCGCGGGGAACGATCCGACTCGCTGCGGTGCTGGCCGGCACGCTGAGCGCGGCCACGCTCGCGGCCGCGTGCGGGTCGACCGGGGCTAAGTCCGAGCCTTCAGTCGCGACTCCGGCTCCTCCGGCGGCGCTCGTGGCTGAAGCTCGCCCGATCGGACGTGGGCCGCGCTTCCAGCCTCCCGCTCGGGGTCCGGTCCTCGGCGCCTGCACACGGCGCCTGGGCCCGCGCGACGGCGTGCACGTGGAGGTGTTCGGGGCCAACCGCGTCGTGATCATCCCCGCCGGAATCGGCACCCGGCCGCCGCTGGAGCTCTCGGCAGGGCGAATTGCGAGCGCCGGGTGCTACGGCGAGGTGGTCACGCTCGACCCGACGGGGGTCCTGCTGGTACGACCCGGAGCGCGCCTGGTACTGGCTGATCTCTTCCGTAGCTGGGGCGAGCCGCTGTCGCGGAGACGGCTTGCGTCGTTCACGACCTCTCCGAGCGTTCCCGTGGCGGTGTTCGTCGACGGGCGGCCGTGGCGCGGTTCGCCGGGCGCCGTGCCGCTGCGGCGACATTCGGAGATCGTGCTCGAGGTAGGGCCGCACGTGCCGCCGCATGCGGCCTACACGTTTCCGCCGGGGACGTGAATGAGGGGTATCTTCCGGGCAGGATGACGGTCCGTCCCCAGCGCGGCGCGGTCAGCAACCGCCTCGTGCCCGCGGCATTGGTGCCTGCCGGGGCGTTCGCCGTCCACCAGTTGCGCTACTGGCTCGCGTACGGCCATCGGGCCGGGTTTGAGCTGGCCGTCCAGGGCCATTCGTACTTGCCTTCGGTCGTGCCATGGATCGTGATGCTGATCGCATTCGCGGTCGGCACGTTCCTCGTCGCCTTCGGACGGGCGCTCGACGCGGTCGCCGGACGATGCGCTCGGCGCGTGATCCGGGCCGACCGAGCGCGTGTCGTCGCTCGCACGCGGCTTGAAGTGCTGCTGCCGGCGCTCGCGCCGCTCGTTGACGGCTGGTCCGGTCGCGGTCCTTCCCGGCTGATCTCGCCTCGCCGTGTCTACGGCGCAGTCCTGATCACCAGCCGAGGAGGACAACCTTGAACCTCAAGTCCCTTCCGAGACGCCTTACGCTCGCCATCGCCTGTTCCTGCAGATGAAGCTCGGCGGGCGGATCGTCACGGCGCCGTACACGCTGGACGTGGCGTCGTGAAGTCCGCGGGCGTTCGGCTCGGGCTGCTTGCCTCCGTGGTCGCGCTCGCCGCCGGCACGGTCGCCGTAATCGTCGCGATCTTGCTCGTGCGTAGCGCCCTGGGTTAGGAGAAGCGTGGTGAAGGGGGCGATAGCGATCGCGACGTGCGTGCTGTTGGCGGGGCTGTGCGCGCCGCCACCGGCGCTCGCCGACGGCGACCCCGCCAGCGACGTGCTGATCGCCGAGAACGTCTTCTATCCCTTCACCCCGCCGGTCGCTCCGGCTCTGCAGAACACGCTGAATGCCGAGACCGCGGCCGCCAAGCGAGCGCGCTTCCCGATCAAGGTGGCGCTGATCGCGTCGCCCACCGATCTCGGCGCGATCCCGTCCCTGTTCGCCAAGCCACAGCAGTACGCCAATTTCCTCGACGTCGAGATCAGTTTCTTTGGAGGCAAGCAACCGCTGCTCGTGGTGATGCCGAACGGATACGGCGTGCAGGGGCTGAGCGCCGCGGCCACCGCGGCCGCTGCCAGGCTGCCCCCACCGGCCGGCCGCACGAGCGACGACCTCGCGCGCGCGGCCACCGTGGCGGTCTCGAAGCTCGCCGCGGCCGCCGGCCATCCGGTGTCGGGTGCGCCGGGTGCCGGGACGGGAACCGGCTCGGGCGGCGAGTCTGGTGGCGGCGCGGCTGCCGTCGGGGTTGGGGTGCTGGCGCTCGTCGCCGTGCTCATGAGCGCGGCGGTGCTGTCCTTCCGCCACCGGCGGGCGCGGGCCCGCTGATCGCTCGGACCCGCCCGGTCGCGACTCACTCGCCGAGAATCGTCAGGTCGAGTTGGCTCACCCGTTCCGGGTCGGCGAGGATGTCGATCTCGACGATCCTTCCGTTCCTCACGATGAACGCGCCGACCGAGAACGGCCGGCCCTGGCGCAGCGAGACCATCCCGGCCGCGCCGTTGATGAGCGCGCGCCGCAAGGACAGGTCGACACGCGACCACATGAGCGCCTGACCTGCCACCGTCGTCGCGCCGCTGACATGGCGCGAGAGGCCGGTCAGCCCGGCATCGGCCCTGAGCACGACATCGGGGTCGAGCACGGCGACCAGCGCGTCGAAGTCACCCTCGCGCGCGGCGGCGATGAAGGCGTCGACGACCTGCCACTGAGCGCCGAGGTCCGCGTCCGGGAGCGGCGCGGTACCTCGGACGCGGCGGCGGGCACGGCTCGCGAGTTGCCGAGTCGCGTCGGGCGAGCGCTCCACGATCGTCGCGATCTGCTCGAACGGCACCGCGAACATGTCGTGCAGGACGAACGCGAGCCGCTCGGCGGGAGTGAGGGTCTCGAGTACGACCAGGAGCGCGAGGCCGACCGAGTCGGCCAGTAGAGCCTCGTGCTCGGGGTCGGTGCCGTCGGCGGAATCGATGATCGGGTCGGGCACGTGCACGTCGAGCGGTTGCTCACGCCGCGTCTTGCGCGATCTGAGCATGTTCAGGGCGACGCGCGCCACCACTGTCGTCAGCCATGCTCCGAGGTTCTCGACCTCGCTCCGATCGGCGCGGCTGAGCCGTATCCAGGCATCCTGCACGGCGTCGTCGGCCTCGCTGAGCGATCCGAGCATCCTGTAGGCCACCGCGCGCAGATGCGGCCGCTGCTCCTCGAACTGCTGGGCGAGCCATTCCTGCTGATCCATGTCACGTCCCTCCGTCGGGTGGTGTCATGAACTACTAGACCCGCGGGGCGCCGACAACGTGACGGGACTCGTGTCACATGTGTCCAGTTTTTGGAGCGTCCTCGCGGTGGATCAGTGGAAGGGCGAACCACATGGCGATGAGGACGATCGCGGCGGTGACTCCGACGATCACCGCCGCGACGGTCCCGAAGACGAAATTTGAGACCAGCACCAGGACTCCAGTCAGTCCCACGGCGATAAACGCCGCCGCCACGATCGCGAGCCTCGTGCCGACTCGCACGAGGTACCCCCTCTGTCGCTGGCGGAACAGCAATCGGTGATGAACCGAAGGCGCGATCAGCAGTACGGCCGCGGTCGCTATGCACAGCAGGCTGCCGAAGTAGACCCGCCGATCGAACGCCGAAGCCTGTTTCCACCCGGCGTTGAACGGCACGACCAGCAGGAACGCGAACATCACCTGGATCCCGGTGCCCGCGACGCGCAGTTCGTTTAGCAGGTCGGTGACGTTCCGCCCCAAGCGCTCGGAATCTGGCTCGTCGCGCGGACTCTCGCGCGGAGGCGACTCCCGACCGGTGCCACCGACGTTCGTCACCGCTTTCTGCTACCCGCTGCGCGACGCCCGCAAGCCGGGTCGGTTACGCGTCGACGCGAGGCCCTCGGCTCGCGGTTTTGTCCGGGCGGGTGGTCACCATGTCCGGCCCGTGCCCGAGCCCGATTTGCAGATCACCACCCCGGCATTGCGCTCCTGGCAGGCGCGGGCGCTTGTGGCGATGGAGCGGTGGGAGCGGGGTTCGTTCCTGCTTTCCGCCGCCCCCGGGGCGGGGAAGACGCGTCCGGCCTTGGAGCTCGCCCGGCGCCAGCTGTCCTCCGGGAGGGTCGGCTCAGTCGTCGTCGCCTGCCCGACCGGCCCGCTGACTCGACAGTGGGCGCGGGCCGCGAGCCGGCTGGGCGTCGAGCTCGAGGTGGACGCTGCCTCCCCCCGCCCGCCTCGGGGCTTCGATGGTGTGGCCGTGACGTACGCGCGGATTGCCAAGGCTCCGGGCCGGTGGCAGCGCGCCGCGACGGCGCGGATGCTGGTGATCGCTGATGAGGCGCACCACCTGGGGGAGGACCTCGCATGGGGGGAGGCCTTCTCCCGAGCGTTCGGCGGGTGCGCGAGGTGGTTGTTGCTGTCCGGGACCCCGTTTCGTTCCGACACAACCCCGATCCCGGGTGTCCGCTACAACGCCCACGGACTGGCGGAGCCGGACATCTCCTACAGCTACGCGGACGCCGTTCTCGATGGGATCTGCCGGCCGGTGAGCTTCGTTGCCTATGACGGGACGCTGTCGTGGCGAAGCGGCGATGACGTGATCGAGTCGAGCTTCGAGACCGTTCTGAGCGCGCGTGAGGCCGGCCGCCGCTACCGCACGGCGATCTCGACCGAACTTCCCGACGGGCTGCCGCGGATCCTGCGCGAAGCCGACGCCAAGCTGAAAACGCTGCGCGCGGATGGACATCCCGATGCCGGTGGCCTGGTCATCGCCGCGGACTCGAGCCACGCGCGCCGGATCGCCGCGCTGCTGCGCCAGGAGACCGGGCAGCGGGCGCTGGTCGTGCTCCACACCGAGCCCAGAGCCGCCGACAAGCTCGCCGCCTTCACCAACGCCCGCGATCCCTGGATCGTGGCGGTCAATATGGTCTCCGAAGGCGTCGACATCCCGCGCCTGCGGGTTGGCGTCTACGCGTCGGCGGCCAAGACCTCTTTGGTTTTCCGGCAGATCGTCGGCCGGTTCGTACGCACGATCCCCCAGCGGCCGGCCGAGCCAAGCTGGCTGTACATCCCCGCAGACCGCATCCTGCGCGATCACGCGGCGGGCGTCCAGCAGGAGCTCCGTCACGCGCTCCGACCGACCGAGGATGAGTACCCCGCCGAGTTTGACCGGGCCGAGCGCCTCGAGACCGAGCGGAGTGAGACGCTCTTGTTCGAACCGCTCAGCGCGGACGTGACTCCGCAGATGACCCTGTTCGGAACACCCGCGCCGTCGGCCGCCTCGGCAGCGGACCGGCCGGCGAGGGTGGCTTCCCACCACGTCCCGGATCCCCATCCCGAGTCCCAGTCGCATCGGACACCGGCGTTCGAGCGGCGGGCGAGGCTGCGCAACGAGCGTCACCGGCTCGTCTCCGAGATCACACGCCGCGACGGAAGCACTCATCGCGAGATAAACGCCTGGATCAACCGCAAGCTGGGAATCGCCTCCGTCGAGCATGCGACCCTCGACGACCTCGAACGCTCGGTCGAGTTGCTCGTCGACAAGCTCTCGCGGCGTCTGTGAGTTACCAGTTACCAGGTTAGGTCCGCTCGAGCGGTCTCTGCGCCACCCTGATCAACCGCAGGGGCACCGGCAATTCGCAGACCCACAACGCACGTCGGCCGTGGTGGCGGCGCCGACGAACGGCCAATCGCGGGGGTTGCGGTCTGTTCGCGTGTCGCCTAGGGTGTTCGACGGGCGAGCTTCCTCAGCTCCGGGCGTTGTGGCGCGACCTTTTGAGGAGTTCATGTGGGCAATGACTTCGGTTGCTTCGCGGGCGGATGATCTCGCTGCACCACCAGGGGCTTGCCCCAGCGCTGGTGATCGCCGTGGTGCTGTCGGGATGCGGTGCCGGAAGCCGCGCCGCGCACGGTGGGGCCGGTGCGGGCACCTCAATCGCGGCGGCCGTGGTCGCCTTCGTGGCCCCTCGTGACGGGGCTGACGCGGTGGTCGGGGCGCAGCTGGCGAGCTTTGCGCAGACGGTGCAGAGCAAGCTGATCGACGACTGCATGACCAACGATGGTTTCCCGCCGCTGACGTTCCCGGGGGGTGGGCCATCGACCGATCTGGGCAATCCGCAGTTCCCCAACCTGCCGGCGATCGAGGCCAGTCACGACCTGGGGCTGTTCACCGGCGGCTTGTTGCCGTTGATCGATCCGCAGAGCGGCATGAGCGCGCCCGAGCGACAGGCCTGGCAGGCGCGCCTCGGTCACTGCTTCAACACCGCGGTTCAGGGACGAAGCGGAAGGCTCCCCCAATGCAGTACGCGACGGTCCCGTTGGGGGAGATGATGTTCACGCCCTCGCTGCCGGTGACGGTCGTGTCGGTCGCGCATCTAGGCCAGACGATCTCGAGCGGCAAGCCGCTCGCCAAACTCGGATCGGGGCAGTTTTCGTTTCAGGCCAGTACCGACGTGAACACGGCGAGCCTGCTCAGGATCGGCGCGACTGGACGCGCGACGTCTGATTTGAGCAACGGTTCGTTCGCGATCCGGCTGAGCGCGAAGCGGCCGGGCTGCAGTGGGTGGTGCCGGTCTCGGCGGTGATCACCGACGCGTCCGGCGCGTCGTCGGTCACCGTGGTGCACGGCACGCGGCAGGTGTCCGTACCCGTCCACGCGGGGCTCGCGTTCGCGGGTCGCGAGGTCGTGCGGCCGATCGATGGTGGGCTGACGCCGGGCGACCAGGTCGTGATCGGGCTTGGCGGCTCGGGATGAGTGCCACACCACAGCCTGCGCAGCAAGAGCTATTGACGCTGACCGGTGTCGGGCGGACATATCCGGGCTCACCGCCGGTGCACGCGCTGCGCGATGCCACCTTTTCGGTGGGGGCCGGCGAGGTGCTCGGGATAATCGGACGCTCGGGATCGGGGAAATCGACCCTGCTGAACGTCCTGGGGTTGCTCGACCTGCCAACGAGCGGTGACTATCGGGTCGACGGCGAGCGCGTCGGGTCGTTGAGCGACCGCGAGCAGACGGCGCTCCGGGCCCGGTTCTTCGGGTTCGTGTTCCAGCAGTCGTTCCTGCTGGGGTCGCTGAGCGCGCAGGAGAACGTCGAGCTCGGGTTGCGCCCGCGTCGGCTGGCAACCGGCGAGCGGCGTGAACGCGCGATCGAAGCGCTCGCACAGGTCGGGCTGTCGCACCGGCGGCGCTTCCTTCCCGGCGAGATGTCCGGCGGCGAGTGCCAGCGCGTGGCGATCGCGCGGGCGCTGGCGCAGCGGCCAGGCGTGCTGCTGTGCGACGAGCCGACCGGCAACCTCGACGAGCGCACGAGCGGCGAGGTGCTGCAGACGCTGATCGATAACCAGCCGGCAGACGTCGCGGTGGTGATCGTCACCCACGACATGGGGATCGCGCGGACGCTGCCGCGGTTGTTGAGCGTCCGCGACGGGGCCGTATCCGAGGGCGCGGGAGAGTTTCTGGACGCGGAGACGCTGCCAGGCGGCGAGGAACCGTGAGCGGACTGCGCTCGGCGCTGATGGAGGCCCTGACGTCGATCGTGCGCCAGCCGACACGGACGCTGTTGTGCGCGCTCGGGACCGTCGTTGCGGTCGGCGCGTTCACGACCACCAACGGCCTGACAGAGAGCGCTTCGAACGCGGTCTCGGCGTCGTTCAACGAGCTGCGCGCGACGACGGTCGAGTTCCAGGGACCCTCGACGCTCTCAGAAGCCGATGTAGCCCGTCTGGCGCGGCTGCGCGGCTTCACCCGCGCCGGACTGGTCTGGGATCTCTACCAGCAGCAGCCGCTACCGGTCGCGGTCGGCCCCTCCTCGAGCGGGCCGGCGCAGACGCAGCTGCCGATCACGGCGATGTCGCCGTCGGCGCTGCCGGCGATCGGGGCGGTGCTGTCGTCGGGGCGGTTCTACGACACCGGCGCCGATCTGCACCATCAGATGGTCGCGCTGCTCGGATCCGGGGCGGCGTCGCAGCTCGGAACCAGCTCGTCCCTGGGCAACCCGGCGATCGATGTCTCGGGGATCGTGCTGACCGTGGTCGGGGTCGTGGCCAACTCGCAGCAGGAGTCCCAGGCGCTCCTGGGGGTGATCGTGCCGCCGTACGTCGCCGGCGTGATCGCCGGCGACCGCGACCCACGCCGCGTGATCGCCAGGACCTTGCCGGGCGCAGCGCAGCTGATCGGCCGCCAGGGCCCCGCCGAGCTCGATCCGTACCAGCCCGGCCTGGTCACCGCCGAGGTGCCGCCCAACCCGACGACTCAGCGCGCGCAGGTACAGGCGTCGCTGTCGACACTGTTGAGCGTCCTGAGCCTCGCCGGCCTCGGCATCGGCTTCCTGACGATCGCGGCAATCACGATCATGTCGGTGGCGCAGCGCCGGTCGGAGATCGGGCTGCGTCGCGCGGTCGGCTACCGCCGGCTCGAGATCGCCCGGTTGATCGTGCTCGAGGCGGCAGGAGTGGGCCTGCTCGGCGGGATCCTCGGCACCTCGATCGGCGTGCTCGCGACCGCCGCGATCGCCTCGGGCAACCACTGGACGCCCGTCATGAACACCACGCTCGTGCTCGCCCCCCCGTTCGTGGGCATCGCCGTCGGCGTAATTGCCGGCTGCTACCCGGCGATCCGTGCCGCCAGGATCACTCCGATGGCAGCGCTCCGCGCGTGAGGTCCACCCTGGCTTTGTCGCCAGAGAGAACGCGCGCTGCGACGATACTCCGAAGGTAAAAGGAGTCGCCAGCGACATCGACCGTCGACCTACCCGCGCGGGTATTCATGTACGGACACTGAGCGGGTACCGGCGCGCGACGCTGAGCCGGTGCTTATACTCGCGGGCGCTGGGAGCGTTGTCTGCGCGCGAAAGATATGGAGGGGACGTGCGGTACCTACCGAAGCTGTTGACTATCGCAGCGAAGGCGGGGGTAATCGCTCGACGGAGCGCGCGGACGACTGCTGGATTGCACCAATTCGGTTCACGCGACCTGTGACGAACCGGGTGGCCGCATCACGCCTGAAGCGGTCGTGATGCGCTCGTGGCCGCTGTGGCGGCAAAGCGGCCATCTCGACCGCAGCGGGCGCCGGCCGCTCCCTTCACGCGAATGTTCTTGTTTGGCGACGGTCTGTTTGTAGTGCGGACGTTCGTGCGGGCGGTGAGTTGCATCAGCGGTTGCGGTCCCTGAGAATCGTTGCTGTGACCGACCCGCTGCTCGATCGCGACGCGCTGAACGAGGTGCTGCGGGTCGTGGCCGAGGAGGCCAGCCGGTACCTTGATGAACTTGATAGCGCTCTGGTGCGTCCCCGGGCGGATGAGCCAGCCGAGGTCCTTGCGGGTGCGCTGCCGACGAAACCCGCAGACCGTTGGCTGCCCGCACATGCAGGTATCCAGCCGAGCGGCGGCCCCGCTGTCGACTCGGACGATCTCCAAGAGCGAGCCGAAGAACGACGTCCGCCGCCGCCTCCGGATTGGCGTTGCGGAAGTGCAGGCCAACCAGCCGGGTTCGGTTCCCGCGCGGGCTTCGCCGGTCGCGCTCCCGCTTCGCCATTGGGCTGGCGGGCGCCCATTGCGTGGAGACCGGTGGTACCGCAGGTCGTCCCGAGCATCAGCGCCGACGACGATCGTTGGCGCGCTCGCAAATCCATGGCGAAGGAGGAGTCGACCATGCCGCACTCGCCGATCGTCGTAGCTGTGGTCCGTTCACAATCGAGCCGAGGTCGTGGAGCCCGTGAGCGCGACGGCCTGAACTCTGCGTGAGCCTCAGGAGCGTCGGGACGGGGCTGCGAGATACATGTTCTCGCCCTTCCTGTGCCCGATGTGCCTGGGATCCTGTACTACGCGCACGGACCGCGTCATTTTTCATCACCACGCGCGAGCAACATTTGCGCTACTACGCCGATGACCGTTCGGTATTTCGAGTTCAGCGCTTTCTGTTCCGAGATTCAAGCGGCGTCCGCCGCCTTATTTGTCGTAGCCAAACGGCGCCGCGGTACCGGCGGCGTGCTCGCCCCGCGAATTCAGCGTGTTGGGGGCGACGGGAACTGTCACCAGTGCGGCGCTTTCGCCTCTGACCGTCAGCACGTACGACCCGTCTCGGGTCGGCCTGATGATCTGTAGTTTCAGCTTGCCCTGCCATTCCGCCTGGTGGTTAAGGTGCTGGCCCTCCAGGGTCACACCCGAGGTTGATGACGCTGAGGGTGCGAGCAGGCGCTCGACGAAGCCCCGCTCGTTCGTGGGTAGGTGCAGGGTGATACGGGCCGATCCGGGGCCCTTGTTGATCAGCAGCACATTCAGCGGGTTGCGGATGAAACCGCCTTGCCCAACGTCCGTCGAGTCGTCCGCTCTCACCGCCCATACCTTGAGGTTCAGCGATCGCCCGGCGTGCAGCTGTACGGGGACCAGTCGGGCACCGCCACCCAGCATCCTCTTGAACAGGATCAGACCGTAGAGCAGCGGGCGGGTCTCGAGCCCTTGCCGGGTGAACGAGAACGGGCGGTTAATCGAGTTCACGCGGGCGTGCAGGTTGACTCCCGCCACGCCGGCGTTCATTAGCTCGAACAGGGCATCCGGAGCCCAAAGCGCGGTGGCAAAGGTGTTGCTCACGCCCAGCGTTCCGCCGCAGGTCACCGAGTTGATCTCAGTCAGCCGAACCGAGAGGCCGGCCTTGTGGGCGAGTGCGACTGCCGGTGCGATCGTCTTTGCCATCCCGGCTGTCGCGTTCTCGCTGAGGACCTTCTGAATCGTCGGGTAGCTCGCTTGCCCGGGCCGAGCACACGCCGAATACGGGTAGATGTGGGCGCTGATCACCTTCAGATTCTTGGTTCGGTAGCGCAGCAGGGTTTTGATCCATCCCAGGTGATCGCTCGCCATCGCGAGCGCGGGAGCCATCACTGGCACGGACGGGGCCACGGAATAGAGTGCGCGAGCATATGCCTGGAAGCTCTTGGCAAAGCTCGTCGCTGTGATCCGTTTCGGCAGGTTCGCCGGGCACTTCTGCTTCGTGTCGGCTGACTGATCGCCGGCGGTCAGAAGGCCGCCTGCCCACTGAGTGCAGCTATAGATGTCAGGCTCATTGCCGAGCTCGAAGGCCGCGATTCTCCCCCCGAGGACGTTGTAGAGCGAGCTCAACAGGAGCTTCATCCAGGTGGCCGCCTCTCGCGGGCGGCTGGTGATCGTGTTGATGTCGATGATGACCTGCAACTTGGACGCACTGATGACCTTGGCTGAGTCGTCGACCAGCTCGGGGGTCGGCGAGAAAACCTCCCAGGGCGCGAACTGAGGTGGCTTCCTGCCGTAGATGACGTGCTCGGCGGAATCACCCCCGACGCGAAGAGACTCCGCCGGCACGCTGCCGCCCTGTGCCAAGTTAAACAGCACTCGCTCCCATAGAACGGGGTGCTCCTCGACCAGGGGCAGCGTCGAGTATTCGGTCGAGAGCCCCAGGAACAGGTTCGGTATGTCCTTCATCGGCCCCGGGCCCGGGACGGTTACGTCGGCCTGGTTTGGGCCCAGCGCCGGATTGCCCGAAGCACGTGCAGGCACGTCAGCCCTCGCCACCGCGCGTACCCCCAGCGAGCCGATGTCGCCGCCACCTGGGGCGGCGCTGATCAACGATCCCGCCGTCAGCGCCGCGAGCACAAGCCCTGTCAGCAGGCCACGGCGCCTGCCCCGAGACTTACGGTCGTAATCAACTGCGCCCGTGTCGCCGCCACCGCCCACTCGACCGATCATATAAGCCGAGCCAAGCTCTGCGGAAACGGCACGCGACCGGCATGAATCCGTCGGATCTGCAACAACCACAGGAAGTTGTCCGGGCGCTGCGATTAGCTCAACAACACGCATCGTTCACCTGCCCTGCCGGCAAGTAGGCACCCTCGCCTCAGCGAGTGCTCACCGCGGTGCGGCGGAGGCGAGACTCACGCACAGCTCGGGTCGTCGCGCTGGCCAATCTTCAAAGACTCATGCGATTGTGCGTTGGACCACAACGGCCCCACGTCGGTGCGTCCCAACGGTCGACTCCCGCTCCGCCAGTAGATCTGCGAGCGCGCCAAGGATCGTTCTCGGCGCTGATGCTCGGGACGACACGCAAGAGCGCGGCGAGCGTCAAGGATGGCTACCGAACGCCCGTGAACATGCGGAAGCCGCCCCGCGCAGGACGTCATTAGTCCCTCGGAGTGCTCGCGGCCGAGGCATCCGGAGTCGCGGTGACCGGGAGCATCCGGCGACGTAGGTAGCCGGGGACGATGTCGACGTTCGCAATATCTGGAGACATGGCCTCCGGTCGATCTTCGCCGGCCTACGACCGTGTCGTCGAGCGTCGCCGGGCGGTGGCGATGGGCCGCCACCTCCGCGAGGCTGAGGGACTGTCGAACGCCCAGATTGCGGTCCGGCTTGGTCGATCGCCTGCAACGATCAAGGCCTAGCGCCCCTTGACGGCCCGCGCCTTCTCCCCCGTCGGGTCGTAGAAGTTACGGCCGATGGCCGTCGTCCTATGACTGGTCGCGCACGCATGCGCGGCGGCGTGGGGGAGATGCGCTCGAGCGACTCAGCGCAGGCGACTGGCCGTCCGCCAGTGCCGTGAGCGGCATCTATGGGAGCTGGAAGGCGGCACGGGCGGCCGCCGACCAGATCGTCCAGGCTGATGAGGATGGGCCGTGGCCAGAGCGTCGTTCCTGACGACATGCGGCCAGCCGGGCGAAGTTACTGGCGATTGCCGACGACGTGCATGACCGTGCAGGAAACGCTTGTGCCGAGCGGGATTCAGGGTCGAAAGCGCTGTATCTAGGAGGCAGTGGTTTCCAGAGGCGATTGAAACGGAGCGCAGTGTCGTGACCACCCAGATCAGCGAGCGCGGCGCGCAGCGCCTGGCGCGGACCGTGGCGCCGGTCTCGGACCGCGCGGCCGTCACGACAGTGGAGCCGGTTCCGCGGATCGCGCTGACGCAGCAGGAGGCGTGCGCCTCGTTCGGCTGCAGCGAGAAGTTCTTCGTCGAGCACGTTCGCCCGTACCTCCGGGCTGTGCGCGCGGGGGCGCTTCCCGGTGGCCGAGCTGCGATGGGCGTCGACGAGATGGCCGAGAACGTCAGAGAACCTCATGGCCGGTACCGCCACCAAGAACGCATCCCCTCCGGCCTCTGGAGGAAGGCTCCTGAGTGACGAGCTCGAGATCGGCGTGGCTTTGGATCGCGCGCGGGAGCGCCTGCACGACCAGGCTGGTGGCTATCTGACGGTACCCGAGGTAGCGGATCTCGCGCGGTGCGAACACAAGGCTGTGCGCCGTGCGATCGCGACGGGCCTGATTGGTTGCGTTTCAGCCGGCGCAGAAGCTGTTGGTGCGCGAAGCGGACGCGCGCGCTTGGGTCGAATCTCGTCCGGTCCGTGCCCGGGTCCAGCAGGTTGAGCATGCGCTGAGGTGCGGTGGCTGGAGGGTGGGAAGCATCCGTCGCGATCATTTGATCGCAAGGGCGACGCGGATGCGTTTGACCTGGAGAAGAAGCGCCAGCGTCAGCTCGGCGCGCTCGCGCCGACAGTGATGCGGTCGCGGATCACGTTGGCGGAGTTCATGGCCGATGACTGGTGGCCGCGCTACGCGATACCGAACCTCGCCGATGACACCCGCCGGCGCTACCGCGAGGTGTGGGGTAAGCATCTGCTGCCGCGCCTGGGCGACTACGAGTTGCGGGCGATCACGCCATGGCTCGTCGAGGATTTCCGCGCTGACCTCGAGCGCGCGAACCTCGGCGCGCCGTCGGTCCGAAAGGCGATGATGCTGCTGCAGGAAATCCTTCGCCGCGCCGTGGTGCGCGGGCTGATCGCATCGAACCCTGTGCAGGCGGTCGGCAAGCCCAAGCAGCCGCCCGGCCAAGCACCTCAGCCGTTGGCGCCGGAGATCGTGGAACGGATCCGCGCGCACATGCTGACCGCCTGGTCGAGCCCGCGCCGTGGCGCCGGCCGGTCAGCGGACCAGCTGGCGTGGTGGCGGGCTCGCAACGCGACGATCGTGTCGCTGCTGGCCTACGGCGGCCTGCGGCCGGTTGAGGATCGCGGCTCGTGCTGGGACGACGTGCACGACCGCACGCTGCACGTGGTCGCAAGCAAGACTGGCCGCGCGCGCGACATCGACCTGCTCGCGCCGCTTGCGCAGGACCTCGCGCAATGGCGGCTGCTGTGCGGCCGCCCGTCGGGCAAGTCGCTGATCTTCCCGACTGTCGACGGTGACGAGTGGAAGCGACACGACTGGCAGAACTGGCGCCGGCGCGTGTACCGGCCCGCGGCGATCGCCGCCGGCGTCACCGGCGACCTGCGGCCTTACCGGCTGCCCGGCAGCTTCGTTTCCCTGCTGCTATGGGAGGGCCGTTCGCTGACCTATGTCGCCGAGCAGGCCGGCCACAGCCTGGCGACGCTGGCCAAGCATTACGCGGGTGTGCTGCGCGAGCTCGAGCACGAGCCTCGCCTGCCGGCGGCCGAAGCCATCCGCGGCGCCCGCGAACGGGTGAGGGTTGCGACAGAGTTGCGACAGGCTGACCGGGCGGGGTCGTGACCGGGGTACGTTCAGCCTGCAAATGCAACGATGGGCGATGCTGGGCTCGAACCAGCGACCTCCGCCTTGTCGAGACGGCGCTCTCCCAGCTGAGCTAATCGCCCGGGAGGAGCTAAATGTACCTGGGGACCGGGGACAGGAGCCAGCCGCCAAGCGCGACGAGAGCCATCTAGCATCCGGAGCTATGGAGGTCGAGCTTCCCGACGGCAACAGACTGACGCTTCCCGATGGCGCCACCGGAGCCGATGCGGCGGCCGCGATCGGGTCGGGCCTCGCGCGGGCGGCGCTCGCGGTCAAGGTCAACGGGGAGCTCCGCGACCTCTCCCGCCCGCTGCCGGATACCGACGGCGCAGGGCCGGCGAGGCTCGAGATCCTGACCGATCGCAGCGGCGAGGAAGCGCTCAGCCTGATCCGCCACGACGCCGCGCATGTGCTGGCAGCGGCGGTGATGGAGCTGTATCCCGGCGTGAAGATCTCGATCGGGCCCCCGATCGAGAACGGCTTCTACTACGACTTCGACTTTCCGGAGGGGGTCAGCCTTTCCGAGGCGGACTTCGACGCGATCGAGGCGAAGATGCGCGAGCACATCGCGGCCGACGAGCCGTTCGTCCGCGAGGACGTCCCGGCGAGCGAGGCGCTCGACCGCTTCCTCCGCGAGGCCCAGGATTACAAGGTCGAGCTGATCGAGGATCTGGTCGAGCACGACGGCATCCCGACGGTCTCGCTGTACACCAACGGTCCGTTCACCGACCTGTGCCGCGGGCCGCACGCTCCGTCGACCAAGCGGATCAAGGCGTTCAAGCTCCAGTCGGTGGCCGGTGCCTACTGGCGCGGGGATTCGAACAAGCCGATGCTGACGCGGGTCTACGGGACCGCATTCTTCTCGCAGAAGGATCTCGACGACTTCCTCGAGCGCCTCGAGCAGGCCCGCGCGCGCGACCATCGGAAGCTCGGACCGCAACTGGGGTTGTTCAACTTCTCCGACGTCGCCCCCGGCATGGCGTTCTGGTTCCCGGCCGGGACCCAGGTCTTCAACTCGCTCGTCGCGCTCAGCCGCGAGATGGGCGGACCCCGTGGCTACACCGAGGTCAAGACCCCGCAGCTCTACGACAGCCAGCTGTGGAAGACATCGGGGCACTGGGACAAGTACCGGGAGCACATGTTCCTGACCGAGTCGGCCGACACGCCGATGGGGCTCAAGCCGATGAACTGCCCGGGCCACTGCCAGCTGTACTCGATGCAGCCGCACTCCTACCGGGACCTGCCGATTCGCTATTCCGAGCCGGGGCTGCTCCACCGCAACGAGCTGAGCGGCGCGCTCCACGGGCTGCTGCGCACGCGCAGCTTCGCGCAGGACGACGGACACATCTTCTGCGCCGAGGATCAGGTCCAGGACGAGATCGAGGCGTGCCTGGACTTCGCGTTCGACACCTACGCGATCTTCGGGTTCGACGTCCGCCTCGAGCTGTCGACGCGCCCCGACGAGCGCCTCGGTTCCGACGAGATGTGGGACCGCGCCGAGCAGAACCTGATCCAGGTGCTCGACCGCAAGGCCCTCGAGTACGACCTCAACCCCGGCGACGGCTCGTTCTACGGTCCCAAGATCGACCTGCACATGACCGATTCGCTCGGGCGGTCGTGGCAGATCGGAACCGTTCAGCTCGACTACAACATGCCGGCGCGGTTCGGGCTGACCTACACCGGGGCCGACAACGCCGACCATCACCCGGCGCTGATCCACCGCGCGCTGATGGGCTCGTACGAGCGATTCATCGCGATTCTGATCGAGCACTACGGCGGCGAGCTTCCGGTATGGCTGACCCCGGTGCAGGCGATCGTCCTTCCGATCTCCGACAAGCACCTCGACTACGCCCGGACCGTCCGCGACGAATTGCACGGCGGCGGGATCAGGGTCGAGCTTGACGAGCGGACCGAATCGGTCGGGCGCAAGATTCGTGATGCCGAGCTGCGCAAGATTCCGTACATGCTGGTCGTGGGGGACCGTGAACAGGAGTCCCAGCAGGTCTCCGTTCGCGAGCATCGGCAAGGCGACGAAGGTTCAGCCTCGGTTAAGGAGTTCATACAGCGGGTGCAGGAAGCCGTTCAAAGAGGCTTGACGCCGTAGAACCGCCGCTATACTTGGCGTTGTTGATCCATGCGCGACATCTCATAGGGCCCGTCACCGCTTGACGTATCCCTCCTATCGCAGCTAGTGCCGGTCCCTCGTAAGTTCGACCGGCGCCCGCCCGAGCGGGACCAGACTCGGATCAACGATCGGATTCGCGTGCCCGAAGTGCGCCTGATCGGCGCCGACGGCAAGCAAATCGGGATCGTGAAGACTGCCGAAGCGCTGTCCTACGCTCAGGAGCGCGATCTCGACCTCGTAGAGGTCGCCCCCGAGGCACGGCCGCCCGTGTGCCGCGTACTCGACTACTCCAAGTACAAGTACGAGCAGGCGCAGAAGCAGAAGGCGGCGCGCCGGCACCAGCAGCAGATCACGGTCCGCGAGATCAAGTTCCGCCCGAAGATCGCCCAGAACGACTACGACACGAAGAAGGGCCACGTGTCGCGGTTCCTCAAGAACAAGGACAAGGTCAAGATCACGATCATGTTCCGCGGGCGCGAGGTCACGCACCCCGAGCGCGGAACCGCACTGCTCGATCGTCTGGCGGGCGAGCTGTCGGAGATCGGGGTCGTCGAGCAGTCACCGGTTCAGGACGGGCGCAACATGACGATGCTGCTCGCGCCCTCCAAGGCGGTGCTCGCGGGGGAGAAGGACGGCAAGGAGAAGCCGGCCGACGGCGGCGAGCCCAAGGGCGAGACCGAGCCGGCGGGATCTGCGGACCGGGAGCAGCCTCCCGCCGACGGGGAGCAGTCTTCCGCGGACGAAGCGCAGCCTCCCACGGATGGCGAGGAGCCTTCCGCGAACGGGGAGCCGGCTCCCGCGGACGCGGCGCAGCCCGAGCCCGTCAAGGCCGAGAGCTCAACCGCCGCCTGAGGCCGCACCTAGCGGCCTGACCGTCCGGCCCCTGTCACAAAAGGCGCCGTTCGGACAATAACTAACAGCATGGAGGGAGCCGACCCTCGCACGGACGGCGAGCTCCTCGTCGCCACCGCATACGACCCGGACGCCTTCGCAGCGTTCTACCGGCGTCACGTCCGGGGCGTGCTCGCGTTCTTCCGCCGGCGCGCCGGGCCTCGAGCTGCTCGACGGCCTGCCGGCCGAGCAGCGGGACGCCGTACGGGCAAGGGTGATCGAAGGTCGGGGCTACGACGAAATCGCGGCGGACCTGCGCTGCTCGCCGAGCCTGGTGCGCAAGAGGGTCAGCCGTGGCCTGCGGCGGTTGCGGTCGGACTTGGAGACGCCCCGTGGTGTATGACGACCCGATCGCGGTGCTCGAGCGCGAGCTGGTGAGGGCGGCGCGGCGGATGGGTGCCGGGGAGGAGACAGTCAGCCTCCCCGGCGCACGCCGCGGCCCCGGTCGAGGCGACCGCACGCGCGGGCGCCGGGCCGTGCCACCCAGGTCGCCCGGCACGGTCGCCGTATTGCTGTCGACGGCTGCGGTGATCGCGATCGTGCTCGGTGCGGTCGTCGCACTCGGCGGCCACCAGCGGCCGCGCCGTCCGTCCCCCGCGCCGTCCGCGGCCGCGTCGACCTCCGGCGCCCGGCAGCTGGTCGACATCCTCGGCGTGCTGCGCCGCCCCCAGACCGCGGTCGACCGCTCTTCCGCGCTCGGGTCGCGCTTCTCCGACGGCCTGCTAGGGCTGGCCGGGACGCCGGACCTGGCGCTGATGCGGTACGCGACGACCACGCCGTGGGGCGAGCGGCTCTACGTGGTGCCGATGAACCCGCCGACCGCGCGGCAGATCGAGAGCTTCGCTCAGCGATTCCCCGGGGCCCGCGGCCAGCTTGCCCGCTTGGCCCGCCCGCGCCCGGAGACGCTCATGGTGTTCAGTGCCGGAGGTTTCGGCGGCGCCGGCGACGCCACGATGATCGAGCAGGGACGGGCGATCGGGACCGAGGGCGCCGGCAGGTCGTTCGCCGGCGGGTCGACCGCCACCAGGATCACGGTGGTCGTGCCGGATGGCGTCGCGAAGGTGAAGTTCGTCATCCCCGCCAGGCGAATCCCGGACGGCCGGGGGCGCCGATCTACGCGCACAGCTTGAGCGTGGTCGCCCCGGTCAACGACAACATCGCCGCGGTGCAGGTCGATCGTGAAGTCGCCGCGGCGGCGTTCCCGATGATCTGGTACGGACCGAGCGGGCAGGTCGTCAAGCGCATCGGCGATCTCGCCGTGGCCAACGCGCTGTCCGGGACCAGGTGTCCGGGGATCACGGTGAACGGGGGCGATGGGGGTGGTACGAACGACCTGCGGGGGCGGATCTGGTCCGACGTGGCCGACGCCGTCGGCGGGCAGAGCTGGTGCCCGGGCACGTATCACCTCAGCGCCACGATCATGGACCGCGGCCGTTACGGACCGCTGAAGCATCCGGCGAGCCCGTTCGGGACCGCCACGTTCACGGTCAAACCGTGAGCTTCTGCTTTACTAGGCCCACTTCCGATGCCGAAGATGAAGACGCATTCCGGCGCCAAGAAGCGCTTCAAGCTGACCGCCACCGGCAAGGTGCGCGGCCGCCGGGCGTTCTCGACCCACATCCTCGAGAAGAAGACGCCCAAGCGTAAGCGCCGCCAGGCCAAGCCGTCGTGGATCAGCGCGCACGATGAGCCGCGGGTGAAGACGCTGCTCGGAGCCAAGCGGAGGGAGCGCGGATGACGCGCGTCAAGCGATCTGTTCACGCGCGCAAGAAGCGCCGCTCGACGCTCGCGCTCACCAAAGGCTTCCGGGGTGACGCCAGCCGCCACTACCGGGTGGCCAAGGAGGCGCTGCTCAAGGCCGATCAGTACCGCTACCGCGACCGGCGCAACCGCAAGCGCGACTTCCGGCGCCTGTGGATCACACGCATCAACGCCGCCGCGCGCCAGAACGACATGTCCTATTCCCAGTTCATGCACGGCCTGCAACTCGCCGGAGTCGAGCTCGATCGAAAGATCCTGGCGGACATCGCCGTGCGCGACGCCGAGACTTTCCGACGCTTTGCCGACCGCGCCCGCGAGGCGCTGGCGGCCGGCTGACGCGAAGCCGACCACACCAGCACCGCCACCCGGGCGCCGCTCCTTCAGGACGGCGCCTTTTTTGATGATCACAAGCCCCCACAACACCAAGCTCAAAGAGATCCGCAAGCTTCGCCAGCGGCGTCGGTGGCGCGAGCGGTCCGGGTTGTTCGTGGCGGAGGGTGAGGATTTATTGTCGGTGGCCGATGGGCAAGGGTGGATCGCCATCGAGCGATATGCGGCGGCGGGCAGCGGTCTTCCCGGGGTCGAGGTCGCGGCGGATCTCCTCGCGTCGGCTTCGGGCCTCGGATCGGGCACGCGCACGCTCGCGGTGTACGAGGAGCGGTGGGCGCCGGCGCCGGTCGGGCCGCTGTGCGTGTACCTGCACGGCGTCCACGATCCGGGGAACGTAGGCGCGGTGCTGCGAAGCGCCCAGGCGTTCGGGGCGTCTTGCGTCGCGATCGGACCGGGGACCGCCGACCCGTATTCGCCTAAGGCGGTGCGGGCCAGTATGGGCGCGATCTTCGCGCTCCCGGTCTCGCGCTGCGACCCGGATGCGCTTCCTGGCGGGAAGATCGCAATGGTGGCCCACGCGGGCGACCCGCTCGATGGCCGATGGCGCTCAGGGTGCACATATGCCACCTCCAGCGCCAAAGAACCCCCCGCGGTCACCGTGATGATCGGCGCCGAGCGCGACGGGCTGCCGGACGAGGTCGTCGCGCAAGCCGATCACGTCGCGCACATTCCGATCGCCACCGACTCCCTCAATGCGGCGATGGCCGCCACCATCGCCCTCTACGAGCTGACCCGTACCCGTACCATGCCGCCCGAATGACCGACCGAATCGCGCACATCCGAACGGAGGGCGAACAGGCCATTGCCGCCGCCGGCGACACCGACGCGCTCGAGACCGTCCGCATCCAGTACCTGGGTCGGAAGGCCGAGCTCCCGAACCTTCTGCGCGACGTCGCGTCGCTCCCGCCGCAAGAGCGCGCCGCCACCGGCAAGGCGGCCAACGAGGCGCGCAAGGCCCTCGAAGCGGCGATCGAGCAGCGCGCCGAGCAACTCGCCGCGCAAGAGCTCGAGCAACGCCTCGAGCGCGACCGCGTCGACATCACGCTGCCGGGCGACCCCGCACCGGAACTGGGGCGCCTCCACCTGATCACCCAGACGCGCCGCGAGATCGAGGACGTGTTCATCGGCCTCGGCTTCAACGTCGAAGAGGGGCCCGAGGTCGAGACCGTCTACTACAACTTCGACGCGCTCAACTTTGACTCGACGCACCCCTCGCGGCTGCTGTCGGACACGTTCTACGTCGAGCCGGTGCCAGACATCTTCGATCCACAAGCGGTGCTGCTGCGCGTACACACCTCGCCGATGCAGGTCCGCGCGATGGAGCGACAGCCGCCACCGCTGTACATCATCGTCCCGGGACGCACATATCGCCCCGACAACGACGCCACCCACACGCCCCAGTTCCACCAGATCGAAGGGCTCGCGGTCGACACCGACATCACGCTCGGCGATCTCCAGGGGACGCTGCTGGCGTTCGCGCGCGCGATCTTCGGCGATGAGCGCGAGGTCCGGCTGCGGCCGCACTTCTTCCCGTTCACCGAGCCGAGCGTCGAGGTCGACGTGTCGTGCTTCAACTGCAACCAGGGCGTGACCGCCGACGGCGAGCGCTGCGGGCTGTGTAAGGGCACGGCGTGGATCGAGATCCTAGGGTCCGGGATGGTCGACCCGAACGTGTTCGAGTACGTGCGCGAGTACGGGTACGACCCTGAGCGGGTCCAGGGGTTCGCGTTCGGAATGGGGATCGAGCGGATCGCGATGCTCAAGCACGGCGTCCCCGACCTGCGCTTGCTGTACGGCAACGACGTCCGCTTCCTGGAGCAGTTCGGCTGATGCGCGTCCCGCTCGAGTGGCTCCACGAATACGTCGTGCCCGATCTCGACACGCTCGCGCTCGCCGAGCGCCTGGCGATGACCGGCACCGAGGTCGAGCGCATCGAGCGACACGGCGTTGCCGCGCTCGAGAACTTCGTGATCGGCCGTGTGCTCGAGGCCGAGCCGCACCCCAATGCCGATCGTCTACGAATCTGCGTAGTGGATATCGGCGACGACGCCCCGTCACAGATCGTGTGCGGCGCACCGAACGTCGCCGCGGGCCAGACCGTGGCGGTCGCCAAGCCCGGCGCGGTGATGCCCGACGGGACCAAGCTCGGGCAGGCGAAGCTCCGCGGCATCGAGTCCAACGGGATGATCTTGGCCGAGGACGAGGTCGCGATCGGCACCGAGCACGACGGGATCATGGTGCTCGAGCCCGACGGGCTCGAGCCGGGCACGCCGCTGAAGTACGCGCTTCCGATCGCCACCGACGTGCTCGTGCTCGAGATCACGCCGAACCGGCCCGACTGCCTGGCGATCTACGGGGTGGCGCGCGAGGTACACGCCGCGACTGGCGCGCCTCTGAACCCGGCGCCGTGGCGCGACGACCCCGGCAGGCCCGGGGAGGTCGCGGGCGCGCAGGTCGTCGTCGAGTGCCCCGACCTGTGCCCGCGGTTCACCGCGCGCGTGTTCGAGGACGTCAAGATCGGTCCGAGCCCGCTGTGGCTGAAGGCTCGGCTGATGGCCGCGGGCCAGCGCCCGATCTCGAACGTCGTCGACATCACCAACTACGTGATGCTGTTGACGGGTCAGCCACTGCACGCGTTCGACCTCGACCGCGTCGAGGGCGCGACCCTCACCGTCCGCCGCGCGCGCGATGGCGAGCAGATCGAAACCCTGGACGGCCAGACGCGCACGCTCGACTCCGACATGGTCCTGATCGAGGACGCCGCCGGACCCACCTCGATCGCCGGGGTGATGGGCGGCGCGCGGTCCGAGGTCGGCGCCGACACCACGCGCGTGCTGATGGAGGCCGCGAACTGGGACGGGCCGAACATCCATCTCACGTCGCTGAAGCTCGGGCTCCGCAGCGAGGCGTCTCGCCGGTTCGAGAAGGGGATACAGCCCGAGCAGGCGATGGACGCGCAGGCCGTCTCGACCCGGCTGATGCTCGAACTGGCCGGGGCGACGCTCGTCCCCGGCACGATCGACGTCGGCGGCGAGGGTCCGCCGCCGAAGACGATCGCGCTCCGCGACGCCCGCGTCAGCCGCCTGCTGGGCGTCGACGTTCCGCGCGATCGGAGCGCCGAGATCCTCAAAGCGCTCGGGTTCAAGGTCGCGTGGGCCCACGATGGCCTCGAGGTGACCGTCCCCACGTTCCGGCGCGCCGACGTCACCCGCGAGGTGGACCTGATCGAGGAGGTGGCGCGGCTGGACGGGCTCGACAAGCTGCCCGCCACGCTGCCCTCGCGTCACGGCGCCTGGGGGCGGCTCACCGCGCGGCAGCGCCTCCGCCGCAGCGCCACCGACGCGCTCGCCGCTCAGGGGCTGAACGAGGTGGTCGGCTGGAGCTTCGCCCACCCCGGCCTCGCTGACCGGCTCCGGCTGGGCGCCGAGCACCCGCTCCGCCGGACTGTGACGCTGGCGAACCCGCTTTCGACCGACCTGTCGGTGCTGCGCACCACGCTGCTCGGGTCGCTCCTCGACATCGCCCGGCACAATCGCGCCCGTGGCGTCGCCAACGTGCGCGTGTTCGAGGCGGGCGCCGTGTACCTGCCGACCGAGCCGGGGCAACTCCCGGGCGAGCCATACCACATCGGCGCGGTGCTGGCCGGAACCGTGCGTCGCCGGAGCTGGCGTGGCGGCAACGCGCCGGCGGTCGACTTCTTCGCGATCAAGGGCGTGCTCGAAGGACTGATGGACCGCGTCCGCGCCGACTGGCATCTGGCGCGCGCGGCCGAGCCGTTCCTTCACCCGGGACGTTCGGCGAGCATCCTCGTCGCCGGCGCCCCGGTGGGCTGGATCGGCGAGGTCCACCCGCTGGTCGCGTCGCAGTGGGACCTGCGCGACAGCGTGGCCGCGTTCGAGCTCGACCTCGACGCCGTGCCCGAGCCGGCGACCGCGCTGTACCGGGAGGTGAGCGGCTTCCCCGACGTGCGCGAGGACATCGCGGTCGTCGTCCCCGAGCATGTGAGCGCGGCTCAGCTGCTCGCGCTCGTACGACACACCGGCGGCCGGCTGCTCGCCGACGCCGAGGTGTTCGACGTGTATCGCGACCCCGAGCGGCTCGGTGAGGGCAACGTGTCGCTGGCGCTGCGACTCACCTATCGGGCCGGCGACCGGACCTTGACCGACGAGGAGGTCGCTGAGCGCCGCGACGCGATCGCCGAGGCGGTGGCGGAGAAGCTGGGCGGGAGGATCCGTGCCTCATAGCGTGTCCGTGTTCGGGAGCGCCGGGTTCACGGGTGCGCTGACCGCGCGGCTGCTTTACCGGCATCCATCGCTCGAGCTCAGGGCGGTCACGGCGCGCAGCGACGTGGGACGGAGGCTCGACGATCTGTACCCGCACCACCGGGTGCCGCTCGAGCTCGAGGAGCTGGACCTCGACCGCCACGCCGACGTTGACGCCGCCGTCGTCGCCTATCCGCATGGCGCTGCCGCGCCGCTGGTGTCCGCGCTGCGCGAGCGCGGTGTCCGCGTCGTCGACCTGAGCGCCGACTTCCGCCTGCACGACCCCGCCGTGTACGGGAGCTGGTACCGCGAGCACCAGGCGCCCGAGCTGCTCGGCGAGGCCGTCTACGGTCTCCCGGAGCTCTACCGCGAGGAGATCCGCGGCGCGTCGCTGGTCGCGAACCCCGGCTGCTATCCGACCGCGTCGCTGCTCGCGCTTGCGCCGCTCGCGCGCGCTCGTGTGATCGGGGACGTGGTCATCGACGCCAAGTCCGGTGTGTCGGGCGCTGGGCGCGCGGCCACCGAGAAGACCCACTTCGTGACTGTGGATGAGAACCTGAGCGCGTACGGGGTGCCGCGGCATCGCCACATCCCCGAGATCGAGCAGGAGCTCGCGACGCTCGGAGCGGATGTCCGCATCACGTTCATCCCGCATCTGGTGCCGCTCGACCAGGGCGAGCTCGTCTCGTGCTACGTCACGCTCTCCTCGGAGGGGGCCGGGGTCGCCGCCGACCTCCAGGCCCTGTATGCCGAGGCCTACGCGGACGAGCCATTCGTCGAACTCAGTACGACTCCGCCCGGTGTGCGCGACGTCCGCGAGACGAACATCTGTCGCATCTCGGTCCACCGGGACGACCGGACCGGGCGCGCGATCGTGTTCGCCGCGATCGACAACCTGTGGAAGGGCGCCGCCTCGCAGGCCGTCCAGAACCTCAACCTGATGCTCGGGCTGCCCGAGGAGGAGGGGATCGGGGTCGGCGCCGCTCCCGCGCGCGAGGCGGTCCGGTGACCACGACCGGCTCGTTCTTCGGATCGCGCTGGGTCGAGGTGCCGGGCAATGTCTCGGAGCCGGGCGGCGGGCTGCCGCAAGGGTTCAAGGCGGCCGGTGTCGCATGCGGGATCAAGCCGAGCGGCCAGCCGGACGTCGGGCTGCTCGTCTCGAGCGCCCCGGCGACGACGAGCGCGGCGCGGTTCACGGCCTCGGGCACGCAGTCGGCGCCGGTGCTCCTGTGCCGGGAGCGCGTGACGCTGAACGGGGTCCGCGCGATCATCGTCAACTCCGGCAACGCGAACGCGGCCACCGGGCGCCCGGGTTTCGAGAACGCGGCCAAGATGCAGGGCGCGGCGGCGCTCGCGAGCCGCTGCCCAGAGGGCGCGGTGGCGGTCGCCTCGACCGGCGTGATCGGCGTGCCGCTGCCGATGGGCTCGGTGATGACGGGAATCGTGCGCGCGACGCACGCGCTCCGGCCCGACGGCGAGGTCGACTTCGCGCGGGCGATCCGCACCACCGACGTGCTCGACAAGCACGCCTGCCTCGACGTCGCGCTCAGCGGCGGCACCGTCCGCCTGACCGCGCAGGCCAAAGGAGCCGGGATGATCTCGCCGAACTTCGCGACGCTGCTGTGCTTCGTCCAGACCGACGCCGCGATGTCCCCCGAGACCTGTGACCTGCTGCTCGGCGTGACGGTCAAGCGCTCGTTCGAGCGCGTCAGCGTCGACGGCCAGCTGTCGACGAGCGACACCGTGATCCTCCAGTGCAGCGGCGAGTCAGGGGTCGCGATCGAGCCCGAGACCGAGGATGAGCTGCACTTCGGCGAGGCGCTCGACGCCGTGCTCAGGCAACTCGCGCTCAACGTCG
Organism: uncultured Solirubrobacterales bacterium; assembly: GCA_963701945.1. Classification (GTDB taxonomy): domain Bacteria; phylum Actinomycetota; class Thermoleophilia; order Solirubrobacterales; family Solirubrobacteraceae; genus Palsa-465. Next base: position 119,746 of record CAVPBV010000014.1, on the reverse strand, counting down.
TCCGTGACGGCGAGGGCGCGCGCCGGATCGGCCGCATCGTCGTGCGCGGCGGCGACGATGACGCCGTGCACCGGGTCGCGCGGGCCGTCGCCGATTCGCCGCTGGTCAAGACCGCGCTGTACGGCGGCGACCCGAACTGGGGGCGGATCATCCAGTCGGTCGGGATGGCGATGCCCGGGACCGCGCCGCTCGCGGTCGACATCGCGATTGAGGGCATCCAGGTGTGCACCCGCGGTCAGTACGTGCCGCACGACGAGCAGGCCCTGAATGCGGCGGTCCAGGGCGAGGAGATCGAGTACGAGGTCGCCCTCCCCGGCGAGGGCGCCGAGACCGAGTTGTACTTCTCCGACCTAGGGCATGAATACGTGACGCTGAATGCCGAGTACACCACCTAGCTCCGCGGCCGACGAGCATCGCCTGCGCGACGTCGGCACGCTGCTCGAAGCGCTGCCGTACATCCGCGAGTTTCACGGCAAGACCGTCGTGATCAAGTACGGCGGCGCGGCGATGATCGACGACGCGCTCAAGGAGGACTTCGCGCGCGACGTGGTGCTGCTCAAGTACGTCGGGATGAACCCGGTGATCGTGCACGGCGGCGGCCCGGAGATCACGAGCTACATGCAGCGCCTGGACCTGCCGGTGCAGTTCGTCGACGGCCTGCGGGTGTCGGACCGAGCGACCGTCGAAGTCGCAAAGATGGTGCTCGTCGGCAAGGTCAACAAGGACATCGTGCTGCTGATCAACCGCCACGGCCAGCCGGCGATCGGCCTGTGCGGCGACGACGGGCTGCTGTTCCGGGCCAAGCGGAAGACCGCCCCGAGCGGCCAGGACATCGGGTTCGTCGGCGCGATCGAGCGCGTCGACGTCGACGTGCTCACCCACGTCGCGCAGGACTACATCCCGGTGGTGGCGAGCGTCGGCGCCGACCGCGAGGGCAACTCCTACAACATCAACGCCGACGAGGCCGCCGGCGCGGTCGCCCGTGCCCTCAGCGCGTACAAGCTGATGTTCCTGACCGACGTGCCCGGGTGGCTGCGCGATCCGGGCGATCCGGGAAGCGTCGTGTCGGAGGCCGGTGTCGACGCGGTGGTCGGAGCCCTGCCGAGCATCGGCGGCGGCATGCTGCCGAAGCTCCAAGCGTGCGTCGACGCGATCCAGGGCGGCGTCTCGTTCGCACACATCGTCGACGGGCGCGTGCCTCATTCACTGCTGCTTGAGCTGTTCACGAACGCCGGTTACGGCACGAAAATCGGGCCCGCGCTGTGAGCCTGGTCGAGCTGGAAGGCCTCGAGCGCGAGTACGCGGTGCCCACGTACGTCCGCAACCCCGTCGAGTTCGTGCGCGGGTCGGGCGTCCGTCTGTGGGACGCCGACGGCAACGAGTACCTCGACTTCCTCGCCGGGATCTCCGTGCTGAACGTCGGGCACTGCCACCCGCGCGTGGTCGAGGCCGTGCGCGACCAGATCGGTCGTCTCTCGCACGTGAGCAACCTGTACTACACCGAGCCGGCGCTCAGGCTGTCGGCGGCGCTGTCGCGCGGCTCGCTCGGCGGCAAGGTGTTCCTATGCAACTCGGGCGCGGAGGCGAACGAGGCGGCGATCAAGCTCGCACGGCGTGCTCGCCCCGGCGGAAACGTGGTCGTGCTCGAAGGCGCGTTCCACGGCCGCACCTACGGCGCGCTGTCGGCGACTCCGCAGGAGACCAAGCAGGCGCCGTTCGCGCCGCTCGTGCCTGGCTTCGTGGTTGTGCCCAAGGACCCGGCTGCGCTGTCGGCCGCGGTCGACTCGGGGACCGCGGCCGTGTTGCTCGAGCCGATCCAAGGCGAGACCGGCATCCACGTCATCTCCGACGACCTTCTCCGCGCCGCGCGCGAGGTGTGCGACCGGACCGGCGCCGCGCTCATATTCGACGAGATCCAGACGGGGCTCGGGCGGACGGGGACGCTGTGGGCGTACGAGCAGACCGACGTGGTCCCCGACGCCCTCACGAGCGCGAAGGCGCTCGGCGGCGGCCTGCCGATCGGGGCTTTGATAACCGGGCCGCGCCTGGCTGACACTCTGCGGCCCGGCGATCACGGCTCGACGTTCGCCGGCGGCCCAGTGGTCGCGTCGTCGGCGCTCGTCGCGCTCGAGCTCTGTTCCGACCCCGAACTACTCGCGCGCGTGCGCGTCGCCGGCGACCGGCTCGCGTCCGGACTCGCCACGCTGCCGTATGTCACGGCCGTCCGCGGGCGAGGGCTTATGCTGGCGATCGACGTGAATTCGGAGGTCGATGCACCCGGGCTGGCCAAGCGAGCGCTGCTCGAACAGCGGCTTGTGGTCAACGCGACAGGTCCCGCGACGATCCGCCTCGAGCCGCCGCTGATCGTCTCCGACGACGAGCTCGACGAGGCCGTCGCCCGGCTGGGGGCGCTCGCGTCATGAGCGGCTCGGAGTTGCTGCTGCCCGACGAGATGACCTTGCGCGGCGCCGGCGAGGCGATCGCGGCGCGGCTCGAAATCGAGGACGGCGTCCACTGCGAGCGGGACCGGATCTACTACGACACGTTCGACGGTTTGCTGCGCGACGCCGGGCTGACGCTGATGCACGCCGACGGGACCCTGTCGCTCGCGTCGCAGGACTCCGGGGTCGTGGTGGCCTCGCTCCCGATGCCGGCGCCGACCAAGCCGCTGTTCGCTCGCGACCTGACGCCGGGCCCGCTCCGGGAGACCCTGCTCCCGATCACCGACGTCCGTGCACTGCTCGCGCTCGTGCGCTTGCACACACAGGAGCGTTTGCTGTCGGTGCTCGACGACGAGCGCAAGACCGTCGTCCGTCTCGCGCTCGAGGAGACCTCGCTCGTGGCCTCGAACGGCACGGACGCCGCGCTGCGGCCGCGGCTGCGGATCACGGGCATCCGCGGCTACGACAAGCAGCTCGGCCACGTGCAGGAACAGCTCGTCGCCGAGCTCGGCTTCAAGCCCGCCGACCAGCCGCTCGTCGACGAGGCGGTCAGGGCCGCGGGCGGCGTGCCCGGTGGCCTACCGACGAAGGTCGGCGTGCCGCTCAGGTCCGATCAGCGGTCGGACGCCGCCGCTGCCGTCGTCCTGCGCGCGATGCTCGAGGTGATCGAGGCAAACCTAGACGGCGCGATCGCCGACCTCGACACCGAGTTCCTGCACGATCTGCGCGTGTCGGTGCGGCGCTCGCGCTCGGTCCAGCGCGAGCTCAAGCGGGTCTTCCCCCCGGACGAGCTCGCGCACTACCGCGCCGAGTTCAAGTGGCTGCAGCAGGCCACGGGCGACGTCCGCGACCTCGATGTGCACGTGCTCGAGTTCGACGACATGCGTGCGCTCGTGCCGGAGGCGATGCGCGACGACCTCGATCCGCTGCTGCGCGTGCTGCGGGCGCGCCGCTCTGCGGCCCGCCAGGCGATGGTGCGGGCGCTGCGCTCCAAGCGGACGACGACGCTGCTGCCGGACTGGGGCTCGTTCCTCGAAGGCCTGGAGGCGATGCCGGAGGACGAGCGTCCGTACGCCGCCCGTCCGATCGGCGAAGTCTCCGGCGAGCGGATCCGCAAGGTCTACCGGCGCATGCTCAAGATGGGTGACGCGATCGACGCATCGAGCCCGGCCGAGGCCTACCACGAGCTCCGCAAGAAGGGCAAGGAGCTCCGCTACCTGCTCGAGCTGTTCGGTGTGCCGCTGTTCCCCGAAGAGGTCGTAAAGCCGATGATCAAGTCGCTCAAAGCGCTCCAGGACGTGCTCGGCCGCCACCAGGATCGCGAGGTCCAGATCTCTTTGCTGCGGTCGCTGGGGCCGTCGGTCGCGGAGGCGGCCGGGGGAGACGCTGCGCTGATGGCGATCGGGGCGCTGGTGGCGCGGCTCGGCGAGGACGAGCGCGCCGCGCGCGGCGAGTTCGCCGGCCGGTTCGCCGAGTTCTCGTCCAGCGAACAGCGACGCCTCGTCAAGGAGACGTTCGCGTGAGCACCTCTGACTTCGGACATCTACCGACCACCACATACGAGGCCGACCCCTCGCACGTCCACCGGGTGCTGCTGCTCTACAGCGGCGGACTCGACACGAGCGTGATGCTCAAGTGGATCCAGGAGCAGTACCAGGCCGAGGTGGTGGCGCTGACCGTGAACCTCGGCCAGCCCGGCGAGGACTATGAGGTCATCCGCGGGAAGGCTTTGCGGCTTGGCGCGCTCGACTGTCACGTGGTCGACGCGCGCGAGGAGTTCGCGCGCGAGTACGTCGTTCCCGCGATCAAGGCCAACGGCATCTACGGGCTCGGCTACCCGCTGTTCACCGCGCTGGGGCGGCCGCTGATCGCCAAGCTCGCGGTGAAGTACGCGCGCTCGAGCGGTTGCGACACGATTGCGCATGGGTGCACGGGCAAGGGGAACGACCAGGTGCGGATCGATGCGACGGTCGCGACGCTCGGCCCGGAGCTTCGCGTGATCGCCCCCGTACGGGGATGGAGGATGGGGCGCGAGGAGGAGGTCGCGTACGCGCGGGAGCACGGGATCCCGGTCAAGGGCGGCACCGAGGTCGCGCCGTACTCGATCGACGACAACCTGTGGGGACGGTCGAGCGAGGGCCGCTGGATCGAGGAGCTAGACCACGCGCCCGAGGATGACGTGTTCCAGCTCGTCACCCGCCCCGAAGAGGCTCCCGATTCCGCCGAGATCGTCACCGTGGAGTTCGAGCGCGGCGTGCCGGTGGGGCTCAACGGCTCGCGGTTGCCGTTGGTGGAGCTGCTCGAGCGCGCCGGGGAGATCGGCGCCCGCAACGGGGTCGGGATCGTCGACCACATCGAGGACCGGATCGTCGGCCTCAAGGTCCGCGACATCTACGAGGTGCCGGCGGCGACGATCCTGCTGCTCGCCCATCAGGAGCTCGAAAAGCTCGTCGGCACGATCCACCAGAACCAGCTCAAGCCGATGCTCGACCAGCGGTGGGCGTACCTGGTCTACGCCGGCCTGTGGTGGGATCCGCTCCGCGGCGATCTCGACGCCTACATGGACGCGGCCAACTCGCAGGTCACCGGCACGATCGGGATCAAGCTGTACAAGGGCTCGGCACGGGCGGTCACGCGCTCCTCGCCCAACGCGGTCTACGACGAGCAACTGGCGTCGTTCGCGCAGTCCGGCGGGCTGTTCGCGCAGGCCGCCTCACCGGGATTCATCGAGTTGTGGTCGCTTCAGTCGCGGATGGCGTGGAGGTTGCGCCACGGCGGGGAGGACGGGTCGGAGGGTCCGACCGACGATTGAGCCGCCGAGCTGCGGGTAACCCTCTTAGTAATGGGTTACAAGCTTCTTGGATACATGGTCTGGCAGGGCACGAAGTGGTATTTCCGCCGCCGCGTGCCCGAGGCTCCACCGAAGGCCGCGCTCGCGGCCGGCGTCGCCGGCGTAGCGCTTGCCGGCGGGGCGCTCTTCGCCGCACAGCGGCGGGCTGCCTCTCACTGACGCCTGTTGGCCGGGCGCGCCACCTGCATAGCCTGACAATCGACGCTGTTCCGGCGGACCGTGGCAGAGCGCGCATGCCCCACATGCGCGGAATGACGCGGTCCGGGGCGGAGCGCTCCGTTGTCATGTTTTGCAGGTAGCGCCCTGACGTCCGCTCGCGGCCGTACCGTCCCGGCCGATGAGCGATCTGCCTTCCGCCCTGGGGATCGAGGCGGTGGAGCTCGTGGCCGAAGGGGGGCGCAGCGTGACCGTTCGAGTCACCGGGCGGTGGCGCCGCCGGCGCCCGGAGCTCCGCGGCCAGGCGATGCTCGTCGTCGAGACCGGGACGGTCCGTCAGCGGTTCGTAGCGATGCCCGAGCCACCCTCCTTGACCGGCGCCGCGCCGGGCACGTGGAGGATGGCGTTCACGGTCCCGGCGGAGCTCGCCCCGCAGCTTCCGGGCAAGACGTTCCTCCAACTGGGGGCGGTGATGGTTCCGCTGCCGGTGGGGGAGATGGTCGAACCGACCGGTGCCGGGGACGGGGAGGGTCCTGGGCCCGAGCTACTCGAGGCCAGGCAGCTGCGCAGCTCGGAGCTCGCGGCCGAGAGCGCGCGACGGCGCGCCGCCGAGGCTGAGGCGGCGGTCGCCGGGCTGGTGGAGCGGATCGGGGAGATCGAGGACGAGCTGGGACGGGCGCGCGACGAGTCCGACCGGCTGCGCGACGTGATACGCGAGCGCGAGCGAGAGCTTCGAGGCTCACAGCAGAACATCCACTCCGAGCGGGCCCGGCGCACCGAGGTCGAGCACGCGTTGACCGAGAAGACGCGTACCGCGACTCGCGACCTCCGCGTGCTCCACGAGCACGTCGCCGACCTCGAGCGCGAGCTCGCCCGGATGCGCCGGGCGGTCGACGAGGCCGAGCATTTGGCCGCCGCCGCGATGGCGGGGCGGCTGGCGGCCGAGCGTCGGCTGGCCGAGCGCGCGCCGGAGCCGGTGGTGGCGGTCGAGCGGGAGTCGGCGGTGGCGCCGGAGCCGGTTGTGGCGGTCGAGCCGGTGCCAGAGCCGCTGCCGCCCGTCGACAACAGCCGCGCGCGGTTGCTGGCGGCGGAGTTCGAGCTCGCCGGGGCGGCGCCGGCGCGCGCGCTTGCGCCCACACCCCGGCCAAAGCCGCCGCGGGCGGCCGATCAGTCGGCGCTGGCGCTCGAGTCGGCGATGGTCGAGCGCCACGCGGCACGCGAGGACGGCGAACGGCGCGCCCAGGCGCTCGAGCGCGAGCTCGCGGGCGCTCGCGATGACGTTGCGGACGCCCGCGGCGAGGTCGCCCGGGCCCGCAGCGAGCTCGCCCACGCACGTCGCGAGCTCGAGCGCCAGCGGCTCCTGAACGAGCGCGCCTACGCGGCGATCGACCAGGTTCGCGCCGAACTCGCCAGGCTCGGTGCTGGGTCGTCTCCCGACGAGACCCCGCGAGCGCCCGCGCCGTCCGGCGCGGTCCAGGCCGACAAACTGAGCGCCGGACGGCGCGGGCCGTCCGGCGCGGTCCAGGCCGACAAGCTGAGCGCCGCGCTCACCCGGCTTCGCGAAACGCGCCCGCCGGTGCCCGCGCCGGAGAACCCCGCGCCGGGGGCCCCCGCGCCAGCGGCCGCTACCGAGCCGCCGGCTGCGACCGCCGAGCCCGCCCCATCCGGACGCCGCGCGAAGCCCTGGCTTGGCAAGGCGTTCCGGACGCTGGCGGTCCGCGACGGCCCGGCAGCCGGGCGGCTGCTGCTGGCGCTGCTCCCCGCTCAGCGCGCCGCCGACCCCCAGCCGGTTGCGTATGACCTCGTGCTCGGCGACCTGGCCTGCGCCCGCGTGACGGTCGGAAGCGCCGCCGTCCACGTCGAGGTCGGCGACGAGCCGCGGCCGATGTCCGAGGTCGACTTCGAGCTTGTCGGCGATCTCGCGAGCATCGCCCGGCTGCTGACCGCGGGCCCGCTGCGCCGGCGGATCGGGTGGCTGCCGGGGCGCCATCGGGTGGCGCGGATCCGCGGGGACCGCAGCCGGTTCCCCGCACTCGAGCACCTGATCGACGCACCGCTCACGCTCAGCCAACTCGGAGCCGCGGGCGTGCGGCTCGATCCGGTGCTTGCGCTGACCGTCGCGGCGCTGATGATCGAGCCCGAGTGGACCGCGGGGGAGCGCTTCACGATCGGCCACCGCGAAGCGCCGGCGCCCGCGCCGGACGCCTATCTCCACGTCCTCGGCGGCAGGCCCCCGCTCGCCACGGCCGAGCCTCCCCATGGGCCCGTGGCGGCGGTGATCGTGTGCCCCGGCGAGGACCTTCTGGGCGTTCTCGCCAGCGAATCAGGCGCCCGATTCGTGCTCGAGGGCGACGAGCGGCCGCTCGCCCTGGTGCGTCAGTGGCTCGATCGCGCACAGTGCGGCTGATCCATTCGGCGGGGACCGCTGGTGTCCGCGTCGATGCCTATGCTCGTAAAAGAGCGCTTCGGCGCTGACCCCAAGACCTGGAATGACTCCTACCTGCGCGCATCTGCACGTCCACTCCGAGTACTCGTTGCTCGACGGTGCGTGCAAGATCGAGGCCCTGGTCGAGCGGGCCGCCGCGTTCGATCAGCCGGCCCTTGGGCTCACCGACCATGGTGTGATGAATGGATCGGTCGAGCTTTTCACCGCTGCCCGGAGGCAGAACATCAAGCCGATCCTCGGGTGCGAGGCGTACGTGGTCGACGACCACGAGCGGCGCGCCCCCGGCCGGCTCGACCGCTTCCACCTGACGTTGCTGGCGGCGACGCCGGTCGGCTACCGCAACCTGGTCAAGCTGTGCTCGGCCGGGTTCCTCGAGGGCTACCAGCGCGGCAAGCCCTCGGTCGACCTCCCGCAGCTCGCGGCCCACGCCGAGGGCGTGATCGTGCTCACCGGATGCCTGCAGTCGCGCTTCTGCCAGCACCTGCTCGACGGTCGGCCGGCGCAGGCGCGGGCCCACGCGGATGAGCTGATCCAGGCGTTCGGCGCCGACAACGTGTACTTCGAGGTCCAGAAGAACGGCCTTGCCGCGCAGGATCAGGCCAACGAGGGGATCGTCAAGATCGCGCGCGAGCTCGGCCGGCCGCTGGTGGGAACCGGCGACGTCCACTACCTTCGCCGCGAGGACTACAGCCACCACGCGGCGTTGCTGTGCGTGCAGACGAAGTCGACGCTTGACCAGCCCAAGATCAGCTTCGACACCAACGAGTTCTACCTGCGCTCCAGCGACGAGATGGCGCATTCGTTCGCGGAGTGGCCCGAGGCGCTCGCGACCACGCTCGAGATCGCCGAGCGCTGCGATGTCGAGCTGGAGCTCGGGCGTCAGCTGATCCCGCGCTACCCGACGCCGACCGGCGCCAGCGAAGGCGCGTACCTGCGCTCGCTCGTGCTCGAGGGCCTTGCCGAGCGCTACGGCGACCCGCCGCCGGCGGAGGCGCTCGAGCGCGCGGACTACGAGCTCGACGTGATCGAGCGGATGGGCTTCTCCGGCTACTTCCTGATCGTGTGGGACTTCGTCAAGTACGCCAAGGACTCGGGGATCGCGGTCGGCCCGGGCCGCGGCTCGGCCGCCGGGTCGCTGGTCGCGTATTCGCTCCAGATCACCGACGTCGACCCGCTCCGCTACGGCCTGCTGTTCGAGCGCTTCCTGAATCCCGAGCGCGTGTCGATGCCGGATATCGACATCGACTTCTCGGTCCGCGGCCGTGAGCGCGTGATCCGGTACGTGACCGACAAGTACGGCAAGGAGTCGGTGGCGCAGATCGTCACGTTCGGCAAGATGTTCCCGCGCGCGGCGACGCGGGACGCGGCGCGGGTGCTCGGCCTCGACTACGGCGCCGGCGATCGCCTGGCCAAGCTGATCCCCGACCCGATCATGGGCCGTCCGCCGAGCTTCGAGGACTGCCTCAAGCCGGGGCAGCCGCTGCGCGCCGAGGTCGACCGGGACCCGATCGCCAAGCAGATCGTCGAGGTGGCCCAGGGCCTCGAGGGGATCGTGCGGAACTCCTCGATCCACGCCGCCGCGGTCGTGATTGCGGATCGTCCGCTGACCGACATCGTGCCGCTCCAGATCGCCGACGCCGGCTCGGACGAGAACGGCGAGCGGGTGTTCCGGACCGTGACCCAGTTCACGATGAAGCCGGTCGAGCAGATCGGATTGCTCAAGATGGACTTCCTCGGGCTCCGCAACCTCGACGTGATCGAGGATGCGCTCGACATCATCGAGCGCTCAACCGGTGAGCGGCCCGACATGGCGACGCTGTCGCTCGAGCATCCGCCCACCTACGAGATGATGGCCCGGGGCGACTCGGTCGGCGTGTTCCAGTTCGAGTCCGAGGGCATGCGCGAGGCGCTCAAGAAGGTCAAGCCGGACGAGTTCGACGACCTCGTGGCGCTCAACGCGCTGTACCGGCCGGGCGCGATGGACCAGATCCCGACGTACGCCCGCGGCAAGCATCACCCCGAGCTGATCTCCTATCCCGACGACCGGCTGCGCCCGATCCTCGAGGCCACCAAGGGCGTGATCCTCTACCAGGAGCAGGCGATGCAGATCGCCAAGGACATCGCCGGGTTCAGCGGCGCGAAGGCCGACGACCTGCGCAAGGCGATCGGCAAGAAGAACCGCGAGGCAATGGCCAAGCTGAAGCCGGAGTTCGTCGCCGGTTGCCAGGCCTCGGGCACGAGCGCGCAGGTGATCGAGTGGCTGTGGACGACCAACGAGCGGTCGGCCGACTACTCGTTCAACCGCTCCCACGCCGCCTGCTACGCGCTGATCGCCTACCGGACCGCGTGGCTCAAGGCCACCTACCCGGCCGAGTACATGGCAGCTCTGATCTCATCGGTGATGGACACCAAAGACAAGGTTCCGTTCTTCGTCTCCCAGGCCGAGCAGATGGGGATCTCGATCCTCCCGCCCGACGTGAACCTCTCCGACCACGAGTTCGTCGTCGTCGACGGCAACATCCGGTTTGGCCTCGACGCGGTCAAGGGCGTCGGGTACGCCGCGGTCGAGGCGATCAAGCGGGCCCGAGGCGACTACGGCGATGCGGATCCCACCCACCGAACTCCCACAGCCATGCCGTTCCTGAACCTGTTCGACTTCTGCTCGCGCGTGGACAGCCGGGCGGTCAACAAGAAGGCGATCGAGGCGCTGATCAAGTGTGGCGCATTCGGGTCGACCGGCGCCACCCGCAAGGGCATGCTGATGATGCTCGAGCAGGCCCAGGGAGCGGGCCAGAAGGCGCAACAGGACGCAGTGATCGGCCAGGGCTCGATCTTTGACCTCGGCTTCGACGACCCGGCCGGCGCCGGCGACGGCGGCGGCTTCGTGACGCCGAGCCACGCCCCGATCCCCGCGATCGAGTTCGAGCGCGCCGAGTTGCTCGCGGCCGAGAAGGAGTCGATCGGGCTGTTCATCTCCGCCCACCCGCTGAAGGAAGTCAGGGCCGCGCTGCGCGCCCGCGCCGACTGCCCCCTGTCCGATCTCGCCGATCGGCGCGACGGCGACTGGGTGCTGGTCGGTGGCATGGTCACCGAGACCAAGAAGATCCGGACCAAGAAGGGTGACCCGATGATGTTCGCGACGCTCGACGACCTCGAGGGGTCGGTCGAACTGCTCGTGTTCGGGAATGCGCTGCCGGCCGACGCCGACGTGCTCGCCACCGACTCGATCGTGCTCGTCCGTGGCCGCGTCGACCACAAGGATGGTGACAAGACGTGCATCGTCGCCCAGCAGATCGAGCCCTTTCGGCCCACCGCCGAGGAGGTGACCGAGGCCGAGGAGCAGGAGTCAAAGCGTGCGATCGCGCCGAGCGCGCTTCGGCTGCGGCTCGACGCGACCGCGCTGGCCGCGTCGGTGCTCGGTGAGCTCAAAGACGTGCTCGCGGGCTTCCCAGGCGAGAGTGAGGTCGTGATCGAGCTCACCACATCGATCGGCGACCGGCGGCTGAAGCTCGGCCCGGACTTCCGTGTGACCCACAGCGCGAGCCTGCACGCGGAGCTCGACGCGCTGCTCGGACACGCGATCCTCGCCGACGGCGACGTCTCGGAGGACAACGTCAGCGCCGAGAGCGAGCGCCGGCGCGCCGGCGCAGCCGCCGTGTCCTGACGTGCCCGCACGGTGCCCGTCCGCGACACGCGTTTGCAAACTCTCGAACGCCGCTTGCCTCGGACGCGGGGCTTACGGCAAGCTTCCGGCGATGCTCGGCCTCCCCAACGGCGTCACGGCCTGCCTGTTCGACCTCGACGGCGTCCTGACGCAGACGGCCAAGGTCCACGCCAAGGCGTGGAAGCAGATGTTCGACGCGTACCTGCGCGAGCGTGCCGACCGGGACGGCGAGCCGTTCCGCGAGTTCGCGCTGCCCGACGACTACGACACGTACGTCGACGGCAAGCCGCGCAGGGACGGCGTGCGCTCGTTCCTGCAGTCGCGAAACATCGACCTGCCCGAGGGCTCGTCGACCGACACCCCCGATGACGAGACGATCTACGGGCTCGGGCTGCGCAAGAACGAGCTCGTGCTGAAGTTGATCCGCGACGAGGGCGTCGAGCCGTACGAGGGCTCGGTCCGGTTCGTCGAGGCGGCACGGGACCGCGGGCTACGCCGCGCGGTGGTGTCGTCGAGCGAGAACTGCAAGGACGTGCTCGAGGCCGCCGGCATCGAGAACCTGTTCGAGGTACGGATCGACGGGATCGTCGCCACGCGGGAGCACCTCGCCGGCAAGCCGGCGCCGGACACGTACCTGGCGGCCGCCCGCGAGCTCGGTGTCGAACCCGCCCAGGGGGCGGTGTTCGAGGACGCGGAGGCCGGCGTCGCTGCAGGCCACGCGGGGCACTTCAGCTGGGTCGTCGGGGTCGATCGCACCGACCATGCTCGAGCGCTGCACGCGCATGGGGCAGACGTCGTCGTGGAGGACCTATCGGAGCTGCTGGACCGGCCGTGATCGACGCCGACGTGTTCTCGGTCGAGCCGTGGGCGGTGTGTGAGCACGAGCTCCATCTCGACCTGCTCGCCGAGACCGAGTCGATCTTCGCTCTGTCCAACGGACACATCGGCCTGCGAGGGAACCTCGACGAGGGCGAGCCCGCCGGGGCGCCGGGCACCTTCCTGAACAGCTTCTACGAGGTCCGGCCGCTGCCGTACGCCGAGTTGGCCTACGGCAACCCCGAGGCCGGCCAGACGATGATCAACGTCACCAACGGCAAGGTGTTCCGGCTGTTGGTCGACGACGAGCCGTTCGACGTCCGCTACGGCAAGCTCGTCCGCCATCAGCGGACGCTCGACCTCCGCTACGGCGTTCTGCGCCGCGAGGCCGAGTGGATCTCGCCGGCCGGTCAGGGTGTCCACGTTCGCTCGACCCGGATGGTGTCGTTCGTGCAGCGGTCGATCGCCGCGATCCTGTACGAGGTCGAGCCACTCGGCGCCCCCGCGCGCATTGGCGTCCAGTCCGAGCTGGTGGCGAACGAGCCCGTCCCCGCCGAATCGAACGACCCGCGCGCGGCCGCCGCGCTGGCGGCGCCGCTGATCGCGGAGGACAATGCCCACAACGGCCTGCGCGTCAGCCTCGTCCACCGTACGCGCGCGAGCGGACTGCGGATGGCCGCCGGGATGGATCACCTGGTGGAGGGCCCCGAGGGCACCGTGACCGCCGCCGAGAGCCAGCCCGACCTCGGCCGCTTGACCGTGAGCACTGAGCTCAAGCCCGGCGAGAAGCTGCGGGTCGTCAAGTTCCTCAGCTATGGCTGGTCGAGCCAGCGATCGCTGCCCTCGCTGCGCGACCAGGTCCACCTGGCGCTCGCCGCGGCCCGCCGAACCGGCTGGGAAGGCCTGTTGAAAGAGCAGCGCGAGTACCTCGCTGGGATCTGGGATCGGGCGGACATCCAGGTCGACGGCGACGCCGCCCTTCAGCAGGCGGTCCGGTTCGCGCTGTTCCACGTCGTCCAGGCCGCCGCCCGAGCCGAGATGCGAGCGATCCCGGCCAAGGGCCTGACCGGCAGCGGCTACGACGGCCACACGTTCTGGGACATGGACGCGTACACGCTGCCGGTGCTCACGTACGTCGACCCGCGCGCTGCGCGCGATGCGATCGGCTGGCGTCACGCCACGATGGACCTCGCCGCGGCTCGGGCCCAGGAGCTCGGGCTCAAGGGGGTGACGTTCCCGTGGCGGACGATCCGCGGTCAGGAATGCTCGGGTTACTGGCCGGCGGGCACGGCCGCGTTCCACATCAACGCCGACGTCGCCGACGCGGTTCGCCGGTACATCGCCGCGACCGGCGATGAGGACTTCGAGCAGGGCCCCGGGCTGGAGCTTTTGGTCGAGACCGCCAGGCTGTGGCGCTCTCTGGGTCACCACGACGCCCAGGGTGGCTTCCGGATCGACCGCGTCACGGGACCGGACGAGTACACCGCGATCGTCGACAACAACGTCTTCACGAACGTCATGGCCGCCCGGAACATGGCCGTGGCCGCCGACCTGGCCGTCCGCCATCCCGGGCGCGCCGATGAGCTCGGCGTCGACGACGAGGAGATCGCGAGCTGGCGCGACGCCGCCGCCGCGATCGTCGTGCCGTATGACCGCGATGCGCAGATCACCCAGCAGTGCAACGGCTTCACCCGCCTTCGCAAGTGGGACTTCGCCGACACCCCGCCCGATCAATACCCGCTGTTGCTACACCACCACAACTACATGCTCTACTCGAGCCAGGTGATCAAGCAGGCCGACCTGGTGTTCGCGATCTACCTGTGCGGCAACCGCTGGACCGAGGACCAGAAGGCGCGGGACTTCGCCTACTACGAGAGCGTCACCGTGCGCGACTCGTCGCTGTCGGCGCCGATCCAGGCGGTCGTCGCGGCGGAGGTGGGCCATCTCGAGCTTGCCTTCGACTACCTCGCCGAGACCGCCTTCATCGACCTGCGGGACCTGGCCTCCAACACCCGCGACGGCGTGCACCTGGCCTCGCTGTCGGGCGTGTGGCATGCGATCGTCGGCGGCTTCGGCGGCATGCGCGACTCCGGAAAGACGCTGGCGTTCGCCCCCCGCCTGCCGTCGCGGCTGACCCACCTGCGCTTCGGACTGCTGTACCGGGGCCGCCGGCTCCGGGTCGACGTCGGGCACGACCAGGCGACGTACGAGCTGCTCGACGGGGAATCCCTCGAGATCATCCACCACGGCGAGCCGATCACGGTCGAGCCGGGCGGGCCGATGAAGTGCTCGATCCCGCCGGCGCCTCAGTACCCGCCGCCTCACCAACCCTACGGTCGGGCGCCGGCGTTCGCCCACGGCGAGGTTCATCCGCTCCCCCAGGCGCCGCATGGGGGCGGGGCGCTCCCGCCCCCTCCCGGCGGGCTGAACGCGTAAGCGCGACGCAGCCCGAAGCGAGGGTTGCAAACGTGTGCATAATGCCTCTGCCATGGCGTCGAGCAAGCTGAGCCTCGGCGGACCGATCACGCTTCGGGACGTGGCGCGCGTCGCCGGTGTGCATCCGGGCACGGTGTCGCGCGCGCTCAACCCGGAGACTCGCGGGCTCGTCAACGAGCGGACCGCGCAGCGCGTGCTCGACGCGGCCAAGGAGCTCGGCTACCGCCCGAATCCGATCGCCCGGGGCCTGCGGACCAACCGGTCGAACACGATCGGGGTGCTGGTCCCCGACCTGATGAATCCGCTGTTCGCCGCAGTGGTACGCGGGATCGAGGATGGGCTGCGCGACGGCGGCTACACGCCGTTGATCGCGAACACCGACAACGACCCCGAGCGCGAGCGGGTGGCGTTCGAGGCGATGAACGCGCGGCAGGTGGACGGTTTTATCGCGGCGACGGCGACGCGCGACCACTGGTTGCTCGCCGACGCGGTGGCGCTCGGCGCCAAGGTCGTGCTCGTCAACCGGCGCGTGGACAGCGACGCGCTCCCGGCCGTCACCGGCGACGACCACGAGGGCATCCGCCTGGCCGTCGAGCACCTGGTGGGGCTCGGCCATCGGCGGATCGCCCACCTGGCGGGATCGCAGTCGCTGTATACGGGGTGGTCGCGCCACCAGGGGTTCGTCGATGCGATGCATGAGTCCGGGCTCGAGCTCGATCGCGGGCTGGTCGTGTTCAGCAACATGTTCACCGAGCGCGAAGGCGCGCGCTGCTGCGGCGAGCTGCTCGACCGCCGGCGCGACTTCACCGCGATCGTGGCCGGCAACGACCTGCTCGCGCTTGGCTGCTACGACGCGCTCGAAGCGCGTCAGCTGCGCTGTCCGGATGACGTGTCGATCGTCGGCTACAACGACATGCCGTTCGTGGACCGGTTCCAACCGGCGCTCACCACGGTCCGGGTCCCGCACTACGAGCTCGGCTCGACCGCTGCACACCTGATGCTCGAGCAGCTTCAGCACGACGGCGCGCCGGCGCGCCAGCTGCTGCTCGCCCCGGAGCTCGTGATCCGCGGATCGACGGCCTCGCCGCCGCCCGATAAAGCAGATCTCGGGCATGTCTTCCCTTGACACCTCACAGTCACGACGATAACGTCGCACACGATTGCAGCAAACGTTTGCAGTCCGTTGGTGGAACTGCACGAGGGCGGTTGCAGCAGTGCTGCGCACGCGTTCGGTGTCCGCAAGTCGACGTACTCACCGCTGGGAGGAGAAGGTCCAGATGACAAGGTCGAGGCGAAGGGCTTTGATCGTTGCGGCCGTGGCCGCGGTTGCCGCATTCCTCGCCGGATGTGGAGGCTCCGGCAGCTCCTCGAGCGCGAGCAGCGCGAGCTCGAATACGAGCCCGACGTCCGCGTCGGGCTCGGCGACGAGCAGCTCGAGCAACAAGACGCCGATCACGATCGGCGCGTCGCTGTCGCTGTCCGGGGACTTCGCGTCCGACGGCCAGGCGTTCGAGAAGGGCTACCAGCTGTGGGCTAACGACATCAACGCCGCCGGCGGCCTGATGGGCCGCCCGGTCAAGCTCGACATCATCTCGGACGCATCGAGCCCGGCCCAGGTTGTCACGAACTACACGAAGCTGATCTCCTCCGACCACGACCAACTCGTGTTCGGTCCGTTCTCGACGCTGCTGACCGTGCCCTCGTCGAAGGTCGTCAACCGCTATGGGTACGCGTTCGTCGAGGGCGCCGGCGGGGCGCCGGCGGCATTCGGCAACGGCCTGAAGAACATCTTCGACGTCAGCCTCCCGGTGGTAGACAACCTCATCCCGTTCGCGCACTGGCTCGCGACGCTGCCCGCCTCGCAGCGGCCGAAGACCGCGGCGGTCGCGACCAGCGACGACCCGTTCACCCAGCCGCAGTTCCCGGCCGCGGTCAAGATCCTCCAGAACGCTGGGATCAAGATCCTCTACAACAAGGTGTTCCCGGCAGAAGTCACCGACTACACGCCGATCGCGACCGCGGTCGCGAGCACCAATGCCCAGGCATTCCTGCTCGGGTCCGTCGACGTGCCGACGGTGTCGGCGTTCATCCACACATTCATCCAGCAGCACTACAACCCCAAGGCGTTCATCGCGACGGCCGGTCCCGACCAGGGGGCCGCGTTCCTGCAGGCGATCGGCGGAGCGTCGAACGCCGAGGGCGTGATGGTCCCGAACGGGTGGTTCCCGGGATACCCGAACGCCGCCAGCCAGAAGATGGTCAGCGAGTACGTTGCGAAGTACGGAGGCACTCCGTCCGATGTGAACGCCGACGTCGCCGAGGCGTATTCGGTCGGCCAGGTCGTCGCCCAGGCGGTCAACGCCACGCACAGCCTCGATAACTCGAAGATCATCGCCTACCTGCACAGCGGGGTGACCCTGAACAGCGTCCAGGGGCCGGTGAAGTTCGACTCGCTCGGTGAGAACGGCGCCGCCGCGGCGTTCGCCTTCCAGTGGCAGAAGGCCGTGCTCGAGCAGGTGCTCCCGGTCGGCGCGACCGGCTCCAAGCCGGCCGAATACCCGAAGCCAAACTGGGGATCGTGAACGCTTCGTCGTTAGCCAAGGCGGTCATCGACGGAATCCTGACGGGAGGCGTCTATGCCCTGATGGCGGCGGGACTGACGCTCATCTTCGGGGTGATGGACATCATCAACATCGCCCAGGGCGCCCTGATCGTGCTCGGCGCCTACATGAGCTACGTCCTCTCCGTTCACCTCGGAATCGACCTGTTCGCCGGCCTGATCATCACGATCCCGGCGTTCTTCGTGCTCGGCGTGTTCATCGAGTGGGCGTTCATGCGCCGGCTCCGAGACCAGGACCGGACGGCTATGTCGATCCTGGTCACCTACGCGGTGGCGATCATCATCGAAGGTGTGCTCAGTGTCATCTTCGGTGTCGACTACCTGCAGCTCAACGCCTCGTATGTGAACAGCACGTTCCACATACTCGGGTTCTACCTGCCGTACATCTACGTGTTCGGCTTCCTGCTCGCGATCGCACTGATAGGCGTCCTTTACTACATCCTGTACCGGACCCACTTCGGACGTGGGGTGAGAGGGTCACTGCAGAATCGCGCGGCGGCGGAGTTGATCGGGATCAACGTCAACCGCGTGCGCGCGGTGTCGGTCGGGATCGGCGTGTCCGTGACGGCAGCCGGCGGGATGGTGTTCGGCGCCACCAACTCGTTCACCCCGAGCAGCGGCTACGACCTGATCTCGCGTCTGCTCTCGATCGTGGTCCTGGCCGGCCTGGGCAGCATCGGCGGCGCGCTGATCGCGGCGATCTTCATGGTCACGCTCGAGGACGTGGTCGCGGTCGTGTGGTCGCCGGTGTGGGCGACGCTCGTCTACTACGCGTCGCTGATCGTCGTGCTCTCGTTCATGCCGAACGGGCTGTTCGGCAAGGCGGCGGTCCGGGCGCAATGACGCCGCGGGGCCGGGTCGCGTGACGGCGCGCCTCCCGGCACGCTTGCTGCTGGTCGCGATCGGGATCGCGATCCTTGGCCTGTTCCCGGTCGTGTTCTCGAACCCGACGGACACGTCGATCGCCGAGTTCACGCTGATCTACATGGTCGCCGCGAGCGCGTGGAACATGTTCTCGGGCTACTCGGGCTACATCGCGCTCGGCCACGCGGTCTACTTCGGGGTCGGCGCCTACGCGCTGACGCTGCTCGCCAACCACCTCGGGTTCGCCGCGGGATGGGGCATCTTCGCGCTCGTGCCGGTCGCCGGCATCATCGCCGGCCTGGTCGCGATCCCGACCGGCTTGATCGCGCTGCGCGCCCGCCGCCACACGTTTGTGGTGATCACGATCGCGTTCATGTTCATCTTCCAGCTGGCGGCGTCGAACTTCGGCTTCACCGGGGGAACCTCGGGCCTGCAGCCGCCGACCCCGCTGTGGTCGGCCGTCGCCTACAACGACCACTTCTACTACGTGACCGCGATCGTGCTGGTCGCGACCGTTGCCTTGTCGTGGCTGGTCCGCCGCTCGCGCTTCGGGCTGCAATTGTTCTCGATCCGCGACGACGAGGAGCGCGCTCGGGGCCTCGGCGTCCGCGTGGCCCGCGTCAAGCTCAGCGCGTTCGTCATCTCAGCGATCCCGGTCGGAATGGTCGGTGGGATCTACGCGTATTTCCTCGGTCAGATCTTCCCCCAGTTCGCGTTCGACCCGCTGTTCGATCTGTCGGTCGCGCTGATGGCGTTCATCGGCGGGCTCGGGACCGTGTTCGGACCGCTGCTTGGGGCGCTCGTGCTCGAGTCGCTCCAGCAGTACTTCACGGTGCAGTCGGGCGCGAGCCAGGTGTATCTGATCATCTACGGCGGCCTGTTCCTGGCGGTCATCCTGTTGCTGCCGCGCGGCGTGATCCCGAGCGCGGAGGATCTGATCAACCGGTGGCGGACGCGGGGCGCGGTGCAGGACCGGGCGCGCGAGGAGGGGGATGCGGGCCGGTCGGCCGACGTCGTCAAGGCGGCGGGGGCGCGATGAGCGCGCTGCTCGAGGCCGAGGGCGTGTCCAAGTCGTTCGGCGGCCTGCAGGCGCTGGCCGAGTGCTCGCTGTCGGTGCCGAAGGGGTCGATCGCGGGCCTGATCGGGCCCAACGGGTCGGGCAAGACCACGCTGTTCAACATCATGACCGGGTACGAGCGGTGCAGCGAGGGCGAGGTCCGCTTCGACGGCGACGCGATCACCGGGGCCACCCCCGAGAAGGTGTTCGGGCTCGGCGTCGGCCGCACGTTTCAGATCACGAGGCTGTTCTTCCGGATGACCGTGCTCGAGAACATCCTCGTGGCCACCCAGCGGCACGAGGGTTGGCTGCGCAGCGTGGCGCGTCGCGCGGGCTCCGCCGCCGAGCGTCAACGGGCGCTCGAGATGCTCGATTTCGTGGGGCTCGCGGGGCTCGCCTCGAGCCCGGCCGGCAACCTGTCCTACGGACAGCGCAAGCTGCTCGAGTTGGCATCGCTGCTGGTCGCCGACCCGGCCGTGCTGCTGCTCGACGAGCCGACCGCGGGCGTCAATCCGACGCTGATTTCGCAGCTGTCCGAACGCATCCGCGAGCTGAACCGCGCCGGCAAGACGTTTCTGGTCGTCGAGCACAACATGGAGTTCGTGATGGGGTTGTGCCACGAGGTGACCGTGCTCCACCAGGGGCGGACGCTCGTCAACGGCACGCCCGACCAGGTGCGCGCCAACCCGGCGGTGCTGGACGCCTACCTCGGCGGAGGCGACGATGACGACGACGATGACTTCTGAGGGCTCGAGTGGGAACGGGGGCGCTCCCCGGGGCGAGGTGATCCTCGCGCTCGACGGCGTCACCGCCGGCTACGGCGGCGGCGACATTCTCAAGGCGGTCTCGTTCACGGTCTCAGAGCACGAGATCATGTGCATCGTCGGTCCCAACGGCGCCGGCAAGTCGACGCTGCTGGCCACGATCAGCGGCGTCCTGCGTCCCCGAAAGGGAGCGATCGCGTTTCGCGGTGAGTCGCTGGTCGGCCTGGCGCCGCGCCAGGTGCTGGCCAGGGGAATCGTGCTCGTCCCGCAGGCGCACAGCCTGTTTGGAGAGATGACCGTGCGCGAGAACGTCGAGATGGGGGCGTACACGGTGCGCGACGCGGGAATCGTGCGCCGGCGTCTCGGCGAGGTCGAGGACATGTTTCCGCTCGTGCGCGAGCGCGCGCACGACAAGGCTGGCAGCCTGTCCGGCGGCCAGCAGCGACTGGTCGAGCTCGCGCGCAGCCTGATGCTCGACCCGGCGCTGATCGTCCTCGACGAGCCGTCGATCGGGCTTGACCCACCCACGCGCAAGACCGTGTTTCGGATGATCCGGCTGATGAATCAGCAGGGGCGGACGATCCTCCTGGTCGAGCAGAACGCTCGCGCCGGGCTGCGATTGAGCACGCGCGGCCTCGTGCTCGAGAACGGCACGGTGCGTCTCACCGGCACCGGCCGCGAGATCCTCGAGCACCCGGAGATCGGCTCTCTCTACCTGGGCGGCGCGGTGACGAGCACGCCCGCGAGCTGATGCCCGACGCGCGCGTCCAGGCCGCGATCGACCACTGGGCGCCCCGCATAATCACCGCGGGCGTTGATTACAACGACTTCGTCCGGACGACCGGGCGGATCGAGCGCTGGGATGACTGGCTCGACGCGTGGACGGCGCTCTCCGAGGAGCACCTCGAGCTCGCCGCCGATGCCGAGGCCGCCGGGCGGGAGCGAAGCGCTGGGGAGGCTTACCTGCACGCCGCGGTCTGCCAGCACTTCGGCAAGTTCGTGTGGATGCTCGACGCGGACGCGCACCGCGCCGCGACCGAGCGTTCGATCGCGGCGATGGCCAAGGCCCACGCGTATCTGGACCCGACCGCGGAGCGGATCGAGGCGCCGCTCGGCGGTGGCGGCCTCGCAGGCAACCTGCGGCGGCCCGGCGTCGGGGTCTTTCCGCCGCCGCTGGTCGTCCTCATCCCGGGCCTCGACTCGACCAAGGAGGAGTTCTTCCACTGGGAGAACGCGTTCCTGGCCCGCGGGATGGCGACGCTGTCGATGGACGGGCCCGGGCAGGGGGAGGCCGGGTTCAGGCTGCCGATCCGGCACGACTACGAGGTCGCGGTGGCGGCGATGCTCGACCCGCTGGGTGCGCGTACCGACGTCGACCTAGACCGCGTGGGCGCGGCGGGGGTCAGCCTCGGCGGCTACTACGCGCCGCGGGCGGCGGCGTTCGAGCCGCGGATCCGCGCGGTGGCGGGCATCAGCGGCTCCTACAACTTCGGCGAGGTGTGGGACGACCTCCCGCCGCTCACCCGCGAGGCGTTCACGGTGAAATCGGGCGCGCGCGACGAGCGCGAGGGCCGCGAGCGCGCGCACGCGCTCGATCTAACGGGCGTCCTGGGAGCGCTCGAGCAACCGGCCCTGTTCGTCACCGGCGGCCTTGACCGGATCATCCCGTGGCGCCAGACCGAGCGGATAGCGCGCGAGGCCCCCAACGGGACATTCGTGCTGTACGAGCTGGGCACGCACGCGTGCAGCAACCTTCCGTACCGGTACCGCCCGCTCGTGGCGGACTGGATGGCTGAGCAGCTCGCGTCGGTTCGATGATCGGCCAGCCGCTGCGGCGGCGCGAGGATCTCCCGCTCATGCGCGGGGCGGGCCGCTATGTCGACGATCTCGCGCCGCCGGGATTAGCCCACGTGGTGTTCGTCCGCAGCTATCACGCACGGGCGTCGATCGTCGGCGTGCGCGCCCCGTCGAGCGCTCCCGGTCTTTTGCGCGTGTTCACCGCCGCGGATCTGACTGGCCGGGCGCGGCCGATGCGGGTGACCGCGCCGGACGGCGCCGAGGTGGCCGACGAGGCGCATCCGATCCTGGCCGCGGACGAGGTCCGCTACGCCGGCCAACCCGTCGCGGCGGTGGTGGCGGAGTCGCGGGCGCAGGCGGTGGATGCGGCAGAGCTCGTTGAGGTCGAGTATGAGCCGCTGCGGGCGGTCGTCGACCCGGGCGAAGCTCCGGAGACGCTGATGCGCTGGGAGCGCAGCGTCGGCGACGTGGATGGCGCGCTGGCCGCCGCGGCGCATCGGGTGAAGGCCCGGCATCGCATCCCACGGTTGGTGGCGGCACCGATCGAGCCGCGCGGCGTCCTCGCCGCCTACGACGACGCCGGCGACCTGCTCACGGTCTGGGCCTCGGCCCAGGATCCCCACCGGCCGCTGTCCCAGCTCGCTCACGCCCTGGACCGCCCGCCGGAGCGAACCCGTGTGGTGATCCCCGATGTGGGTGGCGCCTTCGGCAGCAAGGGCGTGCTCGCGGTCGAAGCGGTGACCGTCGCGCTTGCCGCGATGGAGCTGGGCCGGCCGCTCAAGTGGGTCGAGGACCGGGTGGAGAACTTCCTGGGCGCCTACCAGGGCCGGGGAGTCGAGGCGTCGGTCGAGCTCGCGCTGGATGCCGGCGGGCGGATCCTTGCGCTGCGCGCCTCGATCCTGGCCGACCTGGGGGCGTACCTCCTGCCGACCACCGCGATCCCGCCGCACACCACCGCGATGCTGATGACCGGCTGCTACGACATCCCCGTCGCGACGGTCTCCGTGCGCGGAGCGCGCACTGACAAGGTGCCGACCGGTCCATACCGCGGCGCCGGCCGCCCCGAGGGCGCCTACCTGCTCGAGCTGACCGTCGACCACGCGGCGCGCGAGCTCGGGCTCGACCCGGCCGAGCTTCGCCGGCGCAACCTGATCCGCTCCTTCCCGCACCGGAGCGCGCTGGGCTGGACGTACGACTCGGGCGACTATGAGCGGTGCCTCGATCGGGCGCTCGAGCTGGTGCAGCCCGAGCGCGGACCGCTTCTCGGGACTGGGGTGGCCATGTATGTGGAACGTGCGGGCGGCAACTGGGAGAGCGCGCGCGTGTCCGTTGGCGGCGACGGCCGCGTCATCGCCCGAAGTGGATCGTGCCCACACGGCCAGGGACACGAGACGACGTTTGCGCAGATCGTGGCGGACCGCTTGGGGATCGATCCCGACGACGTCGAGCTTCGGTTCGGCGAGATTCCGGGCGTCGGGACGTACGCCAGCCGCTCGGTGGCCATGGGCGGCTCGGCGCTCGCGCAGGCGAGCGAGCGGATCCTCGAGTCCGCCAGACGCGAGGCCGCGCGGCTGCTGGACTGCCGGGCCGAGGAGGTCAGCCGCGTGGGGCGGGAGTGGGCCGCGCGCGGCCGCACCGTCTCGTGGGTCGAGGCTGCCGCGGGCCTGGAGGCGGAGGCGCGGTTCGAGTCCGACCTCGTGTTCGGCTCTGGCGCTTACGCGGCGGTGGTCGAGATCGAGCGCGAGACCGGCGCGTTGAAGGTCCGACGGCTTGCGGCGGTCGACGACGCGGGCACGATTATCAACCCGCTGCTGGCCGAGGGTCAGGTGGTGGGGGGCGCGGTCCAGGGACTGGGGGCGGTCCTCACGGAGGAGGCCGTGTACGACGCCGATGGTCAGCTGAGAAACGCGTCGTTCGTCGAGTACGGCCTGCCGAGCGCCGTCGAGGTGCCGCCGATCGCCTCCGACTTCGTGCAGACGCCGTCGCCGCTGAATCCGCTCGGAGCCAAGGGAATCGGCGAGGGCGGCGCGATTGGGACTCCGGCGGCGATCGCGAACGCTGTGGCCGACGCGCTCGGAGGGGACGCGCCCGATCCGCCGTTCACGGCCGAGAAGCTGTGGCGGGCGCTGCGGGGGCGCGCCGGTGGCGCCGGGGGGGCCGCTGGCGGTGGCGGTGGCGGTTGGGAAGAAGGTCGGAATAGTTCCGACTAACTTCCCAAGCTCGGGTCAATCGAGGGCGAGTGACGCGCCGCGGTCGCCGGCGGGCGTCGCTTCCTGGGTGTCGTGGTTGAGCACCGTGTTGCGCTCCGAGGTGACCTCGCGCTCGAGCGGCAGCGAGCCGCCGACCGTGTAGTACGGCTTGCCGGCGATCACGAGATCCTCGGCCGGGAAGCGGGTGATCACCTCGCAGCCGTCCGCGGTCACGACCAGTTGCTCCTCGATCCGCGCCGCCGACCAGCCATCGCTCGCCGGCCAGAACGTCTCGAGCGCGAACACCATCCCCTCGCGGATCTCCTCGGGATGGTCGACCGACACGAGCCGGCTGAAGATCGGCTTCTCCCAGATCGAGAGGCCGACGCCGTGGCCGAACTGGAGCGCGAACGCCGCCTCCTCGTCGGAGAACCCGAACTCCTGCGCCCGCGGCCACACGCTCACGACCTCGCCGGTGGTGGCGCCGGGGCGGATCAGCTCGATCGCCGCGTCGAGGTAGTACCGGCAGCGCTTGTAGGCGTCGACGAGCGCCCGCGAGCCGCTCGCCACCGCGAACGTGCGGTAGTAGCACGTCCGGTAGCCCATGAAGCTGTGGAGGATGTCGAAGTAGGCGGGATCGCCGGGGCGGAGAGCCCGGTCGGTGAACACGTGCGGGTGCGGGTTGCAGCGCTCGCCCGAGATCGCGTTGACGCCCTCGACGAACTCCGACCCCATGTCGTAGAGCACCTTGTTGACCAGCCCGACGCACTCGTTCTCGCGCATCCCGGGCGCATCGCGCGGTACAGCTCCTCGTAGGCGGCGTCGACCATCGCGCACGCCTGGTTCAGCAGCGTGATCTCGTCGCGGGTCTTGATCACGCGCGCCTGCTGCATCAGCTGCTGGCCGTCGACGACGTCGATGCCCGCTTTCTGGAGGGCGAACAGGACGGGAGGCTCGATCGCGTCGACCCCGACCGGCTCACTCGAGCAGGCCGCGCTGCTCGAGCTCGACGCGGATCTTCTCCGCGACGTTCTCGGCTCGCCCGGACTCGGGGGACATCGCGCCGCGCAGGGTCGAGATGCCGGCGCGCGAGCGCCCGTCGGCCAGCCACGGGTTGTACAGCTGGTGGTGGCGCGCCGCCGACCCGAAGTCCCACATGATCGGCTCGTCGTCCTGGGGGAGCAGGCAGAACCGGTTGAGCTTGTCCTGCGCCCACGTGCCGATGTGCGTGGCCGTGATGTAGCGGATGTTGGTCATGTCGAAGCACAGCAGCGCTCCGAGCGAGGACTCCGCCAGCAGCCGGCTGATCCGCTCGAGCCTCTCCGTACGGAGGCGATCGAAGCGGACGCGCTCCTCCCAGTCGACGGCCATCGTCCCGTAGGTGTGGATTCCCATCCGACCCCGAATCTTACAATCGTTTGCAGCGCCGCGGCGCCGGATGCGTACGACAAAACCGGCAACTATTGCCCAAAACGTCGGGTCGCATCGGAGTCGTAGTGGTCGGGAGGTGCTGCTTGACGCCACAAGGAATGGTCCGATACCCTTGCAAACGATTGCATGAGCGGACCGGGACGCTAGGAGAAGTGACTGCATGGACGACGGAAACCTGAACGACAAGCGAATCGGATGGGTTGGCGCCGGCCGGATGGGTGCGGCGCTCGCGACCCGGCTCCTCGATGCCGGCTGCGACGTCGCGGTCTACAACCGCACCCGCGCGAAGTGCGAGCCGTTGGCCGAACTCGGCGCGACGATCGTCGACCAGCCGGCGGACCTGAGCGACCGCGACATCGTGTTCACGATCCTCGCCGGCTCGGCCGACTTCCAGCAGGTCGTCGCCGGGCCCGAGGGGCTGCTGTCGGGGTCCGGGCCGGCTCCGGCGGTCGTCGTCGACTCGACCACGATCTCGGCGGAGGCGTCCGCGGCGGTGCGGGCCGAGGCCGAGAAGCGCGGGACCGCGCTCCTGGCAGCGCCGGTCAGCGGCAACCCCAAGGTGGTCAAGGCGGGCCGCCTGACGATGGTCACCTCAGGACCCGAGCAGGCGCACCACGCAGCGCTGCCCTACCTCGAGATCATGGCGGGAGGCGGCGTCACCTACTGTGGCGACGGGGACCGCGCGCGGCTGGTCAAGGTGTGCCACAACCTGATGCTCGGAATCGTCGCCCAGACGCTCGCGGAGATCCTCGTGCTGGCCGAGAAGGGCGGCGTCTCGCGGGCCGACCTGATGGAGTTCATGAACAACAGCGTGCTCGGCTCGACCTTCACCCGTTACAAGACCCCGGCGTACGTCAACCTCGACTTCACGCCGACGTTCACCCCCGAGCTGCTGCTCAAGGACTTCGAGCTGGGGCACGAAGCCGCCCGCGAGCACGGCGTGCCGATGCCGGTGGCGTCCGCGGCGCAGCAGGTCGTCCAGGCGATGATCGGCAACGGCTACAACGACGTCGACTTCGCCGCGCTGATCGCTCATCAGGCCACGGCATCAGGGCTCGAGCTCGAGTCCGAGGCGGCGCCGGTGTCCGACGGGCTGGGGCGCGCGGCGTGACGGTCGACGCCGCGGTCGACACCGAGGCGCCGGCGGCTTACCTCGACCGCTACGGGCGGATGCTGCTGATCCGCTTGTTCGAGACCGAGATGCAGCGCCTGTTCCTCAGGGGCGAGGTTCACGGCACCACGCACCTGTGCGCAGGCCAGGAGGCCGTGCCCGTCGGCGTGTGCTCGGCGCTCGAGCCCGGCGACTGGCTCGCCGGCACGTATCGCGGCCACGGCCACGCCCTCGCCAAGGGCACCGACCCCGACGCGCTGATCGCCGAGATGCTCGGCCGCGCCACCGGCGTGTGCGGCGGGCGCGCCGGGTCGATGAACGTGATCGACGTCGAGCACGGCCTCGTGGGTTGCTTCGGCATCGTCGGCGGCAGCATCGCCGCCGCCACCGGGGCGGCGCTCGCGGCCAAGCGCGAGGGCCGGGTTGCGGTGGCGATGTTCGGCGACGGGGCGACCAACCAGGGCTACTTCCACGAGTGCCTGAACTTCGCCAAGGTGTTCTCGCTGCCCGCGGTGTTCGTCTGCGAGAACAACTTCTACGGCGAGTTCACGCCGATGGCGTCGGTCACCGCCGGCCAGGACATCGCGGCGCGCGCCGGCGTGTTCGGGATCCCGGCGAACGTCGTCGATGGCAACGATGTGTGGGCGGTGCGCGAGGCTGCGCTCGAGGCCGTGGAGCGCGCCCGCTCGGGCGGAGGACCGACGCTGCTCGAGTGCCAGACCTACCGCCACTACGGCCACTCGAAGTCCGACCCGGCGCCCTACAGGCCGGCGGACGAGGTCGAGCGGTGGCTCGCGCGCGACCCGCTCACGATCGCGCGCACGCGCCTGGTCGAGTCCGGCGTCGCCGAAGCGGAGATCGCCGAAGTGGAGGACGCGACTCGCGCGCGCATGGACCGTGCGGTCGAGGCGGCGCTGGCCGCGCCGTATCCCGATCCCGCCACCGACGGCGCCACCGAGTTCGCGCCATGAGCGCCGAGCTCGAGTTCCGGGCCGCGATCCGCGAGGCGATCATCGAGGAGATGGAGCGCGACGAGTCGGTCGTGTTCTTCGGCGAGGACGTCGCAGCCGAGCAGGGCGGCGTGTTCGCGGTCACGCCTGGCATCCAGAAGCTGTTCGGCGCAGATCGCGTGTTCGACACCCCGATCTCCGAGCTGGCGTTGTCGGGCGCTGCGTTCGGCGCGGCGGTCGCCGGTCTGCGCCCGATCATCGAGATCATGTTCGGCGACTTCATGGGACTGGCGATGGATTCGCTCGTCAACCAGTCGTCCAAGTACTGGTACCTGTCGGGCGAGCAGCGGAGCGTGCCGCTCGTGGTTCGCTCGGCTGTCGGCGGCGGCGGGCGGTTCGGCGCGATCCACTCCCAGACCCACGCGACCTGGTTCCAGGGAGTCCCCGGGCTGAAGATCGTGTTCCCGTCCTCGCCCGCGGAGGCCAAGGGCCTGCTGAAGGGCGCGATCCGCGACGACAACCCGGTGATCTTCCTCGAGCACAAGCGGCTCTACTCGGTCAAGGCGCCGGCACCCGCCGCCGGCGAGGTGCTGCCGCTCGGCAAGGCGCGGATCGCGCGCGCCGGCAAGGACGTGACGATCGTGTCCGCGGGCAAGGGCGTGCCCGACGCACTCGAGGCCGCCGAGCAACTGGCCGGCGAGGGCGTGGATGCAGAGGTCATCGATCTGCGCACGCTACGGCCCGTCGATCTCGACACCGTGCTCGAGTCGGTGGCCCGCACCAACCGCGTGCTCGCGGTCGAGGAGGGGCCGGCGACCGGCGGCTGGGGCTCGGGGCTGCTCGGGCGGATCGCCGAGCACGGCCTCCATGACCTCGACGACGCCTGGCTGCTCGCCACCGACGAGCTGCCGATCCCCTACAGCCCGACGCTCGAGGACGCGTTCATCCCGGGCGCCGGCGCGATCGCGTCCGCCGTGAGGGAGCGTGCGGGGATCGGCGTGGGAGGGTGATCCGGGGTGCCTGAGGTCGTCATGCCGCGGCTGTCGGACTCGATGGAGGAGGGCACGATCGTCCGCTGGCTGAAGAGCGACGGCGACGTCGTCTCGAAGGGCGAGCCGATCGCCGAGATCGAAACCGACAAGGCGACGGTCACGTGCGACGCGGACGCCGACGGGACGCTTCGAATCGTCGCCGGCGAAGGGGCGACGGTCCCGCTCGGCGGGGTGATCGCGACGATCGGGGACTTGGCCGAGGCGCGGTCCGGGTCTCCGGCGCCCGCCCACTCACGCCCCGCCGCGCCGTCAACCGTCGCCGCGGGCAAATCATCCGATAGCGACAACGGAGCCGACCGGGTGAAGGCGTCGCCGCTCGCCCGCCGGATCGCGCGCGAATCGCAGGTCGACCTGCGGGCGCTGAGAGGGTCGGGCCCGGGTGGGCGGATCGTGAAAGCTGACCTGCCGAAGTCCGCGGGCGGCGCGAAGGGCGTCGTCACGCGGCTCGAGCCCTCGCGCATCCAGGTACAGATCGCCCAGCGCATGTCCGAGTCGAAGGCCACGATCCCGGACTTCACGCTCCACGCCGAGGTCGCGATGGAGCAGGCGGTCGAGCTGCGGACCCAGTTGCGCAAGGCGGGGCGCGGCGACGCCGTCCCTTCGTACAACGACATGGTGGTCAAAGCGTGCGGGCTCGCGCTGCGCGAGCACCCGCGGGCCAACGCCGCGTATCGCGACGGCGGATTCGAGCTGTATGAGCGCGTGAACGTCGGGATCGCGGTCGCCGCCCACGACAGCCTGGTCGTCCCGACCGTGTTCGACGCCGACCGCAAGTCGCTGCTCGAGATCGCGCGCGAGGCACGGATGCTGGCCGAGCGGGTCCGTTCGCGCCAGATCACGCCCGCCGAGCTGTCGGGCGGCACGTTCACGGTGTCGAACCTTGGGATGTACGGCGTGGCCGGCTTCTCGGCGATCATCAATCCGCCGCAGGCGGCGATCCTCGCGGTCGGGGAGCTGCGCGAGGTCCCGGTCGTCCGTGACGCTCAGGTTGTCCCGGGACTGCGGATGAGCATCGCGCTCACGTGCGACCACCGGATCCTGTATGGGGCGCCGGCGGCCGAGTTCCTGGGTCGCGTCCGCCAGCTGCTCGAGCAGCCGATCAACCTGGTCGTCTGAGCGCTCAGTCCCCGGCGGGGACCCACGGACCGTGCCAGCCGCCGTAGTGGGCGACCAGCTTCTGCGCCTGCTCGGGCCCCCACGATCCCTGCGCATAGGGGTGGACGGGCGGTGGCGAGTCGAGCAGCGGCTGGACGATCCGCCAGCTCTCCTCGACGTTGTCCTGGCGGGTGAAGTGGCTGGCGTCGCCGACGATCGCGGCGTGCAGCAGAACCTCGTACGGGGTGGGGCCCTCGCCGCCCTCGTGCGAGAACTCCATATCGAGCTCGATCTCGTTCGCTCCGGTGGTGTCGGCGCGCTGGGCGTCGAGGATCACCCTGATCCCGGTCGATGGGTCGATCTTGAACACGATCTGGTTCGGTTCGGGCCGGCGGCGGCTCGAGGGGATGAAGTGGACGCGGGGAGGGCGCTTGAACAGCAGCCGCAGCTCGGTCTGGCGGACCGCGAGGTGCTTGCCGGTGCGCACGAAGAACGGTACGCCCGCCCATCGCCAGTTGTCGATCTCGAACCGAAGCGCGGCGTACGTCTCGGTGGTCGAGTCGGGCGCCACGCCGTCGGTCTGCAGGTAGCCGTCGTACTGACCGCGGACGTAGTGGGACGGGTCGGCGTCGGGCATCGCGCGGAAAACGGCCTCCTTGGCGTCCTTGAGCGTTTCCGAGTCGCCTCCCGAGGGCGGCTCCATCGCCGCGGTGGCGAGCAGCTGGAGCAGGTGGTTGACGACCACGTCGCGCAACGCGCCGACCGGGTCGTAGAAGCTGCCGCGATCCTCGACGCCGAAGTTCTCGGCCATCGTGATCTGCACGCACGCCAGATAGTTGCGGTTCCATACCGGCTCGATCATCGTGTTCGCGAACCGCAGGTAGAGGATCTCCTCGAGTCCCATCTTGCCGAGGAAGTGGTCGATGCGGTAGATCTGGGACTCGTCGAGGTAGCGATGCAGGTCAGCCGCGAGCTCGCGGGCCGACTGCAGATCGTTCCCGAACGGCTTCTCGACCGCCACCCGCTGCCCGTTCGACACCAGGTTGGCTTTGGCCAGGCCCGCGACGACGGTGGCGAACAGCGACGGCGGAATCTCGAGGTAGAACACGGGGTTGTGGCGGTCACCGAGTGCCTTGGCCACGTTCGAATACAGCTCCTCGCCGTCGAAGTCGCCGCTGACGTAGCTGAGCCGTGCGGCGAACCGGTCGAACACCTGGTCGTCGAGGTCCTCGCCGGTCTGCTCGATCGCGTCGCGCGCACGGCCGCGAAGGTCCTCGTCGCTCAGCCCCTGGCGCGCCACCCCGAGCACGGGCACGTCGAGCAGCCCCTGCCGCGCGAGCCGGTAGAGCGACCGGAACGTCTGCTTCCTGGCCAAGTCGCCGGTGATCCCGAAGATGACCAGCGCGTCGGCTTCGCGTTCGCTCATCGCCTAGCTCTCCTTCGATTCGATTTGCCGCGCGTGCGCAGCTTCTTCGCAAGCTCCACGTCCTCGAGCGCGGGCGCTCCGTGATCGCGGCCGGTCTCAAGCACGCACGGCAGCTTGTCGAACCGCGGCTCGGACAGGAACACCGCGCAGCCCCTCTCGCCGAGAATGCCCTCGCCCATGATCGCGTGCCGGTCGCGGTTGGAGCCGA
Organism: uncultured Solirubrobacterales bacterium; assembly: GCA_963701945.1. Lineage (GTDB taxonomy): Bacteria > Actinomycetota > Thermoleophilia > Solirubrobacterales > Solirubrobacteraceae > Palsa-465. Next base: position 88,372 of record CAVPBV010000014.1, on the reverse strand, counting down.
GCGCGACCATCGAATCGTTGGCGTGCAGCGATCCGAGGCGCTTCAGGCCGACGACGCGGTCGAATTGGTCGACAACCTCGCCGAGCGACCTGGGCGTGCTCACGTCGTATCCGGACGCGAACAGATGGCAGGAGTCGAGGCAGATCCCGAGGCGCTGGCCGCCGCCGGAGGCGTCGATCAGCTCGGCTAGCTCCTCGAACGAGCGGCCGAGGGTGCCGCCGGCGCCGGCGGTGTCCTCGAAGTGGAGCGGGCACTTGTCGGTCTCGGCCAGTGCCTCCTTGATGACCTTGCCGGCGCGCTTGATCGCCTTGGGGACGTCGCCGGTCTTCGCGGAGCCGGCGTGCAGCACCACGCCGACTGCGCCGATGCCGTTGCCGACTCGCAGCGACTGGGTCAGCGACGCGAGCGACTTCTTGCGCATCTCGCTATCGGTCGTGGCGCAGTTGATCAGGTACACCGCGTGGATCAGGACGGCCTTGATCCGGCTCGCCCCCATCGCCTCGCGGAACTCCGCGAAGTCGTCCTCGGTATAGGCGGTGGGCCGCCACATGCGCGGCGACTGGCTGAAGATCTGGATCGCGTCGCACTCGCGCTCGACCCCGCGCTCGACCGCGCGGTCAAGTCCGCCGGCGTTCGAGACGTGTGCGCCGATTAGCATGCGACTCTGTAGGTCATGCGCGTTCGCTTCGCTCCATCCCCGACCGGGGCCCTACACATCGGTGGTGCCCGGACGGCCTTATATAACTGGCTACTCGCCCGCGGCCAAACGTACGGCCCGGACGGCAAGCCTGGGACGCTCGTACTGCGGATCGAAGATACCGATCGGGAGCGATCGACACCCGAGAACGTCGAGCAGATCCTCGACGCGCTCAGGTGGCTGAACCTCGACTGGGACGAAGGCCCGGTGTTCCAGTCCGAGCGGGCCGGGCGCCACCGCGAGGTGCTCGAGCAGCTGCTCGAGTCAGGGCACGCGTATCACTCGAACGCCACGACCGACGACGTGCAGGGGTACAAGGAGCGTCACGGGTTCGAGCGCGGGTACCGTGGCGTTCCCGAGGGCGAGGGCGCCGTGCGCCTGCACGTGCCCGATGAGGGCGAGACGATCTTCGACGACATCATCCGCGGCCAGATCCGGTTCGCGAACGCGAGCATGGACGACTTCGTGATCGCGCGGGCCGACGGCTCGGTGCTGTATGCATTCGCGAACCTCGTCGACGACCTCGACGCGGAGATCACCGACGTCGTACGCGGCGAGGATCACATCTCGAATACGCCCAAGCAGCTGCTCATCCTCGACGCACTCGGGACTCCGCCTCCGCGGTACGCGCACCTGCCGCTCCTCCATGGCCCCGACGGGCGCAAGCTTTCCAAGCGCCACGGGGCCGCCTCGGTCCAGGAGCTGCGAGCCGCCGGCTACCTGCCAGAGGCGGTCGACAACTACATCGCGCTGCTCGGTGCGGGATTCGCCGCCGACGAGGAGTTCTTCACGCTCGACGAGCTCGCGGAGCGGTTCCGACTCGAGCGCGTCTCGAAGAACCCGGCCGTGTTCGACGAGAAGAAGCTGCGACACCTCGACGGGCGGTGGATCCGTGAGCTCGGGACCGACGAGCTCACCGCGCGGCTCGAGGACTACACCGGGCGGACCGGTCTGCGGGGGGCGGTGGAGATCTCCAAGGAAAAGATTCAGACGCTCGCGGATTTCTGGCCGCTCGCGGGGTTCCTGTTCGACGGGCCGACCGACGATCCAGCGGCGTTCCAGAAGGTGATCTGCTCTGATGGCGGCGTCGAGTCCCTGAAGGCGGCGCGCGAGGCGTTGGCGGATGCGGAGCCGTTCACCGTCGAGAATGTGGAGGCAGCCCTGCGCGAAGTGGTCGAGCGTCAGGGCGTGAAATCGGGCAAGGTGTTTCAGCCGGTACGAGTCGCGATCGCGGGGACGACGGTGTCGCCGGGCATCTTCGAGACCGTCGCGCTGCTCGGAAAGGAGGAGACTTTGGCGCGGATCGACACCGCCCTGGAGCATGCGCAATGAAGTCGCGACTAAACGAACGTCGTACCCCTGCCGATAACGCTGGCTGAGGCGTCGTCCATGACTACCGTGGAACCGCCACTTCCCCCTGAGCCCCCAAGAAGGACGGACCCGAGCATCGTGGCCACGCTAGCCGCAGTCAAGAACTCAACTGATCCTTACACCTCGCGCGAGCGCCATCACAACGAAGGCCATGGTCGCAGGTTGACCGCCGCCTTCGAGGCGATGGAAGCCTTCCCGATGCTCGCCGAGTCGCGCAATCGGGTCCTGCGCCTGTTCGAGAACGGTGAGCCGTCGACCGCCGACGTCGTCGGCGCGGTCGAGGCCGACGTGGCGCTGGCCGTGACCGTCCTGCGCCTCGCCAACCGCCTCGAGGGCAAGACGCACGGCCGCGTCGAGAGCGCCGTCAAAGGCGTCGAGGTGCTGTCGCCCCGCAACGTCCACTCGATCGCCTCGAAGGCGCGGACGTTCGACTTCTTCGAGCGCACCGCGGTGTGGCAGGGCGTGCCCGAGCGCTTCCGCCTGCACGCCGTCGCCACCCAGCGCGCCGCCGACCGGATCGCCCGCGAGCTCGGCTACGAGTCTCGCGACCGGCTGATGGTCACCTCGCTGCTGCACGACATCGGCAAGCTTGTCCTCGTCCACGCTTACCCCGGCTACCCACGTCAGATCCACGCCGAGGCGCGCACGCCCGAGGAGCGGATCCTGTCCGAGCGCCGCGAGCTCGGCGTCGACCACGCCCTGGTCGGCGGCGTCCTCGCCCGCCGGTGGGGCCTGCCCAAGTCCATCGCCAGCGTGATCGAGCGCCACCACGCCGAGGATGTCGACGGGGAGGCCGCCGTCGTCCGCCTGGCCGACATGCTCGCCCATTACACGCTCGGCGGCTCGGTGTCGCCGTCGGAGCTGCTGAACGTCTCGCGCCTCGTCGGGATCGGCCCGAGCGAGCTGCGTACGGTCATGTACGACCTTCCGCTGCCGAGCGCCGGTGGGCGCCGGCGCCAGATCGACCCGTGCCCGATGTCCACGCGCGAGGTCGAGGTCCTGCGCCGGCTGGCTCGCGGGATGGTCTACAAGCAGATCGCCTCCGAGCTCGGCCTGTCGACCAGCACCGTCCGCACCCACCTGCACAACGTCTACGGCAAGCTCGGCGCGATGGATCGCGCCCAGGCAGTGCTGATCGCGACTGAACGCGGCTGGATCTAGCAGGTCGCTTCGCCCCGCATTTTCCGGGGCGGGCGTCAGTGTTCGGACGGTGTACGAAGCCCCGCGGGGTCGCTGTTCCTGAGATGATCGGGGTCGTCCATGATCTCGATCACCACGAAGTCGCCGTACGCGCTGAGCGCGCTCGTGGAGCTGCAACACCAGGGCGACCGGGGCCCGGTGCCGATCGCTGAGCTCGCCCGGCGCCGGCAGATCCCGGTGCAGTTCCTCGAGCAGCTGTTTGCCACCCTGCGCCGCTCGGGCGTCCTTCGCTCGCAACGCGGCGTCAAGGGCGGCTATTCGTTCGCGCGCCCGGCACGCGAGATCACCGTGCTCGAACTCGTCGAGCTACTCGACGGGCCGGTCGGAAGCGGCGCCACCGGCGTGTTCGCGGACGCTGCGGAGGCGGCTCGCAGCGTGCTCGCCCAGTCGACCGTCGCGGACGTCGCCGAGGCCGAGTCCAGGGCGGCGGGCGCGGCGATGTACCACATCTAGCACGGCGCGCGCACACACGGGCGAAAGCCCGGAGGCAAAGGGGATTCGACCGCTGGGGGACCGGTCAGGACCGCCCCCATCGGCATCCGACTGTCGCGCAACTGTCGCGCACGGCGGCTGCGGTCGGCATCATCCTGGCTCTCCCGGCGCCGGCACAGGCGGTCCTGCTCGTCAATCCGCAAGGCCAGCGCGTCGGCAATCCCTGGCAGCGGTGGGCGGACGAAATGCGCGTCCCCACTGTGCGCGGTCGTTTGACCCTCGACACCAACCCCCGCCGACAGCCGAGGCCATGTGCGGGGCTGCGTCCGGTTGCTCTCAGGGGTGGGATGGCTTGCTCCCTGAGGTTTGGATCGACGGTCCGCATAACACCCGGCAGACGCTCTACTACGAGTTGGGCCACGAGTTCGACTGGCTCGAACTGAACGCAGGTGATCGGCGTTTCCTGGCACGTGAGTGGGGCGCACCTCACGCGCACTGGTGGGACTCTGAAGCCTCGCTCGAGCGAGGAAGCGAGGACGGCTTGGAGGGTGTGTTCCCGCAGATCTACGCCGACTGCGCCAGCGGGATCAACGACCAGGGCACCGACCTGTCTGTCGGCTTCTATGGCGCGAACGCGCTCGTGCCGCCTGGCGTTACCCCGAAGATCGATACCTGTCAGTACCTAACGCGTCTAGCCCTAGGACTTCATGCCTCCGTGCCGGGATGGCGCCACTGGCGATATGTGCTCGCTGCCGACGTTCCCCCTCCCGTTACGAAAATCAACGGCTAGCGGATCATTGAGCGCAGCGACGCCGCCGGTCGGCTGACCGCGCCGCTGACACCGGGCTACACGCTCGGAACCTGACGGCGGACGAACTCCACACACAACCTGCCGTAAGGCGACCGGGCTCCGTTCGCCGAATGGGGGTTTTTCTGACCAATTGCCACAACTGACGGGGCGTTATGTCTACCTTTTGCGCCGGCGTCGAATTTCTTAGGGCTGGAGGCCCCGGCGTCCCAGAGACAAGGGCGGCGCCCCGCCAGGGGGTAGGCGGGGCGCCTGCCGGCCGCCGCGGCGGTGGGGGCAAAGCGCCGCGGCAGCGGGGCATCCGTTCCCCACGCTCTGATTCTCGCGAATTGGGGGCCTTTTCTACTCATCTTGCCCAAACCGACGATAGCGGCAGAACGGACAAAGAAGGCGGGCAGGCTCCTTAGTGCGCCGACCGTTCCTACCACCCCTCCTTCAGGATCGGTGCTCATGGCCGTCATGATGACCGTGACCGCGGACGTTGGGGTGCGGATTACCTGCTGCTGCGGGTCGGGGCTGGAGTGGGGATCTCGGATCCGTGGCAGCTCAGCCCGAGTCGGGAGTGAGCGCCGCCGCTCGGGTCTGGCTACACGCTTTACACTACGCCTGGCCCCGGTGACCGGGGCGAATCGATCGGAGCACCGTCCGTGCTCGGGCATACGCTCAGGCGGTGCCCGTGTGGTTGGCAGTCCTCATTGCCGTCTTCCTGGCAGCCAGCTCGGGCTTCTTCGGGGCGTCGCTAGGCGCCTGGAACGACCGGAACGAGCGGTTCCGAGACCGGATGATCAGCGCCGCCGACGACGTAACACAAGCCGGGGCAGAAGCTCTTAACAGCGTGCGAGACGCGATCTACAACGTCCGCAACGAACTGCCGCCTGAAAAGAGGATTGGCCGCGCATGGGAGAAACGGGACCCGGTGTTGATCAGTGGCGCGCGCGTCAGTTTCCTCTTTGGTCCGGACTCTGAGACGGCCCGCGCAGTGGACGGCTTGACACGCGAGCTGGGCAGGGCGACCGACAAGGCGCAGGGCAAGCCGCCCGACCTGGACGCCGCCGACGCTGCCCTGGATGACGCCAAAGCAAAGCTGCAAGATTTCGCACGAGTCGCCCTCAAAGAGATCCCCCTTGCCAAACCGCCGTCCGCCAGGATGCGTGACAGCTTTTGGCGGTCACTGCGGCGCTCGCGCTAGGCCCTATTGACGGGCATGCGAACGTACGTTCGGCGATGCCCGAGTTCAGCTACATCGAGTACGACTTGGACCAACCGTGGATCGTTCTCGGCCTGGAGCCATGGCAAGGTCACGCTTCCCGATGCCGAGAGCTTTTTCGAGTGGGCGCACGAGCACTGGCCGGCCCCGCGGTGGAGCGTTGAGCTGGATCCGTGGCAGCTCGCGCCGGAGTGGTCGGGGAGTGCGGGGCCGCAACCTCGTGGCGCCTCTTCGCCGGACGAATCGAAGGGCGGGTAGCAGGGTCACAAGTCGGACGTCGCCACTCGCGCCCTTCTGCGCCGGACGCGTTGCGGGACTTAGCGTCGGGCCACTTGTTGGCGGACGGGCGTAGTGGGTCTGGCTCTCCGCCGCCCGGACGCGTTCAGCGACTGCTCCGTCACGATCCCTCCGCGGCGTTGGCGCCGTAGATCTGCTTGAGGCAGGTTGCGATCGAACTGAACTGATCCTCCGAGATGGCGGTCGGTTTCCACGTGTACTCGACTGGTCCGTAGGACGCGGAGATCGGATCGCCGGGGTCGGTGTAGACGCCGTGATTCTCGAACTTTTCCGCCCTCTCGGCGGTCGCGACCGAGCCGTAATAGCTGATCCCCATGAGGGCGTTCGCGTCCGCGTCCGCGACGGCGAGGTAGCTGCCCGTCCCGCTCCCGAGCGCGGTGAACAACCCGGCCCGGTGAAGACAGCCGGGCAATTCCCAGAACGAACTGGTCGACGGGGCCCTGACCGGCGGTGGGGGCGAGCCTGTCGACGTGGACGACGACGTCGAACCGCATCCGGCGATGACTGAGGCGGCGAGGAGCGAGGCGGCGAGGGTCTTCATTCCGGGCCGGCTCAGGATCGCGCGGCATCCCGTCAAGGAGCGCGGCTTCCCGCATACTGCATCGGTAACCGGTATGAAGCTCCCCTAAGGAGCGACCTCTCGGCCGTGGGTTTCTAAGTGCCGAGTCTCGACGGAGGCGTTGCAGTGATTCATTCGAGCGGGCGTGCGGTGGCGTAAGCAGTGCCCGCGCCAGGGTGGAGCGTCCAGCTCGATCCGTGGCAGCTCACGCCGAAGTAGTAGCAGCGCCCACGTTTGCCGCAGGGGTAGACTCGTCGCCGCGGAGGACAGGCCGTGCCGATTCCGACCGACTGGGACGCATACGACACAGGGAAGGCCCAGGAAGCGGCTAGGGCGGAGCGGCGACGGCGCCGGGTGTACGGCTTCGCGACATGCCTAGGCCTTGCGTCGCTGATATTCCTGACGGTGCTGATCACCCTCGGCAACAGGGGGCCTTCCGGCCAAGTGCTCGCAGGCCTAAGCGGCGTCGCGCTGATTGGTGGTATCGCGGGGATCGTCGGGCGTGAGACTAATCGACGCATACCGGCAACGTTCAGTTTCTGGTGCGCGATGCCGGAGTCGAGCCGATGCGGTTATCAGTGCCATGACTGCGCCTGGGTGGAGATGGTCCGCGAAGCGGAGCGTCAACGGTCTGAGTCGGCGGATTAGCAAGCACGCTTACTCGCACGCAGCAAACCCGCAAGCGATTGCTGTCCGGCTGAACTGAATAAAGGCCAGATTCTGTCGGGCCTCGGGGTTACCCTGTGGGACACCACTGAAAGACGGTCCCTGGCGCGCGGGGGACCTTGAGCGCCACTGCGGACGCGCGCACTGCTGGTATTTGGGGCGGCCAGGATCGGGCGAAGGCCGACGACGAGACGGAGACGAAGGCGCGAACGGAATTGCCATGTCGTCTCAGTCGTCGATCGTAGGAGAAGATCCCGATGCCCAGCAAGACCACACGACCCGTGGCCGCACGCCTACCGCTCTCAGACGCCGCGTGGGTGGAGCAGGAGGCCGAGAGCCGCGGCTGGACCGTCAGCCGGGTCGTGGCCCGCTGTGTGGCGCTCGTCCGCGAGAAGGCCGCCGACTCTGTCAAGCCGCAGGGGTAGCGCTAGTGAGCGCACTAGCCGGCCAGACCCCCATCCTCACCGCCGAGTTCGCCGCCGCCGTCCAAACGCCGGTTCACCTCGGCCACGCGGCCGATGGTACGCCCGTGCTCCGCGCCGTTCCCCGGATCGCCGTGCGCGTGTACTCGACCTGGCATGAGATCCCCTTGTACCGTCCGCCTCGATCGTACCGTGCGCTCGATTCGCGGCTGATCGGATACCGCGGCAACCACGGCCAGCCGTTCTACGCAGGAGATCCGAGTAGGCGTGCGGTGGCTCTCCTGTCGCCGCCCGAGCGCCCCGTAGCGGCGAATCCCGGGCCGCCGGCCGAAACGATGGTCGCACCGCGCGGATCGATCCCCAGCCCCGCCCGTGTGATGACGTTCCTAGAGAGGACGACCCGCCTGGAGGCCGAGGAGATTAGGGCTACATTCCGACCTGGCCGCCGATCCGCCGAGCAGGTCGAGCGGCGCGCGGTGGTCGAGTGCGCGATCGTGAAGCTGTTCGAGCGCTACGTGGTCGCACGGCATCCCGCTGCCGGTACTCGGCAGTTCCGGTCGGCTCGGTCGAAGTGGCCGATGATGACGCCTGGTGGTCTCAAGCGCTTCCAAGACATCGAGCGCATGCTGCTCTCGATCTACGGTGAGATCGAGGACGACAACTTCAGCCAGGAGGGCGAAGCGTTCAACCGGGGGACGATGATCTGGCCGCACGGCAAGCCAGACCGGCCGCACAAGAAGCGCGGTCGCCCGCTCGAGCTACTGACCGCGTCCCTGTGTGAGGCCCTTGGGGTCAGCGACCGCACCGTCCGCACGGTCCGAGCTAAAGCTTCCACCGCCGACGCCTAATAAGCAGAAGGGAGATTGCAACATGGCTTCAGCCATCACCACGACCATCGCCGCCCGTGTGCCGAACGCGGTTGCCCGCGATGCCCAGATCGTCGCGCGCGACCGCGGCTTGACCGTCTCCGAACTGGTGAGAGTCGCACTACGGAGGGAGCTACGGGCCGCCTAGGCCCGCCTCCTTTCCCGTGGCCGAAGTGCAAACACACCGCGTCGACTTGGCCGGCAGTGAGGTTCGAGCCCTCCGGACGACGCACTGCGCCACTGTGGCGCTCCGTGACGGCTGTGATGAGCCTACCGGGGTTCGGCGGGATGAACGCTGACGACTTGCAACCGCCAGCGCCCGCCCTTCCCCATCGCTCGCATGGCCGTTGCTCCACTTCATCACATCCGAGCCGGAGAACTGACCTCCAAATGCAACTCGTCCCCACCGATGGCCCTGGGTACGTCAAGGTGGTAACCCATGCGCGGCGGGCAGCGTCCTACATGCCGCCCGAGCTGGCGCACATGTTCCTGGTGCTCGCCACGCACGCGCCGAACATCTTCCCCTCGAACACCTCTCTGGCCGCCGACCTGCACGTAGACCCGCGCACGGTCGAACGCAACCTGCGCCGACTGCACGACCTCGGGCACCTTTCCACCCTCCGAGCCAATCGAGGGTTCGAGCGCGGTGGTCGGGCGTGGCGATTTCTGGTCATGCCGACCCTCTCGCCCATGGGGACGGACCCCTTGCTAATCGGTCGCGGTCCAGAGCCCTGGAAGCCTGCGCCGCTGCGTCCTGGCGAGTCTGTTCTGCTCGTCCTGTCTACCGATGGCCGCCTAGTGCCCGCCGCACGACCTACCGACGCCCATGTCGGTAGATAGCACGACCTACCGACGCCCATGTCGGCGACCTACCGACGCCCATGTGGGGTCCAGAAGGGTAAGTAAGGATAAGAGACCTTCTTTTCACTACATGTCGACTTCCGCGAGCCGAAACGGCTGTTTGACGGAGCCCACGAGCCTAGGTCGCTCCGTCCTGGCTCGAGCGTGCAAGGAGGGCGAGTCTGTGGGAGGAGGAGGAGCCCAGCCGGTGAGCTGAATCTCTGCTGTCACAACCTGGCCCTCCAGTCGACGCAGCACACGAACCGTCTGTCCCTAATCCACAAGGAGATCATGCGAGACGACCACGGACGCCACGGCGCCCTAGCTAGGACGCTCCGAGAGCTGCAAGGCCACGACCTGGCATTGGCTCGACAATGGATGGCGTTGCGTCGCCTGCACCACCCTAGTGCCCGAGCGGCCGGCGAGACCTAAGGGCGCCCGAACCTAGCCCGCTAGTCGACGTAGAACAAGAGCCAACCGTCCCCAGCTCCTAAGGAGAAATCCATCTTGACTGATAACAATATGCAGCCCTACCCAGCCGTCAACCACATCATCCGCGTGATGTGATGGCTAGCGCTAAGCAGATTCTCGGCCTCGAGCCGGCGGCGGTCGTGAGACAGGAAGCGAGCCCGAACACGGGCGCTAATCCGCTCCTACTCTCGAGCGCGAGCGAGTACGTGCAGGCGCCGACCCGCGCCGACCAGAGCACCTTCGCAGATGGCCCGACGCTCGAGCGTGGTGCTCTGGAGCTGATTCGCTCGAGGAATACGACGGCCAAGCCGGACGCGGCCGGACCGATGGGCAACCCCGTACCCGGCGCCGCAGGGTCGCCGTGGTGATGGCTGTCCTAGTGGCGGATGCGCTCGAGAGGTACTTGATAGACGCGTCGGGCGCGGCGGACCCAGGGCCGATACTTCCATAGCACTTTCACGCGCTCGTCCTCGGGGTCTATCTCGGTCGTGATGAGGTCCATGGGGAATGTCTCCGTAGATCCCTGAGTCACGGGCCACGATCGGCGGCCTCGTTCCTCGTCGAAGTAATCGAACCTCGACACGTGCTCGCGTCCAGCTACGTCCTCGTACGAGGCGCGAACGAAGAGCCGTAGAGCTGTCTCCTCGTTGCCTGAGGTGTCGCGAAACAGGATGCCCTGAAAGCGGCGATTCACGCGGCTATCTGGGCCCAGCGTGCCGAGGGTCTCCTCCAGGAAACGCTCGTCGACTGATGACTTGGAGGTGATCGTGATGCCCATATTGAGAGCGGGCCCAGCACCCACGTTGTGGAATTGGACGTCGAACTCAGCGAGCTGCTGCCCCTCGGTGACGATCACGTGGATCTGATTACTTCTGGACACGACGACTACCGGGCGGAACTGCGAGCTGACGTCGTCGCCTGTCTCGACTGCAAGCTTCTTTGTATCGCTGGCCAGTCGCCACGTGAACAGCGCTAGTAGCAGCGTCCCGCTCGCTGCGAGGATCCCGGCGAGTGATGTCATGTCTAGGCGCCACGGATGGTCTGCCGCTGGGATGAGCCACGAGCCGTCGAGCACGAATCCAATGATGCGATAGCGCTCGGACATTGGCTTGGTCAGTCCGCTCGCCGCTTCACGTTGCAGACCAGCCCGAGCGCAAAGGCCAGGACGATGGCGGCACCGGCGGGGCTCAGGACCGTCACCGCGACGACGACGCTGAGCAGAGCGAGGAATTGGTCGAGGTCGAGCGTCTGCATCGCCCAGTCAGTCTGACGCCGTTCGGGATCGGTGAATACCCACCCTTGGTGATCTACGGACAGGTGTGGTCCGGCCCCGAGGGTGAGGTATGCCGCTGGGCGTGGCATTTGGCCGGCGAGCAACGGCGACCCGGAGGGCACCTGGGGGGTGTCTAGGAGCGACGAGCCAGACCGCCGCTTTGGGAGAAAGATCTTGTTCTGTACAGGTTCCAGGAGTTTAGGCACCCTGTGCCAAAAAAACATGGGAGGTCAGCTCCGGGCCGCCAAAGTCCTGGCAACTGACCCGAATCGAGGAGGAAACCGATGACAGCCTTGCCGAAGATTTGCGCCGTGTCCGGCTGCGTCGAGCAGGCCCGACCGGGGCGCAGCTACTGCGCCGAGCATGAACGCTCTCGCCCCCGCTCCCCATCGAGCGTCGTGACGTCGAGTCCAGGATGGAAGCGGGCACGTGCCGCCGCGCTACGCCGTGACGATCGCAAGTGCGTCCGCTGCGGTGCGCCGGCAACGAACGTCGACCACATCCGCGATGTGGCGAAGGGTGGCGCGGCGCTCGACCTCGAGAACCTGAGATCGCTCTGCGGCGATTGTCACGGACGGCGTCATGCCGACGATCGTCTGGCCAGCGCCCGCGAGCGACTAGAGAACGTGACCGGCAGCATTGACGACCGCCTGAGGGCGAAGTCTGAGATCCGCGCGCTGGCCGCAAACCCCGGCCCTCCAAGCCCCGGGGGGACGTTCGGCCTTCTTTCCGACGAGATCGAGCGCGTGCGCGAGCTGGCACCGGTGCCGGATGTGCCTTGACCCTGCCCCTCTCGGTCTGGAGGAGCGCACCAGTATTGAGGATCTCTGGGCGCTCTGGGGTGTCTTCTCGGAAGGGCCGCGCAAAGCTGGCCTCATGGCTCGCATCCGGCGCCATCCGGATTACCGAGAGCCCGACCCCGTCCCGACCGCTCCGCATGGTCTCGAAACCGCTCCAGAGCCCGGGGATGAGGCCGTGGAGGCCTACGTATCGGAGCCGATGTCGTCGGCCGAGATATCCGCTCGGCGCCGGTTCGAGGTCCGCTTGTGGACTGGCGAGGTCATCGACGAACGAGGAGGACCACGCCGATGACCCAGATTGACATACAGGCGCTACGGCGCCAGCAATCCGACCACCGCACACAACGCGAGGCGATGAGGGCCGACTACCGGGCCAAACTTGAGCGTCTTCGGCATGGATTCCCCGCGCATGCCGAACATCACCAGGCGCCGGCCGTGTTTGAAGGTGCCGGCGGTGGCTACCGACCGCACACCACCACCCACCGCGAGCCGCTACGGCCTGACTTCGACGCGGATCCCTTCCCGCGCGAATTGGTCGCACAACCTGGCCTTATCGAGGCCCTGACCGGCCGCAGCCGCGGCTAACCCAACCCCACACAAACAGGAGAACTCACCATGCCCAGCGCCACTAAGCAGCCATCCGTCCTCGCCCAGCTCGCTGCGAAGCGTCAAGAATGCACCGCGCTACGCGCTCGAGCCGCGGAGATTGTCGATCAGCATCACGCCGCCGTGCGCGCCGTTGAGGAAGCGCGAGGGCGCCTCCTCCAGCAGGTTCGCCAGCCCGATTACGACTCTGCGAGCGAGGACCGCTTAAGCGACGAACTCCGAGAGGCAGAGCGCCTGGCTGACGTACCCCTAGCCAACGAGCGCCATTCGGCAGCAATGGCACGCCTCAGGCAGCCGAGGCGCGGTGGAGAGCTTTATCCGCCAGAACGTCGACGCGATCATTCAAGCGCTCACGCCCGAACTCGACGCCGCCACCAAAGCGCTCGAGACCGCGCAGTCTGAACTAAACCGGGCCACCGCGACCTACCGGGCGATCTCCGACCGCGTCGAGGAGATTGAGCGTTATCGGCCGGGTGTCGCGCCGAGTCCCGTCCCGGCGATGTTCGTCGGCTGAGGTCGCGCTCTACTCGCAAGGAGATAACACGTAGCCTCGGATCCTCCTCTCTTTCCGGGGCACGGACGCGCGTGGCCTTTCTCTCCTGGGCCGTGGACGCGCGTCAAGTCGCGGGTATGGTCAACCCGCGCATGGCGGGGGTCGGCGACTAGTCAGAGGCGCCGGCCTCCGTTTCACACTTCACCAGGCGCCGAACGGTAGACATACCGGCGCGCGAGCGGGACGCCCGCTCCTAAGCACGTCGCGAGGTGCAGAGTCTCCAACGGGTGTAGAAACCACGCGCCTCAGTCAGAGGAGCACGGAAGGCCCCGGGCTATGTCGCGATGACACGGCTCGGGGCTCTATCCGTCAGAGTGGTTTCAGCGAGGCTCGGCCGACGTTTTGTTTGCCTCGATGGCGCTGAGATCTCCCAGAGGCCTTCGTGAGCGTCGATCAGCGCGTCGTGACGCTGTTGAGACCTAATCTCTGGAGAGCCAGTCCGATCGCGTGACTGAGTTCGTGAAGGCTGCCCTCGAGTTCGCGCATCCGTGCCGCGGTGTACATGCGTGTATCCCCCTGTTGGTGGGGTCCGGCCCCCGTCGGACTGGTAACCTTGATCTTGCATCGAAGCTCACTCCCTTCGGTGTCAGAGCCCAGGCGTTCGGCGCGTCGCGGGCTCGCTTTTAGTATCGGCAACCTACCGCACTAACTTGCATAAATTCAAGCTCCACATTTGTTCGAGACAGTAACTGTCACATCATGTCCTGACGGTTACTTACCTAGTCTTGCTGGTGTCACGGCGAGTCCACGGAAAGACAGATTTTGTCCGGCCCCGACCGTATATTCCTCCGAAATCCCGACATCGGGTCTCGGCGTGCGAGAGTCCCACCGCCCCGCGCCGCCGCTTCGTACGCACTGGACTGAACTAGCGAGCCGACTTCGTAGAGCGCACCAGCCCCCGGAGGGCCCGCTCTAATGACCGTTGCTCCAATCCCACGCGTAGCCCTCACCCGCAACGAAGCTGCATCGGCTCTCGGAATTGGCCTAGACAGCTTCGAGCGATACGTACAACCCCACGTTCGAATCATCCGGTGGGAGCAGATGCGGCTTGTCCCAGTTGCGGAACTCCGGCGGTTCGCGGATGAAGCCGCGTCATCGACTATTCCCGCCCCTTGAAATATTGGGCCCCCGAGTTTATCGTCGGCATGACAAAGAACTGAGCAGTCCTCCGCTACACCGCTTCCGACGACGAGCCAGACGTACACGGCGTGGCTTGTCGTCGAGGACGTGCCTGACGACACAGAGGCGATCCAGGTACTCAGCTGGCTTGACGATTACCAACCGAAGCTCGATAGCGCGTTCCCCGAGCTAGAACTACATAGCGCGATGCAAGCTGCGCTAGTGGGCGTGCCTCGGATTAGATGGCGCAGACGTCCGGGGCGCCCGAAGGTCGGCCCTCCGGTGGAGATATCGACTTCCGGCGAATTCTCGAGCGCCTAGATGGTCTTGCCGCGAAGCGGGTATGATCGCGCGGCGCTAATTCGCGAACTAGTCGAGGTTGGGCTCGGGGGGTTGCAATGAGCACAGGAATCGAACCGCGCCATGTGCGGGCGTGCGCTTCGCATAAGCGCAATGGGGCGGCCGCTGCAACTGCAAGCCGACCTATCAAGCGCAGGTCTGGACCGAACCGCTGCGCAAGACGATCAAGCGGACGTTCCCGACCGTCACCGCGGCGAGGCAGTGGCGCGAGGACGCCAATGTGGCGATGCGCGCCGGGAAGCTTTCCGCGCTATCGAGGGCCGACCCTCAATCAGCCCTCGACGGCTGGATAGAGCTACTCCGAGCTGGCGGCGACGTACGCGCTCGGGAGATCCCTATAAGCCCGGGACGATCCGCGACTACGAGCGTTGTCTCCGGAGCTACGGCTTCCGCGAGGCGCTCGGCCACATTCGGGTACGCGAGCTTCGCACGACGACGCGCAACGGTGGTCGATGACCTTGTGCGCTCGGGCGTATGAAGGCCGCCACGATCGACACGGCCGTGACGCCACTGAAGGCGTTCTACCGACGCGCGATCATCCGCGGAGAGCCACACTCAACCCGTTCGTCGGCATCATGAAGCCGGCCGTTCGCTGTGAGATCCGAGAGGTCGTCTCGCCGGTATTGGCCGCGGCCATGCTCGAGGTACTACCGCCAGAAGATCGGCGCGTAGGGCCGTAGCGTTCTACGCGGGCCTCCGTCGTGGCGAGATCATCGGACTGCGACCGGATGACATCGACCTAGCGAGCTGGTGTGCTGCACATCCGTCGAGGCTGGGACATGCTCGACGGCGAAGTTGAACCGAAGTCGCGCAAGGGGCAGCGTAAGGTTCCGATCCCGGCCCTCCTCCGCGATCACCTCGACGCGGTCGACGGACCGCTCGGTGTGCCGCACTGGATCGCTAGGACCAATGTGCGCGCGGCGAATCTCTGGCGGAACGCCGGCCTTCCCACGATCACCCTCCACGCGGCGCGCCACACGTACGCCAGCTTCATGATCGCTGCCGGGGTGAACGCAAAGACGCTTTCGACCTTCATGGGGCACGCCAACATCGGTATCACCCTCGACCTGTATGGGCACCTATTCCCGGGCGCAGAGGATGAGGCTGCGGGGCTCCTCGACACCTACCTATCGCGCACTGTCGCGCAGACTGTCGCGCAGACGGGAGAACCGCTGCTATGAGCCGGTTCCTCCTAGACGTACCACATCTAGACAGCGTCTCGGCCGCCGCTCTCGTAGATTTGGGCCAGCGAAATGGCCGAAATCCCGACCAACATTGCGGCGACCGTCGGTGGCACCCCGATGGTGGAGCTGACCCGGATCACGCGGGATGTGGACGCCCGGGTATTCGTGAAGCTCGAGGCGTTCAACCCGGGGGGGAGCGTCAAAGACCGGATCGGCGTGGCGATGATCGAGGCGGCCGAGCGCGACGGGATCATCGAGCCAGGACGGACGACGATCGTCGAGGCCACGAGCGGCAACACCGGGATCGCGCTGGCCTTCGTATGCGCGGCCAAGGGCTATGACCTCGTGCTGACGATGCCGCAGGGGATGAGCCGCGAACGCGAGGGGCTGCTCCGGCTGTACGGCGCTCGTGTGGAGATCACCGAGTCGCTCGGCGGGATGAACGAGGCAGTTGACGCGGCTAGGGCGATGGCGTCTCGAGCGGACGTATTCCTGCCTGACCAGTTCTCGAATCCCGCGAACCCGGAGATCCACCGTTTGACGACGGGACCCGAGATCTGGGATGCGCTGGACGGCAGGGTCGACGTGTTCGTCGCGGGCGTCGGGACGGGCGGGACGATCACCGGCGCCGGCGAGATGCTCAGGTCGCGGAACTCCCGCTGCCGGGTGGTTGCGGTCGAGCCGAGCGCGTCGGCGGTGCTGTCGGGCGGCCGCCCGGGGCCGCACAAGATCCAGGGCATCGGCGCCGGCTTCGTCCCGAGCGTGCTGAACCGGGACGTGCTCGACGAGATCATCCCGGTCGAAGACGAGGATGCGATCGAGACCGCTCGCGAGCTGGCCCACCGCGAGGGCATACTGGCGGGGATCTCGGGCGGGGCCGCGGTGTGGGCGGCGATCGAGGTGGCGCGCCGGCCGGAGTCGCGTGGCTCGCGGATCGTGACGATCCTGCCCGACTCGGGCGAGCGCTATGTCTCGACGCCGTTCTTCGCGCCATAGAGCCGGGGCGGGCGGGTCCTCTAGGCTTTTGGCATGCGGGTGCACCGCATCGTGACCGAGGTGCGGCGAGACATCGCGGCCGCGCGTACCCGCGATCCTGCGGCCCGCGACGTGGGCGAGCTCGAGATCCTTGCGGCGTGGCCGGGGGTACACGCGCTTCTGGCCCACCGGGTCGCCCACGCCTTGCATCGGGCCGGCGTGCCGCTACTACCGCGGATGATCGCGTACGTGTCCCGCTCGATCACCGGCATCGAGATCCATCCTGCCGCCACGATCGGCCGGGGGTTCTTCATCGACCACGGGATGGGCGTCGTAATCGGGGAGACCGCTGAGCTCGGCGACGACGTCACGCTGTACCAGGGCGTGACGCTCGGCGGGACCGGGTTCGCGACCGGCAAGCGCCATCCGACCGTGCAGGACAACGTCACGATCGGCTCAGGGGCGAAGCTGCTCGGCCCGATCACCGTCGGCCACGGCTCGAAGATCGGCGCCAACAGCGTCGTGATCCACGACGTCCCGCCGAACTCGACCGTCGTCGGGAATCCGGGTCATCCCGTCCGCGTGGAGGGGCGCCGTCCGGAAGGCCCAGACGCGGACTGGGTGCACCTTCCGGACCCGATCGCCGATGCGATCAGGAGCCTCGCGGGGAGGATCTCCGCGCTCGAGCAGGGCACCGGGAACGGTGGCGCCCTCGGCGGGAACGGCGCCGAGTCGGGTACGGAGGGCGGGAACGGCGCCGAGTCGGGTACGGAGGGCGGGAACGGCACCGAGGCCGGTCCGCCGGTCAACCGCTCGATCGGCCCGAACCCTGCCGGGGGCTAGCGCGTCGAGATCGTCTTGATGACCTGGCCGGTTGCCGACCGCCAGGTGACGGTCGGCGGAGGGCCACCGCCGAGGGTCAGGCCCGGAATCCGTATCGCGAACACATTCCCGACGACGTCGCTCGTGAGCGTCGTCGCCGCGGCTCCGTTGCTTGCCGGGTAATGCACCGTGACGGTGGCAACGCGGTCGGGAACCACGCCGCTGAACGTCGACCCGGTCGACTCCGTGAGATCACCGTGCTCCGCCTCGGAAGCGGTGTTGCAGGCGCCGCCGCCGGCACCCGCCGCGGCGAAACCCATCAGGCAGACGCCCTCGCCCTGCTGGCCGGCGCGCGCGAACAGCGCAAGCCAGCGAGCCTGCAGGGCGAGCGTCGACGCGCGCTCGCCGGCGGGGATATGGGGCAGCTCGCTCCGGAGCACCGCTACCTGCTTGGCCCGGCACGGCGCCACGAACATCGGGTCGGCGTCTAACCGAGCGGCCGGGATGACGTAGTAAGAGATGCCGGCTTTCACCCGAGCGCGGCGGACGTACCGGACGTAGACGCCCTGCACCCCGGCGGGGTAGAGGGGCCTGGAGACGTGTGGCACCCTCGGTTGGTCCGATCCGGTCGCCGGGCGCCGCAGCACGCCGAGCACCGAGAGCAGGCTGGGGCTCGGTGAGCCGTCGCTCACGGTCGGCTTGGCGGACGGCGGCTGACACACGGAGGTTTTCGAGGCCTTGAACTGAGCCGTGAACACGTACTTTGAGAGCTCGTGCTGCTGCTGGGCGGAGAGGTGACCGAGCGTGCCGAGGACCTGCATTCCTCCGACGGTCGCCCCCGCCGGGACGGTAACCCCGCCGCCCACCGGCGGCACGGTCTTCGGCCGGGGCCCGCGTGCCGCCGCGCTCTTCGCGGGGGTGTGCGAAGCGTGGGTGGACTGGACGGTCAGCGCGACGGCCACGACCGCCGCGGTCACGGCAACCGCCAGCGCCACCGGCATGGCTTTGCCCCACGACCGGAGTCGACTCTGGTGCGGTCGGTTTCGCGCGGTGTCAGACGGACGCTCCTCGGTCTGGGCGCGAGCGGCTGCGTGCAGCTGAGCTTCGAGATCGTCGAAGAACTTCGTCATTCGGACTCCTTGATCCGGGAGCGAAGGGCTCTGAGGCCGCGGCTGACCCGCTGGCGCACCACCAGTTCCGAGCAGGACATCTCGCCGGCGATCTCGGAATACGGGCGCTCGTTCACGACCCGGGCCACCACCGCGTCGCGCTGCTCGGGCGGCAACGATCGCATCGCCTTCTCGAGCCTGTCCGACTCGGTGCCCGAGCTCGCCAGTTCCTCGACCCGAGCGAGATCGGCGTCGTCGATCTGGAGCGGCTCGAGCGCCAGGCGGCGTCGCGCCTGATCCTCGACACGGCCGCGACGCCGGCTGTCGGCGAGCTTGTGCCCCGCGATCCCGTACAGCCACGCCAGCTCGGGGAGGTCGCCGGGCTGGTAGCGCGGGGCGGCGAGCAGTGCGGCGGCGAACACCTCGGCGGTCAGGTCGGCGGTGAGCTCCGGGTCGCCGGTCCGCCGCAGGAAGAACGCCAGGATCGCGGCCAGATGCCGCCGGTAGAACAGCACGAACGCGCCTGCGTCGCCGGCGACGAACTGGACGAGCAGGTCGTCTTCGCGGCGGGCCATCAGCCTCATCACCTACCTTCTCGTGCTGCTCGAACCTGGTGTGACAACCAGGCTCCGCGCGCTACAAGGTGGTCCGGCGAGGCTCGGTGGGGGCGGACGGCGCCACCTGGGCCGGCGCCTCGTCATCGGGGATGTTCACTCGCGAGCGCACGAGGTACAGAGGTCTGCCCTTGACCTCGTCGTAGATGCGCCCGACGTACTCGCCGATGATCCCGATCGCGATCAGCTGGATCCCGCCCAGCAGCAACACCGCGATCGTCAGGGAGGAGAAGCCGGGAAGGTAGGAGCCGAGGATCCGAAGCACGATCACGATCGGGATCGCGATGAATGCGAGCGTCGAGATCACGAATCCGAGCAGCGTGGCGAGCTGGAGGGGACGGTGCGAGAACGACGAGATCGCGTCCAGCGAGAACCTGAGCATCTTCGGAATCGTGTACTTCGTCTTGCCCGCGAAGCGACGGTCGCGGCTGTACGGGACCGCGGCCTGCCGGTAGCCGACCCAAACGGTCATGCCGCGCAGGAAGCGGTTGCGCTCGCGCATCGACAGCAGGGCGTCGAGGGCTCGGCGGTCGAGCAGCCGGAAGTCGCCCGAGTTGTGCTGGAGCTCGACCTGGGCGAGCCGGTCGAACAGCGAGTAGAACCAGCGCGCGGTCGCGAGCTTGAAGCGCGACTCGCCTTCTCGCTGCTCCCGGACCGCGTAGACGACGTCACAGCCCGCGCGCCAGTGGTCGAGCATGCGGGGGATCAGCTCGGGCGGATCCTGAAGGTCGGCATCGAGCATCACGACCGCGTCGCCACGCGCGTGGTCGAGGCCGGCGGTCAGTGCCGTCTGATGGCCGAAGTTGCGCGAGAGCTGCACGACGCGGACGCGAGGGTCGTTCGACGCGAGCTTGTGGAGCTGGGCGTCGGAGGCGTCGGTGGAGCCGTCGTCGACGAGCACGATCTCGAACCGGAGCCCGTCGAGCGCGGAGCACACGCGCGAGTAGAACTCCTCGATCGTCGCCTCCTCGTTGTAGACGGGCGCGACGACGCTCAGCAGCTTGAGCGCCCTACCGTCCTCCGCGGGTGGGGGCGGGTCGGTTACCGGAGGTTGATCGAGCGAGGTCAAGATCGGCTCACAGTCCCGGCACTAAGCTGCCGCGGTGGATGTAGCCGAGCAGCTCGAAGCACCCGATCGCGACCGTGAGCAAGATCGAGGCGCGCCACAGGTGGCGGTCCCGTCCGAGCGCCGCCAGCGGCATCAGCCACGCCACGTACCACGGCGCGAGCGACGCGGCGCTTACCAGCAGCGCGATCGCTGCCCAGCCGGCGCCCACGATCCAATCGAGCTGGCCGCACCACACGCGCCAGAGCAGCCAGCACAGCACCGCCGCGAACAGCGCGCCCAGGGCCAGCGCCGCCGGCAGGCCGACCGCGCCCAGGCCGAGATGCGTCCCGATGAACCCGGGGATGCTTTGCCCGTTGCCCTTGCTCTGTGCCGTCTCGATCGTCGCCGGGAGATGTAGCGGGCCGGTGCCGAACATCACGAACGCGAATATCGCCACCAGCGCGGCGGCGATGCCGGCTCCGATCAGCAGATCCCGGCGCCGCCCCTCCGACAGGCGCCCGCGCGCGTCCGCGAGTGCGAACGGCAGCAGCATGATGGCGGTCACCTTGACCGCGGCGCCCAGGACGATCGAGCCGGCGCCGAGTCGGTCGCGGTGTTGGAGGATGAGAACCAGGCCCGCCACCATCGGCGCGAGCATCAGCAGGTCGTTGTGGCCCCCGCCGACGGCATAGACGATGATCAGCGGGTTGAGCCCGACGAGCGCTGCCGCTCTGACCTGGTCGACGCCGCGCAGGCGTGCTCCGTTCCAGACGAGCGACACGATCGCGATGCTCGAGACGGCGGCGATCGCCTTGTAGGCGAACACGCTGGCCGCTATCGAGAGCGGAGCCAGCACGTAGCTGAGCGCGGTGAACAGAGGGCCGTAGACGGTGGGTGTGGCGATCCACTTTGACCCGATGTACTGATACAGCGGATCACCGGCGAGCGCCTTCGGGCCTGCCAGGTACGGGTTGAAGTGGTACATCTGCCCGATCCGGCCATAGAACTGGTAGCTGAAGATGTCGGTCGAAGCCAGCACCGGCGCGAGCAGGATCAGCGCGTTCAGCGCGGCGATACAGCCGAGCACGAGCGGCGGCGAGAGGCGGCGCGCGCAGGCGACGGTGACGACGTAGGAGACGAGCATCAGCCCGAGAGTGACGGTCAGCCCGACGCTCCCCAGGTTGATCCCGGTGTTTCCGAACGAGCCGGAGAGGCCGATCGGCGCGCCGGACCAGAGCGTCTGCGGCAGGAGCTTGTCGGTGCTCGCGGCCGAGATCGCGACCAGCAGGCCCGTGCTGAGCATTCCCGCGAGTCCGACCAGCCCGATCCGCGACAGCGGAGCCCGGGTCCGGGCCTCGAGCGCGGGCGCTCGAAGCTCGAATGCGCCGCTGCGCGTGGCGCCAAGCGGCGGACTGTCGACGCTCATCGCATGTAGCTTGCCCGACCGGCGGTCGGCAGGCGTTTGCTCATTGTTGACATTACGTTAGGGAACTTGCGCTCACAATGTTCGTGTATCGAGCGTTTGGTACCCGCGATGGCGCGCTCGACGCGCCTTCGCGATTAATGGTTCCTCATCCTGAACGGCCGTCGCGTCTACGCAGGAACGGCACGGCCCACATGGCCTCGGCCGCGATCCGTGCCGACATCTTGCTCGAGCCGACGCTGCGGTCCCGGAAAACGATAGGGATTTCTTTCACTCGGAAGCCCGCCCGCAACGCGCGGTAGGTGACCTCGATCTGGAAAACGTACCCCTCGGCCCGGATCGTCTCGAGCTGGATCGTCTCGAGCACGCGTCGGTGGATGCATTTGAAGCCGCCCGTGAGGTCGTGGATCTGGACGCCGAGGATCTTCCGGGCATAGAAACCGCCGCCGCGGCTGATGAGCCGCCGCAACAACCCCCAATCCTCGACCCCACCACCTTCGACGTAGCGCGACCCGAGCACCAGGTCGGCCTCCTTGGCGGCGTCGAGCATAGGCCCGAGGTAGCGGGGATCGTGGGAGAAGTCCGCGTCCATCTCGATCACGAGCTCCGCGCCGCCGCTCAGCGCGCGCGCGAACCCGGCAAGGTAGGCGTGACCGAGCCCGGTCTTGGCGGCTCGGTGCATGACCTCGACCTGCGGTTGCGCCGCGGACAGGCGGTCGGCGATCTGGCCGGTTCCGTCCGGAGAGTTGTCGTCGACGATCAGGATGCGATAAGCGCCCGGCGCCACACGATCGAGTTCTGCCGCGGCCGTGCGGACAATCCCCTCGATGTTCGCAGCCTCGTTGTAAGTGGGGATCACGACCCAGACCTGCTCCGGCATCGTCGGGAGCGTAGTGGGACAAGCGGCTGATCGATGCCTGGGCCGGCATGGACGAGATCGTGCACTTAATGCGCGCGCGGGCGCGACCCGGCATCATGGCCCATGGGGCAAGACTCAATGGAACGCGGCGCCGGACTTCGAAACCCGCCGGGGGAGCCCGGAATCCTCGAACGCGCTCGACCGGCGCGGCGTCGGAGCATGGCGCCTCATCACCGTCGGCGCCGGTGGTCCGTCGCGGTCCTGTCGCTGATCGCGGTGGTCCTGCTCCTGACGCTGCTGCTCGTCGGCGGCGGGGGCGCCCCATCCACGTCTACGGCGGTTGAGCCACACGCAGGCGGGTTCATCGCGTCGATCGGCGGACTCGCGGGCGGCGCCGCCGGGTCGTTGACCACCCGCGAGTCACGGGCGGAGAGCGCCGCGATCAACCGGACGCTCGCGTATACGCCGTACGTACGGATCGCGGGGGCGCAGCACCGCGAGATCGCGCTGACGTTCGACGACGGCCCCGGGCCATACACGCCGCAGATCCTGGCGATCCTCCAGCGCGAGCACGTGCCGGCAACGTTCTTCGAGGTCGGGGTTCTCGAGCGCTACTTCAACGCCTCGACGTCCGAGATCGCCGCGGACGGCGACGTGATCGGCGACCACACGGAAATGCACGCGCCGATGTCGAAGCTGCCGAAGGCGGCGCAGCGCGCGCAGCTACTCGAGCAGGTCAGCGCGATCGAGCGCTTCGGCGCGCCGTTCCCGCGGCTGTTCCGGCCGCCGTATGGATTGTGGAACGCGACGACGCTCGCGCTCCTGCACCGGTACCGCATGCTGATGGTGCTGTGGACGGTCGACACCAACGACTACCGCAAGCCGGGCGTCTCAGCGATCGTCGACGCCGCGGTCGATGGGGCCCGGCCCGGAGCGATCATCCTGATGCACGACGCTGGCGGCGATCGCTCGCAAACCGTCGCGGCGCTGCCTCGCATCATCGCGGCGCTGCGGCGCGAGCACTACCAGCTGGTGACGGTCCCGAGGCTGTTGCTCGACAACCCGGCGCCGCGCGTCCAGAACATCGCTGCGGTGATCGGATCGGGGGGCTAGTGCCTCAGCGCCGCACATAGGCGACGCGGTTCCAGCTGGGCTCGGGCGCGAGCTGGATCGCCTCGCCGCCGCGGTCGGGCTGGATGTAGATGAACCCCTGCGCGTCCGAGTCGAACCGGATGTCGAGCTCGCCCTCCTTCACGCGCTGATCGAGCCAGGCGCCGCGGAAGATCAGGCGGCGCAGCCAATGGACCAGTGAGCGATCGGAGGGGCCAACGAGGTCCGGCCAGCAGTCGTTGACGTGCGCGCCGAGTGCCGACGCGGGCTCGGTAACCTCGCCGTTGACGACCAGGTTGATCAGATCCTCGCCCTCGTCCTCGTCGACGGATCCGCCGATGAAGCCGAGCTTCCGGGCCGCCTGCTCACAACGCTCGCGGAAGTCGCGTTCGTTGAAAGTGAACCGGAGCTCGCCATACTCGAGAACGAAGTCCTCGCCCGAGCTGTAATTCCCGCGCTGGTACATGGGGCGTCGAGATCATATGTTGGATTCCTCCGTGCCTGCAGCGCATGAATGAGTCGTTGCAGGAAGCGCGCGGAGTGGTTGCAGGGAAGGCCGCGAAACCGCTGCAACCCTTGTGTCAGGCGGCACATGAGCGCTTCGCGGCCGCCGCCCAGGCGATACCCTGTTCGGCCAGATGATGCCGGTGTCGCGATGACCGACGGTGGCCCGGTGTCCAGCGCCCCGGCTGAGCGGGCGCGGGCGACAGAGGGCGAAAACGAGAGCACGACCGGGGGGGCCTCCGCTGGTGGTGGTCGCTGGCCGTTCTGGCTGCCTGTCGGCGTGTTCCTCGTCGGGCTGGTCATCACCGGCGTGCTCGTCTGGCTCTCCGCGTCGAGCTACTCGAGCAACGAGAAGCGGTTGCTGAACCTCCGCGTGCGCGACGCGGGCGCGCTGGTCGCCGAGGCGCTCCCGAGCATCCAGACGCCGCTGGCGTCGGCGGCCGCGCTGGCGGACGCGACCGACGGCAGCGTGGCGAAGTTCATGCGGTTCATCGCGCCCTACACGTCCGGGAAGAACCCCCAGTTCGTGTCGGTGTCGCTTTGGCGGCTAGGTGCGAACCAGACCGGGCCGCTCGCAGTCGTCGGCAAGCTGCCCGTGCTCGGTGTCTCGGCGGCGAGGGCCGAGCCGTTCTTCGCGAGCACGGCTCACAAGTCGACGCTCGGGGTCGTTGGCTTACTGACGGGGCCTTCACCACGTCTCGGGTATGCGTTCACGTCGCCCGACCTGACCGGGCGTTACGTCGTCTACGGGGAGAGCGCGCTGCCCGCCAGTCGCCATTCGAAGTTCCAGAGCACTTCGTCGTTCGCTGATCTGAACTACGCGCTGTATCTCGGCACTTTCCAGCGACCCGAGGACCTGCTCGTAAGCGACTTGAAGAGCCTGCCGCTTACAGGTCAGACCGCCTCGACCTCGATCCCGTTTGGAAGCAACAGCTTCACGTTCGTGGTCAACGCGCGCCATCCCCTCGTTGGATCGTTCGCGCAGCGCCTACCGTGGCTGATCGGGATCGTGGGCGTTCTGCTGAGCATCGGCGCCGCGATCCTCACCATGCGCCTGATCCAGCGTCGCACCCATGCCGAGCTACTCGCGGTCTCACTCGAGCGGGTGGCCGAGGAGAACCGCGTTCTCTACTCCGAGCAGCGTTCGATCGCGCAGACCCTCCAACACGCGCTGCTGCCCGAGGCGCTCCCGAAGATCCGCGGCCTTGAGACGGGCGCGCGCTACGAGGCCGGGGTCGAGGGCGTCGACATCGGCGGTGATTGGTATGACCTGATCGCGCTCGACGAGCACCGGCTGCTCCTGGTCGTCGGCGACGTGTCCGGGCGCGGCGTCCGGGCCGCGGCCACGATGGCGTCGCTCCGCTACGCGATCCACGCCTACGCGGCCCAGGACGATCCCCCGGCCACGATCCTTACCAAGCTGTCAAAGCTGGTCAACGTCGGCTCGACTGGGCAGCTCGCCACGATCCTGTGCGCGCTGGTCGACGTCGAGGCCCACGAGTTGACGGTCACGAGCGCCGGGCATCTGCCGCCGCTCCTGATCAGCGACGGCGTCGGGAACTTCATCACGAGCTCGGTAGGCGTGCCGATCGGCGTCAACACGGGCGCCACCTACACATCGACCGCCGTGTCGACCCCGCCCGCCTCGACTCTGCTTGCATTTACCGATGGCTTGGTAGAGCGACGCGGCGAGAGCATCGATACGGGGCTGGCCCGCCTGCAAGATGCCGCCACCGCGAATCATTCTGACCTCGACGGCCTGCTGAGCAGATTGCTCGAGCTGCGGCACGGCGGCGATGACGACACCGCGATCGCGGGGCTGAGATGGCTGGACTAGACGCGAACAGCACCGCCGGCATGGACTTCGACCTTGTCGAGTCCGACGGTCCCGATTTGACCGTCACGATCAGCGGTGAGCTCGATATCACGAATGTCGACGCGCTCGAGTCGGCCGTCGGGTCCGCGCTCGAGCAGCACCACGGCCGGCTGGTGGTCGAATTGGCGGGTTTACGCTTTGCCGATAGCT
Organism: uncultured Solirubrobacterales bacterium; assembly: GCA_963701945.1. Taxonomy (GTDB): domain Bacteria; phylum Actinomycetota; class Thermoleophilia; order Solirubrobacterales; family Solirubrobacteraceae; genus Palsa-465. The sequence continues at coordinate 62,151 of CAVPBV010000014.1, read as the reverse complement.
CGGCGATCGCGCTCTGGGTTCGTTGGTCGACGGCTGTGCACGAGATCGAGCTCCGAGATGTCTCTCCAATCCTCCGTAGAGTCATTAACTCAATGGGACTCGCCGACACACTGAACGTGAAGCCGTGAAGCACACACGCACCTTCCCCCACGAGCCTGAATCGGTCCCGGCCGCCCGGCGGTTCGCCACCGGTCTGCTGCGCGGCGTCTCGTCGGACACGTTGGAGTCCGTCGAGCTGATGGTGTCCGAGCTTGCGACGAACTGCATCCGGCACACCGACAGCGGCTTCGTGCTCACGGTCGACCGCGCCGACGGCGACATCCGCGTCGAGGCGACGGACGGCGCGGGAGGAACCCCCCAGATGCGCTCACCCGAGCCCACCGAGCCGAGCGGACGCGGGTTGAAGATCATCGACATGCTGTCGGCGGAGTGGGGCGTGGAGCAGCACGCCACCGACGGCAAGACCGTGTGGTTCGTCGTTCCCGACACCGCCTCGGCGTCGGCGCAGCACGCCTCGCCGGCGTACTGAGCAGCGCCGGCTATCCGCGCGCTTGCTCGGGAAAGACCCTTCTTTCGGCCCGGGTCCCGGCGTACGGCGGACGATGCTTTCGAGTTCCTACTCCCCCGGGGAGGGTGAAATGACTGGGCCTCGAGGCTCTTGGGGGCATGACCCATCACGTCGCCACCATCCTCCTCATCGAAGACCATCGCGCTACGCGCACGTTCCTCGCCGACAACCTGTCGGCGGACGGCTTCGACGTACTCGAAGCTGAGACGGCGTCCGAGGCCCGGCGCATCCTCGCCGGCTCCTTCCCCGACCTCGCGATCGTCGACCTCGGCCTTCCCGACGGCGACGGTCTCGACTTGCTGGCGCATGTCCGCGAATCCGATCGCATCGCCGGGCGTCTGGACCCGGACCTGCCTCTACTCGTCCTGTCCGGTCGCGTGACCGAGCTGGAGCAGCTTCGCGGGTTCGACCGAGGCTGCGACGACTACATGATCAAGCCGTTCTCCTACCACGAGCTGAACGCGCGGGTGCGGGCGCTCTTGCGACGCACGAAACGGCGGCCCGCAACCGGCCGGCTGCGGATCGGATCACTCGAGCTCGACCCGCTCAGCCGTCAGGTCTGGCTCTGCGGCGAACCGGTGGAGCTGTCCAAGAAGGAGTACGCGCTGCTGCGGGCGCTCGCGGCCGATCCAACAAGAGTGTTCACGCGCGAGGAGCTACTGCGAGGCGTCTGGGGCTTTCGGTCTCTCGGCCACACGCGGACGCTCGACTCGCACGCGTTCCGACTGCGCCACAAGCTCAGCCGATCGGGCGACCGGTTCGTAGTCAACGTGTGGGGTGTCGGCTACCGGCTGGTCGACGGGAGCATCGAGTCATGATCGCGCTCGAGCTGGGCGGCTGGTTGGCAGCGAGCGCCGGCGCGGTCGCGGCGGTCGGAGCCCGGCGGGCGCTCGCGGGCCGGATGGAGTCCGTAGCGCGCGCGTGCCACGAGCTGCGAGGACCGCTGACCGCGGTGAGGCTCGGGCTCGAGGGCGGCGCCGGCAATGGTGCGCTCACGCCCGACCGCCTGCGCGCGATCGACCTCGAGCTCGGGCGCGCCGCGCTGGTGCTCGAGGACCTCGACGCGGTGCGGACGCGGCGAGCGTGGTCGCGCCTGCCAGACGCGATCGACCTCGAGCAACTCGTGTCGGACTCGGTCGAGGCGTGGCGCCCGACCGCGGCCGCGCACGGTGTCGAGCTGCGCGCTTCCTGGTCGGGCGATGCGCGCACCGTGTGGGGCGATCGCCTGCGGCTGGCGCAAGTCACCGGCAACTTGATCGCGAATGCGATCGAGCACGGCGGCGGCGTGGTCGAGGTCCACGGCCACGGCGACCGTACGCGAGCACGCGTCGAGGTGACCGACAGTGGGCCTGGGTTGCCGGCGCCGGTCGCCGAGTTGGTGCGCGCCGGCAGCCGCGTCCGGGGCGGGCGGGGGCGGCGAGGTCGAGGTCTCGCGATCGCGGCCGCGATCGCCGCCGACCAGGGTGGCCGGCTCGCGGTGGCGCCGTCGGTGCGTGGCGCGCGGGTCGTGTTGGAGCTGCCGGCGGCGTCCGGGTCGGCGGGGTCTGGGTCGGCGGGCGCCGGGGGCGACCCTGGGTCACCGCAGTCGCTGGCGTAGGGCTCGAGCGCGGACGGCGCGTGAGGGTGGTCTGCCGGCGCTCCCGGCGGTCGGCGCTCCGCTCCGGTCGGCGTCTCTTGCAGCATCCCCTTAATCCCGCGCGAAAGCCGCGGCCCGCGCCTGGTCGGCGGCGCCCCGGCGCGGCTCGCTACCTCGTCGGCGGGACACCGCACCCTAGCCCCGGCGCCACCGTGCGCCCTGAGCCCCCAGCCCCGCGCTTCGAACCCCGGGCCGTGACCGTCCCGCGCGACCCTCGCACACGCGCCGGACGGAACGGTGGCGAAAGTGCAACGCCTCGTTCAGAAACGCGGGCTGCAAGGTCGATTGCGGCCGCGGGTGGCGTGAAGGAAACCGTCGTTGGCCATAGCTGACGGGGGGTTTGGGGCGAAATCGGTCTGTGGGCGGTCGAAGTGGGGCGACGAATGGGATCTGAGTTGCATTGTGGGAAAGAGTGGGGTAGAGTGGGACACGCGCATGGTCATGCATCGCGGAACCCGGGTGGCAGGGCTCCTCCCACCCAGCCACCCGGGTTCAGATTTCGCTCGTACGCATGAGAAACCTTGATTTTTCGCGGGACCTTCGAACACGCGCTCGACGCGAAGCACCGGCTAACGGTGCCGGCAAAGTTCCGCGCGGCGCTCGCCGCGGGCGTGGTGCTGGCGGCGTCGCCGGAGACCACGGCGGCGGCGCCGCGGTCGATCGCGATCTGGACGCCGGAGACGTACGAGGCCTACACGGCCGCCGCGCTGGCCGGGTGGAGCCCGATCTCACCGGAAGCGCGGGACCTGAAGCGATTCTTCTTCAACTACTCGCATGACACCGAACTGGACTCAGCCAACCGCGTGATGATCCCGCCGATGCTCATCGACTACGCGGGCCTCGACAAGGACGTCGTGGTCACCGGTTCTGGCGAGTGCCTGGAGGTGTTCGACCGGGGCAAGTACGCCGGCTACAGCGACGACGTTTTGATCCGAGTCCCCGACATCGCAGCAAGGCTTGGCCACACTCCTTGACATGACCCAAACGCACGTCCCGGTCCTCGCCGGCGAGTTGATCGATCTGCTCGATCCACATCCCGGGGAAACGGCCGTGGACTGCACGTTCGGTGGCGGCGGTCACGCGCGGCTGATCGCAGACCGCCTCGGGCCCGAGGGCACGCTGATCGGCATCGATCGCGACCCGGTCGCCGAGGAGCGGTTCAGCGAGATCGCGCCCGAGTTGCCGTGCCGGAGTCGGTTCATCCGGGCGGACTTCGTCACCGCCCTGAGCCAGCTCGACGAGGAGGGCCTTCAGGCCGACCTCGCCTACCTCGACCTCGGCATGTCCTCGATGCAGGTCGACACGTGGGAACGCGGCTTCTCGTACGCCTACGACGCCCCGCTCGACATGCGGATGGGTCCCGATCAGGACCTGACGGCGCGCGAGATCGTCAACGAATGGGACGAGCGCCAGCTAGCCCGCCTGCTGCGCGAGTACGGCGAGGAGCGCTACGCGCCCCGGATCGCGCGGGGGATCGCGCGAGCGCGCGCCCGCGAAGAGCTCGTCTCGACGCAGCAACTCGTCGAGGTCATCAAGGCCGCCGTGCCCGTGCCCGCGCAGTTCGCCGGCGGGCATCCGGCGCGCCGGACGTTCCAGGCGCTGCGGATCGCGGTCAACGATGAGCTGTCCCAGCTCGATGCAGCGTTGCCGGCGGTGTGGAACGTGCTCAGGACCGGTGGCCGATTCGCGGCGATCTCGTTCCACTCGCTCGAGGACCGGCGCGTGAAGCGCTTCCTGGTCGACCGCAGCCGCGGCTGCGTGTGCCCGCCGGAGTTCCCGGTGTGCGTGTGCGGTCATCACCCGGAGGCGGAGCTGCTCACCCGCCGGGCGGTCGCGCCGACCCACGGTGAGGTCGAGGCGAATCCGCGATCGAAGTCAGCGCATCTGCGTGCCGCCCGCAAGCTGGAGGGCGACGCGGAGTGAGGCCGGGAGCGCTCACGCAGGCGGCCCGCAGTGCCGCGTCACGGCAGGGCAACGCCGGCGCCCGCAGCGCCTCGTCGCGCCTAGAGCCCACCGGCGCCCGCAACGCGGATCGCCGGCGCGCGGCACGGGCGGCGGCGGAGGCCCCAGGTGACCGCCGCGTCACGGCCCCGTCGCGACCGCCACGCAGGGTGTCTGGACCGGCGAAGGGGAAGGACGCCGCGCGCCGCGCTCAAGGCACCGCCCGGGCAACACGACAGTCGACCGGCGGCCGCGGGACCCGTGAGCCGACCGGCGCCCGCGCGACCCGTCAGCCGGCCGCCGCCCGCTCGAGCAGGCAGGCAAATACCTTCCGCGCCAGCCGGCCCGCCCACACGCTTGGCGCGTTCGCGACCGGTTCGGCCGCAGTTGCCGCCGCCGTCGCGCTCCCGCTGCGCCGCCCGTTCATCGGGCGCGAACCGGCGCCGCGGCCGGCGGTGGTGCCGAGGCCCGCGCCTGACACCCGGAGGGCGAAGGGCGGAAAGCCGGCGATCGGCATCGCGCGGGGCATCGGCGCGTTCGTCGTATCGCTGCCGGACCACCCGTGGCTCGACAAGGTCGTTCGCGGCCGGGCGTGGATCCCGCTGCTCGGGGTGCTGCTGGCGGGGATCGTCGCGGCGCAGGTCGAGATCTTGAAGCTCGGGGCGAACATGGGACGCTCGCTTGAGCAGACGACGACGCTGACGAGCCAGAACGAGTTGCTGCGCGAGAGCGTCGCGTCGCTGTCGGACGATCAGCGGATCGAATGGCTCGCCACGAACATGGGCATGGTCCTGCCACCGCCCGGCGCGGTGGGGTACCTCGGCGGTGGCGCCGGCAACGTGAACGGCGCGCTCGCGGGTATCCATTCGCCGAACGCGGCCGGGTTCATGGCGCTCGCGCCCTCCAATGGGGCGCTCGTGACCGGCGCCGGGACGTCGATGCTGCCGACGAGCTCGGGCGTGCTGGCGCAGGCGGGCACGCCCGGAAGCGCCACCCCAACGAGCACGCCTAGCCCGACGTCGACGGTTCCCTCGGCGGGAACGTCCACGTCCGGCACGTCCACCTCCAGCGCGGCGAGCAGCGGTCAGACCGGGAGCGCGGGGTCGCAGGCACCGCCCGCCGAACCGCTACCCCCGGCCTCGACGCAAACGTCCGCCGGCGCCCCACAGACGTCCACCGGCGACTCACAAGCGACTACCGGCGGCGCGCAGTCCACCACCGATGGCGCAGGGTCCACGACCGGTGGCGCGCAGACGACCGACCCGCAGTCGTCGACCACCGACCCGCAATCGTCGACGGGCGCCGCCGCGATCCAGCCCGGAACCTCGACGAGCCAACAGGGCACAGGGGGATAGCTCGAGTGGCAGTCCTCGACCGCCGCATCGGGATCCTGTTCATCGTCTTCATCGCTCTCCTCGGCGTAGCGCTGGCGCGGGCGACGTATCTGGGCTCGGTCCAAGCTGCCTCGCTCAAGCGGGACGCGGCCACGCAGCAGGTGAGCAACGTGATCGTCCCGGCTCCGCGTGGCGGGATCACCGATCGCGACGGCGCCGAACTCGCGATCAGCGAGTCGGCCGACGACATCATCGCCGACCCGTACCTGATCAAGAACGCGGTCTCGGCTTCGGCGGAGCTGTCCTCGCAGCTCGGGATGCCGCAGCTCACCGTTCTGAAGCTGCTGACCAAGCAGCACACAGGGTTCGTGTACCTCGCACACCTGGTGCCGGCGGCCCAGGCCGAGGCGATCGCGAACCTGCGGATCGACGGCATCTCGCTGGCGCCCGAGACCCGTCGCGTGTACCCACGCGGCGACGAGGCGGCGCAGGTGGTCGGCTCCGTGCACCTCGACGGCGACGGCGCCAGCGGCATCGAGTATCAGTACAACAGCGCGTTGGAAGGGACGAACGGACTGCGCCGGATCGTCAGCGACGCGGTCGGGCAGCCGATCTCGATTGACGACCTGAAGGCGACCGTGCCCGGAAAGACGGTTGCGCTGACGATCGACTCGGGACTTCAGCAGGAGGTCGAACGGGTCCTCGCCGAGGTGGGCGCCGAGTATTCGCCCCAGGGAGCGACCGCGATCGCCGTCAACCCCAGCACGGGCGCGATCCTGGCGCTGGCGAACTGGCCCGCCAACGGGAGCCCGAGCGATCCCCTTAATCAGGCGATCGGGCTCAACTACGAGCCGGGGTCGACGTTCAAGGCGATCACGGTCGCCGGCGCCCTCCAGGACGGGGTCGTGCAGCCGAACACGCCGTTCGACATCCCGCCGGTCCTCCAGTTCGCCGACCGGCAGATCCACGACGCCGAGGCCCACGGCTACGAGACGCTGACCGTGGCGCAGATCCTCAAGTACTCGAGCAACATCGGCGCGGACCTGATTGGAGAGAAGCTCGGCGCCCAGCGGTTCGATTACTGGGTGCACCGGTTCGGGTTCGGTCAGCCGACCGGGGTCGACCTGCCCGGCGAGCAGAGCGGCATCGTCCTGCACTGGTGGCAGTACTCGGGCTCGTCGATGGCGAACCTTCCGTTCGGCCAGGGCGAATCGGTCACCCCGATGCAGATGGTGGCGGCCTACTCGGCGATCGCGAACGGGGGCATCCTGCGCGCACCCCACGTCGTCCAGTCGGTCGGCGACAAGCCGACCCCGCTCCCACCGGGCCACCAGATCATCTCGGCGACGACCGCGTCGCAGCTGCGCGACATGCTCCGCGGCGTCCTCGCCGACGGCGGCACGGCATCGGGGGCGGCGATCCCCGGCTTCGACATGGCCGGCAAGACCGGCACCGCGAACATCGCGATCGACGGCCACTACTCCGACAGCGCGTACGTCGCCTCGTTCATCGGGATGGTCCCGACCGACCATCCGCGGCTGGTAGTCGCCGTGGTCGTCAATCAGCCGCACGGATCGATCTACGGCGGCTCGGTGGCCGCGCCGGCGTTCCAGCAGATCGTCGGGTGGGCTGTGCCGTACCTCGGAATCCCGCCGCGCTAGCGCGGCCGTCGCTCGGGTCAGCTCAGCGGGCGGCCGGCGCGGAGGCCGTGCCCGAGCTCGTCAGCTGGCCCGGAGCACGGCTAGGCGCTCGTCCCACTCGGCGCCCACCTCGGCCATCCACCCGACCGCTCCGACAAGGGCGCGGGGTGAACTGGTAGCGGACCTCGCGGCCGGCGCGCGTGCGGTCGAGCAGGCCGGCGTCGGTCAGGGCGTTGAGATGCTTGAGCACGGCCTGGCGCGAGATCGGCAGCTCGGAGGCGAGTTGCGTGGCGGTGGCGGCCGGATGCTCGGCGATCGCCGCGAGCAGCGCTCGTCGGGTCGGATCGGACAGCGCGCCGAACACAGCGCCGGCGCGGTCGTCCGCTCCTGACGCACTCAGGGCGCCGGCACGGTCGGACGGTCCCGGCACGCTCACGCCGCCACGAGCGCGGGTCCGTAGGTCGCGCCGCCGGCGCCGGGGAGCGGCACGCCGACGAGATCGAGCACCTCGAGCGGGCGCGTCTCGACGATGCGCAGGCGAGTGCCGGCATCACGCTCCTCGATCTTCAGCTCGACGCGGCTCGCGGGCTCGTCGTCGGACGCCCACCAGAAGATGAGTCGCGCCGGCGCCGAGACGTCCTCGACCCAGCCGCTGCGAACGCGGCCGTCGGAGGCGAAGCGGGCGTCGCCTCCGGGTCGCAGATCGAGACGGACGTGGTCGGCGAGCCAGCCGTCGCCGGTGACCGCCTCCCATACCGCGTCAGGTGGGGCCGGGAGCCAAAGCTCACGCTCGATCCGGTCGGTCATCGTCTACCTCCTCGCTCGACTCTGGACCGCAAACGCGCAACCAAAAGGTTGCGGGTCTGCTAGGTTTGTCTGCAACCAACTGGTTGCACCTTACCAGATCGTCAGGAGGCCTCATGCCACTCATTCCGATGGTCGTCGAGCAGACCGCGCGCGGCGAGCGCTCGTTCGACATCTACTCGCGCCTGCTCAACGACCGCGTCGTGTTCCTCGGCGGACAGGTCGACGAGGAATCGGCCAACCTGATCGTCGCCCAGCTCGTCCACCTGGAGTCCGACGACCCCGACAAGGACATCCACCTCTACATCAACTCTCCCGGCGGCTCGATCTACGCCGGGATGGCGATCTACGACACGATGCAGTTCATCCGGCCCGACGTGCAGACGATCTGCTACGGGATCGCGATGTCGATGGGGTCGCTGCTGCTCGCCGGAGGAGCTCCGGGTAAGCGACTCGCGCTGCCGAACAGCCGGATCCTGATCCATCAGCCCTCAGGTGGGTTCGAGGGGCCCTCGAGCGACATCGAGATCCACGCCCGCGAGGTGCTGGCGCTGCGGGCTCGAGTCGACGAGATCTACGCCAAGCACACGGGTCAGGAGCTCGAGCGGGTGCACGCCGACATGGAGCGTGACCGCTACTTCACCGGCCCCGAAGCGGTCGCCTACGGCCTCGTCGACAGAGTGATCGAGCGTCGCGACCTCGTGAAGGCAGGGCGCGGCTTCGGCACCGGGTAGCCCCTATGCGGGCTCCGAGCAGCGCCCGGACGGCTCATCCCTCAGGAGCGGAACGTGAACTTGGCCGGGCGTAGTCACGGCCGTCGTCGGGTCATCACGGCCGGCCCGAATGATGCGGTTTGGACGCCGAACCACGGTCGCCAGCCCCTGGCGAGCCCCCGGTGTCCCGAATACGGGTCCGTGTGGTCTCGTGGGACTCGACTCTCGACCAGTCGAGGGTCGCGTCACAGAAACGACCGTCCCCCCGAAAATGGCGAGGTTCATAGTGAGTTATGGAAACAATGGCCATAGCAAACTTTTGTGAGTAATCAGCTAGTACGCATTCGTCAAGAACCATTGTTGCGCGTGTTAGGTCTCGCCAGCGAGATCGTCGACGCTAGCACCACAGAGGATCTCCCGAACGCGTCATTTACGCCAAAACCGGCAAGAGCGATTGAAGTTCGTCACCTAACGTCAGGATTAACCTCAACCGAGAGAGCGCGACCTTTGTGACCACGCGGGCGTTTGCCCGCAGCCTCGTGGGACAAGGCTGCACATTGTCGCGATCCTCCCTTCCGTGGGTCTACACGCTCCCCGAAGCGCGCTATATGATTCGCCCGCTGGACTTCCGGCGCGGGGCCACGCTACCGGAGCTAGCTGTGGGGGGTTGCCGCTTGCCGTTGGGGGCAAGTGGTTCCCAGACAAAGTTGCCGGGCGGGATCGCGCAAGTCGCGTTTTCTCGCCTGCAGATATAGGTGTGACACTGGGAAGCTGGTCGTCGCTCGGTGCTGTCACTCTCATCCTCTGAGTGGGCGGCGAGAGAGGGCGAGCCGGCGAACCCAGCGATAACACATAACCAGATGTTCGCAAAGGATTCGAATGTTCGGCAGGACCGACGGATCGACCGTCCGCGCACATGCCGCGGGTCACTCGAGCAGCATGCACAGCGCCGGCGCGACGGAGATTCGTGCGGATGCGTGTGATGACCGAAGCTGCACGGTGGTGAAAGGGCGTCGGGGCTTATGCAGGTCGATGCCGTGGCAGCCCATCGGCTCCCGCTCGTTCTGGACTCTAGGGAATCGACAAGGTGTCCTCGCTCGGTCACACACCGCAAGATCGCTCGGCGTCCAAGTGACGGTCGTGCCGCTTGGCAGCGAGATCGTTCGAGCTCACCGGACCCGACAGCGTCGGTGGGAGAGCACGGGCGCGCGACGCCGCTGCTCGACCGAGTCCCCGCCCCTAAGCTGATGTACGGCGTGGATTCGGGCACGGCCCTGGTTCGTACTGACGCCCGTCGCTGGGGCCGTCGGAGTGACCGAATTGTTAACCACGTGGCCAACCGTGGCTGGCCCTGCGTATCAGAAGAAGTATGACGCGTTTTGGAAGCGATGCGGGACTTTCGGCAATTTGGTGGCTTTCGCCCGCTGTTGTTATGCCGCATTCCAGTCGTTCAAATAACGCACGTAACGGGCCTGCGACCCGTTGCAGATCTCAGTCTGGCCGATCGTCACACGCACCAGCCTGCTCGAATACCCCGGGCATTGTTCTTGGGTACGTATCCACGCGCTACGCCCTCTGGCTGGCGCAACGCGTGCCAAGACGAGGAGCCTGTGTCCGTTCTGGTCCCACGCTCACCCTTCACCTCCTGGGTTGGCCTATTGCACTTTGGCGCATACGGCGTGCAGCAAGATGGTGTCACGTCACTGACCCACCGGGTGGAGGCTGTTTGATGCAGACGGCCTGGCGTAAGCGCCAACGTATCGAGCCGCGGTTTGATCGGGGGGTGACGGCGCTCACGTCCGACGCCGCGGCGACGTACAGGGATATCGTCCCCGCGTGGGAGCTGCTGTTCGATGGACAGGCTGAGATCGGTCCTCCGGCGTCGGTGTTCCACCGCGACTCACAGCTGCGCCGCGGACTGGCGGCCGTTGATGTCATTGCTGCCTTTGTCTCCCTCAGTCTCCTCGTGGCTCTGGTCGATCCCGGCACGGTGCGTCTGCATGTCGGCACGCTTCTCCTCGTCCCGCTGGTCCTGCTGACGGGCAAGCTCGTCGGCCTTTATGACCGCGACCAGCACGTCCTGCGCAAGACGACCATCGACGAGGCGCCGGCGATCCTCTATCTCTCGGTGCTCTTCGCACTCGCGGCCTGGCTATGCGAGGCGGTCTTGTTCCGGGGAGAGTTGGTCCGCGGCCAGGTGTTCGGACTGCTGCCGCTCATGTTTGTGCTCACCACCATTGGGCGGCTGATCGTTCGTCGGCTCGCGCTGGCTCTTTCGACTCCGGAACGCTGCATCGTCGTCGGGACCCCTGCCGATGCGGAGCGCATCGCGGCCAAGCTCGCCGCGTCGGCCTCGGTCAACGCGACAGTGATCGGACGCGTCCCCCTCCAGGCCACGGGGGCAAACGTTGAGGCCGGCCCGATCCCTACCCTCGGCGCGTACGACGCTCTCAGTGGGGTTGTGTCGCGCAACGAGGTTGAGCGGGTCATCATCGCCCCCCACGACGACGGACAAGATCAGGTTCTCGACGCTATCCGCCTTGTCATGGCGTTGGGCGTCAAGGTCAGCGTACTCCCGCGACTCCTGGAGGTCGTTGGCTCGGCGTCGACGTTTGACGACATCCAGGGCATGTGGCTTCTCGGGGTCCGGCAATACGGGCTGGCGCGGTCGTCGGAGCTGATCAAACGCGCGAGCGATGTCATCCTCGCCACCGCTCTGCTCGTCGCCCTAAGCCCTCTGTTCCTGATCCTGACCGTGGTGATCAAAGCTGACAGCGCCGGTCCGGTCCTTTTCCGGCAGCGGCGGATCGGCCGTCGAGGCGAGCGTTTCTCGATGTTGAAGTTCCGCTCGATGGTCGTCGACGCCGAGGCCCGTAAGGCCGAGGTCACGGCGCTCAACGAAGTGCGGGGGGGCATGTTCAAGATCAGCGACGATCCGCGCATCACCCGCAGCGGGCGGTTCCTGCGGCACACCTCGCTGGACGAGTTGCCACAGCTGCTGAACGTGCTGCGTGGTGAGATGAGCCTCGTCGGCCCGCGGCCACTCATTCCCGACGAGGACGTGCTGATCACCGGATGGCAGCGCCGCCGCCTCGCGGTGAAGCCCGGGATTACCGGGCTCTGGCAGATCTTCGGGTCATCGCGGATACCTCTCAATGAAATGGTGAAGATCGACTACATCTACGCGGCTAACTGGTCGTTGTGGCTAGACCTCAGGATCCTCCTGAGGACCGTTCCCTACATGCTCAGCGGGAGAGGTCTGTGATGGCACAGGTGATACAAGGCCAACGGCGTGTCAGCGCCAGGACCGGCGGCCACGACCGGGCTGATGCCACCGTTCCGCGCAGCGAGAGGATCCGAACGGTCACGTGTGACACCATCCAGCGCGCGGCCGGCTCAGATCATGTTGATGGGTTTGCCGATCGACGGATTTACGCTCCGGGGTCTTGTGGCGCACCTCGTCGCCCAGTCACAGCAGCGCCGTGGCGGCTATCTCATGACACCCAATCTCGACAACATGCGGACCCTAAGTCACGATCCGGCGGTGCTCGCGAGGGCGATGGCGGCCGACATCCGGGTCGCTGATGGGATGCCACTCGTCTGGGCCAGCCGTCTACAGGGGACTCCCCTGCCCGAGCGCGTGGCGGGCTCCGACGTCATCTGGGAACTGGCCGGCGAGCTCGCCCGAACCGGGAAGAGCCTGTTCCTGCTGGGAGGCGAACCCGGCACCGCCGAACGCGCGGCGGTGGCCCTCACCGCGCGCATCCCCGGGCTGATCGTCGCGGGCACTTACTGTCCCCCGGTCGGCTTCCAGGACGATCCGACCGAAATGGCTCGGATGGGCGCTGCCCTCCGCGGGGCCGGCCCGGACTTCGTGTACATCGGACTGCCATTCCCGAAGGCCAGTGCGCTGGCTCTCCAGATGCGGGACGTGATGCCGGCGACTTGGTTCGTAGGCCTCGGGATCAGCTTCAGCTTCGTCTGCGGAGACGTTCGACGCGCCCCCGTCTGGATGCAGAGGACGGGACTGGAATGGATCCATCGGCTGGCTCAGGAGCCGCGACGTCTCGCGCGGCGATACCTCCTGGAAGGACTGCCGTTCGCTGCCTGGATGCTGGCGTCCGCACTCATGCAACGTCGGAACCCGGCCGAACGGGCGGACCCGCATCTGCGCGTGGTGGCGCGATGAATGCGCCGCTGACGATCACGCGTGAACATGCCCAACGCGCGTCCTGCGTCGAGCCGCTGTTCCGAGCCCGGGCACCCTTGCGGGTCTCCTTCGCCGGCGGCGGCACCGACGTGGCGTCGTTCTTCGAGCGAGAGGGCGGCCTCGTCCTCAGCGCCACGATCAACCGCTACGCCCACGGGACGCTCCGTCCGCGGGACGATTCATCGGATTTCGATCGAGTCGCTCGATCTCGACACCGCTCTCGAGTACCACAGCGAGGAGCCGGTCCAATACGACGGCCACCTCGACCTCGTCAAGGGCGCGATCCGGCGGATCGCCCAACTCGATGAGGCGCGTGGCGTCGACATCTCGCTGCGCACCGCCGCACCTCCCGGATCGGGTCTGGGAGCCTCGTCGGCACTGATGGTCAGCCTGATCGGCCTGTTGCGCGACTTCCACCGGCTCAGCCTCAGCGACTACGACGTCGCTCATCTGGCCTGGGAGGTCGAACGGGTGGATTTGGGTCTGAGCGGCGGCCTGCAGGATCAGTACGCGGCTTCGTTCGGCGGCTTCAACTTCATCGAGTTCGAGCCGGGGCAACGGGTGACCGTCAACCCTCTGCGAATTCCGCTGACGACGATGCACGAGTTGGAGTCCAACCTGTTGCTGTGTTTCACGGGCGCGACGCGTGCCGGCGACCGCATCATCGACGACCAGACGCGGCGCTACGAACTGGGCGACGAGAATGCGCTGGCGGGACTCCGCATGCAGAAGGAACTGGCGGTCCAGATGAAGAACGCGCTGCTGCACAGCCGGCTCACCGAGTTCGGGGAGCTACTCGGCCACGCCTGGGATTACAAGAAGCGGCTCTCGCCCCGGATCAGTACGCCCGTTATCGACGAGGCCTACGCCGAGGCGATCGCGCACGGAGCGATCGGCGGCAAAGTGACCGGTGCCGGTGGCGGGGGCTTCATGCTCTTCTACTGCCGGCCTGGGTGCCGACATCGTGTCGCGCGGCGGCTGGCGGAGCTTGGACTGTTGGAAACGGAATTCGCCTTCACGACAGAAGGCCTGACCACCTGGTCGTATGTCGAGCGCTGACACGGTTGAGAGGCGCGGACCGGCTGCGGAGAGCCGAGACTCTGCGGGCCCGGATCGACGAATCGATCTCGATTCGGCAGGCCCTGCTGGAGAATTTCGACCTTGCGACGGTGGTCGATGCTGTCGTGGGCGCCATCGTCGGTTCGATCCTGGAGGGCGGCAAGGTGATGCTCTGCGGCAACGGCGGGAGTGCCGCCGATGCCCAGCACCTTGCCGCCGAGCTTGTCGGCCGATTCTGCCTCGAGCGGGAGCCGTTCCCGGCGATCGCTCTCGCCGACAACGTCGCTGCCCTGACCGCGATCAGCAACGACTACGCCTATGAGCAGGCCTACGCGCGAGCCGTACGGGCGTTCGGGCGTCCCGGAGACGTCCTCATCGGGCTTTCCACCTCCGGCGAATCCGTCAACGTCGTCGAGGCCCTCAAGGCCGCCTCCGCGCGCGGCGTGATTACCGTCGTGTTCGCCGGTGCTCCGGGATCCGCGATGGAAGCGGCGGCGGAGTACGCGCTCCTGGTTCCCGCCCCGAGCACCGCAAGCATCCAGGAGGTCCACAAGCTCCTCGGCCACGTGATCTTCGAATTAGTCGAGCGCGAACTGTGCGCACCCTAGGTCCACGTGGCGCGGTCTTCCTCGACCGCGACGGCACGATCAACGCGAAGGCGCCGGAGGGCGACTACATCACCGAGCCAGAACGACTGACGTTACTCCCTGGCGCAGCCCATGCCATCCGCCGGCTCAACGACGTGGGGGCGCTCGTCATCGTCGTCACGAACCAGCGGGGAATTGCTCTGGGTCGGATGACCGAGGCCGATCTCGAGGATATCCACGCTCAGCTCCGATCGATCCTCGATGAGAAAGCCGGGGCGCGCCTTGACGCGATCTTCCATTGCCCCCACGACGTCGGCGCTTGCCAATGTCGCAAACCGGCCCCGGGCCTGATCTATCAGGCCCGGGCCTGGCGCCCCGAGATTGACCTTGCGCGGTCGATCATCATCGGGGACTCCCGCACCGACTCGGCTGCTGGTCGGCGCGCCGGCCTGAGCACGACTCTGTTGGGACGGGACGCCGCCGACCTTGCGGCTGCGGTCGACGGCTTCCTGTCACGACCCGCCTCGCCGTTCAGACGAAGCTTCCCCCGACAGAGAGGACTGCACCGTGTCATGCCGTAATACTCACGTGACCCCGCCTCGCGCACTCAGGGGTGCGTGTTGCGTTTTGGCGGCGTGCGTCGTCGTGACATTCGCGCTGATGGTGTCGGCATCCGGCGCCTGGGCGCGCACAGACGTGCACCCCCGAGGCCGCGATCGCCACAAGCAGCCCCTTCTACTACGTCGAGAACAGCGACTCGCCGGGCGGCTCCACCTGTCTGACTGTCAGCCCAAACGGCGTCAGCTTCCGAGTGGACTCGACCTCTTACGACACGAGCGACGGCGTCCCCGCGGATCAGCAGTTCATCGGCTACATGGCGGCTTTCACGGGGTGCAAGCACGGTGGTTGCTTCGAGCCCAACTACCCCGCCCTGGCGTCCCGGATCCAGTCCGAGGCGAGCAGCTGGTCCTTCAACTTCTCATCCACGGGTCGCTACGACGCCGTGTATGACGCGTACTTCAACACGACTCCAACCGAACAGAACGTCCCTACCGGGGCCGAGCTGATGATCTGGCTAAACGAGCAGAACATCGCCCTGATGGGCCCGCAGCTCCCGGATGTGACGATCGACGGAACCCAGTGGCACGTGTTCGACGTCTATAAGCAGACCGCGGTTGGCAGTTGGAACCGGATCGCGTTCGAACGCGTCACACCCGTCACCAGCGTCTCGAACCTCGACGTCGCGCCCTTCGTCCAGGCCGCCATCTCCGATGGCGCGATCGCTCCCGATTGGTATCAACAGGATCTCGAGTCGGGGTTCGAGATCTGGTCCGGCGGAGTTGGCCTGACGACCTATTCGTTCTCGGCGAATCCGCCGACGCTCACCTCGCTGCCGGGGACTGGCAGCGGAGGCACCGGCGGGCTAGGCGCGGGTGGCGCGGCCGCGCAACGGTGGTGCCGGAGCCGGCACCACCGGGTCGACGAAGCTGGCGAGGAGCAGGCCAACCATCAGCCTCGCGCTACCGGAGTGTTCGACGACGATCTCCAAGAGGGCGTGTGCGGCCCTGCGTCGAACCGCGGGGGCTTGGCGCCACGTGGTCGGCATGGCCGCGGACGACGCTGCGGTCAAGCGAGTAACGGTGACCGCCGTGCGCGCCGGGACGAAGAACGCCAAGCGCGTGAAGGTGACGGTGCGAGCCAGGTTCATCAGCCGCACCTCCTGGAAAGCCACCATCCCGGGTCTGACCAAAGGCAGATGGCGGTTCACGGCCACCGCCACGGATACCGCCGGGCTCAAGCGGACCACGAAGCCGATCACGGTGTCTATCAACGTCGGACTTCCCGCGTCCTGAATGTCGGTGACCACCGCTACCATTGCTCACCGGCGCGGGGCGGAATCCGCGTACGGTCGGCGTCGTCCGGTCGAGACCGAGGTCCGCAAGGCGGTTTATCGCGCATTGCGGCTGGCGGGCAGCCGGTACCAGCGGGCGTTCCCTGATTACCTCGAGTTCATCCCCGAGGTGCGGTCGGCTGAGGAGTTCGCCGATCTGTCGGCGCGGGCCGCGTGCTACCTGGGCGACGCTGGGCTGCCCCTGTACCTCCCTGGAGCTCGGTTCGCGCTCGACGCGGCGCTGGTCCCGCACATGGACCCGGACCTCGTCCGCGATCCGGGATGGGTTTCGCACCGCCCACCGGGCGAAGGCCAGCTCGTCGTCCACAGGGTGACTGCGGCGACCGTCAGCCGCGTCGCGACCAGCCGCGACCCCGGCGTGGATCGTGGACGCGCGCCTATTCAGTCGTGCGGAGGAGCGGTACTTCGACTTGCGCAACGCGACGACCTGGCCGTCCTACGAGCCCGTCCAGGGACGCTCTCGCTCGCTTGCGAGCCCGCGCTCAGGGCGCGAGCACCGCGTTCGTGCTTGCCACCGGTCCGTCGGCGTCGCTCGTCGAACCCAACATGATCACGGCGGACATCCGCATCACATGCAACTCCGCGGTGCGTAACACCGAGCTGATGCGAGAGCTACGGCCCGACATCATCTGCTTCACCGACCCGGTCTTCCATTTCGGTCCCAGCCGTTACGCGGCAGAGTTCCGTCATGACGCCGTCCGCGTCGCCACCGAGGTCGATGCGCTCGTCGTCTGCGGTCACCGCTTCGCCGGTCCGCTCCTCGGGTTGGAGCCGTCGCTGCGTGATCGCCTCGTCGTCCTACCGCATCAGGACGGCGGCCCCTGGCGGTGGCCGACGGATCGTAACCCGACGGTTCGGCAGGCGGGCAACGTCATGACCACCCTGATGCTCCCGCTCGCGCTCATGCTCGCCGATGAGGTGACCGTCGCCGGCGCCGACGGCCGCGAGCCGACCCAGAGTTACTTCTGGTCACACAACCCGCAACTCCAGTACTCCGACGAGATGATGCGCACCGTCTTCACGGCCCATCCGTCGTTCTTCCGCTATATCGATTACCGGGACTACTACGACGACTTCTGCCGGTCACTGGAGGAGCTGATCGGTGTAGGCGAGCGGGCGGGAAAGACCGTCACCGCACTTACCCCCAGCTGGATTCCCGCATTCACCAAACGAGGAGCACCCGACCTTGCCGCCGCCCATGCACTAACGGCCGTACCGGCACGCCCCTGGCAAAGGATCGCCACGAGGACATTCGACGCGGCGCCGGACCTGCTTCCCTCGGGGGCGAGCCCGAAGCGTTCCGGTCGACGCCGGAACGAGTCTCGACCCTTCGGTTCTACCTGTCGGTGATTGGGCGACGCCGCCTTCCGATGCTCATCGCCTTCCTCGTCCCTGTCGTCTTCGCCGTGGCTCTCACCGTCACGGCGAAGAAGGAATACCAAGGCAGCGCGCTCGTCGTCATCAACCGGCAGTCACTGTCGGACCAGCTGACCGGAACCCCGGATCCGACGGCGTCCTCGAGCGACTTTGTGAACATCATCACGACCGACGCCGACGCGGCCAGGTCCATTCAGGTTGCCAACCGCGTCGCCCAGGCGGTCCCGGAGGCCCATCTCAGCGGTCCGGCGATCCTCGCTCAGGCAACGATCACCCCCAAGCAGGACGCCGACGTCGTCGAGTTTGCGGTCCGCGACGCCGACCCGAGTCTGGCCCAGCGGCTCTCGACCGAATTCGCCCGGCAGTTCGTCGCCTACGAGCAGACGCGGGAGACGGGTTCGATCACCGCCATCCTCGCGAACGTCGACGCTCGTCTCGCCCGCGCGCGACACGAGGGCGACCGGTCGCTGGTGAGCGCTCTCACTGGTCGCGACGAGCAACTGCGGACTCTCCTCTCGCTCGAGACGCCCGACAACTATGTCGTCACCGCGACGACCAGCGCCTCGCTCGTCAGTCCCCGAAAGGGACTCAACCTCGGACTCGGAGTCATCGCAGGTCTCGCTCTGGCTGTGCTCGTGGCCGCAGCTCTCGAAGCGCTCGACACGCGGGTGCGCTCCCGCGACGAGGTGGAGTCGCTTGTCGAAGCGCCCGTGCTCGGCCGGCTCGGAACGCCGCGGACCCGGAACACGCGCCGGGTTCTCTCGCTTGTCGATCCGGGCGACCCCGACGCGGAGCCATTCCGCATCCTCAGAACCAACCTCCAGCTACAGACCCTCTTGCATCCGGCACGAGTGATGATGGTCTCCGGAGCCACCGAGGGGGAGGGCAAGTCCCTGACCGTCGCCAACCTCGCCGTCGCCGAGGCGCGAGCCGGGCGAAGCGTAATCTTGGTTGACCTCGATCTCCGTCGCCCGGCTCAGGATGTGCTGTTCGACACCGGCGGCCGGTCGCCCGGCGTCACCGATGTTCTGCTCGGACACGTCTCCTTGGATGAGGCGATGGTCGACATCCCGGTCGCTTCCAACGACGATGGGAGCCGAGTCGAGGGGTCTCTGCGCCTCCTGCGATCCGGTCCGTTGCCCCCCGACCCTGGCGAGCTCGTCGCCTCCGATCACGCCGAGCGTTTGATCCAGAGTCTGCGGGACAAGGCCGAAGTCGTGTACGTCGACTGTCCACCGATGCTCGTCGCCGGCGACGCGCTCGCGATCAGTCGTTACTGCGATGCCATCATCGTCGTCACGCGGCTGTCGCAAGCCAGACGGTCATCGTTGAACGACCTTGCAGGGGCGCTATCGAGAACCCCCGCGCGGGTCGCCGGCCTCGTCATCACGGGTGACAAGCAACCCGCCGGGAAGGTGTATGCCTAGCGTTGCGCTGATCGTCCGTTGCTTCAACGAGGAGAACCACATCGGTCGGCTGCTTACCGGAGCGCTCCGGCAGACGCGGCCGCCGGACGAGATCATCGTCGTTGACAGCGGCTCCACAGATCAAACGGTGACCGTTGCCTCCGCGTTCGATGTGACCCTGGTCAAGATCTCGCCCGCGGAGTTCTCCTTCGGCCGAGCGCTGAACCGTGGCGTGGCCGCCGCGGACGGCCACGACCTGTGCGTGTTCGCCAGCGCGCACGTCTACCCGGTGTACGACACCTGGCTCGAGAACCTGGTCGAGGCAGTTCGCGCGCCCGATGTCGCGCTCGCCTATGGACGCCAACAGGCCCCGCCCAGTGGGCGCTTCTCTGAGGCGCGGCTGCTGAACCACTGGTTCCCTGCGGAGTCCGCTCCATGGCAGAACCATCCGTTCTGTAACAACGCCAACGCCGCTATCCGGCGCGCGGTGTGGGAGGAGCTGCCGTATAACGAGGAGCTCACCGGACTGGAAGATCTCGACTGGGCCAAGCGCGCCATGGACCGTGGTCTTGCGATCAGCTACGTGGCCGAGGCTCCGGTGGTCCACGTGCACGATGAGTCGGTCGCCACGATCGCCAACCGGTATCGGCGGGAGGCGATCGCTCACAAGCAGATCTATTCCGAGCAGGGCATGACGGTCGTCGAAGCGATCCAGTTGGCCGCGTTCAACATATGGGGCGATCTGCGGGCAGCGACCGCGGCGGGCAGCCTCCCGGCTCACATGGTCGACATCGTGCGGTTCCGCGCGGCGCAGTTCTATGGGACGCAGCGCGGGTTCAGCCAGACGGGTCCGGTTCCCGACGTACTTCGCCGCCGGTTCTACTACCCCGCTGCCGATCGCCGGGCGCCTACCGCTCCGGTCGACGGTCGGATCATCGAGTACGACGTGTCAGGGGTGCGTTGAAGCCGATCGACATCTCGATGTTGCTGACCGCCGACCTTCCGACCTGGCCGTCAAGCCCGGGGTTGACGATCCGCCGGCTCGCATCGATTCAGCGATGGCGACGAGGCCAATGTCAACGCGATCTCGATGGATGTGCACACCGGAACGCACGTCGATGCACCCCGGCACTTCCTCGTCGGCGGCTGCGAGCTCGAGGAGATGGAGTTGACCCCGTTCGTCGGCACTGCCGAGGTCGTCGACGTCAGCCACGCGGAGGTGATCGACGCGGACGTGCTGGGGTCTCGTTGTCCCCGACGCCGCCGAACGGACCTTGCTGCGGACCCGAAACTCGCGGATCGAGGGTTTCCGCAGCGGTGGCTTTCGTCCCGACTATGCCGCGCTGACCCCCGACGGCGCTGCCTGGCTCGCGGGTCGGGGAACCCTGCTCGTCGGCATCGACTACCTGTCGGTTCAGCTGTACGACGACCCGCCGGATGCGCACACAACGCTGCTCCGCGCCGGCGTGTGCCTTCTGGAGGGAGTGGTGCTCAACCACGTCCCCGCCGGTCGCTACCTGCTGGCATGTCTGCCTCTGCGACTCGACGGAGTCGAGGCGGCTCCCGCCCGGGCGATCCTGCTGCCGCAGTGAGCCACCGGATCGTCGCTCTTGTTCCGATGCGCCACACGAGCGAGCGCGTTCCCGGCAAGAATTACCGTGAGCTCGACGGTCGTCCGCTGTTCCACTACATCATCGAGACGCTGCGGACGGTTCCCGCGATCGCGGAGATCGTCATCGATACTGATTCGCCCTGGATTACCGCCGATGCGCGCGAATCGTTCCCGGAAGTGACCGTGCTCGCCCGTCCCGCCGCACTGCTGGGCGGTGACGTGCCGATGAACGCGATCCTCGCGCACGACGTTCAGCAGGTTCCCGGAGATCTCTACCTGCAGACCCACTCGACCAACCCGCTGCTCACCGCGTCCACCGTCCAGCGTGCCTTGGGGACGTTCTTGGATGGCTGGCCGTCTGCACGATTCGCTGTTCTCGGTCACCGCGCTGCAGACTCGGCTGTGGACCTCCGACGGCCGCGCACTGAATCACGATCCGGGAGTCTTGATGCGCACGCAAGACCTCGAGCCGGTCTACGAGGAGAACAGCTGCCTGTATCTGTTCGACGCTGACACGCTGCTGCGGACCGGCAACCGCATCGGCGAGCGTCCGCTGCTGTTCCCGATCAATCCCCACGAGGCCCTGGACATCGACGATGAGTATGACTGGCGAATCGTCGCCGCCATAGTCGCGCGCAACGCGGTGGCCCGGTGACACGCGCGCTCATCGCTTGCCCCCAGATGCAGGAGTGCTTCGAAGCCTACCGGCCGCGCTTCGACGAGCTGTCAATCGATTACGTGCTGCCGACGGTGGTGCAACAGATGACCGAGGCGGATCTGCTCCCGATGATTGGAGAGTTCGATGGGATGATCGCCGGAGATGACCACCTGACCGGACTGGTGCTGGAGCGCGCCAAGCGGATGAGGATCATCTCCAAGTGGGGGATCGGAACGGACGGGATCGATCTGGGTGCCGCGGCGCGGCTGGGCATCCAGGTGACGAACACCCCCGGGGTGTTCGGCGATGACGTGGCCGACGTGGCTGCTGGGTACCTCGTCATGCTCGCGCGGCAGCTCCACATGATCGACCGGTCGGTCCGGGACGGAACATGGCGTAAGCACCGGGGCGTGGCTCTGTCGGCCAGGACGCTCGGGATTTTTGGCCTTGGGAGCATCGGGCGGGCCCTAGCTCAACGCGGCCGCGGCTTCGGGATGAGGGTGACCGGGTTCGACGTCGACCCGGCATCGGCGGGGCTGGCCGCCGAGCAGGGGGTGGAGCTGATGGCTCACCCCGAGGCGTTATTCCGGGCCGCGGAGTTCCTCGTCCTGTGCGCTCCAGCAACCCCCGAGACCCGCCACATCATCGACGATGTCGCTCTCGGGCTCATGCCCGCCGGGTCTCATGTCATCAACGTCTCCCGCGGCGCACTAGTCGACGAGGATGCGCTCGCCGACGCGTTGGACACCGGACGTCTGGCGGGAGCGGCGCTGGATGTCTTCGAACAGGAGCCGCTGCCACCCGAAAGTCGACTGCGCGGTATCGGCGGGTGCATCTTCGGCTCCCACAACGCGTCGAACACCGACCAGGGGGTCAGGCGCGCCAGCGAACGCGCGGTCGACAACCTCATCCTGGGCCTTACCCACTGCCGCTGATGTCTGGCATCGAGGCGCCCGAGATGCAGGCGGCCGAACCGTCCGAGGCGGAGCCGATCGTGATGGCCGGGCTCGGCGGAGCCGACCCGACCCCCGTCTCGGGCCCCCCTGCGCAGCGGGTCGGCCGCTCGATGAAGAGCGCCTGCGTGTTCGGTATCGGAACTGCGTTGCAGCGTGGGATCGCCTTCCTGTTGCTTCCGCTGTACGTACGGGCGCTGACGCCCGCGGAGTACGGGACCCTCTCGGTGCTCCTTGCCGTCACCGCAGCGGCGAGCATTCTGTTCGGCTTGGGGCTCGACATGGGCCTGTTCCGATCGTTTTTCCTCTATGCCAACGACTCCCGGCGCAAGCGGGATTTCCTGGGCTCTATCTGGCGGTTCCTCATCGTCGCTCCTGTCGGCGCTTCGCTCCTCTGCACGGCGATCGCGGTCCCGTTCCTTGCGGGGGCCGCGCGCGTCACGCCGCTTGATGTGCTCCTTGCCCTGCTCGCCGGGTCCTTCTACGTCGCCGCCTCGGCGGTCCCACTCGTCATCATGCGCGTCGAACAACGGCTCGGCGACTTCATGGCGCTGGCGATTGTCGACGCGGTCGCCACCACGACGCTCACCGTCGCGCTCGTTGTCTGGCAGCGCGACGGGATCCTTGGATGGTTGGTCGCCGCGGCAGCCTCCAACGCAGTCCTCCTGCTCGCCGCAACCTGGATCGTGCCGTGGGACCGGGGCGCCTGCTACAGCGGTGAGCTGGTGCGGAGCGCCGTCCGGTTCGGCGCGACCCTGATCCCGCACGCGTTTGCTCTCTGGGCGCTGCTCCTGATCGATCGCGCCGTCCTTGCCGGACTCGTGCCGGCGCGGGAACTCGGGATCTACAGTCTCGCCGCGACCGTCGCCATTCCGGTGGCGATCGCCATCCAAGCGCTCAACCAGGCCATGATGCCCGCCTACGCGAGTGCGGGCATCAACCCCGGCCAACGCGACCATCTCGCCGACCTGATCGTGGTTCAGACCACGAGCGTCCTCGCCATCTGCCTGGCCGGGGCCTTGCTCGGTGGTCCGCTCCTGCAGCTCATGGTTCCCCCCGTGTACGACTCGGCAGCGCCGCTCGTGGCATGGATCGTCCTCGGCTACGCCTTCCTCGGCCTGTATTTCATCCCCATGAACGGGATTACGCTCGGCGCCGGACGCAGCAGCTTCGTGTGGATCGTCAGCGCGGCGGGCGCCGCGAGCAACGTCGCGCTGCTCCTGATCTTCGTCCCCGACGGCGGGATCACAGCGGCGGCGATCGCGTCGGCGGCCGCCTACGTCGTCCTGCTCGTCGGCATCGTCGTCTACGCGCGACGACCTGAGAACCCGGTCCGCTACCGGTGGTCACAGCTCGCGCCGGCCGGCGCTGTGGCCGGTGCGGTCTACGTCGCCGCGCGGCTGACGACGCCTGGAGACGGGAGCGACCTCGCTGGTGGTCCGGGGGGCCTGGATCGCCTTGTTCCTCCTGACCTGCGCGGCCGGATACCGCCTCCGGTCCGGCCGCACTGTGTCGCCAGGCGTTTCACGTGCCTGAACTGCGCTCGCCACTCGGGACGGCCGCCACCAGGATCGTCCGGCCTGCTGCCTCCCGCTTCGCGTCTCCTGTCTACGCACGATATTGGCAGGCCCGCCGCTCGCGGCGGCCACGGGTGCTCGTCTATGCGGACTCCCGAGCAACGCACGTGACCGGGCCGCTCGGTAAATCCGTGTTCGGCACCTATGTCTCCAGACTCATGCGCTCCTACTCTGTCCAGCCCGTGGTATTGCCGTTCAGCCATACGACCCTGTTGGACTTCGTCAACTTCTGGCGAAGTCGCCCGCGCACATACGACGCGGTCGTCCTGCACTGCGGGATCGTCGACTTCTCCCCACGCCCGGTCGGCACGCTGTCGCGGATAGCCGCGTCCAAGTCCAGTGAGCCGGGATTCCGCGAGCTGTTTGCCCGCCATGTCGCCTACCACCGCGCGGCCGGAGGACTCCAGTACCACGGCGAACCGACGACGACTCTCTACTCGCCGGAATATCTGGAGGACACCCTGCTCCCGGTGCTCGCGTCGATCCCGAACCTGCTCTGGGTGACGACCAACGACTTCGTGCCCGGCTGGGACGGCAACTACACTCGGGGTCGACCTGTCGATATCGCGGCCCGCATTGCCGAGTTCGAGAGCCGGATGCGACCGGTCCTATCAAACGTCGTCGATCTCCACACCTGGCGGTCGGCTGATATCCGTCGGTTCACCGTCGACAACGTTCACTTCACACCAGCGCGGCTTTGACGAGGTGACGCGAGTGCTCGACGCGGCATTGCGCGGCGTCACCGCCGACGCGCCAGCACCAACTCAGGCGGGCTGCGTCGGTTCTCGCGTCCCGGTGTGATGAGATATGACCCGTGCCGGCACTCCGGCGACAAACGTGCCGCTTGGGGCATCACCGGTAACCACCGCACCGGCCCCCACGATCACATGGTCACCGATGACACTCGGCCCGATCACAATCGCTCCGGCTCCGAGAAAGCATCCACGCCCGATCTCGATATCCCGGCCCTCGGTTGGGACCTCGTCAAACGGCGGCGGATCGTGCAGGCCGGCGCGACAGCCAGCGTGGAAGCGATGGACGCCGGTGAGGACCTGACAGTCATTTGAGAACACCGTGTCCGCACCGACGGTGATCCGGCCTGACGCCACGTTGAACACCGTGTTGACGGTCGAGCACCTCGGGCCAATTTCAAGCCGTGAGCGTGGACCGTTCACGAGTGCGTAGTCGATGTTGCGAAAGCCGCACAAGAGTCCGAACCTGATAAACGGCAGCAGAAGAGCCCGCAGAGCCCGCGGTTGCGAGGGGTGGGCTCGACGCCAGGGATTGTGGACGTGGCTGTAGGGAAGGAACTGATCGAGGATGCGCCTGCGGGCGGACGACGCCATCACGTGGGTCGCCCGAATGCCCGCGTCGGCCCGCCCGGCACCCACACCGCGAGCGCCGCGGCCGCTCCGCTGATGAGGAACGTCATGAGCAGGACCTCTTCGGCGTAGTAGGACGGGGATACCTCGGTGGCCCCCGACAGGACGATCACGAGGAGCATCGCGATCAGTGCCGCAGCCGGGGAGCTGGGCTCACGCCTGACGTGGCGGCCGAGCAGCACGAAGGTACGCCAGACCACGGCGACGAGGATGGCCAGTCCGATGTAGCCCTCGTCGAGAATCGTCTGCAGCACGACATCGTGGGTGAAGACGGTGTACGCCAGCGGTTGGCCGGCGAACACGAACGCGTAGTGGATCGATGCCCCGCTCGGGATCTGGCCGGCGGCACCCCAGCCGATGAGGTGCTGGAGCTCGAAGTGCTGGAGCACCTCCCAGGTGCCCTTCCAGATGTAGACGCGGCCGGTCCCGCTGGCCACGGAGCCGAAGTCGCCTCCGCGTCCGAGGACGTCGGCAACTCCGGTGTTGGCCAGGATGTCGAGGGCGCCGATGACTATGAGCGGGAAGAATGGGATGAGCGCCGCAACCCCGGAAGCACCGGCGAACCGGCGACGGAGGAGGAACAGAGCAATGACGGCCAGCGTCACGGCGAGCGTCGCTCGGGAATCCCCGGCGAGAATCTCGTAGAGACAGACAGCGATAGCGGGCCAGACGATGGCTCGCGGGAGCCGCTCGGGCGATCGGAGTCGCATCACGACCAGCCCCGCGACGGACGCCGACGCGACGATGCTGTAGAGGTTGATGCTCGTCGTGAGCGGAAAGACCTCCCGCCGTGCGGCCACTCCGAGAAAGCTGAGGAGCTGGTCCTGACCGCCGGCTGTTGCGCCTGCCGGTACGGGGTTCTGGATGCCGGCCAGGCTGAGGATCAGGTTGACGACGGCGTAGACCGCACCTGCTAACACCACGGCGGTCAGACGTTCATCGCGTTCCGATCGGTCCCGGGCGCTCGCCACGGCGACCATGGCGAGGGTCAGCGTCGCGAGGTACAGCACGATCTTGCCTATCGCTGAGGTCAGGTTCGAGTATGCGCCGTCCTGCGCACCGCGCACGAGCGCGAGGCAGACGTCGGCGCAGTAGATAAACGCCAGAACGGCACTCCCGGTGATCAGGACGTTCCGCGCCTGGCGAGGCGCCGCCCATAGGATCGCGGCGAGAAAGACGAGTGTCACGATCGGGATCGTGACCGTCTTATGCGGCAGCGTACTCGCGAGCCGGGTCAGAGTGATACTGCACGCGACGATCCCCGTGACGAGTCGTGATGCGATGACACGTCGGTCGCCACGTGTCGCCCCGACCGAACCGTCACTAAGAAACCGTGACGGTGTCGCGACCGCACCGGTTTGACTGTATGGAGCAGCCGCTCGCAACTGGGACTAACCGTACCAGGGGAGGCGCCGTCGGCCACCGGTGTAAACCAAATCCGTTACCGGTTTTGCGCAGCTATGAACAGGGATGGTAATAGGCCGCTTTTCGGGTGTAACGCATGTGCAAGTTACTTTGATCCTCCGATGAACTACGACACCCGCACCGTCGTCGTGACCGGAGCGTCCGGAGGTGTCGGTGGCGCGGTCTGCGACTATCTCCAGGACGCCGGATGGAACGTCGTCGCGACCGATCGGCTGGCCTCGGATCGCGCCGGCGCGATCCAGCTCGACATTTCGGACGGTGCTGCGATCGAACAGGTTCTGGGGGCGCTGCCCCGCGTGGACGCGCTCGTCAACAACGCGGCGCTCCAGCTCTACCGGCCGCTGGTGGAGACCGGCATAGACGAATGGGAGGACGTGCACCGGGTCAACCTGCGCGGCCCGTGGCTCTGCGTCAAGGCGCTCCATCGTCAGCTTGCTGCCCGGCAAGGCTCTGTCGTCAACATCGCGTCGGTCCACGCCCTGGCGACGTCCCACTCGATCGGTGCGTACGCGACGATGAAGGGCGGCCTAGCCGCGTTCACACGGGCGGCGGCCCTGGAGTTCGCCGGCGCTGGCGTGCGGGTCAACACGATCCTGCCCGGGGCGATCGACACCCCGGCGCTCCGCGCGGGGTTCGGGCGGCGCGCCGATGCGGAGTCACACCTTATAGCCCAAACTCCTCTGGGCCGGATCGGCACGACCCAGGACGTCGCCTCGCTCGTGGCCTTCCTTGTCGACGGCGGGCTCTCGGGCTTCATCACCGGCGCCGCCATTCCGGTCGACGGGGGTGTCCTGGCGCGGCTCAGCTCGGAATGAGCGCCACCGCCGCTCAGGGCGGCCACGCGCTCGCGCCGCGGCCTCCCGGTAAGCCTCGTCGTATGCGGCGGCGACCACCGAAGGACTCCGCGTCGAACGGCAGAACGACTGCCCGGAATTCCCAAGGCGCTCGGCCAGGCCCGGATCCTCCAGCACCCGTATGAGGGCGTCGGCGAGCCCGTCGTGGTTCCCGACCGGGACCAGGATGCCCCCGCGTTCCGCCAGCCTCGCGTTCGCGCCGACAGGAGTGGCCACGAACGGCCGCGCCGCGGCCATCGCCTCGAGGAGAAACATCGGCATGCCCTCGGCGCGCGAAGGTAGGACGGCGACGCGCGCCTCCTGAAGCAACTGACCGATCGCGGCGGGGCTCCGCGCGGGGAGAATCGTGAGGCCCTCGCACGGACGGGGCGTGAGGTCTCCGTAAGGCCCGACGACGAGACAGCGCGCCGACGGAATCCTGCGGTGTACGAGAGACCAAGCGCTCTCCAGGACGTCGACCCCCTTCCGCGTACCGATTTCCCCGGCGAACAGCACGATGCGATCAGTCTTCGACGCCGGGTGCGTGCCCTCCTGGATCGGGATGGGGTTCGGGATCAGCCGTGTCACCGAGTCGGGCGCCAGGGCACGCGCCGCCGCCTCGGCGTCCTCGGAAAGCGCGGTGACGACGCGGGCGTGACGGAGAACCCGTCGGACGAACTCCGGGTTACGGCCGGCGAATTCCACGAAGTCCGCGCCGTGTAGCGACGCGACCGTGGGCAATCCGCGTCGTGAGGCGTCGAGCAGGATGGCGCCCTCGCGGATCAGGCTCCCGCGCGTCGCGAGATGCACGTGGACGACGTCTTCGGGGCCGAGACGCTGCACCGCCCCAAGCGCTGTGAGGGCGAGCCGGATCGTCCGGCGTCGATCTTTCGGGATCCAGGTCGGATGCACCGTCACTGAGTCGGCTCCGATCTGCAGCTCCGCCAACAACGCCAGGACGGTGGCCATTCCGCCGACATGGCCGGGATGAGGACCGAAATGGTGGGCGTGCATCCCCGGCTATCTCTGATGATTGCGGAGCTCGAAGTGGAGGCCCACGACGAGCGTTCGTCGCTCGGGTCCCTGGATCAGCTCGAGCCGCGCAGTCAGCCGACGATAGATCGCCACAAGCTCGCGTCCAAGGCGGTTGAGCGAGATCGAGAACTGCCGGGTCCGGCCGCCGGCGACGACGACCCGGAGCGTCCCGATCGTGACGACACGTTGCGCTGTCCGCGCTGGAGCTGCGATTACCCCGACAACCCGTCCGCCTGACAGCCTCTCCGTCACGGTCAGGATCAGCCTGTCGGAGCAGCTCTGGTGAGCAGTACCGTGGCAGGCGACGGTGAGCACGACCTGGAAGCCTCTGGCGTGCACCCGTAGAAGAGCGCTCGTCACCGCCGACGGCTTGCCTGACGTTGGAGTCGGGGTCGGGGATGTCGTGGGCGTCGGAGAGACGTTCGGTGCAGCGGATCCGGTGACCGTCGGCGCGGGCGGATCGGAGACGGTCGTCTCGGCCATCTGTGCACCACACGGCGACGCGGCCGGGGGATTGCTCGCGTCTCCTCCATAGTGTGCGTACCACCAGTAGTCGCCTGCCGACCCCGGGGTGAACGAGCCGGCCGGGACGTAGGTGCCACCCGATTGGACCATGGCGGTACCCAGGACGGCGCCACCCGCTTCGCAAGAGCTTGGTGGTGAGCTCTGCGGGCCGAACACCGAGACGGTGATCGTTCCGCCGGCCTGGGCAGAGACGCCGGTCAGCGCCGCCGCCAACGCCGAGCCGGGAATCGCGGTCCCGGTGGTGCCGACCGAGGGTGCGCTCAGAGACAGGCCAGGTGCCGTGACCACGGTGTCGGGCATCGCGGCGTCGCATGCCGAGCTCGCCGGGGCGTCGCCCAGATCGCCTCCGTAACTGGCGTACCACCAGTAGGTGCCCGGTCCAGCAGGGGTGAAGTCGGCGCTCGAGGTATAGGTTCCATCGCCGACGACCGGCACAGTGTCGACGGTTGTGCCGCCTGCGGCGCACGAGCGCGGGCGGACTGGCCTGCGGCCCGAACACGATCAACGACACCGTTCCCGTCTCGCTGCTCCCACCTATGAGAGTGGTCGACAGGTCGGCGCGGGGGATGACAGCGCCCAGCTCGACCTGGGACGGGGGGGCGCTCATCGTGATGGTCGGCGTCGCCGGCGACGTCGGGGTGCCGTTGACGTCGGCCGCGACCGAATTCCCGGCCGTGTCGGTGTACCCGATGGCCGCCGCGCAGTCGCCACTGGTCACGCAGGCCACCGTCTCGCCATCGGCGAACGGAGACTGTCCGCCGAACGGCAGAGCCGCCTCGACCCCTGGGGACCATGAGCCGCCAGATTGCGAAAGAAGAAGCGGATGGGCGACGAACGAGTCGTCGAGGTAGTTGCCGACGGCGACGCAATCGCCGGCGTCGGCGCACGAAACGGAAAGCAGCTGGACGAAGACACTCGCGCCGGCGTCGGCGGGAATGGTCGGGGCCACGCCTGAGGCCCAGCTCCCCGAGGACTCCGTCACCATCAGCCCCTGCAGATCGCCCGCCGTGTCGTTGTAGTACCCGACGGCGTCGCAGTTGCCCGCCGACGGGCAGGAGACGGACGTCAGCGACACGGCGGGGTTGCTCGCGGCGTCCGCGGGGAGCGTCGCGGCGAGACCACTTATCCACGTGCCGGCGCTCTCGCTGAGGAGGAGACCGAGCGTGTGGTTGGACGTGTCGTTGTAGTTACCGACTGCGGCGCATTCTCCTGCTGAGGTGCAGGACACCGAAGAAACGGAGACGGCGGGGTTGGTTGCGGCACCAGCCGGGAGGAGGGCGGCGAGCCCGGTGCCCCAGGTCGTGTTGGTCTCGGGGATCTCCAGGCCCTGTTGATGCCCCGAGGAGTCGGTGTAGTTGCCGACGCCGACGCAGTCTCCGATCGCCCCGCATGAGACCGAGGTCAGGCTCACGGCAGGCTCGGCCGCGGCATCGCCCGGAAGTGTCGCCTCCGCGTCGCGCGCGGGACTTGTGCCCCAGGCGCCGTTGATCTGGGTCAGCAGCATCCCCTCGGGATGGCCGTTGTTGTCGAGATAGGTGCCGACGACCGAGCAGTTGCCCGCAGTTGCGCAGGAAACCGCGGTCAGTGAGATTCGAGGATCAGCGGCGACGTTCACGAACGCGGGGTGGATGAGCTCGATTCCGCGCGCCCATGTGCCGCTCGTCTCGGTCAAACCTAAGCCCTGGGTGTGGCCTGCGCTGTCCATGTAGCTCCCGATCGCGGTGCAGTTGCCGGCGGATGCGCAGGACACCCCTGTCAGCTTCACGGCCGGATCACCGCCTGCGTTCGTCGGCAGGATCGCCTCCGTCGCGGTGCTCCAGACGCCGGCTGACTGGATCGCGAGAAGGCCCTGCTGGCTACCGGAACTATCCATGTAGCTCCCGACGATCGTGCAGTTCCCTGCAGACGCACAGCTGATCGCGATGACCGTCACCATCGGGTCCGAGGCGGCGTTCGCGGGGGGCGCAACCACAGCTCCGGGAGCCCACACCACCATGGCGTCGGCTTGCGATGCAGCCCACAGACCTGCGCCTGCGAGTGCCACAACGACGGTGACGATGGACCGGATGATTCGACGAGCTCGCGATCGGTGTGGTCGGCGCTCGATGGCCACTCGCACCCACCCGGAATCCCTTCCTGTGACCATCAATGTGCTGGTAAGGTAAGGACGTCGACCGGTCACAATTCCGGTCTGGAGCCTTTGCAGCGATTAGCGGTCGCCAGGTGAATCATTTGAACCGCGCGAGCGATCGTCCATATTCTTCACGGACCGGCCAGATACGGTTCGCCCGACCTTGCTGAGCGCTATACGTGATCCGGTCCATTCCGACCTGAGCAGGTCATTCCGAGCGAGGCGATGGGCGCTCCTCGCGGAGAGATATCCGGATCTACATCACATGAGCGTGCTCGATCTGGGCGGAACCGAGGAGTCCTGGGACCTGGCACCCGCGAAGCCTGCGCGACTGCTCATCGTCAACCATCCGGACGCAGTCGCGGAGCACAAACGCAACACCTACCTCGGTGACGCGTGCGACCCCGAGCTCCTGGCCGGCGAGCGGTTCGATCTCGTTTACTCGAACAGTGTTATCGAGCACGTGGGGGGGCACTACCGGCGCCAGCAGTTCGCTGACACCGTGATGCGACTCGGTGAACATCACTGGATTCAGACGCCATACCGGTATTTTCCGATCGAACCTCACTATCTCTTCCCGGGACTGCAGTTCTTACCGGTGTCGGCGAGGGCTCAGATCAGCCGGTGGTGGCCGATGGGCAACCTGACCAACGTCAAGACAGCGAACGAGACGGCGGAGTGGGCCCTGGCGATCGAGTTGTTGTCGCGGACCTCAATGGCCCACTATTTCCCTGACTCCGAAATCGTCTCCGAGAAGCTAGGCGGGATGACGAAATCGTTGATCGCCATCGGCTGAGGATGCGCGCCCGCGCGGCGGGTAGAACGTCAGGATGGCGGAAATGTTCGGGCGGTTCCGGAGCGCTGCTGCGGCCGCTGTCAACGGCCGCGATTTCGCCGCCGACGCGATAGCGAAGTGCGCCGGGAGCGCTGGTTGTCGAACGCCCCCTCAACCTTGGCGTCCCGGAGATCAAGCTTTCCGGGCGTGCAGGGCTGCGGCTCGGTGGCGGCGCTGGCGTTTCAGCCGTTCGTTGGGTGGGCGGTGCCGTATCTGGGGATTCCGCGGCGCTAGCCGGGTTGTTCGGGAGGCGTGGATGCGGTCCCGAGTTGCGTTTATGGATGGCTGAATGGAGTGCTGTCGCAAGTTACTTTGCGGCCTCTGCCACATCATGGTCGCGGGGTTCCGGGATGCGGCCGCGTGTTCGGGATGCACTTCACGCGCGTTCAATGGTGAACGGTAAAAAGCTCCTAAAGTTCACGATGCACTTCACACCCGCCAAGCGGGTAGACATAAAACCTCCTAAAACCGCCCAATCCTGCCGGAATCTCCAGAATTCCGTGCTATACGCGGTTTTAGGCATGAACAGATCTCTCTCACGCGTTGTTCCATGCCCCGATGTGTGCTAAACGTTCCCGGCCGCGGCACAAATCTAGGAACGACGCGTCGTCGTTCGGGGAAGCCGGCAAGTTCTGAAGTCAATCCTCGACTGATTGTTGGGCCCGGGTTGGCTGCCCGGTGGCTAGGGCCACTTGGGCAGCTGGGTGTGCCCGCCACTGGTGTAACCGTAGTTCAACGAGATGGTCTGGAGTATCGCTTGGTTAAGCAGCAGCGGGCGCACGAAGTATGTCCTTGACGCACGCGAGGCCGTATGTGTATGAACACTGACAATCCACAGAATGCTCACGCCGCAACCTTCAGTACGGGTAACTGTTGCAATACATAACGGCCTTCGCTCGGTCCACTCGTTGGGTATCGGCCCGGGCCGGCCGAATCGCTGCACCCGATCCAGAAACTCGACCAGTGGAGCGGACTACGCTTGATGGCAGAAGGGGCCGCGAGGAAGCACGTATGAGCCAGGGGTCAGCTGCCCGATGACGAACTCCGCTGAGGGACGGCGATGAGAATGGCAAGCGCCGAGGACGTCAAGCGGGCGAAGCTTCCGCGAACGTGCCGACCGCACGGCCCGCCCGCGGCGGGTCCGCGGTAGTAGCGACGCTGTCGGGTCCCGCCGGGCGGCGCTGTACACTGACATCGGCCCGGTGTGGGAGTCAATCCGCCGGCTCGAGCGTCCTGACGACGGTGCCAGGCGTCAGGGCGCTGTGAAGCGCGATGCGTTGCAGCGACGGACGTTGAGCGTGGTCGACGTGATTGCGGCGTATGTGGCGCTACTGCTGGCCGTCTACGCCGTCAAGGGAGATTCGGTCGTTTCGGTCACGCTCTCGCCGCTGGGCCGTCCTTGTGGCGCCGTTTGTGGTGTTGGCGAGCAAGGTGATCGGGCTCTACGACCGCGATCAGCACCTGCTCCGCAAGACGACGCTGGACGAGATGCCCGCAGATCCTCTACTTGGCGGTGGTATACGCGCTCACCACCTGGCTGGCGGAAACCGTCCTGCTTCATGGCTACCTGACGCGACCGCAAGTCTTTACGTTGACGCTCTGCACGTTCGTGCTTGTCACCCTCGGCCGCTTTTTGGTGCGCGCAGTCGTCTTAGCGGTGACGACCAGGGAGCGGTGCATCGTGCTCGGCAGCGTCGCCAACGCGCATCGGATCAGCGCCAAGCTGCATGATGCCCGTTCGACGAACGCGGTGGTCGTGGGGCGGGTCGCCATCGATTCCTCCGAGCCCGCAGGACGGCATGGACCGGCGCACGCCTGCGAAGCTGGGCGATTTCCGGTCACTCGTTCGAGATCGTCGACGCGCATGCCGTCGAGCGTGTCATCATCGCTCCCGGCCCGGACGGCAAGGAGGAGGAGGTCCTTGACGCGATCCGCGTGATCAAGGCGCTCGGCGTGAAGGTCAGCGTGCTGCCGCGACTGCTCGAGGTGGTCGGTTCCTCGTCGAGCTTTGACGACGTCAACGGGATCTGGCTGCTCGGCGTCCGTCATTTCGGCCTGTCACGGTCCTCGGAGGCTCTCAAGCGCACGATCGACGTTGATCGGCGCGAGCGTCGCGCTGGTCGTGCTGCTCCCGCTGCTGCTGATCCTGGCGGCCGCGGTGAAGCTCTCGAGCCGGGGCCCGGTGTTCTTCGCGCAGAAGCGCATCGGCCGCCAGGGCGAAGTGTTCAGGATGTTCAAGTTCCGATCGATGGTCGTCGGCGCCGACTCCGTCAAGGATGCGCTGCGCGGCCGCAACGAGGCGGAGGGAGGCCTCTTCAAGATCGATCAGGATCCGCGGGTCACGCGGGTCGGCCGGCTCATGCGTCGCATCTCTCTTGACGAGCTCCCGCAGCTGCTGAACGTCCTCCGGGGCGAGATGAGCCTCGTCGGCCCCCGTCCGCTCGTGCCTGACGAGGACGCGCTCATCGAGGGCTGGCAGCGTCGCCGGCTTGCCGTCAAACCCGGGATGACCGGCCTCTGGCAGATCTTCGGTTCGGCCCGGATTCCCGATGCAGGAGATGGTCAAGATCGACTACCTCTACGGCGCGAACTGGTCCATCTGGCTCGACATGAAGATCCTGCTTCGGACGATTCCGTACATACTGGCCCGGCGCGGGCAGTGAACTCTGAGCCGTGCGCCGCCGCGCATGGACCGTCGTCACCCCGAGCCTGGCGCGCACTCAGGCGGAAGCCGCATGAGCACGTAATGGGACCTGGAGTCCTCGTGATCCAGCCAGGCATGGGCGATCGTCGTCTCACGGGGCGATCGGACGCCGATCAGGACATCGTGCGGCTGACCGTTCGCCATCAGCCACCGTTGCATGATGAGCGAGCGCTCCAGGCACGTCGCGCGCTGCATGGAGAGCCTCGCCGCCACGAGGAGCGTGAGCCAGCGCGCGGCGTAGGGGGGATCCGGAAGCCGCGAGCGTGCATGATCGATGCCCTCCGTCTGTAGGCTCGCTCGTAGGTCGGCCAGGCCTCGATCCAGCCACGCAAACACGCCCGGCCGATGGCGGCGCCAGGCCGGAGCGAGGACGAGCCGGAGCGTGCGCCAGGACCGCCGCGCGCCCATGACGCACCATGCCGGTAGCCGCGATCTCATACTTCCATGCATGGCACGGCGATCCGGATCCTCATCCGAGGCATGCTAGACGCGACCGAACCGACCGGGAAGGATAAGCCGGCACGGGGCGAATTCCGCCTCGACCACGCCCTGGCGTCCCCGAGTCAACGACGTCTGCGGGATCTCCCCAAGCTCATGCTGGGCGCGGTCGCGCTCGTCTGGCGAGCGGCACCGCGCGAGCTGCTGATTACGTCCGGGCTCCAGCTCGTCTCGAGCGTCGGCCTCGGCGCGCAGGTGCTCGTTTCCCGCAGCCTGCTCGAGCACGTTCTCGCGGGCAAGCAGGACGGCTATAGCGCCGCCATCCCGGACATTGCGATCCTCGCGGTGATCATCGGCATCGTCGCGATCAGCAATGCGGCCCGCAGCGAGATACAGCGCACGCTCGGCGAGCTCGTGGCGCGCTATGCGACCAGCCGGGTGATCGAGATCTCGACGGCGGTGGATCTGCTCTCATTTGAGGTGCCGGCGTTTCACGACCGCCAGCAGCGCGCTGTGGTCAATGCCTCGTTTCGGCCGGTGCAGATGACTAACGGGCTCCTGGGCGTGCTGGGCGGGCTGCTGTCGACGATCGGCGTCGGGGCGGCGCTGCTCGCCATCCAGCCCCTGTTGCTACTCGTGATGCTCGTCTCGTTCGTGCCTTTCTGGCTGGCCACCATCGCTGCCAGCAAAGGGATCTATCGATACGCCTTCGAGCAGACCGAACGCGACCGGCGGCGGTTGTATCTGCAGGTGGTCCTCACTAATAAGGATCACGCCAAGGAGGTCCGCGCCTACGACGCCGGGGGTTTCCTCTCTCAGCGCTTCGCCGATCTGTACGACCAGCGCATCTCGGCCCTGCGCCAAGTGGTGCGTCGCCGTACCCGTCAAGCGGTCGTCGGCGCTGCGCTGACCGCCCTGCTGATCGGCGGCGCTCTGGGGCTGATCATCCTGTTCATCGCCGACGGACGGCTCTCGCTGGCGGACGCCGGCGCGGCCGCAGGTGGGATCCTGCTCCTCAGCACGCAGCTTCAGGGCCTCGCGCTGTCGGCGGGCTCGCTGTATGAGAGCTCCCTGTTCATCACGGATTTCACGAGCTTTGTGCTCGTTGCTGCCCCGCGTGACCTCGGCGCGGGGCGAGCTGCCGGTGCCGGAGCGCTTCGACGTGATCCGCGCCGTTCAGGTCAGTTTCACCTATCCCAGCCGCAGCGAGCCGTCGCTGCGAGACGTGTCGCTGGAGCTTCCCGAGGGGGAGGTGATCGCGCTGGTCGGCGAGAACGGCTCCGGCAAGACGACGCTGGCCAAGATCCTGGCCGGCCTCTATCCGCCCGCCGCGGGGTCGGTCCACTGGGACGGGACCGACATCTGGCAATTCGATCCCGGCGCGCTGCGCGCCCGGGTCGCCGTCCTGTTTCAGGATTTCATGCACTACCAGCTGTCGGCATGGGAGAACATCGGCTTCGGCAACGGACGGCTGGTCGATGACCAGGCGGCGATCGTCGCCGCGGCCAAGTCCGCCGGGGCGCACGAGTTCCTGTCCGAGCTGCCCGAGGGCTATACCACGATGCTCGGTCCCGAGTTCTACGGAGGGGTCGACTTGTCCGGGGGACAGTGGCAGCGCGTCGCTCTGGCGCGGGCGTTCTTGCGCGACGCCCGGCTGATCATCCTCGACGAGCCGACGGCGTCGCTTGATCCCCGCTCCGAGGCCGAGCTGTTCGCGCGGGTGCGCGACCTGTTCGCGGGCCGCACGGTGGTCCTGATCTCACACCGGTTCGCGAGTGTGCGGATGGCCGACCACATCTACGTCCTCGAGCGCGGGCGCATTGTGGAGCACGGCTCCCATCCGGAGCTGATGGCGGCCGAGGGTACGTATGCCCATCTGTTCACGCTTCAGGCGTCCGCCTACGGGCTGAGCCCGTCGGCCACCTCGCTGGGCCACACTCGGCGATAGTCACCGGGACAGTGCGACGAGACTCGAGCGTCCTCCGGTTTCCCGATGGACCAGTTCCCGAGCATGCAGGCGCGCCGTACGTGATGCGGGGCATCGAGCTCGCCACCGGCCTGGTGATCGGCGTCGATAGGAGCCGGGCGCCGCTTCGGCCCAGACCCGTCGCCCCGGCCGAGCTCGCCGGCGTCTTGGAGCAGGCGCTGGTTCCGGCGCTCCAGCGCGCGCCGTGTGTGGTCGCCTTCTCCGGGGGGAGGGACTCGGCGGGCCTGCTGGCGGCAGCGACCCGGGCCGCGCGCCGTCATGGGCTCCCGCTGCCCATCCCGGCGAGCTACCGGTTTCCCGGGATCGAGGACGCGGACGAGAGCGCCTGGCAGGACTCGGTGGTGCGTCACCTGGATCTCGAGGACTGGGTTCGCGTTGCGGTGACCGATGAGCTCGACCTCGTGGGTCCGGTCGCCGGGCCGCTGTTGCGCCGTTTCGGTCCTTGTGGCCGCCGAACAGCCATTTCGGCGGGCTACTCGTTCCGCACGCGCGCGGCGGAACCTTCGTCACGGGCGTGGGCGGGGACGAGCTGCTCGACCCGGGGGCCCACGTCGTGGCGCGGCTGGTGGCCGAGCCGGCGGAGGCCACGCCGGCGGGATCTTCGCTCCGTGGCGGCCGCGATGGCT
Source organism: uncultured Solirubrobacterales bacterium (assembly GCA_963701945.1). GTDB lineage: Bacteria > Actinomycetota > Thermoleophilia > Solirubrobacterales > Solirubrobacteraceae > Palsa-465. The sequence goes on along the minus strand of CAVPBV010000014.1, from coordinate 24,243 downwards.
CCACGCGCGTTACGTGTCTGGCGAGCGACGCCGGCACGTGACCCCCTCCCATGGCTGACGCCGGACGCTGCCGAGGCATACATGCGAGCGCGCGCTGGCGAAACGAAAGAGCCGCTGTGGTGGGGACGGAGCGTAGCCGAGGGCTGGTGGCGCTCGCGCCAGCGTCTGGCATTGACGGCATCGATCGCCGCCGCCTGCGGTGAGGACGTGCAAGTGGCGCATCCGTTCATGGAACCGACGTTCCTTGGCGCCGTCGCCGGGGCCCTGTGGCGAACCGGGTTTCCCAGCCGCGCCGCGGCGATGGACCTGTTGTTCGGCGAAGCGCTCCCTCAGGCGGTTCGGCAGCGCTCAAGCAAGGCGGCGTTTTTTGCCCCGTTCGTCAATCGGCACAGCCGGGCGTTCATCCGCTCGTGGGACGGCACCGGGGTCGATGAGACGCTGGTGGACGTGCAGGCGCTGCGGGCCTGCTGGGACGAGGCCCGGGTCGATGCGCGCTCGTACGCGCTGCTGCAATCGGCGTGGTTGGCCGCAGGAACCGATGCAAGAATTGATGCAGTTGCTACCGCTCCGCTTTGAACGCCGGAGAGCAAGCTAGCCTAAGCCGCTGGTACTCCCGAGGAGGTATTGAGGATGGGCAAGAAGCCATACGAAGCTCCAGTTGTACGGGTGGTAGGTTCGCTTCAGGAGTTGACGCTCATAATCCAGAAGCACAACAACAACACGCCGGACGGCTTCGCCTACAACGGAACCATCCTGACCTCCTAGCGGGGCAGGCCGGCTAACGGTCGCTCAAAATCCGACAGCTGCAGCTAGGCCTACGCGCCTCGCCGGAGTTGCCAGCAGCGCGTTCTCCCGGCAGCTCGCGAGGAATGACTTTACGTCCTCACGTGCCGTTCGCTCGTCGACGTCGAACTCCTGAGTCAGGCGGTCGACGAGTTCGGACTCTGTGGTGCCCTCCGCCAGCATCAGCCACATTACAGAGCCGGTGGGATTCAGATTCAGGTAGTGCGACCGGTCAACGTCGAGTACGACTACCTCGCCGTCGATCTCTCGCCAGTTGAGTCCTTCTTTGCGAAGCCGAAGCGTGGTGTCGTCCTTTTCCAATGAGCACGCTCTCGGAGGTCGATTCTCCCCAAGGCACCGGGCCTGGCGTGATCGTCGAACGCGCCTGTCGCTACTTGCCGACGATTTGTGCGAGAAGGGTAGCGATTGACGGCTCGATGTTGCGCCACCCTTTTGGGCGGGACCAGATGAATGCGGGGCGCGCTGCGAGGTCGAGCAGCGTCACCGGGTCGTCCCAGGGGACAGCGATGGCGCGGTGTCGGGCCAGGCGCGACATTCGCTCGACTGGGCTCAGTCGGTCAACTGCGATCCCAGCTCCCCACTCCAGGAAGATCCAGCCGCGCAGCGGAGCGGTCGGCGGACAGCTAGGGACGTCGACACGCCAGCGCTCCCGCGTACCCACCACGCCCAGCTCCCGGCCCGTGTTGAGCTCCCGCGCCGGCTCGAGGCGCAAGTCGACGCATCGGGGCCCGGCGAGCACGGTGCCCCCGTCGCACACCACGAGATCGTCGGTGACGATCGGCACGCCGGCCCGAGCCAGCCAGCCCAGCGTCGTGCTCTTGCCATGCCCCTTGTCGCCAAGCAGCACCCAGGCGCCGCCCTCGTGCAGAAACGCGCCTCCGTGGATCGCGGGCCGGCCCATCCAGAGCGCGATCGTCGATGCCGCCGAGGTGAGATGGGGCGCGATGACGCACTCCGGCGCCGTAGGACGCGCCAGCACGAGGTCGACCGCCAGCGGTTCGCGCCTGATTTCGATCTGGTGGCCGCCCAGCAGCGGGTGGCGCGCCCGCTCAGGACCCCACTCGCGCTGCGGCGTCGGATCGGGTTGCACTCGGACGTCGACCGCCACGGACGGCCAGCTCACCGGAGAGTTGATCAGCGGCAGGCTGGGACCAACGAGGGTGGGGAAGCGCAGGCCCCATGCGCCGTCGGCACTGGATGCAGCATGGGGTTGATCAGCTTTAGGGTGGCTCGGCATGCTATGCGCATCTTCGCGCACCCGTTTCTTGTGCTCGGTGGCGCAGAGTTCACGTTGGCGGGGGCCGGATCCGATGCCGAGATGACCGTCTATCGGCGGAGCCAACCCGATGCCACCCGATGCGTCCCTCGCCGGTGAGGCTGAGAGCGCGAACCATCATATGATGACCACCGTGGGACGGGCACGCCACATCATGTCGGTTGTAGGCGCACGGCCGAACTTCATGAAGACGGTACCGGTGATCGCGGCGCTGAAGCGCCGGACTGACTCCGTGCGCCACACGTTGGTGCACACCGGCCAGCACTACGACGATGCGATGTCGCGGATCTTTCTAGAGGAGCTCGGGGTTGGCGCGCCGGACGTAATGCTGTCGGTCGGGTCGGCCAGTCATGCAGTGCAGACCGCTAGGGTGATGGAGCGAATCGAGCCGGTAATGAAGGAGCTCCGGCCGGATCTGGTTCTCGTCCCCGGCGATGTGAACTCCACTCTCGCCGCTGCGCTAGTTGCTTCAAAGTTGGGTATCACTGTCGGCCACATCGAGGCCGGCCTGCGCTCCTTCGATCGCACGATGCCCGAGGAGATCAACCGGGTGCTCACCGACCAGATCTCGGACCTACTCTTCATCCACTCTCCGGAGGCTCGCGAGAACCTCCTAGCCGAGGGAGTATCGCCAGAGCGGGTGCACTCGGTGGGAAATACGATGATCGACACGTTGGTCGCGATGCGCACGCGGATTTTGGACACCCGCGCCGCGGCCCGACGAGCGTTGGACCCGCGCTCATATCTTGTCGTTACTCTCCACCGCCCGGCATTGGTTGACGGGCCACTCCTTGCCGACGCCGTAGCTGCTCTCGACGAGGTTGCTAGAGGATATGCCCGTCGTGTTCCCGATTCATCCTCGTACCGAGGCCTCGATGCAGCGTCACGGGTTGTCCTTCACCTCACCGGGCCTACGGCTGCTAGAGCCGCTCGGATACGTCGAGTTTCTCAGCTTGGTGCAGGACGCGGCGGGGGTCCTGACCGACTCGGGGGGAATGCAAGAGGAGACAACGTACCTAGGCATCCCGTGCTTCACCCTCCGCGACAACACTGAGCGTCCAGTCACGTGCAGCCTCGGGACAAACGTCCTGCTCGGTCTCGCGCCCGATCGGATCACGGGAGGTGCCCGAACTTATCGGTCAGGCGAGGACGGGTGCTGACGTGCCCCCCGGCTGGGATGGAGCTGCTGCTGAGCGCTTGGTCGACGTCTTGCTGGAGAGCGACCTCGGAGGCGGCCGGGACCTCGCGCGAGTGATCGGTGACGTCTTCCGCGAGGGCCCCGGCGCGGGATCGTGACGCCGCCCGCAGAGCTCGATCGCCCCGGCGGCCCTCGCCGCCGAGGCCGCCGGTGCTGCCGCTGGCCTGCTTGGGCAGGCCGCGCGCCAGGCTTGGCGGGGTCCGGACCCCTACGACGGCCTGTATTTCGCTTGGCCCGCGTGGCTGACGGGGGGTCGCCTGCGCCGCCAGGCTATCGTTCAGGCTCATGCGCGGGCACCCTTCGACATTCGCCGGCTCTATCGGCGCAGGCACCCAAGAATCGCTAAAGCTCTGGGGATGTTCGGGTCGGTGGGAATGCGACTCGCGCGCACTGATGACCCGGTTGCGGCCAGGCACGGCTTGGCCGCACTAGCTCTGCTCGATGCCGATCGGACCGCCGGTGACGTGGCTTGGGGATACCCGTTCGATGTCCAGACGCGCTGGAGCTTCTATCCAGCAGGGAGCCCGAACGTCGTGGTCACCTCGTTCGCCGTTCAGGGTCTTCTCGACGGCGCGGCCGGGGCGGACCAGCCACAGTTAAGGACGCGAGCGGTAGCTGCGGCACAGTGGGTGCTCGATGAGCTCTGGCTCGAGCACGGGGGTTTCTTCGCATATCACCCCACCGCCAACGTGAACATCCACAACGCGAACCTCCTGGGGGCGCTGTGTGTATATCTCGGGCTGGGCGACGACAAGTCCGCGTGTGACCGCGTCCGGCGCGCGATCGACGTCACACTCGCGGCGCAAGCCCCGGACGGCGGCTTTCCCTATGGCGATGGTAAGGATCTGGAGTGGCGTGACTCGTTTCACACCGGCTTTGTGCTGCGGTGTCTGATCGAGATGGATTCCCTCGACCCCGCGATCGGGGACGCGGTGCAGCGGGGCGCGGAGTCCTATCTCCGGTTCTTCGACACCCGATGGCAGAGCCAAGCTCTGGGCTGACAAGCAGTATCCCGAGGATGCTCATTCCGCCGGCACCGGGCTTTCGACCCTGGCCCTGCTCAGCACCCGGGGAGTGATCGATCCGCTGATCCTTGCCCGAGTCGTCACGCGCACCGTTCAAGCGGGAATCCGCGACGGTCATGCGGTCGCGCGGCGGTACCGATGGGGGAGAACGACGACTCAATACCTCCGGTGGTGCGACGCGCACGTCGCGCTTGGGCTGGCGGACGCCGCACTCGCGCTGGGCTCCTGACCCGTTCCGCCGTCGCGGATCATGCCTCGGCGCGCGCGGGCCGTCTCTCGTCCCCGACGCGGTAGTACCCCCGAGCGGTCCATAGCACGCCGGCCCACAGCCAGAAAGACTCGTTCATGAACACCGTTGGCGGTACCGAGTTGGCGATGAACAGGAAGCACACGGCCAGCGCCAGAAACGCCATGCGCCATGGCACCAGCTCGGGTGGGGCACGGATTGCCAGTGCACCGAACCCACCCATGAGCAGACCGCGTCAACCAGAGGAGAAGTCCCGATGAGGCCGAGTCTCCACCGCATAGGTCAAGAAAAAGTTGTGGATGTCGACGTCTCGTCGCGGTGAGGGGATAGTTCTGGCTCTGCTGGAAATAGGGCGCGCTCGTCGCTTGGAAGCGCGACCAGCCGAAGCCCGGTCAGGGGTCGGGCCGAGATCATCTTCAGCGCCGCCACGGTGAGGTTCTCCCGATCCCAGACCGAGTTCCTGGTCCGAGGCGCGTGCCGAGACCTTGGCCGGCAGGCCGGGGATGAGCAGGAGCGCTAGGACTACCGCGATCGCAGCCGTGGCGACGACCGGTATGGCGAAGCGCCTGAGACGGGCAAACGTGAGCAGGGTCGATGAGCGTTCCCGCCGCGACCCCGGTCCAGACCGACCGCTCTAGCGTCAGCAGCGTGCCGACCAGACAGAGTCCAGCGACCACGCCGGCGGCGGCTCTGGCGCGGCCTCGCCAGCCCGACGCTGCCACGCAGGCTGCGAGCGCACACACGTAAAGGCCGATCCCGTTGGCGACGGCGTCTGCAAACGGGCCTCGGCCCTGTCCGTAGTGGAGCCCATAATTGGGATTGAGGATGTACTTGGGCCAGACGAGTGCGTTCACGCCGGCCATCTCAAAGACGACCGTAAGGCCGAGGTAGGCACCCAGAACAACAAGTGCGGTCAGGAGCATCTGGCGCTTTCGCCGGGTCGTGTAGATCACCGGCGCCAGGTAGAAGATCAGGAACGGGAATATCCCGTATGCCTCGACGATCTTCAGCAGCGGAGCGCGCTGGAACAACGTGTGCGACACGAGCGCCGAGCAGACGACCCAGAGCGTCGCCAGCGCGAGCACGAAGTGGACCGGTCGTGGGCGCGGCAACGGCTCGCCGCGACCAGTCGCAGCACGCAGCACGACAAGCACGATCGTGGCCGCGATGAGCAGTCGGTCGGGCGCCAGGACGCCTGGGATTCCGAGTTGTTGCCAGTTTCCCGCGAATGGCGTCAGGACCACGTCCCAGTGTGAGCGTGACCGCGGGGTCGACCGTCAGCGCCAAGTAGACGACGGCCGGCAGCGCCGCGGCGGCGAACGGCAGGAAGGCGACCGGGCTCCGCGTCTCGATGCTGAGCGCCACCGACGCGGCGGCCATGCAGAGGAAGGCGGCGATCACCGCCGCCGGCGTCTGAAGCCAGGTCAGCCGACTGCGCCATGCGCTTCTCACGACGTGCGAGGCACTCGTGCGCCGAGCGCCAGGGCGGCCGCGGCGCCGACGAGTCCACCGATCAGCAGCCCGAGCAGAACTGCGATCTCGGCGACCTGTTTCCGGTCGCTGTTCGCGGTCGGTCGCTTGGGCTCCCCGTGATGGAAGTGCCGCCACTCGCCTGCTCGGCGGCAATGTCTGAGTATGCGGCCTGATCGCCCGCTGAGACGCGTCTGCGCCTCGGTGATCTTGGCAGTCGTCGCGTCGATTTGATTCTGCAGACCGGGGCTGGGGCCGCTGGTGGTCGTCTGACCCAACGCCAACGCCTCAGACGCCTGACGCGCAGCCTGACCCTTGAGCTTGGCGAGATGGGTCTCGGCGCGACTCAGTGCAAGCGAATCCTTGCTAATCGTGGCCAGGATCGATTGCGTGCTCTGACGAGGTGGCGAGCAAGTGCCGGGCATACGCGGTGAGCGCCTTGAGCGCGGCGTTGGCCGCCTTTATGGCCACTTCCGGCGTCGACGCGTTCGCGTCGATCCGCACGAACGGACTGTCGGGATCGGCGTCCCGCTCAGGTGCTGCGCCACCCACGCCGGCGTCGTGTTCAGCGCAGCGGCGACCGCCCGTGTGACCTGAGAGCTCTGCACGACGCGGGCGAAGGTGCTCGCCAGCCCCTCGGCGGCCTCGAGCGAACCGGCCACAGAAGCGGAATTCGAATTGTTGACGCTCAACGCGGCAAGGCGCGAGCTCGCCGTGTAGACCGGCGGGACGTTTGAACGCGTAGACCGCCCCGGCCGCCGGCGCCCAGCACCGCGCAGACGAGCACGAGATACCAGTAGCGTCTGATCGCGTGGAGCGCGGTCGGTCGCTCGTATATGGTTTGGGGCATCGGTTCTCGCGTGTCCACTCTGTCTTCAATCATGGTCATGAGACGGCCCGTGCGCGCGCTGGGGGGTTACGGGCGCGTTAAGACGTGCGCCGCCGTGCCCAGTTTTCCGGAGCATCGGTTGCATGTTAGGCGGGTCCGGTCTTCAGGTTCATCTTTACGGCTTGCAGGTACTTCCACGGGAAGCTGGCCAGCAGCTCACTGGGGCTTTTCCCGTCGAACAGTCGGTTATAAGGGTTCGTCCCCAACGGGGTCGGATCCTCCGCGTAAAACCCAATCGCGTGAAGGGTCTTGTCTCGAACGATGATCCCGTAGCGCTGCGCCGCCTGCGCCATGACCTCGACAACCCGGGGAAGATGGAGGGACCTCAGGTCGAGCTTGGGATCCAGGCGAAAGGTTGCGCCTTCGGGTATCGCCACCGAGGTGGTGAGCGTGCCATCGGTGCGCTCCGCCGGGAAGGCGAAGACGCCTTGACGGGTGTTGGGCAGGGCTATCGCCAGCGCGTGGTTGATCTGTCCGCGCTCGAGCTCGCCGATCATCATCGTGCCGGCGATGACCGGTAGGCTCGTGGCCGTCGATCCCCAATAGGAGCGCGCACCAGGCCAAGAAGCCGCGGTGTAGTAACCAGGGTTGGACGAGACTTCGTGCATGGCACCTCCCCAGGCAGCCTGCCACTGACCGCCGTCCCGGCGCAGTCGCCAGAACTCCCACATCGAGTCCGTCGAGGGCTGGATGAGGGTCAGGTGCCCGTCGGAGCCGGCTGCCGGGTGAGCGTCTGTCCGGCAGCGGAACGCGCTCGAATGCCTTGCTCAGCGTCCGTCCGTAGGCCTGTGTCACGTCGAGGTGCACTGGCACGCAGCGCTGGTTGGGTCCAACCACGTACACCGGCGTGCTGTCGGTGTCCGTCTCGATCCACGGTCCGGTTCCCTGCTTCAGCTCGGTCTCGGCCTCCTGGGTCAACTCCTGGGCGAGCTGCTGATCGCCGAGCGGCTGACTGTGCCGACGTCGGGGCGGTTCCACACAGAGTCGGCCGAGAAGAGGCCCGTCAGCGAGGTCGGCTCCGAGCCAGGTGAGTTCTGTGTGCCACATGCCACGAGCTTGTCGCGATGTAGACGAGCTGGAGCCGAAACGCCGGGTCTGACCGGTTGTCTTCGTTGCCGGAATCTGGTGCGGTTGCGTCCTTGTGTGCGCGGGCGGTGGCGTCGAGCCACCGCACCCTGCGATGGATGTCACAAGCAGCGCGCCCACAAGCGCGGTCAGGCGGGCCGCCCCGCGACCCACCGGTCGTACCATGCGCTGACGCTGTAGAGATTCCACAAGTGGTAGCTCCAGTCTCCGCGACCTGCTCGGTGGGCGGCGAACAGACGAACAACCTGATCCATGTCGAGTAACCCACGCTCGCGGAGCGCTGACGACATTACCGTTCGCTCGGCGAGTTCGCCGAACCTGCCTCGTAGCCATTCGGGCATCGGCGTGCCGAAGCCCTGCTTGCGTCGGTCGAGGATCTCATCGGGGAGAGTTCCCCGCATGGCGCGCTTTAGAACGTACTTACCGTTTCCATCGCGATACTTCATCTGCGGTGGGAGCGCAACCACGAACTCGACGAGGCGATGGTCAAGAAACGGATCGCGACCCTCGACCGAGCTGGCCATCGTGATCCTGTCGAGCCTCATCAATAGCAGCTCAGATAGCCGCTGCTTGAGTTCCACATAAGTCATCTTCTGGAAGAGGTCCGCATCCGGACACTCCGCTTCGGCCTCGCGCCACACCGCCTCCGGGATCCGCCGCGAGTCGGGCCGGCCGGCGCCGTCGCGCACGATGCGGTCCTTGAGCGGTCCGCGGAAGCAGAGCGCGCCGCCCCAGTACGGGATCGGCGAAGCCGCGGCATCGTAGATCGCCTCGCCGTGGCGGATGCCGCGGCCGAGGCGCTGCGTCAGCCACACGGCGGCGTCGCCGATCGGCCGCTGCGCCCAGTCGCGGGACACGCCGCTGGAAGGGCACCACCCACCGGCGGTGATCGGCGTAACCCTTGTAGCCGTGGAAGATCTCGTCGGCGCCCTCGCCGCACCTGGACCACCGGGGTGCCGGTGTCGCGCGCCAGCTTGGTCACGAAGTGCTGGGGAATCGCAGTCCAGTCCGACGGTCGGCTCGTCCTGGTGCTCGATGAGCTGCGGGATGTAGGCGGCGAGGTCGTCGTCGTCGATGACGACCTCGTGGTGGTCGGTGCCGAAGCGCTCGACCACCATTCGGGCGTAGGAGAGCTCGTCGTAGCGGGCGTGGCCCTTGGGCGCGGTCGAGAAGGTTCGTATCGGCTGTGACGATCGCTCGGCCATCAGCGCGACGTTGGTCGACGAGTCCACGCCGCCGGACAGGAACACCCCGAACGGGACGTCGGACATCATCCGCTTCTCGATCGAGTCGGCGCAGCAGTTCGCGCGTGTGGCTGCACCATCTCCGCCTCGCCCATGCCGCGGACCGCGGCGGCGACCTCGGCGGACCACGGCGACCAATAGCGCTCGCGCTCGGATCCTGCCGTCGGCGCCCACCACCATGTACTCGGCCGCGCCGAGCTTGTGGATGCCCTTGAACAGGGTGCGCGGGCGGCGGGGCGAAGGCGAACGTCAGGTAGTCGTAGAACGCGTCCTCGTCGAGCTCGGGGTGCACCGCGGGATGCTCGCAGGATCGCCCGCACCTCCGAGCCGAACACGAGGCCCTGGGGCAGCTGCGCGTAGAGCAGCGGCTTGACGCCGAGGCGGTCGCGGGCGAGCAGCAGCCGGCGCCGGCGCGCGTCCCAGATGGCGAATGCGAACATGCCGTCCAGCCTGGCGACGCAGTCGGGTCCCTCCTCCTCGTAGAGGTGGAGGATCGTCTCGGTGTCGGTGCGCGAGCGGTAGCGTGTGGCCCTTGGCCTCGAGCTCGGAGCGCAGCGCCTCGTGGTTGTAGACCTCGCCGTTGTAGGTGATCCACACCGTCCCGTCCTCGTTGGACATGGGCTGGTGGCCGGCGGCGGACAGGTCGATGATCGACAGCCGCCGGTGGCTCAGCGCGACTCGGTGGGCCGGATCGGCCCAGGCGCCTTCGTCGTCGGGGCCGCGATGGCTCTGGCTCGCCGCCATCTCACGGGCGAGCGCCTCGCTGACGGCGAACGAGTCGGCAAAGCCAAGGATTCCGCTTATCCCACACATGTCAGCCAATTGCGATGAGCTCGAGTCGCGCGCCGCGAACGAGCGTCACGTTCCAGCCGTGCTCGACGGCGTACTCCACGGCGCCCTCGAACGCGTCGGCCATGCGGTCGTAGTTGAACTCCGCGGCGTCGACGCGAGCCTGCCGCCCCATGCGCGCCGCCGACTCGGGGTCGCCGAGCAGGCGTCGCAACGCGTCGGCGAGACGCTCGGGGTTGCGCTCTGGGACGACGAAGCCGTTCTCGCCCGTCCCGGACGAGGCCGCCGACGGCCGCGCCGACCGCGTCGGTGGCGATCACCGGCAGCCCGGCGTGCATCGCCTCGTTGACGACCAGGCCCCAGGGCTCGTTGGTCTCCCGCGTGGTCACCGACGGCAGCACCAGGCAGGTCGCGCGCTCGAGCTCGCCTGGCAGCTCGTCCTGGGGGACGTGCCCGACGATCGTCACCCGCGAGCCGCCGTTGACCCGCCGGCGGATCTGGTCCTCCAGCGAGCCGTTGCCGACCAGGCGCAGCTCGGCGGAGGGGTCGGCGAGCTGGTCGAACGCCGCCAGGAGATCGTCGATGCCCTTGCGCTCCTCGAACTGGCCCGACGAACAGCACGACGCGGTGGCCGTTGCTCGACGGCTGCACGCCGGCGAAGCGCGACGCGTCCACCGCCTGCCCCGCCACGAAGATCTTGTCGCTCGACACGCCCGGGACCTCGAGCAGTACGCGCTTGACGTGCTCGCCGTAGACCACGATCGCCGGAACGTCGCGGTACAGCGCCTCGGTGACCGGGCGGCTGAGGCGGTGAAACGTGGTCTGCGGGTGAAACCACATGCCCGTCCACAGCACGAACGGGACCCGCCGCAGGCGCGCAGCGCCGTATAGCGAGGGCAGCATGAGCCGGCCGTTGAGGTTCTTGATCACCGCGTCATAGCGGTCGGGCTTCAGGCGCAGGGGCAATGCAGGCACGAACGGCTCACCGGCAATTCGGTAGCGCCGGAGGGCGATCCGCCGGAAGTCTCCGTCCTCGATCGTAGGGAGACGGCTGTTCCACCATTTGTCGCGTGCGTCGGAGAAGAAGTAGAAGTCCATCTCCATCCGGCGCGCGAGCTCTTCGAACAACGGACGGCGGTAATGCGGACAGAAATAGTCCACGAAGGCGACCCGTCTTCGCACGCGGCGGCAGTATAGCCGCGCCCTTTTCCGGTCCGACGGATGGGCGGTCAGGTCGTGGAGTGCAGCGACATCTTCAGGACCTGGAGCGAGCGCCAGGGGAAGTACCTGAAGAACGTCGAGGGCCACATGCCGTCGAACAGGGCATGGGGGTCGGGGCAGCCGTGCAGCGGGTCCGGCCTGCCGTTGGCGTCGCGGAAGACGCCGTAGTACGGGTCCGGCATCCGCCCATCGGCGGTGTACGGCGACGGGTCCTCGGCGAAGAAGCCGATGTCGGCGTGGCTTTGATCGCGGACGATGATCCCGTAGCGCTGGGCGGCCAAGGCCATCATCTCGACGATCTTCGGCAGATGCATCGCGGGGATGTTGAGCTTGGGATTAAGGCGCAGGTGAGCGCCCTCAGGAAGGTCCACGGCCGTACCGCTTCCATCCGTGCGTTGGGCCGGCCACGCCGCCACGACCGGCACGCGCCTCCGGGACGGTTATCGCGAGAGCGTGGTCGATCTGGCCTGCGCGCAACTCGGACAGCGTCATCGTGCCGGCGACGAGAGGGAGGCTCGAAGCACTGGCGCCCCAGACCGACAGCGCGCCGTTCCACGACGACGGCGAATAGTAACCGGGGCTGGTTGAGACGTGATCGATCGCGCCTCCCCAACGGGCGTGCCAGCCGTCGGGCTCCCGCCGCATCTCCCAGTATTCCCAGAGTCGATCGGTGGACGGCTGGTAGATGGTGATCTGGCTGTCGGTGCCCTCCGCCGGCCGGGCGTTTGCCGGGATCGGCACGGCGTTCGATGCTCGCTGGAGTGAGTCGACCCAGAGGCTGTTCTGGTCGGTGTCGATCGCCACACGGACGGTGCGCTGAAACGGGCCGACCACGTAGATCGGGCGTCGAGTAGCTGGTGGTCTCTACGAACGGCCCGGTTCCCGCGGCGCCCTCCGCTTCGGCCTCGCCGGCGAAATGCCTGACGAGCCTCGCGGACGCAGGGTCGAGCGGGCGTTGGACGGCAAGCGGCTGATTCCAGACGCTGTTGGGGGCGAACAGGCGGCCCACGATCGGCTTCCCGGGGACCGAGGCGGTCTGCGCCGGCGCCTTCAACTGGTAGGCGGAACCGGGGCGCGCCATGCGCCCTGAAACGGTCGGCTTTGTCATGACGATGAAGCGCAGCACCGGTCGAAAGCGGCGTGGCAGACGCCGACGCGGAGCCCAACGCGCACAGCGCAAGCAGGCCAGCCAATACCGCCACCGCAGCTTGGCGACGGTGTGCCCGGAGTCCGGGCGTACGGAATTTCGGCAACACGTTGCCCATGGCGCTTCCCGCAAGCCTTATCGACGGTGCATGACCGTCCTGATCGACATAACACGGTACCCGGACGGTTGTTGGAGGCGAGCCGATGAGCTCGGTCGTCTCGTTCGGGTCTAGCGCCTTGCGCCGTTGACCTTATCCTCCACCACGGCACGTAGTTGCCGGGCCGAGTCGTTGACGTCGAACTCAGCCAGCACCTTGTCGCGCCCTCGAGCGCCGAGCTGCTCGCGGAGATCGGGGTCCCGCACAAGCCGTGCCAGCGCCTCTACCAGCACGTCCACGCGACCAGGCGCCACCAGCAGTCCGCTACGCCGTCCTCGACGAGCTCGGGAATGCCCATGATCCGGGTGGTCACGACCGGAACCGAGTGCGCCATCGCCTCCATCAGGACTACCGGTACGCCCTCGGAGAAGGACGGGAGGCAGAAGACGTCAGCCGAGCGGAACATCGGCAGGATGTCGTCATGTCCGACGGAGCCAGCGAATCGAACACGGTCGGCGACCCCCAGCCTTCCCGCAAGCGCCTCCAGCTCAGCACGCCTCGGTCCGTCGCCGACAAGGGTCAGCCGGACCGGCACCCCGCGCTCGAGCAGTGCGGCGCACGCCTCGATGAGCAGGGACTGCCCTTTGCGCTTGACCAGACGTCCCACGCAGAGAATCTCGGGCTCCCCATTGTTTTGCCGGGTCGGCCTCCGCGACGCACTCGGCCGGGTCGATCCCGCAATGGACGACGTGGATGTCCTTCCAGCGCTCCTCGGCCGCGAGCGTCATGAGCTGGCTTCGGCCGAAATCGCTGATCGCCACCGTGAATCGGGCTGAATTGACCTTCTCCGCCAGCTGCGTTGAGTCCGAGATCCTCGAACTCAACCGGCCCGTGAATGGCGAGGCTCCAGCTCCAGGGCTCGCCTCCGAACCGCGCCGCCAGCAGTGCGACGTCGCTGGCCGAGTCGGCGAACGAGGCGTGGATGTGGCGGACGCCACGCCGCCGAGCCGCGTTCCAGATGGCCATCGACTCCGCGAAGTAGAAGAGCCCCCAGAGCCTGCCCCGGACACCGGGGTTGGCCCGCCGAAGTGCGAATAAGAGCGTGTCCAGGTAGCGGCCGGGCGCCCGCAGCGCGGCGCTGAGGTGCGAACGAAGCAGGCCGAGCGGCCGCGGAGGCCACACGGCATAGGTCCGCCGCGCTTCCTCCTGGTCGGACTGCGTGAGCAGTTCAGAGGCCGGGGTGCGGTGGATCGAGAGACGTCTCGACCTCGACACCGCATCGCCGGAGCGCCTGGATCTCGCGAAGCAGGAACCTGTGAGAGACCGCCGGGTAGTGGCTTGCCAGGTAACCGATCCTCATGTTCGGTCGCCTCGACTGCTCACACGCGCGCAGTCAGGCGCTAGCCAAGTAGGTATCTTCGAGGCGTCCCGTGTGCGGCATCATCGGACAGGTCAGGCGCGACGCGCGCCACGTTGATCGCGCGACTATGGAGCGCATGTGCGCGGCCCTCGAGCACCGAGGGCCCGATTCGCGCGGCCTCCACGTCGAGGGCGCAGGTGGGGCTCGGCATCCAGCGTCTACGCGTCATCGACCTCCAGACCGGCGACCAGCCGATCTACAACGAGGACGGCTCGGTGGTGGTGGTCCTCAACGGCGAGATCTACAACTTCCGCGAGCTGCGGCGCGACCTGCTGCGTCGCGGCCATCGGTTCGCCACCGAAGGCGACACCGAGGTCATCGTCCACCTCTACGAGGAGATGGGCCCGCGCTGCGTCGAGGCGCTGCACGGCATGTTCGGCCTTCGCGCTGTGGGACCAGGGCGAGCGGCGTCTCATCCTGGCTCGTGACCGGGTGGGCAAGAAGCCGCTGTACTACGCCGACCGGCCCGACGCGCTCAGCTTCGCCTCCGAGCTGACGGCGCTGATGCAGGACCCGGAGATCCCGCGTGACGCCGACCCCGCCGCGCTTGACGCCTACCTGGCGTATCGCTGGGTCCCCGCGCCGGCCTCGGCGTTCGCCGCCGTCGCGCAAGCTGCCGCCAGCGACCCGCATGGTCCTCGACGAGGCCGGCGTGCGCACCGAGCGCTACTGGCGGCTGGACTTCGCGGCCAAGCGTCGGTTCGCCAGCTCCGCAGAGCGAAACGAGGAGATCCGCGAGCCAGATCAGGCGCGCCGTGGGCCGGCGGATGATCGCCGACGTGCCGCTCGGGGCGTTCCTCTCCGGCGGCGTGGACTCCTCGACCGTCGTGGCGGCGATGGCGGAGCAATCATCCGAGCCGGTGCGGACGTTCTCGATCGGCTTCACCCACGACGAGTACAACGAGCTGCCCCAGGCGCGGCTGGTGGCCGAGCGCTTCTCCACCGAGCACCACGAGTACGTGGTGGAGCCCGACGCGGTCGAGATCCTGCCGCGGATCGTCCGCCACTACGGCGAGCCGTTCGCCGACCCCTCGGCGGTCCCCAGCTTCTACGTGGCCGAGATGGCGCGCCGGGAGGTCACGGTAGCCCTCAACGGCGACGGGGGCGACGAGACGTTCGCCGGCTATGGGCGCTACGCGGCCAACGTCCTGCTGGCCCGGGCCGACCGTGCGCCCGCCGCCGCGCGCCGCCTGCTCGCGCGGGCCGCGACGCTGCTGCCGCTCGAGCGGCCGCATCGAGAGCCCCATCAACCGGCTGCGCCGGGGCATGTCGGTGCTCGGCCTCGACGCGCCCGACCGCTACGCCTCGTACATGACCGCAGCTCAACGGACTCGACCGCGACCAGCTCTACACCCCCGAGTACCGCCGGACGCTGTCCGAGCCGGCGGTGCTGGAGGTGATCCGGGCGCCGTGGCGCGAGTCCACCGCCACCGACATCGTCGACCGCATGCTCGACGTCGACACGCTGCACCTATCTCACCGACGACCTGCTGGCCAAGATGGACATCGCCACCATGGCCCACTCGCTGGAGGGCCGCTCACCGCTCCTGGACCACGAGTTCATGGAGTTCGCCGCGTCGCTGCCGCCCACCGACAAGCTGAGCGGCCGCTCCTACAAGGTCGGCCTCAAGGACGCGGCGCGCGGCTGGGTCCCCGACGAGATCCTGGATGCGCCCAAGCGGGGCTTCCGGCTGCCCATCCACGACTGGCTGCGCGCCGATCTGCGCGACTACGCCCGGGACGTCCTGCTCGATCCGGCGGCGATCGAGCGCGGCCACTTCAACCGCGGCTACGTCGAGCGCCTGCTCAGCGAGCATGCCCGCAGCCGGGCCGATCACTCGCAGGGCATCTGGACGCTGCTCATGTACGAGCTGTGGCACGATCACGTCAGGGGAGGCGCCGCGCGAGATCTCACGCGGACGGCTTGACGTACCAGCAAAGGGACTTCCACTTGAGCACGGTCATACCGCCCACCACCTCCGCGCGCGCGGGAGCGCCGGCCCGTCGCGCCGCCGCGCGCGCTCGTGCTCGGATGTCACATCGACCGGCTGGACATGACGCAGACCCTTGCGCGCTGCGAGGACCTCATCGCCCGGCGTGAGTTCGCGCAGCACGTGGCCATCAACGCCAGCAAGCTCGTCGCGATGCAGCGCGATCCGCGAGTTGCGCCGCATCGTCGAGGCGTGCGAGCTTGTCTCCGCCGACGGTCAGGCCGTGGTGTGGGCGTCGCGCCTCCTGGGAGACCCGCTGCCCGAGCGGGTGGCCGGCATCGACCTCATGCAGGAGCTGTTCGCGCTCGCCGAGCGCCGTGGATTTCGCGTCTTCATCCTCGGCGCCAAGGCCGACGTGCTCGAGCAGGCCCGCGCCAAGATCATGGCGCGCCATCCACGCCTTCAGCTCGTCGGGACGCGAGACGGCTACTTCACCGATGAGGAGGGGGCCGCGGTCGCCGAGGAGGTACGCGATGCTCGTCCCGACATCCTCTTCGTCGCCATCTCATCGCCGCGCAAGGAGTATTGGCTCGGGCGCTACGGCCGCGCCATCGACGTCCCGTTCGTGATGGGCGTCGGCGGCGCGATCGACGTCGTCGCCGGGATCACCCAGCGGGCGCCGCGGCCGCTTCAGCGCCTCGGGCTCGAGTGGGCCTACCGCCTGGCCCAGGAGCCGCGCCGCCTGTGGCGCCGCTACGCCGTGACCAACATCCAGTTCGCACTCCTGCTCGCACCTGCGGTGTTGCGACGGCTGGCGCACAAATGAGGCTGTAGCGGGCTGGTCAGTCAGCGACTACTGGGACGGGCGGAGGAGACGCAGCGTTGTCTCTAATCGTGGCCTCGAGCACATCGGCTAGGTCTCCAGCGAGCTTGGCACGCGAGAATCGCGCAAGCGCCTCCGCCCGGATGTAGTCAAGAGGTGCGAGGGCGCCTTGCTTCCACCGCAGGACCAGTCGCTCGAGCGCTGCCTCAACACTCGCCGGATCGCGCACGTCGCCGCACTCACCAGCGCCGAGTTCCGTGATGAGACGGTAACCCACGTTGTCAGGGTGAGCGGCACAGAGCACCGGGCGCCGGGAGGTAAGGTACTCGTAGATCTTCCCGGATGCCCCAGGTACGTGTGGCGGCTGATGAAAGAAGAGCACGGTCGAGCAGTGCATCTCGCTCACCGCCTGCACGTGGTCCACAAATCCGGTAAAGGTAACCGGCGCAGGCACGGGTTCGTCATCCCAGTGTCTTACGGATCTGCCCACGATACGGATCTCGAATCGGTTCGGATCGATGACTCCTCGATCGACCAGCGTGCGCACCGCCGCGAACACGGGTTCACCATCACGGTCTCCATAAAACGAGCCGACGTAGGACAGACAGAACCGGTCCCCGCGCACCCCGGTCACGACGGGATTCGACAGGAGATCGTCTGGATCCACGCCGTTTGGTATCAGCCTCCCGAGGGTCGTCGCGGGCATGGTCAACCAATTCGATACTGTCGCAGGCGACCGCCGTGTACTTCGCTTCTCGCACCACTCGTCGCTCCAGCGCAGCGTTGACGCGCATAGGCGTCTGAGCCCGGGTGTAATTCGGAGCCGGATCGTGTGTGAGGGTATCGCGTAAGTCCGCGACCCATGGCAGTCCGGTCATCCAATGGAATGCGATGAAGGCCCGGTGAGCCCGGGCCGGGAGGAGGCTGGCCCTCCGTATCGAACAGCATAGGTAAGGCGCGCGCGGCGCTATCCGCGCGGCCGGGCCATCCGAAAACAGAGAACCGACCAACCGGTATCAAGTTACGCGGTGGGCTGGACAGATCCTGCCTGCTCTGTTGCCGGAGAGGAGTGTTCGTGCTGAATGTTGGTCTGGATTTGAGTCGCAAACAAGTTGAGGTGTGCCTGATCTCCGATCACGGGGAGCTGATCGACCGCTTCGCGGCGACCCCGGATGGTGACGCGTGGGCGGAGGAATTCGGTCCAGAACGCACCGGACTCGACCTCGCCGACATCCAGACCGATGACCTTTCGCACGCCGGTCTTGTCCACCGTGTAGCGATCACCAGCGCCTTGGACACCACGCCCCGGGTCGCGGACCTTGACCTATTGGGTAGGCCAGAGGCGCGGTGGCGGTCTTTCGATCCGCTCCGTTTCCTCTGGCCCCCCACCGAACCGGTTACGTGGAATTCCACGTAACCGGTTGTATGTCATGCGAACGGTTATGTTGAACCGACGCGCGACGGGCGGCGTTTGCCCTGCTGAGCGCGATTTCTGCTGCTGATCCGTTCAACATAATCGTGGCCGTCCTGTCGAGGCTTGGCGGATTCGTGTTCTGCGATCCGTCAGGAGGCATCGATGGGCAGGAAGGTGTGGGTCCCGGTCGTGTCGGGACCGTTGGCGCCGTATGCGGCGGGGTTCGCATCGTGGCTGGTGTCACGGTCTTATTCGCCGTCGGCGACGGCCGACCGGTTGTGCCAGTTTGATCAGCTGAGCCGCTGGCTTGAGCGGGAGGGGTTGGCGATCGGTGAGCTAACGGCCGAGCAGGCGCAGCGGTTCGTGGCGGAACGGCGCACGGCCGGGCGGTTGACGTGGGTCTCGCCGTACAGCATGAGGGTGCCACTCGGGTATCTGCGCGGGGTTGGCGTGGCGCTGACGCCGGCGCCGGTCGTGCAGAGCCCGCTGGAGGAGTTGCTGGCCGATTACGGGCGCTATCTGCGGGTCGAGCGTGGACTGTCGGAGCACACCGTGTCGTGGGCGTATGGGCCGGCCGCGCGGCTGTTCATGACACAGCGGGAGGGCCCGGGCGGGCTCGGACTCGAGCGGCTGTCCGCGGCAGATGTGAGCACTTTCCTGGCGCGCGAGTGCCCGAAGCGCAGCGTGACTGGCGCTCGGGATCTGGTGTGCGCGCTGCGATCGTTCCTTCGGTATCTGCATCTGGCGGGCCTGATCGAGGCGCCGCTGGTGTGGGCGGTCCCCTCGGTCGCGGATCTGCGCGATCGCACACTGCCGCGGGGCTTGGAGCCGGCGGCGGTCAAGAAGCTCCTCGCCAGTCGCGACCGGCGCACGCTGGTCGGCCGGCGCGACTACGCGATCCTGCTGTTGCTCTCGCGGCTTGGGCTGCGCGCCGGCGAGGTCGCACGGCTCACGCTCGACGATGTCGACTGGCGCAGCGGGCTGCTGCTGGTGCGCGGCAAGGGCGGCCGCCATGATGAGTTGCCGCTGCCGGTCGATGTCGGTGAGGCGATCGTGTCCTATCTGTGTCGCCGCCCGCGGTGCGAGTCCCGGACGCTGTTTTTGCGGATCACCGCGCCACGCCAGGGGCTGAACCGCAGCACGATCGGCACGATCGTCCGCGAGGCGTGCACGCGCGCGGGGCTGCCACGAGTTGGGGCGCATCGGCTGCGGCACACCGCCGCGACCGAGATGCTCAGGGCGGGGGCGTCGCTGGCGGAGATCGGCCAGGTGCTGCGCCACCGCGAGCAGAAGACCACGGCGATATACGCCAAGGTCGACCGCGAGGCGCTGCGGCCGCTCGCGCGTCCGTGGCCGTCGCGGGGAGGCGCGGCATGACGCTTCGCGAAGCGCTCGCAGACTACCTGCGGATCCGCCGCCGGCTCGGGTTTGAGATGCCGCAGGACGGCCGGCTGCTGGAAGGGTTCGTCGGCTTCCTCGAGCAAGCTGGTGTCGAACGGATCACCACCGAGCTCGCGCTCGAGTGGGCGCGCATGCCGGTGCACGCGCACCCGCACTACTGGCGCCAGCGACTCTCGGTCGTGCGCGGGTTCGCGCGCCACCTCGCGACGCTCGACCCCGCCAGCGAGGTCCCCTCCAAGGACCTGCTGCCCGGCCACCGCCCCCGAATCGCGCCATACATCTACACCGAGCAGGAGATCGCGGCGCTGATTCAGGCTGCGGGCAAGCTCAGGCCACCGCTGCGCGCCGCGCGTCACCAGACGCTGATCGGGCTGCTCGTGGTCACCGGGATGCGCCCCGGGGAGGTGCTCGCGCTCGACCGCCAGGACGTCGATCTCCGCCACGGCGTGGTTCACGTCCGCGTCGGCAAGCAGAAGAAACAGCGCGAGGTACCGCTGCACCCCAGCACGATCCGGGCGCTGCGTGAGTACGCCCGAGCACGCGACGCACGCTTCCCCAAGCCGTCCACGCCTGCGTTCTTCATCTCTGCGCGGGGAGGGCGCATGGGTCGCCACGAACTCAACCAGACATTCACCAAGCTAATCCGTCAGACCGGCCTGGACGGCCGCGGCGCGCGCGCCAGACCGCGCCCGCACGATCTCCGCCATGCCTTTGCGGTGCACACGCTGCTGGACTGGCTTGACGCCGGCGAGGACATCGACCGGCGGATGCCGCTGCTGTCCGCGTTTCTGGGGCATGTGGACCCGGCCAGTTCGTACTGGTACTTGGAGGCGGTCCCGGAGCTGCTGGAGCGCGTCAGCCGCCGCCTGGAGCGGCTGCCCGAGGTGCTCCCATGACCGCGCTCGCCCCCACGCTTCAGGCCTATTTCACCGAGCGTCTGATTACCCAGCGCAACTCCAGCCCGGAGACGATCGCCGCCTACCGAGACGCGTTCAGGCTGCTGTTGCGCTTTGCCCAGCAGCAGACCGGCAAGCAGCCATTCGAGCTGGACATCGACGATCTCGACGCGCCGCTGATCGGCGCGTTCCTCAAGCATCTCGAAGAGGACCGCGGCAACAGCCCGAGAACCCGCAACGCGCGCCTGGGTGCGATCCACTCGTTCTACCGGTTCGCGGCGCTGGAACACCCCGAGCACGCGCACACGATCGCGCGGGTGATGGCCATCCCGACCAAGCGGTATGAGCGCAACACCGTCAGCTACCTCGACCGCGACCAGATCGAGGCGCTACTCGGCGCGCCCGACAAACGCACGTGGCTCGGCCGCCGTGACCACGCCGTGCTCGCGCTCATGATCCAAACCGGTGTGCGTGTCTCCGAGCTCACCGGCCTGCTCATCCGCGATCTGCACCTCGGCACCGGCGCCCACATCCGGGTCTTGGGAAAGGGCCGGAAGAGAAGGGCAACTGAACCGTCCTGGGGTGGTTGGAGACTCCTGGCCTTGGAAAATGAAGGACGGAGTTCATGCCAACAGATCGCACAGCTGGGAAGCCGACGACGCGTCGGTATTCGCCGGAGGAGAAGCAGGCGGCGGTGAGGATGGTCCGGTCGCTGCAGGCGGAGACGGGGATGTCGCAGGGGGCGGTGAAGCGGGTCGCGCAGCAGCTGGGGTACGGGGTTGAGTCGGTCCGTAGCTGGGTCAAGCAGGCCCATGTTGACGCGGGCGCGCGGCCGGGGACCACGACGAGCGAGGCGGAGCGGATGCGGGAGCTCGAGCAGGAGAACCGGGAGCTTCGGCGCGCGAATGAGATCCTGCGCCGAGCGGCGTCTTTCTTCGGGGCGGAGCTCGACCGCCAGCAGCGCAGATAGTGGCGTTCATCGACGCCAACAAGGACGACGTGGTGGACGGTCGCCGGCTCGGGGTCGAGCCCATCTGCCGGATCCTGCAGGTGGCTCCGAGCACGTACTACGCAGCGCGTGGTCGACGGCCTTCGGCGCGCGCCCAGCGTGACCAAGAGCTCGTTCCGCGGCTGGTCGAGCTGTGGAAGGACAACTACGAGGTCTACGGGTCTCGGAAGCTATGGAAGGCCGCCAGGCGTGCCGGGATCGATATCGGCCGTGACCAGACCGCCCGGCTGATGCGCCAAGCTGGGATCCGCGGCGCGCTACGCAGCAAGCGGGTGCGCACGACCCGGCGGGAGCAGGGCGCCGGGCGGCACCCCGATCTCGTCAACCGCCGATTCCGAGCTGAGGAGCCCAACCGGCTATGGGTCACCGACCTCACGTTCGTCGCAACCTGGGCCGGAGTGGCTTACGTGTGCTTCATCATCGACGCGTTCTCGCGGATGATCGTCGGCTGGCGCGTCGCCGGTCACATGCGCACGCCGATGGTCCTCGACGCGATCGAGATGGCCCGCTGGAACCGCGGGCTGCATCACGCCGGGCTGCGCTGCCACTCAGATGCCGGGTCGCAGTTCACCTCTATCCGCTACGGCGAGCGGCTGGCCGAGATCGGGGCGGTCCCGTCGATCGGATCGGTCGGCGACAGCTACGACAACGCGCTGGCCGAGACCGTCAACGGCTACTACAAGGCCGAGCTGATCCGCGGGCCGACTCGCAACGGGCCGTGGAAGACCGTCGAGGAGGTCGAGCTCGCCACCCTCGGGTGGGTGCACTGGCACAACACCCAGCGCCTGCACGGCTACCTCGGCGATCTGCCGCCCGCCGAGTTTGAAGAACTCCACGCCGCCCGCCAAGCCCTCAATCCGGGGGTGCTATCGGTCGCGCCACCGGCTCGCAAGCCCGCAGAACGCCTCCCACAGCCTCCCCCCGACGCGATCGAGGGCGAAATCGCCTCCGAGCCGCCCCTCCAGCCCTCTCCGGTCACCGCTCCCGCTCTGACCGCCAGCGCTGCGTTACCCGAGGACGCCACGCCGGACAGGGCAATGGCTCGCTGGAACAACAACATCAACACCAACCACCTCACGGCACAGCCCGAGGAGGACTACGCTACCCGCCAGGCCGACACGGTCCTGGCCTAATCACAAAACGCCAGAGCCTCCATCAAGCCCAGCACGATTCAGAGTTCGTCGGCGACCTGGTCGAGCTCGAGCGCGGTGAGTTTGCCGAGGTCTGTGCCTTTGGGGAAGTACTGGCGTAACAGCCCGTTGGTGTTCTCGTTGGTCCCGCGCTGCCAGGGTGAGTTGGGGTCACAGAAGTAGATCTCGATGCCGGCGTCGATGCGGACTTGTTTCCAGTCGCGCATCTCGGCGCCTTGGTCCCAGGTCAGCGAGCGGCGCAGCGTGTCGGGCAGCGTTTGGATCTTGGCGGCGAGCGCGGGCGCGACCTGCTCGGGCTTGTAGCCGTCGGGGAGGTGGACCAGCAGCGCGTAGCCGGTGCTGCGCTCAACGAGCGTCCCGATCGCGGTCTGGTTGGCCTTGCCGATCATCAGGTCGCCTTCCCAGTGGCCGGGGACGGCGCGGTCATCGGCCTCCTGGGGACGCTGTGCGATGTTGATCATGTCGCGAGGGCCGTTGTGCGCGCTGGCCTTGCGGCCGGGGTGACGGAGCTTGCGCCCGGTCCGTAGACGCTTGGTCAGCTCGCGACGCAGCGCGCCTCGAGAGGTCACATAGAGTGACTGGTAGATCGTCTCGGTTGACACCCACATCTCCGGGTCAGCAGGGAATTGCACGCGCAGGCGCCCGGCGATCTGCTCGGGAGAGTACCGGCGCTCAAGCAGCTGCTCGACGATCTCTCGTAGCCGCTGGTTGACCCAGAGCTTGGCCGGCTTGGGACGACTGGCTCGCTGCCACGCCAACGCGTGCGCGCGAGGTTGTCCGAGATCTCGTAGAACTTTGAGTGGCGGTCCTCCCGCCTCGTCCGCTCCGGTTGGGAGCGTTCGGGGTGTCAACAAGTCCGCAAGGACAGGAGGAATCCGCCATGAAGAACGTACCCGGTCCGCAGGTCGTCACGCCGAGGCAGGCGCTGGAGAGGCCGCTCCCTGCGGAGATTCAGGAGGCGCTCGGCGAGTTGGTCGGCGCGGCGAGGGAAGGGCTTTTGGCGTTGAGCGTCGGTGTCGGGCTCTCGGTCGTGCACGAGTTGATGGAGGCTGAGGTGAGCGAGGTTGTCGGCCCGAAGGGCAGGCACAACCCGGATCGCACGGCCAACCGCCACGGTCACGAGCGCGGGTCGATGACGCTGGGTGGCCGACGCGTTGAGGTCCGGCGCCCGCGGGTCCGTACCGCCGATGATGAACGCGAGCTGCCGGTCAGGACGTATGAGTACTTCGCCGACCGCGATCCGCTGACCGTCGTGGTCATGAATCGGATGCTCGCTGGCGTCTCGACCCGCAAGTACGCGGGCGTGGGCGAGCCGGTCGGCGAGGAGGTCGAGCGGGAGTCCAGCTCGACGGGCAAGAGCACCGTGTCGGAGCTGTTCATCGAACGGACCCGCACCGCGCTCGGGGAGCTGATGGGCCGCCGGCTGGATGATGTGCGCCTGGCGGTGATGATGCTCGACGGGATGGAGATCGCCGACCGCACGCACGTCGTGGCACTCGGGATCACAACGGACGGCGTGAAGATCCCGCTCGGGCTGTATGAGGGCTCGACCGAGAACGCGACCGTCGCGACCGCGCTGCTGTCTGACCTGGTCGACCGCGGGCTCGATCCCGAGCAGGCCATCCTGTTTGTCACCGACGGCGGAAAGGCCATCCGCCGCGCGATCAAGGACGTGTTCGGCGAACGCGCGCTCGTGCACCGATGC
>CAVPBV010000013.1:0-35188 GCA_963701945.1 uncultured Solirubrobacterales bacterium | reverse complement strand
AACCCGACCACGAGCAGACCGGGAAGCGCCCAGGCGTGATTTCCGAGGCGGCGAGCAAGGGCGGGCGCCCGCGGCCGCACCTCCTCGTCCGGTGCCTGAACGGCCAGCATCAGCGTGCTTAGCGGGCCGGCGCCGCGCGTCCCGCCATGATCTCGGTCAGATGGGCTGCGACCAGATCGACCTCCCGGTCGGTGTACGTGGAAGACAGAGGCAACACCAGGTGACGAGCGGCGACCTCCTCGCTGCGTGGCCGGGGCGGGTGGTCGCGGTAGGCGCTCAGTGCGGTGATCGACGGATAGTGCGTGGTCTGGATTCCCCGGTCGGTGAGCGCCGCGGCGACGGCGTCGCGCTCCGACTCGCTCTCGAGCAGGATCGCGAAGCCGAAATGCGAACTGCGCTCCACGTCGTCGGCGGTCCAGGGGATCGACACGCCAGGGACGCCGCCGAGGCGCTCGCGATAGTTCCGCACGAGCTCGCGCCGGCGCGACGACCTCCTCGTCGAGACGCTTCAGCCGGCTGAGGCCGAGCGCCGCTCGCGGTTCGTCGATTCGGAAGTTGAAGCCGACGTCGACGACGTCGTAGCTCTCGGCATGTCCGCGGTGCCGGTCCCAGGTCACCGACGTCATCGCGTGCGAGCGCAGCGAGCGCACCTTGGCGTCGATCGCGTCCTCGGAGGTCAGGATCATGCCGCCCTCGCCGACCGCGAGCTGTTTCTTCGAGAAGAACGAGAAGCACCCGGCGATGCCGACGGTCCCCGTGAGCCGCCCGTCCGCGGCGCGCGCCGTGATGCTCTGAGCGCAGTCCTCGATCAGGAGCAGCCCGTGGTCGCGGCACAGAGCGCTCCAGCGCCGCAAGATCGCAGGCATATCCGAGCCAGTGCGTGGCAAGAATCGCGCGCGTGTTCGGCCCGATGTGCCTGGCGGCGTCCTCAGGATCGAGGTTGAGGTCCTCGGGCCCGTACGGCTCGATCAGCACCGGCCGCCCGCCGCAGTACCGGACGGCGGCGGCACCGGCGACGAACGTCATCGCCGGGACCAGGACCTCGTCGCCCGGCACCGATGCCCGCCGCGAGCAGCGCGAGATGCAGGGCGGCGGTCCCGGACGACACCGCCACCGCGTGCGAGCGCGCCGAACCGATCGGCGAACGCGAGCTCGAACTCGCTGCGTCCGGGGACCCATCGTCAGCCAGCCCTGTTCGAGCACATCGATGTAGGCCGCGATGTCCTCCTCGCTGATGTGCACGTCGGTGAGCGGAACCGTCCAGCTCATGGCCTGAGCTCCGCGGCCAGCGCCTCGACGACCCGGTCCTGGTCGGCCTCGGTCATGTGCGAGAACAGCGGTAACGTCACCTCGCTGCGCGCCGCCAGCTCGGTTCTCGGCAGCGACAGGCCTGGGAAACGGCTGCGGTACGCGGTGAACTCGTGCACCGCGGGGTAGAACAGGCTGGTCTGGACGCGATGGGTCTCGCGTAGCGCGACGCGGAGCGCGCCCTGGCGAGAGCGATCTTCGAGCATCACCGGCATTACGTAGCACGAGGAGGTGGCGACCGCCTCGTCGCCGAACGGCACGGTCAGCCCGGGGACGCCGGCAAGCAGCCGGCGGTACCGGCGTGTGAGCTCCCGGCGCCGGTCCACCTCGGCCGGCAGCCGGCGAAGGCGCGAGAGCAGCAGCGCGGCACGCGGCTCGTCGATCCGGTAGTTGAAGCCGAGCCCGGGCACGTCATAGCGCTCTGGCCCGCCCTGGTGGCGATCCCAGCTTCCCCGGGTCATCGCGTGGCTGCGCCGCGACCGCGCGAACGCCGCCACCTCGGCGTCGTCGGTGGCGAGCAGGCCGCCCTCGCCGGCGGCGAGCACCTTGTTGGAGAAGAAGCTGAACGCCCCGGCGAGACCCCAGGTGCCGAGGCTCCGTCCGGCGAGCGTGGCCATCGGCGAGTGGGCCGCGTCTTCGATCAGCGCCAGACCATGATCGGCGCAGAGCTCGGACAGCCGGTCGACTGAAGCCGGGTAGCCGCCGAAGTGCATCGCGACCACGGCCCGGGTGCGGGACGTGATCAGCTCCTCGACGTGCGCGACGTCGATCACCGGCTCCTCGAGCCCGGCGATGTCCGCGAACACCGGCGTGCCACCGGCGTAGAGGACGGCGGCCGCGGTCGCGGCCATCGTGTAGGACGGGACGATGACCTCGTCGCCGGGACCGACGCCCGCGGCCAGATAGGCGAGGTGCAGCGCCGAGGTGCAGCTCGACACCGCCACCGCGTAGCTCGCATCCGAGCGACCGCGCGAACTCCGCCTCGAACTCGATCGTCCGCGGCCCCATCGTGAGCCAGCCCGACCGAAGCGTGTCCGCGACGGCCTCGAGGTCCTCGGGCGTGAGCCGGAGGTCGAAGACCGGAATCAGCTTCTCACGGGATGTTTCGGTAGCGCCCATCGAACGGATCTTCGAACCGGTCGTGCTCGAGTGCGTCGAGCACCTCGGCGATCCCGTCCGGGCACGGTCATCTCGGTCTCGAAGCCGAGCGCGGCTGCGGATCTTGTCGAAGCTGACCTTGTAGTCGCGCGGGATCCTCGTCGCGGTGCACGAACTCGACCTCCCCGCCGGTCGGTGAGCTTGCGGATCTCGTGCACGAGATCGAGCTTGCGGTAGTTCTCGCCCGATCGGCCGACGTTGAAGACCTCGCCGGCGACGACATCGGACGGTCGCGTCGAGCACCATCGCGACCGCCCGTCCGGCGTCACGGACGTGCACGTACGGTCGCCAGAACTGCTCCCCGAACACCTCGAGCTCGCCGCTCGGCCCACAGGTCGCGGGTGAACTCGTTGACGGTGAGGTCGAAGCGCATCCGCGGAGCCACGCCGTAGATGGTCGCGAACCGCAGGCAGGTCGGCTTCGAGCCCGGCGCTGCCGGGTTCGAGCAGCGCCCGCTCCATCGCCACCTTCTGCTCGGCGTAGAGCGAGACGGGCGCGAGCGCCGCCGGTCTCGTCGATCGGCATCGTCGGGTCGGCCATGCGTCCGTAGTTCGAGCAGGTCGAGGCGAACACGAACCGCTGGACGCCGAGCCTCGCGGCGTCGCGGATCAGCGCCCGCGTGCCCTCGACGTTGACCTCGGCCGACAGCGCGGGGTCGCGCGCGCAGGCGGGATCGCCGACGATCGCGGCTAGGTGGACCACGGCCCGCGCACCGGAGAGCGCTCGCTCGCGGGCCCGCTGCGTCCCGCACGTCAGCGCGGATCAGCTCGACGCCGGCATGCTCGAACGCGTCGCGCGACATCGGACTGGCCGTGGAGCAGGCTGTCGAGGGCCCGGACCGACCGGCCCGCGGCGGCCAGCCGAGACAAAGCGGCGCGCCGATGTAACCCGCGCCGCCGGTGACGACGATCACGCCGTCTCCTCTAGCACGGCCGAGATCAAGATCAGCTTGGCTCCGAGCTCGGCTCGGCGACCTGATCGCGCCCCCCGGAAGTAGCCGGTCGCGCTGACCGGGATACCGCTCTGGCGCGACGTGGCCGGACAGGGGGAGAGGCGAGCACCCTGTCCTCGTCCAGCTCGAGAACGTCGTCGCGGCGCTTCTCGTAGTCGTAGTAGCCGCGGGAGCGCTCACGCACCGCGTTGATCACGAGGCCGACCCCCTTCTCGGGGTGGCGCTTGAGCACCGCGATCGCACGGCGTATCTGATCACGGGTGGTCAGATACGGGCGGGCGACGATCAGCACGACATCGATCGTCGGATTGTCGAGCAGCACCTGCGCGTCGGCGACCGGCAACAGCGGCGGGCCGTCGATGACCACGAATTCGAACTCCGCGGACAGGTCCTCAAGCGCGCGGCTCATCGCCGGGAGACGTAGCAGCTCGGCCGAGTTCGGCGTGAAGGGCCCACTGCCGAGCACCGATAGCGATGGGAACGCCGGAGCGTCCTGGACGAAATCGACCGCGTCGCCGCCCTCGACAAGTGCGTTCATCAGACCACGGCCGTTCGATTCCAGGCCGAGCTGGCGCTTCAGCGCGGGGCGGTGGACGTCGCCTTCGACCAGCACCACCGACCTTCCGGCGGCCGCCATCGCGCGCGAGAGCCCGGTGGCAGCCCATGTCTTTCCCTCGCCGGACACGGCGCTCGTCACCAGGATCACCTGCGGCCGCTCACGCAGCGAGACGTAGCCGAGCGCGTCGCGGAGGATGCGGAACGGCTCGAGGTCAATTTGCGGTTCACCCTCGCCGGGCACGCGCTTGCGCAGCGGCACCGCGGTCAGGACCGGCAGGCCGTAGAGCCGCTCGAGCGCCTCGGCCGACTTGATCCGGCGGTCGAACATGTCGAGCAGGAAAGCCAGCGCCAAGCCGATCAGGAGCCCGACGACAAGCCCGATCACCACGTTGCGCTTGGTGTCCGGTGAGGACGGCGATGTGGGCACGCTCGCCTGCTGTACGGTCTGGACGCCGCCGTTGGTCACCGCCTCGAGCGCGACAACCTCTTCGAGCCCCTGCTGCAACGCGGTGCGGCTGGGATCCGTGGCCGGGAGCCGGGCAAGCTCCCTCTGGAGCTTGGCCTGGCCCGAGACCAGCTGAGCTTGAGCGGACTGATTCATGTAGTTGACCAGTGCGGTGGCGAATGCGTTGGCCTTGGCTGCCGCCTGCTCTGGGCTCGGGTCGGTGACCGAGATGGCGATCAGGTCGTTGCTGCTGTTCACATTGGCCTGCACCTCGTCCACGAGATCGGACACCGACTCCGACGAATGCAGGATCGACTTCACCGCGGCCCCAATCGTGGTGGAGGTGATCAGCGAAGCGTCATCGCTCTGGATTCGGGTCAGGGTGGTCGGGTCGGTCGGCTGACCCTGACTGGGGGAGATCACCGCGGGCAGGTTGGAGAGCTTGACCAGCACCTCCGAGGTCGCCGTGTACTGCTTTTGGGCACGCAGCGAGAGGCCCAGCAGGACTATGAGGCAGACCACCCCCGAGATGGCGATCAGCCACCACCGCTCCCGGACGACTCGGACGCCGTCGATCAGCGCCGAGCGCTCGCTCGACGGCTCGCCGCCCCCCGGGGTGCTCGCCCACATAGTCATCCAGTCCTAAGACTATCGGCCAAATTGGCAGAATCGGGGAGGTTCGACAGCAGCTTGGCAAATGCCGCTGCGAACGGCTCCGGCCCGAAGCGCGACGCATTGGACCGCAGCGCGCGCTCCTCGAAGGTCAGGGACTCGAACCTCAGCATGGCCTGGCACAGCCCGTCGACCGAACCGTCCTCGTACAGCACGCCGGTGCGCCCGTCGACAACCGAATCCAGGACGCCACCCACGCCATAGGCGATCACGGGCACTCCGGCCGCCTGAGCTTCGACCGGCACCATTCCGAAGTCCTCTACGCCCGGGAACAGAAGCGCCCGCGCCCGGCCGAGCAGGGCCGGCAGCCGGTCATCCGGGACGCGGCCGACAAACTCGGTGCTGGACGAGGCGATGCGCCGTAGGCGATCCAGATCGCGGCCGGTCCCGGCGACGATCAGCTTACGGCCGAGTCGCGCGCAGGCCTCGATCGCGACATCCACTCGCTTGTAGGGGACGAGCCGGCCGAAGACCAGGTACGCGTCACCGGGATCGCGGTCGGCGCCCATCAGCCTCGTGATATCGACCGGAGGGTGGATGACCTGACTGGAGCGCCCGTAGGCCTGCATGATCCGGCCGGCCACAAAGGTCGAGTTGGCGACGAACACGTCGGGCCCCGCCGCCCGCTTGCGATCGACGTGCCGAAGCCACGCCGTTCCGATCGGCAGCAGCCGCCGGGGGATGCGGCCGATCGCCTCGCCCCCGAGGAACGCGGGATCCCAGGCGTAGCGCATCGGCGTGTGGCAGTAGCAGACGTGCAAGGCCCCAGGCGGCGTGCGCACATTCTTGGCACAGGCGTGGTTGGAGGAGACGACGAGATCGAACCCGGCGAGGTCGAAGGACCGGAACGCCGCGTCCATCAACGGGAGCAGATAGGTGTACCGGCGATCGGCTCCCGGCAGGCGGTTCAGGAAGGAGGCGTGAACCGTCCGGCGCTTCAGCACCTCCGGCCACGGCACCGGGTCGTATACGGAGGTGAACACCTCGGCCTGGGGGAGCAAGCCCAGGATCGCGTACACGACCTGCTCGGACCCGCCGGGAATGGTCAGCCACTCGTGGATCAGCGCGACCCGTGGGAAGCGGGCCGCGAGCGCCTCGGACATGCCGCTAGTTGCCCGCGGCAACGATCACGACGTCCTCGCGTCCGGGATCGAAGGGCAAGCTGGTGGCCGCGTCGCCAGCGAAGAAATAGAGGTTGACCCGATCCGACTCGTGCGTCGTCTTGACGAGCACCTGTTCGAAGACAGAAGCGAGCAATGAGGCGAGCTCCTCCGCTCCCAGAAAGGTTTGACGAAGATATTGATACGAGACGTTCGGCTCCCCCACCGCATGCCCACAGAGCACTCCGTCCGGTGTCAGTTTGTCCGAGACCCGAAGGAGGATGGCGTGCGCCTGCTCGCGCGTGAAGTGGTCAATTGCGGCACTCCAGGCTACGGTGTTGAAGGGCCCGTCTGGAATGCCCGTCGTGATGTCGCAGTACTGGTACGACACGTTCGGAGCCGCGTTGAAGCGCTGTGCGTGTCGCAGTGCCTCTCTGTTTGCATCAATTGCGACCACCCGGGATGCACGAGGCGCGTAAAAGTGGCGCGCATAGAACCCGTCGCCACAACAGAGGTCGAGTACGGATCCGCCGGGTGGTACGGCCAGCGCGGTGAGAACACCTCGCTCTAAGAATGCGCCGTGTCCTAGTCGTGGCCATTGCCATTGTGCGTCGAGCTGGTGGTCGAACCATTCGGCTGAGCCACGGAGCAGCCCCTCGGCTCGGTGTTGGAGATGGTGGGTAGATGCCGACACCGCGCGCACGGCGAGGTTCATCCGGCGCACAGGTACCACGAAGATCCGGTAAAGCAAGTCAGTCATCAATCCGTTCGGAAGACTGCGAATGCCAACGCGCCTCGTTGGTACCAGTGGTCTACCGCCCCGAGTTTCACGCAGCGGTAGTCCGCGCGATGCTTGCGGCTCAGCTGCTCGAGTACCGGAGTTTGGCGGCCGCTCGCGTCAACGAGAAGAAGCGTCGGCGCCGCGTTGACTAGGGCGGCGCCGAACTCCAGCCGCTGGATCTCCACCGAGTGATCGCTGTCCTGAAACAGAGCTCCCACTGGCCGATTCCCGAGCGTTTGCTCCAAGGCGTCGCCGGTCTCGCCTACTACGCGCTGCCAATGCCGCCGGTTTGCCTCGCCGACGAGCCAGCCGGCAGCCTCGTTTCGATCGAAGGAGATGAGTTCGCCCGGCGTCCCTTCTTGCCGGTTACGCTCGAGCGCCCGCAGCAACGTCAACGATCCGAGACCGTTATAGATGCCGGTCTCTACCACCAGTTTCGGACGCAACGCTCGGATGAGGACGTACCAGCCGAGCCGATTACCCAGCTGTGGACGGTGCTTGACGTCAAGCCGCCAGCGTAGCCGTCCGGTCAGCCGACTGCCCAGCTCGGGATCCTGGTCCGCCTCTTCGACGTAGCCGGCGAGTATGTCGCGCGGCACACGCGTCGCCTCACTGATCGCCGCGAGCATGCCTTCCATGTTCGCGACCCGGTATGTGTAGCTCTCGACCTCAGGGTCCAACAATATGTAGCGCGCGTGGCGGAGGATGGATAGCCCCTCGCTGCGGATCACCTGCGCCTTGGTGATCCATCGCACCCGGCTCAGTCGATGGATCCGCCACCGCCAGCGCTCGCCGATGTGCCGCTTCAGCCAGCGCCTCATCGCCGCCGGACCATACCAAGGGAGCAGGGGTTCGCCGAAGAGCGAGGAGACGGCCCGCGCGACGTGCGACGTAGAGCCTGCACCGCCGGGGTGTCGCTCTGGCGAGCAACGGGCTCGTAACCTTGCCGTCGTGATCGACCTGCATTGCCACGTGCTCTCCGGAGTGGACGACGGACCGACCACGCTGACCGAGTCGATCGCGCTTTGCCGCGCGGCGGGCCGCGACGGCACCCGAACGCTGGTGGCGACTCCACACATCAACTGGGACTACCCGCAGGTGACCCCAGCTGTGATCCATGAGAAGGTAGCCGAGTTGAACGGCGCGCTCCGGGGGGAGGCCCTCGAGCTCACGGTGCGGACCGGCGCAGAGGTCGCGCTGTCCCGCGCGGGGGAGCTGTCCGACCGCGATCTTCGTCTGCTCTGTTTGGGGGGTGGACCGTATCTGCTGCTCGAGCTGCCCTGGACGTCGGCCGGGGCGGGGGCCCTCAACGCGATGCGCGCGCTCGCGCACCGCGGCTTCAGGATCGTGGTCGCCCATCCCGAGCGCTCGCCGATGCTGCAGCGCGATGCGGGGGTCGTGCAGGAACTGGTCAACTCGGGCGTGCTGTACTGCCTGGACGCCGGCTCGCTCAGCCGGCATGCCGAGCGGCGAACGCGGTCGGCGGCGTGGAAGCTCCTCGCGGCCGGACTCGCCCATGTAGTTGCGTCGGACTGCCATGACCCAATCCGCCGGCCGCCCGAGCTCGGCTCGGCACTGGCCCGCGCGGGCCTGACCGTGGCCGAGATCGACCACTTGGCCCACGCAGCGCCCGAGGCGATCCTTAACGGCGAGCCACCGGCTCCCGCGCTCGCCGTGCACCGACGCCGTCGCGGCAAGTGGCGTGGCGCGGCTAGACGAGTGTCTCCATGACCGGCAGCGAGCGATGAACATAGTTGGCATCAGCGGGATCCACGGGACGACCGATTTCAAGCGACGACACTGGCCGGAGCTCGAGCCGCGCGAGTACCGGATATCCCAAGGACACGATTCGGCCGCCGCGCTGGTCGTGGATGGGGAGCTCGTGGCGGCCATCGCCGAGGAGCGGATCAGCCGTCGTAAGCACACCGGCGCGTTCCCGGCCGGAGCGCTTGCCGCGTGCCTGGAATTGGCAGGCATCGAATTGGACGACGTTGACGAGATCGTCCACGCCTTCGATTACTGGCCCTACCGCACGGTCTTCTCGCTCGATCCCGTCTCGCGCGAGCTTTACCGTGATGTGCTCTCGCGGGAGGCGTTCGCCACGCGGGTTGCGGACTTCCTCCCGTCGCTGCCCCTCGAGCGGGTCCGGCACGTCGACCACCATCTCGCGCACGCCGCTTCGGCCTACTTCACGTCGGATTGGGATGAGTGCCTCGTGCTCGTAATCGACGGCATGGGCGAGGCCCACAGCGCCACCGTCTACCACGCCCGTGAAGGGGAGCTTGAGCCGCTGCATCGGATCTCGGCCGGCAACTCGTTGGGAATCTTCTACTCCGTGCTCACCCTGCACCTTGGGTTTGAGTTCAACTCCGACGAGTACAAGATCATGGGTCTGGCTCCGTACGGAGACCCCGAACGGTTCCGACCATTCTTCGACGCTGCCGTGCAGTTATCCGAGGACGGCGGCTGGAAGATCCCGGCGCTCGGGCTAAACCGGGCCCGCGACGAGCGCGAGAACCTGACCGCCACTCGAAGGTATCTGGCCGAGAAGCTGATCGCGCCACGCGAGCCGGAGAGCGAGATCACCGGTGAGCATCGCGATGTGGCCGCCGCGCTGCAGGCGTGCCTGGACCGCGCAATCCTCCACATCGGGCGACACTTCGGCGCGCGTACGACGCAGCGCCGGCTCGCGCTGGCTGGGGGGGTGGCGCTGAATACCACGGCCAACGGAAGGCTGCTGACGTCTGGCACGTTCGACGAGATCTATGTACAGCCGGCAGCAGCCGACGACGGAGCCGCGCTCGGCGCCGCCCTGCAGCGCGCCGCAGTGGCCGGCGAGGTCGTCAACCGCCGCTTCCCCACCCCGTTCTTCGGAACGTGTCCGGTGACCGGCGCGATCGAGGATGCATTGCGTGCTCGCAACGGCCAGGTCACGATCACCCGGCTTGCCGCCCTGGAGGCGGCGTGCACGGCGGCGGCCGATCTGATCTGCGGGGGAGAGGTCGTGGCGTGGTACCGGGGACGCATGGAATTCGGGCCACGCGCGCTCGGCCACCGCAGCATCCTGGCGGATCCAAGCCGCCCCGAGATGCGCGACCGCGTTAACGCCCTGGTGAAGCTGCGAGAGGGGTTCCGTCCGTTTGCGCCGGCGGTGTCACTGGAGGAGGTGCACATGTGGTTCGACGTGGCACCCGGGACCGAGCTTCCGTACATGACTGTGAACGTGGACGTGCGACCGGAGCATCGTGCCTTCCTGCCGGCGATCACGCACGTCGACGGGTCAGCTCGAGTGCAGACGGTGTCGACCCGCGACAACCCGGAGTTTCACGAGCTGCTTCGCGCGGTCGGGGCGCGCAGCGGCCGGCAGATGGTGCTCAACACGAGCTTCAACGTGAAGGGACAGCCGATCGTCAACACGCCGGGCGAGGCGATCGAGACACTCCTGAACTCCGGCGTCGAGGCGTTGTTCCTGGAGAACATCCTGGTCCGCAAGCGGTGATCCCGCCGGCGAGTCGCTGTGGGATCCGGCGCGGCGGCAGTCGGTTCGCGCCACGCGAGATCAGCCTTTAGATGCCAGAGCTTGCAAGTAGACCGCCTCGGTCGCCTGGGCGATCTCGTTCCAGTCGAAGGTCTGCTCCGCCCAGCGGCGCAGGGCCGGGCCGAGACGGCGAAGCTCGTCGGGATCCAGCGAGCCGATCTCGCGCAGGGCCCGGGCGAGCGCGGGTGGGCTCGCCTGGCTGCACACCCAGCCGGTGACGCCAGGGATCACGGCCTCGGGGAGGCCTCCGACCGGATAGACCACCACCGGCTTGCCGAAGCCATAGGCGAGATGTAGCACCCCGCTCTGACTGGCTCGGGGGTACGGCAGCGCGACCAGATCCGCCGCCGCGAACAACCGACCGACGACGTCGATCGGCTGAAAGCCCTCGACCACGGTGACCCGGCCGGCCAGCTGCGGCGAGGCGAGCCGCTCGGTTGCCGACGCCAAGCCGCCATGGTC
Source organism: uncultured Solirubrobacterales bacterium (assembly GCA_963701945.1). Taxonomy (GTDB): domain Bacteria; phylum Actinomycetota; class Thermoleophilia; order Solirubrobacterales; family Solirubrobacteraceae; genus Palsa-465. The sequence continues at coordinate 24,214 of CAVPBV010000013.1, read as the reverse complement.
CTCGCCCGCGATCAGCGCGTGCCACGGCGAGGCCTCCTCGATCGCGTCGAGCAGGTCGTTCAGTCCCTTGTCCGGTCGCAGAACCCCAAAGAGGAGGACGACGAGGGCGTTCGCGGGAAGGCCGAGTGCGTGTCGCGCATGCTTGCCGTCCACAGGTCGAGCGGCATCAGCCAGCCCGCGGTAGTGCCCGTGCGAGATGACCGCTGGTTGGCGGCTGACTCGGTCACGGTCGGCCTCGGTGTGCACGATCGTCTGGTGCGCCAGGGCGGGGTGGATGCGCGCGCTGTCCAGGCGCCAGCGCTTGCGTTCGAACGTGTTGTGGGCGGTGTACACGATCCTCGCCCCCGAGACCCGCAGGAGCAGCGTCGCGACCAGGCCGAGCGAGGGAGCCTCCCACCCCTGCACGTGAGTGACGCCATGGCTTCGCGACAGGGCGAGAAGCTTGGGCAGCGAGACCAGAAACCGAACGCCGTTGGCCAGCGGACCGAGGCGGGCGCGCCGGATCAGTCGCGCCGGAGGTGAATGGCCGCGGACGTAGACGAATATCGTCGCGATGCGAACGCCGGGCGTGGGCTGGTACAGGTGATCGGCAGCCGTCGCGATCGTCACCGGCACGCCGCGAGCGGCGAGAGCGGCTGCCAAGAACCCGGTGTAGTCGGCCACGCCTCCGCGTCCGCCCTGCTCCACGATCAGCACCCCTTGCCGCCGCAGCGCCTCGGGGATCCCCGCACTTACCCTCGCTCATCGGCGGTCACCGTAGCGATACCGTTGGAAGCGATGAGGCGCGCCGTGATTCTCGCGGGCGGGTTGGGGACTCGGCTCCGACCCTATACAACGGTCATCCCCAAGCCCCTCATGCCGGTCGGAGACCGGCCGATCGCCGACATCGTCGTCCGGCAACTTGCGCGGTCGGGGTTCGAGCGGATAACGATCGCGACCGGCTACCTGGCCGAGCTGATCGAGGCGTTCTTCGGTGACGGTTCGCGCCATGGCGTTCAGATCGACTACTTCCGCGAGGAAGAGCCGCTCGGTACGGTCGGGGCGCTTAGCCTGATCGATGGCCTGGATCACGATTTCCTGGTCATGAACGGAGACATCCTGACCGACATTGACTACTCGGACCTGATCGAGTACCACCGCCAGGGTGGTCAGGCGGCGACGATCGCCGCCCACCATCGCGATGTCCAGGTGACGCTCGGCGTGATGGGCTTCACGCACGATGGCGATCCGACGCTGGTAACCGGGTATTTCGAGAAGCCGGTGCTGTCATACGTGGTGTCCATGGGCGTGTACTGCTTCAGTCCCCGTGTGCGAGAGCACATCCCGACCGGTCAGAGGCTCGACTTTCCGGAGCTGGTTCTGCGTTTGATCGCGGCCGGGGAGACGGTCCGCGCGTGGCATTCGGCCGACCACTGGTTCGATATCGGCCGGCACGAGGACTACGAGCAGGCCCAGGATTTGTTCGCGCAGCTGCGTCACCGGTTTCTGCCCGACGCGTAGCATCGGCCGGCGTGAGGGTTCTCATCGTGGACAAGGGGCGCGACCGCGCGTCGGTCGCAGGGGCTCGGGCCTTGGCCGCGGCCGGATGGACGGTGGGAGTGGCCTCGGCGCCGCCAAGCCTGGCGGCGCGTTCGAGCGCGATCGCCGCCTGGCACCGGCTCGTGCATTCTGACGAGGACGACGCGTTCGTGGACGCCGTCGAGCAGGTGGTGCGCGAGCACGGCTACGAGACCGTCCTGCCCGGCTGGGAGCGCGCGGTCGTGGCGCTGTCGTCTCGGCGCGAGCGGCTCTCGTTCCCGCTCGGATATGGCCGGCACGAGGGCATCCTGCAGGCCACCGATAAGTGGCGGCTGGGTCCGCTGGCGTACGCGGCCGGGCTGGCGGTACCGCGCACGGTTCTCGCAACCGCGGAGAGCCTCGATCAGTTCGAGGGAGTTCTGGTCGTCAAGCCCGCGTCCCAGTACGTCGTGCGGGTGGCGGCCGCGGCCTTCGGGGACCGCCAGAAGGCCCTCGAGCACGTCCGGCGAATCGAGCGCGAGGGCGGCCAGGCGATCGCGCAGGAGTGGTTGGAGGGCCGGCTGAACGCGGTGTCGCTGGTGGCCGGCCCGGACGGGATCGTGTCGATCGCCCAGGAGGTCGCGGAGCATGTCTGGCCGCGACCCATCGGGGTCACCGCGCGAGGCCGCACGGTCCCGGTCGACCCGGCGCTCCGTACGGTGATCGAGCGCCTGCTGCAGGCGCTGGAGTGGCGCGGGCTGGCCCAGCTCCAGTTCCTGATCCCGGGCGACGGGCAGCCTCGGTTGATCGACTTCAATCCACGCTTCTACGGATCGCTTCCGCTTGCGGTGAGGGCCGGGGCGAACCATCCCGACATCTGGGCGCGTCTGGCCACCGGGCGCCCGTTCACACCCGCGGAGGGGCGGCCTGGCGCGCGCTACCAGTGGTTCAGCCGCGATCTGAGGGCCAGCCTCGCGGACCCAGACCCATTGCGGGAGACGGCGCGCTGCTTCACCCTCTGGCCGCTCGCCGCACACACGCTTTGGAGCTGGGGCGAGCCGGCGCTTGCCCCGATGTTCCTGCTCGAGCAAACGCGGCGAGCGGCCCACCGGCAGATCGCGGGCGCCAGCGGCGATGCAGCCGCGAGTGCGCGCCTCCACGGGGTGCAACCGACCCCCGCCGTGACCCGGGCGCTCCGGACCCGGCGCGTTCCATCCTGGCCCGAGCGCGCCGGACAGCGCCTCGCGATGAAGCGGGGGAGGCTCGACTGGAGCGAGAAATGGCTGGCGCCGTTGCAGGCCGCCCGCCGCCGCGCGCTCGGGCCCGCAGCGGACGGCCCGCCGAAGCTGCTCGTGCGCGTCGACGAGTTCCCTTATTACTCGGGGTACGACAATCCGAAGTTCGGCTACGAGGCGTCGATGCGCTTTCACTCGGTCATGGCCGAGGCCGGCGTTCCCTATCTGATTGCGGTGGTGCCTCAGTGGACGCGCCAGGCGCTTCGGCCCGGATCGGACGGCGGACGCCCGCTGGATGACCGCGACCGCGAGCTGATCGAGCGAATGCGCTCAGACGGCGTCGCGTTCGCCCAGCACGGGGCGACGCACCGGACGCGCTTCTCCAATCCGCGCCGTCACTCGGAGCTCTCGGGGCTCGACGACGCCGCGCTCGTGAGCCTGCTCGACGGCGGTCGGCGCCGTCTCGAAGAGGTGGGGTTGAACCCACGCGTACTCGTGCCCCCGTTCAACCGCTTCGACTCCTCTCAGTGGGAGGTGCTGGCCTCGCGCTACGACGTGATCACCGGCGGACCGGAGAGCATTCTGAACATGGGCTTCCACGGCGGCCCGCAGTGGCGAGGCGGGGCAGTGTACCTCCCGTGTTACCAGCCACTGTACGAGCGGGCCGAGGCGGTGCTCGGAGCGGTCGAGCGCGTGATCGAGCGGAATCCCGGCACGTGGGTTCCGGTCGTGCTGCACATGGGGTGGGAGGTCGACGACGATTTCGCCGCGCTGCACCGGCTGGCGGAGCGCATCGAGCCGTACGCCACGCCGTGGGGCGAGTTCCTGCAGGCAGTTGACGCGAGCCGGGGCGAGTGAGCCGGAACGTCGAGCGCCTGCTCGTTGGCGTCGCCCGCCGACTCGAACGGCCCGCCGGTGCGGTGCTTGCGCACCCGTGGCCCCGCGCCCGGCTGCATCGCCGCGCCCTGCGCGCGTGGCGGGCCACAGACGCGCCGCTGATCGCGTGCTATGGGAACATCAATCGCAGCGCCTTCGCGGCCGGGCTCGCCCGGCACCGCGGCCGGCCGGGGGCAGTGGGCGGCGGCTTTTACCCGGAAGCGGAGCGGCCCGCCCCCGACGCGACCATCGCGTGCGCCGCGGGCCACGGAGTCGACCTCGCCGATCACCGCTCCAGGCTACTGACGCGCGACGATCTGGCGGCCGCGCCGGCCATCTTCGTGTTCGATCTGGAGAACGTGGCTCGCGTCGCGGCGGGCAAGCCAAGCGCGCTCGCCCGAACGCACCTGCTCGGCTCGCTCGACGGCGACGCGCAGGTATTGATCGCCGACCCCCACGGCCGTCCGACAACGATCCTCGAGCAGACCATGGCACGCATCGCGAGGGCGGTCGACCACGCCGGGGCGGCCCGGTGAGCGGAGACCCGCTCGCAGGACGCGACGTGGTATGCGTCGGCTTCAACGACTGGGACAACGAGGTCTGGACCAACCAGCATCATCTGATGTCGCGGCTGGCGGCGGCGGGCAGCCGGGTCCTGTTCATCGAGTCTCTCGGTCTGCGCAGGCCGGCGCTCGGCTCGGGCCGCGATCTGCGGCGGATCGCGCGGCGGCTGCGGCGCGGCCTCGCCCCGCCGCGCCGCGCGGCCGGGGGGGTCACGGTGCTCTCGCCACTCGTCGTGCCGGTGCATTCGAGCGCGGCGATTCGTGCTCTCAACGCTGGGGTCCTACGCACCACTGTGCGTTTGGCGACTCGGCGCATGCGGTTGCGAGCGCCCGTGTTGTGGGCGTACGTGCCGCAGGCCGAGGTGCTCCTCGATGCGCTCGAGCCCGAACTCGTCGTGTACCACTGCGTCGATGACATCGCCGCCCAGGACGGCGTCGACGAGGCGAGCTTCGCCGCCGCCGAGCGGCGCTTCGCCGGTCGTGCCGACCTGGTCATCGCGAGCTCACCGGCGTTGGCAGAGCGGATGCGGACGCTCTCGAGGCGCGTCCTCTACGCCCCCAACGTTGCCGACACCGAGCACTTCGCGGCCGCTCTCGATCCGGGGCCCCTCGACTCCGGCCTGTCCGCGCTGCCCGAGCCCAGGATCGTGTTCGTGGGGGCGATCGTGGCCAAGAAGCTCGACCTCGACCTGATCGGAGCGCTCGCCGCCGCCCGACCCGAGTGGAGCTTCGCGCTCGTGGGGCCCGTCGGTCTGGGTGACCCCGACACCGACGTGTCCGTGCTCGCCGCCATACCCAACGTCCAGCTCCTCGGTCCTCGCCACCAGAGCGCCCTGCCCGGCGTGCTGCGCGGCGCCGCGGTCGGGATCATCCCGTACCGGCGCTCGCGCCTGACCGAGAGCATCTTCCCGATGAAGGTCTACGAGTACCTCGCCGCAGGGCTATCGGTGGTCGCGACCGGCGTGCCCGCGGTGGCGGAGGTCGACGGCGTCGAGCTGGTCGAGGGCGCCCAGGAGATGCTGGCGGCGATCGAGCGGGCGCTGGGCGACGATTCGCCCGAGCTCCGGCGCGAGCGCAGCGAAGCGGCTCGCCGGCACTCGTGGAAGACCCGGCTGGACGAGATCGGCGCCGCGCTGTCTGGATGAACGATCTGCTCGTGACGTCGATCACGCCGACGCTCGGAAGCGGCACCGGCCTGCGGACCTACGGCGTCACCGCGGCGCTGGCGCGACACCACGCGGTCGAGGTCGCCTACGTCATTTGGGGCGGCGGTCGACCCGCGGCCGAGTACGCGCGGCTCGGGGACGTAACCCTGCGAGCGCTCCACGCGTCTCGCGGCCCGAGGCGCGGCGTCGAGTGCCTGCGAGCACGAGCGCGAGGCGCGCCACCGCACCTCGCACGGGGTGTGTCGCCGGAGCTTGCAGCCGCGGGCCGCGCAGCGCCTCCGGACGTGCGTGTGATCGCCGACGGGCCGGTCGTCGCGGCGGCACTGCTGCCCGTGGCGCGCACCCGTGAGGTCGTTTACCTGGCGCACAACCTGGAATCGAGCGGCTTTCGGGGGAAAGCCAATGTTTCGGGCCTCGTGCAGTTCGAGCGGCGCGTGCTGCAAACCTTCTCGGAAGCCTGGATGGCCACGCGGGCCGATGAGCAAGGGGCCCGGGCGCTCGCGGGCGAGCAAATCGCCACTCGCTACGTCCCGAACGTGCTCGACACGGCGGCGATCGAGCCGGTGGCGCCGGCCGGAGCCAGGCGGCTGCTGTTCATCGGGGACTTCACCTACGCACCCAACCGGGAGGCGCTCGAGTTTCTGGCGGGCAGCGTTCTGCCCGAGGTGTGGCAGCGGATGCCCGATGTGCGTCTGAGGGCGGTCGGCCGGGGGCTGCCGGCGGTCGCGCGGGACTCGAGGATCGAGACGCCCGGATTCGTCGAGGAGCTCGGCGACGCGTACCGCGCCGCCGACATCGTGGTGGTCCCGTTGCTGCGTGGCGGGGGTTCGCCGCTCAAATTCGTCGAGGGCCTCGCCTACGGGCTGCCGGTCGTGGCTACGGCGCATGCGGCGGCTCTGATTGAAGACGGCGTGGCCGATCGGGACTTCCTGGCGGTCGACGGGGCGGCCGACTTTGCGGGTGCGATCGAGGCGCTGCTCGCCGATCCCGGCCGCGCGGCGGCGATCGGGGCGGCCGGGCGCCAGCTGGCGGTACGGGGCCACTCGGTCGACGCGCTGGCTACGCTCATCGACGGATGAGCGAGGCGCCGCCGTTGAAGATCGTGAGCGTGATGACGACGAACTCGGCCGGCGGGGCCGAGTTCGCCGCCGTCGAGATGCTGGCCGCGCTGGCGGAACTCGGCCACGAGGTGGTGATGCTGAGCGACCTCTCGGGAATCGGGTCCAACGGCACCGTCCCGATCGTGCCCGTGGAGATCGGCCCGAAGCTGTCGACCCGGAGCTGGCGCCACCTGTCGGCGAATTGGCTCGGGTACGCGCGGCGCTTCCGGCGAGCGCTCGAGCCCCAGATGCCCTACGACGTGCTGCTCGTCCACTACAAGAAGGAGCAGCTGATGGTTCCCTGGCTTCCGCGCCGCCTGCGCCCCCGGGTGGCGTGGGCGGAGTGGGGGCCGGTCCCATACCAGTTCCGCCGCGGGCCGGCGCGCCGGGCCTACCTGTACGCCAGCCGCCAGGCCAAGGTCGTGATGGCCGTGTCGGCGAGCACCAAGACTTCGGTCGAATCGGTGGGCGTACCCCCGCGCAAGGTGGTGTTCGTCCCGAACGTCGTCAACGTGGAGTCGATCCGGTTCTCGGCTCAGGGACGCCAGGCGGTCCGCGAGCGACTCGGCATACCAGCGGACGCGTTCGTGGTGGGATGCGTCTCGCGCTTTCATCCCAAGAAGCGAAACGATGTGGTCATCGACGCCGTCCTGGCGCTCCATGATCCCCGGGTCCACCTGATCATGGCGGGAGAGGGGGAGACCGAGGCGGCGCTGCGCGCCCAGGCTGCTCCACTCGGCGACCGCGCTCATTTCGTGCCGATGCCGACCAGTGACCTGGCCGACGTCATGAGCGCCCTCGACGTGAGCGTGTTCTGCCCCTCGCCGACTGAGGGAGCCCCGCGGGCGACGATCGTCGGGATGCTGACCGAGCGGCCGTGCCTGGCGAGCGGTGCCGAGGGAGTAGCCGACCTGATCGCTCCCGAGTTCGGCGCGATCGCGCAACCCGACCACGACCCCGCCGCCCTCGCCGCGCTGCTGCGTAGGTATCTGGAGGATCCTTCCCTCGGGCCGCGCCAGGGACGGGCGGCGCGCGCATGGGCGGAGCGGCAGTACGCGCGGCCCGTCGTCGGAGCCCAGATCGAGCAGCTGTTGTCAGGGGAGCGCTGAGCACGTGGCCGCCCTCGCCACTCGTAACGGGCCGATCAGGATGCAACCCCACCACGAGCGGTCCAGCGCGTCGCGGTCGGCCAGGTGTTTGCCATCCAGCTCTACCACGTCGGCTCGGAATACAGCGACAGCTGGGCGTTGCGGTTCAACAGCAGCGTGAGCGGCTTCAAGGCGGCACCCAGTCGTGAAGCTGCGAGCGCGTCGAGCGCCTCGTCGCAGGTGACCGGAAGCCGCCTTCGGATCCATGATGTTCGAGTCTGGCTCACTCAGGCGACCGGTTCGCGTCGGAGGAAGCCGGATATGTCCGCCGCCTTGAGCGCGCCCAAGGCGAACAGCAGACCGATGTATAGCGTCCCCGCGAGCGCGACCAGCACCCCGAGCGGGAGACCGCCAGCCTGGGCAAGGGCGACCGCCCCTCCCATCGCCGCGGCGGCGAGGAGCACGCGGCGGATGCGCGACCAGTCCGGGCGCATGTCCAGCGCCATCAGCACCCTGCGCATGATCAGTGACATCACCGTGAATTCAGTGACGAGCGTCACCCATGCGGCGGCCCGGAACCCGAACGGGGGAATCAGCGCGATGTTGAGCAGCGCATTGACTATGAGCCCAACGGTGGCGTAGGCGAGATATCGGCGCTGCAGTCTGAGAATCACGACCATGTTGCCGGCGAGATACCCAAACGAGATCGACACGAAGGCGCCCATCAGCACTGGCAGTGCACTACCGGCGGGTGCGAATGAGGGACCGAACAGAAGGACCATGACTGACTTGCCGGCGACCACGGTGAACGCGACCGCCCCGAGCGAGCCGATCGACAGATAGTCCGCGGAGGTTTGCAGGAGGCGCCGTACGCGCGCCACATTGGCGGGATAGGCGGAGGCGATCAAAGGGAACAGGGTCGCCATGACCGAGCCGGGCACGAACTGCGCCTGGTCGAGAATGCGGTAGGCGGCGGCGTACAAACCGGCCTGACGGCTGCCGGCGTAGGTGAGCACAAGCACCTGGTCGAGGCGCACGTATGCGGTGACGACGATCCCGGCCGCGCCGAGGACAGCGCCGATCCGCAGCATGGGCTCCCAAGATGCGCGACCGCTGAGGAGGCGGACGGAGGTGGTCCTGAGCACGAGGGCAACCGTCACCGCCGTACTGATCAGATTCGAGACGAGGAAGGCGACGGCAAAAGCACGGATGTCGGAGGTGTACGCGGCGACGATCGCGGCACCACCCGTCCACAGGACGCTTTGGATCGTCAGCACCAGCATCGACAGGTCGTTGCGCACGCGCACCTGAAAGGCCGCTGACAGCGAGCCGACAGCCCCGACAAAGGCGGTCGACGCGATCACGACGCCGGCGACAGCCGCGTGCCGGTTCGGCGCGACGGCCAGCATCGCTACGAGTTGGAGCAGCCAGATCGGGACGCTCAGCAGCAGGCGCAGTCCGAGCAACGCGCCGAGCCATTGAGGTTCGGACTGGGGGTCGCTGGCGGCGCGGCTCACCGCCACCTGGGTGAGGCCGAGGTCGCCGAAGCTGGCCGCGATCTGAGAGATCGCGAACAGCGCGGACCATTGCCCGAACCCCCGTACGCCCAGGCCGCGGACGACGATCAGGGTCACCACCACGCCGAGGACCAGGTTGCCGGCCCGCGCGACGACCTGGATCCCGATGTCGCCGACGATACGGCGTCTTCCGATATCCAGCGCGGCGTGTCTGTGCGGGGCGGGTGGCGCCGAGGGTTCGTCGGCCGCGGCGGATCCCGTTTGCGGCGCTTCGCCAGACACTAGCTCTATGGCGCGAATGTGGAGGTAAGACTTGACCTGGGTGAGCGCCCGGCTCCGTTGGTAGCGCCGAAGACGAGAACGACCCAGAGCGCAAGCGCGGCAATTTCATAGAACAGATAGTCGAACAGCCCCTGCGCCATCAGTCCGCAGAGCGCCGCGGCGAAGGCCGTGTTCCGGATCCCGCCGTCTCCGGTGGCCCGGATCGCGCTGAAGATCGCCCCTGCGAACAGCAGCAGGAACCCGGTGAGACCGAGCCATCCCGCGTCGAGTCCGACCTGGGTCGGTAACTGGTGGCTGTGGAAGAACGGGGTGAGGATTCCCTGGACCGGGTGACCGTTCAGGTAATAAGAGAAATTTCCGTACCCGAGGCCCAGCGGATTGTTAGCCAGCGCGTGCCGGCCGGCCGACTCCAGGGCGAAGCGCTGTTGATCCTCGACCTGCGACCCGAGCGGCTGTGAGAACCGGTCCAGGAAGGCGGTTCGTGTATGCGCGGGCGTGGCGATGTAGCCAACGACGACAAACACGGCGATCAGGGCGATGCCCCGCCCCAGCATCCGCGTGCGCCGAATATTGAGGAGGAGCAGGACGAGCCAGCCGCACCCGACCACCAGAATCGCTCCGCGCGACAGGGACACGGCAACGCCTAGCAGGGTGATAGTGAGCGCCATGGAGTACACCAGCCCCCGTAGCCGTTCCTTGTTGGCAAACGATTGGAGCGCCTCGCCGGTGGCGAGCACGGCGGCCATTCCGACGAATCCGCCGTAGACCGTGTAGTAGCCGAACGTCGAGGAGATCAGCCCGGAGATGTAGGGCGGGCCGACGATGAAGTAGATCCCGGCGCGCTGGAGGTAGGCAAATCCGACGCATACCACCGCGGAGCAGGTGATGATGTCCATCAGCCGGCGGTTCGCATCCGGACGATCACGGAGTACAGAGAACGCCGCGGCAAGCAGGACCAGCACCACGAACCAGCGCGCCGCACCCCACAAGGCTGACCCCTGGTTGCGGGCCCCGATGACCGATAGCAGGCTGCCAAGCACGAGTCCAAACGAGCCCAGCGTCACCCACCACGGCACGTCGCGAACCTTGATGCGCCACATCATCACGGCGGCCGCGCCGAAGAGCAGGACCTCGTTCGTTCCCAGGTGCTGCACGGTGAACTCGAACGGCATGGCCGCCACGACGAGCCCCAGGCCAAGCGCCGGCCGTAGGGCAACCACCACCAGAGCTCCGACCGCGAGGACGGCGAGGCCCGTCTTGAGCTGGTGCTGAGGACTCCCGACCTTGAACAGGATCACGCCCGCTAGGGCGGCGAGCAGCGCCGATAGCAACGCGGTTGCCGGCGGCGAGAGGAGAGCCGCTCGGCCCGGCCCCAGCTGAAAACGGTTCCGCATCGCAGGCAGCTTAGACGCCCCGGAGGCCACCAACGAGAGCCCATGGACACCCTGGCCACTGGCCATTCCGGCGCTCGATCAGCGGACCGGGGACGCGCGGGGCATCGACGCGGACGCCCGTTCTCCTCCCGAGTTGTAAGGGCGCGCTCACGAACGACCCTCACCAGAGCAAGTTAATCCTTGCGAAAGCTGCCTCGAACATCCGTCGAATCGGCGGGAGAGCATTAAGGAAATCGGAAAGCGGTCGATTGCACTTGGGTGTGCGCGCCCTCGACCGGGTCGGTTCGATCGCCCGCGTGTTTCGGGAATGTTTAAACCCTCGATTCGCATCGTCTGCTCATGCTGCGTGCTGCTGGTCGGCCTGGCCGCCTGGCCAGGCACTGCCGGCGCGGCGCCGCGGCATGAGCTGGGCCGAGGATGCGCCCGCGTGGTCGCTGAGCGACCTGCGCTCCGCCGGGTTCGGCGGCACGCCGTCGCGACCCCGGTGTTGAGGGTCGTCGAAGGAGTCCTGTCTTGGACGCGCTTCCGCGGGTTCCGCAGCTACGAGCTGGCCGCCGCCCCGGCTCGCGGGACCGGCGCGCGCGCTTCCTGCCGGGTCGTGACCGGAATCCGCTTTAGGCCCCGGCCCGAGCCGGGTCTCACGGTCGACTACCGCCTGCGGGTGAACCTGGCCCACTCGATGTGGTCGCGAGACGTTTCGATCACGTGGCCTCCGGCCCGGACGACGGCGGCCACGCGCCCCGAGCTCCACGTCGCGGTAAACAACGCCTTCGGCGCGGGCGCGGACTCGATCTTCCACCAGATCGGAGTCTCGTGGGAGCGGCTTGACATCGGGACGGGCAGCGGCATGAGCTATGTGCGCGCGGCCGTCGGAAACGGGATGCACGTGTTGCCGGTCTTCACCGCGGGCGAGGGTGGAAGCCTCGAGGGTCTCACGCCGACGGAGGTCGCGTCGGACATCGCCTCGCTCGTGCCCCAGTTGACGCGGCTCGGGATCGCCACACTCGAGTTCGGCAACGAGGTCTACAGGTTCATGGATGCCCGCAGCTACGCCGCCCTGTATGACGCCGCGCACCGCGTCGTGGCCGGCCGCATCAAGTTGCTGGCACCGGCCACAACGGGCTGGTACGAGCACGCGCGGGGAGGCAAGGGGAGCTGGTTCAGCGACCTGGCCGCGGCCCTGCCCGGCGGCGCCGGCGAGGTCGACGGGCTGACCCTGCATCCGTACGGGCCGATGACTAGCCGGTGTGGCGACGGGTACGGCTGGCCGATGATCGGACCGCTACACGCCGAGTCGGTCCGCGCGGGATTCAGCGCGTCGCTCCCCTGGTACATAACCGAGGTCGGGCAGGAGGTCTGGGGGAGCCCTCTCGAGTGTCAGTCTCCCGTCAGCCAAGCCGTGCAAGCCGCAGACGTGACGGCATACCTAAACGACGTGGTCACGCAGGATCCGTGGGTGGTCTTCCTGGCCTTCTACACGTCGCGTGATGATCCGACGTCCGGCTTCGGTCTGCTCAACCTAGACAACAGCCCGAGGCCGGCGTTCCTGGCTCTAGACCAGTGGATGGCGTCTCACGCCGGCCAGACGGCCGGCTAACCGCCCTCCATCAGCCCGCGCAACCCCTCGCAGAACAGCCGGTAGTTCCACTCGCGCTCGGCGAACCGGCGCCCGGCGACTCCCATCTCGATCCGCGCGCGATCATCGGATAGCAGGCGCGAGATCGCTCGCGCCCAGCCGTCCGGATCCTCGATGTCGACCCAGATTCCGCACCCGATCTCCTCGATGTCGATCGGGAAGTAGGGCGAGCGCGACGCGATGACCGGCTTACCGAGCGCCAGCGCGTCGGCCACCTCGGTCAGGCCGGTCAGGCGGCCCGGGTCTTTCACGGGAACCGCGACGATCGCCGCTGCCGCGATGTCGCCGAGGACCCGCCCGACCAGGTACTGGCCTGGAGCATCGGGATCGACCCCGTCGACGTCGCCCGGGCCAACCAGGCGGACGACCGGGTTCGGCGGCTCTGGCACCTGACCGGCGAGGTCGTAGACGACCGCCGGCGCGCCGGTCATCCGGAGCGCCCGGACAAGCGTGCTCAGGTCGCGGTTGGATTTTCCGGCACTGACGACGCCGAGCGCCTCGCCACCCACTTGATACAGCGGGCTGGTGAGATCGGGGCCCCAGGACAGGTGGGCGATGTGCACCCGTCGGCAGGAGAGGTCGCGTCGAACCTCGGACGCCAGCGCTTCGCTCAGGCACACCAGCAGATCCTGCCGGGCCGAAGCCGCTCGCCGCGCGCCGTTCTGGATCGGGTGATGCACGACAGAGACCAGTCGCGTGGGGGGAAGCAGGCCACGCGCGAGCGCGAGGCCCGCCAGCCCATCCTGGTCGGCGCAGTAGAGGATGTCTGTGCGGGCCATCCGGCGCAGCGCATACGCCTCCTGGTCCAGATGACCGGCCAACCGTCTGCTCCGCGCGCTCAGACGATCGAGCGTATTCCCGGCATCCGGCTCGTGAAACGGAGCGATGTCGACGGCGTGTCCCGCGGCGACGAGCGCGTCGACACCCCAGAGGTGCTGCCTAGGTATCAGCCCGCGCTGCGCGAGGTCCCACATCTTCCTGAGCGGATAGTTGTTTAGGGCGCAGATCCTCGCCACGGGCGGGCGATTGTACGTTCGGGTTCTAGACTGGCGCCCTGTGGTCAGCGCGGGATCAGCGCCTCGGACGGCCGTGATCGTCTCGCGCCACGCGCTCGGCTTCATCGGGGGCGTCGAACGCTCATGCGCCCTGCTTGCCTCGGTTCTGGAGGACCGCGGAATGCGCGTCACGATGGTGTGGCCGGACCGGGAGCCCGGACCCTGGACGTATCGCCCGGGGCTCGGCTCGCTGTGGCTATCGCGCCGCGTCGCCGCGGATCCCCGCGTCGCCCGGGCCGACCTGGTGGTGACCAACGGGATCTTCGGCTGGAGCTTTCCCACCTCCGGGCCCCGGATTCACGTCTTCCACGGGACGCTGGTCGGGATGACGCACGCCGACGCGGTCGGCCTCTCGCCGGCCGAGCGAGAGGCGGCTGGGCTGCCCCGGCGCGAGTTGCTCCGTCGCCGGTGGGGGGGTGGCCTTGCCGAGCGCCTGGCGGCCCGGAATGCCACCGTGGTGTGCGTGTCAGAATCGACGGTCGAAGAGATATCCCGTCACTACGGCGTCCGGGCCGACGCCGTCATACCCAACGGGGTCGACCTGAGTCTGTTCTCGCCACGTCCGCGAGCCGACGCCCGCGCTCAGCTCGGCCTGCCCGCGGGCGAAAGACTGGCCCTGTTCGCGGGCCGCCTGAACGCGAGCAAAGGGGGTGGGTTCATGCCGGCCGCCTGCGAGCGCGCGGGGTACCGCCTGATGGTCGCCGGTCCGCAGGGAGCGCCTGGGGCGCTCAACCTCGGCGGCCTGGCGGCGGACGAGCTGTCAGTCGCCTACGCCGCGGCCGACTGCGTCGTCTTGCCGAGCCTCTATGAGGCGTGCAGTTACGTGCTGCTCGAAGCGCTCGCGTGCGGCGTGCCGGCGCTCACGACGCGGGTCGGGTACGTCCCGTCGCTTTTGCGAGCCGTTCCCGGCTATCAGGCGCTATGCGTGGAGCCGACGGAACTCGATCTCGCCGCGAAGCTGCGGCGTCTCGACGAGATCGACACCACCGACCTGATCCGGCGGGCGCGAACCTGGGTCAGCGAGCACAACAGCCTCGAGCGCTACACCGTGGCCTGGAACGGCCTCCTGGACGCGGTGGACTCCTCGCGTCCCGCGGGCCGTCGACCGACCGCCGACGTGGGTGCGCCCGAGTGACCATGGTCCAACGAACTCGCCGTCTGGCCGAGGCGTCGGCCGAGGGGTTCGCGAATCTCACTGGGTTGCGCGCCAGCCCGTACGTTGCCGAGCTGCTCGGTGAGGATCTAGCGTCGTTCACCCGCTATCTGCTCAGCCCGTCCGCGCGCCGGTCCGAGCGAGCGCAGGCCGCATCCGCTCACGGCACCGACGAATGCTTCGCGTTCGCCCAGGCTCACTTCGGCGTAGGGCCGGTGCAGCACACGGCCGAGATCAAAGGGCTGCTCGATCTCGCCCGGGAGAACGGCGCGCGCGTCGTGTGCGAGATCGGCACGCGCGATGGCGGGACGAGCGTTCTGTTCAGTCGCGTGCTGGCGCCCGACACGCTGATCGTGATGGATCTCTACGCCAAGAACCGCTGGCGACTGCGCAGCGTGGCACCCGCGGGGCAATCCGTTCGCGTCATCGACGGCGACAGCACGCATCCCCGGACGGTCTCGCGGCTTCGCCGCAAGCTCGAGGGACGACCGCTCGACCTGCTTCTAATCGATGGCGATCACAGCTGGAGCGGCGTGAGACAGGACTTCATCAACTACCGGGAGTTCGTGCGGGACGGCGGCTTGATCGCATTCCACGACATCTGCCCGGTCACCGACGCCGACCTCGGACGCTTCACCGGAGACGTCCCGGCTTTCTGGAAGCTGATCAGCACGATGTACTCTTCCCGTGAGTTCGTCGCGGCCCCAGGTCAGCAGGGTCTGGGCATCGGTGTCATCCGCTATCGGCGCGATCGGCCGATAGCGCCGGTGCTCGCAGCGCCAACCCCTCCGGAATGACCGGCTTGCGCGGGCGCCTGACGGCGGCGTCCCGTCGCTGGCCCGTCGGCGCCGCCCTCCTGGTCGCGATCGGGGCGGTGACGGCCGTGGTCGTCGTGTTGGACCACAATCCGTCCCGGGGTGGGAATGCGGCCGTGGTCGGCAACCGCCGATTCGCCCATGCCGCGGCGAGCTGCGCCGCGGCTACGTCCGCCCTGCGACCGCCCTCCACGCTGCCGAGCCTCCTGCTCGGGATCAGCGCCAGCATCAGGCTGGAGCGTGGAGCTGATCAGTGCGAGCAGGCGCTCCTGGCCGCCCAGACGGGCATGCAGGCTGTGCGCGAGGACATCAGCTGGGCCCTGACCGAGCCGCACGAGAACCAGTACGACTGGAGCGGCTACGACGCGGTGGTACGAACCGCGACCGAGGCCGGCTTGATCGTCCTTCCGATCCTCGACGACCCGCCGGCGTGGGCCTCAGGCGGCCAGGGGTGCCTGCCTTCCGACCCGGCGGCGTACGCCGCGTTCACCGCCGCGACGGTCGCCCGCTACGGACCGGGAGGTGAGTTCTGGCGAGAGAACCCCGGGCTCCCGGACCGCCCGCTGCTGTGGTACGAGCTCTGGAACGAGCCGTGGAATGCCTGCAACGGCGATCCGGCCACCTATGCCCGGCTCGTCGTCGCCGCCGTGACGGCCGGACGTGCCGTCAGCCGGTCCGCTCGGTTCCTGATCGGCGCCGACGCCTCCGTCCCCACTCCGGGCGGGGGGCGGGTGGACTGGATCGCCGGCATGTACGCCGCGGTGCCGGATCTCGGTCGCTATTTCGATGCGGTCTCCGTTCATCCCTACGGTGGCAACCCCGACGTGTACACCCCCGGCGGCGACACACAGAATCAGCCGGCTCGGGTCGAGCAGGTGCACGCCGAGCTCGCAGCCCACGGGGCGGGCGACAAGCCACTGTGGGTGACCGAGATCGGCTGGTCAACCTGCTCGGGGGCATCCGGGTGCGTGACCGAGGCGGAGCAGGCGCAATACCTCGGCGAGTTTCTCCACGACGCGGTGACGACCTGGCGCTCCTACGTGCGGGCGGTGTTCGTCTACGACCTTCGCGACATCGCACCGGCTCCCGCCGACGATGAGGAAGCCTGGTTCGGCCTGCTGCGCCCGGACCTGTCCCACAAGCCGGCGTGGGCGGTCCTACACGAGTTTGCCCAGCAGCTCGGCGGCTGACGAAACGCTCGCATCCCGGGGTCATACCCCAATACGGCCAGACGTCGATGCTGCGTTCAAGCAGCGAGATGTCCCGCCGATAGCGACACAGCAGTAGGTCGTTAGCCCGTAGACGCGAGGCCGCACAGAACTAGCGCATTCCCGCTGGCGGGGGTCGCGGTGCTCGCTTGACACCCGGTCACCGTGATGAAGCCAACGAAGGGTGGCCGTACGGCTCGCGTACGGCCGCGATCATTGACGCGCCTTTTCCCGTGCTCCGTGCGCCAGACGGTCGGCCTGGCGCTGCTCGCGGCATCTGCGCTGGTCGTCGCCGTGTTCGTCGCAGCGGCATCGCCGGGACAGGCACGGGCAGCCCAGTACGGGCGGTCCAGCTCGAACACGACGGTGCTGACCGTACAGGGCGACACGTTGGAGTGGACACGTGTGGCGGGAGCCTCCAGATATGTCATCGCGATCGTCACCGGCCGGCGAAGAGCCGCGTACCGCGTCGTGAAGGGCGTCCGGTTCACACCGCGGAGGATCCCACGGCAAACCGTCAGGTACCGCGTCCGCGCCAACGTCCGCCGGGCGCCCTGGTCGAAGGTCGTCACGATCACGTACCGGCAGACGAACGGGACGCTGCAGCTTGCCCAAGGACAGACCAGCCTCGGCGGTGCCTCGGCCGGATCCTCGGTGCTTAGTGCTCCAGCGGCCATCTCTTTGACCGCTCCGCAGCCATCGACCGCTCAGCCGACGACCCCTCAACAGCCATGGCCGACTACGCCCCCGGCCTCGTCACCTGGCAAGCTGAAGGTGGGCGTGATGGATCTCGGCAACTACAACTACGCGCCATTCGACTCGGCGTCGTTGTTCCGATCGCTCGGCGTCACCTACACCCGCGAGGACGTCGACCGCGGGGAGTACACCGGTACGTGCACGTGGCAGGATTACGTGTGCACTGCGCTGCAGAACGGGATCACCCCCCTGGTGCTGTTCGAGGGCTATGCGGACAGCAACATGACCAGCGAGATCGTGACGCTGGCCCAGAACCTCAACAAGCTGGCCGCCGCATATCCGATCATGAACAGCATGCACGTGATCGAGTTCGGCAACGAGGTGTATTGGGGCACCAGCGGTCCGGCCGAGAACGCCACGACCTACGGTGAGCAGTACAACGCAGCCCACGCGGCGCTGGCGGCGGCCGGCCTGGGAAGCTGGAAGCTGCTTGCCGACGGCGACGGACTGGGCACGTGCGTGAACTCCTACACCAGTCCCGACTGGATCGATCAGGTCATCGCCGTCCAGTCAGACGGCGCGGCGGGTATCGACGGCTGGACCGTGCACCCGTATGGACCGATGACCACCGACTTCGGATGTGGCGAGCCGGGCCAAGGGTTCGGTTGGCCGACGGTGGTCGACTACCACAACATCGCGGTGGCCGCCGGGAGCAACGCGCCGTGGTACGTG
This sequence comes from uncultured Solirubrobacterales bacterium, assembly GCA_963701945.1. Classification (GTDB taxonomy): domain Bacteria; phylum Actinomycetota; class Thermoleophilia; order Solirubrobacterales; family Solirubrobacteraceae; genus Palsa-465. The sequence goes on along the minus strand of CAVPBV010000013.1, from coordinate 6,201 downwards.
ACAGAAGTCGGCCAGTGCCTGGGCGGGGCCGGGTGCAATGACCCCGTCCCGATGGGCAGCGTGACAGATATGCCGCAGGACGCCGGCTCCGCTCCGTACTACACGCAGGCGGCCGACATCCGCCAGTACCTGCTGGACGCGGGCGGCGACGTCCGTACGGACACATCGGCGCTCTATCCGTGGATCGCCGCGATCATCTTCTATCAGGCGTACGACGACAGCAGCGGTTGGTTCGGGCTGGCCAGCAACGGCGAGAACCTGAGCCAGCCGGTCAACTATGAGCGGCCGGCTCTTACCGAACTTCAGCAGTGGATCGCCGCCAACGGCGAAGGTTGAGAGACGAACGCAGGCGTCCGGTACTAACCCTGGCCGTGAGCGGCGATCCATCGCGCCAAGGCGGTGAAGGCCGGCCGGCGATCCGACGGGCCGTCCTGGCCGCACACGTGCGCAGAGTTCTCCGTCAGCAGGCCATAACCACCGGAACTGTCGTCGCAGCTCGTGTACCAGTTGAAGAACACGAGCCACGGATATGTGGCGGCCTGATCCAGGTAGCGCGTCATGTCGGCCGCCTGGGTCGCCGGATCGACTATGTTTGGGCACGCGGAGCCGGCGCTTACGCACTGTCCGACCTCGGTCACATACCAGGGTGCGTAGCTACCGCTGTTCACGGCGATCTGGTGCCAGTTACGCACGTCGGGCCAGCCAAATCCGTGAGGGCCCGAGCAGTCCGACGATGAGTCGGTGCCCATCGGTCCGTACGGATGGACGCTCCATCCGTCGATTTCCCCAGGGCCGGCCGACATGCCGCCGACGACCTCGGGAATCCAGTCTTCGGCGTGGTAATCACCGCACACGGCGGTCGCGTTCGCCAGCAGCTTCCAGGAGGAGAGGCCGTTTGCCGCCAGGGCTCGATGGGCGGCGTCGTACTGCGCGGCGTACCGGGCGGCGTTCTCGTAGATGTAGGCCTCGTTCCCGAACTCGATCGCGCCCAGCTGGGCGAGACTCGGATACGTCGCGGCCAGCGACGACAGCTGCTGCGCGAGGGAAACGATCTGCGCCGCTGCCCGGGCTGGCGCGACGCCACGCAACGAACCGTGCGGCCCAGGGTCGTACAGGACGAGCGGCGTCATGCCGTCGCTCAACGCTTGGGTCACCTGATCGAGGTTGCCTCCGTTGCCGACCTCCAGACGTTCGTAGCGAACTCCGATGTTCCGGAAGATGGAATCCACTCCCCAGCCCGTCGTGTTCTCGACCGACACCTTGAGCTGGGCCCCGGCCTCGGTCGTGTGTTCCCGGGCCGGCCATGACAGTCTGACCACACGTGACCAGCGGGCGCGGTCAACACGCGCCCTCACCCTGTATGCGACGGTGTGACCCCGGGTCGGCCAAGGAGCGAAGCGCGTGCGGCGTACGACCCGATACTTCGTCGTCGGAGCGTCGACTACCGCCACGACATAGCTGCGCACGCCAGGAAGCCGGTTCCAGCGCAGCGTGCCATCCAGCACCCGGAGGGCGGGCGCGCGGACTGACGAGTCGCGAGCCGCGGGTGCCGGGGCTGCCCCCACCAGAAGTGCGGCGAGGAGAAGCTGCAGGACGATGATGAGGCGGCGCATAGCAATCGGTTCGGGCACGGCAGTCCGCCTGCCACGCCGACCGATCCGAGTCGCGTCAGAGCGCACCCAACCGTGCCTCGCCGCCGGGGCGAGGCCTTAGATCTGTGTCATGACTCGACTACGCCCTCCGCGAAGACGCGAACCGCGACGTGTCCGTCGAACAATCCTGCTCAATTGAGGCAATACCCTTCCCTGCTCGAGCGAAGGCTGTCGACGGTGAGCAAAGTTGCGCGGAATTGCAGTCATAAAGGTGTGCAACGCCGACGAACACCTTCGGTAGGAACCGGCCGTTCTGACGAGAGCTCGTCAGAGAAGGTGAGGCACTTGTTTTGCGCTAGGTGGCCATCCACCACTCGCCTTCGAGCCGCGTGAGCAGTGCACGGCCCGACATGAGCACGCCGAGCAGATCGTCGTGGCGCGTGTAGACGAGCGAGCGCGGGCTGTAGCGAAAGACCGCGCCCCGGTGCGCTAGCGGCGCGAGCAGCTGGGGCTCGAGCCGTCCCTGGATCGCCGTCCCGCCGCCCGCGATGGCATGGGCGAAGAGGTCGTCGAGCACGGCCCCCGCCTGGCGGCGCTGGGCCGCGAGCTGAAGCACCTGGCAGGATCCGGCTGGGGCCAGAAAGCAGATGTACCAACCGAGGACCTGCCCATCGAGGCCCCGCACGAGCCGTCGTACCGGCCTACCCCAGGTGCGGTTGTAGTGCTGCTCGGCGAACAGCCACTCGACGAACGCCTTGTCGTAGTCCGGGAACAGGCGCATCGACCGCGTGACCACCGGCAGGTGCTCGACCAGCAGCGCCGGCGTCAATGGCTCGCTGGTTGTCTCCGGTGAGGTCGGCGCCCTGAAATAGTGCATGGTGTGCGTGGCGGCGGAGTCGAGGGGCGACCACACGCGCCGCGCGGGCACCTTGACGTGCTCGCGCGGCCACAGGCGTGCGTGCAGCGCGCGATCGCCGACGAAGCCGAACGGTCTGTAGATGCGCGCCCACGCGATGCAGCTTGGATGCAGCATGTGGCCGCCGATCAGCTCGAAGATCTGTCGCATCTCGTCCGAAGCGCCGTCGGTCACGGTCAGCTCCTGCGGACCGGCCAGGTAGCGGCGCCATAGGAGCGCGCCGACGCCGCGGTTGCGGACCTTCGGGTGGGCGATCAGGGGGCCGGCCGCACCCATGCGGATGGTGCGCCCGTCGAAGCGCATCCGCCGCACGTGCGAGGCGATGAAGCCCAGGATCTCGCCGGAGTCGTCCTCGTAGACGAGCGTCGGGATCTCAGGGTCGACCCACGGGTGCCCGTACAGCGTGCGCTCGAACCACACTGGCACCTCCTCGGGTGGGATGCGCCAGTCGGACCGGTCGACAAATCGGTATAGCGCCGCGATCTGTGGGATCTCCCCGCGCCGCAGCGGCCGTATCTCGCTCATGGCGTCCCGGGCTCGTGCTGTCCGGCCGTGACGAGAGCGGCGATGCGCTCGATCGTGCGGAAGTCCTCGATCTCCAGCGAGTCGAGTGGAAACTGCACGCCGAACTCGACTTCCATCTCGAACAGCAGCGTCACGAGCGCGAGCGAGTCGAGCAGGCCGCCGTCGATGATGTCGACGTCGGAGGCCGGCGCGGGGACGCTGAGCGCCCGCTCGAACAGGCCCTGGATGCGGGTGACCGCGACGGGATCAGCCATCGGCGGCCTGTCCCGAAAACATCTCCCGCAGGCGGAGGCGGTCGATCTTGCCGTTCACGTTCTTGGGCAGCTCGTCCAGAGCCTGCCAGCGCGTGGGAAGCATGTACGAAGGCAACGCCTCGGCCAGCGCCTGGCGCAGTTGCAGCGGATCGAGCTCGACGCCCGGGAGCGGCGCCCAGGCGCAACAGATCGCCGTGCCCTCGAAGCCGTCGCTTGGGGCTCCGACCACCGCGCACTCCGCCACGCCGGCGACCGCCGTAAGCGTGGCCTCGATCTCGCCCAGCTCGATGCGGTAGCCGCGACTCTTGATCTGGGAGTCCCTGCGCCCGAGGAAGTGCAGCAGGCCCTCCCGGTCGCGGCGGCCCAGGTCCCCGGTCCGGTAGAGCCGCTGGCCGGTGGACGGGTGCAGGACGAACGCCGCGCGCGTACGCTCCTCGTCGCGCCAGTACCCGGGACTCAGTCCGGCGCCGGCGATGCACAGTTCGCCGACCTCCCCCGGCGCTACCGCGCGCAGCTCCTCGTCGAGCACGAGGATGTCCTCGCCCGCGCAGGGAAGGCCGATCGGGATCGGCGTCGTGGTGTCTTCGGGCGGGCCGGGCAGCGCGTACCAGCTCGACGCGATGGTCGTCTCGGTGGGGCCGTACAGGTTGGTGTAGCTGGCCTGCGGGACGCGCTCCATCCAGTGCGCCAGCACCGGCGTGGGCAGCACCTCTCCACACCAGATGATCCGCCTCAGCTGCGGGAAGTCGCCCTCTCGGATCACGCCGAAGCGGGCCATGTAGGCGAACGTCGAAGGCACCGAGAACCACTGGGTGAGCTCGGAGTCGCGGATGAACGCCGCCAGCTGCCCCGGCAGCAGGACGTTCGGAGGGACGAGGTGGAGCTCGCCTCCGGCCGAGAGCGTGCCGTAGATGTCGAAGGTCGAGAGATCGAAGTGCAGCGGCGGATGCCCAGACGTGCGCTCGCCCGGCTGGTGCCCGAAGTACGCAAGCGCCCAGTCGAGGAACGCGCCGACCATCGCGTGTGTGATCACGACTCCTTTGGGGGTGCCGGTCGAGCCCGAGGTGAACAGCAAGCTGGTGGGATCCTCGGCCCGCGTGGCGGGAGCGAGGGGCTCGTCGCTCAGTCCGGCCTCATCGCCCGCCCCGAACAACGCACCGGGAAGCGAACCGCTGACGGCGCCCACCGGCACGTCGGTACCCAGCGCGGTCAGCAGCTCGCCGGCATCGGGCGTGACCAGTAGGAGGCGGGGCTCGGCGGCGGTGATGATCCGTCGCACGCGAACAGCGGGATTGCTGACGTCGACCGGCACATAGATCGCCCCCGCCTTGAGCGTGGCGAGCATGCTGACGATCGCGCCGGGGGACTTCGGCTGAAGTAGGCACACCCGGTCTCCCGGACGCACGCCAGACTCGAGGAGCAGCCGCGCCGTCCGGTTGGCTCGCTGCTCGAGCTCCCCGTAGCACAGGCGCTCGTCGCCCATCACCACGGCGGTCGCGGCGGGCAGGGACTCGGCGCAACGAGACACGCGTTCGTGCAGCAGGGCTGTCAAGGGCTCAGCGCTGCGCGAGCGCGATCGAACACCACCCCGGTGTGGTGCAGCTCTTCCTGGGAGGGCGGGATGTCGAGGATGAACGCGCGAAAGCCCAAAGTCATGTAGCGGGTCAGCTCGGCGGCGACGACGTCGTAGCTACCCACCAGGTAGGGACAGAACGTCGCATAGTTCTCGAACGGCCATAGCCAATAGGGATCCTCGTCGCCGGCGACGACGCCGCCTAACTCCGAGAGTTGCCGGTGCCACTGGGAATCCGACACCTTCATCGCGAGCTGGTGCGTGATCTGTCCCTTCCGATCGGCGGGAAATCGAGCACGGGCGACCCGCCAGGCCTCCTCTCCGCTCGGCCGGGCGACGATGCCGACCCGAACCCCCGAGCCCTCGCCTTCCTCTCTTGTCTCTTCCCCGGGGCGCTTCGGGTACTTGACCGCGATCGCCCCGATCTGCTCGGCCGCCGCGCGTCCGGCCTCCGAGGATCCCGAGATCAGCAAGCCTGGCTGTAGCTCGGGCGCGAGCTCGGGCGTCATCCGCAGATTGTCGACGGAGTAGTGGCGACCCGTGAAGGTAAGTGTCTCGCCCGCCAGCAGCCGCTTCATGATCAGGGCGTACTCGGTCGTGCGCTCGTAGCGTTCGTCGTGGGGAGTGTGGTCGCTGAGCGCCGCGAGGTCGTTGCGAAAGCCCCCGGCGACCAGGTTGAGCCACAGCCGCCGGCCGTGGATGTGGCCGAGCGTGGCGACCATCTTGGCCGCCGTGTATGGGTGCATGTATGCCGCTTGAACGGCGACGAGCGGGGCCAGGCGCTCTGTGCTCTGGATGATCAGCTGCGAGACCAGCCAGGCGTCGACGAGCCAGTTGTCGGTGTAGACGAGGATCCCCTCGTAGCCGGCAGCCTCGCTCCAGCGCGCGACCTCCGCCACCCGGCGGCCGTACTCCTCTTGCGGAATGTCCCTCGACTGGGGGCACGTGGAGAAGATCACCAGGTCCATCAAGAATCACTCCAACCGATCTGAGACCTCGAGGATGCGCGGCTCCGGCCGGATGGTCTGTTGCGAACACCGCTACGGCGTCGTGCCCGCAGCGGCTCGGCAGGCGCAGTGCCTGGATGCCGGCCGACTCCTCTCCCACTGCGGCCACCTTCATCGGCGCATGATTCCGCGGCGAGGTGGATTCCGACCTTCTCGGTCAGCGATGCTGCGCAACGCCGGGCGGATCGCACGCGTACTTCCGTGCCTTCTGGCTGTCGCGGAGGCGTAGGAGCTCAGCGACGGTCAACGTCATGATCTTGAAGTCGAGCCCAAGAGACCAGTTGCGGATGTAGTAGTTGTCCCACTCCACTCGATCAGCGATCGAGGTCTGTCC
>CAVPBV010000012.1:0-299439 GCA_963701945.1 uncultured Solirubrobacterales bacterium | reverse complement strand
GCTTGGCCTGATGATCTGCGGAAGTGGGGGCTCGGGCAGTATCGAGGGTGTCGCGGCACGCGTGAGCCGCGGGGTGGGATTCCACAGCTGGCCGCTCGATCGGCTTCGGTTTCTTCAATCACAGTGTCGGCGGGGGACATGCGATGATCGACCGCAATGACATTGGGCGTGGAGGAGCTGTCCGGCCGGGCCTCTGATTTGGCGGGGCGGTTGCCGAGGTGCTTGCGCCGCTGGCCCGGATTGTCTTCAATTATTGCTGGGCGTGGTATCCGCGTGGGAAGGAGGTGTTTCGGGCGATCCACGCGCGCCGCTGGCAGATTTGTGGCGAGTATCCTGTTCGGCTGCTTCAGGAGGTGTCGAGTGAGGCGCTGGCTCGGGCGGCGGGTGATGCTGGTCTGATTGCGCGCGCTGCGGAGCTGGAGGAGGCGTTCGCGCCGACTTTCGCGTCCGTCGGTGGGACCGATCGCGCTGGATCGGCCGGTGGCTTTCCTGTGTGCGGAGTTCGGTGTGCATCATTCGCTGCCGGTGTATTCGGGCGGGCTGGGTGCTTTGGCGGCGATCTGGTTAAGGAGGCGTCGGATCAGGCGCTTCCGTTGGTGGCGGTGGGTCTGTTGTACCGCCAGGGGTATTTTGGCAGCGTTTGGATGCGTCTGGGTGGCAGCAGGAGTACTGGATCGAGAACGATCCGGAGCGGCTGCCGATGGCGCTGGTGCGTGGCCCGGATGGAGGGCCGCTGACGATCGCGGTGCCGATCGGTGGGAGCGAGGTTCGTGCGCAGATTTGGCGGGTTGCGGTCGGTCGGTGCCGTTGTTTCTGCTGGATGCTGATCGGCCCGAGAACGGGCTGTTGGAGCGGTGGATCACCTCGCAGTTGTATGTGGGGGATCCGGTGACTCGTCTTTCGCAGTACGCGCTGTTGGGCGTCGGCGGGATGCGGGCGCTGGGGGCGATGGGATCGAGCCGGGGCTGGTGCATCTGAACGAGGGGCATGCCGCGTTTGCGGTGCTCGAGCTGGCGCGGGAGGAGGTTGCGCGCGGGGTCCCGATCGAGGAGGCGCTCGCGGCGGCGCGACAGCGGACGGTGTTCACGACGCACACGCCGGTCGGGCGGGCAATGAGACGTACTCGCGGGAGGACGTGATCGCCACGCTCGGGGGGGTGATCGCGGAGCTGGGTGCTGATCCGGAGGTGATCGTGCGGCTCGGCCGTCAGCATCCCCCGGACGGTGCGGAGCCGTTTGGCGTGACGCAGTTCAGCCTGCGGATGAGCCGGGCGGCGAATGCGGTCAGCCGCCGGCATGAGGGCGTGGCGCGGGAGATGTGGTGGGGGCTGTGGCCGGAGCGGGCTGTGGAGGCGGTGCCGATCACGCACGTCACGAACGGGGTGCATCTTGCCACCTGGGTCGGGCCGGCGATGCATCGTCTGCTGGACCGCCATCTGGGTGAGGATTGGTGGCGGCGGGCGAGCGACGTCGCGATCTGGGAGGCGCTCGACGGGGTGTCGGACGCCGAGCTGTGGGAGGCCCGGTGCGAGCAGCGGGCGGAGTTGGTGGCGTTCGTCAAGGAGCGCAGCGGGATCGACCGGCTCGCCGAGCGTCAGCCGCGCCCGATGATCGAGGCGGCCGCTCGCGTGTTCGACCCCGAGTGCTGACGGTCGGGTTCGCGCGGCGCAACGCGACGTACAAGCGTCTGGGGCTGCTCGTCCAGGATCCCGGGCGGGCGATCGGGCTGCTCTCGGGGCCTGAGCCGATTCAGCTCGTGCTGGCCGGCAAGGCGCATCCAAGTGACGAGGAGGCCAAGCGCGTCGTCCAGGACGTGTATCGGATGAAGGATGTGTCGCATGCGGCGGAGCGTGCCGTGTATTTGCATGAGTACGACCTGGCTTTGGCCAAGCTGCTCGTGCGGGGGTGCGATCTTTGGTTGAACCTGCCGCGGCCGCCGCTGGAGGCCAGCGGCACGAGCGGGATGAAGGCGGTCATCAACGGCGGCTTGAATCTGAGTGTGCTCGATGGCTGGTGGGCCGAGGCGTATGACGGCACGAACGGCTGGGCGCTCCCGGGTGACGTGCAACCCGACTCCGCGACGCAGGACGTCCGCGACGCCGGCAGCCTGTACCGGTTGCTCGAGCAGGAGGTCGTGCCGGCCTTCTATGACCGCGACGCGGAAGGGCTGCCGCGGGCGTGGCTGGCTCGCGTCCGCGCGTCGCTGCGCACGCTGGCTCCTGCCTTTTCTGCGGGACGCATGCTCCAGGACTACGTCGAGCGGATCTACGCGCCGACGAGACGCTTGACGTGAGCCGCTTTGGTGGCGTGCTCGATAGCGTCCGGGCGAGCCATAGCGCGGGCGGCGCGGGGTAGCGGTTCGAGTGATGCGTGTTCGGGCCGGCGCGACGATCTACGAGATCAACACGGCAGCCTGGTTGCAACGGCTCGGCGCTAGGTACGGGCGCCCGGTTGGGTTGGGGGACGTGCCGGGATCCGAGTGGGACGCGCTGGCGGCGTTGCCGATCGACGCGGTTTGGCTGATGGGTGTCTGGCAGCGCAGTCCGATCGGCCGCGCGGTCGCTCTCGGCATGCCGCATCTGCGCGCGGCGTACCGTTCTGCGCTATCGGATGTGCAGGATAACGACGTGCTGGGCTCGCCGTACTGCGTGCGCGACTACATCGTCGATCACCGGTTCGGTGGGCCGAACGGGCTGGCGGCGGCGCGGCAGGAACTTGCCGAAACGGGACGTTGCGCTGATCCTCGATTACGTACCAAACCACGTCGCGGCCGACCATCCCTGGGTCACGGATCGCCCGGACTACTTCCTTGCCGGCAGCGACGCGGAGCTCGCGTCGCATCCCGAGGAGTTCATGGAGATCGACGGCGTGGTATTCGCCAAAGGGCGCGACCCGTACATTGAGCCGTGGCAGGACGTTCTTCAGCTGAACGCGTTCTCGCCGGCGCTGCGCGAAGCAGCCGCCGACACGGTGACCGCGATTGGAGATCAATGCGACGGAGTGCGCTGCGACATGGCGATGCTGATGACCAACGAGGTGTTCGCCCGCACGTGGGGCGAGCGCGCTAGCCCCGCCCCTGAAGCCGACTTCTGGCCCACGCTGATCGCCCGCAGCCGACAGGCGCACGCCGATTTACTGTTCATGGCCGAGGTGTATCGGGACATGGAGTGGACCCTGCAACAGCAGGGCTTTGACCTGTGCTACGACAAACGCCTGTATGACCGGCTCGTACACGACGAGCCCGACTCGGTGCGTGGCCACCTCCAGGCCGACGGCGCCTACCAGCAGCGCCTGATCCGATTCATCGAGAACCACGACGAACCCCGGCCCCACCTTCCCTCACGACCACCCCCTCTGATTCCACCTACCGCCCTCTATCACACCAACTATTCCACGCACCTCCCATACAGCTCCCCAGCCACCCTCGACCCCATCTACGCAGCTTCTACCGCCGCTCCGCCCACTCCGTGCGGGTGCGCGATTGCGCCTATGCACTGCACAAGCTGCTCACACACCCCCAGCTCTCGCGTGGGCTGGTCCAAACCACCGCGCGCCATCTGGGTGTCACCCTCACCCCCACGCCGGCCGGCGACTGCCGCGCACTCCCACCCCCACCCCCCACGAGGCCGAACGCGACCATCACCTCACGCTCCTCGCGCCACCGGCCGCCTGAGCGCCGGGTCTCGAACGGCGCGCCGCGCGCGGGTACGCGGCTCCGCTCGCCCCTCGGGGCTCGCTGCGCTGCGAACCCGCGCGCGCTACCCCCAACGCTGGCCCCCAGCCGGCGCTACCGTCTTCCGTCCGGACCCTGTCCTACCGTTGACACTGTCAACTCAGACCGTGTCCACGAAACGGGGGGCGGTCCAGGTCGAACCCACAGGCGCGCCATCTGGTCGTGGTCAACCTCTCACCGGCCGACGCCGAGGGCCGGGTGCGACTGCCGTGGCGCGATCTCGCTGGACGGACCTGGGGGCTCGCCGACCAGCTGAGCGAGGACCGCTTCACATGCTCGGGTGACGAACTGGCCTGTGACGGCTTGCGCGTCACACTCGAGGGCTGGGGATCCCGGTTCCTAGCGCTTGAGACCTAACCGGATCGTCAAGCCACCAGTCCGATCTACCACCCGAAATTTAAGACGCGCAGAGCACGCGGGGCTCTACAAGGCCCAGAAGTGCCCGGCGTGTGCGGCGACTCGGGAAATGATGAGGGGTCCGGCGCGATCGATTCGGCTCGAGTCGGGCCGGTGAGCGCGCCGATCGTCGCGAGCACGCTGTCCGCGAGCGCCTCAAGATCGTAGCCGCCCTCGAGCACAGCGCCGACAGGTGCGCCGACGCGCGAGGCGAGGTCCATCACGTGCGCGGTCATCTGGGCGTAGGAGCGGGACTCAAGCGCACAGCCCGCGAGCGGGTCAGCGCTGTGGCCATCGAAGCCCGCGGAGATCAGGATTAGCTGCGGACGGAACTCCAACGCGGCCGGAATGATGACGTGCCCGAGCACCGAGACCCACATCTCCTCGTCAGCACCGTGGGGGACCGGAGTGTTGATCGTGTAGCCGAGACCGTCGCCCGACCCCACGTCGGACAGCGCGCCGGTGCCGGGGTAGACGCCGGCTTGGTGGATGCTCGCGAACAGCACGTCGGAGCGTCGGCGGAAGAAGTCCGTGATGGACATCCCAATCCAGGATGAACACCCGATCCAGCCCCAGCTCGCGGATCGCGAGCTCGGCCGCGATCGCGACATTGTTGAACAGACAGAGCCCCATCGCCTGTTCGCGCCCGGCATGGTGCCCGGCGGGCCGAAGCCCACAGAACGCTGCCTCAGCGTCGCCGCGAAGGAGCCCGCGGACCCTCGCGCCAGCGCCGCCGGCGGCGTGCAACGCCGCCGTGTAGGACGCCTCTCCGACGAACGTGTCCTCGTCGAGCTGACCGCCGCCGCTCAGCGACATCCGACGGATGTGTCCGACGAGCATCGGCGCCGGCGGCGAGTCGTCCGACGCAGTAGTCCGCCTAACCGCCAGCGCAAGCCGGACGAAGACACGGCTGCGATGGGTGGATCGGGAGCACAGGTGCGGCCCAGGCGAAGTAGTGGCCCGTCTCGACGTTCTGGACCCAGCCGGGATGGGTCGGCTCCCAGCCCAGCCCAGCGCTTCGCGGTCTTGTCGTTTGAGGTCGGGTTGCCAGGGCCGGCAGAGGCGCCGAGAAAGTCGAGGTATTGCGGCGCCTCTTCATCCGTGATGCTCTTGGTCTCGACCGCGAGCTTGCCGGCGATCGTCTCTTCGGACCGGCGGGCATCAGCTCGGCACGCCACCCCGGTTTTTTCTCCTACGACGGTCGTCTCGGCCGTAGAGTCGCGTCCACCACTCACCGCGATTTGAATTAGGAGGGAGGGCGCCATGAAAGCGCTCGTCTATCACGCTCCCGGCGAAAAGTCCTGGCAGGACATGCCTGAACCGCAGATCCAGAAGCCGATCGACGCCATCGTCAGGATCGACACGACGACAATCTGTGGCACCGATCTGCACATCATGAAGGGGGACGTGCCGGCCGTGACGCCGGGTCGGATCCTCGGTCACGAGGGCGTCGGGGAGATCGTCGAGCTCGGCAGCGACGTGACCCAGTTCGCGGTCGGCGACAAGGTGATCATCTCGTGCATCAAGTCGTGCGGTCGTTGCAGCTTTTGCCAGCAGGGGATCTTCGCGCACTGCCTCGGCAACGAGGGCGCGTCGGGGATTGGCTGGGTGTTCGGTCACCTGATCGACGGCACCCAGGCCGAGTTCGTGCGCGTGCCGTACGCCGAGACGTCGCTGTACAAGGTGCCCGACACGGTCAGCAACGCGCAGGGCGTGATGCTGTCGGACATCCTCCCGACTGGTTTTGAGATCGGGGTCCAGTACGGTGGGGTGAAGCCCGGCGACGTGGTCGCGGTCGTCGGCGCCGGGCCGGTCGGACTGTCGGTGATGTCGACCGCCGGCCTGTACGGCGCGTCGCGGATCATCGCGATCGACCTCGATGCCAACCGCGTCGCGGAGGCGAAGAAGTTCGGGGCGACCGACGGGGTCGATCCAGCCGATGCCAACTGGAAGGATCAGGTGCTGGCGCTGACCGACGGCTGGGGCGTGGACGTCGCGGTCGAGGCGGTCGGCGTTCCGGACACGTTTCAGATGTGCACCCAGATCGTGCGGCCGGGCGGGCGCGTCGCGAACGTCGGCGTGCACGGCAAGCCGGTCGAGCTGCAACTACAGGATCTGTGGATCCACAACATCACGATCTCGATGGGGCTCGTCAACGCCAATACGACGCCGATGCTGCTCAAGCTGGTCGCCAGCGGCAAGCTGAACGTCGACAACTTCGCGACTCACCACTTCAAGCTCGATGAGATGCTGGACGCGTATGACACGTTCGGGAGGGCCGCGGAGACCGGGGCACTGAAAGTCGTGATCGACCGTTAGGCTCAACCGCTCAGCAAGCCGACCGGGGGGCCCGACCCCCGACGAGTAGCGCAACCCCGGTCGAGTAGTAACGACCAAGGGGGTCTGGATTGAGCAGGGGCTTCCCCAGAGTTACAGCGGCCGATACTGCTTAGAAGCGGAGATCGGTCCGGTCGACCGCGTCTAACGCGCTGCCGCAGAACTCGGAAGTGCCCGATTTCACCGCGTCTAACGCGCCCAGACCGTTCGAACGTCCAGACCAGATCGAACCTCCTCTTCGCCGAACCGCGCCTAACGCTTAGCGTGCAAATCTGCGCCCTTGCTTCTGGAGGCCCGCAGGGCTCAGTTCTGCATCCACGAATCCGCAGAAGTCTCCGCTGCCCTCAGTTGGACCGTCCGCGCTTCTGCTCCGGCCCGAAGCGGCCACGACGCTCGCGTGACCGCCTCAGGCGTGATGCAGCCGTCGGCCATTGGTGCCGGTGACGACTGCTGTGATCGCGGCCGGTCGGGGAGCTCACGAGCTCTTTGGCGACGGGCCGCGCGTCGGCGGCGCCCGGTGCTGACGATGGCTCCCCCACTGGTTGCGATGGTCGCGCTCACGCCGTGGCCGTGACCGCCGGCGGCCCGGAATTTGGGCCTCCGTACGACGGACGGCTGCTGACAGACGACCGCGGGCTCGCGGCGTCGCGCCTCCCCGACGGACGCGATGGCAGAAGCGTCGCGGCGACCTTAGCCGCTCCCGTTCACAGGCGGTCAAGCGCCAGCCCGCGTTCGTATGTCAACGGCATTGACGCCCGAACGCTCAGGCGCCGCCGAAGGCGTCCGCGACGGCCGCCGCCCAGCTCGCGTACAGATCGATGACAGTGGACGGCGCGGGCCATTCTCCGGCCTGGAGTCGTTTGAGCGCCTCGGCGCCGCGCCGGCGTGCGTGGGTGCGCGACCAGTCGTAGGACGACGGCGCAGCGCCGTAGCGCGCTCGCCATGCGCGCATCGCTTCGCGAACCCGTTCCCGGGTCCATTGCCGCGCGATCGCGCCGGGATGGCAGCGTTTGCAATACGCGTAGGCGTCGCCCTTGCCGTTCCGTGGCGCGGTGGGCGCACCGCAGCCGCGACACACTCCCCGGTAGCGCGCCTTGACCGCGCGTGCCTTATCGCCGGTTGGATCGTAGAGATACGCCTTGATGGTTGCTTCTGCGCGTCCCAGCCGACGAGCGATCTCGGCGATCGACAGACCCTCATGGTCTCGGTAGTGGCGGGCGAGTTGCGCCGCGCGGCGCCGTTCCGTGACCCGGTCGAGCATGAGAACCCCAAGCCTACCGGCGTGCTGGACAGCCAACCGAGCGCAGAACAACGTCCGTCGGGGAAGGACGTCTCCTCGTGATGCCGCGGCGGGCGGGTGACTCCGGAGCTCGCGACCTCCTGGCTCGGCCTCCCGTTCCCAGCTGGGCCCTTTGTTAGCATCGGACGGGTCGTACAGGTACGCCTTGACGGTGGCCTCGGCCCGTCCGAGCCGCCGGGAGATCTCCCAGATCGAGAGACCCTCCGCATCGCGGTAGTGGCGAGCAAGCGCCGCAGCCCTGCGCCGGTCATGCAGGCGATCACCTGCGGGCATCGCTGGCGACGATACTGCTCGCAGCCGACGGCTACCGAACGTGCTGGATAGTCATCGGTCGTCTCCGAGACGATGCTTGTCCGCGCGGCTAAGTCCGACCAGGCGGAGCACGGTCGCTTTCCGCGAATCCGGAAGCCGCGTCTGGTCTCGATTCGCGATTAGCACTCCCGGCTGTCGTCCATCGGGGAAGAGATCGGCGGGCTTGGGCTGGTGCCCGCTCGGACTATGAGAGCGACAGCGGCGGAGTGCTTGCTGCCCGTCACGAGTCAGGCAATCCGCAAGCACCTTTGTGACCGCGGAGTCGGCGCCGCGTCGCACCCGAGTTCATGGCAAAGCGCAACTCCGAGCTCGTCGGCATCTGTGACGGAACGCCGCCGACGCCGAGCGTCCCGAGATTGGCGACGAGCACGTCTCTCGTGAGGGCCGGGCCTACACCCGTATTCGTGGTGGCGCGGGTATCGCCGCTGGCGGGCGGCGTGGCTGCCTGTGTCCGTTTCCAGCAGTCTCACGCCCGCGATCCGGGCGCAGGCTCGTTGCCGCTTGTAGCCCAAGGGAGAAGAGCGAGACTCGGACGCAAGCTTGGTCCGGGTCGCGCTCAGACGCGGTTAACTTCCGATCTCCCGAGCGCGTCTGCGCTCAAGACGTGGGGGCTCGAACCTAGTTCGGCGCAGGCGGCTGTTCGAGTTAGCAGTGCTGCGACGGCCCGGCGTTGGCGCTCGGTCAGCGACCCGATTGACTTATCCTCTCGCACGGCAACCTGCGCGAGAAACGCGCGGGAGCGAGCCTCGCCCCAGCCGCGTTGACTCGTCAATAGCTGGGCAACTGGCATGCTGGCGATCTCTGAGGGGCAGATCAGGATGACCTCGGCGGCTGCGAGTTGACCGTCGGCCACCCGTGCCTTAAGCACGGAGCGTGCACGCCGCACGCGGTTTGCGAGCTGCAGCGCTTGCGCAGGTTGCGAACTCGCAGCCGGTCTAATCGCGCTCATTGACTCGTACCGGTTTCTCGTTGGAACTCCGCGTCCCGAGCCCCTCTATCTCGAGGCGGCCGCGGACAGTACGGCCTGCGCCGCTCTCGCAGCCTGAACGGTGTCCCTGGACCGGCGCCCTAGAGAGGAGAGGGGGCCTGGGCGCTTCGGTCTCGAAGGTTGGCCCGCGGTGCGACTGCGAGAGCAGCAGCAGATCTGGTCGCACAAGCATCCTCGGGTAGACTCCTCGTGGCATCGGCCACGTGGCCAGAATCAAGGCGCGAGGCTTGTCCACACGCAGGTTGACGTGACGCTAGCACGCTCCACGGTCCCAACCCATCCTCGGTCCGGGTGATGCGGTCAGTTGGCCTCGAAGTGGGAATAGCCGTGACAAGCCGGCTCGGCCAGAGTGTCGCAGCCCACGGCCCTCGACCCAGAGTGCTGCAACTAGCTGCCGTGTCCGCGAGGCGGCTCTCAGGTTGGATGGCCAGCCGCAATTTGCGGACAACTGGCGGACTTTCCCTTCTAGCCCATCGCAGCAGCGCCCAAGCGCAGCAGATTAAATGTCTGGAACCAGCGGCCGGTCCGCCTGTCTGGTGACGTAAAGCGGCTCGACCGGCGCCGGCTTGACGCTGATTCGGAGACGACGTACGTGCTCGTAGCCTGGAACACGGTGCTGCGTCAGAACACTCCAGACGAGCAAACCGGCTATTGCAGCGACTACGAGCGCCATCAAGACGATGTTCAGGATGAGCATGATGCCCCCCCCGGTAAGGGCCGTTGCGCAAACGCGCAACCAGATTTTGGACTGCCCCCGTTCAGCAGCTCGGTCCCACCACGACCGGGTCACAGCCCCCTGTGAAATTCTTACAATCTCCGAATTCTCTTATACACCCCTGCGCCCGGCGTGTCTACAGCGCCGGGACGATTTAAGAATCACGTGTCGCGATACCAATATCGAGCGGAACCGATGGTCCGGCGCTCGTAGGCGACCGCCTCTGTTGACCCCTCGGGAGGCCCTGCGCCCCGCACGCGACCGCTTCCGGTTTGATCGAATCGCGGCAGGGCTCGATTTAGCCCGATGGGGCCGCCGGACGTACTACCCAGGTCCGGACAGCACTTCGTAGGTCGCGTGTGACTCAACCCACGCTCCCTGCGCCGGTCTTGCCAGTGCCGAGCTGCCGGCTCGAAGTCGCACAGCTCGACCTGGATTCGCGGCTGTGCAGTCGCCCAAGAAGACCCCACGTGCCCGAGTTCAAGCACTGCGTACTGGCCTTCTGCGTGGCCAGCACGAGCTTTTCGCCAAAACGCACCACCGCCGCTTCGCGCTCGTTTTGCCCCGGAATGAACGCCACGACGGTCCCCGTATAACCGGTGCCACCAGCAAGCCAGTCCGGTTGATAGTCGTAGCCCCCGCTCACCCGAATCCGGTCACCAACCGTCAGAACGTGGCCTGCCGCCATAGGTCAAGCCTATGCGACCCGGGCCAACCCTCGGCCGTGGGTGCTGGGCCGCACGGTCGCTTCCGCTTCGATCGAGAAGGAGCCGCGACGGCGCCGTGACTCACTGAGGCGTGAACCGGCAGCGCCGTCGGCCTCCGCCGAGACCTGCTCTGCTTCGGCCACAGGCATCTCCGGCGTGACGGCAACTTTCCTCCCTCTGTCGAGCGGGAGCTGGCGGAGGTTTTTACCCGTCCTGGGTCGCGCTCGTTGCCAGCGGGCCGCGAGCGGCGAGTGAGAGCAGTGTCAGGGCGGTCTCGTGCGGGCTGCCGGGTTCGGCCTGGTCGATCGCTAGCCGTAGTCCCTCGTCGGTGAGGCGGAGCACCTCGTGATGCAGGGTGAGCGGGCCGACGTCGGGGTGGTGGTAGGTCTTGGGGTGGCTGCGCCGGGGGCGGATGTCGTAGCGCTCCCACAGTCGGGCGAACTCGGGGCTTGAGGCGCTCAGTTCGTCGATCAGGGAGGAGGGGTCAGGCCCGTCCGCTGCCGGGTTGGCGAGTGCGGTGTGCAGGTTCGCGACGCCGGTGGTGGCCGCGTCCTGCCAGTCGGCGAACAGCTCGCGGGCGGCCGGGTGCAGGAAGATGTAGCGGATCGTGTTCCATCGCGCTCGCGGCCATTGATCGAGACCCGCGAACAGAGCCACCGCTTCGGGGTTGGCCGCGAGTACGTCGCTGATCGGGTTGAGCACGTATGCCGGGGACGGGCGCAGCCGTTCGAGGAGCTGCTGGACCGCCGGTCGCACGGGCTGGGCGCTGAGCGCGTGATCCCGTCGCCGTGGCGGTGGAGTGCGATGCGCGGCCTGGTTGGCGAGCGCGTACAGGTGCGCGTGCGCGTCGGTGTCGAGCAGCAGCGCGCCGGCGAGCGCGTCCAGTATCCCGGCGCTGGGATTGGTCTCCTTGCCTTGCTCCAGCCGGGTCAGATAGTGGATGCTCACGCCAGCCAAGGCGGCCAGCTCCTCGCGCCGCAGACCCGGGGTCCGGCGCATCCCCAGGCCGGCGGGTAGGCCGACGTCCTCGGGCCGGACCCGCGCCCGGCGCGCGCGGAGGAATCTGCCGAGCTCTACGCCACTGTCGACCATGCGCCCATTGTGGACCCCGGCGGCGAGCCCTGCCTGGCCGGGTTACTGCTAGGCACCGGCCGGTTCTTCAAGTCCTCGCTGGCCGCCGCGATGATCGCCGCCATGACGACACTCCCACGACACCCAAGCGCGCCGGCCGTCCGCGCGACGGAGCCGCCCGCGGCCGGCCGGCCGAGGCCGCGCAAGCTGTGGCTGCTGTTGACGCTCGTGATCTATCCGATCATCACGACGCTGGAGACGGTCGCCGATCCAATCCTGCGGCACCTCGCCCGAGCTGAGCAGTTCGCGCTCGTCGTTCCGGTGATGGTGGCCGTGATGGTCTGGGTCGCGCTCCCGTTCCTGCACCGCCACTTCGGCGGATGGATGGCGCGATGACCGACCGCGCGCAGCTGACCACGGCGCAGGTGATCGCAGGCCACGAGTTGACCGGCAAAGAGGCGATCGTGACCGGCGGCTACTCCGGCATCGGCTACGAGACCGCCAGAGCGCTCGCCAGCGCGGGCGCTCGCGTCGTGATCGCTGGCCGCGACCCGGTCAAGGGACCGCAGGCCGTCGCCCGCCTGCAGGCCAACACCGGCAACGAGCAGATCGTCTTCCGTGCGCTTGATCTCGGCTCGCTGGAGTCGGTCGACACGTGGGCGCGCAAGCACGTGGCGACCGGCAAGCCGCTGCACATCCTGATCAACAACGCCGCCGTGATGACGCCCCCGCAAAGGCGAACCGGGGACGGGCTCGAGTCCCATCTCGCGATCAACCACCTCGCGCACTTCGCGTTGACCATCGGACTGCTGCCGAGCCTCCAGGCGACCGGCGATGCCCGCGTGATCTGCCTCTCCTCCTCCGCGCACCGCCGCAGCGACATCCACTACGAGGATCCCAATTACGACCGCCGCCCGTATGAACCGGCAGAGGCATACGGCCAGTCAAAGACCGCCAACGCGCTGTTCGCGGTCGGCTTCAGCGCCCGCTACGCCGGCCCCCACCTGACCGCCAACGCGGTCATGCCCGGCGCGATCCGAAGCGGGCTGATGCGCCACCTCACCCAGGACGAGTTTCGAGCGCGCGGGTGGATCGACGCCGAGGGCAACGATCTGCGTGAAGGCTGGAAGACGCTGGAGCAGGGGGCTGCGACGACGATCTGGGCGGCCGTCGCACCTGAACTTGACGGCGTCAGCGGCAAATACCTCGAGGACTGCGCGATCGCGACACCGCTCCTACACGCCGATCAACCGCTCGGCGGCCACTACAACCCACACGGGCAGCTCCGCGGCCACTACCAGCCATACGCGCTCAACCCCGCCAACGCCGAAAGGTTGTGGACGCTCTCCGAACAGCTGATCGACTCGGTCCGCGCGGCCATCTTGTCCTAAACGCGTCGACAGCGTCCGTTCATAGACAGACCTCGGCGGCGCCCTCCCGGCGCCGCCCAGCACACCGAACGGGAGCCGTCCAGGAGCACAACGCGGAAGCGGCTCCCCGGCTCACGACCCATCGGCTAGTTTCGGCACGCCGATATAGCCACAGGAGCTACGGCCACGAGCCCCGATGCCGACGCGGTGACCAGGAGGCGAGCGGCAAGTGTGGGATCCAGGCGGGTGAGTGTCTGGCTCAGACGGGCAGCTGGCGCTAACCGTGTCGCGTTATGTGGTGGCGTTGCGGTAGAGGCGCAGGGCGACGATCAGGAACACGAAGGTCATTCCGGCTGACCACGCGAGTGATCTCCAGACCCATTGTCCGGCGGGGCCGCCCTCGAGCAGCGCGCGGACGGCGGCGACGGTGACGCTGAGGGGCTGGTTGCGGGCGAACCCCTGCAGCCAGTTCGGCATCGTTGACACGGGGACGATCGCGTTGGAGGCGAACATCAGGATGAAGAACGGCAGGACGCCGGCGACCTGCGCGGTTTCGGGGTCTTTGGTGGCCAGGCCGATGGTCGCGTAGACCCATGAGAAGGCGTAACCGAACGCGATGACCAGCGCGATCCCGGCGATGATCGAGCCGGTGTCGTTGTGAAAGCGGAAGCCGACGAGCAGCCCGAGGCCGATCATGATCGCGAGCGACACGAGGCTGCGACTGATGTCGGCGAGCGTGCGGCCGGCGAGCACCGCGGAGCGGGCCATCGGCAGACTGCGGAAACGGTCGATGATCCCGCTGTGGAGGTCTTGCGCGAGTCCGATCGAGGTGGTCATGCCACCGATCAGAACCGCTTCGAGGAATACGGCTGGGACGACGTAGTCGACGTAATGCCCGCCGGGGACATGGATCGCGCCACCGAGCACATAGCGGAACAGGACGAGCAGCATCGCCGGCTGCAAGGCGCCGATCAAGAGCATCTGCGGGGTCCGAGCGATCCGCAGCAGGTTCCGTTTCGCGACGCCGCCGATGTCACGCAGCGCCAGTACCGGTGTGATCGCAGCCGCCGCGCGCGGGACGATCGGTCGCGAAGCGGTCACGATGCGGTCACCTCTGGCGCGGGTTGCCCGTCGCCGTCGCCGGCGGCCGCAGGAGCGCCCGTCAGCGCGAGGAACACGTCGTCAAGCGACGGGTGCCGGATCCCGAGATCATCGAGCGCGATCTCTGCCCCCTCGAAGCGGCGGCCCGCCTCGATCAACAACCTCGTCCCGCCGGTGGTCGGGATGCTGACCAGCCGCTGATCGGGATCGACACGCGGCCGGCCGCCGGCGACGTCAGCCAGCAGCGCGTCGGCCCGCGCCAGGTCAGCCGCGTCGCTGACGCGTGCTTCGAGCGTGTCGCCGCCCATCTGCTGCTTGAGCTGCTCACCTGTCCCGTGCGCGATCACGCGACCCTCATCGATCACGACGATCCGCTGCGCGAGGCGCTCTGCCTCCTCCATGTACTGGGTGGTCAAAAGCACCGTGGTTCCCTCGGCGACCAGCTCCTCGATGAACTCCCACACCTGATTGCGGGTCCTTGGGTCAAGTCCGGTGGTGGGCTCATCCAGGAACAGGACCGGCGGCCGGGCGATCAGGCTGGCGCCGATATCCAGCCGCCGGCGCATCCCACCCGAGTACGTCTTCACGAGCCGGTCGGCGGCGTCGGTCAACGCGAAGCGCTCGAGCACCTCCCTAGCGCGGCGGCGGTACTCGCGCTTCTCCAGGTGGTACCACAGTCCGACCAGCTCTAGGTTCTCGCGGCCGGTCAACAACTCATCGACGGCCGCGTACTGACCGGCGAGGCCGATCGCGCCACGCAGCAGTCCGGCTTCGGTGACGACGTCATAGCCGGCGACCCGGGCGCTGCCGCTATCGGGCGTCAGCAGCGTCGTCAGGATCCGCACCAGCGTGGTCTTCCCGGAGCCGTTCGGTCCCAACAGCGCCAGCACACGGCCCTTCTCGGCGGCCAGGTGAACGGCGTCAAGCGCCTGCGTCTTGCCGAAGCGCTTGCTGACCGCGTCGACTTCGATCATCGTCTGCGACATAACACCCACGAGAGATATAGTACGGAACCGTTCCGTATCCTAGTTGTTGAATGCCGTCTGTCAAGCACACCGCCGAGCAACGACCCGCCCACCGGGGCGGGCGCCCGCTGGACCCCACCCGTGACGCGGCGATCCTGCAGGCCGCGCTCGACGGCCTGGCCGAACTCGGCTACGACCGCCTCAGCATGGACGAGATCGCCGCCCGCGCCCACGCCGGCAAAGGAGCGCTGTACCGCCGCTGGCCGTCCAAGGCCGCGCTCGTCATCGACGCGATCCTCGCCTGGCGCGAAGCGCAAGCCCCCATCGAAGCGCCGGACACCGGCTCGTTGCGCGGTGACCTGGACGCGATGATCCAAGCCGTCCCCGAATTCGACGACGCCGCCAAACAGCAGATCGCCGTCTTCCACGGTCTCGCGACCGCGGCCAACCGCGACCCGGAACTCAAAGCCGCGTTCTCAACCCAGCTCCTCCAACGACCGCGCCGCGTGATCGGCGAGGTGCTCGAGCGAGCCGTCGCGCGCGGAGAGATCCCCGCCGACCAGGACCTCGAACTGATCCCCGACATCATCATCGGCCTCAACCTAGTGCGAATGGTGACCGGCGAGTTCCCCGACCGCAGCTACGTCCAACGGGTACTGCGCACAATCATCTACCCGCTCCTAACAGGCAAGTCCGGCCGCTGAGCGCAGCACGAGCTCGCCTCAGCTCGTCTCTGCCTTCCGTGCGAAGCATGCGCTTGTCAGGCGCCGCGGCGCTGCTCGTTTGGATGCCTGAGCAGGGCTCTGATGGGTTAGCAGGGGTCGCTGGTCGCTCAGCGCCCGTGCACGGCGAGGATGCGAATCCTCACGGGGACACTGAAGCGCTGCGCGAACGATTCAGCTGTCATCCCCGAGTGCTCCCACTCGGTGGCGTACTTGGTCATCCATGCGGTGTTCTCGGCGGCGCTCGGCTCGGATTCGTCGACCTCAGCCGTGCCGGACAGGACGACGATGTCGCCACCCCGACCATCGCCGTCAAAGTTCAACGTGACCTTCGGGTTGCGCTCGATGTTGTGGATTCGTGCGCCAGGCTGGCTGTAGATGGAGACGTTGTCGGCGCCGTCCCACAGGAAGCCCACCGGCCTCGGGAGCGGCGCACCGGACGGCGTGACGGTCGTCAGCCACACGATCATCTCCTCGCTCAGGCGTCGCGCGACGCGCGCGCCGAACTTGCTCCCCTCGTCCAGCATGCAGCGATCCTATAAGGACGTGGCGCCCTGCAAATGCGTCGACTTCGACTGCCGGCACCGCACCGGCGGCCGTCGCGCTCGCCGGGCAATCCAGGTCGCTCGTCGTGGAGGCCGGGATGCGCATCCCAAGCGCCAAAGCGCGTCTGTGGGCGGTCGCAGCGCGCCGAGCCGAGCGTGGCTGCTTCACGCCTAAACCAGAAGTCTGGGATCCGTGGCCGCAATGGCGACAAAGCAAAAGCACTGGTCGGCGCGGTCGATGTCGTTGCCAGCATGGGCCGTGCGTAGGCAGAAGTTGTGCACCGGCGTGGCGCGCGGGCGCTGCTGCGTGTCGTCCGGTCCAAGGGCGATATCCCGGTCGCCCCGGGCTTACGCAATGGCTGGTCGAGCGATGCTCCACCGCCCGGACTCAGCTACCTCGGTCGTTGTTAGGTCCGCACAAGTCGAGGCGCCGCGGTGCGGGGCGAGGTAGGCGAGCTCCGTCTAGGGCGCGAGCCCTCCTTCGTGCGACGGCGCTACCCCCGTTGGCGTCGGGAATGCCCGCCTCCCCGCCTGCAGGTCTGGCGCGGACGCGGACGTGGGATGGCCGTCGTGGCGTGGAAGCAGGTCGCGGCAATCGACGGCTCGTTCGTCTGAGTACTGCTGCCCTCCTCCTCGCCTCAGGCAGCGGTCTTCCAGTCGGACCGGCGTAGCTTGTAGAGCAGGAGCGGCGGGAGGAGGCCGACGAGGAGGGTCGCGGCAAGCAGCGCCAGGAGGTATGGCAGCGCGCCTATGTGTCCAAGCTGGCTCGGCGGGAGCAGGCCGATCAGGCAGGCGGCCGCGGAGGCGAGCGTCCCAACCACGCAGATCGCCACAAGGGCGGGTGCCCGGTAGCCACGCTGGTGCTCGGGCTCTCGCCGACGTAGGTTGATCGCCGCGACGAACATAAGGACGTACATGATCAGGTAGACCTCTGTCGCCAGGGCAGCGAACACCCAGTACGCGCGTGACACTTCCGGCACCACGGCGTAAAGCAGTCCGATCAGCGTAATGACGATTCCTTGGGCGAGGAGTATGTGAAGTTGGACGCCGTTTGAGTTGAGCTGTTGGAAGTAGCGCGGCAGGTAGCCGCGCTCGCGAGCGATGTCCAACAAGCCGGTCGAGGGACCGGTGAGCCAGTCAAGCAGGCCACTCACCGAGGCGACCGCCAGCCCGACGGCGATGATCGGCGTGAGCACGCTCAGACCGAAGTGATCGAGCAGGCTTTTGAACGCCTGCATGACACCGGCGGTGAAGCTGATGTGCGCCGCGGGGACGGTGACCGAGATCGCGAGCGTCGGGAAGATGAAGACGAGCAGAATCAGGATCACGGCCACGAGGGTCGCTTTGGGGAACTCGCGCGGGGCATCCCGCAGCTCATCCACGTGGACGGCGTTGACCTCAACCCCGGCGTAGAGGAAGAAGCTGTTGACGACGAGCACGATGCTCGTCAGTCCGTTCCACGCCGGGAGCACGTGGTGGGCGTTGAGCGGCGCCGCGGAGGCGTTGCCCTGCAGGAGGTAGATCGCGGCCAGGAGGACGAGAAGCAGGCCCGGGACCAGCGTTCCGATGAGGATCCCGTACGACGCCAGCCTGCCGGTGGCAAGTACTCCTCTGGCGGAGACGAGCACCGCCGCCCAGAACAGGACAATGATCACCACGCTCGTGTAGAGGCCGCTGTGCGCCAAGCTCGGCGCGAACACGTACGCGAGCGTGCTCGCGACGTAAGCGAGTACTGCCGGGTAGTAGAAGGTCGTCTGGGCGAACTGACACCAAATAGCGACGAACCCCATCCTGGGAGAGATCCCCTCTGACACCCAGTTGTAGATGCCGCCCTTCCAGCCCGAGGCGAGCTCGGCCGACACGAGCGACACCGGCAGGAGGAACACGATCGCGGGCAGGACGTAGACCACCACCGAGGCGAGACCTAGGACGGCCGTCGCGGGCGTGGCGCCGAGATCTCCCACCGCCCCCAGGGTCAGCAACGCCATCGCCAACCAGCTGAGCCTCGCCTTCGACCCGGCCGGCGCACGAGTCCGACGCTTGGCAGGGGGCGGATCCGGCTGCTCGTGTGTAGGTGTCATCTGTTTCGCGGATGCGTCAGCCGCACGAAAGCTCCAGCCAAGCATTCTCGGCACTCCGACCGACAAGTGTCGGCGAACCTCGGTGGGGAACCCCGATTGGGCCTGCTTCTACGCGGACGCAACCGACAACGCATCCTCGCGCCTATCGTTCCAGCGGGCCTCAACCACGTCCCTGCCGCCCGTGCGGAGCGGGGAAGGCGGCGTCGCGCTCGCGATGCTCGTGCCGCAGGCAGAGCAGGACGGCCGCCGTGATCATCCGCCTGCCGGCGGGAGCCACGGCACGCCGTTGGATCACGCCTCAAGCGGTCATGCCGGCCGCCTGGCTCCCCTCGGTGGAAAGCGGTAGTGCCGCCTCGGCCGCTGGCGTCCCTCCTTCACCCGGGCGCAGAAGGCGGCCCGTGCGGCGCTCCTGATCGGCACCCGCGGTATCGTGGAGTCGCCGTTCGCTATTTACGCGAGCGACTCGGCGAGACTGCGACCACTGAGGTGGGTAGCGGTGTGAACGTGTCGGATGGGAATAGGAGCGCCGCCGGACGGAGATCGGCCCGCTCGACTGAGATAGTCCACGAGAGCGAACGGACGCGTGTGACTCGGCTGTTCTTTTCTGGGCGCGCGGTGATCCTGAAGGAGCCGCTGGGACCGGACGCGGAACGCCGGCTGGGGCATGAGGTCGCGATGCTAGAGCGGCTGCGCGGTGTGGTGGGGGTCGCGCAGCTGGTGGAGGCGCCGCGGTCACCGGGGTCGATCGTGATGGAGGATGTTGCTGGCCGGAGTCTTGCGGGGGTGGCGAAGCCGCTGGCAGTCAACGAGCTGATCGGGCTGGCCGTGAGTTTGGCTCGGGTGGTGGCGGGGCTGCACAGCCGAGGGGTGATGCACGGCGACATCACGCCGGGGAACATCGTGATCTCGCGCGACGGCGCCCCGTGCTTAGTGGACTTCTCCTTGGCGACGTCGTTGGCTGAGATTCGCCCCGAGTTCACGCACCACAGGGAGATACTAGGGACGCTCGCGTATCTCGCGCCCGAGCAGACCGGGCGTACCGGACGTTCGGTGGACCAGCGTGCCGATCTGTACGCGTTGGGAGCGACGCTGTATGAGCTGGCGACGGGCGAGCCACCGTTCGGTTCCGGGGATCCGTTGCGGCTCACCCATGATCATTTGGCACGCGTGGCTTTGCCACCGGTGGAGCTGAACCGGGCCGTACCCATTCCGTTGTCAGAGATCGTAATGCATCTGCTGGAGAAGGAGCCGGAGAACCGGTACCAGACGGCGGAAGGCGCGGCCTATGACCTGGAGCGGTTGCGGGACGCTCGCGCGCGTGCGGAAGAGGCTCCGGTTCGCATTGGTGAGCGTGATTTTCCGTTGCGGTTGCTGGCGCCGTCGCGGCTGGTTGGTCGCGATGACGAGGTTGGGGCGCTTCAGGCGACTTTCGTGGACGCGCTGACGGGCGGGTCTCGCGGGGTGCTGGTCAGCGGCGCGGCAGGGGTGGGTAAGACGGCGTTGGTCGATGAGCTGCGGCCGATGGTTACCGATAGGAATGGCTGGTTCGTGGCCGGAAAGTTCGATCAGTATCGGCGCGATCTCGAGTTCGACGCAGTGAATCAAGCGTTTCGCTCGTTGGGTCGGCGGTTGCTGGCGGAGCCGGACGATCAGCTCACCGATGTCCGCCAGCGGATCTTGGACGCCGTGGGTTCTAACGCGGGCCTGCTGACCGCGGCAGTGCCGGAATTCGCGGCGCTGCTGGCTGTGGAGCCCGAACCGGGCGATCCGCTTACCGCCCAGGTCCGGGCACAGCGAACCGCCGGGCAGGTGCTGCGCGCGGTCGCCTCAAGGAAGCGGCCGGTGGTGCTGTTCCTCGATGACCTGCAGTGGGCGGGGCGCACTCCGCTCGGTGTCGTCGACCTGGTGCTGAGCGAAGACCAGATCGACGGCCTGTTCCTCGTCGGTGCGTACCGCGAGGGCGACGATGCGGCAGAGTCGCTGGCGGCGCTGCTGTCCCGATGGCCCGAACAGGCCGGAGTAACACAGGTACGGCTGGCCAATCTGACCACCCCTAGTCTCGTCACAATGGTCGCGGAGATGCTGCGTGTGGACCCAGCCACAGCGGCGGATCTCGTCCCGCTGATCGAACCGCACTCGTCCGGCAACCCGTTTGAGACGGTGGAACTGGTCAACGCACTGCGCCGCGACGGCGTGCTGACCGCGACACCGGAAGGGTGGCGATGGGACGAGGCGGCCGTGCGTGCACGCCTGGGCAAATCTGAGGTCGCGACGCTAGTGGCGGCGCGGGTTGAGGCGATGCCGGCGACCTCTCGGCACTTGCTCGAGGCAATGGCGGCTCTGGGCGGAAGCGCTGAGCTCAGCATGCTTCAGGCGGCGACGGGCGACGCGGCGAGCGTGGTGGAAGAGTTGCTCGCACCTGCTCTCGACGAGGGGCTTCTCGTGCTAGAGCCGGGGGCGCATGAGGTGGTGCGGTTTCGCCATGATCGAACTCGCGAGGTGATCCTGCGCGGGCTGGACGGTCAGCGACGACGCGCCCTGCAGCTGGCGATGGCGCGGCGGCTTGCTGAGGCGCCGGAGCTGTTCGCGGCCGCGGCCGAGCAGTACCTTCCGGTCATTGACGCGGTCGATGAAGCCGCGGAGCGAAGCCTGGTGATCGCGCTCCTTCGACGCGCGGCCGAACAGGCCGCCCTGACCGGCGACTACGCGCTCGTGAACGCGCTCTCGGTCGCCGCGCTGCAGCTCGTCGACCCGGCTGACACGCCCACTCTCATCGAGCTGCACACCCGCCGCCACGCCGCGCTCTACAGCCTGGGGCGCCTCGAGGAGGCCGACGAGGAATACCGGACTATCGAAAGGCTGTCGACAACGGCTCTAGAACGTGCCGACGCGACCTCCGTTCAGGTGCACAGCCTCACCCACCGCAAGCGCTTTACCGACGCGGTCGGACTCTGCCTGGAGTCGCTTCGCGAGCTGGGCCTCGCCGTCCCGGCAACGGACCGGCTTGCTGCCGAGATTGATCAGCAATTCCAAGCTCTGTACCGGTGGCTCGATCAGACTGAAGCCGCAGGTGGGCTGGCCCAGCCGGAGATAAGCGACCTGAGTCTGCAGGCAGGTGCGCGCCTGCTTAACGCGGCCTTGGCGGCGGCCCACGCCGCCGACGGCTCCGTGCATGCGTGGGTGAGTCTGGAAGCGCTGCGGATCTGGCGCGAGCACGGACCGGCTCGTAGCCTCGTGGGCCCAGCGAGCGCGGCCGCCTTCGCCTTGATAGCGCTGCGCGGCGACCACGTTGGCGGTTACCGAGCGGTGCGGCGGATCCTGGCATCGGGCGAGGCCGCCGGCTACGCACCCGATACCTCGCTGGCGCGCTTCGTGTTCGCCCTCTTGGCCTGCTGGTTCGAGCCCATCGAACGTGCACTTCAGGAAGCTCAACGGGCCCGGGAAGGACTGAGTGCAATGGGCGACCTGGCGTACGCAGGCAGCACCTACTACCCCAGCGTGCCCTACCTGCTCGACTGCGCGCCAACACTGGACGTCTACGTCGCCGAGGTCGAGGCGGGGCTGGCCTTTACGCGCCGTACCGGCAACGAGTTGACCGGCCAAGCGCTCGATTCCCATCGGTGGCTGATTTCCGTGCTGCGCGGCGGACGCGCAACTGCAGCGCCTGGCGAGACGGTTCCCCTCGACAGATACTCCGACAACCCCTTGGCATTGTTTGCCGCTCATCTCAGCCGTGCCACGGCCGCCGCCATCTTCGGCGATTCGGCCGGTCTAGCGACACATACCAAAGCGGCGATGCCGTTGCTCCCCGCGGTCATGGGCAGCTACTTGGCCGTTCCGGCTCGGCTGCTGCGCGGGCTGGCCCTTGCCGAGGAGGCCCGTAGTGGCCACGGCGACGAGCATGAAGGTTGGATGCCTGAGCTGGAGGAGGTGACAGGTTGGCTCGCCGCCCGCGCCGCGGACGCGCCGGACAACTTCCTGCACCTGCTGCGGCTGCTAGAAGCAGAGCGGGCGTGGGCGCTCGGCGATTTCCGAGCCGCAGTGATCGCCTTTGACGCCGCCGTAAGCGAGGTCGCCCACCGTGAGCGGCCCTGGCACCGAGCCCTGATTGCCGAACGCGCCGCCCGCTTCTACCTGGCCCATGGTGTCGAGCAGGCCGGCTACGAGCTCCTCGCCCACGCCCGCGCCGAGTACCTCGCCTGGGGCGCCGCGGCGAAGGTCGCCCAGCTCGACTGGGCGTACCCGACCGTGCGACCCCATACAGATACTTCCTCCGGCCAGCACGGCGTCGACCAGCCCGATGATCCTGCCCATCGTCGGCCCGTGACGACCGGAACGATCGACCTGCTTGGGATTCTGTCGGCGTCGCAGGTCCTGAGCTCGGAGACGGACATCGACCGGCTGCACACTCGCGTCGTCGAGGTGCTGAGCGGGATGACCGGCGCCACCGGCGTACACCTGCTGCTTTGGAACGAGGACCGAGAATGCTGGCTGCTGCCCGGAGCGGGCACCGACGGCGCCAACATCTCGATCAGCGGACGCGGGCACGACTCCCTGGTGCCGATGTCGGTGCTGCGATACGCCCAGCGCGTCCGTGAACCACTCGTCGTGGAGGATGTCACCCGCGATGACCGCTTCGCCAGCGACCCCTACTTCACGGACATCAGCGGTTGCTCGCTGCTGGCCCTGCCCATCCTCAGCCGCGGCACGTTGCGGGCGGTGCTACTGCTGGAGAACCGCCTGATCCGCGCGGCGTTCACCACCGAGCGGCTTGATGCGATCAGACTCATCGCCGGCCAACTCGCCGTGTCTCTGGACAACGCCCAGGTATACGCCCAGTTCCGCCGGATGGCCGACGAGCAGGCCGCTTTGCGGCGTTTGGCTACGCTCGTCGCGCGAGGTGTGCCTGCCGGTGAGCTGTTCGAAGCGGTGGCAACTGAGGCCAGGCGGGTGCTGGATCTCGACACGAGCTCGCTGCTTCGCTTCGAGAGCGACGGCAGCGCGACGCTGCTCGCTGTCGACAGCACGCTCCCGCCCGTGGTTGATATCGGCGACCGCGTGTTGCTCGACGCCGGCACGGCGGCCGCACAGGTGCAAAGCACGGGCGGGCCGGCGCGCGTTGAAGTCTACGAGGACGCCTCGGGCCCGATGTCGGACACGCTGCGCAGACTGGGCTACCGTGGTTCCGTCGGAGCGCCCGTCGCTGTGGAGGGTCGTGTGTGGGGTGTGATGCTCGCCAGCTGGGCCGGGGAGCGTGTGATTCCGCCCGATAGCGAGGAGCGCCTGGTGCAGTTCACCGAGCTCGTCGCCACGGCCGTCGCGAACGCCGACAGTCGGGTCGAGCTCATCACCTCGCGCGCGCGGATCGTCGCCACCGCCGACCAGACGCGCCAGCGCCTCGAGCGCAACCTGCACGACGGCGCCCAGCAGCGGCTGGTCTCGCTGGCGCTGCAGCTGCGCGAGGCGCAGGCGGCCGCGCCGCCCGATCTCGCCCGGGAGCTGGACAGCGTCACGACCGGACTCAATACCGCTCTCGATGATCTGCGCGAGCTCGCACGCGGCATTCACCCGCCCATCCTCGCCGAAGGCGGACTGGGGCCTGCGCTGAAAGCACTCGCCCGCCGCTCCGCGGTCCCGGTCGAACTCGACGTGCGCACCGCGGGCCGTCTCCCTGAGCCGGTCGAGATCGCGGCCTACTTTGTCGTCTCCGAAGCGCTGACCAACGCGACCAAGCATGCCCGCGCCTCGGCGTTCACGGTCGCCGTCGAGGCCGACGCCACAGACGCTGTCCTGCGCGTCGCCGTCCACGACGACGGCGCCGGCGGTGCCGATTTCAGCCGCGGCACCGGCCTCGTTGGCCTCAAGGACCGCGTGGAGGCGCTCGGCGGCCGGATCTTCCTCCACAGCCCCCTCAGTGCCGGGACCAGCTTGCGGGTAGAGCTTCCGATCACCGCTGTCGACGGCGGCGTCGCCCCCCGCTGAGATCGGTCCGTCTCCGAGCCGCGGGATCCGATCGAACGTTGTGGCATGGTCCCGAGACGCTTGTTGATCCAGTCCGCCCTCAGGACCAACCGGGGGCACTGACGTGCGGTCCCGAAGCGAAGGTTCGCCTACCCGACGGTGGTCCTCGGGCAAAGTCGTCAGCCGGCACCCGCCTTTCTCACGGCTACAGCCGCCTGAGCCGGCGGGGACGCTGTCTGCGCGCGGAGACGAGGGACCCCTGGCGCCTGGTTGCTCTGCGCGAGCGCTAGTCAGGGAGTCGCGATGACGTGCCCGCTTCGGACGAGCAGAAACAACTCCGCGCTGACATCGACGGACTCCTCGCTCAGTGACCGAGCAGCCGCGTCGCCCATCGTTGTCGGCGTGCTCCCTCTGATGCGAAGCAGCCACCACGTCGACTCCCACGCTGCTGTCGCGGGCTCCGCAATCGGACAGATGGGGCCACGCGAGCGGAGGACGCCCGCGATTCCGGCAGCTCACGTGCTCCCACCCAGCATGTGAGTTCTCGGCTCGGCCCGGAACCCGGCGGCGTCTTGCTCGGCGTCAGGCGTCGGCTTATGATGACCCCACATCCCGTGCGGGTGTCCAGGTCCTGAGGTTGGACTAACGCTCGGCCACGAGCTGCGCAAGAACGGACCAGCCGAGATCTCAGTCCCGCTGCGGACGACACGCACCAGCGTGCGCGCGCGTCGCCGACGCCTACCTCTGCCTATGCATACGTGCCGAGCTCGATGGCAAGGGCCATACACGCGCGACTTCGGGATCCACGCTGCAAGAGCAGTCTTGTCTCCGCCGTGCGCCGGCGACGACGCTGCTGCTCTTGCAGGCGGAGCAGCCGTCAAGAACGGACGTTGATTCGGGTCCGCGTGGCCGCTCACGGACACAACCAGCCATGGCACCACGCTCGTGATACCCGTGCGGAGTGAAAGCGAGTCTCGGCCCGCGCGGCGCCGCGCACCTCCGATTCGCCAATCTCGAGACGCACCGCGTCGTGGGGTCTCCGGCCGCGGTCGTCGCTCAGCTCGGAGTTGTGCTTCGGCGTGAACTCGGGTGCGAGGCTGGTGCCGTTGAGGCGCTTGCCGATCGCCGGACTCGTGCCGGGCAGCAAGCACCGCGGCGCTGCCGCTCTCGTGACCGAGCAGGCGCCAGCTCGAGCGCTCCGATCTCTTCCCGGTTGGACGACAGCCGGAAGAGATGCCGGCGACTCTCGAATTCTCACTGCATTGCGGGAGCGACTGAACTGTCTCCTTCGATGCCGTCGCCAGCGAGGAGCCCACGATTGTTGCGGCCGGGTGCGTGGGACCTCGACATGGCTACGGCGTGGCTACCGAAGTGCTGGACAGCCACACTGCGCAAAGAAAAGGCCGGCCGCGACGACCGCCATCCCTCACCGCGGCAGATCGAGGCAAGCGACCTTTGTCGGGCTTGGCGTTCGTCCGCTTGATGAGGCGAGCGGGCGCTACCGCGAGCCGCGTCCATTTGACGCCGCGAGCCGCCGGCGCGCCTTCTGCACCGACGGAAGCGCCGCCTTGGCCTTTGCCAACGGACGCGCTCGGACATCGACGCTCGCCGGCTTGGCCGCGATCGTGATCTCCTCACCGGTCGCGGGATTGCGTCCGGGGCGCTTCTTGGTGGCGGGCTTGACGCGCACGGTCAGCTGAACGAGCCCGCCGAGTCGAACCTTCTGGGCATTCCCGAGCTCCTCGAGGACGATCTCGTCGAGCGCGTCCAGTGCCCGCTTGGCATCGGCTTTGCTCATATCGGCGCGGTCCGCGACCGCGGCGACCATCTGGGACTGGGTCAGCGCCACGGCTGTTCCTCCTCAAGTGGTGTTGCGTGAACACCGGTATTCAAGCCACCGCCGCAGACGGAGCGCTCCCGCCCCATCCACCAACGTTGGCGTGCGCTCGAGCGCCGGGCGGGATGGGCGTCGGGCTGGCGCCGCCACGCCATGGCGGCGTGTGTTCTGTCCTGCTGAGGCCCGGGTCGGCTTTCTGCGCGGGGCGCGCGCTACACGGCGCACGTCGCGCAGAGGCTTGTGTAGTGCCCTTTGTTAGCGTAAGACGGGTCGTACAGGTAGGCCTTCACCGTCGCTTCTGCGCGACCCAGCCTGCGGGCTATCTCGGCGATCGAGAGGCCCTCCTCGTCGCGGTAGTGGCGCGCGAGCGCAGCAGCCTTGTGCCGTTCACGCACACGATCACCCGCGGGCATCGCCGGGCGACGATAGCGGTTGCAGTCGACGGCTACCGAAGGTGCTGGATAGTCACCGGTGGTACTCCGAGACGATGCTCGGCGCCGCGGTTAGATCCAAGGCGGACCATGGTCGCTTTCCGCGGATCCGGAAGTCGCGTCGTGTCTCGAATCACGATTGAGCGCTTCCGGCTGTCGTCCATCGGGGAAGAGATTGGCGGGCTCGGGCTGGTGCCCGCTCGGACTATGAGAGCGACAGCGGCGGAGTGCTTGCTGCCCGTCACGAGTCAGGCGATCCGCAAGCACCTTCGTGACCGCGGAGTCGGCGCCGGCGTCGCACCCGAGTTCATGGCAGAGCGCAACTCCGAGCTCGTCGGCATCCGCGGCCCGAGCGCTGCGCGTCTCGATATTGGCGATTACGGGGTCTCATAATTCGCGGGCGGCGGGTGCTGCTTTGTGTTCGGTTGGGTGTTTGCCGATGATGGCGGCGCGTGGCTGCAGTGTCCCGGAGCGGTCGTCCGGCCACTGTCGTGGCGACGCCGGCGCGCCCGTGTTCGGCGCGTCGGCGTGCGCGTGACGGGTGATCAACTGTGAGGGCTCGGCTGGTTGTTGCTGTTCCAGATGTCCCGGGCGATGAGGCATTGGCCGTCGTTTGCGCGGGTGTAGATCGTGATGTACTTGCCGGTATCGCGGATCGGTGGCCCGCCGGTCTTCGGGGTGAGGGTGATGTCGTATGCGCCGCGCTCGAACGCCCAGTTGTCGCCAGCCAACTGGGTCTCTTCGACGTCGAGGGCGAACTCGGCGTTGAAGGCGGCAAGCATGCCCGCGGACCAAGCGTGGATGTTCGCGGTGCCGACGTTGGCGGGGTCGTTGGGCGGCATCTGGACGGCGCCGGGCGCGAAGCATGCCACCCATCCGTCTGCGTCGTTGGCGTTCAGGGCAGCGACGTGCGCGTCGCGGGTTCGGGCGAGATCGTCAAGCTCAAGCGTTTGAGTCGTCATGGGGTTTCTTTCTGAGTTGGGGTGACTGTGAGAGGTCAGGCGGGGATCCCGGGGGGGCCGAGGATCTCGAGGCCGTACTCGGCGGCCGTCTTCATCACCAGCTCCATGTCGGGCGGTGTCGGAGGGCCGGGCGGTAGCTCCGGGCCGGGGGCGGGTTCGGCCAGCGCGCGGACGAAGCCTGCGAAGTTGCCCGGCTCGGTGACCAGGAGGAACCGCGCCAGCTCGGAGCTCACGATGAACGTGTGCGGGATGTCGCGCGGCCCGAGGACGAACGAGCCGGCCGGTGCGACATGGGTCTCGCCGTCAACCCAGACCGTGAGCTCACCTTCAAGGACGTAGAACCATTCGTCCTCGTTGTGGTGGACGTGGAGCGGCGAGCCGCTTCCCCGCGGGGCGGTCTGCTCGGTGACCATGGCGCCGTCGCCGGCTGCCTTGATCGTGGTGAGCCCGCCGAAGAACCAGAGGTGCTCGCCGGTGCCGGGCTGCTGTGCGATGGGGGTGAGAGTTGTCATGTGGGCAGCATGCTCCGCGCGGCACCGCGCGACCATCCCCCGCGCGCGGGGATCTTTCTTGCACCTCGGTGGGAGACTTTGGCGATGGCACGCTCCGTCGAAGCGCTGATCGACGAGATCGATCTCCTCGCGTCCAGGGGATTGCCGCGCAAGGAGTTCTTCGCCGAGCTCGCTCCGCGGGTGCGGACGGTGGTCGACAACGACGCGAGCTGCTGGCACACGCTTGACCCGCACACGCGTCTTTTGACCAGCGACGACCCGGCGGAGCTGATCGGCCGCGGGATCTACACCCCGGAGCAGACACCAGGTGCGGGCGAGCTGATCATTCGCAGCGAGTACATGATCGAGGACGTCAACACGTTCGCCGGGCTCACCGGCCGGCGGGTGCCGGTCGGGATTCTCGAGCACGCCACCCGCGGCAAACCCGAGAGCAGCCCGCGCTACCGAGATCTCCTGCTGCCCTCCGACATCCCGCATGAGCTCCGTGCCGCGTTCGTGATCCGCGGTCGGGTGTGGGGCGCTGTTCACATCGCCCGCCGCGCCTCGAGCGGCCCGTTTCAGCAGCAGGACGCCGACGCCCTCGCCGCGATCACCGGGGCGGTCGCGCGCGGGATCCGCACTTCGCTGCGCTTCGACGCCGCTCGGCGCATCAATGGGCTCGAGGCGCCCGGCCTCGTCGTCCTCGGCCCCGGCGACGAGGTCGAGATGATCACGCCCCCGGCCCGGGAACTGCTCGCTTCGATCGCCGCCAGCGACATCCCCTACAGCGACGACGACATGCCCGCCGCGGTGCTATCGCTTGCGGGGTTCGTTCGTAGCGCTCCCCACGCGGCCCAGGGAGGCGCGAACGTCGTCACGGTGCCGGGCGACGATGGCTGGGTGACGCTTCACGCGTCCCGCCCGGGCAGCGCGTCTGACGGTCGCGTGGCGATCGTGATCGAGCGCGCCAGCGCTGCCCGCTCGGCAACCGTCCGCCTGGAGGCATTCGGCGCCACCGCCCGCGAGCGCGAGGTCGCCACACTCCTCGCACGTGGACTCTCCCGCTCCGAGATCGCCGCGTCGCTGGTCCTCTCTCCGCACACAGTCGAGGACCACACCAAGAGCCTCTACGAGAAGGTCGGCGTCGCCTCACGCCAGGAACTCGTCGCCCGGGTGTTCCTCGACGAATACCTCCCCGAAGTAGCCCAGAGCACGCCGCTCACCTCCCGCGGACGCTTCGACCGCCTCTAGCCCGCCAAGACCGCCGCAGCGATCATCGACCATCAGCTCGCTCGCGGCACGGCCCTGCTTCCGTTCCGCGACGGGCCTCTTGCCGTCTGCATTGGCGAACCTCCTTCGCGCGGCAAGCGAGTCTCGGCGCAGCGCCGAGGCCGGGTCCCGGGGTCGGAGTGAGGCAGGCGGTGGTCGCCCACAAACGCGGGGCTCGTGCATCGCCGAGAGCAGGACCAGCGGGCGGGCTCCAGATCCGTCTACGTGTCAAGGCGGCCTCCGGAGCCAGGCTGCCCGTGCCAAGGCTCGCTTCCGCTCGTCGGGCTGCTGCTGGATCCGGCGGGAAGCGGCAGCCGAGTCGAGACTGCCCGAATGGCGACAAGGTGAGAAGTCTGGTCAGCGCAGGAGAGCTGCTACTGGTCGATCGAGGGGGAAGCGTCCAACGCGATCGTTAGGTGCTTGCCGAACGGACCGTGGGTGGGGTAGGTTCGTGCGTCAAATAAGGGCGGTCGGGAGGCCAGCACAAGGAAGTGGGGTGAAGCGCATGCTAGTTGCCGGCCAAGAATGGACAAGCCCAGACGGGCGATCGGTGGTCCGCGTGGTCGAGCTGTCGCCAGAGCGAGCGGTGATAGAGCGTGTGTTGCGGCCGGGGAGTGGGAAGGCCGGGGCGCACCTGCATCGTGACTGGCTGAAGAGCTACGAAGCGGTCGACGGCGAGCTCAGAATCCAAGTGGGCAAAGAAGAACCGCGTCTCCTCTCCGTCGGCGAGAGGGTGCAGGTGCCGCGTGGTGTCGTGCACGTCGATCCCTGGAACGAGAGTGCCGCCCCGGCAGTCATGCGCCACCACGTGAGCCCGGCGACGCCGGGCGTCCACGTGCTCTTCGGAACGCTGGGCGAGTTACTGGCGTCCGGGCAGTTGGACTCACAGGATGGATTCACGCTGCCGCAACTGGCCGCCGTGCTGCGCGCCGGACGTGCGGACAGCTGGGGTGCGCAGCCTCCGATCCCTGTCCAGCGGGTCGTCCTCCCGGTGCTTGCCGCAATCGCAAAGGCACGAGGGCTACGCCCGGCGGCTGCCTGACCACGCTCGCTGAAAGACAAAATGCTGCTCGGGCGCCCCCGGGTAGCAACTACCACGCTTCCGCAATGAGCTACACGCAGAAAGGAGTCTCAGCCGTCTGAGACACGTGCTCCCTCACGAACGATCGGTCGCGTCGAGCTTCACGGCGTCGGCGATCTGATTTTCCGCTTCGGCCTGTCGGACAGCGAGAGCGGCAGCGCCGCGACCAGACCCGTGTCGGCGACAGAGCAGTACTCTCGGATGCCTCCCCACCATCGTCGACTCGAAGCGTCGTCAGTCAGCGGCGATGGCGGACAGGAAGCACTGCGGCGCCAGGGCGCGCACGTGTACCGTCGTGACGTCGGGTTTGCTGAGCAGACGCTCGATGATCGGCTGGAGATCGGCCTCGTCCGTGACGACTGTGTTGTGTTCGTAGTTCATCGTGTCGTCGGCGCGATAGGTACGCAGGACGCGGGGACCGGTGGCCAGCTGTTCGGGCAGCCGGCCGGTGGGCGTATAGCCCTCGCATCGCGCGGCGTGAATGTAGACAGGCCCGACCTCTCTCCACACCGACGGATGTTCGAACGGCGCGTAGGAGATCAGCGTGATCTGCTCGCCTGGCTCGGCGTAGCGAAGGCAACAACGCAGCGGCTCGCCTTGCTGACGCTCGCGGTGCTTTGCCTGCCGCTGCTGATCGTCTCGCTCGACAACACTGTGCTGAACGTGGCGCTCCCGACTCTGGTGCGCGACCTCCACGCCAGCGACAGCGAGTTGCAATGGATCGTCGACGCCTACGTGCTCGTGTTCGGCGGCCTGATGCTGGTGTCGGGAAGCTTGGCCGACCGAGTTGGGCGCAAGCGAACCTTCCTGGTTGGACTGGTCGTGTTCGCCACGTGTTCGACATGGGCGGCGTTGTCGAACTCCTCGGGGATGCTGATCGCAGCCCGGGCGAGCATGGGCCTCGGCGCGACATTGATCATGCCGGCGACGCTTGCAATCATCACCAATACCTTCACCGATCGCGGCGAACGGCAGCGGGCGCTGGGTATCTGGGCCGGTACGACGGGCGCCGGCGTCGCTCTCGGCCCGATCGTCGGCGGCCTGCTGCTGGCGCATTTCGCCTGGGGCTCGGTGTTCCTGATCAACGTCCCGATCGCGCTCCTCGGCGTGGCCGCCGGAATCCCGTTCGTGCCGAACTCGCGCAACGAGCACGCCCAGCGACTCGACCTCGTTGGCTCGCTGCTGTCGATCGTCGGCCTCGGGCTCTTACTGTGGGCCGTGATCGAGGCTCCGGTGCACGGCTGGGCCTCTGCTCAGGTGCTCGGCACCGGCGCCGGCGCCATTCTCACCCTTGCGGCGTTCGTTGGCTGGGAGTCCCGCAGCTCGCACCCGATGCTGAAGCTGCGGTTCTTCCGACAGGCGGGGTTCTCCGGAGCGATCGTGAGCACGGCGACGATGACGTTCGCTTTGATGGGGATGCTGTTCGTGCTGACCCAGTTCCTGCAGTTCCAACTCGGCTATAGCGCGCTGCAGGCCGGGATCCGCATGCTCCCCGCAGCGGGCGCGATCG
This sequence comes from uncultured Solirubrobacterales bacterium, assembly GCA_963701945.1. Classification (GTDB taxonomy): domain Bacteria; phylum Actinomycetota; class Thermoleophilia; order Solirubrobacterales; family Solirubrobacteraceae; genus Palsa-465. Next base: position 267,555 of record CAVPBV010000012.1, on the reverse strand, counting down.
CCGTCGTCGCCCCGCTGTCAGCCGTCGTTGTTCGCCGCCTCGGCACGAAGCTGACGGTCGCGCTCGGGCTGGCGATCGTGGCCGGCGGCCTGTGGCAGATCTCAGGTGCGACGGTGACGACCACCTATTCCGGCGTGGTAGTCGGAGCGATCATGATCGGTGTCGGCGCAGGACTGGTGATGCCGGCATCGACCGGCTCGCTGATGGGGACGTTGCCGCTCGAGCACACCGGAGTTGGATCGGCAACCAACGGTACGTTTCTCAACATCGGCGGCGCCCTCGGGGTCGCGATCCTCGGCAGCATTATGGCGACCCGCTACCAGCATCTGCTGGGCGCGAGCGCCGCGATGCGCGTCCTGCCTGCCACGGTCGGGCAGACTGCCCTAGGGTCGCTCGGCGCGGCCCTTCAAGTCGCAAAACACGCCGGTGGGCTGCTCGGCACCGCACTCGCAACGGCCGCTCGCGCGGCGTTCATGAGCGGCATGAACCTGGCGCTCGAGATCGGCGCCGGCGTGGTGCTCGGCGGCGTCTTTCTCGCGCTGGTCGTGCTGCCGTCGCGGCCGTCAGCTCCACCAACTCCGGACGAAACCTCCAATCCCACCACTGACGGCGACCAGGCCTCAGCATCACCTGATCGGCGCGGTCGAGCGGCCGCGAGATTCGGCGATCGCGCTCGTTCAGCTCGGACCATCGACGCGCAAGCGACGCGTTCGCGCAGTTACCCGCAGTCGACCGGCACGCGCTCGCCGATCAAAGATGCCCTCGAATCTGAGCGTCACGCGCTTGCGGACAAGGAAGCGCCGACGGTGAGCGAGCACCGGCAAAGCAAGAGGACACCGCCCTGAGCCGACCTCTCCGAACGGCGCGGGGGCGGGACTCACCGGCCCGTCAGCGCCCACTCGAGCCCGATCATGTGACGGCGTGAGTGACGCTATGGCTCGGTCATCTAAGACCCACGAGCAGCACGGCGATGATTCCGCTGAGGAACACGCCGTCGAACGTGCCGGCGCCACCGATCGACGCGACCCCCGCTCCGAGGTCCCGGAGCCTGGGGAGGTTCAGCAGATCGGCTCCGATCAGCGTGCCGAGGGTACCGGCGATGTACGCGACCGCCGCCGGCGCGGTAGCCGACACGAGCACCCCGGCGCCCGCGGCCAGCAGCGGCGGGACAAGCGCCGGAACGGCGATCCCAAGTCCACGGACCGGCCGGGCGAACGCGTGCACGAGCACGGCGACGAACGTCACAGCGCTCGCCGCCTGCCACCAGATGCCGTCCTTGGCCAGCAGGTACAGCGATAGCCCGGTGGGGATCACAGCGCCGCCGAGGTTGACCGCGACGATCGTGCCCGGCTGGCGGCTGACCACCGGCACGCGGTAGCGGACGCCGAACACCCGGATCTCGCCGACCCCCACCGTCTCCCGGCCTCGCAGCCTGGCCACGGGGACGTTCACGAAGCCGCCGACGAGCGACAGCCAGATCAGGGTCAGCAGTGCCGCCTGCCCGATCCCGATGCGGCGGTAGGCGTAGCCGAACGCGTCGAGTGCGAACAGCGCGACCAGCAGCGCAGCGAACACGGCCAGCAGCAGCGCGAACGCGGGCGCCAGCGGATGACGGCTGTACGGAGGTCTCCGCACAAGCTCCACGGTGGCAGCCCACGCGCGGGCATTCATCGGTGTTTGCCCCGGTTGGTGGCGCTGGCGAAATACCGAGCCATGGCGGGCGCGTGTCCCTCGAGACCGGCGGCGGCGCTACTTGTTGTATGCCAGCCCGGCGGCGCGAATCGCGCGCCACACCACCTCTACCAGCTCCTCGTCCTCGACCTCGTCAGGCGGGTTCAGCCCAACGTTGATCCCGCCGCGGTCGCCGATCCGTTGGAGGAGCTCATCGCTGGCCGTCGACCAGAGCTGGTCCCGCAACGCGTTCGCGAGCCGGCGCGCGTCATCACGGTCCATCGGGCGAACATACCACCCGCCGGGCGTGCAATCGTGAGGCCATGGCTCCACGCGGGGCGCACAAGATTTTCCTGGGCATGGCCCCGGGGGTCGGCAAGACCTACCAGATGCTCGAGGAAGCGCACGAGGAGAAGGATCGCGGCCGAGACGTAGTGATCGGCTATCTCGAGTCACACGGTCGGGCCGAGACGCTGTCGCAGGCCGAGGGGCTGGAGACGGTGCCGCGACGGCGCCTGGAGTACCGCGGAGCGGTGCTCGAGGAGATGGACCTCCCGGCGATCCTGCGGCGGCGGCCGGAGCTGTGCCTGATCGACGAGCTGGCCCACACGAACATACCGGGGTGCGAGAACTCCAAACGGCACCAGGACGTCGACCAGGTCCGCGCTTCGGGGATCGACGTCTACTCGACGGTCAACGTTCAGCACGTCCAGTCGCTGGCCGGGCAGATCGGCAGGTCCACGGGCATCCCGGTGAGAGAGACGCTTCCGGATCGAGTTCTGCATGCGGCGGACGACGTGGTGCTGGTGGACGTGACGCCCGCGTTACTGATCGAGCGACTGAAAGCAGGGAAGGTGTACGTCGATCGATCGGACGAGGTCGCCGAGCGCGCATTCTTCCGGCCCCACACGCTCGCGACCCTGCGCGAGATCTCGCTGCTTGAGGTCGCCCACGAGGCCGAGCAGGGCCCTCGGGACGAGCAGCCGAGCTCGGCCGGCGCCGAGCCGGCGCCGCGTCCGGTCCTGCTGGCCTCGCATCGACCGGCCGATGCTCCCGCCCGGGTGCTGGCGCTGACCACGCCGGACCCGTGGATGCGCCCGACGGTCTACCACGCGTTCCGGACCGCCGAGCGCCTCCACGCCCCGTTCGACGTGCTCTGGGTACAGAGCGAGGATGGTCCCGTCGCCAGCGGTGAGGACGTCGACGCGCTCAGCCGGCTGGTCCGCACGCTCGGCGGCACGCTCGTGGTGCGCCGTTCCGAGGACCTCGTCGGTGCCACCGCGCGGGTGGCGCGGGAGCGCGCCGCCACCTACCTCGTGATCGGCCGGCCGAGGCGAAGGACGCACCTGGGGCAGCTCGCGCACCGCCGCCTACCCCTCGAGCTGATGAGCGCGCTGCCCGACGTCGACCTGCAGATCGTCGCGCTCGCGGACCCGGTGGCGGCTCGCCGCGATCGACCCTAGAGGGGAGCTCCCCCGGTTGCCCTCCGGATCGGGGATGCCACGAGCAGCGCGGCGCTGAACCGCGGCACCGTCACTTCGTAACCGGCGGTGCCCGGGAAGATCCGCGTGGTCGAACGCGAGCCCAGCCACCGACCGGCCGCGCTCAGATACTGGCCGTCGAGGGTCGTGCCTGTGCGCGAGTCCACCGACGGAGCGGTCAGGCGCTCGACCGAGGCGGGTCCGAAGCCCCGGAGGCGCAGGGATGCTCTGACCGCCTCCGCGCCCTTGTTGATCAGCAGCACGTGCAGCGCGCCGGAACGGAGTCGGACCGCCCAGGCCTTCAGGCGCAGCGAGTGGCTGCCCTGAACCCGGACCGGCGCCAGCACCGAGCGCGGGGCCAGCGTCCTCGCGAACAGGGTCAGGCCGTAGAGCAGGGGCCTGGCGGACAGGCCGCGGCCGGTGAGCGAGAACGCCTCGTTCACCGTGCCGGGACGGACATGGACGTCGACCGCATCGGCTCCGGCCCGGAGCAGCTCGAACAGGGCGTCGGGCGCCCACAGGGCGGTGCCGAACGTGTCGCTCACGCCGGGCAGACCGCCGCAGTTCACAGAGTTGAGCTCGGTGAGGCGGAACGGAAGCCCCGCCCGATGGGCCAAATCGACGGCGGGCTCGATCGACCTGGCGATGCCGGCGGTCGCCGCCTCGCTCAGCAGCCGCGCGATCGTCGGATAGCTTGCCGAGCCGGGCGCCGCGCACCCGGAATACGGATATCGATGCGCGGTGACCGCCCTCAGGCCGGGATGGGGTCCGGTGAGCAACGCCTCAATCCACTGGATGTGGTGCGACGGATTGGCGATCGCGGGTCCAAGTAGTGCCACGCCTGGCGCGCTCGTGGCCAGCGCTCGTGCATACGCGCGGAAGTCACGGGCGTAGTCGCCGGCCGACAGAGAGGGCGGGAGATCGACGGCGGCGAGGGTCGTCCCGGACACGATTGCCAGCCAGATCCGGCGGTTGTAGAGGTCGGGCTCGTTGCCGATCTCGAAGCCGATGATGCTCCCGGCGGGCAGCGCCGCCTCAGCGGCTCGCGCCCACTCGGCGCCCAGGGCGGGCGACGCCGTCAACAGATTGAGGTCGAGGATCAGGACCACGCCCGAGGTCCGCACGAGCGCGCGCGTGCCCGCCAGCCATTCCGGCGTAAGTGCGACCGCCCAATCCGGGACATCCCCCAGATCCGGCTCCCACAACGCTTCGCTGGATGAGTCGCCGCCGATGCGCAGTACCAGCGGTGGATCTCCCGGGACGTGCAGAAGGGATAGAACGCGAGTCGCCACCGGGATTCGGCGCGTCCAGTCGGGCAGCGCCCGGTACTCGGTCGAGAGTCCGAGGAAGGATGGCGGCACGCGGGTCCATTGGACGCCGGCCGGGAGCGTCAGCTCGGCCCGGAGCGGCGTGAGCGGTGGGGGACGCGGGGTGACGAGGGGTTGGGGAGTCGGCCGCGCCGGATGTCGCTGCGCGGTCGGAGTGAGCACGACGACCAGCGACGCGACCGCCACCACGATCAGCATCGCGGCCAACAGCATCCCGGTGGCTCGGCCCCTGACCCCTGGCCGGTCGCGGCGTGGCGCGTGACGACCGTGTCTCGGAGCCGGCAGCGTTCCGACGTTGCGCGTGGCCATGGATCAGCTTCCTTTCCTGCCGATGCTGTCCGGTGTTGTCCTACCGCAATGTCAGAGTCGCACCGTTGCCTGCGCAGGTGCATCCGTAACGCTGCGCAGGCCCCGAGGGATAGTTACGGTCCGCGTTTTTCGCCGACCGTTCGCTCCCCGCGCGTCGCGCCGTCAGGCTAGGCCCGCCTCACCGGGTGAGGGCGTGCGATGAGCCCGCCGCCTCGGGCGAGTTCCAGGGTGCGGGCATCGGGCCTTCGATCTCCTCGCGATCGAGCTCGGCCTTGATGCGCTCCCGCATCACCCGGGTGACCCGCCACTGCTCAAGTGGCTTGGTCTTTGCCACGAGCCGGAGCGTGATCCCAGAGGGTCCGAGGCCTTGCACGCCCCACACTTCGGGCTCCTCGATGATCCCGTGGGGCCGGGGCCACGTATCGCGAGCTGTGGAGGGACGACCTCACCGACCAGCCCGCTGTCGACCTCGCGCTAGCCGAGATGTTTGAACAACGCAGGAACCGGAACACAAAGACGGTCCGCCGTCTCGAACGCCTGCTCGGCCTCGCGCTCGCCGCGCTCGTGATCGAAACAGGTGGACTGGCGCTGGCAGCAGCGCTAGCCTCATGACTGTGGCTACCACGAATCCTCAAGGCCAGCCGCCGTCGCGGAAGCCGTCCAACATTCCGGCGCCCGGCACACTGCCGAAGCTACCGCAGACTCTCTTCTACCTGGAGACAGATGAGGATGACCGCGGAGCTTCCGCCGACGAAGCGAATTCGTCAAGCACCGGGTCGTAGCGGCACGGAATCGCGGAGCGCGTCCGCGATCAAGCGCGCGGGTTAGATCCGTGTTGCAGGTACGCGATGCGGCGGTACGCTCCGCTCATGGGCGGGAAGGCAGCAGATGACAGGGCAAGGGAGCTGCTGCTCACGACCAGGAGAGAGCGGGAGGCCCACGCTGGGGCTATGCAGGCGCTGCTCGCCCGCAACACATCGCTACGAACGAACGACGAGCTGATCACTGAACAGCTTCGCCTCGACCCGGGGTTCCGGGCCGAGTGGGAGCGCACCGCGCTTGGACGCGCCGCCGCCGTTGCAATGGTTCACTACCGCGCCGAGCACGACCTCTCGCAGCAGGAATTGGCTGGCCTACTCGGCATGACGACGGCGCAGATCGCGGAGTTGGAGGTTGACGACGCCAATCCGAGCACGGACACCGTCCACAGAATCTCGGCACGGCTCGGCATCGCGCTGGACGCGCTGCAGTAGGCAGCACGGGGCCACCTGGAGGGCAACCGCGAATGATCAGCAGCGGTCCTTGGGATCCGTCCCTTCGGGCTTCGAGTGGTCCTTCAGATCAGCTTCGCGTATCCGATCGACATCGTCACCCACGGTGACGGAGGCATCGACGCAATCATCAGGTTCGAGGGCCCGTTCCGATACGTGGGCGGTGACGGAACAGCTCACGATCTCGACGCTTCGAAGGACTCGTGGGAGGCCCTTTCAGTAGTTCTGGCCCTCCGCCACGATTGGCTGCAGACCGTGACCGCTGATCGAGCCACCGATCGATCGTCGCGCACCTGCTTTGGCCTCGGGAGGGAACTCCGCGCCGGCAGGATCGCGCCGTTGAGATCGTCACGAGCGGGGGCGCGGTCGTTGAACACGTGCGCGATCGACGCTGCTTGGGTGAGACGTGGTCTTCCGGGTGGGGGACAGGGCGCTACGCGTATCCACGGTGCCCGCGCAGGCGGCCGGCTTCGATCACGCGCTCGATGCCGAGTTCATAGGCGGCGACGCGCATGGTGACCCCGCCGGCGTGGGCGCGGTCGTGAACCTCACGGTATGCGCGGCGCATGCGAGCCGCGAGTCGCTCCCTGACCTCATTCTCGTCCCAGCTGAAGTGCTGGAGGTTCTGCGCCCACTCGAAGTAGGAGACGATCACGCCGCCGGCGTTGGCGAGCACATCGGGGATCACAAGCACTCCGTTTCCGTTCAGGATCGCGTCGGCATCCGGAGTCGTGGGATTGTTGGCGCCCTCGATGACGATCCGCGCACGAATCGAGTCTGCGTTGTCGGAGTGGATGGCGCCGCCAAGCGCAGCCGGAATCAGGACATCGCATTCGAGCGCGAGGAGCTCGTCGGGACGTATCGTTTCGACGCCGTGGCCATCGGCCGCGTCCCGGTACTCAACCAGCTCGCCGCCGTCCGCCATATGCAGCAGCACGGAGCTGGGGTTAAGCCCAGCTGGACAGTGGATCGCCCCGCTCGAGTTCGAGACTGCCACCACCTTGCATCCCTGCTCGGTCATCAGCTGCGCCGCCCACGACCCGACGTTTCCGAATCCCTGAATAACGACGCGTGTGGCGTCGGCAGCAACGCCCACCTCACGCGCGGCCTCGTGGTAGCTGTAGACGACGCCACGGCCCGTTGCGGACTGTCTCCCGAGAGAGCCGCCGAGCGATACGGGCTTGCCCGTGACCACCGCCGGAGTGTCGCCGTGCAACTTGCCGTACTCGTCCATCAGCCACGCCATTACCTGAGCGTTGGTGTTGACGTCGGGGGCAGGTATGTCGCGCATCGGGCCGAGGACATCGCCGATCCTGTCCACGAACGCTCGCGTGACCAGTTCGAGCTCCTCCTCCGTGAACTGTTCGGCCGGGCAGTTGATGCCGCCCTTGGCACCGCCGAACGGAACGTCGACGATTGCTGTTTTCCAGGTCATCAGCGCGGCCAGCGCGCGCACCTCGTCCATGTCGACCTGTTCGTGGTAGCGGATCCCGCCTTTGTACGGCCCGCGAGCGCTGTTGTGCTGCACGCGGAACCCGGTGAATACCTCCGTCTCCGCGTCGCGACGCCGGACGGTCGCCTTCACCTGCACCTCGCGCTCGGGAGTGAGCAAGACGTTGCGCACCCGGTCAGGCAGGCCGAGGCGCTCAGCGGCGACGTCGAAATAGGACGACACCATCTCCAAGCTCGCTTCACCGGCAGCAGAATCTCCGCGGTGCGCCGCCGATCCGGACGGCCGTTCCTGAGCAGCCTGGTCGCTTACGTATGTCATCGGGATGACGAACGCTAATCGATCGTCGCCACGTAGCCATCCCGAAGCACTGCGGTCCTCGCTCCGTAGTTGGTCCCGGTACGCAGCGTGACTTCTGGCCCAGGGGCGCCGCGCGCTCTGTCACGCCGAAGTTGACGTCAACCAAGCCGTCGGCCAGCAGAGCGCGCGCCCCTCCACGCCGGGCGTCCGCCCGAGGTCAGGCTTGCCCCGGAGTGCCCGCAGCGCGGCTGGACCGGCATCGAACACCTCGAGGAAGCGGCCCCGCGGACAGCCGATCTAGGCAGCACGCGCGCAGGCGTGACCCGTAAGGCGTGAAGCACGCACGTGGCCCCACGGCACGCGGACCGGTAGCCCTGCATCCATCGCCTCGCGAATCGTGGGCTCCCGGGAACGGCCACGCAGCTTCGGTAGGACGGGCACCGGAGGTGCCGCCCGAGAAGGTTCTTCCACCTGATGGTTATCCGGCTTATTCCTCGAGCGCGCTTTGTATGCGGCGGAGCTCGTCGCGAAGGACACTGGCTTCGCGAGCGTAAAGCGGTGAGTCGCCATAGGCGATTAGCCGCTCGATCAGAGCCACGCCTCGGGCGCTCGCGTTCTCTGGTTGGAGCAGGCTGATCACCGCACGTAGCTCAGGCGCGACGCTGACGATGACTCGGACGCTGAACAGCGGACGTGAGCCCCTCGTCATGATCCTGGGAGGGCTCAGTGCCTGCCGGAGCATCGTCTCGAGCGTCCGGGCGAGGACCTGTTTCGTTCTGCGACGCAGCAGGCGTTCGCGCTGGCGCTGCACGACCGAGATTGGGAGCTCCTCGCGGCCGTCGGCGATCAGGCGAATCACCTCGTCGCGCACTCGCTGCCACAGCGCAAACATCACGATGGTGAGGGTCAGCAGGACGAGTCCGGCGCTGACCGCCACGGCCAACGCCCAGGGGTGGCGTTCGACGCTGGCGATGACGGCTCCGGTGAGGACGGCCGCGCACGTCCACCACTGCCTGGCGCCGCACCCGACAGCGTTGATGGCCTGGGTGAGCGGATGGGTCCGTCCAAGGACCGTGTCGGCGGATTGTGCGGTCCGCTCGATTGACCGCCCCGCCAAGAGCAATCGGCGTCGAACCGTTCCCGCCCAGCGTCGCGAGCTCGTTGGTGATCGGATCGGGTCGGGCGGCCGCATGACACTCCCACGCCGACCAGACTTCCCGGCTCGCCACGACCAACGATACCCCCGGCTGGGCGCTCGAACGCCGATCTTCACAGTTTCTGAATACGCGTCGTCAGCTTCTTAGCGCAGCGTTGACGATCCTACGGCCAGCATTCGGATCGAGGTGTCTCTCACCGAAAATCCGGCAGGTCCGGGTCCGGTCGCTCCGAGCCGACACGAGGCTGCACCTCGGACACGTCCCGCTTCCTCGTGGCTTCCGATGCGTCCGCTGGCGGTCTGTTGGCGTCGCCTTAGCGTCGCGGTGATCGCGCGCTGGCAGGCCGCCAGTCTGGACCACGAGCTCGCCACTGGCATCATGCCGCGAGGCTCCGAAGCACTCGCGCTACGCGCCCGAAGGATCACCCGGCGGCGGAGCCGCGCGAGCATCGCCCACGGGCTGGCAAGGGTCCTGCGCAGAGCAAGCGCCGCCGGTGTCCGGTTCACCGCGGCGGTGGCGCCGGACCGGCGAGAGGTGCTCGCGGCGCGCCCCGTGATCGACGTTCTCGTCCGCCGCCTACAAGGCACCGAGGCCGTCACCGCACGCGGCATGGCAATGCTCAGCCAGCTCCTCACCGAGCCGACCAGCCCGCTCTACCACCCCGATGAACCCGGCGCTCTGGGCAGTCGCCTGCGTGCCGCCGCTGCCGCACTGGAACCCCCGAACAGACGGGACTGATCATCCCGCGGCAGTCGCCGACGACGAACGCACTGCGCGTGCTTGTCGTGGACGAAGAACCGCCGATCGTTCGCGCGATGAAGATGGTGTAGGCGCTGCCGGCTACGTCCTCGAGTCGGCGCGGACCGCTCATTGCCTGGCCTCGGCGAGGTCGAGATGCGCGTCGAGCAGCTGCCGTCCGATTTCGGTGAAGGAGTAGAAGACGATCTTCTGCTCGCGGCGGGAGTCGGCCTCCCCGGCGGGGCGTAGCGCCCGGAGGTGTTGCCGACAAGCTTCTCTGCTCTCGAGGTGCGATCGAGCTCTGGCAAGATTCGAAGCCGACAACGCGGTGCTGGACTTCAGTGCTCGGCTTCGAGCGCCTCCGAAACGTCCCGGAGCGCCGCGGTTAGCGCGTTCGGCTCGCAGCGTACGTAGCACGGGCCCGCGCGGTCACTCAGGAGCTTCTTGAGGCGGGCAACCGCCGCCGCGTTCAATGGCTCTGTCGAGCGCAGACGCGACCGGATCGACACGATCAACGGCACCGCCTCCAGTACCTGCTCCGGGCACGGCTGGACGACCCAAGTCAAGAATCCCCGCCTGGGATTCTCTGCCCGATCGACCAGCCTGTCGAGCGAAACTGCCATCGCGCGCCGAGTGTGCTTGGTGGTCAGTTGCTCAGCCCGGGCAGCGTGAGCCTCCGAGAGCGATGTCCCCAGCCCGCGGGCGAGCTCACCGTCCAGCCACGGCGCGAGCATCCGAGCGATCAGGCGATCCTCGAGGCTCGATCGGCGCCGGCGCCATCCCACCGGGAAGACCGGCCTCTGCTCCCATTCTGCTTCCACAACCAAATCATCGGCAGGTCCTGTGGAGAGCTTGTGTAGAAACTCGGCACCCGCATACAGGTTTCGTGAAGACGGATACGCCGATACACGCAGGTCGACCACCACAAGGAAGTCAGCCGTTCGGAAGCCCGGTGTTGCGACCCTGGGCCGACGGCCACCGCACGCTTCCTCGCGAGCACCGCACCACAGCGGTTGTGTCTGTTCGCGGTTCTGAGCGGCTGGCTCGAGCGCGAGGGGCTGGGCGCCGAGGACTTGGATGAAGCGCGCGCTGAGCTGTTCGTGGCGGCGCGGCGTCGGGCTGGGTTGAAGTCCTGGGTCTCGCCGCGGTGTGTTGCGTTGCCGCTTGTGTATCTACGCGAGGTCGGGGCGGTTCCGCCGCCGGTGCCGGTAGTCGCGGACGGGCTGGTGGAGGTGTTGCTTGAGGGCTATCGCGAGTATCTGCTGGTCGAGCGTGGCTTGGCGCGCTCGACGGTCGTTCGGTACGAGTGCATCGCGCGGGTGTTTCTTGAGCAACGGCCGGTCGGGCTTGAGCTCGAGCGGTTGACGGCTGCGGACGTGAGCACGTTTCTCGCGCGCGAGTGTCCGCGGTTGAGCATCGCGGGCGCGAGGGGTCTTGTGTCTAGGTTGCGGCCCTTGTTGCGGTATCTGCACGTGACGGGGTTGATCGGCTCGCCGCTGGTGTGGGCGGTGCCCGGGGTCGCGGATCTGCGGGACCGGTCGCTGCCGCGCGGGTTGGAGCCCGAGGTGGTCGCCAGGCTGTTGGCGAGCTGCGACAGGCGGCGGACCGTCGGCCGGCGGGATCACGCGATCTTGTTATTGCTGGTGAGGCTCGGGTTGCGCGCCGGGGAGGTCGCCGCGATCGAGCTTGAGGATGTGGATTGGCGGCGCGGCGAGATCCTGATCCGAGGGAAGCGAGACCGCCACGACAGGTTGCCGTTGCCGGTCGATGTCGGCGAGGCGCTGGTGTCGTATCTGCGCCGCCGCGGCCCGAGTGAGTGTCGGGCGCTGTTCTTGAAGGTCAACGCGCCGGCGGGTCCGATCAGTGGGGATGTGGCCCGTGGGGTGGTCAAGGACGCGTGTGCGCGCGCTGGGGTGCCGCGCGTCGGTGCGCACCGCCTGCGGCACACGGCAGCGACCGCGATGCTCCGCGAGGGCGCGTCGCTTCCGGAGATCGCGCAGGTGTTGCGCCACCGGGAGATCAAGACGACCGCGGTCTACGCCAAGGTCGACCGCGCCAGACTCCGGGCGCTCGCGAGGCCGTGGCCGGGGAGCGAGCCATGACCGATCTGCGCTGTGCGATGAACGACTATCTGGCCGTCCGCCGTCAGCTCGGGTTCGAGCTCAAGGAACCAGGACGCAGGCTCGAGCAGTTCGTGAGCTTCATGGAGCGCGCGGGCTCCGAGCACGTCACGAGCGAGCTGGCGCTGATGTGGGCGACGTCGGTCTCGGCGCACCCGTACACGTGGCGCCGGCGGCTTGGGGTGGTGCGCGGCTTCGCCCGCTACCTGAGCACGATCGACCCAGGCCGACTCGGCGGATGAGCTCCACGAATGTCGCGTTGAACGCGCCGCCGGTCAGCCGCCCGCCCTGGGGGGGAGACGAAGAACGCCGGCGAGGTCGGCCTGGGCAGGGATCGGTCGCGCAGGCGGCTGTAGTCCCGGAGCGCCTGGGTGGTGGTGTCGTGCAGCGGTACCTCGCGGTGTTTGTTCTGCTTGTTGGCGCGGACGTGCAGCGCGCCGTCGGCCAGATCGACCTCGGCGCGGTCGAGCGCGAGCGTCTCGCCCCGCGAACGAATGTCTGAGATCGTGCGCGCGCGGACGCGCCCGCTCGCCGCCAACACCAACCCGCCCCCATGCAGGGAAAACGAGCATCACACCCACCCCAGTCGGCATAATCGGACAGTCGGGATAAAAGGAGGACGCGGCCCTCTGGGCCGACAGGCGCGTCCGGGCATTAAAGCGGGGTCCGGACGCGACCGTCGGACGACCGCTCGCGTGGGGCAATGCGATCGCCCGGGCGGTCGCGACAGCAACTCGCTTTTCGTCGCCAACGCAATCGCGGGACGCGAGGCGACGCGGAGAGCAAGAAGCAATCGCGGCACGGTCGGCTCGGGGGCGGGGCTGTCGGATCGCGGGTGGCCTGGCCGGCGGAGCGCGGCCCCGAGCCGACCCGCCGCGCTCCGGATGGAGGTGCGTCTCAGCTGTAGTCTGTGGCCGTTCTCGCCCTCGTGTCCGTTGCTGTGTTCATCTTGGAGGTCGAAAGATGCCGGGTCCCTTGCAGGTGATTGCCATGAGCTTTGGTTCTGGCGCTGACTTCCATGGTCGGGTGTTGGCCGAGGTCGACCGGTTACAGGGGCGAGGAGTTGTGCGCCTGCTCGATCTGCTGTTCGTCTTGAAGCGAGAGGACGGCACGATCGAGCGCACAGTCATCGGCGATGACGACTTTGGTGTACTGCTGTCGAGGATCGTGCCTTTGGGCGGCGCTGGTCTGGTGGAGCGGGCGGCGGGCGGTTCGTCGGGCTTTGATCCGACTGACGCAGTGGCATTGGCGCATTCCCTGCTGCCTGGGACGGCACTCGCGTTCCTCCTCATCGAGCACGGTTGGGCGCAGCCGCTATTCGATGCGATCGCAGAGACCGGAGGCGAGTTGGTGGGCGAGGGTTTCCTCACCGCCGAGGCTGGGTTGATTGTTGGAGCCGAGGTCGCGGCGATGGAGGAGGCGGTGGAGGTGATTGCGGCAGCGCAGGCCGCCGAAGCCGACGCGACGCTGCGAGCCATCCAGGCCGAGACGCGAGCGGCCGACGCGGTCGCTGCTTCGGAAGCGATTCGTGCCGCTGCGGCGGTCGATGCCGTCCGAGCGCTGATCCGCGCAGGCATCGTCGAGGAGGAAGCAGCCCACGAGGCTATTGACGCTTTGGGCGCGGCCGATCTCATCATCGCCGCGGCCGACGAAGCAGCCGCCGAGGCTATCGCCGAAGACGAAGCCGCAGTAAAGGCAGCTGACGAAGCGGCCGCCGAGGCCGTCGCGCAGGACGCTGCAGAAGTGCTGGTCGCCGACGAAGCAGCCGCCGAGGCTATCGCCGAAGACGAAGCCGCAGTAAAGGCAGCTGACGAAGCGGCCGCCGAGGCCGTCGCGCAGGACGCTGCAGAAGTGCTGGTCGCCGACGAAGCAGCCGCCGAGGCTATCGCCGAAGACCAAGCGGCAGTACAGGCAGCTGACGAAGTGGCCGCCGAGGCCGTCGCCGAAGGTGAAACGACAGTACTGGCGGCCGATGAGGCCGCGGCCGAAGCCGTCGCCGAAGCTGCCGCGACGGTGAGCGCAGCGTCCATCAGCGTGGCGGAGGCGCGGATCCTCCGTTACTTGCCGACGCCGTTGACCTTCGCGCTGATCGCTGACAAGCTGGGGATCTCCCGCTCGGCAGCGAAGGACCGAGCCGGGCGCCTGTACCAAAAGCTCGGGGTTCACAGTCGCGCCGAGGCTGTCGCCCGGGCCCGTGCGCTCGGGCTCATCGACTGACCTTGAGAATGTGCCGCTTTCGTGAAAAGCGCGGATTGCCGCGCCGCCCCGGCCGCGCCGTCGTCGCCCGCGCAGCACCGGTGCATAGATAGGCAGACCTTGCGCATCGGCGGGAACGTGACCGCTGCCTCCTCGTCGTGCTTTGGGGAAGCGACCGGCCCTGTCGTTTCGGGGCGTCATCCGGATGTACGGATCGCACACATCGGGGACGTCGATGCTGGCGGAGGGCGGCGTTATCAAGCGGGACTTCCGCCAACGTGACGAGGGCAAGCTGCCTACGCGTCGGTGCAGTTCTCCCGCTGTCCGCTGCGAGTCGGCTTCATTCAGGTTGCTCGGAACGCCTTGCACAGCCCTCGCCGCCCCGGGCCTTGCGCGCGATTGCCTGATCTGGGCTCTCCGTATCGGGTCCGGCTACCGTCCGTCAGTCCAGCATCCCGGCTCACGGGAGCTGTCAGCGACGCCGCGGTCGGACTGTCGCAGCTCCTGGCGATGTGCTCCATTCATGAGCACAAGAGATCCTCGCCGGGGTGGCGGCTGATGCTCTCCCAAGTCGGCCGATGGTTTGCAGGTCGCCGAGCATCCGCGCGATGAGCAAGCACCTCGCACGACCACTGCGACCTCGGCCGGCGTTAGCTGGCCGGACGTGGTCGGCAAGCGGCCCGGCGAGCCCGCTCTCGCAATCGTGGCAGAGCGGCACGGTCGAGACGCCGCCCGACCAGGAGTAGCGAAACTCATCCCGAGCATCAGCGACGCGGGCGACGACGACGGTGGCTGCTCCCCCGCGCGAGCGACAGCGAGGCGCGCTTGCAGGTCGCGCAGGTCGGGCCGGCAGCAAGCACATCGGCGGCTTCCCGGATCGCGGAAAAAGGAGGGGCCGCGTGTGCCGGTCACGGCGGCGGGAGCGTCGACGGCCGGAGATGCGCACCTTTGGCAGATTGAGGGACGCCACCCTCGCGGGGCGCTTGTCCTGCTTTCGCCTCAGCGCGGGTACCCAGGACCCGTTGACCGACGCAGCCTGGCCCGATCGGATTGCACCAAGAGCGGGCGACTCGCTGGGGGCGACGTGATCGCTTTGACGGCCGAGCGGCAGCCACTGGGACCGGCCGGCCGGCTTGCTGTCTCCTCAATAGCAGGCGCGTCGCTGAGACTCTTGTGCGGGACTCGGAAGCGGGAGGAGTAGCGCGACGTTGTGATGCGTGGTGTCCTACGAGGAAGACGCGGCCTATCGGGCTGCAACTCGTTGACCTCGGTCGCGTGCCGGCGCCCAGCCGTCGGTCCCGATCCCGAGCCGGCTCTCCAAGCCCAGAATCCGCTGGGTAGTCTTGATCACGGTGTCCGGGTTGAGACTGATCGAGTCGATTCCGAGCTCCACGAGGTACTCGGCCATGTCGGGATAATCGCTCGGTGCCTGCCCGCACAGTCCCGAGTGGATCTTGTTCCGCGCGCATCCCTCGACTGCCATCCGGATCATCAGCTTGACTCCCTCGTCGCGCTCGTCGTAGTCAAACGCGACGATCTCTGAATCCCGATCAACGCCGAGAGTCAACTGCGTGAGGTCGTTGGATCCGATCGAGAAGCCGTCGACGCTGTCGGCGAACCGGTCGATCAACAGCACGTTGTTGGGAATCTCGCACATCGCGTAGACCTGCAGTCCGTTCTCACCGCGCTCCAGCCCGAGCGTTGCCATCTGGGCCATTACCTTCTCCGCCTCCTCTACCCGGCGGACGAACGGAATCATCAGGATCACATTTGTGAACCCCATCTCCTCCCGCACGCGCTTCATCGCGCGGCATTCCAGTGCGAAGCCCTCCACGTATGCCGGGTGGGCGTAGCGCGAGGCGCCCCGGAAGCCGATCATAGGATTCTCCTCGTGTGGCTCGAAGTCGGCGCCGCCCAGGAGGCTGGCGTACTCGTTGGTCTTGAAATCCGACATCCTCACCACGACCGGTTTGGGCCAGAACGCCGCAGCGATCGTGCCGATCCCCTCCGACAGGCGTTCGACAAAGAATGTCTCCCCGTCCGGATATAGGCGGGTGAGTCGCTCGATTGCTTCCCGAGCGACCGGGTCCGAGACCCGTTCAGGATGCACCAGGGCGAGCGGATGAGCCTTGATCGACTCGCTGATGATGAACTCCATCCGTGCCAAGCCCACTCCATCGTTGGGCAGGAACGAAGTCTTGAACGCGAGATCGGGGTTGCCGAGGTTGATCATGATCTTCGTCTTCGGACGCTTTATATCGCCCACGTCGGTGCGCTCCACGTTGAACGCTACGTCGCCGTGGTAGATCCGACCGGTGTCCCCCTCGGCGCAGGACACAGTGACCATCTCGCCGTCCGGCACTGTGGTCGTGCCATCGCCGGTGCCGACGACCGCGGGTACGCCAAGCTCACGAGAGATGATCGCGGCGTGACAGGTGCGTCCACCCCTGTTGGTCACGATAGCCGCAGCGGTCTTCATTACCGGTTCCCAGTCAGGCGTCGTGGTGTCGGCGACCAACACCTCCCCTGGCTTGAAATCGTGGAGATGCGCTACGTCGCTGATCAGGTGAGCCTTGCCGGCAGCGATCTTCTCGCCCACCGCGCGACCCTCGGCGAGGACCTCGCGATCGCCCCCGTCGAAGGCGTAGCTCTCCAGCACGGTCGGCTGACGCTGCGAGGCGACCGTCTCGGGCCGGGCCTGCACGACGTAGAGCTTGCCGTCGAGGCCGTCCTTTGCCCACTCCATATCCATCGGGCGGCCGTAGTGGCGCTCGATCTTGATCGCATAGTCCGAGAGCGCCAGCACGTCCTCGTCGTTGATGCAGTAGCGCTCGCGATCGGCCTTCGGTGTGGGGATGTTGCGAACGGTCTGCTTGACCTCGCCCTCGACGAACACCATCTTGACCGCCTTGTCGCCCAGCAGCCGCCTGAGCACCGCCCGATGCCCCTGCTCGAATGTCGGCTTGTGGACATAGAACTCGTCCGGATCGACCGCGCCCTGCACAACGTTCTCCCCGAGCCCGTAAGCACCCGTGATGAACACAACGTCGCGGAACCCCGACTCGGTATCGAGCGAGAAGAACACCCCGGACGCGGCGAGATCGGAACGCACCATCTTCATCACGCCGATCGACAGCCCCACCGCGAAGTGGTCGAACCCCTGGTCGATCCGGTAGTGGATCGCGCGGTCCATCCACAGGCTGGCGAAGCACCGGCGGCAGGCGTCCAACAGGCTCTCCTCGCCCCTGATGTTCAGATAGGTCTCGTGTTGACCGGCGAAGCTCGCCGTGGGCAGATCCTCGGCCGTCGCCGAGCTGCGGACGGCCAGGCTGACGTCCTCTCCGTACTCGTCCTGCAGGCGCCGGTAGCACGCGCGTATCTCGGCGGCGAGGTCAGCCGGCAGTCCGGCGCCGTAGACGATCTCGCGAGCACGTTTCCCACGACGCGCCAGGTCAGCGACATCGGTTTCGTCCATACCTTCGAGGGTCGTCTTGAGCCGCTCGATCGCACCAGCTGCGTCGAGCATGTACCGATAAGCATCAGCCGTGATCGCGAACCCATGCGGCACGAGAACGCCTTGGTCCGACAGTTCGCGGTACATCTCGCCAAGCGACGCATTCTTTCCGCCGACCAGCTCGACATCCGCGATACCGACCTCTTCGAAGAATCGGATGTATTTGAACCCAGACATCATCATCCTCCTGGCTGAATCGAGCACTCACACTCAACGTTCGACCGTTTCGGATCGTCCTCCGAGTACTAGAAACACGCTATTGGGAGGCCGGGTCAGGCGCTTCGGGACAGAGTGCCGTCCGTCATGCGTAGTTTCCCGTACCCGGCGACCGGCGTTCGCGTAGGCAAAGGCCTCTCGAGAGCCGGAGCAGACCTCATAGATCCGAGCAGAAGCACTCCGCCTTGTCCACTCGGCGGGGCCGCATAACTACAAGAGAGCCGGTGCTGTGGCTCGGGACGCGGCGTCACCCCAAGCTCAGGCCAGGACTTTCGCGTCGCGCAGGAGGTTCGAGATCTCGTCATAAAGCCGCAGCCGGGTGTCCGTGTGAAGGTTCGGATCGACGAGCACCTCCGCGAGGAGATCCCGAACACCGTCGGTGTTCGTCGGAAGCGGCTGCTTGTGCGTCTTGACCGGCTGTCGCTCCCCCGTGGCCACGGCAGGGCCGTGCAGATCCTGATGCGCATTCCGGACTACCTCGGTGATGTCCTCGTAAAGTCGCATCCGCGCATCGGTGTGAATGTTGGGGTCGACCAGTGCAGCCGTGACCAAGTCGATGAGCTTTCTGTCGTCGACACCAAGCTGGGTTTGGTTCTGATCGAAGGTCGCCATGCTTACTCTTTCCACTAGGAGCAGGGATTCCAACTACACCAACCTGGCCGCCGGCACACATCGGGAGGAGTGCGTGAGATCCCTGCGGCAAAACCCCGATCCGACACGGATCCGGCTTAGGCTCCATGTGCTGCGTCCCGTCATGCGGTGTGCCGGACCGTGACCACGCGTTTTCCTTGCCGAGCGGGACGAGACGCAGCACCCACATGACCGCCTGCGCGCGGCGCTGGCGGGCCGGCTCGTCTGAGATAGCGACGGAAACCCCACCGCGATTTCGCCGGCCGAACATCTTCGCGGACGGCGAAGCCGCCGTCCCGGAACTCCCAGATCCGAGCAGGACCCCGTCGCCCATGCGCTCGCCACTCTCCACCTCGTCCGGGCTTTCTACCGATGGCACGGCCGGCCGGCTGGCCTAGGGTCGCTCACGACGGTGGCCACGAGCTGTCCCGCGAGCAGGGAAATTGCCTCAGGCTGCCGCGAATGCGTGTCAACGGGACGCACGTCCCCCGAGCGAGGAGCAGTCCTAATGCCAGAAACCAAAGCCCAGCGCAGCGCGGCGGCGCACAAGGGCGCAGCCACTCGGAAGGCCCACGAGGTGGAGCACAAGCAGGAAGAGCTCGAGCGCAAACGGCAGGAGCAGGTGAGCGAGGTAGTCGACCGGAGCTCCGAGCTCTCCGACGATGTGCTCAAGTCGCTCGAGTCCGGGTCGCGAGCTGCGATCGAGGCGGTTCGCAAGTTCGTCGACGTCGTTGACGAAGCGTTGCCAGCGCTACCACACGGCGAGCGTCCATCCCGCCGGCGGGAAATCGTGGACGCCGCGATGGATATGGCCGACCGACTCGTCAAGACCCAGTATGAGTTCCTCCGCAACGTGGTGCAGAGCGCGGCGACCACGGTCAGCCGAGAGGAAGACGAGAAGTAGTTGGCGGGGCGCCCTGCGCCGCCAACCCCCAGACTACGCAGGCTGCACCGGCGTCAGCCCGGCCTTGGTTCTGCGATTCGCCAATCCCGGGCATCGCGGCGTCGTCGATCGTCGGGCCCTCTGGCGATCGATCGTCGGGCCCTCTGGCGAGATCGGCTGGCGGTCCTGCTTTGCCGCGACCGGGAAAGTCACCGGTGTGCTTGCTGCCGACCTGATCCGCGCGATCTGCAAGCACATCTGGCTATCGCTCGCCTCGCCGAGCAGCCACCTTCGTCGACGCCACCTCGCTGCCGGTTCGGATCAGCACCCGGCGTCGCTCGCCGCCCTCGCCGGTGCCGGGCGAGAGTGGTGCAAATCGTCCTTCTGGACAGCGACGTTGAGGCAGGTCCGCGTCTCAGTCCCTGTTGAGACCCACGTAGATCGCGAATGCCTGGCCTGCTTGCGGTCACCACGGATAACGTCGGTTCGGGGCGGAGGTTACACGGCTGAACGCGAGTCGCTCAGCGCGCTCCAGCCGCTTTGAGCGCCGCGGCCAACAACTCATCGCCGTGCGTGTGTAGCTCGTCCCGGCGCATGCGGAGATAGTGCGCAAGGGTGCGCAGTTGCGGGTCTGACGCGTCGAGCGTCCGCTTTGAAAACTCATCGGCGGCCTTGTCGCCTAGGGCCAGGAGCGCGTCCGCGGCGGTCGCGATCAGGCGGTCGTCTTGGCCTGGGAAGTGAGTCTCTGACGCGGGACGGCGGAGGCGTTGCTCGCTGAGGGCAGGCCCCGGCATGTTCGCCAGATGCTCGAGCAACGCCTGCGGGGTCTGTGTGTAGGAATCGACCTCAAGCCAATCGCTGCCGAACTGCTCGGCCATGAATGCGCTGTCGTTTGAGCCCGGATGCTCGTGGCGACTCTCCGGTTTCAGCACGCCGACCACCCGCACCCCTTCGCCAATCGCCTCGCGTACTGCCTGAGCGCATTGTGCGGTGTCGTTTGCCGGAGCGTCGGTGACCACGACCACCAGCTTGTGCTCCGCGGAAGATGACAGCAGCATCCTGGCGGCGTACGTGATCGCCTCAGCAGTCGGAGTGCCACCGCCGCCGCAATCGGCCACCAACAGCATCGCTCGGTCTGCTCGATTGAGCGGCGTCTTGAACTCGAACAGGTTGACGTAGTCGCCAAACCCACTAAAGCCAAGAATCCCGATCCGATCCCGCTCTGAATCGAAGCTCGCAAAATGCCACGCCAGATTCACCTGCTGCAGCTCGTCACGGTCAAACAGCACAGAACCTGAGCGGTCGACGAGCAGCCAGCACTCGAAAGTCTCGCCCTCACCGACTCCGACCGCGACGCGCAGCTCGTCGACTCCCGGTCTGAAGCGCTCCTCGGGCATTTGCCCACCGGCATCGGCGGCCAAGACGCGGAGCTCAGCGTGCGAATGCAGGGTCACGCGCGAAGGACGGTCTTCCGAAATTGCGCTGTACCCCATTCGTTCAAACCTTCCGGGCGCGCGAGGCGCGTTCAGATTTACGGCCACCACGTGCCAATCGTGACACTCGGCAGCCATCACGCGTCGTAACGCTTTGGTTTACGGACCCCTGATGTTTCCAGCTCATCGGTGCGACGGCATCCGAACCAGGCCCCCGTCGCAGTCCGCAAAAAGCTGCAAGTTCGCCGTGCGCGCGATTGCGCTGTTCGTCGGCTCGTTCGTGATCTTCAACACGGTCTCGGTCTCGGTCGTTCAGCGAACGCGCGAGTTCGCCACGCTGCGGACGCTGGGCGCCTTGCGCGGGCAGCTGCTCGGATCGGTCGTGCTGGAGGCGCTGATTATCGGGACGCTCGCTTCGCTGACCGGCCTCGCCGTGGGGCAACAGCGCGGGCACTACCGCCGGCCTCGCGTCGCATTGAGCGCTTAAGCGAGTCGCGGCTGAGTCCGTGTGCTGCGTGGGATATTCCGGATGGCGCACGACGCGTCAAGACGTAAGTTACGGGGCTGGATATGACCTTGATGGCGGATACGATCACTCGCAGGTTTGCCGATCGTCGAGCGGCCGGACGTGAGTTGGCTGCGCGTCTGCGTCCGATCGCGATCGAAGACCCGATCGTGTTCGGTTTGGCGCGCGGAGGCGTGCCGGTGGCATACGAGGTCGCGCAGGCATTGGGTGCTCCGCTTGACGTGCTGGTGGTCCGCAAGATCGGCGCTCCCGGGAACCCGGAGCTCGGCATCGGCGCGGTCGCGGAGGGCGACGTCCGAGTGCTGAATGGGGAGGCTGTTCGCCGCATGCTCGTGAGCGCCGACGAGTTGGATGCCGCGGTCGCACGGGCGCGTGGGGAGGTGCAAGCGGACGTGGAGCGCTACCGCGCCGGACGTCTGCCGCTCGACGCTCGGGGGCGTACGGCGATCGTCGTAGACGACGGTCTCGCCACCGGTGGGACGGCCCGCGCCGCGCTCCGCGCCGTCCGCGCGCAGGGTCCGCGCCGGCTGGTGTTGGCGGTGCCGGTGGGGGCGCCCGAGACCGTGCACGCGCTCCGGGATGAGGCCGACCTGGTGCTGTGCGTACTCCAGCCCGCGACGATGTGGGCGGTCGGCCTGTGGTACGAGCACTTCGGGCAGACAGCCGACGCCGAGATCGCCGAGCTGCTGACCGGCGGTGCCGCTGATCCCCCGCCGCCGCGATCGCGTGAGGTCCAGCAGGGTGCGCGTTCCGGGCGCCGAGATCGTGGGTGACCTCGTGGTTCCGAAGGCGGCAGCGGGAGCGGTCTTGTTCGCGCACGGCAGCGGCTCGAGCCGCTTCAGTTCGCACAACAGGCACGTCGCAGCCGCGCTCAACGAGCGTGGTCTCGCCACGCTGCTCCTGGATCTCCTGCGACCCGAAGAGGAACACGACCGCACTCACGTCTTCGACAGCACTTTTGCCGACGGAAAGCGGCCGCTGAGGGCCAGCCTCGTGATCGAGATGTCGCCAAAGGAATCGCGATCGTGGCGCAGCCGAGAATACGAATGCGCTCGTTGCGAGACTGGCCGGCATACTCGCAGCGATGAGTTCGGAGTTGCAGGCGCGCGATCCCCAGTTCGAGGGGCGCGTCCGAGCGAGCTTCGCGCAGCAAGGTCTGATGTCGACCTTCGCAGCGGAGCTCGACCGTGTCGAGCCGGGGCTCGTGGAAATCATCGTGCCGTTCGCGGCCGGGCTGACTCAGCAGGACGGGTTCTTTCACGCCGGAGTAGTGATCGCGGCGATGGACAGCGCCTGCGGCTACGCCGCGTTCACTCTGATGGAGCCGGATGTCCGCGTCCTGACCGTTGAGCTCAAGGTCAATCTTCTCTCGGTCGCGAGCGGCGACCGGCTACTCGCGCGGGGGCAGGTCATCCGGCCGGGTCGCACGCTCACGGTCTGCCGGGGGGACGCTTATGCCGGGGCGGGCGAGGAGGAGCGCCACGTGGCGACGATCCTCACGACGATGGTCGCGCTCGGCGAGGCGTAGCTCTCGTTGAGCGAGAGCGGGACGACCGGACCGTCGCGAGGCTCTCGGAATATCGGTGCTGGGCCGTGCGGCTGAAGCTGCCTACGAGCAGCGTGGGTCTTGACGGACGGTCGGCCCCACTCGGCGGATGCGTAGTAACCCACCATCCCCTCCGGGTGACCTGCCGATGGCGACGCGCGCGGCGAGGCCGATCATGGGCTAATGGCTGGTGTGGCGGACTCCAGACTTGCACGATCCTGGCGAGCAGTGGTCAAACCTCGCAATTTGCGCATTGATCTCAGGCGGAATAATTTCACGCGCGACCGGCTTGGTTTCGATGGGGAGGCCCAGGCAAGGGCGGTCTTCGGTTCATCTGGTCATTCGGAGACGCACGTTCACCCCATGACATCGCCGCTGGCCGCTTCGTATGGCGCCGCACCGCGGCTGTCCGTGCCGAGGCCAATTGTCGGTAAGACGGTCACCGCAGCGATGGCTCAGATAGTCCAACCTCGGGTGTGGGCACGAACCTGTTTTCTCGCCGACCTAATGATGCTCACGATGGCCTCGACCGCGGCAGTGTTCGCCGCGCCGGCGTTCGCGACCGGTGCTAACAGGTTCCTCGCCGCCCTGTGGACTCTCGTCGCGGTCGCGATCATGCACCTGCGCCGCGGCGCCGACCACCTATTGCCCGCTTCGATCCTCGACACGGGTGCGCAGGTCGTGGGCGTCGTCTCTTCGACGGCCGTCCTGACAATGGCAGCGGCCTCGATCGTCGGCGGAGCCCATCCGGTCGGATTGACGCTGCGGTTGTGGCTGTTTGCCGCCGTGTACCTGAGTGTGGCGCGTGTGGTGCTCGCCTCGGTGCGCGAGCAAGCGTTGCGCAACCAGGCGCTGGCGACGCCGACGTTGATCCTCGGGGCGGGGGTGGTCGGGGAGCATCTGGTCAGGCGGTTGACCAGCGATCGCAGCTACGGCCTACGTCCGGTCGGCTTCTTGGACTCCGATCCGATGCCGACGAACGGTTATTCACCGGCCGCCGCGGTCCCGGTCCTCGGCGGGCCGGAGAACCTCGCTGGGGCGATCCGCCAGACCGGCGCGCGCCGCGTCATCCTGGCCTACTGCTCCGAGCCCGACCACGTGCTCGTCGGCAAGATCAGGGAATGCGAGCGGCTCGGCGTCGGGGTCTCGCTCGTGCCGCGGATGTTCGAGGCGATCAACGACCGCGCGACCCTCGATCACGTCGGCGGGCTTCCGCTGATCTCGCTGCGCCCCACCAACCCCCGCGGATGGCAGTTCGCGATCAAGCACGCGATCGACCGGAGCTTCGCGTTCGTGGCGCTGTTCGTGCTGGCCCCGCTGATGGGCTTGATCGCCCTTGCTGTCCGCCTCAGCTCGCCCGGGCCGGCGCTGTTTCGCCAGCGCCGCGTGGGCCGCGACGGCCGCGTATTCGACGTCCTCAAGTTCCGCACGATGCGCGCGCCCGATCCCGCGCGGGAGGCCGAGTTCGTTCCACCCGAGGGATGCGCGCCCGGCGGCGTCGAGGGCGAGGATCGCCGCACCCCGCTCGGCCGGTGGCTGCGGAGCACCTCGCTGGATGAGGTGCCCCAGCTGATCAACGTCATGCGCGGCGAGATGAGCATCGTCGGGCCGCGGCCCGAGCGCCCGCAATTCGCCGCCAGGTTCGGGGCGGAGGTCGATTGCTACGACGACCGGCTCCGGGTCAAGTCCGGCATCACCGGCTGGGCCCAGGTGAACGGGCTGCGCGGCCAGACCTCGATCGCCGACCGGGTGGAGTGGGACAACCACTACATCCGGAACTGGTCGCTCGGCCTCGATCTAAAGATCATGATGCTCACCGTGGCCGAGGTGTTGCGCCTGCGCGACAGCCAGAACGCCCGCAAGCACGCGACCGATCCTGTTGGGCGCAGCGACACTCCAGTACGCGGCGCGTGAATCGAGCGCAGCAAACGCGCTGCCCAGCAACGCGTGTCGGTCGCTGCCACCGATCCACCTGAGGTGAACTACGGCTTCGCCGCCGTGCCTTTCCCGGATGTCAGCGCGCGCCTAGAGGCAGACACTGTTCGACTAGGTCGTGAAGCTTGCACGTCCGCGATCCGGAGGTTCCTACGCGGTTCACCGCGCGGGGAAAGGGGACTCATGAAACGCATCGCAGCACTGATAGGGGTGACGGTCGCTTTGGTCGCACCGAGTGTGACATTCGCAGCCGGAAGCGCAACATGCCAAGGGTATAATCCCCAGACATGTTCGTCACTCGGCCGCGGCTCGGTCAGCGCGAATACGACTGGCGGGCTGCCGTTCACCGGACTCGACCTCGTCTTGCTCATTGCCGGGGCGGTCACGCTGTTGGGCGCGGGCTACGTATTGCGAAGCTTTTCGCGCCGCCTCGACTGATCCCACAGCCTGTCGTCAGTGACGTCGTGAGACGTGCGTCACGCTGTGACACGAGAATGCCGGGCGATCGCTCTTTCACTGCCGCGGGCTCGTGGCGCTAACGCTTTGGCGAGAGACTGTCGGAATATCGGTGCCGTATGGCGGGTTTGAGGCCGGCCGCCCCAATCGCCGGCCTCTGGCGTCCGGGGTCGACGGCCCGCGCTATCGCTTTGACCTCGAGAGACCATGGGTCGATCGCCATCGCTTCGGCGACCAGGGATTGGCCCGCCAGGCGCCGAGCCACGTGATCGGCTTCGTAAAGCCGGAGCTCGGGTGCCGTCTGATCAGGGCGTACCATGTGACCAATGACGACAGAGCAGCCAGCCCGAGTTCTCCTGACGAAGTACCGCAATGTCGTGCCGGGTCCACCACCGATCCTCCGTGATCTTCCCGAGGACGAGCTCATCGCGGATCTACGACAGACCGAGCTCGTAGCGGCCTCCTTCGATGAGAACAGCAGGGAAACGCAGATAGTCGGCAACGTCATTCGCGGGTGGCTGGGCCACGAACTCCGCAACGGGCGCTTCGC
Source organism: uncultured Solirubrobacterales bacterium (assembly GCA_963701945.1). Classification (GTDB taxonomy): domain Bacteria; phylum Actinomycetota; class Thermoleophilia; order Solirubrobacterales; family Solirubrobacteraceae; genus Palsa-465. The sequence goes on along the minus strand of CAVPBV010000012.1, from coordinate 241,845 downwards.
TCGCGAGTTTCCGGACCTCGTTTAGTCACAGCAGCCGCTTTTAGCTCAACGCGTCGCCAACAAAGCGATCACAGGCTCGAGCTCGGCTGGCACGGGCGCTACGGCGACTTCAGACTCCCCTGTGAATGGCGGGTCGCGTGTCGGTGCTTCTGCGCATCGGCGTGCTGGGCCGCGCTGGCCCGCGGCCCCACGAACGGCCACACGAACGCCTATTTGGCAGGCGGCCGGCGATCGTCCGGGGCTCGATCGGGTGCGATGGAGCCAGTCCCGCCCGAGAGAACACTGCGTCCGGGATCGCGGAGCATGCGCACGTCGCCAAAGTGCTGACGCGACCTCAGGTCGCGTCAGGATCAAAGCGATCACCCCAGACCGCGGCCTTCGGACCCTTCGCAAATCCGCCCCAGGACGCCGTCGAGCGGGCACGCCGAGTGCTGCTCAGTTGCATGGAAACGAGAGGCGTCGCCTCGCTCGGGTCGCGACTCCACACGCGAAGGCGGCCACGATACGCGAGGTACTCGGTCCGGATGCGTTCCAGGGTGTCTTCGTCGTAATCCCGTCGCATCTCGCGGGCGCCGCAAACGACTCAAGCTCCATCCGCCATTCTCTCATCACGCGCGTATCTTGCCCTTGTCCTGCCACCCGTGCCGTGGGATACTTCTGCGCACGGGGAGCTGACGGAAGTTGGTGGGCCAAGCACCGGGGATCTTCATCTCGTACCGCCGACAGGACGGCTCGTCTTACGCTGGGCGCTTGTCGGATGGTCTGATCGCGCGATTCGGGAGCGACCGCGTCTTCATGGACATCGATGGGATCGCCCCTGGTGCAGATTTCTGGGGTCGGATCGTTGAGGTAATCGACGGTTGCGCGGTCGTGCTGGTGGTGATCGGAGACGAATGGCTCTCAGCAGCGACCGAAGCCGGCCGGCGGCTGGATGACCCCGACGATTTCGTTCGTCGGGAGATCGAAACGGCGCTCGCCCAACAAGCGATGACGATTCCCGTGCTCGTGGGTGGAACGACGATGCCCAGCGAGGATGTCCTCCCGAAGGAGATTGCGCGGCTGGCACGCCTCAACGCCATCGAGTTGAGCGATACGCGCTGGCGCGACGACGTGAACCGCCTGATGTCGACGATCAGCGGCCTGCTAGACGCACCAACCGGCGAGAACACGGAGAGGACTTCGTCCAGCTTCGTGGAGATCGCGCCTGACAATTGGGACCGAACCGGGCAATCGCGATGGCGTTGGCCTTGGCGGAGGTCGGAGGGCGATTAGCGGCGCCAACGCCGGCGCCGTCAACGAGAGGGGCGATGAGATGAGCGTCACAGTCGATCGACCAATTACTACTGATGCGCCGGAGGTGCGCAAAGCCGCGTCGGGCAGCCTGATCGCGAAGGCCCGTAATCGGGACGGCGATGCAATCAAGACGATGTTCCGGCAGTTCATCCCCACGGAGGAGAAGATCGTCGCGGTCGAATACCTGGGGTCGCCGGGGTTGATATTCAAAACGCACAGCTTCGCGTGCGTTAGTGACCGGCGGGTGGCTTCGCTACGTGTCAAGCGGATGGGGGAAATCACCTACCAGGATGGCGCTATCGAATCGGTCAACAGCGCTGTCCTGTATCAGCCATCGAGAATCTCCCATTTTCTGTCGATCGTGACGCTGGGCCTTGCAAATCTCGGCCCGGGCCGGTCGAGCAAGCAGGTAGGTCTGGTTCTCTCTGTCGGCGAGGGCATATCCGTCTACATCCTCAGCCATCGCAGCAAGGTGGACCGTGCCAACGGCGTCTACCGCGTCATGGTCAACACGCGCGAGCGTCGACTGCGTGATGCGGAGTCGGGGGCTGGGTCCCAGGCTCGAGTCAGCCGATAGTCAGCCCCTTACGTTCTAAGCGTCCCTGCTTCAACGTCGCACGGGAGCCAGGCGGAAAGAGTAAGTCCTTAGGTGGTCCCGTGGCTAGTCGGCGATGGTCGCGACGACTGTCGGTCGAGCTTCTCGCGGCCGCGTTCAACGCGCATTGCGCGGCGTCCTCGACCGGCTTCGGCGCAGGAACCGCTTCCGGGCCCCCTGCGCTGCTGCTCTCCCTGGGCTCCAGCTCGACGGGAGCGAACAGCCCTCCAGCCCTTGCGCCAAACTGATGCCATTGGCAAGGCGACGAGGGAGCCGCCGGGTCAAGTCCACGACGCCAGCGGTCGGTTCGGTTCCTGACGTTTGGAATCACGCGAACGTCATGCAGGCGCAGGTCCGATCCGGACCAAAGCACAAGCGGGCCGCGCATTCTTACGGAGAGCTGCATCTCGTCCAGGCGACACAGTGGGCGCGGGTTGTCTCTGCGTCTGCGGCTGGCGCCGCGAAGTGGGGGTGTTGGTCGAGCCCCGCCGGCTGGCGCGGCTAGGATCCAAGACCGGATGGCAACCGGTCCGAGAGAGCCGAGGCCTGGAGCTCGAACACAGCGCGGCGCTGACGGGGTGAACGCGCGGGCCCGCAACGGCGTGCGACGCCAGTTCGAGTATCCCGACGCCGAGAAGGTTGAACGGCTGTGGCGGTTCGTGGCTGGCGCGCCTTTTCCCCGCCGGGTGTGAGCACGTGGCTGCGGACGCGAGCGCGTGGGGTGTGAACAAGACGTTGGGCTTGCGGGCTTTGCGCGATCTGCGGGCTGCGCGGCGTCGCCGCTACGCCGAGAACGTGGACTTGTTGGAGGTCCTCTACCGCTTGTATCTGGCGGTGCTTTTCGGTGGCTGGGGACTGGCGCTGATCTCGGGTGCGTTGGCGGACGCAAGGGTCGACCATCACACAGTCGAGGAGATCCACCTCCATGGCCCCGCCGCGCTCGGGATGCTGGTCGCGATCGCTGCGGCGGCTGGGTTGCGGTCAGGAAGTAGGGGCGGTCCGTTGGTGCTCGAGCCAGCTGACGTCCAGCATGTGCTCCTGTCTCCCGTCGATCGCGGGGCTGCGTTGCGTGGGTTGGCCGTCCGTCGGCTACGTACTGCGGGATTCATCGGCGTGGTGGCGGGACTGATCGCGGGGAACTTCGCGTTTCGTCGCCTGCCGGGCCGGCCGGCAGAGTGGCTTTTGTGCGGGGCTGTGTTCGGGGCGACGGTCGCCGTCTGGGGGTTGGCCGACGCGATGATCGCCTCTGGTCGACGCATGCACCGAGCGGTGGTGTTGCTGCTTGCCGTGCTGATCGTCGGCTGGTCGGTGGCGGATCTGGTCGGCGAGCGGACGACCTCGCCGGCGACCATGCTCGGTCAGCTTGCGCTTTGGCCGCTGCATCGCGGCAGTGATTCGTTCGCTCTGCCCGCCGCCGGCCTGGCCGCCTGTGCCGTGTTTGCGTTGTTCGGGCTCTCCGGGCTTGCTGGTACTTCGCTCGAGGCTGCGAGACGGCGCGCGGGGTTGGCAGCGCAGCTTCGCTTCGCGGTCACCACGCAGGATCTGCGGGCGATCATCCTGCTCCGCCGGCAACTCGCCTCGGAGATTCCGCGGCGCCGTCCGTGGCTGCGGCTGGCGCGGTCCGATGGTCCGAGCCGTGCAGTCTGGCAACGTGACTGGCAGAGCTTCTTGCGCTGGCCGTTGGTGCGAGTCGTGCGTGTTTGCGTGCTCGGCGTGGTCGCGGGGGTGTCACTGTTCGGCGTCTGGCGGGGCACCACGCCTTTGGTGCTGGTGGCGGCCTTTGCGTTGATGGTGGCGGCGTTTGACGCGGTCGAGCCGGTCGGGCAGGAGGTGGACCATCCGATGCGCCTCGGGCTGCTCCCAGTCGCCCCGGGCGACGTGGTCCGCCGCCATCTCGTTGCTCCCGTCGTACTGATGGCCGGCGTGTTGCTGATCGCGGTCGCTACCGTGATCGTGGTTGGAGCATCCGGCGGGTTGGTCGGAGTGGTGGTCGTTATGGTCCTTCCGACCGCACTCCTGTCAATGTGCTGCGCCGCGCTGAGCGTGACGAACGACCCGTTCAAGTACGTGCTGACGCCTCAGATCGGGTACTTCCAAACCGGTTTCCCGGTCGTGCTGGTGATCATCGGCGTGAGCGGACCCCTGCTCCTGGGGCGGGCAGCTGCACGCCACGGTGCCGCGGCTGCAGGGGCGGCTGTCGGATGCGAGTTTGTGGTGTTGCTGATCTGCGCGGCCGTGATCGCGTGGCTCGCGAACAGGATCTCTGCGACGGTCCCGGTCAGGTCATGAAGAAGCGGACCCGTCGCCGCCCTTCCGATCCACCCGTGCTCGCAGCAGCAGGACTGCGACAGGAGTACGACGATCTGATCGCGCTCGCGCGGCTGGACCTGAAGGTCCTCCCGGGTGAGCTGGTCGCGCTTGTGGGTTCGAACGGCGCGGGGAAGACCACGTTGCTGGCGATCGCCGCCGGCCTCGTCGAAGCGACCCACGGCACGATCCAAATCTGCGGGGAGCCCGCCGGCTCGTTGACCGCGCGCGCTCGGACCTCGTACATCCCGGACACGCCGGTCTTCTACCAGGACCTGAGCCTCAACGAGCACCTCGAGTACGTCGCGCGGCTACACGAAGCCGACGACTGGCAGAGCCGCGCCCCCGAGCTCCTCGACCAGCTCGGGCTCGAGCAATGGGGGGACAAGCTGCCGACCCAGTTCAGTCGCGGGATGCGGCAGAAGGCGTCGCTCGCGCTGGGTTTCGTCCGGCCCTTCTCGCTGCTCTTGGCAGACGAGCCGTTCGACGGTCTGGACCCTGCAAGTCGCGCCGTGCTGGTCGAAATGCTGCGAACGACTGCCGACGCGGGCGCGGCAGTGATCGTCTCGACCCACCGCACCGAGGTGGCCGACTTCAGCAGCCGCTGCATCGCCCTCCACGACGGCCAATTGATCTACGACGGCCCGCCTGACCGCGCCGTGATCGCAGGCAATCTGCCGGCAGACAATGGGGCTCTGCTCACCGCAGACGTCCCCGAACCCGAATAGCCGCACCCTCAACCATTGAAGGGTCAGCGTGCACGCCAGGCCGGGCTCCGAATGCCGTGGCGCCCGACGGACCAGGCCAGCGTCGAACACGCTCCCGGAGAAGTGAAAATCATCCGTCCTGACGGGCTGTTGCGGATCGCATAGTGCGGAGTTCGGTCGGGTTCGGACCGGAGACTTGGGTAGGTCCGAAACCGCGCTCTGCATCTCGGTCGGACCGCTGGGCCGGAGCTCGCTACGCACTTGCCGAGCCGGGGCGAATTGGGGTTGCACGCGCCGCTCAGCGTGTTAATGTGGGCGCTCTCGATTGACGGATTGCTCTGGTGGAGCAACCCCCTCGCAATGACGAGGCAGACCGAGAACTCGCAGGACACACAGATAGCTCACACGTTCCCGAGGGGACGGCAAAGCGCCCGGGGTAGCGGACTACCACTGAAAGTGGGTTGTTGTTGTCGTGCTGTCCGCTGAGGTTTCGATCCGAGCGGGCTGAGCGTGGGCGTCCGTAGGCAAATCCGGATTGCGTCGCGGCGCAAATCCGGATTGCGTCGCGGCGCGAACATCACCCCGGTTCGGCCCGTTAGGATCACTCGCGCACTTCGCGTACACCTCGGCAGCAGAAAGCGAGACGCAGACCGTGGCCGACTACAACCCGTACGAGCAGCTGCCCCAGGTGGCGGCGTTCGAGCTGACCAGCGAAGACGTGCGAGATGGTGAGGAGCTCCAGCAACCCCAGTGGAGCGGCCTGTTCGGCGCGGGTGGCGAGGACGTATCGCCGCAGTTGGCGTGGAGCGGATTCCCGGATGGCACCAAGTGCTTCGCGGTCACCTGCTACGACCCCGAGGCACCGACCGCCAGCGGCTTCTGGCACTGGGCGGTCGTCGACATCCCGGCGAACGTGACCGAGCTTCCGCGCGGTGCGGGCGACGAGCAGGGGAGCGGTCTTCCGTCCGGGGCGTTCCAGCTCCGCAACGACGCCGGCGTCAGGCAGCACGTCGGGGCCGCCCCGCCGCCGGGACACGGCCGCCACCACTACTACTACGTCGTCCACGCCGTCGACGTCGAGTCGCTGGGAATCGACAAGGACGCCTCGCCGGCGTTCCTCGGCTTCAACCTGTTCTCGCACACGCTCGGTCGCGCGATGATCGTCGCCTGGTATGAAGCCCCGGACAACTAGTTCTCGCGGCCCCAACGCGTCTTCTCCCCACGCCGGGGTAGCGCATTCACCGACCCGCCGGCCGGGTTATCGCGGCCGAGGGTGTCGACCGTCGGCCGTTCTCCGGACTTGATCGGGAACGGACGCCGGTTGTTCCGCTCGAAGTCCGCGAGGTAGTGCCTCTTGGTGTCAGGCAACAAGTCGGACGCGGTAACGAGCGCCTACGGTCGCCCCGCGTGCGGCCCCGGGCTCATCTAAGACGGGAGGAGCGATCCCCTAATTGATGGCTCGACGAGACCGCGTCGAGCACCACCCGTCCCGACAAGCGCGTCGACTCCGTGGTGGTGACTCGGGGCCGACAAGACTGCCTCGAATGGAGGTACCGATGTCGACTAACCCAGCTCCTGGGCGTTGCCGCGCGACGCATCCGACCGTCGGCCGGGCGACAAAGGAGCGTGGCCGTGATCGGCGCACCGGCCGGTGATGGTTGCCACCGCGGACCCGACGGCACCCTTGTCGGGCGGTACCGTTGGCCGATGGCGACGCTCGTGCCAGATCCTCCGCCGGCGGAGCTACGCGCTCTGCTCGAGCGTCGGCGCCGTGACGGGCTGGATCGGTTCGATGAGGTGTGGGAGGGAGTGCTGCACATGATTCCGGCTCCCAGCTTCGAGCACGCCCAGATCCTCACGCAGCTGTTGGAGGTGCTCGCGCCCCCCGGCGCGGGCGGCTGGACTGATTCCGGCGATGGGCGGGTTCAACCTGGGCGAGTCCCAGCAGGACTACCGGGTGCCCGACGGAGGCCTGCACCGAGAGGGCGCCGCCGGAGTGTGGCTACCCACCGCCGCGCTGGTGGTCGACGTGGTATCGCCGGGCGATGAGACCTACGCCAAGCTTGCGTTCTATGCGCGGCACCGGGTGGACGAGGTCCTGATCGTTGATCCCGACAAGCGCAGCGTCGAGTGGCTTGGGCTCGAACGTGGTGAGTATGCGCCGGTGAAGCGCAGCGGCCTGATCGAGCTCGGCGCGTCCGAGATATCGCAGCGAATCGACTGGCCGTAGCGCTCGTCCGCACAGTGCGGGGTGCCGGCGCGGCCGCAGAGATCGGCGCGGTGCGGACGGCGATACACGACGGAACAGGGCGCCCCGCCGAGTAGCCAGTCCATGCCGACTCCGTGAGGCCCGGGGAGGTCCGACGGCCTGAGCGACTCCGATGGCCCGACCTCGGTCCGGCCACTGCGCACGCGTCGACCCCGAGGTGATGGGGCTGACCAGAAGCCTCAAACGCAGGCTGACCGCGCTGATGCACTCGTTCCAGTGACCACCGTTTCGCGGCAGGTCGCGGCCACTCGCGTCAGGTCTGCAGGTCCAGGATGGCGCTGGCCAGCCATGTTGCCTCCTCGCCCCAAGAAGCGACGGGGGCGAGGGGGCGGACGACGAACTTTGAGAGGCCAGCCTCGACATAACCTCCGATGAAGTCGCGCAGGCCGGACCGGCCGACCGGCACGACCGCCAGGGGATCGACGTCGGGGCGGCGGGCGGCGAGCGGCGCCAGGAGCGCGGCATCGGGGCTGTCGCGGGCGTAGGGGATGCTCATCCCGAAATGCTCGGGGTCGACCTCGCGCCCGGCGCGCCGCGCCGCCTCCTGGATGCGGCGACGGGCCGGTTCCGCCTCGACGGGAGTGAGCTGAGCCCCCAGCCAGCCGTCGGCGACCCGTCCGACGCGATCGAGCGCCTGGGGTCCGCGTCCGCCCAGCCAGACCTCCAGCGGATCCTGGACCGGACGCGCGACCGGTGCCAGGTGGTCGAAGGTCCAGCGCTCGGACTGATGATCCACCGACTCGCCCGCCCACCAGCACCGCAGAAGGCCGAGCACTCCCTCCAGCACGTCGCCGCGCCGCGCTCCGTCGAGTCCGAGCGCCTGGCGCTCGCCAGGCTGACCGACGCCGGTGACGAAGCTGAGCAGCAGCCGGCCGCCGGAGATCTGATCGAGCTGGGCCAACTCCTTGGCCAGCAGGAACGGGTTGCGGCCGAGGGGCACGAGGTTGGCCCCCAGATGGAGGCGGCGCGTGCGACCCGCGGCGAGCGCCAGCGCGAGCAGCGGGTCGAGCACCGGGGCGACCGGGAGGTCCGACAGCCACATCCCGTCGAAGCCAGCCGCCTCGAGCGCCTCGGCGAACGCCACCACGTCCGCTCCCGAGAGAGATCCGGCGTGCGGGCCGACGGCGAAGCGAATCTTCATGCCGTCACAGCCTACGACTGCACGACAGGTCGGTGGCGGTGGGTGATCGGCCGGGCAGGGGCGTTTGTCGCCGACGGTCTGGCAGCCGGGGCCAAGCGGCCGACCACCGTCCCGCTTCAGTGATGGAACAGGCCCAAGCGGTGGCGAGGAGCCGACGCGGTCGCGTGTTAGGCGAACGGGCCATGCTCGCCAGCTCTGGCGCGGGGATGCCGAACTGGTCTAGGCTCGTAGACCCCGCGCACTCTCTTAGGGCGTGGGGGAGGGTCCGCGACCGTGGCGCAATAAGCTGGTCGCGGACCCGCCCACGCGTGGCACCAGGGGCAGATGCACGCGCTGTGCGTCCGTGCGATGGCAACCCTAATCATGCGAGCAAAGCATGTGCTGGGCTCGCGGCGTTATTGGCATAACCTCGAGAGCCGACACTGCGGAATTTCGACGGTTTACCTGTCGAACGTGTGGGAGTTCCTAGACCGACGCGCGCGCCGGGTCGGGCGCAGTCAGTGGGCCGCTAAGCCGGGGCGGATACGCGTTGAGCCCAGCGTGTTCGGCCATGAGCTGGCCGTCGCAGAGCCGCCGCCCGTCGACGTTGTAGGGGTGCCGCAGCGCCTAACCGTTCGCAGGCGTTACTCGGGGGTAAAGCGGGCGGCACCAAAGTTTCGATCCACGCCCCTGGTGCCGCCCTTGCCCCCACAATGATCCTCAACGGATACGTGGTCCGAGGGTTGCGGCGAAGCCCACTCGAACATACGTTCACGGATCGGCGCAACGCACACCTCGCCGCATCGTCTCCACGCTGATCCCGACCCCCGGTCAAGGGAGGACCGATGCCGTGATCGAATCGCTCGGCGCCGGGTGAGAGCGCCGAGCATCCAACTGTCCCTACAAACGCGTCGACCCCGAATTGATGGCTCGGGGCCGACAAGAAGACCTCGAAAGGAGGCCTCAGCAGTGAGAAGAAATCGTATCGCCGCGACGGGCGGCGATCCACCCGTCGAGCGACCGAGCCGGCGAAGGAGGCGGGGGAGAGGAGCCGGGGTCCGGCGCACCCTGCGTGCCCTCGGCCGGCTGGTCCTCGCGCGCCGGCGAATCGAGCACGTCCCGATGCCTCGATCGCGCTGCTTGCCGACGAGCGGCGAGCGCTTTGCCATACAGGACAAGTCGCACGAGCAGTCGAGCTCGATGATCTGAGACGACCGCTCCAACCTCGGCGGTCTCGCCGGCAGGCGCGGACGACCTGCCGTTCTGATCAAGCAGGCAAGCGGCTCGCCTGACGGTCAGCGGACGGGGGGCCGCAAAGCCTGCCGCGACTCGCTGTTGATTCTTTTTTGCGCTGATAGTCGATCGAGCACGTCGGGTAGACGCGACCGGCGGGGCGGAGCCGGCGCTGGCCGAGGACGACTGAGCTGGCGAGCCCGGGTCGGTTTGGTCTCGTGTTGCGAACAACGCGAGCACACTCTGTCGCGATCTACTCGTCGTACTCGTGGCCGGGGACGGTTCCGACCGGCGGCTCGGTCACCGGGGGCACGACAGTGTCGGGACTGTCGGTGAGCACCTCCACGGCGCCGTCCGGCCGCCGGTGCACCACGTTTCCATCCCAGACCCGCAGCGGGTGCGCCCCACTGCGCTGCAGGGAACGGCACGCGCTCCGGACCGCGAAAAAGACGATGATTGGGATGATCCAGATGCCGGCCCGCCAAACGTGGATCTGCGTTGTGTATGAGATCCCCATGCGGTAAAAGATCCGGTCGGTCGAGCCAACCACGAACACGATCACGATCCAGCTGAGGAAGGCCGCGCCGACTGCGGTGCGGATGGGGCGGTCGCGCGGACGGTCGAGCAGGTCGTGGCGGCGCATGTCGCGGGTGAACCTGCGCTCGATCGCCGGCCAGGAGAACAAGACCGCGAACACGAGCAAGGGGAACGCCGCGCCGCCCCAGAACGGATTGGGGATCACGGTGCGCCCGGCGATCACCAGCTCCCAGTTGGGCATCAGGCGCAGCGCCCCGATCAGCCAGCCGATGTACCAGTCGGGTTGGGCTCCGTTCTCGGACAGGTAGGGGTGATACGGCCCCCACTGCCAGATCGGGTTGATCTGAATGAGCCCGCCGAGCAGGAACAGCACGCCGGCCACGGCCAGCATCAGGCCGATCGAGCGAAGCGCGTAGGCCGGCCACGTCGGCGTGCCGACCACATTGAGCTCGCGCCGCCCCGGGCCGGGGAACTGCGAGTGGTGCTGGCGCATGATCATCACCAGATGGATCGTGATCAGCACGGCCAACGCCGCCGGGATGAGCAGCACGTGCACGATCTCCAAGCGCGACAAGAACGCGCTGTTGCCGGGGAACGGCCCGCCCCAGATCAGCGTCGCCAGCTGCCCACCGATGAACGGGATCGACATCGCCACCGAGTACCCGATCGCCAGCCCCATCCCCGATAGCAGATCGTCGCCCAGCGAGTATCCGGCGAACCCCTCGAGCATCGCCAGCATCAGCATGGTCAGCCCGATGAAGTAGTTCAGATCGCGTGGCTTGCGGTAGGCGCCGGTGAAGAACAAACGAATCAGGTGCAGCACGATCGAGGCGATGAACACGTCAGCGGCCCAGTGGTGGACCTGCCGAAAGAGCAGGCCGGCCGGGACGTTCAGGCTCAGGTTGAGCACGGAGCGGTACGCCTCGGACATCGGCTGGCCCTGGAGCAGCGGATAAGAGCCGTGGTAGATGACCTGGCTGTCGCTCGGGATGTAGTAAAGCGTGAGGAAGATCCCGGTCCCAACCAGGACGAGGAACGAGTAGAGCGCGATCTCCCCGAGCAGGAACGACCAGTGGTCGGGGAACACGTAGCGCATCGCCCACTTGATCCCGCCCATCACACCGAGTCGCTCGTCGGTAGCCCGGCTGGCCCGCTCGAAGCGACGGTGGGCGTACCGCTCGATCAGGTTCATGACTCCGCCCGGTGCACGCCCCACCAGGACGGGCCGATGTCCTCATGGAACCCGGAGGCGGCGCGCAGGTACCCCTGCGAATCGATCATCAGCGGGAGCTGGGGCAGCGCCCGGCCAGCGGGGCCGAACACCACTCGCCCGCCTTCTCCGGGCAGGAACGTAGAGTAGTGGCACGGGCACGTGAAGGCCGGCTGCTGGCTGGTCGGCGCGTAGGTCGGATAGCGGTAGAGCGAGATCGCGCAGCCGGCGTGGGTGCAGATCTTCGAGTAGCCGAGGATCCCGGACGGCGCCCAATCACGCCGGGCGGCCGGCAGGTGAACGAACTCCGCCGGCAGCCGCACCACGAGCAGCCCGGCGCCGAAGGACTCGAAGTCCTTGCCCTCGGGCAGCGCGGTGTAGAACGAGCCGATCTGGATCTCGTCCGCCGGGTAGGGCTGCCCCTCCATGTCGACCAGGCGCACGCCGCGCGCCCACGGGCTCTCGTGCAGGATGTGCGCCGTCGGGCCGAGCGAAACGAGCGGCGTCGCGGCGGCGGTCAGGAGCGCGGCGCTGGCCGCTCCGCCGGCGCCCAGGAGCATCGCGCGGCGGGAGATCCCCTCTCCTCCCGCCTCGATCATCTCGACGACCTCCTCGGTCCGCTTCTCCACGAGCAGGGGGCCTCGCTCCTCGACCGCGGTCTCCTGCGGCACCACGAACTTGCCGGCCACGATGCATGCGGCGGCCAAGAGCAGCAGCGCGCCACCCATCGCGACCCCGAGCAGTTGGGTGTCCCCCGACAGAACTATGTAGATCACGGTGAAGGCGAACCCGAACACAGCCGCGAGCAGCAGCAGGAGCGCGACCAGCCCCTCGGCGCGAGGGCTCGACGGAACCGTCCGCTTGCTCGGATCCACATCTGATCCCGGAGCTTGGCTCTCCTCCGGGGTGGGCGGGGTCCGATTCTGGTGGCTCCCCGCCGCGCGAATCGCGGCGCGCGCCGCGATGAGCACGCCGAGCGCCTTGGCCAACCGCGAGACTCGCTTCTCGGCGTCGTCGGGACTCACTGTCTGGCCTCCTGGGGGTGGTGGGTGGTTCGGTTCATACGGGCTCGTCCATCCGCTCGCCGATCAGCCGGGCCACGATCACCAGCGCGACCAGGCCGATGAACCAGGCCACGATCCCCTCGGGGATCGGCCCGATGTTGTAGATCCCCCAGCCGCCCGCGTTGTCGGGATGGCGGGTCCACACCACGTAGCGGGCGATCGAGTCGAGCTCGTGCTGGTCGATCTCGTTTGAGTCGAAGTGCGGCATCAGATACGGGCCCATGCGCACCGCCTCGGCGATTTGCTGAGGGGTGGCTGCCTGCAGGTCGGGAACCTGGGCGTTGACCGTAATTCCGCCCCGGGCCACGATCTGGTGGCAGCCCGCGCAATGCAGCGTGAACTGCTGGAAGCCGAGCGCCAGGTTGCCGTCGGCCGGATTGGCGGTGGGCGCCGCCGGACCGCCGAAGGAGCTGATGTACGCGATCAGCGCGTCGATCTGCGAGCGCGTGAACGCCGGCGTGGTGCGCAACGGCTCCTCGCGCGGCTGCTCGAGCGGCATCCGTCCGGTGGACAGGTAGAAGTCGACGGGGCCGGCGCCGACGCCATGCAGCGACGGCGCCACTCCCGGCGTTCCGTTCAGCGCGATCCCGTGACACGAGGAGCAGCTCGACTGATACAGCGTGAATCCCTCCGCGCGCAGCGCCGGCGAGTCTGGAAAGCTCTTGGTCGGGTTGCCCGGGCCGGGCGGCTCGGGCGACTTGGTCGGGGAGTTGAACTCGGGGAGGGGGCCACCGTCCGTCGCCGACGCTCCCGGAGTCGCGCTGCCGGACTGGCCCTGCGACGGCTCCGCGGCCAGCCCGACGACGGCCACGGTGGCCAGCACCATGGCCGCCCACATTCGCAGTACCGGCGGGATCCGCGAGCGGTGCGTGAGCCAGCGCAGGAACACGCGCCTCACGCCCGCGGTCCCCCTTCGGGAGCCGCGAGCGAAGCGGCGGCCCGCGCGTCCCGGGCCGCCTGCCGGCGCTCCTCGGCCGCCATCGCCGCCACCGCCGCCCATAGCCCGACCGCGACCATGATCGAGCCGCCGACCACCCACATGATCGCGCCGGCCTGGGCCTGATCGTCGAGCGCCGAGATCCCGAGCGCGCGCGCCGGCGGCCCGTAGGCCGGGTAGACGAGCGTGGCGTGGCGATTCAGATAGGCACCGATCAGTGTCATCGGGAGCATCGCCAGGAACAGGTAGACGAGCCTGCCGATGCCGCCCAGGCGATGCCGGGGGGCGGGGTCGCCGTCGAGCAGCGGCGACCACAAGAGAAGGCCCGCCGCGACGTACAGCGCGTGCTCGGCGTCGTGCAGCGCCTGGTGTCGCAGCGTCGCGTCGTAGAACGACGGCAGGTGGGTGAGCAGGATCACCCCGGCGAACAGGGCCAGCGCCTGAGCCGGGCCGGTGAACGGCCGGCTCCGGTTCAGAGCCCGGGCGAACCCGGGACGCCGACCCGGCGGCAGCGCTCGCAGCGCGAGTGTCACGGGCCGTCCGCCCAGCAGCAGCGGCGGTACCACGACGAGCAGCAGCAGGTGCTGGACCATGTGGTCGGACAGCATGCGGTCGTCGTAGCTGTCGATCCCCGATTGCAGGGCGAGGATCAGGGCGCCGATCCCGGCCAGGAACGCGACGGTCCGCCGGACGGGCCAGAGACCGCCGGCGCGTCGGATCGCGATCAGGTACAGCGCCGCTGCCCCGGCCGCCGGCACCGCCACCGACGCGCTGAACGTCCAGTGCGACGCCACCAGCGAGGGCAGCGAGGGCGCGCTCACTGGCGCGGCTCCTCGCCAAGCGCCGCCCGACGGCTCGCGCGCTCGGCTCGGACCTCGAGGATGAGCCGTCCGAGCGCCAGGATGAACAGCGCGATCCCGAGGTCGAGGAGGAACCTGGCCCAGGCCAGTCCGAAGAGCGCGCAGCCCGCCGACACGCCGATGCCCGCGGCCGCCAGGCTGGCCTGGGGAACGGATTCCGGTTCGCTGCTCGGCTCCGGCGGGCCTCGGCGGAGCGCTTCCTTGCGCCGCGCGAGCCATACCGCCACGCCGAAGAGGTAGATGATCAGCACGGCCGCGCTGGCGGCGCCCGAGTTGGCCCACCTGTCGTTCCACACCCAGTTGCCGACCGCCAGCACGAGCAGGATCGTGCCCCAGGCGAAGATCGGGATCGCGCCGCCGCGCATCAGCCCGCGCTCACCTCAGCCTGCCGGCGGGCTCGATCCATCTCGTCTTCGCGCAGGTCCAGCAGCGGCGCGTAGGAGCGGATCGGAGGCAGCGGCCGCTCGAAGTTCAGCGGCGGCGGGGGCGAGGTGGTGGCCCACTCGAGCGTGTGCCCCAGCCACGGATCATCACCTGCGGGCACCCTGCGGCGCAGCGAAACGAACACGTTGATCAGGAACGTGAGCACACCGAGCGCGATGATCCCGGCGCCGATCGTCTCGATCTCGTTGAGCGTGCCCCACCCCGGGTGTGTGGGGTATCGCGACACGCGGCGCGGCATCCCGTCGTTGCCCAGGATGAACATCGGGAAGAACGTCATGTTCGTGCCGATCACCATCAGGACCAGCTGCAACTTGCCCAGACGTTCTCGCAGCAGCGCGCCGGTGATCTTGGGGAACCAGTGGTAGACGCCGGCGAAGAAGCCGAAGATGCTCCCGGCGAACAGCGTGTAGTGGAAGTGCGCGACGATCATGTAGGTGCCGTACGCCTGATAGTCGAGCACCGGTGAGGCCACGAAGATGCCGCTCAGCCCGCCGATCAAGAACTGGATGAAGAACGTGAGCGCGAACAGCATCGACGTGCGCAGCACGATCGAGCCGCCGATCAGCGTCCCGACCATGTCGAAGTACTCGATCCCCGCCGGCACCAGCAGCGCGGTCGAGGTGAACGCGAAGTACTGGTTGGTGACCCCACCGGTGACGTACATGTGGTGTGACCACACGGCCATCGACAGTGCGGCAAAGGTCATGATCGAGATCACGAACGCCAGGTAACCGAACCAGCGCTTGTGCGCGCTCACCGCGATCGCCTCGGCCGCGGCGCCGAGGTACGGGAAGAACATCACGTACACGACCGGGTGACCGAAGAACCAGAACAGGTCCTGGTAGTCGATCGCGCCCTCGAACCCGGTGAAGATGTGCCCGCCGTGGCGATCGATGTACAGCAGGACCATGACCACCAGAAGCATCGGGAAGGCCCCCACCACCATCAACATGCTGACCAGCGCGGTCCAGGTAAACGTCGGCATCCGCAACAGCGACATGCCGGGCGCGCGGCGACGGGCGACGGTGGCCACCACACAGCCCGCCATCAGGATCATCCCCGCGGCGGCGAGAATCACCCCGATCACCCACAGGTCCTGTCCGACCCCCGGCGTGTTGGTGCCGTTCGACAGCGGCGCATACGAGGTCCACCCGTCCCGGCCGGCGCCACCGGAGGCGAACCAGCCCTGCTGCATGACCAGTCCCCCGCACAGCCAGGTCCACATCCCCGCCAGGCATATCCGGGGGCCCGCCAGCCGCGCCGCGCCGATCTGCAAGGGCACCAGATACACCGACATCGCGATCGCCATCGGCGTCACGAACAGGTAGATCATCGTCGAGCCGTGCATCGTGAACAGCTCGTCGTAGGAGTTTTCCGACAGCAGGTGCATGTTCGACTGCGCGAGCTGGGTGCGCATGAGCAGCGCGAACACCCCGCCCAGCAAGAAGAAGAACAGCGAGCAGACGCCCAGCGTCAGGCCGATGCGCTTGTGGTCGGTGCTGGTGACCGCGCCAAGCCACCCGGTGAGCCGCGGGATTCGGGCGGATGGGGTGGTCGCGACGCTCACGGGAGCGGTGCCGTCCCTCGGCCCCGCGCCCACGCGGTGAACGCCGCCGGGCTCAACGCGTCCGCGGTGAAGATCATGTCGGCGTGGCGCAGTCCGCAGAACTCCGCGCACTGCCCCGGGAACACGCCGCGGCTGAACACCAGCGTGGCGATCTGGGTCGAGCCCGGGATCGCGTCGTGCTTGTAGCGCAGCGCGGGGATCCAGAACGAGTGGATGACGTCGACCGAGGTGATCTCGAACCGGACCGCCTGACCGGCCGGGACGACCAGCGGCTGGCGGCCGACCGTGCCGCTGCGCACCGTTATCCCATACGCCGGATAGTTGAACGTCCACTCCCACTTCGAGGCGATGACGTTGATCACCACGGCTGGCCGCTCCTCGTTGGCTACCGTGTCGACCTTGTGCTCGGTGGTGAAGGTCAGGTAGAGCAGAAACGCCGCCACGCACCCCAGCAGCACCGCGTAGGAACCCTCGAGCGGATTGTGCTCGTGCCAGCGGGCGGCGCGCTCGGGCGGGCGGCGGCGGTAGATCAGGACGGCCCCCACCACGAGGACCAGGATGAGCGCGAACACCCCGATCGCGATCGGGACGTAGATCGAGAACAGATAGTCGTACTCGGTGCGCGTATTGATCAGGCCCGCGACCGGCCCGCTCCACGCATGCACGGCTCGCGCCATAACCAGGCGCTTACCCTGGCGCCGCGGTCTGAACAGTGGCCCGCGCGGGCCCTTAATGGAGCCATAACGTTGCGCTCAGTCGGCGGTCGAAAGCTCGACCGGCACCGCAGCCCAGGACCCCTTGCCGGCCGCACTGCGCTCACCTTGGCCCGCCGCCGGGCGGCGTCTTGGCGCCTGCCGCGCTCGGTCGTCTCGCGACCGTCGGCCGGACCAATTGCTTCGGGTCGGAGGTCGACTGGAAGCCACTTCCCGGCGGACCATGGAACGTGCGCGTGTGATGCCGCTTCGGGTCTTGCACGAACGAACGCTCGTTGGAGGATCTGGACTAGCTCCGTGCTCGCGGAGACCAGGGACGACGGGTCTCGCTACTGCTCCACAGGTGTTGGGAGCAAACCGGCGGGCCGGGTGGATCCGCGTCACCCAGTGAGATCGCGCTGCCGCTCCCGGACAACACCTGCCGCCGGCGGTCGCTCATGACCTGCCTCATTCCCGTTGCGGGCGGTGGGGGAGGGAAGCCGCCGGCATGCCTGTGGACACGTCGTCGACGCTGAAGCAGGAGCCGGCAGCCGCTGCGCTCCGGGAGGTGTGGGCGGTCGGGCCAGCGCACGAGCGGCTTGGGTCCGGCGCAGGGCGGACGATTTCACGGCTCGCCAGGTCAGATAGGGCAGTGCTGACGGTCGGACGCTGGGCCGCGATCAGGTCCGCTAGGACGCTGTGCGTCAGGCGCAGTGGGAGAACGGTCCGGCCGTTGCGGACGCGGCCCCAGCGGTCAGCCAGATGCCAGAACAGCATCTGAAGACGGATGTCCACTCTCGGGTGGTGGACGATCGCCATGTTCACCGCGAGCCGTCGCGAGCGCTCGAGGCTTCGTTCCAGTAGCTCCCGCATAATTTCCGGATATTGAGCCAACTGCTCGACGGCGCGGTCGTCGAGCACCGCCAGGCGAGTGATCTGGAGTGCGCGCCAGGCCGTGGCTCGGCGCAGTCTCGCCCCGGCGTCGTCGTGCCATGGACGGATTACGTCGCCCCTCCCAAGCAGCTCAGCGCTAGAGCGACCCTCCACGCTCACCCGTCGCAGCAGCAGGCCCTCGAGCACGAGCAGACCGACTCCTTCGGGAAGGTCGCCTGGAGGCTCCGTCCATCTACCACGCCTGACATTCAGCGCGCGGCCGGTACACCTATCCTCAGCGAGCACTCTCCGTCGGGCCGAGATCGCCCGGCCGAGCTCGGGATCCTCGCGCAACAGGTGGCAGGTCGAGTCAAGCGGTGCTTTCCGATGCGTCACGCTCCGGCTCCTTGGATGGCGCAGGTGTGAGCACGATCACCTGATCGCCGGGGTCGAGCTGCATGTCGTTCCGAGGAGCCACCGTCCGTCCGCGGTGGCCGACGGCGACCAACAATGATCCGGCCGGGAGCTTGAGTTCTTCGACGCGCTGCCCCCGCACCGGTGAATCGGAAGCGATCGTCCCGGCGGCGATGCGGTAGCCCTGAAGCGGGGTGGTCGGCGCGTGGACACGTGCTTCGGGGTGATCGACGGCGAACTCGGCGGCGAGCGCCCCTCGCTCGATCTCGGGTGTCGAGGCAGCCACCCGGTCACCCAGCGCTTGCACGAGGTCCTGGCGGGTAATCCAGCCGCGCAGCTGCTGACCGTCGTGCGAGAGCACCGGCAGCCCGTCGCGCCCGAACAGCACCAGTTGTCGCAGCGCCTGCTCAAGGTCCTCGTCGGGAAACAGTGCCTGGGGCTGGTCGAACGCGACCACGGGCCCGATGAGCTGCTCGAGTTCCTCGGGGCTTGGCGCGGAATGGCGTGCCTTTCCGTTGGAGGGCGCCTCGAGGCGGACCGGTCCCTGCGGCGTCGCGAGCGGCTGCATGACCTCGGCCACGGTGATCGTCTGGAGCATGTCCGGGGCTTTCGGCCGTTCGATGTCGATTCCCCGGCGCAGCAGCTTGGTCGTGTAGATGCTGCCGTAGGTCAGTCGCTTCGAGAGCGCGGCGGCGATCCCGGTGGCGAGCATCACCGGCAACGTGAGGGTGAAGTTGCCGGTCATTTCCACCACGCTGGCGATCGCGGTGAGCGGGGCCTGCGCGGCGGCGCCGAACACGCCGCCCATCGCGACGACCGCGTACATCGCCGGCGACCCGATCGATGACCCAAACACGTGATTGGCGGCGATGCCGAACGCCATTCCCGCCATCGCCCCGGTGAAGAGCGACGGGGCGAACACGCCCCCGGAGCCTCCGATGGAGAGGGTCAGGCTGGCCGCGAGGATCTTGCCGAGCATGAAGATCACGATCAGCCAGAGGACCACGTGGCCGGCCACGACCTTGTTCATGACCGGGTAGCCGACCCCGTACATCTGTGGAAGCACCAGGAGGAGCACCCCGAGCGCCACCCCACCGACGGCGGGACGCGCCCATTCGGGCCGACCCTTCCACAGCCCATCGACCGCGTCCTCGAGCCAGTACAGGAACGTCTTGAACCCCACCCCGATCAAACCAGAAGCGAGCCCGAGCACGGCGATCAACAGGTAGCTGAGGTCGTTGCCGACGACGAGCCCGTGGGGCATTCCGGAGAAGAACGGTGCCGACCCGAAGAACGCACGGCTGACCAGATCACCGGTGACCGCGGCGAGGATGGTCGCGAACATGGCGTCGAGGGAGAATTCGCGCAGGACGATCTCGAAGCCAAAGAACAGACCGGTGATCGGCGCGTTGAAGGTCGCGGCGATCCCGCCGGCCGCTCCACACGCCACGAGGATCCGCAGCCGCGTCTCTGACATCCGCACCACCTGCCCGAGCGTGGAGGCGAACGCGGACCCGATCTGCACGATCGGCCCCTCCCGGCCGACCGATCCCCCCGCGCCGATGCAAATCGCTGAGGCAAGCGCCTTGACGATCGTGACCGGCGGGCGAATCCGCCCCCCGTTCTCAGCGACGGCGAGCATCACCTCGGGGACGCCATGGCCACGGGCCTCGCGCGCGAAGCGCTGGATCAACGGGCCGTACAGCAACCCGCCAACGACCGGGATCACGAGCAAGAACCCGATCCCGAGCCACGGAAGGTGACGACTGGCAGTGTGCCCCTGCTGGCCGAACTGCTGATAGCCGGTGGCCAACCAAGTGAAGCTAAAGATCAGCCACCGGAAGACGACCGCACCCAACCCAGCGCCCGCGCCGACCACGAGTGCCATCACGATGAGCCCCAGCCTGGAGCCGGCCAGCCACGACGACACGACTCGGACCGCCCCGCCGCCGGTCGTCGGCCCGGGCACCGCAACTACCGTCTCGACCGGGAGGCTCGCGGAGCCGTCGGATCCGTCGGTCTCTCCACGCTCGTGCGCCTCAACCGAGCCCCGGGCACGATCCTCGACGCTCATCTGACCCCCATCGGCACCGTCGCTCTGCCCGAGGGGCCGCGGGGAATTGTCAGCGCTGAAGTGTGAGTTCACGGTGAATACGGGCAGCCAACAACGCCACCCTCGACGGGTCCATGACCGACGACGCGTTGCCCGATGGCCGGGGATTGAGAGCAACGAGGGTCTTCCCTAGAGGTTAGGCGCGCGAATCCAACCACCAGCGCCGAGCGCGCAAAACCGTACGCGTGCTGACAGGAAACGAGCGCAGGGCTCGCCGGTTACACGTTCCCTGCTCGCCCGGCCCGAACGTCCGCCGAATGACACCATCGAAGCTTGCCGGCGTTCGGGTGGGTAAAGCATGAGCATGACCACGCCGGTCCGTATCGTTCTCCGCCCGATCGGGTCGCCGCTAACGATCGGCATGTCCGGCCTGGCGATCGCGTCCCTAGTCGAGAGCGGCCTGGACCTGGGCTGGGTCCCGACCAGCCAGAGCGTCCAGGTCGGCCTGATCCTGCTCGCGGTGCCGTTCGTGCTCCAACTCCTCGCCTCGATCTTCTCCTACCTGGCTCGGGACGGCTCCGCCGGCGCCGCCACCGGCGTGCTCGCCACGACATGGCTGGCCCTCGGCCTCTTGCACATCTCATCCCACAGTGGCCGTCAGCTCTCGTCCATCGGGCTCCTGCTCGTCTCCTCCGGCGGCGTACTAATGCTGTCGGCGGTCGTCGTCTCCTCGACCAAACCGCTGCCGGGTGTCGTGTTCTTCCTCGCCGCGCTTCGCTTCGCCTTGGCCGGCCTCTATGAGCTGAGCACGGCGGGGGCCTGGAAGAGCGTTGCCGGCATCGCGGGGCTGGTTGTTTGCGCCGGCGCGGCGTACTGCGTGCTCGCCTTCGAGCTCGAAGGGCAGCAGCGCCGAGCGGTGCTCCCGACCCTCCGGCGAGGACGCGCGACGCTGGCCACGAGCGACCAGACCGGCGCCCAACTGGACGGCGTGACCCGGGAGGCGGGGGTCCGGCAGACCACGTGAGCGCGCTCCGGCGAGCGCAACGGCCGCCGGTCGATCGTAGGTAGTAGTTTGCTGCCCCACCGTGCGCGTGCCGGCAATTCACCTGCTCGAAGCGGATCCAGATCTCGCCGAAGCGATGCCGGCCGACGCTCGGAAAGCCGCTACGGAGCTTATCCGCGTTCGAACCTTCAGGGTTCCGAAGGGACGCTGGAAGCCCCCCGAACTCGATGATGGCGCGACCGGGCTGCTTTTGCTGGACGGACTCATGGTTCGCACGCTGGCGCTCGGGCGGGTGTCGTCCTACGAGGCGGTCGGGCCAACGGACATCATCCGGCCCTGGGAGAACGACCTGCTCCCGAGCCTGGTCCCGGCGGTCACCGACTGGCGCGTGCTCGAGCCGGCGCGGGTCGGGGTCCTCGACGCGAGGGCGACGCAGCTGATCGGCCACTGGCCCGAGCTCTGCGCGGCCGTCGGGGGGCGGCTGCTCCGGCGCTCGCGATCGCTCGCCTACCTGATGGCCGCACAGCATTTCCTCCGGGTGGAGGACCGACTGCTGGCGACGCTGTGGCATCTGGCAAGCATGTGGGGACGAGTCACCCCGCAGGGCACAGTCGTGCCGTTCCGGCTCACCCACGAGATGCTGGCGAGCATCATCGGCGCTCAGCGTCCGACCACGACCATGGCGATCCACTCGCTCACACGGCAAGGACGCCTGGATCGCGATGAGCGCCGGCACTACGTCCTGCTCGGGGACCCGCCGGACTGGCGACACGAGCGGGTGCCGGTTATCGAACGCGAGGTCTAGCCGCGGGCGCGCCGGTCCCGGTCGATCGCATCAAGCCACATGTGTCGCTTCGCCTCGTACTCATCCGGAACGTCATCGCCCAGGCCGCGCACCGTCTCCACCCAGCGCACGGCCTGGACGTAGTCGCGGCGAGCCGCTGCCTCATCCGCCCAGCCCAATGTTCGGGCGATGATCGCCGCGTGCGTGGCCTCGAAGGAGGCCACCCGCTCTGACTCATCCATGTTCATACCCGACTGCTGTTCAGCATAGGCCTAACAGCGGGCTTTATAGCGCACGCGTCAAACGCGTCAAACCGATCTGGTCATTCTTCCGACGATTACCGAGTAGCGTACGCTTGCACGCGCGGAACGCGTCGGCGTTTGCCGACACGCGCCCACCCCCTTCAGCGTGGCTGGACCAATGCCACACCCGGTCCTTGAGTTGCGTCAACCCCTTACCACTCGGAGCGAGCTGGGGCTACAAGCCCCAGCTCGGATCTCCGCATGGTTGTTTGGGAAGCGCTCCAGCCTAGCTTGCAGTGATACCTACAGTGCTGCCACTACCTGATGCTTGGGTGGGAGAGCCGGGCAGCTGCGTCACGGTCCCACCGTGGACAGCGAAGGCCGCCACGCTGTTGATCTTTCCCATGTTCAAATACAAGGTGAGGCCGTCCGGACTCAGCGCGACGTCGGTCCCGGTGACGCCGGGGGTGGAACTGACCGGCGTGTTGCTCAACAGGGTCAGCGTCCCGTCCCAGGCAATGGCGTAGCTCGAGATCTCGGCCGATCCAGTATCGAGCGCATACAGGTATCGACCATCGGGGCTGATGACCTGCCAGCACGGCGCGGTCTGAAAATCGGCGAAGGGAGAGGCGCCGATCGCGGATAGCGTGCCGTCGGGTAGGTCGTCATACGCCGAGACGGTGCCGAGGCCGGTGCCGTTGTGGGCGTTGTCGACGAACAGCTGATTGGGATTGGTGGGGCGGAACTGGCTGCCGAACGGCCCGAGGCCTTGCGCGGCGTAGGGTGATCCCGGGGCCGCGTGCGGGCGCCCGCTGCGATCGAGGGCGAAGCTGTCGATCAGGGATGTTGTGACCCGCATGCCCACGAGCTTGGTGTCGTTGCTGTTGAGCACGATCTCTCCCGGTCCTGACCCGGCCGGCAGCGTCACCGTGGAACC
This sequence comes from uncultured Solirubrobacterales bacterium, assembly GCA_963701945.1. GTDB lineage: Bacteria > Actinomycetota > Thermoleophilia > Solirubrobacterales > Solirubrobacteraceae > Palsa-465. Next base: position 218,704 of record CAVPBV010000012.1, on the reverse strand, counting down.
AGGGATCGGTCGCAGTTGCCCGCCCCAGCTCAGTGTGAAGCCGGTGTAGTTCGTCCCGCCTGCACCGGTGTTGGAGACGTAGACCAAGCCGTGATTGACGGCGATGCTGTCGGGCTCCACGCCTCCTGAGGCGAAGGGGCTGCCTGGGACGGGCGTCAGCGATCCGTCGTGGCCGACGCGCAGCACTGAGATCTGATTGCTGCCGGCGTCCACGGCGAGCAGCAATCGGCCGTAGTCGGCGGTCTGGATGGCGCCCTGGGAGGCGAGGCCGGCGCCGAGCCCTGCCCCGCCGGCGGCGAACGGAGATCCTGGCAGCGCGGTCAGAGCGCCGTCGGGAGAGCGGCTGAAGCCGGAGATCGTGTTCGCCCCGGCGGTGTTGTTGTCGAGATAGACATAGCCACGGGTATGCCAACCCCAGCCGGCGTCGTTCCCAGCATGCGCGGAGGCGATTGCGGGGGCCGCCAGAACTCCTGCCAGCAGCACGAACGGCAGCGACATGCGTGAAAGCAAACGCATTTACTTCTCCTTCTTTGTGGATTAGTGAGACGATGGGGTGCGTCAGCCCCCCGGCACTGCTTACCTGCAAGCTGACTACACGATCTCGATGTACGCGGTGGTACGGAGCGATATGTGGCGATCGAGAGGGTGAGTCTTACTGCGGCATTTAGGCCGCGACGGGCGTGAGGAACGCGTAGCTATCGGCGTGTGGCGGCAGTTAGGCTTGGGCTTAGGTCCCCGCAGGGTGGCGAGCTTCTGCGGGCAGGGGATCGAAGACGGTCGCCGCTCCTGCTCGAACGGTGAACGCCTCGAGGAGTAGCTGACCGATGACCGCAGCGGCATGGGCGGCAACGAACCACACGGGTCGTACCCGTCCCCCCGCTGCCGCCAGCGCGAGCGTGAACGCCGCCAGGCCGAGCCGACCGAGAAACGTGCGGTCGCGCATCGACGTCCATTCGGCTCCGATGTGGAGCGTCGCCAGCGACAGCGCGAACACACCGAGTACCCGATCGCCAGAGTGAACTCGAACCCGGCTACCCCCGCCACCACCGCTACCAGGGATTCGCCAAGCACAATGATGAAGAACGTGCCGTAGCGCTGGGTGAGGTGCGAGACGACGACGGAGTGCTGTTTGAGCGCGGCCCATGCCCGCGTGGGGATCGCGAGGTCGATGATTCGCTACGGACCACAGCGCGTAGCGGAATGGAGCAGGTACGAAGATCGATCCGAGCCAGATTCCGATGGTGGCTGAGTAGCCGACGATGTACGTTTCAGTGAGCTTGTGGCCCTGGCCGGCGACGTGCCGGCGGGCGCGGAGGTACAACCCGATCAGCAGCGACCGCAGCACGACGTACCCGGCCGCGAACCCGATGGTTCCGCCGCGACCGCCCATCGCCTGGTGGAGGTTCACCGCGATCGCGGCGATCGCGAGCATCGCGCCCGACTTTGCGAGACGCGAATCAACTCCTTGGGCTCGACCGTCGAAGCGCGGCCGTGAAAACGCGGCACGGGGTTCGGCCGACAGCAAGCCGCGACCATCTCGAGACGAACTCGTTTGTCGCCAGGCGTAAGCTCCGGATGAGGATGACGTCCGTGGGACAGCTATTCCTCAGCGAAGACGTGGCCTGATGACCGATCTGCGGAAGCTGGATGAGATTCTGCGCGCCACCGATGGGGATGCGGGGTGCGCTACCGGTGCCGCGGTCCTCGACGCCTACGTGGAGTTGGAGCTGGCCGGGGAGGACCCAGGGCGGGTCTACCCCGGCACCGCGATCCACCTCGAGAGCTGCCCTGGCTGCCGGTCAGAGCACGACGGGCTGCTCGAAGCGGCGCGCCGGCTCGGTGACGTAGGGCCCGAGTAACACGGCGATCAAAGCATCGTGAGGGGCGAGACAGCGACACGGGTCTGCGGGCGCATACCAGCTAGGGGGTATGCGCAAATGGGTCTTGGGGGTGCAGACGAAACGGTTCCGGCGAGAGACCATTTCGTCGATGCCCGCGATCTCGGCCGTGTTGTGACTGTGAGACCAACCTCCGCCGAGGCCTCCTCCGCCCGCGGGACGTCGGCCAGTCCGGACGCGGAGGCGCGACGGTGGGTGGAGCAACTTCGGGCCGGGCACCCGCGGCACCACCAGACGGTGGCCCGTCTACACGAGGTGCTGCACCGCGTCGCGATGTTCGAGCTGTCGCGCCGGCGGCACCAGCTGCGGTCGGTCACCGGCCCCGAGTTCGAAGATCTCGCGCAGCAGGCCGCGGACGACGCGCTCGTCAACGTCCTGGACAGGCTCGATGAGTTCCGGGGGCTCAGTCGCTTCACCACTTGGGCGTACACGTTCGTCATGTTCGAGGTCTCCGCCAAGGTCGCGCGGCACGCGTGGCGCCGACAGCCGCCCGACGTTGAGGGGATCGCGTGGGATCAGTTGCCGGATCCGGTGGCACTGCGGCCCGAGGAGCGGTTCGAGCAACGGGCGCAACTCGCTGCTCTGTGGCTGGCGATCGGCGAGCTGACCGACCGCCAGCGCGAGGTGTTCGTCGCGGTCGCCCTCAACGAAGTCCCGATCGACGTGGTGGCATTGAAGCTCGGGACCAACCGAAACGCGGTCTACAAGAACCTGTTCGACGCCAGGCGTCGCCTGCGGGCAAGAATGGCCGCAGCCGGGCACCCAGTGAGCAACGGCAACGGTCGGGATATCGCACCTGAGAGTAATGGGCGGCGTGATCCGTCTCGGGCAGCGTGGTCGCGGTGACGCTGCGGTGCGTGATCGTGGACGACAGCCCGGCCGTGCTTCACGCGGCAAGCGAGTTTCTCGAGGGTGAGGGTATATCCGTGGTGGGCGTCGCCGAGACCGGTGACGAGGCCGTGTCTCTGATGGAGGAGGTCGAGCCGGACGTGATGCTCGTCGACATTGTCCTGGGTCCCGAGAGCGGCTTTGACCTCGTGCGCCGCCTCGTGCAGCGCGTCGACACGGCGGGTTCGCGCATCATCCTGATTTCGACCCACGACGAGGTCGACTTCGCGCAGCTGATCGCGGCCAGTCCCGCCATCGGCTTTCTGCCGAAGTCGGAGCTGTCGGCGGCGGCGATCCGCGGGCTCTTGGCCCGGACTCGCGACGAGGGAACCTAGTGAGCGCGGAAGCACGTTGGCCACGGTGACGTACGGAAGCCGACCGGTCTCGGTGGACGCGACCTCGTCGCGCGGGTGCAGCTGCATGCCTCGCGGGCCCGTATCGTCGCGGCCGCAGATGCCGAGCGGCGCCGGATCGAGCGTGACCTGCACGACGGAGCACAACAACAGCTGGTCTGGATCGGCTACCGCCTACGCACCGCTCGGGATGCCGTCGATGGCGCTCACACATCCGCGTCAGAGCGCTTGACGAGGCAATCCACGGGCTCGCGCAGGTCGCCGACGATCTGCGCGAGCTCGCGCGGGGCATCCACCCGGTGTTGCTAACAGAAGGCGGACTCGAGCCGGCCTTGACGATGCTCGCGAAGCGATGTGCGACGCCCGTGGCCCCGGACCTCGTCAGCGACGAGCGTTACCCGGAGGCGGTCGAGATCGCAGCCTACTTCCTCGTGTCAGAGGCGCTCACCAATGTGGCTCGTCACGCTTTCCGCGGCTCAGGCCAAGGTGATCGTCCGGCGAAGCGACGGTGCACTAATCGTCGAAGTAAGCGACGACGGACAGGGCAGCGCGGGCAGCGGCTCAGGGTCCGGCCTGCGTGGCCTCAAGGATCGGATCAGCGCGCTCGGCGGCAACCTGATGGTCGACAGCCCACCCGGGCGCGGCACGGTCATTCGTGCGCAGATCCCATGCATACAGTCCTTCCATCGAGCGTCTCGAGAAAGTCGCCAACCTCTGTGACCCGGCTCTTCAACAAGTAGCCGACCCGCCGCCTTTCGGACAGCAGATCTACCGCTCGATGGACCTCGACGTGCGCCGAGAGCACGAGGATGCCGATCTCGGGGGACTCCTTGCGAATCGCCTGTGCCGCGTCCAGACCTTCGGTGGTGTGGGCAAGAGGACATCGTCGTCTGCGATCACGACGCGAACAGCTCCCATGGCCGGCAGCGGTCATTGTGACATCGGCTTTGACATACCCCGCGGCCTGCGGCACCCTAGCCCTGCGAACACCAGGAGAGTCATGGCGACAACCACTGACGAGGTCCGAAGCGCCGTGCAGCGACTCGCCAGGGCGCTGCTCGATGACGTCGAGCGCATCGCTCGGCGCAGCGTGGCACGGATGCAGGAGCTGCTGCCGTCCTATGCCAAGGTGCCCGCGGATGCGCTGATCCCGGTCACGCAGGCCAATACGCGCAACCTCCTCGAGGCGGTCTGCGATCCGGACGCGGATCGCGGCCATGCCGAGGACCATTTCCGGCTGTCGGGCGAAACCCGGCTCAGTCAAGGGATAACGGCGGACGAGATGCTTCAGGCGTGGCGAATCGGTCTGGAAGTGGTCCGCGACGAGGCGCACCCGATCGCCAAGCGACTCGGCGTCAGCGATGCGGTGTTGCTCGAGTTTGTCGAGGCGACCCTGCAATGGGGCGACATCGGGATGCGCCGATCGGCAGCGGCGCACCGCGACGGGGAGATCCGCGAGCTCGAGCGGCTCGCCGCGGAGCAGGCAGCGCTGCGAGGGGTGGCGACGGTGGTCGCGCGGGAGTGCTCTCCGAAAGAGGTCTTTGCGAGAGTCGCGGAAGAACTGAGCGGACTGCTGGAGGTCCCGATGGTCCGGATAGTTCGGTTTGAGCCAGACGGCACCGCGACGCTGCTCGCCGCACGGAAGACCGCCGGGGAGCGGTTACCCGTGGGTACGAACGTGCCCATTCCGAGGGGAAGCGTGATCGAGCGGATATTCCAAAGCGGCAAGCCGGCCCGGGTAGAGGACTATTCCCAGGTCGAGGGCCCGATTGGCGATCTCTTACGCCAGGAGGGCGTGCGCTGGGCGGTCGGCGGTCCAATCGTCGTCGACGGGCGCCTCTGGGGGGCGATGGTCGTCGGGTCGTCATTGCCCGAGAGCTCGTCCGAGACCGAAGAACGTGTCGCGCAGTTCGCCGAGCTGGTGTCCACGGCGATCTCGAACATCGAATCGCGAGCCAAGGTCGAGCAGCTGGCGGCCGAGCAGTCCGCGCTACGTCGGGTCGCCGAGCTGGTCGCTCGGCAGGCACCGCCGGAGGAGCTGTTCGGCCGGGTTACGGATGAGTTGAGCCGCCTTCTGGAGGTCGACATGGTTCGTACGCTGCGGTTTGACCAAGACGGCACCGCCACGATCCTGGCCGCACGCGGTATCGCCGATGACCGACTGACCCAGGGCGCCAACTTTGAGATTCCCGACGGAAGCGGCATCGGCAAGGTGCTCCGGACCGGCCGCCCCGCGCGCGTGGTCGACTTCGCTGAGGTCAATGGTCCGATCGGCGCCGCACTGCGCGAGCACGGGGCGGGTGCTGGGGTTGCGGGTCCGATCGTGGTCGGTGGGCGCGTCTGGGGCGCGATGGCCGTCGGCGCGCGGAACGCCGAGGCGTTGCCGCCTGGAAGTGAGCACCGTGTGGCGCAGTTTGCCGAGCTCATTTCCACGGCCATCTCCAACGTCGAGTCGCGGGCGGAGGTGGAGCAGCTCGCCGCCGAGCAGGCGGCGCTCCGTCGCGTTGCCGAACTCGTCGCTCGGCAAGCACCGGCGGAACAGGTGTTCGCGCTCGTGACGGAGGAGCTCAATCGGTTGCTGGACGTCGCCACTGTCGGGACGGGCCGGTTCGAGCCGGACGGGACCGTGACGATCATGGCGGTGCGGGGCAGGGCGCAGGACGCGTTCCCCCCCGGCACAAGCGTCGCGCTGGAAGGGGGAAGCGCGATCGAGCAGGTGCTTCGCACTGGTCGCCCCGCCCACGTCGAGAACTACGACAGCGTCGGCGGTCAGCTTGGCAGTGTCATGCGCAAGTTGGGTGCAGGGTGGGCCGCGGCAGGTCCCATCGTGGTTGACGGGCGGCTGTGGGGCGCCATGACGGTTAACTCCGGTTCGGCTGGGGCATATCCCGCCGGGGCAGAACAGCGAGTCGCCCAGTTCGCCGAGCTTGTATCCACGGCGATCTCGAACCTCGAGTCGCGAGCCAAGGTGGAGCGCCTCGCGGCCGAGCAGTCCGCGCTGCGACGGGTGGCCGAACTGGTCGCTCGTCAAGGACCACCGGAGCAGGTATTCGGTCTCGTCACCGAGGAGCTGAGCCATCTCCTGGAGGTCAACATCGTTCGCACGGTCCGGTTTGAAGCGGACGGGACGGCCACTGTCGTGGCTGCACACGGCATCACCGACGACCGGCTAAGGCGGGGCGCCAACTTTCCGGTTCCGGAGGGAAGCGTCATCGAGAAGGTGTTTGGCACCGGCCGCCCCGCGCGCCTCGACGACTTCGGCGAGGTTCAGTGGCCGGTCGGCGCGATCCTACGCGAGCAGGGCGCAGGGGCGGGGGTTGCGGGCCCGCTCGTCGTCGACGGTCGCCTCTGGGGAGCAATGGCGGTCGGGGCGCGTAGCGGTGAAGGATTGCCGCCCGAAAGTGAGGAGCGGGTGGCGCAGTTTGCCGAGCTCGTGTCGACCGCGATCTCGAACGTCGAGTCCCGAGGACAAGTGGAGCGGCTCGCGGCCGAGCAGACCGCGCTGCGGCGGGTGGCCATGGTGGTGGCGCGTCATGCGCCGGCCGAGGAGGTGTTCTCGCTTGTGACGGAGGAACTCAGCCGGCTGCTCGGAGTCGACGTGGTCCGGACGATCCGGTTCGAGCCCGACGGCAGCGCCACGGTCGTGGCGGCGACCGGCAGACACGAGGATCGGATGCCGCCGGGTACGAACATGCCAATCGCGCCGGGGGGCATGCTCGACCAGGTGTTTCGCACCGGCCGCCCGGTCCGATACGAAGACTATTCGCAGGTCGGGGGTCCGACTGCCGCGGTTCTGCGCGAGGAGGGGGTGCGCAGCGCGGTCGGTGGTCCGATCGTCGTCGATGGGCAGCTCTGGGGCGCCATGGTCGCGGCGGCCCGAAGCGCCGGCGCCTTACCGTCGGGAAGCGAGGAACGTGTCGCGCAGTTTGCCGAGCTTGTGTCGACGACGATCTCGAATATCGAGTCGCGAGCCAAGGTGGAGCGGCTCGCGGCCGAGCAGTCCGCGCTGCGACGGGTGGCGACCCTGGTAGCGCGTGAGTTCTCACCCGACGACCTGTTTGCGACGCTGGTCGAGGAGCTTGGGGTGCTGTTGGAAGTCGACGCCACCGCGATCCTCCGGTACGAGGCCGACTCGAGCGCGACCGTCGTCGCCGGCTGGAGCGACGGGGCAATCACTCTTCCGATCGGCGCGCGGTTACCGCTCGAGGGGGAGAACCTCGCCGGCCAGGTGCACCGCACAGGACTGGCCTGGCGCAAGGAGGACTACAGCGAAGCGCCGGGGATGATCGCCGCCACCGTGCGCGACCTCGGGATCCGTTCTGCCGTGGCCAGCCCGATCGTGGTAGAGGGAGCGACCTGGGGAGTGATCGCGGTCCTGTCGCGCCAACCAGAGGCGCTCTCCTCGGATACCGAGGCGCGGATTGCAGAGTTCACCCGTCAGGCCGGCCTCGCTGTGGTCAATGCCAAGAGTCGCGCTGATCTCGCGGAGTCGCGAGCACGGATCGTGCGGGCGGGGGATGAGGCACGCCGGCGCTTCGAACGCGACCTGCACGATGGTGCTCAGCAGCGACTCGTGTCGTTGGGGCTCGAGCTGCGGACGGCAGAGGCGACGGTGCCGCCCGAGCTGGGTGACGTCCGAGGCCGGCTCTCCCGTCTCGGAACCGGGCTGAACGACGTGCTCGACAATCTTCGCGAGTTGTCGCGGGGCCTTCATCCCGCCGTGCTATCGGAGGACGGACTCACTCCGGCGCTGAGCTCGCTGGCGCTGCGGTCAGCGGTTCCCGTCGACCTGCGCCTCGACCTTGGCGGGGAACGCTTCGAGGAGCCCGTCGAGGTCGCCGGCTACTACGTAGTTGCGGAGGCGCTGACGAACACCGCTAAACACGCAGACGCATCGCGGGTGGAGGTACGCGCCAAGCGCGGCGATGGCTGGCTCGAGCTGACCGTCACCGATGATGGACGCGGCGGCGCGGACTTATTGGGAGGCTCGGGACTCACCGGACTGGTCGACCGAGTCGAGGCGATCGGCGGCACGCTCCACGCCGACAGCAGTCCGGGCGTCGGCACAGCGATCCACGTCAAGCTGCCCATCAAGTCGACGCGAGCTCGGCGATGAACACGCGCCGGTGCATCTGTTTTGTCAATCGATACAACAAGGTGTAACTCCCTTCTCAACGAAAACGGTGGGTTGTGGTGCGGGGGTGGCTAGTGGTAGCTGCGGTCCTGGTCTTACAGCCCGATCACGCGGGCGCTGGAATATGTCCGCGAGTTTGCTGACCGCGCGCCCGACTACACCGCGGTAACTAACCGCTCGGCGTCGTGCCGTAAGTAGCGGCGGGCGTCGCTCACTCACCACCCAAAGTCAACGCGGCACGTATGCGTGTGCACCGGCAGTGGCTCGTTGTGAGCAAGCCGGTGCCGGATCATGCAAGCGTGTCCTCTACCGATCGGAGGACGAGATGAGCGACACGTTGGACGCCCCGCAGATGGCCGAGACGATGGACGTCCCGGCGACGGACGCGCAGCGATGGGTGACGCGATGAACGGCACGATGAAGGCGGTCAGCCACGACGAGCTGGGCGGACCCGAAGTCCTCAAGCTCGTCAGCCTCCCCACCCCGGAGCCCGGGGTCAGCGAGATCTTGATCCGCGTGCACGCGGCGGGCGTGAATCCAATCGACGGCGCGAACCGCCAGACGGGTGCGTTCGTCGGCCCGCCGCCGTTCGTCCTCGGCTGGGACGTCTCGGGCACCGTGGAGGCGGTCGGCCCGGGTGTCACCCTGTACAAGCCCGGGGACGCCGTGTTGGGCCTGCTGCCCTTCCCGCAGGGCCATGGCGCTTACGCCCAATACGTTGTCGGTCCCACCCGTGCCTTCGTCCCCAAGCCGGATCGCCTCGACCATGTCCAGGCCGCGGCCATCCCGATGGTTGGGCTGACGGCCTGGCAGGCGCTAGTGGACACCGCCGGCGTCGGCGAGGGCAGCCGCGTTTTGATCATTGGTGCGGCTGGCGGAATTGGGCACCTTGCGGTGCAGATCGCCAAGGCTCGCGGGGCGCAAGTGACCGCGCTGGCGTCGGCCCGGGACCTGGACTTCGTGCGCTCGCTGGGCGCTGACAAAGCGATCGATTACAACGGCACGGACTTCACGGCAGCCGTCCGCGACCAGGATGTCGTCCTTGACGTCGTCGGAGGCGACTACCCCTCCCGGTCCCTTGAGGTCCTGAGGCCCGGCGGCATCCTCGTCTCCACCCAGCCGCCCACCCTCGCGCCGCTCGGAGAAGTCGCGGCCGAGCGCGGCATCCGCCTGGCGGGCATCATCGTCGAAGCGGACCAAGTCGGCATGTGGGCGTTGGCCGATTTCGCCGCCAGCGGCCAGCTCGTTCCGACACTTGCCGCAACCTTCCCCCTCGAGGAGGCTGCAGCCGCTTCAGGTACGTCCGACCTGGCAGCCAGCGAAGGGTACTTCCCCCTGGAGGAGGGTGGGGCCGCGGAGTCTGGCAAGCACGGCCCGGGCAAGGTCGTACTCACGATCGTCTGACGAACCCGATCATCTCGCCCCGAACCATTGCCGGCACATTGCCTTGCACCGTCGTGTCAGTTCGTCGGCGGCCGACGGCTCCCGCTGGCGCGGCGGAGCCGCTGCCGTGCGACGGCGCCGTGATCAATCGCGCTCGCGTCATGGCAGGCGGCCAAACCGGCCAACCACGCTGAAAGGGAGAGCCAGTGAGCACACACGACACTAAGACCAATGACCGCTGGTCGCAACTAAACCGACAGGGGCTGATTGCTCTCGGTAGGACCATTGTTATGGAACGACTCGAGAACCTTGGGTGCACGGTGACCCCGCCGAGCAGTCGGATCGCCGGAAAACTCGAAGTCAGAACTCCCTCCGGCCGCTCGGTGGAGGTGTTTGTCTCCACACAGCGGCTGGGCGGCTACGTTTTCTGGACCAAGCGACGCTTTCAGCCGGCAAGCCATCGGTTCGCCGCAGTCGTGCTGCTGGCGGACGCCGAAGAGCCGTACGTGTACCTTGTGCCCAGCACCGAGTGGCGTAGCGCGTCGCCTCCCCTCACCAACCGTGACAACATCGGCAAGCGAAGCGAGCCCGAGTACGGCATCTCGCTCGCTCGTTCATCTCTCGACGCGCTCCAGCGATACGCCTGGGACGAGAAGGCCGGACATCATTTTCGGTAAGCCGTCGGCCCATCTCCGTCAGCGCTCGGTTCAGCCAATGGCCGTGTGGCCGGTATGCCACGGCGGCGAGCGGCGCGGCGCGGGGTCGATCTCGAAGGCCGGCGGCCTTCCAGATGACGCGGAAGCCCGTGTCGTCAAATCATTGTTTTCGATGCCGCGGTGGGGTGAGCGGTCTCGGCTAGCTCGGGCCGTCAGCGCTATCCCCTGATCCGGCGGATGGCGAACACGGCCAGCTGCAGACTTGCGACCACCAGATAGAGGACGGTGGCGATGAACGGTCCGAGCAACCACGGCGCCCAGCCGTGAATGGCGCTAATCGCGGAGACCGCCGCGACAACAGCTCCGAGCGCAAGCCAGTCGAGCACGCCCGCGAGCACGCGATCCTGGCGGCGCTCGATTGGCCTCGCGTGGCCGATTGCTCCAATCGCCAGCACCCCGAGCAGGTTGAAGCCGGCGATCGCACCCGCCACGAATATCAGCGTGTCGGCCAGGCTTGGCGTACCGTGCGATCGTAGGAGCACGGCTCCGCAGCTCCAGATCGCGAGCGTGTAGCCGTACGGAGCGGCACTCGCGGGAACCACAGTCGCAAGTGAGGAGCCCAGCGCGTGTTGCCTTTCCGTTTCTCGGTCGATGGTGACACGGACGAGATCCTCCGCCTTGCGCTGCTGGGGGTCGCCGCGCACGAGCTCGTCAACACGGTTTAGCTTGCGATCGGACACCGATTACGCAGCCGAGCTGCGCGACGCGCTGTCCGGCCAGGATCCCCCCCGGGGAACACTCATCCGGTGGGGCCAAATCGCTCGGTGCGGACCGCCAATGGCGCGTGACCGAGGCGTACCAGCAGCTCAGCAGCCTGCTCGACGAACGCCGTCGGACCGCAGACGTAGATCCGCGGCATTCGTGTCGGAGCGGGTCCGACGCTGGTCAGCATCTCCGCATCGATCCGCGGTGCGAACCCCTGCCATCCGGGCGGCAGACGACGGGTGAACGTGTAGTGCACGGACACCCCGTCTCCGGCGGATAGCTTCCCAAGTTCGTCACCATAGAGGACGTCTTCGCATGAACGGGCGGACAGGAGCAATCGCGCGTCGGCCGCGCTGGAGCTGGCGGCGCGGTGGCGGAGCATCGCCATCAGTGGCACCAGTCCCGAGCCGCCGGCGATCAGCAGCAGCGGGCCGCCGTCCCGCGCGCGCCAGTTGAAGTAGCCCCCGAACGGGCCTCGCAGCTCCAGCTCCTCGCCCACGCGAAGCTCCTGTGTGAGATACGGGGAGACCTCACCTTCGTCCATCCTCTCCACCGTCAGGGCCACGGTCGGGTCCTCGGGCGCCGAGGCGATCGAGTACGACCGCTCGGCCTGGTACCCGTCCTCCGCCGTGAGGCGGACATCCAGGTGCTGGCCGGCGACGTGTCCCGGCCAGTCCGGCACATCGAGCACGATCGTCCTGGCGTGCGCGGTCTCGTCAATCAGTCCGACGACCCGCGCCAGCCGCCAAGCGACAGTTGCCCGAGGATCGGTCAGTCGCCCTGGTAGCGCTGCTCTTTCCATGGGTCACCGTGGTTGTGATAGCCGTACGTTTCCCAGAAGCCGGGCTTGTCGCGGTCCAGGAGCTCCAACCCGCGCACCCACTTGGCGCTCTTCCAGAAATACAGGTGCGGAACCAGGAGTCGCGCAGGACCCCCGTGCTCGGGGTGCAGCGGCTCACCGTTGAACTCGTATGCGATCCACGCACGGCCCCCGGTGACGTCCTCGAGCGGTAAGTTCGTCGTATAGCCACCGTCGCACCAGGCGGTCAGGTACTCAGCCTCGCTGTCGACCGCCGCCAGCAGCGTGTCGACCGAGACACCCTTCCAGTTTGTGCCGAGCTTTGACCATTTGGTCACGCAGTGGATGTCGACCGTCGGCGTCTCGGCCGGAAGCGCCAGCAGCTCCTCCCACGTCCACGAGACTGGCTGATCAGCCGCTCCGCGGATCGCGAACGTCCACTGATCAAGCGGCGTGTGTGGCGTTGGGCCGGCGGAGAGAACCGGAAAGTCGTGGACGACATGCTGACCTGGCGGCAAGCGCGCCGTCTCGAGCTCAGTGCGATGGCCTCGAAAGCCTCGTGAAATTGGCGACACGGGCGTCTCTCCTTCGGAAGCGTCAGTTGCGATCTGGAACGGCGAGCTCTGAATACGCCCGAGCCGCCGCGTCCTCGCGATCGAGCGCCGCCGTGTAGGCGGCGTGAGCGACCTCTGCCTCTGCCTTAGGTGCCTTCGACCATCGCCGATACGCGGCCCATACCGCAGTGCAAGACATGCGCCATTCCGCGTAGGCGATCACTGGGTCGGTCGCCGCCGGCCACTCCTTCAAGGACGTCGCTGGAGCATTCACGCTCATCTTCACTCACCTCATCAGCCCCTTCGGCGGCTAAGCCTGAAGGCAGTGTTGGTTCCTCCGTTCGACGACATGAGAGTCGCGACGGTGACGGTTCTTACCGCCTCTGGCAACGGCCTCGTTCAAACGCATTCGTCGACCACATGGGAGCTCAGTCGTCCCGGGCGAAACTTTTGCGTGAGGGCGAGTAAGACCCCCCGCCGAATCGCCACTGATCCAGCTGACGAATCCGGCAGGTAAAGGAAAGGCGACGCGGCGTGCGAGGCCTCAAGAAAAACCAGGAACAACGAAGTAGACTCAGGTTTCGGCCCGAACGGTCTTCGCGCGATCAGGGGACTCGAGCCGCAGGGCTGCTATCCGGGCTGGCGGCGTCGTGGCTGAAGGCGTTCAGTGAGCCACGCCTGCAGACCGTCGCCGAGTCGATCCTGCCCCCGTCCTCCGCTCAGAAACAGGAAGTCGGGGCCGATCCAAGCGGTCATCCGCAGAACATGCCCCCCGCCGTCATCGTTGGGCGGGCTGCCTCGGCGCTCGGTTACACCGGGCTGACCGACGAGCAGCGGGTCAGGGCGCAGCGCTTGATCCACTACACCCTCGGCGCCGGCCTCGGCGTCGCGTACGGCGGCGTCGCGGCGCGGTGGCGCGGGGCGACTCGGGGCGCGGGTACCGTGGCCGGACTGGCGATCTACGCCGGGAGTCATGGCTCTGTCCTCCCGGCGCTCGGCATCCAGCGCCCCCCGTGGCGGCTGGCCCCTGCGGCGGTCGCGTGGGAGGCGACGTCGCACATGATCTTCGGCGCAGCGCTTGAGGGCGCAAGGCGCTTGGTGGGAGCGTCCCAATGAGCGGGCCCATCGCTGAGCCTCGAGTCGGATCCGGCGGCCTGCCTGGTCTGGAGGGAAAGAACCTCCTGGTGACCGGCGGGTCCTCCGGCATTGGACAGGCGATCGCGGTGCGGTTCGCGAGGCACGGCGCCAATGTCGCGATCAACTACGTGACGTCACCCGACGAGGCGGCCGAAACCGACGCGCAGGTGCACGCATGTATGGACAGGGTCCGGCAGCAGGGGGTGCGCGACGTCCTCGTCCAGGGCGATGTCTCTTCCGAGCACGACGTCGTGCGGATGGTTGAGGAGGCGGCGGAGCGTCTCGGCGGGCTCGACATCCTGATCAACAACGCGGGTATCCAGATCTCGCGGCCGTCCGACCAGCTGGCCAGCGGGGACTTCGACCGGGTCCTCGCCGTGAACCTGCGGGGCGCCTTTCTGTGCGCCCGTGAAGCGATCAAGTGCTTCCTGGCCGACGCCATCCCTGGCGTCGTGATCAATGTCTCGAGTGTTCACCAGGCCATCCCGAAGCCGAACTATCTCGGCTACAGCGTCAGCAAGGGCGGGATGCAGAACCTGACCAGCACGCTGGCGCTGGAGTACGCCGGCCGGGGTATCCGCGTCAACGGGCTCGCTCCCGGCGCCACGGTCACCCCGATCAACCGGGCGTGGATCGACGACCCCGTTAAGGCGGCGATGGTCGCGGACCACATCCCGCTGGGCCGAGCCGCCACCGCCGACGAGATGGCCGGCGTGTGCGCCTTCCTGGCGTCCGACGACGCCGCCTACATCACCGGCCAGACGATCTTCGTCGACGGTGGCCTAACCCTGTACGCCGACTTCCGAGAGCCGTGGTCGTCGGAGTGAGAGACGAGGCCACCGCCTGGTGGCCGTCACCATTTGGTGGCGAGGACCAGCTCGGGATGCTCAACCACATCACGGATGCGACGCGGGCCGCGGCGCTTGGGCTAGTCCAGTCCGGGCGGATGTATGACCTGGGGCGAGTGCTGGACGAGCACGTGCCGGTGTTTCCGGGGCGTTACTTCCGCCAGACGCTGGTCAGCACCGCCCATCACGTCAACCATGGTGGACTTGGAGCAAACCGCGTCAACTGGCTCATCGAGCAGGTCGCGGGCACCCAGCAGCTCGGTACGCACCTCGACGCCCTGAGCCACCTTCAGATCGGCGATCGCGGCTATAACGGCTGGAGCGTGTCGGAGCTCGCCGGCACGGCCGGCGTCGAGCGGCTTGGCGTGGAGACGGTGCCGCAGATCGTGACCCGGGGCTGGCTCGTGGACGTCGCGCCGCTCGATCGCGGCGAGGTGATCGGCGTCCCGGACATCGACCCCGCGCCGGGTGACGCGGTGCTGTTTCACACCGGCTGGGGCGCTCACTGGGGCGATCCCGAGACCTACATCTCGGGCGAACCGGGACCCGGTATGGAGCTCGCGAGCTGGCTGGTGGAGCGGGGGGTCTCGCTCACCGGCTGTGACACCTGGAGCTACGGCCCGGTCCCGGCCGAGGACCCGGACAGGATGTTCGAGGTCCCCCAGTTCCTGAACGCCCGCCATGGCGTGTTCATCGTCGAGAACCTCGACACGTCGGAGCTTGCACACGACGGCGTGCGCGAGTTCGCGCTGATCCTCACCCACGCGAAGCTGCGCGGCGCCACGGGGGCGTGGACGTCCCCGATCGCGCTCGTCTAGCCCGACATGGACCACTACGACGTGATCATCATCGGCACCGGCGCCGGCGGGGGCACGCTCGCGCACCGGCTGGCGCCGTCGGGCAAGAGGATGCTGCTGCTCGAGCGCGGCGGCTACCTCCCGCGCGAGCGCGAGAACTGGGACTCGGAGGAGGTCTTCGCCCGCGAGCGCTACGTCACCGCCGAGCGCTGGTATGACAAGCGCGGGGTCGCGTTCCGTCCGCACGCCCAGTACTTCGTGGGCGGCAACACCAAGGTCTACGGCGGGATCCTCTTCCGCATGCGCGAGCGCGACTTCCAAGACGTCGAGCACTACGCCGGGGTCTCGCCCCGCTGGCCGATCTCGTACGCGGACCTCGAGCCCTACTACACGCAGGCCGAGCGCCTGTACCTCGTGCACGGCCAGGAGGGCGAGGACCCGACCGAGCCGCCGCGGTCGGCCCCATTCCCCTACGCCGCGGTCTCCCACGAGCCGCGAATACAACAACTGCACGACGATCTTCTCAGCGCCGGGCACCGGCCATTTCACCTCCCGGTCGGCGTCGACCTGGACGAAACCAATCCGGAGAAGAGTCGCTGTGTCCGCTGCGACCGCTTCGACGGCTTCCCATGTGTGACGGACGGGAAAGCCGACGCGCATGTGGTCTGTGTGCGCCCCGCCCTTGAGCACCCGAACGTCACGATGCGCACTCACGCGAGGGTCACCCGGCTCGAGCTCGACTCATCAGAGCGCTCCATAAAGCACGTCGTAGTCGACCATTCCGGCAACGAGGAGCGCTTCAGCGCGGACGTCGTGGTCGTCTCCTGCGGCGCGGTCAACTCCGCCGCGCTGCTGCTGCGCTCGGCAAGCGACGCTCATCCCAACGGCCTCGCGAATTCCTCGGATGTCGTCGGCCGCCACTACATGGCGCACCTGAACACGGCCGTCATCGCGATCTCGAGGACTCCGAACCGCACCAAGTTCCAGAAGACGCTCGGGCTCAACGACTTCTACTGGGGCGCAGCCGATGCGGACTTCCCGCTCGGTCACATCCAGATGCTCGGCAAGTCAGACCGTACGATCCTGCGCGGCGGCGCGCCCCGCTTCGCCCCAGGCCTCGCGCTCGACTACATCGCAAGGCATGCACTCGACTTCTGGCTCACCACCGAGGACATCCCTCACCCGGATAACCGCGTCACGATCGACCGCCGCGGGAACATCCACCTGGCCAAGACCTACCACAACACCGAGCCGCACCGACGGCTGCTGACCAAGCTCAAGTCGCTCCTCGGTCAGCTCGGATGCCACCAGATGACGATTCCGCGCTGGTCGGTACTCAGCCAGCAGATCCCGCTCGCCGGAATCGCCCACAACTGCGGAACCGTGCGCTTCGGCACCGACCCGCGACACTGCGCCCTCGACATCAACTGCAAAGCGCACGACCTGGACAACCTCTACGTGGTCGACACCAGCTTCTTCCCCTCCTCGAGCGCGGTGAACCCATCGCTGACCGCGATGGCCAACGCGCTGCGCGTCGGCGACCACCTCCTCGAACGCCTCGGCGCAGCATCCGCGGCGAGCAGCGCGATCGCACGCCCGAGCCTGGCATGAGGTCGGGGGCGTATCCACCGATCGCAGACCACGGAGTGATCGGCAACCTCCACACGGTCGCGCTGATCTGCACAGACGGAACCATCGACTGGTACTGCTCTCCGCGGTTCGACTCGCCGAGCATATTCGCCTCGTTGCTCGACGGCGACCGCGGCGGCCACTTCGCGCTCCGGCCGGCCAACGGCGCGTGGCAGCACAAGCAGCTGTACTTCCCCGACACCAACGTGCTGATCACGCGGTTCCTCACCCCGGATGGCGTGGGGGAGGTGCAGGATTTCATGCCGGTCGGCGAACTCATGAATGGGTCGCATCGCGACCGGCTGATTCGTCGCGTGCTGAGCGTGCGCGGACGGATGCGGTTCGAGCTCGAGTGCGCGCCGCGGTTTGACTTCGGACGTGAGCGACACCGCGCGGAGCGCCACGCCGGCGGCGTCCTGTTTGAGAGCCCCAGCGGCAAGCTGGCGCTCGAGACCGAGACGCCCGTCGAGGTGCGCGACGGTGACGCCCACGCTTCGTTTGGACTTGCGGCTGGGCAGAGCGCGACGTTCATCCTCGAGCACGTACCCGGCGAATACGAGATGCACCGTCATGGCGCGGAGGAAACACGGGAGCTATTCGCGCGCACCGTCGAGTATTGGCGGAGGTGGCTGGCACAGTCGCGCTATCGGGGCCGCTGGCGCGAGACCGTGCACCGTTCGGCGCTGACCCTCAAGCTCCTCACCTACGCCCCGACCGGGGCGATCGTCGCAGCCCCAACCACGAGTCTGCCCGAGGTGCTCGGCGGCAGCCGCAACTGGGACTATCGCTACACCTGGATTCGGGACGCGGCGTTCTCGCTGTATTCACTGCTGCGGCTCGGCTTCACCGAGGAGGCGAGCGCATTCATGGACTGGCTGACCGAGCGACTCGCAGGGATGCGCCTCGAAGACAGCAGCCCCTTACAGATCATGTACGGAATCGACGGCCGGCGCGAGATCCCCGAACGGGTTCTCGACCACCTGGAGGGATATCGGGGCTCCGCGCCGGTGCGGGTCGGAAACAACGCCGCCACCCAGCTCCAACTCGACATCTACGGCGAGCTGGTCGACTCGATCTACCTGCACGACAAGTACGGCTCGCCAATCTCTCACCGGTCCTGGGACGACCTCGCCCACATCGTCAACTGGGTCTGCGAGAACTGGGATCAGGCCGACGAGGGAATCTGGGAGACCCGCGGCGGACGCCGGCAGTTCACCTATTCCCGGCTGCAGTGCTGGGTCGCGGTCGAGCGAGCGCTGCGGATGGCCACCGCACGCGGGCTGCCGATCAACCGAGCCCGCCTCGAAGCGGCCCGGGATCAGATCTACCGGCAGATCCACGAGCGGGGGTGGACCAAGGCTCGTGACGCGTTCGTGCAGCATTACGGCACGGACGTTCTCGACGCTGCGGTGCTGTTGATGCCGCTGATGAAGTTCATCGCCCCCCAGGACCCGCGCTGGCTCTCGACGCTCGACGCGATCGGCAGCGAGCTGGTGTCAGATTCACTTGTTTACCGCTACAACGCCGAAGCCTCCCCTGACGGGCTGGCGGGACGCGAAGGAACGTTCTCGATCTGCACGTTTTGGTACGTCGAGGCACTGGCGCGCGCCGGCCGCCTGGATGAGGCCCGGTTGATCTTCGAGAAGATGCTCACCTACGCCAACCACCTCGGCCTCTACGCGGAAGAAATCGGACCAGCCGGCGAGCAACTGGGCAACTTCCCCCAAGCCTTCACCCACCTCGCACTGATCAGCGCGGCGGTAAACCTCGATCGCCAACTCGGATGAAGACGCTCGCCCCGCATCCGTGTGAGTCCGCATGGTCTTCCGCACGCGCTGCGCGTGCCTCACCCGCACGTAGACCGAGACGGGCGAGCTGATCGCGAACATCCTCACGGACCGATCGGTGCGCCCGGGATCGGCGGGGCCGGCCGGATCATCTAGCCGCCATCGGTCTTCGCCGGCTCTCGCCCGATCGGCAGCCGCGGTGGTTGGGAGAGGTAGCCGTCGCAAGCCATCCAGCTGCGGAGCGGCGACCACACCGAGCAGCTAGCAGTCTCACTGTCAAGAACGTCTTGCCCCGATGCGACGCGGCGCAAGCCTCAACGGGGTTCCGGATCCTCGCCGACGAGCAACACGAGGGCTTGGCCGTTGAGCCGGGGAAGCTCCACCACAGGGCCTAGAGATTTGGTCGTCGCAAAGTCGAAGGCCACGACGTGATCCCGCCCCACGCAGTAGAGACGACCGTCGGGTCCGAACCTCAATCCGCGGGGCCGGCGGAACCCCAGTGAGCGGTCAGGGGCGAAGACGCGGACGAGCCGTCCCCGCGATGGCTCGTATTCACGAATGCTGCTCACGGCGTCGGGAGCGCCGACCGGGCACTCACTGGAGACGATGACGTGGCCGTTGGGGGCGAGCGTCAGATCGAGCGGGCTGAGCTCGGGATCGGCGACGAGGTTACGTGTGCGGAGCGACCCGTCGCTATCGAACACGACGATCGTGTTATCGCCTTCCCCGGACGGCCCGATACCCGACGCGAGGTAGACCCGACCGTCGCGAGCAAACCCGAACCCGCGGGGGAACGGGACGACGCCATCGGGCAGAAGATTTTCTGCGCTCCCATCAAGGGTGACGGCCATCCCCAAGATCGTCCGCCGGCTGCGCGATCCCAGGTAGTAACGGCCATCCGGCCCGAACGTCCCGCCCCCCGGGTTCAGCCCGGGTAGCCGTCCGGAATCGCGTACCACGGCTCCTCGCCGATCGAGGGACAAGACGCGATCGTCGCCACTGTTGAGGTAGATGTGAGTGCCTGACGGGTCGATCGATAGACCACGCGGATCGACGATCCGCGGATCGCTGCTGAAAGGGCCGATCAGTTCGCCTGCGGAATCGAACCCGAGAACCGCATCGTGGCCCCCGCCGTTGGCCTCGCCAGCGCTCGTGACGAGAAGGACGCACCTGTCACGACCGGGCGACGACGTCGGCACACTCATGCCGCGAATGCGCGGAGAAAGGTCAGCGCCGCGTCGAGCGCGATCCGCAGCTGGTGCGGGTCGCGCCGCGTCTGGGTCAGCACGAGACCTCCCTGGATCGAGGCGAGCGTCGCCGTCGCGAGCAAACCGGGGTCTGCATCGGCACGCAACTCGCCTGCCGCGCGCATCGCCTCGAGCCCCTTTCGAAGTGGCTCCTGCCAGCGATCGAACCCGTCGGCAAGAGCGGCGCGGGCCTGTTCGTCGGCCTCGGCTAGGGCACCTGCAAGGCGGCCGATCGGACAGCCGCCCACTCCTTGCCGAGCGACCTGCAAGCTGACGAGCTGATCGAACCAGTCCTCGATCGCCGCCCACGACGAAAGGTCGGCAAGCGCCGGCTGCGCAGCGAGGACCTGCTCGACCGTGCGCCCGATCACCGCGTGCACGAGGTCGCCCTTGTCGGCGAAGTAGTGATAGAGCTGCCCCTTGCTGACCTGCGCCGTCGCCCGCACATCGTCGAGGCTCGTCCCGGCCACGCCCCGCTCGAACACGAGGGAGGCGGCGCTGTCGACGATCCGCTCGCGGGTCGCGCGCCCCTTGCTCGTGGCTGGTTCGGCCGTGCTCATTGACCTTAGTGGTTGAAGAAGTGCGTCTTTGGTCGCTCGAGGAGGAGTCCATCCAGGTGGATGTCGACCTTCTCGTTATAGAACGAGACAAGGCCGGCGATCGGCAGCATCGCACCCGTGGGGAAGTGGTAGGTCCACGCCAGGTCGGGGTGGACGCCTGAGTCGGTGCGAACGGACCAGTATCCGCTGGTGACGCCCTTGTATGGGCACGCGGTGATGGTGTCGGTTGCGATGAGGTGCTCGAAGTTGACTGCGGTGGGATCAACGTAGTAGCGGGTCGGAAGGCCGGTTTCGAACACCATCACACACGCGGCCGCCTCCGCCAGAACCTGGCCCTCAAGCGCGACCTGCACGGGCCGCCCTGAGCGGATCGAGTCGACCCGAACATAGGGGCTGCGGGGATGAACGAAGACCTGCTCATCCTCCTCAAACCACGCATCGAGCGCGGCCCAGTTGAAGCGGACGGTGTCTCGCAACTCCGGCAGCTCCGAGTCGCGCAGGACCTGGGCCGCGCCCGGACGGCTGACCTCGCCCGCGGTCACGGTGTGCAGCTCAACCGGGCCGCGGCGGGTCGCCTTGGTTTGATCCTCACTTGTCAGGGCGCCGCTGCGGACGTCAGCGAGCGGGATGTAGTACTGCGGGTAGTACGGCCATTCCCACACATACCAGGCGCATGTCGTGTCGAATACCACCTCGTCGGCCAGGACTCCGCGGATCCGCCGCGGGACCGGCTCGATGTGGTTGGGCTCGGTGATCGCAGCGGGAAAGCCGGCCAGCGAAGCTCGCTCCTGGCCTGTGACCTCTGAGCGCATGCTCTACGCCTCACCGCGGGCGGGGTAATTGTGCTCCCGCCACCACTTCAGGCCCCCGAGGAGGTCGTCGAGTCGCGGCCGGCCGACCGGCATCGAGAGGATCGATTCGTAATAGACGGTGCCATCCGAAGCGATCAGGAACAGGCCGGGCTCGCTGAACACCGCCGGTTCGTCATCGCTGATGCCGTGGGAGACGAACAGCCCCCAGCTGCGCATCTGCTCCTCGGTCAACCCGTAGCCAACCGGCAGTCGGTCTAGCTTCCACTCTGAAGCGAGCTCCTCGGTCCTCTCACGGGTTTCCCCGCTAACCGCGATCACCTCGATCCCCTGGTCGCGTAAGTCGTCCAGCCGACGGTTGAGCTCACTGAGCTGGGCGCGGCAGACCGGACAGTGCAGACCCCGAAAGAACACGACCATCGTGTATCCGTCGGGGTGCTGGTCGGCGAGGCGGTAGGTTCCGCCTGACAGAAGCGGGACGGTCAGGTCGGGCGCGTGCTGACGCGGCCGGACGCCATGGGCGACCGGGGCTGAAACAGTGGACATCGAGGACCTCCTGTGATTCTTTGGAATCTTTGGACTGACCAGTCCAAAACTACGGGCAGGATACCAGCTCTGGACCGAACGGTCCAGACCGTCCGGTCGAGCGTGAGTCAGCGCAGCGATCGTCCCTCCTGCGCTTCGAATGCGATGAAGGCATGATCGGTGCGGGTCTCGGAAGGTGCTCCCGGTGAGGCGGCCGCTCTCACGGGACGAGGCCCCAGCGTCGCGATCGCCGATCCGCCGCCGGCCGGCACACGTAGCGACAGACGCCGGCTCGGGTCACCAGCGAAGCCCCTCGTGACCGACGATTAATGCGCTAAGAGACGACCAGCGGGAGCGCGCCCCGTCGGTCGCAGGTGGCTTCGTCGCCATGCGGATGCAGAAGAAGCTGTCGCGAGCGAGTCCGACGACGGCCGAGGTGGACGGCGTGTGGTTCTGGTTAGTGTGTTACCGGGTGGTGGGCGAATCGGGGCCGGTCCAGCGATCAGCTCATGCGGCGGCGAGCTGCGCGTAGAGGTCCGTGAGATCCTGTGAGAGGTGTGATTTGACGGTGCGGGTGGTTTCGTCGGCAAGGATCTCGTATTGGCCGGTGAGGATGGCGTCGGCGGTCTGGCGCGCGATAGCGCGCGGATCCGCCTTGGGGGCCTGGATGTGGGCAGTCATGTCGGTGTCCATGTAGCCGACATGCAGGGCGGTCACGGTCGTGCCTTGTTCGCGTAGCTGCAGGCGCATTGAGTTCGTCGCCGACCATGCGGCGGCTTTGGAGATCTCGTAGCCGGTTCCGAACGCGAGCCAGGAGAGGACCGACAGCACGTTGACGAGCGAGCTGGAGGGGTGGCGAGCGAGGATCGGCGCGAATTCTCAGGCAACGCGAATGAGTCCGAATAGGTTGGTCTCCAGTTCGGATCGGATGTCGCCGAGCGGTGCGTGGTTGCCGCCAGTGACGAGGGCGGTGGCTCCCTCGATTGGCGTTCCGGCTGGTTTGGTTGTGGACATGATGTGGCCTTTCGTTTGTTCTGTGGTGGGTCAGGGACGGGTGATCGCTAGCGTGGTCGTGGCCTGGCCGACGAGCTGGCCGCGCTGATCGCGGGCGTGGGCTTCGGCAAACGCGACCCGACCGCCGATCCGTAGGACGCGCCCGCGGATCTCGATCCGGTCGCCCGCCTGGAGCGGCGCAAGGAAGCTGACCTTCAGCTCGATCGAGGAGAAGCCGGTACCGGCGGGGAGCAGGCTGTGCACGGCGCAGCCCGCGGCGGTGTCGAGCAGCGTGCACAGCAGCCCGCCGTGGACGATGCCGAGGGGGTTGTACGTCGATTCGTCGGGGGTGCAGCGAAATACGGCCTCGCCTTCGCCGACCGACATCAGCTCAGCACCGATCAGCGCGGCCATCGGCGGGGGCTGGAGCCGGCCCTCGAGGATTGCCTGCAGGACCTCGCGGCCCGGCAGCGTCGCGCCGGCGGCTGCCAGCGCCACCGGGTCATGCCAGCTGACGGTCTTGCTCCGGGTCGTGCCCCGGCCGCGAACGACCGGCTCGTTGAGGTCATCGAGGCCTCCAGGTGCGTCCAGCACGGCTGATAGCGGTTCGTGCATCGGAGCTCCTTCGTTGGGGTGGGTCAGTGAGGTATCGCTCTCTGCGGTGACACTTTCTGTGTCAGGACCGCGCCGGTGCGAGTGTGGTTCGCGGGGCTGTCTCGCGGGTCGGTCGGGTGCGCCATGCTTGGAGCGCGACGAGGAGCGCGATCGCGGTGACGACGCTGCCGAAGATCTCGAAGGTCGATTGCAGCGAGATGTGCGTGACGAGGATCCCGGCGAGGACGGCGGGCACCGACAGCGATCCGTAGGCGGCGACGTAGAACGCGGCCATGACCGCGGCCCGGTCCTCGGGCGGGATGGCCGAGACGAGAGCGCGTAGGCCGCCGAGGAACGCGGCGCCGAAGCCGGCGCCACCGAGGATCGACCCGGCTAGGTAGGTGGCGCTGGAGTCGGTCGCGGCGGCGAGGACGATCAGGGCCATTCCCGCCGCCAGCGCGATCGAGCCGATGCTCGTGGCGATCCAGGGGGCGGTGCGTGCGGTCAGGAGCTGGGCGATCGTGGCCGATGCGGCGAGTGCCAGGATTCCGCTCCCGGAGACGATCACGTTGGTGGAGTGGAACAGTTGTAGGGCGAGCTGGGGGCCGAGCGAGAAGAACAGCGCGCCGATCGACCAGGAGGAGAGCACCGCCATGCCGGCGAGCACGAACTGTGGGCGGACCACCGACGGGACCTTCGGGCGCTGGACGGTCAGGCGAAAGCCCGAGCGCTCGAGCACGGGCTCGGGCATCCAGTAGGCGCCGGCGAACGCGATCGCGGCGAGGACGAGCAGCACGGCGTAGGGCAGGACGCGTGGTTCCCAGCCGATCCGGACCAGCGAGGATGAGACGAGGATGCCGAGGCCGATCCCGGCGGTCGCCGCCGCACCGTTGGTGAGCCCGACGCCGGCGGGGTCGCGGCGCGGATGCAGGTCCAGCAGCGCGGCGCTGGCGGCGCTGAGCGCCGCCCCGGTGGCGAGGCCCTGGACGGCGCGCGCCGCGAACAGCCAGACCGTCGAGTCGGCGAGCAGGAACAGGACGGTTGCGGCGATCAGCCCGCCAAGCGCGACGAGCAGGACCGGCCGACGGCCGACGTCGTCGGACACGCCCCCGACGAGCAGCAGGCTGGCCAGCACCCCGAAGGCGTAGGTCGCGTAGATCAGGGTCAGCGTCAGCGGCGAGAAGTGCCACAGCACGCTGTAGGCGTGATACAGCGGCGACGGCGTGATCGACGCGAACAGGCCGAGCCCGATCACGCCCGCAACAAGCGCGTACGCGACCCGGCTCGGCAAGACGCGCCGCCGCTCCATCGGCGCCGGGACGGCGTAGAGAGTCGGTTGAGATTGACCTTCGGTTCGAGCCTTCAGCGCCTGCATCGGAGCCTCCTGTTAGTTGCGTCACGAAACTGACTTGGGGTACCGTAGCACAGTTAGTTGCGTGATGCAACCCTCTTTGATAAGCTTGCGCCATGTTGAGACGCGACTACGAAGGCCAGGACTGCTCGATCGCGCGGGCCCTCGAAGTGGTCGGCGAGCGCTGGACGCTGCTGATCATCCGCGACGCCTTCCTCGGGCTGCGTCGCTTCGACCAGTTCCAGGAGAGCCTCGGAATCGCCCGCAACGTCCTCACCGACCGACTCAACCGGCTGGTCGAGGAGGGAATCCTCGACCGCGTCCGCTACAACGAGCACCCCGAACGCTACGAGTACCGGCTCACCTCGAAAGGCCGCGACCTCGGGATCGCGCTCGCCGGGCTGCGGCAATGGGGAGACACGTACCTAAGCGAGCAGCCACCCCGCATCACCCAGCGCAAATCTGACAAGCACCCGGTCATCGCCGCGTTCGTGCCGAAAGGCGCGCAGGTCCTACGCGCCGACGAGCTCGAGAGCGTCCCCGGACCCGGACTCAAGCCAGCCTGAGATCGTGGCAGACCGCACCAAGGCCAGCGAGCCCTTTCAATGAGGTCGCGCCTGACTCGAGCATCGCATTGCACGCTATCCACGCGTTGCGAGGCTGGGACGCCGGCTCCAAGACACCCGTGCAGCCACGAATACAGGGCTGACCGGCTGGCGCACCGATGGCCACGCGCTGCTGCTCGACGCCTGAAGCAGTCGCGTCCGCGCCGTGGCTGCTTTGACGGACCATCACGACCGCCACCGCTCGCATAGAGCGAATCCCCGCCGGTGACGGGCAGTTCGGTAACGAGCCGTGACCCTGATCGTCGATTGTCAAGCTCGCCGGCGATAGTCCCGCGGATGACGGCGACGCGTCACCGGGACCGGTGAAGGCGGGTGAGCAGCACGCCGGCGGTTACGAGCTGGGTGAGCACGCCGATCGCGACCGGCGGCTCGATCGAGGTGTGGTTGGCGTGGTGAAGCGGCTGCGTGAGGCGGAGCCCGGTGCGGAGCTCGGCCGCCATCGCGAGGTCGGGGAGCACGCCACCGAACGCTCCGGCTGCGGCAAGACGGTGGCGACGGCTGAGCATCGCGGTCAGGACGGTGGCGGCGGCGAGGTCAGCGAGTATCGCCTTGCGGTTGTCCAGCCGGTAGTCGGTGTGCGGGATGCGGTCGAGCGCCAGGTGGCTGATCACCCCGGCGGCTAGCGCGCCGCGCGGGGTTCGGGCGAAGCGGGCGGCGAAGGCGCCAGCGAGTGCGTGGGGGGTTGCGATCACGAGAGATCGGGTGGTTCAACCCAGAGATCGTCGTGAACGCTGCAAGGTTGAGCTCGAGAGCTGTCGACGGATACGGCTAATGATCGGAGGAGTCGGATGCTGAGAGCGTCGCCGACCAGCGTGAGAGCGCCGTTAGCCGTCCCGAAGAACTTTGCACGACCGACGGTGAGCGAAGGAGATTCAAGTTGGGAAATGCCGCCGTGGTCAAAGGCGGCCGCTCTCGCGTCGTCAGGAGCCCAAGGCGAGCCACTCGGCCAGGCCGTGGGACGCGACGAGAGTTATAAGCGACGCTTATCGATCGGGCCGCTCATTGGTCTTTGACTTCTAGCTCTTGAGTGATCAACATTGCGTGCGCAGTACCTCTCCTCCCTCTGAGTGCGCTCCGAGTCCGGCCTCATATCCCGCCGGTACCGGGGCGCTCTCGCTTTAAGCGCGCCGGCCGGTGATGCCCGCGACCTCGGAGCAGATCGCACCCTCGTCGGGCGGTGCCGTAGCCGATGGCGACCCTCGTGCTCGATCCCGCGCCGGCCGGGCTACGCGCTCTGCTCGAGCGTCGGCGCCGGGACGGGCTGGACCGGTTCGATGAGGTGTGGGAGGGCGTGCTGCACGTGATTTCGGCTTCCAGCTTCGAGCATGCCCGGATCCTCACTCAGCTGTTAGAGGTGCTCGCGCCCCGCGCGCGGCTGACTGATTGCGGTGGGCGGGTTCAACCTGGGCGAGTCTGAGCATGACTACCGGGTGCCCGAAGGAGGCCTGCATCGGGCCAGCGCCGCCGGAGTGTGGCTACCCACCGCCGCGCTGGTGGTCGAGGTGGTATCGCTGCGCGATGAGACCTACGCCAAGCTTGCGTTCTATGTGCGGCACCGGGTTGACGAGGTCCTGGTCATTGATCCGCTTGGCTCACGCCATGCGTTGAGCTCCCGCTGCAGCGCGTCAGACGGATAGCACACGGATCACGGGGATCGAGTGACGACGAATCGTCGCAGCCCGAGCAGATTCCTTCGCCTCACCTGGTGGGCCCGCTCGATTACCAGGAGGCCGCGTGATGCCAGTCTGCGCTTGGGTTTGTCCTCAATGTCGTTCAGTCCGCCGCGGCGCGGCGGAGCACACCGTTGATCGACAGATCATGGAATGCAATGCTCGAGACGGTTCAGATCACCGCATCACCGGGCGTGATGTGGTAGGCGTACCCGCGGACAAGCGATGCAGTTCTACCTGAACGGTTATAAGCCCGGGGACCCGTCAATCCGGGACGCGCATCCGTCGGTCGCGGAGCGTCCGGAAGGCCTTCCGGACGCCGTCGACGTGCTGATCGTGGGTTGCGGTCCCGCAGGTCTGGTTCTGGCCGCGCAGCTGGGTAACTTTCCAGACATCCGTACTGCGATCATCGATCGCAAGGACGGCCCGCTCGCAGTGGGGCAGGCCGACGGGGTCGCCTGTCGCACCGTGGAGATGTTCGAAGCATTCGGCTTGGCGCATCGTCTATTGGACGAGGCCTACTGGGTCAACGAGGTCTGTTTTTGGAGGCCTGACCCGGATGACCAGTCGAAGATCAAGCGGGCTGGGCGGATCCTCGACACCGAGGAGGGACTATCCGAGTTCCCGCATGTGATCGTCAACCAGGCGCGGATGCTCGCCTACCTGCGGGAGTACATGGAGCGCTCGCCCGGGCGGCTGACGCCGTTCTACGGGCTGCACGCGTCCGATCTCGAGATCGACAAGAGCCGCTCGGCGGAGTACCCGGTGACGGTCACCCTGCGCCACATGAAAGAGCTCGGGGATACCGGGCAGAGCTCGATCATGCGAGCCAGGTACGTCGTCGGCTGCGACGGGTCTCGCAGCGCTACTCGAGCTGCGATCGGGCGCGGTCTGACCGGCGATACGACCAACGAGTCGTGGGGCGTGATGGACGTTCTGGCGGTGACGGACTTTCCGGACATCCGCTTCAAGTGCGCGATCCAGTCTGCCAACCAAGGCAACATCCTGATCATTCCGCGCGAGGGCGGGTACCTCGTTCGGCTGTATATCGAGCTCCACGAGGTGAACGACCGAGAGATGCTCGAGAACCGCATCATAACGCCGGAGAAGTTGGTGAAGGTCGCCAATCGGATCCTGCATCCCTACACGATCGAGGTCAAGGACGTCGGCTGGTGGTCTGTCTATGAGATCGGCCAACGATTGTGCGATAGGTTCGACGACGTGCCGACGTCGAAGGCAGCTACGAGGCTGCCGCGAGTCTTCATCGCCGGCGATGCGTGCCATACCCACAGCGCCAAGGCGGGTCAGGGAATGAACGTGTCAATGGCGGACGCTTGGAATCTGGGGTGGAAGCTGGGCTCGGTCATTAGGGGCACCGCGAGGCCTGAGCTGCTGCGCACCTACTCGGAGGAACGTCGGGCGGTCGCCAAACAGCTCATCGATTTCGATCGCGAATTCTCAAGGCTGTTCAGCGCCCGCGCAACCGGCTCCCATAGGGACGGAGACGGTGCCGACACCGCGGAGTTTCAGCGCTACTTCGTCGCGCAGGGCCGGTTCACGGCCGGGGTTGCAACCCAGTACGCACTGTCGCTGATCACCGCCCCAGCGACATTCCAACATCTCGCTGAGGGGTTTCCGATCGGGATGCGCTTCCACTCTGCTCGAGTGGTCAAGTTGGCCGATGCCAAGCCAGTCCATTTGGGACACGTCGCCAGGGCGGACGGCGCCTGGCGCGTATACATCTTCGCCGACCAGAGCCACCCGACCAACGAAGACTCTCTTGCCCGCCGGCTGTGCGAGTTTCTGATGTCAGAGCTTTCTCCGACCAGGCGCTTCACGCCGGCCGTCGCCGATCCCGACTCGATCATTGATGTTCGGGTCGTCTTCCAGCAGGGACACGGTGAACTCAACGTTGATGAGATGCCCCGCGTTCTGTTACCGAGGAAGGGCCGGTTCGGCCTCATCGATTACGAGAAGATGTTCTGCCCAGACCCGGATGCCGACGACATCTTTCACCTGCGGAAGGTGAACCGCGAGACGGGATGCATGGTCGTCGTCCGGCCAGACCAGTACGTCTCGCTAATCCTGCCGTTACACGAACACGGTGCGCTGGCCAACTTCTTTGCCGAGATCCTGATCGAACCCAGCTAGCCCATGTGATGCCAGCGGTTCGACTGCCCAGGAAAACACCAGAATCACGCCCTGAAAGAGTTGCGAAACGGACGAGCTGCGGTAGCACGGGTCTCAGGCCAACGGGCGCTCGCCACCCCAATGGCGAAGGGGCAGCGCGACCGGCGAAGCTGGCGGACCGGGCGAGAGAGGCGCGAGTCGCCGTGGCTACGCGGCCAACCACCTGGGCAGCCAAGCTTCGCTTCGACGCACGTCCTCCCACAGGAGGTCGAGATGGCTCATCGCACCTGGCACGAATACATGTCGCGGTGGCCTCACCGGCGGACGCGAACGCACCGATCCTGAGTACGCCCGGCTGCTTGAAGCCGCGGGCCTCAGGCTCGGCGCCATCGCACCAGCAACGTTCCCCTACTGCGTGATTGAGGGCCTGTCGGCGTGAGGGGCCCGAGGCACCTTGGTCGCGGGCGAGAGCGCCGGCCGACATGGCCAAGAGCATCATGGGGATCCAGTCGCTCGTCTCGTTGGTCACCATCGGGCTGATCGTCTCGCGTGCGGTGAACATCCTGCAATAACCGACCGTGCAGCCGGAGCGTGCGGAGCCTCCCCAGGAAAGCCAGGTCCAAAAAGCGGCCACGGTGGCGCGACCCGAGCAGAGGCCCCCGGCCTCGACTACGCCTGTGGCAGAGCGACCGGCGAGGGGGGGAG
Organism: uncultured Solirubrobacterales bacterium; assembly: GCA_963701945.1. Lineage (GTDB taxonomy): Bacteria > Actinomycetota > Thermoleophilia > Solirubrobacterales > Solirubrobacteraceae > Palsa-465. Next base: position 188,866 of record CAVPBV010000012.1, on the reverse strand, counting down.
GGGCGCGACGGCGGGTAGTGCGATTGGGGTGTGACGGCGGGTGATGATGCGGTCGAAGATCGCCCATGCGGCGAAGGTGAGCGAGCCGATGATGCCGGTCAGCGTCACCAGCACGCCGGCGGCAGCCGTGGCAGCGATGCCGTGGGCGCCGAGGATCAGGACGGTGGCGGCGGGACCGGTGCTCGGGCCGATCGGCAGCTGGCCGACCGTGAACATCACGATCAGCAGCGCCATCGAGTCAAAGATCGAGACATGCACGCCGATCGCGTGGAGCATCAGCCAGTTGCGCAGCACTTGCGCGCATATGGCCAGGAGCGCGAAGGTGATCAGGCGGCCGCGGCTCTTCATGCGCAGGACGGCGAGCCCCGCTCCGAGGCCGGTCCGGTGACGGTCCGAGACACGACACAGCCCGGTGACGAGACCGGCCATCAGCGCGATGATGAGCGCCGGCACCCATAGCGGGACGCCGAGCGGCGCCACGAGCGTAAACGAGAAGATCGCCACGAGGGCGAGCTCGACGGTGATGATCGGCACCTCGGCGGCCACGAGGGCCGACGCCCGCGGCGTGGCCTGCGGGGCGGCCCGCCGCACGGACGCGACCCGCACCGCCATTCCGGCCGATCCGTTGACGATGCTCGCGATGCACCCCACCGCGGCCGAGCGGAACAGCACGCGTCGGTTGACCGTGCCGCCAGCGGCCTGCACGCAGATCGTCCACGCCTCGGTGCGGGCCAGCAACGCACCGATCTGCAGCAGTACCGAGAGCGCCAGGAGTGTGATCGGAGCCGCCCGCAGAGCCGCACTGAACTGCGCGCCCCGCCCGGCAAGGACGTAAGCCAGCAGGGCACCGACCACGAGCGCTCCACCGACGCTGATCGCGATTCGGCGGCGCATCGAAGCGACGCGGAAATCACGCGCACCGACGCCATCAGGCTCAAGGCCCGGTGAATGTGTTTTGGGGTTCACGGAACGGTCTTCGTGGTAGCGGTTCTCAAACGGCGGCGGCACGAGCGACCGCGTCAGGTCCTCGCTCCCTAACATCGGCCACATCAGCGTTGTCTAAACGTACGCGTTCAGGGCTTGGACGCGCTACGCCCACCGAGCTGATGAGCCCGTGCGTCGCAGACCGCTACTCCGGATCGGGTTCGGCAGGGGCGCCAAATGTTGCCATTCCGATCGCGCCGGATCCGCGAACTCGCAAGCAGCGGGCGGCTCGGCGGGCGCGCAGTTGGCGAATCTCAGGTTTCGTCGCCCGGCATTCTCGCGAGACCCGGTTTGCCGCCGGCGCGCAACTCTCGTCCCGCGCGGATGGTGGCGCGCTCCACTGCTTCCTGCGCGGAGCAAGATCCGGAACGCTACGACGGAGGCGGCGGGTCGGCGGCGAGCGCCACGGGCGGCTCGCTCCGTGCCGTGATCCCGAACTTGGGAAAGACGCGATAGAGATATGTCGCGATCGTGCTGTGGGAGAGATAGAGCCGTTGTCGGATCTCACGGTTCGTGAGTCCCTCGGCGGCAAGCTGTGCGATCTGTAGCTCCTGTGCTGTGAGGCGATCGCGCGCCCCCGGATCGCGGCGTCGGCTCGTCTCGCCCGACACGCGCAACTCGTTGCGCGCACAGTCGCCCCAGGCGACACAGCCGAGTGCGTCGAATATGTCGCGCGGATTGCGGAGCGGCGCGCGCGAGTCGGAGATTCGTCGCTGGCGCCGTAGCCATTCGCCGTAGGCAAGCAGAATGCGGGCGCGGGCTCGAGACCCGCGTTCACTTCCGCACGGTATTAGGAGCGTGGTGCTGTGGCTGGTTGTGTTCGAACCGTGAACTCATCTGGCCAGCTCATTGTGAGTTGATGAGTCGCGTGGCTTCCTCGCGCATCGCGGCGATCACCGTTTGGGTGCTGGGGGTGCGGTCAGGGCGGGTGACCGCGAGAACCTCGCGGCGGAACGGTTGCGGATCCTCGACCCTGAGCGCGCGGACGCGCGGAGGGAGCGCGGGCAACAGCAGCGACGGGATGACGGCTACGCCGAGGCCAGCTGCGACGAGCCCGAAGCGCCCGGGCCAGTCGCGCAACGTGTAGACGATGTCGGGGTCGCTCGTGAGCGTTGGCCAGGCGCCGAACTGAGGCCCGCTGCGGTCGGCTTCACCAACGATCCAGCGTTCGTCCTCGAGCTCTGCCACGTTGACCCAGCCCCGCTCGGCGAAGCGGTGCTCAGCGGAAACGATGAGGTGCGCTTGACCGCGCATCAGCTGGTCGAACTTGAGGTCCTCCAGGTCGTACTCGAGGCCCGCGCCGGCCGCGATCACGCCGACATCGATCCGACCGGCCCTCAGCCGGCGCAGCTGGGCCTCCGTGCCGCCCTCGCGAATCCTCACCTCGAGCGCGGGGTGCTCAGCTCTGACCCGGGCGAGCGCTTGTGGCACGAGCGCGGCGAGCGCCGTCGGGAACGCCCCGACAGTGAGCCGCTCGCGCAAATGCTCCCCCAGCTCGTCCTGCTCCAGCATCGCAGCGTCGACCTGCGCAAGGATCGTCTTCACGCGACGGAGCAGCAGCTCCCCGCGCTGCGTCGGGCGGACGCCGCGCGACCCGCGCTCGAATAGTTTGGCACCCACCGCCTGCTCGGCAAGGCTCACCTGACGGGAGACGGCCGACTGGGTGTAGCCCAGCGCGCCGGCCGCCGCCGTGAACGAACCGCGTGCGCCGACCTCGTAGACGACGCGCATCCCGGTCAGGGTCAGCTCGGGCATGAGAGCAATCGTAGAGCCATGCGATTTCGTGATGGCTGATAGCTCAGATCCTCGTATCACTGATGGCTTTTGCGTCTACCGTCAAAGACACCCAAACGATCAGGAGAGATTTCCATGGCACAGCAATACACACGTGACGAGCTGGTCGCACGCTTGTACGCGCCGGTGAGATTGAGGTGACCGGCGAGGACATCGAAACGGTCGGCGATTACTTCGCTCCCGGATTCGAGTTCAACGGCCCCGGCGGTTTCATCGCGGACTTCGATGGCCTCTTGGACTACTTCGCCTCGGTACGCGCGGGATTTGACGACCGGTCGATCCGGCGCGGCATCGTCGTCGTCGAGGGCAACACCATCGCCTGCCAAACGTGGATCGAGGGGACCTTCGTCCGCGAGTTCACCCAATCCCCGGTCGGCCCCCTTCAGCCCAACGGACGCGAGATCGTTTGGCAACTGCTCAACATCTTCGTGATGGATGACCACGGCCGAATCCTCAAGGAGTGGGCATCCACCGACAACACGACGGTGCTCGAGCAGCTCCAGGCCTAGCCCGAGCGCCACGTCGACCCGTGGCATTCGGGACCGCCAGGCGACTGTAACCGCCGAGCGAAGCAGTCCGCATCACCGCCCTCGGATGATCCGGACCCCGGCCAAGCCCCGGCAGCAGGCTGACGCCCGTGCCGCGGGGCGCTTTGGTGGCTACGACACCGACGGACCACGGCGTCGCCTCGGCGACATCTGAATAACACCCAACGGGAAACCACAACGCCTCCGCAGACGGTCGCCCCGCCGCCAAGCGGCCACGCGGGCGCCGAGAACCGGTCCAGGACGAACCGCAGCTGGCAGGTGCCCACGCCGCACCCCGCGTCGGGCTTAATTTGCGCTGCCTGACTGCGCGGTCGTCATAAGATCGGCCGCAGACCCCGTCGTAGGCGGGACCGAACCAGCGGAGGTATCAGATGGCCGAGCTCCCAGCGCGCCCAGAGGGAATTGTGGTGGCCCACTTCATCGTCTCGGACGACGTCGAGCGTTCTGCTCGCTTTTACACCGAAGTACTCGGCGGGAGGGTGGTCTTCTCCGGGCCCGGGGGGCTGACCTACGTCGCGCTATCCAACTGCTGGATCATCATCAACGTCGGCGGAGCTCCGACTGACGACAAGCCCAAGGTCACGCTTGAGACGCCAGGCGATCCCGACCGGGTCAGCAGCTTCCTCAACATCCGGGTCAAGGACATCGCGGCCGTGTACGCCGAGTGGAGCGGAAGGGGTGCTGAATTCCTGACAGAGCCGAAACAGCACCAGTACGAGATCCGGTGCTACATCCGCGACCCCGACGGTCATCTGATCGAGGTGGGACAAACCACCGACCTAGAGGGCGACTGGGCGCCCGTTCAATGGCCATCGAGTACAACCGCCGAGGAGTTCGGGCGAGCGGTGGCGGGTTAGAGCCCGACCCCGACGACGTCTCGGCCGTGACCACCGCGATCATCGGCACGGGAGGCATGGGATCGGCCATCGCCCGCCGGCTCGCTTCGGGCGGCGAGACCCTGCGCCTGTAGAGCGCCGACCGCGAGCAGGCGATCTACACCCCGAACCCCGGGTGGAGCGGCGTCGACACGTTCACCTACCGCGTATTCGACGCCTACGGCCAGCAGCTCAACCAGACGGTGACAATCAACGTAACTCCAAAAGGCCCAAGATGACAGCGGTCGCACGAGTCATGACAGCCGACGGACGCTGAACTGTCCAGCGAGTAGGAGTCGTCATGCGGAAGCTTGTGTTGTCGATGGGGGTGTCACTCGACGGACTGGTTGCGCGGCCCGGACGGTACGGGGCCGGCGGCTGGGCCCTCCCGCCCGAGGATGCTGCGCTCACGCAGGGCAAGCTGGGGCGGCGCAGCATTCGCCCAGTCGCTCAGCCGACTCGGGCTCGTCGACGAGTACCGCCTTATCCTGCAGCCCGTCGTGCTCGGCCAAGGACTACCCCTGTTCAAGATCTCACGGCGCCCCTGCGGCTCGAGCTCGTCGACGCCCAGACATACCCCACCGGCGGGGCCGCGCACGTCTACCGGCCCGCGTCCCACCGATGAGTTTTCGACGCGTGCAAGGTCAACAGGCCCATGATGACGATACAGACGCACATACTCGAGACGGTCGAGGTGGACATCGCCTACGACGTGCGCGGCCCGCTGCCCACCGCGGACGGACGTTTGCCGCTGTTCATGGTCGGTCAGCCCATGACCGCCGGTGGCTTCGATGCTCTGGCCTCGCACTTTCCCGACCGCACCGTTGTTACCTATGACCCGCGCGGGCTCGGCCGCAGCATTCGCAGGGACGGCCGCGAAGACCACTCGCCGGCGGTCCAGGCGGGCGATCTGCACGCGGTGATCGAGGCGCTCGGCGCCGGTCCGGTGGACATGTTCGCGAGCAGCGGGGGCGCGGCGACCGCGCTCGCACTCGTGGCCGCGTATCCCGACGACGTGGTCACGCTCGTGGCGCACGAGCCGCCGCTCATCCAGGTGATCCCCGACGCCGCGGCGGCCGAGCGCGCCCGCGCCGCGGTACGGGACGTGTACGAAGCCGACGGAAGAAACGCCGGCCTGGCGGCCTTCATCGCGATGACTTCCTGGCGGGGCGAGTTCACTGAGGATTACTTCGCCCAGCCGGCGCCCGATCCCGCCGAATTCGGGATGCCGACCGAGGACGACGGCTCGCGCGACGACCCGCTGCTGTCGGACCGGTCCTGGGCGGTCAGCGGCTATTGCCCGGATGTCGACGCGCTGGCGTCGGCGCGGACGCGCATCGTGATCGCAGTCGGCGAAGAGTCCGAGGGCATGTTCACAGGGCGGGCGGCTGTCGCTACCGCCGACCTGGTGTGTCAGCTGCCAACCGTGTTCCCGAGCCACCACGGTGGCTTTCTCGGCCCGGACTCCGGCTACCCGGGTCAACCCGAGGCGTTCGCGCGCAAGCTGCGCGTGGTCCTCGGCGACGAACGCGACGGCCGCTAGTACTCGTCATGGCGGCGGACCCACAGCGGCTCCGTGGCGCTCTCGTCGCGACCCTTCGCCGTCCGATCGAGCAGACCGTAGTAGGCCATCCCGACCTCGAGACCGCGGTTGGTAGTCAGGTACGTCCGGTAGACGGTCTCGTCGGAACGCACGAACGCGCTCAGACCGGGGCCTTCGGACACGTAGCCGCCGGCGTCGGTCCCGCACATGCGCGCGTTCTGCACGACCGTGCTCGGGATGTCGCCCTCGAGGAACGGCTTCAGTTCCTCGAGGGTGTAGAGGAACCCGAGGTCGCGGTTGAAGTCGTTGCCACCACTCGAGACCCAGTCGATGCCCCAGCCCATCCGCTCCCGGTAGGCGAGGAGGGTCTCGAGCGGCGCGCGGGAGGCGAGCAGCAGGGTCGTGTCCCGAGCCTTGAGGTGCGGGACCTGGGGGGAGAGCGTGTCCGCGATCGACGAGCAGACCGGGCATCCGCCGGTGAAGGAGGGCCCGAACATGAAGTGGTACACGACCAGCTGGGAGCGCCCGTCGAACAGATCGGCGAGGCTCTTCGTCCCGCTCTCGGTATCGAACCGGTAGTCCTTCTCGACCGGGACCCACGGAAGCTCGCGCCTCTTGGCGGCCAGCTCATCGGCGCGGCGGGTGAGCTGTTTCTCCTCCTTCAACAGCGCGTCGCGCTCGGCCTGGTACTCCTCCTGCGTTCCGATCCGGTGCTCGGTCATCGATGTGCTCCTGTGTTCGTGTCTGGCCTGTCACGCTATATAGTTAGCGAGATGGCTAATGATACGTTTAAGGCCCTCGCACATCCGCTCCGCCGCGACATCGTGGAGCGCCTGAGCGGCGGCACGGCGACCGTGGGGGAGGTGACACGCGACTTCGGCGTTTCCAAGCCGACGATCTCGCGACACCTGAAGATGCTCGAGGAAGCAGGGGTCGTCAGCCGCGTGATCGACGGCCGTACCCATCGCCTCGCTCTGCGTCCGGAGACGCTCGCCGAGGCCTCGGATTGGATCGAGACGCAGCGGCAGCGCTGGGAGCGCCTGTTCGACGTCGTCGGCGAATACCTCGAGGAGCGGAAGGACACGCGGTGAGCGGAGAGCCCGGTTACGTGGTGCGCGTGGAGCGGACGTTCGCCGCTTCTGCCGAGGCGGTTTTCGATGCCTGGACGAGCCCCGAGGTGATGCGGCGCTGGCTGCACTGCGGCCCCGACTGGGATACGCCCGAGGCCGAGGTCGACCTCCGCGTCGGCGGCGAGGTGCGGGTGGTGATGCGCAAGCCCGACCGCACCGATGCCGAGGCACGGGGCCAATACGTGCTGATCGACCGGCCGCACCGGCTGGTCATGACCTGGACGTTCGACGACGATCCTACGAATGAGCAGCTGATCGAACTCTCGTTCACCGAGTCCGAGGGCGCGACGACGGTGCTGTTGGTCAACAGCCGCATCTCGACCGATGAGCGCCGTGCGGGCCAAGACTGGGGATGGCAGGGCTGCCTCGAGCAGCTTGATCGGCTACTGGCCGGATGACACAGACGAACACCGAGGAGCCAATGGAGAGTCACCCTCTGAGCAACCCTGCCGGGTACCTGCCGGCCCGAGATCGGCTCCGGCGCCTGACGCCGGCGATCCTGTTGATCGCGGTCGCGCTCGCGTGCTGGGCGATCACCGCAAACCGCATGGAGGGCATGGACATGGGCCCCGGCACCGACCTCGGCGGGCTCGGCTGGTTCACGGTCGTGTGGGCGACGATGATGGCCGCGATGATGCTGCCCTCGCTCGTCCCGATAGCGACGACGTACGCGCGGGAGAGTCGAGGCGTGGGCGCGTCGGCGCCCACCGTGGCGACGTTCGTGTTCACGTGCGGCTACCTGTTGACCTGGGCGGCTGCGGGCGTGCTGGCGTACGCGGTGTTTCAGGGCGTTCGCTCGCTCGACCTCTCGTTCTTCGCCTGGCACGAAGGAGGCCCGTATATCGCCGGCGGCGTGATCGTCGGCGCCGCAATGTACGAGCTCACGCCGATCAAACGGACGTGCCTGCGCCATTGCCGGACTCCGCGGTTGCTCACCGAGCGCTGGCGCTCGGGCACTGGCGGCGGGATCGTGATGGGCCTCGAGCACGGCGGCTTCTGCGTGGGCACAAGCTGGGCCTTGATGGCTGCACTGTTCGCCATCGGGGTGATGAACGTGGCGTGGATGGTCGTGATGGCGGTCCTGGTGGCGCTCGAGAAGTTACTGCCCTGGAGCCGCGTCGCGATCGCGGCGACGGCGGTGTTCATCGTGGCGCTCGGTCTCGCGGTGGCGTTCGCACCCGACCAGGTGCCGGGACTGACGATCCCCGGCTAGCTCCGAGTTTCTCGACACTCGACACTCGACACTCGACGTGCCTCGCGGTTCGAGCGCTGAAGCGCTCATGGCCAGGGCGTGGATCAGCGCTCGCGCGCCAGTCGCCGGGTCTATGTAAAACGCAGCAAAGCGTCAGCGGCGCCACCACTTTGCTGCGTTAAGCATCTGGGCGATGCTTATGTTGCCTTCGCGGCGCGGGCGGCGGTGGTTTGCTGCGTTATACATGGGGTCAGACACGGGGCACGCGACGGGCTCGGGACCGCAGAGGGTGCACGCCGGCGAGCCCCAGCTCGACACGGGGCACGCTCCGGGCTTGGGCCCGCAGAGGGTGCACGCCGGCGAGCCCCAGCGCGACACTCGAGCGCTAGCCGTTCCAGGACCGCATGCCGGCCGCCCTCGCGGGCAACGTCATCGGCGGCCCGGCGCCTACCTCCACCTGCCGCGCCGTCGCCGAACGCCAACCCACGCGGCGGCGGCGTGCGGGTTCGGGATCCACTTAGCGTGCGTTCAGGCGCGGCCGCGCGCCAGGTCGAGCAGACGGCCGAGGATCCGCTCGCCGTCGACACGCAGGCCGTTGTGTTGGTACTCGTTGGTCGTCCACGTCCGCAGCCCCCGGATCTGCGCGGCCGTCTCCTCGGAGAACGTCCGCTCGACATACATGTCCTCGAGATAGATCGCGGCGGCCGCCGGAACCTCGTTGGCGCGCAGCACATCGTCGTCGTACAGCCGCGGCCACTCGCGCTCGGCGAGGAGATTCGCGACGTCGCGGAGCGGCGTGAGCGCCCCGTAGTCCTCGAACATCCATGGGTATACGTGCTCGCCGGTGAGTAGGTCGGGGGCGTCGAAGTCCGCCGGCAGGACGCGCTCGGCGGACCAGCGGGTCGTGCCGCCGTCAGCCCAGGACGCCTCGTGCAGGACCGCGTAGATCGGGTCGCGGGCAAACGCGATCGCGGTCTCGACGTCGTGCAGGAACGCGGGCGAGTCGGGTGGAAGCTCGAGGATGTAGTGCAGATGCTCGGCTCCGTCGCTCATCCCGAGCATCTGTCCGAGCTGGCGGAAGCGCCGCCAGGTCAGACGGTCGCCGCATGGGAGCCGCAGTTCGTCGTGATCGATCCGATCGTGTAGCGCCAACGCCCGCTCACGGTCAGCCGGATACCGGGCGTAGTAGCGGCGGTTGCGCTCGAGCACGCGCTCGTAGGTGCTCCTGTAGACCTCGTCGATCCGCGGCCCGAGGGCGGGGATTCCACCGGTCACCAGCGCTTCGCGCAGCCCTTCCGGAGCCAGCGACAGGTAGGTGATCACGCACAGACCGCCAAAGCTCTGACCGAGCACGCTCCAGCGCTCGACCCCGAGCTCGCGCCGAATCCACTCGGCGTCCCGCACGATCGAATCGGCGCGGAAGTGCGCCAGGTAGTCCGCCTGTTGCGCCGCGCTCATCCCCGGCAGGGTTCCGACCGGCGTCGAGCGACCCGTGCCGCGCTGGTCGAGCATCAGCACGCGAAAGTCCGTCAGCGCCCGGTCGAGCCAGCCGGGTCCGTTCGGCAGACGCGTCGGCCGAGGCGCCTCGAACCCCGGACCCCCCTGCAGATAAACGAGGAACGGCCGGTCCCGGCCGTCGGGGTCGGCGAGCTCGCGTGCGAACACCGTGATCCGCTCGCCGGCGGCGTCGTCGTGGTCGAGCGGCACCTCGAACGAATGCTCGATCGCGACCAACCCCGGGAGCAGCACCTCGTCGGCCACCGCTGAATCATGCCTGCAATGGGTCGCGTTTGACGGATGACTCGGGCGAACCCAATCCGGTGTGACGCTCCAAGACGTCGGAGAACTACGTGTAACGTCCCGACAGGCGGGGGGTTTGGTCTGTTGTCGGGTCGTTCACGCCTGACCGTATGTGGAAACCTCCTCAGACATGACCCGAAGCGAACGCATCGCAAATCTGCTGGGCGTCGTCGTTCCGTTCGCCGGCGTGCTCGCCGCGATCGTTCTGCTGTGGAACCGAGCCGTCGACGCGACCGACCTCGGGATCCTGATCGTGATGTACCTGATCACGGGGCTGGGCATCACGGTTGGCTTCCACCGGCTGCTGACCCACCGCGCGTTCCAGACCTACCCGTGGCTCGAGCGCACGTTCGCGGTCCTCGGCTCGCTGGCCGTTGAGGGATCGGTGCTCGATTGGGTCGCCGATCACCGCAAGCACCACGCCAACGCCGACAAAGAAGGCGACCCGCATAGCCCGCACGTCGGACACGGCAGCGGCCTGCGCGGGCTGTGGCACGCGCACACCGGCTGGCTGCTCGAGACCCAGGGCCAGGCCGACTGGAAGAAATACGCGACCGACCTCTACGAGGACAAGACCATGCGCCGGATCGGGCGACGGTTCCCATGGCTCGTCGTGCTTTCGCTCGCGATCCCGACCGTCGCCGGCTTCGTACTCGACGGCTTCACGCTCCGCGGAGCGTTGCTCGGCTACATCTGGGGCGGCCTGGTGCGGATCTTCCTCGTTCACCACGTGACGTGGTCGGTGAACTCGATCTGCCACTTCTTCGGCCGGCGCCGCTTCGACATCGAAGACCAGTCGACGAACGTCGCGTGGCTCGCAGTGTTTTCGTTCGGAGAGTCGTGGCACCACAACCATCACGCGTTCCCGCGGTCGGCGTACCACGGCCTGCGGTGGTGGGAGATCGACCTTTCGGGCTTGACCATCTCGATGCTCGCGAAGATGCATCTCGCGTGGAACGTCGTTCGGATCACACCCGAGCGCCAGCTGCAGAAGACCGCGGCGTCGAAGGGCGCGGCGTCCGTACAGGCGCACTGAGCACGCGCCTGCCCTGCAGTCGCCGAAGTGTCAGACAACCGTCGAGCAGTGCCGATCAGGATCAGAGACGCCCGGCCCAAGGACTGGGAGGCGATCTGGCCGTTCTTCCACGAGATCGTGGCCGCGCGCGAGACGTACGCTTACGACCCGGATATGGACGAGGGGGAGGGCCGGCGCTTGTGGATGATCGAGCCGCCGGGGCGCACCGTCGTGGCGACCGACTCCAGCGGCACGGTGCTCGGCACGGCCAGCATGTATGCCAATCGGCCCGGCCCCGGCTCGCATGTCGCATCGGCGAGCTTCATGGTCGATCCCCGGCGCTCCGGCCGCGGAACCGGCCGTGCACTGGGGGAGCACGTGATCGAGTGGGCGCGCCGGGAAGGGTTCCGAGCGATCCAGTTCAACGCCGTGGTGGAAACGAACGCGCCCGCAGTGGCGCTCTGGCGGTCGCTCGGTTTCGAGGTGCTGACGACCGTTCCTGAGGCGTTTAACCACCCCACGCACGGGTACGTCGGGCTGCTCGTCATGCATCGATTTGTTTAATGCGCGAGCATGTCCGGCCGATCAGGCCGTTCGGGCGGCTCGATCGGGCGGCGGCCGCGACGAACAAATTCGCCCGTCCGTCCGCTGTCCAAGATTGAATCCTCAAATCCGTCCCCACGATTAGACCCGCAGGAGGAGTGCCGTGCCGTTAACACAGGCCCAGTTGGTCACTGCCGTTGCCGATAAGGCTGAGCTGAGCAAAGCCGACGCCAAGCGCGCGGTGGAAGCGCTCGAGACGATCGTGCTCGAACAGCTCGGAAACGCCGAGAAGGTCAGGATCGGCGGTCTTGTGCAGTTGACCGTCCGTGTCAAGCCCGCCACCAAGAAGCGCACGGGTCGCAACCCGGCGACCGGCGAGGAGATCACCATCGCCGCCAAGCCGGCCAGCGTCGACGTGCGGGCGCGCCCACTCGCGAAGGCCAAGGCCGCGTTGCCGTCCGTGCAGAAGGCCCGCCGCCGCCTCGCCGCCTGACAACCGGCCGTCCTACAGCTGAACGCTCTACGCCAGCGGCGGCGGGTTTCCCTCCGCGCTGGCGGCCAGAGCGCCGTCCCAGCCGCATACCGCGCAGGCCTGGCGGAAGGCTGAATGGGCGAAGTCGAGCACGACCGCCCGCGGATCCGGGCTTGCGAGAACGTCATCCCAGTCGAGGATGTATTCGCCGAGCGTGTCATCCCAGCGCCCGGGCGGAATCGTCGCTCCCGCGAACCTTTCGGGCGCTGGATGCGCGTATGCGTAGAACGCGGCTTTGCCGTAGCGCCCATCGCCCGGCCACCAACCGACGGCGACCTCCTCGGAGTCCATCGCGTTGCGGAACAGGTAGTCGTTTGCCGGCGGCTGGGCTCGCCTGCCGGAGAACAGGTTGACGGACAGGTCGAACGACCCCCACCACGCGTTCACGGGGGTCGACCGGCCGCGGTACGGCGCGCGGAACGCTGCCAGCAGGAGCGCCGCCTGAGTTGCCGCCGTGAAGTACGAGCTGACCTGGTCCGTGTCGTAGCTCGAGTGCTCCTCGTCCTCGTCGAGCGGCACGGTCCAGGGCACCTCCTGCGGCGTCGGATTGATCGCGACGGGCCCGACGAGGTCGCTGACCGCTTCGAGTAACGCACGCGTCACGTCGCCCACCGAGCGGTTGGGGGTCAGCGGAACGCGGCGGTCGCCCCCGCCGGTGTGCTCAGCGACGGCCTCGTGCGTTCGCAGGTCGAGCGTCACCACGAGGCCGCCGGACCCGTCGGGCGCGGGCAGCAGCGCCGTCTCCCACCCGCGGGCGGTGACGCGAAGCGCGGTGTGCTGAAACTGAGGCTCGGGCGGGGCGAGCGCGACCGCGAGCTTGCCGAGGATCTGGGTGTGCGCGTGAAGCGTGTCGCACGTTGCTGTCCAGTTCTCATACGAGGCCGCCGGCCATCCCGTGGGCATGGAGTCACGCTACCTGATCGCCTCACCCGCCCGCCAGGGGTGCTCGGCGCAGCGGCGGTGACAGACTGTGGGGGTGCCCTTCTGGCGCTCACGACGCGATCGCGGCGCGCACGGCGTGGACGGGAATGCACGCGACGCGAGCACCGCGCGGCCCCACGCCGCCGAGCGGAGTAGCCGCGAGCGGAGTGGCCCCGAGCGGAGTGGCCCCGAGCGGAGTAGCCGCGAGCGGGCCGCCGAGCAGCAGGCGTCGCTCGAGATCGAAGGGGCGATGCGGCGGGTCGCCGAGCAGGACACGCCCGAGAGCCGGACGGCCCTGTTCGAGTTGCTGCTCGGGGCGACGCTGCTCGCCGCCACGCCCGACTCGGACTCCGAGGGCGCTAAGGGCGGCCTCGCGATGATCGCGGGCGATGACGGCCCGGCGTTGCCGGTGTTCACGCGGCTCGAGGCGATGCTGGCGTGGCGCCCGACCGGTTACGGCCCGGTGGCTCTGACCGGACGGATGCTGTTCGAGACGGCCGCGCGGTACAAGACCGCGAAGATCGAGGTCAACCCGGCGTCGGTGCCGCGAGGATGGATCTCACGCGCCGAGATCGAAGCCCTCGCGCACGGACGCGTGCCGGTCGGCCCCTCCGGGCAGCTCGCAGCCCCCAACCAGCCCGCGGCAAGCAACGACCCCGCGTCGCCCACCGAGGTCAAGCTTGCGCGACCGACCGTCCGTCCTGGAGAGGCGCTAATCGAGGCGGCACGACGAGCGCTCCTCGCGCAGCCGCACACGCTCGCCGGGTGGATCTTCGAAAACGTGCCGGGCGATGGACCGCCGGAGCTGATGGTCGGCGTCGAACTCGCTCGCGGGCTCGATCAGGCGAGCGTCGAGGAGACCATGCAGGCGATCGTGGAGGAGACCTGGGCGCGGTCGGCCGACGCTCACCGGCTCAAGTTCATGCTCGTCTCCGGGGCCGCGTTTCGAAAGACGCTCGCCGCGGGCGCCGGCGAGTTGATCTTCGAGAGATCGCCGTCGTGACCTGAGCTCGCGGCTCGCGACCTAGCGGGCTGAGGCCACCCGACGCTGAGCGAGCCTCAGCTCTCGTCGGGCACGCGCTCACGGAGCTCGGTGAGCCACGCGGTGGCCGTCCCGTCGCTCGGGGCGCGCCAGTCCCCGCGGGGCGACAACGAGCCACCCGATCCGACCTTCGGGGCGTTCGGCATCGCCGAGCGCTTGAACTGGCTGGTGTGGAAGAAGCGCTCGAGGAACACGCCGAGCCAGTGCTTCAGCTCCCCCAGGGTGTACTCGTTCCGGCGTTCGTCCGGGATCAGGTCCGGCCACGAGCCCGCCGCGCGGTCGCCCCAGGCGTGGTGGGCCAGGTAAGCGACCTTGCTCGGCGTGTACCCGAACCGCACGATGTAGTACAGGAAGAAGTCCTGGATCTCATAGGGCCCGACGACGCTTTCGCTGTCGGCGCCGGGCCGGTCTGAATCAGGATCGTGGCGTGGGACGAGCTCCGGAGAGATCTCGGTGTTCAGGACGGAGTCGAGCACCTGGCCCACGTCCGCCCCGAACTGATCGGTGTCGATCGCCCATCGGAGCAGGAACTGGATCAGCGTCTTCGGTACGGAGGCGTTGACGTGGTAGTGCGACATCTGGTCGCCCACCCCGTACGTCGCCCACCCGAGCGCCAGCTCGGACAGGTCGCCAGTGCCGAGCACGAGCCCCCCGTGGTAGTTGGCGAGCCTGAACAGGTGCGAGGTGCGCTCGCCCGCCTGCACGTTCTCGAACGTGATGTCGTAGACCGGCTCACCGTCCGCGGCGGGGTGGCCGATGTCGCGGAGCATCTTCGTCGCTGCCGGCCGGATGTCGAGCTCGGAGCCGCTGACGCCGAGCGCCCGCATCAGGCGGTGTGCGTTGCGCAGCGTGTGGTCGCTCGTCGCGAAGCCCGGCATCGTGTAAGCGAGCACGTTCTCGCGTGGGAGTCCGAGGCGGTCGAGTGCGCGGGCGGCCACGATCAGCGCGTGCGTGGAATCGAGGCCGCCGGAGACGCCGATAACGATCTTGTCGATGCCGGTCGCCTGCAGGCGGGTCTCGAGGCCGCGCACCTGGATGCTGTAGACCTCGTCGCACCGAGCGTTGCGGCTGGCAGGATCGGACGGGACGTACGGGAACCGCTCGACCCGCCGGCGAAGCGGCACGACCTCGCCCGAGAGGCCCTCGACCCCCAAATCGAAAGTGATCCGCCGCAAGCGCGACAGTCGCCGTCGGTGATCCCCGATCGAGTCGCCGTAGCTCGAGGTACTGGCACGGTCGGCGACGATCCGGTCGAGATCGAGGTCGGCGAGGATCAGCTGCTCGCCGGTCGCGAACCGTTCGGACTCGGCGAGCATGTCGCCGTTCTCGTAGATCAGCGCTTGACCGTCCCACGCGAGATCGGTCGTCGACTCGCCCATCCCGGCCGCGGTGTACAGGTAGCCGGCGATCGTCCGCGCGGACTGGGACGCGCACAGCTCCCGCCGGAAGCCGGCCTTGCCGATCGTGATGTTGCTCGCCGACAGGTTCGCGAGCACGGTTGCTCCCGCGAGCGCGCCGTATGTGCTTGGCGGGATTGGCACCCACAGGTCCTCGCAGATCTCGACATTCAGGATGAACTCGGGCAGATCGCGCGCCGTGAACAGCAGGTCCGCTCCGAACGGCACCTCCTCAGACGACGCGAACAGCCGAACAACATCGCCAACGGCGTCGCGCGCCGCCCGGAATTGGCGCTTCTCGTAGTACTCGCGGTATTCGGGCAGGTAACTCTTGGGAACGACGCCCAGCACCCGGTCGCGATGGATCACCACGGCGGTGTTGAACACGCCGTGCTCGAACCGCAGCGGCGCGCCCACGACGATCACGGGTGATAAAGACGCGCTCTCGGAGACGACGTGCTCCAGAGCGCCGACGACAGCGTCGAGCAGCGCCGTCTGGTGGAGCAGGTCGTCGATCGAGTACCCGGATATCCCGAGCTCCGGGAAGATCACGACCGACGCATGCTCCCGAGAAGCCCGAGCGGCCAGCTCGAGCGTACGTTCGGCGTTGAACTCCGGCTCGCCGATGCGCATGCGTGGGACGGCCGCCGCCACCCGGACGAAACCGTGGCTGTAGAGAGAGGCAAAGCTCATTCGTGTGGCGATAGTGTCCGCGTCGGGTAGGAAATAGACATGGTTAGCAAGCGTGAAGATTCCACCGTTCCCGACGCCGTCCAGGAGCTGGTCGACCAGCTGGCGGCGCGGGGCGAGGCGCGCGGCGACTCGTGTGTGGAGCTATCCGAGCTCAGCGAGCTTATCCAGCAGGCAGATCTTGGCGACGAGGACGCCCAGATCGTGCACGACATGCTGCAGGAGCGGGGCTTCGACCTGCGCGACGACTGCGGGCGCGAGAACATCGAAGCGACGGCCTACGCGAACGACGATCTCGCGGCACGCACCACCGACGCGATGTCGCTGTTCCTCCAGGAGGTCCGGCGCTACCCGCTGCTGACCCGCGCCGAGGAGGTAGAGCTCGCCAAACGGATCGAGCGCGGCGACCTTGAGGCCAAGGCGGCCCTGGTCAACTCCAACCTTCGGCTCGTGATCTCGAACGCCCGCAAGTATCAGGGCCATGACCTGCCGCTGCTCGACCTGATCCAGGAGGGCATCCTCGGCCTGATCCGCGCCACCGAGAAGTTCGACTGGCGCAAGGGGTACAAGTTCTCGACCTACGCCACGTTCTGGATCCGCCAGGCGATCCAGCGGGCGCTCGACAACCGCTCGCGGACGATCCGGATACCGGTCCACCTCGGGCAGCGCGAGCGCCGGGTCGCGCGCGCGGGCCGGGAGCTCGCCGCCAGGCTCGGTCGGGAGCCCACCGACGAGGAGGTCGCCAAGGAGGCGGACCTGAGCCTCGACGAGCTGGCCGAGGTGCGGGATGCGGTGCGGGTGGTGACGAGCCTCGATCGCCCGGTCGGAGAGGGCGAGGACACCCCATACGGCGCGCTGCTGGCGAGCGACGAGCGGGGGCCCGAAGAGGAGGTCGACATACTGCTGCGCGAGGACGCGCTCCGAAGGGCGCTCGACCAACTCCCCGAACAGGAGCGCGAGGTGGTCAAGCTCCGCTACGGCGTCGGCGGCGACGAGCCCACACCGCTGGTCGAGACCGGCCGCCGGCTCGGGATATCTCAGGACACCGTGCGGAGGCTAGAACGCAAGGCTCTCGCCGAGCTCGCCGCCAGCCGGGAGCTCGACGCGCTGAGACCCGCCGCCTGACGCGCAGCCCATCGCGATCAGCTCGTCGATGAGCGCGAGTACGTCGGCGTGGGTCTCGTCGTTGACCTTCCTGATGGCATGGACGGCGTAGGTGCCGGCGGGCTCGGGATCGGTCGACCGCTCCCGGCAAACGCGGCGCAGGCGCAGGCGATCGAGCACCGAGCGCGAGGTGCGGCGTTGCCACAGTCGATCGGCCCACTCGAGCAGGCGCGCCGCGCGTGCGTCCTCGACGGCCGGCGGCCCGGCGGTCCCGACGGCCTGAGCCGCATAGCGATAGAGGTCCTCGCGGCGGCGATCGTCGACGAGGTCGTTGTATCCCCGCAGGAGCGAGGCGATCGGGCGCGACACCGATCGGGGATGGTCACTGAATCCCTCGCCGGCGAGCATCGACGCCAGCTCCATCACACATGCGCCATGCTCGGGCGACGAATGCCTGCCTCGGCTCAGCTTGATCGTTTGGTGGCTGACCGGCGTCATCACTTCCTCCTCGACTTCGGACTGCGAACTCGGCGCCCTCCCGAGTGCCTACACCCATCATCGCGCGCGGCGGTCCGTCGATCAACTGCGAATTAGTTCAGCTTGCGGCGAGCTCGTGCCCGCCGTCGGCTCGTGGCTTACGCTCTCCCGGAACCGCTCGGCGGTCTGGCGGGCGGTCTGCTTCGCCCACTCCGTGGTCGTCAGGACTCCCAGGGCCAGACTGATCACACCGAGCCCCGCCATCACCCACCAGCCGGCGTGTGTGGCGGCGGCGAAGCTCGGCTCGATCGCGCCGGACAGCGTCCCGCCTGCGATTGCCCCGATCACGGCGACGCCAAGAGTCAGGCCGACCGACCGGCTGGTCGAAGCGATCGCGGCGGCGACGCCCGCCTGCGAGCCCGGCATCCCGGAGACGGCGGTGTTGGTGATCGGCGGGTTGATCATCCCCGAGCCGATTCCGAACAGGAGGTATGCGAAGAGCAGGTACACGGGAGCGGTGGTCGGCGTCAGTTGCGTCAACATCAGCGCCGAGGCGGTCATCGCGCACGCGGCGATCACGAGCGGGATGCGAGCGCCGCGGTGGCCGACGATCCGCCCGGAAATCGGCGCGCACACGGCCACCATCGCGGCCATCGGCAATAGATACAGCCCGGCGTCGAGCGGGGAGAGGTGACGGACGCCTTGGAGGTACAGCGTGTTCAAGAACAGGAACCCGCCAAGCGACGCAAACGCGCAGACCGCGATCGTGCTCGCCCCTGAGAACGGCGCGCTGCGGAAGAAGCGCATCTCGACCAGCGGCTCCCGGCGGCGGAGCTCGTACAGCACGAGTCCCACGAAGCTCGCG
This sequence comes from uncultured Solirubrobacterales bacterium, assembly GCA_963701945.1. GTDB lineage: Bacteria > Actinomycetota > Thermoleophilia > Solirubrobacterales > Solirubrobacteraceae > Palsa-465. The sequence goes on along the minus strand of CAVPBV010000012.1, from coordinate 170,414 downwards.
AGCGAGAACGCGAACAGCGCCAGGATCCCCGGGGAGGTCCAGCCGGCGCGGGGAGCCTCGATGATCGCGTAGGTCAGCGACGCCAGCGCGGCAATCACGAGCAGCTGCCCGACCGGATCGAGGCGGCGCGGATGCTCGGCGCGGGATTCCGGCACGAGCGCCGCGGTCAGGACCAGCGCGACCGCCCCGATCGGGACGTTCACGAAGAACACCGAGCGCCAGCCGATCGAGTCGACGAGCGCCCCGCCGAGGACCGGTCCGAGCGCCATGCTGAGTCCGAATACCGCGCCCCACATGCCGATCGCCATCGCGCGCTCGCGCGGGTCGTCGAACACGTTGCGGATGATCGACATCGCCACCGGGTTGAGCATCGATCCGCCGATCGCCTGGAGCACGCGGAACGCGATCAGGAGCTCGAGGGTCGGGGCGACCCCGCACAGGAGCGATCCGAGCGAGAAGACCACGAGCCCTGCCTGGAACACACGCTTGCGACCGATCCGATCGGCGGTCGATCCCGACAGCATCAGCAGGCTGGCCAGCACCAGCGTGTAGGCGTCGATCACCCACTGCAGGCCTGAGACCGACGCGTGCAGATCGTTCCGAATCGAGGGCAGCGCGACGTTCACGATCGTCGAATCGAGGCCGACGATCAGCAGGCTCATGCAGCAGATTCCGAGGATCAGGAGCCGCTGCCGGCGGTCCGGTGCCTCCTCGGCTCGCGCATTTTCGCGTTCATCCATCAATTTCGATCGTACCCAGGGCCTCAGGGATGTCACAGTTACCGCGACTCGTGCCTCCCGAACCGTCCTTACACGACCAGGACAAAGCCCTCGTGACGACCGAGGCCCGCGAGGGGGCCGGTGTGTTCGTCCGGGGCGGACCGGGCAGCCGGCGGATGCACCGCCGGATCCACCGAGGGCACGTCCCGCGCACCGGCAAGCATTCCGAGAAGGGGCACGAGCTCGGCGTGATCAAGGGGCTCTCCGCGCTGAGCCTCGACGCACTGTCGAGCGTGGCCTACGGCCCCGAGGCGATGATCCTCGTGCTGGTCCTGGCCGGGACGGGCGCGGTGCACGATGTGGTGCCGCTGACCGCGGTGATCACCGCGATGCTCGTGCTCCTGGTCGTCTCCTACACCCAGGTGATCGCGGCACACCCGGAGGGTGGCGGCTCCTACTCGGTGGCGAAGAGCAATCTCGGCCGCTGGCCGAGCCTGCTGGCAGCCGCGTCGGTCGTGGTCGACTACGTGCTGACCGTCGCGGTCAGCCTCGCCGCGGGGGCGGCCAGCCTCGGCAGCGTGTTCCCCGGCCTCGCGCACCATCTGCTGGCGGTGACTTTGATCGGGCTGCTGATCCTCACCGTCGTCAACATGTTCGGGATCCAGGAGTCGGCCAAGCTGCTCGTGCTTCCGACCGCCATCTTCCTGGTCAGCATCTTCATGACGATCATCATCGGCGCGTTCCATTCGACTCCGGTGGCGACGATTGGTACGAAGGAGGCGTTCCCGGCCACGGAGGCGCTCTCGATCCTTCTGCTGCTCAAGGCATTCGCCGCGGGCTGCTCAGCGGTGACCGGTGTTGAGGCGATCTCGAACGGCGTTCCCGCCTTCCGAAGCGTACGGACCGCACAGCGGACCGAGGTCTCGCTCGGCGTCCTACTCGGGGTGATGCTGATTGGCCTTGCGCTCCTGATTCGAGCCCACGATGTGCTCCCGCGCGGCGGGGTCACGATTCTCGCCCAGCTGACCGCCGGCGCATTCGGCACCGGGTGGCCGTACTACGTGTCGAACCTCGCGGTCACGGCGGTCCTGGCGTTCGCGGCGAACACGAGCTTCGGCGGTCTGCCCGTGCTGCTCAGCCTGCTCGCCAAGGACCATCGCATGCCGCACGCGTTCTATCTCCGGGCCGAAAAGCCGATCTACAGGATCGGGATCATCGCGCTCGCGATCGCGGCCGGGCTGCTGCTGATCGGCGTCAACGCCGAGACGAACGCCTTGATCCCTCTCTATGCGATTGGCGTATTCATCGGCTTCACGATCAGCCAGGTTGGTCTCGTAAAGCACTGGTTCCAGGAGCGATCCGCGCATTGGCGGATGCGCGTCGCCCTCAACGGAACCGGGGCGGTGATGACCGCGGTCGCGGTTGTCGTGTTCCTCGGGACGAAGTTCCTCGCCGGCGCGTGGGTGGTGGTGATCGCGATCCCGGCGCTGATGATGCTGTTCAACGTCACCGAGCACTACTACCAGGCGGTCGCCAAGGAGTTGAAGCTCGGTAAGACGCCGCCCCGGCCTCGCAAGCGCGAGAGCATCGTGATCGTCCCGACCTCGACCGTGAACCTGTTGACGCAGAAAGCGGTCAGCGCCGCGCTGTCGCTCGGCGACACGGTGGTCGCGGTGGCGGTGGCGGGGGACGAGGACGAGGCTGAGAGGATCAAGCACGAATGGGACGAATGGGCCTGCGGCATCCCGATCGAGGTCTTGATCGACCCCGGGCGGTCGCTCGTCCGCAGCGTGCTCAAGTACGTCAAGTCGATCGAGGATGAGGACGCGACGATCGTCGTCCTGATCCCCGAGGTCCTACCGCGCAAGCGGCGGCACGAGATCCTTCACAACCAGCGCGCCCGGCTGCTGTCAGCCGTACTGAAGTCGCGCACCAAGGTCGTTATCGCGACGCTGCCGTTTCACCTGCACGACTGATCGGGTGCGCGCCGCGGCGGTTCCACAAGGGCCGGCGCGAGCTCCCCTTATTGCCTCGGCCTAAACCCGCTGAATCCACTGTCTGGTCCTCGGCGCTGGGACGCAGGACCACGATCTCGCCTGGGGCGTTTTCGAGCAGCCAGGCGACGTCATCAGGGTCGAACCCGTGGCTTCCCTGAGCCGACGCCGCGATCACGATCCGGTCGAAGTTCTCCTCCGCGATCGCCTGCCGGAGCGCGTGACGGCGGTTTCGCCCTCGCACGATCCGCGAGTCGACCGGAATCCCCGACTCGGTGGCGCACTGCTCCACGGCTTCGAGCAACGGCATCGCCATCGAACACTGTCTCGGGAGCGCGCTTTCGAGCGGCAGATCGAGCGACACGCGGGCGAGGAACACCGGTACGAGCGTCGCGCCCTCGACCTTGGCCAGTCGCAGCGCGGCGTCGAGCGCGCGCTGCGACAGCGCGCCCGCGACGAACGGGAACAGGATCCGGCGGCTGCTCGTCGCATGCGCGGGAGCGGCGCGGCGGCCCCGATCGTGTACCCGCGCCCACGCCAGAACTGCGACGGCGACCACGAGGATCACGATCACGGCTACCAGCACGATGGTCATAACTACTCTCCTTTTACTCGCTTGGTCCGGTCCGCCACGATCCGCAGATCGACCCCGGGGAGCATCGCCAGCAGGCGTTCCGGGAGAGCGGGCGTCGTGAGGCGCCGCAGCGCCCCGCGAGGCTCGGGCGTTCCGATCAACACATAAGTGGTTCCGCGGTCTTGGGCCACGCGCTGTGCGACGTGAGCCACGTCGTCGCCGTGCTCCACGAGCAGGTGCGCGCCTAGCACGCTCGCCAGTTGCCGGAGCGCACCGAGCTGCTCCTGCTCCTCGGCGTTCGGGTCGTGGTCGGAAACCCACAGCACGTCGAGTTCGGCCCCAAGGCGCTGGGCCGAGCGCCAGGCCCGTCTGACGACGCGCTGTGATCTGGGGTGGGGCTTGACCAGTGCCAGAAGCCGCTCGCCGACGGCGGCGGGGGCGGAGGTGTCCACGAGCCGCTCGTCGCCGGGGCGGCCGCCGCCGTCGACGGGGAACCGCTTGGACTCGACCTCCTCGGCGACCTGCCTGAGCGCGACCTCGCGCAGCGCGGCGAGATTCTCGACCTTGAAGAAGTTGTTGAGCGCTCCGGGAACGCGCTCAAGGGGGTAGACCTTGCCGGCGACCAGGCGCTCGATCAGCGACTGCGGCGTGATGTCGATCAGGATGACCTCGTCCGCCTCCCCGATGACCGCGTCGGGCACGGTCTCGCGAACCCGGATCCCGGTCAGCTCGGCGACCTGGTCGTTGAGGGTCTCGAGGTGCTGCACGTTGACGGTCGAGAACACGTCAATCCCGGCGGCGAGCACGTCCTCGACGTCCTCGTAGCGCTTGGCGTGCTCGAGCCCCGGAGCGTTGGTGTGCGCCAGCTCGTCGATCAGGGCCAGCTCGGGCGCGCGGCGGATGATCCCCGGCAGATCCATCTCCTCGAGCACCGAGTCGCGGTACGTCACGCGCCGCCGCGGGACCGTCTCAAGTCCCTCGGCCTGGGCCACGGTGTCCGCGCGCCCGTGAGGCTCGAGGTATCCGATCACGACGTCACGCCCGTTCTCGGCCTCCGCCTGGCCCTCGCGCAACATCTGGTAGGTCTTGCCGACGCCGGCAGCCATCCCCAGGAAGATTTTGTGGTGCCCGTGATTGGTCACGCCCCTAGGAGATTGTGCACGATGAGATCGATCAGCTTGATGCCGATGAAGGGGGCGATCAGTCCGCCGAGGCCGTAGATCCACAGGTTGCGGCGAAGCAGCGCGCTCGCGCCGATCGGCCGGTAGCGGACGCCCCTGAGAGCAAGCGGGACCAGCAGCGGAATCACGATCGCGTTGAAGATGATCGCCGAGATAATGGCCGACTGCGGCGTCCCCAGGTGCAAGACGTTGAGCACGTGGAGCGGGCTCTTGCCGCCCGGCTTCGTGGCCCACGTGGTCGCGAAAATCGCCGGGAGGATCGCGAAGTACTTGGCGACGTCGTTGGCGATCGAGAACGTGGTCAGCGCGCCGCGGGTGATCAGCAACTGTTTGCCGACCTCGACGATCTCGATGAGCTTCGTCGGGTTGGAGTCGAGGTCGACCATGTTGCCGGCCTCGCGGGCGGCCTGGGTGCCGGTGTTCATGGCCACGCCGACGTCGGCCTGGGCGAGCGCGGGGGCGTCGTTGGTGCCGTCGCCGGTCATCGCCACCATGCGCCCGGTGGCTTGCTGCTCCTTGATCAGTGCGAGCTTGGCCTCGGGGGTGGCCTCGGCGAGGAAGTCGTCGACGCCTGATTCCTCGGCGATCTTGGCCGCGGTGAGGCGGTTGTCGCCGGTGATCATGATCGTGCGGATGCCCATCGCGCGCAGGTGGTCGAACCGCTCGCGCATCCCCTCCTTGATCGTGTCCTTGAGGTAGATGACGCCCATCACCTGGGAGTCGCGCGCGACCGCCAGCGGCGTTCCGCCCTCGCGCCCGATCCGGTCGAGCACCGGCTGGAGCTCGGCCGGGGGGCGGCCGCCCTCGTCGGTGACGAACTTGATCACGGCGTCGCCCGCGCCCTTGCGCAGGTGACGGCCGTCGAGATTGACGCCGCTCATGCGGGTCTGTGCGGTGAACGGAACGAACTCGGCGTGCAGGCTGGCCATGTCGTGCTCGCGGATGCCGAACTGCTTGGCGAGCACGACGATCGAGCGGCCCTCGGGGGTCTCGTCCGCCAGCGAGGACAGCTGCGCGACCTCCGCGAGCTCCTTCTCGGATACGCCCGGCATCGGGATGAACTCGCTGGCCAGCCGGTTGCCGATCGTGATCGTGCCGGTCTTGTCGAGCAGCAGCACATCCACGTCGCCCGAGGCCTCGACCGCGCGGCCGGACAGCGCCAGCACGTTGCGGCGCACGAGGCGGTCGATGCCGGCGATCCCGATCGCCGACAGGAGCGCGCCGATCGTCGTCGGGATCAGCGCGACGAGCAGCGAGATCAAGCTGGTGTCCGAGATCGGCGTGCGGGCGAACAGCCCGAACGGGCGGAGCGTCGCCACCACGATCATGAAGATCAGCGTCAGGCCGGCGAGCAGGATGTTGAGCGCGATCTCGTTCGGCGTCTTGCGGCGCTCGGCACCCTCGACCAGATTGATCATCCGATCGAGGAACGACTGCCCGGCCTCCTGGGTGATCTCGACCAAGATCTTGTCCGAGAGAACGCGGGTCCCTCCCGTCACAGCGCTGCGGTCGCCGCCGGACTCGCGAATGACCGGCGCCGACTCGCCGGTGATCGCGGACTCGTCGACCGAGGCGATGCCCTCGATCACGGTGCCGTCTCCCGGGATCAGCTCGCCGGCCTCGACCACGACGACATCGCCCTTGGCGAGTTCCGCGGCCTGCTTGATCGTCCCGTCCTGGAGCTTGGCCATCGTCTCCTGCCGCATCGCGCGGAGCGTGTCCGCCTGCGCGCGTCCACGGCCCTCCGCGAACGCCTCGGCATTGTTGGCGAACACCACCGTCAGCCACAGCCACACCGAGATGACGAACGTGTACCAAGACGGGTCGTTCCCGCCGAGCGCTTTGCCGCCGAACAGCTGGATGAACCAGGTGACGGTCGTGATCGTCGCGCCGATCTCGACCACGAACATGACCGGATTGCGGATCTGAACGCGCGGGTCGAGCTTGAGGAAGCTGTCGATCAGCGCGCGCTTGAGGATGTCGCGCCGGAACAGCGAGATCGCACGACGCTCATGCGGCTGCTGCGGCTGCGACCGCGGCTGCGGCTGTTCATCGGGCGGTGCCGCGACGCTCATGCGTGCACTCCTGTCATGCGGTCGAGGGCGAGGTTGAGCTCGAGCACGTTCACCCCGGGCTCGCCGGAGAAACCGAGGCCGCGGCCGCCGGTGTACGTCGAGACGAGCTTCATGACCTCGGTCAGCGGGATGTGGCGGACCGCGGCCACACGGTGGGCCTGGATGTCCGCGTTCGCCACCGAAATGTCGGGGTCGATCCCCGACGCCGAGGTGTTGGCGGCGTCGACCGGCACGTTGGCTGCGGTGAGCTTGACGGGGTCGTACGGCCCGTTCAGCGCGATGTACGCCTGGATGTTCGAGGAGATCTCCTGCTCGGTGGCGACGCTGTTCGGCCCGAGGTTCGAGAACGTGGTCGCGGCCGCGTTGTCGGGCGGCACGGTTGCCGACGGCCGCGTCTGGAAGTACCGCGGGTCAGGGTTGGTGACGGGTTCACCATTCTGCATCTCGGGCTTGCCGTTCTTGTAGGCGACAAGCCCAAAGTTCTGGCCGATCTCCTGCGAGCCGACGAGCTTGCCGTCGACGTGCACTTGCTGGCCGTTGGCGTTGCCCGGGAAGGCAACCTGGCTGATGCCGGTGATGACCAGCGGATACAGGATTCCGCAGAACAGGGTGAGGACGAGGATCCCGATGGCTGAGGTGACGATGTCTCGTTTCATGTCAATGAGTTACTGGTAAAGGTGTCCGGTGAGGCCCTGGACGATCGGGCCGAGAAGTAGGGCGGGGAAGAAGGTGAGTGCCCCGACGAGCACGATCACGCCGATCAGCAACACCACGAACGTCGGGTTGTCGGTGCGCATCGTCCCGAGTCCCGCGGGGCTGACGCGCTTGCCGGCAAGCGTGCCGGCGACCGCGAGCGCGAACAGGATCGGCGCGTACCGCGCGAATAGCATCGTGAACCCGCCGAGGAGGTCCGCGAACGTGATGCCGTGCGAGCCGAGGTTGCCGGCGTTGGGCTGGACGAACCCGCCGTAGCCCGCGAACGCGGAGCCGTTGTTGTTGGCCTGACTCAGATAGGCGTAGAACGTCTCGGAGAATCCCTGGGGGGCACCCGCGGCCGCGGTCGAGATCGAAGCGCGCCCGGCGCTGCTCGCGGTCGCGAGCGCGGTCGAGAACAGCGCCGTGAGCGGTGTGATCAGCAGCCCGAGCGCGACGAGCTTTATCTCCCTGGCCTCGATCTTCTTACCGAGGTACTCGGGCGTGCGTCCGACCATCAGCCCCCCGATGAACACCGCCAGCAGGACATACAGGAGGATCGAGTAGAGACCGGTGCCGACACCTCCGAAGATCACCTCGCTCGCCGACAGGTTGGCCATCGGCACGGCGCCACCGATCCCGGTGAACGACTCGATCGCGCTGTTGACCGCGCCGCAAGATGTCACCGTGGTGACCACGTCGAACAGCGCGGAGCCGGCGATCCCGAAACGCTGCTCCTTGCCCTCCATGTTGCCGCCGGTGGATCCGGCCACCACCTGGGTGTGGAGGCCCGCGGCGTGCTGCGCGGGGCTACCGTGCGCCTCGGCGATGTACGCCACGCACACGGCGCCGAGGAACATCACCATCATCGTCGCGTAGATCGCGTAGCCCTGCCGGCGGTTGCGGGCCAGCCGGCCGTACATGAACACGAGCGCCGCCGGGATGATCAACACAGTCAGCATCTCGACGAAGTTGGTGAACCCGGTCGGGTTCTCGAACGGGTGGGCCGAGTTCGTGTTGAAGAACCCACCGCCGTTCGTCCCGAGCTCCTTGATCGCCTCCTGGGAGGCGACCGGGCCCATCGCGATCTGATTGGCGAGGCCCGTCGGTCCGTTGAAGTTCAGGTAGTGGGAGAAGTTCTGGATCGACCCCTGGAACACCAGTATCAGCGCGACCACGAACGAGATCGGCATCAGCACCCACAGCACGGTCCGGATGAGGTCGTGCCAGAAGTTCCCGATGCTCTTGCCGCTTCGACCGATGATCCCTCGGATCAGCGCCACCGCGACCGCGATGCCGACGCCGGCCGAGAGGAAGTTCTGCACGGTGAGCCCAGCCATCTGGCTGAAGTAGCTCATCGTGGTCTCCCCGCCGTAGTACTGCCAGTTGGTGTTGGTCAGGAACGACGAGGTGGTGTTGAACGTCACGTTCCACGGCGCGGAGTGGAAGCCCTCCGGGTTCAACCCGGTCCAGTTCCACAGCGTCTGCGTGCGCAGGATGAAATACAGCAGCAGCCAGCCGGCCAGCGAGAAGATGATCAGGCTCTTCGCGTACGCCTTCCAGTCCTGACCCTTGTTCGGGTCGACCCTCATGACCTTGTAAAACAGGCGCTCCGGGGTTCGGAACAACGGGTCGAGGAACGTGCGCTCGCCCGTGTAGACGGCCGCCATGTACCGGCCGAGCGGCATCGCCAGCACGGTCAGGATGACCGCGAACAGCACGATCGTGAGCCAACCCGCGAAGGTCATCGCGTCGGCCTCACTAGAACTTCTCTCCGCGCAGGAGCGCGTACAGCAGGTAGATGCACACGAGCACTGACACGACCAGACCGAAGAAGTCCGCGCCGCTCAGATGGCCGATGAACGCTGCGAGCGGGAGGCTCATATTGCGTCGATGCCGTAGATCAGCGCGAACAACACGGCGAACATCACAACGCCGAGCACTATCGATAAAACGTCCATGGGCCTATCGTCGCCGCGCTTGGGTCAAGAGCCCATACAGAAAATGCGCCCTGACATACAGATGTTGTGAAGAGCGCGAGCGGCGCCGCGGGGTAACGCTAGATCTCGGCGGCTGCGGGGTCCGCGTCGGCGTGAAGCGCGAGACCGTCGGCGATCCACCACACCGCGTCGCCCATCCGCCCGGCCGCCGCGGGGTTGTACAGCGGGCCGGTCCCATCGGTGAGCAGCACCAGCACCCGGGCCACGCCGGCCGGGTTGACCGGGTCGGGCCGCTCGAGCCGTTCCGCCACGCCGAGCAGGCTCTCGCGCCAGGGCAGCACGGCGCGCCGGCACAGCGGCACGGCCGCGCTCATCCGGATCGCCGCGGGTCCCTCGGCATCCTTGACGCGGGCTCGAAGCGAGCGGGCCAGCCGGCGGCGGGCGCGCATCGCACTCAGCTGCCTGGCCCGGAGTGCCCGGTCCTCGACCGGATCGGGTCCGAAGCCCTCGGCGACCTGCTGGTCGAGGCGCCCCCGATGGAGCTGCACTCGCAAGCGGCGCCGCAGCGTGGGGGACGGGGAGGAGGGTCCGCCTGCGAGTCCAGACGGCCCGGCGTTCTGGAGGCTCGGATGCTTCACGGACGGACGGACGACGCGGGGAGGTCTCGGTTCCAGTTGACGCTACGCCGGGGCCTATCAACGCGGCGTACAGATCCGCCCCGAAGGCATCAAGATTCCGTAAAGACCGCGCCGATAAGCTTCCACTGATGGCCCGCGGGCGCCAGCTCCAAAACTCTTCCACTCGGGTCCTGTCGATCGTGATGATCGTGATCGGGATCGCCCTGATCGTGCGCACTCTGGCGGCCGGCGGAGGAGCCGTCGCGACAGGGATCGTCCTCGGCGTCCTGTTCGTGCTCGCCGGGCTGGCCCGGTTGTATCTGCAGCTTCGGGGGTAGGGGAGCCTCACGGCCCCGCTGAATCGCACGTGAGAGAACGGCCCTTCAGCTACCGCGCGCTGTTCGCGGTCATCTACACGACCTCGGTCAGCTCGGTCTACTTCGCGCTAGGCGTCGTCGCGCGCCACGCCAACGGACTCACCCCGGTCGTATTTCTGATCGCCGGGCTGTTCTTCGGCCTGACGATGATGACCTACGCCGAGGGGGCTTCGCTCCATCCCGAGCGGGGCGGCTCGGCCGTGTTTGCGCGCTATGCGTTCAACGAGCTCGTGAGCTTCGTCGCCGGGTGGGCGATCTTCCTCGACTACACGATCCTGATCGCGGTCACCGCGCTGACGGTCCCGGCCTACCTGGCCGCGTTCTGGGGGCCGATCGGGCGTGGAACGCTCGAGATCGCGGTCGCGCTGGCGGTGATCGTGCTAATCGCCGTCGACAACCTCACCGGTGTCAGCGCTCGCCGCATCCGCACCCGTGTGCTGATCACGATCGGCGACCTGATCCTGCAGGCGTTGATCATCGTCCTCGGATTCGCGCTCGTGTTCGATCCCCACGCGTTGAGCGCGAGCATCCATCTGGGGACCGCCCCGAGCTGGTCGGATCTCGGGTTCGCGCTCCCGGTCGCGGTGATCGCGTTCACGGGAATCGAGGCCGCGGCGAGCATCGCGGGGGAGGTGACCGCCACCCGCAAGCAGGTCAAGTTGCTGGTCGGTCCGGGCTCGGCGGTGATCGTGCTGATCTACGTCGGGATCTCGCTCGTCGGCGTCGGCGCGCTCCCGGTTCACCACGGGGTGACCGCGCTCGGCACGACGCACATCAAGGCCCCAGTGCTCGGCGTCGTCGAGGCGTTCCATCCCAAGTGGCTCGCCGACATCCTCAAGTACGCGGTCGCGATCGGGGGCGCGCTGGGGCTGTTCGCGGCCGCCGGCGCGGCGATGCTCGGCGTCACGCGGGTCGGGTATTCGCTCGCCACCAACCGCCAGATCCCGAGCGCGGTGGGCCGGCTCCACGGCCGCTGGGGCACGCCGTACGTGATCATCGGAGTCGCCGCGATCGCCGCGGCCGCGCTCGTGCTCCCCACGGACCTCGAGTTCCTGGTCGGGATCTATGCGTTCGGGGCGCTGCTCGCGTTCACGATCGCGCACGTCTCGGTGATCGCGCTGCGCTTCCGCGAGCGCGACCGCCCGCGCCCCTACAGCGTGCCTCTCTCAGTCACGATCTCGGGCGCGCATGTGCCGATCCCCGCGGTCCTCGGCGCAGTTGCGTCGGCGCTCGGCTGGGTGGCCCTGCTCGTGTTTCACGCGGGCGCCCGGTACGTCGGGCTGGCGTGGCTGCTGTTCGGGCTGGTGCTGTACGTCGGCTACCGCAAGTCCCAGCAGAAGCCGCTGCTCAAGCGCGTGACGATCCCCGAGCGGGCGCTGCGCTACGAGGCGCTCGAACCCGAGTTCGGCTCGATCCTCGTCCCGATCCTCGGGACCGCGCTCGACGACGACATCATCCAGACCGCGGGCCGCCTGGCGGGGGAGAGCCGCGACGACCTAGAGTCCGACGGAGCGGTGATCGAGGCGATCTGGGTGTTCGAGATCCCGCTGGCGCTGCCGATGGACGCGCCGCTGCCCGAGGCGCAGGTCAAGCGAGCGCGCGAGGCGCTGGCGCGAGCCAAGCTCGTGGGCGAGGAGTACGAGGGAGTCGAGGTCGCGACCGCGATCGTTCGCGCGCGTCGCGCCGGCGAGGCGATCGTGCGCGAGGCCCGCCGCCGGGGCGTCGAGGCGATCGTGCTCGCCGCCGAGGAGTCCTCTCGAGTCCGCGGCGGGTCGCTGTTCGGGGGGGTCGGCGGCCCGCTCGAGAACTATGTCGGCGACGTCTCCCGTTACGTGATCGCGAAGGCGCCGTGCCGCGTGATCCTGACTGCGCCACCCGCCGACTGGCGCGCGAAGAAACCGCCTTTGCCCGATCCGCAGCCGGTCCCGGCCGACGAGGAGCAGCAGTCCGCGCCGGCCGACGGTGAGCCGGCCCGGCCCGGTGCAACGCTCGCGGATGGCTGAGCGGAAACTCGAAGGCCTCCAGCGCGTCCTCGGCGTCTACCCGCTCGCCTCGAGCGCGTACGGGAACGTCGGATCGTCGATCTACTACGCGCTGGGGCTGGTGGCGGCGCTCGCGCTCGGGCTCACCCCGATCGTCTTCATCATCTCGGGCTTCATCTTCTTCCTGACCGCCTCGACGTATGCCGAGGCCACCGCGATGTTCCCCGAGGCCGGCGGGTCCTCGTCGTTCGCGCGGCACGCGTTCAACGAGTTCTGGTCGTTCTTCGCGGCGTGGGGGCAGATGCTCAACTACATGCTGACGATCGCCACGTCAGCGTTCTTCGTCCCGCACTACATCGGGGGACTGTTCTGGCCGGCGCTCGAGCATCCACCGGGCGACGTGATCGCCGGCATCGTGGCGATCTTCGTGCTCGCCGCGATCAACATCCGCGGCGTCGAGGAGTCGATCGGGGTCAACCTGGTGCTCGCGTTGATCGACTTCTGCACCCAGGTGCTGATCGTTTGCGTCGGCCTCGTACTGGTGTTCTCGCCGCAGACCCTGATCGACAACGTCCACATCGGCACCGCGCCGACCTGGAGCAACTTCTTCGTAGCGATCCCGCTGTGCATGCTCGCCTATACCGGGATCGAGACGATCTCGAACATGTCCGAGGAGGCCAAGGATCCAGGCCGAACCGTGCCCAAGGCGATCAACCGCGTGGTGATCGCGGTGTTCGCGATCTACGCGCTGCTGCCCGCGATCGCGCTCTCAGCGCTGCCGGTGCGCTGCGTCGGGAGCCACTGCCAGACGCTGCTCGGGGTCGACGACCAGCACGGAGGGTACGCGGGCGACCCGGTGCTCGGGGTCGTGCGAGCGCTCCACCTCGGGCCGCTGCAACACGCGGCCGAGGTCTACGTCGGGCTGCTGGCGGCGACGATCCTGTTCATCGCCACGAACGCCGGCATCCTCGGCGTGTCGCGGCTGACCTACTCGATGGGGATCCACCGCCAGGTGCCCGACCGCCTCCGCCGGCTGCATCCGAAGTTCGGCACGCCATGGGTCGGGATCGTCATCTTCAGCACGATCGCGGCGATCACGCTGATCCCGGGCCAGGCCACGTTCCTCGGCAACCTGTACGCGTTCGGCGCGATGCTGTCGTTCACGATCGCCCACCTGGCGGTCACCCGTATGCGGGTCACGCTGCCCAACGTCGAGCGCCCGTACCGGCCCCCGGGCAACATTCGGCTTTTCGGTCAGGATCTGCCGCTGTTCGCGATCGTCGGCGGGTTCTGCACGTTCGCATCGCTGTTGGTGCTGGCCGCGCTCCACACCAGCGTGGCGATCGCCGGGATCGGCTGGCTGTCCGTCGGGATGATCGTCTACCCGATCTACCGCCACCGCCATGGTCTCGACCTCACGACGACCACGAAGGTCGCGATCCCGCGGCCGGCTACCGAGACCGAGGCCGAGTACGAGTCGCTGCTGGTGGCCTTCGACGACAGCCACTACGTGCCCGAGGTGGTGGCGACCGCCGCGAGGCTGGCCGCCCGCCGGCGCCGCGGGATCCACATCTTGGTGACGATCCCCGTCCCGTCGAACAGCCCGATCGACGCCTCGCTGCCGCTGAAGGAGGCGGCGGCGCAATCGATCATCGAAGAGGCCAAGGTCCAGGAAGGCCGGCGCGTGTCCGGGCACTGGGAGAAGGTCAGGGCCGGCCAGACGGGCCGCCGGATCGTCGACGAGGCCAAGGCGATGCACGCCGCCGCGATCGTGATGCCGATGCCCCAGGACGGCTCCGGCTTCGGGCGGGCGCTCGCGACCGTGCTCCGCGAGCGGCCCTGCCGGGTGATCGTCGAGTCGATTCCGGCGCCCCAGCGCAAGCGGCCGACCGTGGCGGCGTAGCCTTAGCGCAGATGAGAGATTGGCGGGACCTGGTCGGTGCCTTGGGGCTGCACCCTGGGACATTTCGTGGGCGCGTCCACGCGGTGCGCGACGCTCGCCCGCTCGACCGCGCTACGCGGCGGGCAGGCGCGGAGGCCGGGGCCGAGATCCTGGTCGCCGTCGCGCTCGCCACCGCCGGCGTCGCCGCGCTTCAGTCGACCACGTCGGACGACGCCGGGCTCGGGAGCCTGTACCTGCTCGCGGTGCTGCTGATCGCGATCCGGCGCGGACAGCTGGCCGCTTTGGTGACCGCCGTCCTCGGCGTGCTCGCGCTCAACTTCTTCTTCATCGCCCCGCGCCACAAGCTCGCGATCGCCCACTCGCAGGACCTGATCGAGCTGATCGTGCTGCTGATCGCGGCCGTTGTCGTCGGCCGGCTGGCCGCGGTGGCCCGCGAGCGCGCCGCCGAGGCCGAGAGTCGCGCGCTGGTCGCCGCCGCTCGCGAGCGCGAGGCCAAGCTCGTCGCCGAGGTCGCCTCGGCAATCCTCGTGACCGAGAGCGTCGGCGCGCAGCTGGAGACGATCGGCAACCGCGTGGCGCTGGCGACCGCCGCGGGGCGCGCCCGGATCGTGCTCGAGCCGGTGCCGACGGCGATGCCGGACGAGGTGGCGGTGCCGCTACATACGCGCGCCGGCAACGCCTGGCTGTACCTGACCGACGACGTGGACTGGGACCAAAGCGCGATCGAGCGCGTGGCCGACTCGCTCGCACGGCTGATCGACGTAGCCGTCGAGCGGGAGCGCATCTCCGAACGGGCCGCCGAGACGGAGGCCTCACGCCGCGCCGAGGTCGCCAAGACCGCGATCCTCCACGCGATCTCGCACGACCTGCGCTCGCCGCTGACCGCGATCACGACCGCGGGCTCGACGCTCGCGATCGGAGGCGTCACCGAGGCCGAGCGCGCCGAGCTGATCGAGGTGATCGAGTCCGAGAGCGCGCGGCTGGCCAAGCTCGTCGATGACCTGCTCGACCTGTCCCGGATCGAGTCCGGCGCGGTCGCGCCCCAGGCGGACTGGTGTGACCTGCATGACGTGGTCGCGTCGGCCGCCGCGCACGCGTCGGGCGAGCATCCGATCGAGTTCCAGCTTCCCGCCGACCTGCCGCTCGTGCGGGCCGACGCCGCCCAGCTCGAGCGGGTGTTCTCGAACCTGATCGAGAATGCGGTCAAGTTCTCGCCGTCCGGCTTGCCGGTGCGGATCAGCGGCGGCGCCAGCGCAGGACGCGTCGCGGTGCGCGTAGCCGACCAGGGCAGCGGGATTCCTCGCCGCTACCGGTCGCAGGTGTTCGAGCCGTTCTTCCGCGGGCGCGGCGACGCCGGCGCTGGATCCGGCCTCGGGCTCGCCATCTGCCGTGGCTTCGTCGAGGCCAACGGCGGCCGAATCGTGCTCCAGTCCGGGAGGGAGATGGGAACCTCGTTCACCGTCAGCTTCCCGGTCGCGCAGCAGCCGTCCGACGCCGCGGGCGCGGTCAAGGTCGTGTCATGAGCGCGACCGCGCCGCGCGTGCTCGTCGTGGACTCCGCGTCATCGACGCCATGAGCACCGGCGCCCCACGCGTGCTCGTCGTCGATGACGAGCCTCAGATTGTCCGGGGGCTGAAGATTTTGCTGCGGAGCGCCGGCTACACGGTCGACTCGGCCGAGACCAAGGCGGACGCGCTCGTCGAGCTCGTGTCCCGCCCGCCCGACGCGCTCGTGCTCGACCTCGTCCTGCCGGATGGGCGCGGGGTCGAGATCTGCGAGGAGGTCAGGCGCTGGAGCCGGCTGCCGATCCTGGTCTTATCCGCCGTGGGCGACGAGCGCGAGAAGGTCCGGGCCTTCGACGCCGGCGCCGACGACTACGTCACCAAGCCCTTCGGCACCGACGAACTGCTGGCCCGGCTGCGCGCGCTGCTGCGCCGGTCGGTCGACGTCGGCGGCAGCCCACAGCTGAACATCGGCGAGCTCGTGATCGACCTGTCCGACCGGCTGGTCACGCGCGACGGCAAGCCGGTGCATCTGACCCCGATCGAGTTCGACCTGCTCCGCGTGCTCGCCCAGCATCAGGGCCGGCTCGTGACCCACCGCCAGCTGCTGCGCGAGGTCTGGGGCCCCGAATACGGCGCCGAGACGCACTACCTCCGCGTCCACGTCGCCCACATCCGCGCCAAGCTCGAACCCGATCCGTCGCGGCCGAAGTACGTGATCACCGAGCCGGGCGTCGGCTACCGGCTCCGTGATCCGGCGGCGTAGCCAGCCGGCTTGGGACGAAACGATGAATAGTTCAGCGTTTCTTCCCAAGCCCGCCCGTTAGCGTTTTCTTTACCGGGGCCCCGCGATGCTTAGCGGGTTCTTCGTGCGATCGCTACCGTCGCCAGCAGTACATGGCGCGCATCGAGACCCACGGACTGCGCCGCAGCGTCGGTGTGGGCGGTCTATTTGCGACCGCGTACGGCAACGTGGGCTCGTCGATCTACTACGCGCTCGGGTTGGTCGCGGCGTATGCGCTCGGGCTCACGCCGGTCGTGTTCATGCTCGCCGGCGGCCTGTTCGCGCTGACCGCCAAGACCTATGCCGAGGGCGCGTCGATGTTCCCCGAGGCCGGCGGCTCCTCGAGCTTCGCCCGCCACGCGTTCAACGAACTCGTGTCGTTCATCGCCGGGTGGGCGCTGAGCCTCGACTACATCCTCACGATCGCGATCTCGGCGTTCTTCGTGCCCCACTATCTGGGCGCGTTCTGGCCGGCGCTGACGCACCCGCCCGGGGACGTGATCGGCGGCCTGATCGTGATCTCGCTGCTGGCCTGGCTGAACATCCGCGGGATCGGGGAGTCGGCGAACCTCAACCTGATCCTCGCCGTGCTCGACCTGGCCACGCAGGTGCTGATCATCTGCATCGGCGCGGTGCTGGTGCTCAATCCGTCGCTGCTCGTGCACCAGGTCGATCTCGGCACGATGCCGACGTACTCCCACCTGATCTTCGCGCTGTCGCTGGCGATGCTCGCGTACACGGGGATCGAGACCGTCTCGAACATGGCCGAGGAGGCGGTCGACCCCGGGCGGGACGTGCCAAAGGCCGTCAACTACATCCTGATCGCGGTGCTCGGCGTGTACGCCGGCATGACCGTGGTCGCGCTGTCGGCGCTCCCCGTGCTCGGCCACGGCGCCCATGCCTACACGCTGCTGGGAGAGGCGCCGCCGCACGGCTACCAGAACGACCCGGTCCTCGGGATCATCTCCCACCTCGGCCTCGCGACCGGGGCCACGCACGTCCTGCGGTACTACGTCGGCATGCTGGCGGCGACGATCCTGTTCATCGCCACCAACGCGGGGCTGATCGGGATCTCGCGGCTGTCGTGGTCGCTCGCCGAGCACCGGCAGTTGCCGACGATCTTCTCGCGCCTGCACCCCCGCTACCGGACGCCGTGGTTCACGATCGTCGTGTTCTCGGTGTTCGCCGGGATCCTGCTGATCCCCGGCAAGACCGACTTCCTCGGCAACCTCTACTCGTACGGCGCGATGCTGTCGTTCACGACCGCCCACGCCGCGGTGATCGCGCTTCGGATCAAGGACCCCGACCGCGAGCGGCCGTACAAGATCGGCGTGAACATTCGGTTCCGGGGCGCGGCGATCCCGGTGAGCGCGGTGATCGGCGGGCTCGGCACGTTCGCCGCCTGGGTCTCGGTGCTCGCGCTCCACGTCGACGCCCGCTACGTCGGCACGGGCTGGATGGTGTTGGGATTGATCGGCTACGTGATCTATCGCCACAGCCAGGGGTTCGACCTCACCAGCCACCACAAGATCGAGCGACGCGAGCGTCCGGCGTTCTTCGTCGAGCTCGAGTACCGCTCGGCGATCGTCCCGATCTTCGGCACCGACGTCGACGCCTCGGCCCTGCGCGCCGCCGCCAAGCTGGTCGGCGAAGGGGCCGCGGTCGAGGCCATCTACATCCTGCGCGTCCCCAACCAGCTGTCGCTCGACGCCGGGCTCGAGGAGGAGGAGAGGCTCGGGCTCAGCGTGCTCGAAAGCGCCAAGATCGCCGGGAGGAAAGCCGGCCTCAAGGTCCAGACGCGCCTGATCCGCACGCGCAGCCCGGGCGCGGCGATAGTCGAGGAGGCGGAGCGCCGCAACGCCGAGATCATCTATCTCGGCACCGCGCACGCGCCGCCTTCAGAGCGCGCGCTCGGGCCGACCGCGAGCTACCTGCTGTCCCACCGCCCGTGCCGGGTCGTGATCGAGACGCCGCCGCAGAACGTCGTGCGGTCGCGTCAGAGCGCGAACCGGTAGCCGACGCCGGGGTCGGTGCGGATGTAGCGCCGGCCGCCGGCGGGTTCGATCTTGCGCCTCAGGTTGGCGATGTGCGCCCGCAGCACCTGCGTGTCCTCGCCGTAGCCGGGTCCCCACACCGACAACAGCAGGTCGCGATGGGTCATCAGCCGGCCGCGGTTGCGGATCAGCAGGCGCAGCAGGTCGAACTCGGTCGGGGTCAGGTGGACCTCGTTGCCGTCGACCTGCACGGTGCGCCGGGCGAGATCGACCTCGAGCCCTTCCACCCGGATCACCGCCTCCTCGGGCTCGGGCGCGATCCGGCGGAGGTTCGCCTGAAGGCGCGCCACCAGCTCTCGCGGGCCGAACGGCTTGGTCACGTAGTCGTCGGCCCCGGCGGCCAGCGCGCGCACCTTGGCGTCCTCCTCGCCAACCGCCGAGAGCACGATCAACGGCATCTCGCTCCACTCGCGCAGGCGGCGGGACAGCTCGACCCCGTCGAAGTCGGGAAGCACGAGATCCACGATCGCGGCGTCGGGTCGCCGCGTCGCGGCGATGTCGAGCGCCTCCTCCGCGGTGCTCGCCGGAAGCGCTTCGAACCCGGCGTCGCGAAGGATCACGCGGAGCGCCCGCAGGATCTGCTGCTCGTCATCGACGACCAAGACGCGGGGGCGGGGCTCGGCGGTCATGTCGGGAGTGCCGGTTCGGCCTCGGGTTTCCGCTCCACCGGGAGCTCGATCGGGAGCGAGACCACGAAGCTCGAGCCCTGACCGGGGAGCGACTCGACGGATATGGTGCCGCCGTTGGCCTCTACGAACCCCTTCACGATCGACAGGCCAAGACCGGAGCCGGTCCCCGCCTCGCGACCCGTCGACCGCCCGCGGTAAAAAGGCTCGAAGATGCGGGCGCGCTCGGCGGCGCCAATCCCGGGGCCCTGGTCGACCACCCGCACGACCACCCGCGATCCGCTCCGGCGGATGTGGACCGACACGGGTAACCCGCCCGAGTAGCGCACCGCATTCTCGAGCAGGTTGGCAAACGCGCGCTCCAGGTGGGCGGCGTCCGCCCTGACCGGCGGCACGTCGGGGTCGACGGTAAGCCGCACGTCGGCGCCGGGCGCCGACAGACCCTCACGGGCCGCGTGCACCACGTCCTCGAGCGACACCCAGTCGCGGCGAGGCTCGGCCCGCCCGGCCTGGAGCCGCGACAGGTCGAGCAGCTTGTCGACGAGCGCCGCGAGTTGCTCACCCTCCTCGACCACCGCCGTCGAGAGCTCTGAGCGCTCACCGGGGGTGAGCGAATCGCTCCCGAGCGCGTGGCCCGCGGCGACGATCGCGGTCACCGGCGTGCGCAGGTCGTGCGAGACCGCGCGGAGCAGCGCGGTCTTGATGTCGTCGCTGCGCCTGAGCGCCGCGGTCTCGACGGCCTCGGCCTGCAGCGCATCCCGGCGCAAGGCGATCGCGACGAGCGCCCCGAGCGCCGGCACGACATAGGTGAGCAGTCGGTGCTCGGCGTCGGCGGGCAGCCGGCGCGGGACGAGGAGCGTGGCGACCTGGGCCCCGTCGGCGCCGCGCAGCTCGAACGCGCGGCGCCGGCGGTCGGCCTCCACCACCCCGAGTTCGATCGAAACCGGACCGAGCCCGAGCGCCTCGGCGACCCTCCGGGCGGCGGCCGCAAGCGCGCTCTCGGTCTCGGAGCCGACGAGCAGGTCGCGCGCCACCGCCGCAGCTAGGTCGGCCTCCGCGCGCCGCCGGTCCGCTTCGAGCGCGCGGCTGCGGGCAACGTCCGCGACCGTGCTGACCGTGACCGCGACGACCGTGAACGCCCCAAGCGCGACCCAGTTGCGGCTGTCGGCGATCGTGAACCGGCCGGTGGGAGGAAGGTGGAAGAAGTTGAACGCGGCGGCGCTCAGCAGCGACGTGACCAGGCCGAGCGGGAGTCCCCAGTACGCGGATACGAGCAGCACCGCGGGCAGGTACACGACGCTCAGCGACACGACCGGCGCGAGGCTTTTGAGCGGATAGATCGCCGCCGTGGCCGCCGCCACCGACACCAGCGATACGGCGACGCCGATCAGCGGATTCGGCCTGGAGGCGCGCAACGTCCCGGGCCGCTCACCAGGCCGGCTGCGCGACGTGGTGCTCACGCCGTTCCCGCGCCTCCGTACGACGCCGGAGGCGCCGCGTCGGATTCGGAGGACGCGATCTGGCTCAACAGCGCCGACGGGCTAGTGCCGCCGAGAACGCGCAACCGGGGTAGGCGGTAGGGATCCTCGCCGCCGCTCGCCCAGCCCGGGATCACCGTCGTCGAGCCGACGAATCCGGCCGCCTCGACGGCGGCGATCACGGTCGCGTCGTAGTGGCCGGACGGATAACAGAACCAGTTGACCGGCACGCCGTAGCGCTTCTGAAGGGTCTGGCGCGCGGTCGCGATCTGGTAGTGGAGCTCAGACGCGTCGAGCGTGATGAGGTCGGCGTGGCTGATCCCCTGGGTGTCGAGCTCCCACCCGGCCGCGATCAACCCCCGCACCTGAGAGTCGGTCAGGCCGCCCTGCGACGGCGGCAGCCCGGTGAGCTGGATGTTCTCGTTCCCGACCCAACCGAGGCGCTTGAGGACCGGCAGCGCGTTCTCATACTGGGACGCGTAGCCGTTGTCGAACGTGAGCACGATCGGCTTACCCGGCCCGAGCGGTACGCCGCGCGTCCAGTACGCCTTGAGCTGGTCCATCGTCACGGCGTGCCAGCCGGCGGCCTTGAGCGCCTGCATCTGGGCCGCGAACTCGTCGGAGGGCACGTACAGCCCCGGGAACGGGGCGCCCGCCGGCGGCGGGTTGATCACGTGGTACATCAGGACCGGCACGGTCGCGGTCCCCGGCTTGCCGGTGCCGACGCCGGTCACGGTCGTCTTCGGCAGCCGGCTCGCGCTGAAGGTCTTGGAGTGGCCGGTGCGGGTGGATGCCGGACGCGCGCCGGCCTTACGCGCTGCGGTCTGGGAGGCATTCGTGGCCGACTGGGTCGACGTAGCGCCCCCGCCGGTCGCGACGAGGCCGATCATGACCACGGCGACCGCGACGACGACGAGCGTCCCGACCACGATCAGACGGCGGCGGCGGTCACGGGCCTGCCGCTCGCGCTGCCTGGCGAGCCGCCTGGCGCGAATCTGCTGCTCGTCCATCAGCCCACGAGCGTACCCGCCACAAAGGCGAAATACAGGATGAGGAGGACCGCGGCGCCCGCCCGTCGCATCCCCTCCGGCCGGGCGAGCAGCCCGACGGCCGCGATCGTCATCGCCAGCAGCCATGCCAGCTGCTGCTTGTCCACGCCCGACAGGGCCGCGAACGTCACAAACAGCGAGGGCACGATCACGCCTACACCGAGGTTGATCGAGTTGCTGTTGAACGTCTCGCCAACGAGCGCGGCGCCCCGGCCGGCGAGGCCGAGCCGGGTGGCGGTGAGCGCGTTTGGAAGGCTCGTGAGCGGCGCCAGGATCAGCACCCCGAGCACCGAGTTCGGGATGTGCCAATCCGCGCCGAGGGTGAGCGCCGCCTGGACGATTCCGGCGCTGCCGGCGATGATCAGCGCCACGTCGAGCACGATGAGCCCGAGCAGATGGTGGGTTGGGTTCGTCGGGGCCTCCGCCGGCTGCTCGGGACCGGGGTGCTCGTGGAGGGCGTGGGCGAGCCGTCTGAACTTCGATTCGGGCCGCTCGCGCAGCCGCTGTCCGCCGATCACGAGTGCCAGGTAGGGAACCACCACGAGCAGCGACAGCAGCACCGCCTCGGCGGACGACAGCCAACGCAGCAGCAGCGCGGCCGCGAGCAACGTGATGACCAGGCCGACCACGCCCTCGAGCAGCACGGTCTCACGCGGCAGGCGGACCGCTCCGGCGAGCAGCGCGCTCACCCCGATCATCGCTGCAAGCTGGAACGCATTCGAGCCGACGAGCACGCCGACGCCCACGTCGTGCGCGCCCTTGAGCAGCGCGAACAGCGACGAGGACACATTTGGTCCGTCCGCCGCCACCGCCGTGAGCAGGCCGATCAGGGCCTCGGGGAAGCCGAAGCGCACGCCGAGCCGGTCGAGCCGACGGGCGAACTGCCGCGCCGAGGCGAGCGTCACCCCCAGCGAAACCAGAAACAGCGGGACTGCAAGGGCGGCTGACATTCGACTCCACGTTGGGGAAAAGCAGCCCCGACCAGACTTCCCGGCTCGCCCTGGCGGGCACGTTACCTGAAGGAGTCCGCACCCGAGCGGCGAAACGCACTGACCATGCTGCGTAAGAAACGTAACCCGCGGATCGAGATGCGCCCCGTCCGCCCTGCCCCGGGCTTTGAGCACCTGCCGGTCGAGTCGATCGCCGTACTCACATGGCTCCAGGCCAACCAGGTCGAGTTCGTGCTCGTCGGACCGATCGCTGAGACGATTCGAGGGGCCGCCGGCGCCAACGGGCCGGCCGCGATCGTCCCCGCGCCGTACCGACGGAACTACGAGCGGCTGTCACGCGCGCTGGATGCGTCGGGTGCCCGCCCCCGCCAGAGCGCCGGCGCCGAGGCCGCGCGCGCGAAGCAGGCGGCGGACAGAGTCGCCGGCGGGCAGCGCTGGGAGTTCCGTACCGGCATCCACTTCCTCGACGTCGAGGGCCGCTCGAGCGAGACGCCCGGCTACCAGGAGTTGCTGTACGAGGCCGGCCGATTCGAGCTTGCCGCCGGGCTAAACGTCGACGTGGCGTCGCCCGAAGACATCGAGCACTACGCGCATGTGCGCCGGACGGGCAGCTCGCCGGAACTGCGCATAACGCGCGGCACGAGCGCGCAGCTTGAGCACACCAGCTAGACGCGCATTCTTCGCCGTCGCTCACCCGGTGCCGCTAGCCTGATGGGATGGCGATCCGAGCCAGATGGGCACTGGCGGGCGCAGCCGGTTGCGTCACGTTGCTTGTGGCGACGTGGTTCGCGGCGTTCCACGTCGGCATGTTCCGCAGTGCTGATCTGACGACCTTCCTGGGGTTCGTCGAGCTGCACCGCCACGGCGTGGTCCGGGTGTTCACGGACATGTTCGTGTGGCTGTGCGATCCGCACCACTACGTGGTCTGGGCGCCGTTGGTGGTGGTCATCGCGTTGGTGCGAGGCCGCCCGCGGGTCGCTCTCGGGATCGCGGCGATTCTGCTCGGCGCGAACCTCACCACGGAGTTTCTGAAGCATGTGCTGCCCGAGCCACGGTTTGCCGGGGTCCTGGGCGGCTGGCTGCCGGTACCGACGACGGCATGGCCCAGTGGGCACTCGACGGCGGCGATGTCGGCGGTCCTCGGCCTGATCCTCGCCTCGCCGAGTCGCCTGCGGCCGCTCGTGGCGGCGCTCGGCGCGGCGTTCGCCGTGGCGGTCGGCTACTCGCTGGTGGCGACCGCCGACCACTTCCCCGCCGACGTGTTCGGCGGGTACCTGGTCGCCACGACCTGGACGCTGGTGATCGTCGCGGCCCTGTCGGCGGCGGAGCGCCGCTGGCCGAGCGAGACAACCGTCGACCGATTGTCCCTCCGAGCGGCGCTCGCCCCGCAGGCGGCCGTGGTCGTCGCCGGCGTCGCGCTGCTCGCGTTAGTCGTGCTGACGCGTCCGCACGACGCGCTCGCATACGCGGAGGCCCACAAGCAACTCGTGGTGGTCGCGGCCGCGATCGCGACACTCGGGGTCAGCCTGTCGACCGGGGTGATGCTGAGCCTCGGACCGCTGGCCGGACGCGCTACTGCTGCTCGCGATACCGGCCCGGCTGCCACAGCGGCTCCGCGCCGCCGTTGGCACCCCGGCTGAGGATGAACAGCAGGTCCGAGAGCCGGTTCAGGTAGCGGACGACCTCGGCGTTCAACTCCGCTCCGCACGCGATTGCGAGCCGCTCGGCGCGCCGGCACACGGTCCGGCACACGTGCAGGTAGGCGGCGGCCGGGGTGCCGCCGGGCAGCACGAACGACTTGAGCGGCGCGAGCGTGGCGTTCACCTCGTCGCAGCGCTCCTCGAGCCACGTGGTCTGCTCGGGGATCACCCGGAGCCGCTCTCGCTCCGGGTCGTGCGGCGCCGCTATGTCGGCGCCGACGTCGAACAGGTCGTTCTGGATGCGCGCGAGCCACTCGCTGTAGGCGTCGGACAGACCCGGGATCGTCAGCGCCACCCCGATGTGCGAGTTCAACTCGTCGACGGTGCCGTACGCCTCGATCCTCGGGTGGGTCTTGGGCACCCGGCTCATGTCGCCGAGGTGGGTCTCGCCCGAGTCTCCCAGGCGGGTGTAGATCCGGGTCAGGTTGACGGTCATCGCGAGTCGAGTCTAGTGGTCGCTTTCGACCGCTAGTTATGCGCGCCGGGCCGTCACGAGGACGGCGACCATGCCCGCCCGGATGCGCCGACCGACTCGTGCCTCGATCTCCCGGTTTCCCCGCTCCAGGGCTTCGCGCTGGGCGGGCGCGAGACGGGGGTAGAGCGAGGTGGTGCGCAGAAGGGCGTTCAGGTCATCGGCGCTCTGCTCGGTCACCATGGGCACGACCGCGATCTGCACGTCGCGGAACAGCGGGCCGGCATAGGCCCGTGCCAACGTCTGCTGTCCTACCCAACCCCACACCTCAGAGACGTTCTCGCGCCGGTCCTCGACGCCGCTCAGGATCGTCGGGAGATCCCTCAACGGCGGCCAGCCGACGGCGATCTCAGGCGCGGCCCCCGCGAGTACGGAGATCAGCGCGTCGTCGTCGGTGGCGATGTGCTCGTGTCGCAGCGCGCAGTGTTGAAGCAGCGCGAACAGTCCGTCCGGCCGCAGCGCCTGCGCCACCTTCGCCCAGCTCACGTCCGGATCGGGCCAGTGAAAGGCCGACGCCGAGAACGCGGCGTCGAACCAGCCGTCGATGGGCGCGTCCTCCAGGCGATGATTGACGAACTCGAGCGCGCCCGGCCGGTGTGGCTTGCGTCCGGCCAGTTCGATCAAGTTACTGCCGGGTTCGACCGCCGTGACGTGCAGCCCGCGGGCCACGAGGCCTCGGGTCAGCTGGCCGGTGCCGGATCCGATTTCAAGCACCCGGTCGCCGGCCTCCAGGCCGCCGAGCTCGCAGGCGCGCTCGACGAGCTCGTCCGGATAGGTCGGCCGCCTGCGGTCGTATTCGACCGCCACCATGTCGAACACGGCGCCGAGGCTGCGTTGGTCGAGATCTCCGGCCACTGTCGTCCCAAACTATCGCCGCCGCCCGACGGGACCGCGATCCCCGATCCCAGCCGCACACGAGCCCTTGCCCGTGACCCGCGGTACGATCACGATCGTTCAAGGTCGGTGGCGATGGGAAGCCGGTGGAAACCCGGCGCGGACCCGCCACTGTGATCGGGGACGCCAGTCGCAGGAATTGCCACTGGCGACGTCGAGTCGCCGGGAAGGCGCGGCTGGTAGGCCCGTCAGCCAGGAGACCAGTCACCGACCGCCAAGCCAATATGCCCTCGTGGAAAGGGGTGGCCCTCATGCATCGCAAGACCCTCATCGCTCTTCTGGGAGCGATCGTCATGGCCGTCGCGGCGTCCGGCGTCGCGCTCGCCGCCGGCTCCGGTCCGGCCGTCACCGTTCAGATCAAGAGCCTCAACAAGACCCTGCTCACGCCGACTGCCGAGCACGGTGAGAAAGGCTGGATCACCAAGGGCGGAACGCCCCACGGCAAGTGCCCGGGCGCCAGTGCCGCCGGCGCGCTCGACGCCGCCACCCACGGCAAGTGGGCGGGGAAGTACTACTCGAGCGTGGGCGGGATCTTCGTCACCTCGATCGACGGCGTGAAGCCGACCGGCTCGGACTACTGGAGCGTGTACGTCAACGGTAAGTCCTCGAGCCTGGGGGTATGCGACATCAAGCTCCACTCCGGGGAGAAGTTGCTGTTCAAGGTCGTCAAGTAGGCCTGGCGGCCTCGTCATGACGTGCAGGGCTGCAGTCACGGCGGTCGCGATCGCGTGCGCGGTCGCGACCGCCGGGTGCGGCCTGGGGGCCGGCAAGGCAACCTCGGGCGTCGTCACGCTGACCGTCACCCGGGACTTCGGAACCGCGCCGGTTGGGTCGGTGACCGAGAGGAGCATCCCCGGGTCTCAGACCGTGATGCGGATGCTCGAGCGGTCGTTCAAGGTCACGACGCGCTACGGCGGCGGGTTCGTCGAGTCGATCGACGGCCACGCCGGAAGCTCGGCACGACTCGACTGGTTCTACTACGTGAACGGGATCGAGGCGTCGCTCGGCGCCGCGGGCACCTCGGTCAACAAGGGGGACCGGATCTGGTGGGACCTACACGACTGGACCGCGACGGATTCGATCCCGGCGGTCGTCGGCTCGTTCCCCGAGCCGTTCGTCCACGGCATCGGCGGTCGGCGCTACCCGGTCACGATCGAGTGCGCCACCGATGCCGGCGCGGCTTGCAAGCGAGTGACATCCGAGCTCGACTCGATCGGCGTCCCGGTATCGAGCCAAGCGATTGGCGGCGGATCGGGAACGGACTCGATCGGCGTAGTCGTGGGCACCTGGCACGACGTCGACGGCGAGCTGCTGGCCCAGCTGATCAAGCACGGCCCGGCGTCGAGCGGGGTTTACGCGCGCTTCGCCGGCGCGAACGGGTCCTCGCTTCAGCTGCTCGACCCGGCCGGCAAGGTCGTGCGCACGCTCCGGGTCGGCGCCGGTCTGATCGCCGCCACCGCGCAGCCCTCGACCGGGCCGTTCTGGCTGATCACGGGCACCGACGTGGCCGGGGTCAACGCCGCGGCTGCGGCACTGACGCCGGCGCGGCTCCGTGACCACTTCGCGCTCGCCGTCCAGGGCGGCACCGACCTGCCGGTGCCGCAGGAGGCGACGAGTTGATCTACCGCCGGCGCGCGAGCCCGCTGCATGCCGCTCGCGCCGGCGCCGGATGCGCGTATTGCCTAGCGCTCGGTCTCGCGGTACTGCTGCTGTCCGCGCCCGTGGCGCTCGGGGCGGTCGTCGTGGCGATCGCGGGCGCGGCCGTCGGTGCCGGCGTGGGGCGGGAGATCCGCCGTGCCGCCCTGTTCGCGCTGCCGCTCGGCCTGATTGTGATGGCCGTCAACATGCTGGTGGCGCAGGGCGGTCTCACGGTGATCGCCCGTCTCGGAGATCTGCCGGTGTTTGGCCAGACCGACGTGACGCTCGAGGCGACCGTGTACGGCGCGGTGCTCGGCGTGCGGGCGATCGCGCTCGTCCTGTGCGGCGCGCTGTACACCGTCGCGGTTGACCCCGACGAGGTGCTCGGGCTGTTCCGCCGCTTCTCGTTCCATTCGGCGTTGACCGCGACGCTGGCCACGCGGATGGTTCCGGTGCTCGCGCGCGACGCGCGCCGGCTCGCCGAGGCCCAGCGCTGCCGTCCCGGCCCGCCGCCGTCACGCGCGCGGCTGATGCGCGCCACCACCGCCGGCGTGCTCGACCGCGCGCTCGACGTCGCCGCGGCCCTAGAGGTCCGCGGCTACGGCGCCGCGCGACGGCACGCGGGGGGCGTACGCCGCCCGTACTCGCGCCACGACATCGCGTTCGGCGCCTCCGCGGTGGCGCTGGTCTCGCTGGCGGTCGGAGCCCGGATCGCGGGCCTCGTGCCGTTCAGCTCGGACCCGTCTTTGCATGTGCCGGTCGGGACCGGCCAGGTCGCGGTGGCGGTGGCGATCGTCGTCTGCGCGCTGCTCCCGTTCGCCGACCGCAGGGGGATCGAGCGGTGAGGCTCGTTCGCAGGAGGATCGAGTCATGAGCGCGCTGTCGCTCGAGCGCGTGACGTATTCCTACCCGGGCGCGGCGGCTCCGGCGATCGAGGACGTGTCGCTCGAGATCGCGCCGGGCGAGCTGGTCGTGCTCGCCGGCGGGTCGGGCTCGGGCAAGTCGACGCTGCTCCGCGCCGCCAACGGGCTCGTCCCGCACTTCCACGGCGGCGTGTTCGCGGGCCGCGCCACGGTCGCCGGCATGGACACGCGCGAGCACGCCCCGGGGGCGCTCGCGGTCGCGGTCGGCTCGCTGTTCCAGGACCCCGAGACGCAGGTCGTGATGAGCACGGTCCGCGCCGAGCTGGCGCTTCCGCTGGAGAACCGGGGAGAGGCGCCGGCGGCGGTGGCGCGGGCCGTCGAGGAGGCGTCGCTGGCGCTCGGGATCGCGCACCTGCTCGATCGCCCGACCGCCGAGCTCTCCGGTGGCGAGCTCCAGCGCGTAGCGCTCGGGGCGGCGCTGGCCGGCAGACCGCAGCTGATCCTGCTCGACGAGCCGACCTCGCAGCTCGACCCGGTCGCCGGCGACGAGCTGATCGCGCTGCTGCGCCGGCTCAACGAGGATTTCGACGCGGCGATCGTGATCGCCGAGCACCGGCTCGAGCGGTGCCTGGGCTTCGCGGACCGGGCGATCGCGATGCGCGGCGGGCGCGTGGTGTGCGACGCCGCGCCGGCCGAGTTCCTGGCCTGGGCATGCGACTCCGCGCCCGAGCTCGCCACCCCCGGGGCGCGCCTTCTGCACGGTCTCGGGCTGCCGCCGGTGGCCGGCGTGAAGGCGGCGCGCTCGAGCCTGCGGTCACACGGTCTCCTGCCGGACGTCGATCCGATCGCGGCCGGCGCCTCGGACCAGCGGCGTCGCGAGTCGCGCCGGCGCGCCGAAGACAGCGCGTTGGCGCTCGACCGGGTCTGGCATGAGATCGACCGCGGTCCGGCCATCCTTCGCGGCGTCTCGCTGTCGGTCGGTCCGGGCGAGCGCGTCGCGCTGATGGGGCGCAACGGCGCCGGCAAGTCGACGCTGCTGCGCCACGCGGCCGGGCTGATGCGCCCGACTCGCGGCAAGGTCCGAACTACCGGACGGGTCGCGCTCCTGCTCCAGAACCCGACCGACTACCTGATCCACGACCGGGTTGAGCAGGAGGCCTCGCCGGCCGCGCTCGCGACCGTCGGGCTCGGCGACGCTGCGCTCGCTTCTCGCCATCCGCGCGACCTGTCGGGCGGGGAGAAGCAGCGACTCGCGCTCGCGATCGTGCTCGACGCGCCGGATCAAGACACGGCCGTGGTGTGCCTCGACGAGCCGACCCGCGGGATGGACCGCCGGCGCAAGGACGAGCTCGCGGCGCTACTGCGCGAACTCGACGCCGCCGTGCTCGTCGCCACCCACGACCCCGAGTTCGTGGCCGCGTTCGCGCAGCGCGTGGTGCTGCTGGGGGAGGGGACGGTGATCGCGGACGGGTCTCCGGGCGAGATCCTCGCGGGGGGCACGTACTTCGCCACCGAGACCGCGAGGATCCTCGGCGGCGCCGGTGGCGCACTCGCGCCGGACGACGGGATCGCACTTGTCACCGTGGAGAGAGCCGAGGTCAGCGCATGAGCTGGCAGGTCGGCGCATTCGGGGTCCTGGCGCTGGCGCTCGCCGCCGGCTTCGCCTGGTACGAGCACGTCCGACCCGATGCCCGGATCGTGGCGCTGGTGGGGACGCTCGCGGCGTTCGCGGCACTCGGGCGGATCGCGTTCGCCGCCTTCCCGAACGTCAAGCCGACGACCGACATCGTGCTCGTCTCCGGCTACGCGCTCGGCGGCGGCCCTGGCTTCGCGGTCGGTGCGATCGCGGGGTTGGCGTCGAACTTCTTCTTCGGCCAGGGACCGTGGACCCCGTGGCAGATGGCCGGCTGGGGGGCGACCGGCGTCATCGGCGCAGGGCTCGCGGTGCTGACCGGGCGGCGGATCGGCCGCTGGACGCTGGCGATCGTGTGCTTCGTGGTCGGTTTCGGGTTCACCGCGCTCCAGGACGTCGGCGACTGGGTCACCTACAGCGACCACAGCCTCGGGTCGCTGGGTGTTTACGTGGGGAAGGGGGTCGGCTTTGACTTCGTCCACGCCGGCGGGTGCTTCGTGTTCGCGCTCGCGTTCGGCCCGGCCCTGATCCACTCGTTGACCCGGTTCAGGACGCGGTTGAACGTGACGTGGGTGTCGGCCACGCCGTTGCTCGCGATCGCCGTCGTCACCGTCGCTGGGACAGCCACTCTCGGAGCCTGGCTGGCCAGCCAGCCAGGCGGATTGGGGGTGGGGCGCGCGGAGGCGGCGACCGGGCGGGCCGGGGTCGTGGGGCGCGCGGAGGCTGTGACCGCAGTCGTGGGGCGGGCCGCGACCACGCCCGCCGGCTACCTGGTCGCGGCCCAGAACTCCGACGGTGGCATCGGGGCGACGCCCGGCTCCGCCTCGTCACAGCTGTACTCGGGCTGGGCCGCGCTCGGACTGGCCAGCGCCGGCGAGAACCCCCAGGACGTCATCCGGAACGGCCGCAGCCTGATCGACTACGTCGCGAGCGGCGTGGCCTCCGCGTCAGACCCGGGCGACGTCGAGCGGAACATCCTGGTCGTCGCCGCCGCCGGATTGCCGGCGACGAGCTTCGGCGGGCGCGACCTCGTCGCCGAGCTTCGCGGCGACATCAGCCGCAATGGCTCGGTCAACAACCAGACGAACTGGACGTCGTTCGCCGTGCTCGCTTTTCGGGCGGTCGGGCTCGCGCCGCCGCGGGCGAGTGTGACGTGGCTCGTCCGCCAGCAGGACGCCGACGGCGGCTTCAACTTCGCGACCCGGGGCGGGTTGAGCGACGTCGACGACACCGGGGCGACGCTCGAGGCGCTGGCTGGCGCCGGCGGCTCGGCGGCCTCGCGGGCGCGGTCACGCGCGGTGGCCTACATCCGTGACCAGCAGGACCGCGACGGCGGCTTCCCGAGCATGCCGGGCGCCGGGTCGAACGCCCAATCGACGGCGTTTGGCGTCCAGGGGCTGATCGCCGCCGGCGTGGACCCGAACACGCTCCACCGCCGCGGCGCCCCGTCGCCGCTCGACTACCTGCGCTCGCTGATCGCCGGCGACGGGCACGTCGAATACTCGCGGGGCACGAACGAGACGCCGACGTGGGTGACGGGCGAGGCGCTGATGGCGCTCGAGGGCAAGGCGCTCCCGATTGCGGCGGTGGCGCGGCACACCGCGACCGCGCCCCCCGCTCGCCCGAGCACGCATACGGCCGCCTCTCACGCGACGGCTCTGGCGCGCCGTGAACCCCACCGCTCGGCGCGTTCGTCAGCCGCGCGACCGCACCCGGTCCGAATCGCGGCGCCGCCTGCGGGAGCCTCGCCGGACGTCGACCGGCTCGTGGTCGCCACCGGAATCCTGACTGCGCTCAGCCTCGCGGTGCTCGGCGGTAGTTGAAGCCGATTCAGGAGAAAACCGCTACCCTCTCGCCCCCCACATGCAGATCGGAGTCCCCAAGGAGACGGCCCAGGGCGAGCACCGCGTGGCGCTCGTGCCCGAGGTGGTGGGCAAGCTCAGCGGCGGTGAGAACGGCGTGGAGGTCGTCGTCGAGCGGGGCGCCGGCGCGGGCGCGCTGATTCCCGACACCCAGTACGAGGAGGCGGGCGCTCGCATGGTCGAGGATCCCGCCGGCGTGTACGAGGCGGACGTGGTGGTCAAGGTGGCCGCACCGAACGCGGACGAGATCGGGCGGCTGCGACCAGAGACCGTGTTGATCGGGTTCCTCCAGCCGTTGACGGCGGGGAAGTCGATCCGGGCAATCGCGCAGACGGGCGCGACCAGCTTCGCGATGGAGGCGATTCCGCGCATCAGCCGGGCGCAGTCGATGGACGCGCTGTCCTCGCAGGCGAACATCGGCGGGTACCGCGCGGCCCTGATGGGCGCGATGGAGCTCGGCCGGTACTTCCCGATGTTGATGACCGCGGCCGGGACGATCCGCCCGGCGACGGTGCTCGTGCTCGGCGCCGGCGTGGCCGGCCTGCAGGCGATCGCGACCGCGCGGCGCCTCGGGGCCGTGGTGCAGGGCTTCGACGTGCGGGCCGCGGTCAAGGAGCAGGTCGAGTCGCTCGGCGCGCGCTTTCTCGAGTTCGATCTCGGCGGCGATCTGGAAGGCTCGGGCGGGTACGCCCGAGAGCTCACTCCCGAGCAGCAGGCCCGCCAGCAGGAGCTGATGGCCGAGGCGATCGGCAAGGTCGACGTCGTGATCACGACCGCCGCCGTACCGGGCCGCCGCGCTCCGGTGCTGGTCACCGAGAAGGCGGTGGAGCTGATGAAGCCCGGTTCGGTGATCATCGACCTGGCGGCCGAGTCCGGCGGGAACTGCGAGCTGACCGAACCGGGTAAGACCGTCATCCGCCACGACGTGAAGATCCTCGGGCCGCTGAACGTGCCCTCGACGATGGCCGAGCACGCCTCACAGCTGTACGCGCGCAACATCCAGTCGCTGCTCGGTCTGATGATCTCCGACGAGGGCCAGCTGACGCTCGACTTCGACGACGAGGTGATCGCCGGCGCCTGCATCACGCGGGACGGCGAGATCGTCCACGAAGCGGCCAAGGCGGCCGCCGAGGCCGCGCCGGCGGCCAGCCCCTGAACCTGAGGAGGACACGATGAGCGTCATGACCGATCTCGCCATCCTGGTGCTAGCCGCGTTCGTCGGATTCGAGGTCATCTCGAAGGTCCCGAACACGCTGCACACGCCGCTGATGTCGGGCACCAACGCGATCCACGGAATCGTGGTGCTCGGTGGTCTGTTGTTGATGCACGAGGCCACTGGTGTGCTGGAGCACGTTCTGCTGGTGATCGCGATCGCGTTCGGCACGATCAACATCGTCGGTGGTTTCCTGGTGACCGACCGGATGCTCGCGATGTTCAAGCGCAAGCCGGATCTGCCCGAGGGATCCGCCCCCGAGGAGCTGGAGGGCGGCGGCAAGTGATCGCCACGATCTTCCTGCAGTCGTCGAATTTCATCGACGCGTGCTACATCGTCGCGTTCTCGCTGTTCATCTACGGCATGAGCGGGCTGACCGGTCCGCGCACGGCGGTGCGGGGCAACAAGATCGCCGCGATCGGCATGGCGATCGCGATCGTGGCGACGCTGCTCACGCCGCACGTGCTATCGGGGTCGAGTACGCCGTGGCTGATCGCGCTCGGCCTAGTGATCGGAATCGCGGTCGGGGTGCCGGCCGCCCGCAACGTGCACATGACCGCGGTGCCGCAGATGGTCGCCCTGTTCAACGGGGTCGGCGGCGGCGCGGTCGCGATCATCGCGTGGATTGAGTACCGGCACGCGTTTGGGGGCTCGTACGCGCTCAGGGTCGAGATTCCGTCGTTGTTCGCGGCGATCGTCGGGTCGATCTCGTTCTGGGGATCGAATATCGCGTTCGGGAAGCTCCAGGAGATCCTGCCCGGCCGGCCGCTCAAGCTCCCCGGCCAGGCGATCATCAACGCGGTGCTGCTCTTGATCTGCGTGACCAGCGCGGTCGTGCTCGCCGCGGGCACGCACTCGCAAGCGCTGTTCATCCTCGGCATCCTGGTCGCGGCGGCGCTTCTCGGGAACGCGGTCGTCCTCCCGATCGGGGGGGCCGACATGCCCGTTGTGATCTCGCTCCTGAACGCGTTCACCGGTTTGTCGGCGGCGGCGACCGGCGTCGCGCTCAACAACACCGCGCTGATCGTCGCCGGAATGATCGTCGGTGCGTCCGGGTCGATTCTCACCAACCTGATGGCCAAGGCGATGAACCGCTCGGTCCCGGCGATCGTCGCCGGCGGGTTCGGTGGCGCGATCGCGGCGCCGGCCAGCGATCGCCTGGAGGGCGGGACGGTGCGCTCGACCACGGCGCAGGATGTCGCGATCCAGCTCTCATATGCCCGCCAGGTCGTGATCGCGCCGGGCTACGGGATGGCGGTGGCGCAGGCGCAGCACGCCGTCAGGGAACTCGAGAGGGCGCTCGAGAAGAAGGGTGTCACGGTCAAGTTCGCGATCCACCCCGTCGCCGGTCGGATGCCCGGGCACATGAACGTGCTGCTCGCCGAGGCCGACGTCCCCTACGACCTGCTCAAGGAGATGGACGAGATCAACCCGGAATTCCCGCGCACCGACGTGACGCTCGTGATCGGCGCCAACGACGTCACCAACCCGGCGGCCAAGAACGAGCCGGGCTCGCCGATCTACGGCATGCCGATTCTCGAGGTCGACCAGTCGGGTTCGGTGATCGTGCTCAAGCGCTCGATGGCGAGCGGGTTCGCCGGGATCGACAACCCGCTGTTCTACGAGCCCAAGACTGCAATGCTGTTCGGCGACGCCAAGCAGTCTGTGAGCGACATCACGTCCGAGGTTCAGGCGCTCTAGTTAGTTAGTTAGCTGGGGATCGCGACCGGGTATCTGCCAGCCACGATGGATCCGAACCGCCTCAAGCAGATCCCGATCTTCTCCCACCTCTCCGACGAGGAGGCGAAGCGCCTGGCGGCCTTCGCCACCGAGACGAGCCTGGCCGACGGCCAGATCCTGATGAAGCAGGGCGACTACTCGACCGAGCTGATCGCGATCGAGGAGGGCAGCGCCGACGTCATTCAGGACGGCAAGAAGGTCGCCTCGCTCAAGGAGGGTGACCTGATCGGGGAGATGGGCCTGATCGAACGCGAGCCGCGCAACGCCGACGTGATCGCGACCTCGCCGATGCGAGTGATGAAGCTGACCCACTGGGAGATCCGCCGGATGTCCGACGAGACGCTCGACCGGATCAAGGAGATCGTCGCCAAGCGCCGGCAAGACGGCGTCGCGGACCCGGCTCACTGAGCGCTCCGGTACAGCTTGGGCGCCCGGATACCCTCCGGGCGATGGATGACGATGTGGCTCGTATGACCGCGCCGGCGCTCCCCCTGCTGACGACAGCGGGCAGGCTCGAGCTCGGCGGTCGGCCGTGGCTGATGGGCGTCGTCAACGCCACGCCCGATTCGTTCTCCGATGGCGGCGGCGACCGGACGCTCGATGAGCGGGTCGAGCTCGCACGGTCGCTGCTCGACGCCGGCGCCGACATCATCGATATCGGCGGCGAGTCGGGCGTGACGAACCAGCCGCCGGTGGCGCCCGAGGAGGAGATCGAACGCGTGGTCCCGCTGATCGATCGCGTCACGCGTCAGCTGGGCGCGGTGGTGTCGGTCGACACGTACAAGCCGGCGGTGGCGCACGCGGCGATCGGCGCCGGCGCGGCGATCGTCAACGACGTGAGTGGGCTGCGCGACCCTGAGCTGGCCGACGTGTGCGCCGGCACCGGCGCCGCGCTCGTGCTGATGCATACGCGCGCGGCGCCGAAGGAGAAGCTTCTCGACCCGACGCTCGATGGGCTGGTCGGGGCCGACGTCAAGCGGTTCCTGCGAGAGCGCATGTCGGTGGCGATGGCGCACGGCATCGCCTTCGAGCAGCTGATGCTCGACCCCGGCCCCGATTTCGGCAAGACGCCGGCGCAGACGGTCGAGGTGCTGCGCGAGCTGTCCGACCTGCACGATCTCGAGCGGCCGCTGCTGCTGGCGGTGTCGCGCAAGGACTTCATCGGCGCGATCACGCAGCGGCCCCCGCGGGCGCGCCTCGCCGGAACGCTCGCGGCGGTCGGGCAGGGGGTGGACGCCGGCGCCCACGTTCTGCGCGTCCATGATGTCGCCGACGTCGCCGATTATCTGGCCGTGCGGGCGGCGCTGAGAGGCGAGACCGACGTCGACTCTGCGCTTCAACTGGACATGGAGCTCCGGCGAGAGCCGCGCCCGTCCTAGATCAACGCTAGGCTGGAGAAGCTGAATCGCCGGTCGCTGGCACAACGCGACCGGAGCCCACCGATCATCCGCCCAAGGAGGTAGCACCATGTCCATACTGGACCGCGACGCGCTCAAAGCCAGCCCGCTCGCAGATCTTCACGCCCTCGCGTCCGAGCTCTCGATCGACGGGTACCGCCGTCTGCGCAAGGACGATTTGATCGACGCGATCATCGCCAAGCAAGGCGGGGCACCCGCTGAGGAGGATCGCGCCGATGACGAGCGCGACACCGATGAGGAGCGTCCCAGCTCGCGGCGCCGGCGAGGCCGGCGCGGTGGGCGCGGCCGTTCGACGGCTCGAGACGACGAGGACGAGAGCGAGAGCCCGTCGGAGGATGATGCTGGGGAGGCGGCGCCCGAGGCCACGGAGGAGAGCGACGAGCCGCGGGGTCGGTCGGCCAAGGACGAGCCGCGGGCTCGCGCGGCCAAAGACGAACCCCGGGCTCGTGCGGATCGCGCGGCCAAAGACGAACCTCGGGATCGTGCGGCCAAAGACGAGCCACCGGATCGCTCGGCTAAAGACGAACCGCGCGAGACTGCCGAGGAGGAGATCGTCGAGGGCGAGGTCGAGCTGCTTCCGAACGGCTCCGGGTTCTTGCGCGTCCATCCGCCCGAGCCCTCCGAGGACGACGTGTACGTATCGGCCGCGCAGGTCAAGCGCTGCGAGCTCGTCCCGGGCGACCGGATCGCGGGACCGCGCCGCGCGCCCCGGCGCTCAGAGCGGTTCGCGTCGCTGATCCGGATCGACACGATCAACGGCCGGCCCGCCGACGAGGTAGCCGACAGCCCGCGGTTCGACGATCTGCCGGCCGCTTACCCGACCGAACGCTTCAAGCTCGGGTCGGACGATCCGACGATCAAGGCGATCGAGTGGCTGACGCCGTTCGGCCAGGGCTCGCGTGTGTCGATCGTCGGCCCCGCCCGCGCCGGCAAGACCGAGGCGCTGCGACGGCTCGCCGCCACCCTGGCGGGACACGAGGGCATTCAGGTGTCGCTCGTCCTCGCGGGCGTCCGCCCCGAGGAGATAACCGAGTGGCAGGAGGGCCCGGTGGCGCCGATCGCCGCGGTCAGCTTCGCCGCCTCGGCCGACGCCCAGGCGCAGACGGTCGAGCGCGCGATCGACCAGGGCCGACGGCTGGCGGCACGCGGCTCGCACGCGGTCGTGCTGATCGACACGCTCGGCGGGATGCAACCGTCCGCCGCCCGCAAGTTGCTCGCCGCGGCGCGGAACATCACCGGGGGCGGCTCGTTGACCGTGGTCGCGACGGCACCGGAGCCGCTCGGCGGGGAGACGACGGTGATCGCGCTCGATCCGGTGCTGGCGAGCACCGGACGCTTCCCCGCGCTCGACCTGATCGCGAGCGGGACGCTACGCCCCGAGTTGCTCGTGGGCGAGGCCGGAGCCGAGGCGATCGCGCGCGCCCGGATGGAAGCCGTCGACCGCTGAGCGGCGCACGCGCCGGCTGAGCAGCGGCGCAAAGGTCACGACGGCGCCGAGCACGCCGGCCCAGATCAGCGTCCGGCGCGCGCCGAGATCGGCGCTGATCGGCCCCGTCAACGCGTACGACAGCGGCAGCAGGCCGATCGAGATCAGCCAGTCAAGGCTCGACACACGGCCGAGCAACTGCGACGGGACGTGGCGCTGCTTGACGGTCGCCCAGGCGATCGTGCCGGCGGTTTCCAAGGTGTTGAACAGCACGCTGGCGAGCATCAAGCCCCAGAGCCCGCTGGACAACCCATAGCCGGCCACCGCCACGGTCGCGACCGTCCAGGTAAGGTACATGAACGTGAGCGCGGAGCGGGGGAGGCCTAGCTCGCCGATCGCGACCGCGCACGCGAGTGAGCCGAGACCGCCCGCGGCGAAGATCAACCCCAGGTCGCGCGCCCCGTCGGCGAAGCGGTGCTTCACGATGAACGGAAGCAGCACCTCGGTGGGCCCCATGAACAGCAGGTAGGCGACCGCCGCGGTGACCAGGGTCGCCCACAGCCAGGCGTGGCCGCGGACGTATCGGAGGCCGGCGCGGATCTCTCGGAACCCCGATCCCCTCTTCGTCTCCGTCTCCGTCTCCGTCTCGGCCTCTGCCGAGGCCGAGGCCGCGGTCGAGGCCGGGGCCCGGGACATCGCCAGGAGCGCCACCACCGAGATCGCGAACGATCCGGCGTCGAGCGCGAACGCCCAGCCGGCGCCGATCGCACCCACGGCGACGCCGCCGAGCGCGGGACCGGCCAGCCGCAGCGCCAGCGGACGGATCAGCTGATCGAGCGAGTTGGCCTGGGCGAGCTTGTCCGCGGGCAGCAGTACGGGGACGAGCGCATCGGAGGCCGGATTGAAGAATGCGGTGGCGGCGCCGTACACGACGGCGATCGCCAGCAGCTCCCAGAACGCCAGCGCGCCCGTGACCGCGAGCGCCGCCAGCGCGGCCAGGACCACCGCGCGGACGGCATCGGCGATCAGCATCACCAGACGGCGGTCGAAGCGATCGCTGACCGCGCCGCCGATCAGCAGGCACGCGATCGTCGGGATCGTCATCGCGATTCCGACCGTCGCGAGCGCCGTCGGCGCATCCGACATCGTGTAGACCTGCCACGCGAGCGCGACCAGAAACACGCCATCGCCGAGCAGCGACACCGACATGCCGCCGGCGAGCAAGCGATAGTCGCGATGGGCCAGTGGCGCGAACAGGCGGACGCGGCTGAATCCGCCCGGCCGGTCCAGCGCCTCGTAGCTCTGTTGCATCGGCTCAGTCGGAGCCGGTGGAGACCGCTGTTCCCTCGGCCGCGTCGGCCCGCTCGGCCAGGAAGCTGATCAGACGGTCGGGCTCCATCGGCCTGGCGAAGTAGAAGCCCTGCCCGGTGTCGCAGCCGAGGTCCTTGAGCGTGGCCGACTGCTCGGGGAACTCGATGCCCTCGGCCACGACCTCGAGCGCGAACGTCTCGCCGAGGCTCAGCACCGCCGAGGCGAGCCCGGAGGTCACCGGCGAAGCGCCCGCGGCCAGCAGCGAGCGGTCCATCTTGAGGATGTCGAGCGGAAGCATGCTCAGCGAGCTCAGCGACGAATAACCGGTGCCGAAGTCGTCCATCGCCAGGCGAACGCCGAGCTCGCGCAGCTGATTGAGGCGATTGATCGCCAGTTCGGTGTCGGTCATCATCACCGACTCGGTGATCTCGAGCGTCAGGGCCTCGGGCTCGAGGTCGGCCTCGGCCAGCGCGTTCGCCACGTCGTTGACGATGTCGGAGTGGAACAGCTGCTTGACCGACAGGTTGATGCCGATCGACGGCAGCGTCGGAGTGGTGATTTCTTCGCGGAAGGCCTTCGCCTGCCTGCAGCCCTCGCGGAGCACCCAGCGACCGATGTCGACGATCAGACCGCTCTCCTCGGCGAACGGGATGAAGTCGAACGGCGGGATCAGCCCTCGCTCGGGATGGCGCCAGCGCACGAGCGCCTCGACGCCGGTCACGACCTCGTCCTGGAGACGGACCAGCGGCTGATAATGAAGCTCGAACTCCTCGCGCTCGAGCGCCCGGAGCAGGTCCGCGCGCAGCGCCAGCCGCGCCACCACCCGGTCGTGCATGGCGGGCTCGAACAGGCGGTAGCCGCCCTTCCCCTCGGCCTTGGCGATGTACATCGCGGCGTCCGCGTTGCGGATGAGCTCGTCGGCGTCGGTCGCGCTCCCCGGCTCGATGACCGAGATGCCGAGGCTGGCGCGGATGATCAGATGGGTGTTGTCGAGCTCGAGCGGGCGGACGAGCGAGTCGAGGATGCGCTCGGCGGTCTCGACCGCCACCTGCGGGTCGTGCACGTCCTCGAGCAGGATCGCGAACTCGTCGCCGCCGAAGCGGGCGGCGGTGTCGGCGGCCCGGACGCTCGCGGACACGCGCTGCGCGACCTCGAGCAGGACCCGGTCGCCGGTGGCGTGGCCGAGGCTGTCGTTGACGGTCTTGAAGTCGTCGAGGTCGACGAACAGCACAGCCATCCCGATGCCGTCGCGCAGGGTCCTCGCGACCGCGTGGCGGACGCGCTCGTTGAACAGTGCCCGGTTGGCGAGGTGGGTGACAGGATCGTGGAAGGCCTGGTGGGCGAGCTGCTCCTCGAACGCCTTGCGCTCCGAGACGTCGCGGCCGTTCAGGACGATCCCACCGACCGCGGTGTCGCTGAGGAGGTCGGCGTGGAGGATCTCGAAGTGACGCAGGCTGCCGTCCTTGTGCGCGAGCAGGCAGTCGATCACCTCGGAGCGACCGGCTCCGCCGGCGCCGTCGGTGAGGCGGCGCAGTAGACGCCCCTGCTCATCGGGGTGCAGCAGCTGCTCGAACGGGCGCCCGGTGACCTCCTCGACCGTATAGCCGAGCACGCGCTCGATCGACGGGCTCTGATAGAGGACCGTGTTGCTGGCATCGAGCACCGTGATCAGGTCGCTCGAGTTCTGGACGAGCGTCGCGAACCGCGCCTCGCTGGCCTGCCGGTGGACCTCGGCCGAGAGCTCGGCGCTGCTCAGGGCCAGCGCGACCTGGTGAGCCAGTGTCCGAAGCGCGTATCGCGTCTCCTCGTCGTCGGCGGCCTCGCCGGCGAGGATCAGCACAAGGCCAGCGCCTGCGGGCTCCGCGGGACGGAGCTCGAGCAGCAGGACGGGGTCGTCACCGGCGGGCAGGCGCAGCTCCGCGCGCGCGCCGGCCGGAAGGTCAAGCATGCCGCTGGCGCCCGAGTCGTGGAGGAATCCCGACGCTCCGGCCGAGATCGCCCAGTCGGTCAGCGCACCGTCTTCGTCGAGCGCCATCACTCGCTCCTGATCGCCGAAGGTCCGGCACACGCGCGCGTCGACGCGGCCGTCGCCGAACTCGGCGACCGCCTGAAGGGCAGCGCTGACGATGTCCTGTGGATCGCTCGCCGCCACCAGCAGACCGCCGGCGGCGCTCAGCGCGCGCTCGCGCGCCACCGACTTCTCGCGCTGGCGGACCAGACCGGTCATGCGTGCGACGACCAAAGAGAACATCACCGCGGAAGCGCCGACGATGAACAGCAGATCCCAGTTGCGCGTCGGGATCACCTTGATGATCTCGAGCGCGGGGGCGATCAGGGTCGCGCCGGCGAGCAGTGCCAGCCGCAGCGGCGTGAGCCGGGGCTGGCGGTCGACCTCGACGTCGGACAGCTCCTGCATCGATGGATGGAGCGCCGCCGCGCCCCAGAAGAGGTAGAAGAAGATCCACCCCGCGTCCAGCCAGAGCTGGTGGGTGTAAACGTTGTGGAGGGTCAGCACGCCGTAGGTGTCGTCGGTGACCAGCATCGACACGATCCCGGCGATCAGCAGGTAGAAGGCCGGCCGGCGCTTACCGGCGTCGACGGCCATCCGGATCCCCGCAGCGAGCAGAATGATGTCCCCCATCGGGTAGCCGATCGAGACGAGCTTCGGCAACAGACCGAGCGTGTTGTCGTGGACGTAGGGGGCGATCAGGATGATCCCGGAGACCAGCGCCAGCCCCAGGGTCATGATCAGCGCGTCGACGGCGCC
Organism: uncultured Solirubrobacterales bacterium; assembly: GCA_963701945.1. Lineage (GTDB taxonomy): Bacteria > Actinomycetota > Thermoleophilia > Solirubrobacterales > Solirubrobacteraceae > Palsa-465. The sequence goes on along the minus strand of CAVPBV010000012.1, from coordinate 128,979 downwards.
CGGGCCGTCGGCTCGCTGGGTGCGACGACGGACGAGCAGCATGATCCCGACCATCAGCACCGGATACATCGTCAGGTACACCGCGTCGCCGAACGACGGGAAGGGCACCGTGACGTTGAACAGGATCCGGATGCTGTACGTGTAGACGTCGCCGACCCAGAAGAGGAATACGCCCAGAACGAACAGCCACCACGCCGCCCGGGCGCGCGGCCGGTAGAAGCGAATGCCGGCGACGATGGCGAGCAGGCCATAGAGGCCGAGGCCGTTGATCACCAGCGGGCTGCCCTTGAGCGGCGGCACGAGCACGTAGAGCCCGGTGACGAACGCGCCGAAGGCGAGGAACATCCACCACAGGTGGCGGCGGTCAGCGGCAGCAATGAGTCTCGAGGCCGACATCGGTTATCCGCCTTACTCGCCCGCCGCCGGCTGAAACTTGAACCGCTCGGCCATTTCGCCGAGGACGACGCACAGATGGTCTACCTGCTCGTCGGTGTTTGCCGCGGTGAGCTGCAGACGGAACCCGACCTCGTCGCGCGGGACGAGGGGATACACCGCCATCGTCACGTAGATGCCGCGGTCGAACAGCATGTCGCCGACCTCGTCGACGCTGTCGGGGTCGGCGAGCGGCACCTCGATGATTGGGAACCCGGACTGGTTCGGGGTGTAGACGCCGAGCTCCCCGAGCCGGTCCAGGACGCGCGCCGTGAGGTGATGGAGCTTGGCGCGGAGCTGATCGCCGCGGACGTCGTTGGCGCGGAGGCCCTCGAGCACAGTGGCGAGCGAGGCCACCGGCGACGGGCCCGAATACAGGTAGGGGGGCGCCGCGGTCTTGAGCACCTGCTTGAGCGCCGTCGGGCATGAGATGAACGCGAGTAGGGACGAGTAGGCCTTCGAGAAGCCGCCGACGAGGACGATGTTCTCGTAGCCCTCGCCGACGTGCCGGACGATGCTGTTGCCGCGGACGCCGTAGTCGCACGGCTCGTCCGGCGAGCGCTCGCCGATCACGCCGAAACCGTGCGCGTCGTCGACGTACAGGATCACGTCGTGTTCACGGGCCAGCGCGGCAAACGCGGTGAGGTCGGGAGCGTTCCCCGTCATGCTGTTGACGCCGTCGATGCAGATGATTCCGGGGCGCCGCCAGCTCGAGTCGCGCAGGAGCGCCTCCAGATGGTTGAGGTCCTCGTGCGCGAACCGCTGGATCGCGGCGCCGCGGGCATGGGCCAGAGCGCAACCGTCGTAGATCGTCTTGTGGGCGCGGCTGTCCAGGAACACCGTGCCGCCGCCGGCGAGCACCGGAATCACCGACATGTGGATGTGGGTGATCGTCGGCAGCAACAGGCTATCCTCGGCGCCGAGCAGCGCGGTGAGCCTGTCCTCGATTTCCTCGTACAGGACCGGGCTGCCCAGGAGACGAGACCAGCTCGGATGGGTGCCCCAGCGCTTCAGATAGTCGGGGACCGCATCGATGATCTCCTGGTCGAGATCGAGCCCGAGGTAGTTGCAGGATGCGTAGTCGGTGAGCCACTGCTCGCCCACGCGGATCTGGCGGCCATCGATCTCGTCGATGACGGCGTCGAGCATGCGATGGGAGTACTGGAGGCGGGCTAGATCCTCGGTCGACCGGATCCAGCGCTCGAGCCAGCGATCGTGCTGGCGCTCGCCCCAGCGCAGCGCCCGCCGCGGATCCAGCGCCGCCGGCGCAGCGGGCCGGGGCCGGTCAGGCCGGGGGCGCAGGGACGCCTCGGTGCCATCTAAACCACGCATCAGCCCGCTTATCGGACGATTGACCGGCTACTGAAGCTTTTGCGCGGTCGCTGGCCGCGCGCGGATGTCAGAGTCCGGACCACTACGCGGCGCGACGGTCTCGCGATTGCACGTCGCCGTGCACGATCGTGCGATCGCGGCCGGCATGCTTGGCGGCGTAGAGGGCTTCGTCGGCGCAGCCGATCAACGCCTGAGCATCGAGGCCGTGGGCGAATCCGCAGATGCCGGCAGAGACCGTGACCGCGACGCCATCGGGCAATCTGAGGGCTGCGATCGCCGCCCGGGCACGATCCGCCGCGGCCCGCCCGCCATCCACATCGGTGTCGGGCATCAACCATGCGAACTCTTCCCCGCCGACCCGCGCGACCACGTCGCCGCTGCGGGCCTCGGCCGCGAGCTGGTCGGCGACCTCCGCGAGGACGCGATCCCCGGCCTGGTGGCCGTGGGTGTCGTTGACGCGCTTGAAGTGGTCGATGTCGATCACGGCAAGCGTGAGGCGATGCTCGTAGCGGAGCGCGCGGTCGACTTCTTCGTGCAGGCGCTCATGGAATCGGCGATGGTTCGCGAGCCCGGTGACGGCATCAGTGGTGGCTTGGAGCGCGAGCTCCTCGAGCGTCTGAGCGTTGCTGATCGCCAGGCTCACGAGGTCGGCGAAGCGCTCGAGCCGCCGGTCGAGGCCGTCGGGAACGCCACCGTCCGCGAAACTGGCTCCGACCGCGCCCCAGGTCACACCCGATACGGTCACCGGCGCGGTCAGGTCGAGCGCGCGGTCGGGCGGGTCGGAGCCGGGCATCGTCCACTCGCCGACCACTTGTCCCTGGTCGGCATCGGGGCCGGCGTCGCTGACGAAGCGCACCACCGCGCCAACGGTCGCGTCGAACAGCCGCGCGACCTGCTCGGCGACCGCGTCGAACACCGTCGACGGATCGTCCGCCGGACGCGACGAGCGTGGCTAGGCGGGACAGCGCGCGTTGCTCCTCCTCGCGCTGGACGCGCTCGGTCACGTCTCGGTAGGCGTATTGGCGCTCCACGACGGCGCCGGCGGCGTCGCGGATCGGCCGGACGGTCGCCTCGAGCCACAACCAGCGCCCGTCCCGATGGCGCATCCGCGCGAGCCTCATGGCCGCGTGCGGCGCGGCGTCGATGCGGGCCAGACGCTCTTCCCGCCCGGCCCTGTCCTCGGGGTGAATCAACTCGCCGATCCCCCTGCCCACGAGCTCTTCCGGGGCGTAGCCGAGCAGCGCGATGGATGCCGGGGAGGCATACCGGATGACGCCATCGCGGGAGCCGCGGATGACCAGGTCGCTCGAGTTCTCCGCGAGCAGGCGGTGCAGTCGCTCGCTCGTACGCACACGTTCGACGAGCGCGAGCACGGTCGTACCGAGGACGCCGGCGATGACGATCAGCAGCGCGCCGCCGCGCCATCCCGAGGTCGGGTAGTACGAACCGGGGTCGATCACCAGCGGTCCGAGCTGCACGAGCGCTGCGCCGGCGACCGCGAACACCAGTTCGAGCCGGCGATTACGGAGCGCCGCCCAAATGACCGGCAACAGTACGAGCGTGCCGTACCCGCCGACGACCCGGCCGACGCCAGCGCGCAAAAGCGCCACCGACGCGAGGAACACGGCCACTCCAAACAAGCTGGCGACCTGGCTCTGCTCCCAGCGCTCGCGCCACCACAGCGCTGCCGCCACCAGTAGCTGGAGCACCAGCGCGGCGAGCACCTCTCCCCAGCGGACCGAGTGCTCGAGGCCGATCATGCCCCAGACGACGACGAAGCAGGCCCCGAACGGAATCAGGGGGCCAAGGCGTCGGTGCGTGGTATCTCGGTGGCCGGCCAATGGTGCTCGCAGGGTCAGTCGTCCGAATGCGTAGCTCGTATCTCGACCGAGGCCGCCACGAGCCTTAGGCGGCGCGGCCCGGAGTCAGTAAGCCGTGCAGCGGGAGCGGTGGCGCGGCAAGGCCTTGTAGCGCGCCTCGTGGCCGCGGTGCCACAGAAGCGCGTCGATATCTGCCGCCAGCGCGCCGGCGCGCTGCTCGGTGAGAAGTTCGACCGCGTGCAGCGCACAGGCGCGGATCTCGATCTCCTCGGGCGAGCCGTGCTCGATCGGCTCGCCCCGGTCGATCCGGTCCAGGAGCTTGTCGTCGTAGGTGAGGAGGGCGTCCACTCGCAGGACGTGCGGAACCAGGTTGTCCGCGAACATCGTCAGCCGGTCCAGATCGTGGAACGCGGCAACGCCGGCGCGCGCGAGGTCGGCGGCCACGATCTGGGCACGCTTGAGGAACGGCACCTCGAGCCCGTCGTAGCGCGAGGTGTCCGCGAACGAGTCCCAGGTCGACAGGGACTCGACCAGCGCGACCGCCGAGCTCTCGGCGGCGTCGGGGACGGCGGCGAACCGCCCGCCGTGGTCGTCTCGGACGCGTCGGCCGAGGTCGTTGAGCGAGCCCGTGAACAGGGCCATGAGCTCGTGGTCGGGGTCCTGGCCGAGCGTGTTCGCGATCTCGTGGGCGTCGATGGTGGCGAGCTCATCGGCGGTCCAGGGCCCTTGCGCGGCGAACCGTTCGCGGACGCCGGTGGCGACCGTGTAATAGCCCGAGCGCCCGTCGCGCTTTCGCAGCGTGGGGAACCAGCCCGAGCCGAAGTTGATCGCGTCGAGCGTCAGCCAGAACGCCGCCAGCTCCTCGCGCGTGCCCGTCGTCACGTGGGCCTCGGGGTCGGGCGTGGCGGCGGGAAGATCGACCGGGAGCGTCCCGACGTACGCGGAAGCTCGATCGGAGTCGACGCGCACGAATTGCGCGCTATTTGCGATCTTGGCGCAGCCGGATCGGAGCTCGGTGAGGACGTCGGGCACGGCCTCGGAAGCATGACGTGCGGGGCCGGAAACGACCTCCGCCCCCGCTACCGTTGAATCCGACCTTATGGCCGACACCGCCACCGAGCTCGAGACCCTTCTTTCCGGCCTGAACGACCCCCAGCGGGAGGCCGTCACGTACGGCGAGGGGCCGCTGCTTATCCTCGCCGGCGCCGGGTCGGGCAAGACCCGCGTGCTCACCCACCGGATCGCGTATCTGGTCGCGACCGACGCGGCCAAACCCAACGAGATCCTCGCGATCACGTTCACTAACAAGGCGGCGGGGGAGATGCGCGACCGCGCCGAGCTGCTGGTCGGCCGCCGGGTCCGCGCGATGTGGGTGATGACGTTTCACGCCGCCTGCGCCCGGATGCTCCGCGCCCACGCCGACAAGCTCGGGTACACGCGCCGATTCACGATCTACGACCAAGCGGACGCGCGACGGCTGATCAAGCGCTGCCTGGACGAGCTCGGGATCGATCCCAAGCGGTTCACGCCGTCGTCGATCCACAACCAGATCTCCGACGCCAAGAACAAGCTGCGCGACGCGGATTCTTATGCGCAGATGGTCGGCTCGTTCTTCGAGCAGACGGTGGCGGACGTGTACCGGGCCTACGAGCGCGAGATGCACCGCATGAACGCGATGGACTTCGACGACCTGCTCGTCCGCGCGGTCAACGTGCTCGAGCTGTTCCAGGAAGTGCGCGACCAGTACGCGGGCACGTTCCGCCACGTGCTCGTCGACGAGTACCAGGACACCAACCACGCCCAGTACCGCTGGCTCCAGCTGCTGACCGAGGAGCGGCGGAACCTGATGGTCGTCGGTGACGACGCCCAGTGCCTGGTGGCGGGGACGTTGGTCACGATGGCCGACGGGTCTTCGCGGGCGATCGAGGACGTGTCAGTGGGTGAGTTTGTTACGTCGGGGCTTGGTGGCGGCTCGTTCGGGCCGGCGCGGGTTACGCGCGTGCACCGCTCTTCGCGTGCGGAAGGTGTCGCGATCACGCTCCGGTCGGGGCGGCGGCTGGTGAGCACGCCCGAGCACACGCACTTCGCGGCTCATCGGGTGGTGCCCGGGTCGCGAGCGCGGCAGTCGGTGCAGGGGTCGCGAGCGCCTCAGGCGGCGCACAACTCGCCAAACCGCCCGCCCGCCCACGGCCTTGGCGACATAAGCGCCCCCGAGGCGCTTATGTTGCCCCGGCGGCCTCGAAGGGGGGACTTTGGCGAGTTACGCACGGCGGAGATGGTGGTGACGCTGTGCGCCGGCGAGCGCCAGGGCTTGCCGGTGCATCGGCTGGCGGTGCAGCGCGAGAACGGCGCCGGGTTTGACGGGCTGACCGGCGACATGCGGAGGATCGGGGACCTCGCCGACTCGGTGGCGCGCGACGACACCGACGCGATCTGGATCCGCGCCACCGCTCGCCTGGGCGCCGACGGCGGGGAGCTGCCGTTCACGCCGGCGAGCGCGGTCGAGCCCGGCATGGTCATGTTCGACGGGCACGGCGGCTACGACGTCGTCGAGTCGGTCGAGCGCGTCGTGCTGGACGAGCCGGTCTACGACCTTGACATCGCGCGCACCCACAACTTCATCGCGAACGGGATCGTCACCCACAACTCGATCTACGGCTTCCGCGGCGCCGACATCCGCAACATCCTCGAGTTCGAGGACACGTTCCCCGACGCCCACGTGGTCAAGCTCGAGCAGAACTACCGCTCGACGCAGACGATCCTCGATGCGGCCAACGCGGTCATCCGCAACAACCGCGGGCAGAAGCCCAAGTCGCTGTGGACCGATCTCGGGCCGGGCGATCCGATCAAGGTCCGCGAGCTCGAGGACGAGCACGCCGAGGCGCGGTTCGTCACCGGCGAGGTCCAGCGACTGCTCGACGAAGGAGTGTCACGCGCCGAGGTCGCGGTGTTCTACCGGACCAACGCCCAGTCGCGCGTGCTCCAGGACACGCTCGTGCGCTCGGACATCCCCTACCAGGTGATCGGCGGCACCAAGTTCTACGAGCGCGCCGAGATCAAGGACGCGGTCGCATACCTGATCACGCTGGTCAATGCGCAGGACGCGGGCGCGTTCACCCGGATTGTCAACTCACCGCGCCGCGGGATCGGCTCGACGTCGATGTCGCGGCTGCTCGCGTTCTCCAACACCACCGGGATGTCGATCTGGGACGCGGCGTCTGAACCCGAGCAGGTGCCGGGGCTGGGTGTGCCGGCCGTCAAGGCCTTCAAGCGATTCATGTCGACGATGCACACGCTGCGCGAGCGCGCCGAGTCGCGGCCGGCCATCGCGGAGTTGCTCAAGGAGGTCCTCCAGGAGACCGGGTACCTCGAGGCGCTCGAGGCCGAGCGCACGATCGAGGCTCAGGGACGGCTCGAGAACCTCGAGGAGTTGATAAACGTCGCAGCTGAGTACGACTCGGCGACATCCGCTGGCGCGGATGTCGGGGGAGAATCCGCTGGCGCGGATTCTCCCGAGCCGGGCAGTCTCGCCGATTTCCTGGAGCAGATCGCGCTGATCTCCGATGCGGACGATCGCAGCGACGACGACGGGCTGGTCACGCTGATGACCCTGCACAACGCGAAGGGCCTCGAGTACCCGATCGTGTTCATGATCGGGTGCGAGGAAGGCGTGTTCCCACACTCGCGGGCGCTCGACGAGGGCGACCTCGAGGAGGAGCGCCGCCTCTGCTACGTGGGCATCACGCGCGCGCAGCGCGACCTGTACCTGACGTACGCCCGCACCCGCACCGTGTTCGGCGCCCGCAGCTTCGGCGCGCCCAGCCGGTTCATCGGCGAGATCCCCGAGGCGCTGACCGACGGCGAGCAACAACGGCCGCGCGGCCTCGCCGGTGTCCGCGCCCGCGCGACGACCTGGAACCAGAGCTCCGGCGACGCCGGCCCGTCGTGGGATGCGCACGAGCCGGCGCCCGCGGCGTTCAGGCTCGGCCAGGACGTCACCCATCCGAAATTCGGCGAAGGTGTCGTGACCGGGCTCGAACCCGGTGGAATCGTCGTGATCCGGTTCAGCAAGGACCACTCCGAGCGCAAGATGGTCGCGGATCTCGCGCCGATCTCAAAGCGCTGAGGCGCCGCGATCCTTTAGGGTCCCGCTCCGCGTGAGCGCGACGATCATCGATGGCAAAGAAGTTGCCGCGCGGGTGCGCGCCGAGGTGGCGCACGACGTCGCGGAGTTCCGCGAGCGGACCGGGCGCGCGCCCGGCCTCGCCACGATCCTGGTCGGCGACGACCCCGCGTCCGCCGTGTACGTGGCGAACAAGCGCAAGGCGTGTGCCGAGGCGGGGATCGTCGACTTCCACCACCACCTTCCGGGCGACGCGAGCCAGGACGACGTCGCGGCAGTGATCGAGGACGGCAACGGCAACCCGGAGGTGAGCGGGATCCTGCTCCAACTGCCCGTCCCGAAGGGGTTGAACGGCAAGCAGCTGACCGCGCTGATCGAGCCCGACAAGGACGTCGACGGCCTCACCCACGTGAGCGCCGGGAGACTCATGCAGGGCGCGCCGGGACTGCGGCCGTGCACGCCCCTCGGGGTGATCGAATTGCTCGACTCGTACTCGGTGGCGCTCGAGGGCGCCGAGGCTGTCGTGGTCGGGCGCTCGGATCTGGTCGGCAAGCCGGTGGCGTTCCTGCTGCTCGAGCGCAACGCCACCGTGACCATGTGCCACTCGCGGACGCGCGACCTCGCCGGCGTGTGCGCGCGCGCCGACGTGCTGGTCGCGGCCATCGGCCGGGCCGAGATGATCGGCGCCGAGTTCGTGAAGCCGGGCGCCGCCGTCATCGACGTCGGGATAAACCGCACCGATGACGGCCTCAGAGGCGATGTGCAGTTCGACCCGGTCGCGGCCAAAGCGGGATGGATCACGCCGGTACCCGGCGGGGTCGGACCGATGACGATCGCGATGCTGCTCCGCAACACGCTCAGTGCCGCGAAGCTGCAGGCCGGTTTGCGGTAGCCGGAAGGAGCCGGCCCGCGGGCGTCGAACGGAGGGGTGTGGAGAACCAGGTCCGCAGGCTCGGCCTCGAGCGTCTGTCCCGTGACGACTGGACGATCATCGCCGTGGCGGGGCTGCTGGTGCTCGATCTGCTCGTGCTGCCGTGGTTCTCGTTCGGCGCCACGATCACCGTGGGGTCGGCCACGCTCTCGATCGGCGGCTCGGCGTCGGCGGTCGACGCCCCCGACGCGTGGCTCGGCGTGCTCGCGCTGATGGCCTCGGCCTTCCTGCTCGCCGATCTCGCGACCGAGCGGCTGTCGCCGCAGAAGCGCCTCCCGACCGTGGCCGGCGACCGGATCACCGGCCGGTACGCGCTCGCCTGCACGACCGCGGGACTGCTCGTGGTCAAGTTCGTGCTTCACCTGGGCCGGTTCGGCGAGCTCGCCCTTGGGTTCTGGACGGCACTGCTGCTGGTCGCGGGCCTTGTGGTCCTGACCCGCCGGGCTCGGATCGCGGCGTCGGCCTCGCCGGCGCCGCCGGCTGCCGGCCACAAGGCGCAGAAGCCGGCGAAGACGGCCACCGAGCCGAGCCCAGAACCCGGCCCGACCGTCTAGCCTCCCGGCCAATGGACCTCGATGCTTCGCGTCTGCGGCGCGGCGAGATGCTCGCGGGCGCGAGCGCTGTGCTGCTGACCATCTTCCTGATCGGAGGTAAGTGGTACGGCGCCGCGAGCGCCAACGGCCCGACGCGGACCGGCTGGCAGGCGCTCACCGACCTGCGGTGGCTGATATTGGTGACGATCGTCGCGGCGGCCGGGCTGGTATTCGTGCAGGTGACTCGCCGCGCTCCCGCGATCCCGGTGACGATGAGCCTGGTCGTGATGCTGCTCGGCATCGTGACCGTGTTGGCGCTGATATACCGCGTCCTGATCAGCCCGCCGCCGCATCAGGAGGCCGGCGCATACCTGGGCCTGCTGTTCGCGATCGGGATCATGTGCGGGGGCTATTTCTCGCTTCGCCAGGAGGGGGTCGCCCTCCGGGACGCGCGGACCGATATCCCGATCGTCCGGCCGACGGCCAGCAACGAATCCTAAAATGGCTCGATAGATGCTCGATCGTGACCAGGTTCTTCATGTGGCTCGGCTCGCGCGGCTTGACCTGAGCGACGACGAGGTCGAGCGCATGTCGGTAGAGCTGTCCAACGTGCTCGATCACATCGAGAAGATCGCCGAGCTCGATCTCGACGGGGTGCCGCCGACCTCGCACGTCGTTGACGTGGTCAACGCGCTGCGGCCCGACGAGCCCGAGCCCTGCCTCCCGCCCGAGGTGGCGCTCGCGTCAGCCCCCGAGCCACTCCACGGTGGCTTCGGCGTCCCCAGCCCCGGCGCAGCGTGAGCGAGCTGATCGAACTGACGGCGGCCGCCGCGGCCGAGCGGATCCGCGCCCGCGAGATCGATCAGGCGGAGCTGTTCGAGGCGTACCGCGAGCGAGCCGCCGCCGACGAGCTCAACGCGTTCACGTGGGTCGCCGACGCCCCACCGGACGGCAACTCGTACGCCGAGACGCCGCTCGGGGGCGTGCCGGTCGCGGTCAAGGACCTGTTCTGCACCGAAGGGGTGCCGAGCCAGTCGGGCTCGAAGATCCTCGAGGGCTACCGCCCGCCGTACACCGCCACCGTCGTCGAGAAGCTCGCGCAGGCAGGCGCACCGCTGCTCGGTAAGACCAACCAGGATGAGTTCGCGATGGGCTCCTCGAACGAGAACTCGGCGTTCGGTCCCGTGCTCAACCCCTGGGACCGCGCCCGGGTGCCGGGCGGCTCCTCGGGCGGCAGCGCCGCCGCCGTGGCCGCGGGTCTCGCCCCATGGGCGATCGGCACCGACACGGGCGGATCGATTCGACAGCCGGCGGCGCTGTGCGGGATCGTGGGGTTCAAGCCGACGTACGGCGCCTGCTCGCGCTACGGGATGATCGCGTTCGCGTCCTCGCTCGATCAGGCAGGGCCGCTGACGCGGGACGTGATGGACGCGGCGCTGATGCTGCGCCACATGGTCGGGCGCGATCGCCGCGACTCCACCTCGCTTGAGTACCCGGGAGAGATCGCGCTGCCACGGGCCGAGGACCTGAACGGCATCCGGCTGGGCATACCCGTGGAGCTGGTCGGGAGCGACGCGGGAGTCGAGCCGGGCGTCAGCGCGAGCTTCGACGCGACGCTGAGGCTCGCGGAAGAACTCGGCGCCACGGTCGAGCCGTGCCAGCTCCCACACGCTTCGCATGCGTTGTCGGCCTATTACCTGGTCGCACCGGCGGAGGCGTCGTCCAACCTCGCCCGGTTCGACGGGGTCCGCTACGGGCTGCGGGTCGACGGCGACGCCGACCTGACCACGATGTACAGCCGCACGCGCGAGGTTGGCTTCGGACCCGAAGTCAAACGGAGGATCATGCTCGGCACCTACGCGCTCTCGAGCGGCTACTACGACGCGTACTACGGGACCGCGCAGAAGGTGAGGACGAAGATCGCCGAGGACTTCGCGACGGTGTTCGATCGGTTCGACTTCATCGTGACGCCGACGAGCCCGTGGACGGCGTTCGAACTCGGCTCGAAGACCCACGATCCGCTCGCGATGTACCTGAACGACTTCTGCACGGTCCCGATGTCGCTGGCCGGAACGCCCGCGATCTCGATCCCGTCCGGGCTGAGCGAGGGCCTCCCGGTGGGATTCCAGCTCGCCGGCCCGGCGTTCAGCGAGAGCCGCCTGCTCGACGCCGCGTACGTGCTCGAGCGCGCGATCGGCTTCGACGGAAGCGGGGCGCGGGCCAACAACGGGCCCGGGAGGAGCGCCAAATGACCGCCTACGAGCCGGTGATCGGTCTCGAGATCCACGTACAGCTGAGCACGCGGACGAAGATGTTCTGCGGCTGCGAGCTGTCGTTCAACGACCCGCCGAACACTCATACCTGCCCGGTCTGTCTGGGGCTCCCCGGCGCGCTGCCCGTGGTCAACGAGCGCGCGATCCACTACGGGATCATGATCGGGCTCGCGCTGGGCTGCGACATCGCCGAGCGGTCGCTGTTTCACCGGAAGAACTACTTCTATCCGGACCTTCCCAAGGGCTACCAGATCTCTCAGTACGACGTCCCGCTGTGCCTGGGCGGCCACCTCGACGACGTGCGCATCCACCGCGTCCACCTCGAGGAGGACGCGGCCAAGCTCAACCACCTGGGGACAAGCGGCCGGATCCACGGCGCGGACCGAAGCTGGGTCGACTTCAACCGGGGCGGCACGCCGCTCGTCGAGATCGTGACCGAGCCGGACCTACGCTCCCCCGAACAGGCGCGCGAATGGCCGGCGCTGCTGCGCACGACGCTCCGCCAACTCGGAGTCTCGGACGTGAACATGGAGGAGGGGTCGCTGCGCGTCGACGCCAACGTGTCCGTGCGGCCGGTCGGCTCGACCGAGCTCGGGACCAAGACCGAGCTCAAGAACATGAACTCGTTCCGCTTCCTCGAACGCGGGGTGAAGGCGGAGATCGCGCGCCAGATCGCGCTGCTCGAGTCGGGCGAGGCGGTCGAGCAAGAGACTCTGCATTACGACCCGGCGAGCAACACGATCACGTCGCTGCGCTCAAAGGAGGAGGCGCACGACTACCGCTACTTCCCCGAGCCCGACCTTGTGCCGCTGGTCGTGACCGACGTGATGCTGGCTGCTGCACGGGCGGACATGCCCGCGGAGCTGCCCGTCGAGCGCGCCGCCCGGTTCGAGCAGGAGCTCGGCCTGAACGCCGACACGGCGTGGCTGTTCGCGCGCCGGACGGATCTCGGCGACTACTTCGAGCGGGCGCTCGCGGCCGCGGGCGGCAACGGCGAGCCGACGACGGTCGAGCCGGTCGAGCTGTCGAACTGGATCCCGCAGCTCGCGGAGCGGATCGGCACGGAGGCAGATCCCGCCGACAGCAACGTCGCTCCCGAGAGCCTCGCGGCGCTCGCGACGATGGTCAAGGCCAGGGAGGTCAGCCGGGATGCCGCGCGCGAGGTGCTGACGCGGCTCGTCGAGGAGGGCGGGGACCCGCGCGCGATCATCGAGCGCGAAGGCCTCGGCGCCCTGACGGCCGAGGACGACGGGCTCGGTCAGATCGTCGATCGGGCGATCGCCTCCGATCCGGCCGCGGCCGATCAGGTGCGCTCAGGGAACATGAAGGCGATCGGGCCACTCGTCGGATTCGTGATGCGCGAAACCAAGGGCCGCGCCGACGGGGGCGAAATCACGCGGCTGCTCCGGGAACGCCTCCAGGGTCCGTCCAGCTAACCCAGCCACATCGCGAGTCGTCCGAGCCGGTGGGCCCGGTTCGATTGTCAGGGAATGCGGCTAGTTCAAACGGCGGGACAGCCTGCGCACGACGAAGCCCGCTCCGAGGAGCATGCCGCCGCCGGCCACGAGCAGGACGATGTCGAGCCCAGTGAAGGGCAGCGTGCCTGCCGAGTTCGCCGTGGTCACAATGGTGGTCGAGCCGTTCCCCGTGCCGGCGGTCCCGCTACTCACCGACTCGCACGCCTGATGGTGGTACCCCTGACAGGTCGACGACGAGCTTGCGAGGGCCATCCCGGGAGCCAAAAGCGCCAAAACTCCAAGAATCCCTACCAAAGCTGAGAAGCGTTTCATGAATCCCTTCGTTCGTGGCGGTTCCCCAACAACTCTCTAAATCTTACAGGAACCTACTGACATCGCAAGGGGTAACAGGCGCTGACCAGACCAGCGAGCGGGGAAACGTCCGCGTCACGAGCAAACGCCCGTCGGGGATGGGCGAAACCGACCGGAATGCGGGCTAAAACAACGCTGCTCACAGGCGGTTTCGGCTCGCGGAAGGCGGCTGTCAGAGCGACAGCGCGATCATCTGCAGCGCATCGGCAGGGCTCAGCGGATGAGCCGTGTCGACGCGATCCAGCGCCATGCGGATCACCGCGTCCTTGGAGTCGATCGATTCGGCCATTTCGAGATCGTGGCGCGCGGTCGCTCGGTCGCCGAGAGCGGAGGCGGCCAGCCCCGAGCCCAGCCAGGCATACCAACCTCCGGGCTCGCGGGAGATCGACTGCTTGAACCGCTCCTGCGCCGTGGCGTACTGACCGGTCTGGAGCGCGATCGTGCCGCCGATCCGGCCCGGATCGGAGTTCAGGGGATTGAGGTCGGCGGCGAGTCCGGAGATCGTGGAGCGCCCTGGCCGGGTCGCTCTGGCGCAGATCGGTGGCGATCGACACCTCGCGCACCGACAGATAGGCCGGGATCAGCGCGTACAGGGCCGCGAGCAGCGCGAGGACGCCGGTGCAGGCGGCGAGGATGCGAACCCACGCCGGTCGTGGGGCAGCCCGCGGGCCGATCGCTGGCACGTCGGCGTCGCCGGCGCCGGCCGCCTGACGCCGCGCACTTCCACCTCGCGGGTTCCGGGAGCCGACCCGAGCGCGGCCGCCACGCCAGGAACCCGAGCGCGGGCCCGCTAAGCGCCGGGATCTCCCAGAACCAGTCGATCGAGCCGTAGATCAGCCAGACGATCAACGGCAAAAGCGCCGCGCCGGCGACGAACGCCTCGAGGCCGCGGCGGCGCCGGGCGGGCATGCACGGCGGCGATCGCCGCCACGATGAACGTGGCGAACAGCACGAAGCCGACGATGCCGGTGTGCGCGAGCAACCGCAATTCGAGGCTGTGCGTATACGAGGGCTCCTCGCCGGTCCGCCGGTGACGTACGTAGTAGTCGTCGAAGTTGTCCTGTCCGAGACCGCCGATCGGATGGGCGAGGAACGCGTCCAGCGAGACTCTCCAGAAGTCATATCGACCGCTGCCGACGTCGGTGAAGTGCGATCCGGTCGACGTCGTCTGGGGCTGACTGAAGCCGTTCCACTGCCGCTCGATGAACCGGACGGGGTGCCCGTGTGTGGCTGCCACCGAGCCAACAGCGACGGCCGCGACCGCGAGCGCGGTGACGATCGTCCCGAGCGCGCGACGCTGAAGCACGGTCGGTCGTGGAGCCGGCACCCGCGACTCGGCCCAGGCGAACAGCGTGGCGAGGACGAACTCGACCGCGCAGATCAACAGGGCCGCGTGCCCGGCCCGAGAGGCAGCATGGTTGAGCCCGGCGCCGGTCGCGTTGTCGTAGACGGCCAGCAGGCGGTGAACGGGCAGCGCGGCGCCAGCAATGGGCAGCACGGCAACGGCCGCCACCCGCAGCCGGTCCGGCAGGATCACGATGGCCACGATCGCGACGAGCGGCAGCGTGAACAACCAGCCGCGGCTCTGCACGATCACTCCAAGCTGCAAGGCCGCGCACGCGAGCGCGATCAGAAGCCCGCGCAACGCGGCGGGCAACTCGCGCCGCGCCGCCAAGGCGATTGCCACCAGCGCCTCGATCGTGAAAAGTGCCGCGGTCGAGTTGAAATAGCCGGTGGGCGCGGCAAGGCGGCCGCCGATGATCAGTTCGTCGACGCGGACCGGCCCGGCGAGCCTGAACAGCAGGACGATCGCCACCACCCCGACCCCGAGCGCGAACACCAGCAGCGCGGCAAGCGCGCCCCTCACCGTCCAGGGCAGCACGAGCATCGTCGCGAACACGAGCAGGTACAGCAGCGCGCGGTTGCTCCCGGTGAGCGCATCGCCGGGCGACTCGGCCCACGTGATCGACAGGTACGACCAGGCCACGTACAGCGCGAACGCGCCCAGCGCGATCAGTGCCCGCCCGCGACACGCGCGTGGCCGCGACCCCGCGGGCGATCACGATCGCGGTGAACAGCGCCAGCACCGTGAGCGCCCCCCAGTACCAGGTGTCCTCGTCGTAGCCGCCGTCGTGCACGGCCCAGACCAGCATCAGCGCGACCACGATCCCGCCGGGGATCAGCGCCGCCGCATGCGGCCTCAGCCGCGCCTGGATCTGACTGTGCTCCAAGAGGTCCAACCGCCGCGGCCATGATCGCAACTCTGTTCGACGGGCGGAGCTGCTCCGCCGTGGCCGTCCTCACGCGGCTCGCACGCCCACGGTCGCCGGCGTCCGGCGCGCGCGCCGGGGACGGAACCCGCCGACGTGGGTCGGATTGGGATCGCAAAGGTGAACGGTTCCTTTCTCCCACGTTGTGGAGCAAAGGAGACCGGGTCTCTTCCACCTATGCAGTTGCGTCGGGAGGCGTCAGCCGCAGAGCGGGATCACCGCTGCGCCAAAGGGTCGGCCTGTGCGGCCGGGCAGCGACGGGGCGTGGTCTGCCTCTGCGCCCGGAGATTCGTCCAATTGCGAGGGGGCGGTTGGCCTACCAGGCAACCGTTGGCGACGTAAACCCTCATGCCCAAGGTTCTTGGGACCCTACTCGTTTGCGTGGCGGTCGTCGCCTGTGTGGCGCCCGGATCCGCTGCGGCGCCCTTGTCGCTTCGCGCGCCCGCCGCCAAGCCGGTTGCTCGGAGCCAGCATGCCACGCTGCAACCGCGCTGCGTGCGATCCGCCCCTCATCGGTCCGCGACCCAACGAGCGGGCCAGCACGTGAACCGCTGCACAGCGCACGGGAAGTCGAAGAGGTTTGGTGCCCGCAACGTGGCCGTCAGGCATCGCCGCCACTCCCCGTCCAAGCCCCGGGGCTCGGCGTCGGGCCCAAAGGCTTCGGGCACGGCACCGGTCCCGCCAACTTCGGGTTCGCCGCCGGCCTCGCCGTCCTCGAGTTCGACGGCCACGTCGACGCCCACGACCCCGACGGTTACACCGCCGCCGTCGGGCTCGCAGCCGCCGCCCGTTTGGCCCGTCCAAGCGCATGTCGAGACCTGGGCATACGACGACTGCGGGAACGGAGGCGCAACCACGGCTGCGGCGGTCGTCCGTGAATGGGTCACCTATGCGGAGGCAAACTGCGGTCCTGGCGGAGACGCCAAGGCGCTGAGCGATTGTCATTCCGGCGCGACCGCGTTCTGCGACGTGATCCAGTACCTCGACACCAACTGGATCTATCAGAACGGCTCTCCGCCGTGGCAGCCGTTCACCGCCGCCGCATCGGAAAGCTGGTACCAGCACGTGCCGGGGTCGACAACCACGCGCATCGTCTCGAGCGGGTACGGCGGCGGCTACCTGATCAACCAGACGAACCCTCAGGTGCAGTCGTTCTTCCAGTCCTACGTCCGTTCCCACTACGGCGCCGAAGACGGGCTGATGATGGACGACCAGTCCGCGAGTCTCTCGTCGCAGCTCTTCTACGCCACATGCGGCTGCGGATCCAGCGAGGAGATCGGCTCCACCCCGGCGCTGCAAGCCGCGCACGAGAGCATGAGCGCGGCGATGACTCATTCGGATGGCCAGCCGTACCTGCAGATCGACAACAGCCTGCCGCCGAACCCGTACCTGCCGCAGGGCTTTGGCATGCTCGATCCCGCAACCGGGGTGGAGGGGCTGATCAGCGAGGGCGCGCCGGAGTACAACGGGACGCTCGATCCGTTCTACTCGACGCTGCTGGACGAGATCGCTTACGTGGCCAACGAGACCAGCGGGTTCGTGGTGCCGCTGTCCTACGGCGCCGCGGGCGCCTCGTATCAGCAGCAGAGCCGTCGCGTCCAGGAGGCCACGATTCTGCTGGGCTACAGCTCGGGCCATCTCGTCGACTGGGCCGACCTCGAGCAGGGCAGCGGTGACCTGGCGGTGTGGCCGGAGGAGGGGCTGTATCCGACCAGCCCGGTGGAATCGATGGACCGCCCGGCGGCACCGGCTGCCTGGCCGGCACGGGCGCGGTGTGCTCGACCGGCGGCCACAACGATCTGCAGGTGGCGCCCGGCGTCTACCGCCGCGAGTTCGACGCCTGCTACGACCAGGGCGTGCTGTTCGGCCCGTGTGCGGCGATCGTCAACACCACGGGGAGCCCGATCACGATCAGCTCCGCCTGGCTGGAGCAGTCCTACGGCCATCAGATGACGTTCAGCGGAGGCGACGCCGAGTCCGGCGGATCCGTCAACCTGACAGGAAGCCCGTTCGTGCCGAACTCCACCACGGTCGGCGCGCAGGACGCGACCCTTCTCTCACCGTGAGCGATCGCTTCACCAACGGTCGCCCAGGAAACTCGCGTCCACTGGCCCGCGCCGACGCTATCATCGAACCGTCGGTCCTGCAGCCATTGCGCAATGACGCGCGCGGCCGCAGCTACGACCATAATTGGGTGCATATGTCGTACGCTGAATACGGTCGGCGGGAGCGCTCGGGCGGCGAGGAACAGCCGCTGGCTCGCTACTTCACGGTCCTCCGCGAGCGGGTGTGGGTGATCGTTGCCTGCACGCTGCTGGTGTTCCTCGCGGCAGTCGTCTACGTCAAGGTCGCGCCTCGCACCTACCAGGCGCAGGCCGAGCTGGAGGTCCAGGCCGCCGGGGCCGGCGACGCCGTGCTCTCGGCGCTTCCCGTCCTACACCAAACGGGGGATCCGACCGAGGATGTGCTGACCGCGGCCAGTCTCGTGACGACACAGCCAGTGGCGCAAGGAGTCGTTCAGTCCCTCGGGCTCAAGATGTCGGCGGCGGACGCGCTTGCCGACGTTCAGGCGAACCCGATCGGGCAGGCCGGTCTAGTCGCGGTGCAGGCCACCGCGTCTTCGCCGAAGCTGGCCCAGCGGCTGGCCAACGGCTTCGTCGAGCAGACAATCGCCCAGAGCACCGCCCGGATGCATGCGGCTATCCAGCGTGCGCTCCCCACGGTGCAGGCGCAGCTCGCCGCCGTTCCGGCGCCGCAGCGGTACGGGCCGGGGAGCCTCGGCGCCCAGGTGGACGAGCTGCAGCAGCTTCTCCTCCAGAACGATCCGACGTTGGTGAGCGCCGCGCCCGCAGCACTCCCGACCGCGCCTTCGTCGCCCAGGACGAAGCTCTCGCTCCTGGCCGGGTTGATCGCCGGCCTGCTCGTCGGGATCGGCGCAGCCTTCCTGCTCCACGCCGTCGATCCCCGCCTGCGGCGCGAGGAGCAGCTGCGCGAGCGATTCGGGATGCCAGTCCTCGCTCGGATCCCCCGTCAGCCGCAACGCCGGCGGCCGCGTCCGCTGCTGCCTTCCGAGCTCTCGGCCAGCGCACAGGAGGGTTACGGGACGCTTCGGATGCTGTTAACGGCGCGTGCCCGATCCTCCGAGCCGCGAGCTGTGCTGGTCACCGGCTCGGCGCCCGCGGAAGGCAAATCGACCACCGCGATCGGTCTGGCCGCGTCGCTGGGCCAGCACGGCGCCCGGGTGATCTTGATCGAGGCCGACCTTCGCAAGCCAACGTTCGCCACATCGTTCAAGCTGACGGAATTCGTCGGGATCGAGCCGGTCCTGGCGGGGGAGGCGGACCTGTCCGAGGCGACCATTCCCGTCGAGGTCCACGACGCATCGCTCGAGGTGCTGCCGGCCCACCGACCCGCGGGCAAGGGTCCGCACCTGCCGTTTACCGCCGTCAGCAAGTTGGTCGCCGATGCCAAGGCGATCGCCGACTTCGTCGTGATCGATTCGGCGCCGCTGACCGCCGTGATCGACGCGCTCCCGTTCGCGCAGGCAGCTGACGATGTGTTGATCGTGGCTCGTCTGGGCCATACGAGACTGAACAAGCTCGCCGAGCTCGACAACCTGCTCGGTGAGCTCGGCGTCGCGCGTACCGGCATCGTGCTGATCGGCGAGCACCCAACGCGCGGGCTGCAGTACTACTACGGCGTGGGCGACGATCACGCGCTTGAGGACGTGCCGGGTAGCGCGCCGATTGCGCCGAGGCGGTTCGGGAAGACCGCCCGCCAACGCTGATGGCTTTTGCCGGACGCACCGTCCCGGTGAATCCATGGTTGCTCGCATGCCTGGCGGCGTGCGTCGGCATCGGCGTGCTCGCGGGCGTCAACCCGGAGTACGGCCTGATCGGTGCCCTCGGCGTGATGCTCGCGGTCATCACGGTCATGGACCTGACGCTTGGCTTCGTCCTGTTCACGGTCGCCTCGTTTCTGGACCTTCTCAGCGCCAGCGGCTCCTTCAGCGGAACCAAAGTGATCGGCCTGGTTCTGTTCGTCTCGTGGCTGGCCCGCGTCGCGACTCGCCGCGAGGCAGGCTTTGGCGAGTTCGTGTCGGAGAACCCCATGCTGACTGCGTCGTTGTTGGCGATGCTTGCCTGGGCCGCGTTGAGCTTTGCCTGGGCCAGCAGCCCGGGCACGGCCTTGGGCGGAGCGGGGCGCTACGCGCTCGACATGATGCTCGTGCCGATCGCCTTCAGCGCGATCCGCACGCGGCAGCACGCGGTCTGGGTCGTGGCCGCGTTCGTGATCGGCGCCGTCATATCCGGCGCGTACGGGCTGGTGTCATCCTCTCCGACGAGCGGCATGGACGTGGGTCGGTTGACCGGCACGCTCGGCGAGTCAAACGCCGAGGGCACAGTGCTGGCAGCTGCTATCCCACTCCTGATCAGCCTGGTGGGCGTGATGCGCAATTCGGCGCGCCTCAAGCTGCTCGCGCTGGTCGGGGTCGTGCTGCTGTTCGCGGGGCTCGTGGACACCCTCTCCCGGGAAGGGCTGGTGTCACTCGGAGCGGTCATGGTCGGCGCGGTTGTGTTTGGAGGCCGCTGGCGGCGCAAGGCGGCAGTGTTGTTGGTGATCGGGGTAACCGTCACGGTTGGCTACTACGCGGTGATCGCGCCGGCCACCGCGCGCCAGCGCGTGACCATGACAGACACCTCCGGCCGCACCACGCTGTGGACCGTGGCCTGGAGGGTGATCAAGGCTCACCCAGTGCTTGGCGTGGGGAACGACAACTTCATCCTGGTCGAGGACCGGTACATCAACCAGCCGGGAGCCATTCAGGCCCTTTACGTGGTCAACACGCCGAAGGAGGCCCACAACACGTTCCTCGAGGCGGCCGCCGACCTGGGAATTCCGGGTTTAGTGACGCTGCTGGCAGTGCTGTGGTTCTCGTTATATGCGGTGGTGCGCGCCGCCAGGATCTTCGAGTGGCTCGGCGATGTCCAGATGGAGCTGATATCTCGCGCCGTGTTCCTGGCGGTGATCGCCATCTTGGCGTCCGACTTTTTCGTGTCCGGAGGCTACGCAAAGTACCAGTGGATCCCGCTCGCTCTGTGCCCGGCTTTGCTGGGGCTCGCGCGCCGCGCCGCGGTGGGAGGGACCGCGGGTCAGCTGGCCACAGCCGAGCTCTGACGCCGGCTGGGTGACACGACGTGGTCCGCGCGCCGGACAGTCCCTTTTTCAGCGTGCTGATCACGGCGTACAACCGAGAGGATCAGATCGAACGCTGCGTTCGGAGCTGCACAGAGCAGACGTTCGAGGACTTCGAGATCGTCGTCGTCGACGATGGGTCGACGGACGCAACCGCAGCGGTGGTGGCAGCATTCGACGAACCGCGCTTGCGCATCGTCACCCATGAGCGCAACCGCGGGATGGCGCCGGCGCGAGCGACCGCGGTGGCCCACGCCCGGGGTCAGTGGCTGGTGATGGTCGACTCGGACGATGAGCTGTTTTCCCATAGTCTCGCCCGCCTGAGCGAGTTGATCGACGAGTTGCCACCCGGCGTGCGCATCATCCGGAGCCGACTCCGATGGGACGATGGATCTCTGTCGCCCGCCCTTATGCCGGCGGACACCGTCACCGACTACCTTGGGCGGCTGCGGTGGCTGGAGGCCGTGGCGGTGCACGGGGGGAGCTCCGACGCCGGTCACTGCATGCACCGGTCCGTGTTCGAGATGAGCAACTATTTCAGCGACCGGCGAGGCTCGGTCGAGCCGCTGTGGGAGCTCGACCTCGCCCGCCGAGAGGTGAGCCTGTGGGTCTCAGACGTCCTCGGAGCCGAGCACGGGGACGCGGTCAACAGCGCGACCCGTGACGCGAGCGGCCGGTGGCTTGCGCGACTCC
Organism: uncultured Solirubrobacterales bacterium; assembly: GCA_963701945.1. Lineage (GTDB taxonomy): Bacteria > Actinomycetota > Thermoleophilia > Solirubrobacterales > Solirubrobacteraceae > Palsa-465. The sequence goes on along the minus strand of CAVPBV010000012.1, from coordinate 107,547 downwards.
TCGACGAGGCGCCCGACGTGCGGTGGATGGCCGTGACGATGCTGTCCGAGCACGGAGTCGAGCTGGCGCGCCACGCGCCGCACTACCGCACGTGGTTGTTGAACAGCGCCGCGCTTGAGTCGTTCCTCGCCGGTGACCGCCGGGCAGGAGTCAGATACACCTGGTCTGCCGCCAGAGCAGGCGCAGGCGGCCCGAAGCTGGCGGCCACTCTGACGCTCGGGCTGATAGGCCCGCGGACGCTCGCCCACTGGAAGGTGGCGGGGCGCCGCTGGCGCGAGCGTCGGGGCGCGCGATCGGCCGGGCGGAGCGACGCTTCTTGACCGATGGCTCCGAACGCAGCCTGTCCGCCTCGGATCTAGCTGGGCGCCCGTCCGCCCGCGGCGGCGACGCCGACGGGGAGGGGGTGCCGGACGCCGGAGCCGTTCGCAATACGGTCCTGCAGTTCGCCACTCAACTCGTGGGGTTGGTGTTCACCGGAGCGCTGACGCTGTACCTCGTCCGGGCCCTCGGCCCGTCGGGCTACGGGCTTTACGCGCTCGCGATCAGCATCGCCGGCCTGCTCCTGCTGCCGGCGGGCCTGGGCCTTCCGACTGCGGTCGGGCGATTCCTCGCGGACCATCGAGGCGACCTCGGACAGGTCCGCGCAATCCTGGGGTTCGGCTTGAGGCTTCAGGCGCCGGCCGCGGCGGTTGCCGCGGTTGCCCTTTTCGCGGCCGCCGGGGTAGTCGCCGATGCGTTCGGAGAGCCCGAGCTCACCTGGCCGCTGCGCTGGGCGGCCATTGCCGTCGCCGGGCAGGCGATGTTCGGCTTCCTCACGTCGGTCGGGACGTCGGTTCGCCAGGCGCGGCTCGGGCTGTGGATGGCGTTGACCGAGAGCTCCGTCGAGACGGTCGCGAGCGCATCGCTGGTGCTGGCCGGAGCCGGAGCCGCCGGGGCGACGCTCGGCCGGGCGGTCGGTTACGGGGTCGGCGCCGCGGTTGGGCTGGTCATGACGCTGCGGTTGCTTGGGCGTGGCGGCAGCAGCGTGGTCCGGTCGCGTTTGAGCCGGCGGACGCTGATGAGGTATGCCGGCGTGATGTTCGTGGTCGACCTTAGCTTCAGCGCGCTCGCGCAGGTGGATGTGCTGCTGATCGGCGTGCTGCTCAGCTCGGCCGCGGTCGGCGCCTTCAGCGCCGTCTGGCGGATCCTCGTGGTCCTGGGCTATCTGGGAATCGCCGTCGCTGGCGGGGTGGCGCCACGGCTGTCGCTCGGCGGCGGCGCGCCCGACACCCGGCTGTTCAGCCAGGGAATACGCTACCTGGTGATCGTCCAAGGCCTGGTGATCGCGCCGATGCTCGTCTGGGCCGGGCCGATCGTGGCGCTGCTCCTCGGCCCCGGCTACGGCAGCTCGATTCAGATCTTGCGCGTGTTGACGGTGGTCGCGTTCGTATCGCCGCCGGCCGCGTTGATCTCGACCACGGTGACCTACCTGGGCGAGGGACGTCGTCGAATCGTCGTGGTGCTCGGGACGCTCGTCCTCGGATTCTGGTCCATTTACATTCTGATCCGGGCGGTGGGGCTGATCGGCGCCGCGATCGGGGACGACATCATCGTCGTCGTGTACGTGTCGGCTCACCTGTGGATCTGCAGTCACCTGATCACGGTAGACCTGCGGAGGCTGGCCTGGTCCGTTCTCCGCACGCTGATGGCCGCCGGCGCGATGACATTGCCGCTCATCGCCGTGGGCGTCGACCACCTCGCCGCCCTCCAGTGGATCATCGGGCTGTCCGCCGGCGGGCTTGCCTACGCGGCGGTTCTGCTGATCACCCGCGAGCTCTCGCCCAAGGAGCTGCGGTCGGTCGCGGCGGGGTTGCGCTCGGCTATCGCCCGAGACCCACCCGCCAGCCGACGCTCCGAGCACCTGGACGGGTGACCGCGCGGGCGGTCCGGATTGCTAGGGAGCGGCGCTCCTCACCCCGACAGCAGCATCGCGTCCTGCGGCCCCACGACCGTCGTGCCGGCACGGAATGGCGAGCCTTTGACGCGAATCGTCCCTCCGGACTGGACATCCCCACCCACGAACGCGATCCGATGAGCGAACGTGACTCCGCTCAGCCAGGAGGAGCGGACCACCACCGGACTGCCGGTGGTGTTCACGATCGCCGCGCACGCGCCGAACGCGATTCGCCGGCTGTAGCAGACACGAAACACGCGGCGGTAGACCCCGGGGGCGATCTGCACGCCGTTGTGGCCACCGCGAGCGCACACGACACCGGCTCCGGCCAGGCAACCGCGACCACCCGGAGCTCCCATCGACTGCACCGGATCCGTCGGATAGATGCCCTCCTCGGGCCATACCGCCAAGCGGGGGCTGCCGCTCTCGAGGTCCGCCCAGTCGACGACCTGCTCGGGCTTGAAGCCCAGCAGCACGGTCGCCTCCTGGACACGACGAGCCTGCGGTTGATATCCGGCTCCGGCGGCGCCGTAGGACAGCAAGGTGATGAAGCCCTTGGTTCGCGTGGTTATGTACGCCATCTGATCGAGCAGCGTCGAGTAATACCGATCGAGGGTGCCGTCATCCTCCGGAGCCCCCTCGGCCACCCATCCGTCGACCCCCGTCGCAGGGTCCAGCATCTGGAGTCCCTGTGGGAGGTCAGGATTCGGAGGCAGGGAGTTATCTGCCTGAATGAACGGGGCGCCGTCGCGATGTGTCATCGCCGCGGCCATCTCGTTGTGCGCGGCTCGTAGCATCTTGTCGGTGGGGAGCTCAACCGTGCTCGAGCAGCCACACGTCGAGTAATACAGTTCCTGCGACAGGCTCGGACTCTGCCAGTCCATCAGCAGCCCGTCATCGGCGTTGTAGTTCGCGCGAACGAAGGACTGGAAAAACGAACGGACCGCGGGGCTGGATTGGTTCATGAGGCGGCCGCCGCCGAGACTACTGGTGTAGATGTCGCTGAACGGCTGCGGTGTGGGAGCGTGTAGCCACAGGTCACCCGAGGCCGCGCTCGCTACCGGCATCGGATCCTCGGTGAAGTTCCAGTTGGTGTCGAGATACTGCATCACCAAGCAGTAAGTCATTCCGTTCGCATGGCAATCGGCTTGTGCCTTGGTCGCCTGCGGCCCGCAGTTGCTCTCGGCAAACGTCACCCACTTGCGCACGAGCACCGGCCGGGCTCCGCTGCCGCCATTGCACCCGTCGTCGTACGCCCAGGTGTCGATATGTGTTGTATCCATCATCAGCCGGCGGAGTCCGGGGCGTTCCGAATCGGTCCTGGCCTGCACGCGCGCCGCTGCGGCCCCGAGGCCAACTGCGAGACCGAGGAGGACGATCGTCAGGCGAGTTAGCCATCCGAGCACCGAGTCACAATGCAACGGGTGAACATCGGTCACGGAACGGTTGAGGGGGCTGTACAGGAGAGTCTCCGGTCTCTCTTGTTCGGCGTACGGCATCACCTGTCGGGCTGACGCGCGCAGGAGTCGATAGTTCGCGGATCGGCACGAAGCCGCAGTCGCTTTAGGGCCGATGGACATATGGCTAGCGTGATGGCCACTTATGAGGAGCTTCGAGGAGGATTGGGGCACTTGCACAGCGTCAGCAAAATGACCCTCTCCTTTTTTGGGTGTTACCTGCAGCAGATACCGCGGGGCCGGGGTACCGACCCAGGTGAGTGCTTCCCCATGATCCGTCGACGCGTTCCGAACTGTGCCTCTTGCACAGATTCGAGGTGGGAAGCACTCGTCAAAGCTCCAACTGGCGTACAGGACCTGTCGGCGCGAGCTTGGCGCGACCCTCAACGCTGCGCGTTACCAGGCTCAGCCCAGCGCGTAACGCTGCTCAGCGCTGGGCGTTGAGCGACGGGGCGAATACCGGCTCGGGCGGCGAAGTCAGCGAGTCGGCGAGTGTGTCCAGCCCCGCAGCGGAGGCAAGCGCCGCAATCGGCACGCCGTTCTGCGCCGCTCCGACGAGTGTGCCCACGCCAAAGGCGACATGCATGATGATTAGCACCACGGGGACCAGCAGGGCGTCGCTGCGGGGCCGGGCGTGGGGGAGCGAGCGAGCGCCCTCCGCCACCAGGACGCCTGCGTAGGCGCACAGACCCAAGCGCGCTGGCCGACGCGTGCGGCGCGGACCAGATCCGGCGGCTGCGGCAACGAGCACGAGCGCCGGCGATAGCAGGTGGGATCGTCTCATCGTTTGAGGATGACGAGCGGCTGTCCTGGTTCGGTACTCGCCGTAGCGCCGATACTGTCGCCAGAGCCCCGACAGCGAATCGCGAGGGAAGTAGTCGGCGGCCATCGCCCGGACGCAGATCAGGCGCTCACCGCGCGCCAGGAACCTCGCCGCCAGCTCGGAGTCCTCGTTGGGCGATGAGCGTTCATCCCAGCCGCCGTACTCGAGCAGCGTCGCGCGCTCCCAGACGCCCCCGAACACGCCGGCATCGAGCTCGTACTCCTCGCCGCGCCGGAGGCCACGGCCACCCCACTTGCGCGACCCGCCGCGGCCGAGCTTCGACCCCAGCGCCAGGGAGACGGCGCGCGATACGGGGCCGCGCCCCTTCGGAACTTGTGGGCCACTGACCCACCGAGTCCCGTTGCGCTGCAGGCGCGCGATGCCGCGCGCGACGTAGTCCGCCGGGTACAGGGTATGGGCGTCCATCCGCACTACCCAGTGCCCACGTGAGTGCCGCAGCGCAACGTTGAGTCCGCTGGAGGCGTAGCGGTTGGGGTTGTCGAAGACACGGATCCGCGGGTCGGTCGACGCGAGGCGTTCGAGGATTTCGCGCGTGCGGTCCTGCGAGCCACCGTCGGCGAACAGGAACTCGATCGGGCCGGAGAAGTCCTGATCGCGCATCGCGGCTACGGTCTGCTCGAGGTAGCGCTCCTCGTCGAGCACTGGCACGAGCACCGAGCACTCGATCGCATCCTCCGCGCGGTCGTGGCCCGTCCCGATCGCGTCGGTCATGCTGGACAACCTAGCCGACGCGGGGCGCCCGGAGCGATCCAGCAAGCGTTGGGCCGGCGCTGGCGCGCCTTCGGTCTGCGGGTCATCCACCTTCGGAGTTCGGGGACATCCCGAGGAAGTCGGCGAGGCGGCGGCACTCGGCCTGCAGCGTGTGGTACGCGGCGGTCCGGTGGCCCGACTCGACAAGTCGATCGCGCAGATCTGCATCGCCCACTATCCGGGCGAGGGCCGTGGCGGCGGCGTCTGGATCGCCTGGAGGGACCAGGAGGCCACGCTGCGCAACCAGATCACGGACGCCTCCAACGGCGGTCGCCACCACGGGTAGACGCGCAGCGAAGGCCTCGAGGATCACCTGTGGCGCCCCTTCAGTCATCGAGACGTGAAGCAGAACGTGCGCCGTCCGATAGAGATCCCACAGCCCGGAATCGATCGGGACGTACCCGTGCTGGACCAGGCGATGTCCGACGCCCATATGGGTCGCGCGCTCGGCCAGCGCGCCCGCCAGCACGCCGTCTCCGCAGACGTGCAGGTGCCAGCGTGGATCCGCCTGCAGCGCGCGCCCGAGGACGTCGACCAGCAGCAGGGGGTTCTTCTCCGGATCGAGACGACCTACGCTGAGCGCGACGAGCCCCTCGCCGCCGTAGCAGCGACGCTCATCGTGGCCGATCAGGTCGGATTCCGCCAACAACGACACGTATAGGCTGAGGATCGACTTGGCGCCGCGGTAGCGACGAGCCAGGTCCTCGCCGACGACGACGACCGGCACGAACCGGGAGAGGACGTGAAAAACCCACTCCAGGAGGTACGCAGCGCCGATGACCAGCGGTTTGCCGCGACGACGATGGCGGATCAGCGCGGGGAGGTTTTGCCGCACGCCCAGAACGACTCTTCGCCGGCGCAGGATCCCGAGGATCGCGAACAGCGGCGCCTGCGGTGGATTGGGGCCAAGGATCCAGACCACATCGACGTCGTCCAAGACCCGCCAGAACCGGCGGATGGCGACCGGAATCGCTCGCAGCACCTCACCGAGGTCCGCCCCGCTGCGGTAGTAGGGGAGGGGGACGAACTCGGCCGCTCGCAGCCGGTAGGGAAAACGCTCGCGGCCGGGGTCCAGGCGTCCGAGAACGACCAGCCGCTCGCAGTGAGGAGCCAACCCTTCCACGAAGCGGCTGAACGAGGCCTCCGCGTAAACCGAGTCGTCCAGGGCGCGATAGGAGAAGTCGCAGTACACGGCGAGCCTCAACGCTTTCACGGGAATCCTCGTCGCACCGTGTGGTGCTCTGTCAGGAGCGATGGGCGTTCGCCATGCGCCACGCTATGAGCCTCGCCGCGAACGGGGATCGGGACCAGCGACCGACCTTGAGCCGAAAGCGCGGCCAGGAGTCCTGCCGGTACACACCGATCCTGGGGTACCGGTACTGGTTGAGCTGTGCGGACGGCCATTCGAGTGCGGCGCCAGCCTGGTAGCCGGCCTGCTGTGCGTGCGCCGCGACCCTATCGTCGACGTCACCATACGGATAGGCGATCGAAGTCACCGGGCCTCCGATCCGCGCGGCGCATTCCTCGCGGGAGCCCTGCAGCTCCCTGACCAACGCGTCGTCGCCCAGGGCGGTCAGCCACGGATGCGTCCGTGAGTGCGAGCCGATCTCCCAGCCGAGCGCCGCGAGCTCGCCAAGATCGTCCCAGCTCATCGGGGTGAGCTCCTCGGTATCGGGGCCGTTCTCCCATTGGTCGAGCCCCGCCCAGGCGAGGGGCGCCTGCCTGGAGACGTAATCGGTGGGAGCGAACACGGTGGCACTGACACCCAGGTGGCTGAGCACCGGCTGGGCGTAGGTCTTGACCGAGGCGAAGGCGTCGTCGAACGTGATCACCATGGTCTTGGTCGACGGCGGTTGGCGGACGGCGTCGGTGAAGGTGGCCGCGGCCCAGCCTCTGCGGACCAGGTTGGTGACTTGGCGCTCGAACGCCTCCGGCGTCACCGACAGGCCTGCCGACCAGCGAGGGCTGATCGCGTGATAGCAGAGGACCAATGGCGTGCTCGCGGCTGACCGCGCGAAGAATGCGGTCATCGTCCCGAGGGCACGAGGCTGTCGTACAGGGCTGCGAAGCGCGCCGCGGTGGCGTCGATCGTGTAGCCGCGAAGCGCGTTCTTAGCGGCAGCGGCCATGCGAGCTCGGCGCTCGGGATCGGTGAGCAGGCTGATCAGGGCTTGCGCCAGTGCATCGGGGTCCCGTCGGGGGACGAGCAGACCGGTCCGCCCGTGCTCGACCGCGTCTGGCACGCCGCCGACGGCGGTGGCGACCAGCGGCGTCTCGTTGGCCATGCACTCGAACACGAGCAATGGCGACCCTTCACGGTCCGATGACAGGGCCCCGACGTCCGCCGCGCGGAGCACGCTGTCGACGTCTGTGCGGGCCCCGAGGAAGTGGACGGCGCCGTCGAGCCGGAGGTCGCGTGCCTGACGCTCAAGAGCCGGCCGGCATTCTCCGTCGCCCGCGATCACGAGCCGTGCCTCGGGCAGCACCGACCTCACCCGGGCGTGGGCGGCGAGCAACAGGTCGATGCGCTTCTCGGGTCGCAGCACCGCGGCGATGCCGATCACAAGGGCCTTCGCGTCCAAACCGAGCGCGGCGCGCACGTCGCACTCGGAGCTGGTCGAGCTTGGAATGTAACCGTTCGGGATCACCGTGACCTTGTCGGCGCTGACCCCCTCCTTGCTGATCATCCGGTCTGCGTCGGCACGGGACACGGCAACGAACCGCGTGGCGAGCCGTCCGATCACGTGCCCGTCGAGCCACGCTCGCGGCGGATTGCCCTCGTACGACCAGCTGTGCTCGTGGGCGACGATCGCCGGAATCCCGCACACGCTGCCGATCAGCGTGCCCCACAGATTCGAGCCGAACTTGTGAGTGTGGAGAACGTCGAACCGCTGGGCTCGCAGGACGCGCGCGAGCGTGCCGAGACGGTGAACATCCCATTTTGCCGTCCGTCCGAGCGTCAGATGCCGCACCCCGGCATTAGCGAGGGCCGACGATGCACCAGTGTCGGATTTGCGGGTCACGCACATCCACGGCTCGAAGCGGTCCTGTGGCAAATGCGTGGCGAGACCTACCGCGAGCCGCTCTGCGCCGCCGGTTGACAAGGCGTAGTCGATCATGAACAGAACGCGCGTGCGCGTAGCTGCGTGGCGCATTCCGGTGGGGAGCTGTGCTAGCGCTGCGATGTGGCTGCCCCGCGGCGTCACGGTCGACCGGCAGGCTGCCGGTCGGACCGTCGAGAGCTCTCGCAGGGGGATGGTGCGGGGGAGGAATCGGCGGCTTTCGGATACCCGGGTCGACTGGTCGCACTGTCACGAAACCGAAGCATCTCGGCGACCGTCAACACCGCGATCCGCAGATCCAGTCGTAACGACCAGTTCTGGATGTAGTAGTTGTCCCATTCGACCCGGTCGGCGATCGAGGTCTGTCCGCGCAGTCCGTTCACCTGGGCCCACCCCGTGATGCCGGACTTCACACGATGGCGGTCCTGGTAGCGGGTCACGTCGCGGGCGAACCGCTCGACGTACTCGGGGCGTTCGGGCCGAGGCCCGACCAGGCTCATGTCGCCGCGCAGCACGTTGATCAGCTGCGGAAGCTCATCAAGCGAGAAGTCGCGTAGGGTCCGGCCTACGCGTGTCCGACGGTCCTCGCCCTCGATCCCGCCGGGCGCCACTCCATCGGGAAGCTCGAATCCGGTCTCGACGGTGCTCTCCCGCATCGTCCGGAACTTCAGCACCTCGAACTCGCGCCCGTCCCGGCCGACCCGCCGCTGGCGGAACAGGATCGGGCCCGGTGAGTTCAGTCGCACCGCTAGGGCGCACGCGATCAGCACCGGACTGAGCAGGACGACCGCGGCGAACGCGAACGCGCGGTCGAACGCGTGCTTGACCATGAATTGCCAGCCGCGCGGGTCGGTCGGGTGCAGCGTCATCAGCGGCAGCCCGCCGACATGGTCTAGCGTCGTGCGGTCGTTGATCGACTCGTAAAGCCGGGGGACCAGCGAGACGCCGACCCCAAGGCGCTCGCACTCCCTGACGCGGGCGACCAGGACGTGGTCGGGCTCGGTAGAGAACGCGAGGATCACGTGACGCGCGGCGGTTCGCTCCACGGCCGCCGCGAGTTCGTGGGGCCCGCCGAGGATCGGGAGCGACTCGCGACCGGCGGGGCGCATGCTCAGGAGCGGATCGTCGTCGAGGTATCCGATCGGGCGCAGCCCGTACGTGGGATCGCTCGAAAGGCGCTTGACCAGGTGCCCCCCGACCTGCCCCGCACCCACGATCAGTGTCGGGGTCGCGAACGCCCTGGTCCGGATCGCCTGTCGGCGGACCGAGAGCAGGACGGCGCGCGCCAGCGCCAGGTACACACCGCCGAAGAGCCACAGCCGGACCGCCATGCCGACCGGGTGCGTAGCCCCAGCGATCGAGGCGAGGGCGATCGTCAGCATCGCAGCGAGCGACACGACCCCGAGCACGTGCGTGGTCGAGTCGACCAGCGATCTGCCCAGGCGGTCGTCCTTGCCCTTGCTCGCGTACAGGAACCCGAGCACGATCAGCGGGAAGATTGCAGCCAGCCAGCGGCTGGCGACCGCGCCGCTGATCTTTGGATCCGCGAACAGCGCAGCGCTCGACGCCAGGTACAGGACGACGACGTCCACCAGCAGCCGCACCCTGGCCCAGCTTGGAGGGTCGAGCAGTCGCGCGACCTCGCCGCCGACGAAATCTCCGGTCGACCGCGTGAACGGGAGCGTCCCCGACTGGTCCAGAAGCGTCCCAGACTGGTCGACGTGCGATGCGGCAGGCGTAGGCGTCACTGCGATGTCCCTATCCGGTTCCCCTAGTAATAGAAAACGAGCACCCGCCTATGCGCGCCTCCGGTCCCTACCAAACGACCCGCGATGCTCTGCCTTTTGTGCGTTTACAACATAACACAGCGAGCGGCAAACCTCGACAATGTTCGTGATCGCGTGCGGATCTTACGAAAGGCTGATCTTTCGAGTGGCGCACGCGGGCGTACGATTGAGGGTCGCCGCTACTTCCGAGGAGGTCCCGCATGTCCCGACTGGTCCGTATGGACGACACCGGTCACACCACCGTCGCTGAATGGACCGCCGGCGACTCGCAGGCGACCGAGGCGGCGGTCCTCGCGTTTCGCGCCGAACTGGACAACGGCTACTACGCGGTCGTGTCGACGGGGGAGGGGCAGGCGGAACAGGTGCGGGAGCTGCCCGCCGACGCGTCGCTCGTGATCCTGCGCAGGCCGATCGCCGGCGGGTAGCCACGAGCGCGGAGGTCCTTCCGGAGCTTGCCCGCGTCCATTGGCGTCCGAGGGCGAGCGATCAGCGACTGAAACGGACGGGGCGCCTGTGGACGGCGACGACCGTCGCCCACACGGTGCCGTTCATCGGCGGCGCCGTCGCGCTTACCCTGCTGGCGCCGATCCTGGCGCCGGTGTCGCTCGTGCTGGTGATCCACGCGTGGGCGATTCCCGAGCTGTACGCGGCGCGCGGAGCGAAGGTCCTGCGCCCGAGGCAAGCGCGCCACGGTACTTCGGCTGACGCTTCGGCTGAGGCGTCGGCGACCGCCGAACGCGTCGCCATGGGCCTGCTCGGGGACCTGCTCGACCATCGCGCACGGGAACTGGCGGCGAGTACGGGCGTCGCGTTCGAGCGAGGACGGCTCGGCGTGTGGCTGCTCGGGCAGGCAGGTGCGCTGCTAGTCCGGCCGGGCGGCCGGCGGGTCAACTGCTACTGCGTGAAGGTCCCCGACGCGTCGCTCCCTCCGAGCGACCGGATCGCCCACCTGCTGCTCGCGCTGCGCACCGACGAGGCCGGGTTCGCGACCGTCGCGAACCTGTCGTTCTCAGGGGCGCGTTGGCGGGTCCGCCGGCGGCTGGCCCCGGTGGCGCGGGAGGCATTGGACGTTGCGGCGGCCGACGCCCGCCTGCGTCGCTGATCCGAGCGCCGGGCCGGCGCGGGCCTCGGGGCGCATCGCCGCGAGCGATGTTTGTCCCCAGGGCCAATGTGGGACCGGTCCGGGAGGCCGATCATTCTGGCCATGACCCGTTCAGTTACAGCCTCCAAAGTCTTGCTCGTGGCGGACCGCCGCACCCCTCCGTCCTCGCGCGACGCGGCGCCGGTGCGTCGCTACCGGATCGCCCGGCTGCGCTTCGACCCGCCGTCGGCCGCAGGCGCCTCCCGGTTCGAACACCTAAAACGCACTTACGACTGACGCCGCCGGGCTTCTTAGCGAGTCCTTCGGGATCCGTGCTGGCGCAGGAGTACGCTTAAGCGCATGGATAGTCAAATCGAGGGTCATCGGTCTCGCAAACCCACGGTCGTTCGGAAGGCCGCGGCCGGTCTGGTACTGGTCGTCGCTGTCGTATTGGCGCTCAAGCTCGTCATCGGCTTCGTGACCTGGATTTTCGGGACGATTTTGATCATCGCGGTCGTCGCGGCGGTCCTCTGGGCGGTCAAGACGCTCGTGTGGTGAGGCCAGGCCCATGGCTGGCATGGGCTTTGTCGTTATCGTGTTCTTTTTCGGCCTGGCGGGCGGGATCGTCGGCCGGATAAAGGGCAGTTCGTTCGTACTCTGGTTCTTGATCTCGGGGGCCGTCCCGTTCATCGGGCTGATGGCTGCGGTCTGCTACCGCTGGGATAACCGCGAACTGCGGCGCCAGTGCCCCGGCTGCGGTCGGGTGATCAAGCTCCACGATGCCGTCTGCGTCAAATGCGGCGAGGAGCTCGAATTTCCTGACGTCGCGATCGCGCCTGAGGCGGCGATCGCCGGGCGTCCGCAGACGTAGCAGGCGCGCAGATGTCGGCAAGGAGTGCCAGGTCGCATCTCGACTCGATCCTCATGATCTAGACGGCCGGCGGGGCGACTCAGGGGGCGCGCGAGGCCCACTTGTGAAGCCGAAAGCCGTTGTTAGACTGGCCCGGCGCCCCCGCGCCAGCGGTTGCGCATACTCAAAAACGATTTGCCGAGAGGAGGCGAAAGTTATGCGTGCAGTCGACGCCCTGATGGAATGCTTGAAGGCCGAGGGTGTGGACGTCGTATTCGGCCTCCCCGGCGGCGCCAACCTTCCCACTTACGACGCGTTCTACGACGCCGGGATCCGCCACATCCTCGTGCGCCACGAGGCCGGCGGCGGCCACGCGGCCGAGGGGTACGCGAAGGCAACCGGCAAGGTCGGCGTGTCGCTGGCCACGAGTGGCCCAGGTGCGACCAACCTGATCACCCCAATCTGCGACGCGATGATGGACTCGGTCCCGGTCGTGTTCATCACCGGCCAGGTGCGGACCGAGCTGCTCGGCACCGACGGGTTCCAGGAGGCCGACACGATCGGCATCACGATGCCGGTCGTCAAGCACAGCTTCATGATCCAGCACCCGCTCGAGATCCCGCGCTCGATCCACGAGGCGTTCCACATCGCGCGGACCGGACGGCCCGGTCCGGTCGTGGTCGATATCCCGCAGGATCTGAGCCGCGCCGACATCCCGTACGAGCCGGTCAGCGACGTGCGCCTCCCCGGCTATCAGCCCACGACGGAGGGCAACCAGAAGCAGATCCGGATCGCCGCGAAGGCGCTCGCGAACGCGCGGCGCCCGATCATCTACGCCGGCGGCGGCGTCACCGCGTCGAACGCGGCGGCCGAGCTGACCGAGCTCGCGACCGCCGACCGGTTCCCGGTGACGTGCACGGTGATGGGCCTGGGCGCGTTCCCGGCGCCGCACGACCAGTGGCTCGGGATGCTCGGGATGCACGGAACCCGCGCCGCGAACTACGCGATGGACGAGGCGGACCTGATCTGCGCCATCGGCGCGCGGTTCGACGACCGCGTCACCGGCAAGCTGTCGGAGTTCGCGCCGCGCGCCAAGTTCATCCACATCGACATCGACCCGGCCGAGATCTCGAAGAACGTCCCGGCGCACATCCCGATCGTCGGCGACGCGAAGAACATCCTGCCGCGGCTGACCGCCGAGTACCGCGCGGTGGCGGACGAGCCGGGGCGGCTCGAGGAGTGGTGGTCGCGGATCCGCGTGTGGCAGGAGCGCCACCCGCTCCGCTACGAGGACTCGACCGATTCCGAGATCAAGCCGCAATTCATGATCCAGTCGCTGTACGAGGCGACCGGCGGGGACGCGATCATCACCAGCGACGTCGGCCAGCATCAGATGTGGGCTGCGCAGTACTACCACTTCGCCAGGCCGCGCCGGTGGATCAACTCGGGCGGCCTCGGCACGATGGGCTTCGGCCTCCCGGCGGCGATGGGCGCGAAGGTCGGCTGCCCGGATCAGACGGTCGTCTGCATCGCCGGCGACGGCTCGGTCCAGATGAACATGCAGGAGCTCGCGACGTGCGCCCAGGAGGGAATCGCGATCAAGGTGTTCATCATGAACAACGGCTACCTCGGAATGGTCCGTCAGTGGCAGGAGCTGTTCTGGGACAAGCGCTACAGCCAGGTCGACATGGGGCAGTGGCCCGACTTCGTCAAGCTCGCCGAGGCTTACGGCGCGACCGGCATCCGGCTGCAGGACAAGACCACGCTCGTCGACGACATGAAAGAGGCGCTCGCCACCGAGGGCCCGGTGCTCGTCGACGTCCGCGTGACGCGCGAGGAGAACACGTATCCGATGATCCCGGCGGGCCAGCCCGCGCGGAACATGGTGGGCTGAGCCATGGGCGAACCGGCAACGAAAGAGCTTCTGTCCCTCGACGACCTGGAGGCAGCCGTCGGCCTGCGTACCGGCCGCAAGCACGTGCTGTCGATCCTCGTCGAGAACAAGCCCGGTGTCCTGACCAGGATCGCGGGGTTGTTCGCGCGCCGCGGGTTCAACATCGACACGCTCGCGGTCGGGCCCACCGACGACGAGCGCATCTCGCGAATCACGCTGACGCTCGACGGCGCCCTGCACCCGATCGATCAGGTCACCAAGCAGCTGCACAAGCTCGTCAACGTGCTCAAGATCCGGGACCTCGAACCGCGCGAGACGCTCGCGCGCGAGCTCGCCATGTTCAAGATCTCAGCCGACGGCGCCAGCCGGACCGAGGTCATGCAGATCTGCGAGATCTTCCGCGGCAAGGTCGTCGACGTGACCAAGCGCTCGGTCGTTGTGGAGCTGACGGGTACCTGCGACAAGGTCGACGCGTTCGAGGCGCTGGTCCGGCCGTTCGGGCTGATCGAGATGGCGAGGACCGGCGAGATCGCGATCGCGCGCGGACGCGCCGAGACGTAGACGAGCACCGCGCACTTCGGGTCGGGATCGACCTCGTCCGGGTCGACGAGGTCCGCGACTCGCTCGCCGCGCACGGTGAGCGCTACCTGGAGCGGATCTACACCGAGGCGGAGCGACGCGAGTGCGGGTCCGATCCCCGCTGCCTGGCGGGGCGGTTCGCCGCCAAGGAAGCAACGGTCAAGGCGCTCGGTGGCGCCGACGGTGCGCTCCCGTGGGACTCGATCGGCGTCGAGCGAGATGCCGACGGGCGGCCGTGCCTGCGCCTCAGCGGAGCGGCGGCGCAGCTCGCGCGCCGCCGCGGCGCCGGTCGTCTCGAACTTAGCCTGACGCACCGAAATTCGGTGGCGCTCGCGGTAGTCATGGTAGAAATGGGAGGGACCTAGGCACTGGCCGACTCCGTGGACCGAGCTGGAAGCGGCTGGCCCGCGGGTGCTGGCGGCCGAAGGCCCTCCCGCGGAACGCTAGTGGGCTCGGCCGTATGACCTGCGGACGGGTCCACTAGGCTCCGCGAATGATTCGGTCCGTGCCCGGCCTCTCGCCGGCGTGGAGCTGGCTCGACGCCGACAGCGCGGCGCGACTCGAGCGCAGGCTCGAAGCGGCGCTCCGCCGCGCCCGCGCCACCGGCATGCCGGAGCTCGCCAGCGTGACCTGTCGGGTCGACCCCGGCGTCGACCCGACCGCGGTGGCCGTCGCGTCGCGGCGCCCCGGCGAACCGTGGTTCTGCCTGGAGCAACCCGATCGCGACGGTTACGCGGTGGCGGCGATCGGGTCGGTGCGGACGCTCGAGGCGCGCGGCGAGGACCGCTTCGCGACGGTGGCCAAGCGCTGGTCGGCGGTGGCCGCGGCGGCGCTGGCGGACGCCCCCGACGGGCCCGGCGGCTCGGGGCTACTCGCGCTCGGCGGTTTTGCGTTCGCGCCCGACGGGGGTGCGTCGCCGCGGTGGGACGGCTTCGCCCCGGCCTCGCTGGTGGTGCCGGAGCTGTCGCTGGCGCGGAGCGGCGACCGGGTGGCGCTGACCGTGAACGTCGAGGTGGCCCCGGATGACGTCGCGTCGGATCTCGAGGCGCGCGTGGCGGCGCGTCTGTCGGAGCTGCGCACGGAGCCGCTGCCGATGCTCGACCCGGCGCCAGCGGGGGAGTACAAGGTGCTCAGCCCGATGCCCCCGTCGCACTACGAGGAGGCGGTGGCGCGGGCGGTGCAGCGGATTCGCGCCGGCGAGCTCGAGAAGATCGTGCTCGCGCGCGAGGTGGAGGTCCACGCCCCGCTCGATCACGACATCGGCGCCGTGCTCGGGCTGCTCCGCGAGGCGTTCCCGTCGTGCTACGTGTTCGCCGTCGGTCGCGGTGACGGCGCGTTCATCGCCGCCAGCCCCGAGCTGCTCGTCCGTCGCGACGGCCAGCGCGCCAGCACGGTCGCGCTCGCCGGGTCCTCGCGGCGGAGCGCCGACCCGGCCGTCGACGAACACCTCGGCGAGCAGTTGCTCCAGAGCGACAAGGACCGCGAGGAGAACGAGATCGTCATGCGCCGCATCGCCCGCGCGCTCCGGCCTCACTCGGTGTGGGTGACGGCCGCGCCCGAGCCGGCGCTCGTGCGGGTCGCCAACATCATCCATCTGGGCACGCCGATCCGGGCGCAATTGGCCGTACCCCTGAGCGCGATCGACCTCGCCGGCGTGCTCCACCCGACGCCGGCGGTCGGCGGCGAGCCGTTGGAGGTCGCGGCGCCGCTGATCCCGGCGCTCGAAGGGCTCGACCGCGGCTGGTACGCCGGGGCCGTGGGGTGGACCGACGCCGCCGGGGACGGTGAGTTCTGTGTCGCGTTGCGGTGCGCCTTGGTGCGCGGCCGGGTGGCGCACCTGTACGCCGGCGGAGGGATCGTGCGCGACTCGGATCCGGTGGCGGAGCTCGCCGAGACCGAAGTCAAACTCGGTGCTCTGCTGCCCGTGCTGGCGGGCTGAGACGAGCCGGCTCGAGAAACGTCGATATATATGACCGTTTCTCGAGCCGGCTCGGTCAGACACGACCGCGCGTGGCGTTGAGGGCCGCTTCCGCCACGCGGCGGTGGAGCGCGAGGTTCTCTTCGCGGTTGGTCCGCACCTCGATGATCGTGGTCGCGCCGTCGGCGATTGAGGATTCGACCGCGTCGCGGAGAGCGGCCAGCGTCTGTGGGCGGTCGTACCCGCAGCCGTACAGAGCTGCAGCGCGTGCGAAGTCGAGGCCGTGGGGGGTGGCGACGTGCTCCTCGAACGCGTCGGTCTCGCCGGCGACGGGGAGGAAGTGGAAGATCCCGCCACCGTCGTTGTTCAGCAGCACGATCGTGAGGGGGAGCCGCAGCCGAACGGCCGCGAGCAGCCCGCCGATGTCGTGGGCGAGCGCGACGTCGCCGATCAGCAGCACGACCGGTCCCTCGTCGGCCGCGGCCGCGCGGGCGCCGAACGCGGAGGAGACCGTTCCGTCGATCCCATTCGCCCCGCGGTTGGAGAGCACGCGCGGCCCATCCTCGCGGGCGGCGACGAACTCCTCGACGTCGCGGATCGGCATCGACGACGCGACGAACAGCGTCGCCTCGCCCGGGAGCCACGCCGCGAGCGAGCGGGCGACGAGCGGCTCCGAGAGCGGCTCGTCGCCGAGTGTCCGTTCGATCGCGCCGGCGACAGCGTCATCGGCCGCGCGCCACGAGGCGAACCACTCGGGGTCGGTGCGGAGCTCCTGGTCGCCGAGGAGGGCCCGGTAGGGGGCCTGGATCCGCATCCCGACGACGGCGTCGGGGTCGTGCCAGGTGCCGTCGGGATCGATCGCGATCTGGGCGGTCTCGAGCCCGGCCAGCCACGCGCGCAGCGGCTTGGAGGTCGGCAGATCGCCGGTCCGGATCACGAACTGCGGCTGATGAGTGGCCGCGAACTCCGAGTCGCGGAGCAGAAGGTCGTAATGCGCGATCGCGGCCTCCCCGCGTCGCGCGCCGGACAGCGGGTCGGCAAGCAGCGGGATTCGGGTCCGCGCGGCAAAGCGAGCCAGCTCCCGAGCCGAGTCGGGGTCGCGGTCGGCGCCGGCGACGATCACGATCCGCCCGGCCGGGGGCGTCCCGCCCGACGGCGCGCTCGACCGGGCGCTGTCGAAGACGACGTATGGGCGGCCCGCGGCGCGGCCGGTGCCGTCCTCGGGAAGCGCGGATCCGCGGTCGAGCACAAGCGGCTCGTGGAGCGGGAAGTTGAGGTGGACCGGCCCGGGCGGCCCCTCCGCCGCGGTCCAGTAGGCCCGACACGCGAGCGTCCGCATCCACCGCAGGGTCGCCGAGCTGGCCTCGTCGACGCCGACCTCGAAGAACCACTTGACCGCGTCGCCGTACAGCTTCAGCTGGTCGATCGTCTGGCCGGCGCCGACGTCGCGCAGCTCCGCCGGGCGGTCGGCGGTGAGCACGATCAGCGGCACCCGAGCGTGACGGGCCTCGATCACCGCCGGCGTCAGGTTGGCGGCGGCCGTGCCGGACGTGCACGTGACCGCGACCGGGCGCCCCGATCGTTTGGCGGCGCCGAGCGCGAAGAATCCCGCGCAGCGCTCGTCGATGTGCGACCAGGTGTGGATCCGCTGCTCGCGCGCGAGGGTCAGAACGATCGGGGTGCAGCGCGACCCCGGCGCGGTGCACGCGTGCTCCATGCCGCTGCGGGCGAGTTCGTCGCAGAAGGCGCGCAGCAGCAGATAGGTGTCGGTGACGGTCATGATGCGGATCTGATGGCGCGCGATGTCGTCCTCCTCCACGGCTTCACCCACACCGGAGCGAGCTGGGACCCCGTGGTCGCGGCGCTGGCGGAAAGCTACCGGGCGCTCGCGCCCGACATCCGCGGGCACGGCGCCGCGTCCCGGCGAGAGCCGGTCACGCTGGAGGCGGTGCTCGACGACCTGGCCGCACAGGCTCCGGAGCGCTTCACGCTCGTCGGGTACTCGATGGGCGGGCGGATCGCGCTCCACGCCGCACTCGCGCCCGCGCTCGCCGGGCGAGTCGAGCAGTTGGTCCTGATCGGAGCCAGCCCCGGGATCGCCGACCCCGCCGAGCGCGCGGAGCGTCGCGCCGCCGATGACCGCCTCGCCGGCGAGGTGGAGCGGATGACCATCGAGGAGTTCGAGCAGCGCTGGGCGCGGACGCCCGTGCTTGCGGGGCAACCGCCGGCCGTGGCAGCGGCCGTCCATGCGGACCGGCTGCGCAATCAGCCGGCGGGGCTCGCGGCCGCGTTGCGCGGCCTCGGCACCGGCGCGCTGCCGTCGCTGTGGGACCGGCTAGCAGAGATTCGGCCGTCCACGACGCTGATCGCCGGCGAGCGCGACGCGAAGTTCACGGCGATCGCGAACGATATGGCCCAGGCGCTACCGACGGCGGACGTCGGCGTCATCCCAGGCGCGGGTCACGCCGTGCATCTCGAGGCGTCGGAAGCCGTCGCGGCTCTGATCGCGCGGCAGAGTCCTGCACCGTGAATGAGCGCTAGGCGGCCTGGAGCAGCATCGGAGCTACCGGACCGCACTCGCAGACATCGTCTACGAGGCGCATCGCGGTGCCCTGCTCCCAGCGACCGCTCTCCACCAATGCGCGGCACAGCGCGGCGACGTCCTCAAGGGCGTCGCAAGCCTCGACATCGGTGTTCAAGTCGGTGCTGAAGATGAGGTTGTCGGCGGCGTAGCGGATCCGCTGCTGCTCGGAGTCGAACAGCTTGCTCGGGCCCATGTCGTCGAGGGTCTTTATGACCCGCCGGTATGCCTGCGAACGTTGAGGACTCATCTTGGATTCTCCCGGTCCGATAAACGGCTGCTCAGTTGATCAACATGGTCGTCACCTGAGCCTTTCGCCTTTAGTACGTAGACGAAATTTCTTTGGTTCACACTGATACCCGCTGGCGGATCGTCCAAGCGTGACCTCAGTCACATGAGCGCCGATTACGCCGTCTGGTACCAGGAAATGAGGCCGTCGCCGAGGCCCGCGCCCTCCGGAACCTCGATTCGCCCGTCGCGCGCCGGCAGCGGATCCTCGCGATCGGCGAACAGCGCCAGCGTCGCGAGGCCGCACGGGCGCTCGGGACGGACGGCCGCGGCCGCGTGCAGCGCCGCCGCGATGCCGAGCGGCCCGTCGAGCGTCGAGGCGAAATACACCTCGTAGCCCGAGGCGCGCGCCTGGCGTGCCGCCTGCACCACGCCGGTGATGCCGCCGAAGCTCGCGATCTTCAGACACACGGCCTGGCAAACGCGATCCTCGAGCGCCCCGATCGCGGACGCGGTCTCGTCGAGCGCAAGCGGGACGCTCGTCGCGGCCGCGACGCGGCGCGTCTGGGCGAGGCCGCGGACCGGCTCCTCGCACAACTCGAGCCCGACCGGAGCAAGGACGCGGAGCGCGGCGACGGCTTCCTCTTCGGACCAAGCCCCGTTGGCGTCGAGCCTGATCGCCACGTCGGGTCCGAGCACCGCCCTGACCGCGGCCAGGCGGCCGGCGTCGTCGCCGATCCCGACCTTCGCCTTGACGCAGCGAAAGGCCGCCGCCTTAGCTTCGCTCGCCTGAGCCGCGGCACCGGCGCGATCACCAGCCGTGACCGTGTAGTTGACCTCGACGGGCTGCGCGGCGCCCGCGCCGAGCAACCGCCACACCGGTTGCCCGGTTCGCCGTCCCTCGAGGTCCCACAGCGCCAAGTCGATTGCCGCGACCGCCGGCGGCAAGACCGCGAGCTCGGTGCACTCCGCCAGCAACTCTTCGCGAGCCAGCCGCGCGGCGCGCGCGAACGTCGACCGGCATCCGTCGAGCGCGTCCCGCACGTCGTCGACGCTGACGCCGTTGTACTCGGGCAGCGGCACCGCTTCACCGAACCCGACCCTCCCGGCCGAGTCTTCGAGCCGCAACAGAACCAGCTTGTGAACACGCAGGGCCCCCGACGCCGTAACAAACGGCGTGCGCAAGCCCGCCGATAGATATCGAATGTCGACCTTCACCGGCTCAGCAGCAGACCGGCGGCCAGCAGCGTGCAGAACGCGAGCTGGAGCATCCCGGTCTGCGCCAGGGCGCCGTTCAGCGAGAGCCCGTCGGTGCGGTTGCGCACCACGCGCACGACCCGCGCGGCCAGCGGCAGGGTCAGCCACGCCAGCAGCAGCCAGGGCCCGAGCGGACCGAACGCCCATGTGACCGGCACCAGCACGTAGGCCAGGTACACGGTCACGGCGAACAGCGACCGGGCGCGGTCACGCCCGAGGCGCACCGCGAGCGTCCGCTTGTTGGCGCGGCGGTCGGTGTCGATGTCGCGGATGTTGTTGACCATCAACAGCCCCGCCGCGAGCAGCCCGACGGGCACCGCGAGCGCGAACGCCTCCCAGTCCAGATGCTGGACCTGCACGAAGAACGACCCCGCGACCGCGACGATCCCGAAGAACAGGAACACGAACAGCTCCCCCAGGCCCTCGTAGCCGTAGGGCTTGGGGCCGCCGGTGTAGAGGACCCCGGCGAGGATCGAGGCGGCACCCACCAGCAGGAGCTGCCAGCCCGCGACGACGACGAGGTAGACGCCGGCGAGCACCGCCACGCCGAACGTCAGATACGTCGCGATCAGCACCTGCCGGGGCGGCACGAGTCCTCCGGCAGTCACGCGCACCGGCCCGAGGCGATCCTCGGTGTCGGCTCCGCGCCGCGCGTCGGAGTAGTCGTTGGACAAGTTGGTCCCGATCTGGATGAACATCGCGCCGACGAGCGCCGCGACGAACCGAAGCGGGTGGAACACGTGGAGGAAGCCCGCCAGGGCGGTCCCCACGAGGACGGGCGCGATCGCCGCCGGCAACGTCCGCACGCGCGCCGCCATCAACCAGATGCGCACCCCGCTTGGCCTGGTCGCCGACCGCGTCGCGGCCATCACGTCACGCCCGGCGCGGGAACTTCGAGAAGTCGGGCCTGCGCTTCTCGAGGTAGGCGTTGCGCCCCTCCTGCGCCTCCTCGCTCATGTAGAAGAGCAAGTTCGCGTCGTGAGCAAGCTGCTGGATGCCCGACAGACCGTCCTCGTCGGCGTTGAAGCTCGCCTTGAGCATCCGCAGCGCGAACGGGGACATCGCCAGCATCTCTCGGCACCACTTGACGGTCTCCTGCTCGAGCTGATCGAGCGGCACCACCGCGTTGACCAGCCCCATCGCGAGCGCCTCCTGGGCGTCGTACTGCCGGCACAGGAACCAGATCTCCTTGGCCTTCTTGGGCCCGACGAGGCGGGAGAGCACGGTCGCACCGAAGCCGCCGTCGAACGACCCGACCCTTGGCCCGGTCTGGCCGAAGCGAGCGTTGTCGGCGGCGATCGTCAGGTCGCAGACGACGTGGAGTACGTGGCCGCCGCCGACCGCGTAGCCGGCGACCATCGCCACCACCGGCTTGGGCAGCCGGCGGATCTGGATGTGCAGATCGGTCACCTCGAACCGCCCGACCGCCTCGTGTCGCCCCGCGGAGGCAGGATCGGCGCCGGTCACGTAGCCCCCGCGCGAGCCGCGCACGCGCTGGTCTCCGCCCGAGCAGAACGCATCCGGGCCCTCACCCGTGAGGATGATCACGCCGACGTCGAGGTCCTCACGCGCTCGAGTGAACGCATCAGCGAGCTCGACCACGGTCTCGGGCCGGAAAGCGTTGCGGACCTCGGGCCGGTTGATCGTGATCTTCGCGATGCCGGCGTCCTCGCCGGTCCCGGTCTCGTACCGGATGTCTTCGTACTCGCCGGCGCTCTGCCAAGTCGTCTGCACGCGGGCGAGACTACCGTGTCGGTCGTGATGTCCTGGATTCACGCCGCCGCCGACCGGGCGCCCGACCGCGTCGCGATCGAGGGGCTCGAGCGAAGCCTCACCTACGCCCAGCTATGCGACGCCGCGATGGCTGGGGCGGGGGCGCTGCACGGCGTGCGGCGGGCGGCGATCGCGTTGCCGCCCGGCGAGGACTTCGTGGTCGCGCTCCACGCCTGCCTGCTGGCGGGCGTGGCGGCGGTGCCGCTCGACCTGCGGCTGAGCGAGGCCGAGCGGGAGCAGAGGCTGGCGGGCGCCGACGCGATGATCGACACGCCGATCACCGCTTCGGCAAGCCTGGCTGGCCAGCCAGCCAGGCTCGATCGAGAGGGGGACGTGGGTTCGGAGCGGCAGAGCGACGTGCCCGTGGCGGTCATGCACACCTCCGGCACGACCGCCGCCCCCAAGCCCGTCACGCTCACCCACGGCAACTTCCTCGCCAGCGCGCTCGGGTCAGCGGTGGCGCTCGGACTTGATCCCGCGGAGCGCTGGCTCTGCCCAATGCCACTCACACATGTCGGCGGGCTGTCGATCCCGATCCGCAGCACGATCTACACCACCACCGCAGTGCTGCAAGGCCGTTTCGAGACCGAGGCGGTCCTCAACGATCTGATGGACCCGGGCCGCCGGATCACGCTCGTCTCGCTCGTGCCGACGATGCTGGCGCGCCTGCTCGACGCCGGGCTCCACGGGCCGCCGACGCTGCGCTGGGCGCTGCTGGGAGGCGGCCCGATCGCGCCGGCGCTGCTCGAGCGGGCTCGCGCCGCCGGCGTGCCGGTAGCGCCCACGTACGGGATGACCGAGGCGTGCTCGCAGATCGCCACGTTCGGCTGGCCGCTCGCCGGCGTCGAGGTGCGGACCGCCGGCGATGGCGAGGTGCTCGTCCGCGGGCCGGTCGTGTCGCCGGGCGCGCACGCGGACGACGGCTGGCTCCACACCGGCGATCTCGGGCGGTTCGACGAGCGCAACCGGCTCGAGATCATCGGCCGCAAGTCCGACACGATCATCACCGGCGGTGAGAACGTCGTGCCCACGGAGGTCGAGGCGGCGCTGCTCGAGCATCCCGCAGTCGCCGACGCGGCGGTGCATCCCCGCGCCGATTCGGAGTGGGGGGAGGCGGTGATCGCGACGGTCGTGCTCCGCGACGGTGCGAGCGCCCCGCCCGAGGAGCTGCGCGCCCACTGCGCGACGCGGCTGGCGGCGTTCAAGGTGCCCAAGGCGGTCGAGTTCGCCGACGCGCTGCCGCGTACGCAGTCGGGCAAGCTGCTGCGGCGCCAGCTTTAATCGGTGACGTGTCCTCCGCCCCGAGCTTCGAGGAATCCGAGTCCCCAAACCAGCTTACGATCGAGCAGCTGGCGGCGCAGTCGGGGATGTCGGTGCGGAACATCCGCGCCCACCAGGCGCGCGGACTGCTCGACCCGCCCGAGGTCCGCGCCCGTGTCGGCTACTACGGGCCCGAGCATCTCGCGCAGCTGCGACTGGTCCGGGAGCTACAGGACGACGGGTTCAACCTCGGCGGGATCAAGCGGCTGCTCGACGACACCCAGGGCACGGCGGAGCGCCTGCGGCAGTTCGGCGAGACGCTCAGCGCAGCCGCCGGCACCGAGCCCGGCGAGACGCTGACCCTCGATGAGCTCGGCAAGCGATTCCGCGTCGGCGCGAAGGAGGCGCCCGAGGTGCTCGCGGAGGCCGAGCGGCTCGGTGTGCTCGTGCCGACCGGCGACGGCCGGTTCCGAGCGCCGAGCCCTTCGCTGCTGGCGATCGCCGAAGAGGTCGTCGCGCGCGGGATCTCGCTGCGCAGCGCCCTGTCGATCCTCGAGGACATCGACCGACACTGCGAGTCCGTGTCGCGGTCGTTCGTCGAGCTGTTCCTGCACGAGATCTGGAAGCCGTTTGCGCAGGCCGACATGCCGGCCGAGCGCTGGCCCGAGATCGAGCAGGCGGTGGCGCGGCTCGGACCGGTAGCGTCCGAGGCCGTGATCGCGATCTTCCAGCGACGGTTGAGCGCGGACATCGAGGGCGCCTTCGAGGAGATCGCGCGGCGCCTGTCCGAGCGCGCCCCGGACGCGGAGGACGAGTAGGTGGGCGTGTCCGACCCCGATGCGGTTCGGGCCGAGATGCTTGAGCGCTGGGGGCGGGCCGCGGCCGGATGGGACAAGCGGGCCCGCAGGGTGCGTGAGTTCGGGCTGCCAGTGTCGACCTGGATGCTCGACCACGCCGGGTTGCAGCCCGGGCTCCGGGTGCTCGAGCTCGCGGCCGGGCCGGGGGACACCGGGTTCCTCGCCGCCGAGCTGATCCGGCCCGGCGGCTCGCTCATATGCAGCGACGCGACCGACGAGATGCTCGAGGTCGCGCGCGCCCGCGCCGAGGAACTGGGCGTCGAGAACGTCGAGTTCAAGCGGCTCGAGCTCGAGTGGATTGATCTCGAGACCGCGAGCGTCGACGTCGTGCTGTGCAAGTGGGGATTGATGTTCGCGGTCGATCCCGAAGCGGCGCTGCGGGAGGTCCGCAGGGTGCTTCGCCCGGGTGGACGCGCTGCTGTCGCCGCGTGGGACGGGCCGCCGGCCAACCCGTGGGCCACGATCCCAACCCGGGCGCTGGTGGAGCTCGGCCACACGACGCAGCCCGACCCCGACGCGCCGGGAATGTTCGCGCTGGCGGCGCCGGGTCGCCTGCAGGGTCTCCTGGAGGACGCCGGGTTCATCGATGTGGTGGTCGAGGCGGTCGAGCCGCCGCGCGCGTTCGAGAGCGTCGAGGAGTACATAGCCGAGACCCACGACCTCTCGAGCATGTTCGGCGAGGTGTTCGACCCGCTTTCGGACGAGCAGCGATCGGAAGTGCTCGCCAGGGTGTCAGAGCTAGCGCAGCCGTACATCGGGGCCGACGGGAAGCTGCGCTTGCCGGCGCAGTCGCTGGTGGCCGCGGCCGACGCCTGACCGTCCCCGGCGCGCCGCAATCCTTCCCGCCGGCAAACCGATGAACGCGATTTTGCAGGCTGAAAGCCCGGTTGCAGCGATTCCTGTTAGGCCCCGACTTGACCACACTGGGGCGCATGCAATTGCGACTTTCTCTGCTAATCACCGCCGCCGTCGGCGCCACGCTGTGCGTTCCCGCGACCGCCTCGGCTTACTTCGTGCACGTCGTCGGCCCCGGTGAATCCCTGTCTTCGATCGCCGCTCAGGACGGCCTGAGCGTCGCGGCGCTCGCGGCCGCCAACGGGCTCTCGCCCGACACCCAGCTTCAGGCCGGCTCGACGATCCAGATCCCCCCGCAGGGGGCGAGCGTGGTCGCCCCCTCGACGACCGAGGAGACCGGCGAGGCCGGGAGCACCACCGTTCCGGCGAGCACGAGCACCTCGGGCTCCTACGTGGTGCAACCGGGCGACACGTTGTCCGCGATCGCCGCGCGCTCGGGCGTCAGCGTCGAGCTCGCTCGCGGCCGCCAACGGCCTGAATCCCAACGCGTTCCTGCTGACTGGCACCGTCCTCCACCTCGCGGGCTCGGGCTCGTCGGGGACGTCCGTGCCCGTGAGCGACACCGCCTCGAGCTCGGGCTCGGGCTCGGCGGGTCCTACGTGGTCCAGGCCGGCGACACGCTGTCGGCTATCGCCGCGCGCGCCGGCGAGAGCGTCGACGCGCTCGCCGCCGCCAACGGCTTGAACCCCAACAAGTTCCTGATCACCGGGACGGTTCTCAGCGTGCCCGCGGGTTCGGGCTCAAGCTCCGGTTCGGCGGTCGATGTGTCGATGTCGAGTGCGTCGAGCGACTCGAGCGCCGCCACCTCACAGCCGGTCGGCGCGCCCGCGCAGGGAGTACCGACCGACCCGCCGTATCCGACGCCCGAGCGCGTCACCGCTTCGGAGGTCGGCTCGGTCGCCGCCGCCAACGGGGTCCCGTCGTCGCTCGCCGATGCGATCGCGTGGCAGGAGAGCGGGTTCAACAACGACCTCGTCTCGAGCGCCGATGCGCGCGGGGTCATGCAGATCCTCCCGGGGACCTGGGAGTGGATCCAGCACTCGCTCGACACCGGCGGACCACCCCTGGCCCCGGCCTCGGCCGCTGACAACGTTCGCGGCGGAGTACTGCTGCTGCACTCGCTGCTGGGCTCGACGGGCGGCGACGAGGCGATGGCGGCCGCGGGCTACTACCAGGGCCTGCCCTCGGTGATGCAGAACGGCGTCTACCCCTCGACGCAGAACTACGTGAACAGCGTGCTGGCCCTTGAGAGTCAGTTCGGCGGCGGCGGATGAGCCACTGAGAACTCGCCGGGGAGCGTGTTGATCTACGCTCCTTGGCAATGTTCTACGACGACGACGCTGACCTTCATCTACTCGACGGCAAGACCGTCGCGATCATCGGTTACGGCTCGCAGGGACACGCGCACGCGCTGAACCTGAAGGACTCGGGGGTGTCGGTCGTGGTCGGCCTGCGCCCGGACTCGAGCAGTGTGGCCAAGGCGAGCGAGCACGGTCTGCGCGTGGCCGAGCCCGCGGACGCCGCCAGCGAGGGCGACATCGTGATGATGCTCGTCCCCGACGAGCTGCACCGCTCCGTGTGGGAATCGGGCGTCAAGGACGGCGTGGCGCCCGGGAACATGGTCCTGTTCGGCCACGGCTTCTCGATCCACTACGGCGAAGTCGTGCCGCCGCCTGACGTCGACGTCGCACTGGTCGCGCCCAAGGGACCGGGGCACTTGGTCCGTCGGCAGTACCTCGAGGGGTCGGGCGTGCCCGGACTCGTCGCGGTCGATCAGGACGCCAGCGGCAACGCGCTCGCGCTGGCGCTCGCCTACGCCAAGGGCATCGGCTGCACGCGCGGCGGCGTGATCGAGACCACGTTCAAGGACGAGACCGAGACGGACCTGTTCGGCGAGCAGGCGGTCCTGTGCGGCGGCGTCACCGAACTCGTCCGGGCCGGCTACGACACGCTGACCGAGGCCGGTTACGACCCCCGGCTCGCGTACTTCGAGGTCCTCCACGAGCTCAAGCTGATCGTCGACCTGATGTACGAGAAGGGCATCGCGGGCATGCGCTACTCGATCTCTAACACGGCGGAGTACGGCGACATGACCCGCGGGAAGGTGATCATCAGCGACGCCACCCGCGAGGCGATGAAGCAGGTGCTCGCCGACATCCAGTCCGGCGATTTCGCCCGCGAGTGGATTGCCGAGAACCGCGCCGGTCAGGAGAACTTCAAGCGCATGCGCGAAGAGCAGGCCGGGCACCAGGTCGAGGTGATCGGCCGCGAGCTGCGGTCGAACATGGCCTGGATCGACACCGAGTTCCAAGAATAGGTTCGCGACGCCCGCCCGGCGGGGTAGTTCGTTACCGTGAATGAGGCCCGCATGACCAAGACCGGCACCGTCCTTCAGATTCCCGATGAGCTGAAGCCCGCCGACGGGCGGTTCGGCTCGGGGCCCTCGCGGATCCGGCCCGAGCAGCTCGGCCGCCTCGCCCAGGAAGGAGTGGGGGTGATGGGGACCTCTCACCGGCAGGCGCCGGTACGCGGTGTGGTGGCGCAGATCCGGGCCGACCTGCGCGAGCTCTTCTCAGTCCCCGACGGCTACGACGTGACGCTCGGCAACGGCGGCACGACCGCGTTCTGGGAGGCCGCGGCCTGCTCGCTCGTCCGGCGGCGTGCGCTCAACCTCGTATATGGGGAGTTCTCCTCGAAGTTCGCCGCGTGCACGCGCACCGCGCCCTTCCTCGAGGATCCGATCGTGATCGAGGCCGACCCCGGCGATGCGCCCGAGCCGCAGTCCGATCCGGACGCGGACGTGATCGCCTGGGCCCACAACGAGACCTCGACCGGCGTGATGGTCCCGGTTTCGAGACCCGCCGGCGCCGACGACGCGCTCATGCTGATCGATGGGACGTCGGCCGCGGCGGGCCTGCCGATCGACGTCAGCGAGACCGACGCCTACTACTTCGCGCCCCAGAAGGGCCTCGGCTCGGACGGGGGACTGTGGATCGCGCTGCTGAGCCCGCGAGCGCTCGAGCGAATCGCCCAGATCGCCGCGAATCCCGGAGACGGCCGGTGGATTCCGGACTTCCTGTCGCTCCAGATCGCGCATGAAAACTCGGTCAAGGAGCAGACGTACAACACGCCGGCGATCGCGACCCTGCTGCTGCTCGCCGATCAGCTCGACTGGATGCTCGATCGGGGGGGTCTCGAGGGGATGGTGGCTCGCACGACCGCGTCGTCCAGCCACCTGTATGAGTGGGCCGATGAGCACGAGCACGCGACCCCGTTCGTCCGGGACCAAGCGAAGCGCTCGCTGGTGGTGGGGACGATCGACTTCGACTCCGCGGTGGACGCGGCCGATCTGGCGTCGACGCTGCGCGCGAATGGAATCGTCGACGTCGAGCCATACCGCAAGCTCGGGCGCAACCAGCTGCGAGTCGGGATGTTCCCGGCGACCGACCCGAGCGACGTCAAGGCACTGACGGCCTGTATCGACTGGGTACTGGAGCGCCGCCTATGACCGCCACCGAGTCGGCCTCGGTCGCGCCTCAGCCCGATGGGGACGGTGCGCGGGCTCGGGTTCTGGTGGCTGAGAAGATCGGCGACTCGGGCATCGACCTGCTCAAGGAGCACTTCGACGTCGACCTCGGCGCCGGCTGGTCGCGCGAGGAGCTCGAGGAGCGGATCGGCGCGTACGACGGGGTGCTGATCCGGTCTGCGACCAAGCTCGATGCACCGCTGATCGCGAAGGCGACGCGTCTGCGCGCGGTCGGCCGGGCGGGCGTCGGCGTCGATAACGTCGACGTCGATAC
This sequence comes from uncultured Solirubrobacterales bacterium, assembly GCA_963701945.1. Lineage (GTDB taxonomy): Bacteria > Actinomycetota > Thermoleophilia > Solirubrobacterales > Solirubrobacteraceae > Palsa-465. Next base: position 78,782 of record CAVPBV010000012.1, on the reverse strand, counting down.
CGCCACCAAGCGCGGGATCATCGTCGCCAACGCGCCGCAGTCCAACGTGATCACCGCGGCCGAGCACACGATGGCGCTGCTGCTCGCGCTTGCACGCAACGTCCCGCAGGCGCACGCCTCGCTCACCGGGGGCGCGTGGGACCGCTCGAAGTTCTCCGGCATCGAGCTGTACGAGAAGACGCTGGGAATCCTCGGTTTCGGGAAGATCGGCCAGCTCGTGGCCGAGCGCGCGCGGGCGTTCGGAATGCACGTGATCGCGTTCGACCCGTACGTCTCCGCGGAGAGGTACCGCGAGCTGCGCGTCGAGAAGGCCGAGTCCTCTGACGACGTCTACGCGAAGGCCGACTTCATCACGCTGCACCTCCCGAACACGCCCGACACCAAGGGCTGGCTCGATGCCGCGGCGCTCGCCAAGTGCAAGAACGGCGTGCGGATCCTCAACGTGGCGCGCGGGCCGCTGGTCGTCGACGCCGACCTGCAGGCGGGGCTCGACTCGGGCAAGGTCGGCGGCGCGGCGCTCGACGTGTTCAGCACCGAGCCGGTCACCGATCATCCGCTGTTCGCCTATCCGAACGTGATCGTCACCCCGCACCTCGGCGCCTCGACCGCCGAGGCGACCGACCGCGCCGGCTACCAGGCCGCCGAGCAGGTGGTCGCGGCGCTGACCGGCGGCGTCGTCACAAGCGCTGTGAACGTCCCGGCGATCTCGCCCGAGGACATGGAGGTGCTCGGCCCGTTCGTGTCCTTGTGCCGGGCGCTCGGCCGGGTCGCGGTCGAGCTCGCCGGGGGGTCCTCGATCGACCTGGTGCGGACCGAGTTCCTCGGCCGGATCGCCGAGCGTGACACCAGCCTGTTGACGATCCAGGTGCTCCTCGGGGTCTTGCGCGGCCACTGTGAGGAGGACGTCGGCGTCGTGAACGCGCCCGGCCTGGCCGAGGAGCGCGGGATCGAGGTCGTCGAGATGAAGCGCGCCGCCGTACGCGACTACTCCGATCTCGTGCGCGTCACCGTCGAGAGCGGCGAGGACAGCGTGCTCGTCGCCGGCACCCTGTTCGGCCGTCGCAATCGCGCCCATCTGCTCGAGGCCTGGGGCCAGCGGTTCAACATCCAGCTCGAGAAACACATCACGATGTTCCGCTACGGCGACGTGCCCGGGATGATCGGCCGTGTGGGCACGCTTTTCGGCTCGCGCGGGATCAATATCGTGTCCGCCGCGGTCGGGCACGTGGACAACGAGTCGGGCGATGAAGGGCCGCTCGCGGTCATGGTGATCACGACCGATGCCGCCGTCCCGAAAGACGTGATCGACGAGATCGTCGCGCTCGACGGGTTCGAGGCCGGTCGCACGATGACGCTGTAGCCGACCGAGATGCGGGTCGTGGTCGCTCCCCTGCACAGTTTTCCTTCGGGTGAGCGGCGCATCGTCGAGGTGGGGGGCCGGTCGATCGGCGTGTTTCGCGTCGGCGAGAGCTTCTACGGGATCCGCAACCGGTGCCCGCACCAAGGTGGCCCGCTGTGTCTGGGGCACGTCCTCGGCGATGCGGTCGCGACTGCGCCGGGCGAGGCGACGATCTCATCGGATCCGCTCCGGATCGCGTGCCCGTGGCACGGGTGGGAGTACGACCTCGATGGCGGCCAGTCGTTCATGGGCACGTTGGCGCCCGGCGTTCGCAGTTACGGCGTCTCGCTATCGCCTGGCGAATCGGTGGCGTCTGACGATGTGCGTCCGGCGACGCCCGCGAGGCGGATACCGGGTCCGTACGTCGCCGAGACGTTCGAGGTCAACGTCGAAGACGAGTACGTTGTGCTGCATGCGTGAGGTGAGTGATGTCTTCCCAGGTTGAGACGCGTTCAGGGGTTGTTGCGGAGACGGTGCGGTCGGTCGAGCTTGTCGACTGCGACGTGCATGCGCAGGCGACCGAGGCGATGCTTACTCGGTATCTGAGCACGCCCGCTCGGCGTCTCCTCGAACGCTACGGCCGGCGGACGCCGCGGGTCACCGAGTGGTATCCGCGAGCGCGCCACGCCGGCATGCGAGTCGACGCCTGGCCGGGCAAGCCGGGTCACATCTGGGGCAGCGACCCCGAGCTGACGCGCGAGCAGCTGCTCGACGAGTTCGATGTCGACTACGCGGTGCTCGAAGTGCTGAGCGGGCAGGACTGCTACGACCACCCGGATTTCGCCGCCGAGTGGAACAGTGCGGTCAACGAGTGGCAGCTCGATGAGTGGCTGTCGTTCGACTCGCGGTTCCGCGGGACAATCGCCGTCCCTCATGAGTATCCGGACCTGGCGGTGGCGGAGATCGAGCGACGCGCCGGCGACGAGCGGTTCGTCGCGGTGCTGCTCCCGGCGAGCGCGGCCGAACAGCTCGGCAGCCCGAAGTATTGGCCGATCTACGAGGCGGCGACCGCTTGTGGTCGACCGGTCGCCTTTCACACCGGCGGGTACGTCGACCACCGCGGGGCCGGGTATCCGTCGTTCTACCTCGATTACCACGTGGGCAACGGGATCGTCATGCAGGGCCAGCTGGCGAGCATGGTCGCCGGCGGCATGTTCGACGCGATCCCCGGACTCCGCGTGGTGCTGACCGAGTGCGGCGTCGCCTGGGCCGCGGCGCTCCGCTGGTCGCTCGACGCCGCGTGGGAGCTGATGCGCTCGGATCATCCGCGCCTGCAGCGAAAGCCGTCGGAGTACATCGACGAGCACGTGTGGTTCACCACTCAGCCGATCGAGGAGCCGGACGACCCGCAACACCTCGTCTATGCGATCGACCAGGCGCGGCTGGGTGACCGGTTGCTGTTTGCGACCGACTATCCGCACTGGGACTTCGACTCTCCCAAGCAGGCCCTGCCGCGGGCGCTCGGGCCCGAATTGCGACGCGCGATCCTGTGCGAGAACGCGCTCGCGCTGTACGGACTGCCGGCCACGCGTTCTGCTTAGCGTCGTGGACGCGATCGACTGCGATGTGCACTGTGCGCCGGCGTCGTACGACGCGCTGTTCCCGTACCTGAGCGACTACTGGCGCCAGTACATCACCGAGGCCGGGATCCGGCTGACGGGGCTCGCGCACGCTTACCCGGGTGGCGTCACGCCACCGGCGCCGTCGAACTACTCCGAGTTGTCTTCTCAGGTGTTGGGTACGGACGCGCCCCGGTTCGTGGTTTTGAACTGTGTGACCGGGTTCGAGACGCACCGCAACCCGTACTTCGCGGCCGCGGTCGCGTCGGCGATCAACGACTGGATGCGTTCCGAGTTTCTCGCCCGGGACGAACGGTTGCGCGCGAGCCTGGTGGTGTCGACGGTCGCGCCCGACGATGCGGTGTCGGAGATCGAGCGAGTGGGGGATGACCCACGCTTCGTGCAGGTCCTGTTGCCCGTGCGCAGCGACCTCCCGTGGGGGCACAAGACCAACCACCCGATCTTCGCCGCCGCCCGCTCGGCTGGGCTCCAGGTCGGTCTCCACGCCTGGGGCCGAGCGGGCAAGGCGCCGACCCCGAGCGGTTTCACCACCACTTACTTGGAGGACTACCTCGGCAACCAGCCGATCGCCCAGGCCCAGGTCCTGAGCTTCGTCAGCGAGGGCGTGTTCGAGCGCTTCCCCGACCTGCGCGTGGTCGTGAGTGAGTGCGGGTTCGCGTGGCTGGCGCCGCTGTTGTGGCGGTTCGACAAGGACTGGAAGGGCGTGTGGCGCGAGGTGCCGTGGGTCAAGCGCCGGCCCTCGGAATACGTGCGCGAGCACTTCCGCTTCACCACCGCTCCGGCGCACCTGCCATCGGATCCGGCGGCGTTGGAACAACTGCTCGAGATGATGGGCGGGCCGGACCTGCTCGCCTACGCGTCCGACTACCCGCACGACCACGGCGACGGAGTCTCGCTGCTCATCGAACAACTGAGCGAGGAGGACCGCCGCCGGGTCATGTATGGGAACGCGGCAGCGCTGTACGGATTCGTTAGCTGTTGACGGCTTCCCGGAGCTCGGCGGCGAGCTCATCGGCCGTGGCATCCATCGAGCTCTTGACCACCTTGTCGGCCTTCGTGACCGCCTTGTCGAACCCCTTCGCCAATGTCGGCTCGCCGGCGGCGATCAGTCCCGTCACGTTCGGACCGAGGTAAAGCACGAGATTTCGTCAGCCATCGAGTCCTCCTTCGGCGCCTCAGGGCAGCGCTCGGGTCGTGGTCTCGAGGCAGTCTCGGCGTGGATGGGACGTGGCCCTATACCGAGCGAGACGTGACCTATACCGAACCACCGCGTTGCCTCGCGCGACCCCGCTGGTGCGGGTGGCAGCGGGCTGTCGCTGGAGCGCCGGCGTCAACGGTAGGGGCGCCGTTCGCTACACGGCGCCCCTACCGCGAGCGTGACCTGAGACCGAGGGCACGAAGTGACGCGAGATTCGAGAGCGCGGCCGCGTTGCTATGCAGTGGTCGCTTGGGGACAGCACGTCCTCAGCGGGGCAGGGATTTGAGCCGGCGCTCGTGCCGGCTGGGCAAGCCCCCGACCGGTCATGGAATCGAGCGTGGAAGGGGGAACCCTCATGGGTTGGCTCAACAGCGGGCGCCGCTAAGCGATACGTCCAGGGGCTTTGAGCGCGCGACGCCACCAAGGCGGGAGTCGCACAATCGGCGGCCAGGAGCGCGACTTGAGCCCTCTAAACAGAACTGGACAAACGTCCGATTGCGGGAACTGCGAACCCCGGTACCTTTCTCAAGGCACGGGGCGCAGTCCCCGGCAAAAGCAAGGAAAACGGCAGGGGCGCAGGCAGCGCGCTGTGAGAGGTAGGGCTGCCGGCCGGTCCCGTTTCATCGCCCACACGAAAGGAGGCAGCCAACATGGGATTCGGTCGGCGGTCGACTAGTCAGCTTTCCGGAGGGGTTCGTCTGCAGCGGCCCCTCCGGTTCCATTTCTTTGGCGCGTGCGTACCGAGTCATCGGCCGCAGCCCGTGGACGGCTTTAGCCCTGTCCAGGTGAAGTCTGGACATCATTTGCAAGGCTTGAGGAGTCGCGCGAGCCGGCCGATTAGTACGGGGCGATGGATCGCGCACGACTGCCACGGACGGCAAGAACACGCGCACGGCAGCCGGCCGTGGCGTCGCCGATGCTCCACGGGCTCGCATTCCTGCGGGCGCGTCGCAGCCGTCGTGGCTAACGGCGAGCGCTGATCGACTGGAGCAGTTGCGCCGCTTGCTGTGCTCGCGGCGTTCACGACCGCTGAGCGGGGTCACCGGATATCGAGACTGGCTCCAGCAAGGTCAGCGTCTCGGGAAGCTTCCTGGTCGGTCATGCTGGCCGCGGTTCTGCTCGGCGGCGGGCCCGCGCGCTCCTCGGGGTCGCGATGACGCGTCGTGTGGCCCGCGCTCGGCGTGCAGCCCTGCGCTACATTCGTGCTGAACAACGTCGTCGAGTTCGCGTGGTTCCCACTGGTCGCGGGTCTGTTCTTCCACGCAATGGTCCGACTCGTTGCATCTCGGGCCGCACACGCTGGCGTTACTACCTGCTCGTCTTCGCGACGTTCGTCGTGGCCCTGGCGGTGAACTTCTTCGGCGTGGTCGGGTATCAGTGCTACCTCGATGCGATCGTCGCTCGCTCAGAAGACGCGCGACGGCGCTGTATCCCGCTCCTGTCCGCCGAGCTGTTCTCGGCGCTGCTGACGATGGCCGCGGTCTACGTCGCGGTCGAGCTCGGGACAGTCGGGCCTGTCCTCGTTCGCCCTCGTCCTGCTCATCTTCCAGTACCTGGTCGGCGAGCTGCTCAAGTCCAAGCAACGCGGCGAGAGCGCTCCAGCGGATCGCCACCACCGACGAGCTCACCGGCCTCGCCAACCGCGAGCGGTTCCGCGCTCGGCTCGACGAGCGGATCGCGGCCGCGCGGGACGGCGAAGAGACGTTCGGGGTGATGCTGCTCGACCTCGACCGCTTCAAGGAGATCAACGACACGCTCGGCCATCACTTCGGCGATGAGATGCTGCGCGACCTCGGACCGAGACTCGGGGAGACCGTTGGGCCTGACGGACTCGTGGCGCGGCTCGGCGGCGACGAGTTTGCGGTGCTCCCGGGCGAGAACACCGGCGACCCGGATGAGCTCGAGGCGATCGCCCGCCGCCTGATGGCCTGCGTCCAGGAGCCGGTCAACGTGGATGAGATGACGCTCGAGGTGGGGGTGAGCATCGGAATCGCCCGCTTCCCACGCGACGGCGAGGATCCTCACTCACTCCTCCGCAGCGCGGATGTTGCGATGTACGCCGCAAAGGAGGCCCACGCGGGCTGCAAGGTGTACGCGACCGCGCTTGACCGCCACTCGGTCCGCCGCCTCAACGTGCTCAGCGAATTCCGGCGTGGGCTCGACTCCGACGAGGTCGTGGTCTTCTACCAGCCGATCATGCATATGGACGGCTTGCGCGTGCATGGGGCCGAGGCTCTGGTTCGCTGGCAGCACCCCGAGCTCGGGCTTTTGCCGCCGTCAGACTTCATGCCGCTCGTCGAGCAGACGGGGCTCATCGGGCCCCTGACCCGTCACGTGCTCGAGCGCGCGGTGGCGCAGTGCGCGGCCTGGCGTCGGGCCGGCGAGGAGCTGACCGTGTCGGTCAACCTGTCGGTGCGCAACCTGCTCGATCCCGACCTCTCGTCGCTGATCGCCGATCTGCTCAGGATCTACCGATTGATGCCGTCGGCGCTCGAGCTCGAGATCACCGAGAGCATGCTGATGTCGGATCCCGAGCGGTCGATCGTGACGCTCACGCGGCTCAGTCAGCTCGGCGTCGGGCTGTCGGTCGACGACTACGGCACCGGCTACTCGTCGCTAGCCAACCTCCGCCGGCTGCCGATCGACGAGCTCAAGATCGACCGCTCGTTCGTCTCGCCGATGCTGAGCGACGAGAGCGACCTGATCATCGTGCGCTCGACGATCAACCTCGGCCACGACCTCGGGCTGAAGGTGGTCGCCGAAGGGGTGGAGGACGAGGCAACGCTGCACCGCCTCGAGAAGCTCGGCTGCGACCTCGCCCAGGGCTACCACTTCTCAAAGCCGCTGCCGGCCGAGACGTTCAACAAGTGGATCGGCCTGTCGATCCCATCGCCGGACGAGGCCACGCAGTTCGGTTCGCCCGAGCAGGCCGCCGCCGCCTGAGCGCGGATCCGATCGGCGCAGCCCTCACTCGGCAGAGGCGCCGGCAAGCGAGTCGATCCACTCGTCGATGCGTTCCCACCAGTCGTAGAGCCACGCGATCCGCTCGTCGTCGCCAGCGGGCAGATCGGACGCGGGCACGAACCACATACGCGTGTGCAATGTCCCGCCGATCGGCATTTCGCGCCAGAACTGGCCCGGGTACGCGGCGAGTCCGAGGCCGGTGTGGGCGACGAAGATGATGTCTGTTTGGCGGGCGTCCAGTGCCGCGAGCGCGCCCGAGGGCTGGGGCGGCAACACGTGGGTCATGCCCTCAGCCTGCTCGGCCGACCGCTCCTTGCCTCGCCGGCGAAGTCGCAGCAGCGCGGAGCGGCGGCGCTCCGGCGTGAAGTTGCCTCCTTCGGGGAACAGCAGCAATGCTCCTCGAGGCCCGAGCTCGGTAGTGACCCGCTCGATGATCTCCTCACTCTCCGCACGATCGGAGCGGTCGAGCATTGCGTGGGGGAGCCGGTGTCCGAGCAGGTCGATGCACGGATCGAGCGCCAGGCTCTCTTTGAATACCACGCTCGGCCGGCGGCGGAACTGGGACATGAGCTGATCGACGATGAAGATCGTGTCCCCGGGCCCGGCGTGGCGGCTGAGGACGATCAGCGGTCGATCGGACGCAAGCGCGGTCGCGGCCTCGGTCGAGTCAGCCGCGTCGCGATCAGCGCTCGGGGGCGCCGGGTGAGCGCGCTGGCTAGCTTGCCGAGCGCGATCAGCAGCGGAGAGGCGAGCACGACCAGCGTCGAGACAACTAGCCAGAGGACCACGGTCACCGGCCGGCGGATCGAGACGGAAGGCATCAGCTTCGCGCCAGGTAATCCCGGGAGGCCTCGTAGGCAGAGTCGATCTGCCGGTCAACGGTGCGGGCGATCCGTCCTACGCGCAGCTGGCCGGACAGATCGTTGTAGGCCGGCGCCGCCGAGCCGCCGGTGGGCAGGACGTGCAACTCGACGTCGTCCGGCAACGAGTGCAGATCGTGGGCGAACCGATGCCGGCGCGCCACCTCGAACGCGACGAGGCCGACCTCCCAGGGCCATCTCGGCGGCTGGAGCGGCTGCTCGAGCCGGCCGACCTGGAGCACGTAGATCTGGCTCGCTCCGAGCGTCACCGCGCGGCTCACCGGAATCGAGTTGACGATGCCACCGTCGATGAAGTGCTCGCCGTCGATGCGCACCGGCGGCAGGATGCCGGGCACGGCGCATGACGCGAGGACGACTTCGGCCAGCGGACCGCTGTCGAACCAGTGCTCGGCGGCGCGCTCGATCGACGCGGCGACGCACTGAAAGGGCATCGACAGCTCCTCGACCCGGTCCACTGGAAGAACGGCCCTCAGCCGGTCGCGCATCTCGGTCAGCGACTGAAGGTGCGTACCGGTGCGCGCGAGGGTCGTAACCCGCCGCAGCACCGTACCCGGCGACCGGTCGGCCAGGTTCGCCGTACGCCACAGCTCGGTCAGTCGCTCGACCCCGGCGAGCGTCGGATCGGCGGCGAAGAACGCTCCGTTGATCGCCCCGACTGAGGTACCCAGGATGACGTCCGGCTGGACCCCGCGTTCGGCCAGAGCGCGGAGCATGCCGACTTCGTGCGCGCCGAGAACTCCGCCTCCGCCGAGGACGAATGCAATGTCGGCGACCGGCCGATCCGGCGCCATGCCTAGAACAGCGCTACCTGGCCATCCGCGACGGGCGGCGCCAGGCACTCCGGTCCGTCGTAGCGGGCGTCGTTGACCGCGAGTCCGACCGGACGGACGGCGGTCTCGCACGGAGCCAGGCCCGCCAGCAACTCGCGCAAGCGGTCGGGAGGCTGAGAGTGCTCGAGCCATGCCGACTCGGCGCCGGGCGCGAGGATCACCGGCATCCGGTCGTGCAACGACGCGATCGCCGAGCTGGCGGCGGTCGTCAGGATCGTGCACGTGCGAAGCGTGTGGCCCTTGTTGTCGTCGTCGTGCCAGATCGACCACAGGCCGGCGAAGGCGAACAAGCCGCCGTCGGAGCGCGTGATGTGGAACGCCTGCTTGGGTCCGGCCGCCTGGCGCTGCCACTCGTAGAACCCGTCCGCGATGATCAGACAGCGGTAGCGCTCGAAGGGGCGGCGGTACGCGGCCCGCTCGGAGACGGTTTCGACTCGCGCGTTGATCATCTTCAGCCCGGTATCCGGCTTCTTGGCCCAGGAGGGCACGAGCCCCCAGCGGAGCAGCTCGCCACGAGGGTTGCCGTCGCGATCGGTCGTCACCGCGAGCACCTCATCGCCCGGCGCAACGTTGTAGCGCTGGCGGATCTCGATCGACTCGCCGAGCGGGAAGCGCGCCCGGACGTCAGCCGGGTTCGGCGTCGCCAGCGTGTACCGCCCGCACATGGCGCCGCGTCAGCGTCGGGTGGCAGACGCGGAGGCGATCTGCTCCGCGCGCGCGGCTTTGGCGCGTTTCTGACGCCGGCGACCGATGAACGCCATCACGCCGACCGCGATCAGCACGAGCACGAAGCCGAAGAAGATCGCCGTATCGACCGAGATGCCGCCGGCCGCCGAGCCGATCCCGTAGACGATCCCGAAGCCGAGCGCGAGGATCGCGACGATTAGGACGATCGCGATCAGGACTCCGCGGACGCGCAGCAGTACCCCGGCGCTCTTCGGCGGTGCGATCAGCCCGAGGAAGCGGAGGCTCCGAAGCTGGCCGGCGGTCGGCGCCTCTACGCCGAGGCGCTCGGTCGCGCGCTTCAGGTCGTCGGGCCTGCGCTCGGCGAGCGCCAGCGACGCGTCGGCCATGCGCCGGATCCCGACGCGCTCCTGCGGCCGCGCCGCCGCGAGCGCCCGCTGGAAGTGAGCCCGGGCCGCCTTGGCGTCATAACGCTCCGCGGCGCGGTAACCGAGGATCGCCTGCGCAGCGGCCTTGTACTTGGTCTCGGCCTCGAGCTCCTCGTCGGTCTTGCTCTCGAGCTGCTGCATCGCGGCCATCTGGCCACGTTGCTCGACCCGCATCATCCGCTGCTGCTTCGCCATCGAGACAGGAGTCTAGCTCCGCGCCCGAGCTCTGGAGCAGCGCGATTACGCAGATCGATTACGACCGGCTGGACAAGTGAAAAGTGAGCCTAGAAAGTGGGTGCAAGTTCGCATGACGACATGCGAAATCGCATGATAGACTCGCATTTGCGGTGCCCAAGACCATCCAGATCCGAGATCTCGACGACGATGTGTATGCCGGCTTGGTCCGGCGCGCTGCCGAGGCCGGCGTGACGGTACCCGAGCTTCTCAGGACTGAAGCGGCGCGCATCGCCGCCCGGCCGTCGGTGGCAACTTGGCTCGAACGCACCCGGCGGCGAACGGGTCAAATCGATCGGGCGGATGTGCTGGCCGCGCTCGACGAGCACCGCGGACCGTGGCCCGGTGCTGGTCGTTGACGCGTCCTGCTTGTTCGAAGTCGTAGTCGGCACCCCGGAGGCGGAGCCGATCAGGCAGCGCCTCGCTCTCGACGAAGAATCAGGCGGCGCCGCACGTCATCGACGTCGAGGTCTTCAGCGTGATTCGGCGAGAGCACCGGCTGGGTCGGCTCGACCAAACCGCGGCCGATCAAGCGGTGCAAGACCTCGAGGCGTGGCCGGGCGAACGCTTCGGTCACAGGTTGCTGCTGGCACGCGCCTGGGAGTTGCGCGACTCCGTCCGTGGATGGGACGCGATGTACGTCGCGCTGGCGGAGGCGCTTGATGTAGTGCTGCTCACAACCGATGCCCGGCTCGCCGGCGCCCGCGGGCCGACGTGCCGCTTCGAGGTGATGCCGTGACATGGTCCGGCATCACGGCGAAGGGACGGTCAGCAGGTGATGTCGACCGGGTCACTCCAATCGAAGGCTCCCTCAGCGCTGCTCCAAACGCAGTGGTCGACATAAGATCGATTATCGAGCGTTAAACCGGAGCGGTTTCGGAGGACCGTCGCAGCAGCCGCTCGCGATTTACCTCGTCACGAGCGAGGTCGCGGGCGCTCCCCTAGCCGCGACCGAATGAGGCCTCGCCGCCAGAGTGTGAGACCCACTCGAGGCCTCGCAGGTTTCCCACACCATGTATTTCGGCGCAAACCGCGGCGCCGCGCAACGATCCGGCCGCATAAGCATCGAGGACATGCTTATGTCGACCAGCGAAGTTCCCTGGCGGCGATTTGGCGCGTTATCCAGGTCGAGTCGTCCGCCAGATCGCAGATCGATCGCCGCCAATACGGCGAAGGGCGCGGGCGTTGAGTAGCTCCACGACGCCCGGGTGCGGCGTCGTTTCCGGTTCTTGCTCCACTCAACCATTCTTGCGCCGACGCATCAGTCCTTGGAGCATTTCCGCCGAGCTCCGCAGGCTCCGGGCTAGTGGGATTCCGCGCAACTCAGGTGGAGGCGCTGTAGACCGCCGCCGTGAGGCGTGCCCGTCATCCTGCGAACATTGCCCGATGGCCCGGACCGGCAGACCGGCGCTGTCGCAAGACGTCCAATCGCTCGCCCGCGTGCTGGCGTTCATGCACGCGAATCTTGCGAAGACAGCCGACGAGACGCGGCCGATCGAGGCCGGCTGCGTGGTGCGCGCGCCGTCGTTGCCGGCGGTCTGGAGCGTCAACCAGGTGCGGGTGGCGTTGCCGCTCGGATTTGAGGCGCTCGTGGAGCTCGCCGAGGAGGAGCTCGCCACCACTCCCTACGTGCACATCGTGCTCGAGAACCAGGACACCGGCCCGGACCTCGAACAGGCGTTCCGCGCCGCCGGCTGGAAGGTCGAGCGCGAGGTCGTGATGCTGCTGTCCGCGGCACCGGACCGCGAGGCCGACACGAGCGTGGTGATCGACGCCGGCGAGGACGAGGTCACTGAGGTCATGCGGCGGTGGTACAGCGAGGACGACCTCCGGCCGGGCGAGCTCGAGCAGCTCGCCGAGTTCAGTGCCCGCGAGTCCCGGGCCTGCCGCGATCGCTTGCTCGGCGTGCGGAGCATCGACGGGGCGCTGCTGGCGATCACGAAGCTCCGGACCGCCGGGGGCATCGCGCAGGTCGAGGACGTCTACACCGTCCCGGAGGCCCGCGGCCGGGGATTCGCGCGGACGTTGGTCTCGCACGCGGTCGAGCTCGCTCGGGCCGGAGATCCCGACCTGATCTTCATCACCGCGGACGACAACGACTGGCCGCAGCAGCTCTACGCCCGGATCGGCTTCCGGCCGCTCGGCCGGATCTGGCTGTTCCACCACAGCTGACCCTAGCGAGCCGCTGAGCGAGCCGCTGAGCAGTCGCCCGGTGAGCCTGTGGACGCACCGGGGCGCGTCGGCCCGGGGCGCAACTTCCGTTCACAAGTGGGTATATGGATCCCAGGTTCGCCTGACAAAGGGAGGTAGGGATGAAGCGCAAGCTCGAGGTGCTCGTGCCGGTATTGCTGTTGTCGGCGGTTCTGGTCGTCGCCGTCGCGGCGGTCGCGGTGGCTGCGTCCTCGCCGGCGGTGACGACCGGCGCTCGCTCCCACGTGAGCGACACGTCCGCGGTGCTGAACGGAACGATCGACCCAAACGGAAGCGCCACCGCCTACTACTTCGAGTGGGGACTCACGACCGCGTACGGGGTGACCAGCAAGGAGCACTCCGCCGGCGGCGGAACCAAGCCCGTGTCGGTCAGCACGACCGCGTCGGACCTGATCCCGGGAACCGTCTATCACTACCGGCTGGTGGCGGCGAACGGCTCCGGCAGCGCGAGCGGCGCCGACCGGACGTTCAAGACCGCCGGCAACCCGCCCCCCGGTGTGTCCACCGGACCCGCTACGGCCATCGGCAAGAACGCCGCAACGCTGACCGCCGTGGTCAACCCGAACGCGCAGCCGACGACGTATTTCTTCCAGTACGGGCCGTCGACGAGTTACGGCTCGCAGACGATCTCCGCGGTTGTGCCCGCCGGGACCGCCCCGGTGACGGTGACCGCCAGCGTCCAAGGCCTCGAGGCGCAGACGATCTTCCACTACCGGATCGTCGCGCTGCACAGCAACACAGCGCCCCAACCGGGATTTGACGGGACGTTCATGACGCTCCCGCTGCATCGGCCGGTGCCGCGAATCCACGCCAGGACGAGGCCGGCGCATGCGTCGAACAAGCCGTTCGTGCTCACGACGACCGGGTCAGTGCGCGGGCCGTCCTGGATCCCGAGCGCCTACGACTGCCGTGGCAACGTGTCAATCCGCTTCTTCCTGGGATCGCGCCGTATCGCCAACACGCTTGTTCCCCTTGGGACCGGCTGCACGTTCTCGGGTCAGACCGTGTTCAACCAGCTACCCGGCCACGCGAGTCACGGTCCGGTGACGATCACCGTGATCGCCCACTACCTCGGAAACGGCTATCTAACGCCGCACAAGACGTCGGGCCAGACGATCACCCTCGGGTAATCCGCGACCGTCCTACTTGGGACGGTCGCGTAGCCGATAGACGAGCCGCAGCCCCGACCACACCTGGTCGATCGCGCACACCTTGTTGTCGACGAGCCCGGTCGCGAGCCCGAGCGTGCGGACGGCGTCCTCGGTCACGTCCGTGTCGACGCCGGAGGCCCGCTTGGGCCAGGCGATCCACAGCCCTCCGGCCGGATCGAGGGAGTCCCGCAGCGTCGGTAGCCGGCGCTCGAGCAACGCGCGGCGGGAGAAGAAGGCCACGATCACGTCACGCGACCCGCGACCGAGCCGGCGACTGACGGTGACATCGTCCGGCAGCGATCCCAGCGTCGAATCGAAGCCGTCCGGAGCGCCGATCAGAGCCAGACGCGCCCCAACCTTGATCCCCAGCTTGCGCGGCAGCGGCGTGCCCGAGTAACCCGCCGCCGGCGGTGCCGAGCCCGGCTCTCCCGGACCCGCGCTCATCGCGCGTCCGCCTCCGCCGCCACCTCCGCGATCAGCCTCGACAGCTGGCTGCCCTGCCACGCGATCGGGGAGCGCCCGGGCTCGTCGAGCACAAGCCGGGCGCCGGGGATCGCGGCGGCGTACGCCTCCCCCACGGCCTGGGGATGGCCCGGGTCGGACTCGTCGGCGCTCGCCACGACGACTGTCGGCACCCAGATCCGAGCGAGCTCGGAGATCTCCCCGAATGGCCGCGACCTCGGCACCGCCCGCAAGGCATCGGCCACCGCGTCCAGGTGCTCGTGCTGCGAGAGCCGCTGCCGCGTCACCTTCTCCACGGTCTCCTGCCACGACTCCGGGACGTCGGAGCGTGCCGAGGCCTCGATGAAGCCGTCAATGCCACCGCGCTCTAACGCGTCCGCGAGCGCGTCCCAGTACTCGAACCGCCCCTCCCGGGCGTGCGACACCGGGTCATACGCGGGCGTTATGACAACCGCTCCGGCGACGCGGTCGGGGGTATCGAGCGCGAGCCATAGCAGCGTGTGCGCGCCCATCGACGCTCCTGCGAGCACGGCGCGCTCGATTCCCCGCGCGTCGAGCACCGCCTCGAGGTCGCGTCCGAGATCGTGGTAGGTGTACGCCTCCGGTATCGGCGCCGGCGAAGAACGGCCGTGGCCGCGGGCGTCGTAGGCGATGACGCGGTGGCCCGACCGCTCCAGCGCCTTCGATCCCATCACGACGTAGCGACGGGTCGCGGTGAGGCCGTGGAGCAGGACGACCGGGACGCCCTCGCCCGCCTCGTCGCCGGACAGTTCGACGCCGGCTCGCTCGATGAGGATCTCAGTCATCTGGGTATACCGGACGAGGACGAAATTGACGTGCACGTAAGATTACCCACTCCCGCGGCGTCGCTACCATCACACACATGGACGTATCCGAGAGCACTTTCCAGACGGCCGTTCTCGACCGCTCTCACATCCTTCCGGTGGTCGTCGACTTCTGGGCAGAATGGTGCGGTCCCTGCCGCCAGCTCGGCCCCGTGCTCGAGCGCGCCGCGGACGCGCGTTCGGGGAAGCTCGAGCTGGCGAAGGTCGACGTCGACGCCAACCCAGGACTGGCGCGCGCGTTCGGGATCCAGGGGATTCCCGCGGTCAAGGCGTTCCGCGACGGAAAGGTCGCGGCCGAGTTCGTTGGCGCTCAGCCGCCGACCGCGGTAGACCAGTTCCTCGACTCGCTGCTCCCGTCCGAGGCGGACGCGCTGGTCGAGCAAGGCGACGAGGCGTCGCTGCGCCGAGCGAACGAGCTCGAGCCGTCGCGCGCCGACGCCGCGGTCCCGCTCGCGAAGATCTTGCGCGGCCGGGGCGAGACGGACGAGGCGCTAGCGGTGCTCGCGCGCGTACCGGGCAGTTTCGCGGCCGACGGGCTGGCGGCAAGGATCGGACTCGAGTCCGCCGCCCGCAACTCCGCGCAGCCGCCGGTGCCCGATCTCAGCGAGGCGTTCGCCGCGCTCGACGCGGGCGATCAGGCACGCGCTCTGGACCTTCTGCTGGACGCGCTCCCCAGTGCCGACGGTGCCCGTGACGACGTCCGGCGTGTGGTCGTCGGCGTGCTCGACGAGCTCGGCGTGGCCCACCCGCTGGCGCGCGATGCGCGCCGCCGCCTCGCCTCCGCCCTGTACTGAGATCCGGCCGTTCTTGTCCCCGCCGGCCACCCGGCCGAAGGGTGGGGCGGGCGCGGTCGTTCTGCGGCTTCAAAGCTGCGATTTTCTGCGAATGACATCGGCTTTATATGGGTATCCGAATGAATCGAGATGAGCCGTGGCGAAGCGCTGAACGAGTCTTATCCCGCGACTCCGGAGGCGGTGCCGCTGGCGCGTCGCGCGTTGGCCGCCGTCGCTGCAGCGGCCGGCGCCGCCGGGGATCGCCTCGACGAGATCCGGTTGGCCGTTTCGGAGGCCCTCACCAACGCGGTCGTCCACGCCTATCGGAACGGCGAGGCAGGTCATGTCCACGTGACCGCCGCGGTCGCGTCAGATGAGCTGTGGGTGCTGATCGGCGATGATGGGCGGGGTCTGCACGCGTGGAACGACAGCCGTGGGCTCGGGATCGGGCTCTCGCTGATCTCCGGTCTCAGCGACGACTTCTCGATCGTCACGCGCGCATCCGGCGGCACCGAGGTCCAGATGCGGTTCGACCTGCGCAAGGCGGGCTCCGAACCGCGTGCAATCAATCGCGGGGGTCGTTTTGCTCAGCGACCTCTCCGGCCTGACCTAGCTTGTCCACGATGACGTAGCCGGGCCGCGTCGCGACCACCGTCTCGACGTCGTCCAGCTCATGACCGGGGACCACCACGAACCATCTCGGGTGCGACCGGACCTCCTCGTATTCGCGAACCGGCAGCTCGACGAGCCGGTTGCAGCCGAGCCGGGCGCACTCGCAGCGAAAGCCGACCGGCGTGTCCTCGTCCCCCGGCCACAGCCCGCGCTCGATTCCCTCGTTGACATCACGGATCGTCGCCTCGTTGGATGCCGCGCGCCGCTGCTTCTTGCCCTCCACGGGAGGATGTTCTCACGACGCGCGACCCCTTGCCAGCTCGCCGCCAGTGGCGCCGTCAGACCGTCAGCGTGAGCTGGTCCTCGGCGGCTGACCCGGGCAGCTCGAGGCCGGCGACGCGTACCCCGAGCAGGCGAACCGGCCGCGGCGGGGAGAACCGCCGCAGCAGATCGAGCGCGACCGGGCCTACCCGGTCAGCCGAGCTGACCGCCTCGGCCAGCGTGCGCGCGCGGGTGTGGGTCGAGAAGTCGTCGAGCCGAACCTTGATCCCGATCGTCCGCCCGCGCCGGCGCTGGGCGACGAGTCCGGCGCACAGACGCTCGACGAGGTCGTCTAGGATCGCCTCGAGTCGCTGGAGGTCACGGATGTCCTCGTCGAACGTGAGCTCGCGGGACTCGGACACGACCTTTCGCTCCTCGGTCACAGGTGAGGCGTCCTCGAACCGGGCACGACGCTGGAGCTCGGCGGCGAGGCGGCCGCCGAAGTGCGGGGCGAGCTGCTCATACGGTGCGTTCGCGAGCGCGGCGAGCGTCTCGATCCCGAGCGTCCGCAAGCGCTCCGCCGTCTTCGGCCCGATGCCCGGGACGAGCGCGCACCGCGAGGATCCGAAGCGCTCGCACGCCTGCTCGCGCGTGAGCACGACGAAGCCGCGTGGCTTCTCGGCATCCGAGGCCACCTTGGCCACGAGCTTGTTGGGACCTATCCCGATCGAGCAGCCGAGGCCCGTCGTCCGTTCGATGTGCGCCCCGAGGCGACGCATCGCGGCGTGCGGCGCGGGGAGCCCGGAGAGGTCCAGATAGGCCTCGTCGAGCCCGATGACCTCGACCGCGTCTACGAGCCCCCGGACGCTCGCCATCACTTCTCGCGACGTCTCGCGGTAGTAGGCGAAGTCGGGCGGGAGGAACACGCCGTCCGGGCACAGGCGCCGGGCACGCGCCGCCGGCATTGCCGAGCCGACACCGAACCGCCGCGCCTCGTAGGAGGCCGTGGTCACGACCGAGCGCGGCCCGGTGCCGGCGACGATCACCGGACGGCCGCGCAGGTCCGGCCTGCGCCGCAGCTCGACCGACACGTAGAACGCGTCCATGTCGAGGTGGGCGACGCAGCGGTCCGCCATCGAAGCCAGGCTAGGACACGCCTCAGACGTGAGGACACGCCCCAGACGCGAGGACACGCCTCAGACGCGAGGCGGGCCTGCCTTTCGATGGCGGACCAACGGTCGCTGGCGTTACTGGCTGGACCAGACCTGGCCGACGCCGCCGAACCCAAGCGCCGCCGCGGTGTTCTGGTTGAGGTCCCAGTCGCGACCGCCGACGTACGGTCCGCGGTCGTCGACGGTCGCGGTCACCGAGCGGCCGCCGTAACGGAACTCGACCGTGGTGCCGCACGGGAGCGTGCGGTTCGCGACGCCGTACTCGGCGTGGAACCCGCAGGCGGTGTTGCCGCCGTCGTTGTACCAGGACGCGACGGCGGTGCGGTAGACGGTCATCTGACCGGCGCCTGCCGTCGAACGGCCGTTCAGCTGGTCCCCGGCGAAGCGCACGCGGATCCGCTGCTGGCCGGCGCTCCCGGTGACGTAGCGCAGCACGAATCGGCCCGCGGAGCGGGTGCGCGTCGTGGTGAGCGTGTGCCACGAATCGCTCTGGGGCGCCTGCAGGCTCACCTTGCGCCCACCGACGCCCGGCACCAGCCGGCCGCGGACGAGGACCGCCTGGCCGGCGAGAACGTTGATTGGATGGCTGCGGACGCGGACGCCGGCCGCCACGGAGATAGGCACGGGCGTGCTCAGCGCCGCGCCGCCATCGCCGTTGCTCGAAGCCACGAACGGCGTCAGCGACCCGGTCGTGGTGTCGAGGACCCGGACGAGGCCCGAGTGCTCGAGCGGTGCCGCCAGGCGAAACGCGCCGGCGCTCCCGACCGTCGTCGAGCCGAGTTGGCTCCAGACGGTGGCGCCCCGCTGCGCGTACTCGAGCGCCACTGTGTGTCCGGCGTCCGACGCGGGGGCCGAACCGCGGACGACCACGTCGTGTCCGTAGGCGATGTGGCGCGACTGTGGCTGGATCTGGGTCTGATCCGGGACCGGGGAGGCGAGCGCCTGGCCGGCCACAATCGCGGCTGCTGAAGCTGGGATTCCGATCATCAGCGCGCCGACGCCCAGCCGACTTCGGCGCGATTTGGTCATGGCTAATTCAGGCCTCAAGACGAGGACCTCCTTTGATGTCGACCGGACGCCTACGGGGTTAGCTGACGGGCTCGCGCACGCCGGGGAGCACGCTCCGCGCGCTGTCCAAGGCGGGCGCTACGACTGCGGCCGGCGCGTTGGGCCGGGCGGTCGATTCGCCCCGGCCAGGCAGTGTTCGCCTGGCAGTGGGTCCCCCGTTCGCCCTCGTTCCGGACGAGGACGATTCGGCAGGTCAATCAGTAAGTCGGCCAGGTTAGGTGGCCTCTGGAGGGTCTGAGTGTGAGGTCCGTCACACGCGCGGGCCGTCCGGGACAGGTGCTACCGCAGCGGTACGAGCGCACCGTGACTACCATCCCAGCGGTGGCGAACAAGGACAGGCTGACCGGGCTCGACAGCTCTTTTCTGCACCTGGAGCGCGATTCCGCGCACATGCACGTCGCGGGCGTCTCGGTGTTCTCCGGCGCAGCCCCCACGTTCGACGAGCTGCTCGGGGCGATCGCGTCGCGACTGCACCTCGTCCCTCGTTACCGCCAGCGGCTGGCGTTTGTTCCGCTCGGCCAGGGTCGCCCGGTGTGGGTCGACGATCCCCATTTCAAGCTGAGCTACCACGTGCGCCACGCGGCGCTGCCGCGCCCGGGTGGCGAGGGCGAGCTGAAGCGTCTCGCTGGCCGCGTGTTCTCCCAGGCGCTCGACCGCGGCCGGCCCTTGTGGGAGCTGTGGCTGGTCGAAGGTCTCGCGGGCGGGCGCTTCGCGGTGCTGTCCAAGACGCATCACGCGCTCGTCGACGGAATCTCCGGAGTGGACATCGCGACGGTCCTGTTCGACACCTCGCCCGACCCGCTGCCGGTGGCACCGCCCGACCACGAGTGGATCGCGCGCCCGCTGCCGAGCCGGGCCCAGTTGCTGGCCGATGCTTTGCTCGAGCGCGCGACAGTCCCGGCCGAGGTCGTGCGTGGGGTTCGGGCGACGATGCGCGGCCCGCGGACGGTGGCCAAAAGCGCCGGCAGAGCCCTCGGCAGCGTCGGCTCACTCGCCTGGACCGGACTGCAGCCCGCCCCGCCGACTCCGTTCAACGTGAGAATCGGCCCCCACCGCCGATTCACCTGGGTACGCGCCGACCTCGGACGGTTCAAATCGATCAAGAACTCCCTCGGCGGCACCGTCAACGACGTCGTGCTGGCGGTCGTGACCGGCGCGCTCGGCAACTACATGCGCCTCCACGGCGTGTCCACCGAGGGCGTCGGCGTCAAGGCGATGGTTCCGGTGTCGGTCCGCGCCGACGTCGAGCGCGGGGCGCTCGGCAACCGCGTCGCCGCGATGTGGGCGACGCTGCCGGTGGGGCTGACCGACCCGGTGCAGCGGTTGCACACGATCAGCGAGGAAATGGTCGGCCTCAAGCAGTCGGGCCAGGCGGTCGGCGCCGAGATCCTCACCGCGATGTCGGGCTTCGCGCCGCCGACGATCATGGCGCAGGCGGCGCGCCTCCAGGCCCGCCAGCGGCTGTTCAACCTTGTCGTGACCAACGTCCCTGGTCCGCAGTTCCCGCTCTACCTACTCGGCCGCCAGCTCGAGTCGATCTATCCGATGGTCCCGCTCGCCGAGAACACCGCGCTCGGGATCGCGATCCTCAGCTACAACGGGCAGCTGGACTTCGGCCTCGTGGGCGATTTCGACGCGCTCGCCGACCTCGAGGTGCTGGCGGACGAGCTCCGATCCGCGATCGAGGAGCTCGCGGCGACGGCGGGCGCATCCGGCCCCGGACCGGACGGCGCCGCGCCGCGCGCGTCGACCCGCCGGGCGCGCGCCGCGCGGTGACGCCAGCGGCTCGCCAGTCGGCTCGCGGCCCGGCCGAGTCGCGGCTCGTCCGGGTGGTCGAGCGGGTTGCGATCGTGGTCGCGTCGCTGGTGCTCTCGATTGGGCTGATCCTGCTGCTGTCCGGGTACTTCGCGGGCCGCGACCAGCCGGCCGTCTCAGGCGGCACGACCGGCCCGGGGCAGGCGTTCAGGGACCTCGGGCACGCCGCGCTCCTGCCCGGCGGCCCGCAGCCGACGTACAACTCGAGCCCGCCGACCAGCGGTCCTCACGTCCCCGAGGCGGTGACGGCCGACGACGCCACGCTCAACGACGATCAGCTGCTGCAGGCGCTCCAGGTCGGGAACGTCGTCATCGCCTACGGCACCCGGCAGCCACCGCCGGGGCTGGCCGCGTTCGCGCGATCGGCGGCGCCAGCGTTCACGCCGGCACTGGCGGCCAGCGGCGACGCGGTGATCCTCGCCCGCCGACCCGGGACGACCGGGCTGGTCGGGCTCGCGTGGGCGCACCTGATCCGCGTGCAGAAGGCTTCGGACCCGGGGCTCGCGCAGTTCGTGGCGTTCTGGCTCGGTCGCGGCGCGCCGAAGCAGTAGCCCGGTCCAGGGGCGCGCACCGGCGGACCCGCGAGCGCCGGGGACCCCGAAAACCCCACACTCGCCTCGCCGCCGGGCTCGAGTGAGCGATTTTCGTTGCCATACCGGAACGAATATGCATTCGGCGGGCGCGGGGTGGCGAGTGATCGATCATCGGTGTCGCTGGCGGTGTGCGGGATGCGGGATGCGGGGTGGCCCTGGCGGGCGCGGCGTGGCTGCGGGGCGGGCGAGCCGGGAGCGCGCGGACCCTAGAACGGCTCCGAGAGCAGCGACAGCGGGTGATCCTCGTAGCGCCGGGCGAGCGAATAGAAGAAGCCGCCGTCGGTCATCGCGGTCGTGTTGCCGGTGGCGCCGGCCCCGAACAGGAGCCCGATCACGCCGGCGTCCCGCGTCGCGCGCAGGTGCGCGGCCGCCGCCGACCCCGGCCCTAGCCACCACTGCAGGCGGTTGTCCTGGTAGTGATTCCAGGTGTTGTTCTCGTGCGTGTCGCCGAGCGGCAGCTGCCAGAGCACGACCGGCATGTGGGTGCGCCGCGTGAAGCCGGCGATGTACCGGTTCTCGCGAGCGAAGTCGGCCGGCCCCCACCACGTGTGCGGGTTGCCTTCGACGTACTGGTAGTAGCCCGCGTCGCGATCGGTGACGTCGTTGAACACGAGATCGAAGTGCGCGTGGAGCGACTCGTAGAACGCCGCGGACTTCGCCGCGAGCACATCCATCTCGGCCAGCGACGGCTTCGAGTTCGTGATGTCCTCGTCGGTGCCCCAGACGCTCAGGTGATACGCCAGCAGCACGTGCGGCGCCAGCTGATCGCGCAAAGCGATCAGCCGGTGGGCAAACGACCGGGCCAAACCCACGGCATGGGCCTGCTCCAGGTAGCCCCACAGGTCGGGCTCGATATGGATCACCACGAGACGCGAGCCGGCCGCCGCGGCCACGCGACGGAGGAGCAGGCTGTAGTCCGCCCAGTAGGCCTTCATGGTCGCCGGATTGCGCATGTTCGAGAGGTCGCGCGCCTGCTCGGTCGCGCCCACCGACGGCTCAGACTGGAGCATCTGGTAGTAGCTGAACACGGGGATCGTGTGCGCCGCGAACGACTCGCGCACGTACATCGAGACGAAGCTCCCGTCGGGGTTCCAGGTAGACCAGCCGTGGCCGGTGTTAACCCCGCCGGCGAGGTACTGGTAGCGCATGTCGACGGGGGCGTGGGCGTGCAGGGCCTGGGCGTCGCCGGGTGGGTCGGCCACGCCGAGCGCGAAGTGGTGCGGCCAGCTCGCCGGCAGCATCGCGAGCGGCAGCATCAAGGACAGCAGGGTGCGGCGCATGTTCCGGGCGAGTGGACGGTTCCCGTTGAGCGCTTGAACGCTACCCGCCGGCTAGCGATCCCGAACGGCGACCGTCACCCGCGCCACCGCGCACCGAAGCCCGTCGTCGTCTTCGATCTCGACCTCCCACACCCAGGTCGTCCGCCCCCGATGCCGGCGGGTCGCGGTGGCGTGGATGGTGCCGCCGGTGACCGGATGCAGTTGCGTGGTGAGGTTCGAAAGCCCGACGGCGACCTGGCCCTCGTCCGCGACCGCGGTCTCGGTTCCTCGGGCCGCAACCGCCTCTGAGATCGCGCTGTACACGCCCCCGTGCACCACGCCCGCGGACTGCTTGAGCTGTTCGCGCACCAACACGCGGCCCCGGACCAAAGAGTCCGAGCAGTCGGTCAGCTCGAGTCCGTAGAGCGCGTCGAAGCTCATGCGAACGCGGGACCATACTGCCCGCCCATCCGCCGCATGCCTTCGCATGCCCTACTACGCTAAGCGGTCCCGATGGCGTCGCTCGACTCCCTCCCCCCCGACCAACGCGCGGTCCTCGATCTCGTGCTGCAGCGCGGCCGCAGCTATGACGACATCGCGCGGCTGCTCGCGATCGACCGGGCGGCGGTACGGGCACGGGCGCTGGCGGCGTTCGACGAGATCGGACCCGACACCGGACTCGCGCCCGAGGCCCGGGCGCTGATCACCGACTACCTGCTCGGCCAGCTGCCGGCCAAGGTCGCCGAGCAGACGCGTGACCGCCTCGCCGAGTCGCCGTACGAGCGGGCGTGGGCGCGGGTGCTCGCCTCGGAGCTGAGCCCGGTGGCGAGCAAGCCGCTCCCCGAGATCCCGGAGGGGACCGCTCGGGCGCGCGCCAGCGCCGACGAGGCCTCCTCGAAACCCGCCGCACCGACGGGCACGAAGCCCGAGGCGCGTCCCCCGCGCCGACCCGAGCGCGACCGCGAGTCGAGGCGCCGGATTCCGCGGCCGACCGACCGGCCGAGTTCGCGGCGAGGCGGCGTGATCTTCCTGCTCGTCGGGACGGTCGTGGTGATCGTGGTCGTCCTCGTCCTCATCATCGTCCTCAGCAGCCCCAAATCGAACAACAGGTCGTCGACCGGCACGGTCGCGGCCGGCACCACCACATCCACACCGTCAACGACGACCCCCTCCGGCGGCACCGGGACAACCGGCACCGCCACGACCGGCACCGGCACCGGCACTTCGACGGTCAAGCCGAAGGTCATTGGGCAGGTCAACATGAACGCGCCGAGCGGCAGTGGCGCGGCCAAGGGCGCCGCACTCGTAGTCCAGGAGGGCACGTCCACGGGCATCATCCTCGAGGCGTCCGGGCTGGAGCCCAACTCCCACAACGCGTACGCGGTGTGGCTGTCGAACACGCCGACCGACAGCACGCGACTTGGGTTTGTCAACCAGGCCGTCGGCAAGAACGGCCGGCTCGAGACCGGCGGCGCGCTCCCCGCGAACGCTACCCATTACACGAAGCTGCTGCTGACGCTCGAAACGCAGAACAACCCGAAGACCCCGGGTCCGGTCGTCCTCCAGGGCCCGTTCAAGATCACCGGCAGCTAAGGCCCCGTAAGTGGTCTCTTTCGTAAGTACGAAAGAGACCACCAAGGACCGCAGCCGAACCAGTGCCACGTTCTCGAAATCCCCTTGCGCTCTGACGGCGTCTGGACGCGCCTGGACGGATCCGCCGGCCATCCAAGTACGCCCGGTACGAGGAAGGCCGGCGAATCCGCCCAGACACGCCCAGCCACTCGTCAGACCATCAAGGGTCTTTCGGAACGCCGCACTAGCCGCTGACGATGCGCTCGAGTTCGTCGAGCGCCTGCCCGAGCCGTTTCTCGGTCGCGCGGCGCAACATCAACGCGCCCGTCCTCGAGTAACCGCGCAGCTTCTGGACCTGAGCGATCGTGACCTGCGTGGTCCGGCCGTGCGCCGGGTCGAGCAGTATCTCGGTGATCGAGCTGTCGAGCACCCGCTCGAACGGAGTCCCCCGCACCTCCTGCTCCCAGGCTCGGTGGCCGGACGCCTCCCCCCCGCTGCCGGGCGCGTCCGAGGCGAGCACGCGGAAGTCCATCCGGACCGGGCGCTTGCGCTTGCTCTGGAACACCAGCGTGAAGTGGTCCTCCTCGACTCCCTCGACGCGCGCGACCCCGGGCCACCATTGCGTCATCTGCAAGGGGTCGGAGATCACCTCCCACACGGCCGCGGGCGTGGCCAGGAGCTGGCGGGTTCGCTCCGCCCGCCACATTCGGCCGCGCCCGGGCATGAACCTCGAGTCGAACAGGCTCACCGCAGGTGTTCCGGGCTCACGCCGCCGCCCACCCCAAGAAACTGGTTACGTCGCGATCTTGCGCAGATCGCGGATCAACAGCAGATGCTTCAGATGAGAGGTCACCGACGCGAGGTTCTCGAGCGCCTCGATCGCCTCGCGGCGCCGCTCGGGGTTACGCGACCGCAGCGCCGGCGCGAGGATGCTCTGCAGCAGCTGCGCCTCGCGGTCGGCCGAGCTGCGGAACACGCGCAGGTTGCGACCGCCGACCCCGTACCGCGCGAGCTCGGAGACGGCCCGGACGATCTCGCGCTCGGTCTCGTCGTAGTAGCGCACGCCGGCGCGAAGCTCGCCCTTGATCACGCCGAACTCGACCAGCTCGCGTACGAGAGCCGCCTCCGCACCGGTCTCCTCGACCACGTCCTCGATCGAGTACAGCGCACCCGGGTCCCGCGTCGAGACGAGCGCGCGGCGGTGCGCGCGGACGTCGGCCGGTGCCGGCGCCGGCGTGACCTCTTGCTCGGCGCGCCCACCGGCGAGCTCCTGGCGGATCACCCGGAGCGGCAGGAACTCGTCCCGCTGCAGGCGCAGGATCGTCCGCAGCCGCTGTATGTCGTTCTGGGTGTAGAGCCGGTAGCCGCCCTGGGTGCGGCGCGGCGCGAGCAGCTTCTGGTCCTCCAGGTAGCGGATCTTCGAGATCGAGATGTCGGGGAACTCCTGCTGCAGCGCCTTGCACACGGTTCCGATCGTGACCGCCTTCTGGCGGGGGCGCTCGGCATCCTGAACGGACGGGTCCGGGATCTCGACGGCGGCGGGGTCGCGGGTTTCGGGAGTGGCCATCAGCGCCTCAGGAACGCGAGCTTGTATTTGCCGATCTGGAGCTCGTCGCCGTCGACGAGGTGGTGGGACTCGATCCGGCGGCGGTTGACGTAGGTCCCGTTGAGCGACCCGCAGTCGTCGAGATAGAACTCGTCGCCACGGCGGACGAGGATCGCGTGGTCACGCGAGACGGTGACGTCGTCGAGGAAGATGTCCGAGACCGGCCGGCGGCCGATCGTGACCCGTCCGGCGCCGAGCGCGAATGACTCGCCCGACCGCCCACCGCCGGCGCGGATCACCAGCGCCGGGCCTCGCTCGATGACGTCGTCCAACTCGAGCTCCTCGAGCTCGCCCGTCTCCCCGAGCTTGTAGGTGGCCGTGGTCGTCCCGGGCGGCGGATCGGAGTGCGCCAAGAAGGCGCCACACCGTTGACAGTAGTTGGCGCCCTCGTCGTTGGCAAAACCGCACTCTGGACAGTGCTGGGCCACCGACGCCGGCTATTCGGACTCGGACCCCGGGACGCGGCCGGCCAGGATGTCGGTCAGCTGCTGGACATCGGCGCCGGTAATGACGAGCTCACCGGTCTCGTCCTTCTTGCGCAGCCGGTTGACCAACTCGGCGCGGAGGATGTCGATCTTCCCGTGCAGGATCCGCCGTCGATAGGAGATCTCCATCTCCTCGTCGGTCAGCTGCTTGATGAGCTCCTTGAGCTCCTGATCGGTCAGTGAGCCCAGATCGGGAAACGTGTCCATTTAGATCAGATCTTCCGGGTCGGAGTGCGCGAAGCTGCGAGTATACCCTGGCAAACTCGTAGGCTCAAGCTCAACTTGAGAGTTTGCCCCGCCCGAGAGGATCGGCGTCATCAACAAGCTTTTGTCACGCGGGCGCGTCGTCCTCCGCGGCGCGGCGAGCGCGCAGGACCTCTGCCCCGCGGCGTACGTATAGCACGGTCGCGGTCAGCCCGAACGCCATGCCGACGTACAGCAGGATCAAGGCGAGCCAGTGGACGCCGGCCATCGCGAAGAATGGCGCCCCGGCGATCGGCGCCACACCGATCCGGCCCGCCCAGTTGATCTGGATGTCGATCCCGCGGCTGAGCGCGTAGCGACTCGCGGCCAGCATGAACACCTCGCGCCCGATCACGATCGCGAGCGCCCACTTCGGGAGCAGCGAGAAGTGCCAGCACACGACCATGCCCGAGACGATCAGGAGCCGGTCGACGAGCGGATCGAGCAGCGCGCCGAGCCGGCTGTACTGGCCGGTCAGCCGCGCCACGAACCCGTCGAGGTAGTCGGACCATCCGATCACCCCGAACAGCACGACCGCGAGCGCATCCTGCCCGTCCTCGCTCGACAGCGCGATCACCAGGAACACCGGGATCGCGGCGAGCCGGATGAAGTCGATCGCGTTCGGGATCGTCCACGGGTTCAGGGGATGGCCCGACGTCGTCGCGTCGGGCGCCGGCCCGGAGCGATCGAGCCCGGTCAGACGCCGCTTGCTGATACTGGGACTCAACCGGCTGCCCGCTCGCTCGCTCACCGCGCCCCGGGTCGGCCGGTCAGGGCAGGCCGCGCCACAGCTCGGCCACCGCCTCGGCGGCGGCGCCGTCCACCGGAAGCGTGCGCGACTCCCGCCCCCGCCGGACCTGCACCTCGAGCTCGCCCGAGGAAAGTGTCCGCCGGCCGACCGTCACGCGGAGCGGGCAGCCGAGCAACTCGGCGTCGGTGAACTTCTCTCCGGGGCCGGCGTCGCGCTCGTCGTAGAGCGTGTCGAGCCCCACCTCGCGAAGCTCCTGGTAGAGCCGGTCGGAGAACTCGCGCTCCTCACTCCCGTCCTTGCCGAGCGTGACGAGCTCGACGTCGAACGGCGCGATTGTGCGGGGCCAGGAGATCCCTTGTTCGTCCGCGTACTGCTCAACCGCGGCGGCGGCCGCCCGCGCGGGCCCGAACCCGTAGCACCCCATGTGGATCAGCTGCTCCTGGCCCGACTCGTCGAGATAGCGGGCGCCGAGCGGCAGCGAGTACCGGGTCCCGAGCTTGAAGATGTTGCCGACCTCGATCGCCGGCTCGATCCGGATCACGCCCCCGTTGATCGTGTCGCCGGGCACCACGGTGCGGACGTCGACGCGCTCGTACGGGAAGTCGCGGCCGGGCTCGACCCCGCGCAGGTGCGCGTCGGGCTCGTTGGCGCCGACGACATAGCCGCCGTCGGCGACGCCGGCGTCGAGCAGGATCGGCATCTGCGCGCCCACCGGGCCGATGTAGCCGGGCGGCCCGAGCCTCGCCGCCACCTCGTCGGGGTGGGCGGGGCGGAAATCCGTCCCGAGCGCGGTGCCCAGCTTGATCTCGTTGACGCGATGGTCGCCGCGGACGACCACGAGCTTCATCGCGTCGCCGTCGACGATCACCGGGAACGCCTTGAGGAGTGCACCCGCGGGCAGACGGAGCTCGGTGGCGACGGCATCGATCGTGGTCATCCCGGGCGTCGGCACGAGCTGAGGATCGTCGAGGGCGGGCTCGAGCGTCACGGGCTGCGGCTCTGCGCTCGCCACCTCGAGATTGGAGGCATAGCCGGCGGCGAGCACGACCTCGTTCTCCCCCGCCGGGCAGGGCGCCATGTACTCGTGGGCAGCGCTCCCGCCCATCATCCCGACGTCGGCCTCGACCCGGTACCACTCGAGGCCGCAGCGGTCCATCATCCGGTCGTAGGCCACCACGTGCTTCTGGTAGGCGACCTCGAGCCCTTCCGGGTCGCGGTCGAACGTGTAGGAGTCCTTCATGATGAACTCGCGGGTCCGCAGGACGCCGGCGCGCGGGCGCGGCTCGTCGCGCTCCTTGACCTGGAAGTGGTAGAGGATCAGCGGCAGGTCGCGATACGACCTCACGGCGGCCGCGACGTGGCTGGTGACGACCTCCTCGTGGGTCATCGCGAGCACGAGGTCGGCGCCGCGACGGTCCTTGAGCTTGAACAGCTCCTCGATGTCGTAGCGCCCAGTCCGGCGCCAGGCCTCGGCGGGCTGGAGAACCGGCATCAGCATCTCCTGCCCCCCGATCGCGTTCATCTCCTCGCGGACGATCTGGACGATCCGCTGGTGCACGCGCCACCCGGCCGGCAGCCAGCTCCAGAATCCCGCTCCGACCTGCCGGATCAGCCCGGCACGCACCAAAAGCTTGTGCGAGATCGCCTCGGCGTCGGCGGGCGGCTCGCGCTCGGTCGGAAGGAAGTACGTGGAAAGCAGAGTCACAACACGCGCAGCGTACCCGGGCGTGATAGAAGAAGGCCGTCCCGAAGAACCTTCTGCAAGGAGCATGCGATGGCTTACGAAGTTCCGCCGCTGCCGTACGACTATGACGCGCTCGCGCCGACCATCGACGAGCAGACGATGCATCTCCATCACGACAAGCACCACCAGGCTTACGTGACCGCCGCCAACGGCCTCCTCGAGGGCACCGAATGGGCCGACAAGCCGGTCGACGAGGTGCTGAAGAACCTCGACAAGCTGCCGAGCGACAAGCAGGCCGGCGTCCGCAACCAGGCCGGCGGCCATTCCAACCATTCGAAGTTCTGGGAGTGGATGTCACCGGACGGCGGCGGTGAGCCCGACGGCGACCTGCGCGCGGCGATCGACGCGGCCTTTGGCTCGTTCGACGACTTCAAGGCGCAGTTCAAGGACAACGGCGTCAAGCGGTTCGGCTCGGGCTGGACGTGGCTCGTCCACGACGGCTCAGGGCTCGCGCTCCTCTCGACCGCCAACCAGGACAGCCCGATCTCAGACGGCAAGACGCCGCTGCTCGGCAACGACGTATGGGAGCACGCGTACTACCTGACCTACAACAACCGCCGGCCGGATTACCTCGACGCGTGGTGGAACGTCGTCAACTGGCCGAAGGTCGCTGAGGGGTACGCAGCAGTTTCGTAGTTAGGGGTCTCGCTTCGCTCGACGTCCGTGGGGCCGTTCCGCCCGGCATCCGTGCCGAGCGGCGCTGGTCGCGACCGCCCGGCCGGGCAAGGATGCCCGGCCGCAATGGCCCCACGGACGCCGGCGAAGCCGGCCCAGAATCCGCCCGAGGCGGGCGGCCGCGTTGATTGCTCCGCCCGACCGCAGGGCGCGCGACGAACGGCGGGCACCTGAGAGTGGGTGCGGTCGTCTCGCGCGCGGACCTGCAAGTTCTGACAATCGAGGCCGAGCCCCGCGACCTTGTCAGACCGCGCATGTGGTGCATGCGCCGTCTGACACGGTGCGGCTCGCTCGCGTCGATTGTCAGACCGCGCAGGCGATCTAGGCTCGGGTGAAGCGCCGGCCCTCGACGGGCGACGTTTGCTCGAGCTCGGCCGCCGCGGCTTCCATGGCGGCGAGACGCTCGGGCGTCATCGCGGTGGCGTCCTCGTTCTCGGACAGCCACTGCTCGGCCTCGGCGGCGGCGCGCTCGTCGCGGACGACGCGCTTGCCGGACGCGTAGTACTTGTCGATCTCCGCGAACAGCTCGTCGACGAGGTTCTCGGTCTTGACCTTGCGGATCATCTTGCCCTTCGAGTAGATCGCGCCGGCGTCCTTGGCGCCGGTGATCCCGAAGTCGGCGTGGCGGGCCTCGCCGATCCCGTTGACCGCGCAGCCCAGCACCGACACCTCGATCGCGTCGTCGTAGCCCTCGAGGCGCCGCTCGACCTCGGCCACGATCGTGTCCATGTCGAACTGGAGCCGGCCGCAGGTCGGGCAGGCGATCAGCACGGGGCCGCGCTCGCGCAGCTTCAGCGCCTTGAGGATCTCCCAGGCGACCTTGACCTCTTCCTCGGCATGGAAGGTCGAGAGCGAGATCCGGATCGTGTCCCCGATCCCGTCGGCCAGGAGCGTTCCCAGGCCGACCGCCGACTTCAGCGAGCCCGACCACTTGGTGCCCGCCTCGGTGACCCCGAGGTGCAGTGGATACGGGATGCGCTCTGACAGCAGGCGGTTCGAGGCGATCGTGTTGGGGACGCTCGTCGATTTCATCGACACCTTGAAGTTCGTGAACTCGAGTCGCTCCATCAGCTCGACGAACTCGACCGCGGCCGTCACGAGCGCCTCGATCGGGTTCTCAAACTCGAGCTCGCGCAGGTGGGCGGGCAGCGACCCCGAGTTGACGCCGATCCGCAGCGGCGTGCCCAGCTCGTTCGCGCGTTTTGTGACAAGCGCGACCTTGTCCGGCCCGCCGATGTTGCCGGGGTTCAGGCGGACGCAGTGCGCGCCGGCGTCGAGCGCCTTCAGCGCCAGCGTGTAGTTGAAGTGGATGTCGGCGATCACCGGGATCGGTGAATCGCGGACGATCGTCTTGAGCGCCTCGACGTCCTTCTCGCGCGGGACGGCGCAGCGGACGATGTCGGCACCAGCCTCGGCGACCGTGCGGATCTGGTCCATCGTCGCGCGCAGATCGGCGGTCTCGGTCTTGGTCATCGTCTGGACCGCGACCGGGGCGCCGCCGCCGATCGGGACGCCGCCAACCTGGATCCGGCGCTCTGAAGCCATACGGCCAGTGTAGAGGCGGCACCTTGGGCGCCGGGTTGCAAGCCGGTGACCGCCCGGGCGCAACTTCAGCGGTTTTGGGTAGTTGGGTTCTTCGTGCCTATAAACATCAGACGCAAAATCCCCATAGCCGCAGCGCTGCTCCTCAGCGCCGTGGCCATCAACGCCGCTCCCGCGGCCGCCTCGACCACGCAGACGTCGGTATTCCAGGCCGACCCGCAGGTGTTGAGCAATCCCGCTGGGACCCTGCAGACGTTGCGTGACCTGGGCGTGAACATGATCCGGGTAAACGTCACGTGGAACGCGATCGCGCCCTCGCCGCTTTCGACCAAGCGCCCGGCGGGCTTCAACGCCACCAACCCGGCCGCGTACTCGGCCGGCGGGTGGGCGCCGTACGACGCGGTCGTCCGGTACGCCGCGGCCGACCACATCGGGGTCGACTTCACGGTCAACGGTCCCGCCCCGCTATGGGCGACCGGCTCAGGCGCGCCGAAGAGCGCCACCGGCTACTTCCGCGAGGACTGGGAGCCTTCGGCGACCGAGTTCGGGTACTTCGTCAAGGCCGTCGGCACCCGCTACGACGGGTCCTACAAGCCGGCCGGCTCGGCCACCGCGCTGCCGCGCGTGAGCTTCTGGTCGATCTGGAACGAGCCGAACTACGGCTACGACATCGCCCCTCAGGGCACGGGACGCAACCAGACGATCCCGAACAGCCCGCATATCTACCGAAACCTCGTCGATGCGGCTTGGAGCTCGTTCCAGGCCACCGGCCACACCACCCGGACGGACAAGATCCTGTTCGGCGAGGTGACGCCGCACGGCGTGAACGCCTGGGGCGTGTTCGCGAACATGAAGCCGCTGATCTTCCTGCGCTCCCTGTACTGCGTCGACTCGAACTACCGCGAGCTGCGCGGTTCGGCGGCGCGGGCCCAGGGCTGCCCGACGACGGCGGCCGGCTCGCGCAGCTTCCGCAAGCAGAATCCGGCGCTGTTCAGCGCCAGTGGGTTCGCCGCCCACCCGTACGAGGAGGCGTCGCCGCCGAATGAGCCGACGCACCTTTGTGGGAACCCTGTCCGGCTGTGCGCCGGGGGCTACAGCGACCCCGACTTCGCCGACCTGCCGGAGCTCCCGCGCCTCGAGCGCACGCTCGACCGGTTGAACGGGATCTACGGCTCGCACAGCCACTTCCCGGTGTGGAGCACCGAGTACGGCTTCCGGACGCGGCCGCCCGATCCCAGCGAGGGCGTCAGCCAGGCGAACCAGGCGATCTACCTGAATGAAGCCGAGTACCTCAGCTACAAGCAGTCGCGGCTTCAGAGCTACTCGCAGTACGCGCTGATCGACCAGCCGCCGCCGGCGTCGTTCGACACCGGGCTGATCAACCCGAACGGGAGCCCGAAGCCCGGATACGCGGCGTACCGCATGCCGATCTGGCTGCCGCACACGTCGACCCGCAAGGGCCGCAAGCTCGAGGTCTGGGGCGACGTACGCCCGGCGCCGTTCGCCACGCTGGACACCGGCAAGGCGCAGAGCGTCCTCGTCCAGTTCCAGGCCGGCTCGAAGGGCGCATGGACGACGATCGCCACCGTGCCGATCAAGAACTCGCGCGGCTACTTCGATGTCCACCTCGCCTTCCCGAGCAGCGGCTCGGTGAGGCTCGCGTGGACCTATCCGACCGGCGACCCGCTGCTGAGCGGCGGGACCGTGACCAGCCGGACGCAGAAGATCACGGTCCGGTAGACCGAATTCGATCCGTGCGTGGTCAGGCCCCGTCCGCGGGGCCTGACCCGGACGGGTCGTCGGGGCCGGAGGGGTCCTCGGGGGCTTGGGGCGCATCGGGAGTGCCGGGGTCGGCCGGTTTGCTCTCGCTCTGGTTGGACGCGTCCGGACCGCCCGGGCCCGGAGCGCCCGGCCCCTCGAGCCGCCGGCGCCGAATCGCGAGCGCGCCGAACGTCAACGCGGCAAGCGCGAGGATCACGATCACGATGATCAGCCACGTCGGGAGCACCGACCCGCCCGAGCCCGAGCCCGTGGTCGCCGATCCCGAGCTCGATCCGGCCCCGACCTCGGCCAGCAGCGCTTTCTCGATCACGTCGTAGCAGTTGCTGTACTCGCGGACGGCCGCCGGCATGATCGCGAGCGCGGTGCGCAGCGTGGCCGCCGAGTAGTGCTGGGTCAGCGCCTGGTGATCGTTGCAGTCGGCGATCGCAGCCTGGGGGCCGTTGTTCGAGCCGGCGCCCACGGCAACCGGCGCGAACGCCAGCAAGGCGCACACGATCGCGAGCGAGGTGACCAGCCGTCGCATCATCGGCGCAAGCTTATGCGGAAACCCCGCCGTATAGCTGCATGAGCCGGTCGTAGTAGCGATCCTCGCCGAATCGCTCTCGGGCGCGAGCGAGCGCCGCGGCGCCGCGCTCGGCCCGCGCGTCCGGGCTTTGCCACAGCTCTCTGAGCGCGTCCGACCACGCGGCCAGTTCCGTTGCCGGCAGGGTCGCGTCGTCCCCCACGAGCTCGGGCAAACCGCCGCGATCGGCGGCCAGGACCGGCACCCCGGCGGCGAGCGCCTCGAGCACCGAGTACGGGCACGGCTCCTCCCAGCGCGAGGGCGCGAGCGCCACCGCCGCACGAGCCCGGAGCGCCGCCAGCTCGCCCGGGGCGAGCAGGCCGGTGAAGCGGACGTCCGCGCCGGCCGCGAGTCCCTTCAGGCGCACCTCGTCCGGGCCCTCGCCGGCGATCACGAGCGGCACGCCGGCGGTCCGGGCGGCGACGATCGCGGTGTCGAAGCCCTTCTCCTCGGTCAACCGGCCGGCGGCGAGCGCGAACTCTCCGGTCCCGGCGCGCGACTCCGCAGCGAAAGCTTCGTTGGGCATGAAGTTGGGCAACGTGGCGGTTAACGAGGCCGGCAGTCCCAAGTCGCGCAGATGGGCCGCGGTCGAGTCGCTGACCGCGACGAACTGATCGACGTGCTCGTACAGGCGGGGCTGCTGGCGATGGAGCGCCGCCCCGTACACGATCGCCTCGGGAAGCGAGCCGCGGCACCGCAATCGCACGCCGGGGAACGTGCTGCTCCCGCGGCAGCGGAAGCACGGTCCGCCGTCGCGGTAGGCGATCCCGATCGCGCAGAACAGCCGGAAGTTGTGAAGGTGAAGCAGCGTGCGCGCGCCCGCGGCTTGGGCGGCGGCAAGCGCGCGCCAGCCCAGCGTGGGGTGCACGTTGTGGGCGTGGACGACGTCGGCGCGGAGCCGGCGCACGGTGACGCCGATCGCGTCGGGATCGAGCCCGCCGCCGATCAGCCCGAGCGCGGCCTTCCCGCGTCCGAGAGCGTCGCTCGAGCGCTCGAGCACCTCGACCTCGTGGCCGCGGCGGCGGAGCAGCGCGGCGATCTCGGCGACCGCGCGCTCCTCGCCTCCGGTCGTCCGGTAGCGGTTGTGGAGAAGCAGGATCACGCTCGGACCGCGCGTCAGCGCGCGGTGGCTGCGTTCTGGATGAGCACCGCGGCTCCGACCACGGAGGGCCCGAGCAGCGAGCCGGCTGTGTCGGCGATCTGCGCCCTGGTCAGGCTTCGTGGCGGGCCGATCGAGAACCGATCGACGACGTAGTCATTGACGGCCTTGGTCGAGATCAGGCGTGCGCCGGCGGGCAGCGGCCGCCCGAGCGTCTGCCAGCGGTAGCCGACGACATCGACCTCGCCGACCGTCGCCGAGCCGCCCGCAGGCTGGTTCCACGGGACGCGCGGAAGGTAGGTCGCGAGTGGATCGGTGGCGAGTGACCCGTCGTACGCGACGATCGCGCGCGTTCCGCTCGCGCTGCCCAGCGCGGCGGCCACACCTCGCCAATCGGGTCGCTGATACTGCGGGCTGTCGTTGATCTTCACCTGCGCATATACGAAGCTGGCCAACAGGATCACCGCAAGCACGGCGCCCGCCGCGCGCGCTCGAGGCGCCGTGCACGCGGCAGCAACCACGACGGCGAGCGGGATCCATGCCGGCATCAGCGCCCGCGGTATGTAGTAGTCCTCCCCGAGCAGAGCGAGAACGAGTGGGACGAGCAGCACGACTGCCGCCAGCGCAGCGGCCGCGCCTACGCCGCGAAGCTCCCTCGAGTCGGACCCGATCACCACGAGGACGATCACGGCCCCTGCCAGTACGGCCGCTCCCAGCAGCCCGTAGCGCACGGCCGAGCTCTCGTACAGATTGCCCAGCCCGAACGCGACCGGCACCTGCTGAATCCTCGTAGCCAGCCTCGTGCCGGTAATGAACCCGAGCAGCGAATTCCCGGCCTGCGAGACCAGCAGCGGCACCAGCGCCAGCTGGACAGCTGCCACCCCAGCCGCCGCGTACGCGATCGTTCGGTTGCGGATCACGTACAGCAGCCACAGGGCCTCGGGCGCGACCAGGAACCCGGCGAAGAAGTGGGTCAGCACCGCGAGCGCCGAGAACACCGCCCACAGTGCGATGTTCCGCCCCGACGGATCGCGCCAGGCCCGCGCGAAGTACAGGAGCGAGAGGCCGCACATCGCGGTCAGCAGCATGTACTCCCGGGCCTCCTGCGAGTACCAGATCAGAAATGGGCTGAGCGCCGCCAGCGCCGCCGCCACGACGCCGGCGCGACGTGAGACGAGCTCGCGCCCGCAGAGGTAGGCGATCGGGATCACGGCGGTACCGATGAGGGCCGACAGCGAGCGCAGCCCGACCTCGCCGGTTCCGAACACGCGCGCCCACAGCCACCCGAGCACGAAGTACAGCGGCGGGTTGGTCTCGTGCAGGATCATCTGCGAGACCATCGAGCCGAACGACAGGTGCAGCTCGTGGGCCGCCTGGGCCTCGTCGAACCAGTAGCTCTGCGCGCCCAGCGTGGCGAATCGCAGCACGGCGCCGAGCCCCGTCAGGCCGGCGAGGAGCCACGCCTCGACCGATGTGCTTGCTACCCTCAGCGCCCTGGAGGTCCGGGCCGCCGTTGCGGCGTCCGAGCGGGCCGGGACAAGCATCCGCGCGCATTGTAGAGCGGGACCGGGCGCTGATCCTCGACACCGGCAGCCTCTCCGAACCGATCGCGTCAGCTCTTGAGACGAATCCTCGCGCCCACCGCCATCCGGTTGCCCCGCACTGCATCGGGGGTCAGGCCGGTCGCGGCGGCGCTCCTGATCGGCGCCGCGCTGCTCGTCGCCGGGTGCGGCGGCGGGGGATCAAAACAGCCGCCGGCGGGGGCGTCGAGGACGCAACCGATGGAGACGATCTTCGAGGCTCAGTCTCAGCTGTTCGCCAGCCCCGGACCGACGCTCGACACGCTCAAGGCGCTCGGCGTCGACGACGTCAAGGTGTTCATGCCCTGGGGCTCGATGGCGCCCGATTACGCCTCGCACACCATTCCGGCCGGGTTCCAGGCGAGCAACCCGGCCGCGTACGCGGCGGGATTGTGGGCGCCGTACGACGCGATCGTCCGGGCCGCAGCGTCGCGCGGCATCGGCGTCGACCTCGCGCTCGAGGCCCCCGCGCCGCTGTGGGCAGTCGGGCCAGGCCTACCGGCTGGGACCTCACCCGGATTCGTCGGGTCCTGGGAGCCTTCGGCCACGCAGTACGGACTCTTCGTGAAGGCCGTCGGAACCCGATACGACGGCCATTACACGCCGCCGGGTGAGAGCTCCCCCCTACCCGCCGTGCGCTTCTGGTCGATCTGGAACGAGCCCAACTACGGCGCACAACTCGCCCCGCAGGCGGTCGACAACTCGACGGTCGAGGTCTCCCCGCTGCTCTACCGGGAGTTGGTCGACGCGGCATGGACGGCTCTGTCGGCCACGGGCCACGGTCCGGCCACTGACAAGATCCTGATCGGCGAGGTCGCGCCCCGCGGGCAGACGACCAACGGTCAGCCGGGGAACTTCTCGGGGATGGTGCCGTTGCGCTTCATCCGCGCGCTGTACTGCGTGGACGGCTCGCTGCACCCGTTGACGGGGACGGCCGCGACCGTGCGCGGGTGCCCGGCGACGGCGGCGGCATCCAAGGCGTTCCCGAGCCAGCATCCCGGGCTGTTCCACGCGACCGGATTCGCGATCCATCCCTACCCCCAGGGGCAGGTGACCCCGAACGTTCCCACCTCGAACGAGCCCGATTACGCCGACCTGCCCAAGCTTCCCAACCTTGAGGCGACGCTCGACGGGGCCGTCGCCGCCTATGGGCAGACCACGAAGTTCCCGATCTACGACACCGAGTTCGGGTACCAGACCAACCCGCCGGAGAAGATCGCGCGAGCGATCAATCCGACGCTCGCCGCCTACTACATGAACTGGGCCGAGTACATCAGCTGGCACGACCCGCGGGTCGCCTCCTGGGACCAGTATCTGCTCACGGATCCGCCACCGCCGAGCAACTTCGATACCGGCCTCCAGTTCGCGAACGGACAGCCCAAGGACCCGATGCAGGACGCGTTCCGCATGCCCGTGTACCTGCCCCAGGCGAGCGGTAAGCAGGGCCAGGCACTCGAGGTCTGGGGCGACCTGCGGCCGGCCCATTACGCGATGCAGGCCTCCAAGGCGCCCGAGGTCGCCGACGTCCAGTTCAAGCCCTCGAGCGGTGGCGGCTTCAAGACGCTCCAGCGGGTCACGGTCACCGATGCGTACGGCTACTTCGAAGCGCCGGTGACGTTCCCCTCGAGCGGCTCGGTACGGGTCGCGTGGTCACCGCCGGACGGCGGCATCTTCTACAGCCGGACGACCCCGGTGACCATCGGCTAGCGGCGCGCCACCGCGGCCGAGGGGCCGCCGGGCGCAACTTCCTCGGAGCAAGGCTGTTGTCAACACCGATGCACCTGGTGAGGCGAGTCGGGATCACGATGTCCGTCGCCGGCTTGGCGATGGCGGCCGCGGTCGTGTCCCTGCCGGCCCGAGCGGTCGCGCAGACGGGCCAGATCGCGATCTTCCAGGACGACGCGCGGATGCTGACCGTCCCCGGCCCGACGCTCGAGACGATGCGGGAACTCGGCGCCGGTGTGGTGCGCGTAACGCTGGCGTGGAACACGGTGGCGCCCGCGCAGCGCCCGCCGGGCTTCAACCCGGTTCTGCCCGCGTCCTATCCGGCCGGTAACTGGGCCATCTACGACCAGATCGTTCGCGACGCGCACGCCGACGGCATCGCGGTCGATTTCTCGTTGACAGGGCCAGCGCCCCTGTGGGCGGCGGGCGGCGGTCAGCCCTCGCCGGGTGGGTACGGCGAGTGGAAGCCCTCGGCGACGGCATTCGGACAGTTCGTGGAGGCCGTTGCCACCCGCTACAGCGGCAGCTACGACCCTACCCTGGACGCGATCGCCCACGGCGACGCCAACGACCTGCCGCGGGTCAGCTTCTGGGAGCTGTGGAACGAGCCGAACTTCGGCGAGGACCTCGCGCCGCAGGCGGTCAACGGCTCGACCGTGCCGGCCGCGCCGTCGGCGTATCGGGGCCTGCTCGACGCGGGCTGGCGTGGCCTCGGGCTGACCGGGCATGGCCACGACACGATCCTCATCGGGAACCTCGACGCCCGCGGTTCGAACGGGCCACCGCGCCGCGGTCAGCCCCAGGGTCTTCCGGGCAACTTCGGCCAGACCAAGCCGCTTCAGTTCATCCGCGCGCTGTACTGCGTCGACTCGAACTACCGCCAGTTGCGCGGACGCGCCGCCAGCGCGGTCGGATGCCCGACCACCGCCGCCGGCTCGCGGCAGTTCCGGAACGCCCATCCGGCGCTGTTCCGAGCGTCCGGATTCGCCGACCACCCGTACCCGGTCAACCTGCCGCCGACCGAGGCCAGCTCGAACGACCCGGACTTCACCGAGTTCTCGGAGCTGCCGCGGCTCGCGAGCACGCTCGATCGCGTCGTGCGGATCTATGGCTCTCGCACGCGCTATTCGATCTACAACAACGAGTACGGCTACATCACCAATCCGCCGAACCACAGCTTGAGCCACTTCGTCTCGCCGGCGACCGCCGCGACCTACATCAACTGGGCGGAGTACCTGTCATGGCGGAACTCCCGGATCGCCTCGACGATGCAGTACCTGCTGTGGGACCCGAATCCGACGGTGAACGTTCCGGAGTTCGGCGGGTTCGCCAGCGGGCTGGTCTTCTACGGCGGTGCGCCGAAGCCCGGGTTCAACGCCTACCGCCTGCCGCTGTTCCTGCCGGTCACCTCGACGCGCCGCGGACGCTCGCTCGAGGTTTGGGGGGGCGTACGCCCGGCGCACTACGCGAGCCTCGACACCCAGGGCACCCCCCAACAAGCCCAGATCCAATTCCAGCGCGGGTCGAGCGGGGCGTTCACCACGCTGCGGACCGTGACGATCACGAGCTCGCGCGGCTATTTCGACTTGCACCTGACGTTCCCCGCGAGCGGCACGGTTAGGCTCGCGTGGTCGTATCCGACGAACGACCCGCTGCTCACGCCGAGCCTGATCACCCCGGGCAGCGCCGACACCGTCTACAGCCGAACGGTGAAGGTGACGGTGAAGTAGGTGCGCCGGTCGGGCCGACGTACCGCGGCGCTGCTGCTTGGCTCCGCGGTGGCGGCGGGGCTGGCCGCGGGGGTGGCGGTCGTGCTGTTCGCGGCGCCCGCGCTCGCGTCCACGGGCCAGGTCTCGGTGATCGAGGACGACACGCACCTCGAGGCCAATCCCGCGGCGACCCTCGAGCGGATGCGCCTGCTCGGAGCCGACGTCGTCCGCGTGTCGGTGCCGTGGCAGATGATCGCCCCGGCTCCTTCGTCCGCACGCGTCCCCTTTGGCTTCGACGCGGCCGACCCGGCGGCTTACCCAGCGGCGAACTGGGGG
This sequence comes from uncultured Solirubrobacterales bacterium, assembly GCA_963701945.1. GTDB lineage: Bacteria > Actinomycetota > Thermoleophilia > Solirubrobacterales > Solirubrobacteraceae > Palsa-465. Next base: position 38,951 of record CAVPBV010000012.1, on the reverse strand, counting down.
CTGTGGGACGAGATCGTGACCGACGCCGCGCGCGACGGAATCACCGTCGACCTCGACCTGATGGGCGGCGCGCCGCGGTGGGCGCAGGGACCGGGACGGCCCGCCGGGAATTTGAACGCGAACTGGGAGCCGTCAGCTGCGGCCTTTGGCCAGTTCGTGCAGGCGATCGCGACGCGCTACAGCGGGAGCTACGACCCGGCTCTCGGGCGAACCGTCCCCGGTGACGCCGGCGACCTCCCGCGGGTCGGCTTCTGGTCGATCTGGAACGAGCCCAACTACGGCCCGAGCCTCGCCCCCCAAGGGGTTCCGGGCAATCTGGGTGTCGAGAACAGCCCGCGGATGTACCGGCAGATGCTCGACGCGGCGTGGGCGGCTTTGTCGGCCACGGGCCACGGTCCGGCCACCGACACGATCCTGATCGGCGAGCTTGCGCCCCGGGGCGCGAACCAGTGGGGCGTGTTCTCGGGGATGAAACCGCTCGTGTTCCTGCGCGCGCTGTACTGCGTGAGCTCGGCCTACCGCTCGCTTCGGGGCGAGGCGGCCCGCGTTCGCGGATGCCCGACGACGGCGGCGGGCTCGCGGCGCTTCCACGCGCAGCATCCCGCGCTGTTCGAGGCGACGGGCGTCGCCGACCACCCGTATATGCGGTGGTATCCGCCGACCGTCGAGCTGAATCCCGACCCGACCAACGGATCCACGACGGCCGACTATGCCTCACTCGCGGTGATCGGCCACCTGACCGGCGCGCTCGATCGCCTGCAGCGCGTGTACGGGTCGAGCAGGCGCCTTCCGATCTTCGACACCGAGTTCGGCTACATCACGAGCCCGCCCAAGCACAGCCCGGACCCGGGGTCGCACGGCACCGTGCGGTATCTCGCCCCGGCGGTCGCGGCCGACTACATGAACTGGTCCGAGTACGTCAGCTGGCGCAATCCGCGCATCAGGTCGTTCGCGCAGTACCCGATCTACGACCCCGTCCGTCCGCTCCAATCGAACGACTGGGGCGGCTACGCCAGCGGCCTGCTCACCTGGAACGGGGTCCCGAAGGCCACCTACGCCGCCTGGCGCCTGCCCGTATTCCTGCCGATCACGTCGACGCGGCGCGGGCGGTCGCTCGAGGTCTGGGGGTGCGTCCGCCCGGCGCCGTTCGCGGCGCTCGACACAGGGGCTCCGCAGACGGTTGCGATCCAGTTCGCCCGCGATTCGTCAGGGGCGTCCGGACCGTTCACGACGATCCAGACGGTGAAGCTCGGCGGGACGAGCAGTTGCTACTTTGACGTGCGGGTGAAGTTCCCCGCCAGCGGGACGGTCAGGCTGGGCTACACGTACCCGCCGTCCGATCCGCTACTGCCGGCCCAGCAAGGGCAGGTCGTCAGCCGTTCCGTCCAGGTGACGCTCCGCAAATGAGAGCACGACTTCGCATAGCCGTCGTACTCGCGATAGGGCTCTCGGTGAGCACACTCGCGCTTTTGTCAGCGCTTGCGTCCGCGCCCGCCGCGTTCGGCTCGGCGGGTCAGATCTCGATCATCCAGGACTCGACGCGGATGCTGTCGGCGCCCACCCAAACGATGAGCACCTTCCGCGCGCTCGGCGTCCGGATGGTGCGGATCATCGTCGTGTGGGCGCAGATCGCTCCTGGAGCGACGGCCCGCAAGGCGCCGGCCAAATTCAACGCGTCGAACCCGTCGTCGTACCCCCAGGCCAACTGGGCGCCCTACGACGAGATGATCGAGCTCGCCCACGAGGACGGGCTCGGAGTCGACCTGACGCTGAGCGGCGGCGCGCCGCGGTGGGCGGAGGGCCCCGGGGTCCCCGCCGCGGCCCTCGACAACCAGTTCTGGGCCTGGCGCCCATCCGCGAGCGCGTTCGGCCAGTTCGTGCGCGCCGCCGGCCAGCGCTACAGCGGGACGTACGTGCCGCCGGGGCAGACCGCCCCGCTGCCGCGCGTGAACTTCTGGGCGGTCTGGAACGAGCCCAACTTCGGCGAGGACCTCGGGCCGCAGGCGGTCGACGGCTCGACCGTGTCGGTGGCGCCGGGGATGTACCGATCGATCGCCGGCCAGATGTGGAACGGCCTTCAGGCGACCGGACACGGCCACGACACGTTCCTGATCGGCGAGTTCGCGCCGATGGGCCTGAGCGGCGCGGCTGGGCCCGGCCATCCCCAGGGCTTCCCCGGCGACTTCAGCCAGACCAAGCCGCTCCAGTTCCTGCGGACGCTGTACTGCGTGGACTCGAACTACCGGGAGTTGCGCGGAAGCGCGGCCCGGTCCGTCGGGTGCCCGACCACGGGGGCCGGCTCGCGGAGCTTCCGCCGGCAGAACCCGGCGCTGTTCAACGCCACCGGCGTCGCCGACCACCCGTACTCCTTTACCGGGTCGCCCCCGAACGTCGAGCCCTCCACCGACCCGGACATCGCCACGTTCCCGCGGATCCCCAACCTCGAGCAGGCGCTCGACCGGGTCCAGCGCGTGTACGGCTCAGGCAAGCGGTTCCCGATCTACAACACCGAGTACGGCTACATCACCCATCCCCCGAACCGCTTCTCGTACCCCTCGCCGGCGACCGCCGCGTACTACATCAACTGGGCCGAGTACCTGAGCTGGAAGCAGCCGCGGGTCGCCACCACGATGCAGTACCTCCTGGACGACCCGACACAGACCGCCGCGACCTCGCGTGGCGACGGCGGCTTCGCAAGCGGCCTGGAGACCGTCAACGGCAAGGCCAAGCCCGGGTACGCCGCCTACCGCCTGCCGGTGTTCCTGCCGGTCACCTCGACGCGGCGCGGCCGCTCGCTCGAGGTGTGGGGGTGCGTGCGGCCGGCGCGGTACGGGATCCTCGGTGGCGACCAGCCGCAAACGGCTCAGATCCAGTTCGCGCGAGGGTCGTCGACGTCGTTTGCAACGCTCCGGACAGTGACGATCTCGAACGCGAACAACTGCTACTTCGACGTCCGGATGAAGTTCCCCGGGAGCGGAACGGTCAGGCTCGCCTACACGTACCCGAACGATCCGCTGCTGATGTTCCCGCCGGCGGTGTCGGGCTCGACCGTGTACAGCCGGTCGGTGGCGATCACGCTGCGGTAGGCGCAGACGCGGGAGCGCAGCGGGTTGGGGGGCGCGGCGGCACGATGAGCCAGCACTCGACGCCGGCCGCTCGGCGAGTGCTGCGAGATCGTTGCCATAGCGAAGCGAATACGCATTCGGCCGGCGCGGGGTGGCGAGAGCTCGTACGATCGAGGTTGGCGGGCCAGCCGAAAGCTCTACGCCGCGTACATCGCGTCGATCTCGGCCTCGTACTTGGCCTCGATCGGCCGCCGCTTCAGCTTCATCGTCGGCGTCAGCTCGTCACCGCCCGGAGACCAGTCCCCGGGCACGATCGTGAAGCTCTTGATCTGCTCGACGCGCGCGAGATGCTCGTTGCCGCGGTCGACCGCGCTGCCCACCGCGGCGACCACCGCCTCTGCGTGCGCCAGCGCCTCGAGCGACGTGTCCGAGATCCCCTGCTGCGTCGCCCATCGCGGCGCGAAGTCGGCGTCGAGCAAGATCAGCGCGGTGTTGTAGCGCCGACCGTCGCCGATGCAGACGGCCTGTGCAATCAGCGGGCTCGCCGACTTGATCGCGGCCTCGATGTTGGCCGGGGACATGTTCTTGCCGGCGGCGTTGATAATGATCTCCTTCTTGCGGTCGACGATCCGCAGGAAGCCGTCCTCGTCGAGCGCGCCGATGTCCCCCGTGTGGAGCCAGCCGCCGGCGTCGATCGCCTCGGCGGTCTTGTCCGGCGCGTTGCGATAGCTGGTCATCACGCAATCGCCGCGGACGAGCAGCTCTCCGTCATCGGCGATCTTGAGCTCGACGCCCGGCTCGGCCGGCCCGACTGTGCCGATCCGCACCTCACCGGGCCGGTTGCACGTGCCCACCCCGCACGTCTCGGACATGCCCCACAGCTCCGCCACCTCGATCCCGAGTGCGTGGAAGAACTCGAGCACCTCGACCGGGGTCGGCGCGGCGCCGACGTTGACCGCGATCGCCTGGTCGAGGCCGAGCATCGCGCGCAGCTTGGAGAACATCTGCTCGTCGGCCTGGGCGACCTTCGCCTCGAGCTCGTCCGGCACGGGCTCTCCCCGCTGGCGGAGCCGCACGCGCTCGATCGACGCCGCGAGCGCCTCCTGGATCGGGCGTCGCTGCTCCTCGGGCTGGGCCGCCTGCATCGTCTCGAGACCGGCCTTCAGCTTCTCCCAGATCCGCGGGACGGCGAAGAACCAGGTCGGCCGAACCTGCGGCAGGTACGACAAGATCTCGCGCGGGTCGGGGCAGCAGGTGATCGTGCAGGAGTAGATCACCGGGATGTAGTGGTGGGCCATCCGCTCGGCGATGTGCGCCGCGGGCAGCCACGAGATTACCTTGGAGCCGGCATCGAGCCTGATGACCTCCTCGACCGCCTGGGCGCCCGACATCACGTTGCGGTGCGTGAGCTGAACGCCCTTCGGCGGCCCGGTCGTGCCCGAGGTGTAGATCAGCGTGACCAGGTCGTCGGGCCCGATCTCCGCCGCGGACTTGTCGAGATCGAACTCTGGGTTCGAGGCCTCGACGTCGGCGAGCGAGATCGTGCCCTCGGGCGGGTCGCCGTCGATCAAGATCACGTGCTCGAGCCCCGGCAGGTCCCTGCGCGCCTCGAGTAGCGCGCCCGTGTGCGCCTGCTCGACGATCGCCACCTTCGAGGCCGCGTCGTCGATCAGGTACCGGATCTCGGCCGGCGGGTAGGTCAGGTAGATCGAGAATGGAGTCGCGCCGAGCATCGCCACCGCCAGGTCGACGATGTGGAACTCGGGCCGGTTGCCGAGCATGATCGCGACCGTGTCGCCGCGCTCGACCCCGAGCTTCGCGAGCCCTCCGGCGACCGCCTCGACGCGGCCGAGCAGCTCCGACCACGTCAGCGACACGCTGTCGTCAGACGTGCGGACCGCGACGATCTCCGGGTGATTGGCCGCCGTGCGCCTGAGCGCCTCGGTCAACGTCGGGGCGTCGACCGCTCGTCCCACCGCCGGCGAGACCGTACTGCTGCTCTCCATGCCCTCTCCTCCACCGTAGTGCTTGACTGCGCCGCGTACCGTAGCAGCGAGGGTGTGGACGCCTCGCCGCCTCGCGGCGCTCGCTGGGGCGCTAGTGCAGCCCTAGCCCCGGACCGGACAGCGCCGAGATGTCGTTGGTGAGGCCGATCGCGAACACCATCAGGATCAGCACGAAGCCGACGACGCCGGCGCGCTCCATCACGTCGAACGAGATCCGCCGGCCCCTGACCTTCTCCGCCACGGCCCAGAACACGTGCCCGCCGTCGAGCGGGAGGAACGGGAACAGGTTGATGATCGCGAGCGACAGCGAGATCAGTCCGAGCACGTAGAACGCCTGCGTCGTGCTGGTGGCGAACGACTCCTGCGTGGCGGTGTAGCCGTAGACGATGCTGTGCAGCTGCTTTCGCTCCTGGGGCTCGAACAGCCGCGCCACCACCGACACCGTCCGTGTGGTGACGTACCACATGTTGCTGCCCGACAGCGACGCCGCCTTGAACACGCCGACGGGTTGCTGGGTCGAGCCGAAGCTGATTCCGAGCAGTGGCCGGTTCTCGCCCTCGGCGGTGCTGTACCTCGGCTTGATCTCGAGCGCCACGAGCTTTCCGTCGCGGCGGACGACGACGCGTGCCGGGGTCGCCGCGACGCAGCCGTTCAACTGAGCGCCGGCGCAGCGATGCGTGCCGATCTGGTTGCGGATCGCGGACTCGGAGCCGCTGACTCCGTCGACCGAGACGACCTGATCGCCGGGTCGAATGAGCGCCGCCGAGGCCCCATTCGCGGTGACCGTCTGCACGGTCGTGTTGGCGACGCTCTGGCCGTTCGATACAGCGATCGCCCAGAAGATCACGAACGCGATCACCAGGTTCACCGCCGGACCGGCCAGGATCACGACGATCCGCTTCCACACCTTCTGGTTGTAGTAGGCGCGCGGGACGACCTCGGGCGGGATGTCCTCGCGGGGGTTCATCCCGGTGATCCGCACGTAGCCGCCCAGCGGGAACGGGCCGATTCCGTACTCGGTCTCGCCGCGGCGGAACTTGACCAGCAACGGCCCCATGAACAGCGAGAACCGCTCGACCCGCATGCCCACGGCCTTGGCGGCCGTGAAGTGGCCCGCCTCGTGCAGGACGATGAGCGCTACGAAGCCGAGGAAGGCCAGGACGTAGGACACGGTTTCAGTGTGGCAGGGGTTTCTGCGGTGTTCGTAAGAACGCGACCGGATCGGCTACGCGAGTGCTCGTTCAGCCACAAGCTCGCCGGCGAGCCTGCGCGCATCCGCGTCGGCCTCGCCGAGCGCCTCGAACGAGTGGACCGGTTGCGACGGGAGCTGCTCGAGCGTCTCCTCGATCACCGCGGCGATGTCCAGGAACCGCAGCCGGCCGCCGAGGAACGCGTGGACGGCAACCTCGTTGGCGGCGTTCATCGTGCAGGTGGCGGTGCCGCCCGCACGCGCGGCGTCGCGGGCGATCCGCACGCAGCTGAACGTCTCCTCGTCGACGGGTTCGAACGTCAGGCTCCCGAGCTCGACCAGGTCGAGCGGGCGCACCGGGACGTCGACCCGCTCCGGGTAGTGCAGCGCATAGGAGATCGGCACGCGCATGTCCGGATACCCGAGGTGCGCGAGCGTGGCGCCGTCGCACAGCTGGATCAGGCTGTGGATGATCGACTGCCGGTGCACGACGATGTCGATCTGCTCATACGGCGTGCCGAACAGGTGATGCGCCTCGATCAGCTCGAGCCCCTTGTTCATCAACGTCGCCGAGTCGATCGTGATCTTCCCGCCCATCGCCCAGGTCGGGTGGGCCAGCGCCTGCTCGGTCGTGACGTGCTCGAGGTCTACTCGCTTGAGGCCACGGAATGGGCCGCCCGAGGCGGTCAGGATCAGGCGATCGACCGTTCCGGGCCGTTCGGACGCGAGCAGCTGGTGGAGCGCCGAGTGCTCGGAGTCGACAGGGACGATCGCGGCGCCCGTCGCCTGCGCCAGCTCGGTGACCAACTCGCCGCCGACAACCAGCGACTCCTTGTTCGCCAGCGCGAGGTCGATCCCCTCGCCCAGCGTCGCCACCGTGGGGAGCAGGCCCGCCGAGCCGACGATCGCGTTCAGCACCAGGTCGCACTCGCACTCGGTGATCAGCCGGACGACCCCGTCCGGCCCCGCCAGCACCTCTCCGCCCGTCCACGCCTCGCTCGCCCGCGCCGCGGCGTCGGGATCGGCCACGGCGATCTTGCGGATGCCGTAGCGCCGGGCCTGGTCGATCAGCGGCTCCCACGAGCTGGCCGCGCTGAGCGCGACAACCGTAAGCTCGGGCGAGCGTGAGACCACGTCGAGTGCCTGGACGCCGATCGAGCCGGTGGAGCCGAGGATCGCGAGGCGGCGGGGCACAATCTCAGTCTAGGGGCGCTCGGCGCGCCTCCCCTAGTGAACGGCGAGCCAGACGTAGTAGCCGATGACAACCGCGAACAGCGCCCCGTCCAGCCGGTCGAGCGCGCCCCCGTGGGGGCCGAACACGCTGCCCGAGTCCTTGACTCCGGCATCGCGCTTGACCAGCGACTCGAATAGGTCGCCGAGCGGCGCGAGCGCGGCCACCGCCACGCCGAGCAGCAGCGCTTGGCCCTGGGTTAGCCACGTCTGGTAGAGCCCGGCCAGGAACACCGCGATGACCGCGAGCAGCATCCCGCAGAACAGCCCCTCGACCGTCTTGTTGGGGGAGACATTTGGGGCCAGCCGGTGGCGCCCGAACAGCTTCCCGCCCGCGTACGCGCCGGTGTCCCCCACGAACGTTCCGACCAGAACGTCGAGGAAGACGCCGTTGCCGTGCGGCAGCTGCCGCAGCAACTCGGCGTGCGCGAACGCGAACCCCACCCAGTAGACGCCGAGCAGCGTGCCCGCGATCGCAACCGTCGGCCGCCTCCGGTCGCTCATCATCACCGCCACCAGCCCCACTGGGACAGCGGCCATCGCGACCTCGAGCACGTGACCCTCGCTCCCGGATCGTGCGACGAGCACCATCGCCACGACGGCGGCGAACCCGACCACCGCGACCGGCCGCCAGATCTTCAACAGCCCGTACGCCTCGTGCATGCAGATCAGGCCCGCGGTGATCAAGAACAGGGCGAACGGCAGCCCGCCGAGGTTGTTGAAGATGATCGTGGCGATCGCCAGCGGGACCGCAACGAGGATCCTAGTGATCAGATCTCCGCGCCGGCGCGGCTTCTTCTCCCGGGGCTGGCGGGCTTCGCGGGCGGCCTCGCGGGCCTCGCGCGCCTCGCGTGTCGCCCGCGGGCGCGGTTCCCGTGGCTCGCCGCGGTCCCGCGAAGCCGAGCGTCTGCGCGCCGGAGGCATCGCTACCTGCCTCCGAAGCGACGGCTGCGCGCCGCGAACTCCTCGAGGCTCTGCTCGAGCGATTCCCGAGAGAAGTCCGGCCACAGCTCGTCCCGGAACACCCACTCTGAGTAGGCCCCCTGCCACAGCAGGTAGTTGGAGATCCGGTGCTCGCCGCTGGTCCGGATGATCAGGTCGGGATCGTGCATATCGGGTGCGTAGAGCAGGGCGCGGAAGTCGCCCTCGTCTCCCGATGTGAACTTTCGCGCCGCATCGACGATCTCCGCCCTGCCGCCGTAGTTGAAGGCCACGAACAGCGTGATCCTCTCGTTGTCCCGAGTCAGCTCCTCGGCCCAGGCCATGCGCTGGATGAGGTGTGGGGGTACGGGGTCGCTGCGGCGCCCGATAAAGCGCATCCGCACCCCCTCGTCGTGCAACTCGGGCGTCTCCAGCTCGATTCGGCGCGCCATCATCGCCATCAGCCCCTGCACCTCCTCGGGCGGCCGGACCCAGTTCTCGGTCGAGAACGAGTACACGGTCAGCTCGTCGATCCCGAGGTCGACGGCGTCGCGCAGCCGCGCCTTGACCGTGTCCGCCCCCGCCTCGTGTCCGGCGAGCGCCGGCAGTCCCCGACGCGAGGCCCATCGCCCGTTGCCGTCGGTGATGATCGCGACGTAGCGAGCCCGTGCGCCGTTGTCGTCGGCGGGGTGGGCGGGCCCCGAATTACGAGGCACCGCCATCTAGACCTCGAGTATTTCGGCTTCCTTGTGCTTCAGCGCATCGTCGAGCTCGCCGATGCGCAGATCCGTCACCTTCTGAAGCTCGACTTCCGCTCGATGCTCGTCATCGGATCCCGCCTCGCCCGCTTCCTTGAGCTCACGCAGGTCGTGCATCACGTCGCGGCGGACGTTTCGGATCGCGACCCTGCCTTCCTCGGCGATGTGCCGGACGACCTTGACCAGCTGCTTGCGCCGCTCCTCGGTGAGCTCGGGCACGCCGAGACGGATCAGGTTGCCGTCATTGTTCGGGGTCAGGCCGACGTCCGACTCGAGGATCGCGCGTTCAATTGCCTTGATCGAGCTCTTGTCGTACGGCTGGATCGTCAGCAGCCGCGCCTCGGGCGCGCTGATCGTCGCCAGCTGCTTCAGCGGCGTGGCCGTGCCGTAGTAATCGACTTGGATCCGGTCCAGCAGCGCCGGGCTCGCTCTTCCCGTGCGGACCGACCCGAACTCGACGCGAATCGCGTCCACCGACTTGTGCATCCGCTCCCGCGCGTCTGCAAGGAGCTCGTCGATCATGTCGGTGGTCATGTTCTCACCAGCGTCCCCACTCGTTCTCCGGACACTATCTTGTCGATGTTGCGCCCGTCGGCCATGTTGAACACGACGATCGGGAGATTGTTGTCCATGCACAGGGCGAACGCGGTGGAGTCCATAACCTGGAGCCCGCGGGTCAGCGCGTCCTTGTGCGTGATCTCCGGAATGAACTCGGCGTCGGGGTCGATGCGCGGGTCGGCCGTGTAGACGCCCTCGACGCGGTTCTTGGCCATCAGGATGATCTCGGCGTGCAATTCCGCGGCCCGCAGCGCGGCCGCGGTGTCGGTCGTGAAGAACGGGTTGCCGGTGCCGGCGGCGAAGATCACGATCCGGCCCTTCTCGAGATGGCGCATCGCACGCCGGCGGATATACGGCTCCGCGACCTCGGAGATCGTGATCGCCGACTGCACCCGGGTCTGGACGTTCTCCTTCTCGAGCGCGTCCTGGAGCGCCAGCGCGTTCAGGACCGTCGCGAGCATGCCCATGTAGTCGCCGGTAGCGCGATCCATGCCTCTGGCGGCTTCGGCGAGCCCACGATAGATATTGCCGCCGCCGACCACGATCGCGACCTCAACGTTGCGCCGATGAACGGCCGCGATCTGCTCGGCGATCTCACGTACTCGCTCGGGATCTGTCCCGTACTCCAGATCGCCCATCAGCGCCTCGCCCGAGAGCTTCAGGAGGATCCGCCGGTAGACGGCCGGATGTCCGCTCGACGGATGCGGGATGACGCTCGCGGAACTCAACTGCCCACAGAGAAGCGGCTGAAGCGGCGGATCACGACGTTCTCGCCGGTCTCGCTCGCGAGTTCGGCGCGCAACTCCTCGATCGTCTTACCGCCATGCTTGTCCTCGTTGACGTGCTTCTGCCGAAGCAGAACGACGTCATCGAGCCACTTGTCGATCTTGCCGCTGACGATCCGCTCGCGGACGTTCTCGGGCCGGTCGGCCGCCTGCTCGACGGCGATCCGCTCCTCACGCTCGCGGTCCTCGACCGGCACGTCCTCGTCGCTGACCGCGATCGGCGCGGCCGCCGCGATGTGCAGCGCGAGATCACGTGCGAATTCGACGAAGTTGTCGTTGCGCGCGACGAAGTCCGTCTCGCAATCGACCTCGACGAGCACGCCGATCTTGTTGCCGGCGTGGATGTAGCTCTGGACCACGCCCTCGCTCGCCTCCGCGCCGGCGCGCTTGGCCGCCTGCGCCTGACCGCGGGCACGGAGGATCTCGACCGCGCGCTCGACGTCGCCGTCGGCTTCGCTCAGGGCCTCGCGGCAGGCGAGAACGCCCGCGCCCGTGCGGTCGCGGAGGGCCTTGACTTCCTTAGCGCTGATCGCACTCATGAGTTCTCCTCTGCGGCGTCTAACTCGGGATTCTGCTCCGTCGCCGCGGTCTCGGTTTCCTCAGCGGGTGCGGACGCGGGTTCCTCGGAGGCCTGCGGCCCGTCGGAGGCCGGCGGCTCCTCTTCGGAGGCTTGCGGCTCCTCTTCGGGCGCCGTGGCCTCGGGCGCCTCGGTTGCAGCAGCGGCCTCCGGTTCCTCGGGGGATGCGACGGCCTCCGGCACGGCCGGTGGCGCTTCGCGTGGCGGCGCGGCCTCGGCCTCTGGCTCTGGCGGCGACTCCGGCTCGGGCGCCGACTCCGGCTCGGACGCGGAGGCGGGCTCCTCCGCGGGCGGGGCTTGCGCCGCGGCGGCGGGCGCTTGCTCCACAGCTGGAGTTTCTGGCGCGGGGGCCGGCGTCTCCGCGGCGGCTGCCGCTGCCTCGGGTCGCGGCGCCTCTGCCTCGGGTGCCGGTGCCTCTGCCTCGGGCACCGGTGCCTCTGCCTCGGGCGCCGGCGCGGCCTGGGCGGCTTCTCCAGCCTGCGCCTCGGCGGCCGCCGCCTCCTGTCGCGCTCGCTCCTCGGCTTCCTGGCGCTCGCGCGCTTCGGCCTCGCGGCGCTCGCGCTCGAGGCGGGCCTGCTCCTCGGCCTCCTGCCGCGCTCGTTCCTCAGCCTCCTGCCGGGCTCGTTCCTCGGCCTCCTGCCGCTCGCGCTCGAGCCGGGCTCGCTCCTCCTCCTCGCGGAAGACGTTGTGGCCCTGGCTCACGACGTCGCCGACCGCCCTCGTGATCAGCGCGCACGAGCGGATCGCGTCGTCGTTGCCCGGAACCACGTAGTCGATCCCGTCGGGATCGCAGTTGGTGTCAACCAGTCCGATGATCGGGATCCGCAGCCGCTGCGCCTCGCGGACGGCGATCGCCTCGGTCTTCAGGTCGATCACGAACACCGCGTCGGGCAGGCGCTGCATGTTCTTGACACCGCCGAGGTTCGCGCGCAGCTTCTCTAGGTCTGCCTGCGCCGCCATGCGCTCGCGCGTGGGCAGCAGCTGAAGCTGGCCCTCGGTCTCGTAGCGCTCGAGGTCGTGCAGCCGCTTGATCCGCAGCGAGATGGTCTGGAAGTTGGTCAGCAGGCCGCCGAGCCAACGGTGGTTGACATAGGGCATGTCCGCGGCTTCCGCGTTCTCTTTGATGGTGTCGCGGGCCTGCTTCTTCGTGCCGACGAACAGCACGGTCCCGCCGCGCCGCGACACGTCCGCGGCGAACTGGCGTGCGTCCTCGAGGAGGACCTGGGTCTGTAGGAGGTCGATGATGTAGTTCCCGTCGCGCTCGCCGAAGATAAAGCGGCGCATCTTTGGGTTCCATCGACGGGTCTGGTGGCCGAAATGGACGCCGGCCTCCAGCAGCTCCTTGATTCCGATCTGAGCCACTGCTTACTCCCTTGTGTTTGGTTTGAACTACAACCCGCTCACACGCGCTTGTGGACCTCGTTTCCGAGGCAGGGCACGAGCCGTAAGAACGGGATCGGGGACTGTCTGTCTGAGTTTACGCAAGTTTTGGTGCGCCGCTACGTTTTCAGGTGTAGCGGGCCATTCGCTTCCCCTACCTTCAGCGGTGGCTCGTGCGCGGGCCGAACCTCCCTTCCCCTACCTCCGGTGGCTCGGTTCGCAACGTCAGGCGGGGCGGCTGTGGACGGGCCGCCCCGCCCTTTTTTCGGGATCTTGCGCTTTCGGTTGGGGGCGGTCGGCGGCGCGCCTCTGGCAGCCGCTTGAGGGTGTTGGTCAGCCGCTCGGGACGAGGGTCGCGCGAGTGCTGCCAGAGGCGCATCCGCCACCCGCCTCACCTGCGGCGCACCGGTCCCTCACGCGTAGCTTCAACCGCTAGTCGACCCGTTCCGCCATCGCGAGCGCCGTGACCAGATCGTCCGGGAGCGGCGAGGTGACGTCGACCGGCTCGCAAGTCACCGGGTGCTCGAACGCCAGCCTGGCCGCGTGCAGGAACTGCCGCGAGAGGCCGAACTCCCCGCGGGCTCCGTACTGGGGGTCGCCGGCCACCGGGTGGCCGATCGCCGCTAGGTGCACGCGGATCTGGTGGGTGCGACCGGTCTCGAGCGTGACGCGCAATAGGGCTGTGCCCGGGAGCAGACGCTCGATCTCGAAGTGCGTGCGCGCGTCGCGCGGCTCGTCGGTGTCGATCGACATCAGCTTGCGATCGCGCCGGTGGCGCCCGATCGGCGCGTCGATCGTCCCGGTCCTGGCCGAGGGATGGCCGTCGACGAGCGCCAGGTACTCGCGGCGCAGTCGCCTGTGCGCGAGGAGCGATTTCAAAGCGCGGTGGACCGCGTCGCTCTTGGCCACGACGAGCAGCCCCGAGGTGTCGCGATCGAGGCGATGGACGATCCCGGCCCGCCACGACTCCTCGCCGCCGGCGGCCCGTCCCTCGAGCGCCTGCGCGAGCGTGCCCGCCCAGTGACCGCGGGCGGGGTGCACGACCACTCCCGCCGGCTTGTCCACGACCAGCAGGTACTCGTCCTCGTAAGCGACCCCGAACGAGGCCTGCGCCTCGGGCACAAGCACCGGCCCGGGCTCGCCCGAGTCGTCGATCTCGATCGCCTCCCCGGGCGCACCAGGTGGCGCTTGGGCCTGTGCGCGCCGTCGACGCGCACGCGACCGGAGTCGATCAGCGTCTGCGCTCGCGCACGCGAGCCGAGCGGGACCGCGAGGAACCGGTCTAGCCGGGTGCCGGCCGCCGCATCGGGGACGCGTAGTTCGATCGTGGTTTCGGTGCTCACGGTTCGCGCTTCCCTTCGAGCACGTACAGCAGCGTCAGCACGCCGAACGTGATCGACATGTCGGCGACGTTGAACGCCGGCCAGTGCGGCAACTGGATGAAGTCGGTCACCGCGCCGTGGGCGATCCGGTCGATCAGGTTGCCGATCGCGCCTCCGACGAGCATCCCGGTCGGCAACCACAGCAGCGGGCGCTCGGGTCGCAGCGCGAAGTACCCGATCAGCAGTGACAGCGCCGCGAACGTGACCACGAGCACGAGCGCGCCGCCGCCGGCGAACAGCGTGAACGCGACACCGGTGTTCCGATCGTGGACGAGCGTGATCCCGGGCAAGAACTTCTTGTGGTCGCCCGGCGTGATGCCGGCCGCGATCGTGTTCTTGGTGATCTGATCTAGCGCGATTACGATCGCGGCGACCAGGCCGGCGCGCGCGAACGCCCTCACGCGGAGCGATGCGGTCGATTGAGTCATCCCACGCGGGCGTTCAGCCCGCAGCCACGGTCCCGCGCATCAGCCCTGGATCAGACTGACGACGAGCATCTGCACGATCCACAGGACGATGATCGCGATCATCGGCGTGAGGTCGAACATGCCGATCGGCGGGATGAAGCGGCGGAAGATCTTCAGGTACGGCTCACACACATCCCGCAGGAAGTTCATGATCGAGTCCATGACGCGCGAGTACGGCGGGCGCAACCCCAGCGAGAACATCATGTTGAGCAGGATGTACAGGAAGATCAGCAGGATGTAGACGAGGAACAGCGCCTGCACGTAGTTGGCGATGTCGCCCCGGGTGAGCGCCGCGATCACGGTCATCCGGTCCATCCCAACACGGCGTCGAACGCCTCCTGAAACGCCGGCCGCACGCCACCGCGCTCGAGCGCCGCGAGCCCGCGGGCGGTCGTGCCGCCGGGCGAGGTCACCTCGCGGCGGATCGCGAGCGTGTCGTAGTCGCGCGTCTCGAGCAGCGCCGCGGTCCCCGCCATCGTCTCGGCGACCAGGCGGCCGGCCAACGGCGCGGCAAGGCCGTGGCGAACGCCGGCGTCGACCTGGGCCTCGACGAGCAGCGCCTGGTAGGCGGGACCGACCCCCATCAACGCGCCGGCGGGCCCCATCAGCTTCTCGGGGACCTTGACCACCGTCCCGAGCCGCCCGAATAACTCGAGCACGTCGGCTTCGAGCCTGGGGTCGACCTCGGGCTCGGGCGAGTAGCACATGACCCCGCGGCGGACCTCGACGGGAGTGTTCGGGACGATCCGGAACACGGGAACCGCGTACGCGGCTCGGAGGCTCTCCGTTCTGACCCCGGCGAGCACCGACGCGACCGCCTTGGCGTGTCCGGCGAGCTCGTCGCTCACCATCTCGAACTGCGCCGGCTTGTGGCAGAGGACGACGAGATCGGCACGATCGGCGACCTCGACGTTCGAGTCGAATGCCTCGCCTCCGAGTTCCTGCGCCAGCGCTCTCGCCCTTCCCGAGCCGCCGTCGGACACGAGCACCGGATCTCCCCAGCCTCGCGCAAGGGCGCGCGCCATGTTTCCAGCGCCGATCAGTCCGACCTGCATGGAACACAATCTATCGCTGGCGGAGGACCCGGCCAGAGCTTCCGCTCAGCTCTGGTTAAAGAAACCCTTCTCGAGCAGCCGGGCGCGCTCCTCCGCGGACACCTCGACGTTACGCGGAGTGAGCAGGAACACCTTGTCGGCGATCCTCTGCATGCCACCGTCGAGCGCGTACGTGAGCCCGCTCGAGAAGTCGATCAGGCGCTTCGAAAGGTCGTGATCGGTGTTCTGAAGGTTGAGGATCACCGGGATCGCGTCCTTGAATTTGTCCGCGACGTCCTGGACCTCGTTGAAGTTCTTCGGCGCGACGAAGTGGACCCGATCGGCTCCCCCACGCCCGTTCCCACGTCCGGTGCTCACGGGGCGCAGTGAGGTCGTGCGACGATCGGCCTCGGGATCGTCGGCGAAGATGTCGTCGAACTCGTCTCGCCGGCGCCGTGAGCTGAGGCGCCGCACGTTCGGCCGTTCGCGATACGCGTCCTGGGCCTCGACCTCCGGCTCGTTGTAGGGCTCGAGGTCATCCTCGTAGTCCTCGTCATCCGCCAGCCCGAAGTACATGAGGGTGCGGTGCCAGGTATCTCGTAAGGCCATCTCGGAATCGAAGTTTCGGTGGGAGACCGTAATTCCCTGCTGTGATTATGACGCGCCGGATCGGTACAAGCTTGTACCAAGTCGCACAATCGTCGCGCCCTCCTGCACCGCACTCAGGTAGTCCTGGCTGGTCCCCATCGACAGCTCGCGCAAGCCGTGCTCGGCCGCGAGCTCGCGGAGCGCCGCGAAATGGCGCCGGCTCGCCTCGGGGGTCGGTGCCAGCGGAGGCATCGTCATCAGCCCGACGACCTTCACCGGGGCCCGCTCCAGGTATCCAGAAAGCTCCGACGGGGCGATCCCGCTCTTCCCCGCCTCGCCGGCGACGTTGACCTCGATCAGGACCTCGGTGTCGGGGGTTCCGTGGCGCCCGAGCTGCTCGAGCGCCGACTCGCTCGCGACGGTTTCGATGTAGCGCACGCACGGCAGCACCTGCCGGACCTTGCGGCTCTGGAGATGGCCGATGAAGTCCCATGTGAACGCGCCAGGGTACGCCTCCGCCTTCGCCACCAGGTCCTGGGCTCGGTTCTCGCCGACAAGCCCGATCCCGGCCTCGGCAAGCACGCCGAGCTCCTCGACCGGCACGTACTTGACCGCCGCGAGGATCTGCACGTCAGCTGGGTCGCGGCCGGCGGCGGCGATCTCGGACCGGACGCGCTCGAGGTTCTGCCTGATCGCCTCCGCCCGCAGGCCCCTGATCAGCTCAACCACACCAACCCGGCCTGCCGCCCGGTGATGCCGCGGTCGCGGCGGTGCGAGAAGAACAGGGCCTTGTCGGCGCAGATCGTGCACAGCTCGACGTCGTGCACGGCCTGCACCCCGGCCCGCTCTAGCTGGTCGCGCGCGATCGCCTTCAGGTCGAGGTTCCGGCCATGGCGCACGCGCTCGCCATACCCGGCGAACACCTCGCGGACCTCGTCGCCGACCTCGTAGCAGCATCCGCCGGCGCCCGGCCCGATCGCCGCCTCGAGCGGCCCGACGGCACCGAGGTCGCGAATCGCGCGCACGCCCTCGGTCACGATCCCGGACGCGAGGCCGCGCCAGCCGGCGTGCAGCATCGCGACCGCGCCGGCGTCCTTCCCGCCGTTCTCCGCACCGGCCCGCCCCCGGGCGGCCAGCGCGATCGGCAGGCAGTCGGCGGTCATGACCATCGGCGCGACGCCGTGCAGTCGCGTCGCCTGGGCGTCCGCCTCGAGCAGCGTCACGTCCTCGGCGGGTAACGGCGCGACACCGATATCGGCCCTCGAGCCGACCGTGCGCACGGTCGTCCCGTGTACCTGACGGATGTAGGCGATTCGGGCGCCAACCTTCTCCTCGAGCCGGGACCGGTTCTGGCGGACCGCCTCGGGGCGGTCGTCGGTCAGCCGCCCGAGGTTGAGGCTCGCGTACGGGCCTTCCGAGAACCCCCCGCGCCGGGTCGTGAACACGGCCTGCGCGCCGGCAAGGTCGATCCCCACGTGCTCGTCCCAGGCGTAGAAGGGCTCGGGCAGCCTCACCTCAGGTGCAGCTCCATGTCCGGGATCGGCGTCCGCTGCGCGTACTCGAAGTGCGCGGCGCCGCGGGCGTGCAGCGTCGATGCGTGCGCCCAGCCCCCGACTCTCGGGGCCCGCTCGTACAGGTGTAGGCGGATCGACGCAGTCTCCGTGTTGTAGCAATAGGCGTACTCGCCATCTGGATCCCGATAGGTGACGCCCGCGAGCCGGTCACGGTCGGCGTCGACCTCGACGATCAGCTTGCGGGTGCGATCAGCCGCCTCGAAGCGCCAGCCGGTGAGCGCGTAGCTGCTCCAGTTCCGGAGCACGCGGACGGGCGAGATCGGCGCAAAGTCGCGGCCGGCGAGGCGGCCGACGACGGGCGTCACCGGACCGAACTCCCTCCCGGCCCGCGTCGCCGTCACCGACACGGCGTCGACGAACGCGCCGGGCGCGGCCCGACCGTCCGCGGTCCGCAGGTCGTTGCAATGGACCCAGGCCCACGAGCGGGCGTGCTTCGCGCCCCAGATGTGCGACTGAGCACCGCGGGCCCCGGCAAGCTCGAGCCGCTCCCCCGCGAACTCGACCGTCCCCTCGATCGACAGGTCCGCGTGGGGAAGCTCGAGCACGGTCTCCGCCAGCCCCAGCCGCTGCAGCACTGGATGGACGTGGCCGTAATGCCTCCCCGACGGCGTCCAGCGCAGATCCCAGGTAACGTCCTCGAACGCGCCGGCCATGCGATCGTTCGCCAGCAGCGCGTCGGCGACGCGCAGTTCGAACGGATCGGCCCGGGCGGCCAGGCGGTCGATCGGCACCGTCGCCTTGCGGGCCACCACGGGCGGGTGGCCGGGCCGCGGGTCCGTGACCACGAACCACAGCGCCGCGGACGGCGCGTCGCCGGCGTCGGCGAGTGGCGCGGTCATCGTGTAGCGCACCCACACGCCGACCCCCGACCTTGGGTCGGTCAGCGTCAGGTAGTAGACCTCGTAGTGGCCGGGGCTGCCGTCCCAGCGCAGCACGTTCGGGGCATTCGGCACGCGCGCAGGCTACCCGGACGTACCCCCGCCGGACCCGGGCCCGCCGGCGGCGGCCAGGGCCACCACGAGTTCCTGCTCGCGGCCGTCCGCCCGCCCGTCGAGCTTCGCGGCAAGCGCCGCACGCAGTCCGTGCCCGATCGCGGGGCCTTCCGGGACGCCCGCGGCGATCAGATCGCGCCCGTCGATCGAGAGGCGGACGTGGCGGAGCATGTCGAGCCACGCGCGAGCCGGTTCCTCGGCGCCGAGCGCGCCCGCCAACGCGACGACTTCCACTGGCGCCCCCGCGGCCGAGGCCGCGATCGCCGACGGCGCACGCGCCACCGACAGCGCCCGTGCGAGGTCGACGGCGCTCGTCGCGGCGAGCAGAATCGCGTCGCGGTCCTCGGCCTCGAACGCGAGCGCGTCGAGCAGTGCGCTCAGGTCCGTCGCCGGCACGCCGCGCGCCGCAACCGACAGCGCCAGCCGGTCGGGCCGGCCGTCATCGGGCAGCAGCGTGAGCGCCCGGCGCGCCAGCGTCTCGTTCTCACCCGCAAGCCCGAACGCCGGGTGGACGGCGACATCGAGACCTAGGTCCGCCAGGGCGCTGAGCGCCCGGACCGGATCCGGCTCGCGGGCGAGCAGCCTCAGCTCGGCTCCGATGCGCGGGCCGCTGACCGTGTCCAGCGCGCCGGCGGCGATCGCGCCCTCCGCCAGCGCCCGGGTGTGGGGCTCGATCTCGAAGCCGAGCCGGCTGGCGTAGCGGACCAACCGGAACAGCCGTGTCGGGTCGTCGATGAAGCTCCCGTCGTGGAGAACCCGCAGCCGGTGCGCCTCGAGATCCTCGAGCGCGTCGGGGGCGGCCCTCAGCTCACCAGCTCGTTCGCCGGAGATCGGGATCGCGATCGCGTTCACCGTGAAATCGCGGCGGCGAAGATCGTCGTCCAGCGGCGCCGGCTCGACGTCGGGGAGCGCTCCGGGCCGGGCGTACGTCTCCCGGCGGGCGCGCGCGATGTCGTAGCTAAACCCGTCGAGAACGACCGTGGCGGTGCCAAAACGGTCGTAAGCCTTGAGGTCGCCTCCCAGCGACGTCGCGAACGATGCGGCATCGCCTTCGACCACGAGGTCGAGGTCGAACGGCTCATCTCCGACCAGCAGATCCCGAACCGCCCCGCCCACCAGGTACACCGTCGGCGCCTCCGGCAGCCGCGAGATCAGCGGTCGCGCGGCCGGGAGCGCCTGAACGCGAGCGAGCAGGTTGGGACGAAACTCGGACATAGTCATAGTTTCTTCCCAACCGGCCCCGGGGGGTCGTCATGCACCGTTGTGCACGCCGTTCGGGGGTGAGCGGTGGCTAGCATGCCCGCCATGCCGAGTCCCGGTTCGCGACGGTGGCTGCGGTGGGGACTCGTTGCCGGAGCGGTCGTGCTGATCGCGGCGGGAGGCGCAGTCGCCTTCGTCCTCCTGCACTCGCCACACAACGTCTCCAATCCCGGCGTCGCATTCACCGCGCCCACGACCACGGCCGCGCCCAAGCCGAAGCCGGTCGTCAACAACTTTCTCTGGCCTCGGTACGGATACGACGCCGAGCGCACGCACTTCTTCCCGGGCGCGAACGTCCCGGAGCCGCCGCTGCACATCGGCTGGCGCTTCCAGGATTACGCGCTGCTCGAGTTCCCGCCGGTCATCTACCAGAACACGCTGTACGTGATCGACGACGACGGCTCGGCCAAGGCACTCGACAAGCTGACCGGCCAGAAGCTCTGGGAGACCAAGGTCGGGACGCTCGCCGCGGCCTCCCCCGCGCTCGGGGTCGCACAGGGCCTGATGTACGTCGGGCTGCTCTCGACCAACCCGCACGCCGGCCAGACGCCGGGCGATGGCCGATTCGCGGCGCTGTCGATGAAGACCGGACGGGTTGTGTGGTCGAAGGTCATCCCGGCCGGGACCGAGTCCTCACCGATCGCGTTCGGAAACGCCGTGTACTTCGGCGACCAGAGCGGGACCGTGTACTCGCTGAACGCGACCACCGGCCAGGTCAACTGGACCTTCCATGCCAGCGGTCCGGTCAAGGGCGGCCCGGCGCTGTCGAACGGCGTCCTGTACTTCGGCGACTACTCGGGGCGCGCTTACGCCGTGAACGCGACCACCGGGCATCAGGTGTGGGCGTCGAATACCAACGGCGCCGACTTCGGGTTCGGGTCGGGCAACTTCTATTCGACGCCCGCCGTGGCCTTCGGCCGCGTATATATGGGCAACACGGACGGGCGGGTCTACTCGTTCGCCGCCAAGACCGGCCAGCTGGCGTGGGCCACCGGGACGGGCGCGTACGTGTACGCGTCGGCCGCGATCGACAACACGCCGGGGCTCGGCCCGACGATCTATCTCGGGTCCTACGACGGCAACTTCTACGCGTTCAACGCCCGATCCGGCGCGATCAGGTGGAAGCATCCCGCCGGAGGCAAGATCTCGGGGTCGGCGACGATCGTCGGCAACGTCGTCTACTACTCCGACCTCGGCACGAAGACGACCGCGGGCCTCGACGTGCGCACCGGCCGCCAGGTCTTCTCTTTCCCCGACGGCGCGTTCAACCCCGTCGTGGCCGACGACCACGCGATCTATCTGAGCGGATACACGCAGCTGTACCAGATGCTCCCGAGTCGCTAACGTAATCGCCACACAGCGCTCGCGCAACACGCACATAGCGGTCACTCGCGTTCATGAAATCCCCGCACACGGCGGGCAATCTTGCTCGCATGGAACGTGCGTTCGAGCGCTTCTTGCTATCCTTGATCGTCTATGCGTTGCCGTAGTGGAAGTCATTGCCAGGAGCCGACCCTGCCGGGCCGTAGGTTCTGCGAGGAGCACGCAGCAGAGCTCGATCGCATGCGCGAGGAGCTGAAGGACGCTGCCGCAGCCCGCATCGGTCGTGGTCGGCCTAAGCGGTCCTCGACTTGCTGCCGCCCTGGCTGTTATGAGCCCCGCGTTCCGCCCGCCGCGTATTGCGATGCATGCGCCGCCGCTGGATACGTGGAAGAGGCCGCCTAACCGCGGCTGCCTTCAACCGGGCCAACATACGAAGTGCAGGTTCACCCGACGGGCCGGGATTCCGCGCCCGACGGGTGGCTGCGCTAATCCACAGGACGGATCGGGAATCCGTCGCGCGCCAGCGCGGCTTTGACCTCTCCAAGCGTGTGCTGTCCATAGTGGAAGATCGAGGCGCACAGCACGGCGTCCGCGCCGACCTCGAGCGCCGCGGTGAGGTGTTCGATCTCGCCCGCGCCACCGGATGCAATGACCGGAACGCCGATCGCGTCAGCGACCGCTGAGGTCAGGCCCAGGTCGTAACCGGCGTTCGTGCCGTCGCGGTCCATGCTCGTCAAGAGGATCTCCCCTGCGCCGCGCTCCACGCCCTCGCGGGCCCACTCGACCGCGTCACGGCCGGTCGCCGTCCGGCCGCCGGCGACGAACGCCTCCCACCCCGACTCCTCGCGTGCCTTGGCGTCGATCGCGAGCACCACGCACTGGGCGCCGAACGTCGCCGCGAGCTCGTCGAGCAGCTCGGGACGTGCGAGCGCGGCTGAGTTGACCGAGACCTTGTCGGCGCCGGCATCGAGCACCGCCTGGGCGTCCTCCACCGAGCGAATGCCGCCGCCGATCGTGAACGGGACGAACACGTCGTCGGCGGTCCGCCGCGCGAGCTCGACGACCGTCTCGCGCTTGTCCGAGGTCGCGGTGATGTCGAGGAATACGAGCTCGTCCGCGCCCGCCGCGTCGTACCGGCAGGCCAGCTCGACCGGGTCGCCGGCGTCGCGCAGGTCGACGAACCCGACCCCCTTCACGACGCGGCCGCGATCGACGTCGAGGCACGGGATCACGCGCTTGTAGTGCATCAGCCGTCAAGCACTGCCTGCCCGTCGGCGACCGTGAACCGGCCCTCGTACAGGGCCTTGCCCACGATCACCGCGCGCAGGTTGACCTGCCTGAGCTCGACGAGCGCGCGGAGGTCGTCGAGCGAGGACACGCCGCCCGAGTACGCACAGATGCCGCGGACGGCCTCGGCGACGCGCCGGGCGCCGTCGAGGTCCGGGCCCTGGAGCATGCCGTCGCGGTCGATGCTCGAGTACACGAATCGCTGCACCCCGCGGGCTCCGAGCCGGCCGATCACCGCCTCGAGCGGAATGTCCGTCTGCTCGGTCCAGCCGGCTCCCGCGAGCTTGCCCGCGCGGGCGTCGACCGAGACGACCACGCGATCGCTGAACTCGGCGACGGCCTCGTCCAGGAAATCGACGTCGCTGTACGCGGCGGTCCCGATTACCACCCAGGTGGCGCCGGCCTCGATCGCATCCCGCACCGCCTCGATCGTTCGCAGTCCGCCGCCGACCTGGAATCGCACATCGATGGCAGCGCCGATCCGCCGGATGTGATCGAGGTTCACGGGGTGGCCGGCGCGCGCGCCGTCGAGGTCGACGATGTGGAGCTCGCGCGCGCCGGCATCTATCCACCGCCGCGCGGCGTCGAGCGGGTCGGCGTCGTAGACGGTCTTCTGATCGAACTCGCCCTGGGTCAGGCGCACGGCCTTGCCCTCGAGGATGTCGATGGCGGGGAGCAGGATCATGCCCGTGCGCCCGCCACGCCCGCGCAGATCGCCGCGAACCCGTCGAGCATGCGCAGCCCGTTGAGCGACGACTTCTCGGGATGGAACTGGACTCCGAACACCGACCCGCGGCCGACACACGTCACAAACCGCTCGCCGTACTCGCACGTGCCTACGATCGTGTCGCCGTCGGCGGGTCGCGCCGCATACGAGTGCACGTGGTAGAAGGGGTACTCCGGCTCCGGGAGGCCGGCGAGCAGTGGCGAGGAGCGTTCGAACCTGACCTCGTTCCAGCCGATGTGCGGGATCCGAAGTCCGCCGGCTTCCAGGCGCGTGACCTCGCCGGCGATCAGCCCCAGGCCACGGGTCGTCCCGAGCTCTTCGGAGCCGTCGAACAAGAGCTGCATGCCGAGGCAGATCCCGAGCAGTGGCGTTCCCTGCTCCACGCGTGCCTGGATCAGCTCGACCAGGCCCAGCTCGCGGAGGTTGCGCATCGCCTTCGGGAACGCGCCGACGCCCGGGAGCACGAGCCCGTCGCAGGCGCGCAGCTCGTCGTGGTCGCCGGTCAGCGCCACCTGCGCGCCGAGATGCTCGAGCGCCTTCTCCACCGAGCGCCGGTTCCCCATGCCGTAGTCGATCACCCCGATGCGGTTCACGTCAGCGTCCCCTTCGTGCTCGGGATGCCGCGCTCGTTCGCGTCGAGGGCGACCGCGGCGCGCAGGGCCCGCGCGAGCGCCTTGAACGCCGCCTCGATCATGTGGTGGGCGTTGGTACCCCGCTCGATCGTGAGGTGGAGGGTCAGCTTGGCGTTCAGTGCCAACGCCCGCACGAACTCCTCGAGGAGCTCGTGATCGAAGTTGCCGATCGCGCCCGGCGGGAGCGTCGCCTCGAACGCGCACAATCCGCGCCCGGAGATGTCGATCGCACAGGAGGCCCGGGCCTCGTCCATCGGGATCGTGGCCTGGCCGTAGCGGACGATGCCGGCGCGGTCGCCAAGCGCCTCGTCGAGCGCCTGGCCGATGCAGATCCCGACGTCCTCGACCGTGTGGTGGGCACCGGTCTTGAGGTCACCCCGCGCATCGACGCCCAGGTCGAGGCGGCCGTGGCGGGCCAGGAGGTCGAGCATGTGATCGAAGAAGCCGACGCCGGTGTCGCGCTCGCCGGCGCCGTGGCCGTCCAGCGCGAGGCTCACCTTGACTTCGGTCTCGCCGGTCTTCCGTTCGATCAGGCCGATCCGGGTCATCGGCCCCCATTCTCCCGAATGCGTACCTCCATCGACTGAGCGTGCAGCTCGAAGCCCTCGGCCCGTGCCAGCGGCGCCGCCGTGCGCGCGAGCTCCGCCGGATCGCCGATGTGGACCTCGCTGAAGCGCCGCATGAAGTGCTCCGGTGAGACGGCGGAGGCGAACCGAGCGGCACCATTGGTGGGCAGGATGTGGTTGGAGCCGGCGATGTAGTCGCCGAACGCGGTGGCGGAGCCGGCGCCCACGAACACGCAGCCGGCCCGGGTGACGCGGTCCGCCAGCGCCTCGGCCGCGGCGCCGACGAGCTGCAGATGCTCGGGCGCGAACGCCTGGGCGAGCGCGAGCGCCTGGTCGGGGTCGGAGGCCTTGACCAGGCAGGCCACGGCACCCGTGACCTCTCCGTGCTCGAGCTGCTCCTCCAGGGCGTCGAGGAGCGGAGCGCCGTCGGAGACCGCGACGACCAACGTCCCCGGGCCGTGCTCGGCCTGAGCGAGCAGATCGAGCGCCAGTGGGGCCGGATCGGCGTCGCCCGTGGCGATCACGAGCAGGTCACTCGGGCCGGCGAAACCGTCGATGCCGACCTGCCCGGATACCTGGCGCTTGGCCTCCTGCACGTACAGGTTTCCAGGCCCGACGATCACGTCGACGGCGGGCACGGTCGCGGTCCCGTAGGCGAGCGCCGCGACCGCGTGCGCGCCGCCCATCCGGTACACCGCGTCCACGCCGGCGAGCCGGCAGGCCGCGAGCACCACCGGATCAAGGTCTCCGTCGCTGCGGGGCGGCGAACAGACGGCGATGTGTCCGACCCCGGCAAGTCGCGCCGGAACCGTGCCCATCACGACCGTGCTCGGGTACGGGGCCCGTCCGCCAGGAACGTAGATCGCGGCGCGGTCGACGGGAGCGTGTCGTTGGATGACGCGGTTCTCGCCGAACTCGGTCACGGTTGGCGATCCGGGCAAGCGGTTGCCCGCCACGGCCGCGACGTTCTCGATCGCGCGCTCGATCCCGTGGCGAACCCCTGGGTCGAGCTGCGAGAGAGCGTCGTCGAGCTCGGCGTCCGGGACGAGCAGCGCTTGCGGCTCCCGTCCCCCGGTGTCGAGCGTCCGGGAGTAGTCGCGCAGAGCCCGGTCACCGCCGGTGCGGACGGTGGCGATGATCAGCGCCACCCCGTCGCGGACCGACTCGGGCGGAGGCACGAGCTTGCGGATCTCGGCCGCCACGTCCGGGGCGTCGTCGCGCGCTAGCGCAAGCCGTTCACACCGCATCGAGCCGCCCGAGCAGCGCGTCGATCGTTGGAGCCTTCAGCTTGTGCGCCACCGGGTTGGCGATCAGGCGCGCGGTACTCCGCGCGATCTCCTCGCGGACGACCAGCCCGTTCTCCCGGAGCGTCGCGCCGCTCGCCGTCAGGTCGACAATCCCCTCGGCCAACCCCGCCAGCGGCGCCAGCTCGACCGATCCCTTGACCTCGACAATCTCAGCCTGACGTCCTGTTTCGAGAAAGTAACGGGTGGAGATCCGTGGGTATTTGGTCGCGATCCTGACAACGCCCAGGCGCCTGAGTGCCTCGGCCGCGGGGTCCTCGCCGGCGATCGTCGCCAGCACCATCGTGCAACCGCCGTAGCCGAGGTCGACGAGCTCGTACAGCTCGCGCTCGGACTGCTCCATCAGCACGTCCTTGCCGGTGATCCCGAGGTCGGCGGCACCGGCCTCGACGTAGGTCGGCACATCCGAGGGGCGCATCGTGATGATCCCGGCGTCCTCAAACAGGAGCTTTCGGTCGTTTTCTCGGACCTCGCGTGTGTTCAGTCCGAGGCGGTCGAGCAGGTCGAGGGTCTCGGTGAACAGCGCTCCGCGCGGAACGGCAATACGCAGCTCCGTCATCGGCCGCGCTCTTCACTGGTCAGCGCGATGTGCAGCCGCTCGACGTTGAGCGCGAACCCGACGGCGGGGAGGGGCCGCCCGAACCCCCCGAGCAGCTCGTCGTAGCGTCCTCCGATCCCGATCGGGACGCCATAGGCGGGGTCGTAGACCTGGAAGATCGCGCCCGTGTAGTAGCCGAGGCTGCGGATCAGGCCGAGGTCGAAGATGATCCGGTCCGCGACATTTGGCGCAAGCAGAGCATGGACCGCGCGCATACCCGTGACCGCGGTGTGGAGCGGTCCCTCGAGGTCCTCGAGCACCTCGGGGCCACCTCGAGTCTGCGGCGCGCGCAGGAGCAGCGAGGCGGCCGCGGGGTCGACGCCGAGGTCGGTGATCTCGCGCTCGAGTCCGACGAAATCGCCGTCGACGAGTTCGGTGAGGATGTGCTCGCGCCGGTCGGGGTCGACCGCGAGTCCGTCGAGCAGTGTCGGATACAGCGAGGCGTCTCCGAGTCCGACGCGATACGTCTGGAGCCCGGCCGCGTCTAGCGCCTCGCACAGGATCGTGAGGATCTCCGCCGTTCCCTCGGGGGCGGGAGCGCCGATCAGCTCGACGCCGGCCTGGAGGAACTCGCGCGACTGGCCGCGCTGCGGACGCACGCCGCGGTAGGCGTGCGCGAAGTAGCAGAAGCGCAACGGCGGCTCGGCCTCCCGGTAGCGCGTTGCGACGAGCCGCGCGATCGGGACCGTCATGTCCGAGCGGAGCACGAGCACCTGGCCGTGCTCGTCGAACATGCGGTACGCGGGGCGGCTCGCGAGCATGTTGGCGTTCTCGAACGTGCGCTCGAACTCGAGCGCCGGGGTGTACACCTCGCCGTAGTGGGCGCGCTCGAACACCTCCCGGATGCGGTCGGTCATCGCGCGAAGCTCGCGCATCTCGTCCGGCAGGAAGTCGCGCGTTCCGCTTGGAATGCGATCGACCATCGCCCAGGACTGTGTCAGTTACGGCTGGCTGGCGGCTCGCTCGCGGAGTTGCTCGCGGGTCGTCGGCGGCTCGGCGGGCGGCGGCGGTCAGGCGGTGACGGGCACGTCATCCTCGCGCTCGATCCGCGCCCCGAGGTACCGCAGGCGTTCGTCGATGCGCTCGTAGCCACGGTCGATGTGGCGGACATTGCCGATCTCGGTGACGCCATCGGCCGCGAACGCAGCGATCAGCATCGCCATGCCGGCCCGGATGTCCGGCGAATCCACGCGCTGACCGTGCAGCGGACGCGGCCCGACGACCATCGCCCGGTGCGGATCGCAGATCGTGATCGAGGCGCCCATGAGGACGAGCTTGTCGACGAAGAACAGGCGGTTCTCGAACATCCACTCGTGGATCATCACCGAGCCCTGGGCCTGGGTGGCGAGCGCCAACGCGACGCTGGTCAGGTCAGCCGGGAACGCGGGCCACGGGCCGTCCTGCACCTTGGGAGTGTGGTCGCCCTTGTCGTTGCGGATCACGAGTTCCTGGTTCCCGGGAACGATCACGTCCGCGCCGCGCACCTCGGTGCGCAGGCCAAGGCGATTGAACACGAGGCGGATCATCCGCAGGTCCTCGGTGACCGTGTCCTTGACGACGAGCTCACCGCCGGTGACGCCGGCGAGCGCAATGAATGAGCCGATCTCGATGTGGTCCGGGGCAATGTTGTGCGTGCAGCCCCGCAGGCTGCCGACGCCGTGGACCGTCATCACGTTCGAGCCGATGCCGTCGATCTGGGCGCCCATCGCGGAGAGCATTCGCGCCAGGTCCTGCACGTGCGGCTCGGAGGCGGCGTTCCGGATCACGGTCGGCCCTCGCGTCAGCGCGGCGGCCATCAGCGCGTTCTCGGTGGCCATCACCGACGGCTCGTCCATCAGGAAGTCACACGGCCGCAGGCCCAGTGGGGCCTCGAGCCTGATGTCGCCGCGGTCGTCCTCGACCGAGGCACCGAGCGCGCGGAACGCGTCGAGGTGCGGGTCGAGCCGGCGGCGGCCGATCACGTCTCCGCCCGGTGGCGGCATGTGGGCGCGGCCGAACCGTGCCAGAAGCGGGCCCGCGAGCAGGAACGATGCGCGGATCCGCTCGGCCAGCTCGGGATCGACCTCGCAGCTGTCGACGCTCGAGGCGTCGATCGAGATCTCGCCCGGGCCGAGCCACTGGACTCGCGCTCCGAGCTGTTCGAGCAGCAGAGTCATCGCCTCCACGTCCCTGATCCGGGGGACGTTGCGGAGGATCACTTCGTCGTCTGTGAGCAGGCACGCGGCCAGGATCGGGAGCGCGCCGTTCTTGTTGCCGGCGGGTGTGATCGTGCCCGCCAGGGGCCTCCCGCCTTCGATTACGAACTTTTCCATAGGGGGCCGGAGCGTACCTTCTCGCGTCGCCAGACCTAGCGTCGGCTGCTCCGGGCCCGGGCTCGACGGTCGTTGGGTGCGCTTTCGCGCGGCGGTCCGGGCCGGGCGCGGTAGCGATGGTGTTGGGGTCCCCTTTTCGCGAGCATCGATGATCCGGAGCTGCTCAGCTAGGGTTTCCGCCATGCCGGTTCAGCTTTCGCGAGACGCGGCCTGGGACCTTCTTTGTGAATGGACAGCCTCTGACTCGCTCCGGCGCCACATGCTGGCCGTCGAGGCGGCGATGCGCACGTACGCGCCGCGGTTCGACGGCGACGTCGAGCTGTGGGGACTGACCGGCCTCCTGCACGATCTCGACTACGAGCGGTATCCGAATCTCGAGGACGTGGAGGACGGCCACCCGCGGTCTGCCTTGCGCGAGCTGGAGGCCCGGGGCTATCCGCCCGAGCTCGTCCGGGCGGTGGCGTCTCATGCCGATTTCCTCGGGGTGTCGCGCGATTCGCCGATGGAAAAGAGTTTGTTCGCGGTCGACGAGCTTTCTGGGTTCATCTTGGCGTGCGCCTACGTGCGGCCCGAGAGGCTCCAGGGCATGACGCCGAAGTCGGTGAAGAAGAAGCTCAAGCAGCCGAGCTTTGCGGCCGCGGTCAATCGCGACGAGCTACGGCACGGCGCCGAAGAGCTCGGGGTCGACTTCGACGAGCACCTGACGATCGTCATCGGAGCGCTCGCGGCGAAGCAGGATGAGCTGATGCCGGCGGGGGCCGGCGCGCCTGAGGGCTCGGACGGCGCCGTCGGGGCGGATTAGGCGCTCACGGGCGAGACGGATTAGGCGCTCACGGGCGAGACGGATTAGGCGCTCACGGGCGGGACGGAGTAGGCGCTCACCGGGGGACGGATTAGGCGCTCACGGGCGGGACGGATTAGGCGCCCGCGCGGCGTAGCTTGTACTCGGCGAGGCTCGGGACCACCCCGAGCGGCTCGAGCAGCCGCGCGAACTCGATCGCGCGCCGCACCGGCCCCTCGCCGCAGATCACGGTCAGGCTCCGGCCCTGGCGCTCGAGGCGCCGCTGCGTGCCCAGAAGGACCGTGAGGCCGAACGAGTCGATGAACTCGGCCCGGCTCAGGTCGATGACGGCGTCACCGGTTTGCTTTCGGACCATGTCGTCGAGCTGCGGCATCAGCCTCCGCGCGGTCAGGACGTCGAGCTCGCCGGTCACGGTCACCACCGTCGCCTCCTCGGCGTGGCGTGTGCTCGACGCGAGTTGAATCGGCCCGCGCGGGCGCAGAGACTTCCCGAGCGTCGCGTGGTTTGCGGGTCTAGTCATCGCCGCCGCGCTCCCTGCCGAGATGATCCCCGCGTGGGCACACACCAAAACTTGGGGGATGGGGTGTAGCTGGGGCGCATCTCAGGCGCCGGCTCTGCGCGCTGCCGACGACGGTTCCCGCCGGCTCGTCTCGGATCACAATTGCACAGCCGCCGGGGTCGTTCGGCCCGGACCGATCGGCGGGGCGGCCTGGATCCCGGCGGCCGGGCTCCGGTTCCGCAGCGTCGTGCGATCCGATTTCCATGAGGGTTGGCGTCTCGTTCTTGGCTAGGCCCGCCGGCAGGTGCGAGCGCTGGCAGTTGGTCGAGCCGGCCCTGATGCCCCAGCGGCCGCGCCACCGACATCGTGTTTGCTCAGATTGGGCGTCTCGCTTGCCAGAGCAACGCGAGACGCTCGGAGAACGTAGCCGCGGGCGATGGGTGCGAATCAGCGCTCGTACGAATGCGTACGTCCGAATCCGGACAGGGGTGGCGCCCGACCCAACTCGCCGTTTGCACGAGCTCGGATCCGCCCTGTCGGCTATGGTCCGCCCGGCATGGCCGAGGCGGTCAAGATCGTCGTCCTCGAGGGCGACCAGACCGGACAGGAGCTGCTCGAGCAGTCCCTCCGGCTGCTCGATCCGGGGCTCCTCGGCCTCGATCTCAAGCTCGAGCGGTTCGACCTCTCACTCGAGCGCCGGCGCGCCAGCTCCAACGAGATCGTTACCGAGGCCGCTCGGGCGATGTGCAAGGCCGGACTCGGGCTCAAAGCCGCCACGATCACGCCCGAGGGCAAGAACGACGTCGGCTCGCCGAACCGCATCCTCCGCGAGGAGGTCGACGGTAAGGTGATCGTCCGCACGGGGCGCCGGCTACCCGGGGTAACGCCGATCGCCGGCGTCCACTACCCGATCTCGGTCGTGCGGATGGCGGTCGACGACGCCTACGGAGCCAAGCAGTGGCGCGAGGGCGACGCCGGCGATCCCTCGGAGATCGCCTACCGGACGGAGAAGATCACGCGCTCCACCTGCCGCGCGGTGTCGGAATACGCGTTCCGGACCGCGGAGAAGATGCGCGCTCGCGTGTACGGCGGCCCGAAGTGGACTGTGTCCCCCGTGTACGAGGGGATGCTCAAAGAAGAGATGGACGCGGCCGCCGCGCGGCATCCGGGCACGGCGTACGAGCCCGTGCTGATCGACGCCACCTACGCGGGCCTGATGTCGGGCGCCACCGACGCGCCGCTCGTGATCCCCGCGCTCAACCGCGACGGCGACTGCCTGTCGGATCTGGTGCTGCCGATGTTCGGCTCGATCGCCGGCGCCGAGTCGGTTCTGCTCGCGTTCGACAACGAGACGTACGAGACCACGGTAGCGATGGCCGAGGCGCCCCACGGCACCGCGCCGGCGCTCGAGGGCAAGGATCTGGCCAACCCGCTGGCGATGATCCTCGCCTGTGGCGCTCTGCTGAGACACGCGGCCGACCACCATGGGCCGGCCGCCGAGCGCGCCTCGCGGGCTATCTACGAAGCCGCGCTCGAGGCGATCGGGTCGGGGTGCAAGACGCCCGACCTCGGCGGCAACGCCACCACGACGGAATTCACGACCGAGGTGGTCAACCGCGTCGCCACCAAGATCGAGGTCTGGTCCTCGCTCGGCTCGGCGGCCTGAGTAGTTGATCACCGGCGCCCACACGATCGTCTACAGCCAGGACGCCGGCGGTGTTCGCGCGTTCCTCAGAGACGTGCTCGAGCTGCCGTCGGTCGACGCCGGCCACGGCTGGCTGATCTTCGCCCTCCCGCCCGCCGAGATCGCCGCCCATCCGACCGACGGCGCCGGCCATCAGGAGCTGTATCTGATGTGCGACGACATCCACGCGACCGTGGCGGAGCTTCGCGGCAAGGGTGTCGAGTTCAGCCGGCCGATCGTCGAGGAGCGCTGGGGCTCGGTCACGGCGATCGCCCTGCCCGGCGGCGGCGAGCTCGGGCTGTACGAGCCCAAGCACCCGATCCCGCCGCACAGCGTCTGACGAAGCCGGAGCGGGCCAGGTCCGGGGCCGAGAGGAGCCCGGAGGCAGAGCCGCAGCGGGCCGGGTCCGGGGCCGAGAGGAGCCGGAGGGAGAGTCGGAGCGGGCCGAAGTGCGCCACAAACAGCGGCGATTCGGGCTCGACATCACCGGCTCCGCGGCCCTCGATTTGGCCGTCCCACCGCCCGCTAATTTCGACCCGCCACCGACGTTATGGAGCGCGTCCCTCCGACTGAACGGCGTCTTGCAAGCAAGCGCCCGTTCCGTCCGACCGGCGCCCTAGGGTCACGAACATATGTTCCAGTCTTCAGCCAACCGCGTGCGCTCCCTTTTCGCGGTCGTCGACGACTTCCTCGCCGACCCACAGGATGACGCGCAGCTCGATCTCGAGCCTTGGGCCACGCACCCCCATCGCCGCCCGCTTCAGTGGAAGCGAGCCCGCCGCGGCGGCAGCGTGCCACCCCCTCCCGCCCATTGCCTGTGTCCGGTCCGGACCACTCCGGACTTCGGTGAACGAAGCGAGGTGATGCGGTAATCGATAAGCGTGCGTCCCGGTCGCCCTCGTGCGGCTTTCCGGGCGCTAACTCCTTGGAGCCTGCAGCGAGGCCCTCGTAAGCCCGCTGCGAGGCACTAGACACCTGTCACGAGGCCGAGGTGGCCCACGCACGGCACGCCGCGCTTGGGAGGTCTGACGCGCGCGCGTCCAACCGGGCGTCGGTCGCCCGGTCTCGGATGGGTGAACGCTGGACGGAGCGGGTGGGTGAACGCTCTACAGGACGCTCGCGCCGGCAAACGCCGCGTGCACGCCGTGCCAGGCCGCCTGCGCGCCCAGGATCACACCGCTCGGCTCGCCGGTCGTCTGATCGCTTGGCGAGGTGAGGAGGGCGATTATCACCGCGATGAACGTGCCGATTCCGAGCACGACGCAGATGACGAGCAGCGCCAACGCCTGTGGGTTGGCGCGGAGGAACTTGATTACTTCCTGCATCTACAAGTTCCTCGCAATTGCTCGCTGCGTACCGCTGTAACAAATAAACCGGCGGCGACCTACTCTCCCAGGCCCTTGCGGGCCAAGTACCATCGGCGCTGAGGGGCTTAACTGCTCTGTTCGGAATGGGAAGAGGTGTTTCCCCCTCGCCATAGCCACCGGAAACCGGTAGAGACCGTGGCTAAGCCGCAAGCGGCCTAGCCCACCTCCTCGGGCCTTCAAAACCACACAGTGCCAATGCACGGATATCAAAATATCCGTCAAGCCCTCGACCCATTAGTACCGGTCTCCTACGAGTGTCACCACTCTTCCAGATCCGGCCTATCAACCTGGTGATCTTCCAGGGGTCTTACTCCCTCAAGGGGATGGGAGAGCTCATCTTGAGGCCGGCTTCCCGCTTAGATGCTTTCAGCGGTTATCCGATCCGCACGTAGCTAACCTGCGATGCCCTTGGCAGGACAACAGATACACCAGAGGTGCGTTCGTCCCGGTCCTCTCGTACTAGGGACGAATCCTCTCAACTCTCCAACGCCCACGGCAGATAGGGACCGAACTGTCTCACGACGTTCTGAACCCAGCTCGCGTACCGCTTTAATGGGCGAACAGCCCAACCCTTGGGACCTACTTCAGCCCCAGGATGCGACGAGCCGACATCGAGGTGCCAAACCGGGCCGTCGATGTGGACTCTTGGGCCCGATAAGCCTGTTATCCCCGGAGTACCTTTTGTCCGTTGAGCGACGGCGCTTCCACTTGCTACCGCCGGATCACTAAGGCCTGCTTTCGCACCTGCTCGACCTGTCAGTCTCGCAGTCAAGCTCCCTTGCTGCCTTTACACTCTACGCACGATTTCCGACCGTGCTGAGGGAACCTTTGCGCGCCTCCGTTACATTTTGGGAGGCGACCGCCCCAGTCAAACTACCCGCCTGTCACTGTCCAGCGCCCGGATTCACGGAGCACTGTTAGAGATCCAATACACCAAGGGTGGTATCTCAAGGTTGCCTCCACGCCAGCCGCAGCCGGCGCTTCCAAGGCTCCCACCTATCCTGAGCGAGATGCATCGAACCCCAATACCAGGTTGTAGTAAAGGTTCACGGGGTCTTTCCGTCTAGCCGCGGGTACTCGGCATCTTCACCGAGACTGCAATTTCACCGAGCCCCTCGTTGAGACAGCGTTCAAGTCGTTACGCCATTCGTGCAGGTCGGAACTTACCCGACAAGGAATTTCGCTTGAGCTCTTACCACCGGGATCGGTGGCGGACGGCGCGTCCTGTGCACGCGCGCCTTCCCTGCATGTCGCCATGCAGACGGGACCATCTCATCATCCAGTGTCTTGGATGTTCGGCGTATGGCCTCTGAGGATTCTGAGCAGGTCAGTCCTGGGTTTCTGGCGATTCATCGTCTCAGCGATCTCGACGATGGCGGCCAGTCCCTCACAAGTGAGGTGATGGCCTCTATCGACGAGGCCGACGCACTCCGCGAACTTCTCGAAGTTGACTCGCTTAGACGAATGCAACGGGTGCGACCGGAAGAACGGAATGATCGTTGCGATCAAATCCGCGCGCCGGCGCACGACGTAGCGATACAGGTGCTCGCGGTGGTTGTCGTACCGCTTGTTAGCGAGTACTTGGCCCACCCCGAAGAAACTCTCGAGTTCGTATAAGCACGACACGCTCTGCGCGCCCTGCGTGACCACGAACTCGTGAGTCACCTGGTAGCCGGTTCTGTAACCGCTTCGGCCAAGCCCACCACTTTGGCGGATGAAGCCGATCGAGAAGCATCCTTCTCCGTCTACAAAACCAATAACCCAGCCTTCCTGCTTCAGCCTTTCCTGCTGGTTTTCCGCACCGTCTGGATTGTCACTGCCCACCACCAGAAAAGTGTAGGGCGAGTACCGGACGGATACTCGGGTTTTCCAGCATACAGCCGAATGCAATCCACACTGTTACCAGTGTGGTGGGCAACGAATTTACCTTAGGACCGTTATAGTTACGGCCGCCGTTTACCGGGGCTTAGCTTCGGTGCTTCGGGTTGCCCCTAACACCTCCACGTAACCTTCCGGCACCGGGCAGGCGTCAGCCCCTATACGTCGTCTTACGACTTAGCAGAGACCTGTGTTTTTGGTAAACAGTCGCTTGAACCTATTCACTGCGGCCCTCTCGGGCTCCCCTCGCGAGGAGGTTCACCCTACTGGGGCGCCCCTTATCCCGAAGTTACGGGGCGATTTTGCCGAGTTCCTTAACGAGGGTTATCTCGATCACCTTAGTGTTCTCCACTTGCCCACCTGTGTCGGTTTTGGTACGGGCACGCGCTTTCTCCCTAGAGGCTTTTCTTGGAGGCAGGGCTTCCGGGACTCGCCGGCTTAGAGCCAGCTGCATTCGCACCTCAGGTTATGCGGCTCCGGATTTGCCTAGAGCCACCCCTACATGCTTAGCCCAGGACGACCATCGCCTGGGATCCCATAGCCTTCCTCGTCCCCCCATCGGTCAAACGAAAGCGACGTGGTACGGGAATATCAACCCGTTAGCCATCGACTACGCCTTTCGGCCTCGCCTTAGGTCCCGACTGACCCTGAGCAGACGAACTTTACTCAGGAACCCTTGGGCAATCGGCGGAGGGGATTCTCACCCCTCTTTCGTTACTCATGCCGGCATTCTCACTTCCGCCGCCTCCACGGCTGGCTTACGCCGCCGCTTCACTGGCGCCGGAACGCTCTCCTACCGCGCAAGAGATCCGAAGATCTCTCGCACCCGCAGCTTCGGTGACTAGCTTGAGCCCCGTTACATTGTCCGCGCTCGAACACTTGACCAGTGAGCTGTTACGCATTCTTTCAAGGATGGCTGCCTCTAAGCCAACCTCCTGGTTGTCTGTGCATTCGAACATCGTTTCCCACTTAGCTAGTACTTAGGGACCTTAGCTGGCGGTCTGGGCTGTTTCCCTCTTGACGCTGAAGTTTATCCCCCAGCAACTGACTCCCGGAGTAACCGTGACGGTCTTCGGAGTTTGCCTGAAGTCGGTAACCTGGTAGGGCCCCTAGTCCAAACAGTGCTCTACGGCCGCCACGGAATTGATCCGAGGCTATACCTAAATATATTTCGGAGAGAACCAGATATCACTGAGCTTGATTAGCCTTTCACTCCGACCCACAGGTCATCCGCCCAGTTTTCAACCTAGGTCGGTTCGGTCCTCCACGAGGTCTTACCCCCGCTTCAACCTGCCCATGGGTAGCTCGCTCAGCTTCGGGTCTACCGCCTACGACTATGTCGCCCTATTCGGACTCGCTTTCGCTACGGCTCCGCTCATCGCTTAACCTTGCCGCAGACGAGTAACTCGCCGGCTCGTTATGCAAAAAGCACGCGGTCACGGCACAAGGCCGCTCCCACCGCTTGTAGGCACGCGGTTTCAGGTACTATTTCACTCCCCTTCCGGGGTACTTTTCACC
Organism: uncultured Solirubrobacterales bacterium; assembly: GCA_963701945.1. Taxonomy (GTDB): domain Bacteria; phylum Actinomycetota; class Thermoleophilia; order Solirubrobacterales; family Solirubrobacteraceae; genus Palsa-465. The sequence goes on along the minus strand of CAVPBV010000012.1, from coordinate 2,688 downwards.
TTTCCCTCACGGTACTAGTCCGCTATCGGTCACCAAGTAGTACTTAGCCTTGGAGGGTGGTCCCCCCAGCTTCAGTCCGCGTTTCACGGGTGCGGACCTACTCAGGAACGCCTGCAGAAGTCTGCGCAATTTCGTCTACGGGACGATTGCCCTCTGTGGTGCGTGGTTCCACACGCTTCGACTATCACGCAGTTTTGTAACTTCCGCCGGATCGGTCACGATCCGGACCAGGCGCCCTACAACCCCTGACGTGCAACGCGTGACCGCTTACACACGCCAGGTTTGGGCTCTTCCCTTTTCGCTCGCCACTACTCAGGGAGTCTCTGTTGATTTCCTTTCCTCGGGGTACTGAGATGTTTCACTTCCCCCGCTTGTCTTCGCCGCGCCTATGTGTTCAGCGCGGGATAACGCCGCATTACCGGCGCTGGGTTTCCCCATTCGGGCATCCGCGGGTCACTGGCCATTCAGCGCCTCACCGCGGCTTATCGCAGCCGTTCACGCCCTTCATCGACTCTTGGTGCCAAGGCATCCACCGTGTGCCCTTAATATCTTGACGGTGATCGGGGAAAAGTCCTGACGGACTTTTCCCTTGGAGAAATCGGGCAACCGCCTGGCGGCGTTTACCTTACGATTTCTCCGGGGTCAGTCCGGACTCTTCCCGCTCGGAGAAATCCGCAAGGATTTCTCCATAGGTAAACGCCGCTAGGCGTTTACCCGATACCCGTGTCATTGGCTACTGTGCAGTTTTCAAGGTCCGAGAAGAGGCGCTCGCCGCCAGTGCTCGCGGACCGAGGTCCACGAGCGCCGGCAAACGAGCCGGTCTCTCAAAACTCAACAGCACGCGTGCAATTCGGCTGGCGCGAATTACATTGGGAGAAATCTGCCCGTAACGCTTCGATGTCACCACCGCTGCTGCGCAGATTTCTCCCGGCCGATATCGCCCCTAAGGCGATTCAGCAGGTTCGGTCGACATGCTAGAGCTGATCGCTCGAAGGCGATCGCTGCCCATAAAGGGCTCCCTAGAAAGGAGGTGATCCAGCCGCAGCTTCCGCTACGGCTACCTTGTTACGACTTCACCCCAGTCGCGAGCCCCACCTTCGACGGCTCCCTCCCTTGCGGGTTAGGCCACCGGCTTCGGGTGTTGCTCACTCCCATGGTGTGACGGGCGGTGTGTACAAGGCCCGGGAACGTATTCACCGCGGCAGTGCTGATCCGCGATTACTAGCAACTCCGCCTTCATGCAGGCGGGTTTCAGCCTGCAATCCGAACCGAGACGCGCTTTAAGGGATTCGCTCCACCTCGCGGTATCGCAACCCTCTGTACGCGCCAATGTAGCACGTGTGTAGCCCTGGACATAAGGGGCATGATGACTTGACGTCATCCCCACCTTCCTCCGGTTTGTCACCGGCGGTCTCGCATGAGTCCCCAACTAAATGCTGGCAACATGCGACGGGGGTTGCGCTCGTTGCGGGACTTAACCCAACATCTCACGACACGAGCTGACGACAGCCATGCACCACCTGTGATCCTGCCCCGAAGGGAGACCGTGTTTCCACGGCTGTCAGGAACATGTCAAGCCCAGGTAAGGTTCTTCGCGTTGCGTCGAATTAAACCACATGCTCCGCTGCTTGTGCGGGCCCCCGTCAATTCCTTTGAGTTTTAGCCTTGCGGCCGTACTCCCCAGGCGGGGCACTTAATGCGTTAGCGTCGGCACGGAGGGAGTCGACACCCCCCACACCTAGTGCCCATCGTTTACAGCGTGGACTACCAGGGTATCTAATCCTGTTTGCTCCCCACGCTTTCGCGTCTCAGCGTCAGTACCGTCCCAGCGAGCTGCCTTCGCCATTGGTGTTCCTCCTGATATCTGCGCATTTCACCGCTACACCAGGAATTCCACTCGCCTCTTCCGGACTCTAGCTCGACAGTTTCCACCGGCTTTCCAGGGTTGAGCCCTGGACTTTTACAGCGGACTTACCGAGCCGCCTACACGCTCTTTACGCCCAATGATTCCGGACAACGCTTGCCCCCTACGTATTACCGCGGCTGCTGGCACGTAGTTAGCCGGGGCTTCTTCTGAAGGTACCGTCACTCCAGCCGGCTATTCACCGGCGAAGCTTCGTCCCAACTGAAAGGGGTTTACAACCCGAAGGCCTTCTTCCCCCACGCGGCGTTGCTGCGTCACGCTTTCGCGCATTGCGCAAGATTCCCCACTGCTGCCTCCCGTAGGAGTCTGGGCCGTGTCTCAGTCCCAGTGTGGCTGATCGTCCTCTCAGACCAGCTACCCATCGTCGCCTTGGTGAGCCGTTACCTCACCAACAAGCTAATGGGCCGCGGGCCCATCCCGATGCGGAGGCCGAAGCTTCCTTTCCCCAGCGGCCTTATGGCCGGAGGGCACATTCGGTATTAGCCCGAGTTTCCTCGGGTTGTCCCAATCATCGGGGCAGGTTACCCACGTGTTACTCACCCGTTCGCGGCTTTGCCCCAGGCCGAAGCCTGGTTCGTCGCTCCACTTGCATGTGTTAGGCACGCCGCCAGCGTTCGTCCTGAGCCAGGATCAAACTCTCCGTGAAGAACTACTGAGACGGGCCGCCAAGGGCGACCCGCTTCACAAAGAGTGTCAAGGTCCGCGCTCCACCTAGCGTGGTGGGCGGACCCGGGCCTGTCCCTGGTGGGACAAGGCCCTGCGTC
>CAVPBV010000011.1:0-886396 GCA_963701945.1 uncultured Solirubrobacterales bacterium | reverse complement strand
GGAATGTTGGAGACGGTCTGGAGGTTCTTGTAGTCGTGGGCCTCGTCGACGATGAGGTAGTCGATCCCGGTCTGCTCGAACTCAAGCCCCGGATCGCGCGGCGAGTCCAGCAGCGCCTGGAGGCGTTCCTCCTCGCGGAGGATCTGCTTCTCCAGCCGTTTGACGGTCAGCCCGCCGGCGCCTTTGGAGTGCTCGAGCATCGCCCGCAGTTGCGCCAGCTCGCGGCGGGTGTAGGCGATCTTCGTCTCGGCGGAGACGGGGAGGCGCGCGAACGCGGAGCGGGTGAGGATCACCGCGTCCCAGTCGTTGGCCGCGGTGCGGGCGACGAACGCGCGGCGCCGCTCGCCGGCGAGATCGTCGCTTGAGGCGGCCAGGACTCGGGCTTGGGGGTAGAGCTGCAGCCATTCGCGGGAGAACTGCTCGAGCATGTGGTTGGGGACCACCACGGCGGGTTTTGAGACGAGGCCGAGGCGGCGGAGCTCCATCGCGCCGATCACCATCTCGGCCGTCTTGCCGGCGCCGACCTGGTGAAAGAGCCCGACGGCGGGCTCGGCGAGCATCCGCGCGACCGCGGCGCGCTGATGCGCCCGTGGCTGGAAGGTGCGCGCGAGGCCGGGGAGGGTGAGCCGCTCGCCCTCGGTGCTGTAGTCGCGCAGCACGATTGCGTTGAAGCGGCGGTTGTACTCGCCGGCGAGCCGGCGGGCGCGGTCGGGGTCCTCCCAGCACCACTCGCTGAAGCGCTCCTGCAAGGCCTGGGCTTTCTCTTGGGCGGCGGCGGTCTCGGTCGGGTTGACCACGCGGCGGCCGTCGTCGGTTTCGTCGGTGACCTGGATCGGGCGCTGCTCGAGCACGGCCTTCGCCAGCGCCGGGGCGGGCATCCGCTCGGTTCCCCACACGCTCGTGGCTTGCACGCTCCAGCTGCGGCCCTTGACCGCCCACATCGCCCCGCCCGGATGCTCCACCTGGATGTCGGGATCCTCGAGGATCTCGGCTAGGAACTGGCGGTGGGTGTCGGCGTCGATCCACACCGCGCCGAGCCGCGGCTCGATCTCCTCCACCGTCAGATCCGCCGGCAGCACCCGCTCCAGCGCGCGCACGTTCCCCTCGAGCTCCGGCCGCTCGATCGCGGCTTGGCGGGCGTGCTCGAGCTTGGCGCGGACGTTCCCGGACAGGTACTCGGCCGCGGGCACCAGCCGCTGCTCAGCAGGGTCCTCGTAGACGAGCTCCCCCAACTGCACCCGAGCCTCCCCTGGGTCGGTGCCGAGGAGGTGGGCGATCTCGCCGAGATCGACGCGGCCGCGGGTGTCCAGGCAGATCGCGAGCGCGTCCTGCGGCGTGTCGGCGCCGAGCCGCGGGGCGCGGGGGACCACGACCCGCCCGGTGAGAATTCCGGCCGGGGTGGCGGTCTGGGTGGTCTCGTCGAAGTTCTCGAGGGCCTGCACGAGCGCGGCGAACGGGTCGGAGCGCAGCAGCCGGACCGCGGTCGGGGTGACGCGGGCCATCCGCTCCTCGCCGGTGGCAGGGTCGGTGCGGCCGGTGCGCCGCAGGGTGAAGCGGTTGATCGGCCCGTAGCGGCGCTGGTAGTCGCGGTAGCGGCCGCCCAGCTGGGAGCGGAGCTCGGCGATCTCGGCGGTGTCTTCCAAGGTCGAGGCCTCGGCGGCGAGCAGCGAGCGGGCTGTGTCGCGCAGCGCGAGCAGCGCGCGCAGCTCTGAGCGGTGCGAGGCGGGGACCTTCAGCGGCTCGGCGAGCCCGTCGCTGGTCACGGTGAAGGCGCCGTCCGGCCAGGCGGTGATGTGCCCGTCCCACACGCCCTCGGGCGCCAGCTGCGCTGTCTGCGACGGGTCGCCGGCGGCCGCCGGCGAGCGCGACGCGTCGCGCGGGCCCCACACCAGCCCCTGCTCACGCGCGCGTGTCGACGAGCTCGCCGAGCGCCTCTGTCAGCTGCGCGGGCGTGTCCTCGAGGTTGCCGCGTGGGCGGACGTGCAGTGTGTCTGCGCCGTACATGCCCTGTCCGACTGCCAGCTCGCCGAGGACGCGCTGCGGGTGCTCGGCCAGGTAGCTGTTGATCCGCACTTGGCGGTCGTCGACATCGACCAGCCGGGTGTTCTCCCAGCTCGTCTCGCGCGCGGGCTCGTCGGGGTGGCGGCGGCGGAGGATCAGCAGGTCCATCAGCGCGTCGGTGCCGGCCGCTCGGCGGTGCGCACCGGTCGGCAGCCTGACCGCGCCGACCAGGTCCGCCAGGGTGCTCATCTCGCGTCGGGCGGCCGGGTTGGCGGCGTCGAGCGTGTAGTGGGAGCTGAGCACGGCGACCAGCCCGCCCGGCCTCGTGAGGTGCAGGGACTTGACGATGAAGTGGTTGTGCAGGCTGTGGGCGCCGGGGTTGTGGCGGGGGTCGTGCAGGCGCACGTCGGCGAACGGCACGTTCCCGACCGTGAGGTCGAAGTAGGCGTCCGGCAGCCGTGTGTGCGCGAAGGACTCGGCGCGGATGTCGGCGTCGGGGTGCAGCGCTCGAGCGATTGCCGCGGTGGTGGGGTCGAGCTCGACGCCGACGAGCTGCGCCTCGCCCGGGGCGAGGGCGAGGAAGATCCCGGCGCCGCACCCGGGCTCCAGCACCCGGCCCCCGGTGAACCCGAGTGCGGTGACGGCCTGCCAGATCGCGGCGGCGATTCGCGGGTCGGTGTAGTGGGCGTTGATGGTCGTGCGCCGCGCCGCCTCATAGCCGTGCTCGCCGGCGAGCTCGCGCAGCTGCGCGCGCGCCTGGCCCCATTCGTCGCGCTGCTCGTCGAAGAGCTGCGGGACCGCGCCCCACCCCGACCACGCCGCCAGCACCTCCTGCTCCTCGCGCGTAGCCGGTCGCTGCTCGTGCTCGAGGACGCGCAGAAGGCGCAGGGCCTCGAGGTTCGCCTGCACGCGGGCGCGGGCTCCGCTCGGAGCGAGCTGGCCGTCGGCGGCGAGCGGCGTGAAGCGGGCGGCGGCTACTCGTCCTGTTGGCGCAGCCGGGCGCGGTCGCGCATCATCTCCAGATGCCAGCGCGCCGGCTCGTTCCCCTCGTCCTGCTCGCTCGAAGAGGGTGGCGGGATCAGGATCAGTTCGGCCAGCACCCGCTCCTCGGCCTGCAGGCGGGCCATGTTCAGCCGCCCGACCTTCTCCAGATAGCTCTCCCCCGCCGGGTCCGGGCCCGCCAGCTGGTCCTGGAGCTGCTGGATCTCCATCTCCGCCCGCTCGCCCAGCTCGGTGAAGAACGTCTCCCGGTCGCTCTCCGGGATCTGCTGGAAGCGGTCCGGGTCGGTCTTCTCCCAGTGCCGTATCGCCATGCGGCCGTACTTGTTCATCGCGCGCGGGTTCGGGCTCTGCCCAGAGGGCTTCGAAGGAAAGCTGCTGGTCGTCGTTATAGCCCGAGCGGCGGCCTCGCGGCATCCCCGCACCCTCCCCGGCCGACCGCTAGACCTGCGTCTGCCATGCACGTGATCACTCGCCTCCGTTCACCCGCCTACGTCGTCATTGACGAATCGACCTCGTGTGCCCCGAGCCGTTGAGCAAGTGTCCGCGCTGCGTCGGCGCCAACGACGGTGAATGCGAAGCTTTGGCGCGCTCCCGGCTTGACGGTGATCTCGAGGCCGGTCGCGCTGCTGACGGCATCACCAAGTCGTAGGGCGAGCGCGGCCTGATCGGCATCGTGTCGCCGTTTTGGCTTGCGGGCGCGTGGTGTGGCGAGTGCCCGCACAGCGGTCTCGAGTTGACGGGTGGACCAGTCGTTGGCGACGGCTTCGCGAGCGAGCCGGCGCCGTTCGGTGTGGTCGTCGGTCATCAGCAGTACGCGCCCGTGTGCGTAGCTGAGTTCGCGCGCGTTGATGAGTTCCTGGGTGTCGTCGGGGAGATCGAGCAGGCGGAGGTGGTGACTGATGGTCACGCGCGATTCGCCGAGTCGGCGCGCGAGCTCCTCCCGCGTGAGCCCGAGATCTTCGATCAGGCTCGCGTACCCGCGGCCCTTCTCGATCGGGGTGAGGTCCTCGCGCACGACGTTTTCGATCAGGGCGTCCTGCAGTGCGGTCGCGTCGTCCTGGTCTTCGCTGACGAGAACGTCGACGGTCTCGGCTTCGATGATGCCGAGGGCGCGCCAGCGCCGCTCGCCGGCGATGATCTGGAAGCTTCCGGGTTCGGTCTCGCGGACGATCAGCGGCTGTAGCAGCCCGCGAGCGCGGATCGATTCGGCGAGGCGCTCAAGCGCGTCCTGTTCGAACAGCTTGCGTGGCTGGTTGGGGTTGGGCGTGACGGCGGTGTAGTCGACGGTTCGTAGCCGGCCTTGGTCGGCGAGGGTGCCGAACAGTGCGCTGCTGGGCGGTGGGGGTGAGCGCCGGGGCCGGGTGAGGATGCGCGTGGGAACGGTGTTCTTGGTCGGCATCAGTCTGGTGCGGTTGCTTGCGTGGTTGGCGAATCGTGATCGCGGGCGAGCGAGTCGGAGAGATCCGCCCGGCCGCCGAGCTGCTCGGTTGTCTCCGGTATGCGGTCGAGCGGGCGCCGCGTCTGCTCGTAGGGGTCGGCGGTCATCGAATTCCCGGCTGCGATGTCGATCAGCACTTGCCCGCACGCAACGCAAGGCTCCTCCGCCGCGGTGCCCTCCGGCCAGATCGGCGAGTGATCCGCGAGCGCGAGCCTGGGGATGCAGTCGACGCACCACACGGTCTCGGCGCCGGTGTCCGGGTCGTTGACGAGGTAGCCGACGGCGGCGTCCGGGTCGGTCACGTCAGCGAGTGCTTCGTAGCGGCTGGCGGCGTCTTCGAGCGCGGCCGCAGCTCCGCGTAGCGCCGCGGCGAGCTGTCGGTCGCTGTCGACCGCGAACTCGAGCCGCTCGATCAGCGTGTGTTGGTCGTGGTCGGCCATCTGGTGGTAGCCGGTATTGCGCGCCGATTCGAGGGCGTTGCCGTCGGTGTCCATCGTTTCCCTCCTTCGTGGATCGCAGGAGTTGCCGGGGGTTTCGGGGTGCGTGACGCGCGTCACGGTGCTCACGCGGCCTGGTCCTGGGCGAGTTGCGCGAGTCGCGCCTCGAGCTCTTTGGCGGCTGCGGCGTAGTCCTGAGCTACACGTCCGCCGGGATCGGCGAAGACCGTCGGTACTCCGTATCCGGGGTGGTCGCGAACTGAGCTCTGTTGGCGGATGTGCGTCTGAAACACGTACAGCGGGCCGGACGGGAACTGCTCGGGGTCCGCGAACGCGGTCGCCCATGCGCGCAGCTGGCGGGAGCGGGCGTTGGTGCGGACGAACAGCATCCCGACCGGTGTGATGGCGTGTCCCGCCTCGACGCCGAGCTCGTCGAGTTCGTCGAGGCGCCGCGCGATGGTCTTGGCTTCGTAGACGCCAGGCTCGCCACAGAAGAGGATCCCGTCGGCGGCGAACATGGCCATGCGGGTGAGCGGGGTGACGGCGCCGGTGGTGTCGATCAGCGCGATGTCGGCGGTCTCGTCGAGCTGCATCAGGAGTTGATCGAGGGCGTCGAAGCGACCGGTCGCGGCGACATCGGCGGTGAGGGCGAGGAGGCGCTCTGAGGTGGCGAGCAGCCTCAGCGATCCGCCTGGCTTGTGGTTGCGCGTGGGGGCGATTGGATCGTCGATCTCGATCGTGGCGGTGAGCGGGTCGGCGCTTCCCGCGAGGAGATCCTCGATCCGCGTGACGTCGTCGTCGTCCTCGATGCCGAAGGTCATCTCGAGGTCGGGCTGGTGGGCGTCGAACCCGACGAGGAGGACGTCGTTGCCCCGCCGCGCGAGCGCGGGTCCGAGGTTCGCGACGGAGGTCGTCTTGCCGACCCCGCCCTTGGAGGACCAGACGAGGAGCCGGTACATCAGCTGGCCTCGGTTCGATGGTGCCGTGCAGTCATGAGCGCGTCTCCTGACAGGGTGTGGTTGGTGTGAGCCGAGGCTTGGGGCATTGCTTGGTGGTCAGACGGGCGAGTAGCGGAGCTGCTCGTCGATGCGGGTGGCGATCTGACCGAGTTGGCCCTGACGGTTCTTGCGGACGATGAGGTCCATCTCGCCGGGTCGTTCGGAGTCGGGGTCGTAGTAGTCGTCGCGGTAGAGCATCAGGACGCAGTCGGCATCCGCCTCGACTTGTCCCGAGTCCCGCAGGTCGGACAGGAGCGGACGCTTGTCGGGCCGCTGCTCGACGGCGCGCGAGAGCTGGGAGACCGCGATCACGGGACAGTTGAATTCGCGTGCGAGGCGCTTGAGACCGCGGCTGAACGTCGAGACGTCCTCGACGCGGTTGCCGCTCGGCTTCTCGGCGCGCATCAGTTGCAGGTAGTCGACGACGAGCAGCTCCAGCCGGCCGTGGCGGACCGCGACCTGGCGGGCGTGCGCGCGCAGCGTGGGGAGGGAGAGGTCGCCGTCGTCGAGCAGGTGAAGCGGAAGATCGACGCTCGCCTGCGCGGCTTTCAGCAGCGGCGGCCAGTCGTGTTCGTGCAGGCGCCCGAGGTGGATGCGGCTCGGTGCGACGCCTGATTCGGCGGCGAGATGGCGCTGGGCGGTCTCGGAGTCGCTCATCTCGATCGAGGCGAACAGCACACGACCGCACTCGACGGCTGCGACGTGCCGGGCGATCTGCAGAGCGATCAGGCTCTTGCCCATCGACGGCCGCGCGGCGACGACGTACAGGCGCCCCTGTTGGAGGCCTCCGAGCAGTTCGTCGAGCGGAGCGATCCCGGTTGTGAGTCCGGGAACGGCGCGGCCGGATTGCGACGCACTGGGCGAGGCGGTCCACCTCGTCGCTGACCGCGTCGGCGAGAAGCCGCTGTCGGCCTCGGACTGTGCTCGCGCGGAGCTGGAAGATCAGCTGCTCGGCGCGTTCGATCAGCTCGTCGGACCCTGAGCGGGGTGCGCTTGCGGCAGCCTGGATCTCGTAGGTCGCGCGCATGAGCCGCCGGACCTGCGCGAGGTCGTGCACGATCGCGGCGTACTCGCGACAGTGTCCGGCCGCCGGCACCCAGCCCGCGAGCTCGTCGACGCTCGCTGGACCGCCGATGTCGTCGAGTTCTCCGTTGCGTTGGAGGTGCGCGGCGACCGTGAGGTGGTCGATCGCCTCGCCGGCGCTGTGCAGCGCACGCATCGCGGCGAACACGCGCCCGTGTGCGGGTCGGTAGAAGTCGTCGTCCTGGAGGCCGAGGTCGAGGGCGGCGTGGAGATGGCGTTCGTCCAGGAGAACGGCGCCGAGCACTGACCGCTCGGCCTCGAGGTTCTGAGCGTGTGCGGCGTAGTGGACGGCGGATGTCATGCCGCGGTGCGCTCCTGGTCGTCGTTATTGCGCTCGGTGAGCTCGGACCATAGGTCTCGGTATTGGCGTTCGGAGTAGTGCAGGGGGTGTTCGCAGAGTGCTGTCCAGCGGGCGGTCAGGACGAAGCGCTCGAGGGTGGGGTGGATGGCGCCGAGCTCGGCGAGCGCCGCGGCGCGGTGGTCGCGCCCGTGTCGCTGGATGGCGCGGGCGAGGTGGTCTTTGGCAGCCGGCCAGCTGAGAGCGCTCGCGTCGGGTGATCTCGGGTCGCCGGCTGGGGGGAACGCCGTGCCGTGCCGGCCGCGGTCCGCGGTAGCGAAGTGTTTCGCGATCAGCTCTTCGGCGATGCGATCGAAATCGGGGAGCGTGGTGGCCTTTCCGCCGATGTATGGGTCGCCGACCATCTGCGTGAACCCCGCCGCGATGCGGTCAGGTTCGAGGCGCTCGAGGAGTCGGTCCGCCGCCTCGTGCCAGCGCCGTGTGTCGCGGCCGTACCGGATTGCTGGGCTGCTGCCCAGCGCCGGCTTCCAGGCGTCGATGAACGCCTCGATCACCCAGTCGCTCGTCCCGTATGCCACGGAGAGCGTGCCGTCGACCGGTTCCGGCTGACCGCCCTGGAAGTTTTCTCGTTGTTCTTCTGGATCGGCGTCAGCTGCGCGCGTGCTAGAGGGCGGTGAATCAGGGATGCCGGTGGCGGCGTTTCCGCCCTGCCAGTTCTGTTCCGCCGCCCTGCCAGTTTCGTTCGGGCGCCCCGCCGGTTCGGTTTCACCGCCCTGGCCGTTTCGGTCCGCCGCCCTGCTCGTTTCGTTTCCCGACGCTGCCAGTTCGGTTTCACCGCCCTGGCTGAGTGGCGCTTCGTGGATGGTGTAGATGCTGGGCAGGTTCCGTCCGCCGTTGGTCGGTCGTCGCCGTTCAATGGTGAGCAGACCGGCCGCTTCGAGGATGTGGTGGCAGTCGTCGACGCGATCGACGTGGAGCCCGGAGTGCTCGGCGATTTGCGAGCGGGTCACCTGCGCCTGCGTCCACGTCCCTTCCGGACCCTGCCGCACGCAGAACTCGAGCAGAACGACGATTAGTCCGAGATCTCGCAGCAGATGCCCCCCGTCTCGAGGCGCCGCGAGCCGGTCGGCCATCGGCACCGTCACGGCGATGAAGCTGTGCTCGTGGATGAGGAGATGCGCGATGCTGATGCTGCCTCCGCGCTCGGGGTCGGGCTGCGTTTCCCTGCGCAGAACGCCGGCCTGCTCGAGGCAGGTCAGCATCTTCGCGATGTTTCCCTTGGACACTCCGCCGCGGGCGGCAAGCAGGTCGTAGCTGTAGCGGACGCGGCGTTGCTGGCCGATGTTCCGCTGCTCGTTGGCGAGTTGGCAGAGCAGTCCGTAGAACCCGATGGTGCGGACGCGGCGAGGGCCGGCGGTGTGTTCGCGGATCGCCTCGACCGCGCGCGTGTAGACCATGAAGAAGGGCAGCTCGCGGCGGTCCGCGATCGTGACGGGATCGTGCCTGTGGCCGACCGCCGTCATGCCGCCCCCACCCCGCTGACGAGAGTGCGCGGCCCCGGCCGACGAGCTGCGACGGGGCTGACGTTCGTGTCTCGACGAGGAGCAGTTACGCGGTCCGAGTGGGCCGCGATTGCCGCTCCCGAAAATCCTGATGCACCCATATTGCACCCAAATGCCGGCTCGAGCGGAGCGCGGCGATGGAGTGCGATCTCAGCAAACACCTTGCTTTGCAGGTATTTCCTGAGAGTGGGCGATCCAGGACTCGAACCTGGGACCTCTTCCTTATCAGAGAAGCGCTCTAACCGACTGAGCTAATCGCCCGTCTCGCGCGATTCTACCCGCGGGCGCTGGCGTGGGTTGGCGGGTTCGCGGCGGGGTCTACGGAGGTCGACCGAGGTCAGGAGACGGCCCGGACCCGGAGGCGGCGGGCCACGTCGAGCGCGTCGTCGAGCGACTCGAAGCTCAGCTGAACGCGGTAGCCGGCGCCCTTCGTCGGGGCGACGTCGACGTCGCGTCCGAGGGCGGCGCCGAGGGCGTCGGTGATGAGCTCGATCGCGGCGGCCTGGTCGGGGTGGAGCGGCGCCCGCGCCCGTGCACGCCGATGGGGACTGGCGGGCGCGCTCGCGGCGCGGGCCCGGGACTCGAGCTCGCGAACCGACCAGCGGTGGTGAGCGGCGTCGCGGGCGAGGGTGCGCCGGACGCCGTTATCGGCGGCGAGCAGGAGCGCGCGTCCGTGGCCTTCGGTGAGATCACGACGTTCGATCAGCTCGAGCGCCTCGTCGGGCAGGTCGAGCAGGCGGATGAGGTTCGAGACCGCCACGCGACTCCGGCCCACCCTGAGGCCAACGTCCTCACGGGTGAGCCCGAGCTCCTCGACGAGGGCGGCGCAGGCGCGGGCTTCTTCGACCGGATTGAGGTCCTCGCGCGCCATGTTCTCGATCAGCGCCACCTCGAGTGAGGCCGCGTCGTCGTGCCGGCGCACGACCGCGGGGATCGCGGTGAGCTCGGCGACCTTGGCGGCACGCCACCGGCGCTCGCCGGCGATCAGTTCGTAGCGGCCGCTGACGAGGGGCCGGACGAGGATCGGCTGAAGGACGCCGCTGGTGCGGATCGAGTCCGCCAGCGCCATCAGCGAGTCTTCGTCGAACGTATGGCGAGGCTGGTTGGGGCTCGGGTCGATCATGTCGACCGGGACCGGGCGGAGCTCTTGGAGCTCGTCCCGGGGAGCCACGGACATGATCGCGGCGAGGCCGCGGCCCATTCCCTTCGGTCGGTCAGCCACGAGCGGCAACCTCCTTGGCGAGCTCGAAGTAGGCATCCGCGCCAGCGCAGTGCGGATCGTGATGGATTACCGGTTTACCGAAACTTGGTGCCTCGCCGATACGGACGTTGCGCGGGATCACGGTGTCGAACACCAGTTCGGGGAAGTGCTCGCGGACCTCGCGCTCGACGTCCTGCGCGAGCAGGGTGCGGCCGTCGTGCATCGTCAGCAGCATCCCGGCCACAGTAAGCCATGGATTGAGCTCGCGCTGGACGAGCGAGAGGGTGTCGAGCAGACCGGCTAGGCCCTCGAGCGCGAAGTACTCCGCCTGGACCGGCACGATGACCCGATCGGCGGCGACGAGCGCGTTGACGGTGAGCGGTCCGAGCGACGGAGGACAGTCGAGCAGGGTGAACGCGTACCGATCCCGCACCCCGCTGAGCGCCTCCCGGAGCAGCGTCTCCGAGCCGGCGACCCGCGGCAGCTCGACGTTGGCGCCCGCGAGATCGGGTCCGGAGGGGACGATCGAGAGCCGCTCGATCCCGGTCGGCCGGACGACGTCCTCGATCGAGGCCGAGCCGATCAGCACGTCGTAGATCGTGCCCGGACCGTCCTTGCTGACCCCGAGTCCGATCGTCGCATTCGCCTGCGGATCGATATCGACGAGCAGCGAGTCGTAGCCCGCCTCGGCTACGCACGCCGCGAGGTTCACGGCGGTGGTCGTCTTGCCCACGCCGCCCTTCTGATTGGCGATGGCGTACACGGTCCCCATGGACGATGAAGCTACCGGTGGGGGCGGTCAGATCCCGGGCGTTCCGTTGCGCGCTATCTCGCGCCGAGAGGTCGCTTCAACGCCATGCCCGGCCGGCGCGGAAACCCTAAAGGAGTCTCCGTAACCTTCGACATGAGGTGTAGATATCGATTTTCGGCTGCGGGAAAGGGCTGCATATGACGTATCTCGGTGGGCTCGAGTCCAAGTTGAGCCGCGGCTCGAGCGCCGGCGTCCTCGTCGCCGGGGTTCCGCTTTCCCCTCCAGACGGCAAGGGTGCCTCCGACGACCAGCAGCGGCGCGGCGTACTCGACGACGACCGGCAACGGCGCGAGCGCCCGAGCCGTGACCACGTCGAAAGCCGCCAGCCCCTCGGGCCAGGTCTCGACGCGCGCGTTTACGACGACGGCATTTACTGTCCCGGTGGCGGCGACGGCTCGTTCGAGGAACGCGCTCCTCCGCGAGGCGCTCTCGACCAGAGAAACCCTCGTCCCCGGCAATGCGATCGCGAGCGCCAGCCCGGGAACGCCGGCGCCGGACCCAAGATCAGCGAGGTCCACGGCCGAGCGGATCGACTCGAGCTCGAGCCCGACCAGCGAGTCCGCGAGGTGGTCGTCGATCGCCTTGAGCGGATCCCGCACGGCGGTCGGCGCGAGCGGATCCTCGACGAGCAGGCGATGGAACGCCAGGAGACGCGGGATGGCCTCGTCCGGGAGCGCATAGCGCTCCGCGAGAGCCGCGACCCTCCACGCGGCATCGCCTCCCGGTCCAGGCTTACCGGGCCCCCGGATCAGCTGGACCTCTCTAGGCGCTCCCGCTCACGGGCGATGTATCCCGCGTAGCGAGTACACATGGCCTCGAACCGCTCGGCGGCGTAGCCGTCGAGCCCGGCGTGAAGCTCGCCTTCGAGCAGCGGGAGGACATCTCGGACGAGCGAGGGCCCGCGCGCCATCCACTGGTAGTAGGACCGCCCGCCGTGGTGGTACGGGCCATACAGGCGGGTCTCAGGGAACCGATCCATCAGCCAGCCAAACAGCGCCTCATGGCGCACGTGCATGCGCACTGTCACCTGCGGCTGCTTTCCGTCGCCTCCAAACGAGGCCTCGCCGATCAGCAGGCCGATCATAAGACCGCGATCGAAGTCCGAGAGCTCCGTCATGTCACGAGTTCTACACGGAACTGTTTCACCGCGTAAAAAAACGTGAAACGATGGAGCAGGGGCGGCGGTGGTGCGAGGCGAGCGGCGGCGCGGGGGCACCACCGCACCGCCCGGCGTCAGCTGACGAGAGGCGCTACCACTAGCCGCCGGTCGGGCTCCTCGCCCTCGCTGTACGTCTCGACGTCGTGGCGGCTCTTCAGGTGCTCGTGAACGACCTTGCGCTCGAGCGCTGTCATCGCCTCGAGCGTGACCGTGCGCTGGTCGTGGACCGCGGCCTCCGCGGCCTGGTCGGCCGAAGCACGCAGCGCGACGGCGCGGCGCTCGCGATAGCCGGCGGCGTCAACGACGACCCGCTTGCGGACGACGGCACCCTTGCACGCGATCCGGTACGCGATGTGCTGGATCGCGTCGATCATCTGGCCGTGGCGCCCGATCAGGAGGCCGAGATCGTCGCCCTCGAGGTCGGCGCGGACCTCGTCTGCATCTTCCTCGACGTGGACGCTGGCCTCGATGCCGGCAGCGCCCACGATCCGCTCCAGCAACTCTTGTACGCGCGAGCCAGCGTCGCCGATCTCAGCGTCCACGATCTACCTCCTGCGTCCGGAGCGCTTCTTCTTCTTGCGCGGTGGCGGTGGGGGCGTGCCGCCCTTGCCGGTGCGGCTGCTCCCCGCTGCGACGGGCTCGGGCTCACGCTTGGGACGACCGCGGATCAGACCGGAGATGCCGCCGCCGCCATCACCGTCGGACTTACCGTTCGGGCCTGAGTCATCGGGCGGGGGTGGCGGACCGCCGCCGCCCGTATCGTCCTTGCCGCCACCACCGCGGCCACCTCCCGGGCCGTCGCCGGGTGGGCCTGCGCCGGCGGTAGCCGCCAGCGGTGGCGGAGTTCCGATGAGTCTTCGCACGGTGAACTGCTGGGCCATCGTCCACGTGTTCGTCGTGATCCAGTAGACGATCAGGCCGGCCGGGAAGTTGATGACGATCACGACGAAGACCAGCGGCAGGAACAGCATCAGGTTCCGCTGCTGCTTGTCCATCATCGGGCTCGACATCATCAGGCTCGAGGCGAGCTGGGTCCCGACGTAGAGGAGCAGGAGGACGATCAGCACCCAGCCCGTGGCCTTGTTCGTCAGGTCCGGGATGAACAGGAAGCCGGCGCCGTTGTTCGGTCCGCAGGGGGTCGTGTGCCCAGCCGCCTGCGCGAGCGTGATGTGGTGCATCGCCGCGTACTTGATCTGGTAGGCGCGCTGCGTTTGCGGGCAGATGTCCGGCCGCAGGTTCTTGCGCAGCATGTAGAAGAGCGAGATGAACACCGGGATCTGCGCCACGAGCGGCAGGCAGGATCCGAGCGGGTTGATCTCGTTCTCCTTGTAGAACTTCATGATCTCCTGCTGCTGGCGCTGCTTGTCGTCCTTGTACCTCGCCTGGAGCGCCTTCATCTGCGGCTGCATGCGCTGCAGCTTCTGCATCGAGTGGAACTGTTTGACGGTCAGCGGCAGCAGGATCGCGCGCATCAGGATCGTCAGCGCGATGATCGAGAACCCCCACGAGAACCCCACGTGGTTGTGGAAGAACAGGAGGACCGACTGGAAGACGTCGATCAGGGGTTGGAAGATGTTCGCGGTGACAAACACGGTCAGGCGCTCGGGGCCGGTGCTCGCGGCTTGAACAGCCGCTGCTGGTCGACGGGATCAAAACCGCCGTGACTGAACGGGTTACATCTGAGCAGCCGCCAGCCGGCCAGGACTAGGCCCCGGAGTATGCCGAATCTCCGAATCGCCTGCGCGGCATATTCAGAGCACGAAGGGTAGTAACGGCAACGCGGACCGAGCGCCGGCGAGATCAGCCGCTGGTAGAGCCTGATCGGCAGCACCGCCAGCGATCGCAGCCAGCTCACCCGGCCTCCTCGACCACTTCCGCCCTGTCCTCGTCCGACTCGGCTCGCCGCTCGCCGCCGCCGGGATCGACGCGCTCGAGCAACTGCCCCAGCGCACGGCGAATCCCGTCCAAACCCTCACGCTCGGCCAGAGCGTTGGCTTCGTGCCTGGCCACGACAACGGCGTCGGTGCCGGGCGGGAGCCGGTCGCCGTCGATCGCAAACGCCTCTCGGAGCAGCCGCTTGACCCGGTTGCGCTCGACCGCGCCCCCGACCTTCCGCGACACGGACAGGCCGAGCCTCGCGTCGTCGCCCTCCCCGCGGGGGAAGACGTACAGGACGAACTCACGGCCGGCGTGCGACCGACCCTGGCGGAACACGCGATCGAAGTCGGCACTGCGCGACAGCCTCATCCGCCCGGTCCGCGGACGGGCGCCAGGCAGGCCCACCATCAGACCGTTAGGCGCTTGCGGCCTTTGTCGCGCCGGCGCTTCAGCGTGAGACGCCCGGCCCGGGTACGCATACGGGTACGGAATCCGTGCGTGCGGGCGCGCTTGCGCTTCTTCGGCTGGTAGGTGCGTTTCATAGCTCAGGACCCCGGGAGCGGGACTGGAGCCAGTATACGCAGCAGCGATTGCGGCAGATTCGGATCGTCCGCCGCGCGCTGGAGCGCCGCGCGAGAGGCGGCTCGCGCTTTTTCTCGCGCTTTGCGTCAAGGCCCCGGAAGCCGCGCATCTCGCCTCCTCGCCGCTGGTATATTCGCCGACCCGGGCGTCCTTCGGCGCCTCCCTCGCAATCAGATCCATCTCCGTCCCGCAAGGGGTTGCTTGTCGCTGTCCGCGCACCTCGAGCCCACCGTTGCCTGGCGAGAGCTCCGCGCGGAGCTCAGGCGCGCGGTCGGCGAATCCACGTACGAGATCTGGCTGGCGTCTCTGGAGCTGAGGTCCGTCGATCGCGGCACGCTGCTCGTCGACGCACCGGAGGCCACGTACGACTGGGTCTCCAAGCGCTTCAGGAGGATCCTCGAGAGCTGCGCCAGAATCGCATTCGGTCCGGACATCAGGCTCGAGCTCGCCCGCCGCGGTGTCGACCGACCGCACCGGCCGCGCACCCAGGCCGAAAGCCTCGACCTCGCCGCCGGCGCGCTGAACCCCCGCTATAGCTTCGACCAGTTCATCATCGGCGACGGCAATCGCCTCGCCCACGCCGCGTCGCTGGCGGTCGCGGAGCTCCCCGGCCAGGCCTACAACCCGCTGTTCCTCCACGCCCCGCCCGGCCTCGGCAAGACGCACCTCCTCCAGGCCATCGGCAACTACGTGCTCTCGTTCGGCGGCGGCGCGGTCGTCCGCTACACGACCGTCGAGGCGTTCACCAACCACTTCATCCGAGCGCTCGGGTCGCGATCGATCGATCGCTTCAAGCAGGCCTACCGCGACGCGGACGTGCTTCTCATCGACGACGTCCAGTTCCTCGCCAGCAAGGCCAAGACCGAAGAGGAGTTCTTCCACACCTTCAACGCCCTTTACGAGACCGGGCGCCAGCTAGTGCTCACGTGCGACCGGCTCCCGAGCCAACTCGCGGCGGTCGAGGAGCGACTCCGCGAGCGCTTCGAGTCGGGACTCGTGGCGGTGATCAAGCCGCCAGACCACGCGACCCGAGTCGCCATCCTCCGTAAGCGCGCCGCACTCGACCACATCGCCGTGACCGACGGTGCCGTGCTCGAGCTGATCGCCGACCGCATCACCGACAACGTCCGAGTCCTCGAAGGGGCCCTGATCAGGATCGTCGCGTACCACTCACTCACGCAACTCCCGATCGACGTCAAGCTTGCCGAGGCGGTCCTCGACGAGATCCATCCGCGGCCAAAGCAGGATGCGCCAACCTCGGTCCGGGACATCCAGCGCGCGGTCGCGTCCTACTACGGCCTGGCCCTCGCACAGCTGACGTCATCGAGCCGCGCCACGAGCGTCACCTGGCCGCGCCAGGTTGCGATCCATCTAACCCGTGCCCTCACCGATGCGTCCCTTCATGCGATCGGTGACGCGTTCGGCGGCCGCAATCACGCGACGGTCCTCCATGCTTGCAAGCGTGTGTCCGAGCGCATGCGCGACGATCAACAAGCTGTTCACGACGTCGAGGAGCTGACGCGCATCATCGACCGCAGTCGTAGCGACCGACCCTCCTGACAGACTTGTCGGTTTCTTTGCACACCCGTGAATCTCGCGTCGTTGCAGGCACTCCGGCGGTTTCTCAACACCGATAGATCCCCTATGACTTCTAAATCCCATTTGAGGTATTCATCGTGAAGATCTCCTGCGACCGCGAGGCTCTGCTTCGACAACTCCAGACCGTGAGCAGAGTCGCGTCGACGCGCAGTGCGATCCAAGCGCTGTCGGGCGTTCAGCTTCGCGCCTCGTCCGACGGCTGCGAGCTCCAGGCGACCGATATGGACGTCGGACTGAGGGTTCCACTCGAGGCGGAGATCGTCCGCGAGGGCACAATCGTGCTGCCGGCTCGTCTTCTGCTCGACGTCGTCCGCCTGCTGCCGGCCGAGAGCGTCTCGCTCGAGCTCCGCGCCTCCGAGCAGGACGTCGAGCTTGTCTCCGGAAACGCGACGTTCCACATCCGGACGCTGAGATCCGAGGACTTCCCGCCGTTTCCCGAGCCGCAGGCCGAAGGCGCTGTCTCCCTTCCGGTGGAGGCGTTCGTCTCGACCGCGCTCAAGGTGGCGACCTCGGCCTCGCGCGACGAGACCCGTCCCGTGCTCACCGGGATCCTCGTGTCGGCCTCCGACCGTGAGCTTCGGATGGTCGCCACCGACTCCTACCGACTGAGCGTGAAGGAGACCACGCTCGAGGACACGCTCCCCTCCGGCTTCGAGGTCAACGTGCCGGCCCGCGCGCTGCAGGAGCTGGCCCGGGTGGCCGGCCACGTCGAGGACGAGCAGCTTCGGATCAGTGTCCGCCAGAACCAGGTCCTGTTCGAGCTCGGAGGGATCGTCCTTTCCTCGCGGCTGATCGACGGTCAGTTCCCGAACTACCGCCAGTTGCTCCCCGAGACGTTCGAGCACGAGCTGCGCTTGGCCGGCGCCGAGCTGACCGAGGTGGTGCGCCGGATCAGCCTGCTCGCTCAGAAGAACGCGCCGCTCCGGCTGTCGTTCCAGCCCGGGGAGCTGACGATCTCCGCGCAGACGCCAGACATCGGCGAGGCGCAAGAGTCGATGCCGGTGCCGTTTCAGGGCGAGCCGCTCGAGATCGGCTTCAACCCGGAGTTCCTCCGCGCCGGGCTCGAGGCGATCGAAGAGGGCGACGTGGTCGTGAAGCTGATCAGCCCGCTGCGCCCGGGCCTGCTCGAGTCAGGTGACGAGAGCCGTTTCCGGTACCTGATCATGCCAATCCGGCTGAACGTCTAGCGAGCGGCGTGTGCAGGTCATTAGCCTGAGCCTGCGCGACTTCCGGGGCTACCACGACGCGCACGTGGAGTTCGGCGACGGGCTGACGGTGGTCACGGGTCCGAACGGCGCCGGCAAGACGAACCTGCTGGAGGGTCTGTACTTCGGGTGCACGGGTCGCTCCTGCCGGACGAACAACGAGCGCGAGGTCGTCAAGTTCGGAGCCGGCGCGGCGCGGACCGTGCTCACCTGCGGGGATGAGGACGGCATGCACGAACTGTCGGTCGGCTTCGTCCCAGGGCAGGCGAAGGCCATGCGAGTCGACGGGGCGTCGGTCGAGCGGATGCTTGACGTGCCCGGCCGCCCCCTGGTCAGCGTGTTCCTGCCCGACCGGCTCGAGCTCATCAAGGGCGCCCCGGCGGTGCGCCGGGCCCACCTCGACCAGTTCGTCGCGGCGCTGTGGCCGGCTAGGACCGAGACCCGGCGGCTCTATTCGCAGGCGCTCGCCCAGCGCAACGCGCTGATCGCGCGGATCCGCTCGGGCCGGGGTTCCCGCGGCGCGCTCGAGAGCTGGGATGCGCAGTTGGCCCGTCACGGGATCGCGCTGATGAGCGACCGGCGCAGCGCGGTGGATCTGCTGACGGCGCCGTTCGAGCGGCTCGGGGGTGCGCTCGGTCTCGAGGACGATCCGAAGGTGTTCTATCGCCCGCGCTCGCGTGCGGCCGACCCTGGAGAACTGGTCCGCGAGCTTGCCGAGCGAGTCGACGGCGACCTCGAGCGCGGCTTCACCGGCCACGGGCCGCACCGCGACGACCTCGCGACCGACCACGGCGGGCACGACTTGCGCGCCTATGGCTCCCAGGGGCAGCAGCGACTCGCACTGCTGGCGCTGCTGCTCGCCGAGCGCGAGGTGATCGGCGAGCTCCGCCCGGCCCCGCCGCTGATGCTCCTCGACGACGTGATGAGCGAGCTCGACCGCGACCGGCGCCAGGCGCTTGTCGACTTGCTGCGCTCCACCCCCGGGCAGTCCGTGATCACCGCAACCGATCTCGAGCACGTACCCGGCTCGAGCGACGACGACGTCACGCAGGTCGCGGTGTCGGGCGGGAGGCTCCTGGAGATGGCGGCGGAATGACCAGCTACCGCCGGGCTCCCCGCCGCCTGTCGCTGGCGCTCGACCACATCCGCGACGACCTCGAGCCCGACACCCTGCTAGCCGAGGTGCAGCGCGCGTGGCCCGCCGCGGTCGGCACGGCGATCGCGGGGGAAGCGGATCCCACGGCCGAGCGCGGCGGGGTCGTGACCGTCTCGTGCTCGGCCTCGGTCTGGGCTCAGGAACTAGACCTGATGGCCCCGGCGATCCTCGAGCGGCTCAACGGCGCGCTGCGGACCGGTCGCGTGTCGCGCCTGCGCTGCGTGGCGCTCCCGCCGCGGTACTGAGGCGCCGCGGCGGTACCGAACGCCGCTGACAAACCGAACAAGGCCGGCGACGGGATGCCCAAACCCCGCCACCGGCCTCGTCGTTCAGCCCCCGCCGGCTTGTTAGCCCCCGCCGGCCCCCACTTAGGCTTGAGCCTCAGCCGAGCGGCTCGACCGTATTCCACGAACCAAGGCTCGGCGTGGCGCCCGTGCCACTCCCGCTCGCGGTGCAGTCGTCGCAGTTCCAACTCGACAGCGCGTAGCCGGCGCGCAGCGAGCCGTGTGCCCGCGTCCAGCTCGACAGGCTCCAGCTCGACAGGCTGTAGTTAATGTTGCCCGTCGTGGTGTTGATCAGGGTGCTCGGCGTGAGCCCCTGGTCGGCGAGCGGCGGATTCCACACGAGCGCCGCCTTGACCGCGTTCGGCTCCTGGAAGGAGGAGTTCTCGGTCACCGCCGGATTGGTCAGGTCGCCCTTCACCTCATCGGGCGTCCAGTTCGGGTGAATCTGCAGGAGGTCGGCGACGAGGCCGGAGATCACCGGCGCCGCCATCGATGTCCCGCTCGTCTGGATGTACTGACCGTCGCCGACGATGCAGGTCGAGCAGCTCGTCGCGAACACGCTGTTCGGTGCCAGCACCGAGACGATATGTGCTCCCGGGGCGTACACGTCCGGCTTCTGGAGGCCGTCCTGCGTGGTGCCCAGGCTCGACCACGAAGCGATCGTGTCGCCGCTCGGGTTCGCGCTGCCGTTCTCATCGACGCCGCCCACAGTGATCACGTAGGGGTCGTTGGCCGGCGAGTACTGGACGGCGTCCGGCGCGTTACCGCGATTGCCGGCAGCCGCGACCACGACGATCCCGTGCATCCAGGCCGCCTCAACGGCCGCGTCGAGCGGGTCGGTCTTGTAGGACTGGGGCGTCGTCGAGTTCAGTGACAGGTTGATGACGCGGATGTTGAACTGTGACTGATGCTCCACCGCGAACTGCAGTCCGTAGATCACGTCGAGCACGGTCGCCTCGCCCGTCTCGTCGGAGACCTTGATCGAGACGAGGTTGGCATTCGGCGCGACACCGATGTAGTGACCGTAGAGCGGATCCCCCGGGCTGCGATTGTCACCGTTGCCGGCGATGATCCCAGCGACGTCCGTTCCGTGACCGTAACTGTCAGTCGCGGTGGTGGCATCAGCATTAGCCACAGCGCTCGCAACGACCCGCGAGGCACTGTGGTCCTTCGAGGCGAAGTCGGGAAGCGCGCCGTCAACGCCCGTGTCGACGACGGCTACTCCAACTCCGGTTCCGGTGACACCGAACCTCCAGAGTGGGAGCACGCCGACCGTCTGGTCATAAGTCGTCTGAAGCTGCGTCGCGGAGACGCCCTGTCC
The DNA here is from genome assembly GCA_963701945.1 of uncultured Solirubrobacterales bacterium. Classification (GTDB taxonomy): domain Bacteria; phylum Actinomycetota; class Thermoleophilia; order Solirubrobacterales; family Solirubrobacteraceae; genus Palsa-465. The sequence continues at coordinate 866,381 of CAVPBV010000011.1, read as the reverse complement.
CCCGACCATGTGGAAAGGCAGGCTCTCCGTGGTGACGACGGTGTTGAGTGACACCGCGTGCACATCCGGGTTGGCGGCCAGCGCCCGCGCCTGCGCTGCGTCCAGCTGGAGCGCGAGCCCGTGGATGATCGGCAGGTTGCCGATCACACGCCCGTGAACGGCGGCCGCGTCCTTGTCGGCCTTGGCCGGGGTGACCGGCGCGTTGAACTGGACGATCGCTTGTACGACCGCGCCGGGGTGGTGATCGGCAAGTGTGGCGATCCGCGGATCGAGCACCGCCGAGGAGCCGGCGGCGTTCGCCGAGCCGGTGGAGGACCCGGAAGCGACGGCGCGCAGCTGTCCGCTCGACGCGCTGAGCGCGATGGCGGCGGCGATCGCCACGATGGCGGCGCCGGCGAGCGCGGACATCCACCGCATCCGCTCAACGATGTGGACAGAACGTGTCATCTCAGGGCAACCTCCGTGTCGCAAAACCATTAACCAGTGACTCAACTGGCGGCTGGGCTATCTCGCATCCTTGCGAGACCCCTGGCTTTGCGCCCCCGCCTCGCGACGGGTTTGCCCTGAGCAGTCTTATTAGTAACCGAACTGGCGGCTGGGCTATCTCGCTGGCATGCGAGACCCCTGGCTTTGCGCCCCCGCCTCGCGACGGGTTTGCCCCTGCAGTCCTTCGTAGGAACTTGATCGACCCAAACCTGCAGCCACCTGAGCGGTTTGGACGGATGTATGAAAAGCGGGGCGCGGCTAGTAGCCCGGCGCGCCTCAAGGGCGCCGTCAGGCGGCGGACCGGAGCGGGAGCTCGGCCTTGACGGGCTCGGGCCGGCCGAGGTGGAAACCCTGGCCGTAATCACAATCGAGCGCGACGAGCGCGTCGGTCTGCTCTTGTGTCTCGATCCCCTCGGCGATCACGGCCACACCGAGCGTGCGTGCGAGCTCGATGATCATGCGCACGAATGACGCCTCGCGGCCGCCGCGGGCGAGGCCGTCGACGAACGACTTGGCGATCTTCAACATGTCGAACGGCAGCGTGTGCAGGTAGCTGAGTGACGAGTACCCGGTCCCGAAGTCGTCCAGCGCGAACCTCACCCCGAGGGCTCGGAGCTCGGCGATCGCCTCCTTGACGCGCTCGGAATCGTCGAGAAGCACGCTCTCGGTGATCTCGAACACCACGCTGAGCGGGTTCACTCCGGCATTGGACAGCGTCGCGCGCACGCGCTCGACCAGCGCCGGGTCGCGGAGTTCGACCGCGCTGAGGTTCACGTGGACGGCGACAGGAGCTCCGCCCGCCGGCCCGACCGGGCCGCGGGCCTGCCAGCGACGGGCCTGCTGGCACGCCTCCTCGAGCACGTACTGACCGAGTGACAGGATCAGCCCGGTCTCCTCCGCGAAGGGCACGAACTCCGACGGCCCGACGAGCCCGCGCCGGGGATGCTGCCAGCGCACGAGCGCCTCCTCGGCGACGAGCGAGCCGGTGGCTAGATCGATGATCGGCTGGAAGAACAGGGTCAGCTCCTGACGCTCGATCGCCAGGCGGAGCTCCTCCTTGAGGCCGTGCCGCTCGAGCACGGCCTCCCCCATGCTCGGGTGGAACACCTGGAAGTGACCCTTTCCGTTGGTCTTGGCCCTGTACATCGCAACGTCCGCGTCGCGGATCAGCTCGTCGGCCGAGTCGGCACCGCCGTGACTGGTGGCGATGCCGCAACTCACGTACACCGACACGCTCTCGGAACCGACCTCCACCGGGTGCACAAAAGCCTCCATAATCCGGTGCGCGACGGCGACCGCGGCCGCCTCGGCGTCGTGGCCATCCTCGACCATCAGCGCGAACTCGTCGCCGCCCAGGCGGGCGATCACGTCCTCGGGCCGCAGGCAGGAACGCAGGCGCGAGGCGACCGACACCAGCAGCTCGTCGCCGGCGGAATGGCCGAGGCTGTCGTTGATCGTCTTGAAGTCGTCGAGGTCGATGAACAGCACAGCGAGCTCGCCGCGGCGGTCGGCAAGTGCCGACTTCACCTCGTCGGTGAACAGCGAGCGGTTGGCAAGGTTGGTGAGCGGGTCGTGGTAGGCCTGGTGGTGGAGCTGCTCCTGGAGCAGCGACAGCTGGTTGACGGCCTGCTCGAGGCGGTCGTACTGGAGCGCGACGCTCGCGTTGCCGGCGAGCGTGTCGAGCAGCCGCAGGTCGTCGTGGTCGAACGAGCGCACGACCCCGAAGCGGTTAGCGAGCATGATCGCGCCGATCACGCGCTCCTCGCCGGGAAGGGGAGCCACCATCGCGTGGGTGACGCCACGCGCCTCCAGGTAGCGCTGCAGGCGGGCGCCGCCGAACGGGGGATCGAGCGTGAAGGCGCCTCCGTCGCTGCGCTCGAGCACTTCGCGCATCGCGTCAGCGACCTCCGAGTCGACTGGCTCCATCAGCTCGCGGTAGCTGCCGGGACCGAGAAGCGTGCGTAGCGATGGGTTCTCCTCGGACCCGAACAGGATGATCTCGGCCAGCTCCGCGCGGAACGCCTCGAGCGAGCGGACGAGCAGCCCCTCGAGCGCATGCGCGATCTCACGCGAGCGTGCGAGCGTGCGATTGGCCTCGTACAGGAACTCGAGCCGCTTGTGACGCTCGCGCTCGGACAGGTACGCGCGGTAGGCCGCGAACAGCGTGAGCGATGGGATCGCGAGGAGCGGGAGCGCCAGGGCGTCCGAGGACGCGATCACCGCGCCGCACAGCCCGAGGCTGGCGTTGCTGAGCGTCACCACGAGATCCATCGACAGCATGTGAGCGACGGTGCGGAGCTTGACGATGCCCTCCGACAGGGAGATCGCGATCGCGATCGCCAGGACGGTCACGAATCCGGAGGCCTGCGTGGCGATCAGCGCCCCGACCCAGATCCGCTGCCCGACGTGATCAGACGCGGGCGCGAGGGCGTGGATCACGAGCAGCGCGATGCAGGCGTGGACCGCGAACTGGGAGGTATTGAAAACGAACTTGACCGGCGGTAGCCGGCGGTCGAACAGCATCACCAAAGCGCTCCCGAGCAGGCAGCCGACCACGAACGCCTCGGCGCTGCAGAAGATCAAGCCGAACACGATCGGGATGTCTCCGAGCGAGAACGAGTGCGCCCCGCGCCGGAAGTGGAGGTGGACGACGCAGCGCTCGGCGATCGCGAACGCGATCGCGATCGACCACCACGGCAGGTGTGGGTGCGAGAGCGGCTGAAGGCCGTGAACGGGGCCGGCGTAGAGCGCCACCGCGGTGGCGATCAACAGCACATTCAGACCCCACACGGGGTGGACCTTGCGAGCACGCGCGAGCGCCCCCGACAGGCGAGAGGAGGGCTTGGGCTGGGGTTCGGTGGCGGTCTCGGCTGTCATCCTCAGTGCGCCGACTCGTGTCGCCGGCAGCCCTTCGCGTAAGCATCGGCGCATGCGCGTAAAAGTTGAGCATTGCGCGCGTACAGGTTCGGACCGGAGGCGGCAGGAGCCGCTTTTCCACAGGTCTGTCCCCAGTGCATCAAAGCCGACAAAAGCGACCGGTCACGGCCCCGATGAATACCGTCCGTTTTCTCAGTTTTGCAGGCAAAACGGACCCGGCTCGAGGGTCGTTTCCGCCCCCCACCGTGCTATCATTATGTGCACAATTCTCGACGCTCCGGCGCGCGCCAGGTTGCGCGGACCCGGGGCGTCTCTGATGTCATCGGAGGATCGTGGCAATTGACGATGGCGCCGCAGGGCGTCCCAACCAGCAGAGCAGTTATGACGCACAGGACATCACCGTCCTCGAGGGTCTCGAAGCGGTCCGCAGGCGTCCCGGCATGTACATCGGCTCGACCGGCGAGCGCGGCCTTCATCACCTCGTGTACGAGGTCGTCGACAACTCGGTCGACGAGGCCCTGGCCGGCCGCGCTGACCGCGTCGAGATCACGATCCATCCCAACAACTCCGTCACCGTGCGCGACAACGGCGCGGGCATCCCGGTCGCGATCATGGAGAAGGAGCAGCGTCCGGCGGTCGAGGTGGTCCTGACCGTCCTACACGCCGGCGGCAAGTTCGGCCAAGGCGGCGGTTACAAGGTCTCCGGTGGGTTGCACGGGGTTGGGGTGTCGGTCGTCAACGCGCTGTCCGAACGCCTCGACGTCGAGGTTCGCCGCGATGGATTTGTGTGGACACAGTCGTTCGAGCGCGGCACGCCGCTCGGCGACCTGAAGAAGGGCGAGCCCACCAGCGAGACGGGGACGACGATCACGTTCCTGCCCGACGCCGATGTCTTCGAGACGCTCGATCTCAACTTCACGACGCTCGAGGAGCGCATGCGAGACACCGCGTTCCTCACGCGCGGCCTGCGCATCCATCTGATCGACAAGCGTGGCGAAGGCCACAAGGCCGAATTCCACTACGAGGGTGGAATCGTCGACTTCGTCAAGTACCTCAACCGCAACAAAGAGCCGATCACCAACAAGGTGATCTCGTTCGAGGGCGAGGGGGACGAGGGTGCGCTCGAGGTTGCCATGCAGTGGAACTCCTCCTACCAGGAGTCGGTGTTCTCGTTCGCCAACAACATCAACACGATCGAGGGCGGCTCGCATCTCAGCGGCTTCCGGTCGGCTCTGACCACCGCGCTCAACAAGTACGCCAAGGACAAGGGCGAGCTCAAGGACAAGGACGATGCACTGACCGGCGAGGACGTACGCGAGGGCCTGACCGCGGTGATCTCGGCCAAGCTGACCGATCCGCAGTTCGAGGGCCAGACCAAGACCAAGCTGGGCAACCCCGGCATGGACGGCTTCGTGCGCTCCGTCGTGTACGCGCGCCTATCCGAGTTCCTCGAGGAGAACCCTCAGGACGCCCGCCGCGTGATCCGGAAGAGCGTCGACGCGGCGCGGGCCCGGGCCGCCGCGCGCAAGGCGCGCGATCTGACCCGACGCAAGTCCGCGCTCGAGAACTCGGCCCTGCCTGGCAAGCTCGCCGACTGCTCGGTCAAGGACCCGTCCCTCGCGGAGCTGTTCGTGGTTGAGGGCGACTCGGCGGGCGGCTCGGCCGTGAGTGCCCGCGACCGGAGCACCCAGGCGATCCTGCCGCTGCGCGGGAAGATCCTGAACGTCGAGAAGAGCCGCATCGACAAGGTCCTGGCCAACACCGAGATCCAGGCGCTGATCACCGCAATCGGCACCGGCGTGCGCGACGAGTTCGACATCGCCAAGGCTCGCTACCACAAGATCGTGCTGCTCACCGACGCCGACGTCGACGGCGCTCATATCCGCACGCTCGCGCTGACGCTGCTGTTCCGCGAGATGCAGCCGCTGATCGAGGCCGGCTACGTGTACATCGCCAAGCCGCCCCTGTATCGGCTGACCCGGGGACAGAAGCACCGCTACATCGAGCGCGAGTCCGAACTCGAGGACATCCTGCTCGGCGACAAGTTCGAGAAGATCGAGATCTTCGACCGGTACAACAAGCAGTTGAGGCTGACCGACACGCGCTGGAAGCGCTTCAACCGGTTGCTCAAGCAGTACGACGGTTGGGCCTCGGCGCTGCGGGCGGCTCATGGCCACGGCGTGATCGACTTCCTACAGCAAGCGAGACTGCTAGAAGAGCAGGTCTCGGACGTCGACGCGCTGCTGCACCACATCAAGGACGGCCAAAACGGCGAGGCGTTCCGTGCCGAGCTTCTGTCCGAGAACGAGCACGAGGTCGTCATCCGCACGGTCGAGGCGAAGACCGGCCTCGCCACCACGCACACGATTCCGCGTGCCACGCTCGAGGCCGAGGAGTACCACCAGCTGGCCGAGGTCCACAAGGACCTGGTCGAGCTTGTCGGCACGCCTCCGTTCCACGTTGCGCTCGGCGAGAACACCAAGGACGCGCCCACGTTCGACGAGCTGCGCGAGGCGGTGCTCGCGATCGCGCAACGAGGGATCGAGTACTACCGCTTCAAGGGCCTTGGCGAGATGGACGCGCACGAGCTGCGCGAGACGACCATGGACCCGAGCTCGCGGACGCTCGTGCAGGTCACCATGGAGGACGCGGCCTCGGCCGACATGGTGTTCTCGATGCTGATGGGCGATCAGGTTGAGCCGCGGCGGGCATTCATCGAGGAGAACGCGCGGCTCGCCACGCTGGACACGTAGGAGGACTGACTAATGGCATCGATCGACACCATCGGCGGCGGCAACATCGAGCCCCGCGGCCTCGAAGACGAGATGCGCTCGGCGTATCTCGACTACGCCATGTCGGTGATCGTCGGGCGCGCTCTGCCCGACGTCCGCGACGGCCTCAAGCCGGTCCACCGCCGCATTCTCTACGCGATGAACGAGCTCGGCCTGCGGCCGCCGCGCAGGCACGTCAAGTGCGCGACGATCGTCGGCGAGGTGATGGGCAAGTACCACCCGCACGGTGACTCGGCCATCTACGACACCCTGGCACGAATGGCGCAGGACTTCTCGATGCGCTATCCGCTCATCGACGGGCACGGGAACTTCGGGAACATCGACGGCTGGGGCGCGGCGGCCATGCGCTATACCGAGGCCCGCCTCGACCCGCTCGCCACCGAGATGCTGCGCGACATCGACCAGGAGACGGTCGACTTCGCGCCCAACTTCGACGGCTCCAAGCAGGAGCCGCTGGTCCTGCCCGCGCGCTTCCCCAACCTGCTCGTGAACGGCGGCTCGGGGATCGCGGTGGGCATGGCGACGAACATCCCGCCGCACAACCTGCGCGAGGTGGTGGCCGCGACGCTCGCGTACATCGACGACCCCGACATCGACGTCGAGGGCCTGATGAAGCACGTCAAGGGCCCTGATTTCCCGACCGCTGGGACGATCCTCGGGCGCGAGGGGATCCGTGACGCATACGCCACCGGTCGCGGGCGGATTCGCGTGCAGGCCAAGGCCCACATCGAGCCGATCGGCCAGGGCAAGGAGGCGATCATCGTCACCGAGCTTCCGTTCCTGGTGCGCAAGGGTGGCGACGGAGGCGTGATCGAGAAGATCGCGACGCTCGTCCACGAGAAGAAGGTTTCCGAGATCAGCGATATCCGGGACGAGTCGGACCGCAACGGGATGCGGATCGTGATTGAGCTCAAGCGCGACGCTATCCCCAAGGTCGTGCTCAACAAGTTGTTCAAGCACACGCCGATGCAGCAGACGTTCGGCGTCAACGTGGTCGCGCTCGTCGATAACGTGCCGCGCACCCTGTCGCTGCGCGAAGTGATCGGGCACTACGTCGACCACCAGCGCGAGATCATTGTCCGCCGGACGAAGTACGAGCTCCGCCGCGCCGAGGAGCGCGCCCATGTTCTCGAGGGACTGCTGATCGCGCTCGCGAACCTCGACGAGGTGATCGCGCTGATCCGCGGATCGCAGACGCCCGAGGTCGCGCGCAACGGCCTGGTCGAGCGGTTCGAGCTGACCGTCGTGCAGGCCCAGGCGATCCTGCAGCTGACCTTGAGCCGGCTGACCGCGCTCGAGGCCGACAAGATCACGCAGGAGCACAAGGACCTGATCGAGCGGATCAAGGAGCTGCGCGAGATCCTCGGCGACGAGAGCCGGGTCATGGCGCTGATCAAGGAGGAGCTGGCCGAGATCGCCGAGACCTACGGCGACGAGCGGCGCACCGAGATCGTGCACGCCGAGGGCGAGATAGACATCGAGGACCTGATCGCCGACCAGCAGATGGTGATCTCGATCACTCACTCCGGCTACATCAAGTCGCTGCCGCTGTCCACGTATCGCCAGCAGCGCCGCGGCGGCGTCGGTGTGACCGGGATGGAGATGAAGGACGACGACTACATCGAGCACCTGTTTGTGTCCTCCACTCACGACTACCTGCTGTTCTTCACGAACCGAGGCAAGGTCTACCGGCTCAAGGTGTACGAACTGCCCGAGGCCTCGCGCACGGCGCGTGGCCGGGCGCTCGTGAACCTCCTGCCGCTGCGCGAGGGCGAGCGGGTGCAGTCGGTGCTCGCGACCCGCGACTTCGGCGAGGGCAAGTACCTCGTGTTCGCGACGCGCAAGGGCATGGTCAAGAAGACCGAGTTCGGCGCCTACAACACGCCGATCAAGGCCGACGGGATCATCGCGATCAACATCCGAGACGACGACGAGCTGATCGCGGTCCGGCGGACCTCGGGGCACGACGACATCATCATGGTGTCGCGCTCGGGGCAGGCCGCGCGGTTCAGCGAGAGCCAGGTCCGGGCGATGGGCCGGGACACGAGCGGCGTTCGCGGCATGAACGTCTCACAGAAGGGCAACGCGGTACTGGCGATGGACGTCGCCCGCGACGATCAGGAGCTGCTCGTGGTCACCGAGAACGGCTACGGCAAGCGCACCCCGATCCCCGACTATCCGGTCAAGGGCCGCGGCACGATGGGCGTCAAGACGATCACGCTCACCGAGAACAAGGGAGCGCTCGCCGGCGCGCTCGTCGTGCGCGAGCACCAGGAGCTCGTGTTCATCTCCCAGAATGGGATGGTCCAGCGGACGTCGGTGCGCGGGATCAATCGCTACGGCCGCTCGTCGCAGGGCGTGAAGGTGATGAACATCCGCGACGACGACCAGGTCAGCGCGGTGGCGCTCGTCGTTGAGTCCGAGACCTCCATGGCGGCGACGGTCGCCGGCGACATCGACGTCAATATCGACGCCGAGGCGGGATCGGTACTCGCCGGAGACGAGCTTGCCGCCCCAGACGAGCCCGGCGTCGATGGTGGGTCCTTCGACGAAGGTGAGTCCCTGGACGATGGCGATCTGGTGGACGACGACGAGGCCGCTGGCGACGACGAGTCCCTCGGCGAGGACGACCCCGGCGACGACGACGAGTAGCTAGGGGTCCGTCGCAGGCCCTGAGCCGCCCAATGCGGGTTGCATAGCAACACGGGCGCGGCCCGGATTGCTCAAGGACCGCCGCGCACTTACCGATAAGCGGTCAAATGGGAACCGGGCGGCCAGAGTTGCGGTCGTTGCTGGCGCACGAAGCCAGCGCGTCCGGCCCGGTCATGCGCCTCAGCGGCGCGCGGCGGGGCCAGGGTCGGCTGGTGCTCGCGCTCGTGATCGGGTGGCTGGCGCTAATCGCGGCCGGCAGTGGGCTGCTCGCGCATTCCCAGGCGACCAACCGCAACGGGATGGCGGCGCGGTTGCAGACCCGCGTTCAGTTCGCCGCGGGGTTCGTGTCGATCTACGCCAACGACCTTCTCTCAAGCCAGCGGGCCCAGGCGCTGACCTGGTTCGCCGGGCCGGCGATCTCGCAGAGCACCCTGGATCGTGACGCGACCGCACTCGGCCTGCGTGCCGCGGCGGTCCTCGACCCGAACGGCCGCGTCATCCGGGCGGCGACGTCGGCGCCGAGCCCGTTGGTCGGCATGCTCGCGGACAAGTATTCGGGCCTCGCAGCTACGTTCGCCGAGCCCGACGCATCCGGCGTCGGGCTGGCCGACGTCGGCGGCACGCCGATGCTCAGCTTTGCCGTCGCGTACCAGACCGCCTCGGGCCGGCGCGTGTTCACGGGCGCGTACACGATGGCCGAGTCGGTATTGCCGACGGTGCTCGGGAGCGTTCTCTCAAATACCGGCTGGCAGGCTTATCTCGTCGATCCCAGCGGAGGGCTGCTGACCGCGATTCCGTCCGGAGGGCCGCAGCCCGGAACGCTCGCCCAGGCCGACCCCCGGCTGTCGGATGCCGCCAGCCACGCGGAGAACGGGTCGTACGGGAGCCCGCAGGGCAAGCAGTACTTCGTCACGGCAAACGTCGCTGGGACCTCTTGGCGGATCGTGCTGCGAGATCCCGAGGCGCAGCTGTTCACTTTCCTCAACGGCGCCGGCAGGTGGCTCGCATGGCTCGCGATCGCAGGCCTCGGGTTCGCGGGGCTGGCGATCATCGTCTTGATCACGCGGCTCCACGGCCGCCGTGAGCAACTGACGCGGCTCAACGGCGAACTCGCGCGGCTGGCTCTGGTCGACCCATTGACCGGCCTGCGCAACCGCCGCGCGATCGAGGACTACCTGCACGACGCGATCAGCGCCGCGCGCCGGCACGATCTGGCGCTGTCGCTGCTGGTCATCGACGTCGACCATTTCAAGCACGTCAACGACACGCTCGGCCATCGCGCCGGCGACGCTGTGCTCGCGCACACCGCGCAGGTCCTCGACGGTGCACTCCGGACCGAGGACGCGATCGGCCGCTGGGGCGGCGAGGAGTTCCTGGTCGTGCTCACGAGCACCGACGAGGACGGTGCCCTGCGCGCCACCGAGCGCCTGCGCGACGCGCTGGCTCAGGATCAGCCCGAGGCGGCGCAGGATCACGGCCTGAACGTGACGATCACGATCGGCGTCGCCGAGTGGAGCCACGAGGAGATCGACGAGCTGGTCAGCCGCGGCGACAGCGCCCTGTACCTCGGCAAGGCCGCCGGCCGGGACAACGTTCAGGTGTCGAGGCCGGTCAGCGGGATCGCTTAGGCGCCTCGCGCTGAGGTGTCCCGGGTGTTAGGGCGGTGTCGCCGGAAGGGCACCGGGCCCTTAGCCGGAGCGGACCACCGGGCCTTTAACGAGTGAAGGGCGCCGTCGACCCGACGCCCTTCACAACTTGGCTGGCATCACCGATGCGAGGTTGGAATAGACCGGAGGGACCAATCCCGGCACTCGCGCCGGCGGTGTCTCGGGGGGACTCCGCTAGGCGGGGTCAGCCTCCGACTTAGCGGCCGGACACCTCCAGGGTCCCGGAAGTACTTTCAGACAGTCGGACCACCTCCTTTCTCTGGTGATGATCAGATTACCAACCGCTGCGGTGGGTGTCAGCATCGAGTACCAGGCGCCGGCATCGCGTGGCGCTCGGCCGCGGTACCGCGTGGTGCTCGACCGCCGTATCGCGGGCCGCTCGGCTGCGGTATCGGGGCGCGAGGCACCGAGTGGGACACCCACCTACGCGGCTATCCAGGTCGTACCTTGCTCGGACGCTGGGACGCACCCGAGTTGCGCACCCCTTGAGGCGTGCCTGACCGCGAATCGCCCCAGCGCCGGCGGCGCACGGGCTCGTGTGGCGGACCGGCTAGGCCGCCAGGTACTGCTGCCAGGCCACCGGGATGGTCGGGCTGGCCACGTGGATGAACACGGTGGCGCTTGGCATCCGCGGCGGCGTGCGCAGGTGCATGCCGACCTGGCGGGGGAGCGCGTCGCCCTTGCGGCGGTTGCAGGGCGCGCAGGAGGCGACGATGTTGTCCCAGCCCGATCCGCCGCCCTTCGATCTGGGGATCACGTGGTCGACGGTGAGGTTGGAGCGCGCGCCGCAGTATTGGCAGGTCCAGTTGTCGCGGGCGAACACGGCGCGCCGGGTGATTTTGCGGCGGTGGGTGTCGCGCGGGATCCGGACGTAGGAGACGAGCCGGATCACGACCGGCCGGGACATCGACGCGGTTGCCGAGTGAAGCTCCCAATCGCCGCGCTCGATCACCTCGGCCTTCTCCTTGAGGAGCAGGACGACGGCGCGGCGGACGGTGCAGACGTTGATCGGTTCGTACGTCGCGTTCAATACGAGCACTCGGCCACCCTCACGTCCGCGTCGCTGGTGCTCTGGAGGCGACGCGGACCACACTGGCGCTGGTGCTGAAGTGGCCATGGCTGGCGGGAGTCTACCGGTGGGTCCGGTAGACCTGATAAGCCTTTGTTACGCCCTTATGCGATGGCGGCCGGGAACGAACCAAGCACGCGCAGGACCTCAACGTGGGCGCGCAGCCCGACGAGGGCGTCGGCGACGTGCGGCTCGATGTCGCGACCCTCGAGGTCGAGGAAGAACATGTAGCGCCCGAGGCCCTGCTTGCGCGGCCGCGACTCGATCCGGGTGAGGTTTACGTCGCGCGTGGCGAACTCGGACAGGCAGTGGACGAGCCAGCCCGGCGCCTCGGACCCGACGCCCCAGAATACGACCGCGGTCTTCCACGGACCGAGCGGGGGCGCCCCGGCCGACCCGGCCGACCCGGCCGACCGCGCGGACGCCGCGGTCCCGACCGACCCCGCGGACCCGGCCGACCCAGCGGACCCCCCGGACGCCGACCCGCCCACGCGGCCGACCCCGCCCGGTGGCGCCCCAACCGGCCCGAGCCACACGAACCGGGTCTCGTTATCGGCCACGTCCTCGACGCCGGCGCGAAGCACCTGACAGCCGTAGCGCTCGGCCGCCACCCGGTTGCCGAGCGCCGCCCACGGGCCGTCGTGTTCGGCCACGGTCTTGACCGCCTCGGCGGTCGAGCTGCCGGCGAGCACCTGTGCTCCCGGCAGCCGCGCGCGGATGAAGCGCGCGCACTGGGCGGTCGCCTGCGGATGCGACACGACGGTGTCGATCTCCGAGAGCTCGAGCGGCGTTCGGGCGATCAGGCAGTGGCGGATCGGGTGAACCACCTCGCCGAGGATCGCGACGTTCTCGGTCTCCATCGCGAGCGCGTCGAGCGTGGCGTTCACAGAACCTTCGAGCGAGTTCTCGATCGGGACCAGCGCGCGCTCGACGGCCCCGAAATGGACGGCCATTACGGTGTCGTAGATCGTCGGATACGGAACCGCGTCAAGCTCGCGGCCGGCGGTCGCCGCGAGCAGCGCCTCCTGAGTCCAGGTGCCCTCGGGGCCGAAGTAGGCGACGCGCATCCGCTCGGGGACGACCACTAGCGGGGTGACCCGGGCTCCACTAGCCCGAGCGCTGCTTCACGTCCGCGCCGAGCGCGCGCTTGACCGCCTCGTCCTCCTCGGGCGAGAGTTCGAGCTCGGGCTTGCCTTCCCGGACCTCCTTGGCGTACAGGCGGGCTTGGTCACGGTGGTGGATCGAGGACAGCACCACCCCCGAGCGGTTGGCGTCGAGCAGTGCGATCGAGGTCGACTGGCGGCCGGACATCTCGCCGTACGCGTCGTAGCGAATCAGCGCGCGGTACGCGACCGATCCGTCGATCCGGTGCTCGGCCGTCTCCATCCGGCTCTCGAGCCGCTCGGACGCCTCCTGGACGTAGTCGTACAGCGCCTCGAACTGCTGCTGGAGCGAGGCGGCGTGGGCCACCAGATCCTGGTCCTGGCCGCCGAGGATCACCCGCTGAGCGGCCCGGAGCCGCCTGAGCTTGATCCCGAGGATCGTGCAGAAGAGGAGCGCCAGGAGCGCGCCCGCGCCGGCCGCCATCGCCACGATCCCAGCGGTGCTGGTCAGGTTGTGCACTGACGACAGGATACGGTCACGCCAGCCATCACTGGAACGTGACCGGGAACGTCAAGAAGTTGTTCGCCGTGTTCTTCTCGCCGGGTACGGGGACGATCTCCGCCGTGACGTTATGGGAACCCGTCGGGGGCGACGCGCTGAGCGTGACCTGGCAGCTCGTCGACTCTCCAGCGGTCGTCTGCGGGACGATCGTCTGCCCGCTGACGCTCGAGCCCGACACCGTCACGCGGCACTTCACGTTGGTCTCGGTGTTCTGGCCGGTGTTGGCGAAGTCGAGCGTGAACGTCGGCGCCGGGCTCGCCGGGATCGAGTTGGTCGACCCGGTTTGGAGGGTGCTCCCACCGACGCTGACCGAGTTCAACTGGTGTCCATGCAGGCCCGGGGCGAGGGGCGCGCTGCTCGATCCTGATGACGAAGGCAGGTTGACGTGGAGCGCGGTCGCGACGTGTTGGGGGTCGAGCCACTGGATCGAGGGCAGGAACTGGCTCGAGTTGAGCTGCTGGCCGCCCAGGCCGCCGACCGTTATGCCGGCCGCGCGAAGCGCGCCGACGATCTGCGGGACGGTGTAGTCCTTGTACAGCACGTCCGAGGCGTAGAAGCGCGCCATCTCGGCCGCGATCGTGTCGATCGCGTTCTGGCTCGTCTGGGATTGGAGCGCCGCGCCGACCTGGTTGGCGATGTTGCTCATCCCGTCCTTGCGCATCTGGAGCGCGGTGACGAAGTCCTGCTGGGCCCCCTTCACCTCGTCGGGAGTGCTCAGGCCCTTGGCGTCGCTGAGTTCAGTAGTCGCCGAGCTGACCGCCTGAGCCAGGCTCTGAGAGAGGCTCGTGGGGTCGCTGGTCCCCCCGGAGAGCGCGTTGAAGAAGTTCGTACCGGTCTGGACCGAGCGCGCGTTCAGCGAGGCGACGCTGTTGTTGTAGTCCTCGAGCGCGCTCTTCCGGGCGCTGGACTCGCAGCCGTTGACGAGGACCGCGATGAGGATGATCGCGATCACGACCACGATCGCAAGGCCGATGCGACGGATCATGATCGCCTGACGGTCCCCGGACGGCGGCGGACGGCGGCCACCACCGCTCGGCGGTCGTTGGCGGCGTGGTGCCGCCCGTGGCGTGGTACGAGTCTCCTCGGGCTCGTCGAAGAACGACACGCTGCTCGCTCCTTGCGGAAATCAGGAAGGGCTCAGTATGACCTCCTGGACGGCGGTAAGGCATTTCCGAACGTTTGCAGGCAAAGGGGAAGGCGACCGTCGTCGCGAAAAGATGCTCGTGCGCGCGGGCGATCCCTCCGAATCGCAGGCCCCGACCCGGATCGGGCGGTCGCCCGGGGGGGATGAGGAGCCGACGGGGCGGGGGCTAAAGGGGGCGAGCCGGGACGCGCCCGTCGTCCTGGATCGGTACCGGCTGCGCCGCCGGCTCGGCACCGGCGGGTTCGCAACCGTGTGGCTGGCACGCGACGAGCGCCTCGACCGCGACGTCGCGATCAAGATCCTCCCGCGCGAGCGCGTGGTCGGCGGGCGCTTCGAGCGCGAGGCCCGCGCCGCCGCCCGGCTCGCGCACCCGGGAATCGTCACTTTGTACGAGGCTGCGGTCGACGACGAGGGCGCGTACCTGGTCTCGGAGCTCGTCCACGGCGCGACGCTCGACCGGCTCCTCGCCGACGGTCTGCTATCGGACCGCGACGTCGTACAGATCGGGATCGCGCTGTGCGATGCGCTCACCCACGCCCACGCGCACGGCGTGGTCCACCGCGACGTCAAGCCGTCCAACGTGCTGATCCCCGAGCGGCCGACCTCACCGGCGGGACTCGCCCGGTTGACCGACTTCGGCGTCGCGCGCGTGGCTGGTGGCGACTCGCTGACGATGACCGGCGATGTGATCGGCACGGCCGCGTATATGGCGCCCGAGCAAGCCCAGGGGCTCCCGGCCGGCGCATCGGCCGACCTGTTCTCGCTCGCGCTCGTGCTGTACGAGGGCCTGACCGGCGTCAACCCGGTTCGGACCGGGGCCGCGGGCCAGTCCGCGCGCCGTATGGGGATGCATCTGCCGCCGCTGCGCCGGCAGCGCCGCGAGCTTCCGCGCGAGCTGGGCCAGGCGATCGACCTGGCGCTCCGCCCGCGCCCGGGCGAGCGAGGGCGACTCGAGGAGCTGCGAGGCGCGCTGGCGGCGGTCGCGGGCAGGGTCCGCGACGACCCGGGCGTCGTCGCCGAACCGTGGCGGCCACGAACGACGATCCGACGGCCGGACACCGACGAGGTCCACCTCCGGATCGAGGACCACCGTCGGCGCGCCGAAGCCGAGGACTGGGATCGCACGCACTCGCCCCCCGAAGAGCGCCGAGAGCGGCCGCAACGACAACAACGCCAGCAACGCCGACTGCGCGCCGAACCCGAACCAGACGCCGACGAGCGAGGCCGTCGTGAGAGATTGCACATTCCCTGGCCGCGCCGGGCGTTCGCCGGCGCCGCCGCGGCGGCACTGACGGCCTGGCTCGCGCACCACGCGCCTGGCTCCTCGCCACTTCCGACGGCGGCTACCGCGTGCGTGGCGGCCGTGATCGTTGCCGCGCTCCCTCGCGCCGGATGGTTTGCCCTTACAGCCTTCATGGCGACCTCCCTCGTCGCCCAGGAGCACGCCGGCGGCGCGCTGCTGCTGCTCGCGGGCGCCCTCGTCCCCGTTGTGCTGGCGCCGCGCGACGGACCCGCCTGGCCGCTGTCCGCAGGGGCGCCGGCGCTCGGCGCGATCGGTCTCGCCTGCGCCTGGCCAGGTGTGGCCGGGCTCACCGGCCCCATCTGGCGCCGCGCAATGCTGGGCGCGACTGGCTGGGTGTGGCTCGCGCTCGCCCGCGCGACATACACGTCGTCGACCAGCGATGCCCTCCACCACGCCATAGCCCCGCTCCTCACGGCCGGCACGCTCGTCGGCGCCGGGCTCTGGGCGGTGGCCGCGATCGTGCTTCCGTGGGCCGGGATCCGGCGCTCGCCGGTGCTCGAGGCGACGCTGTTGGCGGGGTGGGCGCTGGTGCTCGCGCTGGCGACGGTCGCGGCCTCACACGTGGGGACCGCACTCCCGCGAACTTCGGTCGCTAACGCAGTGCTGGGGGCGTCTGCCGGTGCGCTCGTGGCGCTTGTCACAAGGCGAGCGGGGCACCGGCTGGCGAGCGCGAGATGGGCGAAAGATTGCGCGCCGACCGCGTAGCATGGAACTCCGGCAAATCCCGCGACCGGTGCGTCGTTACAACACGGCCGGCGGCGACATCTGGGTCAGCACCGGCAATTCGTGCCGACGGGATGTCGCCGTGCACCTATGAGCGTTCTGAAGAACCTGGAGAACAAGATCCAAGGCCTCGTCGAAGGCACGTTCAGCCGTGCCTTCCGATCCGAGGTGCGCCCGGTCGAGATCGCCCGCAAGCTCGCTCGCGAGATGGAGGAGCACAAGTCGTTCTCGGTGTCGCGGACGTACGCCCCGAATGAGTACCGGGTGTTCCTTTCTCCGCGCGACCGTGAGCGCTTTGCCGGCTACGAGGCGGCGCTAACGGCGGAGCTTGGCGGGTATCTGCTCGAGCATGCGCGGAGAGAGCGGCTGACCTTGCTTTCACGGCCGGTGATCGAGTTCGAGACCGACGACAGGCTCGGCCTGGGCGAGTTCGGCATCCAGACCCGGGTCGCCCAGCCCGACGAAGAGCCAGTCAGCGCGCCCGCCGAGGCTCAGTCCGGACGGACGATGGTCTACAGCAACGCCGAACGCGTGGCCGAGCCACTCGAGGAGCGCGGCCGCGCACGGGCGCCCAAGGTGCTCCTCCTGCTCGACGGCAAGCGGGTGGTGGTCGGACCTTCGGGCGCGACGCTCGGTAGGGGCCGGCAATGCGACGTGGTGTTGAGCGATCCGAACGTGTCGCGCCAACACGCCGAGATCCGGCCCCGCGGGGGCTCGTGGGTGCTCACCGACCTCGGCTCGACCAACGGCTCGCGCCTCAATGGACGCCGGATCGACGGCTCCGAGGTGCTGCGCGAGGGCGACGAGATCGAGCTCGGCGAGTCGGTGATGACGTTCACCCAGGAGTAGCGATGCTCGCGCCCGTCTCGGTAGGTCTCAAGTTCGGCTTCCTGATCGTGCTCTACCTGTTCCTGATGTGGGTGGCGTGGAGCGCAATGCGTGATCTCCGTCGAGGTCGCGGCGGCTCGGTCCGGGTGGAAGACCCAGCCCCGTACGACGCCACCGGCATGTACCCGGCTTCCAACGGGCTGGGCGATCACGGTGCAGACGGCTTCGAGCCGCGGCTGATGGTCGAGCGCGCGCCCGGGCACGAAGTCGGCAGCGCGTATGAAATTCCTAACCAGGGCGCTACTCTCGGCCGCGGAGACGTCGAGATCAGGCTCGACGATCCGTTCGCCTCCGCGCACCACGCCCGCATTTCGCGGGAGGGTCATGTCGTCGTGATCGAGGACCTCGGATCCACCAATGGAACCTACCTCAATGAGGAGCCGCTGAACGGCCCCCAGCCGTTGCATCCCGGCGATCGGATAAGGATTGGCGATTGCGAGTTCTCTTACGAGCAGTGAGGATGACGCCTGCTATGAGGATCGACCACTCAATCTGACCATGCTGCGCGCGGCGGAAACCACCTGCAAGACCGACACCGGCCGTCAACGGCGGGACAACGAGGACAGCGCGTTCGCGCGCGCCCCGGTGTTCGTGGTTGCCGACGGGATGGGCGGCGCCCAGGCGGGCGAAGTCGCCTCGCGGATCGCCGTCGAGGCGTTCGAGCAGGGTCTTCCCGATTCGGGCAGCCCCGAGGAACGCCTCGCCACGCGGGTGCGCGAGGCGAACGCGCAGATCTACGAGCGCTCCCGCGCCGATCGCGGTCGGGCCGGTATGGGCACGACCTTGACCGCCGCCTATGTGGACGACACCCATGTCGCGATCGCACATGTCGGCGACAGCCGCGCGTATCTGTTCCGGGACGGGACGCTGCAGCGCCTGACCCAGGACCACTCGCTGGTCGACGAGCTCGTGCGCCGCGGGAAGCTGACCGAGGAGCAGGCCGCCGAGCATCCACAGCGGTCGATTATCACCCGCGCGCTCGGACCTGAGCCTGACGTCGAGGTCGACACCTGGACGTACCCGGCACGCGCCGGAGACGTGGTCCTCCTGTGCAGCGACGGCCTCACCTCGATGATCTCCGAGGAGCGGGTCAAGGCGACCCTCGTCGAGCACGACAACCTCGACGAGGCCGGCGATGCGCTGATCCGCGAGGCCAACGAGGCCGGCGGACGGGACAACATCACGGTGGTCCTGTTCCGCCTCGAGGAGATCGGCGCCGACGAGGGCGCCGGCGAGGAGACGATGGTCGGAGTCGCGGTGCCGCACGATGTGCTCGCGACGCGCAACGAAGAGTCCGACCGCTCAGGCGCGACCGCGGTGGCGGTGGCGCCGCCACCCACGCGTTCGGCGGCCCAGCGCATGTCCCCGACGCCGCCGGGGACGCGCCGCCTCCAGGCGCGGCCGCCGGCGCCGGTCCGCCGCGATCACCGGTTCATCACGCCGATCTCGGCGCTGCTCGCCACCGTAATCGTCCTCGGCCTGATCGGCGCCGGCGGCTACCTGGCGAGCCGCCAGCTCTACTTCCTCGGGACCGACGCGCAGGGGATCGTCACGGTCTACCGGGGCCTGCCGTTTGACCTACCGTTCGGGGTGCCACTGTACGAGACCTACTACGTGTCCGGCGTCCCCGCATCGATCGTGCCGGCGGCGCGTCGCACCCAGCTCCTCAACAACGACCTGCGCTCGCAATCGGATGCGACCTCGCTGGTGATGGATCTCGAGCAGGGAAAAATCTCGCCGTGAAGCGTGTGACCGGGGGCGTGCCGACCCCGCCCGCCACGCGCTCGAGCGAAAGGCGGACGGCCGGATGACCGCGAGAAACCGCGAGCTTCTCGGGCTCATTCCCGCGTCGCTGCTCGTGACCGCGGGCTTCGCCGGCGTGTTCATTCAGCGCTCGAACGCGCTGTCGAACGTGTCGCTGACCTACGGCGCGCTGTTCCTCGGGCTGTGCATCGCCGCGCACATCTTCATCCGGATCACGCTGCCGCGCGCCGACCCGTACATGTTCCCCCTGGTCGCCGTGCTCGCGAGCTTCGGGCTCGTGATGGTCTACCGGATCGACTCGACGCTGGCCCGCCAGCAGGCGCAGTGGTTCGTGCTCGGGCTGGTCCTGTTCGCGGCCACGATCCTGCTGTTCCGCGACTACCGAAAGCTCGAGCGCTACCGCTATGTCATCGTGCTGATCTCGCTCGGCCTGCTCGTGCTGCCGCGGCTTCCGGGCATCGGGTACGCGGCCAACGGCGCGTATCTGGGCGTGCGTATCCCCGGGCTGTTCGTGTTCCAGCCGGCGGAGTTCGCGAAGATCGGGCTGGTCATCTTCCTGGCCAGCTACCTGCGCGACACGCGCCAGGTGCTCGTGCAGGGCGGGCGGCGCTTCCTCGGGATCACGTTCCCGCCGATCAAGCAGTTCGGCCCGGTGGTGATCATCTGGGGGCTCGCGATGGCCACGCTGGTCGTGCTGAGCGACACGGGCTCCTCAATCATGTTCTACGGCGGCTTGCTCGCGATGCTGTACGTCGCGACCAATCGCCTGTCGTTCGTGGTCATCGGCCTGATCGCCGCCGGGATCGGGTTCTGGTACCTGGGGACCCACATACCTCACATCCACGCCCGGGTGGAGACCTGGCTGCATCCGCTGAACCCCACGCTGTACCACGCACCCCTCGGCAGCTACCAGGTGGCCAACGCGATGTTCGCCCAGGCGGCCGGTGGGATGTTCGGGCAGGGATTCGGCCAGGCCGCGCTCACCCTGCCCAGCGGCGGGCCGCTGCTGCCCGCCCCGCAGACGGACATGATCTATGCCGTCATCACCGACGAGCTCGGTCTGTTCGGCGCGGCGGCGGTGCTGATCACCTACCTGCTGTTTGTCGCCCGCGGGTTCAAGACCGCGACGCTCGCGCGGGACTCGTTCTCGACGCTGCTGGCGGTCGGGCTCAGCGCGATGTTCGCGCTCCAGGTGTTCGTGATCGTCGGGGGCGTGACGCGCGTGATCCCGCTCACCGGCGTGACCCTGCCGTTCATCTCCTACGGCGGCTCTTCGATCATCGCGAACATGGTGTTGCTGGCGCTGCTGCTGCTCGTCTCCGATCGCGCGCGGAGGCAAGAATGAACCAGCCGATCGCGCGCCTGTTCGGCGTGATCATCCTGCTGTTCGCGCTCCTGATCGTGTTCACCTCGCGCTGGACGGTGTTCCAGGCCTCCTCGCTGAACAACAACACGTTGAACGTCCGCACGCTGCTCGACGAGCTCAAGATCAAGCGCGGGCGGATTCTGGCTGCCGACGGCACCGTGCTGGCCAAGTCCGTGCCCGCCCCAGGCGACACGTGGAGTCGCACCTACCCGCAGGGACGTCTGTTCGCCCAGCCGGTGGGATTCTCGATCGCCGCCAAGGGCGAGGCGGCGGGGCTCGAGCAATCCGCCGGTCCGGATCTGCGCGGCGTCCAGACCGGGCTCAGCTCGATCTTCGGTCAGCTCAGCCCGCGGCCGGTCGGCGACGACGTGTACACGACGCTCAACCCCAAGGGCCAGCGTGCCGCACAGCAGGCGCTCGCGGGACAAGCGGGCTCGGTCGTCGCGCTCGATCCGAGCACGGGCGCGGTCGAGGTCATGTACTCGAATCCGGGATATGACGACAACGACCCGCCGTCCCAGAGCAGCATCACGAACACGACGTTCAATCGCGCCACCCAGGGCGCTTATGCTCCGGGATCGACGTTCAAGATCGTCACCGCCACGGCGGCGATCGACAGCGGCCTGTACACCCCGGACTCGATCGTCAACGGGAACTCGCCGATTCTGGTCTCCGGGGTGCCGCTGGCCAACGACGGCAACAAGAGTTGGGGACCGCAGACGCTCACGACCGCGATGACGTACTCGATCAACACGATCTTCGCCCAGGTCTCCGAGCACGTCGGGCGCCCGACGATGACCGAGTACATGAAGCGTTTCGGGTTCTACTCCAAGCCGCCGCTCGACTTCCCACCGTTCGAGCTGAACACGAGCAAGCCAGTCGCCCCAAGCGGGCGGCCGTACCCGCCGGGAAGTCCGAACGAGGACATCGGCCGGATCGGGATCGGCGAAGGCGGCCTCCAGGTCACGCCCTTGCAAATGGCGATGGTCGCGGCGGCGGTGGCGAACGGCGGCACACTGATGACGCCGCACCTGATCGATCGGGTCGTCGACCAGGACGGGCGTACCGTCAAGACGACCAACCCGAGCGTCTACAGCCACGTGATGAAGCCGTCGACCGCCGCTGACGTGACGAAGATGATGGAGAAGGTAGTCGAGGAAGGCACCGGAACCGCGGTGCAGCTAGGCGGGATCAGCGTCGCCGGCAAGACCGGAACGGCGCAGATCGGCGCCAACGGGTCGAACCTGACCCAGCCGGCGTTCGTGGCGTTCGCGCCGGCCGATCACCCGAAGATCGCAATCGCGGTGAATGTCGACGTGTCAAACGGCGGCTTTGGTGGCACGGTCGCGGCGCCGATCGCGAAAGCCGTGCTCCAGGCCCTGCTCGCGAATGGTGGGTGATGGCAGGACTCGCGCCCGGCACGATCGTCGACAGCCGCTACAAGATCGTGTCGCGGCTGGGCGCCGGCGGGATGGCCGATGTGTTCCTGGCCGAGGATGAGCAACTCGGCCGCAAGGTCGCGCTGAAGCTGCTCTACCAACGCTTCGCCGAGGACCCCGGGTTCGTCGAGCGGTTCCGCCGGGAGGCGCAGGCGGCCGCGGGCCTCCAGCACCCGAACGTCGTCAGCGTGTACGACCGCGGCTCGTTCGACGACACGTACTACATCGCGATGGAATACCTGCCGGGCCGCTCGCTCAAGCAGCTGATCCGCGAGGAGGCCCCGCTCGATCCGGTCCGCGCGATCGACATCACGATCCAGATCCTCAAGGCCGCCCGGTTCGCGCACCGGCGGGGCGTGATCCACCGCGACCTGAAGCCGCACAACGTGATCGTCGACGACGCCGACAACGCCAAGGTCACCGACTTCGGGATCGCGCGCGCCGGCGCGTCCGACATGACCGAGACCGGCTCGATCATGGGGACCGCCCAGTACCTGTCGCCCGAGCAGGCGCAGGGCCACGCGGTGAGCGCTGGGTCGGACCTGTACTCGATCGCCGTCGTCCTGTACGAGATGCTCACCGGCCGCGTGCCGTTCGATGCCGAGTCGGCGGTGACGATCGCACTCAAGCACGTGTCAGAAGCGCCTCCGCCGCCCACGGTCATCAACCCGAGCGTCCCGGGCGAGCTCGAGCAGGTCGTGATGTGGGGGCTGAACAAGAACCCGATCGACCGCCCGGCGAACGCGGACCAGTTCATCACGGCGCTCGAGCAGGCCAAGGCCGCGATCCTGTCCGGGGACCGTGGCGAGCGCACCGCGAGCATGCCGGCGATGGCCGGGGTGGTCGCCGGCAGGTACGCGAGCTCAGCGGCGCTCACGGCGCCGGCGGCGGCGGCCCCGCCCGCCCGGGGCGACACGCTCGGCGGCGTCGTCGTCGGGCCGTTCCCCGAGGACGAGTACCCGCCCGAGCACCGGCGGAGGTGGCCCTGGGTGCTGCTCGCGCTCGCGCTGCTTTGCCTCGCCGGCGGTGGTGTGGCCGCGTATCTGCTCACGCGCCCGGCCAAGGTCGTGGTGCCGTCCGTGACCGGCGAGCAGTTCAAGACCGCGAGCGCGCAGCTTCAGAACGACAACCTCAATGTCAACCAGTTGTCGGTGACCAGCCAGAAGCCGGCCGGGATCGTGATCGCGCAGGATCCCCTGGCGGGAGCCAAGGTCAAGGAGAACACGACCGTCGCGCTCGAGGTATCGACCGGACCCGGCAACGCGACGGTCCCGCCGGTAGTCGGCGAGACGCTCGCCCAGGCGAAGTCGGCGATCCAGATCGCGAACCTCAAGGTCGGGCGAATCGAGCACCAGTCGAGCACGACGGTCGCCTCGGGTCAGGTGATCGGGACGAGCCCACAGGCCGGCGCGACCCCCGGCGTCAACACCCCGGTCACGATCATCGTCTCGACCGGCCCACCGCCGGTGAAGGTGCCCGACGTGACGAGCGAGAACGTCGATCAGGCGAGAGCGCAGCTGGAAGGGCCGCCGGGTGACTTCACGGTCGACATCACGAACCAGGTTTCGACGACGCTCGCACCCGGAACCGTCATCAGCCAGTATCCGATCGGCGGCACCTCGGTCAAGCCGGGCTCGTCGATTGACCTCGTCGTGGCCAAGGCCTCGCCGACGGTCGCGGTGCCGAACGTTGTCGGCTTGAAAGACGGGGCGGCCAAGGCCTCGCTCGGGGCGTCCGGATTCCCCGCCGCCGTGACGAGGATGGACGTCACCACCAAGAGCGAGGCGAAGGTCGTCCTCAGCCAGAGCCCCGCCGCGGGCACGATGGTCAACAAGGGCACGACGGTGACGATCGTCGTCGGCCATTACGTGGCGCCGACGCCGACCACCACGACGACGACTACCGCCCCCACGTCGACCACGTCCACGACGTCCACCAGCGGCACGACCTCCACGCCGACACCGTGAATCCCGTCCGTGTCGCGGTGCTCGGCGGCGGTCGCTCCTCCGAGCACGAGGTATCGCTTGCCTCGGCCGCCTCGGTGCGGGAGGGTCTGGAGGTGGCCGGCCACGTGCCGATCGCGATCGAGATCGGGCGCGACGGCGTTTGGCGCCGCGACGGCGTGACAATGGCGGTCGAGCCCGGGCGTGGGCTCGACGGCGTCGACGTCGCCTTCCCCGTGCTGCACGGGCCGTTCGGCGAGGACGGCACCGTCCAGGGGCTGCTCGAGTGCCTCGACGTTCCGTACATCGGCTCGGGCGTGCTCGCCTCCTCGCTGTGCATGGACAAGGTGATGTTCAAGGAGGTGATGGAGCACGCCGGCCTGCCGCAGGTGCGCTACCAGGCGGTTCACGCTGAGACGTTTGCGGCCGAGCGCAACCTCGTGCTCGCGGACCTGCGCGCGCTCGGGCTGCCCGTGTTCGTCAAGCCGGCGCGGCTCGGCTCCTCGGTGGGGATCGTTCGCGCCGCCACCGAGGCGGAGCTACCCGGCGCGCTCGAGACCGCGTTCGAGCACGACGCGCTGGCGATCGTGGAGGCGGCGGCGAGCGGCCTCGAGGTCGAGTGCTCGGTCCTCGGCGCCACTGACCCGATCGCGTCAGAGCCCGGCGAGATCGTGCTCGCCAAGGGCGAATCGGGCTGGTACGACTACGACGCCAAGTACACACCGGGCGGCATGCAGCTGATCGTGCCGGCCCGGGTGCCCGACCATGTCCGCGGCCGGATCCGGGAGATCGCGATCAGCTCGTTTGTGCGGGCCGGCTGCTACGGGCTGGCGCGCGTGGACTTCTTCGTCGATGGGGATCGCGTGCTGCTCAACGAACTCAACACGATTCCTGGCTTCACCAGCACGAGCGTGTACGCGTCGCTGTTCGAGGCCAGCGGGATCTCCTACCCGGAGTTGCTCGACCGGCTCGTGTATCTGGCGATCGAGCGCCACACGGCGGAGCGGCGCCACCGCCATTAAGCTGCGGACCATGTCCGAGATCGAGTCAGTCGCCGTCGTCGGCGCGGGATTCATGGGAACCGGCATCGCCGAGGCCGTCGCGGTGTCGGGGATCCCCGTGATCGTCCGTGACGTCGACGACGCCGCCCTCGCCCGCGCGGGCGAGCGGATCGACACGTCGCTGGCGCGCGCGATCCGAGGCGGCAAGCTGGACGCGGCCTCGGCCGCGGAGGCGCGCGACCTCATCGACCTGACCACGCACATCGAGGTGATCGGCGAGACCGACCTCGTGATCGAGGCGGTGCCCGAGGACGAGCGGCTGAAGCTTTCGGTGATGGAGGCGATCGACGCGGTCGTCGCCGACGGTGCGATCGTCGCCTCGAATACGTCGTCGATCCCGATCGCGGAACTCGCGCAGGCGATTCGCCGCCCCGAGCGAGTGCTCGGTCTGCACTTCTTCTCGCCGGTGCCGGTGATGAATTTGGTCGAGGTGGTCGTCGCGCTCGACACCAGCGAGAGCACGGTCGACAGTGCCAAGCGGTTCGTGGAGCGGCTCGGCAAGCGCCCGATCGAGACCAAGGACCGCTCGGGGTTCATCGTGAACATGCTGCTCGTCCCGTACCTGATGGCGGCCGTGCGGATGTACGAGGAGGGCTTCGCCTCGCGCGAGGACATCGACAACGGGATGAAGCTCGGCTGCGGCCATCCGATGGGGCCGCTGACGCTGTGCGACTTCATCGGCCTCGATGTGCTCTACGCGGTGTGCGACTCGCTGTACGAGGAGTTCAAGCGCGACGAGTACGCGCCGCCGCCGCTGCTGAAGCGGATGGTGGCCAGCGGCCGGCTAGGGCGCAAATCCGGGCGCGGCTTCTACGACTACTCGTCGTAGGAGCGGCCGGCCCTCCCTTCGGTGCGTCGCGTCTACCTAGTGAGCTCGTAGAGCGCGATCTCGTTCAGGTACGCGATCGTCTTGCCCGGCGGCAAGGCGGTGATCCACACCAGGTAGTAGCGGTAGCCGGTCTTGGGGACGGTGATCGGAACCGACTCCGTGCCCAGCACGCTGGGGAGCTGGGCCAGCTTCACCCAACCACCGGGTCCGGTGGTGAACACGTCGGGATCCGGCGGCGAATTAGTGGCCCAGATCTGGACGCCGAACCCCGGAGACTGGGTGTAGATCACGATCTTCTGTGCTTGGACGGGCTTGAGCGCGTCGACGTAGAGTCCGACGCCCGGCTTCCCGAGCTTTTCGTCGTAGTAGTGCTGGGTCGCCCACGCGGTGTTCCGGCTACCGTCGACCGCGAACCCGTCGAGGCCGGGATTCTGGTTCTTGGGTCCGGTGAGGGCATCGGGGTTGTAGTCGTAGGCGCAGTGTGCGCAGACCGGGACCTGGACCAGGTGGCGTCCGGGGGGCGCGGCGGCGAGCTTCGGGGCGGCATGGTGCGTCCTGGTAGCGAGCCACGCGATGCCCCCGCCGACGAGCACCAGCACGATCAGCAGCATCAGCACGGCCCAGACCCGATGGCGGACTCGGAACGGGACGCGGCGCGAGGCCTGGGACGGCAGCGTCCGCAACACACTCGTGACCTCGCCGGTGGCGCTGCCGGCGCGGGCGGTCTCGATCCCGAGCACGTCCTCGAGGTCGGCGACCAGCTCCGCGTCGTCGGCGTAGCGGTCCTCGACCCGCTTGGCGGTTGCCGTGTCGACGACGGCCGCGAGTGCGGCGGACACGTCCGGGCACTTGGTCTGGACATCCGGAAGCTCCTCGCGGACGTGCTTCATCGCCACCGCCACCTGGTTCTCGCCCTTGAACGGCACCTCGCCGGTCAGCATCTCGTAGAGCACGATCCCGAGCGAGTACAGGTCCGACTGACCGGTCACGGGGCGGCCGAGGGCCTGCTCGGGCGAGACGTAGTCGGTCGTGCCGAGGACCCGGCCGTCTGCGGTCAGTCCCTCCTCGTCGAGCGTGCGCGCGATCCCGAAGTCGGTGACCTTGGCCCGGCCCTCGTCGTCGATCAGCACGTTCTGAGGCTTGACGTCCCGGTGGACGATGTGGCGGGCGTGGGCGACGCCGAGCGCGCGCGCGATCTCGATCGCGTACGCGACCGCCTCGGTCGAGGGGAGGCGGCCGGTGCGGCGGATCCGCTCCTTGAGCGTCTCGCCCTCGACGTACTCGAACACGATGTAGGGCCGGCCGTCGTCCTCGCCGTAGTCGATCACCCCAACGATGTGGGGATGCGACAGCTGGGCCACCGCGCGGGCCTCGCGCCGGAACCGCTCGAGCTGGTCGGAGTCGCTGGCGATCTCGCGGTTCATCAGCTTGATCGCGACCTGCCGCTGCAGGGTCTCGTCGGTCGCGCGATACACCGTCGACATCCCACCTGACCCAATTCGGGCTTCTAGCCGATAGCGGCCGTTGAGCGTGGTACCGAGCAGCGTGCTCATGCGTTGCCCTCTATTTTGCGCGAGATCGCCGTCGTCCACACCTACTACTACACAGATCCGGCCTGTCCGTGGTCCTGGGCGCTCGAGCCCGCCCTGCGGAAGCTGAGCCACGAGCTCGGGAACAGCATCAGTGTCACGTACGTTATGTGCGGGATGGCGCGCGAGTTCGGCGATCCGGTGCCGCTCGTGAACGACATGCTCGAGGCGGCCGACCGCAGCGGCATGCCGGTCGACGCGCGCCTGTGGCTGGCCGCGCCACCGCGGAGCTCACACCCGGCGTGCCTTGCCGTCAAGGCGGCGGCCGAGCAGGGCGATCCGGGGCCGTATCTTCGCCGGCTGCGCGAGGGCCTGATGTGCCGCCGGCGCAAGCTCGACTCGACCGACGCGCTGCTCGAGGAGGCCCGCTCGGTGCCGGAGTTGGACCTCGACAAGCTCCGGCACGCGTTCGGGTCGCACGCCATCGTCGAGGCGTTCGGCGCCGATTTGGACCGGGCCGGCGCGGTGGCGGCGGAGCATCAGGCACCCGGGACCGGCCGGGTCAAGCTGCCCTCGCTCGAGTTCCGGGGGTCCAACGGGGTCGTCCATGGGGTGTACGGCTACACGGACTACGCGTCGCTGGCCGCGGCGGCGATCGCCGCGGGGGCACAGCCGGCCGGCGTCGCCCCGCCGGGCGTTGAGAATGCGCTCGGGGTATTCGGGTCGATGGCCACTGCCGAGGTCGCCGCGGTCTGTGACCTGCCCGGGCCGCGCGCGCCGGCCGAGTTGTGGCGGCTGGCGAGCGAGTGGCGCGTGCGATCCGACCGGGTCGGGAGCGGCGAGATGTGGACGGTGGCGTAGTCGCTCGGTCTGTCTTTCCGGGACCCTGTCCGGCCAACCCCGATTACAGCGCACTCGACGCGTCGTGTCGCTCGAGTGAGTCCGTTTCGTTGTCATACCGAACCGAATATGCATTCGGCTGGCGAGGGTTGGCGAGTGTTGAGTGATCGGCCCTGGCGCGGGGTTAGCGGGCTGGCGGGAGACTGCGCCGGCGCACGAGCTTCCGCGCGATCACCCCTGGCGCGGGGTTAGCGGGCTGGCGGGAGACCGCGCCGGCGCACGAGCTTCCGCGCGATCACCCCAGCCAGCGCGATCCGGTAGAGCGCGTAGGGCAGGAGCGAGCTGTCTCGCTCGAGGGCCCGGATCAGCCGCGTCGAGGCGAGCGTCGAGACGAACGCGGCGCCGGCGCCGGTGACGAACGGCAGCGCAGCTCCGGGCGGCAGCCCGCGGTTGCGGAGCCGCACTCCCTTCAGCAGGGTGGCGCCGGCGATGATCGGCAGCGCGGCGTGGCGTGAGAGTCGGTTCGCGTCCACGCGGGTGAACCGCCGCCACCGCGCCGCGGCGAGGGTGGCGCCGTTCCGCGAGATCCCCGGGAACAGCGAGCACGCCTGCGCCACCCCGAGCCACAGCGCGTCCGCCGCGCCCGCGTCCGAGTGCGTGCGCTCCTGGGGCGAGCGGTCAGCGAGGGCCATCGCCAGCGCCCCCACGAACAGCCCGCAGGCGACCGTCGGGGGCGTCCCCAGATAACGCTCGATCGGCCGCTCGAACCGGTAGCCGACGAACGCCGGGGGGGCGAACGACAGCGCGATCATCAACATCCGCCGCGGGTTGAGCCCGCGGACGGCTTCGTCGACCTCGCGCCGGAGGCTGATCAGCAGCGCGGCCGCGGTGCCCGTGTGGAGCGCCACCTCGAACGACTTGCGCAGCTCGTCGTCGAGCCGGCTGTAGTCCCAGCCGGCCAGCCACGGCACCACCGCGATGTGACCCGAGGAGGAGATCGGCAGCAGCTCGGCCGGTCCGTGCAGCAGGCCGAGGACGATCGCCTGCCCGATCGGCAGATCGTCGGACGCCACCACGAGCTCCCTATGCCACGGCCGTCGGCCCGCCGCGCCGCGTCCGCGCGGCCCGCACGATCATGTAGGCGAGCGCCGCCACGAGCAGCGCTGCACCGACGTAGTCCACATACTCGAGGTTGTGGCGCCAGCTCTGCCAGGCGCTCCCGACCTCGCGGCCGAGCACGCCGAGGGCCGCGATCCAGAAGATCGAGCCGATCGTCGCGAAGGCCACGAACCGCAGGTACCCCATCCGGGCTACGCCGGCCGCGTACGGGAACGCCGCGCGCGCGAACGGGATCCAGCGCGAAACGACGATCACCGGGGCGCCGTAGCGCTCGAACCAGCTGTGCGCGACGTCGACGCGCTTCTCGGAGATGTGCAGGTACTTGCCCCGATGATGGATCAGCTCGCGGCTGCCGTAATAGCCGATCGCGTACGCGATCGAGGCGCCGATCATGTCCCCGATGACGCCGAACAAGATGATCCCGAACAGGCTCAGGTGGCCCTCGTACACGTTGAAGCCGGCGAACAGCATCGTCGGCTCCGATCCCGGGGCTCCGACCACGCCGGACGTCAGCGTCAACAGCGTCACGCCCGCCAGACCGAGATCCCGGATTATGTGAGTGGCCAGCGTGACGAGCGAGTCGGTCACCGATGCGAGGGCTATCAGCACCGCGGGCTAGCGTAGCGATCGGCGCCATATCGGCGATCGGGAACGAATTAGGGTTTGCTCAGGATGCGGATCTGGGTCGACCTGACGAACTCACCCCACGTGCTCGTGATGCGACCCGTGATCGAGAACCTGCGGGCGCGCGGGCACGAGGTCGAGGTCACCGCGCGTGACTTCGCCCAGACGATCGGCCTGCTGGAGCGGTTCGGGATCGAGCACACCGAGATCGGGCGTCACCGGGGCGGTCGGCTAGGAGCCAAGGCGCGCGGGTTGGGCCAGCGGTCGCTGGCGCTCACAAAATGGGCCCGGGGACGCGGGTTTGACCGCGCGCTCGGGCACGGCTCCAACGACATCACCGTCGCGGCCGCATTGCTTCGGATCCCGTCCAGCACCACGTTCGACTACGAATGGGCGACCGTCCAGCACAACATCAACTGCCGGCTCGCCGACGCCGTTGTGGTGCCGGACGCAATCCCGCCGGAGCGGCTCTACCGCTACGGGGCGCGCGGCAAGGTGCGCGGCTACCCGGGCCTCAAGGAGGAGTACTACCTCGCGGACTTCGAACCGGATCCCGGCGTCCTCATTGACCTGAGCCTGGACCGAGACGATGACCGGCCGATCACGATCGTCCGCACGCCACCTGAGGTCTCGCTCTATCACCGGTTCGAGAACGATCTGTTCGCGCAGGTGCTCGATCGGCTCGCCGGCGCGCAGACTGTGGTGCTCCCCCGCACACCGGAGCAGCGCCTGCAACTCGTGGGCGCCGGCGGGTTCATCGTCCCCGAACGCGCGATCGACGCCCAGTCGCTGATCGCGTATGCGGACGTCGTGGTGTCGGCCGGCGGGACGATGAACCGTGAGGCGGTGGCACTCGGAACGCCCGTGTATACGGTGTTCGAGGGGCGTCTGGGGGCGGTCGACGAGCGCCTGATCACCGAGGGCAGGCTGAGGCAGCTGACCGGCGCCGAGGAGCTGGAGGTCCGAAAGCGCGACCCCACGGGCGACCGCGATCAGCGTGTCCGCCGGGACCCTGGCCTGCTCGCCGACCTACTGCTCGGGGCCTAGTCCCGGCCCGCGAGGGGCCTGGACCCAGCCCGCAGCCGGGCGCAACCTTCGCCGGGCGGGCCGTGTTAGGGTCGTGAATCGCCCGAGGAGGTCGCCCTATGTCTCGCATCATGTTCAAGTTCCGCCTGCCCGCTGCCGTCACCGCTGCCGCATGCGCGCTGATGCTGAGCGCGGCCGGCGCCCAGGCCGCGCCGATCGGCGCCTACACGACCAAGGGAGCGTGGAACTTCGTTTCCGCGCCGAATCTCCACCCGCCGATCCTGGGGACCACGCAGAAGACGCAGTTCTCGAAGCTCGCCCCGGGCTACTTCATGACAGCGAACTTCAAGAACCAGGCATACAAGCAGCCGATGACCGGCCAGAGCGGCCCGCTGATCCTCGACCACAACCTCCAGCCGGTGTGGTTCGACCCGATTGGCGTGAACGCGTTTGCCGCGAACCTGAAGGCGCAGAGCTACAACGGCAAGCCGGTACTCAGCTGGTGGCAGGGGACGGTAAGCTCGTCCGGGGTCACCACGACCGGCGAGGATGTCGTCGTCGACCAGCATTACCGGCACGTCGCCACCCTCAAGGGCGCCGACGGTTGGGTCATCTCCCAGCACGAGATGGTGATCAGCGGCGCGAACGCGTGGGTCACGGCGTACAAGAACGTGCCGATGAACCTGACGCCGTACGGGGGCTCGGCCAACGGCGTGGTGCTCGACTCGGCCGTGCAGGAGTACAACCTCGCGACGGGACAGCTGCTCTACACGTGGGACGCACTGAACCCGGGCGGCACGCCCAACGTCCCGCTGTCGCAGTCCGAGCAGAGGGCGTTCCCCGGAATTCCCTGGGACGCCTACCACATCAACTCGATCCAGTTGACCGGTAACGAGACGTTCCTCGTATCGCTGCGGAACACCTGGTCGGCGTACCTGGTCAACCGGCTCACGAACGGAATCGAGTGGACCCTGAGCGGGGACCCGAAGCT
This sequence comes from uncultured Solirubrobacterales bacterium, assembly GCA_963701945.1. Classification (GTDB taxonomy): domain Bacteria; phylum Actinomycetota; class Thermoleophilia; order Solirubrobacterales; family Solirubrobacteraceae; genus Palsa-465. The sequence continues at coordinate 834,584 of CAVPBV010000011.1, read as the reverse complement.
CAGCACGTTCGCGCTGCCGAAGAACGCCCAGTTCCAGTGGCAGCACGACGTCGAACTGCACAACGGCAACGTGGTCAGCGTGTTCGACGACGCGTGCTGCGGTTTTCAAATGATCACTGCGAAGGGCGTGAAGTTCGCCAAGCCCAGCGGCCCGACGCGCGGCCTCGTGCTGAAGCTCAACCTGACCAACCACACCGGCAGCTTCGTCGCCCAGTACACGCACGCCAACAACTTCACGGCCTACTTCCTCGGGAACACGCAGCTGCTGCCCGGCGGCAACGTGTCGCTCGGCTGGGGCACGGCGCCGTTCTTTTCGGAGGTCAGCAGCAAGGGCAAGGTGCTGCTCGATGCGTTCTGGCCGATCACCTGACCAGAGCTACCGCGTGTACGTCGAGAACTGGGTCGGGATCCCCTACTTCCCGCCGAGCGGCGCGGTTCGCAACAATGGTGGGAAAGCCACGGTGTACGCGAGCTGGGATGGCGATACCCAGGTCGTAGGCTGGAGAGTCCTGGCCGGTTCAAGCGCCCAGAGCCTGAAGAGCGTGGCAACAAAGGCGAAGTCCGGCTTTGAGACGACGATCCCGCTCAGCGGTACCTACAAGGCATACGAAGTGCAGGCACTCGGCCCGAAGGCGAAGGTGCTGGGCACGTCCAAGGTGTTCCCCACGCAGAGCTCCAACAACGGGCTGCCCGGCGCGTACTAAGTGGTCTAAGGGCAGCGCGGGGGCACGCGGGGCGAGCCGGGGATGCGCGATCCCCGTCAGGACGGGGTAGAGGGTCCCACGGATGCCGAGCGCAGCGAGGCCCATAAAGATCGTCGCGGTCCTCTTCTTGGCTGTCCTGTGCTTCTCCGGCGCGACTGTCGCCGTCGCGAAGACCAAGAAGAAGCCCGCGCCGGCGCCCAAGGCCCCCAGCGGTCCGCCGCCCGTGTACGTGTTCCCGATCCCGAACGGGCATTTCGCCTCGCCCGGGACCCAGCTCACGTTCCGCGGTGTCCCGGCGTCGCAACTCGGGACGATCAGCGTGATCGGTTCAAGCAGCGGAGTGCACACCGGCACGATCGCCGCGGACTCGGACGGAGACGGGGGTAGCTTCATCCCGTCGACGCCGTTCACGCCGGGCGAGACGGTGACGGTCACCACCTCGCTGAACATCGAGGGGAGCGGTAGGGGCAGCTACGCGTTCAGTGTCGCGACGCCGGCGGGGACGATCCCGCCCGCCAAGCGCCCCGCCGCGCCCCGAGTGCCGGGTGATATCTGGCTGTTTCACTCGCGGCCGGATCTCGCGCCGGCCGCGGTGACGATCACCAAACGCGATCCTTCGGCGACCGGCGACATCTTCCTCGCCCCCCAGATCGGTCCGCTCCAGCAGGGACCCGAGCTGATCGGCCCGAACGGGGGCCTGATCTGGTTCGACCCCGTCCCCCAGAACGACGCTGCCACCGACTTCCGCGAGCAGTACTACGACGGCCAGCCCGTGCTCACCTGGTGGCAGGGGAACGAGGCGGCAGGAGTCGGGTCCGGAGAGGACATCATCCTCAACAGCTCCTACCAGGAGATCAAGGTGGTCACGGCCGGCAACGGCCTCACCGCCGATCTGCATGAGTTCCAGTTGACGCCGCGCGGGACCGCGCTGATCACGGCCGCGTTCCCGGTGGTCGTGAACGCCTCCTCGGTGAAGGGCTCGACGCAGGAGGTCGTGCTCGACGCGGTCATCCAGGAGATCGACATACCCACCGGGCTCGTCCTATTCCAGTGGGACAGCCTCGACCACGTGCCGCTGACCGCGAGCTACTCGACCCTCCCGACCAAGGCGCACACGGCCAACAACGTCGCCGCGCCGTTCGACTACTTCCATGTCAACTCGATCGAGCCCGACCTCGACGGGAACCTCCTGATTTCGGGGCGCAACACGTGGGCGGTGTACAAGGTCAATCGGAGCACCGGGGCGGTCATGTGGACGCTCGGCGGGAAGAGCTCGAGCTTCAGACTCGGGCCCGGGGCGTCGTTCGCGTTCCAGCACGACGTCCGCGTGCAGGCGTTCGGCGACCAGTTCCTGACGATGTTCGACGACGGCGCCGGCCCCCCGTATGTGCACTCGCAGTCCCGCGCGCTCAAGCTCGAGCTAAATCTCAAGCACATGACCGCGGACGTGGTCTCCCAGCGCCTGCACTCGCCACCGCTGCTGTCGAGCTACGAGGGCAACGACGAGCAGTTGCCGGGTCGCGACGACTTCGTCGGATGGGGCCAGCAACCGTACTTCAGCCAGTACAACGCGCAGGGCAAGCTCGTGTTCGACGGGCGGTTCGTCGACGACAACATCAGCTATCGCGCATACCGCTTCCAGTGGACCGGCACGCCGACGACGCCGCCCGCGGTGGCGACCGCGCGCCACGGCCCCAAGATGACCGTGTACGTGAGCTGGAACGGCGCCACGAACGTCGTGTCCTGGCGAGTGTTCGGCGGCGGCAGCGCGACCGCGCTCAAGCCGATCGTGACCGCCCCCAAGAAGGGCTTCGAGACCGCGATTACGGCTGGCGCGCGCCGCTACGTCGCGGTCCAGGCCCTCGGGTTCAAGGGCCGCCCACTGGGTAGCCGATCTGCAGTGGTGCAGGTGCCGGCCCCACCCCCGCCACCAAAGCCGAAACCGAAACCGAAGCCCAAGCTCAGATCGGCGGCCAAGCGCGCGACGCGAGCCCTCGCCGCCAAGCCTACCTCGAAGCCCTCTGCCAAGAAGACGGCCGCAAATTCGCGCTAAACCGGTCTTACCCAGGGTTTATCGGGATCGTGATTACAATCCCGGCCGCATGCGCCGGCGGATCAGATCCGCGGCCTTCCCCGTCCATCGCCACTCAGTGCCGCAGCTGCTCGTGGACGGGATCTTGGTCGCGCTCGCTTACTACCTGGCTTTCCGCCTGAGGTTCGAGGACGGTCTCGGCGGGGCCAACGACCGCTACGGTGACCTGCTTACGCACACGATCTGGTGGGTCGTGCCGGTCACGCTCGTGGTCCTGGCGGCGTTCGGCCAATACCAGCGGCTGTGGACGTTCGTCGGCCAGCGCGACTACGAGGCCGTGGTCAAGGGCGTGATCGTCTCGACACTCGTGATCGTCGGCGCGATCGCGTTCCTGCACCCGGTCACGACCACGCCGACCGTGTCCTATAAGCACTTCACGGTGGCGCTCCAGGCGAGCCCGGTGACGCTCCCCGGAAGTGTGATCGCGCTGTTCTTCCTGCTCGCGCTGGCGCTGCTCATCGGTGCCCGGTTCATCGTGCACATCGTCGTCGAGGGCCGGGTGCACAGCTTCCGCGTGGCCAAGGGCGCGCGCGATGCGCTGATCGTCGGCGGCGGCCAGGGGGGCCGGCTCGTGGTCCGCGAACTGGTCCGCAACCCGGGGCTACGCCTGCGACCGGTCGGGTTCGTCGACGACGATCCGCGCCTGCAAGGGATCAAGGACGAGCACGGCCTGAAGGTGCTCGGCACCACCGAGTCCGAGGATCTGGCCCGGATCCTCGACGAGGTCGAGCCCGACGAGGTCGTGATCGCGATTCCCTCCGCTCCGGGCACGCTGCGCGCACGGGTCGTGACGGCGTGTCGCGAGCGCGGCATCCAGGTCCGCACCATGCCGACCGTGTTCGAGCTGCTCCAGGACGGCTCCGGGCAGCTGAACGTCACGCGCCAACTGCGCGAGGTGCGTGTCGAGGACATGCTCGGGCGCGAGCCGGTGCGGATGGAGATCGAGCGGGTCGGCGCATACCTCTCGGGGCAGGTCGTGATGGTGACCGGTGCCGGCGGATCGATCGGGTCCGAGCTGTGCCGGCAGATCTCCCGCGTGGCGCCGCGCGCCCTCATCTTGGTCGACCACGCCGAGGACAACCTGTTCCAGATCCTGCGCGAGCTCGAGGAGGATCGGCACGTCCGCACCGCAATTCCCGTGCTGGCCGATTGCAGGGAAGAGGAGCGGATGCGCGAAGTTCTCACGGAGCACCGGCCGAGCATCATCTTCCATGCGGCCGCGTACAAGCACGTGACGATGATGGAAGTCAATCCCGTCGAGGCGATCCGCAACAACGCCCTGGCGACGCGAGTCGTCGCACGGATTGCCGCCGAGACCGAGGTGGGGACGTTCGTGCTCGTCTCGACCGACAAGGCGGTCAAGCCCGCAACCGTGATGGGCGCCTCGAAGGCGCTGGCGGAGTGGGCCGTCGAGGCCGCCGCGATGCGGTACACGGCCACCAAGTACGCCACGGTGCGGTTCGGGAACGTACTCGGCTCCTCAGGCTCGGTGGTCCCGATCTTTCGCCGCCAGATCGCCGCAGGCGGCCCCGTGACGGTGACCGATCCCCGGATGACGCGCTACTTCATGACGATCCCGGAGTCAGTCCAGCTGATCATCCGCGCCGGATCGCTGAGCGAGGGCAGCGGCGAGGTGTTCGTGCTCGAGATGGGCGAGCCGATCGCGATCATCGACCTCGCGAAGACGATGATCCGGCTGTCCGGGCTCGAGCCCGAGCGCGACATCGCGATCGAGATCGTCGGTGCCCGCCCCGGGGAGAAGCTCCACGAGGATCTGTTCAACCCGTACGAGCGCCCGCAACCGACCCCCGCCCAGAAGATCCTCCGGGCCGGCCGCGAGCGGCTCGACCCGCAATCCGTCGAGCACATCTTCGGCGAGATCAACCTGCTCGTGCTCGAGGGCGACGCGGCCGCGCTCGCCCAGCACGTGGCGAAGCTGTCGAGCTCTCGCTTCTCCGGCCGTACCTCCCGCGAGACACGAGCCGCCGAGGGTGTCCGCGAGGCCGCCGGGGATGCCCGCCAGACAGATTCCCGACTCCCCCGGCTCCCTACGTAGACTGGGCGCGCGCGCAATGCACACGATTCCGTTCGCCCTTTCCGTACACCACTTCATCTCGTCGGTGGGAGCGGATGCCGGGTTCGCCGCGTTCATCGCGGTCGCGCTCTTGGTGCTGCTCTACTTCTCCCAGGCCCGCGAGACCGCGACACTCCGCCGCCGGGCCGATGAGGCCGGACAGCGGGTCCAGGAGCTTGAGAACGAGCTTGCGGGCCTCGCCGACCAGGTCGCCGCGCTGCCGGCGGAGATCTCGGTCCGCGCCGTGGGCGTGCGCGCGACGCCCGCGTATGCCGGCGCCCCGGTCCCGGCGCCCGCGGGTGTGGCCGGCGGAGCGGCAAGTCTCCCGCCCTCGGCGCCCGCCGGAGTGGGAGCCCCGGCGCTCGCGGCGGCGACCCGGCTGATCCCCGATCCGGTGTTCGCGCAGCCCGCGGCGTCGCCCGTTGGGCTGGTCAGCGGGACGACGGACGAGGCCACCTCTGTGCACCCGCCGCCGGTGCCCGTCGGCGGCAACGGCTCCTCGCACCGTCCCGTCGCGGCCTCGGCGGCGACGATGCAGCGCACGGTTGGGGCGCGGGCGGGTGGCCCGTCGCGGTCGGCCGGAGGTCCCGCTCGCGGCGGCCAGGGTCGTCCGCCGGGCGGCCAGGGCCGGGCGACCGGCGCGCAGGGTCGGCCTGCCGGACCCCCCCGCGGGGTCATGGCGACGCGGCAGGCTCCTCGCAGGACCCGATTGGGAACCGCGCTCGCCGTGCTCGCGGGGTTGCTCGCGGTTGGTGCGGTGGTCGCCGGCGTGCTCGTGATCAAGAACATCAACAACGCGTCGAGTCAGAGCAGATCGTCGGCCGAGGCGGCGGCCGCCCGCCGCGCGGCAGAAAGCCGCCGGAGCGCTTCGGTGGCGGCGGTGAGCCCGGCCACGGTGACGGTCGCCGTCCTCAACGGCACCAGCACCAACGGGCTGGCCGGCGACGTGTCGACGAAGCTGCACGGCGACGGCTATCAGAAGGGGTACGTCGGCAACTTCACGTCGAACCAGACGCAGACTTCGACCGCCGTCCTGTATCTGCCCGGGTACAAGCGCGACGCGACGTCGGTCGCCACGGCGCTGAAGCTCCGTCCGGCGGCGGTGCAGCCGATCGATTCGAGCACCCAGCAGATCGCCTGCCCGCCGACGTCGGGACCGTGCAAGTCCTCGGTCGTCGTCACCGTCGGCAGCGACCTGGCGAGCCTCGCCACCCCGACTCAGTAGCTCCTCTAGACATGCGAGACCTGCTGAACCTCCCGGAGAGGAGTCGCAAGCCACGGTCAGGCGGAGTGACGCACGTGATCGACCGCGGCCTGTCGGCGGCGGAGATCGACGGGATGATCGAAGTCGCCGGCGAGTACATCGACATCGTCAAGCTCGGCTGGGGCACCGCGCTTGTCACCGAGAACCTCGATGCCAAGCTCAAGCGCTACCGGCACCACGGCATCCCGGTGGTGCTCGGCGGCACGCTCACCGAGCTCGCGATCAGCCGCGGCCGCCTCGACGAATTGATCGCGTGGGTGCACGAACTCGGGCTCGAGCACTTTGAAATCTCCGACGGGACGATCTCGCTCGAGCACGAGCGCAAGCTCGAGTTGATCCAGCGGCTGGCCGGCGAGTTCATCGTCCTGTCCGAGGTGGGATCCAAGGACGACACGGGCGCGATCACGCCGCCGTACGTCTGGGTCCAGCAGATGCGCGCCGAGCTATCCGCCGGCGCCTGGAAGGTGATCGCCGAGGGGCGCGAGGCCGGCACCGCCGGGATCTTCCGGCCCGACGGCGAGGTCCGCGAGGGCCTGATCGGTGAGATCGTGCACGAGATCGCCCCCGGCCAGATCATGTTCGACGCGCCGCGCAAGGATCAGCAGGTGTGGTTCGTCCGCCGGTTCGGGCCCGAGGTCAACCTGAGCAACATCCCGCCCAGCGAGGTGCTCGCGCTCGAAACGCTCCGGCTCGGGCTGCGCTCGGACACGCTCGGCGTGGGCGGACAGTGAGCACCCCGGCGCGGTCGCCGCTCGACGGCGTCCTGCTCGCACGTCACGGGCAGACCAACGACAACGTTCCGCCGATCCGCTTTCAGGGCTTCCGCGACACGCCGTTGAACGACGCCGGTCGCGCCCAGGCGCACGAGCTGGCCGAGCGGATTGCCGCCGAAACCGAGCCGATCCGCTCGCTGTGGTCGTCTGACCTCAGCCGGGCGCGCGAGACCGCGGAGATCGTCGGCGCGAAGATCGGGCTCGCGGTGCGCCTCGACCCGCGGCTGCGCGAGGCCAATCGCGGCGACTGGGAGGGCCACCTGTTCATCGAGATCGAGCGCGACGACCCCGAGGGCTACGCCAAGTGGATGCGGGCCGGCGCCACGTTCCGCTTCCCTGGCGGGGAGTCGCTCCAGGACCAGCTCGATCGCGTCAGCGCCGCGCTCGAGGACATCCACGCCACCGCAGAACTCCCCGCGCTGGCCGTCTGCCACGGCGGCAGCATCCGCGTGATGCTGTGTAGCCGCGATCCCCGGGGTCTCGACGCGTTCCACGAGTTCGAGATCCCGAACGTGGCAGTCTTGAGGATGTGAACAGGCTCTCGACCAGCGCGTTCGCGATGCTGGTCGCGGCGACGATCGCAGCGTTCTTCATCACCCAGCACCTGAAGGTGACGACGCCGCTGATCCAGGGTTTCCCGCGGCCGGTGCCGGGCGTGATCGATCCGCTCCACGGCGTGCGGTGCTCGGGCAAGAGCAGCGCCTCGACGACGATCTCGTTCTACCTCCAGCACAGGGCGGACACCGTCATCGTGTCGGTCGTGGATCAGGACGGCGACATCGTCCGCACGGTTGCGAGCGGCCGCCACATGCGCAAAGACGTGCGCATCCCCGACGGCGTATTCCACTGGAACGGACGTGAGGACGACGGGCAGGTGGCGCCGGACGGCACGTACTACTTCAGGGTCTCGCTGATTCATCAGGGCCGTACGGTCGACCTGGACGCCTCGAACCAGACTGTCAAGGTCAAGACCGTCCCACCCCACCCGGTGATCACGAGCGTGACACCGTCGCTCATTCCGGGCTCCGACGGCACGCGCGTGACGATCCACTACAAAGGCAACGAGCAGCGCGGCGGGACGATCCGGATCTACCGCACCGACCTGCCCGGCGGGCCCCGGCTGGTCAAGAGCTTCCTGACGCCGTGGAAGGGCCAGCAGGCGATCTGGGACGGGAAGATCAACGGTCGGCCAGCGCCGGCGGGCACGTACCTCGTCGGGCTCGACGTGACCGACGCCGCGTGCGACACCGGCTACTTCCCGGCGCATATTCCGCCGGGGCCGGCAATCACCGCGCGCGATACCGTCACGATCCTGCCTACGCGCCCCTGATGAACCGGATTTGGCAGGTAGTATCGCGGTGAGGTCCCGTTTGAGAGCGCGCCGTCGGTTGCTGTTCGTGGTGGTCCTGGCCGCGTGCGCGGTGGCGTTTGCGCTGCCCGCCGTGGGACTCGGGGCGTCGGCTCCGCCCTGCAAGTCCTCGCAGCTCACGCTCAAGTTCGTCGGCTTCCAGGGCGCCACCGGCCACCGGTACTGGCAGCTCGCGTTCAAGAACAAGGGAGCCACGTGCCGCCTGCGCGGGTTCGCCCGCGTGCAACTGCTCGCCGCGAACGGTCATGTGATCACCTCTGCTTTCCACCACGAGAAGAGCTTTCCCGTGAGGACCGTGGTCGTATCTCACGGCAAGCGCGCGTTCGTCGCCTACACCTACGTCGACGGAGGCTTCTGCGACAGCGGGCAGTTCTATGCCCCTAAGGCAAAGGTGTTCCCGCCCGGCGGCGGCACCGGATTCGTATTCGACATGGTGCGGGGGACCAATGGAGCGCCGTATCTGTGCCCGGGCTCGGAGGGAGTGTTCCCGGTCACCGCGAAGCCGGGCCCGTAAGCATTCGCGCACGGGCGCGTTTTAGCCATCTGGACGAGCCGTACCGTTTGCCGTCGTGACCGCTTACCTGAAGCGTCTCGTGAGCTCGCTGGCTGCCTATCAGGTCGCCGACGTGGTCTCCAAGTTCATCGCCGTGCTCCTGTTGCCGGTGTACACCCGGTACATCAACCCCGCCGGCTACGGGGTCGTCGAGCTGCTCGGCAACGGGGTGATCCTGATCAGCATCCTCGTGCGCTTCGGGATGATCGAGTCGTTCCTGCGCTTCTATTACTCGGACGCCGATCAGGAACGCCGCGACTCCCTGGCCCGCCGCGCGATGGGCTTCCTGCTGCTAACAACCACGATCTCCTCGATCGTGCTCGCGGTGTTCGCGGCGCCGCTGTCGAAGATCGTCCTCGGCTACCGCGATCCGGCGATCTTCCGGATCGCGATCCTCGGCCTGTGGGCATTCACGAACCTCGAGATGGCCTACGCGCTGCTTCGCGTCGACGAGCGCCTGCGCGCGTACGCGACCGCGACGCTGATCAACGTCGGGCTCACGATCGCCGCCTCGGTGGTGCTCGTGGTCGTGCTCGGGGAGGGTGCCAAGGGGCTCCTGCTCGGCAACTACGGCGCCTCGACGGTCGTGCTGCTCGGAGTGTGGTGGTCGATGCGCGAGCGGTTGCGGCCGCGCCGGCACGCCGGTGTGGAGACACACGGGGTGCTGTTCCGGTTCGGGCTGCCGACCGTCCCCGCGGAGGCGTCCGTGTACGCGCTCAGCATCGTCGACCGCTACTACATCTTTCACCACGGGGTGACCGGCCCAAAGCAGGCGGGTCTGTACTCGATCGCGGTCAAACTCGCCGGCGCGGTCGCGTTCATCGTGCGCGCGTTCCAGTACGCGTGGCCGCCGCTCGCCTACTCGGTCCGCGATGATGCCGAGGCGTCACGACTGTATGGACTTGTGACCACCTATTACCTGCTCGTCAGCGGCCTGGTCGTCGCGGGGCTCGCCCTGCTCGGCCGCTGGGTCCTGCGCCTGCTCGCTGCGCCCGCGTACTTCGATGCATACAAGGCGCTGCCATGGGTGGCGCTCGGTTGGGCGATGTACGGACTGTGGGTGGTGTTCCTCGTGATCGCCGGCCGGGCCAAGGTGACGACGCGTAACTTCCCGGCCGCGCTCGCAGGGTTGATCGTCAACGTCGCCATGATCGTGCTGCTCGTACCGCCCCTCGGGATTGCCGGCGCCGGCATCGCCCTGTGCGGGGCGTACGTGGTCATGATCGGGTTCATGCACCTGCTGACCCGCCGGGCGTTCGCGGCGTCGTTCGAATGGTTGCGGCTGGCCCAGCTCACGGTCGTCCTCGGGGGTCTGTCGGTGGCTGGCGAGCTATTGCTGCCGACGCATGGGCTGGTGGGGCTGGTGAGCCGGGCTGCGGTACTGGCGGCGATGCCGCTGGTGCTGCTCGCGACCGGGTTTGCCCATGGGGCGGAGATCGAGCAGGCGAGGGTGCTGCTCGCGCGGGCCCGACGAGGGATTGCCCGTGAGCCGGCCTGAGGTCAGCGTGGTGATGCCGTTCGCCGGCGACGAGTACGCCGCCCAGGCGGCGATCGACGCGCTGCTGGCGCTCGATCTGCGCGTCGGCGACGAACTCATCCTCGCCGATAACTCCGGTCTGGCGGTGGCGCGCGGAGGCGTCGCGGTGATCCGCGCGACCGGCGAGCGCTCGCCGGCGCACGCCCGGAATGTGGGGGCGGCGAGCGCGCATGGCGAGTGGATCCTGTTCCTCGACGCCGACTGCCGAGCTCCGCGGTGGTTGCTCGACGCCTACTTCGCGGTCCCCGTCGCCGACGACGTCGGCGCGCTCGCGGGCGAGGTCGTGCCGCTGCTCGAAGGCGACACGCTCGCGGCGCGCTACGGGTCGGCGCGGAGCTTCCTCTCCCAGGAGGCGCATCTGAAGCATCCGTACCGCCCGCGCGCGGTCGCGGCCAACCTGCTCGTGCGGCGCAAGGCGTTCGAGGAGGTCGGCGGCTTCTACGAGGGCGTCCGCGCCGCCGAGGACACGGACTTCAGCTGGCGCCTTCAGCGGGCGGGCTGGAAGCTCGAGCTCCGGCGCGGCGCGCAGGTCGAGCACCGCTACCGGGCGACGCTCAGGGAGCTGCGGAAGCAGTGGCGGGGGTACGCGGCGGGTCGTGCCTGGCTGGCGCGCCGCTACGACGGGTTCGAGCCCGAGCCGGCGGTGGCGCGGGCGGTCGGGCGCGCGCTCCAGCGCACGCGGGATTCGGATGCCGACGGGGCAGCGGGTTCGGGTCCGGGTTCGCGGGAGCGCGGGGCGCCGGCGGTAAGCGCCGGACGCCTCGAGCGAGGCCGCTACCTGGCCATCGACGCGCTGCTGTCGGCCGACGAGCTCGCCGGGCTCGTGCTCTCGAACCGGCCCGCCGGGCGCGGTCCGAGGACGGCCTCCGAGGTGGTGTTCGTCGCCGATCGGTTCCCCGCCCGAGGCGATCCGCTGGTCGAGTACGCGCGCGCGCTCGACGGCGCGCGGGTCGAGGCGGCCGCCCGGCCGGAGTTCCCGAATCTCGAGATCGCCGGCGCGCTCCAGATCGACTACCGCGAGGACGACGGGATCGCCGCGCGGGCCGCGGCGCTCGTCGCGCTGGTCGTGCACCACCCACTGCGTGCCGTCGGCGACGTCCTCAGCCGCCGGCCCGGCGAGCCGCCGTTGTCGGCGCTCGCGCCCGCGGTGCGCCGGCTGGCGCGGGACGGGCGCGCGCGTGTCCACGCGCTCGGAGCCAGCGACACGCGGGTGACCGCGCGTCGGATCGCCCGGCTGGCGGGCCGGCCGCTCGACGACGCGCCACGCGGCCGCTGATGCGCGTACACCTCGTCGACCCTTCGGCGTACACGCTGCCGTACGACCACGCGCTGGCGAGCGCGCTCGCCAGCGCCGGCGCGAGCGTCGAGCTGTTCACGAGCCGGTTTGCCTACGGGGAGGCTCCGCAGCCCGACGGCTACGCGGTCCACGAGTTGTTCTACCGGCATGCCCGCGGTGCCGCGGGGTCGCGAGCGCGGCTCGCCGCGAAGCTGGCTGAGCACGTGCCCGACATGCTGCGCTACCGCGGCATCGCTTCGTCGGCTGATGTCGTCCACTTCCAATGGCTCCCGGTCCAGGCGGTCGACCGCTACCTGCTGCCGCGCCGGCCGATCGTGCTGACCGCGCACGACCTGCTCCCGCGCGAGCCCCGCCCGGGGCAGGCCCGGTTTCAGCGGGGGCTTTACGACGCGGTCGATGCGATCGTCGTGCATTCGGCCTACGGGCGAGAGCTGCTCGTGTCCGAGCTGGGGGTCGAAGCGGCCAAGGTGCGCGTGATCCCCCACGGCGCGTTCAAGCACCTAACGGTTCGGACAGACGAGCAGGGGTTGCCCGGCGAGCTCAGCGAGGTGCAGTCGCCGGTCGTGCTGTTCTTCGGCCTGCTCCGCCCCTACAAAGGTCTCGACGTGCTGCTCGATGCCTGGCGCGGGATCGAGGACGCGGAGTTGTGGATCGTCGGCCGGCCTCGGATGCCGATCGAGCCGCTCCGGGCGCGTGCGCCCGCGAACGTCCGGTTCGTGCCCCGCTACGTATCCGATGCCGAGCTGCCGGCGTTTTTCCGCCGCGCTGAGGTCGTCGTGCTGCCGTACTCGCGGACCGAACGGTTCGACCAGTCGGGTGTGCTCGCGACCGCGCTCGCGTTCGGGAAGCCGACGGTGCTCAGCGACGTGGGCGGTTTCGGTGAGGTCGCGGCGGCGAGCGCCGCTCGTCTGGTGCCGCCCGGAGACGCGGGTGCGCTTCATGAGGCTCTGTCGGGGCTGCTCGGCGATCCCCAGGAGCGCGAGGGGCTCGCCTGGGGGGCGCTGACCGCCGCCTCGGGGCCGTACTCATGGCAGGAGGCGGCCCGGCAGACCCTCGCGCTTTACCGAGAGTTGGTTGGATAGCCCCGGTGATCATCGTCGCGATCGTGTTCTGGCTTTCGGTCGGCCTGATTGTCTACGCCCACGTCGGCTATCCCGTGCTGCTCGGGCTCCTGGCGGCGGTCCGCGACCACGGACCGGGTGCGCGCCGTCGCGCGCGCCCGGCGCCCGACGACCAGCTGCCCTCCGTGTCGGTGATCGTCGCCGCGTACGCCGAGCAGGACGTGATCGCCGAGCGCGTGGCGAACATCCGGGCGCTCGACTACCCGGCACAGCTGATCGAGGTGATCGTGGCGAGCGACGGTTCTGTAGACGAGACCGCCTCGCGGGCTCGCTCGGCGGGGGCGGACGTCGTGCTCGAGCTACCGCGCGGGGGAAAGATCCGCGCCCAGGATGCCGCCGTCGAGCGAGCCAGCGGCGAGATCGTGGCGTTCTCGGACGCAAACGTGACCTGGGAGCGGGACGCGCTCCGCCGCCTGGTGGCGCCGTTCAGCGATGCGCGCGTCGGCTACGTGTGCGGCGAGGTACAGCTCGTGGATGCCGCGACGGGGTCAAACCAGGAGGGCCTGTACTGGCGCTACGAGCTCGCGCTGCGCGCGCTCGAGTCGCGCGTCAGATCGGTCACCGGCGGCAACGGCGCGATCTACGCCACGAGGCGCGAGTCCTACCTGGTAGTCGACCCGATCATGGGCCACGACCTGTCGTTCCCGTTCAACATGGTCAAGCGCGGGTGGCTGGCGCTCGCCGTCCGCGAGGCGCAGGCGAGCGAGAAGATGGTCCCGACGCTCGAAGGCGAGTTCGCCCGCAAGCGCCGCATGATGAGTCACACGTGGCCGATCGTCATACGCGGCGGGATGCTCTCCCCTCGTGGCTACGGCGTGACGTACGCGTTCATGATCGTCTCGCACCGGATCCTCCGCTACCTCACGCCGTTCCTGCACGTGATCGCGTTCGTGGCGAATATCCTGCTGCTCGGTCAGGGCTGGGTGTACTGGCTGGCGCTCGCGCTCCAGCTCGCGGTGCTCGTGGGAGCGGCGCTCGCCGGGGTGGTGCACGCGCGAGTGCTGCTGATCGCGCGCTACTACGTACTCACGACCGCGTCGCTGGCTGCCGGGCTGTGGGACTGGCTCGTGCACGGCACGGCGGCGGGGTGGGAGCCGGCGGAGGGCACCCGATGACGGATGGTTATGTGCGGGTCCTGGACGTTGTTCTCGGTGGCGTGGGTGCTGCTCTGACGGCCCCGGTGGTCGCGGCGCTCGCCGTTGCGATTCGGCTCGAGTCGCGCGGCCATCCGATCTACACGCAAACGCGGGTGGGTCTCGACGGACGGCCGTTCTCGATTTACAAGCTGCGGACGATGGTCCACGGCGCCGAATTCACCGGCGCCGGCCTGGCGATCGCCGAGGGAGACGCGCGGATCACGCGGCTCGGCAACTTCCTGCGCCGCTACTCGCTCGACGAGCTCCCGAACCTGTGGAACGTGGTGCGCGGCGAGATGTCGATCGTCGGCCCGCGGCCGACACTGGCGGTGCAGGTCGAGCAGTACACCGAGCGCCAGCGCGGGCGCCTGGCGGTCAAGCCGGGGATCACCGGCTGGGCCCAGGTCAACGGCCGCGCGTCGCTGCCGTGGCCCGAGCGGATCGAGCTCGACCTGTGGTACGTCGAGCACCGGTCGCTGCGACTCGATCTGACGATCCTGGCCCGGACGGTGCGGATGGTCCTCGGCGGCGAGGGGATCTACAAGGGAGAGCGAGGCGGATGGGCGCCCCCGGCTCCGTAGCGGTCCTGCTCACGGGCGTCGGCAAGCGGTACGACATCGTGTCGGCGTTCGCCCAGCACGCCACGGTGGTCGCCGCCGACCCGAACCCGCTCGCGCCGGCCCAGTACGCCGCGCACCATCGCCGCGCGGTGCCGCGGATCGACTCTTCGGAGTACGTGCCCGCTTTGAGGGCGTTGTGCGACGAGTTCGGGGTGGGCGCGGTCGTGCCCCTCACGGATCTCGACCTGGACGTTCTGGCTGATGCCCGGGCGGCGGGCGAGTTGCCTGCGTTCGTGCCCGACCCGGATATCGCGCGGTCGACGTTCGACAAGTACGAGACCCACCTGCTGCTGTCGCGGCTCGGTCTTCCCTCGCCGCCGACGGTCCTACCCGGGCGAGCCGGTCTCGAGGTATCCGGTGATGGTCAAGCCGCGCTGGGGCTCGGGCGCGCGCTCGATCCACCGCGCCGACGACGCGCGCGCCGCCGAGTTCTTCGTCGACTACATCGGCGAGCCCGCGATGGTGCAGAAGCTCATGGACGGCCCCGAGTTCTCGATGGACGTGCTGTGCGACCTGAGCGGATGCTGCCTGAACGCGATCCCGCGCACGATGATCGAGTCGCGCGGCGGCGAGTCGATCAAGGGCACGGTGATCGCCGATCCAGAGCTGATCGACCTCGGCCGGCGGGTGGCGGAGGCGTTGGGCGTCCGTGGCCCAGCCACCATTCAGGCGTTCCGGGATCGCGAGATCGGCCTGGGGATCACCGACGTGAACACCCGCTTCGGTGGCGCCTTCCCGGCGCCCATGTACGCCGCGCTGCCCGGTCGCACGTACCCCGAGCTGATCGTGCGGATGGCACGCGGCGAGGAGATCGAGCCGCACGTGGGGGAGTTCCGGGCGGGCGTGACGTTTACGCGGTACTACTGGCAGCTGGAGCTCGATTCGGAGCTTCGGCCGACGGGTCGGGACATCGTCGACCCGCCCGGACCGCCGCCGCCGCGCTGACCGTGTCCACCCCGGCCTTTGGTTGACCGTGCTGGAAAAGCCGCGGCCACCATGGCGGCTTTTTCAGCAAGTGAGGTGCTTCTCGAAGCAGATGCTCGTCGGAGACGCCGCGTACGCGCCGAAGCACGGGATGCGGGTGTAGCCGGCGCGCCACCGGCGAGTCGAGCGGCTCAGGCCGAACCTCGACGCCCGACAGGGTCCGGTCAGGCGGGGGCTGCGCGCGGGCGCCGCTTCCCTCGCCCGTTGCCGGATCCATCCCAGCACTCTTCCACGAACTCGGCGATCTTGGCCGTGAGCCGCGCCGGCTTGACCCGCAGCTCGACGATCGAGTTGGCATCGATCAGCCGGGCGTTGGGGAGCTCGGCTGCGAGCTGGTCGGCGTCGGAGAACGGATGCACGGGGTCGCGTGGGTGGCCGATCACAAGCGCCGGCGCCTGGAACGTCTGGCGCACCGACCGCTCGGGCGCGGTCCGCCCGAACAGGATCCCCTGGAGGACGGCGCCGCTCGGCCCCGGGTCCTGCGCGATCCAGTCGAGCACGAGCTCGGCCGTGAACGGGACCAGCTGGCGCGGCACCGACCGGGCGCCGAGGGCCAGAAGCTTCATCGCCGGCTCGCCGAACGTGAGCGCGAACAGCAGTGGCGTGAACGCGGCCGCGCAGGCCGGAATCGCGTTGTCGAGCACCGGCATCTCGATCAGCATCCCGCGCAGGCGCTCGGGCGCGATCGCGGCCAGCTCGAGCGTGGCGTTGGCTCCGAGCGAGGTCCCGCCGACGACCGCCTGCTCGAGCTCGAGATGGTCGAGCAGGGCGCGCGCCTGGCGCGCGAACTCGGCGATCGAGTAGCGCCACATCTCCTGGGGCCGGTCCGATGCACCGTGGCCGAGGAAGTCGAACGTGACGACGCGGTTGCCGTGGGCGGCGAGGTCAGTGGCGAGCGGCGTCTGCATCTTCTGGGAGAGCAGCAGGCCCGGCATCAGGATCGTCGTCCGTGGTCCCTTGCCGTGGATCGTGTAGGCGAGCTCGTGGCCGTCGTAGCGGAAGAAAGCCATCCATTTCAGGATACCCTTAGTAGTCGACTGGCTAGTCAGCCAGTCCTGTGCCCGGTAGCGTGCTGGGCTACACCACGAGGAGGACTGCGAAAATGGCAAAGACACTGCGATCACTGGATGGGCAGGTGGTTGCGATCACCGGAGGGGGCCGTGGGATCGGACGGGCGACCGCGGCCGCGCTGATCGCCAAGGGCGCGCGGGTGGCGATCGGCGACATCGACCGCCCGCTGGCCGAGCGGACTGCGTCTGAACTCGGGTCGGACACGATCGGCCTGCCGCTCGACGTCACCGATCAGGCCAGCTTCACCGAGTTCCTCGACGCCGTTGAGAGCCGCCTCGGGCCGCTCGACGTGCTCGTCAACAACGCCGGGATCATGCCGGTCGGGCCGTTCGTCGACGAGGCCGACCCGGCCACTAACAAGCTCGTCGACATCAACGTCATGGGCGTGATCATCGGCTCGAAGCTCGCGCTCCAGCGGTTTCGGCCGCGCGGCCGGGGCCACATCGTCCAGCTCGCCTCGATCGCCGGCAAGGGCGGGTTCCCCGGCGGCGCCACGTACTGCGCGACTAAGCACGCCGTCGTCGGCCTTACGGAAGCGATGCGCGCCGAGCTCCGCGGCTCTGGCTCCGGCATCGAGGTCCACCAGGTGCTGCCGATCGGCGTCAACACCGAGCTTTACTCCGGCGTCAAGCAGGCCCGCGGCTTCAAGACGCCCGAGCCCGAGGACGTCGCCAACGCGATCGTCGAGCTTCTGCAGACCGGGCGCTTCGAGCAGTACGTGCCCCGCTATATGGCCGCCGTCGTGCGCATGAACGCACTGATGCCGCGCAAGTTCAGCGAGACGATCAACCGGATCACGAACGCCGATCGCCTTCTGATCAGCGCCGACCCGAACGCGCGCGCTGCGTACACCGCCCGGATGGCCCAGCAGTACGACGGCCCCGCCGTCCCGGTGGCGGTGCCCGACGAGCCGGCGCGGGACGCGGCCTAGTTCTTAGGCGGGCTCGAGAAAACGAACTATGCGTTCGCTTTCTCGAGCCGGCTCCGGTGCGCCTAGGGGTTCGAGGCGAGCCAGGAGGCGATCAGCGACCCGATCTCGGGGCCCGCGTCCTCTTGGAGGAAGTGCGACGCGCCGGCGATGACGTGGTCGATCTGGCCACCGAGCGCGGCGGCGAACCGCTGGCCGGTCTCGAGCGGGATCACCGGGTCTGAGTCCGCCCACAGGAACAGCTTGGGGCGGGAATCCGAGCGGAGCGCGTCGAGCACCTGCTGCCCGGCCTCGGCTCCCGGGGCGTCGGGGGTCAGAGGCAGCATCAGCGGGAATGCGCGTGCGCCGGCCTTCGACGCGGCGTTGGGGAACGGCGCGTCGTACGCGGCGATCACCTCATCGCCCGGGTCGTTGAGGCACGCGCGACGGACGAGCAACCCGACCGGCAGGTCCTCGGTCCGCTCGACGAACGCCCGAAACGCCATCCAGGCCTCGGTCATAGGCTGATGCCCGGTGAACAGGCCCGTGTCGAGCACGACCACGCGCGCGATCCGTTCCGGATTGTCGACCGCGACCCGTAGCCCGATCGGGCCGCCCCAGTCGTGCACGACGACGGTGACGTCGTGGAGGTCGAGCTCGGCAACCAGCGCGGTCACGCTCGCCGTGTGCGCGTCGTAGGTGTACCAGTCCATGTCGATCGGCTTGTCCGAGCGTCCGAACCCCGCCAGGTCGGGCGCGATGCACCGGAAGCCGGCATCCCGGACGGGTGGGATCACGTGCCGCCACAGGAACGACCACGTCGGCTCGCCGTGGAGGAAAACGACCGGCGACCCCTCGCCGACGTCGATATGGGCCAGCCGAAACCCGTCGAACTGCCGGTAGGACGGCTCGAACGGAAAGTCCGGGAGGTCAGACAGGAGCTCGTCGGGGGTGCGGATCGCGTCGGTCATCGGTCGGCGGCTGTCCGGGTCGCGTCCGTCATCGCTTGGCGGGCACGTTTCGCTTCAGCCAGCCGGCGATCATACGGCCGATCTGCGCCCCGGCGTCCTCCTGCAGGTAATGGCCGACGCCGCGGATCACGTGGTCGACCTCGGCGCCGATCGCGCGGGCGAAGCGCCAGCCGCTCTCGAGCGGGAGGATCGGGTCGCCCTCGCCCCAGATGATCAGCTTGGGCCGGGGGTCGCTGCCGAGCGCGTCGAGCACGCGCTGGCCGGTGGCGGCGCCGGGCATCTGCGGGGTGGTGGGCAGGATCAGCGGAAACGCCCGCGCGCCAGCCTTCGACGCCGGGTTGGGGAACGGCCGCTCGTACGCGGCGATCACGCTCGGGGCGAGCGGCACCTTGCACCCGGCGCGGATCAGGAACGAGATCGGCAGGTCCTCGCTGCGCTGGGCAAGCTCGCGGAACGCCAGCCAGGCGTCGGTCATCTTCTGGTACCCGGTCCACAGGCCGGTGTCGAGCACGATCATGCTCCCGATTCGGTCGCGCTGCTCGATCGCGACGCGCAGCCCGATCGGGCCGCCCCAGTCGTGCACGACGATCGTCGCGTCGTGCAGCTTGAGCTCCGAGAACAGGGTCGCGACGCTCTCGGTGTGGCGGTCGTATGTGTACCACTCGATGTCGATCGGCTTGTCCGAGCGCCCGAAGCCGGGGAGGTCGGGCGCGATGCAGCGGTAGCCGGCGTCCCTCACGGGTGGGATCACCTTGCGCCACAGGAACGACCAGGTGGGCTCGCCGTGGAGGAACACCACGGGCGGGCCCTTACCCTCGTCGACGTGTGCCAACCGCAGCCCGGCGTACTTCCGGTACTTCGGCTTGAACGGGAAGTCCGGAAGACGCGTGAGCAGGTCGTCGGGGGTACGGACGATGCCCGGCATGGTGGCCAGAAACTACCCGCTCAGACCGGACTTCAGGGGCCGTGCACGAGTACCTGCGAGGCGTCGGACGCGACTGTGATCTCGATCTCGGACGGGAATCGCTGCCACGCGATCACATCGAGCGCTTGGAGGCGGTCGAGCATCGCCTGGAATGCCGCCGCTTGCGCGGGCTTGACGTACCGGCGGGCGATCGTGAACGACCACCCGGCGGCGGCCGGCGGGTCGGTGAAACCGAGCTGTTGCTGGTAGCGCTCGTCGCTGACCGCGCTCGTCACGATCAGTGGCGCCAAGCCCCCTGACAGCGCGCGAACGCGGGCGGCCAGCTCGATCAGCAGATCGAGCGCCGGGCCGCGAAGGCCGCGGTACAGCGCGGGGGAAACGTGCAGCTGGGGAGCGACCGAGCCGATCCCCGGGTCGTACGCGAGCCCGAGCGCCCGCGCGTTCGACGGCAGGGGCAGGATGGTCCGCTGCGCGTAGGCGTCGTCGAGCGCGTCCGGGGTCGCGAACGGGTGCACTTCATCGGGCGGGTGCAGGACGTACTCGTTGGAGTCGACGTCGGTCTGGAGCGAGCTGAGCAGGTTCAGCTCGGCGGGGTCGGTCCGGTACAGGTGCATGACCCGCTCCGCGCCGAGCACGCGCCAGTAGTACAGCGAGGAGTCGTCGCCGAACCCGGAGATCAGGTTGTACGCGCTCCCATGATGGTCGGGAGCGGTGTCGAAGTACAGCCGCGCGTACGGCACCGGCTTGCCGTCGTCGTAGTCATTCAGCACGTTCTGGAGGTTCCCGATCCCCATGTGGTAGCTCTCGACCGCCAGATCCAGGCGCCCGAAGTGCTGCTCGGCGATCTGGAGGTAGCGGACGGTCGCGGCGAGAGCCTTGCGGGGGTCGAAGCGGTCGTCGATCTGCGCGCGCTGGCGCTCGAGGCGCGCCACGAGTCCGGCTCGTCCAACAGCCGCGGCGTCGTCGATCTTCGCGGTCAGCTGCCGGCTCCGGGACAGGTTGATGTTCATCCCGAGCAGCGACTGGCCGGTCGAGGCGAGGATCTGGGTGAGCCCCGAGGCGTTCGCCGGGTCTGAGCCGACGATCACGTCGGGACGGCCGGCGCTCTCGACGAACACGAGCCCCTCGAGGATGTTCGGGTCGATGTTGGTCCCGGCGACGGCCTGGTCGATCAGCCCCCGCCACGCCGCCACGCGCGCCGCCGTGGCCGGCGCTCCTCCCGGGCTCTTGGTGAACAGCACGTGGTCGCTCCCTGCGATCGCCCGCGCGACGAAGGCCGATTCACGGCTCGCGACATACGCGAACGGATCGCCGGGCTTGGCGGGCTGGCCGATGCCCGGCAGCGGCAGCGGCGGCGGCGCGGACTTGCCGGGCGCCGTGACCAGCACCACAACGACGACCAGCGCGACGAGCGTGACGCCCGCTACCGCGCGGCGTCTGCGACCGGCGGCCTTGCGCCGGGAGCGCACGGCGCGATCAGCCGTGGTAGACGAGGACCATCCGCTTGCAGGCCGCGGCATGGGCCGGATCGACCAGACTGGGGAACACCTTCCAGCCCGCGCCGGCGATCGGATAGATGTTGACCAGCGGGTGTGGGTGCTTGGCGATGTACGGGCGGCTCACGTACAGCACGCCGGTCTTGACGCCGGCGTACCAGGCGAACACGCTCTGGTACTCGATTGGGATGTTCGGCTGACCGCAGGCGAACATGTTCGAGGCGCCGAGCGTCTTGACCACGCCCGACAGGCGGCCGATCAGGACGGTCCGCGCGCGCTGCGCGCGCAGGTCGGTGCGCTCGAGCCGCTCCTGGCGGTGGGCGGCGCCCAGCATCGACCCCGACACGATCACGACGGCGAGCACGGTCCCCCAGGTGCCAAGGGCAGTGGCCAGCCGAGCGGGGATTGGCCCCCCGCCCACCCCCCCGGCGACCCGGTTGGCCAGCGAAGACAGGAGCCCGGGGAGCTCATGGACGATCCGCCCGATGAACACCGCCGCGAGGATCCCAACCACCGCGCCGGCTTCGAACATGTAGCGCGGCACCGCCGGGAACCCGTGGAGTGCGAACGCCATCTCGATCAGGACCCACAGGAGCGCTCCGCCGGCGACCACGAGAATCGTGATTCGCCGGCGCCAGGCGGCCCAGGCCACCGTCAGCACGGCGAGCAGCCAGATCGTGTTCGGGAGCAGTTCGTGGAACCGGGTGATCACACCGGTGATCTTGTTGCCGTGGATCTCGCGCGGCGAGTTCTCGGCGACGTTGCCGGCGGTCAGAAGGCTCTTGGACGTCAGGCCGGGAATCCCGAACCACAGGAAGGCGAGCGCGAACAGGGAGCCGTACAGCCACCAGCGGTAGCTCGGTTGCTTCCACCAGAGCCACACGCCTGCGAGCCCGTAGAACGGCCACACCTCGGGCCGCCCGAGGGATGCAAGCCACCAGATCCAGAACGCGGCCTTGTGGCGCCCGGACAGGTGCAGGTCGATCGCCAGCAGGCAGAGCGACACGATCATCGTGTCGGACTCGGCGCTCAAGATGTAGTGGGTGTAATTGAAGTTACCGACCGGGTCCTGCATGGCCAGCACGAACCCGGCCGCGAACAGCCCGGCCACGTACGAGGCGTAGCGGCGCTCCGGGCGCGAGTAGGTCAGGCGGAAGGCGATTCGCCACGCGAAGATCAGCCCGCTCAGCGAGATCGCGACCGAGGTCACCATCCACAGCCACAGCGCGTAGTGGCCGACGAGCGCGTACGGCACCGTGAACAGGTACGGCAGCGGCTTCCACGACGGCGCGCCGTTGGTGTCAAGCGCCAGGTGGAGCGTCAGCTTCCCCCACACGAGCCACCCGTACGGGTCATAGCCCGGGCGGGTGCGCGCGTAGAGGACGATCGCGAGCGAGACGAGCAGCAGGCCGACGGCGGTCAGGAGCCAGCGATAGCGGTAGGCCAACTCGCGCCACTCAGCATCGGCGCGGCGGTCGGTCTCGCGTGGCGGGCGATCCGGAACCTCGATCGAGGGTGCGTCTATGGTCTGCTCAGACAAGGCGGCCGCGCGGACGGTAGCAGTAGGAGCGGGCCTCCTCTCAAGTGAGCATCCTCTAATCTGTGAGGTCGCGCGGAGAGCCGCTGCGGCAGGGCTATTACGTCTCGCGTACGGCTCGTCGGCTATCCTCGTGCGCTCGCGGGCCAGGTCTTGCCTGGAACCTGGCCTAATGATGCGCCGCCTAGTCGGGCCCGAGAGCGCTCAATCCCCCCAGTCGAACACGCCAGGCAATGGAGCGGCTACATGCAAATCTTGGTTCTTGGCGGTGACGGATACCTCGGGTGGCCGACCGCGCTGCACCTCTCGGCTCTTGGCCACGAGGTGGCGGTCAACGACAACTTCGCGCGTCGTGGTTACGACGACGAGATGGGCGTCGAGAGCCTGGTGCCGATCGCGACGCTCGATGAGCGGCTCGCGGCCTGGACGGAGGTCAGCGGCAAGACGATCAAGTCGTACGTCGGGGACCTGTGCGACGCGGCGTTCGTCCACAACATGGTCGGTGACTTCAGGCCGGACACGATCGTCCACTTCGGCGAGCAGCGCGCCGCGCCGTACTCGATGATCGATCAGGCCCACTGCATCTACACCCAGACGAACAACATCGTCGGCAACCTCAACGTGATGTACGCCATCGCCGACATCGATATCGACATCCACCTGGTCAAGCTCGGGACGATGGGCGAGTACGGCACGCCCAACATCGACATCGAGGAGGGGTGGCTCGAGGTCGAGCACAACGGCCGCAAGGACCGCGTTCTGTACCCGAAGCGGCCCGGCTCCTTCTACCACCTGTCCAAGGTGCACGACAGCCACAACATCGAGTTCGGGTGCCGCATCTGGGGGATGCGCGCCACCGACCTCAACCAGGGGGTCGTGTACGGCGCCGACACCGAGCAGACCAAGCTCGACCCGCGGCTGAGCACGCGCTTCGACTACGACGGCGTGTTCGGCACGGTGCTCAACCGGATGGTGATCCAGGCGGTGCTCGGCCATCCGCTGACCGTCTACGGAAACGGATCGCAGACGCGCGGCCTGATCAACATCGTGGACACCGTCGAATGTATCCGGCTCGCCGCGGAGAACCCGGCCGACCGGGGCGAGTTCCGCGTGTTCAACCAGTTCACAGAGCATCTGTCGGTGCGCCAGATCGCCGAGACGATCGCCGAGGAGTTCCCCGGCGAGGCCACGATCGAGCAGGTCGCGAACCCGCGCGTCGAGGCCGAGGACCACTACTACAACGCCAAGCACACCGCGCTCGTTGACCTCGGGCTAAAGCCGACGCTGCTGTCGATGGCGCTGATCGACCACCTGTTCGAGGTCGTCGAGCGGCACAAGGACCGCGTCGACCTCGCGGCGGTGATGCCGACGGTGAGTTGGCGCTCCACCACCAGCGAGCTGCCTCAGACGTCCACAGGCGCGCTGGCCCAGACGTGACCGGCGCGGGCCTAGACGGGCGCCGTGTCCTCGTGACCGGCGGCTCGGGGTTCATCGGCCGCCACGCGGTGGCCGAGCTGTCGCATGCTGGCGCGCACGTCCGTGTCATCGACCTGAAGCCGCACCCCGACCCGGAGGTCGACATCGTCGTCGGGGACATCGCCGATCTCGATGCGCTCGAGGCCGCGTTCGCCGGCGGGATCGACTCGGTCGTGCACCTCGCCGCGGTGACCTCGGTGTTGCGCTCGCTCGAGCAGCCCGACCTGACCTTCACCACCAACGTCGCCGGTACGCACGCGCTGCTCGAGGCGGCCCGCGGGGCGGGTGCGCGGTCGTTGGTGTTCGCCTCGACCAACGCCGTCACCGGCCCGATGGATGCCCCTGCGATCGTCGAGACCGCGCAGCTGCGGCCCCTGACGCCGTACGGCGCCACCAAGGCGGCCGCGGAGATGCTGATGTCCGCCTACACCGCCTCGTACGGGCTGCGGTGCGCATGCCTGCGGCTGACGAACGTGTACGGGCCCGGGATGCAGGCCAAGGACAGCATTGTGGCCCGGCTGATGCGCGCGATCCGGCTCGACCGGACGTTCGAGATCTACGGCGACGGCCGCCAGGTGCGCGACTATGTGCACGTGAGCGACGTGATCGCTGCAGTCAAGCTCGGACTCGACCACGAGGACTGGAAGGGCCCGACCGTGATCGGGTCGGGGACGTCGCTGTCGGTGCTCGAGGTCGTCGACGCCGTGCGCGAGGTCACCGGCGCCGAGTTCACCGTCGAGCACGGTCCGGCGCGGCCGGGCGAGATGCCGGCGGTGATCGTCGACCCGAGCCGCGCTCACGCCGCCGGCTGGTCGCCACAGTTCGACCTCGAGTCCGGTCTGCGCGGTGTGTGGAAGGAGTGGTCGGTGGCGGACCTCGACGCGATCGCCGCGGGAGCCCCGGCGGCGCCGGTGAGCGCGGGAGGTGGCCGGTGACGACCATCCACGGGTCTGAGGGGCTTCGGTCGGGCGCCGGCGAGCGCGGTTCACTCGAGCTCGCGCCAGACGAGCTCGACCGCCTCGCGCCCGAGGAGCGGTCGGCGGCGATGGCGTTCCTGGCGACGCATCCCCCGGGACTGGGCGCGCCACTCGCGATCGTGATTCCCGCTTACAACGAGGAGCCGACGGTGGCCGGCGTGGTCGCCGAGATCCCGCGCGAGGCCGCCGGCTTGAAGCTCGAGGTGATCGTCGTCGTCGACGGCGCCCGCGACGCCACCGCCTCAAAGGCGGCGGGCGCCGGTGCGCTCGTGTGCGATGTCCCCGTCAACCGCGGCCAGGGCGCGGCGCTCAAGCTCGGCTACTGGCTCGCGCGCGCCCGCGGCGCAAAGGTGATCGCGACGATCGACGCCGACGGGCAGTACGAGCCCGAAGAGCTGGCCCGCGTGGTCGAGCCGATCCTCGCGAACAAGGCCGACTTCGTCTCAGGCTCCCGGCGACTCGGCGCCGAGTTGACCACCGACCGCACGCGCCACCTGGGCGTGCTCGTCTTCGGCGCGATGATCAGCGTGCTCGTTCGCCACCGGGTCACCGACCCGGCGTGCGGGATCCGCGCCATGCGCGCGGAAGTGACCGCGGACGTCGTGCTCGAGCAGCCGCAGTACCAGGCCTCTGAGCTGATGATCAGCGCCGCGCTGCACGGCTACCGGCTGGGCGAGGTGCCGACGACGATGCGCGACCGCGGAGTGCACGCGACCGGGACGAAGAAGGGCGGGAACTTCGGCTACGGCGTGCGGTTCGCGCGCGCCGCGCTGCGCACCTGGGTGCGCGACCGGAAGGCGGCGCGGATGCGGCTGCGGCCCGAGAAGATCCACACCTCGTAGACCGCGAAGCGCGCGACGAACAGGATCGCGAACACCGCGAGGTAGGACGCCGTCACGAGGATGACCCGGATGCCGTGGTGCGCCGGGATGCTCTGCACGTGACGCTGGGTCCAGCCGGTCGCCTCGGCGGTGATGAACAGCGTCACGAGCGACACCAGCACGTATGCGACGACCTCGCGCCCGAACGCCACGCGACCCTCGACTCTCCACGCCCAGCGGCGGTTGAGAATCCAGTTGGGGATCGCGCCGGCGACGAACGCCACCACCGAGCACGTCGTCGTGCCGACGCCCGCCACGTACAGGGCGGCGAACACGATCGCGCTGGTCGTGGCCGCGACGACCGAGCCCAGCGTGTAGCGCGTGATGCGGGCGCTAAGCGGCGACTGGGTGATCCTGCGGCCAATCGAAGAGTTCGCGAGCCGTACGCCGAGCGAAGAATTGCGCAGCGCGTGGTAATGCTTGGTGATCACCGAACAACGATCGTAGCGTTTTGTGGAGTCAGGTGGGCGTAAGAGCGCGGATTCGGACCCACCCGCCCAGGGTCGCCGTCGGCGTCGATACCGTCCGGCGGGTGCGTTTTCAGGCCGCCGCGGACCCGATCACGCTCGACGACGACCTAGTCGTGGCCGGCGATAACGCGGGCGTGCTCGCGGGCCTTCCCGACGGCGCGTTCGATCTGATCTACATGGATCCGCCGTTCAACACGGGACGGGCCCAGGCGCGACGGTCCTTGTCGGTCGTGGCGGACCCGGTTGGCGGGGACCGGACTGGGTTCGGGGGGCGGCGCTATCGCTCGACGCTGCTCCGGTCGTTGAGCTACGACGACGCGTTCGGCGATTACATGGGTTTTCTGGAGCCGCGTCTTTCGCGGGCGCGGGCGCTGCTCGCCGACCACGGGACGCTGTACTTCCACATCGACTACCGCGAGGCGCACTACTGCAAGCTGCTGCTCGACGAGGTGTTCGGCCGGGATGCGTTCCTGAACGAGCTCATCTGGAGCTACGACTACGGCGCCAAGCCGCGGCGCCGCTGGCCGGCCAAGCACGACACGATCCTCGTGTACGTGCGGACCCCGGGGGGGCATTTCTTTGACGCCGACGCGGTCGAGCGCGAGCCGTACATGGCGCCGGGCCTGGTCAGCACCGAGAAGGCGGCCCGGGGCAAGCGCCCGACCGACGTCTGGTTCCACACGATCGTTCCCACCAACGGCCGGGAGAAGACCGGCTACCCGACGCAGAAGCCCGAGGGCGTGATCCGGCGGATGGTGGCCGCCTCGTCGCGGCCGGGGGCGTGGTGCCTGGATCCGTTCGCCGGCTCGGGGACGCTCGGCGCGGTGTGCCGGGGGTTGGGGCGGCGGTTCGTGCTCGTCGACTCGAGTCCGGTGGCGATCGAGGTGATGCGGGGTCGGCTGGACCCCGGCTCGGTCCCGCTCAGCGGTGGTCTATTCGGAGACACCGTGGACGAGCGGGACGAACTGGACCGCCTCGAGTTGCCGGCGGATTAGGCGATCGCCGCTTCGCCGCGTCAGCAGCAGATGCTGCTCCTTGGTCCCGACCGGGTGGACGAGCCGGCCTCCGTCGGTGAGTTGGCGCTCGAGCGCGTACGGCTCCGCGTCTCCGGTTGCCGCGGCCACGTTGATCGCGTCGAACGGGGCCTCGCTCGGCAGGCCGTCCCACCCGTCTCCGACCACGAACGTGACGTTGTCGATCCCGAGGTCGCGGATCGCCCGCTCGGCGACCGCACTCAGCTGGCGGTGGCGCTCGATCGTGTACACGTGAGCGGAGAGCAGCGACAGCAGCGCGGCGTGGTAGCCGGAACCGGTCCCGACGTCGAGCACACGGTCGGTCGGCTCGAGGCTCAGGGCCTCGAGCATGCGCGCGACGACCAGCGGTTGCGAGATCGTCTGGCCGCTGCCGATCGGGAGCGCCACGTTCTCGTAGGCGCGCCCGCGCTGGTCCGCCGGGACGAACCGCTCGCGTGGAATGCTCGCGACCGCGGCGAGCACGCGCTCGTCGCCGACCGCCGGTCGCAGCAGGCGCGCTAGCTGGGTGGCTTCGAGCGGGGACATCGCGTTTATTCCTCCTGGGCGTCGGCGTCGAGCCACTTGTCGAAGAACTCCTCGGCGTCTAGGCCGGCGAGGTCGGCGCGGAGCAACTTGAGCAGCTTCGAGGCCTGCTTGGGATCCACCTCCCAGTACAGGATGACCTCGCCGTCGTCAACCGACACGACCTCGATGCGGTCGGTGCGGCTGGGGTCAGACAGGAACGCCGGCTCGAGCCCCTGGCGCGAGACGATCAGGTGGTAGAGGCGGTTCGCCCTCATGGCTGCTGTTTTGTGAGTGCTGCGGTCGCTTGGAGGAGAGCATCTGGGCCGTCGTAGATGTCGTTCCCGATCTGGATCGTCGGCAGCGTTGTGACGCCGGCCGTTCGCGCTCGAATGTTTGCGGTCTGCAGCGCCTGCGACGTGGATTTGAGCTCGATGCCCCTGGTCAGCGCGGTCGGGTGCATCTCGCAAGCGGCGCCGGCGATCAGGACCGTGTTCTCGTCGCCGATGTCGCGCCCGCCCGCGAAGGTTTGCCGGAACGCGGCGAGCGAGAACGCGACGCCGCGCCCGATGTTCTTGGCATACGTGGCGGCTCGCATCGCTCGCTCGCTGTCCGGAGGCCACGTTGGGGGCCACCGCAGCGGCTGCAGGCCGAGCGCGTTCGCCAGACGCTCGACCTCGGACCGGTCAGGGTCGGATTGCTGCTGCTCGGATCGAGTCAGCTGCGAGCCGAGAACCGGCTCCCATTCCGGTACGACAGGCAACGTCGACATGATCGCCTCGCCGACTATGTAGCACTGCGGGCTGCCAAGGTCGTAGTAGAAGACCGGCTGGGGGTCCACTACCCGTGAATCAGCCAGCCGTCGGCCGCGCGGCCGGCCTCCATCACCGCTTC
The DNA here is from genome assembly GCA_963701945.1 of uncultured Solirubrobacterales bacterium. Lineage (GTDB taxonomy): Bacteria > Actinomycetota > Thermoleophilia > Solirubrobacterales > Solirubrobacteraceae > Palsa-465. The sequence continues at coordinate 805,920 of CAVPBV010000011.1, read as the reverse complement.
GGACAGCGTCGGGTGGCCGTGGATGATCCGGGCGACCTCGGGATATCCGCCCTCGAGCGCGCGCACGTTGACCAGCTCCTGAATCAGCTCGGTCGCCTTGGTGCCGACGATGTGCCCTCCGAGCAACTCTCCGTACTGCTTGTCGCCGACGATCTTGACCAGGCCGGTGCGGTCGCCGTACACGGTCCCGGCGCCTACCGCGCCGTACTGGAGCTTGCCGACGACGACGTCGTGGCCCTGGTCGCGGGCCTGCTGCTCGGTCAACCCGAAGCTCCCCACGTTCGGGGTGCAGAAGGTGGCGCGGGGGATGTCGACGTACTCGATCGGGTGGGTCTCGAGTCCGGCGGCGTCCTCGACCGCGATCACGCCCTCGTCGGACGCCTTGTGAGCGAGCGCCGGCCCGTGCACGAGGTCCCCGATCGCGTACACGCCGTCGAGGCTCGTGCGCATCCGCCCGTCAACCTCGATCAGGCCGGAGTTGCTCTCGACGGCGACGCCGGCTTGTTCGAGGCCCAAGGCCTGAACGTCCGGGGCGCGGCCGGTGGCGATCACCAGCCACTCGACCTCGCGCGGCTCGCCGGCGTGCGTAAATTTGCACATCGTCTCGGTGCTCACGATGTTCTCCACGAACGTGCCCGTGTGGACCGAGATGCCCTGGCGCTTGAGGCCGCGCTCGACGACCTTCGAGATGTCCGCGTCCTCGCTCGGGAGCACGCGGTCGAGCGCCTCATAGAGGAGCGTTTCCGTCCCCAGGCGGGCGTAGGCGGAGGCGATCTCGACCCCGGATGGGCCGGCGCCCACGACCGCGAGCGTCTTCGGAAGCTCTTCGAGCGCCCACGCCTCCTCGGTCCCGATCACCCGGCCGCCAAACTGTGTGCCGGGAATCGGTCGCTTCACCGACCCGGTGGCGAGGATGATCGTCTTGGCCTCGATCCGGTTGCCGTTCACGGTCACGGCGCCGGGGCCGGCGAGCGCGCCCTCGCCCTCTATCACCTCGATCCCGTTCTTCTTGAACAGTCCGGCGACGCCACCCGTAAGCGTCTTGATCACCTTGAGGCGGCGGGCGGTGACGCCGGCGAAGTCGACCTCGGGCTCCGACACCTTGATCCCATAGTCGTCGGCCTCGCGGATCTCTGAGAGCACGTCGGCGACGCGCAGCACCGCCTTGGCGGGGATGCACGCGTAGTTCAGGCAGCGCCCGCCGACCTCGTCCTTCTCGACGACCGCGGTCTTCATCCCGAGTTGGGCGGCGCGGATCGCAGCGACGTAGCCGCCGGGTCCGGAACCGATCACAACGCAGTCGTAAGAGCTCTCTGGCATGCGGGCGGAGACTATAGAAGGGTGCTGCGTGTCGACGGTTTTGCAGACGATCGGTGGCGCGCGTGCATTTCTCGCCAAAGCCCTCTTGGGGCAGTCACTCCGTGCACATAAGCGCCACCCCGGCGCTTATGTCGCCAAGGTTGGACGGCGTGAGGCGATTTGGCGAGTTGTGGCCGCCGGAATCGGGCGGCGGGGTGTGGGGGTCGAGGCCGGCGCGGACTAGCGGCCTGGGTACTGCGGCATCTGGATCCGGCTGAGCACGCGGACGAGCTTGTAGAACAGCCAGCCGCCGCCACCGACGACGACCACCGAGGCGACGACCGCGAGCAGGTTGGCCGCGCGCAGTCCGAGCAGCGAGAAGAACAGGATCACGAACGCCAGGATCGCCTGGAACCCGAGCAGGGCCCAGTAACGCTTCTGCCACATCCCGACCGCGCACACGAGCATCAGAACCGAGAACAGGATCACGCCGCCGGCACCGGCGCGGGCGCCGCCGATCTTGAACGACCCGGCGACGAGCACGGTGATCAGGTCGCCGGCGCCGATCAGCAACGCGAGCAGGACCGCGATCTTGAGTGACCAGGGGCGCTCGCCGGGCTCGAGCGGCTCGAGCGTTGCCCTGACTGCGGCATTGCGTGCCTCGGACCGGCTCGGTGGCCTGGCCGGCGTCGGCGTGCTTGCCGGCGCGTCCTGGGGTGGGCGTGGTGCCGTCGCGACCGGGGTTGCCCCGGCTTGCCGGCGTCGCCCGCGCTTGCGACTACTGCGCTGAGCCAACCCGTACTCCGTGGGTGAACGCGGCGCGCAGCGTGCGCGCGGCCGCGTCCGGTTGGGGCGCGTCGGTCAGCGCCCGCACGACCGCGATCCGGTCCGCGCCGGCGTCGCGGACCGCAGCAACGGTCGCCGGCGAGATCCCGCCGATCGCGAAGAACGGGACGGTGGCGTGCTCGGCCGCGTAGCACACGAGCTCGAGTCCGACGGCCGGGCGTCCCGGCTTGGTCGGCGTCTCGTGGACGGGGCCGACCCCGATGTAGTCGACGGGCGCGATGAGCGCGGCGTCGATCTGCTCGGGGCTGTGCGTAGAGAGCCCGACAAGCCGGTCCGGGCCTACGGTCGCGCGCGCGTCGGCCACGTTCAAGTCGTCCTGGCCGACGTGAACCCCGTCGGCGCCCGTCGCTTCGACCAGGTCGGGCCGGTCGTTAATGATGAACAGCGCGCCGTGGGCCGCTGCGGCGGCGGCGAACCGGCGACCGGCGGCCACGATCTCCGCGTCACCGGCCTCCTTCATCCGGAGCTGGACGATGTCCACGCCGCCGACGAACGCACGGGCGAGGAACTCGTCGGGCTGGTCGCCGCACACCAGGTAGAGGTGCGCGGATCGAACGCGTTCGTGGCGGTTGGTCACGGTTCCGCAAGTGTGGCAGGGGTGCCCATACCCCCGCGCTAGGATTGACGAAACGGGAGCCCTACCACTGGGCTGAGAGGGCGGGCAGGGCCCGCCGACCGTCTGAACCTGAACCGGATAATGCCGGCGCAGGGAGTCGCACAAGTTGCCGAATCGACCTAGCTCATCCGATGTCGTCGTTGTAGGCGCCGGTGCCGTCGGCCTTGCGGTCGCGTGGCGCGCCGCCCAGCACGGCCTACGGGTGACCGTCCTCGAACGCGCGGACAGGCCGGGCGCCGAGACGTCATCGGTCGCCGCCGGCATGCTCGCGCCGATCTCCGAGACGATCGCCACCGAGTTGCCGCTGATGCGACTCGGCCTGGAGAGCGTGAACATCTATCCGCAGTTCGTGGAGGAGCTGCAAGAGGCCACGAGGATGGATACGGGCTACCTGCGATGCGGCACGCTCCTCGCCGCCCGCGACGGCGACGAGGCCGCGTCACTCGCGCGCGAGCTCGAGCTGCGCCAGACGCTCGGTTTGACCGTTCACCGGCTGCTCGCGAGCGAGGCGCGCCGGCTCGAGCCGGCGCTCGCGCCCACGCTCCGTCTCGCGCTCGAGATCCCCGACGATCACGCGATCGACCCGCGCAAGCTGACCGCGGCACTCGCCCAGGCGCTGACCGCGGCGGGGGGCGAGCTGCGGCCGGGAGCGCCCGTGAACGGTGTCACGACCTCGGGTGATCGCATCACCGGGGTGCGGCTCGACGATGGGTCCGCGGTCCCCGCGGACAATGTTGTGGTAGCCGCCGGCCCTTGGTCGAGTGCGCTCGATGGCATCCCCGGCGGCGCAAGGATCCCCGTCCATCCAATAAAAGGCCAGATCCTCCGGCTCCACGACCCCGCGGGGCCGGGCATGCTCACGCGCGTCCTGCGCATGACCGGCGGCTACATCGTGCCTCGCGGCGACGGGCGCTACGTGCTCGGCGCGACGATGGAGGAGCGCGGCTTCGACACCACCGTGACGGGCGGTGGCGTGTACGACCTTCTGCGGAACGCATTCGAGCTGCTGCCGTCGGTCACGGAGTTGGTGATCGATGAGCTGTCCGCCGGCCTGCGTCCGGCCACACCCGACAACCTGCCGGCGCTCGGCCCCGGAGCGATCCGCGGGCTTCACTGGGCGGTCGGGCATTACCGCCACGGGATCCTGCTCACCCCGATCACCGCCGAGCTGGTCGTCGCCGCGATCACGGGCGACGGGGCGGTACCGGACGAGTTCGCGGCGGCGCGGTTCGCCGACGTCCCGGCGGTGATGGCGTGACCATGAACGTGACGATCAACGGCGATCCCCGCGAGCTGCCCGCCGGCGCTACCGTGGCGAGCGTGATCGAGTCGTTCACGGGTGCGCCAGGAGGACGCGGCGTCGCGGTCGCCGTCGAGGGCGAGGTGGTTCCCCGCGCCCAGTGGCCGCACGTCGAGCTGCGCGACGGCGCGCGCGTTGAAGTCGTTGTGGCGGTCCAGGGCGGATGAGCGCCTCGCTGAGGATCGCCGGCCGCGAGCTTCGGTCCCGCCTGATCCTCGGGACGGGCGGCTTCACGAACCATGATGTGCTGGCGGCCGCATTGCAGGCGTCCGGCGCGGAACTGTGCACGGTGGCGCTGCGGCGGCTCGATCCCGCTGCGCGTGGCTCGATCCTGGATGTGCTTGACGGCGCCGGGGTCGAGGTCCTCCCGAACACCGCCGGCTGCTACACCGCCCGCGACGCGATCATCACCGCGCAGCTCGCGCGCGAGGCGTTCGACACCGACTGGATCAAGCTCGAGGTGATCGGCGACGAGCGCACGCTGCTCCCGGACGCGGTCGAGCTCGTGGCCGCCGCCGAGGCGCTCGTCGATGATGGGTTCACCGTGCTTCCGTACACGACCGATGACCCGATCCTGGCCCGCCGGCTCGAGGACGTCGGCTGCGCCGCGGTGATGCCGCTCGGGTCCCCGATCGGCAGCGGCATGGGAATCCGCAATCCGTACAACATCTCGATCGTGGTCGAGCGCGCGGGGGTGCCGGTGATCCTCGACGCGGGCGTCGGCACCGCGTCGGACGCCGCGTTCGCGATCGAGCTGGGGTGCGACGGGGTGCTGTGCGCGAGCGCGATCTCGCGCGCCCACGACCCGGTGGCGATGGCCACGGCGATCCGCCTCGCCGTTGAGGCGGGCTGGCTGGCTCGCGGCGCGGGCCGGATTCCACGCCGGCGTTACGCCGAGGCATCGACGCCCGACGAGGGGTTGCCCGTGTTCGACAGCGCGCCGTGACTGCGGTCACCTGACATGCCCGCCGCCTCTCACACCTCCGCGCGATGACCGTTGACGAGCTCATCGACGGCTGGGAGGCGGCCTGGTCCGGACGGGATGAGGCCGCGTTCGAAGCGGTCTGTGACCCCCGGATTCACTACGAGGACCCGCTGACCCCGGAGCCGCTCGAGGGGCTCGAGGCACTCGGCGAGCACGCCGCGAAGTTCTGGGCGGCGTTCCCGGACGCCCGCGTGGAAAGGACCGGCGAGCGCCTCACCGACCAGCACTATGTCGCCGCGCCGTGCAAGGTGCTGGCGACCCACCGGGCGGCGCTCAACGGCCTGCCGGCGACCAACCGGTTCGTTGTCATGCACGCGATCTTCTACTCCGAGATGAAGCACGAAAAGCTGCTGCGGATCCGCGGCTTCTTCGACCTCTACGACGTGGCCACCCAGCTCGGGGTCCTGCCGGCGCGCGGGACGCTCGGCGAGAAGGCGCTGTTGATGCTGCGCGGGTTCGGGCTGAGGGCCAACCGGAACCAGTAGCCGGTGGTCATCGCGATTCCGATCTTCGAGGGGCTGACGCCTCAGATCGTGGCGCTTGCGCGCCGGCGAGCGTGACCGCCACCGGAGCGTGATCGGAAAGCCGGCCCCGGTCGAGCACCTCGGCGCCGGACGCGGCCGAAAGGCCCCGGACGAACACGTAGTCCACGTCGTGCCCGCCGGGGCAGGCAAAACCGTCGAGCGCCAGTTGCCGGATGTTGAAGTCGCCGCCGAGCACCACCGGAGCGTCGCCGGCCCAGCGCAGGGCGGTCTCCGCGGCGATTTCGGCGTCGCGGGCCGGGCCGCCGCAGTGGGTGTTCGCCACCCACACGCCGGCATCGTGCAGCCGCACCGCGTGCACCCAACGGCGCTCGGGCCAGATGCACAGGCGCCGCACCCGGTGCTCGGCGATGCCGTCGCCGCGGACCAGGATCGCGTTGGCGCTTCCGCCGTTCGACTTGATCAGGTCGGGGGATCGGATGGCGATCGCGCGCCGGAGCGGGAGGAGCGCGTTGCGCGAGGTGAGCACGAGGCGCTGCGTGGCGTCTAAGCGCGCGGCCAGCGGCGCGGGCCACCATGGCGGAACCTCCTGGAGCAGCGCCAGGTCCCACTCCCAGCCGGCGAGCGCGGCGGCGAACTCGTCGAACAGGTCGTGCCCGGCCGACGGCACCGCGCGCCCGTGCTTGAGGTTCCACGTGAGCACGCGCGCGACCACAGCGGGAACGTACACTCAGGCCTTGCCGCGACACTTCATCACGGGCTCTGAGCTCAGCGCCGAGGAGGTCCACGCGCTAATCGAGCGCGCGATTCAGCTCAAGGCCGACCCGTTCAGCTCCGACGTCCTGCACAAGCGCGCGGTGGCGCTGATCTTCCAGAAGCCCTCGACCCGCACCCGGGTGTCGTTCGAGGTCGGGATCACCGAGCTCGGCGGTCATCCGATGGTGCTGCGCACCGACGATCTCCAGCTCACCCGCGGCGAGTCGGTTCGCGACACCGCGTACGTCCTCTCTCGCCACGTCGCCGCGATCGGAATCCGCACCGGCGATGACGCGTTGCTGGACGAGTTCGCCGGGCACGCAGACGTGCCCGTGATCAACATGCTGAGCCCGAGTCACCACCCATGCCAGGCGCTCGCGGATCTGCTGACGCTGCGCGAGGCGTTCGGCCGGCTCGAGGGGCTGAAGCTCGCCTACGTCGGCGACGGCAACAACGTGGCGCGCTCGCTGATCGTGGTCGGCGAGCTGGCCGGGCTCGAGGTACGCGTGGCCGCGCCGGACGGCTACCAGCTGGAGACGAACGGCGCCGGCGTCCTGACGGACGATCCGCGCGAGGCGGCCCGTGGCGCCGACGCGCTCTACACCGACGTATGGGTGAGCATGAGCGACGACCCGCAGTCGGCGGCCGATCGCCGGCGGGTGCTCGCGCCCTACCGGCTCGACGACGGTCTGCTCGACCTCGCGGCGCCGAGCGCGATCGCGCTCCACTGCCTCCCCGCCCACCCGGGCGAGGAGATCACGGAGCAGGTCCTGTACGGAGACCGCCAGCGCATCTGGGACCAGGCGGAGAACCGGCGCCACGCGCAGAAGGCGCTGCTCGAGCTTCTCACCGGCGCCTAACGCCAGATCGTTCGGCTACCCTCCGAACGAGCTTCCGGGAAGGAGAGATGCAAACCATGCCTGCACCCAAATCCCCGTCGGCTGGGTCTGGCGGGGCGAGCGGGGCGCGATCTTCGAGCAAGAAGCCGCGTTCGCCGGCGCGATCGAAGACGTCGAAGCCCGGCGCCAAGAACGGCTGGCCGGCGGCCAGCGACGGCGGTGGTGGCGTCGGCGATGGTCTGACAAGCCTTGCCGAGCAGGTGACGAACGGTGTGCTGAAGCCGCTCGGGCTCGTGGTGCTCACGACCGAGCGGATCCAGGAGGTCCTCGACGACGCCGCCGAGCGTGGACGTGTCACCCGGTCGGACGCCAATGACCTCGTCGCCCAGCTCGTGAGCCGCGGGCGCCAGCAGACCGACCAGCTCCTCTCCGACGTCGAGCGTCTGATCGGTCGCGGTCGCGAGCAGCTGAGTCCGGCGAGCCGTGGCTCACGGTGGAGCGAGTCGATCGATCTGCTCGTCCGCAGTGCCGACCGGGCCCGCCGCTCGGTCGGAGTCGGTCAGTCGTTCCCGATCCTCGGCTACGACGACCTGACCTCCGCCCAGGTCCAAGTGCGCCTCGAGGGCCTCGCGCCGGCCGAGCTGCGCAGGGTGCGCGAGTACGAACGGCGTCACGCCAACCGGAAATCGGTGCTCGCGGCGATCGACAAGACGCTTGCTCCCCGTTAGCGACCGCGCGCGGAAATCCCTGCTCCTCGCGCAGGAGGAGGCGCGGGCACTCTGCCACAGCTACATCGGTACCGAGCACGTCCTGCTCGGGCTGCTCCGCGAGGAGGATGGTCTCGCGGCGCGCGTGCTCGCGTCGCTCGGCGTCACCTACGAACCCGTGCGTGCGGCGGTCGTCCGGATGCTGGGTCTGGGCGTCGACGATCCAGGCGACGACCTGCCGTCCACCGGCCCGGCCACGGCCGCGATCGAACGCGCCGGCCGCGAGGCGTCCGTCCTCGGGGCCGAGCAGTTGGGCACCGAGCACATCCTGCTCGCGCTGATGCGCGAAGACGGTGGCGCCGCGTCGCGGATCTTGCGCCAGCTCGACGTCGACCCGGTGGCGGTGCGGTCGGCGATCAGCGCGTCGGAGTCCTAGCCGGTCAATCCGAGGTCGGCGAGCACCGCGCCGAAGTCGAGCCGCGCGCCGGTCAGCTCCTCGAGCAGCTCCTCGGCGTCGAGGCGCTGGCCGTCGCGCCATAGCCCGCGGAGCACCTCGCCGGCCTCAGGCGACTCGAACCACGCGGGGCCGAAGCGCTCGCGCAGGTACGCGCGCAGGTGGGTCTCGAGCGCCCACGCCCGCAGGTAACAGGCGCAGTAGAAGCCCGGATCGACGTCGGCGAGGAACGTCTCGGTCGGCCACTTGATCCTGACCGCGTCGCCGAGCAACTCGGAGTAGCGGGCGGCGAGCGCGTCCCAGCCGCTGCGAGTTCCGGGGGCGCCGTTCGGACCCGGGGCGCCTTCCGGGCCCCCGCCGTGCAGCTCGAGCTCGTACGCGAGCTTGCCGGTGTAGCGACGCATGTACACGAGCCGCTGCGCCTTCGCGTGCGCGACCAACTCGGAGGCATCGTCGATGCCGAGCCGGCGCGACAGCCACTCGGGGTCCTCGACCAGGTGCTGGATCAGGAACGCGTACGTCTCGGTGACCGAGTTGTCGCCCAGGTTTCGAAACTCGAACGGCAGCCCGGCGTCGACGTGGGACACATGCTCGGTGTGACCGCCCTCGTGAAACAGCGTCGCGTAGTCGTCCCACCCTCCGACGGGAGCCACGACCAGGTACACCTCGCCGGGCACGCGCACGGGTGCGCAGAACGCGCGCGGCGCCTTATTCGGACGCGACCCGATATCGAAGGTCACGCCCGGTTGACCCGACACGTCGGTCCCGAGGCCCGCCATCGTGGCGGCGAAGCTCTCGGTCAGCTGGCCGACGGGGAAATGGTGGTCGTACTCGGCCACCCGGAAGAACCGCGGCAGGTCGGCGCGGCGGAGCTCGTCGAGGCCGATCCCGAGCGTCCGGTGGAGCTCAGGGTCGAGGATCCGCGGGTAGCTGGCGGCGCTCGCGGCCGAGAACGCGGCGGTCTGCTCGGACAGCGCCTCCAGGTCGATCCGCTTGCAGTGCGCGCACATGTCCGCGTAGCTCGCCCAACCGAGCTCGCGCGCGCAGGCGTGCTGAGACTCGATCAGCTCTTGGTAATGGGGCCCGAGGTTCTCACGGGTGGCCGCGAGCACCGCACGTTCGATCTCCGCTCGCCGCTCGGCGTCGGGTTCGTTGGCCTGCGCCACCGGTGCCGCGCGGAAGCCGAGCCGCTCGCCGCCGACCTCGATCGTCAGCGCCGCCTCGGTGCGCGCCAGCTCCTCCTCGACGGCCTTGGTCGCCTCGCCGACGTAGCCCTCGACCGCGAAGTCGAGCAGCATCCGCGCCTGCCGCCGCTCGTCGCCGTCTCCGGTCGCCCGGTCGTCAACCTCGCGTAGCGCCTGCACGGCGTCGCGGGTGAACAGCTGATCGGCGCGGGCGTAGATCGGCTCGATCTCGAACGTGTCCTTGAGCCCCGCGTAGTGGCGGTAGTACTCGCGCATCAGCTCGGTCTGAAAGGTCTCGGCTGTGCGCCGGTAGGCGTCGAGATCCATGCGGATGCCATGCTAGAGGCGTGGACCCCGCACCTCCCGCCATCCGACCCCGCCCTCGAAGCGGGGACGAGCTCGAGCTGACGATCGACTCGCTCGCGTACGGCGGCGCCGGCGTGGCCCGGCTCGACGGCTACGTCGTGTTCGTTGCCGACGCGGTCCCCGGCGACAGGGTGAGGGCGGTCGTGGAGAAGTCCAAGCGTGCCTACGCGCAGGCCCGGGCGGTCGAGGTGCTCGAGCCCAGTCCCGATCGGGTTCCGCCGCTCGCCGCGCATCCCGGGGCTCCGTGGCAGGTGCTGCCCTACGAGCGCCAGCTCGAGGTCAAGCACGCCCAGGTCGACGACGCGCTCCGTCGGATCGGCCGGCTCGACGGATTCGAGCTCGAGCCGATCGTTCCGGCCGATGAGCTTTGGCGATACCGCAACAAGCTCGAGTACTCGTTCGGGACCGACCCTGCCGGGCGGCTCGTGTGCGGCTTTCACGCGCCGGGCAGTTGGGAGGAGATCGTCGAGGTGACCGACTGCCTGCTCGCTTCGGAAGCCGGGAATGCGGCGCGCGAGCGGGTGGTCGAGTGGTGCCGGGCGCAGGGGCTGACCGCGTTCGACCGGCGCAGTGGCGACGGCTTTTTGCGAAACCTGGTCGTCCGGGAGAGCCGCCGGGGTGGCGGCGAGCTGCAGGTGCGTTTGGTGACGAGCCCGGGGCGGATCGACACTCGGGGGCTCGCCGAGGCGATGGAGGGCGTGGTCCACGGGCTGCTCTGGACCCAGCTCGACAGCGTGGCCGAGACCACCCAGGGCGGTCAGACCGAGCTGATCGCCGGCAGCAACCGGCTCGTGGAGGAAATCGGTGGGATGCGCGTGCGGATCTCGCCGAACGCGTTCTTCCAAACCAACACCGAGATGGCCGAGCGGCTCTACCGGCTCGCGATCGAGTACGCCGCGCCCGCCGGCTCCGATCGCGTGTACGACCTGTACTGCGGGATCGGCACGATCGGGCTGTTGATGGCGCCCCGCGTCGGCGAGGTCTGGGGCCTCGAACTCGTCGAGGAGGCAATCGCCGACGCGATCGCGAACGCGACTCTGAACGAGGTCGACAACGCTCGCTTCTTCGCCGGGGACGTCCGGCTAGCCATGCGCGAACTCGTGGAGCGCGCGGGCCGGCCCGATGTGCTCGTCGTCGATCCTCCACGCTCGGGCCTGTCGCAGAAAGTCGTGCGCCGGGTGATCGAGGCCGCGCCGCGCCGGATCGTGTACGTGTCGTGCAACCCGACGACGCTCGCGCCGAACGCCGCCCAGTTGGTCGCGGACGGCGGTTACCGGCTGCGCAAGGTGCGGACGGTCGACATGTTCCCTCAGACCCCGCACATCGAGTGCGTGGCGCTGCTGGAACGGGTTCTAGAGCGACCAGAGGGGTAGTTTCGAGTCCATGAGAGCTCGTCCAGTTCTGGTAATTGCTGCGGTTTTGCTGCTTGGCGGCGCCTCGAGCCAGGCGACGGCGGCCACGCCGCCGGCGCTGCGGCTGATCGCGGTGTCGCCGAAGGGGAGCGCTCCCGCTCCGGGGGACGCGACGATCAAGCTGCAGTTCTCCGCGCCGCTCGCGCCGGTGACCGCGCGCGAGGAGCCCAGGCTGTCGCCTTCGACCCCCGGAGCGTGGTCGCAGCGGAACCCGACGACGCTCAGCTTCACTCCGAGTGGCGGGTACCTGCCGGGCACGGTCGTGCGCGTGACGGTCCCCAAAGGCCTGGCGGCGACCGACGGCGCGGTGTTGCTCCGAGCATCCACCGCCACCTTCCAGGTCGAGAACGGGTCGGACGTCCGGCTCGCCCAGTTGCTCGCGGAGCTCCGCTTCCTGCCCGTTCATCTCAGCTCCTCCGCCGATCAGCCGCGCCCGGAGAACACCGCCGGGCAGCTACGCGCGATCTTCCAACCCCCGGCGGGGCGGCTGGTGTTTGGCGCCGGCTGGCCGACGCAACTCACGCAGCTGTGGAACAACGACCGCTCCACCGTGCTGAGGGGCGCGGTCATGGCGTTCGAATCCCAGCACGGGCTCGCGATGGATGGCGTCGCGAGCACGGGCCTGTGGCAGGCGCTGCTCAGCGCCCGCGCCCACCGCCGGTTCAATCAGGATGGCTACAGCTACGCGCTGGCCGCAGAGAGCAGCCCGGAGTCGCTGACCCTCTACCACAACGGGCGCGTCGTCCTGCGCACCCCCGCCAACACCGGCATCGGCGGCGAGGGCACCGCCCAAGGCACCTTCCCGGTGTTCGAGCGGCTGCGCAGCCAGACGATGCAGGGCACGAACCCGGACGGGTCGCACTACGCGGACTTCGTGCAATGGGTGGCCTATTTCAACGGCGGCGACGCCGTCCACTACATGCCACGGGCGTCGTACGGGTCGCCGCAGAGCCTCGGCTGCATCGAGCTGCCCTACGCCGCCGCCGAGCAGGCCTGGGGGTATTTGACCTACGGGACGCTCGTCACCGTCGTCTAGTTATCGTCCCCGGCACGCATGCGCGCGGTCACGATCAAAGACGGCAACCTGAGCGTCGAGGACCACCCCGATCCAGTGCCCGGCGCCGGCGAGGTGCTCGTCCGCGTCAAGGCGGCCGGCCTCAACGGCGCCGACATGATGCAGCGCCGCGGCTTCTATCCCGCGCCGCCGGGCGCGCCGCAGGAAATCCCTGGGTTGGAGCTCGCGGGCGAAGTCGCCGGACTGGGCCAGGGTGCGGATCGGTTTGCGGTCGGCGATCGCGTGATGGGGATCGTTGCCGGTGGTGGCCAGGCCGAGCTTGCCGTCGTGCACGAGCGGATCCTGATGCCGGTCCCCGACAACCTGGACTGGGTGCAGGCAGGCGCCGTCCCCGAGACGTTCACGACCGCCCACGACGGCGTGTTCACCCAGGCGGGTCTGAAGCTGGGCGAGCGGCTGCTCGTCCACGGTGGCGCCGGCGGCGTAGGTACCGCGGCGGTTCAGCTCGGGCGTGCCTCCGGCGCGCGCGTCACCGCCACCGTCCGCAACCCCGACCATCGGGATGACGTGGCGCAGCTTGGGGCCGAAGTGATCGCGCCCGAGGGGTTTGAACAGCATGGGCCGTTCGACGTGATCCTCGAACTCGTGGGCGCGCCCAACCTGCCCGGCGATCTCGAGGCGCTCGCCTTGTGGGGCCGGATCATGGTGATCGGGATCGGCGCCGGCGCCAAGGCCGAGCTCAACCTGGGGCTCGCCATGCAGCGCCGGGCGCGGATCTACAACTCGACGCTCCGGGCCCGCCCGCTCGAGGAGAAGGCGCTGACCGCACGCGCGATGGAGCGCTCAGTGCTGCCGCTGCTCGCGTCCGGCGCGGTGCGGGTGCTGATCGCCACCACGTATCCGCTCGAGGAGGCGGTGTCGGCGTATAACCTCTTCGCCGCGGGCGGCAAGCTCGGGAACATCGTGCTGACGATGGACGGCTGAGAGCCGCCGCCAGGCACAAGACCGGCAACACCCAGCAAGACCGACGCCGGCGGTCCTACTCGGCTCCGAACCCGTTGTCTTCGTCGTCTACCGCGACGACCTCGTCTGCGTGGACCGTGCATAGGGCCGGTCCGCCTGACTCCATCGCAGCCTTGATCTCCGCCGAGGTGAGCTTGGCGCCACACTCCTCGCAGCGGTCGCCGACCTGGTCGAGGGACTTCTCTTCTAGGTCCATGGCGGCGAGCCTAGCGCGCCCGGGGGCTAACCGCATCCGGCCGGTCCTCCTCAGTACGGGGGTAGGTCCGTCCACCAGTCGCCGACGACACGGAACGCCCCCCAGAACTCCCGCTTGGCGCTCTCCTCGTCGAGCGAGTCGTCGATGTTCGGGACGTACAGGGCCTCGATCGACGGCGTTAGCCGCTGAAGCTGGCCGAGCGTCGGGCGGAGCTCGCCGGCGAGCGGTAGGTCGAGTTCGTTGACGACCGCCAGCGCGTCGGGGCCCATAACCACGAGCAGCTTCGGCGAGACGATCTGGACCTCCTCGACCAGCCTGGCCACGCACGCCGGGTCGGCCAGCGCGGGGTCCGTCACCGGGCACTTGACGCACAGCGTTCCGTAGACCGCGAGCGGATCGATCGAGAGCCGCTTCAGCGACTTCATCAACGCGTTGCCGGCTCGCCCGTAGAACGCGACCCCTTCCTCGACCTCCGAGGGTCGCGCCGAGTACTTGACCAGGAAGATGTCGGCCTGGGGGTGACCGGACCCGAGCACGGGCATCAGTGAGCCCCGGGGGCACTGCGTGCACGACTGGACCTCGCGGGAGAAGGCGTTCAGCTCGCGGATCGCTCGCTCGAGATACTTCTCGCGGATCTCGTCGTCGGTGGCGGGCATCGCTGTCCGATTGGACGGCTCCGGGGCTTGTCCTTGCGAGTGCATCAGGAGTTGCGGCTGTCGCGACCGTTCTCCCGTCGGCGATCGCGGCCGGTTGCACGGCGCACGCGACGCTCGCGCGAGGCGCGGCGAGCAGCCTCGGGCAGCGCCTTGGTCTGCAGGAACTTGAGCGCCTGGACGTACAGCAGGCTGGCCGGCTTGCGGACGATATCGGCATCTCGCAGAGACTCGAGGAACTCCTCGGGGCCGTCGAATTCGCGCATCCGGATTCGCACCGAGCCGAGCCCCTGCGGGACGTGCGCGTCCGAGCCGGCGCCGGCGGGGATCCGGTACTTGGCCGCGAACCGGGCCGCCTCGTCGTTGAACTCGCTGATCGCCACCCGCGGGTTGAACACCTCGATCGCGTCGACGTCGTCGAGCACGTCGAGCAGGTGCTCGTAGTCGGGGACAGAATGGAGGCGGTCGAACGGATGGGGCACGTAGACAAGCCCGCCCTGGCGCTTGATCTCCGCGATCGTCTCCTGGAGCGTCATTCCCCTCGGAATCTTCTCCTCGATGAACAGCCCGATGACCTCGCCCTGATCGGCGGTCTTGACCTCCTCGCCGACGATCACCCCGATCCCGCTGGCCTGGTCGCGCGCCGCGTGCGCGCCCGAGATCTCGTTGTGGTCGGTGACAGCGATCGCCCCGAGGCCGCGAGCCTGGGCCTCCGCCAGCAGCACCTCGACCGGCGTCGCGCAGTCGTACGAGTGATCCGTGTGCATGTGCAGGTCGACGTCGATCAGACGGCGAGAGGCGAGGCGGGCGCGGACCTGCCCGTTCCCGCGGGAGTCGTGGCGGCGGGCGAGCAGCCCGGCGAAGACTTCCTCGTACTCGTCGGCCACGCGCGACCAGCTGAATTGGGCGCGCAGTTCCCGCGCCTGCTCGGGCCCACGCCGGCGCAGATCCGGCTCGGCGATCAGCCGGGTGAGGTGACTGGCGAGCGTCTGCGCGTCGCCAGGCTCGAACATGAACCCGAACTCGCCGTCGGCGAGCAACTCCTCGTAGACGGGCAGACGCGAGGCGACGGGCACGACGCCGCCGGCGAGCGCGCACACGAGCGTGCCCGGGGCCGGTCTGATCCCCTCGGAGGCGAGTACGAGCACGTCCGCCCCGGCGAGCGCCTCTGCCTCGGACACCCGGTCGGCCTCGACGAACTCGACGCGCTCGCGCAGCGCCCGGCTCAACGTCGCCGGCACGGTCAGCGGCCTCGGCGACCAGACCGTGGCGCGCCACGGTGCGTCGGCTGGAAGCGCGCGCAGCGTGCGCAGGAAGATCCTGAGCGCGCCGCGCTCCTCACGGGCGCTGAACAGCAGCTGCACGGGATCGTGCGCGGTGTGCTCCCCGTCCACATCGGCGCCCGGGTGGATCACGCGGTAGTCGTTCGGGAAGTAGCGCTGGAGCAGGTCCCGGGTCGCGCCGTAGCTGGCGGTGCGGGCATCGAGCCGCCCGAACAGCAGCCGCGACAGCGGGCCTGTGAGCTGGGTGGAGAGGATCCGCTCGGTCGGCGCGTGGAAGCTGCCGACGTTTAGGCCGCGCGAGTGCCGCAGCGCGATGCTCGAGGCGCTCGGCGCGAACGGCTCGTGCACGTGGACGAGGTCGAGCGGCAGGTTGGCGAGCGCCTCCTCGATCGTCCGCGCGACATCGATCGGTAGCGAGGCGGCCCGCCGGCGCGTGGGCGAGAACGGGAGCACCTCCCCCACCCCGAGCAACAGCGGCTCGCCGTCGGCCCGCTCGAGCAGCGTGTCGGCGTGGTTGCGGATCTCCCGGCGGCTGTCCCGCACGAGCGCCCCCGACTCCGATGGGGCGATGATCAGCACGCGATGCCCGCGACGGGACAACTCGTGCGCGATGCCAGCGACGTAGTCGTTGACCTCGTGCGAGACCTCCCAGGCGAACGGCGTTACCTGTGCGATCGCGAGCTGCTCGCTCGTCACGGGCGGCAGTCTATTTCGTTTATTGGAGCCGCCCCCGCGGGGTGGGCGGGTCTTTTCCTCAGTGGGCGCGGGTCTTCGACTTCGCCGGCTTGGCGTCGGCGGCCTTGTCCGGCGTCTTGCGCGCGTACTTCGCGATGAACTTCTCGGTCTCCTCTCGCGCCTCGTTGTCGGGGCGCTGGTTCATCGGCGACTTCATCAGGTACGAGCTGGGGCCGTCGAGCTGGCCGGAGAGCCCGTTGTCGAGCGCCAGCTTGCAGCAGCGGACGGCGTCGATCACGATCCCCGCCGAGTTGGGCGAGTCCCACACCTCGAGCTTGAGCTCCAGGTTCAGCGGCACGTTGCCGAACGCCTCGCCCTCGAGCCGGATGTGGGCCCACTTGCGGTCGGTCAGCCACGGCACGTAGTCGGACGGGCCGACGTGGACGTCGTCGGCGGGCAGGGTGGTGCCCATGATCGACGTCACCGCGTTGGTCTTGGAGGTCTTCTTGGACTCGAGCCGCTCGCGCTCGAGCATGTTGTAGAAGTCCATGTTGCCGCCGACGTTCAGCTGCGAGGTGTGCTGGAGCTTGACCCCGCGCTCGTGAAATAGCCGGGCCAGCGCGCGGTGAACGATCGTCGCGCCCACCTGAGACTTGATGTCGTCGCCGACGATCGGCACGCCAGCCTTCTTGAAGCGCTTGTTCCAGTAGTCCTCGCGGGCGATGAACACGGGGATGCAGTTCACGAACCCGCAGCCCGCGTCGAGGATCTGCTCCACGTACCACTTGGTGGCCTGCTCGGAGCCCACCGGGAGGTAGGAGACGACCACATCGGTGTGCGTGTCCTTGAGGATCTCGGTGATGTCCGCGGTCGGTCCGGGAGCCTTGGTGATCTTCTGCTTCAGGTACTTCCCGAGGCCGTCGTGGGTCATCCCTCGCTCCACGGGCACGCCCAGGCTCGGGACCTTGCCGGCGAAATTCAGCGTGTTGTTCTGGCCGGCGAAGATCGCCTCGGACAGGTCCTTGCCGACCTTGTCGGCGTCGATGTCGAACGCGGCGCTGAACTCGATGTCGCGAATGTGGTAGCCGCCGAGGTCGACGTGCATCAGCCCGGGGACGTCCTCGCGCGGGTCGGCGTCGCGGTAGTACTGGACGCCCTGAACGAACGAGCTTGCGCAGTTGCCGACGCCGATGATCGCCACGCGAACCTTGCCGTCCTTGTAGCGCGCGGCGCCGTTGGTGGAACCGGTGGTCGTGCTCACTTTCAGAAACTGCCTTTCTCGCGGGCCCGTGCCCGCGGCCACTACAGGTATTCCGCGAAAGCGGGTTCGTTACACCGGCTCGGGCTGCTGCGCGATCGCCTTGAGTTGCCGGCGCACGTGGAAGATGCGCTGCAAGGTGGTCAGCACGGTGAGCCCGGCGAGGACGTACACCGCGGGCGCGAGCAGTTCGAAGTGCCCGAGCGATGCGCCCCTGGCGAACAGCAGGCCGATCGACAGGATCACGACGCGGACCGGGCGGGTCGCGAGTCCGACCTTGCACTCGACCCCGAGCGCCTCGGCGCGGGCGCGCGTGTAGGACACCATCAGCGACCCGAGCACCGCCGCCACCGTCGCGGCGGCTGCCACCTGGTTGTTCTTCGAGGCGAAGTAAGCGCCGACGGCGATCAGCACGATGCCCTCCTCCAGGCGGTCGAGCGTCGAGTCGAGGAACGCGCCGAACGGGCTGCCCTTGCCCGACATGCGCGAGTAGCGACCGTCGAGCGTGTCCATGATCGATCCGATGATGAACGCGACGCCCGCCAGGAAGAACATTCGGCCGACGATCAGCCCAGCGGCGGCGAGGTTCAGGGCGAATCCGGTGAGCGAGATCGCGTTCGGCGTGAGCCGTGACTCGATCAGCCGGTTGCGCACCATCTCCTGCGCGGTCGGACCGGTCCGCGGCGTCCGCTGGCGGCGCGGCGCACCGTTTCTTCGCGCCCGCTGCGGGCGCTGAGTCTGCTCGGGCATCGTCAGGCGGTCGACGGGGAATGCCCGGCGACCGACAGGCGGTCGACCGGGGCCGGGCTGAACGCCCATGCGTCGGGTCTTGCCCGCGCCAGCAGCCTCTGCGCCAGCAGCGCGGATGCGCCGGCGGTGAGGGCCCCGAGGAATACGTCGGTGAGGAAGTGGTTGGCGGTGGCGACGACCACGAACGTGATCAGAAGCGGGTACAGCGCCCACAGGATCTTGCCCGGGCGCCAGCGGGTGAGCCGGCACATCGATCCGCCGACTATCACCGCAAAGCAGACGTGCATCGAGGGGACAGCGGCGTAGAAGTTCACGAATGCCTTGGTCGGTCCGAAGTCGATAGAGCTGCGGCCGCCAGTAACGAACTGCGAGATCGCGTCGGTGAAGCCCCATTCGGGCATCAGCCGCGGCGGCGCCGTCGGATATAGCCAGTACCCGATTACCGCGAGGGCCATCGCGATCATGAACATGTTGCGCACGAAATAGAACGAGTGGTTCCGGCGCGCATAGATGAACGCGAGCACCAGGAACGTGACGATGAAATGGCCGTTGAGGTAGATCCAGTCGAGGGCGTCCATCAGCCAGTGCTTGTTTATCGCCCACTCCTGGACGCTCGGCTCGATGAACACGTGCAGCGTGCGCTCGACGTCGATGATCCGCATCGCGTCGCTGAACGGCTTGTACGGATTGCCGCTCGATACGAGCCCTCGGACGAGGTCATAGACGAGGAGCGCGCCGACGAACAGCAGGATCTGACGGATCAGGTCCAGCCACCCACGCGGCAAGAGCCGCGCCTCGATGAATCGGAGGCAACGCCCCATGTCGAGGAGTCATCCTAGCGAGGTGGGATGTCCGGCCTCTGTCAGCCGCAGCGCGGCGAGTCCGCGCCGATGCGGCCGAACGAGAAGCGGATCGCCACGCGCATGGGTCCGGGACGACGGACGGTCAGCGTCGTGAAGCCGCCGCTCGCGGCCACACATCCGTCGCCCTGCGTGACCGCCCAGTACGGGCTCCACCTGACGCGGATGTATGCGGTGCCGGTCCGGCTCGCCTCGAGCTCCAGGTAGTTCGGACCGAGCGTCGTGAGGCTTGCAGCGCCCTGAACGATCGGCGTCGCGCCGCTCACCTCGTAGACGCGCCAATGGCGCGTGTGCAGCACCAGGTGCAGGTACGGGAGCCCTCGGTTGATCAGCGCCACCTCGGCCTGCGCCGAGTAGTCGATCTCAGCATCCGACACGGCGACGAACCGGACCGCGAGTTGATGCAGCCACGCCTGGTACGTCGCCGGCGTGAGCGGGGTGCTGCCGTAGAACAGGCCGTTGTACTTCGTGTCGAGCTGGCGCTCCCAGCCCCGCGCCAGCGCGAACCGGGGCGCCACGTCGTAGGCCTCCCAGTGGAACAGCGTGAACGGGATCTCGATCCGGAACGGCGGACCGGACTGCCGGTCGAGGTATGAGAGCAGCGGCTGGAAGTACGCGTCCGTCACCTCCCGGTTGTCGTCGGCGGTTCGCAGGTCCCGGACCGGCGCCTGCCACTGGAGATACAGCAGCGGGAGCGCCAGCACGACCAGCGCGACGAGGCGACGGCGGGTCCGCGGCTGGGGCCACCAGAGCAGCGCGACGATCGGGCCGGCGACGAGCGGCGCGAGCCGGCTCGCGTTGCTGCCGACGGGGCTCGCCACCGCGTAGGACGCGATGCAACCGAGCGCGTACAACGCGACGCCGGCCCGTAGCGCCCGGTCGCGTCGAGGGATCAGCAGCAGCGCCGCCACGCAGATCAGCACGATCGGCCACAGCGCCGAGAACGCGAACGGCTCGGTCCCGCCCTCCGGGAACACGACCCCGAGCGCCAGCACCGGCGCGAACGACCCGATCACGACCGCGATTCCGGGGAGCGCGGCCCGTAGACGCGGCCACGCGGCGCCGGCGCGTTTCGCCGCCGCGGCCGGCTCGACCGGGGCCATGTACTCAGCGACGGCGTACGCCGCGCCGGCGAGTCCCGCGAACAACGCGTCGACCGGGCTTGACAACGCGGTCACGACCGCGAGCACGACCGCCAGGCCCGGGCGCCGGCGCTGGAGTGCGAGCGCCGTCCCCACCGCGGGCATCAGCCCGAACGCGAACGTGAGTCGGCCCGTGAACAGGCTCGTGCCCGTCGCCACGCCGAACCACAGCGATCCGAGCCAGGCCTCCTCGCCATAGCGCCGGCGGACCAGCGAATCGAACAGCAGGGTGCTCACCGGACACGCGATCGCGGCCGCGAGTTGTGGCGTGGTCAGCGCCGCCGCCGGCGGGAACAGCACGCTGTAGCCGGGCAGGTTGTGGCCCGCGTACCACCAGTTGTTCCAGATCCCGAACCAGCCCTCGACCGAGAACAGCTTCGCGCGCAGCAGGTGCGCCGCCAGGTCCTCGCTCCGCGGCGCGATGATGACGTACGCCGCCGCGATCACGGCCGAGGTGAAGGTCGGCAGGATACGTTTGACCCGCCTCGCGCGTGAACCCGCGCGCGGCGAGCCGTCCGGCGGGGCCGGGGGGCGGACGGAGGGTCTGACGCCGGTCGGCACTAGTCCTCCAGGAACGTTGCCACGCGCTCGACCAGATCGTCCCGATCGAGCCACGGCCAGTGTCCGGCGTCTGACAGGCGCTCGACCTGCGCACCCGGCAGGTGAGAGGCGTACGCGTCGGCGAGCGCCGGCGGGTACCAGGGGTCACGCTCGCCCCAGAGGATCAGCGCCGGCGCGTGGGTGCTCGGGGCCTGTGTGTTCGGGGCCTGTGTGTTCGGGTCGTGTGTGATCGGGTCGTGTGTGTTCGGTGGCGCGGTGCGGGTGCCCGCGGACCGGACGAGACGGAGGATCGCCCGCTGGGTGCCCTGGTCGAACTGCTCCCAGACCTCCGCGACCCGCGCGTCCGGCCAGGCGTCCTCGCGCACGCTTCCTCGGCGAAGCTCTCGCGCCAGCATTCCACGCGTGAACGAGCCCATGAGGCCCTCGCCGATCAACCGGGCTCGCCACAGCCGCACCAGGCGCGGCCAGGGGAACCCGTCGATCAGCGGTGGCGCGTTGTACAGCACGAGGCGCTCGACCCGCTCGGGGTGGCGGGCGGCAAGCTGCAGGCCGATCGCGGCGCCCCAATCGTGCGCGACGAGCTTGACCACGTCGATGTCCATCTCGGCGAGGAACCACTCGACGAATCCCGTAAGTCCGTCCAGCGAGTAGTCGAGGTGGCCGCCCTTGGCCGAGCGGCCGAATCCGATCAGGTCGGGGGCGATCCCACCGGTCCGGGCGAGGAACTCGACCCAGTCATCCGAGCTCGTCGGAATCCCGTGCAGATACAGCGTGGGAACGCCCGGCGCATCGGGAGCGCGACGGTAGAACACGGGCGACTCGTCGAGGTTGATCGTGAGCTCATCGACGCGCACCCCCCGGCGAGGATAACGTCCGGGCGCGTGAGCGGTACGAGCCCAGACCAGCATCCGAGCCCATCGGATCCGCCCCCTCCCGGGGCGCCGACCCTGTGCCTCGGCGAGCCGCTCGTCGATCTCGTCTGTGAGCAGCCGCTCGGCGACGCGCCCGCGGGCGATGCGTTCGTTCCGCACCTGGGCGGCGCGGTGGCGAACGTATCGATGATCGCCGCCCGGCTGAGCGCGCACGTCGCGCTCGCCGGCGGGGCGGCCGACGACGCCTGGGGGCGATGGCTGCGCGATCGGCTCCGGCGCGAGGGCATCGACCTGTCGCTGTTCGAGCTCGTGCCGGATGCGCAGACGCCGATCGAACTGGTCACCATCGACGCGGACGGAGACCCGCGCTACGAGCTGTACGGCGACTCGGTCGTCACCGCGCTCGCGGCGCTCGACGCGCGCATGGACGACGCGGTCCGGAACTCGGCGGCGCTGTTCTTCGGCTCGGGCACGCTGGTCGGGGCCGAGCAGCGGGAGATCACGATGCGGGTGCGCGAGGCGGCGCTGTCGCTCGGGCGGCCGGTCGTGTTCGACCCGAGCGTGCGCCGGCATCGGTGGCGCTCGCGAGCCGAGGCGGCGGCGGTCGCGAACGCCTGCGTCCCCGACGCGTTGCTCGTCCGCGCCGGCGCCGGCGATGCCGAGTTGATGACCGGCGAGCAGGATCCCGAGCGCGCCGCGCTGGCGTTGCTGAAGGCGGGCGCGCGCATGGTCGTGATCACGCTCGGCGCTGAGGGCGCGATCCTCCGGGGCGAGTTGCGTCTCGACGTCGACAGCGACATCGACGGGGCGCCGGACGGGGTGCTCAGCACGCTTGGCGCCGGCGAGGTCCTCACGGGCATCCTGCTGGCCCGGCTCGCGACCTCGGCCTACTACCCCTCGGCGGTGGCGGCGTCGCTGCCCGAGGCGGTGGCGCAGGCGACGCGGGCGTGTGAGCGATGGGGCGCGCTCGGGGGTGCGCTCGAACGGCCGGGCGGCGGGCTTGAGTAGCCGAGCGGCGGCGACTGGATGGCGGGTTTGACTAGCCGGGCGGCGGCGACCGGGTGGAAGCGCCCCACTCGCCGGCGCGTGCGAGCGATCCGCGATCGGTTGCGGCTCGTTTACGGGATCCCGCTGGCCAGGCCCCACGAGCATCCGATCGCCGAGCTGATCCTGACCGTGCTGTCGCAGTCGACCAACGACCGCAACCGCGACGTCGCCTATCTGGCCTTGCGCGAGGGCTTTCCGACGTGGGAGGACGTCCGGGACGCTCCAGTCGACGAGATCGAGGAGGCGATCCGGCCTGGCGGCATCTCGAAGGTCAAGTCGGCGCGGATCAAGGCGATCCTGCGCGCGATCACCGACACCGCACCGGACGGCGCCCTCTCGCTTGACTGGCTGGCTAGCCAGCCAGTCAAGGAAGCGCAGGACTATCTCACGTCGCTGCCCGGGGTCGGGCGCAAGACCGCGGCGTGCGTGCTGCTGTTCGCGCTCGGGATGCACGACGTGCCGGTCGATACGCACGTGAGTCGCGTCGGCACGCGCCTCGGGCTGTTCCGGCCCAGCGCGCCGTTCGAGGAGATGCACGACGAGATGCTCGCGATCACGCCACCGGGCGAAGAGCTCGAGTTCCATCTGAACCTGCTCCGGCACGGCCGGCGGACGTGCCACGCACGCCACCCCGACTGCGCCGGGTGCGCCCTTCAGAGGATGTGCCCGAGCGCGTTCAAGGTGGGGTGACGCGGCCCCGATAACCCTGCACTCGACGACCCGCGCGGCTCGAGTGTTGGGAGATCGGTGCCATACCGGCCTGAATCCGCATTCGGCCAACCGGGATGGTCGAGTGCGGGGTTATCGTGGTTGGTGGGCCCGTGCGGGGTGCGCGCGGGCGGCCAGACACGTGTGACCCCATTCCAAATCTGCTACCCTCTCACTTAGATTTTGACGACTAAACAGGAGTAGAACTCGATGGGAAAGACGATCGGAATCGACCTCGGTACCACGAACTCGTGCATGGCAGTGCTCGAGGGTGGCGAGCCGACGGTCGTTGAGAACGCGGAGGGCGGACGCACTACGCCGTCCGTGGTCGCGTTCACGCAGTCCGGTGAGCGTCTGGTCGGCACCGTCGCCAAGCGCCAGGCAGTCACCAACCCGCAGAACACGATCTTCTCGATCAAGCGCTTCATGGGCCGTAAAGAGGCCGAGGTGCGTGAGGAAGAGTCGATCGTGCCGTACAAGGTGGTCTCAGGCCCGAATGGCGACGCGCGCGTGGAGGCCGGTGGCAAGCAGTACTCGCCGCCCGAGATCAGCGCGATGATCCTGGGCAAGCTGAAGGCCGACGCCGAGGCGTATCTCGGCGAGACCGTCGACAGCGCCGTGATCACGGTGCCGGCGTACTTCAACGACGATCAGCGGCAGGCGACCAAGGACGCCGGCCGGGTCGCCGGACTCGACGTCAAGCGGATCATCAACGAGCCGACCGCGGCCTCGCTGGCCTACGGCCTCGACAAGGAGAACGACCAGACGATCCTGATCTTCGACCTCGGTGGCGGCACGTTCGACGTGTCGGTGCTCGAGATCGGCGACGGCGTGTTCGAGGTCAAGGCGACCGCCGGTGACAACCACCTCGGTGGCGACAACTTCGACAAGGCGCTCGTGGACTGGCTCGTGAGCGAGTTCAAGAAGTCTCAGGGCATCGACCTGAGCGCCGATCCGATGGCGCTGCAGCGGCTCTACGAGGCGGCCGAGAAGGCCAAGATCGAGCTGTCGACGACGCAGGAGACGCAGATCAACCTGCCGTTCATCACCGCAGACTCGAGCGGCCCAAAGCACCTCGACACGCGCCTCACGCGTGCCAAGCTCAACGAGCTTACGAGCACGCTGCTTGACCGCACGGTGGCGCCTGTCCGCCAGGCGCTCGACGACGCCAAGGACAAGGGCGTCGAGAAGGTCGACCACGTCGTGCTCGTGGGCGGCATGACCCGCATGCCGTCGGTGCAGGAGAAGGTCAAGGAGCTGACCGGCAAGGAGCCGCACCGCGGCGTCAACCCCGATGAGGTGGTTGCGGTCGGCGCGGCGATCCAGGCGGGCGTGCTCGCCGGCGACGTCAAGGACGTGCTGCTGCTCGACGTGACCCCGCTGACGCTGGGGATCGAGACCAAGGGCGGCGTCATGACCAAGCTGATCGAGCGCAACACGACGATCCCGACCCGCAAGGGCGAGGTGTTCTCGACCGCTGAGGACAACCAGCCGTCGGTCGAGATCCACGTCCTCCAGGGCGAGCGCGAGATGGCGATGTACAACAAGTCGCTGGGCAAGTTCCAGCTGACCGGCATCCCGCCGGCGCCGCGGGGCATCCCGCAGATCGAGGTCGCGTTCGACATCGACGCCAACGGGATCCTGAACGTGTCCGCCAAGGACCTCGGCACCGGCAAGGAGCAGAAGATCGAGATCCGGTCCGGCTCCGGTCTGTCCGACGACGAGATCAAGCGGATGGTGTCCGACGCCGAGTCGCACGCCGAGGATGACCGCCGGCAGCGCGAGCTCGCCGAGGCCCGGAACAACGGCGAGAACGCCGCCTATCAGGCCGAGCGCCAGCTCAAGGACCTGGGTGACGCGGTCGACTCGAGCTCCAAGGAGGAGATCGAGGCGGCGATCAAGGATGTGCGCGAGTCGCTGACCAGCGACGATGCTGCCGAGATCAACGCCAAGACCGAGACGCTCCACACCGCGTTCCACAAGGTCTCCGAGGCGATGTACCAGCGCGCCCAGGAGCAGGCCGCGGCCAGCTCGTCCGACGGTGGCGCCGACGGCGCCACGTCGAGCAACGGCGCAGGTGCGGAAGAGGACGTGGTCGACGCCGAAGTCGTGGATGAGAAGTAATGACGACGCGTAGAGGAGATATCGCGGAGGCCCTTCAGAGGGTCCGCGCAGCAGCTGACGAGGGGGCGCCTGACGGCGCCCCTCAGTCGGCCCGCCCGGAGGCCGCCAAGGGGGCGGTAAGCACCGGTGGGCACAAGGCGAACGCCGCGGCGCCTGCACCCGAGACGGATCACGAGCGCGAGCTCGAGCTCGATCTCGAGGAGCTCGCGGCGAAGGCCGAGAAGGCCGATGAGTACCTCGAGCTGGCTCAGCGCACGCGCGCCGACTTCGAGAACTACCGCAAGCGCGCCACGCGCGAGGCGGCGGCTGCCCAGGAGCGCGGGATCGCGAAGCTCGCGAAGGAGCTCCTGCCGGCGGTCGACAACCTCGACCGTGCCCTTGAGGCGGCCGGTGCCGCCACGGCGGACGGTGCCGCCCAGGACAACGGCACCGCCACGCTCGTGTCGGGCATCAAGCTCGTCCACAAGGACGTGATCGCGGCGCTCGCTCGCGCCGGGATCGAGAGCTTCTCCCCTGAGGGCGAGAAGTTCGACCCGCAGCTGCATGAGGCGATCGCCCAGACGCCCGTCGAGGGCGCCGAGTCGGGAACGGTCGTCGAGGTGTACCAGCGCGGGTACCGGCTGGGCGAGGTCGTGATCCGGCCCGCTCGCGTCGTTGTCGCGGCGTGACCTACGCTGAGAAGCCATGGCGGGCAGACCCGACTACTACAAGACGCTCGGCGTAGGTAAAGGCGCCTCCGACGAGGAGATCAAGAAGGCGTACCGCAAGCTGGCGCGCCAGTACCACCCTGACCGCAACCCGGGAAACAAGCAGGCCGAGGAGAAGTTCAAGGAGCTCTCCCAGGCTCACGATGTGCTCTCCGACCCGGAGAAGCGCAAGGCGTACGACCGCGGTCAGGGGCCGCTCGGCGGCTTCGCCAGCGGCAATTTCGACCCGAGCGCGTTCGGTGGCGGGTTCAGCGACATCCTCTCGAACCTGTTCGGAGGCGGGGGTGCCGGAACGGCGAACCGCCCCGGCGGCGCCCGCGGTCGCAACACATCAGCCAGGACCGGACGGACCGCGCAAACCCAGGGCCGAGACCTCGAGACCGAGGTCTCGTTGTCGTTCGACCAGGCCGTGCACGGCGCCCAGGTGCCGCTTTCGGTGCCGACCTCGCAGCCGTGCCCGACGTGTCGCGGCACGGGGGCGAAACCCGGAACCACGCCCAAGGTGTGCCCGGTGTGCGAGGGGCGCGGAATCGAGTCCCAGAGCCAGGGGATCTTCTCGATCTCCCAGCCGTGCTCGAACTGCGGCGGCTCGGGCACCGTGATCGAGGATCCGTGCCCGACGTGCAGCGGCACGGGTGCCCAGCGCAGCATCCGCAAGCTCCGGGTCAACATTCCCGCCGGCGTCCACGACGGCAGCCGGATCCGCCTCGCCGGCAAGGGCGAGGCCGGATTGCGCGGCGGCGATCCGGGCGATCTGTACGTGATCACTCGCGTGCAGGAGTCGCCGGTGTTCAAGACGGTCGGCGACAACCTCGAGGTCGAGGTGCCGCTTACGATCCCCGAGGCCGTGCGTGGCGCGATCGTCGAGGTGCCGACGCTGAACGGCACCAAGCGCCTGCGCGTGCCCGCGGGAACGAAGAGCGGCACCGTGCAGCGACTGAGAGGCGAGGGCCCACCGAAGGCGGGCGGGAAGACAAAGGGCGACATCCACTACCGGTTCGTGATCGACGTGCCCGACTCGCTCTCGCCCGAGCAGGATGAGGCGCTCGACCGGCTGTCGAAGGTCATGAACGGCGACCCGCGGGCCAAGCTGTTCCAGCAGGCCGGCGGCGCCGGCGCAAAGGGGAGGAAGGACTGATGGCCGCCAGGCGCGTGCGTGCCACCGCCAAGGTCGAGGTCTCCTCCGACCGGGGCGTGTTCATGATCTCGGTGGCGGCGGAGCTGGCCGACATGCACCCCCAGACGCTTCGGATGTACGAGGCCCGCGGCCTGATCGAGCCCAAGCGCTCACCGAAGGGCACGCGGCTGTACTCGCACAAGGACGTCGAACGGCTCCGCCGCATCCAGGAGATGACAGCCGAGCTCGGGATGAACCTCGCGGGCGTCGAGCGCGTGCTAGAGCTCGAGCAGCAGCTCGACGGCATGGAGCGGAAGGTCAAGGCGCTCGAGAAGCGCGCCGGCGAGCTGAAGTCCGAGGTCGAGCGGCTCGAACAGCTGCGACGCGAGCTGCGCGCGGAGATCGTGCCCTACGTCAAGGGTGGCGAGATCGTGCGCAACGCGGACGTGCAGCGGTTCGCGCTCCGGGTGCAGCGGCCGTCCACGTGAGCTCCGCCCGCGAACCGCGGACGCTGGCCGGCCGGTACCGGCTCGATGAGGTGATCGGCCGGGGCGGCATGAGCACCGTCTACCGCGGCACGGACACCTCGCTCGACCGCGTGGTGGCGGTCAAGGTCGCGCTCGATCCGCTGGTCGAGGAGAGCCCGATCTACCTGGCCCGGTTCACGCAGGAGGCAAAGTCGGCCGCCTCGATCGGCCATCCGGGCGTCGTCACCGTCTACGACGCCGGCGCGGACGGGCCGACCCGGTTCATCGTGATGGAGTTCGTGCCGGGCAAGAGCCTCGCCGACATCCTCAAGGAGGAGCGCCCGCTCGAGCCGGCGCGCGCCGCCGACATCGCCGCGCAGGTCGCCGATGCGCTCGCCGCCGCGCACGCCGCCGGGATCATCCACCGCGACATCAAGCCGGGCAACATCATGGTCGAGCCGAATGGCTCGGTGAAGGTGCTCGACTTCGGGATCGCGCGGGCGGTCGACGGCGGCTCGCTGACGCAGACCGCGACCGTGCTCGGCACCTCCGCGTACATGTCCCCCGAGCAGGCGCTCGGGCAACCGGTCGACGCGCGCTCGGACATCTATTCGCTCGGGTGCGTCCTGTACGAGATGCTGACCGGCGAGCCCCCGTTCGTCGCCGACGTGGCGGCCGCGGTCATGCACCAGCACGTGCGGGTCGCGGCCAAGCCGGCGATCGAGCGAAACCCCGCGATCCCGCCGGACCTGAACGCGCTCGTGATGCAGATGCTGGCCAAGCAGCCGAAGGACCGGCCACAGACCGCCGCCGAGGTGCGCGACCGGCTTCGCCAGGCGATCGCGAACCCGGCCGGCGGCGACGCGCTCACGATAAGGCCGCTTGCGGCGGCGGCGTTGCCCACGGCCGCGACCGTCCCGATCGAGGCCGCGCTCCCACCGCTCCCCGCCCAGTCACCGGTCCGGCAGACGCCGACACCGCCCAGACCGCGCGAGACGCGTCAACCGACGCCACCACCACCCCCACCGCGCAAGAGCCGGACCGGCCTGTGGGCTCTGATCGCTGTGATCGCCGCGCTGCTGCTCGGCGGCGGCGCCGCGCTCGCGCTCGCCGGCGGCTCGGACAACTCGAGCTCGACGACGGGCCACTCGACGGCCACGAGCGGTTCGCATCCCACGACGCATTCGGCGACTTCACCGCCGCCGACGACGAGCACCCCGAGGACGACGACGAGCACACCCAGGACGACGACGAGCACTCCACACACGACCACCAGCACGCCGGCGACGACGACCCACACGACGACAAGCACTCCGAAGACGACCAGCACGAACGCCCCGACGACAAGTACGAACGCTGCTACGACGACCGGCACGGGCGGCGCGGCGACGGGGCCGGCAACCCCTTGAGAAGCGGGCGGGATCCTGTCATAATCTAAGTCATACAGACTTAGATTTTGCGAACCCGAAACTGAGAAACGCCTATGCAACCAGACCGCTTCACAATTAAGTCCCAGGAGGCGCTGCAGGCCGCCCAGCGGCTGGCCGACGAGCGCCGCAACCCGCAGACGGTGCCCGAGCACGTGCTCGCGGTCCTGCTCGAGCAGGACGGCGGCATCGTCGTTCCCGTACTTCGCAAGCTTGGCGTCGATCCGACGGCCGTCCGCCAGTCGAACTCTCAGGCGCTCGACGCGCTGCCGAAGATCCAGGGCGCCGCGTCGCCCGAGCCCGCTGGGGGCTCGAGCGAGCTCGTCCAGATCCTGCGCGACGCCGAGACCGAAATGCGCGAGCTGAGCGACGAGTACGTCTCGACCGAGCACCTCCTGCTGGCGATCGCCCAGCATCCCGGCAAGGCCGGAGATGCGCTTCGCGGTAGCGGCGCCACCCACGAGCAGCTGCTGAAGGCGCTGTCGGAAGTCCGCGGCAGCCACCGCGTGACCGACGAGAACCCCGAGGAGAAGTACCGCGCGCTCGAGCGCTACGGACGCGACCTCACCGAGGCCGCCGCCCAGGGCAAGCTCGACCCGGTGATCGGCCGTGACGATGAGATTCGCCGCGTCGTCCAGGTCCTTTCAAGGCGGACGAAGAACAACCCCGTTCTCATCGGCGAGCCCGGCGTCGGCAAGACCGCGATCGTCGAGGGCCTCGCGCAGCGGATCGTCTCCGGCGACGTCCCCGAGAGCCTCAAGGACCGCCGGCTGGTGGCGCTCGACCTGAGCGCGATGGTCGCCGGCTCCAAGTACCGCGGCGAGTTCGAGGACCGGCTGAAGGCCGTGCTCAAGGAGATCGCCGACGCCAAGGGCCAGATCATCGTGTTCATCGACGAGCTCCACACGATCGTCGGCGCCGGCGCCGCCGAGGGCGCGATGGACGCCGGCAACATGCTCAAGCCGATGCTCGCCCGCGGCGAGCTCCGCGCCGTCGGCGCGACCACGCTCGACGAGTACCGCAAGCGCATCGAGAAGGACCCCGCGCTCGAGCGCCGGTTCCAGCCCGTGTACGTGGGTGAGCCGACCGTCGCGGACACGATCGCGATCCTGCGCGGGCTCAAGGAGCGCTACCAGGTCCACCACAAAATCCGAATTCAGGACTCCGCGCTGGTGGCGGCGGCGACGCTGAGCCAGCGCTACATCGCCGACCGGTTCCTGCCCGACAAGGCGATCGACCTGGTCGACGAGGCCGCGTCCCGCATCCGGATGGAGATCGACTCAAAGCCGACCGAGATCGACGAGGTCGACCGGCACATCATGCAGCTCGAGATCGAGCTTCAGTCGCTGGGCGATGACGACGATCCCGGCACGGTGGCGCGCCGCGAGCAGCTCGAGCGGGCGCTCGCCGAGGAGCGCGAGCGGTCCGACGCGATGCACGCCGAGTGGCAGCGGGAGAAGGACTCCGTCGGCGCCGTCGCCGAGCTCCAGGAGCAGATCGAGCAGGCGAAGATCGAGCTCGAGCGCGCCGAGCGCGAGGCCGACTACGGCCGCGCCGCCGAGCTCCGGCACGGCACGATCCCCGACCTCGAGAAGCGGCTCGACGACGCGACGACCGCCGAGAACGACACGGCCGAGACCGATCTCGGTGGGCCCCGATATTTGAAGGACGTCGTCGACGCCGAGGACGTGGCCGAGGTCGTCGCCAAGTGGACGGGGATCCCGGTCAGCCGCCTGATGGAGGGCGAGATCGAGAAGCTCGTCCACATGGAGGAGCGCCTCCACGCGCGGGTGATCGGCCAGGACGAGCCCGTCGAGGCGGTGTCGAACGCGCTCCGGCGCTCGCGCGCCGGCCTCCAGGACCCCGACCGGCCGATCGGCACGTTCCTGTTCATCGGGCCGACTGGCGTCGGCAAGACCGAGCTGGCCCGCGCGCTGGCCGAGTTCATGTTCGACAGCCAGGACGCGATGGTCCGGATCGACATGTCGGAGTACATGGAGAAGCATTCGGTGTCGCGCTTGGTCGGCGCGCCCCCGGGCTACGTCGGCTACGACGAGGGTGGCCAGCTGACCGAGGCGGTCCGCCGGCGTCCGTACAGCGTGGTGCTGCTCGACGAGATCGAGAAGGCCCACCCCGACGTGTTCAACGCGCTGCTCCAGGTGATGGACGACGGGCGCCTGACCGATGGCCAGGGCCGCACCGTGTCGTTCAAGAACACGGTGCTGATCATGACCTCGAACATTCCCGGCGGTCGCGCCGGCGTCGAGGCGCACTTCAGGCCCGAGTTCGTCAACCGCCTCGACGACATCGTCGAGTTCGAGCCACTGAGCCGCGAGCAGATCGGCGAGATCGTCGACCTCCAGGTCGCACGTCTGGTCAGCCGGGTCCGCGAGCGCGGGATCGAGGTTGAGCTCACCGACAGCGCGCGGACGCTGCTCGGCAACCTCGGCTACGACCCGACCTACGGTGCCCGGCCGCTCAAGCGCGTGATCCAGAAGCGCCTCGTGGACCGGCTGGCGCTGGCGATCCTCGAAGGGCGGTTCGCGTCCGGCGACGTCGTCCGAGTGGACAACGTCGAGGGCGAGTTGGTGCTCGAGCGGGTTGAGGCGGTCGCGACCGCCGCGTAGCGGCCGCCATGATGTGTCGGCATGAGGTACAAGTCGCTCATGCCGACATACATCATGCTTTCGACGCTCAGCCCCGAAGGGGTCCAGACCATCAAGAACAACCCGTCGCGGATCAAGGAAGTCAACCGCGAAGTCGAACAACTCGGCGCCACCGTGAAGGCACAATGGGCGACGCTCGGGCAGTTCGACTTCGTCAACGTCGTCGAGGCCCCAGACGAGAAGACGATGGCACGGATCTCGCTCGAGCTCGGCTCGCGCGGCACGGCCAAGTACGAGACCCTGGTCGCGATCCCGATCGACGACTTCATTGGCGCGATCTGAATTGACTGGGCCCCCGCCCACCCCGTCCACCCGAGTGCTGGTCGTCGGGGGAGGCGGGCGCGAGCACGCGCTCGTCCACGCACTGCTGAGGTCGCCGCGTTCGCCGGAGGTCCTGTGCGCGCCGGGGAACGTGGGGATCGAGGCCGACGCCCGGGTTATCGACATCGGAGCCGAGGACGTTCCCCGGATCGTGTCAGCGGCCGCCGACGAGTGTGTTGATCTGGTCGTGATCGGGCCCGAGGCGCCGCTCGTGGCGGGGCTGGCCGACGCTTTGCGCGACGCCGGGATCCGATGCTTCGGCCCGACCAAGGCGGCGGCGCAGCTCGAAGGCTCCAAGGCGTTCTGCAAGGAGATCATGGGGGCCGCGGGCGTGCCTACTGCTGTTTATAAGGTTGTTCAGGATCCGCAGGCCGGCCTGGCCGCCATCGAGCGGTATCCGGTCGTGATCAAGGCGGACGGCCTCGCCGCGGGCAAGGGCGTGATCATCGCCGCCGACGAGTCCGAGGCCCGCGAAGCGCTGCACGCGTTGCTTGTTGAGCGGCGGTTCGACACGTCGCGGGTCGTGGTCGAGGAGTACCTCGAGGGCGAGGAGCTGTCGCTGCTGGCTCTGTGCGACGCACAGACCGCGGTGCCGCTGGCTTCCGCCCAGGACTACAAACGAATCTTCGATGGCGATCTCGGGCCTAACACCGGGGGAATGGGCTCGTACTCGCCGGTGCCGGCGGTCGACTCCGAGCGCGCGGCGGAGATCTGCCGTGCGGTCCATCAGCCGGTGCTCGACGAGCTGGCGCGACGCGGCATCCCGTTCCAGGGGGTGCTCTACGCCGGCCTGATGATGACCGCCGACGGACCGCGCGTGCTCGAGTTCAACGTCCGCTTCGGCGACCCCGAGACCCAGGCGATCCTGCCGCGTCTCGAGTCGGATCTGCTCGAGCTGCTCGAGGCGGCGACCGTCGTCGGGGGGCTGTCGGGCGCGTCGCTGGAGTGGGCGCCGGAGATGGCGGTCAGCGTGGTGCTGGCGAGCGCCGGCTATCCCGCGACCTCCTCGCACGGCGATGTGATCACGGGCTTGGAAGCGGCGGGTGCTCGCGCTGCGGTCACGCACGCCGGAACCGCGAGGAACGCCGACGGGCAGATCGTGACCGCCGGCGGCAGGGTGCTCAACGTGACCGCGCTCGGCGCCGACGCGACGTCCGCCCGCGACGCCGCATATGCTGCCGCCGACATGATCCATTTCGAGGGCAGACAGATGCGGCGCGACATCGCGCTCCGGGTCGTGCAGCCGATCGCATGAGCGAGCGCCCCGCTCCCGAGACGTTCGCCGAGGCAGAGGTCGAGCTCGAGGCGCTCGAGGTTGACGCGCCCCGGGTCGGCATCGTGATGGGCTCGAAAAGCGACCTCGAGCGTATGGAGGCCGCCGAGAAGGAGCTGATCGAGCGCGGGATCCGCTGCGAGGTCAGGGTCATGTCGGCGCACCGCGAGCCCGACAAGGTCGCCGACTACGCGCGCAACGCGCGGATGCGCGGGATCCGCGTGATCATCGCCGGCGCCGGTCTGTCCGCGGCGTTGCCCGGCGTGGTCGCGGCGCACTCCGACCTACCCGTGATCGGCGTGCCGCTCACGAGCCGGACGTCGGTCGCCGGCGGACTCGACGCGCTGCTGTCGATCGCGCAGATGCCGCCCGGAGTCCCGGTCGCGTGCGTCGGGGTGGACAACGCCCGTAACGCGGCCGTGCTCGCGGCGCGGATTCTCGAGAGCTGACGCTCGCTCGCGGTACCCTTCACCTCGGGATCGATGCCCGACATCGTTCACGTGTCCTCGCTGGCGGCTGGTCCGCTGCTCGACTCCTCCGGTCAGCGGCTTGGAAAGGTCGACGACGTTGTGGCGCGACTCGACTCGGGCGACGGTGACGCTCGGGTCATCGGCCTGACCGCGCATGTGGGCGGCCGTCACCTGTTTGTGCCGATCGACCAGATCGAGCAGCTCGGCCCGTATTCGGTGACGATCTCGACCACGAAGCTTGATGTGGCGCCGTTCGAGCGCCGCCCGGGCGAGGTGCTGCTCCGCGCGGATGTCCTCGATCGCAGCGTCATCAATGTCCAAACCGCCCGTCTCGTCAAGGCCCGAGAGGTCGAGCTGGTCCGCGACGATGACGGCAGCTGGCGGGTTGCCGGGATCGATCCGAGCCTCCGACCCCGCCTGTGGCGGTTCCTCCCGCGCCGGTTCCGCGGCCACGACACCGAGCATCGGCAATTCATCGATTGGCGGGACCTCGAGCCGTTCGTCAGCCACGTCCCGACCTCGCGGCTGAAGCTGGCGGCGCGGCGGATCATCCGGCTCCACCCGGCGCAGATCGCCGACCTGGTCGAGGCCGCCTCGCACGAGGAGGGCGAGGAGATCCTCGAGGCGGTCGGGCAGGACAAGGAGCTCGAGGCCGATGTGTTCGAGGAGCTCGACGACGAGCATCAGGTCGAGTTCCTGCGCGACCGATCGGATGAGGAGGCCGCGGCGGTGCTGGCGCGGATGGACTCAGACGACGCGGCCGATCTGCTGCTGGAGCTCGACCAGGAGCGTCGCCTCCCGATCCTGAACCAGATGCCGCCCGCCCAGCAGGCCAAGGTCAGGGCGCTGCTCGGCCACAACCCGCAGACAGCCGGCGGGATGATGAACCCGGACCTCATCTCGCTGCCGCCGGACGCGACCGTGGCGGACGCGCTCCGTCGGGTCCGGGACAGCAAGCTCGGACTGCAGCAGGTCGCGATCGTATGCGTCGTCGACGCCGACGGGAAGCTGATCGACACCCTGTCGCTGGCGGAGCTCATCCGCGCCGACGGTCCTCAGAAGGTCTCCGAGCTGGTCGACGACTTCACACCGGCGGTCGGGACCGAGGCCGACGTTCCCGAGGTGGCGCGACTGATGAGCGACTACGACCTGGTCGCGATGCCGGTGCTCGACCCCGAGCGGCGGCCGGTCGGGCTGATCGCCGTCGACGACGTGCTCGAGGAGCTCGTCCCGGAGGAGTGGCGGTGGCGGGCCGGGGCGGCGCGCGACTAGGTGGCGCGCCGGCGCACGAACTCCTCGCACACCGCGATTGCGCTCTCGATCGTTCCCCAGTGCAGCGCGTCGGCCACGTCGTTCGGCCAGTGGTAGTTCATGGGGAGCTTGGTCTCGTCGATCGACGCGAGCGTCGCCACGTCGTAGCCGGCGCGGAGCGGGATGATCGCGTCGGTGGCGGCGGTCGTGCGCAGACCTCGGACGATCTGCTGGCCGGTGTCCGCGGCGGCGTCGGCGAGCGCCTCGCGCATGTGGGTCGGGTAGTCGCGCATCCGGAGCATGCCCTCGCCCTCGATGACGATCAGCGTCGGGCCGCCGAGACATTCCAGGCAGACCATCTCGGTGCGCTCCGGGTCGAGCTCGCCGAAGTGGCGATGGCCGAAGCCCTGCATACCCTCGCTGAACGACTCCTCCGAGCCTGTCGAGACCAGCAGCACCCGCACCCCCTCGACCGGCCGCTCGCGCAGGCGCGCCGCGAGGGCGACGATCGCCCCGACTGCGCTCAGGTTGTCGTTGGCGCCCGGCACCGATCGCCGCGCCCCGATGTCAGCCATCGCCGCGGTGGCCGCTGCCGCGAGCGCGGTGCCCGTGGCGATCACTCGCCGCGCCCCCAGAACCGAGCCGGCACACACCAGCAGCGGGCCCAGCCATACCGCGTACATGAGCGGGAAGCTGCGCCCCGCCTGCGCATGCCAGCGGGGCGCGAGCTTGAGCGGGATCCGCGGCAGCACCGGGTGGAACACGAGACCGGAGTGCGCCGCGTCGTGGTGGGCGATGAACACGACCGTTCGCTCGGCATCGGCATCTCCCATCTCCGCCACCACGTTCCAGGTTGCGCGGTGGGGTAGGACCGCGCGACGGAACCAGCGACGGCCGTGACCGAGGTCGTCCCACAGGGCTGCGGCGCCGGCGCCGGCGAGGGCCGCGGTGAGCGCGCGTCTGTAGAGGCTGCCTCGCCGCAGCGTGAGCACGCCGCCCGCCGCGGCCAGCGCATTGACGAGCCCGATCGGCCACCAGTAGCCGCCGTGCGCGCGCTCCTGCTCGACGGTGACCTCGCAGCCCAGGGCCCGCAGGCGGTCGGCGATGAGCTCGGCGGCGCGCCGCTCGCCGTCCGAGGCCGACGGTCGCTCCATCGCCGCGAGCTCGCGAATCGCAGCCTGCCAGTCGTGGGCGTGTTCATCGACGTCGATCACGAGCCGGACCCATTGTGGCGTGAAGTCGGTGATAACTTCTCGTCGCTGCCTGCCGGCAGTGGCGATAAGCGCTGCTATGACGCACGACAACGAGTACCTGGACAACGACGACAGACCGCGAAGTAGCAAGCTCGCGGGCGGCGTCGTGGCCGTCGCTGCTGTTCTGAGGACCTGATTCTTCGGAACTGAGCGACCTCCCGCCCCGCCGCGATGCGCTGCACCGGCGAAGAAAGGAGGTCGAGCAGATGGAAACCGATCCGACGACGCGATCCGGGCCGGGCGCGCCGACCCCTGGTGCCTCTCCGCCGTCGCCCCCGCCACCGTCGCCCTCGCCACCGTCGTCCCCGCCATCGTCGTCGCCGCCACCCCCGGAGCGCGAGCGGTTCGTGCTCGACTCCGCGCACGTCGGCGACATCCAGGGCGCATTCGGGACGATCCGCGAGCACGAGGAAGCGCACCGGGGCTGGCGCTCACGCGGCCTGGCGCTGCTGGCGATTATCGGTCCCGGGCTGATCGTGATGGTCGGCGACAACGACGCCGGCGGGGTCGCCACCTATTCGCAGGCCGGCCAGAACTACGGCACGAGCCTCCTCTGGGTGCTGTTGCTGCTCATCCCGGTCCTGCTCGTCAACCAGGAGATGGTGGTGCGGCTCGGTGCAGTCACCGGGGTTGGCCACGCCCGCCTGATAGTCGAGCGGTTTGGACGGTTCTGGGGCTGGTTCTCGGTGATCGACCTATTCGTGCTGAACTTCCTGACCGTCGTCACCGAGTTCATCGGCGTGAGCCTCGCGCTCGGCTATTTCGGCGTGTCCGATCACATCGCGGTGCCGGTCGCGGCCGTCGCGCTTGTGGCGATAACAGCCACCGGCAGCTTCCGCGCGTGGGAGCGATCGATGTTCGTGTTCGTGTTCGCGAACCTGCTCGTCGTGCCGCTGTTCTTCCTGTCCCATCCGCGCGGCGGTCAGGTACTCCACGGCTTTTTCGTCCCCGGGATCCAGGGCGGCGCGACGTCGACCTCGGTGCTGCTGATCATCGCGATCGTCGGCACCACGGTGGCGCCGTGGCAGCTGTTCTTCCAGCAGTCGAACATCATCGACAAGCGGATCACGCCGCGGTGGATCAACTACGAGCGGCTCGACACGTGGATCGGCGCGGTCGTGGTCGTCGTCGGAGCCGCTGCACTGATGTGCGTGTCGGCGTTTGCGTTCGCGCACACGCCGTACTTCGGGAACTTCACCGACGCCGGCGCCACCGCCGCCGGACTCGAGAAGGAGCTCGGGCCCCCGGCCGGAGCGTTCTTCGCTCTCGTGCTGTTGAACGCGTCGCTGATCGGCGCGGGCGCGCTGACCCTATCGACGAGCTACGCGTTCGGCGACATCTTCGGGACCAAGAGCTCGCTGCACCGAAAGTTCGCCGACGCCAAGGGCTTCTACGCGCTGTTCGCGCTGGTGATCGCCGGCGCCGCTGGAATCGTGTTGATCCCCGGAGCCCCGCTTGGTGTGATCACCGAAGCCGTACAGGCGCTGGCCGGAGTTCTGTTGCCGAGTGCCAGTATGTTCCTATTGCTGCTCTGCAACGATCGAGGGGTGCTTGGCCCGTGGTGCAACCCGACATGGCTGAACGTGCTCGCGGTCGTGATCGAGGCGGTCCTGCTGCTGCTCTCGTTGATCCTGATGGCGACGACCGTGTTCCCGAACCTCGATGTGACGACGCTCGCACTGGTCGGCGGGGCGGTCATGATCGTCGCCCTGATCGCGTTCGGCGCTGTAGCCGTCGTCGTCGCTCGGCGGCGGGGCGCGGGTGCGACTCCGGTCCAGCCGGGCCCGGACGTGCCCAAGGAGCAGTGGACGATGCCGCCGATCGCGCTGCTCGAGCGGCCCCGGCAGTCGGCCGGCCGGAGGGCCGCGATGATCGCGATGGAGGGCTACCTCCTGCTGGCGATCGCCCTGCTGGTCGTCAAGGCCGTCCAGTTGGCCGGTGGGTGAGCGGATGATCCCCCGCTACACGCGTCCCGAGCTCGCCGAGGTCTGGTCCGACCACGCTCGCTTCGAAGCGATGCGCCAGGTCGAGGTGGCGGCATCCGAGGAGCTCGACGGCCCTAGCGCGGACGAGCTCGACGCGATCCGGGCGGCGACGTTCACCGTCGAGGAGATCAACGAACGCGAGAAGGTCACCGACCACGACACCGCCGCGTTCGTCGACGTGCTGTCCGCCTCGGCGGGTCCCGCCGGGCGCTGGATCCACCACGGGCTCACTTCGAGCGACGTCCTCGACACCGGTCTCGCGCTTCAGCTTCGCCGGGTGGGGGAAATCGTGCTCCCGGACTCCCGCCGGCTGGTGGAGGCGCTCGCCGCCGCGGCCCGCGAGCACGTGCATACGCTGTGCGCCGGGCGCACCCACGGCATCCATGCCGAGCCGACCACGTTCGGGATCAAGCTGGCGAGCTTCGCGTTCGAGGCCGATCGCAACGCGGACCGACTCGAACGCGCCTTTGCCCAGGCGGCTGTCGGGGCGTTGTCGGGCGCGGTCGGCACGTACTCCGCCACGTCGCCAGAGTTCGAGGAGCGCGTGCTCGCGCGTCTCGGGCTGCCGCGCGAGCCGGTCTCGACCCAGGTGGTGCCGCGCGACCGCCACGCCGAGCTTCTTGAAGCGATCGCGCTCGCGGGCGCGGGTCTCGAGCGATTCGCGACCGAGGTGCGCCACCTCGCCCGCACCGAGGTCGGCGAGGTGCGCGAGCCGTTCGGGCGCGGCCAGAAGGGCTCGAGTTCGATGCCGCACAAGCGCAACCCGATCAAGTCAGAGCAGGTCGTCGGGCTCGCGCGGGTGCTCCGGGGAAACGCGATGGCGGCTCTGGAGGACGTCACGCTATGGCACGAGCGCGACATCTCGCACTCGTCGGTAGAGCGGATCATTCTGCCCGACTCGACGATCCTGCTCGACCACATGCAGCGGCGCGTGCTGGCGCTGGTCGAGGGGATGGTGGTCGACGCCGACCGGATGCGCGAGAACCTCGAGCTCACCCACGGCGCCCTGTTCTCCCAGCGCGTATTGCTGGCGCTGGTCGAGTCCGGGATGAGCCGCGATGACGCCTACCGCGTCGTCCAGCGCCTCGCCCAGCAGGCGATCGACTCGAGGGTTCACCTGCGCGAGCTGCTCGCGGCCGACCCGGCGGGCGCGGGGCTAGATCTCGACGCGATCTTCGACTACCACGAGTTCGTCCGCTACGCGGATCAGATCGTCGGCCGGCTCGACGCGATCGCGCCTGTGCCCGCGCTGCGATAGCGCACGGCGGCGGCCGCTAGCGCGGGTAGATCCCGCCGTCGAGCGAGACGACCTGGTTGGTCAGGTAGCGGTTTCGCAGCATCGCGAGCGCCAGGTCCGCGACCTCGTCGGGCTGTCCGAGGCGGCCGACGGGCACGGTGTCGCGGAGCTCGTCCGGCTCGCCGGGGAGCATCCGGGTGTCGGTGATAAGCGCGGGCGCGATCGCGTTGACGGTCACGCCGGCGCCGGCCACCCGTGCCGCGAGGAAGTGCGTGAGGCCGTGCAGCCCCGCCTTCGATGCCGCGTAGTGGGGCCCGACGATCCCGCCGGTGAACGCGGCGATCGACGAGACGAACAGGATCCGGCCGAACCCCCGCGCGCGCATCCCGGGCAGCGTCTGCTGCGCCAGCAGGAACGGCGCGCGCAGGTTGATCGCGAGCATCTCGTCGAAGTCGTCGACCGATACCTGCTCGAGCGTCTGCTGTCGTCCGAGCCCGGCCGCGGCGACGAGTACGTCGATCGAGCCGAGGCGAGGCTCGATCGCGGCGAGCAGCTCGGCCGGAGCTTCGGCGCGGCGCAGGTCGGCCTCGACGGCCATCGCGTGCGCGCCGTCCGTGACCAGCTCGTCGGCGAGCCGCTGGGCCGGCTCGGGATGGGCGCTGTAGGTGAGCGCCACCGACGCGCCTTCGGCCGCGAGCCGCCGCCCGATCGCGTTCCCGATTCCGCCGCTCGCCCCCGTCACGAGCGCGACTCGATTGGTCAGTGGTCCTTTGGCTGCCATCGTCTCGAGGGATACCCGGTTCGCCTACGATTGATTGCGGCGTGCCTCCGCACAAGCATCAGGAGTTGCTGACGGCGGCGATCGAATGCGAGAGGGAAGCGCAGCAGCGGCTGATTGACGGTCATCTGGAGGCGGCCCGAGCGGAGTTCCGCGAGGTCGCGGAGCTCTACCGGCGGTCGTGGGAGGCGGCGCACGCGCGCGCCTTCGGACGGCTCGTCGGGATGCTAAAGGCTTCGGTGTTGGCCGGCGGCGGCGTGGCGGAGGCCGCGTACGCGCGGGCCGCGCTCGCCGAGGCGGACCAGGACTCGGCGACGGCCAACTACGCGCGGGCGATCGCGGCGCTCATCGCCGGCGACGACGAAGATGCTCTGGCCTGGGCGACGCTGCTTAGCGAGGCCACCGATGCATTTGCGCGGGCTGGGGAGGCGATCTCGGCGCTTGCCGCGCACGACGAGGCCCGCTACGCGGCCGCGCTCGAGGCGATCGTCCGGGACTTCGAGGAGCGCAGCCAGCACCTCACCGGCGTGGCGATAGCCGACACGGCGCTGATGCTCGAGACGCTCGCCGCCCGCCGCGGAATGGCGGCGGGGATCGAGAGCCCGGTGCTGCCGGCGCGCTGAGCGGCTGACCCGGTTTCGGCGGTTCGAGGAATTCAACTTCTTAACGGCTTGCTCTCAGTTCGTCGGATACCGTCCGGAGGTGCACGGACCGCACCGGGTGGTCCACGACTTGGAGGGGAGACCCAGATGGGCCATCACCGGCTTCGCAGGCCATCGGGGGCTATGGCGGTCGCGGTCATCGCGCTCGTCGTTGCAGCGTCGGGAACCGCGGTCGCCGCGAGTGACATGGTCAACGGGGACTCGCTGATCAAGAAGAACTCGCTGTCGGGCAACCGGCTGAAAGACCACACGCTCACCGGGCTCCAGATCAAGCTGAGCCAGCTCGGGACGGTCCCGACCGCCAAGAACGCGGACGAGCTCGGAGGCAAGCCGGCGAGCGCCTACCTCGGAGGCGGAAGCGGAAGCGGGGGCGCAAGCACGATCGGCACGAACGGGGTCGTGAAGACCACGGGCTCGCTGAACGGCACGACCGTCACGCTGTTCACCTCGGGGCCGTTCACCGTGACGATGACCTGCACCGACGACGGCTCGAACACCTCGAGCGTGATCAACGCCAGTTCGACCGAGGACCAGGCCGACCTCAACGGGGAGTTCGCGGATGCGAACACGCCGACCGATACGGGAGCCGACGTCGAGCCCACGCCCGACGGCACGCCGGGCTCGCTGTACGCGCCGGCGACGATCGCGCTGGTGGCCCCGAGCGGTGCTTCGGCGATCGTCACGGGAATGGCCGGCGTCGGGAGCCTGGGCACGACGGGGTGCTGGGCCGACTTCACGGGGGCTCATTAGAGGGTTTGCCGGAACGTGCGGACTGCGGTCCGGAGGCGCCCTTCGGACCGCCGTACCCGTTGCTAGGATCGGCCCAGTGACCGCCTTAGCCGACCTGCCCCTGATCGCTTCGGGCAAGGTCCGCGACATCTACGAAGGCCGCGATCAGACACTGCTGATCGTCGCCTCGGATCGCATCTCAACCTACGACGTGGTGCACCCGACGCCGATCCCCGACAAGGGGGCGGTGCTGACGGGTCTGTCCACTTTCTGGTTCGAGCGGACGGCCTCGATCGTGCCGAACCACATGCTGTCGGTGAGCGACGGCGTGCCGGCCGAGGTGCGGGGGCGCGGCATGCTCGTCCGGAGGCTCCAGATGCTCCCGGTTGAGTGCGTCGTCCGCGGCTACATCACCGGGTCTGGTTGGAAGGACTACCAGCGGACCGGGACGGTCTCGGGCATCGAACTGCCACCGGGCCTGCGCGAGTCCGACCAGCTGCCCGAGCCGATCTACACGCCGTCGACCAAGGCTGAGGTCGGCCACGACGAGGCGATCGACTTCGAGCGGACGGTGGAACTGACCGGCGACCGCTCGCTGGCCGAGCGACTGCGCGATGTCTCGATCGCCGTGTACAGCGCGGCGGCCGAGCACGCCCGCGAGCACGGGATCATCCTCGCGGACACCAAATTCGAGTTCGGGCTCGACGCCGACGGCGAGTTGACGCTCGGCGACGAGGTGTGCACTCCCGACTCGTCGCGCTTCTGGCCCGCCGACGAGTACGAGCCGGGGCGGGGCCAGCCGAGCTTCGACAAGCAGTTCGTGCGCGACTGGGCGTCCTCGACCGGCTGGGACCGCAATCCGCCGGCGCCGGCGATCCCCGACGACGTCGTCGCGCGCACGCGCGAGAAGTACATCGACGCCTACGAGCGGATCACGGGCGAGCCGTTCGACGCCTGGCTCACCCGAACCCGATGAGGGCACGGGTCTTGGTCCGGCCCAAAGCGGGGATCCTCGACCCGCAGGGCCAGGCGGTCGAGCGCGCGCTGCCGGCGCTCGGGTTCAGCGGCGTGCGCAACGTCCACGTCGGCCGCCTGATCGAGCTCGATGTCGAGGACCCCGAGCGGCTGCCGGAGATGTGCGAGCGGCTGTTGACCAATCCGCTGATCGAGGACTACGAGATCGAGCAATGAAGACCGGGATCGTCCGCTTCCCGGGTTCGTGCGACGACATCGATGCGTTCGCGGCCGCGGAGCGTGTGGGCGAGGCGTTGTTGCTGTGGCACGCCGACCACGACCTTCAGGGCGTCGACGCCGTGATCGTCCCCGGCGGGTTCTCCTACGGCGACTACCTGCGCGCCGGCGCGATCGCTCGGTTCGCGCCCGTGATGGCCGAGGTCGAGGAGTTCGCGCGCGAGGGTGGGCTCGTGCTCGGGATCTGCAACGGGTTCCAGGTGCTGTGCGAGGCTGGTCTGCTGCCCGGCGCCCTGTTGCCGAACGTGTCGCTGAAGTTCATCTTCCGCCAGGTCGAGCTCGAGGTCGTGCGTTCTGAGGGCCCGTTCACGGGAGCGTGCGACGACCGCGAGCGGCTCTCGATTCCGGTCAAGCACACCACCGGTCGCTACTACGCCCCCGACGATCAGCTGGACCAGTTGGAAGCCGCCGGTCAGGTGTTGCTCCGCTACGCGCCCGGGCACAACCCGAACGGGTCGTTGCGGGACATCGCCGGCGTGTGCAGCGAGCGGGGCAACGTGTTCGGGCTGATGCCGCACCCCGAGCACGCCGTCGATCCGCTCGGCGGATCGACCGACGGACTGCGGATCTTCGAGTCGATGCGAGCGCATGTCGAGCAGCACGT
Organism: uncultured Solirubrobacterales bacterium; assembly: GCA_963701945.1. GTDB lineage: Bacteria > Actinomycetota > Thermoleophilia > Solirubrobacterales > Solirubrobacteraceae > Palsa-465. Next base: position 762,309 of record CAVPBV010000011.1, on the reverse strand, counting down.
CCTCGCTTGAGGAGCGGCACCGGCAGCTCGGGCTGACCGACGACGAGTACGCGCGGATCCTCGAGCGGCTCGGGCGCGCGCCGGGCGACGTCGAGCTCGCGATGCTGTCACTCATGTGGTCCGAGCACTGCGGCTACAAGCATTCGCGCCGGCTGCTGCGGCGGCTGCCCAAGGAGGGTTCGCACGTGCTGATGGGGCCGGGCGAGAATGCCGGCGCGGTCGATGTCGGCGGCGGGCTGGCAGTCGCTTTCAAGGTCGAGTCCCACAATCACCCGAGCGCGGTCGAACCCTTCCAGGGCGCCGCGACCGGAGTCGGCGGGATCCTCCGCGACGTGTTCGCGGTGGGCGCGCGGCCGATCGCGGTGCTCGACTCGCTGCGGTTCGGCGAGCCTGCGGTTTCTGAGCGTTCCCGGTATCTGCTCGATCGGGCGGTGGCCGGGATCGGGCACTACGGGAACTCGATCGGGGTGCCGACGGTCGGAGGCGAGATCTACTTCGAGGACAGCTACGAGCAGAACTGCCTGATCAACGCGATGTGCCTCGGGCTGGCGCCGCACGAGCGGCTGACCCGCAGTGCCGCGGCGGGTCCCGGCAACGTCGTCGTGCTGCTTGGGGCACTGACCGGGCGCGACGGCATTGGGGGAGCCTCGGTGCTAGCGAGCGCCGAGCTCGGCGAGGGCGATGAGGCCAAGCGCCCGTCGGTTCAGATCGGCGACCCGTTCACCGAGAAGAAGCTGCTCGAGTGCTGCCTCGAGCTGCTCGACCGCGAGCTGCTGGTCTCCTTGCAGGACCTGGGCGCGGCCGGGCTCACCTCCGCCGCGTCAGAGATGGCGAGCAAAGGCGGCGTCGGCCTGACGCTCGACCTGTGCCAGATCCCGCTCCGCGAGCCGGACATGGAGCCGTTCGAGATCATGGTGTCCGAGTCGCAGGAGCGGATGTTGTGCGTGGCCCGGCCCGAGAACGTCGGCGCGGTGCTCGGCGTGTGCGAACGGTGGGAGGTGCTGGCGACGACGATCGGATGCGTCACCGGGGGCGACAGCTTTCAGGTGCTGCATCGCGGCGTCGCCGTCGCCGATCTGCCCGTGAGCGTGCTCGTCGACGACTGCCCGCTATACGACCTCGAGCCGTCGCCGCCCTCTGCCGGGTTGTACGCGGGGGCGGACGCGGTTCTGACCGGGGACGAGCCGCCGGCCGAGACGCTGCTGGCGCTCATGGGCTCTGTGAATATCGCCTCGCGGCGTCCGGTGTTCGAGCAGTACGACCCGATCGTGCAGTCGCGCACGGTGCGCCGCCCCGACGAGGCCGACGCCGCGGTGCTCGTCCTGGGTGGGCGGGCCGACTCACCGGCGATCGCCGTCGCGATCGACGGGAACGGCCGGCGCGTCGCCTGCGACCCGCGGCGCGGAGCCGCCGAGGCCGTGTACGAGTGCGCCGCGAACCTCGCCTGCGTCGGCGCTGAGCCACTCGGGCTGACGAACTGCCTGAACTTCGGAAACCCCGAGAAGCCGCACGTCGCCTGGCAGCTCGTGGAGGCGGTCGAGGGCCTCGCCGGCGCCTGCGAGCAGCTTGGCGTGCCCGTGGTCGGCGGCAACGTGTCGCTCTACAACGAGGCGCCGACCGGGCCGATCTTCCCGACGCCGGTGGTCGGGATCGTCGGCAAGCTACCTTCTGCGGCGCGCGCCGGCCGGCTCGGGTTCGTTCGCGAGGGCGACTCGATCGCGCTGGTCGGGCCGTTCGAGCCGTCGGCGGTCGGGTCGGAGCTGTCGAAGCTGCTGGGTCGCGCTCCGGTCGGCGAGCTGCCGGCCGCCGACGCCGGGAGGATCCGGATCGCGCACCAGGCTGTCCGGTCGCGCATCCGGTCGGGCGCCTTCCACAGCGCCCACGACGTCGCCGAGGGCGGCGTCGCGGTCGCTCTGGCGGAGTGTTGCGTCGCCGGCGGGGTTGGCGCGACGGTGCGGTTGCCGACCGGTCTCGATCCGTTCGGAGAGGCGCCGGGCCGAGCCTTCATCGTCTCGGGATCCCGCGAGGCGCTGTCGCCGTTCGTGGTCATCGGCGAGGTCGGTGGCGATGTCCTGGCGATCGAGGGACTGCTCGATATCCCCGTTTCCGCGCTGCGCGATGCACGGGAGAGCGGGCTGAGGGAATGGGTCTAGGGCCGCTGCTAGCCTTGGCAGAAGGCTGGGCATGGCGCCAACCGTGAACGACTATCGCGACGGACCTCGCGACGAGTGCGGCGTCTTCGGCATCTTCGCGCCGGGACACGATGTCGCCAGGGTCGCGTACTTTGCGCTGTTCGCGCTCCAGCACCGTGGCCAGGAATCGGCCGGCATTGCCACCGCGCCGCGTGGCGGGAGCATCATGGCGATCCGCGACCAGGGCCTGGTCGCCCAGGTGTTCGACGAGCACAAGCTCCGCTCGCTCATCGGCGACCTTGCGATCGGCCACGTCCGCTACTCGACCACCGGAAAATCGGCGTGGGAGAACACGCAGCCGATCGTTCGTGACGACCGCCGGACGCTGGCGCTCGCGCACAACGGCAACCTGATCAACGCGGTCGACCTGTACTCGGAGCTGCACGAGCGCGGCTTCTCGTTCAGCTCGACGTCGGACTCCGAGATCATCGCGGCGCTGCTCGCGACCCATCCCGCCGACCGGATCGAGGACGCGATCGCCGACGTGCTCCCTAGGCTGAAGGGCGCCTTCTCGACGGTCGTACTGACCGAGGATTCGGTGGTCGCTTTCCGCGACCCGCACGGCCTGCGTCCGCTCGTGCTCGGGATGATCGAGGATGAGGAGAACGGAACCGCCGCCTACTGCGTGGCCAGCGAGTCGTGCGCGTTCGACCTGATCGGCGCGAAGTACCTGCGCGAGGTGCTCCCCGGTGAGGTGATCACGCTGACCGACGGCGGCGTGCAGACGCGGATGGTCGCCAGCTCCGAGCGGCGCGCGTTCTGCGTGTTCGAGTACATCTACTTCGCCCGGCCTGACTCGAAGATGGCGGGCACCGTGCTTCAGGTGGCGCGCGGCCGGATGGGCGAGATCCTGTGGCGCGAAGCCCCCGTGGAGGCCGACCTGGTAATCCCAGTGCCCGACTCGGGGAACCCGGCGGCGCGCGGACTCGCGCGGGCGGCCGGACTCCCCCAGGACGACGGCTTCATCAAGAACCGCTACGTCGCGCGGACGTTCATCCAGCCGGGGCAGGAGCTGCGCAAGCACGGTCTGCGGCTCAAGTTCAACCCGCTGCCAGAGGTCGTCGCCGGCAAGCGGCTGATCGTGGTCGACGACTCGATCGTCCGCGGCAACACGACCCGCCAGATCGTGCAGATGCTGCGCGAGGCGGGCGCCGCCGAGATCCACCTGCGGATCTCCGCGCCGCCGATCAAGCACCCCTGTCACTACGGGATCGACATGTCGAGCCGCGAGGAGATGATCGCCCACGGGCGGACCGTCGAGGAGGTCGCCGACGAGCTCGGGGCCGACTCGCTTCACTACCTGTCTTTGCAGGGCGTGTACGAGGCGGTCGGCGTATCGCGCGATGCGCACTGCGACGCGTGCTTCAGCGGTTCATATCCGCTCGAGGGCACCGAGGACGCGCTCGGCAAGTACGCGCTCGAGCTCCCGCTCGTCAGGGCGTAGCCGCCCGAGAGACAGCCGGGGCCGCCGGTACAGTCGGGCGCCCCATGGATCCCGGCGAAGCGCTCCGGCGGCTGTTCGGCTTCGAACATTTCCGGCCCGGCCAGGCCGAGGCGGTCACCGCTGCGCTCTCAGGTCGCGACGCGCTCGTGGTGATGCCCACCGGCTCGGGCAAGTCGCTCTGCTACCAGCTCCCGGCGCTGATGCGCGACGACCTCACGCTCGTGGTCTCGCCGCTCGTCTCGCTGATGCAGGACCAGGTGACCGCGCTGCGCGAGGTCGCGCCTGGAAGGGTCGAGCTGGTCAACGCGCAGCAGGGCGCCGGCGCCAACCGTGATGCGCTGGCCCGGGCTGCCGCGGGGGAGGTACGGCTGCTCTACGTCGCCCCCGAGCGGTTTGCCTCTCCTCGCTTCGCGGAGTTCGTCGGGAAGATCCAGGTCGGGTTGTTCGTCGTCGACGAGGCGCACTGCATCTCGCAGTGGGGCCATGACTTCCGCCCCGACTACTTCTTCCTCGCCGACGCCGCTCGGCAGGTGGGGGCGAAGGCGACCGTGGGACTCACCGCGACCGCGACGCCGGCGGTGGCCGACGACATCGTGCGCCGGCTCGCGCTCCGCGATCCGGTTCGCGTCACGACCGGGTTCGACCGGCCGAATCTGTCGTTTGCCGTCGTCCGCTGCGCGTCAGCGGCCGACAAGCGCCGGCGGCTTGTGGCGGCACTGGGCGAGCCGGACGCGCTGCCCGCGATCGTGTACGCCGGGACCCGCCGCGCCAGTGAGGAGGTGGCTCAATTGCTCGCGCGCGCCTTGGGCGAGGAAGTCCCCGCCTACCACGCGGGGCTTCCCCGGGAGGTGCGGGCCGCGACTCAGGAGCGGTTCATGTCGGGCGAGGTGCAGGTGATTGTCGCGACCAACGCGTTCGGCATGGGAATCGACAAGGCGAACGTGAGGACCGTCTGTCACGCCACCGTGCCGGGCTCGCTCGAGGCCTATTACCAGGAGGCCGGCCGAGCCGGACGGGACGGCGCGCCGGCCCGCTGCCTGCTGTTCGCCGAGCAGCGCGACAAGGGCCTGCACGTGTTCTTCATCCAGCGCTCGCGGCTCGACGCCGGCGTGTTCGAGCGCGTCGCCGAACGGCTACGGTGGGCGGGGCTCGACGGGCGCTACGACGTCGCCGTCGGTGAGCTGGCCGCTGACGTCGGGTCCGGTGGCGACTCGCCCGGGGAAAGCGTCCGGTCGGTCATCGGGCATCTGGTGCGCGCGGGCCTGGTCGTGCCCCAGCCGGCGCCGCCGGACCGGGCTGCCGGTCTGGTCGTCGGGCAGTGGGACCGCGGCGCGCTCGCGCGCTGCGTCGGTTCCTCGCGGGATGCCGAGCGCGCGCGATGGGCGCAATACCGCTCGGTGTGGGGCTACGTCGAGGGCGCGGGTTGCCGGCGCGAGGCGCTGCTGGCGCACTTTGGGGATCGGACACGCATGGCGCCGTCGGTGGCGTGTTGCGACGTGTGCGCGCCGGCGGTGGCGCCGGCGGCCCCGGCGTCGTCGGGATTGTCGGGATTGTCGGGATTTCATCTCGGGCTTGTCGAGCACGTCGGACGTGTCGGGCCTGTCGGGCGTGTCGGGGGCGGGCTCGCGCGGCGCCGGCGAGCTCGACGCCGCGATCGTCGAGGTCGTGGTTTCCGCGGCTCCACCGGTCGGCCGCACGCGCGCCGTCGAGATCCTGCGGGGCGGCCGCTCGAAGGTCATCGCCCAGCACGACTACGACCGGCTCGCGGCCTACGGCGCGTTCGCCCACATGCACTCAAGCGAGGTCCTGGGCCGGGTCGATCAGCTTCTCGAGGCCGGCACGCTCCGCTCCACGGGCGGCCGGTTTCCGAAGCTGCGCGCCGCATGAACGTCGCCGTTCTCGCCTCGGGCGAAGGCACCAACCTGCAGGCGCTGCTCGATCAGGTCCACGGCCGCGACGGCGTGGAGATCGTGGCGGTGGCGTCCGACAAACCCGAGGCGCGGGCGCTTTCACGGGCGTCGCGGGCTGACGTCGCGACGCGGGCGTTTCCGGGTAATAAGTATGCGGCGCGTGCCGAGCGCGACCGGGCCATGGCCGAGTGGCTGGTGGCGCGCGGCGTGGAGTTGGTCGTGCTCGCCGGCTACATGCAGCTGTTGGACGCCGAGTTCCTCTCGCGCTTCCCCGACCGCGTGATCAACGTTCACCCCGCGCTGCTGCCCGCCTTCCCCGGGCTCGAGGCGGTGGAGCAGGCGATCGCGTACGGAGTGAAGGTGTTCGGGGTGACGATCCACTTCGTCGACGCCGGTGTGGATAGCGGTCCAGTGATCCTCCAGCGCGCTATCGAGCTGCCGAGCGCGACCAATGCCGAGACAGTGCTCGAGCGCCTGCATCCGATCGAGCACGAGCTGCTGCCCGAGGCGGTCCGCCTCATCGCCCGCGGGGCCGTCAGCTTCGATCGTGCCAATCCGCGCCGCGTCGTGATCGAGCGATAGAGTCGAGGCCTCATGGAGCAGGGAACATCGCGCGCGAACCAGTTTGCGCCCGTCGCTTCCGAGGATGTTCAGGTCGCCCGGGCTCTGCTGTCGGTGTCCGACAAGACCGGACTGGTCGAGTTCGCGCGGGGGCTGGCTGAGCTCGGCATCGAGATCGTCTCCACCGGCGGGACCGCGCGCGAGCTGTCCGACGCGGGGCTGCAGGTGCGCCAAATCTCGGATTTGACCGGCTTCCCGGAGATCATGGACGGGCGGGTCAAGACGCTCCACCCCAAGCTGTACGGCGGGCTGCTCGCGCTGCGCGACGACCCGGCGCACATGCGCGCCGCCGAGGAGCACGATGTCGAGTTCGTCGACCTCGTGTGCGTGAACCTGTACCCGTTCGAGCGGACCGCGGCCCGCCGCGGTGTCGGCGACCCCGAGGTGATCGAGAACATCGACATCGGCGGCCCCTCGATGATCCGGGCGGCGGCCAAGAACTTCCAGTTCGTCGCGCCCGTCGTGAGCCCCGAGAGCTACGACGCGATCCTCGCCGAACTGCGCGAGTTCGACCGCCGGCTGTCGCCGACCACGCGCGAATCGCTCGCCGCGGAGGCTTTTGCCTACACCGCGCGGTATGACACCGCGATCGCGCGCTGGTTCCAGGAGAAGGGCGCGGACTTCCCGGCGCTGATGGTGCGCGCGTTCGAGAAGGTGCTCGAGCTCCCCTACGGCGAGAACCCCCACCAGCGCGCCGCCTACTACTCCCAGGTCGGGACCCGCACTCACGTGCTGTCGATGATCTCTCAGCTCGGCGGCAAGGAGCTGTCGTTCAACAACCTCCTAGATCTGGACGCCGGCCGCCTGCTCGTGAGCGAGTTCCAGATCCCCGCGTGCGCGATCGTCAAGCACAACAACCCCTGCGGCGTCGCCGTCGGCAAGACCGCGCTCGAGGCCTATCAGAAGGCGTTCGACTGCGATCCCCTCTCGGCCTACGGTGGCGTGATCTGCCTGAACCGCCGCATCGACCGCAACCTCGCCGAGGCCATCGCGAGTCAGTTCGTCGAGGTGCTGTTCGCCCGCGGCTACGACGAGGACGCGCTCGAGGTCCTCGAAGCCAAGCGCAACATGCGCATCCTCGACGACCGCGAGCGCCGCAACCCCGACATGATCGACCCCCAGCTTCACCAGGTCGTCGGCGGCATGCTCGTCCAGGACCGCGACTACGACCTCGAGGAGCGCTCCGAGATGCAGGTCGTCTCTCAGCGCGTCCCGACCGAGGCGGAGTGGGGCGAGCTCGCCTTCGCCTGGAAGGTGTGCAAGCACGTCCGCTCCAACGCGATCGTGATGTGCCGCGACCTCGCCACCGTCGGCATCGGCGCCGGCCAGATGAGCCGCGTCGACTCCGTGCGCCTGGCGATCGAGAAGGCCCGCTCGACCTTGCAGGGTTCGGTGCTCGCCTCCGACGCCTACTTCCCTTTCGCCGACGGCCCCCAGCTCGCTTTGAGCGCCGGCACGATCGCGATCATCCAACCCGGGGGCTCGGTCCGCGACCACGAGGTCGTGGAGGCCGTCGACGCCGCCGGCGCGGCGATGGTCTTCACCTCGCGCCGCCACTTCCGCCACTAGCGTTACGGGGCGGGCGATTCGATCGCCCCTCGGCGGAGCTTTGGCGCTGAGGTCGCGTATATGTCAACTTCAGCGCCAAAGTTCACACGACCGGGCACCGGATGCACCCGTACGCGATCATGGACGCCACGCCGCCGTAGCTCAGCTGGCAGAGCAGCGGACTTTTAATCCGAAGGTCGTGGGTTCGATCCCCACCGGCGGCATCGCGAACACCCTGGTAATCAGCAGTTCCTGATCGACCGGCCGGGGACTGAGTTGAAATATGTCCCCAAAATGTCCCGAGATTGGCGGACGATCTGCCACGCCAGTGCGTGGAGCGTGTCGCTGTCCTACGGGTGGCAGACAGCTATCGGGAACACCGGTGGCGGGGCACCCGAGCATGGACGCTCGGCCCCATGTCCAAGCGCGATCAGGCCGGTCGCACAACGTGCACGTGTCCACCCCAGGAACGCCGTTCCCGGTCCGCGAGGCCAGACAGCAGATTGCGGAAGTTACGGGAGCGTTGGGGTGCTGATAGTCGCGAAGATAACGAGTTCGACCACGGTGAAGGCGACCCGACCGCAGACCGCTGTTTCCTTTCCCATGGCATAGCAGCGATGCGCTAGCCAGAAGCGATCGCTCCTGCTGGTCGTTCAAGGGGAGAGCCAGGCACCGGTCGCCGCGCTCTCGTGCAACGCCTGGCCGAACCGCAGTTGACCGTTTCCTACGCGCGGCCGGCCAACGTTGTTACTTGCCCACCATCCGCATTGGACAACGTCGACCCGCACCGCCATGCTCCCAACGGCGGCCATAGTGGTCCGTCGTGTGAATATGCGCCGCCCACAGCGACAACGACTAGGCATCCTGGGACTGCCCGGTTTCCGCGCAAGCGAGGGCCCGGGGCGCGGAGCGCACGATGCCCGCGCCAACACGAGAGCGGGTTAGGACCAGATCAGGTCCGGTGCTGGCACGACAGCCGACCTCTGGGCACACGAATCAGTTATCTATGCGGTCGCGTCGGCTCTGGGCGCGGCGGTGCTCGCCGCGGCTGCGACAGGGTCTTCGTTGAGCCATCGAGCACCGACGGTCTCTGCGATGCTGGCATCGGTTCCACCGCCGGCGAGCGCGAGGGGGGCGACGCAGGCCAGCTCGCGCAGACCGCCGAGAGCGCTTTGAGCCAGCTCGGGAATGGCGGCGCTAACGACGACGAGCGCAGGCTGCAGCAGATCCGCCGTCTCTATCAGCGTGAGCAGTGGAGTATCGGCTCCGAGGTAGGTGATCCGCCAGCCGTGAGCGCGGAGCGCGAGCCCGAAGCAGATCAACCCGAGATCGTGTTGGTCTCCGGGAACGCATGCGAGCAGTGCGTGGGGACCGCGACCGCGCCCCCAGTCGCGCGCCAGGGCGAGCAGGCGGCCGCGCAGGAGTGCGCTGGCGAAGTGCTCTTGCGCGACCGATGCCTGAGCGTGCGCCCAGCGCTCGCCGAGCTCGTGGAGGTAGGGAAGGACCGCGTCCCGCAGGACGCTCTCGAGCGGGTAGGAACCCAGGAGCCGGTCGAGTACGGAATGCGCGCTGACGTCGTCGAATCCGTCGAGCGCATGGCGCAGTTGCTCGCCGAGCGCAGCTGCCGTCGGTGCCCCGCTTCCGTCGTCTGTTCCGGCGGCGGGGTCAAATCCCGCCGGCGGGTCGGCTCGTGCGAGCCGAGCCGCCTCGGCTGCCGATAGGCCTTGCTCGAGGTGCTGGAGCATGCGACGGATCCGCCGCTCGTCATCCTCGCCGTAGAGGCGGAATCCGCCTTCGGTGCGGGTGGGCGACAGGATCCCGTACCGACGCTCCCACGCGCGGAGGGCCTCCGGCGTTACCCCGACCCGGCGGCTCAGCTCCCCGATCCGCACGGGCCCGCGATCGGCTTCATGAGCACTCATGCGATGAGTGTACAGACCCTCTACAGACTCTTGACAACTTTTGGCCATATCTGTACGGTTCTTGGACAGTCTCTATACAAAGGAGTTTCTCGAATGAAGAAGTCGTTCGTCACGGCGCTTGCCGTCGCCCTACTCGGCGCGATGACGCTGGGTGCGGTCGCCTCGTCGGCATCAGCTCCGCACAAGCCCGCCAGGAACATCGTCCAGACGGCCGTTGCCGCCGGTTCGTTCAAGACGCTCGTCTCGCTCGTCAAGCAGGCGGGCCTCGCGGGCGCCCTCTCCGGGCCGGGGCCGCTGACCGTGTTCGCACCGACGGACGCCGCGTTCGCGAAGGTGCCAAAGGCGACGCTCGCCGCACTCGCCAAGGACAAGTCGAAGTTGAAGGCCGTCCTGCTCTACCACGTGGTGAGCGGCAAGTTCACGGCGGCCCAGGTCGTCGAGCGGAAGTCGCTGACCACGCTAGAGGGCGGCACGCTGTCGATCCGAACCCGCGATGGCAAGGTCTACGTCAACCGTGCGCGCGTGATCAAGGCCAACGTCATGGCATCCAACGGCGTGATCCACGTGATCAACCAGGTGTTGATCCCGGCCGGCTGATCGCGAACCCGCAGGCGCGCCCCGGCGCCACCAAGTCGCCGGGGTCGCGCGTGGGTCGCCATATGAGTCAAATGATCAGTTCCCTCCTTGACACCATCCTCGGCCGCGCCGTCGTCGGCGGCTACGCCAGCGTTGGCTACCGGATCAGCCGGATATGGCACGCATGCGACCTCCTGCGCCTCGAGGGCAAAGTCGTTGTCGTCTCGGGCGCGACCTCAGGGATCGGACTCGCGGCAGCCGAACGGTTCGCGCGCCTCGGGGCTGAGCCTTCGGCGCTTGTGCGCAGCGACGAGCGCGGTGCCCAAGCCCGCCGGGCGATCATCGAGCGGACCCAGGACAGCGATGTCCGGATCAGCGTCGTCGACCTCAGCAGCCTCGAGTCGGTGCGCGGATGTGCCACGCGCCCTTGCCGCGGAGCGGCGCGTCCACGTGCTGGTCAACAACGCCGGCGGCATGACGCAGGAACGTGCGCTCTCGGCCGACGGGGTCGAGCTCACGGCCGCGACGAACGTGGTCCACTCGATGCATCCGGGCCCGTTGGACACTCCCGGTGTGCGATCGTCGGTGTCTCGCTTCTACAAGGCGATCCGGCCGCTGCTCAGAACCGGGAGGGCGCCGACACGATCGCATGGCGGGCGCTCCGGCCGAACCGAGCCATGCGCTCTAGCCGCGTCTGGCACGACCGCCGGCCGCGCCCCAAGGACCTTCTGCCGTGCACGAGGGAGACGCCACAGGAGCGCGAGCGGCTATGGGCCGAATCCGAGCGCCTCACCGGCTGGCAGGACCCCCGAACTCTGGTCGCTGCGCGCTCAAACCGGTGAGGAGAATCCGATGGCTCATTACAACGCAAGCGTGGAAACGCCGCGGCCCCTCGACGAGGTGTTCGCGTACCTGAGCGACTTCTCGACAACCGAGGAGTGGGATCCGGGCGTCGTGGAGGCGAAGCGTGTGAACGGCGCGGCGGTCGGCCACGAAACCGAGTTTCGGTTGGTTGCCGAATTCCTCGGCCGCAAGAACGAGCTCGCCTATCGGATCGTCGAGTACGACCCTCCGCATGCCGTCACCTTCCTCGGCGAGAACGCCACCGTGGTCTCGCGGGACAGGATCACGTTCGAGTCGACCGCCGCGGGCACACGCGTCACCTACGACGCCGATCTCGTGCTGAAGGGCCCGCTCAGGATCGCCGACCCGCTGTTGGGACTCGCGTTCAAGCGGGTCGGCGATCGGGCCCTCGCAGGCCTCAGGCGGACGCTTCCGCCGCCGCAGCCGCGGATGCTCAGCCCGCTGGCCGGGCGCACGCTCGACGGCCAGGAGCATGAGCTGCCCGGCGATCTCGCAAAGCCGCACAGCTTCCTCGTCGTCGCCTTCCGCCGCGAGCAGCAAAGCCTCGTCGATCAGTGGCTGCCGTGGCTGATCGACCTCGAGCAGCGCCGCTCCGACATCGCGGTATACGAGCTACCGGTACTGTCATCGTTCCTCAGCCCCGTGCGGTGGTTTATCGACGGTGGGATGACGCGTGGGATCCCGGAGGCCGCCGCCCGAGCCCGGACGGTCACCGTCTACACCGATGTCCGGAACGTCGTCGACAACCTCGGGCTTGCCGGCACCGACACGATCGCGGTCCTGATCGTCGAGCGATCCGGCCGAATACTCGCCCGGGAGGTCGGCGGCTTCGAGAAGCAGAACGCCGAGCGGCTGATGGCTGCGCTCGGGCCGAAACGGTGCCCTGCCGCGGCCGCGTCATGAGTGAAGGCGTGCTCGTTACAGGCGCGACCGGGTTCATCGGGGGTCGGCTCGCCGCTAGCCTGGCAAGCTCGGGGCGGGAGGTACGATGCTTGGTGCGCGACCGCGGCGGGAGGCGCGCCCGCGAGCTCGAGCGCGACGGCTTCGATCTGCACGAGGGTGACGTGTTGCGTCCGGAAACGCTGCGCGGAGCGGGGCACGGCGTGGACGTGGCGTACTACCTGATCCACTCGATGGGTCGCGGCGGCCCGAGGGACTTCGCCGCCAGCGAGATCGCCGCGGGCACCGCGTTCGCCCGGATGGCGCGCGCGGAGGGGATCGCGCGCGTCGTTTACCTCGGTGGCCTCGGTGACCGGCCGCAATCGCAGCACCTGCGCAGCCGGCACGAGACCGCGCTCGCGCTCCGTGAGGTGGGCCCGCCGCTGACCTACTTTCGCGCTGGGATGGTGGTCGGGCCGCAGAGCGAGTCCTATCGCACCCTACGCTACCTCGTCCAGCGCCTGCCGGCGATGATCGCGCCAGCCTGGCTTAAGCACGCGACGCAGCCGATCGCGATCGATGACACGCTGAGCTACCTGATGGAGGCACTGACCGTCGAGGAGTCGGTGGGGAGAGAGATTCAGATCGGCGGCCCCGACGTGCTCACCTACGGTGAGATGCTCGACCGGATGGCCGAAGTCCTAGGTATCCGTCGCCGGCCGCGGATCCCGGTGCCGCTGATCACCCCGTGGCTGTCATCACTCTGGATCGGCCTCGTCACACCGGTCGACGCCGGCGTGGCAAGACCATTGATCGAAGGACTCGCCGTGCCGACGGTCGTCACCGACGGCTCCGGAATGGCGCTGTTCGACATCGAGGCGATCGGCTTCGACGAATCGCTCCGACGCGCCGTCGCAGAAGACCCCGAGCTTGCGCCCGCGTGAGCGTCCTCGAACACCTCTTCGGCTCGCGTCCCGCGCGTATCGGGATCATCGTTGTGTCGCGCATTCTCGGCGGGCTGGGCGGGTCGTTCCCGCGGCGCTTCCAGGTGCTCGTTCGGGTCTCGCCCGGCCGCACCACAGCACCGGTGATCGTCAAGTTCAACACCGCAGCGCCTTCACTTGCGCGGCCTAACAATGACACGGTTGCCGCGTTGGGGTGGTTCGGGCGTCGCTCGGCCAGGGATTGCGGAAGCCCGGGGCGACTCGGATCCCGCTGCTGGAGCGGACGAGAAGCAAGAGGATCGCGTCGTTGCAGGCGATCTGCTGGACGGCTGCGCCGATGCGGAAGTCTGTCCTCGCGATGCGTGCTCGTTTCCCATCGCGGCGCTGCACCAGTGGGTGGTCGCACAAGAGCAGATCACGGCGAACCTGCCCAAGTCCGGTTCCCAACGCTGCGAGAGCCGAAGGTCAGATCAGTACCGGTAGGCTCGGCCCCGCGGTAACACGCGGAGGACGACGATCGCCCGTGTTTCGGGGTTCAGCGTCAGCAAGACCCGCCAGTCGCCGACGCGTAGCCGCGTCTCGGGGCGGCCGGTAAGCCGGCGAAGGCCGGTGCTGTCGTGCGGATCTTCCGCTAGCGCGACCAGCGCGGCGCGCACGCGCTCACGCACCGGAGGGTCGAGGCGGCGCAGATCGCGTTGGGCGCTACGGGGTGAGCTCGACGCGCCAGGGCGTCGCGTTCACTCGAACTCTCGCATCGCCTCGTCGAGGGACACGGTCTGCCCAGCTGCGATGTCTGCCTTGGCCTCGGCGAGAGCGGCCGTCTTCCTCCTCCGTGAATGGCTCATCGTCGACGGTGGCATCGCGGAAGGCGACAACTACGGGATCGTTGCGAAGGTCGAGGAGCCGGAGCGACTCGACCGCCTCATCCTCCGAGAACGCCTCAATGCGCTGACGGAGTTGCTCCTTGGCAGTCATGACATCAAACGGTAGCGCCGCGCACCGGGTCATCGCGACCGCGACGCGTGTCCCCGGATATGTCCCGAACTCGGCAATTCTGACCCGCTCTAAACTGCGCTAACTGCTCTCAGTTGCCCGTATCTACGATAATTTCCCTGCATATGGGCATCTTTTAATCCGAAGGTCGTGGGTTCGATCCCCACCGGCGGCATCGCGATCGTCCTGTCGATCGGGGCTCTCGCGGTTGGGGAGTGTTCCGCGGAACACTTTTCCGTTGTGGCTTTACGGTGTGGTCGGGACGGCGCGCCGCTCGACGGTTCGGAGCCATCTGGCGGGCGAGGTGCCGAACCAGCCGCGGACGACGAAGCCCGAGAGCGCGGCGGTGTTCACAAGTCCCCAGTATCCGGTTGCGATCAGGATGAGCGGCGGCGGGAGCGTGCCGGCGGCGAGCCCCGCGAGGAACGCTAGTGGGACGACGGCCGCGAGTAGGGCGTGCGGGAGTGTCTCGCGCCAGTACCAGCGCACCTGGGTCGACTTGCGTGTGATTTTGTAGATCGGCTTGCGATGGGGGCCCCAGAACAGCGCCTTGCAGCAGGCCAGCATGTAGACCGGCGCCAGGCCGAGCCACATTAGCTTCAACCGCCACAGCGCGCGCAGGGGCGAGCGTTGGCGCCGGCGGCGGTCCCCGAACGGCTGGTTCAGGATGAACAACCGCAGCTCGGCGGCGAGTGCGTACGGCAGCAGATGCAGCAGACATGAGACCGCGGATGCGCTCACCGGAACTGCGCCCAGGCAAGCCAGGGCGGTGCACGGCACGTACACGAGCGCGGTAAACGAGTGGAGGTAGAAAAGAAAGGTTTCGGTGAAGTGCAGCCGCTGCCTGAGATTGAGCCCGCGGAGGTTGCCCCAGATCACAAGGCGAACGGTGTCGATCGCCCACGTGCCTCGTTGCTTGAACACGTTGGCGACGTCCTCGGGGCTGTGCTGACCGACCGCGCCGACGATCGTGAGATAGCAGCCTCGCCATCCGCGCCTGAGCGCTTCGACGCCCGACTGGAGATCCTCGACCAGGTTCCACGTTGGGAAGCCGCCGATGTCCTGGAGCGCTTCGCGGCGCCACACGAGGCCCGAGCCGCATGGAAAGACCGCGTTGGCGAAGTTGCGCGACAGCATCTGGCACCGGTAGAACTGGCCGTCGAGGTTCACGAACGGATCGCCGGCGGAGACCTGCGCTTCCTTGATCGTCTGCACGAAGGCAAGGCGCTGGTCGAACTCGAGTTGGCCGACCGTGTGGCGCAGGAAGTTATTCGTGCCGACCTCGTCGTCGGCGTCTCGTGTCTCGATGTACGCGACCGACGGGAAATGACTTTGCACGAGCTCGAGCGCGGAGTTGAGGTTGCCAGCCTTAGCCGCCCCGTCGCGTCCGGGAGCGTTCCTCGGCGGCGGCTCGTGATAGAGGACTCCCAAGCCGTCCAGTGCGGCCGCGAGCTCGGGATTGTGCGCGTCGTCGGACACAACGACGTGTAGGAGGTCCCGGGGGTAGTCCTGCTCGAGGACGCCCACGACCGTTCTGAGCACCATCGGAACCGGTTCGCCCCAGGTGGGGATGATGACCGCCACCTCGGGAGCGTCCGGTCCAACCAACGGCCGGCGAGGCGTCACCTTTGTGGACCAGCCGTTGACTACCGACAGCGTCACGCATACCGCGGAGAGGATGTTCGCGAACAGGAACGGCCAGGCCAGCCACGGGATCGCGGTATTGAGGTGTTCGAACAGCCACGGCGCGTAGAACAGCATGAGCGCCAGCACCAGGACGCCACTGAGCCGGATCGGCCCGTGGCGTCTCAGCAATGGGAACTGGTCGCCGAACCGCCGCGCCGCCGCGGCGAGGTTGCTCGGCGGCGCCGCTAGCTCGTGCGCGGCAGCGAGCGCCCCGGACTCGTCCGTGGATTCGGGCAGACTGGGGTGGTCGAGTACGGTCGCCACGACGACCGTCTAGTCGGCCGCACATCAAGCCAGCACGAGCCGCGTCAGGAATCCGTCGGTCAATCGTCCACCAAGAGATAAACGCCAACCCGCGCACCCCACACCTAAGACCAGATCGCGGGCCGGAGAACCCTCTTTCCGCTGGCGTAGCCTGGACGCCACCTTCCAGGGCGCATCGGGGTACCAGCGCGCCGAGCATCACCAGCAGGAGCTCCAGCGTCGCGGCGTGCCCCACAGCTCCGGCAGGAGCTCGATAGGGGCTGGACGGTTCGCTTCGGACCGCTGCGTGCCATCGATGTGGCGAGCGCGATGCCGGCGTTCGTTTACTGATCCGCGACCGATGAAGCCGTCGAGCGTTCCACCACCTGGGTGCCCAGCCAGCTCGGCCCCGGACGATCGGGCCGTCTCGGGGTCGCGTTACATGCTTTGCCGGGGATGAAAGCGATAGCGCGGGGGGGTGGGTCCGCAGCCGGGTCAGGCGTCTGGAGGAGGCTGCTGCTCCGGGATCGCGTGAACTCGCAGCGCGCGGGCTCTGGCGGCATCGGCTCCTGCAAACTCGCCGGACCAGCCCATCTCGCGCTTGCGCTGAGTACGGCTCCAGCGCAGATCGCGCCCTGTGTTCTCAAGCACATCGATTGTGGCCAGGGAGAGCGCTCGCGTACCGCCCATGTTGCCGCCCAACGCCATCGCCTGTTCTGAAAAGGCGTAGTAGGCCTCGAGTGTCCCAATCCGTGTCAACTCGTCGTCGGTCAAAGAGAGCGCGCGCTCACAATATGAGCGATTGTGAGCTGACCACAAGTGCCAGCCTGCCCCGCGTCGTGAGGGGCGCCGAAACTCGGAGCCGGCTTGAGAAACGTACCCTCAGACGTCGTTTTTTCGAGCTGGCTCCTCCGCGGGCGCCATCTCGTCGCGATCCGTTGTGCGGTGAGCACAACACCTCGTCGGCAGTCCGGATTTATGCGACAGCAATCCGCGCGGCTGACGGTGGCCATGAGAACCTCCCCGTAGGCGGCCGTCGGATCTCCCCGTTGGTGGCCACCGTTTCTCCTCATGGGTGGCCATGGTTTCTCCCCAGGGTTCTGTCCTGAGCTGCCGGTACTCCGGCGCGCGTTGTTGATGACGCGTGATCTGAGGAGGGTGGCTGTGAAGCAGCCGGAGGAAGCGATGGAGATTTTGGAGGCGTATGACGCGACGGGGTCGTTGCGGGGAGCGGCGGCGCTGGCGGGGTGTGATCACAAGACGGTCGCGAGGTTGGTCGCGGCGCGGGACGCGGCGGGTGGTGGGCTGCCCGAACGGGCACGGCAGCGGCCGCTGGTTGACCCGTTCGCGGCGAAGATCGATGAGCTGGTCGATCGTTCCCGCGCGTTGGTGCGGGCTGATGTGGTGCATGGGGTGTTGGTCGCGATGGGCTATCAGGGGTCGTATCGCACGACGCGGCGGGCGGTTGCGGAGGCCAAGCGGCGTTGGCGCAACAGGCACGGGCGCAGAACCAGGCCGTGGATTCCGCAGCCGGGGTTGTGGCTGCAGTGGGATTACGGTGACGGGCCGGTGGTCGCCGGGTCGCGGACGGTGTTGTTCTGTGCGTGGCTGGCGTGGTCGCGGTTTCGGGTGGTGGTGCCGTTGCGCGACAAGACGCTGCCGTCGCTGGTGATTGGCCTGGATCGGACGCTGCGGGTGATCGATGGTGTTCCGACGTATGCGTTGACCGACAACGAGAAGTCGGTGACGGTCGAGCACGTGTGCGGGATCGCGGTGCGGAACGCGACGATCGTTGAGGTTTCGCGCCATTACGGGCTCACGATCGCGACGTGTGAGCCGGCGGACCCGCAGAGCAAGGGCGGCAGCGAGGCAACCGTGAAGATCGCGAAGGCCGATCTGGTCCCGACCGAGCACAACCTCCGCGACCAATACGCGGACTGGCAGGCGCTCGAGGACGCCTGCCAGCAATTCATGGCCGATGTCAACACGCGGCGCACCGCGCGACGCGTCAGCCGCCGGTGGAGCTGCTCTCCCAGGAGCACGAGCATCTGCACCGGCTGCCGCGGCTGGGGCACACGCTGTGCTTCGGGCAGACCCGCAAGGTCGACCGCCAAGCAACCGTGTCGGTCGGCGATGCGATCTACTCCGTCCCGCACGCGCTGATCGGCGAGCGGGTGTGGGTCCGCGCCGAGGGTGAGCAGCTGGTGGTCGTGCACATCGATGCGCTGCAGGGACCGCGGGAGGTCGCCCGGCATCGGCTGACCATCCCGGGGCGCCCGAGCATCTGCGACGAGCACTATCCGCCGCGGCCGGCGGGCGCGCTGGAGCGCCGGCCCCGGGCCCGCAACAGCGAGGAGCGCGAGTTCCTTCAGATCGGCGAGGGTGCCGAGCGATGGCTCAAGCACGCGGCCGCCGAGGGCACGCACCGGATCCGTCGCAAGATGGCCGAGGCCGTCGACCTGGCCAAGCTGCACGGCACCGGGCCGGTGAACGACGCGCTTGAGCGGTGCGCCAGCTACGGCCGGTTCGCCGACGGGGACCTGGCCAGCATCCTCGCCCACCAGCAGACGGCGACCGTGATCGTGCTCCCTACGCGGGCGACCGAAGAGCGCTCGCTGCAGCGCTCGACCCGCTCCTGGGAGGGATTCGGAGCATGAATCTCCCGAATCTGACCCTCGCCACCAAGATCGAGGCGACCAGAGGCGTTCTGCGGCCCTCCGAGACGTTGCCGCGACCGATCCCCTGCCCGCCAGAGAACCAGATCGGGCCGATCGGAGGCGCGCGATGACCGTCAAGCCGCCCACCCCACCACCGTTACCCGACGAGCTCGACCGACTGCTCAGACGCCTGCGCATGCCATACGTTCGCCGAGCGGCGCCGGAGGTGATCGCCACCGCCACCAGCCAACGCTGGGAACACGCCGAGGTCCTGCGCGTCCTCTTGGCCGAGGAGGCCGCCGGCCGCGACCACGCCACCATCTCGATGCGCCGACGCGCCTCGGGTCTGCCGGCCGGCAAGACGTTCGACGCCTGGGAGGCGGCCGCCTCGGTGATCCCTGCCCAGACACAGAACGCGCTGCGGACCCTCGAATGGGTCAACCGTGCCGAAGTCCTCGTCGTCTGCGGCCCGAGCGGAAGCGGGAAATCGCACTTCATCGAAGCGCTCGGGCATCTCGCGATCGACAAAGGCCGCACCGTCTCCTGGCACACGCTCGACTCCCTCGCCGCCCTGTTCCGCCGCCACCGCGCCGACGACAGCATCAACAAGCGATCACCAAACTGATCCGCTCAGACCTCATCCTGATCGACGATGTCGGACTGTTGCCGGTTTCCGCCGACGCCGCCGACGCGCTGTTCCGAGTCGTCGACGCCGCCTACGAGAAACGCTCGATCGCGATCAGCTCCAACATTCACCCCGCAGGGTTCGACGAACTGATGCCAAAGACCATGGCGACCGCGACCGTCGACCGGCTCCTGCATCACGCGCACGTGATCATCACCGACGGCCAGGAGAGCTACCGGCTCGCGCAAGCGACCGCCGGCAAGGGGGTCAAGCCCCTCACCTAAACACCAACCCAACCCCCCGCTGGGGAGAAACGATGGCCACGGGTGGGGACATCCGATGGCCACCAGCGGGGACAAACGATGGCCACCAGTGGAGAATTAAAGTGGCCGCCAGTGGGGAGAAACCGATGGCCATTGACACGCGGCTGCGCCGCTACCTCTGAGGGATGAAATCCGGCGCGTATTTCAGGTCAGCCTCGCGACGGAGCAGCCACGCAACCGCCGACGTGGTCGCGTGACCCGATCTGTCCGATAGCGCGAGCCGCTGACAGTGCGCCTGTCGGAGTGATCGTGACTCCTTCCGGTGGTGGGCAACAGCGTCGTCACCGGTCTGGCGTGACCGTGCCGGTGCTAGGGCGCGACAGTCCGGGTACGTGTGCTGTACGGTCAAACGAAAGCTAACTGGCGCAACTGAGGCGAGCGCGCTGTACGGCACGCCCGACCGAATCGCTACAGAACTCGAAGCCTTGCGCGCGGTCGGCGTCCAGCACGTCCTACTTCACGGCGGAGAGTCCACCAGGCAGAGCGTCCGGCGGTTCTCCACCGAGATCATGCCAGCGTTCACTCGCCCTCATTGAACGGTCAAGGTGACCCCGACAACGACCGTGCGAGGCAGCACGCCAGCAGAGACGATCGCTCTCACAGGTAGCGCAGCAGCCGGTGTTGCCAGGTTCGGCGTCGCGAGTGGCGAGAGGCACGTCTGGAGATAAGAGCGGGTGTCTCGCGGCCGCTGGGGCTGCGAATGGGACACTGGCCGTGTGGGTGTGATCCGTGTGCTGCTGTCGGAAGGCTCGAGTCTGAGCGCGCGGGAGGTCGTGACGTGTTTGGGCCCCGTCGGCTATCACGTGGAGGCTCTTGATCCGGATCCGCTATGTATTGCCCGGTTGAGCCGATGGGTGAGGAAGGTCCATCGGTGTCCGACTTCCGGGTCCGATCCGCTTCGTTATCTGGAGCTCGTCAAGCGGGTGGTCGACGAGCGTCAGATTGACGTCGTGTTCCCGACTCACGAGCAGGCGTGGCTGTTCGCCGCTGCCGGTCCATTGCTGTCGGGTGTGCCGGTCGCGGTTGCGGACATCGCCTCGTTTGGGCGGGTGCAGAGCAAGATCGAGTTCGCCCGGCTGGTCGACGAGATCGGGCTACCGCAGCCGCTGTGGCGCCTTGTCGCCGATCAGGGCGACCTGACGGGGCTGACGTTTCCATACTGGCTGAAGACCGCGTTCAGCACCGCCGGCCGCGGTGTGCGTCTTGTGAGTGACGAGCGATCGCGCACCGCGGCTATTAACGAATTGCTCGCGGCGACCGGCGGGCCGTTGATGGCGCAAGAACCTGCTGCCGGTCAGTACGGGCAGGTCCAAGCTTTGTTCGATCGCGGGCGCCTGGTGGCTGCGCACACAAGTGTGCAGGTCGGGACCGGGATCGGCCCCAGCGCTGCAGCCCGCCTGAGCGTCGATCATCCGCAACCGCGGCGCGACGTCGCGATCCTCGGCGAAGCGCTCACGTGGCATGGAGGACTAACGCTCGACTACCTGCATAAGCAGGGAGCGCCGCAGTACATCGAGTGCAATCCGCGAACCGTCGAACCGGCCAACGCGACCGCGAGTGGCGTCAACATCCCGGACCTGCAGGTTCGTCTCACGATGGGCGAGCGGCTCGCCTCACCGCCGCGAGTAGGCACGGCGGGCGCTCGCACGCACGGCACGATCGCGCTGCTGCTCGGCGCGGCCGCATATAAGGGCTCGAGGCGAGCGGTAGTCGCCGAGCTTGCACGTGCATTCACGCGCCGCGGGTGCTACCACGCCAGCACTGAGCAGCTGACCCCGGTTCTGCGAGATCCCCCGAGCGGTGCTGCGCTCGCGTTCGTGATTGCCCGGGCGCTCGCGTCACCCAAGCAAGCGACACGAATGGCGAGCAAGGCGATCAGCCGATACTCGATCACGCCGCAAACGATTGAGACCGTCGCGACGTCCATGCGCCAGATCTAGCCATCCGCTACAAGTCCCCCGCGCCCTCGGCGGGTGCACCCTTCCCGCGCGTTGGGGGTTGGTTGCGGGCCAGGCGGAGTTACACGTCGCTAGGCCGAAGCAGTTTCGCGAACGCGCGGGCGAACGGGACTACGCGGGCGCTACGCCCTAATCTGAGGCAGGACAAGGCAATTGGTTGCGATCAAGCGACAGGTCCTACGTGCCTGCAGACGGATGCTCCTCGTTGAAGATCACCGCGATCCAAACCGGCACCGGCAACTGCCACGTCCGGCAGGTCGCAAGTCCCCAAGATCTTGGAACAATCCGCCGTCGGGCCGGGATCCTGCTCGACAAGGAGTGGACGGGCCCGCACCCGATCTACGCCTACCTGATCGAGCATCGCGAGGGCCTGATTCTGGTTGACACGGGCGACAGCGCGCGTAAGTCCGATCGCGGCTACATGCCCCGCCTGAACCCGTTCTTCAGATGCTGCATCGACCCCCGCGTCGCGCCGGAAGAGGAGATCGGCCCGCAGTTGAAGGCGTTGGGCATCGGTTCGCGCGATTTGCGGCTGATCGTAATGACGCATCTGCACCACGATCACACGGGCGGCCTGCGCCACTTCCCCCACAGTCGGATCCTCGCCTCTGCCGAATGCCTCACTGCGGCGCGGCGCAAGCGCGGACTGATCGGCGCGGTACCGAGGACCTGGCCAACATGGTTCGACCCCGAACCGTTCACGCTCGACGGCCCGGCGGTCGGCCCGTTCCCGCGCTCCGCGCCGCTGACCCGAGACGGCTCCATCCTCGCGGTCTCGACTCCCGGACACATGGCCGGCCACGTATGCATCATCGCCCGCTCGCCGGAGCTGACCTATGTCCTGGCCGGAGATCTCACCTATCGCCAGGACCTGCTCCTGGCCGATAGCGTCGACGGCGTCACCGCGAACCCGGACGTGTCGCTGGCCAGCCAGCGTGCGATCAAGCAGCTCGCGCAGAGCGAGCCTACCGTGCTGCTGCCAGCGCACGATCCCGACGCCGCCAATCGCCTAGCCGACGGACTCACCATGTACCCGTCGCCCCGCACGGCTCGCTGACCGCAACGCCGCAGCGCGATGAGTAGCGCGCTCGCAGCAGAGCAGGTCTCTGACCGGCGCCCCACGCGCACCCGCTCCTCGACAAACGCGCATCTGGCGGTGGCGCGGAGTCCGGCTCAGCTGCAATCCACGCGGCTGGAGGAGCTCGTGGCTAGCCGGTTCTCATCGAGCTGCAAGCACCTGGGCGAGGACCCGCGCCCCGGGTCATTCCTGGTGCGGCGCGCCGGAGTTGTCGACGAGCTGGGCGATCTCCACGAAGTCGATCGTGGGTTCGATCCCCACCGGCGGCACTCGGAAGTCCTACTCGTGCGGCGTCTCTTCGGGCACGTCGTACCAGCGCTTGCGCTCCCCGATCCGCGCGCGCATCTTCCAGCGCCGGCTCTTTGGCGCCGACTCCGCGGCCTCGCCGAGGGCTTGGAGCTGGGCTCTGGCTTCGAGCTTGCCGCCTTCGATCGCCGGGCGAGGGCCGCCGTTCAGGAGCGCGGTGATCCGTTCGAGATTGAGCGTCACGGTTCGCCACCAGCCCCAGTCATCGGCGACGAGCGAGCGGAAGACTCGGAGGTCGATCGCGCTCGGGTCATCGCTGTCTTCAAGCGGGAACGTGACGAGCAGGCGCAGGCAGTCGTCGGCATCCTTCTCGTTGAGCTCGACGATCTGGAGCTTTGACATCAGGAGGTCAACCGCGTCGAGCGTGTAAGGCATCCGCTTGAGGCGGTCGGCGAACTCGAGCGTGTGGCACATGTGCAGCTTGTCGATCAGGACGTCGATCGCGAGGCCGGTGTTGCCGTGGGCGAAGTACAGCTGCTTGTTGCCATACAACGCGTTGAAGTTCTTGTCGGGTTCGTAGCCCTGCTCGGCCAGCATCTCGATCAGCGCGCGCCGAGTCGAGCTCGCCGAGGCGAAGTCGAGGTCCTGCCCCATGCGGCCCCGGGGTGGAAGCTCGGGCGTGAGCATACGGATTGCGAGGCCGCCCACCAGCCGGAGCGCGATATCGCGCTCGGCGGCGAGGTCGATGAGCGACTTGGCTTCGTGCGCCAGGTCGGTATCTGCGACCGCGTCGGTCATCTCCCCCATACGGTACAGGCTGTTGTTAGGGTCCTGACGATGCCGCTGACGGCCGCCGAGCAACGTGTCTGTGAGGCGATCGCGGTGGGTCGCGACGAGCTGGTGGGGTTGGCCAGCGCCCTCATCGGCTTCGATACGACGGCGCGTCAGGTGGGGGATCCGTGTCGGGACGAGGCGGCGTTGCAGGAGTACCTGGCGGGGCGGCTGAGTGCCGCTGGCGCGTCCGTCGATGTGTGGGAGCCGGACGCCGCTGCGTTGGCCGGGATGCCGCTGGTTCCGCCCGGGCTTTCGTTTGAGGGGCGGCCGCAGTTGATCGCGCGAATAGGTGGACGTGGCGCAGGGCGGTCGCTGGTGTTCAACGGTCACATCGACGTCGTTTCCGCGGAGCCTCGCTCCGAGTGGGCGAGCGACCCGTTCGTCGCGTCCGTGCGCGACGGGCGCTTGTACGGGCGGGGGGCGTGCGACATGAAGGGCGGGATCGCGGCGATGGTGTTCGCGGCGGAGACGCTGTCCTCGCTCGGGGTGTCGCTCGACGGCGATCTGCTGGTCGCGACCAACACGGACGAAGAGTCCTCGGGCGCGGGAGGCACGGCGCTCGTCGAGCACGGCCTACGGGCGGACGCCGGCGTCGTCACCGAGCCGACCGGCTTTGAGACCTGGATTGCGTGCCGCGGCTCGGACTACGGCGTGATCACGGTGCCCGGCCGGCCCGGGCACGCGGAGGTTCGCCAGCCCGACTGGCGGCTCGGCGGCGCGGTCAACGCGATCGAGAAGGCAGTGGTAGTGCTGGATGCGATCGCGTCGCTCAGAGACGCGTGGGCGTCGCGGCCGGCGTTGTCGCACCCCTACCTCTCGGCGCCGTCGCTACTACCCACGCTCGCCAAAGCCGGCGAGTGGGCGGTCACGTACCCGGCGTCGTGCGAGCTCACGATCGCGGTGATGTATCTGCCGGCGCAGGCCGACGCCTCGGGGTGGGGGAGTGAGGTGAGGTGCGACGTCGAGCAGTGGATCGCGACCGAGACGTCGAAGGACGACTGGCTGCGTGAGCATCCTCCGGCGATCGAGTGGTGGCCGAACGCGGTGATGCCGTTCGAGATCGCGCCGGACGAGCCCATCGTCGGCGCCATGCAGGGCGCCACCGCCGACGTGGGTCGTCCCGGTCGACTGGGCGGCCTCGACTCCTGGTACGACGGGGCGACGCTGACGCGGCTCGCGGGGATTCCCTCGATTGGCTACGGCCCGCCCGGGTTCGATGCCGACGGCGTCAGCGTCGCGCACATGATCGACGAGTTCGTCCCGGTCGACGGCCTCGTAGCGTCCGCGCAGGGAATGGCTGTTGCCGCGATGCGGTTCTGCGGCGTACAGGGCTGAACGCCCCGCGGCTCGCACGCTCCCCGGGCGCTAACCCTCGACGCGCTGGGCGAGCTCGACGCCCTTCTTGCCGATGTCCACGACGTAGCCGCGGAGGATCCCGTGGTTGGCCTCGCTGCCGGGATTGATGCAGAGCGTCTTGCCGATCCTGCGCTCGCCGCCGGACTCGTGGATGTGGCCGTGGACAGTGAGCACCGGCTGGTAGGTCTCGATCAGCCTGCGCACCGCGGTCGAGCCGACCGGACCTCGGAGCACGTCGCCGGCCGAGATCGTGGGGCGGAGGTTCTCGTTCAGCAGCGGCGCGGTGTCGAGCCCCGAGTCATGGGGCGGGACGTGGATCATGAACACGGCTTTGCGGGGATCGCGGACCTGCTGAGCGAGCGCGTCGAGGCGGGCATAGAGCTCGTCCTCGGACTCCTCCCGCGGCGTCTGCCACGGTGTGTGGTTCGACCAGCCGGAGGCGAGCAGCTGGAGGTCGCCGGGGATGTCGAGCACCTGGCCGTCGGCGTTGATGGGCTTGATCCCGGGCTGGTCCAGGATCGGGTCGATCACGAAATCGTCGTCGTTGCCCGGGATCAGGTACAGCGGCGCGTTGCCGTCGCTAAGCCGTTCGGTCGCGAGCTTCATCCACGCGTCGACGCGCTCGTTCATCAGGTTGTGGAGCAGCTCGTCCCGGCCCGGTTCGTCGGAGGCGAGCCGCTCGGCCTCCTCGGAGGTCGTGATGAACGAGTAGTAGCCGACGTCGGCGATGTCGCGCTGGAGTTGGGCGAGCTCATCGTCGCCGCTCGCGCGGCGATGCACCCCGAACAGCTCGGTCTCGTAACGGCTGTTCCGCTGGATGATCGGGACGATCGCCTTGCCGGTGAGGTCGCCGGCGAGGAGCGCCACGTCCGCCTTGTAGATGTTCATCGTGATCGCGTTCAGGAACTTCCGCCAGGCCTTCTCGGCGGCGTGGAAGTCGCTGGCGATGTACAGACGTGTCGCGATGGCTGGGGCTCCGGAGCGCGTGTCGGCTAGTCGGGCGGGATCTCGGTGAACAGCATCTTCTCGTCCACGCCCGCTTTGGCCGCTCGGTACCGCATGATGAAGTAGATGACGATCCCGATCAGGTAGAAGATGCCGGCGTCGATGATCCCGTTCGTCTCCAAGTAGGTGAGCGCGCTTCCGCCCTTCAGGGCGTTCACGATCGGTTTGATCACCGCGAAGATGTAGATCCAGATCGGGAACACGAGCCACGCGAGTCCGATCCACGGCAGCGCTTTCCCGAAGGGGGCGTTGCGGACGAGGTCAGGCCGGCGCCAGCGGACCAGGATCGCGTTGAATCCGGGCAGCGACCACGTGAGGATCGCCATCACGATCGAGAACCAGGCGGTGCCGGCGAGGTTCAGCTTGTGGCCGGTCGTGGCCAGGAACGTTGGCAAGTCCTTGTAGCTCTGGAAGAACAGGAACAGAGCGGTCAGCCCGAGCGTGGCGATGATCGCGTTCAGCGGACCGCGGAGGCGCTCGCTGACGTTCCCGAACCACTCGGGCACCTGCCGGTCGAGGCTCCACGCGAGCTGCATCCGGCTGATGAAGTTGATGTACACGGGGCACAGCAGGAACGGGAACACCACTCCGCCGAGGCTGATGATTAACCACAGCGGCCACAGGCTGCTGTTCGCGACCACCGCGAGCAGCGGCATCGAGTTCGGTTGGCCGAGCGGCAGCGCGCTCAGACTCGTGTTGAAGCCCCAGTAGCTGCCGCCCCAGCTGACCTGAGTGTTGAACCCGAAGTGGCTCGAGATCGCGTCCACGTACACGGAGTTCGCGAGGACCCCGATCACGAGCGCGCCGATCAGCGCGATCAGGACGCCGCGTCGGACGTTCCCGCGCACCTCGCCCGCGATGTATGCCGAGTACTGGAACCCGATGAACTGGAACAACAGCACCGAGAGCATCAGCGGGAAGACCGTCGTCGAGAAGATGTTGCTGAAGAAGCTGTTGCTCGACGTCGCGATCAGGCCAGATTTCGCGCCGGTCTGGGCGATGTGTGCCGCGGTCACGCCCCCGGTGTAATGGGGCAGATGGGCGTTGAAGCTGCCCTTGTGGGTGAACAGCAGGCCGAACACGAACATCCCGATGAAGCAGGCCACGCCGAACCCGGCGAGCGCCGTCACGACCTTGTGGAACGTCCGGGTCGGGAGCAGGGCGACGACCGCGATCAGCAGCAGCACGATGATCGACGCGATGAAGCCCGGCGTGCCGGTGATCGTGCCGGTCGCGTCCGTGAACCAGGTGTTCGCGCCGTGGAAGCCGCCGGCGCCGATGCCGATGATCCGCGCCGAGATCTGGAGATTTCTCAGTACGAGCGGGACCTCGAAGGCGATGATGAGGATGCTCGCGATCACCAGCGTCCACGACTCGAGCCAGCCGAGGAACGGATGGAGGATGCGGCTCGAGAACACATAGTCGCCGCCGGAGCGCGGCATGACCGATGTCAGCGAGGAGAAGATCAGCGCCAGCAGGATGCAGAACAGGCCGGCGATGATCGACGCCCAGCCGTACGCTGAGAACGGCCCCGCCCGCCAGACCGGAACGTCGGCGAGGCTGTAGAAGATCGGGTACAGCGTGAGGCCCACGCCGACGAACGCGGCGACGTTGAAGAACAGCGCGTTCGTGACGCTGACGTTGCGGACGAGTCCCGACGACTGCCGCACGAACAGCTTCGGCGTCGTCGTCGCCGCAGCCGCAGAGGATCCAGATCCGGATGGCCCAGGGGCTCCTGGGCCAGAGGTCGCATCAGCCACGCTCACCCTCCAGTGTGCTCGCCCAGTTTGTCGCTGTGCGCAACCTACCACCCGGGGTGACGGGACTTTCAAGGTTTGGACGCTGCGGCGAATTCCCCTCAGCCCGGCGCGCCGGTCACGTGACCCCGCCGGCGACGCGGCGTAGTGCGGAGGGGTGTTCCGCGGAACACTCCCGATGTCCCCGATGTCTCCCGCCCCACGCAGAGCGGACGCGCAGGATCCGTCATCCGCGGTTGGCAATCACCGTGATCTCGACGAGCATCCCGCCAACGAGATCGGCCCGGACGGTGGTCCGGACCGGTTTCACGCCCGGGAACTTCTGCTCGTAGATGGCGTTGAACGCCCCGAACTGAGCCAGATCGGAAAGGTGCACGAGGCATGACACGACATCGTCGAGCGATGCGCCGGCCGCGGCGAGCAGCGATTCGATGTTGCGGAATGTCTGTTCCGTCTGTTCGGCGAGGTCGTCGCTGACGATCTGGCCGGATTCAGGATGGAGGCCACCCTGGCCGGACAGGAAGACCCAGCCTTCCACAGACAGGCCGGGCGAGTATGGCCCGATCGGAGTCGGTGCTCGGTCGGAGCTGATGAGTGCCTTCATCGGGGATGCCTCCTCTGGTAACCGGATGCGTTGGCGGCCGCCGGTGAGAAGCATATAGGAACCTAGCTATGTATCTAGCTATAGTTTCTCACGCAATTGGCGCTTGAACGCGCGGATCGCGGCCTCGTCGCGCTTGTAGAACGTCCACTGTCCGATGCGCTTCGCGGTCACGAGGCCCGCGCGGGCGAGCGCCTGCAGGTGGGTGGTCGCGGTGGGTTGGGCGACTCCCAGCTTGTCGGCGATGAAGACCACACAGACGCCGTCCTTGACGAGGTCGCCATCGCGCTGAGGGGGGAAGTGGGCGACCGGGTCGCGCAGCCAGTCGAGGATCTGGAGGCGCTTGGGGCTATCGAGCGCCCGGAAGATCTCGATCATTTCGAGCGCGGGGGCCGACGTCGCCATGTCGGTCATCGTAGAGGATGGTCAGGCGGGCAAAGGCCTTGCGCTTCCCGAAATAGAGATATATGGTTCTAGCTATATAGCTAGAACCAAGAGGCGCTTATGGCGACTGAAGCGACCACCTAGGTACTCCCACCCTATGGAGATCGGCTACTCACGCGACGGCAGCCACGCGGCGGTCATCTTGACGCTGGCGGCCCGGTCGTAGAAAAGCGTGGGTATGCCTCAGAGCAGCTTGTCCAGGGTGATCGGGAGGTCGCGCACACGCCGCCCGGTGGCGTTGTAGACCGCGTTGGCGACGGCCGCGGCGACGCCGGTGATCCCGATCTCACCGATTCCGCGCGCGCCCGCCGGGGCGTACGGGTCGGGGATGTCGGTCCACATCAACTCGATCGCCGGCACGTCCATGTGCACAGGAACGTGATATTCCGCGAGGCTGGGATTCATGATCCGGGCGGTCCGCTCGTCGAAGTTGGTGTCTTCCATCAGCGCGAGGCCGAGCCCCATGATGATTCCGCCGCGGAACTGGCTCGCCGCAGTCTTGGCATTGATGATGCGGCCGCAGTCATAGGAGCCGAGCACACGGTCGACGCGCGTCTCACCGGTGGTCGTGTTGACTCGGACCTGACAGAAGATCGCGCCGAACGAGTGCATCGAGTACGCCTGCATCTCCTCCGGGTCAGACGCGGAGGCCACGACCGTTATCTCGTCGCGGCCCGCTCGTCCCAGGATCTCGGCGTAGCTCTCCCAGCGGCTGGGGTCGGCCAGCTCGCACAGTCCCTCGTCGCGCCCGCCGACCTCGTCGGCGGTCAACCCCGCCAGGGGTGATTCGTCACTGCCAAGTGCGAGCAGTTGCTCGACGAGCGCTCGCTGGACGGCGATTACCGCGCCGGCGATCGAAGCCGTCTGGGAGGAGCCGCCGGCGAGCAGATTCCCGGGGAACGACGAATCGCCGTAGGCGATGGTCACCCGTTCCAGCGGCAGTCCAAACCGGTCGGCGGTGAGGATCGCCTGGGTCGTCGAGGTCCCCATCCCCATGTCGGCGGCCGGCACGTCGATCGTCGCGTGACCCGTCTTGTCGAGCGTGACCCGCGCGACGCCGCCGGGAAAGCGATGGTAGGGATAGGTCCCCAGGGCGCAACCCGTGCCGATCAGCCACTCTCCCTCCCGGCGGCTTCCCGGCCGCGCCAGTGGTTCCCAGCCGAACCGCTCCGCGCCCGCGCGCCACGCCTCGACGATATGCCGAGACGAGTAAGGAAGGCCCGAGCTCGGGTCCTTGTCGGGCTCGTTGCGGATCCGTAACTCGATCGGGTCCAGGTCGAGTTCGACCGCGAGCTCGTCGATCGCCGACTCGAGCGCGAACGTGCCGACCGACTCGCCCGGAGCCCGCATGAACGAGTTCGCGAGCATGTCCATGTCGACGACCTGCTGGTCGGTCTTCAGGGTTTCCGATGCGTACATGTGCCGCGCGGGGAATGTGAATTGCTCGGCGAGCGCGTTGTACGGCGTCATCGCCGAGAGCCCGGTGTGGATGAGCGACTTGAACCGGCCGTCGTGATCCGCGCCGATTGCGACTCGCTGCTCGGTGTTCGTGCGACCCCCGACCAGCCGGTACACGCCCTCCCGCGACAGTGTGACTCGCACGGGGCGACCTGCGACCTTCGATGCGGCCGCCCCGAGCAGATGATGGGACCACAGCGTCTTCCCGCCGAATCCGCCACCGACATAGGGCGAGGTGACATGGACCTGCTCCTCGTCGATCCCGAACACCTGCGCGAACGTCCAGGCGTGCCCCTTCACGCCCTGACTGGCGTCATGGACGATCAGCTCGTCTCCATCCCACGCGAGCGTCACCGCATGGGGTTCGATCGCGTTGTGACTGTGGCGCGGGGTCGTGTACGTGAGATCGACGGAGTGGGGGGCGTCGATCAGTGCGGCCTCCGCATCGCCGACGAGGACCTCGACTGGCTGGCCGACGAGACTGTCGGGTGTCCGCGGATGTGCCCTCGCTTCCTCGAACGTGCGCGGCGGCGTCGACTCATATGCGATCTCGATTAGCGAGGCCGCGTGGTCGGCCTGCTCCTGTGTCTCGGCCAGGACGATCGCGACCGGTTCGCCATTCCAATGGATGCTGGGGTCCTGCATCACGGGCAAGTTCGCGCCGCCGGCCGCCTTGGGCCCTGTCAGGAACAGCGGCGGGGGTTGCATCCGCGGCGAGTTGCGGTGGGTCATCACGAGCACGACGCCGGCGGCCGCTTCGGCGGCGCCCGTCTTGAGCGTCGTGATGCGACCGCGCGCGATCGTGCTGTAACGGAGCGCCGCGTAGACCATGCCCTCCATCACGTACTCGGCGGCGAAGCGCGCCTCGCCCCGGACCTTGAGCGGCCCGTCCAGCCGAGACACCTGCGCCCCGATGAGCCCGTGCTTGGCGCGCGCCAACGGGTCCGAACCGCTGGCCGGTGTCCAGCCTTCGGGGACTGTCGCGATGGCGGGTTGGGGTTCTCCGGGGCTCACGAGCGGGCTCCCTCGGTCAGCTGCATGAGGACAGCGGCGAGCGTACGGCGGGCAAGCTCGACCTTGAACGCGTTGCCGGCAAGCGGGCGGGCATCGGCAAGCTCCGCATCCGCCGCCTCAAGGAACACGGTCTCGTTCGCCCGCTTGCCGAGGAGCGCCTCCTCGGCGCGCCGCGCTCGCCACGGTTTGGGAGCGACCCCGCCCAGGGCCAGACGCGCGCTGAGGATCGCGTCGCCGTCGAGCTCGATCGCAGCGGCGACCGAGACCAGCGCGAACGCGTAGCTGGAGCGATCACGCACCTTGCGATAGGTGGAGCGCTTGGCGGGATTGGGTGCAGGCAGCTCCACGGCGATGATCAGCTCGCCGGGCTCGAGCACCGTCTCGATATCGGGGCGATCCTCGGGCAGCCGGTGCAGATCGCAAAGGTCGACCGTGCGCTCGGCCGACGCGCTGCGAAGGTGGACGACGGCGTCGAGTGCCGTAAGCGCGACGCACATATCCGAGGGGTGGGTGGCAACGCACGCGGGCGACGCGCCCAGGATCGCGTGCATGCGGTTGAAACCCTCGATCGCATCACATCCTTCGCCCGGGACCCGCTTGTTGCAGCGCGAGCCGTCGGTGTCGTAGAAGTACGTGCAGCGAGTGCGCTGGAGCAGGTTGCCGCCGACCGTCGCCATGTTGCGGATCTGCGCCGAGGCGCCCGCCACGATCGCGCGAGCGAGCATCGGATAGTCGGATCGGACCGCCTCGTGCTCAGCCACAGCGGTGTTACGCGCCGCCGCGCCGATCCGCAATCCGCCGCCGGCGGTCGGCGCGATCTCACGCGGTAGACCCGTGACGTCGACGAGCGCCGACGGCGCCTCCACCGTCTCGCGCATGAGGTCGACCAGGTTCGTGCCCCCGCCGAGGTACCGACCGTGCCCCTCGGCTGCGCGCCGGACCGCGTCGTCCACGTCGGCCGCGCGCGAGTAGGTGAGCTCGATCATGCGTCCTGCCCCGCGTACACGTCGGTGATCGCGTCGACGATTCCGTTGTACGCGCCGCAGCGGCACAGATTGCCGCTCATCCGCTCACGCACCTCGTCGTGGTCGAACCCGACATCCGCGTTCATGAGGTCGTCGGTGACGTAGCTGGGGACGCCGCGGCGAAGCTCCTGCACCATGCCAACCGCCGAGCAGATCTGGCCCGGGGTGCAGTAGCCGCACTGGAACCCATCCTGATCGATGAACGCCTGCTGTAGCGCGTGCAGCCCACCGTTCGGGGTCAGGCCCTCGATCGTCGTCACCTCACGGCCCTCGTACTGGACGGCAAGCGCGAGGCACGAGAGGACCCGCTCGCCGTCGACGAGCACGGTGCAGGCGCCGCAAGCTCCCTGATTGCAGCCCTTCTTCGTCCCGTAGAGCTCCAAGTGTTCGCGCAGGAAGTCGAGCAGCGAGACCCGAGCGTCGGTGGGAACCGGCGCCTCGCGGCCGTTGATGATCATCGGCACGGCGATCCTCCTTTCATCGAACCCATCACACAAGTGACCCTAGCGTCCCTACCCCCGTTCGCATCCATGAAGCTCAGGTTCCCCCGGATGGACGACCCGCGCGCACGAGCTCCTACGTCGGCTTCCGCCCGGTCGGGGCCCGGCGGCGTCAGCCCTCGCCGGGCGGATGGACTCCGCAAAGGTCGGCCAGTACCTGGCCAGCGGCGTGTACCGGAAGGGCCCAGGTCTGCAGGCCGCAGATCCCGTCTACAGGAATCCCGCCTGACTGTTGCGCGCCTCGTACCGCGGTTGCCGTTTCGGGGCCGTAGATGCCGTCGACCACCAGCACCGGGTTCGAGCTCGGCGCGAAGTCACCGCGTCCCTCGTTCAGCGCTGTCTGAAGCTTCTTGACCACGTCGCCCTCGGACCCTTCGCTGAGCGTCGGCGGCTCTGGGCTATCACCGCCCAGCGCTGCCCAGGTAACCGGCCCGACGATCCCATCCACGGTGAGGTTGTCGCTCTGCTGAAACTCCTCTACGGCCTTCTTGGTCACCGGACCGAAGATCCCATCGATCTGGTTATCGCTCAGGGTTCGGCGAACGAGCAGGTATTGCGCCCAGCTGACGGTGGGTCCGGTGGCGCCTTCCGAGATGGTCGCGGGAGTGGGCATGGTTCGACTCCTATCCTCCGATGGTCGGCAGTGCCGCTCGGGAGCGCGCGGACCCCGCCCCCGGGTGTGGCCTGAACGTATAGCTCAACGACCGCGCTAGGTCCAGCGCCATGAGCTGATCACCTGGGCCAGCGCGGGCAGGCTCGCCGCGTACGCCGTCGACGATGCGGTGTACGTGACCACGTAGGTCCAGCCTCCGTGCTCCACGATCACCTGACGCAGACGGAGAAGGCGTGTCGCCGAGCCGTATAGGTAGTCCACGGCCTGCGCCGGCTCGCCGGCAACCGTTACCGGCTCGGGAGTCGAGAACTGGCGAGCGTCTGGCAGCACGAGCCTGATACCCCTCAGCTCAGCGCGGACGATCGCGTTGATGTCTGTTATCCCACCAGATGACTCGCGAACCACGTTGATGTTCGTGGTGAGCCCTCTCGCGCGCGGCCCCATCGCGAGGTACAGAGTGTTGATCGGCCCGCGCTGTGCGGCACCGGTCGCGTTCCGGAAGCCGGCGGGGATCGCCGCCACGAAGCCTCTATCCGTGCCGGCCACGCGTCCCGAGGACGACGTCTTAGCCGATACGGTTGTCAAGCTTGCCGTCGTTGGAGTTGGGTTCGATGAGGTCGAAGTGTGCGTCGTGGCGGAGGCGGCCACCGAGCGCGACGACGACGACGAGGATCCGCAGCCGGCCAGGGCCAGCGCCGCGGTCGCGGCCAGCGCCACGGCGCCGTACCGGATCGACGATCGGGAGAGTGCGATGCTCACGAGGTTGCTCCTTGGGGATAGGGAGATGTGGATGCCCTCCGGGCGCCCGAGTCCTGTGCCGCTATTGGGTCGGGAGGGCATGGCCACAGGCTCCCGTCCAGAACGCCGCCGCGGTAGGGGACACGGGTCTCGACCCCGTGCCCTAGAGGTGTCGCCTGACACCCCCCAAGGTGTCGCGGCGCCGCCGCATTCGGGTTAGATGCTGGCGGTGCTCGGCGCTGGTTTGAGGCCGGCGGCGATCGTCGCGAGCTCGTCGCGCTTGAGACCCCAACGGGACCAAGGGTAAACGCCGCTCTTGCCACACTAGGGCGGTCATGAGTTCGACCTCAAAGAACGCGACCGTGCTCTTGATCGGTGCGTCTCGTGGTCTGGGCCACGCGATCGCCGCGGAGTACATCGACCGCGGCTCGCGCGTCGTTGCGACCGTGCGCGGTACCGGCCGCACCGCGCTGCACGAGCTGCAAGACACCGCCGACGGGCGGCTGGAGATCGAGCGCGTTGACATCAACGCGCCTCTACAGGTCGAGGCCCTCCGCGACCGGCTCGACACCCGCAAGTTCGATCTGTTGTTCGTGAATGCGGGCGTAACCAACGGCCCGGAGGAGACCACCGCAGACGTCAGCACCGAGGAGTTCACTCGCCTGATGATCACCAACGCGCTCAGCCCGATGCGGGTGATCGAGACGTTGGGCGAGCTCATCGAACCAAACGGCACCATCGCGATCATGTCCTCCGGTCAAGGCAGCATCGCCAACAACGAACGCGGGGGCTTTGAGATCTACCGAGCCAGCAAGTCCGCGCTGAACCAGCTCATGCGCAGCTACGCCGCCCGTCATCACGACGACACACGGACGCTGCTGCTTATGGCCCCGGGCTGGGTCAATACCGAGCTCGGTGGTCCTAACGCCCGTCTCACCATCGGCGAAAGCATCCCCAACCTTGTCACGACCGTCGACGCCCAACGCGGCCGGACAGGCCTCCAATACCTCGACTACCTCGGCGAGACCGTAGCGTGGTAAGGAACACGTGCCGACCGCGGCGCTGCTCGTGCAACCGGAAGGTTGCGATATGGTGACGTCATGCCCACATTGATCTTTGTCCATGGCGCCTGCGTTCGAGACGCAGCGTGGTGGTGGAGCAAAATGACCAAGCCGCTCGCCGATCACGGAATCGCCACCGCCGTCGTTCCGCTCCCGAGCTGCGGCGAAGCCGGCGAGACACTCGGCGACCTTTACGACGACGTCGACGCGTGCCGCCAGGCGATCGCCGAGGCCGACGGGCCCGTCGTCCTTTGCGGCCACTCCTACGGCGGGGTGATCATCACCGAAGCCGGGGTCGATGACAGCGTGAACCAACTGCTGTACCTGACCTCGGTGATGCCAGACGCCGGGCAGTCCCAGGCCGATCTGATCGGCTCCGAGCCCGCGCCGTGGCTGGTGCCGAGCGACGACGGCACCGTCGGCGTCGACCCCGACATGGTCCGGGAGTACTTCCTGCAGGATTGCGATGAGGTGACGACCGAGCAGGCAGTAACCCGCCTCACGCGGCAGTCGATCACACCGTTCACGCAGCCACCTCGCCAGATCGCCTGGCAACAGAAGTCAACGACGTACTTCGTCTGCACACAGGATCTCGCGACCCCCGCCGAGGTGCAGCGCCGGCGCGTCAGACCCGGCGCCCGCGTCGTCGAGTTTGACGCCGGGCATCACCCGTTCCTCTCGCGCCCGGACGCATTCGCGCAGGCCATCGCCGGCGTCGCAGCGCCGTCCTCCGCCTGATCGGTCGCGCCTCAGTCACTGGTCTTGCGTGCGCGCGTAACGCACGAGGCCACGCAGAAGCCAGAGGTCGAGGGCTAGAAACGGGAGGAAGATGAGTCCCCACCAGTAGCCCTTCACGCACAGGAACACGGTGACGAAGAGGATCCACGGCGCGAGCAGGGCTCGCACGACGATCGTCTGCTTGTAGTGCTTACGCGCCCACTGGCTGCCCAAGCTGGCGCGATGGTCGTTTGCAGTCATTTCAGTGACCTCAGCCGGCTACAGACTTGGGTGACCCGAACCCGGCGAGGGCTGTGTGCTCGGGTTAAGTGCTGCGACGAGCCCGGATGGGTCCTCGGCACTCACGATCAGCCGACGCATCCGGGCCCGGAGTGGACCCAGCCACACCCACTCCGGCTGATCCAACGTGATCTCGACCAGTCCGGTCCCGGCGCCGTTGACGAGAGCGGTGCCTCGCCAGTAGTTGACTCCGCGGAGAACGCTGATTCGGAAGGGACCACTCAGTTCGCTCAGGCCTCCGTTCAGTGGCCGGGCAGATGCGACGGCCTCGCGGGGGATCGTGGCGTGGAATGCCCACCCCAGGCGAACGTCGACGGTTGCAGGACTCACCGTCACGCGCGAGACGCTCGGACCAGCGCCGAGCACCGTCATCGGGATGCGGCTGTGTCGATCGAACGTGATCGGGAATGTCGTTGTGCTGTCCATGGTCGCTCCTCAGGGCCATCAAATCGATACCCAAATGATATCACTAGGTCCACGACTGTCAACAGAAGGTGTCAGGGGACTCCGACGCGACTGCCTATGTTTGGGCAGTGGCCCTCAACCGCCGAGGAGTGATGGAGGCAACCGTACCCGCCGCGGCGTTGAGCGGAGCGCCATCGACGCTCCACGCGTTGATCAAGTGCCGCAGCCTACGAGCCGCTGTCTTCTACGTCTACGACGCAACGCGTGCTGCTGGCACGCTCGTTCCGCCTGGCCGGCCGGGATTCGGACGGGGCATGGCGGTCCACATCGCGATCTCGATGCTGTGTGGCGAGGGGCTCGCACGCACGCTCCCCGGGGATCATCCGGCCGAGTGGGGCGCCGCTGCCGGATTGGTGATCGGTGTGGTCAACGTCGGCGTGATCGGGAGGTCGTTCCCGGCGATCCGCGCCCTGCCGCTGGTGCCCCAGCTTGCCGACAACGTCATGTTCGGGACGGTGTTCGCGGTGACGCTCGCTCGACGGGATCGCCAGTGAGCCGGATCTCGCCGGTCGGCTAGCGGTGACCTTGGATCGCCACCGCTTGGAGAACGTCCCACGGTTGTCGAACGGCTGCGGCGGGATCGAGATCGCGCCGGCGCTGGTGGGCACGATCTGGTCGCAGGTGGCGGGCGTGGTCACCGTGCAGGTTGTCGGCAGCGTCCAGCCCGACATCAAGGGTCCGTACTTGGACGCAAGCTCGCTGGCCGCTTGGAGCAGGGTGCTTGAGAGCAGCGCACGGCAGCGGGTCAGCGATCCGCCACCGCAGTAGGTCCGGGAGAAGCGTCCCTGCACCGGCTGGCCGAGGACCTGGCGCAGGTCCTTCTGGACATCCATCTCCCAGCCCTCGAAGAACCCGTTGCCGGTGCCGTCGCGAAGGCCGTCGGGGACGATCGAGTTGAAGTTGGCGCTGATGAAGTCCATCAGCGGGGCGCCGACCGCGGGCTGGAACTCGGCGCGGACGAGCAACGGCCACCAGGTGTCCATCAGCAGGACCGCGGGGCTGTCGGCGACGACTCCCCCGGCGGTCGTGCTGCGCCGCTGAGCGCCCGCCTGCGCCCAGCCGTTCAGGAGCGCGATCAGCTGCTGTAACTGTGGGTTCGATCCGCCGTTGCCGAGGACGTCGTGCAGCCACGGCCACACCGCCATCCCCCGCAGATCGGAGGTGAGCGACGGGCCGGTGACCATGTCGGTCAGCTTGGCCAGGTCGACGGGGCCACTGCGGAGCGCCGCGCCCAGATCGTCCTGGAGCATCGTCGCGCGCACCACCGGGCCGTTCTCCCAGTCGCCGGCCGCCACCCGCCAGCCGTGCGCGATCGCGTTGTTCCAGTTGACCAGGTAGCCCTGGGCAGGATCGATCGACCTCGGGTTTGCGCTCGCCGGCAGGCGGTCGTAGTCGTGGGTCCTGGGGTCAAAGCGCTTCCAATCCCACTGCCCCGTGCCCCAGATCGGCAGGTCGGGGTTGCTCCCGGCGGCGTGCTCCGGGAACCAGCCGGACTGGTAGACGGCGATGTTGCGATCGTCCACGTAGAACCAGTTTTCGCTGCCGGTGTAGGACTGCATGGTGGCGATGAACGACTGTGGCGACGTGGGGACGTTCTCGCCCAGGCGCATGAAGGCCACGTAGCTCTGGGCCTCGTGATTGTCGGTGGCGGTCGCCACCGCCAGTGCCACCGGCGTGCCGTGGACGGTGGCAAAGCTTCCGATCGGGCCGTGCACCGAGTTCAGCGTGTGCAGCGTGACCGTCTCCGGAGCCCCGGGACTGGTGGGCGATACCGGCGTGTGCTCGACGACCGCGCGCGAGGTGAACGGGATGCAGCGGCCCTTGTACAGATAGTGGGTCGAGCGGAACGAGGGCTTTGACCCGTCCGGGTTGCACAGTCGCTCGGCGAACACGTCCTCGTTGGCGGAGAAGGCCGACGTACCGGTCCACGCGAAATCGATCCCATGCCCGATCAGCGGATACGGACTCGCCCCCGGGAACGAGACGCCACTGACCTCGATGCCGGGCGCGTGCAACTCGTACTCGAGCAGCACCTCCGGCGTGTAGTAGCCGACCTGTGGGCCCATCACGGCCAGCGCCTGACCGGTGCCGCTGCGGGCGCCATCGACGAGCACGGCGTTCGACTCGAGGTGGGGGAGGCGCAGACCCTCGGGCCAGGCCTGCTCCAGCCCCTCGTACATCTGATCCTGGCTGAGGTCCGCGGCCGGCACGGTTCCGTTGGCCTCAAACAGTGCAAGGTAGCGTCGGACAGGCCGGCGCGCGCCGGTTACGGTGGCGCGCCCGGTCTAGAGCCGGACGGTGGGGCTATGCCTCAGGGACCTGCCGAAACGGTCGAGTGCGGTGACCGATGCGTAGCGATACCCGGGGCGTAGTTGGATGACTGTTTCAAACGCGTGACGCCTGGCGATGCCGACAGGACGCAGATCGTCCCGCTTCGATCCACCGGCCACTCGCCAGGCGGCGACGTTCGTGGCGCCGTTCCAGCTCGCGTACACGAGCGGTGTGCCGGTCGTGCCGTTCCGCCCGGCGACCGCGGCCGGCGGTTGGTCCGGCGTTCCTGACCAGTCAAGCCACAGCCCTCGATACGAGTACGTGCCGTCCGGCAGTGACACGTCGAACAGCAGCGTGCCGTCGGCGGTGAATTCGCTCGTATACGACGCGACTCCCCAACCCACGAAGACCCGACCCGAAGGGAGGATCTGGACAGACCCCATCGCTCCGGCCAGTGGCCGCTGCGGACTCGTATACGCCCCACGTACCGTCGCTGTGCGCCGCGATTCATCGATCTCGAGGGCCAGTCCGCGCGATTGCTGCTCGGTGTGGATCGGGCCGTTCGTGCCATTGTCGAACAGCGTCAGCAGCGCTCCCGACAACTGGGCGTCATGCTGCCAGGCAAACTGCGCGCCCGTGCCCATCTGAAACTGGCTGCGGTTGCCGCCCAGCGTCCAGATGACGTCGCCCGTGCGGCGGTCGAGCTTGTAAACGGCCCAAGTGTGGCGTCCCGACACAAGCAGGTTCCCGTCCGACAGCTGCTGGATCGAGTTGATGTGCAGGTAGTCGTACGGTTCGCCGTGCGGCTCCTGGGAAGCGGCGACCGGTATGTGCTCGAGGCCTCGCCACTCGAACAGGAGTCGCCCGCTCGCGATGTCGACCTCCTGGATGATCGACTCGAGGACCTGGCTGTCGCGGGGCGCCCCGATCGAGGAAAGATCCATCGGTACCGTCTCGGGATAGCAGGTGAACAGCGCCGTCCCCTGTGGTGTCAGCGTCAGAGCGTGCAGGTCCATCGACCGGCCGCCGGCGGCGCGCACGCGGGCGACCTCGCGATACGAGCGATCGAGCAGAACCGCTTCGCCCTGGCCGTATCCGGACTGCTGGATCTTTCCTTCCCACCAGACCAGGACCGGCTTGCCTCGGTAGCTCGAGGAGAAGAAGCTCGATACCTGCAGTCCCGCACTCAGCGGTCTGAACCACACGGGCGTGCCGTCCCGAGCGACGATCAGCGGGCCGTACTGCTCGGAGCCCGACAGCGCCACGGGTCCGGGCCCCAGGAACAGCAATCTAGGATCCCCGCGGACCCACCGCTCCGTCGTCTGCACCGCGGTGGTCGTGACCGTCGGCGGGCGCAGATCGGGCTGGGACCGGAAGCTGGCCTCGCGACCGGCCGGCTTAACCGCGAACGACGGGATATGCGGCAGGGGCTTGGATGGCTTGGACCCCTTCAAAAGCTCGGCAACGCCCCCGCCCGCGATCGCAAGCGCCGCCACGCCTCCCGCGCCCTGCAACATCTGTCGCCGCGTCAGGCGATCACGGAGAGTCCGCTCAGAGACAGCCATGCTCGGGTACCCGGGTCATCGCCACGGGGCTCATTCCTAGCGGGGCAGACATAAACCCGCCGTCAACCTCTCGCCTACCGCCGGCCGGCGCTCGCCGCCGGCACAAGATCGTCAGTGGGACTTGAGGCTCACCGGTGGCAGCGCTTCGATCTCGTCCTTGGTCAGATCGACCCGGACCTCGTAGGCGACGCGGTTGGCAACCCCGATCGGTATCGCGACCTGCTTGCGCCCCCACAGGTGGCCCTCCTGGAGGAGCACGTGCGTGACGTGATGGTCGGCGGGGTCGATCACCAGACCTTCTACCGCCCCGATCTCCCCGTCTTTCGCGTGTACGGGATCGCCCTGGCGTATCTCGATCTCGCCGAGCGGCACGCTGTCGCTGTACATCGGTTGGGGATGGTGCCCGAGCGGCCGGCCTATGCCGAAATACATCGACGTCGAGCTGAAGCCGCCGTACTGCCCGGTCGTGTCGCGGAGCATTTCGACGTCCTCGGCCGAATCGAGCTGGTCGTAGCGCTCCTTGGTGCAGCTGAGCTGGATCACGTCCTCGCTGGCGCTCACGACCAGATCGAAGGGCACCACCCGCGCCTGCTCGTCGTGGTGACCAGGCTCGACGATCAGATGGGTCAGCACGTCCGTAGTCGGGTTGAAGATCAACCGGGCCAGGTTCCCGCAATGCCCGTCGGTGGCGTCGACGTGAGCACCGATCTTCAAGCTTTCCTGTTCGCCGCTTGCGCTCATCTCAATGGCCGAGACTTCGGTCTGCGGTCGGAATCCTACGTCTAATCCACGTCAGTGCGCGTTAGCGTTCGACGATCGATCGGGTCAGGGCGATGATCGTCACGAACGTGCGGAACAGGCGCAGGGGATCGTCATCGGTGATGGCCACCCCGCGCGGGCCGGCGCGCTGCACCCCGCGGATCCAGGTCGCCATCTCGGCCATGTCGGCGGTGAGGAACGTGACCTCGAGCGTGGCCGGCAGGTCGATCGCCGGTGGGGCGGCGGTGCTGACGCGCGCGAGCGCGCGCGCGGCGCCGGCGCGGATCAGCTCACAGGCCCGGTCGGGGTGAAGACTCTCGGCCGCGAAGCGGGTGATCGAGCGCTTGACGATCACCGCCTCGATCTCGGGCAGGAACGGACGCGCCTCCTCGGCGGTGGCCTCGTCCCCGGCGATCAGCACCACCGGCACGCGGTGCTTCAGGGCGACGAGCGCGTTCAGGGCGCTCTCCCCGACCGCGACGCCGTTCAGCCGGACCTCCCAGACGGCGGCCGGGTTGTAGGTGTGGGACAGGATCGCGCGCTCGGCACCGATGGCCCCGTGGTACGCGACCATGAATATGGCGTCGAACGTCGGGTCGAGGCCCTCCATCATGTACAGCGGCTTGTGGCGGCCCGACAGATACGACGCGTGGTGGTGCAGGTCGCCCGGCCGGATGTTGTACATCGTGCGATGGGCGTCGTTGACCAGGAGGTGGCTGGCTCCCGCCTCCACCGCGCCGTCGATCGCCGCGTTCACCTCGTCGGTGAGCAGCCGCCGGCCGAGTTCGTACTCGGCTCCCGGCCCGCGCACCTGCTCCCAGTCGACGATCCCGGCCGCGCCTTCGATATCGCTCGAAATGAAGACCTTCATCGCTCGCCAGCCTGCAGCTTCGCAAACGCGACGGCGTGCGCGCGTGCGCGC
Organism: uncultured Solirubrobacterales bacterium; assembly: GCA_963701945.1. Classification (GTDB taxonomy): domain Bacteria; phylum Actinomycetota; class Thermoleophilia; order Solirubrobacterales; family Solirubrobacteraceae; genus Palsa-465. Next base: position 720,195 of record CAVPBV010000011.1, on the reverse strand, counting down.
ATTCGGATATGGGACGCTTTGCCGCATGCCGTGGCTGCCCGAGCTGTTCACCGTGCCGGCGCTCGAGCAGGCTCAGGAGAAGTGGCGGCGCGAGCTCGTGACCGTGCCGTTCTTCGACGGCTTGCTCTCGGCGGACTTCGATGCTCTGATCGGGTCGTTTGCGGGCGAGCCGGAGCTGCAGCATCCGGTGCGCGGACGCATCCGGGGCGCGCGGGCGTTCGAGAAATACGTCACCGAAACGAATGCATGGCTGCGCCACCAGAACGCATCGATCGAAGACGTCGAGTATGTCGTCGCGGGGCATCGCGGCTTCGCGGAAGTGGTCATCCACCTTGACGGCAAGGACGCGCGAGTCGGCCTTCCGGTCCTCGTCATCTCCGACAAGGAGTCCGACGGGCGGATCGCCGAACTGCGGATCTACTACAGCAGCTGGCCGCTGAGGGGCCACCACGCGGTCAGGACACCCGTGCTCCAGGTCGACCCGAAGCTGCACGCGTCGGACGTCATCGCCGAATACATGAGCGCCCTTTCCGCCGGCGACGCGGAGGCGATCGTGGCGACGTTCGAGGCCGACGGCTATGCCCGCGAGCCCGCGGGCGCGCCGTTCATCCACCGAGGCCTCGACGGCCTGCGCGCCTTCTACGAGCTGTTGTTCTCGAACGACGGCGGCATTTCGCTTGAGCATTGCCTGCTCACCGATGACCGGCGCGTCTGCGCGCTGGAGTACAACGTCGTGCGGTGGGGCAAGACCGAGCTACCGCCGCAGGCGGGGATCGCCGTGTTCGTGCGGGGACAGAGCGGCAAGCTCGCCGCGGCCCGCATCTACGACGACGTCAAGCCGCCGCTCGGGTGCCAGCACGCCCCCGACTAAGCAGGGCGACCGGCTTGTCCAGCCTGGTCCGCGCGCTCTAGCATGGGTGGCGTCCCATGGACGATCTTGCTCCCCGACCCGGACGGCGCAGGAGCTTGTGGGGACGGTCAAGCGAATGTGCGGTGCTCGACGACTTGGCCTCGGCGCTACGCCGGGGCGAGAGCCGGTCACTGCTGGTCCGAGGCGAGGCCGGGATCGGAAAGACGGCGCTACTCGAGCACCTGGTCGAGTCGGCGTCAGACCTGACGGTCGTCCGGGCGGTGGGCATGGAGTCGGAGATGGAGTTGGCGTACGCGAGCCTCCATCAGCTCTGCCTGCCGATGCTCGATCGGCTGCCGAGGCTCCCGGTCCCGCAACGCCAGGCACTCGAGATCGTGTTCGGTTTGAGTGCCGGCTCGCCGCCGGATCGCTTTCTGGTTGGGCTGGCGGTGCTGAGCCTGTTCGCGGACGTGGCCGAGGAGCGTCCGTTGCTATGCGTCGTGGACGACGCGCAGTGGCTCGATCAGTTCTCGGCGCTGACGCTGGCCTTTGTCGCGCGTCGCCTGCTGGCCGGCGCGGTCGGCCTGGTGTTCGCGGCGCGCGATCGTGGCGCTGTGCTTGCCCACGTGCCCGAGCTGGAAGTCCTCGGACTGGACGAAGGCGACGCCCGATTGCTGCTCTCCTCAGCGGTTCGCTTCTTGCTGGACGAGCGCGTACGCGACCAGATCGTCGCGGAGACGCGGGGTAATCCTCTGGCTCTGCTCGAGCTCCCGCGAGGGTTGACCGCCACACAGTTAGCGAGTGGTTTCGGCGTCCTCGAGGTCCAAGCGCTGCCGGGACGCATCGAGGAGAGCTTCGTGCGACAACTCGAGACACTCGCGGATGACGTCAGGCATCTGCTCCTCCTCGCAGCGGCCGAGCCCGTCGGCGATCCGCTACTGCTGTGGCGCGCGGCGAAGCTTCTTGGCATCGAGTCCGCGGCCGGGAGAGGCGGAGACACCGGGGGGTTCTTGGCGATCGGCGAGCGGGTGACCTTTCGTCATCCACTCGTACGCTCGGCGATCTATCGCTCGGCGACCGGTGACGAGCGCCGGGTCGTCCACCTGGCGCTGGCGGAGGCAACCGACCGCGAGGCGGACTCGGACCGGCGCGCCTGGCACCTGGCGTTGGCGGCGGCGGGCCCCGACGAGGAGGTCGCCGTGGCGCTGGAGCGCTCAGCCGGGCGGGCCCGGGCGCGCGGTGGGATTGCCGCGGCGGCGGCGTTTCTCCAGCGCGCCGTCGCGCTGACCGCGGACCCGGAGCGACGAGCCGAGAGAGCCCTCGCGGCCGCCCAGGTCAGTCTGGGGGCCGGCGCATTTGACGCAGCGAGGGGACTCCTGGGCGCAGCTGCGGTCGAGCCTTTGGACGAGCTGCAGCTCGCGCGGGTTGACCTGCTTCGCGGCCAGCTCGCGTTCGCGTCGAGCATGGGAAGCGCGGCGCCGACGCTGTTGCTCAAAGCTGCCTCGCGCCTCGAGCGGCTCGACGTTCCGCTCGCGCGGCAGACCTATCTCGACGCCTGGGGAGCGGCGCTGTTCGCCGGACGTCTGGTCTCCGCGGGGGATCTGCTCGGGGTGTCCCGCGCCGCTACGCACGGCCCGCGCCCGGACGGGCCGCCCGGCCGATCCGATCTGTTGCTGGATGGCCTATCCAGGCTGATAACCGAAGGGCCCGCGGCCAGCGCGACCGTGCTGAGACAGGCGACAGACGCGTTCCTGTCCGATCCCGCGCCCGCGGAGAAGAACTTCCGCTGGGGGTGGATCACGACGATCCCGTCAAATGTGCTCTGGGACGAGGACAGCTGGCACACGATCAGCGCACGTCAGGTGCAGGAGGCCCGTGAGGCGGGCGCCCTGGCTCGGTTGCCGATCGACCTAAACGCGTGGGCGATTCTGGTTGCGTGGCGGGGTGATTTCGGGGCTGCCGCGGGCGCGATCGCCGAGGCGGAGGCGGTCACGGAAGCGACGGGCTCGCGCTTTGCGTCCTACGCCGCCCTGCTGCTGGCAGCACTGCGGGGACGCGAAGGCGACGCCACGACGGTGATCGACTCGATGATCCATGACGCTCGCGCCGGGGGCCAGGGGGTCGGCGTCCAATGGGCCGAGTGGGTACGAGCGATCCTGTGCAACGGGCTTGGCCGCTACGAGCAGGCGTTGGCATGCGCCCAGCGTGCCGCCGACGAGGCGCCGGCGCTGTTCATCTCCGCGTGGGCGCGCGCGGAGCTGATCGAGGCCGCCGTCCGGGTCGGGCGGATAGACCTCGCCATCGCTGCTATCGAGTCGCTGGCCGAGGTCACCGCCGTCGCGGCCACCGACTGGGGGCTCGGGACCCTGGCGCGCTCGCGAGCGTTGACGAGCGAGGGCGAAGTCGCCGATCGCCTGTATCGAGAGGCGATCGAGCGGCTTGGCCGCACCCGGTTGCGCCCCGAGCTCTCGCGCGCGCACCTGCTCTATGGCGAGTGGTTGCGTCGCGAGAATCGCCGCCTGGATGCGCGCTCCGAGCTCCGCACCGCGCACGAACAGTTCTCGTCAATCGGGATGGAGGCGTTCTCCGACCGCGCGCGTAGAGAGCTCCTGGCGACGGGCGAGAAGGTCCGCAGGCGAACGCCCGACACGCGCGAGGACCTCACACCGCAGGAGCGGCAGATCGCGCAGCTGGCGTGCGAGGGGCTGTCGAATCCGGAGATCGGCGCGCGGCTGTTTCTCAGCCCGCGCACCGTCGAGTGGCACCTGCGCAAGGTGTTCACGAAGCTCGGGATCGGCTCACGCCGAGACCTCGCGCAAGCGCTACCGTGCCGCGACGCCGAGCTGATCTCGGCCTGACCTCAGTCGGGGGCCGACTCGACGACGCGCCGGCCGAGACGCCGTTCGAGGTCGCTGTCGATGCCCCACCCGAGCGCCTCGAGCCGAGCGAACTGCTCCCGCTGTGCCGGACGCCCCAACAGCTCGAAGAAATCGGCCAGCGCGGGCAGGAGCTCGCTGTCGGCGGGCAACGTCACCTGGTCGACGTACGCCTTTGTGCGCGCGATCGCCTCGTGGTCGAAGCGAGCCAGTCGCGATGCGATCTCCTCGACCTCGGCGTCGAGGCGGTCGTCGTCGACGACCCGGTTGACATACCCATACTGCTCCGCGCGAGGTCCGTCGAGATCGTCGGCAACCAAGAGGATCTCGAGGGCTCGGCCCCGGCCGACAGAGCGGGACAGCCGCGCCATCGGGCCGCCGCCAGGCACCACACCCATCCCGACCTCGAACTGGCCGACCAGCGTGTTCTGGCGCGACGCGAACCGAAGATCGCAGGCGAGTACGAACTCACTTCCAGCCCCGCGGGCGCGCCCGCGGATCGACGCGATGCTGACGACCGGCGCGCGGGACAGGCGCACCAGGAGGTCGAGCCACGCGTGCATCCCCGTCGGCCCGACTCCCAGCGCCAGGGTCCTGCTGGGGTCGTGCTCGGCGTCGTAGTGGGCGAGATAGAAATCGGGATTGGCGCTGGCGAAGACGACGACATTCAAGTCCGGATCCTGCTCGATCAGGCCGACGAGCTCGCCAAGCTCCTCGACGGTCGTCGCCGTGATCGTGTTGATCGGGGGGTGCGCGAACGTCACCCGGCAGTAGCCGGGGCTGCGCCGGTCGAGGCTGAAGTGCCTCCAGGACCAGGTTTCCGACTGGGTCACGCGTGCGGCTTCCGAATCGGTCCCGCGGGCGGCGATCCGTCCGGCTCACGCGGGCGACACGACGACATGCTTGACCTCCGCCATGTAGCGCCCGGCGCTGGCGGCAGCGTCATCCGGAGAACTTCCGCCCTGCCGGGCATCCATGTATGCCGCGTACCAGTCCCACCAGTCGTGAGGTGGGGCGACTGCCTCAAACTTGGCGTGGTGCTCGGACGTTTCGTGCAGCAGATCCGCCAGCGCAGCAATGTCCATGTGTTTGACCTCCCTCGATTGTCTCGGGGAGACTCGCGCGTTCCCCCGGCGCTTCGCGCCCGTGGGAGTCCCTGGTTGATCCACGGGCCAGTGCAGCCATCGCCGGAGCGTTTGAGCCAGCGACGCAGGCGGCGCTGCAGACCAGGGTTCCGACCCGCGTGTTGCACGGGCGCGACGTTGGGGCGAAACTCGTCACGGTATCCGGGCACATGACTTCGAGCGGAGGACGCGATGAGCAGCAGCGGCACGAAGAACGACTACGACGCGATCGTTCTCGGCGGGGGCGCCCCGGGTGAGCATTGCGCCGCGGCGCTGGCGGCTCGCGGGCTGAAGGTCGCGGTCGTCGAGCGAGAGCTGGTCGGCGGCGAGTGCTCGTACTGGGCATGTATTCCGTCGAAATCACTGCTGCGTCCCGGTGAGGCCGTGCACGGTGCGCGCGACGTCGGCGCGAAGGCCAAGGTCGACGTTCAGGCGGCGCTCGACTGGCGTGACTTCATGGTCTCGAACTGGTCGGACGCGGGACAGGAGAAGTGGCTCGCGGGGCGGGGCATCGACCTGCTGCGAGGCACGGGTCGCCTGGCGGGCACCGGCGTGGTCGAAGTCGACGGCGTTCGTCACACCGCAGAGCACATCGTCGTGGCGACAGGCTCAGATCCGTTCGTGCCGCCAATCTCCGGGCTCCGCGAGCTGGAGGGCGTCTGGGGGACGCGTGAGGCGACGAGCATGAAGGCGGTTCCCCGCCGCCTGGTGGTGCTGGGCGGAGGTGCCGCCGGCGTCGAGCTCGCGCAGGTCGTGCGGCGATTCGGCGGGGAAGTCGTGCTCGTCGAGGGCGCCGACCGGGTGCTGTCACGCGAGGCGGCGCCCCTCGGCCAGGGGCTCGGCGAGGCGCTGAAGCGCGACGGGATCGAGTTGATGCTCGGCACGCACGCCAGCGCCGCGAGGAAGGAGGGCGATGAGTACGTCCTCGAGTTGGAGGGTGGCGGGGAGGTACGCGGCGAGCGGCTCCTGGTCGCAACCGGCCGGCGACCGCGCGTCGAGGGGATCGGCCTCGAGACCGTTGGGGTCGAGGTCGATCCCCACGGGATCAAGGTTGACGAGTACATGCGTGTCGGCGAGCGGCTCTGGGCGATCGGAGACGTCACCGGCATCTGGCCGCTGACCCACGTCGGGGAATACGAGGGTGACGTGGTCGCGGAGAACATCGCCGGCGATCCCCATCCCGTGAACTACGAAGCCGTCCCGCGGGTCACCTACACCGATCCGCAGGCGGGCGCTGTTGGAGCGGTCGAGGCGCAGTACAGCGGCACCGCTCCCCTCTCGGAGGTGCCGAAGACCGCCACCTACACGCACGCCTACGCCAAGTCGAACGGGTTCCTGACGCTGCTCAGCGACGGTGAGCGACTGACCGGCGCGTACGCGCTCGGGCCCGAGGCCGGCGAGTGGATGCAGCAGGCGACGCTCGCGATCCGCGCGCACATCCCGCTCGCCGTTCTGGCCGACACGATCCAGCCGTTCCCGAGCTTTTCGGGGATCTACGACGCGGCCGTGATGGAGCTCCGGATGCAGATCATGGACAGGCCACGGCCGTCCGGACCGTCGGACGCACAAATGGCGAGCCTCGTCGGGTGAGCTCGTGGAGCCGGCCGAGCCCGTGGAGCGAGTCAGCGCGGTTGGACGACCTCGCACGACGCGCGCCGTCGGATCGCCCCGGCGCGGTCGCGTCTCAGCAGCCGCTTGAGGTGGCCGCGGGGTCGCGGCGGGAGCATAATCGCGTCGCAGTCGAACTCGTCCGCGGCCTCGGGGAGGGCGCGCTCGGACTTCCCGAACAGGACGGTGAGCTCCGCCGGCACCGACGCGAGGCGCGCAGCCTGTTGAAGGTCTGCGCGCGCTCGGTCGAGGAGGACATCGTTCCATACCCCCGTCCCCCGCGGCCAGCGCATGACCCATCGTTGGGGCCGCTCCAACTCGACGACGACGACGATCGTCAGGCGCGCCCGGTCTCGCTCAGCCAGCAGGCCGGCGGCGACGACGGCCTCGTCCCCCTCGGAGGTGCCGTCGTAGGCGACAAGCAGGTGCCGGTAGGGAATTCCGTCACCGTACAGGCACGCCGCGCCCGCTACCGGTCGCGCGCAGTCCGGGCCCGCTACCGGTCGCGCGCAGTCCGGGCCCGCGCCGGCTCAGTGGCGAGCTCGCGGATGAACGCCCCCGCGGCCTCCATGGCGTCGGCAGCCTCGGGCAGGAACGACCAGAACAGCTGGAACGCGTGAGCCTGAACCGGGTACAGCTCGAGGCGAGCGTCGACGCCGTGATCCTGAGCGTGGGCGGCGAGCGCCTTGGCGTCGACGAGCCGGGCGTCGCCAGTGGCGGCCTGGATGAGCATCGGCGGTAGGCCGCCTAGATCCGCGTGCAACGGGTCGACGATCGGATCGTCCGCAGGGTGGCCGGACAGATAGGCCGCGACGCAGCGGCGCACGTCCTCGTCTGCGGCCAGTGGGGCGTCGGACGCGGAGGCGGTACGTAGGGTCAAGTCGAGCCACGGGCAGAGGATCACCGACGCCGAGGGGAGCGGCAGGCAGTCGCGCTTGAGCGCGAGGAGCAGCGAGAGCGCGAGCCCGCCGCCTGCCGAATCCCCGGCGACGACGATCCCATCCGGATCGGGTGCCTGCTCGCGGAGCCAGAGGTAGGCGCGCTGCGCATCCTCGAGCGCGGCCGGGAACGGATGCTCGGGGGCGAGGCGGTAATCGGGAACGAGTATTGCGGTCTGGGCCGCCGCCGCGAGCGCTCCGGCGTGCGGCTGATAGCCGAATGCCGAGCCGACGATGTAGCCGCCGCCGTGGAGGTAGAGCACCGTCGGCTCGTGACCCGCGCCCGGAGCCACGACCAGCGACGCGACGCCGCCGGCGGTCACCGGGCGCGTGATGGTTCCGGCGGGGGGAGAGAACTGGGCGTTGAGCGACTCGAACGCCGCGCGACTCTGGACCAGGTCAGGGTCACTGGCGAGCAGGCCCCGCAACGGCTCGAGCGTCCGCGCAGCCCTGCCGATCAACTCGCCACCCACCGCCAGCGCCGCCCCAACTGCCTCGTCGACGTCGCGGAGCAACTGACGCGATCGATCGAGCAGGGCTTCCCCGGCCAGCGTCAGCTCGACGCTATGGGTGGAGCGACGCAGCAGCTCGCAGCCGACGAGTTGCTCGAGGCCTCGAATCTGCCTGCTCAAGGCCGGCTGGGAGATGTAGAGCCGCTCGGCTGCGCGCCCGAAGTTGAGCTCCTCGGCCACCGCCACGAACGCGCGAAGGTGTCGCAGCTCGATGCCGTCCGGTGCCTGGGGGAACGGAAGGACGCTGGCGCTCTGATCCATGGCACAAGTATTGCTCGGGTGCCGACTGTCGGTCATGCAGATCGTGCAATGCGGTCTTGCACGATCGGTCTTTCCCTTTACACGCGGCTGGTGCAAGTCTCGCCGGCGTGATCGACGCCGATATGACACTCAGGTTTGGCCGTGTCCGCGTACCGACGGTCGTGCACTGGCCACGGGTGGAAACCGGGTCGCTCGCGTTTGTGTTGAGCGATGAGCTGTCACCGACCGACCCCTGGGTGGAGGGGTTCGTCGTCGTTGGACTGGCCGGCTGCCACCCGAGCTCGGTCGAGCTCGCGGCGCTGCAGTGGATGTCCGACCACGCCCGCGAGTTCGGCTCTCGACGCGACCGGATGCTCGTGGCGGGCGGAGCCAGGGCGGCGCGCCTGGCGCTGGCGGCGCGCGACAGCGGCCGGCCGGGGCTTAGGGGTCAGCTTCTGGTTCACCCCGTGTGGGGCGCGGAGCAGCCGATGCCGTCAGACGTCGGCGGCGCGCCGCCCGCGACCGTGGTGTGCGGGGCATGCCCCGACGGCGGGCGCCGGTACGCGGAGCGGCTGCGGGCCGCGGAGGTCGAGGTTCAGGAGGTGCGAGACGAGGTGGCGGATGATGACCGGCGTTGAGGGCGTGCTGTCGAGCGGTTGCCATCGCGCCGAATTGACCGCGTACTGCCGGCGCATGCTCGGCTGCCCCTTTGAAGCTGAGGATGCGGTGCAGGAGACGCTGCTCCGAGGGTGGCGAGGGTCCGGGCGGTTCCAGGGCCGGGCGGCGCTCCGGACCTGGCTCTACCGGATTGCCACGAACGTTTGCCTCGATTCGTTGGGGCACGCCGGCCGGCGACCGGTCCCGGTCGACGACTTGCCCGAACCCGCAGATGCCGGCGGCGAACCCGACCCGTCCGAAAGCGCGCTCGAGCGCGAGCGCCTGCGCCTCGCGATCGGCGTCGCCATAGGCACCCTGCCCCCGCGGCAGCGAGCCGCTCTCCTGTTACACGATGTGCTGTCGTGGCGCGCGTCGGAGGTTGCCGATCTCCTCGACACGACAACCGCCGGAGTCAACAGCGCCCTTCAGCGAGCACGGGCGGCGCTCGAATCGGTCGACCCGGACCGGCTGTCGGATGCGACCGGCCCCTCGGGGCGTGCGCTCGCCGGCCGCTACCTCGCCGCCTTTGCGAACGACGACGTCGACGCGCTCGTGTCGCTGTCACGCGCGGTCTGAATCACACGGTACGGTTAGCGCTGTGAGCGCTCGCGCCGCGATCGCGACGAGCGGCCTTTCGAAGGACTATGGGTCGGGTCGCGGACTGTTCGGGCTTGACCTCGAGGTTCGGCAGGGGGAGGTGTTCGGCTTCCTGGGACCGAACGGCGCGGGCAAGTCGACCACGATGCGCCTGCTCCTCGATCTGATCAGGCCGACGTCGGGCTCGGCGCAATTGCTCGGACTCGACACCGTCAACGACAGCCTCGCGATCCGTCGCCGGGTCGGGTTTCTGCCGGGTGACTTCGCGCTGTATCCGAAGCTGACCGGTCGGGCCATGCTCGACTACCTTGCGGCACTCAGGGGCGGGGTCGATCCGCACGTGCGTGACTCGCTGGTCGAGCGATTCGGCGCGGATATCGATCGTCCCATACGCCAGCTGTCGACCGGGAACCGGCAGAAGCTCGGCCTGGTCCAGGCCTTCATGCACGAGCCCGAGCTGTTGATCTTGGATGAGCCGATCGCCGGTCTGGATCCGCTCGTCCAACAGAGCTTTCACGCGCTGCTGGGGGAGGTCAGCGGCCAGGGCCGGACGGTGTTCCTGTCCTCGCACACGCTGTCGGAGGTCGAGCGCGTCACCGATCGCCTTGCGATCCTTCGCCAGGGGCGGCTGGTCGTCGTCGACTCGCTCGAGAACCTGCGCAAGGTTGCCATCCAGCGTCTCGAGATCGAGTTCGCCGAACCGGTCGACGTAGGCGAGTTTCGCGCGCTTCCCGGAGTCACGGAGGCGCATGCCGAGGGGTCGCTCGTGACCGTTGGATTCGAGGGGACCGCGGATGCCGTCGTGAAGGCCGCAGCCAAGCACGAGGTGCGCGCGATCCGGCCGCGCGAGGAGGACCTCGAGGACATCTTCCTGCACTACTACAAGGCAGACGGCGGCACATGACCCTGCCCGCCGCCCGGATCGCGCTGCGCCTTCGACTGCCCGCTGCGGTCTCGGCGGGCCTCGGGCTGATCGCCGTGATGGTCGCCGTAGGTGCGCTGTTCCCGTCGGTCGGGCACACGATCGGGACGCTCAACGTTCCGAAGAGCGTCTCCAACCTGCTGGGTGGCGGTGACTACGGCACGATCACCGGCTGGTTCCGCAGCGAGATCGCCTCGATCTACGGCCCGCTCGTGATCGGGGCCCTCGCGATCACCGGGGCCTCGGCCACGACCGCGGGCGAAGAGGAGGACCGGATCATGGGGCTCGTGCTCGCCCATCCGATCCGACGCCCGCGGCTGATCGCGGCCAAGGCGGCGGCGATCGCTGTCGTCGTGCTGGTGATCGCGTTCGCGACCTGGATCGGGCTGATCGTCGGCGTGGCCGTCGGCGGTGGGGGGATCACGCTCGCGCACATCACCGCGCTCGCCGTGCAGCTCGCGTTCTTCGGATTCGCCACCGGGGCGGTGGCGATCGCCCTCGGCGCCGGCACGGGTCGCCGCTCGCTGGCCACGGGGGTCGCCGCGGCCGTGGGGATCGTCGGCTGGCTGATCAACAGCTTCGCGCCGCTCGTGGGCGCGATCGACTGGCTCAAATACATCTCGCCCTTCTATTACTACGCCGGCCACGACCCCCTCACACATGGCGTCGACATCCTCGGCATCATCGTCCTCGGGGTCGTGAGCCTCGTGCTGACGGCACTCGGGATGATCGGCATCGACCGTCGCGACCTTCGCGCCTAGACCGTGCGGAGGAGGTCCGACCTGGCTGCGAGCTACGTTGACGCGCCGCATCGGCCCGCACCCCGGCTGCCGGGTGCACAACTCGCCAAAGCCTGAACTCGCGGGCCGCCCAGCGCACATAAGCGCCGCCCCGGCGCTTATCTCGCCATGGTCGAGCGGGCGCGCGGGGTTTGGCGAGTTGTACACCGCGCGAGGCCCCGCCGGACCTGAACAAAGCCCGAGACCTCCCAGCCGGCCGCCCGCCGGCGGGACGTAAGCTCCAAATGAACATCAAGGAACCTCACGTGTCATCTCTCGGAACTCAAGGAACCTCACGTGTCATCTCTCGACGATCTTCGATTCCGGCCGGCCGCCGCGTCAGATGCCGAGGCGGTGGCCGCGCTTCACGCGGACAGTTGGCGTCGCCACTATCGGGGCGCGTACTCCGACGCCTTCCTCGACGGCGATGTGTATTCGGATCGCCTGACCATCTGGTCCGAGCGGCTGGGCGACCGCGATGCCGGGAGCCAGACGATCCTCGCGGAGGATCGAGATGGCCTCGTCGGCTTCGCCCATACGGTGTTCGACGACGATCCGCAATGGGGAGCGTTGCTCGACAACCTCCACGTGGTCCACGGGGAGAAGCGTCGCGGCGTCGGCTCGCAGTTGCTGGCGTTGACCGCCCAGGCGGTGCTCGAACGCGGCACAGGGCTGTACCTGTGGGTGCTCGAGCAGAATGCCGACGCTCGCGCGTTCTACGAGGTTCGCGGAGGCAGGTGTGTCGAGCGTCTGGTGGTTTCGCCCCCGGGCGGAATGACCGGCAGGCTTAGCGGCTCACCGGTCGGGTTGCGCTACGCCTGGGCCGATCCTGCGGCGGCGCTCGGATCGCGGTGAGTCGGCCGGCTCAGGCGCGCGCGGCAGTACGCGGGCGCCGGGGCGGGCGGCCCGAGGCGCGTCCGCTGGAGTTGCGTCCGCCGGAGTCGCGGCCGCCCGGGGCGCGGCCCCCGCGAGGAGCGGCGTGGGGCGCGGACTCGGCCTTGAGGCTACGGGCGCTGCCGCCGTGGAGGCCATGCTCGAGCCCGAGTTGGCCGGCGAGCTTGGTGACGTCACGGTGCTGGTCCGGTGACAGAAGCGTGATCCCGACGCCCGTACGGCCGGCGCGGCCGGTTCGGCCGATCCGGTGGACGTAGGTCTCGCTGTCCGCGGGCGGGTCGAAGTTGATCACGTGCGAGATCCGCTCGACGTCGATCCCGCGCGCGGCGACGTCCGTCGCGACGAGCGTGTCGACCTCGCCGCGCTCGAAGCGGGCGAGCGCCTGCTCGCGCTGGCGCTGTGACTTGTTGCCGTGCATCGCCACCGCGCTGACGCCGTGCGACCCTAGCCGCTTGACGAGCCTGTCAGCTCCGTGCTTGGTTCGGACGAACACGAGCGTGAGATCACGATCGCTGCGCAGCTCTCGGACGAGCGCCTCGACGCGGTGCTCGTGCTCGACAGGTATGAACCTGTGCTCGATCTCCGCGTTCGCCCGTCGTGCCCGCGGGCCGTGCTCATGTACCGCGGGGTCGTTCGCATAGCGTTTGGCCAGCAGTCCGGCCTCGCCGTCGAGGGTGGCGGAGAAGAACAGCGTCTGGCGCTGTCGAGGACACGCGCCGACGATCCGGTCGATCGCCGGGCGGAAGCCCATGTCGAGCATCCGGTCCGCCTCGTCGAGGATCAGCATCCTGATGTTGCCGAGCTTGAACGCACCGCGTGCGAGTAGATCCTCCAGCCGGCCCGGCGTCGCCACCACCACGTGCGCGGTGGCGGCCTCCTTAGCCTGCTTGGGCAGGCTGACCCCGCCATAGACGGGCCGGACGCGCAGCGCGCGTGTATGAGCGATCTCGCGGATGTCATCGACGATCTGCGTCGCGAGTTCGCGGGTCGGCGCGAGCACGAGCGCCGACGGCCTCGGGTCCTCTGCGCGGATCCGCTCAGCCAGCGGTATCCCAAACGCCAGGGTCTTCCCCGATCCCGTGGGTGACTTCGCGATCACGTCGCGTCCGCCGATCGCGTCGCCGATCACGGCGCGCTGGATTGCGAACGGCTCGGTGATGCCGGCTGCCGAAAGGCAGCCGACGACTGCGCTCGACACGCCGAGCTCAGCAAATGATTTTGTTGACATGCACAACTCCTTGACGGCGCACGAGGGCCGCGGACGATTCGGGAGGCGATGGCTGACCCGAACCGCTGCGAGCGGAACCCAAGCAAGCTGCCTCGCGGCCGATGGCATCGACCGCTGCCATCAACGTAGCAGGTCACCTCGCGACATCAGCTGGTGTGAACGACGTTGCACCGTGACCCGCTCACTCGCGGTTCGCGGACCTCGAGCAGGCCAAGCCACGAGGCGGGTCTCGTCACATCGCTCGGGGCTCGCGGGTCTTCGCGGTAGACCAGCAGAGCAGTCGACATGACAGGAGGTGCCAGATGGCACGTATTCAGGGAGTTCCGCAGGATCAGGCCAGCCCGATGGTCAAGCTCGTCTACTGGTTTATGCGCCGGGGGCTAAAGAAGCTCGCCGGCCGCGAGCCCGCCCACGGCAGTGGGATCGAGCCGGTCGAGGTCTGGGCGTACCAGCCCAAGATGCTCAGCGGCATGGGCAAGTTCCAGGGAGCCGTGCGCAAAGCACACGGCGTCGACGAACGGATCAAGAACCTGGTCGAGCTGAAGGGGGCCCAGATGATCGGCTGCGAGTTCTGCGTCGACCTCGGCTCGCAGATCTGTCGCAACTCGGGCTTCTCCGACGATGAGTTGCTGGCACTCTCTCGATACCGCTCGAGCGACCTGTTCACCGAGCGGGAGAAGACCGCCCTTGACTACGCGGTCGGGGTGATGCGAACGCCGGTGGACGTCAGCGACGAGTTGTTCGCCCGGATGAAGGAGCACTTCAGCGACGAGCAGATGGTCGAGCTCACCGCGCTGCTCACGGTCGTCAACCTCGACCGGTTCAACGCCGCCTTCGGGATCGGGGCGTCGGGATTCAGCGAGGGGATGGTGTGCGTGCCGCCGGATCGGCCGGCGGTCGCGCGCGAGCTGGCGCGGACCTCGTAGCGCACGCGGTAAATGGAGCGGAGCCGGTCGCGCTGTCCCTCTTGGGAGGGACGGTGTGACCGGCCTGTCGTTCCCGCGAGCTACTCCACAGATGGCTCGTGCGATCGATGACAAGTCGGCGTCGAGCCCCTAGGTTTTGTCGCCACACGCGCGCCGCTTGACGTCATGGATGCCAACGCCGAAATAACTCCGACCGCCCTTGCCGAACCGGTCGCCCTTCCTGAACCGCCGGCGCTCGTCGCAACCGGGCTGGGAAAGCGTTACGGATCCGTGGTTGCGCTCGAGGGCGTCAGCTTGTCGGTCGGTCACGGGGAACTGGTCGGGCTGGTGGGCGCAAACGGCGCCGGGAAGTCGACGCTGGTCAAAATCTCCTGCGGCCTCGTTAGGCCGACCACCGGCACGGTGACTATCTGCGGAGCGCCGGCCACGAGTCGCGAGGCGCGACGGAAGCTCGGCTATCTCGCCGAGTTGTTTCGCTTTCCCGGCTGGTGCAGCGCCTCGGAGGTCCTCGGGCTTCACCAGCGACTCGCCGGGTCAGCCGGTGGTCAGACCGAGCGGGACGAGCTGCTCGAGCTCGTCGGGCTCAGCGACGTCGCCCGCCGCCGGGTCGAAGGGATGTCGAAGGGGATGCAGCAGCGGCTCGGGATCGCGCAGGCGCTCGTCGGCGAGCCGAGGCTGCTCTTGCTCGACGAGCCGACGAGCGCACTCGATCCCGCCGGCCGGCGCGCGATCCGCGCGTTGCTGCTCAAGCTCCGAGACCGCGGGATCGCGGTGTTGATCAACTCGCACCTGCTCGGCGAGCTTGAGCGCGTGTGCGACCGCGTCGCGATCCTCGCCCACGGAAAGGTGGTCGCGGATGGACGCCCGCACGAGCTCACGCAGTCTGGAGGCGTGGAGATCCAAACCGGAACTGGGCCAAGGCGCTTCCCGAACGCGGGCAGAGATGACATCCCGAGAATCGTCGCGAGCCTTGTCGCCGACGGCGTCGACATCTACGAGGTCACGCTTGTGCGCTCCACGCTCGAGGACGCCTATCTGGAGGCGGTGGGGCCGGAGTGACGGCGACACTAGTCATCGCCCGCCACGTGTTGCAGGAAAGCGTCCGGCGTCGCGTGTTCGCCGTGGTGCTTCTGCTCACTCTGCTGTTCCTGGCGCTGTTCGTGCTGGCGAGCGTCAAGGCGTTCGCTACGCCGGGGCAGTTCGCGATCGGGACCCAGGACCTCGTGGGTCCGAGTCAGCTATCAGCGGTCACGTCGGTGACGCTGCTCAGCCTCGGCGCGTTCGCGTCGCTGTTTCTCGCGACGGTGCTCGCCGTGTTCCTGACCCTCGGGGCGATCCGAGGTGACGCTGAGCGCGGCCTCTTGCAACCGCTGGTCGTGCGACCACTCGGGCGCAAAGAGTTACTCCTCGGGCGCTTCATCGGCGCGGTCGGCGTGTGCATCGCCTACGTCACGGTTCTCTACGCCGCGGTGCTCGTGATCGTGCACCAAACGGGCGGCCACTGGCCCGACCACATCGTCGGACCCGGCGTGGCGCTCATCGCCGCGATAACGATCCTGGTCGCGATGTCACTGCTCGGCTCGGTGTACCTGTCGGCAACCGCGAATGGCATCGCGATGTTCATGCTCTACGGCGCCGGCCTGGTAGCCGGGCTGCTTGCCAGCATCGGCGCGACGCTCGGTGCCCAGACCGTGTTGACGGTCGCCCACGACATCGAGGTAGCGCTTCCGTTCGAAGGCTTCTACTCGGCGGCGCTGCACGCGCTCGGATCGAACCAGACCGGGCTGGCTCGAGTCATCGTGAACGTCGGGCCGTTCGGCTCCTCGAACGCGGGCAGCACGGCGTTCGACGTGTGGGGTGCGTTCTACCTGGCAGTCATCGCACTGATCGCGATGGTCGGGTTCGAGCGCCGGGATCTCTAGCCGACCAGGCGGCGACCTTCTCGTACACGCTCACGTGCCGCCAGCTGGCAGCGGTGAATGGTTCGCCCTGAAGCCCATGATCCTCAGCTCGGTGGGTCGACGCCCAACTCCGCGATCAGCATCGTCGTGCGGGCGCCGTTCTCGCCGATCCGCTCGGGAACGCTCGCGCCGGCGGCGAGCAGGATCCGCACGATCTCCGCGTAGGGCTCCTTCGGGATCTCGTCGATCGGCTGCATCGACGGGCCGCTCTCGGGCTCCTGGCAATGGCGCGAGCCGTGGAGCGCGGCCCCGAGCGCGCTGCCGTCCCGGAATCTGAGCGCCGCGCCGCGCTCGCGCAACAGCGCCGCCACCTCTTCCTCGCCCCAGCGGACCGAGACCTGCAAGGGAGTGAGGCCGTGCTCGTCGGCGGCGTCGATCGGCGCGCCCGCGTCGAGCAGGGCAGCGACCGTCCGCGGCGGGCGCCGGCGCCAGACCGCCTGGTGCAGGTGGCCCGCGTTGGCGCGCGCGCCGTGCGTACAGAACATCTCGATCATCTCGGGGTTCGGGAAGTTCAGCGCTCGCCCGAGGTCGTAGTCGACGAAGTCCTGCCGCGCGCCGGCGTCGATCACGAGCATCGCGCACGTCGGGTCGCGGAACTCGCACGCGTGGTACAGGACCTCGTTTCCGTGGTACCCGTCGCGGTCGTCGGTCGGGTCGGCGCCCGCCTCGAGCAGCATTCGCGTCAACTCGGGGTCGCCGGCGATACCGGCGGCGCCGTACAGCGCGACCTGGAGCCACTCGCCCTTGATGTACGACGCGTTCGGGTCGGCGCCGGCGGCGAGCAGGCACCGCACGACCTCCCGGATCCCAGTCGCCCGCCCGGTGTCACCCCGGAGCAGCCGCGAGAAGCAGGCGTACAGGATCGGCTCCCACCCGTTCGGGCCGGTCGGCTCGCTCACCGCGGCCGGACGAACTGCCAGGCGCCTCGACACCTCGTCGACCTCACCGGTGGCGCACGCGCACGCGATGTCGTGGCGGGCGAGCGCGGGATCCGCGTCGAGCAGCGCCCGTGCGCGCCGCAGATCGTCGGACGTGACCGAATCGATCAGTGCGGCGGCGCGGTCCGCGGCGCCGAGAGTGAGCGCCTCGACGTGGAACTTCAGCCGCGGCCACGAGAGGAACCCGTACTCGCGCGCAAGCGCCAGTTGCGCGAGCGCGATCGACGGGAACTCCCCAGCCTTGCGGCGGCGCTTGGCCTCGTCGCGCAGGTGGCGGAGGTCCGGACGGGACGGCAGAGAACGCGGTTCGGACATGTCTGCTCCTCTCGGTCTCCGGCGGGTCCGCACGCCGGGCCGGGAGTCACGTCCATCACCGGCGACCAGTACGTCTCACGTCAGTTGGGCCTGTGACCCTTTCCGCGGACCGGATGCGTCCTGCACGCACGGGTGAAGATACCGGAAGGAGGCGTTGCCGGCTCGCGGCTTCGAAAGGCAAAGTTTCGGTAACGCGAGCAGCGAGATGGACGTCCTCCGCGGGTGTCACCCCGGCACGCCGGTACTTGGCGAGGAGGTCGTCCGCAACGCCGCCCGCCGGCGCCAGCTGTCACGCGGACTGCCCGGCGGCCACGACGCTCGCGTCCGCGACGCGGGTCCTTGACCGCGGGACGATCAGCGCGCTCAGCAGCCCGACGATCAGCGCGCCGGCGCATACGCCGAACGCGAGCGTGAACCCCTGGTCGGTCGGCAGGCCGTGGTGGACCGACGCCGTGATGCAGGTCGTCGCCACCTGCGCGCCGAACGCGCCGCCGAGGGTCCGCATCACGGTGTTCACGCCGGTGGCGACACCGGTCTGGTCCTGGCGGACCGCCGCGACGATCAGGTTGGCGAGCGAGCTCAGCCCGAGCCCGAGCCCGAGTCCGAGGACGACCGTCGCCCCGAGCAACTCGAGCGTGGTCGCGTGGGCGTCGAACAGCGCCACGTACGCAACCAGCACGCAGGCCATGCCGGCCTGCAACTGTGCGCGCGATCCCAGCCGGCGCTCGATCCTCCCGGTGTACGGCCCGATAACGAGTTGCACGGCGGCGGTCGGGAGCATGAACAACCCGGCGGCGATCGCGCTGCCGCCGAACCCGACGCCGCTGCTCCTCGGCAGCTCGATCAGCTGCGGGATCACGGCGATTGACGCATACATCCCGACGCCGAGCAGGAACGCGGCCAGGTTCGTGGTCCAGACGGCGCGGGTGGCCATCATCCGCATGTCGACGAGCGGCTGGCGCGAGCGCAGTTCGCGCCCCACCCAGGCCGCGACCACCGCGGCAGCGCCGGCGAACAGCCCCACGGTCCTGGTCGAGCCCCAGCCCCACGTGCTGGCCTCGCTGACCGACACGAGCAGGCCGGCAAGACCGATCGCCATCAGCGCCGCTGAGCCCCAGTTGATGTTCGCCGAGCCCTGCGCCGGGGAGCGCGGCACGCACACGATCGTGAGCGGCGTGGTGACCGCAAGGACCGCCAGCGGGAGCCAGAACAGCCAGTGGTAAGACAGGCCCTCGAGGATGAAGCCGGGAACGATCAGGCCGAGGCCGGCACCGATACCCACCAGCGACGAGACGAGGCCGATCGCGCCCGCGACCCGGGGGCGAGGAAACTGGTCGCGGACGATGCCGAACGCGAGCGGGTAGATCGCGCCGCCGGCGCCCTGGATCGCCCGGCCGAGCAGCATCACCGGCAGCGACGGAGCGAGCGCGCAGACGAGCGTTCCGCCGGCAAGCGCGACCATGACCGCGCCGAGGACGCGGTCCTTGCCGAGGATGTCTCCGGCGCGCCCGAGGATCGGGGTCAGCACCGCGGTGCTCAGCAGGTTCGCGGTCAGGATCCATGCGGCTCCGCTCGAGGTTGTCCCGAGCGCGTGCTGGATGTCCGGCAGCGCCGGCACGACGATCGCCTGGAGCAGCGCGAACGTGGTGCCGGCGATCGCCAGGACGGCCAGGATCAAAGCGTGTCGAGTTTGGCGTGCGCCGCCGTCGATGACGGTCGGATTCGTAGACATCTTGCTGCTCGCCTCCTTGGATCTGGGGTTCAACGATGCGTCCACGGTACGCCGCATACGCGAGACGTCCAATAGCTATAACGCGCTCATACATATCCAATCGTCTTGAGCGCCATGCCGTATGGTGTGGTTGCGATGGATCTGGTCGGCGAGGCCATCAGCGCGATGCGGACGGGCGATCCCCAGGCGGCGAGGGCGCTGCTCAAGCCGCCGTGGGGCCTGCGGTTCAACGCGGCCGGGGGCGCCGGCGTACAGGTGATCCTGCGCGGCGAGGCGTGGCTGATTCCGCCCGACGGGAGCGAGCCGATCCATATGGCGGCGGGAGACGTCGCGCTGATCCGGCGCCAGCGCCCGCACGGCATGGCCGACGACCCGAGCACGCCGCTGTATGACGTGACCATCGACGAGCACGATCCGGCGGCTCACTGGCCCGCGGATGGCAGCGCGATGGACGAGGGCGTCCCGGGAACGGTGCTGCTCGGTGGGAGCTACTACCTGAACGGCGCTCGGCCGCATCCACTGTTCGAGAGCCTCCCGGACGTCATCCACCTGCCGGCGCGGATCGGAGCACCCGGCCCGGTTCGCACCGTCGTCGAGCTGCTCGGCGCCGAGATGGATTCAGAACGTCCCGGCACCAGCGCCGCCCTGCCCGCGCTGCTCGACCTGCTCCTGCTCTACACGATGCGGACCTGGCTCGAGACCACCACGCAGCCGCTCGGCTGGGCCCAGGCGCTCCGCGATCCGGCGCTGAGCGCCGCGCTCCGTGCCATCCAGGAGCGGCCGGCCGAGCCCTGGACGGTGGCCTCGCTCGCACGCGAGGCGTCGCTGTCGCGTGCCGCGTTCGCCCGGCGCTTCGCCACGGTCACGGGCCAGCCGCCGCTTGGCTACCTCACGTGGTGGCGCATGACGATCGCCGCGCGGCTCCTGCAGACGAGCGACATGCCGATGGAGGCGATCGCCGGCCGCGTCGGCTACAGCTCGGAGTACGCGTTCAGCAAGGCGTTCAAGCGTGAACTCGGTCTCGCTCCCGCTCACTACCGCCGCCAGCAGCGTCACCCGGATCGGGCGATGCCCGAGGGAGTGATTCCGGTGAGCATCGGCTCACGGGCGGGGACTGACTGAACGGAGTGTGTGTGATGGCAGTAGAAGAAGATCGGTTCGAAGCGATCGACGACGAGGCGCTGCTGAGCTATCTCACCGAGGGCGCGGCCGAGCGCAGGGAGACGCTCGTGATCGAGCAGCGAGGTGACAGGTGGATCGCCGAGACGTTCGAGTCCGGTGGGCTCAGCGGCGGCCGCTCCGTCATGCTCGGCGCCGCCGGGGCGGACCGGCGCGCGGCGATGCTGGGCCTCGCCCGGAAGTTCGAAGCCGCTCGCTGGTAGGTCTTGGGGCATCGCCTAGGCTTTGGCCGTGGGCGCCCCACAACCGGCACCGACACCGTTGACGGACGAGGCCCTGCGGGCGGCGCTGAGCTCACTGCCTCAGGGCCTCGTGATCGTCAACGAGCATCGCGAGGCGGTGTACGCAAACCGCCTGGCGCAGGACTTGCTCGGCGGCGCGCTCGAGCTTGGTAGGCCGGTCCCGTGGCCGGTATCCGGCCCCGACGCCGGGCTCGTGCCGGCTGCGCTCGGAGGTTCGCTCCGGGCGAGGAGCCTCGCGCTCGATGGGCTCGACGGGCTGGCGCTGGTCGTCCTGGTGGCGGCTGCGCGGACCGAGCCGTCGCACATCCGGTCCGGGGCTGACGAGCACCTCAAGGAGGTCGAGGCGATCGCGCAGCTCGGGTCGTGGGCCTGGGAGGTGGGCGACGAGGCCATCGACTGGTCGGACGGGCTCTACCGCCTGTACGGGCTCGAGCCGCAGTCGATCCCGATCACGTTCGAATCGTTCGTCGCGATGACGCCGCCCGAGATCCGGGATCGGATCGTGGAAACGATCAAACGTTGCACGGAGACCGGCGACGGCTACACGTTCACGACTCGCTCCGCGCAGGGCGGACTCCCCGCGCGCTGGCGCCACTCACGCGCGAACACCGTCACGACGGACGGACGCGTGTCCCGGATGTTTGGCACGACCCAGGACGTGACCGAGGAGATGCTGACCGAGCACGTGCTGCGCGAGAGCGCCGAGCAGGCCGATCGGCTGGCGAGAGAGAACGAGGCGCTGCGGGCCGAGGTCGAGGCGCAACTATGGGAGGTTCGGGCTTCGCGGTCGCGAATCGTGCAGGCCGCCGACGACGCCCGGCGCCGGCTCGAGCGCGATCTTCGGGACGGCGCGCAGCAGCGGCTTGCCGCGGTGGGGTCGAATCTCCGCTCGGCTCGCGCTGGGCTCGACCCAGCCGTCAAGCCCGACCTGGCGCGCACGCTCGAGCAGGCGATCGAGGAGTTGGACCAGGGCGTCGACGAGCTGCGGTTGCTCGCCCGTGGTTTGCATCCGGCGATCCTGACCGACGAGGGGTTGGTCGCCGCGCTGGGTGCGCTGGCGAGTCGGTCGGGGGTCGCGGTCAGGCTGCGTGCCGATTCGCTCGGTGCGCTCCCGCCCGCGGTCGAGTCGGCGGCGTACTTCGTTGTGTCCGAGGCGCTCACGAATGTCGTCAAGCACGCTCACGCGTCGCAGGCTCACGTGTCGCTCGAGCGAACCCCCGGCAGTGTGCTCGTCGAGGTCAGCGACGACGGACGCGGCGGCGCGACGTTCGAACAGGGGACCGGGCTGCGCGGCCTGTCGGACCGCGTCGCCGCCCTTGGCGGCCGCCTGCGGCTGGACAGTCCGGTCCGCGGCGGCACCCTGCTCCGCGCCGAGCTGCCGCTCGGAGACGAGCCTTCGAGGGGCTAGCGGGGCGCCGGGGAGCTCCACCAGTTCAGGGCTAGCACTGATAGACGGCGGTCACGCGCCATGGCAGCATCCGCCGATGGCCACGACCGTTCTGATCGTCGACGACAACGGGGGCTTCCGCGCGTGGGCACGCGTGCTGCTCGAGTCGGCCGGGTACACGGTCGCCGGCGAAGCCGCCGACGGCGCCTCGGCGATCGCCGCCGCGCTTGCCTCGCCACCCGAGGTCATGCTGCTCGACGTCCAGCTGCCCGACACCGACGGTTTCGAGGTCGCGCGGCGAGTGTGCGCGGAGACATCCGACGTGGCGGTCGTCCTGACGTCGACTCGCGACGCGCTCGACTACGGGGCCAGGCTCGGGAGTTGCGGCGCCCGGGGCTTCGTGTCCAAGGACGAGCTGTCCGCTGAGGCCCTGGCCGATGTCCTCGCAAGCGGCGCGGACTCGGGCTCCTGCGACAAGGCGTAGGCTGAATCCACCATGGCGACGCGTGAGGCCTCGGGCGCGGTCCTGCCCGAAGATGCCGTGCCGGCGGCGCTTGACGCCGTGCCGTTCGGAGTCGTCGTGCTCGACGAGCACCAGCGCGTGGCGTACGCCAACCGGACCGCTCACCGGCTGCTCCCAAACGGGCTGCGAATCGGCGAGGACGCTCAATGGGCAACGGTCCCGCAGCCGCCCCCCGAACGGGGGACGACCGATTGGGGCGGCGGGCCCGACCGCGCCGATTCGCCGCAGATCGCGATCACGACGCTGTCGGGGCGACTGGGCGGTCGCGTCCGCGCGATGAGAGTCGCTGCCGATGGCCTCCAACCCGCGACGCTGATCGTGATGAGCCCGCGGTCCGATTCGGCGGAGCGAGGCCGCGACCCGGGACAGCGGCTCCGCGAGGTCGAGGCGGTCTCGCGGGTGGGCTCGTGGACGTGGGAGGTCGGCAGCGGCATCGTCAGGTGGTCCAACGAGCTGTTCCGGCTGAACGGGCTGCTGCCGGGCTCGGTACCGGTCACGTTCGAGCGGGTTGCAGCCCTGTTCCACCCAGAGGACCGCGCCGCTGTCCTCGAGCTGATCGAGCACTGCCGGCGCTCCGGTCAGCCGTTCGAGAGCACCCACCGGGTCGTGCGGCCCGACGGGACGGTTCGGTGGCAGCGGACGCGAGGTCGCGCGGTGACCCTCGGCGGTCAGACCGTGCGGATACACGCCACCGTCCAAGACATCACCCGTCGGGTCGAGCGCGAGCGGGCGCTGCACCGCAGCCTCGAAGAATCCCGACGCCTGGCGTCCGAGAACGAGGCGCTCCGTCACGAGATCGAGGCGCAGCTCAAGGAGGTGCGCGAGTCGCGCGCGCGAATCGTGCAGGCTGCCGACGAGGCGCGGCGGCGACTCGAACGCGACCTTCACGACGGAGCGCAGCAGCGGCTGACGACGCTCGGGCTGATCCTCCGCTCGGCCCAGGCGCAGCTCGGCACCGACGCCGACGCCATGCCGGCTGTGGCGCAGGCGCTGCGCGACGCGCTGAGCGAACTGCAGGCCGGCCTCGGCGAGCTGCGCGCGCTGGCGCGCGGCCTGCATCCGGCGATCCTCACCGACGAGGGCCTGGTCGCCGCGCTCGAGACGCTCTCGGCTCGCTCGCCGTTGCCGATGAGTCTGTCCGCGGATCCGGTGGGTCGCCTCCCGCCACCGATCGAGGCGACCGCGTATGTCGTTGCGGCCGAGGCCCTCACCAACGCGGTCAGGCACGCCGGCGCTTCGAGTGCCCGTGTCAGCGTGGAGCATCGCGACGGCACGCTGACCATCACCGTGTCCGACGACGGAGCCGGGGGCGCCAGGATCCAGGGCGGCAGCGGCCTGCGGGTGGTTTCGGATCGCGTGGCCACGCTCGACGGACGGCTTGAGGTCGAGAGCCCTGCCGGCGCCGGTACGCGGGTGCGCGCGGAGCTGCCATGCGCGTAGCCATTGCCGAGGACAGCCTGCTGTTTCGCGCCGGGCTCGCGAGCGTGCTGACCACGGCCGGTCACATGGTGACCGCCTCGGTCGGCTCGGCCGACGAGCTGATTGCGGCGGTGACCGGCGATCCACCCGACGCCGCGATCATCGACATCAAGATGCCGCCGACCCACACCACCGAGGGGCTCCAGGCGGCCGCGCAGATCGCCGCGAGCAACCCGGAGGTAGGCGTGCTCGTGCTCTCCCAGTACGTCGATGCGCGCTACGCGCTGCGCCTCATCAACGAGCGCCCCCACGGTGCCGGTTACCTGCTCAAGCAGCGTGTGATCGACATCGAGGAGTTCATCGACAGCGTCCAGCGCGTCGCCGACGGCGGACTCGTCGTGGATCCCGAGGTCGTCGGTCACATGATCACGAGCGCTGGGTCGGTGCGGCCACTCGAGCAGCTCACCGACCGTGAACGGGAGGTGCTCGGGCTGATCGCCGAGGGCAAGACGAATGGCGCGATCGCGCAGCAGTTGGTCCTGACCGAAAAGACCGTCGACTCGCATATCCGCAACATCTTCCTGAAGCTCGAGCTCCCTGCCACCGACCAGGACCACCGGCGAGTGCTCGCCGTCCTCACTTACCTGCGCGGTACGCACGCGGCGGCCTGACCGGTTACCGCGCCGCCCGGAGAAGTGAATATCCGCGGCCGCTGTTGGCTCGCCTGGCCTGGGCGACCAGGCGAGCCCGTGATTCAGTCGATCGTCAGCGGTGTACCGATCGGGAGCAGCTTGGCCAACTGGACGACCTCGGAGTTGGGCACGCGAATGCAGCCGTGGGAGGGATGTCCGGGGATGAGCCACGGCTCGTTGGTGCCGTGGATCCCGATGACGCCGCCGCCGGGCCAGTCCGTCTCCACGTTCGAGAGCGCTGAGGTGCCGAACGCCACCGGCCCGTAGATGCTGCCGGCCGGGAAGCCGCTGAGCCGGTCGCGGATGTAGAACTGTCCGTGAGGGGTGGGCGTGCTCGGCTTGCCGGTGCCCACGCGCGTGAAGAAGATGACCTTGCCGTTGCGATACAGGGTGAGCGTCGTCTTTTCGGTCGACACCACCAGGTAGGTATGGACCGTCTGGGGCGCTCCAAGCGTCCACTGAGGGACCCAGCCGATCTGCCCGGCGGGCCGCAGCGGGAGGCGGACCTGGACCCACCAGAGGCCGTGGACAAGCACTCGCTGCTGCTCGAACAGCAACTCACTCGTGCCGTCCTGCGTGGTCAGCCCGAGGTACCCAAGCACCCGCGAGTGCCGGGACGGTTCGGCATACGCGTCGGTGCCGTTCTCGAGGTACGCCCACGTGGAGGCGAACCCCGGATGAGACAGGATCTGACGCTTCACCCTCGCCGCCTGGCCGATCGCCGGCAACGCGAGCACGGCCAGCAGCGCCAGAGCGCAGAGCGCCGCGGCCCGAAGGCCGCGGCGGCTTGCTGCGTGGTTCCTCATGTCAGCCGGTGAAGGACGGAGCCCGCACCGCGGTCGCCGCCTTGGCGGCGAACACCTTCACCTTGACCATCCCATCGCAGCTCGGGCTGCGTACGATGATGGTCCCGCTCCGCGTCGGCTTGACGATGAACGTCGCCTTGCCGTTGGTGCCGGTGCTCTTGGTCAGGGTCTTACCGCCGGGGAGTGAGACGCGCACGTTCGTTCCCGTCACCGCCGAACCGTTTCGTGTGACCGAGACGATGACCGTGTCCTCCTGGCCGGCGCGCACCTTGTAGCCCTCGGTCGATGCCCGGCACACGGCCGGATAGACCGCGGGCGGAGGCACGACCGTCGTCGGCGTGCACACGCCGCCAGTCAGCGTCTGACCGCTGGGGCAGGTGGTCGGAGGCACGCACTGCCCGCCAGTCAGCGTCTGACCGCTCGGGCAGGTGCTGGGGGGTACGCACTGCCCGTTCGACATCGTCTCAGAGGCCGGGCACGTGCTGGGAGGCACGCACTGCCCATTCGACACCGTGTCAGAGGCCGGGCAGGTGCTGGGAGGTACGCACTGCCCGTTCGACAGCGTGTCTCCGCTGGGGCAGGTTGTAGGAGGCACGCACACGCCGCCGGACAGCGTTTCGCCGCTGGGGCAGGTGGTCGGAGGTACGCACTTGCCGCCCGAGAGGATCTCGCCCGAGGGGCAGCTCGTCGGAGGCACGCACACGCCACCGGTCAGAGTCTCCCCGGATGGGCAGCTCGTCGGAGGCACGCACACGCCGTTGACCAAGGTCTGTCCGGTCGGACAGCTCGGCGGCGGCGTGCAACCGCTCTTCGGCGCGGTGATCGACGCCGTCGACGGAGAGCTCATGTAGCTGTTGCCGAGCACATACGTTTCCGGCACCGAGGTGGTGACCGTGAACGTCTGCGTGGCCGTTGCGTTCGAGTTGGGCGAGGTGAACGTCGTGGGCTGCCCGAAGCTCACAGGCCCGGTCTGCGTGCCGACGGCACCTTGCGTGAAGTAGTTCTGATTGAGGCCGGTGTTCCCCTTGTCAGTGCTCGAGGAGCTCTCGTGCACGTTGATGCCGGCCGGGATGACCTCCGTGGTTCCGCCGAAATACTGCTCGGTGATCGTCACCGTGGAGCTGTACTGCCCGGTGTTGGCGCCGTTAGACGTGACGCACTGAGACGGGCCGGCGGAGACCGAGAGAGTGTGGGCGGACGCCAGCGCCGGGAAAGCCAGAACCAGCGAGAAAGCGGCGATCAGACCGCTTATCAGACGTTTGTTGACCATTCGTACTCATTCCTTGAGGTCGTTGGACGTAGTCAGATAACGCACAGCTTCTGGGAAACTCGCACCTACTCGCGACCCGGAAGTACAGGCGATGCAGAATCGCCTATACGAGCGGAGGGGGCGCGTGTTGGCTCAGAAGTGCCAGCGGCCGTGGTGGAGCAGGAGCTGCTCGCGACCGTCAACGTGGTGGCCTGTGACGCGGATCTCGTCCGACCCGACGGTCAGGTCCAGGTGGTCGCTGCTCTGGTTGACCCGATCCCGTTCGGCGGGATCGACAAGCGCGGGAAAGCCGAAGCCGAGCGCGATGTGGCTGGCGGTGTTCTCGTCGAGCATGATCATCCCGAACGTCTGTCCGATGCTGCCAACGGCGCTGTCGCAGTCGACGAGCGCCAGTTCCCCGAGCCGGCTCGTCCCCGGGTCGCGGTCGATGTACGCGCGCAGTGCCGGCGCGCCGTCGGAGGCATTCAGGTCGACAACTCTTCCTTTTCGGAATGTCAGGTGGACGCCGGGGATGAGGCGGCCGCCGACGACGGCGGGACGGGTGAGCCGGACGTGGCCGTCGACTCGGTCGGGGTCCGGCACCGTGTAGACCTCCTCCGAGGGCAGGTTCCACGCGTGCTCGATCGCGTGCGCGTTGACGTTCGTCGGAGGCTCCCAGCGCGCGGTCGGCAGCAGCCCGACGCGCAGATCGGTCCCGGGGCCGGCGAGCCGGACCTCGTCGAGTCTGAGCGCGGTCAGCGCGTGCGCACGCTCGCGGAGCTCGGCGAACCGCCGGCGCCAGGCGTCGACCGGGTCCGGCTGAGTCACACGGCAGGCGATGTTGATCTGATCCCACAATCTTGCGAGCGCTTGCGCGGGCGGTAGGTCGGGATGAAGCGCGGTTGCCCAGGTCTCGTTCGGCCCCGGGATGATCGTGTTGTTCACGACGTACTCGACGCCGCGCCACACGGAGCTTCTGGCCGGTTGGGCCAGGTTGACGCGCACCGGATCGAGGTCGTCAAACAGACCGGGCGCGGTCGGCGCGTGGATCATGATGCGCGCGCCGCCCGCGTCAGCAAGGGCCGTTAGGCCGGCCTCCCACCAGCTCGGACGGGTCGCCTGGACCAGGTCGCGCGCGTGCAATACCTGGGAGCGCTGGAGGAGCAGGTCCGAAAAGTCAGCCTCGACAAAGCTCGCTCCGTGTCGATACGCCGCGTCCGCCACCGCTCGCACCAGGTCGGCGTGCGCCACGTCCGCCGAAACCCTGACGAGCTGACCGGGCTGGACGTTCGCGCCGACCACGACCGCAAGCTCGGCCAACTGTTCCGCGTCGTTCACGGCCGTTGACGGTAATCGAGTTCGCTGGCCCCGATGATCCCGCACTCGCCACCCAGCGCCGGCCGAATGCATATTCGTTCCGGTATACCAACGATCTCCCAGCAGTCAGCGAGCGGCGGGCGTCGAGTGTTGGCTTATCGTGCTGCGCCACCGCAGCTCTAGCCTCCCGGGGCAGCGGTCGACGTGCCCGGCTGTCTCGGCGGCCCGGAATAATCGAGCCATGGACGTCAAGCCGTTCCGGATCGAGCGCTACTACGGTCGCTACGAGTTCACGACCCGGTTCATGCTCTCGAGCAGCGACTGCGAGTCGCGAACGATCGAGGACTTGTTGGCGCTCGAGCCCGACGCGCACGACCGGCTGCTCGCGACCTGGTGCGGGTACACCGAGTCGGCCGGGGCGCCCGAGCTGCGCGAGGCGATCGCCGCGCTGTACGAGCGCATCGAACCGGACGATGTGATCGTCACCTCGTGCGCGGAGGAGGGCATCCTCCTCGTCTACCACGCACTGCTGCGCGCCGGCGACCACGCGATCGTCGAGACCCCGTGCTACGAGTCCGCGCTCGAACTGGCGCGGAGCACCGGCGCCGACGTCGACGAGTGGCAGCGCCGCTACGAGGACGGATGGGCGCATGACCTCGGCGCGCTCGAGCGTTCGCTGCGCCCGAACACGCGGCTGTTGTACGTCAACCAGCCGCACAATCCGACGGGCACGCTGATGGACCGCGCGACGTTCGAGCGGGTGAGCGAGCTGGCGCGCTCGCGCGGGCTCGTGCTGTTCGGCGACGAGGTCTATCGCGAACTCGAGCACGATCCCCGAGACCGGCTGCCGGCGGCGTGCGACCTCGACGAGCGCGCGGTGTCGCTGGGCAGCATCTCGAAGAGCTACGGACTGCCCGGGCTGCGCCTCGGCTGGCTCGTCACCCGCGACGCGGCGATCCGCGAGGCGATCATGCGGATGAAGGACTACACGACGATCTGCTCGAGTGCGCCGAGCGAGGTGCTCACCGCGCTCGCGTTGCGGAACCGTCAGGTGCTGCTCGACCGCAACCTCGAGCTCGTGACGCGGAACCTGCCGCTGCTGGACGCCTTCTTCGAGCGCCACGCCGACACGTTCGAGTGGGTCCGCCCGACCGCGAGTCCGATCGGCTTTCCACGCGTCAAGGGCGTGGCCGACGTCGACGAGATGTGCGGGCGGCTCGCGGACCTCGGCGTGCTGCTGCTTCCCGGCTCGGTCTACGACGAGCCGGGCCACGTCCGGGTCGGCTTCGGGCGCGCGAACCTGCCCGAGGCGCTGGAGCTGCTCGAGGCGTGCCTGGGGGCGCCGGCGGGGCTAGCGTCGAGCGGTGCGGAATCCGCGCCATAGCCAGTACGGGTAGGTGGCAAAGATCGCCGCGGCAACCGTGTGGGTGGCCGTTCCCGCGCGGCGTGGATCGAGTCGCGTCACGCCCGAGTTCAGCATCCAGTCGCGCCCCGACCGCGCACGGCACGCGTGCCAGATCGGCCGGGTCCAGCGGTGATGCAGGTAGAGCGGGATGCTCACGCCCCAGAACACCGCCATCGTCGCGGCGCCGAACGCGGCGTCGCGCTTTGCGTGCGGCGCCGACCGCGTCAGCTGTCCGTAGGTGCGGCCGCTCGAGTAGAGCAGCGCGGGATCGATCAGGAAGGACATGTCGCTCCTAGCAGGTGGAAGGCGAGGCGGGTGGCCAGCGCCATGATCGTCAGTTGCGGGTTGACCCCGGGAGCGCTCGGTAGCACCGAGCCGTCGGCGACGTACAGGCCGGCGATGCCGTGGACCGCTAGATCGCCGTCGACGACGCTGTGCGCGGCGCGCGCGTCGGCGCGCGCGGTTCCCAGCGGATGAAAGGCCATCAGCTTCAGGTCACGCGGGCGCGCACGTGCGGCGTAGCGGATCAGTGGCCGGCGGCCGAGGCCGCGCACCTCGCCGCGGCCGCCGTCGCAGACCATCAGGCCGATCTGGGCGAGATACGGGTAGGCGGCCATCGCGTCGGCGTGGCGGCGCCCGGTCAGCGGCAGCGACATCGCGACGTACGCCGGCGGCCCCGCGATCGTCTCGAGCATGATCCCCTCGGATGCGAACTCGTCCACGTAGAAGCTCTGGGGCACGCCGCGAGCCATGTCCACCCGTTCCTCCATCCGTGCCACCGCGGCCGTCGCCGGGTGCAGCGACAGGTTGCGGCCGAGCTGTCCGGAGGCCGCGCCGAGCCCGCTGCGCGCGAGCAGGATCGGGGTGTGGATCGTGCCGGCGGCGATCACCACGAGCGGCGCGCGAACCTCGAGGTCGCGGCCGTCGGCGGTGCGGGCGAGCACGCCGGCGCTCCGGCGCCCGTGCACGAGCACCCGGCGCGCGTCGGCACCGGTGAGCACGGTGGCGCCGGCGGATCGCGCCCGGGGCACGTAGGTGATGCCGGTGTGCTGCTTTGCCGACGTCGGGCAGCCGAACGCGCACACGCCCGAGCCGACGCACCCCCGTGCGTTGCGCTTCAGGTAACCGTGCGACCAGCCGAGGCGCTCGGCCCCGCGACGGATTACCGCCGCGTTCCGGCCGGCGAGCTCGGGCGTCACCTCGGCCACCGACAGTGCGCGCTCGACGCGGGCGAAGCAGGGCGCGAGCGAGTCCTCGTCGAGTTCTAGGCCAAAGGCGCCGCGCCAGCGCTCGAGGACATGCTGCGGCGTTCGGAAGCACGTCCCCGAGTTGATCAACGTCGTGCCGCCGATCCCGCGGCCGAGCGGCAGCCCGATCGGGGGCATGCCGAGCGTCATCGTCTGACCGCCGTCCCGGTACAACCGCGCCAGCATCTGCGGGGGGCGCGCGGTGAAGCCGTCCACGCCGTGCTCGGGGCCCTGCTCGAGCACGACCACGTTCGCCCCGCCCTCCGCGAGCTCGGCCGCCACGACCGCGCCGCCGGCGCCGGCGCCGACCACGCACGCGTCGGCGTGGAGCGTGGCGGCGCTCACGGCCAGCCGTACTCCGGGGAGCGGGTCACCGCCGGCCCTCCGAGCGGCGCAGTTCGCGGCCCCGGGCGACGACGGCTTCGGCATCCCATCCGAGCGTGCGCGCCACCTCCGGGTCGTCGTAGACGCCCATCGCGGCCAGGCCATCGATCAGCTGCCGCCCGGGGCCGAGTACCGCGAGCAGCGCGCGGCCCCGTGGCCGGCCGACGAGCGTGAGGGCCGCTCGGAGTGCGATGCGCTGGGGCGACGGTCCCGCGGCTACGAACTCGGCGAGCGGTCGCGCGCGCAGCGAGCCATCCTCCGTTCCTGGGCGAGCGCCAGCTCTCCGATCGCGTGCGCCGCGCCGGCGCCGTCGCGCGTTCCGATCGCCGCGGCGGTCGCGCTGTACAGCGGCGCCAGCTCGTCGCGGTCGGCGACGACGCGGGCGAATGCGGACACGTTCGATAGATAGAGCCGGCGGACCGAGTTCATGATCAGCTGGAACACGATGTTGTCCGCCGCCTCGAGCACCGCGGACATGAACTGCCAGTCGCACAGGAGCGCGCCGGCATCGTCAGTCGCCTCGCCGAACGACGCGGCGAGCTCGCGCAGCTGCTCGGATTGCGCGTCGCTGCGCCGCTCGGCGGCCAGACGCGCGGCCTCGACCAGGAGCAGCCGGCGGGCCTCGAACAGCGGGCCGATGACGTTCAGGTCGGTCGCGCCCAGCGCGGCCAGCGCCTCGAGCCCGCCCGCCGAGCGCCAGTCGAGCACACGCATCGCATCGCCATGACGGACCTCGACGAGGCGAAGCTGCTCGAGCCTCGCGATGGCCTGGCGAACCGAGGCGAGGTTGACGTCGAGCTCCGCGGCGAGCACGCGCTGCGTCGGCAGGCGCTCGCCCGGACCGTAGCGGCCCGACAGGATCGCTTCACGGAGCTGGTCGAACACGAGGTCGGGGACCGAGGTGCGGACGACGGGCGGCATTAGCGGGCCAGTGTATCGGTGTTCGGAACACTGGCGGTCGCTTAGACAATATGGATTGACCGTCCGTCCGGCCTGACGTGTAGAACGGGCTGGCTCCCCCACGTCGTTCGTGGGGTGAGTTTGAGCCGCGCGGCTAGACCCCGCGTGGCGACCCACAACCGAATAGGAGGAACCAGCCATGGCCAAGGCTAGATCCCTGGTCGGCCTGGATGTGCACGCGACGAGGATCGTCGCGGCGGTGCTTGATGCTGAGACCGGGCAGTTGCAAACGTTCGCGATGAGCGGCGAGAACACGCCCGCGGCTGCGTTCTGCGCGGGGCTGCCACGGCCGGTCCGGGTCGCGTATGAGGCGGGGCCGACGGGGTACGGGCTAGCGCGCGAGCTCGCCAAGCGCGGCGTGGATTGTGTGGTCGCGGCGCCGAGCAAGATCCCGCGCGCGAGCGGGGATCGGGTGAAGACCGACCGTCGTGACGCCGAGCATCTCGTCCGGTTGCTGTTGGCCGGCAAGCTGCATCCGGTCAGGGTGCCGGGCGATGAGGAGGAGGCGCTGCGTGACCTGGTTCGCGCTCGTGACGCGGTGAGGATGGATCTGATGCGCTGCCGTCACCGGCTCTCGAAGCTGCTCCTGCGCCACGGGATCCGGTTCGACGACGGCGCCGCGTGGACGCAGCGTCACCGCCAATGGCTGGGCACGGTCACGCTGGCGTGGCCGGCAGCGCAGGCGACGATGCTCGACGCGCGCGGCGCGATCGACGCGCTGTGCCACCGCCGCGAACAGCTCGAGCGCGAGATCATCGCGATGCTGCCCAGCTCGCCGTGGGCGGGGCAGGTCGGCCGGTTGCGATGCCTGCGCGGGGTCGACACGCTGACCGCGGTCGGGTTGTGCGCGGAGATCGGCGACTTCGAGCGGTTCGCCCGCGCCGAGCAGTTGATGAGCTATGTCGGCCTGGTTCCCTCGGAGTCGACGACCGGGCAACAGCGTCGGCTCGGCGCGATCACGAAGACCGGCTCGGGGCACGCGCGGCGGCTGCTGGTCGAAGCCGCGTGGCACTACCGGTCACGCCCGAGCATCGGCCGCGCGCTCACCGACCGCCAGGACAGCCAGCCGCCAGAAGCGATCGCGATCGCCTGGTCAGCCCAGCGGCGACTGCACCGCACCTGGACACGCCTCGAGCAACGCGCCAAACGCCGCACCCTGATCGCGGTCGCCGCCGCTCGCGAACTCGCCGGGTTCTGCTGGGCGATCACCCAAATCGAGTAGCCACCAGCCCACACATCGCCCATCCCGTCGGCTGGGTCGGTGGCGGCCCGGCAACGCGCGGGGAACCCGCGAGGTAACTATGAGCAACCCGCCCACACGGCCGGCCACGCCCGAACTTAGACAGCGGCTCCCCACGACGAACCATGGTCCTGCGGCAACCCAAACCCGCGAATATCAGTCTGACCGCGCGTCGCGCCCAGCCTGCCGGACCGCCACCGACCCAGCCGACCACACCCCTCCCACCCCGACCCCCTCTCCAAAAGCGAGAAATTTCGTGACGCCCCTCTTGACAACCCGCTCTCCATATCAGTTATCCGGCCCCCCGCGGTCTTAGGCTCGAAGCCGCAATCGAAAGGAGAGAGCGATGGGCAAGCTGGTGGTGACGGAGTTCGTCTCGATCGACGGGGTGTTCCAGGATCCGGGCGGAGCCGAGGACTACGAGTACGGCGGCTGGACGTTCGAGTACGACCGCGGCGAGGACGGCGACAAGTTCAAGATGGACGAGTTGATGGACGCGGACGTCCAGTTGTTCGGGCGGCGAACCTACGAGGCGTTTGCCGGGGCCTGGCCATCGCGCGAGGGCCCGTTCGCCGACAAGATCAACAACGGCGCGAAGTACGTGGTCTCGAACACCCTGACCGACCCGACGTGGCAGAACACGACGGTGATCGCCGGCGACGCCGCCGACGGGGTGTCGAAGCTGAAGGACGAGAGCGAAGGCTCGATCCTCGTCGCCGGCAGCGGCACGCTGGTGGAGGCGCTGCTCGCCGCGGGCCTCGTCGACGAGCTTCGCCTGATGTTGTTTCCGACGATCCTCGGGCGCGGCCAGCGGCTGTTCCCCAACGGCATCGACCGCCTCAAGTTCACGCTCGCGGAGAGCAGGACCGTCGGCTCGGACGGCGTCCAGGTTCAGGTCTATTCGCGCGCCGCATGATCGATCAACCCGCCGCAGACGATGCCCTGGCGAGGCTCGCGCCGCTGGTCGGGGAGTGGACGTTGACGGCCGTCGGGGCCGACGGCAAACCGTGGCCCGGCGAGGCTGAGGCCACGATCGAGTGGCACGCGTCGGGCGCTCATCTCGTGCAGCGGTCCTCCGCCGTCCATCCAGACGCGCCGAAGACCCTTTCGATCATGGGCTGCGACGCCGGCAATGGCACCTACTACCAGCTGTACTCCGACGATCGCGGAGTGTGCCGCGTTTACGGGATGAGCATCGACAACACCGAGTGGAAGCTGTGGCGCGAGGGCGCCCCGTTCTCGCAGCGGTTCACCGGCAGGTTCGAGGACGGCGGCCGGCGGATCGCCGGCCGCTGGGAGCGGGCCGACGATGGCGTCAACTACACGGCCGACTTCGACCTCACCTACGTCCGCGTCGAGTAGATGGTCGGCTGCCAGCCCGTCCTCGGGAGGCCGAGGCGCGGGCGATCCGCTCCGTAACCCCGATAACCGCGCACTCGACCCCGCCCGCCGGCCGAATGCATATTCGTTCCGGTATGGCCCCGATCGCGACGCACTCGAGCGGACGCGTGCGCCGAGCGTCGACTTATTGGGGTGACGGCGCGGGCGGGCCTCACCGCGACTGGGGGGGTCGGCCTACGGAAAGCCGCCGCTCCGGCGGTGGGCGCTCCAGTGGAGCAGGTGCGAGTCGCACCGATAGGCGGGGCCCTCGCTCTCGTGGTAGTGGAAGGTCCCCACGTACCCGCCGGCAACGGCGTGACCGTCGAGCTGATAGCTGTAGGTCAGGTTGCTGAGCGAGCTGTGCGCGTGCCAGTTCAACGCGAAGCGTCCGCCACTGATGCGCAGCTGCGGATCCTGTGGCGTGTTACCAGCGTCGGTGCCAACCGTGCGCCCGAGCCGAAGGTTCTCCGTGCAGGGCCCGAACACGTCGATCCGCCAGTTAGCACGATGACCGCCGGAGAGGACCTGGAGCTCGATGTCCATGTACCGGTTGGCCTTCCGGGAACCGCCGGCATACACCGGCGAGCCGGCGGCGAGCGCGGACATGCTCACCGCCAACAGCACGACACCCAGCGTCGCGAGGCCAAGGCAAAACCTGCGAAACATGACCAACACCTACCCGGGTCCGCGGGGCGCAACCCACGCGTTCCGAACCGGGGCACCGGTCAGGCTCCGTGACCTCGTGCCCCTGCCGCGCGTGCCCCTGCCGCGCGTGCGCCTGCCGCGCGTGCGCCTGCCGCGCGTGCCCCTGCCGCGCGTCCCCTGCCGCGCGTGCGCCTGCCGCGCGTGCCCCGGCCGGCGGTGCCGCTGCCGCGGGGGAGCCGCTAAATCAGTGGCTTTCCCGCGCGTGCTTGGGGAGCCAGAACACGGCCGCGCACGCCGCCACGAGAAACCCGATCGCCACCAGCAGCGCGTGGTCGGACGCGCCGACGAACGCGACCGGCCCGTGGCCGCTGCCCAGCCGATCGAACAGGACGGTGCCGACCGCGGCGATCCCGATCGACATCGCAAGTTGCTGAATCGACTCGAGCAGTCCCGAGGCCGAGCCGATCTCGTGCGGAGCGACGCCGGCCAGGATCACGTCGAACATCGGCACGAACACCATTCCCATGCCGAAGCCGGTGATCGCGAGCGGTCCGGCGAGATCCCACGCGGTGACGCCGCCGCTGTCCGAGCGCAGAACGATGTCGACGACGATCAGGCCGACCGCCATGACCACGATCCCGATGTGCATGGTGGTCCGCCCGATCTTCGCCAGCAGCGCCGACGAGGTGATCGAACCGCCGATCGCCATCACCGGGATCGCCACCGTCGCGACCGCGCAGGCCAGCGGCGTCAACCCGAGGCCGGTTTGGAGCATCACGTTGAGCGCGATCATCATCCCGCCCATCGCACCAATGAAGCCGAGCACGACCCCGAGTCCGGCGACGTAGGGGCGCCGGCGAAGGATCGACGGCTCGACCAGCGGAGTGCGGCCCTGACGTGCGCGGCGCTTCTGAAGCACGCCGAACGCCGCGAGCGCGACGAGGCCGGCGCCGAGCAGCGCGAACGACCACGCCGGCCAGCCGTGCTCGCGCCCCTCGATCAGCGGATACACGAGCGCGAAACCGGCGACCATCGCGAGCGCGACGCTCGCAGCGTCGAGTCGCGCGCCCGGCGCCGCCGGCGCCGTCCTGGGCAGGTAGCGCCGGCCGGCGGCGATCGCCAGCAGTCCGATCGGCACGTTCACGAGGAAGATCGCCCGCCAGCCGGTCCCGAGCAGGTCGAGGTTGACGAGTGCGCCGCCCACGAGCGGCCCCGTGACCGCGGCCAGGCCCATCACCGGGCCGAACACTCCGAACGCCTTCTGCTGCCCTTCGTCGCCGAACAACTCGCGGATCAGGCCGAAGCCCTGCGGCACCATGATCGCGGCGACGGCGCCCTGGAGCGCCCGCCCCGCGATCAGCGCGCCCGGTGACGGGGCCAGCGAGCAGAGCACCGACGCGCCCACGAAACCGCCGATGCCGGCCAGCAGGACCCGCCGGCGCCCGAACAGGTCGCCGAGCCGGCTGCCGAGCAGCAGCGTCACCGCCATCGCCAGCGTGTAGGCGGCGGAGATCCACTCGAGCGACGCGTACGAGCCACCGAGGTCACGGCGGATCGCCGGCGCGGCGGTCTGAGCGATTGTCGAGTCGAGCAGGTCCATGACCGAGGCGGCGAGGACCACGAGAAAACCGAGCCAGATGCTCCGGTTGGAGCTGGAGGGCCGCGCCTTGGCGACGGCCGCGGAGGGAGTGAATGTGGTGGTTGACATGTCCGCAGCCTTTCGAGCATTGCGGTCAATTTCGGTCCTCAAAAGGCGCGGAGGGGGTCCATTGAGGACAACTAGGGTCCGCAATCTGTGGAAGGATGCGCGCCATCATGGTTCAGACCTCCGCCCGCCTACTCGCACTGCTTTCTCTGCTCCAGATGCGCCGGGAATGGACCGGCCAGGAGCTCGCCGACCGCCTCGAGGTCGGCTCCCGCACGATCCGCCGCGACGTCGACAAATTGCGCTCGCTCGGCTATCCGGTCGAGGCCGCCCCCGGCGTCGCCGGCGGCTACCGGCTCGGTAACGGCGGCGAGCTTCCGCCACTGCTGCTCGACGACGCCGAGGCCGTCGCCGTCGCCGTCGGCCTCCGGACCGCGGCCGCAGGCGGGATCGCCGGCATCGAAGAGACGTCCGTTCGCGCGTTGACCAAGCTCGAGCAGGTGTTGCCCAGCCGCCTTCGCCGCCGGGTCAGCGCGCTCAGCGACGCCACCTCGACGTTCGGCGTCGAGGGCCCGAGGATCGATCCCGACGTGCTGGCGACGCTCGCCGGCGCCTGCCGCGACCGCACCCGCCTGCGCTTCCCCTACATCGCCAGGGACGACAAGGCCTCGCAGCGCAACACCGAGCCTCACTCCGTCGTCTACAGCGGCCACCGCTGGTACCTGGTCGCGTTCGACCTCGACCGCGACGACTGGCGCACGTTCCGCATCGACCGGATTCGGGGACGACTCCGTCCCGGTGAGCGTGGCCGCCGGCGCACCGTCCCCGGCGGCGACCCGGCCGCGTTCGTCAAGGAACGGCTGCGGGGAGTGAGGGAGAGCGAGGCCGTGGCCCCGCCAGGGCGAGTTCGGCTTGCCGTGCCCGCCGCCGGCGTGCGCGGCCGTATCCCGGCTCGCTACGCCGACGTCGAACCGGACGGCGAGGACGCCTGCATCGTGACCACTCGGACCGGCTGGTCGTACAGCTTCCTGGTGTGGATGGCGACGCTCGACGAGCCGATGCAGGTGCTCGACCCGCCGGAGTTGGCCGAAGCTGCGCGGATGCTCGCGGCGCGGTTGGGCGCCGCCGGTTAGCCGAACGCCCGGCCGCCGGTGACCCGGGCGTCGATGTCCGGATGACCGAGCGCGCGCGCCACCGACACCCGGTGGCGCCCGTCAAGCACGTAGTAGCCGTCGGGTCGCTGACGAGTTCGATCGGCGGAAGCGCGTCGCCGTAATCGCCAAAAAGGCTCGGCTCCTTACAGCTCCCAGCCGAAGCAGATCGAGCGCCAACTGGGACGCTCGCGTTCGTAGAACCGATGCGCGTCCGCGCGGGTGTCGGCGGAGTCGAGCTCCAAATGGGAGGCACCGCGGGCGCGAGCCCAGTCCTTGGCCGCGTCGAGCAGCCGCTTGCCAGTGCCGAGCGATCGGCGTTCCGGATCAACCGCGAGATCCTCGACCCAGACCCGCCGCCCGAACCGCACTGATTCGAGCTCGTCGTAGGCGGTGCAGAACCCGACCAGCTCGTCACCCACCGCAGCCACGAGCACGACGGCAGCGTCCGAGGTCACCGCACCGCGAAGAGCCGCCGCAGCCCGAACCGGATCCCAAAGCGCCGGGCGGGAACCCGGGGGTGCGAATAGCCACTTGTACATCGTAAGCACGTCATCGACGTCCTCGAGTGTCGCGGCTCTGACCTCGGTCTCAGCCATCAGCCGATGATCGAAGCCAGCTCCACCGCAAGGTCACCACGCGCGGCAGCCGGGACGACAACCGCCGAGAGACCGAGCCAGCTCGCGACCAGCCGCAGCTCGGCCGCTAGCTCGGCGGCGACCGCGCCGCAGTCGACTCCGTCCTCCGCGAACGCGCCCTGCACGAGCAGCGCGCTCATCTGGCGATCGGACTTGAGATCGACGCGCGCGACCAGCTGCTCGCCGAGCAGGAACGGCAGCACGTAGTAACCGTGCATGCGCTTGGGCGCCGGCGTGTAGATCTCGATCCGGTAGCGGAAGCCGAACAGCCGCTCGGTGCGCTGACGGAACCAGATCAGCGAGTCGAACGGCGACAGCAGCGCACGGGCGTTGATCCGCCGCGGCCGCCGGGCGTCCGGCCACAGATACGCGGGCGCCGACCACCCGGAAACCTCGACCGGGAGCAGCTCGCCGGCGGCCGCCAGCTCCGCCACGCGAGCCTTCGAGTCTGCGCGCGGCAGCCGGAAGTAGTCGCCGAGGTCCGGCTCGGTGGCGACGCCGAGGGCCCGCGCGGCGATCCGCACCAGCTCGCGCTGGGCGTGCACCGGATCGGGCGTCGGCTGCTCGAGAATCGAGGCCGGCAGCACCCGATCGATCGTGTCGTACAGCCGCTCGAAGTTGACCCGCCCCGCCGCTGCCACCTGCCCGGTGAAGAACAGGTACTCGAGCGCGACCTTGCCCTCGTGCCAGTTCCACATGTGCCCGGCCCGCGGCGGTGGCCGGACCGCGCCGGTGTCCCGAGCACGAATCGGTCCCCGCTCGGCGACGAGCTCGAGCGTCTCGGCGACCAGCTCGGGCTCGTTGCGTGCGATCCGCGAAATCGAGCCCCACGCCTCGCGGTCGACGTCCGCCATCCGCCAGCGAAACAGCGGGTGCGTCTCGACCGGGATCAGCGACGCCTCGTGTGCCCAGTACTCGATCAGCCGGCGATCGACCTTCCCGTCGACGTGGCCGGCGATGCGGTCCAGGCGCGAGCGGTCGTACGGACCGAGCCGCGAGAACACCGGCATGTAGTGCGCCCGGCTGAACACGTTGACCGAGTCGAGCTGGAGGACGCCGAGCTGTCGCACAAGCGCTTCGACCTGGTTGACGCTCGGCGGCCGAACCGGCCGTGGCTTGCCGAACCCCTGCGCGGCGAGCGCGATCCGGCGCGCGGCGGCAAGCGATAGGTGAGGGGTTTCACGTTCCACGGGCGAGCCGACGAGCTGGGCGAGCGAGCGAGGCGTTCCAATATGTCGGGTCGGGCGGATGGGGATGCCCCTGACGCCGATCAAGCGCGATGCAAACCATGCCGATCAACCGAGTATGGAAGTCTCGTCGTTGCCGCTGGGCCGACCTGTCCGGCGGCGGATCGGCCGGCGCGCTCTCGCGCTGGCCGTCCTGGCCCTCGCGGGCCTGTGGTTCGCGCTCCACAAGGACGTCAGCTACTACAAGGTCACCTCCGGGTCGATGGAGCCGACCCTCCAGATTGGGCAGCGGGTCGCGGCGATCGGCTCGCTCAAACCGCAGATCGGCGACATCGTGCTGTTCCATCCGCCGGCCGGCGCGCGCCCGAGCGATCCCCTGTGCGGCGCGAGCACTCAAGGCGCCGGGCACACGCAGCCGTGCGGCGTCCCGATTCCCCAGGAGTCGAACGCCACGTTCATCAAACGCGTCGTCGCCGGTCCGGGCGACACGGTCGCGATCGTCGACGGGCACGCGGTCGTAAACGGGGTCACCGACAGCGAGCCGTACATCGCGCCGTGCGCCCCCGGCACCACGACATGCAGCTTCCCGACCCCAATACGTGTGCCCGAGGGCGACTACTACATGCTCGGGGACAACCGCGCGAGCTCCGACGACAGCCGCTACTGGGGGCCGGTGCCCAGCGCGTGGATAATCGGCACCGTCGTCCACTGCTCCGACCTGCGGACCGTCTGCCACGCCGCGCACTAAGGGTCCGCCACTAACTCAGTCGCGGACCCTGACCGCGGCGAGTAGCGCCTACTGGTACAGCACCAGCTGGTGCAGGCAGAACGAGAAGAACAGCGCCAGCAGGCTCCAGGTGATCGGCCAGCTCAGCGTGCGCAGGAACGCCACGGTGAAGCTGGCCGAAGCGCAGCACGTACACGAAGATCCCGGCGAGCATGATCGCGAAGACGATGATCGCGGCCAACGGCGAGAACGCGAGGCCGATGATCGGCGCGACGATCAGGCCGAGGACGACCCACGCGGCGATCGTGAGGATGTCGACCGTGAGCCTCGTGCGCTGCCGGCCGACGATCGTCATGAAACCGGCGGCGCCGACAAGTGCGGCGACCATGAACACGCCGAGCGGCCAGTGCGAGCTGAAGTTGAAGATCGCGCCCATCAGCTTCCCACCGATCCAGAGCAGGAGCGGATCGACGACCGCGACCGCCACGTAGCACAGGCCCATGTCGGCGGTCGAGTCCCACGGATTCCCGAACACCGGGCGCCGCACCACCATCGCCTCTCGCAGCGCATCGGGCGCGAGCGCGGAGCGCACGGTGGGGGTGCTGTCGGGTTCGGTCGTCAACGGTCGAGCCTCGACCCGGAATGGTAGGGAGCTTGGCGTCACGTCGCGGCGCGAGCCCCACCGCGCGAAGCAAAACGGGTGGCGCCACCATCCAACTGACTGATTTTCTGAGTCGGGTCGCTAGGGTGACGCCGGTGCGGATCGCCGTGCTCGCCGACGTCCATGGAAACCTGCCCGCGCTCCGGGCCGTGCTGGACGAGCTCGACCGCCAACCGGTCGACGCGATCGTCGTCGCCGGCGACGTGGTCGGCGGCCCGCTTGTCCGCGAGACGCTCGAGTTGTTGGCGGCGCGGCGCGAGCCGACCCGCTGGGTTCGCGGCAACTGCGAGCGCGAGGCCGTGGCGATCTACGACGGCGCGCCCGTGTCCGACGACCCGGCAGGACGGGCCGCGGCGTGGAGCGCGCAGGCGCTCGACTCCCGCTGGCGCGACGAGCTCGCGGCGTGGCCGATCAGCCTCGGGCTCGACGATGTCCGCTTCTGCCACGGCTCCCCTCGCCGCGACGACGAGATCCTCACGCGCACCACGCCCGACGACGTGTTGACCGAGGCGCTGGTGGATGTCGCCGAGCCGCTGATCGTGGGCGGGCACACCCATCAGCAGATGGTGCGCAACGTGCGCGGGACCTTCACCTACGCCAACGCGGGCAGCGTCGGGATGCCCTACGAGGGCCGCCCGGCCGCGTTCTGGATGATCGTCGAGCACGGCGTGCCCGGCCATGCGCGAGACGAGCTACGACCTCGGCGAAGCGGTGCAGGAACTTCGCGCCGCGGGCTTCGCCGACGTCGAGGAGCAGCTCGGCGGGTCGCTGCTCGACCCGACCGATCCGGACTGGGTGGCGGCGTTCTTCGAGCACGGCGCGGGCCGCGGCGAGGATCCGGGCGAGCCACCGAACGCGCCCTAGTCGCCGCTGGCGAGGATCCGGGCGAGCCACCGAACGCGCCCTAGGGCAATCCGCGCAGCCGCCGGGGCGCGTCCCTCAGCTGGCCATCGGGCGTGGTCATTTGCCGGTCGGCGAGCAGCGCTTTCAGCGCCGCGAACGCGTCGGAATCGAGGCGGCCCGGCACATCGCCGCTCATCAATTCGAGCGCGTCCTGCGACTTGTACGCAGCTCGGTACGGGCCGTTCGGAGATCAGTGCCTCGTAGACGTCGGCGATCGCCAGCACCCGCATCGGCATCGTCTGCGCCTCGGCTGCCAGACCGCGCGGGTACCCGTGGCCGTCGAGCCGCTCGTGATGGGCGCTCGCGAGCGCCGCGAGCCGGTCGAAGCCCGGGACCCGACCGAGGATCTGCTCGGTGACCAAGGCGTGGTCCTTGAACCTGGTCTGCTCGGCCTCGGTGAGCGGGCCCGGCTTGTCGAGGATCCGGTTCGAGATCGAGAGCTTCCCGATGTCGTGCAGCAGCGCCGCCCGGCGAAGCTCACGCTGCGTGACCTCGTCGAATCCAAGCATCGTGCCCATCCCGAGCGCAATCGCGCACACGCGGTCGCAGTGCTCATGCGTCCACGGGGACTTCGCGTCGATCACCGCGGCGAAGCCCTCGG
Source organism: uncultured Solirubrobacterales bacterium (assembly GCA_963701945.1). GTDB lineage: Bacteria > Actinomycetota > Thermoleophilia > Solirubrobacterales > Solirubrobacteraceae > Palsa-465. The sequence goes on along the minus strand of CAVPBV010000011.1, from coordinate 677,510 downwards.
CGATCGTGTCCAGCCGGTCCTCGTCGGCGGTCAGGATCCGATCGGGCGGCTCGACCGCAGACACGTCCGGCGTCTCCAGCGAGTACCAGAAGCGATCGTCGCGGCGGAACGCGCCGAGCGCCTCCACCAGCGTCGGGTCGAACCAGGCCCCGCTTCGCTTGGCGACGACGCGATAGGCGATGTGGACGCTGCGGGCGGCGTGAAACACCTCGACCGTCTGCGCCAGGCACATGATCCTGGCCAGCAGCGGAATTTCGGTTCCACTGATCCCGAGCGGCTGGCCGTGGCCGTCCCAGTGCTCGTCGAGCGCTTTGATGGCCTCCGCGGTTGCGTCGGAGAACCCAAGCTTGCGGGCGATCTCGGCGCCGCGGTGGCAGCGTGCCTTCATCAGTGCCCGGGTCACATGGCCCTCGTTGCGGATCGCGCGCAGCCGGTCGGCGCGCTCGAGCATTGATCCGTCGGGCGCCACGGTCTTGAGCGACCACGCGAACGCCGACAATGGGCGCGCCCAGTCGACTAGCTTCGACGAATGCTTGGCCTGCTGGTCGTCCGCGCGGAACAGCGCGGCCATGTGCGCCGAGTTTGCCGAGCACCCCGCGTCCTTGAGCAGCAGCGCGTAGAACAGGTCCGAGCGCGTGGATGCGTCGAGGCCAAGCTCGTCGGCCAGCCGCATGCCGATCAGGCATGAGCGCGCGGCATGGCCGGGCGGTTCTCCCTCAGCGATGTCCAGGGCGCTCGACAACGCGCTAATCAGCGCGGACAGCGCGATCTCATGCGAGCCGGCCATCAACCCTAAGTATCGGCATAGAACCTTTGAACGACAACCGGTGCGTCGCGGCGCGGAGCTCTAGGCTTCGGGATCCGATGTGCGACCTCCACCACGAGCACGGTCCGCTCCCTCCGCTCGAGGCCGACGAGTACAGGCTCGACACCGCGCGCGTCCGGGGTTTTGTCGCGGACGTGCGCGAGCGGATCGCTGCGGCGCAGTCGCCCGCGCACGCGTGCGAGCTGATCAGCCCGCTGTTCGCGGAGTTGCTCGCCGACCAGGAATGGTTGCCCGCGGACTTCCAGGCGCCCGCTATCGGTAGCGGGATGGGCGGCGGCATCGGGCAGTGGCTGGCGTTCCGGGCGGCGGACCGGTCGCTGTCGCTGTTCAGCCTGGTCGTGCCGCCGGGCGCGATGACGCCGGTCCACGACCACCTCGCCTGGGGCCTGGTCGGCGTGTACCGGGGCGTTCAGGACGAGGAGTTCTACCGTCCAGGGGAAGGCCGGCTCGCGCTCGTCCGACGGCGTCCGGTCAACCCCGGTGACTTCTACACGCTGCTGCCACCCCGCGACGACGTGCATCGCGTGCGGACGACCTCGGCGGAGACGTCGGTGTCGATCCATCTGCTCGCCAACGACACAGGCTGCGTCTGGCGCCACACGTTCGACGAGCAGACCGGCGCGCCCAGTGCGTTCCGCTCGGGGTACGTGAACGCCGAATGCGCGTCCGGGTCGTGACCCGATGAGCGCGACCCTGCAGCGCCACGCGATCGGGCTGACCTGGATCGAGCCAGGGATGATGGTCCGCTCGGCGCACGCGCTCCACAGCGAGGGCCGGGTTTGGCTCGTCGACCCGTTCGACGACGGCCCGGCGCTCCGCGAGGCCGAGTCGCTCGGCACGCCCGCCGGCGTGTTCCAGCTACTCGACCGCCACAACCGCGACTGCGAGGCGATCGCGTCGAGGCTCGGCGTGCCGCTGCTCCGTCTCCCTGCCGTCGCGCCCGACACGCCGTTCGAGCCGGTGCCGGTCCTATCGCGCTGGGGCTGGCATGAGGTGGCGCTGTGGTGGGAGCGGGAGCGAGCGCTGATCGTGGCCGAGGCGATCGGGACCGCGCCACCGTTCGCGCTCGGGCGCCGGGCCGGCGTCCATCCGATGCTCCGCCTGACGCCGCCGCGGTCGCAGCTTGCGCCCTACCGGCCCTCGATGCTGGTCGTCGGTCACGGCGCGACGATCGAGAGCGACGCCGCGACCGCGCTCGACGACGCGCTGGCCCATGCCCGCTCGGACATCCCGCGACTGGTCACATCGCTGCCCAAGCTGGTCCGCGGCGGCTGAGATGCATGTCGGCCGCGATCTACGCATCTGACCCGGATCCCGCGCCGGACTCGGACTTCGTGCCCGGCGAGCTCCGGGATCTCGTGACCGGTAACCGCGGTCGGCTGCTCGATGCGCGGCGCACTCCGATCACGGTGACCGCGGTCAAGCCCGCGATTGGCGCGTTCGAACTCGAGCTCGGCGCGTTCGAGGACGCCGGCGCGCGCTGGGAGCTGGCACTGGAGGAGATCTGGCGCTTCCAGTTCGCGCGGGGCGGAGCGGTGGCGCCGCCGGATGCGGTGGCGGAGCTGGAGAGCGCGCTCAGACGGTTCGACCGAGAGCTCGTGATCGACCCGGATCCCGCCGCGCGGGAGGCGACCTTGCGCCGGATCGATCGCGCCCGCGCGGATATGCGACTAGGCTCGCCCGTGCCCGTCGATGTGGCGGCGCGCGTGCTCGCGCGGTCCGGCGACCCGGAGCTGTTCGCGCTGCTCGATGGGTTGCTGGCCGATCGCGACGTCGCCGATCTCGAGCAGCGCTTCGCGAGTGCGTTCGTCAGCAATCCGCGCTCCGGCGAGTTCGTCAAGGGCCACGCGATCGTGCTCGCCGAGCTCGGTCTGTGTCGGTACCGCGGCAAGGTCGTCCGCGACCCGAACACGTTCGAGGGTCCTGACCGCAAGGAGCGACGGGCGGAGCATCTCGTCGCCCGGCTCGCGTTCACGCGCGAGCTGTGGTCGGGCATCGGCGAGGAGACCGTGACGCTCTACCGGGGCGCCGCCGTCGATGGACCGCTTCCCGAGCCCTCGAGCTCGTCGTTCGTGTCGGCGACGTTCTCACGCGAGGTGTCCGCGGCGCACTTCGAGGGCGGCGCGACGACGCGGACCGCGGTCCAGTGGCGCCAAAGCGTCCCGGTCACCCGGCTGCTGATGACGTTCCTCGAGACGCGCGAGATGAACGGCCGCTTCCGCGAAGCCGAGGCGGTGCTGATTGGCGACCCGGCAAACCGGGCGTTCTGAAGCGCGCCAGCGCCGATCACTTCGGAGGCCAGGGCCCGGCGCCGGCGCCAAGACTGTTCAGCCAGTTGCGCATGTAGGTGCCGGCCGGCGTGATCTCGCCCTCCTCATAGCCCGTGGTCGCCCGCGCGAGCGTGATGCCGTTGAGCGTCGACCAGCCGTACTCGATCGCGGTGCCGTGCGCGGCGTACTTGGCGACCGTCTGTCCCTGCGCGAGGATCGAGCCCGGGGGCGCGATGTCCGTGATCTCCTCGGCCACGTACTGCACCTGGCCCGCCTGCTGGCCCTGGAGAAGCTCGAAGTACACGAGCGGCTGGCCGGCGTACCAGTTCGGCTCGATCGCCAGGATCTTGATCTCGCACGGCGCGAGGATCGGCGCGCCGACCGGCAGCTGGGCGTCGACGCCCTGGTCGGTCCGCTCCCACACCGTCACGTATTGGAGCGGGTCGATGTAGCTCGTGTTGTTGGCGCGCACGGCGACGTGCTCGAGCGTGAGCAGGTGCCGGACCTGGGACAGCGGCATCGCGTGCGCGTTCGGGTCGCCGATCGGATCCTGAGGCGTCACCGCCTGCGCCTGCTGTCCCGCCGCGGGCTCGATCGCCTGCGGATGGGCCTGCGGGACCGTCGCCGTCGACGACGCGTCGGCACCGCCGCCGGTACTGGTGCTGACTGCCGAACTTCCGCACCCCGCGACGATGATCGCGAGCGCCGTTATCGCCGCGAGCCTGTATCGGTGAAACACTTGCCTGCCGTCCACGCTGAAAACCGTCTGCTCCACACGTTAACGGCATCCATCGCCGAGGGCGTGAGTCCGGGCGCCTCATCCGTTTGCGTTAGCGGACATGAGTAGGGTGATGCGCGTGGCCTTCGTCCCCGCCGACCGGCACCTGCTCCGAGCCAAGGACCTAGCCGACGCGCGGTACTTCGAGCCGCTCGACGTCGACGATCTCGCCCGCGCCGCCGGGCTGTCGCGCGCGCATTTCAGCCGCGCGTTCCGCCGGGCCTTCGGAGAATCGCCCCACGCATACCTGCTGACCCGCCGGCTCGAACGTGCCGCGGCGCTGCTGCGAACCACCGACCGCTCGGTGGCGGACATCTGCTTCTCGGTGGGGCTTCAGAGCCTCGGCTCGTTCACGACCAGCTTCACGCGCACGTATGGCGTCTCGCCGACCGCCTATCGGGCCCGGTTCCCGCCGGCCTCCGACTGGGCGATGGTCCCGACGTGCGTGGTCCGCGCCTACGGGCGGCCCCAGCGCAGCACGTTTCGAGAAGACAACGTTACGCAGCGGAATTAGTGTGGTCGGCGTGTTCACCACCACGCCTTAGGAGGCCAAGATGATCAAGCTCTCGACCGCTCAGCTCTGGGTCCACGACCAGGACGAGGCGCTCGCGTTCTACACCAACAAGCTGGGCATGGAGGTCCGCTCAGACGTGACCCTCCCGGAGATGGGCGGCTTCCGCTGGCTGACCGTCGGACCCCCGAGCCAGCCGGACATCTCGATCGTCCTGATGGCGGTCCCCGGGCCGCCGGTGATGGACGCCGACACCGCCGCGCAGGTCAAGGCGCTGATGGCCAGGGGCTTCGCGGGGACCGTGTTCTTCACCACCGACGACGTGTACGCGGACTATGAGGCGCTCAAGGATCGTGGCGTCGAATTCTCCGAAGCCCCCGAGGAGCGTCCGTACGGGATCGACTCCGGGTTCCACGATCCGTCGGGGAACACGTTTCGCCTGACGCAGGTACGCGAGCTGTCGGCCGCTTAAGGGCCTCGCACGGAATCCGGCGCGACCGCGGTCGCTGCTCGACGCGTGCCGAGGCCGGATTCCCGCACGGAATCCGGCGCGACCGCGGTCGCTGCTCGACGCGTGCCGAGGCCGGATTCCGCAAGCTCGGCATCCGTGGGGCCTTCACGGCCGGGCATCCATGCCCGGCCGGGGGATCGCGCTCACCCCGCAGGGCATGGACGCCCTGCGGAACGGCCCCACGGACGCCGAGCGTGCGAGGCCCAATAACACCTCAGGCCTCATCCGTTCCGTTCGAATCAGCGTCGATCCGGATCACTTTCACCCGTCGCACCTCCGGCCGTGGCTCTCTACCCTGTTGGTGTGGCGGACCGGATCGTCTATGTAACTCGTGTCACGCGGCTCCCGCTGGTGGGAGCTGACGGTGCCGACGTCGGCCGTGTCGTGGACGTCGTCCTCGACCTGGGTGGACGACCTCCGCGCGTCAACGGCTTCGTCGTCGCGGTCGGGCGCCGGCGGGTGTTCGTGGGCGCGGGCCGAGTCGGGGAGATCTCGAACGACGGTGTGCGGCTGCGTCGAGGCTCGATCAACCTGCGGCAGTTCGTGCTGCGCCCCGGAGAGCAGCTCGTGATCGGCGAGCTGATCGGCCGCCGAGTTCGCGGCGAGCGCGTCGTCGACGTCGGGCTCACTCCCGCGCCCGAACCGTTCGCGTGGGAGGTGGCCACGATCGCACTGTCCGGAGCCCGCGGACTGACGGGACTGGCCACGCGCAGACGCGCGCCCGACGTGATCGACTGGAGCGAGGCCGGCGACCTGTTCGCCGACGAGCGCCCGATCGACCGCCAGGCAGCGGCGCTTGGTGGCCTGCATCCGGTCGAGATGTCGGCCGCGATCCGTCGCCTGCCGCTGAGCCGTCGGCGCATACTCGCCTCCGAGCTCGAGGACGACCGGTTGGCCGACCTGCTCGAGGAGCTCGACGAGGACGAGCAGGTCCGCCTGGTCGAGGGACTCGATCAGGAGCGCCTGGCCCGCGTGCTCGACGAGATGGAGGCCGACGACGCCGCCGACCTGCTCGGAGAATTCCCCGAGAGCCGGCGCACGGAGCTGCTCGGCGCGATGGACCCCGAGGAGGCCGAGCCGGTCCGTCGCCTCCTGATCTACAAACCCGACACCGCGGGCGGCCTGATGACGCCCGAGCCCGTGATCCTCGACGGGCAGGCGACGGTCGCCGAGGCGCTCGCACGGATCCGCGATCCCGACCTGCCGGTCCCGCTCGCCGCCCAGGTTTTCGTGTGTCACCCCCCGCTCGAGACCCCCACCGGGCGCTTCCAGGGGGTTGTCGGCGTCCAGCGCCTGCTGCGCGAGGCGCCGAGCAAGCCGCTCGCGCGATGCCTTGACGAGGAATGGGAACCGATCGCGGCCGACGCCAGCGAACGAGAGGTGGCCGAGCGGCTCGCCGCGTACGACTTCGTCGCGATCCCGGTGACCGATGCTGCCAAACGCCTGGTCGGCGCGGTTACGATCGACGACGTGCTCGACCGGATGCTCCCCGCGGACTGGCGCACAGCGCGCGCGAGTCACTGATGGCACGAAACGACGACCTCAGCACCCCTCGCGGCACGCCCGGCGGTCCCTCTTACGACCCCGACGCGTTCGCGCGGTGGGCCGAGCGGATGGCCCGCTTCCTCGGCACGGGCCGGTATCTGGCCGCCCAGACGTTCTTCGTGTTCCTCTGGATCGTGCTCAACCTGACTGCGGCAGGGCTGCGGTGGGATCCGTACCCGTTCATCCTGCTGAACCTCGCGTTCTCGACGCAGGCCGCGTACGCCGCGCCAATGATCCTGCTGGCACAGAACCGACAGGCCGACCGGGAGAAGTCCGAGGTCGAGCGCGACCGCGATATGAATGCCCGGTCGCTGGCGGATACCGAGTACCTCGCGCGCGAGATCGCCGGGATCCGGCTCGCGCTCGAGCGCAAGCCCGACCGCGATGACGTCACCGAGGCGATCGAAAGGCTGACGCGGGCGATCGAGGAGACGTACGGCTCGACGACGCCATCGTATGCGGGCGGCGCGGGCGGCGCGTCCGAGCTCGGCGAGGACGAGATCGAGTAGTCCTTCGAGACCGTTTCGCCGGGGGCCTACGATTGTCGTGTGATCGCCCGCGCGCACTGGGCCTCGTTGACTGCGGTCGTGGCGGCGGGGTGCCTGGCCGGATGCGGGTCGACCACGGTTTTCGCGAGCGCGACCGTGCGCCACGCCCAGGTTGCGCCGGCGCGCTCGGTGCCGTTGCCGCCGCTGCCCCAAGACCCAGCGGGCGACCCGGTGGTGCCGTCGCCGGGCCCGACGGGGATCGCAGCTCGTCCAGCGGCGGTAGCCGTGATCAGGGCGTGGTCGGACGCGTTGCGGCGCGGCGACGTCAGTGGGGCGGCCCGGTATTTCTCGGTCCCGAGCGTGATGATCAACGGCACGGACGCGTCGGGCGACGCGGTCGTGATCACGATCGGGACGCTGGCCGAGGCCGAACAGGCCAACGAGTCGCTGCCGTGCGGTGCGCTGCTGCTGTCGACCGACCAGCGTGGTCGCTACGTCAATGCGCTGTTTCGCCTGACCGGGCGCCCCGGTCCCGGGGGCAGCGACTGCGGCACCGGCGCCGGCGAGACCGCGCGCACGAACTTCGTGATCGTGGACGGACGGATCCTCGAGTGGATCCGCGCGCCCGATGATCCCGGCGACAACCACACGCCGACCACCCCCTCTCCGTCCCCGGCGCCGCCAAGCCCGAGCCCGACGGTGCCGCAGGGGCCCGGCTCGAACGTGTGACCTGAGTGGTCTCTTTCGTAAGTACGGCGAATGTCGTCGTATTTGCGAAAGCGACCACTAGGATCGGGTCGATGGACGGCGATCAACTCAAGGCGCTGCAGGCGCCGCTCAAGGAGCGCTACCGGACCGAGCCCGAGGCCGCGCTCGTCACTCTGTCGGCGACCGGCGAGCTTGGCGAGGGCGTCGCCTGCTCGGTGAACACCGCGCGGGCGATCGCGGAGGCCGGCCTGCATCCGGCCACCGGTGGTGACGGCTCGCTGCTGTGCTCGGGCGACATGCTGCTCGAGGCGCTGGTGGCGTGTGCCGGCGTGACGCTTCGGGCGGTCTCCACCTCGCTCGGGATCTCTGTGCCGGCGGGACGCGTGCGCGCCGAAGGCGACCTCGACTTTCGCGGGACGCTCGGCGTCGACCGCGAGGCGCCGGTCGGGTTCAGCGCGATCCGGTTGTCGTTCGAGCTCGACACTGACGCCGACGAACAACAGCTCGCGACGCTGAAGAAGCTGACCGAGCGCTACTGCGTCGTATACCAGACACTGGCCGGAGGGCCGGACCTGACGACGAGCTTCAGCGCCGCCGCGCAGCGCCAGCCCGAGGCCTCGCTCAGACGGAGCCGTTCTGGGCCCTGAACCGTACGGTCACGGTGAGCCCACCGGCCGGCCGCGGCTTCGCGTCGAGTTCCGCGTCGTGCGCCACGGCGATCGCGCGGACGATCGATAGCCCGAGCCCGTGATGGCCGTTGTTCGCGAGGCGGCTGCCGTGGAGTTGCTGAAACGGTTCGAACAATCGCCCGGTCTCTGACGCTGGGATCGGTGCCCCGGTGTTGCTGATCGTAAGGACCGCGTGCCCCTCGAGCGTCTGGGTCCCGACGTCCACGTGCCCGCGGTCGACGTTGTGGTCGATCGCGTTGTCAAGCAGGTTCACGATGAGGCGCCCGATCAGCGCGGGATCGCCCATGGCGGTCGCGGGGCCTAGCGTGGCCTCGATCGACAGGCCGCGGCGCTCGAGCTTGGGGGCCAGCTGCCGCAGGGCGGAGTCGACCAGCGCGGGCAAGTCGACCGGCTCGCGCAGCTCGAGGCCGCGTTCGCTGCTGGCCAGGGTGAGCAGCCCTTCGAGCAGGCGCTCCTGGTCGACTTGCGAGGCGAGCAACTCCTCGCAGGTCGCCCGCAGCGTCAGCTCAGACGCGTTCGGATCGGCGAGCGCGACCTGCAGCAGGGTCCGTTCGAGCGTCAGCGGGGTTCGGAGCTCATGTGACGCGTTGGCGACGAACCGCCGCTGCGCTTCGAACGAAGCCTCGAGCCGGCCGAACAGGTCGTCGAGCGTATCCCCGAGTTGCTTGAACTCGTCGTTGCGGCCCGTCCGCGCGAGGCGCTCGTGCAGGTTGCCCGCCGAGATCGTGCGCGCCGTCGCGGTGATCTCGCGCACCGGTCGGAGCACGCGACCCGCGGCGAACCACCCGAGCACGGCGGCGCCGGCAGTCGTCACCAGGAGCACGATCCACGAGATCGTCACCAGACGGGCGAGGTCGGCGTTGTGCTGCTGGACGACGATGTTCTGCCCCAGTGTCGACGGTGCGGCTGGCAAGGTGACAACGCCCCCGCCCGGTAGCGTCAGCTTGCGGTGTATGACCGGGGAGGGCGTGGCGACGCTGATCGCGCCCCCGCGCGACGCGAGCAGGTAGACGATCGCGAGCAACACCGTCCCGAGCAACAGGAACAGGCCGGCGTAGAACAGCGTCAGCCGTAACCGCGCGGTGCGGGTCGGCAGCCGCAGCCAGCGGGACGGGGTGATCGATCTCAGCATGTCGACCCAGGCTCAGATCCGGTAACCGCCCTCGCGCACGGTTTCGATCATCGGCGGCTCTCCCAGCTTCGCCCGCAGTCGCCCGATCGTCGTCTTGACGGTGTTCGTGAACGGGTTGGCGGCCTCGTCCCACACGCCCTCGAGCAGCTCTTCGGCGGACACGACCCGGCCACCGGCGCCGAGCAGATATTCGAGCACGGCGAACTCCTTCGGGCTCAACGCGAGCGGCACATCGCCGCGCACGGCAGTGCGCCTCGCGGGATCGAGCATGAGGTCGCCATGGGCGAGCGTAGGCGGGAGCGCGGGGCTCGAGCGTCGGGCCAGTGCTCTGACCCGAGCAACGAGCTCCTCGAAGTCAAACGGCTTGGTCAGGTAGTCGTCGGCGCCGATCCCGAGACCCTCGACACGGTCCCGGATCGTGCTCGCCGCGGTCAGCATCAACACGCGTGAGTTGCTTCGCTCCTCGCGCATGCGCCGGCACACGTCGTCACCGTGGACCTGGGGGAGATCGCGGTCGAGCACGACGACGTCGTACCGGTGCACGGCAACGTGCCTGAGTGCATCGGCGCCGTCGAACGCGATGTCGACGGCCATCCCTTCCCGTCGTAGGCCTTCCGCGATGGCGGTGGCGAGCCGCCCGTGATCTTCAGCAACCAGCACCCGCATGTCTTCTCCCTGGTGTCGAACACAGCATCCCGGATTGCGGTGACAACCAGGTCACAGCCATCGTGACGGTGCTGTCACCGCCCACGCTCTACAACCGGTGACCCCACGCATCATCGGTCACAGGGAGGCCGTAATCATGCATCTCATCCGACGAGCAATTCCAGCGACAGCAGCGATCATCAGCCTCGCGCTGCTTGTCGCCGCGTGCGGCGGCGCGACAACGACCACGTCGACTACGGGCGGGACCGCCGCCAACGGCGGTTCGGGAGGGTCCGGCGGTTCAGGCGGAGGTCCGCCGAAGAACTTCGTACCGGACGCCTACAAGTACTCCGCCTGCATGCGCGACCACGGCGTGTCCGACTTTCCGGACCCAGTCGTATCGCACTCGGGCAACGGCACGCAGGTGTCGATCCACGTCTCTCAAGCTGATGGCACCTCGCCGCAGTTCAAGACGGCGCAGCAGGCTTGCCGCGGGATCCTCCCCGCTCCATCCAATGCGGACCTCGCGGCCCAGGCTCAGCAGCAGCGGATTCACGGCCAGGAGCTGCTCGCGTTCGCGCGCTGCCTGCGGGGGCGCGGCATCAATGGGTTCCCGGATCCGAATGCCCAGGGAGACTTGTCGGTGCAGATGATCCAGGCCGCCGGGGTCGACCTAACGGCGCCGCAGGTCCGCACGGCCGGGCTCGCCTGTGCGTCCGCGTCGAACGGGGCGATCACGCGAGCGGATGTCATCCAGGCGACGAGCGGGAACCTGCAGCCGTCCGGCAGTAGCTCAGCCCCATCGACGACCGCGAACCCATGACGCCGGTGAGCATGGTGGGGTCAGTTCGGCGCCGTGGCTTGGTGGCGGCCGCGGTGGCGGGGGCCGCGCTGCTCGCCGCCGGATGCGGTGGCTCCTCGTCCAAGACCACCAGCACGAACTCGGCCGGCGGCCAGTCGAGCGAGAACCCCGTCACACAGGCGTACCACTACGCCGCGTGCATGCGCGAGCACGGGGTGTCGAACTTTCCCGACCCGCACGTGTCGATTTCAGGCGGCAGCACCCAGATCTCAATGATGGTCGGGGACGGCGCGAAGGCTTCACCCCAATTCAGTGGCGCGAACACGGCTTGTCGGGGGATTCTTCCCGGACCTTCTTCGGCGAGCCCGGCCGCCCAGGCCCAGCAGCAGCGGGCTCGGGCGCAGGACGAGCTGTCGTTCGCACGGTGCATGCGGAATCACGGCATCAACGGGTTCCCGGACCCCAATGCCCAGGGCAGGCTGGACGTGGAAATGATTCAGGCCGCCGGAGTCGACCTGACCGCGCCGCAGGTCCGCACCGCCGCGCTCGCGTGCATTCCGGCTTCGAACGGAATCTTGACGCGCGCCGCGGTCATGCAGGCAACGAGCGGCAATCCTGTCCAGAGCGGTACCGCGTCGTCGTCGGCCTCGCCTCCGCAGTCGTCGGGGGCAACGACACCGTGAGCTAGCCTCGATCCCTAAAAAGTGGCCCATACGGGCGTGCTCGACCAAGGGAGGAACGGTGGGTCGTCTCATTCTTGTCGCGGGCCTGGTTGGCTCGTTGTTGCTGGTCGCGTTCACGGGGTGGGGGGAAGCGTCGGTCGGTGGCGCGCACGAGGCGCAGGCGACGGTCCCACTCGTGATCCTCAAGGCCAAAGACGGTGAGACCCTGGCGCTCGCGCGCGTCGTCATCCACGGTCGTGTGTTTCCGTTCCTGATCGACACCGGCTCGTCGAAGACGCTCGTCGACGAGGCGCTCGCGCGCCAGCTCCACCTGAAGCGGGTGGGAAAGCCGATCAACGTCACCGGCGTGGGGTGCTCGGAGCCCGCCAGCAAGGTGCGGCTGAACAGCTGGAGCATCGGTGGGCAGGCGCTTCCGTCGATCGTCGCGACCAGTTCGGTGATCGCGGGTGCCGACGGAAAGGCGTTCGGCTTGCTCGGCTCCGACGTGCTCTCGCACTTCGGCGCGATCGAACTCGACTACGCCCACAGCCAGCTGACGCTCGGCTGAGATCGGGGCGCGCCGCGGCGGCTCGTCTGGGCCGGGGCGCGCCGGGGCGGCTCGTCTGGGCAGGGGGCGCGCCGGGGCGGCTCGGCCGAGATCGGGTGCGGCGGGGAGTACGCTGGGGACGTGAGCGCGACCAGAGGTGAGGTAACAGTCCGTCGGTCCGAGCCGCCCCTGCCGGTCCGGCTCGGGATCTCATGGCTCACGAACGCCCTCGTGCTCCTGGTCGTGGACGTGCTCTTGACCGGCGTGACCAGCTCGGGAGCGGGTGCGCTGCTTCTGGCGGCGGCAGTATTCGGGGTCCTGAACACCGTGCTGAAGCCGCTGCTCCGGCTGATCACGCTGCCGCTGGCGCTTCTCACGTTCGGGATCGCCTGGTTCTTCGTCTCGTTGTTCATGCTGCTGCTCACCCGTTGGATCGTGAGCGGCTTCGACATCCATGGCTTTTGGACGCTGGTGGGAGCGACGCTGATCGTGTGGGTCGTGAACCTCGTGCTCGACTTCGTGCCGGGTCCGTGGCAGGTGGCGGGCCGTCGGGGCCGGCGGAACCGCCGCTGGCGCGGCGAGTAACGCTCAAGCAAGCCGCAGAAGTTCAAGATCGGCGAGACCGGGATCGACGAGCTCGGGCTCGGCAAGGCCGCCGCGATCGCGACCGCATAGCCGCTCCCCGGGCGCGACCTGCATAACCTGACCGCACCTGCAAAACCTGACATTTGACGCGCGCGCACCGAACCGTGTCAGACGGCGCATGCACCACGTGCGCCGTCTGACACGGTCGCCTGCCGGCGCCTCGATTGTCAGCTCTTGCAGGTTGTTTGGCCCCGAGACGCCGCGCGCCCCGCGGCAACCGTTCGCGCCTCCCCAGGTGCCCGCCGTTAAATCGCCGTAGCGGCCCGCGTAGATCCGTGAATCGCCTCGAACCCGAACGGATCGTCGTACTGGACCGTCACCTTCGGGAACTGAAGGTGCTTCCAGCTACGCACCTGCCTTCGTTTTTGGGAGCGATCGTGCCCGGCGGGTCATGCCGGCCCAGGGGTCGGAGGCGTCCAGCCGTTCGCCGACGGTCTTGACCGTCCAGCCGTCGGGGCGGAGCGTCTTGTCCGACAGCTCGTCCCAGTGAAGCGGCACCGCCACGGGCGCTTGCGGCCGCGGCCGGATCGCATAGGGCGCGACGGCGTGCTGGGCGTACGCGATCCGGTTGACGTCGAGATAGATGCGCTCGCCGCGCTCGGCCTTGTGCCACTCGAGCGTGAGGTGGTCGGGATCGTCGGCGACCATCTGCTCGGCCACGCCGCGGGCGAAGGCGTGCACCTCGGTGAAGTCAGGACCGCGCCGGAGCGGGCAGACGACGTGGACGCCGCGCGATCCCGTGGTCATCGCGAACGGCACCAGCCCGAGGTCGCGCAGCCGGTCGCCGGCATCCCGCGCCGCCGCGCGGACCTCGGCGAAACCGCCGCCGGAGGGATCGAAGTCGATCGTTACGCGGTCGGGCTGGTGGGGCTTATCAGCGCGTGACAGCCACGTGTGCACGGTGACCACGTTCTGGCCGGCCAGGTACACCAGCGTCGCCGCGTTGTCGGCGAGCGCGTGGGTGATCGTGCCGCCCTTCTTCGGCAGCGTGGCGCGCTTGACCCAGTCGGGGAAGTAGCGGGGCACCGCCTTCATGAAGTAGCCCTCGCCTTCGATCCCGTCGGGGAAGGCCTGGAGCGCGAGCGGGCGGTCGCGCACGTAGGGCAGCATCCGCGGGGCCACGCGCTCGTAATGGTTGGCGATATCGAGCTTCGTCAGCCCAGCCTCGGGGAACACGACTCGGTCCTCGTGCGTGATCTGGACGTTGCGATTCCCGACCTTGAGCTCGGTGGTCATCCTTCCCGCACCACCTCGGGCGCGTCCTTGTCGTAGCGCACACCGAGGAAGCGCGGGTGGCGCAGGCGATGGTCGCGGGTCCACTCGGTGAAGCCGATCTGTCCGACCAGCTTCGGCTCGACCCAGGTCACGTTACGTTCCTTGATGTCGCCGGGGTCTGCGAACGGCGAGTCCTTCTGTGCGAGGTCGCGCAGCTGCGCGCCGAGCGTGTGGAGCAACTCGGTGTCGAATCCGGTGCCGACCTTGCCCGCGTACTGGAGCTGCCCGTCGGCGTAGTAGCCGAGCAGGAGTGCGCCGAACTCGACGCGCGAGCCGCGAGGCTCGGTGAAGCCGCCGATCACCAGCTCCTGCTCGTGCTCGCACTTGAACTTGAGCCAGTCGCGCGACCTCGTAGCGACGTACGGGCTGTCGGCGCGCTTGGCGATCAGCCCCTCCCAGCCCTTCCGACAGGCCTCCTTGAAGAAGGCCTCCCCGTCGCGGTTGCGGTGCTGCGTCCAGCGGACGTTTCCATGGAATTGCAGCGCGTCGCGGAGCAGCCGCTTGCGCGTGCGCAGCGGGAGCTTGCGCACGTCGTGGCCGTCGAGCCACAGGATGTCGAACACGTAGTAGAAGACCGGCACGTACTCCTGGCCGCGTCGCGCGAGCTTCGCGAAGCTCGTCTCAGACCCTTCGAACGCGACCACCTCGCCGTCGATCGCGAACTGGTCGCACTGCTCGTGTTCGAGCGCCTCGGCGAGCTCGGGGTACCGCTCGTTCTGTTTCAGGTCGTTGCGGGACAACAGCGTGACGTCGTTGCCGTTGCGGATCGAGATGCACCGGATCCCGTCGAGCTTCCGTTCGTAGATCCAGTTCGGATCGGAGAAGCGCTCGTTGGTCAGCATCGCCTTCATCGCGCCCGCGGTCGTGGGCGCCGGCGCCTTGGGGGCGAGCTTTCGCTCCTCGGCGGTGAGGGAGTCGATCTCGCTCACTGTCGCGATCCGCGGACGCTCATGTGCGGACCGTATCTAGAACGGGAGGCCTCGGACGGTGAGATGACCGCTCGGCCAGGTCGCCCCGTCCGCCAGCGCGCGCCACATCGTCTGCATGGGCATCTCCGCGTACCCGTCAGGCTGCTGTACGTGCACCGGTGGTTCGACTTGGTTGAACCCAAGTCGGTCATAGAGCCCGGCGCGGTCGGGGTGGCAGAACAGGAGCATGAACCGCGGGCCGAGCATCGCCGCCTTCGTGATCGCTGCGTTCACGACCGTCCGGGCGAGCCCCCGGCCCCGATGGTCCGCGTTGACGATCACCCCGCCGAGCCCGACGACTTCAAAGCGCTCGTCGGCGACCTCGACCTCGACGACGACCATGCCGGCGGAGGCCACGAGGCGGCCACGTTCGTCGCTCAGCGCGACGTGTTGCTGCTTTCGCTGAAGCCGCCTTCTATAAACCGGGGTCATGCCGATCTCGGCGTTGCTGCTCGCCCTTGGGGCTGCCGCGGTCCACGCGACCTGGAATCTGCTCGTGTCCGGGGTGGACGACACGCACTCGGCGAGCGCGGTCGCGCTGGCCTTTGGGACGATCCTGTGTGCGCCTGTGGCCGCGCTGACGTGGCGCGTCGATACGGCCGCGGTCCCTTACATCGCCGCCTCGAGCGCGCTCGAGTTGGCGTACCTGGCGCTGCTCGCGACCGGCTATTCGATCGCGGCGATGAGCTTCGTCTACCCGATCGCCCGGGGCTCGGCGCCCGTACTCGTGCTGGTCGCCGGCGCGATCGCGGTGGGCGCGACCGTATCGCTGCCGGCGGCGGCCGGGGTTGTCGTCGTCGCCGTCGGGATTGTGCTCGTCCGCGGCGTGAGCGCGTCCGGTCGCCCGCGGGATCTCGCGCTCGCCCTGTCGGTCGGTGCCTGCATCGCCGCCTACACCCTCGTCGACAAGCACGGCATCGTCCACGCCGGGTCGATTTCTTACCTCGAGCTGGTGCTCGGTGTGCCCGCGATCATCTACGTGCTGGCCGTGTGGCGCATACGGGGCGGACCCGCCCTTCGCGCCGGTGTCAACCGCACGACGTTGGTGGCGGGCGTCGGCATGTTCGGTGCCTACGCGCTCGCGCTCGCAGCGCTCAGGCTCGCGCCGGCGGCGTCGGTCTCCGCCGTGCGCGAGTCAAGCGTGGTGATGGCGACCGCGGTGCTCGCGATCACCGGCCGCGAGCGGATCGGAGCCGAGCGGCTCATCGGCGCCGTGGCCGTCGTGGTCGGGATCGCGCTGATCTCGCTCGGGTAGCGGGCGGTGTGAGAGGCTTGTGTCGTGTCGGTCGCTGGTCCCGCAGGGCTTGAGATCGCGCCGCTGGGGCGGCGGTCCGTGGCGCGGACGATCGACACGGTCGTGTTCCTGGTCCCGGCGCTGCTCGCCGGTGCGGGGGTCGGCGGACTGTACCTCGCGTACCGCAGTCATCCAAAAGGCGGCCCAGGCGGCTGCATCGGAGTTGAGCCGGCTCGTCGGGCGTCCGTCCCAAAAGCGCTTTGAGGAGCGCCGCGCCGTCGCTTAGTCAAGGCGGAGCTGAGCGAGGCGCGTGGGTACCACGAGGGCGACACCGAGGCTCAGAAGCGCGCGATGTTCGAGGTGGCCAAGCGATACCGCCTCCGGCCCTGGAGTTCGTGCGGCCGGGGGTTGGCCGGGCTGGTCCCGCTGTACTTGCCGGCGCTGTGGTCTGCGCGGAACCAGACCGTCCCGGATCGGATTGCCGGCATCGTCACCGTCCGGGACTGAGATGCGTTGGCGCGCTGGGATCCGCTTCGTGGTTCGCGGGCCCAGCCGGGTCTCAGCGCAGGAGGCGGACCGAGTTGTGCGCCGGCGCCGACGCCGGCATGAGATGAACCACGATCACGGTGGCCAGCGCAATCGCGCACAGCCACATCAGCCCACGGAACATCCTGCTGACCGAGGCCCAGTTGACGAATAGAAGCGGATGCATCGGTTTCCCTTTCACCACCGACCGGCGGGCGAGCATGACTCTGCGGCCGGCGACCATCTTGCGAGTTAGTTCCCAACGACCTACCCGCTCTCGCGACTCCTACGCCCCGCAACCGTTTGCGGCCAGACCGTTGCCGGCGCTCCCGGATCAGCCGCCCACGCCACGGCTCATACAATGGACGAGGCCCACGCCCCCATGGTCTAGCGGTTAGGACGCCTGCCTTTCACGCAGGAGATCGCCGGTTCGAATCCGGCTGGGGGTACCTCTCAAATCGCCCGCAGTTACCGGCTTTCCGGTGGCGGCCGTGGCTCCTCATGGGGCGCAGACGGGGTCCGATGAAAGCGCTATGGAAGCGGTTGTACACGCACCAGTTGGATCCGCAGCGGACGCTGGCGCCGGCGGGCTGGCCGTTGAGTCGCCGAGCGGAAGCGCTCAAGGTCGAGCGCGACCACATCTAAAGAGCGGGCAAGTCCGGATGGTCAGGCTTGTCCCGTTCGCCGAGGCGATGAAGACAGTCCTCGCCGGCGCGCCCGGCGACGCGCTCATGCCCAGCAGTCGGCTGAGAAATGAAAGGTCCCAGGCGAGACGCCGATACAAAGCGCATGCCGCCGGCACGCTATCTCGCAGTGAGGCAGTCGGGGTTGAGAATGCTCAAACCGAGGACGATGCTCCGCGTCGCCGTCGCAGGTCTCGCCATCGACCTGCTGATCGCGGCCAGCACCCTGGCGCCAAATGCGCCACTGCTCCCCCAATGGCCGCAGTTCGTGCTGTTCCCGCTCATCTTCGTAGTCCACTTCTCGTCGGTCTTGCGCTTCACCTCGGACCGCGGTCGGCCGAAGTGGCGGGAGCTGCGTCGCGGCTTACCGCCTGGCACCATCGTCGCGTTCATCGTCTTGTTCGTCGTCGCATGGCTGGTCCTGATGGTCTCGATTGGCCAAATCGGCGGCCAGCCCACGATGAGCGGCGGCCACTACTACCTCAACGACCACGGCGATTTCATTCCGGTCACCCGAGCTGCGTACCGGCACGCGCTTGTCCTCCAGCAACGCATCTTCACCCTCGGGCCGGGCGTGTTCTTCGCCCTCGGTGTGCTCGTGCACTGGCCGCGGCGTCGGGCACGGCCAGATGACGACCCACTTGAGGGCGGACCGGTTCTCGCGCGTTCGCTGTAACGGCCAAGGGACGATGCGCCGTCGAGGTGTTCGACGGTCAACCGAAGACTGGCCGAAGCGCAGGTCGCGCCGCGAAACCGCTCACGGCACCTGACCCGATCGCCCTGTGAACCGCCGAATAGTGTTGATTGCCGAGTTCAGCCTGGGTCTTCCAAAGTCGGCCGGAGCCGAGCCAACCACCGAGCTGTATCCGCTTCTATCCTCGAGCGAGGGATAGAAGCTCGGGCGCTGCGCCCGGTCGGAGTGTATGGCTCTCTATACCCTTCTATCCCCGCCTCGGGTATATTATGGGATAAAGGCTGATGGGCCGCGGGGCTAGGACATACAACCCGTACACACCGGATGCGGGTGCCCGTCCGCCGGCGCTCGTCGGCCGCGACCGGGAGCTCGAACACCTGCAGAGCATCATCACGCAGCTGAGCGCTGGCGGCACCGAGCGCCACCTGCTCATCACTGGGCTGCGCGGCGTGGGGAAGACCGTGATGCTCAACGAGTTCGAGAATGTGTGCGCCGAGGCAGGCTGGCCGGCCGAAAGCAAGGAGGTGGCGCGAGACTCGTCGGTCGCAGTGCTCGTCGGTCGCAGCGCGAGCCGGGCGCTGCGGCAGCTCTCCTTGCGGGCGAAGGTCACCCACCAGCTCCGCCGGGCGATGCGCGTTCTCACGTCCTTCGAGGTGACGCTCCCAGGCGACATCCGCTTCAAGCTCGGCGTCGACGCGCTTGCCGGCCACGCCGACTCCGGCGACTTGGCCGACGACCTGCGCGACGTGCTCGTCTCCGTTGGGGAGGCGGCCGCCGAAGCCGGCGTCGGATTTGCTCTGGTGCTGGACGAACTGCACAACCTGCTCGCAGGGGAGTACGAGGCGCTCATCATCGCCTTGCATCGCGCCAAGCAAAAGACACTGCCCGTCAGCTTCGTCGCGGCCGGCCTGCCCCTCATCCCGGCGCTGACCGGGGAGGCGAAGACGTACGCCGAGCGGATGTTTGTCCGCGCGCCCCTCGGTGCGCTGCCAGATGACGCCGCGTGCATCGCGCTTGCCGACCCAGCGCGCATGCAGAAAGTCCGATGGGATGACGACGCCCTCACGCTCGCCGTCACCTACACCGAGGGCTACCCCTACTTCCTGCAAGAGGTCGGGAGATGGGCATGGCGCCAAAGGGACGGCGCCCGCATTACCCGGCCTCACGTCGAGGCGGCGATCCCGCTCGCCGAGGCGGAGCTCGACGAAAGCTTCTTCGAGGTGCGACTCGGGCGGCTCAACGCGACCCAGCGGGCGTACGTACAGGCGATGGCCGAGCTTGGCGACGGACCTGTGGGCAGCTTCGACATCGCCCAGCGCCTCGGTCGGAAGCCGACCGCCGTGACGAAGGTCCGCGATGCACTCATTCGCGAGGCCATTATCTACGCGCCGGCCCGCGGCGAACTCGCGTTCACCGTTCCACACTGCGCCCGCTTCGTGCGTCGCCGATATGGTTGACCACGGTCGAGTGTGACACGCATCGCGCGAGCATGGTGCCATCGCAGTGGGACCAGGCCATGGTCTCCGTCTGCATCTTGGAAGCCTGCCGTGCCGTGAATGGGTCTTCAAGCATCGGCAGCGCATGCACCCCTCGGACCCAGACAGCGGGATCGATCCGGATCCCATCGGCATCGGCCGACGGACGCTTGGAGCTTTCACGCAGGAGATCGCCGGTTCGAATCCGGCTGGGGGTATTGGTTTTGGTCCGATTGAGCGCTCGTGGGTACCACCCGTGGGCACCAAACCGGGGCAGAAACCGCGCGGGATGGAATCGTCGTCGCCGCAAGTGTCGGCTGTCCAACCGCTGCCGTGGCGAAGTTGCGCTTAGTCGCCCATATGGGTCGTCCAAGGGGACGAGCCCGCCGACGATCGGGATCGCGACGAAGCACTCGCCACATCGCCTCTGGCGCCGCGATCGTAATTGGCGCAAAGGAGGCGCCTCGTCGGAACGGTAAACGCGGGTCAGCGCCGCCGTCGGACCACGAGCACGGCAGCAGGTACGCGTTCTTGAGACGATCAAGAGCACTTCGCGACGCCAACCCGGTCTGCGATCGCGGGATCGGCAAAGCGGGCAAATGCACACGGCGCCTCGTCGAGCCTGCTCGCCCGGCCTCGGCACGGTCAAGGCCACGACCTCGACCGCGAGACGCACCCCGATCCCTCTGCTGTCGGCAAACCGGAGCTAGACCGGAACGTGGTGCGATTGCTCGAGACACGCTCTCCTACGGCTCGGCCGCCTTGCGGGTTAGGATGCCTCGATGATCCCGAGCCAGATAGCAGCGAACGTCGTCCGCGAACACACGCCCGCGGTCGAGGCGTACTACATCGTCACGACAAGCCCGCATCACCGGCTCGCACTCGTCTGCGACGGCGACGACGTCCTGGTCGGCGTGATCGGCTCGCGTGAGATCGATTCAGAGGCGGTGAATCTACGACCACTGACGTGCGGCGAGATCTGCCATCGCCAATTCCGGTCGCTGTCCGCCGGCGACAACGACAGCCTCTACATGCACGCACGAAACATCTTTGCTGAGGCGGCCATCGAGACGCTCCCCGTGGTGGATCCTCGTGGGATCCCCTCGTCACTGTTCAGTCGGTTTCAGGCGTTCTTCAAGCAGAGCTACCTGCAGGTGAATCACCCTCATTACGCGCTTGGCCTATTCGACGCAGCAAGACTCGCACGATCGCGGGGGTACGACCGGATCAGCGCCCTCGAGTTCGGCGTCGCTGGAGGACGCGGGCTCGTCGCCCTGGAACTGTATGCCCGCGAGGTGGGGCGCCTCCACGGAGTTGCGATCGACGTCTACGGGTTTGACTCGGGCGAGGGCCTGCCGGAGCTCGTGGACTACAGGGACTGCACCCAGAAATGGATCGGCGGCGACTATCGGATGGATGTCAAGGCGCTGCGGGATCGACTGCATGACGCCCAGCTGGTGTTGGGAGACATCCGAGACACCACGAAGACGTTCCTCTCCGAGTTTGAACCGGCGCCAATTGCCTTCGTCTCAGTCGACGTCGACCTCTACTCCCCGACCATCTCGATCCTCGACATGCTCCACGGCGACGACAAGTGGTTCACCCCGATCGTCACGATGTTCTTCGACGACGTCTTCGTCAACCTCGAGTTCCAGGGCGAGTCACTCGCCATCCGTGAGTTCAACGAGGCGAGCCAAACCATGAAGATCAGCCCGGAGGGCCGGTCCGGAGTCAACATGATGCCCGAGCTGATCGATCGGTTTCATCCACTTCAGCACGATTGGATCGCCCAGTTCAAGTGGTGCAACCGATTTGAACACCCGCGGTTTGCGTCAGGTCGGACGGCGGCCGAGCAGCTTGTGATCTGACGCGTCTAAGACGGCCCTCGGAGCTGGTGTGCGCGCCCAGTTACGACACCGCGACGGGAGCTCGTCGTGCAACCCTTCGTCGTCGGGGCGATTGTCCCAGCGGTCGTCCATGACCAACGGGAGAAGCATCTGCCGAGGAGCGCGAACGCTCGCAGATCTGGGTGCCTTCGCCGGCGGTGGCGCCGGATCCGAGCCGCTGGCCGATGCGGTGTTTGGCGGTGGCGAGTTGGGGCATGACGATGATGCTGGAGATTGACAGTCCGATGCCGAGCCAGCTGGTGTGGGGGTGCTCGCCGGCGATCAGGCCGCGGATCGCGTCTTGGGCGACGTAGGGCGCGAGCACGAAGAAGCTGATCGCGACGAGCCGCTCAGCGTGTCGTTCTGCGTCTTGTGAGAGTCGGCGGGTGCCGGTGAAGCGCCAGATCACGATCACGGATGCGAGCGCTTCGATCGCGGAGTCAAGGCCGAAGCCGAGCAGCGCGACCGAGCCGGCGAGGAGCGCGGCGGTGATCGCGATCGCGCCTTCGGCGGTCATGTAGGCCAGTGATAGCCAGGACAGGGCTTTGGCGCGGCGGATCAGCCGGTCGCGCTCTCGAGGATCCAGGCGCTGCTCGGCGACCTGGGGCTTGGGGGCGATCGGGAGATCGATCCGGGTGGCGCTCATCGGCGGGCCGCGGTCGATGTGAGACAGGTGTCGAGCAGGCGCGCGCCGAGCTCGGTGAGCGTGTAGAAGACGATCTTGTGCTCGCGCCGCGAGCTCGCCAGGCCAGCGGCCCGCAGCGTGCGCAGGTGGTGACCGACGAGGTTCTCAGGCCGTCCGGTGATCCAGGCCAGGTCACAGACGCACAGCTCCCCGCCTTCGCGTAACGCCACGGCGATCGTCACTCGCGTCGGGTCGCCCAGCGCCTTGGCGCGCGCGGCGGCGGCGGCGATCGCCGCCACCTCGAGATGCTGGCGGATGTCCTCTGCGCGCGGGAGGTCGAGGCACAGCAGGTCGCAGCGGTCATCGGACACGCCCTCATCCTAACGCGCGTTGCGTTGACCCCGACGGCGGCGCGGCGCGGCGCGGCGCGGACTCGGGCCGCGGCTGACCCGCAGGGCTGGTCGGCAAACAGTGGTTTTCGACGCCTTGACACGAATTATTAGGCATGCCATAATCTTGGTGTGATGGTGGCTGAACAATCGGTTTCGGCGTCTGTGCAGGATTACGCGAAGGCGCTGTATGCGCTGGAGGCTCGTAGCGGCACAGCGGTATCGACGAACGATCTCGCGGCCCGGCTCGGGGTGACCCCGGCGTCGGTGTCGGGGATGGTGCGCAAGCTGACCGAGGTCGGGATCGTCGAGCATCAGCCCTATCACGGTGTGCGCCTGACCGACCAGGGCCGCCGTATTGCTCTGGAGGTGTTGCGCCATCACCGTCTGCTCGAGCTGTTCCTCGCTCAGGAGCTCGGGATGTCGTGGGATCGGGTGCATGCCGAGGCGGAGGTGCTCGAGCACGTCCTCTCCGAGGAGCTCGAGGAGCTGATCGCCGCGCGCCTCGGTCATCCGGCGGTCGACCCGCACGGCGATCCGATCCCCACGCCCCTGTTCGAGATCGACGAGCGCCCGACCCGCAGCCTCGACGAGCTCCCGGTCGGTACCACGGGACGGTTCGTTCGCGTGTCCGATTCCGACCCGGAGATGCTCCGCTACCTGGCCGAGCTCGGCATCAGTCTGGGCGCTCACCTCGAGGTCGTCGACCGCCAACCGTTCGGCGGGCCGGTGTTCGTGCGCCTCGACGCGCGCGAGCATCCGATCGGCGGCGAGCTCGCCCGCGCGATGCGGATCGAGATCGACGGAGACGAGCGTTGACCCCGCCGCCCGGCCCGCCGATCCCCGCGCTCGAGGGCGCCGGCGCTGGCCAAACACTCCCCCTCGGCGAGGTACTCGAGGAAAGCGCGCTCGAGCGCCTACTCTCGCGCGGCAAGCTCCGCGCGACCCTGTTCATGCTCGGTCCCGCGTTCGTGGCCTCGATCGCGTACGTCGACCCCGGCAACTTCGCGACCAACGTGCAGGGCGGCGCGCAGTTCGGCTACATCCTGCTGTGGGTCGTGCTGGCGGCGAACCTGGTCGCGATGGTGATCCAGTACCTGTCAGCCAAGCTCGGGATCGTCACCGACCTCAACTACCCCGAGGTGGTGCGCGCCAAATTCCACCGCGCGTTCACCTTCGGGATGTGGGTGCAGGCCGAGATCATGGCGATGTCGACCGACATCGCGGAGTTCCTCGGCGCCGCGATCGGGCTGAACCTCCTGTTCGGGGTGCCATTGTTCATCGCCGGGCTGATGACCGGCGTGATCGCTTTCGGGATCCTCGCACTCCAGGCGCTGGGCTTTCGTAAGTTCGAGCTCGCGATCAGCGCGCTGCTCGGGATCATCTTCGCCGGCTTCCTGTATGAGACGCTGAGGATCGGGCCGTCCGTGCACGAGTCGCTGCACGGGCTGATCCCGGGTCTGCAAGGCGGCACCACCGAGCTGTACATCGCGGTCGGGATCGTCGGCGCGACGGTGATGCCCCACGTGATCTACCTGCACTCGGCGCTGACCAAGGGGCGCATGGCAACCCGCAACGACGCCGAGAAAAAGCGCGTGCTGCGATTCGAGCGCCTCGACGTCTACATCGCCCTCGGCCTCGCCGGCCTGGTTAACCTGGCGATGCTCGCCGTCGCCGCCAAACTCTTCCACACCCCAGCGCTCTCGGGCCTGAGCACGATCCCGCAAGCACACGCCCAGTTCGGACACCTCGTCGGCGGCACCGCCGCGATCGCGTTCGCCGTGGCCCTGCTCGCCTCGGGCGCCTCCTCCTCGAGCGTCGGCACCTACGCCGGGCAGGTGGTGATGGGCGGGTTCATCGATCGCAAGATTCCACTGTTCGTCCGCCGGGGGCTGACGATGATCCCCGCGCTTGTGGTCATCGCCGTCGGCATGAACCCGACCAACGCGCTCGTCCTCAGCCAAGTCGTGCTCTCATTCGGCATCCCGATCGCGCTCATCCCGCTGGTGATACTCACCAGCCGCCGCGACATCATGGGCGTCCACGTCAACGGCCGCATCCTCATGACCTCCGCCTGGGCGATCGCCGCAGCCATCAGCGCGATGAACATCTTCCTCATCTACCAACAGTTCTTCATGAGCTAAAGGCCTCGTGCAATGAGCGCGTCGATCACACCATCGACCTACAGCCCCACCCCGCCGCGGTGACTCGAAAGTTCCCTTCAACGCCACCGCGCGGACGGATGCGAGGGTGGACCACTTGGTGCTGCACGGGTCAAGATCGCGGCGACCGAAACCCGGCGGCGCGGACCCGACCGAGCAAGCGTGGTTCGACGTCGCGGCTTCCGTCAGCCGCCGTCGCAGACGAGATGCTCGCCACGATAAGCGAGCGGGCGCGAGGCGCGAGTCGACGCCGTCACGCTCGGCCAGGTGATCGGCGGCCGCCAGCCTCGATATCGAGTGCGTTTGAAACGTCTTGGAGGGCGACCGTCAGCGCACCGGGCCAACTGGGTACGTAACACGGGCCGCTGACGTCGCGGAGAAGTGTCTTTAGGCGCGCGATCCCCAGGGGGGACAGCGGCTCATCGGAGCGCAGCCGGGACGCGGTCGAGAGGATCAGCGGCATAGCGTCACGCACCTGCTCGGCGCACGGCTGGATAGTCCAATTTGAGAACCGGGACCGACGATCGCCCGCGCGTTCGACCAACCGGTCGAGTGAACGCGCCAACGCCCGTCGCGTAGGGGCCTTGGTCAGCTGGCCCACGCGAGCGGCGTGAGCCGCTGAGAGCGAAACCCCCGTGCCGCCGGCGAGCTCCCGGTCCAGCCACGGCGCGAGCACGCGCGCGATGGCTCGATCCTCTAGCGTCGACGCGCGGCTCGGGCGTGGCCCGGCGGAGGACGCGGGGATCCGGGCCTGCGCCCTGCTCACACGAGTTCCTTGCCAACCGCCTCGGGTTCCAATGCCACGACAACATGGTGTCCCGGGCCCCGTGCGTAGCTCGTGCAGGAATGCCCTGCCAGCGTGCAGATTTCGTGAAGATTGCGTTGACCCGCAAACTTGCGGCAGCGAGCGCGACCGGTCGCGCCTCGACGTTTGGTCAGCGTCTGCGACCGAGCGCGAGAGCGGAATGCTTACAGCGTCTCTCCCGCGGCGCCGTTCACGCCGCCCGCACGTTCCAGCGCGGCGAGTACTTCCTCGTGTTCGCGCTGCACGCGAGCACGGTCCGCCGGTTCGGGGACAGACTGGTTGCTGGCTTGGAGGATCATCGTCGCTTGCTCGAGCAGCAGACGTCGCTGGTGCTCGGTTGTGGTGTGGTCGACGATCCTCTTGATCGCTTCGAGCTGGCGGATCAGCACCGCGGGCATTCCCCGGCCTGCCTGCCGGATCTTCTCGAAGGTCCGCTCGATCATCCTCGTGTAGCTGATGTGAGCGGTGATGACGCGAACGAAGCCGTGACCGTCGCGATGTATGCGAACCGGATGCCACTGATCGGTGACCTTGCACATGCTTGCGCCGAGCCAGTCGATGCAGGTAAGCGCAGTGAAGGTGTCGTTGACCGCGGGCGATAGTGCCCTGATCGCGATCTCAACGAGCTGATCGACCGCGAACGGCAGGTCTTGGGCCAGGGTTCGATTCGGCCCGGTGATGTGCGCCTGGCGCAACGCCGCGCTGATCGATTCAGCCGCCCCTGGCGGCCACACCGTCGCCATTGGATGCCCTTCGA
The DNA here is from genome assembly GCA_963701945.1 of uncultured Solirubrobacterales bacterium. Taxonomy (GTDB): domain Bacteria; phylum Actinomycetota; class Thermoleophilia; order Solirubrobacterales; family Solirubrobacteraceae; genus Palsa-465. The sequence goes on along the minus strand of CAVPBV010000011.1, from coordinate 651,273 downwards.
CCACAAAGTGTCCCGGACGCAGCAAAAGCCGGATCACGGCGCCCTTTTCGGCCGCCAAGCCGACCAGCGTCTCGTATCGGACGAACTGGAGGTATCCACTCGTCGGGGCCGGAACCACCCCGCCGGATTCGTCCATGCGCCTCGTGAGTTCGGAGACTGACGGCCCGGACTCGAGGGCCCTTCCGGTTCCATCCGATTCGGCGTCGATCGCGCGCGAGAGGTCCTTGGCGATGCTCGCGATGACTTGCGGAAGTTGGATCGAGGTGGCGATGTGGTGGATGAAGTAGATGAGGACGGCCATCGACAGCGTGACGAGTCCGACCGCGGTCGTGATCGACAGGTGCGGCACGAAGTCCTGCCCGCGAGTCCCGGGCCCGATCGAAATCAGCACGAGCGTGGCGTAGACGAAAGTCGCGACGAACGTCCCGAGCGTGAATTGCGTCCCGCGATCGCGAATGAAGTTCCTCAGCATCCGCGGTCCGAACTGCGTCGAGGCGAGCGTCAACGTCACGATCGTGATCGAGAACACGACTCCGACGACGGTGATCACTGCCGCCGCCAGAGCGGTCAGGATCTGGCGGGCGGCATCGGCCGAACCGAAGACCATCCATGACGGCAGCGTCAGGCTACCGTCGTACGCGGCCTTGTCGAGGGCGTGCGTGCCGGCGTACAACGCGACCGCGGCGAGTATCTCGAGGCTCGGCACGAGCCACAGGTTGGTGCGCAAGGCTTCGCGGCGCCACTCCCAGTGCAGTGGAAGCGGAAACATCACGGTAGCTGGAGGTCGGCGGACACGAAACAGGCACGGCGGAGCGGTGCCGACCAGTCTTCCCGGCTCACCCGATGGGATCGTAACGAGGCCCCGCGCGGATGGCACCCACAGGAGAACTCCCCGCGCGATCAGCGTCCCGCCATTGCCGGCGCCTCGATGCCCGGTCGGTTGTCCGCCCGACGGGCAGCCTACAGACGGTGGTCCGTCGTCGCGGGCATTAAGACCACGTGCAGAATCCGGCCGCTAGCCAACAGGTTTCGTGCAGATGTCGAGGCTTCTCGTTGCGCGCGCGGAGTTTGGCCCGGCCCGTCTTGACTTGCCGTCCCGCTGCGTGAAAATCCGAGGAGCAACCAGCTTCACCCTAGGAGGAACGATGAGCACCGACTACATGCTCGCCTACGGGACGCACTCCACGCCCAACGACGGACGGTGTGCGATGGAGTGGGTCAGCTATTTGGCGGGCGAGCCCCATAGCGATCAGCCTGCCTGCGTGAGCCCGGTGTTGCGAGCCTTCTGCACGACGCTCAACGATAATCTCGAGGATGGTCCGCGCCAGCGGCTACGTCCTTATCTGGCACGCACGATCGGCACCGCCGACGACGGGCTGGACGAAGCTCGGTCCTGGATGGCCATGGATTGGCTGGTCCGCAAGTACGCGCCCCGATGGTTGACGGTCGCGGGCTTGGCCGGATCGGCGCAGCTGCTGCAGGAGCTACCCATGATCGTGGATGTCCCTGAGCTGCAGTCTGCGCTCGCCGCGCTGTCAAGCGCACGACGGGATACTCGCGCGGCTTGGTCCGCGGCGCTCGGAGCCGCACGACCCGCGGCGTGGACCCCGTGGGCAGCCGGGCGAGCGGCCGCTCGGGAGGCCGCCTGGGGCTCAGCTGGTGCTGCGGCGTGGGCTGCCGCACGGCTGGAAGTCGGCGACATCACAGGAGATCGCGTACGCGCCGTCGCGCGTGAGATCGCCGGTGACGCCGCCGCGACGGTCGCACGGGCGGCACGAGCGGCGGCCGAACGCGCTGCCGCACGCGACGCTGCACGGGCGGCTCTCGTACCGACGCTAGAGCAGTTGCAGCGCTCGGCGTTCGCGCTGCTTGACCGGATGCTGCCAACGGTTGCGCTCACGCCCCCGGTCGCCGACGATGCCGACGCCGTTTGGCGGAGCGAGCGCAGCGTGCCCGCGGTCTGAACCCGCATTTTGATCGCGCGGCGCGTCTGTTCAATCCTGGACGTCGAGACAGCTCGACGCGTTTTCCAGAGCGATCCTCAACGCGTCAGGCCGGCTGGCGGTGAAGCACGGACCACAACCGTCGGTTAGAACGTTCCTCAGCTGCGCGACGCCGCGGAAGTGGACCGGCTCTCCGTCGCGCAGCCTGGCCGCGAGCAGCCCCTGATAATCGAGCAGCGGTCCGCCGCCAGCGGAGAACGGCACGGTGTGGTCAGCGCCGGGGTCGTGGTGCTGCGTGTCGTGCATCTGGGTAGCGACCCCGCCTACCGGCCCGGGTGCCTGCTCGGCCGAGGTCTTCGTGCTGAAGCCGGTCGAGGTGGTGAGTGCCGCCGGCGCGGAGGCTGGATCGGTGAAAATTACGGATTGAGCGTTCGGGCGCGCGACGTTATTTTTCAACCTGTGCGTCGGCGCGCCCCAGCCGTGGGTCGTGTTGTCGTTGTGCTGAGCGCGAGCGCGTCGCCGGGACGCAGGAGGATCGGGATCGGCTCGCAGAATACGGAGCCGTCCGGTTTGTCAGACAGAGCCCTGCTTATGAGACAGAGCCTTCCTTCTGCGGAGGGATGCGTGGTTGACCGATCCGTGGGTGAATCGTGTACGTCGTGATGGTCGCTTCCGAGTGCGCGCCGGTGGCCAAGGCCGGCGGTCTTGGTGATGTGGTGTTCGGGCTGAGCCGCGAGCTCGAGATCCGGGGGCATGCGGTGGAGATCGTGTTGCCTAAGTACGGCTGCATGCGCCACGAGGATGTGTGGGGGCTGCAGCCCTGCTACCACGACCTTTGGGTGCCCTGGTACGGCGAGGCGTTCCATTGCACGGTGTACTTCGGTTACGTGCACGGCCGCAAGTGCTTCTTCATCGAGCCGCATCCGGAGGGAGAGTTCTTCGGTCGCGATCGCTTGTACGGCCACTATGACGACGTGACGTGTTTCACCGCGTTCTCCAAGGCGGCGCTGGAGTTCCTTGTGAAGAGCAACAAGCGCCCCGACGTGATCCACTGTCACGACTGGCAGACGGGGTTGGTGCCGGTGCTCCTGAACGAGCAGTATCGCGGCGCGCTACCGGACCAGAAGGTGTGCTACACGATTCACAACTTCCGTCATCAGGGCCACGCGGGCGCCGAGGTGCTCTCGAGCACGAACCTGGGGCGGCCCGAGCACTACCTGCACCACGACCGTCTGGGCGACGATCACCGCTACGGCGCGCTCAACCTGATGAAGGGCGGGATCGTCTACTCCGACTTCGTCACCACCGTCTCGCCCAACCACGCGGCCGAGGCCCGCTACGGTGACGGGGCGTTCGGCCTCGGCCACACGCTGCACGTCCACCGGCACAAGTTCCGCGGGATCCTCAACGGTGTCGATTACAACGTGTGGAACCCCGAGGTCGACTCACACATCCCCGCCCAGTATTCAGCCGGCGAGCTGGACGGGAAGTACCAGGACAAGGAGCGTCTCCGGGACCGCTTCTGGCTGCGCAGGTCGAGGAGCCCGATCGTCGCCTACGTCGGGCGCTTGGACGAACAGAAGGGCATGGAGCTGGTCCACCACACGCTGTTCTACGCGCTCTCGAGGAGAGCCCAGTTCGTGCTGCTGGGAGAGCCGGTGCACGAGAACGGGATCAGCCGTCACTTCCGCCACCTCAAGCACCATCTGAACGACAACCCCGACTGCCATCTGGAGATCAGCTACAGCGAGGAGCTGGCGCATCTCGTCTATGCCGGGGCCGACATGCTGGTGGTCCCGAGCATGTACGAGCCGTGCGGGCTGGCTCCGATGGTCGCCTTACGCTACGGGACGGTGCCGGTCGTGCGGTCCGTCGGGGGCATGGTCGACACGGTGTTCGATCGCGACTACTCGTCTCGCCCTCATGAGGAACGCAACGGCTACGCGTTCCAGCACACCGACACCATCGCGATCGAGTCCGCGCTCAAGCGCGCGCTGCGCCTGTGGTTCGATCATCCGGCTTGGTTCCGGCGGCTGATGATGGCCTCGATGCGATCCGACAACTCCTGGAACCATCCCGGCCGGGAGTACCTCAGCGTCTACCGGCAGATACGAGCCGCCTGACGGTCGCGCAGGCCGAGCGGCTGGCCGGCGAAGATCGCGGCGTCCATCTCGCGCAGATCGGTGGAGACCGCCGGTCGGAAGCCATCCGCGCCAACACGTCGCGCTTGAGCCCCAGGCCCGACGCGGTCTCGGTCAGCTCGAGCCCGCGGTCGCCGAGCCGGAGCACGCGGCGCTCCGTGATGGAGTGAACCGTCTGGCCGGTGCTTCGCGCCCGCTCGCCGCTGAATGTCACGTGGCTCACATGCTGAGCCCGTCGGCGGGCAGGCCGTCGATCGCGCCCGCTTCGACGGTGAGCGTGGGTTCCGTAGTTCGCCACAGGCGACGAGGGGGGTAGCGCGGATACCGGGGCCTCGTCGACCCCGTAGCGTAGGCCGATGGCTTTCGCCTCCCTGACCCGTCCCGCGCGCGACTGCCCTCCGCGGCTCGCCGACCTCGACGCCGAGCGCGCGAGCTATCACATACACGTGCCGGATCGCTTCAACGCGGTGCTCGACATCGTGGAGACGTGGGCCTCGGAAGATCCGGACGCGCTTGCGGTGCTCTCGCTGAACGCCGCTGGCGACGTCGTCGCCACCCAGTCGGTGGCCGACCTAGCCCTAGCCTCTCGCCAGGCGGCGCGCGCACTGCTTGAGCTCGGCGTCGGCCTGGGAGACCACGTGTTCGTGATGCTGCCGCGTATACCGGAGTGGTACGCGGCGCTGCTGGGCGCGATGCGAATCGGCGCGATCCCGATGCCAGGCCCCAACCTCCTCACGCCCAAGGACATCGCGTACCGCGTTGGCCAGACCGGCGCCACCGTCGCCATTACCGACACGGCCGGCGCGGCCAAGGTCGATGCCGGGGCGCCCAGCGTGGCCATCCGCCTGTGCGTCGGGCGAGTACCGGACGGCTGGCTGTCATTCGAGGAGCGGTGCGCCGCGGCCGGGGACGGAGAGACGCCGAACGATCCGACCGGTTGCGACGATCCGCTCCTCCTGTACTTCACGAGCGGCACGGTCGCCTACCCGAAGATGGTCCAGCACCCTCATTCCTACGCGCTCGGGCACATCGGGACAGCGCGCTTCTGGCACGACCTGCGACCGGGTGACCTGCATTGGACGGTCACCGACACCGGCTGGGCGAAGGCAGCGTGGGGAGGGCTGTTCGGGCAGATGCACGAGCGAGCTGCGATCCTCAACGTCGCCCTCGGCCGCCCTGACCCGGACACGATCTTCGGCATCATCGCACGCCACCGCGTCACGTCATTCTGCGCGCCGCCGACCCTCTACCGGCGCTTGGTGCAGGCGGATTGCTCCGGGTACAACCTCTCGGCGCTGCGGCACTGTACGAGCGCGGGCGAGCCGCTCAACCCCGAGGTGATCCGCGAGTGGGAGAAAGGAACGGGCGGTCTCACGATCTACGACGGCTACGGCCAGACCGAGACGACGTGCCTGGTCGCCAACTACCGCTCGATGGAGATCCGGCCCGGATCGATGGGACGTCCGGTGCCCGGCTACGACGTCGACATCGTTGACGACGAAGGCCAGCCGATGCCGCCGGACGAGGTCGGCAACATCGTGGTGCGCTGCGATCGCCACTACCCGCTCGGCCTGTTCCCCGGCTACTACGAGGATCCGGCGGCAACTGCCGACGCGTTCCGCGGCCCGTTCTACTTCACCGGCGACAAGGCCGCGCAAGACGAGGACGGCTACTTCTGGTTCGAGGGTCGCGACGACGACGTCATCACCTCGAGCGCGTACCGGATCGGGCCGTTCGAGGTCGAGAGCGTGCTGGTCGAGCATCCGGCTGTGATGGAGGCCGCGGTGGTCGGCAAGGAGGATCGTGAGCGCACCCAGATCGTCACCGCGTTCTGCCTACTGGTGCCCGGTCAGACCGGCTCGCCCGAGCTCGCGCGCGAGCTTCAGGAGTTCGTCAAGCGCGGGACGGCGCCCTACAAGTACCCGCGCGAGATCCACTTCGTGGAGGAGCTGCCGAAGACGATCAGCGGCAAGATCCGCCGGTCCGAGCTGCGTGAGCGGCTCCGTTCCCGTTAGCTCTCGTCGGCAGCGAACGAGTTAGCGGCAGCCTGGCTACTGCAGCTCGTGACGTGTGTGCTCCCATTCCTCAGCCGGAGCGGCTTGCGACCCAGTGACGCCCGGTTCATACTTGAACGAGACGTCCAGGCGCACGCGGTAGCTCTTCACGGTGCCGTTCTCGATCGTGACGTCGAAGCGGTGAGCCTCGGCAATACGCAGGTCCCTCAGGGTCGTCGCGGCGGTCTCGATCGCGCTGCGGGCAGCTGCCTCCCACGACTCGGTACTGACGCCGATCAACTCGGTCACGCGATACACACTTTCAGCCATTCTCATCCTCCTTCTCTTGATTGGCAGCCAGACTATTGCATGCCGCTTCGGGCACGTGTGCTTTGCGGGTCCGAGGAAGTCAATGGGTCGTGCCGCGGCGGTCGCTATGTGTCCTGCCCATCGACCGGTCGGTCACCGATGCTGAGACCGAGCTCAAACTCGGCGCGGATGGCTGGCGAAGCAGAGCGCAGACGTCAGGAGCTTGTCCGCGGCGCGGCTTGTCCCGCCGAGGGCCTGATTGAAGCGCGATCCGGGGTGTCGCGCCCACTTCCCCCACTGGGGATCGGACCTGTTGATCGTCGACCATGCGGCCGTACGACGCCTCGACTGGTCGGCGAGGTCACGTCTGGCTGTCGAATGGCTAGGTTGGTAGTCCAGATTCCAGCGACCACGCTGGGCTTTTATCACCTTCGCTACAACGCCGATGGCATCATCACGCCCGGGTCCTGCATCCGTAGTACACCCGAATCTCATGTGGTTTTGCCCGGATGCAATGGGCCTTGCCACCAGCTATAGCTGGGGTCAAGACCTCCGTTGGGTCACGGATAACGCATCGGATACGGATCAACCCTAGATAATAGCTTTCGACACGAGGAGGTTGGTCATATGGTGGTCGAAATCCTAGCCATCCTCGCAGTGGTGGCGCTGTGCTTATTGTTCGTCCACGAGGTCGGCAGTCCCTACCACCGATGAGCCACTGCGTGTCACCTGTATGCGGTCGTAACGTTGATTTCGTGACTGACCAGCAGGTGTAACGCTCAACCTTGATGCTGCCAGGGCTGCACTCGACTGCTCGTAGCTCGCGACTGGGAGTGCGCTCTCCGCGCGAGTTACGAGCCCAGCGATACCGCTTTTCGAGCCATGGCTGTGCCTCCGTCGCTTTGGTCCTGGTCGGCGCGAGCCTACCGGCGGCTCATCGCCGGTCGCAAGCGTCGCTACCTGCCCGGCCCGCGCGAAGGTGGACCGGGCTCCTTACGCGTAGTCACGTGCTGCACGACTGCGCACTTAAGCGGATGGCTAACCAGTCATCTCGGTCTAGCTTTGTTTGATTGCGAAGCATCAAGAAGGAGTTCGCCATGAAAGTTCTGGTTACGATTTTCGCCGTTCTACTGGTGGCACCGGTGGTGCTTCTCGTTAGCATTGCGATGGGGCCTGCAGCCCTCGTCATCTTGTTTGTCGTCGGGATCGCACTAATCATGGCCGGGCCGGTCTGGTTGGTTGATAGAGCGAGGTCGTATCACGCGCGCCGCACGCCGGTACCGCCGCTGGACACGTAGACGCCAACTCCCCGAGAACACGAAGCGGTCAGCCGCGCGACGTCGCGTGGGTCGGATGTCCTTCAGTCGCGATGGCCGGAGAAACTCCCTGTCGATCAACCCGACAATCTCTGCGTCCTTGACTTACCGCAAGTCGCCCTTAGGGGAGCGGGGCTCCTATTTCCGTTTTGAGCGTGCCCGGCTGTCGGTGCTCCTGTCACGAAGCGCGGCGCAGTGTTCGATGTCGCGCCGAATGGGAGGTGCGTGTCGGGCGCCCACCATGAGCCCTACTTATCCGCTGAGAAGGGAGAACCGAATGCTGATGCACCTAGCTGCGCTGCCCGACGAGCGGGCCGCCTCACATGCGGGAGGGCCGTGTCTCGCTGACGAGGACCGAGAGCTCGACAACGCAGCCTTCGCCGCGGAGGTACGCCGGGTTTCCCACGCGCTGGTCGAAATGGGTATCGGCCGTGGTGATGTGGTGGCGGTAGTACTTCCCAATAGCGTCGAGCTGGTGACGATCATGTTCGCTGCCTGGCGGCTCGGCGCGGCGCTGACGCCGGTAAACCCTGCCCTGACGAGACCCGAAGTGCAGTATCAGCTCGCCGACTCGGGCGCCCGACTGGTCGTGGCTGATGATTCGTCGTTATCGAAGGTCGAGGGTGGCGTCGCAGGCGTGTGCGTTGTGGATGAGCTCCTTCGGCGAGACGACGCGACTGACGTGATGCCGCGGAGGACGGAGCTCGACGAGCTTGCCTTGATGATCTACACAGGCGGGACGACCGGACGGCCGAAGGGTGTGATGCTCGACCACGCCAACCTCGTGGCGACGGCGGCGATGATCGTCGACTGGTTCGAGATGACCGCGGCCGATCGTTGTCTGCTGGTGTTGCCGCTGTTCCATGTCAACGGGATCATGGTCAGTGTCGTCTCGCCACTCGTCGCGGGCGGCTCCACGGTGATCGCCCCGCGGTTCAACCCGAAGACGTTCTGGGATCTAGTGGAGCGGGTCCGGCCCACGTATTTCTCCGCCGTGCCGACGATCTACGCAATGCTGACGGGGCTGCCGCCGGAGGTCCGGCCGGACACCGCCTCGCTACGGTGCGCGGTGTGCGGAGCCGCACCGATGCCCGCCGCGGCGATTCATGCGTTCGAGGATCGCTACGGCGTTCGCATCCTCGAGGGATACGGCCAATCAGAGGGGACGGTTGTGACGACGGCAAATCCCCTGACCGGCTTGCGCAAGCCAGGGACGGTGGGTTTGCCGTTGCCAGGGCAGGAGGTCCGGGTCGTCGGCACGCACGACGAGCCGTTGCCGCCCGGACAGGTGGGCGAAGTAACGGTGCGAGGCCCGAACGTGATGCGGGGCTATCTCGGCAAGCCCAAGGAAACGGCCGAGACGCTCCGTGGAGGCTGGCTGCACACCGGCGATCTCGGCCGGTTCGACGAGGACGGCTACCTGGTGCTCGTCGACCGGCTCAAAGACATGATCATCCGCGGTGGCGAGAACATCTATCCGAAGGAAATCGAAGATGCCCTTCATACGCATCCGTCCGTGCTCGAGGCAGCGGTAGTCGGCCGGCCGGATCCGCTGTTCGGTGAAGAGCCGGTCGCGTTCGTGGTCCTGCGTCCCGGCCTCACCGTGGAGCCGGACGAACTCATCGAGCACTGCCAGAGCGTGCTGGCGAAGTTCAAGGTCCCGCGCGCCGTCTTCATCGAGACCAACCTACCCCAAACCTCCATTGGCAAGATCGCCAAGCCGGTGCTGCGCGAGCGTATCCCATCCCCCACCCCGAGAGGGACGTGATGGCCCGCAAGACCCTCGGTCTCCCCTCGTCCAGCCCCTGCGCCACCTGTTGCTCGTAGTACGCGAGTTGGTCGTCCGAAGCGCCCAGCTTTCCGATGGTCAGCATGGTGGCCGGCACCGCCTCCGAGCATCCCCGATGCACGTGGTGTGTCCCCCTTCTGGACGCTGGGAGAGCGGGTCCCGAAGGGGTGCGACCGGGGCCTCGGTTTTTGGCCGCGGACCCCTGGTTGCGGCCAGAACGTCTGATAAAGACCCCGAAAATCCGGTAAAGCAGGGAGGTCCCAGAGCGTGGATCAGGAGGCCTAAAAGCCCTGCATAGTGGGCGTTCGGCCTCTGGTTGTCGGCATATTCGTGGTTTGGGTGAGTCGGGCGGTCGGCGGGTCACGGCATTGCCGGCCGGGGGTGCGTTCTGCCCGGTGGTCGGCTCATGGGCCAGAGGATGTGGTCGATGCCGACGAGTTCGACGACGCGTCGCACCGGGCTGGTGAGGTTGGGATCGAGCCGCAGCTGCCAGCCGTTGTGGGCGGCTTGGTTGAAGTTGGTGATGAGTATGTGTAGGGCGGTGCTGTCGATGAACTGCAGGTCGGAGAGGTCGAGGATGACTGTCGCGTGGGTCCGTGCGAGCTGCTGCATGCGGCTCCGCAGGCGGTCGGCGACCGCGAGGTCAAGTTCACCGGAGAGCGAGAGCCGGACAGCGCCGCGCTCGTCGCGGCGCTCGTGCATCGCGAAGCTCGGCGTGTGAGGCGATGTGGACGACGGGTCGCGTATGGGCATGGTCGGAAGTTGTCGGGAGTCGCGGACCGCGGCGGTGACTGTCCGCGGTCCGCGACCGTTTCTCTGGAGGATCCGTGGATGCCAGTTTGTGGGTCAGGCGGGTGCTGGGACCGGGTCGTGGCTGTTGGCCTGCGGGTCGCCGGTGTCGGTGCTCTGGATCGTCTTGGTGTCGTCGGTTGGGCGGGTGCCGAGCTGGATCTGGACGTGTCGGGGCTTTTTCTGCTCGGGCTTCGGGATCCTGATCTCCAGCACACCGCGGTCGAAGTGGGCTTGCACCCCTTCGGGGTCGACGCCGTCGGGGAGGGTGAGCGAGCGGGCGAAGCTGCCGAACGCGCGCTCGATTCGGTAGTAGCCCTCCTCCTGCTGTTCGTGCTGGGTCTTGCGCTCGCCGGAGATGGTGAGCACGTTGTCCTCGAGCTGGAGGCTGACGTCGTCGTCGGACAGGCCGGGAAGATCGGCGCGAAGAACGTAGTGGTCGGCGGTCTCGACGAGGTCCATCGCCGGGATCCACCGCCTGTTGGGGGCGCCACCGCGGCCGGTAGGGGCGGGCTGGTCAAAGAAGGTGTTGAAGAGCCGGTTCATCTCGTTCTGGATGGTGTCGAGCTCAGTGACCGGCTCCCAGCGGATCAGTGCCATGTGAACCTCCTTGAGGGAACGGATAGTGTTCATTGTCGGGTAATAGATCTCAGTCGGGCGCTGTTAGGTTTTTCCTCGTAGTTGCACTGCCAGGACGACGGGGCGCCCGTCGTAGGGCAGGGTGATCTCGTCTCCGTGACTGGTGCCTGCGGGTAGCACGATTTGCCTGCCGTGGTTGTCCGTGAGCGTGAGCGGGTGGCGTGCGAGGTGCCGGGCTTCGCTGGGTGAGAGCTCGAGGATCCCGCGCGGGAATGTTCGATGGACGACCGGCGAGCGCGACATCGTCGGCGGGCTCGCCGGCGCGGGGTGGTAGAGGTTCTGGTCGTAGCGGGCGCGCTGGGCGGGGTCGTTGAGGATCGCGTAGGCGTGCGCGAGCTCAGCGAATCGCTCGGGCCCGTCGAGACGCGGGTTCAGATCGGGGTGGTGCAGGCGCACGAGGCGCCGGTAGGCCCGGCGGATCTCGCGCGCGGATGCGTCGCTTCGGACGCCTAGCAGCGCGTAGTGATTGCGATCGATGCGGCCCATCGCCGGCCAGCGCGCTCACGACCACGGCCGGCTAGGGCTGGGTCGGCGCCCACGACACGGCCGCCGGCGCTGACAGCAGCGGCGCGAACGGGTTCACATTCCATCCCTGGCTGGTGGTCGAGGCTTGGAGCGCGGCTGGTGCACCGGCTGCGCCGGTCGGCGCGGCAGTTGGCGCGAGATCGTTCAGGCCGGTGGCGAGCGCGAGGGTGAGGACGATCGCCAGGACAGCAGCGATGACTGTGACGGTGATGGCGTGGGAAAGATGGGGACGATGGAGTGCATGCATGTCATTCACCTCCAGCCGGGCGTTGTTCTCCATCCGGTCAATAGGCCGGAGCGGCGTGTCGTCAACCCTGCGGCGGTCGACTGTCAGTCGCGCTCGCCGCGGTTCGCGGCCGCCCGGAGCTTGCCGAGCGCACGCCGCTCGATCTGCCGCACGCGCTCACCGCTGAGCCCGATCCGCTCCCCGACATCACGCAGCGACTGCTCTGGGCCCTCCAGGCCGTAGCGGGCGCGGAGGATCATCCGCTCGCGGTCGTTGAGGCTCCCGAGCAGCGCCCCGATCTGCTCGATCTCTGAGTGATCCAGCAGCTGCTCGTAGGCGTCGGCCGCGAGCGGGTCTGCGAGCAGCTCCCCGAACGCGCCGAGCTCGCCCTCGCCGCCCTGTACCGGTTCGTCCATCGATTGCGGGACGCGCTCGAGCGCGAGCATCTCCCCAACCTGGGCGTGGGTGAGACCGGCGCTGGCGGCCAGCTGGTTCCCACTCGGCTCCCGCCCATGCTCGGCGAGGTAGTCGCCGTGTGCGCGCTTGAGCCGCGAGAGCTGCCTCAGCGCCCTGTCGGAAAGGACCAGCGGCCGGGTCAGCTCAGCGATCAGCTGTTGCATCGCGTGCCTGACCCACCACGCCGCATACCCCCAGAACGGCACCCCCAACTCAGGGTCATAGCGCTCAAGCGCTCGGAGCAGCCCGACGACGCCCTCCTGCATCAGCTCGGTCCGGGTGATCGTCCGCGACCCGCGATACACGCGCGCGACGCCGGCGATCAGCGGCAAGAACGCCTCGACCAACTCCTCCCGGGCGCGGCGGTCGCCGGCCTGGGCGGCATCAACGAGCCGTCGCTCGACCGCAGCTGGAAGGCGGGGACGCTCGCTGAGGTCGCGCAGGTAACTGGCGGAACTCGTCTCGCCCCCAGGCCGGCGATGACTTAACCCGTCCGCGAGGTCCTGGTCAAGTGCGCGTGCCGAGAGCGACTCCGCCTGGAGCAGCTCGCTCTCGTGGTGGGTCATCTGGTCGGAGTCCGTCGCCATCTCGTCCAACTCGTGCACGGTGTGTAGCGCACCGTTCTGCAGGCCGGCCAACATGGCCGCCACCTGCTCACGACCAAGCGGTACCGCTGGCGTGGTGCCGGCCAGGGACGAGGTTTTCGTGAGCATCGATCAGGCGGCCGGGCGGATCCGGGGCAACACGATCGCGCGCTGCGCCGACAAGCCAAGCCCTCGCCGCACCCAGCCAATCCGCCAACGACGACGAACAGACATACGAACGCTTCACCTCCTTTCCGTGAGAACCACGCGGCTCAGAGAGGTGAAAGCGTTGGTGGAGGCCCGGAGCCAACAGAGCCTTGTCCAAAGGTGGTAGGCGCCCAACCCATCGGGCAACCTCTCGCACATACGGCCCGCGGGCCTCCACCCATCCGATGTGACGCTGCCTCTATGTCAAACCTCTCTGAGGCCTCTAATAGGCCGCCAGCCAGGACTGTCAACCCCCCACACCAGAAATCTTTCGCGTCCGTTTTCTGCTAGCCGTCAGACCGACGAGCTCGGAGGCGCGCAGCCCGGTCAGGGCGGCGAGCATCAGCATTGCGCGGTCGCGCCTGCCGGTCCAGGTCGACACGTCGACCGCGGTGATCAGATGTGCCCCTCCGCGAGTAGGAACCGCAAGAACGACCGCAACGCCTTCGTCGTGCGGTTCGCCGAGCTGCGCGACTGCAACGGACACGTCGCGACCACGAACGCCACCCGCGATCGGCATATTCGGGCGGTCGGCATAGTACGTGCCTCAGACGTCCGGGCTTCTCGAGGATGACCAGGCTCGGACTTCTCTAGACCTATCGCCACTTATCCATGGGTCGTGGATAAGTCCCGATAGCTTGGAGCTTTCTGCTCCTGGCGATGAGCTGGAGCTTTGTTCATGCCGATGCCGACCACCTGGGACTCCCTCGGTTACGCGTGCTTGGCGGCCAGACGGCCATCGCGCAACGCCCCGAGGTCCACGTCGTCGAGGCTCGTGACCACGATGTCGGCGTGTGCCGCGGCCAACAGCTCGGCGTCGTCCACACGGGCGATGCCGATCGCTGCCATGTGGCCGGCCTTGGCGGCCTGCACCCCGGCGGCGGCGTCCTCCATCACCATCGAGTCCTCGGGCGCCGTCCCGAGCTCCTTGGCCGCAGCCAGGAACATGTCGGGATGGGGCTTTCCGTGCGCGAAATCCCTGCCCGAGACGTCGGCGTCGAAGTAGTCGAGCAGCGTCTGACCCGGTCGCACCGATGGCGAGGTGATCCCGTTCTGCTCGGCGAACGTGTCGAGCCTGATCTGGCTTAGGAATAGCTTGGCGTTCTTGGACGAGGAGGCGGCGGCGGTTCGGATCCCTGCGTCCTTGACGTGGATGATGAAGCGCAGGGCGTCGGGGTAGGCGGTGAAGTCGCCGGCCTCGATGAGACGCACAACCATCGCCTGCTTGCGATCGGCGTACTGGGCGAGGCGGTGGTCGTCGTCATCGGGCACGTGGAAGTACTCGAGCGCGGCGCGGGCGCCGTCCATCCGAGGCTTGCCGGACATGTGCTCCTCGTAGACGCGCGAGGTGAACGCCTCGGGCGACCAGGTGGTTTGATCGCGGATATCGCTCCAGTCGTTCTCCATCAGCTCACGCAGTGACTCGCGCCAGGCCTTCTCGTGCGGAGAATCGACGAGCACTCCGTCGACGTCGAAGATCGCCCCTTGGAATCGTTTCGTCACGGTGCTCCTCTCTTGCTGTGGAGTTGCTTCTCGACCGTGCGGTCTGGCTGCAACTCGAAGGTGTAACGGTCCCCGGGACGGAAGTCGCGAACTTGATCTCCGACCCCAACCTTGATCGGCCGGTTGACCCCCTCCGGATGGGCGGCGAGCGTCAACTGGTGGTCGGTGAGCGTCACCAGGAGCGGGGTCCGGCGGAACTGCATCGAGAACGACACCCCGTCGATTGGCGCCGGCAGCCTGGGATCGAAGCGAAGGACCCCGTCGCGGACGTGGGTGCCCATGTAGCTGCGCTGGACGAGGTCGAGCGTGCCGGCCATCACTCCCACATGGATCCCCTCCTTGGTGGTCCCACCCTGAACGTCGTCGACGTCGCTGTTCAGCGCTACCAGGAACCGATTCCAGGAGCTCTCGGCGTCCAGGCCGGCGAGCACTCCCGCGAAGGCGACGAAGCTGAGCGTCGAGCCATGCGACGTACGGCGGTCGTAGTAGGCGACGTTCTTGCTCACCGTGTCGGGCCCATAGTCATAGCCGAGGCGATCGAATAGCCGCTGGAGCTCCTCGTCCGAGAACAGGTAGAACAACATCACCGTGTCGGCCTGCTTGGAGAGCTTGTAGCGATCGGGGTCGTCGCCCTCGGCCCGGAGGATCCGGTCGAGCCGCTGAATGTTTCCGTACTTGGCGCGATAGGCGTCCCAGTCGAGTTCCTCCAGCTGGTCCCAGCCTTCGAACTGGCTGATGATGCCCCCGTCCTGGAAGGGCACGAACATCCGCCGGCTCATGTCATCCCACGTCCGGAGCTCGTCGTCGCCGAGCCGGAGCCTGTCCCTCAGCGCCTCCGCGCGGCTTCCGGGCAGCAGCGACAGAACCTCTTGCGCGAGCTCGCACAGCCACGCCACCATCACGTTGGTGTAGGCGTTGTTTCGAAGGCCTCCCACGCTCGCACCCGGGTATTTCTCGTGAAATTCATCCGGGCCCATCACCCCGTGGATCTCGTAGCGTCCACGGTCGGGATTGAAGTGGGCGATCGACGCCCAGAAGCGCGCGATCTCGAGCATCATCTCCGCGCCGTAGTCGCGTAGAAACGCCAGGTCCTGCGTGGCCTGGAAGTAATGCCAGATGTTGTAGAAGATCGCGGCGTTGACGTGCCGCTGATTGCGGCTGAGATCAGGTTCCCAGCGGCCCGACAGCGGATTGAGGTGGACCCGTTGCGTCTCCTCCTTCCCCTCGCTCCCGCTCTGCCAGGGAAACATGGCGCCGCGGAAGCCTGCCTCGTGGGCCGTCGCGCGCGCCTCCCCCAGGCGCCGGTAGCGGTACATCAGCAGCCCCTTTGTGACCTCCGGCATCCGATAGTTGAGAAACGGATAGACGTACAGCTCGTCCCAGAACACGTGCCCACGGTAGGCCTCGCCGTTGAGCCCGCGGGCCGGAACCCCCGCATCGATGTCGGCTGTGTGATGTGAGCACACTTGCAGTAAGTGGCAGGTGTGCAGTCGCAGCAGGCGCTGCACCTCTTCATCCGCTTGCACCCGCAGCTCACACGTCCGCCAGAGTTCCTCCCAGGCCGAGCGATGCCGCGCGAGCTCGGCCTCGAAGTCCCTGGCACGTCCCCCTGAAGTGCCGGCCTTGGTCAGCGAGTCGCTGGTGGCCGGGTCCCGAGAGGTGGAGAACACGACCATCTTCTCGACGCGCACCGGCGCGCCCTGCCGGACATCGAACGCCAGCACCTGCTGGATGTAGTCCTCCGTTTGGTAAAGGCTGCGCTGCACCGTCACAGGGTTGGCGCCCTCGAAGACATGGCTACGCGCCGACTGACTGACGTACAGGTTCGACTGCCGGGTCTGCACCTTCAGCGCGATCACCTCAGGCCCGAACGTGCGAGGCGAGACCGGATCGAGGTGCCGACCCTCGAGCTGCTGGTAGCGGGCGACGCCGCTGTTGGTAACGCGCCCGTCGAGCGCGCACACGACCTCAACCCGCCCGGACCAGTTCTCCGCGATCAGCGTCCACTCGATCCCCGCGTGGTGGATGTCCGCCATGCTGACGAACCGCCGGCTGCGCAGGGTCGTCTCACGCGAGCCGCGGTCGCGGAAGCGGAGCTCGCGCAGGACGATGTCGCTGCGGATGTCGAGCTCGTGGCGGTAATCGAGCAGTTCGACGTCGGCGAGCCTGATCGCGTCCTCGCCCTCGATCCGCAGCTTGAGCACCAGCCAGTTGGGAAGGTTGACGAGATCTTCGTTGAGCACGGGCAGCCCGCCCAGGATGGTCGTCTCCCGGTTATAGACCCCGTGCGCATACGTGCCGGGGTAATGCACCCCGTCGGCGTCCTCCCACTCGGCGGTTCCGCGAGCACACAGATATCCATTGCCGGTCGAGGTCAGCGCTTCGCGAAGCCCCTCCTGATCCGGATCGAACCCTTCGTAGGCCAGCGCGAAAGCGTCCACCGCGTCCCTCTATGCACCTGACGAGTCGCCGCTCGACGATCGCTCGCGATCGTCGCAGCGGGCCGTGGGGATGTCAACCGACTCTAGCGCCCGCGCGGCCGGCGCTTGACGTGGCGACGGAGCTGGACGATCCGGGCCGCGCCCACGATGCCGGTCAGCAGTGCGCCACCGATCGCCGCCAGCAGCAGTGCCACCCCGAGCGGGAGGTGGCCGCTCGCGCCGAAGAAGCTAATCTGCACGCTCGCGGTGTTCTCGAGGATGAACACGAGCAGCACGATCAGGACTATCGCGCCGGCAATGAGCGCGCTGAACGCGGTCCCGGTCTTGGTGGTTGGCGCCGCCGCCGGCTCTTGCCGGGTCGCCGCCGACGGGGCTAGGTCGGGGGCCGCGGGCGGCTCGGCGACCGGCGGCTCTGACGTATCCGGCCAGGCTTCGCTTCGGTCCGGCGGGTCTGGTGGAGTCCGTTCGGTCACTGGTCTACCTCTACCCGCGCGACAACCCCGAGCACCATGCATTCGGCGGCAAATCGGAGATGAAGCCGGTCGGGTCGGCTTGCATGCAGGCACCGACCGGCCGCCCGAGCTCCGACCGGCAGCGGCATGATCAGCCGAGTCCTGCGTTCAGACGAGGCGCCGGTGGGTAGCGGCAGTCTGTGACGACTCTCCCGCATGTGGTCGACGTCCGCCGGCGTGCCGGGTGGCTGCCTGACGACCAGGAGGACTTGGAAGCCTGGCTCGACGGCCATCGGCAGCGGGTGGAGGGCAGAGGCAAGCAGATCGTCTTGCATCCTGTGATTGCTGAGTTCCAGGATCTGATTGACGGCGATCCGGTGGTGCGCATGTACGTCAACCAGATGATCGCGCAGGTGCCCACCACCAAGGCGTACCGCAAGCGGCATCTGGAGAGCGTCGACCATCTGTTGCGCCTGATCAACGAGGTGCTGACCATGGCGCCCGAGTTTGGCCCGGCGATGGTGGCGACCCCGCTGGGCGCGATCCTCGACTGGACGATGGGGACGGCTGCCGGGTTCGCGGCCTATCGGGACCCGCGGATCAACGCGATGCTCAAGAAGATCCTGACCGTCTGGTGCGAGTTCCTCAGCAGCGGCGACTCGCTCTATGTGCTCAACGACTCGCCGTCGGGCTGGAAGTCCGGCGAGGCGCAGCGTGCCGTGGGCATCGAGCAATTCGAGTACGACCCGCAGGACGAGCATTGGGGCTTTGCCTCATGGAACGATTTCTTCACCCGACGCTTCAAGGACGGCGCTCGTCCGGTGGCCTGCGCGGACGACGATAAGGTGATCGTGAGCGCCTGCGAGTCAAAGCCTTACGGCATCAGCACCGACGTACAGCGGCAAGCTCGCTTCTGGATAAAGACTCAGCCATATTCGCTAAAGGACATGCTGGCCAACGATGACTCGGTTGATCAGTTTGTCGGCGGGACGGTGTATCAGGCGTTTCTGAGCGCGACGAACTACCACCGGTGGCACAGCCCGGTGGCCGGCACGATCGTCCGCGCGTTCGTCCAGGAGGGCACGTACTACTCCGAGGCCGACTCGGAGGGCAAGGACGCGGTCGAGCCGATGAACTCGCAGTCCTATCTCGCACACGTCGCGGCTCGCGCGATCATCCTGATCGAAGCCGACGATCCCGTCATCGGGCTAATGGCCTTCGTGCCGGTCGGCATGTCGGAGGTCTCCTCGTGCCTCATCGACCCGAAGGTAAAGCCGGGATATCACATCGCGAAGGGTGAGGAACTCGGATACTTCCAGTTCGGCGGCTCGACCCACTGCCTCGTCTTTCGGCCGGGCGCGATCGCTGAGTTCTCACTCTCGGCGATTCCTCAGCCCCACGACCCCGAGGCGCCGGTGGTGCGCGTCGGATCGAAGCTCGCGACCGCGAACCCCGCAGTCTGAGGCCGCGACACCCTTACCCCACCCCCTTGAGTCCGAGAGGAGTCTCCCTGCCCGCATACATCGTCGTCGAGACTGACATCCATGATCCTGAGCAGTACGAGCGATACAAACAGGCCACGCCTGCCGCCGTGGAGGCCGGAGGAGGCCGCTTCATCGCGCGCGGCGGTGAGCTCGCAATCCTGGAGGGCGATTGGCGACCCAAGCGCCTGGTGCTCCTCGAGTTCCCCGATCTTGAAGCCGCGAAGCGGTTCTACGAATCGCCCGCGTATCAAGAAGCGAAGCGGCTGCGCGAGGGCGCCGCGGGCTTCAACATGGTCGCGGTAGAGGGAGTGGCCTGAGGCGAGGCTGCCCGCTGACACCCTCCTGGCCTCGTTGCAGCGTCACCCAAGGCGGAGTGGCGCCTGTGTTGGGGCAGGATGGTAGGGTGGCCCGATCTGCGGTATTCGGGTGGGTTGAGGGAGGCTGTTGTGCGCCGGATTCTTGTTGTGGTCGGCCTGCTTGCGTTGGTGGCGATCGGGGCGCAGGTGACGCCGGCGCGCGCGGCGACTCCCATCCTGCCGTCGAGCGACCCGTTCTACACGTACTCGGGCTCGACGCCGTTGGCTCAGATCGCTCCGGGCGCGGTGCTGAGGGTCCGTACTGTCCAAGTGGTGATCGAGGGCGCGCCGACCGCGTACAGCGCCGAGCAGGTGCTTTACCGGACGACCGGTGAGCTCGGTCAGCCGACGGCGACGGTCGCGACGATCATCAAGCCGGCGGCGACGGTGGGAGCGACGAAGCTGATCTCCTACCAGACGTTCTATGACGCGCTCGGATCAGAATGCGACCCGTCTTACACCCTTCAAGGCGGTAACCCAAGCTACAGCGACGCGCAGGACGACGCGGCACTGATGCAGGACTACCTGCAGGCGGGCTACACGGTCGTGACGGCCGACTATGAGGGCGAGAACCTCGACTGGGCGGCGGGGCAGGAGTCCGGCTACAACACTCTCGACGGGATCCGCGCCGCAGAGAACGCGCTCGGTGTGTCCAGTTCGACGCAGGTCGGAATGGTGGGGTACTCGGGCGGTTCGATCGCTACTGAGTGGGCGAGTGAGCTCGCCCCCGCTTACGCTCCGGAGTTGAACATCGTCGGGGTCGCCGAGGGCGGGATTCCGGTCGACTACGCGCACAACCTGACCTACATCAACGGCGACAACGACGGCTGGGCCGGCGTCATCCCGGCGGTGCTCGTGGGGGTGTCGCGCGCCTACGGGATCAACCTCAACACGTACCTCTCTGCCTACGGCCAGCGGGTCATCGGCCAGGTGACCGATGAATGCATCAATAACTTCGCCGGCTCCTATCCGGGGTTGACCATCCAACAGCTGCTAAAGCCGCAGTATCAGAACTTCCTCGCGATCCCGACCTTCGCGAGCATCATCAACAGCCTGATCATGGGTAGCGCTCCGGGCGACCCGACGGAGCCGCTCTTCATGGGGGTGGGAAACTCGGACGGAACCGGGGATGGCGTCATGGTCGCTGCCGACGTGGAGGCGCTGGCGCACGAGTACTGCCAGCAGGGCGTCCCGGTCGAGTTCACCGAATACCAGAACCTCGATCATGAGGAGGCGATCGCGCCGTTTGAGTCGGGCGCCCTCGCGTTCCTCCAGGCGAGGTTTTCCGGGTCTGCGCCGGTCAACGGATGCGCATCGATCGGGGCCGGCAACTCCCTCGCTCCCCTGACTGTGTCTTCAGCCTCCGCCGCCCCCGGGTCTCCCGCCGCGGCCTGCCCGCTGGCGACCGGCATGCTGAAGGGAAACACCCTCGGACTGGTTCGCCTGGGGATGACGCGCGGGCGGGTGCGCCGGGCATACACCCTCAGCTCGGACCGCCGCGGGCGCTATCAGGACTTCTTCTGCCTGATCCCAACAGGCGTGCGCGTCGGCTACCCCAGCCCGAAATTGCTTCGGACGCTTCCACGCGGCAAACGCAAGGCTTTGCGCGGCCGAGTTTCGTGGGCATCGACCTCGAACGTCTACTACGCCGTGCACGGCGTGCGGGTGGGCACGAAGCTCAAGGCTGCCCGCAAGCTGCTCAAACTGGAGAAGCCGTTCCACATCGGCCTGAACTACTGGTCCCTGGCGCCAGACGGCAAGTCCACCGCGGTGCTCAAAGTCAGGCGCGGGATCGTCGAGGAAATCGGGATCGCCGACCGGCAGTTCACCCGAACGCGCGCGGCCGATCGCGTGTTCCTGAAGAGCTTCGAATGAGCCCAAGGGAAGGAAAAACCCGGGGCGGGCTTCTCGTGAGCTGCGTGGCGCGCTCAACCGGGCCGGCCTGCGCGTCGGACCAGCACCAAGCTGCTCGCCACCAGCCAGGCGAACAGCAGCATTCCTCAGTTGCTTGGTGTCGACGCTTGATCAGGCCCTGACGTCAGGTCGAAGGGCCGCGCTCGGCGCCGGGTTGCGGCGCGCTTCGGCCGACCGCTGGCGGCGGAAGTGCTCGAGGATGAGCACGCTGACGAAGGCGACATATACACACCAGAGCGAAGTCAATTCGTCGGCACGGACGAGCGCGACCGCGATCACGCCCACGAGGCTGACCAACCCGAACCAGCGGAGATAGCGACGGCTGGATAGCAGTGCCGGACCGCATGTCACCGCGACGTAGAGGACTCCGATGAGGATGTCATTCGGCGTGTGAGTGGTGTAATCGATGCACCTCGCTTGTGCTTGGGCACCCACGGGATAAGCCGTGACTTGCCACAGCAGGTAGACGCCCAAGCCCAGGCCGAGACAGACGAGCGGCCACATCAACCGCGACCGAGAGCGGTCGGGCTCGAGCAAGGCGAAGCCCAACGGAACGATCGCGGGCAGGACCGCGTGCGCGTACACGATGTAGATCTGCTTGGCGGCGTCACCAACGCCGCTGGAAACCTGGCCCCTGAGTCCTAGCCACACGAATCCCTCGACGAGCTGATGGACACCAAACAGCAGCGGTAGAGCCCCGACGATCAGCTCGCGCCGGAACCGCACCCGACGCAAGGTCTCGACGCCGACGGCGGCGACGGCCGCGCCGGCAACGAAATCGGCCTCCGGCGAAAAGCACATCGGTACAGGACCCTAACGCCACGAGGGTCGGAGTACGCTTGAGTCTGGTTGCCCATCTGCGCCGTTCGTATCGTCTGGAGGACACGATGCCTGGACTCGCTGGCCGCATATCGACACTCACCAAGGCGAAGATTTCGCACATGCTCGATCACGCCGAGGATCCAGCGGAGACGCTCGACTACGCCTATGAGCGCCAGGTCGAGGATCTGCAGAACGTAAAGAAGGGCATCGCCGATGTGGTCACGGCGAAGAAGCGGCTCCAGCTCCAGGAACGACAGCTTCAGGAGCAGACCGCCAAGCTCGACGGCCAGGCGCGAGAGGCGATGTCCGCGGGTCGCGAAGACCTTGCCCGCGCCGCGCTCGAACGCAAGCAGATGATCGTCCAGGAGACAAGCTCGCTCGACCAACAGATCTCAGAGCTCGGGTCAGAGCAGGACAAGCTGACGGCGGCCGAACAGCAGCTCCAAACCAAGATCGAGCAGTTCCGGTCCAAGAAGGAGGTCATCAAGGCCCAGTACTCGGCGGCCGAAGCACAGGTTCACATCTCGGAGGCGGCCACGGGCGTCGGGGATGAGATGGCCGACGTCGGCGCGGCGATGCAGCGCGCGATCGACAAGACCGATCAGATGCAGGCGCGCGCGTCGGCCGTTGAGGAGCTGCAGGCAGCCGGCACCTTCGATGACCTGACCACGCTTGGTCCCGGGCAGGACGACGTCGACCGCCAACTCGACGAGCTTGGCGCTAAGAGCGCGGTCGACGACGAGTTCGCGAAGCTCAAGGCCGAGATCGGCTCCGGCACCCAGCCAGCTGAGCTCCCCGCGGGAGAGTCGGCGAGCTAGGGGAGCATCGGGAGCAGCGTCAGCCTGCGTGGTTCGCCGGCCTGGCGCGCCCGGCAGTAGGCGGCCAACTCGTCATACACGGCAGCGCCGCAGACGCGCCGGAGTTCCGCCTCCATGGTCACGTACAACGGCTGGCTGGCGTTGAACGCGTCTGGCTGCTCGGTGCACCACCAGTCGAGGATCCCTTCCGCGCCCCAATCGACAGTCCGCGATGCACGCACCGTAGTGGTCTTGGTGTCGTCGTCGGTGTCGAAGAACAGCGGGACCTGCCAGCAGGTCCGCGGCTTCCAGTCCATCGGGTCCTCGCCCCGGCGGAGCGCCGCAACGTGGAGCGCACAGCCGGCCCCGCCGGGATGGTCCGCGCGGTTGTGAAAGATGCACGCGCCCCGGTATAGGCGGGTATGTACGCTGTCGCGCTTGAACCGCGCCTTGCCCCACGGTTCCCGGCCGCCACGCGCCAGCGCCACCCGGCGGTTCTGCCAGTCCTCGTCGGTCAGGTTCGCGACGCGCCCGCGGACCTTCTTGAGATCCTCGCGGCCCGGCGCGTCGCCCTCGCCCTGGTAGATCTCGACGCCCTCCACGCAGCAGCCGCGGGCGGTGTGCTGCTGCCTGGTATCGGGACATCCGCGTCCCCAGATGCACTGGTAGTTAGACAACATGAACGTCAGGTGGAACTCCCAGCTCCACCCATCGGCGTCCCGGAACGTGACTGTCTCGCGCGTGAGCATCAGAACCTTCCTCCATCATGAACCGCGCCGCTCGGACAACGGTCAGGCGCGCACCGTTCCACTGCGGTCGACGTGCAAGGGGTTGGCGTTCAGCAGCGCGTAGACGCGGTCCGACTCGGGCAACGTGGCCGCGAATGCCTCGATGCCGTGTTCGATGTCCTCGGTGCCCAGGCCAGGGGCCGGGGATAGGTCAACCCCCACCACCCGGATGAAGTGCCACTGGTTGCCATCGCTGATGATGCACTCCCAGAAGTGCTCGCCGTCGCTGTAGCCGGAGCGCTCGACCGCTGCGCCGATCCCGCCCGGGCTCCGCTGCGCCGCGAACGCCGCGTGCTCGCGGAGCTCGTCCTCGGACGGTTGGTCAGGGCCGCGGTCGCTGAAACGGTCCGGCATCACTTGACAAGCTACCGAACGACCACGGGACCCGCCGGCGAGCCGGCCGGCGGCTAGCGGCCCGTGCGCTCGCGGTGTTTGCACCCCGGCCAGCAGCAAGGCCGGCGCTGCCCTTCCTCGAGCTCCTCCTGGGTCCGCCGGATGCGGCGCTCGCGGGTCTTCTGCTGCTTGGCGTCCTCGACCCAGCAGATGAACTCGTTGCGGGCTAAGGGCGTGATGTCCTTCCAGGCGTCGAGTGCCGTGGCGTTGCCAATTAGCGCCGTCCGCAGGTCCGCGGGCAATTTATGTACGACTCCTCCGGGGACCCTCTGGCCGCTCACAGGCTTATCGTAGTGAGCCGGGTCGGGGCGTCTCCGGCCGAGCGGCTCCGCGCGGTAGGTTGTCGCGATGGAGCCGATCCAGCCCGGGCTTGAGTTGATCGGGCGCTGCCGCGCCGACCTCGGCGAGCCGCTCGAACTCGGACGCACGCCCTGGGGCCGGCGGCGGGTCATTCCGATCGTCGGAGGTGAGTTCGACGGTCCGCGCGTGTCGGCGACGATCCTCAGCGGCGGCGCCGACTGGCAGGTCATCCACGAGGACGGGATGGCCGCGATCGACACGCGGTACACGCTTCAGACGCGGGACGACGCGCTGATCTCGGTTGCTACCCGTGGCGTCCGCCACGGTCCCTCCGACGTGCTTCGGCGCCTGGCCGAAGGGCAGCCGGTCGATCCCACCGAGTACTACTTCCGGGTCTCGATCCAGTACGAGACGGGCGCTCAGGCCTACCTGTGGCTCAACCGGATCGTGGCAGTCGCGTCCGCGGTTCGGCTGGCCGATCAGGTCATCTACGACGCGTACGCTCTGACCTAGCGCCGGTACCAGCGCTCGAGCAGGAAATACGAGATCGAGATACCGGGGGGAAGCACCAAGTCGACGCTCTGGCCTGAGAGGCCCGCGCCGACCTCCTCACGGGTGAACCAGCGCACGTCTTCCAGCTCGCCATCGCGCGGAGCCGGCGCGCCGCCGTCGGCACGCGCCTCGAAGCCCAGCATCACCGACATCGGGAACGGCCAGGGCTGCGAGGTGACGAAACGTGGGTCGTGGACGGTGATGCCGGACTCCTCCTCGACCTCGCGGATCACCGCCTCCTCGAGTGACTCTCCGGGACCCACGAACCCGGCGAGCACCGAGTACTGCCCGGGGGGCCAGCCGGCCTGGCGGCCCAGCAGGGCCTGGCCATCGTGCTCGACGAGCACGATCACGGCCGGGTCGGTGCGGGGGAAATGCTGCGCGCCGCAGCCTGGGCACGTACGCGAGAACCCACCATCGGTGACCGTCAGGGCAGTCCCGCATGCGGGGCAGAACCGGTGCCGGCGATGCCAGTTGAGCAAGGCGACCAAGTAGGCGGCGAGAGCGGCCTCGTGCGGTGGCAGCATACGTCCCGCCTCGCGTAGCGTCGCGATCCGGCCGTGCTCGAGGAGCCGACGTCGCATCTCGGGCGGTTGCGCGTCGAGGTCGACTGCGAACAGCGCGACGCCGTCGTCGAGCCCAAGCATGACCGGCCCGGGCTCGTGCGCCTCATGGTTGGCGGCAGCGGGCACCGGCACGCGCAGCACCAGCGGACCAGATCGAGCGTTCGTAATCAGCACGCCCTCGGTGCTCGCCACGACTGCCCGGCTTGCCGGATCGTCCAGCTGCCGCTCGACCCATAGCGGGTCCAGTCGCTCCGCCACGACGCGATCGAGCGCCATTCCCGAGAACGTCAACACCAGACGCACGTTACGGCACGAGGCGCGGGCGAAAGCGCTCCGGCGAGCGCGCCGTGAACCGCGCGTCAGTCGGGTCAAGCTCGCCGCGCTCTCGTCCAGCGCGAGCGGCGAACG
Source organism: uncultured Solirubrobacterales bacterium (assembly GCA_963701945.1). Lineage (GTDB taxonomy): Bacteria > Actinomycetota > Thermoleophilia > Solirubrobacterales > Solirubrobacteraceae > Palsa-465. Next base: position 625,579 of record CAVPBV010000011.1, on the reverse strand, counting down.
CTCAAGGACCGGCGTCTGGCGACGATCACCGCGGCTGACGACCTTTGTGTGTAGATCTAGGGAGGAATTGGGACATGCACTGGAGCATCTGACATCTGTGACTCGCAAGGTGCGGTGCAAGCATGCCTCCCGCTGACCGAAACGGGCGCGATAGGATCGCGTCCGTCGGCTAGCTCGGGGAACAGTGGCTGCGAAGTCCGTCCAAGTCTTCCGCTTTGCGGCCGTCGCTTTGCTATCGGTTACGGTGGCCGGCGCGGCTTTGAGCTCACGCGCCGCCGATTGGCGGCCGTTGTGGCTGTTCATCACGCTCGCGGTTCTCGGGGTTCTCGGCGACCGAGTGCATGCCTACACCGGGCGTATGCGCCTGTCGGCGGGTTTGACAATCGTCGCGCTCGCCATGGCGCTGCTCGGTCCCGCTCCGGCTGTCCTCATCTGCTTCGTTTCGCGGATTTCACAGGCGATCCAGACGGATGGGCTGCGGCTCCGTGGCCGGCGATTGGCGCTTGTCTGGAACCTCGGCATGTACATCGACGTGCTGCTCGGGAGCCTGGCGATCCGGGCTGCCGTCGACGCGGGCGTGGCGCGAGGGAGCGCCGCGTTCGCGCTGGTGGTGGCGGTCGTGGTGAGTGTCGCGAACGTGCTCAACTTCCTGCTCGCGGCGATCTGGATTCGCGTCCACGTCGGCACGCCGATGGGCGTCCAATTCCGCGAGAGCTTCGTTCCGGCTCTGCCGTGGATTACGGCGCCGAACCTGCTGGCCGGTGCGCTGGCCACGTTCTACGTGCGCGCCGGCGGCGTTTCTCTCATTCTCGTCCTGGTGCTCCTGGCCGCGTTCTACGTGCTGATGGTCGAGCTGCTCAACTCCCAGCAACGGCGCGAAGAACTCGAGCAGCGCACGATTCAGCTCGCGTCGCTTCAGCTCGGCGTGCTCGTGACGATGGTTCGGACCCTGTCGCTGCGCGATCGGTACACGGCGCGGCATTCGGCTGCCGTCGCGCGCTACGCGTACGCGGTGGCGAAAGCCGCCGGCTGCTCGGAGGACGAACTTCGAATCGTCCACACCGCCGGCCTGCTGCACGACATCGGCAAGTTCGCGTTTCCCGACCGCATCCTCTTAGCCGACAGCCCTCTCAGCGAGGCCGATCTCGAGATCGTGCATCAGCACCCGGTCAACGGCGCCGAGCTCGTGCGCCGGATCGAGGGCTACGACAAGATCGCGGCGGTCATCCTCGCGCATCACGAGCGAGTCGACGGGACCGGTTATCCGCAGGGACTGCGTGCAGACGAGATTCCAGCCCTCGCGAGGATCATTTCGGTTGCCGATACATACGACGTGCTGACCGCGCGCGATACATATCGCCCGCCGATCTCGAGCTCCGAGGCGGTTGCCGAGCTGCGCAACGTGGCCGGCAGTCAGCTTGACGGCGGCTTCGTCGAGCTGTTCATCGAGATCCTCGAGCGCCAGGGAATCGGCTTCACCCACACCGAGGACGCGGACTTCGAGAAGGAGCTCGCGCTCGAGGAGCGGATTCGCGAACTGGCGAGGCCGCAAGTCGCCGTCGGAGGGGCTTGATCCGTGGCCGGGATGCGGAAGACGTTGCGGATCGCCGAGTTCCGGGCCCTCTTGATCTCGTACGTGATCAACCGAGCGGGGGACGTCTTCGGCGCGCTGGCGCTGGCCGTTGTGGTCCTCGGCACGACCAAATCGGCGATCGCGGTTGCCGCGCTGTTCCTGGCCACCCAGTTCGTTCCCGGCCTCGTCGGTCCCTTTCTCGTCGCCCGCATCGGCGCCCTTCCATCGGGTCGGGTTCTGCCTCTGTGCTATCTGGTCGAAGCGTGCCTCTTCCTGGTGTTGGCCGTGGTGGCGCGACACGTGGGAGTTGCACTGATCCTCGTCCTGGCACTCGTCGACGGGACGCTCGCGTTCGCCGCGCGCTCCGTCACCCGCGCGACGACAGCGTCGACGCTGATGCCGCACGACCTCATGCCCGAGGGGAAGGCCGCGTTCAATCTGGCGCTTGCCGTAGCCACGGTCGCCGGCCCCGTTCTGGGAGGCGCCGTGATCGCGCTCCTCGGTCCTTCAACAGCGTTGGCCGTCGACGGGGTGTCGTTTCTGGTGGCAGCGATTCTGATCGCGTGCACCCCCGGGTTACGAGTGCGCAACGACTCGGGCTCGGACCGCACCAACAACAGACGCCAGGTGCGTGAGAGCCTGCGCTACATCGCCGGCGACGGCACCCTCCGCGTACTGATCTTCGGTGAGGGACTCGCGTTCATCTTCTTCTATCTCGTCGTTCCCGTGACCGTCATCTACGCGGTGCGCTCGCTTCACGCGGGTCCGGCGGGGTACGCGGCGATCCTCGCGAGTTGGGGCGCGGGCGCCGTGATCGGCTCGACCGTGCACCTACGGCTCGCGCGCCGCGTCGGCCACGCAGCGATTCTGATCTCAACGGCGGCGGTCGCCGTCGCGTACATCGGGACCGCAGTTGCCCCGACGTTGCTCCTCGCCTGTGCGGCGAGCGTGCTCGGCGGAATCGGCAACGGGACGCAGTGGGCCTCGGTCGAGACCGCCGTGCACCAGTTCGTCGACGAGCGTTTCCGCCTGCCGGTCGCAGCCGTGCTCGAGTCGATGGCTGCCCTCGCGCCGGGCGCTGGGATCGTCCTGGGCGGCGCACTGACGATGCTGTTCTCACCCCGCGCCGCGTACCTCGCCGCGGGGCTCGGGCTCGTCGCCCTGATTGCGGTTGCGGCGCTCAGCCGTGTCCGCGCGGCCGAGACCGGCCGCAGCGCTGCGCCCGGTTTTGGGAGCGCCTGACCGCATTCGCGCCGACCGGCTCCACTATCCTTGAGCCAGGCGATGAAGCTCGCCTTGGACCGCGCTTCCTGGCGCTGATGGCTTCTACGGCTGGCCCGGTTGGCCGGCCTTCGCAACCAGGAGGTGATGAGCTGAGCTTTCTGAAATCTCGGAGGAACGCACGGACTGAGGGTGCAGATCATGAGGCGGCTGTGAGCGCCCCGTCCACAGGATCGCACGTACTGTCCGAACTCGAGCGGCTGCTTCGCCAGCCGGGATGCCCGGCATGTGCATACGTCGAGGAGGCGGAGCGGAGCTACTTCTCCTGGCTTCAGATCGAGAGTTTCAGCGTTGCCGAGGTGCAGGCGCGGCTTCGCGCCAGCATGGGGATGTGTCCGGTCCACTCGCGCCGGCTCGTCGAGGAGATCGGTGAGGGTCACGTGATGACGATCGTCATGCGAGAGGCGCTGGCCGGAGCCCGCCGCGCAGCGCGGGACGAACTCCAGCCCGGGGCCATGCCCAGCCTGCGAGGCGGCCGCATTCAGCGCACAGCGCGCGCGCCAGATGGTGGTCGACGGACTGAGCGATCCGCACCGTGCACGCCTGTACTCCGGGCACGGCGGCATCTGTCTTGCGCATTTCCTCGACGCCGTACCCGCGCTCGAGCGCTCCACCCTGAGCCTGCTCGCGGACCGCCTCCTGCGGAGCCTTGCCGAAAGCGAGGACTCGGGGCTCGTCACTTTGCTGGGCGGCTCCGATCACGACGCCCGTCGCCGTGCCCACTGGCGCGGCCGGCTGCCGGCGCTTTCGGACGACGGCGGCTCGACGCTCGAGCAGCTCTGCGACCGCCTCGGGATCGCGGCCTGCCCCGTGTGCCTCTCGACCGGGATGGCGGGGCGTCGCTACGTTCGCTGGCATATCGACCACACCGCGCAGAACGACCCGTCGCTCCGGAACGACCCGGGGGAGCTGTGCGCCGCGCATCTCCACGATCTCGCGCTCGTCGACCGGGCGCTGGCCGCTCACGCGATCGAGCACAAACGCACGGCCATGACTGGCAAGCTGACGCGGCTGCTCGCAAGGCTGGGCGACGTCCCGGACGCGGCCCGCCGGGGCCGAGCGGCACTCGCGGAAGGGCTCGACACGGTGCGAGGAGAGATCGTCACGAAGCCTTACTGCCCGGCCTGTAACGCGCGCGACGGAATCGAGCGTTCGCAGCTCGATCTCGTGGTGGCGGCGCTCGGGCTCTCGACGGTGCGTGACCGCTACGAGCGCAGTCACGGGCTGTGCCTCCGGCACGCCGTGCAGATCTCCGACGGTCAGGCGGCCCGGCTGGCGCGACGCCACGTGGACGGGCGACTCGGAGTGCTCGCCTGGGAGGTGGGCGAGACCGCTCGCAAGTACGCCTGGGCTTACCGTCACGAGCGCAGCGGAGACGAGCAGCAAGCGTGGCTACGAGCGCTGGCCCAGATCGACGGGCGGGTGTTCGAGGGGGGCTCTGCGCCGGCCAGTGTGCCCGGACCCGAGTCGGAACCCGCGTGACCGAGACGTTCGACCGACTTGAGCTGGCGGAGGTCGCGACGCGCGCGAACCGAGTCCTCGACGAGGTCGAGCGGTCCGTCATCGGGAAGCGACCGGCGCTGGAGCTCGCGCTGTGCGCGCTGCTGGCCGACGGCCACGTTCTGATCGAGGACTACCCCGGGCTGGCCAAGACGCTGATCGCGCGATCGTTCGCAACCGTGACCGGCACCCGGTTCTCGCGCGTGCAGTTCACGCCGGACCTGATGCCCTCGGATGTCACGGGCGCTTCGATCTTCAACCAGCGCACGGCCGAGTTCGAGTTCCGCCCGGGACCCGTGTTCACCAACGTGCTCTTGGCCGACGAGATCAACCGCGCCCCGCCGAAGACTCAAGCGGCGCTGCTCGAGGCAATGGCCGAGCGCCAGGTGACGACCGACGAGCGTACGCGCGCGCTCGAGCGGCCGTTCCTCGTCCTGGCCACGCAGAATCCGATCGAGTACGAAGGCACGTATCCGCTGCCAGAGGCCCAGCTCGACCGCTTCCTGATCCGGATGCAGGTCGGCTATCCGTCGGCCGAGGATGAGTGGGACATGCTCGAGCGTCGCCTCGAGCGCCGCGAGGACGAGGCCGAGTTGCGAGCTGTCGTCGACCGAGGCGAGTTGATCGCGATGCAGCGTGCGATCGAGGACGTGCACGTATCCGACGGCGTCGGGCGCTACATCGTGGCGCTCGTTGGCGCCACGCGCGAGAGCCCCAGCGTCCAGGTCGGCGCGAGCCCGCGCGGGTCACTCGCGCTGATGAAGCTGAGCCGGGCCAAGGCGGCTCTCGATGGGCGCGACTTCGTCGTGCCGGACGACGTCAAGGCCGTGGCGGTGCCCGCCCTCGCGCACCGACTTGCGCTCCGTCCGGAGCTGTGGGTTCAGCGGATCCAGGCCGAGGATGTCGTCAGAGAACTCCTCGCCACGGTGCCAGTGCCGGCGACCGACCCGGACCAGCGGTGACGGTCAACCCAGCCGCGGGGCGATGAGCAACAGCGCGACGAACGCCAGCAACAGGTACAGCAGGTACAGGCCGAGCGGACCGGCCTGGATATTCCTCACGGCGTCGGCCGCCTTCGTGAAGGCGCCGGTGATGGGCCGGTAAAGCCACCCTGGATCGAACAGGCGGGGCTCGGCTCGCATCATGCTGAGCCGCTCGGGGAAGCGTTGATCGCCGATCGTCCGTAGCTGGGTCCGGACGCGGTAGACGACGTTGAAGATCACGCGGACCATGTTCGCGTAGCCGATCGCGGTGTATTGGACGCGGCGCCCCGTGACCGTTACGCCGGAAGCCCACACCGGCACCCGCCTGGCCTTGCGAAGGCTCGCAACGCGACGAATGCACGCGGCGCCGAGGGCAAAACCGATGAGCGTCAGCGCGAGCACGGTCGGGCTGATGCTCGCGAAGTGTGGGTATCCGGGCTCGATCAGCCAGCCGGGCTGGCTGATGTGGCCGATCGCGGTGGCGCCGCCCACCGGCACAAGTCCGTGCTCGAGAACCTTGACCACCCAAGGCGCGGCGACGCCGATCGCGAGCGAGGCGATCGCGAGCAACCCCATCCCCCAACGGGAGGGCCGCGATTCAGGCTGCGGCTCGATCGAGCGGTCTCGCGGCATCCCCAGGAACGTCATCCCGGTGGCGCGAACGAAGGCAAGCGCGGCCAGGCCGGCGGTGAGCGCGACCAGCGCGCCCGCGAGCGCGATCGCCAGGTGAGAGCCGGTCCCGCTGACGCGGAAGCCCTGCATCAGCGCCTCGAGCCCCAGCCACTCTGAGACGAAGCCGCTGAACGGCGGGAGTGCTGCGAGCGCGGCGCCGCCGACCAGCGTCGCGATCGCGGCCGTCGGGAGCCGGCGGTACAGACCGCCCAGGTGTTCCATGTCGCTGGTTCCCGTGCTGTGTTCGACGGTCGCGACCGAGGCGAACAGGCCTGCCTTGGCGACGCTATGGGCGGTTATCTGGAACGCCGCCGCGATCAGGCCCACTCCAATCAGCCCGGGGCGGTGCTGCGCCTTGCCCATCAGCGCAAGCCCCAGGTCGGTGACGATCAAGCCAGAGTTCTCGATCGACGAGTACGCCACGAACAACCGGAACTCGCGCTGCAGGATGCCGCCGAGGATCCCGATCAGGGCCGTCAGTGCGCCGACGAGCAGCGCGACTACCGCCCACCACACGGCGGGGTGACCGAGGAATCCGAACCAAACGCGGAGCATCGCGTAGAACGCCACGTTCAGTGACACCGCCGCGACGAAACTGGAACTGTCGGCATCGGCGCCACCGTACGCGCCGGGTAGCCACGTCTGCAGCGGAATCAGCGCCGCCTTCACCGCAAAGCCGACGAACAGGAGCGCGAAGCACACGCCTCGGACCGCCGCGGAGAGATGCGGAGCGCTGACGGCCAGGTGCTCGAACGAGAAACTGCCTCCGTCGACTCCGAGTAACACGAGGCCGGCGAGCACCGCCCCTCCGCCCAGCTTGGCGAGGGTCAATGTGAGCTCGGCGGCGCGCCGGGCCTGCGGATCCTCGTAGCGCACGCTGATCAAGGCATAGATCGCCACCACCGTCAGCTCGAACAGGACCAGGAACTCGAACACGTTGTCGACCACGATCACGCCCACCACGCACAGCACGAGCATCGGGCGCAGCGCTCGTGCCGCTCGGGGGCCCTCCGTCGAGGCGGCCAGGAACAGCAGCGCGGACACGCCGCCGGTGAGGATCAGGAACAGGCCGGCAAGCTGGTCGACGTGCACACCGCCTCGCCCGAGGCCGAACCAGTAGAACGGCCGCCACACCAACTGCTCGGAGAACACGGCCACAAATCCCGCCGCGGCCAGGGCCAGCGAGCCGCCGATGGCGACGGCGGCTCCGACTCGCCACGCCACGGCGGCGCGCCCGGCCGCCAGGGCCGACGCCACGGCAAGACCGGCGCAGCCGACGATCAAGAGAATCGCGAGCGCGCTCACGCAGCCGCCCCTCCCGCATGCGCCACCGGACCGCTGTCTTCGTCGCGGAGGCGTGGCGCCGCCGCTTCACGCACGCGCCCGGCGGCGAGCAGGAGCCCATGCAAGAGCGCAATCGGGCTGGGCGGGTCGCCCGGTATATACACGTCGACTCGCAGAACCCGGTCGACGCCGCCGAGGACCTCGGGTCCGGTCCAGATGCTCCCGCTACACGCATCAGTCCCGGCAGCGACCACGACCCGCGGCTCGGGCATCGCCTCGTAGGTACGTCGGAGCGGTCCCTCCATCGGGCGCGTCACCGGGCCTGTCACCAGGAGAACGTCGGCATGCCGCGGAGTCGCGGTGAGGAACAAGCCGAGCCGCTGCATGTCGTAGTACGGGTTCAGCAGCGCCGCGATCTCCTGTTCGACCGCGCCGTCCGACCCCGTGTCGACGTGGCGGATGTGCATGGAGCGACGGAAAGGTCCCGTAAGGGTCGCCGCCGCGACGTCGGCTTCCCGGCCGCCGCCGCCGACGACGAGTCGCTCGCGACTCCGGGCGGCCAGCTCATAGCCCCGATCGATCGCCACCGCACGTCCCTCGCTCGCGGCCACGCACAGCCCGCAGCCGATGCAGCGGCTGCCGTCGAGCCGCAGGCTCCCGCCGTCCGTTACCGTCAGCGCGCCCGGGAGGCACGACGCGGCGAGCGCCAACGCCTCTTCCTGGCCGACCGCATCGGGATCGAGTAGCGCGCGAGCACGGAAGCCCGCGGGTGGCGGCTCCTCGCCGCGGGGATAACGGGTCGTCACCCGGGGACGGGACACGCCGCGCAGAAACCAGCGGATCATGCGTCGCACCCCGCCGGCGAGAGCCCGAGGCTGTGCTCGATGAACGAGAAGTCCGTCAGCACCTGCGCATCGAACACGCGGTTGAACACGCCGAAGTTCACGAACGACGCGGCCCGCAGCTTGCAGAACCCGACGCTCCGCTCGCCGCCGGCGTCGAGCCAGTAGAGCGTCTCCCCCCGCGTCGACTCGGCCGCCCCGAGGGCGCTCTCGCGCGTGAACGGGCCTGGCACGCTCTGGATCGGGCCCGGGGCGAGCGACCCCACCGCCTCGCGGATCAGGCCGAGGGAAGCGTCAACCTCCTGGAAGCGCACCTCCATGCGCGCCATCGCGTCCCCATCGGAATGGGTCACGACCTCGAATGTCGGATAGCCGTCGTAGGGGAGGTCGCGCCGCGTGTCGACGTCGATGCGCGAGCCCCGGGCGACCGGGCCGACGCATCCGAAGTCACGAGCGTCCTGCTCGGAGAGCGGGCCGGTGCTGACCAGACGGTCGAGGAACGAGTCCGTGCGCAGGAGAATCGAGAGCACGCGCCGCCACTCGCGCTCCCAGTCGCGCAACGTCACTTGAAGCAGGTCGACCGCGCCGGGGTCGAGGTCGAGCCGCGTGCCACCGGGAACGACCGCGCCGCGCAGGTAGCGGTTGCCCGCCACCGCGCCGGCGAGCCGGTGCAGTCGTTCCTTGAGCACGGCGAACTGAGCCTGGGCGACGGCCAGCGAGGCATCCTCACACTCGCGAACGGTCGCCTCGAGGTGGTTGTAGAGGCGTTCGAGCTCGGCCAGGACTCGCCTGATGGCTTGCGCCCGTGGTGGCACCTCGGTCTCGGCCAACGACTCCACGGCGTGTGAGAACGCGAGCGCGTGCGCCACGCTGGAAGTCCCGGACACGCGCTCGGCGACGAGCACGGCTTGGTCGAGCGGGACCTCGCAGATCCGCCGCTCGGCCCCGCGCCGCTTGAAGAACAGCCGCTGGGCGCAGTAGGCGACATCCTCGCCGCCGGTCTGAACCAGGAACTGCGCGGTTTCGAAAACGCCCGAGCGGACGGGTCCGTACGGGATCACGAACACGCCCGGTCCTCCGAGCCGCTCGGCGCCGCGATGCTCCAACCGTACGTCGTCATCTTCCTCGGGCAGCCTGACCTCGCCTTCCTCGGGCGCGTGGCGGACGAGCGGCTCGAGGCGGGGATGGCCCTCGGGGGTGATCCCGTACAGATCGTGGATCTCGCGTTCGAACCAGTGCGCCGCCGGCACGCGTGGTGTGACTGCCGGATACGCGTTGCCGTTGACGCGCGTGCGTACGACGGTGACCCCCCCGTCCGCACGCACGATCGCGCGCAGCTCGCGGTCGTCTGGGCCCGAACCGCCGGCGACGAACAGCATCATCAGCCGCCCGCCGATGCGCTGGAGTTCGAGAGCCAGCCCATCGGCATCCACGGCGCGCTCCTGCGTCGTTATCACACCCGTGCTCCGATCACGCTCGCCGCGGCGTGCAGGAGCCGGTTCAGCGGGCTCGGGATCCACACGCCGAGCACGAGGACGACGGCCAGGCTCGCTAGCATCGCCGCGGCCATCAGGGGCTGCTCGGGTCGCCTCAGTCGCGCCCGCTCTGCCGGGGTGTCCACGCCCGGCGACAGCACCATCCGGTGAAACAGCTGGTACACCCCGACGAACGCGACGTTGACCAACAGAACGAGCAGGCCGGCAAGCGCGTACCTCGAATGCGAGAAGCCGCCGGTGACGATCAGCAGCTCGGAGCGAAAGATCCCGAACGGCGGAACGCCCGTGATCGCCAGCGCCCCCAGAAGCACCATGACGCCGGTGAAGGGGGCCAGCCTGATGACCCCGCGCACCTTGTCGGCGTCGCGTGTCCCGTAGCGGCTCAGCACCCCGCCCGCGCCGAAGAACGCAAGGGTCTTGCCGGCCGCGTGCACGATCACGTGCAAGAACGCGCCGTAGGCCGCGATCGGACCGCCGATGCCGAGCCCGAGCGACACGATTCCCATGTGCTCGATCGAGGAGTATGCGAGTAGCCGTTTGTAGTTGCTCTGTCTGAGCACGAACAACGCGGCGAGCAGCAGCGACAGACCGCCGAACACGAGCAGGAGCACGTGGACGTAGGTCGGGCCGACCGCAAGTTGGGCGATTGCGCCGAACCGCAACACCGCGTACAGCGCCGCGGCCAGCAGTGCACCCGAGAGCATCGCGCTGACCGGGCTCGGGCCCTCGGAATGGGCGTCCGGCAGCCACGCGTGCATGGGCACGAGCCCCACCTTGGTACCGAACCCGACGAGCACAAACGCAAACCCGGCCCGCACCAGCGGACCGTTCAGGTGCGAGGCCACGTGGACCAGAGTCGTGTACGTCGGTGTGTAACGGTCGCCCAGACTCGGCACGCCGGCGGCGTAGATCAGAACGATCCCCAGCAACCCGACGGCGAGGCCCGCGGATCCGATCACGATGTACTTCCAGCCTGCCTCGAGCGACTCGTCCGAGCCTTCAGCGGTGACCAGAAGTGCACTCACCACGGTCGTCAGTTCGACCGCGACCCACAGCACGCCGAGGTTGGCGACGACCGGGGTGGCCAGCAGCGCCAGCCCAAACACGTCAAGCAGCGGCCAGTACCACCGCCGCAGGCGGATGTGACCGATCGCCGGGTGCAGGTAGCCGACCGAGTACGCCGCCACGACCGCGTACACGAACGCCACTGCGATCAGGAACACGCCGCTGAGGCCGTCCACGAAGAACGTGTTGCCCAGGCTGTGCCGGCCGCGGACGGCATCGTCGGCGAACACCGCGACCAGTGCGGCCGCCAACGATCCGACCGCCGCCACCGTTGACAGCCAGCCGGAGACGGGACGGTCGCCGATGACGACCCCGGCCGCGGCTGCCGCCAGCGGCAGCGCGAGCATGATCACCAGCCAGATCGCCATCAGCCGCGCAGCACCGCCATGTCCTCGATGCTTGTGGTCTTGGCGCGCGCCGCGATCAGTCGCGCGAACACGCCGTAGAACACGACCGCGGGCAGGAGATCGAGGAGGAGCAGGAAGCCGATCGCGAACGGCAGTCCTGGCGCGATCGCGACTGTGGCCACGAACACCCCGTTCTCGAGCGTGAGCAGCCCGACGATCTGGCTGATCACGTTCTGCCGGGTGATCATGAAGAAGAATCCGATCAGCACGAGTGACAGGGGCATGCCGAGAGCGGGTGTCGGCAGCAGCGCGCCGTGGATCGGGAGGGCGGCAGCCGACCAGTAGGCGAGTCCGGCGAGTGTCACGCCGATGAGCAGCGACATCGGTACCTGTACCACGAGCGGAACCTCGTGCTCGGAGACCTGTCTGGTCACCGCCCGGTCGATCGCGATTGGAATCACGATCACCTTGATCACGGCCGTCCAGACGGCAAGCACGATCAATGCGGCGTCGCCGCGGTTGACGCCGACCAACAGCGTGTAAGCCGCCGCGAACGCGGAGAGCACCGCGTACACCCGCACCTGCTCGTGCACCTGCTTGACGGCGAGCAGCGCGAGGCCGCTGAGCAGCGCCAGGATCGCGATCAGTGCCGCGGTCGCGTGGACGAAGTCGTAGTGCGGGGCGGCGGGCATCGTCAGCCGTTCGCCAGGTAGAAGACGAGGATGGCCAGGACCGACAGGACGAACCCCGCGCCCATGAAGTCGGGGATCCGGAACAACCGGAGCTTCGCGAAGCTCGACTCGATGATCACCATGACAAGCCCGAGCCCCACCATCTTCACCAGCAGCCAGCCCAGCCCGATCGCGACCGAGCCGACCGTGCGGCTGCTCGCGAGACCCCACGGCACCACCAGCACGTTGAGGAACACGACGTACAGCAGGAACTGCTTCATCGTCGAGGCCCACCGGAACAGCGCCATCGACGGGCCCGAGTGCTCGAACAGGCGGGCCTCGTCGATCATCCCGAACTCCAGCGTCGATCCCTGGCTTTCGATCGGCACCCGGCCGGTATCGACGAGCAGCATCGCGAAGAACGCCGCGGCGGCGAGCAGGTGGCTGGGACGGAAGTACTCCGAGCTCGAATGGGCCAGGGTGGCGTTGAGCGCGTAGGGCAGGTCAGTCCCGGTGACCAGCGCCACCGTGAAGAACACGAAGATCAGCGTCGGCTCGACCAGCGTCGCCACCGACTGTGTCCGACTCGAGCCGAGCGCGGCGTAGACCGAGCCCGAGTCGACGCCGGCGAGCGCGGTGACGAACCCGGCCAGCCCGAACAGCAGCGCCCCGCCGAGGATGTCACCCGCCGTGCCCAGCGGGAGCGGGAAGTTGGTCAGCACCGGGATCAGCAGCGCGATCGAGCAGTACGACGCGAACGCGATCAGCGGCGCGAGCTCAAAGAACGGCGAGGCCGTCTCGGGCCGCACCGACTCCTTGCGGAAGAACTTCCAGATGTCGTAGTACGGCTGGAAGATCGACGGGCCCGTCCGCCACTGGACGCGCGCCTCGGCCTTCGCGATCACGCCGCTGATCACGGGCGCGAACACGAGCAGCGCCAGCACCTGGCAGACCTGGACTCCCCATGGCGGCAGCATGATTTGGTGAAGCCGAACTCCTACGCGGGCGTTGGACGCTTTATGCGTAGGAGCTATCAGCCCGAAGGCGGTTCGGCCGCACTGCCCGGCGAACTCCATCGCCGCACTGCAAGCGAGCACGCAATATACCGAGGGCCTTCTCGGTACGACCGCGCCGCGCGCCAGGCGTCACCGGCGGCGGGCCGAGAGCGCGAGCGCGCCGCACACAGCGCCGACCGCGATTGCTCCGGCCGCGGTGAGCACGAGCGAGCGGCCCGGCGCGCCGGTCACGGCGATCGCGACGCACGCCGCGCCGCAGACACCCACCGCTGCGACGCTGACCACGGCGCCAAGCCGCGTCCCGATCGACAGCGGGCCGACCAGGCTGACCCCTCGCAGCTCGATCGACCTGACTCCGAGTTCGGCGACGAGCAGAAGCCCCGCGCCGTATAGCGGGGCCAGGAGGAGCCGGTCGGAGTGGCGGAGCAACAGCATCGCCCCGAGCACCGCGACGCCGCAGTGCACCGGCGCGGACGACTTTGCCGCGAGTCCGCACGCGATGAGCAGTGCGGCGAGGCCGGCGCCGAACCAGGCCAGCGCGATCCACCGGCCCGCGTCGCCGGCGACGGTCGCTCCGAGCCCGGCGACCAGGGCGAACGCCGCGATCGCAGTAGCTATGCGCGCAGGGCGTGCCGGGCGGAGCGTCGGAATGCGTTCACCCCCTCCACCGCGGGCCCGAGCGTCTCGTCGAGGCCCCATACGGCCACGCCGATCCCGAGCGCCTCGAGTCGCGCGCGCAGCGCTGCTCGCTGCAGCCGCCAGAGCCGGAACGCGAGACCGTCCAATTGGGTCGGCCCCGGCGTCGTGTGCTCGAGCGGCGACACTTCGATCACGGTGAGGTCACAGCCTCGCATGCGCAGATCGGTGACGAGTCGGATCGAGCGCTCGTCGAGAAGCGGTGTGACGGCGAGGATCAGAGCGCCGGGCGGTAGGACCCGGCGCGGGATGCTCTCGACGGCTCGCCACGCGTAACTGAACGCGATCTGGCTCGACAGCAGTGCGTCGATGATCCGGTACAGCTGCGAGGTCCCGAACGCGGGCTCGAGCCAGTGCAGGGTGCCGCCGAAGTCGACGAGCCCAACCCGATCGCGTCGTGCGAGATGCGCGCGGACCAGCGTCGCGGCGGCGCGGACCGCGGCATCGAGCGTCCCGCGCGCGCCCTCCCGCGCCTCCTCGAACGTGTCGAGCAGGACCACGACGTCGGAGGCTTGCTCGGGGTGGCGGTCGGTCACGTGCAGAGTGCCTCGCCGGGCGCTCGCTCGCCAGTTGACCTGCCGCGCGACGTCGCCCGTTTGAAACTGCCGAGTGTCGGCAAACTCGATCCCGTCGCCGCGCGAGCGTGCAACGTGCGCACCCAGGAACGGCTGCATCCGCAGCGGGGCGACGAGTTCGCGGAGCCGTTGCTCGCGGGGGAACGCGCGCACCGCCAGGCGTTCCCCGAGTTGTCGATTCCACGTCATGACTCCGAGCGAGTCGCGCGCCCGGACTAAGAGCGGACCCACGCTGTGGGCGCCCCAGCGCTCCGGGCGCAGGGAAACCTCGACCGTTACGGTGGCCCCGGCCGCCAGATGCAGGAGGATCGGCTCCGCCGGCTCGACCGCCAGGTTGCGGCTGCGCACCAATGCGAGCTCGAGCTCGGCGGCGTGCGCCCCGTCGTTCACGACAGTCACAGTCGCGGTCACCTGCTCGTCTTCAAGCAACCGGGTGCGTTCGAGGTCGATGTGCGCAGTTAGGTGCGGCTCGTGGGCGAGCACGAAGCCCAGCCCGACGAACACGAGAAAGGGCGTGCCGAGCACCGCGAGCTCCGCGTGCCCGCTGGCCAGCCCCGCCACGAGCCCGGCCCCACCGAGCGCGAGCAGTCCCCGCATTCGGGGCGAGAGCGAGCCGTTCATAGCCGCTCGAGCACGTCGAGCATTGCCTCGAGGTCCGGCGCCGCGATGCCGGGATCGTGTCTGTGCTCCGGAAACGGGCGATCCGGACGAACGATCTCCCACAGGTCGTCGCCGAGGATCCGCCGGCCGGTGACGTCGGACATCCGGTCGAGCGCTTGCCCGTTCGCGACGAGTCGCTGCGTGGCGATCTCGACCAGGATCGGGCGCAGATACGCATGTACCTGGAGCGCGCTGGTTCTGGCCATCACGACCAACCGCTCGTTCGCAACCAACTGGCCCGGTCGCGCGGGCTCTCGCACCGACGCCCGACGCCGGTGGGCCGGCGCGCCCGGCACGAACGCCACGGACACTGCGACGGCGACGGCCGCGATCACGACGAGTGCGATCTCCGCGAGCAGAGTCACTACGCGGCACTCACGTCGGGCCGGCGCTCCAGCGAGCGCAAGGCGGAGAGCGCCCGCTGGCGCGCGCTCTCGTAGATCGGGTGCGTGCTGAACCGGGCCTCTTCGAACAGGCCGGTCAGCGTGCTCGCGTCCTCCTCGGCTGCTCTGTTCGCCACCAGAACGCGTCGCAAGAACTCGCGCGGCGCCTCCGACGGCGAGCGCACGAGACCGTGCGCGGCGAGCGTCCGCTGCATAGCCGCATATGCGGCGATCACCGCCCGGCGTGGATCGGCGTCGGCCTGGAGCGCGGCGATCGCCGCCTTTACCGCCTCGCCGGCTGCGGCCGGCTCGGGCGCATCGGCCGGCGCTCGCCTGCGGCGGAGCACGAGGACCGCTACGCCCGCGAGAATCGCCACAAGCACGATCGCCAGGATCGTCCAGGGCAGCCAGGCTGGCAGGACGTAGCCGGTCCGCCCGCTGGTCGCCGGCGCGGCGCGCCCCGATGCTCCGCCAAAGCCTGCGCCGAATCCTCCACCCAGATCGGATCCGACGGGGAGCTTCTTGCTGCCGGTGACCGCGGCGAGGATCAAGGCCGCGCCGAGCGCGAACGGCGCGAGGATCGCCACAACCTTCCAAATCCAGGCGATCTCAGGCGGCTCGGACGCATGGTCCTCGGGGTCGTTCTTGCGGCGGCGCTGCCTGAAGATGAGGATACCCAGCGCCGTGAGCGCGACGGTCCCGGCTCCGAGCAACAGGAAGGACAGCGCGGTGACCGGCGCGCTCGCCGACGAGGCATCAATCGGGGTCGATCGCGACAGCGGACCCCGAGCCGCCGCGCCGACGACCGCGGCTGCGGCCGTGATCCCAGCCACGACCGCGGCGGCGCGAAGCGGCTGCGTCGAGCTTTCGGTCTTGGCCATGGTCTCGCGCAATAGTGACGTATCATGGACCCCAGGCGATGAGGCCCGCCTGAACTGCCGGACCCGGCTGATGGCTTCTACCGCAACGGAGAAACGGTGGAAGCTCGTTGATCACTGATCGCCACGCCACAGCCAGGTCGTTCCGCAGCATCCTGTTCGTGCAGGACACGCTCGGCGCCGAGGCCGTGGACGCGCCTGCATGCTTCGGTGACCTACATCTAGACCAGATCGTCACCTCGGTTACGGCGGGACGTGAGGAGTATGAACTCGCGCCGTTCTTCCACTGCCCTCTGCATGACGTCGAGGCAGTCCATTACCGACACCACGTGCTTCACGACCTCGAGCGGGAGCCGGTGCTCGAGGCGGTCCGAGGATTCGCCGACGGGATGCGCCAGATGCGCAAGCACCTGGCTGTGGAAACCAAGCTGCACCACGTCCTCCAGCAGCAGCGGTGGTTCGTCGAGGCGCTCGTCACTTACTGCCGCTCGGTGGCCGCTTTCGCCGAGCAGCTCGCCAGCGTCGACGTGCGCTCGCGCGGGTTCGTTGGCTTACGTGAGTATCTGACCGGCTACGTCGCATCCGAAAGGTTCACCTCGCTCGTCGTGGAAACGCAGTCGGTGGTGGACGAGCTCGCGTCGGTGAGTTACTCGGTGCACATCAGGGGCAACCGCGTCCGCGTGGATCGCTACGACGGAGAGCCGGACATGAGCGAGCAGGTCGACCGGATCTTCGCGAAGTTCAAACAAGCGCCGCTGAAGGACTACCGAGTGAAGATCCCGGACTGGGCGGCGATGAACCACGTCGAAGCGCGAATCCTCGACCTGGTGGCGAGGCTTCATCCGGACACATTCGCAAGGCTCGAGCAGTGCTGCGCGCAGAATCAGGGATATCTCGACGATACGGTCGGCAGGTTCGACCGCGAGGTCCAGTTCTACCTCGCCTACCTCGAGCACATCGCCCCGCTCAAGGCGAACGGTCTGGCGTTCTCGTATCCCCGGGTGTCGGCGCGTTCCAAGGATATACGGGCCACCGACACGTTCGATCTCGCGCTGGCCAGCAAACTCACCGGGGACAAGGTCGCTGTGGTGACAAACGACTTTCACCTCACCGACGTGGAACGGGTCTTGGTCGTCAGCGGCCCGAACAACGGCGGCAAGACGACGTTCGCGCGGACCTTCGGGCAGCTGCACTACCTCGCCGGCCTCGGCCTGCCCGTAGCCGGTGAGGAGGCGCGGCTGTTCCTAGCCGACCGGATCTTCACCCATTTCGAGCGCGAGGAGGACATCGAGACGCTCCGTGGGAAGTTCGAGGACGAGCTGTTCCGAATTCACGAGATCCTCGCGCACGCGACCGGCGACAGCGTGCTGATCATGAACGAGAGCTTCGGCTCGACCACGTTGCGTGATGCACTGGCCGTGGGCACGGAGGTCATGCGGCGGATCATCGACCTCGATGCTCTGTGCGTGTTCGTGACCTTCGTCGACGAGCTATCCAGGCTCGGGCCGACCACCGTCAGCATGATGAGCACCGTCGTGCCCGACGATCCCGCCGTGCGCACCTACAAGGTGGTGCGAAAGCGGGCCAACGGGTTGGCTTACGCCGCGGCGATCGCCGAGAAGTACGGGCTTACGTACGCGGCGTTGAGCAAACGGATTGCCGAATGAAGGCATTCCTGATGCACACGGACTCGGACTTCGACATGGAGAGCGAGCTGCCGCCGAACGCGGACGCGCTGACCCGGGACCTCGAGCTCGACACGATGCTCGCGACGATGGCCGCCGGCGACCGCTTCCTGTTCGACATCGCAAAGCGCGGGCTGCTCCTGAGCTTGCCCGAGCCCGAGGCGATCGGTTACCGCCAGCAGGTCCTGACCGACTGCCTTACGCAGCCCGAGATCGTCCGAGGGCTCTACGACCTGGCGGGCGAGGCGCTCACGGCCGAGAAGAAGCTGTGGGTGGGCATCCTCAGGGACTCGCCGAGGACCATGCTGTCGACCTCGGTGGCGAAGATGGAGCTGTTCGTCGGTTTTCTCAGGCAGCTGCGCCAGATGACCGATGAGCACGCCCGAAAGTTCAGCTCCCCCGGACTGACGCGATTCTTCGCGATGCTCGCAGACGAGCTGGACGAGGACTACTTCCGGGTTGTCGAGGAGCATCTGAAGTCGCTCAAGCTGGAGGGCGGCATCCTCATCAGCGCGCAGCTCGCCGCCGGAAACAAGGGCAAGCGGTACAGGCTCCGACGCGCTCGTGAGCAAGGGTTGCTCGGGCGGATGTTCGACCGGTCTGGCTACAGCTTCACGATCCCCGAGCGCGACCAGAATGGGTTCAGGGCGCTGGGAGAACTCGAGGACCGAGCGGTGAACCTGGTAGCCAACGCATTGATGCAGGCGGTTGACCACGTGCACAGCTTCTTCACGTTGCTCCGATGTGAGATCGGCTTCTACGTCGGCTGTCTGAATCTCAAAGCTCGACTGGACGAGCAGGACGAGCCGACCGCGTTGCCCGTCCCAGTTGCCGCAGGAGCGCCGGCGCTGTCGGCCCAGGGCCTGTTCGACGTGTGCCTGGCGCTGACCATGGGTCAGCATGTCGTGGGCAACGACGTCGACGCTGACAACAAGCTGCTGGTGATGATCACCGGCGCCAATCAGGGTGGTAAGTCGACGTTCCTGCGGAGCGTCGGGCTGGCTCAGTTGATGACCCAATGCGGGATGTTCGTCGGCGCCGAGTCGTTCCGCGTGAACGTGTGCGACGGCGTGTTCACGCATTACAAGCGCGAAGAGGACGAAGCGATGGAGAGCGGGAAGCTCGACGAGGAACTCGCGCGCATGAGCAAGATCGCGAACCATCTGACCTCGGGCTGTGTCCTTCTGTGCAACGAGTCGTTTGCGGCCACGAACGAGCGCGAGGGTTCACAGATAGCGCGCCAGGTTGTGACCGCGCTGCTGGAACGGGACATCAAGGTGCTGTTCGTGACACACATGTTCGATCTGGCGGACGGCTTTTACCGGCAGCAGCTCGACACCGCCTTGTTCCTGCGCGCCGAGCGGGGATCCGACGGGGCGCGCCCATTCAAGCTGTCCGAGGCGGCGCCGCTGCCGACCAGCTACGGCGAGGACTCCTACCGCAAGATCTTCGGCACGGCCGTCGAGACCGCCCGCGCCAATTAGCATCTCGACCCGTGCCGGGTCGGGACAGACGCGAATTGGCGGCCATCTTCGCCGGCGGGGTCGTCGGCGCTCTGCTGCGCGTCGCGCTCGACCAGACGCACCCCGGCGCCGCCCCCGGATGGCCATGGGTCACGTTCGCGGAGAACATCCTCGGCACGTTCCTGCTCGGCTATTTCGCCACGCGCCTGCAGGAGCGCCTGCCGCTCTCGGCCTATCGGCGCCCGTTGCTCGGAACGGGGTTCTGCGGCGCCTTCACGACGTTCTCGACGATGCAAGTCGAGTTGCTGACGATGGTCGATGCGCATCGCTACGGGCTCGCGATCGCCTACGCGGCCTCGAGCGTGATCTTGGGTTACGGCAGCGTGCATCTTGCGACTTCGTACGTCCGCCGAGCGAGGACGATCGCGTGAGCCTTCCCGTTTGGATCGCGGTCGGTCTCCTGGGTGGAATCGGCGCGCTCGGCCGATTCTTCGTCGACGCCATCGTCGCCACCCGTACGGGCCGCGACTTCCCACTCGGCACCCTGGTCGTCAACCTGACGGGGGCAACGCTGCTCGGATTCCTCGTCGGTCTCGGGTTCACCGGCACCCGCCTCCTGCTCGCCGGCACCGCGACGCTCGGTTCCTACACGACGTTCTCGACCTGGATGCTCGAAACCCAGCGCCTCGTCGAGGACGGCGAGCTGCTTCTCGCCGGTGCTAACGTCGTGATTAGCCTCGTCGTCGGTGTCGGGGCGGCCGCGCTCGGTCGTTTCATCGGAGCTCACGTGTGAACGACGACTGCCTGAAGCTCACCACGTACTTCAGCGAGCGCCACCGGACCGAGGGCCAGTTCGTCGCCGACGCGTTGCTCGACCTGTACGGGCGCAGGGAGGTCGAGGTGAGCGTGATGTTGCGCGGCGCAGAGGGGTTCGGGCTCAAGCACCACCTCCGTACGGACCGGATCCTCACGCTGTCGGAGGATCTCCCGTTGGTCTCGATCGCCGTCGACACTCGGCCGCGGATCGAACGGCTTCTCGATGAGGTCGTGTCGATCAAGCGCCACGGGCTGATCACGCTCGAGCGGGCGCGGATGCTGACCGGCGAGGTGGGAGCGGTAGCGCTGCCGGAGGAACTGCACGAGGCCACCAAGCTCACGATCTACGTCGGGCGCCAAGAGCGAGTCGCCGGCGCTCCGGCCTTCGTCGCGGTGTGCGACCTGCTCCAACGTCGAGGCATCGCCGGCGCGACGGCGCTCCTCGGGGTGGACGGGACCGCCCACGGCGTGCGCCAGCGGGCGCGGTTCTTCGGGCGCAATGCGGAGGTGCCGATGATGATCATCGCGGTCGGTACCGGCGAGCAGATCGGCCGGGTGGTGCCGGAGCTAGGCGGGCTGCTGGAGCGCCCGCTGCTCACGCTCGAGCGGGTGACGGTGTGCAAGCGCGACGGCCAGCTCCTCTCCCCACCGACGCCGCTCCCGGCGACGGATGAGCAGGGTCTGGCGATGTGGCAGAAACTGATGGTGTACGCGTCCGAGCAAGCGCGCCACGGCCGCAGCCCGCTGCATGTGGCGCTCGTCCGCCGCCTGCGCGAGAGCGGCGCGAGCGGAGCGACCTGCCTGCGCGGGGTGTGGGGCTTCCACGGCGACCACGCGCCTCACGGCGATCGACTGCTGCAGCTGCGCCGCCACGTTCCCGTCGTGACGATCATCGTCGACACGCCGGAGCGGATCGCGGATTCCTTTGAGATCGTCGATGCGCTGACCGACGAGGGAGGGCTGGTCACGAGCGAGATGGTGCCGGCGATGGCGTCGCTCGCCGAAGGGAAGCGTCAGCGCGGCGGACTCCGCCTCGCCCGCCATCGGTTCTGATCTGCGCGCGGTCGCGGTATGCCTCAGGAGGAGCGATGAGGCTCGCTCGGAGCGCGGCTGCGGTCGCTGATGGCCTCTACCTAACGCGGTCCACGAGTGTGGAGCCGTCGGTTGGTAGGCGCAGCATGTCCCGGACTCGAGCAGGACAGCGACTCGGGGAAATACCAGGTCGGCGCCGCCCTGCTCCACATCGTTCTGATTGTTCACCACGTGCCCGGCCCGGACGACGCCTCGCTGACGCCCGACATCGGCAGCCTTCTACCGGTACACGTCAGCGCGCTCGGAAAGGCCCTGGTCGCTCGTGACCGCCACCTCCGAGCACGGCGAGAGCCAGGGTCGCAACCCGAACGCGCCGCTGGCCACGGCGACGGCACAACTTCCGCTCATCGCAACGCCGGGATCTGGGTCGCGCGCGAGCGGCCGGGTGTGGGAGCTCACGCACGACGGCCAGCGTGGGGTCAGTCTGTTCGCCTTCGGGCTCAAGCCCGGCCGTTACGGCGTCTGGCTGGTGGGCCCGCAAGGCGGGGCTACTGCGCTCGGCGCGGTGAGCGTCAAGCACGATGAGATACTGAAGTCCTACGACCTTCCGGCCGATGTCCGCGGGCGTCAGATCGCGGTCGCGGCCGCCCCCGGGGCCGGGACAAATGGATGCGCCCGGGACGATCGTGCTGCGCGCCACGCTTCGGTGACGGGCCTTTCGTGAGGCCGGCCGTCTGAGCGTGCGCCGTCTGACATTCGGTCCCGGCGATTCGGACCGTGTCGGTCCGCGCATGTGGGGCGTGCGCGGAATGACACGGTGCGCGCTGGGCGGCTCCGTTGTCAGACTTTGCAGGTGGTCGCCGGCCGAGCCCGCCGAAGAGGGCGGGGGCGGTGCGATCCGGAACCTGCAGAACGCGACACTCGCCGCGCTCCTCGCCGGCCTTGCCGTGTAGGGCGTGATTATCGTGGGCAACTCGGCAACGCCAAGCTCGCCGTCGTCCGTTGCCGTCTTGTTCAGCCCGGATCTCGGAGACCCGCTGTCTGGATCGTGGAACGGACCGGGTCGCAACACGGTTCGGGTCGGCGGGTGCGCGGTCAGAGGGCGTGCATAACTCGCCAAACCCGGCTCGAGCCGACCGCTTTGGTGACATAAGCGCCGCGGGGGCGCTTATCTGACCGCCGCGGCTATCCGCAGGCAGGTTTGGCGAGTTGCGCACGCCAGTCACACGCATAGTCCGCCACGGCCCCCGGCCCCCGGCCCCCGGCCCCCGGCCCCCGGCCCCCGGGCCGAGGCCACGGCTGGCGGCTGGCGGCTGAGTCGTGTTATGCAGGTCGCAGACTGCCGATGCCGAGCGACCCGTCGCCGGGCTCGGCCGGATCGCCGGAGGCGCCAGCGTCGGAATCGCCGTCCGCCGGCGAGTCGGGCTCGCCGGCGTCGGAGTCGCTGTCGGCCGCGGCGATTTCGTCGTCGGGTGCGAGGCCCTCCAACAGCTCCCCGGACGGGACGAAGAACAGCGTGCCGGTGACGGCCGTGGAGAAGTCGAGGATGCGGTCGGTGTTGCCGGGCGGGTCTCCGATGAACATGTTGGTGAGCATCAACTCGATCAACTCGGACGTGCGCGCGTACGCGATGTAGTAGGTGCCGAACTCCTCGGCGCCGACGTGGCCGAACGGCATGTTGAAGCGCATGATCTGGCGCTCCTCGCCGTCGGGGCCCTCGATCACGTTGAGCGCGAGGTGGGAGTTCGGCGGCTTGTCCTCGTCGGGCATCTCGATGTCGTTGAGTTTCGTGCGCCCGATCGCGAGCTCCTGCTCTTCGGTGGACAGCGCGTCCCAGGCGCGTAGGTCGTGGACGTACTTCTGGACGATCACGTAGCTACCGCCGGCGTAGGCGGCATCCTCGTCGCCGATCAGGACAGCTTCGCTCGCGGCCTGGCCCTCCGGGTTCTCGGTGCCGTCGACGAACCCGAGCACGTCGCGTTCGTCGAAGGACCGGAATCCGTGTACCTCGTCAACGACGTCTACAAGTCCGCGAAGCCGCTCGGTGAGTCGCTGGGCCAGTTCGAAGCACAGGTCGAATCGGTGGGCCCGAATGTGGAACAGCAGGTCGCCCGGCGTCGCGACCGCTCGGTGCCGTGCCCCGTTGAGCTCGCGGAAGGGATGCAGGTCCGCGGGGCGGGGACGGCGAGTCAGCCGATCCCATAAGGCTGCGCCAATCCCGACCACCAATGTGAGCTCCGCCTCGGGCACGCGGAACCCCACCGAGCGCTTGAGTCCCGACACGTCGGCCAGCGCGGTCCCGACCTCGGCCTCGGAGCCCGGGCGTACCGTTAGCACCAGGAAGATCGCCGCTTCCGTCGGGATGCTGAGGATCGGCTGCGGTTCGGGGCCGGACACGCTTCGCGCAACATACGCCATGGGCGGCGGCCCCGGCGCGCTCCCGGCGCGCGCTCAGGTCGACGGCGCCATCGGGTCCTCGCCCGCCGCCGCTCCCAGCTCGTCGCCCTGGGTCGGGTCTTCGGACGCGCTCTCGCCCACCTCGGAACCTTGACTGGGGTCCTCGTACGACTGTTCGCCGACCTCGATGCCTCCCGACGGGTCAGCCGTCGAGTCCGCCGCACCGCTTCCGGCCGGGTCCTCGCCACCCGTCGCGCCCTGTTCGATGCCCTGGGTGGGGTCTTCGCTGAACGACATGTGTTGCTCCTCTCCTCCGGTCGAATCTGCCTCGGGGCGCTCCTCGTCCGCACGAGCAGCTACTGACCGGCTGGTTTACCACTCGCGCGCGGTTCTGGCAACACCGGGGCCGAACCGTTTCTGCGCCGCCGAGGGTCTGAGTGGGCGTGATGACAGAAGAAAGGACAAGACTTATGAACCATGACCTTGAGAGCCCGAGCGCCACGGCGCCGTTCGATCGTCCCGAGTTCGAGGGGCTGGAGCGCGCGACCTTCGCCGCGGGCTGTTTCTGGGGCGTCGAGGCCTCATTCCGCGAGATCGAGGGAGTTGTGGCGACGAAGGTTGGGTACACCGGCGGGACGACCGCCGAGCCCACCTACGAGCAGGTCTGCTCGGATAGAACCGGCCATGCCGAGGCGGTGGACGTCTGGTTTGACCCCGCGCGAGTCAGCTACGACGAGCTGGTGAGCGTGTTCTGGTCGATCCACGACCCGACCACCCCGAACCGGCAGGGCTGGGATCTCGGCAGTCAATACCGCTCGGCGATCTTCTTCCACGACGCCGACCAGGAGCGACGGGCGATGTTCTCGCGCGAGAGCCGTCAGGTGAACCTGAGCCGGCAGATCGTTACCCAGATCGTCCCGGCCTCGCCGTTCTACGACGCCGAGGACTACCACCAGCGCTACTTCGAGAAGCACGGCGGCGCGGTCTGCGCCACCACGCTTCGCTAGCAGCCTACACCCGAAAAGAGAGAACGCATGACAGACGCGATCACACTGACTGAATCCAACTTCGATGAGGAGGTACTTGCCTCCGACGTACCCGTGCTCGTCGACTACTGGGCGCCCTGGTGCGGACCCTGCCGCCTGCTGGGCCCCGTGATCGATCGGATCGCGCAGGAGCGCGCGGGCACGATCAAGGTCGGGAAGGTGAACGTGGACGAGCAGCCGGCGCTGGCGGCGCAGGCAGGCGTACGCAGCATCCCGCTCGTCGTGCTGTATCGAAACGGCGAGCGGGTCGCCGAGGCGATCGGCGCTCAGTCGAAGGACGCGCTCGAGCTCGCACTCGGCCTCGAGCAGTCCGTCGCGGTAGACGCCGCCTGAGCGCCTCCGCGTCAGCCCTCCTCGAGCCGAAGGTATGGCTCGAGGAGGGCGCGCAGTTGCATCCGGCCGCGGTGCAGCCGACTCTTGAACGCGGCCTCGCCGACCCCGACGATCTCGGCCGCGTCGTGCGTGGACAGCCCCTGGATATCTCGCAGGACGACCGCGGCGCGCCACTCCATGGGGAGTTGGTCCAGCGCAAGCTCGAGCGTTCGCTCGAACTCATGATCGAGCGTCTGCGCCTCGGGGCTGAGGTTCGGCGATGCCGGCAACGACGCGATCGGGTCTTCGCGATCTAGACCGCCGTCGGCCCGGGGAGGCGGGCGGCGGCTCAGCCGACGCTGTGCCTCGTTGAAAGTGATCCGGTACAGCCAGGTTGAGAACTGCGCACGCCCCTCGAAACGCGGGAGGCCGCGCCAGGCGCGGAGGAACACTTCCTGGGCCACCTCGTCGGCCTCGGCTGGATCGAGCCCAAACCGACGAAGCGCCCCGTACACCCGGTCGGCGTGGAGCATGACCAGCTCGGCGAACGCCTCCTCGTCGCCGCCGCGGGCCCTCCGAATCAGCTCATTCTCGGACCTCGGCCCGCCGGTCACCGGCTCGTTTATACCGCCTGCTCGGCGGGCGGCACGCGAACGTGCCGCCGCCGGCGGCGGAACTGCTCTAGCTCTCGTCGAACTCGAGCGAGCAGGAGTTGATGCAGTAGCGCTCCCGGGTCGCGCCGGGACCGTCGGGGAACACGTGACCAAGGTGCCCGCCACACGCTGCGCAGTTAACCTCGATCCGGTGCATGCCGAAGCTGTAGTCGTCGACGAGCTCAACGTTGGCTCGGTCGGCGGGCTCGGTGAAGCTCGGCCAGCCGGTGCCGGACTCGAACTTCGTCGAGGAAGAGAACAGCTGGGCACCGCACCCGGCGCAGCGGTACGCGCCGTCACGCTTCTCATGCACATAAGCGCCGGTGAACGGCCGCTCGGTTCCCTTCCCTCGCAGCACGTCGTACTGAGCCGGTGTCAGCTGCTCGCGCCACTCGGCCTCGGTCTTCTCGACGCGGGTGGAGTCAGTCTGGTTCTGGGTATCGATGTTCTTGTTCATGCCCTCTTTGACCCACGTAGTCGGCACAACGGTTCAGTCAATCTGGCGGCGGCTCGTCCAACCGCCCGCGCACCAGCGCAGCGATCTGGACCGCGTCGAGGCCGCCGCCCGGCGTCGGCAGGCGGCGCAGGCCGCCCACGACCGCGCGTAGGCTGGCGAGCAAGCGACGGCAGTCAGCGCACTCGGCGAGGTGGCGCTCCATTCGCGCTCGTGCGCGCGCGGCGAGATCATCGTCGAGATAGCCGGACATGTGTTCCGGCGCCCACTGATGGTCGCGCTCGAACCGCGCTCGGTCGAGAAACTTGCTCATTTAGCGTCTGACCCGGTCAAGGGTCAAAGAGGTTCGCAGGTCGGGTCAGTCGATGACGAACGTGTGCGTGCCGGCCTTCGCCACGGTCATCCCGGTGCGCGCGCCAGACTCCAGTACGACCCATCTGTTACCGACGTAGCTCGACTGTGCGGTCCGCTGGCCGACCGGGAGAGTTTCATACAACTCCCGCACTCCGGTGTATGACAGCCAGTAGATCGACGCCTCCGCCTTCGACGAGTTGACGAAATTGATCGTGGCAGCGAGCTCAGTCGGGAATCGCGGCGCCATCGGGGACGACGATGCCGAACAGGTCGGAGATCGCGGCCAGGCTCGCCGCCTGAAGGGCTTCGGAGGACACCACGCCCGCCGGGCCCGGAAGCGCACGGGTAGCTGTCGCGCCGGCGACCACCGTGGGCGCGTAGCCGAGGTTGAAGGCGCCTCTGGCGGTGGAGTTCACGCACATATGGGTCATGAACCCCGCAAGGATGAGATTCCTCGCTGATACTGCCTTCAGGCGATCGTCGAGTTCGGTTTGCACGAACGAGTTCGGAAAGTTCTTGACGATTACCGTCTCGTCACCCTGGGGTGCCACCCGGTCGACGATCTGGCCGATTTCGGCTCGGATGTCGTAGAGCGACCCGTCGCCGTCGTCGTGCTCAATGTGGATGATCGGGATGCCGGCCGCGCGCGCCCGCTCGAGCAGCTTGGCCGCCTCATCGAGAGCGGCGTCCACGCCGTCGAGCGCCATCACACCGCGCGTGTAGGTGTTCTGGCAGTCGATCATGACGAGCGTCGAGTCCGCCAGGCTGGCCGGAGTTGCGGGCAAGCCGGCGAGGGCTCGCAAGGTCGTGGGCTCGGGCATGTTGGTCCTTCCCGGGGCTTAGTGGTGCGAGGAATCTAACTCCTCGAGGGGCTACTCGCCGAGGAGCGCGCGAGCTTCGTACTCGCTGAGCACGGCGACGCCGAGGCTTTGCGCTTTGGTCAGCTTCGAGCCCGCGGATTCGCCCGCGATCAGGTAATCGGTCTTGGCCGAAACAGACCCCGAGGCCTTGGCGCCGGCGGCCTCGAGCATCGCCTGGAACTCCTTTCGGTCGACCGACAGCGTGCCGGTGATGACCACGGTCCTGCCGGCGAACGGGGAATCGGAGCTGGCATGAACCGGCCGGTCCTCGTCGCGCACGTCGAGGCTGACCCCGAGCTCACGCAGCGCCGCAATCTCTGCCCGGGTGGCCGGTTGCTCTAGGAACTTGCGTAGCGCCTCCGCGACGACCGGGCCGACGTCGTCGACCTTGCATAGCTCCTCGACGGTGGCGCGCTGCAGCTGCTCGATCGACTCGTAGCCGTGCCGGCAGATCCGCTTCGCCGTCCCCTCCGAGGTCAGCGGGATCGACCACCCGACGAGCGCCCGCCGGAGCCCGACCGCCTTGCTCCGCTCGATCGCCGTCAGCAGGTTGCGGACCGACCGCTCGCCCCAGCCCTCGAACCGAGCCTTTCCGTCCGGCATCAGCGGGTCGTAGCCGAGGCGGTAGATGTCCGACGGTGCGGACACGAGCCGGGCGTCGAGCAACTGCTCGAGCCTGGCCTCGGACAGCCCCTCGACGTCGGCGCCCGCGCGCGAGCACCAGTGGATCAATCGGCGCAGGCGCTGGGCGGGACACCCCTGCGTGTTCTCGCACATCACGACCCGTGACTCACCAACAAGCACGAGCGGCGCGCCGCACGACGGGCAGGTATCCGGCGGCTCGATCGCTCGCTCACTGCCGTCACGCTCCGCGGGATCGACGACGCCGGAGACGAACGGGATCACGTCACCGCGCCGCAGGATGTACACGCGGTCGCCGACGCGAATGTCGCGCGCCTCGATCACCGCGAGGTTGTGAAGGCTCACGTGCTCGATGTGCGTTCCCGAGACAAACACGCGCTCGACCCGCCCACGCGGCGTGAGCTGACCGGTCTTCCCCGGCGTCCAGTCGACCTCGAGCAGGCGCGTTACCGCCACCTCGGGCGGGGGCTTGAACGCGATCGCGCCCTTCGGGTGATGACTGGTCTGACCGGCGGCCTCGTACGCGGCTCGGTCGACGAGCTTGATCACGATGCCATCGAGCTCGTAGTCGACCTCGAGCCGGCGGTCGAGGATGTGCTTGATGTACGCGCGGATCGCGTCGGGGTCGCGCGACTCCGCGTAGCCCTCGACGAGGAAGCCGAGCCCGCTGAGCTCCTCGGCGAGCGTGCGCTCGGCCGCTCCGTCGCTCAGGCGGATCAGGTCAAACGCGTAGAAGGTCACCGGCCGTTCGGCGACCTTGGTGCGGTCCTTCGCGAGCAGCGTGCCCGCGGCGGCGCTACGCGCGTTGGCCAGCGGTTTGTCCTCGTGGGCGGCGTTGTACGCGCGCCAGTCGGAGCGCAACATCACGACCTCGCCCCGGACCTCGCAGTCGATCCGCTCGGGCAGCACCTCCGGCATTCCGTGCACCTCGCCGCCGCGGACGTTGACGGTCACGTCCTGTCCTACCTCGCCGTTCCCCCGGGTAGCCGCGCGAGCCAGCCGGCCGCCCCGATACAGCACCGACACCGACAGGCCGTCGAACTTCGGCCACAGTGCGAAGGCCTGATCCGGGAAGCGCGCGAGAAACGCGTCGAGCTCGGTGTCCGTGGTCGCCTTCTCGAGCGACAGCATCGGCACCTCGTGGCGCGCGTCGGCGTACAGCTCGCCGGCGAGCTCGGCGCCGACCTCCTCGAGCGGGTTGTCCGCCGGGGCCAGCTCCGGGTGCTCGCCGATCAATGACCGGAACTCGTTCTCGATTGCGTCGTACTCGGCGTCGCTGAGCGCCGGC
Source organism: uncultured Solirubrobacterales bacterium (assembly GCA_963701945.1). Classification (GTDB taxonomy): domain Bacteria; phylum Actinomycetota; class Thermoleophilia; order Solirubrobacterales; family Solirubrobacteraceae; genus Palsa-465. The sequence continues at coordinate 596,655 of CAVPBV010000011.1, read as the reverse complement.
TCTCCGGAGTAGTAGAGCCGGCGGTGGTGGCGGAGATCCTGTGCAAGCTGGTCGATCCGGTCGGAGACCTCGGTCAGCGGAGACATCGACCCGGACTATAGGTCGAGGGTGGATCTCACAAAGGTGCGTCCCTGGCCGTTTCTATTCTCGATGACGATGGTGCTTTTTGAGACAGCGATCGGAACATGCGGCGTGCGGTGGAGCGAGGTTGGGATCACCGAGGTCGTCATGCCACGCACCCGCGGGCTGCGCGGCGATCGGCTCGAGACATCGAGCGACGTGCCCGACTCGATCCGCGAAGCGATCGAGGGCATGGTGGCGTTGCTCGACGGCGATCGGCAGAACCTGCGCCAGGTCGCACTCGACGAACGGCACCTCGACGCGTTCCGGCGGCGCGTGTACGCGGCGACCCGTGAGATCGGACCCGGTTCGACCGCCAGCTACGGAGAGGTCGCCGGCGCGATTGGCGAGCCGCGGGCGGCCCGCGAGGTGGGTGTCGCGCTCGCTCAGAACCCGTTTCCGATCGTCGTGCCCTGCCATCGCGTGCTCTCGGCGAGTGGAGCGCTCCACGGTTTCTCCGCTCCAGGTGGGCTCGTGACCAAGCGGCGCATGCTCGAGATCGAGCGCGCCCCGGGCTTTACGCAGCAGGCGCTGTTCGCGGTCTAGGGCGCGCGTCCTGGCGTACGTGTCCTCGCGTGCGCTCGTGCGCGAGTAGATCGGAGCCTCGGGGCGGTGGCTCCGAGCCGAGTAGCATTCTCACTCGGTGTTCGACTTCGTCTTGAGACCTGTCAAGTCGGTCGCGCGGGTGCTGAACGAAGATGCGATGAAACCGCTCGAACAGACCGAGCGCGAGACGCTCGACGCGGTTCGCGCGATCGATCATGCGACGGAGTCGATCGAGCGACACGTCGAGGTGATCGAGGTGCTCGCGACGTCGGTCGGCCCGTTGACCGAGTCGGTTGATCGCCTCACCGACACGATGCGCGACCTCGTGAAGCTCCTCGGCCCGCTGGCCGGGGCCGAGCACGAGGTCCAGCGCGCTGAGCAGGAGGTTGAGCACGCCGAGCACTTCTTCGGGTTCCGCCGGCAGCGCAAGGCGGTCGAGCCCGAAGCGGGCGCGACGGATACATGATCGAGCCGCCGCCGGCGCGAGTCCACGTGACGATCGTCGCCGGTCCTCGCGGCCCCACGGTGAGGCAACGGATCGCAGCTCTTTTGCCGCGTGTGAGCAGTCGACGGATCACGTGCCTCGCCGCCCTGGTCGTTGTGGTCGCCGCGGTCGGGGGGATCGCGCTGCGCGGCAGCGCGAGCGGTTGCGTGAGCGTCGGGATTGCGTTTCACGATCCGAGGTTCGGGCGCGCGAGCTTCGACCGCAGATTTCCGTGCCTTCGCGGGTTTGACGCCTATAGCCAAGGAGGAGGCCGCGTGCTCGGGCGGCCTCCCGTCTTGGCCATCAGGCGCCATACGTAGTGCGGTCCGGTCAGCTCCGCGGCCCTGCCGGCAGCAGACGAGTCAGCGCCGCCACCCCGAGCAGCAGCGCGCCGAGCTCGATCAGGCTTAGCTCGAGCGCGTGGGCGTACCCGCCGTGGAGAGCGCCGAAGAAGATCACGCCCGTGATCGCCACGCCTAACGCACCGCCGACGTTCTGCACCGTGGTCACCGCTCCGGAGGCGCTGCCGGCGTGCTGGACGTCGACGCTCGACAGGATTGTCGTCGTCAGTGGGACGAGGAGCAGGCCCATCCCCGCGCCGATTAGCACGAGCCCAGGAAATAGCTCCACGATCGAGCCGCCGACGCCGATGTGCGCGACCGCGGCGAGCAGCAGGCCGTGACCGCACGCGAGCACGAGCGCGCCGACCCCGAGTAGCCGGCGTCCGAATCGCACGACGAGCGCCGGCGCTTGCGCAGACGCCGCAACGTAGGCCACCGCCATGATCGTGAACACGAGTCCGGCACCGAGCGCGCTCAGGCCCCGGCCCTGCTGGAGGTACAGCGCGAGCACGAGGAAGAACGACGCCTGGCCACACCAGAACGCAAGTTGCGTCACCAGTCCGGCCGTGAACGTCCGCGCGCGGAACATCGCCGGCACCAGCAACGGTTCGCCGCCCCGCCGGGCAAGCTGGCGCTGCTGAGCCACAAAGCCGAGCAGCAGCAGCGGCGCGCAACCGAGCGAGATCCACGTCCAGGCCGGCCAGCCGTGCTGGCGTCCGTCGACGAGCGGGAGAACGATCGCGGTCAGCCCGGCGGTGAGCAGCACCGTCCCGAGCGGATCGAGCCGGCTACGCCGCTCCGAGCGCGACTCGGACACGAACCTCGGCGCGAGCGCGAGCGCGGCGATGCCGACCGGGACGTTGATGAGGAAGCACGTGCGCCAGCCGAGGCCGGCGACGTCTGCCTGGATCAGACCCCCGCCGATGAGCTGCCCGCACGCCGCGGCCAGACCCATCACGAGCCCGTAGATGCCAAGCGCCCGCGGAAGGTCGTCGCCGGTGTACGTGACGTTGATGATCGAGAGCACGTTCGGCATCAGCAGCGCGGCTCCGATTCCCTGGGCCAGCCGCGCGATCACGAGCGCCGTCGGCGTGCCGGCGGCCCCGCACGCGGCCGACGCCAGCGTGAACACGCCGAGACCGATCGAGAACGTGCGCCGGCGCCCGATCCGGTCGCCGAGCCGCGCGGCCGTGATCAGGAACACCGCCGAGGTGAGCGCGAACCCGGCCACGACCCACTCGATCGCGCCGGTGCCGGCGTGCAGGTCGCGCTGCATCGAGGGGAGCGCGACGTTGACGATGAAGAAGTCCAGCACGACCATGAACGTGCCGGCCAGAAGAACCGGTAGCGCCGCCCAGCGGTTCGCTTCGACCGGCCGGGACCCGGCGCCGGCTGGGATCGCCAATGTGGATGAATTCGATTGTGTAGTCATGCCGGCCACGGTGACGGCCGGCGCGCCCACTGTCGATTACCTGGTAGGTAATGCCATTACCTCGCTGGTGGCGGCCCTGGAGCCGGTACGGTGCACAGCTTGAGCGTCTACATCGACAACGCGTTCGCGGTCGGCGACTGGGGGCGATGGAGTGGCGGTGGGCACCTTCAGGCCGACACGGTCGAGGAGCTGCACGAGTTCGCGGACCGGCTTGGGCTGCGCCGGGAGTGGTTTCAGTCAAAGCCCGGGCGCCCGGAGAACGACCACTACGACCTCGGCGGCAAGGGACGGGCGCGCGCGCTTGCGCTGGGGGCGATCGATGAGGACCGGGCCGCCGGCGCGAGGCGGCGTCAGGCGATCCGGCGCGCTCGTCGCGCCACCGGGATCGAAACGTCGGCGGCGTAGCAGCCGCGCGACTCAGTCGGCGACGCCGAGCCCCCAGCCGCCGTCGATCACGATCTCCTGTCCGGTGATGTACTCGCACGCCGGCGAGGCGAGGAACAGGGCCAGCGTCTTGATGTCGTCCGGGAAGCCCACGCGATGCATCGGGATGTCCTTCGCGAGCGCCGCCTGCACGTCGGGGTTATGCGCGTGACCGCCGCCGATGTTCGTGACGAAGAAGCCCGGCGCGATCGCGTTGACCGTGATGCCGAAGGCCGCGAGCTCGAGCGCGACACAGTGCATGAAGTGCCTGGCGCCGGCCTTCGCCGCCATATAGGCGGACCCGATCGCGCCCTCGGTAACGGTCGCGGCCAGCGACGTCGTGATGATGATCCGGCCGAAACCGCGCGGGCGCATGTGGCGAGCCGCGGCCCGCGCGGTGGCGAAAATCCCGTTCAGGTTGATGTCGATGACACGGTTCCAGCGCTCGTCGGTGTAGCGCTCGAGCGCGCCCTCCTCCACCCGAGGCCGCTGGCCCCCCGCCCAGGCCCCGGCGAAGCCGACGCCGGGATCGATGCCGGCGTTGGCGAAGGCGACGTCGAGCCGGCCGTACAACTGCGCCGCTTCGTCGATCGCCCGATCGAGCCGCGGGTGGTCGGTGACGTCGGCGACCGTGCCCCGCACGTCGAGTCCCTCGTCCCGGAGTCGTGACGCTTCCGCCTCGACGGCGTCACCGTCCACGTCGATCAGGGTGACTCGCGCTCCGTGCGCGGCAAGCACCTCTCCGTAGGCGAGGCCCAGGCCGCTGGCACCGCCGGTGACGATCACGCCGAAACCGGCGACGTCGAACCTCGAGGAAACATTCACGTTGATGGCTCCTGTGACGTGATTGGCCGGGGCAGCCTATACGGACGGGAGGGCCGCCCCGGGAATGACCGTGTGAGGCGGGTTGCTACTGGCTCAACCACTCCACGAACGACGGACTCGTCCATCCGCCACCGGAGCCTGCCGGCGCCGGACCTCGCGGCTTACCGCCGTAGATGACCTTGCTCGAAGCGTCCTGGTAGGTCTGCTATGGGATCGTCGGCCGCGAGTCTTGACCGCCCGCGCGCCAGCTGTAAGAACCGCCCGCGCGCCTGCGGTATGAGAACCGCCCGCGCGCGTGCTGTATAAGGTCGATCCTCCCCATGGCGCGGCTTCCTTACCTCGACCCCGACCGGGCAGAACTGTACGTGGCCGCCGTGCTCGCCAAGGCGCCCGACCTCGGCATCTTTCGGATGGTCGCGAACGCGCAGGGGGCATTCCCGGCCTGGATGCGATTCGGCGGCGCTCTGCTCGACGGCGACGAGTTCGACCACCTGCTGCGCGAGTTCGCGATCACCCGGGTGGCGGCCATGACTCCGGGCGCGGAGTACGAATGGGTGCAGCACGCCGCGATCACGCTCGCCGTCGGTGGAACCCAGGAGCAACTGGACGCGATCGAGCGCGGTGACCTCGACGCCGCCGTGCTGGGCGACGACGGTCGGCTCGTCGTCCGCTTCACGTCCCAGGTCGTGCGTAACGCCACCCCCGACGAGGACACGTTTGCGGCGATGACCGCGCGCTTTAGCCCGCGCGAGATCATGCACCTCCTGCTCGTGGTCGGTCAGTACATGATGGTCGGGCGGATCATGGCCACGACGCAACTGGATCTCGAGCCCGCGCTGCCCGGCGACGTGCTCCGGAGCGCGAGCGAAGGCCTCGCCCGGCGGAGTGAACGCAACAGCGACCCGACGTGATCGCTCAAAAACGGCTCGCGGTAAGTTCGCGCGGATGCAACTGCGCCTGGCTCGCCACACCGAGCGCCTCGCCGACCTCGTGACGTTCCACCGCGATGGCCTCGGCTTGACCGAGATCGGCGCCAACCCGTACTGGGACGAGCACGGCGTCACGTTCGAGGACCCAGACGGATTCCGCGTCGTGCTCGTGCCAGATCGCTGGGATCCCTCGTCATAGTGCTCGGCGATCAGACATGGGTGCTTACCGGCGCGGCCGGCCGGATCGCCACGAGCCTGCGCCCGGCGCTCGCTGAGCAGGTCGCGCGGCTCCGGCTCGTAGACCTCGTATCGGTCACGCCCGAGCACGACGGCGAGGAGTCGGTGCTCGCGGACCTGCGCGATCCCGTCGCCATGCGGGAGGTGATCGCGGGCGCCGATGGTGTGCTGCACCTCGGCGGCCTCGCCGACGAGGCCCCGTTCGATGATCTGTCCGCGATCAACATTGTCGGCACGTTCAACGTGCTGGAGGCGGCGCGGCGCGCCGGCGTCGCCCGCTGCGTCTACGCCAGCAGCAATCGGGTCACCGGTTTCTATCCAGTAAGCAGGGTCGTCGGGCCCGACATGCCGACCCGGCCCGACAGCCTCTACGCCGTCAGCAAGGTCGCCGGCGAGGGCCTGGCCAGCCTGTATGCCGACAAGTTCCACCTGTCGGTGATCGCGATCCGGATCGCCAGCTTCGAGGAAGCGCCGTTCGACCGGCGGCACCTGAGCACCTGGTTGAGCCCTCGCGACTGTCAAGCCGCGTTCCTCGCCGCGATGCGCGCGACCGATGTCACCTACGCGGTGTTCTACGCGGTATCTGCCAACACGCGCGGATGGTGGGACCTCACTCCTGGCTACAGGCTCGGCTTCCATCCGGTGGACAATGCGGAGGACTACGCCGGGAAGATCGACCTCGGCCCGGAGCCGTCCCCCGAGTATCCGCAGGGCGGGACGAACGCGTCGCCGGAGCGCACCCTGCCTTACCTGTAGCCGCCTAGCTCGCTCGGTCACGAGGGGACGATCGTCACCCGGGTCGACCGTGACGTCCGGCCCCGATGACTGACTTCAGGCCAGGATGTTGACCAGCGAGCGCTCCTGGTCGAGCGCCATTCGCAGCACGGCGACACTGGTCTGCTCGGCGACGTTCCCTGCCGAGCCGCTCGCCCCGCTGCTGTCGCCGGTATCCGGAGAGCCGACGTTTCCAGCGGCTTGCGCCGCGACGGCGAACATCGACTGCGCGGCGGCGACGCCGCTCATTGCTCCAATGCTCATGCCGACTGGATCGGCTGACGCAGTACCGGCGTGCAGCTGCGGGCCTATGGCTAGGCCGATGTCGTAGCCGGCTTTCAGGCCTCCGCGATGATGACCGTGGCTCCGCCCGTCGCGAACGTCTCCACATCGGCGCCGGCCGCCTGCCCCTCCGGGGTCCCGAGCGCGGACTCCAGCGCTGCGCCGTCGTCGAACCACAGTTCGGCGAGGTAATAGAACGGCGCGGCGCCGCCGTCGGGCGTCCCGAGCACCTTGCCTGCCTCGAAGCGACGAAGGTTCGGGATCTTCTCCACGAGCGGAACGTGCGTGCTCGCGTAATGCTCATCGAACGCCGCCGGGTCCTCCGGCTGACCGTACATGACCACGAACTTGACCATTGCTTCCTCCTTGTTGGCTGGCGGCGGTCGAGCCTACCGGCTCGTCGGGTTCGCGATACTGCTCGTGTGTCGCGCGAGACGAGGGTCGACCCTCGGCGCGGTCCGGCGGACGCGCCGTCCACGGTCAAGATCACGATCGTGGCGGACCCCGCCGCGCGCGCGGTCCGCGAGCGGATCGGGCTCGTGCTTGGCCTGGCGGTGGCTGTGGCCATCCTCGCGTTCATGCTGACCGTCGATGGCGGGGCGGTCTCGTCACGCAGCGGCGCGAGCCAGCGCAACCGCGGAGCCGCCGCCGTCGCCGCGGCTTCCGTAGTTCCACCTCGCTGCGTGGCCGTCACGATGGTCGGCGACCGTCCGACGTTCCTTCACGCGGATTTCGACCGCGCGGGGTCGTGCGGTCCCTATGCGGGAGTCGCCAACGCGATGTTCCACCGGGCCGATGGGGTGTGGCGGCCGCGCGCTCAGGCGGCCGCTTCGCCGAACACGGGGCTCGGCAGGGTGCGCACGGGCGCGGGGGCGGGCTAGCGAACCGGCTGAACCGGGCTGAGCTCGGGCTGCTCGGAGGCCACGATCGTCCGCAGGGCCGCGACGCACGTGGGGTCGAACGCGGCGCCGGTCTCCTCTTCGAGCAGCGCGAGCGCGCGCTCGGCCGGCCACGCCTCGCGGTACACGCGGTCGGCGGTGAGCGCGTCATAGACGTCCGCCACCGTGAGGATGCGGACCGCGAGGTCGAGCTCGCCGGCGGGAACGCGATTCGGGTAGCCGCAGCCGTCGAGGCGCTCGTGATGGCTCTCGACGAGATCGAGCACGAGCGGTGAGAAGCCGCCGAGCTCGGTCAGGAGCTCTCGACCGGCGCCGGGGTGGCGGCGGATCTTGTCGAACTCCTCGTCGGTGAGCCGACCCGGCTTGTTGAGGATCTCGTTGGGCACCGACAGCTTGCCCACGTCGTGCAGGAGACCGCCGAGCGCGAGCTCGCGCAGCTGGCTCTGGGTGAGATCAAGGTGCTCGCCGATCGCGACCGCGAGCGTGGCCACCCGGCGCGTGTGCCCCTCGGTCGACGGATCCTTCTCGCCCAGACGGACAAGGAGCGCGCGGACGCGGCCGCCCAGGAACGCCTCCTCGTGATCGACCAGGTCGGCGGCGCGCAGATCCCCGACGAGCGGCCGGGAAGCGACCGCGTGGCGGAGGTCGAGCGCGACCGGAATCGCCACCATCCCGATGCCGGCGACCTCGAGAAAGTGCGCCGCCCACCAGGCTCCGTCCATCATCGCGAAGTTCAGCAGCCCGAACTGGGCGCCGATCAGCCACACGATCCGTTCGACCACGATCAGGTCCGAGATCCGCCGGGTCAGCAGGTAGGTCCGGCCGGCGCGCCAGGCGAGGAGCGCGAGCGGGATCGCGCCGGCGACGAAGATGAGCTCGGCGGTGGGCGTCGAGGGATCCGGCACCACGGGAATCAGGTTTGAGAACACCAGTGCGGTTGCGCCGGCCATCGCCAGCGCGACGACCACCAGCATCTGAACTCGCAGCAGCCGCCGGACGTTGCGCGGCCGGCGCAGGATCGGCAGGCCGGAGGCGGCGAGGATCGTGCCGCACACCGGCAGGTTGAGCGCGCCGGCGACCTGGACCAGGCCGTTGTCGGGAAGGATCACCCCGGGGGTGGCAAGACCGTGGATGACCAGCATCATCGCGATGACCGAGAAGGCCATGCCGATCCACACGGCGCGGCCGTTGTTACGACGCGCGGCGATGATCGACATCCAGATCGCGCATGACGCGGCGAGGGCGCCCGCGACGCCGACCACGACCATGTGGAGCACCGGGATGAACATCACCATGACCATGTTGGCCGCGAGCAACAGGGCCGCCGGAACCACCACGGAACGGGCCAGGAGTCCGAGCACGGGAAGACGCGGCCGAATCTGACTCATGCATGGCCTGTCGGGGGTTGGTGTCGCAGGCTTGAGCAGGCTTGAGCGGGGGACCCGGAGGCCCGACACCCGTCCAGCGCCGGAACCGCGGCCTATCTGGGGGATGCCGGCTCGGCCGGGATCGAGCGCCCGAACAGCCGGTCCCGATAGGCGTACTCCTCCTCGAGCAGCGCCCGCGTGTAATAGCCGAGGGCCTCGCCCGTGATCGTCGCGCCGTGCATCGCGTGGATCCAGGACGGCTGCAATTCGGCGACTCGCCGTGCCACGGCACGGACGGGGTCCTCGTGGGCGAAGATCCCGAACGTCCGGTAGGCGTCGAGCATCTCTTCGGCGAGGTTCTCGCTGGTCAACGCCGGTTGCTCCCCCGGCTGGAGGTACAGATCCGAGGGGAACAGGCTTCCGGTCGTCTCCTCGACGACCATCATCGAATCCCAGTGGTGTACGTGTGGGGTCTCCATGAAGCGGAGCTTGTGCTCACCGAGGTCGAGCGTCTCGCCGTCGCGGAACCCGCGCGTGCGGGTGTGGAGCCCGAACCCGGTTGCGTTGAGCGCGATCGACAGCGCCGAGCCGACGAGTTGCGAGTCCTTGGCCCGCGACATGAACCGATCCATCCCGCCGTTCTCGTCTCCCTCCCAGTGCAGCAGGACGATGTTGGCCAGCCGGGCCGGATCGAGTACCTCCCCGATCGCGCCAGTAACCGCCTCGTAGTCGTCGTACCTTCCGGTGTGCACCAGCGTCGGCGCCTCGTCGTCGATCAGGAACTGGTTGAACGTGATGCCGGCCTGCGGCGACCACAGCGAGATCCGGTAGATCCCGCCTGCGATCCGATCGATCGAGGCGCGGTCCATCCGTTTCAGATTAGTTAGAGGTGTCCGTCGGCGAGCACGGGCTCGCGTGACGGCGCGCCGGCGGCGGACTCGGCGGTGGCGTCAATCGCCCCGGCCCGCAGCCGCCGCGCGCTCAGCGCGGCGGCCAGCACCGCGAACCCGGCGCCGATGACGAACGCGACGCGATACCCGCCCGTGAGCGCGCTCAGGTGGGGAGCGCCGGCGGCGAGCAGGTGGTTGGTCCGCGACGCCGCCACGCTCGCGAGGATCGCGAGCCCGAGCGCGCCACCCATCATGAACGAGGTGTTGACGATCCCGGAGGTGAGGCCGGCCTCGCTCGGTTCGACGTCCCCCATCGCTGCCAGCAGCAGCGGATTGAAGGCCGCGCCGGCGCCGAACCCGAGTAGGACCATGCTCGGCAGAATGTCGGTCAGGTAATGGCCGTGCACCGGTGCGCGGGCCAGCAGCGCAAGTCCGAGGGCGGCGAGCGCGAGCCCCCCCGCGAGCGGCCGCTTGATCCCGAAGCGCATCACCAGCTTGGCCGACAGGCCGAGCGACAGCGCGGCCATGATCAGGTTCGCGGGCAGGAACGCCAGCCCGACCTGCAGCGGGCTGTACCCGAGCACGAGCTGGAGATACAGGGCTGAGAGGAAGAACCACGCGAACATCGCGGCCGCCCAGAGCACGCCGACCACGTTGGCGGTCGCGAGGTTCCGCCGGCGGAAGAGGCCTAGCGGCATCAGCGGCGAGGTCACGCGCGACTCGACGACTCCGAACGCGCCCAGGAGCGCGAGCGCGCCCGCCAGCAGCCCGAGCGTTTGGGTAGACAGCCATCCGGCCTGGTTGCCGTTGACGATCGCATACACGGCGAGGATCAGGCCCGTGGTCACGATCACCGCGCCGGCGGCATCGAGGCGTCCACCGGACCGCGGCCCGTGGCTCGCCGGGAGCACCCGGTTAGACAGCGCGCAGACCGCGATCCCGATCGGGACGTTGACGAGGAAGATCCAGTGCCAGTCGAGCACGTCGGTGAGCACGCCGCCAAGCAGCACGCCGAGCGTGCCTCCACCGGCCGCGACAAAGCCGAACACGCCCATCGCCTTGGCCCGATCGGCGGGCTCGACGAACAGCGACACGATCAGCGACAGCGACACCGCCGACACGATCGCTCCTCCGAATCCCTGAACCGCACGCGCCCCGACGAGCATTCCCTTGGCCGTCGAAAGCCCGCAGGCGAGCGACGCCGCTGTGAACAGCAGGATCCCGGCGACGAACAGGCGCCGGTGGCCGAAGTGGTCGCCGAGCCGTCCGCCGAGCAGCAGGAAACCGCCGAACGTGAGCATGTACGCGTTGACGACCCAGGCCAGCGACGTCTGGGAGAAACCCAGGGAGCTGCGGATCGACGGCAGGGCCACGTTCACGATCGTGGTGTCCAGGACGATCATCAGCGAGCCCATGCAGAGAAGGACAAGCGCAATCGAGCGGTGTCCGCTATCGGAGGTCACGGTCGGCTCCTTTCGCGAGTCGGCGGGTCTTCATGCGGGTTAGACCTCGCCGGACCGCGAGACTCATCGACGGGCGGGAATCCCTTTGGGACGACGCCGTGAAAGCTGGTACGGGACCCCGTCTGAGCGTACGCTGTCCGTGTGGAAGGTGATCGCGTACACGCGCAGCCGGACGGGCATCACGACCTGGTGGTGATCGGTGCCTCGGCCGGCGGCGTCGAGGTTCTCACCCGGGTTGTCAAGGGGCTGCCCGCGGATCTGCGTGCCGCGGTCTGCATCGTGCTCCACATCGCGTCCGGGAGCCCGAGCATGCTCGCGCACATCCTGAGCAGGGCCGGACCGCTGCCCTGTCGGACGGCCCGAGATGGCGAGCGACTCCGGCAAGGAGTGACTGGTCGCGCCGCCTGATCATCATCTCGCGATCGAGGACGGACATGTCCGGGTCACGACCGGCCCGCGCGAAAACGGCCACCGGCCGGCGATCGACATTCTGTTCCGGTCGGCCGCCGCGGCACTCGAGGGCCGCGTGGTCGGGGTGGTGCTGTCCGGGACCCGGGACGACGGGTCGGCCGGTCTGGCGGTAATCAAGGCCAGCGGCGGCGCCGCGATCGTCCAGGATCCCAAGGAGGCGATGTACGCGGGCATGCCGGCCAGCGCAATCGCGCATGTCGCGGTCGATGCGATCGTTCCGTCCGAACTGGTGGCGAGCACGATCGCGGCCATCGTGAACGGGAAGGACCCACCACCTGGTTACTCGCCGTCCGACACCGACGAAGAGAATCATCTGGCTGAGGAGGCAGGCGCGGCGTGAGCGCCTCGCGAGCGGACACGACACTCGATGCGCTCCTCGAGTTCGTTAAAGAGACGCGTGGCTTCGACTTCACGGGCTACAAGCGCTCGACGATCCAGCGGCGCGTCGCCAAGAGGATGGCGGCGGTCGGCGCCGAGCGGTACGACGACTATGTCGATTTCCTCGAGCTGCACAGCGAGGAGTTCCCCGAGCTGTTCAACACGCTGCTGATCAACACGACGGGGTTCTTCCGAGATCCCCAGACGTGGGATTACGTCGACGCCGAGATAGTCCCGCAGTTGCTGGCCGCCCGCGCGCCCGACTCGCCGATCCGGGTGTGGTGCGCGGGTTGTGCGTCGGGCGAGGAGCCCTACACCGTCGCGATGGTCCTCGCGCGCGTAATGGGAGATGCCGGCTTTCGGGAGCGCGTGAAGATCTATGCCACGGACGTCGACGAAGACGCTCTCGATCAGGCCCGCCACGGCGCGTACTTGCCTCGCCAGATCGAGGACGTGCCACCGGACGCCCTCGAGCGCTTCTTCGAGCGCACCGATCAGCGTTACGTGTTCCGCATGGACCTCAGACGCTGCGTGATCTTCGGGCGCAACGATCTCGTCCAGGATGCGCCGATCTCGCGGATCGATCTGCTCGTTTGCCGGAACGCGCTCATGTACTTCACCGCGGAGACGCAGGCGCAGATCCTGCGACGCTTCCACTTCGGGCTCGACGACGACGGGTATCTCCTGTTGGGCAAGTCTGAGATGCTGATCACGCACACCGACCTGTTCACCCCGCTCGAGCTCAAGCGCCGTGTGTTCAAGAAGGTGATCAAGCCGACGCTTCGGGACCGCGTGCGCGGGCTGGCGACCGACGGCGCCCGCGGGTTCGCGCCGAGCGAAGCCGACAATCTGCGTGAGGCGGCCTTCGACATCGTCGGTGCCGCGCAGGTCGTGCTGGACCACGACCGCGCGATGATCATGGCCAACGACGCAGCGCGCAGGATGTTCGGTCTGGGCTTGAACGACTTTGGCCGGCCGATTCAGGACCTCGAGCTGTCCTATCGACCAATCGAGCTCCGCAGCCATCTCGACTCACTCGAACGTGACCTGCGAGCGTCCGAGATCAAAGCCGTCGAGTGGCGCGCCGGTGGCAGCGACCGAATACTGGACATACGCCTCACGCCGCTCAGCAGTGGCGGTGTGACGATGGGTACGAGCATCGCTTACTTCGACGTCACCGAGGCCCACAAGCTGCAGGATCAGCTGACCGGGTCGAAGCGCGAGCTCGAGCAGGCCTATGAGGAGCTCCAGTCGACGGTCGAGGAGCTCGAGACGACCAACGAGGAGCTCCAGTCGACCAACGAGGAGCTCGAGACGACCAACGAGGAGCTCCAGTCGACCAACGAGGAGCTCGAGACGATGAACGAGGAGCTCCAGTCGTCGAACGAGGAGCTCGAGACGATGAACGACGAGCTCCGGCACTGGACTCAGGAGCTCAACGACGTCAACTCCATCCTCGAGACGATTCTGACCACGGTCGGCGTGGCGGTGGCGGTGCTCGACCGCAATCAGCGGGTCCAGATCTGGAACAGCAAGGCCCGGGAGCTATGGGGGCTAACGGCCGACGAGGTCGAGGACGAGCACCTGATGTCGCTGGACATCGGCTTGCCGGTCGAGAGCGTGCGCCAGCAGATGCGCGACACACTGGTGGGACGGTCTCAGCGCGAAGAGGTCGTGCTCGAGGCGACCAACCGGCGCGGGAAGGCCTTCATGTGCCGCGTCACGTTCCTTCCACTCGGAAGCACCGGAGACGGCAACGGCTCCGGTGTGATCATGATGATGGAGGACGTCGCCTCTTGAGGGCTTCCTGAGATATCTGCTGGCGGATGGCGGCCATGCGCACGTGAGCGGTCCGGACCCGCTTCAGCTGATCGCGGGTCTGCTGCCGATCCTGGATGTGCTGCTCGCGAAGCATGTGGACCGTCTCCCTGAGCTCCGCGTAGCGAACGCTGGGATCGGCGGCCGGCTCGGGCCCCGGCGCCCATCGTGACACCGAGACGCCCGCGAGCTCGGGCGCGAGCACCTTGGGTGCCCCGGCGGGCTCGGGCGGAAGCTCGAGTAGGAGCCAACCGGAATCCTGGCGCACGATCGAGCCCTGCTCGCTGAGCTTGCGGATCGCGAGCGTCACGGTCGGTCGGCGAGCACCGATCAGGCCGCCGAGGGTCTCATGCGTGAGGGCCATCGGGACCCGGACGCCGCCCGGGGTGACATGACCCCAAGACTCCGCCAGCAACCACAGGATCGCGAGCACTCGCTGCTCGACGCGCGGAAGCTGGCAGATGACGAATTGGCTGCTCAACCGTTGCATCTGGTCGCCGACGCAGTCGTACAGCGCCGGAATCAGACCGGGCGCACGCCGTGCCACCGCGAGGAAGTCTCCGGCGAGAACGGCCACGGACATCGGAGCGGGCGCGCGAAAGACGACCTCTTCGAGCCAGGCGGGTGCCTCGGATTTGGGCTGGATCAGGAGGTCGCCGGGCCCGAGCAGCTGAATTCCGGACTGCTCGCCGATCTGGATGGCGTGCACGGCCAGGCCATCGAGCACGCCGGCCGCAAACGCCTGATGTGTTCCGAGGATCGATTCGAGCTGAAACGGTCCCTCCGCCACCTCGACGACTGGCAGCGTCACTGCCGCAAGCTCTGCACGTTCGTCCGGCGACAACCGGCGCGTGAGCTCGAATTTGGCATCGAGTAGACGAACTCGATCTCTGGAAGCCATCGACCTCGAACCTAAGCCGTCTTGGATTCAGGGCTCGCCTGGACGGGAGCTAGGCAAGTATGAACGATGAGGCTTATGTCACCGACGCCGGCGCCCGGTCACGTCTCGCTCGAGGGCGGCTCGGGCGCTTCCTCCGGCTCGAGCGTGAAGACCTCCATCGCCACGTCGCGGTCGGGATCGATCCCGCTTACGAACGCCACCGTGCGCCGGCCGAGCGCCTGCTCGACGATTCCCCGGAACTGATCCTCGAGCGCGTATTGAAAGAAGAGCCGCGCCTCGCGCAATCGCCGGTGTTCGCCCATCGCCACCAGGTTGCGCTCGGCTACGGTCAGGCTCGCCTCCAGGATCACCACCAGCGTGTCGTGCCCGGCGAACTGGGCGCGGGCCTTGGTCGGACCGCGTCCGAACGCCTCCTTGTAGAGGCGCACCATGGCGTTCGATATCTCGAGCATCGGGCTCCGGTCGGTCGTAGCCGTCGCCGCGTACTCAAGCGCATCAAGTGTGCTCTCTGAGATCTCCTGATCCATTCTCATCGCGTCTGATCTCGATTCGTTGCCATCGCGAAGCATCCCCGGTTTCCGTCGCCAAAATTTAGTTCGCTCCTTCTGCCTTCCAAGCGAGCACGTTGAAAACCAACCATGGCCCGGCGCCGCTGGTCCGCGGGCGGACGCTGGAGCGTGCCGGGCCGCCATCAGTACCATCGGGCCCTCGCGGGCGGTTAGCTCAGCTGGTAGAGCGCCTGCCTTACAAGCAGGAGGTCACTGGTTCGAGCCCAGTACCGCCCATCTACGAACTGCCTGGAAATCGATTCAAATTGTTCGCTTTCCGGCATTCGTGAGGGGGCTGGCTGCGCCCGGGCAACGTTGGCGGGCAACGATCCACTCAAACCTGAGTGAGCACTCGTAGGCAGGACGTCGCGGCTCCCTTCTAGCAGTGCATGCCAGGCTGTGGCGGAGCGCGTCCGGAAGCGTCGGGCTTGCTCGTTGTCGGCTAGCACGACAATCCCGCGGAGCTGCGTTTGGTCGCCGAAGCGAAAGCGGGATTTTCAAGGGGAGGAACACGAATGCGATCGCGGGGTGCTGGAGCGTCGGCGTTGCCAGCTGGTCGGGGCCTCTGCCGTGGCAAACGAGGGCGTCCGCCCAACTCCCGGCCGTTAGACCGAGATCGTCGGTCGTATAGGGTCACACCGGAACGCAAATGTGCGAGCCGCTGGCCCGATTCGCGGGCTCGCCTAGACATACGGGAGAAGCACAGTGATCGGTGTGAGCGTCACCTTCCAGTACGGCGAGGACTTCGATCACGCCCGCGTGGTCGCCATTGCGGATAACGCCCGCGGGACGTTTGAGGGCATGCCCGGGCTGAGGTCCAAGGTCTTCACCGTCGACGACGCGGGACAGCGCGCCATGAACTTCTATGTCTGGGAATCGGCGGACGCTGCCAAGAGCTTCTTCTCGGATGAGATGCGAGAGCGAGTGACCGGCCTGTACGGCGTCGCACCCACGATCGACTTCATGGAGATCGCTCAGCTCGTCGACAACTCCGGTGCGCTGCACCAGGAATGATCCCCGCGTGAATGCGTCCACGCGACGCGCCCAAGTCTCGCTGCTGGATGACGCCTAAAGGAGCAGTGTTGGCGACGGCGGCGAGACGACTGCTCCGTTATGGCTGGAGCATTCCGTCGACGTCGTGACGGCCGCCGCTCCACCTCGTCCGAAGCGGCGGCCGGCGTTAGCTGGAATCAGGCATCCGCTAGTAGTCCGGGCTCACCCTGAGCGATGCCGCCACGTCGTTCTTGTGAGTTCGTACTCAACTTCGCCTTGCTCGGCGCCTGGGACCAGATCGTCGTAGGGCTCGCTGGAGACGAACGCTCGGGTGAAGGTCAGCCCGACCGCCGCCATGGTGGCGCGTGACGCGGCGTTGACTGCCATCGTCTGAGCGAAGATCCGATCGAGGCAAACATCTTCGAAGCCATAGCGGATCAACTCTCGCGCGCCCTCGCTGGCGTATCCACGGCGCCAGTGCCGACGTAGCACCCGGTAGCCGAGATCGGCCTCGCCAGCGACCCGTGGCTGATCCGGTCCGTGTGGCGGCTGGAGAATCCACCAGCCGACGAATTCGTCGTCCGCGAAGCCGGCCCAGAATCCGAGTCCAGGCACCTCGACGGCGGCGGCCAGCCGGCGCCGGTGTGCCTGCTCCACCTCGTCAGGTGAGAGAGCCCTTCCGGTGAGGCATCTCATGACTTCGGGATCGGAGTCCAACTCGATCTCGAACTGGAGGTGCTCATCGGCCAGCGGCACGAGCCGTAGCCGCTCGGTGTGCAGTGTCAGTTGCGCGATCTGCCCGAGTTTTGCAGGCTCCCGCCGAAGCAGCAGCCCTGGCGTGCTTGCTCGATTCCAACTAACGCCGACCGCCGATCGGACGAGCTGCAGCTGCCCGCCGCCGCTTCGACGGACTGCTCATTCCGTGACGGAGCAGTCCGTCGCTCACCGTGGCGACGCGACTGCTCCCGGACGCTTCCGATTAGCGGACGAAGTCGACGCCACGATCGCGTTCGCGTCCCGCGGCGTCGACGCCCCGGCCATCGCTTCAGGGACTTCGCCCCAGGCGTCGGGGCGCGGGGAACCGTCCGCCGAGCCGGGCTCTCGCATCCTCGGGACCGACCGCGGCACTACTGG
The DNA here is from genome assembly GCA_963701945.1 of uncultured Solirubrobacterales bacterium. Lineage (GTDB taxonomy): Bacteria > Actinomycetota > Thermoleophilia > Solirubrobacterales > Solirubrobacteraceae > Palsa-465. The sequence goes on along the minus strand of CAVPBV010000011.1, from coordinate 579,400 downwards.
CGCTTGCGACGAGACGCCCGCTGCTGGTTAGTCGGTGAGCCTGAAGGTTGTCTTGACCGCCGTGCCCCCGCTGGGGGTAAGGGTGAGCGTGTAGGTGCCGGCCCCCAGGCGGCGGCCGCCGATCTTGCCGATGAAGGTGAAGCGGTTGGCGCCCATCTTCCCGGACTGAGTGATCTTGCCCGCCAGCTTGACGAGCCTCGTGCACTTCCTGGCCTTCCGGTTCTTGCGCGTTGGCTTGACGCAGCTCCGGCGTGCCTCGCGTCCCGGCTGCTGGCTGGCCACGGTGAACGTGACCGCCGACGCCTGGTTGAGGCTGTAACTGACGGCGAGCGCGAGCGGGCGGCGGCAGGCCGGGTGGCCCTGGTTGTTGCGTGTCTGGGCAACGCAGTGCCGCTTCACCAGCCGCCCGGCAAGCGAGAAGCTGCGCGGCACGACGCGGAGATGGGAGAGGGACGGGGCCGTCTTGAGCAGCTGGATCACGACCGTCTTCGTCGTGGGAGTTCCGCCGGTGGCGGTGAAGGTCACCGCGGCCTGCACGCTCAGCTGGTGATACTCGTCAAGCTCCTGCTCGGCCTGGCCGGTCAGGCTGATCGGGAGGTCGACCAGGCCAGGTCCCGAGACCGGGATCGCGTGCTTCATCTCGACCGCGGCGCGCACGCTCGGCCCATTGGCCAGTGCCTGGAGGGCAAGATTGATCGCGCCAGAGGCGTCAACGTTGACCGGCAGCGTGGCCGTGCCGGAGGTCGGGTCCAGCACGGGCGAGGCCAGCGCGAACAGGTCCTGAACCTCCTGGAGGAAGCTCGGGACGCAGGCAGTGGGGTTGAGGCTGAACACAGCCACCGCCCCGTCGCCAGGGGAAGCCACATAGAGATTCTTGCCGTCGGGCGACACTGTCACCTGACGAGCGTCCGCGAGGCCGCTGACGCCGTTCTCGCCCTCGCTTACCACGCCGCCCAGGGTGAGCGTGCCCGAGCTGAGGCTGAACCAGCCCAGCGAGTTGTCGGCGCGACTGGTCGCATACACGCAGTTGCCGGCGGGAGACACGGCCAGGCCCCACATATCGCTGAGCCCCGAGACGTCGTTCGCCACATCCACCTGGGTTAGATTTCCGGTGCTGGGATTCCGGGAGAGGACAGCGATCTCGCTGGCGTTGGAGTCGGAGGAGGAGGGCGGGCCGGACTCCAGGACGTAGTTTCCGTCCGGGGAAATGGCAATCGCGGTGCCTCCGTTTAGCGTGCCCTCGCGAGTCGGCGTCGCCCCCAGATCAGTCGTGTTCAGCATGTCGATTCCGCCCGAGGCATTGCTGGTCACGTAGATGAAGTTCCCGTCCGGGGACAGGACGGGCTGCTCGGCCACGATGCCTTCGGAGGCCGAGTCCGCGTCGATGGGAGCGGTTTGGGTCAGGGTCAGATTCCCGGTTGACGGGTTGCGCGCGAAGGCGTTGATCTTGCCGTCCGTGGTGACGCCGAGCCCGGTGCCGTACTGCACCCCGTAGGTGAGGACGTAGACGCTCGAGCCATCCGGGGATACGACCAGGCTGGTCGGGTCCTTGGCCTGGCTGGTATCGGCGAGGACTGGATAGCTCCCCTGCCCGGCCACGCCGCCACTGGTCGGCGCATACTGGAACATGGTGTTGGACTGGCTGTCGACGCCGTAGACGTTGGCGCCGTCGGGGCTGGCCGCGATCGCGGGAGACTCGAGTGGTCCCCCACTGGAGGTCGTGGGCGCCTCGCCCAGGAGCGACAGCTCCCCCGTGCCGGGGTCTCGGCTGAAGACCGAGAAGCCCGCGCCGCCCGAGCCGGCGTAAACGGTCGAGCCGTTAGGTGAAACAACGACGCTGGTGGCATTCTCAGTCGTGGCCGCCGCCGTACCCGGGAGGAGCGCGGCCCATAGCAACACCACGAGACCGATCCCGAGCCGGCCCGCCCTGCTCATCAGGCTTACCGTGTCCCCATATCGCTTGCTCTTTGTGTGCCGCAGAAAGGAACCCCGGCTCCGAAGATACTCCGTTACCGGCGACGCGGAAGATCCCTCGCTGACGGCGAGGACCTGAAAGCGCTCATACGCGACCGCGGTGATCGAAACGCCCTCGCACTCAATGTTCTCGTCAAGCAGCGTCGCTCCTCTGCTGGTCCCGCAGGTGGAGCGGGTGCGGACCGAGGTCGCCGGGTCGCTCTCGCTGCTCGTCATTCCGGCAGCGGGCGTTAGCCGGAATGGAGCAAGCGCCGGCTGCTCCTCCCTCTGTTGTCGGAAAAAGTGGGCGCCTCGCGGCGCCTTCAGCGGCATCGTCTGACGCCTGCTGATTCGTGAAGGGAGCGCTCTTCGGCCTCGCTTCCTGCGGTCTGGGCACGGTCGACGCTGCGGTCCTTGTCCAGTTCTTACCGGTCCGGGCGGCTAGCGGTGTTGTTCGATCAGCAGCTTGGCCATTGCTTGGGCGCGTTTGCCGGCTTCGGTGTCGCCTGCGGCGGCGCAAACGATCGATCCTTTCATGAGGATGTGCCAGGAGCGTGTGAACGACTCGGTGGCGCGCAGGCCGGCTTCCTCGGCCAGCTTGGTGATGATCGCGCGGACGTTCCCGAGGTGCTCGATGCTGGCCTTGCCGGCGGGGTGGGTGGGTCCCAGCTCGAGTAGGACGTTGACGAAGGAGTCGGCCTCGAAGTCTTCGCGATGAAACCATTCGTCGAACAGGTCGAAGATCGTCAGCAACTGTTCCTCGGGGGTGTCGGCGCGGTGTCTGGCTTCCGCGTCGATCCAGGCCATCGTCCAGCGTTCCTCGCGCAGGTTCAGGAACTCGAGCACGAGCTCGTCCTTGGAGGGGAAGTGGTGGTAGAAGGTCGCCTTGGCGACGCCTGCCTGTCGGATGATTTCGTCAACGCCGATGGCCTGGATGCCGTGGCGGGCGAACAGCTCGTACGCCGTTTCGAGGATCCGGTCGCGCGCGGCCGGCCTGGGAGTTGCGTCTCGGTTGGTTGGCACAGCACCGAATCGTAGCCAACAGACCGGTCTTTCTCCATCATACGCAACGGTCTGTCTGGTCTGCTCAAAGCTGTGCTGTTCGTCTGCCTGCCGTAGTTGCTGCAAACACCATGGCTGCAACGCACTTGACAGACCGGTCCGTCTAGTGTAGATAGAAAGGTCTGTATGTCTTTGAGCTCAGGAGGGATCGGATGGAAGGCTCGACCGATGAGGGCTTGCTTCGCGATGCTGCCGGTTATCGCATCGTCGACCTGGCGGACCACCGCCCTGTGACGACGGATCTCGACGTACAGGCCGGGACGCGGGCAGAAGCGACGCCCGCATGGTTGGACGTACGCGGCGTCGATCATCCGCTCGGCGTGGTCTTGACTCTGGGCGGCGAGTTGGATCTCGCCACCGTCTCGTTGCTGCAGGAGCGGCTAGATCACGCCGTGCGCGGCAAAGTGGCGGTGGTCATCGACCTGTCTCGGTTGAGATTCATCGACTCCTCCGGTCTTGATTTGCTGGTGCGCGCGGAGCGGCAACTGCGCGACTCGGGCGTGCAACTCGTGCTGGTGCGCGGCCCGCGGGCTGTGCACCGCGTCTTTGCGCTCACGAGCCTGGATTCTCACTTCGAGTTTTGCGACTCCCCGAGCGCGGCCTTACGAACCGCGCTTGAGCGACGCATTGGCGCTCGGCGGATCCCCACGCCCGGCGTGAACCGACAGGCCGCGGCCGAGCTCGACCGGGACCTTCGAGGAGTGACGTGGTCATGAGTAGAGCTGCGGTTGGCCGCGAGAGGGGTACTCGCGGGTTGTTCGAACGCTGGCAACGCGACAAGGATCCCCGCGCTCGGGAGTGTCTGGCCGAGTGCTACCTGCCGCTGGCTCGCACGCTTGCCGGTCGCTATCGCGACCGGGCCGGGGAGCCGTTTGACGATCTGCTCCAGGTCGCAAGCCTCGGACTGCTGAAAGCCCTCGACCGGTTCGACCCGGACCGCGGGACAGCGTTCTCCTCGTTTGCAGTACCGACGATCCTAGGTGAGCTGAAGCGCTACTTCCGCGACACGGGATGGTCCGCTCACGTCCCCCGCGGCGCGCAGGAGCTCGCGCTCAAGGTGCAGGGGGCCGAGCAAGCGATCAGTCCCCGACTCGGGCGATCACCTACGGCTGACGAGCTTGCGCTGTACATGGAGGTGAGCGTTGAGCAGGTGCTCGATGGGCTGGAGGCCGCGGCGGCGCACCACGCAACCTCGCTGGAGGAGCCGCATGACGAGCTGGATGGCGAGTCGCAGTCGCTGGCCGACGCGTTCGGGGAAGGCGGTCCTCGCTTCGAGCAGATCGACGCGAGCCTGACGGTCGTGTCCGCGGCAACAGAGCTTTCCGAACGCGAGCCGCGCGTCCTCGAGATGCGCTTCTATGGCGAGCTCACCCAAAGCGAGATCGCCAAACGGATCGGCGTCTCGCAGATGCGGGTTTCGCGGATACTCCGCGGCGCACTAGCGCACGTGCGTGAGCTCGTCCTCGCTGAATATGACCCCCATCAGCCCGTGAGGTCGGCCGGAACCGAGGACGGAAACCCAGGGGGCTGCTTTCTCGCCACACCGCGGGGCGCGACGCCAGGACTTTCGGTCTCCCGCCGCGCAACCCGCGATCGCGCAGAGGCGCTTGGTCACCGAGGTGCTCGCGCGTCGGGCAGCGGTCAGGGGTGTTGGGGATGCTGACCAGCCCGAGCGGTGAGCAAGCGCCGCCGGCCGCGAGCCCTCTGCTCGAGGTCGCAAACGTGATGGTGCACCTATACAAGGACGCGTTCGGCCGCGGTCCATCGAAAGCACGGGCGCAGTTCTCGGGATCGGACACGCTGGTGGTGCTGCTGGAGGACATGATGACCATCGCCGAGCGCCAGCTGGTGGCGCTCGGCGAGCAGGCCCGAGTCCGTGAACAGCGACTATTTCTACAGCTCGCGCTCGAGGACAAAAAGCGCTCAGAGGTGGAGCGAATCCTGAGGCGGCGCGCGCTCGCCTGTGTCAGCGGGACTGACCCCGACCGTGATCTCGCTGCCGAGGTCTTCCTGCTCGAGCCCGATCCGGCTGGCAACGCAAGGCACACGCATGTGCGGAGGTGCTGTTGTGAGGACGCCGTTTGACAGCGCGGTTGAGCTGGACGACCGACTCGAGGAGACTCGAGGCTCGCGCCCTGAGGTGTGGACGGGCCGGGAGCGCTGCAGGTCTCGCGGACGGGGCGCCGTTTCGTCAGCGGATCAAGACGAGCGAGAATCTCGTTCTCATGGAACCCCGGCCGATCGGCCCGCTGATCCCGTTCCGCGCTGGCCTGGCGATCCTCGTCCTGGCAAAGGAGCAGCCGGCGCTTGCTCGATTCCGGCTAACGGCGCTGCCGGAATGGACGGTGGCTGTCGGAAAAACCAGTCCAGAAGTTGGTGCGTCAATTGGTCGCCGGGATAGCAGATGAGCGCGAGGGCCCAAATAGGGATATCACCGGGACGTGACTTTCAAATCGGGCCATTCTCGGGCACCTCGTCCCACCGTCCCTGGAACAGTGACCATTTGATTCGTTTACCCGACGGCCACGACGAGCAGCAGAAGTAGGACTGGGTTGGTGGCGACGAGTTGGCGGCACACGACCGCGCGGGCGGTCGCTGATCAGGCGCCTGACCCGCAGCTGCATTCGCATGTGCTTTTGCATGCTGCGGTGCGTCGGGATGGGGAGGTGGTCACGATCGATTCGCATTCGTGGCTGGTACATCAGCGGGAGGTCGGCGCGGCCTACCGGACCGAGCTCGCGCGCGAACTTGCAGAGCTGGGGTTTGGGGTGCGCCGCGGGGTCGGGCGGGGCGGCCGGTATTTCGAGCTCGAGGGCGTGCCGCAGGCGCTGTTGGATCGTTGGTCTAGCCGCCGCCACCAGGTGCGGGCCGCGATCCGGGAGCGTCTTGCCGGTCAGCGCGACGCGCTTGTGGCCGCGCGACGATCAGCATGTACTCGGCCTCGATGCGCACGTCTGTCCCGTCGGTTGAGCGGTTCTGGGACTGGAAGAGGTCTGCGAGCTCGGCGCGGCAGTCGCCCCAGCGATCTGCGCGCTCGAGGATGGATTTGGCGCGGATCGTCGGGCCGTAGTTGGTCTCATAAAACTGCAGCCAGTCCTCAACCGACCCGAGCGTGAAAGCCATGACCGCACGTTCGAACTCGAGCTCGACGTCCCAGGTTGTGAACGGCTCTCGGACGTGCTGCTCGCTGCCCCACAGCGGGGTGGGGATGCGAACTGTGGGGGGTGGCCGGCGACGCGGTCGGTCGCACAAGTGGCGAATCTCGGGTGCGGACTGAGGAGTAATTCGAGGCCCGCTTTGCGCGGTCGAGATGGTTCGTCTGAATCCGGCAACGCTGCGCATGGAGCCTTCTCGCCGTGGTGAGAACTGCAGGTTGCCGGACCGGTCCGCCGCCGATGCTCACCGTCAGGCGTGCTCGCCGCGGGGCGCCCCCGGGCCGGGCGGAAGCTCGATCTCCCCGCGGGCCGCGTGTTTGCCGCAGCGGTCGCAGCGGAGGTCTGGGCCGATGTTGCCTCCGCAGCCGACGTGCAGGGTTAGTCGGGGTGGGCCGCCCGGGGTCGGGTAGTGACGGTCGCCCCATTTCATGAGCACGATCAGCGCGGGCGCGAGCTCGCGTCCCTTGTCGGTGAGGAGGTACTTAGGCCGGCCGGGCCGCTCCGGGTCCGGAACGCGTTCGAGCAGCTCCTCGTCGCACAGCCGCTTGAGCCGATTGGTGAGGACGTTGGAGGCAATCCCGAGCTTCGCCTGGAACTCCTCGAACCGGGTTAGGCCGACGAGGGCGTCGCGGAGGATCAGCAACGTCCAGCGCTCCCCGATGACCTCTAGTGATCGGGCGATCGAGCACACCTGGTCTGGATAGTCGCGCTGGAGCACGGCCCAATCGTAGCTGACTTGCTTGACAAAAGCCAGAGTACTGGCTTAGTCTGCCTTGCGTGACGCAAGCTAGCCCCACGAGGAGCCATGAGCGCGTTGACCAAACCCACTCCCCGCAAGGAGACGAAACGCCATGACAACCATCGTTACTCCCGACAGCAAGCAAGACCACACCGAGAGCCAAGAGTGGCCAACCCTTGCTCCGGACCTCGCTGATACGACGCGCGAAGACCGCGCGGATTGGTTCGATCCGACGCAGGGACGCAAGCTCGGCGCCGACCCGTACGACGACCCCACCCAGGGACGCAAGCTCGGCGCCGACCCGTACGACGACCCCACGAGAGCTCGCTAGAGAGGGAGTAGACAAATGCGCGACAACCTCGCCACGTTTCTTCACACACACGGGCGCCGGATGCTTCCGGTCGCGGCGATCGGCGCAGCGATCGCTTCCGAACAGTCAATTCACACCCAAAAGAGCACAACATGAATCATCTACCTGCATATCTGTGGCCCCTGACGTACGCAGAGATCACAGGCATCGCCACGGCGACCGCATACGCGCTATATCGCGGCGCTCGCGCCGCCGGTCTCGGCAATCGAGTCTCGACCGGGATGGGGTTGGGCGCCGCTCTTCTGTTCGGCGGCTGGCTTGCCGTAAGTAGTCTGGTCGCAGGCGGTGGCAGCTACCGCTCACGCCTCGGGCACGGCGTCCCTTGGCTGCCACTGGCAGTGCTCGCCTTCTTCGGGTTGCTGCTCGCGCTGACCCGTGTGCCGTTGATCAGGCGAGCCCTGACCGCCCCAGGTGCTCAACAGCGGCTGCTGTCGCCGCACTCGTTCCGGGCAGGAGGGATCGTGTTCGTGATCGCGATGCTGCTCGGGAAACTCCCAGCGCTCTTCGCGGTGCCCGCCGGGTTTGGTGACATTGCCGTTGGCGTAGCAACGCTATGGGTCGCGCGCGAGGTACGCGAGGGATCGCAGGCCAACCCGCTCATTTGGTTCACCGCGCTCGGGATCGCAGACCTCGTCTCGGCGCTGACCCTGGGAGCGCTGACAGGCTTCCTTCAGATCGTCCACGTGAACCCGGCCGCGACTCTGAACGCTGACCTGCCGCTCGCAATCATCCCCACGGTCGGTGTGCCGTTGCTCCTGGCGATGCACCTCACCTCGCTGCGCGTCCTCTTTGGGGATCGCGCGGCCGACCGAGTCGCGGATAAGTTGGTCGTCACTCCGCTGACTGCGTAGCACCGACGCGCCTGAATCGACTCCCCCCGTCCGTAGCCACAGCCGGGCGGCGGGGCGCGGGCGCGAAGCAATCAAACCCCAAGAGCAATCAGAAGGGACGACGATGAACACCACTACCACCAGCACAACGGAGTTCCTTGACCTGCCCGACGGGCGGCTGGCCTACGACGACACCGGCGATCGCACCCTCGTGCTACGCCACGAGTTCCAGCCAGTCGGCGTGTACCTGGACTCCGCCACCTACGGCCTGCCGCCCAAGGCAGCGCTCCAGGCGCTCTCGGCGGTGACTGCCGCCTGGGCGAGCGGACGCTATGACCCGGTCAGCTGCGATCAGGCAGTCGGCCGCGCACGCAGCACGTTCGCGCGACTGCACCGCGTCTTCGCGGCGGATGTGGCGATCGGCCACCAGGTCTCACCAATGGTCGGCCTGATAGCGGCGTCCCTGCCTCCGCGAGCCCGCGTCCTGGCGGCCGAGGGCGACTTCACGTCGCTGCTATTTCCGCTGCTCGCCGCCGGCTGCGACGTACGCACGATCCCGCTGAAGCGGCTCGCCGACGCGGTCGACAGCCGCACCGACCTGGTGGCCGTCTCAGCCGTCCAATCCGCAGACGGACGGCTCGCCGACCTGGACGCCATCTCCAGCGCAGCAGCCAGCTACGACGCCCTGACGCTGGTCGACGCCACCCAGGCGTGCGGCTGGCTCCCGCTCGACGCCGGGCGGTTCTCAGTCGTGGCGACGGGCGGGTACAAATGGCTATGCCACCCGCGCGGGACCGCATTCATGACGATCGCGCCCGAGCTGCGCGACCGGATCGTCCCGCTAGCCGCCGGCTGGTACGCCGGCGAGCATCCCTGGGACACCTGCTACGGAACCCCCCTCCGACTCGCCAGCGACGCCCGCCGCTTCGACGTCTCGCCCGCCTGGCTGAGCTGGCACGCCGCCGCCGCCACGCTGGACCTGTTCGAAGCCGTCGGGCTCGGACGCATCCACGACCACAACCTGGCGCTGGCCAACCGGCTCCGAACAGGCCTCGGGCTCGAGCCGGGCGATTCGGCGATCGTTTCGCTCGACGCCGCTGACGAGGCGACCGAGCGGCTGGCACGCGCCGGGGTGAAGGCCGCGGTCCGGGCGAACCGCGTACGGCTCAGCTGCCACCTCTACAACGATGAAGAAGACGTCGACCGCACACTCGAAGTTCTCAACGACCTTATCCACACGGGGGCGGGTCATCCTCAGCACGCTCCCGGATAGCTCGCGCGTAGTCGCGCCTGAGCCCGAGATGATCATCGAGGCAAGCATCGGGCGCAATGATCCCCGGTTCCTGCATTCGTGTCGCGACGAGCATCTCCTTGCCACCCGCGAGCGCCCTGCCTTGCGCGGATACGAGGGCGCTCGGGCTCTGTCTGACGTCGATCGCCCTTGACAGGCGCGAGTGTGGCGAGATCAGAGTTTCTCGGCGAACTTCGGGCGACGACCTGCTCTGCCGGTCCCGCGGTGCTCCCGCGATGGCCCGGAGTGTGCGCAAGCCGTGCGGCGAGGGGCTGCTCCGTCCGAGTCGAGGGCGAGGTCAGCGAGGGTGCCGGTTATCCCTCGCCGAGGCGAAGCGCGAGCAGTGGCCGCTATACCGGCGGTGACGGCCTGCAATTCGACCCGCCCCGGGTATCAGGCGTGGGTTGACGCGGTCGACCTGCGGCTAGTTTGCCTGCTCCGCGCGCTGGGGTGCGGAACGTTTGGTGAGGAGGCCGACTGGTCATTTGCGAGCGCGGGCCGGACGTCGCCGCGGCAGGCTGGGGCTGATCACCGTCGCCAGGTAGGTGAAGGCGTCCTGGAGCATCCGCTCGACAGGCGGCGCGAGCGAGGGGTCGGCGGCGAGGAGCTCGCGGCGGCGGATGGCGACGCTGCGGATCAGCGCGACGGAGACGCGGGCGATGGTTTCGCCGTGGTAACGCGTCTGCGGATCGGCTGGTGCCGTTGCGCGGGAGAGCAGGGCGTCGGCGATCGCGTCCTCGAAGCGCAGCAACGGCCGGGGCGCCGATTTCTGGAGCAGCTCAAACGGTCGTGGCTGGTTGGTGAACAGCCCCGCCGTAGGTGACCTTCACGCCGGCCTTGGTCGCGACGCTGACCGCGTTGTCGACCGAGTCCACGTACGAGGTTCCGAGGCTCTGGGGGTTGGTGTCGAAGTTGACGGTCGCGTATGCCCGAATCGGATGGTCGTATCCATGTCCATTTGTACGTACATTGTGATATGCTGATTTGGCATGTCAGTCGTGTCCAATATTGGTGGGGGCGCGGGGGCGGCGGTGGACCGTGCGAGTCCGATGCCGCTTTGGGCGCAGGTGCTGTCTGACTTGTCGGACCGGCTCGGTGCCGGGGAGTTCGACGAGCGTTTTCCGACCGATCAGGAGCTGGTGGAGGCTTACGGTGTGTCGCGTCAGACCGTTCGCGAGGCAGTTCGGCGCCTTGCGGACGACGGTCTGCTGGCGCGCGAGCGCGGACGCGGCACTCGTGTCCGGACGGTCGAGTTCGAGCACACGGCGGGAACGCTCGAAGGCCTCTTTCAACAGGTGGAGGCCCAGGGCGTCATGCAGACAAGCGTGGTGCGGGTCCGTGAAGTGACCGTCGACGCCGGCATCGCGGGGCGGCTGAAGTTGCCCGCTCGCGCGCGGCTTGTTCACATCGAGCGGCTGCGGCTGGCCGATGGTGAGCCGCTCGCGCTTGACCGCAGCTGGCTGCCGGCGCGCGTGGCACGGCGTCTTCTCGAGGCGTCGCTGACGCATGCCGGGCTGTATGACGAGCTCGCGCGACTGTGCGATATAAGGATCGACGGGGGTACGGAGCGGGTCCGTCCGGTGGTCCCAACGGCGGCCGAGCGAAGGGCGTTGGCTATCCCGGCCGATGTGGCAGCGTTCGCGATCGAGCGCCTCGTGTGCAGCAAGGGCGTACCGGTTGAGTGGCGGCAGAGCCTGGTGCGCGGGGATCGCTACAGCTTCGTCATCGAGCTGTCACCCAGGCGCGTCAAGCAACCATCGCTGCCGTGGGCGACCGGGTCCGCGGCGGCGTGAAGGGCGAAGCCGCAAACGGGTTGGTTGCGGACGCCGGCCGAAGGAGCCTGCCGGTCGATTAGATGCGACGGCACTTCTCGCACCAGCCCAACGTCCCTGGGCAGGGCATCGTCGCCGGGTACAGCCCCCGCTTCTGGGGGCTGGTCGCGCTCATCGGCGTCGCTGCCGGGGTGGGCGCTGCCCTGCTGACTTTGCTCTTGAACGCCGTGCAGTACGCGGCGTGGGACTACCGATCCGGCAGCTACCTGGGCGCGGTGATGAGCGCGACGGCCGCCCGTCATGTGGTCGTGCTGCTGGCTGCCGGGGTGATCGCGGGGGTCGGTGGACTTTTGATCAGGCGGGTGCGGGGTTCGGGCGCAGGGGAGATATCGGAGGCGCTGTGGTTGGGTGGTGGGCGCCTGTCGTTCTGGCGCAGTCAGGCGCGTGGGGTTCTGTCGATCGTGATCGTCGGGATGGGGGCTTCGCTCGGCCGCGAGGGCGCACCTCAGCTCACCGGCGCGGCGGTGGCCACCGTCCTCTCCGAATGGGCGAAGCTACCGGCCTGGCAGCGCCGGCTCCTGGTCGCCTGCGGTGCGGGGGCGGGGATGGCCGCCGTTTACAACGTCCCTTTGGGCGGCGCGCTATTTGCGGTCGAGGTCCTGCTCGGCACCCTCTCGCTCCCTGTCGTGCTGCCGGCGGTGGCGATGAGCGCGATCGCGACCGTGGTTGCCTGGGTTGTGGTTCCAGACCGGCCCACCTACCTGGTCGCGGTCTTCGGCCTGAGGGCATCACAGGTCGTGTGGGCGGTGATCATCGGCCCGCTCGCCGGGCTGGTGGCGGTCGGATGGGTACGGACGATCGCGGCGGTCAACAAGCTCAAGCCGCGGCGACGAGGTCGGCTGCTCGCTCCGATCATCATCTTCACCGCGCTCGGCGCCGTGTCGATCAGGTACCCCCAGCTCCTGGGCAACGGCAAGGACACCGTGGCGCTCGCACTCACAAGTCAACTCGCGGTAGGGCTGGTTGCCGCGCTGCTGGTGCTCAAGCCGTTCGCGACCGCCGCCTGCCTCGGGAGCGGCGCCCCCGGCGGACTGTTCACCCCCACGCTCACCTTCGGGGTGCTGTTCGGGGACCTGCTTGGCCATGGTTGGGCCGCGATCTGGCCTGGTGCGGCGTTGGGCAGCTACGCGATCATCGGCGGAGCGGCAGTGCTCGCGGCGTCGATGCAGGGGCCGATCTCGGCGGTCGTGCTGATGCTCGAGCTCACGCACACCGGCGACGGACTGATGGTGCCGATCTTGCTCGCGGTCGCCGAGGCGACGATCGTCGCCCGCGTGCTCGGCGCCCCATCGATCTATTCCGCGCGACTGAACGATGATGCCTCCGAAGCCGCGGTCGCCCTCGGTCCGCTCGAGCCCGAGGCACCTCCCGACTCACGGGTCGAGCCACAAGCGGTTTCACCGACGTGAGGCGCTAGCGGTTGTTGCGGACCGCAGCTCACGCCTGGTGTAGCGCCGCCCCCAGCCGTGGCTGTCCATCCGCGCGAGGGTAGCTTTCCGCGACGCGCTCGGCGCGGCGCGAGCCGCCGGCGGATCTCGCTCGCAGTCGAGGCGAGTTCGTCGTTGTCGACGACCGAGCGCATCTGCTCGGCATGGACCGGCGGGATGTGGGTCACCGGTCTCCTAATAGACGACTACGTTGCACGGGAGGAGCACGCCGAGCTCGGGCTCGGCGTTGGAGCGCGCCGCGCCGCCCGATTGGCGGGCGGATTTCTCGTCGAGCTTTCGGTTCTGCGATGCCTAGGTGAAGATGATCTGGCCGCCGGCGGCGAGGCCGTAGAACTCGCCGACGGTGATGATGTCCTGGACCTGGGGGATGAAGTCGTCTTTGGTGAGGTGAAACATGTCGACCGAGGCTTTGCAGGCGTAGACGCCGGCGCCGGAGTCCGCGATCATTTCGATGAACTCGGGGATCGGCGGGATGTCGAGCTTCTCCATCTCGGTCGCGAACTTGTGGGTGACCATCGAGGAGACACCGGGGAAGCCGCCGGCCCAGGTCGCCAGGTGAAGCCCGGGGTTCCCGACGGTGGCGACCTTGACGTGATCGTGCTTGGCCTTGTTGACCGCATCCAAGCCGAAGAAGGTGAAGAACAGGTTCGCGTCGATGCCCTCCATGCGGGCGCCGTTGGCCATGATCAGGCCGGGGTAGATGCCGTCCAGGGAGCCCTTGGAGATGATGATCGAGACCTTCTCGATCGTTTGGGGCGGAGGCGCTTCGGGCTGTGGGTGTTCGAGTAGATCGGTCATGGTGTCCTCGCTTTCGTGTTTTCGTCGCGAGTCCGCTAGATGCAGCCGCGCGGCTTGGGAATGCCGGCGATCTTGGCCGCGAGCTTGGCCGGGCCCTTGGGGAACAGCTGGTAGAGCTCCTTGATCGGGACGCCCGAGACCTTGCCGAGCGTGCGGATCGACGGCGCGCTGCCGGTCTCCAGATAGGTCCGGCGCATGAAGTTGATGACCTGCCAGTGGCGGTCTGTGAGGTTGTCGATGCCGTTCTCGCGCGCGATCTCGTCCGCCATCGTCTCAGTCCACTGCTCGGGGTGGACAAAGAAGCCCTCGGCATCGCGCTCGACGGGCGTGTCGGTGAGCGTGGTGGTTGTCATCGGGTGCTCCTTTCCATGGCGCTTGCGTCCAGTTCCTTTCCGGCGAGCTGCATTTGGGCGGTGATCCCCGGCATCGGGCGGCCGGGTAGGAGGAGGTGCCAGTAGATCCACTCGAACGCGAGCTTGCCGAGATGGTTGAGCCGCGATTCGCGCAGGAGCCGCAACGGGCCGATGTGCGGCTCGGGAAACAGACCCGGTAGCGGTTCGGTTTCGTAGTTGAAGTCGATCAGCAGCGCCTTGTGGAAGCCGGTCTCGATGAAGCAGTTGGTGTGGCCGTCGAAGCTCGGCCCGAGCTCGCGGCCGTCGAGGAAGCGCCGGATGTTCTCGACCAGCGTTTCGCCCTCGAAGTGCGCCACCGACCCGGCCTTCGAAGTTGGGACGTTGGTGGCGTCGCCGATCGCGAACACGTTCGCGGCGGCGTCGGCCTGCAGGGTCGCGCGATCGACGGGCACGAAGCCGATCTCGTCGCCAAGTCCGGGTGATCGGCTGACGATCGCCGAGCCGCCATGCAGTGGGATCGTGACCAGCAGATCGAACGGAACCTCGCGATCGTCCCAGCTGACGAGCCGGCCGCCGGCTCCGTCCACTTGGCCGGTGTTGAACTCGGTCGTCACCTCGATCCCCTTGTCGGCGAGCAGCCCTGAGAGCTCACGGTTGCACGTGGCCTTGGTGAACGCGCCGTCGAGCGAGGTCACGTAATCGATCTGCACGCGGTCGCGGATGCCCCGCTGCCTGAAGTACCAGTCGGCCAGGAAACAGAACTCCAGCGGCGCGACCGGGCACTTGACCGGCAGGTCGATCATATTCACCACCAGCCGCCCGGCCTCGAACCTCCGCAGCGCATCGCGGAGCGCCGCGGCGCCGTCGAGCGTGTAGAAGGTGAACACCCGCTCCTGCCAGCCCGGACCGGTGAGGCCCTCGGTCTCCTCGGGCAACAGCGCCGCGCCGGTGGCGATCACCAGAACGTCGTACGGGATCGCCTCGCCAGCGTCGAGATAGACCTTGTCCTCGGCGGTCTCGATCCGGTCCACCTCGGCGAGGCGAAGCTTGACTCCGTCGTGAAGCTGCGCTCGGCGCGAGCGAACGAGCCTTCGCGGGTCGGTGAGGCCGAACGGGACGAACAGCATGCCCGGCTGGTAGACGTGGCGATCGTCACGGTCCACGACGGTGATGTCCGCCGAATCGCCGTAGATGCGGTGTAGCCGATTCGCCGTCAACGTTCCGGCGGTGCCGCCGCCGATGATCACGATCCGCGGGCGCATAAACGCATCCTCCTCGTGCATGCTGGAGGGACCATCCGGTTGATCCCGCAGACGAGGAGCGGGTAACTACGACGCGCGGGCGCGGTTACCAGGAGTGCCATTCACGCTCGCAAGCTCGGCGTCGGGGGCCGGATGGCCATCGACGACGATCTCTTCGTCGAAGGTGAACCCCGCTTCGAGCGCGCGCTTGACTGGACAGGTGTCCGCGATCCGACGGAGTCGCACGGCTTGGTCGGGCGCCAAGCCCGCCGGCACGTGCACCACCAACCCCACGTGCCGCGGGGTCGACTCGGGGTCGTAGACAACATCGACTCGCAGCTCATCCAGTTCGAGACCCCGTGCGTTTGCGTAAGTCATGATCATCGTCGAGACGCACCCGGCGAGCATCGCGGGCAGGAGTTCGTGGGGCGCGGGACCGGCGTCTGTGCCCCCGAGTCGCGTCGGCTCGTCCGTGACGATCGTGTGGCGGCCGTTGACATCGACCTCATGGCGGAGCGTGCCATCAATCGGCCGGGCTGTGGCGGTCATGCTCATGTACACATCCTGAGTTCAAGGGAAGACGAGGTCATCCGGACAAACCCACGGAAGCGGACCGGGGGAAGGTGCAGTCGCGGTGAGTTGGAGATTCGCGCTTGCCGCGGGTAGCCGGTCGGGTCGAAGATCATTCGCTCGCCGCGCGCTCGACGACAGCGGCGAGGCGACGGCGGACCTCCGATGCCGTCGGCGCAAGCTCGTCGTTGCCGACAATCGAGAGCATCTGCTCGGCATCGACCGCGGCGATACGCGTCTGACCGTCCTCCTGATAGATGACCACGTTGCAGGGGAGCAGCACGCCGAGCTCGGGCTCGGCTTCGAGCGCGCGGTGAGCGAGCGCCGGGTTGCATGCTCCGAGGATGAGGTAGGGCTCGCGGTCGACACCCAGCTTCTGCTTGAGGGTGGCTTGCACGTCGATCTCGCACAGCACGCCGAACCCCTCCGCGGCAAGTTGCTCTCGCACCCTTGCGACGGCCTCCGTGAAGGAGAGGTCAGTCGATCTGCTCACGGTGTAGGTACTGCCAACTTGGGACATGCTGCCTCCAGTTCCTTTTGCTTTGCCTTGGCCGCTTTGGCGCGTTGCTCAGAGGCGTCCGTCGGTTCGATGTAGTGCTCGTTCAGATACGCCAGGATCGCCGGCTCGCCGCTCACGATGCTGCCGTCGACGACGAGGACCGGGATCTCGGTGGCGCCGGTGGCGGCGCGGAGCTGTCCGCGCGCTTCGGCGCGAACCGGGACCTGGTGCACGGTGTAGGTGAGACCGAGCTCGGTCAGGCGTTGGCGTACCCGGTGTGAGGCCGGGCACCATTCCGTCTGCCACAGGTCAAATGGTGATGCTGACATGGCTATCGCTCCTGAACTCATGTATGTCCGAAGGTGACGTTGGGAAGGACTCTGCGTGCCCATCTGGGCAGGTACCACGCCCACCGGCCCATCAGCCGCAGCAGCACGGGCAGCAGCAGCAGGCGGATCAGGGCTGCGTCGAGCAGCACTGCGACTCCGAGGATGATCCCCATCTCCTTGGGCGGCAGCGGTCCCGACAGCGCGAAGGTGAAGAACACCGCGACCATCACCGCGCCGGCGGCGAAGATCACCCGGCCCGAGTGCGCCAAGCTGCCGACCATCGCGTCGTGCGGGTCGTGGGTGCGGTCCCAGTGCTCCTTGGCGCTTGAGAGGAGGAACACGGTGTAGTCCATCGAGATCGCGAAGATCATCGCGAAGAAGAACACCGGCCCCCACGCATCAAGGAACCCCTGGGACTGGAACCCCAGCAGCGAGTGCAGCGCGCCGTCCTGGAAGATCCACTTGGCCACGCCGAACGCCGCGCCGGTGGCCAGCAGGTTCGTGAGTACCCCCACCGCGGCAAGCAGCGGCGCCTGCAGCGCGATCAGCAACAGCAGGAACCCGAGCGCGAGCACGACCCCGATGACCAGCGGCGTCTTGGCCGAGAGCGCCGCCTGCAGGTCGTGGTTCTCGGCCACCGCGCCGCCGACGAGCGAACCGGCGGGCAGCTCCGCTCGGAGCCGGTCGATTGTTCGGCCGACGGCCGGGTTTGACGGGTCCTGTTTGGGGATCGCGGTGATCAGCGCGTACCCGCCGCTCGTCTGTGTCGGCATCAGCGCCGCCACGCCCGGGTCGGCCGAGACGATCCGAGCGGCCACGGCCGTGCCTCCTGCCGGGGTCACGATCTGAAGCGGTCCGGTGGCGCCGGGCCCAAACGCCCGCTGCACCTGCTGGTAGCCGATGTAGGAGGCGTCGGAGGTCGGGACGACCTTGATCGACGGCATCGCGGTCTTGAGCTGCGTGATCGGGATCGCCAGGCCGACCAGGATCGACAGCGCGACGATGCCGTAGCGCAGAGGCTGGCGCCACAGTCGCTCGCCCCACCGCTCAAAGCGCGCCGAGCGGTGCTCGCCGGAATGCGCCCACGGGAGCGCCAGCTTGTCCACCCTGGGCCCGAGCCTGGACAGCACGGCGGGCAGCAGCGTCAAGGTCGCCGCGAGCACGAAGACGACGGCGAGCATGATCCCGAGGCTCATCGAGCGGAACGCCGGCGAGGGCACGAGCATGACCGCGGTGAGTGAGATCAACACTGTGATTCCGGAGAACAGGACGGCCTTGCCGGCAGTGTCCATCGTCACCGCGGTGGCATCGACAGGCGAGAGCCCGTGGCCGAGGAGCGCGCCGCGGAAGCGGTGCACGACGAACAGCGCGTAGTCGATCCCCAGCGCCAGCGCGAACATCAACGCGAAGTTCATCGCCCAAATCGAGACCGGCATGACCAGGGTGCCCAGGTACAGCATCCCGGCCGCGGAAGCCAGCCCGATCATCGTGAGCATCAGTGGCAGCCCGGCCGCGACCAGCGACCCGAACGCCAGCAGCAGGATGCCGAGGGTCACCGGCCAGGAGATGACCTCGGACTTCATCATCGCCGTGCGGTTGGCGGCGTTGAAGTCCGACCACATCCCCGCCGCGCCGGTCAGGTGAACCTGAATCGCGGCCGTCGAGAGGCCTGCGAGCTTGCCCTTCAGCGAGTCAGCCGCCTTGACCATCCCGTTGGAGCTCCTGGCCGCGCCGGCCTGCACGATCGCGGTGTGCCCGTCGCGGGAAATCGAGACACCGGGTGATGGGGCGACGACGCTGCGTACGGCGCTGTCGGTACGGAGCGTGCTCTCCACCTTTCCGATCGTGCTTTTGAAGGCGGGATCGTTGATCGTTTGCGTGGGCGAGTACACGACGGTCATCAGCCCGTAGCTCGAGAGGCCGCGGAAGTTCTTGTCGATCAGCTGCCGGGCCTGCACCGACTGCGAGCCCGTGGTCTCCCAGCCCGCGCCCGACAGCGCCGTCTCCACCCGCGGGGCGAAGAATCCCAGCGCGAGCGCGACCACCAGCCAGCCGACGAGCACCACCCGAAAATGCGTCGCGGTGAAGCGGCCCAGCCGCCCGATCGGGCCAACGTTCACCGCATGCGGATAGTCCTCGGCATGCTGCGGGCCCGACGACGGGAGTTCGATGGTCGCCATCAGGCCGCTGCCTTCGCCGGCGGACCGGCGAGACGGTCGACCGCGTCCACGAGCCGCTCGGCACCGATCACTCCGGCCTGGGGGGCGAGCGGCTCGCCGTCGCGCAGTATTACGAGGGGCGGGATCGAGCGGATCCCGAACCTGCTCACCAGCCCCGGTTCGGCATCGACGTCGACCTTTGCGAACCGATACTCGGGTCGCAACCGCGCCGCCTTCTCAAATTGGGGGGCCATCGCCCGGCAAGGACCGCACCAACCGGCCCAGAAGTCGATCACCGTGAACCCGGGTTGCTCGACGGCCTCGGTGAAAGTGTCCTCGGTGAGGTGACTGATGATGTCCATCGGTGAGCTCCTTGAGCAATCGATTCGTCTCAACCACGACGGTTCATCGACGCCTGCACAACTGTAGAGTGGTTGACGGGTGGGTGGAGCATAGCGACGCTTGCCGCTTCTGTCAACCGCACAACTGTGTATTTGTGCTATGGTTCCCGACGTGCCCAACAAGCCCCAGGTCCCGCATCCGCTCCCAGAACCCCTGATCGAGCTCGTGGCCCAGCGCTTCCGCGTCCTTGGAGAGCCGATGCGGATCAAGCTTCTCGATCTGCTCCGCGAACGCGACGCCACCGTCGGAGAACTTCAGGACGCACTGGGCGCCTCCCAGCAGAACGTCTCCAAGCACCTCGGAATCCTTCATGCCGCCGGCATGGTCAGCCGCACGAAGGACGGAACGCAGGTTCGCTACTCGATCAGCGACCCGAGCGTGTTCGAGCTCTGCGACCAGGTCTGTGGTGGCGTGCGCCGGCAGCTACAGGACCTCGAAGCGATCCTGCAGCCCGTCTGAACCGTCCGGTTTCCCCGTCAATCACGCCGGCCGTCGACCGCTAATGGAGTGCCGAGGACTCGGTGCCGAGCGCACCGTCAAGGCCGGACGAATCGCTGAACGAAACTGCAGAGCGGTGTCGGCAACTTCGCGCCAGCCGCCGTCGATTCGGCGTAGACGGCGTACGCGAGGTCACGACAACGATCGGGGCGTGAGCAGGAACGTGCGGCTCATGTGGCGCGGGGAACGACGACCTCGATAAGTCCGGTGTCGGTGTCGTAGACCAGACCCGACACGAGAAGCCCGGCCGGAAGGGCGCGCCGGACGATATGCGTGTTGCCCGCTGATCAGCCATCGCTGTCGATCCGCCCGGAGTTGTGCATCGGCATGAACGCAGGTGGCACGCCGGCGGCGGCTCCGCGGTCGCGAAGGTGCTTGCCGATCGCCTGACTCGCGCAGAGCAGCCAGCACCCCGGCGCTGTCGCTCTCATAGATCAA
Organism: uncultured Solirubrobacterales bacterium; assembly: GCA_963701945.1. GTDB lineage: Bacteria > Actinomycetota > Thermoleophilia > Solirubrobacterales > Solirubrobacteraceae > Palsa-465. Next base: position 559,433 of record CAVPBV010000011.1, on the reverse strand, counting down.
GCAGACGCCAGCGCGAGCCCTCCGATCTCTTCCCGGATGGACGACAAGGGAACAGCGCCGTCAGGGACTGTCGGATTCTCGTAATGCGGTTATCCGCAACTTCGGATAGCGGGCGGCTGAGTTTGGGCAGACGCAGCGCGCTGTTCTATCCAGCCCGAGTCCAAGTTTCGAACGCCACCTTCTCGCTGCGGTTGCGGCCTTGAACCGCTGTGATGCTTTGAGCCTGGGCTGCCCCTTGGACGATCGGCCCTGGAATCCGCGACTGTAATCTGGTCGCCATGAGGGACCCCGCGACGTCTTCGCCCGAAGCTGTGGGAGACCTTCGGGCGCTCCGCAGCTGCTGGCATGCGGTCGCGTTCGCGGACGCGGTGTCCGATCAACCGCAGCGAGCGGTGCTGCTCGGTCAGGCTCTCGTGCTGTGGCGCGATTCGGCGGGCCAGCCTCACGCGCTCAACGATGTCTGCATCCACCGCGGAACCGCGTTGTCGCTGGGGCGCGTGATCGGAGACGAGCTGATGTGCCCGTACCACGGCTGGCGCTATGGGTCCGACGGACGGTGCGTGGCGATTCCGCAGCTCGCCGATCCGACGCAGGTACCCGGCAAGGCCCGGGTCGCCGCGTATCGCTGCATGACGCGTTACGGGCTCGTTTGGGTTGCTCTCGAGGAACCCCGCTGGCCGGTTCCGGACGTGCCCGAGCTCGAGACTGCCAGCGGGTGGCAGCACGTGCCTTGCGGACCGTACCGGTGGCACTGCGACGCCTCCCGCCAGATCGAGAACTTCACCGACTTCGGCCACTTCCCGTGGGTACATCCCGGTTTGCTCGGCGATCCCGACAGGCCCGTCGTTCCCAAGCACACGGTCCAGGTCGACGGCCATGTGCTCGGTTACGAGATCGTCCGTCCGGAGGCACCCAACAGCGAAGAGTTCCCCGTCTTCGCAAACGAGCAGACGACGGCGCCGGAGCGTCACAATCGCTACCAGCTTCACCTGCCGTACACGATCGTCCTGCGGATCGGCTGGGGCGGCGAGCACGGGATGGTCTACTTCTTTGCCTCGCAGCCGATCGACGACGAGGACTGTGCGGGATACCTCGTGATCGCGCGCAACTACGATCACGAGCAGCCGATCTCGGTGCTTCAGGAGTTCGAGAATACGATCTTCGAGCAGGACCGCCGGATGGTCGAGTCCCAGCGGCCCGAGAAGGTGCCGTTCGACCTTGCCGACGAGATGCACATGAAGTTCGACGCGGTCGCGGTCGCGTACCGACGGGCTATGCGCCAACAGGGGCTCGGAGGACTCGCGGCTACGCCAGAGCCGGCAGTCTGACATCAGATCGTGGGGCGTTGCGATCGTCCGGCGCCGTCGCTAGCGGACTGCTCCAATGTCGCCATTCCGATCGCGCGCTCCGCGGAGTCTCGAGCGTGGAAGCGATCGTCCGCAGAGGCGCGCAGTCCGCGCCAAGCGGGCCCGTTACCCCCGCCGCTTCGCCTGACTTCCCGGCCCGTTGTCTTCGCCGCCGTCTTCCAATGCGTCGTGGGCGGAGACGATGTCGCTCGCAGCCCGGTACACCCCAGCCCAGGAGGCGTCGAACCACCGGATCTCGAGCGGCAGGAGCGCATCGCACAGAGAGCCACACGGCACGCGCACCACCCAGTCGCCGAGCGACGCGTCGTACCACACCGCGGGCTCGGCTCCAGCGTGCTCGAACCGTCTTCGACGCGTCTCGCAACCCGGGCACGGTTGATCACCCGTCCCAGCCAACTGCGGCCCGCGAGCGCGGCTCGAGCGGTCGAAGGTGGCGCGATCGCGCAGCGGCAGCTTGGTGCCGCCGCATGCTTCGCACGGCCACCAGAGCCACCAGCGATGCCCAATGGCTTGGTAGATGATGCTTGGAGCTCCATCGGATCTCCCGATCTCAAGCGGCGTTCGTGGGCTGGCGGGAGCCTCCCGGCAACGCAACCCTGCTGACGTACCGTCAACAGGTGTGGCATGACCACCCCAACGCGAATGCCGCTGCTGGAGAGGTCGCTGTGCCGGTCGATACCAGCGCAACGCCCAACGACGATGCTCACCCGATTCACTCAATGACTACACCCGGTCCGCTGGGGGAGATACCCGGTAAGCGAGCTGTCTAACGCTCTCCGATGCGCGAGAACCGCGCTGATTGCGGCGATTCGTCGCGGCCTGAATCTCCGCCGATCTCCGGCAGGCGGTGGAGCGTCGGGTTCGCGGCATTGCAGGTGTCTCGTTGCAGTCGGCCGGCTCCTTCCTCCTAGCCACTCTCGCTACTCGGTGCCGACCGGGGGCCCGAGGCAAACCAGCAGGCAGGGCTCATACCCGCCCATCCTTCCGTCGCCGTTGTACTCGTGAGCCGTGGAAGGGGTCCAAGTTGAAAGCGCTCGTCGGAGCCAGCTGGCCGGCGGTGGGATTTGGCTGTTTACAGCGTGAGCGGAAGCCTCGAGGGTGATGTCGAGTAGCGTCCGGAGGCGTGCCCGAGCCCGCGTTTCGTTTCGTCTGCCTGCCTTCGGCCCTGGAGGGCGCGCCGGCGGGTTGGGCTCGCGAGATGCTCCGTGATGGCGAGATCGCGCTTCTGGGTGACAGGGGGCTCGCCGCTGTCGACCGGGTCGCTCACGAATTGGGACAGACGAGCATCCTGCTCGTCCGCAGCGAGGCGGACGCCGAGCAACAGGATGCGACGGTGATCGCCCATGCCGGGTCGTTGCCGGTTGTGTGGGTGGCGCGTGCGTTTAGCGAGAGTGTGCGCCGTTGGGCCCGCGACCGCGGCCCGATGACGCTCCTGGTCGAGACCGACGGCCCGCTGCCCGTCGATGAGCGCAAGCGAATTGACCGGTTCCTCGCAATCCTGGGACGTCAGTCCGAGTAGGCATCGGTCGGTCGTGCTCACGCGGTCGTTGACTGCCGGGAGCTTGGAAGCATCGCCAGTGCGATCACGAGTCGCGAGGGGCGGGCGGGCGGCAGGATCACAGCGATCGCGAGGCGTGATGCCGGCGACCGAGTCTGAGCGGTTGCGGCCGCGTACCGCTCGGAGCCGCACAACTCCTTCGAACTGAGAACGGTCGCCGTGGCGCGTTGTGGTCGCTTGGCCGAGGTTGTCCGGTTCCGGCAGCCAGAGACGCTCATGCGGCGGCGAAATCGCGGCCGCTTTGGTCGGCCGCGGCACCGTCCAGGCCGAGTTGTGTATCAGAGCATCTCGGCGATCAACGTGGCCGCCCGCCCGGCGCCGTCAGACTCGACGGGGCGGTAGCGGACCTCGCGGTCAAGCTCTGAGGCGATCGTCGCTGCGATCGCATCCGGTGGCGACTCGTCGAAGTCCATCCGCCGCCCGGCGCCGTACCGCGATAGCCGGTGGTGGACGTGGAAGTTCTGCTCGAAGTGGTGCTTGAGCGGGAAATAGATGAATGGCCGCTGGCTGGCGGTCAGTTCCATCGCGGTGGTGAGCCCGCCCTGGACGACTGCGAGGTCGCATGCCGCTAGGTGCTGGTAGAGGTCGGGCACGTAGGCGCGAAGCTCGAGGCCGTCGTGCCCTGGGAGTGATTGCGGGTCGATGCGAGGCCCGGCGACGGCGATCATCCGCAGTTCGGGGACGAGGCGCTTCGCCTCGGGGAAGCTCGCGATCACCCGGCGCAGAAGGTCGCCGCCGACGCCGGAGCCGCCGACCGTCACGATGCATACCCGCTCATCGCGGTGGTAGCCGAGTTCGGCGCGTAGGGCCTCGCGGTCGGCGGATCCCGGTGGGTCAAAGCCGGTCACGTAGCCGGCGAAGCTGTAGTGCTGCTCGGTCCAGTCCCGGATCGAAGGCATGTCGGGACCGAAGCGCTCCGAGACGATGTCGTCGGGGTCGCCGACGAAGATGGCCCGATCGCGAACGCGCGGGTAGCGCGCGATCTGCTCGATCATCTCGGCGTTGTAATCGGCGGTCAGGAACTCCTCGCGTGCGCCGCCGTCTTCGATCGGCAGCCACCCGACGAAGTCGGTCAACCACACGTAGGCGGCCGTCTTCAGTTCTGGGTTCTCGTGCAGGTAGTAGTCGAGCTCCCAGGCCTCGTCACCGATCCACACGTCGTACTGCTCGGCGGTGACGAGGTCGTGGAAGACCATGAAGTTCGCCACCAGGATCTCGTCCATCCGGCGGATCGCCTGGAAGGCGTGCAGGTCGTGCTCGGCCGACTCGGATTCGATGTGACTGGACTCGTTCGCGAGCTCTCCGCTCGCGGGATGGATCCGCTCGCCGCGCGTCTCGAGGACCTTGGTGACCGGGTGCTGAGCGAGCCAGTCGATGGTGAGGTCGGGGTGCAGCTTGCGCAACTCGTCGGCGATGGCGACGTCGCGCTGCGCATGGCCGAGACCGATCGGCGAGGAGATGTAGAGCGCCCGGCGCCCGCGCGCTCGGGCACGCTTCCAGGCCGATGTGGCCGCTCGGTGTCCGCCGACGAACTCGCGCAACAGCAGATTGACCTTGACCGGGTCGCGCGCGTTTGGGATGTGCCCCGCGCCTTCGAGTGTCACGAGCCGGCCGCCGGTCGCCTCCGCGAGCGCCGCACCCTGTGTGACCGGGCGGATCCGGTCCTCGTCGCCATGGATAACGAGCGTTGGGCACCGTACGCGCGCGCAGGTTTCGGTGAACAGTTCCTGACGGGGCACTCCGATGCCGAGCACGGTGTCGAGAATCGTTTCGGGTGTGGTCTGCATCGCCCAGCCGATGCAGTCCTCGATCTGCTTGCTCGAGTGCGGCTCGGTGAAGCACCTCGAGAAGAAGAACTCAACGAAGCCGATGTAGTCGTGGGCCAGTCGGCCGGCGGCCTTGGCCCACTCAGGGTCGGTTTCGATCGCGTCCTCGAACGGGGAGACATCGCGTTCGGGGTGGTTGGAGATGAGCGTCACCCCGGGGCCGATGTATACGATCGCATCGATCCGGTCGGGGTGATCGGCGGCGAGGATTGTCGCCCACAGCGCACCGGACGACAGCGCCACCAGCGCTGCACGCTCCGTCTCGGTCGCATCCATGACGGCGAGCGCGTCGTCAGCGAACTCGCTCGCGCTGTACGCATGGGCGCCAACCGGCCGGTCCGAGCGGCCGTTGCCCCGGCCGTCGAATGTCACGACCCGGAAGTGGCGCGCCAGGTACGGGATCTGCCCCTTCCAGAACCGCGAGTGAACGATCGACCATGTCGGAAGCAGGAAGATCGTCTGAGCGCCCGCCCCATACACCTCGTAGAAGACGCGCACGCCATCGCGCTCGACATATCCCGTGAGGTCCGGATATCGGGCGCGGGTCTGTTCGGCCCGCCGGGCGCCCGCAGCGTTCGCGGGCGCCTCGGTCTCGTCGGTGGTCGTCGTCACGGACGCACCTCGAACACGAGATTGAACGGTGTCTCGGCCACGCGGCGGAATCGGGCGAAGCCGCCCGTCTCGACGACGTCGCGGATCCGGGCGTCGCCGGCCTGGGCGCCGGGCGCCAGCCCGACCTCCCGCGACAGCGACGCCGGCGTGCACAGCAGCGTCGAGAAGCCGTAGTTGGCGGCGCCGACCGGATCGCCCATGTCGTGCAGGCAGTCGAACGTCGTCAGCTCGGCATCAGCGGTAGGTGCCGGGGGTGACGACGCCCGCGTAGTAGAGGAAGTGCGCACGGGTGTAGGTGCGGTTGCCGGTGATGCTGGGGTCGAGGTTCGATCCTAGCTGGAGGTCGGTCCCGAGGAACGGCCGAAAGCCGGGATACACGTTCAGGTGGCTGGCCGGATCGGCGCGCAGCAGCCCGATCAGTGTCTCCGAGACGATTCTCCCGCCGACCGGCCCGAGGTTCAGCCCGTCGTCCATCGCCTTGGCCTCCGCGAGGATGTAGTACCACAGCGGCGTGCTAGCGACGAACGGCGCGTACACGCCGGCGAGGTCGGCCAGGTCGGATGGCGCGAGCGCCGGGACGCCCATCGCGCGGGCGATCGCCTGACCGGACGGCAGCCCCCAGGTGAGCTGGCGCAGCAGGTTTCGCTGCGGCAACACGGTCGGGCTGGTCTGCGTGTGCGGGGCGATCGCCGGCACCGGAAGCGTGAACAGCACACTCGAGACCGTGGTGTCGATCTTCTTGTTGTTCTTGACGTTCCCGTCGCCGAAGTCGAAGAACGTCTGCCACCCGACGTACCGGCGCGGCGCCGGGAAGCCGCCGAGCAGATCGACGCGGTCGTAGTTGACCGGGTCCGAGAAATCAGGCTCGTTCTTGTCGACACCAGCGCGAAGAAGGGGTCGGCGGTCGGGCTGGTGCTGTCCCCGGTGCCGCTGGTGAAGTTAGCCCGGTAGGACGGCCTGACCATGCTGTGCCCGAACCGGTATCCGGCCGCGCCGAACTCGATCGGCATGAATGCATCCCCGGGCGGCCGGTTGTAGAAGCGGTTGCCGCGCTGGAGCACATCGTTAACCATTTGCTGCCCGGCGATCTGGGGCAGGTGCTCATTGACCAGCAGCCACTGGTAATGCCACAGCGTCACCTGCCGCGCGAGCAGGAACGCCACGTAATTACTCGCCCGGTCCTCGCGGTAAGCCCGAGCGGCCGGGAATTGACCGAAGTCATGCTCTGAGAGCTCGTCCAGCACGCGGTTGTAGAACAGGATGTGCGCGCAGTGCATGCCCGCGACGATCACATTCTCATCGTTACGCGGGTCACCCACCAGTGCGGTAAAGGTCCCGTCCCCGTTCGGGACGCGGGGTATGTCCTCGTGGACCCCACCCGAGCCGATCTTCAACTGCGGCCCGACCGACCCATCCGGATTATCTGCGTACAGGTCTGGACGGAGCCCCGGCCCGCCCCCGAAGACCGAATCCAAATCGAGTGCCGGGGTGCGGGCGTTCGGCGAGATCAGCGACTTCTGCGGCACCCCAGCTGCGAGGTCTGATCAAACGTGATGTCGTGATCGATGAACTGCCCCACAAACGCCGAGCCCGCCGTCATCGTCGGGTTATCCGGATTGGTTCCGTACAGGTTCGTGGCCGTGGGGTTGCCGTTGACCGTCGGATCGACGATCAATGCCTTCGGCCCCGCGGCTAGATCGTCCTGCCCGTCGAGGATTCCGCCTTGCTGTCCCACCTCGATCAGCGCCGCCCTCACCGTGTCATTCGCCTCGGCAAACGGCGACAGATTCGGGAAGATCCGTCCGAAATCAACACTGCTCGCAGGGGCGCCACCATTTCGGCGGGCGTACCCGCCAGGAGACAGCCGCGAACGGACGCCCACCGCGGCGGGCGCCGTGCCCGCGCGGCCAACCGAGCCGGCTACCAACCCCGCGCCGGTAGCCCCGACCCCCTTCAGAAACTGACGACGTGACGAACCGTTGCTCGGCCTCTTGGACATCATCAAAGCGCCCCTCCTGTCGGGAAATCGGTCCCATCAACCCCAGCCTCAGGGTGCCCTTCATCAGGGTCTTCGTCGGGTCGGCGTGATTGCCGAAACCGAGGCTAGGCCCGACCGGGCGATCTCGCCTCAGGAGGCCACCTGGTCTTAGTCGCGCCAGATCCGGCTGGTATCAGGTGTCCGGGCGCCCGGGAGCCGGACTATCGACCCCCACGTGCGCGTCCTCACCTGCGGGGACGACCTCCGGCGTCCTCAAGCATTTCCCTCGCTTGCAGACGCCGTCTACGAGCGCAACCGCTACCCGTCGCCGAGCAGAGCGGCCACGTGGGCGGCGTGCCCGCTTTAGGAGTCGAGCGGTCGCGGACGACGCCGTCGACGCCACGCTCCGCCCAGGGCGTGACCCAAAGTGTCCGAGAACAGCGGTCTCGGAGCTGGATTCATGCCGCGCGCTCCTTGCTGCTGTTAGCCCGGAGCGACATTCTGCGGTCCTCCTTCCCGTACGCTTGATCGGAGCCTTCGATCGTGCGCTGATGATCGGGAGCAGCCCACGAATGACCGTTCTTGATCCGACCGGCCAGATGGAAATCACTCGCCCACCGGTTGGCGATCGCGTCTTCGTCCGATTGCCGCTCGCTGTTCGGTCGGACACTTGGATCCATGAGTTCCAGCCGCTCGCGCGTAGCAAGGATGTCTTCGCCGATGTGCAGGAAGGCCCGGAAGGGACTTTTCTGACTGTGACGGTGCCGGCTGATGCGAGCCGCGAGGAGACGGCGGAGCTGCTCGATGGCGTGCTTCGCCTGATCGACGAAGCACAGGCACTGGCCAATACGAGGCGCTCCGCCTCCGCGGCGACCGAGCAGCACGTCCGAGACTGGTGGGAGAGCCGGAAACAGTCGCCTCAGGGCAACGCGGCGCCCGATTGATCGACGTGCGGAAACGCTTCCGCGGAAGCGTCTTGCGCAGTTCCCAGACTGCCCAAAGAGCGAAAGCAGCGGCGCGGCGGTCGTGACCGCCTCAGGCGTCGAGCGGTAGCGGACGACGTGGAGGACGCCAGCGACGCCGCGCAGGGGGTCCGGCGTGGCCCAAAGTGTCCGACAGCAGCGGCCAGCGGCGGCGCCGACCATGTCGAATCGTGGCTGCTTGCATGAGAACGCGGTAGCGCCGGATCGATCGGCGGTGTCCCTGCTTCACCTGGCGGAGCAGGCGCCCGCGGAGGTCGTGGGAGCGCTCTCTTAACTCGTCTCTATCAAGGCGGGCCGCTTGTCAAGCTCTGTGTCAGAATCCTGACGCCGCAGGTGATGAATCGCCGGGTGATCGCTGCCGTGTCAAGCGTCTGAGCAAGGTCACTGGAGTGATCGGTAAGGGCTCATGGCGCTTGACACGGCAGCGTGACACCTGGCAGGAAGTTGACTGTCACGGTCCGCGTGAGGGTCGGGCCTTTGGAGCGGTGCTCATCTCTCTATCGCCTCATCGACTTCGAGGATTAGGTGTCATCGGGGCTCGCTCCGGTGGCGCAGTTCCAAAATGGGCTGTCAGGCAGCCAGACGATAAATGGCGCCTGCCGGAGCGAAGGGTTGGTTACGAGTAAGCATGTACCAGATCGCCTCGGTGAGCTGGCGGGCGAGGTCGATCTGGGCGACCTTGGGGCCGCGCTGGCGGCCGAGACGACGCCGGGTGCGCTGGTAGCGCTCACGGTAGAGCGGATGCGAGGAGGCGGCGATCGCGGCCTCCATCAGCCCCCAGCGCAGGTACTTGGGCCCGTGTTTGGACAGCGGCCCGCGCTGGTCCATCTGGCCGGACTGCTTCACGCGCGGGCACAGGCCGGTGTAGCCGGTGAGCTTGACCGGCGAGGAGAAGCGGCTGATGTCGCCGATCTCGCATGCGACCGTGAACGAGGTGATCCACCCGAACCCCGGCGCCGTCATCAAAATGGGGATGTAGCGATGATCGGCGCCCGAGCGACGGAGGTCCTTCGCGATCTGAGTGATCCGCACCTCGAGATCGTCGATCAACACCAGGCTGGCGTCGACGTGCGAGCGCCACGGCTCCGGCATCTCAAGCTCCTTCAGGAGTCTGCGGCCGGCCACGCCGAACAGGTCCGACATATGCCGCTGGTGACCGAAAGTGATCAGCGTGGAGTGCACCCGGTTCTTCAACGTCGAGCGGTGCTTGACCAGATGCAGCCGCCAGCGCGAGATCTCCCGCTCGCGCCGCAGCTCCAACGTCGGCAACCAGATCGCCGGCACCAGATCCCGAAACGACAGCTCCGCCAGCACCCTCGAATCGATCTTGTCGGTTTTGCAGGCCAGCGGCGCGAGCCCCTTGACCTTCTGCGCGTCGGCGACCAGCACCTCCCAACCGTGCGAGACGAGCTCGTCGTGCACGAACCTAGCGCCGTTCATCGACTCCACCACACCCCGCACCGGCTCGCCGTACACCGCGACCCGGCGAGCCAGGCCATACAGACCGTCGCGATCCGGGATCGCCGCGAAGTGGTCGATCAGCTCCCCCTGATCAGAGATCAAGCACACGCTCTCTGTTTCGGATGGCCGGCCGCGCGGGTCCAGCCGCGCGCGCCTACCTATGCTGTTCGATACCGAGGGCCGACCTCCTCCGCCACACGACTACCGTCGCTTCCCGGGAGGGACCCGCCTTCATCGCATTCCAAAGCAGGCACGCACAGCTTCACGACATTCGCGCTCGCAACCGCGCGTATGCGAGAGCGCGACGCGCCGGTAGCTCCTCGCAAACCGCGCCCACTTCGGCAGATCGGGCCGGCTGCCGCTGTCAACGCTGGGCGGCCGAGAGGGTGAAGCCGCCGAGGTGCTCCCCATTGACGCTGATCTCGACGCAACTGCTCGCCTGCTAGCGGAGGGTCTTGACAGGGCCGCTTCAGCGTGCGAGTTCATCCGGGCTCCTCCCTGGAGGTTGGGACGGCTCGGCAGCTCTCAGCCTCCTGGGAGGCCCGGACGAACAGCCTCCTCAGGAACTGCAACTAGGAGATCTTGCGGCGGTAGGTGGCCATGGCGAAGGTGTAGGCGACGATGAGGATGCCGACGAGCCAGGCGAGGGCGATCCAGATGTCGGTGCCGACGGGCTGTTGTGTGAGCAGGTCGCGGATCGTGTTGACGATGGTCGTCACCGGCTGGTTCTCGGCGAAGGCGCGCACCGCGCCGGGCATGCTGCCGGTGGGCACGAATGCCGAGCTGATGAACGGCAGGAAGATGAGCGGGTAGGAGAACGCGCTCGCGCCGTCCGGGGACTTCGCGGTGAGACCGGGGATGACGGCGATCCACGTCAACGCCAGCGTGAACAGCATCAGGATGCCGGCGACCGCGAGCCAGTCCAGCACGCCCGCCCCCGAGTGGAAGCCCATGAGGAGGGCGACGAGCACGACGACCACGACCGAGATCAGGTTGGCGACCAGTGAGGTCAGCACGTGCGCCCACAGCACGGATGAGCGTGCGATCGGCATCGACTGGAATCGCTCGAAGATGCCGCTCTTCATGTCCAGGAAGAGCCGGAATGCGGTGTAGGAGATGCCCGAGGCGATCGTGATGAGCAGGATGCCGGGCAGCAGGTAGTTCACGTACGAATCCGAGCCGGTGTTGATCGCGCCGCCGAACACGTAGACGAACAGCAGCAGGAAGGCGATCGGCATGATCGTGGTCGTGATGATGGTGTCCGGGCTGCGCGTGATGTGGCGTAGCGATCGCGCGGTTAGGGCGGCGGTGCCGCCGAGGAATGGCGTGGTCATCGTTGGTCCTTACTCGTTGGCGCCGGCGCTGACGGTCTGGCCGGCGTCGTCGTGCTTGCCGTTGTCACCGACGATGGCGAAGAAGACGTCTTCGAGGGTCGGCTGTTTCTCGACGTATTCGACCTTGGCGGGCGGGAGCAGTTGCTTGAGCTCGGTGAGGGTGCCGTTGACGATGATCCGACCCTGGTGGAGGATCGCGATCTGGTCGGCGAGCTGTTCGGCCTCGTCCAGGTACTGCGTCGTGAGCAGCACCGTGGTGCCGTGCTCGGCGAGGTGCTTGATGGTCTGCCACACCTCGATGCGCCCCTGGGGGTCGAGCCCGGTCGTCGGCTCGTCGAGGAACATGACCGGCGGATTCCCGATCAGGCTCATCGCGATGTCGAGGCGGCGGCGCATGCCACCCGAGTACGTCGACACCTTCCGCGCCGCCGCTTCGGTCAGTGAGAAGCGGTCGAGCAGGTCGTCCGCGATTGCGCCCGGGTCCTTGACCTGCCGCAACCGGGCGACCAGCACGAGGTTCTCCCGCCCGGTGAGGATTTCATCGACGGCCGCGAACTGTCCGGTGAGGCTGATCGACTCCCGCACGTCCGCCGCCAGCGTGGCGACATCGAAGCCGTTGACGCTGACAATGCCCGCATCGGCCCTGAGCAGCGTGGACAGGATCTTCACGACCGTGGTCTTGCCGGCCCCGTTGGAGCCGAGCAGGGCGAAGATGCTGCCCCGCGGCACGTCGAAGTCCACGCCGCGCAGCACCTCCAGCTTCTTATAGGACTTCTCCAGGCCCTGCACGTGGATCGCCGGGGTTTGCTGGGTTGTCATCAGACCGCCCTCTTTTCATTTCCGGTTTCGTGTCCTGCGGCGCGCGCGATGGCGCTGGTCAGGCGATTCCGCTCCCGGTCGGGGACATATCCGCCCTTCGTGTAGTTCTGAGCAAACGCCTCGACGAACTCCGCGGGGTCGTCGCCGACGATCTGGCGGATCGGGGTTCCGTCCGCCGCGGCCCGCTCGGACAGGTCGGCGAGGTCTTCGAACTCAGACGCCGCGCTGTCGCCGTCCGCCGGCACGAAGTGCATGAGATACCGCTCGATCGCATCGACCGCCGTGCGGTAGTTCTCGGGAAGCTGTCGCACGCGCGCCTTGTACACCCGCCACCGCTTCTTGGGGCCGATCACCTTTGCGATGAAGTCGCCCTTTCCAGCGTCAGCGTTGATAGCCGGTGAGGATTGACCTGTCATGGCTTTCTTTTCGATCGGTTCTTGATGTCATGTGGTTGCAGGGGCACAAAGCTCACGAGGGCAACTCGCCCGAGGCACGGAGGGCGTCACGACGCGTCTCCCACTGCTCCCGAAGCATTTGGGTGCCCTCGACGAGGAAATCCGCGAACGCCGCCAGCTCGAGCAGATCCGCGCGGCGTTGTGGCGGCGCATCGCTCAGCACCTCGAGCCCCTCCCGGGCCAGATCACCGAGCTCCTGGTACTCCGTGATGTCAAACCCCCGCGCTTCCGCGGAGGAGAAGTCAGTCCGGACGCGGTCCATCCGCTCACCCGCTGCTCGCGAGCGCTGAATGGCATGCAGGCGCTCCAGCACGTCCAGCGCGCCGGTGATCGCGCTGCGGCTCGCCAGCAGCGCTTCGCTCAGCTCGGCAATCGATTGGTCGCGGGGTTCGCACACCAGCAGGTAGCCGAGCACGCGTCCGACCATCGGCGGAAACGCGTAGCGGTGGGCGTAGAAGCGGCCCAGGTGGTCGGCGAATGTGATCTCTTCATCGCGTGGCATGCGACAAGCATAGCATGCATCACGGAGATGTCACAAATTAGTGTTATCCCGGTCTCGGGCGCTCGATCGGCCGACCGAGATCGTCCTCGGGGACGTTGCGACCGAAGCACGGGCGTCGCGAGTTCGAGACCTACGACCCGACCTCAGACGGGTCCACGACGCGACAGCGCAATCTCAGCCACACTCGGTATGGCCCGCTGCTGCTGACGCAGAGCTGACTTCGTTGTCGATCGGGCATTCTCTTTGCCGACGTGACGAGGTCCGCCAACCGCTGAAAGCGACGGGCGCGGGATCGCATTCGTCTTCCCGGCCGCCAGGTCGCGGACGATCGGGTTGGCGACCGAGGGGGCGTCCGAGTCGTCTGCGTAGCGCCCTCCTTCTGGCGATCAGCAGGTGCGACGCGGCGCACGGGCGGACACCCGCATTCGGGCACACGCGGGCATCGGAAGTTGGTGTGGCTTCGTGACCGCCTGTCTCCAACAGCGGTCGCAGTTGGGAGCTGCAGCAGGGCCGTGATCGTGACCGCTCTGCACCAGGGCGCTCACGCGGTCGGCGCTGATCTCGTGGCCGCAATTCGCGCTGAGCGGCGACCTCTCGGCAGCGGGGCAGGTGGCCGCACGAGCGGCAGAGCGGTGGTCTCGGAAGTCGGAGCTGACCGACCGCAACGGCAAGGCGGTGGCCGGGCACTGGGCAGGTCCGCCGGTGTTGCGAACGTTCCCGGTGCGGCAGCCGCGCGTTGGACACCGCCGATAATGCGCGCGTGGACGTACTCGATGTCCTCGGCGAGTTGGGGTTGACCGGCACGGCCTATGCGGCCCCCGTGAGCGGCGGCGAGGGGGCGGGCGTCCGCGCCGACGACCTCGTCACGCCCGCCTCGGTGATTAAGGTCCAGATCGCGCTTGCTGTGGAAAGCGCGATCGCCGAGGGCTCGGTTGACGGTTCGTGCAACGCGTGATGCCCGCGGAGCGCCGGACGCCGGGGCCCGTCGGGATCTCGCTGATGCAGGACGAGGTGTCGATGTCGGTCCGTGATCTCGTCGTCGCAATGCTGACGATCAGTGACAACGCCGCCACCGATGAGCTCATCAACGTGATCGGCCTCGATCCGATCAACCGCGCGACCCGCGCGCTCGGCATGACCCAAACGCACATCACGAGCAATCTGCACGAGATGCTGACGTGCTTGCCGAGGAGGTCGGCTTTCAGGATTACCGCGCGCTGGCCGCGCACGACCCCGGCCTCGCGGGTCCGCCGTCCACCGAAGAGATCAGGCGCGGCCTGATCTCCAGCGCGGTGTTCGATCCCACCCGCGGAACGCGCACGACAGCGACGGAGACCGTGATGCTGCTGCAAGGGATCTGGACGGACCGCGCCGGCCCACCACAGGCGTGCGCGGCCGTCCGGACAGCAATGGCCCGGCAGTTGACCCGCAGCCGGATCGCCTCAGGATTTGGGGCCGCCGTCACGGTCGCGGCCAAGAGCGGCGGGCTGATGGGCATCGCTCGCAACGAGGCGGGCGTGGTGACCTTCCCGGACGGGACCGCATACGCAGTCGCCGTCTTCACCCGAAACGGGTCGATCGCCGCGCCTGATCCGGCAAAAGTCGACGCGTGCATAGGGAGGATCGCCCGCGCCGCGATCGACCAGCTACGAAACAGCTGAGGCCGTGGCCCGAACGCCGCTTCTACGGCCATCTGAGACGCTGCCGACAAATCGCTGCTCAGCGGGGAATGCGGCCACGAGATCCGCGCTGACCGCGTGACCGCTCTGGCGCGAAGCGGCCAGCCCGCCGGCGAGACCGGAATAGGGCGTGATCCAGCAGCGCCAGTTCGATCGCGCTGGGAGCTGCTGACCCCTGCTCTCCTTCCAACACGGGCGTCTCGCTGCGCCGCCAGCGTTCCCCGCAACGCGCGGCCAGCAGGTGCGCGCGAGTCGCCGGACGCGCCAAGTCGTGGCGTGCGTGGAGCCGATTCGGCGGAGCGGTGGCCGGGTTGCACCGAACGCAGCTGCGTCGTCCTGCTCCTCAGCAGTCGTCGCCTTTGCCAGGAAGGGGAACGCGTCAACGCGGTGGCGCGCTAGCGACGCTTTGCGCATCGCACCAAGCCCGGAGATCCCGCTAGCCGTCCGACCAATCGACGGTGGCCACCTTGACTGGTTCGGCGAGTCCCTTCAATTCGAGTGATCGCTCGTCCAGGACACGGAAGGCGTTGCCTGCCGCCTCGAGCGTGTTGCGGCTCGCGATGATTTCGCCTGCGCCGGCCGCTGCCGCGATCCGCGCGGTTTCGTGCACTCCGCGGCCGACGTAGTCGCCGCCGCGATCGGTCGCTCCGGTGGCATGGATACCGATGCGGACGCGTGGTGCGAACCCATGATCGCGCCGGTGATCGCGCAGCGTGCGCTGGATCGAGCAAGCGCACTCGAGGGCGCACCCGGGCTCAGCAAAGGCGACGAAGAAACCGTCGCCCTCGTGCTTGACCTCCTCACCGGCGCAGGCCTCGAAGCACCCCCTCAGCGTACGGTCGTGCCACGCCAGGAGCGACTCCCATTGCTCATCACCGAGCGTCTCGACGAGGCGCATCGAGTCGACGATGTCGGTGAACATGAACGTCCTGACGGCCGTGTGCTGGGCAGTACCAGATCTGGACAGACGCGACGTCAGGCGACGCACGGCGCCCTCGGCCGCGATGCGCTCGAACGTCGCCCGTGCGGCCGTCAGCTCAAGCTCGGCGGAGTCCGGGTCTCCCAGGTCTCCGTAAGCGCCGGCCAGGAGCTCACGCGCCTGCGCCGCCTCGTACGGGACGTCGATCTCGGACCACATGCGCACCCCCCGTCGAAGGTCTCGGACCGCGTCGTCGGTCCGAGACTCCAACAGCGCCACCCGTCCGCTTGCCACCATCGCTGCGGCGCGCACCGCAGTCGTATCAAGCGACTCCGCGAGCTCTTCCAGCTCCGCGAGCCCAGAACGCGCGAGCTCGGCGTCACCCGCGGCGATCGCGACCTCGACCGCTGCCGGCAGGACCAGCCAGCGGCCCTCGCGCGCCAATCCGTTTTCGTCCGCCAGAGCCTCCAATATCGCCCGCCGGGCGACGGTTGGCTTCCCCTCGTCGAGGCGCAAGAGCGCCAGTCCGGGCTGGGGGTCAAAGCCCAGCTCGGCGGAGTGCCGAAACGACTCAGCCGCACCGTTCAAGTCACCGCGTCGGCGGCGGATCTCGCCGAGCTCATGCAGCCCCCAGGCGGCCCAGCGGGGCGCCGCCAACAACAGCTCGTCGACCGCCTCGCTCGCGTCGCGTTCGGCGCGACCCAGTTCGCCTCGGAAACGCATCACCTCGGCCTGGTGGAACCGGCAAAGCCCCGGAAATCCGCTCAGCGACTGCCGCTCGCACCACCGCAGTGAGGCGACGCTCCACTCGCCGGCCCGGCCCCAGTCGCCCCGATTGCGGCACGCGAAGATCGTCGAGCAGAAGATCTGTCCGGTCGTCCAGAGCTCGAGTTCGCCGCCCAGCGCGGTGGCCATGGCCTCGTCGATCAGCGCCGTGCCCTCCTTCACTTCCCCGCCGAGCAGGCGCGCATGGCCCAACGACAGGCGACCCAAAGCCTCGATGTCACGGTCCTCGAGTTCGCGGCCGAGCTCGACCATCTCCTGACCGACTTCCAGAGCCGCCGGTCCGTCACCCCCCAAGAACATGCCCTGCGCCATGCACATCAATACCAGGCCACGCTCTCGACATGGCGGCTCGCCCTCGAGTAACCGCCCCGCGCGCGCGACCCAGCCGGCGGCGAGCGCGTCGCCGCGCCGTGCATGGTGCTCAATCGCCAGCTTCACCGCCACCCGCGCCGCGGATCTACGATCCCCGGCCCTCTCATAGACGGCCGCGGCGCGCTCGAACGCGTCGAGCATCACGTCGAAATGGCGCGACCAACGGGCAGCCTCGCCTAAGCGTTCCAGATCCTCAGGAAGGAGCGACATATTCGCATCGCAGGAGCACAGCTCGTCGAACGCGGGCCCCCATGCCCGCCGCTCGAATGCCTCCCGCCCCCGCTCCAAAGCACCGCTACCGGTCTCCGGCATGCCGCCATTCTTCCACGCACCCCCCGAGAAGCCGGTGAGCTCGATCGGCGGCCCAGCCGCCCAAACAGCCGGCGGCGCAACAGGTTCGACCTCAAGCACATCGCGCCGCCGGTGGCCGCGTCATCCACTGAGACGATGATCGCGGCGACACGACAAACGGCGACCACCCGCGCTCGCGCGAGCTGAATTAGCGCCCGCGCCTCCATCGAGCACAGAGCAGCCACGACAGCAAGGATGACACCGGGGCGTTGGTGCAAAACAGTCGCCCCGGGTCCCGACAGCCCCGCTTACTTATCCGGCCGTCGGGTGTCAAGGGCCGTCCCGGGTTGTCGCGTTCGGGGGGTGCGTGGGCGTGTTGGATCTGGCGTTGCGCGCGGGCGCCCGGGCTTACTTCGGTCCACGACCCTCGGGTTAGCTCCGGGGCCGGCGACGAGATGTTTGATGGGGTGATCCCGCTGGGGGAAGCGTTGCGGCCGCTCGATCTTTCTAGGCGGTCCACGCGAGTAGCGTGTCGGCAGCGGGGCTTCGGGAGCCGGCCGCGGCGCATCGGTGTGAGTGAGGGCTTGACGCGCGCGAAGGGTAGGTGGAAGGTCGTTGTCGTTGTTGGTAGGTCCGGCATGGCCGGCACTCGTTGCCACACAGCGCAGCCGAAGCCCGGGTCAAGCGGCCAGAGCATCTGCGCTGTCGTGGGTTGCCGCAGGCTCGCTGCTGGGAGAGCTGCCGCTTGACGCGCGGCGCGCGGCTGCGCTACCTGCGCCGGAGCGCGTCTGCTCGGCCGGTGGCGCGAGGGCGTCATCGCCGAGTTCCCGCAATGTGTGGTAGCAGCGCTTGAGCAGCTTGCGGGCGAGCGCGAGACAGGCGCGGTTGCCACCGAGGCGCTCGGCGGTCTGCTCGTAGTAGGCGCGATCAGGTGATCGTGGCCGACGCGCGACCTGGGCGGCCTCGTACAGCGCCCAGCGCAGCGCCGGCGGACCCTGGCGCGAGAGATGGCCGGGTGCGCGGTGACGATCAGATTGGTAGACCGTCACATCGAGACCGCCATAGCGAACTGCATCCCGGCTGTTTGCGAACCGCCGGCAGTCACCGAGCTCTGAGACGACCGTGACCGCGCACAGCTCGCCGATCCCGTAGTAGGCCTCGATCAGCGCCTTGCACCCCGTCTGCCGGCGCGCGTAGAAGCGCAGCTCGCGAGTCACCGGCGCGAGCTCGCGCTCGAGCGCGTCGATGATCGCGATCGCGACGGTGATCTGCTGGCGTGCGGCCTCGGGCAGCGGCTGAGCGGCGAGCCAGCCACGCCCGTCGCCGACCATCAGCTGCCGCCGGTGCGGACAGCCGTGGTGGTAGAGCACCGCCTGGATGCGCTGCTGCCACTGGCAGTGCTGCTCGATCAGCGTGTGACGCAGCCGCACCTGCGCGCGCAAGTCGAGGATGTGATCGGGCGGGACCCAAGACTCCGGCAGCCGCCTGGCCAGCAGCAGCTCACGGTGATGGCGGGCGTCCGCGCGGTCGCTCTTGGCGCGCTTCTTGTTGCCGCGCAGCGCCGCGGTCTCCGCCGGCTCGGCGAGATGCACGACCGCCCCCACCGCCCGCAACTCTTCGACCAAAAATCGCCAGCCGGTCGTCGCCTCGAGCGCGACCTCCAGCCGCTGGCCAGCGAACCGCGCCAGGAACCGGCGCACCCCAGCGCGATCCGCCGGGCGTACCCGCCCACGGGAGATCTCGCCAGTGGCCATGTCAATCCACTCGGCGGTGATCTGCGCCCGATGCTGGTCCATGCCCATCACGATCGACACCGCGACAACCTTCCCCTTCCTAGAAACCCGAGCAGGATCCAACGTCTGACCCATCGAATACGACGGTCAGCGTGGTCGGTGCCTTCTGTTGGACAGTCCCGGCCGCGCGGGTGCAACCGCGCGCGCCACAGCACTTCTGTTCGACACGAAGGCCCGGCCACCTTCACCCGTGGGGGAGCCTCACGCCTCACGTGCCTTCCGGGTCGCAACCCGGATATGACATCTTTCGGTCTGGCACACGCCTCCGCCGGGCTCGGCGGAAAAGACCCAGGAGGTCACTGGTTCGAGCCCAGTACCGCCCATCTACGAAATACCTGGAAATCGCATCAAATTGTTCCGACGCCCGGGGATCGTGAGGGGCTGGCTCCGCCCTGGCGACATAGTCGGGCATCGATCCACTCAAGACTTGAGTGAGCACTCGTAGTAGGCAGGACGTCGCGGCTCCCGCCACGGCGGCGGGGGCTTCGCGTCCTCCTGGACGCCGCGGGTCTCGTTCGGTGTTCGTAGGATGCATCGTCGTGGCAAGCGCTACTGCTACTACGTGCTCGGTGAGCGGGCTGATCTGGATGACGCCTCGCGACGCATCACCCGAGTGGGCGTAATGGGCGACCATCTCATCGTCCTTCATTCTGCGGTGCGGGGCTGCGCGGGCTACAGCCGCCACGACGCTCCCTCGATTCTGTTGGACGGCTCATCGGTGGCGCGCGACACGGAGCACGGTCGCGCGGTCACCGCGCAGCTCACGCGCCGCCACGGAACGCTCGAGGAGGCGATCGATGCGGCGGTCTTTGCGCTCGGTGCCGCGGGGTTGTCCAAGAGCATCCGCCGTCAGGCCCGTGCGGCGTGCGAGGACTACTTCTACGGCCGGCTCGACCTGACGCCGAGCCACGAGTTGGGCGGACGGGAAGAGGTCGTCGAATCGCTCGAGCTCATGCCCGAGCCGATGTACCGGGCACTGGACGACGTCGTCGGGCTCGTCGTGGACGGCGAGTACGACGAGCTTCGCGCTGCGTCTGGCGATCGGCTCACCGTCGAGGACCTGCGTCGTCGCGTCGAGGACGACTGCCCCGAGCCGCTGGTGCTGCCGCCCCGCGAGGTCTACCGGGTCGAGGCGGTCGCAAAGTCCGATGATCCGGATCTGCCGGGCTGGCTTTATTTCCTCGACCTGTGGACCGAGACCGGCCCAGCGCGCCTGCACATCGAGGGCGAGCTCGAGAAGTCGGGCGAATCGTTCACTGCGACGCTGAACGACATCCTGCCCTGATCCGCTGCCTTCCGGCGTGTGAGGGTTGGCGAGGCGCCGCGCAACAACGGGAGCCGACCGCGGGACCCTTAACGCGGAAAGCCCACCCGTGGGTGGACTCTCGGCCATCAGAAGATCAGGCTGCTTTCGCGGCAAGGGGACGTTCAGATGAAGGTCTCGCCCTCGGGTTGCCGTCGCTATCTGACTCACTCAGCGTAGCGCACCCGCCCGCGAGCCTCGCCCTGGCGCGACGCCCGAGGTGGCCGCGCCACCGCTGGGTGGACTAGACGGACCAGAGGGCCTGGGTGGGTGAGAGGCGTGCGGCGCGTAGGGCGGGGGTGAGCCCGGCGACCGCACCGATGATGAGCGACGCGGCGATTCCCCCGGCCCACGCTTCGGTGGGGATGACGGTGGCCCAATGCTTGGTGTGCGCGTACGCCGCGGTGGCCACGACACCGAGGGCGACGCCCAACGTTCCGCCGAGCAACCCGAGCAGCACGGCCTCGGAAAGGAACTGGATGCGGATGTGGCCCCTGGTGGCACCCAGGGCGCGGCGGAGCCCGATCTCGGAGCGGCGTTCCAGAACGGAGATGATCATGATGTTGGCAACGCCGACCGCGCCGACCAGGAGGGCGACCGCGCCCAGGCCGAGGAACAGGCCGTTCAGCGCGCTCTTGGCTTCAGCTTGGGCCACGAGGGCGGAGGAAGGTTGGCTGAGGCTGACTTCATTGGGGCTCTCCGGGTTGGCGGTGGCGGCCAGGAGATTGTCGACGGCGTTGACCCGGTCGTTCTGAGCGCGGAGATAGATCGTGGAGGGATGCCCGTCAAAGCCCAGGTACCTCTGTGCCGCGGGGTAGCCGACCAGCACGGAGGTGTCGATCGCAGAGGCGAGCACCGCGGGTTTGAGGAGGCCGACCAGATAGAACCATTGGCCGTCCACCCAGATTCGCTCGCTAGAGTAGATGCGGTCGATACCGAGCAGCTGCGCGGCTACGGCACCGAGCACCGCGACGGGTTCTTGGGCGGTTGCGGCGTTGAGGTAGTGACCTTGGGCGACGCTGGTGGCGACGACGGGGAGCAGGTTGAGACTGGCGGCGTCGATGGTCAAGCCGTTGGTGTCGACCGACGGGATGTAGGGGGTGCGGTAGGCGTTGGCGTCGCTGACCGCCCCGATGCTCTGCACGTGCTCCACGCCGCTGATACGCCCGATCATGGGCGGCGCGGTGGTGGGCAGATCGGCGGTGGCGCCGGTGAGGCTTTGGCCGTCGCTGACGGTGAGCAGGTTGGTGCCGAGCTGGTTGATCTCGGCGAGCAGGCCGGCCTGGGAGGAGGCGGACAGGCCGAGCACGGCGACGATCGCGGCCACGCCGATGGCGATCCCGAGCGCGGACAGTCCGGCCCGTAACTTCCGGGTGCGGAGTCCGACGGTGGAGAGGCGGGTCAGGTCAGACAGCGGTAGCCGTCTCCGGTTCGGGGTGGCAGCGGCGGTCACGACCGCTCCTCGTTGACGGGCGCATGGAACGCGGGCTGCGGTAGGTGGGTGGGGGATTGGGCGGGAGGGCGCATCCGGGGGTCGGTGCCTGCGGCATGCCCGGTGTCGGCGAGGATCTGGCCGTCGAGGATCTCGACCTTGCGAGGCATACGCTCGGCGATGGCGTGGTCATGGGTGATAACCGCGATCGTCGAGCCGGCCTGGTGCAGTTGGTCAATCAAGGCGAGGATGGACTGCCCGGTGGCCTGGTCGAGGTTCCCGGTCGGCTCATCGGCCAAGACGATTGCGGGCTGGCCGACCAGCGCCCGGGCGATCGCGACGCGTTGGCGTTGCCCGCCCGAGAGCTGGGTCGGACGGGCATGGAGACGCTCGGCCAAGCCGACCAGCTCGATGGCGTCGAGGGCGCGCTGGCGGCGCTGCCCGATGGGGATGCCGGCGTAGAGCAGTCCGTCGGCGACGTTGTCAAGCACGGTGGCGTGCTCGGCCAGGAAGAACTGCTGGAAGATGAACCCGATGCGGGTGGCTCTCAGGTAGGCCACCTCGTCATCGGCCATGGCGGCCACGTCGAGCCCGGTGATCCGCACGTGGCCGCTGGCGGGCCGGTCGAGGGTGCCCATGAGTTGCAGCAAGGTGGTCTTGCCCGACCCGGACGGGCCGACGATCCCGACCAGCTCCCCCGGGCCAATTGACAAGTTCACCTCGCGCAGGGCCTGGATGGGCGGCTCGCCGGGATAGGTCTTGGACACCTCGTCGACATCGAGCACCGGCACCCCTGTGGCGCCGATCGCAAAGCGGTTGCCGTGGGCCGCGATCGCGGTGTTGGCAGGTGCGGGAGGCCGGGTGCCCGTCATGTGGCCGGGACCACCACTTTCTCGCCGGCGGCCAACCCCGAGCCGGTGACCGCCACCAGCCCGTCGGCGTCGTCGAACAGTCCAAGCGAGACCCCCACGAGATGGCTGGTCGCGCCGTCGCCGACCTCGACCGCGTAGCCCCCGTCGGACTGGGCCAGCAGCGCGGTCACCGGCACCACCAGCGCGTTGGGGATGCTGGCGGTGGTGATCCCGACCTGCACCGGGGCCTGATCCCACGTGCCCGTGGCGGCCGGGTCAGACGGGGTGACGTCCACGGTGATCGTCGGTGTGCTGCTTCCCGAGTTTCCCGAGGAGCAGGCGTCCGTTCCCGGCGCAGCCGAGCTGGAGTCCGACCCGCCCGACCCCGAGCTCGACGGGCAGCTGGCGACCGCCCCCACCGACGAGACAACACCCGGGGTGGTCCGGTTGTTGGGCAGAGTGATCGTCACCTTGTCCCCGACCGCCAGGCCGGTCTGCTGCGAGGCGTCCACCGCCAGCTGCACCTGCCGCGTGGTCGAGGTGCCCTGCAGCACCGCCTCGCCTGGCTGGGCGCGGCCCGCGAGCTCGGCGGAGGCGCCTATCACACGCACCGCCGTCGGTTCGAACACGGCCTGACCAAGCGCCAGCGTGCCAGTCCGGGTCACCCCCAGGGCGGTCTGGAGCTTCTCCACGGCCGCGGTGGTGGCCCACCCGAAGAACGCCGGCCTCGGCTGGAGCTGAGCTCGGGTGCCGAAGCCGAGCGCGACCAGATCGGCGTTGAGCTCGGCCACGTCAGGGCCGGTCATGCCGGCCGCGAGCGTCCGATATGCGGGGGTCGAGCCATGCAGCAACACCACCGGGTTGTCGTTGACCCGGAAGAGCACGTGCCCCTGAGCGATCACCTGACCGCTCGCGGGCAGCGCGGTGTAAGTCCCCTGGGTCTGGTTGATCGCCAAGTACGGCGAGCCATCTGATCGCGCCCGATAGGTCAACACTCCCGGCTGCGAGACCATTGCCGTGAGAGTCCGCTGCTGCACCTCCGCAGTGTTCGCCGGCGCCGGCGGTCCGGCCGCAGCTGCTGGCTTGGCGCCTGACGTCGCGACCACGCCGGTGGCCG
Source organism: uncultured Solirubrobacterales bacterium (assembly GCA_963701945.1). Taxonomy (GTDB): domain Bacteria; phylum Actinomycetota; class Thermoleophilia; order Solirubrobacterales; family Solirubrobacteraceae; genus Palsa-465. The sequence goes on along the minus strand of CAVPBV010000011.1, from coordinate 535,995 downwards.
CGACCGCGGCGACCAGGACGGCCGCTGCGGCCATCGCCCACCCCTTCCGCCCCATCACTGGCCCCCAATCACCGCTGCCAACGCATCGCGGCACTTCTGCATCGCGGCGTGGAGAATGCTCATCCCGCCGGGTTCTGAGGCCGACGGGATCTTTATCGTGTCAACGAGGGGCTGACCATTGACAGGATCCGGAAAGTCCGTCACGCCGTTTTCGCGGATGCACCGGGCGAACTTGAGGGCATCCGACTGCTGCTCGGGACTCCGCTGTCCGCTCAACGTGCCCGGTGGCTGCAGTCCCTTACACGCGTCGACGGCCTTCTGCCACACCGCGGGGTTCACAGTGATCCCACCGACGAATTCGCCGGACGCGCTCGGATCCGCGAATCCGCTGTCACCGTGGGATGCAGTCGGCGAACTTCACCGCCTTCTCATACTTGGCGGCGGTGTTGCCGCCGCTGCTACCGCTGCTGCTGGTGGCCGGTGCGCTGGAACCGCACGCGCTAATCAGGGCGACCATCGCGATCAGGGCCAGCGCGGCCAGCGGCCGTCGTCGTCTACTCATGGTTTCTTCTGCGGGTCGTGATCGTGTTGACATCAAGCTGCGCGGACGGGGGAGCGGATGGCCGCGGGCGGCGATGGCCGTCGGCGTCATTCCCTTGGGCCACCAGGTACATGCGACGCTCGCCGCCGCGTATCCGGGCCTTGCCGCTGAACAGGTGGCCGGCTGCCACGAATGCCGTATGGGCAAGCAAGAGCGCACGTACCGCGCAGAGCAACGCGCGGCGCCCGCGCCGTACACGGGTTCTCAACGGGTACCGAGGGTGATCGGTTGACCGGGTGCGGTGGGCTGCTGCTCGTGCTGGTTGCCCGGAGGTCACCCCCGCCAGTCAAGGCCGCCGGGTGTTGCCAGCACGTACGCGTTTTTCGATATGCCGACGATAGGTCCGGACTGACAACATCCGCAAGCATGCGCGTGCTGATCGTCGAGGACGAGCCGTAAATGCCAGACGCCATCCGCGACGGCCTACGCCTGGGCACGATCGCTGCCGAAATCGCCGGTCTGCGGCCGGATCCGTTTCGCCGCGAGGTCCACCGCGACGGCCGCTACGTCGATCTCACCCGCACGCAGTTCGCGCCGTGCTCCAAGTTCTCGTCGCCGCTGAAGGCGGTGTCGTCAGCGCCGAGGAACTCCTGAAACAGGCGGGGGATGAGAACGCGGACCCTTACACCAACGCGGTGCGCATCACCGTCTCAGCATTGCGCAAACCCTCGGCGAACCATCGATCATCGTCACCGTCGCCGGCGTCGGATGTTGCATCGACACTGAACCAGACGCAGGGGCCGAAGGAGTGGACCGGCAGGACCTGATAGGTGCTGGAATACGTCGCATGACCGACGACGGCGATGCAACCCCTGGCGTGCCTGATCCCGACGACCACGTCGCCCGCCTGCAGGCGCAGATCGACGAGGCTAAGGCCCGCCGCGCGGGCTACCGCGCGAAGGCCGCCGAGACCGTCGCCCGAGGGGGCCCCGTGCGCCCGACGGACGAGGAGCTGGGGATCATCAAGACCGACGACACTGTCGGCAGGATCGCCGCTGACGCGAGCCAGGAGGTCCGGAGCAGGCTGAGCCGCCTGATGTCGCGGCTCGGGCGGGGCGGGAAGAAGTAGGGCGGGCGGTCTCGGCCTTCGCACCCGTAACACCCTCAGCGGGGCGAAAGCCCGGGACTTTCGCACCCGCTGCTGCCAGTGGAGAGTGTTGGTTCAGCGCCGATCCAGATATCGCCGGTGCTATGGGTCAGCGCCACGGACGGCTCAGGCGCTACTGCGACAGCCCTTCGCGTCTCGCCCGTGGGGGCGCTATTCGACGGGGACGGGACCGAACAGGGTGACCTTGCCATGGTCCGCGACGCTGGCGCAAGCCGGGCTCGAGGCATTGCCCTTCCAGGCTGTGGTCCCGGGTGTGCGATGCCCTCGAACCTGTAGTGGACGATTGGGCCGTTGACGTGGGTGAGCGAGATCGTCAGCGTCGTCTCGGCCACCGTGGGCGCGCCGGCATAGTCGGCCGTCACCATGTCTAGACCCGGGCGTACCGGCCCAACGGACCCGGCTCGGGGAGCGCGCCGAGCTGTCGCAGCAGCGCGATGTCGTCGCGGACGGCCAGATGGTCGATGATCAGTCCCGCGTGGTTGAAGGAGAGTAGGTGCATGTGGCGCGCAGACGTGCGTCGGTTCGTGGGCGTCATGCCCTGGAACGCACCGTCGTGTGTCCCGTTCATCGTCCCGACGCATACCACTTTGTCACCCTCGCCGACGAGCGTGTCGATGTCGAACCGCATGTCCGAGAACCCGGTCCACAGCCGAGCGAATAGCTCTCGTGCCCCGTCGGGCCCGTTTGGCGTACCCGGGCGCGCGTTGTGGTTGATCATCTCCGGCGCGATGAAGTCCTCGACGTGCCTGAGATCGTGGGCGTTGAACACCTCTGTCCAGAAAGCCCGTGCGCGGGCCTGGGTGTCGACCATCTCGACCTCCTTAGATTCACTATCGTCTCACTGTAGCTAATCTGGAAGCGGCGTGTCAAGCGGGATTAAGCTCGGGGGCCGCCAGGTTTACAAACTGACGGCCGTCGGGACAGCGCCGGTCAGGCGAGCGCCACACGGTGCCTTAGCCGCCGCACTCGCCGCAGCGACCCACGCGATTACGCGAGGTTGGTGGTGAGTTCAGCGAGAGCATGCGCGCACGCGTCGGGTTGGGTGCTCCGGGGTGAGGACTTCGTCAGTGATCGCGAGTGCACGACGGTAAAGCGCTTCGACTTCGCGGTCGCGGTCGGTTTGGTGTCGGAGCTTGGCCAGGTTCGCGAGCGCCGGCGCTAGTAGACGCATCCGGAAGTACGGGTTAGAACTGGGCTGAAAGGAGTCGGGCGGGCGGCGGCGAAGTTATGTATCGCGATGGCACGCCCGGCCCGGCATCGGATTGAGCTTTCGGAGGAGGAGCGGCTGGAGTTGACGCGTCGGGCTCGGGCGGAGAAGTTGCCGTTTCAGGATGTGCAGCGCGCGCGGATCGTGCTCTATGCCGCCGCTGGGTTGCATGACACCGAGATCGCGGCCAGGTTGGACACGACGGCGGGGATTGTGGGGAAGTGGCGAAAACGGTTCTACGTTGATCGTCTTGAGGGGTTGAAGGACAAGCCGCGCGCGGGTCGCCCGCGTCGTTTTCCCCCCGGAGCAGGTCGCCGCGGTGAAGGCGGTCGCGTGCGAGTTGCCGGTGCGGTACGGGCTGCCGCTGGGCCGGTTCTCACGCACTGAGCTGTACCGGCTGGTGATCGAGTTGGCGGTCACGGATGCGTCGGCGTCGACGATCTGGCGCTGGCTGCACGAGGACGCGATCAAGCCGTGGCAACAGCAGTGCTGGATCTACCAGCGTGATCCCGAGTTCGCCGTGAAGGCCGGTCGGGCGTTGGATCTCTACGCCCGGGTGTTCGAGGGCAAGCGGTTGCGCCCGGACGAGTACGTGATCTCGGCCGATGAGAAGAGCCAGCTGCAAGCACTCGGCCGCCGCCATGAAACCAGCGCGCCAGGGCCCGGCCGTCCGAGCCGCTACGAGTTCGAATACGAGCGCGGCGGGACGCTCGCGTATCTCGCCGCGTGGGACGTGCATCACGCCAACCTGTTCGACCGTATCGAGCCGAGCACCGGGATCGAGCCGTTCGGCCGCTTGGTGGAGGAGGTCATGAGCACCGAGCCGTACGCGTCCGCCAGGACCGTCTACTGGATCGTGGATAACGGCTCCTCGCACGCCGGCAAGACCTCAATCAAACGGATCCAAGACCGATGGGCCAACGCGCGGCTGATCCACCTCCCGGTCCACGCCTCGTGGTTGAACCAGATCGAGCTGTACTTCTCGATCGTGCAACGCAAAGCACTGACCCCGAACGACCTCGCGACCCTCGACGCGCTCGCCGAGCGGCTGCTCGGGTTCGGTGAGCACTACCGGCAAATCGCGCGCCCGTTCGCGTGGACCTTCACCCGCCAAGACCTCAACAACCTAATCGAGCGGATCGAACGCCACGAACCGCAGCTCGCGCTCGCCGCCTAACGATCAGAACTTACGGACGCGTCTACTAGCTCCGCGTGGTCCGGGCCGCGTTCCCGCTCACGGATCACGAGGCCGTGGCGGTATTCGGTCTCCGCCTCGCTAAGGCGACCTTGACGGTGGAGCGTCGCGGCGAGGTTAGTGCGGGCGACCCCGACCTCGAAGTTTCCGGCGCCGTAATGTGCTTCGAAGGTCGCGATCGCCTCGCGGGGCAGCTGCTCGGCTTCATCGAGACGGCCGAGAGCGTCGAGAATCGCGGCGAAATTCCCGCGGTCGGCGGCGACCTCGGGGTGGTCGACGCCGAATGTGCTGTGGCGCAGCTCCAACGCATAGCGAGCGTGTTGCGCCCGCACGAGTGCGCGCTCGGCGAGCTGTTCGGCGGTGCCACGTCGTATGCGTCCGCGGATGGCCGTGCAGCAGCAGCACCGGCTGCCCGTGGCCGCCGCGCCGGAGGCGCACCGTCACCTCGCCGACGTCGACAGATTCGAGCCTGAAGCGTTCGAACACGAGCTACTCCGTCCCGCGCGACGTCCGTGTGTGGGACGAGGCAGGCCGCGCCTTGCTCGATGCCCGATCGATCCCGGCTCGTGGCCGGAGACGTCGACGACGGATTGGCATGGCCATTGGGCTGCTTGGGGAATCTCGGTGCGTGTCATGCCGCGGGTCCGGGCGGGCGCAGTCCACGTAGTCGAGTCGACGCGGCTCGCTGTCCGGCGATTGAAGGTCGCCGTCAGGCGTGGCTCGTGCGCGACGGGCGAGGCGGATGGTGTGCCAACGGCCGGCTGCGCGCAGCTGGTCCTCGATGCGAGCGGTGGCGAGCGCTCGAGCGAGAGCGGGATGCAGCATCTTGAGCCTCCTCTAGTCTACGGTGACGCTTCACTCAATGCTGAAAGGTAGACTACCACCATTCAGGCGAATATGAAACCTGGAGGCAGTAGACTTGCTGGTATGCGAGCAAACGATCCCCGGGTCCAACTATTGGCCGAGCTCGCCGACGACACGCGATACGCCGTGCTAGAGCGCCTTGAGCAGGGCCCGGCCTCAGCCAGCGAACTGGCCGAGCGCCTTGACGTGTCGCCGACGCAACTGGCCAATCATCTACGGCGACTCCGCGATGCCGGCCTGGTAGTGGTCAGCCACCAGGGGCGCCTCGCGCTCTACGAGCTCGCCGAGCCGGGGCTGCGGGAGATCTTCTCGATGCTCAACGGCCTACGCGGAGCCCCGCCACGAACAGGCCGGCCGGTGCGGATGGCCGCCACCTGCTATGACCACCTCGCCGGGCAGATCGGCGTCGCTCTGATGGACCACCTCGTCGAATCACGAGCGCTTGAGGCCCGCGACGGCGAAGGGGAACTGAAGCTCGGCCCAGCGGCCGCGCGCGGCTTTGCCGAGCTTGGAGTCGAGCTGCCCACCAAGCCTCCCCGCCGCACGCTCGCCTTCTCGTGCATGGACCCTCACATCGGACGACCACACCTCGGCGGTCAACTCGGCGCCCAGCTCGCGGCCTCCCTGCGCCAAAAAGGCTGGGTCAAACCCACCGCGCAGCCACGCCTCCTCGAACTCACGCCCGCCGGCAACAAAGCCCTACATCGCCTCGGCATCCGCCTCGAAGCAGCCTCCGATCACCCAAGAGCCATACCGACTGACACTTGAGTGATCACGTCGCGTGATCTTCATCGGAGATCGGTGACTGATCGCTCGGTCGAGCCGAATCATCCGCATCCGGACCTCCGGCAGCCACGCCGACGCTGAAGCTGCCCTCCAAACCCGAGCAGGCCGAACGGCCAGTGGTCACAGCACGCCGCTATGTCCGGGACCCGCCTTCCCATTTACGCGCGTCCTCGAGGCGCTCGCACTAAGTGCCCCGCAATGCGCGGAGGCTGACCTGAAATACGCCGGACTTCATCTCTCAGAGGTAGCGGCGCCAGACGCCCGGAACGCTGTCGCATAAATCCGGACTGCCGGCGAGGTGTTGTGCTCACCGCACAACGGATCGCGACGAGATGGCGCCCGCCGGAGGAGCCGGCTCGAAAAAACGACGTCTGAGGGTACGTTTCTCGAGCCGGCTCCGAGTTTCGGCGCCCCGCACGACGCGGGGCAGGCTGGCACTTGTGCCCAGCTCACAATCGCTCAATATTTGTGCGACAACAACCTCCGCGCAAGGGAGCACCGCATTCCGGCACCACAACGCGGGTGGCATCTGCATGCCGCTGCCGTGTGGTCCTGTGGTTACACCCCGGGGCGCCTCGACCGGATAGCGGCGGCAGACCTCGCGCCTTCGGTCTGTTGCCCTCGGTCGCGCCGGGAGCGACTCACGGCTCGTCGGGCTCCGGGCCGAGGAGGCGGGCAACCGGATCCGCGATCGGCTCGATGATCAGCGATGCCGGGTCGATCTCACGCGCCGCAATCGTGATCGTGACGTCGTGGTGGCGACGCACCGCAACCCACCGAGCGTTCGGAGTACCGACAGTCAGAAATGGGTCGCGGGCACCGTCGGTTGTGATTTCGGTTTCACCGACCGGGGCTTCGTGCGAACCGGCAACGCGCTGGCGACGGGCGGCGCGGAACCAGAGCGTGAGGGCGGCATCGGAGAGATCGTCGGTGGGTCGCCGGTTACCGTCGGCTTCCGTCCCCGACGCAAACGCATCGCGAGCGACGGCGAGCTCGCCCGCCTGATACGTGTCGACTGAGGTTGTGACCTCGATCCGCGGCCGCTGGACGAACATCGAGTCCGGCAGCGTCTCTGCGTGCGCGATCGCCAGGTGCGTGAGATCGTCACCGCGTGAGCCTTGCCCGCTAATCCGGGCCGGCCAGCCCTCGGCCGCGTAGATCGGGAACGTGACCCCCATCAGCGTCATCTTGTCCCGGTACCAGCGCTGGACCGCTTGCTCGGCACGAATCCGGGCCATCCGAGCTTCTCGCGCAGGCGCATCCTCGTCGGCGTTATCAGGCTGGCCAAAGCGCATGATCCCGCCCGCCCGCTCTTGATGCCCGCACAGCCGACAGACAATCAGCGGGCTGGGGACGAACGAGTCGCTTCCTTTACGACCGCGACCGCCTCTCCAATCCTCAGTCGGGAAGTACTCCTCGTACTGGACCGCCGCGCAAACAGGGCAAGGTTCCTCTGCATCGGTGACCGGCTGATGCGGGTATTCGGCGGGCATCGGCCGGTGGACGAACACGCCCGCCGCGTCGCGGTAGCCCAAGGCCGGTTCGCCGTGCTCTCCATCCTCAAAGATCACCGCATACGTGCCGCCGCCGACCGCGCCGGTCTTCCGCACGCCCGTCGTCTCGACCGCTTCGACGCTGACCGCTCCAGGCGGGAGCAGTCCACCGAACAGCATCCGCTTATCGCTGAGCCCGATGCGAATCGGCTGGTATTTATCGTGCGGCTGGAGCGGTAGGCCCCAGTCCAAGGTTACGTCGTGCGTGAGCACGATCTCGCCATCGTCACGGCGAACGATGCCTTCGCCCCCGGGCAGCTCGATCAACACGGTAGCCACGACTCAATTGTCGCGACTGGGACGACTCGGAGCATCCGGACCGAACCGATCCAACGAGTCCGCCCGGCGGCGATCCCGCGAGACGCTCAAGTCGCCAATAGCGGGCACCCGCAATGCTTGTCGTAGCCCTCGCCAGCGCCGCCGCCAGCCAGGTGGCCGCATCGGACCAGAACCAAACGTCTCGGCCTGTGGAGTTGGTTGTTGAGAGCGGCGAGCCGTCATCCAGTGGCGTCGTCGGCGTCCGGGAGGTCGGGAGGCCATCGACCGAAGAGAGGAGCGATCTGAGCCAGCCAGCGCTGGACCGCGCTGAAGCCGGCCGTCGTTATCGAGATTCGCTGGTCGCCATCCTGTTCGTCTTGGCAGCTGACAAGCTCGTGCTCTGTGAGGATCTGGACGGCATCGCGGAGATCGTCGTCGTCGCATGCGAGCCCGGCTGCCAGTGAGTCGAAGAGCTCGCCCAGTTCAGCTAGCGCACCGTCGGGTGGACCTAGCGTGAGGCGCGCCAGCACTTGCATCTCCAACGGCTCCAGGTTTCCGGTCTTGGAGCGATCAAACGCCATCCGAGCGAGCACAGAGGCGCCGAGAGCCGCCAAGGCGACCGGACGGGCCCGCCACCCGAGCTCGAGGTCGAATGGCGCGGCGAGCGGTTCGTTCCCGAACGGGCTCGGCGTCGGTACCGAACCGCCGGCATCGGAACCTGAGTATGCGATGGGCGACGCGCCGGCCGCCCGGATGACCTCGTTGCGGATCTTCCTGGGCTCGGCGTCGAAATCGAACAGGATCCGGCTCGCCACACCCTCGTGCTCCGCCACCAGGCCGAGCAAGATGTGCTCAGTGCCGATGTAATTGTGTCCCAGGTTGAGCGCCTCGTGCCCCGCGAGCCCGAGCACCTTCCTGGCCCGCGGCGTGAACGGGATCTGGCCGGAGGTAGCCCCTTCACCCAATCCGACGATACGCACCACCTCGTCGCGCACGCGCTCCGCGGTGATGTCAACCGACTCGAGCACCCGGGCGGCGAGCCCCGCCTCCTCGCGCAGCAGCCCGAGCAGGATGTGCTCGCTGCCGATGTAGTCGTGCTTGAGAGCACGGGCCTCTTCCTGTGCCAAAACGACCACCTGACGGGCTCGCTCTGTAAATCGCTCAAACATCCGCCTTAACCATGCACGATCCTGCACCTGGCGGGGACAAACCCGACTGCAACGAGCGCGTCAACTGGCATTCCAATAGTCCGCCGTTGAGCCCGTCGGCGCCTACCTTGTCGTCAAACCAGTCGTGCCGCGCGGGAAGGCCCACCGAGAAAAGCATCGCGCCGCCGTCGCTCAACTGCACCTCTGACCGGGAATACCGCTTTGCTACTTGCATGGAAAGGGGAAGCGGGTCGACATGTCGGGCGGCGGGCGAGCGCGGCGCCTGGCTCGGTCTCGGGATGGAGCGAACGCCGGTGCCGGATGTCGCGCGGGTCGTCCCGTTGATCTACGAGCGTCTGCTCTGATGCGGCAGCGACGGTGGAGAAAGATATAGGCGGGAGCCTCGCCCGATACGTCTAGGGCGCGATACGAGCGCCGGTAGGCGTGGATCCGAAAGGGGGGCGTGCGGGACGCAACCCCTGAGTGAGGTGTGCGCGGTTGACCCTAGGGATGGTTGTCAAGCTGGTCGCATGGAGCGATTCTGCGGATTGCACCATCGCTTGGCTCACGAAAGGAGCAGTGACTGGCATGTTGTTCATGCACGTGATTCTGTCCGCTGGCATTCTCTTCATCATTGTTGGCGTGCTCGCGTTGGCTATCGAGGCCGATCACCGTCGCCAGGGTTTGCGGACATCGCGTGTGGGATCGCCAGACCGGTCAGCCGCGGCTCCGCAGGCGTTTAGTCTCCCTCGCCTTGGCGGAGTAGTCCGTTAGCGTCGATAAGCACCGGTCTCACAGACCACGTCAGTCGACCACGCCACCGGCATGCTCGCGGCGGCGGCGACGTCAGGAAGCGACCGTGAAGTCGCGTAGCTCGACCGAGGGAATGCACGCGCCGACTCGCAGAAGTATCTCTCGCCGCGTAAGCGCGCCGCACACCTTGAAGTGGCCAACGTCCCGAGCGAGCGAGCCTTTTACCGACGGCGCCGTGAGCTTCCCGGACGCAAAGACGACCCTGACTTACGCCTGGCACCGTCGACCAGACTGAATCCTGGCTAGGCGCGAGCGGGCGAACTGGCAAAGTGTCCGTAGGCATGGAAAGCAGTAGTCGGCGCCTGGGACTCCAGACGATCGATTCCGACGGCGGCTCGTTGGTGCCCAGGCGCAGCGGGCTCCAAACGCGACACCGGTGCGATCGCTTTGATAATCGGGCCGTCTCGCGTCGCGCGATCGGGTTCGCGAGATAGGAATGGCTCGGAGGTCACGCGTCGCACATCATCGGGCGACTGCTTGCGAGCTTCCGCTGGCGTCAGACTACGGTGAGCTGCTGAACTGTCTGGCCGTCGCCTCGCTTGCCCGCATGACGTTCGACGGAAGCGCAGCGAAGTCGAGCGACGGCCCGAACGCCTGCCCGGCGCCGAGTACAAAGGAGACCCATTCGTCCAGCACCGCCTTCTGCCGAGCGTTGGCGGGAACGATCAGGTAGGCGAAGGTGGCGATTGGATAGGCGTTACGGGCACTTCTAGGCGGGTCAACGATCTGGAGCGCGTTGGTCACCGGAACATGCTTGACCGTCCGGCCAGCGCTTTCGATCTCGCTTAGGTTCGGGGACTCGAATTGACCTGCAGAGTTCTCGATCGCGGCGGCGGGCAATTTGTCAGCGATCAGATACGCCGCACCAAGATACGCGATTGAACCGTTGGTGGACTGGAGCATCCCGGCTACCGCGGCGCTGTCCGCAGGGACACCCGTGGGGAATGAGACGTTTGAGCCATAGCCGACCCTGTTTCGCCAGCTCGCACTGACCATCGACAGATAGCGCGTGAAGGTGTACGTGCCCCCAGAGGCATCTGAGTAGATGGGTGCGATCCTCAGGTTCGGGAGAGATGCTCTCGGATTCAGCGCCTTGATACGCGGGTCGTTCCACCGGGTGATCTCACCCAGATATATCTGCGCGAGCAGCTTGCCACTCAGATATAGCCCTCGCCCAAGCCCATTGAGGTGGTAGCCGATGCCTATCGCCGAAAGCGCGCACGGGATCTGATAGCAGCCGTTGCACCCGGACCGTTGCGCGGATGTCATCGGAACATCGGACGTCGCGAAATCCACCACCCGGGCCGATACGTCGTTGATCGCGGCCTCGGAACCAACGGGGACATAGGACACGGACGTTCCGAAGAACGCCCCGAAGGCGGCCGACCACTCCGCGATCAGCGGGGCCACAAGGCTCGACCCGGCGCCCGCCAGGCCGGATGAGGCCAGCGCTCCCGTCGGCAGCACACCGGCACCCGCGACGACTGCCGCGACCGCCAGAGAAATCAGCCTGATGACTCGCACCCACACACTCCACGCGCGACCCAAGCGATCCATCCTGCCTCGGTCGACCACCACGGATCATCTCACGGGCATCCACGACGGTGTTATCGACTTGTGAAGGCAACCCCGACCTCCGAGCAGACGAGCTGCCGACGCACACGAACTCGGCCGTTGGGTGCGGCCTGACGCGACACGCCGAACGGCCGCCAGGCACGGCTGCAGCACCCATAGGATGGCGGACTCGGTTCCGACGGCGGTCGGCACAGTCGCTGCCAAACGCACCCGCAGGCACGTGGCGCGGAGTTGCGGAAAACGACGTCGGCGGCGCGCACCAGCTGTTCGACCCCTCAGCCCAGGTTCCGCGCTCGAACTTGTCCAGCGCCGCCCGGGCCAGCAGCAGGTCGAACACCTGGCGGACACGGCCCCCGTGTAGCGAACCGCGCCGACGGATCGCCCGACCCGGCCGCCAAACCCGGTGAGCCCCGCACGCCGCGTCCGGTCCGGTCAATTGCCAGGCGCACGACCCAACACGCTCGGACTCGCTTCGCTAGCGGCTCGCATGGAAAGCAGGAGCGAGCAGCCAGTGTCGCCCCTGGGGCTCCGGATGGTCTGCCTCGCGGCGACGGTTCGCGATCCCGACTGCGTGCGTCGACCGCGCTGCGCTTGGACGTGCAAGCGGGTGGGAATCGGCTGGCGCCTCGGACGACGAGGGGGCGTTGGGTCACGCAGGAATGATCCGCATGCCGGTGAGGTTCACCGGCGTGCCCTGCCGCACAGAGTTCGGGATCTCCGCAATTGCGTCCACGTGGGAAACCAGCTCTTCCAGCTGCTCGCGTGGCGCGTCCCCTGCTATCTCAACCTCATAGCCGATGTCCTTGGAAACTGCCGGCTCTCCGACGAAATCGCCGCGTACAACTACTCGAACAGTCTTCAGATGGATGCCGCGGGCACTCGCCTCCCGGAACAGATCATTGGAGACGCACCCTCCGATAGCGAGGTACAGGAGCTGACCTCCGTTGAAGCCGAGTCCTCGCCCGCCACCGCCAGCCGGACGGTCGACGACCAACGTGTACGGGCCAGCGCTGCCGATGGCCGCTGCCTCGGCGCCAACATTTCGGAACTCAACCTCGAAGGTCACCGCGCGATCATCTCCGAGGGGAATCGTACGAGCCAACCCCCGGGTCCTGCGCTGCGGCCACGGACGAGTTGGGAGAGCGCGCTATCAACCGCCGTGGGTGCCTGCTCCGGCTGGCGAAGGAGCCACGCCGCTGATGGATCCGACGCTACCGCTTTCCATGGTGGCTGTCGGAGAAACCAGTCCAGAAGTTGGTGCGGCGATTGGTCGCCGGGATAACAGAGGCTCGCGACGGCGGAAATGGGGATATCACCGGGAACTGGCTTTCAAATCGGACGATTCTCGGGCACCTCGTCCCACCGTCCCTGGAAGGGTGACTATTCGATTCGTTTATCCGACGGCCACCATGCGCGCCGGGAGCGCGATGGATCCACCGCCGCGGGGCAGGCGGCGAGTCGACCCGGAGGCTGGCTGGTTAGACCCGCTACCGGAGTCCGGCGCTGGCTGGGAGCGCGGACACGGGACGGTCGTGAACCATATTGATGATCACGCTCTATCCGCGATATCTACTCTACGTAGAGCGAGTTATCTGGTCGCGTCGGCCGTAGCGGGCCAGGGGTGGTCCGTGCGCCACGGGTTCGCACGACCCTGTTGATCGAGCCATGCCTGTGCGTCGCGCCGGCCTAGCTCGATCAGCGGGCGGATGAACTCGGGGGCGAAGAACAGGTAGCTGAGGAGGTCGCCGCGGACGGGATTACGTCCGGCGTCGAGCAGCCGCCCGAGCACCGCCATCTCGCGGTTGCGGCGCAGGCCACGCGCGCCGGCGTAATGGCGGTTGTAGATGTCCATCGCGAGGCGGCCGATCTCAAGCCGGTCCGTCGGCGCGACGAAGATGTATCGAACGAGCTGGTGTTTGATCGGGTTGCCGCTCTGCTTCACGTCGTCGTTGATCGTGGCCAATGTGTCGACGTCGTGCGCGAGCTGGTCGGCGAGAAGGGCCTGGGCAACGGCCGAGGCGCCGTCGAACACGTCCGGGCGACGATCGTCGTACTCCAGCGGCAGTCCGGCGACCGAGTTCAGTCCGATGACCACCAGCCGACTGGCGTTCAGCTTGAGGGCGGGCTTCAGCGGCGTGTTGAGCCGCACGCCACCATCTCCATACCAGCGCTCTTGCACGCGTACGGCCGGAAATAGCAACTGGATCGCGCTGGAGGCCTGAACATGCTCGACCGCGAGCCGGGTCGCGACATAGTCGATGCCGCGCTGGTCATCGCTAGCCGGTGACTCGCCCCCGTAGTGGAACACCACGCTTCTCGCCGTCGCGTAGGAGGTCGCGACGACGGCGACCACGGCTAGCGTGCCATCCTCGACATTGCGGGCCAGCCGCTCGAAGTCGATCAGCGCCGCGATGGTCTTCGGCTGCGGGCTGGTGTCCAGCAGGCTCGGCGGCCCGGGCACGCCGATGCCCAGCAACTCAAGCCCGTACAGCAGCACACGGGCGAGTTCGCGCGGTGAGCACAGCGGGCCGATGACGTCCCCAATCTCGACGTCAAGCCACGCCTTGCCGCCAGAGCGTGCGGCCGCCTCAAGCCCGTCATGCGCGTTCGCGGCCAGGTACGCGGCACCGAGTCCCCCGGCGCTCGTGCCGACAACGATGGGCGCTGGCTGGTCGAGAAACGGCGCCAGCACCTCCAGCGCCCCGAATTCATACGCCCCTCGTGCCCCGCCGCCCGACAGCACAATCCCAATCGTCGCGTCCATCGCCCTACACCTCCACGCCTCGTCCACGCACGCGCTCGAAAGCCCATCGTAAGCGACGCCATACACAGAACTTGCCTCCGGGCGGGACTCAGCTATTCCTCATATCGCTCGGCGCTGCTCCGAACCGTGCACGACGGGAGCGCGATCGATCTACCGCCGCGGGTTATGCCGAATTCGGCATAACCCATGGCGGATGAGGATGCTGCCACGGGCCGCGTCGAGGTCGCTTTCGGTGAGCGATAGCGCCTCGTTGATCCGGAGGCCGGCGCGCCAGAGCAGCACGATTAGTGCTCGGGTGCGCAGTCCGGGGGTTCGATCGCCGGCGCGGCGCATCACCGCGACGATCTCCTCGACGGTCGGCGGGTCGGCCGGGTAGCTTCGGCCCTTGTTGCGTGGCGGGCGGCCGCAGTGAAAGCCCGGCGTGGTTGCCGGCGACCGACGGCGACCAGCGCATCGAGAAGCTCAGAACTAGTCATCGGCGCAGCATCCCGCAGCAGGCCTTCAGCCGCCAAGCATGGAACGGAAAAGCGTCTGCTCGGAGCTTCTCCGCGGACGGGCACATGGGAGGCATGAGGCGTGGCAGCGCGCTCGTAACCTGTGTTCGCGGCAGCAAGCATCAGCAAACGGCGGCGCCTTCCTACACAGCGCCGTCTGCCGCGGTAGCCGAGTCGTTCGATTGCGGAGGCTCCGTAAGACCGCCGGACCCGTCCTGACGGGCAGTTGCGACGTTGGGGGGTTGGCAGCCGTGCTGTGCAGCGGTGCGGCTGTCATCCGATTTGGGCGATGCGTCAGCGGGCGGCAGGGACGATCGTCTTTCGGGATGGGGACGCTTCGTGCAGCTCCAACGACCGGCACGCTGGGACAGTACACGTGCCGCGGGCCGGCGGGCGGAATCGGTTCTTTCTCGGGACTAGGTGGCCGTTCGGGACGCGACGCTGAGGTAACGCTAGGCCGCGGGCTTGATCCAGCGTCTGTCGCGCAAGTGCGACGTCCACGGCGTGACTCAGCGAGCGCGGCTCTTAGGAGGATGGTGGATGCCTCGGTTCATCACGCGGCTAGCTCCCTTTCACGGGACTCAGTCTTTGCGAGTCACGGTTACCTGGCGGAAGGCTAGGGTTCGTAGGATCAGCTTCGATTACGCGAGGCCGCATGTGCTTCGGCGCTTGCTCGAAAGCCTCAGATGGTGAGTAACACGTAATCCGCGCCAGGCTTGGCTCAGACAACAACACGCACGTGGCGCGCCGTGTGGCTTGTGCGCCAGGTTCACACTGCGACGAGCCCGATGCGGCCTCTCGCACCAGGGCGTGGCCGTTGTCCTCGGTTGATGGAACGCAAGGCCGGCTGCTCCTTTTCATGCACCACAACCGTTGACGTCCAGTCGCACGGAGGTGTCAGCTGGCATCTGAGCCGACGGCTCGGCTTTGAAGCAGACGTGCTGGCAGGCGGCCCGGGAGGGCGGACGCCACGTGCGCCGCCGCGTGGAGGGAGCCGCGTGGCCCCCGTGGTCGTGGCCTCCGACGCGCGTCGGGTCTCGCCGATGTGGTGGTATTCGCTGGTCCAGAGAGGCTTACGGGATCTCGCGGACCATGATCAGACTGGTGCCGCCGCTCGCTCCGGTCTGGCGGCCCGCAGTGATTACGACGCGCGCGCCGGTAGGCAGACCGGCGAACTCTTTCGCGGTTACTAGGGCGGATTCGACGAGGTCGTCCACGGTTGCGCCCGCGGGCATGGTATGTGGATATACGCCCCACTCCAGAGTCAGCTGGTCGGCGATCGCCTGTTCGTGAGGGAGCGCGATGATCGGGCGTCGGCGGCGGTATTTCGCGCACGCTCGAGGCGAGCCGCCGAGCGTGGTCGGGACGATCAGCGCGACCGCGTCGATGTCTTCAGCGAGCTCTACCGCGGCATGCATCACGGCTGCCGCGGGCGTGTCTTGGTGCACGGACCGGGCGCCGTGAATGTCCGGGGACTCCTCGGCTGCCTCGGCCAGCTGTGACATCGCCCGTACCGCCTCGACCGGGTAGTCGCCGACGCCGGTTTCGGCCGACAGCATCACTGCCGAGGTCCCGTCGATGACGGCGTTGGCGACGTCAGTCGCTTCCGCGCGGGTGGGCTCCGGAGAATGGATCATCGACTCGAGCATCTGCGTCGCGGTGATCACCAGCTTGCCCGCCTGTGTCGCGGAGCGGATCGTCTCCTTTTGCATGAGCGGCACCCGGGCGACGCCGGCCTCCACGCCATAGTCGCCCCGGGCGACCATCACGCCGTCCGCGACGGCGACGATCTCGGCGAGGTTCTCGTACGCCTCGACCTTCTCGATCTTGGCGATCGCCCGACCGTGCCAGCCATGCGCGGCCAACCGCGCCTGAAGCTCCTCGATATCGGCCGCCGAGCGGACGAATGACAGCGCGATGAAGTCCGCTCCGAGCTCGGCGGCAAGCGCCAGATCAGCCACGTCCTTATCGGTGATCGCCGGTAGCTCGGGCCGGGCGAAGGTGACGTTGACCCCCTTGCGTGGCGCGAGTTGACCGACGGAGACCGCCCTCGCGACGACCTCACCGGGGCCGAGCGAGTCGACGACCAGGCGCGGCACCCCGTCACCGATCACGATCTCCGAACGTTCGGTGACGAGCCGCGGAAAGTCGGGAAAATCGACTCGTACCCGATCGTTTCCACCCGCCGCCTCAAGGCCAACGAACACGACCTTCTCGCCCGGCTCCAGCATCCTCGGCATCGTTTCAGCCGAGAGTCGTAGCTTCGGCCCTTGCAGATCGAACAGAAGACCGACCGAGCGCCCCGCGCGCTCGGCCGCGGCTCGCACCCCTCCCGTCCGTCGCCGTAAATCATCGGCCGTGCCGTGCGAGCAGTTCAGCCGCGCACAGTCCATCCCGGCAGCGACAAGCGCGTCCACCATCCCATCCGGATCCGTTGCCGGTCCCAGTGTCGCAACGATCTTCGTGCGCCTGGCGAACATCCCGCAGCGATGCTAGCCGCATCGTTTCGCTCAAGCAGACCAGTACGACTGCTCGTCCCCCGCAGCCGATTGCCGCGCAGTACTCAGCTACACGCTGCACCTGACGGACACGTCGATGCTCATCATCGCCATTGGCCACGACGGTTCTCCGGCGAGAAGGGACTGCCGCGAGCGAGCCCGTGGGCGACTGCAGACGCCCCAAGCCCATTCGCGAGCATCGCCGGGCTCCCGCTTTCCATGCGATCCTCCACTCTGTCGCTCGTCAGTCGATGGCGGCTCGGCCCGGTCGGAGGCATCTCTCACCGAGGTGTTACGGAACCAACGGGGTCCGGCGCGCAACCCTGAGGAGGGCGTCTAGCTAGTCGCTCCGTCGAAATCTGTCGCGTGGCGGACCGGATACAGGTGATGCTCTCCAGCCGCGTCGATGATCCCCGGAGTTCGTTGCCGGACGGTACGAGCATCCGCGACCTCCGCGACGATCTCAAGAAGCGGATCACCTCTGTCGAGCTCCCGGGCGCCGATGAGCGGCTGTTCGATGTGTTCGTCAACGAAGGTGAGGCCGCGCTCGCCGGCGACGGGGACGTGGAGCGGCACTGCCGCGAGCAGATTCGCAAGGCGGACATCGTGCTAGTGCTCTACAACGGCAGCGCCGGTTGGGCTAGCCAGGGGCTCGAGGGGATCTGCCACATCGAGTTGCGCGCGGCGATGGAGACCGCGCCGCACAAGGTGCGCATCATTCGTCTGCCGCTCACCCGCAAGCCGACGGCCGCCGACAAGCGCTTTCGCGAGTACGCCGAGGCGCAGCGCCCGTTCTCGACCGATCAGGCGTACGCCACTATCGAGGACATCGCCGAGCAATCCATGAAGGCGCTCCGCACCGCGATCGTGACGATGGTTTCCGAGCGCGCACGAGAGGGGTCCTTGCGGGCGGCGCGCAGCCACGGCGACGCGTTCAGCTGGGCGCGCCTGTCATGGCTGACCGCGCCGAGGCAATGCGACAGGCGGTGGTCGAGGCGCTGGCGCAGGCCCGGAATGCCGAGCGGTTGCCGGACAGCGACGACCTCGTGGCCGTGCCGTGGGAGGATGCAAACCTCCTATTCCGGGTCGGCGCCGTGCCCGGTGCGATGAGCGTCCCGGCGGCCCGCGAGCTCGTCGGCCAGCCATTCCTTCACGACCACAAGCTCGTCGCGGAGCTCAACGATCGCTCCGGCCCAGTGCATCTCATTGTCGTGCAAGGCGGCGCGACCGAGACACAGGCGGCCAAGCAGCTCGGATCGCCCGATGCCACGATCGTCCCGACCGAGTTCGGCGTCTACGTAGCGGACGAGATCCAGAAGGTCCAGATGGTCTTTCTATCGAACTGCATCGACCCGTCGAGCATCTACGGACGGGTCCAGACCATGCTCAACTGGCTCGACGCCACGCAGGAGGGTGACCGCCTCGTTGGCAGGGCCAAGGATCGCCTCCGAATCGTGTCGCTGCTCGCCGAGTTCGCCGGCTGAGCCAGACCGGCCGCAAGCACCTGCGCAGCCTACGGCAACGACAGTGAACCGCGAGAGGGACGACCGGGAGACCACACCGACGCGTGGCGATCGCTCATTCGCCGATCGTCGCTCGTCGACCGGCCCGAGCGAGTTCGTGGCCAAGCGCTCGTTCGACACGAGATCGGTGCACTCGCCCAATGGCCCAAGGGGATCGTCCGCGTACCGGTCCAGCAAACAGAAAAGCGATCACCGGGCGATGCCCGGGATCCGCGCAACGGGGAGTCGGGACCGGCGAGCCCGAACTACCGCCGCACTACGAAAGGGGTCTCCGGCATCGCCGCCGGGTCTTGTCTGCGATCCCGTACGTCGGACCGCGCAGCGCGGAGGTCTAGCCGGCCGGGTCACCGCCAGAGTGGCTCCGCGTCGAGTGAACGAACTTGTCGAGCTTTGCCTTAAGGGACTCCAACATCCGATGGACCTTCTCTACATCGCGATCGGCAGCCTTGGACGCGTCGACCAACATGTCAAGATCCGAGTAAAGCTCGTCCGGGTGGGGGTCCTGCGAACCTTCAGCCATCGGTATCTCCTAGGTCGATGAACATGCCCCTCCTCGAGACAGCGAGCCTAAGACAGCCCGCCACTCGCCGTCAAGTCCGCCACCGCAGCGGCCACCATCGCCCTCCTCTGAGGACGAGCCGCCTCGTCGGATCGCACCGGACTCTGTAGCAGTAGCGAAAACAGGTCTGCCACTAGGGAGCACTAGGTTTCCTGCTCGTGGCCAATCTCAAGGCCTCCGGAAACGAATTCCCGGGGACCGTTGCCAGGCGACACGCACTCGGTTGATTCGAGCTAGCTCGTCGGCAAGGGGCGGCGTCATCACCGGCCCAGACCGCCGTGACGAACGCCATCCTCGGTTTCCGCTTCTAGATCCCACGACAGTGAGATCACGAGCCCGATTGGAGACGGTCCGGCTGCTGACTGGAGCACGGTGATGGTGCTGGCAGAGGCGGTAGTGTGGGCACCTGTGGCGGAGAGTGTGCAGGTGCTCAGGGGCGGCCAGGCGCGTGCGTACGTCATCGCCGAGGAGCACGATGACGGATCGCTGCTGCTGGCGCCCGAGCCGGTCCCCAGCGCCCAGGAGACGGTACCCGCCGAAGACGGCCGAGCCGCGGCCGTCGCCGGTCCTGAGGGAGCCGGGATCCTCGAGGTGCGCGACCTGACGGTGACTTACGGCCCTAAGAGGGCGGTCGACGCGGTCAGCTTCGAGATCCGCCGGGGAGAGATCTTCGGTCTTCTCGGACCGAACGGAGCGGGCAAGACGAGCACGCTGAGCGCCATCGAAGGGCTGATCAAGCCTCAGTCCGGGACGATCCTGCTCGACGACATCGACAGCAGGCGCCATCCCAACCAGGCCAGGGCCCGAATGGGCGTGCAGCTTCAGGCGACCAGCTTTCAGTCCGAGCTGAAGATCACCGAGATCGTGCGGCTGTACGCCGGGCTCTACGGCGTCAAGCTCTCCGGTCAGCAGATACTCGACGGCCTGCGTGTGATCGGGCTCGAGGGCGAGGCACACAAGCCGTTCAAGCAGCTCTCCGGCGGACAGCAACAACGCCTCTCCCTTTACATCGCGGTCGTCCACGACCCCGCGTTACTGCTGCTCGACGAGCCCACCGCCGGCCTCGATCCGCAATCCCGCCGCCAGCTGTGGAGCCGGATCGAGCACATCCGCCAGGAGGGCGGAAGCATCCTTTTGACGACGCACTCGATGGAGGAGGCCCAGGCGGTCTGCGATCGGGTCGCGATCATCGATAACGGCACGCTACTGACGACCGAGACGCCGCATGACCTGATCGAGAAGCACAAGAACGACCCCCGGGTCCGCGAGCTCGCGCACGGCGAGGTGACGCTGGAGGACGTGTTCATCGGGCTCACCGGGAGCGAGATCCGTGACTAGCCCGAGGGCCACGGCCGAACCACCACTGCGCCTCGTGTTCGGCTCGCTGCTGCGCGCGGACTTCCTCGTGTTTCTCCAGCACCGCCGGGCGCTGATCATCAGCCTGGTGTTGCCCGTGTTCGTTCTGATCAGCACGAGCGGGACCAAGGCCACCAATAAATTCGGCGGGGCGGAGTTCATAATCGGGTTAGCGATCGCCTACGGGCTGCTCTCGACGTCGCTGATTGGCTACGGACTGACGGTTGCGCGAGACCGCGAAAAGGGTGTCTTCCAGCGACTGCGCGTCACCCCGGCTCCGACCTGGACAATCATGACCAGTCGGCTGGCGATGCAAGCGGTCGCGAACCTGATCATCGCGGTCGCCGTCGTGATCATCGGCAGCCAGATCCATCACATCTCGCCCTCCGCTGGGCAGTACGCACTGGTGCTGCTGGTCTCGATCCTGGCGGGGGCGGTGTTCCTCAGCATCGCCCAGGCGATGGTTGGCCTGGTGAAGTCAGCCGATAGCGTCCAGGCAATCGCGCGGGTGCTGTTCGCCGTCCTGATCCTGCTCGGGCTTCTCGGCCAGAGCGGCGCGCTCGGCACCTTTTGGAGCTCGGTCGCGCGCTGGACGCCAGTCGGAGCGGTGATGACGCTGTTCGCCGGCGTGCTCAACCTGCACGCCTGGTACAGCCGCGACACGCTGGCGCTGCTGGCGTGCCTGGGCTACATCGTCGTATTCGCCGGGATCGGCATCCGCTGGTTTCAGTGGGACGCCCGATAAGAGCGGATACCCGACCGTAGAGAACGGGCGCCAGACCGGACCGGCGGAAATCAGTCCGCGCGCGCAACTGGAGCTCGAGTAGCGGCGTCCGTCCGTGTGAAGCGGACCCACCCACCACGCCCTGCTCCTATCGGACGACCCCTTCCGCACAGCGCGCGGCACTGGCGTATCTCGCCGCGGACACTCTCCGATCGCCGAGAGCGGCGCTCATGCGAACACCTGCGGAGAGCGCACGCCACCTATGCAGCGGTGCGGCCGTGTGCGGCTGCCCATCGCGCGCGTGCGGGCGCCGGGATTCGGGCATGGCGATCGCGCGGCTGGGTTGGCCCTGACAATGCAGATCCTGGCAAAGCTATAGCCGAGCATCGCGCCCACGCACGATCCCTTGGTCGCCGAAGCAGTCGCAGCCTCACTGCCGCGTCGAGAGGCGAAAGCGATCGTCGATGATGGGCAGTTTTCTCGTGGACAAGTCGGCTCGCGTGTCAGAACGACCGCGCGGCGCCGCAGCGGGCAGTCCGTTGACAGGAAAAGACCGAAGGTCTGTGATTGGCAGCATGGAGGCGCAGGATCCTTTCCCACGCTCGCACAAGCCGAGCGCTGGACCGATCACGGTCCGCTCGACAGAGGTGCCGACAAGGGTGTGCGTACCCACGCCGATCGCGTTCGGGAACGAACCCGCGCCGACGTTATGCCGCCGGCTTTCCCGCATCGCGGAGCAGCTCGGCGATCAGCTCGGTCGGCTTCTCGCCCCGAGTGGCAGAGAGGCGCTGTAGCCGTCGAGCGTCCTCGCCCTCGATGCTCACAACGATCCGGACCTTCGCACGTGGATCCCCGCGATGCACCTCAACGAAGCGCGCGTCGATTGTTGCCAGGTCCGCGACGGAATCGCCAGGCTGCGGATCGAGACCTGTCCAGGGCGTCGGGGTCATCAGCCGTCAGGAAGCAGCTTACGCTCGATCTCGGTGGACTCCCCCGGTAATGGCCAGCCAAGCCGCCGGCTCGACCGTCTGCTCGATCATAAGCGTGAGGCAGCGCCCGCCATTCGTGCGGCCGATCAGCAACCGACGGCTCCCCCGGAGTAAGTGCACGAGGGTTGCGTACGACCACATGGACGTTGCCCAGTAGCTGACCGACTTCGTCCGCCAATATCGTCCCCGCGCCAAGCTTCCCGAGGGCCGATTCCGTGAACAACAGTTCGAGCACCGCATCGGGCATGACCCTGGCGTAGCGAACCCCGTCGACGGACCCTCTCCAGCTAATGCCGAGCGCCCGCGCGCAGCGCGGCCGCCCCATCCGTCACGACCGTAGGATCAGCGCGGCCGAGATCGTTAGTGGTACGCATGGAAAGCGGTAACGAGCGCGACGCTGGTGCGCTCTAGCGGATACAGAGGCGGTAGACGGTATCCGGGGCGTTGTCGAGTTCGTTGCCGGCGGCGGGCGCAGACGCGGCCTTCGCTGCCTCGCTGCTCGGAGGACGCACCGGTGCCCCGTCTGGAGCTCCTGTGGCTGCGGGTGGTCTCTGTGGTCGGCCGCGAATCGGGAGTTGTCGTGTCAGCTGATGGCAGCGATGATCTTGTGGCGTAAGACGCTTGTTGTCAGCAGCCAGAGGAGGCGAGCATGCCGCAGGTCGAGGTAGACGGGCTCAGGATCAATTACGACGTGCAGGGGGACGGGGAGCCGCTGTTGCTGATCCCCTACACGGCGGCGGACCACGCTTGCTACGCGTTCCAGCTCCCGTCTTATGCCGAGCATTTCAGCTGCATCGCGCTGGACCTCCCCGGCTCGGGCGAAAGCGACAAGCCTGCGGGGCCGTACTCGACCGAGGGTTATGCCGACCAGGTCGCCGGCTTCCTCGGTGCTATCGGGGTCGATGAGGCCCACGTGGCGGGCGTATCGCTCGGCGCCGCCGTGGGGATGCACCTGGCCGCGCGCCATCCCAGCCGCGTGCGGTCGCTGTCCTTGCACAGCGGATGGCCCGCGACCGACGATTACCTGAACGTCGTCGTCGATCAGTGGCGCACGCTCGCGACCGCGCTGCCCACCATCGCGGACGTGGTGATCCAGGGCATCTTCCCGTGGTGCTTCACGCCGGAGATGTATGTCGAGCGGCCGGAGTTCGTTGACACGCTAGTTGACTTCGTACGCGGGCGCCCCGCGCAACCCGCGGACGCGTTCCTAGCTCAGATCGACGGGGTGGTCGCCCACGACGCGAGCGCGGTGCTTGGTGACATCGACGTTCCGACCCTGATCACGTTCGGAGCGCACGACCTTGTCTGCTCCACGCGCTTCGCACAGCCGCTCAAGAACGGGATTACGCGGAGCGAGCTCGTGGTCTTCGACCACCTATCGCACGCCGGGCTGCACGAGGACCCGGAAACTTTCAACAGTGCAACGCTCGACTTCCTGTTACGCCATCGGTCCTGACGCGGATGCCGCGTTCACGCGTCAATTTGTCGCAAGCCACTGGACCGAACATGGCTGCTCGCGTTCGTCGCGCCGAGGACGGCGTCGGACGACAACGAACACCATCGACACCCGCTACCGCTTTCCATGGTGGCTGTCGGAGAAACCAGTCCAGAAGTTGGTGCGGCGATTGGTCGCCGGGATAACAGAGGCTCGCGACGGCGGAAATGGGAGATACCACCGGGAACAGGCTTTCAAATCGGACGATTCTCGGGCACCTCGTCCCACCGTCCCTGGAAGAGTGACTATTCGATTCGTTTATCCGACGGCCACCATCGTGAGCCAAGCGATGGTGCAATCCGCAGAATCGCTCCATGCGACCAGCTTGACAACCATCCCTAGGGTCAACCGCGCACACCTCACTCAGGGGTTGCGTCCCGCACGCCCCCCTTTCGGATCCACGCCTACCGGCGCTCGTATCGCGCCCTAGACGTATCGGGCGAGGCTCCCGCCTATATCTTTCTCCACCGTCGCTGCCGCATCAAAGCAGACGCTCGTAGATCAACGGGACGACCCGCGCGACATCCGGCACCGGCGTTCGCTCCATCCCGAGACCGAGCCAGGCGCCGCGCTCGCCCGCCGCCCGCCATGTCGACCCGCTTCCCCTTTCCATGCAAGGGAGCGCGGTCGCGTCGCTGACCGTGAAGCCCGCCGGCGGCTGCCATGTCTCGGCATCGCCGAGCCCGCTCGTGGTGTTGGGCGGAGCTTGAGGGCGGTGGTGTCCCGCGCCTAGCGGTGTCCGCGACGCTTGGCGGACGGATTACAGCGCCGGGGAAAGCCTTGTTGCGAGCTTCCGCGCGACGTGCTCGATCGTGGCCGGCGAGAGCGGGCCATCGGCGTTGAGCCGCTTGGCTAGCGCCTTGCGATACAGAAGAAGGTGCCCGCGGAATGTCTGCGTCCGCAGGAATGGGAGGTCAGCCTTGGTGAAGCAGAGGGCGCCCTGGAGCGGGATCTGATGGTCGCCGCCGCGATCGAGTGCGGCGCGGACGGCGGCGATCTGGCGCTCGAGTCCGTCGATGAGTCTGGTGCACTCGCGTCCGCGGATGAGTAGGCGGCGGGTTCCGAATAGCGGCCTGTTGATCCCGACCCTGCCCTGCCAGTCTTTGGTGTCGATGACCCACACGCCGGTGGGCGCGACCGCGACGTGGTCGATGTCGCCGAAGCTGCCGGGCATCCGGCGATTGTGCAACGTGATGACGCGGTCGGAGTCGGTGCGTGTCGCGAGCGAGTCGGCGACCGCGCGTTCCGCGAGTGCGCCCTGCTCAAACGCCGATTCATGCTGCGGGGCGTCGTTGAGGGCGAGGAGCAGGCCCCCGATATGCGGGTGGGCCTCCCGCGTGCGGTGCTCGCGGTTGCGCCTGCGCCGCTCGTGCTCGCGCAACAGGCTCGCCCCGGGCTGTCCGAGCTCGGGCGGCGCCGGAGCCGGCGCGGATGATGAGTTCGCGCCGCCCCAACATCCGGTGCAGGTCACGGTCCGCGTGTCCTGGTCCCACCATGCGTGGGTCCCGGCCGCTAGGTTCGCGCCGCAGCATGTGCAGGCGTCCTCCCGACGGAGCTTGAGCTTCCGGCCGGCCACAGAGCGAACGATCGGGACCACGCGCACGATCCTCAATCCCTTGGCCGCACGCTCAACGCATATCCAGCGGCCCGGTGAGTGGCCCGGCGGCAGGCCCGCTGGAGGCACTGGCGGGGCGCTCTCCCGACGCACGGGCTGGAGGGAAACAGCTTACGGCGGCTCCGTTAGGCGATAAGTGGACCAACCCGGAGTCCGGAGCAGCTAGTCCCGGACGACCGCGAAGTCGCCACTCCGATGGCACACCAAGAGCAGGCCCAGGCATCAAAGCGATCGCCGCGGTGCCTCGGTCGGCGCGATCGAGACCGTGGCAAGGCAGTCGCCCGGCGCCGGCATCGACCGACGCGTGTTCCGTCGTGAAAGGACTCGTCGGGTCGAGACGACTCAGAACGCAAAAGCAGTCGCGAGGTGCGCGGTTTCTACGAAGTGTCGCGCTCGCCGGGCGAGATCGCACCGACGGGGTGTTCCGTTTCCGGCCCAAGGAGCAGTATGGCGTCATTGCAGAGCCTGCAACAGAACACGGATGGTCTGGACCGCCGACGTATGAGTCTTTCGTGTGACCCGGCCCCGAGCAGGCGCGCGAGGCCGGGTCACGCCCGGGATCCGCAGCTAGCTGTTGCTCGCGGTTCCTATCGCGTTGATCTGCCCGTCAACAGTGACGGTACCGCCAGTCTGCGTACAGGCGAGCGTCGACGTCGCGCCGGCGGTTGGCACCGTCGAAGCGATATTGATTGGCACGACGACCTGATGCCCTCCGGGCACGGTCACCGTCCGGGCCTGGCTCGAGCCGCTCGGCACGGACAATGTGCAGGTGAGCGTCGAGTCGCCGACGCCGGTGTTATTCGCGTAGGCATCGCCGAGCAGGAGATAGCTCCCTGCCCCGAGTGCCCGGCTGGCCACGATGGCCGACGTTCCCGTCACGGCCGTCCCCGTCGAGGAACTGCCGAAGTCCTGCGGTGCGCTCGGGTTACAGGTCACGTGGCCGGACTGAGTAATCTGGCCAATCGCGCCAGTCGTGCCCGTGCATGTCCCGGTCACGCGGGTCTGGACCAGGCCTTGGTTTATTCGAGCCGAGCCGATCGTGCCGGGCGCGATCTTCTGATAGGTCACGGCGTTGTTGCGGATCTGTTTGTTCCCGACCGAGTTGTTCGGGATCGTGATGGCGGCGTAGCTGGCCCCACCGAGGGCGAAGAACAGTGCGACCACCGAGATGAGCAACGGCGCCGACGGACGATGTAGGCGGAACGATTTGAGCATGTAGGACCTCCAGCGATGCTTGACGCCGCGAGTGACCCGGCCGTCCCCTACCCGCAGCTACTTCAGGATGCTTCGCTCCTTCCCGGATGCGACGCGATCAAATCCGGAGCGACGCGAATTCTTCGCGCGCTCTTACGATCCCGCAGCGGACGCGCGCCGCACAGCCACAGACCGCGGCGAAGGACTCGACTCGTTCGAGCGCGAGCGTACGACTGGTCTCGTGGCATTGCCCAAGCGGGCTCGGCGGTGTGTCCGACGGTCCGGCGCCGTGAAAGCAATCATGCGCTCGGCGCCGGGCCGGCCCGGGCGGCGTGATTCAGATGTCGCCATTGCGCTGTCGCGCTGTCCGGCATGTCGTGAGGTGAAAGCGATAGCGCGGGGGATCCGACCCCGAACGCCGCGCAGGGCTAGCCGGCGGTCGCGCCCTATGGCCGCACGACTCCTGCGAGCTGAGAGCAGTCATGCCGGTCAAGGACTGCCGTTTGGCTGAGGTTGTCCGATGCCGGGCGTCACGGACCTCGAGACAACGTTCACGGATGCGCAAAGAACCCGGGCAGCGTGAGCAAGACCGTCGCGAAGGACCTCTGGAATACGAAACAGGCGCTGACCTCCGCCAAGCCAGCACGTAAGCGAGCCGTTCGCCCCGGCAGTGGGGCTTCTGTGAGGTTATCGAGGGCCCTGCACGGCGGTCGAAGGGCGGAGACTCGGTCTCGATTGCTGGCGCAACTTCTGCCGTCGCCGGCTGTTCTTGGTGAAAGGCCCTCGAAGCTGTAAATTCTTGGCAGCTACCGGAGCCGGTAGGACGCTGGTAGACGGTGGAGATCCAATCCAGGGGACGAGTAGGGAGCATTTGCTTCGGGGCGATGATCGCGTTGCTCCGCGCTCGAAACCTCAAGCAGGAGAGTGATACGTGATGTTTGGCCTTTCTCATCGTACGAAGGGGCTGTCGCGGTTTGCCGTGCCAGCCGCCCTGGCGATCGCTGCGCTTGCGCTGCCAGCCTCGGCGGCCGCGACGGGCAGCGGCCACGGCCACGGCGGCAGCACCCATGGCAACAAGCGGGCTGTTGGAGTGGTCTACACCGAGACGAACGACCCGGTGAACAACGAGGTCGTGGCCTTCAACCGCCACGCCGACGGAAGTCTGACGCAGGGCCAGGTCATCTCCACCGGGGGAACCGGTGGCCAGCAGGCGCAGCCTGGGTGCGTACCCACCTGTCCGATTCTCGACACGCAGGGCGAGCTCGCCCTCGCTGCGGGCGGGCATCTGCTGTTTGCCGTCAACGCGGGGAGTAGCACGGTCAGCTCGTTCCGCATCACGAACCACGGGTTGACGCTCGCCGATCAGCAGTCGACGGGCCTTGCGGGTTCGTTCCCCAACAGCCTCACGACCAACGGACATCTGCTCTACGTTCTGAACTCCAACACCCGCACGATCACGGGCTTCCGCTTCTCGTCCAAGGGCAAGCTGACGCCGATTTCCGGATCAACCCGACCGCTGACCACCGCTACCAGCGATCTGCCCGGCGCTCCGAGGCAGATTGGGTTTGACAACAACGGCAAGGTGCTGGTGGTGACGCTGCTCTCGTCGGCCCCGCTGATGCCCGCGGACGGGACGAGCTCGATCGACACGTTCGTCGTCAACAAGCACACGGGGGCGCCAGGTAGCGCGACGGCCTATAACGCAACGACTCCGTACCCATTCGGGTTTGCGTTCGACCCGCACAACCAGCTGGTGATGTCGCAGGTGACGTCCCTGACTGTCCCTGGCGAGGGCGACGCTCAGACCTACAGCGTCACGAGGTCCGGCAACGTGACCGCGATTGGGGGCAGCCCGGCCGCGACGAACGGGACCGCACCATGCTGGGTCGCGATCACAAACAGCGGCCGCTTCGCGTACGTCGTGAACACCGGCGGCGGTGCCCCGACCGGATCGACTGTGA
This sequence comes from uncultured Solirubrobacterales bacterium, assembly GCA_963701945.1. Lineage (GTDB taxonomy): Bacteria > Actinomycetota > Thermoleophilia > Solirubrobacterales > Solirubrobacteraceae > Palsa-465. The sequence goes on along the minus strand of CAVPBV010000011.1, from coordinate 507,715 downwards.
CGGCGTTCAAGCTGTCGCCGCATGGCCGGCTGACACAAATCCAGGTGACGAGCGATGCGCTCAGCAGCCAGTTCGCGAAGACCGACGAGACGCTGAGCAGCGACGGTCGTTACCTGTACGTGCTCGCCCCGGGGCTCATGCCAGGCGGGCAGAGCAACATCGATGAGTACAAGGTCGCCAACAACGGCCACCTTTCGCTCATGGGGGATGTGGCCAGCCCAGGGCTGGGCGATAGCGGCCTGGTCGGGCAGTAGTCGAGGTCGGCACCGGAAGGTGACTAAACCGGACCGGGAGATCGCCTGAGGTGCCCGCCTAGCGGCCCTCAGCGGTTTCCCGCGTCCCGTCACGGCGTCACCAATCATGATCCGCGTCGTCGTCGTCGTCGTCGTCGTCGGCGTCGGCGGCGGCGCCGTCGCCGACGCCGTCGCCCGGCAGCAGGCGAGCGGTTGCGTCGGGCCGACACCCGACGTCTCGATGCCGAGACCGAGCGGTCTGGTCGCTCGCTAGTGAGGGTCCGGAACGGAACACAACGGCGAGTCTGCTCCGAAGGAAGTATGAGGCGGTCCCGGCGGTCCGGCTCACTCCCCGGGGGATTCACAAGCCAGCCTCCGCGGCAATGAGGACTCCTCGAACCCGGACCGTGCGGCCCACTCCGACGGCAAGCGGTCTGCGGACGCCGGTCCCTCAAGCGTCGAGGCGTTAGAGAGGCCTACGCGTCCACAAGCCGATCGAGAAGCGGACGCCGCCGAGGCGGTCATGGGCGTCGGCGCGCTCGAGCGTTGCCGAGACCGGCGCCGGACTCTCCACCGGCTCTGTTTCGGCCTTCCGGCGACCTAAAGGATCACCGGACATCGGGGTGGCGAGCTCGCTGGGCGTTGAGGCGTGTTTCGAGACTCGCGACACACGCGGAACCGAGACCTGCCTCCGTGCTTGCGCGTGTAAGCATCGACGTGCACACCCGGGTCGCTCCGTTTGTCCGCAACCAGCAGCGCGAGGACGCGGAACGGGGCGGCTGCTCTTGCGCTTGCAACGTGCCGGGCATCTGGCTAGCACCCGGCGCGTCGAGCTCGGCCGTGGAACCCTCGTGGTCGCCGTGCGCACTTTCCGCGCAGTCCGGGGCCGCCGGCGCTGGCTCCGCGATGCCCGTGCGTTCAGGGACGCAGGTCTTCGACCGTCTCCGCTCGTGTCTTGCTCGCCGAGGATGAACTAAGAGTCGTTTCTTGAGACGGGCTGCACCGCGCATTTACGTCCTCAAGCAATTTCCAAGCTGGCGGGGCGGCAGGCTATTGCGGCTCCGCTGGGATACCGGTAGCGTCCGTACCTCGCCGGTCCCGTGCGCTGGGGTCAATCGTCGGACGAGGAGGATCATGCGAGGGAGGATCATCCGCAGGGCGTCTGCAGTGGCGCTCGTGGCCTTGTTGATTGGTGTGCCCGGCAGTGCGGTCGCGTCGCGACAGGCCCATATCGCCGGTAAGGCCGGCTACGTGGGCACAGTCAGCGGCACGCGGGCGTTTGTCGCAGTTGTCGAGCGCGGCTCGCGTGTCACCGCCTATGTCTGTGACTCGGGGAGGATCGCCCAGTGGTTCGAGGGAACGGTCAGCGCGGGGAGGTCGAAAATCACCTCGCGCGGTGGCTACGTGCTCCAGGTCAGGTTCGACCACGGACGAGCGACCGGCTCCCTCCGCTTCCCAGGCAAGGCGGGGGCGCTGCATCACTTCACCGCCGCCAGCGACGCGAGGCCAGCCGGGCTGTGGCGCGGCTCGAAGACCGTCGATGGCAAGACCTTCGTCGGCGGCTGGATCATCCTGCCCGACGGCCGACAGCGGGGCGAGATCCTGTTGGGCTCGACAGACGTCGGAAGTCCCATCCTGCACGCGGACGACCCCAAGGTGCCCGTGAGCGACCCAAGAAGCCCCCAAGTGCGCTGGCGTCGTGATCGCGATCATTGCGATCCTGATCGGCTGAGGCACTGGCACCCGCCGCGCGATCGACATTCTGCGGCTAGTCAGCGGCGACGCCGATCTGTGACCCTTGTCGCCTGCTGGATGGCACACCGTCTCCTCCCTCGCGAATCGCGCGCCGACGACAGAGCGGATCTCTGGCCACTCTCGGATGGGGCTCTCCTCCTCGCCTTAGCGCGCACGCGGGGCTCGTCAAGGAGCACGGTCGATCGTTGACGTGGGCAAGTTTGCAAGCACCAAAGCGGTCACGAGCGCGTCGACACCAGTGCTGCTCCAAGAGGCGTAAGACAGCCAGGCGCGGTGGTTGCCCGTCGCGGCTGCGTTCGTTCTGTAGGGGTTGTCCGGCTAAGCTAAGAGACAGCCGGCGCCGCCAGGCAGGCAGGCGACAAGCGCAGCCGAGGCCCGGGTTGCGGCCGGTCGGACGAGCGCTGGTTCGCCAATCCGATCGCGCCATCTTCGGTCTCCCAAACGCAGAAGCGATCGTCCGCGGGATGCGCCTCTTACGCCAAGACGGGTCTCGATGCACCACGGGTAGACAGCCCCAACTCTGGAAGAATCCGCGGATGCAGAGTCCCCGCGAATGGGCTGCGCCGGCCGGGTATGTGGTGTCTACGGATCCGGTTCGCCTTGACGTCGATCGCGTCCACCGTTTTCTCTCGACCGCCTACTGGTCGACGGGCATCCCGCGTGACGTAGTTCAGCGCTCGATCGCGAACTCACTGCCGTTTGGGCTGTATGCACCCTCCGGTCAGCAGGCCGGGTTTGCGCGGGTGGTGACCGATCGCGCGACTTACGCCTATCTCGGCGACGTCTACGTCGAGACAACCCACCGCGGTCGCGGGCTCGGCAAGTTCCTTGTCGCCTGTGTGGTCGCCCATCCTGAGCTCCAGGGACTCCGCCGCTGGGCACTCGCGACCGCCGACGCCCACGCCCTCTATGCCCGGCACGGATTCAGACCCCCGACGAACCCGGACATCCATTTGTTCATCGAGCGGGCACCGACCGATCTCTGGCCACAGCAGGCAGAACGAGAAGGAACCCGTCTGCGGCAAACGACGCAGGACTGACGGACGACCTGCCGGCCAGGCCCCGCACTTCGCCGAAAGATGTCATATCCGGGTTGCGACCCGGAAGGCACGTGAGGCGTGAGGCTCCCCCACGGGTGAAGGTGGCCGGGCCTTCGTGTCGAACAGGAGTGCTGTGGCGCGCGCGGTTGCACCCGCGCGGCCGGGACTGTCCAACAGAAGGCACCGACCACGCTGACCGTCGTATTCGATGGGTCAGACGTTGGATCCTGCTCGGGTTTCTAGGAAGGGGAAGGTTGTCGCGGTGTCGATCGTGATGGGCATGGACCAGCATCGGGCGCAGATCACCGCCGAGTGGATTGACATGGCCACTGGCGAGATCTCCCGTGGGCGGGTACGCCCGGCGGATCGCGCTGGGGTGCGCCGGTTCCTGGCGCGGTTCGCTGGCCAGCGGCTGGAGGTCGCGCTCGAGGCGACGACCGGCTGGCGATTTTTGGTCGAAGAGTTGCGGGCGGTGGGGGCGGTCGTGCATCTCGCCGAGCCGGCGGAGACCGCGGCGCTGCGCGGCAACAAGAAGCGCGCCAAGAGCGACCGCGCGGACGCCCGCCATCACCGTGAGCTGCTGCTGGCCAGGCGGCTGCCGGAGTCTTGGGTCCCGCCCGATCACATCCTCGACTTGCGCGCGCAGGTGCGGCTGCGTCACACGCTGATCGAGCAGCACTGCCAGTGGCAGCAGCGCATCCAGGCGGTGCTCTACCACCACGGCTGTCCGCACCGGCGGCAGCTGATGGTCGGCGACGGGCGTGGCTGGCTCGCCGCTCAGCCGCTGCCCGAGGCCGCACGCCAGCAGATCACCGTCGCGATCGCGATCATCGACGCGCTCGAGCGCGAGCTCGCGCCGGTGACTCGCGAGCTGCGCTTCTACGCGCGCCGGCAGACGGGGTGCAAGGCGCTGATCGAGGCCTACTACGGGATCGGCGAGCTGTGCGCGGTCACGGTCGTCTCAGAGCTCGGTGACTGCCGGCGGTTCGCAAACAGCCGGGATGCAGTTCGCTATGGCGGTCTCGATGTGACGGTCTACCAATCTGATCGTCACCGCGCACCCGGCCATCTCTCGCGCCAGGGTCCGCCGGCGCTGCGCTGGGCGCTGTACGAGGCCGCCCAGGTCGCGCGTCGGCCACGATCACCTGATCGCGCCTACTACGAGCAGACCGCCGAGCGCCTCGGTGGCAACCGCGCCTGTCTCGCGCTCGCCCGCAAGCTGCTCAAGCGCTGCTACCACACATTGCGGGAACTCGGCGATGACGCCCTCGCGCCACCGGCCGAGCAGACGCGCTCCGGCGCAGGTAGCGCAGCCGCGCGCCGCGCGTCAAGCGGCAGCTCTCCCAGCAGCGAGCCTGCGGCAACCCACGACAGCGCAGATGCTCTGGCCGCTTGACCCGGGCTTCGGCTGCGCTGTGTGGCAACGAGTGCCGGCCATGCCGGACCTACCAACAACGACAACGACCTTCCACCTACCCTTCGCGCGCGTCAAGCCCTCACTCACACCGATGCGCCGCGGCCGGCTCCCGAAGCCCCGCTGCCGACACGCTACTCGCGTGGACCGCCTAGAAAGATCGAGCGGCCGCAACGCTTCCCCCAGCGGGATCACCCCATCAAACATCTCGTCGCCGGCCCCGGAGCTAACCCGAGGGTCGTGGACCGAAGTAAGCCCGGGCGCCCGCGCGCAACGCCAGATCCAACACGCCCACGCACCCCCCGAACGCGACAACCCGGGACGGCCCTTGACACCCGACGGCCGGATAAGTAAGCGGGGCTCACGAGAACGCGCGCAAAAGGGGCACGCTGCCTATGCAGGCTGCCGGTGTCTGCCAGCTGACACCGCGCCAGTGCGCGCTCGGATCGCGGCGGATGCGATCGCGCGGCCGGGATCGCGCTGACGATCCAGATCGTGGCGTTGCGCAAGCTCGCGCCGGCGCCGGCGGAGTGCTGGATCGTCGCCAACCCGATCGCGAGCTCGGCGCCGTCGGGATGAGCAAAGCAGACGTCAACGGGCGTGCCACGTGCGACGCACGCGGACCACAAGATGCCACGTCGAGTTCTCTGCTCGCGGATCACAGGTTCATCGCACGGTTGATCAGCGGAAAGGTCGTAGAGTGAGTCGCAGCGGATGGACCCCCCTGATCGCGCTGCTTCAACGAACGTCGCGGCCGACGGCGAGATTGCCGTCGCGGTTGGACGCGGAAGGGAAAAGAAGGGCGACGAGATCGACCTCGGCCTTGTCGTGACGCCGGCGCTCGACGCCGAGGATGTCGAGAAGCTCGTGCGCGATCTCGAGCGCGTGCTCGCGGAGCGCTACCCAGGGGTCAACTGGAAGGTCACAGCGGTTCGCGAATCGCTGCTACGCCCCCCGGCTGAGCTCGCTGAGCTCGTCGATGCCGCGCGCTCGCGGCTGCTGGACGAGAACTGGGACCTGGTTGTGTATGTCACGGAGCTTCCGCTGCGGATCTCACGCCGCCCGCTGCTGATGCACTCGAGTCCGACCCACGGTGCGGCCCTGGTCTCGCTGCCTGCGCTCGGACCGCGGCACGAGCGGCACTTAGTCGAATCTGTGGCAGAGGCGGTGGGTGTGATCGCGGGTGACAGGGCCGCCGGTGGCGAACGCAAGTCCGGCAGCCGGCGCCTCGTTCAACGCCGCGTGATCGTGCCGGTGAGCGAGCTTGGAGGGCCTGACTCGCTGGAGGGCTTCGCACTGACACATCGCGTCTTGACCGGGAACCTGCGGCTGCTCGCCGGGATGGTGCGCGCCAACCATCCGTGGCGGTTGACCACGCGTCTGTCCCGCGCGATGGTCGGCGCGCTTGGTGTCGCGACGTTCACGATCGTCACAGCCGACGTGTGGCGCATCGCCTCGGGGCTTGCCGCGCCGCGCATGGCGGGGGTTTGCCTCGCGGCGATCGCGAGCGCAACCGCGGCGTTGATCTTCGTGCACGGTTTGTGGGAGCGCGCTACTCGCAGCCGTGTGCGGGAGCAGGCGATCCTGTTTAACATCGTCACGCTGATCACCGTGGGCTTCGGCATTCTCGCGCTCTACGCGGGCGTAAGCCTGATCGCGCTTGCCGCGGCCGAGCTGATGCTCGAGCCGTCGCTGATGTCGGCGCAGATCGGTCATCGCTCGGACTTTGCGGACTACCTGCGCCTGGCGTTGCTCGCTGGCGCGCTGGCCACTGTCGGCGGTGCGTTCGGCGGAGCGCTCGAGAGCGACGCGGCCGTCCGCGAGGCGACCTACGCCTACCGTCACCACCAGTCCTGAGAGGGACTAGCAGCGGCCCCAATCCCCAGTGTTCGTGGCGCGCGCTCTGCCCGACGGTTCGATGCTCGGCTCCGGCTCCGTCGAGCTGGGCCTGGGACGCGAGCTGATCGACCAGCTCGAGGAGCGCCTTGCCGAGCTGCCGCCGCGATGCCGAGGCTCCGTCTCCTGCTATCCGGCTGAGGTGTCGGTGATCGCACCGCCTCCCGGACGGGACGGTGCGCGACGCGATCCTCCGCCAGGTCCCTGGACCCAGCCGGCTTCCGCTTGCATATCCGATGATGGGGAGTGTGCGCTCTTCTTGGAGCTCGGTGGACTGTCCTGCATCTCGCCGATGATCGCCTCGTAGACCCTTTCGGGCTTGCGTTCTGATCCGAAGCGCTCAACGAGGTCGATCGGCGGTCGCACTTCGACGGTGATCTTCGCCGGAAGGGGCAGGCCTCCCGGGAGGTCCAGCACCGTGGCGCCGAACGGCAGCGCGAACACGACCAGCGACGCATCCCATGCCCCGTCTCGAGCGATCATCCCACCGCCGTCCGCACGATCGCTTCTGCGCTTCAGTTGGAGCACACCTTGCGAGCGCAATGGCGACCTTCCGGTCGTCCCGCCCCAGGGTCAGAGTCGGCATCGCATCGCCGGAGAGGGCCGACCTTTCGGATCCCCGGGAGCGAGCGGCAGTGCTGCCCTAGGTACGCTGGTGATGTGCCGAACACGGGCGGAAGCCGAGGCGGCGCTTTTGTCGCTGCGGCAGATCCTGGGTGAGCTTGGCCTGCAGCTCAAGGACGTCAAGACCAGGATCGTGCACCTGAAGGAGGGGGGCGAGGGAGTTGACTTCCTCGGCTTTCACCATCAGTGGGTGCGCGCCACCCGCGCCAGGCATGTCCAGTTCCTCGCTCGCTGGCCCTCACGCCGGGCGATGCGGCACGCACGCGACCGCGTTCGTGAAATCACGGCGCGCGAACGGCTGCTGTTGCCCATGGAGGAGATCGTGCAGGACCTCAACGGGTCGCAGAAGAGGTCTTGAATGTCTTTGGATTGTCAATGGCCATCGGTTTCTCCCCACTGGCGGCCACTTAATTCCCCGCTGGTGGCCATCGTTTCTCCCCGCTGGTGGCCGTCGGATGTCCCCACCCGTGGCCATCGTTTCTCCCCAGCGGGGAGTTGGGCTCGTGTTCAGGTGAGGGGCTTCACCCCCTTGCCGGCGGTCGCTTGCGCGAGCCGGTAGCTCTCCTGACCGTCGGTGATGATGACGTGCGCGTGATGCAGGAGCCGGTCGACGGTCGCGGTCGCCATGGTCTTTGGCATCAGTTCGTCGAACCCCGAGGGGTGGATGTTGGAGCTGATCGCGATCGAGCGTTTCTCGTAGGCGGCGTCGACGACTCGGAACAGCGCGTCGGCGGCGTCGGCGGAGACGGGCAGGAGCCCAACGTCATCGATCAGGATCAGGTCTGAGCGGATCAGTTTGGTGATCGCTTTGTTGATGCTGTCGTCGGCGCGGTGGCGGCGGAACAGGGCGGCGAGGGAGTCGAGCGTGTGCCAGGAGACGGTGCGGCCTTTGTCGATCGCGAGGTGCCCGAGCGCTTCGATGAAGTGCGATTTCCCGCTTCCGCTCGGGCCGCAGACGACGAGGACTTCGGCGCGGTTGACCCATTCGAGGGTCCGTAGCGCGTTCTGTGTCTGGGCGGGGATCACGGAGGCGGCCGCCTCCCAGGCGTCGAACGTCTTGCCGGCCGGCAGGCCCGAGGCGCGTCGGCGCATCGAGATGGTCGCGTGGTCGCGGCCGGCGGCCTCCTCGGCCAAGAGGACACGCAGGACCTCGGCGTGTTCCCAGCGTTGGCTGGTCGCGGTCGCGATCACCTCCGGCGCCGCTCGGCGCACATAGGGCATGCGCAGGCGTCTGAGCAGTCGGTCGAGCTCGTCGGGCAACGGTGGTGGGGCGGGCGGCTTGACGGTCATGGCTCATCCCCGATCGTGGTTGTGGAGCTCGTTTGCGGCCGGGGGATCGGTCGCGGCACGATCGCACAGGCCCGCAGAACGGCTCTCAGCGCGTCGATCACGCGAGCGAGCGGCAAGATCGGGGCGTTCATCGTCCGAATCCTTCCCAGCTGCGGGTCGAGCGCTGCAGCGAGCGGTTCTCCGGGGCGCGCTGGGGGAGCGCGATCACGGTCGCTGACTGTTGATGGGCGAGGATGCTGGCCAGGTCGCCGTCGGCGAACCGGCCGTAGCTAGCGCACCGCTCGAGCGCGTCATTGACCGGGCCGGTGCCGTGGAGCTTTGAGAGATCGACCGCCTCGGCCATCTTGCGCCGAATCCGCTGCGTTCCCTCCGCGGCCGCGCGCTTGAGCCACCGCTCGGCGCCGTCGCCGATCGCAAGGAACTCCCGCTCCTCGCTGCTGCGAGCCCTGGGTTTGCGCTCCAGCGCCCCGGCCGGCCTCGGTGGGTAGTGCTCGTCCTGGATGCTGGGACGGCCGGGTGTGGTCAGCCGGTGGCGCGCGACCTCCCGCGGCCCCTGGTCAGGATCGACGTGCACGACCACCAGCTGCTCACCCTCAGCACGGACCCATACCCGCTCGCCGATCAGCTCGTGTGGGACCGAGTAGATCGCGTCCCCCACCGACACGGTCGCTTGGCGGTCGACCTTCCGGGTCTGCCCAAAGCACAGCGTGTGCGGCAGGCGGGGCAGCCGGTGCAGATGCTCGTGTTCCTGCTCGAGCAGGAACAACGGCGGCTGACGGGTCGAGCGGTGCGGGCGCGTGTTGACATCGGCCATGAACTGCTCGCATGCCTGCTCTAACGCCCGCCAGTCCGCGTACTGCTCGCGGAGGTTGTGATCGGTCGGGACCAGATCAGCCTTCGCGAGCTTGACTGTTGCCTCGCTGCCGCCCTTGCTCTGCGGATCCGCCGGCTCACACGTCGCGATCGTCAGCCCGTAATGGCGCGAGACCTCAACGATCGTCGCGTTCCGCACCGCGATCCCAGCGACGTGCTCAACAGTCACCGTCTTCTCGTTGTCCGTGAGCGCATACGTCGGAACCCCGTCGATGATCCGCAGCGTGCGATCCAGCCCGATCACCACGCTCGGCAGCGTCTTGTCGCGCAGCGGCACCACGACCCGAAACCTGCTCCACGCCAGCCACGCGCAGAACAACACCGCTCTCGACCCAGCGACCTCGGGCCCGTCGCCATAGTCCCACTGCAGCCACAACCCCGGCTGCGGAATCCACGGCCTGGTTCTGCGGCCGTGCCTGTTCCGCCAACGGCGCTTGGCCTCCGCGACCGCCCGCCGCGTCGTGCGATACGACCCCTCATACCCCATCGCGACCAGCACCCCGTGCACCACATCAGCCCGAACGAGCCCGCGCGAGCGATCGACCAGCTCCTCGATCTTCTCGGCGAACGGGTCGACCAGCGGACGGTAGCGCGCTCGCTCGGGCAGCCCGCCACCCGCCGCCTCCCGCGCCGCGACCAACCTCGCGACCGTCTTGTGATCACACCCCGCCAGCGCCGCCGCTCCACGCAACGACCCAGTCGCGTCATACGCCTCCAAAATCTCCGTCGCTTCCTCCGGTTTCTTCACAGCCGCCCTCCTCAGATCGCGCGTTGACAACAACACGCGTCCGAGTACCGGCGCCTCAGGACAGAACCGTGGGGAGAAACCGTGGCCACCCATGGGGAGAAACGGTGGCCACCAGCGGGGAGATCCGACGGCCGCCTATGGGGAGGTTCCCATGGCCACTGTCATTGGATCGCTGCCGAGAGCCTTGAACCGCGAAAAGGGCAACTCTCGCAGGTGGCGGCGCATGCCTGCGCGACAACGAAAGCAGGATCACCCAGCTATTCATATGGAGGTGGCCGATCAATCGTCGGCGGGCCAGGTCAGCGCTTGCGGCAGCCCGTTGGGTTCGCCTGCTTTCGCAGCCTCAAGCCCGGGTTGGCACAGCCACTTGGCTCAACTGGATCGTACGAAACCGACATGCGTACGTGCTGGCGAAAATCAACGAGGGCCCCAGCAGCGTGCCGGGGCCCTCGTGCTCGAGGTTGCTGTGTCTGAGCTTCCGCCGGGTGTCAGTACTTAGTGACCTTGTCCCAGAACGCACATTTATGCTGTGACGCATAGAAACTCGACGGCACGGTCGCGCTTGTATCGCCCGGCTGGAGAGTCATGACCGGGTGCCCGACGGAGGCGTATCGGGCCCATGCTGGAGTGTGCGGAGCGACCGGATTTCCGGTCCACGCGAGATGCGTCCATTCCCGCAAGAGCTGCAATTGCAGCGCGGCTTGGTCTGCGTCGAGCTGCGACGTGTCGAAATGCACCAGCCCGTTCGTGCCGCTGTGCTGGGCGCCGTTGACGACCGTCACGTCTTCACCGGCGGGGTTGTCCGAGTCGGCGTTGATGTCGGAGTACACGGGCATGAACTTCGATGTCTTGCGGTCCAGTTGCAGCATCGGGCAGACCGATGCCGAGTCGGCCATGATCGTCCGGTACGCCGTGTACGGCGACTCGAACCTCCTCAACGGATAGAGGCGTTCCACGGTCCGCGCCAGCCTCCCGAACTGCTCGCGTACCAGGGTGCGGTACTGCGCCGGCGTCTCGGCGACCACGATATGTGACCCGAACGAGTTCGTGTACACACCGCCGTTGAACTCGTCACGCCCCACATCGGTGATGAGTGTGACGTGGTTGGCGTGTCCGGTGGTGAGTGCCGTCACCGGCGACATCGTCAGCGTAGTGCCGTTGATGATCGGCCCGATCGTGCCACCGGCTGTGGGATCGCCGACCTGTCCGCCATCTGCCAACAGCGTCGTGGCCGGAACCGCACGCAAGCAGGCGGCGACGTCTGCGACATGCCCGCAACCGACCTTCGCGGCGAACCGCGCGCCGGCCCTCTGCGCCTGCGCCTCGGTGAAGTAGTGCGACTTGCAGTCAGCCTTCGACCACACGATGTTGTTCTGGTAGTTGTAGAAGCCGCTGACGCTGATCGCCTTCTGGAACAGTCCACGGGCGGTCGGCGAGGCGACCTGGGCACAGGTGCTCGCGCCACCGGCGGACTCCCCAAACACGGTGACGTTCCTCGGGTCACCACCGAAGTGGGAGATGTTCCGCTTGACCCACCGGAGACCTGCCTGCTGGTCCTCCAACCCGTAGTCGCCGGAGTGCGGGCCGAGCGCCTTGTCGGCCAGGAACCCGAGAATTCCTAGCCGGTAGTTCACATAGACGTAGACGACATTGCCTGTATCGACCAGATTCGACCCGTCGTCGGTACGCGCCTCGCCGAGGAAACCGCCGCCATGGAACTCGAACATCACCGGGAGCTTCGCGCCGGGCTTCGTGCCCGCCGGGACCATGATCTTGAGGTTGAGGCAGTCCTCACTTGAGGTGGCATTCGTGAACTGGGTGAATACGTTGGTGCATTCCATGGCCTCCTGCGTGCTGGCCAGCACGCCGCTCCAGGCTGCGTGCGGCTGCGGAGGGCGCCAGCGCAGGTTGCCCACGGGAGCCGCGGCGTACGGGACGCTGAAGTAGGTCGTAATGCCGTCGGACGTGACACCACAGACCGCACCCTCATCGGTTTGAACGGTCGTGTTGGCGCTGCAGGCGGGACTAGTCGTAGAAGCCGCGTGCGATGACGCCGCACGCACGGCACCGGCCACGACCAGCGCCAACACGGCGGCCGCGAGAGGAAGAGCCACCCTCCGACGCCTGATTCGAGCTCCAAGACTCATAGAAACACCCACCTCACATTTCTCGAGGCCCCCGGCAGAAGTAGCTTGACTCCTCGCCGGCGCCCCGCACATAGAGATTCGACAGACGCTGCGCCCGCCGTGGATTTCAAACATCACCGGCAAGTTCTGACCGGGGTGCGTGTCGGCCGGCTCTTGAACCTCGAAGTACAGGCAGTCTTCGCTTGTGCCGGCTGCTGTCCCTGAACCAAGCCAAGATCAGGTGTTCGAGCTCGTCACCTCCTTACGTCATCCTCGGCGCGCCATGGCGCTAGAGCGAGAGCGCAAGCAGCTGTCGACGCGTCGAGCGTCGCAACAGACCCTCCCGCTGTCGGCGCGTGGCGGGGCCGACGGCACAACGTCGAGCAATCTCTCCTTTCCTAAGCTAAGCGGCCAGAATGCTGGCGGCACGGATCGAGGGTTTAACCACAACACATCGCTCAGGGCAAGCGGTGGCCCCACCGAGTGTCAGTTTCCAGACATGAAGTCCGCAGCAGCAGCGGAGACAGCGGCGATGTTGTGCAAACACGCTGCGGAAGCAGGCACGTTGAAGCTGTGACCGTCGAGAACTTCATCCGTGCCGAGAGCGATCGGATGTTCGCTTCCCTGCAGACCGAGGCCGGAGGCGTGAATCGTCTCAAGCACAACCGGGCTCCGACTTCGATCGATCATCAGCCGGTGATCCGGATGAACCGCGACACGCTGTACAGCTCCGCGATCGTCGACATCTCGCAAGGCGCGACGGTCACGCTCCCGGATGCCGGGAATCGATACGGCTCGGTCATGGTCGTCAACCAGGACCGTTTCATCAACCAGATCCTCCACGAACCCGGCGAGCACCGCTTGACGGTTGAGGAGTTCGACACGCCGTGGGTTGGTGTCGCCGTACGGATTCTCGTGGATCCCGCAGACGAGCACGACTTGGCGACCGTGAACGCGCTTCAGGACCACCTCGGCGTCGACGCGAACTCATCACGGCCGTTCGAAATGCCGGACTAAGATACCGCCAGCCTGGACGCGACACGCAAGGCCCTGCTCGAACTCGCCAAACACCTCGGCAGCTTCGATCACGCGTTCGGTGCCAAGCGCGATGTCGACCCGGTTCGCCACCTGGTCGCGACCGCAGCCGGCTGGGGAGGTCTCCCCGACCGGGAGGCGCGCTACCTCGGAGTCGAACCCGCGCTTCCCGTAGGCGAGTACAAGCTCACGGTCAGGGACGTACCCGTCGATGGGTTCTGGTCGATCTCGGTCTACAACGCGGAGGGCTTCTTCGAGGCAAACGACCGTCAGGCCTATAGCGTCAACAACATCACCGCGACCGCAAACGACGATGGCTCGGTCACCGTCCACTTCGCCGGTTGCGGCGACGATCGGCCGAACTGCCTGCCGATTATGGGAGGCTGGAACTACACGGTCCGGCTGTACCGACCCCGCCCCGAGGTGCTCGACGGCTCGTGGACCTTCCCAACCACTGAGCCGGCCTGAACAACGCCGCCGTCACGGCGCTGGCGCTCGATCTCACGGCTGGCCCCGCTTCCGCTCTGATCGAGGACGAGCAGCGGATGGCGACATTGACACGATCGGAGTCGGTGGGATCATTGGGCCCAACGAACAGGAGGAGCCGACGATGATCGTTCCGTTCGCATCGGGGGCGCAGTCCCCGAACTGCGGATCGCACGAGGAGCCACCCGCATCGCATGTCGGGCGGCCACATCCGTCCCACCCCTCTTCGGCCGCAGGTCTGAGGCTGACGGTCACCACCGGAGTGCGGACGTGCTCCCCGAGCGGGTCCGGCCGAAGGGCGAGCCTACGGAGGAGCCCGACAGCGAGCCTACGGGGAAGGCCCGCCGAAAAGGACCACGACGTCGCGGCCGCTGACGGCTTAGGTCGAGACCGTCCTCCGGGGTGTGGAGAGGACGCGACGCGATCGTCGACGAGTTCCTCGCCATGGCGATGTCCTACTACGAGCCAGGGTCGGTCAGCCTCGAGATCACCGGGATGATCGCCGAGCGCGATCAGGTCGTGCTGCAGTGGACCAGCCGAGCACGAACACGCCGCGGCCGGCCATACGAAAACGGCTGCATCGGCGTATTCACCATCCGGGACGGGCAGATCCTGGCGGTGCGGGAGTACATGGACACGCTCTACGCCTACAAGGGCCGCGGGTCGGACCGTCTTCGCGTTGCGGAGCGGTCGTCTCAGGTCGTCGAGTTCGACGTCTCGCGCGATTGATCCGAGGGGAGAGCCAGCCCCCTGGGGGTGGCGTACTCGTGCAACGCCTGGGCGAGCGGCAGTCGAGCCCCTAACCATGCGGCTGCCGCGGTTGTGATCGCGTCACAGCCCGGGGTCGGCCGCAGGAGGGCGGAGACGCGTCGCTTCACCTGAGGCGCGAAGTCCTTAGTGTGCGAGCAGGACCCTCGTGCCCGTGAATGGGAACGACGCCGTCGCTCTCACGTGAAAGAGCGTCTCCCTACCCGCGCATGTGGGGCCCGTCGCTGTAGGAGTCGAAATGCTCGTCGCGCACCAGAGCGGATCTGTGACTGGGTTGAGCGACTCCAACACCGGGCGGGTTGGCGGGCTTGGCGGATCGGAGGTTGCGCATGCAGCCGCGGCCGACAGGGTCGCGCCGGTGGAATCGGCAAGACGCGGGTGGCGGCAGAGCTCGGGAGGGTCGTGAGGGCCGCTCGAGTTGATCGGCGCAATTGAGTCATGCGCCGCCGACACCAGCTTTGGCATAGAGACTCGCACTTCAGGCACACTTCGGCCAGGTCCACGCTGATAGCGCGCGTCTTTACAGGTCGGGTGCTCCGTCGGCTCTCAGCGTGCCTGACGGGCGGGTTCCAGTGTCAGACGGCCGACCTCGCCCATTGTGCACGGCGTCTTTGAATGGTGAGGCTCCGCGCTGGGAGCTGTTGCGATCGTGCGCGAGAGCCGCTTATTCAGTTAAGGATCCTGCGTGGGCGCTCGGCGCGGGTTGGAGGGTCTGAGTGGCCGTCGGGTGGTGCAGTTCGGTCAGGAGCGCGTCGATGACGCGTGGGTCGAACTGGTTGCCGGCGCAGCGGCTGAGTTCGGCGCGCGCGTCGATCTCGCTCGCGCTGCGGGCGTACGGGCGGGAGGCGATCATCGCGAGGTAGGCATCGCAGGCGAACACGATCCGGGACGGCAGAGGGATCTGCTCGCCTTTGAGTCCGTCGGGGTAGCCGCCGCCGTCGTAGCGTTCGTGGGTTGATCGCACCAGCTTGGCGATTGGTCGGAGCGCTGGGGCGGCGTTCAGGACGCGTTCGCCGATTAGCGTGTGGTTGCGGATGAACGTCCACTCGGCGTGGTCAAGCGGGCTGGGTTTGTTGAGGATGCTCTGGGGGATCGCTAGCTTGCCGACGTCGTGCAGCTCGCCGGTCCGGAGCGTGAGCTCGATCGTTTCTGCGTCGAGTTCGAGCCGGCGTGCGACGTTGCGGGATAGCTCGCCGACCTCGAGCATGTGCTCGGGGAGGCTGGCCGAGTGCTCGGCGCTTGCGCAGAGCAACACGTCACGCGTCTGAGCGATGATCGTGGCGGCGCGCCGGCGGTTCTTGGTCGCGTACATGCGCGTGTCGGCGATGTGCAGCGCGGCGCTCACGTCCTCGGCCTCCTCGGGGATCGTGACCGCGCCCCGCGAGGCCGTGACCGAGAATCCGGGCCCAGTCTCCGACAGCGCCTCGGTGGCGTCGGCGATGACCTGCTCAGCGGTGTCGCCCGCCACGTCGAGGAGCACGCAGAACTCGTCCCCGCCTAACCGGTAGGCAAGCCCGTGCGAGGCAACAGACTCTCGTAGACGGCGTCCGACGCGAGCCAGCAGCTGATCGCCAGCGAGATGCCCGAACGTGTCGTTGTAGGCCTTGAAGCCGTCCAGATCGAAGATCGTCAACGTCTGCAGCCGCGCGCGCCTCGCGCCCGCTACGGCGACGCGCAGATCGGTGATCAGGCTGCGCCTGTTCGGCAGGCCGGTCAGCGCGTCATGCAGAGACTCGTGCCTGGCCCGCCGCTGCGTGAGCACCAGATCGTGCTGGGCGAGGAACTGACGGGTGGAGACCAGCCCGGCGAGCACCACGCCGGCGATCGTCAGCGTGAGGTCGCGGTGATCGATGATCAGGAGTCCGAACCCGGCGGCGACAGCGACGTATGGCGCCCAGCTCGCGGTCCGCCGGTCGCGCTCGGTCACGCTGGTCGAGTCCGGCGAGCGCTGCGCAGACCCCGCTACCGCGAACAGAGCGATTGCGACCATCCACAGCGAATCGACCGGGTCGCCGCCCTGATATGTCGAGTGCAGCTGGATGTAGCCGTAGACCATGTCCGCAGAAACGAAGAACAGCAATCCCGCAGCCATGAACTGCAGCGCGCGCACACTCGACAACGCCGTACGGCGCAGCACGACTGACCCAAGTCCGACGAGCAGAATCAGGTCCCCGACCGGATAGGCCACCGAGACGACATTCGCAAATGCGTCGGCGCCACCTTGCCGCAGAGTCGGTCCGAGGACCACGTAGGTCACGATCATCCCGCCGCCCAGCGCGACCACTGCGAGGTCCAACATCAGCCGGATCCGAGCACCACGATCCCGCGGTCCGGCCGGGAACCGCAGCAACCCCCACAGCATCAATGGGTAGAACGACAGATACAGCGCGTCGGCGACCGACGGGAACGGAAAGTTGCCCTGAGCCTCATAGATGGTCTGGGCGACATCACCCCCGAGGTATAAGAGAGACGCGACCGCCAGCAGCCGCCACGCCGACCGCAAACGCGACTGTCCAGAACAGCGTCGGGAAGCTCCGAACGCGGTGCCCGTGGCCGCAAGTCCGACCGGATAAAAGAACGCGTCACCGATGAGCTTCTGGTCCAGATGCGGCCAACGGCAAACCTGCCAGGCGGCGTAGATAACCAGCAGCGCCACCATCCCCGCTGCCATCGGCACCCAACGACCACGCGCCTGCGATAGGCGCCCCCAACGAGCACCGGCCGACGCCGCCTCAGCGGTCGAACTCATCGCCAGACCAGCCTTCGAACCGCTGACGGCGCGAGCCGCCGTGTCATTCCGAACGGACGTGTCATCCCGCTGACCAAATCGGCACACAGCATCGAACCCCTTAGCAATCGACCGATCGATAAGCAACCAGCCTCGATTCCAAACCTTCAAAGCGCAGCATGAAGCGCCAGCTGGCGGCCCCCGAGCTCCTCCTTTGTCACGAATAAGGAACTCTTGGCGGAGCACAGCGGCATCCTCCGCGAAGGTCAGCCGATTTGTGCCGACCGGACAAACTTGTGGGGCCCTCGCGTCAACCCCATGGCATCACTGCGCCCGACTCCGCGATGGCCGAATTGCGCGAGCCATCGAGCTCGACGCCCTGAGACGACCGCTTCGCCACGCGAACGACAGTCTGACCCGCCCCCGTGCTTGCAATGTCTCGGCTAGCAATTCCCTCGAAGCAGAAGTCCGCTTGGACCCTGAGCTCGATAGTGGAAAGGACGAGCAGCAAGAGCGCTGGACCGGCGGCGGATGCCCAACGTATGCCTATGCATCGGCCCGGGGCCGCTCGCATGCGGACCAGGCGAACTGGCCGCGCGCCGGCGACCACGCCGCTTCCCCTTTCCATGCGTAGGGGCACTTTGCGGCAACGAGGCGAACGACCGGCTGGGGTGCCGGCAGACGGGTGGTATGCGAGGGTCGGTGTGCCGAGAGCGGTGCGGCTGGGCGGACGGGCTGGGAGCAGCCTGCGGCTGGCGCGGTCGATCGTTGTGCTGCCGGTCGGGCTGTTGCCGTGGGTCGCTCTCGGCGGGGGTCAGGTCGCGGGCCCGGATGGGCCGGTCAGGGACGGTCCTTGGATGGCTGGCGGCGTCGTAAATGTCGCGTGGCCGGTGTCGAGGAAGTCCATGACGGTTGCGGCGTTGGCGTCGCGGTGGGTGAGCGCGGGCAGGTTCCATTTGGCTTCGATGGTGGCTAGGACCGAGGTGTGGTCGTGGACGACGTCGGTGACCGCGTTGGGCTTGGCGTACGGCGAGGCGACGACGGCGGG
Organism: uncultured Solirubrobacterales bacterium; assembly: GCA_963701945.1. GTDB lineage: Bacteria > Actinomycetota > Thermoleophilia > Solirubrobacterales > Solirubrobacteraceae > Palsa-465. The sequence goes on along the minus strand of CAVPBV010000011.1, from coordinate 489,651 downwards.
CACCCGCGGTCCGTACATGTCGTAGCCTCCGGGCGCGTCGCCGAGGGTGAGTTGCGGTGGGATCGAGTCGGGCGGGATCGCTGGCGGGGGCGGCATGTGGTCGTAGTAGCCGCCGTGCTCGTCATAGGTGTAGATCAGCAGCGTGCGCGGCCAGGCCGGTGATCGCAGCACGGCCTCGACCACGCGGTGCGCCCACACCTCGCCGTAGAACATGTCCTGCGGCGCCTCCTCGTCTCCGCCGACCGTGCCCAAAGTACCGACGATGGGGCCGACGACTGGCAGCGAGGCGAGCATCTTGCCGACCAGCGAGACCGCGCCGACCTCGGGATCGACGAAGCTGACCGACGGGAGCGTGCCCTTGGCGCAGTCATCGAAGAAGTCGTCCAGCGTGGCCAGGTTGCCGGGGTACTTCTCGACGATCGACGGGATGATCGCCGTGTAGGGCAGGTCGGTGAAGTAGTCGCGCCAGCTGATCCCGTCAGCGTGGAGACGATCAAAGATGGTGCCGTTCGGAGGCGGTGGATCGCCCAGGCTCTGGACGTCGGTCGCGATGTTGCCGTAGGCGGTCCCGGCCATCAGGAAGCGCCGGTTGGGGAAGGTCATGCACGGCGCCGAGCAGAACCAGCGGTTGGCTACGGTGAACGTGGCCGCGAGGTCGTAGGCGAACGGCAACACCTCACGCGGGTAGTAGCCCATCGGCTGCGTCGCGTCGACCGACCGCACAAAACCGTCCATGTGGCCTGCGTCGATCTGCTCGTGCGTCGCGTTCCAGGTTTGCGAAACGTGCGGGCCCTGCGCGGTGCTCGGGAACGCAAACGCCGTGACCGTCGCGGGTGTGCTGGCACCACCCGGATTGGTGTTCGTCGGCCGCCCGCCGCTGTCGAACGTCAGGCCATCCGCCGCCGGCTGCCCCGAGCGCGACAGGCCGCCGAGCAGGTTATCGAATGAATGGTTCTCCATCACGACCACAACGATGTGGTCAAACGGCATCGCCTCGTCGACCGTCCCGGCCGGCTGGTCGGGACGCGGCAGGCTCTCAGGTTCACGCGCGGGGGCCATCACAGACGCCGATCAACTCGCGATCGCTCCGACCGCGCATCTCGTCCCGTCCGACGAAGCGCCGGCCGTTGTCATCGATCCAGCCATCACTCACGAACTCGGAAAGGAACGCGTCGGTATCGCCGGCGTTGACCGCTTCGATGGCTCGCGCGACGGGCACGGGCAGAGGCTCGGTCACTGCAGTGCTCCTCTCAGCCGGGACATGCCGCGCCTCACTCTCATACGGAAATCAGAGCCGCGATAGTACTGCCGTCAGCTGAGGTAGAAGCCGCACCATCCAAGACCCCCTCTCCCCGCCAGTGACCCGGGCGGCTGCCCCTGATCGCCATTCGAGCGCTGTGCCCCAGCCGGCCGAGCCCCGCCCGGGGGTCGCTAGCCCGCGCCGTATCGTGAGATCGCCGGTGTCCCGGCGCCGCGTCTCGATTGGCGTGGAGGAGGGGCGGGGAATCGTCTAGGGGGTGTCTGAGCCTGCTCGGACGGTCACGTGGCTCGCGGGAGTGGGCGGCGGTGTCGGGCCGGAGTGTCCGGCCGGTGGCGAAGGTCGGGCCGGCACCACTAGGGTGGTGCGCATCGCTTCGGCGGCCGCGAGCAGGGGGGCGCGGCGGTTCTCGAGGTCGAGCAGCTCGGCTCGCAGCCGCCGGTGCTGGCGGCGGCGGCGGACCAGCCCGACCGTCAACAACGGCAACGCGAGCAGCGCGAGGACCCCGCCGATTGATCCGACCGTCTCGACAGTGCTCGTGCGGAGTGGCGTGATGGTTGGGGTCGGCACGACGACCGGCGCCAGATTGGGGTGAGCTCTCGCGTACTTTCGCGGGCGCGACCGCCCGTGCCGACGCCGGTCACCCGCGTCAGCGGGTCGGTCTGCTCGGCGATCGCCAGGAGCTCGCCATTGCCGAGCGTGTCGGTGAGGGTGTTGTGGACCCAGTACCAGGCGCCGTACTCGTGCCAGGCGACCGTTGCCAGCTGGGTGCCGTCGTAGTAGAGGTCGTAGGTGCGCTTGCCCACGTCGGATCGTCTGATTGGGGTCCGCGAACAGGGGCGCGTTGGTCCAGGTCGTTCCCTGCACGTCGTAGAACTGGCCGAGCTGTCCGTTGGAGAACACCTCGACGTAGATCGGATACGCCTTCCCGCCGGGGGCATGGATCAGGTAGTCGCGGACGCACGCCTGCGCCAGGGTGGTGCACTGCGGCGCGACGGTGTACGCGCCGCTTCCGGCGAGGTCCTGCACCTTGGGGAACTCGGCCGTGAAGGGGATATCGGCCGTCGCCGCCTTCTCGGCGGCCACGTTCGAGGCCAGCGTCGGCGTCAGCGGCAGGCCCGCGAGCGCGTGACGCTGTCCGACCTTGCGCGCGATCGCCGCCGTCTGACGGGTCGGCGGCGCCGTCCCGCCGAACAGGAAGTTGTGCACGCTCTGCTGGATCTGCTGGGGGGTGGCGGTCAGGTCGCCGCTCGGCAGCGGGTCCGCGGCGAACGGAACCTGACGCACGCGACGCCCGGCAGCCGAGATCAGCAGATTGGCCAGGTTCAGAATCTCCGTCGAGCTGTCCAGCCCAGGATCGGTTTGCACCGTCCGGCCGAAGATCCGCTCGAACTTGCCCACGTTGTCGGCGAGCTGAGGCCCGTACTGATTCTTGACCGCGAGCAGGAACGCCTGGTCACGGGCGTCGCGGATCTGCGAGGTGTCGGTATGGCGATAGGAGACGAACTGCTCGGCCTCGCTGCCATTCAGGCACTGATAACCAGGCTGCAGGTCGATGTTCTGGTACTGATCGCCACCATCGGCATTGTTGTGGTAGTAGCGCTCATCAACCGTCGCGTATACGCACCCCAAGTCGTTGATCGCCTGTTCGAACCGGCCGAACGTGGCCACGATCACATGGTTGACCGAGACGCCGGTGACCTGCTTGATCGTCTCAACAAGGTACGTCGTACCGAACGTGTACGCGGCGTTCAGCCGAGTCGGTCCGATCTCCCCGGCCGGCGTCGCGATCGGCACCCACAACTCCCTCGGAATCGACATCATCGAGATGAACGGCTTGCTCGGATCGATCCGAACGAGCAGCATCTCATTCGCGAGATGCGGCACCGCGTTCGGGTAGTACTTCGTCGCCGGCCGCCAGTCATCACCAACGAACAACAGCGTCTCCGGGCCCCCGTAATAAGTGCGAGCCAGCACCCGGCGATCGACCGTCAGCGGCTTGTTCACCCGGAGATCCTGCACCACCGTGTGAACCTGCTCGAGAATGAACACCGCCGTCGCACCGCCCGTCGCAAGCACCACAAACAGGCACCCGAGCGCGAACTTCAACGGCGCGCCGAACCACCGCCGGCGATGGTCGCGCGGCGCGGTCAGCACGAAACCTGACATCGATTTGACATCATATGAACAACCGGACATATGATACGCCGGTGCTCGGCTCGATCCTCCCTCCACCACGATGCCGGGGCGAAACGGCCCGACCGCCAGCGCGATTCATGCTCGCAGTTGTCGATCGACGCCCGCGGTCCGAGGTCTTTCGCGTAGCCAGCTTCCGCATCGTCCCGGGGTGGCGGTGGGAGCGCCAGGTGCCTCTGCGCCTGGCTAGCCCTGCTCCGGCCGACTGCGTTCAAGCTCAGCCCGCCGCGGCCGGCACGCAGTTTGTCCTGCCTACCGGCGCGCAGACCGTCATTCAGGCGGGCGAGCGATCAGCTGCTGGTCACGCGGAAGACTGGATGATCGGGTGCGATGTGGCGCAATTCCTCGTCTGAAGAGTCGGGTCCAACACCGGCGAAAAAGACGCCGACCTCGAACTTCCACTTCTTCAAGTAGGCTCGGAGCAGCGGTGGCTTTTCGTCGTCGGCGAGCTCGACCGCGTGGAACGACTGAGTGCGCCTGCCAACACGCAGCCTCCCCTGACCGCCAGCGCGAAGGTTCTTGACCCATTGCGTGTGACCACGAGGCGCGACCAGATACTCGGCGCCCTCGTAGCGCAGGAGATTCACCGGGGTCTGTCGCCACTCCCCGGACTTGCGCCCCCGGACCTCAAGCACGCGCGACCCATATACGCTCACGCCCAGTCGCGTTAGTACGGCAACGACCCGATTGAAGACGTTCGTCGTGAACCAGCCCGGACGCTGGTAGTGCTCGGCCACGTAAGCCATTCTCCCACGCAGGCGATCGTCAGCTCGCCGACCGGGCGCACGAGTCCGTGGGCGCCGCCGCCGCCGCTCCCAGCCGCCTCATGCGGACGCTGGTGGAGCCTCGGCTCCCGGGAACCCACACACCTTTGCGTCCTGCTTGAAGTAGGCGATTGCAGGTTGATCGTGTTGGGGATTGCGACGACCGCGCCGCGGAGACCGAATACCAAGCTCAAGCCGGCGGGGCTTGACGGAAGCGAGCTGACCGGGTCGGGGAAGCCGCTGACGCCGTGCGCGCGCATGCACTGCGATAGATGAAGCATCATGGCCTTCTGTTGCCCGGTCGCCTGTGACGGTTTCGCTCCTCCCGGCTGCAGCGCGCGGCAGTCCCGCACGGCAGCTTCCAACGCGGGCGATGAGCCCTGGGGGATCTGAATCCCGCCGCCCGCGTCGCCGGGGTCGGGGAAGGTCGGCATCCCTTGCGAACGCATGCAATCGGCGAACTTGATCCCTTGCGCGACGCCGCCCCCGTCGGCCGCGGTGTGCGGATTGCTCGAGGACCCGCACGCGGCGATCGCCACCACGCACGCGGTGGCGGCGAGAGTGATCCAGGCGCTTCTGCCGGCATCGGTGAGCAGTGTGCGGGTCGGTGCGTGACGCATAAGCTAGGTAGTCCGGGTTGGCTGGACCGCGTGCTCGAGGCCGGCCGGATCGCGCCCTCATCGCAGAACAATCAGCCGTGGGATTTCGTCGTCGTCACTGACCGGGAGATGCTCGGAGAGCTCTCCAGCGTGTGGCGAGGTGGGGGGCATATCGCGAACGCGGCAGCCGCGATCGCGGTGGTGATTTCGGACGAGGCGGAGCCTCGCGTGCGCGAGCGCAATCGCTTCGACATCGGGCAGGCGACGATGCAGATGATGATCGCCGCCGCCGATCGGGGCATCGGGAGCGGTCACTCGGCCGTCGGAGAGCAGGAACTGGCCAGGTCGGTGCTCGGTGTTCCCGAGGGCAAGCTCGTGGCGTTCGTGATCGATCTCGGCTATCCGGCGGACCGGCCGCTCAGGCCCGGCACCCGGTTGAAGCGCCGGCCTTTTGATGAAGTCGTGCACCGCAACGGCTGGTCAGCCAGGCCGCTTCGGCGCAGGCCGGCGCTCCGGCGCAGGCCGCCGCTCGTCGGCTGGCTGTCGACCCCACAGCGTCGCGGCGGACGCTCGTCGTAGGATCTTTGAGGTGAGCGTCGTCAAGATCAACGCGATCACCGTGCCGCGGGAGCGATTTGCCGAGTTCGAGAAGCGATTCGCGACGCGAGCCGGGAGGGTCGAGGGAGCGGCCGGGTTTGAGGGGTTCGAGCTGCTTCGGCCCAACGACGATCGCGAGGTGTGCTTGGTGGTGACGCGCTGGCGCTCTGAGGACGACTTTCGAGCCTGGCTCACGAGTCAGGACTTCGCCGCGGGGCACGCTCAGCATCGGCAGAGCGGCCCGGTGGGGACAGCGAGCGAACTCTGGTCCTTTGACGTGCTCGAGCGCAAGAACGCCTAACTCCTGCCGGCCCTCGCGCATAGGCCGTGTTCACCGCCTCTGCGTAGCCGGGTTCCGCGGGCCGACCGCGGGTAGAGATCAGGGAGAACGACAAGCGAAGGTGAGACGGCTATGAAGAAGGTATTGGAGCTCCTGCTTTGCATCCTGCATCCGGTCGCGGTGGTGCTGATCTGGATCAACCTAGTTTTGCGGAGTGATATCCGGTTGCTTGCGAAGCTGACCTGGGGGATTGCGGTGATCGTGCCGTTCGTGCCGTTCGTGTATGTGCTCACCGGGAACGACTTTGTGTAGCTCGCGGCCGGTCGAGGTGTGTGACCGTTACCTGGCCTGAAGCGGATTCCCAATGCTGGGCCGTCCCGGGGCCCGTCGGCGGGGCCTTCGGGAAGGCGACTCGGGATACTCTGAATGGTGACCTCGGCGGCTGAACACGATCATAGTTTCGGATCAGGACATCCGTTCTCCATCGGGGTCGAGGAGGAGCTGTTCCTCGTCGACCCGGTTACTGGGCGTCAGACCAACGGCTCCGCGGCCGTGCTTGAGCGCGTCGGCGATACGGTCGGCACGGTCGAGCGTGAGTTACATGCTTGTCAGATCGAGCTTATTACCACCGTGCACGCTAGTGTGGGCGCGGCGGCTCGTGAGCTCGCGGGACTTCGCCGCGCGGTCGCCGAGACGGGAGCGGCGCTTCTGGGATCGGGGACCCATCCCGCCGCCGACGAGGGCGATGCCGTGATTACTGACAAGGAGCGCTATGAACGCATCCATTTTCTTCTCGGCGATGCCGCGGTCACACCTGTGGGAGGTCTGCATATTCATGTCGGCATGCCGGATAGCGAGACCGCCATCAGAGTTTTCAACGGCCTGCGGCGCGAGCTTCCGCTGCTGCAGGCCCTGGCAGCGAACTCGCCGTTCCGCCACGGTCGCGACACTGGCCTTGCCTCTGCGCGTGAGCTGAGCCTCCGGGGATGGCCGCGATCGGGAACGCCCCGCGCATTGCGCGACTTCGCGGACTTTTGCGAGATGAGCCAGTTGCTGGCCCGTGCGGCGGATGTGCCGGACTACACCTGGTTCTGGTGGAAGCTGCGGCCCCATCCGCGACTGGGAACGGTCGAGATCCGAGCGCTGGATGTGCAGGCATCGCTGGCGGACGCGGGCGCGCTGATCGCGCTGGTTCACTGCCTGGCACGAGAGGCCGCCGAACGCGAAGGCGTGGACGACCCTCCGCCGGAGGTGCTGGAGGAGGGCATGTTCCGCGCGGCTCGATTCGGCGTTCGCGGCGAGCTGCCCGACACGCAAGGAAGACGGCGGCCCGTGTCGGAACTCCTTCTGGATGCGTTGGAACGGGCGAATGCCTGGGCTAGCGAACTGGGATGCGTTGAGGAGCTCGCGAGGCTGCCTGAGCTTCTGGAGCGGGGCGGCGGTGCCGGCATGCAGCGCTCCACTTACGAGATCGCTGGAATCGACGCTGTCATCCGGGAGTTGCTGCAGCGCACCAGCGACACGTAGGTCCCGGGGACAGCAGCGCCGTGAGTGGGGCCGTCGGGTGTTTCGGTGATCCGGTCCTCGGAGGTGAACACGTGCTCGATGACCTTGACGCTGATGAGCGGCATTGCGCTCTTCCTTTTCTGATCGGTTGTCTCTAACGATCGGTTGGCGTGAGCACGAGGCTATGTCCGCGGGTGCGTGGTTCGCCTCCGGTAGGGCACCTAATACGACCCAAGGGTCGGGGCGCTTGCATCAGCGGAGTCGCTAGACGACGCCGCCGACTACGCCGACTACGCTCGGTCCGCGCACGGCTCGGATACGAACCCGATCGTCCGCTGGTCATCTGCACGGTGGGCGGCACGGCGGTCGGCGAGCACCTGCTACGCAAGGCGATCGCGGCCTGGCCGCTGATCCATGCTGAGCGCCCTGACGCGCACTGCGTGGTCTTTGCCGGTCCTCGCCTGGATCCAGCCGGCCTCCCGCGGCACCCTGGCCTTGAGGTGCGCGGTTACGTACACGAACTCCACGAGCATCTCGCGGTCGCGGACCTCGCGATCGTGCAGGGCGGGGTTGGGGACGACGATGGAGCTGACCCTGACCCGCCGCCCGTTTCTCTACTGCCCACTCATCGATCACTTCGAGCAGATGTACCACGTTGCGCATCGCCTCAAGACCCACGGCGCTGGACGACGGATCGATTACGCGCATTGCAGCGCCGAAAACCTCGCGGAGCTCGCGCTCCAGACGCTCGGCTCGGATACCACGCATTATCGACCGCCCGAACCGGGCGCGGCCAGGCGCGCCGCATCGTCGATCGCCGAACTGCTTTGACGCACGGCAAGCTCTGACCAGGCACGGTGGCTCTTTGAGTTCCTCGTGGGCCCCCGCTGAAGCCGTAGCGGAGGACGTGCCCGCGAGCCGGCTATGGGTGCGCCTGCAGGCGCATCCGTTTCCGGTCGCGGTGCTCGAGCGCGGCGGTGCCGAGGATGCTGAGCTCGTACAGGGCGAGCATGGGGATCAACTCGAAAAGGGTGGTGACGGGGTCGCTGCCGGGGAGTAGGAGCGCGAGCGCGGCGATCGCCACGATGGCGTAGCGGCGGTGCTTGCGGAGTTGGCGCGTGCTGAGGATCCCGCCTCGGTTGAGCCCGAGCACCGCAATCGGGATCTCGAAGAAGAGGCCGGTCGCGAGCATTGTGAACAGGATGAACTGGTAGTAGTTGCGGGCCTGTACGAGGGTGTCAAACGAGCTTGCGTTGAAGTGCAGCAGGAAGCTCACGGCTCCCGGCAGCACGACGAAGTATCCGAACGCGAGCCCGAGGGCGAACAGGAGCGGCGCCAGCGTGAGCAGCGGCGCCGCCACTCGCCGTTCCCTCGGCGTGAACGCAGGCGTGATGAACGCATATAGCTGCCACAGGGTCACGGGCAGGGCTAACAGCAGCGCAAAGCACGCCGAGACGATCACGGTCTGTGAGAACGGTTCGCCGATCCCGAGGGTGACCGGACGGAGCCCCGCGGGTGAGGCCGGGCCGGCGGCGAGATAGTCCGCATCGGCGTTGGCGGCGGACGCGAGCGCTCGGCGCTGTTTCACGGTGAGAGGGCCGGCGGACGCGGCGAGGAGTCCAAACGCGACCCGCTGACTGTCGAGCGCGGCGCGCAGCTTCGCCTGGGCGCCGGTAGTCGCAGACAGCGGGGCGCTTGAGTCGGTGAGCGACGGGGACCCGACGCTGGCCAGCGGGCGGTTGAGCACCTGAAGGAGCGCATGGTTCTGCCAAAACGCGAACACGAACGCGAACCCGAGCACAGCCACGCTGACGATCAGTCGGCCGCGTAGTTCGCCTAGGTGGGCGAAGACGGAGACCTCGTCGTGGTGGCTGATGGGTCTGACGGAAATTGCCATGGTGGGTCAACCGCGGATACGTGCGGTCATTCGACCGGAGGTGCCTCGCTGTCGGGGGTGGCCGGGGGTAGGGGAGACCGGTCTGTTGATTCGCCGCCGATCGAGGCCTTGAATTCCCTGAGGCCCTGTCCGAGGGCGCGGCCGGCGTCGGGGAGGCGCTTGGGTCCCAGGACGATGAGCGCGATCGCCAGCAGGATGATGAGGTGGGTGGGCTGAAGCATTCCGGTGAGCATCGGTGGTGGTGTCCTTTGGTGGATGGGGTGAGAGGGCCGGCGCAACCCGGTGACGGGTCGCGGCCGGCAGTGAGGTTCTCGCGGGCTAGGCGACGTGGCGTTGCGCGGCGTCCGCCGCTGCGGCCGGTTCTAGGCGTGCGGCGGAGACGGAGGGGCGGACTCTGGTGGACATGTCCCTTCAGACGCCGCGCACCGCAGCGTCAGCGGCCTGCGCGAGTGCCGTCGCCGCGGCGAAGAACGCGCTCGACTGGCCCTCGAATAGCCCGGTTGAAGTGAGGAACTTGACCGCTGCCATCGCGCCTCCATTCGCTGACAGTGTCGGGCGGATGATCGAGCAGTCGGGGAGGCTCGGAGCGATGAATTCGCACGGCTGCGGGAAGATGTTGTTCGCCCGAGTGGAGTTACGGCCGCTCGCGTCGAGGTTGGGGAAGAACGTTCCCGTCTCGGGGTCCTTGACCCCTGCCAGCGGCGGCTCGACCACGTTGGCGGCGACATCCTGCCAGACCCCGAAGTGGTCGACCTCGGTTCCGCCGATGCTGACCACTATCCGCAGGACCTCGAGGCTGGTTACCTGTAGTGACAGAGTCGTGTACAAGCTTGAGCCGCCCTGTTCAATCATCGCGAAATGGAACGCCGCGCTGTTTGCGATCGCCTGCATCCGTGACTCGTGCCGGGTGGCCGGAGGTACCGGGGCCGGTGTGTTCGGTGGCGTGTCGGTGTCGTTCAGCGGGATCACCGGCTGGTTCTTGATGGTCACGGCCTGTCGGAACGTCGCGCCGAAGTCAGGGTTGGCCATCGACCGGTAACGCAGATACCAGCTGGTGTCGACGTTGGTTCCTCCGAGAAGGTTCGTGAGCCGCCGGCGCGATCGGTCAGCGCCCGTCGCCTGGCTACCCTTGAGAGTGCGAAACGGCTCGAGGCTCACCGGCTGTGCGCCCTTAGAAACGAGGTAGGCGTTGATGAAGTCTGCGTGGCTGCGCTCGTCACGCGTATTGCCGGAGATGTACGCCGGTGCGTCGGAGTCGATGTTCGACAGCGCCGCCACGTATGCCGGGTTTCCACCGTGGAGGCCCCCCAGCTCGTTGTACTGCTCCCACAGGTCCGTCTCCAGAATCTCGGCCGCCGCGAGGAACCTCAGGATGGCGATGTCGCCATCGGTCGGCCCTGTCGATTGCGCACTCGCGGACGAAGCCCCGAGCGCCGAGAAGGGCACCGCCGCGGCACCAACGATCGCCGCCTGCTTCAAAAACGAGCGACGGCCGACCACTCGCTGCCACAGCGCCTGCAGCTCGTGTTCCTGGGCAGGGACCTCCGATGACGCATCACGGTGCAGGTTATGGACTGTCATGTGTTTCTTCCTTTGTGAAATGTGGATATTGGCGGCTACTGACGGGGCCCCACGTCAGCGTCACGCTGCGACCCACCTCCCAGCGCACCGGACGTTGGTGAACTGATCAGTGGATAAGAGCCGAGAAGGTGCGACTCATGAGGGTCGTTGCCGGATGCCCCGACCGTTACATGCCCAAGACTCCGCCATCCGCGCCTTCCTTCCCCAGGATTTCTTAACCACGATCCTCAGGCGCGCGCCCAAGGTCCGGGAAGGACCGTCGGCGAAGGCAAGGCCTTAGTCGACGGCTTGCCGCGCTCCCGACGCTGGTACGGCGGGTCTGCCGACCCCGATCCGAAGCCCTTATCTAGTGAGCGCTGAATTCGGCCTCGCGCTCATGCCGTTCGAGCTCGGTTGCGAGGACGTTGGCCGCGGTCACGCGGCGCTCCGCGCAGGCTCAGCTCCGCGGGCTGATCAGGCGTCGGTCTCGGCCGCCTTCGCGAGCCGGAGATTCCCTAGAGCCGCCGGTGCGATGGGCGGCCGCTCGACGGTCTCCGATCGCCGGGTCGACAGCCAAGCGATCAGGCCGCCCAATCCCGGCACCCAGATCGAGATCGCGTGATACGCGAGCACGGCGCCGACCGAGGCCGTCGCGGGGAGTCCGTAAAGGATCAACGCGCCCGCCAGGCCCGAATCGAGAACCCCAATACCAGCCGGCATCGGAATGGCCGTGGCGAGGTAGCCGATGCAGTAGGCGATCAACACCGCGAGGAAGCCCAGCCGGTGCCCGGTCGCGGCGCAAGCAGCCCACAGGGCGCCCATGTCGAGGCACAAGAAGCCGAGCGCGCCGATCAGCCGCCAGTTCGGATTCCTAACCGCCGCCCAAGCGCCCTCAAGCCCCGCCGCGACCCCGCGTACAGACTTTGGCGTTCGCTCCCCGAACCGGCGAGCTGCGAACACCACCATCGCGGCCCCGGACAGAACAAACACAGACACGGCGACCGGTATCCCGGCGTGACTAAGGTCGAGGGGGCCATCCGGCACACCCGCGAGCAAGAGCCCACCGGCAGCCCCGTTCACGGCGAAGCCGACTGCGGTAAGGAGGCACAGCAGCGCGGCGCAGCGAACCAGTAGCTGCCGGGTGCTCACACCATGACGACGCAGCAGCAGACCTGTAACTGCAGCCGAAGACACGTTTCCCCCGGGCAGCACGGCTCCGGCACCCATCGCGATCCATGCGACCCGGCGGCTGTTCGCGCGCGACAGCTCGGGGAAGAAGTACCGGAACACGATTACGTAGCTGAGACACGATCCGAGCTCAAGCGCGACCGCCACCAACACCCACGACACGTTCATGCGGCCGATCTCGTCGAGGACCTTCGCCGGAGGCGCCAACCACACGATCAGGCCGACCGAGAGCGCGCCGATGATCGCCACGCCGAATCTCCGCCAGCCGCTCGACAGCTTCCTTCGATTCGGCGCCTCGTCGGCGGAGTCGGCCTGCATGGGAGAAGAGATCTTTCCAGCTTTGTGGGAGAGCTTATGAGTTCGGTAAGTCTTGTCTGGTTGCCGGTAACCCGTTTGCTACACCGGAGGTACCTATCCGTAGGCACAGCAAACGACCACCGGCTTGCCCCGATCAACCGGGACGCAGCGGCCGAGCGAGGGGCTAATCATGAGAACCACCAGCGGTAACAAAGAGCTCCCCAGCGTCGGCGAACAGCGCTCCATCAACCTCAACGGGCTCGTGCAACGCTGGCGCGAGGCGTTGGCCGAAGTCTGGGACTCGCTCCTTTCTGATGATGTTCGCCGGAGAATTCTGGCCAACCGGCACAACCAACATACTCCTGAGCGCGGGGCCGCGGGTCAGCTGACGCGAGCTGTAGATGATGGTCCGGAGCCAATCACGGCGGATCCTTGCCCCAGCGCCCGCGAGACTCAGGAACGCGAGCTCGTGCCGCTTCCGGATGAACGTTCGCAAGCGCTCGCCGTACTGTGCGACCGGCTCCTGCAAGACCTCGAGGGCGCCGAGGTGAAGGCCGCTGAGATCCGTTTCGTCGTCCATAAGCGCGACGATTCCGACAATCCGCGTCTTGATCCAGCATGGTCGGCCGATGCTGGCTACGGCGAACTGGTCTGGGAGCTGCGTCGCCTGATCGCGTGGTCGGGCGGGACTATTGCCGATGTCGCTCAGGCCCTCGAGACTCGCGGCGCCGACCTGGACGAGAAGGCTCGCGAACTCCTAAACGAAGAGCTTGCGGCCCTCGAGGTCGACCTCGCGACGCTCAACGTCCACTTGGGCGACCCCGTCGATTGGGACAACGAGTTCGAATGCCTGCTCGCCGGAGAGGTCGCGCCGTTCGACGACCCCGTCGGCGATGAGGACGACCAGAACGACGACTGAGGCTTCTTCGTCGCGAGGGCACATGCCGTGGCCTCCGCGCCGTCAGCGACGGCCAGTCGCCGTTGCTGCGTCAGGCGGTTGGCGGTAAACCCCCCGGTCCGCCAACGGCGCCGCTGCTGGGGCGGCTGAGACTGCCGGTGGCATCGAGCTCGGCGATGTCCGCTGCGATGTTGAAAACAGCGGCGTATCCACTGCCGACGCTGCCCTGCACCGGGACGATGTTGGTCGCGAAATCGGCGCCGGTTAGGACGGTGTCGTTCCCGTCCGTCGTCGGGTCAGTTTGGGGTGAGCGCGCGTTGTAGGGAGTCGCGCTCGTGAGAACGTGTGCGTTGTCGGTGTCGGAGAAGAAGATTTGGGTTGTGTATCCGGCGATTGTCGCGCCGCTCGAGTGGAGCTTGCGGACGCGGACGTGGATATGGATGGCGCGGCCGGCGTACCAGCCGGGCCAGATCGTCTCGAAGCTCACCTGACCGTAAACCGGTTTCTTGCGGAGGCCTCTGTCCTTCCCAGTGATCTGATACCCGCGCAGCCAGTTGTCGCTGATCGTGTCCCCGGCCGAGTCGCTGCCGCCGCCGGCTTGCTGCGAGCTCTCGTCGGAGTACAAACCGTGCGCATTTGCGTGCCAGATGTCGACCGCAAGGCCGTCCATCGGCCTTTTCGTGGTCGCGTCGAGCAGGTTGATGTAGAGCCTGAGCGGAACGCCTTGCTGGTGGCCGCCACCGCGGCTGTTAGCGACCACGCTGGATCGGTGCAGCATCGTGTTGACCCAGTACGGGCCTTCGGTCAGCTCGGGTGTGAGTTTGGCAGCGGTCGCTCCCGCGGTCGCGGCGAGAGCTGCCGTGGGTGAGAAAGCGGGTAGTGCCGGCGCCAGAAGGTAGACGGCGCCCGCGGTCCCGACGACCTTCACCGCCTGGCGGCGGGTTATCTGTTGCTCGGTCGTCATGTAAGGCCTTTTAGTGAGAGAGAGGTGACGTTTTGAACTCTCTCGGATCCGCGTTAGCGAAACGCAGGAGTTGTGTCGCGGCAGTCAGCAGGGGCCAGCTCCATTGTGCGCCAAACGACAGCGAGCTCTGGCGAGGTCGTGCGATCGTTACTCGAGATCACATGCCAGCTCGGCTTCGTCCTCCAAGCGTCCTCGCTCACGCGGTCATGGAACAGCGTTTCCGAAACGCGTCCCTGCACGGCTAGAGCGTGCGCGCTCGATCTCGCTCGACACCGTTCGCGAAGTCTTCGAGAAAGGTACCTTCGGTAAGGCCGCCGAAGCCACCCTTGAAGACCAGCCAAGTTGGCGGGAGGTTCCGGGAACCGCTTTGCGAGCGCCGCATAGTCCTCACCAGCGTCCGGTGCCCGCGCCGCGACGTACACGAGGCCGACGACTCGAGGGTCGACTCCGGCCTGGGTGATCACGGTGCCGGCGAACGAGTGACCCACCAGGATCGTGGGTTCATCTTGGAGGTCGAGAATACGAACCGTGTGTGCGACGTCATCCGCCAGCGAGCCGAGTGGGTTCTGCACAGCGGTCGCTCTCAGGCGACCGGTGAGATCCGCGTCCGCAAAGTAGAGCTAACGCGGTGGCGCTAGCTCGGCTATCGGTTCGAAGCGATTCTGCAAACGACAGGCCGCCGCCCGTATGGACGAGCAGGTCCTGGCGCTCGGGCGTCGGCCCCGCCGAGGACGCCTATCAGGGCGTCGAGGGTCGATCAGCCGACTAGCGATCGGTCCTGAACGATCCGAATGTTGCTCGTCTGGGCTTTGAGCCGGTCAAGCGCCTCGTCGAGATCGGTGGAGGGCGGCTCGGTCGACCAGCGCTTGCCGACCTGTCGGATCTCGCCGGAGGCGGCGAGCTGGCTCAGCCGGCGAAGCGTTTTGTCCTGCGGTAGTCCGGCGGCCTTGGCGATCCTCCCGGTGGTGTACTCCCCGTCAGGGAGCTCGCGGAGCGCCCTTCTCACACGATCTTCGCGCTCGGGAGCGCGGCGCGCGGGTGTGGCCGGGGTCGAGTCCGCGGCCCGGACCGTGGGTGCCTCGGCCGGCTCGCTGACTGGTGGCGCGGGTGGAGCGTCTCCGTAACGGGCTCGACAGGCGGCGCACATGACGACCGGCTCGCGACCGTCCGGCCGTACAACCGTGAACTCGCGCCAGCGGCGCCCGCTGCGGCAAACCGCGCAGCGGCGTCCGACACGGTCGATCACGGCGAGGTCCTCGGGATCCAATGGCTTCACTCCCTTCAAGATAGAAGACGTCCGACGCGAGCCCGTTACCTTTTAGGTCATGGCCCCACCGGAACACCGTAGCGCCGAGGCGCCGGGTCCGCAGCACGTGGCAGCGACCGCGTTCATCGACGCCGGGCATCCGGACGTCCGCGCGTTCGCCGAGGGGGCGGTGGCCGGAGCTGAGACGGACCCGGAGCGGATCTCGCGGCTATTCACCGCGGTCCGCGATGAGATTCGCTACGACCCCTACCAGCTTTCCTACGATCCAGAGGACTACGTAGCCAGCAACGTCATCAACCGCGGAGCGGCGTTCTGCATCCCCAAGGCGGTTCTGCTCACCGCCGCGGCGCGGTCCCTCGGAATCCCCGCGCGCCTGGGCTTCGCAGACGTCAAGAACCATCTGCAGTCCCCCAAACTTGCCGCGCGGATGCGCACCGACGTGTTCGTGTACCACGGATATAGCGAGCTGCATGTCCAGGGCGCTTGGAGAAAAGCGACCCCGGCCTTCAACGCCGAGCTATGCGAGCGGTTCGGGGTCCCGCCACTCACGTTCGATGGATCCGCCGACGCTCTGCTTCACCCCTTCGCCGCGGACGGGAGCTCCTACATGGAGTACGTCCGGGACCGCGGGGTCTACACCGATCTCCCCCTCGGAACGATTCTCGAGGCGCTCGCGACCGCGTATCCCGGGTTCGGCACCGACCCGACCACGGCCGACGATCCCGCCTTCTCCGCCTGACGAGCTTCACGCCACCTGGCTCGGCTCAATCCCGGCGCCCGTGGTCGTTCTCGCAGACAACGTGAGAGTCCACGCACCGTCACGCTCGGCCCCCATGGAAAGGAGAATTCCCGCTTCCGCTTCCGCGTCGTGGCGTTGCGGCGCATCAGGGCGTGCCTCGATTAATCGTGTGTGTGCGTTGTCCCTGCGCAGGGTGCAATTGAACTGGCTCGCATACGGTCGGCCGATCGACTGATTCGGTGCACCGGCGCCAGCCTGATACTGACTATGGTGACGATAATGAAATGGGCGATACGGTTGGGGAGAATTCGGACCCGAACCCGCGCTAGGTAAGACGACAGCAGCACAAGAGATTCCATCGCGAGGCTACTGCGACCGTGGTAGCCTTCGTGCGGGATGGGGGCGGCAACGAGTGAGGTCGTTGAGCCGCGGGCTGCGCGCCCGCGCAAGCGTCTAAGTACGCTGGTGCAGCGTCTCGGGCTGGTTCCCGATCCGCCAGGCGACAACGTCTACCACGGGTTCATCTCCTACAGCCACGCGGCCGACGAGGAGCTCGCCCGGGCGCTGCAGCGGGGGCTTCAGCGATTCGCAAAGCCGTGGTACCGGACGCGCGCGGTACACGTTTTTCGGGATGAGACTGCGCTGTCGGCGAACCCCGACCTTTGGGAGTCGGTGAAGGAGGCTCTCGATGCCTCACAGCACTACATTCTGCTGGCCTCGCCCCGGGCCGCCGCCTCCGAATGGGTCGGCAAGGAGGCCGGTTATTGGCTTGAGCACAAGTCTCCCGAGACGATCCTGATAGCGCTCACCGACGGGGAGCTGCCGTTCAACGGAAGCACGCTCGACCCGAGCCAGAACGCGCTGCCGCTGCCGCTACGCGAGGCCTTCCGAGAGGAGCCACGCTACACGGATCTGCGTTGGGCGAAGGAGTCCGACGACCTGTCGATCTCGCATCCCAAGTTCCGGGATGCGGTCGCCGAGTTCGCAGCACCGCTCCATGGCGTGCCCAAGGAGGCGATCTCGAGCGAAGAGGTGCGACAGCACCGGCGCACCGTACGGGTCGCCCGCAGCGCCGCCATGACACTGTTGACGCTGCTGGTCGCGGCGATCGTCGCGGCGCTCATCGCGTATGCCCAGTACCAGTCAGCGCAGTCGCGTTCACTCGCGGCCCAGGCAACGGCTGACCTCGGCACCGACCCGCAGCAGAGCCTGTCACTCGCGCTCCAGTCGACCCAGATCGATACCAGCAGCACGGCCGTGCAGGCGTTGCGGCAAGCGCTCGCGCTGGCGCCGCTGCGGATGGTGATTGACTCGCGGGGCGGCGATTCCGCCCATGCAGCGTGGAACCCAGTCGTGAACCAGATCGCCGTCACCGGTCCGAACGACACGGTCGAGTTGTGGAACCCGCGCAACGGGAGGGTGGAGCAAGTGCTCCAGGCCCCCGATCGCGGGACCTCGCCCCTCTACAGCGAGAACGGCCCGCTCCAGTACAGCGCCGACGGACAGTGGATCGCCTACGTCGACTGGAAGGGAACGGTGTCGGTTTGGAACGCGCTCACAGGCGCAACGGCGCCCACGGGCGGCCTCGTCGACGCGGTCGCGGCGGCGAAGACCCAGTCCGAGCCGGGGACAACCGTCGCGTGGTCCGGCCACAGTGACGTGCTACTCGTGACCGGGACTGGGCTCGACCGAGTGATCGCATTCAACCCGAGGTCGGGCGCCGTGAACCCACTGATGAACGTGCCGGGCGATACCCAGCTGATCGCGCCGAGCCCAGACGGCTCGAAGCTGCTGCTTGGTCACGGCACCGGTAACGCTCACGCGGCGGGAAGCATCCTGGACCTGACGACCGGGAAGGTCGTGCCGGTCTCGTCGGCGGTGCTCGGGCCCCTTGGTCTCAGCGGGCACCAAGCGTGCTGGCTACCGGGCGGGAGCGCGTTCGTCACCTGGGACCCGACCGAAGCGGGCGACCTGTTTCTACGCTTCTGGAGCGCGTCCACGGGCAGGCAGGTCTCGGCGATCCCGCTATCGACGACCGTCAGCGCCGCCGCCTGCGGCGGCAGCGCGACGGAGCCGTGGCTTGCGACCGGCGACTACAGCGGCCATGGGGTGCTGCGACTCTACAGCGGGCTGGCGTACGGCCTGACCGGCCACAGCCAGATCATCCACTCGGTCGCCGCCAGTCCCTCGGGCGCGTTTGTGGCGACGGCCAGCGACGACGGAACCGCTCGGGTCTGGAGCACAAGCGACGGCGCACAGATCCGCCTGCTACCGGACGGCGCGCCGGTCGACTCGATCCAGTTCAGCCCCGACTCGGGGCTCCTGTTGACGACAGATCAGCGTGGCCTTGTCAAGATCTGGGATGTTGGCGCCGGCGAGGCATCGACGGTACTTGCCGTCCCTGGCACAGGGCACACGGACCCGCTCGGTTTCGTGCGCGGTGGAGCGGTCGCCTACGGGCTCGAGACAGTACCCCGATCGGGGGCGCTGGCGTCGGCCGAACTCGTCACATGGAGCAGCACAAGCGGGGCAGTCCTCAGCCGCGTCCCGCTGCCGGGCGTCATTGCGGCAGCGAACGTCCCGTGCAACTCGGTGATCCAGGCGATCGAGTTCTGCAACCTGACACCGCCGCCGACACTAGTCACGCACGTTCCGACCGGAAACCGGCCGGTGGACGTCGCAGTCGCGATCAGCGCGGATGCGAGCCGGATCGCGTACGCGGAGCCAGGCGCCGTCGCGGTTGTAGACGGCGCCGGCCGCCCGGTCGCGAGGCTCCCAGTGGGCCGCGACGTGACCGGTCTGGCGTTCGCGCCGGATACCGACGCTCTGCTGATCATGTCGAATCGGGCGGTGCGGATCTGGGCCCCGGGCCACCCGTTGGTCCAAATCCCGCAGGCGAGCCCCCCGATCGACGCACAGCTGAGCGCCGACGGCTCGACCGTCGCCGCTGCCCAGATCGGAGGCACAGTCGGGGTGTGGAGCGTCGCCACGGGCCGCGCGCTCGCGCGCCTGCGTCCCTCGGAGGCGATCAAGCCCCCGTTCGTCCCCCCAGGGTCCCGACCGACGCCGCTGCGAGTAGCACTCAGCCCGAACGGCGCGGTCGTCGCCGCGGGCACAATCTGGCAGACCGTCTCGATATGGAGCGTCACCGATCGGCGCCTGATCGCGGTCAAGGCGGTCTCCACGCCCCGCGACTACGAGACCGGCGGCTTCGGCGGCAACGGGCCGTGGCCGATCGCCGAACTCGCGTTCAGCGGTGACGGCTCGCGGCTGGTGGCGGTCGACTATCCCCAGATCGGCGCCGGCGACTCCGAGCCCCCGGGAACCGCGACCGTGTTCGATGCGCGCACCGGGGGTCTGATCGCAGGCTTCACCTCACCGGGCCAGAGCGGGGCGGCCCCCGTCAGCCCTGGCGCCGCTCTCAGCCCCGACGGCGGCTTCCTGTTCGGGGGGGTGCTCGGGCTTGCGCCCGCCCCGCCCGGAGGGAACCAGGCCATCTACCAGGTCGGCGCTCAAGGGATGCTCGCCCTGAACCTCGAGAACGCCGGGCTAGCACCCCTCGCCAGCCAGGCGGACGATCCGGCCCCCGCGGACCCATGGTCCCCCGACGGGATCCATCTCCTCGCCGGCGCGCGGGGCATCTACGCCTGCGACGCGTGCGGCTCGCTTGTCCAACTCCAGCGTGCGGCCAGGGACAGAGCGGCGTGGCTCAAGCCGCTGTCGACCGCCCACGACATGCCCCCGAGCACGAACCCGTACAGCTAAGCGCTCGTCTACCCGGGCGCACCTAGATGCCAGCTGCCGAGGTAGGCGGAACGTGAACCGGCGGCGGCTTGGTAGGAATAGCCCCGGGATCGCGCTGCTGGTGGAACCGACACTCATAGGACGGCGCGGGAGTTGACGCTGAAGAATCCCCGGCCAATCATCGTGCGGGAATGCGAACCACAGTGGTCAAGGAACACGTTCCCACTCACATCCACATTGCTCCGAGTAACCGCAAAGCGTCCATCGGGAACGATCGTCCCGTACGTTGGCGACCGCAACGGGCGGCACAGCCGTCGTGTGCCCATCGGCGAGTTCAGGTCCAGGATTTAGCATGCGTGGTGGAGCGATCGACTCGCAGCCGACTGGCCCCCCATGACCGTGAGCAGAACCAGGCGATCCTCAACGAGCTCGGCCTGACCGGCGACTTCTGGCGCCTGCCGTGAGCGGTCGGTGCGCGCGCCCTGCGCATGCGCGAGAATGTGTAGATGGGTGACGAACGCCTCCGGTCAGAGATCCGCGACGAACAAGAGCGGATCATCTCGGCGGTCAGATCCGCAACGGATCACTGGGAGATGGCGAAGGCGGAAGACTCCTTCGCCGATCTGCTGGAACGGATGGCTGATGAGTTGGACATGGACTCCGCGCACGATCGGGGCCGTTTCTTGGCCGCGGCACACGAACTCCGGCGTTCGGCGGCGCTCAACGAGCACCGGTATGTCACCGGCCTCAGCCATCCGCGCGAAGACCCCTAGTCGCCCGGGCCGCGGACTGGCGCCCACTGGCTGGGCCACAATCGAGGGCCTAAGCGTCTCAACTGCGCAAACGGGCTAGCTGGACAAGCAAGCCGCGGCGTAGATCTTCTTGGGGACGGCGTGGTCGTTGCACGGCTTCTACCGGTCGACGGTGACCCAGCGAGTGCCTTGAGCGCGGAACAGCGCCGGGACGTCGTCGACCCCGTCGAGGACGACTGCGAAGGCCCACCGCCCCGCGCAGCGGAAGCCATCGATAAGCGCACCGGGGATCTTGTTGGCGCCACGCTTGAGCCCGGCCGCGATCGCTTTCTTCGTGCACGGGTAGGGTACGCCCCGAGGTGAGGGCGGCGGGGGGTTATAGTTGCGCCGGTGCGCGTGTGGCGACTCATCCCGCTTGTGGTTGTCGTGCTGTTCGTGGCGGCGGCAAGCGCCGTCGGCTCCCCTCGGACGACGCTACACGTGACTATCCTGAGCATGCCGTCGACCAGCTCGCCCGGGACGCCAATCAAGATCCGGGCGAAGATCACCGACCGCGGTCCTTTGGTAGTACGTGGTATCACGGTGTCGGTCGGGGTCGAGAAGCTGACGGGTGCCGGCGCGCGTCCGGGTCTCATCCTGACCGGGCCGATCGAGGCGCGAATCAGCGAGCTCGCGGTCGGGAAGAGTAAGACGGTGACGCTCAAGGTCACGGTTCCCGCCACGTCGCATGGGGGCTACTTCGGGGCTGGCACGTACAACATCGGGCCGGCGATCAATGCCAGCTCTCCGTTGAACGTGCGGATTAGCGGCGCTGGCAGCAACGTCACGAAGCCCAACATCACGCTGTCTTAGGCGTCGCCGTGAGCGCGTGGACGCCGGCCGGTGCCGGTCGCTGGGGCGTCAGATAGGCGGTCGGTCGATGAGGGTGTTGCGGACTTCGGTGATCCGCCCGTCTGCGACGCGATAGAGGCTGAGGCCGCGGTAAGCCGACCCGTTCGGCAGATGCCCGGTCCAGGTCACGGCGACGGCATCCTCGCCGGCAACCAGCGCCTCGATGTCGTATCGAATCAGACCGCCCGCGAGTTGGACGGCGTGCTCGTAGTCATCCCGGGCGCCCTGCGGTCCGTGACCGGGCTCCGCGTGGCCATAGTCGACGTAGTCGGGGGAGACGAGCTCGTCGAATCGCTCGGGGTGCCCCTCGCTGTAGGCAGTGAAGTACGCCCGAACAGCATCCTCCGCTGTCAAACCATTCACTCCTGTCCGGCCGCGAGCCTCGTCCCTCAGGCGAGCTTGAGCGGGATCACGCCGTACGGGTCAATGCGGTACACGAGTGACACGCGGTGGTAACCGTCGGCGATGTCCGCGTCCGCATTGCCGCTGACGACGAGCACGGGGCTGAGCTCTTTGCCCTCGATGACCTTGACCAGGTCCTTCATTACGCCCGGATCGTCGAGGGGCGCGGCTGTGAGGCCCGCCGCACGCAAGATGTCGTTGGCGCGCCGCCGCGTGATCGGCGCTTTGCGCAGTCGCTTGACCACTTTGCCGGCAGACTCGACGTCGAGCTTGAGGGACAGGTAGGCCTCGGCGGCGTCGTAGTCGTGTTCGGCGACGTCGTCGAGCCATTTGAGGCTCTGCACCGGTCCTGGCTCGACCGCGTCCACCTTCTCCTTGGCCACGCACGGATCATGCCAGACGAGGCGCGCCGCCGGCAAATGCTTTCGTTGGGCTTACACATCCCTCACGCGGTTCTCATTCCGCTTGCCGAAGCTCCCGATCAGAACTTCAGGATCGGAGGCTTGGCAGATGCATACAGTCACGGCAGATCTAGTG
Source organism: uncultured Solirubrobacterales bacterium (assembly GCA_963701945.1). Taxonomy (GTDB): domain Bacteria; phylum Actinomycetota; class Thermoleophilia; order Solirubrobacterales; family Solirubrobacteraceae; genus Palsa-465. The sequence goes on along the minus strand of CAVPBV010000011.1, from coordinate 467,315 downwards.
CCGACGAGGGTCGGAGGGTGGGGCGCTCGCCCGGCGCCGCCGCGCGAGCTCGACGTCGAGATCGTCATCCCCGTCTACAACGAGGAGCGGGCGGTGGCCGCTTCGATCCACCGGCTGCATCGCTTCCTCGATACCCACATGCCGTACTCGTGGCAGATCACGATCGCGGACAACGCCAGCACGGACATCACGCCCGAGATCGCCCGGGCGCTCGCGGACGATCTCGACCGGGTTCGTGTCTTGCGGGTCGCGCAGAAGGGGCGCGGTCGGGCGCTGCGGGCCGCGTGGTCGGCGAGCCCGGCGGCCGTCGTCGCGTACATGGACGTCGACCTGTCGACCGATCTGCACGCGCTCCTGCCGCTGCTCGCGCCACTCCTGTCAGGCCACAGCGAGGTCGCGATCGGCTCGCGATTGGCGAGGGGATCCCGGGTCACGCGGGGCCCGAAACGCGAGTTCATCTCCCGCACCTACAACCACATCCTGCGCACGATGCTGCGGGCACGCTTCACCGACGCCCAATGCGGGTTCAAGGCGGTCCGCGCCGACGTTGTGCACGAGCTGCTCGATGCGGTGCGGGATGAGTCCTGGTTCTTCGACACCGAGCTGTTGATCGCGGCGCAGCGTCGCGGAATGCGCGTCCACGAGGTTCCGGTCGACTGGGTCGACGATCCCGATTCTCGCGTCGACATCGTGTTCACGGCCCTCGCTGATCTGCGTGGCGTCGCACGCCTGGCGATGGCCACAGCGGTGGCGCGTTTCGTCGCGATCGGAGTTGTGTCGACGCTCGCGTACGCCCTGCTGTTCCTGGTCCTTGCGGGCGCGGTCGGCTCCGCCGTCGCCAGCGCGGTCGCGCTCGCTCTCACGGCGGTCGGGAACACCGCGGCCAACCGCCGCCTCACGTTCGGTATCCGCGGGCGCGACGGCCTAGCTCGCCATCAGGCCGCGGGGTTCCTCGTATTCGTGCTCGCGCTCGGGCTCACGAACGGCGCGCTGAGCGTTTTGCATGATCTCGATGCCCACGCTCCGCGGCTGCTCGAGGCGGCAGTCCTGGTGCTCGCCACGCTCGCGGCGACTGTCACGCGCTACGTCGCGCTGTCGTACTGGGTGTTCCGCCGGCGCGCTGGAAGCGACGCCCCGGACGCCGTCCCGTCCATCGATACGCAAGGAAACTGAAATGAGCACGACAACGTTGCCGCGGCCGACACGGCCGCGACCGGCGGATGGGTTCTGGTCGGGCAATCGCGTCCGCTCCTTGGTGCGCGGGCGCGCCGAGGATCCGGCCTGGGCGCGCATGGCGTTCATCGGCCTGCTCGTCGCGACGGCGATCGCGTATCTCTGGAACCTGACGGCCTCGGGCGATGCCAACAGCTTCTACGCCGCCGCCGTGCAGGCGGGGACGAAGAGCTGGAAGGCGCTCTTCTTCGGCTCGCTCGACTCGTCGAACTTCATCACGGTCGACAAACCGCCGGCCTCGCTGTGGGTGATGGCACTGTCCGGGCGCATCTTCGGGTTCTCGAGCGCGAGCATGCTCGTGCCGCAGGTGCTCGAAGGCGTGCTTGCCGTCGGCCTGCTCGCCACGTCCGTGAAGCGCTGGTTCGGCAACGGCGCCGGACTGCTCGCCGGCGCGATGCTCGCGGTCACGCCCGTCGCGGCCCTGATGTTTCGGTTCAACAACCCGGACGCACTGCTGGTCTGCCTCCTCGTCGCGTCGGCGTACTGCCTAGTGCGGGCGCTCGAGGGCGGCTCCACGCGCTGGATGGTCGGCGTCGGGACGCTGATCGGGTTCGCGTTCCTGGCGAAGATGATGCAGGCGTTCCTCGTCGTGCCGGGCTTCGCGCTGGTCTACCTAATAGCCGCGCCGACGACGGTGCGCCGGCGGATCGGGCAACTGCTCGCCGGCGGAGCCGCGATGCTCGTGAGCGCTGGCTGGTGGGTGGCGATCGTCGCGGCGTGGCCGGCGTCTTCGCGGCCCATGATCGACGGCTCGTCTGACAACAGCATCCTCAACCTGATCGTCGGATACAACGGCTTCGGTCGTCTCACCGGCAGCGGCGGGGGCCCTGGCGGTGGGGGCGGCGGCGGGAACTTCAGCGGCGAACCCGGTGTGCTGCGCCTGTTCAACGACCTGATGGGCGGCCAGGCGTCATGGCTGCTCCCCGCCGCGCTGCTCGTCGTCGTCGCGGGGCTGGCGTGGCGGCTGCGTGCACCGCGCACGGACCGGACCCGTGCCGCGATCTTGCTCTGGGGGAGCTGGCTCGTCGTGAGCGGCCTGGTGTTCAGCCTCAGCGCGGGGGTCATCCACACGTACTACACGGTGGCGCTCGCGCCGGCGATCGCCGCGCTCGTGGCGATCGGCGCCGCGCTCGCGTGGCGGCGGCGTGACGTATTCGCCGCCCGGGCGCTGCTCGCGCTCGGCGTGGTCGTGACCGCCGTCTGGGCGATCGTGCTGCTCGGGCGGACCCCGTCGTGGGAGCCGTGGCTCGTGCCGGTGATCGCGGTCGCGGGGGGCGTGTCGGCGGTCTGCCTGCTGATGCCGGCGCGGATGGTGCGGCGTCTGAGTGCGGCCATCGCAGTCATCGCGCTCGTCGCGGGTCTCGCGGGGCCGGTGGCGTACTCGGCGCAGACGATCGGCTCGGCGCACACCGGTTCGGTCCCGTCGGCGGGGCCGTCGAGCGCGGGTAGTGGAGGTCCCGGCGGGGGCGCGTTCACCGGCGGCCCTCCTGGCAGCTTCCCGAGCGGCGGTGGAGGCCTCTCTGTCGCGGGTGGCGGCACTCGTCCGAGCGGCGGTGGGGCGTTCTCGCGTTCCGGCCGCGGCAGCTTCCCGGGCGCCGGCGAGGGCCTCTCACGCTCCGGCGGCTCGTCGCGCGCTGCCGGCACGACCGGGGCGGCGGGCAACAACGCCGTTAGCAGTGCCCTGATCGCCACGCTGAAGTCGGGCGCGTCGGGCTACCGATGGGCGGCTGCGACGTCGGGCTCGCAGAGCGCCGCCTCCCTCGAACTCGCCACGGGCGGAGTCCCGGTGATGGCGATCGGGGGGTTCAGTGGCCAGGGCGGGAACCTCTCGCTTGCTCAGTTCGAGGCGTACGTCAAGGCCGGCGACATCCACTACTACATCGCGTCCGGCGGTGGAGGCGGCTTCGGCGGCGGCGCCGGTGGGCCCGCCGGCGGGTCGAGCACGAGCGCGATCACCAGCTGGGTCAAGGCCCACTACCGCGCCGAGACGATCGGCGGTCAGACGGTTTACGACCTGACCCAGGCGGTGCAGTCATGAGCGTGACTCGCCGACGATCCGTCGAGCAACGCGTCCAGGGCAGCGAGTACTGCTATCGCCGGCGCAGCAACCAGCCCACGAGCAAGCCGAACGCGAACGCGCCGAGCGCGGTGAACGGCACGGGCCTGTTCGCGACTGTCGACTTGATTTGTTGTGCCCCCGCACCCGCGGAATCGGGTGTGGTCTCCTTGGCGCGGGAGGTGAACTCGTCCTTCTTGGTTTCGGCGGTGTCCTTGAGCGACGCGATTCGCTCCTTGGTCTGTCCCTTGATGTCGGTCTTCGCGGCCAGCGCTTCGACGGTGTCACCGAGTTCCTCTCGCGTCTGCTCGATCTCGACCCGGACCTCCTCTGGCGATTTCTGATGGCCCTCGTCGTCGGCCGCGCTCATCGACGACCCTCCTTCGCTCGGGCTTTGGTCAATTCGACGTCCTCTTTCACGGTCTCAAGCGTCTGTTCGGGCACAGGCGGGACACTCTTCTCGACCTTCGACTTCCCTGCGATCGCCAAGCCTCCGGCAATCACGCCGTAGACGGCCGCAACGATCAGAGCCGCCAGCCACGCCGACATCGCCGTGGCCAGCGCCAGGATCACGCAAGCGGTCAACGACCCGAGGGCGTACAGACCGAAGATGGTCGCGCCCCCGAACATTCCGGCGCCGAGCCCGGCCTGTTTGCCTTTCGCGGCGAGCTCGGCCTTGGCCAAGTCCACTTCTTGGCGAGCCAGCGTCGTGGTCTGATCGGACAGCTGTTTGAGCAGCTCGGCGATCGAGCGATCACTCAGCGTCGAATCTGCGCTCTCGCGACCGACCTCATTCCCGGACATCAGTTCCACATCCTCCCCTCGCACCCACGCATGCCGTCCCACCTAGCTCGTCTACGCGAGACCTCTCGCTCGGAGCTACCCGCAAGCGGTGCCTTCAATCAAGGCGTGCCGTCGTTCAAGATCTCCGACGCTGATTCGCCGAACGCAATCGGACCCGACGCTCGGTCCCTGCCTTCGCGGCGGGGCATGGCCCATGCTTCAAGGTCGTATTCGCGGGTAGAGGTTGGCTACAACTCACAAACCCCGAGGGAGGGTCAGTGATAACACTCGGAGTGATACTCCTGATCATCGGCTTCATTGCCAAGATCGCGATTCTGTGGACGATCGGCATCATCCTGGTGGTCGTCGGTTTGATACTCGTGGTGCTCGGCATGATGGGCCGCGCCGTTGGTGGGCGAGCGCATTACTACTAGCGCTTACGCGTCGGAGCCGAGTACGCGGACGCGGCTCGGCTGATCCTCGCGGGCCCGAGCCGCGTCGCGGCCGGGCCTCGCGGAGGCCGTATCCGCGGGGGCGATTTCGAGTTTCTTGACCAGTTCATAGTTCGTCGTTCTCGGACGGGGTGTCTAGGTGGAGATAGTCGGGCTCAAGGGCTTCGTCGGAAGGTTCGGCGGCTTGCATTTGGCCGACTTCGGCGAGCCGGTCTTGCGGGCCGGCCGCACCCGCCATGTAAAACGCAGCAAAGCCCCCCCACGCCGGGCGGCCGAGGCCAGATAAGCATCCCCTCGATGCTTATCTGGTCGATTGGGCCGCGGGTGGCGAAGTTTGCTGCGTTTTACAGCCTTGGATCCGGACCGGGGGTGGCGGATCCGGACCGGGGGTGGCGGATCCGGACCGGGGTGGCGGATCCGGACCGGGGGTGGCGACCGGAACGCGACTCAGAGTGAGCGCAGCGCGGGCAGTAGCTCGCGCTCTGCCCATGCCGTGAACTGCTCCTGGTGGTCCGCTCCGATCTGCACGACGGCGACTTCGGTGAAGCCCGCGTCGAGGAACGGCTTGATCGCCTCGACGTGCGCCTCCACGTCAGGGCCGCAGGACAACGCGTCGGCTACTTGCTCGCGGGTCACGAACTGGCTGGCGCCCTCGAACGAGTCGGGGTTGGGAAGGTCGGCGTTGACCTTCCAGCCGAGGCCGAACCAGCGGAACTGGTCGTGGGCGCGCTCGATCGCGGCGTCCCGGTCCGGGTCGTAGGCGATCGCGACCTGCCCGACCTTGGGCTTCCCGCGCCCGCCAGCCTTGTCGAACATCTCGACGAGCTCGCGCTCGGGTTCGACCGCGACCAGCAGATCGGCTTTGGCTCCCGGCAGCTCGCACGAGTCGGGCCCGGAGACCGCGATGCCAATCGGGACGCGTTCGTCAGGGAGATCCCACAGCTTCGCGGACTCGATATCGAAATACCGTCCACGGTAATTGACGGTCCCGTTGCGGTTGTCGAACAGGCCGCCGATGATGTCGACCGCCTCGCCGAGCATCTCGTGGCGCACGCCGACCGACGGCCACCGCATGCCGACAACGTGCTCGTTCAGGTTCTCGCCCGCTCCGAGCCCAAGTCGAAAGCGGTTGCCGGAGAGGATCTGCACGGTCGCCGCCTTCTGCGCGACGATCGCGGGGTGGTAGCGAAGGATCGGACAGGTCACGTAGGTCATCAGCCCGATCCGCTCGGTGGCCTGCGCGGCGGCGCCGAGGATCGACCAGGCATAGCCCGAATGCCCCTGGGTCGGGAGCCACGGTTGATAGTGGTCGCTGATCACCGAGAAGTCGAAGCCCGCCTTCTCGGCTCGCTGGATGTCCTGAACGAGCTGATCGGGCCGTGACTGCTCGCACATCATGGTGTAGCCAAACTTGGTCATGCCCCTCCGGTACCCAACGCCTCTCTGCGTTAACCGAGCGTGCGAGCTGGGGGCGCCCCGACCCGAGCGCGTTTCCAAGACCGGCCCTCGGGTAAGGCTATTTGGGGACCGCAAATGAGAGGAGCTCGACAGTGGGCATCACCGACAAAGTCACAGGCCGGATCAAGAAAGCCGCAGGCGACCTCACGGACGACGCATCGCTCAGGCGCGAAGGACGTCAGGAGGAGCGCAAGGGCGAGGCCAAGGAGGAGCTGGGCCGGGACAAGGAGCGCGTCCAGGAGAAGGCCGAAGAGGTCGCGGACCTCGAGCGCAAGACGGCGTAGTCACTGATCACTTGACGCACACGCCGGCATGTCGCCGTATTTTGCCGGTACTGCATCGTCCTCCCGATGTGGCGGATTCACCGCCACATCGGGATGGTCGGTGACCAGGCAGCGAAGGCGCTCACCGACGAGCGGACCGAGCAGGAGCAGGGCGACGACCCGAAACGCCTCTGCGCTGAACCTAAATCACGCGGCGACGCGCTCGAGCGCTGAGGACTTGGTGTTGCCGTCGACGAGTTCGAGGACCGCGCGTTCGACCCGCGTCCGCACGCGATCGTCGGCGACATCGAGCGAGGGAGTCCGTTCCAGCGCTCCGGCGATCGTCCAACCAGACAAGTAACGGTCGAAAACTCGTGGATCGATGTACGACTTACGCGCCACTGCGGGCGTGTTGCCCAACAGCTCCGATACGGACCCCACCGGCTCCTTGATCGCGCGTCTGCGAGCGGTGTTCGATCCCGCATCCGGTCCAACAGCAGCGAGCGTCACGGCTGCCATCACGGTCGCGTTCCAGGTCCGGAAGTCCTTGGCGCTGGCCTCCTCCCCGAGGTGCGCCTTCAGGTATGCGTTGATGTCATTCGAGCGCACGTCGCGCCACCTGCGCCCGTCGCGGTAGGCGAGCAACTCCTCCGGGCCGGCCCGGCGCCGCTTGAGCGTCCTCATCAACTCGATCGACATCGGGTCCTCGATCACCTGCCGCCGGCGGGCGCCTCCTTTGGCCGGGAAATCGAACGCGATCGCGTCGCCATCGATTCGAACGTGCTGCTTGCGGATCGTGGCGAGGCCGATGCCGCTCTCCTCCTCGGCGTACTGCGCGCTGCCAACGCGGAACATGCCGATGTCGAGCAGTCGTACCGCTAAGGCGAGCACGCGCTCGCGGCTCGGCTCCTCTCCATCGCGCAGTGTCCTCGCGAGTCGCCGCCGCAACCGCGGCAGCGACTCGGCGAAACCAACCATCCGGTCGAACTTCTCCTGGTCCCGGCGCTCGCGCCAGCGCGGGTGATACAGGTACTGCCGCCGGCCGGCGTCGTCGACGCCGGTCGCCTGGAGATGGCCGAGCGGGTCAAGGCACACCCACACGTCCTTCCACGCCGGCGGGATCGCGAGCTCGCGGACGCGCTCGAGCTGCTCGGGGTCATCGATCCGCCGCCCCTGCTTGTCCTCATAGCTGAATCCGCGGCCCCGGCGCACGCGACTGATACCGGGGCTCGAGCAGTCCGAGCGACGTAGGCGTGGTGTACGCACAATCACCCTCGAAACGAGCTCGAGCCCCCGGTTCCGCGACGACGAATCGCTACGCGGCGACGCGCTGCTTGTGCTTGCCCTCGGCGAACTCCTCGACGATCTTCGCGCAGAACGCCGGCAGGTCATCCGGCTTGCGGGAAGTCACGAGGCCGTTGTCGACGACGACCTCCTCGTCAACCCAGTCCGCACCCGCGTTGCGCAGGTCGGTCTGAAGGCTCGGCCACGAAGTCACCTTGCGGCCCTTGGCCACTCCGGTCTCGACCAGCATCCACGGTCCGTGGCAGATCACTCCCACGGGCTTGTCCTGCTCGAAGAACGCACGGACGAACTTGACCGCGTCCTTGTTGAGGCGGAGCTGGTCCGGGTTGGCGACGCCGCCCGGCAGGACCAGCCCATCGTAATCGGAGGCGTCGGCGTCGGCGACCGACACCTCGGCGGTCATCTTGTCGCCCTTGTCGAAGTGCTTCCACATCTCGACCTCACCCTTCTCGAGCGAGACGATGTCGGTCTCGGCACCCGCTTTGCGAACCGCCTCGAGCGGCTCGGTCACCTCGACCTGCTCCGCCCCGTCGGTGAACAGGAATGCCACACGCTTGCCTTTGAGCTCGTTAGCCATGCCACGGCTCCTTTCATTTCGTTCTCGGGTACTACTTCATCCCCTACCCCGGCGAACCCGGGGACGAACAGGGGCGAGCGTCCTCAGGACGCGCGCGGCGCCGTTCAGGCCGCACGTGCGCAACATCACGAAACCGTCATCGACGATCTGGCGGACGGTGTCTCCCTGGTAGATCCAGGCCGGGTTGCGCGCGTACACCGAGGCCAGCTTGCGCGCGCTCGATGCCGCCGAGGCCTCGAGACTCGCGATGTCAGCCGGGTGGTTGCCGGGGAACGCGGTCACCTGGTAGCTCAGTCCGCAGTCGGTAGAGATGTCGCCGGTCGCGCTGTCCAGCTTCTTCGCCTGCGCGAACGGGGCCTGCGGCGGCGTGGCGCCGCATCCCGCACCTGCGAGGGCCACCGCAACCGCCAGGCTGGCGAGCAGCCGCGGGATGATCGAGTGCCGACTCATGTGAGCAGGATCAGGCAGGCTCCGCCCAGCACCGCCGTGGCCGCCGTCCACCACGCGATGTAGTCGCCGATGTGGCCGCTGTGGAGTCTGCGCAGCGCGGTGAGAGCGGCTCGCGGCGGTCCTTCAAGTCCGCTCGGCAGCCGCCGGCGGAGCGGGGCGCCGAACAGGGTCAGCGTCGCGATGGCCAGCGCGCCGAGCGTGCCTGCGGCGCCGTACAGGTAGTCGAACGTCTCGACGTGGCTCGTCGCCGTAGGGGCGAAGTGCGGCGCGCCGCCCCGCAACACCCAGGTGGCATAGGCCGCGTGATCGGTGAAACGTGCGGCTGCGGACTCGACCGCCGGCACGAGCCCTGGGATGAGGCCGACGACGATCGCGCCGAGCAGCAGCACCGCGGGCACGGCCAGCATCAGCGGCGGAGTGAAGTCGCGCTGCACCCGCTGCTCGTCCTCCTCGGGTGGCTGGCGCAATTGCACGTCCTCCTCGCGCGAGGACGCCCCCCAACCGAGGAACACGCGGCCCGTGACCCGCAGCACCGCGCCGCCGGTCAGGATCGACGAGATCACGAACACAGCCGGAAGCCATGGAAACCCCTGCTCGAGCGCCGTACCGTCGAGGAGCGACTTTCCGAAGAACGCACTTACCCCCGGGAACGCACTCAGGAGCAGGCCGCCGACGCCGAACAGCACCCCCGCGACTCGAAGCTCACGCCCCCGGCCGTGCAGGTCGAACTCGTCGACGGTTCCGAATCGATGCAGGAGGACCCCGGCGAGCATGAACAACGCGGCCTTTGTGAACCCGTGACCGATCACGTACACGGCCACACCGGCGACGCCGTGTGCGGTGAGGAATCCGATCCCGCAGACGAATACGCCGATGTGGCTGATCGTCGAGAACGCCAGCAGCCGCTTGAGGTGGCGCCGCGTGTAACACATGACCGCGCCCCACAGCGCGGTCACCGTTCCGAGCGCGACGAGAATCACACGGAGTTCGTCCGCGTGCGGACCGAGCGCGCCCGCGAAGATCGTCCAGTACAGGCGCGCGACTGCGTACACGCCAAGCTCGGCCATCACACCGGAGAACAGGACGCAGACCGGGGTCGGCGCCACGGCATGCGCATCGGCGAGCCAGAAGTGCACCGGGACCGCCGCGGCCTTCGTCAGGAACCCAGCGAACAGGAGCACCATCGCCACGATCACAAGCGCGTCGGCTCGGTGACCATCGAGCGCGGCGCCGATCTGCGCCATGTTGAGCGCGCCGGTGCGGGCATACAGCAGCGCCAGCCCGATGAAGATCGAGTATGCCCCCACGCTGTTGGTGATCGCGAAGTTGATCGCGCCCTGAATCGGCCCGCGCTCCTCGATCCGATACGCGGTCAGTGCGTAGGCGACCGCGCCCATCAACTCGAAGAACACGAGCATGTTGAACAGGTCGCCGGTCAGGCAGAAGCCCACCATCGCGGCCATGAACAGGAGCATGAGCGCGTGGAACAGGCCGTCGGCGCCGTCGAAGTAACGCCACGAGTAGATCAGCGCCGCGGTCACGAGCGCCGCGGCGAAGGTCGCCATTCCGGCCCCGATTGGGTCGATCGAGAACGAGATCCCGATTGTGACCGAGTGACTCGGGCGCCAGCCGCCCATCCAGTAGGCGAACGGATGATGGACCGCGCGGACGAGCAGGATCGCGCACAGTGTCACCACGGTCGCGGCCACCCCGGCGGCGGCCAGGTCATTAACCAGCCTGGGTGACCAGTGCCTCACCGCGACCAGTGCGGCGGCGCCGATCAATGGCACGACGACAGCGAGTGCAGTTACATGCATCGAGCGCCGTCTCCCGTGCCCGCGCGTGCTTCAGTCGCGCAGCGCGCGTAGGTCTTGCGGGTCGAGGCTTCCGAAGCGCTTGTGGGCCTGCACGGCCAGTGCGAGCAGCATCGCGCTCACCGTGGCCTCGATTACGATGTCAGTGAGCACGAGCACCTGTACGACCGGATCTACCGTCTTCGTCACCTGCGGGACGTCGGCGAAGATCGGAGCCTGTCCGCCGTTGGTGTAGCCGATCGCGAGCAACACCACGTACGTCGCCGACTGAACCACGGTCAGCGACAGGATTGCGCACACGAGGTTGCGGGTCGAGACGATGCCGTACAAGCCGATGAGAAACAGCCACGCGGCCACGGCGTAGGGGAGGAAGCTCATCTCATCGATCCCCTTCGCGTCTGACGAGGATCGCCTGGTCGAAGAACTCGCTCCAGCCGACGAGGAAGGCGCCGCTCACCTCGAGCCCGACGGCGACGCTCGCAACGTCGATCTGCCCGGCTGACAGCAGGTGCCCGGGGATCCCCAGTGGGAGGAAGTTCTTGAAGAACACGCCGGTGAACACGAGCCCGCCGAGTCCGATCAGCGCGTAGCCGACGGCCCCGGCCCCGTCGCCGAGCTCGACGACCGTGTGTGGCGCGAGCGTCTTCATGCGCAGATAGCGACCGGAGAGGAACGCGACGAGCGGGCCGGTGGCCAGGATCACGCCACCCTGGAAGCCTCCTCCCGGCGTGATCTGTCCGTGCACGACGATGTACACACCGAGCGCGATCATGCTCGGGATCAGCCCGAGCGCGAGCGCCCGGAGCGCCGAGCTGGCGCCGGCGAACTGGTGCTCATCCGCCTCCTCCTGGCGTGGGCGTTCGTGCTCGCCCCGCGTCTCACGCAGGATCAGCACGATCCCGAGCACCGAGGCGAACAGGATGAATTCCTCGCCAAGCGTGTCGAACGCGCGGAAGTCGAAGTTGAGGCCGGTCACGAGGTCGGTGGCGTGTCGCTGGGCGACGCCGATGCCGTCGAGCACGCGACCGTAGACACCCTGATAGTGACCGAACGCGGGAATGCCGCCGAGGCCGTAGACAAGCAACACGCCGAGCCCGGCGGCACCGACGCCGAACATGAGCAGCCGGGCCGTTCGGCTCACCGGTCGTCGTCCCGCCGGGCGCGCTCGTGCTCGCGGATCTTGCGGAGCGCGAGCAGGAGCATGACCGGCAAGCCGACCGTCGAGACGACGATCTCGGACAGCGCCACGTCGGGCGCCTGGAAGACGAAGAACAACATCGTCAGCGCTAGCCCGTAGATGCTGAGCACGAGCGCCTGGCGGAGGGGGTCCTTGGCCGCCACGACGGCGCCGCCCCCGAGCGCCACGGCCGCGAGCGCCACGGTCTGGAGCACGGTCACTGTTCGTCCTTGCCACGCGTCTTCGCGCGCCAGTCGCCGAGGTCGCGGATTAGCAGGCTGCGGGCGGTCGTCTGGACCATGACCGGCCCGGTCAGCACCAGCACCACCCCGACCAGCAAGGCCTTGTCGCCGATCAGCGAGAACGATTCGCGAACGACGATCGCGATTCCGATCAGGAGCGCCCCGAACCCAGCCACCCCGACGTAGTGGAGCCGGTCGTAGACGTCGCGCATCACGCAGAGACCGAGCACGGCGATGAGCTCGAGCAGCCCGCCCGCGATCAGGAGCACGACCGCCAACACTCCGCGCCAGCTCACAGGCCACGCTCCATCAGCCGCGCGAACAGCATCGAGCCCACGAGCGACATCGGCGCGAACACGACCGCGAGATCGACGAACGGCTGACGGTGAAAGCCCTCGGCCAGGAGCATCAGGATCGTGCTCAGCAGGACCGCGGCCACCTCCAGCGCGGCCAAGCCGTGCGGGGGCGCGGCCAGCAGCGCGACCGCGAGGCACGGGATCAGCGCGAATCCGAGGACGGCCGCGGTGATCTCCCACTCGTTCAGAGTCGTCTCCCGTTCATTCGCGTCCGAGGCGGAGGACGTCGATCGCCTCGTCGCCGCCGCGCCGGCGAAGCTGGTGGCCGAGCAGCAGCTCGCGTTCTGCGTCGACGCCGATGATGATCGTGTTCGGCGGGAACGAGCCGAACGACTCCGCGAGCGCCCGGCGTCCCGTCTCGTGCTTCTGGGCGTGCGTCTGGAACGGCACAGACCGGAACTCGCCGTTGACCTCGCGCGGTCGGGTGAGTTGGCGGGCGGCGAGCCAGGTAAGTGCGAGCACGTCCGAAGGGACGTTGACCAGCGGCCGGTACAGGCGCCCGAGCCACCGCAGCCGTGCGCTCATCCCGCCGGCCACGCGTTGCTCACGTGCCAGTTCGAATCCGGTCGCCGCGGTCGCCGCCGCCCCCGCTCCGACGATCAGCTCAGGCAGGTCGGTGGTGTCGATCAGCAGTAGGTAGAGCGCTCCGGCGAATAGCCAGGCGAACCACCACGCCATGAAGCGCATGCCTCTAACTCTCGTTGGCCGCGAGCGCACGGTCGAGGTCGGCGTCGGCTGCCATACGACCGCCGTTACCCAGGGGCGGCCCGGGCAAGCAGAATGGCCCGCGCCCGCGCCGCGCCTGCCGGCTTGAGCGTGACCAGCGGCGGTCGCTCGGTCACGGGCACCGCGGCAACCGCATGGTCATCCCACGGCCTGAGGTAGTGACCGCCCGCCGCGCTTCGATCACCGCCGACCCGTCTCTCCACCGCGGCGAGCACGGCGTAGGCCATCTCCCCGAGGGCCCGCAGCGGCTGATGGCGGTTCTGCCGCTCGCCGAGATAACACTCGGCCAGGGTTTCGAGGCCGTGCCGGCGGAGCGCGTCGATCAGCACCGCGATCTCGACTCCGTAACCGACCGGGAAGGGAATCGATTCGAGCAGCGTCCGGCGACCGGCGAACTCTCCGGCCAAGGGCTGGGCGAAACCCGCCAGCCTCGGCTCGTGAAGGTTGATCAGCGGTCGCGCCATCAGCTCGGTGACCCGCCCGCCCTCGTTCGGCAAGGCGACGCCGCCGGCGAGCAGCGGACGATCGAACGCACCTTTCACGAGCTGTAGCGAGGGGTCGGCGAGCAACGGTCCGATCAGTCCCTGGAGGTGCCCGGGGTCCGGGTTCGCCGTATCCCCGTCGAGGAAGCACACGATGTCGGTGTCGCAGACGTGCAGCGCTCGCCACATCGCGTCGCCCTTGCCGAGCGCCGGGCCATACTCGGGAAGCACCTCGTCCTCGTCGATCACCCTGGCACCGGCCGCCCGCGCGACGTCCGCGGTTCCGTCAACCGAATGGGCATCGACGACCACGACGTCGTCGACCACCCCTTCGGCGAGCAGCGGACCGACGGTGCCCGATAGCACGCCGGCCACGGTGTCGGCGCACTGCTTGGTCGGGATCACCACGCCGACCGACGTCGTCCGCTTCCAATCGCGCAGCCGTTCGGGCGGGAACGCGCTCGCCACGTAGCGCCGTTCCGCCGCCCACGAAGACACGGCCAGGTCGACCGACAGTCCCCGTGCGGCGCGGCCCACGGGCCGGGCGGATGTACGCACGCGGACATCGTCGGTGCGAAGGATCGGGATCCCGGCCTGGGCCAGTCGCTCGGCGAACGCGGCGTCCTCGAGCGCGGCGACCGGCTCGAGGCCGCCGACCGCGCGATACACGCCGGCGGTGACTCCGATCGATGCGCCCGCGAAGTGATGATGGTCGGCGCCCGGATCGCTCTGACGGATCCGTTCGAGCCGCTGGGCGGCGTCGCGCTCGCGGCGACGCAACACCTCAGGGGCCAGGCGAATTGCTTCCTCCGGCGCGAGCTCGATCAGTCCGGCGACCGCACGCGCACCGGCACGGACGTGCGCAAGTTGGCGGGCAAGCCAATCCGGGGCAGGTCGGGAGTCGGCGTCCGTGCATGCCACAAGTCCGTCGTCGAGTCCGTCCGCGAGCAGCCGCTCGGCGGCCACATCCATCCCCGTCCGTCGCGCCGCGCCCGCGCCGGTGCCGGGCCCCTCGAGCAGCGAGAGCCGGAGCGAGAATCTGCTCGCGGCCTCAGCGGCGACGCCCGCGGTTCGGTCGGAGCACGCATCGAGCACGACGATCACCTCGAACTGATCTCGCGGGACCGTCTGGGCGCCCAGCGCGGCCACGCACCCCGCGATCTGGTCTTCCTCGTCGCGCGCCGGGATGACCACGATGCTCGCTAGCGCCATGGCGCTCCCTCGGCGATCAGCGAGCTGCCGCGTTCGTAGTCCTCGTCGGTCTCGTGCGTGAGTACGCCGACGACCCTCCCGTCGCGGCCATACCACGCGGTGAATGCACCACCGCCGTGGTGCTCGAGCCGGGACTGGTCGAACCCGTCTCCCCATGCCGCGTACTTGAGGACATGGTCACCGATCGTCGACCAGAACCCGGGGACGGCGTCCCAGCGCGCTTCCTCACCGGCGGCGCCGCGTCCCGCGACCTCGCCCTGGCCGAGCGCATCGCCCCAATGCTCCACGCGCAGGGACCGACCGGCGGCCGCGTTCTCGGCGAAGGCGACGTCGCCAGCGGCATAGAGACCGTCGTGGGTCGTGCGCATCGCGGCGTTCACTGGCACGGCACCTCGGCACAGCTCGAGCCCCGCGGCGGCCGCGAGCTCGCCGCGCGGCGCCACGCCGGCGGCCATTACGACCACCACAGCCTGCGCGCGGACGGTTCCTGCACGAACCTCGAGCGAGCCATCGACGGCCGCGATCTCCTCGACCTCCTGCCCGAGGTTGACGTCGACGCCCTCGGTCTCCAGCCAGCCGGCGATCTCCATCGCTGCCTCGCGACCGAGCCGGGCGGCATTGGGCTGCTCCTCGTCCGAGATCAGCGTCACGTCGTGGCCGCGCCGTTTGAGCGACGCCGCGATCTCGCACCCAATGAAGCCTGAGCCGATAACGACGACGGGGTCTCCGTCCGCCAGGCGTGCGGTCAACTCGCGCACGTGATCGAGGGTCCGGATCACGCGGACCGCCGGGTGATCGGCGCCTGGGATGGGCAGCCGGGTCGGCTCGGCGCCGGTGGCGAGCACACAGCTCCGGTAGCGGAGCTCGCGCCCGCCGGACAGCGCCACCACGTGCTCGTCCGGGTTCAGGCTCACGGCGCGTCCGCTGAGAAGGCGGACGTCGTGCTCGTGCAACCACGCCTCGCTCTCGATTGGCAGCTCATCCTCGCTGGACTCTCCTCGAAGCAGCTCTTTCGTCAGGGGCGGGCGGTTGTACGGCATCCGGTGCTCGTCGGTGACGATCCCGACGGTGCCGCGACCGCGGGCGTCCCGATGGGCCCGCGCCGCAGACAGCCCGGCGGGGCCGCCGCCCACCACGAGCAGTTCGAACTCGTCGCTCATACGCGCTCGAGGACGTCGAGCCGGTAGTCGTCGGTGCCGCCGGTGCTGACCGTCGCCAGCCACGGCTGCTCTTGCAGGGTGGTGTGAACCTGGTCGGCGTCGAGCGGTCGCTCCGGTCCGGCGGGACGCCAGTGAGCGGCGACCAGGCGACCGCCCGGGATCATCGACGACTCGAGCCGTCCGAGCGTCCGGGCGAGCTCCGCGGCGGTGAGGTAGTAGAGGATCTCGGACGCGACCACAAGGTCGAAGCGCCGGATCGGGATCGAGTCGGGAATCTCGCCGAGGACCGTGTCGACGTGCGTGGCGCCGGCGAGCCGCCGGCGGGCGGCCGCGACCGCCGTCGGGGCGCCGTCGATCGTGGTCAGCCGCTCGCAACGGGGGGCGAGCAGCTCGGTGAACACGCCGATCGACGCCCCGAGCTCGAGCGCATCGGCGAACGGTCCGTCGCCACAAGCCGCGAGTGTCGCCTCGTACTTGTCGCGCTCGTACTCGCTCGATGCGTATCGCCACGGATCGGGATCGACCTGGTAGCGGGCCTCGAAGTTGGCGAGTGACATCCGCACCGGTTCAGCTCCGCCCGAGTGCCGCGTCGCCCAGACGCGCGAGCAGCGGGTCGAGTCGGTGCTGGAGCAGGAACACCTCGAGGTCGCGCCGGGCGCGGTCGAGTGCGCCGCCGCGCGCGAACGGCCGCGACCCACACGCACGCGCGGCTTCGTCGAGCAGCAGCCGGCAGGCGTCGGCGATGCCCACGCGCGCCTGGACCGCGATGTCCGGCAGCGCTTCCTCGCCGCCGTCCATGGCGCGTGCCGCTCGCTCGATCCACAGGTCGATCGTCCGCTGCGCCGTCAGAATGCGGCCGGCGGCGAGCGCCTCGAGCGGCCCGTGGCCGGGCCGCGCCGCGAGCTCATCGAGTGCCGCGCGCACGGCCGTGTCGGCCATCCCCGCCCAGCTCGCCGCGGTGCGGAGCGCGTCCCGCGAGAACCACGGTTGCGCGGCGAGCGATCCTGGCGCGCCGAACCGCGCGATCACCGGGGCGTTGCGGAACACGACCCGGTGAGACACCGACGCCCTCAGCCCATGTGACCGGAACCAGCTCGCGTCGACCTCGACGCGGCTGTCGGTGAGGTCGACCCACACGGCCAGCGGCGGACCGTCGGCGGACTGCCGGGCGAGGATCAGTGCCCGATCGAGGCCGCCGGCGCCCGAGCAGAACGTCTTCACGCCGCGCAATACATCGACTCCGTCGAGCGACAGCAGGGTCGCGGGCGGCCCCTCCCCAGGAACCGGGTCGCCGCCCCACACACCCGCGCGCAACTGCCGGGCGCCGACCGCGGCGAGCTCACGGTCTCGGACTTCGGCAGGAGCCTGCACCGCCAGGCGCTCGACCGCGTTCAGGTGCCCGTCGAAGATCCGCCCGACCGACCCGTCGGCGTGCGCCACCTGCCTGACGAGGTCGAGCTCGGCCGCCGCGGACGGGCGCGAAGTCCCCGCGCGCGCATTCCACGCGAGCATCCCGGCGCGCTCGAGCAGCCCAATCGGCCCGTCGGGAAAGCTCGGCGTCGACTGCTCGTCGCGCGCGGCGGCACCGAACTCGATCTCGGCGAGCACGGCATCCAGGCCTGACGGGACCGCGTCCACCGATGCGCTCACTCGACTGGCTCCAGCTCGAGACCGGCCTTGAGCGCGTGGTCGGCAACGAGCCGTGTGTAGGCGATCGTCTCGCGCACGTCGGTTCTCCTCGCGCCCGGGCCGATCCAGTCGTGAGCGAGCACGATCGCGCCGTCGCGCAACCCATCCCGCGTCGCCCGGAACATCTCGGCAGCGGCGTCGCCCCGCCAGTCATGGGTGTCGACCGTCCAGCAGATGATCCGCAGCCCGTTCTCGACTGCGACCTCATCCGACCACGCCGCGGTGTCGCCCCACGGAGTCCGCCACAGCGTCGGCTGCACGCCGAGCGAGCCCAGCAGGTCCAGCGCACGGGCGGTGTCTCGCCGTCCCCACTCGATCGAGCGCTGCGAGTGCCGGACATGCTCATCGCAGTGGAGACCGATCACATGACCGCCGGCGACGATCCGCGAGATCACCTCGGGGTGCGCGGCCGCACGCGACGCGATCGGAAAGAAGGTGGCGTGGGCGCCGACCGCCGCGAGCAAGTCGAGCAGGCGGGGCGTCCATTCCGGATCCGGACCGTCATCGAAGGTAAGGGCCAACCTCGGCATCGTCTCCCGTTACCCACCGACAGCGTGACGGTACCCTTCCGCGCGCCTGATTCAAGTTCACGATCCGGATGGCGGTACGCCCGGCCGCCGGTCGGCGGCAAGTCCGGCGGTCTGTCAGCGGCACGCCCGGCCGTCCCCCGCCCGGGTCCGGCCGGCACGCGCCGCTTGCTGCTGGCAGTTTCAAGGCCGGGGTGGTGACCGCGTCTCAATCGAAGTGCCGGTGGGCCGCGAGCGTGCTCGACGACGCCTCGGCTCTTCTGACTTGTATTTCCTCCGTAAGCTGGGCGTACCCAGGGATCCGGTGCATTAACAGCCGTGCGGTTATCGGATCGCCACGGAGACCCACAAGCTCGCTTCGAGCAGAGCCCGGGGACCCGGACGTACGGATTCGTACGTCGGCGGTTTCGGGCATCGAGGCCAGGGACAGACTGATGTGGAGTCGGTTCCAGCGCGGCCACGGTCACGCCGGTTCCACCGCATATGCGTCGGACGACGCGCGGGAAGCCTAGAGCGGCCCCTGCACGGACCTCGCGTTAGCAACGCCCTAATTGGAGGTTCGATGAGTGTCACGGCTGCTCCCGCGCGCGATTTCGCGCGTCTAACGGACGAACAACTGCTTCAAATCCACCATGACGATGGCGACGTCACGGCCCGTGAGGAGCTGGTCAAGCGCTTCATGCCGTTCGCGCGCAAACTGGCGCTTCGCTACATGCACACGACCGAGCCGGCGGCGGACCTGGTCCAGGTGGCATGTATCGGATTACTGAACGCAATCGACCGGTTCGAGCCTGGCCGCGGGAAGAAGTTCACGGCGTACGCGGCGCCGACGATCGTCGGTGAGCTGAAGCGGCATTTCCGCGACAAGGGCTGGAGCATGCATGTTCCACGCGATCTTCAGGAGCGGGCCCTGGCGGTCAGCCGGCACAGCGAGCGCCTCTCCTCGGAACTCGGTCGGACTCCGACCGTTGACGAGCTCTCCCAAGCGCTCGGATGCACCGCCGAGCAGACCGTTGAGGCGATGGGCGCTGCCCACAACTACCACCCGGTCTCGCTCGACACCCCCGTCGACTCGGACGAAGAGGACAGTTGTCCGCTCGCGGACACGCTCGGCAGCGAGGAGGATGGATTCGACATCGCCGACGAACGTCAAGCGCTCGTCGCCAACTGGCGCACGCTCAGCGAGATGGAGCGCCAGGTGCTCCGGCTGCGTCTCGGGCACGGGCTCACGCAGCGCGAGATCAGCCGACAGATCGGCTACTCGCAGATGCACGTGTCGCGTGTGCTGCGCAAATCGCTTCTCCATCTGGAGGGAGCCGGCGAGCCGGTAACGGCGATGTGACGGCGTTCCGATCGGGGCGGCGGGCAGACACCGCCGGCATTTGTCTTGTTCGCCTGCGTTACGGGTGAGGAACTGCCCGACGGAGCCTTCGTGCGATTCGCTGCCTGCGTGTACAGGGCATGAGCCCGTACACGGTGGCGCACCCGAAGCGGTGGGCGGAGGCGATGATCGGTCCGAGCTCTCGCCCGAGGTCCGCGCGCGTGGTGCAGTCGGCGAGCAGAAAGCGGGCTTCGGTGCCGGCGACCAATCTCTGCGCCTGCACCGGCGATAGCCGGCCGGCGAGTAGCCGTGCAACCTCGGCCTCGCGCTGCTTCGGGTGTGGTTCTGACCAGAACACGTCTCCGATGTAGGTGCGCCGACCGGTCTCCGCCGGGATGTAGCGGCTGAGGGGAAAGCCGGCGAGCACACCGCCGGCCGGGGATCGCGGCCGAGGTAGCTGATCGCCTGCCAGTCGCTGACGGTTATCGGGGAGGTGCTGGGGCGAACGAAGCGCCACTTATCGGTGAGCTCGCTCACGGCCTGGGGCACGGTGAGCGCCGACACCGCGAGCATCGCGAGCGCGCGCCGCGGCGTGGTCGACCGCCAGCGTAGGGAGCCGACGCCCTGTGCGGCGAGAATCGCCAGTGGGATGCTGATGCCGAGGAAGGCGTGCATCGGTTCGTTTCCGAGCCCGTGGTCTCCGGCCAGGTAGACGGCGAACGCGGCCGGTGGCCAGACGCGGAGCGCTGCCGCCGTGAACGACAACGGCCTGAGCCCGTAGGCGAGGAGGGCAGGCGTCAGCAACGGCGCAAGCATCACCAACACCTGCCAGGCGGGGACCGCTCCCACGAGCGACTCCCCGGCTAGCCGCCAGGCCGGATCAGCCCGGTCGAGCATCGCGTAATAGGCGAGTGGCAGCGAGATCGCGACCAGCACTAGCCCCGGCCGCGACAGACTCCGTCGTCGCGGCGCCCCCGGCGACCAGGAGGGTTGGGTTGAAAGCACGACTTCCGCGCCCGCGATGATCAGCGCCAGGACCGCCCCCTGCCACGGGTGCAACCAGCTCGAGAGCCCGGCCAGCACCGCCGCCGGCCACACCGGCGCGGCGCCCCGAACCGCACGCTCGTAAAGGAGCAGCGAAGCGACCATCGCTGCCAGCGACAGCACCCCGAATACGTATCCCCATGTCCACCACGGAAGCCACAGGTCCTGGAACGTGCCGACCGACGCGCCGAACAGGGCGAGCACCAGCGCCGCCCGTCGACCGAGCCGCTCGTCCAACTGGCCGTGCACGAGCGCGCGGATCGCGAGGAACGTGCCGCCGACGGCGACGGGCTGCCACAGCGCCAGTGCGAGCCACGGTGCCATCCCGATCGCGACGAGGCCCCCGGAGATCGCGATCGCTGGTGCAGGTAGTCGTGGGGTGAAGCGCGCAGCACGAACAGATCCGACACCAGCACGTGCCGCGACGCATCTCTGACCCACGCGAGGTACTGGGTCACGTCCTGGACGTACACCCCGTTCACCCCGGTCCAGACACGCCCCTCCGTCACCGTCCACCATAGGCCCAGCACGAGCACCCACACCGATGTCGCGGCGAACACGGCCAGCACGACCAGCTCGATCGGATCAACCCGGTTGCGTTTTCTCTTGGTGACAAGCCGCCACACCCCGACCTCCGCATGGATGGACCGTGAGGCGACGGTTTACGCACTGGCACCTAACACCGAGATAACGCCGTTATGCGCGTGTTATCAGCAGCGAGCTAAGGGACTGGCAAGTCGGCGTAAGGGGTGACGGATGTGGCGTCGCTCCTTATGCCCGATGTGAATGCGGCGGCTTAGGTTCATGCTTGCCGCTGTCCCCAGCACCCGACGCCGTTCACGCAAGGGAGACACCATGGAATTAGTCGATTCCCCCGACCGGACCAGGATCGCGTTCGATCGATCCGGAAGTGGTCCGCCGCTCGTGATCGTCCTCGGTGCGTTCTGCGATCGATCGACGAGCAAGTCGCTGGCGGCGCTGCTGGCGCCGAGTTACACGGTGTACGAGTACGACCGCCGCGGACGCGGCGACAGCGACGATGGCTTACCGTGTTCGATCGAAAGCGAAGTCGATGACCTGGCGGCGGTGATCGGTGCCGCCGGCGAGTCTCCGTTCGTCTATCGCCACTCCTCCGGTGGCATCCTGGCGCTCGAGGCGGCGGGGGTCGGCGTGGAGATGCGAGGTCTCGCAGTCTATGAGCCGCCGTACACAGGCGGCCATCATCCCGGCCCCGAGTTCGCGAACACCTAGACGACCTCGTGGCCTCGGGCCGCCGGAGCCAGCCCGCCGTGGGCGGTATCGACGATCGCGGCGCTCGTCGGCGCGCTGCCGCACGCCAGCCAGCTCACCGTCGAGGGACAGCAGCACATCCCTGCCGACCACGTCGTCGACGCGATCCTCGGCGGCTTCTTACGGTAATCGACCGCTTAGACATCGACCTGTTCCCCCCTGGTGGAGGGAACAGATCGGACCGCCGTGGTGGCGCGGGGGGTGCGGCCGGCCGTCCCCTGCCTGGTCCGGCCGGCACGCCCCGCCCGCAGTCGGCAGTCCGGCACCGACTACCCAATGGGTGCGCCGATTAACGAAGTTCATAGATCGAGCGTTCCCGTCCGGATCGGTACATACCGGTTTAGTCGGTGCTTCGACGGGCAGACGTGCTTTAACCAGGGCGGTTCCGGGGACGGCTAGATGCTTCCGCTGAACCGCGGTGGTGAGTCAGCACCGGAACGGAGGTAGCTGAAAATGGCGACAGTCGACTCCACCGCCGGCACCGAGCTCGGCACGATCGAGACCAACATCCCGGCGCGGCTCGATCGCCTCCCCTGGTCTCGCTGGCACTGGAAGATCCTGGTCGGGCTGGGGACGGTCTGGATCCTCGACGGGCTCGAGGTGACGATTGTTGGTTCGATCGCCGGTGCGATCTCGGCGAAGGGCAGCGGCATCAACATCTCCTCGGCCGAAGTTGCCGGCTGGGCGGCGTCGATGTACGTTGCCGGCGCTTGCGTCGGCGCGCTCCTGTTCGGTCAGCTGACCGATCGGTTCGGGCGCAAGAAACTGTTCATGATCACGCTCGGGGTGTACCTGGCCGCGACGATGGCCACTGCGTTCGCGTGGGCACCGCTGTTCTTCTTCGCCTGTCGCTTCGTGACCGGCATGGGCATCGGTGGCGAGTACAGCGCGATCAACTCCGCGATCGACGAGCTGATCCCCGCGCAGCACCGCGGCCGGATCGACATCCTCATAAACGGGACGTACTGGGCGGGAGCCGCCGCGGGCGCGCTGCTGTCGGTGGCCGCGTTGCACATCTTCTCGCCGCTACTCAGCTGGCGTGTGTGCTTCGGGCTCGGGTTCGTTCTCGGAATTGCGATCCTGTTCGTTCGCCGCCACGTGCCCGAGAGCCCGCGCTGGCTGTTCATCCATGGGCGCGAGGACGAGGCCGAGAAGATCACCCGACAGATCGAGCACGAGGTCGAGGAGAGCACCGGAAAGCCGCTCGAGGATCCCGATCCCGAAGACAAGCTCGCGATCCGGCAGCGCAGGACGATCAGCCTGCTCGAGATCGCTCGGACCGTGGTCGAGACGTATCCGAAGCGAACCGTGCTCGGGCTCGCGCTATTCATTGGACAGGCGTTTCTCTACAACTCGATCCTGTTCGGCTACGCCACGCTGCTGAGCACCTTCTTCCACGTGGCGACAGCGAATGCGCCGTACTACCTGGTCGCGTTCGCGGCCGGGAACTTGCTCGGGCCGGTGATTCTCGGCGGAC
Organism: uncultured Solirubrobacterales bacterium; assembly: GCA_963701945.1. Lineage (GTDB taxonomy): Bacteria > Actinomycetota > Thermoleophilia > Solirubrobacterales > Solirubrobacteraceae > Palsa-465. The sequence goes on along the minus strand of CAVPBV010000011.1, from coordinate 444,221 downwards.
TGTTCGACAGCGTCGGCCGTCGCCCGATGATCGCGGGCACGTACATCCTGTCCGGCGTGCTGCTGCTCGTGACCGGCTACCTGTTCGAGCAGCACCAGCTAACCGCCGCGACGCTCACGATCGCGTGGTCGGTCGTGTTCTTCTTCGCCTCGGCGGGGGTCAGCGCCGCGTACCTGACCGTCTCGGAGATCTTTCCGCTGGAGACCCGCGCGCTCTGCATCGCGTTGTTCTACGCGGTAGGCACGGGTCTCGGCGGGATCATCGGTCCGCAGCTGTTTGCGCCGATGGTCGCGACCGGCAAGGCGTCCGAGGTGTTCAAGGCGCTGGCGATCGGCGCGATCTTGATGATCGTCGGTGGCGTGACCGAGATCGTGTTCGGCGTGGCCGCCGAGCGGCGCGGGCTCGAGTCGATCGCCAAGCCGTTGACTGCGGTCACCTCGGCCGCGCGGGGAGGCGTGGCGCGCGCGGGCTCCGCGGCGCGGCGGCGCTCGCCCTCCGCCACGCGAGCGTCCGAGTCGACCTAGACCTCGCGATCCGGCTCGCGCGTCGGATCCGGGATTGGGGTCGGGGGGTCGTCCACCCCGGGTACGTCCGCGGGCTCGCTCGGATACGCCGGGGTGCCGGGATCCGGGTCGATCGGCACGGCCGGCTCGTTCGGCGCCGGGGATGTCGGCGGCTCGTCCGGCTGGGGGACCTTCAGTTCAAGCGCGGGCATATCAGTCCTCATCCTCACATTCGGCCTCGTGTTCAGCTCTATCAATCGGCGTCATCCGGGATCGCCTACCCCGGCCGTTTGCGCTGAAACGGATGAGCACGTGTCGCGTCGACGACGCCAACGGCGCGCCGGGCCTGGCTCGCGACGATCAAACGGATCTAGGTCAGGAAGCTCCTGCGGGGACGGCCGTCAGTGCGCCGGCCTCGCCGATATCGAGGTTGCGATCGATGCCATGGGAGACGACGCTCTGCCCCGGCTCAAGCTCGAGGCGGTCGCCGTCGAGGGTGACCTCGACGCGATCGGGCTCGAACGAGATCAGGTCGCCGATCGCCGACATCTCGTCGAGCGGCGCGCGGTAGGACCACGCGGCGTTGTTCGCGCCGTCGATGTCGTAGTACGAGGCGATGCCCTTGTACGGGCAGAACGTCTTCAGGTCGGTCAACGCCAGTGCCTCGGCGACGATGTCGTCACGGGGCACGTACCACCGCGGCGCGAAGCCGGACTCGTACAGCACCAGGGGGCTGGTGGTGTCGGCGACGACGCGCTCGACGGCGCGGACGACGAGATGTCGCGATGTGTGCCGGATGTCGATCCGGTGGTATGGGTCGGCGGCGTGGCCGAGGATGCGGTCGTCCTCCTCGTAGAAGGCGTCCATCGCCCGCCAGGCCAGCGCGACCTTGCCGTCGAGGATCGACGCGTGTTCGGGGAGTGCGACGTGCTGCCACGCTCCCCGCGCGGCTTCGCGGTTGTCGCCGACGACCTCGAACCACGCTGTCTCGCCGAGCTCGGGGTGGGTGCTTCGGTGCTCGGTCGTCCGCAGCGCGCCCTCGGCGAAGTCGCCGATCGGGAAGTACGCGACCGGATAGCGACCGGGCTCGAACAGGACGACGGCAGCGTCGCTCCGCACCACGGTACGACCGCCGAGTTGGGCGCGCATGCGGCGCCGGAGGGGCTCGGCGTACAGCACGCTTTGTGGCATGCCGCGGACGAGGAACTGACCGTTGGGGCTGCGGCCGAGTGGCCCTTGCTGCCATGAGAGACCCATTTGCGCTCCAGTCTTGTGCCGGGACCGTCACGAGAATTCGTGGCGGCGCGGAGCGCGGTCTTACCGGCCAAGGCTTTGCGGCGCTCGACGGGCGGCTCTAGGATCTGCTCGTGACTGTCGAACGCCCGGTGGCCGAAACGGCTGACCGACGAGCAGCGGCCGGGCACCCGTGCTCGCGCCGGTGGGTCGAGCAGCTGCGACCCGACCATCAGCGCCATGACGAGGCCGTCGCAAGGCTCCACGACGTCCTGCGCCGGGCGGCGCTACACGAGCTCCGCCGTCGCAGCTCGCTGGGGCCACGACTCGCCGGCCCCGAGCTTGACGACGTGGCGCAGCAGTGTGCGGATGACGCCCTCGTGAACATCCTGGCGAAGCTCGATGACTTCAAAGGCCTCAGCCGATTCACGACGTGGGCGTACAAGTTCGCGATCTTCGAGGTGTCGAGCAAGCTCGCGCGCCACGCGTGGCAGCGCCAACCGCCCAGCCGCGAGGATCTTGAGCTGGGCGAAGTGCCAGACAGCCTGACGCCCCGACCGAGTGATCAGGCCGAGCGCCGCGAGCAGTTCGTCGTTTTGAAGGAGGCGATCGCGGTGGACCTGACGCCGCGCCAGCGCGAGGTGTTCGTCGCGGCCGCGCTGAACGATGTGCCGATCGACGTGCTCGCGCTCGAGCTGAGCTCCAACCGCAACGCGATCTACAAGAACCTGTTCGATGCCCGCCGCAAGCTGCGCGAAAGTCTCTCTGCGGCGGGTTACCCGCTGACCAACGAGGATCTGAGCGCATGACCTACCACGACGCGATCGACGAGCTTCTGCGCGCCCAGGAAGGCGACGCGGGCTGCTCCGCGGGAGAGCCCATCATGGACCAGTACGTCGAGATCGAGCTACGTGGCGAGGATCCGAGCGAGCGCTTCCCCGGGACGGCGATCCACCTGCGCGTGTGCTCGGGCTGTCGCGCGGATCACGACGGGGTGCTCGAGGCCGCTCGGCGCTTCGGCGACATCGGTCCCGATCCGGAGTAGCGCGGTAAGACGCGACCGCGGCGAGGGCACTCACGTGATGCCATGACCGGACGCTTGCTGTCGGTAAACGTAGGAGGACCCCGCGAGGTGCAGTGGGAGGGGAAGACCGTCCGGACCGCGATCTGGAAGGACCCGGTGGACGGCCCGCGGATGGTCCGACACATCAACATCGACGGTGACGATCAGGCCGATCGCCTCGCCCACGGCGGCGAGCATCGCGCGGTGTTCGTCTATCAGATCGATTCCTACCGCTATTGGGAGCGGGAGCTCGGACGCGACGACTTCACCTACGGACAGTTCGGCGAGAACTTCACCGTCGAGGGCCTCGCAGACGACGAGGTGTGCATCGGAGACCACTACCGCATCGGCGAGGCTTTGTTCGAAGTCACCCAGCCCCGCGTCACGTGCTACCGCGTCGGCATCCGCATGAACGATCCCGCGATGCCGACGCTGCTCGTCTCGCACCACCGGCCGGGGTTCTATTTCCGTGTGCTGGAGGAGGGCAGCGTCCAGGCCGGCGATCAGATCGACAAGATCGCTGACGGACCAGAGCGGCTCACGGTGGCGGCGGTCGACGGGCTCCTGTATCTCCCGAACAAGTCGCGGGCGCTGATCGAGCGCGCGCTTCGTGTGCCCGCGCTGAGCCAAGGGTGGCAGGGAAGCTTTCGCGAGCTTCTCGACAAGGCCGACCGCGACGCCGCAACCGCACCTGCCTGGAGCGGGTTTCAGCCGTTGCGCGTCGCCGAGGTCCGTCGCGAGAGCTCGACCATCAAGTCGTTCCTGCTCGTGCCGACCGACGACTCGGCCCCGAAGCCGGTCGCGGCACCCGGCCAGTACCTCACGTTGCGGATGCGTCCGAGCGACGGGGGCCCGCCGCTGGTCCGCAGCTACTCGCTGTCGGACATCGCCGACGAGCGTGGGTACCGGATCAGCGTCAAGCGCGACGGTGCGGCCAGTCGCTACCTGCACGATCGGGTCGCCGTCGGCGACGTCCTCGACGTCGCCGCTCCACGCGGAAACTTCGTGCTCCGCGAGGGGACGCGTCCGGTCGTGCTCCTGAGCGCCGGGGTGGGGGCGACGCCGGTCCTCGCGATGCTGCACGCGTTGGTCGGCGAGCACACCAAGCGTGGGGTGTGGTGGCTGCACGGCGCCCGCAACCACGATGAGCAGGCCTTCGGCGCCGAGGTCGACGAATTGCTCGCCGAGCTTCCCGGCAGCCACCGTGTCGTCGCCTATAGCCAGCCCACCAACGGGGACGCACCCGACCACGACATCAAGGGCCGGCTCGACCTCACGATTATCGAAGGCGCGGGCGTCCCGAAGGACGCCGACTATTACCTGTGCGGACCTGACGGTTTCATGCGCGCGATGGGCGCAGCCCTCGCTGCGTGGGGGATCACTCCCGACCGGATAGCCACCGAGGTGTTCGGCGCGCTCGCCGTCCACCGCTCCGGAATCGTGGGTGCCGGCGCCCGGACACCACACGTTCCAGAGGGGCCACCGGGTACGGGACCGAGCGTGACGTTCTCGCGCAGCAACCTCTCCGCGTCATGGGACGACCGATTCCCCAGCCTGCTCGACTTCGCCGAAGCCTGCGACGTGCCGGTCGCTTTCGGCTGTCGCAACGGGACGTGCCACAGCTGCGAAAGCGGCCTGCTCGCCGGCGAGGTCACGTACTACATCGAACCGCTGGAACCGCCAGCCGAGGGCCGAGTGCTGGTGTGCAGCACGCGGCCGGCTTCCGAGCTGACGCTCGATCTCTGACCCGTGGGGCGCTGGTCGTCCCGGAGGAAGCTCGCTCAGAGCTAGCCGGTAGGGCTGCGTTTGCACACGTTTGTGCAGTGTCTAGTCGGTACGGTAGGCGGGCGGTCGCCGGCCTCGGCAGATCGGCGAATCCCGGCTATAGTCGCCCCGCATGAGGAACCACATCGCACGACGCCTAGGCCTCGCAGTCCTCGTAATGACACCGTTGCTCGCGCTCATCGGTATGACCGGGTCGGCCAGCGGATACCAGACCCAGTACTGCTCCCAGGTTCCGATCGTGTATGGGATTCCGCCCTGGGGCTTCAACACGGGCGCGCCGATCAGCGGAGCGACCGGTAGCTACGCTCGCGGCCACGGCGACATCAACCTCGATGCCAACACCGTGTCGGGGATCCTGTGCCAGGTCTTCCGTGTCCGCAACCAGCCCGATCGCCTGATCATCATGACGGTAGAGAATCATCTGGTCTACCACTCCCACACCGCGCAGATGTGGGGTTACCCGGGGAACATCATGAAGATCATCGTCCGGGTGCAGAGCAGCACCGATCCCCGGTGCAAGGTCGGGACCAAAGGCAACGTCACGCTGTTCGCGAGTTACAACGGCGTGCGGAGTGACAGCGTCCAGTTCTTCTTCCCGGCCGCCTGTAAGGACCACAGCCACCTGTATCACGGGCCGCAGGTCAATAACCAGGTCCCGCCGCTCTAGCTGCCGCCGGCCTCCTGCGAGCCCGCGGTAGCTGCGGGCCGCGAGGCCTCTCCAGATAGCCGATGGCGATCCCGGCTGCCCACTCAACCCGTGGGTGGAGCCGAAAGATCCATCCCAGAGCCGATGACAGCGTGTCGTTCGGGGCGTACGGTGCAAATGCGAAGCACCACCAACACACCCGCCACCCGCCGATCGACATGCAGACACTCAAAACCGCGATCGCCATCGCCTGGCTCGTCTTCTGGGGCTACTGGCTCATCTCCGCCGCCGGCGCAAAGGCGAGCGTCAAGGGGAGGGGATGGCGACCCATTGCCGGCATCAGCGTCTTGGCCGTCTTCCTGCTCACTCGCGTCATCAAGGGCGGGGACTTCGTCGTCCACAGCCCGATTCTCGGCGCGATCGGCGCGGTTGTGTTCGCTTGCGGGATCGCGCTGGCGGTCTGGGCTCGGGTCTACCTCGGGAGCAACTGGGGCATGCCGATGAGCCAGAGAGTCGAGCCGGAGCTCGTGACGTTGGGGCCATACCGATTCGTTCGCCACCCGATCTACACGGGGATCCTGTTCGGGCTACTCGGGACTGCGCTCGCGACCAACCTACTCGGGCTGATCCTCGTCCCGGCCCTGTGCGCGTACTTCTACTTTTCGGCGACCGTCGAGGAGAGGAACCTCACGGCGACATTCCCCACCGCGTATCCGGCGTACCGGGCGAGCACGAAGATGCTCATCCCGTTTGTTCTCTGACCGGCGCTCGAGCCACGAGCACGTCGGGGGAGCTCGCGTCGTACTCCGGGATCCAGCTGGTGCCACGACCGTCCGGATCCCGGCCGATGCGGCGACGGACCGCGATCGAGAGGTCCCGCTTCAGGGCCGCAAGCGGCGATGCAAGGTGGTTGCTGACGCCGCGCTGGCGCGAGGCAAGGACCACCTGGCTCGCGCGGGGCCGGCGTGAGCGTTCATATAGGGCAAGGGCCGCGGCCGGATCATCCGGCTCCGTCGCGATCGACGCCGCGAGGACAACGCCATCCTCGATCGCCTGACATGCCCCCTGGCCGAGGTAGGGCAGCATCGGGTGTGCCGCGTCGCCGAGGATCGTGACACGACCCTGCGTCCACTGCGGGACGGGGTCCCGGTCGTAGAGGGCCCACTTGTACCAGACCTCTCCCGCCGAGAAGATCCGCAGCAGCGATTCGTGCCAGCCGCGGTAGCGCTCGAGAACCTCGTCGCGCTCGCACCGGGTCACCCAGGACTCGTGCCGATAGGCCTCGTCGTCGTAGTGGCAGACGACGTTGATCAGTTCGTCGCGTCGCACGGGGTAAAGCACGATCGTGCCGTGAGGCCCGAGCCACTGGACGTTCTCGGCCGGAGGCGGTCCGCCGGGGACTGCGTCGACCGGAACCACACTGCGGTAGCAGATCTTGCCGGTGAACCGCGGAGCGTCCGGGCCGAACAGCGAACCTCGCGCGACGGAGTGGATCCCGTCGGCGCCGATGATCACGTCGGCCTCGACTTCGCTGCCGTCCTCGAACCTCGCCACCGCGACCTGGCCGTCCGGCTCGACCTCGGTGCACCGCGCGCCCAGCGTGACGATGTCGCTCGGCAGCGAGCGCGCCAGCACGTCAAGCAGGTCCGCGCGATGGGCCGTCGCGCCGGCAGCGCCGAACAGGACGGCCTGCTGGTCCCGGCTCGTCTTCGAGATCGCGCGGCCGGTCTTCCAGTTGCGCGTGACCGCCCAATCCCAGCGACCGGCGATCCCGCGAACGTCCTCCTCGAGTCCGAGTGATCGCAGCGCCTTCATCGCGTTCGGGCCGAGCGCCACTCCAGCGCCGATCTCGCGCAGTTCGGGCGCCGCTTCGTAGATTGCGACTTCGATGCCGCGCCGACAAAGCGCACGCGCCGCGTTCAGGCCGCCGATGCCACCGCCGATGATCGCGACACGCGTCATCCAGACGCGACTGTACTGCTGTGGCCGCCCCGCGGCGGCTCAGCTCGCCGCCGGGACCCGAGCGGTGGTTATGAGCTCGAGGACCGCGCCGGCGCCGGCGTGGATATCGGTAGCGATGCGTCCGTTCTCCACGAGCACCGCCATCGGAGTGCCGGGAGCTTCGAACGCGCGCATCGCCTGGCCTTCAGGGTCGAGCAGCACTGTCGAGCGGATCGCCTGCTCGCGCAGTTGCTCCGCGTCTCCGCCGCTGATCACGACAACCCGCGGAGCCCCCAATGGGGGACGCTGCTCGATAGCTTGCAGCAGCGGCAGCATCTGTCGGCAATAGCCGCAATTCGGCCTCCAAAACAGCGCGACGATCGGCTCGCTATAGAGGTCTGCAAGCGGCACCCGGTTGCCCGCGAGGTCTCCGAGGATCAGCGCGGGGGCGGGTTCGCCGATGCGAGCCGTCGTGTCGGGAACGGGTCGGGTCGCATGCGCGACCAGTGCTGCGATCGCGTCCACGCCGGCGACGGTCCGGGTGGCGATCGTCGCGTCCGGCGCGACGAGCACCGCCATCGGGGTCCCATGTGCCTTGTACGGCTCGGCCGCTCGATCTCCGCGTTCGTCGAGGAGAACCAGATCGAGCCCATACTCGCGCGCGGCGCGCTCGTTCCGGGCTCGCTTGCCGCGTGCAATCAACGCGATCGTGAGGCGATCGCGGTACTGCCGCTGCCAGCCGGCGAGCTCGGGCAGCAGCGCCTGGCACGGGACGCATCCCGCCGCAGAGAACACCAGCAGCAGAGGACGAGCGTCGCCGAGCAACGGGGACAGGGACCACTGGCGGCCGTCGATGTCGCCGAGTTCGAAATCGGGCGCCGGCGTGCCCACTGGCAGACCGCGGCCCGGGACGTTCGCGACCGCCGAGGCGCTCGGCTCGATCCCGGCTCGGGCCAAGCGGCCCGGGACGTTCGCGACCGCCGAGGCGCTCGGCTCGATCCCGGCTCGGGCCGCGGACTCCTGCGCACCGGCCCGCGCGAGCGTGCGGCTGTTTCGCGCGAGCGATCGCCGCGAGAACCAGACCTGAAACGCGATCAGTGTGAGGATCACGACGCCCGCGGTCGCCGCCACGATCCCCGGGGCGCTCGCCTTGGCGATCCAGCCGGTCGCGCTCAACCCCGCGTTGTTCCAGCCGGCGGCTACGACAAACGCGGCGCACGCGAATAGCGCCACGTTCCGTGCCACCGTGCCTCGACCGACCGGGCGGGTGTGAACCTGGCCGAAGCAGTGACAGTCCGGCGTCTGCCCGCGCGCGAGCGATCGCACGATCGCCACCGTGAACGCCGCGAGCAGCAGGCATGCGCCCACCGCCCCGAAGCGTGCTGTGACATTCGGGACAAGCGCGACCCCGACCGCGATCTCGAGCACGGGCAGTGACGCCGCCACCATGCTCGCCGCGCGGCGACCCACGCCGAACTCGACCACGGAGGCCTGCGTTCCCGCACGGTCGAGCAGCTTGCTCAGACCGGCGGTGAGGAATACGACCGCCAGCCCCATGCGGCACACGAGCAACGCCACCCCCATCGCGGCTCAGGATGCTAAGGCCGCCATGGGCCGTGGGTCAACCGGCCGTGCGTCGGAAGCCAGTTCGGGATCGTCTGCCGCCGCCGTCCGGCGAGCGGCGGCGGACGCTGGTCACCTGGGACTCGGTCTCACCACGAGCGCACTCCCGCCTCCGAGCCGGACCGGCTCGGCGATCGCCTCGGCACGCCCGTGGCCGAGCATCTGCAGCGCGGTCGCGTCGCCGGGGTAGTTGTCGAGCGGGAGGATCGGCCCGGTGGCGAGCGAGAACTTCTCGCCGTACTGGCTCGTTAGCTGCTGGGCGAGCGCGCTGTTGTAGAAGTCGGGCTCGGCCTCTGAGGTGTTCGACGAGGAGTTCGTCTGGCTCACCCGTGGCGCTGCGAGCGCGGCGGGCAGGCTCATGCCGAAGTCGACGTGGTTGATGAGGATCTGGACGACGGTGGTGATGATCGTCGAGCCGCCCGCGGCACCGATCGCGAACACCGGGTGGCCGTCGCGAAGTGCGATGACCGGACCCATGCTCGACCGCGGCTCCTTGCCCGCCGCCGGCAGGTTCGGGTCATACGCGCCGGGCGAGGGCGGGGCGAAATCGAAGTCGGTCAGCTCGTCGTTGAGCAGGAAGCCATACCCGGGGACGACCTGGCCGCTGCCGCCGAAGAAGTTGATCGTGTTCGTGTAGGCGACGATGTCGCCCCACTTGTCCTCGGTGACGATGTTGTTCGTGTGGTGGGCCTCGGGGGATGCGGACGAGGCCTGCGTTGACGCGGCAGTGCTGCCGCAGGCCGTGAACGGGGCGAACGGCGAGCCGGGCGCGACCGGCGAGGTGCTCGCGGTGCTGCCGATCAGGCAGCGGCGCGACGCGGCGAAGGCCGGATCGAGCAGGCCCGACAGCGGCACGTTGACGAAGTCGGGGTCGCCGACGTAGGCGTTCCGATCGGCGTAGGCGAGGCGGGACGCTTCGAGGTACTGGAACAGCGCCTGGACGCGGGGCTCGGAGCCGAGCGAGTAGCCATCGAGGATGTTGAGGATCTCACCCTCGGTCGAGCCGCCGCTCGACGGCGGCGCCATCCCATACACGTTCAAACCACGGTAGGTCACCCGAGTCGGCGCGAGGATTCGGGTGCGATAGGACTGCAGATCCTTCATCGCCATGATCCCGGGGTTCGTGACGACCGTCTGCCCCGGCGTGAGCACGGGGTGGTCGTCGGCCTGGACGATCGCCTGGCCGATCGGCCCGTCGTAAAACGCCGACGGCCCGCGGCGAGCGATCAGCTCATACGTGCGCGCGAGGCCGGGGTTGCGCAGCCACGTCCCGATCGGCAGCGGATTCCCCGATGGCGTGAGCAGGAGCGAGCGGCTCGCCGGGTACGCCTGCAAGGTCTCCAGACCGGACTGTTCAAGTTGGTTGAAGTCGAAGTTGACCGCGAACCCGTGCTTGGCCAGGCCGATCGCCGGTTGCAGGTCGGCGCTGAGCGAGAGCCGGCCGAACTTGCGCTCGGCTGTCGCCCACGTCGCGAGGTTTCCCGGCACGCCGGTCGACAGCGGCTGGTCCGAGGCCGCCGTGTAGTTCATCGGCTGACCCGTCGTCGGGTCGACGAACAGCGTCGACGTGCAGGCCGAGGGACAGGTCTCGCGGCCGTCGATCGTCGTTACCGTATGCGTTCGCGCGTTGTAGATGACCATGAAGCCACCACCGCCTGGGCCGGCGACGAACGGAACGGTCACCCCGAGGGCGCTGGCGGTTGCGACGGCCGCGTCGACGGCGTTGCCGCCCTCACGGAGCACGTCGATGCCGGCCCGGCTGGCGCCGACATCCATCGACGCGACGGCGCCGCCGCTGCCGACGGCGAGCGGCTCGTTCGGGTACTGAGCTCTGTGGCGCCCGGCGAACGGCGCTTTGTGACGCGCGGACGGGCCGCCGGCCGATGCACCGGCCGGTAGTGCGACAAACACGGCAGCGCAGAACACGCTGGCGACAGTTGCGATTCGTCGATTACCCATGAACACCCACCTCCCAGCGACCTTCAGGACACTTGAACCTTTCCCATGGGAGGCGGGTCAGAAACCACACGATGCGCCGCTCGCTGTCGTGACTTACCGGGCGTGAACCGCCCGGCCCGCGCTCAGAACAGCGGTTCGGACTCGCGGTAAAGCGGTTCGACGCCGGCGGCCGCGAGCAACTCGCAGTACCCGATCACGTAGTCGAGCGGGCGTTCCATCGCTCCAGCGTGGCGAGGGGCGATGCAGTAGGTTCGCTCGGCCAGATGGGGCCCCTGCCACCCGTCGAGCAGCTTGGCTGCGGTGGCGGCGCGGAGCATCGCGCGGATGAATCGGTCACTCATTGGTCCGGGCAGGCAGCGTGGAAGCAGTGCATTTCTGCCCGCTCGGACGCTTTTTGAACCAGGGGTGGCGGAATTCATGCAGTTCCCAACGAATTGCCGCCGGGGAACGCGAAGTCTTCGTCGCCGGTGCGACGACCGAACCGGCGCTCTTCTCCGATTGGCCCTCCCATCTGCCCCGAGAGTCCCAGGGCTTAACGTCCGGCGTCCGCCGCGACGTCGTGTCACGACGGGCGCTCCCTGTCCGGGCCCCTGCACGTCAAGCCGGCTCAGATTGAGCTGGCGCCGCCCGGCTGCGCTGGCACTGGCGCGGGTGCGGGTGTGGATGCCGTTCCCTGGCCACCCTCGGCGGTGGGCTACGCCAGCCTGATCGCACCGAGATGTGAGGAGAAGTCGAATATCCGATCAGCCTGGCAGGCCTGCCGCTCACACCGGCCGACGATACGCCGCGCGTTCTTTGTACGCGTGACTACGGAAGCGGGCTAGGGCCCTGTGGACGATGAGCTCGGTGGACGATGAACGCGGGATCGTACGTCTAGGCTTCAGGCATGTGCCGAAACATTCGAACGCTCTACAACTTCGATCCGCCCGCCACCGAGGAGGAAGTCCGCTCCGCGGCGCTCCAGTACGTGCGCAAGATCAGCGGCTTCACCAAGCCGTCGCGTGCCAACGAGGAGGCCTTCGCGCGCGCGATCGATGCGGTCGCGCACGCGTCCATGCACCTGCTCCACGATCTGTCCACGACCGCACCGGCCAAGAATCGCGAGGTCGAGGCGGCCAAGGCGCGCGCCCGGTCCGCACAGCGCTACGCAGCCTGAGCGCGGCGGCGCTGCTGGTACCGGGTCCAGGCTGCGGACCCCGGCATGCATCGTCTGCCATTCGGTGCGGTCTCGGAGGACCGTGGCAGACGGCGCATGTGGCGCATGCGCGGTCTGACACGGTCGGCTGCTGGCGCCTCCGTTGTCAGGCTATGCAGGTCGTCGCCGGCTGGTCCGCGCCTCCTCGCCCGCGCGGCGCGGTCCGGACGATGCGTAGCGCGCAGGCCGCCACGGTCCGGATCGCCGGCGTCCGCCTACGTCGGGCTTGTGATCGTCAGCGCACGAGCGGGGTCGGCACCCCGACCGAGGCGAACATGCCCCGGGTCGCGCCCGCGATCTCGATCACGGCGTCCCGTGAGCTGCGGCTGACGCCCGCGCCGTTGATGAAGCCGTGGATGAAACCCGGGAATCGGCGCAGCGTTGCGGGCGTGCCGGCGGCGCGCAGCGCGTCGACGTAGGCCTCGCCCTCGTCGCGGAGCGGGTCGAACGCGGCGGTGACGACGAACGCCGGCGCGAGTCCGGACAGGTCTTCGGCGAGCAGCGGCGACGCCCGCGGATCGCTTGCCTGCGTGCGCTCGGCGCCGAGATATTGGTCCTCGAACCAGTTCATCTCCGCGTCGGTGAGGAGGAAGCCGTCGGCGAACAGCTCGCGAGAACGGCGCCGGACGGTGAAGTCGGTCGCGGGATAGATCAACAGTTGGAGCACGGGCGCGGGGCCGCCGTCACGCGCGGCGAGCTGCGAGACCACCGCGGCCAGGTTCCCGCCGGCGCTGTCTCCGCCGACGCCGACGCGGCTCGGATCGGCACCCAGCCGCTCGGCGTTCGCGTACGCCCAGCGGAGCGCGGTGCGCGCGTCGTCGACCGCGGCGGGAAACGGGTGCTCGGGCGCCAGGCGATAGTCGATCGCGAGCACGTGCGCGCCGGCGTGGCGGCAGAGGAGCCGGCACACGCCGTCGTGTGTGTCGAGGTCGCCGTAGAGGAAGCCGCCGCCGTGGTAGAAGACGAGCAGCGGATGCGGGCCACCGGGCTCGGGGGGTCTGTAGTGCCGGGCCCAGAGTCCGGCTGCGTTGTCGATCTCGAGGTCCTGTACGGCACGGACCGCAACTGGTTTCCCTCCGAACACGGCGGTGAGCCGGCGCCGGGCCTCGCGCGCGTCGGCCGGCGACATGGTCTCGAGCGGCGGCTCCTTGCGTCGGGCGAGTAACGAGAGCACGAGTTGCACCTCGGGCGCGAGGGTCTCGCCGTCGATCACGACCGGCGGTTTGCCGGACAGGCGGATCTTCAGTCCGGGCGGGAGCGCGTCGAGCGCTTGCGCTGCGCGCTGCTGGACGCGGGCGCTCATTCTGGATGGCACGGTGGAGGGCACGCGGCGATGCTATCCGCCGCGTGCCCGTCCCGCCTCAGCTCACCGCGGAGCGTGAGAACACCCGGATCGAGATCGCGGTCAGGGCGGCCGCGAACACGGCGACGACCGCGAGGCTGAGCCACGCCTCGGTGGTCACGTTGCTCATGCCCCAGATGTCGTGCAGTCCCTTGCCTGACGGGTCCACGAGCGCGTAGCGCATCAGCGCGAGGGCGTGGGTCAGCGGCAGGAACTTTGCGATCGTGGACAGCGCGCCCGGCATGGCGCCGATCGGGAACAGCGCTCCCGCGAGGAAGAACGGCAGGATCGCGACCGCCGGGACCGCGCCGACGTACTCCTCCTGCTTGCCGATGCGGCTGGCGAGGGTCTCGGCGACCCCGTACATGAACACTGTGAACAGCAAAACGGCGCCGGCGAACCACGCGACGCCGTCGGCGGTGATGTGGAACGACCCGCCCCGCAGCGCCGACAGGCCGATCAATACGATCACCTGGAGTGCCGACAGGACGAGCGCCACGGCGAGGTTTCCGAGCACCAGATAGGCGCGCGGCACCGGGGCAGCGAGCAACTCCCGCTGGGCGCCGCTGTGGCGATCGACGATCACGCTGAGCCCGGCGAAGATGCAGCTCAGCGGCACGACGAGGCCAACAGCGCCGACGCCGACGAACGACTCGTAGTCGATGCCCGAGTGCAGCCCTCCGGTCGCGACCTTGAGCGCCGGAGCGACGACCAGCGCCAGCAGCACCGGGCCGATCAATGGGACGAGGATCTGCCTCGGGTTGCTGGCGGTAAGCGCCGCACGCCGGCGCGCGAGGGTGGCGAGTGCGCTCGTCGTGCGCGCGCGGCGTGGCGCCTTGAGTGTTACGGGTGCGGCTTCGGCTATGGCTGACATGGGTGTGTCACTCCTTGGGTTCTTGGGTTCTCGGGTTCGGCGCGTTCACGCGGCCTCGCGGAGGGCGCCGCCCGTCAGTTGCAGGTACACGTCGTCGAGGTTCGGGACCCGCGTCGCGATCTCGGACGCGCGCAGGTGCTCTGAGTCGATCGCGGTCAGCGCCTCGGTGGCCGCATGTTTGTGGAGCGGGACGGTGATCCGCGCCCCGATCGCGAACGCGTCGTCGGCCGCGATGCCTCGGTCACGCAGGGTCGCCAGCGCCCGCTCGGCGCTGCCGTCGACTCGGAACTCGAGGATCTCGCGGCCGAGCCGGGCGAGCAGCGCCTTGGGGCTGTCGAGCGCGACCAACGAGCCCTCGTGGATGATCGCCACCCGGTCGCACAGGCGCTGCGCCTCGTCGAGGTAGTGCGTCGTGACCAGGATCGTGAGCTCGTCACGCGCGCGCAGGCCGGCGATCACGTCGAGCAACTCGTGGCGGATCCGCGGGTCGAGCCCGACGGTCGGTTCATCGAGGAACAGGACCTGCGGCTCCGAGCAGAGGGCGCGCGCGATCTCCAGGCGCCGGCGTTCGCCGCCGCTGTAGGTGTGGACGGGGCGGTCTATGAGGTCGGCGAGCCCTAGCGTCTCGATGAGCTCTTGTGTTCGACGCTTGGCTCTCGTCGGCGGAACGCCCCAGAGCCGCGTGTGGAGCTCGAGGTTGGCGCGGCCGGTGAGGCCGCGGTCGACGACCGCCTCCTGGAAGACGACGCTCGACACGCTCCTGGCCAAGAGCGGCGACTTCGTCACATCGTGGCCGGCTAGCCGGGCCGTTCCGGCGGTCGGGACGATCGTCGTGGTGAGCATTCCCACGGTCGTCGACTTGCCGGCGCCGTTCGGGCCGAGCAGCCCGAACACCTCGCCCTCGGAGACCTGGAAGTCGATTCCCTTGACCGCTTCGACTCTTCCGGGATACGTCTTTCGAAGTCCGTGTGCCTCGATGGCATCCATGTTCAATTCCTCCTGTCGCGGGATCCATGCGTGCGGGACTGTCACTTTCGTCCCGTTCGGTTCGTCACCCAGATGACGACGCGCGACGAGAGGATGTGACCGATGGACTCACAGCAGTGGCAAACCGAGCAGTTCGAGCAGAACCGCGGCCACCTGCGCGCGGTGGCACAGCGGATGCTGGGGTCCACGGGAGAGGCCGACGACGCGGTGCAGGAGGCCTGGCTACGGCTGAGCGGGTCCGCTACCGCGGAGGTAGACAACATGCGCGCGTGGCTGACGACGGTGGTCAGCCGCATCTGCCTGGACATGCTCCGCGCTCGCCAGACGCGCCACGAGGATCTCATCGACGAGTGGTCGGGTCAGCCGGTCGTCGCCCTGTTCGAGGACCGCGCGGGCGATCCCGAGCACGAGGCGCTGCTCGCCGACAGCGTCGGGGTGGCGTTGATGGTCGTCCTCGACACGCTCACGCCCGCCGAGCGGCTCGCGTTCGTCCTGCATGACATGTTCGGCGTCCCGTTCGACGAGATCGGTCCGATCATCGACCGCAAAGCCGGCGCGGCGCGCCAGCTCGCCTCCCGCGCGCGCCGGCGCGTTCGGGGTGCGCACGCGCCGGATGCGGCGACGCTGGATCAGCAGCGGAAGGTCGTCGACGCGTTCCTGGCAGCGTCGCGGGAGGGGGACTTCGAGGCGCTGCTCGGGGTGCTCGATCCCG
This sequence comes from uncultured Solirubrobacterales bacterium, assembly GCA_963701945.1. Taxonomy (GTDB): domain Bacteria; phylum Actinomycetota; class Thermoleophilia; order Solirubrobacterales; family Solirubrobacteraceae; genus Palsa-465. Next base: position 428,358 of record CAVPBV010000011.1, on the reverse strand, counting down.
ATGTCGTGTTCCGGGCCGAAGCCGGCTTGAGCGGTCCACTGGTCCCGGGCTTGGTGAGCGGCGCTCGGGATGTCGCGACCATCGTGCTCGAGCGCGGCGCGCCGTTCGCGCATCTGGGGCGGCCCGCTGTGGTCAACGGCAGGCCGGGTGCGATTGTGTCTCTCCCCGATCGCGTGGTGTCGCTGGTCGCGTTCACGATCGTCGGCGACCGCGTCACCGAGATGGACCTTCTTGTCGACCCGGTCAAGCTCCGGAACGTGCAGCTGCGAGGCGCTTGAGCGCGGCGCGGACGCAGCCCGGTTCGTCGAGCCACGGAAAGTGGCCGGCGGCGGGGATCACCTTCAGGAACGCGTGCGGCGAGAGGTCGACGGTGGCGCGGGCGGCCTGGCCCCACGGCATCGGGCTGCCGGCGCCGGCGAGTACGCCGAAAGGCACGTCGGTCCCGGCCAGCGCGGCGGCGACCCGGTCGGTGTCATCGGTGACCTCGTTGATGATGCCCGAGTAGGCCTCGACCGACATCCGTATCGGCGGCATCGGGGGGACGTTGTCGGGGTCGGGGAAGTACGCGGGCCACACCAGCCGCAGCGACTCGAGGTAGTCCTCGGGCGTTCCCTCCCCGGACATCGCGCGGTCGTCGAGTTCGCGGGAGCGCTCGCGATCCACGCGTGCGGTGCGCGCTCCCATCTCGGCCTGGAACGCGGCCTGGCCGCCGTCGCCGACCACCCCGAGCGGATCGACCGCGAGCGCGGCGAGCAGCCGGTCGGGATGGTCGGCGGTTAGCCGGAGCGCCAGTTGGCCGCCCCACGAATGCCCGACGACGAGCGCTCGCTCCCAGTGGAGGCCGTCGAGCACGGCGATCGCGTCGTCGACCGCCTGCACGACGGTGAACGGCCCTTGCAGGGTCGAGGGCTCGAGTCCCCGCTGCTGGTAGGCGGCCACGCGAAAATCTGTCGCGAGCTCGTCGCCGAGCTCGTCGAGATACTCGAAGCTCAGGCCGGGGCCGCCGTGCAGGAGCAGCGTGCGAGGGCCGTCGCCGGTGAGCCAACCGCCGAGCTCGCCGCCGGTCGCGGCGACGGTAAATGTCTCGCGCCCGCTCACGGCGCGCAGCCTACGCTGTCTAGCCGCTGGCGCGGCTGAGATACTGGGAGCGATGGGGCGGCAGCAGCCTGTTCGACGCCTCGGGGTTCTCCAGCAGGCACCCCGGTCGTCGATGCGGTATCGCCGGAGGACGGCGCGGCGCCGGCGCGTGGTTGCGCTGGTGGTGTTCCTGGTAGCGGCGGCCGCTGTCGCCGCCGCCGTGCTGCTCGTGGTTCGCTCGCTGCGGACGGATACGCATGGGGCGCACGTAGTCCGGTTCACGATCAACAGCCCGCTCGTGCACCAGTCGCTCCCGGTCGCCGCTGTAGTTCCCGCCGGCACGAGCGCTGGGCCGCGCCCGGTGCTGATCTTTCTCCACGGGAACGGGCAGGACCAGAACTCAAATCTCGACGGCGCGTTCTACACGGCGCTTGCGCGGCTCGGGTCGAGCGCTCCGGACGTCGTGTTCCCGTACGGGGGGACCGACTCCTACTGGCACAACCGCGAAGGGGCCGCGTGGGGCTCATACGTGACCAAGGAGGTGATCCCCGAAGCGGTCAAGCAGCTGGGCGCTGACCCGAATCGGATCGCGATCGGCGGGATCTCGATGGGCGGCTTCGGCGCGCTCGACCTCGCGCGGCTCAGCCCGCGCGGCTTCTGCGCGGTCGGGGGGCACTCGCCCGCGATGTGGGTCAGTGGGGCCCAGACCCCCAAGGGCGCGTTCGACGATGCCAGGGACTTCTCGCTGAACAACCTGATCGCGATCGCCCGGCACGGCGATCCCTACCGGGGGGCGGCGGTGTGGATCGACGTGGGGACCCGGGATCCGTTCCGCGCCGCCGACACCACGTTCGCCAACGCACTGCGCCACCACGGGGAGCGGGTCGACTTTCACGTGTGGTCCGGAGGACACGACCAGGCCTACTGGGATAGCCACTGGAGCGACTACCTCGGCTTCTACGCGAGCGCCCTCGCCGCGTGCCACCATTGACGGCGTGGGCGCCCGGATCAATCACGTCAGCGTGAACGCGCGCGATCTACAGGAGTCGGTGGACTTCTACGTCGACCTGCTCGGGGCGGAGCCGATAGCGACGCCCAACTTCGGGCTGCCCGTGCAGTGGCTCGCGCTCGGCCGCACGCAGCTGCACTTGTTCGAGCGAGACCTACAGCCGACCAGCCACCATCACCTTGGGATCACCGTCGACGATCTCGAGCCCGTGTACCGGGCCGCCGAGCTCCGGGACGCGTTCGACCGTGCGTCGTTCCGCAACCACCTGGTCGAGCTTCCCGGCGATGTCGTGCAGTTGTACGTGCGCGACCCTGCCGGCAACCTCGTCGAGATCGACCACTACGGTGCGGAGCGCCTTCCGGCCGACCTGCGCGCTCAGCTCAGGGGACTGTGGGAGTTCAACCCGCAGACTGAAGAGCAGATGCAGGGGCGGCTGTTCGTTCCCGATTAGCGGCGCGACGTGCGTCCACGCCCTCGAGCATGAGGAGCGTGAGCGCGATCGGCACCGTCGCCGGCAACAAGTGCGCGATCGGCAGCAGCAGCAATCCGTACGCCGCCCCGAGCACGGTTACCAGCACCGCGGCGAGTAGCTGGCGGTGCCGGCCGGCGAGGAATCCGCCGAGCACGGCCGCGAGGACCAAGTCTGGGTAGTCGGTCGTGACCCGTCCGATATCCGCCTGGCTGAACACGGGTCCGTGAACGTCGCGGGTGGCGGCGGCCATCAGCTGGGCAGCCGAGCCGCCCACGCCCGACGCCAGCAGCGCCACGTCCGCCAGGCACATGCCGACCACGCCGAGCACGAACCAGCTACGCGGTATCAACCGTGCCAATGCCGTGCCGACGGCGAGGCATCCGAGCGCGGTCAGCGCCGTAGCCGAGATCTGGGCCGCCCAGCCACTGATCAGCGCAGCGATCATCGCGAGCGCGAACGCGAGCATCAGCAGTGCGGCGCGGGGCCCGCGGACGACCTCGAGGACGGCGATGATGGCGAGCAGCGGGGTGATCACGCCCGCCATCAACACGAGCCCGAGCGCCATCGAGGGCATCGCCAGCGGTAGGAAGGTGCCCACCACGATCGATCCGGGTAGAAGGGCAGCCCAGGCCGGCGATCGCAGGGTCCTCAGGGGCTCGAGCGCGTCCGCTCTCGGCAGGGCCACAAGCGCCCCTTCGAGGCTCGCCAGCGCGATGACTGCGGCATAGCCGGAGGCGGTCATCGTGCCGAGCGCGACGGCGCGCGGCGACCGGGTTCTTCGAAAGGCACGACTCGGTTGTACCCGGTTCCGCTAACACGAAGCTAACACAACACTAAACTTTTACAAAGGGAATCGGGAGGGGCTGGCCAACGCGGGTCAAAGCTGCGCAAGGCTCGCGGTGGCGCGGTGGCGCGGTGTGGCGGTGGCGCGGTGTGGCGTTGGCGGGGTCAGGTTGCCGAGTCGGCTTCGAGAGCCTGCGCCGTGAGCGCGATGTAATCGCCGGCGCTGCCCGGCGGGAACGCCCAGCCGTCCGCCGGCCCCTTCAGCGCCAGCACGGTCCCGGTGTCGAGCTGTTCGGCGACCTCGGGGAATCGCATCGTTGAGAACATCACGTATCGGGCTGGAGAGTCGGACACGTTGCGGAGCCGATGGGCGCCGCCGGCGCCGGCGGGAAAGGCGACGACCGCTCCCTTGATGATCTCGCGAGTCCCTTCGGGGGTGCGCAGCTCGAGCACGCCGTCGAGCACGAGCAGCAGCTCTTCGTTGGCGTGGTGCATGTGGTACGGCGACGCCTGGCCGCCGGGATCGAGCTCATAGAGCGTGCATCCGAGCTCGCGGGCGCCGGCGGCGGCACCGACCCGCGTGCCCCGGGCCGCGCCGATGTCGCGCTCCCAGGAGGTGGTTTCGAAGACGTTGGAATCGTCGGGCATGGGCTAAGGATCGCGGATCCGGCCGCGCGGGTGCTCAACTCGCCAACGCGCCCCCGGCGCCCACCGCCGAGTGCAGATAAGCGCCACCCCGGCGCTTATCTGCACCGGACGGTCGCGCGGATACTGGCCTTGGCGGGTTAGGCACCCGCCCCGGCTCGGATTTGCCGATCCGCGCACGGATCGGCGATCCGGAGCGCGCAGGCTCACGTTGCCGGCGCCGCGTGCGGTAGAAGTCGGGGCGCGCCGTAGCCGAGACGAGAGAGGTGGAGTGATGGCAGATCGGATCTTGACCACACATGCGGGCAGCCTGCCTCGCCCCGACGAGCTTGCCGACATGGTGTGGGCGCGAATGGACGGCGAGGATGTCGACGAGGGGCAGCTCGAGGCGAAGATGGACGAGGCGGTGGTGAATCTGGTCGCCAAGCAGCGCGAGGTCGGCCTAGACGTGATCAGCGACGGGGAGATGAGCAAGCCCGGATTCAGCACCTACGTCAGTGACCGGTTCTCGGGGTTCGCCGGCACCTCCGAGTTTCAGTCCGACGATGTCGCCCCGTTCCCCGAGCTCGCGATGAAGCTGTTCGCGAACCCGCAGACGGCTCACCTCGGCTTCTCCAACTGCGTCGGTCCGGTGGAGCTCACCGACAAGGACGCGGTTCATCGCGACATCGCCCGGTTCAAGAGCGCGCTGGGCGATGCCGATCCGTCGAGCGCGTTCATGGGGACGATCAGCCCCGGGCAGATCGCGTTCAACTATCCCGACCAGTACTACGGCTCGCACGAGAAGTACCTGGCGGCGTGCGCCGACGCGCTCTCCCACGAGTACCGCGCGATCGTCGACGCCGGGTTCAACCTTCAGATCGACTCGCCGGACATGGCGATGGCGGCGCACGCGCGCTCGGCCGGGAGCAGCGTCGGGGACTGGCACCACCACCTCCCGCTCGCGGTCGAGGCGCTGAACGGCGCGCTCGAGGGAATCCCGCCCGAGCGGGTCCGTTTCCACGTGTGCTGGGGCAACACCGGCACTCCGCACCACCTCGATATCCCGCTCGCGGACATCATCGACCACGTGCTGGGCGTCAACGCCGGCACGATCTACGTTGAGGGTGCCAACCCCCGTCACGCGCACGAATGGCGCGTGTTCCGGGACGTGGAGCTCCCGGCCGACAAGTCCGTGATCCTGGGTGTGATCGACGTGAAGTCGAACTACGTCGAGCATCCGCGGCTCGTCGCCGATCGTCTCGTGCAGGTCGCTCAGTTCGTCGGCAAGGACCGGCTGATGGCCGGCACGGACTGCGGTTTCGGGACGTTCATCCGGTGGTCGCTGGTCGATCCGGGCGTCATGTGGTTGAAGATGGGCTCGCTCGTCGAAGGCGCCGAGATCGCATCGAACGAGCTGTAGCCCGGCCGCCGCGGTTGTAAGTCGGACTGCTGTGCGCGGATAATCGCCCCGTGGGCCAGGAGGTAGCCGCAAGAACCTTCAGCCGCGAGGACCGGCAGCGCTACCGCATGAAGGTGCGGGCGAACCTCGACGTGTTCGCCCGGATGCTGTCCGAGGCGCGGTTCCATCCCGAGAGGCGGTCGTTCGGTCTCGAGGTCGAGCTGAATCTCACCGACGATGCCGGGGAGCCCGCGCTGATCAACGCCGCCGCGCTCGAGGCGATCGCCGACCCCGCGTTCCAGACCGAGCTCGGTCAGTTCAACGTGGAGATCAATGTCCCGCCGCGGCTGCTCGAGGGCCAGGTGTTCTCCGACCTCGAGCGCGAGGCCCGCGCGAGCCTCAACGACGCCGAGGAGAAGGCGCGGACGGTGGGCGCGCACATGATGATGATCGGGATCCTCCCCACGGTCGGTCCCGAGCAGCTGCGAGCCGAGGTGTTCAGCGCCAACCCGCGGTACGCGCTGCTGAACGAGCAGATCTTCGCCGCCCGCGGCGAGGATCTCGAGATCTCGATCGCCGGCGTGGAGCGCCTCTCGACGCACGCGGACACGATCGCGCCCGAGGCTGCGTGCACGAGCGTCCAGCTGCACCAGCAGGTCGAGCCCGAGGCGTTCGCGGCGTACTGGAATGCAGCTCAGGCGATCGCGGGGGTGCAGGTCGCGGTGGCGGCCAACTCGCCGTTCTTCTGCGGCAAGGAGCTGTGGCGGGAGACCAGGATCGCGGTGTTCGAGCAGGCGACTGACACCCGCCCGGAGGAGCTCAAGATCCAGGGCGTGCGTCCGCGCGTGTGGTTCGGCGAGCGCTGGATCACGTCGATCTTCGACCTGTTCGAGGAGAACGTGCGCTACTTCCCGTCGCTGCTGCCCGTCTGCGACGACGAGGATCCGGTCGAGACGCTGGAGCGCGGCGACGTCCCGCAACTCGGCGAGCTGCGCCTCCACAACGGTACGATCTACCGCTGGAACCGCCCGATCTACGACGTCGTGCGGGGCCAGCCGCATCTGCGCGTCGAGAACCGGGTGCTGCCGGCGGGCCCGACGGTGGCCGACATCGTGGCCAACGCCGCCTTCTACTACGGGCTGCTGAAGGTGGTCGCCGAAGCGGAGCGCCCCATCTGGTCGCAGATGTCGTTCTCGGCCGCCGAGGAGAACTTCCACGCGGGTGCGCGCGGGGGGATCGACGCTCGCGTCTACTGGCCGGGGCTGGGCGAGGTGCCGGCGGCCGAGTTGGTGCTCAGGCGGTTGCTGCCGCTGGCGCACGAGGGCCTCGAGCGCTGGGGAGTCGACTCGCGCGATTCCGGGCGGCTACTCGACATGATCGAGCGCCGGTGCGTGACGCTCCGCAACGGGGCCTCCTGGCAGAGCGTGATGTTCCATCACCTGTACGAGGACAAGCGGATGGACCGTGGCGACGCGCTGCGGCAGATGACGACTCGCTACCGCGAGTACATGCACAGCAACGCGCCGGTCCACGAGTGGCCGACGGACTGATCGGGACGGACTCGCCACCGGGCGATTAGCCTTCGGGGCGTGGCCGACACCGAAACGCCAGGGAGCTCCGCATACCGTGCCGCCGGCGTCGACTACGAGGCCCTCGACGCCGGCAAGCGCAACGCGCTGACCGAGGCGCTCGCCACCTCGGGGTTGCTGACCGCGTCCGGAGGGCGGGCGGTGGACGAGTCGCGGGGGGAGCCGGCATTCGTGTTCGAAGCCGGCGGTCAGACGCTCGCGTTCGTCGTCGAAGGCCTTGGCACCAAGTCGATCATCGCCCGCCAGGTCGAGGAGCAACTCGGCGTGAGCGCGTTCGACAACGTCGCCTACGACACGGTGGCGGCGATCGTCAACGATCTCTGCTGCGTCGGGGCGGTCCCGCTCGTCGTGAACGCCTATTTCGCGACCGGATCATCGGACTGGTACGCGGATGCGGGCCGGAACGAGGGCCTCGTCCGCGGCTGGCGCGAGGCGTGCGTGGACGCCGGCGCCACGTGGGGCGGCGGCGAGTCGCCGTCGTTGCCGGGGCTCGTCGCGACCGAGGACATCGAGCTCGCGGGCAGCTCCGTCGGCATCGTCCCTCCCGGACGGCCGCCGATCCTCGGGGCCGATCTGGCGGGCGGCGACGAGATCGTGATCGTCGCGAGCAACGGCCTTCACGCCAACGGCTCCTCGCTGGCGCGGCGGGTCGCGGATGGGTTGCCAGATGGCTACCGGACGCCGCTTCCGAGCGGGAGGACGTTCGGCGACGCGCTACTCGACCGGACGCCGATGTACGCCGCGCTCGTCCGCGCGCTGCTTGAGAGCTCGGTTGACGTCCACTACCTCAGCCACATAACCGGACACGGGCTGCTCAAGCTGATGCGTCCGCGCCGCGAGCTGACCTACACGCTGGCGCGGCTGCCGGAAGTTCCCGAGGTGCTCGAGTTCCTGGTCGAACAGACCGAGATGTCGGCGGCCGCCGCCTACTCGACGTTCAACATGGGCTGCGGGTTCGCGGTGTACTGCGCGCCAGGGTCGGGCGAGGAGGTCGTCCGAATCGCCTCCGGGCTCGGGCTTGTGGCGAGCGTGGCGGGTGGCGTTGAGGAAGGCCCGCGCCGGGTCGTGCTCGACCCGATCGGCGTCGTGTTCGAGAGCGGCGACCTGGACCTCACGCCGCGCGCGGCCTAATTGACCGGCGCGCCGTCCGCGAGCGGCGGAACGGGGACGGAGCCCGACGGGGTGCTCTGGAGGGCAGCCTGTGAAGGCGTGGTCGAGACGACGTGCGAGGGCGTTGTCGGGACGGTACGTGACGGCGCGGCCGGTACGGCGACGCGCGACGGTGCGGTCGGTACGACGCGTGACGGGGAAGTCGGGTTCGCACGCGAATGGGGGCCTGCGACTCGCCGCGGGGGCACATGCACCGGCCTGAGCTTGACCGGCCGGGCAAGGCGCTTGTGCACGATCGGCGACGACCCCACCGCGGTGGTGTCAGCGGCTCTGGTGGTGGATACCGGGCGCGCCCGCGCCGTGGTGGACCCGCATGCGGCGAGAACACCGCCGGTCGACGTCAGAACCGCCGCGAGCGCGACGATCGTGCGGAAGTGGGATGCGTTTGAGCAGGACAACGGCTCTCCAGTGAGACTACGTGCGGAGCGGGGCGAACGTCACGGCGCGTTCAAGCCGGCTGGGCCGGAACCGGCGTCGCCGCGGCGCAGGCGACCGCCCCGAGCAACTCGGCTCGTCCATGGAGGCTGGTCGCGATCACGTCCGTGTGGGCCGGCCCGGGCTGCGCGAGGTGGCGGACCGAGTCCTGCACGCCGGCGGTGAAGTGGGCGCCGGTCGACGCGAGGTCGCCGCCGAGGATCACCGCCTCAGGGTTGAGCGTGTTGCACAGGTTGGCGATCACGACGCCGACGGTGCGACCCGATTCGGCGAGGACCTTGGTCGCCACCGGGTGCTCCATGTCATCGGGCTTGAGCGGATCGAGGCCGAGAGGTTCGAGCTGCCGGCGCACGACGTCGATCGACACGGTGGCCTCGAGACAGCCGCGATTGCCGCACCGGCACCAGGCTCCGGTGGGGTCGATCTGGGTGTGCCCGATCTCACCGGCCATCCCGTGAGACCCGCGGTACAGCTGGCCGCCCAGGACGAGCGCGGCGCCGATCCCGTTCGAGGCCTTGACGTAGATGAAGTCATTGAAGTCGCGGGCGGCGCCGTAGGCCATCTCACCGAGCGCGCCGAAGGCGGCGTCGTTGCCGAGCGTGAACCTCAGGCCGGTGCGGCGCCGGAGCTCCTCGGTCGGGTCGAGGTCGGCCCAGCTCGGGAGGATCGTCGGAGAGCCGACGCGGTTGGTGCGGTTGTTGAGCGGCGCGGGGATGCCGGCCGCGGCCGCGCGAATGTCGCCGGCCGATACCCCGGCGCGGTCGAGTACGAGGGCGAACAGCTCGCGAGCCGAGTCGAGCGCGCTCCCACCGTCGCCGTCCACGTCGATCGGAGTGCTCTCCTCAGCGAGGATCTGGCCCTCGCTCGTCGCGACCGCCACGCGGATGTGGCGGTGACCGAAGTCGAAGCCGGCAACGAGGCCGGCCGGCCGGTGCAGCGACAGCAGCGTCGCCGGGCGCCCGCTGCCCGATCCGGCGCCGCCGCTGCGGGCCGGCGCCTCGTCGATCAGCCCCTCCTGGAGCAGCTCGGCGACGAGCGCCGTCGTCGTGCTCCGTGGCAATCCGATCGCGCGCGAGAGCTGCGACCGGCTGATCGGGCCCTCGTCGCGGATCATCGTCACCAGATGCGCGCGCAGGAGGGTGTGAGCGGTTGCCGGGGCGAGCCCCAGGTCCGAAGTTTGGGCCACGCGCGCAGCCTAGCCGACGATTCACGCTTTTTGGCTTGCTAACGGCTAAAACAGGCAAACATTTCATGGCTTGACGCGACATATTCCGGGGTGTTAGCGTGCGAACCGCCTCCTCCTCGCGGCTTTTTGACTACCACGCGCTCAAATCCGCTCGGCAGAGGCCCTGCCGTGCAACGGACCCTTCGAACAAGCTGCAAGCCTCCGAGTTGATGCGAGTTTCCCCGGGAGTAAGAGAGGTGCCTTCCTGATCGACATCGCACGCAGTCCGCCGCGGCAACCGTCCGTGTAGCTGCCCTGCCGGGGCCACCGGCGGTGCGCCGCACCAGCCGAGCCAATCGACCCGATGTTTATGGTCTGTTAATCGCAGTGGACGGCGGCGTTGCGGTTTGCCAGTGTATTTCTGGCCGGGGTGGAGGACCGGCGAGAACTGTTACTAGTCGACGTTTCGCGCCGATTGAGAGGAGCGCGCAGGTATGAGTACTCGTTACTTACGAGTGTGTGTCTTAACTATTGCTGTTGCGGTAGTGGCTGCCGGATGTGGCAGCTCCAAGAGCAGCAGTACCACCACCAGTACAAGTTCCGCCAGCGCCACCAGCGCGACGAGCACATCGTCGTCTGCGGCCGCTGCGCCGAGCATCTCGGTGACATCGTTCACGAACGATTTCTCCGCGATGAACGCCCTCAAGCCGCTGACCGCGGAGGGCAAGGGCAAGGTCGCGGCGATCCTGCCGGACACGACCAGTTCGACGCGGTACGTCGAGTTCGATGCGCCGTACCTGAAGAAGGCGGCGGCGGCCGCAGGTCTGCCAAGCGGAGACATGACCGTCGAGAATGCGCTCGGCAGCGATTCGACGTTCGTGACTGATGCCGAGAGCGCCATCACCAATGGCGCGACCGTCCTGCTGATCGACCCGGAGGATTCGGGCACCGGCGTGACCGTGCAGCGATATGCCAAGGCGCACGGCGTCGCGGTCGTCGACTACGACCGGCTCACCCTCGGTGCGCCGGCGGGCACGGCTGACTACGTCAGCTTCAACAACGTGCACGTCGGTCAGCTGATCGGCTCGGGTTTCGTGCAGTGCGTCAATGCGTGGCACGTGGCCAAGCCGAACGTCGTCGTGATGGCAGGCGCAGTGACCGACAACAACGCCACGCTGTTTGCCCAGGGCTACAACGGGGTCCTCGCGTCCTACTTCCAGTCCGGAAAGTACACGCTCGCCGCCCGCCCCGCGGGGACATGGATGCCGCCTGTCGCTCTGACCGAGTTCGAAGGCGCCTACACCGCGCATCACGGCATCAACTCGGCGGTGATCCCGAACGATGAGAACGGGGCGCCGATCATCTCGTTCCTGCAGGCCCACGGCGTCAAGCCGAAGACGTTCCCGACGACGGGCCAGGATGCGACCCTGACCGGACTCCAGAACATCCTCTCCGGCTACCAGTGCGGAACGGTCTACAAGCCGATCTACCTGGAGGCGCAGGCGGCAATCGCGCTCGCGATGTACCTCCGGGCCGGCAAGACGGCGCCGGCCAGCTTGCTGAACGCCAACACCGTCGACCCGACCACCCACGTGTCGGTGCCCTCCTCGCTGCTGGTTCCCGAGTGGGTCACGCCGACGAACATGAACGACACCGTCATCAAGGACAACTTCGTGCCGGCGGCGCAGCTCTGCTCCGGGAAATACGCGTCCGACTGCAAGGCCGCGGGGATCTCGGGCTGACCCTAAGAATCCTGTCGAAGCGATAGTGTGTATGGGCCTCTCCGGCGCACCGGAGGGGCCCGACGCACATTGGGAGGACGATGAGCACTTCGGACAGCCCCGCGACCGAGCCGGTCTCAGCCACGAGCAGCTCGAACGGCGCGCCGCTGCTGGAACTTCGGGGGGTCACAAAGCGGTTCGGCCCGGTGCAGGCACTGACGCGGATCAACATCGAGATCCCGCCAGGCCAGGTGACGGCGCTGGCGGGCGACAACGGCGCCGGCAAGTCGGTCACGATCAAGACGATCGCCGGCCTGTGGCCGGCCGACGAGGGCGAGATCGTGTGGGAGGGAAAGCCGGTTCATTTCCACGGGCCGCGCGATGCCGAGGCCGTTGGAATCACCACGATCTATCAGGACCTGGCGCTTGCCGACAACCTCGACATCGTCCAGAACATGTTCCTCGGTCACGAGCCGCTCGAGCGCGGGCTGCTCGATGAGGGGAAGATGGAGACGACTGCCAAGCAGACGCTGGAGGAGCTCTCGGTCAAGACGATCAGGTCGATCCGCCAGCCGGTGGCGTCGCTGTCAGGCGGGCAGCGGCAGTCAGTCGCAGTGGCCAAGGCGGTGATGTCAAAGGCGAAGCTCGTGATCATGGACGAGCCCACGGCGGCCCTGGGCGTCTCGCAGACGAGGACGGTATTGACCCTCATCAAGCGGCTCGCGTCCCAGGGCGTCGCCGTTCTGGTCGTCTCCCACAACTTGAACGATGTGTTCGCGGTCGCGGACCGTGTCGTGATCCTGTATCTGGGAAATATGGTCGCGCAAGGTCCAGTCTCGGAATTCGACCCCAGCACGGTCGTCGACTACATGACCACCGGGCGCTCGTCGCGCGCAGTCGACACCGCGGCGGTCCCCCGCTCGGCCGGACAGGAGGGCGTGTGATGCCTGACGAGTTCTCGAGCCCCAGTGTGCCGTCCGAGATCGAGGAGCCGCCACTCTCGACCGAGCTGAACGAGGACGAGGCCACTCCTGAGACCCCAGCGGACCTCGTAACGGCCGCGCCTGAGGTACTCGCCGACTCGCTCGGCGACTACCTGCGCGCGCAGTGGCGACGCATCAAGAGCGGCGAGAGCGGCGCGCTTCCGGTCGTCGCTGGCCTGATCATCATCATCGTCTTCTTCCAGATCGAGCGGTCCCGGTTCGGTTCCGCGCTCAACCTGGTCAATCTGTTCCAGCAGGCGTCGATCTACATCCTGCTCGGCGCCGCGCAGATCTTCGCTCTGATCCTTTCTGAAATCGATCTCTCGGTCGGGTTCGTGCTCGCCGTCGGCGGGATGGTGATCGCCGAGTTGATCGCTCCCCCGGTCAACTTCCCGTGGTGGCTCGGGATCATCTGCGGCATCGGAGTGACCGCGGGAATCGGCTACGTCCAGGGAAGCCTGATCACGAGGCTCCACATCCCATCGTTCGTGGTCACGCTCGCTGGCCTGCTCTTCTTCGAGGGGATCCTGATCGAGCTCGCCAACATCGACAAGCAGGCGGTCGGCGGCGTGATCTCGGTCTCGACCTCGAGCCCCGTCTTCAAGCTGGTCAACTCCAACCTCAGCGTTGCCGCGAGCTGGATCGGCCTGGTGGTGGTGATCGCGATATACGCGGCGGTATCGATACGCCGCGCGGCGCACCGCCGAGCAAAAGGGCTGAGTGCGCCGCCGCTCAGCATCACGTTGTTCCAGATCGGCGCTGCCGCGGTCGGCGGAATCCTCCTCGTCTACGTGTGCAGCGAGAACCGCGGTCTGCTGACCCCGCTGAAGGGCGTGCCGTACGTGGTTCCGTTCGTCGGGATCGTGCTGCTTCTGTACTCCATCTTCCTGGCTCGAACGCGGCTCGGGCGGTACATGTACGCCATCGGCGGAAATCCCGAGGCCGCCCGTCGCGCCGGCATCAACGTGCAGCGCGTGCGCAGACTCGCGTTCGTGTTCAGCGCTATGACCGCAGGGCTCGCCGGACTCGTCTACGCGTCTACCCTGGGGTCAGTCTCGACGGGCGTCGACGGGGGGACCTATACGCTGTACGCAGTGGCGGCGGCCGTGATCGGCGGGGCCAGCCTGTTCGGCGGCCGCGGCAAGCCGCTCCACGCGCTGCTGGGCGGGCTCGTGATCGGAGTTGTGTACAACGGCCTCGCGTTGATGGGCATCAGCGCGGCCGGCCAGTTCATCGCGACGGCGATCGTGCTTCTGGTGGCGGCGGCGATCGACTCGCTCGTCCGCCGGCGCGGGGCCACCGGAGTCTTGAGCTCCATCTTGCCGCGGGCCTGGTGGGCCGGTCGGACTCAGCCTGGGTAGGCTGAGTCGGATGCCCCTGGTCGCAGCGGTGCCTTGAGACGGTCTCGGGCCCGCGCTCGAGGAGCGCGATTTCCGCCTCTGGTGGCTGGCCCTGCTCGGGATGGGCATCAGCCTCCAGATGATCGAGCTGGTGATCGGCTGGGAGGTCTACGCCCTCCATCGCAGCGCACTGGATCTGGGTTGGATCGGGCTGGCCGAGTTCGTGCCGCTGTTCGTGCTCGCGCTACCGGCCGGACAGTTGGCCGATCGCGTGCCCCGCCGGCTGATCTTCGCCGGCGCGCTGCTGTTCGCAGCATGCATCAGCGTCGGCCTGGCGCTCGTCAGCGGCTCGGGAACGACCCAGGTATGGCCGTACCTGGCGCTCGCCGTCGGCGCCGGCATCGCGATGGCGCTCGGCTGGCCGGCCGCGCGGGCGATGCCGCCGACGCTCGTCGGCGTCGACCTGCTCCAGAATGCGATGACGCTGCGCTCAATCGCCAGTCAGGCCGGCATGGTGATCGGTCCTGCGCTCGGCGGGCTGCTGTACGGCGTTTCACCGTCGCTCGTGTACCTGCTCGCAGCCGGCTCGTGCGTGGTCTCGTGCGCTGTTGTGATGGCGATGCATCCGGGTGCGGCGGCCGATGTCGACGAGGGCGGCGGTGTGCAGCCGGCAACCATCGAGAGCGTGCTCGAGGGCCTGCGCTTCGTGCGGCGGACGCAGGTCCTGCTCGGGGCGATCCTGCTCGATCTGCTCGCGGTGCTGTTCGGCGGAGCGGTGGCGCTATTGCCGGTGTTCGCGCGCTCGATCCTGCACGTTGGGGCCACGGGCCTCGGAGTCCTGCGCGCCGCGCCGGCGATCGGGGCGTTGCTGGCGGCGGCCTGGCTCACCCGGCACCCGTTACGGCGACACGCCGGGCGGACGCTGCTGATCGTGGTCGGGCTGTACGGCGCGAGCATCATCGTGTTCGGCCTCTCGCGCGTGTTCGTGATCTCGCTGCTCGCGCTCGGAGTCAGCGGCTTCGTCGACCTCTACAGCATGAACATCCGCTCGACCACGGTCGCGCTCGCCTCGCCCGACCGGCTGCGCGGGCGCGTCAACGCGGTCGAGATGGTGTTCATCGGCGCCTCGAACCAGCTCGGCGCGTTCGAGTCGGGGCTCGCCGCTTACCTGGTCGGGACGATCCCGGCGGTCGTCGGCGGCGGCGTGATGACGATCCTGCTCGCGGTCACCTGGGGCCGCCTGTTCCCCGCGCTCGCGGACGTCGATCGCCTGGAGGACGTCCGGCCCCCCGATCTGGTACCGGAAGAGCTCGAGCTCGTCGCGTAGTGTGCCGCGTCGATGAACGAGGCCCGACGCCGGATCGCCGACGAGCTGTACGCCGTCAGCCACGCCCACGACCAGGCGCGTAGCGACCGGCTCGAACGGTTCCGGAACGTCGAGCCGGCTACCGCGGAGCTCCTCGGTGTACTGATCCGCGCCACCGGGGCGCGGCGGATCCTCGAACTCGGCACGTCCAACGGCTACTCGACGATCTGGCTCGCCGACGCCGCGCAGGCCACCGGCGGAGCCGTGGTGAGCGTCGACGTCGACGCTGTCCGCACCGAGCTCGCACGCGAAAACCTGGGCCGCGCCGAGCTGGAGGATCGGGTCGACCTCCGGACCGAGGACGCGGCAGCGACGCTCAAGCGGTCCGGCGACGGCGAGTGGGAGCTCGTGTTCCTCGACTCCGAGCGGCCGGCGTATCCCGGGTACCTCCGCGAGCTGGTGCGGACGCTCGCGCCGGGGGGACTACTTGCCGTCGACAATGTCGAGTCGCACGCGCATGAGCTCGTCGAGTTCACCGAGTTGATCGAGGCCGAGCCGGAGCTGACGCAGACGATCGTGCCGGTCGGTGCCGGGCTCAGGCTGGCCGCGCGCGATCGACTGCCTCGAGCTGATCCGTCTAGCCGCGGCGGTTGACCTGACGCTTCGTTAGCCATGGACGGTTCATTAGCGGCGGCGGCGGTCGCCGCGAGTCCGGCGGTTCCAGCGCCGCCGTTCGTCGGGCTTCACGCGGCGGCTTTCGGCGAGCGCACGACGGAAGAAGGTCGCGAGTTCGCGGTCGCCGATGCTCTCGGCATGCATGATGTAGGTCTCGAGCGGCGCGCCGTTGGTCATGCACTCTTCGGCGAACCAGATCAGGCCGGAGTGCTGCTCGCCCTCGTGTGGGTCCGCAAGGCCAAGGTGGGTGTCGGTCAACATCGGTCTCTCCCTCGACGACGACAGCTTTGGTTTACCCGGATACACCGAATTTCCAACGCCGCGATGCGGATTGCGGCTCCGATATTCACCGGTCGACAACACGGGTCGGGTAACGCTCTCCTAGGCTCGTGCCCGATGAGCCTCGGAGGCTGGCGAGCCGCCGAGGCGTACAAGGGGGCAAGCGCAACAGAGCGCGACACAGGTGGCTCGCGTGCCCGACCTCACACGCGCGCCGGGCGGCCCGGCTGGACTCGAGTCCAGCCGGGCCGCCGCTGTCCGCGGCGGTCAGCTGCGTGCGGCGGTGGCGCGCTTGCGCGGGGTGCGGGTGGACGCGGTAGCGCGTGAGCGCGCGGACGTGCCGCGCTTCGACGCACGGGACGGCTTCGTTGCGCGGGACGGCGTCCGGGAGCGGCCGGTGGAGCGGCCGGCGGGCTTGCCCGACGCCCGGCCCGAGCGCGAGCGCGACGAGGTGGTCCCGCGCTGATCGCGCGGGATCTCGGCGCGCACCACGTCCTTCACGAGTCGTCCCAACTCGGCGGCGAGGTACTTCGCCATGCGCTCCTCGTCGCGGCGGATGTCGCGGGCCAGCCGCGCCGTCTCGCGGTCACCCACCTCGGTGGCGAGAACCTCGATGCGGGTGTAGATCGCGATCTCGGTGTGCTCCTCGCGGAGCTCGTCCTGCGCATTGCGCAGATGGGTCTCGGCCTGGTCGCTGACGAGGGCGCGAGCGACGCCAACCTGCCCCTTGACCGCGGCGACGGTCTTGCCCGCGACCTCGCCGACGGTCCCGGTGAGGTTGAGCAGGCCCTGGCCGGTCGGGCCGCCGAGCTTCTTGATCTGCGCGGCGACGCGGCGCTTGTGGTCGCGGGTCTCCTTCAGGTGCGCCTGGAGACGCTTCTTGTAGGCCGGCTTCTCGGTGAGCGAGATGTGGGTGGCCAGATCCGCCTCGAGTTCGGCTTCCTTGGCGTGGGCTTCGCCCAGCCACTTCACGAGCTTCGCGTCGCGCTGGTTCAGGGTCGTGGGATCAGGCATGTCGGTTTTCCTTTCGTCGACGGGGCTAGGTGCAGGCTGGCGGCCCGGGAGGGTCGGGAGGGTCGGGAGGGTCGGGAGGGCCGGAGGGTCAGGCCGGGCGGCCGACGTCGGCAAGCTTTAGCTGGCGTTCGACCG
Organism: uncultured Solirubrobacterales bacterium; assembly: GCA_963701945.1. Classification (GTDB taxonomy): domain Bacteria; phylum Actinomycetota; class Thermoleophilia; order Solirubrobacterales; family Solirubrobacteraceae; genus Palsa-465. The sequence goes on along the minus strand of CAVPBV010000011.1, from coordinate 411,179 downwards.
CGGCGAGCACGGTCTGGCGGGCGCGGTGCCGAGCCTCGTACAACTCGATGGCGGCGAGTTCGGCGACGCTCGCGAGCCTCGCGCGGTCGATCACGTCCCGGGCCTTCATCTGCCCGTAGCCGGCCCACGGCTCCTGCACCGTGATGGTCGCGCCGGCGCCGTCCTCAGCACCGGGTTCGGCGGAGGTTTCGACCAGTTCGGGCTCCTCGGAGACGTGAGTCGGCCGCGTGAGTGGCGCGGGCGGCTCGGCCGGTGGCGCGTGCCGCGCAGCCGGTGGCGCGGGTCGCGCGGTCGTTGCTGCCGGTTGGGTGGGCGTGGTGGTTGGTGCCCGTGGCGTCGCCGTGGGTGCACGGGGCACGACGCGCCGCGCCTCGGCCGGCTCGTCGTGGTGGTGCTGGGGCGCCGGCGCGCCGTTCGCCGTGTCGCTGGCGCGATCGAAGCGGCCGGGCGCAACAACCCCGATCGCGTACTCGGCGATCGACAACGTGCGCCCCGCAACCTCAACGGTGGCGCGGGTCAGGAGTTGCGCTGAGCGCAGCGAAGCGCGCAGCGGCAGCGTGATGAGCTTGCCCGCCATCTCTATGTCTACTACCCATGAGGTCGCAAACGATTCATGGGGTTCGGGGGAGCGATGGGGACGCCGCCGCCGCGTGGGGTCGGCGGCGGCGCCATTTCATCGCCACAGCGACTGCGGCGAAGGCGGTGAGATCGCGCCAAGCACGAATAATCTGGGCGTTCTCGCGGTAGGCATGGTGTCTAGCCCCACCACACCTGACGCCACTGCGCCAAGAACCTTCCCGAGTCAGCAGAATTGGCTGAAGCGGACACTGCAGTAAGAGGAGGAGGAGGAGAGTCCCATCGTCAACCTGGACCCCAAGGCCATCATCAACGCCGCGCTCGACCCCAAGGGCCTGATCGACGGCGCCACCAAGCTGGCCGAGCGCGCCGGCGACGAGGCGTACTTCGCGGCGCTGTGCATTCGCAGCGGGCTGCTGGGCCCGGAGCCGCCCCAGAAGGTCGGCCGGCTGTTGCTCGGATTTCAGCGCTACGGCCTGCTCGGTGGCGCGGTCGTGGCGGGAGGGCTCCGTCACGGCGACCGAGCCGTGATGATCGACGAGCGCGGTGAGCTCAGCTACAAGGAACTCGACGAGCGGACCAACGCGCTCGCCAACGCATGGCGCAAGCACGGACTCGAGGCCGGCGATGGAGTTGCGATCCTCGCGCGCAACCACCGGGGCTTCCTCGAGGCGGTGTTCGCCGCCGCCAAGTGTGGCGCGCGGATCGTGCTGCTCAACACCTCGTTCGCCGGTCCCCAGATTCGCGAGGTGGCGCAGCGCGAGGGAACCGACCTGCTCGTCTACGACGACGAGTATTCGGAGATCCTCGCGGGGATCGACGATCCCCCCCGGGGACGGTTCCGCGCCTGGGCGGACGAGCCGGGCGACGACACGCTCGACGCGCTGATCGACGGCGCCGATCGAAGCGCCCCGCCGAAGCCCGCCGAGTGGCCCCGGATCACGATCTTGACGAGCGGCACGACAGGAACGCCGAAAGGCGCCCCTCGGTCAGAGCCGCGGTCGCTGTCGCTGATCGGCGGCCTGTTGAGCAAGGTGCCCTTCAAGGCCCGCGAGGTCACCGAGCTGTGCGTGCCGATGTTCCACGCGCTCGGGTTCATGCAGGCGATCGTCGGCGTGGGCCTAGGGTCAACGCTCGTCGTGCGCCGGCGCTTCGACCCCGAGGTCACGCTCGACAGCCTCGAGGAGCACCACGCGACCGCGATGGTGGTCGTCCCGGTGATGCTCTCGCGGATCGTCGACCTGGGCGAGGATCAGATCAAGCAGCGCGACACCTCGGCGCTCCGGATCATCTTCGTCAGCGGCTCGGCCCTCGGCGCCGACCTCGCCCAGCGGGCGACCCGCGCGTTCGGCCCGGTGATCTACAACCTGTACGGCTCGACCGAGATCGCGTACGCCACGATCGCCACGCCCGAGGATCTGCGCGCCGAGCCGAGCAGCGTCGGCAAGGTCGTCCGTGGCTCGGTCGTCAAGCTCCTCGACGAGGAAGGCGAGGAGGTCGAGCAGGGTGAGACCGGCCGGATCTTCGTCGGCAACTTCTCTCAGTTCGAGGGATACACCGGGGGCGGCAACAAGGACATGGTCGCGGGCCTGATGTCCTCGGGCGACGTCGGCCACTTCGACTCCGATGGTCGCCTCTACATCGACGGGCGCGACGACGAGATGATCGTCTCGGGCGGCGAGAACGTGTTCCCGGCGGAGGTCGAGGAGCTCCTCGCCGCGCATGAGTCGATCCAGGAGGTGGCGGCGATCGGCGTCGAGGACGAGAAGTTCGGGCAACGACTCAAGGCGTTCGTCGTGCTGCAGAAGGCCGCCAAGCTCACCGAGGACGACATCAAGGACTACGTCAAGGACAACCTCGCGAACTACAAGGTCCCCCGCGAGATCGTGTTCCTCGACGAGTTGCCGCGCAATCCAACCGGCAAGGTGCTCAAGCGCGAGCTCGCGGAGGGTGACGGTGGCGAGTCGTCCGCTGAGGAGAGCGAGAGCGGGAGCGCCAAGGCATCTGCTGACGAGAGCGAGAGCGCCAAGGCCTCATCGGGCTAGGCGCGGTGTATTTCGCGGCAAACTCCCTCTAGCCGAGGCGCAGAGGCAATATAAGCATCGAGGGGGCGCTTATGTTGCCTTTGCGGTGCGGAGGGCGGAGGTTTGCTGCGTTTTACATGGGGCGCCGCGGGACGGGCGGTCGGGCCGTGCGGCTCGCGAACCGGGGCGGTTCAGGCCGTTTGGCTCTCGAGGAATCCGAGCATCCTGCGCCAGGCGTCCTCGCACGCTTCCGCGTAGTCCTCGTAGCGCCGGTCGAAGAACGAGTGCGGCGCGCCGGGATAGACGTGGATCTCGTGATCGAGCCCCGACTCGGTCAGCTTGGCGTCGAACTCCTCGACCTGCTCGACCGGGATCCCCTGGTCCGCGCCACCGAACAGCCCGAGCAGCGGCGCGCGGATGTCGCCGGCGCGCTCGAGCGGGCCGTCGACGCCGAACCGCGAGCCGGTGAGTACGCCGTAGAAGCCGATCACGCCGGCAAGGTCGGGCATGTCGGCACCCGCGAGGAACGACTCGAATCCGCCGAGGCAGAAGCCGACGGTGGCGGTCTTGCTTGCGCCCGTCCGCTCGCGCAAAGCGGCGATCGCGGCGGCAGCGTCCTGCTGGACGCCCGGGACCGTCAGCTGCTGGACGTGCGGCATGTACTCGAACTCCTCGTCGCGCGGACCGAGGCCGGCGGTCCGGCCGAAGTAGTCCATCGCGATCGCGTGGTAACCGGCCTGCGCGAACCGCTCGGCCAGTTCGGAGTAGAAGGGATAGAGGCCGCGGACATCGGGGAAGATCAGCACGCCGGCGCCACGGTCCGCCGAGGCCTCCGCGATTGCGGCCGAGAAATGCGTGCCGTCGGCGGAGGTGAGCTCCAGCACCTCTGCCCCCGCGCCACCGGCGATCGGGGCGAGCAGCAGGTCCTCGGGCGGCGCCGGCGGGCGGGCGTCGAAGTCGAAGCACATGCGGCTCGACAGAATACGGGTATGAATGAAGCGACGACCTCCGCCACCGACCCAACCACCTTTCGGGCCCAGTTCCCGGTGCTCGAGCGCCTCTCGTACCTGAACGCTGGAACCGAAGGCCCGATTCCTCGCGCCGCCGCCGAGGCGGTCCACCGCCGGATCGAGGCCGAGACCGACCTCGGCCGCTGCGGGCGGCCGTACTTCGAAGAGCTGATGGGCCTCGCCGGTCAGGCCCGTGCGGGCTATGCCAACGTGCTCGGCTGCGACTCCTCGGAAGTCGCGCTCACCGGCTCGACGACCGACGGCGTCAACACCGTGATCTCGGGTCTCGACCTGCGCGCCGGCGACGAGATCGTCACCTCCGACCAGGAGCACCCCGGGCTGCTCGCGCCGCTTGGGCGGGCCCGCCGGCGCCACGGGGTCAAAATCCGTGTCGTCCCGTTCGCCGAGCTCGCCGGCGCGGTCTCGAGCACGACCCGTCTGGTCGCCTGCTCGCACGTCTCGTGGGTCGGCGGTGAGGTCGCCGACGTCCCCGCCCTCGTCGCCACCGGGGTGCCGCTGCTGCTCGACGCGGCGCAGGCCCTCGGGGCGGTGCCGATCAACGTGCACGAGCTCGGCTGCGACTTCTACGCCGGCTCCGGACAGAAGTGGCTGTGCGGTCCCGAGGGCAGCGGCGCGCTGTTCGTGCGGCCCGACCGGCTCGACGATCTACTCGTGCCGTGGCCCGGCTACGGCTCGGTGGCCGACGCCGCGAACGCGCTCGAGTTCGAGCAGGCCGAAGGGGTCAAGCGCTTCGATCACGGCTTCCCGGCCGGGATGCGCAGTGCTTGGGCGACCGCATCGCTCGGCGTGTTCGAGGAGGCGGGCTGGGACTGGGTGCACGAGCGTGCTGCGACGCTGGCCGCGCGCCTCGCCGACCGTCTCGCCGAGCGCGGGCTGTCGGTATGGCCGCGCGGGCGCTCGACGCTCGTCTCGTGGGCGGCCGAGGACCCCGACGCCGAGGTGGCGCGGCTGGCCGGCGAGGGCGTGATCGTCCGGAGCATCCCGGCGTTCGGGTTGGTGCGCGCGGCGGTCGGCGCGTGGTCGTCGGAGGAGGAAGTCGAGCGGCTGGCGGAGCTGGCCGCTCCGTGAGATTTTGGGCCGCCTGCGGCGGCGTCCAGCCGCGAAGCGGCCCAAAATCAGCCGTCCAGCACGCGTTCGGGATGGGTGTAGACGTTCGTGCGGCCGCGCCGGGTGAACCCGCACAGCGTCATCCCGCGGTCGTCGGCCAGTGACACAGCGAGCGAGCTCGGTGCGCCGACGCCGACGAGGATCGGGGCGCCGGCGACGGCCGCCTTCTGCACGAGCTCGAACGACAGGCGGCCGCTGACGCACAGGATCCGTTCGCCGAGCGGGACGAAGCCATCCAGCAACGCGCGGCCGATCACCTTGTCCATCGCGTTGTGCCGCCCGACGTCCTCGCGGGTCAGCACCAGCGCGCCGGTCGGCTCGAACAGGCCGGTGGCGTGGACGCCGCCGGTGCGCTCGAACGCCGGCTGCTCGAGCTTGTCCGGCAGGCCCGCGAGGAACGACCGGGGAACGGTGGGCCCGGCCGGCAGCGGAGCGCTGTGGACTGCGACCTCCTCGAGCGCGCCCTTGCCGCACACCCCGCACGAAGACGTCGTGTAGAAGCGGCGCTCGCCGGGGTCGCGCGTCAGCGGCCCGGCGACCTCGACCGTGTTGTTCGCGAAATCTTCGGTCGGGCCCGCCGCGTGCGGACTGTCGATCAGGCCTTCGCCGTACAGGAACCCGAGCGCGAGCTCCTCGTCATGGCCCGGCGTCCTCATCGTGATCACGAGCGGGAGGCCGTCGACGCGAATCTCGAGCGGCTCCTCGACCGCGACCTCGTCGTCGCGGCCGTCGTGGTGGACCTTCGTGAACGTGAAGGCGCTCACGTCTCCTCTGCCGGCCAGAAGTTCGAGTCGATCACGGCGTCGCCCGCGTGGTGCGGCCCGACGACGACGAATTCGAGCCCGTCGGGTCCGGCTTCGAACGCCCGCGGGGAGTCGGGCGCGATCCGGATCGCGTCGAGCGGGCGCACGTCGCGGATCTCGTCGTCGATCCTGACCCGGCCGCCTCCGGCGAGCACGACGAACACCTCCTCGGCGTGCTGGTGGTGGTGGCCGAATGCCTGGCGCACGCCGGGGCGCAGACGCTGATGGCTGAGGCCGGTGCGGACCGCGCCGAGCGGCCGGTTCGCGAATCGCGCCTCGCCCTGCTCGCCTAGCCCGAACCGCTTCGCCATGTCCTCGACGTCCTCGAGGTTCACGTGCGTGTAGCCGGCGCCGCCCGGAAGGTAGCCGACGCCGCCGAGTGGCTCGACCTCGGTCAGCTCGGGCGTGCCGGCCAGTAGGGCCATGATCTCGGCGATGTGAGCCTTGCCCTCGTCGGTCTGGAGCTGCTCGAGCGAGGCGTCGAGCGCCTCTTGGCCGCGGCCTGGCTGCGCGGTGAACTTCACGTAGCGTCCGACTCCCGTCACCGACGCTGATGTTATGAGGGTCGCGGCGGGGGGTGCGTTCAGGTGAGCGCCGGCTCGGCGCGGAGCTCGTCCTCGGTGGAGAGCAGCTCGCGCTCGAGCTCGCCGTCCGGTCCGATCCGGTAGGCACCGCTCCGGGTGAGCGGGGGCGAGTAGGCGTGGATCGTGACCGCCGGGCCGTCGCCGGCGTGGAGCACGCGGTGGATCGCGACCGCCGGCACGGTGAACACCGACCCCGGCCCGAGCACGCGCGAGCGGGGCTCATCGCCCAGCCGGAGGCGATCCTCGCGCACCTGGCCCGAGATCACCGCGATCGCGGCTGACGACTCGTCGTGGTCGTGATAACCGGTGTCCTGGTCCTCGCTCCAGCAGATCACCCAGGCGTTGACGTCCTCATCGTCGACGATCTGCTCGTAGACGCGGACGTCGTTGGCGTGGCGAACCAGGTGGCGCCAGCGGTCGGGGGTGGCGGCCAGGTTGGCTACGAAGTCCTCGAGCTCTGCGGGCGTCAAGCTCATCCCCGATGAAATATAGCACTAAATCGATCGACTTACTCCTGCGGTGTGAAGAGGGGAGTGCGGGGAGCGTGGGGTGGTTGGTGGCGTGGGCGGAGCGTTCTCCCAGTGATGCGTGCTGGAAAATGCCCGCTATCCGTGCTTTCTCTAGCAACGCCTCAGAATGCGTACCGCCATGAGAGTCCTGCCGCGGCCGGTTCTGTTCAAGCTGGCGACCAGCGAGACGTTTGAGCAAGCCGTGCGTGGCGCGCCCGGTGGCGAACGGGTGGCGTACCGCCTCGCCTCCCGCTACGTCGCCGGCGCCACGGCCGACGACGCGCTCGCCACCGCGCGCCGACTGGACGCGCTCGGCGTCCGGTCCTCGATCGATTTCTTCGGCGAGAACGTCACCGACCCGGCCGAGGCGGACCGGGTCGCGGACGCGTACGTCGCGCTCGCCGGGCGACTCGCGACAGACGCGCCACCGGGCACGTACCTTTCGATCGACCTCTCCCACATCGGCATCGACGAGGTGGGCGACGGCGCGCGCCGACGCCTGGACCGAATCGCGGCGGCGCTCCCGGCCGGCGCCCGGATTCAGGTCGGGGCCGAGCAGATCGCGCGAGCCGACCGGATCCTGGACGCAGTGCTGGCCGTGGCGCGCGGAGGCGGGCCGGTGGCGGCCACGCTTCAGGCCAACCTCCGGCGGACCCCCGAGGACGCACGGAAGCTCGCCGAAGCCGGGGTGCCGATCCGCCTGGTCAAGGGCGCGTACGTCGAGACCCCTGAGCTCGCCCACGCATGGGGCGACCCCACCGACATCGCGTTCATCGACCTGGCGTACTCGCTCCGCGCCGAAGGAGTCACGCTATCGCTCGGCACCCACGACCCGGTCATCCGCGAAGCGCTCCTCCCGGCCCTCCCCGGCACCCTCCTCGAGATGTTGCTCGGCGTCCGGACCGACGACCTCGAACCGCTGGCAGTGAGAGGCGTGCCGGTCCGCGTGTACGTCCCGTACGGCGACGGCTGGTTTCGCTACGCGATGCGCCGCGTCGCCGAGTCCCGCGGTGCGGGCTGAGTTTGGCCGCCCGGTGTGACACGGTGTAAACGTCTGTGGCACGAGGGCCCGGTACAACTAGAGGGATGCGTGACTCCGAGCTCCTGCTGCGTCGTGCCCGGCGGCCGATGGTTATCGGCATGGGGGGCGGGGGTGACATCGTGGGTGCGCTGGCCACCGCCGAGCTGATCCGGCTCTACGACGGCGGCGAGCCCGTGCTCGGCGGCCTGACCTGGGAGCGTCGGCCGTTCGACCCCGTGCCGGGACCCCGCAGCGCCGCCGAGATCACCGGTGCCGAGGAGCTCGCGCCCGGGATCCTGCTGGCCGGGCCCGACACCCGGCTGCGCGACCGAGATGTGTTCTTCGCCGAGTCGCGGATGGCCGAGTTCCTCGGGCAGCGCACGTTGCTGATCGACATCAACGAGGGGCCCGGCCCGGTCGCCGACGGGCTCGCGCACGCGATCGCGGCGTTGAAGTGCGACCTGCTCGTGCTGGTCGACGTCGGCGGTGACGTCGTGGCGCGGGGCGACGAGCCGGGGCTGCGGAGTCCCCTGTGCGACGCGCTGATGCTGGCCGTCGGCGGCCTGCTGTCAAGACGCGGCCAGCCCGTGCTGCTCGGGATCTTCGGGATCGGGTGCGACGCGGAGCTCACGCCGGACGAGGTGCTGACGCGCGTGGCCGAGGTGGCGGCGGCCGGCGGGTTGTGCGGCGCCCGCGGCCTGACCGGGCCGGTGGCTGAGCGGATGGAGGCCGCGATCGAACTCGTCAGCACCGAGGCGAGCGCTCAGGCGGTCCGCGCCTTCCGCGGCGTGTCGGGGACGACGACGATCCGCGGCGGGACCCGAACGCTCCAGCTGACCCCGGCAGCGGCGCTGACGTTCTACCTCGATGTCGACATTACGATCAAGGCCGTGGGGCGGCTGGCCCGCGCGGTCGCGGACGCCGGCAGTCTCGAGGAGGCCAACGACGCGCTCAACCTGCTCGGGGTCGGGACCGAACTCGACTACGAGCGCGGCGCGGCCGGAATTCAGCCGGCCGGACGCTTGAACGCCGACGCGTAGTCGACGCCCGCCACCTCGATCGCGACGTTGATCGTCTTGCAGCGCGCGCACTTGATGCGCAGCTTGCGGTTCATGTACTCGGGCGGCATCGCGGTCGCGAGCAGGTTCCCGCACTCCACGCACACGTAGTCATCCGGCCCGTTGCCCTGGAACACCGGTCGATCGACGGCTTCCTGGACCGCGGTGCCGCCGTCGCGGGGGACCTCGCCCTCGCGCACGTGCCTCATCGCGAGCGTCGCCATCTCAAAGTGCCTACAGTGCCGCCAGATTCTCGGAGAAGCTGTTGATCAGCGCGTCGAGCACGCTCTGGACGACGCCCTCGCCCATCGACGCCGCCTTGCCGGTGATCTGCGCCGCGGTGTGGATCTTGCCCCCGCCGTCGGAGAGCTCGAACGTCACGTCGGCGTTGGCGTGGCCCTGCCCGCCGGCCTCGCGAGACTTGACCTGAAGGACGGCGCGGTGAGCGTCGGGATCCTGCTCGATCACAGCCAAGGTCCCCTTGAACGTCATCGACATCGCGCCCATCTTGACCTTGATCTGAGCCTTCACGGTGTCCGGGGCGGTGGCCTCGGTCACGCTGCCGCCCTCGACGCACGAGACCAGCTTCTCGAGGTCGAGGATCGTCTCCCAGTTGTGCTCGATCGGCTTGTCGTTCGAGTACGAATGGTCCAGTTCAACCATGGCTGGTTTCGTTCTCCTGAGTTAGGGTTGCGGACATGTCAAGAAACTATGGGCCAGACAACGGGAGCCTCACGATCAGGACCGCCAGGACCGGCGGCGCCGCCAAGGCCGGCCACGACCTGGTGATCGCGGTGGAATCCTGGCAGGCGACGCTCGACCCCGAAGGGCAGCCTGCGCTGACGCTGACCGCCGACTCGCGTTCGCTGCGCGTGCTCGACGGCAGCGGCGGCCTCAAGTCCCTGAGCGACGGCGACAAGGCCGACATCAAGAAGACGATCGACAAGGAAGTGCTCAAGGGTTGTGCGATCGAGTTTCGGTCGAGCGAGGTACAGCAAACGTCCGGCGGCCTGAGCGTGCGCGGCGAGCTCACCCTCAACGGCAAGCAGAGCCCGGTGACGTTCGACCTCACGATCGGCGATGACGGCCATGTGACCGGCATCACCAAGGTCGCGCAGACCGCGTTCGGAATGAAGCCGTACTCGGCGCTGTTCGGGGCGCTGAAGGTCGCTGACGAGGTCGACATCGAGATCGACGCCAAGCCTCACTGATCCTTGTAAACCGTCTGCGCGTCGAGCCCGCCCTCGACGCCGGGCGGCAGCACGCCGGTGCCGTGCGCGTACAGGGCGATGTCGGCGATCGTCTTCGGTTGGGCGGGGTCGGCGCTGGAGACGAACGCGCCGTTGTCCCAGGTGATCGTGTCGGGTGACGTGTCGAGCGCGGCGGCGGCGAGCAGCCGTGCCTTGTCCAGGATCTTTCCGGTTGCGCTCTGGATCGCGACCGGCGTCTTCGCGGACGGGCTCGTGTTGTAGCCGTGACCGGCTCCGAACCGGTCCTCGTCGGCCGGCACGACCTTGACGTCGAGCGCTGGGACGCCGAGCTCGGCGGCGACCAGCTGCGCGTAGCGCGCCTCCTCGCCGTCGGGCTCCGTGGTCAGGCTGAGCACCATCTTGCCGGTCGGGTGGACCCTTAGGAACACCGCCCGGTACGCCTCGTCGGCCATCACTCATCCTCCTCTGTCGTTTGATTCGAAGCCCCGTCGGCCGCCAGCCGCTGGCGCTCCTGATGGGCGGTCAAAGCGTTGTGCTCCTCGAGATCGCAGAAGCTCGGCTGGGGGCCACCGAGCGGGTGCGGCGGGACCGCGGGCCGGTCGCACCCGGGGTAAATGCAGATCTTCGGCCCGGCGTCGCTCATGACCCGAGCGACCATCCCGGCGTTGTCCTGCCTCGGCTCGGCCCGTAGCCGCTCGGCATCGCCACCGAGCTGCCCGGGACGGGCGTCGCGCTCGCCCATGGCTCCTCCTCGGGCTCGGCTTCGGGGTCTGGGACGGCCGGCGGGGCGGCAAGCTCGTCGCCTCGCGCGGCGCCGATCGCGTCCGCCACCTCCTCGAGCGCGTCCAGACTGTGGCCGCTGACCAGAGCATCGCAGTACGGCAGGGCCGCGACCAGGCCGCCGGCGCGCGCCTCGAAACCCCGAGCGCTCACGCGCGGGTTGACCCAGACGATCCGGTACGCCAGCCGGCGCAGCCGTTCCATCTCGCGTGCGACCACCCCTGGGTCACCGCGCTCCCACCCGTCGGACAGGATCACGACCACCGCGCCGCGCGCCATGCCGCGCCGACCATGGCGATCGTTGAACGCCTTCAGCGCGTCACCGATCCGGGTGCCGCTCGACCAATCGGGCGCCGCGGCCGCCGCGCGCTGGATCGCGCGTTCGGGGTTGCGGGAGGCGAGCGCACGCGTCAGGCGGGTGAGCCGGGTGGCGAACACGAAGGCCTCCGCGCGGCTCCCGCCCGGTCCGCCGGCCGCGGCGGTCACGAACTGGAGATAGGCACGGGCGTAGGGCTCCATCGACCCCGAGATGTCGCACAGCAAGACGAGCCGCCGGGGTACGACACGTCGCTGCCGTCTCGCCAGGCGGATCGGATCGCCGGCCGTGCGCAGGCTGCCTCGCAGCGTGCGGCGCATGTCGATGCGTTCGCCATGGCGGTCGCGTTTGGCGCGACGGGTGCGGCGCACGGGCGTGGCGATCCGCATCCGCGTCATCAGGCGGTAGAGCCTCGCAAGCTCGTCCGGCGAAAGCGTGTCGAAGCGCTTCGAGCGGAGGACCTCCTCGTCGCTGGCCAGCACGGGCACCGGGATCTCTTCGCTCGGCTCGGTCGAGCCAGTGCTCGCCGTGCCGGATGGGGTGGCGGGGCCGCGCGGTGCACCATCGGTTGTCCGTCGCGGTTCCTCATTCGGTACGGACTCCGCCGGCCCGGTCGCTGCCTCAGGCGCGTCGCCGAGCGGTGGCGCCGAGCCGAACACGCTGGCGAACACGCGGTCGAACGCCGGTACCTGCATCCGGTCGGACACGAACGCTGCGCGTGCCGTCCAGTACAGCCTCCGGCGTGAGATCGGTTCGACCACGGCCAGCGCCTCCGCGAACCACGCGGCGCGCTCGGCGGTCACCGGGACGCCGGCCTCGTGCAGGCGCCGACTGAACGACCCCGCCACCGCGGGCAGGTCGAGTCCGAGCGTCCTGACTCGGAACGGCTGCGGGACGGGGGTCATCGCCGGCTTACCAATGTGTCGAGCCCCGCGGCGCGGATCACGTCCTGGTCCTCGGCGTACTTGAGCACCGACCCGAGCGTCCGGTCGATCGCGGCCACGTCCAACTCCTCGACGCCGAGCATGGACAGCGCCGCGACCCAGTCGATCGCCTCGGCGACGCCCGGTGGCTTCTGCACGTCGCTGTCGCGCATCCGCGCCACCGCGTCGGCCACCTGCACGGCGAGCGTCTCCGACGCCCCGCGCACCCGCCGGCGGACGATCTCGACCTCGCGCTGCGGTGTTGGGTAGTCGATCCACTGGTACAGGCAGCGGCGCTTGACCGCGTCGTGGAGGTCCCGGGTGCGGTTCGAGGTCAGCACGATGATCGGCGGGTGGGTGGCGTGGATCGTGCCGATCTCGGGGATCGTGACCGCCGCCTCGGCGAGCAGTTCGAGCAGGAACGCCTCGAAGTCGTCGTCGGCGCGGTCGATCTCGTCGATGAGCAGCACCGCCGGCCGCGGCCCGGGATGCTCGAGCGCGCGCAGCAACGGGCGGCGAATCAGGTAGTCGCGCCCGAACAGGTCCTCCTCGCGTAGCTCATCGCCCCGGGCCTCCGCGACCCTGATGCTCAATAGCTGCTTCGGGTAGTTCCACTCGTACAGCGCCTCGGCCGCGTCGATCCCGTCGTAGCACTGCAGCCGGATCAGCGGCGTGTCGAGCACCGCCGCCAGCGCCTTTCCCGCCTCGGTCTTGCCAACCCCGGCCTCGCCCTCGAGCAGCAGCGGCTGGGGCAACCGCAGGCTCAGGAACATCGACGTAGCGAGCCCCTCGTCGACGAGGTAATCGACGGCGGCCAGGCGCTGGGCCAGCATCTCGACGTCGGGCACGAGCTGCCGGATCTCATCCGCGGCCTCGCCGGTGATGCGGGTCATGCCGCGTGCTGGCGCTCGAACGCCTGCTTGCACCCCTCGCCGCAGAAGTAGTGGGTGTCGCCGCCGTGCTCGGACGAGAGCGCGTCCGCTCCGACGAGGACGGTCATCCCGCAGATCGGGTCGATCGCGGTTGGCGGGGCGGCGGCCCACGAGCGCGGGGCGGTGCTCGAGCGGCGGCGAATCTCGACGATCGCGGCCAGGATCGAGAGCGCTATCTCGGCCGGCGAGCGGGCGCCGATGTCGATGCCCGCCGGCGTATCGATCCGCTCGAGCAGCTGCTCGGACACGCCGTCGGCGCGCAGCTCGTCGAGCACGGCCTCGCCGCGCTTGCGGCTGGCCACCAGCCCGACGTAGCGGACCTCCGCCTCGAGCGCCGCGCGCAGGATCGCGCGCTCGTCGCGCCCGTGAGCGGCCACGACCAGGGCGAGGTCGTCTGCGGACGGCACCGGCGGGCCGCTGTCCGCGCCCCGGGAGTCGACCGCGTCGAGCCCCAGCTCCGGGGCCAGCCGGAGCAGCGCGGCCGCGATCGGCGTGTCGCCGGCGACGATCATCCGCGGCGCGGGCAGGAACGGCTCGAGGAACACCTCGATCGCGCCCCCGGACAGGCACGGGTTCTGGACCGTGATCGACCCCTCGTCGTGAGCGATCTCCTGGCCGGCGTCCGCCGGCGCCTCGGCCTCGGCCCCGATGCCGGGGCCGTCGGGGAGGATCCGGAGCAGCAGCGGCTCGCCGCGCTCGATCGCCTTGAGCGAGTAGAGCCGCACGCTGTTCTGCGCGCACACCCCGCCGACGAACCCCTCCATGCTCCCGTCCTCGTGGACGAGCGCGACGTTTCCGGCCCGCGCGCTCGTCGGGTGCTCGACCCGCACCACGGTCGCGGTCACGAACGCGGCTCCCCGTTCGGTCAGCTCGCGCGCGCGAGCAGTGAGGGGCCCGCTCAACATCACTGCGGCGGCTCTGGCCGCCCCTGCATCGCCGCCCACACTCGCGCCGGCGTGCACGGCATGTCGATGTGGTCGACGCCGTGGCTCTCGTGCAGCGCGTCGATGATCGCGTTGACGATCGCCGGAGGGGAGCCGACGTTCGGCGACTCGCCGACGCCCTTGGCCCCGAGCGGATGGTGCGGGCAAGGCGTGATCGTCTCGCCCAACTCGAAGTCCGGGCACTCGAGCGCGGTCGGGATCAGGTAGTCCATGAACGACCCGTTCAGGCAGTTGCCCTCGTCGTCGAACGTGATCACCTCCATCAGCGCGATCCCGATTCCCTCGGCGAGGCCGCCATGGATCTGGCCTTCGACGATCATCGGGTTGATCCGCACGCCGCAGTCGTCGACCGCGATGAAGCGGCGGACCTTGACGGCCGCGGTGTCAGGGTCGACGTCGACCACGCAGATGTACGCGCCACACGGGTACGTCAGGTTCGGCGGGTCGTAGATCACCTGCGCGTCGAGACCGCCCTCCATGCCCTCGGGCATCGCCTCGCCGCTGTACGCATAGGCGGCGATGTCCTCGATCATCGCGCCCTTCTCGGGGTCGCCCTTGACGTACCAGCGGCCCTTCTCCCAGGCCAGGTCCTCGGCGCGGGTCTCGAGCATCGTCGCCGCGATGAGCCGCGCGCGGTCGCGTACCTTGCGGGAAACCACGGCCACGGCCGCGCCCGACACCGGCGTCGACCGAGACCCGTAGGTGCCGAGGCCGTACGGGGTCCTGTCGGTGTCGCCGTGGCGGACCTGCACGTCCTCGGGCGGGATCCCGAGCTCCTCGGCGACGATCTGCGCGAATGTCGTCTCGTGCCCCTGGCCCTGGGTCTGCGCGGAGATGCTGACCACAGCCTTGCCCGACGGGTGCACCCGCAGGTCGGCGCCGTCGTTCATCGCCAGCCCGAGGATGTCCATGTGCTTGCGTGGGCCGGCGCCGACGCCCTCGGTGAAGAACGAGACGCCGATGCCCATCAACTCGCCCCGGGCGCGCTTCTCGGCCTGCTCTTTGCGCAGCTCGTCGTAGCCGGCGATCCGCATCGCCTCGAGCATCGTCTTCGCGTACTCGCCGGAGTCGTACGTCCAGCCTGTGGTCGTCTCGTACGGGAACTGCTCGGGGGCTATGAAGCTGTTCATCCGCAGGTCGATCGGGTCGACGCCCATCTCGAGCGCGAGCGCGTCGACCATCCGCTCGACCAGATACACGGCCTCGGTGATCCGGAACGAGCAGCGGTAGGCGACGCCGCCCGGCGCCTTGTTCGTATAGACGGCCTTGACCTGGACGTGGGCGGCCTTGAGGTCGTACGAGCCGCACACGATGTGGAAGAAGCCGGCCGGGAACTTGGTCGGCTGGGCGGTCGAGTCGAACGCACCGTGGTCGGCGATCACATCGACGCGAAGGCCGGTGATCTTGCCGTCCTTCGAGCACATCTCGGAGTGCATGATGTAGTCGCGGGCGAACCCGGTCGACATCAGGTTCTCGGAGCGGTCTTCGATCCACTTGACCGGGACGCCGGCGACGATCGAGGCGGCGATCGCGCACACGTAGCCCGGATACACGGGCACCTTGTTCCCGAAGCCGCCGCCGATGTCGTTGCAGCGGATCCGGATCATGTGCTCGGCGAGCCCCGCCACGTGCGCGTACACCGTGCGATGGGCGTTCGGCGCCTGGTTGCCGTTGTAGATGTCGAGCTGGCCGGTATTCGGGTTGAAGTCGGCGATCATCCCGCACGTCTCGAGCGGCGCCGGGTGGCAGCGGGGATAGATGATGTCCCGGGTGACGATCGTGTCGGCTTCGGCGAACGCGCGGTCGGTGGCGGCCTCGTCGCCGGCTTCCCACAGCGGGCTGGCGAGGTTGTCGCGCTGGCCCTCCTTATCGTCCCGGATCAGCGGCGCGTCGGGGTCCAGCGCCTTGCGCGCGTTGACGACAGCGGGCAGCGGCTCGTACTCGACGTCGATCAGCGCGAGTGCATCGCGGGCGGTGTACTCGTCGACCGCGACCACGAACGCCACCTCCTGCCCCTGGAAGCGGACCTTGTCGCCGGCGAGCACCGCCTGGGTGTCGTAGGAGATCGTCGGCATCCACGCGAGCCCGAGCGTCTCGAGGTCCTTGGCGGTGACGACCGCGGCCACGCCGGGGTGAGCGAGCGCCTCGGAGGTGTCGATCGAGACGATTCGCGCGTGCGCGTAGGGGCTGCGCAGCATCACCCCGTGGACCATCCCGGGCAGGCGGATGTCGTCGAGGTAGGTCCCCTTGCCGCGGATGAACCGCGCGTCTTCCTTGCGCTTCAGCCGACCAAAGCCAATCGGACGTTCGGTCGTCGCGGTTTCCATCGTGGCCATGCTCACGCCTCCTGTTTAGTGCCCGATGAACCGGACGTCATCGCGGCCTCGTGCTCGGCCGCCCAGCGCACGGCGCTGACGATGTTCTTGTAACCCGTGCAGCGGCAGATGGCCCCCGAGATCGCGGTGCGGATCTCTGCCTCGGTCGGGTTCGGATTGTGGTCGAGCAGTGCCCGAGTGGTCATCAGCATCCCCGGCGTGCAGAAGCCGCAATGAAGCCCATGCAACTCGTGGAATCCCATCTGCACAGGGTCGAGCTGGCCGTCCCGCTCCAGCGATTCGACGGTCCGGATCTCGTGGCCGGTGCACATCGCCGCGAGGGTCGTGCAGGACTTGACCGGCTTGCCGTCCATCAGCACCACGCAAGCGCCGCAGTTGGACGTGTCGCACCCCCAGTGGGTGCCCGTCAAGCCGGGCGTGTCCCGGATGAAGTGCACGAGCAGCGTGCGCGGCTCGACGTCGCGCGAGACCTCCTGCCCGTTGATGCTGATCTTCACTTCCATGTCAATGATCCTCCTGGCGCGGCGCGGGGTTCATCTGTCCTCCTGCTGCAGGGCACGGGCGGTGGCGCGCCGCAGCGCGCGGACGGTGAGGACGCTCGCGAGGTGGCGCTTGTAGTCGACCGGTCCGCGTCCGTCGGGGACGGGCGAGCAGTCCTCCTTGGCGATCTCGCCCGCCTGCGCAAACGCCTCCTCCGAGGGAGGGTTGCCCTTCAGCGCTTCCTCAGCGCGAGTCGCGATGATCGTGGTCGGGCCGAGCGCGCCGAGCGCGATGCCGGCGTCGGCGATCACGCCGCCCTCGATCCACACCGCCGCCGACACCGCCGCGATGGCGAAGTCGCCGGCGCGCCGCTCGACCTTCTCGTGCGCGCTGCCGGCTCCGCCACGGATCGGGATCCGCACCTCGGTGAGCATCTCCTCGGCGCCGACCGCTGTCGTGAACGGCCCGATGTAGAACCCGTCCATGCCGATGACGCGCTCGCCTTCCGGACCCCGGAGCACGACGTTGGCCTTCAGCGCGGCACACACCGCGGACAGGTCCTCGGCGGCGTCGGCCTGGCAAAGCGATCCTCCGATCGTGCCGCGGTTGCGGACGACCGGATCGGCAATCACCTCCTCGGCTTCACGGAACACCGGCATACGGCGCGCAAGCAACTCGGAGTCGAGTAGTTCTGCGTGCCGCGTCAGCGCCCCGATCCGGATCTCGGTGATCCGCTCGTCGATGTACGAGAGCTCTTCGAGGTCGTTGATGTCGATCAGGTACTCGGGGTTCGCGAGCCGCAGCTTCATCATCGGCAGCAGGCTATGGCCGCCGGCGATCAGCCGTGCCTCGGGACCGATCCTCTGAAGCGTCGCGATCGCGCCTTCGACGGTCGTCGCGCGCTCGTACTCGAACGGAGCGGGGGTCTGCACCAGATCTCCTTTGATTAATCTTGGTCGGCGGCGCCTGACGGCGGCGCCTTGTCGTTCTTGAGTCGGCGCAGGAACGCCAGTCCGGACTTCACCACGCCGCCCTCGGCGGACCCTGGCTCGGCACTCGGCTCGGATGAAGCGCCGACCGCCACCGGCATCCGCTTGCGGACCCCGGGCGACTGGCTCGGCTCGTACTGGACCGGCGAGTCGGTGCCGATCACCGGCGAGCGCGGCATCGCCTCCGGCCTCGTCTGCCTGACCTCCGGATAAAGGCCGCGCGCGGCGAGGCTGCCGTACGTGGGGTTGCGGAGCGCGGGGCCGTTGGGGCTGGCGGCCGCGATCGGGGCCTCTCGACCGAGCCGGGCCAGCGTCAGCGTCCCCTTCGTGTAGACCTCGCTGATCCGCGGGGCCTTCGTCTCCTTGCTGTCCGGGAAATCGCGGAAGCCCTCGCCGGCGGCGCCCGGGTAGAGCCCCTCGACCAGGCCGACGGCGTCCTCCATGCCCGCCTTCTTGACGAGCAGGCCCTCGAGCAGGCTGACGCCCGCGTCGAGGTTCGTATTGATCGAGGTCACGACGTCGTCGACCGGCGCGCTCTTCTCGATGATCCCGACCACGCCGGTGATCGCGTCGTCAAGGTTCTTGGTGATCCGCTGGAGCGCGACGATCGTCGAGACGAGGTAGTAAACGACCGCCAAGACGATCAGCAGGACCGCGATGATCATGACTACACCAGCTGCTGGCATTCGTGCCTCCTATCAGGCGTCGTCGAGGATCACGTCGAGCGAGCCGCCGTAGTCAGCGGCGACCTCGATCGTCGTCTTTACCTGGTCCTGCGTCGTCAGCAGGAGCGCGGTCGCGTCGAGGTCCTTGGAGCCTGCGGTCGCGGCCATCGCGATCTGCTGGGCGCTCGGGACGATGCTGTTCGCCGCGTTCAGGACGCCGCGCAGCAGGTACACGACGACCGGCAGGACGACGAGCAGCAGAATCGCGTCGCCGATCCATTCGAGGGTCATTTCGGCCTCCTCTCGGCGACGATCTTCGCCTTGCGCGCGATCCCCGGGAACGCGCCGATGATCACGTCGAACTGACCGTTGATCGCCTTGACCGCCGGCTCGAGTGGCTTCAGGTGCTCCGACTCAACCATCTCGAGCGCGCCCGCGAGCGTGGCGAGGTCCGCCGAGGTCGCTTCGAGGTCCATACGGACCTTGATCAGCGCCGCGGCCACCGCGCCGATGATGATCAGCGCGAGCACGACGCTGAGGATGACGAGCGTGGTCATCGGTCACCGTTCCCGTTGCCGAACCCGTCCGTGAGCGCGTTCATGTAGCCGTCCTGGATCACGGCCTCCTCCACGATTAGTCCCAGCACCGGAGCCGTGGCCTCGAGCTGGGGGATGTTCTGAGTGTTGCCGGCGACCTTGCCGGCGACGTCGAGCAGGGCAGCGACGGACTTCCGGATGTCGCCGACGGTCCTGACGAGGACGATCAGCAGGCCGGCGACCGCGAGCGCCACGACCAGGCCGATCACGAGCGCGACCGCCCACGCGTCGTGGTTGGTGAACGCGGCTAACGCGATCATTTGCCCACCGCGACTTTGCGGAGCGCGCGCGCCGAGTGCAGGATCCTGACCCCGGAGTCATTGATACGCCCGACGCCGGCGAGCCCGTCGGTCTGCGCGCGAACCTTCTCGACACCCTCCACAGCCGTCCGCGCCTGCCCGGAGATCCTCCTGGCAAGCAGCACGATTGTGATCACGATCGCCGCCGCAACCGCCGCGACGATGATGCCCAGCACGAGCCCGATGTACCAACCGGTGGAAGCACCGATCAAGCTCAACTCACACCTCCTGTGTCTACGTCCCTCGTCTTCTCGCTGAAGGACGCCGGGCTGGCTGGCGACCTTCCTGTCCGTTGAACTTTGCCGCGCAATCGATTGTGCGTCAACCAGAAAAACGGGATGACCACGCGCTGGCTTCCTCCAGTTCGGACAGCACCGCGCGGTAGTCCTCGTCGGTGTCGACGTCGCGCGGGATCGCGCCGGCGACCGGCACGTCGACGACGTCGCCGGCGTGGCGGTCGAGCAGCTTCCACACGCCCTTGTCGCCGTGCAGTGTCGCGAGCTCGTCGAACGTGGCGCGCGCGAACGCCAGCGGGTGGCCGCGGCCGTCCTCGTACGCGCACGCGGCGAGCTTCGCGTCGCCGCGGTGGTGGATCAGCGCGAGCACAGTCTCGGCGGCGACTCCGGGCTGGTCGCCGAGCATCAGCACCAGCGCGTCGGCTTGTTTGTCGACGGCGGTAAGGGCGGCCGCGATCGAGGACGAGCAGCCCTCGCCGAAGCTGTGGTTCTCGACGACGGTGGCGCCGCTCAGATCGACGCGCTCGCGGATCTCGGTGGCGCTCCCGCCGATCACGCACAGCAACTGGTCGAAGTCACAGGCGCGCGCGGTGGCGAGCACGTGGTCGAGCAGCGTCGCGTCGCCGTAGGGCAGTAGTTGCTTCGGGGTCCCGAGCCGCTTGGAGCCACCGGCGGCGAGGACGAGGCCGGTGACGAACGGAGTCGCGTGCGTGTGCACGCCCGAATTATGGTGGTTCGACTCAGGCTGCCCGGCGGGGGGCGACGGCCGGGAGCGACCGGCGCGCCAGCTCGAGCTCGTCGGCCGGCCTCGGCTTCGAGATCACGTACCCCTGCACGAGATCGCAGCGCAGGCCGGTGAGCAGTCCGAGGCAGTGGTTGTCCTCGACGCCCTCGGCGACGACGCGAAGGCCCAGGGCGTGGGCGAGCTCGACGGTCGCGCGCACGAGCGCGACGTCGCGGCCGTGCTCTGCCTCGGCCAGGCGGGTGATGAAACTCCGGTCGAGCTTCAGCTCGCCGACGGCGAGGCTGCCCAGATAGGCCAACGACGTGAAGCCCGCGCCGAAGTCGTCCACTGAGACGATCAGCCCGAGATCGTGGAGCTTCTGAATCGCCAGCTGAGAGCGCTCGAAGTCGGCGATCGCAGTCGTCTCGGTCATCTCGAGCACGAGGGCTTCGGCGGGCAGCGCATGGTGCGTGAGCAGCCGCTCGACGAGCTCGGGGAAGCCGGGGTCGAGCAGGTCCGAGGCCGAGATGTTGACCGACACCGTGAGCTCCTTTCCGTCGGCTCGCCACGCGGCGCACTGCGACAGGGCCTCGTCGAGCACGAGCGAGGTCAGCGCGCTCATAAGCCCGGCGTCCTCGGCGAGCGCGATGAACTCGAGCGGCGGGATGAACCCGAGGCGGGGATGCATCCAGCGGACCAGCGCCTCGACCGAGCCGATCTCCCCGGTCGCGAGGTCGACCTGGGGCTGGTAGTGGAGGGCGAGTTCACGCTGCTCGATCGCCGCCCGCAGCTCCTCGACGAGCTGCATGCGGTTGGCGGCGCCGTCGAGATCCTCCTGGTAGATAGCGAAGCGCTTGCCGGCGACCTTGGCGCGGTACATCGCGAGATCGGCGCAGCGCACGAGGTCCGCCGGGCTGGTCGCGTCATCGGGGAACACGGCGATGCCCATCGCCGCGCCGATCTGCGCGCGTACGGCGTCGAGCGTGAACGGCTGCTCGATCTCGGCCGCGACCCGTCCAGCCACCGTCGCGGCGTAATCCGCCCCCGCGTCCAGCAGCACCAGCGCGAACTCGTCTCCGCCGAGGCGTACGACCAGATCCGAGCTGCGCAGCGAGTGCTCGAGCCGCGCGCCCAGCTGCCTCAGGAGGTCGTCCCCGGTGGCGTGGCCGAAGGAGTCGTTGACCTCCTTGAAGCGGTTGAGGTCGATGAACATGAACGCGAGGCTGCGGGCCTCGGCGTCCGGGTTCCCGTGCTCGGCCGCGACCGCGCCGAGCAACTGGAACAGCGCACGGCGATTGCTGAGTCCGGTCAGCTGGTCGGTGACCGATTCGCGCCGGCGCTGCTCCGTGAGCGTCCGCAGGCCGACGAGCGACAAAGCCGAGCGGACGCCGGCGACGATCAGCGTCGCCGCGGCCAGACCGAGCGACACGCGACCGATCGGATGCAGCGATCCGACGAACAAGATGAGGAGAGCCGAGGCGGCGGCGAGCGCCGGGAGCACGAATCCGGGAGGCTCTTCGCTCAGCGAGGGCCGGCTCGTCGGGGTCCTGACCCACACTGCGATTGAGACCAGCAGAATCGCCACCGGCCAGGCGATGTCGTTGAACAGGGTGCCCAAGAATGACGTCGAGCCGAGCACGTTGAAGATGTCGCCGACGGCGTTCAGGGCATAGCCGGCGGCCAGCAGCAGCCAGGGGAGCTTCCGCTTGCCGGGCACGATCGCGGCGCTGCCGACGACGAGTCCGAGCAGCAGCACGTCGCCGACCGGGTAAGCCAGGTTCACCGCCACCCCGGCCGCGGACCCGCCGGCGTGGTGCAGGACGTCCTTGAACGCGAACGTGGCGCACACGGCCGCGGCGCCGAACCCCGCGACCGCGCCGTCGAGCCAGGTGGCGAGGCTGAAGCGCTTGACGCTGCTGCGCAGCATCAGCATCAGCGCGAAGTACGTGACCGGATAGAACGTCACGTAGAACCCGTCGGCGATCGAGGGCGACGGTGGCGTGGCGCCGCCGAGCGACTGGATCGTCAGCACGACGTCGCCCGCGGCCCAGCACAGGAGCCCGATACCGAGCAGCACGGGCACGGCGCGCCCGCGCTTCAAATCGGCGCCCTTCAGGATGCACAGGACGCCGGTGACGACCTCGAACGCGTCGACCCCCCAACCGTTGAGCCAGGACCAGTCCACTCCGAGCGCGTCGACCACGACGTAGCCGACGACCAGCGCGGTAAGGACCGCATAGGCGGCCCAGACGAACGGGTGCGCGCGATCGAACGCGCGGCGTCGCGGCGGCGCGAGGGCAGCGCGAAGCGAGGCGCCTATATCGTCGCCGGCCACGCTGTCGGTTTCTGGTGCCTGGTGCGCCATGAGGATTCTTTAACCTCGGCCCTAGGTCTGGTCTTCGGCCGATCGGCCGGATACTTGTGCGGATCGGGCTTTAAGCGGCCGAATGGCCAGGACGGCGCGTGGCGGTCAGACCCGGTGCGCCGCCGACCGTAAACCGATCCGCGAACTGCCAGGAGAAGGTGTGCGGCTCGTCACCAAGGGTGGGTATTCGGCGCTCGGGCCTGGACGTACCTTCTCCTCCATGACCGTCCACTCGAGGAGCACCCACGTATGAGCCGCATCACCGATCCGGACTTTCGCCTGCGCGATCACCACACGCCGCCGACGCTGCCGCCGTCGCCCAAGACGGGCCTGAATCTCGCGACGCTGCACCGGCCGGCACTGAAGCTGGCCGACTACATCCACAGCGACCTCGCGAATCCGCCCGCGGCGGTCTCACGTCCGCACCCCGGCTTCCAGTGGGGAATGCTCGCGAACGACCAGATCGGCGACTGCGTGATCGCGATGATGCTCCACTCGATCGAGGACTTCCATCTGGACGACGGCACCCCGGTGCCGGCGTTCACGACCGAAGACGCGATCAGCGTCTACTCGGCGATCACCGGGTACGTGCCGGGCGACCCGAGCACCGATCGCGGGACCGACGAGAACGCGGCCATGCGCTACTGGGAGCACCCGGGCCTGAAGACGTCCGACGCCGGCCAGCACACGATCGTCGCGACCGTGGCGGTCGATCCGAGCAACCTAAACGAGTGCCGGATCGCGATCGACGAGTTCGTCGATCTGCAGATCGGCATCGCGCTGCCGATCAGCGCACAGGGGCAGACGGAGTGGACGGTCGTCGGCGACGGGAAGACCGGGAACAGCGCTCCCGGCTCATGGGGGGGACATGGCATTCCCTACCGGGAGTACGACCCGCAGACCTTCGCGTGTGTGACATGGGGCGCGGAGCTGCTGCTCACGGTCCCGTTCCACCAGGACTACGCGCAGGAGGCGCACGTCGTCGTGACCAAGGAGATGCTGAACAAGCAGGGCGTAGGACCCTCGGGCGTGGCATGGGACGAGCTGATCGCCGACATCAAGGCGCTCCCTCGTCAGCCGGGCGCGGGTGGTCCTGCGGGGGCGCCTCAGGCCGCGCTCGCGTAGGCGAGGCCAACGCTCCCGCGTGAGCGGGGGTGAGCCTGTCTGCACCTGAGCTGGTCCGAGGACTGCGGAGAACATCCCGGGGAGGCGCACGATCGGTGCGCCTCCCCGATGCGTGTGTGATTCGCTGCGCATTGCTTCCCATCGATTGACAATCCTCCGCCGGTTCGGCGCGCTCCGACCGGTGCTGTCCTACCCTCGCCCAGGTGTGCTGGGGAAGGCACACGGAGCTCGGCCACGAACCGAGCGCTGGATCGTCCGCCGGCAAGGAGCGAGGTATGAACACGCGCGCGAGAAGCAGGTTCGTCAAAACGATTTCGCTGGTCGCCGTGCTGGCGCTGGCCGCGGGGTTCGGCGCCGCGGGCGCGTCCGGCGCGTGGCGCGGCGCGCGGGCGTTGGGTGCCTCAGGCGCCGGGCCTCAGGCGCACCCTGCCCAGGTGTGCTCGTCCAGCGACAACGGCCCGCGCAACCCGGCCAATCCGCTCGACGCCGCCGGGTTCAGCGGGACCAACCCGCTCTCGGGCGCGCACCTGTTCGTCGAGAGCCCGTGGCAGTACGGAGGCGACGCCGCGGATGCGATCGCCAACGACGTGGGTCTCGGGTATCTCAGTAACGAGGAGAGCGGGACGCCGATCCCGTGGGCGCAGTTCGAGGCCCGCGTGAACAGGATGCACCTGTCCCGGTCCGTCTCCTACAGCGTGCACGAGCTCGAGAAGATCGGCAACTACCCGCAGGCACATCAGTTCAGCCTTTACACCGCGGGCGGCTCAGGATCGGCAATCTTCACCCAGGTACAGAACTATCTGTGCCGCATGCAGCGAACGGATCCGAGCGCGGCTGCGGAGTTGACGACCTACTTCATCCCGCACGGCGGCGGCTGCAACGGTGGGAGCAACCCGAACTTCGACGCCGAGGTCAACGCGTTCAAGTCCGCGGTCGGCAACTTTCCCGCGCTGATCTTCGTCGAGGAGGACGCGATCGACACGATCTGCTGGAGCAGCCCGGCGGCGATCGCCCAGCGGGAGGCGTTGCTCAAGTACGAGATCGACACGCTGTCGCAGCTTCCGCACGCGCTTCTGTACGTGGAGGGCGGCACCTCGGACGCCAACTCACCGGCCGAGGTGGCCCGCGTGTTGAACGCCAGCGACGCTTCCAAGATCCGCGGCTTCTTCACGAACGACACCCACTTCAACTGGGCCTACAAGGAGATCAAGTACGCGAACAAGATCTCCGCGCTGACGGGCGGCCTGCACTTCGTTGTGGACACACGCGGTGACGGCAACGGCCCGCTGCTGAACCCGCACCCGGTCACGCAGGGGATCGAGCAACTGTGCAATCCGCCCGGTCGCGGGCTCGGGCCGAAGCCGGGCGCGAGCAACGGTCAGTCCTACGGGATGTACTCCCCGCACCTCGACGGGTTCGTGTGGGTGACGACGCCGGGTGAGAGCGCGGCGCCGACGTGTCCGGGCCGGTCGACGCACTACGCCGCCTCCGGGATCTTCGACCCGGGAATCGCGATCGGCTACGCATCGCGGGCGAACAACCGGATCGGCCCGTCGCCGCGGTTCAAGAGCAATAAGTGGTAGCGCCGGCGGCCCGGCTCGGATTGCGGGTGGTTGATCCGAGCCACTCGCCGGCGCGCGCCGGCGGCCCGGCTCGGATCGCGGGAGGATGATCCGAGCCGGTCGCCGGCGAACGCCGCCTCAAGCTTCTCCGACGATCATCAGCGAGTTGCCGTCGGGGTCGCGGAACCAGAACATCGGCGGTACCGGACCGCCCATCCGCGCGACCTCGGCGTCGACGTCGACACCGTTCAACTGCATCTCTGCGTGGGTCGCGTCGATGTCGTCGGCGGTCAGGATGATTCCGGTCTCGACGCCCGTCTGATCGGTGCCCGGGCGCGGCGGCGCGAGCGCGATTCCGGTGGTGCCGGTCGGCGGGTACACCTCCACCCATCGGTACTTGTCGCCGAACGGGATGTCGGTGCGCTTCTCGAAACCGAGGGCCTCGTAGAACTCGATCGACCGGTCCTGGTCGGTCGCCGGGACGGCCACGAGGCTGATCGTTCCGATGCGGCTTTTCGTGCTGCTCACTGCGGGCCTCCTTGAAAGTTGATTCAACGGGCTAACGACCCCGGGCGCCGCGAGAAATCATCGCCACGCGATTGACGCGCCGCGAATTCGTCTGGTAGGTTATATACCTAACAGCCTTCTGACTGCGAGAGGTGAAGAGCGGCGGCGCTGACCTGGGCGCGCCGCTGCGCCTCGATCGGACACCGGGGGCGCATCGGGACCCAAGGGGGGCGCGTCGGGTACCGGCACCGCGCACGGCGACTAAACGCCGTCAGCACTTGTCCTCCACCGTGCTCCACCCCTCACGGCGCGGTGGAGGACCCGTCGCCGCCCCGGTTCGTCCCGGGCTGGGGGTGGTGTGCTGCCCCGCCCGTTGACCTGTGCGCACGATTGCTCTGGCTCGGCTGGGCGGAGATTCTGTAATCCAGTGGCCCGCCGCACCGAGACCGCAGGCTCCGCGCCTACGCCGGCCGCCGAGGCGCTCCTTGCAGCGCCGGTTCGTGCCGACCCGCCCGGCGGCACGGCGATGCTGCTCGTCGACCTGTGGAGCACGTTGATGCTGCTCAACGAAGCCCGCTACCGCACAGTCGAGCGGGTGTTCGGCGTTCCCCGCGACCAGGTCAACCTCACGACTGCGATTGTGGCGCTGGTGCTTGCGCAGACGATGCAGACTCGAGCAGAGCGGCTGAAACCGTCGCGAGGCCCATCGGTTGCCGACTTCGCGATCGGGGTCGGCGGACTGCGGGAGTCGATCTACAGCGTCGCCGGTCCTGCGTCGCGGGACACGCCGCTGGTGGGAACGCTGATCGCGCTTGCGGTCCTCGGAGGCTTGGTCCGGCCCCCGGTGGCCAGATCGATCCGCGGTGTCAGGTCGTCCTCGCGCCGGATGCACACGATGTTCCTCGGCCGGTACGGGCACCTGGTGGGCCTCCACCACCGGCAGGCGTAAGCCCCCCGCGCTCGCGTCAGCGCTCCTCCGGGGATACTTCTCGAAGCGTCTGCACCAGTTCCAGCACCTCCTCCATCGAGTAACGGAGACTGCGGCGGCGAGAGTCGGGCGGATCGTTGACGAGGCCGGCGCCCTCGCGCCAGGCGCGCTGCGGACGGATCGGGCGAGGCGCGAAGCCGCCCCCGCAATTCGGGCACACGTTGTGCAGCGTGTTCTCGACGCAGTCGGCGCAGAACGTGCACTCGTATGTGCAGATCCGGGCGTTCGGCGCCGCCGGCGGGAGATCGACGTCACACAGTTCGCAGTTGGGGCGCAGAGCCAGCATCACACCTCGCTTCCGATTCGGTCCGCCCATGCGGGACGGCGGCGGTCGTTTGGCGGTACGACGGGTGTGGGACCCTACTCACGATGAACGTGTTGATTTACGGAGATACCGAGACATCGCCGGCGCTACGGCCGCGTCGCGGATCCCGAGCGACACGACCGCCCGGGCGCAGACCTCCTGCTGAGCTTGACTTAGATCGGCGTAGCTGTAGGGTCGGGTCGTGGGCTCGGGACGCGGACGCTTCGCGCAGAGCCGGGCCTGGCGGACGCGCGGCGCGGACGACCCGGATCTTCCTCAACGCGACCGGGGGGAGCGGCGGGATCGACTCGGTGATCAACGGAGTCGGCGGATCGTCGACCGTGGCCAACCCGGACACGCCGGTCGACGTGCTCAGTTACCCGTAGGCGGTGGCACGCGCCATGCGTGCCACGGCTTCGGACAGGTGTTCGGGGCTGGTGGCGAAGTTGAGGCGGACGTGGCCGGCGCCGGATGTGCCGTAGTCGAGGCCGCGGCCGAGCGCGACTCGCCCTCGGGCGAGGAAGATCTCGGCGGGCTCATCGCCGAGGCCGAGGCCGTTGCAGTCGAGCCAGGCGAGATACGTAGCCTGGGGTGGTCTCCACTCGACGCCGGGCAGGTCGCGCGCGAGGTCTCGCCCCAACTGCCCGCGGTTCGCGTCGAGTTGGGCGATCACGGCATCAAACCACGGGTCGCCGTCGTCGAACGCCGCCTCGGCGGCGATCACCCCGAGCAGGCCCGCGTGCTCGTGCAGCGGTGGCATGCGAGCGACGAGATCGCGAGCGGCGGGATCGGCGGTCACGATCAGCGCCGCCTTTAGCGCCGCCAGGTTGAACGCCTTCGAGGCCGAGGTCACGGTGACGCCCCAACGGCGCGCCGCGTCCGACACCTCGAGCCACGGGACGTGGGTCGCGCCGGGGAGCGTCAGCGGCGCATGGATCTCGTCCGCCAGGACCCACCTCGTGTTCCGCGCACCGCTCGGCGATCGCCTCGAGCTCGCCGCGCGGCAGAACCCGACCGGTTGGATTGTGGGGGCTGGCGAGCACCAGCGCCCGGATGCCGGCCGCGAGCGCCGCGTCGAGTCCGTCGAGGTCGATCGAGCCGTCCGCGTGGAGGCCCACGTTGATCAGCTTCACACCGGCGTAAGGAAGCGCGCCGAAGAACGGCGGGTACGCGGGTGTGGCGAACGCCACCGGCTCCCCGGGTCCGGTGATCGTCCGGCACAGCTCGACCAGGCCCACCATCACGTCGGGCACGAGCACGATCTGGTCCTCGTCGACCGTCCACTCGAGCCGACGGGCGGCGAAGCGGGCGAATGAGCGGCGGAGCGTCGCCCGTGCCGGGCCGGGGTAGCCGAGATCGTCGTGGTCGATCGCGCGATGGAGGGCCTCGGCGACGGGTGGCGCCACCGGAAAGTCCATCTCGGCGATCGTCGCGCTGAGCACGTCGGCGTCGTGGGCCGCCCACTTCTCGCCGGCGCGCAGCTGGAGCGAGTCGAGGCCGGGCACGGTCAGATCGATCGCCATCGCGTGCTGGAGCTTCTCAGATACCGTCCGCTTGATGGCTCAGGCGATGGTCATGGCGTGTCTGAACGGCGGGCGCACGCGGAGCGAGAACGCCGCGGTCCCGCTGAGTCCCGCCGAGCTGGCGGCGGACGCGTTGGCGGTTCGGCGGGCCGGAGCGTTCGCGGTCCATGTGCACCCGCGCGATGCCCGCGGCCGCCAGACGATGGCCGCGGCCGCGTGCGACGCGGCGGTCGACGCGATCCGCGCCGCGGCTCCGCGGCTGCCCGTCGGATTGACGACGTCCTCGGACGTCGATCCCGACCCGTTCGCGCGCGCCGCGGCGGTGCGGGCGTGGCGCAGGGCGCCGGACTTCGTGTCGGTCAACCTGTCCGAGCTCGGCTGGGCGGGGATCGTCCGTGCGGCGCTGCACGCCGGGATCGCCGTGGAGGCCGGCTTGAGCACTCCCGACCACGCCGGCGAGCTGGCCAGCAGCCCGTTCGTACATCAGGTCGTACGGGCGCTGGTCGAGGTCGAGGGCGGGGTCGACGAGGCGCGTGCGATCGCGGAGGCAATTCCGCCAGAGGTTCCACAGCTCTGGCACGGGTCCGGCGAGCGGACGTGGGAGGTGATACCGGCCGCGATCGCCGCGGGACACCAGGTGCGCGTCGGCTTCGAGGACGTGCTCGTGTTGCCCGACGGGCGTGCGGCTCAGAGCAACGCCGAGTTGGTCGCTGCCGCGGCGGCGCTGGGTGCCCCGCCGCCGGGCGCGGGCTGAACGACCGTTTCCAACCACCGGGCGAACAGCCGGCGGGCGCGGCTCGTCATCTCGGCCTCTGCCGCCGCGATCCGCTCGAGCAGCCGCGGCAGGGCGCCGGCGCCCATCAACCCTTCGAGGCTGCTGGCGTAGGCAGGCACGGCGCCCCACTCGGTCGCGAGCGACGTCCCGACCTCGATGTGGAACTGCATCCCATAAGCGCGGTTGACCACGAACGCCTGCTGCTCGTAGGCGTCCGACCGTGCGAGTAGCACGGCGCCGTCGGGCAGCTCGAACGTGTCCGCGTGCCACTGCAACGCCTCGAACTCATCCGGCAGCACCGAAAACACCGGATCCGAGGCTCCGGCGGCGGTGCGGCAGACGGGTAACACGCCGACCTCGGGGTCAGGGCCCGGGGCGACGCGCGCGCCGAGACTGGCCGCCAGCAGCTGCGCGCCCAGGCACACGCCCCAGACCGGCGTTCCCGCGGAGACGGCTTCCGCGATCAGCCGCTTCTCGTCGCGCAGCCACGGGAACGCGTCGTCCTCGTAGGCGCCCATCGGTCCTCCCATCGCGATGATCCCGTCGAACGCGCGCCAGTCCGGTAGCGGCTCGCCCTGGTCGACCATCACGCGGCGAAGCTGGCCGCCGCGGTCGAGCAGCTCGTCCTCGTAGGCGCCAGGCGGCTCGCACGAGATGTGCTGCAACACGAGCAGGTGCGGCCCGCTGTCGGTCACGTCAATCGGCGTCCTCGTCTCGCAGGGATGCGATGAGCCTACTCAGCCGGTCGATGAACCGCTGGCGACCGGCTCGCGCTCGCCGTCGGTGATCGCCTGAACGAGTTCGTCGAGGATCTCCTCGGCGCGATCGTTGTCGACCTGACAGGTTCCGGCCGCCTCGTGTCCGCCGCCGCCGTGCGCGAGCATGAGCGCCCCGATGTCGACCTGGGAGGAGCGATCGAGGATCGAGCGCCCGACCGCGAACACCGTGTTCTGCTGCTTGAGGCCCCACAATGCGTGGATCGACACCGTGCACTCAGGGTGCAGCGCGTACACGAGGAAGCGGTTCGTCGGGTGGATGACCTCCTCGTCACGCAGGTCGAGGACGGCAACGCGATCGTGCACGGTCGAGCAGCGCAGGATCTGCCCAACGGCCGCCTCGGAGTGCTTGCGATAGAGAGCGACCCGCTCGGCGACGTCCGGAGAGGCCAGGATCTCGTCGATTGGTAGCTCCAGGCAGCTGTCGATCAGGAGCATCATCAGCTGGTAGTTCGAGATGCGGAAGTTGCGGAAGCGGCCGAGGCCGGTCCGCGGATCCATCAGGAAGCTCAGCAGGATCCAGCCCCGCGGGTTGAGGATGTCATCCATCGACAGCCGAGCCGCGTCGGCGCGGTCGACCGCGTCCATCATCTCGACGCTCACGCGGGGGAACGTCGCCGCGCCGCCGAGGTAGTCGTAGACGACGCGCGCGGCGGAGTCGGCGTCGGCCGCCATGACCCGATTGCCGGTGTCCTCGCGGACGCGCAGCTCCTCGGACGAGTGGTGGTCGAACGAGAGCGCGACCTCGGGGCGGTAGGGCAGGTTGGTCGTGATGTCGTCGGCGGTCAGCTCGACCTTGCCGTCCTGCACGTCCTTGGGATGGACAAACAGGATCTCGTGGAGCAGCCCGAGTTCCTTGAGCAGGGCGGCGCAGACGAGGCCGTCGAAGTCGCTGCGGGTGACGAGTCGGAAGGTGCGGTTCGATGAGAGAAGATCAAGATTCGGCATGTTTCATCGTCGTCGCGCCGGCGGTGAAGCTTGAGATTGCACCCTGCCGCCGGACGGAGGATCCGCCCGGGGCCCGAACCTAGCCGCGGCGGCCCGGGGTCGCGAAGAACTCGGCTTCGGCCTCGCCGAGCGCGGTTGCCGGCGGTGCGCCGTGCAGATACTCCGCGGCGATCGCGCCCCAGTCGGCGCCCGCGCGCAACTGCCACAGGACGACCCCGACGATCCCGTGCATGCGGCGGATCAGCACCGTTTCCGGCGGCAACGTGAACTGGTTGATCTGATCGCGCACGTTCTCCGAGCGGTGCTCCTCGCCCCCGTCGCCGTGGCGGTGCTCGTCCCCGTTGCGGTGTCGGCGCCGGCGGTGCTCGTCGCCGCCGAACCGGCGGTGACCGGGAACCGCGTACCACCGCGTGGCGCGGCGCATCATCCTGAGCGCGAGCTCGGCATCGACGGCGTCCGCCCGCTCGGCCGGGAGATACCCGCCCGCCACCAGCGCCAACTTGAGCCCGGGGGCGTCCCGGTCAAGGACGGCGCGCGCGATCGTCCGCTCCGCGTCCACTCGCTCGCGGTCGATGTCGCGCAGCAGGCCGTAATCGAGGAACGCGACCCGGCCGTCGGGACGCAGCAGGTAGTTGCCGGGGTGGGGATCCCCGAGCGCGATCCGGTCCCGGTAGGCGAGCCCGAAGTAAAAGCGGTAGACGATCTCGCCGTACCGGTCGCGCTCGGTCTCGGCGGACTCGCGTACGGCCTCGAATCGCTCGCCCGCGACGTACACGGTCGTGAGGACCCGGCGGGTCGAGAGCGCGGTGTCAACCCGCGGAACGAAGATGAACGGATGGCCTCGTCGCAGTCGCTCGATACGGCGGTGGTGCTGAGCCTCGAGCTCGTAGTCGAGCTCCTCGCTGATCCGCTCGCGTAGCTCCGAGAACAGCGCCTTCGCATCCAGTCCGGGAGCGAGTCGCTTGACCAGCGGCAGCAGCATCAGCGCATTTCGCATATCGGTCTCGACTGCCTCGGCGACCCCTGGGTACTGGACCTTGACGGCCACCTCCTCGCCGGCGACGGTGACGGCGCGGTGGACCTGGCCGATCGACGCAGCGGCGAACGCCTGCTCTTCGAACTCCGAGAACACGTGCGAGAGCGGACCGCCGAACTCCTGGCGCATCATCCGCTCGAGCTTGGCGAACGGCACCGGCGGGACATCGTCGCGAAGCGATGCGAGCTTGGTCTGCAGGGCCTGGCGCTGGTCCTCGGGGAGCCCGTCGAACTCGACCATCGAGATCATCTGGCCGACCTTCATCGCCGCCCCGCGCATCCGCCCGAGCTGCTCGACGAGCTCGTCGACGAGCGCCGCGGTTCGCTCCCGCTGCGCCGCCTCCGCCCGCTCCGGGCTGCGCAGACGGTTCGCGGTACGCATCCCCGCCCACCGAAGTCCCTGCCCGGTGACCAGCCCACCCACACGGGCGGTCCGCCCGATCCGTCCGGTCGGGAGCTTCCCTGCCTCGGGTGGTGGATCGTCCGCGCGCCCCGTCATCTGGTCCAGGCTACACAGGGCCGGGGGGCGGCTTAGCAGGTCACTGTCGCCCGGTCGCTACCGTGCGACGCGATGGATATCGAGGACGCGATCCGCAGCCGGCGCACGCACAAGGCGTTCGCCCCCGAGCCGCTGCCCCCGGATCTGATCGACGAGCTGCTCGAGCTGGGCCGGTGGGCGCCGAATCATCACCTGACGAACCCGTGGCGATTTCGAGTGCTCGGCCCGGAATCGCTCGCGAGGTTGAAAGAGGCCGCCGGTCCGGAGGCGGCCGCCAAGCTCGATCGTGCGCCGACGCTTGTCGCCGCGACGGTCGTGGGCTCGGACGACCCCGTCCAGGATCAAGAGGATCTGTGCGCGACGGCCTGCGCGGTGTACGCGGTGTTGCTCGCGGCCCACGGGCGCGGGCTCGCCGGTTACTGGCGCACGCCGGGGGTGCTCAGGACCTCGCCGGGACTCGAGGCGCTCGGCATCCCCGGCGACGAGCGATTTGTCGCGCTGATCCATCTCGGCTGGGCGCGGCAGGAGAAGGAGCCGCCGGCGCGAGTCCCGATCGCCGACGTGGTCACTCACCTTCGCTAGAACCTGCGTCCGCTCGCCGGTCGTCTCGTCCAGCCGTAATTCATCACGCTTGGGCGCGCGTAAGCGTGAGGTCGGCGTGGAGCACGGCGTCGCCGTCGACCGATCCCAGCCGGTTCCAGGTCATGCCCGCCGCCTCACGAGCGACGGTCGTCCGACCGGACAGGCGCGTTGCGCCGTCGGGCATCCGCTCGACCTTCACCGGGACCACGAGCCGCAGGCGCGTCGACGCGATCGTCAGCTCTCCCTCGACGGTCAGACCGTCTTGGAGCGCGGTGACCGACGTCGCGGTGAACACGATCTGCGGGTGTGGCTCGACGTCGAAGAAGTCGGGCGAGCGCAGGTGCCGGTCGCGCTTGCCGTGCCCGGTGTCGAGGCTCGCGGCCTCGATCGTCAGCTTGCCAGCGGTGCCGCCGGGTTGAACCGTCAAGGTGCCGTCGTACGCGCCGAAGACGCCGCGAACGGTGTGCAGCCCCCACAGTGCCTTCACGGCGAAGCCGATCTCGCTGCGCTGCGGGTCGACGGTCCACACCCCATCGGAGAGCGGGAGCCCAGGACTATGGTCGCGGCGATCGGTGGCGGCCTGAAGGTCGCTCATTGGATTCCTCCTTGTGTCGCGTTCAGCGACCACCGGTTGTCACATCGGTGGCGTTTGGCGTGTCAACGGTCATATGACACGCGGCGCGGAGAGAATGTGACCGATGGACGACAACGAATGGCTGGCCGAGCGCTTTCAGGAGCAACGACCGCATCTGCGGTCGGTTGCCTACCGACTGCTCGGGTCGCTCAGCGAGGCTGACGACGCGCTCCAAGAGGCGTGGCTGCGGCTCAGCCGAGCCGACGCGAGCGCGGTGGAGAACCTCGGCGGATGGTTCACGACGATCGTGGCCCGCGTGTCGCTGAACATGCTCCGCGCGCGGAAGTCCAAGCGCGAGTCGCCCCTTGACGGCTCGCTCC
The DNA here is from genome assembly GCA_963701945.1 of uncultured Solirubrobacterales bacterium. Classification (GTDB taxonomy): domain Bacteria; phylum Actinomycetota; class Thermoleophilia; order Solirubrobacterales; family Solirubrobacteraceae; genus Palsa-465. The sequence continues at coordinate 377,092 of CAVPBV010000011.1, read as the reverse complement.
CCGACCTGATCGTGAGTCCGCAGGAAGGCGGCGATCCCGAGCACGAAACCCTGCTCGCCGATTCGGCCGGACTGGCGATGCTCGTCGTGCTCGAGACGCTCACGCCGGGGGAGCGAATCGCGTTCGTGCTGCACGACATATTCGCGGTGCCGTTCGACGAGATCGCTTCGATCACGGATCGCACTCCGGCGGGGGTGCGTCAGTTGGCCAGCCGCGCCCGGCGCCGCGTGCGGGCCCAGGCGCCCGTTCCGGATGCGGACCTGGCTCGCCAGTGGGAAGTACTCGAGGCGTTCTCCGCAGCCAGCCGAGAGGGCAACTTCCAGGCGCTGATGTCGGTGCTCGATCCGGACATCGTGCTGCGCGAGGACGGTGGCCCAGGCACGTCCATGCTGGTTCGCGGCGCACGCGCGGTGACCGAGCGGGCGATGATGTTCTCCCACCTCGGGCCTGCTGCGCGGCCCGCGCTGGTCAACGGAGCCGCCGGCGTCGTCGTGGCACCCGGCGGCCGCGTATTCGCGGTCATGGGCTTCACGATCGCCGACGGAAAGATCGTCGAGATCTACGTACTCAACGATGCCGAGCGCCTGGCCGAGATGGACTTCTCGTTCCTGGACTGACGGTGGCGGGCACCGTTGCGTGTGGGACCTGGATGGACGTGGACCCCGCCCGGTCCGCCGCCTGCGGTCTCGGGTCCTCAGCTCACCGCTTTCTTCACGAGCGCGCCGATCTTCTTCTCGACGTCTGGGCTCAGCTTGTTGACCGCATACACGGTCGGCCATAGGTCGCCTGTGTCGAGGTTCGCCTTGTCGCTGAAGCCCAACGTTGCGTACCTCGTCTTGAACTTCTGCGCGGGCTGGAAGTAGCACAGGACACTGCCGTCCTTGGCGTATGCCGGAAACCCGTACCAGGTTCTCGGCGCGAGGTCCGGTGCGGTGGCTTTGACGATGGCGTGAATCCGCTCGGCGATCACGCGGTCCGAGTCCTGCATCTCTGCGATCTTCGCGAGCACGTCGGTTTCGCCGTTCGCCGAGCCCGCCCTTGACTCTCGGGCGCGCTCCTTCATTGCGGCGCGTTCTTCGGCCGTGAAAGTCTCGGACGCCTTGCGGGTGGCGGTCTTTTTGGTGGGCTGCTTCTTGCCCTTCTTTGTGGTGGTTGCGGTTTGCCTCTCAGCCATTGCGAAGTACCTCCTCGGTCGTGACCAGATCGCGTCGGTCGTCGTGCGCGACCAACGTTTGATGAATGCCGATGCACATGGGGGTCACGTTAATGCCGCTCGCGACGCGGCGCTTCTTGAAAACTGACCACCTTGGAGCAGCCCTCTACGGGGCGCCGGTGCGCCGGCTAAGGCTCCGGATGTCCGTTCAGGTAGTACGTCCCCGTACACGCATTGATGTAGGTCCCTGACGAGAACTTCTGTCCGTGACTCGGGAAGTACCACTCGATCGCGTTGTATGCCGAGCGACCATGACAGCTACCGAGCTGGAAGAGCACGACCCTGGCGCCTTTCTCGAACTGACCTTGAGCGACGATCTGATGCGGTCCGACCCACTCAGCGGTTCCAGTCCCGGTCGCTCGGTGGCCGCCCCACGACGTCCAGTGGATCATCTTGACGAGGCCCGTCGGGTCACCGCCGTTGAAGATCGTTCGCGGCTTCGCGTGCCCGTACCCCTTCTGGCCGATTGACCAGGGGCCGGCGAGTATCGGCACCGCGCTCGCCGCCGCCGTTGCGGCGCCGATGCCAAGCGCCACGGCAGCGATCGTCGCGGTGGCTGCGGTCTTGTGTCGGACGCGAGTTCGCATGGTCCGCCTTCCCATCCTCGAGTGGCTAGATAGAGGCGGAACGCTATCGCTCAGGGACGGTTACTGGTAATCAAGTCCGAGCGAGGCGGTCATTGGGTGGCGGGCGGTGCGGGGTCGTCGATCGCCAGTGCGAAGTCGCGGATCAGTTCGAGGGCCTCGGTCGGCTTGTCACGGAAGACGCCGTGGCCGGCGCCGGCGAAGACCTCGAGTCGCGATCCTCGGATCCTCGCGGCCATGTCCTGGTGGTCGGCAACCGTAGTGATCGGGTCCAGTTCGCCTGCGAGGATCAGGGTCGGGCACCGAATCCGGTCAAGCTCGCCGAGCCAGTCGTACGTGAAGCCCTCTCCGGCGAAGAAGTGAAACGCCACCTCCGGGCGCATCAGCACGCGCGCGAACATGTCCGGGTCGGACGGCGTCTGGTTATAGAGCGGGAGGCAGGTCGCCGTGAACTCGTTGAAATGCTCCGGGCCCGGATCGAGAAAGAACCGCTCCGCGACCTCACGCGCTCGCTCCCCTCCCAGCCGCTCGAACATCGGCAGGGCGCGGTCGAGCCTGAATTTCGCGATGCTGCTCGAGACGATCAGCCTCGAAGGCAGGTCGCGATAGCGGATAGCCGCACCGAGGGCGACGATGCCGCCAAACGATTGCCCCAAAACGACGGGCCGCGCGATCCCGAGCGCCTCGCAGAACCCTCGAAAATCGTCGATCCACGTATCCAGGTTCCAGCGTTCCGGTCCGCTCGGGTCACTGCGGCCCTGTCCGCGGTGGTCATAGAACACGAGCTGAGCCTGCTCGGCCAGCGGCACAAGATGAGGCTTGAACGTACTGTGGTCAAAGCCCGGCCCGCCGTGCAAGCAGACGATGACGGGCCGCTCGCGCATCACCGGTCCGTCCGGAATCAGTCCGATCCCGGCGACATCGAAATACAGCTGCACGTCACCGACTCGAACGCGCATGACGGCACAGTCTACTTGCTGGTACGCGCCCGGGTCCGTCTGGCGAGACGTGGTGAGGTGACACATCAGAAGGTATGAGTAGGAAATGGTTTAGGCCATCTGAGATGGACTGCCGACGTGCGTGCGCAGACGAGTGTCGATTCATGAACAGTGAGGTTGGATTTGACATAGGGTCGCGTTGACAGGGTCCCGATCCTCGTGGCCCTCAGCCCGCGCGACCCGTCCGCGCTCGCCCGGTATGCCTCTGCTGTGTCCGAGCCGGGCTCCAGCCTGTACCGGCATTTCCTCACCGTCGCCCAGTTCCGGGCCCGGTTTGCGCCGACCAATCAGCAGATCGCGGCCGTCGAGGCGTCGCTCCGGTCACATGGCCTGGCTCCCGGGTCGGTCACAGCCAACGGTCTGCTCATCCCGGTTGCGGCGAGCGCCGGCCGGCTGGCGAGTGCCCTCGGAACCTCGTTCGCGCAGGTCAAACTCCGCTCGGGCCGCACTGCCTTCGCCAATACGCGTGCGCCCCAGTTCGACGCGTCCGTGGCAGGCCTCATCCATGGCGTGATCGGGCTCGACAACCTGACTCAACCGCACGCCCTGTCGCTCGACCTTCCGCACGTGTCCGGTGCGCATTCCCGTCTCGCGGTGGCGCACGCGAGCGCCGCGACCGGCGGCCCGCAGCCGTGCTCGGCGGCGTCCAGCGCCGCCCCTGGACAGGACGCGTACACGGCCAACGAGATCGCGGGCGCATACGACTTCAACAGCCTCTACGGCGCCGGCGATGAGGGAGCGGGCGTCAAGGTGGCGCTGTTCGAGCTCGAGCCGAACGAAGCCTCGGACGTGGCCGCCTATCAGTCCTGCTATGGGACCAGCGCGACCGTCACCTACCTCAAGGAGGACGGCGGGGCCGGTTCGGGCTACGGCCAGGGCGAGGCGGCGCTCGACATCGAGGACGTCATCGGGCTGGCGCCTCAGGCGAGCGTCGACGTCTACCAGGCGCCGAACAGCAACACCGGACTGATCGACAACTACACGGCGATCGTCGACAACGACACCGACAAGGTCATCTCGACCTCGTGGGGCGAGTGCGAGTCGTCCTCCGGCTCGACCATCATCAGCGAGGAGGGAACGCTGTTCGAGCAGGCGGCCACGCAGGGCCAGACGATCTACGCAGCCGCCGGAGACGACGGCTCGACCGACTGCGGGACCAGTTCGCTGGCAGTCGACGATCCGGCCGGCCAGCCCTACGTGACCGGCGTAGGTGGCCTGCACATGTCGACCACGAGCTACCCACCGACGGAGTCGGTGTGGAACGACTCCACCACGGCCACAGGCGCGGGCGGCGGCGGCGTCTCGATCTCGCACACGATGCCGAGCTACCAGTCGGGCGCGCCTTCGTCGCTCAACCTGATCAACAGCAACTCGTCGGGATCCCAGTGCGGCGCGCCGTCCGGCAGCTACTGCCGTGAGGTCCCCGACGTGTCCGCCGACGCCGACCCGTACACCGGCTATCTCATCTACTACGAGGGGAGCTGGACCGGAATCGGTGGGACGAGCGCCGCAGCGCCGCTGTGGGCCGCGTTCACGGCGCTGGTCGACGCCTCGAGCAGCTGCGCCGGCAAGTCGATCGGGTTCGCCAACCCGCTGCTCTACAACGCCGCGGCGAGCGCCTACTCGAGCGACTTCACCGACGTCACGTCGGGCAACAACGACTACACCCCCGACCTCTACGCGGGCGGCCTGTACCCGGCGGGGACCGGCTACGACATGGCCTCCGGCCTCGGCAGCCCCGACGGCGCCACCCTGCCCGCGACGCTCTGCGGCGGGGGCGGTACAACCGGGAACACCGTGACGGTGACCAACCCGGGTAACCAGACGAGCACGGTCGGCACGGCGGTCAGCCTGCAGATCAAGGCGAGCGATTCGGCCTCCGGTCAGACGCTGACGTATTCGGCGACCGGGTTGCCGGCCGGCCTGTCGATCAGTTCGAGCGGTTTGATCAGCGGTACTCCGACGACGGCTGGGTCGAGCAGCGTGACGGTGACCGCGAACGACACGACGGGCGCGTCGGGTAGCGCATCGTTCACCTGGACGGTCAATTCCGCGACCGGCACATGCACGGCCAAGCAGTTGCTCGGTAACCCCGGTTTCGAATCCGGTAACACAGTGTGGTCGGCGACGTCCGACGTGATCCTCGACAACAGCGAAACCGAGCCTTACGAACAGTCGCATTCGGGGTCCTGGTTCGCGTGGCTGGATGGATACGGGACGCCGCACACCGACACGCTCGCCCAGACGGTCACGCTGCCCACGGGCTGCCACAACTACAGCCTGTCGTTCTGGAAGCACATCGACACCTCGGAATCCACCTCCTCGGCGGTCGACACGCTGAAGGTGCAGCTGCTCAACTCAAGCGGCACGGTGCTGACGACGTTGGCCACGTTCTCGAACCTGAACGCGGCCAGCGGCTACCAGCAGGCGAGCTACAGCATCGCCGGCTACGCGGGAGAGAAGGTGACGCTGAAGTTCACCGGTACCGAAACCGACAAGGGCTTCGGCACGACCGACTTCACCCTCGACGACACCGCGATAAACGTGTCGTAGGGACACCGAAGGCGGCGCGCCGCGCCGCCTTCGATCAGGCGGGCTGGGTCGGCTCCCTTCCTCGCGAGGGGGCCGGGAGGAACGACGTCTTGCCAAACCTAAGATCATTAGGTAAATTCCTAAGGGTCCTAGTCAGGCACTCGACCCCCGGAGACGCGACCATGAAGACGACCCAGCTCAACGACCACCTCATCCAGCTCACCCGCTACCGCTTCATCAACGCCTACCTTGTGCGCGAGGACGATGGCTTCACGCTCATCGATACGACCATGCCCCGCACGGGCGCGGCCCTGATCGCCGCCGCCACCGCCGCCGGCGCCCCGATACGCCGGATCGCGCTCACGCACGGCCACGGCGACCACGTCGGCTCCGTCGACGAGCTGAAGCGCACGCTCGGCGACGACGTTCCCGTACTTATGCCCGAACTCGATGCCCGAATCCACGCGGGCGAGAAGGTCGTCGAGGGCAAGCTGACCGGGAGCTGGCCCAAGCTCGCCACCGTGCCCGACGTGCGTCTGGCCGCAGGCGATCGGGTGGGCAGCCTCGAGGTCGTCCCCAGTCCAGGCCACTCCCCCGGCCATGTCGCGTTCCTCGACACCCGCGACCGCACGGTGATCGCGGGCGACGTGTTCACCTCCTACGGCAAGGTGGCGGTGTCCAACCACTTCTATCTGCGGTTCCCCCTGGCGGCCATGGCCACCTACGACAAGGCCGAGGACCTCCGCTCCGCGCAGGCGCTTCGTGCCCTGGACCCAAGGCTGCTCGTCGTCGGTCACGGACCGGCCACCCCGAACCCCGCGGCCGCCATGGACGCCGCGATCGCGCGGGCGGCCCGCTGATGCCGCGCGCCGGCCTGGACGCAGACGCCGTCGTCACGGCCGCGGCCGCCCTGGCCGACGCCGACGGCCTGGCCGAGCTGACGCTCGCTCGACTGGCCGGCGCCCTCGGGATCCGCACCCCGTCGCTCTACGCCCACGTCGACGGGCTCGGTGACCTGCGAGTGCGGCTAGGGGCGCGCGGCGCCCGCGAGTTGACCACCGCCATCCAGGTCGCCGCCGCCGGACGGGCGCGGGGCGACGCCCTGCGTGCGGTCGCCGCTGCCTATCGAGAGTACGCGCACGCCCATCCGGGCACCTACGCGGCGATGCAGGTCGCTTCCGAGAACGAGGAGTTCCAAGCCGCCGGGGCCGAGGTGGTCGGGCTGATCCTCGCCGTACTCCGCGGCTACGGCCTGGACGGGGAGCCGGCCGTACACGCGGTCAGGACGGTCCGCAGCGCGCTTCACGGCTTCGTCTCACTCGAGCGCGAAGGCGGCTTCGGCCTCCCGATCGCCATCGACGAGAGCTACGACAGCCTGATCGACACGCTCGACGCCGGACTTGCCGCCAGCCGCTGAGACTACGAATCGAACAACGAACGACCGTCAACAGGGACGATCTTCGGGCACGACGCCGGCAACGGTTTCCCGGTACGCGACGATCTGGGAGCTGAATGTCTTATTCCATGTCGAGACGCTCCGACCGGCTCCGCTCACCAGATGAAGGGCCTCGACAGGCGCGGCCCCACGACACCAGGAGACCCCGATGCCGAAATACCTGCTGCTCAAGCACTACCGCGGCGGGCCGGAGCCGCACCATCCGTTCGCCCCGATGGACCAGTGGGCCCCCGAGGACGTCGAGGCGCACATGGCATTCCAGAGGCAGGTCATCGAACTGCTCGAGGAGCACGGCGAGTACCTCGGCGCAGAGGCGCTAACGCCGACGCGCACCTGGGTGCGCTACGGCGGCCCGGACGCCGCGCCGGTCACGACCGACGGCCCGCTTCCCGAGACGAGCGACCTCGTGGCGGGCTGGTTCATGATCGACGTCGAGTCGTACGAGCGCGCGGTCGAGCTCGCGGCCTACGTGTCCTCAGAGCCGGGGCCAGGCGGGGAGCCGCTGTATGAGTGGATCGACGTCCGGGAGGTCATGTCCGAGGCGCAGTCGGAGGACTGACACGGCGTGATCGACGAGACGACGCGACGGCTGGACGAGGGCGCCCTGCGCGGGGTCGGGCGGGACCTAATTCCCCGGGTGCTCGCAGGCTTGGTCCGGCGGGGCGAGGACTTCGATGCCGCCGAGGACGCGCTGCAGGAGGCGTTGCTGGAGGCGCTGCGGGTGTGGCCGGAGCACCCGCCGCGCGACCCGCGCGCGTGGCTGACGACGGTCGCGACCCGGCGGCTCGTCGACGCCCGCCGCAGCGAGGCCGCTCGCCAACGCCGCGAGGAGACGAGCTCTGCGGAGCCGCCGCCGACCGCCACGGAGGAGGGCGACGACACGCTGTTCCTGCTCTTCTGCTGCTGCCACCCGAACCTCGCGCCCGCCTCCCAGGTGGCGCTGACCCTGCGCGCCGTCGGCGGCCTTAGCACCCAGGAGATCGCCGACGCCTTCTACGTGCCGGAGGCGACGATGGCGCAGCGGATCAGCCGGGCCAAGCGCGCACTTATCGGCCCGCCCGCCGCCTGGACCAGCCCGGTGACCTCGCGGTCGTGCTGCGCGTGCTCTACCTCATCTACACGGCCGGGCATATTGGCCCGCGGATACGGGCCCACCCGCCCGACCTGGCGCGCGAGGCGATCCGGCTCGCCCGCCAACTCACCCTCGCCACCGAGGAACCGGAGGCGCGCGGGCTGCTTGCGCTAATGCTCCTCAACCACGCCCGCTTGCATGCGCGACTCGACTCTGAGGGTCGCATCGTCACGCTCGACCGGCAGGACCGTGGCCTGTGGGACACCCGCGAGATCGCCGAGGGCGTGCGCGTCCTGCAGTCGGCGCTGGCCGTGCAGCGCCCCGGGCGTTACCAGATCGAGGCCGCCATCGCCGCCCTGCACGACGACGCGACGAGCGCCGAGGAGACCGACTGGCCGCAGATCCTCGCTTGGTACGACAACCTCGTCGCCCTCACCGACGACCCGGTACGCCAGGACCCCGCGGCGGTGCTCGGCCGCGCGGTCGCGGTCGGCCACGTCCTCGGTCCCGCCGCGGGCTGCGCGAGACCGATCGGCTGCGCGAGGTGCTCGGCGACCGCCACCGGTGGCATGCCGTCCGCGGCCACCTGCACGAGCTCGACGGTGACCTGCCCGCTGCCGCCACGGTGTACGCCGAGGCCGCCCGCCGGGCCACGAACGTCGCCGAGCGCGACCACCTCGTTCGTCAGGCCGCCCGCGCTCGGGCCCCGAGAGCGTCCGGGTCGTACAGGCTCTCGGAGTCAATCGGCCGGCCGTCCAGCACCGCGAAGGGGGTGCCGTCGGCGTCCTGCTCTTCGAAGACCTCGTCGATCTCGCGGACCCAGCTCTCATAACGGCCCTTCTGGACGCCGGCGACATAGTCGTCGCTGGTGAGGCCGACGCGCCGGCCGAGGTCCAGCAGATCCTCGGTCGTGAAGCCGCCGCTGTGTTCCGGCGGCTGGTTGGCGAAGATCTCGCGACGCAGCTCGTCGAATGCGCCGGCGCCGGCGGCGAGCGCCAGAGCGTTTGCCGCCCGGACTGATTCGGTTCCGAGGAAGGACCGGATTCGATACTCCACGGCGACCGCGCCGGCCGCGACCTCGCGACGCAGCAGGTCTCCGGACCGTTCCTCAAACTCTCGGCAGTAGGGACACTGCGGATCCTCGAAGACCACCAAGCGCCGCCGGGCGCCCTCACTGCCGACGAGCACACCGCCTTCAGGAGTGTGGCCCGGCGGCACTCCGGTTGGTTCCATGTCGCCCATTCCGCCGGTTCCGCGCTCGGGCGACCGCCTACGCTAATGCCCGATCATCACAACGTCGGCTGCAGAGCGCGTCGCAGGCGGGGAACCAGACCCAACCAGTGGAGGTACCAGATGGCCGAGCTCCCACCCACCGAGGAGATTGTGCTGACCCACTTCATCGTCTCACAAGATGTCGAGCGCTCTCGGCGCTTCTACACCGAAGTGCTCGGCGGCAGGGTCGTCTTCTCCGGAAAGCCGTCGGGAGAGCCGACCAATATCGCACTATCAAACAGCTTTATCGTCATCAGTGTGGGCGGCGGACCGACGGACGACAAGCCGTCAGTCACGCTCGAGACGCCCCCCGATCCCGACCGGGTCAGCAGCTTCCTCAATATCCGGGTCAAGGACATCGAGGCCGTATACGCCGAGTGGACCGCCCGGGGCGCGAATTTCCTGACGCCGCCGAAACAGCACGCGTACGAAATCCGTTGTTACATCCGCGACCCCGACGGTCATCTGATCGAAGTGGGGCAAACCACGGACCCAGAGGGGGACTGGACGCCCGCACACTGGCCATCGAGTGCGGCTGCCGAGGGGTCCGAGTGAATGCTTTCGCGGCTTAGCCGGTGCTGGGTTTGGGGCTGATCCTCGGGATCGACGCGTGGACCACGTTCGGGCGCAAGCCGATCACTGAGCGCGTGGATAGATGATCCACTCGTGTGGGATGCTCGAGCTCTGACTGTCGGCCAGCCCAGGCACACTCACTTCGGCTAGGACGTGGAGGAGTAGTGGCCGACCGCTGGCATACGCGCGCCGGCGCCGCCTGCCGACTCCGCCAGAAAAATGCGCGTTGCCGTCACGCGACGGCTCAGGTTCCATCGGTCGCGGAGGCCAAGCTTCGAAAAGATCGAGTTGACGTGCTTCTCGACTGCGCGCTTGGTCAGAGATAGCGATTCCGCGATCGCGCCGTTGCTGTCGCCGAGCGCAATCCTCGACAGCACCTCCCGCTCACGCGGGGTGAGCCCCGACAGCCGGGAGGATGCCGTCCGCACCCTGACCTCGATGAGTGCATCGACGACCAGTGGATCGAGGACGGAACCACCTCCGGCGACGGCCTCGATCGCCCCGATCAGCTCGTGATGGCTGCGAATGCGCTCTGTCAACAGGTAGGCGCGTCGAGCGGTTCCCTTGTCCAGGAGGGCAAGGACCGACGAGGGCTCGACATAGTCGCCCAGCACGACGACGCCGATCTCGGGACTCTTCTCACGCAGACGGGCCGCGATGCGTACTCCCTCCTCCGCTCCCGATGGAGGCATTCGGACGCCGGTCAGCACAACGTCCGGTTGGGAGTCCGCGATCGCGGTGTCTAGGTCGTTGCCGTTCGAGCACACCGCGGTCGGTTCCACGTCGGTCGATCTATCCAGCAGCAGGGTGAGGAACTCGCGGACGAGGTATGAGTCATGAGCCACCGCCACGCGAATCGGCCGCGGGTCCCGACGCTTACCCATCACTTGCCACCGGACGTCCGCGGGCCTGGACGTTGGGCCATCGTTCTGCGGGATGCTCGTTCTGCTAGTAGTTCGGCGACTTGCTGTCGCAGGAGCGCGTTCTCGTCGTTGAGCGCGCGATTCGCGCGCCGCAACGTGCTGACCGCGCCGGCCGCGCGGGCCAGAGCCAGTTCGCGGGCTCGACACCGGTTGCGGAGCTTGAGGAGCTCGTCCTCGAGGAGGGCTAGGCCGCCGTCGGTGGCGCACCCTCCACCACGCCGGCACTGATCGTGCTGCTCCGCTGACAGCGGCGTGCGGTCGATCACGGCGACGAGACCCGAATCGCCGGCCGACGTGGCCGGCGCTAGGAGATCGGCGTGGTTCATGCGCATATTGAAGCGGCCACTGGGCCCCCCAAAAGGATGGTCGATACTATGCGTCATGATGGTCCACGGCGGATAGCCGAGCGAGATCTGCGCGAGCGCCCTTGCATCCCGACACTGCAGTCCCGAACGTTGAGTGAGGCGCGACAAGAAAGCCGGCGGGTAGCCGAGGTACTTGGCACCGCCGCGTACCGTGCCTTGTATGAGAACAGCCCCGACGGGGTCCTGTTCACCGTGCCCGACGGGAGCGTGCTTGCCGCGAACCCCGCGGCCTGTCAAATTCTCGGCCGGACCGAAACCGAGATCCGCTCGCTCGGTCGGCAGGGGTTGGCCGACCCGACCGATGAGCGCTGGCCGCTCATCCTGGCCGAGCGCACGCGCGCCGGCCACGCCCGCGGCGTCGCGCGAATGCTCCGCGCCGACGGCACGCCAATCGAAGTCGAAATGAGCGCCAAGATCTTCAACGACGCCGCCGGCGAGAAGCGCACGTGCACCATCATCCGGGACGTCACCGATCGCGTGATCATGGAACGCGAACTGCGCCGCAGCCGCGAAAGACTGGCCGAGGCCGAGCGCGTCGCGGGGATCGGGAGCTGGGAATGGGACATCGCCAACGACCGCATCAGCTGGTCCGACGGGCTGCTCACCCTCTACGGAACAACTCGGGATGACTTCAACCCCAGCGCCACGGCCGGTCTCGAGGAACGCGTCGTCCCCGACGACCGAGCCCGGGTCCTCGAAACTCTGCACCGGGCGGTTTCGGAGCGGTCAGCCTTCACGGTCGAGTACCGGGGCGTCCGCAGTGACGGCAGGGTCCGCACGCTACGGAACCGAGGCGAGGTCATCGTCAATGACCTCGGTGAGCCGATCCGCGTCGTCGGGATCGCCCAAGACATCACGGACGCCAAACTTGCTCAAGAAGCACTCCAGAGCACATCGTCCGAGCTCGAACGCCGCGCCACCGAACTTCAAGAGCTGGCGCTTCGAACCGGCGGCGGCCCCGAGCCACAACCACGCGCCCCACTAACCACCCGCCAGCTACAAATCCTCCGCCTCATCGCCGAAGGCCTCACCAGCGCACAAATCTCACGACAGCTCTTCCTAAGCGAGGCAACTGTCAAATGGCACGTCAAGCAAATCCTGACCAAGACACGCTCCTCGAATCGCGCCGAAGCCGTCGCCCGCGTGCTCGGCGCATCCAGGTAGCGCGAGACCGCGCGGTCGTCCACCAGCCCCCCAGGCGATCTGGATCTACGACACAACACCCAGCTCGGCACTCATGAGCGGACCGCCGCCGTCCGCGATAGCGACGGTCAGGACCATGCCACCGATCCGGCCCAAAGGGGTCGTCGGCGTCGAGCGCGGCGAGCACGGTGGTCACGGAGTCCTCCTCGGAGCGCGTGTGAAGGTCTGGGGGGTGCGGTCGAGCTGTACGCGCTCTCCGGTCGGGGTGACCGCAACTGCGGGTGGTTCGGCGCTCACCTCGACCGCGTCGGGGAGAACGCGTACGTGCACGCGGCTGTTGCGGAACCGGACTCGCACGTCGAGCGAGTCCCATCCGGGTCCGAGCACGGGGTCGATCGCGAGTGCGTCGCCCGCCGGTCGCAGGCCGGCGAACCCAAGCGCGAGTGTCCGCCAGACGCTGCCCATCGCGGCGACGTGCAGCCCGCCGGCGGTCACGTGAGCGAGGTCGTCGAGGTCGATCCGGGCGGTGAGGCGCAGCATCTCAATTGCTTGTTCGAGGCGGCCGGCGCGGGCGAGCAGCGTGGCGTGCACCCCCGGTGAGAGCGTGCTGCTGTGGGCGGTGCGCGGTCCGTAAAAGTCGAGGTCGGGCTCGAGGGAGCCGGCGGCCAGCTCGCCGGGAACGAGGTAGTGCAGCATCAGCACGTCGGCCTGCTTGACGACCTGGCTGGCCTGCGTGCGCGCGTGACCGAGCAGCATGTCGGCGGCGACGGGGAGCTGCGGCGTGAGCTGCGAGATCAGGAGCGGCTCGAGCGCGTGAAAGCCGTCGAACTGCTCGTAGATCCCGGTAGCGGGGTCGTAGCCGTCGACGATCGAGTCGGCCAGCTCACGCCAGTGGCGTCTCTCGCGCTCGTCGATGACGTCCACGCCTGCGTCCGCGGCGCGCTTGAGGTTCCAGCGGGCCATCACGTTGGTGTAGGCGTTGTCGTCGACGTTCTCGTGGTACTCGTCGGGGCCGATCACGCCGCGGATGTGGCCGCTTCCGTCGGCGTCCCGCTCGATCCGCGACGCCCACCAGCGAGCGGTCTGCACGATCAGCTCGCGCCCGGGACCGGACGCGAACGTCTGATCGCCGGTCCAGTCGATGTAGCAGGCGGCGGCCCACGCCACGTCAGCGACGATGTGCTCCTCGAGCTTGCCGGTAAGGATCGGTACAAGCTCGCCATGGGCGTCACGTAACTGCTCCGGGGTCACCTCTCGACCTGTGCGCGCGGACTCCCATGGGAACCGGGCGCCGTCTCGTCGCCGGCTCTTCGCGGCTCGGATCGCGGCGGGCAGACGCCGGACGCGGTATTCCAGCATCGCCCGCGCCGCCTGCGGGTGGGCCGCGGCGAGGAACGGGAGCACGTACACATCGCTGTCCCAGAACACATGCCCGCGATAGCCCTTCCCGCTCAGCCCTCGGGCGCCGACCGCCGCCTCGCCACCGTCGGGTGCGCTCGCGAGGAGATGGAAGATCGCGAATCTGACGGCCAGCTGCATCTGCAGGTCGCCCTCGATCACGATGTCGGCGTCCTCCCAGCGTGACGCCCAGTGGCGTCGATGCTCGGCGAGCAGACCGTCAAACCCGAGCCGCCGTGCCCGCTGTAAGCGATCGAGAGCCAAGTTCTCATCAGCTGAGCCCCGAACGATGCCTTCATAGGCTGCGATGCGGTCGAGTACACGATCCTCGACCGGGCCGCGTAATTGATCGTGCGCCGCCGCGGCGATGGACCCGGGCCGCCCGCTGACGCGCATCCAGGCGGACCCGTCCTTCTGCCCTTCGTCCACCGCAGGACCGAGCGGTGCAACGAGAGACCGGGCCTCGTGGACGCCTGCGTCGCGGGCTCTGACTCTGAGCGCAACCGTCGCGGGTCGCGCCAGCGAGGAGAGGAGCAGTGCGTCGATGCGTCCGGTCTCCGGTCGCAGCTGCTGGTGTAGTACGCCGGCGTGGAGGTCGAGGACGCGCCTGACCGCAGGCGGCGATGAGCTGTCAAGCGCGATGGTATTCCAGCGCGGGGCGGCGAGCAGGTGCGCCTCCGGGCCCGTTCTCGTGTACACGTCGGACATCACGACCGCGGGATCGCCGCTCGGCTGCCCTGTGATCACGCTGCCGCGCGTCCCGAGCCGTCCGTCGGCGAGCGTGAACAGCGATTCGTGGAAGCGCTCGAGCAGCGGATCGTTGCCGTCGATCGCAAGCGCCCACGCGGGGTCGAGCTCAGCGATTGGCAGCTCACCGCGCCGGCGGCGAGCGATCTGGTCCTCGAGCACGGCCGCGAACATCGCCGAGCCTCCACGAACTCCCGCAACGCCAGAGGGAACACCGGCCGAGAAGGCCGTCGCGCCGCCCACGAGTAGGTTCGAGTCACTCACGGGCAGACCATCGAGTGGGCCGAGCTCCTCGCCCGCGATCAGCACCTGGCTGGGAGCGATGCCGATGCGCCACAGATCGCGCATGATCCAGCGCACCGAATCGGACTCGTCGGTGAGGCCGATCTCCACGTGCTTGCCGTCGCTGGTCACCCGTGGGTCGGTCAGACCGGCGTCCATCGCAGCGCCGCGTGCCATCGCGACCGCCGCCCTCAGCCCGTCAATGCCGGCCGCGGCGAGGCGGGCCCGCACGGCCTCGAGCAGCTCGTCGCTCCGTGCCTTCGGGACGGGGTCCGAGTCGGGCTCGGGGATCAGGTCGATCTTGCGGCGGTTCAGCCGCTCGGACACGATCCGAGCGGCGAGCCCGCGCGCCGCCAACCGTCGGACCGTCAGCTGTGCGGCGCGCGACAGGGCCGCGTCCTCCTCAGCGCTCGCCGTCCGCCGGTAGACCAGCTGGGGGCCCTCACGATCGACACGGAACGCCTCGGAGCCGCGGTTGAGCGCCAGCAGCAACCCACCGGGCCCGACCGGACGCGCCGCAACCTGACCGTCGATGTCGCCCACGTGCGTGCCACTCATTAACGCGAGCTCGAGCCCGGCGGCGCACGCCTCTTCGACGAGGCGGTGGATCCGGGTTGCGTCCGGGCGATGGTCAGCTACCGCGGTGCCGTCCCAGTCGAACACGATCGCCTCGAAGCGACGCGCGAGCGCCGACGGCATCGCAGGATCCGTGCTCGGCCCGCTTTCGATTGAGGTCATGTCGTCATCGTCACGCGCACGTTGCCCTGCTGCTCGAGCAGCGAGAACCCGGTGCTGGGTCCGGTCTGGCGAAACGCGAGGCTGACCTTCGAGTTGCCGACGCGGATACCTCGAATCTCAACAGCTCCGAGCCAGTCCGGTAAGCGCGGCCTGTCAACCGTGAGGCGGTTGTTCGGTGCGTGCGCCGAGATTCCCAGCATCGCCTGCAGCAGCATGAACGGCGCGGTCGCCGCCCACGCCTGCGGGATGCACGCGACCGGATAGGCGACGATCGCTCTCGATCCGTCGCGTTGAAAGCCGCAGAACAGCTCGGGCAGGCGGAAATCGCGCGCGCCTGAGGCGACGTCGAACAGCCCGGCGGCGATCCGGTTCGTGGCGGCGTCGAAACCGTAGCGCTTCAGGCCGGCCGCGGCGATCGCGTTGTCGTGCGGCCAGATCGAGCCGTTGTGGTAGCTCATCGGGTTATACGCCGGTGAGCTACCCGACAGCGTCCTGATCCCCCAGCCGGAGAACATGTCCGCCGCCATCAACCGCTCCGCCATCATCGCAGCCTTGTCATCGTCGACGATCCCGCAGTACAGGCAATGCGCCGGATTCGAGGTCACACTGCGGACCTGCCTTTTGCGGCCGTCGAGCGCGAGTACGAAGAACCCCTCGTCGGGATCCCAGAACGCCTCGTTGAAAGCCGCCCGCAGCTCGCCCGCTTCGGACCGCAACCGATCGGCGCGGGGCGCGTCACCGAGGGCCTCGTAGACGTCGGCGATCCGCAGCTTCGCCTCGTACACGTAGCCCTGGACCTCGACGAGTGCGATCGGGCCCTCCGCGATCGCCCCGTCGGCGTGCACGATGCAGTCGTGCGAGTCCTTCCAGCCGTGGTTGATCAGGCCCGCGGGGGCGCGGCGCTCGTACTCGATGAAGCCGTCGCCGTCGCGATCGCCCCACTCATCGATCCATCGGAGCGCGTCGTCGAGCGCCGGTCGCAGTTGCCGCATCGTGTCGAGGTCGAGCGTCCAGCGGTAGTAGCCGCCGGCGACCATCAGGAACAGTGGCGTTGCGTCAACCGTACCGTAGTACGGCGTGTGCGGGATGTGCCCGGTGCGGGCGAGCTCGCCGGTGCGCAGCTCGTGCAGGATCTTGCCGGGCTCGGCGTCGCGCCAGCCCTCGTCGCTCTGGGCCTGTAGCCCCGCGAGCACCAGCAGCGTGCCCCGCGCGACCTTAGGGTTGATCATCAGCGACTCGCATGAGCTCAGCAGCGAGTCCCGGCCGAATGGTGCGACATACCAGGGGATGCCGGCCGCCGGGAGCTGATCGGCCCCCACCGGCATCATCAGCGCGTGCAGATCACGCACGGAGGCATCGATCAGGCGGTCAAAGAGCTCGTTGTCAGTGGTGACCTGCGCGCACTCGCCAACCCATCCGGCGTGGGCAGACTCGAGCGCCGCGCCCGCCCGCGCGGCTGTCGGCTCGGCGTCTGCGCCCCCCAGGCAGCTAGGTGTCACCGTGATCCACAGCGAGATCGACTCACGCACGTCGAGCCGTACGTTCCATGCCACGTGCACGCGCCCGCCGTCGACCCTGACATGGGCGGGCGAGGGCTCGAGCTCGACGAGCGTCTCGCGATGCTCGCCGTCCGCTGCCACATATCCGAACCGCACACGATCCTCATCGTGGGTCGGCTCCAGCACGCGACCTTCCGTCGTCCGCTCCAGGCCTCGGACCTCGAACACGTCGGCAAAGTCCGCAGCCAGCGAGATCTCGGCAATCGTCACGACCGGCTTGGCCGCGAAGTTGCGCACCCGCACCCGGTAGAACAGGCGATCCGCGATCAGCACCGTACGGCGCACGTTCAGGGTCTCCTGCGCCACCGGGACGCCGACCGCGGAGCCCAGCACCGGGTTTGTGGCATTGATCACCGCGTAATGGCCCGATTCCATCACCGAAGAAAGCGGCACCGGCGGCAATCCACCAACCGTCAATCGCAGCTCGGACAGGTGGCGAGTGTCCTCGATGTAGAGGCCCTCGCCCGACGCACGTGCAGGACGGATGTCCCCGTCGCGCCGCGCGCACACGAACATGGCTCCGGACTTCAGCGCGAGCAGCTCCTCGCGCGCCTCCGCGAGTACATCGGGAGCGCCCTCGAGCTCGCGCAACGGCGACGCCGCGTGTCCATCGCCATCCGTGCCGGGCGGAGCTTGGCCGGCGCGGACCTCGGGTTCGCCAGCCGATGTCATCAGAACCTTTGGCCCGATCAGCCCTGGGGGCGGTGGATCAGGCCGCGAGACCCTTTTCGTCCCAAGGCCAAGCCCCCAGCTGCGCCCCAACTCTCGGTCGAGTTCAAGGCTCCAGCCTCCACGACCTCGCGGAAGCGGCTGGCGATCGCGCCGATCTCGTCGGGCGTCGGGTCGTACTCCGCGCCTCCCCACGCAATCCGCTCATGGGCACGTTTGGCATTGGCGAGCGGCGGCGGCCGAACTGCGGTCATCCGTGGAAGCGCGCGCGAAGAAGAATACGGTGGGCCCACCGTCGATCTCGTGCTGGCTAATCCCGAGCGCATCCACTACAACGATCCTAGCCCTCCCGGTCCGCGGGCCTCGTCCGGACAGCAATGGCGATGAATCGTGACCGTCGCGCAAGCACAGATCTAAGGGCACTGTGAAGCGACCGGTTCCTCGGGCGGTTCCAGTTGGTGGCCTCCGCGCAGCAGTCCAAGACAGGTCAGGAGAAGCACCACGAGCACCGCGCCGGCGAGCCCGCCGGCGAAGGTCAATCCGTCGAGCAGCGCGTGCGCGGTGAGCGCGAGCAACCCGGCGGCCAAGCAGCGGGCGATCGTGTTCAAGATCCGCATCTCCCGCACCCAGGTCGCTCGCGCTAACACGACCCACGTCCTGCGCGATCGGGCCATGAGCATCGTGTTTGACGGTTCAGCTGTCTTCAGCGCTGAGCAGTTCCCGGATGTGCTGCGGGAGGGCGCGCAGGACGCTGTCGCCTTCGCCAACAGAGACATGCTGGCGTAGGACCCGCCACGCGGCGGTAGCGGCAAACGAGGCCTCCGTCTCGCCTGCCAAACCCGCCTCGCGGGCGATCTTGGCGAGGAAGCTATCGAGGTCGCGAGCGTGCTCGGGTGTCCGGCTTGGGTCCCAGCCCTCGAAGAACACGCCGCGGACAAAGATCGGCAGTTGTGCAGATAGCTGCGCGGTCTCATCGACGGAGAGGTGGTCGCGGACCGCGTGCAGGAACGCACGAAGAACCCGGTAGGCCTGGTGGCTGTCGGCGGTGCCGACTTCCTCGGCCGTGTCCTTGATCCAGACGTGCGCCTTCTCGACGCTCCGATCGATGATGTCAACGTGAGCTGTGGTCATGTGATCGAGTCCGGATCTTCGGGGGCGGGCACGGACCCTATGATCGTGCCCGGTCCGGCAACCACCCCGCATCGGTAGTTCCCCCCACGCGCGGTCGGGTTTGAGCTGATCCAGCCGCGGTCCTTCGCTGGGAGCATTGTTCGCATGGTGAGCCGCCCGACGGTGCGCGTAGGTCTCAATGGCGGAGGCTGGGAGATCACGCTGGCCGGCGAGCGAAACGGGGTTACGTTCGAAACGCTCGACGAGGCCCAGCGGGTGGCGTACCTGTGCGCCGCTCAGCGGCACCCGTGCGAGCTGGTCGTGCGCAACGCCTACCACCAGGTGCTGCATCGCGAGTTGATCGACCGCGGAGAACTTGTCTGAGCCACGCTCCCTCGCGGATGTCGAGTCGCGCTCAGTGGGCTGCCTCGCCTTCCGTAGGTCTGCCAGTCATTCCGGCCGCTCCCGCCAGGTGTCTGTGTAGGTAGTTCACCACACAGCGGGCACGGCGAAGAGCGCTCACAAACCGCTCACCGGCCCAATACCGTGAGCTACACAAACCAAAATGAATCGGAGTCCCGATGGCCGCAACGAAAACGAAGCCAACCCTAACGACACGCGCAACCGAATCGGCGAAGGCAAAGACCGAGGGAGACTCGCGGGTAATCGACCATGTCTCCCAAACACTCGGAGTCGCCCAGGACGATCTCGGCTCGATCGGCGGGAGCCTGGGAGCCGGCGCGCGTGATCTCCGCAAGGACGTCCAGCGGCTGCTCCGCGACGCTCGCCGCGACCTGAAGAAAATGAGCAAGGCGTTGCAGCGCGATCTCGAGCATCTCCAGAAGGATCTGACGAAGGCCGCTTCCAAGAACGGCCACGCCGCCGTCAAGAACGGTCGTGCGTCGGCGGCTGGATCCACCAAAGCCAAGAGCCGAGCGAAGCCAAAGGCGTCGCGTTAGCCGCCAGGCGCGATCTAGCCCGTGAGGCTGGGACCGTCCATGAGTGATCGAGAGTCGTTCCTGAACAGTCCGCGCTGTGGACTGAGCTTTAGGCCGCGGGTTGGAAGACTGACCGTTGAGCGCTGCCCGCGATGTATGGGCCGGTCGGCGGGCGGGGCACGATGACGCCCCACACACTCAGTCGGGATGCACGTCCCACAATGCGTGCTCTGCGGCTGCTCCCAGAGGCAGGCCCGCGCATCGATCCACTACGGATCGCGGTGCTCGCACCGCCGTGGATCTCGGTCCCACCGTGCGGGTATGGGGGGATCGAGGCGGTCGTTGACCTGCTTTGCACAACACTGGTTGCGCGCGGCCATGACGTGACGCTATTCGCCGCGCCGGGGTCGCAGTCGAGCGCGCGGGTGATTACGCCGCTCGCGGCCGCGCACCCGGATGAGATCGGCTCCGCGCTGTGCGAGTCAGATCACGTCTCGCATGCGTGGGATCAGATCGATCTGGCCGCCGAGCGTCGAACGCCATTCGATGTCGTGCACGATCACTCCGGCTTCACCGCGTTAGCGATGGCCGGTCGATTGGCCGCTCCGCTCGTGCACACGCTTCACGGACCGTTCGTCGAGAAGACGATGGCGATCTATCAGCGCCACGGCCATAAGGCGACATTGGTCGCGATCAGCCGCTCGCAAGCCGGGAGCGCTCCGGTCGGTGTGCGGATCGCCGGTGTCGTGCCCAACCCGATCGTCGTAGCCGACTGGCCGCTGCGTGGCGAGAAGCAGGACTACCTGCTGTGGGTCGGGCGGATGGATCCGATCAAAGGGGCACACCTCGCGATCAGGGCCGCCAGGTTGGCGAGCCGCAGGCTAGTGCTGGCCGGGCCGGTGCAGCCCGGGCAGGAACGCTACTTCCACGAACAGGTCGAGCCGCATATCGACGGGCGACGAGTTCGCTACATCGGCGAAGTCGCGGGAACCACGAAGACGGAGCTGTTCGCGAACGCTGCCGGGTTCCTGATGCCGGTCCGTTGGCGTGAGCCGTTCGGGATGGTGATGGTCGAAGCGCTCGCGTGCGGAACCCCGGTGATCGCGTTCCCCGAGGGCGCCGCGAGCGAGATCGTGATCGAAAGCGAGAACGGATTCCTCGTCGCCAACGAGACCGAGATGGCCGACGCTGTCAAGCGCCTCGGCTCGATCGACCCGGTGCGGTGCCGCGCGAGCGTCTCCGAGCGCTACGACGTATCGCTCATCGCCGCGGGCTATGAACGCGTGTACAGGCAGGCGATCACCGCCGATCGGCGCAACCTCTCGCGTAGTGCCCAAGGCATGCCCGAGAGCCTTCCGGTGCCCGCCTCGCCAATCAGCTGATGAGCTCGGGCCCGACCAACCACGCCACCGCCCACGCCGGCCATCCTGGACCAGGAACCGAGGGAGAACGCGAGCTCGCATGCGCGCTCGCACTGCTCGAACGCGACGACAGCGGCGCGGTCACACTCGCGGCGTTACGCGAGTGCGGAGTCAAAGCCCCTGCCCAAGCCATATACGACCTCCAGCTCGCCGGGCACACAATCGACCGCGTCACAAACACCGACCCCGCAGGACACACGAGTGCCGGATACCGCCTCCGCCGCCCCGCAACACCCGCACCCGCACCACCCAGCGAGCGCACGAGACGCGGTCCGCGATAGGGCTCACGCGATCCGCACAGCATGTCGAGCGCCTCTTCCAACCTGGCAAGCACACGAACCAGCACGGAGACCACCCATACCCTCAGCACTCACACGCTGGGACCCGTTCGGCGAGCTGAGCGAACTCCGCAATCGCTTTGATCGCATGTTTGACAGCCTCGCGGATCGGGGCGGCCGCAATTGGACGCCCGCGATCGATGTGCAGCGTGACAATGGCAACCTCGTGATCCGTGCCGACGTTCCGGGGATCAAGCCCGAAGAAGTTAAGACCGAGGTGCAGGACGACATCCTGACCGTTTCCGGCGAGCATGAGGAAGACACCGAGAAGAAGCACAAGCGCTACGTCCGACGCGAGCGCCACTACTGAGCGTTCTCACGCTCGATCGCGCTACCAATCGGGGTCAACGCCAAACAGATCACGGCAACGACCCACGACGGTCTCCGCCGAGTCGTCCGGGTGGATTTTCGGGCGGATCATCAGCCTGCCTCGAAAGCGGTCGGTGCTCACCACGGCATCGGACCCCAGGTGTCGCGCCCGCGATCGCTGGTCGCCCTAGTTCTTGACGGTGATCGCCCAGTCGGCCTTGCCGGTGCCGATGCTTGTCTTGACGGTGGCCTGGACAACCAACGCATAGCCGACAGCGGTGGCGGGGAACTCGATTATGTCGTGGTAGACGCCGTTCTCGAACTTCACGTTCTCCGGTTTCTCGGTCCCGACGACCGAGCCGCTGAACAGATACTCGGTCGTCTCGGTCCCGCTCACCTTCACGCCCTTGGCGTCGGTGACCGTCACCGTATAGGTCCACTTCTGGTTGACGATCGGGTCGTGGTTCTCGCCGACAAGCGTCACATGAACAGCTGGCGTGTGCGTCGGGGTTGCGCTGGTTGGCGCGGTCGACGTTGTCGTCTTCGCGGGGTGGGTCGTCGTCGTGCTGCTAGAGCTTGTCGCGGTCTTCGTCACCGTCGTGTGGCTCGTGGAGGCGGACTTCGTCGTCGACGTCTTGTGCGCCGGCGGCTTTGGCTTGGTGGTTGTCGTGCGTGGCCCCGCGTGGGTCGTGGCGGTTGTCGCGGTTGTGGTGGCACTCGTCTCCGATCCGGCCTGGGACGTGAGTGAACTCGACTTAGCGCTTCCGCCGCAGGCGGCGACGGTCAGGGCGAGTAAGCAGAGACCTGCAGTTCCGGCTAGACCGCGGGTCCACGCTGCAAGCCAGGGCCCTGATACCCGGATGGCTACGGATCGTTGACGCATAGGGCCAAAGCTACGCAGCCGGCGGTTGCGAGACATCCGCGCTTTGCCCTCGGCCGGCCGCGCACAACTACCGAGCGTCACCCGACCGGTGCATCGCGCTCAGCGATCGTCCGGGTGAGGCGTCCGCGCGCGGGTTGGCAGCGGCGAACGGCGCCGAGTTCGGCGATTGAACGGTCGGGATTCTCCAGCATCGTCACGCGTCCCAGGAGCGCGCCGGCGGTCGCGGCGTTGATCGTCGCGGCGTTGGTTGAGATCGAGATCGATATCGAATGGCGTGGCATCAGCGACGCTCCGAACCTGGGCAGGTTCGGCGCGATTAAGCGATGTTGACGCTCATCGGGCGGGAAGGTTCGGAAGTCATTTCTGCCAGGAGCCAGCCAGCTCATGTCAGGGTGCGATTCCGCCCGAGCAGGGGTCTGGTTCGACTCGGCTCGCCTGCGGCGTCGTGGAGCGCCGCTCACGCCTCACTCAGTACGAGGACCGGACGCAGCCGAGGGCGGCCGGTGCGTTCGATACTGACCAGCAGCACGTCAAGGGTGTGGCAGTCCTCGAACTCGGCCAGCATCCCGCTCAACGAGCGGTTAAGCCATCCGACGAAGCGGTAGAGCCTGACCCCATCGGTGTAGTAGCGGTGCGCCCAGAACGGCGAATCTTGGCAAGCCAGCGGTGGACCGTTGCGCTCCTTACGACGCATCGAAAGCCGCCCTCGCAAACGAGCAAAAGTCAATATCCGCCTACTGGTCATGGACTCGTTTCCTCGCGACGATCAAAGCACCGGCTGCGATGGGCCGGCATCGGTGATCGCTACGGATAGCGCTCCGGCGTCAGCGCGGTCTGCACACAAGCCCTGCCGTGCGTCCTGCCAGGGTCGGTCCAGCTCGCGATCTTGAATCAGTAGTTGTCCGAAGGTCTCCTTGGGGGCTGTCCGGATGGGTGCTGCACTGGACGGACATAGGCTCCCGCGAGATGTCTACTCCATCGTTCGCCCACCGCGTGTCGCTGCGCTTGGAGTCCAACCGTGATGCTCGGAGTGATGCGCGAGCGCGCGTCTCGGTGATGCTGGGCGTGGCCGTGCTGGGCGGGGTCGTTGCGCCGGTGATCGCGATCCGTGGTCGACGGCCCGGGTGACATCCTGACCGGCGAGTGCGTCGAGTCCGGGCCGCGGAATTCAGGCGTGGCACGCCAAGAGGATCGCAGGCGCGATCCAGAGCAACGCGGCGAGAAACGCAGGCAACTCCGGCGGCCCGCCGGTCGACTACGGGCGACGCGATCGGAATCGCAGATCAGATCGCGACGGGCCCCAACTAGTTCGGACACTCGAACACCGACACGAGCACTGGCGTCGGCTGCGCAATTCCGATGAACCTCGCCAAGAGCGAGATCCCCCAACTCATTCACGGAGAACAGATCAAATGAACGCACCCGTTTCACTGACACGCCTCATTCTGCTCGGACTGCTCGGACTGCTTGTCCTCGCACCGCTCGCGCAGGCAAGCGACGCGACCCTCCAGAAAGCGATGAAGCCCTACGACAAGCGCCTGACCACTGACATCAGTTACCTCTCGAACTTCTCCGCCCCGAGCAAGAAGGCCGCACCCTCAACGCTCAGCAAGCTGTCGACGATCAGCAGCGACCTCGCCGGCGCAACCAACGCCGCGACCAGCCAGCAGGCCTCCACCAGCTCCGGGCGCAAAGGACGGACAGAGATCCTCGCCGCCCTGCACGATGCAACCGCGGCGACGAACGACGCAAAGGCCTGCGCGAGTGCGGCACGAGCCGGCAAGACATCGACCGCCAAACGCGACGCCAAGACCGAGCAGAGCCAAATCAACAAGGCGATCCCGCTGTTCGAGTCCGGCGGCAAACTGCTGAAGCTGTTCTGAGCACGCACTGCATCTGTTCGAGGACCCGTGGCTGCAACGCGGTAGGGGACCCGTCCGACTGCTCGCAGGCGATCCCGTCCATCTGAGTCGGGTGCGGCGCGCTCCGTTCACTGCGGTTGGCGCCGGCGACCGTGTCCGCACACAATGGCCCCCGCGTGGGGCCGATGAGATCAGGAGCAGTTCACAGTGTTCCTTCGTAGAACGACGCAGCGCGCGAGGCGGCGTCTGCTCGCCGGGTCGTCGGATGATGTCGAGAGGGGCGCCCCGGCCCGACGCTGGCGGCCTCTCGGTAGTTCTCCGTATGCCGACCGCGGTGATCGGCGGTCAACGGCAGCTGATCTGATGCGTAGCGTGGAATCGTCATGACCGCTCGACCGATGGCAGTATTTGTCTCTGCGCCCGCGAAGAACCTCTCGCCTCCGCACCAATCGAGCGGCCGTGCGCCAAACCCACGAGTAGTGGTTAAGTCTCGCGGCGGCCCAGTCGATCTCGACCGAGCCCTCAAGGCCCTCCCATAGTCATGGCGGGGGCGCGGGTACTCGTCGAGGGCGTGTCGCGGGCATATGGGCCCGCGGTGGTCCTCGACAACGTCAGCTTTATGGTGGAGCCTGGCGAGCTGGTCGCGTTGACGGGACCGTCCGGCTCCGGGAAGACGACTCTGCTGCAGCTGATCGGCAGCCTCGATCGTCCTACGAACGGACGCATTCTGGTTGACGACATCTCCGTCGGGGAGCTTTCGCACCCGGCGGAGTTCCGGCGAACCACGGTGGGGTTCGTGTTCCAGCTGCATTACCTGCTGCCGGCGCTGAGCGCCCAGGACAACGTGGAGCTGCCGATGCTCGCCGCCCGGCTGCCGCGACACCAGCGGGCCGAGCGAGCGCTCAAGCTCCTGGCCGACGTTGGTCTCGGCGACCGTGCGCATGACCGCCCTTCGGACCTATCGGGCGGTGAGCGCGCCCGGGTCGCAATCGCACGGGCCCTGGCAGGGCACCCGCGGCTGATCCTCGCCGATGAGCCGACCGGGTTGCTGGACAGCGCCGCCTCACGCAAGGTGTGGCAACTGCTCTCGAGCGTGTCCGCCGATACCGCCGCGACCGTGATCGTCGCCTCCCACGACGAGACACTCGTGGAGCACGCCGACCGCTCGCTGCATCTGCTCGATGGTCGCCTGCTGCCAGCAGAGGCCGAGCGGCTACCTTCTGAGGCCGAACGCCGCAGTTGTCAGGGGATCGCGTGAGCACGCTTACCCAGACTCTGACGACGCTGCGGGCCCGGCCGGGGCGCACGTTCCTGACCGCGCTTGGGACGGCGCTCGGGATCGCGACGATCGTCGCCCTGCTAGCCGTCGTCGGAGGCGTCAAGCACAGTGCTGGGAACCTCGTGAACCTCGGCCCGTCAGAGCTCGGGCTGTTCCAGGCCGACGCCGCCGACCCGACCACGTCCATCCTGTCGACCACCCTGATCCCCGAGCTCGATCGGACATCAGGAATCGCCGCCGCGACGCCGCTGATCCTGCTCGTCGGCGACCTGCCTAAGGCGCCCGGAGCGATCGTGTTCGGCGCCGACCGCGACGGTTTCCTGACCGGAGGTCTCGTCTTCAGCAGCGGCCGCCCTTACCGTTCCGACCAGGAGATCGACGTCGGCGACACGCTCGCCCAACAGCTGCACCTCGTGCTCGGCCAGACCCTGACAATCGACCACCGCGCACTCCGTGTCGTCGGGATCTACCACAACGGAATCGCCTACCAGGATGCCGGCGCGTTCGTGCCTCTCGCGACGGGTCAGGCGATCAGCGACCGCCCAGGAGAGACAACATCAATCGTCGTGAAGCTCACAGCCGCCACCCGGCCGACGGCCGCGAAGCGGGCCATCGCAAACCGCTTCCCCGGCATCGAGATCATCTCCGACGCACAACAGGCCACTCGCGCCGGCGTCAGCGGCCAGCTGATCGACCAGTTCGGCCTCGTGATCGTCGTGCTGGCGCTCGTCCTAGGCGGCATCGTCGTCGCGAACACAATGCTGATGGCCGTGATCGAGCGCCGCTCGGAATTCGCGGTCCTCTCCGCCGTCGGGTTCAGCGGCCCGCAGATCGCCGGTCGCGTACTCGTCGAGAGCATCCTCACCACCATCCTCGGAGCCGCGATCGGACTGCTGCTCGGGGTCATTGGCGCGCACCTCCTCGTCGACGCGCTCGGCGCGCAGACCTTCGTAGCCCCACAGGTAACCGCCTGGGACCTGGGCCGCGGGCTGCTGGTCGGCGTACTCCTCGGCCTCCTCGGCGGCCTCTACCCAGCCTGGCGCGCCGCCCACGTGTCGCCCGCCCGCGTCCTCGCGCAACACTGACCTCGTTGGCTCAGCTCCCGGTTGACGAAAACGACGTGGCGGTCCCGCTGCCGGTTTGCGCCAGAGGCCGTCGGTTCGAGCCCGGCTAGTGCCGGGTCCAGCAACATTCGCCCGGTCCACGACCGTGCGTAGACGGCGGTCGTGAGGGTTCCGGTCACGCGAGTTGACATCGACTCATCATCGGGGAAGTCAACACGTAGCCGACAGGAGATCTGCTCCGGGCTCCAGCATTGTCCCCATCGCCGGTCCTTGCGCGGTCCGCGGCGCCCCCCCAAACCAGCGGTCGACGAACGGGAGACGCAACGGGACAACGACACAGACCGATACGTGCTCGCAGCACAATCCGGGCGAGTCGCACGGGTGGCCACCGAATAGCCCGGGCTCGCAGCCCATCGTCCAAAACGGCTTGCCGTCTGCGTTCTCCCAAGAAGACCCCTGTCCCGGATCACCCGACCGTACGCGGTGCCGGACGGAGCCTTCAGGCCAGGATTTTCATGCCCCGAATCTGAGCAGTAAGCGTCGGGCCGGAGGCGAGACGCTCGCTGAGCCTGGCGATGCAGGAGTCCACCGCGGCCTGGTCGTGCTCGAGTGCGACTTCTGCGTTGTCGACCGAGCTGGCACGCGGGCGGCGCTCAGCGAGACTGATGAGATGGACGAGCACCGATCGTCTCGTCGCGAACGCCTGGACTGCCGGTATGTCCTGGGGATGCGCAAGCTGGGGTCCGGCGGGCTTTCTCCAGCGGAAGGGACGGAGCGGCGCGTCGTGACCGGCGACGTCCGAGAATTTGCCAATGAGCACGGTCACCCGCAGAGCGCTCACGGCGTGGCTAGTCGATCACGGCTTTACCGAACTCGGCGGCAAGGCTACGAGCCATCGGCGCTTCCGCGACGAATCCGGAGTTGTGATCACGGTGCCTGGGCACGGGAGACAGAACCTCAGCCAGAAGCACGTCGGCATGATCGTGCGCCAGCTGGAGGACGCGGGCTTCGACCGCGACACGGTGCGTCGTGATCTCAACGCTCGATGACTGCGGGCGACGGAGTGGCAAAGGAATCACCGGCGCGTACGGCGGCCAAGTGGTGCTCCGTCGCCGAAGCAGGTCGCGCGACGCCGGTCAGCGGAGCGACAAGAGCGATCGTGCGGACAGCCGCGGCGCATCGCCACCGGCGCTTGCGACGCGTCAGGAAGGGTCGGTGAGTTGAAGGTAGCTGCCGAGCTCTTCGGCGACGATCTTGTCTTCCGCCGGCCACGGTGGCTGCTTGTAGATCTCCGACTGCCACCCGAGGCCGTCGATGACCCGTGCCGCCACGTACAGGGGCCGGGCGCCGGTCAACAGAACCCCGCGGATAACCGGGTTCAGCGGCGGGGGGCAATCTCCCACGCCGGCGAGGTGAGCGATACCGGCCGCTGCCGTGTCGGCCTGCTGGGCGCCGATGCCCCCCTGCTTGACGGGAAAGTCGGTCATGTCTCCGGCGGCGAACACGCGGCCATCGGTGGAGGGAACCACGCACCGTTCGTTGATCGGCGCGAACCACCTGCTGCCGGCGGGGATTCCCTTGACCGCGGGGCCGCTGATCCTCGGCAGGGTCGCAATCCGGTCGACGTGCAACTCGCCGCCGGCGAACGCAACAGTGCCCGGGGCCGGCACTCGCGCGATAACGCCGGAGTGCAATCTGACCCCGGCCTCGTGGAGCAGGTCGACCACCGCGTCGCCCGCGGCCCGGCCGAACGCCTTCAGCGGCCGCCCCTCCGAGGTGACGAAGGTGAGCTCGGGGCTGCGGTTCATCTCGCGCGCACGGTGTGCGGTCATCAGCGCCAGCTCGTAGAGCGGTAGCGGCCACACCCACTCGTGCGGGAGCACAAACGCCATCGCTTCGACCGAGCCCGCCTCGATCTCGCGGACGATGCCGCCGAACACGTCGCTGGCCGCGCGGTCGGTGAACATGTGCGCGTGCGGATACGGCGATTCTTCGCTTGCCCCGATCGCAAGCAGCAGCGCGTCGTACGCCAGTTCGGCCCCGCCTTCCGTGCGGACCGTCCGGCTGGCGGTGTCCACCGACATGAGCCGATCTCTGACCCAGCGCGCGCCCACGTCCGACGCGATCCGCTCCAGCGGATAACGCCGTACGCCCGGCAGACCAAACGGGTCCTGCACCGCCAGCGGACGATACGCCAGGCTCGCGTCGGGACACACCAGCGTGAGCTGCACCCGCTCGCCCGCGAGTCGCCGCAGGCGTAGGACAGCCTCAACGGCGGCGACCCCGCCCCCGCAGATCACAACCTCGAAACGCGACATCCCACCACTATCCAGCTGCCGGCGGCTCGGCACATCGGCGCAAAACCACCGATTGCGGTGGTGAAGCCGCTCCCGTGCCCCCGCACGCGCACGCTCGAACCATCCGCCAACACCCCTAGGCGCCAGCCCAGCCCGGCGGACGACCAAGCGCGACGGGCCCCTGCACACGCTGTCGGGCGCGGTTGGCGTCAGGGCTGGCTGCACGGCCGGGTCGACGCGGGCGCAGCGGCGGGTGATCGCGGAGGCCGAGTCGAACCCGCGCGAATCCGCTTCAGACCATCGTCGCATTGCGCGTCGGGCGACGTCGGGCTTGGGACCCGAGACGCGACGGCCGTCCCTCCGAATCGAGTCCGTAGTGATCTAATCGACGTATGCAGACTTCGGCGCGCGCTCGACATATCGCTTGGCCCACGCTAGAAATCGGACAGCATGAGCCACCGACGATCGACAGACGAGCAACTCTTGGGGCAGCTGCTCGCGCCGCCGGATCTGGATGATGGAGTCGAGTCGCTCGATTACTGGCACCGGCGATCCCGCAAGCTGTCGTGGTGGCGGATCCGCGCGCGACGGGAAGCGGTGCGGATGACTATTCGATGGGAGCAGCGGGTCGGCGCGGCACTCGTCTCGCATTCTTGGACGCCACTCGAGGCCCGGACCTCGGCCGCTGTGCTCGTCGCGCGCACGCGGCTGGCCCGTTGGACCCGGCGGGCCGGGATCGCCGTGCTGGCGATGATGATGACCGTCGTCGTGTTCGCGGCGGTTCAGATCGCAGCGGCCCTTGCATACCTGCTCCACGTGTTGTGATCGAAGATCCACACTGATCGGAGATCCACGTATTCCCGCGCTACCGCGCTGATGCCACACCCATCGACCACACAAATCGCACCCCGGACCTGGCGATCGCACCTTCAGCGGTCGTGAGGCATCAGGACTCGCGCGACCGATCGTCCGATTCCCAGTGCCGAATCGGGCGCTGCCGCACCTTGGTGTGAGGTAAATGCGTGGGGAATGCTCGTCACCGGCTTTCCCCGTAGGGCCTCGCCTGATGCACGGTGCGCGACCTATAGTGCGGGTGTTGCCGCGTGACGTCCGAGGAGATCCGATGGCTGCATATTTCGTTCTGATGCAACAGGTCGACGACGTCGACCGGTACCGCGACGAGTACCTGCCCGGGGTGAGGCCGCTGTTGAAGAAGCATGGGGCTGAGGTCCTGGTGGCGGGCTTCGACTCGGAGCCCGCGGAGGGTGAGCCGCCGAACAGCACCGTCGTGATCCGCTTCGCCGACACCGCGGCCGTATGGGGCTTCCTCAACGACCCCGACTACCAGCCGGTGAAGGAGATCCGCTTCAGCGTCACCTCGCGGGGGCAGGCAGTGGTTGCGCCGCAGTTGGTGCCGGCCAGCTGACGGCCCGCCTCGGCTGGCATGGGAGAGCCCGATCCGACCGGCGCGGACCCGGGCAGCGTCGACATGATCGAGGCAGTGGAGTTCAAACCGCCGCGGCTTCCAGCGCGCGCCTCCCTCGTCGCCTGAGGACTCGTCCGCTCCGGCGCCGGCCGCTGGCGAATGCGATCGTCCGGACAGCCGTAGTCAGACACGCTCTTGTCGCCGGAAGCACGGCTGCGACGACGTCGTGCGGCCAACTTGGCGGCTCCCCTGAGCGCGGGGCGCGATCGACGGGTGTGTGAGGCGGAGAGCGTCGCGTTACGCTGTGGCCGGTGAGCGCCATGGAGAAGCTGCGCGGTCGCATGGCTGAGCTCGCGGACTTGGGTTGCGCGGTGATGCTGCTCAACTGGGATCAGCGGGTGATGATGCCTCAGGAGGGCGCGCCGGCGCGGGGACAGCAGCTCGGAACGCTGGCTCGTATCGCCCATGAGCGTGGCACCGCCAAGGAGATCGGATGGTGGTTGACTGAGCTGGCCGGCGCGTCGCTTGATGAGCTCGATCGCGACATTGTGCGGATCGCGCGGCGCGACTGGGAGAGGGCCTGTCGCGTCCCGGACGAACTCGCGGCTGAGCTGGCTCGGGCCGGCGCCGAGGGGCACGAGAGTTGGCAGCTCGCGCGAGAGCGGGACGATTTCGACGCTTTTGTGCCGGCTCTGGAGCGTAATGTCGAGTTGGCGCGTGCTTACGGTGAGTGCGTTGCGAGCGAGGGTGAGAGTCCGTATGACGGGCTGCTTGGCGACTATGACTTCGGGCTGCGCACTGGCGACCTCCGTCGCGTTTTCGGGCAGCTGGCCGAGGCACTGGCGCCGTTGGTGACCGAGGCTCAGCTGCGCTCGCCACGTTATGCGCTGGAGATACCGGAGAGCGCGCAGCGGGCTGCCGTGGCAGGCGCGCTGCGCCGACTCGGGGTAGACACCGGGAGCTGGCGGGTCGACGTATCGGCCCATCCTTTTACCGCGTGGATGGGCCGCCGGGACACGCGCGT
Source organism: uncultured Solirubrobacterales bacterium (assembly GCA_963701945.1). Lineage (GTDB taxonomy): Bacteria > Actinomycetota > Thermoleophilia > Solirubrobacterales > Solirubrobacteraceae > Palsa-465. The sequence goes on along the minus strand of CAVPBV010000011.1, from coordinate 345,617 downwards.
GACGACCCGCTATCGGGACGGCAACGTCGAGTCGCTGCTCAGCTCGCTGCACGAGTTCGGCCACGCGCTCTATGAGCGCCAGATAGATCCGGTGCTCGAGCGCACGAACCTTGGACGAGGGACCTCAATGTCCGTCCACGAGTCACAGAGCAAATTGTGGGAGAACCATGTTGCACGCAACCCCGCGTTCGCCGAAGTACTTGTCGCCGAGCTGGCAAGCGGCGGATTGGTGGTGCCAGCCAGCGAGCTGCACGCGGCGATGGTTGGTGTCGAGCCCTCCCCGATCCGAGTGTCCGCCGACCCGCTTACCTACCCGCTTCATATCGTCCTGCGCTTCGAGCTTGAACTCGCTCTCATAGAGGGTCAACTGACTGTATCCGAGCTGCCCGTCGCATGGCGGGACGGAATGCGCCGCCTGCTTGGCGTGGAGGTCACCTCGAACACACTTGGCTGCCTGCAGGATGTCCACTGGGGCCGCGGGGCCTTTGGCTACTTCCCGAGCTATGCGCTCGGCTGTTTGATCGCCGCGCAGCTATGGGAGGCGCTGCAGGACGAGCTGGGTGCCCGGGAGGAGGATCTGCGACGGGGTGAAGTGACTCCCATCCAGCGCTGGCTTGCCGAGCGCGTGCATCGGCATGGACGCCGGGTTGACACCCTCCCTCTAGTCGAGCAGGCCACGGGCGCGCCCCTTGGGATCAAACCGTTTATGCGCTACGTCGGCTCGCTGGCCGGACACTAACCGGTTTGCCCGTTGGCTCGAGCCGGCGAAAGCACTGCCATGCACGCCTCCTGAGTACCTGGGGTGGGGAACAAGGCGCGCCCACCTGTCACTCCTAGCTGTTCGCGTATGCCCCGCGGGCGACGCGGCGAAATGCAACCGCCTCCCGGGCAAAGTCGACCACCGGATCCGCGCCAAAGGCGTGGCCCGAATTGGTGCGAACCGATCACGACTTCGGGGTGCGATGGCATTCGCCAACGGTCGGCCCCGGAGCGGACGAGTTCTTACGCGACATTGCGGGCTCTGCTCCGCGAGGGTCCCACTGTCCCTGTTCTTGGGAGCAGAGCCGGTCGGCTGCCGGTGGGACCGGCCAGGCAGGACCGTCGTGACGTGCGGGGTGCGCTTGGGCGGGTCCTGCTGGTACGAGGGCTCGGTGCGTCGGAGTCGTCGTCCTTTGCGCCTGCCGGGGGCTCGCGGGCATACTGAGCCGATGGATGGCGTTGGTGCGGGTCGGCTTGGTGAGCTTGTTGGTCGCGGCGGTGTGTGCGTGCTGTCGGGCGCGGGGCTGTCGACTGAGTCGGGAATTCCGGACTATCGCGGTCCGAGCGGCGCGCTGCGCGCCCGGCTGCCGATGACGATCGCTGAGTTCCGCGGCTCGCCGGATGCTCGTCAGCGCTACTGGGCCCGCGCTCACATCGGCTGGCGGCGGATCGTCGCCGCGCGGCCCAACGCCGGGCACCGGGCGGTGGCCGCGCTTCAGCAGGCGGGCGTGCTGCACGGGATCATCACGCAGAACGTCGACGGGCTGCATCAGGCCGCCGGCGCTCGAGACGTCGTGGAGTTGCATGGAGCGCTTGACCGTGTCGTGTGCCTGGAGTGCGGCGCGCGTAGCACCCGGGAGGCGCTTGATCAGCGGCTGCGTGGCGCCAACCCCGATCTGGACTGGGACGAGGGCGCCGCCAGCACCCCTGACGGAGACGCTGAACTCGCCGAACAGCAGGTCGCGCGGTTCCGGCTCGTTGGCTGTGAGTGCTGCGGGGCCGACATGCTCAAGCCCGACGTTGTGTTCTTCGGCGAGAACGTGCCGCGGTCCCGGGTGCAGGGGTGCTTTGAGCTCCTCGACGGCTCGGCCTCTCTGCTCGTGCTCGGGTCCTCGCTAATGGTGATGTCAGGGCTGCGGTTCGTGCACCGGGCTCAGCAGGCGCGGATCCCCGTGGCGATCATCAACCGGGGCGCGACTCGTGGCGACCCGCTCGCCGACATCAAAGTCGACGCCGCGCTCGGCGAGGTACTGCCCCCGCTGGCCCGCGCCACCGAATAGGCCGGGCCAGGCTGGCGAGGTGTCGGCCTGGGCCGCCAGTCACCAGCACGACAGCGAACGACGCCCCCGGCGCGACTGCTTTCACCTCAGACCACAGCTGGCTGGGCCACCGCTTCGGCGACGACTCGCTGGGGCTGCGTTAGCACGGCACGGGGGTGCTGGCGGCCCTGGTGAAAACCAGACAGGGTCGCCTGAGACCGGCGGCGCCCGGCACGATCCAGCAGTCCTACGGATGCCATGACGTCCTCCTATGGACGACGATCGAACCCCACGATCCTCCCGCGACCCGACCGCCGCGTGCGTAGCGACGGCTCGCACCGCCCGCCCCGCCAAGTGCTTGCTGCTCGGCACCCACTGCGCGCTAACGACACCCCACCGCGTCGTCGCCAATGCATTCGCACGACGCGGCGCGCCGGAAGAGTGGAAGCGATAGTGCGGATCGCGGCGGCCGGACGCTCGAGGCTCGGCGAAATCGCAACTCCAAGGCGAGGACGGCACTCCGGCGGGGCGTTGTTGCTTTCGGGGCCCCAGAGGGGCTAGCCGAATGCGGCGGCTTCCAGCTACCAGTCGCGCCCTGGGCATGGTCGTCACCCACTGGGGTGCTCGCTGCGGGTCCTCAGCTGGAAGTCGGAAGAGTGAAAAGTCTGGGCCGCCTCGCGGGCGGCCACACGGTTGTGGTCTAGGGCGAGCGGCTTCCCTTCCGTTCTCTTACTGGCTGGGCTGTAGTTCGTCCGCGAACTCGCGGAACAGCCCGGTCACAACGAACACCGTCTGCTCGGCGATATCGACGGTGTTGCTAGCGACCCGCTCCAGGCAGCGCGCAACCAGGATCATGTACATCGCCCACTCACGGACCTCGAGGTGGTCGCCGATGTCGACTGCGCGCGCGATGATGTCGCGGTTTAGGCGATCGATCTTCCCGTCCAGGCCGACGAGTTCCTGCGCGAGGGCGACGTTGCGCGTGGCGAACGCCTGTTTGGCTTGGGACACCTGTGCGCGTGCGAGCTGACCCATCCGTTCGATCGTGTCGAGGATGTCGTTGTCCTTGGGCGCCTCGTGGCCCGCCAGCCGCACGAGTTTGGCGATGTTCACGCATTGGTCGCCCATCCGCTCAACGCAGCGGATGACGTGCAGAAGCGCCGCGACGATCCGCAGATCACCCGCGACCGGCGCCTGGCGCGCGAGCAGCCACAGCGCACCCTGGTGTATCTGCAGGTAGGACACGTCGATCCGGTCGTCGTCGGCGATGACCGTTGCGGCCAGCTCAACGTCCTGGAGGCCGACCGCCTCGAGCGCGCGGTCCAGCTGCTGCGCGACCATGTCCAGACCGCCGAGCGTGTCCTGCTCGAGCTCGTTGAGCGATTCTCGGAACTGGTGGCGTGCTTCTTGCATCTCGCTCCCCAGGCACGGCGAAAGGCCGCCTCGTCGACTCTCTGCTTTTAGGGGAGAACCTTCTCAACGACCTTCCGTCTGCAGGCATAGTTCCAGTCGCCGACGCCGCCCGCATCCGTAATTGCTACCCACGTCCATGTGGGAGCTACGCAAGCGCGCGAAGGTCCTCGAATCGCGGGTCGCGCCCGCCCCGCGGATCGCCGTCGAGCGCGAGCGGACGGGGCGAAGCTGACGTTCACTTGACAAAGATGCGTCGCCGAGTCCTTGGGGGCGGGCTGGCCGGAGCAGAACTTTGAGCTTGGCGCCTCTCCTGCGATTTGCGCGAAGCTGACCGCGGCAGCGGCCAAATCACGCCGCTAACCTCGGCCAGAAGGAAGCTCCTTGGCACCACTCCATGCACCTAAATTGTCGCCGATGCCACCAAGCTGGCGTAACCGCTTCAGAAATCTCGTGTATTTCATGTGAGCGGGTTAAGAACAGTGCCGGTGCTGTTATAGGGATAACAGTGTGACGCGCGCAAGCACGCCGGCTCCGCCTCTGGCTTGGTTATGACCTCTTTCGGAATCCCGCTCGCGCTTGCCTGCGCGCTGGCCACAAACATTGGCTTCCTGTTCAAGTATCGGGGTGCGTGCGCAGCGCCTCCGGTCGACATGCGCAGGCCATTGCGCACCGCCCGGTCGCTGTTCGGCTCACGGCTGTTCACGATCGGGATGGTGATCGCTTCGAGCGCGTGGGTTTTCCACGTCGCCGCGCTGTCGGTGGCCCCGATGTCGCTCGTGCAGTCGGTGCTGGCTGGCGGCATGGTCTTGCTTGCCGTGATGGCCGAACGGCTCTTCGGGATGCGGATCGGCCGTCGTCAGTGGATCGGACTGGGGGCCACCGCCCTCGGGCTGACGCTCCTCGGTGTGACGCTTCCCGTCGTTCACGGCGCCCACTCGCAATTCTCGATCCCGGGCATGTTCTCGTTCGAGGCCGGCCTGATCGCCGCGGGGACCCTGCTCATCATGGGACCACGGATCGGGGCGCCACGAGAGCATCACGGGTTGATGCTAGGCGCCGCCGCGGGCATCCTCTTCGGCGTCTCGGACATCGCAATCAAAGCGATCTCCGGGCTGATCGGCAGCGACGGCATCAGCGGACTGTTCACGCCGTGGACGCTCTTCTGCCTGGTCGCCTCGGTGGCTGCCTTCTACGCCTCCGCCAAGAGTCTGCAGGAAGGCGAAGCGGTACCTGTGATCGCGGTGACCGGAACCGCCGCGAACGTCGCCGGCATCGTCGGCGGGATCATCGTGTTCCGCGACCCGCTCGCGGGCAACCCGCTGCTGCTAGCCGTGGAGTGCCTCGCCTTCGTGCTCGTCATCGCGGCGGCCTGGCTCATGCCAGCGCCAATACGTGCCGCATCGACGGCCGTCTAGCACAACCGCCGTCCCCCTCGAACCGGGGCGGCGGCTCGGGGGACGCTCGCAGATGCGGACCGCCGCAACGTCGCCGCCGAGCAGCAGCCGCTCGACGCGCAGGAAGCCCATCGGGGCCTCGCGCTCGTAGTCCGATGCGACAATGCCGACACCGACGGGTTTTTGACTCTGCGATTGCTCTCGAACCAGCGCTCCTCCGGGTGCCAGAACGGCGCTCGCATACGGGTTCGCACTCTACGGGGCGCTGTTCCTGCCTGACGAACGCGATCCGCGCGTAACCTTCAAACAGCTGAAGCGCATCGACAAGATCCGTTCGGATCTCGGGTACGGGCGCGCCTGTCAAGTCGCGAGAGCCCTAGCCTCGGAGGCTGACGCCGCCGAGCTTGCCAAAGCAGCCGCTAGGCGATCGCTCGAGAAGGGTGGCCTTCGGCAGCCGCTCTCAACAAACAAGCGATCAACGCCAGCTAGAGGCGGTGCCGCCGGTCTGGGACGAGGCTCCGCAGCCTGCTGCCCGTCGGGAGAACGCTGCTCGTGTCTGAGATTCCGGAAGTGGAACCCCCCGAGGCGCCCGAGCTCCTCCGGACGCTCCTGTCCGGGTTCCGGCAGATCCGCGAGCACCAGCAAGCGGCCACGCTTTCCGGCGCCGGCGTTCAGTAGTTCGCCCAACTCGTCTGGGGCGACACCCCGGATGCTCCCGATCGTTCGCTCCGTCACGCTCGCCCGGCACAGCCACGACCCCGGGAGAATGAAATGAATGCAATCGTCGTCTATGAGTCGGTGTTCGGAAACACGCACGCGATTGCCGAGGCAGTGGCCGAGGGCCTGGGTGGCGTGCCCGTGCTGTCAGTGCGCGAGGCGGTCGAGCGCGACGGAGACCTCGACCTCCTGGTCGTCGGCGGGCCTACTCACGCGCACGGGCTGGCGACGGACCGAAGCCGTCAGGTCGCCGTCGACCACGCGCACGAAGGTGCCGATGTCGAGCCCGACGCCACCGACGAGCCCGGTCTGCGCTCCTGGCTTGGCGATCTTCGCTCCACCACGGGCAGGCCCGCCGCAGCCTTCGACACTCGGGCCGACGGCGTGCCGCTACTCACGGGTTCGGCCGCGCGGGGCATCGCGCGACGCCTACGGCACCACGGCTTTGACGTGCTCGCCAGCGAGAGCTTCCTTGTCAAGGGCACCGAGGGACCGCTCAAGCCAGGCGAGCTGGAGCGCGCGCGGGCGTGGGGCGAAAAGCTCGCCCACTCGATGCCTGCTGTCAGCGAGACACCCGCGCCACCCGCGTGATCCGAGCACTCAGGGAAGCGCTTCGCTTCACAAGCGACGAAGCGTTAGCTTTACCGGAGGAGGACTCGTCCGCCAGTCAGCGCGCAGGCGGCTGCCTCGTCCCGGGCGGCCCCCGGCGGCACACACCGCCCCGTCGACCCAGGAGTCCGCGGACCCGGACTGACAACCGAGCGTGCTCACCCGGGCCCTGCTGAGGCTGGGCTGGTTTAGGCGCGCACGGTCTCGGTTGACTAGACGCGGGGATTCACAGGCCAGCCTGTCGCCAAACGACTCGCGAGCTCCACGGCCGCGAAAACACGAACGCGATCGTGAGGATGATGAGGGTCGGATGTCGCTTCTGGGCGACAGCGAGAACAGCGCGTAGACCGAGTAATCGCTCGGAGAGCTGGGTCGGATTCGCCTCGCTCCCGCCGCCGCGTGCGACGAGCACTCGCCGAATCGCGCCGTTTGTCACCGAGTGTCCTGAGCGTAAGCCGAGCTTGGGCTGAGCCGCGGTCAAGGCTGCGAAAGGAACAAGACCTCAGCAGCACCGTCGGCTCGAGCGCCAAAACTCTCCAGCCGGACCGCGAGTAGCGCCCGCCTACAGGCAGCGCGCTCGGGGAGCAGAACGACAATCCGCGCCCCACAGTTATACCCTCAGCGGCTCGCTGGGTACGCCGCATGCGCGGGTCGCGGGGCGCCCACAAAATCATCACAACGGGCGCTGGCAGGCTGAGATACTTGTCGGTCTCTAAAGTAGCGCGACGCCAGGGAGGAACCATGGCTGAGAATATGGTGCTTTACACGGCGGTGTACGAGAACGTCACTGCCGCGCTGGACGACCTCGACGCGCTCGAGCAACTGCACGAGGATGAACTGATCGGGAAATACGACGCGGCCGTAATCGATAAGGAGAACGGCAAGCCGCACATCGCCAAGAGGGTCGATCGTCCGCGCATCCGCGCCATTCCTGAGATGTTCGGAGGTGGAACGTTGCCGCGCAAGGAGCTCAAGGAAGCGGCGCAAGAGCTTACTTCTGACCAAGCGGGGCTGATCGTGGTCGGCGAGCCGACGCTCGAAAAGGGATTCGACAAGGCAATTACTCGCACTACCCGAATCGTGAAGCGCTCGGTGGACGCTACGACCGACGAGCTCGTCAGCGAGCTTCAAGAAGCTCTCAAGAGTGAGGACTGACCTAGAGCCGAAAGCAGGGCTACGCAGCCAGAGGCTCTGGCCACCTGGTGCCTAGCGGCGGCACCCGAGACCGTCTGAACCGCTGCTCCAGGGCCGGGCTATCCGCCCCGAAGATCCAGAACGTGGTGAGCGAGGCTCGCGCGGTGCAACCGGCCGCCAGGCGACCGGTCCCGGGGGTGATGAAAACGCTCCCGAGGGTCAGCGCCGAGTGGGATCGCTGGGAATCCTGCCTCCGCGCCGCTCGCAGCTTGCTGCTCGACGGAAACCGACGCTAAAACGGCCGAGCCGCAAAGGCGCGCCGCTGTCCCTTTCGCCCACAGGCACCCGCCCGTGACAATGGCACTGGACAATCGCATTCGTCCTTCACATACTGACCGCTTCGCCCCAGAGGGAGTCGCGTGGCGGCGGCGACTTCTTGACCGCGTCCGCGAGAAGCCGTCTCCTGGCAGCGTCCTGCTTGTCCAGTTCAGCAAAGCCCGCCCGCGTCGTGCCGGACCCTTAGGACGCCGCCCCCGGGCCTTGGTCTTTGAGTGATTGGTACTGCGTGTCGGTTATAACGCCCTGCGTGTGCCACTCCTCGAGAAGAGCAGCGAGGTCGGTGAAGTACCCGGTGGATATCGTGAACCCCGGCTCGATCAGGACCCCGGTCCCCGCACCCGAAGGGGAGCACGGCGGCCCGGGGATGGGCGGAATACCCTCGGGGAGCGCGTGGACAAGCTCACGCGCTAGATAACACATGGAGCCTAGTGTCGCCCCGGGGGGGACCCCGCCCCTCGCCGGGTTGACCACGATCATGCGTCGTGCGAGCAGCTCAAGGCTGTCCGGGTCGAAGATCAGCTCTTCGCGGAGCCCACGCTCGAGACGGGCTACCCCCAGGCCACTACGGCCCACCATGTCGGTGGCGCTCGCCAGCGCTTCGGCGCCCGGCAGTCCCGCCGCCACCTCATACAGCGGTCGGCGTAGCGCCGGCGGCACGAGCGCTTCGCCCATCAACTCCCCAATCCGGTGCACGCTCAGGCGCCGCGATGCCGCCAGCGATGCGGCGAGTTTGTCCACCTCATCGGGAAGGGTTTTCAAGAGCTGAGCACGCACACTAAGGCATCCAGGTGCATATAACTCGATCGCCGGGCTGAGATCCTCGCGCGCGGCCCGGGCCGGAGCCTCCTTCCAGCGCGCGCGCTGCTCGTCGGTGAAGAAGCTCCACCCTATCCCCGTCGACCGGATCAACCCGGACCCGTCGCTACCGAACCAAACCTCACGGCGCGCCTCGACCATCCGCTCGAACATGCCGTCCATGAATTCAGCGTTCTTGCCCCGCGATTCGATCTACTGGTAGCTCGGCCTCACGCCGCCATTCTCCCCGCCCGATCCAGCGTTCCCCCTTCGCTCAGCTGCGAACATCTTCGATCCGCGCGCTGCTTCCCGCGGGGACCACGGAGGTCGCGTGGTCCCTCGGCCGCCGGTGTTGTCCTCGCGCTCATGGTTCTCGGACAGGAGCACGCGCCGGCGGTCGGCCCCGCCGACGACTCCTTTCATCCTTCGACGGTAGTGGACGCGGGCCTGCACATAAGGCGACCAAGGGGCAAGTTCGAGGCCCGGCGGTGCTAGCCGCGGACCCGCACGGCAAGCAAGCGGCCGCAGGCGCGGGTCCCGGCGCTCGGAGGGAGGTGGATGCTCCGCGCTAGGCGGATCCGCCGGTGAGTGCGAGGCCGCGGCGTGTCAGGACGTCCCTGAGCAGGCGGAGGCGATCGGTCATGATGCCGTCTACCTCGAGATCGAGGAGTTGGTTGATCGTCGTCTCCTCGTTGATCGTCCATACGTGCACCGGCAGGCCCGCTCGGTGCGCCGCCGCGATGAACCGTGCGGTCACGATTGGAATCGGCCCTCGACTGATCGGTACCTGGATGCAGTCGGCGCCAAGCCGACGCATGAGGCCGCTCCCTGTGGTCAGGCGGGCCAATGCAACCGCTTGAGGCCCCATCGAGGTGCACGCCCGCCCGCGGCCGAGGGCGCGAATCCGACGCAGGCGGCGGTCAGAGAAGGATCCAATGCACACGCGCTCCCAGGCGCCGACTCGGTCTAGGAGCGCCGCGAGGGGCCCCACGCATGCATCCGACTTGGGGTCGATGTTGACCCGGGCGTCGGGCCAGCGCGCAAGGATCGCTTCGAGCCGAGGAACGCGAATCCCGCAACCGCGGAACGGAAACCTACGCCCACCATCGGGGGAGAACGTGTGACCGGCGTCGGCGGCTTCCACCTCGGCGATACCGAGTTCGGCGATCGCACCGGTGCGATCCGTGACCCTGTCGAGGCGCTCGTCATGAAAGGCGACCAGAACGCCGTCGCGCGTGAGATGGACATCGGTCTCCAGGTACCTGTATCCAAGACCGACTGCGATCTCGAATGCCGCGAGCGTGTTCTCGGGCGCCTCACCGGCACCACCTCGGTGGGCGAACGCGATCGGTCCAGGCTCGACGAGGAACGGGTGCACGTCTCTCGCGCAAGCATCCCAGCTTCACTCACAACAAGTCCGCCGCCCCAGACCATGCGGGCGAGCAAACCTCCTCTCCTCATAACGGTGCCTCCAGTCGCACGGTCCCCGCCGATGCGTGGCCTGAGCGCTTGGTCGCCAAAGCGATGGCCAGTTCCGCTCGGCCGGGGGCGCGAATGCGATCGTGGGCCACGCGCGTGAGCTCGTCGTGCGGCGTATCGACCGGCGGTTGCATGGCGGGGGACGTATCGTGTGGTCGTGCGCTTGCCGTTGCACCTCATCGAGTTCCCGGCCGACGATCCGCATCGCGCCCGGCGCTTCTGGACTGGAGTCCTGGGCGTCGAACTCGTCGACCGATCGGGCGGCGAGGGCGAGGGCTGGCAGACGGCGAGCGGCGCCCCGGCGCTCGGCGTGCACGAGCGGGGCAAGGGACCCGGCGACACGCATTCGCTGCCGTACTTCGAGGTGGACGATGTCGAGGCGGCGCCGCGGGCGCGTGCGCGAGCTCGGTGGCGAGGTGATCGATCCGGGCGCTCGCTGGGCGGTCTGCCGAGATTCGGAGGGAAGTGCCTTCGGGCTCGCCGCTCGCAAGACGTAGGCACGGTCGTGGGTGACCGGGACATCGAGCGCTGGTTCGCCGACCAGCAGTCCCGCGAGGCGCGTCGGCGCGAGGTCTGCGCGAGCAAGCGCTGGTTCGCGACCGAGGCCGAGGCCCGCGCCGCGGCGCTCTGGGACCGGACTCAATTCGGCGAGCGTCTGACCTGCTACCGCTGCGAGGAGTGCGATGGCTGGCATCTCACCGGCGGCCGAGGCCGGTCGCACGAGTGATCGGCCCCTGACCTGTGGAAGCGGATGGTCGCTCGCTGTCGGCATACGCTTCGTGCCTGATTTGCGCGGCCTTCGTGAAAGCGGCATCGGATCGACCTGACATCGGCCGCCGATCGGACGGTTTCGCCGTGGGTCAAGCAGTGGGGCCGTGGTCGCATTACGCTTCCTAATGGTGAACCCGCAATGAGTAGCCACAAACCCGGAGATCGCTACATGGAGTGGCTGAATATCGCAGACCATGGCGATCAAATGTTTAAGGCATCGCGCGAGGCATACGAAGCAACCGGGCGAGGGTTCTGGGTGACGAGTGACGAAGAGCAGGTCAAGGCGTTGGGGAAGCGCGAGGCGATGTACTACGCCGCTTCTCGGATGCCAGACCTGCTGCGCCGCTTTGTTGACGACGGACTGGTGGGCGCTGGAGACCCGGCAAGTGGCAACTTCAAGGCGATGGTCGATACCTACAATCCGACCACGCAGTTTGTAGTTGTCGGTTGTGACGACGACCAGCTATTCGTTCACATCGTGACGGGACACGAGGCGGGAGAATGAGCTGCCGATCGGCCTACCTGCCCCCTGCCTTTCAGCGCTCCAACCTCCGCCGCCGACCCCTCGGCGAACGCGCCGCCGCCTGACCGCCTCCCTTGATACACCGACGGGGGAAGAAAGCGAGATCACGGGATCGCAACCGGCGCCCCGCCCGGCGGGGCACTGCGAGGCTCCTGCTCCGTCGCCAATGGAGACGTGAGCTCGAGACTTCCGCTTGCCGCCAAGAGCGGCCACGCGGTCCAAGTCGTTCGTTCCGGATGACGTGGCCGCTTCGCCGCTACGGGGGCCAAGACTTCGGGTGGCCGCTTGTCCGTCGGCATCCCCCAAAGCGGCCATGTCGCCAGGCGGCCGCCGCCGCGCCGCAACGCTCAGCTGCCGTCATGGTCAGCGGGGCTGAACGAGCTTGAAAGCGGCCCGCGCGACCGTGCGCTGTGCGGTCCGGCGGATGGTCTCTGCTCTCGTTGGTTCAGGGAGGGGTGGTGGCGGTAACGTGGCGAGTCGCGGAAACAGCCGATCGGCGTTCACGTGGTTGATCGCATCCAGCGTCGCAGCCTTGAGGCCATGCTGGTCAAGGCCGTTGGCGAAGTACTGGGTCGCCTGCACGGGCGCGAAGGGCCAGTCGCTGCCGAATAGGATGTGACCGGGACGCGCGAAGGCGAGCAGGGTGGGGAGCGCCGCGGGGCTGGAGGACAGCGCGGTGTCGAAATAGAAGCTCTCAAAGCCCTCCAGCGCCTCAAGCGGGGAGATCTCGCCCTCCGAGGCGATCGAGACCGCCAACCGGTGTGAGGCGTAGGGGACAAAGCCGCCGGCGTGGCTGAGGATGAAACGGATCCGGGGATAGCGCCGCACGATCCCGTTGCGGACGAGCAGATAGGCGGCCCGGGTGGTGTCAAGGAGAAAGTCAACGGCAAACGGGACGATACCCTCGGCAGCGGGCCCCGGGAGCTCACCTGGGTGGACAAGGACGACGGCGTCACGTGCGTCGAGCGCCGCAAACAGCGGCTCCTGCTCGGGCGCGCCCAGGTAGACGCCGCGGGAGTTGGCAGCCAGGACGATGCCCTCGGCCGAGAGTTGGTCGAGGGCGCGCTCGGCCTCGACCGTGGCAGGCGGGACATCTGGCAGCGGCACGGTGGCGTAGAAGCCGAAGCGCCCAGGACGCTCTGACCTAATCGCCGCAGTGAGGTCGTTGAGTTCGGTGGCGAACGCAGCCGCCCTAACGGGGTCCTCGATGAAATTCACGCTGGGTGTCGAGATGGACACGACCGCCGTTCGGATGCCCATCAAATCCATCAGTTGGGTTGCGTCCTCGACACTCCAGGCAGGGAACCGCCGCCCGCCCGACGCCTCGATCCCCGCGGCCTCCACCGCACGGCGGTATGAATCGGGAATGAGATGCTGGTGCACATCAATGCGTCCGCTCACGGCCGCGGAACGCTACTACGGCGTTCGAGGTCAGGCGAAGCCCGTCGGCCCCGGCTTGTCAATGCAGCAGATCCGTCCGTCTTCCCACCCGAGATCAACCATCCGGTGGCGGTCGCCCTGTCCAGGCTACGCGCCTGAACCATGAGGCCCATGCTCCACCGCGCGCCTGGTTCCACGAACCAGCAGAAGCGTCGCGGCACGACTTTCGGCGGGGTTCAGACTTCTGTTCTCACCGCGCAGAAGCTGCCCACGATCCGTCGGATCTGGTCGCTGCTCCGCCGCTCTTGCAGCCACCAGACACGCGCCGCCGAGATGCCTGGTTCCTGCGGAGAGCGGCCACCGCCAGCCTGACGGCGCCATCGCTTTTGCGATTCGTGCGCTGAGGAGCGCGCTATCGCTTTGGCGACGATCCAGCACTCTGCGGGGCGCCGGTCGCGTCTCTTGCCATCTCGAGCGAGACCGTAGACGGCGGAATTCGCCCTGCGCGGACTCCGATCGTGGGCAAGCCGGAGTGAACGAAGCTTCCACGGGGTGATCGGGTCCGGTCTTCGGCTCGCGGCTTCGATCCGGCAGGACACTCAGTTGGTCGCGCGGGTCCAGCTGGATTGTCTGAATGAGCGATCTCGAAGTGTCTTCGATGCTGGGCAGTGCGGAGGTGACTTCCGGCGTAGTAGTTTGCCGCCTCGCTGGCGAGCCACAGCGTGCTACTCGTGCGGGTGGCAATGCAAGCCCTGGTCGGTGTCGCGTTTCCCCTCAGGCGACCGTCGCAGTGGCGTAGTCCGCCCACTCGGCCGCGTGCCGGTAGGCGTTCGCGACGTTGACCAGCCGGACGCCGGGTTGCGCGCACGCGGCGAAGTCGCCGCGCTCGTAGGCCAGGACCGCGGCGAGCAGCCGGCCCTCAGGCCCGCGGTGATCGGTGATCGCGGTGGCAAGCCGATCGTCGAGGCAGAGGTCTGCGATCAGCTCGCGCATGGGGCGGCCGAGCAGAGCGTCGAGAACCGAGAAGAGCCCCGCGCTGAACGCCCGCTCGGGGATGGCCTCGGGGTACTCGCGCGCGAGCAGTTCGCACAGGCGGGCCCGGTGCACTGCGGTGTTCAGTAGTTGATGGGGCCGGTCGGTCATTTTTGACAGCGAGAACAGCATGATCCACCGGCTCACCGTGGCGGCACCGAGCCGCATGAGTGCTTGGCGGATGGAACCCACCGGGGTTCGGCCGCCGTAGAGCGCGGAGTTCGCAAGCCGCACGAATCGATAGCTCAGCCCGGGGTCCTCGCAGATGTGGCGCTCGAGGTCCTCGAGGCTCGCCCCCGCCGCGCCGTGAGTGAGCGACACGAGCGCGCCGAGTCGATGTGTCGGCGCCACGACCTCACGGATCGAGCGCGGCGCGGCAAAGTATTGCCCCTGATAAGCGTCGAACTCGAGCGCGCGCGTCGCCTCGTATAGCTCGGGAGTCTCGACCCGCTCGGCGATTAGGCGCAGACCGCGCCTCCGAAGCCCCGCCAGGAGATCGTTCACCCCCTCGCCGCCACCGGCGACCGCTCGAGAGTCGAGTTTCGCCGCGCTGGCGAGTTGCCACAGGGCTTCGCCCGTACCGGCCGGAATGACCCCGACGATCGCGATCTGAAAGCCGGCCTTGGTGGCATCGTGCAGAGCGCGCAGCAAGGCCGCGTCCGCGTGGGGCGTTGCCGCCAGCTCGAGCACCACTCGCTCCGGGGGAAGGGGAAGTTGATCGACGTAGTGCAGGAACTGTGGCGTGACCTCGATGTATGCCGGGCGGTCACCAACCAGTTTCTTGAGTCCGATCTCGGCCATAGCGCCGACCATCACGCTCGCGATCGAGGTCTCCGGATCGGCGAGCTGCCCCGACGGGGTGAGCGGCCGGTAGTGCAGCGCGTAGCCTACGACCGACTCACGACGGTCCAATATCGGCTGCCGCGCGAGCACGATCGAATTGATCGTGTGTCCAGGATGTTTTTCGTTGCCTGCGAGCTCGTGTCCCATTTGAGAATCCGGGATCGGCCCGTGTGGGGCCGTCCTTGAGCATCGGTGTTGGTCGCACGCGTATTTCCGATCGCTGGCGTCACGAAGATCGCCGGGACGGACGCCGGATTGCGCCGATCTCCTCGCGCTTGAAGTCGGTGCCAACGATGTGTCCACTCGCTGTGCACGCATCTTCCACAGTCCCGATCCTCTCCCGTTGCCGGGCCGAGAGGCTGCACACCCGCCGGCGCTAATCGCGGACAGCCCGCGCAGATCTTGCGGTCCACCGGTACTCGATGGCCCGGGTCCAGCTCGCGCCACTACCGAGAACAAGATGCGCTCTCTCGTCACACGCTGCACCACCGCCGACGCCCCGCCAGACCTCAGCGGGACGCGAGGACGGATTGCCGGACCGACCGCGCGGCGATTGCTCTCATCTTCGTCTCGGGCCGCATCGGAAGAACGGTTCGGCGACGGAGCAGCGACGTCAGATCGCCATGATCGCCTGACCCGGTCCGGCATAGGTAGGCCCGCGGCGGCACTGGTGGCAACGAAATCGTGACTGCTGTGTGTCGTCAGCGAACACCCCAGCACCGAATTCGCTGGACGTCCTGGTTTGATTCCGCGAAGCGCATTTGGGCCGAGCGCGGCGCTGCTCGTCACGCTCGCGTGTTCACACGCCGCTGGCGCCGGGAGTCCCGGAATGTGGCGCCACCGGCGTCGCCGCCGCTATAGCGGGTGCAGCCCGTCCCCTACGACGTCACGCCCAGGTGGACGTCGAAGAAGTCCAGGATGCGCCGCCATGAGTCCTCGGCCGATTCGTGGCGGTAGTTCATGCCAATGAACTTGACGAGTTGACCGAGGCCGGGGCCGACGTTAATGCGGTTCATGAAGCTGTGGCCGGCGTCGGGGTACTCCTTGACGTCGTGCTCGATCCCGAGCGCCTGGAGCGCGTTCTCCAAGCGCCGTGCGCGGCCGCGCAGCCCGCGGTCACGAGCCCCGTAGCTGGCAACAATGGGGCATGCGCCGGCCAAGCGCTGCGCTGCGTCGGCGGGCACCTCGCCGTAGTTGACCGACGCCGCCGAGAACGCGTAGCGCGGCGCCGACAACAGGGCGAAGCCACCGCCCATGCAGAACCCGATGATCCCGACCTTGCCGGTGCAGTCCTCGCGCGCGCTAAGCCACCGGCGTGCCCCTTCGATGTCCTCATAGGGCTCGCCACGGCCCGACCGCGAGGCGCTGAGCGTCGCAACCACGCAGCGGATGCCGCGCCCGGAGTACAGGTCTGGCGCGAACGCCAGAAACCCGGCCGTGGCCAGTCGGTCGGCCGCCAGCCTGATATCGTCGCTGAGCCCCAGCGCGTCCATCACGACGACAACGCCCGGCCAGGGGCCCTCGCCCCTCGGCGTGGCCAGGTAGGCGCGCAGCTCCCGCTCAGGCGCGGCCTCGTAAATCACGTCGGACATCGCGGTCTCCCGTTCATCGTGGTAGCGGAAAGTGTTGCGAATCAGGCTCACTCCGACGCCCCCGGTAGCGCCGCCAGCCGCGCGCCTGGGGCTATCGACGACTCCGGCCAGGAAACTGTGATCGGGATGGCACTGACGATCAAACGCGGTTTGCGGCAACTACGCGGCCAGGGCGGTCCGGGCGGCAGATCCGCTCGTCCATGCCACACCCTACATCCGACCCGAGGTCTCACGCCCTGCTGACGGCGGATATCTGACCGATGCCGGCGACTCTCGCGCAACGCGCGGAAACCCGCAGCTTGCCAACAATTGCTTCTACGATCTGCGCGCTACCGCCCGGACGAGCCCTTCGGCGACGCTTGGATTGAGGGCGCTTCTTGCCGGTGTCAGGGCCGACTTCGGATTACGCCTGAGGCGGTCGCGCCGGCGTGACGACTGCTCTGTGCGGAGACGGGCAGTCTGAGCGAGGCTGCCGCGTGGGGACGCACGGGCAGGGTGGTCTGCACGAGCTCGCCGACCGCGCGACCGGGAGGCTGCTCGGACTGCTGAAGTGGAGACGCGCGGCGTGACCTATTGCTCCTGCTCGTGGGCCGGCAGGCCCGCGGGCGGGCCTGGCCTAACCCCGCCGAAGCCGTCCTGGATGATGGTTGTCTGGAGGCTTCGAAGGATGCCGCCATAGCCGGTTCCCGAGTCCCGCTGGACGTAGTAGTCGAGGACGTGCACCAGCACGGCGGCGGCGTCGCGGTGAAGCCGGATGGTGATTTGATCGGTGTCCATCCGCGGCAGCGTATTCCCCGCAATGCCCTACCGCTACCAACACGCCAAGCCCGTATGCGACGAACCCGCCGTCCGAACCTCGCCGTCGGGCGGGGCGGTGCTAGCCCACCGCTCCCGGCAATCAAGGGAGTAGGGCGGACCAGCGGGTCATAGCCCGCTCACACCGCCTGCTCGTCGACAAGTCCGGCGAGCGCTGCGTCGTGTGCAGCGCGATCCACGCCTCGAGGTTCACCACAACGGCAACCCGAGTCACAATGAATTGAGCAACCTCGAAGAGTTCCCCTCTAACGAAGCCTGAGCACTGTCGCCAGGCACGAATCCCGCGCTGGAGACTTCCGGTTTCGGCTTACGAGTTTCCGGAGCGGCAGTCGAACCTAAGACACCGCGTTGACAGCAGCGGAGGCGACGAGCTTCAATCGGTCAGCCTCGCCAGGTAGGTGCTCGTCTCGGCTTCTTGCAAGCCGCCGTGCTGGCCGCGAAATCGCTGCTCGTTGGCCGCCGCCGAGCGAAGCCAGGCCTGCCGGCCCCTGACCGGCAGCACCGCCACATCACCCAGACGGGCGTTCAGCCGGGGGCCGATCCGCTCAAACAGCTCGCGCGCGGGCCGTACCTCGGCGCGGCCCTCAAGCCTTCCCGAGAGCTCGTGTATGACCGTGACGACATGCTGGGCGTGCACGTGTAAGAAGACATCGCGCGAGGATCCCGCCGGCCGCCGCTGCGACAACAGCGTCGGCAACTCAGGCCAGAGATCGTCGAGGTAGTCGACGCGGTCCGGCGCGACGTCGACCTGGCCGTGGTCGGCCGTGATCAGCACCGTCACCCCGCGCAAAGCCTGGCTGGCCTCCCACAGCTCATCGAGCGAGCGTCTGCACGCAACCGCAAACTCCGGCGAACCGGGACCGTAATTGTGTCCCGCCCGGTCGATCAGATCCCAGTACAGAAGCGCGTAGCGATGCTCACTTCCCGGTGCCGCGAACGCCTCCCCAAGCGCACGCACGCCCTCGCGCAGCCGCCGAAAGCCGATGACCTGCGCGCCGCGAGTCGCGACGGCGGTGAACGACCCGGCCAGCCGGGAGGGCTGCGCCACGATGCAGGGGACGGCCAGGGACTCATAGAACGTCGGACCGGGCGACAGCACGGACGGCTCCAGCCGACCGACCAGCGTGCCCTCCTCCTCGGCGCCGGTCGGGTTGAAGCGAAGCGGGCAGATGATCTCCCCGAGAGCCGGCTCGAGAATGTTCCATTCGTACAGACCGTGCTCGTGCACGGGCATCCCGAAATGCACCGAGGGCACATGCGCGGTCGTCGTGGACGGGAACTGTGAAGTTAACGGGATGACGTCCAGGCGCTGGATCAACGGGTGATCGCGGTGGCGCTCGAGGAACTCCAGCCCGAACGCATCCAGCAGGATCAGGACCACCCGCTCGCCCGCGGCGACGCGCCGTCGGACCTCAGCCGGGATTTCGGCGAAGCTCTTCACTACGAGCATTCTCGCCGCTTCGGCCGGTAGCCCTCTGCTCCCCAGAGGCGGACATCATCGGAACTAGCACCGGCCACCAAGTGGCCGCAGCCGTTGGGACGGCCCGCCGGGTAGCGGCCGGGCGTCATCCGATCCGGGCGATGTTGGTCGACTGGTCTCGGTATAGCGTGGGGTTACTGGGTCGGTTCGCGTCCTGAATGGAGCTGATGATGACGGTTGCAACTGAGGTACTGGCCAGTTGGAATCCGGGCGCCGCTAGATCCGCTGTCGAGGACTTCGTGCAGCGGACGGTGTCAGCCGGAGTGCCGGTTGAGGAGCGGCTGGCGGTGTTTGACAACGACGGCACGTTGTGGTGCGAGAAACCGATGCCGATCCAGGCCGATTTCATTCTCCGCCGGCTGTCCGAGATGGCGCAGAGCGACCCGGAGTTGCGCGATCGCCAGCCCTGGAAGGCCGCCTTTACGCGCGACTATGCGTGGCTGGGGAAGATCCTGGCGGAGCACTACGCGGGCGATGACACGAACCTGCCGGCGCTCGCGGGCGGCATCCTGGCTGCCTTCGAGGGGATCACGATCGAGGAGTTCGAGTCCAAGTCGGACGCTTTCCTGCGCACCACGCTGCACCCGACCCTCGGCCGTGGGTATCTCGAGTGCGCCTACTCGCCGATGATCGAATTGCTCCGTTACCTGGAAGCGAACGGGTTCTCGAATTACATCGCCTCCGGTGGCGGTCGGGACTTCATGCGGCCTATTAGCCAGGAGGTGTATGGGATCCCGCGCGATCGGGTGATCGGCAGCGCGACCACGCTCACTTACACGAGCGACGATCGTGGCGGCACGATTACCCATGACGCGCGGGCCGACTATCTCGACGATGGCCCGCAGAAGCCGATCCGGATCTGGAGCCGCACGGGCCGGCGGCCGATCCTGGCGGCTGGCAATTCCAACGGCGACATCCAGATGCTCGAGTTCACCGCGCATGCGGACAAGCCCGTGCTTCGCCTGCTCGTGCTGCACGACGACGCCCAGCGCGAGTTCGACTATACGAGCGGCGCCGAGCGGGCTCTGGCGATGGCGGACCCCAGCGGCTTCACAGTGGTAAGCATCAAGAACGACTGGGCCACCGTCTTCTAGGAATGCGCGCGCGACCAGCGCGCCCTAAAACGTAAGTTGGCTCTCAGGAATGCGATCCTCGAGGGCCAGCGCCTGCCGCTCGTTATTCGCGGGCGATCATTGCGGCGGCTTCGCGTTCGAGGTCGACGTAGGGCTCGCCGCTGACGTCGACGGCGACGAAGTGGATGTTGCCGCCGGTGAATGGCCAGGGCCGCTCGCCCGGGTAGTCGTAGGTGATCGCGTGGAGGCTGCGCCCCGCGGTCAGTCCGGAGCCGGTCAGGCCGAATGTCGCGGGTTGGGTCTTGATTTTCTCCTCGCCGACCTTTTTCTCGCCGTGGTAGAGCGACAGGGTCCCGGTGCAGATGCCTGGCTTGCCTTCGCTGTCCTTGACGAACTCGGCGGACAGGAGCAGGTTCTCGCCGACCGGCAGGTCCTCGGTCGCGTCGATTTTCTGCTCGAGCATGCCGACGAAGTTGTAGACGTAGTGCAGCCGGTTGTCCTTGATGTAGAGGGTGTGGCCACCGAAGTGCGATCCGTGCGCGAACAGCACGCCGCTCGCACCGGGTGCCGGGATGTCGAGCCACGCACCGACGATGTAGTCGCGATTGCGCACGTTGACTGCCTGCGCCTCGGGGACCTCGGCGACGCCGGCGTAGTAGCGGTAGCGGTTGCGCGGGGGGGTGATTTGGGGGCGCGGGGTGGTGATGATCTCGACCGGCGAGCGGTCATCCAGCGGGAACGCCCCGTTTCGGCCGGCCTCCGAGAACCACAGGTTGATCAGGTTGCGCAGCTTGTCCGGGTGCTCGCCGGCGAGGTCGTGTAGCTCGGAGCGGTCGGTCTCGACGTGGTAGAGCTCCCACGTGTCGTCGTTGAAGTGGCCCCAGCCGGCGACGGTCGGGTGGGTGCTGACGGCTTTCCAGCCGTCGTGCCAGATCGCGCGTGAGCCGAGCATCGAGTAGAACTGCGTCGATCGCGCGGTCGGGATCGACGCCTGGTCGAAGCTGTAGCGCATGCTGACGCCGTCGAGGCTGCTCTGCACGTGTCCCTTGATCGTCTCGGGCGGCTCGACGCCGAGGCAGTCGAGGATCGTCGGCGTGATGTCGATCGCATGGTGGTACTGGTGGCGGATCTCCCCCCTGGCCTTGATCCCCTTGGGCCAGGTGATCATGCACGGGTCGCAGCTGCCGCCGTTGAACTCGTAGCGCTTCCACATCTTGAACGGCGCGTTGAACGCCATCGCCCAGCCGTTGGGGTAGTGGTTGTAGGTCTTCGGGCTCCCGAGCTCATCGATCATCGCCAGGTTCGTCTCGATGTCATCGGGAATCTGGTTGATGAACTTGTTCTCGTTGAGCGAGCCGTTCGGTCCGCCCTCGCCACTGGCCCCATTGTCCGAGACAAGGATGATGATCGTGTTCTCGAGCTGCTCGGTGTCCTCCAGGTAAGCGAGCAGACGGCCGATCTGATCGTCGGCGTGGGCGAGGAATCCGGCGTAAACCTCGGCCATCCGGCAGAACAGCTCGCGCTCGTCATCTGACAAAGACGCCCACGGGCGCGTGAAGTCGAGCTGCGGGAACGGCTTGCCGTCCGGGCCCTTGCGGTCCTGTGGGGTCCCGATCGGGTTGATCGGGGGGAGCTCTGTGTCCTCCGGGACGATCCCGAGCTTCTTCTGGCGCTCGAGCGTCTGCTCGCGCATCGCCTCATACCCCATGTCGAACCGGCCCTTGTACTTCTCGATCCACTCCGTCGGCGCGTGGTGCGGCGCATGGCACGCCCCGGGTGCGTAGTAGAGGAAGAACGGCTTGTCCGGCGCGACCGCCTTGGCGTCCTGAATGAACTCGAGCGCCCTGTTGGTCAGGTCCACCGTCAAGTGATAGCCCTGCTCGGGTTGGGAGGGCTGGTCGACGGGATGGTTGTCATAAATCAGATCCGGATGCCACTGGTTCGTCTCCGCGCCGAGGAACCCATAAAAGCGCTCAAAGCCGCGGCCGGTCGGCCAGTTGCGCCGCGTCGAGGCCAGATGCATCTCATCGGTCGGGCACAGGTGCCACTTCCCGGTCGCGTACGTGTTCCACCCCAACTCGCCGAGGATCTCCGGCAGCATTCCGTTCTCCGGCGGGATCGTCCCGCTCGCGTTCGGGAACCCGATCGCCGCCTCGGTGATGCACGCCATGCTGTTACGCGTGTGATTGCGGCCCGTCAGCAGGCACGACCGCGTCGGCGAGCACAACGCGGTGGTGTGCCACTGCGTATAACGCAACCCCTGGGCGGCGATCCGGTCGATGTTCGGGGTCTCGACCGGCCCGCCGTAGCAGCCGATCGCCGAGAAGCCGACGTCGTCGAGCACGATGTACAGCACGCTCGGCGCGCCCTCGGGCGCCTGCGGAGGCTCAAACGGCGCCCAATCGGGAACCGAGTCGCGAATGTCGGCATTGATGATGCCCTTGAACGGCTTGCTCATGATCTGACCTCGGTCTCGGGGCGGCGCCCACTCTTATCGGCGCGGTTCCAACGTTGCCGGGCCTCTGGCGGTAAGGCATCATCCGCATCGGATGATGCCTGGGGTTCTATGAGATCGGCGCCCCGGGCACGCCGACGTTCACGGTGTATTCACAAACGTTGGGCCCATCACTTTCGAGACCTGCGCGCAGTCCTCTCGTCCGAGGAACGAGGACTAGTCTTGCCGGTCGTACTCCGGGATGAGCCGGTGTACCTCACGCGCCCAGCGGCACTGAGGTCGGTGGCGCTTTCGGTCGGAACGGGCGCATCTCTTCGCGGTCTGGGCCGATAACGCTCCAGCTGGCCTCGGGCACCTCGTTCCACACGCCGGCGACGTCACCGAGGGGCTCCGAGACGATCAGTCGCGCGTTCTCCGAGACCTCTTGGAACAGCTCTCGCTCCGGATACAGCTTGCGCAGGGTCGGGACGTCGGTGGTGTAGAACAGCGAGCGCGACTGACGCTCGCTCGAGTACCGGAACGCCCAGATGCTCTCGCCATCGGTCGTCGCGACCGTCCCCTGGAACGGGTGGGGGACGCCGTGGCGTTCGGCGACGTCTTCGACGAGCCCGATCGCCTGCTCGACGGCCGCCGGCGGATCATCCTCGAGGCCGAAGGTCAGGGCGAGGAAAAACAGCACCTCGGTATCGGCCTGACCTTTGATCTCGGGGTAGAGCGACGGATCGACTGCGAGAATCAGATCGCGCTTGATCGTCCCGAACTCGTTGATATAGCCGTTATGCATAAACAGCCAATGGTCGTGGCGGAACGGATGGCAATTCGTCTGCTGGACGGCGCTGCCGATCGCCGCGCGGATGTGAGTGAAGAACAACGGCGAACTTACGTGGGCGGCGAGCTCGCGCAGGTTCTCGTCGTTCCACGCCGGTTCGATGCTGCGATACACGCCCGGCGTGTCTGGGGCGCCGTACCAACCGACGCCGAACCCGTCACCGTTTACCGGCTCGGCGCCGAGCCGCGAGTGAAGGCTCTGGTCGACAAGCGAGTTGGGCCCTTCGTAGAGCACGTCCTTTAGGAGGATCGGTGCTCCGGAGTATGCGAGCCAGCGGCACATTTGCCGCTCCTTTCTGTCGAGATCTCAAAGGTGTCCACGATCGTGGCCGGGGCGCGAGGAGACAGTCAGCCCCAAGACTCGTCTGCGGCACTGCTCGCCACGGCGCAAAGGGGAGCTAGATACGCCTCCGGTCGCGTCGCCGCTCGCGCCGGCGCACGCCGCATACCGACACGGGCGAGAGCGGCCGCCCGAATGGGTCGATGAATAGCGTGACGGGCCCGGCCTGAGTCGGGATCGACCCCTCGAGGGCCTCGATCGAGTAGGAGAGATGGCCGTTCTCGAGGCGAGGCTGCTGGATGACGACGACCGCGTCCTCGGGCACCTCATCGCCCGGCTCGAGGAACGCGAGCACGGCGTTCGGGGGATCTTCCTCGAAGCTATTGTCTCCTTCGCCCCATAGGCCGACGAAGTCCGCGGTGGTCATGTGTCCGACGATCCGCTTCGGTCGATCGGAGAAGTAGAGCGTCGAGGGCGTGACGCCCTGCAAGGTGAGGGTCGTCCCGTCGCTCGTCATGCCCTGCGCGGTCTGAACGAACATTGACTGCTCGGCCTCGAGCTCCTCGATCATCTGCGTATCGCTCATCTGAACCGTCCCCATCTTTCTCGATCGGACTTCGGGGGCGAGAGACTCCCGAGCCGGTGGTCGTTGTACTGCTCTACGTGTTTATTGACGATCGAACGCGAGGGCTGTACTGCTCGACGATCGCGTCGTCCTGTTCGGTGAAGCGTCCGCCGCCGCTCGTCGGCTGTCATCACCCGCAACGGATGATGTGACGGCGAGGATGGCGAGAGTCCCGCCCACGAGGCTCACCTCTCGTCGCCCGCGTCCCATCCCTCATCAGGATCGTCGTGATTGACCGCTTGTCGCCGGCTGGTTTCATCCGCTTGGGGTAATGCGCCGACGACGGACGCCATTCACGATCGTGCTACGTCGGTCCGGTCTGCCCGGGTTCGGATCACCGCCGATCGAGACCCACGACACCGGCAGCCAATCACCCGGCTCTAGGTCATCCCGCCGGCAGCGAGAGACGCGGGACCTTGCCGTTCTCCCCGAGCCGGCGGCACCGACCATTCGCCGTGACTTCTACTTCCGCCAGCTCTGGGAACCCCGAGCCCTGCCGACCGTACATGCCCCGAAAAAGTTGCGGTTAGCAGGGCGTACGTGGAGCGGGAGCGACGGGACTCGAACCCGCGACCTCCGGCGTGACAGGCCGGCGCTCTAACCAACTGAGCTACGCCCCCGGAGGGGACGCCCAATTATCGCAGGACCGACTAGCTCGAGGTTCGCCGCGACCAGCGCAACTTTCGACCCGCCGGTGAGTTTCATCGTCGGAATCGATCTCCGGAGGACGCACTCAACCCGGCCGTGAGTGCGTTGTTGGGATCAGCGACGGGGACCCCTCACGGGGTCCCCGTCGTATTCACCGGCCGTGCAGCGCTCGTTCCTAGCCGGCTTGGATCGTGCGGTCGCAGCCGGTCAGGTCGATCGTGATCGGCCCGTCGGTCGTGACGTTGACGTGCACGGCACAGTCGACATGCGCGCGCGAGACGTCGATCGAGGCGGTCGCGATGTTGGTCGCGGTGACGTCGAGCGTGTCGCTCGCCGGCGCAGCGACGGCGGCCAGCGTCAAGCCGGCGATGACGGCCGCGAGCGTCGCGCGTGCCGCACTGCTGACCCCTGCCGAGAGTCGCATCGACAGAGAAATACCACAGCGAAGCTACGAGTGCATAAGTAGCTCGAGGAAGTTCTTCACGTACCGCTCGTAGCGCTCGCGCGGATAGCGCTCCGGATCGGTCAGCACCATCCGAGCCGCCTGCTCGCTCCAGTCCCGGAACGTCCGCGCGGTGAGCTCGATGTCGAGGTCGTGCGGGAGCCTGGAGCGCTCGACGCCCCAGCGCACCAGCGACTCGATCCGGGAGAGCACAAGCGCGCGGTTGACCTCGACGTGCTCGCGGACGATCTCGGGCGTCCCTTCGAGTGGCAACAGGATGATGCGCCACGTCGCGGGCCGGCTCGTGACCGCGTCGAGGAACCGCGCGACCCCGGTGGCGAGCAGCTCGCCCGGCTGGTAGTCACCCGGGTTCTCGGGCACCACCTTCCCGAGCTGCTCGAGCGAGATCCGCTCCTCGCGCTCGATCACCGCGTGGAGCAGGCGGTTGAGATTCGGGAAGTGGTCGTAGACGACCGGCCGGGTAATGCCCGCCTCGCGGGCGATCGCCTCGATCGAGACGCCGGCATATCCCCGCTCGAGGATCACCTCGAGTGCGGCGTCGATCAGATGCTCGCGGCGCTGCTCGGGCGCCATCCGCGGCGCGTACCGGCGCCGGCGCTTCGTGGGCGGAACCGGTTGCGAGGCCATCGCGCGGTCAGGCTAGCGGACTCGGCTGACTGCCCGACCCGGCCTCAGCCGGGAGGGCGCCGCCAACGCCCCTTGCCGTCGATGACCTGCTGGAGGACCTCGTCGCTCCACTCGTGCGTGCGCAGCAGCCAATAACGCTCGCCCGCGATCCGCATGTATGCCTCGGCGTTGGTCCGGTCACCGACGAGTCCCGCCTCGTGCAGCATCGCGACCACAGGCCGGAACTCGGTCTCGAGCCATAGGAGCGCGTTCTGCCGGCGGCTGAGCGCGTCGCCGCGGCTCTGGATCGCACGGAACCCCCACGCCTCGACCATCTCGGCCAGCAGCGCGTAGTCCTCGAGATCGTTCAGCCGGATCTCACCGTGGGCCTCGGCGGGAAGTGGCACGCGGTCGAAGAACACCCGCTCGTGACTTTTGAGCGGCAGGTCGGAGAGCTTCGTGGCTTGATCGGCGTCGACCCTCGTCGTCACCTCCGTCACGTAAGCGTCGATGTCGGTCCGGCCGAGCGCCCGGGCGACCGAGACTCGGTGATGGCCGTCGCGGACAAAGTAGAGCTCGCCGATGCGGAGCAGGTCGACCGGCGGAAACGACTCGCCACGACGGGCGGCGGCCGCGATCTGCTCCCAGCGCCCGCGCGTGCGACCCGAGGTGGGGCGGAAGCGGCGATCGTAATCGCGGCTGCGATCGACCGACCCGACGATCGCGTCGAGCTGCACGACGGTGAGCCCGACCCGGCGCTCGCTGACGAAGCCCAGCGCCGCGATGACCTCCTCGTACGGGAGCACCACCCCGACGTCGTCGGGCTCGCCGCGCAACCGGGCGATCAGCCTGGCGATCGTCGCACGCCGGCGCGCGCGCTGAAAGTCGTGCTGCGCGTCCAGACCGGGAAGGCCCGTGGAATGCGGCGCCGGCATGCGCCGCTGAGGTTAGCTACGCGACGGGAGGCTGTGGTGCGGGTGCCGTTGCGGGTGCGGCGCCGTTGCCGGCCAGGAGGCTGCGGCCGGACTCGGCGTCGAACAGCTGCAGGTGCTTGGAGTCGAACCACAACTCGGCCTCGGCGCCCTGTTTGACCTGGCTCTCGGCCCCCAGCCGCGCGGTCACCTGGACCCCGCCCTGGGTGCGCGGGAGGTCGGCGCCGCCGATGTCCGCGGCGAGCTCCTCCAGTTCGCTCGATGAGACTTGCTCGGAGGCGACCACGAAGTAGGCGTAGTACTCCGAGCCCATCGATTCGAGCACGTCGATCTTGGCCTTGAACACCGTCCCTTTCGATCGGTCGGCGACCAGCGCCGCGTCCTCGAAGTGCTCGGGTCGCAGGCCGGCGACGACGCCCCTGCGGCCCCCACCGGAGCCTGATTCAAGCCGCCGGCGGAGCTCGTCCGGGATGCGGACGTCGCCGATCGGGAGGTGAATCGTGTCGTCGTGGATCTCGCCTCCGAGAAAGTTCATCGACGGCGACCCGATGAAGCCGGCGACGAACAGATTGTTCGGATGGCCGTAGAGCTCCGAGGGCGGCCCGACTTGCTGGAGCACGCCCGCGCGCATCACCGCGATCCGGTCGCCGAGCGTCATCGCCTCGGTCTGGTCGTGGGTGACGTAGATCGTGGTCGTCTCGAGTTGCTGCTGGATGCGAGAGATCTCGGTCCGCATCTGCACGCGAAGCTTGGCGTCGAGGTTCGACAGCGGCTCGTCCATCAGGAACACGCTCGGGTTGCGCACGATCGCGCGTCCCATTGCGACGCGCTGGCGCTGGCCGCCGGACAGGTTCGCCGGCTTGCGGTCGAGGTGCTGCTCGAGGTCGAGGATCTTCGCGGCCTCGCTGACTTTGCTGTCGATCTCTTGTTGTGGGGTCTTGGCCAGCTTGAGGGCGAAGCCCATGTTCTCGCGCACGGTCATGTGCGGATACAGGGCGTAGTTCTGGAACACCATCGCGATGTCGCGGTCCTTGGGGGCCTTCTCGTTGACCACCTGCCCGCCGATCTTGAGCTCGCCGTCGGAGATGTCCTCGAGTCCGGCGACCATTCGCAGCGCGGTCGACTTCCCGCATCCGGACGGACCGACGAGGATCATCAACTCGCCGTCGGGGACGTCGAGACTCAGGTGCTTGACGGCCTCGAAGCCGTCCGGGTAGCGCTTGGTCACATCTTGGAACTGGATCTCGGCCATTCGGTAAGGCTCCTTTTCGGTCTGTCCGGTGGCGGCGCCCGCGGCCTATCCCTTGACCGCGCCCGCGGTCAGTCCGGCGACGATGCGGCGCTGGAAGATGAGGACGAGCAGCATCACCGGGACCGTCACGACGACGGCGGCGGCGGCGATGTCGCCGTAGGGCACGCTGAACTGCGACACGCCGGGGAAGCTCGAGATCGCGGCCGGGACAGTCTGCGCGGCCGACGTCGAGGTCAGCGAGATCGCGAACACGAAGTCGTTCCAGCAGATGATGAACACGATGATGAACGTGGTCACGATTCCTGGCGTCGCGAGCGGGACGATTACCTTGCGGAACGCCTGGAACGGCGTCGCCCCATCGACCTGGGCCGCCTCCTCGAGTTCCCACGGTATCTCTCTGAAGAACGCCGAGAGCACGTAGATCGACAGCGGGAGCGCGAACGTCATGTACGGGATGATCAGCCCGGGCCACGTGTCGTAGAGCCCGATTTGCCGCCACAGGTTGTACAGCGGTCCGACGAGCGAGATCTGCGGGAACATCGCGACGCCGAGCGCCACCAGCAGAATCACCTGCTTGCCGGGGAAGTCCAGGCGCGCGATCGCATATGCCGCCGACGAGGCAATCGCGACGGCCAGGACCGTCGAGATCAGGCCGATCCCGATCGAGTTGCGAAGCGCATCGGTGAAGATGCCCGCCTTGAAGATGTCCGAGTAGTTCGACAGCGTCCACTGGTGCGGGATGAAGCTCCCGTCGGTGGCAGTCGCGGGCGTCTTCAGCGACAGGAACACGATCCACAGGACCGGGATCAGCGAGGCGACGCAGATGACGAAGATCGCCGCCGACCATCCGCCGACTTGTCTGCGATGTTGGCTCATCACGTTGCCTCCGTTTTCGGCGCGCGGCCGGCGCCGAGCACGATGATGAACAGGAGCGCGATCAACGCGACGAATAGGAACAGCACCACCGACACTGCGGACCCGAGCCCGAGGTTGAGCCGGTCGAGCAGCGTGTTGTAGTTGAGAATCGAGATCGACTCGGTGCCCTGCGCGCCTTGGTTGAAGATGTAGATCGTGTCGAAGATCCGGAACGCGTCGAGCGTGCGGAACAGAAGCGCGACGACGATCGCGGGCTTCATCAGCGGGAGCGTGATCCTGGTGAACCGCTCCCACGTGGTGGCGCCGTCGACCTTGGCCGCCTCCTGCAGTTCGTCCGGCACGAGCGCGAGTCCCGCAAGCAGGAGCAACGCCATGAACGGGGTGTTCTTCCACACCTCGGTGACGATGATCGCGACGTAGGTCCCGAACGTGTGGCTGAGCGGATCGCCGCTCAGCCCGAGCAGCTTCGGGATCCAGCCGCTCTGTAGCGAAAACGCGAGCTGCCACGACTCGGCCGCCACCACCGCGACGATCGCGTAGGGGACGAGGGCGATCGCGCGTACGAACCCGCGGGCGAAGATGACCCGGTGCATCACCAGCGCCAGGCACATGCCGAGCACGAGCTCGATCGAGACGCTGATGGCGGTGATGATCACCGTGTGGAACACGTCCTGCCACCACACGGGCGCGGTCAGGACGTGGCCGTAATTCGACAGGCCGATGAACTTTGTCGCGTCCGGGAAGCGCAGATCGGCGCGTTGCAGCGAGAGCACGACGGCGTCGATGATCGGATATGCCGTGACCGCGACCATGACGAGCGCGGCGGGGGCGACCAGCCAGAACGCAAGACGGCGCTCGGCCCGGGCGCGGTCGCTGAGGTGCTGCTTGCGGCTCGTTGGCGCGCTCGGAGCGCTGGATGGGGCGGTGACCGCGCTCACAGCAGGGCCGATGAGGACAGCGACAGCTTGATCTCGTTACGCAATGTGCTGACCACCGTGTTGGGGTTGATGTTGGAAGTGGGCGACAGGGTCTTCTGGATCGCGAGCGTGACGTCCGCGTAGGCCGGGGTCTGCGGGCGGAGCCCGTACGTCTCCAGCTGCTGCTTGATCAGCTGGTGGAACGGATAGGCCTTTTCGAACGCCGGCTGGTCGTAGATGCTGGCGGCCACCGGTGCGAGGCCGCCCTTGATCGCGTCCCGGCTCTGATTGGCCGGCTGGATCAGGCACTGGACCGCCTGGAAGGCCAGGTTCGGGTGCTTGGAGAAGGCCGAGATGCCGAGGTTGTACCCGCCGATCGAGACCTTTGGCGAGAGGTCCGGTGTGACCTGCGGGAAGTAGGCGTACCCCATGTCCTTGAAGACCTTGGGGTTCCCCGCCTGGGTCGCCGACCAGACGAACGGATAATTGATCATGAACGCCGCTGTCCCGTTCTGGAACGCGACCTGGCCGGGGCCTTCCATCGAGACGTTTAGCGAAGGGTCCGCGCCCTTGGAGGTGGCGAGCTCCTTCATGATCGCGGCCGCCTTCTCCGCGGCGGAGCCGAGGACGACCTTGTTGTTCGAGGTGAGGATCTGCCCGCCGGCGGAATTGACCATCGAGTTGAACCACACGGTCAACCCCTCGTATTGCGCGCCCTGCTCTTCGATGTAATGCGGCTTGCCTTCCTTCGCGAGTTGGTCGGCCTCGCTGATCATCTGTGTCCAGGTCGTGGGCGCGGTCGGGACAAGATCCTTGCGGTACCAGAGCAGCTCGGTATTCGAGTTGATCGGGATCGCCCACAGTCTGTTCTGCCACGTCGCCGTCTGCACGGGTCCGGGAAGGTCCACCGACTTGATCTGGGCGGCGAGGGATGCGGGGACGGGCTTCAGCCACTTCGCGGTCGCGAACTCGGCCGTCCAATCGACGTCCATCGCGAGGATGTCGATCGACGAGTCGTTCGCGGCCAGCCTGCGCACGAGCGACACGCGTTGCTGGTCCGAAGAGGTCGAGAGGAAGCTGATCTTGATGTTGTAGGCGCCGTGCGAGTTGTTGCTGCACTCGGTCGCGGCGGCCTGGAACGAGCCAGATGGCTCGGGGAACACGTACCAGTTGAGCGTCACCGGGCCCTTGCCCGAAGAGCCGCACGCGGCTATGAGCGCAGTGGCGGTTGCGGTGGCGATCACGGTTGCGATCCGCCGGCTAGCCGTCCCGCGAGAGCGTCTCCTCGGCACTCTCTTTCCCTTGCTATGAAGCACTTCTGTCCCGTCCCTTCTCCTCCGACGGATGTCTCGTACCCAGCATGCAGACCCGGCTAACGACAATTTGTTAAAGCCGGCGAAGTGGTCGGTGGCAGGTTTGCCACGCGGGCCAGTAGGCGGTGGCGGTGGCGCGGCCTTTGGCGAGTTACCACCCGCGTGCGCCGGCTGCGGGGCCGTTAATGCGGGTCCGGTCCGGTTGGGTCGGTGCAGAGTGCGCACCTGCTCCAGTCGAACGGCCGCGCGATTCCGCGGATGCGCCGGTCGTTCTCGTGCCACTCGCGGTTGAGGTGGCGGCCGATCACAACCGAGGCGGTCGCGCCGGCGCCGGCTGCCTTGAGCGCTGCGGCGGCGCTCTGGGCGCTCGCGCCGGTCGTCCAGGTGTCGTCGATCAGCAGGACCGAGCGGCTGTCGATCCGTTCGGTGGCGACGAACTTCTCCGGGCTGAACGCTCGCGGTTCGACCTCAACGTCGGAGCGGCGGAGCAGCCGCTGGTAGCGGTCGCGAGTCGGCGCGACGAGTTCGCCGACGATCCAGCGGAGCGGATGACGCTCGTCCCGAATGCGGTCGCCGGACGGCACGGTCGTGACGAGCTCGAACCGGTCCGTGCCGGCGGCGCGTGCCAGGCAGCGCTCGTGCTCAGAGAGGAAGCGCCACAGGATCGCGGCGAGGCTCGCTCCCAGCCGGCGGGCGACGTCGCCGTCGAGGCGCTTGTAACTGGCAAGCGCGTGATGAAGCTGCTCGCGCGCGACGCTGTAGGAGACCGGCGCGAGCGCGTCGAGGACGAGTCGGCCGTGACCGCACGCGTAGCACCGCGCGTACCCGTCGGTGAAGTTGAAGCACGTGCCGCACACGCTGGGACCCCGCCGCGGGCCGAGCATCACGTTCTCGTATAACGCACTCAACTCGCGGACCGAGGGCATGTCCGCTCCGGTTAGGCGACGAGCGACCCCGGCGAGACCAGCCGCTCGACGACGGTCGTAATCTCCCCGGGCGAGCGTACGACGTGCGTGCCGGGCCGCCCCGCGTATTCGCGCGCCCAGGGCTGCCGATCGACGAGCGACGCGAGTAGGAACACCGGCCGACCCTGCGCGAGGGCGAGGCGCGCCTGGATCCGCGAGCCGCTCGTGTCGGACGCCTCGATCACCACGGTCGCCAGCGTGATCCCCGACATCACCGCGTTGCGCATTGGAAAGCTCCGGCGGCTCGGAGGGGCATCCGGCCAGAACTGCGAGATGACCGCGCACTCAGAGGCGATGCGGCGCTGGAGCGCCTGGTTCTCCGGCGGGTACGAGCGCGCGAGCCCGGTTCCGATGACCGCGACGGTTCGACCGCCACGCGCCAGCGAGGCCGTGTGCGCGGCCGTGTCGATGCCGGCGGCCAGCCCCGAGACGACCGTGAATCCGCTGTCGACGAGATGCTCCGCGATCACGCCGGCCTTTTTGGTGCCGTCGTGCGTCGCCTTGCGTGCTCCGACGACGGCCACGGCGCGTGCATCTGCGGGCGACAGGTTCCCGGCGACGAACACCATCGGCGGGCGGTCGTGGACGGCGCGGAGGTTCGGGGGATAGTCGGGCTCGAGCACCGTGACGAGGTGCATGCCGGCCGCGCTCCAGCGGTCGAGATCGGCGCGGGCTTGGGCCAGGAGTCCGTCGGCGGTCCGCGGCGGCTCCTCCGGCGCGGGCGGCGGGGGCGTCTGGTCGAGCAGACTCGTCTGCCCGGACGGCGCCATGGATCCGGCGAGCTCTTCCTCGAGCACGGCGGCGGCGCTGCCCCGCTCCTCGATCAGCTCCGCGTACTCGACCCACGGCCGCTTGCCCGTCCTGAGCAGGGCAACCATCGCAGCACGCTCGGCGGCAGCGGTCACCGCGCGAGCGTAGCGTGCCCGACAGATGTGCTCGGTCGGATTGTCAGCCGACCGGCTGGACCGGCTCTGCCGGCGGAGCCGGCTCCGTGACCTGCGCCTGCGGCTGCGTCGCCTCGACGTTGGTTGCCTGGCTCACGAGCTGCTCGTGCGGCTCGTGTTCGTGGCTGCTCATCGCGCTGCGGAAGTCCCGGATTCCCTGCCCGAGCGCGCGCCCGGCCTCAGGCAGTCGCTTGGGACCGAGCACAAGCAGCGCGACAACGAGGACCAGGAGCAGGTGCGTGGGCTGAAGGATGTTGTCGACGAATGGCATCGGCACAAGCTTACTCGGTGTCTGGCCCCGGTCACCGGACTTTTCGCCGATCGCTGGCCGTATGGCTAGCTGAGGCCACATGATCAGGGCATTTGTCGGCGCGATTGCGATGCTGCTGGTGGCGGGCGCCGGCGCGGTAGCTCCGGCGATTCCTGACCGAGGGTCGGACTCCGCCCCCGGCGTGTTCCCGCTCCCTCAGCTCGGGTCCGCCGGCGCGCGTCGCAACT
Organism: uncultured Solirubrobacterales bacterium; assembly: GCA_963701945.1. Lineage (GTDB taxonomy): Bacteria > Actinomycetota > Thermoleophilia > Solirubrobacterales > Solirubrobacteraceae > Palsa-465. The sequence continues at coordinate 312,607 of CAVPBV010000011.1, read as the reverse complement.
TCAGCTACTAGGTGGTCGGCAGGCATCACGGCCGGCCGGTTCTCGAGCAGGAGTTCTCGCGCGCGCGGGAATTGGCGCTGCCGTTGGGCGATTACCGGTCGGTGTCGTTCACGATCCGCCAGGACACCGAAGCCCGTGAGATCGTCGCCAGGGTGCGCGCCGAGTTAGTCGCCGGCACATTCGCGGTCCGCGGCGTAGGCCAGCGTCTCGGCGCCTGCTACGTGAAGCGGTGGTGGGTGCGGATGAACGTGCGTCCGAATTAGTGCCGGATGCCGCCGGCGATCTTGCGGGAGATCGGTCGTGCGGCGAGCGATGCGCGGTCCTGGTCGGACGGGGGTCGTCGGGGGTCAGCGCCGCAGCGGCGAGCGGCACTCGGTCGCAGAGGAGACGGACGTACACCGAGTCACGCTCGATGCGCGAGTCGTCAGAAGGCGCGAACGCGCTGGCATGAGCTGGAGAGAGCATAAGGCTGGACCGGACACATGCGCTGTTGCGTCAATAGCGTGCATATGCCGGCGCCTTCGGGCACCGTTCGATGATTATGAGCGGTCTCGCTCGGCCACCTCGACCGCAGTCAGCTGCTCATCGAGTTGCGGGATGTCCTCCGTTGCGGTCGTCCAAGGCTGGCGACGTCCAGCCTGTGGTATTCGTGCACGACGACGTTGCGCTGGGCGATCACGTCACGCCATGGTATTTCGGGGTGGCGGTCGCGAATTTCAGACGTCAATGCCCTCGCCGCCTCACCAAGCACCGAAAGGTTATAGGCGACGGCCTGCTGAGCCGTGCGGTCCTTGTCGAAGCTTTCCTTGTCGCTTTGGGTCAGGTCGCGTATGTCCGCGAGCGCGGCGCGCATGTCAGCGATGCGGTCAGCGTCTCAACGCGGGCTCAAAGTGAAACGGCTTCGTTTTCGATCAGTTGGCGAGTGTGCTCTCGGGCGTGACTCAACCCCCCGTGGTCACGACATGCACCGGGCAGCCGAGAAGCTCCTCCAAATCGCCCTGCAGCGCTGCCTGCACGAACAGGCTCCGCCGCTCCCCCATGTCTACGAGCACATCCAGGTCACTGTCTCGGTTGCCCTCGCCCCTAGCGACCGACCCAAAGATGCGCACGGACCGCGCGCCATGACGCTCCGCTAGACGCTCGATGTCATCGCGACGACGTCGTAGTTCCTCGAGGCTTGGCGCCGGACCGGTGGCGCGCGGGTACGGATCGGGTCGACGGCGGCGCTCGAGCTCTCGGCCGAGGTCGCCCAGCTTCTGTAACGCCACGTAGCTGTTTTCACCCGCGGTGCTCACAGTCGGAGAGTAGGACGCAGTCAGGACGACGATTGTCGTTGTCGAGGGTGGCCGCCGACGATGACGGGCACTCGCTGGCTCGCGGCCGGGGCGTACGGGTAGTTCCCCATCGGTAGGGACGCGATCTGGAACCAGTAGGTTCGAAGGATGCTCGGGTCGCCCGGCCCGAACGTGGCTACGGTCGAGAAACGGCCGTTGCCGCTGACGTGCTCCTCGACACCGTACGTCTCGTATGTCGATCCGTAGCCGATGCGCAGGCGCACGAGCGCCCCGCCCGGGGGCAGGTATCCACCCAGGAGCTGACCGACGAGGTGTACGGTGCCGCCCCAGGGGACCCGTGCCGGCCAGACGCGCACGAGCCGGATCTTCGCGGGGACGATCGTGGTCACCTGACCGCTGGAGGGCAGGATCGTGGCGGTGCCGTCGGTGACCGCGCGGATGATTCGCGAGGGCCCCGGGGGGACCGTCGCGCTCCAGCTCCCGTTGGCGGCCGTCGTCGCGACGCCGATTTGGCCGAACGCTCCCGAATGGTTGTCCGGCGCAGCGAGGATCTTGACGGGCTCGCCCGGCAGGGGCACACCCGCCGCGGTGGTGTACAGACCGTGGAGGGTGACCGGCCGCCCATAGGGCACGTTCAGCGTCTTCGTCGCGTGGATGCGCGGCGCCCTGCAGATTCGCTCTGCCCGCCAGCCGTGCCCGCGGCTCCAAACACGTCTGGTGTTGCACTCTCTGACGAGCTTGACGACCTTGATCGTCTCGAGACGGCCGCCGCGCCTGACCCTCTCGACCACGGTCCGGCGCCGCAAAGGATCGACGATCTGCGTCAGGCTGACCTGGGAATCGGAGGCGAGTCGGAGCGGGAGGGGCAGCCGCTCGCTGGACGTGGCGCAGTTGCCGACGTTGTCGCATGCCGTTGCTTGGAAGGCGTAGGAGCCGGTGAGGCCCGCGTCGTCGAAATGGGCGAGCAGGTGCGACCCGTCGAACGTCGTCGGCAGGCTGGTCCAGTCGTTCGTCCCAGCGGGGGCCATCTCGATCGTCCCGCCCGCCACCCCTGACTCGCCGTCGCTCGTGTCGATCACGAGCCCGGTGGGGTCGTGTGGGTTCTGGGGCTCGAAGCTGATCGAGGGCGGCGATTCGTCGATATGGACCGTCATCGAGCTCGTGCCGGTGTTCGGTTGACCCTGAGGGTCGACAGCGTTGTTCCACGCGGTGCAGGTCACCGTGTGCACGCCATCCCCGTCGACAGTTAGCCCGCCTGCGGGATACGGCTTCGCGGTGGCGTGATCAACGCTGCAGGTCATTCCGCCGACGCCCGAAGGGCCGGCGGTAGGTGTCGCATCGACGGTGACCGCATGGTTGACCCAGACGCCCGGGTTCGGGTCGTTCGGAGTGCGGAACGAGACGCCGACGGGATCGTTGTCCACCCACACGGTCTTCGAGGCGTAGCCTCCTACGCCAGCCGCATTGGTAGCGGTGAGATCGATCTGGAAGCTCCCGTCAGTCGGCACCTGCGAGCGCGTGTCCACGGGGAACGACCAGCTCACCGGGTTAGGGCATTGCTGCCAGACCGTGGTGTCCCGCGGTTCTGACGGGACCGTTCAGCTCCGCTATCTCGCCATGGTCGGCTTCAGAGGAGCAGATCCCGGAGACGTCGCTGGCGTACAGACTCACCGGCCATGAATCGCCCGGCGGATTCCACACATACGATCCAGTTGTCCACAGCGACGCCCTGCGCCGGTGACGTACGGTGCCGAGTTCTCGGTGCCCTCGAGCTCGATCCCGGACACGCTGAGCACCGGCAACGTCGGCCAAGGCGGGTAGCAGCCGCCACTGAGGAGGTTTTCCGTGCAGGCGATTTGAAACCCATAGACCTGGCTGTTGATGTCCGAGCTACCTTCCAGCCCGGTGTTGAACCACTCCTGGCCGGGCGCGAGCGTCGATCCATGCCACGCTCCGCCGGTGTACCAAAAGTCCTCGGCGACAAACCCGTTGGCCATACCTTCACTGGCTACGTCTCCATTCGCCGTCCATGCACTGTTGATCGTGATCCCGGTCGGAGCGGTCGTTGACCACGACGCTACCTGCCACTCGGGCATGTCGCCGTTCACCTGGAGTGACATGGGGCAGCTTGAGGGAACGCTCACTATGGACAGATAGCCGCCGAGGCCGAAGGCATTGCAGCCCCCCGATTGCCCCGCGCTCATGTTGCCGTCAGCAACCCAAATGGTCCCGGCATGAGCTGGGGCAGCGGCAACCGCTGTCAGCAGACTCGCTGCGATCGATGCTGTGATCGCCAAACGCCAGATGCTGAGCGCCCCTCGACCCATGTCCCCGCTACATGCAGGTGTCCATCACCGTAAAGGTGTGATCGGTCGGCGTGAACGAGCCGCTCACGACCACGCCCGTGAACACCATGAACTGCTGGTTGAGACCCGTGCTGCCGTACCAGGCGACCGGAAAGGCTCCGCTTTGTCCGCCCGGGGAACTTGAATCCGAGACGGTAACCACCGGTGCGTTGGATCCGCTGGGCGCACGACGGGGCGGTAATCGTTACCTGATACGTGCCCGCCCTGAGACATGCTGGACCGAGAGCCCCTGACCCGAAACCAACGATCCCAGCGTTGTAACGTTCGCCCACACGCTGACGGCGGGCGCACCTGGCTGACCCGCCGGACCCTGGAACCCCTGCGCCCCTTGTGGCCCTACCTGGTTCCAGGTAACGCGCGTCTGCCCGCGCTTGCAGCGCCCCCCGTGCGTCTTGAGGTGCAGGATCCCGGTTCCCTTGTCCGCGCAGACCGTGATTGTTTTCGTCTTGCTTGCCGCGAGGGCGTAGCCGCCACCCAGACCGACGGCGAGCACCAGCAGCAGCACAGCGCAGGGGAGGGCGTTTCGTCGGACGTAGGCGAGGAGATCGGTCATCGGTGCTCCTTAGCCGTTCGGAGATTGGATGGGGCCGAGCGCGCCGGATTCTCCGGTCGGGCTGACGGCCGCGGGAGACGCGGCCGGTTGGCTCGGTTGGGGAGACGGGACCGATCGATAACTTGGAGCGGTCTCGGCATTGCTGGTCGCGTCGTAGGTGGCCGGGGCGTGTGACGTGTCGATGGAAACCGGCGGGGCCGAACGGAGTTGCGGGGCCTGCGGGTGATTGGCCTTTGGCGTCGACGGACGCGTCCGTGGCGCCGATCGACGATGCGGCGTATGCCGTGTCTCTCGGGACCCGGTTTCCGTCGCGAGATTCCGAGTCGCGCTGATGTCGAGCTTGGCGAGACCGAGCTGCATCAACCGGGAGATGCCACTGCCGAACACTGCCGCGACTCCCGTCTTCGCGCCGCCGGTGGGACGGCTGGGCCCTGAGAAGCTCGACGAGACCGCGACCAGCGCAACGGCGACGACGGCCAGACTGCCTGCGGCGGCGAGTATCCGTCGATCGAGCCTGCGGAGGCTGCGCGGCGGCCGCCGCGTGCCGGCGGCGACAACCGCGGCCGGATCGTCCGCTGGCGCCTGGAGCGCGTTGTGGATCGCCGCCGACCGCTCGCCCCAGAAGTCCTCGGCGCTAGGTGGAGACTCGTCGGCGTTGGTTGGGGACTCCTCGGCACCGCGTGGGGGCTCGTTGCTCCGAACCGCTCCGCCGGCGTTCTGGGAGTCGGCCCGGGGCCCAAAGGGGACGAGCTCCTCGCGCGGCCCGAGCCAGTCGCGCGGGAGACGGACCACAGTGGCGCGCGGGCGAGCCTCGCGCTCTCCTGCCTCGGTTTGCCGCCCTTCCGTCACCCCGTTGACGCCCTTTTCCAGCGAATTTTCGCGTCGACAGCGGTATTGCTGTCCTGATCGCGCGCTAGTATAACCCTGATTTAGTTCCAATTGGACTCAATTAGCAAACTTACGGATGAATTCTTGGGAACCAGAAGAGTCGTTCCTCACGGTCGCTGAGGTCGCGGAGCTGCTCAAGCTGAATCAGCAGACGGTCCGGAACTGGATCGATCAGGGGTCGCTGCCCGCGCTGCGGGTCGGCCGGCGGGTTCGGATCAAGCGCTCGGACTTCGAACGCGTGCTCGCGCAGTCGTACACCGCCGGCGCGGGCGGACAGAACGACGGACCGAGCGCGGAGGACTTCTGGGGTGGCGAGCCGATCGGCGTCGTCGATGCCGCGCCCGAACGCCAGCGCGCGGATCAAGACCAGTGACGGACCAGGAACACTGACGGACCGGGACCAGTGAGCGTCCAGAACCAGTGACGGACCAGGACCAGTGAGCTTCCAGGAAGACCTCGATCGCCAGCGCGCGCAGATCATGCGCGCCGTGCGCCAGGCCGGGACCGACTGGGCCGAGGCGATGCGCGCTCACAAGCTCGCCCCGCCAGACGCCGGATTCGCGGCGAGGCTGCGGACGCTGTCGGAAGCGGCCGGACGAGAGCAGGTGGCGTGGGAGCACGCGCACGCCGCAGGTCTGTTGTGGCGCCCGATCCCGGGTGCCGAGAGCGCCGAGCCGCCCTACGAGCTTCGCCCGGGCACCGGTCGGCGCGGGCCGACGGGGTTGTGGGCCCGGTTCGACGAGACCGTCGCGGCGCTCAACCGCGCGATCACGGGATCCAGCGCTGCAGGTGTGGCCGACGCGTTCGGTGAGTTGGCGGACGCGGCGGGGGCGATCGCGACCGCGGTCACGGCCGAGGACGAGGCCCAGCCCCGGCCAGCGGCACGCGACGCCGCCTAGCGAGCCAGGCGGTCGATTCCCCGGTTCGCTCGTGCCGAGGGCGACATTGGCCGCCGGCCGAGCTCGGAGTGTCGGGTTGTTACCGCTGTTACCGCTGTCGTGGACGTCGCCGGGCCACAAGTTCACTGATACACCGGAAATCAGGCCCGAAAACCCCTCACTCGCGGCACGCCGTTTGCCCAGTGCGGCGAAACGACGGGCATAGCACCGATTTGGCCGCACTCGAGCTGGGCGCGCCGCCGAGAGTCGAGTTATCGGGGCTGGGCTGGCCGTGGGAAAGCGCCGGCGGCCCGGCAACCGTCGGGTCCTCCGTCTGGCCGCCGCCCCCGGCCTCCGGACTGACATCGGCCGGTCCTCCGTCTGGCCGCCGCCCCCCGGCCGCCGGACTGACAACGGCCGAGTCCTCCGTCTAGCCGCCGGCCAGTCTCAGTCGCGTTGTGCAGATTTGGGGGGAGCGGACCCGGCCCGTGTACAGAACTGCAACAGAATGTTTACGCGGGCCGAAGGTGCAGACCGCAGAATCCGGCATCACACGACGAAGGAGAGAGACATGCCTCAGATCATCGTGACCGCGGATCACGGGGCTGCTTTCGGGGAAGGCGCTGTGATGTTTCGTGAACGTGTGACGGTCGCCGACCTCGAGAGCGACCACTTCGCCATGCAGTTGGTAGAACGCCTCGGGTGGGCGGTCGGTGATGCCGACGAGGTCGAGCGCTTCGGCGAACCGACGTTTGACCCCGACGAGCCCGACACCTCCCCGGCCGACCCGGAAACGACCCAAGCCGACCCGGACACGACCCAAGCCGAGCCGGACGCGAACCAACCCGAACTGATCAGGGTTCCGTCGCCAGCGTAGTCACGACCGCCTCGTACACACCGGCGCCGTAGGGCTCCGAGGCGATCCGGACGCCGGGTCGGCCGGCGATCTCGGAAGCGAGAGCCGGGTCGCGCTCGAGCGCGTTGGCGACGAGCCAGAACGCGCCGACGACTGACGCGGCGTCCATGTCCTCGCGCGAATCGCCGACCGCGATGCAATCGGCGCGCGAGTAGCCGCGGTTCCGCATGTGGCGCGCGACCGCGCGCGCCTTGGACGCACCTGCTGGGATCAGGTGGTATGCGTGGATGACCGGCAGCCCCTGCATCTGCTCGGACGCTTCCCGGATGACCCCATTGTCGACGAGACGCAACCAGCCAGGGCCGGCGCCTTCGAGAACCTCCTGCGCGACGGCCAGATCGACGTCGCCGCGGAACAGGTGCGACACGTCCCGCTTGGCCGACCACGGCGTGTGGTACTCGAGCCGGCCCGGGAACCGTTCAAGCAGTAGGGCGGGGGCGCCCGATTGCTCGATCTGCTCGTAGATCGTTCCCTTCTCAGGCGAGGGGACGATGCCGTCGGTCAGCCACTCGAGCTCGCCGTCGAGCATCAGCCCGCAGCCGAGCTCGAAGATGTAGGAGGTCGAGCCGATGATCCGGCTGTCCTCGAACACGCTCGACTGCCGGCGCCCTGAGTACAGAACGACCTCGACGTCGGCGCGCCAGCAAGCCTGGAGGGCACGGACCCCCTCCAACGCGAACCCGCCGTCGGGTCCACGCACCAGCGAACCACCCGGACCGAGCAGCGTGCCGTCGAGATCGACGTAGAGGCAGCGCATGGCGGGCGCGACCGTAGCAGCCGGGGAAGCCACCGCCATACTGGCCGTAGTGGCGATCGCGCACGACACCGAGCCTTGGGCGGCCCTGCTCGAACAGGGCCGCACTGATCAACGTCTGGTCCACGACGACTTTTCTGAGGCCCGCTCGGGTCGCCCGGTGCTGATCCCGAGCGAGCTCGGGCCGGCGGTGACGTCGGCGCTCGCGAACGTCGGAATCGACCAGCTCTACTCGCACCAGAGCGAGGCGCTCTACGACGCGTTCGAGGGGCCGACGATCGTCACCACGGAGACCGCCTCGGGCAAGTCGCTGTGCTTTCAGTTGCCGACGCTCGAGGTGCTCTCCTCCGACCGCACGGCGCGGGCGCTGTACCTCTACCCGACCAAGGCGCTCGCGCAGGATCAGGCGCGCGCGCTGCACGCGTTCGGCCTGCACAAGCAGGTCAGGCCGGCGATCTACGACGGCGACACGCCGCGGGCGGAGCGCTCGGCGATCCGCAAGCGTTCGAACCTGATCCTCACGAATCCGGACATGCTCCACGTCGGGATCCTGCCGCACCACCCCGCGTGGGGCGACATGTTCGCGAACCTCGCGTTCGTAGTCGTCGACGAGGCGCACGTCTATCGCGGCGTGTTCGGCTCGCACGTCGCCAACGTCCTCCGACGGCTGCGACGCATCGCGGCGATCCACGGCAGCGAGCCGCGCTTTCTGCTGGCGAGCGCGACGATCGCCAACTCGGTCGAGCTCGCCGAGCGGCTGACCGGCCTCACCGACTTCAAGCTCGTCGACCGGGACGGGGCGCCGCACGCGAGCCGCCGGGTCGCGATGTGGAATCCGCCGCTGCTCGACGAGGATCTCGGGATCCGGGCCTCGGCGCTGTACGAGGCCGCCGAGGTGTTCTCGGAGCTGGTCTCGATGGGGGCACGGACGATCTGCTTCATGAAGTCGCGCAAGGGCATCGAGCTGATCCTCCGGCACTCGCTCGACCGGCTCGAGCCCGAGTTCGCCGACCGGATCGCGCCGTACCGCGGCGGCTACACGCCGCAGCAGCGCCAGGAGATCCAGCGCCGACTGAGCGCCGGCGAGCTGCTCGGAGTCGTCGCGACCGATGCGCTCGAGCTCGGGATCGACATCGGCGAGCTCGACGCCGCGATCTGCGTGACCTTTCCGGGTACGGTGGCGAGCCTCAGGCAGATGTGGGGCCGGGCCGGCCGGCGTGGCCGCGGACTCGCGGTGTACATCGCCGGCGAGGACGCGCTCGATCAGTTCTTCTGCCGGCACCCCGAGGAGTTCATCGGCCGGGCCGTCGAGGCCGCGATCCTCGACCCGCACAGCCCGGAGATCTTCGGCGAGCACGTGCTGTGCGCCGCGCACGAGGCACCCCTCACCGACGCCGACGCCGAGGTCCTCGGGCCTGACTGGCGCTCCTACGCAGAAGACCTCGTCGAGGCCGGATTCCTCCGCGAGCGCGCCACCGGATTCGTGCCGCGCCGCGCCGACGACTACCCGGCCGCGCGGACGGCGCTCCGCTCGGCCTCACGCGACAGCTTCGCGCTGATCGACGAGAGCTCCGGCGAGCTGTTCGGGACAGTTGAGCTTGCGCGCGCGTACTCCACGGTGCACGAGGGGGCGGTGTACCTGCACATGGGGCGCTCCTACCACGTGCTCGAGCTGAATCTCGCCGCCCGCCGGGCGCTGCTCGAGCCGTTCAGCGGGGACTACTTCACGCAGGCTAAGAGCGAGAGCATGACGTACATCACGCGGATGCAGGCGCAACGCGAGCCGTGCGGGGTGACGCTGTCGTTCGGCGAGATCGTCTACGCGGAGACGGTGCTCGGGTACCAGCGCAAGCGCCTGCAGGACCATGAGGTGATCGATTTCCAGGCCCTCGATCTGCCCACGGTCGAGTTCTCGACGCGCGCCCTCTGGTACGAGCTCGACGAGCTGATCGCCGCCGAGCCGTTCCCGCCGCATGAGCTGCTCGGAGCGCTCCACGCACTCGAGCATGGACAGATCGCGGTGCTGCCCCTGATCGCGATGTGCGACCGGTGGGACATCGGCGGGCTGTCGACCAACGCCCACCCGCAGACCGGCGTCCCGACGATCTTCATCTACGACGGGCACCCCGGCGGGGTCGGGATCACGCGCCGGGGCTACGACGAGTTCGAGCGGCTCGTCGGCGACGCGCAGCGCCTGATCGGCGAATGCCGATGCAAGTCGGGCTGCCCGTCGTGCGTGCAGTCGCCGAAGTGCGGGAACCTCAACGAGCCGCTGTCTAAGCGCGGGGCCCTGGAGCTGCTGCGCCGGCTCCGGACTTCCCGTTGATCTCCTTCGGGGTCAGGAACGCGGTCAATCGCGCGCTCCCGGGCCCAAGTTCGCTCCAGACGCACTCGAAGGTGAGCGTCGCGAGGGCGCCCGTCGGGAACTTCCGCTCGACCGCGGCTCGCTCCGGTCCATCGTCACCGCGCCGGGCGAGGCGGAGCACGAGCATCTGCATCGACGGGTTGTGGCCGATCAGCATCGCCGAACCGATGTCGTCGGACAGCTGGTGGAGGCGGTCAAGGAGATCCTGGGTCGAGGCCGAGTACAGCTCGGCTTCGATCAAACGCTTGCCGGGAGGATCGACGCCCTCGAGCGTCTCGCGCGTCCGGCGCGCCGTTGAGCAGAGCACGAGCTCGGGCGCGATCCCGGCGGTGCGGATGTGCTCGGCCATGCCCGCGCATGCCCGCCGGCCCCTGGGTGCGAGCGGCCGTTCGTGATCGTCGAGCCCCGGGTCATCCCAGCTCGATTTGGCATGACGGAGGATGAACAACCGCTTTGTCCCAGGCATCCCGGTCTCGATTCTGCCGCGTGTGGCGGCGTCAGCGCTGTGCGTGGCGGACGAGGACCCGTTGGCGTCCGCGGAAAGGCACGGATTCGTGCGAATCAACATACGCACAATCTTTAGAGCGTGGTCGGACGCCCCCGCAGGATGCCCGCAAATCGCTAGCATCGCTCGGCCACGGCGAGATAGCTCAGTTGGTAGAGCACACGACTGAAAATCGTGGTGTCCCCGGTTCAAGTCCGGGTCTCGCCATTGCCGAAATACCTGCAATCGACCCATTTCCCCATTTCCGGTTTTGGGTGACGGAGGCGCCGCACGGTTTCACAGGGCGCGTCGGCGCGGTACGGGTCAGCGGGCAGGCCGCAACCGGCCGGTTAGGCGTGCGACACCGTTCCGGCGAATCGCGCTGACAGATCAGCGGAACGGCGGCTGATCTGTCATTACGCGCGAGCGCTCGGATCCTCCTCCGAGTTGCTGGCAGTGGTGGACTTGTTCACCTGATCGGGTGCGTGCGTCCGCGCGCTCAGGTCTACCGGTCTGCCGACGCGCTGCTGATGGTCAGCGGCACGGGCCGCCCGCGAGCGTTCGGCGACCGCAGCGCGGCGAGCCTCTCCTGGAGCGGCAAGCCGTTGAGCTTCTTCATCTCCTCGAGGGTCGACCGCAGAAACCGGTTACGAGACAGCGCGCGGAGGTTGCCGTCCCGGACCAGGTGGTTGCGGAACGACCCGAAGGCGTTCGCGTCGACGTTCCCCGATGTGATCAAGAGCGTGTCGTCAGCACGTCGGAGCCACTCGACGGCGCGTGTCTCGGCGACCAGACCAGATGAAACGCGAGTAGCGATCGCGACGATTCCTTCAGCCCCCATCACGAGCCGCTGAACGAACTCGTACCAGCCATCATCGGGGAGAGCGAGTCGGGGGAACCGGTCGCGCTCGTCCTGCAGGGAGCCGACCACGCTGAGCGACGGCGATCACCATCGCACGATTCTCGAGCCACTCGACGAGACGAGCCTCAAGCGGGCGGCCTACGGACACACCGGGAACTTCGGCCATGACAACAGGCACCGAGTGAATGGATGTCGTGCTCGCCGAAAGCGTCCCGAATGAGCGCAGCAAAAGAACATAGGGTTCGCCGGCCCTCTGGTCCCGCGCGACCCGCTCGAGCGCCGCCAGGTGCAGGCGGTCCTTGAATTCGGCTTGCGCGAGCTCACCGGCGTCCGGTTCCTGCCCTCCGCTTTTCAGCTCGCGGCTGTACGGCGAGACGATGCTGTCGGTACCCCCGGGCGAGCGTGGCCGCGAAATCCGCGTGGAACCGCCGAAGCCGATCGGAGTCCATCTCATCAGCCAACGTTGTGTCGCCGGAGTCGGCCGGCGCATCGGTGACCGATCCAGTCACAGGCCCAGAAGGACTTCTCGTTGCACGGACGCGATTCGTACGAAGAAGCTGATTTACGGCGTACCGACGGGCATGACCCGAGTCTGATGCTGGCCGCGGCCCAGCACTGCGTCACAGCTGAGTTGCGCATGGTTGGCATTCCGATGGCACGCCGTGAGCGGGGACGGGCAGCAAAGCGATAGCCACGGTGTCTTGGCCGGCGCGATCGAGATCGTGGTGTGGAGGGCCGCATCAGCCACCTCAAGCGCCGCTACGGGCTGGAGCGATCCTGCCTCAAGGGAGACCAGGGACGGGAGAACTCGACTGAGTGGGCGATCCTGGCCTACAACACCGACACGCTCGCCGTCCGGCCCCGGTGAACACTCCCCACGCTCACTCCACCAGAGCAAACCCACCACCTACGAACGACTGCGCGACACCTTGCGCGGCCGTTTCGTATCTTCACGGGGTTTTCGCGGCAAGTAGTTAGCGTCCGAGTCTCACCGTACGCAACGACCACGCGGCGCAGCGCGCCGATACAGCGCGCGCACAGACCGACAACAACCGTCGCTCCTATGCCGCACCCGGCGCGGAGATCAGCTTGTCGTGTGCGCGCAGCGAACCGCTAGGCCGCAACCTGCTCTAGGAAACCCGCGGCCTGATCGGGTGGCACGAGCCAGTCGAAGTAGTCGGCTGGATTTGCGAACCCGTTGACGAACCGATCTCTGATCGCTGGGGCCTCATTTGCTGCCACCAGCGCCCGGAGGACACGATCGGGCATACCACGGAGCAGCATGTTGTTCCACCCGCACACGAACCGCATGGTCGAGTTCCAGAAGGCGTCCGACGTCTGCTCCATGAACGCACGGTCGTACGGCGCGTCGCCGTGTGCGCGGATCGCAGACAGATAAGCGTCGGCGGCCTTAGCCGCGCTGTTGGCGCCCGGAGCCGTGAGCGGATCGTTGACGGCTACGGTGTCGCCGATTCCAAGCACAAACCGGCCGGACGGCAGTTGACCTACCGCCTCGCGGACGATCGGGGTCACTCCTCCGAATAGGAACGCGGTGGCGTCCATCGGTTCGGCGTGGCGGCAGCGCTCGTACATCTGTGGCACGAACTCCTTCTGCAGCCGCTTGGAGACGGCGAGATGCTTCTCCACCGAGTCGGCCTCCCCAAAACAGTCCCAGGGCCCTCCAGGCACGAGTTGGAATACGACGAGGTGGCCCGGCCCGCTGGGGGTGAGTGTCGGCACCACGATGTTCTCGCCGACCCCCGGGACCATATTGAAGCAAACCGCGTCCCATTCGGGACGGGGCGCCACGCCGGTGACCGCGACAATTGCCACCAACTTCTGTGGCTTCTCGAACGGGGACAGTTCTGGAATCCGGCGGAACAGCTTTGATGTCTCGCCCCTGCCAGCAGCGATAATCACGAGGTCGTGCGTGTCGCAGTAGCGCTCGAGATCGTCGATCCCCGCCTGTGCAATCTCGAGGCGCCCGCCACGCTGTTCCAGGAGTTCCATCCAGGCCGGCATCTTCACTCGCTGGTCAACCGACATGGCCGCCTGGTCCAGACGCGCCGCCCAGTCGACGAGCGGGCTCCCGCCTGCCGGATTCGCCACCGCGATCGCCATGCCCTCGGCCTGGGGACATTCCTGCTCCCACAGATCGATGCCAAGCGCGCGCTCCGTCGCGAGCGCCTTGCCGAACATGCATTGTCCGGACGTCAGACGTCCGTTTCGGATGTCTTCCGGCGTCCGGTTAGAGACCACGGTTACATCATGGCCGTCATCAAGCAAGCCGATCCCGAGTTGCAGCCCGGACTGGCCGGCGCCAACAATCAGAAAGCTAGCCAATGGCCCCGCCCCCTTTTACACTTGTCGTTATCGTTCGTCTGAGACAGGATCGATAGCGTGGGCATTTATGGGTCTCACACCAGTGACACGTACCTATCTTGCTCAGATGCATAACGTAGATCGGCCGCCGCTCTCCGGCCAGGGGCCCTTGGTGGACTACCTCACACCTCGCGTCCTCCCCCTCAACGCTTTGTCGAAGCCGTTACGCCTCACTCACGGCGGCGGCGATTCGTTCTGCTTAGCGCTCCGGCTAGACCCCGCGAGTGCAATGGCGACATCCCGATCGCTGGATAGCGGCAAGCCGTCGGCTGTCCTCCAATTGGGGCACTAGTCCTCGTTCACCTGGGAAGCAGGTAGTCACGAGCACCCACGTAGGATCTCGAGCCGTGAATGCGATGACGATGCAAGCTGCGGCTCCGGACGATCAACCGAGAGTGATTGCCACGTTGGTATCGGCGTTCATCGCGGATCCGGTCGAGCGATGGCTTTACCCGGAATCCTCGGCGTACCTCACGGAGTTTCCGGCGTTCGTAGCTGCCTTTGGTGGCGCGGCGTTCGAGAACCAGACGGTGTGGAGCTTGCACGAGTTCGCGGCGGTGGCGATGTGGCTGCCGCCGGGTCTGGAAGTGGACGGTGAGGCGATCGTCGCAGTCTTGAGCAAATCTGTTTCGCCGGACAAGCACGCGGATGCGTTCGCGGTCCTGGAGCAGATGGACGCCGCCCACCCGAAGGATCCCCACTGGTATCTGCCGTGGCTCGGGGTCGATTGTGCACTTCAGGGCGCCGGGCTTGGTGCGGACCTACTCCGGCAATGTCTGGTGCGCGTCGACGCCGATCACAGCCCGGCGTTCCTTGAAACGCCTAATCCGCGGACGCTGCCGTTCTATGAGCGTCACGGGTTTCGGGTCACGAGCGTCTCGCAGGCTGGGGCCTGTCCGCCGATGGCCAGCATGCTCCGACCCGCGCACTGACCGCTCGACGCCCGGCCCTTCCCTGCTAGCCCGCCGACACCACGAATGCCGCGGACGATCGCTCTGGACGCCCCGTGCTCCGCCGGACGATGATCGCTCATAGGACATTTCGATGCCCGATGTCCGTGGCCTCCGCGTGGGCGACGCTCGGGATAGCGATCGTCGGGCCCGATCGCCGGGACGATCGCTTCGGCCCTCCGGGCGCCGCCAGCGCCGCTATTGCTTCGCCACGCACGCGATCACGCCGGTCAGGTTGGCTCGACAATCGCATTCGGGAGTCGGCCGTGAACACGCCGCGCGCTCGCAAGGGCCGACTTCCGATCGGACCGCTCTACGTCCGCGGGCATCTCATCGCGGGAGACCCTCCGTCCCACCCGGGCTCTCGCATCCTCGCGACCAACCGGCACTGCTGGCGCGTGCGGCGAGACGGCCCGTTCTCGTCCACTCCGGAAGCCAGGCGGCCAGTCGGCCAGGTGCTCGCTCCCCGGCGAAAGCATCAGCTCCGTGCGCTGCTCGCCGGCACAAATGAGGCGATCGGCAAGCGCCTTCGGGCTGGACCGTCGGCGCTCGGCGCCACACCCGAGTTCATGCCAAGCAGAACTCCGCGCTGGTCGGCACAACGGCTGGACGATCTAACGATGCGCCACGTCGCGAGATTGGCGACGAGCAGGAGCACGCCTGAACGCTAGGTCGCGACCCCCTTTCTTCTCAGCCCGATCCTTGGTCGCAGCGCCGGCGAACCGCTGGGCCTCCCGGAAAGGAGCGCCAGCTTCCCCTCGCGCCGGGTCGATTTGCGTCGACGCGCGCGGCGGCGCTCATATCAACCTCTGCGTTTTGTGCCGTCGACTCCCCTAGCGCAGCGGTCGGAACGCGGCGCGGATCTCGGTTGCGAAGAGGTCCGGCTCTTCCCAGGCGGCGAAGTGGCCGCCCTTGTCGACCTCGTTGAAATAGGCGAGGGTCGGGTAGGCCTGCTCGGCCCAGCTGCGCGGGGTCCGCCAGATCTCGCCGGGGAACGTGGTGAATCCGACCGGGACCGACACAGGCGGAGGAGCCTTCCCGGTCGCCGCAGCGGCAGCTCCGGCTTGTGCGCCCTCCCAGTACGAGCGGGCCGCCGAGGCTCCGGTCGCGGTGAGCCAGTAGGTGGTGACGTTGTCGAGGATGTGGTCTCGGGTGAGATTGCCGGAGGGCCTACCGTCGACAAAGGCGCTCGAGATCTTGTAGTAGGCGTCGGTGTCGTGGTCAAGCATCCAGGCCGCCAGGGCGACAGGCGAATCGAGCAGGGCGTACCCGATCGTCTGCGGCCGCGTGTTCTGCTCGATGAGGTAGCCGTTGCCGCTCGTCCGGAACGTCGTGATCGCGTCGGCCGCCGCCCGCTCCTCCTCGGATTCCACCGGAAACGCGCTGGGGTTGACCAGCGCCGGCACGAACAGGTTCATGTGGATGCCGAGCAGCCCCTCGGGCGCCTGGCGGCCCATCGCGTCGGTGACTGCCGCGCCCACATCGCCGCCCTGGGCGACGTAGCGGGAGTAGCCGAGGCGCGGCATCAGCTTCCCCCACGCCTCCCCAACGCGGCCCGCCGACCAGCCGAGCTCGGTCGGCTCGGCGGAGAAGCCGTACCCCGGGATGGAGGGAACCACCAGGTCGAACGCGTCCTCCGCGGCTCCGCCGTGCGCGGTCGGGTCGGTCAGCGGGCCGATCGCCTCGAGCATCTCGATGATCGAGCCGGGCCAGCCGTGCGTGAGGATCAGCGGCAGCGCGTCCTCATGCGCGGACTTCACGTGGATGAAGTGGACGTCCTCCCCCTCGATCTCGGTCTTGAACTGCGGGAGCGCGTTCAGCCTCGCCTCGCACGTGCGCCAGTCGTAGCCCGTCGTCCAGTAGCGCGCGAGCTCCTGGATCGTCCCCAGCTGAACGCCCTGCGAGCGATCTGAGACCAGCTCCCTGGAGGGCCACCGCACGGCCGAGATACGGCGGCGCAAGTCCTCCAATACCCCCTCCGGAACGTCAACTTTGAAGGGGCGAATCGCCGTGGCGCCCGACTGCTCGGTCGTGGCAGACATGTGGGTCTCCTCCGTTCGGTGACCCCAAGAAGCCTGCTCGCCTGAGTCGCACTAGTCAAGTCGAACTCCGCGGCCGTCAAGACCCTGCTCTGCGGCCCGGTTCGCCTCGTTCGCGCCACACATCCGCCTCGTCCTCCGGGCTACCTTCAACCCGCTGCGTGAGGCGTCCCCGTTCGCAAGCAGCCGCACGTCCTTTCGCCCGCCGGCGCGCTACTCACGTGCCAAACCCGAGAGTCCCCCTACGCGCGGCAAGCGCGACCGCCGGCGGCGCCCTGTGCCGAACGGGCTCCCGGATAGGGCGCTGAGGCGCCCTATCCGCGCGTTGTAGCGCAGTCGGCATCACGCCCGAGATGCTCGTCGCGGAATCAGAGCAGGGCTCGCGCCCGATCCGATCACGGGTTCGAGAGCAGCGGCCGGCACTGACGGTTCGCGCCTCAAGCGGTCACACGATCACCATGGCCGCGGTGAACGACCATAACGAACGCCAGGCCCCCTCGCGACCGAGCGGACGGGCCGACTTGCAGTCGTCGCGTGACGCCTGTGGGAACGCGCCTCAAACTGTCTCCAAATCAGAGAAACACCCTTTCACACGCCAGCGGAGATCAACAGTGGCGGCAACGCTGAAGCTCACGCACAAAGCAATCGGAGTCGAGGTCCGTCGTGGCACGTATGACGTTGTGCTAGACGGGGAGCGTGTCGGGTCGCTCGAAATGAACGACACGTTCGAGACGCCAGTCGAAGCTGGACGTCACACCCTGCAAGTCCGCAACGGCCGAAACTCCAGCCGAACCAAGACGTTCGACGCCGCCGACGGCGAAATCGCCAGCTTCCGATGCACCGGAAAGAGCATCTTGCCGATGTTTCTCTTGTCCTTCGTCGTTCCCAGCCTGGCACTCTCGCTTGTTCGCGAGTAGCCAGCGACGCGAGGTCACCGCTTCTGCTCGTTAGCGCCGTGCTCGGAACGGCAGGGAGGCGGCGGGTTGATCCAAGCGCGGGTGGAGGTGGTACGACGTCGCTTGATCGGCGGGTGCCCGATCGGGTCGCGCTGCTCGATGGCTGGCTAACTTCCGGCGCGAAGCACCCCACGGGGTCCAAACCGGGGACATGCCTGCCGCTTGCGGACACGGTGAGCCACGACGCCGTCGACCTCCCGCGCTACCTGTCGACGTCTGAAGGGGTCGCGTCGGCGCGGCTACGGCTGTTCGCGTGAAGGGACAGTCTGATCGAGACCGCCCTGTGGGCGACGAACCAGCAGTCGCGGCCGGGCATGGTTTATGAAACTTAAGGTGCTGCGACAGGTGGCTGGCTGGGGCGCAAGAGTCCATCGATGAGGGCATCGGAAGCGGGCTGCAGCAGCCGGGCGGCGTCGGGTCGGCTCTCGAGTCCGGCGACCAGGGCGACGCAGATATCCGCGGCCTGGCGCGGCGACATCGCGCTAATGCCGGCCTCGGAGAACAGGTCGGCGAGCATGTCGGCAATGTCGGTGGTGAACCGCGTGCAGATATCGCCGAAGAGGCGCCCTTTCTCGTCTAGTAACTCGGCGGTGTGGGGCGAGTCGGTCAGCATCCCCAGCACCAGGTGGAGCTTGGCGTTGAGCACGCCGCGGATGCGCTCTTCGGGTGTACTGGCGCCGACGCCGGCGGCCGCGGCACGCGCGTGTTCCAGGGCGTCGTCGTGCAGGCGGATCGCGAGCCCCCGGAACGCGTCGTCCTTATTGCGTACGTACTGGTAGACGGCGGCGCGGGACATCCCCGCCGCCGACGCGATGTCCTCCATCGTCGTTCGCCGCACACCGTACCGGGTGAGGCACTCGTAGGTGGCGTCGAGCACCTCACCCCGCCGGTCTCGGCTCATCGCTGAAGCGCCTCGAGGATCTGTCGGCTCAGCGGTCCTGACGACGCCGGATTCTGGCCGGTGTACAGGTTGCGGTCGACGACCGAGTGGGCCTGCCATGGCTCGCCGCCCTCGAACTCGGTGCCGAGCCGGAACAGGCGATCTTCGAGCAACCACTTGGCCTTGTCGGCCAGGCCCGCCTGCTGCTCTTCGGCGTTGGTGAACGACGTCAGCCGGTAACCGGCAAACGGCGAGGGGCCATCGGACTCCGTCGCCAACAGCGCCGCCGGGCCGTGGCAGACGATGCCCAGCGGCCGACCGGACCGCAGTGTCTCGACCAGCAGCCGCGCCGAATCCGCGTCCACGGCTAGATCCTCCATCGGACCGTGCCCACCTGGATAGAACACCGCCGCGTAGTCGCCCAGCGCGACATCCTCGAGCTTCAACGGGGTCTTCAGGCCCGTCAAGCTTTCCAGCACGCCGGCGATCTCGTCGGCCTGCTCCTGCCCTCCGTTGACATCGGCCGACAGGCTGGCCTGGTCCGCCGGCGCGGGCACTCCGCCCGGCGTAGCGAAGTCAACGTCGTAGCCGGCCTCGGTGAACGCCCGGTACGGAGTCACGAGCTCCTCGGCCCAGAACCCGGTCGGATGCTCGGTGCCATCGGCCAGGGTCCAGTGCCGGGCTCCGGTGACGACGAAAAGGATCTTCTTGCTCATACGAGTTCCTCTACTAACTGACGTTTGGACGTTTTCAACACAGAACGTCAGTTTATCAACTCTCAGCAACGAACCCGGGCCGGTTCAAGTCGAGCCCGTGCGCCGGCGACGACGCTGCTGCTGTGGGCTGCTTTGCTCGGCGGCCGGTAGCTCGCATGTGCTCAGGGTCGGTCGGCAGATTCCGGCAGCGCGCGTACTTCCGCCGTGCGAGGATCCGACAGTTCGGGCGGGCGCTGCCCCGCGTCCAGGGCGACATTCATAAACGCCTGGATTGGGTGCTCTCGTGCTGTCGCAGCCGCCGCGAGCAGCAGCGAGGCGATCTCTTCTGCACCAGCCGTCGCGGTGGGGCGCCGTATCCGCGACACCGGGATCCGGGGGTTCCCGCACCATCAGTCGTCAGTTCGTACGGATGGCACCCCGTTCGGGACGGTCGATGCTTGGAGTCTCCGGACACATCTGGTGAGCACCGGTGGGAGCCATCGGCGCTCTCCGCAATAAGAAGAAAGATCGACCATGAACGCTTTCTCGTCATCCCCGCCGGTGCATTCACCAAACCTCAACCCGGGACTGCTCGACAGCTGGATAGAAGGCTGGTCGATCGCGCTCAACGGCGCGCGCGACTGCTTTCAGGCGGCCCTCGCCGGCGGGCCGGGTGCGCTCGATCTCCCGCGCTGGATGGAACTGACGATGACGCGCAAGCCGCCCTCTTGGACAACGCCGCACGAGATCGTCTTCGAGGACCCGATCGCGCGTCTCCGCGATTTCTCGACCTCGCAGACCCCGGGCTTGGTGCCCACGCTGGTGCTTCCGCCGCAGGCCGGCCATGACTCGTGCATCGTCGATTATTCAGACGAGCAGAGCCAGATGCAGGCGATTCTGGCCTCGGGCCTAGAGCGCGCGTTCTCGCTTGACTGGATCGGCGCGACCGAGGAAACCAAGGACGCATCAATCGAGGACTATCTCGAGGTCATCCACCACGCGGTCGAGCACTGCGGGGGGCGGGTGAACCTAATCGGCGACTGTCAAGGAGGGTGGCTGGCGACGATTTACGCGGCGCTATATCCCGAGCAGATCAACACGCTCACGCTCGCCGGAGCGCCGATCGACTTCCACGCCGGCGAGCCGGTCGTTCACGAAGTGCTGCGTCACCTCGCTCCGGGTGGAGATCTGCGCTTCTACGAGGCCCTCGTGAAGCTCGACGGAGGCGTCCTAAAGGGCGAACACATGGTTTCCGGGTTCGTCATGATCCAGCCCAGCGCCGAGATCTCGAAACAGATCGACCTACTGCTGCACCTCGACGACGAACACCACGTCGCCCGCTACAGCGAGTTCGAGGACTGGTTCAAGCACACCCAGGACGTCCCTGGGGCGTTCTACCTGTGGATCATTCGCCACCTGTTCCGCGACAACGGGCTGGTCGACGGCGCGATCAGAGTTCGCGGCCGCCGGGTCGACCTCGCGAACATCTCGATGCCGCTCTACCTGCTCGCTGGGGCGACCGACCACATCACTCCACCCGACCAGGTATTCGCGATCGCCGATCTCGCCTCGACCCCGCCAGACCTCGTACGGCGGCACGTCACCACAGGCGGCCACCTCGGCCTGTTCATGGGGCACGAAGCACTACGCGAGCACTGGCCGCCGATCCTGACCGACATCCTCCGTCATTCAAAAGCGGATCCAAAACCCCGCAGGAGGCGATCCGGTCCGGTCAGCAGATCGACGCGGAGATCAACGCCCGCCCGGACTAACACAAACGCCTGATCACCAGGGCGACCTCCCGCGCCCCGCGGACGGGCGGCGAGTCGCCGAACTGCTTCTCGACCAAAACGGGGCTCGGCGCGCTCCGCCTCGCTCGGATCGCCTTTCCGGCGAATGCGGCTACGTTGCTGTCAGGTTGGTCGCGACCGTCCCTTGTTCCCCTACAAGAACGATCCGCCGCTCGGATCTCGATTCGTTCCTCGCCGACGGCGGGCGGGAGGGTCCGAGCGTCGAGGTATCTGAGGATCCGTCGTTGAGCAAGCATCTGGTGGCACCCGATGAGCGTTGAGCGCGCGCACGGGCAACTCGAGCTAGCGGAGGGTCGCTGGCAGACCGCGATTAAGGAGCACGCGCAGCCGGCGCCTGATGCGGGCTACGCGCGCCGGCTGCGAGCTCTCGCGGATGCCGCCGCGCAGGAGCAGGCGGCGTACCGCTACGCGGAGGAGGAGGGCTTCGGCTGGCGGCCGGGCCCGGCGTGGCTGCCGCCCCAGGAACTTCGCCCGGCGCCGTGGCGAGTGTCGCTTGCGCCCGCTGACGTCTGGGAGCGGTTCGACGAGGCGGTCGAGGGCCTGAGTCGCGCGCGCACCGGAGTGAGTGTCGTCGCCATCTCGCAGGCGTTCGGACAGCTCTCGTCCGCCGCGTGGGAACTCGCGGACGCGGTGGAGAAGAGCCGCCGCCAGCGCGCACCCGGGCGGGCTGAGGCAGCAGCGGCGACGCCGGCGCTCTCGGTCGCGACGCAGGTCGTCCACGCTCCGGCGATTTCAGCAATCCGCGCAGAGGTCAGCCGGCTTCAGGTTGGTCGGAACGCCAAGGGGTTGCGCCGGTCTGGCCGAGTCGTCGCTGGCTGCCCCTATTAGACCCCGATCCGGCTGTCGCAGACGGGTGGAGGGGGAGCCCTGCCCCTGGGGTCCGTGGAGCTCAGGGGCTTGTGGCGCGTCGGCCCTGGATATATGCTAAGGGCGTCTCGGACCTTTGCTGCGCTACCTGATGGCGGGCGGTTATGGGCCGGAACACACTTGCGTAGCTCGCGTTCGCGGCGGCCCAAGGGCGGCAGGCGGGGGCACTGGTTAGGCAACGTTCACCCGTCCCGAAAGGACGCCATGCCTGGCCTGTCGGCGGCCGACTCGACGAACGCGACGCAGCTTTCTTTGAAGTCCGGGGAGCCTGCGCCTGTGTCGTCCGGGCGGCCTGCGTTGTCGAGCGGGACGAGCCCGCCTCAGCAATACGACCGCGCCGCCAAACATCTGGCTGCCGTCGCGCAGAGCCTTGCGTGGGCTGAAGAGTGCGCGGCGGGCGGCGACTATGCAGACGCGCTTGGTTGGATCGCGGCGGTTGAGGCAACCGGCGACCGGCTCTCGGATGCATTCGAGACCAAGCGCCGCGCGTGGGTCATCGCGCTCGCGCACCGTCGCGGCCCAGAAAGGGAGACGGCTGATCTACGATCGGATCGGGCCGCGAGATGAGTGCGAATGGGGCGCGCGAGAATCACGGTCGCGGCATGCTGGGCGTGACTGAGTTCGTGCTCGGCGAGATGGATCTGAAGATCGCTCTCGACACCGTGGTGGAGGAAGCGCGTCGGCTGACTGGGGCGCGGTACGCGGCGCTTTGCGTGCTCAACGACGCCAGGGACGGGCTTGCCCGGTTCATCACGGCGGGGATTGAGAATGACTCGCATGCGACGATCGGCGCGCTGCCTCGCGGCCGCGGCGTGCTCGGCGATCTGATCCTCGATCCAGTCCCGCTGCGCATTGCCAACCTTGCCGAGCACCAGCACTCCTACGGGTTTCCGATCGGGCATCCGCCAATGCGCTCGTTTCTCGGTGTCCCGATCGTCGTCGACCACGTGTCGTGCGGAAGCTTGTACCTGACCGAGAAAGCAGGCGGAGCACCGTTCACCGACCAGGACCAGGAACGTGTCGTGAGGCTCGCCAGACGCACGGGCCTCGCGATCGATCACGCCCGACGGGAACCCGGCAACGGCACTGTCTGAATCGGCCTAGGAAGTGTCGGAATAATCGAGAAGCACCAGCCCGACGTTCCTCGGAAACGCAAACTTGGGGAGGTCGCGGCTGTTTTGACCGACGCGCCCGTGAGACTTCCGCTCGCCGATCGAAGGCGCAGTCTCGCGCGTCGGATCCGGTGGTGGTGAGGTTGCTGCATGTTCGTGAGAGCGGCAGTCTGCGTTTGTTCCGGCGCGGTGCTCCTCTCGGCGATCTCAGGCCTCGAGCCGGACGCCTCCTTCTGGGCGGGAGGAGCCAGCATCATCCTCGTGCTGGTCGATTCGCTCGTCCCCCGCAAGTACACCGTAGAATAGGATGTCATTGAGAGACGCGTGAGTGCAGTTGGTTGCCACTGTAACTCTGCGTGCCGAATAGGAGTCGATGATGATGGACCAGGAGCCAGTACCTGAAGTGCCTGAGACGCACCCGGCCAGTCGGGCGTATCGAATACTTACCGGTCTGTTTGTGTTTGGTCCGCCCGCGCTGCTGGTAGCGGCATTCCGGAAGCGGTGGTTCTTGGCGACTCCCGTCAACCGTCGCATCTTCGGTGTGTTCTACCTCCTGAGTGGCTTCGGCATAACCGCGGGCTACCATCGCCTATTCACGCACCGCAGCTTCAAGACCTACCCGCTAATCCGCGGTATCTTTGCTGTTCTCGGCTCGACTGCAGTCCAGGGCTCGGTCCCTGACTGGGTGGCCGACCATCGCAAGCACCATGCCTACGCCGATGAGCAGGGCGATCCACATAGCCCGCATGTCGGTCACAAGGGTGGTCGGATACGAGGCTTTGTCCATGCCCACTTCGGCTGGCTGTTCGCCGACGAGAAGGCATCGCGCCAGCGCTATGTCCCGGATTTGCTGGATGATCCTGTGGTGATGGCAGTACACCGCCGCTTCGCTCTTGTTGTCGTGGTGAGCTATTTTGTGGCACCGTTCACAGTTGGGCTGATCGCTACTAGGAAGCTTCGTGGTGGGCTGGGAGCTTTCTTGTGGGGTGGCGCACTACGTGTCTTCTTCGTGCACCATGCCACCTGGAGCGTGAACTCGGTCTGTCATCTCTGGGGCAAGCGCCCGTTCGAAACCCGAGATCAGAGCCGAAACAATCCGTTTGTTGCACTGGTAGGACTCGGCGAGGGCAATCATCACAATCATCACGCCTTTCCGAGGTCAGCTAGGCACGGCTTGCAGAGGTGGCAGTTCGATCCAACGTGGTGGCTCATCTGGATAATGGAGAAGATGGGCTTGGCGTGGGATGTGCAGCGCGTCACCCCTGAGGCGATGGAGCGCAAGCGGGTCGGTGCACAAGTGCAGGTCTCGCATCCGCTCGAATCGCCGGGGGAATTAGGACGCGAGCTCGGGACCATCGAGGTTGCGCGGCCGCGAGCTGGCTGAAGTCACCAAGGCAGTGCATTGGGCGACCCTCGGGCAACCAGCCAGCCGTCCTGACGGCGCATTCGCCCAAGAGGGGGCGTCGGGATCGAGGCCTGCGACGGCCTGCGATGCCCGAGGCTCACCGATCGTGACGCCGCTGCTCGATCGGAACCCATCGCCACCACGGGATCTTCACACCGTCCGATCCGCTGCCATCACCCGAATCGGGCGATGTCGCACGCCAAGCGAAGCTCAGCACTGGTGGGCAGCGAACATCTCGTTCGTCGAGTGGCTACGGACGACGTCGGTAAGGACGTCCGGAATCATGATCCGCGGTCCGTTGTCGAGCACCACGACCGCGGGGATGACTGCGAGCGCGGGCCGGCCCGCATCCCTTTCCCGACTGCTGGCCACATAAGGCAGAGCGCTGGTCCGGCCGAGATTCCTTCTGCCGGGCCCGGTAAGGCAGCGCCAGACCCCACGGTCCGTCTGATTGATCGCTTCCGCGGTGCCGCTCGAGGACGTTCACTGCCCGCGAGGCCACTTGAGCGATGACGATCAGTGAGGCCATCGACTGTCCGGCTACGGTGAGCTCGGCCCGCTGCGTCGACGGCGGCACATCGGTTGGGCTGAAGGCCGTCGCGGCGGCAGTCCGACCCTCGTCGTTGACGAACCTCTCCGAGAGGGGGTGGCTCCCCCGCTCCGGGTCAAGCGCCGGCCCGGAGCACCTCCATGATTCTGGAGGTCGCAGAGAAGACGCGAGCGGTCCCGACGATTGGTGCGAGCGCCGTGAGGACCTGGTGAACTCGTTCCACGCTAACAGCGGTCTGGCTGGCGGCACCGAGGTTCATCAGGTACGAGTCGGTCGGCGCGTCGAGCGCCACGAGGGCGGCCAGCCAGACGAGCACCAACGTATCGTGGTCAAGGCCTGAAGCCTCGAACGCGGCGGTGGTCATGCCCGCGAGCTGGCCCGCGTTCGGTCTCGTATGAAGAAGGTCGTCGGCACGGGTCGCGAGGCCCTGCGGCAGGTCAGACTCACCGGTCATCGATTATCTCCTCGTCAACGGGTGGAAAAGGTAGTCGGGAGCTCGCGCGTGTGTCCCGCATCCTCTGTCGACGCGCTTCGGCGATAGACAGCTCCGGGGCCTCGATCACGCGCGTATGGGCTAGCCAGTCCGGGAATCCGAGGCGTTCGAACGGGATCGGTACGTAACCCCAGGGCAACGGCACCATCGCGACGTTCATCCCGATCCAGCGCACCAGCGCCCGGGCGGGCTTGACCTTCCCCCCGCCGGGAGTCACCAACCGGACCTGCATCAGGCGGGAACCCGGCGTCTGCCCGGAGATCGACCAGAACACGACGAAGTAGGCAGCCGTCCAGAGAAGGTAGACGCCGGCCGCGATCGCCAGGAAGAATGGCTTCAGATTCCTGGTGATCGGAAAGATCGAGGCGATCAGCTCGACGCCAAGCCCTGTGATGATCGCCACCAGGTTGATAAGCAGCGCGTCCACCACCCAGGAGATCCCACGCGTGACGAGCCCGACGTAAGGCAGGTCCTTCTCGAGCGCGGTCTGGACGGCTGTGTCCCACGCAGGCGACTCGGATGGGTTGCTCATCGCGCGTCCCGGTCCCGATTCGTCCGGGCTGAGCGGTCGCGTTGACGCGCGCGCCGATGAGCTGTTCGCTTGAGCCGGTCGTCAGCACCGTTGTGAGATTCCGGTGGGCTGATCATGTTCGTCGCGTCGCGCCGTGAGCTGTCGGGACAGGGCTGGAGGCGCGACGCACCAGCTGATGAATGGTGCGCTCGACCCGGCGGCCAGCCTCGTCCGCGCGGTCCCTTATCGCGTGGCGCTCCGGACTGATTCCTGCCTGGGTGGGCGTGACGTCATCGGCGACCGGCCGCAGCGCGGCGCCGGCGGAGCGACTATTGACGTCTGGGCGCGGTCCGCGACTTGACGACACGGATTTCGGTTTGTGGTCGTTGGCCATCCGGATCTTGCGAATGCTCGCCGGAGAAAATCACGCTCGCTTCACCCGAATCGGGCGATGGGACGGGATGGAATCAGTTCGCCGACGGCCGGGCCGGGTGCCGCGGGTCTTCGGGTGATCGAGCCGAAGCGGATTCTGCCCCCGGTTGTACGCCGAGACCCTCCGGCGAGGTCGCCCCGACGGATGCTCGATACGGTGGCGCGGCCTCGTTGACCGTTCTGAACGCGACGGTTGGTTACGGGAAGGCGACCGTTACCCGATCGTCGTACACGCGGGCGGCCCGATCGGGGTTATTCGCTTATCGCTTATCGGAAAGCTTCCGTGTGCAGGTCTTTCTGTGAGCGCGCCCGGAGAGATTCGAACTCCCGACCTTCGGTTCCGTAGGGCGGAGGGCAGAACGCTGCCGTGATCGCGAGTTCGGTAACGGGACCGTCGGACTGCAGTACCGCCGGCACCGTTGACCCGCTCCTTGCGTGCGTAGCGACAGGGTTGGCCGTGGCTGGACGGCCCCAAAAAGAAAACGCTTTGCTCGACCCGGCGCGGTGTAGGGTGGTCGCGCTCGTCGCAGCAGTGCTTCACATCCACGGTCATACGAGCACTGCCGACTTGGAATCGCGACGGGCGGTCCACTGTGCAACCCAACGGTTCAGGTCTCTACAAGGAGGATCACAATGCCCGTCCTGATTCGACACCGTGCCGCGATGAGCGCTCCGCAGTACGACGAGTCCGCGCCGGCCCTAATCGAGCTGTTAAAGAAGCAGCCGGGCTTCCTGGTCCACGTCACATATGAAGACGCCGACGGCTTCGTCGTGGCCGAGGTGTGGGAGACGCAGGCACAGCACGACAACTGGTTCGACGCAAACGTCAAGCCAAACGTTCCGTTCGAGATTACGCAAGAAGTGATCGACCTTCACAGCGTCCACGCACCGTAGACCGCTCGAACAGGACAGCGACAAATCGGTGGCGCAGTCGGACGCCGCGCCCGCGAGGGGACACCAGATCCTTCCGGAACGAGAAAAAGTCCCGCTATATGCGGGCTTCTATAGCGCGCCCGGAGAGATTCGAACTCCCGACCTCCGGTTCCGCCGAGCTACGGCCCGTGGCGAAAAGGCCGACGACCCCCCGCCGTTGGCCTTTTCGCCGGGGCCGCACGTCTGAAAATCGTGGTGTCCCCAGTTCAAGTCCGGGTCTCGCGATTGCCGAAGGGCCGGCAACTCGACTCTCTTCCGGTTTCGGGCGTCACCCATCCGGCGATCCCACGCACGGCGCGCAACCCCGATCATCACTGCCTGCTACGTGCGAACGCAAGATCCGGCACGGGCTCGCGCGCCCCGGGGGGTCTGCCGTGAGCTCGCCGGGGCGCGACGGCGCCGATGAGAAATGGATGGCGGGGCCGTCTATAAGTTCCATGAGCGCGCGTAGGATGCCCCGATGACTGTGCTGTGCGTTCGAGGGCCGCTCCGCAAGCTCGCAGGAGGTTGCGGGGAGCACGAACTCGAGGGCGGGACGGTCATTGAGCAGCTTCGGGCGCTCGAGCGTCGCTTTCCGGAAATCGGCGGATGGATTCTTGATGAGCGTGGTCGGATCCGCCGGCATATCAATGTGTTCGTCAACGGCGAGCGTGGGGACGAGGCGACGCCGGCGGGGTCGGGGGACCGTATCGAGGTGGTACCGGCGATAACAGGAGGCTGAGGGCTTGACCGAGCTGATCGTAGGGACGAAGAAGGGCCTGTTTCTCCTCGAAGGTGATCCGGCTGGTGGCGTTGAGATTAAGACGCGTGCGTTTGCGGGCGAGCCGGTTGACTTCGCGACGCGGGACCCTCGTAGCGGCCGGCTGCTTGCGACGGTGACCTCGCCGTTCTATGGGCCGAAGATCTTTTACACCGACGGCGATCCCGGCGGGGAGTGGGAGCAGGCCGACGGCGTCGCCCTGCCCGAAGGGGGCGATCAGGCGCTCGAACGGATCTGGGTCATCGCCTGCGGCGAGGCCGATGGCACCCTGTATGCGGGGGGAGATCCTGGGGTGCTGCTCGAGAGCCACGACGGCGGAGCGAGCTGGCAGATCAACGCCGGGCTGTGGGAGCAGCCCTCGCGCGGGCAATGGCAGCCAGGTGGTGGTGGGCTGTGCCTGCACTCGATTTGCACCTGGCCGGGAGATCCCGACCGGCTGGCGGTCGCCGTCTCGGCCGCCGGGATGTGGCTGACCGAGGACGGCGGCCGGACCTGGCGTCGCGGCAACGAGGGGCTCAACCCTGGCTACCTTCCGGCGGAGGCGCTGAAGGATGAGAACGCGGGCCGCTGCGTGCACCACGTCGAACGTGCGCCCAAGCAACCTGATCGCATGTTCATGCAGTTCCATGGCGGTGTCTACCGCTCTGACGACGCGGGGGAAAGCTGGACCGACATCGGCGGCGGTGGACTCCCGTCCGACTTTGGCTTCCCGCTGGCCGTCGACCCCGCCGATCCCGACCGCGCCTACGTGATCCCGCTCGTCGCAGACATGGATCGTGTTACCCCCGACGGGCGGGTGCGCGTCTATGAGACTCGCGACGCCGGCGCCAGCTGGGCGGCCTTGGGAGACGGCCTGCCGGCGGAGCACGCCTACCTGACCGTGTTGCGGCAGGCGTTCAGCCGCGCGGGACAGGGTGAGGAGCTCCAGCTCTACTTCGGCGCTACCTCCGGCGATCTATTCGGCTCGGGCGATGCCGGCGCCAGCTGGAGTGCCGTCGCGACTCGGCTGCCGCCGGTGTTCTCGGTCGTCGCGATCTAGTGAGCACGGAACCGAAGGGCTCCATGACGATCGACCGATCGACGAAGTCCTCGCCACCCGCGACGACATCGTGAGAGACGTCCGCGTCCCTTATCGTCGAGGCTCGACTCCGGCTGACCCTGGTGTTAGTTGTCGGTGTCGCCGGGATCGGGCAGTGACGTGATGTCCCCGGCGCGCTCGGTGTCGTATCCGCTCAGCTGGTCGATTGAGCGGCGGACGGTCGCGGAGCGCAGCGTTGTGATGAAGGCCTCGGCGGCCCCGAGTGCCTCGCCTGGGAGCGCGAGGTCGTAGTCCTCCCAAGCTATGGGCACGAAATCGAGGTCCAATGCTCTTGCTGCTGCGCGAACGCCCAGCCCGGCGTCGGCGACGCCGGAGGCGACGGCGAGCGCGACCTCGAGGTGCGATTGGGCTTCGGGGCCAGGCACTGCGTGGGGCGGGATCCGGGCGTCTTGGAGTAGTCGATCGAGCAGGACGCGGGTGCCGGCGCCGAATTCGCGTTTGGCGACGCGGAGATCGCGTAGGTCCTCGACGCCGGTGATCGCGCTTGGGTTTCCCGGCGGGAGGAGGAGCCCTTGTTCGCGGCGCCAGAGGTGGACAAGGGTCGGTTGGCGCCCACGTAGTAACGCGGCCGCGTAGGGGGCGTTATAGATGCCTGAGTGGTGCAGTAAGTGGATCGCGGCTCCGTCGGCGGCGCCGCGCCACAAGGCGGTGAGGCCTTGGAAGCTGCCCCGGGTCCCGACGGTGCGGACGCCGGGACCCGCTTGGCGCAGGACCAAATCCAGCGCGGGATCATCGCTCCCAGCGAGGCGGAACTCGCGGCCGGCAGCGACCATGCGCCGAGCGGCGAGGGTCGCGTCGGGCGCGATCCGGGCCCGGCGTCGGGCGCTTTGGGCGATCACGCCTGCGTCGGCGAGGTGGCGATAGGCGCGACTGACCGTGGAGGCCGCTGTCTCGTGGTGTTCGGCGAGCTCGCGAATGCTCGGAAGCTCGGTTCCCGGCTCGAGCTCGCCGGAGATTACGCGGGCGGCTACCTCGCGCGTGATGTCCAGATAGCGAGTCACCGCGGTGACTCTACGTGTCCCCGGCCCCGGGCCACGCGGCCGAATTGTCCCAGTTGACGCTGGCTCCGCTACGCTGCTGAACCGGTCTGCACCACCACAGAGAAGAGCAGCGTGGGGTTGTCGATCAAGCGCCCGGCGCTGACGACGCGCTGTTGTGAGAACGATCCACCAGAGGAGATCTCCGTTGTTGATGACCTCAAGCTCGGTCAGAGGTGCGGTCGCGGTGATCGCGGCGATCGGAGTTTCAGTGCTCACGGTCGGCTGCGGGAGCAGCTCGACGACGACCTCGAAGAAGACGGCGACGTCGTTGTCTTCGACGGCGGCCAAGCCGAGCGGCGACGTCGAAGTGTTTTCTGCGGGGTCTCTCGACACGCTCATGACCAAGACCGTCGGACCGGCGTTCCACGCCGCGACCGGCTACACGCTGGTCGACACCTCGCACGGCTCGTCAGCTCTCGCGGCGGATATCAAGAACAAGATCGCCGTCGCCGACGTGTTCGTCAGCGCCAGCCCGACGGTCAATGCCACGCTCATGGGCGCCGGCAACGGGAACTGGGTGTCGTGGTACGCGGCGTTCGCCTCCTCGCCGGAGGTCCTCGGTTACTACCCCAAGAGCAAGTTCGCCGCGGATCTCAAGACCAAGCCGTGGTACGACGTGATCACCACGCCCGGCTTCCGTCTCGGGCGGACCAACCCCACGCAAGATCCGGGCGGGGTGCTGGCGGCCAAGGCCCTCACTGAGACGGCCGCGGCGCGGCATCTCCCGGCGCTGACGAAGCTCGCCACGGAGACGTCTGACGAGTACGAGGAGGACACGGAGCAGGCCGGCATCCAGACCGGGCAGCTCGACGCGTCGTTCATGTACGAGGCCGACGCCACGTCCCAGGCCAGCCCGTTCGTTACGCTCAGCGGCGTCAAGCTCGCCGGCGACTACACGATCACGCTCGTCAAGAACGCCCCCCACCTTCCTGCGGCCGAGGCCTTCATCAAGTTCCTGCTCGGTCCGACCGGACAGTCCGAGATGCGAGCCGATCACTTCATCATCGTCTCCCCGGCGAAGGTAACGGGCACCGGCGTCCCGACCGGTCTCACGAGCGTGCTCGGGTCGTGACGTTTGGCAGCAGGCTGCCACGCCAGGCCTACTGGCTGGGCGGCCTGCTCGTCCTCTACCTTGCGTACCCGCTAGGCGCTTTCATCGTCCGCGTCGCTTCGGGGCACAACGAAGGCTGGAACGTCCCCGGGCTGTGGTCCGCGCTGTGGGTATCGGTCGTGGGCTCGACCATCTCGCTGCTGATCGGAGTGGTGGTCGGCGTCCCGCTGGCCTACGTCCTGGCGCACCGGCGAGGCTGGTTGGCGTCGGCTGTGGGAGTGATCGTCCTGCTCCCGTTGGCGGTGCCGCCGCTGATCAGTGGCATCCTGCTGATTTACATCGTCGGTCCCTACACGTTCCTCGGTCAGCTGTCGGGCGAGCGGCTGACCCAGACGCTGTGGGGGCTCGTGATCGCCCAGTCGTTCGTCTCGGCGCCGTTCCTCGTGGTGGTCGCCCGGAGCGCGTTCAGGGCGGTTGACCCGTCCCTGGCCGACGTGGCCGCGACGCTCGGGCATGGCCCGCTGGCTCGCTTCTTTCGTGTCGATGTGCCTGCCGCGTCCGACGGTTTGCGGGCCGGCATGATCCTGATGTGGCTCCGCGCCTTTGGCGAGTACGGCACCACGGTGGTCCTCGCCTACCACCCGTACAGCCTCCCGGTCTACGTCGACAACCTGTTCTCCTCCGCGCCGCTGTCGCAGGCCGAAGCGCCGACAGTCCTCGCCTTCGCCGTGGCACTGCTGGCCGTGGCGGTCTTGAACGTCCAGCGGCCACGGCGGCTACGGCGGAAGCGGGTCCCGGTGCCCGAGGCGCCGATCCCGACGCCGCCGACCCCGGTGGGCTTCGATCTCGACGCCACCGCAGGGACATTCCACCTCCGGGTGTCGCACCCGGAGGGCAGCCACAGGCTCGCCGTCGTCGGCCCGTCCGGCTCGGGCAAGTCGCTAACGCTGCGGGCCGCCGCCGGGCTACTCGGGCCGCGGGTCGGGACCGTGACCTACGGCGGCGTGGACATCAGCGGCGTCCGGACCGACCGTCGCAGGGTCGGCTACGTCCCGCAGGGGTTCGGCTTGATTCCGGGACGCACCGTCTGGCAGCAGGCGGTCTTCGGCGTCGACACCGACCCGGCCCGCGCCTCATGGTGGCTCAAGACACTCCACCTGGACGGGCTCCACGACCGTTACCCGGAGCAGCTCTCAGGAGGGCAGCGCCAGCGCGTGAGCCTGGCCCGGGCGCTCGCCCGCGATCCACTGATCGTGCTCCTCGACGAGCCGTTCTCGGGCCTGGACGCCCCGGTGCGCGACGAGCTGCGGCGGGAGCTGCGCCGCCTGCAACGCGAGACGGGGCTGTCGACCATGTTCGTGACCCACGATCCGGAGGAGGCGGCCATGCTCGCGGACGAGATCATGGTCATCGCTGACGGGCGCGTGCTGCAGGCCGGGTCCTGCGCGAGCGTGTTCCGGCGGCCCGTGTCCCTCGAGGTCGGCCGACTGCTCGGGATCGACAACCTCGTAGCGGGCATTGCGAGCCACGACGGGACCCTCCTCACCGCCGCCGGCCCCGTCGAGGTGCCGACCGGCTTGCCGGTCGGCACCAGCGTGCTCTGGCGGGCCGCGCCGGAGGGGATCCGTCTCACCCCGTCGCTCGACGACGGCGCCAGGCGTCCCAGCACCATCGAGCTCGGGAACGGCATCGTCACCGACATCATCGACCTGGGCCGCGTGACCGAGCTGACCGTTGCCGTCAGGCCCGGCCTTGAACTGCGGGCTCGAAGCGTTGCCGACATCGGAATGGCGGCGGGGTCGACCTGCAGGGTCCACGTCGATGTCGACGCCGTCAGCGTGTGGGAGGCGACCGTCCCGAACGGCGCGGGAGACAAGATCACGGCGCTGGCTGTGCCGAGCCAGCGCTGAGATCTGCGCGGGCGCGGCGGTCGGGAACGGCTGGCGCAAGCCGCTACTCGGAGAGCACCTGTCGCCGGAGATCGCGCGCGAACTCATGCGCCATTCGCTGTGTCCCCGGTTGTGCTCGCTGGGTCTCGCCGTCAGACCGGCGTGGCCGTCAGACCGGCGCGATCGTCAGACCGGCACCGACATCTCGTGGCCGTCGAATGCCACGGTGCGGTCGCGGCCGCCGCGCTTGGCCGCGCAGAGCGCGGAGTCGACCCGCTCGAGCATCATCTCGACCTCGATCGGGACGGCGGTGGCGGTGACGCCGGCGCTGACCCGCATGTCCGGCAGGCTCAGGCAGTCGTGGGCGGCGAGGGCGTGGCGGACGCGCTCGGCGAATGCCTCTGCACCCTCCCGGTCGCTGCCGGGCATGAGCACGGCGAACTCCTCGCCACCGAGCCGGGCGGTGATGTCGATTTCGCGCGAATGGACGGCCAGCAGGTGGGCGATATAGACGAGGGCACGGAAGACCTCTGACCCGACCCTCCGGCCGCGATCAGGATTCGGACTTCGGCTGAACCGGGTCGAGTGAGCTCGAGACCGAATCCAGGATGCCGGTGACCTCGTGGAGGATGGCGGCGGCCGTCGCGATGTCCTTGTCGCTGAACGCGGACAGACGCTCGGCCCATAGCCCGTTCCAGACCGCGAGCTTGCGCTCGAGGAGCTCCCAGCCCTCCGGGGTCAGCCCGACGTTGCAGACGCGCCGGTCCTCGGTGCTACGACGGCGCTCGACGATGTTCGCTGACTCGAGCTGATCGAGGATCGAAGTGATGGTCGCCGGCGTCAGCTCGGCGCTCTTGGCGAGCTGGCCGGCGGTCATCTCGTGCTCGCGCCCGAGGGCTGCGATGGTCCGGATCTGAGCGAAGGTCAGCTCGCCCGGGCGGCTGTGATCGCGGCCACGAAGCCTGCGATCGGCGGCGAGCAGATGGTTGACCGCCGTGCGGAGCTCTTCCACCTGGCCGGCGGGTTCGGCGACGGATGAGGCGGTTTGGCTCACGCTGCCTCCAGCAATGGCTCCTCGACGGGAATCGCGACGGAGATCTCGGCGGCGGTCTTGTTGCGCCGCTCGGTCCGCGCCAACAGTAGCGTCGGAATCAGCGCCAGCAGCGTCACGCCCATTACCCACCAGTAGGTGTGCCCGAACCCGGCGGCCGCGGCGGCCGCGGTGTGGGCGCTGCTGGTCTGGCTCTGGAGGACGACGGCGAAGATCGCGGTTCCGAGCGATCCGCCCACCCGCTGAAGCACGGTCAGCTGAGGGCTGGCGTCGTTCACCTTTTCGCGTGGTAGCACCGAGAAGGCGGCGGTCATCGCGGGCATGATCGACAGGCCGATGCCGATGCCGCGGAAGATCATGGCGGTGCCGATCGTCGCGTAGGGCGTGGTGTCGGTGACGAGCACGAACGGGATCGTGGCCGCCGCGAGGATCACGGCGCCCAAGAAGGAAGTACGTCCGGCGCCGAAGCGCTCGGTCATGCGACCGGAGAGGAACATGCCGAGGCCGCCGCCAATGCCCTGCGGGATCAGCAGAAGGCCGGTCTGGATCGCGTCCTCGCCGCGGATCGTCTGAAAGTAGAGCGGCATCAGGATCATTCCGCCGAACAGCGCCGCGCCGAGACAGAAGGTCACGATCGACGCCGACCGGAAGGCCGGGTTGGCGAACAGGTTGAGATCGAGCAACGGACGCTCGATCCGCAGTGAGCGGGCCACGAACAGCGCGAGCAGCGCCAGGCCGCCAAGGGCGGGGACGAGCACGGACGAGGACACCAGGGTCCCGGCGGTCGCGCTCTCGGAGAGGCCGTAGGTGAGGCCGACGACGCCGGCGGCGGCGAGACCGAGTCCGACCACGTCGAGCCGGCCGGCCTGATCGGTGCCCGCGGAGTCATGGGGCAGGAGCCGCCAGGCCATCGTCAGCGCGAGCGCGCCGATCGGCACGTTGATCATGAAGATCCACTGCCAGCCGACGGACTGCAGCAGCAGGCCGCCGAGGGTCGGGCCGAACACCGGCGCGAGCACGATCGGTATGCCGATGAGGCTCATGACCTTGGGAAGGTTGCGCGGGCCCGCGGCCTTGACGAGGATCATCTGGCCGATCGGGGTGAGCATCCCGCCGCCGACGCCCTGGAGGACGCGGAAGGCGATCAATTCGCCGCTGTTGGCGGCGAGCGCGCAGAGCCCTGATCCGAGCGTGAACACTACGAGGGCGATCAGATAGAGCCGGCGGGCGCTGTAGCGGCGGACGGCCCAGCCGGTGACGGGAATCACGGCGGCGAGCGACAGGAGGTATCCGGTGATGACCCACTGGATCCCGCTGAGCGATGAATGGAGGTCGATCGACAGGTCGTGCAGGGCGACGTTGACGATCGTCGTGTCGAGCACGGACATGATCGCGCCGAGGATCACGACGATCGCGACGCGCCTTACGTGCGGCTCGATTCGCGGCGCCGCGGCTTCCTTAGCGCCGACGAGGCTGACCACGGATGAAGGATTAGGAGAAGAAGTTGTCGAGTTCATTCCGTAGCGAAAGTTTAGCCGAAAAACATTTTGGTGTCAAACTATATGTCGGCTAAAGATCACGATTCCTTGAGTCCTGGCGGGAACTTTTCGGCGGTGCTACTCCGGCGCGCGCTGATCGGATTTCGTGCGAACCGGGGCCGACTCTGAGATGGTCTGCAGCGAGAAGTAGGGATCCGATCCGAGAGGAGAACCACCGATGGCCGAATGCGCCCACGTCGACCAGATAAAGGTCGAGGTACCGGAGAACGTCGAGGGCTGCGAGGAGTGCCTGGAGACCGGCCAGACATGGGTCGCGCTGCGCGTCTGCCGGGTCTGCGGGCACATCGGGTGCTGCGATTCCTCGCCGGGCACGCACGCGACCAAGCACTACAAGCAGACGGGCCACCCGATCATGAGCTCCGCGATGCCGGGCGACAGTTGGTCGTGGTGCTTCGTCGACGAGGTCTCGTTCTGAGGCTCGCCGAGAAGCTGGCCGAGCGGGCGCGTGCGCTGCCGGTCGGCGATCCGCGCGAGGCGTCCACGGCGATCGGCCCGCTGATCACCGTGGTGCCGGTCGACGGTCCGGACGCCGCCGTCGAGGTGGCCAACGACACCGAGTACGGCCTGTCGGCGGCGGTGTTCTCGGAGAACGTGTCGGCGGCGCTCGAACTGGCTCAGCGGATCGAGAGCGGCATCTGCCACGTCAACGACACGACCGTGCCAGGACGAGCCGCAGATGCCGTTCGGCGGCGTGAAGGCGAGCGGGTTCGGGCGGTTCGGCGGACGGGCCGCGCTCGAGGAGTTCACCGACTGCGCTGGATCACCGTCCAGTCGCTGCCCCGCCACTACCCGATCTAGCCTCAGGCGCCGCTCCGATCACCCACCCCAGGCTGTCGTACTCCTGCTGGTCGACGGCCCGCGTGACGTCCTGGTCGAAGCTGGTCGTTGTTGGCGTGGCCGTGGCGATACGAGGTGCTGCTTCGCGGCCTCCACGACATCGATCCCGCTCGCCGACAACTGCACCGAGCAGGTGTTGCCCGCCGGCACGCGGGCGCACTCGAATACGCTCCGACTCTCGTTCATGGGCGCCCCTTTCGTAGTTGATCGCAGAGGCATCGTCGCGAGTTCGTCTCGCCTGAGTCAACGATGACGGCCGGAGAGCCATGTGCGACTGGAGGGCAGCAAGCGCGAGCGAGAGAGCCGGACGCCCGCGCATGTCGGCGACGTCGATCCGGCGTCGACCATCGAACTGACGGTCACCGTTCACCCCGAGGATTTCGCGCACGCCAGCGAGGAGGTCAAGCGCGTCCTCGGGCGGTTCGGGTTGAGCGTCGAGGAGGCATATCCGGCGACCGGGAGCCTTGTGGTGAGCGGCTCCGCGGGGCAGATCGAGGACGCGTTCCGTGCCGGTCTCGGACTCTACGATCACGGCCCCGACGGCATCCTCCGTGGCCGCGAAGGCGAGATCTACATCCCGGCCGACCTCGACGGCGTGGTCACGGGCGTGTTCGGGCTGGATCAGCGCCGGGTGGCCCGACGGCTCACCGGCTCCGGCGACGTCACCGCCCGGGCCGAGCCCGCTCCGGCCCGAGGAACTCGAGCAGCGCTACAGCTTCCCCGAGGGACACGGCAACGGACAGACGATCGCGATCGCCGAGTTCGGGGGCGGTTACTTCCCAGAAGACATCCGGACATTCTGCGAGACGCACGGCCGGACGGTGCCGGAGATCGAGGTCGTATCGGTCGGGGCCGTGCCGCTGACTCCGGCGGAGATCGCGGCGGCGGTCGCCCAACAGCAGCAGCCCGCTGGTCGGAGAGAGCCACGAGGTGACGATGGATGTGGAGATCGTGGCGGCGCTATGCCCGGACGCGAAGACTCCGTCTGTTCTTCGCGAATTTTGATCAGAAAGGCTGGATCGACCTGCTCGACCGGGTGGTCGCCGAGGATCCCGCCCCGGTAAGCCTGAGCGTGAGCTGGGGACTCGCGGAGGACTCCGCGAAGTGGTCCCCGGCTGCCGTTGATGCCATCAACCAGCGGCTACAAGCGGCCGCGCGGCGGGGTATTACCGTCTGCGCCGCAGCCGGTGACGACGGGTGTGGTGACCAGATGCAGGACGAGCGCGCGCATGCGCACTTCCCGGCGTCGAGTCCCCACGTCCTCGCGGTGGGCGGCACCATGCTCGAGGGTGAGGAGGAGGTCGTGTGGTGGAATTGCCCGGGCGATCAAAGCGACCCCCAGAAATACCCACGCGGTGGCTCGACCGGTGGAGGCGTAAGTCAGCGCTTCAAACGGCCTGAATGGCAGAACGTCCACGTTCGCTCACTAAACCCCGGCGGCTTCGACGGGCGGATCGTTCCGGACGTGGCGGCGCTGGCCGGGCTCCCCGGCTACAGCATCGTGTTCCAGGGCCAGCCGAGAATGAACGGCGGGACGAGCGCTTCGGCTCCTCTGTGGGCGGCTCTGGTCGCGCGGATCGCCGGCGCCGCGCCGGGGTTCCTCGCGCCGCTCCTGTACGGCGACGGAGCCGACGGCCGCGTTCGTGGCGTGAGCGGCTGCAAAGACATCACCAAGGGAAACAACCGCACGCCGAAACCCGGATTCGGCTACGAGGCGGCTGAGGGGTTCGACGCGGTCACCGGTTGGGGCGTGCCGAACGGGCGGGCGCTGCTCGCGTCGCTGCGGAAGTGATGCGACTACCCGCGGGCCGCGGCCGGTAGCCCGGCCAGGAGCGCCTCGGCGATCGCGAGTGCGGGCGCCGCGCGCAGCTTCCTCAATTCCGCCACCGCCTCGTCGAGCATGGGTTGTGCCTCTGTACTCCGGCCATCGTCGATCAACACCCGGGCCAGACCCGTCTGGGCGCGAGCGAGCCAATACGGGTAGCCGAGGCTGGTTAGCTCCTCGATCGCGGCGCCGAAGCGAGCCCGGGCCGTGACTGTGTCGCCCACGAGCGCGGCGACCAGACCTTCCCCCCGGGCCCGTTCCGCGCGCAGGAACGGCGGGACGTGACCGGGGGGCACCTCCGCTAGCAGCCGCAAGAGCGCGGTGGCCTGGCCGACCTCCCCCAGCGCGACAGCGGCCTCGATCGCGGTCGGGAAGCCAATCCGGCTCGCCTGGCTCGAGACGCCCTCGGCCGCGATGATGTTGCCCATCGCGCCCGACAGGCCATCCAACGCCGCAGCGGGGTCACCCGCGACGAGCGCGATCGTGGCCTGGCAGGCCGTGTACGTCCAGCGGGCCTCGTTCGCTTCGCTGTGGCGCCACGGGCTCATCCCGTCCAGGTGCCGGCCGGCCGCTTGCGCGTCCCCGCGGAAGGCGGCGACCAGGGCGAGCCCGAGGTGGATGTATTCCACTCCGGGCCGCTCGGGGCCGCTCTCGAGCAGGTCGGTCCCGAGCCGCTCGACGTCGTCCCACGCTCCCGTGTACTCCCACACGCGCATTAGGTTGGATGCGGCCACGCTCTCGTAGACCCGGCTGCCGACCCGTCGGGCGGTGGCGAGCGCATCGCCGGTTCGCTCAGCGGCACCGGGCAGATCGAGTTTCCTCAGGAAGTCGCCGCTGTTGAGCTGGACGATGAGCAGCCGGTCGCTGAACTCGTACTCCCGGCACAACTCGATGGCGCCCGCGAACAGGATGCGTGCCTCGCGCGAACGGCTGAGCGCGACGCACACCTGGGCCTTGAAGGTCAATGCTCCCGCGAGGACGTGCGGAAGCTCGAGTGCCTGCGCGAGCTCGAGCGCGCGTTCCAGTGGCTCGACCGCCTCACGGGGTCGGCCCGCGGCGAGCAACGCAACGCCAAGCTCGACGTTGAGCTGGGCGGCGTCGCGGTCCGCGTCGCTCAGGAGGGCCAACGCGCCGCTCATACGATCAATGGCCTCCGAGGTGCGACCGTTGCGGCGCAGCGCGTGGCCGATCTTCGACGCCAGGGCAGCCGCCTCGCGTTCGCGTCCCAGCTGCTCGTGCCTCCCGGCTGCATCCTCGAACAGCTCCAAGGCGGCGTCGTAGCGTCCGTCCACCAGCGCCATGTCGCCAGCCGCCTCGAGCAGTTCGATGTGCTCCTCCTCGCCGGCGGCCAGGTCGATCGCGGTCCGGTATGCGCGCTCGGCGGTCTGGGGCGCGCCGACCGCCGCCGCGCGCTGGGCGCCGCGACGGAGCGCGGCGATCGCCTCGGTGCGGAGCTGGGTGGCGTCGGAGTCGTCGGCCGCGGCGCGATAGGCCTGGAGGTAGTGCGCGGCCAGGACCTCGGCGACGTCCTCACCCTCGTTGGCGAAGGCATGGGACAGGTAATGCGCCGCGGCGAGGTGGCGAGACTTCCGCTCGCGTTTGGAGAGGGTCTCGTAGGCGACTGTCCGGAGCAGCATCTGGTTGAACCGGTACTGCCCCCGGTCGGGCGAGTGCGGGTCGGCTCGAACCGTCAGCACCTGCTTGCGCACGAGGCTGGCCAGGATCGCTCCCGGCGCCCCCCTCCGCCGTGCCCGAAAGAGCCTGCACCGCGGCGAGGGGGAAATTGCCTCCGAACACGGACACCGATCGGACGAGCTCGCGCTCGTCGGACCCGAGCGCGTCGAGCCGTGCGCCCAGCAGCGAGATCAGGCTGGGCGGAACATCGAGCTCGCCCAGTTCGCCGGCAAGCACCAGCGCCCCGTCGCGCTCGACGAGGACGCCGCGGTCGGCCAGCGCCCGCACGGTCTCGATCGCGTACAGAG
This sequence comes from uncultured Solirubrobacterales bacterium, assembly GCA_963701945.1. Lineage (GTDB taxonomy): Bacteria > Actinomycetota > Thermoleophilia > Solirubrobacterales > Solirubrobacteraceae > Palsa-465. Next base: position 272,137 of record CAVPBV010000011.1, on the reverse strand, counting down.
GAACCCCCTCGGCGTGCGAGATGATCCTGCGCTTGGCGGTCAGCGGCAAAGTCGCCACGGCGTCGATCAGCTCCTCCATCGCCGCATCCCCGAGAGGCTCAAGTGACATCGCGGTGGCGCCCCGGTGCCGAGCCGCCCAACCCGGCCGGCGCTCTGACAGCTCCGGTCTGGCCAGCGTCAGGATGAAGATTCGGTGGTGCGCGGACCAGTCGAGGAGGTACTCGACGAAGTCGAGCAACCCGTCGTCGGCGCAGTGCATGTCCTCGAACACCATCACCACGGGATCGAGCTCGGCCATTCGCTCGAAGAACAGACGCCAGCCCGCGAACAGTTCCTCGCGTCCGGGGCCGCCCTCGGCGACGCCCAGCAGGACCCCGAGGCGGGCTGAGACGAACTCGCGCTCGCCGGGGTCGCCGACCCACCGCTCCAGGCCGGCGCGCAGCTTCCGCTCGGTCTCCTCGACCGGTGCGTCCTCCGGGATTCCGAGCCGGTGCCGGACCATCTCGGCGAGCGCCCAGTAAGCGACGCCGTCGCCGTAGGGGAGACAGCGGCCGGGATGCCACAGGAACCGGTCTGGCAGCGTCATCAGGTAGTCGAGCAACTCCCAGCGCAGGCGGCTCTTGCCGACGCCGGCGGCGCCCGACACGGCGACGAGGCCCGCCGACGAGCGGCTGACGGCGGCGTGGAGGAGCTCCTTGATCAGGCGCAGCTCCGCGTCGCGGCCGACGAACTGCACCTGAAGGCCGTCCCGATCGGCATCGGGCGCAGCCGTCAGTATCTCGACTGCGCGCCACAGCTGAAGCGGCTCGGACTTGCCCTTGAGCGCGTGGCGCCCCGCGTCCTCGTAGGCGATCACGGGCGAGGTCACCTGGCGGGTGACGTCGTCGACGAACACAGTTCCGGGGCCGGCGGCGCTCTGAATGCGGGCCGCCGTGTTGACGCGGTCGCCGACGACCACGCCCTCCTCGCGGCTCAGCATTGCAGCCTGGCCGGTGACGATGCCCGCGCGGGCGCGGAGGTCCGGGGCTCCCACCCGGGCTCCGAGCGACGCCACCGCTTCGACCAGCTCGACCGCAGCGCGGACGCTTCGCGCGGCGTCATCCTCGCGCGCCACCGGCGTCCCCCACACCGCCATCACCGCATCGCCGATGAACTTGTCGATCGTCCCCCCGTGCCGGTCGACGATCCCGCGCGCCGCGTCGAAGTAGTGCCCGAGCATGTCGCGCACGTCGGAGGGGTCCCACGACTCCGTCAGCGCGGTGTAGCCGACGAGGTCGACGAACATGACGGACACCCGTCGTAGCTCCGTCGGGTCGCGCCGCGGCATCGGAACCACCACGGCGGACGCTCCGCTGGCGAATGTCCTTGTTGCCTCCCGTGCCTGCGTCAACCCCGGCGCGAGCGCGGTACCGCACTCCGAGCAGAACTTCTGTCCCGGGGTCGTGGCGTGGCCGCACGCAGGACACGTCGTCGACAGACTCGCCCCGCACTCCATGCAGAACTTGGCCCCGGCCACGTTGTCGGTGCCACAGTGCGGACAGCCAGGCGCTCCTCCGGTGCTCACCCCGGTGGGAAGTCTACGCGGGAGGAGCCCGCCGTCACCGGGATCAACCCCATGGCAGCGTGTAGAGCTTGGTGTAGGTCATCGCGCGGATCGCCTCGCGGACGCCCTCCTTGACGCCGAGCCCCGCTGTCTCCGATCCCGCCGAACGGAGTGAGCTCGGTGCGCCAGCCCGGAACCTCGTTTACGTTCACGGTTCCCGCCCGCAGCTCGCGAACACAGCGCGAGATCGCGCGCCAGTCGAACGTACAGACCGAGCTCGACAGGGCGTAGCGCGTGGCGTTGGCGGTCGCGATTGCCTCGTCGAGGTCGCGCACGCGGATGATCGGAGCGACCGGGCCGAACGTCTCGAGCGCGACCAGCTCGGCCGCCGGCGAAACGTGGTCGAGCACCGCCGGCCATTCGTCAGCCACGTCGGCCACGGCGATGATCCGCTCGACGGCGGTACATCGACTGCCCCGAGTCCGGAAGGCGCCGTCGACCGCGAGCGCGGCGGTCTCGTCGAGGTCGGCGTCGGCGAGCATCGAGCATCGGGTCGTTGCCGCCCAGCTCGAGCACGGCGCGCCGGTAGCCGCGTCGTTCGCGCGATCGACTTCCCGACTCGCGCCAGCCCGTGAACGGACCACCTCGACGGCCTCGTGTGCGAGGAACTCGTCGAGGATTGCGGCGGGCTCCCCGCACACGATCTGGGCCGCCGCCGGCGGGAGCCCCTCGTCGAGCAGCAGCTCGCCGAGCCGGATCGCGCTGAGCGGGGTGCGCTCGGATGACTTGAGCACGATCGGCGCGCCTGCGGCGATCGCCGGCGCGAGCTTGTGCGCGACCTGGTTCAACGGGTGGTTGAACGGCGTGATCGCTGCGACCAGGCCGACCGGCACGCGGAGGGTATGCGCACGGCGGGCGCGGCCGTTCGGGGACACGTCGCCCGCGAACGCCTCGCCGTCGTCCCTCAGAGCTTCGATCGCGGCGAAGCGGAACACGTCGACGGCGCGCGCCACCTCGTGCCTGGTGGTGCGTCGGCGACCTCCGCCGAAGACGACACGGGCGCCGAGCCGACAAGCTCGCCGCTGAACGGCGAGTGGACCGCGATCGCGGACACGGCCCTCACGCGACGGACACCGCCCTCATGCCAGGGACACGGCTCTCATGCCCGGTGGTTGAGCAGCAGGTCGTGGAGGTCGCGGTTGTGTAGTTCGCGTCCGGCGACCGAGCCTGGCTCGAGCGGCTGGCACACGATGATCGGGACCTCGCGCTCATGCAGTCCTCCATGCGAGCGCAGATGCCCGTTCAACGCGCTCAGGTCGTGCGCCGCGCTCGACTTGCCGAGCACGGTCCGCTCGTCGGCGAGCACGACCAGGTCGCCGATCCGGTCCGCGGGCAGCTCGAAAGAGTCGGCCGCGGCGAACCGATCGAGCACGCCCTCGACGCCGGGGAGCGAAGCCAAGACGCCGCGCGCTCGGTCAAGTACGTCGGGATCGTCGAGGTGGACCCACGCGAGCGAGCCGAGCGCCGCGTGGTGGACGACGTAAGGGTCCGTGATCGGGCAGAGCGTGTGGGCGCCCCCGATGCCGGCGGCGGCGAGGGCGTCGTCGAGGAAGCGGACGTTGGGACTGCCGTCCGCGGCCGTCTTCGCGTGCATTCCGTGATCCGCGGCCAGCCCGACGGCGAACCCGGCGTCCAGCGCGCGGCCGAGCGCCGCGTCGACCGCGGCGTAGAACGCGTCGGACAGGGCATCGCCGGGCGCGGCCGAGTGCTGGACGAAGTCCGTCAGCGACGCGTACACGAGCAGGCTCCCGAGCCGCTTCGCGATCGCGAGCGCGAGGTCGATTGCGTACGTCGAGAGCTGCCAGTCGTAGATCCCCGGGTTGGGCGAGCCGACCACCTCGAGCAGCGGCGTGCCGTCGGGCAGCGTCTGCTCGTGCGCGCACTCGGCGCTGAAAGACGGCACCCCGCCGTCGGCGAGGAGGCGACGAAGCTTGTCCTTGGCGGTCACGCACAGCGCCGGAACGCCGGCGGCGTGGGCGGCGGCGTGGATCGTGCTGGCGCGCAGGAAGCTCGGGTCGGTCACCTGGACCTCGTGTCCCGCCTGGTCGCGATAGTGGTTGCCGGCGATGCCGTTGTGCGCGGCGGACACCCCGGTCACGATCGCGACGTTGTTCGGATTGGTGAAGGTCGGGACCTGGGCGCGCCCGATCACGTATGTCCCGCCGCCGCTCGAGAGCGTCTCGGAAAGCCGCGGCATCAAGCCGCGCTCAAGCGCGTCGTCGACGTAGCCAGGGTCCCAGCCGTCGGCGCACACGGCCAGAACCGGACGCTCGGGAACCTCGTAGGACCGCTCGTTAGCGACGAACGCATCGCCCATAAACCTGACTATGCCGAGGCGTGGGAGACTCTGCGCCCCCGTGGTCCTCGCGACCTACAACATCAAGGGTGGAGTCGGCAAGACCTCGGCCGCGGTCAATCTCGCCTACCTGGCGGCGCGTGGTGGCGCGACCACGCTGCTGTGGGATCTCGATCCACAGGGGGCGAGCACGTACCTGCTGCGGGTGAAGCCCAAGGTGAAGGGCGGCGGCGAGAAACTGGTCCGCGGCAAGAGCGACGCGGCGGCTCGCATCAAGGGCACCGACTACGACCGGCTCGACCTGCTGCCGGCCGACTTCTCCTACCGCCACATGGACCTCCATCTCGACGCGACCAAGCGTCCGACGAGCCGGCTCGGCCGGGTCCTGTCGCCGCTGGAGCCCGAGTACGACTACGTGTTCCTCGACTGTCCGCCGAGCATCTCGCTCGTCTCCGAGAGCGTGTTCGAAGCCGCCGATGCGCTGCTGATACCGCTGCTCCCGGCGACGCTGTCGGCGCGCACGCTCGAGTACATCGATCAGGTTGCCGGCGACGGCGTGCAGCGGCTCCCGTTCTTCTCGATGGCCGACTCACGCAAGCGCATGCACCGCGACGTGATGGAGGCGTTCACCGCCGAGCGACCCGAGATGCTCCACACGGTGGTGCCGCTCGCGGCCGACGTCGAGCGGATGGGGATCGCGCGCGCCCCGCTCGAGGAGTTCGCGCCGCGCGGGCGGGCGGCCGAGGCGTTTCGCGATCTCTGGGCCGAGGTCACCGAGCGGCTCCTGCGCGGCTCGAAGCCTTAGGCCCGCCACTTACTCAGTCGCACACCCTTAACCAATTCATCACAGCCTCGCCGCGCGGGTCACCCATCATCGAGGTGGATGAGCTACGCAGAACTCCACTTTCACCTGCTTCCGGGGATCGACGACGGCCCATCGTCGATCGAGGAGAGCGTCGACCTTGCGGCCGCGGCCGCGGCGGAGGGGACGCGGACGATCGTCACGACCCCGCACGTACACCCCCAGTTCGTCACCGATGTCAGCTCGCTGCCCGAGCGAGTGCGCGAGGTCGAGGGGAAGCTCGCCGCCGCGCGGATCCCGATCCGCGTGCTGTGCGGAGGTGAGCTCGCGCACGAGATGGTCCCGCGGCTCGAGCAACGGGCACTCGAGACCATCGCCCAGGGTCCGCCGGGCAGGCGGTGGCTGCTCCTGGAGGCGCCGCTCGCGGGTCTCGATCACAGCTACTCGGAGGCCGCCGACGAGTTGCGGGCGCGGGGTTTCGCGGTCGTGGTCGCCCATCCCGAGCGCGCGCTCAGGTGGTCCGATGCCGGATGGGAGACGCTCGAGCACGAGTTTTCCGTCGGGAGCGTGGCCCAGATCAATGCGTGGTCGGTCGCCGGGCTGTACGGCGAGATGGTGCGCGCCACCGCGCTGTGGCTGATCAGAACCGCGCCGCGGGCGGTGATCGCCTCGGACGCTCACGGCGGCGCGAGGATGCCGTCGCTCGGGGCGGCGCTCGACGCGCTCGCCGTCGCGCGCGTGCCGGACCCCGACCGGATGATGGACGAGGTCCCCCACGGCCTGCTCGAGCAGGGCCTCGCGGTGGGGTCCGACTCACTCGCGGCCTGAGCGGGCCGATGAGCTAAGGGCGCGCTAAGCGGCGACGGGGGCGAGGCCGGCCGCGCTTTGCGGCACCTCGAGCCGTGGCCACATCTCGAGCGCCTGCCCGAGTAGCTGCTCGACGACGGTCTCGACATCGACCCGGCGCTCGAGCTCGATCAGCGGCTCTGGGTCGGTCCACGTCACCGCCCGGCCTGGCATGAGCAGCGTGCAGCAGTCCTCGTCGGGCAGGATCGACGTCTCGAACGTACGCAGTCGCTGGGCCTCGTCGATGATCTCCGACTTGTCACGATCGATCAGCGGGCGAAGCAGCGGGAGCGTCGCCGCGGCCTCGACCACCTCGAGGTTGCGCAGCGTCTGGCTCGCCACCTGGCCCAGGGAATCGCCGGTCACGAGCGCCTCGCACTGTTCCCGGCGAGCGAGCGCGTCGGCGACGCGCACCATCAGCCGCCGCCCGGCCAGCACCTGCAGCCGGCCGGCGCCCGAGCTTGCGAGCAGCCTCTGCGTGATTCCGAACGGCACCACGAACAGACGCGAGCGGCCCTGGAAGCGGTTCAGCTGGGCGACCAGCGCGTACGCCTTGTACGCCGATTCGGGCCCGGTGAGCGGCTGGCCGCTGAAGTGCACGAAGTCACAGCGCAGACCGCGGCGCATCATCCGGTGGGCGGCGACGGGGGAGTCGATCCCGCCCGAGAGCAGCACCATCGCGCGCCCGCTCGTGCCGACCGGAAGGCCGCCCGCTCCCCGGAGCCGGTCGACCGACACGAACAGCTCTCGCGCGTGCGCGTCGACGTGCACCTCGACGGTGGGGTGCGACAGATCGACGCCGCGTCCGAGTTGCTCGTTGACGACCGCGCCGACCTCGCGCGCGATGTCCATCGAGGAGACGGGGAAGCTCTTGTCGCGCCGGCGCGCCCGCACCGCGAACGAGCCCGGTTCGAGGTCCCGCAGCAGCTCGACGGCCGCGGTCGCGGCGCGGCCGACCACGGGCTCGATCCGGAGCGCCGGCTGGACGACGCTCAGGCCGGGAAGCTCCAGCGCGACCTCGATCGCGTCGGCGAGCCCCTCCGGAGACGGGACGACCAGGAACGCTGATCCGCGGCGGTGAAGCTCGATCTCACCGGTGCGTCGCATCGCGCGGCGGAGGTTGCGCTCGAGCGCGGCGGCAAAGCTCGAGCGCCGGCGGCCTTTGAGCGCGAGCTCGCCGAACATCAGCAACGCGCACGGCGTGCCACGGGCCGGGACCGCGGCGGCGCGGAGGCGAGCGGCGGCTGTCTCTGGGACGCTGGCGGTCATGCCTGATCGCCGTTCAGGCTAGCTCGTTGCCGTGCGCGCGGGGGGCGGATGGCCGGATGCGGCGGGTGGGGAGAGCCCGAGCCCGCGGGCCCGCTCGACCGCTTGGGCGAGCACCTCCTCGGCGTCGTCGATCTTGCCGTCGCGCATCAGCGCCCGGCCGGCGACGACCGTCGTCTCGACGACCCCGCCAGATGCCGCGTACACGAGCGCGGCGGGCAGCTCGCCGAAGCTGAGCTCGGGCGCGCCGGCGCGGAGCAATAGGAAGTCGGCCGGCTGTCCGACCGCGAGGGCCTGCGCCGCCCCGAGCGCCGGGGCCTTTTGCCCGGTGGCGATCTGCCACGTCTCGAGCGCGTCGATCGCGGCGGCATCGTTCGCGGCGTGCTTCTGGATGAGTGCGAACACCTTCATGTCGGCGAACAGATCGAGCGAGTTGTTCGAGCCGGGACCGTCCGTGCCGAGTCCGACCCGGACGCCCGCCGCGCGCGCCTGCGGATACGGGAACACCCCGCCGACGGCGAGCTTGAGGTTCGCGACCGGGTTCGTGACGACCGTCGCGCCTCGTTCCGCGATCAGCTCGAGCTCGTCGTCGTCGAGCCACACGCCGTGGGCGAGAACCGTGCGCGGCGAGAGCAGCCCGACCCGGTCGAGGTAGCGCGCCGGCCGCTCGCCGTGGGCGGCGACGCAGTCCATCACCTCCTGCTCGGTCTCCGACAGGTGGATCTGGACCGGGATGCCACGGTCGGCCGCGAGCTCTGCGATCCATCGCAGGCTGTCCTCGCTGACCGTGTAGATCGCGTGCGGCGCGAGCCCCGGGTCGATCCGGTCGGGAGAGTCGGACAGCTCGTCGAGCGTGCGCATCGCGCCCTCGCGCATCCGCTCGCTCCGGCCGTCGATGTCGATCAGCGGAGCGGCTACGGTGGCCCGTATCCCCGCATCGGCGACGGCACGGGCAGCGGCCGGCGCATGCCAGTACATGTCCCAGAAGCGCACGGTCCCGGTCCTGATCATCTCGAGACACGCGAGCCGCGTACCCCAGTAGACGTCCGCGGGCTCGAGCTTTCGCTCGATCGGCCAGATCTTTTCCTCAAGCCAGCGCATCAGCGGCAGGTCGTCGCCGTAGCCGCGGAACAGCGTCATCGCGGCGTGGGTGTGGCCGTTGATCAGCGGCGGTGTGAGGATCGCGCCGGGGGCGTCGATCAGGTAGTCGCCGGGCTGCGGGAAAACGTCGGGGCCGATCTCCGCGATCAGACCGCCCGCCGCCCGGAGCCCGACGCGCTCGCCGTTGTGAATCGCGCCCGTGACCGCGAGGCTCACGGCGCGAACCGTCCCGGGGTCGGGCTCACGGCGCGGACCGTCCGACCGGATCTCCCGGGATGCCGAGAGCGTGCTCCTGGAGATCGATCGCGGTCTGGATCAGCGGCGCCTCTTGGCCGCGCGGGGCGATCAGCGACACGCCGACGTTCCAGCTGACCGGTAGCGCCGCCACCGGCATCCCGGTCATGTCCCATAAGGCGGTAAGCTCGATCAGCGGATCGCCGGCGCCGCCGGCGTGCCCGCGGTCATAGCCAGGCCCGCGCTCGTAGGGGAGGATCGGCAGCGTCGGCTCGAGCAGGAGGTCGACGTCGTTTTGCTTGAACCAGTCCTCCCACGTGGCCGTCCCTTCGGTTCGGCGGGCCTGGGCGGCGAGGTAGGCCTGGGCGTCGTTGACGTCGCGGGCCGCCTCGACGAACTCGGCGATCGCCGGGCGGTACCTGTCGTGGCGATCGGCCAGGTCGCGGTGGAAGGCCCACACGTCGGTCAGCAGTACGGAGCTGAGGTCGTCCCACTCGAACGTCCACGGCGCCGGCAGTTCGACGATGCGCGCCCCGAGCCGCTCGCACGTGCGCGCCGCCTCCTCGAGCCCACGCGCGACCGCGGGCGCGATCGTGATCCCGTGCGTACGGTCAGTGAGCGCGATCGTCGTGCCGGCCAGCGGGCGTCCGCCCGAACGCGCGGCGAGCGGCGGATCGTCGAGCGGGGCCGGCGGCGGCATCAGCGGCGTGACCTGAGGGCCGCCGGCGGCCATCCCGGCGAGCAGTGCCGCGCAGTCGGCGATCGTTCGTGCCATCGGCCCGGGGTGGTCGAGCGATGGCGCCAGCGGGACGATGCCGTCAAGCGGGAGGAGGCCGTGGGTCGGCTTGATCGCGCACGTGCCGCAGCACGCCGACGGGATCCGCAGCGAGCCGCAGGTGTCGCTGCCGAGCGCCGCCGGCGTCATCCGCGCCGCCAGCGCCGCGGCGCTCCCTCCGCTCGACCCGCCCGCGATCAGGCGCAGCGAGTGCGGGTTTCCGACCTGATCGGTGGTCCCGCCGGCGGCGAACTCGTGCGTGTGAGTGTGGCCGAGCAGCACCATCCCCCGCTCGCGCAGCCGTGCCCACACGGTGCTGTCCGCGCCGGCGAGGTTGCCTTCGAGCACGCGGCTCGACGCGGTTAACGGGAAGCCCTCGACGCCGTACAGATCCTTGATGCCGATCGGGATGCCGAGGAGGAGCGGCGCCGCCTCGCCGGCCGTCGTGCGACGCTCATCGGCGGCGCGCGCCTGCGTGACCGCTTCCTCGGGGTAAAGGCGAGCCCAGGCGTTGATCGCGTCGGGCGCGCCGTCGCTCGTGGGCGGACCGCCGTTGCGCTGATCGATGCGGCGCAGGCAAGCTTCGGTCAGCTCAACCGATGACAGACGACGCGCGCGGAGCAGCGCCGCCGCCTCGAGCACGCCGAGGTCGGCGGGGTCGGTGTGCTGCACGGTTAAGGTCGTGGTGGGGGCCGTCTCGCTCACGCTTTGCGAACGCTACTGCGCGGTCGCCGGCCTTGGCGAGTGTCTGAGGGGATGCACAACTCGCCAAACCCCTCGCCTCGCTCGACCATGGCGAGATAAGCGCCGGGGTGGCGCTTATCTGCACGCGGCGGGTGGCGAGGACCGGCTTTGGCGAGTTGTGCACCCAGCAGCGGGCGGTGGCCCCCGGCGCCGATGCCGGCGTGGGCCTCCGGGTTGCGGGGGAGTGCGGTGGCGGGATCAGTGGCGAGAGTGGGCGTGGAGCCAGATCGCGAACTGCTCGGCGGGCGCCGGTGCGGCGAACAGGAACCCCTGACCGCCCTCGCATCCGAGATCCCGTACGACCTCGAGCTGAGCTTCGGTCTCGATGCCTTCGGCTATCGCCTTGCGCTCCGCCGCGCGGGCGACGCCGAGGATCGCGCCGAGCATGCGCGCGGCTTTGGCGTCGGCGGCGGCTGACTCCGTCAGCGCGCGGTCGAACTTGACCAGGTCGAACGGGTACTGCGAGAGGGCGCTCAGCGACGAATAGCCGGTGCCGAAATCGTCGAGGCACAGCCGGACGCCGAGGCGCTTCAGTCCCTCGAGCACGGCCGCGGCGCGGACCGGTTCCTCGTCGACGGCCGTCTCGGTCACCTCCAAGGACAGGCACCGTGGGGGCAGGCGAGCGCCGGCGATCGCGCGATCGACGGCGTCGGTCAGTGACGGCGCGCCGAGCGAGCGCGGGGAGATGTTGACCGAGACCCACAGCTCGTCGGCGACCACGCCGTCTTGTCGCCACCGCCCGAGCTGTAGGCACGCCTCGGTCAGGACCCACTGGTCGATCTGCGCGATCAGTCCGGTCTCCTCGGCGATCGGCAGGAACTCGAGCGGTCCGAGGAGACCGCGCTCGTGATGCTGCCAGCGGACGAGGGCCTCGACGGCGGCCGGCCGCGGGTCCGCGTCGAGCGTGAGCACCGGCTGGAAGTGCAGGCGCAGTTCGCCGCGGTCGATCGCGTCGCGGAGCTGGTGCTCGGTCTCGAGCTCGCTCATCGCCTCGATGCTCATTCCGGTGTCGAACAGCTCGACACCGCTGCCGCGCTGCTTGGCGCGGTACATCGCGAGGTCGGCCTCCCGGACGAGATCCTGCGCGTACGTCTGACCGCGGCGCGCCCGGGCGAGGCCGACGCTCGCCCGGATGGTCACGTCGTGGCCGCGCACGAGGAACGGCTCGGCGATCGCCGCTCGCGCTCGCTCGGCGACGCGCAGCGCCTCGCGCTGCCCGCGCAGGTCCTCGCACAAGATCACGAACTCGTCGCCGCCGTAGCGGACCACGGTGTCGCCGGGCCGGAGCGTGCGTTGCAGTCGGCGGGCGACCTCGACGAGCAGATCGTCGCCGGCGTCGTGGCCGAGCCTGTCGTTGACGCGTTTGAAGCCGTCGAGGTCGAGGAACAGCAGCGCGAGGGAGGTGGGATGGCGGCGCGCGCGTCCGACCGCGACGTTGAGCCGGTCGAGTAGGAGCACGCGGTTAGGCAGACCGGTAAGCGGATCGTGGAGCGCCTGATGCGCGAGCCGGGCCGCCGCGCGCTTGCGCTCGATCGCGTAGCGGATCGCCCGGTCGAGCGCATCCGCGTCGGTCGCCGCCTCGATCAGGAAGTCCTGGACGCCGTCGCGGATCGCGCGCAAGGCGGTCGTCTGCTCGTCCGTGTCCGCGAGCACGACCACCGGAACGTTCGGGGCGCTCGACAGGACTGCCTCGAGCGCTGCCGGCGCGTCGTCGTCGCCGGCCGGAAGGTGGAGCACGACGCAGGCGATCGTGTGGTCGCGCAGCGCACGGCGGACGCGCGGGACGGTGTCCCGGACGAGCACGTCGGCGTGGCCGCCGGCCCTTCGCCGGAGCCGCTCAGCGAGCGCCGCAGCCCGGTCCGCGGTCACGTCGACTACGAGCAGCCGCAGCCGCTCATTGAAGTCCTTTTCGTCGTTTCGCCCCGACCCCACAGAGATGCCTGTCTCTTGCCGTGGTTTGCTGGCTACGAGGCTAGCGCAACGATTAGCCGATTTCCGGCGGTGTAGGGTGCTGCTCCACAGATGTTCGGAATGCGCGAACGGCTCCGGGGGGCCTTGTTCTCGGCGACGCTCCTGACGGTGTGCCTGGCGGTGGCGGCCACGGTCTCGGCCGCGGCGTCGGCCACGGCGTCGGCCGCCACCAGGCTGACGGTCGGCGGGAGCGTCCAGCAGGTGTACGTAACCGGCGCTCCGGGGGGGCAGCGCGTCGCGTTGCTGAACCGGCGCGGGACGACGGTGGCGGTGCTGCCGGCGGGACCGCTCGGGGGCGTGATCTTCCGCGGCGTCCGGCCGGGACCGGGATATCGCGTGCGGCTCGCCGGGGGCGGCGCGGCCTCGCGCGCGGTGACCGTGATGCCGGACCGGTCCGCGCCACCGAGCACGAAGATCTACGACCAGCGCATCCCGAGTTCGGGTTACGGCTACTTGACGACGCGCGACGGCACCAAGCTCGCGATCGATGTTCGCCTGCCCGGCGGCCCCGGGCCGTACCCGACGCTGATCGAGTATTCCGGGTACGGCTACGCCGACCCGGCCGGCGCGGAGAACGGGATCAGCCCCGTGGCCACGCTGCTCGGGTTCGCGGTCGTCGACTTGAACATGCGCGGGACGGGGTGCTCGGGGGGCGCGTTCAGCTTCTTCGAGCCGCTCCAGAGCCTCGACGGTTACGACGTGATCGAGACCGTGGCGCACCAGCCCTGGGTGCTGCACCGCAAGGTGGGGATGATCGGGATCTCCTACGGCGGGATCAGTCAGTTGTTCGTGGGCGCCACCGATCCGCCGGACCTCGCGGCGATCGCGCCGCTATCGGTGATCGATGACACCGCGACGACGCTGTACCCGGGCGGGATCCTCAACACCGGATTCGGCGTGCCGTTCGCGCAGGCGCGCGACTTCGACGCCGAGCCCGCTTCTGCGGGCCACGGTGAGGCGTGGGCGCTCGCGCGGATCCGCGGTGGCGATCGGACCTGCCGGGCCAACCAGGCGCTTCACCCCGAGGCCGTCAACGAGGTCGCCGAGGTGAGCGCGAACCGGTATTACGTCCCGTCGTTCGCGAACCCACTGAACCCCGACACGTTCGTGCACAAGATCCACGTACCCGTGTTCCTCGCGTGTCAGTGGACCGACGAGCAGACCGGGGGTCACTGCCCCGAGCTCGCCGAGCACTTCACCGGCACGCGACTCAAGTGGTTCACATTCACCAACGGTGCCCACATCGACTCACTTGACCCCGCCACCGCGGTGCGCTGGTATGACTTCCTGTCACTGTTCGTCGCCCAGCGGATGCCCGATCTGACTCCGAGCTTGCGGGCGCTCGCGCCGCTGCTGTACCAGACCGCAATGGGGATCAGCGGGATCACGTTCCCCGCGGACCCGATCGAGAACGAGCCCGACTACGCCTCCGCGCTGGCGGCGTTCGAGGCTGCGCCTGCGATCCGCATCCTGTTCGACAACGGCTCCGGCGGCTCGACGCCGGGAGCGCCGGTGGCCGCGTTCGAGCAGTCGTTTGCGCGGTTCCCGCTGCCCGGGACGGCCGCCAAGGCATGGTACCTGGGCTCAGGTGGCAGCCTGCAGGGGCCGCCACCGGGGTCGGGCGGCGTCGACATGTTCAACTGGTCTCCGAGGGCTCGGCCGCTTACCGACTTCACCGGCAACACCGGACCCGGTGGCCTGTGGGGAACCTCGCCGAGCTATCACTGGACCCAGAATCCGTCCGGGACGGCGCTGTCATACCTGACTGCGCCGCTTCCTCAGAACCTGGTGGTCGTCGGCGCGGGGGCGCTTCACGCCTGGATCGAGGCCTCGACGCCGGACGTCGATCTCCAGGTGACGGTCTCCGAGGTCCGGCCGGACGGCAACGAGACATTCGTGCAGAACGGTTGGCTCGACGCGAGCGAGCGTAAGCTCTCGCCGCAGAGCACGCTGCTCGAGCCGCTGCTGAGTGAGCGGAAGGCCGACGTGAGGCCGCTGCCTCGCGGAAGGTTCACCGAGGTGGTCGTGCCGCTCTACTACGAGGGTCACGTGTACCGGGCCGGCTCGCGGATCCGGATCACGATCTCGGCCCCGGGCGGCGATCAGCCGACGTGGGCGTTCTCCGATCTGACGCCGGCGGGCCGCGCGACCGTGCGGCTCGCCCACTCGCGTTCGATGCCGTCGCAGCTCATCCTGCCGGTGGTGCCGGGCGTCGCGGTTCCGACGGGGTTGCCGCCGTGCCCGGGGCTGCGCGGCGAGCCGTGCCGGCGGTACGTGCCGCTGACGAACCGAACCGCCAGCTGAGGCCGAACACGCGCTTCAGCCGAGGCCGAACAGGCGCTCGAGCACGCGCGCGACGCCGCCGTCGTCATTCGACGCCGTCACCTCGTCTGCCGCGGCGATCACCTCGGGATGGGCGTTGGCGACCGCGACCCCGTGGCCGGCCCACGCGAGCATCGGCAGGTCGTTCGGCATGTCGCCGAAAGCGATCACGTGTTTGCGGTCGATGCCACGCTCGTCGCACAACCGGGCGAGTGCCGAGGCCTTGCTGACCCCGGCCGCGCTGATCTCGAGCAGCGTGTCGGCTGCGTTCGAGTGGCTGAACTCGGCGAGGTCGCCGCAGACCTCCCGCGCGCGCTTCAACAGTTCGTCGGCGGAGAGGTCCGAGTGACGGAGCATCAGCTTGAGCGCCGGCTGCTCGACGAGCGCCTCGATGGCGGCGATCCTGGTGTCGTCGGGCACGGGCCAGCGCGGGACATAGTCAGGCTCATGCCCGAAGCCGGCGGCGTGCTCCACCGCCCAAGCTCCGCCGGGCATCTCGGCCCGGAGCAGGTCGACGAGCTCCAGCGCTGTCGCCGGCTCGAGCGTGGTGGCTTCGAGCACCGATTCGCTGTGCAGGTCGTACACGACCGCGCCGTTGGCGCACACCGCCACGCCGCGATGGTCGGTCGCCTCGGCCAGAGCCTTCAGCCGCAGCGGCGGGCGAGCGGTGCAGAACACGACGACCGCGCCGGCGGACTCGGCGGCCGCGATCGCGCGGCGTGAGCGCTCGTCGACCGCACCATCCGAGGTGAGCAGCGTGCCGTCGAGATCGGAGGCGACGAGCCGCGGGCGCATGATCAGGCGGCGCTGTCCGCGCCGATCGGCAGGCGCCCGGTCATCACGCGCTCGGTGACCAGCCAGCCGATCAGCCCGACCGCGGCCGTCCCGGCGCCGAGCGCGCACACCGCCTCCCATCCGCCGCTCGAATACAGCGCCGAGGTGGCCGCCGACAACGCCACGCCTCCGCTGAAGTAGGCGACCATGTACGCGGTCGTCAGCCGGCTCCGGGCCTGTCCGTGGAGCGAGTAGACCGCGCTCTGGTTGGAGATGTGCATCGCCTGGGCGCCGAGGTCGAGCACGACGATCCCGACGATCAGCGCCGCCACCGAGGTCTTGCCGAACGCGAGCACCCCCCAGCTCAGGAGCAGCAGGACGATCGCACCGCTCATCGCGGCGCGACCGCGCCCCCGGTCGGACAGCCGGCCCGCGACCGGCGCCGCCATCGCCCCCGCGAGCCCGGCGAGCCCGAACAGGCCGATCACGGCGTTGCCGTAGTGGTAGGGGGCGCCCGAAAGCAGGAACGCGACCGACGTCCACAGCACGCTGAAGCACCCGAACGCGGTGGCGCCGAGGAGCATCCGCTGGCGGAGCAGCGGCTCGTCGCGGATCAGGTGGAGAACGGTTCTGAGCAGCTCCGGGTACCGCAGTCGTTCGGTCGCCGGGACGCGGGGAAGGGCGAAGCGCAGCACCCCCGAGAGCAGCACCATCGCGACCGCGGCGAGCACGAAGATCACGCGCCAGCCCAGTAGCTGAGCGACGATCCCGCTGATCGTGCGAGCGACGAGGATGCCGATCAAGAGACCGCTCATCACGGTGCCGACCACACTTCCGCGCTCGCGCTCGCCGGCGAGCGAGGAGGACATCGCGACGATGATCTGGGCGACAACCGCGGTCGCGCCGAGGAGCGCGACCGCGAGCGCGAACACCGCGAAGCCCGGCGCGGCGGCTGCCAGCCCGAGGCCGGCGGCGGAGACCAGCAGCGTCACGGCGATCAGCCGGCGGCGCTCGAGCAAGTCGCCGAGCGGGACGAGCAGCGCCAGCCCGATCACGTAGCCGGCCTGCGTGACGGTGACGAGCAGCCCCGCGGAGCTATTGGAGACCGAGAACGCGTGGGCGATCGTGTGCAAGAGCGGCTGCGCGTAGTACAGGTTCGCGACTGCCGCGCCACACGTGAACGCGAGCAGCAGGACCATCGGCCGGCTGATACCGGCGCCGAGTTCGGCTGTCTGTCCGTTGCGATCGCGCATGAGAGACGGACTAACGAGTCCGCTCCTTTCAAGGTAGTAGGGTGACCGCCGGTCTGAGGAGGAGGAGAGCCTGTGGTGAATCGCATTAGTTGGGTCGCGCTGGTCGCGTGCGTGCTGTCCGGTTTGATCGTGGTGGGGTCGGTGGCGTCGGCAAGCCCGGCGCGGTCGGCTCCGCGGGCGCGGCCGGTCGTTGCCCGAGTCGCGGGTGGCGATCCTCCGGCCGCTGACTGCCAGCCGTTTTCGGGTCGTCCGTGCCTGCTGCCGTTCCCGAACAACCTGCTCACGCGGCCCGACCCCACGAGCCAGACCGGGCTCCGCGTCAACCTGCCCGCGGGTGCAATGCCGGTCAACTCGAGCGGGCAGCGCGTGAGCGTCGCTCCGTACGACCGCGCCGACGGCTTCAGCCCGGGGTCCGCGGCGATCGTCCACGTGACGGGGCTCGACAACGCCGCCGCGTTCGCGCGAACGGGCGCGGCCGGCCTGCTCGACATGGCCAAGTCGCTGGGGCGGAACCAGCCGATCGTGATCGTCGACGAGCAGACCGGGCGCCGGCAGCTGATCTGGTCAGAGCTCGACGCGAACGCCACGACGCCGGACACGACTGACCTGCTGATCCACGGCGCCAAGGCCTTCCTCGACGGGCACACGTACGTGGTCGCCCTGCGCAACCTGAGGACCGCGACGGGTCACCTGATCCCGGCGGCGAAGTGGTTCGAGCGGCTACGCGACGATCGCCCGCTGCCGTCTGGCGAGGCCTCGCAGCGCGCCCGGTACGCGCGCATGTTCGCGGCGCTCGCGCGCGCCGGCGTACGCCGGTCGAATCTCTACGAGGCCTGGGACTTCACGGTGGCCTCGCAGCAGAATCAGACCGGCCGTCTGCTCTCGATCCGCAACAGCGCGTTCGCCGGCCTCGGCGACCGCAAGCTCGCCGACGGCAAGGTCGCCGGCCGCGCCCCGAGTTACACGATCACCTCGACGAAGACGCTGTCGCCGCAGCTGCGCGCGGTCGTGGGGACGTTCGACGTTCCCTGCTACCTGATCCACTGCGGGACGACCGCGACGTCCGCGTTCCACTACAGCTCGTCCAAGCCCGACGCGCTCCCGACGCAGATCCGCGGGAACGTCGCCGTCGCCCCGTTCGAGTGCATCATCCCGAGCAGCGCCGGCAACCCGTCGCCGGCACGTGCGTCGATCTACGGTCACGGGTTGTTCGGTGACTACACCGAGGTCGAGGACCCGTGGGTCGAAGCCCTGGCCACGCAGCACAACATGGTCTTCTGCGGGACCGACTGGTGGGGCCTGACCGACGAGGACGAGTCGTTTGCGGCCAACGTCGTCGGGAACCTCAACCTATTCCCCGTGATCGTCGACCGCCTGCAGCAGGCGGTGCTGAACACGCTGTTCCTCGGGCGGCTGATGATCAACCCGCACGGGTTCGCCGCCAACCCGGACTTCCAGACCGGCGGCCGCCCGGTGCTCGACACCTCGCACCTGTACTACAACGGCAACTCGCAGGGCGGGATCATGGGAGGAGTGACGCTGGCCGTGTCTCCGGACGTCAGGCGCGCGGTGCTCGGCGTCACCGGAATGGATTACGGCAACCTGCTGCTCGCGCGGAGCACGGACTTCACGACGTTCAGCCAGTTCCTCGGGATCTACTACCGGGATCCGTCGGAGTATCCGGTGATCCTTGACCTGCTCGATCAGTTGTGGGACCGAGCCGACCCGGATGGTTACGCGCCGTACATGACCTCGCACCCGTTGCCGGACACGCCGACGCACCAAGTGCTGATGCAGATCGCGTACGGCGACTTCCAGGTGAGCATGTATGCGGGCGCGGCCGAGGCGCGGACGATCGGTGTCTCGGCGGTCCAGCCGGCACTCGATCCCGACCGCTCCCGCGACCGCAACCTGTTCTACGGCATCCCGGCGATCCGCCACTATCCGTTCCGCGGTTCCGCGATCGAGATCTGGGACAGCGGCCCCGGGCGTGTCCAGCCGCCACCGGTCGGGGACATCCCGCCGACCGCCGGCCCGACGAACATCGACCCGCACCAGAACCCGCGGAACACGCCGGCAGCGCAGCAGCAGATCTCCGACTTCCTCGAGCCGAACGGCGCGGTGACCGACGTGTGCGGTGGCTCGCCGTGTCACTCGTCGGTGTTCACACCCTAGTCACACACGTGCCGTGCTGGATTTTCCCCGCATGGCGGGGAAAATCCAGCACGCGCCTACGGCCGGCACCTCGGGGGTCGCGGCTCGACACCCTTGGGCCCCCGGCGCGACACCGATGGCCCCTCGGCGGCGCTGTGTGACCAGTATCCGTCGTTCAGCGGGAGTGACGACCCGTCGTATCCGGTCCGTATGCACTTCGCGGGGCCGCTGCCTCGTTACAGCCGATTGAAGACCTTCTTCCGGGCGATCCTGTCGACCCCGATCTGGATCCTCCGGTACGTGGTCAACCTGTTGTTCGAACTCGGGGCCATCGCGGCATGGTTCGTGATCGTGATCTTGGGCAGGCTGCCCCGGGGTCTGTTCGACGTGATGGTCCTGGCGAACTCGTACACGGCACGGTCGGACGCCTACCTGTTCCTGCTCACCGAGACCTATCCGCCGTTCCTGGACGAGCACACGCGCTCGGCCGGCGCGGACAGCCGCCCGGTGCCGGGCGCCGGCTTCTAGATGACACGTGCTGGATAAGGCCCGGCCCCCCCATAGTGGGGCCTTATCCAGCACACCCGCGCTATGCGACCCGGTGGAGGAACTGCATTAGCCCCGCGAAGAACGCGTTGTGCGGGTACGCGCCGGCGGGGTCGTTGTGGGCGTAGGTGCTCGCGCGGTTGATCAGGAGGAGGTTCGACGCCGGGATCCCGGACTGGGCGGCCAGCGCTTGCGCGTCGAGGAGCACGCCGGCGCCGCCGAGTCGCGCACCGAAGGCGTAGATGAGCAGCCGACGCGGCAGGCGGTCCCCGAGCGTGGCGTCCACCCCGAGGACTTTTTGCGCGGGGTTCGACAGGCCGTTCCCCACCGCGCCGGAATCGATTGTCAGGCGCTCGGGGAAGTACCACTCGGTGCCGTCGGCGTCGTTGACCCCGAGCCCGGAGAACATCCTTGCGAATCGCGTGATCGGAGTGAGGGCGCCGGCGCCGTCCCAGCCGTGGAGCGGGCCGAGGGGCGAGATGCCGCGCCCGAGGTGCGCCTGCGCGGCGAGCAGGCCCATCGGCGAGGTGCCGACGTTGAGCGCGTAGCCGAACTGGGCCAGGTTGGTGACCGGGACCGACGGGGTCAAATGGAACGCGCTCAGCAGTCCTGACGACTGGCCGAGCGAGGCGGAGTCGGGGTCGATCAGGGCGGCGGTGGCGCCGGTGGCGCTGAACAGGCCGGCGAACGGAGCCGGGATGCCGCCGAACGTGAGCCACGGGGACGTCCCGGACGAATCGAGTCCGCGCAACTCGGACCGGGCGGTGGCGCCGCTGACCGCCGGCAGGCTGCCGCCGTCGATGTACACCAGCCCTGCGAGGTCGCGGGCGCCGGCGACGCCGCCGAAGTCCCAAGTGGCGTAGGCGGTTACGACCGCGCCACCGAGCGAGTGGCCGCCGAGGACGACCTTGCCGCCGAGCCTGCGGGCGGCCTCGATCACGTGGTGCAGGTCGCCGACCGCGACGCTCATGCCCCATCGCTTGGCAAACGCGACGCTCGCATTCGGAATCAATGCGATGTGCGTCTGAACGTCAAGCGCCGGATCGAGCCACCCGAGGTAGTAGTCGAACAGTTGGGTCGAGGTGGCGAGGCCCGCCTTGGCGAGGTTCAGCACCGACTGGTCCTCGAGCAGGTTCTCGCGGCGCTCGACCGACCACACCTGCCACCGCGGTGCCCGGGACACGATCCACTGCGCGAGCGGCACGAAGTAGGCGGCGCCGGCGGATGTACCGGGCTCGAGCACGAGCACGTTCCGGGCGTGCGGTGACCCAACCTTGATCACCCCTACCTTGTCGTACCGCGCGGGTGTCCCGGGCGACGGCGCGCCGCGCATCCAGGAGACGTGCAGGTCCGCGCGGGCGGGGGCCGCGGTGGCGAGCACCAGCGCCGCCGCGCACGCAAGACCAGCGGTGAGCGCGGACAGCCGGATCACTCGCGCAACATACATCCAAGTAGTCTCTGCGTGGCGATGCGAGCGCTCGTCTCCAAGGTCTCTTCGCCGTTCGCCGAACTCGCGGAAGTCTCCGATCCGAGGCCCGAACACCACGAGGCGCTCGTCGAGGTCAAGGCGATCAGCCTGAATCGCGGCGAGACCCGCAGGCTCGAGTCGATGGAGCCGGGCACCGTCACCGGCTGGGACCTCGCCGGCGTCGTCAAGCAGCAGGCCGCCGACGGCAGCGGCCCGCAGGCCGGCGCGCGCGTCGTCGGCATGGTGCCGAGCGGCGCGTGGGCCGAACTTGCCGCTGTCGGCACCGAGTGGTTGGCTGAACTGCCCGACGAGGTGTCGTTCGAGCAGGCTGCCGCACTGCCGGTGGCGGGGCTGACCGCGCTGAGGGCGCTCGAGGTCGGCGGCTTCCTGCTCGGCAAGCCCGTGCTCGTGACCGGCGCGAGTGGCGGGGTCGGGCGGTTCGCGATTCAGCTCGCCAAGCTCGCCGGCGCCCATGTCACCGCGCTCGCGCGGCGCACCGCGGGCCTAAAAGAACTCGGGGCGGACAAAACGATCGAGCAGATCGACCTCGACGGGCCGACCTATGACCTGATCGTCGACGCCGTCGGCGCCAGCGTGCTCGGCGCGGCGATCCAGCGAGTGGCCCCGGGTGGCACCGTCGTGAGCTTCGCATCGACCGTCCCCGAGCCAGTCTCCTATCCGGCTCGTGAGTTGTTTGCGCGCGCGCCGAGAGCGAAGCTATACGGGCTATACATCTTCGCCGAGCTACAGCACACGCAAAGCGGCGCTGCCGACCTGAGACGACTGGCCGACCTGGTCGCCGCCGGCAAGCTCGACCCGCAGATCGACGTGACGCTGTCCTGGAGCGAAGCCGGCCGGGCGATCGAGGCGCTGCTCGACCGCAAGGTGAACGGCAAGGCCGTCCTCCGAGTCGACTAGCCCTTGTCCGGGCTCGTGTCGAGCGCGAGATACGAGTACGTGCCCGGGAACCCGTCGTCGCTCTCGGGGACCATGCCCGCGCAGCCGTCGCGGAGGTCCTCGCAATCCCACCGCTGGCCGTTCGACGGGTGGATGTCGAGCCGCGAGTAGTAATAGAACGAGAACGCGTTGCCGTCGTGGTTGGGGTCGATCGACGCCTCGATCGGGTCGTCCTGCCAGCGCTGCGTCAGCAACTCGGCGTCGGCGTCCGGCGAGTGCTTGAGGTACTTGTTGAACCACGCGGTCGTGTACCACGCGATCAGGTCCGGCCCCCGCAGGGACGCGCCGAACGCCTGGTTGGGGATGAAGCTGAAGTCGAGATGCGAACCGCCGCGGATCACGATCTCTCCCGTGTCCACTCCGGCCGATGAGTAGTTCAGCGTAGCGAGCACGCCGAACGCTATGAGGATCCCTGCCAAGAATCTCGGAGTCATTGCGATCCCGCCGGGGCCTCCGGACCTGGAACCGGAAGCCTCTCCCGGGGCCTCCGGACCTGGAACCGGAAGCCTCTCCCGGGGCCTCCGGACCTGGAACCGGAAGCCTCAGCACCAATCTTGCCCGCCCGGCGAACTCGCGACACCGTCAACAGGCACGTTTCTGGAGCATCGCGACTGTGCAAATGCACATTCCGGGGTCATACTTGGCCGATGGAGGTGCTGACGCAGCGGAGAGGTGCTCCGCCGGATCGTCGAGCGGGCCGACCTCGAGCTGTTCACCGATCGGGTGCTCGACAGCTTCTGGGACCAGCCGGCGTTCGAGCAACTTCACGCCCGAACGCGATGACGTCCGGACCTGGGTGCGGTGGAACCTCGACCTGGCGATCCGCTGGCTTGCCGGCGGAGAATCGCCCGGCGAGGACGAGATCGCCGTGTTCCGCGAGCACGCCCGGGCGCGAGTCGCCGAGGGGTTCCCGGCGGACATGATCGCCGCGAGCTTCCGACGCGGAGCCAGGTTCGCGTGGCGGGCGATGGTCGAGGCCGCCACCGACGCCGAGCGGCCGGCGCTGGTCGAGATCGCCGACCTGCTGTTCGAGTACGTCGACCGCGTCTCCCGGATCTACTCCGAGGTCTACGAGTCCGCCGCGAAGAAAAGCGGACCGACCGCGGAGGAGATCGCGGCCGGCGAGCTGCTCCGGCGGATCGCCGCCGAGGAGGCGCCGCTGACCGAGGATCAACGACTGGCCGAGCGGATCGGCTTCCGGATCGAGCGGGCAGCGAGGCCGTTCGTGATCGCGATCCCGGGGCGCTCGTCACAGCACCACGCGGAGTTGGCGGCCCGGTTGCGGCGCCGGCACGCGCTCGCGGCGGCGGAGGGGCGGCGTGTGATCGGGCTGTCGAACCTGAGAGCGCCCTGGACCGCGATCGCGCTCGACGGGAACGCGATCATCGCCCAATCACCGCCGGCGATCGGCGGCGAGCGAGGCCACGCGCTCGAGGAGCTGCGAGGCGCGGTGGAGCTAGCGGCCGCCCACGGGCGCTCGGGCGAGATCGACGCCGGCGACTACCTGCCCGAGCTGCTGCTCAGCCGCTCGCCCCGGCTCGCGAGCCAGCTCCGCGCTCGCATCTACAGTCCGCTCGATGGCGATCACCCCGAGCTTGTCAGCACCCTGAATTCATTAATCAAAAACAACTTCGCAAAGGGCCGCGTCGCCGCTGCTCTGCACGTCCACCGCAACACGTTGCGCGATCGGATCGCCCGCATCTCCGAGCTCACCGGGGTCGACCTCGAGCGAGTCGAGGGCCAGGGAATGGCCTGGCTGGCCTGGCTCGCTCGCGCAGAAGGCGCTCGGGCGGCACACGAGGACCGACCGGAGGCGGCTACCGTGTTGCGGCTTGATTAGGAACCCTGCGCGAAGTTCCATCTCCGAATACATTTCTCCGCGTAGAAACGACCTTCTGAGGAGGAGGCAGCATGCAAAAGCTCACCAGACCGATCGCGGCGAGCGCGCTCGCGCTCGCGGTTGTGATCGCGCTGGCGGCGTGCGGTAGCTCGAATTCGAGCTCTACCGCGACCTCGTCATCGTCGGCGGCATCGTCGTCGAAGACGACCTCGTCATCGACAAGCAGCAACGGAGGCGTCGCGACGG
Organism: uncultured Solirubrobacterales bacterium; assembly: GCA_963701945.1. Classification (GTDB taxonomy): domain Bacteria; phylum Actinomycetota; class Thermoleophilia; order Solirubrobacterales; family Solirubrobacteraceae; genus Palsa-465. The sequence continues at coordinate 248,939 of CAVPBV010000011.1, read as the reverse complement.
TTGTCGCGGGCACGTTCCCGCAGTCGCTCGATCCGTCGATCGACTTCACGACCCAGGGCGGCGAGGTTCACTGGCTGACGTATCTCGGCCCGTACTCGTTCGCGCACGCGTCCGGCACGGCCGGCACGCAGATCATTCCCGCGGTCGCCACAACGATGCCGACCGTCAGCGACGGCGGCAAGACGTACACGTTCACCATCCGCAAGGGCCTCACGTACTCCAACGGCGCGCCGCTCAAGGCGTCGGACCTGACGTTCGGGATCGAGCGCGCGCTCAAGCTCGGTTGGAGCGCGGCGAGCTTCCTGACGTCGACGATCCAGGGCGCCAGCGCGTACTCGACGGGCAAGGCGAAGACGGTCTCGGGGATCACGACCAACGATGCCACCGGCCAGACCACGATCCATCTGGTCTCGCCGTACGGCGCGTTCCTCGACGTGCTCGCGGTTCCGGGCGTCAGCTACATGCCGGCGGCGACGACGCCGCTGAAGCCCGAGCCGAACACCCCGCCGGTCGGGTTCGGCCCGTACGTGATCAAGAACGTCGTCCCGAACGTGTCGTTCGAGCTCGTCAAGAACCCGAGCTACACCGCGCAGGCGATCCCGGGGATTCCTCCCGGCCACCTGAACGTCGAGGTCAAGATCGAGTCGAACACCACGACCGAGGCCTCCGACGTCCTCAACAACACGGCGGACGTGTTCGACTGGGGCGACACGATCCCGCCGGCGCTGATCCAGCAGGTCAGCGGACTGACCAGCAGGTTCAAGTCGATCGAAACGAACAAGACGTTCTACTGGTTCCTGAACGTCACCGAGAAGCCGTTCAGTAGCCAGCTCGCCCGCGAGGCCGTGCAGATCGCGGTCGACCGGCCCGCTCTGTCCAGGCTGGGCAGTGGCCAGCTCGTGCCGGGGTGCTATCTGCTCCCGCCGCAGATGACGGGCCACCCGACCGGGCCGTGCCCGTACGGCATCAACCCGAACTCGTCGCCGGACGTGGCGAAGGCCAAGCAACTGGTCACGCAGTCGGGGATGGCCGGCCAGGCGGTCACGGTGTGGGCCGAGAACCGCCAGCCGCGTCTCGAGTGGGCGGAGAACTACGCCGCCACGCTCAACGCGATTGGGTTCAAGGCGACGCTCAAGACGATCGCCGACGCGGATTACTTCTCGACGATCGAGACGCTCAAGAACCATCCGCAGACCGGCTTCGCCGACTGGCAGCAGGACTTCCCGAACCCGACCGACTTCTACCAGAACCTGGTGGACGGCCGGGCGATCGTTCCCGTCGGGAACTCGAACTACGAGGAAGTCAACGACCCGCATATCCAGTCGACGCTGGATCATCTGTATCCGGTGCCGGCGGCGCAGATCGCCACGGTGGCGTCCCAGTGGCAGGCGCTCGACACCTACGTGACGCAGAAGGCGTACGTGGTGCCTTACGGCTACCTGTCCTCGCCGGAGTTCGTCTCCACCCGGATCAACTTCGGCGCGCTGGTGTTCAGCCCGCTCGAGGGCAACGACTTCAGCTCGTTGCAGTTCAAGTAGAGGCGCTGTGGGCCGGGGCGCGGCGACGCGCTCCGGCCCGCACGCAGTGATGACAGAAGGCTTAGGCTTTTAACGCGGTATGAGTGCTACAGGGTCCACACCCGCGTCGGTTATAGAAGAGTCGCTGCCGCACGAAGGATGGCCGTCGGACGACGGCGAGGAGCTTCCGCCTGGCATCGGCCCGTACAAGCTCGCCTGGCGCCGGCTCAGGCGGAACAAGGTGGCGCTCGCGTTCGGCGGCCTGTTCCTCGCGATCGTGATCCTGTGCCTGCTCGCGCCGGTGTACGCGAGCGACATCGCGCACACCGGTCCGAACGACGAGCACGTCGATACGGCGCTGAACCAGTTCGGGCTGCCGATCGGGCCGACGTGGCATTCCCACTTCTTCCTCGGCGCCGACAACGTCGGCCGTGACGTCGCCGTCCGTCTGCTCTACGGCGGGCGCACCTCGCTGCAGATCGGCGCCGAGGCGACGCTGATCACGATTGTGTTCGCCACACTGCTGGCGCTGCTCGCCGGGTACTTCCGCGGTCCTCTCGACGGGCTCATATCCCGTGCCTTCGAGCTGATCTGGGCCTACCCGATCTACCTGCTGGGCATCGCGCTTGGCGTGGTGCTGGCGATCAGCGGCTTGGACCTCGGCTTCGTCACGTTGAGCGGCAACTCGACGCAGATCCCCGCGATCATCATCGGGCTGATCTTCATCCCTTATGTCGGGAAGGCGGTCCGGGGCCAGGTCATCACTCTGCGCGAGCGCGAGTTCATCGACGCCGCGCGCCAGCAGGGCCTCGGGCACACGCGGATCATGTTCAGCGAGATCCTGCCCAACGTCGCGTCGACGATCATCGTGTTCATCCCGCTGATCATGGCCAACGCGATCCTGACCGAGGCGGGCCTGTCGTTCCTCGGCGCCGGCGTGCGCCCGCCGAGCGCGTCGTGGGGAACGATGATCAGCGACGGGATCAACCTGCTCCCCGCCGCCGTGCACACGATGCTGGTCCCGGGGATCATGCTCGTCCTCTGCGTGCTGGGCATCAACGTGTTCGGCGACGGCGTGCGCGATGCGCTCGACCCGCGCGCGAAGATCCGAATCGAGCGCTGATGGGCCGTTTTATCGTCCGCCGCCTGGCGTCGATGGTCGGGGTGCTGTTCGCGATCTCGGTCCTCACGTTCCTGATCTTCCAGGCGATCCCGAATCCCGCTGTCCGGCTAGCGGGACGCTTCCCAACCCCCGCGACGATCGAGCACATCAACCAGCAGTGGGGCTTCGACAAGCCGATCTACGTCCAGTACCTGAAGACGATGAAGCTGATCTTCACCGGCCAGGTCATCTCCTACACCCAGCAATTGAACGTCGTGCACGAGATCTGGATACTCCTGCCGGTGACCTTGTCGCTGGCGATCGGCGCGGGGATCATCTGGCTGTCGATGGGGATCCTGTTCGGCGTGCTCAGCGCCTGGCGCGCCGGCCGCTGGCTCGACCGCGGGCTGACAGTGCTGTCGATGATCGGCGTCTCGATGCCCGTGTTCTTCCTCGGCGCCGTGATGTCCTACTACCTCGGCGACAAGTGGGGCATCCTGCCCGCCGGGGACTACGTTCCGATCCAGCAGGACCCGTGGCAATGGTTCGTGCACATGCTGATGCCGTGGTTCGCGCTGTCGGTGCTGTTCATCGGGGTGTACTCGCGCGTGCTGCGTTCGACGATCCTCGATACGGTCAACGACGACTACGTGCGGACGGCGAAGGCCAAGGGACTTACCGAGCGTCAGGTCATGATCCGCCATGTCCTCCGCAACAGCCTGATCCCGATCATCGCCCTGTTCGGGCTCGACTTCGCCGCGGTCATCGGCGGCGGCGCGATCCTGACCGAGACCGTCTTCAACCTGCACGGCGTCGGGCAGTACGCTGCCCAATCCGTGGAGGCGCTCGACATCCCGCCGGTGCTCGTGATCACGCTGTTCGGGGCGTTCGTGGTGGTGCTGATCGGCGGCGTCGTCGACGTCCTCTACGCGTATCTCGATCCGCGGATTCGCCTGTGAGCGCGGACGGTTCCCGAGGCGCGTCCACGGACGGCCGCCTGCTCGAGGTGCAGAATCTAAAGGTCTCGTTCCGCACCGAGGACGGCGTCGTCCAGGCGGTCGACGGCGTCACGTTCGGGATCGACTCCGGCGAGGTGCTGGCGATCGTCGGCGAGTCGGGGTCGGGCAAGTCGGTGACCGCGATGACGCTCATGGGCCTCACACGCAGTCCGAACACGAGGTTCGAGGGCCGCGCGCTGTTCGCGGGAAAGGACCTCGTCGGCGCCTCGGAGGACGAGTTGCGCAAGGTCCGCGGCGCGCAGATCGCGATGGTCTTCCAGGACCCGATGAGCTCGCTCGACCCGGTCTACCGCGTGGGCGACCAGATCGTCGAACAGATCCGGGTCCATGACAAGGACATCTCCAAGGCGCAGGCGCTCGACCGCGCGGCCGAGTTGATGGAGAAGGTGGGGATCCCGAGGGCGGGCGACCGCCTGCGCTCCTACCCGCACGAGTTCTCCGGCGGCATGCGCCAGCGGGTGATGATCGCGATGGCGCTGTCGTGCTCGCCGAAGCTGTTGCTCGCGGACGAGCCGACGACCGCGCTTGACGTCACGATCCAGGCGCAGATCCTCGACGAACTCCGCAGGCTGCGGGAGGAGACCGGGGCGGCGATCATTCTCGTCACCCACGACCTCGGCGTGGTCGCCGACATCGCCGACCGGATCGTCGTGATGTACGCCGGGCGGGTCGTCGAGCACGGGACGCTCGATGAGATCTTCTACGACCCGCAGCATCCTTACACCTGGGGGCTGCTCGGCTCGATCGCCCGAGTCGACCGCGACCGCTCGCAGCGGCTGCCGGCGATCCCCGGCTTGCCACCGTCGCTCCTGCGCCCGCCCAAGGGTTGCCACTTCCGCCCGCGCTGCCCGCACGCCTTCGACCGCTGTACCGAGGTGCCCGATCTCGCGGCGCGCCTCCCGGACGCTCCCGCCCACCTGGATCGCTGCTGGCTCGAGCCCGAGCAGAAGCGCAAGCTCCGCCAGGTCGGCGACCAGATCGGGCTGGCCAGCCGGGAGACGGTGATCTCGTGAGCGTCGAGGTCGAGCCCCAGGCCGAGGCGCCCGGTGCCCGGGACGGCGTTCCGCTGCTCGAGGTCGAGCACGTGCGGGTCCTGTTCCCGGTCAAATCGGGGGCGGTGGTCACCCGGACGGTCGGCCACGTGCACGCGGTCGACGACGTGACGTTTGTGCTGAACGAAGGCGAGACGCTCGGGATCGTCGGCGAGTCGGGGTGCGGAAAGACGACGCTGATCCGGACGCTGGTGCGGTTAGTGGACGCCACCGCCGGCGCGATCCGGTTCCGCGGCACCGACATCACGCACGCCGACCGCAAGCAGCTCGCGCCGATTCGGCGCGAGATGCAGATGGTCTTCCAGGATCCCCAGGCGTCGCTCAACCCGCGCAAACGGGTCAACCAGATCCTCGCCACCCCGCTCAGGATCCGCGGCGTGCCCAAGAACAAGTTCGAGGCCGAGACCCGCGGCCTCCTCGACAAGGTCGGGCTCCATCCCGAGCATCTGAACCGATACCCCCACGAGTTCTCGGGCGGCCAGCGCCAGCGGATCGGGATCGCCCGCGCGCTCGCCGTCGAGCCCAAGCTGATCCTGCTCGACGAGCCGGTGTCGGCGCTCGACGTCTCGATCCAGGCCCAGGTGATCAACCTGCTCGAGGAGATCCAGGACGACCTCCACCTCTCGTACGTGTTCGTGGCGCACGATCTCGGCGTGGTCCGCCACGTGTCGGACCGGATCATCGTCATGTACCTCGGCAAGCTGATGGAGATCTCGCCGGCCGAGGAGCTGTACACCAAGCCAATCCACCCGTACACCTCGGCGCTTCTCGGGGCGATTCCGATCCCCGACCCCAACGAGAACCGTTCGCGGCAGCGCACGATGATCACCGGCGAGCCGCCGAACCCGATCGACCCGCCGGCGGGGTGCCGCTTCCACACGCGCTGCCCGCACGCTACCGAGATCTGCTCGACGGCCGAGCCGCCGCTGACCGAGTATGGCAACGGTCACATCGCTGCCTGCCACCACCCCCAAAACGTGACCGCATCGGAAGTCGTCAGCGCCACCCGGTCGGACGCGAGTCCGCACAGCGCCGGCGACGAGCGCCCTTCGACGTAAGGTCTGTGTGGGCCGGGCTCCGCGGGGACCGGTCACGTTGGGCGAGTAAGGGGTCGGCGGGGTGGACTAAGGGGTGCGTAGGCCTAACTGGCTGCGTTCTCCCGATGTCAGAAGCACCCTCTCAGTTCATCCTGATCCCAGTGGAAAAGCAGGATTCGATCGAGAGGAACGAGCAATGCATCCCTCCATCTCACAAGCCCTCGCCTCAGAGCACATCGAGGATGCGCGGCGCCTCGCCAGCGAGCAACGGCGGGTCGCCGAAGTCACCGGCGACACCCACCGCGCAGGCCGTCGAGGCTTCTCGCGATACTTCTCGCATGCGCGCGAGGGTCACATCAAGTCACTTCGTCGGGCGCACCGCGGAACTCGCGGAGCTGGAGCTCGCCCTGCGTGAAGCGGCGGGCGAATCCCCGGTCGTGGTGTTGCTGAGCGGTGACTCCGGAGTCGGCAAGACACGACTGATCCGGGAGTTCGAGCGCCGCGCCACCGCGGGCGACGCGCTCGTGCTCCGCGGGGAGGCCGTCGAGGAGGCGGACGGTGAGCTCCCCTACGCGCCGATCATCGGCGCGCTGCGGCCGCTGGTACGGGCTCGCCACCCGGCTCTCGATGCGCTGGGACGCGGCAGCCGCGCTCAGCTGGCCGCGTTACTCCCCGGACTCGACGAGGAGAGCGGGGCGTCCGACGTGAACGACCCCTCCGCCCAGGTGCGCCTGTTCGAGGGCCTGCTCGAGTTGCTCGACGTTCTGAGCGAGGAGCGCCCGGTCGTCCTCGTGCTCGAGGACCTGCACTGGGGCGACCGCTCGACGCGCACGTTCGTCGACTTCCTCGCGCGCAGCCTCCGCGGGGAGCGCGTGCTGCTGCTGCTGAGCTACCGGACCGACGAGCTCCATCGCCGGCACCCGTTCAGGACGCTGCTCTCAGAACTCGACCGGCTGGAGCGCGCGCGCCGGATCGCGCTCGACCCGTTCGACCGCGAGGAGCTCGCCGAGGTGCTCGCGGACATCCTCGGCGAGGCGCCGAGCGAGAAGCTTGTGGAGCGGCTGTTCGAGCGCAGCGAAGGCAATCCGCTGTACACCGAGGAGTTGCTCGCGGCCGGGCTCGACGGACGGGGAGCGGCCCCGCAGAGCCTGCGCGACGCGTTCATGCTGCGGATCGAGCGGCTGTCGGCCGACGCGCAGTCGGCGGCCCGCGTGATCGCCGCCGGCCGCGCGCTCGACGAGCCGATGATCGCCGAGGTGAGCGGGATCGAGCCTGAAGCACTGCACGTGGCGCTGCGCGAGGCGGTCTCCGAGCAGGTGCTGGTGGCGTGCGAGCCGACCCGCCTGAGCTTCCGCCACGCGCTCCTGCGCGAGGCGCTGTACGACGACCTGCTGCCCGGAGAACGGAGCGAGCTTCACCTCGCGCTCGCGCGCGCGTTCGAAGACCGCGCCGATTATGAGAACGACCAGGGCGTAGAGCTCGCGTCGGCGATCGCGCGGCACTACGCGACCGCAGGAGACCAGCCGGCCGCGCTCCGCGCCACCGTGCAGGCGGCGCTGGCGGCGCGCGAGGTGCACGCCTACGGCGACGCCGCCGACCTCGCCGAACGCGCGCTCGACCTGTGGCCGCGCGTCCCGGACGCGGATCAGATGATCCCCCTGGACCACATCGAGCTGCTCGGGATCGCGGCAGCCGCGCATGGCATCGCCGGCGATCGCGGGCGCGCGGATGTGCTGCTCCAGCGCGCGCTCAAGGAGCTCGACCCCGACAGCGACCCCCGCCGCTACTCCGATCTACTCGCGCGGCTGTCGCGGAGTCAGTGGACGCTCAATCGCGGCGGCGAGGCGGTCGAGACGGCCGAGCGGGCGTTGTCGATGCTGCCCGCGGACGAGATCAGCCGCGAGCGCGCCTCGATCCTGGTCTGGACCGCGCGGGTGCGCTACCTGCGCGGCCGGTACCGCGAAGCCTTGAAAGAGGGCCGGGAGGCGCTCGACACGGCGATCGCGGCCGGCGATCGGCGCTCGGAGAGCGAGGTGCTGAACACGCTCGGGATGGCCGGGATCGTGACCGGATCGATCGACGGGGGCATCGAGTCCCTGCGGCGGGCGATCGACATCGCCCGGGAGGACGACGACGTCGACGGGATGGGAACGGCGTACTCGAACCTCGCCGACACGCTGAGCCTCGCCGGGCGCACGTCCCAGGCGCTCGAGACGGCCAAGGAGGGAATGGCCGCCGTGTCGGGGCGTCTGCGCGCGCACGACTGGATGTCGCTGACGGTTTCCGACCTCGCGTTCGAAGCGGGCGACTGGGCATCCGCGCGCGAGCACCTCGTCCCGTCGGGGGCTCCGCTCGTCGGGCGGCAGCTGATCTTCCGCCATCTGCGCGAGGCAGAGCTGGCGCTCGGGGTCGGAGACGAGGAGACGGCGGCCGATTGCCTCGAGGAGCTCGAGCCGCTCGTCGTCAGGTCGTCCGAGCCGCAGTGGATCGGTGCCTACGGCGCGTTGCTGGCCGAGCTGCGCCGCCGCCAGCGCGACCTCGTCGGCGCTCGCAGCGCGGTCACGTACGCGCTCGATCGGATGGAGCTGTGCACCGACGACGTGATGCGGATCGCGCGCGTCACCGCGGCGGGGATGCGCGTCGAGGCGGACATCGCCGAGCGGGCTCGCGATCTGCGCGAACGGGCCGATGAACGCGACGCGGTGGCGCGCGCGCGAATTCACATGCAGCGACTGCGCGCGGCCGCGTCCGAGGGTGGGCCGGTCGAGCGCGCCTGGCAAGCGGTGGGGGCCGCCGAGCTGGCCCGCACTCGCGGTCGCAGCGACCCGAAGCTGTGGATCACCGCGGGGCGCGAGTGGGAGGCGATGGGAAGGCCCTACGTCCGCGTGTACTCGCTGTGGCGGGCGACCGAGGCGTACGTCGAGGCGCGCGACCGGACCGCGGCGTGCTCGTCTGCTGAGACCGCGCTCGAGGAGGCGCGGAGGCTTGGGGCGCGATGGCTAGAGAGCGAATTGGTGACGCTGGCGCAGCGGGCGCGGCTCGAGCTGGGCGAGGACGCCGGGTCGGGCTCCGGTTCGCGCTCCGGTTCTGAGTCGGGCGCGGAAGCCGGCGGTGGATCGAACGGCGCCGAGGATCCGTTCGGACTGACCGCGCGCGAGCGCCAGGTGCTGGCGCTGGTCGCCGAGGGAGCCACCAACCGGCAGATCGGCGCGGCGCTGTTCATGGCCGAGAAGACCGCGAGCGTGCACGTCTCGCGGATCCTCAGCAAGCTCGGGGTCAAGAGCCGGACGCAGGCGGCCGCGGTGGCGCACCGTCACCACCTGGGCTGAGCCGGGGGTCACGGTTCTATACGCGCGCGAGCTTTTTGCCCGGGTTCAGCAGCCCCTTGGGATCGAACGTGCGCTTGATCGCCTCGTGCATCGCGACCGCCGCGGGGGCCCACTGCCGCTGGATCTGACCGTTCTTGACCAGGCCGATCCCGTGCTCGCCCGACACCGACCCGCCCAGCTCGACGGCGAGCGCGAACAGGTCCTCGGCCGCGTGCTCGGCGCGGTCGAGCTCGGCCGGGTCATCGAGGTCGATCATGAACGTCGAGTGCAGGTTGCCGTCGCCGGCGTGGCCCCAGCTGCACGCCGGCAGATCGTGCCGGCGCCCGATTTCGACGGTCCCGTCGATCGCTTCCTGGAGGCGGTCGACCGGCACGACGATGTCCTCCGAGACCTTGCCGCCTCGCTGTGCGGTGACGGCGATCGACGCACCGTCGCGCCAGCGCCACAGCGCATTGATCTCCCTGGTGGCGGTCGGCGCGTGGATCAGCAGGGCGTCCTCGCTCAGCACGGCGGTCAGCTCTGTGTGGATGTGGGCCGCCTCGTCTGCCGTCCCGTCGGCGTCGACGAGCACCATGAACCTCGCCTCGTCGGGGATGTCGACCGGGAACGCGCCGCGGGTGGCCTCGATCGAGCCCTCATCGAGGTACTCGATCGCCGCCGGGACGACCCCGCTGGCGAACGCCGCCTCGATTGCCGCACAGCCGGTGGCAGTGTCCGGGTAGAACGCGGCGAGCGGAAGCGCGGCCTCGGGCGCGGGAATCATCTTGATCCAGGCCGCGGTCACGATCCCAAGCGTGCCTTCCGAGCCGATCATCAGCGACTTCAGGTCGTAGCCGGCGACGTCCTTGCGGATGGGACCGCCGACCCGGACGAGCTCACCCGGCGCGAGCACGAACTCGAGGCCGGTGATCCAGGCGCCGGTCACGCCGTACTTGAACGCGTGCGGCCCGCCGGCGTTCGTGGCGATGTTGCCGCCGATGTGGGACTGTTCGTGAGAGCCGGGGTCGGGCGGGTAGAGCAGCCCGTTCTCGCGCGCCCGGCGACGTAGGTCGGCGGTGACCACGCCCGCCTCGACCGCGGCACGCCAGAGACCAGGATCGAGATGTCTGATTTTTTTCAGGTTCTCGAGGGAGAGGACCACGCCGCCGTCGAGCGGGACGGCGCCGCCCGTGAAGCCGGTACCTCCCCCACGGGGGATGACCGGAACGTCGTGGTCGTAGCACCAGGCCATGGTTTGCGCGACCTGCTGCGCGTCCTTTGGAAGGGCGATGGCGTCGGCCCTGCCGCGGAGATTGCGGCTCTCGGTGGCGTCGGTCAGGTACGCGCGCGTGTCGCCGGGAAGGACCGCGCCGTCGCCGAGAAGCGCTTTGAGGTCACGCTCGAGCGCCGTGGAGGCGGTTGTGGCCACGCACCGGATCCTAATGGGGTGGATCCGTAAGCTAGGGGGATGGGAAAGATCTTCGACGCGATCGACCAGCAGCTCGAGAGCTGGATCTACCGGCAGCTGATGTTCTTCGTGGGGACCGCGCCGCTCGATGCGGACGGCCACGTGAACGTCTCGCCCAAGGGGCCGATCGACAGCCTGCGCGTGCTCGCGCCGACGAGCGTGGCCTATCTCGACATGATCGGGAGCGGCGCCGAGACGATCGCCCACGTCCGCGAGAACGGGCGCATCGTGATCATGCTGTGCGCGTTCGAGGGCCCGCCCCGGATCCTTCGCCTGCACGGCCACGCGGAGGCGGTGATCGCATCGGATGCGCGTTTCGAGCGTCTGATGGACCTGTGCGGGTTCCCCGAGCCGGACACGCCTGAGGCCCGACGCGCGATCGTCCTCGTCGAGGTCCTGCGCGTCGCCGATTCGTGCGGCTACGGCGTGCCGCTGATGAAACACGAGGGCGATCGGCCGCACATGCCGCTGTGGGCGGCGAAGAAGGTCCGCGTCGGCGGGGCCGACGCGCTGCTCGATTACCAGCGCGAGAAGAACGCGGTCAGCATCGACGGCCTGCCCGCGGTCGACCTGCCTCTCAGGGTGTCCGAGTAGCGCCGTGGTAGCGGTTTTCGACGGGCACAACGACGCGTTGACGCGCGAGGACCATGCGCTGATCGCTCGCGGGCGCGACGGCGGGCACCTCGACCTGCCGCGGATGCGCGCCGGCGGCGTGCGTGGGGCGATCTTTGCCGTGTTCACGCGCTCGGACGGGGGCGCGAGGGACGTCCGGGTGCCGCGTGACGACGGAGTGACCGAGTTCGAGCCCGCTCCGCCGGTGGAGCACGCAGTGGCGGCGGCCGACGCGACCGCGGTCGCCGGCCGGTTGATCGCGCTCGAGCGGGAGGGTTTTGTGCAGGTTGCCCGGTCTGTTGCGGATTTAGATCGCGCTGTTGAGGACGAGAGCGGGCCGCCGGCGGCGGTGCTCCACTTGGAGGGAGCCGAGGCGATCGATCCGGGCCTCGAGGCGCTCGATCTATGGTACGGGGCGGGGCTCCGGTCGATCGGGCCCGTCTGGAGCCGGCCCAACGCGTTCGCGCACGGCGTGCCGTTCATCTCGCCTTCGTCGCCCGACACGGGGCCGGGGCTGAGCGACGCCGGCCGCGCGCTCGTTCGGCGCTGTGGCGAGCTCGGGATCGTGATCGACGTGAGCCATCTGAACGAGGCGGGCTTCTGGGACGTGGCCCGCCTGGACGTTGGCCCTGTGGTCGCCTCCCACTCGGGCGTGCACGCGCTGTGCCCGACGTCACGGAACCTTTTGGACACGCAGATTGATGCGATCGGTTCTTCTGGGGGCCTGGTCGGGATCGTGTTCGCGGTGTCGTTCCTCAGGGCCGATTTCGCCGACGACCCGGACACACCTTTGTCGCTGATCGCTGAGCATGTGCGGTACGTCGCCGATCGGATTGGCGTGGCGCACGTGGCGCTCGGCTCCGACTACGACGGGGCGACGATGCCGGCGCCGCTGGGCGACGTGGCGGGGACGCCGAAGCTGCTCGACGCGCTCGCGGGTGCAGGGTTCGATCCGGACGAGGTCGCCGCGATCGCGTGGAACAACTGGAGGCGGGTGCTCGGCGCTTGGTGGCGCAAGTAAGCGGGTCTCACCCCGCCTGCTGTGAGCCACCGCTCGCGATCGGGAACGCGTAGAACACCGCCAGCGCGGCGCAGATCCCGAGCGTGACGTACGGCGAGACGATCGCCAGCGCGGTGGCGATCGCGTAGGGGATCACGCCGCTGATGGTGCGCATCAGGATCTGCCGGCGGCGTTCGAGCGGCAACTCTTCGCGGAGCCTTTGCGGCTTGACCAGCAGGAGGTGACGGTTCAGGGTCGCGAAGAACAGCGCCATCACCAGGAACGCCCCGCTGTAGATGGCAGCGGCGAGGTGCTGCCCACTGCTCTGCTTGAGGTACGCGGCCATCAGGTCGGTTGCGAACGGCAGCACCGCGATGCTCATCAGCAGCAGCAGGTTGAGGAACAGGATCATGTGATCGGGTTCGCGGAGCCGCCGGATCATCACGTGATGGTTGATCCAGATGATCCCGATCGTCAGAAACGACGTGATGTAGGCCGCATACACCGGCCAGTTGACGGCGAGCTCGTGGGCGAGCGTCTTCCCGCGCGGCAACGGCGGGGTCGGGACGTGGATGTTCAGCACGAGCAGCGTGATCGCGACCGCGATCACCCCGTCGGAGAACGCCTCGAGCCGGCCGGTGGTCACGCCCACAGGTTTCGCCGTGGACTGATCTGGTCCTGTCAGGTGCTCTCGCCGGGTGAAACTGGCCGCAAGAACCGGTCAAACCTGGTAATTGCTACTCAAGTTTCTGGGCGGACGGCCGATCGGAAGACTGAATGGGATCCAGGTCTTTGCGTCCACACGGCAAGCTCCGGCTAATGGTGTTCGCGATCATCGGCACGGTGCTGCCGGTGACGATCGCCGCCGGCACCGATCGGTATGGGCACCACCCCGTGTTCTTCGTCGGCGCGGTCGCGGCCTGCGCCGCCTCGCTAGTGGTCGCGCTCGTGCCACGCCGGCGCCGGTTCACGTTCTGGTCGGCTGCCTTCGGGCTGATCCCGGCGCTGACGTTGATGCAGGCCTACACCGGCGGCCCGGCGTCCGGCTTCTCCGTGCTGGTGATCGTCGCGATGGTGTGGTTCGGGCTCGAGGCGACCGACATCGAACTGGTCGCGGGCATGGTCGTGCTCGCGGCGTGCTGCGCACTCCCGATGGTGCTGATCGGCGCGCCGGCGTATCCGCGCAGCTGGGGACATGCCGCGCTGCTCACGCTCGTCGGGACCGCGGTCGCGGGCTCGCTCCGGTCGGTCACCGGCGAGCTCGCGACGCTCGCCCAGCGGTTTGCCCACGAGGCCGTCGTCGACGACCTGACCGGGCTGCTGAACCGCCGCGGGTGGCGGTACAACGCGCCGCGGGAGCTGGCCCGGGCGGCGCGCAGCGGCAATCCGATCACGCTGGTCACGCTCGACCTCGACAACTTCAAACAGCTCAACGACGAACTCGGTCACACGGAGGGCGACCGCGCGCTGCGCGACACCGCCGAGCGCATCCGGGCGACGCTCAGGGCGGGCGACGTCGTCGCGCGGCTGGGCGGCGACGAGTTCGTGGCGCTGCTGACGAACTCGACGCTGACCGGGTCGCTGACCGCGATCGACCGCCTGCGCGACTCGACCCCCGAAAGCGAGGGCTTCTCGGCCGGGATCGCCGTGTGGGACCGCAAGGAGGAGCTGCCCGAGTTGCTGCAGCGCTCCGACCTCGCGCTGTACGCGGCCAAGGACAGCGGCGGCGGCTGCACATCGGTCGCCACGCACCAGCTCGAGCCGGTGCCGGATGTGGGTGACGACCTCGGGTTGGGGGAGCGCGCCCGGACCGCTTGAGCACGCTCATATCGAGCTCTTCTCAACTACATAAACAGCTCTTCGTGAGCTCGTCAGCGCCTCTTACTCCCGCGGTCGAGAGTGAAGCCCATGAAATTACGCATGGCTTTGACAACACTCACCGCGGGCGCCGCGCTCCTGGGCGTGTCGGCCGGCCCCGCAGGCGCTGCGACGAGCGCCTCGGATGCTCAGGTGAGCTCGAACTGGGCTGGATACGTGGCCGGGAGTTCGGACGGGAGCACTCAGTTCTCGAACGTCTCCGGCAGCTGGGTCCAGCCTACGTCGACTTGTAGCTCGGGGCAGGACGATGCCGCTTTCTGGGTGGGCATCGGGGGTGACGATGGACAGTCGTCGTCGGAGGGATCGTCGCTTGGCGACGGTTCATCGACGTCGCTCGAGCAGATCGGGACCGAGGGCAACTGCACCGGCAACGGGACGCAGTACTACGCGTGGTATGAGCTCGTGCCCTCCGCGCCGGTCCAGCTGAACCTCACGATCCATCCGGGCGACCACATCTCGGCCAGCGTCGGCGTGAGCGGCTCGAGCACCTCGTTCTCGCTCAAGGATGAGACCACGGGACAGTCGTTCTCGCAGACGGTCCAGTCGCCCAACCCGGACACCTCGAGCGCCGAGTGGATCGCCGAGGCGCCGTCGCAGTGCGACGGCTCGGGCAACTGCAGTCCGCTGCCGCTGTCTGACTTCGGCACGGTCGATTTCTCGAACGCGACGGCAACCGCGAACGGCCACACCGGCCCGATCTCCGACTCGGACTGGTCGGCGCAGCCGATCGCGCTCGGGTCAGGCGGTTCTTACGACGTCAGCTACGGATCAGGCGGCAACACCGCGGGCGCGACGCCCTCGACGCTGTCGTCCGACGGCTCATCGTTCTCGGTGAGCTGGTCCCAGAACGGCGTCGGATCCTCGTCCTCACAGACGAGTGGATCGTCCGGTGGCTATGGCGACGGCGGCTACGGTGACGGCGGCTACGGCTACGGCGGCTACCCGGGCGGCTACGGCGGCTACGGCGGAGGCGGCTACGGCTCCGGTGGCTATGGCGGTTACGGTGACGGCGGCTATGGCTACGGCCAGGGCGGCTACGGCGGCTATGGCAACAGCTACGGATATGTCTACGGCTCCTATTGATCCGTCGACGGACCGCTATGCGACGCCACGCACGAGCCGGTGATCACCGCGCGCGGAAAGCGCAATGCGATAGGCGGCGGCGAGCCGGTCAAGCGCAGCCTCCCAACTGCGTCCCCGCACCCCCGCCAGCGCGGCGCGACTTATGCGCTCGGATAGAAGCGGAGTACCGGTCATTGACAGCAGGGCGTCTGCGAGAGCATTGACGTCCGGGGGCGCGAGCAGCCCCGTCTCACCATGCTCGATCAGGCATGCGGGCCCGCCGCGGTCGACCGCGACCACCGGCAGCCCGCTTGCCTGCGCTTCAAGCACCACCTGACCGAACGTCTCGGTGGAGCTCGCAAACAGGAACGCGTCGGCCGACGAGTAGGCGCGGGCGAGGTCGTCTCCGGTCAACCACCCGAGGAACGTCGCGTGGTCGCCGAGCCGGGCGCGGAGCAGCTCCTCCTCAGGGCCGCCCCCCGCCAGCGAGAGGTGCAGGCGCGGATCGCGGCGGTGGGCTTCAAGGAACGCATCGGCGAGCAGATCGACTCCCTTCTCCTTGCTGAGGCGTCCGGCGTACAGGACGTTGACCTCGCCCCGCAGCAGGTCCTCGTCGCGGTGGGCCGGGTCGAACCGCTTAAGGTCGACTCCGCGATCCCAGCGCCGGATTCGCTCGTCGGGAATGCCTAGCCCGTTCAGGCGCTCGTCCGTCGCCCGGCTCGGCGAGAGCACGACGTCACACGCCCCGTAGAACATGCTGAGCCCCATGTTTCCGAGCATCTCGAACTCCGCCTGCCCGGTACGGAGCGCCGCGTAGGCCGCCAGCTCGGTGTGGTAGCTGCCGACTCGCGGGAGCTCGAGCACGCGCGCCACCAGCCAGGCGCCGATCCCGGCGGGACCGGGCGAGCACACGTGGACGATGTCGTAGCGCCCCTCGGCGAGCGCGTCGACGATCGCGGGGACGGTCGGGACGCCGATCTTGAGTCCGGGGTAGAAGGGGACATCGATCTCGGCGACCGCGCTCAGTCGCCGATCGACGTCGCAGTCGGTGCCGATGACCTCGACGTCGAACCCACGGACGCCGTGGGTGCGGATCTGCTGGAGCGTATGGGTGACGCCGTGCATCGAGCCGATCCCGTCGGCGACGAGCGCCACGCGCGGACGATCTCCGTCGGAGCGAGCGAGCTTGGCCTTCTCGCGGCCGAGGAAGGCCGACGCGGCGGCATACGGGATCGCGGGGATGCACGCGTCGAACAGCGCGAGTGCGCTGGCGGCGCCGTCGAGCTTTCCGTTTTCCAGGGCCGCCACGGTGTCGTGGACGACGGCGGCCAGCTTTCGCTCGTGGACGCGGCGGGCGCGCCGGTCGAGGTCCGCGTGGCCGAGCTCGCCTTCCTGGAGCTGGTGGAGCAGCTTGTGCTCGTCGAAGTCGAGGTCCATCGCGAGCAGCCACGCGCGGAGCAGCGCGAGTGCATCGTTCGCCTGAAGGTCGGCGGTTCCGCTTCCGTGCCGCGCATCTCCCTCGCACATGACGCGCTCGACGATCTTCAGAACGCTCGCGGGATCCGGGCGGGCCGGCGCCTCACCGTCGCCCAGCGAGCGGATCGCGAGCGCCATCGCCGCGTGTGCCCACTTGGCGGCGCTGCCCTGCTGCCCGTGGGCGGATGCGAATCCGGCGCGGATGTGCGCCAGGAACTCGCGCGGGGTGCGACAACCGGGCGTCTCGGTGAACGTCCGGCCTACGTCGATTCCGGCGTGGTCATCGGACCCACCAATGGCGGTTCCCCCGTGGGTCTCGATGTACACAAACGCCGGCAGATTCAGTTCTTTGGCCCTTGACCCGTTCCGGGTCTCCCAGATCGGGAACAGCTCGGCCAGGCGCCGCCGATGGCGCGCCGTTAGCGGCGCCGCGACGGCGTAGAAGGGGTGGGCGAGCGCCGCGGTGATGTCGTGGTCGTGCAGGTACGCTGCGCACGCCTCGACGTTGTCGCGATTGGCTTGGAGCCAGCCGTGATCGTCGGGCGTGATGCCGTAGCAGAGCACGTGCACGGCCTGGGGCTCGCCCTTGAACGAAGCGGTCAGCTCCTCGGAGATGAACGTGTCGGGCATGTGCTCGATCGACAGCGCTCCGTCGATCGTGTCGTGATCGGTGATCGTCACGAAATCCATCCCGCGGCGCTTGGCGAGCTCGTAGACCTCGAATGGGTCGGTGGCACACTCCGGAATCCGTAGCGACCGCTGGACGCCGAGCTTCGAAATCTGCGAGGCCGAGGAGTGGACGTGCAGGTCGGCGCGACTATGTTCGTTCATATGGACCAGGATCCCCCTGCAAACGAGGGGGTCAGTGAAGAACGAGGTCACGTCCTGTGACGTTTCTGTTATCGCCGGCATGGGATCGCGGGGGTGTGGGAGAACCTTGCCCCTATGCCTTCTGCGGGTCAGCGCGCCGTGCGTGACGCCGATACCGTCGTGCTGGAGCGCGGCCGATTGCAGGTCGAAATCGCGCTGCGACCGTTCGAATTGACGCTTCGGCGCGCCGGTCGCCGGCTGGTGCGGTCGATGGGTGCCTGGGTGGCCGAGGGAACGGTCCACGACCACTTCATCCAGCTCACCGAGGGGGTTATTCCCGCGGAGGAGCTGGCGCCGGTCGAGCGCGCGGCGGTGGCTCGAGTGCGGCGGCTGGCGCGTGACCGGGTGGTGATGGCGATCGAGCTGAACGGCGGCCGCAGGGCGCGTCTCGAGGTCCGCGTGCTCGGCGACGATCGGGTGTCGTTCGAGCTCGACCCCGAGGACGAGCCGCTCCGTGTCGCCGCCGACTGGCGCCGCCGCTCGGACGAGCACTTCGTCGGCCTCGGCGCCCGGCATGGCACGCAGTTCGACCAGGTCGGGCGGGTCGTGCAGCTCGGCGCCGATCGTCGCTACACGGGCCCCGACTGCCCTCCGGACCTCCTTGCCGGCGGCGGCATCCCGCAGGGCGACTACGCGCCGGTGCCGTGGTTTGTCTCGAGTCGTGGCTACGCGGTCTGGGTCAGGTCGGACGCGAACGGGATTCGGTTCGACTTCGCCGGCGACCGCGTGTCGGCGTCGACACGCGTCAACGCTGGGCCGCTCCGGCTGGACTTCCTGTGCGATCCCACGCCGGCCGCCCGGCTCCGGGCCTTCTGCCGCCTGACCGGCTTCCCCGCGGTTTTGCCCGAGTGGGGATACGGGTTCTGGAAGAGCCGAGACGTCTACGAGCACCAGGACGACGTGCTCGACGACTACGAAGGCTTCCGCCGTCACGACATTCCGGTCGACGCGATCGTGCTCGATTCGCCGTGGGCGACGCAATACAACACGTGGGAGATCAACCCCTATCAGTTCCCCGACGGCCCCGAGGTGATCCGCCGGATGCGTTCGGACGGCGTGCGCACGGTCGTGTGGGTGACTCCGTGGGTCAACACGGACTCGCGCGACGGTCAGATTCCGCCACAACCCGAGTCCGAGCGGCTTCACCGCGGGCCGGCGCCGAACTACGCCCCTGGCGTGGCTGCGGGCGCGTTCGTGCGGTCCGGGTCGGGAGACGAGCCCGAGGAGCCGTTCGTCACGCAGTGGTGGATGGGGACGGGCTCGCCCATCGATTTCACGAGCCCCGCCGCCGAGGCGTGGTGGCGCGAGCAGGCGTCGCGCTTATTGGCGTTAGGGGTCGAGGGGATCAAGGCCGATGACGGCGAGGGCTACTACATGCCCGAGCACGTGCGGTTCGCGGACGGGCGAACCGGCGCGGACGCGGCTTGGGCGCTTGGCGGCCTTTACCGCCTCAGCATGCAGCGCGCGCTCGACGAGGTCCACCATGGCCAGGGGGTCGTGTTCGGGCGGAGCGGGTGGACCGGTCAGCACGCGGTCGGGGCGACATGGGCGGGCGATCAGGCGTCGGATTTCTGGTCGCTGCGCGTGCTCGTGGTCGCGACACTGTCGGCGGCATGCAGCGGCTTCTCGAACTGGTCGCACGACGTGGGCGGTTACCTCGGACACCGCCTCGTCGAGCGCTGCCCGCCTGAGCTGCTCGTTCGCTGGCTCCAGTTCGGTTGCTTCACCCCGCTGATGCAGGCCCACGGCCGGATGCCCCAGGAGCCGTGGCACTACTCCGAGAACGTGCTCGAGCTGTACCGCGCTTACGTTCTCCTGCACGAGCAACTGGTGCCCTATGTCCGGGCCGCTGCTGTCACCGCTGCGCGGACCGGGCTCCCGATCATCCGACCCTTGTGCCTTGTCGACCCTGGAGATCCGCGTGGGTGGGAGATCGGCGACGCCTACGGCTACGGGCCGGCGCTGTGGGTGGCGCCGGTGCTCGACGACAACGCGCGTGAGCGCGAGGTGGCGCTACCGCGAGGAGACTGGATCGAGACGTGGTCGGGCGCGCTCGTGCGCGGCGGCGGCGAGACCGTGGTGGAGGCGCCGCTCGAGCGGATTCCCGTGTGGGTTCGTGCCGGGTCGATCGTCGTCACGTACCCCGCTTCGCACGTTGCGCGAGGGCTGGGTGACGTTCCCGAGTCCTCGCGTCCTCTGGTGGCGACGCTTTGGGGTTCGCCGCGACTGGGTCGGACGGCTTGCCGTCTCGCCGACGGGACGCGGATCGCGTGGCGCCGTGGCGAGTGGTCGGTGGCGCCGGCGCCTGGCGTTGGCGGTCGCACGCGGGAGGTCACCTTCCGCGAGATCGGGGTTTGAGGGGCTTGCGGGCTTTGCCGGCGGGGGCTCGGGGGACGCCGGTGGTTGGTCAGGGAACGCCGACACGCGTCAGTGCAAGTGCGCCGGCCTCGGCCCCGAGCTTTGCGGCGTCGGCGATCGAGTCGCCGCGTCCCAGCCCCAGCGTAAACGCGGCCGCGAACGAGTCTCCGCATCCGTAGGTGTCGCGGGGCGGACCGGGGAGCGGCGCCGCGGGCCAATGGCCCTCGGACTCGCCCGACCAGCGCCCGCCGTGCGCGCCCTTCGTCGCCACCAGCAGCCGGCAGTGCGACGCGACCCGGTTGGCCCAGGTGCGCTCATCCTCGTCGCCCTCGCTGAACACGAGCGCGTAGATCCGTGCGCCCTCGCTCTCGAGCACATCCCTCGCGCGCGGCGTCGCGACGACGAACTCCGAACGGTGCGCCTGACGCAGCGCCTCGTCATCGCCCGCGGTGAAGTAGACGCTGCCGACATCGCCGACGCGCTCCCAATCGAGCTCGTCCGACCCGCTCGGCTGCAGCCGGTCACCGAGCGTGACGATCGTGCGCTCGCCGCCCGGCTCCAGGAAAGTCACGGCACGCCGGGTGGGCTCATCGCGCCAGGCGACGTGCACGCGAACGCCGCGGTCTTCGAGTTGCGCCACCGCCGCCTGGCCGTTGGCGTCGCGCCCGAGCGCGCAGTAGAAGTCGACCTCGGCGCCGAGCTCGGCCAGGATCGACGCGGCGACGCCACCACCTCCTCCGGCGCACGCGAACGCGCTGTCGGCATTGAGGATCTTCCCGTGGAACGGGAGGTGCGGCACCGAAACGAAGTCCACCCATTCGACGTGGCCGACCACCGCGATGCGCGTCATGCCGGTAGTGTGACGGTAATGGACGAGGGGTTGCCGATCGCCTATGAGGTTCTGGAGAGCGGAGTGCCCGTGTATGCGTCAGGTGGCGAGCAGGTAGGCACGGTCGACCACGTAGTCGCGTCACTCTCGGAGGACATCTTCCACGGGCTCGTGATCACCACCGGCCACGTTCAGCGATTCGTCCCCGCCGATCAGGTTGCGTCGCTGCACGAAAACGGCGCCGATCTGCGGATCGACGCCGCCGCGGTGTCCTTGTTGCACCCTCCTGAGCACGGAGCGCCGGCGTGGCGCCAGGTTGAACCGGGCGTCAAGCCGAGCGGGTGGCGCCGGTTCCTCGACCTCGTCGAGGGCAAGGACCCGCGCGCTAGGGGTTGGGAAGAGGAGGACTGACGCCGTCGAGCAGCCCGGCGTCTTGGAGGGCGCGCCGGAGCTGGTCGGGAGAGTCGAACTCGATCGCCTGCATGCCGAGGCTCCGAGCCGCGCGGACGTTGGCGTCTGAGTCATCGACGAACACGGTGTCTGACGCGGTCAGGCCGAAGCGGTCAAGGAGCAGCTCGAAGATCGCCGGGTCGGGCTTGGCCACGCCCTCGAAGGCGGACACGACCGTGCCGTCGAACCAGCTCAGGAAGTCGAACCGCTCGCGCCGGAGCGGATACGTCTCGCGCTCCATGTTGGTCAGCGCATAGCACGCCACCCCCGCAGATTTCAGCTCCGACAAGATCGCCACCGCCCCGTCGATCGGCCCGGCGACCATCTCCTCGCTGCGCCTCGACCATGCCCAGATCAGCTCGGCCTGCTCCGGATGGGCTTGCGCGAGCGCCGCGCACGTGCGCTCCGGCGGCACCCCGAGGTCGTGGGCGTGATGCCACTCCATCGTGCACACCTCAGCCAGGAAGCGCTCCATCGCGGCCTCGTCGCCGTCGAACAGCCGGCGGTACAGATAGCGCGGGTTCCAGTCGAGCAGGACGCCGCCGAGGTCGAACACGATCGCACGAGCGCGCCCGGTCGCGTCCGGGGCTGTCATCCGTGCCAGTTAAGCACTCGGGCTAGGAGCGGCTCGTACTAGGAGCGGCTCGGGCTAGGAGCGGCTGGCGGCGACGGCTGGCGGCCGCCTTCCTGGAGCCCCGCTCGCTCGTACAGGCGGCGGAGCGGTTTTGGCGCCCACCAGTTGAGGGGGCCGAGCAACATCATCAGGGACGGGACCAGTAGCGCGCGGATGATCGAGGCGTCGATTAGCACCGCCAGCACTGCGCCGAGCCCGAGCTCCTTGACGAACACGATCTCCGAGGTCGAGAACGCGCCGAGCGCCACCGCGAACAGCAGGGCCGCGGCCGTGACGATGCGGCCGGTGCGCTCAAGTCCGGTCGCAACCGCGTCCGCGTCGCCGGCCCCGGCATCCCTCGCCTCCTTGATCCGCGAGAGCAGGAACACGCCGTAGTCGGTGGCGAGCCCGAAGCCGACCGCGAACAGCAGGATCGGCTGGGTGGCGTCGAGGGCGCCGAGACTTCGGTAGGAGAGGAGACCCTGGAGGTTGCCGTCCTGGAAGATCAGGACGAGGAGCCCGAGCATCGCGCACAGCCCGAGCGCGTTCATGATCACGGCCTTGATCGGCAGCACCACCGATCCGGTCATGAAGAACAGGATGATCACGGTGGTGGCTACGACCGCCGTCAACACCGCCGGCAGATGCGCGGCGAGGCTGTGCTCGAGGTCGATGTAGGCGGCGGTCTCGCCCGCCACGCCGAGGTAGACGGGTGTTCTGATGGCGCGGATCTGGTGGACCAGGTTCTGGGTTGCGGTTGACAGCGGCGCCTCGACCGGGGCGACCGAGATCAGCGACATGTCCGGACCCGCGGGTTGGGCGGGCGCGACCGCGGACACGTCGGGCAGCGTCTTGATGCGAGCGGCGAGCGCGTTGACCGCCGAGGAGTTCGCGGGCGCACCGAGGACGATGTCGATCGGGGCGCCGCGGTTAGGCGGGAACTGCGTGTTGAGCGTGTCGTTCACCTGGCGCGCGGTCGCGCTGGTCGGCAGCACGCTCGCGTCAACCGAGGTGAACTTGACCTGCGTGAAGAACGGGATGCCGAGCGCGATCAGTAACGAGGCGCTGGCGATGGCGATCAGCGCCGGCCGTCGCATGACGAACCGCGACAGCCGGTACCAGAAGCCACGCTCCGCCGGACGGGCGTCCCGGTCTGCGGCGCGCGCCAGCCACGTTGGCGAGAGCGCGTTCACGCGCGGACCGAGCAAGCTGAGCAGCCCCGGCAGCACCGTCAGCGCGAGGCTCGCGGCGATCAGCGCCACGAGCGCGCCGGCGATCCCCATCGAGTACAGGAACCGCTGGGGGAAGATCACGAGCGAGGCGATCGCGGCGGCGATCGTCAGCGAGCTGAACGCGATCGTGCGTCCTGCGGTCTGGAGCGTGCGTTTCACCGCGTCGACGCCGAACCCGGACCTGGCCGACTCCTCCCGGTAGCGCGACACCATGAACAGGCTGTAGTCGATCGCAAGGCCCAGCCCGAGCCCGGTCGTGAGGTTGAGCGCGAACACCGACAGGTCGACGAAGCCGGCGATGATCCGCAGCGCGAAGAACGTGGTGACGATCGCGAGGCCGCCGAGCAGCGGCGGCAGCAGCGCGGCGACCAGCGAGCGGAAGAACAGCAGTGAGAGCAGGAACACGAACGGGAACGCGAGCAGTTCGGCGTGCTCGAGGTCGTGGCTCACCTGTGTGTTCACCTGGGCGTTGGCGACCTCCTGGCCGCCGAGCTTGACGTCGCGCTGGCCGGCGAAGGAGTTCTCGATCTGCTGCGCGTCGTTCTTCAGCGTCGTGTCGGATTTCGGGCGGAAGTAGGCGAGGACGTACGTCGAGGTTCCGTCGCGCGAGACCATCGCCGGGTCGTGCGTGTCGTAGTAGGTGACGACGCGGGCGATGTCCGGGCCTCCGCGGAGCTGGCTTGCGACCTGGGCGACGCGGTCTTCGGCTGCTGTGCTGTGGACGTTGGCGTTTGGGAGGGTGACGAGCGCCACCACGCCCGGGTCGATCTGGCGGTCGGTGGCGGCCTGGAAGCGGTTGGTGGCCTGGACGCTCTGGGTCGCCGGGTCGGTTGCGCCGTAGGGGCTCAGGTGCTGCGCCACCGAACTGCCGAACACGCCGGCAACGACCGCCCCAAGAACCGTCGCGTACAGCACGGCGCGGCGGCGGGCGTACAGGAAGCCGGCGAGCCTACCCAGCATCGTGTTCGCGCTCTGGGGTTCGCGGGCGCTCGCCGAGTTCCTCAGCGAGCCGGCGCTCGGTCGCCTCGCACCACTCGACGATCCCGCGGTGCAGGCCGATCCCGAGTTCGAGCGTCAGCCGCGGCCCCTCGGGCATGTCGGCCGACTTCTCTTGTTCGTATGCACACAGTTGGACGAGCGTGCGCTCGTGCAACTCGCGCATCGCGCGGATATTTCGGATCCGCTGCTCGGGGGTGCCGATGTCGGAGAAGAACAGTTTGAGCATGCCCTCGTCTCGCACCTCGAACGTCGGGTCTGGCTCGGGCTCTAGCCACTCCTGGAGTGCCCCTCGGCCGGCGTCGGTCAGCTCGTAAACGGTTCGGGCCCGGCCGCCGGTCGGCTCCGACTGCCCGGTGATGAATCCCTGCTCCTCGAGGCGCCGCAGTTCGGGATAGATCTGGCCGTAGCTCGCGGCCCAGAAGTGGCGGGTCGACTGGTCGACGAACTGCTTGATGTCGTAGCCGGTCTGCCTACCGAGCGCGATCATCCCGAGGATCACCCGGCCGGTTGGTGTCAGTGGTGGCGGTGGCATTCAGGGAGGGAATATATCCGCCCGGCATATACCGGCACGATATATCGTGCCGGTATATCTGTCAATAGCTTGCTGCGTGGTCCGCCGGGGTTGTGCGCGGAGCGCGACATGCGAGATCTGCCATTCGGCGCCCGAACGGTGACCGTGGCCTGGCGCGCATGTGGGGCATGCGTGAGAGGCCACGGTCGAGGGAATCGAGCTCGAGTGGCAGGTTTTGCAGGTCGCGGTCGTGGTCGTGGTCGTGGTTGTGGTCGCGGTCTCCGTCGCGGTCTTCGTCGCGGTCGTGGTCGCGGAGCGGCGGCTGGCACGGGCGACGGGAGCGGTGGGAGTGGCGCGGGCGGAGTGGCGCCCGGCTACTTGCCGGCCAGCCGCGCCGGCGCCTTGCGCTCCCACGCGTCCGCCAGCAGGTCGGCCAGCAGCGCCTCGTCGGCGGCGTCGAGGTCGATGCGGACCGCGGCCAGGCGCTGCCCCCACATGACCTCGGTGCAGATCTCCGGGTGCGCTTCGACGGCGGTGTGGATGCCGGGCTCGTCGAGCATCACGTTCATGTGCCGCTCGTCCCAGAGCGTGGCGAAGATCTTGCCGGCGATCCGGAACGAGGGGCGGCCGTGGTGGTCCTGCTCGACTGCCTCGGGCAGCGACAGCGCTACGCGGCGGACGTCGTCAGCGCTCAGCACGCGTCGTTATGCTCGCCCCAATGCACATCGCCGAGCTTACGCCGCCCGAGCAGCGTGTGCTGGGGTGCCTGATCGAGAAGCGCTGGACGACTCCGGACCAGTATCCGCTGTCGCTCAACGGGCTGAGGCTGGCGTGCAATCAGTCGACGAACCGTGACCCGGTGACGACCTACGACGAGGCGACGGTCAGGGACGCGGCTCAGCGGCTGTGCCTGTACGGGCTCGCGCGGCTGGCGAGCGGGCACGGAAGCCGCGCAGTGAAATACCGTCACCTCGCGGAGGAAGCGCTCGGCCTCGACCGCGAAGAACTTGCCGTGCTCGCGGTGCTCTTGCTCCGGGGCCCGCAGACGCCGGGCGAGCTCAAGGCCCGCACCGAGCGGCTCGCGCCGCTGGCGTCGCTCGACGATGTCGAGCGTGTACTGAGCGAGCTCGTCGAGCGTGAGTACGTCCGCCGGATCGGGCGCCGGCCGGGCCAGAAGGAGGATCGCTTCGAGCACCTCCTCGGGCCTAAGGGAGAGGCGGGGGTGTTGGAGCCCGCCCCGGCGTCCGCACCCCCGATGTCCGCACCGCCCATGTCCGCACCGCCGATGTCCGCACCGCCGGCGTCCGCATCGCCGGATCCGCATCGCCGATGTCCGCACTGCCGATGTCCGCGCCGCCGATGTCCGCGCCGCCGATGTCCGCGCCGCCGATGTCCGCACCGGCGGCGCCGACGACGCGAGAGTTCGTGCCCTCCCAGGCGCCGTCGCCGGAGCCGGTGGGCTCGGACGGGTCCCGGGCGAACGACGTTCTCGCTGAGCGCATCGCCGCGCTCGAGGCCGAGGTCGCCTCATTGCGCGCCGACCTCGACGAGTTGCGCGACCTGCTCACCGAGCCGGCGACGCACTGACTCACGACGCACGCGGGCGCACCAGCGCCGCGCCGGCTCCGCGCTGAACGCGCCGGCGCCGTGGAAGCGGGCTAGCGGCGGGACCGTCGCCGGCCTCCAGGTAGCGGATCTCGAACCCGCCGGCGCGCTCCCGCCCTCGGCGAAATCAGTCACCGCTCCTCCCATCGCAACCCGCACCGCGAATCAATTGCAAATGAAACCTACCCATGACTACCGATCTGGCGAGTTTTGGAACCGGTTCCCCTCAAGTCACTGGTCAGACTGCCGACATAGGGAGAGACCCTCGATGAACCTGGCGCTGGAGTGCGTTGGGTCGATAACCCTAGCTTTGGGGACGAAAGGTAA
This sequence comes from uncultured Solirubrobacterales bacterium, assembly GCA_963701945.1. Lineage (GTDB taxonomy): Bacteria > Actinomycetota > Thermoleophilia > Solirubrobacterales > Solirubrobacteraceae > Palsa-465. The sequence continues at coordinate 222,614 of CAVPBV010000011.1, read as the reverse complement.
GGCCAGATGAAACTACGCACGATGCTGCCCGCCGCCGCAGTGGCGGTCGGTTTGCTGATCGCGGCCGCTCCGGCCGGCGCCACCACCGCATCTGAGACGCTGACCGCGGGCACGCTTGGATTTGCCACGACGCCGGGAAGCGTTACCTTCCCAGCTACGGCACTGAACGGCCAGAACAAGACCGTCACGGCTTCGCAGCCGCTCGACATCGCCGACGCGACTGGCTCGGGCGCGGGTTGGAACATCACCGCGACCTCGACCCTTTTCAAGTCCGGCACCAACTCGCTGCCGGCGGGCGCCACGACGATCAGCTCGTCGCCGGGCACGCCGACGTGCGACACGGGCGTGACCTGCACCGTTGGAGGTGCGACGACCGTCGCGTTCCCCTACAGCCTGCCCGCAGCAGCCACCGCTCCGACCGCGACCAAGATGTTCAACGCCCCCGCCGGGACCGGCATGGGTGACCAGACGATCAGCCCGACGTGGACGCTCGCGATTCCCGGTAATGCGTATGCGGGTAGTTACACCTCCACGTGGACCCTCTCGCTCGTCAGCGGACCGTAGGCAAAGTGAGATTGAAGGCGCTCTCGCTGCTGGCCACCGCGTTTGCGGTGGCCGGTGGCGTGCTCGCGCCGGGGGCGGGGGCCGCCACGATCGGCGGCTTCGGCGCCCGGCCCGCGCATTTCAACCCGCAGGTCCCCGCGTCGCGCGCGTACTTCATCCGCACCGTCCCGCGCAACGGATCTTTCACCGATCAGGTGGTTGTCACCAACACCGGGGCGGCGCCGCTCGCGCTTCGCGTGTATCCGGTCGACGGCCTCACGGGTGCGACCTCGGGGGTCGTCTATAGCAATCGCGGGGTCGCTCTCCAGGGCGCCGGCCAGTGGGTCACCCCCGCGATGTCGATGGTGACCGTCCCGGCCAACTCGCAGACCACGGTCGGATTCACCCTCCATGTGCCCGGCAACGCCGCCATCGGCCAGCACCTCGCCGGGTTGGCGCTCGAGGACGTGCACGCGGGGAAGTCCTCGGGTCGCTTCTCGGTCACCGAAGTGCTTCGCACCGTCGTCGGAATCGAAGTGACGGTGCCGGGGCCGAGCCAGTTACACCTGTCTCTTAACAGCTTCTCGATCGCGCCGATTCAGGGTACGACATACCCTTCGGTCGTGGTCAACCTTGCCAACAACGGAACAAACCTGTGTAAGCCACTGCTGGCGGTGTCCCTGACTGGACCGGCCGGCCTTCAGCGCGCGACCCGGCAACTGGACACCGTGTTGCCGGGGAGCCAGATCCCGTATCCGTTCGTGTGGCCACACGCGCTCGCGGCCGGCAGCTACTCAGCGAGCATCACCGCCACCGGGTGCGGCGCACGGCAGAATCTTCACGGCAGCGCGTCGCTGGGAGCCAAGCTGGTGAACAGCACGGTCCCCCCGGCTGACACGCGGGCACCCTCGGGTAGCAGCACGATCCCGTGGTGGCCGATCGCGCTGGTTGGCTTCGGTGGGATCGTCATCGGCACGCTGTTCGGGCGCCGGCGGCGGGGTCCCGCCTCCAGCTGAGAAAGGGCCGCCGCGTGGTGACGCGACGCCGAGCGATACGAATGAGAGTCCTGGTGGCGGCGGCGATCGGCGCGTGTGTGCTGGTCGCCGCGCCCGCGGCCCTGGCCATGACCTGGGCTGGCCCGGAGACGTCACCGACGACGAGCACGCTCTACGGCGTCTCGTGTCCGGACACGAGCCACTGCTTCGCGGTCGGCGGCACCACCTCCGCGGGCAAGATCATCGACACCGTGAACGCCGCGGCGGCCAGCCCCACGTGGAACACGCAGACGCCGCCGAGCGGCGCTACCGGGCAGTACAACGAGATCAGCTGCGCGGACGACAACGACTGCATCGTGGTGGGAAACACCTCGAGTGGGGCTCCCTTGGTCGTGGCGACGAGCAACGGCGGCTCCACTTGGACCAAGCAGACCCCGCCGTCGTCGGCCACCGTGGCGCTTCAGGGTGTCTCATGCGCGAGCAGTACGCATTGCGTCGCGGTAGGAAACGTCGTCGGCAGCTCCCCGGTGATCATCGCCACGATCAACGGCGGCTCGACCTGGACGGCGGAGACCGCGCCGGCGACGAACACGGTGCTCAACGACGTCAGCTGTCCGAGCACGACGGTCTGCTACGCCGTCGGGGGCAGCAGCAGCGCCGCCACCGTCATCGCAACCACCAACGGCGGCACGACCTGGACCGCCCAGACGGTGCCGTCGACCGACAACGTGGCTCTGAACGCGATCACGTGCACGAGCACGACCGTGTGCTTCACCGTCGGGAACGCCGTCAGCGGGACGGGCGAGATCGTCGCGACGACCAACGGCGGCGCCAACTGGTCCTATCAGTCCGACGGCAGCCAGCTGAGCCTGTACGGCGTGTCGTGCTGGGATGCCACCGACTGTGTCGCGGTGGGCGCATCGGGCCGCATCGCCTTGACCTCGAACGGCACCGGCTGGAGCTGGCTGAACTCCCCAACCAGCAACACGCTGTACAGCGTCGACGTCAGCAACCAGACAGCCGGCACGGCTGTCGGCGCGTCCGGAACGATCCTCGGCTACTCGCTGGGCTGCAACAGCTCCGGAGGACTGAACTTCACGCCGCCGACGAGCTTCTCCTGGCCGAGCACGGCGCTGACCGGACGGGACCAGTCGATCACGACGCAGCTGAACCTCTCGCCCGATGACGAGACCGGCTCCGGCGCCGGCTGGAACCTGACCGCGACCTCGACCCTGTTCGTCTCGGGCACCCACACGCTACCGGCGACCGCGGCCCAGATCACGGCGGCCACGGAGACAGCGGGCACCGGCCAATGCTCGGCTCCGAGCAACCAGATCTCCTATCCGGTCACCGTTCCAGCGGCGACGACGCCGCCCTCGGCGGTCAAGATCTATGACGCTGCCGCTGGCAGTGGAGCAGGCCCGGCAAACGTCGGCCTGACCGCGACTCTGAACGTGCCGAGCAATGCCCGGAGCGGGGCCTACACCTCCACCTGGACGCTGACGCTCTCGAGCGGGCCCTAAGCAGCCGCTCTGGTTTCAGGCCGCGTCCTCCGGGAAAGGGAAGGGACGAGGTCTTCTAGGAGGTAGAGCATGCATAGGTACGCCGGGCTTCTGGCGGTAGCCGGAACGCTTCTGTTCGTGTCCACGGCGCAGGCGGCGCCAGCGTCGGGGGCGGGCTCGTTCGTGCTGACCGCGAACAGTCCCGGGGGGACGTATGCCCCCACGTTCACCGGCAACGGGATGCTCGGCGTCCGGGTGCCCCCGTCCGGGCAGGGCTATGCCGGCGGCACGGTCCCGGCTCAGTCCGAGCTGGCCGGCTTCTACGGGCAGGTGACGAACGACCCGAAGCCCGCCAATGACGTCCAGCAGCGGGCGAACATCCCTACCTGGTCGACGCTCACGTTCTCCGACGGCGGCACGCCGTTCACAGTCCCGGAGCCGGGCGTCAGCCAGTGGAGGCAGTCGATCGACCTGCACACCGGGATCGTCACCACCACCGCTACCTGGACCGCGCCAGATGGACACGTCACCGACCTCGCCTATCAGGTCCTGACCGACCGCGCCAACCCGTCCGTCGGTCTCGTCCGCCTGCAGTTCACGCCGCACTGGTCGGGGGTGGCGACCGTCGACGACGACATCGACGGCACCGCCGACACCACCGCGAGCCCGGAACTCACCACGCAGGTGGCCAAGGGCTGGAACGTGGCCACTCGACAGGACTGGGTCACGGTGGCGACGAAGGGCCTCGGGGTCCAGGCGACGCTGGCGAGCCAGTTGCAGGTCAGCTCCAACGTCCTCGCGACGACCACGCAGACCGACCAGACCACGGATCAGAGCGTCGGCCAGGAACTGGGCTTCCCGGTTCAGTCGGGCCAAACGTACACGATCACCAAGTACGTCGGTGTCGAGAGCTCCGAGAACGCATCCGACACGACCACGGCGGCGCAGGCGCAGGCCACGTCGGCGGCCGCGACCGGCTGGAGCTCCCTCCTGAATGCCAACCAGGCTGCCTGGGCGGCGCTGTGGAAGGGGTCGATCGGCGTGCTCGGCAACCGCACGCTCGCCACCGACGTCAACGCCAGCCAGTTCTACCTGTGGTCGAGCACGCGGGCGGGGGTCGACTGGAGCGTGTCCCCGGCGGGCCTGTCGTCCAATGGCTACGACGGCCACATCTTCTGGGACGCGGAAACGTGGATGTACCCGTCCCTGCTCGCGCAGCACCCCGACCTCGCCGCCGGCATGGACGCGTACCGGTTCCAGCGGCTCACCGAGGCCCAGCAGCATGCCGCGGCCACGGGTTACGCCGGCGCGCGCTTCCCATGGGAGAGCGCGTTCGACGGCACCGAGCAGATTCCGCCCCCGACTTCGGTCAATAGCGAGGGCCTGTACGAGCAGCACATCACCGCGGACATCGCGCTCGCCCAGTGGCAGTACTACCTCGTCACCGGGAATAAGACGTGGCTCGCGCAGCAGGGCTGGCCGGTGTTATCGGGCGCCGCAGCGTTCTGGGCCTCGCGGGCGACGCTCGGCAGCGACGGGAAGTACCACATCGACGGCGTCACCGGGCCGGACGAGGAAAACCCCGACGTCGACGACGAGGTGTACACGAACGTCGGCGCGATGCGCACGCTCCAGGATGCGGTCGCCGCCGCGCAGGTGCTCGGGATCACCCCGCCGGCGAACTGGTCGACGATTGCAGCCGGGCTGGTCGTGCCCGTCGACAGTTCGCTGAACATGCATCCCGAGTTCTCGGGGTACGGCAATCAGCTGGTCAAGCAGGCCGACGTCACGCTGCTCCAGTACCCGTGGGGTTACGCGATGTCGCCGAAGCTCGCGCTCGGTGACATCAACTTCTACGTGCCGCGCACCGATCCCGGCGGCCCGTCGATGAGCGATGCGGTCAACGTGATCGACAACTCCGCGCTCGGCACGCCCGGGTGCGCCAGCTACGTGTACACCGAGCGGAGCTACCAGCCGTTCATCCGCGACGTGTTCCACCAGTTCTCAGAGACTCGGACCGGTGGGGCTTTCACGTTCATGACCGGGATCGGGGGATTCCTCCAGGAGTTCCTCTACGGCTACTCCGGGATGCGCTGGAACGCGAACAACGTTGCGCTCAATCCGAGCCTGAACGGCCAGATCGGCGGGATCGTGCTCCATAACCTCAAGTGGCGCGGCCGGACGTTCACAGTGACAATCGGCCAGCGGCACACCACGGTCAGGTTGCAGAGTGGCGCGCCGCTACCGATCCAGACGCCCGCGGGGGTTCGCCGTGTCTTCGCGGGACGGACGCTGACGCTGGCGACGCGCCGACCCGATCTCACCGCCTCGCGCGACCTCGTCCGGTGCAACCCGGTCACCGCGAGCAGCTCGCAACCTGGAGCGCCTGCGCTGGCCGCGGTCGACGGCAGCCCGGCGACCGACTGGGAGCCCGCGACCATCCATTCGACGCTGACCGCCCGGATCGCCGGCCTTGCCGCCCCGGTCCAGACCGTGAGGCTGCGATGGGGACGCCAGTGGCCGACCGCCCCTGCGCCGAACGTGCCGCCGCCGCCGGGACCCGTGATCGTGCTCCGGCCCGCGAGCTACTCGGTGCTTGTGTCGAGCAACGGGCGCAGATGGCGCCGGGTGGCAGTGATCAGCGGCCACGCCGGGCAGGTGCTCGACACGCTGCATCTGCACGGCGTCAAGGCCCGGTTCGTCCGGATCCGAGTCACCGCCGCTAGCGCGACGAAGCTCCCGATGCTCGAGGAGCTGACCGCCACCGGATAGCCGCTGCTACAGGATCGACAGCTCGGAGTTGTCGCCGACGAGGAACCGGTAGGCCCGCGGCTGGCGATGATCGCGCCCGACCTTGACGTTGCGTCCGAGCAACGATGACTCCATCCGCCCGTCAAGGTCCTGGACGATCGTGCCCGCGAGCAGGATCGAGTGCTCGACCTCGGCGTTGCGGATCTCGCAGCCTTCGCCGATCGCGGTGTACGGCCCGACGTAGCAGTCGGTCAGCTTGGCGCCCGCGCCGATGATCGCCGGACCGCGCACGGAGGAGCGCTCGAGCCGTGCGCCCGCCTCGATCACCACGCGTCCGTCGACCTGGGACTCGATCAGCTCCCCCTCGATCCGCGTCTGGATCGTGTCGAGCACCAGCCGGTTGGCGGCGAGCATGTCGTCGAGGCGGCCGGTGTCCTTCCACCAGCCCTTGACGATGTGCGGCTCGACCCTCAGACCGTCGTCGACCAGGCGCTGAATCGCGTCGGTGATCTCGAGCTCGCCGCGTCCGGAGGGCTCGATCGCCCGGGCCGCGTCGTGCACGGCCGAGGTGAACATGTACACCCCGACCAGCGCGAGGTCGGTCCGCGGCTCGGGCGGCTTCTCGACCAGCCGCACGACCTTGCCGTCGCTGAGCTCGGCGACGCCGTAGTGCTGGGGGTCGGGCACCTGGGTGAGCAGGATCAGCGCGTCCGGCCGATCCTCGCGGAATGCCCTGACCAGATCCCCGATTCCGCCCTGGAGCAGGTTGTCGCCCAGGTACATGACGAACGGCGACTGGCCGAGGAACGACTCCGCGGTCAGGACGGCGTGCGCCAATCCGGCGGGCTGGTCCTGCTGGATATATGTGATCCGGACCCCGAATCGCGAGCCGTCGCCGGCGGCCACGCGGATCTCCTCGCCGGTCTCGGGCGCGATGATGATGCCGACGTCCTCGATTCCGGCGGCGGCCATCGCCTCGATCCCGTAGAACAGCACGGGCTTGTTGGCGACCGGCACGAGTTGCTTGGCGCTGGTATGCGTGATCGGGCGCAGGCGAGTGCCCTTGCCCCCGGACAGGATCAGACCCTTGAGCGGCTGCATACGCTGCGCAGCGTACCCGCTGGCCCTCGCGATAACTCAGTGCGTGGTTATCGCGTGGGTCGCGTCGCGGATCGCCTCGGCGGCGTCGCGGACGGCGTCGCGGGCATCCGAGGGCTCGAGCACGACCGCGTCGCCGGCTTCCTTGAGCACGTCGCGCACGAGATACCGCATGCTCGCGAAGCCGCGCTCGACAATGACGGCACCGTCCGCGAGTTCGTCGGTGATCCGGCGGTCTTCGCGGGCCCAGCGCGCGCGCTCGGGCGAGATCCACACGCGAGCCCTGTGCGACGCGGGCACCTCGCCGGTCCGTGGCCAGCCGTCGACGTCGGCCGCGGGATCGACGTCGGGGCGAGGCTCGAACGACTCGTCGCTCACGCTGGCGGACTTGAACCGGTCGAGGCGGAAGTGCCGGACGTCGTCGCGCGAGGGGTCGAAGGTGGCGACGTACCAGCCCTCGCGGCCGTTGATCAGCGCGTACGGCTCGACGTTGCGCGACGAGAACTCGTCCTCGTTCTCCTTGTAGTACTCGAACGACAGCAGTCGCCGCCCGGCGATCGCGCTCGAGACGACCGCGACGATCTCGGCATCGTCGCCACCGGGGGTGGCGATCTGGAGCCCCTCGTGGACCGGGTCCTCGCCGAGCGCCGCGACGACCTTCTCGCGCACTGAGGTCAGCGAGCCCTCGGGGATGTGCTCTCCGATCAGGTCGATCGCCGCCACCAGCGCCTTGGCCTCGACCGGCAGCAGCCGCGCCGGCCGGGCAAACGAATCGCCGTACGGCTCGGGGTCGATCTCGATCATCCCGTCGGCGCCAAGCTCGGCGTACAGCACGTACGTGCCCGCGCCGAAGTTGACCAGGTTGAGTACCGAGATGTCCTCGCGGAGCTCCTGGTCTGAGATCTTGAGCGTGCTGCACAGCTCCTTTGCGTCGACGAGCCGGCCGGCGCGGCCGGCGTCGATCAGGATGCTCGCCAGCGTCACCAGGCGCGCGAACCGCTCGGGGCGGATCGCGCCATCGGAGTGATGACCGTTGCCGGCGTCGGGCTCGGCGCGGTCGGCGCCGGTCGGCGCGGCCGCGCTGGCGTCGATGGTCGGCGCAATGCTGGGCTCGCCGGTGTGCCGCTCGACGAGGAGCGTCACCCGATCGCGGAGCTCATCGGCGAGCTCCGGGGGGCCGATGATGCGCGCATTCTCACCAAGGCCGAGAACCCAGGCGATCAGCTGCCTCGCGTTGGCGTACGGGGTGACGAACACGCGATCGCCGTCCTCCTCGCCGGCCCGCATCGCCCCGTAGCGGCCGAAATGGCGCTCGATCTGCCACGCGATCCGGCGCCCGATCCATATCTCGGCGGTGCCCACCGGATCGCCGAACTGCCAGTCGATCCGGTTGGCGTACGCGCGCGGGTCGAACCCGGCGGGACGCTGGAAATCGTGCTCGGCCTTGGTCGCGTAGCCGACCTTGCCGCGGATGCGCGACAGGCGGAACACGCGGATCGCGCCCCGCTCGTGCGAATGCCCGACGAGATAGAACTGACCGCCCTGGAACAGGAGCTGGTAGGGGTCGACCTTGCGCGTGTTCAGGTCGCCGCGCTCCATCGTGAAGTAGTCGAACACGATCGTCTTGCGGCGGAAGATCGCGGTCTCGACCTTGGCCAGACGCTGACTCAGTTCGTGTCCGCCCGCCGAGCCGGTGATCCCGAGCGCCACCGTGTTCTGCTCGGGCGAGCTGAGTGGGCTCGGGCGACCCCACGAGATCTGCTGGAGCGCGAGTCGTAGCGGCTCGGCGTAGGCGAACTCGCCGTCGAGCAGGTGCAGCGCGGTCTGGAGGCCGGCGAGCTCCTGGTCGGTGAACTCGATCGCCGGCAGGTGGAAGTTCTCGGGCGCGAGCGAGTACGTCTCCTGCTCGACAAGGCCGTCGACCGGCTTCTCGACGGACAGGAAGATGCGCAGCGCCTCGAGCTCCGAGCGGTCAGCGTAGAACCGGCGCGCGAACGCGTCCTCGTTCATCGCGCTGTAGCCCTCGACGTCGCGGCGGATCTCCTGAGCGGTGACCGGACGCCGTTCTGCCATCAGGTACGAGATGAGCGAGAGCTGACGGATCAGCTTTTCGGTGTCCTTAGCCATGCCCACTCCAACTGTAGTTGGGGTTGGCCGGAGGTGTCCCCGAGTCCCGGTGGCCGGGCGCAATTTGCGGCCAAGTTGTGGCGCCGTGTAGCGAAGGTTTGACTGGGTCGCGGTCAGCCGAAGCTACGCTGCTTCGCGCTCGGCGTCGGCCGGCGGCGCGAAGTACGCCCCGCCACCAAGCGCCTTGTCCCACGCGGACCACTGCTCGCCGGCGCGCAACTCCTTTTCGAGCCGGTCGAAGCTCCCGAGTCGCCCCCCGAGGTTGTCGATCATGTGCACGAGCGTCGCCTCGCGCGTGCACGGGACCACCGGGCTGCCGTGCTCGAGTGCGCCGTGGTGGCTGAGGATGATGTGCAAAAGCGCCTGGGCGAGCTCCAGCGGGAACCCGTCGAGCCTCTCGATCGTGCGGCGCACCCTGTAGTAGCCGAGCGGGATCTCCCCCTGCAGGCGACCGTAATCGGACATCGAGATCGCGCCGCCTTCGAGCTCGTAGGCGTCGAGCTTGCCGATGTCGTGGAGCAGGGCGCCGGCGACTGCGACGTCCCGGTCGATCCCTCCGAACATGGCCGAGATCGCGCTGACCGACTGGGCGACGGTCAACGAGTGCTCGAGCAGGCCGTGGCGGTAAGCGTGGTGGAAGCGCTTGCCCGCCGGGGCTTCGCGGTAGCCGGCCCAGGACTCGGCGAACACTGCGCTCAGCAGTCCGCGGAGGTGCGGGTTCTGAATCGTTCCGAGTAGCTCGCGCAGGTCGCGCTCCATCTGATCGACGCCGTGCGCCGGACCGTCGTGGAGGTCCGGGTGGGCGTATTCGCCGTCACGAGCTGGGCGGAGGGTGTGCACGTTGAGATGGGCGCCGGTGAAAATCGCGGTCACGAACACAACCTCGCCGGGCCGACAGTGCGTTCCGGCGGAGTGCGGTGCGAGCGCCGGCACGGTGCCGCTGCGGTCGCCGAGGACCAGCTTCAGCTGCTCGGCGTGGCGCTCGACCTCACGCACGAGGAGGGCTTGAGAGACTTCAGTTCCTTCCGCAAATTCCCGAACTCTCATCCGGCTCGAAGATAAAGTGGCCTGCGGACGGCACGAAAAATGGAGCGTTCAGCAATCGTCACCGGAGGAACGGGCGGGCTCGGCCACGCGGTCGTCGAGCGGCTGCGCGCCGACGGCTGGCGGGTGGTCGTGCCGTGGATTGTCGAGAGTGAGCTCGAGCGGGTGGAGGAGCACGAGGGGGTCGAGTTGGTCCAGGCCGATCTGAGCGATCCCGACGCGGTGGCGTCCGTTGTGGCGGTCGGCGCCGGCTCCGACGAGGCCCCGCTGCGTGGAGTCGTGAATTTGGTCGGTGGGTTCGCGGCCGGAGCGCGTGTGCACGAGACGCCGATCGAGGATTTCGAGAAGCAGTTCCGAGTGAATCTGCGGCCCACGTATCTGATGGTGCAGGCGTCGGTGCCGCACCTGCTGTCCGGCGGCGGCGGGTCGATCGTCTGCGTCGGGACGCGGGCCGCGCTCCAGCCGTTTCCCGGCGCCGCCGGCTACATCTCCTCGAAGGCCGCCGTGATCGCGTTCGCGCAGGCGGTGGCGGCCGAGTACAAGAACGACGGGATCCGCTGCAACGCGATCCTGCCGAGCGTGATCGACACGCCCGGCAACCGGGCGTCGATGCCCAAGGCCGACTTCGATCGCTGGGTCAAGCCGGCCGAGATCGCCGGCGTGATCGCGTGGCTGCTGTCCGATGACAGCTCGGCGACCAGCGGTGCCGCGGTGCCGGTGTACGGCCGCGCCTAGCCGGCTGCGCCGCCGCGGGCCGGTGGCGGCGGGTCCGGGCTCCCGGGCGTGCAAAACGCAGCAAAGCGCCCAGCGCTCGGCGACTTTGGCTATATAAGCGCCCGGGTGGCGCTTATGTTGCCGTGGCGGTGAGCGGGCGGGGGGTTTGGCGAGTTGGGTACCCGGGCGGAGGCCGATCGTTCGTTCGGAGGCCGGCCGGGTGTTGAGTGGCCGGCCGGGTGTTGGGTGGCCGGCCGGGTGTTCAGTGGCCGGCCGGGTGTTCGGAAGCCGGCCGGCGGATCAGAGGCCGATCGGGTGGCGGACGGCGAATGTGCTCAGGTCGGGCTCGTCGGCGGCCCGATCTGACCATCGGGACCCGGTCTCGGCGAGCGCCACAGTGTCGAACCGCAGGCCGGCGACGTACATGAACGTGTGGCCGGCGTTGGCGAACACCGTGACCCACTTGCCGGGGCCCGAGGCGCCCCAGTTCATCAGCTGGCCGGACACCACGGTCGAATTGAGCAGGCCGGCGGCGGCGAACACGAAGCTGATCGAGCCCGAGCAGTCGTACGCCGTGTCCTCGTAGGTGGTGTGGCCGCCGCCGTAGCGGTAGGGCAGATGCGCGATCTCGTTGCCGGCCGCGATGATCGCCTGCACGGCCGGTGGCGCGTTGATCGGCGCGATCGCGAGGCCGTCGGGCGTGAGCGTAGCCTGGTTCGGGTTGGCGGACAGCCCGCTGGCGGCGAGTTGCCGGCGCACGGTGGCGAGCGACGTCGGTTGCGCGAGGCCGGTGCTCGTGGAGCCGCCGCTCGGCGGCCCCACGCTGACCGCTGCGGGCGCGCTCGGCGTCGATTGCGTCTGGGCGCCGGCGCCGGCCGTGGGCTCCACCGCCTGCGGATGCGCGTTCAGGGTCGGCGCGACGGTCGCCGCCGCGCGGGTGGCCGTCTGCGCGGTCTGCGACCCACACCCTGCGCAGACCACGGCGGCCAGAACCGCTAGCGCTGAACCAACTCGGCGCATATTTCGAGTATGTCGGCCGGCAGGTGCCGGCGCGTTAGTCCGTCAGGCGTCGAAATTGCCGGCGAACAGCGCGAACACGGCTCCCTGCGGGTCCTGGATCACGCCGATCTTGCCCATCCCGATGTCCATTGGGCCCATCAGCGTGGTCCCGCCCAGCTCCGTGGACTTGGCCAGCGACGCGTCGATGTCATCCGTGCCGAAGTACACGAGCCAGTAGGTCGGCTCGTTCTCCTGCGCGGGGCGCATCCCACCATTGCTGGTGCCGGCGGCCGTGGTGATCACGCTGTAGGGCATCCCCATGGCTTCGATCGGCTCGACCTTCCAGTCGAACAGCTCGCGGTAGAACCCCGCTGAGCCATCGAGGTCCACGGTGGCGAGCTCGTTCCAGGACAGCGCGCCAGCGGCATTGACAATCGACGCGCCGATGTGGAGCTTGGGCTCCCAGACCATGAAGAACCCGCCCTGGGGGTCCTGGATGACCGCCATGCGCCCGACGTCCATCACGTCGAACGGTGGCGCGTGCACCGACGCGCCGAGCACCTTTGCCTTGTCGGCGGCGGCATCCGCGCTCTCGACGGTCACGTAGGATTGCCACGCCGGCGGCACGCCCGCGTCGCGCTGCTGCTGCGGCTGGGTCGCGATCGCGGCGACCGGCTTGCCGGCGATGTTCATCATCGAATAGGTCATGCCGTCGCCGACCGGCTGGTCATCGGCTTCCCAGCCGAACAGCGCGCCGTAGAACTGCTTGGCGCCCTCCTGATCCGTGGTGGCGAGGTCGGTCCAGGAGAAGGTTCCCGGTGTGTATGAGGTTCGTTCAGCCATGCCGGCGACCCTATCCGGTGCGATTCGGACGCGTGTGAGGAAACTGCTACTCGCGGACTGAACTTGACCGCATTCGCGCGGCCGGGTCGCGACCGCGTGCGCGACTATGCCGCGTCGAACGGCGCGAGCGCGGCCGCCGCGACTATGCGGCGTCGAACGGCGCGAGCGCGGCCGCGATGCCGGCGCGGTCGAGGTCCGCGCCCAGCGAGCACAGGAGGGCCATCCGCGCTGCGGCCGCCGACAGGAACGGCGCGCAGATCGCGCCGCTCGCGCGGAGATCCCGCTCGGCCCCCTCGAAGCCGTAGGTCGAGAACAGCATCGAGGAGCGGTCGGGGCGGCAGGTGATCACGACCGGCACGCGCTCGGCCGCGCGACGAAGTTCGGCTAGGACCTCCTTCGACAGATGGCCAGCGCCGAGTGCGACCAGGACGACGCCGTCGCTGACATCGGACGCGTGGCGCAGCATCGCGCCGTCGTCGCCAAGCCCGGTGGTCACGGTCGAAACCCGGTGAGCGAGCCGCTGCACCGGCATCGGGACCGGCCGGCGCGGCGTCGCGTGCAGCCACACCCGACCCTCGACGATCCGCCCGACCGGGCCGGCGGTCGGCGAGCCGAACGCCACCGGGCCGGTGCTGTCGATCTTGCGGACGGTCATCGCGGCGTGGACCTCGCCGCCGAACGCCACGACGACGCCGAGTCCGGCGGCGGCCGGCGCGCGCGCCAGGATGATTGCGTCGAGCAGGTTGGCCGGTCCGTCGGCGCCGGGGGCGCTGCCCGGGCGGTTGGCGCCGGTGATCACGATCGGAGCCTCGCCGCCGTAAATCAGCGCACACACGACCGCCACCTCCTCCATCGTGTCCGTGCCGGTCGTGAGCACGACGCCCTCGCCGCTCGCGGCGGCGGCGGACGCGCGGCGCGCGAGATCGAGCGCGTCGGCCAGCGTCAGGTACGTACTCGGCAGCGAGAGCACGGTCTCGGCCTCGAGCCGGAAGCCGGCGACCTGCGGAAGCTGTTCGACGAGGTCGGCCGCGTCGAGCGCGGGCACGGCACGCTCGCCGCGCATCGCGATCGTGCCGCCGGCAGCCACGATCCGGACTGCTCGGGGTGTGGTGTCAGTCTGGGTCACGGCGGCATCATCGCGCATCCATCTACCCTTCCACCCGATGCATTTCGTGATCACCGGCGCGGCCGGGATGCTCGGGCAGGATCTGGTCGCCGCCGCGAAGAGCGCCGGACACGAAGCGGTGGCGCTCCCGCGGGCCGATCTCGACATCTCCGATCAGGCCGCCGTCGACGACGCGCTGAACTCCTCGGGCGCGGACGTCGTGTTCAACTGCGCCGCGTGGACCGACGTCGACGGGGCTGAGACCTCGCCGGATGAGGCACTCGCGATCAACGGCGCCGGCGCCGGCAACGTCGCCCGCGCGGCTGCGGCCGCGGGCGCCTGGACGATCCACGTCTCGAGTGACTACGTGTTCGACGGCACCAAGCGTTCGCCCTACCTCGAATCCGACGTGGTCGGGCCGGTGTCGTCCTACGGCCGCTCGAAGCTGCAAGGCGAACACGAGGTGGCCGCGGCAGCGCCCCAGCGCTACACGATCGTGCGCTCGTCGTGGCTGTTCGGCGCTGGCGGTCCGTGCTTCCCGGCGACGATCCTGCGGCTCGCGGCCGAGCGCGACGAACTGAACGTGGTCGACGACCAGGTCGGCTGTCCGACGTACACCGGACACCTGTCATCGGCCCTGCTGGACCTCGCGGCGCGCCGCCCGCTCGGGATCGTGCACGTGGCCGGCGGCGGGTCGTGCTCGTGGTACGAGTTCGCGCGCGCGATCGTGGCCGGATCAGGGCTCCGATGCGAGGTCAAGCCGTGCACAACGGCCGAAATGCCGCGGCCGGCGACGCGCCCCGCCTACAGCGTGCTCCGCTCCGAGCGCGGCGATGAGGCGCCGGCGCTGCCCGATTGGCACGAGGGGCTCGCCGAGTACACATCGGTCACGCGGGGGGTGAATGCGAGATGAAATTGCTCGTGTGTGGTGGGGCGGGGTTCATTGGGTCGACGTTCGTGCGTGAGCGGGTGCGTGAGCATGGCGATCGGGTGACGGTGCTTGACAAGTTGACGTATGCGGGGCGTCGGGAGAATCTCAGGGAGGTCGAGTCTGAGATTACGTTTCTGCAGGGTGCGATTGAGGATCCGGCTGCGGTGGCGTCCGCGATTGGTGATGTTGAGGCGGTTGTGAATTTCGCGGCGGAGACGCATGTGGATCGGTCGATCTCGGGTCCTGAGGAGTTCATCGTGACGAACATGCAGGGCACGCATGTGCTGCTGGAGGCGGCGCGGGAGCGGGGTTTGCGTTACCTGCAGGTGTCGACTGATGAGGTGTACGGGTCGATCGAGACGGGGTCGTTCACCGAGGAGTCGCCGCTTCAGCCCTCGAGCCCTTATAGCGCGACGAAGACCGGCGCGGATCTGCTGGTCTCAAGTTACTTCCAAACGTACGGGCTTGAGACCGTTATCTGCCGGGGCTCAAACAATTACGGGCCGCATCAGTATCCGGAGAAGCTGATCCCGCTCATGATCCTCAACGCGTTGGCGGGGGATCGCCTGCCGGTGTACGGGGATGGGAAGAATGTGCGGAACTGGTTGTTCGTGGAGGACTTCGCGCGCGGGATCGGCCACGCGCTGGCGTATGGGGTGCCGGGCGAGGTTTATAACTGCGGCGGGCCGGATGAGTGCGACAACTTGACGGTGGTTCGCCGGATTCTGGAGTTGACTGGCCGGGATGAGTCGTTGATCGAGTTCGTGACCGATCGCCCGGGGCACGACCGCCGGTATTCCCTGTCCGCGGAGAAGCTGAAGGCGCTTGGCTGGCAGGCGCAGGTCCGGTTTGCTGAGGGGCTGGCGCGGACGGTGGAGTGGTATCGCGAGAACGAGTGGTGGTGGGAGCCGATCCGCTCGGGCGCGTACCGCGAGTACTACGAACGCCACTACGGACGGGCACTGAAGGCTTGAACCGGGCCGGCCTCCGCGAGCTCGAGCGGGAGGTCATCTCGTGCCGGCGCTGCCCGCGGCTGGTCGCCTGGCGTGAGGAGGTGGCGCGCGTCAAGCGTGCGTCGTTCGCATCCGAGGAGTACTGGGGCAAGCCGCTCCCGGGCTTCGGCGATCCCGAGGCCGAGGTGCTCGTGATCGGACTTGCGCCGGCGGCCCATGGGGGAAACCGCACGGGGCGGATCTTCACGGGCGACCGCTCGGGCGACTGGCTGTTTGGGTCGCTGTACCGGACCGGGTTCGCGAACCAGCCGACTTCGGTGGCGCGCGACGACGGGCTACGACTGAGCGGGTGCTACATCACGGCCGCGGTGCGGTGCGCTCCTCCGGCCAACAAGCCGACTCCCGAAGAGCGCGACAACTGTCTGCCGTATCTCGTGCGTGAACTGCGCCTGCTCGAGTCGGTCCGGGTGATCGTGGCGCTCGGGTCGTTCGCGTGGGACGCGGCGCTGCGCGTGCTGGCGGCGCGTGATCTCGCAGTGCCGCGGCCCCGCCCGAAATTCGGGCACGGCGCCGAGGTCGAGATTGACCGCTACACGCTGGTGGGTTGCTTCCATCCGAGCCAGCAGAACACGTTCACCGGCAAGCTCACCGAGCCGATGATCGACGAGGTGTTCGAGAGGGCGAGGGAATTGGCCAGCTGACGAGGTTTGGCGCTGAGGGTGCGTATATGCCACCTTGATCGCCAAAGTTCGCGGTCACAAACGGTCCTAGATCGCCCGGCGCCAGGGCCCCGGCTCGCTACGCTCGGCTGGTGGCCCTCGAGCAGTTCAGCCCACGCACCCGTGAGTGGTTCAAAGCCGCGTTTACCGAGCCCACGCCGGCGCAGGAGCAGGCGTGGCCGGCGATCGCGTCGGGCGAGCACGTCCTGATCTCGGCGCCGACCGGATCGGGGAAGACACTGGCCGCGTTCCTGTGGGCGATAGACAAGCTGGCCAGCCAGCCAGGCCGGGTGGAGGAGGGGCGCGAAGGCTCCGGTCGCGGAGGGGCCGGTGGCGCGGACCGACGGATCGGCCTCGTGTACGTCTCGCCGCTCAAGGCGCTCTCCTATGACATCGACCGCAACCTGCGCGTGCCCCTGCGTGGGATCGGTGCCGACCTGAGGGTGGCCGTCCGTACCGGCGACACGCCCCAGCGCGAGCGCCAGGCGATGTTGCGCGAGCCACCCGACATCCTGATCACGACGCCGGAGTCGCTCTACCTGATGCTGACCGGCCGCGCGCAGGAGCTGTTCGCCGGGACCGAGTCGTGCATCGTCGACGAGATCCACGCGGTGGCGTCGACCAAGCGGGGGGCGCACCTGGCGCTGACGCTCGAGCGGCTGACCGAGGCGGCCGGACGCGAGGTGCAGCGGATCGGCCTGTCGGCGACGCAGAACCCGCTCGAGGAGATCGGCCGCTTCCTGGTCGGGCCACGGCGGACGTGCCGGCTGGTCGACACCGGGATCCGCAAGGAGCTCGACCTGCAAATCATGGTCCCGGTCGACTCGATGGTGGAGCCTGGGGAGTCGCCCGGGGGGCGACTCGGGGAGTCGCCCGGGGGGCGACTCCCTTGGGAGTTTGCTGCGCAAACTCGGGGGGCGGATCTGGACCCCCTGGCCGGCGGCGAGGCGACACGCCGATCGATCTGGCCGGCGATCTATCCCGAGCTGGTCGATCTGGTCAACGCCCACCGCTCGACGATCCTGTTCGTCAACAACCGCCGCGGCGCCGAGCGCCTCGCGCTCAGGCTGAACGAGCTCGCCGAGCACGAGATCGCGCGGGCCCATCACGGCTCGCTCGCGCGCGAGGAGCGCCAGGTGGTCGAGGAGATGCTGAAGGCCGGCGAGCTGCCGTGCCTGGTGGCGACCTCGTCGCTCGAGCTCGGCATCGACATGGGCGCGGTCGACCTCGTGATCCAGGTCGAGTCGCCCAAGTCGGTGGCACGCGGGCTGCAGCGGATCGGCCGCGCGGGGCACTCGGTCGGCGACGTCAGCCGCGGCCGCATCTTCCCCAAGTTCCGCGCCGACCTGCTCGAGTGCGCGGTCGTGGCCCGCCGCATGCGCGAGGGCGCGATCGAGACGACGGTGGTCCCGCGCAACGCGCTCGACGTCCTCGCGCAGCAGATCGTCGCGATCGCCGCGGCGGCGCCAGAGGACCGGCCGGTGCCGGTCGACGATCTGTACGCGCTGGTGACGCGGACGCATTCGTACGCCGAGCTCAGCCGGACCCAGCTCGAGAACGTGCTCGACATGCTCGACGGGCGCTACCCCAGCTCCGAGTTCTCCGAGTTGCGGGCGCGGATCGTGTGGGATCGCGTCAAGGGCACGATCCGGGCGCGGAAAGGGGCCCGCCAGCTCGCGGTCACCAACGCGGGCACGATCCCCGACCGGGGTCTGTACAGCGTGACGCTCCCGGACGGCCGCCGCGTCGGCGAGCTCGACGAGGAGATGGTGTACGAGGCCCGGCCCGGTCAGACGTTCCTGCTCGGGGCGAGCACCTGGCGGATCGAGGAGATCGGGCGCGACCGCGTGATCGTCACGCCGGCGCCCGGACTCCCCGGCGCGGTCCCGTTCTGGAAGGGCGACGGCGTCGGGCGGCCCAAGGAGCTCGGCGAAGCGATCGGCGCGTTCTCGCGCTGGGCCGTCGAGCAACCCGCGGAAGTGCTCGAGCGCGAGTACGACCTCGACGGGCGCGCCGCGAACAACCTGGTCGAGTTCCTACGCGAGCAGCAGAACGCCACGCGCGTGATCCCGTCGGACCGGGCGATCGTCGTCGAGCGCTTCCGCGACGAGATCGGCGATTGGCGGCTGTGCATCCTGAGCCCGTTCGGCGGACGCGTCCACGCGGCCTGGGGCCTGGCGCTGAGCGCGCGGATCCGGGACCAGCTCGGGCTCGAGTCCGACGCGATCTGGTCCGACGATGGGATCATCGTCCACCTGCCCGACGCCGAGGAGCCGCCGGGCGCCGACCTCGTGATGCTCGAGCCCGACGAGGTCGAGGACGCCGTCGTTGCCGAGCTGTCCGCGAGCGCCCTGTTCGGCGCGCGCTTCCGCGAGAACGCCGCTCGGGCGCTGCTGATCCCGCGGGCGATGCCGGGCCGGCGAACGCCGCTCTGGCAGCAGCGGCTCAAGTCCCAGTCGCTGCTCGAGGTCGCGAAGAAGTACGGCGAGTTCCCGATCATCCTCGAGACCTACCGCGAGTGCCTGCGCGACGTGCTCGACGTCCCCGGGCTGGTCGAGCTGTTGACCGCGCTTCACCGCCGCGAGCTGACGCTGGTCGAGGTCGAGACCGCGACCGCGTCTCCCTTCGCCTCGAGCCTTCTGTTCGACTACGTCGCGACGTACATGTACGAGGGCGACACGCCGAACGCCGAGCGCCGGGCGGCGGCGCTGTCGCTCGACCGCGAGTTGCTGCGCGAGCTGCTCGGGCAGGAGGAGCTCCGCGACCTGATCGACCCCGGCGCGCTTGAGCAGGTCGAGGACGACCTCCAGTTTCGGTCCGAGATCCGGCAGGCCACCAGCCGCGACGGATTACACGACGTCGTTCGCGGCGTCGGCGACCTGACGGTGGCCGAGGCGCAGCTCCGAGTCGTCGAGGGGCTGGACGCCGCAAGGATGTTGGAGGAGCTGCTGCGAGAGCGGCGGACGATCAAGATCAGGCTTGCCGGCGAGGAGCGCTGGATCGACGCCGCCGACGCCGGGCTGTACCGCGACGCGCTCGGGGCGGCGCCACCCGGAGGGTTGCCGGCGGCGTTCCTCGAGGACGTGCCCGACGCGCTCGCGCGCCTGGTCCGGCGCTACGCGGCGACGCACGGTCCGTTCACCGCGGACGATGTGCGCGCGCGGTACGGCGTCGACTGCGGCGCGGTGCTGTCCGCGTTCGAGCGCGGCGGGGACCTGATCCGGGGCGAGCTCCGCCCGGGCGGTACCGAGCGCGAGTGGTGCGACCCCGAGGTACTGCGACGGCTGCGCCGCGCCTCGCTCGCGGTGCTCCGCAAGGAAGTCGAACCGGTCGACCCGCGGATGCTCGCCCGCTTCCTGCCCGGGTGGCAGGGAGTCGACCGCCACCCGGCGACCGGCGCGGGCGTCGACCGCCTGCGCGAGGTGCTCGTGTCGCTCCAAGGGCTGGCCGTCCCGGCCGACGTGTGGGAGCGCGATGTGCTGCCGCGCCGAGCCGGCGCGTACTCGCCGGCGTGGATCGACCAGCTGTGCGCGAGCGGCGAGCTCGTGTGGATCGGGGCCGGCGCGCTCGGGCGCTCGTCGGGGCGGGTCGCGCTGTACTTCCGCGAGGACCTGCCGGTGCTCGGCCCGCCGCCGCAGAAGGGCGCGGTCCCTTCGGATTCGCCCGCGCACGAGGCGGTGCGGGCGCGGCTGGCCGCGGGCGCGTGCTTCTTTACCGACCTGCTCGTCGACGTCGACCTCGCCCCCGAGGAGATCCAGGAGGCCCTGTGGGACCTCGCCTGGGCGGGCGAGGCGACGAACGACGCCTTCGCGCCGTTGCGCGCCCCGCGGCTGACGCTCGCCCGAGCCCAGCGCGAGCGCGGTCGGGGCTCGGCCCGGCCCGGGCGGTTCGCCTCGCGCCGGCGCGGCGCCGGCGCCTCAGCACAGGTGCAGGGCCGCTGGTCGCTGACCGAATCGCTGTTCCGCGCCGAGGTCGATCCGCCCGCGCGGCGCCGCGCGCTCGCGGAGTTGCTGCTCGAGCGCTACGGGATCCTCACCCGCGAGCAGGTGCGAGCCGAGGGAGTGCCGGGTGGGTTCTCGGCGATCTATCCCGAGCTCTCGCAGCTGGAGACCTTGGGCGTGGCGCGCCGCGGATACTTCGTCGAGGGACTGGGCGGGGCCCAGTTCGCGCTGCCCGGAGCGGTCGAGCGCCTGCGCGCGCAGAAGGATGACGACGCGTCGCCGATCGTGCTCGCGGCCGTTGATCCGGCGCAGCCGTACGGCGCGGCGCTCGCGTGGCCGACAACCACCGAGTCGCGGCGGGTGGCCCGCGTTCCAGGGGCTTACGTCGTGTTGGCCGCCGGCGACCCGATCGTGTATCTCGAACGGGGTGGTCGCGCGCTGCAGACGCTGGTCGAAGCGGACGACCCGCGCCTGGAACCGGCGCTCGCGGCGCTCGTCGAGGCCGTGCGCGGCGGTCGTGTCAAGCGCCTGGCGCTCGAGAAGGTTGACGGCGCGTCGGCACTCGACTCGCGGCTCGGCGAGGCGCTCGTGAGGCTCGGGTTCCAAGAAGGACCGCGCCGGCTGACGTTGAGCGCATGAGCGTCTGAGCGAGGGAATCAGCGCGTGCCCGAGGGCGACACGATTGCCTACGCGGCCAACCGCATACGCCCCGTGCTCGAGGGGAAGGTCCCCGATGAGATCAGGACTCCGCACCCGCGGCACGCGCTCGACCGCTGGCCGTCGCGTCTGGAGGGCCGCGCGGTCCGCAGCGTCGACACCCACGGCAAGCACCTGTTTATCCGGTTCGAAGGGGATTTGGTCCTGCACTCGCATCTGGGCATGGTCGGCGTGTGGGGCGTGTACGGGCCTGGCCGTCGGTGGGGACGCTCCGCGAGGCGGGCGTGGATCGTGTTCCGGGCCGGCGACCAGGAAGTGGTCGAGTTCGACGGTCCGCTGCTCGAACTGATGACCGAAGGGCGGACCCGGTTCGATCAGCGACTGGCCGCGCTCGGCCCGGATGTGCTCGCGGACGAGTTCGACTTCGCGCGGTTCGTGGCGCGGGTTCGCGCTGACGATCCGACGCGGCCGCTCGGCGACGCGCTGCTCGACCAGCGCAACGTCGCCGGCGTCGGCAACATCTGGAAGGCCGAGGGCTGCTGGGAGGCCCGCGTCGACCCGTGGCGCGCGCTTGGCTCGGTCGCAGACGGCGAGCTTGTCGCGATTATCGAGGCGACCCGGCCGCGGATGATGCGCTCCGCGACCATCGGCCATCGTGCGATTCAGCCGCAGGTGTACGGGCTTGCGGGCCGTCCGTGCCCTCGGTGCGGCGGTCCGATCAAGTCGCGTGGGCAGGGCGACGCGAACCGGACGACATACTGGTGCCCGGGATGTCAGAGCTAGACGGGAGTCACGGGGCGGGGCGGGCGCGGCTGCGCCGGGTCGGGCACAAGGGCGCCGACCTGATCGCCCCCGGCAACACGTACGCGAGCTTCGACGCCGCGCTCGCGGCCGGCGTCGACATGATCGAGTTCGACGTGTTGCCCGAGTCGCACGGAGATCGGCTGATCCTCGCGCACGACTACGAGGACGCGGCGCGCCGCGTGCCGCACACGCTCGAGGAGGCGCTCGCTTATTTCGCAGGCGATCGGTTCGCCGGCATCGAGCTCGACGTCGACCTCAAGCTGCCCGGCTACGAGCTGCGCGTGCTCGATGCGCTGCGCGACGCCGGCGTGCTCGACCGCGCGCTGATCTCGAGCCAGTACCGGTCAAGCCTCGAGCTGCTCCGTGCCGCCGACGCGACGGTCAGGCTCGGCTGGTCGGTGCCGAAGGTGACCAAGGATCCGTTCCGCTCGCGCAGGACGTCGCTGGTGGCGCTCGTCGCCGTGCAGGCGCTCCGGCTTGTGCTCCCGTGGCGAGCCGCGCGGGCGATCAGGGCGCAAAAGTGCGACGCGCTGATGGTGCACTGGCGGCTCGTGACGCCCGCGCTCGTGCGCAGCGTGCGGCGGGCGGGCGGCGAGGTGTACGTGTGGACGGTCGACGAGCTGCCACGGTTGCGAGCGCTCCACGCGCTCGGGGTCACGGGTGTGATCACGAACGATCCGCGGCTATTCGGGGCGCTGGCGTGAGGTAGCCGTGTGATGGATCCATCGCCTGCGCGTAGTGACGGTGTGAGCGAGACCTTGATGGCGCCGGCGTCTGGAACCAGGGACAGCTCGTGGGAGCGGTTCGAGTCCTTGTACCGGTCGAGCCGCGATGACATCTACGCGTACGTGTCGACGCTGTTGCGCGATCCGGCCGCCGCCGAGGACATCACGGCGCTCGCATTCGAGCGGGCCTACCGGCGCCGGCGGACGTTCGATCGACGCCGCGGTGAGGAGCGAGCGTGGCTGTTCGGTATCGCTCGGAACGCGGCGCTCGACGAGCTTCGCCGGCGCCGACGGGTCGCGTCGCTCGTGACCGACCCCGAGGACGTAACCGAGCAGGACGCCGGCGATGATGCCGAGGTCGCGTTGCGCCGCACCGCGGTCCAGACCGCGCTCGCCAAGCTGCCCGCCCGGGAGCGGGAGATCGTCGCGCTGAAATTCCACGCCGGGATGTCGAACGCTGAACTTGCCCGAGTGCTCGGGATCAGCGAGTCGAACGCCGGCACCTTGCTGTACCGCACGATGGAAAAGCTCCGGAAGGCCTGTAATGCCACTGCTTGACCAAGATCCGATCGACCCCGAGATCGCCGCCACGCTGGACGCGATCGACGCCACGCTCGCAGGCGAGCCGGTCGACGGTCGCTACGCGGAGATCGCCGAGATCGCTCTGCTGCTGGCGTCCGACCGGCCGGAGGTTCCGCCGGCGTTCGCGCAGTCGCTGGACGGCAAGGTCGAGCGGCGGTTCGCGCCGCTGGGTGCTCCGAAGAAGCGAGGCAAGCGGAACTGGTCGCGCGCCTGGCAGGCGGTGGGCGCGGTCGCCGCTACCGGCGTGGCGGTCGTCGCGGCGGTCGCGTTCGTCGGGGGTGGCGGCGGGTCGTCAAGTGTGTCTTCGTCTTCGGCGTCGGAGAGCGTGACCTCGGCGGCGAGCAGCGCTGCGTCTAGTCCGCCCGCGTATCGGAGCGCCAAGGCGCTGTCCTCGACGACCCCATCGTCCGCGAATTCGGCGTCCTCGTCCGGCAGCGCGGCGTCGTCGTCCGGAAGTGTGGCTAACGGTGCCTCCGCGGGCCAGCCGCTCCAGCCACCCACGACCGGCCGGAAGGTCGTGCAGGGGGCGCAGCTCAACTTGACTACGGCGGCGAACCGGATCGACGACGTGGCGCAGGAGATCTACAACCTCATCGGCCAGGTCAACGGAATCGTCCAGAACTCGTCGGTCACCCAAGGTGGACCCGGCGGCAACGCGAGCTTCGAGCTCAGCGTGCCCAGCGGGTCGCTGGGGCAGACCATGACCGCGCTGTCGTCGCTCAACTACGCACAGGTCGTCTCGCGCACCGACTCGAGCCAGGACATCACCGACCAGTACGGGGCGGCGACTCGCGCGCTGGCCGACGCACGGGCTCTCAGGACCTCGCTGCTCAAGCAACTCGCGAACGCTGTCACCACCGAGCAGGTCGACAGCATCACGGCTCAGATCCACGACGCCGAGGCGTCGATCTCGAGCGATCAGGCGACGCTCAACGGACTCAACCACCAGGTGAACTACAGCCAGGTATATGTCAGCGTGCAGGCCAGGGTGGTGCCGCCGCCGGTCACCCATGGAAGTGGCGGCTTCACGATCGGCAAGGCCGCGCACGACGCCGGCCACGTCCTGACCGTGGTGGCCGGCGTGGCGCTGATCGCGCTCGCCGCGCTGACGCCGATCGCCCTCGTCATCGCGCTCGCGTGGTGGGTGGGGCTGGCGCTCCGGCGCCGGCGCCGCGAGCAGGCGCTCGACTCGGTCTGACCTAACCGCAAAGCCCGCCGGCGGGCGAGCGTGTGGTATGCATGCAGACGATGCCTTCGAGCAGCGAGGACACGATCGCGCTGCTGCACCGCGTTCCGTTCTTCGCGACGCTCTCGTCCGAGGAGCTCGAGCGCGTGGCGCAGGTGACGGTGCCCCAACGGTTCGAGGCCGGCGAGGTCGTGTTCAAGGAGGGCGACGAGGGCAGCACCTGCTACGTCGTGCGCTCCGGCCGGGCGCGCGCGGTCCGCGAGCATCCCGACGGCCGCTCGATCACGCTCGCTCACTTCGGTCCCGGCGAAATCTTCGGCGAGATGGCGATGCTCGACGGCGAGCGGCGATCGGCGACCGTCGAGTCGGTCGAGGGGACCGATGCGATCGCGATTCTCAGCGCGGACATGCACCGGCTGCTGCGGGAGTATCCGGACATCTCGGTGAAGCTGATCGCAGCGCTCGGTCGCCGGCTGCGCGAGACCAACGAGCGCCTCGCCCGTCAGTCGTTCCAGACAGTCCAGAGCCGGGTCGCCGCGGTGCTCGCGGACATGGTCTCGACCGCTCGCGCGGAGGGCGGTGCCGAGCACGATGTGGTGATCACCGCGACGCAAGCGGAGCTCGCCCAGCTTGCCGGTTCCTCGCGCGAATCGGCGAGCCGGTTCCTGGCCGTGCTCGAACGTGCAGGAATAATTACCCAGGGACGGGGAAAGCTCACCGTTCATGAGCCAGAGGCGCTCGGACGATACGTCTACTAGCCCTGAAGCGGAGATCGAACTGTCGGCAGGCGGGGCTGTCGTCCACAACAACCAGGTGATCGTGATCGTGCCGATGAAGCGCGACGCGACTCGCCGTCGAGTGCTGGGGCTGCCCAAGGGCCACCTCGACGAGGGTGAGACGCCCGAGGCGGCCGCCAAGCGCGAGGTGGCCGAGGAGACCGGCGTCACCGCGGAGTTGATCGACAAGCTCGGTGACGTCGAATACAACTACGAGCGGCGTGGGCGCCGCCGCGCCAAACGGGTTGTCTTCTACCTGTTCGAATATCGCTCGGGCAGCCTCGAGGACCACGATCACGAGATCGAGGAAGCGCGTTGGATGCCGCTCGAGGAGGCCGTCGAGGCGCTCACTTACCCCGGCGAGCGCGAAATCGTCCGGCGCGCGTTGTCGCGCTTGTCCTCGGATCGGTAGGCTGGCGCCCGTGCGCGTCCTTAACTTCTACTCGTCGGTCTTCGCCGACCAGCTTCGCCGCGGCCGCAAGACCGCCACCATCCGTCTCGGCGACAAGTCACATAAGTACCGCAAGAACGACTGCGTGCTGGTGACCATCGGCTACCAACACTCGCCTCGCGAGAAGATCTTCAACGCGGTTATCGACCAGGTCGAGGTCAAACGGGTTCGTGACCTGTCTCCTCGCGACATCGAGCACGACAACCCGGAGTTCCGCCGCGTGGATGAGATGATCCACTTCCTCGAGCAGATCTACGGTCGCAAGGTGTCGATGGACGACACGGTGACCGTCGTGCGCTTCTCCCAGATCATCGAGAACCCGCCCGAGTTGCGCGACCGAATGCACGGGCTGGGCGCGGCCCGAAACTAGCCTTCACTGGAACCGACAGGCGGCGGACCTCGGCCGGTCGGAAGCACGAGGTCCGCCCCCAGGCTGCGTAGAACGCAGTTATGGCCAGCGCGACGCGATCGACACGTCGTCGGCGGCAAGGTCGTCCGGCGACGCCCGCGGATGCACGTTCCGGCGGCGCATCCGCTCCGAGCGGGCGGGACGGGAAGCTTCGGCCACGGCGACCGCGGCCAGCACTAGGGCACACACCAGTCCCATCGATCCGCTGGCCGGCAGCCGTCCGTCGCGGACGGTCCCGAGCGCGACGACGAGCGTGATCGCGATCGAGACGATCGCGAGCGCTGCCATCAGCGGTGCCGACGCGATTCCCTGTGCCGCCCGCCGGGCCGGAATCTTGATCTTGGGTCCGCCCAACTGCATAGCTGCATTGAGCCAGAACCCATCTTGCGTCGCTAGAGCCGAGGGGCCCCACTTCGGGGCGCGTGGGGGCCCAACCTCGGGTAGGTCCGCAACCGGGCGGCCTGGGTCCTTAGGGCCGGGAGCGACTCGTCCGTTCGGACAATGCGCCGGCCGAGGCCTACTTCTTGTGGTGGGAGCGCCGGTGGCCGAGAAGCGCCGCTGCGCCGAGGCTCGACCCGGCTGATCCGGACGTAGGCTGAGGCTCCCGAAACGCGGGAGGACGGCGGCCAATGGCACAAGGAATCTCACCAAGACTCGCGCTCGGGATGCTGCTGGCGGCGCTGGTCGCCGGCTGCGGCTCCGCCTCGTCGAGCACGTCCAGCACAGCTCCGAGGACGAGAACGGCCGCCGCGTCCGCATCGGCGTCCGCGACCACGACCGCGACCGCGACGACTTCGACGCAGACGCACCCACTCAATTTCGCTGCCGCGATCCCGCCCGGGCCGCCGACCTCGATACCCGGCGGCACGACCCCGGCCGGTTGGGTGCGCTACCAGGAGAACGGGTTCTCTTTCCTCGCGCCGACGACCAGGCGTCGCGGCGTAAACTCGGACCGCGCCGCCACCGGCGCGAATCGCCGCCGATGTCGACCGCAGAGCGCAAACGCAGCGCCTCGGGCGCCGCCGGGGAGGAATCTAGCCTCGTGGGCGAGGGGAGCAACGAACCTCGCCTCGTGGGCGAGGAGAGCAACGGCGAGCGCGCGCATAGGTGGTTGCGATCGCCGGCGGTGATCGCCGCGACCGCGCTCCTCACCGCCGCCGTCGCCGCCGTCCAGAGCTCGTCGGCCAACGCCGTGCTCCGGGGAGTGCTGGTCCTGGTGCTCGTCCCCTGCGCGCTGATTGATATCGACCGCCGGATCATCCCGAACCGGATCACCGGTCCGGCCGCCTTGGTCGGGCTGGCGCTCGGCCTCGCGCTCGACCCGGCCGGCGAGCCCAAGCGCCTGCTCTGGGCCGCGATTGCGGGCGGCTTCCTGCTGATCGCCGCGCTCGTCAACCCCGCCGGCCTCGGCATGGGCGACGTCAAGCTACTCGCCGTGATGGGGCTCTATCTCGGGCCGGCTGTGATCGTTGCGCTGCTGCTCGCCCTGCTCGGGAGCCTCAGCGTGGGCGTCGTGATCGCGCGTCGCGTCGGCGTGCGCGCGGCGCGCAAGACGCAGCTGCCGCTCGGGCCGTTCCTGGCCGCCGGCGGCATCGTCGCGGCGCTGGTCGGGGACCCGCTGATCCACACGTACCTGCACGGCCTCTAAGGGGCCGCGCGCCGGTTCACCCGGCCTGGGTGCGCTTCAGGATCCGATCGGCCTTCCACTCACCGTCCTCGCGCACGAGCGCGTCGGTCTCGGTGTAGGAGTGGCCGTTGACGCTGTCGGTAAAGGTGACCGTCGCCTGGTTACCGTGCACAGACACCGAGTGCACCTTGGGCGTCGCCGCGCCGCCGAACGTCTGCGCGAGCTGGGCGCGCGTGATTCCGGTGAGCTTGATCAGCGACGTGAGCGCGCTGGCGCATGACGTGACGTTCAGTCCGGCCTTGCGTGCCCCGGCGGTGATGTTGGCCTGCTGGCGGGCGGAGAAGTGCGAGCAGGCACCCGCGTAATCGCCACGAGCCATCGCGGTGTCGACCGCGCTGAACACACCTGCGATCTGTTGCTGGTTGGAGCTGCTGCTCCCGCCACTCCCCCCGCAACCGGCGAGGAAAGCACAAGCCAAGCAGGCACAGAAAAACCGGGTTGCGGCGCTCATCCCCAGCCGATGATGGCAGGTGCTCTGGCCTCGCACGCCGGTGCCACAACTCTGGTGCCGGGGCCGGGTTTGACCTGCATCAGCGGTGCGTCGGCGCTGGTCCTCTCGCGTCAGCGGCTAAGAGGAGGCAGCGGTGGAACCTGGAACCCTCAAGGGAGTCGGGCAAGCGCAGGGCGGGGAGCTCGAGCCGGCCCAGGAGACGGCTTCGATTCCGAACGTCAACGGGCTGTCGGGGGTTGGCGCGGACGCGCCGCCCGAGGAGCTGATCGGCAGCACCGCGCCCCGGCCGACGATGTCGCGACGCGACGTGTACGCGCAGCCGATGCGCGCTGGCCGACCCCTGTCGACGGGCCCGATGACCCGGTTCACGACGTGGCTGAAGATGACGCTCTCGAGCGAGCTGCAGCGCCGCGAGTGGTCGGTCGACGAGCAACTCGCGCACGCGCCCAACATGACCCGCCCGAACACGGTGGCGGTGATCTCGCCCAAGGGTGGCGTCGGTAAGACCACGATCTCGTTCGTGCTCGGGAACCTGCTCGCCGATTCGACCCAGATCGACTCGCCGGCCGAGCTCAACCCGTACGTCGCCCGCCTCCCCACCGGCCTTCACCTGCTCGGCGCGCCGGCCCACGCCGAGGTCATGGCGCAGATGACGCCCGGGCTCTACAGCCGGCTGCTCGACTTCCTCGAGCGCTTCTACGAGGTAGTGATCCTCGACCTCGGCACCGGCATCACCGACCCGCTCGCGCAGTTCGCGGTCGATCGAGCTGACCAGACCGTGGTCATCACCACGCCCGAGTGGGTGACCGCGGCTGGCGTGCTCGGGGCGCTTCGGTATCTCCAACTCGAGCAGGGGACCCTTGTCCTGAACCAGGCGCCGACGGGCCGGCACGCCGGCAACCGCGACGTGATCGAGGCCAACTTCCGACGCCACGCGGTCGAGACGAGCGCCACGATCCCGTACGACGACCGCCTGCGCGTAATGCTCGACACCGGGACCTACTCGCTGTCGTCGCTGAAGCTGGGCACCCGCGTGCCGGTCAAGGGCCTGGGCGCCGCGATCGCATACAACTTCGTGTAGTCGCGGGGTCGCGGGGCCGGGCGGGCGTGCCCGGAACCTGCATAACCTGACAATTCAGCCGCGATTCGGGGACCGTGGCATGTGAGGCATGTGGGGCATGCGAGATCTGCCACGGTCGCGCCGGACACGCTTCGTTGTCATGTTGTGCATGCTGGCGGACCGCGATCCGCCCCCGGGACGACCGCACTCCTCTCCAGGTGCCCGCCGCTATCCCGCTGGGCGTCCAAGCACGGCCAGGGGATCGCGATCACGCCCGCCGGGCATGGATGTCCGGCGGAACCGGCCCCATGGATGCCGCCGGAGGCGGCCAATTGGCACTCTAGGCCACCGAGTGCCAAAAAATCCTTGAAACCCCCCGGGGACAAGCTATATTGCGGGTTGGCACTCTCGTGGGAGGAGTGCCAAGGCTAAACACCGGCTCATTCCCTTCCAACCGGAGGTTGCATCACATGAAGCTCAAGCCCCTCGGCGATCGGTTGATCGTGCGAGCGATCGAGGAGGAGGAGACGACCGCCAGTGGCATCGTTCTGCCCGACACGGCCAAGGAGAAGCCCCAGAAGGGCAAGGTTCTCGCGGTCGGCGATGGCAAGGTCAACGAGGACACCGGCAAGCGTACTCCGCTCGACGTCGCAGAAGGCGACGAGGTCCTCTACAGCAAGTACGGCGGAACCGAGATCAAGGTGGACGGCGAGGAGCTCCTCGTCCTCCGCGAGTCCGACGTGCTGGCCAAGGTCCAGTCGTAACCCCGCCCCCCAGGAGAACTGAAACAGAAATGGCACACAAGGAACTGAAGTACGACGCGGAGGCACGCAAGGCGCTCGAGCAGGGCGTCGACGCGGTAGCTAACGCGGTCAAGGTCACGCTTGGCCCCAAGGGCCGCTACGTGGTCCTCGACAAGAAGTTCGGCGCGCCCACGATCACCAACGACGGTGTGACGATCGCGCGCGAGATCGAGGTCGAGGACGTCTTCCAGAATCAGGGCGCACAGCTTGTGCGCGAGGTGGCTACGGCCACCAACGACGTGGCCGGCGACGGCACGACGACCGCGACCGTTCTGGCGCAGTCGATCGTCCGCGAGGGCCTCAAGAACGTTGCCGCCGG
The DNA here is from genome assembly GCA_963701945.1 of uncultured Solirubrobacterales bacterium. Classification (GTDB taxonomy): domain Bacteria; phylum Actinomycetota; class Thermoleophilia; order Solirubrobacterales; family Solirubrobacteraceae; genus Palsa-465. The sequence continues at coordinate 192,439 of CAVPBV010000011.1, read as the reverse complement.
CGCGAACCCGCTTGGTCTCAAGCGCGGCATCGAGAAGGCCGTCGACGACGTCGTCAAGAACATCGAGAAGCAGTCGACCGAGATCTCCGGCAAGGACCAGATCGCCCGCGTGGCGACGATCTCCGCCGGCGATGACGAGATCGGCGACGTGATCGCCGACGCGATCGAGAAGGTCGGCAAGGACGGCGTGGTCAACGTCGAGGAGGGCCAGACGTTCGGCATGGACCTCGAGTTCACCGAGGGCATGCAGTTCGACAAGGGCTACATCTCGCCGTACATGGTCACCGACCAGGAGCGGATGGAGGCGACCCTCGAGGATCCCTACATCCTGATCGCCAATCAGAAGATCGGCTCGGTCCGCGATCTGCTGCCCGTGCTCGAGCAGACGATCCAGTCGGGCAAGCCGCTGCTGATCATCGCCGAGGACGTCGAGGGCGAGTCGCTCGCGACACTCGTGGTCAACAAGCTCCGCGGCACCTTCACCGGCGTTGCCGTCAAGGCGCCGGGCTTCGGCGATCGCCGTAAGCGCATGCTCGAGGACATCGCCATCCTCACCGGTGGCGAGGTGATCACCGAGGAGATGGGCCTCAAGCTCGAGAACACGCAGATCTCGCAGCTCGGCCGCGCTCGTCGCGTGGTCATCGCCAAGGACACCACGACGATCGTCGACGGTGCCGGCGAGACCGACGCGATCAAGGGCCGGATCAACCAGATCAAGACCGAGATCGAGAACACCGACTCCGACTTCGACAAGGAGAAGCTCCAGGAGCGTCTCGCGAAGCTGTCGGGCGGCGTCGCGGTGGTCAAGGTTGGCGCTGCCACCGAGACCGAGATGAAGGAGAAGAAGCATCGCGTCGAGGACGCGCTGCAGGCCACGCGCGCCGCGCTCGAAGAGGGCATCGTCCCTGGCGGCGGTGTCGCGCTGCTGGTCGCTCAGAAGGCGCTCGACCTCGATTCGTTCGAGGACCCGGACGAGAAGACCGGCGCGCGGATCGTGCGTCGCGCGCTCGAGGAGCCGATGCGTCAGATCGCCGAGAACGCCGGCCTCGAGGGCTCGGTCGTCGTCAACGACGTCCGCAAGGCGAAGAAGGGCGAGGGCCTGAACGCGGCCAACGGTCAGATCGTCGACCTGGTCAAGGAAGGCATCATCGACCCGGCGATGGTCACGCGCTCGGCGCTCCAGAACGCCGCGTCGATCGCCAAGAACATCCTCACGACCGAGGCGATCGTCGCCGAGGTGCCGGAGAAGGATGGCCACGGTGGCGGTGGCGGTGGCATGCCCGACATGTCGGGGATGATGTAATCCGCTGCGACAAGCAGACGCTGTTTTGATCGAGGGCCCGGCGATTTCGCCGGGCCCTTGATCGTTTTGGGTGGCGCGCCTCCGAAGTTCCGTAACGCACCGGAATTTAGGGCGGCTAACTCACCACTCGACGAACTCTTCACCACGAGTGCGCCGAAATGACCCGTGTAGCGCGGCTTTCGGCACTCTCGAGCTCAACGCGTCGTCGAGTGTGGGCTTAGGCGCCATCGTCTGGGTCGTCCCGGGCGGGGCCGACGTGTCGCCAGAGCCCGGGGAGCGACCGGATGTGGCGGTGGTCGCGCGCCCGGCACGCACGGAGCGGGTCGAAGTGGATCGGGGTGATGCCGGCGGCGCGGGCGCCGGCGACGTCGGCCGACAGCGTGTCGCCGACGTGTACGACCTCGGATGGCTTGACCGCGACGCGGGACCGGCCCAGCGCGGCAAGCTCCTCGCCGGCGCAGGCGAGCGCGGCCTCGAAGATGCGGACGTCTGGCTTGGCCGCGCCGACCACCTCCGAGTCGATCACCGGAACGCCGGCGAACCCGCTCGCGGCGAGGTTCTCCTCGGCGTGGCCGTCGGAGTTCGTGACGATCACGACGGCGAGCCCGGCGCGCTGGAGGGCAGCGATCATGTCGATGGCGCCCGGCGTCGGTTCGCTCCAGAGGACCACGCGGGACCGGCTTCGCTCCGCGAGATGGTCCCACGCCGCGAGCGCTTCCGCCGTCCGTCCGGGCACAATTCCAAGCTGGGGAAAGAGCGCGCCCGGATACCCCGGCGGCGCTGGGGCGCCGAGGCCGGTGGCGCGGTCGAGGGCGCGGACGGCGCGGTAGTGGGCGCGGGGCACCGCGGATGGGTCGATGTGGATGCCGGCGCGCGCGAAGGCGCCGGCGAGCAGCTGACGGTCGGGGAGGACGATCACCCCGCCGGCGTCGAGAAACACCGCGCGGCAGGGGATCGGCGCTTTGGTCATTCCTGCGGGAAGCGGGATGCCAGCCGAGGGAACGACTGTTTCATCGCGTCCGGCGGCATCCGGCCGTGGAACAGCAGCAACTCGCCGTCCTGGCTGGCGATCTGAAGCACGGTTCTGATCTCGCGCTTCTTGCCGTTCTGGTTGGTGAGCATGCCCATTGCGATGTCGCCGGTGGCGCCGGCGACGCCGAAGCGGTCCTTACACGCCGGACAGCGAAGCTCGACGTACGTGCTCTCGGTACTCATGCCGCGTGTGACACCGCGCCGGCCAGCGTCTCGTAGACGGCGTTCGTGCGGCGCGCCACCTCGCCCCAGTCGAACCGCAGCACGTGCTCGCGCGCCTCGGCCACGAGTTGCCGGCGCGAAGCGTCGTCGGTCAGGACCCGTTCGAGCACGCCGCGCAAAGCGGCAGCATCGCGCGAGGGGAAGCGCAGGCCGACCGTTCCCTCGACCGGCACCACCTCGCGCAGGCCGCCGGTGTCGGCCACCACGCACAGGCACCCGGACGCCATCGCCTCGAGCGCGACCAGCCCGAACGGCTCGTAGATGGACGGCACGATGCAGAGGTCGCAGATGCGGTAGAGCGAGTGGAGCATGTCGTCGCCGATCCAGCCGAGGAAGACGCCGTGGCGGGCGAGGCCGAGCTTGGCGGCCTGGCGCTTGAGCTCGCCCTCCGCGGTGCCCGTGCCGGCGACGACGAAGCGAACGCCGTCTCGCCGGCGGACGATCGGGGCGAGCGCGTCGAGCGCCAGGTGGAAGCCCTTCTCGTAGACGAGGCGCCCGACCAGCAGCACGAGCAGCTCATCGGGCTCCGCGTAGCGCGCTCGGAGCGCGGGCAGATCGGCGTCGACCGGCTCGAGATCGCGCGGGTCGATCCCGTTGGGGATCGCGGTGATCTTCGACGGCCGGACGCCGAACACGTTGGCGACGTGCACGCGCATGTAGCGCGAGCAGGTGATGACGTGATCGGCGCGGCGCACCATCGCGCGCTCGGCGGCGTGGATGTGGGACTGCGGGTGGTTCTGCACCCAGCCCTGATGGCGGCCGTACTCGGTCGCGTGGACGGTGACCAACCACTGCCGATCGATCTCACGCGCCGCCCGCTGAGCCGCGCCGGCGACGAGCCAGTCGTGCGAGTGCACGAGGTCGAAGTCGAACCGGTCGCACAGCGCCGACGCGCGCGCGTACATGTGGGCGTTCATCGCCTCGACCCAGCGCACGAACGCGCTCACGTCCTTGGGGAACGGAGGCTCCCGGACCCGGTGGACGATCACGCCGTGCTGGTCGGCCTCGGCCGGAAGGCGGCCGCCACCTCGGGTCAGGACGTGCACCTCGATGCCGTCGCGCACCAACTGCTCGGACAGCTTGCGCACGTGGCGACCGAGGCCGCCCTCGATCACCGGCGGGTACTCCCATGAGATCAGCAGGACGCGCACCGGGCGGGGCGGGACCCTACCGGGTGCACGCGCTTCGTGACACGGTTACGTGTAACGGTGCTCGCGGGTTCGACCTGCGACGATTCGCACGACGTGAGCGGACCGCAAGGCAGCATCACCCCGATCGCACAGGCGCCAGACCCGATCGACCCGGGCGTGCGCATCGGCCACACCCACCTGCGCACGGCCGACATCGACCGGATCCGCGACTTCTACGTCGGCGTGCTCGGGTTCGACGTGATCTCCGAGGCGCGTGATGTGCCGGGCTGGGGCACTACCGGCGACATCCTGTTCCTGTCCGCCGGCGGGTACCACCATCACCTGGGCTTCAACACGTGGAAGTCCAAGGGCGGTCCGCCGACGCCCGACGGGGTCGCGGGGCTGCACCACGTGGCGATCGCCTATCCCACCCGGAAGGCACTCGCTGACGCGTACCGAAGACTAAAAAGCGTGGACTGGCCGATCCGCCAGCACACCGACCACGGCACCCACGAGGCGATCTACGTCGTCGATCCCGACGGCAACACGCTCGAGCTGATGTGGGACCGGCCGCCGGAGCAGTGGCCGCGCGACGAGCAGGGCCACATCGCCGCCGAATTCGGCCCGGACCTCGACCTCGATGACCTGCTGGGCGAGCTCGACTAGAGGCGCTCGAACACGGCGATCCCGAGCTCCGAGACGATGTCGTGCGCCGGGGTTCGGGAGCCGAACGAGCGCTCCTCTCCCCGGAGCACGTCCCGCCAGTGTCCGCGTGGCGCTTCGATCGTCCCCTCGATCGGTCCGCTTCGCACGGCCACGGCGACGAGGACGTCGCCTCCGCGCACGAACGCGCAGGTCGACGGGCCGGCGTCGATCGGCTCGTAGGTGCCCGCGAAAGGCTCGGGGCGCCGCGCGCGCAGCCCGAGCAACCGCAATGTCGCGAACAGCTTCCGGGTCTCGGCGTCGGGCGTGGCGCCGCCCATCAGCCGGCGCAGCATCGCCTGGCGCCAGTCGAAGTCGACCGGCCGGCGGTTGTCGGGATCGACGAGCGCCCGGAAAGCGAGCTCGTCGCCCTCGTACATGTCGGGGATCCCGGGAGCGGTGAGCTTGAGCACGAGCTGGCCAAGCGAGGCGCGCTCGCCCACCGCCGCCACCCGGCGCGCGAACGGCTCGAAGTCGGCCAGGAACGCCTCGTCGGTGTACAGCGAGCGGCAGAAGCGTCTGACCGCCTCCTCCCAATCGGCGTTCGGCTCGATCCAGTTGGTTTTCCGCTTGGCCTCGCGGAGCGCCTTCTCCATGTACGCATCGATCCGGTCGGCACCGATCGGCCAGGCCCCCACGAGCGTCTGAAACAGGAAGTAGCGCTCGACGTCGTCGGGCGCGCCGCCGGCGCGGCGGGAGTCGGTCAGCTCGAACCAGCGTCCGACGTGTGCGGCCCATTCGTCGGGCATTGAGGACAGCGCGTCGATGCGCGCGCGCACGTCGGCCGAGCGCTTGGCGTCATGGGTCTGGGTGGTGAGCAGGTTCAGCGGGAAGCGTTCGAGTCGCTCGACGCACGACGCGTGGAACCAGCCGACGTCGATCCCGAACCGGGACGGGTCGCCCCCGACGTCATTCAAAGAGATCAGGCGGCAGTAGCGGTAGAACGCGGTGTCCTCGACGCCTTTGGCCGTGATCGCCGGCGTGGTCTGCTGAAAGCGCGTCACGAACCCCGGTGGCGCCTCGCGCTCGAGTAGGAGCATCGCGGCGATCTCGGGGTGCATGCGAGCCGCTTCGATCGCGCGGCGGTCCGCGTCGTCCACGCGTCCCTCTAGAGGATCGATGTACGTCCGGTAGACCGTGAGCGACGCGAGCGCGTGCCCGAGCGAATCGAGCCCACCCGGCAGCGGAAGATCCCCGAGTTCTCGCGCCAGGCGCTCGACGTCCTGCCGGAACGGGCCCCGCACCTGCTCGAGCTTGGCCTCGTGCGCGAGCTCGGCGAACGAGCGACGATCGCCCGACACCTGCTCCCACAATGCGGTCAGCGCGGGCTTGCCCTCCGGATCGACGAACAGCGCGCAGACATCGTCGAGGAACTCGTAGCCGACGGTCCCGCACACGGGCCAGTCGCGTAAACGCTCACCGGGATCGAGGATCTTCTCGACCCAGACGCGGTCGACGCCGTGGTCGCGGAGCCGGGCCAGGTACCCGGCGGGGTCGGCGAGGCCGTCCGGGTGATCGACGCGAAGCCCGTCGATCAGGCCGTCGCGAACCATCGAGATCACGAGCTCGTGCGTCTCCTCGAACACCGCCGGATCCTCCTGGCGGACGCCCGCTAGCTCGCAGATGTCGAAGAAGCGGCGGTAGACGCCGGTCCCGGGCTCGATGTCGAAGAACTTGGCGCGGAGCTCCGGGTCGGCCCAATACCGGTTCTGGTCGTCGGCGGCCATGTGGTTCGGGACGACGTCGAGCACGATCCCCATGCCGGCGTCGCGCGCGCACCCAGACAGCCGACGAAGCTCCTCGCGGCCCCCGAGCTCGCGCGAGAAGTGCCGAGGGTCGACCACGTCGTAGCCGTGGGTCGAACCGCGGCGCGCCTGCAACGACGGCGACAGGTATAGGTGCGAGATGCCGAGGTCGCGCAGGTACGGGACGAGCGCGCGGGCGTCGGCGAACACGAAGTCGGATGAGAGCTGGAGACGGTAGGTGGCTCGCAGCTCGATCGGCGGTCGCGACGAGGTCACGTGGCCCGCTTCAGAATCACGACCGACCGCGCGATCACCTTGACATGGGTGCGTGCGCCATACGCCGCGCTGCCCGCCTCGGCTTCGGGCTCGGCGGTCGAGAGCTCGAGCAGCCACTGCGCGCCGAAGCGACGGCGCGGAAGCGTGAACACGCGATCCTCGGGCTCGGCGTTGAACAGCAGCACGAACGAGTCGTCCTCGAGATCCTGCCCCTGCGGCCCGGGAGTCAGGATCTCGCGGCCGTTGAGGAACATCCCGAGCACGTGCTCGCCGCCCTGCCAGTCGCGGCGGGTCATCTTGTTCCCGTCGGCGCGGAACCACCACACGTCGGGGAGCCCAGAGCCCTTGAGCTCCTGGCCGCGCAGGAAATCATTGCGGCGGAACACCCTGTGCTCCCTGCGCAGGCGGATCAGACGCCGCGTGAACTCGCGCAGCTTGGTCTTCTCCGGGTTCTCGCTCCAGTCGAACCAGGAGATCTCGTTGTCCTGGCACCAGCCGTTGTTGTTGCCCCGCTGGGTCCGCCCGATCTCGTCGCCTCCGAGCAACATCGGCGTGCCCTGCGAGAGGAACAGCGTGACCAGGAAGTTCCGCTGCTGGCGGAACCGGAGCGCGGTGATCTCCGGATCGTCGGTCTCACCCTCGACCCCGTGGTTCCAGGAGCGGTTGTCGTCGGTGCCGTCCTGGTTGTCCTCGAGGTTCGCCTCGTTGTGCTTGTGGTCGTAGGAGACGAGGTCGCGCAGCGTGAAGCCGTCGTGGGCGGTGATGAAGTTGATCGACGCGAACGGGTCGCGGCCGTCGGCCTCGTACAGGTCGGCCGACCCGGACAGCCGCTCGGCGAACGCGCCGTTGTCGGCGAACCCGCGCCAGTAGTCGCGCATCGTGTCGCGGTAGACGCCGTTCCACTCCGACCACAAGATCGGGAAGTTGCCGACCTGGTAGCCGCCGGGGCCGACGTCCCAGGGCTCGGCGATCAGCTTGACCTGAGACAGCACCGGGTCCTGGTGGATGACGTCGAAGAACGCTGACAGGCGATCGACGTCGAACAACTCGCGCGCGAGCGCGGAGGCGAGGTCGAAGCGGAAGCCGTCGACGTGACACTCGGTCACCCAGTAGCGGAGCGAGTCCATGATCAGGCGGAGAACGCTCGGATGGACGGGGTTGAGCGAGTTGCCGGTGCCCGTGAAGTCCATGTAGTGCCGCGGGTCGTCGGGCATGACGCGGTAGTAGGCGAGGTTGTCGACGCCCTTGAAGGAGAGCATCGGGCCGAGGTGGTTGCCCTCGGCCGTGTGGTTGTAGACCACGTCGAGGATCACCTCGATGCCGGCGCGATGCAGCGCCTTGACCATCCCCTTGAACTCGCGAACCTGTTCCCCGCGGCGCCCGGTGGCGGCGTACTCGGAATGTGGGGAGAGGTAGCCGATCGTGCTGTAGCCCCAGTAGTTGGTGAGTCCCTTCTCGGCCAGAAACGACTCGTCGGAGATGTGGTGGACGGGCAGGAGCTCGACGGCGGTCACCCCGAGGTGGTGCAGATACTCGATCGCCGGCTCGGAGGCGAGCCCCGCGTACGTGCCCCGGAGGTCCTCGCGGACGTCGGGGTGGAGCATCGTGAAGCCCTTGACGTGGGTCTCGTAGATGACGGTGTCGGCGAACGGAACCCGCGGCGGGCGGTCTCCCTCCCAGACGAACGCGTCGTCGATCACGACCGACTTGGGCATCGCCGCGGCGTCGTCCTCGTCGTCGGGCTCGAGGTCGGCGTCGTCCTCTCCGGTTGGTACGTACGGAAGCACGTTCGCGTCGTGCGCCCAGTCGACGATGCCGTTGATCGACTTCGCGTACGGGTCGAGCAGCAGCTTGCACGGGTTGAACCGGTGCCCCTCGAGCGGCGCATACGGACCCTGCACGCGGAAGCCATAGCGCTGGCCCGGTTCGATGCCGGGGAGGTAGCAATGCCAGTTCAGCGCGGTGCGCTGCGTCATCGGGATCCGGGTCTCGTTGTCCTCGTCGTCGAACAGGCACAGCTCGACGCCGCTGGCTTGTTCGGAGAACAGCACGAAGTTGGTGCCGCCGCCATCCCACGTTGCGCCCAGCGGGAAAGGGCGCCCGGGCCATACGCCGTTTTCGCTCACGCGCTCAGCGCTCCGGACATCGGCTCGAGTTCCACGTGGCCGTCGACGATCGCGGGTTCCGCTGCGGTCGTTGCGAGCACGACGGAGTCGCCCGAGCACGGCACGCGGCGCGGCTCACGCGCGAAGTTCATCGCGAGCTCGAACTTTCCACGGCGGACTCGCAGCCACCGCGCATCCTCGTCGAACTCGACGAGGTCGACATCGCCCGGCGGGAGTCTGCGACGCGTCTCCAGCAGATCGGCGTAAAGCGCGCTCAGCTCGGGGTCGCGATCGCGAGTCAGCTTCGAGCGCTCGAACGTCGCGCGGTCCTGCGGGTCGGGAATCTCCTCCCCGGCGAACGCGGCGAACGACGCGAACTCCGCTCGCCGTCCCTCGCGCGTGGCCTGCGCGATGTCCTCGTCGATGTGGTCCGAGAAGAACTGAAACGGCGCCTCCTCGCCGTACTCCTCGCCCATGAACAACATCGGGACGTAAGGCGATAGCAGCGTGCAGAACGCGGCCAGCGGGCGGGCTTCAGGGGGTAGCCGATCGCCGAAGGCGCGATTTCCGACCTGGTCGTGGTCCTGGTCGAAGACCACGAACCGCTCGGGGGGCACGTCGTCGGCCGGCGCGCCAAACCGCCGGTGGCGGAACGCCGAGTACGTGCCGTCGTGGACGAACGGGCGGTGCCAGCACTTGGCGAGATCGGCGACCGAGCCGAAGTCGGCGTAGTACCCGTCGAGGTCGCCGGTGACGAGCGTCCGCAGCGAGTGGTGGAAGTCGTCGGCCCACGCCGCGTCGCAACCCCACCCGCCGACGGCGCGGGCCCGCATCACCCGCGGGTCGTTCAGCCCGCTCTCGGCGATCACGACCGCATCCTCGCGCGTGCCGTGGACGCGCCGCGCCACCGCGGCCACGATGTGCTCGGCGCTCTGATCGAAAATCGCGTGGATCGCGTCGAGTCGCAGGCCGTCGATGCCGAAGTCCCGGATCCAGCCGGTGGCGCTCTGGGCAACGAATTCGCGGACCGGGTCGCAGTCGGCGTCGTCGTAGTTGATCGCCTTCCCCCAGGGCGTCGAGTACTTGCCGGTGAAGTACGGGCCGAACGCCTCGAGCGCCTGCGACCCCGAGGGGCCGACGTGGTTGTAGACGACGTCGAGGATGACGGCCAGACCGACCTCGTGCGCTGCGGCGACTAACCGCGCCAGCGCGTGCGGGCCGCCGTACGCGGAGTGGGCTGCGGAGATGTAGATGCCGTCATATCCCCAACCGTGGTGCCCGGGAAACTCCCCCACCGGCATGATTTCGATCGCGTTGACGCCGAGCTCCGCTAACCCGGACAGATGCTCGATGGCGGCATCGAAGGTCCCTTGAGCACTGAAAACCCCAATATGTAATTCGTAGATCACGAGCTCGCGCAGCGTTGGTGGGGTGAACGGCGCGGGCTCGGGCACCTCCACGATGCATGACGGACCCCGGATGCCGTCGGGCTGCCAGCGCGAGCACGGGTCCGGTAGCTCGCGGCCGTCGACCACGAACACGTAATCGTCGCCGGGGCGCGCGTCGGTCGACGTCTCGTAGACCCCATAGCCGGCGTCGTCCAACGGCAGATCGTGGCCGCGAATGCGAAGGGCGATCGACTCGGCGTGTGGCGCCCAGACGCGGAACTCGACCCCGCCACCGGGAAGCGGTCCCGCGCCGAGCGGGCGTTCCCAGGGGTAATCGGCGACGTCGCCGTCGGCCGACGCGAACATTGCGAAGCTCACTGGGTTTCGGGAACTAGCCACACCGCCGCCAAGGGCGGCAGCGTAACGAGCGCCGACACGGGCTGGTTGTGCCACGGGATCGGCTCCGGCTCGATCCAGCCGAGGTTGCCCACGTCGCCCCCGCCGTAGAACTTCGAGTCCGTGTTCAGGACTTCCCTCCAGCGGGCCGCCCGCGGCAGGCCGAGCCGGTAGCCCTTGCATGGGACCGGCGACAGGTTGGCGGCGAACACGACCACGCGCTCGCCGTCCTTCGATGCGCGCGCAAACGCGAGCACGTTCCGGTCGGCGTCGTTGGGCTCAAGCCACCAGAAGCCCGAGGGGTCCGAGTCGACCTGCCACAGCGCCGGCTCGTCCTTGTAGATCCGGTTCAGATCGCGAACGAGCGCCTGGACGCCGGCGTGATCGGGCTGCTCGAGCAGATGCCAGTCGAGCGAGCGCTCGTAGCTCCACTCCTGCTCCTGCGCCAACTCGGAGCCCATGAACAGCAGCTTCTTGCCCGGATGAGCCCACATGTAGGCGTACAGTGCGCGCAGGTTCGCGAGCTTCTGCCACTTGTCGATGCCGGCCATCTTCGAGTACAGCGAGCCCTTGCCGTGCACGACCTCGTCGTGCGACAGCGGCAGGATGAAGTTCTCGCTGAACGCGTACATCAGGCTGAACGTCAGCTCGTGGTGGTGGTAGCGCCGGTAAATCGGGTCCTGCTCGAAGTACCTGAGCGTGTCGTGCATCCAGCCCATGTTCCACTTGAACCCGAAACCGAGTCCGCCCAGGTAGGTCGGGCGCGAGACGCCGGGCCACGCGGTCGACTCCTCGGCAGCCGAGACGATCCCGGGCTCGCGGCCGTAGATCACCTCGTTGAACTCCTTGAGGAACGAAACCGCGTCGAGATCCTCGCGTCCGCCGAACTGGTTCGGGACCCACTCGCCCGCGTTGCGTGAGTAGTCGAGGTACAGCATCGACGCCACCGCGTCTACGCGGATGCCGTCGGTGTGGTACTCGCGCAACCAGAACAGCGAGTTCGAGATCAGGAAGTTGCGGACCTCGTGACGCCCGTAGTTGAACACGAGCGTGCCCCAGTCGGGATGCTCGCCGCGACGCGGGTCGGCGTGCTCGTACAGCGCGGTGCCGTCGAACCGAGCGAGCCCGAACTCGTCGCGCGGGAAGTGCGCCGGCACCCAGTCGAGGATCACGCCGAGGCCGTGCTGGTGCAGGCGGTCGACGAACTCGCGGAAGTCATCGGGTGAGCCGTAGAACGGCGTGGGGGCGAAGTAGCCGGTGACCTGGTAGCCCCACGAACCCTTGAACGGGTGCGCCATCACCGGCATGAGCTCGACGTGGGTGAAGCCCATGTCCTTGACGTAGGCGGACAGCTCGTCGGCGAGCTCGAGGTAGGAGAGGGAGCGGTTGCCCTCGAGCGAGTTCAGCCGCCAGGAACCGAGGTGCACCTCGTAGATCGAGAGCGGCCGCTCGAGCGCCGGCTGCACCGCCGCCCTGGCCGCCAGCCATTCGCGGTCCGCCGCACTCCAGGTGTGTTCCGGTGCGAACACGACCGAGGCGGTCTTCGGCGGGACCTCGGTCTCGAGCGCGTACGGGTCGGCCTTGAGCAGGATCTGATGGTCCTGGGTGAGGATCTCGTACTTGTAGTTCGTCCCGGGCCCGACGCCGGGTAGAAACAACTCCCAGATCCCGGTCGACCCGAGCGAGCGCATCGCGTGCAGGCGGCCGTCCCAGGAGTTGAAATCGCCGACGACGCTGACCGCGCGCGCCGACGGCGCCCATACCGCGAACGCGGTCCCGGTGATGGTCTCGATCTCCCGGACGTGGGCGCCCAGCTTCTCGTAGAGCTCCTCGTGCCGACCCTCGCCGATCAGGTACTGGTCGAGCTCGCCGAGCGTCGGCAGGAACGAGTACGGGTCGTCGATCGTGTACTTGCCGGCGTCGCCGTAGTCGATCTCGAGCTGGTAGCGCAGCGGCAGCTCGGCGCCTTCGATCATGCCCTCGAACACGCCGCCGGGGTGAATCCGCTTGAGCTCGGCGATGGGCTTGCCGTCAATCAGCGCGGTCACGGATTTGGCGGCTGGGCGGAGCGCGCGAACGACCACTCCGCCGTTCTGCGGGTGCGCGCCCAGAACGGCGTGCGGGTTCGAATGCTCGCGGCGGACGAGCGTGTCGAGCTCGCTGGTGGCGACGGTCATGCGCCCTCCAAGATGCGCCCGATGCCGGCGACCGGGATCGAGATCCAGTCCGGGCGGTTGTTGAGTTCGTAGCGAAGCTCGTAGATCGCCTTTTCGAGCTCGTAGATCGACAGCAGGTTGTTGATCACGGCCTCGCCGCCGGGCATCAGCGTCGGATCGACGGCGGCGAAGTAGTGATCGAGGAACTTCTCGCGCGCCCGTTGCTCGAAGTCGGCCGGGGCGCGCCGGTTGCGCAGGAGCTCGACCGCCGAGCTGACGTACGCGAACGAGCGCAGCATGCTGGCCACGTCGCGTAGCGGCGAGCGCTTCTGGCGGCGCTCGGTCAGCGGCCGGGCGGGCTCGCCCTCGAAGTCGATGATCACCCAGCCGCGAGGCGTGTGCAGCGTCTGTCCGAGGTGGTAGTCGCCGTGGGTGCGAATCACCCGGCCGGTGACGCCAATCTGGGCGCGCGCGGCGAGCCGCTCGCGAACGTCCTGCCCGCGGCCGGCGATCGGCGCGAGGCGCTCGTCGTCGGGGAGGCGCAGGAAGATCCGCTCGATGTCCTCGTCGATCGTCGCCGTCAGCAGCGCCAGGGCTTCCTGGCTGGGCTCCTCGGGCGAGAACGCGGGATCGCTCGCGTCCGAGGCCAGGCACGTGTGGAGCTGCGCCGTGACCGTGCCGAGACTCCCGAGCCGCTCGAGGAACATCTCCGGTGCGGACCAGATCTCGTCGAGCGCGAGCTCCCAGCCGCCGAATGCGTCGGGGAGGAACGCCTGCGCCACGCCGAGCGTCGACTGGAACGCCTGGCCCTCGTAGTCGTACCAGCCGTGGAGTGGCGCGATGTTTGGGAAGCCGCGCCAGGTGAGGAAGCGCAGCACCTCGAGCTCGGGGTTGACGCCGGGCTCGAGCTTGCGGAACACCTTGAGCACGATCGTGTCGTCGAAAACGACCGACGAGTTCGACTGCTCGACTCCCATCAGGCGGACGGCGGTGTCGGCCGACAGCCGCGGCTCGGCGCCGTCGAACTGGTGGAAGCTGAACTGCCCGTCGGGGGTGGTGATCTCGTCGGTGGCCTCGATCCGCCGGAGCAGCTCGAGCGCCTGCGTGGGCTCGGCTAGCGCGTCGTACACGGTCCAGTCGGCGGTGTGCGCGATCGACTCCCCGCGTTCAGCCCCTTCGGAGTCCGGGGAGCGAAGCGCGAGCGGCAGCTGGTAGAGCTCGTGCGTGCCGGTGGCGAAGCGGGTCTGGACGAGCGCGAGCACGAGCAGCGGGTGATCGCGGAGCGTGATGCTCTCGACGATGTCGATCCCGGCGACGTGGCGCGCCTTGGAGGCGTACCAGCGCTGTTGCTGGACCCAGTCGCGGAGCTCCTCCTCGTCGACGGCGCGGCGGATCTCCTCCGCGGTGATCTGGACGTCCTCACTCATCGTCGGGCTCTTCCGCCTCGACCAGCTGGAACCAGAAGAAGCCACGCGGGCCGAGCGTCAGCAGGTAGGGCAGCTCGCCGATCCGCGGGAACCGCGAGCGGCCGAACAGCTCCACTGGGTAGCGCCCCTCGAAGGCACTGAGATCGAGCTCGACCGCTTGTGCGGAACGCGCGACGTTGTGAACGCACAGGACCAGATCATCCTCGAATCGGCGAATGTGCGCGAAGATGCGCGGGTTCGAGGGCTCGATCGGCTCGTACGTTCCGAAGCCGAACACCGGGTGCTCCTTGCGCAGCGAGATGAAGCGATGCAGCCAGCGGAGCTGCGAGGTGGCGGTGCGGAGCTGGGCCTCGACGTTGACCGCCTGGAAGCCGTAAACCGGGTCCATCAGCGGTGGCGCGTACAGCTGCGCGAAGTCGGCCCTGCTGAAGCCCCCGTTGCGGTCCCCGGTCCACTGCATGGGCGTCCTTACCCCGTCTCGGTCGCCGAGGAATACGTTGTCGCCCATCGCGATCTCGTCGCCGTAGTAGAGGACCGGCGAGCCGGGCAGCGAGAACATGATCGCGTGCATGAGCTCGATCTCGTCGCGGCCGTTGTCGAGCAGCGGGGCGAGGCGACGCCGGATCCCGACGTTGATCTTCATCCGCGGGTCCTTCGCGTACTCGGCATACATGTAGTCGCGCTCCTCGTCGGTGACCATCTCCAGCGTCAGCTCGTCGTGGTTGCGCAGGAACAGACCCCACTGGCAGCTCTCGGGGATCGTCGGCGTCTGCTCGAGGATCTCGTAGATCGGGACCGCCTCCTCGCGCCGGATCGCCATGAACATCCGTGGCATCACCGGGAAGTGGAATGCCATGTGGCATTCGTCCCCGTCGCCGAAATACGGCACGACGTCCGCGGGCCACTGGTTGGCCTCGGCGAGCAGCACACGATCGGGGTATTTGGAGTCGACTTCCTTGCGGACGCGCTTCAGGTAGGCGTGGGTCTCGGGCAGGTTCTCGCAGATCGTGCCGTCGCGCTCGTACAGATAGGGGACCGCGTCGAGCCGGAACCCGTCCAGGCCGAGGTCGAGCCAGAAATGCAGCACCTCGATCATCGCCTCCCGGACCTCGGGGTTGTCGTAGTTGAGGTCGGGCTGGTGGGAGAAGAACCGGTGCCAGTAGTAGGCGCTGGCCTTGTCGTCCCAGGTCCAGTTCGAGGTCTCGGTGTCGGTGAAGATGATCCGCGCGTCCTCATAGCGATGGACCGTGTCCGACCACACGTACCAGTCGCGCTTGGGCGAGTCCGGGCCCGAGCGCGACTCCTGGAACCACGGGTGGTCGTTCGAGGTGTGGTTCATGACCAGGTCTGCGATTACCCGGATCCGCCGTGCATGTGCGGCCTCGATCAACTCGTGCACGTCGTCGACGTTGCCGTAGTCCGGATGGACCGAGGTGAAATCGGCGATGTCGTAGCCACCGTCTCGTAGGGGGCTTCTGTAGAAGGGGAGGAGCCAGATGCAGTCGATTCCCAGCCACTGGAGGTAATCGAGCTTCTCGGTCAAGCCCCGGAAGTCGCCCGAGCCGTCGCCGTTGGCGTCAAAGAAGCCGCGGATGTGGATCTCGTAGAACACCGCGCGTTTGAACCACAGCGGCTCGGCCTCGAACCACTGGCGGGCCTGGGCTTGCGTCTCGGTTCCGTCGTGCTGTTGGGCGCCGGGTCGGGGGGCCGGCGTCATGTTGCTTCGCTCGCGGGCGATCAGATGGGTGAGGGTGGGTGGGCCGGCGCTCATCGGTTTTCCTAGATCTCTACGCGGACGACGTGGGCTTGACGGACGCCCGGCTCGAGCCGGATGAAGTTCGGGCCGATGCGCCATTGATAGCGCTCGTCGGTCAGCAGGTCGTGTGCGGTGAAGCTCGGGGGGAGGCCGAGATTCGCGGGCACGATCGCGAGGCCCTCCTGTGTCTGGTGCGGGTCGATGCTGACGACAGTAATGACGGCGTTGCCGGGCGACTGCTTCGCGTATGCGATCAGGGCGTCGTTGGCGGTGTCGAGGAACGTGATGTTGGTGAAGGTTTGGAGCGCCTCGTTTTCTTTGCGTATTGCGTTGACCCGCTGGATGAGGGGCAGCATCGGGCCGTCGAGCGCACGGTGCTTGATCTCGTACTTCTCGGAGTTCAGGTACTCCACCGAGCCCTCGCGCACCGGGACGTTCTCGTAATGCTCGTAGCCGGAGTAGATGCCGTAGCTGGGGCTGAGCGTGGCGGCGAGGATCAGGCGAGCCTCGAACGCCGGGCGGCCGCCGTGCTGGAGGTACTCGTGCAGGATGTCCGGCGTGTTCGCGAAGAAGTTCGGCCGGAAGTAGTCGCTCTCGTCGGTGAGCGCGAGCTCGGACACGTACTCGGTCAGCTCCCAGCGCGTGTTCTTCCAGGTGAAGTAGGTGTAGGACTGGGTGAAGCCGACCTTCGCGAGGTGGCGCATCACGGATCTTCTCGTGAAGGCCTCCGCGAGGAAGATCACATCGCGGTCTTGCTCGTGGACGCGTTCGATGAGCCAGCGCCAGAACTCAAACGGCTTGGTGTGAGGGTTGTCGACGCGGAATACCTTGACGCCGGCATCGACCCACTGGAGGACGACGGTTAGGAGCGCGTCCCAGAGGCCTTTCCAGTCCGGGGACTCCCAGTTGACGTTGTAGATGTCCTGGTAGCGCTTGGGAGGGTTCTCGGCGTACTTGAGGGTGCCGTCGGGGCGGCGGTGGAACCAATCGGGATGCTCGTGCAGCCACGGGTGGTCGGCCGAGCACTGGATCGCGAAATCGAGCGCGACGTCGATGTCGTGTCGCTTGGCGGCCTCGGTGAGGGCCTTGAGGTCCTCGATCGTTCCGAGGTCCTTGTGAACCGCCTCGTGGCCGCCGGTCTCATTACCGATCGCCCAGGGTGAGCCGGCGTCGTCCGGCCCGGCGATCAGCGAGTTGTTGCGGCCCTTGCGGTTGGTGAGGCCGATCGGGTGGATCGGGGGCAGGTACAAGACGTCGAAGCCGAGCTTCGCCAGGTGCGGCAGCTCGCGCTCGACGCCCTTCAGGCCGCCCCACGAACGGGGGAACAGCTCGTACCAGCTGCTGAACCGTGCTCTCAGGCGGTCGACCTCGATCGCTATCGGGGCCGGGAGGGTGACGCTGCCGTGGCGCGGCTGGATTCGCTCGAGCGTGGCGAACAGCTCGGGGCCGAGGGCGACGTCGTGCTTGGCCGACTCGGGGATCTTGTCGTCCGCGAGTGCGGTCGCGGCGTGCCCAATCAGCGCCTTGTCGGCCTCCTCCTTGGCCGTCTTCTTGGCGCCCTTGAGGAGCAGGACGCCCTCAGACAGCTCGCCGGCGAGCTCGTGCTGCTGCGCGGCGACCTTGCGCTCGAGCTCATCGCGCCAGGTGCCGAACACGTCGGTCCAGGCCTCGATCGTGTACTCCCAGCGGCCCTCGCGATCGACTTCGAAGCTACCGGCCCAGCGCACACCCCCGAGGTGGGCGTCGATCCGGCGCAGCTCCGATTCCCGATAGTCGTCGTCTTTCGCGTGCTTGTAGCGGACTACGGCGCGAAGCAGATCGTGGCCGTCGCGGAAGATGTCGGCCTCGACGGTTACGGTGTCTCCGACGCAACGCTTGGCGGCGTAGCGACCGTCGTCGACGGCCGGCGCTGGATATTGGATCACGATGCGGGGCGGCGGCTGCTTGGCCTTGGCCCCGCGCTGCTTGGTTGTCAGGGACGGATGGAGTTCTTTGGCGGCGCTCGTCAAGGCTTGCTCCCGGTGGACGGACGTGCGGTGTGTGGGGCCTGGTCGCGCTTCGAGGCGTTCGTCGAGTCGAAAATATCCGCCAGCGCGATGGGTAAACAACGATCGGTGATTAGAGGGCGGGCGTGAGCGGCGGTTCGCGGTGATTAGAGGGCGGGCGTGCGCGGCGGGTTCGCGGTCATTACAGGGCGGGCTTGCGCGGCGGGTTCGAGGGCTGGTCTGAGGTTGGCTATTACATGATCGAGCTAACGCGCTCAAGCGGCGTTCAACTTCATCTAACTTCGCTTCCGGGGGGCCGTCTCGGGCCTGAGGCGTACCGGTTCGTCGACTGGCTGGCGGCGGCGGGGCAGACCTGGTGGCAGATGTTGCCGCTCGGACCTCCTGATCGCTACAGATCCCCATACAAATCGCGTTCCGCGTTCGCGGCGTGGCCGGGATTCTTGGCGTCGCCGCGGGCGCGGGTCTCTGCTTCCGAGGTCTCTGCTTTTCGTGAGCGCGAGGGGTTCTGGGCGGTCGATTGGGAGCGTTTTTCGGGTCGGGGCGCTTTGGCAGACCAGGTGCGGTTCGAGCGGGAATGGGACGCGCTGCGGCGATACGCGGGCTCGTGCGGGGTTCGGCTGTTTGGGGACGTGGCGATCTACGTGGCGCCCGGGAGCGCCGACCACCGGGCGCACCCCGACCTGTTCCGTTCCGGCGTGGTGGCGGGCGCGCCACCGGACGCGTTCTCCGACGACGGTCAGCTGTGGGGAAACCCGGTGTACGACTGGCCGGCGATGCGCCGTCACGGATACCGCTGGTGGATCGAGCGGGCACGCCGCATCCAGGCGCATTTCGATCTCGTCCGCATCGACCACTTCCGCGGGTTCGTGTCCTATTGGGCCGTGCCCGCGGGGGCGCGCACGGCGGCATCGGGACGCTGGCAGCGCGGCCCGGGCCGGGCCCTGTTCGATGCGCTGGAGCGTGAGCTCGGGTCGCTCGCGGTGGTGGCGGAGGACCTCGGGGTCATCACGCCGGCGGTGACGGCGCTGCGCGAGTCGCTCGGGTTTCCGGGGATGGTCGTGCTCCAGTTCGGGTTCGACCCTCATGCCCCCCGGAGCGTGCATCGGTTCGAGAACCACGTCGAGGATCGGGTCGTGTACACGGGGACGCACGACCACGACACGGCGCGGGGGTGGTATTCCGGGTTGTCTGTTCGTGAGCGCTCGTTTGTGGATGCCTCGTTTGATCGTTTTGGGGTTGTCGAGCGCGAGCCGTGGTGGAGCCTGATCCGGCTGGCGTTGCGGTCACCGGCGCGGGTCGCGATGCTCCAGGCGCAGGACGTCCTCGGGCTGGGGTCTTCGGCGCGGATGAACAATCCGGGGCGGACGGGGGGCAACTGGAGGTGGCGGATGGAGCGCGGGGCGTTGACGCCGGCGCTGGCGCGGCGGCTGCGGGAAGCGACCGAGGAGGAGGGACGGCTCGTCGGTTAGGGGCGGCTGGTTGGTCAGCGCGGCGGGTCGGTGAGGGGCGGCTGGTTGGTTAGCGCGGCGGGTCGGTCCGCGAGCAGTCCGGATAACTTCTCACTCGCCCTCCCGCCGGTCGCGAGTGTGCCGTTGTCCGTGCCAGAGCCGGGTGAATCGGCATTCGCGCCGGGGGCGGGTGCGAGTGGGAAGTTGCCCGCCCTGGATTCCTGTGTATCGAGGCGGTCCTCGGACGCGCTCGTGGCCAGGCGACCGAACGGTCGCGTCGGGCGATGGCGTGGGGCGGCGAGTTCCCGGTGCGCTGCCATTCCGGTCGCCATTCAAGTTGCCGGCGCAGCCGCCGATCCCAGTGGAGGATGAGTATTGAAGCTGTGACGAGCCGCATCGACCAGATCATGGCGATGCAGCAACAGCTCACCGACCCCAGCAGCGCCCTCGCCTCCTCCGCCACGTCGACGACGTCGGACGCCACGTCCACTGGCGACACGAGTGGCACCGGGTCAACGAGCTTTAGCGACGCCCTGTCCTCGGCGCTCGGAGGCGACTCGTCGACGAGCGCTTACACCTCGGCGTTGTCCCCGGACTCGCTGATGGCCTCGGCGATCGGCGACGGCGACGACAGCTCGACGGGCACCTCCTCGCTCACGCCGGACCTCAGCGCGCTGCTGCCATCGACGAGCTCGCTCGGACTGACCACCGGGTCGACGCTCGGGACCACGGGCGTGACCGGAAGCACCGGGTCCGCTCCGGCGCAGGTCGAGGCGATGACGAACATGGCCAACTCGCTCGTCGGCAAGCCCTATGTCTACGGTGGCGGCCACGGCGGCTGGGGGCCGCAGTCCGGCTACGACTGCTCCGGGTTCGTCTCGGCCGTGCTTCACGCCGGCGGCTACCTGAGCGAGCCGCAGGACACCGTCACACTCCCGCAGCAGCCCGGGATGGAGTCCGGCCCCGGCCAATACGTCACGGTCTACGACCGGGCGCTTCCCGGTGAGAGTGGCCACGTCATCATCGACATCGACGGCCAGTTCTACGAGTCGGGCGGTTCGCACGGCTCGTGGGGCGGTGGCGGTGGCGTCGAGAAAATCGGCACGCCGTCCGCGGCCTACCTGTCGACGTTCGACACCGTGCTCCACCCCGCCGGGCTCTAGACCGCCCCGGGTATCCGCCATCCCGCCGGGCTCTTGACCGCCCCGGGCATCCGCCACCCGTCGGGCTCTAGACCGCCCCGGGCATCCGGCATCCAGCCGGGCTCTAGACCGCCCCGGGGTATCGCCACGCGGCCGGTCTCTAAAGACGACTCCCGCGGGCCGCGACCCGAGCGCGGATCCACCCCGACCGAGCGCTCACCTTCGCGTGGCGGTACGCGTACGTGACGTCCGCGCGCAGCCGCTGGCGCCACGTCGTCTCGTAGAAGATCAGTGACGACGGGCCGACCTCTACGCGCATCCCGGCGCCCGAAAGCGCCGACAGTGCCCGTTCGGCGATGTCGATCTGGCCGAACGCCGTCGGGTGGACGTGGTCGGTCATCACCAGGTTCCGCGCACCCCATTCCCGAAGGTCAAGGACAAGCGCCCCGACCTCAGAAGCGACGCGCTCGATCACCGCGTCAAGCTCCTGCACCATGCCGGCGGCTCGCGGGCGCCCCAGATCCAAAGGCGCGGTCACGGTCAAAACGAGCTCGCAGCGCACGGTCAAGAAGCCAAGCGCGCTACGAAATCCAGACTCGAATTCGACCGGGTCCCAATCCGGGGAGCGGACGTCGTTGACGCCGATATACAGGCACCCGAGCTGGTAGCCCGCCCCCGGCCGTGCCGCGGTCAGCCGCTCGAACGCGGGGATCTGTCGCTCGACCACGTCGCCGACGCGCGCCCCGTCGAACGCGTAGCTCGTGAACGGCAGGGCCACGCCGCGCGCCACCCACAACGCCCACGACTGAAGCGCGACGCCCCACTGCAGTTCGCCGCCGCCGTTGGTGATCGAATCGCCGAACGCGAGCACCCCCAAACGGCAGTGGTCGGCGGGAGCGGGGCCGGTCAAGAAGCGCGAGAGTAGCGCTTGCCGGATAATCCGCGGCCGTGAGCTACGGCCGGGTGACGATGAACGACGGCCGCGAGGACATTCGACGCGCGGCGGAGGAACTAGCCGCGCGCATCCCGGATGCCCTCGCGCCGCTGGCGCGACTCGCGTACAACTACCGCTGGTCCTGGCTGCCCGGCGGCCCGGAGCTGTTCCGGGCGATCGACGCCGATCGGTTCGCGCTCACCCTGCAGAACCCGGTCCGCCTCCTCCAGGAGGCCCCGAATGCGGCGCTGCAGCGCGCCGCCGCCGACGCGAGCCTGCTCGAGCGGGCCGCCGCGGTCGAAGCGCAGGTCAAGGCCGACCTCGAGCGCCCGTACTACCCGTCGATCGATCCCGCCCGGCCGGTGGCGTTCCTGTGCGCCGAGTACGGGATCCACGTGTCGATGCCGATCTACTCGGGCGGGCTCGGCGCGCTCGCCGGCGACCTGCTCAAGGAGGCCTCGGACTGCGCGGTGCCGATGGTCGCGGTCGGCCTGATGTACCGAAAGGGCTACTTCCGCCAGCGGATCGACGCCGGCGGGTGGCAGCACGAGTACTGGGTCGACACCGACCCGCAGCGGCTGCCGGCCGCGCTCGTCACCGGCCCCGACGACCGGCCGCTGACCATCGAGGTCCCGATCTACGACGCCGATGTGACCGCGCAAATCTGGCGCGTCGACGTCGGCCGGATTCCGTTGTTCCTGCTCGACACCGACCTGCCGGAGAACGGCGCCGTCGAGCGGTGGATCACCGCGCGGCTGTACGAGTCCGACGAGCACATCCGCGTGGCTCAGTACGTGCTGCTCGGAGCGGGCGGCGTGCGGGCGCTGACCGCGCTCGGGTTCGAGCCCGGCGTGATTCACCTGAACGAGGGCCACGCGATGCTGGCGCCGGTCCAGCTCGCCGCCCAGGAGCTGCACTCCGGCCAGGACCTGTCGGTCGGGCTTGCGGCAGCGCGCGAGCGGACCGTGTTCACGACGCATACGCCGGTGCCGGCCGGCAACGACACCTACCCCACCGAGCAGATGGAGGAGGCGATCGGCGACCTCGTCGCCCAGCTCGGGATCGACTCCGCCGAGGTGATCGCGCTAGGTCGCACCGATCCCGACGACGCCGACGAGGACTTCGGGGTGACGCAGGCGGCGCTCCACATGAGCCGCTCCGCCAACGGAGTCAGCCGCCGCCACGGCGAGGTGGCGCGCGAGATGTGGCAAGCGCTGTGGCCTGAGCTGCCGGTCGAGGAGGTGCCGATCGGGTACGTGACCAACGGCGTCCACGTGCCGACCTGGATCGGAGCCCCGATTCGCGAATTGCTCGATCGCCACCTCGGAGAGGGCTGGATGACGCGCGCCGCCGAGCCCGACACCTGGGCCGCCGTCGATCAGATCTCCGACGAAGACCTGTGGGCCGCCCGCGAGCGCCAGCGCACCGACCTGGTCGAACGGGTCCGCGCGCGCAGCGCCACCGAACGGCTGCTCCGCGGCGATCCCCCCGACTACGTCGACGCGGCCGCGACCGCGTTCGATCCGCACACGCTCACGATTGGCTTCGCCCGGCGCGTGGCCACCTACAAGCGCCTCGATCTCCTTATCCGCGACCCCGAGTGGACGCTCGACTTGCTCGACGGCAAGGAGCCCGTCCAGGTCGTGCTCGCCGGCAAGGCCCACCCGCGTGACGAGGACGCCAAGCGCGTGCTCAAGCGCCTATTCGGGATGAAGGCGGCGCGGATCATCGCCGAGCGGGTGGTGTTCCTCGACGACTACGACCTCGCAACCGCGGCCTGGCTCGTTCGCGGCTGCGACGTATGGCTGAATGTCCCGCGTCCGCCGCTCGAGGCGAGCGGCACCAGCGGCATGAAGTCGGTGATCAACGGCGGACTCCAGCTGAGCGTGCTCGACGGCTGGTGGGCCGAGGGCTACGACGGCGACAACGGCTGGGCGATCCCGGGCGAGGTCGACGACGACCACGAGGCCCAGGACGACCGCGACGTCGCCGAGCTTCACCGCCTGCTCAACGAGGAGGTGCTCCCGATGTTCTACGAGCGTGACGCGCGGGGGTTGCCGGCGGCCTGGATCGCCCGGGTCCGCGCCTCGCTGAAGACGCTCGGGCCGAGGTTCAGCGCGACGCGCATGCTGTCGGAGTACCTGTCGGGCCCCTATCGCGGTTCCTGACCGGGACGGGAAGGTATCAGGGCTGTTCGGCGTCGTTAAGCTGATGCTGTTCTACTACCTGATTGCAGGGGACGATGGACTCCCGGGCCGACCAGACGCAGCCGACGGCGACTGAGCTCGCCGACCTTTCGGCGCTCGCGGACGGCACGCTCGATCCGGCGCGCAAGGCGGACGTCGAAGCGCGGATCGCGGCCTCGCCGCAGCTGACCGCGCTGTACGAGCGCGAGCGGCGCGTGGTCGTCGCGCTGTACCAGGCGCGCGCCACCGAGCGCGCCCCTCAGCGGCTGCGCACGAAGATCGAGGCATCGCGCCCGAGCCGAGCAAGCGCCGCTCGCCGTCGGTTCGTCTACGCCGGTGGCGTAGCCGCCGCGCTCGCGGCGGTCGTGCTCGCGCTCGTGTTGGCGCTGCCGTCGGGAACGCCAGGCTCGCCGTCGGTGTCCGACGCGGCCGCGCTGGCCGCTCGCGGGCCTACGCAGGCAGCCCCGGCGCCCGATCCGACCTTGCCCGGAGCGCGGCTGCAGGAGAGCGTCGGCGACGTGTACTTCCCCAACTGGACGTCGAAGCTCGGATGGACCGCCACCGGAGAGCGCACCGACACGCTCGGCGGACGGACCGCGGTCACGGTCTACTACCGCTGGAAGGGCAACACGATCGCGTACACGATCGTGCACTCGCCGCCGCTCGCCGAACCGTCGGTGAAGGCGAGCAACTGGGACGGCACCGAGCTGCGGACGCTCACGCTGAACGGGCGCCACGTCGTGACCTGGCGCCGCGCCGGCGACACCTGCGTTCTGTCGGGGACCGGGATCACGGCCGCCGTGTTGCAGAAGCTGGCGGCGTGGAACGTCCCGGCGGACTCCCACTAGGCGCATTCCCACCAGGCGGACTCTCACTAGGCGGGCCGCCGCTCGCGGGGCTGTCGCTGACCAGGTCGGCGGCGACCCGCTGGCGGGCGCGGTGCAGCCGGGTCGTGATCGTCGCCTCGCGGACGCGCAGCGCCTTCGCCGCCTCCCGGTAGGACAGCCCGACGACGTCGATCGCGACGAGCGCGTCGCGGAAGTCGTCGGGTAAACGCGAGATCGCGGCGTACAGCTCCGCCGACTGGAGCCGGGAGTCGGCCGCCGGGGCGGTCCGGTCCTCGATCAGATCCAGGTCGTCGGGCAGCGGCGTCGTCTGGGGCCGTCGGCCGGCCGCCCGCCGTGCGCTGAAGAACGTGTTGCGCAGCACCCGCAACAGATAGCCGAGATCGTCCTCGGAGCGAAGGAACCGGGGCCGGCGCAGAACGCGCTCGAACGTCTCCTGGACCAGGTCCTCGGCCTCCTCCCGCGAGCCACACAGGCTCCAGGCCGCGCGATACAGGCGATCGATGTGGTCGCCCAGCGCATCGGGGTCGAGCTGACGTTCGACGTTCATCCGTCGCGGCCCCAGAATACGGGGGCCGCGAGGCGCCTGGTGTTAGGTCGTCTTGAGGTCGGACAACGGCCGTGGGCCGGGGCCGACGTACTTAGCGGTCGGGCGAACGAGCCGGCCTTCGCGCTTCTGCTCGAGGATGTGGGCCGACCAGCCGGCGGTGCGTGCGCACGTGAACAGCGGCGTGAACAGCTCGGGCGGGACGTCGGCGAAGTCGAGCACGACCGCCGACCAGAACTCGACGTTGGTCGCGAGCACGCGGTCGGGCCGGCGCGCCTGGAGCTCGGCCAGCGCCGCTGCCTCGAGCGCCTCGGCGACCTCCACTCGGGGCGCGTCGATCTGCTTCGCGGTGCGCCGGAGCACGCGGGCCCGGGGGTCCTCGGCGCGGTAGACGCGATGACCGAACCCCATCAGCCGCTCGCCGCGGTCGAGCAGATCCTTGACGTAGCGATCGGCGTCGCCCATCTCGGCGACGTCGTCGAGCATCTTGAGCACGCGCAACGGAGCCCCGCCGTGGAGCGGGCCCGACAGCGCGCCGACCGCCGCCGACAGCGCCGCGGCGACGTCCGCGCCCGTCGAGGCGACCACGCGCGCGGTGAACGTCGAGGCGTTCATCCCGTGCTCGGCGGCCGAGATCCAGTATGCGTCGATCGCCTTCACGTGGCGCGGATCGGCCTCGCCGCGCCACCGGATCAGGAACCGCTCCGGGATCGACGTCGCCTTGTCGACCTCGGTCTGGGACACCGGCGGCTTGCCGATCCCGCGGGCCGACTGGGCGACGAACGACAGCGCCATCACCGACGCGCGCGCCAGGTTGTCGCGGGCATCCTCGTCGGAGATGTCGATCAGCTGCCCGAACCCCCACTGCGGCGCAAGCATCGCCAGCGCCGACTGCACGTCGACGCGAGGATCGCCCGAGCGCACGCCCAGCGGGAAGGGCGCGGCCGGCGGTAGACCGGGCAGCAACTCGCCGTCGACGAGCAGGCCCCACACCTGCTCGAACGGCACGTTCCCGACCAGCTCCTCGATGTCGACCCCGCGGTAGCGCAGCGCGCCACCGGCGCGGTCGGGCTCGGCGATCTCGGTCGCGAAGGCGACCACGCCCTCCAGGCCGGATTGGACTTCGGCGGTGACGCTCATTGGCGAGTTCTCCTGGATCGGCGACGTGCTCGTGCTGCCCCGCGGCGGCAGCGATCGCCCGGTCTGGGCGGCGACGGTGCCCGGACAGCGTAGCCGGATAGCCTTCCGATCCGTGTCAGAGGGTCCTGCGCCCGAGCTCCTGCTTCGTCCTGCCACCGAGCTGGCCGCTCTGGTCCGCGCCGGCGAGCTGTCCGCGCGCGAGCTCGTCGAGGCGTCGCTGCGCCGGATCGACGCGCTCCAGCCCACGATCAACGCGTTCACTCACGTCGCGCACGAATCGGCGCTGGCGGCGGCGGACGAGATCGCAGGCGGGGATTCGCGCCCGTTTGCCGGCGTTCCGATCGCGATCAAGGACAACCGGCCGGTCAACGGGATGCCGCTGACTATGGGCAGCGACCTGTTCGGCGAGTTCGTCCCCGGCCACGACGCGTTCCTCGTGCGCCGGCTCCGAGCGGCCGGGTTCGTGATCGTCGGCAAGACCTCGATGCCCGAGATGGGCATCCTGCCGACGACCGAGCCGCGGCGGTTTGGCCCCACCCGCAACCCGTGGGACACCGACCGTACCCCCGGTGGATCGAGCGGCGGGGCGGCGGCGGCGGTCGCGGCCGGGATGGTCCCGGTGGCGCACGGCAACGACGGCGGCGGGTCGATCCGGATTCCGGCGTCTTGCTGCGGTCTCGTGGGCCTGAAGCCGGCGCGGGGTCGGGTCTCGGTCGGCCCCGACGGCGGGCAGAGCTTCCTCGTCTCCGACGGCGTGCTGACCCGGTCGGTCGGGGACACCGCGGCGGTGCTCGACGTGCTCGCGGGCCCCGAGCTCGGCGATGCGACGTGGGCCCCGCCCGTGCCCGCGGGCAGCTACGCCGGGCTCGCTGAGGTCGATCCGGGACGGCTCCGGATCGGGCTCGCGACCGCGCCACCGTACGAGGGGGCCACGATCGATCCGGCGTGCTCGCAGGCCGCGCACGACGCCGCGGCGCTGCTCGACTCGCTCGGCCATGACGTCGAGGAGATCACGCCCCCGTGGTCGGGTCTCAACCTGCTCCCCGACTTCACCCGCGCGTTCGCGCCGCTGATCTCGCTCACGACCTGGGTGGGCGGGCAGATCGCGGGGCGCGAGCCGACCCCGGACGACGTCGAGCCGCTCACCTGGGCGTTGTGGGAGCGGACGCGGAGCCAGGACACGATCGCGTACCTGTCCGCGCAGGGCCGGCTCGAGTCGGTGGCGCGCACGCTCGTCACGTTCTTCGCGCCCTACGACGCGGTGCTCACGCCGGCGCTGGGCGATCGCCCGGTCGCGATCGGGGAGATCGACGGGCTTGGCGCCGACCCGATGCTGAAGTACCGCAAGTCGGCGGGGTTCACGCCGTTCACCGCGATCGTCAACGTCACCGGCCAGCCCGCGATTGCGCTGCCGCTGTATCAGGGCGAGGACGGCCTGCCGACCGCTATACAGCTGATCGGACCGCCGGCGCGCGAGGAGGTGCTGCTCGGCCTCGCGACGCAACTCGAGTGGGCGCTGCCCTGGGCCGGGCGGTTGCCGGCGCTGGCTACGGGCTGACGGCGGCGGTGCCGAGCGCGATCCAGTGGCGGCCGTCGGTGGTTCGCCACAGCCCCTGCCCGGCCGCCAGCAGCCAGGCGTGGGTCGGCGAGAGCACATCGAACGAGGCCGGATAACCCTGGGGGTCCGGACCCGGGACCCGCGACCACCGGGCGCCGCCATCGCCTGACTCGTAAAGGTTGTTCTGGGCGGCCAGCCAGAGGCGCGCGCGCGATCCGGCGGCGATCGCGTCGGGCTCCTCGAGCGTGATCGCGCCGGGTGGCGGTGGCGCGGTCAGGCTGGTGACCTGCGAGACGACGGTCCAGCGCCTGCCCCCGTCGGTCGTGCGGAACAGGGCCTTTTCGCTGCTGCCGGCGGCAGCGCCTCCGAGGCACAGCAGCCACCAGCTGTTTCCAGCGGCCGCGAGTCCGGCGGTCATGTCGCAGGGCCGCCCGATCCAGGTCGGGTCGGGGCGCTCGGCGAAGCGCTGGCCGCGGTTGCTGACGACGACAAGCGTCCCGCCCGCGCTCACCACGGCTCTGCGGCCCGCCAGGACGAACTGCGGAGGCGGGTTCGGGGCGAGCTTCGGAGAGGCGATCGTCCACACGCCGTCCGGCAGCGCCTTGCGCACGAGCACCGACACGCAGCTGTCGTCCGATCCACCCAGGCAGTCGAGGATCCAGAGCGCTCGTCCTGAGCGCGCCAGTGCAAGCACCCGTCCGCGCGGCGTCTCCGCCGTCCACGTCGCGCCGGCGTCCGTGGTCGACATCAATCGGCCGTTACCCACCACGGCCCACGCGTCGTCGGTCGAGGTGGCGGTCAGCTGCTCGACGCCGGGGTTACCCGCGAGCCCCGCTCCCTCGGTCAGCCAGTGCCGCCCGCCGTCTTGGGTGACCGCGAGCATCGGCTCACAGTTCGGCGACGCCCGGAGGGTCAGTCCCAAACCGACATCCCGCGTCAGGAAGTGGATCGCGCCGAGCCGGTTCGGTGATACCGCGCCGCCGCAGACGGGCGGGGCGGTGGCGGGGCGAATCGCGAGCGGCGGAGCGGCGGCGGGGGAAACCACGACGCCACAGCCGCAGGCGAGCACGGCCGCGAGCACCGCCGCAAGCGAGGCCGCGCTCCGGCCCCGCGGGCTCACGGGATCGGGACGAGGTGGTAGCTCTGGCCGCCGTCGGTCGTGTAGTAGAGCCGCTCGTTGGCCGGAGAGATCGGGCCCACGTACCCGAGCGCGATCCCGTGGGTGTCGTCGGTGAAACCCAGGAAGGCCCATGCGCTGACCGCGGACGGCCCGACCTTTGAGTACGCATTCCCGTCGTCGACGGTCTGGTAGAGCTGCTGGTAGCCGACGACTGCCGTGTCCGCGGAAGCGGCCGCGAACGCCGCCGAGTTCGGGAGGCTGAGCCTCCCGCTGGGCTCGGCGGAGGTGAAGTTCGCGCCGTTGTCGGTCGAGCGCCACACGCCGCTCTCGGTCCCGGTCGCACAGTGCGCCCACACGACTGGCGGCTCGGGCTCCGCGTATTGGCACCCGAGGCCTGGACTCGGCGACGGGTAGCTGGTGAAGCTCGCGCCGCTGTCGTAGGAGACGAGGAGGTCCGAGCCGATCCCGCTGCCGACGCCGGACTGGATCAGCACGATCGAGCCCTGCACCCACAGCCCGACGGATACGTCGCCGGCCGCGCCGACCACGGTCCACTCGTCCGCGCTCACCGGCGAGTGCATCAACCGGGCCCCGGCGGCGCCGCTGCCCGACACGTCGACGATCGCGTATGCCTCGCCGTCTGAGATCGCGAGGTCGCTGACCGAGCCGCCAATGTTCACCTGGTGCCAGCTCTGGCCGCCGTCGTGAGTGACGTACAGGTTGGGTCCGTACGCGAACCCGTTCTCGCTGTCGGCGAACCGAAGCTGCGAGTAGCCGGGCTGGTTCGGCTGCGTCGACAGGGCCGCGTGCGGAGCGCCGACGGCGGTGAAGTGCACGCCGCCGTCGGTCGTGAGCATGATCTTCCCGCACGGCGGATGCTGGCCGGACGGGCATTGCGCCTGGCCGAGCACCCACCAGGTCAGCTCGCTGATCGCCGTGAACGACTGCGGGTAGAACTGGCCCGGACTCGGGGTCGCGGTCCCGGCGGTGGTGGTGGTCGTGGACGCGGTTGCGGTCGCCGGGCGCTTGTGGGTGGCGGTTGTGGAGGTCTTCGATCGGACGGTGGTGGGCGCGCCACTCGAGACGGGGTGCGGCTTCGAGCTGTGCGCGTTGACGAGCACGATCCCGACCACGGCCGCCACGACCGCAGCCGCCGCCAGGAAAGCGAGCCCCTCGGACAGCCGCCGGGAGCCCTGGGGACGTCGTGGCCTTCCAGGCCCACCGGGAGCGCCGCTCGGCAGCGCGCCGCGCCGCACCCGCCTGCGCTGGTGCGCGCCGCGCTCGGTCAACTCGGTCAGCTGGGCCTCGACCCTGTCCAAATAGTCGTTCACGTCGATCGGGCGGGTGGGGTCGAATTTTTCAACTGATCTCGCATCCGCGCCAGCCCGCGGCTCACGCGCTTGCGGATCACCAACTCCGAGCACCTGAGCTCGGTGGCGATCTCGCGGTAGGGGCGTTCTTCGAGCACCCTCGAGCGGACGGCGACGCGCTCGTCCTCGGGCAGGTCCTCGACCAGCGCCACGAGCCGTCCGCCGTCGCCCTGGGCCACCTCCTCGATCCGCTCCAGGTCGCTCTCCTCGAGCGCGACCGCCTTGAACCCGAGGCGGTGGCGGGCCCGTGCCTCGACCCGCCCGCGGCGGAAGCTCATCAGCAGCTTGTTGCGGGCGATCCCGAGCACCCAGGGCGTCGCCGACTCGCCCTGCTGCTCGTACCGGGCCGCCGCCAGCAGGACCGCTGCGAACACCTCGGCGGCCAGGTCGGCCGCGGCCTCGCGGTCGCGGGTCTCCCGGATCAGGAACGCGAGCACGGCCGGGAGGTGACGGCGGTAGAACACCGCGAACGCAGCCCCATCTCGCGCCGCTATCGCCGACAGCAGCTCAGCGTCGGACCATCGCCGTCGGTTGCGGGGCCTTTCGTCCATTCGCCCGGTCTATTGCGCTTCGCCACCGTAGTGTGACGGACGCGCGCTTACCTATTCCCGCGGAACGGCCAAAGCCCTGCGCACGTAGAATCGGCACCCCACTACCCCCGAACCTCAAGGAATTCGAAACCCAATGGCTTATGTCATCGCCGAGCCCTGTATCGGAACGAAGGACAACTCGTGCGTTGAGGTGTGCCCGGTCGACTGCATCCATCCGACGCCTGACGAGCCCGATTACGACGACGTCCCAATGCTTTACATCGACCCGGAGGAGTGCATCGACTGCGACGCGTGCGTCGAGGCCTGCCCGGTGGACGCGTGCTTCGCCGAGGACCAGCTGCCCGACGAGTGGCAGAAGTACGTCAAGCTGAACGCTGACTACTACGCGAACAAGGGGTGAGGTTTAGGGGCCTCGCTGCGCTCGGCGTCCGTGGGGCCGTTCCGCCGGGCATCCATGGCCCGGCGGCCGTACCTCGACCACGGACGGGACGGGCTCCAAAGGTCCCACGGATGCCGCCGAAGGCGGCCCCAAATTCAAGCCATCGGGAGCGACATGCCGACTGGCTTCGGTGCCGCGGCCGGCGCCGGCGCCTGCATGACCGGCAGCTCGATCGGCGAGAGCGCGATCAGGCCGCGCGCCGCGTGGCCGAGCGCCTGCGCCGCCGGGTCGTCGGGGTCTGAGGCGACGATCGGCAGGCCGGCGTCGGACTGCTCGCGCAGGCCGATCGTCAGCGGCACCTTGCCGAGCAGCGGCACCTCGAGCTCCTCGGCCAGTAGCTGGCCGCCGCCCTCGCCGAACAGCTGGTAGCGCTCGCCCGTCGGGGTCACGAACCCGGACATGTTCTCGATCACGCCGGCGATCTCGAGCTTGAGCTTGATGGCCATCTCGGCGCTTCGGCGGGCGACCTTCTGGGCCACCGGCTGGGGGGTCGTGACGATCACGAACTTGGCCTGCGGCAGCAGCTGGGCGAGCGTCATCGAGACGTCGCCCGTGCCCGGCGGGAGGTCGATCAGCAGGTAGTCGAGCTCGCCCCACTCGACGTCCTCGAGGAACTGCTGGAGCGCCTTGTGGAGCATCGGCCCGCGCCACACGACCGCGGCGTCCTGCTCGACGAAGAACCCAATCGACATCACGCTGACGCCGTCGAACGCCTGCAGGGGGATGATCTTGCGATCGGCGTTCACGTGCGGGCGCTCGGCGCCAAGGCCGAGCATCCGCGGCTGCGAGTAGCCCCACACGTCCGCGTCGAGCACGCCGACCCGCTTGCCCTCGGCGAGCAGCGCCACCGCGAGGTTGGCGGTAACGCTCGACTTGCCGACGCCGCCCTTGCCGGAGCCCACGCAGATCACGTTCTTGACCTGCGCCAGCGCTCCCTCGGGCAGCGTGGCGCGGCCAAGCTTGCGCCCGAGCGCCTGCTTCTCGTTGTCGGACAGGACGTCGAAGCTGATGTTCACGCCGGTCACGCCCTCGAGGCCACGCACGGCCTCGGCGACGCCGGTCTGGAAGTGCGACCGGATCGGGCAGCCCGGAGTGGTCAGTGAGACCATGACGTCGACCACGCCGTTGTCGTGGATGTCGACGGAGCGCACCATCTCGAGCTCGACGATGTCGCGGCGCAGCTCGGGGTCGATCACGGAACGGAGGGAGTCGATTACTTGGTCTCTTGTAGGCATGCGATCCATTGTAGGCGGGTAACCCCATCCGGCTCCGGGCCTCGCGCGCTCTGCTCCGGGATTCCGTGGAGACCGCTCCGCGCGCTCGGCTGAGTCCACGGCCCGGCATCCGGCCGGGCCCTTAAGGACCGACGGGGCGCCACTTACGTGACGCCCCGGCGGTTGAGGGAGGAGAGGGTGCTGCATTCGCCGGCGAGGTTATGAGGCCGGCGAACCTGTCCCGCTGCCGGCGCTCTCCGGGGCGCCGCGCGGGGGAAGCTATGTGCTAAGAGCCGAGCAGACCCTGGGCGTTCGCGACGAGTCGCTCTACCCGTGCGCTCACCGCGCCCGACTGCTTCTCGAGATCCCTCCGTACTGAGGTTATCTCACGATTCAGCCGGCGCCGGTTCTGGCGCATAGTCCGTTCGACAAGGCTACGCCGCTGGCGCAGATCGCGCTCCATACGGGTGCGCGCGCGCCGGACCTGGCGCTCGAAGCGGTTGCGGGCGGTGGCGCCGCGGCGCTCGTAGCGCTTCAGCTCGCGCTCGAAGCTGGCGCGCGTGCGGTACTTGGTCGTCAGCCCCTTCACCGTCGAGACGAGGTTGTCTCGGGCCAGCAGGCTCGCGCCGACGGGGACGAGCACAACGCGCTCGGCGAGCACCTGAGCGTGCTCGACCCGCGTCTTGGGCTGCGTCGAGGATGTCGTCGACCGGGTGCTGCGCCGCGGGCTCGCGGCCGTCCGCGTCGTACGCGTGTTCGCGGTGGCGGGCTTGCGCCGGGTCGTTCGCTTGGTCGTCGTGTTGGGCTTCTGCGTGCCTGGTGTGCTTGTTGACATAGGTGTGCGTCTCTCCACTCAGATTGGTCTGAAGAGGGTCTCCGCTGCCTTGCGATCCCCTACCGAAGTATCGAACATGTGTTTGTAAACCATAGCGTAGTGACCGTTACAGCCAGCGTGATGAAAAGTTCGTGAATTGGGCTCTGGTCAACCTAGGTTGATGCAGAGCGCACCGCGGCGCGGCCCCTGCACGTGTTGCTTCAGGCCGCGGCGTCTGAGTCCGACCGGCGAGCGCCGGCGTCGTTTCAGGCCGCGGCGTCTGAGTCCGACCGGCGCGGTTCCTCGATCTCTCGGGGCATCGTGCGGGCCAGCCACGCTGGCGGATCCTGGATCTCCGCGAGCGTCGGCAGAGCTTGCGGACTCGACCACAGGTGATGGAGTGCGCCCGGCCCCCGCTCGCGCACGATCGCGTCGCAGAAGGCCTTGCCCTGCTCGTACTGGCGCAGCTTGAGCTCGAGCCCGAGCAGCCGCGCCACCAGCCGCGACAGCCCCGTCTGGGATTTGCGCCGCTGGTCGAGCGCGGAGCGGAGCTTCGGCAACGACGGCAGGAGGTCCGGCGCCACCGCGTCCATCACGTGCTCAGCATGACCCTCGATCACCGCCATCACCGCCTGGACGCGATCGAGCATCTCGCGCTCGGGGGTGGTCGTGACAATTGAGATCAGGTCCCCACGCCGCAGGTGGCCCATTACGCGCTTGACCTCGTCCATGCTCGGGACCTGGAGCTTGCGCGGCGCGTCGAGGCGTACTTCGGCGCTCTTCAGCAGCTCGCTGACCAGGCCGGCGACGTGTGCGTGAAGCCATGGCACGCCGGCGAACTGCACGGCGTGGGTGACCTCGTGCAGCGCCACCCAGGTCACGAACTCCTGCTCGTCTGCGCTGAATGTCTGCACGGCCTGGCCGAGGTTCGGGAGCACGAACAGCAGGCGCGGGGGCCGGTCCTCGACGGCCTCGTCGAGCAGCACCAGTTCGTACTGCCCAAGCACGCGCTGGGCCAGGTAACCCAGCACAACGCCGACCTCCGTGCTCAGCACGATCCCCATCCCGATCTCGACCGCGGGCTTCATCGTGCCCAGGTTGTCGGTGGCGCGCTGCAGCACCGGGTCGAGCAGCAGCCGCATCGATTGGACGTTGCTCGACACCCACTCCTTGCGGCCGATCCCTTCGGGCGGCGGCAGCGGCCGAGCCGGCTTGAGCCCCGTGTAGGCGACCACGCGCGCCTCGGACTCGGCGGCGAGTGCGGCCAGGTCGGCGGTCGGCTCGCTCGCGCTACCGGTGCCGGCGACGAACGTCGCGATCCGCTGGGCGACGATCCAGTCGATCACTCGGGGATCCTCTCGAGCATCGCGAGTGTCTCGGGCGACCGGGCGGCGATCACGGGTGAGCTCGGCTCGGCGGTCAGCGGCGCCCCGAGCGGCCGATCGCACCACGGGAAGCTGACGAGCCCACCGGCCTCGCGGACGATCAACTGAGCCGCGGCGGCATCTACGCCCCGCGAGCGCCGCAGCGACACCATGCCGTCGAACCGGGCGGCGGCCACTTGACACAGCGATGCGGCGATCGTCCCCAGCGCGCGGAGGCGGTACGCGTTCAGCTCGAGCGATTCGATCGACTGCGCGACCCAGCGTGGGTCGGCCGACTCGATCCCGAGCACCTCGAGCCGTCCGTCGCGCCCTCGGCGCTCCGGTAGCGTCGGATCGAGCTGGGCGCCGTCGAGATAGGCGCCCTTGCCGCGCCACGCCCACCACTGCTCGGAGGGGCCGAAGTCGTGCACGAACCCGAATGCGACGTCGGCCATCGTCTGCCCGTCGGCGACCGCGATCGACAGGGCGTAATGGGAGATCCCGCGCTTGGCGTTCAGCGACCCGTCGATCGGATCGATGATCACGCGCACGTCGTGGTCGCCATAGTCGATCTCGCCGCGCTCCTCGGAGCACACGACGAACTGGTAGCCCTCGTCTCTGAGAACGTCGAGTTGGTCGAGCACGAGCTGCTCGGCGTCGTGGTCGATCTCGAGCGTGCGATCGCCGCCCTTGCCGCGGGTCCCGGTCTCGAGCGCCCGCTCCGCGGTGGTCGGAACGTCGGCCAGCATCCGCTCCAGTTCGCCCGCCGCTCGGCGGCAGACGCCCAGCCAATCTGCGTCGAGAGCCGAGCGAGTTGAGGTCATCTTGGACCCTATGCTGTCAGACGTGGGGCTCACCCTAGACCCCTTGCTTCCCACTCAGCGCGACGCCGTCACATGCGAGCTCGAGCCGCTGCTCATCCTCGGGGCCGCCGGAACGGGCAAAACGCGCACGCTGGAGGGTCGCTTCGTCTGGTTCGTCGAGCAGGGGAGTCGCCCCGAGCGCGTCCTGCTGGTAACGCCGTCGGCCGCGCGCGCCGACGCGACACGGACGCGCCTGGAGCGTGTGCTGGAGGACGGCTACGACGAGCTGTTCGTGATCTCGCCGGTCGAGTTGGCGGCGCTGATCCTGAACGGCGCCGGGCCGGCGGCCAACGCGCTCGAGCCGGTGCTCGGGCCGGCCGAGCGGTTCGCGATGTTGCTCGAGCGGATCGATCGTTTGTCGATCGAGCGCCACGACTTCGGCGGGAGCGCGAATGCCCTGCTCGCCGGGTTCATTCGCCGGATCGACCGGCTGAAGGCGCACCTGGTCGGGGCCGAGGAGTACGCGCGATGGGCCGAGCGGCTGCCCGAGTCCGACGCGGACATCGAGCGCGAGTTCGCCGAGGTCTATCGAGTGCACGAGCGGATGCTGTCCGAGGTGGGCGCGCGTGACGCCGGCGACCTGATCCGCGATGCGCTGCGCGTCGCCCGCGACCGGCCGGCGGTGGCGCAGCGGTTCGAGCACGTGCTCGTCGACGACGCGCACGACCTCGACCTGGCCTCGGCGACCCTGAGCCGAGCCGTGGCGGGATCGCGTCTGACCGCCGCGGCCGACCCGGTGCGGGCCGGCGGGGGCGTCGGCCGCGAGACCTTTCCGCACGTGATCGCGCTCGAGCAGAGCCTCCGCTTGCCCCGCCGGGTGCTGCGGGCCGCCTCGGCCGCGGTGGCCGCGCCGTTCTCGTGCGAGCCGACAGCGGCGGAGGGCGAGGTTGCGTTCTGGCGCTGCGCGAACGAGCGCGCCCAGGCCCAGTCGGTGGCGGCCGACATCGAGCGGCTGATCGTGGGTGAGGGCGTGCCGCCCGGGCAGATCGCGGTGCTCGTGCCGTCGATCTCGCGCGAGGGTCAGGCGGTCGGCGTGGCGCTCGAGGAGCGGGCCGTGCCCCACCGCGTGGTCGGCGAGACCGCGTTCTTCCGGCGCGCCGAGGTCCGGGACGTGCTCGCGTGGCTGCGACTGCTGGCCGATCCGACCGACGCGGCCGCGGTCGTGCGCGCGCTGGCGCGGCCGCCGGTTGAATTGCGCTCGGTCGACATCGCGCGGTGCACCCAGATCGCGCGCCGGCGCAAGCTCGACATGGTCGGCGCGCTCGCGGCCGCGATGGAGTCGCCGCAGGTGCCGCCGGAGGCCCGCGAGCGGATCCGGGGTTTCTTGAAGCTGTATCGCGCGGGCATGGCTTCGGTTGACAGCGCTCGCCCCGACCTGTACGTGCACCGGTTGATCGACCGGCTCGGGCTCCGTCGCCAGCAGCTGTTCGCCGCCCAGGCCGACGTCGTGCAGCGCCTGCGCGCGCTCGCGCGGTTCGGGGAGCTCGCGTCCGCGTACGCCCGCCGCTCACCTCAGGCGACGGCGCGTGAGTTCGCGCGGCACATCGCCGCGGTCGCAGACTTCGGCCTGCGCGAGCACGAGGAGCCGGACCTGGTCGGGCCGGAGGTGGTCCAGATCGTGGCGCTGGACAGCGCCGGCGCGCTCGAGACCGAGCATGTGTACGTGCTGGGGCTCCACGCCGGGATGTCGGCGCCAGTCCTCGAACCGATTCCGGTGGTCGCGGAAGAGGACGACGGTCGCGAGGAGGTCGCCGGGGGTGACGGCGGTCGCAATGAAGTCGCTGTGGGGGACGGCGGTCGCGCGCCGCTCGTCCGTGAGGTGCTGTACGTGGCGGTGAGTCGCACGCGCCGGAGGGTCGTGCTCGCGTACCCCTCCGCCAACGACCGCAGCGCCGCGCTCGGACCGGCGCCGCTGGTCGAGTCCATGCGCCGAGCGGTGGCCGGCGCGTGGGAGGACCGCGAGGAGGAGATGTTCGGTCCCGCCGAGACGCTGCATTCGACGTACCGGCTGCTGCGCGACGAGGTGCTCGAGGGGACGATGCGCGCCGGCGGCCGCCTCGCCGAGCTACGGCTCGACACCGACCTCGACGTGTCGCACGCCGTCGTCCGGTACCTCGAGTTGCTGAAGCTGGCGGCACTGATCGAGCGGCCCGAGGGGCAGTCGCTGGCAGAGGCGGTGCGCGACGTGAACTCGCGGATCCTGCAGGCCGTGACCGCCGAGCAGCGCGAGATCTTCACCTCGTCCGCGCTCGACGACTACTTGTTGGATGCCGAACGAGATGCCCGGCGGCGGGCGGCGGCGGTCGTGGCCCGGGACGATCCGTCTGTGGAGTCGTTCCTGCCGACGCGCGGCGACGGAGTGGTGCTGTCCGCGTCGGACATCGACACGTACCGCACCTGTCCGCTGAAGTACAAGTTCGCGCGGGTGTTCCGGATCCCGCAGGAGCCGACGATCAATCAGCGCTTCGGGATCGTCGTGCATCAGGTACTCGAGCGCTTCCACGCGGGCTCCGGCCAGGGCGGGGCGGTCTCCGGGTCACTGGCCGAGATGCTGGGGCTGCTCGACACGAGCTGGCGGCGCGGTGGGTTCGGCGAGTCCGAGGAGGAGCGCCAGCTACGGGGCAAGGCCGTTTCGGCGTTGACGCGCTACCACGACCGCTTTCAGTCCTCCGAGTCAGAACCGGTGTGGTTCGAGCGCGCGTTCTCATTCAAGCTCGGGCCGCACCTGCTGCGCGGCCGGGTGGATCGGGTCGACCGGCTGCCCGGCGGGGAGTACGAGCTGATCGACTACAAGACCGGGCGGCCAAAGAGCGCGGTGCAACTCGTGGACGACGTGCAGCTGTCTCTGTACGCCGTCGGGGCTCGGGAAGCGTGGCGGTTGGACTCCTCGCAGCAGGCTTACTACTACGTCCTCGACGATCAGAAGGTGGCTGTGCCCGACGATCGCGACGATCGGTTCGCGTGGATCGAGGACGTGGCGATGGAGGTCGCCGACGGGATCCTGTCCCAGGGATTCGAGCCGACGCCGTCGTTCGCGGCCTGCTCGGTGTGCGATTACCGGCTCGTGTGCCCGGCCGCCGAGGGGTAGGGCGCGCGCCGATGCCTTCCAGAAGGCCCTCAACGGCAAGGGGGCCATCTGGAAGGCATCCGGCGCCGCCCTTTAGCGTTTCACGGCTAGTTCTGGGCGGCGGCGGGCGGGTCGTCGTCGCCGCGCTGGCGCAGGAACCGCTGGAGCTCGCGTGCGATCGTGTCGCCGGAGGGGAGCGGGCCGGAGTCGCTCTCCTCGCTGGCCGCCGCCTGCTCGAGGCGCTCGACGAACGCCTGCACATCGGGATCGCTCTGCACCGCGAGGGAGACCTGACGGTCGTAGTCGGCGGTGGCTGATTCGAGGTCGCTGGCGTCCACCGCGACTTGGACGAGTCCCTCGAGCTTGCGGACGAGCGCGAGCGCGGCCTTGGGGTTCGGCGCGGCGGCGATGTAGTGCGGGACCGCAGCCCACAGGCTCGCCGACGGGAGGCCGCTCTCCTGGCAGGCGGCGTGCAGCACGCCGACGATCCCGGTCGGACCCTCGTAGGACGAGCGGGTGAGGCCGAGTCTTTGGACCAGGTCGGTGTCGGTGGCCATCCCGGTGACCGAGATCGGGCGGGTGTGGGGGACGTCGGCGAGCAGCGCCCCAAGCGTGACCACGAGCTGCGTCCCGAGCGCCTCGGCGAGCTCGACGATCACCTTGCTGAACGTGCGCCACTTGAGCGACGGCTCGTGTCCGACCATCAGGACGAGATCGCGTGTCGCGCGCGGGACCCGCGCCTCGTAGAGCTCGACCTCGGGCCACACGATCTTGCGGGCGTGTCCGTCGACCAGCTTGACCTGCGGGCGGGTGCTCTGGAAGTCGTAGAACTCCTCGGGGTCGATCGTCGCGAACCGCTGACCGCCGAGCGCGCCGGCGACAAACGTGATCGCGCTCGAGGCAGCGTCGGCCGCGTCGTTCCAGCCCTTGAAGGCGCAGATCAGCGCCGGAGCCCTTAGCCCGTCGGGCCGATATTCCCATTGCAGCGGCTGCATCCGCCTCAGCGTAGATCATGGGGACATGGACTCGGGCGATTCCACCGCCGTCTTGATCAGCGCCCTGCGGCCGGGGCAGCACGTCGAGGGCGTGTTTGCGTGCTCGCGCAAGGACCGCTTATTCACGCGCTCGGGGTCGCCGTACCTGGCACTCGAGCTGCGCGATCGGAGCGGGACGATCCAGGCTCGTGCGTTCCGGGACGCGGATGCGCTCGCCGGCCGGTTCGAGCGGGGTGAGCTGGTCCGCGTGTCGGGGCGGGTCGAGCGGTTTCGCGATCAGCCGGTGCTCGAGGTGGTCGACATCGCGCGACTGGGGGCCGATTCCGACGATTCGGGTGCGGGTTTCGGTTCGGGTTCGGCGGCGGATCCGGCGCGGTTCTTGCCGACCGCCTACCGGGACCTCGACGAGCTCGACGGGTTCCTCGAGCACCTGGCGGGCGAGGTGCACGATCGTGGCTTTGGTGCCTTCTTGGACGGTCTGCTGCAGGATCGCGAGCTGCGGGCTGCTTGGCGTCGCGCGCCGTGCACGCGAGGTGGGCACCACGCGTACCTGGGCGGGCTGCTCGAGCACACGGTGGCGGTGGCCACGCTCGCCTACGAGGTGTGCCAGCTGCACCAGCGCCTGAACCAGGACCTACTGCTCACGGCGGCGCTCGTGCACGATCTCGGGCGGACGCGCGAGTTCACCTACGGCGCCGAGATCGGCCTGACCGACGAGGGGCGGCTGCTCGGCCATCTCGTGCTCGGCTCGCAGATGGTCTCCGCGCGCGCCGGCATGTTGGACGACGAGCGCCGGCTCGCCCTCCTGCACTGCGTGTTGTCCCACCACGGCGCCGCCGCGGCGCCGGGCGGGCGCTTCGGGTCGGTCGAGGCGCTCACGCTGTATCGATTGAACGCGCTCGACGCCGCTGTCAAGGGCGCGTTCGAGCACGGCCTGGGGGTCGAGACCACCGCGCGGTCAGACGCTCATTAGGATCGGCGGCGGCGCGGCACGGGCCTGGTGGCCCATCCAGTCTTCAAAACTGGCAGGGCCGGGCAGCCCCCGGCTTGGAAGGTTCGATTCCTTCGCCGCGTCGTGGCTGCAAATCGGGGGTTTTGGGTTGTTGCTGCGGGCTGGCGCGGATCGTTCATTTCGTGACCGTGTCCCCAATATGTCCCGAGAATCGCGTGCGATTCGTCGCGATGCAGCGCGCCACGGGACACGTGTTCCGGGTCGAGCGAAAGCGC
Organism: uncultured Solirubrobacterales bacterium; assembly: GCA_963701945.1. Classification (GTDB taxonomy): domain Bacteria; phylum Actinomycetota; class Thermoleophilia; order Solirubrobacterales; family Solirubrobacteraceae; genus Palsa-465. The sequence goes on along the minus strand of CAVPBV010000011.1, from coordinate 151,971 downwards.
ACTCCGGTCTGGTACGCGAAGTACCGGCTCCCGTCCGGCCGCCCACCCCTCCGTTCGGCCGTCGGAAGGGTGCTCGCTGGAAGCCACTCCCGCCCGCATCGCGGGGGCTCACCCCAGGTGTCGCTTAAGCCCGAAGCGAAAGCGGCTGAACAGGTCAGTGGTCAAGACGTGTGTGATTGGTGCGGCTTGTACATCGATCCGTTGCGGTAACTATTCAGGTCGCCGACGGCCGGAGGCCGGGGCGGTTAGCCGGTGAGGGGGAGTTCGGTGAGGTCGATCCCGACTGTGTAGTTGAAGCCGTCGCGTCCGACGGCCCGGCGGAGGGTGCGGAGGACGTGGTCGGGGTTGTCGTGGGGCCCGGAGATATAGGTGGGCTTGCCGTTGCATCCGAATGTGATCGCGGTCGGTCCGCTCCATGGTCCGAGGTGATCGCGCGCTCGGTTGAAGTCGGGGTGGGGTGCGAATCCGAGTCGTTGGGCGTAGTCGGCGGCTCCGAATACGAGGTCGCGGACGAGTTCGATCGGCGCGGTGATGGGTGGCGCGTGATAGCCGCTGAAGACACGGTCGGCGAGTCGGCGTAGGCGCTGGTCGTCGAGGCTGTGTGGTCCCATGGCGTTCTTGACGCCGAGGCAGTACACGTCGAGCAGGTAGACACAGGCGGTGGCGCCGTGGCGGTGGCGGCGGCGGCGGGCGACGAGCACGGTCACGAGCCCGCCGACGCTGTCGTCGGCGCCCGCGTCGCTGCATTCGGGGTGCCCGTCGATCTTCAAGCCGGTGCTCCATCCAGTGTTGAGCAGGCAGTCGAAGTGATGGGTGTCGGCATCAGCCGCATCGCGCTGGGCGGCGAGCGTGCGGACGAGGTCGGACACGATCGCGGGTTTGACTCCGAGGCTGCGGGCGATCTCCTTGGGCGCGAACCCGCGGGCGCGGAGCTCGCGGACGCGCTGGTGGGTGTGCTCGTCGATCACCAGCGAGTTGATACCGGCCCGGTCGGACAGCTCGGAGGGTTCGCGCCGGGCCTCCGAGCCTCGGGCAGGATTGCGTGGCTGCGCAGGGAATCTTGCGCACGTGCCGTCTGCAACTGAGATTGCGCGCCGACCCTCGTATGCCGAGCTAGAGGCGCTGGTAGCCCAGCAGGCTCGGCGGATCGCCGAGCTCGAGGCGCTGGTGGCGGAGCTGCGCGCGCGGCTGGATCAGAACTCGCGTAACTCCTCCAAGCCGCCGTCATCGGACGGGTACGCCAAGCCGCCGGCGGAGCGAAAGCGCAGTCTGCGGCGTCGGTCGGGTCGCAAGCCGGGCGGCCAGCCCGGGCAGGCGGGGCATCATCTGGAGCGTCGCGAGGATCCCGACCGGGCGGTGTTGCATCGGGTGGAGCGCTGCGAGTGTTGTGGGCGCGATCTGTCCGAGGCGCCGATCGTGGAGTCCCAATCGCGGCAGGTGTTCGATCTGCCCGAGATGCCTGCGCTTGAGTGTGTTGAGCACTGGATTCAGAAGCGCCGCTGCGATTGTGGCCACGCCACCAGTTCGACTTTCCCGGAAGGCGTGACGGCACCGGCCTGTTACGGGCCGCGGATCCGGGCGCTGGGGATCTACCTGGTCTCATACCAGCACCTGCCCTACGAGCGCGCGGCGGAGATCCTGACCGAGTGGGCGAACGCGCCGATCTCGGTGGGGACGTTGCAGGCGTTCGTGGCGCAGGGCGCCGAGGGCCTTCAGGAGTTTCTGCGGGAGATCCGTTCTCAGCTCGGCGCCGCGGAGGTGGCCCATTTCGATGAGACCGGCGGCCGGATGGAAGGCCGGCTGGGGTGGATTCACTCCGCCTCGACCGACACGCGGACGTTGCTTGTCGCGCACCGCAAGCGCGGGGTCGCGGCGATGTTCGATGCCGGCGTGCTGCCCAGCTTCCGCGGCGTCGCGGTCCACGATGGGTGGGCGCCATACCGCAACTTCACCGAGGCTAAGCACGCGCTGTGCGGCGCTCACCATCTGCGCGAGCTGACCGCCGCCCACGAGCAGGGCCAGCCATGGGCGCTGGGAATGAGCTGCCTGCTGCTGGACACCAAGGACGCCGTCGATCGGGCCAAGGCCGCCGGCCGCAAGCGGCTGCCGAGTACGGCGCTCGCGGAGCTTCACGCCTCATATCGCGCGGTGATCGAGCTCGGCTACGAGGAGAACCGCGGCCTGGCCGCCCAGGGCGACGGTCCTCAGCCGAAGCGGACCAAGGCGCAGAACCTGCTGCTGCGCCTCGACGAGCGCGAGCCGGAGGTGTTGCGGTTCGCGCACGACTTCCGGGTTCCGTTCGATAACAATCTCTCCGAGCGAGACCTGCGGATGATCAAGCTCCAGCAGAAGATCTCCGGCTGCTGGCGCACTCGCCAGGGAGCCGAGCGATTCCTGGCGATCCGCTCTTACCTCTCCTCCGCTCGCAAGCAAGGCCTGGGGCCGCTCGAGGTGCTCGCCAAGCTGGCGGCCGGCGAGCCGTGGCTGCCGTCGGCGGCCGGACCGTAGGCGCGGTCCGTCTGCCGCCAGGCCGATACTGCCGGCTGTGAGCAAGCGCTCTCGCCGTCGCGCCCGCACCACGCCGACGCCCCCGCGACCGCTGTTGAGTCTGCCTCCGAGCGAGCCTGAGCCCGAGCAGCTGTTGCTCGACCAGATCGCCGCCGGCGCGCTGGACGCCCACCTGGTCGCGATCGCCCAGGCCATCCGCGCCCGCCACGAGCTGCTGCACACGATCAACTCACAGAAGGCGCTCGCCACGCTCAACGTGGGCGACCGCGTGCGGATCAACCACCACGCCACCCCTCGATACCTGCACGGCGTCCACGGCACCGTCGTCGAACTCGACGATCACGCCGCCGTGGTGTGCGTGCACCGCCCGATCGGCCGGTTCAAAAGCGGCGAGATCCGCTGCCCGCCACTGGTCCTAGACCGCCTCAACCCAGCCGCCTGACAGGAGCCCAATCGCCATGACCCCCCGCCACGCTGACCCCGAACTGGACGACCTCATCGACGAGATCACCGTCGACGCGCACGACATAGACGAACAACTGATGGGCTTCGAAGCCGCCTTCGACGAAGACGCCAACCTCCCATGCCCCGGCACCGTGGTCGGTGAGGAAGTCGAGGTTCTCTCCGTCAGCCGCGGCGATAACCGCCAGGAACTAATCGCCACCTGCCGGCGCGGCGGGCGCCGCTACGAGATCGCCGTACTCGACCTCGACATCAACGCCGACCCAGCGACCGACCGGCTCATCGCCGCATACCGCCGCTGGGTCGGCGCTTGAAACCACAACGATGCGACCAGACTGGACTCCAGCAGACGTGACGGGCATCGTCGGAAACCCGGTCTACGCGATCAACATCGCCCCGGTCCTCGCGCAGCCGCACCCACCGCTCATCAGCGAGGAGGAATGGATCGCCGCCAACACCAAGATGATCGACGACCTCGGTCCCGAGGCATACCTTCGCAACCTGCTTTCGATCCTCAAGGGCAACTATCCCACAGCCCGCTGAGCGCGTGAGCACAGTGATTAGGACGAACTCTCGCCCCGAGAGACCTGAATAGTTACCCGTTGCGATCGGTTGGCGCAGGTGATCTGCCCGGAGGTCTGTGGTGCGTTTCGCGGGATCGTGGATGTTGGGCGACCAACGCAGCGCCAACGCGCAATCCTCCGCAGCCCCGCCGACCTTGGCTTCATCGCCACACCTTCTCGGTCGTTGTACGCCCAGACAATCTCCCTAGTAACAGCGCACGTGGTCGTGCGAGAAGCCACGTCGTACTCCACGGGCGTCTCAAAGCGGGTTGGCGGGTCGCTGATCGTGGGGCAACTCTGGCGCTTGATGGGGCAACTCTGGCGCTTGACGGCGGCGGTGGCCTCTGGAAACGCAACGCGTGCCAACCTCCCTCCGCTCAGCGGCTGGACAAAGTTTGTGACCGGGTCGATCCGAACGTTCACGCGCTTGCCAGCGTCGCGGTCAGCTGCGGCTATCTCCCTAGGCGGAAGCGGCGCCGTGATCGCTACTGGGTCCTCTCCCCAGATGTATGTGCCGCTGAGCACCTGCACGTACACCAGTGCCGAGTCGTTAATCTCGGCGACTCTCTTGGGGACCGCCAGCCCACACACGCCGTCCGAGAAAGCAAACATCAACCCGCTGAGGCGCGCCACCCGCGCGTACAAACGGCCGCGCCCGAGCGGCGCCTGGTTCCACCGAGACACGCACCGAGACAGGCTCAGCCCGGCGGTCCCGTCAGCATCGACAGACCTGACTCCCACCCCGGCCACCGCCGCCCACGCGAGTCCGACGGCCATAAGAGTCCGCGCGGCCCGTCGCCCAGATAGCACGCTCATCATCGGGACCAAGTATCCCCGGCCGACCAGCAACCGCAGTGCTGTCCTTGATCGACCAGCGACAGCGCTCGATCTAGCCCGATCCGACAGTCTCGATACTTCGGCACCACCAGGACGAGACGGCTAAGAATGCAGGCCGCAGCGCTCTTCGCTGGCGTGCACGTCCGAAGTTGGCAGCGAACCCCAGATGATCAGCAGCTGACCGTGCCGGATCATCGTTCCGCCCTCCTTAGCGACGTTGTCGCGAACGCGGGCATACGCCTGGCTCGCTCTGGCGCCGGAGGCGTAAAACGCGAACGAGGTCGGCCGAGTCGGACCCGCCATCATGAGCGTTCCAATCGGTGTGTCGGAGTAGCGTTGAAAAGCAGGCGGAACGGCGCCGCCCACCGCGACGACCCCGGCGCGCTTCAGACACGTCCTTATGACGGCGAGCCAGCGCAATGTCGGCCGCCAGCTCGCCGGAAGTTTCACCGCCGCGAGCCTGTGGCAGGCGCTGTTGGTTGCCGGGTCGACTTGCGTGTTCTGGGCGACGGCAATCGGGCACTGGTAGTGCACTTCGGTCACAGGCCCGATCACGCAAGTGCCGGGCGGAGGGTTCCCCGCAATAGCCGGCGATGACTTCAGCGAACAGACCGAGGTGCTCGCGGCAGCCGTCGCGGTCTGCACGGGCGCAGCGATCTGGCCGATCGTGACCGTGCCGGGCTGAATCGAGCCCGTGAATCGCGCCTTGGCGCCAGACGTCGTAGCCGTGCTCCTAGCGGGCACCCCGGAACCCGAACCACCGCAGGCCCCAACCGCTGCGCCGACAAGCGCGGCGGTCGCGAGCACCGCCACAAATCGCCCGGCCAATGGAACCCCGCGCACGTCAAAGTGATCCTAACCCGCCGCACCGCGATCCTTGGCAACGTCCTCGCGCTCGCTGCAGCGCCCTCAAGCTCAGCGCAGGCGCGGCTCGCAGGCGGCGCTGTCCCCCTGATCGACCAGCGACAGCGCTCGATCTAGCCCAACTTGGAGTGCGAGCGAATACGCGACTTGCCCCGCCCTTACAGCCCCGGTCCGTGTGGCAACCTGCGCGTGTGCGGATCATCGAAGCTAGCCTCGCCGACGCCGCCGCGCTTCAGAGCCTGCACATCACGACCTGGATGGCGACCTACAGAGGTTTGGTTCCTGAGTCGTTCTACCGCGAGCGCTCGACCGCTCATCGCGGCCGCGACTGGGCTGATCTGGTCCGACGGCAAAGGGCCGGAGGCGGTGGAGTCCTTGTCGCGAGGAGCTACGGCGGCATCGACGGGCTCTGTCAATACGGACCGACGGAAGACAACGACGATGACCCCCTAGCGGTGGCACAGGTCCACCGTCTCTATGTCCATCCGCTTCGCCAACGCCAGGGAATCGGCCGCTCACTGCTCTCCCGAGCCACAGCCTGCCTCCAAGGCAAGGGGATGGTCGAAGTCACGTTGTGGGTTCTTGAGAGCGACTCAGGAGCGCGGGCGTTCTACGAGCATCTGGGTTGGCAGTCCGATGGCAGCCGCCGGTTCGACGGAGCCACTGATGTTCGCTACCGATGGCCCATGCGTGAAGGCTCGCTGCCGGTTTGATCGAGGAGCAGCACAGCCCCCGAGTGGGCACCAGTGTGATCGCTCAAGCTGGTTCTGTCTTAGCTATTTCGCCAAGCGTCCAGGATGCTGTTGACCGTGTCGCGTACCCGGTCGCGTGCTTCGCTTCGCTCGATGCCTGACATCAGCAGTTCGTCGTAGGGGGTGTCCTGGTGGCGGACCGACGCGGTGACGGCCAGCTCGAGCGCCTGTTGTTGGAGTGCGCGTCCGGCGGCGGATCGTCCGACGCGTCCGCTGCCGCGAGTCGCGGCATGCCGGGCGATCGCATGCGCGCGTTCGCTGGGGCACCCGGGATACAGGTCGGTGATCGCGGCCGCCATCTCGGCTTGCAGCTTGAGGTCCTCGCTCCCTCGGCGTACGGCATCGCGTTCGCGACGACGGACACGAGCCGGCTCGTCGGCGAGACACTCTGCCTCCGCTTGTCCGAGCGCCTCCTCCTCAACCAAGACGCCTCGGCGCTCATAGTGCCCGCGGGCACGACTGAACCGCACAACCACCGCCGACAGTCCGCTGACGCGCCTGGCACGCCGGGTCAGCGCGGCGTCGCCTGAGGGGAGAAACACGAGATGATCCAGCTCGGCGCACGCCATGCACAGCGGCCCTGGATCGTCCATGATCAACAGCTCACCGGTCCCGCCACACGAGCTGCAGGTCCAGTCTTTGATCGGCGAGATGACGACAAGCTCGCTCCGGGTGCTAGCCACAACGAGAAATTACCGCTCGAACGAAGGCAGGTCGATCGGTCCGATGTGGCGACATCATTTGACGCCGTGGCCACTGCCGCCGGCGAAAAGTCTCAAGCAGCCCTCTGGGCCGAGGTCAGCGACCGGTCCCCGAGTGCTCCCGAGCGCTTGCTCCTTGACGCGATCGCCGCCGGCGAGCTCGACGAGCACCTCGTCGCGCTCGCGGACGCCGTCCACGCACGCCGTGCGCTGCTGCATACCGTTCGCTCCGCGAATGCGATCGCTGAGCTCTGTATCGGCGATTCGGTCCGGATCAACCGCAACGCCCGACACGGCTACCTACACGGCGAAGGCGGCGTGATCGTTGACCTCGACGACCACGCCGTCACAGTCCGCCTGCTACGTCCCGTCGGGCGCTTCCGCAGCGGCGAGCTTCGCTGCCCACCGCTCGCGCTCGACAAGCTCGACCGGCCCACCTGGCAGCCGGCAGCCTGAACTCGCTCCAATCGCATCCGACAAGCCGACCGAGAGTGTCGGTTCTCGATCACAGCGGAGCCGCTGATCGTTCAGCACCTGGATGCCCGCGCCGCGACGGCCCGGGGTATGGCGGCTTGTGCGGGCGCGTGGCCCGATGCCCGGGGCGTCACGACGGCTAGCGGACGGAGCGGTCCTTCGTGAACTTTGGGGGATTACGCGAGACTGGTGGCCGCCTCGTGGATGAGGTCGGACACGGCGGTGGGCTGGGAGGCGAGCGAGGCGTGACTGGCGGCGAGCTCGATCGTGCTGCGCGGATTCATGCGCCCCGCCATCCGGCGTTCGTTGTCGGGGTGGATCATTCGGTCCTCGGCGGAGACCTGGTACCAGGTCGGCTTCTTTTTCCAGGCAGGGTCGGTCACGGTGTCACCGAAGGTGGAACCAACCGGAGCCTTCTGGGTGACCGCCATGACGAGCGCCTCGTCGGCGGGGAGGTCTTGGCAGAAGCTCTCGCGGAACTTGTCCTGGGCGATCCACACGTACCCGTCTGAGTCGGGCGCGATGTTGGCCGCCGCCGCAGGCGGCATCTGCTCGGTGATGGCTCCGAGCCCCTCTCCGGCGTCGGGCGCGAACGCGGCAATGTAGACGAGCCCGACAACGTTGGGGAGATCACCAGCCTCGGTGATCACCGCCCCGCCGTAGGAGTGGCCGACCAGCAGAACAGGCCCATCGATCTGCTTGATCATCTGCTGGGTGCGGCGCGCGTCGTCGGCCAGCGAGGTGAGCGGGTTCTCCACTGCGTGCAGCGATCCATAGCCGCGCCGATCGAGTTCGACGATGACCTTTGCCCAGTGGGCGGCGCCGCCCCAGAAGCCGTGCACCAAGACGACAGCAGGTTGACTCATGAGAACACTCCTCGGGATCAATGATCGAGAATCGCGGCCAGCATAAAGGTTTCCGTGCCTTCCGCTTTGGGCTTAATCCGGCAGCTCGCGCCTCAGGGGACCACCGGCAGTTCCGCACTTGCATTCGCCCCGGCTCGATCACCACGGTGACGCCAACCTCGAGGTCCTCATGCCGTAGTCGCGCACGTGTGCCGCATCGTGTCCGGCCGCGTGAGTCGTTCCGCGACGACCGGCGACGGAGCGTTATCGATCAGGAACTTCAACCAGCGGCTGAGAACGGGAGCTCGCGTTCGCGCACCGCTTCAGCGGCGTACCGCAGCGCTTCGCGGATGTCCTCGGCTTCAAGATCGGGATAGGCGGCGAGGATCTCTCGGTCGGTCATCCCGTCGGCGAACATGCCGAGGACCGGCGCTTGCGCAGGGCGCAGGCGCCGGAGACGGGAGGCATGTCCCGAACCGTGTCCCGAACTCGGCAAAACTGACTGGCTCTAACTAGAATCGCCAGCAGAAAAATCCTGCAAATACGCCTAACCGCAAACTAGAGCGGTCACTTCAAAACTGGCAGGGCCGGGCAGCCCCCGGCTTGGAAGGTTCGATTCCTTCGCCGCGTCGTGGCTGGTTCCGTTGGGTGGCCGCCGCCTGCTGAGACGATCTAAAAACCGTTTTAGGACGACGTAGACGTGGATCGAGCAGTCGGCTGGCGGCGTCTCGTTACGCGTCGAGCGCCCGTGCACGCCCTTGGGTGGGACAAAGAGTTTCCACCGGGGCGAGCGCGGGTTACCGCACTATCCTGAGACTCATGAATCGTCATGAGGCAACGGCTGAGGTTCAACGGATGCGAGCTGCGGATCCGGGTGCGAGTTGGATGGCCAGCGAACGTGACGGGGACTGGGTTGTCGTGCGCATCGGCGTCGCGCCGACCAAGGTGACCGGAACGGCGACGAAGCCACCGCCGGTGGCACCGCAGGGCGATCCGCATTCCGGGGTCCAGCGCGCCGCGTGGTTCGCCGGCGCCGGGGGCTGAGACTCGCCGTTCCTGCCGGTGCCGCGTGGTTCGCCGGCGCCGGCGGCCAAGACCCCGCCGTTCCTGCCGCTGCCGCGCGCACGAAAGCCGCGGCGCCCCAGACCAGAGCGCGCCCCTCGGTACACCGGAATCCAGGGCCGATAACTTCTCAGTCGCCCCGCGCCCTCGGCGTGAATGCCGATTCACCCGGCTCTGGCACCGAGAACTGCACACTCGCGCTCGGAGGGAGCGCGAGTGAGAAGTTATCGGGGTTGCGCTACCGCTCCGCTCGGCTGCGTCCCGCCCGGCTGCGTCCCGCCCGGCTGCGTCCCGCTCGGCTGCGTCCCGCTCGGCTGCATCCCGCTCGGCTATGGGCCGCCCGACTACCGCAGGCGGGAGGTCGGGGAGATCGCCGCGGGAAGGTGCGCCGCCGTGACGCGCTCGACGATGTAGGCGGTCGCGGAGTTGTCTCCGTCCTTTTCTTGGATCGGTACGCCGGTGGCGGCGTCGAGCCAGACCCGCTCGAGGTAGTTGTGACCGTCGGGGAACGCGACCTCGAGCGCGTTGATTCCGTCGACGCGGGTCGGTGTCTGCGTGACGCCGGCCAGGGTGCTGAGTGCCTTGATCGCGGTGGCGCGGACGTCGGAGCGGCCGGCGCCGCCGGCAGCGCTTCGGTGGCGTCGTCCCACACCTCGCTGTCTTCGGTGAGGCGGAGGTCGGGGTGGGAGCTGGCATCTGCGCAAACAGCGCCGGATCGCGCTGGGAAGCGACATGATCGCGGCGTCAGTCAGGTCGCTGTCCGTGTTGTTGATGAGCATCTGCAAGGTCTTGCCCGCAGCCGTCCGCCGAGTTCCCGCCCTATGCCCCTCACGCCCCGACGCCCCGACGCCCCGACGCCCTCATGCTCTCACGCCCCGACGCCCTCACGCCCTCACGCCTCGCTCCGATCGAGGCAAGGTTCTATCCGCCGTCTCGGCGGCGCCTACCGGTCGCGACCGTCGGTGCTCGTCTTGCCGAGGCTGTCGCCCCAGCGCGGGCGGAACTGGATGCTGATCCTTGCGCCGAGACAGTTCGCCACTTTGGGGATCCCATGCAGCCAGGTTCGCTGGCAGCTTCCGCCCATCACGAGCAGGTCCCCGTGGCCGACCTGGAGCCGCAGCCCTGGGCCGCCTGCCTTCGGCTTCAGCCCGAACGGTCGCGCGGCGCCGAGCGAGAGGATCGCCACCATCGTGTCGCGCTGGCTCTCGCGGGCGATGCGGTCTCCGTGGAACGCGACGCTATCTCTACCGTCGCGGTACAGGCAGAGCCCCAGGCTGACGAACGGCTCGCCGAGCTCTTCGGCGTAGTGGGCGCTCAGCGCAGAGCGGGCTTCTTCGAGCACCGGATGGGGCAGCGCCTCGCCCTCGGCGTAGCGCGCCAGGAGCCGCGGGACCCGCACGGTGTTGTCGTATATGTGCATCCGCTCCTCGTGCCACGGCACGGTGGTGGCGAGCACATCGAAGAGCTCATCGGCCGCGGTGACGAAGGCCGGCCGCAGGTCAACCCAGGCGCCGTCGGACAGCTGCCGGCGCTCGACGGCTGCGCCGAGGTCAGCGACGCCGAGTTCGCCAACGGAGCCGAACAGCGACGGTTGGACGACGAATGACACACGATCAATTCTAGCCCGGCCACGAACACACGTTCGTGGGGCGAGCGGGACCCAGGGCCGGTTTAGCCGGAAGGGTCGCGACCGAGCTCCGCGAGTTGGCTGACGACGTCCGGCAGCCCCTGAGGGCGTCGATTCCTCCTCACGATTCGGAGGCTAGGGAACGTGGGCGAGCGCTTCTGCGGCCGGGATGGCGGCTCAAAGTGGACTCCGGATAGATCTGCTGCCAGACTCTTGCCGATGGGGCGTCGGCGACGACGATCGCCACTGATCCGAGTGGCTTACCTGGTGATCCTCTTGGTCTTTGGGCTGGTAATTCATCACCGGGTATCGAGCCAGGTGATAACCGAAGGCGGCGTCTTGGTCGCTCTGGTGGTCGGGGCGCTTATCTACGAGTGGTACGGCAGGAGCCGGCATCGGGCATTGCCGACGCAGGACAGGCGACTTGCGGGCGAGAGAGAGACTCGCGTGGCGCCTGAACAGGTCCGCAAGGTGAACTCGGACGAGACCGCGTAACGGCCTGCCCGCGAACTTGCGCGGGGGTTGGTCCCGCTTATTGACGCGCGGCGTATATACGCCATGCGTTATATTATGTCCTCGTGGAAGCCTTCGACATCCTCGGCGACCCCGTCCGGCGGCGCATCCTCGAGCTGCTGGCCTCCGGCGAGCGCAGCGCCGGTGACGTAGTCGAGGTCGTGGGGGAGGAGTTCGGACTTACGCAACCGGCTGTGTCGCGGCAGTTGCGCGTGCTCAGGGAGAGCGGCTTTGCCGGCGTGCGCGCCGAAGGCACCCGCCGGCTCTACGCGCTGAACGGCGAGGCGCTCGAGGGCGTCGAGAGCTGGCTCACCGAACTGCGCCGGCAATGGAGCCAGCGCCTCGACGCGCTCGAAACAGAGCTGACACGAGGCCGCCGTCGTGAACCAGACGAGCGATCCAGGAGAAGACGACATGCATGACCTCATCGCCTCACTCGAGCAGGCCAGCCGCGCCGTTGCCGACACAGAGCTGCGCGACGTCCCTGCGCATGTGGTCGAACTGCGCCGCGCACTTCACGCGCCGGTCGGCGACGTTTGGGACGCCTGCACCAACCCCGAGCGCGTCCGCCGCTGGTTTCTCCCGCTGAGTGGCGAACTCCGACCCGGCGGGAGCTTTCAACTGGAGGGCAACGCCGGCGGCACCATCACCATCTGTGAGCCCCCGCACCGATTGGAGCTGACCTGGCAGTTCGGCGACACCGAGCCCAGCCTCGTCTCGCTCGAGCTCGCGTCCGCCGGCGAGGACACCACCGAGCTTGTCCTGCGCCATACCGTCCCCGACGACGACCACTGGGCGCAGTTCGGCCCCGGCGCGGTCGGCGTCGGGTGGGAGGGCGCCCTGACCGGGCTGACCGCCCTCATCGCCGGCGAGGGCCGCTCGTCGAACGGCGCCCAGGCCATGGCGGCATTCATGCGTCGCAGTGCGGTCCTGTGGAGCGAGGCTCACGAAGCGGCAGGTGCCACCCCTGTCGTGGCAAGCGAGGCGGCGATCCGAACCAGCGCGTTCTACGCGCCCGCCGAGCCGTCGAGCCCACGGTGAGGCGCGACTTCCCGGCGTGCCGGCCCGCGCGGGGACTGCGCGCGGGGACTGCGCTCGGAGGCCGCGGTCAGGTCTGCGAGAGCTCTTGCTGGGCTCGAGCCAGGACGGTGCTGAGGACACGGCCCGCGGTCGCGAGATCCTCGACAGGCAGGTCGCCCCAAAGCCGTTGAGTGACGCCGGCCACCGCGGTGCTGACCTGGCCGTGCAGCTGTCGCCCCGCGTCGGTGACAGTCACCGGCGCGCTTTGCTTGTCGGGTATGTGGAGCAGACCGGCGACCGCAAGGTCATCGACGGACTTGCGTGCCTCGGGCTCGTCGACGTTTCGTGCCGCCGCCAGCCGGTGGATGAGCTGAACGCGGTCGACGCCCTGCCCGCCAGCCAGCGCGAGGTTTAAGGCTACCCACCGGAGTGCGTTCAGGCCGGTCCCGGCCAGTTCGCGGTCGAGGATCGCGCCGAAGGCGCTCTCGGTCTGCCCGACGAGGGCGGGGTTGAAAGTAGGGGTTGTAGACATGAACCGCTCCCTGTTGAATCTCGAGAATATCGTTGGCGGCACCAACGACATTACCAGAACCGTTGGTCGCTCCAACGAATGTCGTAGACTCGCTGCGGTGGCGGGCACCGACGACGTCCAACCCTCGCGGCTTCTGACCCTGCCGACCTGGCTGATCGGTCAGACCGGCCTGCACGCCCACCAGTTGCTCACCGAGGCACTGTCAACCGCGGACGCCCGCGGTTATCACTATCGCCTGCTTGCCGCGCTGGAGGAGTTCGGCCCCGCGAGCCAGGCGACGCTCGGACGGCGCACCGACATGGATCGGAGCGATGTGGCCGAGGCGCTGAACGAGCTCGCCGACCAGGGCTTGGTCAAACGCTCCGGCGATCCGGTAGACCGCCGTCGGAAAGTGATCACGATCACCCGAGCCGGCACCAAGCGGCTTCTGGCACTCGACGAGGTGCTGGCGGAGGTCCAGGACAAGCTCCTCGCCCCGCTGTCCGCGACCCAGCGCCACACGCTCGTCCGGATGCTCACGCGCGTGCTCGAGCACCAAACGGCATCTTGCGCGAAGATTCCGAAGCGGTAATGCGATTCGCGATCTCGATCCCGCAGTACGCCCGCGAAAGCTACTTCGACGATGTCGCTTTCCGCGCGCATCTGCGTCGCGTCGAGGAGCTCGGGGTGTTCGAAAGTGCCTGGGCGCAGGAGCAGGTGATCGGCGCGGCCGGGAGCATCGCTCCGCTGCAGACGCTGACCTACGCGGCCGCGTGCACCGAGCAGCTGCGGCTGGGTTGTGCCGTGTTCGTGCTCCCGCTCCACAACCCCCTGCACCTGGCCAAGGCGATCAGCTCGCTGGACTGCCTCAGCCACGGACGTGTCGAGGTGGGGATCGCGACCGGCGGCCGCGGGCGCCCGTTCGAGGCCTTCGGCATCGACCCGGACAAACCGGTTGCCCGCTTCAACGAGGCCCTGGCGCTGATGAAGGCGTGCTGGACGGAGCGTGAGATCAACTTCGATGGGCGTTTGTGGAAGCTCCAGAGCGCCTCGATGGAGCCCAAGCCGGTCCAGAAGCCCTACCCGCCGGTCTGGTTCGGCGGCAGCGTGCCGGCGGGTATGCGTCGCGCGGTCCGGCATGGAGACGGTTTCATGGGGGCGGGTTCTCAGACGCCGGCTCAGTTCGCCGAACAGGTCAAGGTGGTCAGGGAGGAGCTGAGCGCTCAGGGCCGCGATCCGAGCACGTTCCGGATCGGCAAGCGCGTGTACGTCCACGTCGACGACGATGCTGCGCGCGGGCGCCAGCGACTCGAGGACGCGCTCGTGGAGCACTACGGGCGGGGCGGCTGGTCGGAGCACATCTTCGCGGGGCCGCCTGAGACGTGCGCGGCGGGTATCCGTGCGGTCGCGGATGCCGGCGCGGAGCTGATTCTGCTCAACCCGCTCGTCGATGACGCGGAGCAGCTCGAGCGACTCGCGGGCGAGGTGATCCCGGCGCTCAGCTGAGGCCGCCGGTCTCGGCGATCGCCTTATCCGTCCAGGCAGCGGCCTCCTCGCGGAGCCGCGCCCCGGCTGGCGGATTCGAGCGCGGTTCCGGCCGATCTGGTCTGATACGCCGATGACCAGACGCCTCCTCCCGCTCGCCACGCTGTCGGCGTTCGTGCTCGCCGCCGCCCCGGCCGTCGCCGGATCCACTGTCAAGCCCAAGTCCGGCACCTACAAGGGCACGCTCACCGCGCCCCGCACCGAATACGCGGTCACGCTGACCGTCTCGCGGGGGAGGCTGACCAAGGCCACGGTGTCGAACATTCCGCTCTACTGCTCGAGCGGCGGCCCAGCGATTCCGGTCAAGTTCGCGGGCTCGAAGATCGCGCCCGTGAATGGGGCGTTCTCGACGACCGGCCAGTATTCGATCAAGGTCGGCCCGTTCAAGGGCAAGGTCGGCGAGAAGCTGAAGCTGTCGGGCCGCTTCACGTCGAAGGGCACTGTCTCCGGGGTGCTCGCGACGACGTTCGTGCTCAACGGCCCCAAGTGCACCGGCAAGAGCGCGTTCACCGCGGCGCGATAAGCGTGGGCTCGAGCGGGCGTCGGGGCTAGGCGAAGAGCCCGCTCGCGTACCAGTCGCTGCTGTCACGCACGCCCGGCAGAGCGAAGAAGTACCCGCCGCCGACCGGGGAGATGTAGTCGACCATCGGCTCGCCGATCAACCTCGTCTGGCTGGCGATGAACTGGCGCACGAGGTTCTGCTGGAAGCAGTTGAAGATCAGCCCCATGTTGAGGTTGCCGGCGAGATCGACGCCGTTGTCGTAGTTGTATCCCCGGCGGAAGATGCGGCTGTCCTCGGAGGCTTTGGTGCGAGGGTTGGCGAGCCGGATGTGGGCGGTCAGTGGGATGGTCTTGCCCTTGGGGTCGGACGCGAAATCGGGGACCGCGGTCAGGCTCCCGGTGCCCAGCACGTTCCCGCTGGCTCGGTAGCGACCGATCATCGTCTGCTGCTCGTTCAGCGACACGCGATCCCAGAACTCGATGAGCATCCGGATGATCCGGCACACGTGGTAGGTGCCGCCGACGGCCCAGTCGGGCTCGCGGCTCCCCTGGGACACCCACAACAAGCGGTTCGCGACCGCCGGATCGTTGACGTTCGGGTTGGCGATCCCATCCATGAAGCCGAAGTGGTTACGCGGGACGCCGGTGGGCCGTGCCGGCGAGACGAAGCCATCCATCCGCCACAGGATCTGCATCGCGCCGCGAGTGTGCTTGGCGATGTCCCGCAACGCGTGGATGGCCGTGTCCGGGCGCCCGGCGCAGATTTGCAACAGCAGATCGCCACCACACAGATTCGGATCTAGCGCGTCGTTGGGAAACGACGTCATCGTCGTGAGGTGCTGCGGTTTGCGGTCGGCGATTCCGAAGCGGTCGTCAAACAGGCTCGAGCCGAAGCCGACCGTGATCGTCAGGCCGTCGGCGGGGACCTCCGGCCCGAGCGTGCCGCTGTCTGACGGCGGCTCGACGGGTCCGGGCTCTGGCGGAAGGCCGCCCTCGGCCAGGAACCGTGCGCGCGCCGTCAGCGTTTGCAGCAGGTCGATCAGTTCGCCGCGGGTGGCCGCCGTGACGTTGAACGACACGAAGGAGGCCGCGGGCGGCGGCGGGTTGATGATCCCCGCCTGCCAGGGCCCGTGGAACGGGACCGCCGGAAGCCGCGCCGCGGGGTCCGTGGCGACCGCGTACTGGAGCGCGCCGTCGCTCTGAAGCGGGTCGCCCGAGCCCGGCTGCGCACCCGCGTCGCCGTGGGCGGCGCCGACGTCGGCAATACCGGCTCCGCCGACTGCGCCCGCGGCGGCGACGGCGGCGCCGGAGCGGGTGAGGAACTGGCGGCGGTTCAGCATTAGGCCCAGCGTAGAAGGACGGCTGGTCCCCCCGGGCGAAGACGGATAGTCCCCCCGGGCGAAGGCGGATTCTCCCACGCGCGGACGTGAGCGCGCGGCGCTTCGTGTCGCCCCCACGGTCGACAAACCGCGCGATCAGTGTTACTTGGCTGCCACACTCGGGTGCCGTGCCGACGTCCAAGCGTGCAACCTCGATCGCGGGAGGCGCCGTCGCGCTCGCCGTCGTGGCCGTCCTGGTTCTCGTCGTGGCCGGCCCTCTCGGCGCGTCGGCGAAGCGCGCGGGGGACCAACCGTGCTCGTCCTATCCCGCGCCGGGCAAGGTCGCCCCGGCCGGCACGAAGGTTTCCGCCGCCCTCGCCGCCAGGTACTCGTTGCTGAGCGACACGCAGCGGGCCGTGGACAAGCTGAGCGCGGGGCAGGTCGCGTCGCTGGGCGCGTCAGGCGTGATCATGTCGGGGACGCGGTTGCTCGGCGAGGTGGCATCCGGCGGCCGGATCTACCTCGTTCCCGCCCAGCATCTGCTCGCAGCCAGTCTCGCGCCGGCGCGATGCCTGTCGCGGGTCCAGCGTGTGATCCAGCAGGGGTCGCTGCCGTTGCTTCAGACCGAGTATCGCCAGCCCGCGCTGTGCATCATCGTGCTCTACGGACAGACCGGCACCCACGACTGCGCTCCCGCCACCGGCAATCCGTACGCGCTGATGTCCGAGATCGGCACGCCCGGCTTTGGGCTGGTGCCCAACGGCGTCACCGCGGTCACTGTCACGTACCAGATAGCGCCGCCGCGCACGGTCGCGGTGAACCGGAACTTCTTCGTGATCGGGACCGCGTCGCGGACCGCGCCGCCGTGCGGGGTGCAGTGGCTCGACCCGACCGGAAACGTGACGGGGACCCCCGTCGGCTGCTCGTTCCTCACGTTGGAACGGCAACAGCTGAACGAGTACCGGGCGTACGTCGCCGGCAAGCTCTCGACCCTTCAGGGCCAGGTCGCGTCGCTGTCTGCGGCCAGCGTGTCAGGGAATCTCGCGAGCGCGAAGTCGGACTGGTTGAGCGCGCACATGACCTGGCTCGAGATCGGCCAGGACGACGGAGCCTACGGCGCCTTCGGTCCACTCGGCGGCGAGATCGACGGCCTCGCCGCCGGCCACCCCCTGGGGACGGCCGACCCCGGCTTCACCGGCCTCCACAGGATCGAGTTCGACCTGTGGACCAAGCGCGATCTCCGTGCCGCCCAGACCGACACCGGCACTCTCAGGCGGCTCCTCGGAAAGCTGACGAAGGCTCCGCTCGCGACCTATCTCCCGGCGACCGCCACCGGCATCGGCAACTGGCTGCTGCGCCCGCACGAGGTACTCGAAGACGCGCTCCGCGACTCGCTTACAGCAGATGACGACTACGGCAGCGGCACCGACCTCGCCTCGATCACCGCGGACGTCGCCGCGATACGGACGCTGCTGGCCGAGCTGAAGCCGTCGATCGACCCGGTGGCCCCGCATCTCGTTGCCAACGCGACCGCCGAACTCGACTCGCTTACGCGCGCGATCGACGCGACCCGCGTCAATGGCGCCTGGGTACCGGTCGCGGCCCTGCCGGCGAGGCAGCGCGAGCAGATCGACGCTGACGCCGGGGCTGCGGCCGAGACGCTTGCCCCGATCCCGGACCTTCTGACGAGCACCGGATCGAACCAACCCAACACCTGACGAGGCGGAGGCGGCGCATGGGCGCGAATGGAGACGGAACTCGCCGAGAGACGGTCGGATTCATAGGCCTCGGGCGGATGGGCCGGCCGATGGCCACCAACCTGGCTCGGGCAGGCTACGAACTCGTGGTCCGGGACGCCGATCGCGACGTTGAGCTGCGGTTCGCCGAGGAGACCGGCGCGGTGCCCGGCCATGAGGCGAGCGCGTTCGCCGCCGCGGGTGCGGTCATCACCATGCTTCCCGACGGCGCCGTCGTGCAGGACGCGGTGCTGGGCGACGGGATCGCGGATGCGCTGTCGGACGGCGCGGTTGTCGTCGACATGAGCTCGTCGAGTCCTCATGACACTCGCGACCTCGGTCGGGAGCTCGTCAAGCGGTCGATCGCGCTGGTGGACGCACCGGTCTCGGGGGGCGTGGCGCGAGCGATCGACGGGACGCTCGCGATCATGGCCGGCGCCGACGACGAGACAGCGCTCGAGCGCGTACTGCCGATCCTGGGCGCGCTCGGGCGGCGGACCTTTCGGACCGGTCCGCTCGCGTCCGGGCACGCGATGAAGGCGCTCAACAACTTCTGCGCCGCCGCCGGGTACGCCGCACTCGCGGAAGCGCTCGTCCTGGGTGGCAGCTTCGGCCTCGCACCCTCGACGATCGTCGAAATCGTCAACAGCTCGACCGGGCGAAGCTTCGTTAGCGAGGTGGTGTTCGGGCACGAGGTCGTCACCGGCCGCTACGACACTGGCTTCGCGCTCGGCTTGCTGGCCAAGGATGTGACGATTGCGGCGGGCATCGCCGAAGGCTCGGACGTCGCCGCGCCCGTGTGTGAGCTGGTGCAGCGGCGATGGGCAGAGGCCGCGGAGGCGCTCGGGTTCGCCGCCGATCACTCGACGGCGCACAAGCAATGGTGGGACGTCGACCTGTCCGACGTGGCGACTGGCTGATCGGCCGGGCGGCCGCGCGCGGCCGCCCGGCAGCGGCCTGGCCGTCGCGAGTAGGTCGTCGCAGACCCGCCGGCGAGCCGCGTTAGAGCGTCTCGCCGGCGCCGACCATCGCGCGTGGTGCGACCGCGTCGGTCCTGGCCTCAGCGATCTCGGGGACTGACTCGGACTCCTCGCGGGCACGCATCGGCAGCGTGAAGGTGAGCAGCGCGAGGACCGGCATCGTCGCGAGTTCGACGAGCAGGCAGTGGCTGACCGCGGTCACGAATCCCTCGTGCCCGAGCGTGCTGAAGAAAATCGTCCCGATGCCGGCGACACCGACCGCGCCCGCGAGTTGCTGCATCGCGTTCAGAACGCCCGACGCGGATCCGACCTCGTTGTCGGCGACCGACGCGAGGATGAAGTCGAACAGCGGCGAGACGATCATCCCGATCCCGATTCCGACGAGCAGCTCGGGTGCCACCATCGCGAACGAGGTCGTGTCGAGGCCGTGGGCAAGGATCACGTGCCGGAGCCACCACACGCCGACAGCGGCGACGACGGCGGCGATCTGAAGCGTGGTGCGACCGATCCGCGGTGCGACCACAGCGGCACCGAGCACCGCGCCCACTGCCGTGCCGGCGGCGAACGGCGCGAGCGTCAGGCCGGCGTGGATCGCCGAGAAGTGCATGCCGAACTGCATGAACAGCGTGAGCGCGAGCATCGTGCCGAGCATCCCGGCGAAGAACACGACGATCATCGAGATCCCGGCCCTGTAGGCGCGACGGCTGAAGATGCCCGCCTCGACCAGCGGGTCGCCGCCGCGGCGACGAACGCGCCTGGTCCAGGCGACGAGCGCCGCGAACGAGAGCGCGCTCGCCGCGACCATCAGATACGTCCACGCGGGCCAGCCGGCCTCGCGACCCTGGATCAGCGGATAGATCAGGAGGCCCATGCCGAGGGCGGCGAGTCCGGTGCCAACCAGATCAAGCCGTGGCGTCGGCGTCGCCCTGGACTCGGGAATCAGTCGCGCCGCGCCGAGCGCCGCGATCAGGCCGAGCGGCAGGTTGACGAAGAAGATCATCCGCCACCCGCTCCCGAGTAGGTTGGCGTCGACGAGCGCGCCGCCGATGATCGGGCCCAGCACCGCCGACAGCCCGATGACGGGCCCGAACACGGCGAACGCCGATTGCTGCTCTGAGGGCGCGAAGCTGTCGCGAATGATTCCGAACCCCTGCGGGATCAGGAGCGCCGCGGCGCCGCCCTGCGCGAGCCGGCAGGCGATCAGCATCTCCGGTGAGACCGCGAACGCGCACGCCATCGACGCGATCACGAATCCGATCGCGCCGAGCACGAACAGGCGCTTGCGGCCGTAGATATCGCCGAGTCGCCCGCCGGTGATCAGCCCGATCGCGAACGCGAGCGCGTAGCCGCCGATCACCCACTGGAGCGCGGACGTGCTCGAGTGCAGATCCGTGCGGATCGTGGGTGCGGCGACGTTGACGATCGTGCCGTCGAGCAGATCCATGCACTCGGCGGCGAGCACCAGCGCGAGGATCGCCCACTTGCGAGGGTGGCTGACCGGAGTTGACATCTCTACTCCTCCTTTGGCGAATAACGTTCCGGAATCACGTTCCGAACGGTGTTCGTTCAACGAACGGTGTTATACGCTATGAGCGTGAGCGCGTCAAGAGGAGCCCGGAAAGCTCGGTCGCCGGCCCCGAAGCCGGCCCGCCAGTCGCCGACCGAGGCGGCCGGCGCGGCCAGTGCGGCGCTACCCCCGCCACCGCGGTTCCCGAGGCCGAGCAAGCGCCCGACGCGCCGCACGGCGCTGACCGTGGAGGCGATCGTCACCGCGGCGATCGAGGTGCTCGACGAGGCCGGCGTGGCCGGGCTGTCGATGCGTCGCGTCGCCGATCAGCTCGGGACCGGGGCGGCCTCGCTGTACGCGCACGTGTCGGGCAAGGATGAGCTGCTCGAGCTGGTGTTCGACGAGCTCGTCGGGCAGGTGCCGCTCCCCGAGCCCGACCCGGCGATCTGGCGCGAGCAGGTGCGCCAGATGCTCCGAGACCTGCGGGCCGTGCTGATCTCCCACCGCGACGCGGCGCTGGCCGGCCTCGGGCGCATCCCGACGACTCCGAAGGCGCTGTTCGCGGCGGACCGGCTCGCCGCGACGCTGCGGGCGGGGGGCCTGTCCGATCGCGTGATTGCGCTCGGCCTCGATCAGCTCACGCTGTACGTGTCGGCCGAGGCTTTCGAGACCGGGCTGATGGAGTACGGCGGGAATCCTGAGGACGTGCAGCGCTACTACGAGGAAGTGCACGCCTTCTACACGCGGCTGCCCGCCGATCGCTTCCCGGTCCTGGCTTCGGTCGTCGACGACATCACCGGTCCCGACGGCGACGAGCGGTTCGAGTTCGGTCTCGACCTGCTGATCGCTGGCCTCGAGACCCTGAGCGCCCGGATGAGCTGATGCCCTCAGCGCTCGGCGGACTCACGGTTCTCGACTTCTCGCGCGTGCTCGCCGGCCCGCTTGCGACGATGATGCTCGCGGACCTTGGGGCGGTGGTGACAAAGGTCGAGCCGCCGGCGGGCGACGACACCCGCCAGTGGGGGCCGCCGCACGACGCGGCCGGCGACGCGACCTACTTCGAGGCGGTCAACCGCAATAAGGAAAGCATCGTCCTCGACTTCACCGACGCGGAGGATCTGGCTCGGGCGAGGCGGCTGGCCGGTGAGGCGGACGTGGTCGTGGAGAACTTCCGCCCCGGCGTGACCGAACGTTTCGGTCTGGATTACGAGTCGTTGCGGGAGACCAATCCCGGCGTGATTTACTGCTCGATCACCGGCTTTGGCGCCGGCAAGGGCGCGACCCTTCCCGGCTACGACCTGTTGGTCCAGGCGCTCGGCGGGCTCATGAGCATCACGGGCGCGCGCGACGGTGAGCCCCAGAAGGTCGGCGTCGCGCTGGTAGACGTGCTCGCCGGATTGTTTTCCACGGTGGGGATTCTCGCCGCGCTCGAGTACCGCCGTCAGAGCGGGGAGGGGCAGCGCGTCGAGGTCGATCTGCTGTCCGCGCTGCTCGCCGGGCTGGTCAATCAGGCGTCCGCGTACACGGTCGCCGGGGTGGTGCCGGGGCGCATGGGCAACGAGCATCCGAGCGTCGCGCCGTATGAGCCGCTGCGGTGCGCGGATCATGAGCTGGTCGTGGCCGTCGGCACCGACCGCCAGTTCGCCGCTCTGTGCGAGGCGCTCGGCGTCCCCGAGCTGGCGCGCGATCCGTTGTTTGCGACGAACAAGGCTCGCGTCGCCAATCGCGCCGCGATGCGCGCCGCGCTCGAACAGCGGCTCGCCGCTCGACCGGCCGCCGAGTGGGCGCAGATGCTCACCGCCGCGCGCGTGCCGGCCGGTGTCGTCAACGACATCGGTGCCGCGTTCGAGCTCGCGCGCGGGCTCGGACTCGAGCCGGTCGTGAGCATCGCGCGCGAGGACGGCACGACGATCGAGCTCGTACGCAACCCGATCAGGCTGTCGGCGACGCCGGCGAGCTACCGGTCGGCGCCGCCCCGGTTCCCCCGGCCGTCTTAGTGCGTCCCATCGCTAGTCCGGATCGGCTAGGCCGATCGTCCGCAACTTGGGTTCTTGTGAGCGGTTACACCGATTACGGGCTCGGGTAATGCTGAAATCGCAAGGAAAAGCGCCATAACAGGAGGAGTCGCGTGCCACGTTCAGTTCGTCGTTTCACGTTGTTGTCGGGAGTAGCCCTTTGCGGGATCCTCGGCGGTCCGATCGCCGTCGCCCAGGCGAGCGATAACTCGCTCCGCGCGACGCTCAACAGCTACGCCCCCAAGATCGTCAAGGACGAGAACGCCGTCCGGAACGGGCTGAACGGCTATCCGCAGGGCAGGGTCAAGCCGCTCATCCATGCGCTGACGCATGAGATCGGCGATCTCCACTCGCTCAAGTCGAAGCTCGCGCACGATTCCGCCTCGTCCGCTGCCGGTGCCAAGGGCAAGAAGGACATCGTCAAGGGACTGACGCTGATCGCCAATGCCTATGGCGCGCTCCGCCACGATGTCCAGGTCGCGAACGGCGGCCCGGTTGCGGCGGCCAAGGTCAACGCCGCCGTGAGCACCGACAAGAAGGGCCGCAAGAAGCTCCTGGCTGGGCTGAAGCTGCTCGGCGGCTGATCTGATCTGCGCCCGCGCTGGGCGTCGATGCGGTTGTGGAGTCCCGGGTGGCCCGGAGCGCGAGTCGGTGGCGGTCGCGGGGCTGACGCCGGACGCGTGACGACCTGAGGGACAATTGGCGAGGTCATGGCCGACCTCGCCAACGACACCGACACCGCCGGCGTCACCGGCTCCTGGTTTCCCGTCCCCGAGGAGGCCGACCTGCCGTCCGGCCTGCAGGGACTGTTCGCGAAGGCGCGCGAGCGACTCGGGTTCGTCCCGAACGTGTTTCGCGTGTACGCGTTTCGGCCCGAGCGCCTCAGTGCCTGGTTCGGTCACTTTCGCCAGCTTCACGAGCCGACCGAGCACCTGAGCGCGGCCGACCGCGAGATGATCGCGGTGGTCGTGAGCTCGGCCAACGGCTGCCTGTACTGCCTTGTCGCCCACGGGGCCGCCCTGCGCGAGGAACTCGGGGACCCTGTCCTCGGCGAGCGGATCTCGTACGACTGGCGCCGCGCCGGTCTCGATGAGCGCCGGGGCGCGATCTGCGCGTACGCCGAGAAGCTGACGTTGCGACCGCGGGAGGTCACCCGGGACGATCTCCAGACGCTGCTCGACGTCGGCCTGACGCTCGAGGAGGCGTGGGACGTGGCCGAGATCAGCGCGATGTACAACCTGACCAACCGCATGGCGATGGCGACCAACATGCTGCCTAACGAGGAGTACAGCGGCCAGGCGCGGCCTGGCTGATCGGCGCCGGCCCCGGTCCGCCGCCGGGGAGCCTTGACATGTGACCATATGGTCACCTATCATGGTGGCCATGGATGACGTGTTCAGAGCCCTCGCTGACCCGACGCGTCGTAGCCTGCTCGACGAGCTCTTCAAGGAGGATGGTCAGACGCTCAGCGCGCTCGAGCAACGGCTGCCGATGACGCGGTTCGGGGTGATGAAGCACCTGAAGGTGCTCGAGGAGGCGGGTCTTGTCGTCACGCGCCGGCGCGGGCGCGAGAAGCTCCACTTCCTGAACGCGGTTCCGATTCGTCTCATCCACGACCGGTGGGTGAGCAAGTACGCAGAACCGTGGGCGGCGACGCTCACCGGCCTCAAGAGCGAACTGGAGGACAGAACGATGGAAAAGGTGTTCGAGATCTACATCAAGACGAGCCCCGACCGCCTCTGGGAGGCGATCACCGACTCCGAGATGCGGCGCAAGTACAACTTCGGCGTCGGCGTCGCGTCCGATTGGACGAACGGGTCCCACTACACCGGCGAGGCGCCCGGCATGTCCGAGCCGATCCTCGAGGGCGAGAACCTCGAGGTCGATCCGCCGCGGCGGCTCGTGCAGAGCTTCAACGCGCGCTGGAGCGACGACGTCAAGGCCGAGGGGACCTCGCGGGTCACCTGGGAGATCGAGCCCGTCGCCGATTCGTGCCGGCTGACCGTGATCCACGATCAGTTGCGCGAGGGCGCGAACGGCGAGCTGTACGGCGGCTGGCCGATGATCCTCTCGGGTCTGAAGACGCTGCTCGAGACCGGCGAGACACTGACCACGCCGGGATCGCTGCTCTATGCGGAGGGCGGGTCCGCGGCGCCCGTCGCCTGAGCGCTCAGCTTGTGGCGGGGAAGCCCGTCCTCAGGTAGCTCGTAGTAGTCGCCGGCCTGGGACACGTACCAATGGGCGGTCACGCGGAGCCCCGTGTGGCCGTCCAGCGTTCCGGCGGCGATGCTGATCGTCGCCCGGCCCGGTGGGTCCCAGAACAGGCTCGAGCCGCACTCGCCACAGAACCCGCGCCGCGCACCGGCGTCGCTGTTCGGGCTATCGATCCATTTGAGGCCGGCCTGTTCGACGAGCACGAGATCGTCACGCCTGGCCGCGGTGCACGCCGAGACGTGGCCGTGCCACCGCCGGCACTCCTCGCAGTGGCAGATCAGTACGTCGCGCAGCGGTCCGTTGACCTCGTACCGAACCGCTCCGCACAGGCATCGTCCCGTGGCCATCGCTCCACCTCCGGGGTCGCAATAATCCGCTCGTGGCGTACGACGAGGATCTCGCCGACCGCATCCGCGCGCTGCTCGCGACGGATCATGACGTGGTCGAAAAGAAGATGTTCGGGGGCCTCGCGTTCCTGATCGGCGGGAACATGTCGGTCGGCGCGAGCGGGCAGGGCGGCATGCTGCTCCGGTGCGACCCCGATGAGACCGACGCGCTCGTACGCGAGCCGCATGCGGCCCGCTTCGAGATGCGGGGCCGCGGCATGGACGGGTGGCTGCTCGTTGAGTCCGAGGGTCTCGAAGGCGACGCCGAGCTGAAGCGGTGGGTCGGCGTGGGCGTGGACTACGCCCGGAGCCTCCCGCCGAAGCCGAAGGGCTAGGCGCCGGATGCTGGTGACCCGCCGGCAGGGCGGCCTGTGCCTGATCACCCATCCCGAGCACGGGCGCGTGGCGGGCGAGCTGTGCCGCCGCTGGGGCAACGAGGAGTTCGAGGCGCCCGCGCATCACGCGGCACTGATCGCCGCGGCGACCCATCACGACGACGGCTGGTACGAGCTCGACGGCCGCCCGTCGTTCAACGCCGAGGCGTCGCGGCCGGCGCATTTCCTCGAGCTGCCGCTCGAGGTGACGGTCGGTCCGTATGGGCGCGGCGTCGACAGCGTGTACGCGCTCGACCGCCACGCCGGCGCGCTGGTCAGCATGCACTGGGCCGGCCTCTACCACACCCGCTTCGGCCTCCACGGAGGAAAGCCGGTTTCGCATCCGCTCGCTGTCGAGGTCGTCGCCGAGCAGGACCACCGCCGGGCGGCTGCTCTGCGCGACGCGTGGGGCGGTCACGGCCGACGGAGCGAGTTCGAGCACCAGACGTGGTACGCGTACGAGCTGCTCCAGGCGCTCGACCTGATGTCGCTGGCGCTGGGCCTGGTCGATACCGGGCAACCGATGACGGGCGACGATTCCGTGTCGATCTTCTCGACGCTTGCGCGAATCGAGCAGCCGCCGGGGATGCGCTCGATCCCTGTGGTTCCGATCGCGCCGGGAGGCCCGTACCTCACGCTGACGCTCTGGGTCAGAGCGCCCGGCGAGGTGGTAGTGGATCCGTATCCATTCTCAGAGACGGGGTTCGAGATCGAGCTCTCCGCGCGGCTGCTTGAAGACCGGCACTACGGCTCAGTCGAGGACGCCGCCAGCGCCTATCACCGCGCGGAGCCAGACACGACGGCGATCCGTTTCTTCCCGAGGTAAGTCACTTTTCGTCAAGCTTCCTGCGCTGCGAGCATGTCGGGAGGCAAGAATCCGGGATGATCATCGTACCTCGATGAGCGCCAGCACCGAGAGCCCGCTCGGCGCGGCGTCGTCGCGGGCGGAGCTCGTGGCGCGCGAGCTTCGAGCGCGAGATCGCCGCGATATGCCGGTGGCACCAGCCGAGAGCGGCACCTGGGGGTCGAGCCGGCGCGGGTCGAGCCGGCGCATGTCGGCGAGCGTGCCCGGGTAGCCCGGTGGGGGGACGCACCCGACGGCGAGCGAGGAGAGACACGGATGACCGAGGCGATAGAGGACGTCGGCAGCCTGCCCGGCAGGAAGCTCACCGATCAGGCCAATAACCCGATCGGCAAGGTCAAGGAGATCTACGCGATGGATGACGGCTACCCGATGTGGGTCGCCGTCGAGCTGTCGACCGGTCTCTTCAGCGCGCGGACCGTGTTCGTCCCGCTCGCCCGCCTCAAGGACGAAGCCGGCCAGCTTCGCGTGCCGTACAGCAAGCAGCGGATCGCGGAGGCGCCGGAGGTCGAGGGCGGCGACGGAATCTCGGCCGAGTGCGACCGCCTGCTCCGCGACTACTACGGGATCGACACCGGCGACCAGGAGATGCGGAGCGACAACAAGTCCTACGCCGTGCGTGTCGCCGAAGAGGGTGGCGGAGCGGAGCTCGTTGACGATCCGACTGAGCTCGAGACGCCGGACGCCGATAAGCGCACCGAGGAGACGATGCAGCGCCGTGACGATCCCGGCAGCTCCGAGACGCGCAAGGTGACCGCCGCGGACGTGTCCCACGACGACCAGGAAGTCGCGGACGATCCGGAGGGGTGAAGCCCGACTAGGGCGTCGCGAACGCCGCGTCGCGCGATCTCGGCGCGTCCGCTTCGACCGGTCAGTTGACGCTGACCGGTTGCATGCTCGGGCTCGCCGGCGGGCAGCTGCTCGCCGGCCCGCTCAGCGATTCGCTCGGACGGCGCCGGCCGCTGCTGGTCGGGCTCGTCGGCTACAGCGGAGCGTCGCTGGCGTGCGCGGCCGCGCCTTCGATCGGAATCCTGATCGTGCTCCGGCTGATCCAGGGGATGCTCGGTGGCGCCGGCGTGGTGATCGCGCGAGCGGTCGTGCGAGACCTGTTCCGCGGCGCCGCCGCCGCCCGGGTGTTCGCGTTGCTGATGGTGGTGACGGGGGTCGCTCCGGTGTTCGCGCCGCTCGTCGGCGGGCAGCTTCTCGCGATCACGTCGTGGCGAGGCGTGTTCATCGTGCTGGCCGCGATCGGAGTTCCGTTGCTGGTCGCGACGGCGCTGTGGCTGCCCGAGACGCTGTCCGTGGAACGCCGCCACGGCGGCGGGTTGGGGGCGACCCTGCACACGTTCCGGCGGCTGCTCTCCGATCGCAGCTTCATGCCCCCGGCGGTGGCGTTCTCGCTCGCCTTTGCGGCGATGTTCGCCTACATCGCCGGCGCGTCGTTCGTGCTCGAGGACGTGTTCGGCGTCTCGCCGCAGGTGTTCAGCGTCGTGTTCGCCGTGAACTCGGCCGGCCTGATCGCGTCGTCCCAGATCGGCGGCCGGATCGTCGGCCGCGTGGGCGCACCGGCGCTGCTGCGGGTCGGGGTGTTCGGGGTCGCACTGGGCTCGATCGGCGTGCTCGCGGTCACGATCGCTCACGCCGGGCTGGCGCCGCTGCTGATCGCGCTTTTCGTGATTCTCTGCTCGAACGGCATAGTGTTCCCGAACGCCACCGCCGCGGCGCTCGCAGACCAGGAGGGGGCGCTCGGGAGCGCATCGGCGCTGCTGGGGATGGGGCAGTTCGGGATCGGGGCGCTGATCGCGCCGATCGTCGGCGTCGGCGGTGCCCACGATGTGCTGCCGATGGCGATCGTGATCGGCGTGTGCGGCGTGTCGTCGCTGACGGTCAACCTCGCGTTCGGGCCGCGGCCGGGGATGCCGGCGCTCGAAGGCGAGACGGGACCATAAGGGCGGGCACGACCGGCGTGCAAAACCCGCCAAAGCGCATCCGCGTCGTCTGCCCCGGCAACATAAGCGCCCCCCCGGCGCTTATGCGACCTCGGCGGGCCGCGTCGGCGGGCTTTGGCGGGTTATTGCATCGGTCGGCGCTGGGCCGGCGACTATCGTGGCTTCATGACAAACATGCGTCGCCGTCCGGTTGGCGGAGCGCGCCGTAAAGGAACCAGTGACAGAGACCAGATCACATGCGAACGTGACCACCGACAAGCCGGTGGCCTACATGCGCCAGCTGTGTAAGCACTTCGGGCACAAGGTCGACGCGTCGTTCGGCGACGACAGCGGCTACATCCAGTTCGAGTTCGGGCGGTGCGAGCTGCACGCGAAAGCGGGGACCCTGACGCTTGATGTAAGGGCCGTCGACGGGGAGAGCCATGAGCGGATGGAGCGA
Organism: uncultured Solirubrobacterales bacterium; assembly: GCA_963701945.1. Taxonomy (GTDB): domain Bacteria; phylum Actinomycetota; class Thermoleophilia; order Solirubrobacterales; family Solirubrobacteraceae; genus Palsa-465. Next base: position 123,405 of record CAVPBV010000011.1, on the reverse strand, counting down.
GTGATCGGCTCGCATCTGGAGCGCTTTGGCCGCCGCGACGAGTTGAGCGTCGCCTGGCAGGAGTAGGTCCCGCGGCCCGCGGCTCGGGGCTCGCGGGCTCGGGGCTCGGGGCTCGGGGCTCGGGGCTCGCGGCTCGCGGCTACCCGCCGAGGCCGCGGTCGCGGATCTCCCGCTGAGCAGCCTCAGTCTTCTCGAGTCCGTCGAGCCTCATCGCGCGCAGCACCTCGGACGTCTTGGTGAACTGGATGTCGCGGTAGTCGACCACCTGGACGTGGTTACCCCATGGGTCCTCGAAGTCGAGCGAGCCCGAGGCCTGGACGGCGACGCCGGCGCCGCGGAGCGCGGCGCGAACCGCCTCCTTGCCGTCAACCACCAGCCCGAAATGGCGAGCGTCGTCGGGCGGCTGCGAACGCCCGGCGGCGAGCGCGATGAACTGGTCTCCCATGTCGATGAACGCCATTCGCGGGCCTGCGCGGCCGCGGAGTTCGAACTCGAAGAACCGCCCGTACCAGGCGAGCGCGTCATCGACGTCGTCGACCTCGAGCGCGATGTGGTTGATGCCGACGAGGCGGGCCATGCGTCGGGCCCCGCCGTGCCTAATCCGCGACCGCGGCGGCTGCGCCGGCGTCCATCTTCAGCCACTCGGCTTTGTGGAGGCGCTTGGCTGCCTGGTAGTCGAGCAGCGCCTGCTTGGAATCCACGTCTCCGAGCGTCGGGTGGCCCGGCACGAGGTCCTCGGCCGCTTCGACGTCGAAGCGCTTGGCCAGCACGGCGCCGAGCGACTTGATCTTCATGTCTCCGAACCCCGGTAGCGCGGCCAGGTTGGCGCGCAGCGCGGCGGAGTCGGCGGCCTCGCCCCAGACGCGACCGGCGTCGCCGTCGTAGTGGTCACGGATGTACTCCGCCAGGTCGTGGACGCGGCGGGCCATCGAGGCGGGAAAGCGATGGATCGCCGGCCGCTCGCGGAAGATCGGGTCGAGATCGGCGTCGGCGAGTGCGGCGGCGTCGAGCGTGCCGAGGCGTTCGCGGATCACCAGCGGTCCCATGAACGCCTTCTGCACGGTCACCTGCTGGTCGAGAACGAAGCCGACCAGGAGCGCCATCGGGTCCGAGGCGACCAGCGCGTTGGCTTCGTCGGAGTCAGTGAAGTACAGGCGGTCGGGCATGGAGCGATCATAAAGCCCGGGGGCAGGCCGGCGGGAACCGGCCGGGGGCAGGCCGCCGGGAACCGGCCGGGGGCAGGCCGCCGGAAGCCGTCCGGTTCACCGCGTCGCCCGATGGGTAGCTGAAAGTCATGACAACCGTCACCGGCACTCATCCCATAAGTCCCACCGAGACCAGGCGCCTCCCGCGAACAACTGGCGCCCTGAGCGGCCTGCTCATCATCCTGCTCGGTCTGTGGGGCGCCCTCGTCCCATTTTTCGGTCCTTACTTCCACTACGCGTTCGGGAGCTACCAGACCTGGCACTACACCTCTGAGCGGCTTTGGCTCTGCATCGTCCCCGGCGCGGTCGCCGTGGTCGGAGGGCTGATGCTGCTGCGCAGCGCGCACCGCACGAGCGGGCTGCTCGGCGGCTGGCTGGCCCTGGCAGCCGGCGCTTGGTTCGCGATCGGACCGACGATCAGCCTGCTGTGGCATTCCGCCGGCGACCCGATCGGCGCCCCGATGGGTGGTCACACGCGTCAGGCCATCGAGTGGCTCGGCTACTTCTCCGGCCTTGGAGTCCTGATCGCGGGGCTGGCGGCGTTCGCGATGGGGCGTTACTACTCGCGCCCCCGCGTCGTGGTCGAGGCGGCGGTCGCCGAGGACGCCGCGCTGGCCGAGGAGGCCGCGGTGGCGCACCACGAAGAGCGCGTTGGTACCGAGCGGCGCGCCCGCGCCGAGGCCCCAGTGGCGGGCACCGCCGGCGAGCCGGTGGCTGCGCGCGACGAGCCGCTGGCCGGTCGCGAGCCCCTCGCGGCACGTGAAGAGCCGCTCGCCGCCCGCGGGCAGGAGCCGGTGGCCGCCCGCGACGAGCCGCTGGCCGGGCGCGAGCCGCTCACGGATCGCGAGGAGCCGGTGGCCGCCCGCGAGCCCGAGACGGAACCGCTGGCCGCGCGCGAGCCCGCCAGCGAGCCCGCCGCGCCGGCAGCCGCCGAGCCGGCGGCGCCTGTGAACGCGGAGTCTGAGGCGCCGGCCGGCGCCGGACCCCAGACGAGCACGGACACGTACCGCCGGCGGCCCGGACTGTCCCGCTTCCGCCGGTAGGCCCCCATTACCGAGCGCCGGCGCTTCACTCGCGCCGGCGCGCACACTCGCCCGTCCGCCCGGACAAGGACAAACCGGGCATTTGGACACCCCCGACCGCGGATCCTTGTCCCAATGTCCAATGCGGCGGGCCGCGCGCTCACGCAGGATGTCGACCTGTGAGCTCGGACCTGATCGTCTCCTACGACGGGACGCCAAACGACGACGACGCGCTGGCTCTGGGCCGGCTGCTGGCTAAGACCGGAGCCAGGTTGTCGCTGGCGTACATCCGCCACTCGCGGGAATTCGATCCGCGCCGCGAGGAACTTGCCCAACACGACGCCGAGCGTCGCCTCGAGCAGGGAGCGGCGTGGCTGGAGGACCCGGACATTCCCAAGCACGTCGTGTTCAGCGGCTCGACCGGAGAGGGGCTCGAGCAGCTGGCCGAGGCCGAGCAGGCTTCGGTGATCGTGTTCGGATCCGACTACCGGACGCCGCCCGGCCGCGCGGAGCCCGGCACGAGCGCGCAACGGCTGCTCGAGGGGGGACCCGTGGCGATCGCGGTGGCGGCAGCCGGGCTGCGGAGCCTGGGCGATGCCGCAATCAGGTCGATCGCGGTCTCGACGGTCGCGGGCGATACGGCGGCGCAGGAGACCGCAGACGGGCTGGCGCAGAAGCTCGGGGCCTCGATCGTGGACCTCGGCGGGGCCGACGTCGACCTGATCGTGGTCGGCTCTCAGCCGAGTGCGTCGTCGCGACGGATCACGTTGAGCGGCTCGACTCGAACCATGCTGAATGCCGCGCGGGGCTCGGTGCTCGTCGTCCCGTCGGGCGACCCCGTTCGCCTCTGAGCGTCCTGGCGCGCGGCGCCCGAACGCCGCTGTGCGGATCACCCGAGGGTCCGGTAAGGGACACTTCCCCGGTGGCCGAGGCCCGCACAGAGAGACGAGAGCGCCCGAGCCCGGGGTACGGACAGGTCATCCTCGTCCCGCCCGACCCGCTCGATCCCGCCGCCGAACGCCGCAGCTCGTACCGCCTCAGCGATCCCAGGCTGTCCGAGCTGCCGCTCGAGGAGCTCCTGAACGAGCTCATGATCCGCGTCCAGGAGGCGCTGAACGTCGACACCGTCGCGATCCTGCTGCACGACGCGGGGTCGAAACAACTCGTCGCGCGCGCCGCCAAGGGGATCGAGGAGGAGGTCGAGCGCGGCGTGCGCATTCCCATCGGCCAGGGGTTCGCCGGACGGATCGCGGCCGAGCGCGTCCCGATCTTCATCGCCGACGTCGATCACGCCGATGTGATGAACCCGATCCTGCGCGAGAAGGGCATCGAGTCGCTGCTGGGAGTCCCGTTGGTCGTCGAGGGCGAGCTGGTCGGCGTGCTCCATGTCGGCTCGCTGCGGCCGCGGACGTTCGGCCAGGACGACCTCGCGGTGCTGCAGATGGCCGCCGCACGCGCGGCGCCGGAGATCGAGCGCGCGAGGTTGTTCGCGGAGCTCGAACACGAGCACGACGTCTCGATGGTGCTCCAGCGCAGCCTCCTGCCCAAGCGGCTCGCCGACGTGGTCGGAGTGAACGTGGCCGCGCGCTACCTTCCCGCCCGCGAGGAGGTGGGCGGCGACTGGTACGACGTGTTCGAGCTTCCGCGCGGCCGCGTCGGGGTCGTGATCGGCGACGTGGTGGGTCACGGGATCGCCGCCGCGGCGCTGATGGGACGGCTCCGCACGGCGCTGCACTCGTACGCGATCGAGGGTCACGGGCCCGGCCGCACGCTCGAGCTAGTCGACCGGTTCGTGCAGTCGCTCAACGAGTCCGCGATGGCGACCGCGGCCTACGCGGTGTTCGACACGTACACGTCGGAGCTTCAGTATGCGACCGCCGGACACCTCCCACCGCTGGTGATCTCAGGCTCAGACGCGCGGGTGCTCGAGGTCACGCCCGCGCCCCCGCTCGGGGCGTTCCCCTACGGCCGGTGTCCCGAGCACGAGCTGTCGCTCGAAAGCGGCGAGATGCTGCTGCTGTACACCGACGGGCTCGTGGAGCGCCGTGGCGTCGCCCTGAGCGTCGGCATCGAGGTGCTGGCCAGCGCGGTGAACGGCGCAAGGTCGCCGGAGGAGGCGTGCGCGCTGGCGGTCGCTAAGCTGGTTCCGCCCGAAGGCTTGCGCGACGACGTGGCGATCGTCGCACTCGAGAACGCCGCGGTCCCGTCGGAGCTGCAAGTGACGCTGCCGGCCGAACCCAAGACGCTGGCTCACGCGCGGCGCATCCTGCGCCGGTGGCTGAACGAACAGGGCGCGGATGAGGGCGACGTCGCCGAGATGACGATCGCGGTGAGCGAGGCCTGCGCGAACGCGATCGAGCACGCCTACGCGCCGTCGCCGGCCACGTTCGAGCTCCACGGGTGGGCGCGGAACGGAGAGATCACGATGACGGTACGCGACGGCGGACGCTGGCGCGCGCCGCGGGGGCAGAACCGCGGTCGCGGTCTGTCGATCATCGTGGCCGCAATGGATGATGTACAGATCGATCGAACCGCCGAAGGGACGGAAATCGTGATGCGCCGACGGATCGGACCGAAATGAGCCTCGCCGACGTACAGATCACCCTGACGCACACCGCGCTGATCGCCCACGTGACCGGCGAGGTCGACATGTCGAATGCCGAGGAGGTTGGGGCGACCGTCATCGGCGCGACGCCGAACGAGGCCCAAGGCGTGGTTCTCGACCTGTCAGACGTCGAGTACCTCGACAGCGCGGGGATCTACGTGATCTACGGAATGCGTTCGAGTTTGCAGGCCCGCGGCCAGGTGCTCATCCTCGTGATCCCGTCGACCTCGCCCGTGCACGACTCGCTCCGGCTGGCCGGCGCTGAGAGACCCGGCGAGGTCGCCGACACGATCGAGGACGCGCTGCGCGTGCTCAACGGCCGGCCCATACCCGGAACCTAATCGCGCTCTAGCGCGATCTCCTCCCAGTCGTCCGTCCGCCGGTAACCGACCTCGGCGTAGATCTTGTTCGACGTCGGGTTGTCCAGGTCGGTGAACAGCATGCACCGCTCCGCGCCCTGAGCCAGCGCGCGCCGGCTCGCCGCTGCCACGGCGCTGCCGGCGTAACCTCGGCAGCGCAGGGCCGGCGGTGTGTACACCGGGCCGATCCGGACGACGCCGGCCACCTCCGGCGTGACTCCGACCATCGAGACCGCCTGCTCGTCGTGCCACACGAGCAGACCGTCCCGCCGCATCCGCCCATCGACGATCGACTCGGCCTGGGTGGCGCCGGCGATGCCGGCCTCGGTCACGAAATCTCGCGTCCAGCCGACGAGCAGCGAGCGGTCGCCGGCGTCCGCGACGCGAAGTTCGCCTCGCGCTGGCCGCGGCGGGTCATGTACCTCGTCGAGAATGTGCATGGCCTCGCGCATGGCGCGCCGGGCCGTGCCGCCGGTCTGCCGCTCCCACGCCGACGCGATCGCCTGAGCGGTCGCGACCACGCTGCTGACGCTGTCGAGGTCGGGGTCGGCCTGAAGCCACAACTCGACGAACTCGTCGGCGCCCGATTCGAGCGGGCTGGCCAGCAGCGGCCAGGGTGTCGTGCGGAGCGCCGCGAACCGCACCTCGTCGCCGTGGGCGACGCCGTACGCCAGCAGCGCGGAGGAGTTCGCGTGAGCCCCATCGAGCACGTTCATGAACACGGTGGCGAGCACGTTGCACTCGATTCGCTCCGCGAACAGGCGCCCGGTGCGCTCAGCGAACTCGTCTGCGTCGCGGGTGAGGACGAACCGCACCGGATCCGCCTGGCCCGCCTGCCGCCGACCTAGCCCGAGCCAGAGCCGCCGGCTTGCGTCGGCGCATCCGTCCGGCGGAACATCTCTTGCTGGACCCGGTCGGTCAGCCTCCGCTCGCTCCCGGCGACGGTGTCGTTGCGCCCCGTGGTAGGCACCGCGGGAGACTCGCGGGCCTCGTCCGGGGTGTCGTCCTGGTCGCCGGCCTGCGCGGCGGCGACCTCGGGACCGTCGGCATGACGCTTCGCCCTTCGCGTCGCGACGCCGATCAGAATGATCACGAGACCCCCGCTCACGATGACGAGCGCTATCTGCCGGACCGATGGCGAGCTAGGGCGCCGGCGAGGGCGCCGGCGAAGACGCTCGACCAGCACCGCGATCTTGACCGCCGCCCACAAGCCGCCTCGGCGCCGGGATCGTTGCCGGCGCCGGCGGTGTCGGCTCATCCGCCTCGCTGCGACCCGCGGCGCGAGCTTCAGATTGGGCATTCTGCTCCTCCTGTTTGCGTCGATGAGGGCGGAGGGCCAGCTCCTCGAGGCCCGGCGCACTGTCGAGCGTACACCGGCCGTTCCGCTCCGTGGCGCCCATTAGTGCGGATCGTCACGCACTGCCCCGCCCGCGATCACCCGCGCCACCTCCCCCGCGTGGTGCACGTGCAAGAGATGCCCCGCGTCCTTGATCTCGACCAACTCGGCGCGGCGTATCTGGCCGGCGAGCCTCCGCGCCGCAGCGATCGGCACGACGCGGTCGGCTGCACCGGCGACGATCGTGGTTGGGGCGGTGATCTCACCGAGCCGGCGCTCGAGCACTGGCAGGTCGCGGACGAGGAGCCGCTGCTCGCGCGCGAACGAGCGCCACGCGGAGCGGGCGAGGAGCAGCCTGCCAGCTGCACGCAGGTAGCGGTCGTCGAGCGCGCTCGCCTCGGAGACCCAGCGCCGGACGGGACCGGCGCCGAGCACGAGGCCGCCGCACCACATCGCACCCAAGCTGGCCAGCCAGCCAACCACGGGAGCCGCGAGCAGGTGGTCGACCGCACTCAGCGAGTCGAGGTTTGCCGCCGGCGCGACCAGCACCAGCCGTCCCACGCGCTCCGGGCTCGACCACGCGAGCCACACCGCCACCGCCGCACCGAGGCTGTGCCCGACGACCGTCGCCCGCTGAATCCCGACCGAATCCAACACCAAGCGCGCGGCGTTGGCGTTCCCGGCGAGATCGCGCACCGCCGACCGACGGTCCCACCCCGGGCGATCGAATGCAATCGTGCGCACGCCGGCGCCGATCGACGCTTTGAGGCGCTCCCAGTCGGCCGCCGTACCCGGCTGGCCGTGGAGCAGCAGAACCGGATCGTTGGACACGGCGGACACCTCCGAGCGGGCATACTAGAGCGGTGACGTCAGCGCTCCTGTCCGACGCGCTCGGGCCGCTTCGCGCAGACCCGGCGCGCGCGGCGATCCTGTTCGACATCGACGGCACGCTCGCCCCGATCGTCGACCACGCCGCCGATGCTCGCGTGCCCGAAAGCACGCGCAGTTTGCTGGCTCAAGTTGCCCGCCGGTACGGCGTCGTCGCGTGCGTCAGCGGCCGGCGCGCCTCGGAGGCGCGCGCCCTGGTCGCCATCGGCGCGATCTCCTACCTCGGCTCCCACGGCGCCGAGGTGCTGCGCGCCGGCTGGACCGAGCCGGTGGTGGACCCCGGCATCCTGGACTGGACGGAGCGGATCCACGATTTCGCGCGCGAGGTCGATACCGCGGACCTGCGCCGTCGCCGCGTGCGACTCGAGGACAAGGGCGCGATCGTCGCCTTCCACTGGCGCGGTGCGCCCGACGAGGAGGCGGCGCGCGCGGCGATCGACTCGATCGCGGCCAAGGCCGAGGCGGCGGGTCTGCGCACCCACTGGGGACGCAAGGTGCTCGAGGTTCGTCCCCCGGTGAGGATCGACAAGGGTGCCGGCATCTTGTCGTTCCTGGCCGACACCGACGTCGACGTCGCCATGTACGTCGGCGACGACGCCACCGACCTCGATGCCTTCCACGCATTGGTCGCGCTCGCCGAGGAGGGCCGCATCTCGAGGGCGATCCGGGTGGGCGTGCGGTCCGACGAAGGGCCGCCCGAGATCACCGCCGAGGCCGACATCGTCGTCGACGGGCCGGACGGCGTCGCCGAACTGCTCGCGGTCCTGGCCGCAGACTGAAGCCGGTCGGGCAGCGGGCGTGCGGTTCTCGGACTTCCTACGGACGACGGTGCTGATCAGCGCTGCGGCGGCGAGCGCGCTCGCGGCGGTCACGGTGGCGGCCGCGGCCGGCACCAACGACGACCTGCTCGTACCGATCTCGGCCGGCTGGTGGGTGATCGCGGCGTTGATCGGCGCCTGGATGGGGCGCCGCGCCGGCACCACATCGCAGATCGCCTCGCTGCTCGCGAGCGCGCGCACCCAATCCTCGCTGCCCGAGGTAAACCCGGCCCGCACCGTGCTTAACCGGTTGTGGCCGCTGCTGTTCTCGACGATCGGCGCCGGCGCACTGGCGTTCCTCGTGCCGCAGGTGCCCGCCGTCGCAACCGGATTCGCGATCATCTGGGCGCTCGCCTGGCGGCGTCAGGCGTCGGCGGTGACCGCGATCGAGGAACGTGACGGCGCTCGCTTCTACGTCGAGCGAACCTCGCCGCTTAAACCGATCAGGTTGATTCGCACGCCGGGCTTCCGCTCTAACCTGTTCGAGTTGAACGGGGCGTCTGGTCATTCACGGCGCGCCCGGCCCCGCGCGTGATCGTCCCGTCTTTCATCCCCAGCCCGTCGGACAACGGCTTCTACATCGGGCCGCTGTTCGTCCATGCATACGGGCTCGCCTACGTGTTCGCGGTCGCGGCCGCGATCTTCGTCACGCGGTGGCGCTGGCGGAAGGTCGGCGGCGATCCGGACCTCGCGTACGAGGCCGCCGCCTGGGGCTTTCCGGCGGGACTGATCGGCGGCCGGATCTATTTCGACATCACGACGCCCAGCCAGATCGAGCCGCACAACTTCTGGGGCCTGTTCGCGATCTGGAAGGGCGGTCTCGGGATCTGGGGCGGGATCGCGGCCGGCGTGCTCGTCGGCTTTCTCGTCATCCGGAGGCGGCTGACCCACGGCGACGTGCTCCGATTCATGGACGCCGCCGCGCCGGGACTGCTGGTGGCGCAGGCGATCGGGCGGATCGGCAACTACTTCAACCAGGAGTTGTTCGGCAAGCCCTCGACGCTTCCGTGGGCGCTGAAGATATCGCCCGCGCACCGGCCGGCGGGCTACACGCAGTTCGCCACGTTCCAGCCCTCGTTCCTGTACGAGATGATCTGGAACCTGTCGCTGGCGGGGTTCCTGATCTGGCTCGGCAACCACCGCAAGATCAAGCCGCCGGGACTGTTGGCGCTGTACGTCACCGGCTATGCGGGCTACCGGATCTTCGAGGAGACCATCCGGATCGACTACTCGGTGCACGTGCTCGGAATGCGCCTGAACTTCTGGATCGCGACCTTGGTGTGTCTGGCCGGCCTGGCGTGGTTTGTGTGGATCCAGAAGCGCGGGAAGTACGACCCGCTGCCTCTGGATGGTCCGAGCGCCGACGCGCGGGTCGTGCGCAGGAAGCCGAGCGGTCCCTACCGCAAGCCGCCGGCGCCCACTTACGGGAAGAAGTCCGCGTCAGGCGGGAAGAAGCCCGCGTCAGGCGGGCGACCGACGTCGCGCTCGGGCGGCTCGCGGCGCGGCAGCGATCCCTAAACCAACGGCGCGGTGCCGCGGCCGGACCGCTTCGATCGACGCCCACGGTCCGGTGTTGAGGACCTGCGCCGCGGTCAGCCAGGCGCGCCGCGCAGTCGCGATCCCGTAGCGCGCGACCTCGAACCCGGCGACGCGGTGCGAGTCTGAGTTGATCACGATCGGAACGCCGGCGGCCGCGGCGGCTCGAGCGCTCGTCTCGTTGAGGTCGCGGCGGTCGGGGTTGGAGTTGATCTCGAGCATCGTGCCGGTCCGGGCCGCTGCCTCGATCACGCGTTCGAGGTCGAACGAGTAGGGCGCACGGCGCTCGAGCTTGCGCCCCGACAGGTGGCCGATCGCATCCACCAGCGGATGCTCGATCGCGCGCACGATCCGGTCGGTCATCGCATCGGAGGACATCCGGAAGGTGGAGTGCACCGAGGCGATCACCCAATCGAGCTCGTCGAGCAGCTCGTCCGGATAGTCGAGCGACCCGTCGGGGAGGATGTTGACTTCCGAGCCGGCGAGCAGCTGGATCCCGTCGATCTCGGCGCCGCGGATGCGCGCGATCTGCTCGCGCAGCCGTTCCGGGGAGACCTCGTCGCCGAACCCGAAGCTCGCCGAGTGGTCGGTGATCGCCAGGTACTCGTAGCCGAAATCCCGCACCGCAATTGCCATCTCCTCGATCGACGCGGTGCCGTCGGACGCGGTCGTGTGAGAGTGCAGATCGCCGCGCAGATCGCCTTGCTCGATCAGTGTCGGCAGTGTGCCGGCGGCTGCGGCTTCGAGCTCACCGCGGTTCTCGCGCAGCTCGGGCTCGATGAACTGGAGTCCGAGCAGCGCGTACACCTCGTGCTCGGTGGCGCAGCGGCGGGTCTCGCCGGTCGCGTCGTCGAGGACCCCGTACTCGGACACGTGCAGCCCCTTGCGCACCGCCATGTCGCGCAGCGCCATGTTGTGCTCCTTGGAGCCCGTCAGGTGCTGGAGCAGGTTGCCGAACTGGTCGGGCTCGACGATCCGGAAATCGACGCGCACGCCCGTGTGCGTTCGCAGCCGCACGCCGGCCGCAGACGCCGTTCCCGCTTCCTCGACCACGTCGAGCTCGGTCGCGGCCCGCGCCAGCGCGAGAGGATCCGTCGCGGTGGCGATCACGTCGAGGTCCTTGACGGTGTCGGTCATCCGCCGGGCCGATCCCGCCAGCTCGACATCGATTGCGGCCGGGTGCTCGCGTAGCGCCGCCACCAACGGCTCGCCGACCGCAAGCGCCCGGCTCAGCACGATCCGGGCGGCCCGCTCGCCGGCCCCGTCTAATCGCAGGTTGGCGAGGATCGCCTCTTCGGCCTTCGGGCCGAATCCCTTCAGCGCACGGATTTTGTGCTCCTCGGCGGCGGTCCGGAGCGACTCGAGGGAGTCGATCCCGAGCTCGTCATACAGCCTCCGCGCGCGCTTGGGCCCGAGCCCCGGAAGGCGGGTGATCGCGATCAGCCCGGGCGGAAACTTCGCCCGCATCTTGACGAGCGTCGGGATCTCGCCGGTGTCGGCGAGCGCGATGATCTTCTCCTGGATGATCTGGCCGACGCCCACGAGCTCGGTGGCGCGGCCCTCGCGCGCGAGCGCCGTCACCGACACGGGCGCGTCGCGGATCGCCTTGGCGGCGTTCCTGTAAGCGACGGTCCGGTAGACAGCGGCGCCGTCCAGCTCGTACAGGTCTCCGAGCTCGTCGAGGGCGTCGGCAATCTCGGTATTGGTGGGATCCGACATCGCTACCTCGTAGGCTAGTTACCCGCGATCACTCGGATTAGTTGGCCCCATGGATGTCGAGCGCAGCGAGACCCATTAAGCCGCTATACTTTTTGAAGTAAACCACCGTCACAGATATCAAGGAGCCGCAATGGCAGGCACCGTCTCAGAAGTCACCGACAACAATTTCCAGGCCGAGGTCATCGAGTCTGATGTCCCCGTGCTCGTCGACTTCTGGGCTCCTTGGTGCGGGCCGTGCCGCATGGTCGCACCGGTTGTCGAGGAAATCGCGCAGGAGCGGGCGGACGATCTCAAGGTCGTCAAGCTGAACATCGACGAGAACCAGAACACGGCGATTCAGTTCAACGTGATGTCGATCCCGACGCTGATCCTGTTCCGCAACGGGCAGCCGGCCAAGACCGTGATCGGCGCGTATCCCAAGCGCAAGCTCGTAGCCGAGCTCGAGCCCGCTCTCGCTTAAGAAGACAGAGCGACGCCGACGCGCAGCTCGTGCCCGTCGATCACGACGGGCGCGACCGAACCGTCAAGGGACTCGTAGCTGACCTGCACCGCCAGCGTCTCGCCCGCGATGTAGCGCTCGTGCGACCGTGCGGCGGCGACGAGCGAGTCGTCGCCGTCGAGTGTCAGCGCGATCCGGTCGGTGACCTCGAGCCCCGCATCCTGGCGCGCCCGCTGGACGGCACGGACGATCTCGCGAGCCCAGCCCTCGATCAGCAGGTCGTCGTCGATCTCGAGTTCGAGGGCGACCGCGTGCGAGCCCTCGCGCTCGACCTGGTAGCCCTCGAGCGGCTTCATCGACACCTGGAGGTCGGCGGCCGTGAGCTCGTGGTCCTTACCGTCGACGCTGATCGCGACGCGGCCGCCTTCGCGTAGGGTTGCCGCGGCGTGCGCGGCGTCCAGCCCGGCCACCGCCGCCGCGACCATTGGCATGTGCTTGCCGAAGCGCGGACCGAGCGTGCGGTAGTTCGGCTTCAGCTCGACCTCGCCGAGCTCGTCGGCCTCGGACACGAACCGAAGCTCGCGCACGTTCAGCTCCTCGAGGACGATCGACGACATCCGCTCGATCGCCTCGCGCTCCGATCCGGTCGCGACCACGACCGCCGCGCGGAGCGGCCGCCGCACCGCGATCTTCGCCTGACCGCGGGCCGCGAGTCCGAGCCGGACGGTCTCGCGCGCGATCGCCATCGCTCGCTCGAGGTCGAGGTCGCGGGTGGTCGCGGTCGGGAAGTCGCACAGGTGGACGCTCGGCTCAGCGCCGTCGAGGTTGTCGTAGATCTCGTCGGCGACGAACGGGCAGAACGGCGCGAGCAGCTTGACGGTTTGGAGCAGGCACGCGCGCAGCGTCGCGAACGCGGCCTGGTCGCCGTCCCAGAACCGTCGCCGCGAGCGGCGCACGTACCAGTTCGAGATCTCGTCGACGAACGTCTGGATCGCGCGGCCGGCCGCGGTCGCGTCGAAGTGGTCCAAGCGATCGCGTACGACCTCGATCGTGTCCTGGAGGCGCGATAGGGCCCAGCGGTCGAGCTCGGTGGTGGTGGCCGGGTCCGCGAGGCCGGGGTCGTGCTCGATCCCGTTTGCGTTCGAGTACAGAACGTAGAAGCCGTACGTGTTCCACAGCTGGAGCAGGAACTGCCTGACCGCCTCTCCGATCGTTTCCATCGAGAAGCGATAGCCGTCCCAGGGCTGCTTGGAGGTGAAGAAGTACCAGCGCAACGCGTCCGCGCCGAACCGATCGAGCACCTCGTTCGGCGCGATCGTGTTGCCGAGCGACTTCGACATCTTGCGACCGTCTCCGTCGAGGATCAGACCCAGGCAGACCACGTTTCGATACGGCGAGCGATCGAACAGCAGCGTCGAGACGGCGATCAGCGAGTAGAACCATCCGCGTGTCTGGTCGAGCGCCTCGCAGATGAAGTCGGCCGGGTAGTGCTCCTCGAACTGCTCGGTGCCCTCATGCGGCGAGTGGTACTGGGCGAACGGCATCGAGCCCGAGTCGAACCAAACGTCGATCACCTCGGGGACGCGGTGCATCGGCTCGCCGCAGCTCTGGCACGGGAACGTTGGATCGTCGACGAACGGGCGGTGGGGATCGGTCACGTTTGTGCCCGCGAGGCCATTGAGCTCGGCTAGCGAGCCGATCGCGTGGAAATGCTCGTTCCCGCAGCGCCATACGGGCAAGGGCGTGCCCCAGTAGCGCTCGCGCGACAGCGCCCAGTCGACGTTGTGCTCGAGCCAGTTGCCGAAGCGTCCGTGCTTGACGTGCTCGGGCGCCCAGTTCACGGTCTCGTTGGCCGCGAGTAGGCGGTCCTTGACCTGGCTCGTGGCGATGTACCACGAGGGCTTCGCGTAATAGATCAGCGGCGTGTTGCAGCGCCAGCAGTGCGGATAGGAGTGCTCGTAGGACTCCGCCTTGAACAGGCGGCCGCGCGCGCGGAGATCCTCGATCAGGTCGGGGTCGGCGTCCTTGACTTTGCGGCCGGCGTAGGGGCCGATCCGCTCGTCGTAGGTGCCGTCGAGCCGGACCGGGTTGATCACGCCCAGGCCGTATTGCTCGCCGAGGCGGAAGTCGTCCTCGCCGAACGCGATCGCCGTGTGAACGAGGCCGGTGCCGTCGCTCGCGGTGACGAAGTCTCCGAGCAGTACGGTGTGGCCCCGCGGCCCGTAGTCGGACCCGGGGATGAACGTGAACGGGGGCTCGTACGCGACGCCCTCAAGCGTGCTTCCCGGGAAGCGGCTGAGGACGTGCGCGCGCGCACCTTCGCCGAGGACCCGCTCTGCGAGCGCCTCGGCGACGATGTAAACGTACTCGTCGTGCTTCACGCGCACGTACATGAGCTCCGGATCGACCGCGACCGCCGCGTTCGAGACGAGCGTCCACGGCGTCGTCGTCCACACCAGCAGCTCGTCGCCGCGCTGGACGTCCTCGTTGCCGTGCGTGACCGGAAGCCGCACGTACACCGACGGGTCGATCACGTCCTGGTACACGCCGGGCTGCCCGAGCTCGTGGCTCGAGAGCGTCACCTGGTCACGCGGGCAGTAGGGGACGACCTTGAGCTTCTCGTACAGCAGGCCCTTGTCGTAGATCGTCTTGAGTGCCCACCACACCGACTCGACGTATGCGGGGTCGAGCGTTCGATACGCGTGGTCGAGGTCGATCCAGAAGCCGATCCGCTCGGTCATCGCGTTCCAGTCCGCGACGTGGCTGAGGACCATTTCGCGGCACCGGGCGTTGAACTCCGCGATCCCGAACTTCTCGATGTCGGCCTTGGAGGTGAAGCCGAGTGCGGCCTCGAGTGCCAGCTCTACCGGGAGCCCGTGGCAGTCCCAGCCGCCCTTACGCTCGACGAAGTACCCGCACATCGTCCGGTAGCGGGGGAAGATGTCCTTGAACACGCGCGAGAGCACGTGATGGATGCCCGGGGGCCCGTTGGCGGTCGGGGGCCCTTCGTAGAAGCCCCACCGCGGGGCGCTCTGCCGGCGCCGGACCGATTCGGCGAACACGTCGCGCTCGCGCCAGCGCTCGAGCACGAGCTGTTCGAGTTCGGGGAACGAGACGCGGGGATCGACGGGACGGTGAGCCTCGGGCATCGCGCCCGATTCTAGGAAGCCGCTGGCCGTCCGGCGGCGGCCGCATCGGGGGCGGGCCGTCAGCGTGCCGAGATCGCCGGCAGTGGGCGCGCCGGCGTTACCGACCGGCTGGGACCCGGCTGCTCGAGCCGGCCGAGCAGCAGGTCGCGTGCGTTCAGCGGCGTCTGGCCGAGGCGGCGAACCGTGCTGGCTCCGGTGTCGGGCACCGCGCCGCGGAAGTCGAAGACCTCGGCACGGTGTGCGACCGAGCGGACCGAGTAGACGAGCCGGCCGAGCGCGTCGAGCGAGATGCCGCGGCCCGCGAGCACGACCGCCCGGGGGGCGAGCGCGGGCAGCGCCCGGGCCAGACGGCTCGGGCTGATCGCGGTCGACAGCGACAGGGTGCGAACGCCGCGCGCGCCTCAGCATCAGCTCGAGCGACTGCGCGTACAGCGCGTCGAGCTCGAGCGGCGCCGAGGCGTCGAGCACGAGCACGCCCGCCGAGTGCGTCGCCGGCGGGGACAGCCGCTTCAGCGCCGACAGCCACGCCGTGGCGTAGCGCCAACCGAACTCGTACTCTGGCGTGCTGCCGCTGGCCGCCTCGTCCGCGTGGGCGGCGATCGCCTCGAGCAGGACCTCCTCGATCGTTCGCTCGACCGACCGCAGCGCGAGGCTCTCCTCGAGCAGGCCGTCTGCCTTGTCCTCGTCGAACGCAGCGAATGCGGCGGCCAGGCGCGAGCCCGACGACGGTCCCTCGCCCCGTTGGCGCGCGAGTGCGATCGCGCTCGAGACGTTATGAGTTTCCGCGAGCGTGGCTCGGAGCGACTCGATCTCGTTCAGTGCGTACTGCCGGTGGCCGCCGGGCGTCCGGCGGGGGCGCGGGAAGCCGTAGCGGCGCTCCCAGCTGCGCAGGGTGTTGGGGCTGACGCCGAGCATGACCGCCGCGGCGTTCGTGCGAATTCCGTTCATCACGATGAGTTATCGAGGTCGGAGCCGCGCACTGCAAGTGTCGCAAGGAGACCTGCAAACTTGCGCAAAAGCGGCTGTTTGCTGGGAGTTTGCATAACGCCGACTGGCGTTTGCATAACGCTGGGGCGGCGCCGTCCGGATCGCGCCGTGCGGGCCATCAGGCCTACTCGAGCACCACCAGGGCCGCTCGCGGCGGTCCGCAGCTTGCGATCCGAGCGGTGAGGCGAATCCCGAACGTGTTGGCCGGGCGGACGGTCGTCGTGCGGGTGCCGCCGTCGCCGCGCGCGGCCCAGGCGACCGCGACCGCCAGCGTCTCGCCGCCCTCTTCTTCCGCGTCGGCGGGCATCAACAGGTGGGTCATGTGCCGGTTGACGGCGTCAGGCTCACTGGTTGCCAGCAGCTGCTCGGCGCCGCGGGACACAGCGCATACGGACAGCGCGCGGTCGAGCACGAGGAAGGCGTCACCCGCGTGGGGAGCGATGTCCTGTGGCGCCTCGAGCATCAGCCCCAAGCCGCATTCGCCGCACACGCGCGAGCTCGGCGACGTCGCTGCCTTGTCCGAAACGAACGGGCGAGTGCCGCAATGGCTGCAGAACAGTACGCTTGGCGGCGCGGGTCCGAGTTCGGGCGCCGCCACGAGCCGAAGGGCAGGGCGGGCGTTGCTGGCTGATCTACCGTGCATCCAACCCTGCAGACCGGTCTATTGAGCGCCCCGTACGCTCCGCATCTGGAACCGCGCCCCCGCGGCGGCCGCGGACGCGGACGGCGTCGCGGCGATCTGATCGGACTCGAGCAGGTCGAGCAGCGCGCGCTGAGCGTCGCCGGCGCCGGACGGGAGGACCATGGTCCCGGTGCCACGCGTCCGGGGACGCTCGGCGCCGCGCCGATAGATGGCGAGTGGCATCGCGCCGACGGCAAGCCGGATCGCGTACGCCCATCTCGCGACGGTGTCGTCGTCGAGGTGACTGCCGGCCACGACCACGAGGTTCGGCCGGTACACGTTGGCGGCGTCGCCGATCCCGGCCACGCCACGCGCCGACAGGCTGAGGACCTTGATGCCGGCGCGCACGCAGAACAGCTCGAGCGCCCGGATGTACGGAGCATCGCGGTCGAGCTCGTCGCGCGAGGCATCGCCGATGACGATCGTGACCTGGCGCACCGGCGGCGGCGTCAGCCGAATCGCGCGACGGAGCCAGTCGGTGGCCCAGTGCGAGGCGAACGCCCATGCGGCCGACTCGACCGAGTATCGGCGCGAGATCTCGTCGAGCGTCGGGAGCAGCACCTCTTCGACGGAGCGCTCGACCGAGCGCAGTGCGAGCGCCGCCTCGATCGCGGCGTCCGCCCGCTCCCGGTCGTAGGACGCAAGCGCGCCGACCAGCGAGTTCGCGTCGGCCGCGAGGCCCTCGCGCGCCCGGGAAATCGCCGAGGAGATCGACAGACCTTCCTGGAGGGCGTCCCTCAGGGCCGCGACTTCGCCGTGCGTGAACAGCCGGTGCTTACCGGGCGACCGTTGCGGTTTCGGGAAGCCAAAGCGCCGCTCCCAAGCCCTCAATGTGTTCGGGCTTACGTTTAGGAGCGCTGCCGCCTCGCTCGTCTTGAGATAGCGCATGCGCAGTTAAAGAACCGTAGTCGTTGCTATTTCGACCAAGTCATTGCCCTCTTGAATATCCCGACATAGAATTGCACAAGTTTTCGTCCAAAGTGGAACACTAAATCTCCAGTTTTTGGGGAAACGTGAGGCTGCCAAATTGGGAGGCGCCGCGATTCCTAGGTGACGGAAAGGCGTGAGATGAACTTGGCGCGGTGGCTGACGCCTGCATCCCGCAGTGAGGAGCGGCGAGAAAATCCGGCCGCAAAACTTGGCGTTCCGGGAGATTTAGCGCTACCTTGGCCTCGTGAGCGAGGACCGTAGATCGCGGTCGCATGCTCTGCGCCGGAGGCTGGCGCTGGGAGTGGCGTGCGCTTTGCTGGCGGGATGTGTCGTGTGGGCGGTGCTGGTTGCGCCCAAGGACCACCTGACCGGGCTGTCAATCGTTCTTGCCGTGGCGGCGGTTGCCGCTGGCCTGGGCGTGGCGCGGATCCGCCAGCGGATCGGCGTGTCGGCGTCGTTCCTCGTCTACATGCTGGCAGCGGCGTTTCTAGGCCCGGCATCGGCCTTCGTGGCCGCTGTCGTGTCCGAGGCTGCCGCGACGCGCATGATGCCGACTCGGAGGCAGGCCTTCCTGTTCAACCTGGTTGGCGTGGGGTTCACCGCCTTGCTGGCGGGGACGCTGCTCCGCAAGCTCGCTCCGGCTGAGCATTCCGTGGGCTTCTACCTCGTGCTCGGCGGGCTCGCGCTCGGCGTGTTCGCTGTGGGCTGGCTGATCCTGGCCCCGCTCTACACCGCGTACGACGGACCACAGCGAGGCCTGGAGCCCCCGCACATTCGTCGCTTATCTCCCGAGCGCCGCGATCAACGTCGCGCTGACCGTTGCCGGTGCTGCGATCTTCGTCGAGGTCGGGCTGGCCGGCATCGCGTTCGCGCTCGCGGCGGCGCTTGCGTTCGCGTACATGGCCCATCTCCTCAACGATTCGCGCTCGCGCGCCGAGCAATACGTCTCGCTCTCGTGGGGAGTCCTCGCCGGCCTGCTGCGCGCGCTCGACATCCGCGACGAGCGCGCCGCCCGGCACGCCGCGGCCGTGGCCCGGTTCGCGAGCGATATGGCCGAGGCGGTCGGCATGAGCGAGCACGACCAGGAGCTGGCGCATACGGCCGGGTTGCTGCACGACATCGGCCACTTCGCGCTATCGGATCGCGTGGCCGAGCGAGGCCGCACGCTCACCGAGGAGGATTGGGTCGCGATCCAGCAGCACCCCGAGCTCGGCGCCGACATGCTGCGAGACCTCGGCATGTACGGCCCGATCGGCGAGATCGTGCTCGCCCACCACGAGCGGATCGACGGGCGCGGCTACCCGAGCGGGCTACCCGGGGAGGAGATCCCCGAGATCGCGAAGATCATCGCGGTCGCCGAGGTGTACGACACGCTCACCGCCGCGGACACGTACCGGACGAGGATGAGCTCGTTCGAGGCGCTGCGGGAGCTGCGGCGCGTCGCCGGCAGCCAGCTCGACGCGGGTTACGTCGAGGTGCTCGCGAATCTGCTGAGCGGCGAGGGCGTCGAGTACCGCCACGCGGACGCGGCAAACTTCGACTCCGAATTGGACATGGAGCGGCGGATAAAGCAGGCCCGCGCCGGCTAGAGGTAGGCGCCGCCAGGCCGTGCGACTCCTGGGCCTCGGTGCTCCGAGAACCGGTGGGCTGGCAATCTGTGGTCCGGGAATCGGTGGCCCGCTGTCGCTACGCCGGCGAAGCCCGGCCGGCGCGCGACGCGGCTTCTCGCCAGTAGTTAGCTGACGAGGCGTTCCTGGTGCTGGCTCTGGCCGGCGCGACGCTGCTGAAGCGTCTCCAGGAATTGCTCGATCTGCTCAACGCTGAACCGACGCTGGCCTCCGGGCGTCCGATACGACTCGAGGTAGCCCATATCGGCCCACCTGCGAATCGTGCCGAGGGAAACCCCGAGCGCATTGGCGGCTTGCGAAGTGGACAAACCGAGCGGGCTGTTCCTCATTTGCTCCATATCTGCATTTCAGAGGCATTAGCGAAGGATGCCGCGGGTTGTGCAGCAATTGCACAACCTTTGCTCTGAACCGCGAGGACAAGCGAGCGCAAGCTGCCAGGACTCTTGCGGCTGCGACGATATGACCCTGCCAGGCACATGCGACTTAGGCTCTACCACCATCACGATGGCGCGCGAGTAGCGTACCGCGAAACGGGCACGGGTCCAGCACTTGCCTTGCTGCATTCGTTAGGGCTTTCTCATCGGGAGTGGGAGCCGGTGGTGGAGGAGCTTTCGTCACGTTTTCGCGTGGTGCTGCCCGATCTCCCGCTCCACGGAGATTCCGAGGACAGGCCCCGCCACCCATACACGGCCGACTGGCTCGCCGAGGTGATCGGAGGTTTCTGTCGCGAGGTGGGCGGCCCGCGACCGCTGATCGCCGGTCACGACATCGGGGCGGAGATCGCCTTGAAAGCCGTGACGACCGGTCGCCTGGAGCCGGCGCGGATGGCGCTCCTGCCGAATCGCCTCCACCGGCGCGACGAATTCCCCGGCAAGCGCGCGGCCTGGCGCGTCGTGTGCCGGACCGCGGCTTTGCCGGGGTTCGACCGCACGCTCGCGCGCGGTGCCACCCTGGTGTTCCGGCCCTCTGTCGGCGAGCGCCTGTCCGCCCAGCGCAATCCCGCCGCCCGCGATCTCGTTCGCCACGCCTTCGCCGACGTGGCCGGGAACGGCAATCGCGCCCGGTCGTGGGCCAAGTTCGCGCGGCGCTGGCCGGCCGAACCCCAGCGCCAGCTGCTCGACGCCTACCCGCGGATCGACATTCCGGTGCTGCTGCTGTGGGCCGACGCCGACCCGCTGCATCCGTTGATCGGGGCCTATCAGGCGCTCGATCTGCTGCCGAACTGCCAGCTGAGGACGCTGCCGGGGACCGGGTTCTTGATGGCATACGACGACCCGGTCGGCGTGGCGCGGGAGCTCATTTCGTTCTTTGGGTGAGGGGCGGCGCGGCCGGCGGTTTGCTGCGTTTTCCAGGGCCTCGTTTTTCCAGGGCCTGGTGGGTCACGCGCGGTGCACAACTCGCCAAACCGGGTCACCTCGTCCCGGCCGTGGCTGGATAAGCGCCCCGGGGGCGCTTAGGTTGCCGGCGCGGGTCAGCAGGGTGGGGCTTTGGAGCGTTTGGCACCGTCGTGTGCCGGGGTCCGGGGGCCGGCGCGGGGATTGGGTCGGCGCCGGCGGGGTGGGTCAGCGCCGGCGACGCGCGGTCGAGGCTCGCTCGCGGAGGGCGGGCTCGATCACCACGCGCCGGCGCCGGCGCGGGTGCCCGTCGATCGCCCCCAGCACCATCCCGACCGCCACGTCGACCAGGCGCTCGGTGTCCCAGGAGAAGCTTGTCAATGGTGGCGCGAGCAGAATGGAGACGGGATGGTCGTCGTAACCGATCACCGACAGGTCGTTGGGGATCCGGAGCCCGAGCTCGCGGGCGGCCGCGTAGACGCCGTAGGCGATCGAGTCCGAGAAGCAGAACGCGGCGCTCGGGCGGTGGGTGGCGGTCAGCACCGAACGGGCGACGTCGGTGGCCTCTTCCAACTCGTACGGGGTGCTGACCACGCTGACGTCGAGATCGAGGCGGTCGGCCTCGGAGCCGACGTAGACCTCGGCCGGACGGTCGTTGGTCGGCGATCCCGGTGGGCGCAGCACGGCGATCCGGCGATGGCCGAGGGCGTGCAGGTGCTCGAGCGCGCAGCGAACGCCGCTGCGGTTGTCGAACAGCACCTCGCCCGCAGCCGCGCGGCCGGGGAGCGCGTCGCCGATCGACACAACCGCCAGCGACTCCGAGATCTCGGTCCAGAAGTCATCGGAGGGGTCGACCGGGGACAAGAGCAGCCCGTCGACGTGCTGGTCGCGGAGTTGGGTGGCGAGCGCGCGCTGGCGAACGGGATCGCCGCCGGCGTCGAGGATCAGTGCATAGCGGTCGCGCGCCAGCAGCGCGCGGCCTGCCTCGGCGACCAGGCGCTGCTGCCACAGATCCTCGAGCGAGGGGCCGAGGATCCCGACCATGCCGGTGCGCCCGCTGGCCAGCGCGCGCGCGATCGGGTTGGCCTCGTAACCCATCTTTTCGGCGACCTTGCGGACGCGCTCTTGGGTCTCCTCGGAGACCTGAATGCCGCGCAGTGCATAGGACACAGCGGCGGGCGAGACCCCCGCGGCGTCGGCAACCTCCCGGATCGTCACGCGCTTGGCGGGAGGGCTCACGCCGCAAGCGTAGACGGGTTGACCCTGCGGCCTGGCAGCAGATTTGCACGCGCCGGACGTCTACTCCGGTCGGCGTATTGACAAGCCGTCCCTTAACCGCTTCACTTAACCGGTTCATGAACCGGTTAAGCGGAGACACTCCTGTCGTCGACGTGCACCAGCACGTGTGGCCGGAGCCGCTGATCGAGGCGCTGCGGGCTCGGCGGACGCCGCCGCGGATGCGCGGCTGGACGCTCGAGCTTGCCGGCGAACCCGACTACGAGGTCGACCCGGGCGCCCACGACCCGGACGCGCGGGCGGCGCTGGCGCGGGCCGACGGGCTCGACCTGGCACTCGTGTCGCTGTCGAGTCCGCTCGGGATCGAGTCGCTCGCGCCGCACGAGGCGACCGAGCTCATAACCGCGTATCACGAGGGAGCGCTGGCACTCCCAGAGCCGTTCGGCGCGTGGGCGGCGGCGTGCCTGACCGACGTGGATGCAGGCGCGCTGTCGCACGAGCTCGAGCGCGGGTTCGTCGGGCTCCAGTTGCCGGCGACGTCGCTGCTCGACGCCGCCGGTCACGAGCACGCGGGTCCGCTGCTCGAGGTCCTCGAGGAGGCGAGGCTGCCGCTGCTGGTCCACCCGGGCCCGGTGGTGGGTGGCGGACCGGTGGCGGGTGGCGGCCCGGTGGCGGGTGGCGGTCCGGTGGTGGGTGGCGGTCCGGTGCCGACCGCTAAAGCAGAACCGCCCTGGTGGCCGGCGGTCGTGACCTATGTGCAGCAGATGCACGCCGCCTGGTTCGCGTTCCGCGTTTACGGGCGCCCGCGCCATCCGCGGCTCCGCGTCTGCTTCGCGATGCTGGCCGGGCTCGCGCCGCTCCACAGCGAGCGGGTTGCCGCCCGCGCCCGCGACCGGGGCGTGGTCGATCGGGACGTGTTCCTGGATATCTCTTCTTACGGCACGCGCGCGGTTGACGCGACCGTTCGAGTGCTCGGCATCGACGCGCTCGTGAACGGGTCGGACCGGCCGTATGCCGAGCCGCCGTCGCTCGATCTCGGGCCGGCGGCGATGCACGCAATTCGCAGCGCCAACGCAATGCGTCTGCTCTACCCCAAGGAGGTGTTCGATGATCTGGCACTCGCTTCCCCCGCGTAATCTCGACCGCGCCGAGCTACAGGCGCTCGTCGATGCGCTGGCGAATGAGCCCGATCGGTGGCGAGAGTACGTCGCGTTCGAAGGCGGCCACCGCCACTACGTGTCGCTGCACCGGGACGAGTACGTGGACGTGTGGCTGCTGTGCTGGGTGCCCGGGGACGACACGGGCTGGCATGACCACGACATCTCGTCGGGCGCGGTCCGGGTCGTCCGGGGCGCCGTGCGCGAATCGAATCCGCGAATCGGCGGCGAGCCAGCCGCGCGCATCGTGCCCGAAGGGGGCTCGTTCTCGTTCGGACCCGAGCACATCCATCGCCTCGCCGGCGAAGATGACCTCGCGATCTCGATCCACGCCTACTCGCCGCCGCTGT
The DNA here is from genome assembly GCA_963701945.1 of uncultured Solirubrobacterales bacterium. GTDB lineage: Bacteria > Actinomycetota > Thermoleophilia > Solirubrobacterales > Solirubrobacteraceae > Palsa-465. Next base: position 100,025 of record CAVPBV010000011.1, on the reverse strand, counting down.
GGCGGCTCGGGCAGTACTCGATCGACGACGACGGGGTGATGCGCCGCGCGTCGGTCAGCTACGCCGACGAGCTCCGCCCGCTGGAGGGCTCGCTGGCTGCGTGAGGCGCGCGACGATCTCGTCAAAGGCGCGATCCGCAGCGCCGCGTAGCTCCTCGAGCGTGAGCAGCTGGACCGGGTGCGGGACGTACACCATCCGGTAGTCGGGCATCCCCAGGACGCGCGCCTGCTCAAGCGCCTCGTCTACGAACGGCTCGGTCGCCACCGCCGCGGTGGCGATCCCCAGCCGCTCCAGCTCAACCATGTCGCGCACACTGCACGACGTGCATGAGCCTCAATCGGCGAGGCCCTCGACGGCGAGGTCGCCGCGGTTGGCGATGCGCCGGATGATCTCCGGGGCCGCCGGCTTGGAGAAGATCTCCTTGACGACGCGGAACGTCTCGGCGCCCTGCGCGTGCAGCAGTTCCTCCACACGGTCGAGGAACTCGTCGCCGCGGCGCTTGGTGATGTCGAGCAGCGCCACCCGCGCGCCGCGCAAATCCGCCCGACGGGGCGCGAGCGGCTCGGTTGCGCGTCGGCGGTCGTCGAATGGGCTCACGTAGTCCACTGAACCTCCTTTGAGATCGGCTCGGTGTTCATCCCGAGGCACGGCCCGAACACCGCCGAGTAGCGGCCGGCCTCGCCGCCGGCGACGACGAGCATGATGTCGTCCGGGCTGTCCCACTTACGGACGAGCTCATCGTCCGGGGCCGAGTTGACCAGCGGCGTGGTCTCTCCCCAGCGCAACGACCCCGCCGGGCGCTCCACCGCGGAGAACATCTCCTCGCGCACGCGCTCCTTCGACCACCCCCACTCGGAGAACGACCGCGCGTGCTCGGGACAGATCACGAACAGCGAGACCCCACCGAGCGGCCACCAATTCGGACTCCAGGTCGCGGCCGCAGCATCGCCCAGCACCCGCACGAGCTCGAGAGGACCAGTGCTCCGGTGGTCCGAGATCGACAGCGGAGCATCCGCGCCGACCACCGTAACCACGGACGACGACGCTGAGAAACCGCGCGAGACGTGGAGCGGCTCCCACGGACTCACTTCCTCGTCCTCGGCGAAGCACATCGCGATCTTGCCGGGGTTGCCGAGCGTCGAGCGATCGAGTCGTCCTGGGAACCCGCCCCCGGTGAGGCTCACCACGAGCCGCAGCGCGCGCCCGATCGTCATGTTCGGACGCCAGCCCGGGCCGAGCGCGCCGACCGAGCCGTTCAGCCCGATCGCGTCGCGCACGGGACCGTTGACGACGATCACCTGCCCGCAGGGCTGCGTCGTGACCGCCTGGCCGCCGACATTGAACGCCGGCTCCAGGACAGCCTCGACCGCGGCCACCACGACCGGGAAGTAGTCCGGGCGGCAGCCGGCCAGGACCGCACACGCGGCGACGCGCTCGAGCGTCACCCGGGCGAGCGAAGGCGCCATCTCGCCCAACAGCAAATCCCGATCACGGCCGCCGAGCATCGCCTCGACCCGATCCGACGTGGGCGGGATCACCGGCAGCCCGTCCGACCACCCCCGGTCGAACATGTCCTCCAAATCGGAGAAATGCCCGCCGTCGAGCAGCCGCAGCTCCTCGGGGTCGTAGGTGTTCTTGGCCGCGCAGCCGGGCTTCCGAAGCGGCGGCTCGTCCGTGATCGGCACCGAGAGCAATGTCCGCAGGCCGGCGGCATCCCAGCCGACCACGCGCCCAACCTCCACGCCGGATCGATCCACGAGCACCGCCGTCGGTAGGCTCGCCAACGAATAGGCCTGCGACACCTCGTACGGCGCAGGCTCGGACAGGACGAGCCCGGCGAACTCGGTTCGCCGGGCCACGCGCGCGGCAACTTCGAGGGGATCTTCGAACACCGCGGCGACGCGCACACCGGCGGCAGACAGCTCCGACACGACTGGCGCCAGGCGGCGCAGGGTCAGCACAGACGTCGGGCACTCCTCGGACACGAACAACAGGAGCGCGGAGCCGCCGCCATACAGGTCGGCGAGACGAACCGGGGGCCCGGCTACGGATCGCAGCGAGAACTCGGGGGCGCGAGCGACCGCCGTCATGCCGGGGCGAGTGTGGGCGCGCCGGAATCGCCGGCGACCGCGGTCCCGGCAACGGCCTTCCCGTCGACGGCCTTCCGGGCGATGGCGGTCCCGGCGACGACGTTCCCGCCCTGCACGACCATCGAGATCCGCTCCGGATCGCGCAGCACCCGGACGTCGGCGAGTGGGTCGCCGTCGACCACGAGCAGGTCGGCGACAGCCCCGACCGTGACGGTGCCGACGTCAGCCGAAAGGCCGAGCGCCGTCGCCGACCCTGAAGTCGCGGCGCAAATCCCCTCGAGCGCCGACAACCCGCCGTCGACCATCCGCACTAGTTCGATTGCGTTGTCGCCCGGCGGGCCGCTGTCGTGCCCCATCGCGAGCGTGACCCCGGAAGCCCGCGCGGCAACCAGGGTCTTGTACGCCTCGTCAAGCTGACGCTTCGCCTGCTCGACCAGCGCCGGGGGGAAGTCGTCGGTGAAGCGCTCGGCGAGGTCGTGGAAGGTGCTGAGCGTCGGTACGAGCACGATCCCGCGCTCGGCCATCTCCGCGAGCAACACCGGCTCGCGATGCAGAGACAGGCCGTGCTCGATCGTGTCGACGCGCTCGCGCACCGCCAGCCGCGCGCCGGCCAAACCCTCGACGTGGGCCGCGACGCGAACCCCGAGCCGGTGGGCCTCGTCCACGATGGCGGCCAGCTCGGCAGCCGTCATCTGAGCCGGCTCGGGATCCTCGACGAGCACCGACCGGGCGCCCGTCGCCATCAGCTTGACGTAGTCGGCACCCCGGCGAAGCTGCTCGCGGACGGCCTTGCGCATCTCGTCGGGGCCGTCGGCCTCGCGGTACATCGTCGTGAAGATCGCGCCGCCGGGCGCGGTCGCCGAGATGATCCGCCCGCACGACAGGATCCGCGGGCCGGGGACGATGCCCAGCCGCACCGCGTCGCGCAAAGCGAGCGCCTCGTCGTCATACGCGCCCACGTCGCGCACGCTGGTGATCCCGGCCGAGAGCAGCACGCGCGCGGTCTTGGCGAGGATGAAGTAGCCGAGCTCGCGCCGGCGCGGCAGCTCGCCGTGGAGCTCGGGCGCCGGGCCGAAGCCAGGGCTACGGAACACGTCGCTCGAGAGGTGGGCGTGCGCGTCGATCAGCCCGGGCATGAGCGTGCGTGCGTCGAGGTCGATCGCGCCCTCGGGGACAGAGTCCCCAGAGCCGTCAATCGAGTCGACCGAAACGATCCGCCCGCCCTCGACCCGCACCGCCGCCCGCTCGAACGGCGGGCGGCCCGTCCCATCGATCACGCGAGCATTCCAGAAATCCATGTGCTCGCTCACCGTACCGTGGCGCCGGCCTCGGCCACTTCGCGGGACCTAAAGCTTCGTTAACTTGACACCGTCCGGGCGGTGTGAAAGAAACGTCGCTGGTCCATCGGCTGAACGCCGTTCTACCTGCGGATCAGAGGAGGAGATGGAAGCCGCTATCGGGTACCAACCGGCGCGTCGCCCGGGCGCCGGATCGCCGGGCGTCTCTGCCGTCCTCGACGTGCTCGAGGTGCTCGACCGCGAGGGCCCGACGACGCTGGCCGACCTGGCGCGCGAGACCGGCATCGCGAAGAGCACGCTGCACCGGGTGTGCTCGATCATGTTCGAGCGCGGATGGGCCGCCCGCGACGCGCAGACCGGCCACATCGAGCTCGGTCCCAGGGTCGCGTGGCTCGCGCACACGGCGCCTGTCTCGCCGCTCGCGGCCGGATTCCACGGCGTCGCCCGCCGGCTCGTGGCTCGCCACAACGAGACCACGTGCCTAACCGTCCTCGACGGGCGCGACAGTGTGTTCATCGCCAAGGAGGAGACCACCCACCCGGTGCGCCTCGTCACCGCCGTCGGAAGCCGGCTGCCGGCGTTCGCGGCTGCCTCCGGGCGGGTGCTGCTCGCCGACCGCGCCGCAGACGAGGTCGCGGCTCTGTACGCGGGTTGCGACCTCACCACCCCCACCGGCCGGCAGCTCGACGGGCTCGACGAGCTGTTCGGGATCCTGAGCGAGGCGCGGCGCCGCGGCTATGCCGAGAACGTCGACGAGACCGCCCTCGGCCTGCACTGCCTCGCGGTGCCCGTGGGTCCTCCCGGCCGGGTCGCGGCTGCGATCACGCTGTGCGTGCCAACCGGGCGGATGAGCGCGGCCCGCAAGCGCGAGATGCTCCCCGACCTGCTGGCGGCCGCGCGGGACATCGTCCCGGCCCGAGCCAACGGCAACGCGCGCCGCGCGAATAACAGCGTCACCGCCCCGGGCAATGGCAATCACCACTCGCCGGCGAATACTTCACCAAATCAATCAAGTAAGTTAGCAACCATAGCGACGTCCGCTCCGGGGGCCCGGGGCCGGCGACGGGTCGACTCCAACAGAAAGGTGGCTCCATGAGTCGCGGCAACAGTGAGCTGGACCGGCTGCGCGGCGGACGCACCGAGCTCGAGAACCACTACATCGACGAGCTCGTCTCCGGACGGCTGAGCCGGCGCGACTTCCTGCGTCGCGGAAGCGTCATCGGGATGTCGGCGCCTCTGCTGGGAGCCATCCTGGCCGCATGCGGGTCCTCGTCGAAGTCCACCAGCTCCTCGGGCGCGGCCTCGAGCACGTCAAGCGCGCCCGCGACGAAGGGCGGGACGCTCCGGATCGCGTCGGTGACCCCGGCCGCGGCGATCAATCCACTGACGATCTCCGACGCCGGCGGCCTGACGATGCTCAACCAGACCGGCGAGTTCCTGATCTTCGACAGCAACCTGAAGCTCCAGCTCGAGCCGATGCTCGCGCTCAGCTGGAGCCCCAATGCGGACGGCAGCGTATGGACCTTCAAGCTGCGCCCGAACGTGAAGTTCAGCAACGGTGCGGCGATGACCTCGGCCGACGTCGTCTACACGATGCAACAGCTCTCAGATCCGAAGAACGCGTCGAACGCACTGTCGGCGTTCGGCGGCGTACTCCTGCCGTCCGGAGTGAAGGCGATTGACCCGCTGACGGTCCAATTCACGCTCGAGGCGCCGAACGGCAACTTTCCCTACGCGGTGTCCTCTGACAACTACAACGCGATCATCGTGCCCAAGGGGACCGACTTCGGCTCGTGGCAGAGCACGTTCATCGGCACCGGCGCGTTCAAGCTCTCGAGCTACACGACGAACGTCGGCGCGACCTTCGTGCCGAACCCCAACTACTGGGGCACCCAGCCGCTGCTGTCGATGACGAGCTTCAAGTTCTACTCGAGCCAGGCGCCGATGATCCTGGCGCTCCAGGGCAATGACGTCGACGTGATCGCACAGTTCACGCCGGCCGGCGCGGCGGCCATTCTCAACAGCCCCTCGTACAAGATCATCAAGCTCCCGTCGGCCAACCACCGCGAGCTGTCGATGCGCAACGACATCGCACCGTTCACGGATCCGCGGGTACGCCAAGCGGTGGCGTACACGGTGGACCGGACCGGCGCCGTCGCGGCTCTGTTGAGCGGCGACGGGACGGTCGCGAACGACTACCCGTTCGGGCCGAGGTTCCCCTCGACGGACACCTCGATTCCGCAGCGGACCCAGAACATCGCGATGGCCAAGCAGCTGCTTGCCGCAGCAGGTCACCCGAACGGGTTCTCCACGACGTTGGACTCGGAGATCTACCAGGAGATCCCGGAGCTCGCGCAGGTGATTCAGCAGGGTGCGGCCAAGGCGGGCATCAACATCAAGCTGAACATCACCAACCAGACGCTGTACTACGGCAAGAGCACGTACGGAAACTCGAACTGGCTGGACGGCACGATGAGCCTCGTCGACTACGGCGACCGCGGCTCCCCGAACGTCTACCTCACGGCTCCGCTGACGACTACGGGCACGTGGAATGCGGCGCGATTCCACAACAAGGAGTACGACGGGCTGGTCAAGCAGTATGTGGCCGCGCTCGACCTCCAGACGCAGAAGCAGATCGCGGGCAAGATCGAGATGCTGCTGCTCGCCGAGACGCCGATCGTGTACCCGTACTGGATCGACGGGTTGACCGCGTCGGTGCCGGGCGTCAGCGGGCTCAACCCGACATCGATCGCCCAGCTCTACCTCAACACGGCATCCAAGTCGGCCTAAGCCTCCGAACGAACATGGTCAGGTTCATCCTGAAGCGTCTCGGCCTCGCGCTGATAACGCTGTGGCTCCTGAGCGTGATCGTGTTCGTCCTCGGGCAGGTCCTCCCGAGCGACCCGGGGCGCTCGATCCTCGGCCCGCTGGCGGCGCCGAGCGCGGTCCACGCGCTGGACCATCAGCTCGGCGTCGACAAGCCCATCCTCACTCAGTACTGGCACTGGATCAGCCACTTCCCGGGAACGTCGTACCAGTACCAGTCACCGATCGGGCCGATCCTGACCAGCGCGCTCGGCCGCTCGCTGAAGCTCGCGATCTTCGCGTTCATCATCCTCGTGCCGCTCGGGATCATCGGCGGGGTGGTCTCGGCGCTGAATGCGGGAAAGCCGATCGATCGGACGATCAGCATCATCGGCCAGTCGATGTTGACCGTGCCCGAGTTCGTGTCGGGGATCGTGCTGATCGTGGTGTTCGCGATCGCGCTGGGGTGGCTGCCGGTCTCGGCCACGGCGCCGACCGGGTCCGGCTTCTTCACCCAGTTGAAGTATTTGATCCTGCCGGTGATCCCGCTCGTGATGGTCGAGTTCGGCTACGTCGCGCGGATGGCGCGCGTCGGCACGATCGAGGCGCTCGATTCCGACTACGCGCGCACCGCTACGCTCAAGGGCCTGCCCCGCGGCGTGATGATCCGTCGGCATGTGCTCCGCAACTCGCTGCTGCCGACGATCACGGTGATCGCGACGCAGACCGGGTACCTGATCGGCGGGCTGGTCGTCGTCGAGACGCTGTTCAGGTACAACGGCATCGGGCTTCTCACGTACAACGCGGCCAACCAGCACGACATCCCGATGCTCGAGGCATGCGTTTTGACGATCGGCGTCGTGTACATGGTCGTGACGCTGGTGGCCGACATCGCGTTCTCGCTGCTGAATCCCCGGATCCGCCTGAAGGCGGCCGAATGAGCATCGCCGACATCCCCGTCGAGGACGCCGGCGCGCTCCAGGTGGCCGGCCGCAGTGAGGTCCGCGGCGAAGTCTTGCGGCAGCTGGTGCGCTCGCCGACGTTCATCGTCGGCGCGATCGTGCTCCTGATCTGGATCATCTGCGCGATCTTCGGATCGGCGATCGCTCCGCACAGCCCGTACGCCCAGAGTCTCCTGGGGATCAACAAGGCGCCGTCGAGCGCGCACCTGTTCGGCACCGACCAGCTCGGGCGCGACATGTTCTCGCGGGTGATCGTGGGCTCGCGCGACGTTCTGATCATCGCGCCGCTGGCGACGCTGCTCGGGACGGTGCTCGGGACCGTAGTCGGACTGTTCATGGGTTACTTCCGCGGGTGGGTCGACGACGTGCTCGGCCGGTTCGTCGAGGCGTTCCTGGCGCTGCCGATCGTCGTCACCGGCGTGATTGCACTGTCGACGCTCGGGCGGTCGAACCTGACGCTGATCATCGTGATCGGGCTTCTGTTCACGCCGCTGATCGCCCGCACCGTGCGCGCCGCGGTGCTGCTCGAGCGCGAGCTCGACTACGTCTCGGCGGCTCGGCTCCGCGGCGAGCGCGCGCCGTACATCATGTTCGTCGAGATCCTCCCGAACGTGTTCGCGCCGATCATGGTCGAGTTCACCGTTCGGCTCGCATACGCGATCTTCGCGGTCCTCACGCTGACGTTCCTCGGCCTCGGCATTCAGCCACCGTCGCCCGACTGGGCGCTCGACATCTCGTCGAACTACGGTGTCGTGCCCGCCGGCTACTGGTGGGAGGTGCTGTTCGACGCGCTGGCGATCGCGACGCTGGTGGTCTCGATCACGCTGATATCCGACGCGGTACAGGGGGCACTCGAGGGATGAGCACGACGGCTGACATCGTGAGGCAGAGCGAGACGCTTCCACGGGCGGATGCGCTGGACGTCGAGAGCCTCGAGATCACCTACCGAGTTCGCGGACGGGCGATGCGCGTGGTGCGCGACGTCAGCTTCCGGGTCGGGCGCGGCGAGTCGTTCGGCCTCGTAGGCGAGTCGGGCTGCGGCAAGTCGACGATCGCGCTCGGGATCGTCCGCTACCTCGCGCGCAACGGCAAGGTGACCGGCGGCAAGGTCGAGATGGACGGACGCGACGTGCTCGCGCTGAACCAAGGCGAGCTGCGCGAGCTCCGCCAGCACACGGTCTCGATGGTCTACCAGGAGCCCGGCCGGGCGCTCAACCCGACGATCAGGGTCGGTCGCCAGGTGGCCGAGGTGTTCGAGATCGCCGGGACCCCGAAGGCGGAGGCGCTTGACCGCGCCCAGGAGATGCTCGAGAAGGTCCGGATCTCCAATCCGGCTGGGGTGATGAACCGCTATCCCCACCAGCTATCGGGAGGCATGCTCCAGCGCGTGGTGATCGCGATGGCGCTCGCCGCCGAGCCGGCGCTGCTTATCCTCGACGAGCCGACGACCGCGCTCGACGCGACCGTCGAATCCGAGGTCCTCGACCTGATCTCGGCGCTCCGCACCGAGTTCCACACGTCGTTCCTGTTCATCAGCCATAACCTCGGCGTGATCGCGAAGATGTGCGACCGCGTTGGCGTCCTTTACGCCGGCGAGCTGGTCGAGGAGGGACCGGCGCGCGAGGTGTTCAACAGCCCCCGCCACCCTTACACCGTCGGGCTGCTCCGCTGCATCCCCCGGCGCGACACGCTCAAGGCGAACCGGGCGCTCGACACGATCCCCGGTTCCCTGCCTCCGCCGGGAGTGGTGCCCGACGGTTGCATCTTCGCCGACCGGTGCGGTCTGGTCGAGGACCGTTGCCGCACCGAGGCACCTCCGCTCTACGAAATCGACCCGGCGCACCCCGCCCGTCGCTCGCGCTGCCACTTCCACGAGCGCGCGCAAACCCTGCCACGCGTGATCCCGCCCGAGCGCGAGGCGGTCCCGGGCGAGCGCGCGGACGACGGTGGGGTGCTGATCCGCGCCGCGGACGTGTCCAAGACCTTCCACATGGAGGGCGAGACGATCTACGGCCTCGTGGATGTCACCGTCGAACTGCGCGCCGGCGAGACCCTTGGGCTCGTCGGAGAGTCGGGGAGCGGGAAGACCACGCTGGCGCGGGCGCTGCTAGGCCTGACCGCCCCGGACAAGGGATCGGAGATCACGCTCGACGGTCAGGCGCTGTCCGAGACCACCACGGGCCGGACGCGCGAGCAGGAGAAGGCGCTCCAGATCGTCTTCCAGAACCCGGACTCGGCGCTGAACCGCCGGCACTCGGTGCAGCGACTGATCTCGCGCTCGCTTTCGCGACTCGGCGGCTATCACGGCGAGGCTCTGATGGCGCGGCTGAAGAAGCTGATCGCGGAGGTTCGGCTCTCGGAGCGTCATCTGTCGATGCGTCCCGCGCAGCTGTCGGGCGGGCTCAAGCAGCGCGTCGCGATCGCGCGCGCGTTTGCGGGGGACCCGCGGATCGTGGTCTGCGACGAGCCGACTTCCGCGCTCGACGTCTCGGTCCAGGCCGCGATCCTCAACCTCCTGACCGACCTCCAGCGGCGTGAGGAGGTCTCCTATCTGTTCATCAGCCACGACCTCGGGGTCGTGCGTTACCTGTCGGATCGGATCGCCGTGCTCTACCTCGGGCGGATCATGGAGATCGGGCCGGCCGACGAGGTCTTCAACCCGCCACACCACCCGTACACCGAGGCGCTGCTGTCAGCGGTCCCCACGCTAGAGGACTCAGACGGCGAGCGCATCAAGCTCGAGGGCGAGATCCCGAGCCCGGCCGACCCGCCCACCGGCTGCGTGTTCCACACGCGCTGCCCGCGCTTCCTCGGGGACATCTGCGTGAACACCGAGCCGCCGCTCGCGGAGACCGAGCCCGGTCACGCGATCCGCTGCCACATCCCGCTTGAGGAGCTCCGGCGCCTCCAGGCCAAGGAGGTGTCGGTTGCCGGCGCAGACGACTGAAGCCGGGGTCGCGTCCGAGGGTGTGGTCGCGCCGGATGCAGTGGCGCCCGAGGTCGAGGCTTCGGGCGTGATCTCGATGCGGGCCGCCGTTCTGCGAGAGCCCGGCCGCCCGGTGTCGACCGAGACGGTAATGCTGGCCCCGCCTCGTCGCGGTGAGGTCCTGGTGCGTGTCGCGGCCGCGGGCGTGTGTCATTCGGACGTGCACCTCGCCGACGGGGCGCTCGGTTTGGGGCGATGGCCGATGGTGCTGGGTCACGAGGGCGCCGGGGTCGTCGAGGCTGTCGGCGAGGACGTCGTCGACGTTGTCGTGGGGGATCACGTGGCGTTCTGCTTCGTGCCCTCGTGCGGTTCGTGCCGCGCCTGCCGGGCGGGACGCCGGACGCTGTGCGAGACGGCGTCGCGCAACGGCGTCGCCGGGATGCTCATGGACGGCTCGTCGCGGTTGCGAGGGATGGACGGGGGCGTCCTCCAGCATGGCTTGATGGTGGCGTGCTTCGCGGAGTACGCGGTTGTGCCGGCCGCGGGCGCCGTGCCGCTGCCCGATTCGATTCCGCTGTGGCAGGCCGCGCTGCTCGGCTGCGGCGTCGTGACCGGGATCGGCGCGGTCAACCGGGCCGGACTGCGCGTCGGCACCAGCGTGTGCGTGATCGGGTGCGGCGGCGTCGGGCTGCAGGTGATCGCGGGCGCTCGGCTTGCCGGCGCCGGGATGGTGATCGCGATCGACACCGACGAGGACAAGCTCGAGATCGCGCGGCGGCGTGGGGCCACGCACGCGGTGCTTGCCGGTTCCGGTGACGGCTCGGACGTCGTCGCGCAGGTGCTTGCCCTTTCCGACGGGGGCGTTGAGCATGCGTTCGAGGTCGTGGGTCGCGCGGCGACCATCCGGCAGGCCTGGGACGTGTTGCGGCCCGGTGGGGCGGCGACCGTCGTCGGCCTCGCGCCGGTCGGCGTCGAGGTGTCGCTCCCCGCGATCGACTTCCTGTCCGAGAAGACCATCAGCGGCAGCTACTACGGCTCCTCAGACGTTCACGCCGCGCTCGGCCAGCTCGTGCAGCTCGTGGTCGGCGGGCGGCTCGACCTCGGTGACGTCGTCTCGTACCTGATCGGCCTCGACGACGTCGAGGCGGCGCTCGAGCGGCTGCGCCGCGGCCAGGGCGCGCGCTCGGTGATCGTGATCGACGAGGAACTGGCCGGGGTGGCGGCGTGACGCCGTCGCTGCACGATCTCGACGGGCGGATCGGCGAGGGGTGGGGTGGTCGCCCCGGCCCGAACGGCTGTCACGTGAACGTCGTGCTTGGCGTTCGCGGCACGCCGACCGCCGCGGCTTTGCTCGGGACGTTCACGACGCCGTCGCCGGGGCACACGCCGATCCTGGTCGTCGTCGGCGAGGCGCAGGACCGCTACGAGGTGGTGTGGCCGCCGACGATCATGATCAACAAGGCGACCGCACTCTCGGATCTCCACCAGACGATCACGTGGGGCGCCGGGCAATTGGGGATTGCCCAGGGAGTGCTCGACGCGGTCGCGGACGGGTTGCTCGAGCCGACCGGAGACCTGGTCGTGTTGGTGTGCATCTGGATCGACCCGGTAGCTTTCGAGGAGACCGCGGTGCGGGAGGCGACGCGGGTCGCGGTGCGGTGCGCGATCGGCATGGCGGTCGAGGGTCGCAACCCCGAGGCCGCTCTGGATTTGGTGGCGCGGCGCGACGAGGTCACGAGCCCGTTCTACGGGGGGTCGTAGGTTTTTGAAGATCACCGCGATCCGCGTGGATCGGCTGCGGCTTCCGCTCGATCCGCCGTTCTACGCCGCGTGGGACCCTGATCCGCGCCGGTCGTTCGAGGCGACGATCGTGCGCGTCGAGACCGATTCCGGCCTGGTTGGGGTCGGCAGCGGCGACACGATGAACGGCTTTGATGATTTTGTTCAGTTGTTCGTGGGCCGGGACGCACTCGCCATCGAGCGCCATGCTCGGGTGCTCGAGACGGTGTCTTTTCACGCGGGTCGCTACTGGCCGCTCGAGGCCGCTCTGTGGGACCTATTCGGACAGGCCTGCGGCCAGCCGGTGGCCTCGCTGCTGGGGGGCGCGCGCTCGGAGTTGCCGGCGTACGCGTCGTGGGGTTCGCTTCGAGATCCGGGTCAGCGGGCCGAGGACGCCTTGGCGCTGGTCGAGGAGGGCTTTCGGGCGGTGAAGATCAGGATCGCGCCGGGGCGGGCCGATGAGGGGATCGGCGTGGTCGCCGCGGTTCGCGACGCGGTCGGCGACGGGCTCGAGATCATGGTCGACCTCAACCAGTGGTGGCGGATGGCGGGCGACATCGGTCCACGGCTCGACGTTGTTGGCGCGCGGCGGATCGTCGAGCGGCTGCGCGCCTACGGCGCTCTGTGGGTCGAGGAGCCGCTGCCGGGTGAGGACCTCCGCGGGATGCGGGCTTTGCGCGAGGCGGCGGGGGTGCGGATCGGCGGCGGTGAGATGGCGCGGACGTTCGAGGAGCTGCGCCTGGCGCTGGATTCCGATGCCTTGGACGTGTATCAGCCCGACGTGGTGCTGGCGCTGGGTATCTCGGGGGCTCGGACGCTGGCCGATCTGGCGCTGCGGCGGAACCGGTGGTTCACGCCCCACACGTGGACGAACGGGATCGGCGTGCTTGCCAACCTGCACGTGTGCGCGGGGGTCGGTGGCGGTCCGTTCCTCGAGTTCCCCTACGACCCGCCGGGATGGACGCCGGCGCGACGCGACTTCATGCTCGCATCGCCGGTGACGGTTTCTCGGGACGGATTGCTCCGTGTCCCGGATACGCCTGGACTGGGCGCTGCGCTCGACGAGGAGGCGCTGTCGTTCTACGCCGTCGATCGAGAAGCGGTGCGGGCCTGAGGCGCGACGCGTTTATCGGCGGACGGTTCGTGGCCGCCGCGGACGGGCGGACGTTTGACGACATCTCGCCGCGCGACGGCAGCGTCGTCGCTCACGTGGCGCGCGGGTCCGCCGAGGACGTGGACCTGGCCGTCCGCGCCGCGCGGCGCGCGTTCGACGACGGGACGTGGGCTTTGGCCGATCCGGTCGAGCGTAAGCGCGTGATGCTGCGGTGGGCCGGGCTCATCGACGAGAACCTGGAGGAGCTCGCCCAGCTCGAGTCGGCCGACGTCGGCCATCCGATCACCGACGCCCGAAACGTCGACGTGCCGAACGCGCGCAACTGCATCGCGTGGTACGCGGAGGCGATCGACAAGGTCTACGGAGAGATCGCCCCGACCGGGTCGGACGCGCTCGCGCTCGTCGGGCGTGAGCCGCTCGGCGTGATCGGCGCTGTCATTCCGTGGAACTACCCGCTGATCATCACGGCGTGGAAGCTCGCTCCTTCTTTGGCTACTGGCAACTCGGTCGTGTTGAAGCCCGCGGAGCAGTCGCCGCTGACCGCGCTGGCGCTGGCCGAGTTGGCGGCTGAGGCCGGGCTGCCCGACGGCGTGCTGAACGTCGTGCCGGGATTCGGCGAGGAGGCGGGCGCGCCGCTCGGCCGTCATTTCTTGGTCGACAAGATCACGTTCACGGGGTCGGTTCCCGTTGGGCGGCGCTTCTTGCGTTATGCCGGAGAGTCAAACGGTAAGGCGGTGTCGCTCGAGCTCGGGGGCAAGAGCCCGCATGTGGTGCTGGGGGATGTCGAGGACTTGGACCGGGCTGTCGACGCGATCGGCTGGGGGATCTTCTACAACGCCGGTCAGACCTGCCACGCGGGCTCGCGCGTGGTCGTCGAGCGGGCGCTGGTTGAGCCACTAGCTGAGCGGCTCGTTTCGTTTGCGCGTGAGATGGCTCCGGGCGATCCCGCTGACCCGTCGACGACTCTGGGCGCGCTGGTGTCCGACGAGCATCTCGCCGGGGTGCTCGGGCGGGTCGAGCGGGCGGCGGGGGACGGGGCGCGGTTACTGGTGGGCGGGGCGCGCGCCGAGCCGGTTCCCGGGGGCGCGTACATGGAGCCCACCGTGCTCGAGGCGCTCGATCCGGCCGACCCGATCGTCCAGGAGGAGGTGTTCGGGCCGGTGGTCGCGACCCAGCAGGCCGACGACGCCGAGCACGCGGTCGACGCCTACACGCATCTGAAGACGACCTGGGTGGCGCTGTGATGGCGTTTGCCGCCGAGCGGTCCGGGATCGCGCGCGTCGGGTTCGTCGGGCTCGGGAACATGGGCGGTCCGATGTGCGGTCACCTCGTGGAGGCCGGGTTCGAGGTCACTGCGTTCGATCTCGACGCGGCGGCGTTGGCCCGGTGGGTGCAGGCGGGGGCTCGGGCGGCCGGTTCGGTCGCCGAATGTGCGCGCGGTGCGCAGGTGCTGATCACGATGCTGCCGGCGCCACCGCAGGTCGAGGCGGTGCTGCTGGGGGAGGGCGGGGCGATCGCTGCTTTGGAGCCTGGGTCGCTCGCGATCGACATGAGCACGAGTTCGACCGCCGTGGGCGCGCGGGTGGTCGCGGCGGCGAGTTTGCGTGGCGTCGAGGTGCTCGACGCGCCCGTCGCGGGCCAGTCGATCGGGGCAAGAGCGGGGACGCTCGCGATCTATGTCGGCGGGTCCGAGGCGGCGTACGCCCGCGCGCTGCCGCTGTTCGAGGAGATGGGCGACCCGGAGCGGATCTTCTACCTCGGCGACAGCGGCACCGGCTACACGGTCAAGCTGCTGCTCAACCTGCTTTGGTTCATTCAGTCGGTGGCCACCGGGGAGGTGCTGAGCATCGGCGTGCGCGCCGGGGTGCCGCTCGACCGGCTTCACGCCGCGCTGGTCGGGTCGCCGGCCAACTCCAACTTCCTCGAGCGCGACGTCCGCATGGTGCTCGACCACGGCGACTACGACGAGGCGTTTCCGATGCGGCTGGCCACGAAGGACCTGGGCCTTGTCGTCGATCTGGCGCGCGAGGTCGGGGTGCCGGTCGAGCTGACCGCGCTCGTCGAGCAGATTCACCGCCGCGCGCGCGCGGCCTACGGCGACGACGCCGGCGAGATCAGCGCGATCCGCCTGTACGAGGACCTGGCGGGGGTGAAGTTGCGGCTGGGGCAAAAGTGAGCATCGCGGCGCTCGCCGCGGGCAGCCTGATCAGGTACCGGCCGCGATGGTCGGGCTTGACGCGGACCGTGCGGAGCGTGCCCTTGAGCTCGCCCGTGCCGGTCTCGTCGCCGAACGTCTGACCGCCCAGCGTCACGTGATCGGTGGCGGCCGCGCTCGGGGCTCTGAGGCGTTCGAGCACGGCTGTGGGGTCCTTTGCCGGGGGCTTGACGAATACGACGTGACCGGCGGTCAGGCTGTCGTTGATCAGCACGACGTGGACGTCGCCGTCGGGCGCGAGGGTCGCTCGCGAGCGGATGTCGGTGCTGGCGGTCTGGGTGAGGTTGAGCAGGTGCGAGCCGGGCGGGGCCGCCTGCTCGAACATCAGCAGGGCGTAGTACTCGGGCTCGACGGTGGCGAGCCATCGCCCGCGAATCCGGCGGAACTCGAACGGCTTGTACGAGGCCGTGGGAAGCGTGTGGATGTTGACGCCGTCGACTCCGGAGCGGACCGTCGCGAACAGCGTGTCGAGCATCCACAGCGCGGAGGCGAACGTGTCGCTGACCCCGGGCTGGCCCGCGCACGCGACCGAGTTGAGCTCGTCGATGCGAACGGTGGCGCCGTGCTTATGCGCGTACGCGATCGCGTCGCCGGCGCCCGTCAGCAGATCGCGCGCGGAGTCCGGGTTGAGCAGGTTCGGGATCGAGGGGTAGCGCGGGTCGCCCGGCTGTGAGAAGCAGGCGAGCAACGGATAGCGGTGGTAAGTGACGACCCTCAGCCGGCGCTCGAAGTGAAATAGCTGCGGGACCTCCGCGAACCACTGCGGGGTGCCGGTCGCCGGTCCGGCGAGCGCGAAGCCCCGAACTCGCTTGGCGATCTCCGCGATCTCCTCGGTGTAGCTCGTGAAGTTGTAGATCGGGGGCCGCGCGTAGAACGGCTCTCCATTGATCTCGTACCACGGAAATACCTTGTACAGCTCGGGCTCGTTGCCGATCTCGAGCGCCTCGATGTGCGCGGCGCCGATGCCGGCGCGGTACGCGTGTGCCTCGGCCGCGGCTTCGGCCGCGCTGTCGAGCTTCATGTTCACGCCCAGGATCAGCTTCGCGCCGGTGGCGACGGCGAGGGCCCGGGTGGTGGCGAGCCAGCTCTTGGTCAGCGTGTAGGTGATGCCGGGGCTGGGCGTCACGCCGCTGATCGGCCACCACGAGGTGTCTGTGCTGTTCCCGCCGATTCGCAGCACCGGCGTCTGTCCGGGCGCGACGTCCCGGATCAGCGCCACGAGCACCGGGTTGATCGCGCGGGGATCCGATCCGGTGTAGTCGCGCACGGCCGTGAACTCGAATGAGAAGCCGATGAATCCGGGCGCAACCGGCTGGCTTACCCAGGCTTTGCCGACGCGAACGTTGACGGTCGTCGGGTTGGGGTTCGCCGTCGGGGTCGGGGTCGTGGCCGCGCGCGCGGGGACGAACAGCAGCGGGACGAGAGCCCCGCCTGTCGCCACGACCAAGAGGGCTCTCCGCAAGACGCGCACCCGGGGGTAACTATCCCATGGGAGGCGGCGATCGCGGCCGCGGGCGCGTCCGGGCTACGCTGCGCATGCGTCCGCCACCGCTCGGGGTGCTGACGCCGGTCTAATCCCAGACCGCGTAAAGCGTGGGCGGCTTGCGGAATACGAGGCCCTCGATCCGGGACGGCCTGGCGGGATCAAGCATGAGCGTCGGCAGCCGGCGGAGCAGCGCGTCGAGCCCGGTCCGGGCCTCCAGCCGGGCCAGGTGCACGCCTAGGCATACGTGCGGACCGTGCGCGAACGCGAGATGGCCGCGGGCCGCCGAGCGGCCTGCGTCGAAGCGGCCGGGGTCGAAGCGGTCTGGGTTGCTGAACACAGCCGGGTCGCGGTTGGCGGCGCTGATCGAGACGCGGACCAGCTCGCCCTCGAGCTATCTGAGCGTCCCGCAGCTCGACGCCAGTGGTGGCGTAGCGATCGACCATCGCGGCGGCCGGCTCGAACCGGAGCGACTCCTCGAGCACCGCCTCGAGCCGGCTCCGGTCGTGCTCGATCCACGCGAGGACATCGGGATGCTCGAGCAGGAGGAGAAGAGCATTGGCGATCATCCCCTCGGTCGTCTCGATCCCCCCGAAAAGCAGCACGGCCGCGTTTGAGACGACCTGTTCGGTGGTGAGGTCCTCGTCCCACGCGGCGGCGCCGAGCAACGACGCCTCGGGACCTTTGGCGATCACCTCCTCCAGCCGGTCCCGGAGCGAGTCGAACGCGTCGCCCCCGCGCATTGGGAGGTCGTGCCCGGCCGTAACCTCGGTGACCGCCGCGACGATCGCGTCATACCAGCCGAGCATCGCCCCGACCTCGTATTGCTCGAGCCCGAGCGCTCGGGCCATGATCGACGCCGCCAGCGGTCCGGCGAACGATCGCCGCAGCTCCGCGGCACCGTCGTCGGCGAAAGTGTCGATCAGGCGGTCAGCTTCGTCCGTGGCGGCCGGGGCGAAGCGCTCGCGGACGGCCCGAGGCCGGAACGGCGCCGCGAACGGCGCACGGTGGCGCGCGTGCGCCTCGCCGTCGAGGCTCAGCATGCTGGGGCCGACGACCTGTGCCGTCGAGAACCGGGGATCGTCCACCGTGAACGTGTCCGCGTCGCGCATCACGTGGACTGCGAGGTCGTAGCGCGTCACGAGCCAACCCCCGAGCGCCGGCAACCACGACACCGGCTCGCGCTCGCGCAGAGCCACCAGCGCCGGATGGGGGTCCTGATCGAGTTGTTCGAGCGTGACGCCGGCGCCCAGCGGGAACGTCCGCTCTGCGTCAGCGGATCCGAAGCTCACCGCTCCATGATCCGCCATGCCGCATCCGGGCGCACGTACGCGGGCTCGCCGCCCACGAACGTCGCCGCGACCGGGTTGCGGCCGAGGCGATAGGCGATGTGCTCGGCCGGACAATCGAGCAGCACCAGGTCGGCGCGCTTGTCGAGCTCGATCGATCCGAGCTCACGCTGGAGGTCGAGGACATACGCCGCATTGAGCGTCGTCGCGAGCAGCGCCTCGCGCGTGCTCAAGCCGTACCGGCGCACGCCGAGGCCGATGATCAGCGGCAGCGAGAAGATCGGCGACGTGCCCGGGTTGGCGTCGGTGGCGAGCACCGTGATCGCGCCGGCGTCGATCAGGTCCCGCGCCGGCGCGGTGTGCTCGGCGCCCATGAATTCCGCGCCGGGGAGCAGCACCGCGGCTGTGTCGGAGTCGGCCAGCGGTTGGATGTCGTCGGGGTGGATGGTCGAGAGGTGGTCGAGCGAGCGGGCGTTGTGCTTCAGCGCCACGGGAACGGAGCGCATCGTCGTGAACTGCTCGACGTGGGCGCGGAGTAGCACGCCGTTCTTCCTCGCCAACTGCCCCATCCGGTCGAGGTCGTCGAGACCGAACGCGATCGACTCGACGAAGATGTCGAGAGCGCTCACGTGCTCGAGTGCCTCCGGGAGCATCTGCTCGACCTGGTCCATCCAGGTGGTGGTCGTGTAGCCGTCGGGGACGGCGTGGGCGAGCAGCCCGGTCCGGGTTGTGTTTTGGGAGACGATGGTTTCGAGTTCCGTCGCCAGTTGCAGCGCGCGGAGCTCACCGGCGGTCGAGAGCCCGTAGCCCGACTTGCATTCGAACGTGGTCGTCCCCGAGCGGAGCATCTCGCCGGCGAGCTCCTGGGCCTGGGCGAGCACGGTCTCGTCGGGAGTGTCTCGCAGCGCTCTCGCCGAGGACCTGATCCCACCGCCGGCGCGCGCGATGTCCTCGTACGGGACGCCCGTGACCTTCTGCTCGTACTCTTCGGCGCGCCAGCCGGCGAACGGTAGGTGGGTGTGGCAGTCAACGAGGCCGGGGAGCAGCGCGCACCCACTGGCGTCAACGTGGATGTTCGCGTCTGTCGTGGGTTGTAATGCCGCGATTCGGCCGTGCTCGACCGTGATCCCGCCGGGCTCGAGGGCGAGTTCGTTCGCGCGGTTGGAGCGTAGGTAGGGCAGGTCCGGCTCGGGTGGCGTGAGCACCTGTGCCGCGTTGTCGAACGAGGTCGTCACCCGCCGGGACGTCACTCCGACGACTCGAGCATCGGGATCCGCAGGCCGTGCTCCCGTGCGGCCGACACCGCGAGGTCGTAGCCGGCGTCGACGTGGCGGACGATCCCCATGCCGGGGTCGGCCTTGAGAACGCGCTCGATCCGGCGCCCGGCTAGCTCGGTGCCGTCGGCGACGCACACCTGGCCGGCGTGGATCGACTTGCCCATGCCGACGCCACCGCCGTGGTGGATCGAGACCCAGCTCGCCCCGCACGCGGTATTGATCAAAGCGTTGAGCAGCGGCCAGTCGGCGACCGCGTCCGATCCGTCGGCCATCGACTCGGTCTCGCGTTGGGGCGAGGCGACCGAGCCGGCGTCGAGGTGGTCGCGCCCGATCACGATCGGCGCCTTGACCTCGCCCGAAGCCACCATCTCGTTGAAGCGCAATCCCGCGAGGTGGCGCTCGCCGTAGCCGAGCCAGCAGATCCGCGCCGGCAGGCCCTGGAAGTGCACGCGCTCGGACGCGAGCTTGATCCAGCGCGCGATGTGCTCCTGGTCGCCGAACAGGTCGAGGATCGCGCGATCGGTGGCGTGGATGTCGGCCGGATCGCCCGACAGCGCAACCCAGCGGAACGGCCCCTTGCCCTCGCAGAACAGCGGCCGCACGTACGCCGGGACGAACCCGGGGTAGCTGAACGCGTCCTTGTCCCCGTTCTCGAACGCGAGCCCCCGGAGCGCGTTGCCGTAGTCGAACGCCTCCGCTCCGGCGGCGGCCAGGTCTCGAATCGCGCTTACGTGGGTGACCGCGCTCTCACCCACCCGGCGCAGGTACTCGTCGGGGTCACTCTTCCGCAGGACCTCGGCTTGTTCGAGGTTGAGGCCGGCGGGAATGTAGCCGTTCAAAGGATCGTGGGCGGACGTCTGGTCGGTGACGATGTCGACGTGCACGCCGCGCCGGGCGAGCTCGGGAACGACCTCGGCGGCGTTGCCGGCGAGGCCGATCGACAGCGCCCGTCCCTCCCGCCGGGCCGCCTCCAGACGAGTCAGAGCGTCGTCGAGATCGGCGGCGCGCTCGTCGAGATAACCCGTCTGGATCCGCCGTTCGATCCGCTGCAGGTCCACCTCGATGCACAGGGCGGTGCCGCCGAGCATCGTGATCGACAGCGGCTGGGCGCCGCCCATGCCACCAAGTCCCGCCGTGACCACGAGTCGGCCGACCAGAGAGCCATCGAACCGCTTGCGCGCGGCCGCCGCGAACGTCTCGTAGGTCCCCTGGAGGATTCCCTGGCTCCCGATGTAGATCCAGGAGCCCGCAGTCATCTGCCCGTACATCATCAGCCCGGCCGCGTCGAGCCTCCGGAACTCGTCCCAGTTGGCCCAGTCCGGGACCAGGTTCGAGTTGGCGAGCAGCACGCGTGGGGCGGCCTCGTGCGTCTCGAACACCGCCACCGGCTTGCCCGACTGTACGAGCAGGGTCTCCTCGTCGCCCAATCGCTGGAGCTCGCGGACGATCGCGTGGTAGCTCGGCCAGTTGCGCGCCGCCTTGCCAATGCCGCCGTAGACGACGAGCTCCGACGGATTCTCGGCGACGTCGGGGTGCAGGTTGTTCTCGAGCATGCGCAGCGCCGCTTCTTGCTGCCAGCCCTTGCACCGCAGGCCCGAGGTGCTCGGGGGAGGCGTGCTCACGCGGGCTCCGAAAACGCGTTCACGCCGCCACCGCCGCCCCCGGGGCTCCGAGGCTTCGCGACAGCTCGCCGGCGTGCCGGGCGACCGCCAGCCCGTACGTGTCGACTCGCGCGGGCGAAACCCTGTAGTTCGGCGCGAGCACGCTGAGCGCGGCCGCGATCTTGCCGTCGGCGCCGTACACGGGTGCGGCGATCGAGGTGACGTCAGGCTCGACCGCACCGGCGCGCGCCACGTATCCGCCCTCGCCGACCGCACCGCGCAGCGCGGCGCCGAGCGCGGTCCCGCGGCGGGGGATCGTGCGCCCCGCCCAGCTCGCGGTCTGGACCAGTTTCGGGCTGGCAGCCTGGCGCAGGTACACCACCCGCTGATCGTCGGCGGGGACCGCGAGGTTCGCGGCCTCGCCGGTCTCGTGCGCGAGCTCGGCCAGGTGCGGCCCGGCAAGCTCATAGACCGGATCTGAGCGCAGCGCAACGGCTGCCAGCTGGCGTAGGCGCGTGCCCGGGCCATAGCGCCCGTATTCGTCTCGCCGGACGAGCTCCTGCCCGGCCAGCGTCGCCAGCAGCCGCGAGGCGGTGCTCGGCGACAGCTCGGCAGCGCGCGCGAGCTGGCTGAGCGTGCCGCCCTCCTCGGCGACTGCCGCCAACAGCGTCAGCGCGCGTTCAACGGTCCGAGTCCCGGTCTCTGACATCGGATCTGAACTTTACCGTAGAATGAAACGCCTTGTCACTAGACGGCAACCGGCGCCTCGCGGCTTCGACGCGCCGCCCCCACCGAAGCGACCACCACCAGCGCCATCCCCAGCAGCGTCCGGGCGCTGAGGCTCTGCCCGAGCACGATGAACCCGGCGAGCGCGGCCATCGCCGGCTCGATGCTCATCAGCACGCCGAACACCGACGGGCGGATGCGCCGCAGGGCCTCGACCTCGAACGAGTACGGGATCGCCGAGGACAACAGGCCGACCGCGGCCCCGAGCGCGAGCGAGCGCGGCTCGAGCAAATGCGAGCCGCCCTGGGCGATCCCGAACGGGAGGATCACGACCGACGCGACGCACATGGCGAGCGCGAGGCCGATCCCGCCCTCGAACGCGCGTCCCACCCGGGCGTTGACGAGGATGTACGTCCCCCACAGGGCGCCGGCCAGCAGGGCGAGGCCGACGCCGAGAGCATTCAGGTGGTGGGCGTCGCCCTGGGTGAGCGCGACGATGCCGGCCGCGGCGATCGCGATCCAGACCAGGTCGACCGGTCGCCGCGACCCGGCGACGGCGACCGTCAGCGGACCGACGAACTCGAGCGTGACCGCGATCCCCAGCGGGATCCGGTGAAGCGCGCTGTAGAAGCTCAGGTTCATGCCCGCGAGTACGAGGCCGAACACGCACGCGAGGACCAACTGATAGCGCGTGTATTCGCGCAGTCGCAGGTGCGGCCGCCACAACGCGAGCAGGATGATCGTCCCGAACACGAGCCGCAGCGACACCGCGCCCGCCGGCCCGATCTGCGCGAACAACGTAGCCGCGATCGCCGAGCCGAACTGGACCGACGCGATCGCGCCGACCACGAGCCCGGGCGACGGCGCGCGCCCCAGCAGCCCCTCGCGGGGCGGGATCACGGCGGTGTCGCTCGCAGCAGCCATGGGAGCCGATGCTAACCGTGGGGGCGATCGTGATCGATGGCGAGACGCTGACGCCGCAAAGCGTCGCGGCCGTGGCACGGCGGGGCGAGCGTGTGGAGTTGGCGCCGGCAGCGCGGGAGCGCAACGAGGACGCCCACGCGGCGATCGCGGCGCTGCTCGAGCGCGGGGAGGCCCTGTACGGCGCCACCACCGGCGTCGGCGCCCTGCGCGACCGCTCGATCGGCGATGCCGATCGCGAGCGCTTCCAGTGGAACCTGCTCCGTAGCCACGCGGTCAGCGCCGGCCGCCCGCTGAACGCCGAGCAGGTCCGGGCCGGCATGGTCGTGCGCGCCAACCAACTTGGGGCCGGCGGCGCGGGGGTGACGCCGGCGCTGCTCGACGCGTTGATCGCCGCGCTCAACGCCGGCGTCGTCCCACTCACGCGCGAGCTCGGCTCGCTCGGCACGGGCGACCTCCCCGGCCTCGCGGAGGTCGCGCTGGCGCTGCTCGGCGAAGGCAAGGTGTGGCGCGACGGCGAGCTCGTCGACGCGCAAGCCCCCAAGGAGCCGATCCGGCTCGGCCTGCGCGACGCGCTCGGGTTCATGAGCTCGAACGCGATGACCGCCGGCCACGCCGCGCTCCTGGCCGTCGACGCGCGGGCGCTGCACGAGCACTGGCTCGAGGTCGCGGCGCTGTCGTTCGAGGCGCTCGACGCCGATCCGGTCGTGCTCGACGCGCGGGTCCAGGCGGGCCGCGGCGCCCGGGGGCAGGCGGCGGTGGCGGCGCGAATGCGGGAGTTGCTCGCCGGCGCGCCGTTCGACCCGCACGCGCCGGATCGGCTCGTCCAGGACCCATACGCGTTCCGCGTGCTGCCGCAGGTCGACGGTGTCGCCAACGACGCGCTCAGCGCGCTCGATGACGTGGTCGTGCGCGAACTCAACGCGCGTCCCGAGAACGCGCTGATCCACGAGGGCCGCGCGTTCCCGACCGGCAACTTCCACGCCGCCGAGCTGGGGGCCGCCCTCGACGCGCTCCGGGCGGCGTTCGCGCATTCGTCGTCGCTGATCGCGGGCCGCGTCAGCGCGATCCTCGACCCGCGAATGAGCGGGCTAAACCCGTTCCTCGCCCACGATCCCGGGCCGGACTCGGGCGTGATGATGCTCGAGTACACCGCGCACGCCGCAGCCGCGGAGGCGCGCTCGCTGGCGGCGCCGATGGCGGCCCAGAGCGTGTGGGCATCGCTCGGGGTGGAGTCCCACGCAAGCCTCGCGGCGACCGCGGCGGTCCGCACGGACGAGTTGCTCCAGGCCATGACCGTGCTCGTCGCGACCGAGTTGGTCGTGACGGTCCGGGCGCTCCGCGCCAAGAGCCGCGTGCCCAGGGGCGCGGGCGTCCAGGCGCTGTTCGAGGCCGCCACCGAGGTGCTGCCGAACGGTCTGGAGGACCGCGCCTTCGGCGAGGACGTCGAAGCCGCCCGCGGACTGCTGGCCTCACCGTCCGCGCGGTAGCCTCAACTCAAGACCTGAAACTGGGAAAGGACCTTGAAATGGGCGTACAGGAGCACGAGCAGCTGTGGGGCGGGGAGACCACCAAGGCCGTGGCCAACTTCCCGGTCTCGGGCGAGCACATCCCGGTGCCCGTGGTGCGCTGGCTCGGGCGGATCAAGGGCGCGGCCGCGCGCGTCAACGCCGAACTGGGATTGCTCGATGAGGACAAGGCGTCGCGGATCGCGGCCGCCGGCGACCGGATCGCCGAGGGCGAGTTCGACGACCAGTTCCCGATCGACGTGTTCCAGACCGGCTCGGGCACGTCTTCGAACATGAACGCGAACGAGGTGATCGCGACGATCGCGGGCGAAGGTGTCCACGCGAACGACGACGTGAACATGGGCCAGTCGTCCAACGACGTGTTCCCGTCCGCCGTCCACCTCGCCGCGCTCGATACCGCGACCAACGACCTGCTGCCCGTGCTCGAGCAGCTCGAGGCGTCGTTCGCGGCTAAGTCGGACGAGTTCAAGGACATCGTCAAGTCCGGGCGCACCCACCTGATGGACGCGGTGCCCGTCACGCTCGGCCAGGAGTTCGGCGGCTACGCCGCGCAGGTGCGGCTCGGTGCGCGGCGGATCTCGAACGCGCTGCCGCAGGTGGCGCAGATCCCGCTCGGCGGGACCGCGACCGGCACCGGGCTGAACACCCACCCCGAATTCGCCACTCGTGTGCGCGCTCGGCTGATCGACGCCACCGGGCTCGAGATCCGCGCGCCCGAGGACCCGTTCGAGGCCCAGGGCAACCGGGACGCGCTCGTCGAGCTCTCGGGCGCTTTGAAAGTCCTCGCGGTCTCGTTGACCAAGATCGCGAACGACCTCGCCTGGCTCGGCTCGGGACCGCGCGCGGGGATCGGCGAGATCTTCCTCCCCGAGCTCCAGAAGGGCTCCTCGATCATGCCCGGAAAGGTCAACCCGGTGATCCCCGAGGTCGTGCTCCAGGTGTCCGCGCAGGTGATCGGCAACGACACCACGATCACCATGGCGGGCTCGCAGGGCAACTTCGAGCTCAACGTCCGCGTTCCGCTGATCGCGCGCAACCTGCTCGACTCGATCAAGCTCCTGACGAACGCCTCGCGCATCCTCGCGGAGAAGTGCGTCGACGGGATCAGGGTCAACGAGGAGGGCTGCCGCCGCTCGGCCGAGATGACGCTCGCGGCCGCGACCGCGCTCAACCCGTACATCGGCTACGACAAGGGGGCCGAGATCGTCAAGGAGGCGGCCAGCTCTGGCCGCGCTCTGCGCGACGTAGCGCTCGAACTCGGCGTCGACGAGGAGACCTACGACAAGGCGATGGACCTGCGCAAGATGGCGCAGGGCAACCTGTAGCCGTCGCTCACAACGGGAGGGTCCGCGGAAGCCCGAAGCGGGACAGCAGGGCGCTGCCCCCGAACCGGGTGAGGTGCGCGAGTCGGTCGCCCTCGATCGTCAGCACGATCACGCCCACGCCCCGGACAACGGGCGCGTGGGCGTCGCCGATGTAGTGGCCGAACGCCGGCTGTCCGTTCGCCCGTGTCGCCACGAGCCGGTCGGTGCGATCCGCGCGCGCCGCGAACGCTTGTCTGAAGAAATCGTCGATCGCCGCGCGGCCCTGGTACTCGAACGGCTCGGGCGGCATCGTGACCCAGGCGTCGTCGGTCAGCAGCGCAACGATCTGGTCGACGCGGCCGTTCTCGAACGCGTCCGCGAATCGACCGACGAGCTCCCGCTCGCCGACCGACCGCGGTAGCGGCGCGCGCTCCCGGCTGGGCGGCGCCTGGGCGTCGAGCGTTGCCCGCGCCCTCTGCAGGGCGCTGTTAACCGAGGTCTCGGTCGTCTCGAGCATGGTGGCGACCTCGGAGGCTCGGAATCCGAGCACGTCCTTGAGCACGATCGCCGCGCGCTGGCGCGGCGGCAGGCGCTGGAGCGCGGTTACGAACGCGAGCGCGACCGTCTCACGCGCCTCGTAGCGGGCCTCCGGCCCCGGAGCGGCGTCCGGCAGGCCCTCGAGCAGCGCATCCGGGTACGGCTCGAGCCACGCGAACTCGCCATAGCGAGTCGGCTCGGGGGGCTGGAAGGACAGTGGTCGCTCCTCCTGCGGCCGGCGGGCGCCGTCCCGAAGAGTGTTCAGGCACCGGTTGGTCGCGATCGTGTAGAGCCAGGTGCGCAGCGAGGACCGCTGCTGGAAGCCGTCAAGCCCGCGCCATGCCGCCAACAAGGTCTCCTGAACCGCGTCCTCGGCGTCCTGTACGGAGCCGAGGATCCGGTAGCAATGGACCTGTAGCTCCCGCCGGTGGCCATCGGTCAGGTCGCGGAACGCCTGCTCATCGCCCTCGCGGGCCTTGGCCAGGGTGCTCGTGGTCATGGTCGGATCGTGCCAGCGGCCGGGGTCGTATCACGGGGCATCGGTAAACAAGACACGCCGCCCGTCCGAAATTCATCGGTCAATTTGCGTGTGGGGCCGGGTCTCAAATCACGACACAGCTAATCGTGAGGAGGCCAATATGCGCAGAGGACCAGTATGGGTGCTGATAGTCGCGTCGGTGGCGTCGCTGATGGTGGCGCTCGACGCGCTGGTGGTGACGACGGCGCTCCCGACGATCCGGGTTCACCTCGGCGCCTCGATTGAGGAGCTCGAGTGGACGGTGAACGCCTACACGCTGAGCTTCGCGGTGCTGCTGATGACCGGCGCCGTCCTCGGCGACCGGTTCGGGCGCCGGCGGCTGTTCGCCGCCGGGCTCGCGATCTTCTCGGTCGCGTCGGCCGCGTGCGCGCTCGCGCCGAACGTCGGTCTGCTGATCGCGGCACGCGCCGTCCAGGGCGTCGGGGCCGCGCTGGTGATGCCACTCGGGATGACGCTGCTGACCGCGGCTTACCCGGCGCCGCAGCGGGCGCGCGCTCTCGGGATCTTCAGCGGCATCACCGGACTCGCCGTGCTCGGCGGTCCGGTGATCGGCGGCGCGATCACGCAGGGAATCGCTTGGCAGTGGATCTTCTGGATAAACGTCCCGATCGGGCTGCTGACGATTCCGGTTGTGCTCCGCCGCGTCGATGAGAGCTACGGCCCGCGCAGCGCTCCTGACGTCGGCGGGCTGGCGCTGGTCACCGGCGCCGCGCTCGGGATCGTATGGGGGCTCGTCCGGGGAAACTCGGCCGGGTGGGGCAGCGTCGAAGTGGTCGCCTCGCTGGCCATGGGCGCGCTGCTGGCGGTCGTGTTCGTGGTGTGGGAGCGCCGGACGGTGGCGCCGATGCTGCCGATGGGGCTGTTCGCCTCGCGCCCGTTCTCATCGGGCAACGCCGGGATCTTCTTCATGTGCACGGCGCTCTACGGCGCGGTGTTCTTCATGGCGCAGTTCCTCCAGATCGCCCAGCACCACGGCCCGCTCGACGCCGGCATCAGGCTGTTGCCGTGGACGGCCACCCTGTTCATCGTGGCCCCGATCACGGGTGCCCGGATCTCGCGCGTCGGCGAGCGGCCGTTCGCGGTCGTCGGGCTGCTGCTGCAGGCGGCCGGGATGGGGTGGATCGCGCTGATCGCGGGACCCGACGTCGACTACTGGCGGCTGGTGGCGCCACTCGTGATCGCGGGGTGCGGCGTGTCGATGGCCATGCCGGCGCTTCAGAACGCGGTGGTGAGCTCGGTGGGGCCCCAGAGCATCGGCAAGGCATCGGGGACGTTCAACATGCTGCGCCAGCTTGGCGGGGTGTTCGGGATCGCCACGCTGGTGGCGGTGTTCACCGGCTCGGGCGGCTACGCCTCGCCGCAGCTGTTCAGCGACGGGTTCACGACGGCGATCGCGGTGGCGGCGGGGCTGTCGCTCGCTGGCGCCGTGACGAGCATCGGGCTGCCGCGGGCAGAGCGCCGGGCTCAGGTGGCGACGGTCTCGGCGCCGAGCGTCTCGGAGATGGCGACGTCGATCGAGTAGTCGATTGGGACGACGATCAGCGACGGCATGTCCTTGGCGAGCGCGTCCGCCAGCAGCCGAGGGAAGTCGTCGGCGCTCGAGCATCGCCACGCCGGCAGCCCGAACGCC
Source organism: uncultured Solirubrobacterales bacterium (assembly GCA_963701945.1). Taxonomy (GTDB): domain Bacteria; phylum Actinomycetota; class Thermoleophilia; order Solirubrobacterales; family Solirubrobacteraceae; genus Palsa-465. Next base: position 72,001 of record CAVPBV010000011.1, on the reverse strand, counting down.
TCGGCCAGCTTGACGAAGTCCGGGTTCCCGAAGTCGACTCCGAAGTGGCGGCCGAACTTCTTGTCCTGCTTCCACACGATCGAGCCGAACTGGGCGTTCTCCCAGATGATGTTCACAACGGCGGTGCCGAGGCGGCGGGCGGTCTCGAGCTCCTGCATGTTCATCAGGAAGCCGCCGTCGCCGCTGACCGCGATCACCTTGCGATCCGGGTGCACGAGCTTGGCCCCGATCGCGGTCGGGAGCGCGAATCCCATCCCGGCGAGGCCGTTGGCGATCAAGACCGTCCCGGGCTCGTGCGCGGGGAACATCCGCCCGATCCAGAGCTTGTGCAGGCCGACGTCCGAGACCAGGATGTCGTCGCGCCCCAGCGCCTCGCGGATGTCCCAAAGCACTCGCGGGGGTCGCATCGGAAAGTGGTCGTCGTCGCGGGCGTCGTTCAGCGCGCCCATCACGACCTCGTGCAGGCGGCTCGTGCCGGCGGTCGTCTGGCTCCGCGAGCACCCGGCCGCGAGCCGCGCGAGCACGTGCGCGATGTCCCCGATCAGCTCGACGTCGGGGACGAAGTTCTGATCGACCTCGGCGGCGACGCTGTCGATCATGATGATCTGCTTGTCGCGGCGGGGGTTCCAGTGCTTGGGGGAGTGCTCGACGAGGTCATAGCCGATCGCGATCACCAGATCGGCATCGTCGAAGCCGGCCATTTCGTAGTCGCGGGCCTGGAGCCCGACCGTGCCGAGCGCCTTCGGGTCCTCGTAGTCGACCAGGCCCTTGGCCATGAACGTCTCGGCGACGGGGATTCCGGTGTTGTGGACGAACGCCCGCAGCGCGCGGGCCGCGTGGCCGCGAATCGCGCCGTTACCGGCGAGCGCGAGCGGATTGCGGGCGGCGTCGATCATGTCCGCGGCACGCTGGAGTTCCTTGCCGCCCGGCTCGGGCTGGACCGGCGCGTGGCGAGGGATCGGTGAGGCGTCGAGCGGTTGCTGCATCACGTCCTCGGGAAGCTCGAGGTGCGTGGCGCCCGGCTTCTCGGATTCGGCCACCGCGAACGCCTTGCGGACGACCTCGGGGATGATCTCCGGGCTTGCAACGCGGGCGTTCCATTTAACGATCGGCCGCATGATGCCGATGAGATCTATGTACTGGTGCGATTCCTTGTGCATGCGCTCGATGTCCGACTGACCGGTCAGAGCGACGAGAGGAGCGCGATCCAGGAATGCGTCGGCCACCGCTGTGACCAGGTTCGTCGCTCCTGGGCCGAGGGTCCCCAGACAGACGCCCGCCCGGCCGGTTAGCCGGCCGTAGGCGTCGGCCATATACGCCCCACCCTGCTCGTGGCGGACGGGGATGAACTCGACCGTCGAGTCCGCCAGCGACTCGTTCAGGTCGAGCGTCTCCTCGCCCGGGATCCCGAACACGTACCGAACCCCTTCCGCCTCCAGGCACTCCACGAAAACTTCAGAAGCTTTGCGCTCGCTCATATCAAGACCCTATATAACGAAACCAACATGGGCACACGCCGCAACGCGGCTTCGTGTTATGTGTCCTGTTCAGAAGATGCGCGGCAAGGCAGTGGGCCTGTCGTTGGCGGCGACGCTGTCGGTTGCTCTTGCGCTTGCGGGGGTGGCATCGGCCGCGGCTCCGGCGACGACCCTGTACATCAGCGGCGGTGGCGACGGCCACGGGATCGGGATGAGCCAGTACGGCGCATACGGCTACGCGCTGCACGGCTGGACCTACCAGCAGATCCTCTCGCACTACTACACGGGGACGGCGCTCGGGAAGACGAACCCCGATCAGACCGTCCGGGTGCTGCTCGGGAGCGGCTCGGCGGCATTCGCCGGCGCGACGCGGGTCGGGAACAAGTCTTTGAATCCGAGCCTCACGTACGACGTCGTACCGCTGGCCAACGGGTCCTTGAAGATCGTCAACCAGTCCTCCGGGAAGGCGGTAGGGACGTTTTCGGCGCCACTGACGGCTGTTGGCCCGGGTCCTCTGAGCCTGGCTGGGCTGGGTGCTTATCGCGGTTCGCTCGAGTTCCGGCCCAACGGTTCGGGCGGCGTCTACACGGTCAACGTCGTCGGGCTCGACGACTATGTGCAGGGCGTGATCGCGGCCGAGATGCCTTCAACGTGGTCGGCTCAGGCTTTAGACGCGCAGGCCGTCGCGGCACGGACATACGCGATCACCACCGACGTCGCGGGGGGGTTCTACAACCTGTATCCCGACACGCGCTCCCAGATGTATGAGGGCGTCGGCGCCGAGACGCCGGCGACGGATGCCGCGGTCGCCGCCACCTCGGGGCAGATCGTCACGTACGACGGTGCGCCCGCCGTCACCTACTTCTTCGCGAGCTCGGGCGGGCACACCGAGAACGTCGAGGATGCATGGCCGGGCGCGACACCCGACCCGTGGCTGCGCGGCGTGCCGGACCCGTACGACGGCGCCGGTGGCGACCCCTATCACCACTGGACGCGGCAGATGAGCCTGGCCACGGCCACCAAGGATCTCGGCAAGCTCGTCAAGGGCGAGCTCGTCGGGATCAAGGTCACGAAGACCGGTGCCTCGCCCCGGATCATGACCGCGAACGTGATCGGGACCGGCGGCACCGTCTCGGTCACGGGCAGCCAGCTCGAGGGCGCGTTTGGGCTACTCAGCACGTGGGCGGCGTTCACGACGATCTCGTCCGCCGCTAGTCCAACGCCGGCGGCCGCGCCGCGCATCGTCACCAACAATCTCGCGATCCTCTCGCAGATGGAGAGCGCGTTTGGGCAAATCGACAACGCGTCGCAGACGCTCAGCGGCAAAGTCGTCCCGGCCGGCAAGGGCGCCCACGTGACGCTTCAGGTCCGCGCCGGGGGTCGTTGGCGTCGAAGCGCCGTCGTCCAGCTCGGCCGCGGCGGTTCGTATTCGGTTCGTGTTGCGCTCGCGGGCGTGTATCGCGTCGCGTACCGCGGCCTCGACGGGCCCTCGGTCGTAGTCCCATAGCAAGCGGTAGGTAGTGGCGAGCAAGTGACCGCTCGGGGCGCCCGCGCCGGCGAGCGAGGACTTGTTCGCGCCACAGCCGAGTAAGTGCCTGCCCTGCCCCGGGGCCCCGATGCACCGGAACTCAGGGCGGACAAGTGCCCACTCGACGGGCAGTCGTCGCTCGAGATGGACGTTAGCCGCGCTCTACGCGGGTTTTGGCGCACTCGAGCGGTGCGGCGCGTCGACTGGGCACTCATCCGCCAACCCGCCACTCTCCGCGGAATCAATCATCTGGGCTCTGGTCGCTCGCTCTGCTCACCCGGTCCCCCGGGATCCCTATTAAGCTCGGGCGCGGAATGCCGGGCCCTCTGATCGCCGTCGACGCGCCGTATGTGCTCTACCGCTCGTTCTACGCGCTGCCCGACACCATCCTCGGGCTGGACGGGAAGCCGGTCAACGCGCTCCTCGGCGCGGTCAATCTTCTGTTGAGAGGTGCCGCGGACTTCGGCCCGCGCGCGATCGTGATGTGCTTCGGCGCCGAGGCGGCTCCCTACCGGGTCGAGTTGTTCCCTGCCTACCACGCTGACCGGCCCGAGGTCCCTGAGGCGCTCGCCTGGCAGTTCTCGCACGCGCCTTCGTTGTTCTCGGCGTTTGGGTGGGACGTCTCGTCGTCTCCGGAGGTCGAGGCGGATGACCTGCTCGGGTCGCTGGCGGCCGTGGAGTCGGACGCGGGCGGCCGGACGCTGATCGTGACCGGCGACCGCGACATGTACCAGTGTGTCTCTGATGCGGTCTCGGTCATGTTCCTGAAGTCCGGGATCACGGGCTTTACCGAGGTCGACCCGGCCGAGGTCCGAAAGCGCTACGGCGTCGCGCCGGAGCTCGTGCCCGATTTCATCGCGCTGCGTGGCGATCCGTCGGACGGGCTGCCGGGCGCGCCGGGGATCGGTCCCAAGACCGCGGCTTCGCTCTTGTCGAAGTACGGGTCGCTCGACGGCGCCATTGCCGGCGCTTCCGGTGAAAAGCCGCGGGTGGCGGCGGCACTTACGGAGTCCGCTGACGAATTGCGCGCGTTCCGAGACATCGCGACGCTGCGGACGGTCTCCGTGGACCGGCCGGCCGATCGCGCGACGGACCTCCGCGGTGGCGCGGACGCGGCGCGGGAGATGGGGTTGCGCCAGCTGGCCCAGCGGCTCGACGACGCCGGAGACGTCAGCGAGCTCTAGCGAGCACCGATATCCCAACACTCGGCGCTCGCGAGCTGCCGAATGCATATTCATGCCGGTATGGCAACGGTTTCCGCGCGCTCGAGCCGGGGGCGGCGGCGAGTGTCATGTGATCGTGGTTGCTACGGGGTGAAGCGGACCGTGATCACGTCGCCGTCCTGCACGGCGTAATCGCGCCCTTCCAACCGGAGAGTGCCGCGGTCGCGGGCGCCGGCATACCCGCCGGCGGCGACGAGCTCGTCCCACGAAACGACCTCTGCGCGGACGAACCCGCGCTGGATGTCGGAGTGGATCATGCCCGCCGCGTGCCACACCGACAGGCCCTGGCGCAAGTGCCAGGATTGGGCCGGCTTGTCCTCGCCGGCGGTGAAGAACGCGATCAGGTGTAACAGCGAGAACGCGCCCCGCACCACGGTCTCGAGACCGGAATGCGCGACGCCGAGTTCCTCGCGCATCACCGCCGCCTCCTCAGGGTCGAGCTCGGCGAGCTCGGCGTCGAGGCGGGCGGAGATCGCGACCGCCTCGGCGCCCTGAGCGCGGGCGTGCTCGAGAATCGCCGGCGGTACCTCGCTCGCGCCCTCGTCGACGTTCGCCACGAACAGCACCGGTTTGGCCGTCAGCGGCGAGAGGAGGTTCATCGCGTCGGGGGCGTCGGCTGGTGGCGGCACGGTCCGGGCGGGCTGGCCGGATTGCAGGGCCTCGATCAGCCGGCGCAGCCAGTCGGCCTCGGCGATCGCCCGCCGGTCGCCGCTCTTGGCGGTCTTCGAGACCCGGTCCAGGCGCCGCTCGGCCTGCTCGAGATCGGCGTAGATCAGCTCGGTCTCGATCGTGTCGATGTCGGCGAGCGGGTCGACCCGTCCCTCGGGATGGACGACGTTCGGGTCGTTGTGGACACGGACGACGTGGACGATCGCGTCGGTCTCGCGGATGTTCGCGAGGAACTGGTTGCCGAGGCCCTCGCCACGGTGGGCGCCGGCGACGAGCCCGGCGATGTCGTGGAATGCGATCGTGTCCGGGACGATCTTCGACGCCCTGACGGTGTCCGCCACCGCGTCGAGTCTCGGGTCGTTGACCGGAACCACCGCGATATTGGGCTCGATCGTCGTGAACGGGTAGTTCGCGGCCTCGGCGGCGACCCCGGTGAGCGCGCTGAACAGCGACGACTTGCCGGCGTTCGGCATGCCGACGATCCCGACCTTCATGCGCGGACCCCCGCGAGTATTCGCCCATGCTCGGCGGCCTGATGGTGCGCTGACACGGGTCGGAATGTACGCGTCAGCGGCGCGAGCGCGCGTCGCGGTTCCGGGGTAGCCAGAACTACCCAAAAAGATGGCGTTTCAGGAGGCGTCGAGAGGGATAGCTAACTACTGGCGATCTTCGTGATCGCTCGGGCACCTTGGGTAACTCCACTCGTGCCCCGAGGAGAGGATTGGATGGAGACGGTCGACCCCCGTGACCGCGGAGCCCAGTAGGACCATGGCGCGGCTCTTCGTGAAGGCGTGTGCCGTGCTGCTCGCGGCTGCGACCACGATGGTCGTGGGTCCGATCGGTGCCGCGTGCGCCGGCGTCGTCCCATCCTCCGGTTCGGGCACCGTTCAGAGTGTCGCCCCCGCCGAGGCGCCGGGGGTCCAGGCCACACCCGCCGCTTCGCCGGTGGCGGGTGTGGACAAGTCGACGATGCAGGCGACGGCCCCGGTGGCGAAGGCGACGGCGCCGGTGGCGAAGGCGGCGGCGCCGACGGTGGCCAAGGCCGTGGCGCCGGTGGCGAAGGCTGTGGCTCCGGTGGCGCAGACGGTCGCGAAGACCGCGGCGCCGGTGGCGAAGGCTGTGGCTCCGGTGGTCCAGGCGGTCGCGAAGACCGCGGCGCCGGTGGTGCAGACGGTCGCGAAGACCGCGGCGCCGGTGGTGCAGACGGTCGCGAAGACCGTGGCGCCGATGGCGAAGGCTGTGGCCCCGATCACGCAGACGGTGACGAACGCGGCAGCTCCTGTGGTGCAGACGGTGGCGAACGCGGCAGCTCCGGTGGTGCGGACGGTGGCGCAGGCGGTAGCGCCGGCGACGACTGGAGTCAGACCGCTGACTCGCTCGATCGAGGGTGCTCCGGTCGCTCCGGCGGCTCCGTCCATGACCGGGTCGGCACCGACGCCCGCCGAGCCTTCGACCGGCGAGGCGCCCGCGCCGGCCCGCAGCACGGTGACGCCGCGGCCATCAGGCAGCAGCTCGCGGACACAGGCGCCCGCGACGAGCGTCGCCCAGCACGTCGCGGCGTCGCCTCAGGCCGTCGCGACCACGGACCGGGCTGTCGCGACCCCCGATCGGGGCGTCGCGGCCCCCGTCCAACATCCCACGATCGCCGCACGGCCGACCGCGGGACCCAAGATTCACACCGCGATGCCGACCCGGCATCGGGCGACACGCTTCAGCGCCAGCGCGGCACGGTCGCACGCAGCCGAACGTACGCGGAGCCGAGGAGCTCAGCATTTCTCCCCGCTCGCGACAGGGCAAGCGGGCGGCTCCCAGGCCCCACGCGGACACGTCGCATGGACGGGCGCTCGCGACCGTGAGCCGGCCCGTCCCACGGCGCCCATTCCGACCGGCGCAGCCCCCGGTAACGGTGGCGAGGGTGCCACCGGTGGCGCCGCGGGCGGGTTCTCGGGCGCGGCGGAGAGCCACTCACAGACCGTTGTGTACGTCCCCGGCGTAATGCTCGCGCTGCGGACGTTTGCGCGCGATCGCGCGCCGGAGCCGTTTGTGCTCCTGCTAGAGCGGCCTGGCTGAGACCGAGTCGGTCTCCCAGGTAGGTGCAGCCGGGCGTCGCGCCCGGGTGCATTGGTCTCCAGCAAGGAGGAAAACGACTCATGTCACGCTCACTTCGGGCGTTGGCTGAGACCAGGCGGTGTGGCGAATCGGTCCGCGGCGCTTGGGAGCGACGTCGGTTCGACGGGCAGTTGCCCCTCGAGCGACGGCTACTGCTCGGTGCAGTCTCGGCCACGAAATACACAGTGATATTGCTGGCAGCGGGCATTCTCGTGATGGCCGCCGAGCCAGCCCTAGCCGTGGCCGCGACGCGGCACGCGGACCCGACGCATCCGTCCGCGGCGCCGGTGCGTTCAGCCGACATGACGGTGCTGGCGTTCGGGAGCGGCTACGGCGGCGGTTCGACCGCGGCTGCTGTCCGACGCCTCCAGGGCCGTCTGAGCAGCATCGGCGACTCTCCCGGGCCAATCGACGGGCGTTATGGTCCGAGGACCGAGCGGGCCGTCGAGCGGTTCCAGAGCGCTCACGGACTGCGCGTGGACGGGATCGCGGGCCCGATCACGCAAGCAACGTTGCGCACGCCGGCGAGCGTGTTCTTCCCCGGGGCGGGCTACGCAGGACCCGGGTCAAGCGGTGTCCGCGGCCTCCAGCGGCAGCTTCGTGCGGATGGGTACTCACCCGGACCGATCGATGGTCGCTACGGACCGCTGACCAGTAACGCGGTCCGCCGCTTTCAGGCGGCACACGGCCTGCATGTCGACGGGGTCGCCGGCCCGCTGACGTTCCGCGAGCTGAAGATCGTGTCGGCCCCGTCGCGGCCCAGCACGCACCCCACGACACCCAAACGGCCGAAGACGGTGTCGCCCCCGAAGCCCCGGCAGGCGATCCAATCCGAAGCCGTCGCAGCCGAGCGCGCGCCAAGCCGCCCGGCCCAAGACGAGCTCGTGGCCGGTGGTGCTCGTGCTCGCGGGTCTGATCGTGCTCGCGGCACTCGCGGGTAGCGTCTGGCTCATCGATCGACGGCGACGCGGATTGACGGCAGCGGAGCCTTCGCTGGAAGCGGAGCCTTCCCAGGAAGAAAGGCCTGCCGAGTTCGAGCAGCCCGAGGACGCGAAGCCTTCGCTGGAGCTGGCGGCGCGCCTGCTCGAGCAGGGGGACACGGCGGGAGCGGAGCGCGCCTACCGAGCCGCGGACGAGCGCGGTGACGCGGTAGCCGCGTCCAACCTCGGCGTGCTGCTCGAGAACCGAGGCGACCTCGCCGGCGCCGAGGCCGCATACCGGCGGGCGGACGCGAGGGGGAGTGCCGACGGAGCATTCAATCTGGCTTCAATGCTCCTCGAACGGGGTGACGCGGATGAGGCGATCGACGCCTATCGCCGCGCCGACGCCAGAGGGGATACGAGGGCGGCAGCGACCGTCGGATTGCTGCTGTTCGAGCGTGGCGACGAGGACGCGGCGGAGGCTGCGCTGGCTCGCGCCGGAGAGCGGGGAGACGCTGGGTCGATGGTCAATCTCGGCGTGCTGCTCGAGCGCCGGGGCGACGTGGCGGGCGCCGAGGCGGCGTACCGCAAGGCGGATGGGCAGGGCAGCGCCGACGGCGCCTTCAACCTGGGCGCGCTGCTCGAACAGCGAGGCGACCTGGCGAACGCCCTCGCGGCCTACCAGCGCGCCGACGCGCGCGGGGATCGGGCGGCGGCGTTGAACCTCGGGATGCTGCTCGAGCGGCGGGCCGATTATCACCGGGCGCTCGCGGCGTATCAGCGGGCCGAGCATTCAGATCAGCCGGACGTCGCGGAGGTCGCGAGGTCGCGGGCCCAAGCGCTGGCGCTCGGCTTGAGCCTGGACGCGGGGGGTGGGTGATGAACCGATGGGCGGCGGCGGCGCCGGCGCCGCAGCGGACCGACGCCCGGGGCGGCGTTCGCGTGCTGATCGCGGACGCCGACGGGCTCGCTCGGAGCATGATGCGGTTCGCGCTGAGCAACAGCGAACGGATCGCCGCGGTACATGGGGCGGGGAACGCTCGTGAAGCTCTCGAGCTCGCCAGCTACTTCCGGCCCGGAGTCTCGATCGTCGACGCGGTCGTGCCGCCGGGAGGTGGGCTCGAGCTCGTCCGAGCTCTTCTTCGCGCGATCCCCGACACGCGAGTGCTGATGCTGTCGGCGGTCAACGATCACCGAACCGCGATCGGGGCTCTGCGCGCCGGGGCGGTTGGCCACATCGGACGGGATGTCGATCCCGAGGAACTCACGGAGTTAGTGGTCCGGGCTGCCGATGGGGAGGTGGTCGTCGCCCAATGGCTGATGCCGGCGTTGCTCGCGGCGTTGCGAGAGGTTCCCGACTCGGGTTGGCGGCCGCTGCGAAGCCGGCTGACGACGCGGGAGTGGGAGATCGTCGAGTTGCTCGGGGAGGGGGCGTCGACGCAGCGGATCGCCGACCGGCTGGTGCTCTCGCCGATGACGGTGTACAGCCATACCAAGAGCGTCCTGCGCAAGCTCGGCGTGAACTCACGACGCGACGCGGTCATCGCAGCGGAACGGCTGCGCCGAGAGGAGGCCCTGACGCAGCACCCCAGCTAGCCACGCCAGAGCGTCGCCGCGATGGGTAGAAAACTCCCCAGTCCGGTCTTAGACATCTCCTTAGTCGGGGCGCGTGCGGCCCGTCACACTCGTCCTGTCACGGAAGGGGGCTGCGCGAGCGCCGGATGGCACTGCGTGACCGCAGACTTGCTGGGGGCCGATCAGGGGGCGACAAGCTCGGGCCGGGGCGGGCACGGACAGGCCCGCCCCACCGCGCGCCACCCGGCGTCCTCAACCGGGCCACAGCTCGGCCACCGAGCATCCGAGCACGGCGCCGGCGGCCACGTCGCTCGGATAATGCACGCCGAGGTAAGGCCGGCTCACCGCGAACGCGCCGGCGACCAGGTACAGCAACCATGCCGGCGCCAGGCGGCGGTACGCCCGGGCGGCCGCGAACGAGGTCGTGGCGTGGGCGCTCGGGAACGAGAGCTGCGTGACCACCGGCGTGAGGGGCGGCAACCCGTCAAGGTCGGGGCGGTGCCGCCGGACGACGAACTTGATCGCCTGGTTGATCCCGTACGAAGCGGCGACCACACGCACGCCGCGCAGCCAGGCCCGCCGGCGGACCGCGCGGTCGGGACCGGCCGACGTGAGCGCCCCGACGAGCCCGAGCGCGAGCCAGCAGGCTGCGTGCTCACCGCCGCGCGAAAACGTTGCTGCGGCACGCTCGAGCCCGGGATTGTGGCCGCGGGTGCGCGCGAACACGAGCCCCGCCCGGTCGATGTCGATCAGCCTCACGCCGGCGCACTCTACGTTGCCCAGCGAATCGGGAGCCCGTGGTCGTCGCACACCGCGAGCAGGACCTCCGGCGCGCCGATCGGATCGTGCACCGTCAGCTGCATCCGACGCTGCGGTCCCGGTGTCGGCTCCATGCTCAGCCGCACGGCACTCGGTCGCCCCTCGAGCGCCCGCACGATCGCGTCCCATTCCTCGGAGTCGACGTACTGGCGCATGACCGAATGCCACACCACGGTCAGCTCGTCCTCGCGATCGGCGTCGAGCGCCTCAGGCAGCCACTCCGAAGCGCGCCGCACCGCCACCGGGACGCGATCGCGCTCGGCGACGGCCAGGGCGGCGCGCATGCGATCGATCCGGTGAAGCTCGTCGGGCCAGATGTAGGAGAGGAGCGTGAGCTGGTCCTCGCCACGAGTCGGGTCGAGCGGCGACAGATCGCAGCCCCCTCGCGCCACGATGCGAAGCGCCGACGCCGTCGCCTCGAGGTCGATCGGCGGCGGTGGCGTCCACGGGTCGACGAACCGCAGCAGCGAACCGGGGTCGCCGAGCTCGCGCCCGCCGACGACGTAGGAGTAGCGGTCGGCAATCAGGTTCAGGCCGGCGCTGGCGCCGACCTCGAGCAGTCGGATCGGGCGGCGGTGGCGATCGGTCAGCCACAGGAGGCCGGCGAACAGGACTGCGGAACGGCCGGGCTCGTTGGTCTGGACCGTGCGATGGAGCCGCGCGCGGACCAGATCGAACTGCTCCTCCATCGCGGCCTGGGCGACGGGCCAGACGCCGTCGACCGGCTGCGTGCCGCCGGCGCTGGGATAGAACGCGGCGAGCCCGGGAGCGTGCCCGGCCAGGACCAGGTAATGGAGCGCGCCCACCAGGCGCAGCTGGGGCACCGAGCCGGGAGGGCTGGAGATTCCGGCGAACAGGCGCGCCACGACGCCGCCGGCGTCGATGTCGTCGGCGGCCGAGCGCATCAGGCGGTCGTAGAGGGGCGAGCGCTCGGACCGCACGAGCGCGTCGGCATGTCGCCGAAAGCGCGCCGACAGGCGGTCCGCCCCGGCCTGGGCGTCGCCGCCACCGCCGTAGGGAAGCTGTGGTGTCTGACTCACCGTGGTTAGTGTCCCGGACGTGCCTCCTCGCATCACCGTCGTCGGCTCGGCCAACATCGACCACGTCGCCCGTTGCGAGCGATTGCCCCGCCCCGGCGAGACGGTTACCGATGCCGTGTTCGAGCGCGTTCCCGGCGGCAAGGGGGCCAATCAGGCGGTGGCGGCCGCGCGGATCGGCGCGACGGTCCGGTTCGTCGGACGGATCGGCACCGACGATCTCGTGCTGCGCTCGCTCGAGCGCGAGGGCATCGACACCAGTGCGGTGGCGCGCGATGACGGCGAGACCGGCGTCGCGCTGATCCTGGTCGACGCGAGCGGCGAGAACGTGATCGTGGTCGCCCCGGGGGCCAACCGGCGCCTGACTCCGGCCGACGTCGAGGTCGGTGACGCCGACGCGGTGATGTGCCAGCTCGAGATCCCGCTCGAGGTGGTCGCCGTGGCCGCAGTCCAGGCCCGGTACTTCTGCCTGAACGCCGCGCCGGCGCGCGGCCGGATCGACCTCCCAAGAGCCCCTGACCTGATGATCGTCAACCGCTACGAGTACGAGCAGGTGACTCCATACGACGGACTCGTGGCGCTGACCCTCGGAGCCGAGGGCGCGGTGCTGTTCGAGGGCGGACACGAGATCGCCCGCGCTACACCGCCAAAGGTCGACGCGGTCGATGGCACCGCTGCCGGCGACGCGTTCTGCGGCGCGCTCGTCGTGTCGCTACTCGAGGGCCGGGAGCGCGGCGCCGCGCTCGAGCGGGCGTGCGTGGCCGGCGCGCTCGCGGCCTCACGCGCCGGCGCCCAACCGTCGTTGCCGACGGCCGCCGAGGTGGACGCGCTCCTCACGGCCGGATGACGTTGGCCGGGTCGGGCCGGCGCTCGCCGCTTGCAGCGCTGTAGTCGCCAAACGGCGCGTCGCGGTCGTCGATGGCTGCGCGAACACCGGCGGTCGTAGCGCGCTCCACGAAGGCGAGCCCGTCAGGCGTGTTTCGCATCAGCCCGTCGATGATCGGGCCGAGGGTCTGGGCGGCACGGAGGCCCATGTTCTCGTAGGCCTGGTTGACGACCAGCTTCATCGCGGCCAGCTGGGACAGCGGGATGCTCGCGAGTTGCTCGGCCTGCTCGGCCACCGCGGCCTCGAGCCGGTCGAACGGCACGGCGGCGTTGATCAACTCGACGTCAGCGGCCTCGCGGCCGGATAGCGGCTTGCCGGTGAGCGCGTGCTCCTTGGCCTTGGTCAGCCCCAACCGGTAGAGCCACATGCCCGACAGGTAGCAGCCCCAGATGCGCGAATAGGGCGTTCCGATCTGGGCGTCCTCGGAGGCGATGATCAGGTCGGCGCACAGCGCCATGTCGCTGCCGCCGCCGACGCACCACCCGTGGACCTGGGCGATCACGGGCTTGGGCGTGCGCCAGATGCTCATGAACTTCTGCGTCGGGCCGTACGGCGAAGCGGCCCAGGCGAAGTCCTTGCCGGGGTCCCACCGTCCGTCTGTGGTCACCATGTCATCCCAGTGATGGAAGCCGCCGCCGAAGTCGTAACCGGCGCAGAACGACCGCCCCGCGCCCCGGAGCACGATCACCTTGACCTCGGGGTCGAGCGTGGCCTCGCGCACCGCGGCCTCGAATTCGTCGGGCATCGGCGGGACGATCGTGTTGAGCCGCTCGGGGCGGTTCAGCGTGATCGTCGCGACTTGACCGTCCGTGTCGTACAGGAGGGTCTCGAACGCCGCCAAGGTGCTAACGGCTACCGCTGGCCGAAGCCGACCCGGTGATCCTCGTGGTCCACCATCACGTAAATGACGCGCATGAGGTCAAGCGCCACGGTGCCGTCCTCGGCGATCAGATCGTGCCAACCAGACGGGGAATTGAGCGCCTCGCGGAGCTCGGTCAACGCGGCGGGCTGGACGCGAGCGCTCAGGGTCTGGCCGCCATCGAACCCGATGCTTATCTTCTGAGGCTTTTCGTCTGGCATGTCAGTGGGCTGGCTGGACGATCTCGGTGAGAACGCCGCCGGTCGAGGAAGGGTGGATGAAGGCTACCTGGGAACCGCGGATGCCGGTGCGCGGGTGCTCGTCGATCAGCCGGACGCCGGCCGCACGCAGTGCCTCGAGCGTGTCCTCGACGGACCCCACGCGGTAGGCGACGTGGTGTAGCCCGGGGCCGCGCTTGGCCAGGAATTTCCCCACGGCGGTGTCCGGCCCGAGCGGCTGGAGCAGCTCGACGTGGCCGTCGCCGACGTCGAGCAGCGCGGCCTCGACGCCCTGATCCTCCACGGTCTCCCGGTGGACGAGCGGCATCCCGAGCGCATCCTGGTAGATGGCCAGCGCGGCGTCGATCGACTCGACCGCCACGCCGACGTGGTCGACGGCGGACAGCATCGAGCGCCGGAGGATAGTCAGGCTCCGCGCGGGGGACCCTGCCGGGCGGGGCTCGTCGCCGGCTTGACCGCGGTCGCGGCCGCGACCGACAGCTCGCCGATCCGCTGCGGCGCGGCGCGCGGGACGTCGCCCATGATCCGATCGATATCGGGCCGCTCGAGCACCTCCTTGTTCAGCAGCGTGCCCGCGAGCTCATCGAGCTGGACCCGGTGGCGGTCCACGATCGACTGCGCGGCGCGGTAGGCCTCGTCCGCCAGCTCGCGCACCTCGGCGTCGCGGACGCGCCGGGTGGCCTCGGCGGCGCCGTCGTCGATCGCGCGCAGCGAGCTCGAGCCCGTACCCATCGCGTAGTCGTGGACCATCGAGCGGGCGATCTCAGCGACGCGCTTGAGGTCGTCCGATGCGCCGGTGGTGATCGAGCTGAACACGAGTTGCTCGGCAGCCCGGCCACCCAGAAGCATCGTCATGAAGTCGATCAGCTCCTCGCGCGTCTTCAGGTAGCGGTCCTCCTCGGGGAGGTTGAGCGTGTAGCCGAGGGCGCGGCCGCGCGGGACGATCGAGATGCGGTGGACGCGGTCGACGCTCGGGAGGAGCTCGCCGCACAGCGCGTGGCCGGCCTCGTGGTAGGCGACCACGCGCTTCTCGTGGTCGGTCAGCGCCCGGCGCGACTGCATTCCCGCGATCACGCGCTCGAGCGCGGCGTCGAAGTCCCGCATCTCGAGCCGGTCGGCGCCGCGACGGCCGGCGAAGATCGCGGCCTCGTTGCAGAGGTTCGCGAGGTCGGCGCCGGTCAGCCCGGAGGTCTGGCGCGCGAGCAGCTTCAGGTCGACGCCGTCGGCGAGCGGCTTGTTGCGCGAGTGGACGTGGAAGATGCGCTCGCGGCCGATGACGTCGGGCGGCGAGACGAAGATCTGGCGGTCGAAGCGGCCGGGCCGGAGCAGCGCCGGGTCGAGCTTCTCGAGCAGGTTCGAGGCGGCGATCACGACCACGTCCTTGCGCGTGGTGAAGCCGTCCATCTCGACCAGCAGCTGGTTCAGAGTCTGGTCCCGCTCGCCCGAGACGTCGTGGCCGCGGTGGCCGCCGACGGCGTCGAGCTCGTCGATGAACACGATCGCCGGCGCCTTCTTGCGCGCGGCCTTGAACAGGTGGCGGATGCGGGCGGCGCCGACGCCGACGAACATCTCGACGAACGAGGCCGCGGACTGCGAGAAGAACGTCGCCCCGGACTCGTGCGCGACCGCCTTCGCAAGCAGCGTCTTGCCGGTCCCGGGCGGGCCGTGGAGCAGGATTCCCTTGGGCACCTTCGCGCCGAGATCGCGGAAGCGCTTGGGGTCGCGCAGATAGTCGACGACCTCGCGGAGCTCCTCCTTGGCCTCTTCGGCGCCGGCGATGTCGGCCCACGCGATCGACGGCGCCGAGTCGGGCTTGATCTCCTTCGGGCGCGTGCGCGGCATGAACCGCATCAGCGCGAACACGGCCACGACCAGCAGGCCCATGAAGATGATCGGCAGCCACGCCTGGAGGAACGAGCTCACGTCCGGGTAGCCCATGAACGTGCTGGGGGCGTGGAAGATCGGCACGAAGAGGTGGATGTTCGGCAGTCGGTGGGTCTGGACTATGTGGGCGGTAGCGTCGGGAACGCTGGCAACCTGGATCATGGTGCAATAACGCTCATCGGCACGAGGTCGGGATCACTCAACCCTCTCCAGGCGAGGATTCGGCGAATAGCGTCTTCCCACCTTCGCGCACGGCCGTCCATCCACGTACACGACATCGGCGGTGAAGTCGTTATCGCCGCGGATCAGCGATGAGCCGACTCCGTAGGCGTCGACGGGGACGCCGGCGGACTCGAACTCGCGAATCCGCTCGGCGGTGAAGCCCCCGCTGGCGACGATCCGGACGTCGGGATAACCGGCCTCGTTGAGCGCGCTGCGCACGTTTTCCACCAGCCGGGGATTGACCCCGACCGGCTTGAACCCGCCCATCTCCTCGAACAGCGAGCGGTCGACCAGGTCCTCGCTGGTGTCCAGGCGCACGCCCCAGAGCTTCGGCCCGAGCGCGTCGGCGACCTCGATTGCGGTCCGCACCGAGTCGTTCTCGAAGTCGACGAGCACGGTGACGTTCATCTCGTCGTGGTAGCGGTCGGCAAACACCTGTGCCGCTCTGACCGTGTCGCCTCCGTAGGCGGCGATCAGCCCGTGGGGGACGGTGCCGATCCCGCGCCCGCCCCACCAGGACGCCTGCGCGTCGGTGGACACGCCGATCGCGCCGGCGACGTGCGCGCTCCAGCCGTCGCCGGTCTGGACCAGCCAGTGGTCGTGACGGGCCGGGAAGTAGAAGATCTGCTTGCCGCGAGCCGCCTCGACGACCTCGAGCACGTTTCGCATGATCAGCGACCGCCGCGCGAGCGACCCCAGGTACACGGTCTCGAGGTGGGCGAACAGGCTGTAGTCCCCCTCGATCGTCATCACGGTCTCGCGCGGGGTGATCTGGTCGCCCTCGCGGAGCGCGTGGACCTCGAGCTCGTCCCACCCGGGGATCCAGCTGCCGTCGTCGCCCTCGCGTCCCGAGCACAGCTTGAGCACCGCGATCGCCTCGTCGATCCCGCCGAGCACCGACTCCTTCTTCTGGAAAACCTGCATCAGGACGCGCGGGTGATGGTGCTCGGCCTCGAGCAGCTCCTTGGTGTAGACGAAGTACTGATCGGAGTAGTAACCCTCCCTGATCCGATCGACCGGCAGCCGGAAGATCGACGGGTCGAGCCGCGTCGAGATCTGCGTTGCCATGCGGGAAGTCTAAGTTGCGGACCTCGACTAGCCAATCGGTGTCCGCACACTTGCGTCGGGCGTCAGCCGAGCAGGTCGCGCGCGAGGTCGGTGTAGCAGGCCGCGGCGAACCCCAGATCCCGGACGTTGACGCGCTCGTTGGCGCTGTGGATCAGCGGCGCGCTCTCGAGCAGCGTCTGGTAGCGCTGCGGGAAGAAGCCGTAGGCGACGCACTCGGGGAACGCCTCGCGGAACCAGCGCGAGTCCGAGAAGCCGGGAAGGATCAGCGGCACGGTCTCGGCGCCCTCGTCGTTGGCCTTGACCCACCGGTCGATCGCGTCCATCAGAGGGCTGGCGATCGGCGAGGCGTTGCCGATGACCATCTCGGTGAACTCGATCTCGAGCGCGTCCGCCGCGTCGCCGAGGACGTCCTTGATGCGCCGGCGGGCGGCGTCCTCGCCGAGGCCGGGGGGCACGCGGCAGTCGATCTTGAGGTAGGCCTGGGACGGGATCACGTTGATCTTGTCCGAGGCGTGCGCCATCGTCGGGGTCAGGGTCACGCCGAGCATCGGCTCGACGAGCACCAGCAGCCGCGGGTCGACGGCGGCGATAGTTTCGAGCGCTTGCGCCGGGTCATTCGGGTCCGCGCCGAGGCCGGTTAGCAGCGCGGCCGGCGCTTCGGTCAGGTCGAACGTCGGCGCGGCGTCTGCGATCCGCTGGAGGGCCGGCGCCAGCTTGAGTAGCGCGTTCTCCCCGGTCCTCGGCAGCGATGCGTGGCCGGCGATGCCGCGCGCGATCAGCTTGAAGCGGAAGATGCCCTTCTCGGCGCAGCACACACCGTAGCGCCGGCCACCTTCCCACTCGAACACGTCGCCGGCACCCTCGTTGAGGAGCATGTCGCAGCGGACGCGGTCGGGGTGCTTGTCGGCCAGCCAGTGCGCTCCGACGTCGCCGCCGGTCTCCTCGTCGGCGACGAACACGAGCTTGAGGCAGCCCGATTTCGGCCGCCAGCCGCCGCGGGCGAGGGTCGCGGCCGCGACCGCCTCGGCCGCCACCTGGGACTTCATGTCGAGCGCGCCGCGACCCCAGAGGAAGCCGTCGGCGACATCGCCGGACCAGGGATCGTGCTGCCATTCGGACGGGTCCGCGAGGACCGTGTCGACGTGGCCGAGGTAGACCATTGTGGGCCCGCTGTCGTTGGGCGAGTCCGCCGCTAGGTCCGCGACGAGGTTCGGGCGGTCCTCGTCGTCAGCGAGCAGTTCGGTCTTTAGGCCCGCGTCGTTCAGGTAGCCGGCCAGGAACTCGATCGCGGCGCGCTCGTTGCCCGGCGGGTTGACCGTGTTGAACCGGACCAGCTGCCGGAGGACGTCGGTCGTCTCGCGTTCGAGATCGTTGGCGGCCATGGAGACGGGGAGCCTAGCGGCCCGGCGCGTAGGATCCGGCCCTGCAATGGCCGCCACCTCCGAAGACCTGGGCCTCGCGCTCGAGCTTGCCGACCTCGCCGACTCGATCACGGTCGCGCGGTTTCGCGCCGCCGATCTCGTGGTCGAGACCAAGCCCGACCTCACCCCGGTCACCGAGGCCGACACCGCGGTCGAGCGGGCGGTGCGCGCGCGGCTGGCAGAGCTGCGGCCCGGAGATGCCGTCGTCGGTGAGGAGTACGGCGATTCGGGAGGTTCCGACGGCGGACGCCGCTGGATCATCGACCCGATTGACGGGACCAAGAACTATGTGCGCGGGATCCCCGTCTGGGGAACCCTGTTGGCTCTGCACGACGGCGATCACGCAACGATCGGGGTCGTGTCCGCGCCGGCATTGAACCGGCGGTGGTGGGCATCCGCGGGCGCCGGCGCGTTCGCGGCCGATGGGCTGTCCGACGAGCCCCGCCGGCTGCGGGTGTCCGCGGTGCGGGCGCTGTCGGATGCGCAGCTGTGCGTGTCCGGGTTCGACGGATGGGAGGAGCTTGGGCGGATCGAAGCGCTGTTGGAGCTGGCGCGCCGGTGCTGGCGCACCCGCGGGTTCGGCGACTTCTGGACGTACATGATGATCGCCGAGGGCGTGGCCGAGATCGGCTGCGAACCGGTCGTGTCGCTGTGGGACCTGGCGGCGCCGCAGGTGATCGTCGAGGAGGCCGGCGGGACCTTCACCGATCTGGCCGGCGTGCGCACCGCCGCCGGGGGCGACGCGCTCGCGACCAACGGGCTGCTGCACGAGCAGGCGCTGGCGCTCGTCGGGCGCTGAGCTTCGGACGGCTCTCAGGTCGGCAGCGTGCGGGCCAGGAAGTTGATGGTCATTCCCCAGGCGCTGGCGGCGGGCTCCGGCTGGTGGAACATCGGAGCCTCGTGGTTGTCGAATGCGTGTCCGGCTTCGAGGTGGAGGTGGCACTCCATATTCGAGTGCGTCCTCGCGAACGCGCACACGCGCTCGGCCTGCTCCCGAGGGATGTAGGGGTCCTGGCCGCCGAAGTGGAACAGGACCGTGCAGCGGATCTCCTCGGCGCGATCGAGCATCCCGGGGATCCCGGACCCGTAGTAGCAAACGGCCGTGTCGGGATCGCTCTGCACCGCCACCTCGTAAGCCAGCGTCCCGCCGAGGCAGAAACCGAGCACGCCGGCCTTGCCGCGGGTCACCTCGGGCATCTCGCGGAGAGCTTTCAGCGCGGCGATCGAGTCGCTGACCGCGAGCGTGTGGTCGAGCTGCTGGGCGGTGTGGAAGGCCTCGCCCATGCCCTCCTCGGTGTGCTCGATCGCGATGCCGGGCTTGATCCGCCAGTACAGGTCCGGGGCGAGCGCCACGTAGCCGATGCCGGCGAGGCGCTCGGTCACCTCCTTGATGTAGCCGCCGACGCCGAAGATCTCCTGGAGCACGACGATCCCGGGTCCCGAGCCCGACGCGGGGAGCGTCACGTACGCGTCGAGGTCCCCATCTGGGGTGCTCACCCGCTCGACTCGAGGTGTGGCCGACATTCGGCGGAAGCCTACCCGGCGGGGTCGGCGCGGGGCGGCGTGCGGAGCTCCATCCGGTAATGGGGGCCGATCCGCGGCGTCTGGAACTCCTCGGAGGTGGCCTCGAACCCCGCCCGCCTATACAGCGAGAGCGCCGGCGTTCGCGCGTTGCACCACAGGCGCGTTGCGCCGTGCGCAGTCGCATGCTCGACGAGCGCGTCGAGGACCCTGGTCCCGGCGCCACGGCCGCGAGCTTCCGGCTTGGTCGCCATCCCACGCACGCGCCAATCGCCGGGCTCGCCCTCGGGTCCGACGAGCCCAACCGCGACCAGTTCGTCGCCGCAGAACGCGCCGAATGCGACGGCGTCGGTCGGCTCGTGCGAGGCCAGTTCCTCGACGGTCATATACGGGCGAAGCACGTCGCGCCGCAGCGCGCGCGTCTGAGCGAGCGGGACAGAGCGGAGGTCGAGTTGCGGCATGTCCACAGAGGTTATGAGGGTGTGGGCACAGAACAGATTCGGTGCTCCTCTAAAGCAGGGGGGTAACGTGAATACATGGAGAGTGTTTTATGGGCGGCGAAATGAACCCGGCGCCGGATCGTGACGAAGCCACTACGGCTTGGGAGCCGCCGACGGATTCCCACGTCGAACCCGGCTACGGGGACGGGGATGTCGACATCCCGGAGATGCCGTCCGACGGGCCGACCGGCCCGCTCACGCGGCGCAACCTCGTGTTCGGGGCGCTGTTCATCACCGCTGCGCTCGTCGGGCTGTACTTCCTCGTTCCGAAGCTCACCGGCCTGAATCAGACCTGGGGACGGCTGGAGCGTGGCGATCTGCTGTGGCTCGCGGTCGGCGCCGGCTTCGAGTTGCTGTCGATCGCCGGCTATACGGTGCTGTTCCGCACCGTGTTCGCGCGCGGCGTCTCGCGGCTCAGCTGGCGCGCCACGATCGAGATCCCGCTCGCCGGAATCGCCGCCATCCGGCTGCTGGCGGCGGCGGGAGCGGGTGGCGTCGCCGTCACCGTGTGGGCGCTGCGCCGCGCCGGGATGGAGCCGCGCGTGATCGCCTGCCGGATAGCCGCGAACTACTCGATTCAGTATTCGCTCTACCTGCTGGCGATCGTCGTGTCCGGGCTCGGGCTGTGGAGTGGCGCCTTCTCGGGCGGCGGACCGACGGCGCTCACGCTGCTCCCGGCGATCCTGAGCGCGGCGGCGCTCGCGCTGGGGGCGGCGATGGGGCTTCTCCCGGACGAGTCCGAGCGGAGACTCGAGCGCCTCTCGCGGCGCACCGGGCGGATCGGTCGGCTGGCGACGCGGTTCGCGACGCTGCCGGCGACGATGGGCTCCGGCGTTCGCACCGCGCTCGGGCTGATTCGCGATCGCCACTGGGGCCTGCTCGGAGCGGTCGCGTACTGGGGCTTCGACATCGCATGCCTCGGGGCTTCGTTCCGGGCGTTCGGGACCACAGTCCCCGTCGCCGTGCTCGTGATGGGGTACTTCCTGGGCACGCTCGGGAGCCTGTTGCCGCTGCCGGGTGGCATCGGAGGCGTCGAGGGAGGGATGATCGGGGCGTTCGCGGCGTTCGGCGAGCCCGCCGGGCGCGCGGTGATCGCGGTCCTCGCCTACCGCGCGATCTCGTTCTGGCTGCCCACGCTGCCGGGCGTCGGGGGCTATGTCAGGCTGCGCTCTACGGTTCGGGGATGGCGAATGGCCGATCAGGCGGTACGCGAGGGACTCGCGGAGCCGGACGCGCGCGAGGCGGTGAGAGAGGGCTGACACCATGACGTCCAGGCGCGAGGGCCGGGGCGTGCTCGCCACCGGTGCGCGGGCCGTCGGGAGGGCGACGCGGTGGGGTGGACGCCGGGCGCGCGGGGAAGTCGTCAAACGCGTCGGCGGTCCGGCGCGGGCACGGGTGATCGTGCTATTCGGCGCGGTGCTGGCCTTGAACGGCGCGGACACCGCGACCGTCGGCGCGGTCGCGCCCCAGCTCGAGAGCTCCCTCCACATCGGCAACACGAAAATCGGATTGCTCGTGTCAGTTTCGCTGCTCGTCGGGGCGGTGTTCACGATCCCGGTGGGGTTGCTCGTGGACCGGTTCAAGCGGATGCCGATCCTGTGCGCCAGCATCGTCCTCTGGAGCGTTGCCTCCCTGTTCAGCGCGTTTGCCGGCAGCTACGGAACTCTCCTCCTCACGCGCCTCTTACTCGGCGCGGTGGCGGCCACGGCCGGCCCTGCGATTGCCTCCCTGACGGGCGACTACTTCCCGGCGCGCGAGCGCGGGCAGATCTATGCCTACATCCTCGGTGGCGAGATCGCCGGGACCGCGGCGGGCTTCATCGTCTCGGGCAGCGTGGCGAGTCTGATCGATTGGCGGGCGGCGTTCGTGCTGCTGGCCATCCCGGGCTTCTTCCTTGCCCGGGAGCTGTGGCGCACCGTGCCCGAGCCTCTACGGGGGGGGCAGAGTCGCCTCGAGCCGGGAGTGGTCGATCTGCACGAGGCGGCCACGCAGGCTGCCTCGACCGAGGATTGGGCGTGGGAGCAGACCGGCGAGGGCGCTCCCGCCGAGGATGACCTGGCCCGCCAGGCGGCCGAGAAGAGAGGCGTCAAGCCCAATCCCGACAGGGTCCTGACGGAGGATCCGCGCGAGATGCCGCTGGCTCGCGCGGTCAGGTACATCCTTTCGGTCCCGACCAACGTGCACCTGATCGTCAGCTCGTCGCTCGGGTACTTCTACTTCTCGGGACTGTCGACGTTCGCGCTCCTGTTCGTCCGCGGTCACTATCACACCAATCAGGCGACGGCCGAGGTGGTGCTGGCGGCGCTGGTGGGGGGTGCGATGATCGGAACGCTGGTTAGCGGCAAGATCACGGACACGATGGTGCGCCGCGGGTTTGTCGAGGCGCGCGTCTGGGTTCCGGCGTTGTGCTATTTCGCCGCGGCGGCGTTGCTCATCCCGGGAGTGCTGGGGCGCCACCTCACGCCGGCGCTGTGGTTCGACGTTGCCGGCGCCTCGTTGCTGTCGGCGGCCAACCCGCCGCTCGACGCCGCCCGGCTCGACATCATGCCGGCGGGGCTGTGGGGCCGTGCCGAGAGCGTGCGGACG
This sequence comes from uncultured Solirubrobacterales bacterium, assembly GCA_963701945.1. Classification (GTDB taxonomy): domain Bacteria; phylum Actinomycetota; class Thermoleophilia; order Solirubrobacterales; family Solirubrobacteraceae; genus Palsa-465. The sequence continues at coordinate 49,457 of CAVPBV010000011.1, read as the reverse complement.
TTCCTTCGTTCGCTTGCCCAGGCCGCGGCGCCGCTGGTGTTCGGCGGCCTGTCGCAGCTGATCGCGGGCATTGCACCCATACAGACGCCAATCGGCACCCATGCCGGTGGCGTGTCGCCGAGCGAAGCCCGAGGGCTCGAGATCAGCTTCCTCATCTTGCTCGTAACGCTGTTCGCAGCGGGCCTGTTCCTGGCGCGGGCGCGGTTCACCTATGCGGAAGACGTCGCCACCGCAGGCGCGTCGAACCAGGGCGGGCAAGACGTAGCGGCGAACGGCGGCCGGGCGGCGAACGGCGGCCGGGCGGCGGGTCGGGACCCGGCCGTCAGCGGTGAGGAGCCCGCGGTCAGCGGGTGACGGGCCGGCGGCGAACGGCTGAGGGGCCGGCGGTGAGCGGGTGAGGGGCCGGCGGTCAGCCGCCGAGGCCGCCGAAGATCGCGAATGAGCCGCGCGTGGGCTCGTCGTCGTACGTCTGGCGCCTGCTCGCCTCGGCGGTCACGGTGCAGCCCTGGGGCGCCTCGGCACGGAGCCTTTCGGCGAGGGCGTTGGCGCTGTCCTCGTCGGCCGCGCCGACCAGCAGGTACTTCCACCTCCGCACGGTCGGGAACCCCTCGTCGTGGAGGCGCTTGTCGAGCTTGACCGTGTCGTGGTGCGAGGGGCACTCGATCCGCACCTCGTAATCGGGGTAGCCGCGGGCGGCGGAATCCGCGCGCTCGGACGCGAGCAACTCCCGGTGCTCTGCGATCTGGTCCGCGTCGGTGGCGGGCAGCGGCTTGTCCGGGTCCTCCCATTCCTCCGCGGTCGGGTGCCAGTGCCTGAGCTCGATCTCGATGTCCCAATCGTGCTCGGCGGCGACCTCCCGGATCTTGGCCTCGGCGGCCTGCGCCTGTTCGCGGTCGCCGGCGTACACGAACACGTTCGGCGGGTCGGCGGAGACCACCAGGCGGTCGCCGAACACCTCCTGGAGGTCGTCGCCGAGCTTGCCGGCCGCGAGGCGCTCGGTCAGCGCGTGCGCCCTGCCTTGCTCGGTCAGCTCGATCCGCAGTCGCCAGTCATCGGCCATGGCATCAGACTACAGCCGAGGGGTGCACGAGCGGCACGAGCGGGGTCCGGTCGGTTCTGAGCAGCGCCGCGAGCGACGGCGGCGTAATCACGGTCGCGGTTCCGCCGGCCGGGCGGTCGGTGCGGTCCGTGTAGCCCGCTGGGGACCAGGTCAGTAGTTGTGCGCCGAGTACGAGGTGCGGCTCGTTCTCGTGCAGCACGAACGTGCCGTCGGGGAGGTTTTCGATCGGTGCTTCGTGGAAACGCCGCTGCCTGGTGCGGGGGTCGCGCCGCTCGCCGTCGAGTTGCTCGTCGATCGCGTCCGCCCCGATCTGCCCGGGGTGGAGGTCGGCCCACAGCGCGGTCAGGTGCACGTAGTCGGTGTAGCGGCACTCCCCGCACGGGCGGTGGCCGGCGGCGAGCGCGGTCGCCTCGTCGAGGAAGAACAGCTCGGTGAACTTGCCCGGGGCCATAAGGGGCCGCCGGTGGCGGCCGCGGAACTCCAGTTGGCAGGCGATCCAGCGCTTCGTGGGGTAACGCCGGTCGCGGATATGGCCGCTTGTGTCATGGATGCAGCCGCGGTTGGCGTACACGAGCCCCCGTTCGGGCGTGGCGATCACGTCGCCGAGGGGCGTGACGCGGTTCTGGAGCGGCATGAGCGCAGTTTGAACGTCCGGGGGTCGCATACTTGTGAGATGGACCGCTTGTTTGGAGAGGAAGACCGCCCGGCCCCGGCCGGATCGACGACGTTGCCCGGGGCTCCGCTGGCGACGCGGCTGCGGCCGCGGACGCTCGAGGAATTCGTCGGCCAGGACCGCCTGCTGGCGGCGGGATCGTCGCTGCGGCGCGCGATCGAGGAGGGTCACCCCCATTCGATGATCCTGCACGGACCGCCCGGCAGCGGCAAGACCACGCTGGCCCGGCTGATCGCCGACGGCTCCGACGCGGCGTTCGAGGAGGAGAGCGCAGTGCAGGCGGGTCGGGCCGAGGTGCGCGGCGTGATCGAGCGGGCGCGCGAGCGGCTGGCCTCGGGCGGCCGGCGCACGATCTTCTTCCTGGACGAGATCCACCGCTTCAACAAGGCCCAGCAGGATGCGCTGCTCCCGGCGGTCGAGGAAGGGCTGGTGACGCTGATCGGGGCGACGACGGAGAACCCGTACTTCGAGGTCAACTCGGCGCTGCTTTCGCGGGCTCGGATCTACGAGCTGTCACCGCTAACGCCGGAGCACGTGCGGGTCCTGCTGGATCGGGCGGTCGAGCGCGGCGAGTGTGGCGTGCGATCGCGGGTCGATCCGGCCGCTCTGGAGTTTCTCGCTGCTCGGTCCGGGGGCGATGCCCGAACGGCGTTGAACGCGCTGGAGCTCGCGTGTCAGACCGCAGGTCCCGACGGGGTCGTCGAGCTCGCCCACGCCGAGGACGCGCTCCAGCGACGCGCGCTGCTCTACGACCGCCAGGCCGATCGCCACTACGACACGATCTCGGCCTGGATCAAGGCGACCCGCGGCTCGGACCCAGACGCCTCGCTGTACTACCTGGCGGTGATGCTCGAGGGTGGCGAGGACCCGCGGTTCATCGTCCGCAGGATGGTCGTGCTCGCCTCCGAGGACATCGGCAATGCCGACCCGAATGCGTTGTCGGTGGCGACCGCTGCGGCCGCCGCGGTCGAGCACGTCGGTATGCCGGAGGCTCAGTTCGCCCTGGCGCAGGCGGCGATCTACCTGTCGATGGCGCCGAAGTCCGATGGGGCCAAGCGCGCGGTGATCTCTTCCCGCGCGTACATCCGCGAGCACGGGGCGGAGGCCCCACCGCCGTGGTTGCGCTCGTCCACGCGGAGCGATGGGGGCTACGACAATCCCCATCGAAGGCCGGGGCATTTCTCGCCACAGGAGCTGATGCCGGACTCCGCGGTCGGGCAGCGGTTCTACGAGCCCGACGACGCCGAGGCGATGCTCCGCGAGCGGCTCGAGCAGATCCGGCGCCAGCGGGCAGAGCTTAGTAACGGCTAACCTCCGGTCGATGGAAGCCGCCACTGTCACTGCCCCCGCGCAGCTCGAGTCGTTCAACCCCGCGACCGGCGAGTCGATCGGGTCCGTTCCCGTCACCGCGCCCGAGGACGTTCAGGCCGTAGTCGATGCCGTCGCCGCCGTGCAGCCGGCCTGGGGTCGGCTATCGCTCGAGGAGCGAGGGCGCTACCTGGAGCGTGCCTCGCAGGTGCTGCTCGACGAGGATGACGAGATCCGCGACTTGCTCGCTCGTGAGCAGGGAAAGCCCAGGACCGAGGCGTTCTCGATGGAGGTCCTGCCGACGATCGATGCGCTGCAGTGGATTGCGCGCGCTGGCGCCGGGATCCTCTCCGAGGAGAAGATCCCGATGTCGCAGTGGTTCCTGAAGACCAAGCGCTCTGCCTTCGTGTACGAGCCGCTGGGGGTGATCGGGGTCATCTCGCCCTGGAACTACCCCTGGAGCATTCCGATGGGCGAGGTGGCGCTGGCGCTGATGGCCGGCAACGGCGTGGTCCTCAAGCCGGCGTCGCTGACGCCGCTGATCGGCGAGCGGATCGTGCGGGTGTTCGAGCGGGCAGGCGTGCCTTCCGGGCTGGTTCGCGTGGTCCACGGTCCCGGCACCGGCGCGGCGCTGGCCGAGTCGACTGTCGGCAAGGTGTTCTTCACCGGGTCGGTGGAGACGGGGCGTTCGGTGGCGGAGGCGTGTGCGCGCCGCCTGACCGGCTGCGTGCTCGAGCTCGGCGGCAAGGATCCGATGATCGTGCTCGAGGACGTGCGCATGGAGCACGCCGTGTCGGGGGCGATCTGGGGCGGCTTTGCCAACGCCGGCCAAACCTGCTCGGGCATCGAGCGCGTGTACGTGCTGCGCTCGGTGGCGGAACGCTTCATCGCCGAGGTGGTCGCCGGGGCCGAGCGGTTGCGGGTCGGCGACCCGATGAGCTGGGACACCGAGATCGGCCCGATGGTGTCGTCCGAGCAGATGGAGATCGTTCGCTCGCTGGTCGACGACGCGGTTGCGGCCGGGGCCACGCTGCACTGCGGCGGCCCGGTCGATCCGCCGGCGGGGCTGGACGGCGCGTTCTACGCGCCGGCGGTCCTCACCGGCGTGACCCACGACATGCGGATCATGCGCGAGGAGATCTTCGGGCCGGTGCTGCCGATCATCGTCGTCGACTCCGAGGCCGAGGCGGTGGCGCTCGCCAACGATTCGCAGTTCGGCCTCGGCGCCTCGGTCTGGACGGCCGATCGGGCGCGCGGCGAGCGGATCGCCGCCCAGCTCGAATCGGGCATGGTCTGGATCAACGACCACATGTTCAGCCACGGCGCCTGCCAGTGCGCGTGGGGTGGCGTCAAGGACTCGGGGCTCGGCCGCACGCACTCGAAGTTCGGCCTGTACGAGTGCGTGAACGTCAAGCTGCGTGTGTGGGAGGGGGCGACGATGCGCGACCCGTGGTGGCATCCCTACGACGAGACGCTGGGCAAGGCGTTCCGGCAGAGCGCGAAGATTCTCTACGGTCGCTCCTCAGAGCGGGCGACGGCGCTGCGCGACGGCGCGGTCCCGCTGATGAAGGTGGGCGCGCGGATGGCGCGCGACGTGGTCAAGCGGTAGCCACTGCGTCGGCGGTACCCTCGTAGGTATGCCTGCCCAGGCGTATAGCGGCAAGGAGTGCGTGTGCCAGCTCCGGCGCGGCACGTGCGACCAGTCATGCGTGCAGGGGATGCTCGAGACGCCGTTCTATATCGCGTGCCTGCGCCTGTCGGGGAGGCGGTGCGTGGTCGTCGGCGGGGGTGACGTCGGACTCGAGAAGGTCGAAGGTCTGCTGGCCTGCGATGCCGACGTGACGCTGATCGCGCCCGAGGCCCGTCCGGAGCTTGTTCAGCTCGCGCTGGAAGGGTCGATCCGGTGGGAGCAGCGCGAATACGCCTTGGGCGATCTGGACGGCGCTCTGATCGCGATCGCCGCCACCGACGACACCGACCTCAACATCCGCGTGTTCGAGGACGCCGAGGCGCGAGCGATGCTGGTCAACGTCGTCGACGTGCCGCCGCTGTGCAACTTCATCCTGCCCGCGATCGTGCGGACGGGACCGCTGGCGGTGGCGATCTCGACCGCCGGCGCCTCGCCGGCGCTCGCCAAGCGGATGAAGCGCGAGATCGGGGAACTGTTCGGCGAGCCGTACGCGCTGCTCGCGATCCTGCTCAACGACGCACGGGGGTGGGCCAAGGCGACGCTCCCGACCTACCAGGACCGCAAGGAGTTCTTCGAGTCGATCGTCAACGGCGACCCCGACCCGGTCGAGCTGCTGCGTGCCGGGGACGTCGAGGGCGTGCGTGCCCTGATCGCCGACGCGCAACGTTTGGTCGCCCCCGCGGCGCGGTGAGCGAGCTCACGCATCTGGATGCGGCCGGCCGCGCCCGCATGGTCGACGTCGGCGCCAAGCCGGTGAGCGAGCGGCGCGCGGTGGCGCGGGCGGTGGTGCGGGTGTCGCGTGCTACCGCGGATGCGGTCGTTGCCGGCGATGCGCCCAAGGGGGACGTGCTCAGCGTGGCGCGGATCGCGGGCATCCAGGCGGCCAAGCGGACGGCCGAGCTGATCCCGCTGTGCCATCCACTTGGACTGTCGTTCGTAGGGGTCGAGGGGTCGGTAGACCCTGACGCCGGCCTCATCGCGCTGGTCGCCGAAGCCCGGACGACCGGGCAGACCGGCGTCGAGATGGAGGCGATGACCGCCGCGTCGGTGGCGGCGCTGACGGTCTACGACATGGTCAAGGGGCTCGAGCGCGGCGCCGAGATCGCCGAGGTCGTGCTGCTCGAGAAGTCCGGTGGCCGGTCGGGCCACTGGACCCGCGCCGACCAGACCTGACCCCGCCGTTTACGGGTGGTGGCGCGTGGGCTCGGGCGGAGGCGTCGGGGGCGGTGGCGGGAGGGGCTCGGACGACGGCGCGAGGGTCACCACAACGGTTACCAAGAAACGAGCCACGGCAGGCCGCGGCGCGCCCTACCAGAGTAGTTCTGCTACCGCCAGCGGTGCTCGTGCACCTTCTCTGAACGCTCGTTCGGCGTCCAGTTCGGCGGCACCGCCGGCGCCACCGATCACGAGGTGCGGCCGCCCCGCGCCGGCGAGTGAGCGCGCGAGCGCGGTTTCCGGCTCCTGGCCCGCGGCGATCACGACCGTATCCGCCTCGACCCGGCGCTCGGCGCCCCCAGCGTCGCGGATCACGACCGCGCCGGGCTCGATCCGCTCGTAGGTGACCCCGGTCAGGATCTCGACGCCGGCCATACGGAGTTCCTGGACGACCGCCCAGCGCGTCGAGGGGCCGACTCGCTCGCCGACACGGGTGCCGCGGCGCATCAGGGTGACCTTTGCGCGCCCGGGCGGCGCGGTGGCGGGGGCGACCCGCGGTCCCGGTGGATCGAGGCCGTACGACGCGTAGAAGTCGGCGTCGCGGTGGCTGACAAGGTGCGCGACGTCGACGCCGATCCCGCCGGCGCCGATGATCGCGACGCGCTCGCCCCAGGTGCCGCCGTTCAAGAGCTCGGCGTACGTGACGACGTGCGGCAGATCAACGCCCGGCAGGTCGATCGGCCGGGGAACGACGCCGGTGGCGATGACGACGGCGTCGAACTCGGCGAGGGGGCTCGCATCGCGCATGGGGGTCTCGAGGTGTACCTCGACTTCCAGCCGCTCGAGCTCGAACTCGAAGTAGGCGATTGTGCCCGCGAAATCCTCCTTGCCCGGGATCCGGCACGCCACCCGGAACTGGCCGCCGAGCCGGTCCGACGCCTCGAACAGCGCGACCGAGTGGCCGGCAGCCGCGAGCGCCCTCGCCGCTTCCATGCCCGCCGGGCCACCGCCCACAACTGCGATCGAGGCAGTTCGCGATGCCCGCGCGCCGAGCTCGAGCTCATAGCCGGCGCGGGGATTGACGAGGCACGAGACCCGCTTGTCGAAGATCGAGCGATCGATGCAGGCCTGGTTGCAGGCGATGCAGATGTTGAGTTTCCGACGATCGCGTGCCTTGGCGATGATCTCCGGGTCGGCGAGGAACGGCCGAGCCATCGACACGAAGTCGGCGTCGCCCGCCGCGAGCGCCTCCTCGGCGAGCGCGACCGTATTGATCCGGTTCGACGCGATCACGGGGACATCGACGGCTTCGCGGACGGCCCGCGCCCACGGACGCCACGCCCCATGCGGCACCAGCGCCTGAACCGTCGGCACCCGCGACTCGTGCCAGCCCATACCCACGTTGATCGCGTCGACCGCGCCGTCGGCAGCGAGCGCCCGGGCGACCTCCACGACCTCGTCCGCGGACGGGCCGCCGTCGACGAACGAAGCCCCGGACATCCGGAACACAACCGCGCCGCCGGGCCCCGCTGCCTCCCGGACCGCGGACGCGACCGCTAACGCGAACCGCATCCGACCCTCCAAGTCGCCCCCCCACTCGTCGTCGCGCAGGTTCGTCGCCGGCGCCAGGAACTGATCGATCAGGTACCCCTCGGAGCCCATGATCTCGACGCCGTCGAACCCCAGCTCGCCGGCCCTCCGCGCGCCCCGCGCGAAATCGGAGATCGTCTCCAGCACCTCCTCCCTCGACAGCTCCCGCGGCTCGCACCGGCTGTAGCGCGAGTACACGGCCGAGGGCGCCACCGGGGTCAGCCCAAACGACGCCTCGTATGCGTAGCGGCCGGCGTGGAACAGCTGGAGCAGCACGAGCCCGCCCGCCTCGTGCACGGCGGACGCGACCCGGGCCAGGCGAGCGGCGTCGGCGTCGTCGTTGATAAAGCTGTAATTACGCCCGCCGGCGCCGACCCGGTTAACCGCAGACCCGCCGGTGACGATCAGCCCCGCTCCACCCATGGCCCGCTCCCGGTAGAACGCGGCCAAAGCCGCCCCGTCGTCGGCGAGACCCTCGAGCCCGAGGTGCATCGAGCCCATCACGATCCGGTGGGGTAGCGACAGCGGGCCGATTGCGCCCGCCCGCCACACGTGCTCGAACACGCGCTCTAGCGAAACGCCGAAGACAGGGCGTCGAGCGCCCCCGCGGCCGCGCCGGGCATGTCCGCGTGGAACGGTGGCGCGATCGCGGTGAGGCCGCCGTCGACCAGGAGCGTTGTACCGGTCACGTACTCCGCGCCCGGGGACAACAGGAACAGCACGCACTCGGCGACCTCGGCGGCCGTGCCCATCCGCTGCTTGGGGATCTTCGGGAGCACAGTGTCGAGCGAGGGGACCCGGCCGGTGGCGTAGAAGTAGCTCGAGGAGTCGGTTTCGATGATCCCGCCGTTGACGGCGTTGACGTTGACGCCGAGCGGCGCGAGCTCGACCGCCATGTAGCGCGCCCACGCCTCGAGCGAGGCCTTGGCCGACCCGAGGTTGGCGTACGTCGGGAACGTGCGGAGGCTGCCGTAGCTTGAGAGCACGACGACGCGGCCGCCGTCGGGCATCAGGCGCACTGCCCGCTGGGCCCCGACCACGAACGCGCGGACGTTCAGGTTGAACGTGCGCTCGAGGTGGTGGGGCTTCAGGTCCATGAAGTGATGGAAGTTGCTTGCCGAGGCGTTCGAGACGAAGAAGTCAAGGCGCCCGTAGCGCTCCTGCACCTGGTCGAACATCGCATCGATGTCCTCGAGGCTCTCGAGGTCCGCGCGGATCGCCATCCCGCCGGCGCCAAGCCGGTGGATCTCGGCGACGGTGTCGGCCGCCGCCTCCTCGTTCTGCTTGTAGTTGACGATCGGGGTCGCGCCGCGCGCCGCCAGCCGCAGCGCCAGGGCCCGGCCGATCCCGCGGGAAGCGCCGGTGATCAGGGCGACCTTGCCCTCGAACCCGCGGCGGGGGTCGGGCAGCAGCGAATCCGTATCGGAGGCGGCAGAGGTCATCGGCGAAGCAGGTCCCGGGCGATCGTGGTCTTCTGAATCTCGGCGGTGCCCTCCTCGAACCGCTGGGCGCGCGCGTCGCGGTAGACGCGCTCGATCGGGCTCGTCGACCAGTACCCGACACCGCCGTGCACCTGGAGCGCGCCGTCGGTCACACGCTGGAGCATCTCGCTCGCGAACAGCTTCGCCATCGCGGCCTCCATCGGCGCCTGTCCCGTCTGCTCCCACTTGGCCGCGGCGTGCCACACCAGCCGGCGGCCCGCCTCGACGTCGGTCGCCATTTCCGCGAGCTTGAACGCGATCGCCTGGCGCTCGGCGATCTTCTTGCCGAACGTCTCGCGCTGCTGGGCGTAGTCGAGCGCGAGGTCGAGCGCGCGCTGCGCGAGCCCGACACACGTCGTCGCGAGCGAGATCCGGCTCGGGCCGAGGAACCCGCTCAAGGCGATCTCGACGCCCTGACCCTCCTCCCCGAACCGGTCGGCGACCGCGACCGGCGCGCGATCGAACACGATGTGGCCGTGGTCGGTGCCGCGGACCCCCATCGTCTCGGCCATCTCGCGCGCGTCGACGCCCTCGCCCCGGGTCGGCACCATCAGCGCGACGGTTCCGTCCGTGCCGCGAGTCCCCTCCACCCGGGCGAACGTCAACAGGTAGTCGGCGATCGTCCCGAACGTGATCAGGTGCTTCTCGCCGCTCAGGTAGTACGTGTCGCCCTCGCGGACCACGCTGCAGCGGATGTCGGCGCCGCTGCCGGCGCCTGGCTCGGTCAGCGTGAACGCGACCTTGATGTCGCCGGCGATGACCGGCTTGATGAAACGCTCGCGCTGGTCGTCGTTGGCGTGGGAGTCCATCGGCCTCCAGATGCCGTTGGCGACGTGGACGATCATCCGCAGCGACGCGTGCGACATCGAGAACAGCTCGAGCAGCTCGAGGTAGCTCGTGAACGGAATCGCGGTGCCGCCGTACTCAGTGGGGGCGGCCAGACGCAGGTATCCCCGGTCGCGGAGCTCGTCCCAGAGCTCGAGCGGCACCTGGTGCTCGCGTTCGATCAGCTCGGACCAGCGCTCGCCCTCGTCCTCGACGTACGCGCGGACCTCCGAGCGGAGCACCTCGAATTCTGTGGTCGGGGCTGTGCTCATACGGTCACGAGCTCCCGCGCGCGGTCGCGCAACACGAACTTCTGGATCTTGCCCGACGGGGTTCGCGGGAGCGAGTCGACCAGCTCGAGCCGTTCGGGCCAGTAAGTCTTGGACACGCGGGACGAGTCTAGGTACTCGAGCATCGCCTCGAAGTCCAGCTCGCCGCCGCCTTCGAGGACCACGAACGCGCAGGCGCGCTCGCCGAGGCGCTCGTCGGGCATGGCGACGATCGCGACGTCGCCCACCGCCGGGTGGGCATGCAGGAGCTGCTCGATCTCGGCGACAGGAACCTTTTCGCCGCCGCGGTTGATCACGTCCTTGACCCGGCCCGTGATCCGCACGTACCCGCCCGCGTCGATCCGAGCCAGATCGCCGGTGCGGTACCAGCCCTCAGGCGTGACGGCCTCGGAGGTCAGCTCCGGGCGGTTCAGGTACCCGACGAACAGGCAATCCGAATGAACCTCGAAGTTGCCTTCCTCGCCGGCCGACAGCGGCTGGCCCTCGTCGTCGACCACGCGCACACGGGTGCCGGCAAGGGCTTGCCCGTCGGTGCCCCAGGCGCGCTCAGGCGGATCGCCGGGGACAAACGCGCAGCCGAGACAGCTCTCGGTCGTGCCCCACGCCCCGCCGACCTCGGCGCCGAGGACCTCGCGCGAGCGGCGCGCCAGCTCGCGGGGGATCGCGGCGCCGGTGGCCACGAACGTCCGCAGGGATTTGGCTCCCACCCACCCCTGGCCGGAATCCGAAGCCACCCGCGTGAGGTCGGCGAGAAACGGCGTCGCGGCCTGCACGAACGTCACGCCGAACCGCTCCATTGCGTCAAGGCCCACCTCGGCGTCCCAGGTCTCCTGGAGCACCTGCGTCACCCCGAGCCGGATCGCTATCCACATCCCGTACAGGAAACCGGTCTGGTGCGCGAGCGGTGAGGGCACGTATACGACGTCGCCCGAGCCGAGACCGAAGTGGTCGATGTGGTGGTCGGCGGCGCGCATCAGCGTGTCGTGGCGGTGGAGCGCGCCCTTCGGCTCGCCCGAGGTCCCGGAGGTAAACAGGAGCTGTGCGATCTGGTCGGGGCGAGGCTCGGGAGCGGCCGGCGCGCCGTCGCCGGTCGGCGCGTCGCCGTCCACCACGACAACGTGCTCGAGCGAGGGCAACTCCGCCCGCAGCCCGTCGGCCATCGCCGCGTAGTCGCGGCCGCGGAACTGATCGGGAACGAACAGGACGCGCGCGCCGCTTTCGCGGAGCATGAACGACAGCTCGCGCTCGCGGAAAATCGGCATCAGCGGCTCGCACACCGCGCCGGCCCGCAGCGTGCCCAGGGCCACCGTCACGAACTCGAGGCGGTTCGGGAGCTGGAACGCGACGGGCTCGCCCTCCAGCACGCCGAGCCGGAGCAACTCTGACGCGACCCCGTCTGCGTGCATTCTCAAAGCACCCCAGCTCAACTCGCGAACGGTGCCGTCGGCGCTGATCTCGACGACCGCTCGCTCACCCGGCCGTTCGCGGGCGTGCCGATCCAGATCGTCGAGGATCATCCCGGTTGTCCCAGCGCCGGCACGCCGCCGGACACGGCGGCCGGAATCCCAAGCGCGTTCATGTGGTCGAGGAACTCGGGATACGAGATCCGGTACGCGTGCGGATAGGAGAGCTCGGTGACGCCGGTCGCGATCGATCCGGCCACGGTCAGCGCCATCAGCACGCGGTGGTCGTTGAACGAGGAGAGCGTCGCCCCGTGCAGGCGCTGCACCCCCTCGAACGTCATGTCGTTGCCGTCGAACTCGACCTTCGCGCCCATCTTGCGTAGCTGGAGCATCGATTCGACGCGGTCTGATTCCTTGAGGCGCACGTGGGCGACGTGGCCGAGCGCGCTCTTGCCGCTCGCCCGGCTCGCGAGCACCGACAGGATCGGGACCATGTCCGGGATATCGCGGCAGTCGAGCGGGCCGCCCTCGGGCGGCGTCCCGTCGTGGTCTATCGAGACCGAAAGACCATCCGGCGCGAAACGGAAAGGGACACCCGCGGCCATCAGCGAGTCGAACACGGAGGCCTCCGGATGTCCCTCGATCGGCGTCGAGCTGTGGAACGTCACCTTGGAGGGGTTCAGCGTGCAGGCCGCGAGCCCGAAAACCGCGGAGCCCAGGTCAGGCGGCAGCACGACATCGGTCGGCTTGGGCCGCTGGCCGGGGGCGACGTAGAACTCGCGCCAGTCCTCGCGTGCGGTCACCTCGAGCCCGAACTGGCGCATCATGTCGATGGTCAGCTCGATGTACGGCCGCTCGTTGAGCTCGCCGCGGATCTCGATGACTGTCGGCTCGAGCGCGTACGGCGCGAGCATCAGTAGCCCCGAGATCCACTGGGAGAGGGTGCCGTCGATCCGGATCCGCCCGCCGCGCGGGACGCCGGGGTACACGGTCACGGGTAGGTGCTGGTCCTCGTACTCGAGCCGCACCCCCATCCGCTTCAGCGCCCGGAGCATCGGCCCGATCGGGCGCCGGCGGAAGTAGCGCTGGCCGACGAACGTCACGGGGCGGTCGCCGAGCGCCGCGAGCCCGAGCAAGAAGTACAGCGTGGTCCCCGAGCTTCCGACCGACACCTCGTCGCTGATCGGGGAAAAGCCTCCGCCGGTGACGCGCCAACCGGACCCGACGGACTCGATCTTGGTCCCCAGCGCACGGAGCGCTTGCAAGGTGAACTTGACGTGGCGCGCGTCCGTGCGATCGACGATCGTGCTCTGGCCAGGGGCCAGCGCCGCGAGCATCAACGCACGGTGGGCGTGGTACTTCGACGGCGGGATCGTCAGCTCCCCCACGAGCGGAGCCTGTGCCTTCGCTACCAGCAGGCGCACCGGCGGCAGGATAACGTCGCCTTCACACGACTCGCCCGCCGCCGGACATAGACCCCCGATTGGGGGGTCGCGCCGGACAGGTCCGACTGCGAGGATCCGGGGCAGATGAGGAGGTGCCTTGTAGGGCGGCTAGGCACTGCACGCGCATTGGGAGTCGGCGTGGCGCTGCTCGGCGTTTCGCTGGCGGCGCCGGCGCACGCATGGGCGCACGAGTTCCTGATCGCGAGCGGCTCGTTGACCTACACGTGGCAGGGCGATCCAGCCCGCGGATGCGCCGCCGCCGGCCTGTGTGGCGTCGAAGGCGCGGCGATCGTCGACACGCAGGGACAGGCCGACGCCAGCTCGTTCGGCGGAATGACGAACATCGGCCTGTTCCCCACGGCGACCACGGTTCGGGTGCTCGACGGCGAAAGCGGCGCGAGCGACGAATGCGTGGACCTCCCGACGAACGCTCCCGCCAATCTGGCCATCGGGCGTGAGGAGCACGGGCGCCTTCAGGCCCGGGTCCAGCCTCCGATATCCAGCGGGAGGTGTGCCGGCCCGCTCGCCCAGGACCTAGCCGGCCTGCGCCTGGCGGTCAGGAAGTCCGGCGGCCGGCGGCCCTCGTTCGACCTGCGCGGCAGCCAGTCGTTCGTGGCGGGACCGTTCAGCGGGACGCTTGTCTCCACCGTGGTGATGAGACCAAGCTCCTCAGGCGAGAGCCAGACGAGCGGCTCGAGCGGGTCGTCCCTGGGTCCTCCGCCGCCCCGGAAGCAGCTGGTCGAGCAGGTGACGCTCCGTTACCGGGTCTCGAGCCTCCCCGGAGCGCTCGAGACCTCGTTCTCGGGCGAACCCGACCCGTTCTGCGCCGCGCTCGACTCCTGTGGCGCCACCGGGACGCTGGGGTTGTCGCTACTGCAGCCCCAGAACGAGCTGGTTCTGTCCGCGTCGCGAACGGTGCAGACCAGGGTCAGTGCCCGTCGTGCGATCGCCGACCTGAGACGCGGGCGCCTTCGCTTCGGCGCCATCACCGGGGTGGGCGTCGGGACGGTGGTGACCGAGTCGTTCTCCGGCGGGGATGGGTTGCGCTGCCAGGACTCCGCGACCGGCGGCCGGGCCCTGGTGCAGTTCATTCCGCTAGGGGCTCGTCGCGGCGTTAGCGCGACCCTGATTGAACCGTCCGGATCGGTGGCCCTGCGCACGCATTGCCCCGGCCCGACCGACACCGACGTGATCGGCAACGTCTTCGGGGAGCTCGACGTCATCGGGGGGCTCGCGACCGGTGCGGTGAGCCCGGCCGACCTCCTCCGACGTCAAACCGTCGTGTCGCTGACCAACCCCGGAGGCTTCAGCGGCGTCGGCTACGTCGGCTCTCGCGGGGGCGCCCTAGGGTTGTCGCTGGCCCTCGAGCAGATCCACGCCGGCACGATCTCGGTGGTGCGGCCGTGAGGCGGGCCGAGGCGCTCCTGATCGCGGTGGTCGCCCTGGCCGCGCTCGTGGGCTCGTCTCCGGCGGCGGCTCAGAGCGGCGTATCGTCCTCGTTCCTGTACGCCTTCGGCGTTCCGAGCGGCGCCAAGCGCGTGTCTCAGGCCGACGTCCCGGTCGACGTGGCGGGCGAGCTCACGGTTACGTTCCACGGCGACGCTGCCACCGGTTGCGCCGCCGCCGGGCTGTGCGGCTATTCGGGGACGATCGTGTTTCGCTCCCGATCGGGCGACCTGAGCGTCGAGACCTACCGGCGGCACGGCCGGATCGGCCATATGGCCTTCCTCTCCCTAAGCCCTGGTCTCGATGGATACACCACGGTGTCCGAGGTCGAGCGCTCGGTCGCCGGACAGCCGGCCGGACTGTGCGCCGACGCGGAGGCCCCGTCGCTGGGGGCACCGTCGGCGACGATCCGCGGCCGCACGCTGACGATCTCGGTGCTCCAGCCCGGCGGGTCGCTGCTCTCGACGCGCTGCGCCGGCCCGCTCGACGGCGACCTGGCCGGCGCAGGCCCGAAGGCGACGATCTCGCTCCAGGCCGCGCTGCACGGCCGGACCGTCGTCGATCTGCAGGCCAATAACTCATTTGCCTCCCACGGGTTCGCGGGCACGGTCAGCTCGACGCTCGTGCTGACGCTGGGAAAGCCGTCGAGACAGGGCTCCAGCACCGCCTTCCCGCCGGGGATCAAGACGGAGCAGATGCGGGTGGTCACCGAGCGGCTGAGCGTCGCCCGGTTGGCCGGACAGCTGACCGGCAGCGTGCAGGGAACGGCCGACCCGACCGTCTGCCGGCTGCTCGACGCATGCGGAGCGTCCGGCACGCTCGGGATCGCGCTGCCGGCCGCGGGTGGGGCGGTCGGCGAGCTGATCGCCACCGGTCCGGCGAGCCTGCCGTACGGCGATTTCCTCACCGCGCTTCGCCAGATTCGAGGTGGCGCCCGGCACGGCATCACGGTGGCCGGATCGGTCGCCTGGACGAATTCCGCGCGGATCGAGTCCAATCTCACCCAGCCCGGCGCATGCTCAGATGACGCGCCGCTCGGTCAGCTGTTCGTGTCCCTGCAACCGGCCGTTGGCGCGTCCGGCGGCTTCTTCGACTCGAGCCCATGGCGGACGCGCTGCCCGGGGCCGATGGTGCCCGGTCAGGCTCAGCTGCTTCTGGCCCGGGCACGCCCGCGGATGATGGGACCGCGTGAGTTCGGCATCACGTTCGGGCCGGTCGGTTCGCTCACCGACGACGGCTACACGCTCACGCTGCACGGGCACCTGTCGCTCGTGCTCCGCCGCGGGCGGATCTCCCAGCAGGTGGTCACCGAGCCGACCGGATAACCGGCTCGGTGACAACTGCTGAGCCGAGTCAGCTCACCTTTGTCAACGGACCTGAGGTCAGCACCGTCCGCCGGCCGATGCAGGCTGCGGCCGGATCGTGCACCTTCGTGAAGGTGACCGAAGCCCCGCTCACCTTGAACTTGTAGACGCCGGTCCCGGGGCACTTGCCCTCGCCACCGGTGTCCTTGAGCCTGATCTTGTTGCCCTTGATCGTGTACGTGCCGTGAACGATCGGGTGGCCGTTGTCGGCGACGTGGTAGGTGCCGTGCTCGAGCTTGACCGTCCACGTCCCGTTGAGCGCGCCGCCCAATGCCGTCGATTGGATCGTCGTCTTGTACGTGCCGTTCAAGCTGACGGCGGCAACCGCCACAGCCACCGAGCACACCGACAGGCCGACAGCAATAACCACCGCGGTGAAGACCTTCTTCATCGCACACTTCCTTTCTGCTCCCGGCCAGAGCGATAGACCGGGCGGCAACGTACCGTCGGCGCGGTTGCGATTGGGTTAGCAATCGGCCGCTTTGGGGTGGTTTGCCGGCGTCACGGGCCCGGATGTGGGCCGGAGATCGTGATCGCCCCGCGGCGCCTGCCCATCCGTTCCCGGGATCCGGGCGGCGAAGATCGCGGGCAAAACCCTACCCTGTGCCCCCGACCCGTTCATGAGTGCCCTGCTGATGAAGACCGCGATCATCACCGTCTCAACCTCCGTGGCCGCCGGCAACGCCGACGACCGCTCCGGTGCGGCGCTGGCCAACCTGGCGGAGGCCGCGGGGGCCGAGATCGTTGCCCGCGAGGTCGTCGCCGACGACCGCAAGGCGATCGAGAAGGTCCTGCGTCGCCACACGCGCGACGGGATCGCGCTGATCTTCACCACCGGCGGCACCGGCTTCACCCACGACGACGTGACGCCCGAGGCGACCAGGGCCGTGATCGAGCGCGAGGCGCCCGGGTTTGCCGAGGCGATGCGGGCCGAGGCGCTCAAGCACACCCCGATGGGGATCCTCTCGCGCGGCGTGTCGGGGATCGCGGGCCGCACTCTGATCGTCAACTTCCCGGGCAACCCCAAGGCGATCGGCGAGCTGTTCCCGGTCATCGGCCCGACGCTCGGGCACGTGGTGACGACGCTCCAGCACGAGGGTGGACCAACCCCCGGCCATTGAGCTGCGCGGGCTGTACCGCCACTTCGGTGAGCGGACCGTGCTCCGGGATGTGTCGCTGAAGGTGCCGGCGGGATCGACGCTAGCCGTGCTGGGGCGCAACGGCGCCGGCAAGTCGACGCTGCTGCGAATCCTCGCCACGCTGCTCCGGCCGCACGCCGGCGAGGTCCTCGTGTTCGGCGAAGCGCTACCGCGGCGTGGGTTCGCGGTGCGGGGGCGGGTCGGCCTGCTCGCGCACGACCCGCTGCTGTACCGCGACCTGAGCGGTCGCGAGAACCTGTCGTACCACGCGCGGCTGCACGGGGTGGGGTTGGAGCGAGTCGAGGAGTTGCTTTCCGTTGTCGGGATGAGGGAGCGAGCCGATGAGCCCGTGCGGCTGCTTTCGCGGGGTCTCTTGCAGCGCGTGGCCGTCTGCCGCGCCGTGCTCCACGCCCCGCCGCTGCTGCTGCTCGACGAGCCGCTCGCCAATCTCGACCCGTCGGCTGTGGAGTTGGTGGCGCCGCTGATCGGGCGCGATTCTGGGGCCACACGGGTTCTGACCAGCCACGATCCACAGGCCGCGCTCGCCGAAGCGGATGTTGTTTTGGGGCTCGAAGACGGGCGAGCGGCCTTCGTGACGAGCCCGGATCACCTGGACTCGGCTGCGGTCAAGCGGCTGTACGTATGAGGGCCGCGCGATGAGGACCGTTCTGACCGTGCTGCGGAAGGACCTGCTGCTCGAACTCCGCGGGTTCGAGACGCTGCCGGCGATGGTCCTGTTCGCGATCGTCACGTTCGTGATCTTCCACTTCGGGCTGAACCAGGACACAATCAGCGGGCAGCTGGCCGCGGGCGTGTTGACCGTCACTTTGCTGTTCGCGGCGATGCTCGGGATCAACCGGCTATTCGTCGCCGAGCGCGAGCAGGGCGGTTTCGATGCGTTTCTGTTGGCGCCGGTCGACCGCTCCGCGCTCCTGGTGGCCAAGGCGACGGCGCTGTTCCTGTTTCTCGTGGTTTTGGAGGTGATCGCGGTGCCGGCGTTCGGGCTGTTGCTGCTCGGCCCGTCGCTCGGACCTGTGCTGCCAGGCCTGATCGCGGTTTTGTTGCTCGGGGACGTCGCGCTGGCGGTGATCGGGACGCTGGTGTCGGCGATCGCCGTCCAGACCCGGGCGCGCGATCTGATCGGCCCGATCATCGGCCTGCCGCTGCTGCTCCCGGCGCTGATCGGGATGGCGCGTGGGGCGGGGCCGCTGCTGGCCGTGCATGGGTCGACGTGGCCGCCGGGGAGGTGGGTGGCGATCCTCGCTCTTTATGATGTGGTGTTCGCCCTCCTGTCCTACGCTGTCTTCGACTTTCTCCTGGAGGACTAAGGCTTTGACGACTTACGGCCGCGGGCTCCGCGGCCTCTCACTAGTGACCGCCGCCACGATCACGGCGGCGCTGGCGCTGACGTTCTTCTACGCCCCGCTGGACGCCAACCAGGGCTTCATCCAGAAGATCTTCTACATCCACGTTCCGCTGGCGATCACGGCGCTGTGCGGATTCGTGTTCGGCGGCGTGCTCGGGGCGATGTACCTGAAGACCGGCGATCGCAAGTGGGACATCCGCTCCTACGTCGCGATTCACATGGCGCTGATCTTCGGGATCGGGACTCTGTTCACCGGCACGATCTGGGCCAAGGCGTCATGGGGCCACTGGTGGGTGTGGAGCGACCCGACGCTGACCTCGTTCCTGATCGTGATGCTCCTGTTTGCGACCTACCAGCCGCTCCGCTTCTCGATCGAGGATCCCGAGCGCCAGTCCCGCTACGCGGCCGTATTCGCGGTCGTCGCCGGCGCGTTCGTTCCGCTGAACTTCATCGCGGTCCGGGCCGCCCAGCAGTACGTCCACCCGCGCGTGCTGACCCTCACGGGCGGCAACCTGCCGGGCTCGATGCGGTTGACGTTCCTGGTGGCGCTGATCGGGGTTGCGCTGCTGTACGTGACCTTGTGGAAATACGAGATGGCGGCCAAGGCCACCCGCATGCAAGTGCGCGCTCTCCGGCGCATGCTGCTCGGCGAGGACTCGGTGGCGCCGCTGAAGAGGAGCGCTGCTCCGTCATGAGCGTTCTTGCGGTTTTTGCGGTCGCCCCGGCGCTTCCCCTGCATTCGGCGGGGAAGTACGTGGCCGGCGCATACATCGTGTTCGTGGCGATCTTGCTTGTGTATGTGGGGATCATGGCCACGCGGCTGTCGCGGACCGAGCGCGAGCTGACCGAGCTGCGCCGCGACGTGGAGGCGCAGCGGGCCGCGCGCGATTCGGACCGCGAGCGAGAGCCGGTGGCGTGAGCGTGGTGGCGTGAGGGTGGTGGCGTGAGCGAACTGCTCGCGATCGGGGTCTCGCACAAGACCGCGCCGGTCGAGGTGCGCGAGCGCGTGGCCCTCCTCGACGCCCGGGGCGCGGAGTTCGTGCGCGACCTGCGGGGGACGGGCGAGGTGCACGAGGCGGTCGCGATCTCGACCTGCAACCGGACCGAGCTGTACGTGGTCGTCGGCAACCCGGTCGAGGCGGAGAGCCGCGCGCTGGCGATGCTCGCGAGTCAGGCTGGCATCCGGCCGACCGAGCTGACCCCGGCGATCTACTCGCTGCGCAACTGCGACGCGGCCCGGCACCTGTACCGCGTCACCGCCGGCCTGGACTCGATGATCGTCGGCGAGGCCGAGATCCAGGGCCAGGTCAAGCGGGCGTACGAGGCCGCGATCGGCGGCGAGACCGTCGGGCCGCTCACCAATCATCTGTTCAAGGCGGCGCTGGAGACCGGCAAGCGCGTGCGCACCGAAACCGCGATCGGCGAGCGCCAGCTGAGCCTCCCGGCGGTCGCTGTGGCGCTCGCGCGCGAGCAGCTGGGCGAGCTCATCGGTCGGATGGTCGTGATCGTCGGCACCGGCGAGACCGGTGAGCTGACCGCCCGGGCGCTGTCGGACAATGGCGGCCGGCCCGTGTTTGTCGCCAGTCGCCGGCGCGACCGCGCGATCTCGCTGGCCCGGCGCTACGGCGGGGAGAGCATGAGCTTCGACGAGCTGCCCCAGGCGCTCGAGCGCGCCGACATCCTCGTCGCCGCCACCGCCTCGCCGCATCTGCTGCTCGAGGCCGAGGAGCTGTCCGAGGTGATGAGGCTGCGCGGAGGCCGTCCGCTGCTGCTGATCGATCTCGCGGTCCCACGCGACATCGACGCCGCCTGCGGCGAGATCGACGGCGTGTCGCTCTACGACGTCGACGACCTGCAGGCGGTGATCGCGCGCAATCGCAAGGTGCGCCAGGCTGAGGCGCGTAAGGCCGAGGGCATCATCGAGGAGGAGATCCAGCGGTTCGCCGTCTGGCTCGGGTCGCTCGAGGTGCTTCCGACGCTGGCGGCTCTGCGGGCTCATGGCAGTGAGATCGCTTCGGAGGTCGTGGCCGAGAACGCGGGGAAATGGGACGCGTTGTCGGATCGCGATCTCGAACGGGTCGACGCTCTCGCCCGCGCGATCGTGAACCGGCTTTTGGCCGCGCCTACCGCGCGGCTCAAGGAACTGCAGGACGACCGCGTCCACGCCCGGATGGCGCTGATCCGGGACCTGTTCGGTCTCGAGGTCGAGAGCGGCACGCCGGGTTCGGTCGGCGAGGTCCGCGATCTCGACTCGCGGCGCCGGCTCCGCCAGCAGCAGCGTTGATCCGGATCGGGACGCGTGGGAGCGCGCTCGCGCTCGCGCAGGCGGCCTGGGTCGGGGATCGGCTCGGGGTGGAGTACTCGCTGGTGAAGGTCGAAGCGGCAGGTCCTGTCGGCGACAAGTCGCGGTGGGTCTCGGAGCTGGAGCGGGCTTTGTTGGCGGGCGAGGTTGATGTCGCCGTGCACTCGGCGAAGGACGTGCCCGCGGAGCTCGCCCCCGGCCTGGCGCTGGTGGCGATTCCGGCTCGCGAGGATCCGCGGGATGCTCTTTGTGGGGGTGTCTCGTTGTCCGCGCTTGCTCCGGGAGCCCGGGTGGGAACGAGCTCGCTGCGGCGGGCGGCGCAGATCCGCGCTTTTCGTGACGATGTGTCGGTGGTCGATTTGCGAGGCAACGTCGACACGCGGTTGCGGAAGCTGGCCTCCGGTGAGTGCGACGCGCTTGTGCTGGCGGTGGCGGGATTGGCGCGGCTCGGGCGGATAGACGCGGTGGATGGCGTGTTGGACGAGCTCGTTCCGGCTGCGGGCCAGGGGGCGCTGGCTGTCGAGGCTCGTCCTGAGATGGTGGCGGCGGTGTCTGGTCTCGTCGATTTTGATGCGACCGCGTGCGTGATGGCGGAACGCGAGTTGACGCGAATGTTGGGCGCGTCCTGCAACACGCCGGTCGGCGCGTACGCTCGGGTGGCGTCGGAGGGCTCGGGCGACGTGCTCGAGCTGACAGCGTGGGTGGGGCGTCCCGATGGTTCGGCGTGGATCAGGGATCGGTTGTGCGGCGCCCGCGACGGGCTGGGCGCTGCGGTTGCCGAGCGGCTGCTGGCGGCCGGGGCGGCGGAGTTGCTGTCGTGACGGTGTATTTGGTGGGCGCGGGTCCGGGCGACCCGGGGCTGATGACAGCCCGGGCGCTCGAGTTGATCGCCTCGGCCGACGTGATCGTCTACGACCGGTTGATCCCGGCGTCCGCTTTGGAGGGCGCGCGGTCCGACGCGACGCTGATCTACGCCGGCAAGGAGGGCGGAGGGCCGTCGATGCCCCAGTCCGAGATCTCGGGGTTGTTGGTGTCTCATGGGGTTGCCGGGGCGATGGTTGTGCGACTGAAGGGCGGGGATCCGTTCGTGTTCGGCCGCGGCGGCGAGGAGGCCGAGGCTTTGGTTGCGGCGGGTGTGGGGTTCGAGATCGTGCCGGGTGTGACCGCCGGTGTCGCCGGTCCCGCTTACGCCGGCATCCCCGTCACCCACCGAGACGCCGCGAGCGCGGTCGCGTTCGTCACGGGCCACGAGGACCCTTCGAAGCCGGAGTCGGCCTTGGATTGGGCGGCGCTGGCGGCGTTCCCGGGGACGCTCGTGTTCTACATGGGCGTGCGGCAGTTGCCGGAGATCGCCTCGGCGCTGGTCAGTGGCGGTCGTTCGTCGTCCGAGCCGGCGGCCGTGGTCGAGCGGGGGACGCTGCCCGATCAGCGGGTGGTCGTGGGGACGCTTTCGACGATTGCGTCGGTGGCCATTGATTCCGGCGTCCGCGCACCTGCGCTCGTGGTCGTGGGCGCGGTCGCGGGGCTGCGGGAGCGGCTGGCGTGGTTCGAGTCGCGGCCGCTCGCGGGGATTTCTGTGGCGGTGACGCGGGCGCGCGCCCAGGCGAGCGGGCTGGCCGGCCGGCTGTCCGATCTCGGCGCGGTCGTGATCGAGGCGCCGGCAATCCGGATCGTGCCGCTTGACGGTCCGGCGCCGTCTCTCGCCGGGTACGACCTCGTGTGCCTGACCAGCCCGAACGGAGTGCGCCTGCTGTTCTCTCGGCTGTACGACGCGGGGCTCGATGCTCGGGCTCTGGCGGGCGCTCAGGTCGCCGCGATCGGGCCGGGGACGGCTGGTGCCCTGCGTGAGTTCGGTGTGATCGCCGACGTGGTCCCTTCGGAGCGGTTCGTGGCGGAGGGGTTGGTCGAGGCGCTCGCCGGCGTTGACGTGAAGCGGGCCCTGGTGGCGCGTGCGGCGGAGGCGCGGGACGTGCTGCCGGAGGCGCTCAGCGAGCGCGGGGCCGAAGTCGACGTGCTCGCGCTATACGAGACGGTCGCTTCGCCGTTGACCGAGGCCCAGCGTGCCGCGGTCGCCGAGGCCGACTACGTGACGTTCACGTCGTCATCGACCGTCCGGTTTTTCTTCGAGTCTCTTGGGTCGCGGCTCGGATCCGGCCCGACTGCGGGCGCGGCTGGTCAGCATCGGCCCGGTGACGAGCGCAACGCTGCGCGAGCGCGGACTCGAACCCGACGTCGAGGCCAGCCGGCACGACATCGACGGGCTTGTCGAGGCTTTGCTGGCTGACGCGGTCGCGCGCCCGTGAGCGTCCCGATCATCACGTTTCTCTCGGACTACGGGCTCGAGGACGACTTCGTCGGCGTCTGCCACGCGGTGATCGCGGGGATCTGCCCCGAGGCGCGTGTCATCGACCTCGTCCACTGGGTCCCGCGAGGGGACGTGCGGGCGGGGGCGGTGATCCTGCGTGGTGCGTTGCCGTATCTCCCGGTGGGCGTGCATTTATGTGTCGTCGACCCAGGCGTCGGGAGTTCTCGTCGGGGCGTCGCGCTCCGGGTCGCGGACGGGCGGCTACTCGTTGGCCCCGACAACGGGCTGCTGTCGCTCGCGGGCGCTCGTGCCGGAGGAGTCGTCGAAGCGGTCGATATCGGGCGCTCGCCGTTCGCGCTGCCGTCCGTTTCCGCCACGTTCCACGGGCGCGACATCTTCGCCCCGGTGGCGGCGCGGCTCGCCGGTGGCTCTGTGCTATCGGACGCCGGCACGCCGTTTGATCCTCACGAGCTGGTCGCTCTGGAGCTGCCCCGCGCACGGATTGTGGACGGCGTTCTCGTGGCGCACGTGCTCTACATCGACCGGTTCGGCAACGTCGGGCTCGACGTGGAGGAGCCTTCGTTCGAGGTGGGCGCCGCGGTTGAGGTGGCGGCCGCCTCGGGTCGATCGGAGCGCGTCCAGTACGTGAGCACGTTCGCCGACGCCGGCGCCGGCGAGCTCATCCTCTACGAGGACTCCGACCGTCGGTTGGCGGTGGCGGTCAACCAGGGCGACGCCGCGGCGCGGCTCGACCTGAACGTCGACGACGAACTCCGGATCCAGTTGCCGTGACCGAGGTCGAGCTATGGACGGACGGTGCGTGCTCGGGCAATCCCGGCCCGGGAGGATGGGCCGCGCTCCTGCGCAGCGGCGAGCACGAGCGCGTGGTGTCCGGTGGCGAGTCGCTCACGACCAACAACCGCATGGAGCTGAAAAGCGTCGTCGAGGGGCTCAGGGCGCTGAGGAAGCCGTGCCGGGTGCGGATTCACCTCGATTCGAGCTACGTCAAGAACGCGTTCACGAACGGCTGGATCGCCCGCTGGCAGCGGAACGGCTGGACGACCTCCGGCAAGCAGCCGGTCAAGAACAGGGAGCTGTGGCAGGAGCTGCTGGCGGAGGTCTCGCGCCACGAGATCGAGTGGGTGAAGGTGGCCGGGCATGCCGGCGTCGAGCTCAACGAGCGTGTCGACGCCCTCGCGTGCGTGGAACGCGACCGCCAGGCGCAGCGCACGACCGTCGCTCGAGGGTGAGTCGCTCGAGGGTGAGTCGCTCGAGGGTGATCGTGACGCGAGGGTGATCGTGACGCGACCCGGAGAGGGCGGGCGGCGGCTCGGCAACCCGAGGGCGCATTTTCGCCTGACCGACTCGACCAACGCCCGCGCCCGCGAGTTCGCCGGCCGAGGCGCGCCGGACGGCACGCTCGTGACCGCGAGCGAGCAGTCGGCCGGCCGGGGGCGCCAGGGGCGGACGTGGTCCGCGCCGGCAGGGCAGGCCCTGCTGTGCTCGATCGTGGTCCGGGAGCCACCGCGGCTGCTGCCGCTGGTGGCGGGGGTGGCGGTCGCGGAGATCGCGCAGGTCGCCGGGTCGGCTGCGGCGATCAAATGGCCCAACGACGTCGTGGTGGACGGGCGGAAGGTGGCGGGAATCCTCGTCGAGGCTCGTCTCCAGGAGGGCTGGGCGGTCGTCGGGATCGGCGTCAACGTGGCTTTGCGGGCCTCGGACTTCCCGCCCGATCTGCGAGACCGCGCCGGCACGCTCGGCCTCGAGCCGACCGCGATCGAGCCGACGCTGGAGGCGTTGCTCCGCGCGCTCGAGCGGTGGCTGGAGGCGGATGTCGACGCGGTGCTGGACGTGGTGCGGGCGCGCGACGCGTTACTCGGCCGCGTGGTGCGGTGGGGCGGGCAGACGGGGAAGGGCGCCGGCATCGACGGCGACGGCCGGTTGGTGGTCAGGACCGACGCGGGCGAGGTCGCACTCGATGCGGGTGAGGTTCACCTCTCCGCGGGCGCCTGAGGCTACCGAGCGGCCACAATGACCCTGTAAAACGCGACAAACTGGCCGCGCTGCCACCGCCCGATCCACATAAGCATGCTCTCCATGCTTATACGGTCGTGGCGGGCGCGCCGCGGACGCCGGGACGCGTTTTACAGATTGGTTAGGAGGCGATCAGGCCGCGGCTTCGGTGTCGTGCGGCTCGTCGGGCTCGTCGGCGGCGGAGTCGAGGTCGTCGTCCTCGTCGTCGTCATCCGAGTCGTCGTCATCGTCGTCATCGTCGTCCGAGTCGTCGTCGTCCGAGTCGTCGTCGGTATCGGAGTCGTCGTCGACGTCGGAATCGTCGTCGTCATCATCGCGCGCGGGTCCGACGTCGAGGTCGTCGTCATCGTCGTCATCGACCTCCACTTCGACGTCGATCTCGACGATGTCGTCGTTCGCGGTCTGTTCGTCGCCGTTCCGTGTCGCGGTCGCGACGGCTGCCTGCGGGCGCGCTCCCGTCCCGGGCGCGCCTGTCGGCGTCTTACGCTTGCGGCGGCTCTTGCCGCGCCTGCCCTTCGGGAAGTTGCGAAGCAGCTCGCGCGCGAGCGCCGCCGGCTTGCGGGCCATCCGCGTGCGCGCACCGCGCAGCGCCTCCTCGGCCTCCGGCGTGTGCGCCAGCGCGGCCGCGAGCAGTGCCGCCGACAGCCGGCGGTCCTCCTTGCGCGCGGCGTGGACGAGCCGGCGCGCGTTCCGCGCGTGCGCGGCCCCGCTCGAGTTGACGAGCAGACCCAGCAGCCGCTTGGTCTCCGGCCAGCGCTGCACCGCGTACTCCTCATGCACCTCACGCGTGTACTCGGCCATCCGCCAGATCCACGCGTTGGCCTGGTCGCGGCGGCCGATGCGGCGCTCGGCGAGCGCCTGGAGCATGATCTTCACGCCCTCGCGCCGCTCGTCGCGAGGCCAGCCGGCCATGATGTCGATCGCAGTATCGAACGCCTCGGCATCCCGCGACGTGGCGATCTCCTGCAAGGCCCGGAGACGCAACTGCGAGTTCCGGTTCCGCTGCACCGCCGTGAGCAGGAACCGCCGCTTGAGCTCGCCACCGCGGTCGAAGTGGAGCATCGCCTTGGCGCGGCGCCAGCCGTTGGGCGCGACGCGGGCGCCGGCGAGCGCCGCCCACACGTGCTGCTCGCCGTAGTCGAGGTGCTCGACCGCGATCCGCCAGAGCTCGCGCTCGAATACCTGTGCGCGCCGCTCGGGATCGGGCGTCACCGGCAGCACTCGGCGCTCGACCCGAACTCGCCGTCCTCGACCCCGGCGTACCGGCCCGACGACGATCGCGCCGCCGCGGTAAACGTCGCGGTCGAGCAGCGAGTGCAGGGTCACGACCGGGTCGTCGTGCTTGGTCGCGGGGTGGACGAAGTCGACGACGATTCCGGCTTCCTTGCCCGGGTGGCGCCGGGTGACGCGTCCGACGCGCTGCTGGTAGATCCGCTTGGACGCCGTCGGCGCGAGGTGCATGCAGATCGTGGCCCGCGGGCTGTTCCATCCCTCGGCCAGCAGCTGGGCGTTGACGAGCACGTCGATCTTGCCCGACTCGTAGTCGGCGAGGATCCGCGCGAGCTGGCGCTTGGGCGTCTCGCCGGACACGCCCTTTGCCTTCATCCCCATGTCCTGGAACGCCTTGGCGACGTTGTAGGCGTGGCGCACGCCGGCGGCGTAGACGACGCCGGGGACGTTGTTGAAGCGCGTCTTGTACAGGTCGGCAATCGCCATGTTGAAGGGCGTCTGGTCGAGCAGCTCGGCCAGCATCTCCTGGTCGAACTCGGTGTCGACCTCGCCGCGCCGCAGCGGCACCTTGGCGATCGTGCGCACCCCCGGGCCCGGGGGGATCCGGATGCAGCGCAGCGGCGCGATCACGCCGCGCCGCGCCGCTTGCGCGAGGTCGAAGCGCGAGGTCTGAGTCGGGAACAGGTCGGTGACGTGCCGGGCGATCAGCGCGCCGGTGGCGGTCATGCCGATGAAGATCGGACCCGACCAGGCGCGGATCGCGCCCGAGGTCTTCTCGCCGAGCGCGGTGTGGGCCTCGTCACAGATCACGATCGTGTAGGCGTCGGAGATCTTGCCGGCGTTGCGCACGAACCACTGGTAGGTCTCCACCGTGACGGGACCGTTGGCGGCGTCCTTGCCTTTCAGCAGAGGGGGGCTGATCCGGTCGCGGTAGCCGCGGTCGCGGAGCTCGCCGTTGAACTGGTCGACGAGGTTGCGGCGGTGGGTGAGGATCAGCACACCACCGGTGCGCGAGCCCTCGACGAACCCGAGCGCGGCGACCGTCTTGCCGGCGCCGGTCGCGTGCTCGAACCAGAAGCGGCGGTCGGCGTTGGGATCCTCGGGGCGCTCGTCGAGCTGGACGTCGGCGTCGAGCTCGCCACCCTCCTCCTGCCAGTCCTGAGGCTCCTCGTCCTCGCCGTCGGCGTCGGCGCCGTCGAGGTCGGCGTCTGGGCCGTCGAGGTCGGCGTCTGGACCGTCGAGGTCGGCGTCTGGACCGTCGAGGTCGGCCTCGGCGCCGTCGAGGTCGGAGTCCTCCTCGCCCGGGATCGCCGCGGAGACGAGATCGACCGGCTCCGGGGGCGGCGGCGCGGCCGCAAAGCCGTTGCCGTTGCGTTGCGCCTCGGCGAGAAGCGCGGTCAGCGTCCCCGACAGCGCGTCGACCTGGTGGGCCGAGAGCACGGTGCCGTCGGCGAGGTGCGGCTCCTCCTCGGACAGCAGCCGCTCGAGGCCGAGCAGCAGCGAGTAGTGGCGGCGCCACTCGATCGACGGCTTGTCCGCCCCAGCGTCCAGCTCGGCCAGCGCAGCGTCAAGCGCGTGTCTGCGCGCAGACCCGGGCGCGAGGGCGTCTTCGAGCGACTCGCCTTCGTATACGTAGCGTTCGCGCGTGAATAGCTCCGCGCGCGCAATCGCGGCAGGACTGGGAAACGGGGTGGAATCACCCATACAGATCGAAAGGTTGGAGTGTCGAAATGCGAGCCGCGGAGATACAACGTGCGACTCAGGCGGTCTCGCTAGAGGCCGTGCACGGCGAGGACTTACCCTCTAAAACGGATGCCCCCTCGCCGCCACCCGGCTAGGAGGAATGGCCTCCCCATTAAAGCAGGTCGCTTCGGCTGAAGGGTCGGTCCCGGGCCCGGCGTTTCGGCCGAAGCCCCGTCCGGCAGCCCGGCGCGCTTCCGTTTCGTTGTCTCGGGCCCAGTGGGATCGGGCGCGAGGGCTGCCGGACGGGGATCTCGGCCTCGCTCCGGGCGTCGTCCAGCGAACCTGTGAGCCTCGCTCTCGGCATGGTCGAGGGCACATCGTGGCCTCGCTCGCGGCATGGTCGAAGGCCGACCCGGGAAAACCGGCGGGCCCGTGTGGCAAGCTGTGATTCGTGACAGGGACTGCCGTGTATGAGATCCGCCGGGCGCGCAGCAGGGAAGAGATGGCGGCTGCGCTCGAGCTCCGCCACGCCGTGTTCTGCGTCGAGCAGGGCGTTCCCGAGCGGGATGAGCTCGACGGGCGCGATCACGAAGGAATCCATCTGGTCGCGATGCGCGAAGGGGAGGTGCTCGCGACGTGCCGGATCCTGCTGGTCGGGACGACCGCGCAGTTCAGCCGG
This sequence comes from uncultured Solirubrobacterales bacterium, assembly GCA_963701945.1. GTDB lineage: Bacteria > Actinomycetota > Thermoleophilia > Solirubrobacterales > Solirubrobacteraceae > Palsa-465. The sequence goes on along the minus strand of CAVPBV010000011.1, from coordinate 20,989 downwards.
CTCGCCGTGCGCATGTCCGCACGTCGGCAGGGAATCGCCACCGCGTTGCTCGAGGCGGCCGACGCCGAGGCACGCGCCGGCGGGGCGCGGCGACTTGTGCTCCACGCGCAGACCTACGCCCGCGAGCTGTACGAGCAGGCTGGATACCGCGCGCGGGGACGGCTGTTCTGGGAGGCAGGGATCGAGCACGTGGCGATGGAGAAGCTGCTTGATTGAGGGCCGTGGGGGCCCCGACGATGCCTGAGATCCGGATCGACCCGCTGACGGGGTTCCGAGCCATCGTTGCCGGCGACAGGGCCCAGCGTCCCGGTGGCGGGCTGAGCGCGACGCCGGCGCCCGTGGTCGAGCGGGACACCGACTCGTTCGCCGAGGGCCACGAGGACCGCACGCCACCCGAGGTCTACGCCGTCCGACCGAACGGCGGCCCGCCCGACACGCCGGGGTGGACCGTCCGAGTTGTGCCCAACCTGTACCCGGCGCTCAGCGACAACTCTCCTCAGCCCGAACCCGACGCCAAGCCCGACCTGTTCTGGGCAGGCCCGGCGCACGGCGCGCACGAGGTGATCGTCAACGCACCCGACACCGTCAGCTCGCTGTCGCACCTGACGCCCGACCAGGTCGTCGGGGCGGTGGAGGTGTGGCGCGAGCGGATCCGGACCCACGACGAGGCGTCCTACGTGCACGTGATCGTCAACGAGCGACGCGAGGCCGGCGCGTCGCTGCCGCACACTCACGCCCAGCTGTACGCGCTCGACTTCGTGCCGGCGGGGATCGCGCGGGAGCGTGAGCGGTTCGGCGCCTATGCCACCCGGACGATGGGCGGCAACCTGCTCGCCGACCTGGTCCAGGAGGAGGTTCGCCGGCGCGAGCGGATCGTCGCGATCGATGACGAGGCCGTGCTGATGGCGCCCTACGGTTCTCGGGTGCCGTTCCAGCTGATGATCGCGCCGCGGACGCCGCGCGCGCGGTTCGAGGATGACGGGCCGACCGGCGCCCGGATGCTGCATCAGGCGCTGTCGAGGCTGGCGGCCCGACTCGGCGCGAGCCCGCCGCTCAACCTGTGGGTGCGGACGGCGCCACGCGGGGCCGAGCACTTCTGCTGGCGGATCGACATCCTGCCGCGCCTCGGGCATCTCGCCGGCCTCGAGCTGGGGGCCGGCGTGAACATGAACATCGTCCCGCCCGAACACGCCGCCGCCGAGCTGCGCGACTAGCGGGCCGGTGAGGGCGCTCGTCCAGCGTGTGGGCCGCGCCTCGGTCTCGGTAGACGGCCGGGTCGTGTCTGAGATCGGACCCGGGCTGCTCGTGCTCCTTGGCGTGGGGAACGAGGACACCGAGCGCGAGGCGGACTGGCTCGCCGACAAGGTCAGGGCGCTGCGGATCTTCCCCGACGCCGATGGGCGCATGAACGAGCCGCTTGGCGACCGCGATGTGCTGTGCGTCAGCCAGTTCACGCTGTACGGCGACGCCCGGCGCGGCAACCGGCCCAGCTACGTCGCGGCCGCCGCGCCCGAGCAGGCCGAGCCGCTGTATGAGCGGTTCTGCGAGCGCCTGGGCGCTCAGCGAGGCGTGTTCGGGGCGATGATGGCCGTCGAGCTCGTCAACGACGGCCCCGTGACGCTGATGGTCGAGAGCCTCGGCGCTAAGGGAGCAGCTCGAGAGTCTCGCGGTGGCGCGGCTTGACGGCGGCGAAGTGCCTGCGGTCGAGCGTGATCACGATCCCGGCTCCGATCCGCTCGGCAAGCGCGATCACGCTGGCGTCCGTACCTCCAAGTGGGAAATCGGCGTACGTCTCGACAAGCTCCGCCATCCGATCGAAGTCATCGGCGGCGGGGCCTTCGACGTCAAAGGCACCGAGGCCGCGTAGGAAGGCCGCCTCAGCGCGCGCTCCTAGCCGACCGCCGATGAAGTAAGTCGCCTCGGCGACGACGAGCGCAGGTATGACCAGCCGCAGGTCGGCTCGCGACAGGGTCTCTCGGCACTGCTCGTGGTCGGCGTCGTCGGAATCCGCCGTCGCATAGAGCGGGCCGGCGTCAACGACCGCGAGCATCCGGATCCCATTCGCGCTCGAGGAGTTCCTCCATATCGCGCGCGGTGGTGTGGTGGCCGCTGCCTCCGAGAGCGGCGAAGGGGAGCTCGCGACTCTCGCCTGCGCGACCGAAGCCGAGATAGTCGCTCAGCGCGTCGCGCGCGATAGCCGAGGCGGGCAACGACCGGCGGCGGGCTTCACGCTCGAGGGCGTCGGCCAGCTCGTCTGGGAGGGAAATCGTGGTGCGGCGCATACATGCATACTAGCATCACGACGTCTCGCCGGCACCGGCCTCACGACACCTGAATAGTCCCGACGATCCGGTTGAAGTTGCCGGCGAGATCGGTCGCGGAGAGGTGGATCGTGTAGGTGCCCTTGTGCTTGAGCGGCGGCACCGTGAACGACCGGGTGCCGTAGCCGAAGCTCGCGCTGGTAGAGAACAGAGTGTTGCCGCCGGGGCCGATGACGACGATCCCGACGTGCGAGTACTTCGACAGCTGGAAGGAGATCGACGAGGTCTTGCCCTTGTGGACGCTCTGGGTGAGCAGCTGGAGCGTCGGCGGCGTCGTCAGGTACGACGTGAAGTGCTGCGCGGTGACGCAGTAGACCGGCGCCTCGGTCCGCGTGCACAGCTGCTGCAGGAAGCCGGTCACGAGCTCGTGGTAGCTGAGCGTGTCCTCTACCCCGGGCTGGTAGAGCGACCAGGCGCCGGTGTCGAAGTGCGGCACCTCAGACTGGGCCTCGGCGTTGCCGGCGGCGAACAGCTGCTGCGCCAGCGGGTCGTGGCTGACCTGGGCGTAGTCGTAGAGCCCGATCAGCGACTGGAGGAAGGCGTTGAGGATCAGCGTGCTCGGCTCGAACGTGTACTGGACGTACCAGGCGCCGAGCGCGGTCGGCACGCGAACCCCAACCGGCGGGGGCGCCGTGAACACCGCCAGGGCCTCGTGGGCGAGCTGGAGATAGGAGGCTTGGTGGGAGGCCAGGTAGGCGCGAGTCAGGGCCTCGATCCCGGTCCCCTGGGACATCGCGCTCGTCCAGGGCGGCTTCCCGCCGTCGAACTGGAAGTAGTACTCCCAGACGACGCCACCGGCCCGGTTGACGGCCAGCGGGATGATCTGCGAGAGCACCGACTCCATCTGCGCGTAATCAGCCGGCCCGGCGGTGTACAGCCCGTCGGCCTCTCCGAACGTCGCGAGGACCTGGAGCTCGATCCCCTGGCCCGCGTAGTACTCCCACACGAGCTGGGAGCCCGAGAACTGGACGTACTGCCCCGGGGTGAGCAGCGGCCCCGTCGTCCACCACTGGCGGTTCATGTTCAGCGTCAGGAACAGCGCGGGCAGGCGGCCCGGGGTGAGCTTGCCCGCGACGGCGATGTTGTGGAGGTTCTCGATCACCGCCTCGAGTTCCGTGGCGCGGGTGCCGCGCAGGCGGCGCTCTGAGCTGAGCGCGGCGTTGAAGCTCGAGTCGTAGGTGGCGTACTGCGCGGCGGTGATCCCGCCCGAGGTCAGCAGGCGTTTGAGCTCGCTGGCGACGGTTTTCTGGGGCGGCTTCTTCGACTTTGGTGGGGTTCGCGGCGGCTGCACTCGCCTGAACGGTGTTAGGCGCGGGCGTGGGTGCCGCCGCCGGGACGAACGGATTCTTGCGGGCGGTCACGTGGCCCGCGGGTCCCATCAGGAGGACCCTGGCCGCCTGGGCGCCGGCCGGGAGCACGAGCGCGAGCGTGGCGAGGAGCGCGAACGCGGCGACGAGCGGCGCGGCAGCAGCGCGCACCGTGCGACGGTGGACAAACGTCACGCGTCTTTAACCAGCGCGGCGGCCCGATGTTTCGGCCGGGTTCCCTGCCAGCAGTCCGCGACCGAGGCCGCCTCGCGGTACACCTGCAACGTTGCTTGCGCCGCGTCCTGCCAGGTCCAGGCCGGCGGGGGCGGCGCGGGGCGCTCGGCGGACTCCGCGGCCGCGACCAGTCCGTCGAGGTCGCCGACGGCGCTGAAGGCCGCGCGACCGTCGAGGACCTCGCGGAGCGCGGGGACGTCGCAGGCCGCGACCGGGGTTCCGCACGCGAGCGCCTCGACAGGGGGAAGCCCGAAGCCCTCGTCGTCGCTTGGGAACACGAGCGCGTGGGCGCCGGTGTAGATCGCCGCCAACTCGTCGTCGCTGACCGCGCCCGTGAGCGTGACGCCTTGAAGCTCGTGAGCCCACGGCGCGGTCGGTCCGACCAGGACCAGCGGCATCGACCGCTGCGCACGCGTCAGCGCGGCGACCCGCTTGCGGGGCTCGGGAGTCCGCAGGCTGCCGACCCATACCAGGTAGCGGTCGGGCAGCGAGAACCGGTGGCGGACCGCCGCGACCTCGTCGTCGGGGCGAGCGTGGAGCGCCGCCGCCGGCGCCTCGGGGATCACCACGATCCGCTCCTGCGGGACCTCGAGCACGTTCTCGACGGCGTCGGCGACCGCGTAGGTCGGGACGATCACGCGCGTGGAGCGCTGGACCGCGAGGTAGCGGAGCTTGAAGCGGAGCCTCGACCGGAGGTAGTGGCCGTGGCGCATGAGAGGGGCCAGGTCGTGCACGGTTACGACCATCGGGACCGGGCATCGCAACAGGGCGCCGTCGATCCACGGGGAGTGGAACAACTCGCAACGGCGCGGCTCGTGAGTCTCGACCACCTCGCACTGGCCGTCTTCGCGCAGCGCCTCGAGCAGGCACTGGGCGTAACGGCCCACTCCGTGGGTGCTCTTCGTGGGGCGGCTGTCGAAGGCGACTTTCACGACGGCGTCCGGATGACGCACGATAGTCCGGCCTGCGGACTCTAACCGCGATTGGGCGCCCGTGTCGACTAGCGCAACCGCGCTATCCGGATATCTCGGACCCGGCCACGGTACGGTCGCGCGATCAGGGACTACTTCGAAGACCTGTGGGAGCGCCTCCCCGACGATCTGGAACCGCCGTCGTTCGAGCTTCGCGCCGGGTTCCTGCGGTCCGAAATCCGCCCCGGCGACCGGGCGCTCGATCTCGGTTGCGGCGCCGGCGATTTCACTGCGGTGCTGGCGCAGGCCGGCGCGCAGGCGATCGGGGTCGATGTGGCCGAGGCGGCCCTCGCCCGGGCGCGCGCCCACCACCCAGCGCTCGACTTCCGGCTCGCGCCCGTCGACGGCCCGCTGCCGCTCGAGGACAACGCGTTCGACCTGGTCTGGGCGAGCGAGGTGATCGAGCACGTGGCCGACACGGCGCGATGGTTGTCCGAGGTCAGGCGGGTGCTCGCGCCCCGTGGCCGGCTGCTCGTGACCACGCCGTCGCACGGGCGGCTGCGGGTCGCGCTGGGCGGCGTCGAGCGCTTCTCCGACCCGCTCGGAGATCATCTCCACCTCTATACGAAGGGCTCGCTGCGGGCGTTGCTCGGCGAGTTCGGATTCGGCGAGGTTCAGGTGCGGGCGGCCGAGGGGCCGCCGCTGCTCAAGAGGATCCTGCTGGCGCGGGCGGTGCGCTGAGACCCGACTGCGACAGCGCCTGATCGGCGGACGCGAGCTCCTGGTTCAGGATGGCTGAGCTCCGATCGAGCAGCTGCGCGGTCTGGAGCTCGAGCACGGCCACGATCGTTTGATGCTGGGCGAGGTCGAACTCGCCGAGCTGCTCCCAGGACTCGGGGTTGGCGGGCTGGATCGTCGTTGCCTTGACGAGCTCCTGGCGGGCGGCACCGGGATCGCGGAGCGCGGTGTAGATCGCGGACAGCTCCCACAGCGGGTCGACCGACACCGGGTCGCTCGCGGCCGCGCTCTGAGCGTCGGCCAGCGCGACGGCGGAGTCGCCGCGGGTGATCGCGGAAATCGCCGCGCCGAATTCGTCGGACGAGTGCAGCGGCTGCCACACGAACCACGCCGCGACGATCGTGGCGGCGACGATCCCGAGCCCGGCGGCGGCAGCGGCTGGGGAGGTGGACAGGCGACGGCGGTCGCCGGCGCGTCCGACCGGGCTCTCGAGCGGCCCGCGACCCGCGAGCCAGCCGGCGCAGACGAGTGCGGGCACGGCCACGCCGGGGATGAACCAGGTCCAGTCGATCAGCGAGGAGGCGCCGAAGGTCACGACCACGGCGAGCAGCGTGATCAGGCCGGCGCGCTCAGCGGCATGGGTTGAAGGGGATGCGGTGCCGGCGCCGTTCGCGGTCCCGGGGGTGTGCGTGCCGTTCGGGGACGTCCCGTTCGCGGTCTCGAGGGGATGGGCGCCGTTCGCCGTCACGCTGTCTCGCCCGGCATCAGGCGCGCGTTCGCGCCACCACGCCCGGTACCCCAACGTCCGCGCGACCGCACGCCACCAAGCCACGAACAGCGCGAGGCTGACCGCGATCCCGATCAGCCCGAAGTCGGCGAACGTCTCGATCAGGTAGCTGTGAGCGTGGGCGACCGCGAGCGTGCTCGAGGTGTAGCGGGTGTGCGCGGTGTCGAATCCGCCGGCGCCGACGCCGGCGAGCAGCGCGTGCTCTCCGACCTTGAGCCCCTCGCTCCAGTACAGCGGCCGGCTGTTGCCGAGCGCGGCGAGGCGCGCCGCGTTGTTGCTGGGCTGTGTGCTGGTCGTGCTGGTGAGCGTGGTCCAGACGTGCGAGATCTCGCCGGTCAGTCCGCGCGAGGACGCGGCCATGGCGCCGACCGCCACGACCGGGACCAGCGCGACGCACACGATCAGCGCGGTGCCGATTCGCCGGCGCACGGACTCCGCCACCTCGATCCGCTCGAGTCCGTAGGCGGCTGTCACGCCCACGATCCCCATGATCACCATCACCCCGACTAGGACCGCCCCGTACTCGTGCCCGGCGCTCGTGCGGGCGGCGAGCGCGATGTTGTCGCCGGTGATCGCGCTGTGCTTGATCGCCCACGCACTCGCCACCGCGCCGCCGATCGCCCCAAGTCCGAGCAGCAGCGTCGCCCGCAGGCGCATCGGAACGAGCACGAACCACACGGCGAGACCGACCACGCCGGCGATCAGCGCGCCGCGCGAGTACGACAGCATCAGCACCGTGACGAGCAGCGCGATCGCGGGCACGGTGAGCGCCCTGACCCAGCGGCTCGCGTCCGCGCGGGCGCCGGCCCACACGCAGGCGGGAAGGCCGAGTGCGGCCATCAGCCCGGTCGCGTTCCAGTACGAGAACGGGACCTGCAGGCGTCCCAGATGGTCCTGTGCGTTGATCGTCGCCGGGAACACCTTGGCGAGCAGGGCGTAGCCGCAGGTCACGACGGCGACGCCCGCGACCGCGTATACGAGCGCGGGCCAGCGCGCCGGGGCCAGCCGGGCGAGCGCCACCGCGGCGCCGAACGCGGCGAGATACGACAGCGTGCGGTTCGCCTCCACCCACGAGTCGGCCGGCTGGACCGACCACGCGATCGACAGGTACGTGAGCGCGGCGAGCGCCGCGAACAGACCGACCGCCACGACTCCCCAGGCAGGCCCGCGGGCCCCGAGCAACACGACCGCGAGCGCGCAGGCGGCGCCGATCGCGGTCAGCACGATCTCGACCCACGTGGTCGGGCCGAGGTCAGTGCCGCCGGTGGCGGCGAATACGATCACGCAGAAGCCGGTGGCGAGAGCGACCCCGAGCACCAAATCGGTGATCAGACCCACACGGCGGGCACCGCTCCGGGGCGCCGCTCCGGCCGGCTCGGGCGTGGCGCGCGAAGGCGCCGTGGCGAGAGTCGACACGTCGCGAGAGTAGCAACGGGCCGGCCGGGCCGGCGGTGTATTAGGCGGCACCATTACGGATTCCTAACCATTACCGGCGCGCGCGATAAGTAACAAAGTGTGGCCAAACCGCGCCGCGCGCGGCCTCGACCCGAGGCGGTCGATCGGCTGGAGCGCGCGCTGCAGGCGCGTCGGCATCCGTCGCCACGTGTACGTGAGCGCGTGCAATTCCGGCACGAGGCCGGCGTCGCGAGCGTGCGCGACCAGCGCCCGCGGTGACAGGGGGATGTCGTCGCGGGTTCCGTGGATCGCGGGCCCGGCACCGACCCGGTTCGCGATCGACAGGCCCATGCCGACCGGATGCCACAGCCCGGGCTCGATCGCGACCAGCGCGCCGCCGGGACGGAGCAGGCGCGCCGCCTCGGCGAAGCACGGCCCGAGCGGGCCCTGGTAGGCCAGGTGATGCATGACGAGCCGGTACAGGACGACGTCGAACGAGCCGTCCGGGAACTCGAGCCGCCCGGCGTAGCCGATCCGGGCCTCGTCCGCGCGCCCGTCGGCGACCACTCCGGCGACACGGTCCGGATCGGAGTCGACGGCCGTGAGCCTGAACCCCGGCGCCGGAAACAGATGACGTCCCGGGTGCCAGCCGCAACCCACCGAAAGCACATCGCCGCTTGGGATTCGCAAACGAGCCCCCAGGACCTCCTGCTCGCGGGCGATCTCGTGGCGATACTGGAAATCGAGCGTCGACTGCTGCGTCAGCCCGTCGAGCAGGTTGTCGCGGTCGTACGGCGCCGAGCGTTCGGGTTGGACGCCGATCACGTCGCTCTCAGGATCTCGTCGGGCGCCGGATCTCGTCGCGCCAGGAACGCGAACTGGCCGCAGAACAGGAGCTTGGTCGCGTTCAGCAGGCGCGGGTCGAGGCGGGCCGCCCGGCCGTACAGATCGAGCGCCCGATTGAGCGGCGACGGGCGCGCCCACCACCGGCCGAACCACGCCGGGCGGCCGGTCATCCGCCACGCGATCAGCGTCAGCGAGTCGATCCCGGGGCGGACCTCGGCCGGCGTCAGACCGGCGTCGCGCATCAGCGCCGACAGGCCGACCGGCGTGTAGTTCCACACGCTCAGCGAGTGGTACGGCTCTAGCTGCGACGTCGAGCCCGCGAACCAGCCGCCGGGCGCGAGCACCCGCGCCACCTCCGCGAGCAGCGGCTCGGGGTGGCGCACGTGCTCCAGCACCTGCTTGCAGAACACGAGGTCGAAGCTGCCGTCGGCGAACGGGAGCGCGAGTCCGTCGAACGTCTCAAAGCGGGCGTCGGTGCGAGTCCGCTCGCGCGCCTCGGGAGAGCCCGGGACGTCGATGCCGACCCACTCGACGTGCGGGTCGCGCGCGCGGAAGGCGTCGACGGAGTCGCCGACGCCGCAACCGAGGTCGAGCACGCGCCACGGACGCCCGGGCTCGCGACCGATCTCCCGGTCGATGTAATGGTCGGCGAGCACCTGACCGGCGTGGTCCGCAGGGAGCGCGTCGCCGAGTAGCTCCGTCATGTCCCGGCCTGGAAGCCTCACGAGCGTGCGCGCATGTTCGCATCTACTCTCGCTGTCGGAATGGACGACGCATTCGGAGTGGAGCCCCCGGCCGCCTCGGTCGTGATCCCGACCCGTAACCGGGCCGAGTACCTGGCGGTGGCGCTGGCGTCGCTCGGGCGCCAGCAGCTGGACCGGCCCTACGAGGTGCTCGTGATCGACGACGGCTCGTCCGACGGCACCGCCGAGGTGGCGCGGGCCGCCGGGGTCAGATATCTGCTCCAGGACCCCGCCCGTGGCCTGAACGCCGCCCGCAACACCGGAGTGAGGATGACCGCGGCGCCGCTGATCGCGTTCCTCGACGACGACGTCGAGGTACCCGCCGGGTGGCTCGCGGCGCTCGTCGACGGCGCCGACCGGCACCCCGATGCGGACGCGTTCGGCGGCCCGATCCGGGCGCGCCTGGAGGGACGCGCTCCGGGATCCTGCGGCCGCGAGGAACCGCCGATCACGGCGCTCGACCTGGGTCCCGAGGACTCGGTGGCGGACATGGTGTGGGGAGCGAACCTGGCGATCAGGCGCAGCGCGTTCGAGCGCCTCGGCCCGTTCGACGAGGCCGTGGCCGGGCATGGCGACGAGGAGGACTGGCTGCGGGCGCTCCAGCGAGCCGGCGGCAAGATCGTCTACCTCGCCGCCGCGGGCCTCGATCATCGCCGCGCCGGCGCCGACGCGCGCCTGCCGGCGCTGGCGAGGGCGGCTTACCATCGCGGCCGGGCCGCGCGGGTGAGCGACCAGCGCCGCGGGACGGCCCCGGGCCTCGCGCGCGAGGTGCGCGTGCTCGTCGGGTGCGGGTGGCACATCGTCCGCTACGCCTGCCCGCAGGGAGCGGTGATGGGCGCCCATGCCGCCGGGCGGCTCACGCGAGGCGCTCGCCCCGGGCATCGCACCGGCACCGACCACGGCGTCACGTCCACGCCCGGTGGGTGACGAGCATCCGGTGCGTGTCACAGGGCGTCACGTCCACGTCCGGTGGGTGACGAGCGTGCGCTGCGCTTCGCGCGCGCTCGTGTAGGGCCGGCCGGACAGGAATTGCCTCGCCTCGGCGAGCGCGTCCGAGCGGTCGTAGGTGCTTGCGATCTCGCGCGTGCCGTGGGTGATCGGGGTCGCGTCGACCACGCCTTGCTTCCAGCCCTGCTCGCGGGCCACCGCCGACCAGTGCAGATCGAGCCCCCAGCCGGCCCGGAGCTCGGGGAATGGCAGGAGCAGATCGAACGTCGCCCGATGCAGTGCGAGCACCGGTCCGATCTCGACGAACGCCGTCTCGCGGACGACCGAGCCGGGGCGGCGCCGCGTCACGTCCCAGGCCGCGTGTGAGCGGCTGCGGTGCGCGGGCTGAGCCAGGCGCAGCGAGAAGCGTTCGGTCAGGAAGATGAACTCGTCGAGGAACCCCTGCGGGAGCGCGACGTCGTCGTCGACCACGACCAGCCAGTCGAAGTCGGACGGCGGATTGTCGGCGAGCAGCGCGTTGAGGTTCTCGAACTTCCCGCGGTCGCCGGCCACCGCCCCCGCGAACCGGACCTGGTGGTGGGAGCTCAGAAGCTCGCGTCGGGCGCGATCGAGCAGGTTTGGCTGATCCGGACGCTCGATCCCGAGCGCGAGCACGCGGCGGGGCGGCGCCGAACTCGCCGCCCGGCGCAGCCGCCAGTGAAGGCCGGCGGCGACGGCCACGGTATCCGCGAGCGCGTCGGCGACGAGCGCCCGGCTCGTCGCCCGGATCCCGACCACCATCCCCGCGTTCCCCGAGACGAAGTCGTCGGGCGCAGCGTTGCCCGAGAGGAAGTCGTCGGGCTCGGGAACCTGTGCCATCTGGCGTCGCCCGGTGGCAGGCACTACGAGGACTTGCGGCCGGCTTTGCGATGCCCGGCCAGCTGGCGGGCGAACGCGCCCACGAAGCGGGGGTTGTAGCGCAGGTAACGCCGCCACAGGCGCCGCGGCTCTTGGGCGAGCCGGTAGGCCCACTCGAGCCCCGCGCGCTGCATCCACGGGGGTGCCTGCGGCACCAGCCCGGCATGGAAGTCGAAGGCGGCGCCGACGCCGATCAGCACGGGCGCGTCGAGCAGCGGGCGAAGTGTCGCCATCCACTTCTCCTGCTTGGGCACGCCGATGCCGACCCACACGACGTCGGGATTGGCGTCGTTGATCTCGGCGACGATCGCGGCCTGCTCCTCGGCGTTGAGAGGCCGGTGAGGGGGTGAGTACCCGCCGACGATCCGGATCCCGGGGTAACGGCGGCGCAGGTTCAGCGAGAGCTGCACGAGCGCTCCCTGGTTGCGGCCCCCATAGAGATAAAAACGCTGTCCGTTCGACGCGGCCGCGGCGCACGCGCGCGCCATCAACTCGGGGCCGTACACGCGGTCTGGAAGCGAGTGGCCGAGCGCGCCGAGCGCCCACACGAGCGGCTGGCCGTCGGGCACGTTGAGCGATGAGCCCATCAGCGCCGAGCGCAGTTCGGGGTCCTCGTGCGACGCCATCACCGTGTGCACATTGCACACACAGACATAGCCCTGCTCGCGCGCGCCGGCCATCGCGTCCATCCACTCGAGCGTTCGCCCGTAGTCGGTCAGGGCGAGCGGGACGCCGAGGACCTCCGCGGTGGCGGTGACCGGGATCGGACTCGGCAGCGGTTGCACTGGGGTGTCGGGACGCATCGGTTCTGGGCTTGGCCGGTCAGCTCGGGGGGAAACGGTCGGCGTTATGAAAACGACAACGAGATTCGCCTGCGCAGGTTGCGTATTTTCGCCTGGAGCGGTTCGAATGCGCCGGGTCGTACGACGGGCCTACCCGGCCTTAGCCATACGTCCAACTTATGTCCAGGATGCTTGACGTCGTCCGTTCTTGCAGCGCTATGCTAGGCATCGACACGGAGGTCACACGGGCCCGCGAGCATCGCCCCCTTTCTCGCGGGTCTTCGGACGGCCCCCAGCCCTACCAGGGTCGTCCTTCGGTCGGGCCCGTACCGCCTTCGCGGTACGGGCCCGCCACCCTTTCGGGCTGCGGCGCGCCACGGCTCTCCGGGATCTCTAAGCTGCCCGAGTTCCATGGACTGCATTGTCACCGGAGGCGCCGGATTCATCGGCTCGAACCTCGTCGACGCGCTCGTCGAGCGGGGCGATCGTGTGACCGTGGTCGACGATCTCTCGACCGGAAAACGGTCGAACCTCGAGGGCGCGCTGGCACGCGGGGCATCGCTCGAAGAGATCGATGTGCGCGACGCCGACGCGATCGCCGAGTTGTTCGCCGCGGCGCGCCCGGAGCTGGTGTTCCACCTGGCCGCCCAGATCGACGTCCGCTACTCGGTCGAGCACCCGGCGGGCGACGCCACGAGCAACGTGCTCGGCACGATCGCCGTGCTCGAGGCGGCGCTGCGCTCCGGGGCGAGGCGGGTGGTCAACACCTCGACTGGCGGGGGCCTGTACGGCGACGCCGATCAGCTCCCGACGCCGGAGGACTACCCGATCCGCCCGCTCGCGCCCTATGGGATGGGCAAGCACGCGGCCGAGGGCTACTGCGAGCTGTACACCCGGCTGCACGGCCTTTCGACCGCGTCGCTTCGTTATGGCAACGTCTACGGCCCGCGCCAGGATGTGCACGGCGAGGCGGGCGTCGTCGCGATCTTCTGTGGCTGCCTGGTCGAGAAGCGGACCCCGACCGTGTTCGGCGACGGGCGCCAGACCCGCGACTGGGTCGACGTCTCGCGACGTCGTGCGCGCCAACCTCGCTCGCCGCGGACTCCGAGCTGACCGGTCCGGTCAACATCGGGCACGGGCGGGAGACCGCCGTGCTCGATCTGATCGACGGCGCTCAACGAGGTGTCCGACGGGGCGATGCCCGCGCCGGATTTCGCTCCCGAGCGCCCGGGCGAGGTCCGGCGGAGCTGCCTCGACGTCGCCCGGGCAAAGCGGGAGCTCGGCTGGGAGGCCCAGGTCGAGCTGCGCGACGGGTTGCGCCGCATCCTCGCCGGCCTCTGAACGGTCGTTGACGGCCTCTGACGCGCTTACCGTCCTCTAAGCCGGGTCAGGGCTGTCCGTTTGCCGGTCGGAGCACGATCGCGCCACCGACCCACGTTCGCCTTCCACCCGAGTCGCTGGAGCAGACCGATCCATGGTGTCGCCTGCGGCGTTCGTTCAGGTCGACGACCGCGACCGTAACGTGATGGGTGTACAGGAAGGTGGCGGCGGCGCCGACCTCATCGGGCACAGGCGCGCCCGCGGTGAGCGTAGGGTAGATCGGCAGCTGCTTGTACGGGTCGGGAGCCTCCGGCGGGACCACGTAGCCGCTGGCCATCTTGAACCGTAGTCCTGCCTCGGCTTGCCACAACATGCTGTTGCCGGCGATTCCCACCGGCAGAAGGAGCGCGGTGTCGTGCGAACTGATCACGCTGCGGTAGGCGGTCTCCGTGAACAGCGGGGGGAGATCGGGCGTGCCGCGCCAGAAGCCCTGTCCGATCGCCGGCCACAGGAACACGACGGACAGAGCTGCCAGCGACAGCCCGAGGACCCGCGGCCGCGCCTCCGCCAGCCAGATCGCTGACAGCATCCCTCCGATCAGGAAGCAGTAGACCACGAATCGGGATGGGAGCGCGAGCCCGAGGACCGGAAGGTGGTGCCCAATCGCCCACGGCAACGGGATACTGGCCGAGCCATTGACGTGCAGATGGTCTCCCAGAGAGCAGATCAGCACGATCACAAAGGTGAGCGCCATTACCTTGCCGCCGAGTCGTGCGCCACCGCCTGAGCGCCCCGAGCACGATCAGCACCACCAGCGGGAGGCCGAAGTAAGCGCCTCCCTCGATCCACCCGGCCGTGAAGTGGTTGCTTGTCGAAGCGAAGCTTGAGCCACCCACGGCGATGTCCGGCAGTGGAGTCACGAACGCGAGCAGATCGTTGGAGAACATGTCGGTCCGCGCCAGCAGAATCGGCAAGCCGCCAGGCTGGAAGGCGTAATAGAGGTATGGCGAGACGATCAGCGCGGAGATCACGTAGGCGAGCGCGATCGGCGACAGCACGCCTCGCAGGGCGGCGCGCTGCCCGGCATCGCCGAACACGAACGCGATCACTAGCGCGCACGCTCCGAACAGCGTGAAGCTGACGAACACCTCGGCTCCGAACGAGAACTGCAGGGTGAGCGCGACTACCAGCAGGACAACGAACCACCGGCGGCTCAGTTCGCCGGCCAGTCCGCGGAGCACGATGTGCACGATCGCCGGGACCAGGAATACCAGCGTCAGCTGCATGTGTCCCGCCAGCGCGCCGAACATATAGGGCGAGAACCCGAACACCCACCCCCCGAACAACGACGGCCAGAACCTGTTGGTGATGCGGCGGCATAGGAGGAACGCGAAGAACGCCCCGAGCACCGGGCAGAACAACATCACGAGGTTGTAGGAGAACAGCGGGCCCGCGATCGCGGTCACCGGAGCCAGCAGCAGCGCCGCTCCGGGAATCAGGGCGCCAAGCGCGATGTCGAACCCCTGCGGCGCGTAAATGATGTTCGGATGGAACGGGTTGAGCCCGTGCGCGACCGCATGTGGCCACCACGCGAACGCCCACACGAAGATCCCTTCGTCCTGGCCGAGGCAGATGCAGTGGTTGCCCCTCGCGAACAGCGGCTGCCCGAACAGGATGAGCGACAGGATCAGGTATACGCCGAATGCAAGGACCGCGGGGGGCGCCGCTACGAGCTCGGCGAGGACTGGCGGCAGCGCGCGGCTCGATTGCTCGCGCGCCCGCGTGTCTCCGGCGATCACCAGAAGCATTTAACCTTTTTGCGGCTTGCGGGCGGCATGACAACGATTACGGTCGCGATCCCCACGTTCAACGGCGCCGGCCTGCTCGAGCGGACGCTGGCGGCGGTGCGGGCGCAGCGGCTCGAGCCTCCGGACCAGGTCGAGCTGCTCGTCTGCGACTCGGGTTCCCGCGACGGGTCGGTGACGATAGCGCGCCGTCACGGCGCCGAGGTGATCGAGATCGCGCCGACGGACTTCTCGCACGGCGCCACCCGCAACCTCCTGATGGAGCGCTCGTCCGGCGATCACGTGGCCTTCCTGACCCAGGACTCGGTGCCGGCCGGCGAGCGGTGGCTGGCGGAGCTGGTGAACGGGTTCGCGCTGTCGCAGGACGTTGCGCTCACGTTCGGCCCCTACCTGCCGCGCCCGGGTGCGAGCCTGATGGTCGCCCGGGAGCTCGCCGATTGGTTCGGTCTGCTTTCGCCGGACGGGCGACCACGCGTCGACCGGCTCGCGCCGGCCAAGCGCGGGCTTCCCGCGAGGGAGCTACTCGGACCGCTGGGCTTCTTCACCGATGCCAACGGCTGCGTGGCCAGGGCAGCCTGGGAGTCGGTGCCGTTCCGGCCGACTCCCTATGCGGAGGACCACGTGCTCGCGCACGACATGCTCCGTGCCGGCTACGCCAAGGCCTATGTCCCGCCAGCGGCGGTGATCCATTCGCACGAGTACTCCTCTTGGGGATGGCTGCGTCGGTCCTTCGACGAGTCGCGCGCTCTGCGCGATGTCTACGGCTACGCCCCGCCGCTTGACCCGCGCTGGCTCATCTCACAGGTTTGGGGCCGCGTCGGAGGGGATTGGCGCTGGGAACGCGGTCAGGCCGCCTCCGCGCATATAGTAGTGGCTCGTTTGCGCACCATCTCGGGCGTACGACGGGCTCGATCCTGGGGGCCAGGCCAATCGCCTCCCCGACGCGGTCGTCGAAGGCTGTCGCTGGAGGGCCGCCCCGCTTCGGGGCATCACCGGGCCCTTGCTAGCCTCGCCGCGATGTCAGCCCGCGCGCGGACGGTTTCGCGCTCCAAGCAACAGCGCAGCGGCTTACCTGACGACTTGCCTTCCACCTCGCTGATCGACAACCTGATGGCCACGCTCGGGCTGCCGCTTGCATTCGCGGTGACCGGGCTAGGGATCGGCCTGTTTTATGAACGCATCCTCCGGACGAACGTCCCGAACGGGCTGTTGATCCGCTGGGGGCGTGCGGGTCGATCATCCTCTCGCTCGCCGTCTACAGCACGGGCTCGGAGACGGGCCGGCGGTCGCGCTCACGGTCGCCCTTACGATTGCCGGCGGCCTCCTTTCCCGGCGGGACCTGAAGGCGCGACTCAACGTCGGCTGGGCCGGGGTGGCCGGGCTCGCTACCTACCTGCTGTTTGTCGTCACCGAACTGTTCAGCGGCCACTGGACCTGGTCGGGCTACAACTCGTCAACGACGGCTCGGTTCAGATGGTCCTCGGCGCCTATCTGAAGGTGCACGGCACCAAGGCGGTGGCCCTGCTGCCGCCGCGGAGCACGACCACCGAGTTCGTCCGGGTGTACTTGGCAACCTCTTATCCGCTCGGGACGCAGGCCCAGCTCGCGACGCTGAGCGGGCTGCTCCACACGGGCCCCGCGGTCGTGTACCGGGATACTCTCGGCGCTCGCGGGCATGACCGCGATGGCGCTCACCACGCTGACCGAAGGATTCCCTCGGGCCGCGCAAAGCGGCGCTGGCGGGCTTTTCGGTGTCGGCGCCGCTCTCGCGTGCCGGTATGCGCTCCAGGGAGGGATCAAGGAGGACCGGAGAGCTGGCGACGTTCGCAACCGCGATAGCCGTCGCCTGCCACGTCGTCAGGAGGGGCGTCGATGTCAAGGGCGGGCTCCTTGCGGCCGTTTCCGCTTGAGCAGTGTTCGATGTCTTCTACTCAGCGGCGCTGCCGTTCATGAGCGAAGACCGTGGCTTGTCGCGCTCCCCGGCGACGTACATCCTTCGTCGACACCGGCCCGACCGTCGGATGGTTGGTGCGGTCGCGCTGGCGCTAGTCGCAACGATTGTCCTGGCGGCACCGGCCATCCGTTGGCTTGCAGGCTCCTATAACGCCGCGTCCTCGACGTTCGGGACTACGGCCACAGGCTGCGGCCGACCTCGGGCAGCTAGCAAGACCGCTTCCGCTTAGCGAAGTAAGCGGCGTTTGGCTCGGCGGCAATTACGTTGCGTCACGGCTGAGCCGGCCCGGCTTGCTGACTGCCGCTGCGACGGCATTGATCTTCGCACTGGCGTTCTTTCGGGGTTTCCAGGGGTAACCGCGCCGGCGCGATTGGCCCGGCCATGCTCCTGGCGACCGTGGTCCTGCTGCTCGTGGTCGTCCTACCGAATGTCTCGCCCTACGCCGCTGGCAAGGCGCTCGCGATATCGAGCCCCGTGCTCGTCGTCTTCGCCTTCGTAGGCGCGTCGTGCTTCGTGGGCGCAAGGGCTTCTCGGGTAACACCGAGGCCTACACCTTAGATTCCTCTATGGACTGGGCGCGGTTTCCGCAGCATGTGTCGCGATCAGGGTCATTGCCTCCGACGCGGTCGCTTACAACTTCGACTATGTGGCTCCAACGCCCCGGATGCTGGCCGCGGAACAAGTGGCAAAGCGGTTCTCGGGCCGGGGGCTCATTCTCTGGAACGAGTTCGAGGAGTACGCCAAGTACTTTGGCGAGCCCGCCCGGATCAACGATCCTACCGAGCCGTTCACGGTTCGCCAGTTGCTCCCGCTGGGGGCTTACTTCGACCTCGACCAGGAGAACCTGTCGTTCGTCGAGTCGTTCCCGGTGATCGTGATGCGCCGCTCGCCTTCGGCCAGCCGTCCGCCCGCAAACTACCGGCTTGCCTATACCAACGCGTACTACCAGGCGTGGCTTCGCGAGCCAACTCCGGACGTGCTGCGCCACCTACCCCTCCAGGGGCTCTACTCAGCCACGGAGCCGGTCCGCTGTGCCGATTTGCGGAACCTTGTGTCAGGGGCGCCGGCCGACTCACATTTGGTCGCCGCCGTATATCCGTTCGTCACGAGTTTCATCCCTCAGCTTGTGCTGCACCCGGCGACGTGGCCGATCGACGGGGTTCATCCCGACGCGCTCACGATCGTTCGCGGAGGAATCGTGGCGGGCAAGCTGATCGTGCCCCGTGCCGGTCACTACGAGCTGTACATCCAGGGCAACCTCCCCGGGGGCGTGAGCGTCCTGCTCGACGGGCACGCGGTCGGAACGGCGCAGGGCACGAATACCGAGGATCAGTGGTATCCAGTCACTCAGGTCGAGTTGGCTCCGGGTCCACACTACATCCTGGTCCGTCACGCAGTGGACTACCTCCAGCCCGGCAATGGCGGTTCGGCCTGGCTCGGACCGGTGGAGCTGGCCGCGCAACAGCCCGAGCGCCTCGTAAGCGTTCCGACCGCGAAGTGGAAGACGTTATGCGGCCGGACGTTCGACTGGGTGGAGCTGGTTCGGCCATAGGTGGGTCGATGAGATCCGCGTACCGCCTCGATACGCTCTGATGCCATGGTCACCTCTGCCAGCCACGACGGGCTCCCGGCGCCGTGTTGCGCGAGATGTCTGCAAGACATTCAGGATGCCCGAGCAGCGGGTGCATACGCTCAAGGAGCGCGCGCTGCATCCGCGCCGCCAGATCCGCCACCAGACCTTCCGCGCCCTGGACGACATCTCGTTCTCGGTCGAGCGCGGCGAGTTCTTCGGCATCGCGGGCCGCAACGGCAGCGGCAAGAGCACGCTGCTGAAATGCATCGCGGGAATCTACCGTGCGCGGGGACATCTGGTGCCGGGGGAGGCTGTCGACGTTCATCGAGCTCGGCGTCGGATTCAACCCCGATCTCGCCGCCCGCGACAATGTGATCTTGAACGGGATCATGATGGGCCTTTCACCGCGCGAGGCGCGGAAGCGCTATGACAGCGTGATCGAGTTCGCCGAGCTGCGAGGAGTTCAAGGATCTGAAGCTCAAGAACTACTCCTCAGGCATGCATGTCCGGCTCGCGTTCTCCGTCGCGATCCAGGTTGATGCCGACATCCTGCTGATCGACGAGGTGCTGGCAGTCGGAGACGCCGCCTTCCAGCAGAAGTGCTTCGACGTCTTTCATCGGATGCGCGACCAAGGCAAGACGATCGTGTTCGTCACCCACGACATGGGCTCGCTGCAACGCTTCTGCCACCGTGCGATGCTGCTCGAGCGGGGATCGATGGTCCACGTCGGGGAGCCACAGGAGGTCGCGCGACCGGTACCTGGAGATCAACTTCGGCCGGATCCGAGCCGCCTCGCCGGCGCCGACAGCGAAGCGGCGACGGTGACGCGCGGGTGCTCGACGGTGTGGGTCGAGAACGAAGACGGGCGAGCGGCGACGCGCGGTCCCGCAGGGTCAGCGGGTCACTCTGCGGCGCGCTCGTAGAGTTCATCGTCGATGTCGAGGACCCGCAAGCAAGCATCTACGTGCACAACGAGGAGCAGAAGGCGGTTTTCGTCGCCAGCACCGTGCTCCAGCACCGAGCACAGTGGCCGGTTCCGCGCCGGCGAGCAGGTCGCTGTTCTCGTTCGCGTTCCAGAACGTCCTCGCGCCGGGACGCTACAGCCCGGTGATCAATCTCGCGCATCGCGGCTCGGGCTCGACGTGATCGACCGGTTCGAGCGCGAGTTCTCGTTCGTCGTCACCGGAACCTGGCGCCTGGGCGGGCTGGTCGATCTTCCGGTCGACGTGGCGATCGACGCGCCGTGGATTCGGCGGTCTGCGGCGGAGATCAGAGGCGATGAGCGTCGGCGACTCCGATCGGTCCCTACCAGGCGCTCGGGCGGCCGATTCGCGGACCGCGGCGCTCACCGACGACTGGTGCGCGCTTCTGGCACCTGACTTTCAACATCGCTCGCACGCGAGTGGAAGCTGCGCTTCTTCGGCTCGGCGTTCGGCTACTTCTGGCAGCTGGTGCGACCGCTGCTGCTGTTCAGTGTCCTGTACGTGTTCTTCACGAAGATCGCGCACATCGGCAGCGGCGCCGGGCCGGCAGCTTCCGCTTCTACGGCGTCCAGTTGCTCGGCTCGATCGTGCTGTTCACGTTCTTCGCCGAGGCGACAGGTGGTGCGGTCCGCAGCGTTCTCGACAACGAGGCGCTGGTCCGGAAGATCCAGTTCCCGCGCATCGTGATACCGCTGTCGATCGTGTTGCTGTCGATGTTCAACCTCGGCGCTGAACCTGGTCGTCGTCCTCATCTTTGCGCTGTCGCGGTGTGCGTCCGATGCTCAGCTGGATCGACTGCCACTGATCGTCCCGATGCTCGCGATCCTCACGACCGGGCTGGCGATGCTGCTCTCCTCGCTGTACGTCTACTTCCGAGACATGCGCCGATCTGGGAGGTGATCTCCCAGGTTCTGTTCTACGCCTCGCCGGTCATCGTGCCGCTCGCACCGTCCAGCAGCGGCTGAGCCCGACGCTGGTGCATCTCTACATGCTGAACCCGCTCTCGACGTCCTCCAGCAGTTCCGCCACGCGATGATCAACCTCTCACGCCGCGGCGGCGCGGCTGCTCGGCGGATAGCCCGGCCTGCTCGAGCCGCTCGCGATCGGCCGGGGTGTTCGTGCTCGGCTTCGTCGTGTTCAACCGGACGGCGCCGTACGTCGCCGAGAACCTCTGACCCGGCCGAGGGTGTCAGAGGACCCTAGAGCGCTGAAATTCGGGCACGACCTCGGTGGAGGGCTCGATCCGGCGAGGTTCGGCGATCTCGGTCAGGAATCTCTCGAGGGCATCGATCCGATTGGGCCACGCGTACCCCTGTGCGGTCTCGACGCCGCGGCGTCCGACGTACCCGCGCAAAACGGGATCCTCCAGCGCCCATCGGATCGCGTCTCGAACCCCGAGGCGGTTGGGCTTGGGCATGAGGCAATTCTCCCCGTCGACGCAGAA
>CAVPBV010000010.1:0-8850 GCA_963701945.1 uncultured Solirubrobacterales bacterium | reverse complement strand
CAATCTCAGGTCTGATCAGGTCAGAAGCGTGTGCTGTGGGGATCGGGCCCCATTGGTGCCTTTCCCTCGGGCGCCGACCCAGCGGCCGCGGGCAGGCGCTCCTCGGGGTGGACACTCAGCTCGCAGGGGTCAGCCCTGCGGTTCCGATGCGCTCTGGCTGGCGGTCGTCGAATTGGACTGGGAGGATCGTCGCGCGGCGGGGTCGGGCCTAGGGTGGTGTAGATGATCGCCTCGCCTTGACTGAGTTCGGCGAAGGTGTCGGATCCGATTCTGAACTCGCGAACGCGCCGGGCGGAGCCGCGGCCGGACTGGTGGGAGCCGTGGCCGGTGGTCTGGTTTGTTGATTGCCAGAGGGCTCTGGTTCCCATGAGCTTCGCGAGCCAGTCTCGGGATTCGGGCGCGGTTTGGCGGTGTGCGACGACACCGGAGAAGTTGTCGGTCAGGCTCGGTAGGAGGCCGGGCTGACCCGAGAGGGCCTCGGGATCGGCGACGGATTGGGTTACGACGATTACTTGGCCGCCGTGGCTGCGGCCGCGCTGGAGAATCGCCACGGCGCGGCTCGCGGCCATCTTGATCACGGCGCCGAACTCGTCGAGCATCAGCGTCCACGGCACGCTGGCCTGGCCGGCGGCGTCGTGCAGATCGGCAAGCCCGAGACGGTCATCGCGGCCGCCTCGTCAGGCATTACGTCTGCGTGCGTTCTCCACATCACGACGGCGCGGGATTTGAGCGCGTTGACCAGGCCAACGCCGACCGCGTCACCTTCCGGGGTGATCCTCGGGGTCACGATCTCGCGACCTGCCAACGCGAGCGCGACCTGCAGTCGGGCCGCGCCGCCGGACAGATCCTCGTTGCCTCTCCGCGACGACACGTACTGCCCATGCTCCTCGACTCGACGGATCAGGTGCCGGTGCGGTCGCCGAGGCGCTGCGCGATTTCAACGAGCGCCTCGTAGTGCAGCGGATGGCACGCGTCGATCAGGAACGGGATCGACGGTGGCCACTTGTCGGCGGCGTGGAGCACGCGGCACACGGTGTCGAGGTGCAATCGCAGGATGTCGTAGTAGTAGGGCTCTGACTGCTTGATCGGCTCGACCGCCCTCGCGGCGACCTGCGCCGGGGTTCCCCACAGCGGCTGGTAGCGGTCGCTGCACGGGTCTTGAGGGTCGATCAGCACGAATGGCACCTCCGCCGCGGCCGCGAGCCGGCTCATCTGCTGTACGTCTTCCTCGTCGCCCTTCTGATCGAGGATCAGCAGCGCCGCGTTCTGCGTCAGCGTCCGCGCAGCGAGGACGCGGCGCATCGTCGTCGTTTTGCCCGAGCCGGTCGCACCGCAGGCGAAGATGTGCTGCCCTTCGCCGAGCGGCAACCGCAGCCCGTCGTGGTCGACGCCTCATCGGCGCGTACGCGACGCCGGTCGGCCACGGTCGCTTGTGCACGAGCTTGCCCTGGGAGCGCAGATAGACACGCTCGCCCGCCTTGCGCGCCGGTCGTGGCTGCCAGGCCCACCGGCGGGACCGCTCAAAGGAGCGAAGCTCCTCGCCGGCGCCAAGGTCCGCCAGCCGCAGTCGCCTGCCGTACAGCGCGCCGCAGACGCAAAACGCGGCCGGAGGCGCCAGCACCATCGCCAGTGTCCACGCGTGGACCGCGAGCACAGCAGCGAGCGCGGCTGCGCTGATTGCGCCCGGCGCGTAGAAATTCCGCGCCGACAGAGTTGAGGAGCGACGGATCGTCCACGCGCAAAGCACTCCGAGCGCCCCCAGCGTGAGGATCGCGCAGACGTCGACAAGCAACTCGACCCGGCTCATCTCGGGGCCTTTGCCAGATGTGTTCCACGTGGAACGGCTCTCGCCTCGTCGCGGACCAGGTCTTTGACGGTCTCGAGCATCTCTACGCGAAGACTCCCGTCCGCCGCGCGGAGCCCGATGTGCTTGGCTTGGGCGACGACGAGCTTCCGAACGTCCTCGTTCCCGCAGACGTAGACACACGCGCCCAACTTGCCGCTAGCGATCCACCGCGAGTACAGGCCGAGGATCGCGCGAAGCCGAGCCTTCGACTTCCGCGTCAACTCGACCTCGATCGCCGCCGGACGCCGGCCGGGCACGATGCCGACGAGATCCGGCGTGTGAACCAGTCGCCGCGATCCTGGTGCGGCTTTCACCTCGCCCTGCCACGAGTGATCCGCGATCAGCTCGCGCGGCCCCACCAGGTCGCGCCCGCGGACGGTCAGCCAGGCAGCGACCCACGCTGACGCCGCCATGTGGTCCCACCAAATCGGCGCTGGCGCCGGCGAGGGCGGCGCGTCGACTCCCGCGATCTGGACTCCGTGTCGCGTCGCGAAGATCAGAGAGCCGTCTCCGTAAGGTCTCGCGACGCGGTCGATCCATCGCTCGCGCTTCAGCCTCGCCGCGTGGGACTTTGCTGTCGGCACCGCCCATCCCATCGCGCACGCCCACGCGTCGATCGGCGACGGACCTACCCGTGATAGCCAGCGAAGCCCGTCGATGGTTGCCGGACCTGGCCCAAGCCGCCTACTCACATTCACCACCACTCACTGATCCTCACCACCACCCACTGATCTAGGACTGTCCGGGCCCCATTGGTGCCTCTCCCTCGGGCGCCGACCCGGCGGCCGCGGGCAGGCGCTCCTCGGGGTGGACACTCAGCTCGCAGGGGTGACGCCCTGCGGTTCCGATGCGCTCTGGCTGCCGGTCGTCGAATTGGACTGGGAGGATCGTCGCGCGGCGGGGATCCGGGCCCTAGGGTTGTGTAGATGATCGCCTCGCCTTGACCGAGTTCGGCGAAGGTGTCGGATCCGATTCTGAACTCGCGAACGCGCCGGGCGGAGCCGCGCCCGGAGTGGTGGGAGCCGTGGCCGGTGGTCTGGTTTGTCGATTGCCAGAGGGCTCTGGTTCCCATGAGCTTCGCGAGCCAGTCTCGGGATTCGGGCGCGGTTTGGCGGTGTGCGACGACACCGGAGAAGTTGTCGGTCAGGCTCGGTAGGAGGCCGGGCTGACCCGAGAGTGCCTCGGGATCGGCGACGGATTGGGTTACGACGATTACTTGGCCGCCGTGGCTGCGGCCGCGCTGGAGGATCGCGACGGCGCGGCTCGCGGCCATCTTGATCACGGCGCCGAACTCGTCGAGCATCAGCGTCCACGGCACGCCGGCCTGTCCGGCGGCGTCGTGCAGATCGGCGAGCGCGAGCACGGTCATCGCGGCCGCCTCGTCAGGCATGACGTCTGCGTGCGTCCTCCACATCACGACGGCGCGGGCTTTGAGCGCGTTGACCAGGCCAACGCCGACCGCGTCACCTTCCGGGGTGATCCTCGGCGTCACGATCTCGCGGCCTGCCAACGCGAGCGCGACCTGCAGTCGGGCTGCGCCGCCGGACAGATCCTCGTTGCCTTTCCGCGAGGACACGTACTGCCCGTGCTCCTCGACTCGACGGATCAGGTGCCGGTAGCGGTCGCCGAGGCGCTGCGCGATTTCAACGAGCGCCTCGTAGTGCAGCGGATGGCACGCGTCGATCAGGAACGGGATCGACGGTGGCCACTTGTCGGCGGCGTGGAGCACGCGGCACACGGTGTCGAGGTGCAATCGCAGGATGTCGTAGTAGTAGGGCTCTGACTGCTTGATCGGCTCGACCGCCCTCGCGGCGACCTGCGCCGGGGTTCCCCACAGCGGCTGGTAGCGGTCGCTGCACGGGTCTTGAGGGTCGATCAGCACGAATGGCACCTCCGCCGCGGCCGCGAGCCGGCTCATCTGCTGGACGTCTTCCTCGTCGCCCTTCTGATCGAGGATCAGCAGCGCCGCGTTCTGCGTCAGCGTCCGCGCAGCGAGCACGCGGCGCATCGTCGTCGTTTTGCCCGAGCCGGTCGCACCGCAGGCGAAGATGTGCTGCCCTTCGCCGAGCGGCAACCGCAGCCCGTCGTGGTCGACGCAGCTCATCGGCGCGTACGCGACGCCGGTCGGCCACGGTCGCTTGTGCACGAGCTCGCCCTGGGAGCGCAGATAGACACGCTCGCCCGCCTTGCGCGCCGGTCGTGGCTGCCAGGCCCACCGGCGGGACCGCTCAAAGGAGCGAAGCTCCTCGCCGGCGCCAAGGTCCGCCAGCCGCAGCCGCCTGCCGTACAGCGCGCCGCAGACGCAAAACGCGGCCGGAGGCGCCAGCACCATCGCGATTGTCCACGCGTGGACCGCGAGCGCAGCAGCGAGCGCGGCTGCGCTGATTGCGGCCGGCGCGTAGAAATTCCGCGCCGACAGAGTCGAGGAGCGACGGATCGTCCACGCGCAAAGCACTCCGAGCGCCCCCAGCGCGAGGATCGCGCAGACGTCGACAAGCAACTCGACCCGGCTCATCTCGGGGCCTTTGCCAGATGTGTTCCACGTGGAACGGCTCTCGCCTCGTCGCGGACCAGGTCTTTGACGGTCTCGAGCATCTCTACGCGAAGACTCCCGTCCGCCGCGCGGAGCCCGATGTGCTCGGCTTGGGCGACGACGAGCTTGCGAACGTCCTCGTTCCCGCAGACGTAGACACACGCGCCCAACTTCCCGCTAGCGATCCACCGCGAGTACAGGCCGAGGATCGCGCGAAGCCGAGCCTTCGACTTCCGCGTCAACTCGACCTCGATCGCCGCCGGACGCCGGCCGGGCACGATGCCGACGAGATCCGGCGTGTGAACCAGTCGCCGCGATCCTGGTGCGGCTTTCACCTCGCCCTGCCACGAGTGATCCGCGATCAGCTCGCGCGGCCCCACCAGGTCGCGCCCGCGGACGGTCAGCCAGGCAGCGACCCACGCTGACGCCGCCATGTGGTCCCACCAAATCGGCGCTGGCGCCGGCGAGGGCGGCGCGTCGACTCCCGCGATCTGGACTCCGTGTCGCGTCGCGAAGATCAGAGAGCCGTCTCCGTAAGGTCTCGCGACGCGGTCGATCCATCGCTCGCGCTTCAGCCTCGCCGCGTGGGACTTTGCTGTCGGCACCGCCCATCCCATCGCGCACGCCCACGCGTCGATCGGCGACGGACCTACCCGTGATAGCCAGCGAAGCCCGTCGATGGTTGCCGGACCTGGCCCAAGCCGCCTACTCACATTCACCACCACTCACTGATCCTCACCACCACCCACTGATCTAGGACTGTCATCTGCCTCCAAATGCCTGTTCGAGGACCCGCCCCCGCCCCCGCCGGTACCAGATGACTAAGTGACCGATCCCGACTACCCGAACGACCTCGTGGAGGGCGGGTAGTCGGGATCGGTCGCGCCACCAATCACCAGTGCCGGCGGGGGCGGGGGCCTGCTCAGGTGCATCCCAACCGGATGCACTTACGGATGCACTTACGGATGCACCGCGAGCGCTGATGTTCCACGTGGAACGCGCGCCGACCACCCTCGGCGCGCCCGGCATCAGAGCGCCCCCATGTCGGCGCCGAGCGCGCGGGCCAGGCGATCGGCCGCGGGGTGGTCGAGCAGGATCTGGAAGCCGTCGCGGTGCGGCTTGGCCTTGGCCTCGCATCCGATCGCTCTCGTGATCGCCTCCTCGAGCCGGGTCGCGACGGCACACTGATCGGGATCCGGAGTCGAACGCGAAGCGGGCGGCTTCGCCGCCCGGGCGATCTCGCTCTCGAGCGCGCGCACCGACCAGCCACGTTCCGCCGCCTGCCGCGCGAGCACGACCCGGCGGTGATGGTCGGGCTCGGTCAGCAGCACCTTGCCGTGACCCTTGGTCAGGGCGCCCGTGTCGATCATCTCGACGACCTCGTCGGGCAGGTCGAGCAGCCGCATCGTGTTCGCGATGTCGGCCCGGCTGCGTCCGATCCGCTTTGCGAGGACGACGCTGGTCATCCGCAGGTCGTCGAGCAGGACGGAGAACGTTCTGGCCTGCTCGATCGGGCTGAGGTCCTCGCGGACGATGTTCTCGATCAGCGCGAGCTCGAGCGACCCGGCCTGGTCGAGCGCGTCGTCGACGAGCGCCGGGATGGTCGCCTCGCCGGCGAGTTCGGCGGCGCGCCAGCGGCGCTCTCCCGGCGACGAGCTCGTAGCCGTCGTCGACCGGCCGGACGATGACCGGCTGAAGCACGCCGCGCTCCCGGATCGAGTCCGCCAGCGCGGCCAGCGCCGACTCGTCGAAGCGCTTGCGCGGCTGAGCTGGATTCGCCCGGATCTCCGTGATCGGGATGTCGCGAAGCCGGCCGGCGACCTCGGACACGCCGGGTACCGACGCTGCCGGGTTGCGGTCGTCTCCCGCCGCCAGCGGATCGTCGACGAGCAACCCTCGCTTGCAGGACGCTCATCGCGTCGCCGCTCCGCTGAGCAGCTCGACCACCTGGCCGTAGGCGAGCGCGACGCAGCTGTCCGGCGCCAGGCTCGCGACCGGCACCCGTGCGGCGGCCGCCTCGGCGACCAGCGCTGACCGCAGCCGGATCCGACCGGCCGGCGCGAGCCCCGCCTCCGCCAGCCGGTCCTCGACCGTGCGGCTACTGATCCGAGTCGGGCTCCAACGCGTGACCAGCGCGATCAACCGCGGCGCCTCGCCGCCGAGTCGCTTGGCGAGTTTCGTGATCGTGCCGCGCAGCTCGAGGATGCCGTGCACGGCGCCCTCGTCCTCGGCGCTGACCGGCGCGAGCACGCAGTCCGCGCAGACGAGAGCGTTGACGGTCAGCAGCCCGAGGTTCGGCGGGGTGTCGATCACGACCTCGTCGTAGTCGTCGACGACCGGCTCGAGCGCGTCGTGCAGGAACCGCTCGCGGCCGAGCTCCCCGACGAGGCTCATCTCGACGCCGGCGAGCTCGCCGGCGGCGGGGATGACGTCGACGCCGTGGACCCCGCGGACGATCGCGTCCGCGGCGCCCGCCCGGCCGGCGAGCACGTCGACCAGGTTCACCCCGAGCGAGCGAGCCTCGAGCCCGAGCTGACGAGTCAGCGCGAATTGCGGGTCCGTGTCGACGACGAGCACCCGGCGGCCGCGGTGCGCGAACAGCGCGCCGATGTTCGCTGCCGTCGTCGTCTTCCCGACGCCGCCCTTCTGGTTTGCCACCACTGTGACCATCACGAGACCTCCCGTTGGTTGATGTGAACTGCGCGGACAGGTGAGGAGTGCGCACGGTCCGTCCCGGCCGAACGCCTGGCGTTCGGGCTCATCCGCGAGGCGCAGCGCGCGCGATTGCTGCTCGCCGCATCGAGCGAGCACGCGAGAGAAGCGCTGCTCGACCCATCCCCTGGTCGCTGCTGGTGCGGCGATCACGAGCGCCCCGACGGGGTCGATAGCGATCAGCTCCAGCGGCTGTAGCCAGATCTCGAACGTGCTGTCACCGACGAGCTCGCGGAGGTGGTTTCGGATCTGCTCCCAGTCGTCGCGATCGGCAAGGCCCGGGATCCCGAGGTGTCGACGGACCTCGTCGAGGTCGACCCGGACCGCTCGTCGGCGCTTGCGACCGTGAGCGGTGACGTACGTCTCCTCGACAAGGATCGCGTCCGGCGGGCTCCCCCCTTCAGGGGGGCTGGGGGGGTCTTTCCTGGTTCTGGGGTTCTGGGGTTCCCTCCCCGCGCGCGCGTTGGCTGCCGGGGTTTTTGCCGGGGTTTCTGCCGGGGTTTCGAGCGGCGCCGAGCTCGAAAAGTGTCTGATCCTGACCGCCCTTTGCCCCCGAAACCCCGGTCAGGACAGGACACTTCTCGGGCGAAACTGTCCGATCGTGACCGCCCTTTGCTCGGAAACCCCGGTCAGGACAGGACACTTCTCGGGCGAAACTGTCCGATCGTGACCGCCCTTTTCGTCGGCCGCCGACGCCTGTTCCTGCGACGTGCGGTGAAGCGCGCCGAGGCCACCAGCGGCCGCGCGCCGGCCGGCGGCGCCACCCGCCGCGGCGCCCGGGCTGCGCGCGCGTCGCCGATCTCGCGCGGGTCGCGCACGCTCCATACGTTCGTGTTCCCGCGGCCGCCAGCCCGCTGACCAGCTCGAGCTGGCCCGACGCGAGCAGCGCGGTGCGCGCGCGCCGGTAAGTCCTGTCCGCGATCCCCGCCGCAGCGCACAGCTCCTCGGTCGAGAGGTCGCGCACCTCGCCGCGCTCGTCCGCCACCGCAGCCATCGTCGCCAGGAGCAGCCGCTCGGGCCCGCGCGCCGGGCTGTATGCTCAGCACCGCCTCGAACAGCTCGACGTTGATGTCACCGTCCCACCACGGACCGGCGTCAGCGAACAGGAGAGTGACCGTGCTCGCTCGGCCACGGCCGGTGACACGCTCATCCACCGCGACCAGGCCGCGCGCGACGAGCTGCTCCCGCGCCTGCTGGTAGCGACTCCTGCTCAATCCGGCTCGCGCCGACGCGGCCGGCGCACCCGGCCAGGCGCGGTTCTCGCGACCGGCAAAGCTCGCCAGCGAGAGCGCCACCAGGCGCTCACCCGACGCAAGGTCGGTCCGCGCGAGCACGGCGGCGATCGCCTGTCGGCTCATCCACCACACTCCACGGTCGCGCTTGTGCATCTGGTCGTCGGGTTCGGCGAGTCCGTCCGAGGCGTCGCTAGACTTGACTCCCGTCCCGCCACGGACCAAGAGCTTCGGTTGTTGCCTCGATCCCCCTCAGCTGCGCCAACAGCTGGCCCGGGGGTCGAAGCCGTTAAGGGGCAGAACGCTCGCCCGCTCGGCGGGCGAGGCCCCGGCTGTGGCCATCTCAACGGCTAGCGCTCACCTCCTCGGAGCGTCATTCGCCCCGAGGAGGACCCGCGGCCGTCCGGCCGCGCTGCTGGTCCACGCACCTACTTCCGTGGACCAACGTCCCGAAAAGTCCCTGCAAATGAATCGAGCTTTCGCGCCCGCCGTCAGCAGGGTAGATCGGGGAATGCCCAGCAAATCAC
>CAVPBV010000009.1:0-80364 GCA_963701945.1 uncultured Solirubrobacterales bacterium | reverse complement strand
AATCTCGGGTTCCGCGGCATCGTCGACCGTCGGACGCTCTGGCCGGACCGACGGCCCTGCTTCGGCGCGGTTGCGGGAGTCGTCGACGCGCTAGCAGGCGGCCCGATCCGACGTGACCTGCAAGCGCACCGGGCTACCGCTCGCGTGGCGGAGCAGCCACCCGCGTCGACGCCCGTCTCGCTTCCGGAGCGGACGAAACGCGAGAGCTCGGGCTTGATGCCGCCCGCTAATCCTCTTGCAGAGAGCGGAAGAGTTGCTTTCCGGTGAGAAGCACGAAGGCGCGTGCTGACGCTCAAAGCGGGTCTCGAGCGTCCGGCGGCGCGCACCTCGTATTCGCCAGGAGCGGGTCGTGCGTTGCCGACGACGCGCTGCTCGCTCAGCGTTCGCTGATTGCGACCTGCGCGGGGGGCGTGGGTAGCCGCGGGGACTAGAAGGAGCCGACTCGGAGCGGGCGAGCCGGAATAGTTACCGCCGTGCCAGGGCCGAGCCCCTGGGGCAAGGCGTTAGCGGCGATGATCGCGGCGTGTCGATCTCCTGCCGCAGCCGGCCCGCTCGTGTCGTTGCCCCCCCCGGGTGCCCAGAGCGGGGCATCGGGATGCACGGGTCGCGGATCTCGCGATCGTCTCGAGACTCGCTCATCGCGACAGGGGGCGGCTGACGTGGTCGAGATTGCCCCCTCTCCTGCGACGACTCAGACGAGCCGTCTCCCACGGCCATCGACCGGGCGCTTACCCAATCAGCACGAGCTCTCCGTGGCCTTACGCCTGTTTGTCGTGGTGTTTGTCGTGGTGGACGACATGGGTCGGCGATACGGGAGGCGGCATAGAAAAACCCCGCCATAGCGGGGCTTTTGTAGACGCGCCCGGAGAGATTCGAACTCCCGACCTTCGGTTCCGTAGACCGACGCTCTATCCAGCTGAGCTACGGGCGCCCGTGACCAGCGAGTCCGACCATCCTAGCGTCCTGATCGAGCCGCTAGCCACGCGCCCGCGTCGACGGCCCGACCGTCTCCGCGAGCCACTTGACCATCGGCCGGGCGGTGATAAGCGCCGATCGGACGCGTTCGTCGCAGATTGGCTCGTGCAGCCACGGCTCGAGCGGGTGGCGGCACGAGACCGTGAGCTGCCGCATCCGAAGGCGGTCGATCCGGGGGTGGTCCATCGGGTATCCACGGGGCGCACGCTTGAGCTCGGGCTCGCTCGGCGTGAGGCCGCCGCGCCGGGCGGTGGCGAGGCCGCGCTCGAAACGACGGGCCTTGCGGTCGTCGTTGATCGCCGCGCGGAATCGCTCGAGCTGATCGGACGCCGGTTGGTGCAGGCCGGCGGCGACGAGCAGTCCGTCGAGCGACAGGTCGAAGTAGTAGCCGCCGCTGGCGCCGTAGCCGATCGCGACGCCGAGGTTCTCCTTGATCGGCGGCCCCGGCCGGAACCGGAGGTTGTTGTAGGGGCGGAAGAAGCGGGGGCGGCCCAGATCGCTCAGCTTGTCCGCGAGCTCGCGAGCCGGCGCCACCAGGTACTCGTCGTAGCGCCGGCGGTTTGCCCGGAACCACTGGCTGTCGTTGTTGTCCTCGAGATCGCGGAGGAACTCGAGCGCTTCAGGTGGCCACACGAGGCTCGGCGTCGGCGTAGCGCGCGACTGTGAAGCCCATCAGCATCGGGACGTGGACGGCGAACACCGCAAGCGACAGCGTCAGCACGACGAGCGAGCCACCGCTGACGTGATCCTTGAGGAACGCGTACTCGATCATGCCGGCGATCACGATATAGGCGAGCAGCGACCACTTCGCGACCGCGAAGAACCAGTCCCAGGCGAAATCTCGAACGCGCGAAAGCATCACGATGTTCAAGAGCAGCAGCAGCACGGACGCGGCGAGCAGCGCGACCGCCGGCCCGAGCGGCACGTGACGGGGGAGGTGTGCCGACAGGTAGATCCCGCCGGCCACGATCAGCGCCAGCGAGGCCATCCCCAGTTGGGTCACCGGCGGGAGCTGGCGCTCGTTCATCCGGACCCGAGCTTGGTCATGATCACGAGCGTCGCGATCTGCATCGCCCCGAGGATCCCCGCGCAGTAGAGGAACCGCTTCATCAGCCGCTCGATCACCGCCGGGTTCGGGCGGGGCTTCTTCAACTCGACGAGCACGGCGATGTTCGCCGGCTCGAGCAGGCCGAGCGCGAGCACCGCCATCACCCCGACGATGATGTAGCTCGCGACCACCCAGCCGTGAAGCGGGTTGAACGAATACACGGTGCCGAGCTTGACCCCGAGCTGCCAGCCGGCCGCCAGCGTCGCCGTGACCACGGTCGGCATGATCAGCACCATCTTCGGCATCAGGCGCGTCGTGAACTCGATCCGTGCCGGGATCGACATGCTCCCGATGATCGGACCGAGGACCAGCCCGAGGAACAGATCGACGATCGTCCACGCGGCCCCGCCGGCCACATGGAAGAACTCCAGCGGCCACAGCTTGTTGGACTCGATCGCGGCGATCAGCAGCACCGCCACGACGGCGACCACCACCAGCCCGCGGCGCGGCACGATCTCGAAATCCGGACGCTCGAGCGCCGCCGGAGGGGCGTGCTCGGCCTCGATCGCGGTCGTCGGAATCGCGGTGTCGGTCATCTGAGGGCGAATCCTATCCGCGCCCGCAACGCAGTTCCACTCCTGGAGCGGAGAGGGCGGGATTCGAACCCGCGAAGGAGTGTGAACCCCTTACTCGCTTAGCAGGCGAGTGCCTTCAGCCACTCGGCCACCTCTCCGGACAAGCGCTTGCGGCAGTGTAGAGCCTGATAGCGGGACCGTTGGCGGGTGCGCCTGGCTAGCATCGAGCCCGCGACCCCCGGAGGGGTGGCAGAGCGGTCGAATGCGCTGGTCTTGAAAACCAGAGTCCGTGCAAGCGGACCGCGGGTTCGAATCCCGCCCCCTCCGCTGACGTGGCTCGGCGTCGTGAGGCCCGGGAACAAGCCCGGGCCCCACACGCATCGCTTTCACCAGTGCCGGTGACGCCCCTGGGCCGTAGGCACGTTCACGGCCGCCATGTACGTCTCCTCGTCGTTGGCCACCTCACCGTTGGTCTCCGTCGCCCCGCACAGCTTCGGCGGAACGCCCGTGACTCCGGTGTTCGGGCACAGGAACAGATCCCGCGCCCTGGTGTCTGACCAGATCGGATATGCCTTGTCGCTGGCCGACAGCCAGACGTAGTCGCCGTAGAACTGACCGCCGGCGGGGCCCTCGAACTGCGTCGGCGCCGGCATCGAGCTTGTCGTGAGGCGGATCTGACCGAAGTGGGTCAGGTCGTCGCTCCCCGACAGGCTGAAGTCCGACGAGCCGGTCATCTCGTCGTTGCCGTACTGGCGGTCGTAGTAGTCCACCGCCAGCTTGCCGTCGCGCGTGAACGCGGCCCACTGCCAGTACTGGTCGGTATGCCGCTGGCCTGGCGACTGCGTGACGAGCGTCTCCGTACGTGGATCCGCTCCCGTGCCCGTGAACGTCGCGCCTCCGTCGGTCGAAACGCTCAACAGGATCTTGTTGGCGCACGCGCCCGCCGTCTTGACGCCGGTGTAGATCGGGTTGCCGGAGTCGGAGAACCCCATAGGCGCGCAACCGTTGGACTCGTTCGAGTCCTTGTTGATGTACGAGCCGAACGTCACCGCGACGACGTTGGGGTTGTTCGGATCGACTGCGCCCGACGGATAGTTCGTGGCGCCGAACACCGACACCGTCGACGAGCCCTTCTCGGGCACGCACGACCGCCCCGTATCGGCCCCCGCTCCCTGGTAGGTGTCGCAGTCGGGTAGGTCGTAGTACGGGCTGACCTGGGCCGGCGCCGAGAACGTCTGACCGCCGTCGGTCGATTTGGCCAGCAGCACCTGGAAGTTGTTGTTGTTCCCGCCCGTGGGCTGGTTGTTGAAGTTGTTCCAGGCCACGTACAGGCTTCCGTCCGGGCCGATGAACGGATCCGAGAACTGGTTCTCGTTGCACGTCGAGGGGGTCGTCGTCACGCCGAAGCTGTTCGTGCACGTCGGCGTGCTCGCGCTGACGAGGACCGGGCTTGAGAACGTCTGGCCGTAGTCGCTCGAGTGGACCTCGTAGATGTAGGCCGTGCCATCAGCGGCAAAGTCCGTCCACGTCACGTAGATGCGGTCGCGGTACGGGCTGTTGACGTTGTCGTCAATCGCCATCAGGGCCTTGTCCTGCAGCACGCCGGCGGTGCCGGTCGGGTCGAACGTGAACGTCGCCGAGTAGTGCCCGGGGAAGTTCCACGACGCGCCACCGTTCTGGGTGGCCCGGAACACCACGAACGTGCTCGACTGATCGGGGTTCGCCGACGCCGATGTGCCGCGGTTGAACAGCTGGCAGCTCTCGTACGCGTTCCCACGCGTGTCCCACGCCACCGACGTGTCGCCGCCGGCCTGCCAGTACTCGCGGGCGAACGACGTGGCGTTCGTGAAGCCGTTCGGGATCGTCGTGTTGGACCACGTCCGGCCGCCGTCCTGCGAGAAGTACGACCCGCAGGTTCCGTCACCGCGGATGTAGCTGTTGTCGCTGGCGACGAGTTGACGCGGATCGAACGGATCGACGGAGATCGACGGGTCGTTGTTGGCCTGGCCGCGCCCCTGCAGGTCGGGATCGGTGAGGTTCAGGCAGTTCTGGTTGACCTTGACGTTGTTGCCGAGGTTCGCCGAGCAGTTTCCCTGGTAGGACGGGAAGTAGTTGATCGTCGACCCGTCACCGCCCGGCGAGCCGTACGACTTGGGCGGCGTGAACGGAGCGCCATCCGGTCCGCTGCCGTCGTCCGAGATCGGGGCCGCGACGTCCGCTTGCGCGCCGCTCGACTGGGGGCCGAGTGCGCTGGCCAGCGTCTCCGAGATGATGCGCTTCTGGATCTTGTTCAGGTGCGCGTAGTTCATGGTGACGCGCGCGCTCGCGTGTGATTGCAGCAACAGGAAGCACGCGGCTCCCACCACGCCGATGCAGGCCATCGGCAGCGCCAAACGGAGCTTTGACGACATGAGACTCCTCTGCAATAAACCTTGCGGGTTATCGGCGATCCTCGCCGACCTCCGGCTTACCAGCGCGTCCGCCGCCCCACCGGCTCAGACGCGGCCCGGGTGTTCCCTCCCTCCTTTCGATGCGACTCCATCCCCGGTCCGGTCGGGATCCTATTTCCGCGAGGCCGCCCGTGGTAAGGATTTTTTGATCTTTGCGAGCGTCAGCCGACCTCGCTAAAGTGGCTCCACCAGGTAGCTCGCGCGGTAGAGCGAGCGAGATTGGTCAGCTGAGCGCGGGCCGGCGCGCCGGATGACGTGCGGATGCGTTTGCCCCGACTCCGACTGCGACTTAGATCTACGACGCTGGCGCTGCTGGTGATGTTCGCGGCCCCTTGTGCGGCCGTTGCGTCGCCCACGGCTCAGCATGCCGGAACGAAGGTCGTGACCTATCACGGCTACCGGGTCGTGGTGCCCGCGTCGTGGCCCGTGTACGACCTCGCCGCGGACCCGTCGGTGTGCGTGCGCTTCAACCGGCACGCGGTCTACCTGGGCCAGCCGAGCGCGCGCCAGCAGTGTCCCGCCTACGCCGTCGGGCGAACCGAGGCGATCCTCGTGGCTCCGCTGGCGGCGCACGGTGCCGGCGCCGGTGCCGCCGCAGGCCCGGCCCTCCCGCCGCTGACCCAGCCGAACGCGCAGCCGCGCCAGGGATCGTCAACCCAGCTCACGGTTCCGTCCGCGGGGGTGGTCGTGACCGCGACCTGGCAGGGCGACCCGTCGGTCGTCGCGCGGGCGCTCGGCGTGCGTTCGCTGCCCGGGGCCGGCTCACGCCCGGCCCGAGCCCGGAGCGCGACCGCTCGCCCGCGGACCACCCACAAGGCCGGCGATCAGATCTACACCGGGCTTGGGTTCGACGCCTGCTCGACGCCGAGCGCGTCGACGATGTCGGCCTGGAGCTCCTCGCCCTATCGCGCGGTTGGGATCTACATCGGCGGCGCGAACGAGGCCTGCTCGCAGCCCAATCTGAGCCCCGCATGGGTCGAGCAGGAGTCCGCGGCCGGCTGGACCCTGCTTCCGATCTACGTTGGGCTCCAAGCACCCAGCAACGGTTGTGGGTGTGCCGGCATCGTCCCCTCCCAGGCGTCGGCGGAGGGAACCGCCGCGGCCGACGACGCGATCAACCAAGCCGAAGCCGAGGGGATCGGGCCCGGCAACCCGCTCTACGACGACATGGAGGCTTACAACCGGACCAGCACCAACACCCAGGCCGTGCTGGCGTTCCTGTCGGCGTGGACGACCGAGCTCCATGCCCACGGCTACCTGTCGGGCGTGTACAGCAGCGCCAACTCCGGCATCAGCGATTTCGTCGCCGCTGAGGGGACCGGCTTCGTCGAGCCCGACGAGATCTGGGTCGCCGAATGGAACGGCGAGCAGAACACCACCAGCGCCTACGTCCCCGCAGGTGACTGGGCCAACCATCAGCGCATCCACCAGTACCAGGGCGGACACAACGCGACCTACGGCGGCGCGACGATCAACATCGACAGCGACTACGTCGATGCCGGCGGCGCGGGCGGCGGCGCGCTGTTCCCGAACGGCACCTTCGTGCAGGTCAGCGGTGGATCCAGCTTCTTCGAGATCGCGGGCGGCGCGCCGCTGATGGTGGATGAGTGGAGCGACGTCGGCGGCGTGCAGCCCTACACGGTGATCACCCAGCAGCAGTTCGACTCGCTGGGTCCGGTACCGACCGACGGCACGATGATCCAGACCGACAACGGTACGGCGTACGTGATCGCCGGCGGCGCGCCGCTGTACGTCAGCGATCTGGCGCTGTTCGGCTCTGTGCAGCCGGTGCTCGTCGACATATGGGACGTCCAGAACGCCGGCAGCCCCGGCTCGGGTCTCAACGCCGCGCCCTCGAACGGGACGTTCCTGGAGACGACGACCGGTTTGAACTACCGCGTCGCCGGTGGCGCCCCGATCGGCGTCACGACCTGGAAGCCGTTCGGAGGCGCCCAGCCGTCGGTGACGATCGATCCATGGGACATCTTCAACGTCTCGAACCCGCTGACCCGCCTCGTCTACAGGCCGAGCGTCGGGACGGTGGTCGAGGGTCTTCCGTCACAGGCGTATTGGGAGTTCGGGCCGAAGAACCGCTACCTCGTGGCGCCCACTCCGGGCGCGGTGCGCGTCGACGATCATGGTCTCGTGCCGTTCTCGGCCATACCGTGCCGGGTCCCGGCGCTCGGCCACATGACGCTGGCGCAGGTCAAACTGGCGCTGATGAAGGCGGACTGTCAGCTCGGCAAGGTGCACGATCGCCCATTGACGCGGCGCCGGCACACGCTGCGCGTGATCAAGCAGAGCCCGGCCGCGCGCTCAACGCACGTCGCGTTCTACAGGGTTGGCGTGACGCTCGGCTGAGCGGCCTGCGGGCTCGGCACCCGGGCGCTCCACTGGACGACGGTCGCTCCCCACGTGAGCCCTCCGCCGAACGCGCACAGCAGCACCAGGTCGTCTGTTTTCAGCCGTCCTTCGCCCTCGGCCACCGACAAGGCGACCGGCAGCGTCGCGGTCGAGGCGTTCGCGAACCGGTCGACGTAGTCGACGACGCGGTCGTCCGGGAGCCCGAGGCGCTGGCCGACGGCACGGATGATCCGCGAGTTGGCCTGGTGGTAGACGAACAGCCCGATGTCCTCGGGCCGGCAGTCGCAAGAGGCGAGGGCCTCGGTGGTCACGTCCGACATCGACGCCACCGCGGCCCGGAACGACTCGTGCCCGTCGATGCGGATGAGGTCGCCACGGTCGAGCCGGATCAGGTGCGAACCCGAATGATCGGCGCGCAAGACGATCGGTCCGACCCGACCGCCGGGGTCCTCCGTCGCCGACACGACCGCCGCTCCGGCGCCGTCGGCAAATAGCGGTGCCGTGTCGCGATCGGAGAAGTCCAGGAACCGCGAAAGGAAGTCCGCGCCCACGACGAGCGCGTGCCGGGCGCGGCCGGATTCGATTTGGCCACACGCCATCGCCAGCGCCGATAGCCAGCCGGTGCAGGCCGCGCCGACGTCGAGCGCGCCGACCCGGTCGGCCCCGATCAGGCCCGCTACCAGCGGTGCGGCGTTGGGAGTGATCTCGTCGGCTGTCGAGGTCGCGACGAGCACCAGGTCGAGCTCGTCAGGCTCGATGCCGGCGCGCTCGAGCGCGGCACGGCCGGCGTCAGCGGCGAGCTCGGACAGGCGCTCGCCCGAAATCGCCCAGGGTCGCTCGCGCGTACCGGTTCGCTTGGCGATCCAGGTCGCGTCGACGCCGAGGTCCGCGGCGATTTGCTCGTTGGTGACGCGCCGCTCCGGGAGCGCCATCGCGACGCCCGCGATGCGCGAGCCCACGCTCATTGACGCCCGGAAGTCCCTCGTCGGGTCGCGCGTCCCGCGCTAGCGGGTCGGCGTCTTCTTCGGCGCGGTCCCGAACACGTGGTCCCAGAACGGCGCGCTCACTCCGTAGCCACGCTCGTGGTCCTGGAAGTGATGGCGCATGTGCAACTCGCGCAACCGCTTACCGAGCGCCGACTTCGGCCGGTGATGGTGGACGTGATAGTGGAGCATGTCGTAGCCCAGATACCCGGCGAGGAACGCGGCGCCGAACGGTAGGAAGCCCGGGCTGCCGATCACCAGATAGAAGCCGTACACGAAGATCGCGGCCAGCGGGACGCTTAGCGCCGGCGGCATCACGAGGCGCAGAGGGTCGTTCGGGTGGTCGTGGTGGACCCCGTGGATGATCCAGTGAAGCTGGGCGCCGATGCCCTTGTCGGGCTCGAAGTGGAACACGATCCGGTGCAGCCAGTACTCGGTCAGCGTCCAGAACAGATAGCCGGCGGGGAGCCAGTAGACGACGGACCAGCCCGCCCCGCGCACGAAGCCCTCGATCAGCAGGATCACGATCGTCGGGACGAAGATGAGCGGCGGGACGCTCCAGTGGACGCGCGAGAGCTTCTCGAACAGCGCGGAGTCGAACATGCGCGGCGAGGCGCGCAGGATCTCGCTGCGGCTGAGCCCCTCGAGGTCGTCGGCTCGGCGTGTCGCCATGCTGAACACCATACATCGCTGCCGCGCCGGTGTTACGGAATGTGCTTGCGTGCCTGATCTTCGAGGAGGCGGCTCAGTCGCCGGGATGACCGTCAAGCGGCATCGCCAGCACCACGTGATTGAGCGACACCGCCAAAAACGGCCGCTGCTCCGGCTCGCCACCGTTGAACGGCACGAGTTCGACGTCGGTCAGCGCCACGAACGCACGCTCGGACGAATTCAGGTAGTCGGTCAGCCGGCTGCGGTACCCGTCGCGGGGCAGCCGCAGCATCCCGGTGATCCGGTAGCGGTCGGTTTCAACCACGATTCGCGCATCGCGATGCTCCATCTGCCCTCGAAGATACCCAGCACAGCGGGGCGACGATGCAATCCTTGGACACATGGCCGAGCGCCACTCCGCCCGCTGGTGGTACGTCCGCCGCGCCCAGAACCGCAAACCCGCCACATATCGCTGCCCATTGTGCGGCCGCCACCTGCCGGCGCTGAGCGAGCACCTGCTGATGTACCCCGAGGGCGACTCCTCCGGCCGGCGCCACGCCCACACCGAATGCGTCCTCGCCGCCCGCAAGGCCGGCAAGCTCCCCACGCGCGAGGAATGGCTCAAAACCCAGCCCCGCGCCCCCAGCGTCTGGTCGCGCCTGGTGGCGCGGATCAGCCGCCGGCGCTAGGCGAGTTTTGCACGGTGCGGGCGGCCAGCGCCACGGCGAGAACTGCGCCGGTAGCCGTCAGCGGCCCGCCGGCGCCTCGACCGGCTTTCCCAGACGCGGAGCCGGATGTAGCAGCCCCGTGGGAGCCGCGCACCACGGCACAACGGAACCAAACGGGGGTCGTCGATGCCCTTCGCCGGCACTCGCGGAACTGCGACCACGCTACGAACCGCAACAACGAGAGCGGCCGGCGAAGGGCACGACGACCCCCGAATAACGACTAACAATCGTGATACAGCGCGAACTCCCACGGATGCGGCCGCATCCGGATCGCGTCCACCTCGTCCTCGCGCTTGTACCGCACGTACGCCTCGATCAACCCCGGCGTGAACACGTCGCCCTCGTACAGGAACGCGTTGTCCGCCTCGAGCGCGTCAAGCGAGTCCTCCAGAGACGACGGGACCGTGGCGATCTTGGCCAGCGTCTCCTCGGGCAGCTCGTAGAGGTCGGCGTCGAGCGGCTCGCCGGGATCGAGCTCGCGCTTGATTCCGTCGAGCCCGGCCATCATCAGCGCGCTGAACGCGAGGTACGGGTTCGCCGCCGGGTCGGGCGAGCGGAACTCGATCCGCTTGGACTTGGGCGCCTCGTGGTACATCGGCACGCGCACGCAGGCGCTCCGGTTGCGGGCGGAATAGACCAAGTTGACCGGTGCCTCGTAGCCCGGCACGAGCCGGCGGTACGAGTTCGTGGTGGGCGCGCAGAACGCCAGCAACGCCGGCGCGTGCGTGAGCAGCCCCGCGATGTAGTGCTTGGCCAGATCGCTCAGGTGCGCATACCCGCCCTGCCCGTACATCAGCGGATCGCCGTCCTTCCACAGCGACTGGTGGACGTGCATGCCCGATCCGTTCTCCTGAAAGATCGGCTTGGGCATGAACGTCGCGGTCTTGCCGGCGGCGTGCGCGGTGTTCTTGACCACATACTTGTAGATCATCATCTGGTCGGCCATCCGCAAGAGCGGCTGGAAGCGCATGTCGATCTCGCCCTGGCCGCCCGAGGACACCTCGTGGTGGTGGAACTCGCACCGGATCCCGAGCGCCTCCATCGTCGCCACCATCTCGCTGCGTAGGTTCGCGAGCGAGTCGGCCGGCGGCACCGGGAAGTACCCCTCCTTCTGGCGCAACTTGTACGCCAGGTTCGGCTTCGGGCTGATCGCGGTGTTCCAGAAGCCCTCGCTGGAGTCGACCTCATAGGACGCCCGATGCTCGACCTGCTCGTAGGCGATGTGGTCGAACACGAAGAACTCGGCCTCGGGGCCGAAGTAGGCCACGTCGGCGATTCCGGTGGCGACCAGGTGCTGCTCGGCCTTGTGGGCGACGAATCGCGGGTCGCGGGCGTAGGGCTCGCCCAGCACCGGATCCGCCACCGAGCAGATCAGCGACAGGGTCGGACGCGTGTAGTAGGGGTCGATGAACGCGGTCGAGGAGTCGGGGATCAGCAGCATGTCCGACTCGTGGATCTCCTGAAAGCCGCGGATCGAGGACCCGTCGAAGCCCAGGCCTGACTCGAAATCGCCGGCGTCTAGCGCGCCGATCGGCAGCGTCATGTGCTGCCACGTGCCGGGCAGATCGACGAACTTCAGATCTACCATCTCGACACTGCGCTCGGCCGCGAAGTCCAGCACCTCGGCGGGGCTGGTTGCGCCGGCGGCCATCGCCGTCTGATCGCGCTCTGTGGTGGCCACGGTTCCTCCTTAGAGTCTTGGTAGGCGCGAGCCTATCCAGGGTTTCATAGTCGTTCCTGAGCCGCGAGGATCTGCGCGGCCTTGAGTCCCAGGCTGAGACGCTCCCGACCGTCGGACTCATACGGCGAGAGCCCCGACACCTCATGCACGCGCGAGAGCCGGTAGCCGACGGTGTGGCGGTGGAGCCCCATCACCTCGGCCGTCTCGGTGGTCGAGCCGTGGTGCGCGAGGAATGTCCCCAGCGTCACGAGCAACTCAGTGTCGTGCTCGGCGTCGTACGCGAGCAACGGGGTGATCGTCCGCGCGCGCAGCTGCTCGAGCTCGTCGGGGTGCCGCAAGAGCACCCCGATCAGCAGGCGGTAGGTCTCCTCCTGGCCGGCGAGCGCTGCCTCCGGTGCGAGCGCGAGCTCGGTCAGCAACATCGCCTCGCGAACCGCCTCGCCCAGCAGCGATGGCTCCCGGCGAGCTGCCGAGACCCCGCAAGCCTCGAACCCCGCGACCTGCAGCCGGCGGGCGAGTCCGGCCGCGTCCCGTTCGGCACCCGGCTCGCCCGCGAGCGGCACGAGCCCGACCACCCGCCCCGGCGAAAGCTCGGCGATCATCGCCCCCGAGATCTCGTCCGGGATCGGATGCTGGTCGCCGGTGGCGCGCGCGCAGACCGCGATCGCGCCCGCAGCCAGGTCCACGCCAAGCCGGCGGCCGTCGGCAACAAGTGCCGCCTCATCGCCGGGAGGCCCTCCGACGAGCGCTCGAAGCAGGGCGACACGCAGGTGGTGCTCGCCCTGGCGACCGTCGCCCATCAGCCTCGTGACGGCGGCTGCGGCGGCCGCCGCCTCGAGCCAGGCAGGGTCGTCCGCCGCGCCTCTA
Source organism: uncultured Solirubrobacterales bacterium (assembly GCA_963701945.1). Classification (GTDB taxonomy): domain Bacteria; phylum Actinomycetota; class Thermoleophilia; order Solirubrobacterales; family Solirubrobacteraceae; genus Palsa-465. The sequence goes on along the minus strand of CAVPBV010000009.1, from coordinate 68,042 downwards.
GAGCCGTTGGTGTGAATCGCCGCCACGATCCCGACTACGTCGGTCCCGATCCGGATCGGGACCGAGTGCGCGACCGCTGCGGGTTCCCCGGCCGCCAAGCCCGCCACGGCCGACACCGCGTACTGCACCAACTCGCCGACGACCGCGTCGGGGATCGAGTCCGCGGGCCAGACGACCGGCGACCCCAGCGACGGCAGCACGATCGCGACCGGGCGGGCGAGCGCGTCGGATGCGGAGCACGCGACGCGCTCGAGACCATCATCGCCGGCGACGGCCCGCGAGACGATCGCCAGCGGCGTGGGTTGGGGGGCGCTCAGGAGCGCCCCCCAACCCAGTGGGCCGCTGTCGTCATGCGGTCGTTGGCGTGGCCGGGACGGATGGGCCGGCCGGAACGGCGCCTGGGATGCCATTCGGATACCCGAGCGACGGAACGTCGGACGGGTAGACCTCGTGGCCGTGCTCGGCGACGTCGCCGATCTCCATGTTCGCCTCGGACATCCGCAGCGGGATGAACAGGCCAACCAGCTTGAGCAGCAGGAACGTGATCACCGCGGTCCAGCAGATCACGAACAGCGCGGCCAAGAACTGCCACTCGATCAGCTTGGCATTGCCGTGGATCAGGCCCGCCACGCCTCCGCTCGCGATCAGGCCGTGCTTGCTGGTCTTGTAGAACAGCGCCATCTGCGGGTCTGCGAAGACCCCGACCAGTAGGCCGCCGGCCAGACCGGCGACTCCGTGGGTGTAGATCACGCCGAGTGTGTCGTCGACGTTGCGGAAGGGCCGCAGGCGGCTCATGTAGTTGAGCGCGAAGTACACGAGCGTCGAGGCGATGATCCCCATCGCGATCGCGCCCCAGCCGTTGACGTAGCCCGCCGCCGGCGTGATCGCGACCAGTCCGACGATCATTCCGTTGACCGTGCCGATCATCGACGGCTTGCGGCCGGTCAGGTAGTCCCACATGACCCAGACCAGCAGCGCGACCGCGGTGCACAGGTTGGTGTTGAGCACCGCCGCCGCCGCCGACATGTTCGACGCGTACGGGTCGCCGCCGTTGAAGCCGTTCCAGCCGAGCCACAGAAGTCCGGCTCCGACCGCGACCATCGCCACGTTGTTCGGCGCGTCGATCTCGCGGTCGCGCTGGAGTCTCGGCCCGATCACCGCCGCCGCCACGAACCCGGCGACGCCGGCGCTCAGGTGGATGACGTAGCCGCCGGAGAAGTCGACCGCGCCGTGCTGGGCGAAGAAGCCGCCGCCCCACAGCAGGAACGCGTCAACCGCGTACACGAACGTGATCCAAAGCACGCAGAATGGGAGCCATGCCTTGAAGTTCACGCGCCCGAGCACTGACCCCAAGGCCAGGATCGGCGTGATCGCCGCGAACACGAACTGGAAGTAGACGAGCGCCGACTGTGGGAACGCGTCGCTCCCGATCAACGGGATGTTGGCCTGGTGCTGCAGCGCTTTGTGCGAGAGCACCGGCCCGGGTTTCCCGATGAAGTTCCCGAAGAACCCGGCGTGCGAAATGCCGTGGAATGGTGAGCCGAAGCCCATCTTGAACGCCCACAGCACCCAACAGAGGAGCACTACCGAGAACGTTCCGAAGGTCAGCATCATGCTGTTGATCGACCAGCGCTTCTGCATGACGCCGCCGTAGAGAACGGCGAGGCCAGGCACGCTCATTAGGCCAACCAGGGTCGCGGCGGTGATCTGCCACGACGTGTCTCCTGAGTTGAGCCAACTCGGTGCTTCAAGTGGCAACTGGATCTCCTTGTCCTTGACTACGCCCCAGGGCAAGGCCTGGCGACGCCAATTTGCGCACCCAGTGTGTTCTTCGCCCGGAGGGGCTTCTATGTCCTCAGGTCCAGCAAACCGGGGGGGCCTCTGGACATTGGGATAAGCGAACCCCGCAACCAGCGGGTTTGCGGGTTCAGTGGGTGATATTGGGCCGCTTCGCGGCATCCATGGGGCCGGGCGGCCGGGCATCCGTGCCCGGCCGACGGGGTCGCGATCACCCCGCGCGGCATGGAGGCCGCGCGGAACCGGCCCCACGGATGCCGAGCGAAGCGAGGCCCCTAAGACGAGCCGACCGGCAGCCCGGCCTTGCGGCACTCGGCCGCGATCACCCGCGCCGCCTGCGCCGTGAACGCGCCCGGCGTCTGCGCCGATGCGCACGTCGACCGCGCAGCGCCGCCGCACTGACTGATCTGCTGCGCGCCGGTCGCCGCCGGGATCGTCGCGTAGATGCAGCCGGCCTTCGAACTCGGGCCCGACGTGGCGAACGAGATCACGAGCACGAGCGCCAGCGCGACGACCGCGCCGAGGACGCCGCCGACCATCCAGGTCTCGCGCCGTGTGAGGCGGCGGCGCTCGCGAAGCGACTCGGCGTGTCCGGGCGGAATGATCAGCACGGTGCGGAGTCTAGGCACCGCGTGTGTCACGATCGACGGGTCCGTTGCTCGTCTTCGCCCTCCATCTCTTCCACCACCGTGTCGCGACCGCCGCTCAGATCGATTACTTCGCGTTGGCCCTCGGGGCGTTTGCCAGCTGGGTGGGGCTCCCGGGTCCCGGCGAGCCGCTGCTGATCGCGGCGGCGATCGTCGCCGCCAAGCACAAGCTCGACATCACCCCGGTCCTGATCTGGGCGTTCGTCGGTGCAGTCACGGGTGGGATCGTCGGCTGGTGGGTCGGGCTGGCAGCGGGACGGACCGTGATGACCGCGCCGGGTCCGCTGCGGCGCCTGCGTCTGCGGGCCGTGGAGCGGGGCGAGGAGGTGTTCGAGCGCCTCACGGTGATCGCGATCCTGCTCGCGCCCTCGTGGGTGGCTGGGATCCATCGCGTCGGATGGGTCATCTACAACGTGACCAACGTTGTGAGCGCGGCGGTGTGGGCGGTCGGGATCGGCCTGGCGTCCTACTACATCGGACCGCCGGTGCTCGACGTCATCGAGGACATCGGCTGGTTCGCCGCGGTCGGCTTGGTCGTGCTCGTTCTCATCGGCGTGGGCTTCGAAGTCAGGCGCCGGCGCCGGCACCAGCAGACTCGATGACCGGCGCTACAGGTTCGTGCCGGCGAAGGAGATCTCGTGCGGCGCAACGATCGGTGTGCCCACGTCGAGTTGGATCGACTCGTGTGGCACGAGCGGGATGTCGCGCGGAGACTTCTTCCACGGCTTGTCGTTGACGAACGCGGTGACCTTGCCCTTGTCGCCGGCCACCTGCGTCCCGCTCAGCGGCTGGTTCCACTCGTCGAAGAAGTTGCCCAGCGTGTAGACCCGAGCGGTCGGCGACTCGATGTGGATGACGCCGTCGCTGGCGTGCGTGTGGAGCCAGTAGTAACACTGCTGCGCTCCGTAGAACGGTCCGTACGGCGTCTGCTCGGCAACCGGCCCGACCATCCCGATCGCCGCGGGGAGCGTGCGGGGCTGGCCGCTGATGTAGACCTGGAGGTGCGCGTGGATGTGGTAGGCGAGCTGCTCGATCGGCGCGCACTGAACCCCGTCGACAGTGGCACCCTGAGACGTGGTGCCCGCCGGCGCGAGGTCGGGTCCCTTCTCGAGCGGAATCCCCTCGGGGCCGAGCTCGTCCTTGCCGGCGGTCGTGGAGGTCGCGGCCGTCATCGAGGTCGGCGTGGTCGCGGACGCCGTCGAGCTCGCCGTTGCGGAGGCCGCCGCCTGACCGCTCGTGCTCGCGGTGCTGCTGCCCCCGCAGGCGCCGAGGAGCGCCGCCGGCGCGAGCGACAACAGAATCAAGACGCGGCGCGCGTTCATCTACGACGCAAGGTAGCAGATGGCCTGCCGCCCCGCGGTAGGCAGCGGTGGTAACTTGCGGCGCGTGTCCGAGTCTGCGCCTGCCGTCGATCTCCCGATGACGACGGCGATCGAGCTGCCGGGAATGACGATCCGCGAGAACCTCGGCGTCTGCTACGGCCTCGTGGTCAGGAGCATGGGCTTCACCGGTGGCGTAGCGGCCTCGTTCAAGGGACTGCGCCGGGGTGAGATCCCCGAGTACACGCAGCTGCTCGAGGATTCCAGACGCCACGCGATCGACCGGATGTCCGACAACGCTCGCCTGCTCGGCGCCGACGCGATCGTCGCGGTCCGCTTCGACTCATCCGAGATCGGAAACCAGTTCACGGAGATCGTCGCGTACGGAACGGCCGTCAAGGTCGACCGCACCTCGTAACCCCGGCCATGTTGCTGGGCGACGCCGATCGCGAACAGCTCTACGAGACGCTCAAGCGCCACGCCGCCGAAGGGCGGCTCGACATCGCCGAGCTCGAGCGCCGAGTGGCGCTGGTCGCAAACGCGGAGACCCGCGAGGCCGCCGCGGAGGCAGTGGCTGACCTGCCGCCGCTCGCCGGCGTGAGCGAACCCGCCCGGCGACCCCGCCGCGGCCGTGGCCACGGCGAGGTCGACAAGCCAGGTGCTGATTGGCAGCCCACCAGCGAGCGGTTCCGCGATCCCCGGACGCGCCGGGTGCTACGCGTGTGGGTTGATCCCGCGGGCGAGCGCCACTACGTGGCGGAATGAGCTCGTTGCTAGCGCGTCGCCTTCTTGATTTCGCTGCGGGCCTTGCCGACGGCGTTCTTGGCCTTGCCCTTCAGCTGCTCACCGGCGCCTTCGGCCTCGGTGTTCCGGTCGCCGGTGGCGGCTCCGGCCGCCCTCTTCACGCGGCCCTTGACCTCTTCCGTCTTGCCTTCCGCTCGTTGCGTGCGATCTCCCATGACTGCTCCCTTTCTCCGGGGTCTCTTCAGCGGGGCCTACCCCGACTCCCCGGCGCCGACGCGCGCGAGCGACGTACGACTGCGGACAAGACCCGCGGCCAGTGCTCGGCGAGCGCCTCGTGGCTCATGAACAGCCCGAGGTGTCCACCGCGGGTCGTGTGCCGGGTGACCGAGTCCGCGGGCATCGAGGCGTGGTCGGCCAGGGCGAACACCTGAGCGGGCGGGGTGATGTGGTCGGTGGCGCCCCCGAGCAGGTTGAGCGGCATGTCGAGCCGCCCGAGATCGACCTTCTCGCCGCCGACCTCGAGCGATCCCGAGATCAGCGCGTTGTCGCTGAACAGGTTGCGGACGATCCACAGGTAGAACTGACCGGGCACGTCCTGCGTGTGCTTGAACCAGTCCTCGAACTCGCGGTAGCGCGCGACATGGGCGGGGTCGTCGAGGTTGAGCAGCAGGTCGATCTGGCGTGAGATCTCGGCGCCCGGCTGGATCATGATGAACCCCGTGAGCATGTGGCGGCCCTTGAGGATCCCGCCGCCGGATGCGACCAGCGCCTCGTAGAACCGCAGGTCGCCGTCGGGCGCGACGCGCCGCATGACCTCGTGGATCACCGGCTCGCCGGCGTGGAAGTCGATCGGCGCGCCCGCGATCGTCAGCGTGTTGATGCGCTCGGGATGAAGCGCGGCGTAGATCGTCGCGAGCCACCCGCCCTGGCAGTCGCCGATCAGGTTGACGCGTCCGCCGCAATGCTCGACCGCGCGGTCGACGACGTCGACGTAGTCCTCGATCGTCGCGTCCGCGGTCTCCGCGGTCGCGCCCACCCAGTCGAGCGAGAGGGCGCGCTCGAGGCCGGCGGCGACGATCGTCCGCATCTGGCTCTGCTCAGGCGAGTAGTCGACGATGCACGAGTCGTGGCCGGCCTGCGGCGGCAACACCAGCGTCGGCACCACCCGGCGCTTGGAGACAGAGAAGTCGCGAAGCCGCGCCAGCTCGTGCTCGAACACGATCCCGTGCGGCGTCGCCCACGAGGGCGCACGTCGTTCCGCGGTCAGCGCGACCCAGCGGGGGACGTCGAACGCCGCCGGACCGCGCTCGAACGCCGCCGTCCAGAATTTGCCGAGACCTTCGACGGCGGCCGCGCCGGCGTCGAACCAGCTGTCCAGTAGGCCCGAGGCCATGCTTGGCGCGGGAACCGGGGGGCATTGCGGCACAACGGTCATATTCGACCTCCTTGCGAAGAAACTGCGAAGTACCAGCGAAATACCGTTAAACGGTGAAGCACCGGCGGTAAACCCACCGGTGCTTCTGAATAACGTCTATTAGCGAACGCTACTAACGAACGCCGACGGATGTCTTACTTGAGGAAGCTGCGCGCCGTCGTCGTGTAGGAGCTGGCGAGCTCCTTCGAGACGTCGGCCTGAGCCTCGATGAGGCCCTTGAGCCACTCCTGCTGCGTGAGGCCCGCGAGCTTCAGCTGGAGCTCGACGGTCCGGTCGACGGCCTTCTCGTAGGAGTCGAGGTACAGGTTGCCGGCCTTGCGGGCGGCGGTCCAAACCTGCTCGCTCGAGTCCTTGACCTGCTCGAACGCGGTGTCGAACGTCGGAATGCCGGTCTTGGCGGATGTGGTGGTAGCCATAAGGTGGTGTCTCCTGGGGTTGTTCGGTTCAGTGTGCGTGCTTGCACGTTAGCACACATCTAGCAAGCATGCAAGCAGATTTGTGCTTGCGATTTAGCAGCTGCCCTGCAAGCAGCTAGCAACGGTACGCCGGTGGCGGCGAACGGTTACGTCCCCGCGGAAGCCGCCGGAGCGTAGGCTGCGGCCGCTGCCGTTTCCAACCACCGAGGAGCTCAACGTGACCGACCACGTCTATTCCGTCAGCGAGATCGTCGGGTCGTCGCCTGAAAGCGTCGACGATGCGATCCGGAACGCGCTCGAACGCGCGCGCAAGACGCTGCGCCACCTGGACTGGTTCGAGGTGACGGAGATCCGCGGACACCTCAAGGACGACGGCGCGATCGACTACTACCAGGTCGGGCTGAAGCTCGGGTTCCGGCTCGAGAGCTGATAGTCCGCTTCGCTTTCCGCGGTTCGGTACGCGGCGAGCGGGACTGGTCGTAACCCCGCGCTTAGATCAGCTTGATCGCACCGCGGGGCGAGTGCCGGCGACTCTAGGCCGTGGAGATTGCGACCTCGCGTGCGGCGGGCGCCAGATGGACGACGCGCAGGAGGTCGAGCTGCGTGTCGTAGATCGCGAGCGTCCCCCGCAGCAGCGACGAGGCGACGACGAAGCCCTGGCCGGCGTCGAGCTCGAACGACCCGTAGGGCGCCGCGGCTCGCTTGACGATGCGCCCGGTGGCGGCGTCGACCTTCTCGATCACGCCACCGTAGCCGCTGGTCAGGTAGGCGAAACGGCCTGCGAACGCCACGTGCTGAGGTCCGGCGCCGACCGGCACACGGAACAGGAGCCGTCGGTCGACCGCGTCGAACACGGCCACGTCGGGACCGTCGGCCGAGGTGACCCACACCCGATTGCCTTGCGCGTCGAACGAGACGTCGTGGGTGGGGAAGCCGGGATCGAACGCACCGATCACGCGCGGATGCGCCGGGTTGGCGGTGCTGAGGATCACGATCGTCCGCGCCGACTCTCCGAGCGCGACCCAGGCGCGCTGGTGCGCGGCGTCGAAGCTCAGATGATGCGCGCTCGCCCCGACCTCGATCGTGCTGGTCACGCGCGCGTTGGCGAGCGAGATCACGGTGACCGTCCCACGCGCATCGTCGGTCACGTACGCGTACGCGCCACCGGGAGCGATCTCGGCGATGTGCGGAGCTACGAACCCTCCGATCACCCCCCGTCGATTGAGCGTCTCGCGATCGAGCACCGTCACCTTCCCCGCCGTCGCGCTGGTCACGACGACGCTCGCGCACTCGCCGCTGTTGGCGGCGACGTCCTCGGGATCGGGCGGCATCGCCAACCGCCGGACCACCCGCCCGCTCGGGAGGTCGACGACCAGCAGCCCGTTCTGGCGTTCGTCGGTGACGAGCGCCTGCACGGGCGGGGCTGTATGGGCGACCGACGCGTGCGCGGCGACGGCCGGGCGCCCGGGGACCGGGGACCGGACCGCCGCGACCGTCACCGCGCTCGTCGTGCCCGGCCGGCTCGGCCTGTGCTTGCCCCCCGAGCCGCCGCAGCCGGTCACGAGCAGCCCCAGGGTCAGCGCCGCCGCGCCGGCCCGCCAGCTCATCCCGCCGACCCTTGCGCCGTGCAGCACCACCCGTCGAGTTGCGGGAAACCCCGCCCGGCGGCGCCGGTGCCGGAGAACTGCTGGGCGATCCGCGACACCGCGGCGACCCGAGGAGCGCCGGCAACGCGGACGAACACCCACTGGTTCGCCGCCGGCCAACTGATCAGGAGCCAATGCCCGTCGGGCGACCAGTTCACCGCCCGCACACCCGCGCCCGCTAGCACCTGCCGCAGCACCGGGCGTGACGACCCTGTGCTCACGAGCACGACCTCCCGGCCGCCGAGCACGAGCGCGAGCGTCCGGCCGTCGGGGGACAGCGCGCCGTCGCCCGCGGGCGCGTTCCGCGGTACGGGGACGGCCGCGATCAGGCTGCCGTTCGCCCCGTAGGTCCGCGCCTCGTGCGCGGACAGCACGAGCAGGCGCCGGCCGTCGGCCGACCACATCAGCTCCCGCGGCGCCTGAGCCGGCGCCACCGACCACAGCACCCGCCCGGTGTCGCCGTCGCGGACGACCACCCGGCCGCGCGCGGTCACGTACGCCAACTCGTACGGGCCGTCGGCGGCCCCCGGCCGCCACTGCGGCGCGACATGCGCGACCCCAGTTGCCACCAGCCGATCGCCCGTCCCGTCGCCGGCGAGCACCCGGAGCGTCCCCGCCGACAGGTACGCCACCCGGTAGCCGCTCGGCGAGTACCAGCTCGGATCGCTGACAGCCGGCCGCGCCAGCGCCCAGCGAACGGTGCCGTGTGGGTCGACCGCCGCCAGCCGGTCGCCCGATGCGACCACCACGAACAGTCCGTGTGGCGACCAGCTCGCCTGCGGCCAGGGACCGAGGCGCCGCGTCGAGCCGTCGGCGGCCGCGGTCCACGTCCCGCCGGGCCCGGACACGAGGATTCGACCCGACGAGGGCAGCGAGAACAGCGCCGGCGCCGCGTGCTGCTCGCCCAGCGCCCGCGTGATGAAGCGTCCGCACCGACGCGCCGGCCGGCGACAGCGCGAGTGCGGCGATGATCACCGCGGCCACCGGCGCGACTGCCAGCCGCCACCGCGGGCGCCGCCGCGCCACCACCTGCTCGCGCTCTAGGTAGGCCGAGCGGACGACGTCCCAGGCGCGGCTCTCGGCCCCGGTCTCGTCGGGCGCGCGGAACTCGCGCAGCTGCTTCTTTGTGCCGGCGCTCACCTGTCGAGCTCCTTGAGCCGGATCTCGAGCGTGTCGAGCCCGCGGCGCAGCCGCGAGTTGACCGTGCCGCGCGGCAAGTCGAGTGCGCGCGCGATCTCGCCCGGGCTGTACTCGAGCAGGTAGCGGAGCACGATCACCGCGCGGTGCTCGGGCGACAGCGACGCCAGCGCGGCGAGCACCTCCTGCGAGTAGCGGCCGAGCTGGATCTCGGGCGGGGAGGCGGGGTCAGCACCCTCGTTGGTCGTCTCCCGCCGCGACGACCGCGCCCGCGACCAGTCGATCGCGCGGTTGGCGACGATCGCGCCCAGCCACGGACCGAACCGCCGCCGGCGGTCGAACCGATCCAGTCGGCGAATCGCAGCCAGGAACGCCTCCTGCGCGATGTCCTCGGCTGCAGCATGGTCGTGGACGATGAGGAACGCGGCGCGGTAGGCGCGCGGCCAGAAGCGGCGAAACAGCGCCTCGACGTCAGCCTCGGACCCGGCCAGCGCGCCGCGGATCAGCGCCTGTTCGGACCGCGGCGGGCGGCCGCGCCGGCGCCCGAGCTCGCCGGTGACCGCCAGGCTCTCCGCCACCGCCGGCACGGGTTCACCCAAGCTGGACACGATCGACGGACATCGTCTCCCTTACGGATCGGACTGCGCAAGAGGTCCCTCCCAGCGGGTCTCACCGTCTTCGGCGACGTCGGTGGCGGTGAGGCCGAGATGCGTGGCGACGCCCATCGACGCCTTGTGCCCGGGATGGATGTGGGCCGTGACCGTGGCGATGCCCTTGGCCCGCAGCCACTCGACCATCGCGGCGGCGGCCTCCGTGGCGTACCCGCGGCGCTGGTGGGCGGCGCCGATCACCCAGGCGATCTCGGCCGTCGAGCCGCCGTCCCCGTCGGTGAGCGTCGCCTGCACGGTGCCGACAGCGATCCCGGTGTCGCGGTCGCGGGCGATCCAGTTCAGCCATCCCTCGCGACCGTCCGGCGAACGGCCGACCGCCTGCCTTGTGTATCGCGCTCGGAGCTGCTCGATCGAGGGAGGCCTGCCGCCGATGTACTCGTACAGCGCCGGCGCGCTCAGGACCTCGACCATCTCGCCGGCATGCTCGACCCGCAGCGGCTCGAGCGTCAGGCGCGCCGTCTCGATCGGCTCGGCAGCCGGCGTGTCCACGGCCGCAACCCTACGGGGGTCCGGAACCGCTGGAGCGGTGCACAACTCACCAAACGACGCGCCAGGTCTACCTCCTAGATAGAACGTTCTACTTGTGGTACGGTCCGGCGCCGATGCCGACCGCTACCGATACGACCGCCACCGACACGGCCGCCCGCGATCGGATCCCGACCCGTGAGCGCATCATCTACGCGAGCGCCGAGCTGTTCCGCCGGCAGGGCTACGCCGGCACCGGCCTCAAGCAGATCGCGACCGACGCCCGGGCGCCGTTCGGCTCGCTGTACCACTTCTTTCCCGGTGGCAAGGAGCAACTCGCCGACGAGGTGCTGCGGATCGGCGGCCGCTTCTTCCTCGCGCTGTACGAGGCGATTGCCGGCGCCGCCCCGGATCTCGTCACCGCTGTGGGTGACTTCTTCGCCGGCGCCGGCGAGACGCTCGAGGCGACCGGCTACGCCGACGCTTGCCCGATCGCGACGGTCGCCGGGGAGATCGCGAGTACGCATGAGGTGCTGCGCATTGCGACCGCGGACGTGTTCGAGTCGTGGCTGGCAGCGCTTGCGCAGGACGCGATCGAGGCGGGCGTCCCCGCCGAGCGCGCCCGTCCGCTCGCCCTCAGCGTGCTCGCCCTGCTCGAGGGCGCGTTCCTACTCAGCCGCTCGACGCGGAGCCTCGAGCCGATGACGGCCGCCTCAGGCGCAGCGGTCGCCATGGTCGCGGCGGCGCTGCCAGAGCCCACGAACCTGGAGGTCAGCCCATGATCCACAAGCCCAGCCTGATCGCCGGCGCCGGCGCGGCGATCGCCGCCCGCGCGCTGCTGCCGCACGTGGCGCTGTTGAAGTTGCGCCGCGATGTCCGCCGACTCAACGCCGGCGACCTCGAGCCGCTGCTCGGCGGCTACGCCGACGACGCGGTCCTGCACTTCAACGAAGGCCCGCACCGCTGGTCGGGCGACCACCGTGGCAAGCCGGCGATCGAGCGCTTCCTGCGCGAGTTCGCCGGCGCCGGGCTCAAGGGCGAGATCCGCGAGTTGTGGATCGCCGGTCCCCCGTGGGCGCTGACGCTGATCGCGCGGTTCGACGACCGCGCCGTCGGCCCCGATGGCGAGGAGATCTACGCCAACCGGGTCGTGATCGTCGCGCGGACCCGGTGGGGCAAGATCGTCGAACACGAGGACTTCTACTTCGACACGGGGCGCATCGTCGCGTTCGACGAGAAGCTCCGGGCACTCGGGATCGAGCCCGTGGCGCGAGACCGTCCGGCGCCCGCCCTCGCTTAGTGGTCTCCGTCGTACTGCCGAAAGCGACCACTTAGCTCAGCCGCCGGCGTCAAGGCCCGATCACGGCTTGCGCCTGGGTCGTGTGCGCGACGAGCCGGCCGTCGTCGTCGTGCAGCTCGGTCTCGACGACGATCACCGACCGGCCGACGCGAAGCGGTCGAGAGGTCGCAGTCACGTGACCCTCCCGAACCCCGCGCAGGAAGTTCGTCGACGAGGAGATTGTCGCCGTACCCGCGCCGGCGGGTAGGTTGAGGAACGCGCACGTCCCTCCCATGTTGTCCGCGAGCGACAACAGTGCGCCGCCGTTGAGCACGCCGCCCGCGGTGCACAGCTCCGCACGCCACGCGAGCCTCCCGATCACCTCATCGGGGCGTGCCGAAATGACCTCGATCCCAAGGGTGGCGATGAACGGCACGGCCGCCAGCAGCTCGGTCAGCGCCTGGTCGGGCCGTGGTTCGCCGGACTCCATCCCCTCACTCTATGTTCCAGCCGAAATAAACCTCGGCGCGGCAGAGCCTGTCCCCTCTGAACGTCAGTACCTCGGTGTTACGTCCGGTGTGACCGTCGGCGTGCTCGACCTGGTAGGTGACGATCACCTCGTCACCGGATCGAACGAGACGCACGAACTCGAACTGCTGTCCGTTGCCGGCGCCCGGCCAGCAGCGCTCGAAGTAACCCGCGCGGTCGAGCCCGACGTCGAGCGGGCTCGAGAACGAGAAGTCGTCGGTCAGGATCCCGTCGATCGCCGGGCGGTCTCCTGACGCGAACGCGCGGTAAACGTCGCGGGCGCGCTCGAGCAGATCATCGGTGGGCATGGACGGCACTCCTCTCGGTGGCTTTGCCGGTCACAAATAGACCCCCGACCGAGAGTTAAGTCATCGATGGGCGACCGGGACGAGCGGCCCCAGCGCGGTGATCAAGACGATCGCGGGAGGCTGAGCTCCCTGGAGTACTGCCAGAGCGCCTTGTCGAGCGTCCGGATGCTCACCCCGGCGCCACTCGCGATCTCCCGGCAGGCGGCGAGGTACTCGAGCCAGAAGCTCACCGGGTATTGCGAGCGCGGCTTGACGCCGAGCGACTCGAGCGCACGGACGTCGAGGATCGGGTAGTCGTCGGGAAACGCAAAGTAGAGGAGGGTCGATGCCGTCGGCACCCCGACCCCCTCGAGCTCGAGCAGCGCGGCCATCCGACTCGCCTCATCGGCGGCCGCGAGTGCCCGCCCGGTGGCGGCCACGACCGCGGCCTCGTTGTTGGCGGCGACCTTGGGGCGGCTGCGGACGGTCTTCCAGGCGCATACCTGGATGAACTCCTCGCGCGTGTAGTAGCCCCGGGCGCGGGCCGCCGCTCCGACCGCGAGATGCGACGGGTCATCGGCACCCGGGAAGCGGGCGGCGAGAACCCCGATGTCAGCCGCTGGGAACCGAAGCGCGAAGTTCAGCGCCGGTCGCCGCCGCCGAACAGCTGGAGGAAGAACAGGAAGACGTTGAAGATGTCGAGGAAGATTCCGGCCGCGATCGGAACGGCTGCGTAGTTGTTCGCGCGGCGCAGCCGGTTGAAGTCGACGATCGTGAACCCGCCGAAGATCACGAGCCCGAGGACGCAGTAGATGATGTTCGAGTGCGGGATCGAGACGAAGATCGTCACGAGCCCGAACACGATCAGCGCCAGCAACGCCCAGAACAGGATCCGGGCGTACACCGACAGGTCGCGACGCGTGGCGTAGCCGAACGCGCCACAGCCGGCGACGAACCCGCCCGTCGCGCCCGCGGCCTGCCACAGCGCCGCGGGATCGGCGTGCGCGTAGTAGGCGATGATCGGCGCGACCGCGAGCCCGAGCAGCAGGCCGAGACCGAAGAGGAGCGCGATCGCGACCTGCTCGCGGCCGCGTGAGTTCGCGATATTCAGGCCGAAGACGCAGGCGAACGCGCCGATAAAGAACAGGATCCCGGCCCCACCGGTGAGATTGCGCCCGAGGTAGGCGCCGAGCGCGGCGAACCCGGTGGTGAGCGCGACCAGGCCCATGACCTGGCCGAAGACCGCATGCGTCTGATCGCGCGTGAGCGCGGCGCCGTAGGCAGGTTGGTCATAGGTAGACATTCTTGGGCTGCTCCTTGGTGCTTAGTAGTCCCGAACCACCGCCGCACAAGGTAAACGATGGGCCAGGCGGGGCCGGAAACATTTACGCCAGGGCAACACTTAAGTTTCGCGTGGCATCAGACGGGCTTGCGCCAGACGAGGCGCAGCAGGAGCTCGATGCCGAGCTGGCTGCAGGTGTTCGCCAAGCACCAGCCGCTGACGTACATGGTCGACGCCGTCCGGTCGCTGACGCTCAGGCCGCACGCGCAGGCGCTGCTCGGACACGCTAGCTCGTACTACATCGGGCGCTCGCTGCTGTGGACGGCCGCGATCATCGCGGTGTCACTCCCGATCGCGGTCGCCAAGTATCGGCGCGGGTGAGAGCCGCCGGGCTCGACGGGTGCGCGTGCGCCGCCCCGATCCCGGCGTCGTAGAACTCGCGCGCGCGCATAATGGCTCGCGGCATGTCAGTGAGCGGCTTGACGATCCGGCCTGGGGACGAAAACGACGGCGCGGCAGTGATCGCGATGTTCGACGAGGCGGTCGCGTGGCTCGTCGAGCGCGGTCAGACCGGACAGTGGGGAGCGACCCCGTTCTCGGAGCGGCCGGGGATCCGCGAGCGCGTATATGGCTTCAGGGCCGGGGGCGGGTTGCACATCGCCGAGAGCGAGGGGGAGCCGGTCGGCGTGCTCGTCGTCGGGCCCGCGCCGGCATACGCGCCGCCGGCGCCGGTGCAGGAGCTCTACATCATCCTGCTGCTCAGCTCGCGCCGGCACGTCGGGCGCGGAATCGGCAGTGCTCTCGTCAACAAGGCGATCGAGCTTGGGTACGAGCGCAAGGCCGAGATCGTCCGCGTCGACTGCTGGGCGCACGCGCCGGGGCTCGTCCGCTGGTACGAGAAGCAGGGGTTTACCCGGTCCAACCGGTTCGAGCTGAACGGCTGGCAGGGCCAGATATTCACGATGGAACTGTGAGTGTCAGACGTATGCGAGGTGAAGATCCGGTCGTTGCGGGATGTCCGCAGACGTTGACGATTGCCGGTTTCAAGGCTTAGACGTATGGGAATCGAAGCGGCGTGCCGCTGCATTGCTGTCGCGCGTGCGGTTTCGCGACAACGGCGTCATGGCGCAACGCCGTCATGGCTCACCATGTCGGCGCCCCGGACTGCGACGCCGAGCTCGAGATGGTCGTGAGCTTCGCGGGGCGTCCCCCGGAGCGCGAGCGCGAGCTCGCCCGAGGCCGGCCGGCGGGCGGTGAGCGGCGCGATCCCGCGAGCAGTCCATCGCACGAATCGGCCTGACGCGCGCGGAACAGGAGCAGGCCCTCTACGGGATCATGCGTGTTCGTGCACGAACGTGCATGATCGTGTAGCGTCCCACCGCGATCGAGGCGCTGCGGTCGATCCGCGCCGACGTCGTGTTCCTCGGCGTGTGCGGGGTCCGCCCCGAGATCGGCGTGACCACCGAGGACCTCGAGGAGCGGCACGTGAAGGCGGCGATGATCGAGGGAGCAGCCGAGGTGGTGGCGCTCGCCGACCACGACAAGCTCGGCACGGCGATGTCGGTCGTGGTGGCGCCGCTGAGCGCCGTGACCTGCCTGGTCACCGACGCGGACGCCGACGACGATGCGCTCGCTCCGTACCGGGCGCTCGGGATCGAAGTGCTGCAGGCATGAGCGCGCGGTCCGCCGGCATGCACGCGCGGGGTGCGGGTATGAGCGCGTGCGCGCCGCGGGCATAAGCGCGGTCGCGCGGAGCGTGCCGGCGCTGGCCGGCGCGCTGTTCGTCGTGGGCGTGGCGAACTCGACGATGGATCTGTCGATGAACGCGCAGGGGGTGTCGGTCGAGCGTTACATGCGGCGCCCGATCCTGTCCTCGCTGCACGCCGCATTCTCGTTCGGCGGGTTTGCCGGGCTGGCCTGGGCGCGCTCGCGGCCGCGCTCGATGTTGCGCCGCTCCCTCAGTTCTTGGGGGGTGCGGTGCTGTTCGGGTCCCGGGACTTGATCGCGACCCGGTCGCTGTTGGCACACGACGAGGACGTCGACGCCCACGCGCCGAGCATGCGCTGGCGGGCGATGCCGTCGCGTCTGCTGCTGCTCGGGATCACCTGCCTGCGGTCTTCAGCATCGCCATGGGCTCGGGGCGGTTGATCGCCGATCGCCTGGGGTCCGGCGGGGCTCGTTCGGCCGCTCTCGCCGCTGACGGCGGCGCTCTGCGCCGTCGGGTTCGCCGTACGGGCTCGCCGTGGGCACGGCGCCGGCCGCGATCGCCGGGTTCGCGGCGCTCGGGCTGGGGCTCGCGGGCGTCGTTCCGACCTTGTTCCGCGCGGGGGCGGATCAACCGGGCGTCTCGACCGGGCCGGCAACGCAGCCCTGCAGTAATTACAGCCGGGCGCCGGCGACCCTCATAATTGACCACGTCGGACCGGTCGATCGCAATCTCCGGGGGTAGTCAGGTGACTGACGCATACAAGACGCAGGCCGACCAGGTTGGTGAGATCACCAAGCTCGTCGAGGACGCGCAGGACAAGCTCGATCAGGTCATGCGCGCGTTGCGCATGCTCCAGGACAAGTTCAACGCCGAGAGCCTCGAGCGCAACGGCGGCTGACGCGGCGCCAGTCGAACCGCCGTCCTTCAAAGGAGGTTGGTGAGGATCGCGATGCCGGTGGCGATCAACACGATTCCGCTGAGCACCTCGCTGCGATGTCCGACGCGGGTACCGAGCCGGGCACCGAGCTCAAGGCCCAGTAGCGAGAGCCCGACGCTGACAGCGGTTATGACCGCCACGCTGACCGCGAGTGGAGCCCGGTAGGCGCCGAGCGCGAACCCGACGACGAGGTTGTCGATGCTGAGTCCGGCGGCGAGGAGCAGCAGCCTCCCGGGCGGCGCGCCGGCGATCCGTGGCGGGGACTCGTCGCTGGTCCGCGCCGCGGCGATCGAGATCTGCGCGCCGACCGCGATCAGCAGCAGTCCGCCGACGATGTGCGCCGCCGAGCCGAGCGCGTGCGCGAGCTGGTGCCCGATCAGCAGCCCGACGAGCGGCATGGCCGCCTCGAACGCGCCGAACGCGATCGCGACCCGCACGCGGGCGGCGCGATCGATTCCGGACAGACCGATCGCGATCGACGCCGCGAGGTTGTTCAGGCCAAGCGACCCGGCCACCAGTAGCAGCGCGAGAGTGTCCATGGCCGGCGCAAGTTTTGCACGGCGATCGTTTGGAAAACGCACGCCGGTCTTGGCATTTTCCTAGCCTGACTTTGAAAAACCTTCTCCGAACAACTCGACGACCCGAGCCAGTCGAGTGGGCAGTTAGCCGCGATATACGCGGTTGACTGCACTCTCGCGGGGGCGGCCGGTACGAGTGGGAAGCTAACCGTCACGCGGTGGCGCCGGCGGGCGCCACGGCTCGCCGAACCGCCGCGACTGCTCGGGCCAGCCCTGTGCGGTCAGTTTCAGCTTGCGCATCGCGCGCGCCTTGACCTCCCAGGGCACGCGCCGGTAGAGCGGCACGAACACGAACCGCCAGAACGGGCCCTCGTCGGCCATTGCGGACGGCACCGTGCGCGCCGGGGAACGCCGCGCGACGTCCTCCATTGCCGCCAGCCGCAGAACGTGCTCGGACCGGGCGCGCAGCTGGCGTTTGCGATCGTCGAACGGGGTCATGCCGGTACCGCCTCGCGCTGCCGAGTCTTGTGCTCGGCCAGGCCGTTCTGGGCCGCGATCTGGATCGGCTCGTACAGCGCCCCGATCGGTGGCGAGTAGATGTTCTCCATCCACGCCAGGTCCTCGAGCGTGGCGCCGCGCTTGCCTACGAACGCGAGGAAGTCGCAGCGTTCCTTGATCCCCTCGCCGCCGTGGAGCTGGGCCCCGATCAGCCGGAGCGTGCCCGGCTCGGCGATCAGCTTGACGTGAGTGCGCGCGGCGCCCGGGAAGTAGCGCGCGCGGGACACGCCGACGCCCTTCGCCACCACATACGGAATGCCCATCGCCTCGGCCAGCGTCTCGCCGATCGAGAAGCCGCCGATCGTGTAGTCGCCCGACATGAACCCCCACGGGATCCAGACCGGGTCGTACACGCGGTCCTCGCCGGCGGCGTTCGCGCCGGCGACGCGACCCTGCGAGTAGGCGTGGGAGCCGGTCAGCCCGCTGATCGGGAGCATCGACAAGCCGTGCGGCACCTCGATCACGTCGCCCGCGGCCCACACTCCCGGCTTAGACGTGCGCATGTGGTCGTCGACGACGACCGCGCTCGTCGTGCCGAGCTCCAAGCCGATCGACGCGGCGAGCGACGTGTTCGGCAGCTTGTGCAAGCAGATCACGGCGACGTCGCACTCGAGCTCGCCCGCCGACGTCGACACCGCGCGGACGCGGCCGTCGGCGCCGCCCTCGAAGCCGAGCAGCTTCGTACCCATGCGGACGTTCACGCCGAGCTTCTCGAGCGCCTCCTGCGCGGGGTCGGCGACGTCGGGGTCAACGAGCTCCGACAGAAGCCACGGGCCCTCGTCGATGAATTGGACCTCGAGCCCGCGGCGCGCAAGTGCACCCGACATCTCGACGCCGAGCCACATACCACCGATGATCACGGCGCGCTTCATCGAGTCAAGCTCCTTGTCGAACTCGATCGCGCGGCGGATGTCCTTGACGTAGTGGAGCCCCTCGAGGTTCGCGCCCGGCACCGCCGGCTGCTCCCAGTGGAAGCCCGTGCACAGGATCAGCTTGTCGAACCCCTCGTGCTTGTTGCGCGCGGTAACCGTTCGGCGATCGAGATCGATGTCGGTGACGGTCGTCTCCATGTTCATCTCGAGCCCGTCCTCGACGTACCGCTGGACGGTCGAGAGGAACAGGTTCTGGAACTCGGGGATCTCGCGGCCGTGGGCGTACGGGATCCCGCACGGCGAATAGGCGATGTCCGGAAACTCGCTGAACACCGCGACGCGCATGTCCGGGTTCGTTCGCTTGGCGATCGTCGAGGCCGCGGTTCCGGCGCCACCGCCGCCGATCACGATGAGACGTTCGCTCATGAGACTCCTCTCTCAGACGTTGTGCTGGTCAAGGGCGGCCCCGATCTGCTCCGCAAGCCGCGTCGCGCGCTCGGTTCCCTTGCGCTCGAGTAGTGACACCACGGGCTGTCGCCAGCGCCCCGACGCAGCCTCGGCTACCGCGCCGGGCAGGACGGCGCGCAGGTGCTCCATCGCCCACGCATCGGGGCGCGACAGATTGATCCGGATCGTCGATGCGGCGGCCGTGTCGCCAAGGCCGTCGCCTGGATACACGGCGACGTTACGCGCGAACAGCGCCACCATCAGCTCCTGCGCGCTCGCTCCGGTGCCCGAGACATCCACCGCGCACGCGAGCCCGCGCTCCGGTCGCACGACCAGCCGAACGCCCGGGACGCCCTCGAGCGTCCGCTCAAGATGCGCGAGGTTCTCCGCGATCGTCCGCTCGGCGCCCGACAGGTACGTCTCGTCGCGGAGCGCCGCGAGCGCGCCGTGCTGCGAGATCAGGTTCGTGTTCAACCGGGTCAGCGCCGCCTTCAGCTGCAGGCACCCCCGCACGAACCCCGGAGGCCCGCCGAGGAACCCGATCCGCGCGCCCGCCATCCCGTAGCAGTGCGATACCGACATTGCGGCGACCGCGCGGTCGGTCAGCTCGAGCGCCGGCAACGAGGCAAATCGTGGACCGTCCGGCTCGAGCGCGAGCGGGGCGTGCGTGACGTCGTGGACGAGCAGCAACCCGTGGCGGTCGGCGAGGTCGGCGAGTGCAGCCAACTCGTCGCGGGTCTGGACGGTTCCGTACGGGTTCAGCGGGTCGACGACACAGATCGCCCGGGTGCGCGCCGTGACCGCGCGGGCGACGTCGTCGGGATCGAGTCGGAATGCGGTCCTCGACGAAATCGGCACCGCCACCGGCACGCCCCCGGCGGCGAGCACCGCCGAGGGGATGTGGAAGTAGCCCGGATCGGAGACGATCACCTCGTCACCCGGGTCGACTGTCGCCATCAGCGACAGCGCGATCGCGGCCTGCGTGCCCTCGGTGCCCACGACCTCGAACCCTTCGGCACGCGCGCGCCCGAACGCGTCCGCCGCCGCCTCTCGAAGCGGCTCGATCAAGTCCGGGGTGTACTGGTTCAGCGACTCGGCGGTCGCCGCCGCGCGCATCGCCTCGACCGCAGACGCAGGCGGGCCGTAGAAGCACGTGAGCCACCCGAGGTCGGCCCACTGCGCCGGATCGAGCCGCGTCGCACCCTGCGGGTAGATCTCGGCGGCATCGAGGCCGAGGATTGCGATCGCGTCGCGGTAGGTGACGTAGTTCCACATGCCGTGATGGCTTGCTTGCACGCGCCGCAAGCGTTCGCTCACGGGCAGGCCGCCGAGCGCGCTCGCCTCGGTCCAGGTGAGGACGCTCATGTGCGCACCAGCCGGCCGACGCGGTAGATCCCGAAGCTGTCGGCGCGAACCGAGGCCGGCTCGTAACCCGCCGCAGCGGCCCACTCGAGGATCGACTCGAGCGGACGCAGGCGCCACACGCAGCGCTCGCCGCGGTGGTCGCGCCAGACCCGGGCGATGTACTCGATCTCCGGGTTCTGCGTCTGCACGTTGAACACGATCTGCTCGGGAGCGATGGTCTCGGCCAGGTCGACGAAGTGGCGCTCGATCAGCGCGTCGTCGTGGTAGATGCCGTACAGCCCGAGCTCGGCGACGACGTCGGGCGCCGGTTCGATCGCCTCGAGCGCGCTGCGGTCGAACGCGCTCGCCTGAGTGAACGTGACCCGGTCGGTCAGACCCAGGCGCGCGGCGTGGTCGCGAGCCTGGGCGAGCGCGGTCGGGTCGATGTCCGCCAGCGCCGCTCGAGCGCCGGGGTGCGCGGCGAGCACCTCGAACACGTAAGGCGCCGGCCCTGCGGCGAGGTCGGCGAGGACCGGCGCTGACGACGCGCAGGCGTCGACCGCCTCATCGAGCGCCTCCCTTGCCAGCACGCGAATCTCGCGGAACGCCTGGCAGGTGCGCCGGCTCAGCAGCCGCGCGTCGATCTCGCGCCCGAGCCCGGTTCGCCCGCGCGGCTCGTTGGCGTACACGTGGTCCATGAACGGCCCCGAGTCGAAGCCGTGCGCGTGCCCTACGCGCAACCCCTCTGACAGCAGCGCGCCCGCGCGCGACGCCACCGCCAGCGCACCGAAGCGCCAGGCGCGCGGCGACGTGGCCGGCAGGTCTCGCTGAAGCTCGGCGAACGACGCGGCGTGCGCCGGATCAGTGCCGGTAGGCATACAGCGGCGCCTCGGCGAGCTCGCGCACGCGGTACAGCTCGTGGGCGGTGGCCGACGCGCCGTTGCCGCCCGAGCGCCCGACGATCTCGCGCAGGTCCGCGATCGCCCTGTCGTTGTCGGCGCGAACCTTGGCCAGCACCTCGGCGTCGTCCGGCGACTCCGCGACCTCGGCGTAGGCCGCGAGCAGATCGCCAAAGTGCTCGATCGACCCGAGGGCGTACGCCAGCGTGCCGGAGAGATCGGCCGGCATCCCGGCGTACGTGGCCTCGCCCTCGGGCGGGCACACGTACCGGTCGGGGTCGACGCGATTGGCGATCGCGCGCTCGCGGAACAGCCGCGCGTGTCGCGCGTTCTGGTGCACGATCCCGGCGACCACCTCGGTCAGGTGGGCATCCTCGATCTCGGGGATCCGCACGGCGAACAGGTCGACCCACCGCCGCATGCCGTACGCGTGCCGGGCGAACGCCGCGCCGAGCCGCCCCCGGAGAACCTGCTCGATCTGTGAACGGTTGTCGATCACGCGCGTCTACCTTTGTGTACGGCCGTCTACCGAAGTGTAACCATAGCTGAGCTCCACGCCGTGAGCAAGGGTGTTCGAGACCCAGCACACGCGGCGCGCCGGCTCCATCAGCGCGGCGAGTTCCTCCTCGGAGATCTCGGCTCGTGCCTCGATGTCGAAGCGCTCGTAGCGAAGTTCGCGCCCCGCTCGGACCCTCCGGACGACCACCTGGAGCCCGGGCAGCTCGCGGCCGCGCTTGCCGGCGGTGAATGCGAGCGCCAGGCAGAAACAGCTCGCGATCGAGGCGGCCAGGAGGTCTGTCGGCATCACGCCGGCGTTGGTTCCCCCTTCAGCTACCGGCTCGTCGACGGCAATCTCGTGCCCACGGGTCTCCACCCGCGCTTGGAAGCCGCGTACCCAGGTCGCGGTCACCTCGGGGACGTCGGCCACGAACCCCGAGCCCCTCAGTTCCGGCCCGCGGCGACCGTCCCGAGCGTCGCCAGCAGGTCGCGGTAGACGCGCTCGTGCGCGATCGCGGCGCGCTCCCAGGTGTGCTCGGAGGCGACGCGCAGGCCGCCCGCGCGGAGCTTGCCGCGAGTCGCCGGCGAGCGCGCGAGTCGCGCCAACGCCTGGCCGAGGGCGTCGCCGTCACCGACCGGGACGAGCAACGCATTCCGATCGGGCGCGAGGTAGGTCGCGAACTCGTCGAGCGCGGAAGCGACCACCGGGAGCCCGGAGGCGAGCGCTTCGAGCGCAGCGAGTCCGAAGCCCTCCTTGGTCGAGGGAAACGCGAACACGTCCGCGGCCCGGTAGAGGGATTCGATCTCGGGATCAGGCAGGCTGCCGAGGACGCGCACCGCGTCCTTCAGCGCAAGCTCGGCGACGCGGCCGTGGAAGCGGTCGACCTCGTGGCGGTAGTCGAACAAGGTGGCGCCGCCGGCGACGACGAGCAGTGGGTCGAGCCCCGGCTCGAGCGCGCGCAGCGCCGCGAACCCTTCGAGCAGGGTCAGCGACCCCTTGCGCGGCTCAATCCCGCCAATCGTGAGGACAGTGAAGCGGTCGCCCAGCCCGAACCGCGCGCGATCTGCGAGTCGCTCGGACTCGTCGGCAGGCGGCCGGTACCGGCGCGTGTCGACCCCGTTCGATACGAGCTCGGCGCCGACGCCGTACTCGCGGCCGAGCCGCGCGATCCAAGGCTTGGAGACGCATAGCAGCGCGTCGGGGCCGAGGATCGAGCGGTTCTGACACTCGACCAACGACGGCGAGGTGAAGTCGTCGACGTGGTGGACGGTCCGGATCACGTGCGGGACCACGCCGGCGTCGCGCAGTTCGAGCGCGGCGTTCGCCGACAGGCAGTCCTGCGAGTGGATCAGGTCGAACCTCCCGCGCGCGAGCGGGTCGGCGAGGCCGTCGCGGTAAGCGGCGAGCATCGCCATGATCCGCTCGTCGAATGGTGCGTCGCGGATCGTCTCGTAGCGGACGATCCGCGACGGGACGTTCGGATCCCGGAAGAAACTCTCGCCGGATGGTCCGAGTGCGATCAACTCGACCTCGTGACCGCGCCGGGCGAGCGCCTCGGAGACCTCGAGCGCATGGACGACCCCGCCGCGCGGCCGCAGCGAGTAGGTCAGCATCGCGATTCGCAGTCGCCTCATCGGAGTGCCCTCAATGCCAGGCGAGCCGCCGAGGCGTTGGACGGTGCCACGATCGCGCCGGCATCGCTGAGCGTCTTCGCTTGGCGGACCGAGTTCTGCGGATCGTCGGGCGTCCCGCACACGTGGGCGACGACGAGCGCGCGCTCGGACACGGCCCGGATCGCGTCGGCGAGGCCGCCCGCGGGGTCGGGATGCGACGCGAACCCGAGGACGACGTCGAGCAGGACGCACCCGACCCGCTCATCCTGGGCGACGCGCTCGAGCATCCCGGTCCGCACGTCGAGGTCGACCATCGGGTGGGGTCGGCCCTGGGTGTACTCGGCCTCGCCGAGGTCGAACAGAGCATGGCCGCCTTCGGCCGCGGCGGGGGCGTGCCCGGCGTTGCCGGCGATCGGCCCGAGCTCGGGCTCGAGCAACGTCACCGCCTCATGCGCGAGCGACCCGCCGGAGTACAGGCCGAGCAGATGCCGTCCGGACGCCAGCGCTCGCCGCGCGTCGACCGCCTGCTCGAGCTCGGAAGCGTCGGGCGGTGGGGTCCCGGCGGCGGCTGCTGCGGCCGCTTCGAGCGTCGGATGGACCTCGAACGGCGCCGGCGCGCCGTCCCAGCCGACGAACGCGGCGATGATCCGGACCCCGTCCGGGAGGTCGCCGGCGATCGCCTCAACTCCGGCCGGAGTGGGCGACTTCGAGACCAGCAACAACGTTTCCGTTGAGGCGTCGGCCGCCAGCATGTGCATCCCCGCGCGGAACATCAGCGCGCCGACGTCGGCCGACAGGTCGCGCCCGCCGACGCCGACGATGTGCGACACGCCCACGCCGGCGGCGTCGAGCAGGCAGGCGGACTCCTGCGCCCCGGTCCCGGCGGCGGCCACGATCCCGACCGGTCCCGGGCGGACGACGTTCGCGAACCCGAGCCCGACCCCGGCGAGCATCGCGGTGCCGCATTCGGGTCCCATCACGAGCAGACCCAGGTCGGCTCCCCGGCGCTTGAGCTCGAGCTCGGCCTGGAGCGGCACGTGGTCGGAGAACAGGAACACGTGCATGCCGGACGACAGCGCGCGGTGGGCCTCGAGCGCCGCGTACTCGCCCGGGACCGAGATCAGCGCGACGTTGGCGCCGGCGAGTTGGCGGGCGGCCGCCGCCACCGAGCGTGGCCGCGGACGGCGCGCCGAACCATCAGCGCCGGCGCCGGGGCCGGTACCGCCGTTCGAGGACGCCCGCGAGGACAGCTCCTGCTCCGCCCACGTCAGCGCCTCCACCGCTGCGCCGTCGTGCGCGTCGACGGCGATCACGAGGTCAGCCGGGGTGGCCTCGGCGTGCGCCCCGTACCCGGCGAGCGCTTCGAGGTTCGCCGGCGTCCCCATCCCGAGTTCGCAGCGCGCCACGCCGTCGCGCTCGCGCACGGCCCTCGCGATGCTCATCAACCGAACGCTGTCCGCGTACCGGTTGGCGATGACGCGGACGTGCCAGCTCACGCGCGGCAACCGTGGTGGGCCGGGTCCAAGCGGTGGCGTGAGCCGCTCACGCCGCGGCGACCGACGTGGAGCTGGAGCATGCCGTGGCCGACGGGCCCTCGGCATCGGGGACGACCCAGGTACCGGCGGCGCCCTGGACCGCGTCGAGCAGCCGCTCGGCGCAGGTGACGATGGCCGCGCCGCCGGTTTCGCGGACGAAGCGGGCTGCGGACTCGACCTTCGGCCCCATGCTCCCGGGCGGAAACTCGCCGTCGGAGAGCAGCCGCTCGGCGTCGGAGACGGTCAGGCGCGCCATGTCCCGCTGCCACCGCGTCCCGAAGTCCAGGGCGATGCACTCGACGCCCGTCAGCATCACGAGCAGCTCCGCATCGACGGCTCCGGCGAGCACCGCCGAGGCGCGGTCTTTGTCGATCACCGCCTCCGCGCCGCTCAGGCTTCCGTCGCGGCGGACGACCGGGATCCCGCCGCCGCCGGCGGCGATCACCAGCGCACCGGACCGTGCGAGCGCCGCGATCTGCTCATACTCGACGATCTCCTGGGGCCGGGGGCTGGGGACGACCGTGCGCCAGCCGCGGCCGGCGTCGGGCGCCACGGTCAGCGCCTTGCCGGCGGCCCGGCGCGCGTCGCCCTCGTTCTCGAAGAAGCGGCCGATCGGCTTGGTCGGATTCCCGAACGAGGGATCGTCCGCGTGCACCCGGACGCGAGTGAGGATCGTCGCGGTGCGGACCTCCGGGTCGGCCTCCTCAATCGCAGTCTGGAGGAGATAGCCGAGCTGCCCCTGGGTCATCGCCACGAGCGCGTCGAACGGCAGCGCCGGGACCTCGTCGCCGGCGCGCGAATGCTGCACGTGCAGCGCCCCGACCTGCGGGCCGTTGCCGTGGGTGAGTACCAGCTCGTGGCCGGTGTGTTTCAGCGCCGCGAGCTGACGCGCGATCGTCTGGGCGTTCGTGCGCTGCTCGGCCCAGGTACCGCGCTCGTGCTCGGCGATGATCGCGTTGCCCCCGATGGCGACGACGATGCGCACCGCGCCATCCCCTCGGGCACCTGGCCTAGGAGCCGCGGATCGCGAGCCAGATGGCCCGCGCCGGCCGGTCTTCGGGGTTGGCCCAGGAATGCGGGCGGACCGTGCGGAAATGGATCGAGTCGCCCGTGTCGAGCTCGTAGAGCTCGCCGTCGATCGTGAATGTCATGCGCCCGTCGAGCACGAGCACGAGCTCCTCGCCGGGGTGGCTCATCGGCTCGGGTCCGCTGTCGGCGAGCGGCTCGAGGTGGGCCTCGGCGCCGGCGACCCAGAATGGGCCGTACCGCCCCGAGATGTTCTGGAGCTCCAGACCCTGCTTGGACGTATACAACCGGGTGCGCTCGTCGGACCGGACTACTGTCACTGGGCGCGTCGCCTCGACCTCCTCGACGAAGTAACCGACGCTCTTGCCGAGCGCCGCGGCGACCTTCATCAGGCTCGCGATCGTCGGGGTCATCCCGCTCTTCTCGATCTTGTGGACGGCGGCGGTCGAGAGGCCGGCGCGCTCGGCTAGCTGCGCGAGCGACCAGCCACGCTCGGCCCGGGCCTTGGCGACCTTGGCGCCGATCCCCGAGACCGTCCGCTCGATCTCGGGCAGTTGGCTGACGGGCGCTTGGCGAAGGGTGGCGGTTCGGCTGGGCATCGTTTCAGTCCTCGAAAGCCGCTCGGTGGCCGCGGCCGCGTACACCATAGTACACGCGGTGGCAAGACCTCCTCGGTCTTCGAAAGTGCGCGCGATTACAAGGAATCACGATATTTCCGGCGTTGGGCTTGACCTCGACAGCCGACGGCGCTAAGAATGCGCATCTACGATCCGATACGCGGACGCGCACGGGAAGCGGACGCGAGAGAGACTCCGAAGGAGGCAGCAGTGGCAGACAACAGCGCTCTCGCCGACGCCAAGGCCCCAGGGACCGAGCTCTTCGACACCTCCGAGAAGGTGTTCGAGGACATTCAGGCTGAGCCGGGGGAGACGGCCTTCACGTTCATGCACACAGTTCCCTACGAGGGGTCGGTCGGCCTGGTCAACTTGCTGACGACAACTCGGGTTCGAAGGAAGGGATTCGACACCAGCCTTGTCTTGTACGGGCCCGGCGTGCTGATGGCGTCCGGTACGCGTGGGTTCCCGAAGGTCGGCGACGAGGCGTTCCCCGGCCATATGGCGATCAACAACCAGCTCAAGACGATGATCGACGAGGGGGTGCACGTCTACGCCTGCCGGTTCGCCTCGGGTGCGCTGTACGGCTTCCCCGAGGACCTGTTGCTCGACGGCGTCAAGCCGTTTCATCCCCTCGACGTGCTCGATGCGGCTCTGACGGCGTGGCGCCAGAAGGCATTCCAGCTCAACACCTGGACCGTCTGAGCGTCGACCGCGAGCACGCTCGGGTCGCCGCGCTGGCAGCGTGGCGGCGTGCCGAGGCGGCGGTCTACCCATCGGTGATGGTGAACGCCACCCTCTACCAGCAGTACGTCCAAGTCGTGCGCGCGATCGTCGACGAGCTCGGCGACGTGCGCACGGAGGACGACCTGGTGGCGGCGTGGAAAGAGCGCCGCGGACTCGGCAACGAGATGGTCCAGCGCCTGTCGCCGTCGATGGGCATGATGATGGACCAGACCGCGGTGACCGACGCGGCCTTCTGCCAGCGCCACCGGGAGATCACGCGCGAGCATGGCAAGGAGATCGCGCTCGAGCGTCTCGAGACGGCGCGGCGCCGCGGCGACACGTGGGTAGTGCTGTTCGACGACGTCACGCCTTTCGGGTCACACCGGCTCGAGATGCACGTTCGCACCGGCCGCGCGCTCCACGCCTCGGCGCAGACCGAGCCGATGGGCGAGGCCACATATGAGCTCGAGGTCGTCCAACTCGACCCGCGCGACGGCGCGTGGTTGCTCGACAAGCCGCCGCTCATGCCGAGCCGACGGTACACGCGCCACGACGAGTGGGAGGCTCGCATCGCCCAGGCGCGCGAGCTCTTCGGAAAGGACTGACGATGACGACTCACCCCAAGAAGATCATCGACGCGCACTGTCACATCGGCGAGATCCCGCCGTGGAAGTTCTACGACCTCGAGCACCCGGTCAAACCGACCGTCTACGACTACCGCAACACGGACGAGTTCGTCAAGAACCACCTCGACGAGTTTAAGATCGAGCGGGCGCTCGCGATGTCGAACTACGGTGTGCCGATCCACGAGATCTCGTTCGACCTGAACGATGTCGTGATGGACGCGGCGACGACCAACGACCGGGTGCTGGCCGCAATCTGGGTGTCGTTCCTACCGCGCAACGCGGAGATGACGCGCAAGGCGCTGAAGCTGGCCGGTGAATCGCGCGCGGTCGCGCTCAAGACGACGTTTCTGCTTGGCGGCAACCCTGATCCCGGGACGTGGGATGTGGAGACGCTCGCGCTGGCTGACGAGTGTTTCGACGCGTGCGAGGAGCACGATCTCATCTTCCACTTTCACACCAGCCCCGGTGGAAACTCCGACATCAACAACTTCATCCCGCTGGTGGAGAAGTACGGCAAGCGGTGCAAGATCTACCTTGTGCACTTCGGCGGCGGGGTGTCGGGTCACATCAAGCTCGTCCCGAAGTTCCTGCAATGGGTGCAGGATGGCTACAAGGTGTACACCGACACCTCGTGGGCGGTCGGGTTCGGCGCGCGCTGGCTCCTCACCGAGATCGAGAACACCGGCGTCGGCGGCGACCGCGTGTTCTTCGGCTCGGACGAGCCGTGGTCTGACTTCGACAGCGAGTACTGGAAGATCAACGGCATCCGGACGATCTCCCAGGAGCTGAAGGACCGGGTCTTCTGGCAGAACTATGAGGAGCTGTTCGCCGGTCGTGGCTGAGAGCGCGGTGAGTTATCCGGTCGTCGACGACCGGCAACTGCTGGTCGAGTTGCAGTCGCTGGGCGTGCACATCCAGGACGAGCGCGAGCCGGACGGCGCTCGCGGCTCGGGTCGCGGCGGAGGTGAGTCCCGGCGGCGCGGCGGGGCCGGCCCGTCAGACGCCCTGTTCCTGTGGGTGCGCGGGCTGCCGCTGACCGTGCCCTGGCACGCGGCATTCGTCGAGCGCTCGCCGTACACGATCCACGTCACCGAAGACCGGACCGACCTGTATCGCGGAGATGAGTTCATCACCCCGGTGAAGCTTCCGCGGCGCCCGCGGATCTACGACATGCAAACCGCGGACGGCATCCCGTACTGGAAGATCGCGTTGCTCCACCTCGACTCGATTGCCTCGACCGTCGTCCAGAAGTGCATCTACTGGGGCACCGAGGAGCAGTGCGGGTTCTGCGGGATCGAGTTGACGCGAGGTGAGCAGACGATTCCGGTCAAGACCCCGGAGCAACTCGCCGAGGTGTGCACCGCCGCGCGCGACTATGACGGCGCGGTCGACGTCACGCTCACCACCGGCTCGATCAACCGCCGTGATCGCGGCGCGCTCTACATCAGCCGGTGCGCGGCAGCGATCAAGGACGCGTCGGGTCTGCCCATCCAGGTGCAGTTCGAGCCGCCCGACGACCTCGCCGTGCTCGAGCAGGTTCGCGACGCCGGCGTCGACGCGGTCGGGGTCCACATTGAGACGTTCGACCCGGATGTGCTCCAGCGGGTCGCCGCCGGCAAGGCCAAGTGCGGGGTCGAGGGCTACTTCCGCTGCTGGGAGCGCGCGGTCGAGGTGTTCGGCCGCGGGCATGTCACCACGTACGTGATCCTCGGGATGGGGGAGAAACCCGAGCTGATCGAGGAGGGATGCCGGCGCGCGATCGCCATGGGCGTGTACCCGTTCGTGGTTCCGCTGCGCCCGGTGCCGGGCACGCTGATGTCCGACACCCCGGCACCCGATGCCGAGTACGTGGCCTCGATCTACCGCTCGGTGTCGGCGCTGCTGGCCGAGTCCGGGCTCGATCACGTCGAGGCGAAGGCGGGCTGTGCGCGCTGCCAGGCGTGCTCCGGGCTGTCGGCGTGGGAGCGGGTGTTCAAGCGAGAGGAGGCACGTGGCCGGGGTGAGCTCCCGATCGTTAGTTAGCGTCGGGGCGCTCGAATGCCGGCTCGCCTCGAACGAGGACGAGCTCGAGGCGCATTTCGAGCTGCGCCGGGCGGTATTCGTCTCCGAGCAGGCGCTGTTCGCGGTCGACGATCGTGACCAGCACGACGACGACGCACCCACGTTGCATGCGGTCGGCGTGATCGACGGGGAGCCGTGCGGCGCCGTGCGCCTGTACCCGCTCTCGCGGACATGGCGGCAGTGGAAGGGGGACCGGCTCGCGGTCCTGCCCGAGCTGAGGACTCACCATCTCGGCGCCGAGCTAGTGCGGTTCGCGGTGGCGACGGCGGGGCGGCTCGGCGGGGAGCGGATGATCGCCCACGTCCAGCTCCCGAACGTCCGCTTCTTCGTGCATCTGGGCTGGACGCCCGAGGGCGATCCGGCATCGTTCCACGGCGTCGATCACCAGCTCATGTCGATCCCGCTGGATCGGGGTGCGGCGATCCGGTTGGATCGAGGTGCGTGAGAGGCTCGACGTTCAGGTCCCAGAGCGCCGTGGTCTCTCCCGCTGCGGCCAATCGCAGCACCCCGGTGTCGTCGAGCCGGCCGCACTGCGCGCACGCGAGCCCGCGCCGTAGGAACGGCTCCGCCGCGGCGTCGCCGGCGCCCGCGGGTGCCACGAGGAGGTACCCGAAGCTCGGGAACGTCTCGAGCCACCGCTCGACCGAGACCCCCGCCGGCCGCGGGACGCGCTCTAGCTCGAGCGTCGCCCCGCAGCCCGCGGCCTCGAGCAGTTGGAGCAGCGATCCGGCGACGCCCGGCATCGACACGTCGCGCGCGGCGTGCGCGGCGCCGGACTCGGCGACCTCGACGAGCGCCTCGCCGTCATCCCGGAGTTTGGCTGGCGCCCGGTCGCGCAGCGAGCTGAAGAACGGCGTGTTCTTGGTGTACCGACCCTCGAGGCAGAACGCGGCGAGTAGCTCATCGCCGGGTTTCGCGTTGGCGGCGCGGAGCGGCCGGCGTGCGATCCCGGTGCACGACGCCGACAGCGCGGGGTCGTGGCCGAGGGTCAGGTGGCCGCCGAGGACGTCGACTCCGACCAGTCCGGCCGCCCACGCGATCCCGTCGAGCACCGCCTCGGCGTGGGCGCGGTCGGGGCTCACCAGCATGTCGAGGAGGCCGACCGGCCGGCCCCCCATCGCGCGGACGTCGGAGACGTTCGTGATCACCGCCGCGGCGCCGGCGGCGTGCGGGTTTCCGCGAACGAACGCCGGGTGGATCGCCTCCCCGCACACGATCAGATACTCATCGCCGTGCGCGATCACGGCGCCGTCGTCGCCGTCGAGCGGCGCGCCCAGCCGGGTCAGCAGCGCCAGGTCGCGTTTGGCCGCGAGCGCGGGCGAGTCCCGGATCGTGGCGACGAGTTGTTCGAGCGAGGTCATCGTGCGGTGTGTTCTAGCGGGGATCTGAGGGCGGAGTGCAGCGCGAGGTGCTAGCACGTTTGGCGGCCGTGAACGTAGGACTGCCGACATTCGCCGACGCGATCGCGTCCCAGGGCGCGCCGGTGATCGACGTCGAGTGGCGGCCGCCGGCGCGCGGCGATAGCGCCACGGTGCGTGCTTTGGAGCGCCTGTGGGGCGTGCATGGGTCGGTGGTCGCGAGGGCCAACGAGGAGGTCGTGCGGCGGATCGAGGCGGCACAACCGCGCGCGGTCACGGTCGCGCCGGCGCGCGAGATGCTCCCGATTCTCGCCTCGGAGCGCGTCCTGCTCCACTCCGGCACCCCGATCGAGTGGGAGCGGATCTGCGACCCGCAGCGCCGGGCGCTCGCGGCCGCCTGCGTTTTCGAGGGTTGGGCGACGTCGGTTCAGGAGGCGCGGTCGCTGCTCGACGCGGGCGACGTCGCGCTTGCGCCCGGCAACGAGCACGGGCACGTCGGGCCGATGACCGGCGTGTGCTCGCCGTCGATGCCGGTTTGGGTCGTGCTCGACGAGGCTTCGGGAGCGCGTGCGTACTCGACGTTCAACGAGGGACCGGGTCGGACGCTGTGGTTCGGCGTTGGCGACGAGGAATCGATCGAGCGGCTGCGGTTCTTCCGCGACGAGCTCGGGCCGCTGATGGCCAAGCTGCTCGCCCGCGAGGGCCCGATCGACGTGTTCGCGCTGGCCGCGCAGGGCCTCCAGATGGGAGACGAACTGCACATGCGAAGCCAGGCCACCGGCAACCTGCTGATCCGCAACCTGACGCCGGGGTTCGCGGCCCTCGGCGGCGAGCGCTCGGCGCGGTTCATCTCCAGCAACCACCACTTCTTCCTGACGCTGACGATGGCGGCGGCGAAGTGCGCGTCGCTCGCCGGCGCCGGCGTGCGGGGATCGAGCGTGGTCAATCTGATCACGCGCAACGGCACCGACATGGCTCTCCAGATCGCCGGGCTCCCGGACCGCTGGTTCACGGCGGCGGCCGCGCCGGTACAGGACGCGCTGCTCCGCGAGGGCTATACCGACGCCGACGCGGCGCTCGACATCGGTGACTCGGCCGTCATCGAGTGCATCGGGCTCGGCGGGATGGCGGTTGCGGCGGCGCCGGCAGTGGCCGCGTTCTTCGGGGGCGGCGCCGCCGATGCGATCGCCCGCACCGAGCTGATGGGCGAGATCACCGTAGGCCGCTCCAGCCGGTTCACGATCCCGGCGCTCGACTTCGCCGGGACGCCGATCGGCATCGACGCCCGTCTGGCCGCCGAGCTCGACATCACGCCACAGATCACTACCGGCGTGCTGCACGCCTCGAGCGGCGCCGGACAGATCGGCGCCGGCGTCGCCCACCAGCCGATCGAGCCGTTCCGGGCCGCGGTGCTCGCGCTCGTGGAGGAGCTGGACCAGTGAGCGGAGCCCGTGCAGTGTTCGCCGGACCAGGAGCGCGGCGGGCGCTCGTGGATGGCGCGCGAGGTCAGGTCGAGCTCGCGCTCAGCGGCGGCGCATATGTGAGCCTCGCGCCCTCGGACTGGATTCTGCTCGCCGCTCCGGGCTCCCCGCACGGCCCGCTGTCGGTTGCGGTCGACGGAATCGAGCGCCTCGATTTGCGTCCGGACGCGCCGGCGCTGGTCACGCGAGACCTGCTGTTGGTGGGCGACCGGGGGGTGTCGCTCGAGCGGATGCGCGTTCGGCCCACCGTCGTTGTCGGCCGGGCCTCCGCGCCGGCGCGCGTCCCGTTGCCGGCTGCACCCGCGGCGATTGCGCCCGGCATCGCCGCGCTGGCCGACGCGCGTCTGACCGACGCGGTCCGGCTCCTCGCCGGTCTCGGCGAAGGGCTGACGCCGGCCGGGGACGACGTGCTCGCCGGGTACGCGGCGGCGCGGGTCGCGCTAGGGGTGCCGGCTTTGCTGTCGCCCGTAGCGGTGGGGCGGTGCTCAGCGCTCGGGCTCGCGTACCTGCGCTGCGCGGAGCGGGGCGAGCTGCCCGACGTGGCCGCGGACCTGCTCACCGCGGTCTGCCACGGATCGGTGGCGGAGGCGCGGGCGGCGATCCCGGCGCTGCGCGCATGGGGATCCTCGTCGGGGATGGCGCTCGCCTGGGGGATCGACGCCGCGGTTATCGAGTCGATTGAGAGAGGAGTCGGTGATGGCAGGATTTCGGTTGGGGATCTACGTGTTCAAGGATGCGGAGATCGTCGATTTCGCCGCGCCGCACGGCGTCTGGTCGGTGGCGCGCCGGTATGACCCCGAGCTCGACGCATTCCTGATCGCGGACGCGATGCGCCCGGTCCAGGCCCAGGCCGGGTTCACCGTGCTGCCGAACTACTGCTTCGACGACCGGCCGGCGATCGACGCGTTTCTGATCCCCGGTGGGTTCGGCACCCGCCAGGAGATGTACAACCGTCGCCTACACGAGTTCATCCGCTCGCTCGACGCGGAGACGCTGCTCACCAGCGTTTGCACTGGCTCCTGGGTTTACGGCCGGATGGGGCTGCTCGACGGCCTGCCCGCGACCAACCGCAAGGAGCCCGACAAGCTCGAGTCCGGGCCCGCCGGCAAGGTGCCGATCGACCGGCTCGCCGACATCGCGCCGGAGTGCCGGATCAGCCGGGCGCGCGTGGTCGACGCTGGGCGGATCGTCACCGCCGGCGGGATCACCTCGGGGATGGAGATGGGCCTCCATCTGCTCCGCCGGGCGGGATACAGCGACGCGTTCGTCGACGACATCGCGCGCGTCATGGAGTACTCGGCCGCGTACGACCTCTACCGGGACGATCTTGAGACGATGGCGTAGTTGTCCACGGGAGAGGAACTGATGAGCAAGCAGACATTCGTGATCGTCGGCGCGAGCCTCGCCGGCGCGAAAGCCGCGCAGGAACTGCGCGAGCGCGGCTTCGACGGGCGCGTCGTCCTGATCGGCGCCGAGTCCGAGCGACCGTACGAGCGCCCGCCGCTGACCAAGGACTACCTGCGCGGAGAGTCAGAGCGGGAGAAGGCGTATGTGCACGCCGCGGATTTTTACGAGCAGCACGAGATCGAGCTGATGACGGAAACCACGGTGACCACGATCGACCCCGATGGATCCCAGGTCACGCTCGACGGCGGTCGCGAGCTCTCCTACGACAAGCTCCTGCTGACCACGGGCTCAGAGCCGCGGAGGATCTCGGCCCCGGGAGCCGAGCTCGACGGCATCTATTACCTGCGCACGCTCGACGACTGCGACGCCCTGCGGGCTCGCATCGAGGACAGCGGGCGCGTCGCCGTCATAGGCGCGGGCTGGATCGGCAGCGAGTTCGCAGCCTCGGCCCGACAGCGCGGGCTCGAGGTGACGGTGATCGACCCGCTCGCGCTCCCCAACGAACGGATCTTCGGCGCAGAGATCGGCGCGTTCTATCGCGACGTGCACGCACAGCACGGCGTCGACATGCTGCTCGGCCAGGGCGTCGAGGCGTTCGAGGGCGACGGCGCGGTCGCGCGCGTGCGCACCGCCGCCGGCAAGGTCGTCGAGTGCGATTTCGCGGTGGTCGGCATCGGTATCACGCCGCGGACTGGGTTGGCGGGCGACGCTGGCCTCGCGGTCGAAAACGGGATCGTCGCCAATGAGCGCCTGGAGACGTCCTCGCCGGGCATCTTCGTCGCCGGCGACGCCGCCAACGCCTGGCATCCGTTCTACGAGCGGCACATCCGGGTCGAGCACTGGGCCAACGCGCTGAACCAGGGACCTGCGGCGGCGCGGGCGATGCTCGGCGAGGACGTGAGCTACGACCGGATTCCGTATTTCTTCTCCGACCAGTACGACGTCGGCATGGAGTACTCGGGCTACGCGACGAGCTGGGACGAGGTCGTGTTCCGCGGTGACCGCGAGGGTGGCGAGTTCATCGCATTCTGGCTGGGCGACGGCCGCGTGGTCGGGGGGATGAACGTGAACGTCTGGGACGTCAACGAGCAGGTCCAGGCCCTGATTCGCTCTCGCCGGTCGGTCGACGCCTCGGCGCTCCGGGACCCGGACACGCCGCTCGAGTCGCTCGCTGCCGAAACCAGCGCATAACGACCGCATAACGGCGTTACGCCGCGGTTACGTCGCGCGCCGTACAAATGGGGCCCGTGCCGACCGGTCGCACCGTCCTCGCGCTCGTGGCGCTCGCCTGCTTGCCGGCGCTCGCCGGATGCGGATTCTCGGGCAACTCGAGCGTGTCCGAGTCGACCGGGAGCTCGGATACCGCGCTCCAGTTCGCCGAATGCATGCGCTCGCACGGCGTGCCGGAGTTCCCCGATCCGGGCGAGAGCGGAGGGCCCGAATTCGGCCCGGGCTCCGCGCTGAAGTCCTCGCCGGCGTTCGGGTCGGCCGTCACGAAATGCAACAAGCTGGTGCCCGGGGGCGGCCCGAGTGCGGCGGCTGCGCCGGCGCCGTCGGCCAGCGACCTCCACGCGGCTCTCGTCTGGGCTCAGTGCGTCCGCAAGCACGGGGAGCCGAACTTCCCCGACCCGTCGACCAGCGCGCATACCGGTCTGTTCTTCCGCGGGATCGTGTTTCCGGTCGGCTCCGACTTCAACCCGCTGGCGCCCGCGTTCAAGCAAGCCCAGGCGGCATGCGGTTTCGGTCCGGGCGGGGGCAAAGGGCCTCCTGGGGGCAAAGGACCGCGCGGGGAGTCACCCTGACCACCCGCCTTTCGGTCAGATCTCGAACACTCCGGGGCAAGCTCGACATGCCGCCGGAAGCGGAGGCTAGGCTTGCCCGCCGTGAGCATGATCTTCGATCCCAAGGAGGAGCTCGACCACATCGCGGAGTTCGCCGATTCGGGAGTCCGCGTGTTCCAGCGCCAGGGCTCGCTGGTGGGCATACCGGGAACCTACGGGCTCAAGAAGTGGCTGTACACGAAGTGGCACAACCGCGGGAACGCCGTCTATACGTTCGTCGGATCACTGATCGCGATCGGGCTGAGCGGGTTCTGGGCGTATCTCGTGAAACAACCGCTCGTATTCCCGAGCCTCGGCGCGACCGCCTTTCTGATCTTCGAGACGCCCATGGCCGAGGTCGGGACACCGCGGAACACAATCATCGGCCACTCCGTCGGGGTCGCCGCCGGTGTCGTCTCGCTGGCTATCTTCGGGCTGTTGAGCGCCCCGAGTGTGTACGTGTCCGGAGTCGGGCTGAACCGGGTGGGCGCGATTGCGCTGGCGGTGGCGCTGACAGGTGGGGTCCTGCGGCTCCTGAGGTCCGCGCACCCGCCCGCGGGGGCAACCACGATCATCGTCGCCTCCGGGCTGCTGGCCAAGCCGCACCAGATACTCGACATCCTCGTCGGCGTGCTGCTGCTGACGATCGCCGGCTGGCTGCTGAACCGGGCGATGGGCGTGCCCGCGCCCAAGTGGGCGGCACCCCGCTGAGCGGTCGACGGGTTTGACACGCCGGTGGCGCTGGCGTAGAACACC
Source organism: uncultured Solirubrobacterales bacterium (assembly GCA_963701945.1). Classification (GTDB taxonomy): domain Bacteria; phylum Actinomycetota; class Thermoleophilia; order Solirubrobacterales; family Solirubrobacteraceae; genus Palsa-465. Next base: position 31,584 of record CAVPBV010000009.1, on the reverse strand, counting down.
CCTGCATGCCTCGAGCTGGAGATAGCGGGTAGCCCCGGCATTGGCGGCGGTGACCCCCCTCGAGCAGGCTCGCTGGGCGCACTCCGACGCCACTTCGGCCGCCGTACGGGTGCTCGAGGCTGATCCCGACCTCGGTGGCGGGATCGACAAGGTGCAGTGGCCGCTCGCTGTGGCGGCATCGCTCGCGCCGATGTTCGAGTTCGAGCGCGGCGCCTGGCGGTTCTCGCCGCCCCCCGATCCGGCTAGCTTCGGCGCGCTGCTGCTCGAAGGGTTGATGATCATCCGGATCACCACCGACACCCGCGCGCACATCGAACTGCTCGGCCCCGGCGATGTGATCAGCCCGTGGGTCGGCTCCGGGCCGGAGCTGATCGTGCCCTCGGTGCTGACCGCCTCGGTCGTGTCCAAGGTGCGCGTCGCGCTGCTCGACCGCCGGTTCGCGATCAGGACGGCGCGCTGGCCCGAGATCCACGCGGCCCTGATGCACCGGTCGATCGTCCGTGCGCGGCGACTCAGCCTGCAGTCGGCGATCAACGCGCTGTCGCGGATTGAGGAGCGGCTCGAGGTGACGCTGTGGGAGCTCGCGTACCGGTTCGGCCGGGTGACGCCGGACGGGATCACGCTCGACCTGCCGCTCACGCATTCGCAGGTGGCGGAGATGGTGGCTGCCCAGCGACCGTCGGTGAGTACCGCGTTCACGCGCCTCCAAGATCACGGACGGATCGTTCATACCGCTCGCCACCGCTGGCTGATCCTCGGCGACCCGCCGTCGACGCTGTCCTCGCTCGCGCAGCAGAGCGGGCTCGCGCCCTAGATCGACAGCGAGCGGTCCGCGATGACACCCGCGACCGGGGCTGTCAGAGTCCGGGCGGGCGGCCGCAGTAGTAGAGGGCGAACCGGGGGGTGCCTGGGGCGGCGGACCCGGCGGAGGGGAGAGGGAAGCAGAGTCGCGCCACTCCCACGAGCCGGGGATCGGTGACCGTCGGCGACTGGATCACGAGGTGGAAGTCACCCTTCGCGATCATCGACTTGAGCGCGGCGCCCGTCGGTTCAGGGATCGTCCCGGTGAACCCGCCGATCGGCACCACCTCCCTGCCGCTGTCATAGATGAACGGCGCGGCCACCGCCGAGGTCTGCGTGGCCATCAGATCCGGCTGGTTCCGGGCGGCGATCTCGAGCGCCGGGAGCAACGGCTCGGTCTTCCTGGCGACGCCTCCGAGATTACGGGCGATCGCCGACGCGCCGGCGTCTTCGAACGGGGTGTCGAACGGTCCGAACTGCTTGGCGACGACCGAGATCGACGCGGCGGCGGGAACCGCGAGCACCGCGACCGCCGCGAGCGCGAGCGCGCCCGCGCCTGCGCCCGCGCGGGTCAGCATGCGCATCGGTATGAGCAGGACCGCGACGGCGGCGATGCCGAGCACGCCGACGACCTCCGGCAGCGCGGACACGACGCCGACCCCCTGCGACGGAAGCAACCAGATCGCGTACGCGCAGGTCACGGCGACGGTCGCCGCGACCACACGCCTTGCGACCGGTTGCGCGCGTTGCTCCCAGGCGAGCGCCACGCCCATCCCGAGCAGCGCCGCGATCGCGGGTGACAGCGCGGCCAGGTAGTAGGGGTTGATCGTCGTGCTGGCGCTGAACACGATCAGCAGCACGACCAGCCACGTTCCCCACAGGGCGGTGGCGGCGCGCATCGTGTCATCCCGCCGCCGGCCCGCGAGCAGGCAGGCGACGAGTGCGACCAGCGCCGCCGGAATCAGCCACGCCGTGTCATGTCCGTCGACGCCGCTGAGCAGGCGGTCCCAGCCCGGCCGCGTCGAGCCCAGCGTCAGGCCGATCGCCTTGGTGAGTAACTGGTTGGGCGACGCCTGGTCGATTCGGCCGAAGCCGTTATATACGAATACCTGGTGGAAGATCGAGTTGGTGTCACTGCCATCGACGTACGGGCGCTGACTCGCCGGCCAGACCGAGACGAACACCATCCAGGCGAGCGAAACGGCCGCGACCACCGCCCCTGCCGCGGCGAGGTGGGCCAGCTTGCGAGGAAGGCGGTCGCGAGCGCCGACGAGGTACCCGAGCGCGAGTGCAGGCAGCACCAGCCAGGCCTCGATCATCTTGGCCTGAAACGCGAGGCCCACGAAGATCCCCGCGACGACCAGGCTCCGCAGCCGGCCCGACAGGATCGCGCTGACCGTCGCGTCGGCGGCCAGCAGCAGCAACAGGATCATCAGCGTGTCCGGAATGTTTCCCCGGTTCAGCAGCACCGTCGCCGGAGACAGCACGAGCACAGCGGCGGCAGCAATCCCGGCGAGCGCTCCGGACAGACGGCGGACGACCCGGTATAGGACGAGCACGCTCGCCATTCCCTCCACCACCTGGGGCGCCACGAGTGCCCACGCGTGCAACGCGAACACGCGCACCGACAGCGCCTGCACCCAGAAGGCGCCCGGGAGCTTGTCGACGGTGATCGTCCCGGCGGGGTCGAACGACGCGAATACGAAGTCGTGCCAGCTCATCGACATGCTGCGCACCGCGGCGGCGTAGTAGATCTCGAGGTTGCCGTATGCCTTCCAGGCGTACAGGAACCCCGCTACCGCGGTCAGACCGAGCAGCGCCGGACGCGCCCACCCGGGTTGGTCCTCCGGCGATCGCCACCACGGGCGGACGCGCGCGAACGAACCCCGGCGCGTGCCCGATACGGATGCCATGCGCGGTAGCGTACGCGCCGGATCCGTCGGCCTCTCGACGATTATGTGACGGTCAGATCCAAGCCATCTCGCTCGCGCGGATGACGGCCTGGGTGCGGCTCACGACCTCGAGTTTCGCGTGGACCTTGTGCAGGTGGCTGCGCACTGTGCTGACCGACAGGTGTAGCTCGGCCGCGATCTCCACATCGCGCTTGCCGTCGGCGACGAGACGGAGCACCTCGGTCTCACGCGTCGACAGCGGCGAACGCTCGACTCGCCGGCGGGGGTTGAGGGCCTGGGGCTGATCGAACACCGCGTCTCGCAGCGCCTCCAACGGAAGCTCCCAGTCGGCCGCCAGCCGCAGCATCGTGGTGCGGTCCACCGCGTTGCCCTGGGCATGGTGGGCGACCATGTCCCCGAGGCGCACGAGCGATGCCGGCTCGCCGGCGGATTTGGCCCGGTGGTGCCGGAACACTGCGTTGACGAGTCCTTCGGGGAGACCCCATCGCTCGAGCAGCAGTCCTCCGAGGCTCGCGTGGTCGACGCCCAGCTCACGCTGTTCCTGGCGGGCGCGTTCCTCGGGCGTGCAGCGGGCCGACGTCGGGGGGACGTAGTCGGGACGAGCCCGAGCGAGCAGGAGCTTCCCGATGTCGTGAAGCAACGCCGCGGCAACGAGGTCTTCGGCGTCGAACGGCTTGGTCATGTGCGCGAGCCGCTCGACGGCTCGGGCGACGGCCAGGGAATGGAGCCGGCATCGGAGCAGCAACGCATCGAAACTCGTGTGCCACGGAAACGCCGCGCGGGGCAGCGATGCAATCGTGGTCGTGATCTCGGCGTGGCTCAGCAGCGCCACCGCGTCGGGCACGTTGGCGACCTCGGTGCGGCCGGGGAGAGTTTGCGCGCGGCGCAGGACCGAGAGCGTCAAGCCGATGTCGCTCTCGATCGCCCTCACCAGCGCGCTGCGGCGGTCCGTCCCGACGACCATCGGCGCCGCGAGGGCTCGCTCGCATGCCGGCGCGAACGCTGGCACGTCGTCGAACCGAGCGAGCGCGCTACGCAGGTCACGCACACGTGCCGGAGCTCCGTGGGCCGTGTCGCGCGGTCGCTCGTCACGCGGATCCGCGTCTTGCCTGAGCGCCCGGCGCGGTCGCTCGTCCCTGCGGGTGATTGCCGCCACGAGGCAATCGGCGATTCGCGGGTCAAACTGGGAACCGCGATGCCGGCGCACGTACTCGAGCGCCTCCTCGGCGCCGACCCCGCGCCGTTCGGGCCGATCGGTGGCGAGGGCCACGAACGCGTCGCACACCGCTACCACACGACTGGCGAGGGGAATCGCTTCACCGCGCAGGCCGTCCGGATAGCCGGCACCGTCCCATCGCTCGTGGTGGGCACGGACGATCTCGGCCGACGCGGCCATCGTCGATAGCGACTGGAGCAGCTCGGACCCGATCACGGGGTGGCGGTTCAGCAGCGCCTGATCGCCGGCGGACAGCGCGCCCGTGTTCAGGATCACGTAGTCGGGCAGGCTGATCATCCCGACGTCGCGCACGCGGGCGCAGATATCGACGGCCAGACTGTCGTCATCGTCAAGACCGAGCAGCCGGCTGATCTGCGCGGCGAGCTTCCGGACCAGCGGCGTGCCCACGTGCGCGCCGGGGGCGCGGGCCACCAAAGCGGCTTCGAGTCCCGCGGCGACCGGGGTGAGCGAGCGCCAGTCGAGCTCGCGTTCGGTTCGTGCGCCGGTGAACCGGACGGGACTCTCTACCAGCGATGTAGCGGTCACCGCGTTCCTCAACCTTCTGCTCCGGTACCCGCGACCATGCGGTCGCCACGCTCGACCAACCCGCTCGGCGCTATCGCGGCCGAGACCCCTAGTGGCGGGCACGCTACATCAAGCAGCTTGCGTCAGTAAAGAGTTGCCGCGCCATCACGTCGTGCTTGCACGGGACGGGGGTGCAAGGTTGACGAAAAACTGAGCAAGGTTGACGAAAAGGCGCTTGCGGTCGGGTTTCGCCATTTGTCTTGCACGAACAATGGGTGCACGCACCCCGGGCCCTTCGTGTGAGCCCTCTCACGCCGGCGTACGGAACGGGGTCCGCCGGACGCCGCTGTCGAGCTCGACGTGCACGTACATCTCGCCGAGCTGGCGTGCGTCGAGGTCGTGCCCGTGTTCTGCGAGCCGATTCCCGAGCGCCGCTAACACGTCGGAGGCGAGGCGACGAGACGCTGTCGCGGATCCTGCTCGTGATCGCCGGCGTGACCTGGCTGGCGCTCGCCGCGGTCGTTCCGCTGCGCGCATGGGTCGACCGCGCTCGCGTGCGCGCGGAATTGAGGACGCCCGCGGCGCTCACATCTGTCGCCGGCACGGCCGTGCTCGGCACTCGCCTCGCGATGCTCGGGTGGGCGTGGGCGGGGATCGCCGCGCTTGCGATCGCCGCCGTGGTCTGGGCGCTGTTGCTCACGCCGGTTCTGGCGCACTGGAGAACGCCGACGGACGGGTCATCGCTGGTGTTGATCGTCGCCACCGAGTCGCTCGCGGTACTGGCGGCTCTGCTCGCAGCCTCCGAGCGCGCCGATTGGCTGCTCGTGACCGCGCTCGCTCCGTTCGTGCTCGGCCTCGCCTTCTACGCGTTCGCGATCGCGCGCTTCGATCTGCGCCAGTTGGCGGTCGGCCTCGGCGACCAGTGGATCGCTGGCGGTGCGCTCGCGATCTCGACACTCGCGGCCGGCAAGCTGCTGGCCGGCGCGAAGAGCCTCGCCATTCTCGGAGAGGGCGGCGGGACCCTGAAGGACGTCGCGCTTGGGTTATGGGTGTTGACGATGTTGTGGTTGCCCGTAATGGTGGCCGCCGAGCTGCTCCGTCCACGCCTGCGCTACGACGTGCGCCGCTGGTCGACCGTGTTCCCGTTCGGGATGTACGCGGCGTGCTCCTTTGTCGTCGGTACGGCCGCGCACGTCGGGGGAATCAGTGGCTTCGCGCGCGTGTGGGTCTGGGTCGCAGTCGCCGTTTGGGCCGTGGTGCTGGCTGCGATGATCGGCCGGGGGGCGCGAGCGATCCGCTGAGCGGCGAGGATCTGATCACGCCGCGGCTCAGGGTCGGCGGGTGCGCGGCATGATGGGACGGTGCGTGAGACGGTCCAGTCGAGATGAGCGAGGTCGTCTCGCTCGTCGTGCTGGCGGCATGCCTGACCGCCGCGGTGGCGCGACCGCGCTGGGCGCCCGATTGGGCGGTCGCCGCGGGCGGGGCGGTTGTGCTCGTGCTGGTCGGGATCCTGAGCTTTGCCGGGGCGCGCGCCGCGCTGCGTGAACTCGGCCCGACCGTCGGCTTTCTCGCCGCGTTGCTCGTGCTCGCCGACGGCTGCCGCCGCGCCGGCCTGTTCGACGCGCTCGGTGCGTCGATGGCGATCGGCTCCCGGGGGCTGCCGAGCCGGTTGCTCGCGATGGTGTTCCTCGTCGCGGCCGTGACGACCGCGGTCCTGAGCCTTGACGCGACCGTCGTGCTGCTGACGCCGGTCGTCTTCGCCACCGCGGCGAGGCTGCGCACCAACGCGCGCCCGCACGTGTACGCGTGCTCGCACCTGGCGAATAGCGCGTCGCTGCTGCTGCCGGTCTCGAACCTGACCAATCTGCTCGCGTTCCGGGCCAGCGGGCTCTCGTTCGCCCGATTCGGCGCCTTGATGGCGCTGCCGTGGCTGGTCGCGCTCGCGATCGAATGGGTCGTTCTGCGCCGTTCGTTTGCCGGCGACCTGCGGCGGTCCGCCCCCCGATCGACCCGAGCGGTCGAGCGGCCGGAGCTACCGACGTTTGCGCTGGCCGTCGTGGGGCTCACGCTCGCCGGGTTCGTGCTGAGCTCCGTGATCGGGATCGCGCCGGTGTGGATCGCGACCGCCGGCGCGGTCGTCATGGTGGCCCGGGAGCGCCCGGCGCCGGCGGACTTCGTGCGCGCGGCGGAGCCGACCTTCCTCGTGTTCGTGCTCGGGCTGGGGGTCGTGGTCCAGGCCGCGAGCCAGCACGGCCTGTCGACCGCGGTTGACTCGATCCTGCCCCACGGCACCACGTTGCCGGCGCTGCTTCTAATCGCCGTAGTCAGCGCCGCGGTCGCCAACCTGCTCAACAACCTGCCGGCGACGTTGATCATCCTGCCGGTCGCCGCGGCGAGCGGACCGGGGGCCGTGCTTGCAATGCTCGTCGGCGTAAACGTCGGTCCCAACCTGACCTACGTCGGGTCGCTCGCCACGCTCTTGTGGCGGCGGATCGTGCACGCCCACGACGAGGAGACCGACGTGGCCGAGTTCACGCGTCTCGGATTGCTCACCGTGCCGGCCGCGCTGGTGGCTTGCACGGTCGCGTTGTGGTTGGCTCTACAGGTCGTGTGATGCGTGCCGTCGTCTGGATATCCGAGGAGACCTGGGAGGCCTGCGTCGATCAGGCGCGCGCGTTCCTGCCCGAGTCCGCGGAGGTGACGCTGCTCCACGTGGCGCCCACGGACCTGGAGGAGATGGCGTCGCACCCCGGCCCGCGGCTACTCGGTCGCCACCCGCCACCGCTACCGGGACCGCCGTTGCGGGCGATCGCCGAGGAGGAGGCGCAGGCGCTGCTCGCCGACGCGGAGGCCCGGTTCGCGCGGCCGGCGCACACGGTGGCCCGGCGCGGGAAGATCGAACGCGAGGTGCTCGAGGCCAGCGCCGGCGCGGATCTGCTTATCCTCACGCGGGACGGCGAGGCTCGCCTCGGCCCCAAGAGCCTCGGGCCCCGCACCCGCTTTGCCCTGGACCACGCGCCCTGCCAGGTGCTTCTCGTGTGGCCCGAGCAGCCGCCTGGGATCGAAAGCGTCCCGCTCCCGCCGCACCTGCGCTGACCGAGATCGCGTTGCTTGCGCGGAGGGTGGCGCGGGCCCGGTGGGCGCCTATATCGCCGCGGGCGGTCCGCCGACCGCGGAAAGCGTCGCCGAACAGCGCCGGACAGCCCCGGCCTGCCGTTCGGTCAGCGTGATCGTGACGAACGCGCCGCACGCGCTGCAGAAGATCCTCAGCGTGTTGTCGGAGATCCGCAGATGCGCCTCGCCCGGATCCTGGTGCCCGCACACCGGACACGCGAGCTCGTCACGGATTCGTGCCGGGCTGTCCTCAGGGTCGAACGTCGCCGTGTGCCACACGCGAGACAAGACGGACTCCTCTCACGGTCGTGTGTGTGTGTGTGTGTTTGTGTGTGTGTTTAGCGGCCGGGGTCAGTCGCGCCGCTCCCCGCAAGCCGGGTCTGTGGGATCGACGATCCGCCAAGCAGGCCCGGCCCCGGTGAGGGTGTACGCGATGACCGTGCCGTAGCGCGAGTCCATCGGATCGGAGACGCGCGGCGGGAAGTCGGGGTGCGCTCGGAGCCGTCTGGCTCGCTCGCCGGCTGTCGGATCCACGGTGGGTGATCTCATCTCGATCCTCCTTTGTTTCCGCTTCCGGATCGTACCACGATATCGTGCCACGATATGGCTAGGAACGTCCGATCTCGAACACGCACGGCATGGCGGTGTGCGTTCGGACGCGTGTCTGCGTGGGGATCAGTCGGGCCGCGGTCGGGAGGTACGGCGCGGGGCGTCAGCCTCCGCCGCTGACCGTGCCCGTGCCGTTCCCACCTGAACTGCTGCCAGATCCGGATCCGCCGCCCGCATGCGAGCCGCCTGCGTGCGATCCGCTGCCGGCGCTTGGTGCGGTTGGGGTGTGAGATCCGCTCCCCGAGCCGGTGCTGTGCGATGTGCCGGTGGTGGAACCGGTGCTGCTGTACGACGGTGCGGTGATGGTGGGGCGGCTCGGGACGCTCGGGGTCGACACGGGCGCGCTCGGGTGAACCGCCGTGCTGCTTCCGCCTACCGACTGAGCATTCGTCGGCGCCGTCGTCTGGGTCTGGCTCGGAGCCGAGGCGTGATTTGCGCTCGAGGTATTGGCCTTCTTCTCAGCCGCTGCGGCCGGCGCCTGTGACTTCGAGGTCTTAGTGAGAGCCGGCTTGTGCGGGACGGCCGCCTTCGGTTGGACCCTAGCCGGTTGCGTGGCCGTACCCGAGGTGCCGCTGGTCGCGGGTGTCGTCTGCGCGCCCGTCGCGGGCGGCGTCTGCGCGGCGGTCGCTGGCGTGAGCGGCCGAGATCCGCCTCCGCGTGAAGACAGCGCGACCGCGGCCGCGATTCCGATCGCCGGAATGAGCAAGAGCAGGGCGATACGGCGCCATCGGATTCGGCGCAGCCGGCCCCGCGAGCGCAACCGAGCGCGCTTCGCGCGCGGTTCAGCGGGCGGCGCGGTGCCTTCATCAAGATCGTCGGCCGGCGCCAAGTCTGGTTCGGCGAGCTCTTCCGCACTGCCGAGGTCGCCCGCGGGTGCGGCGGCCGGTTCGGCAAGCTCCTGCGCGTCGCCGAGGTCGTCGACGGGCCGGGCATCCGGTTCGGCGAGTTGCTCCGGCCCCGCGTAGTCGGGCTCGACGTATGCCGGGCCCGGAGATGTCCAGGCCGTAGCGGTGTTCGCGCAGCAGCGTCCATGTTGTGAGCCGGCGGTGGCGTGGCCCCGCGTCATCGGCGCGCGCGAACGCCGCTTCGGCGTCGGCCAGCCTGTTCTGCGCGGCGAACATCATCCCGAGCTCGAACGCGCCGTCAGCATCGCCGCGCTCGTCGGCGCGGCGATATGCCGCGTCGGCGCCGGGAACATCGCCGCGCTGTTCGAGTAGCACGCCAAGCTTGACGGCGGCCGCCGGGTGGCCGCGCTCGTCAGCGCGCGCGAATGCGTCTTCAGCCTCGCCCAGCCGGTCGGCGCCGGCGAGGAGCATCCCAAGCTCGAAAGCGCCCTCCGCGACACCGCGTTCGTCGGCGCGGTGATATGCCGCGGCAGCGCCGGCGATCTCACCACGCTCTTCGAGCAGCACGCCGAGGTTGTAGGCGGCGGCGGCATGACCGCGCTGATCCGCGCGCGCGAGCGCTTCCTCGGCCTCGTCGAGCCGGTTCTGGTCGGCGAGCAGTATCGCGAGCTCGAACGCCCCGCGGGCATCGCCGCGTTCGTCGGCGCGCCGGTAGGCGGCGGTGGCACCGGCGATATCGCCGCGCTGTTCGAGCAGCATCCCGAGTTTGGCCGCGCCTGCGGGGTGTCCGCGCTGGTCTGCCCGGGCGAGCGCCTCCTCGGCTTCGCCAAGCCTGTCCTGCGCGGCGAGCAGCATCCCGAGCTCGAACGCGCCGTCCGCGACGCCCCGCTCGTCGGCGCGTCGGTACGCCGCCTCCGCGGCGCTCATGTCCTGGCGGTGCTCGAGCAGCACGCCGAGGTTGTAGGCCGCCGCTCCATGGCCGCGCTGGTCCGCGCGCTCGAACGCTTCCTCGGCTTCGGTCAGCTTGTCTTCGCCGGCGAGCAGAATCGCCAGCTCGAACGCTCCCATGGCATCCCCGCGCTCGTCGGCGCGCCGGTAGGCCGCCGCGGCTCGGGCGACATCGCCACGCTCCTCGAGCAGCAACCCGAGCTTGGCTGCGGCCTCGGGATGGCCGCGCTGGTCTGCGCGGGCGAACGCTTCCTCGGCTTCGGCCAGCCGGTTCTGTTCAGCGAGTACGACCGCGAGTTCGAACGCCTCGTCGCCGTCACCGCGCTCGTCGGCGGGACGATAAGTGACCAGGGAATCAGTCAAGTGGCCCCGATCTGCCGAGGCTCGAGGGTGGCAGGGCGCTGCGCCCACGTGATGCGATTGGGAGGCTCGCCGCTGGCCATATCTCAACTTTCAGCGCGGAGGGCCTGTCCTGATGCTCCTCGCCATGCCCTCCGGGCAGACGCGGAGCCGGTTTCAAAGCCCCGTACCGAACCGATCGCACGCACGCTCCTTATCCACTCGCGCGACGGTGCCTGAACGCATGAAGATACCGGCGAGCCGGGACCCGCAAAAGCTCAGTCCCCGGACGAAAGTCCAGTCGTCCAGCCAAATACCAGACCCCAGACCTATGGCGAGGGCTGCGGGGCGCGGGGATCATCTGCCGCAAACCCCGATACGGCGGGGTGGCCAAGGCAGTCTTGCGTGGGGACGAATATCGCGGGGAACCAAATAGACGTCGCTGCTTGCGCCTGAGCCGGGAAGCTCGGCGTCTCTTGTCCGTGGCCGTTATTGCCACCGCGTCCACCTTTGGGCTGGTCGTCCGGGCCGCGTACGCGGATCCAGGGCCGACGAACATCACGCCGCCCTCGATCGCGGGCGTCGCGCAGCAGGGCGTCCAGCTGACCGCCGACCCCGGCACGTGGTCGGGCGACCCGATCACCTTCACGTACCTGTGGTCGGATGGCACGACCGCGAACACCGACGTACCGTCGGCCGCCGACGTGGGCCAGGACGTGAGCGTCATCGTCACCGCCACGAACGACGCCGGGACAATGTCACAGACCGTCACGGCTGGTCCGGTGCTGCCAGCGGCGCCGGTGCTAGACGCCTCGGGTCCGCCCCCACGATCACGGGGATCGCGCAGCAGGGCGTGACCCTGAGTGTGAGCAACGGGAACTGGGACAACGATCTGACCGGTTCAGCTACGTGTGGGAGGATTGCGACAGCACCGGCACGGTCTGCAACGCGATCAGCGGCGCCCCGTCCAGCAGTACCTACACGGTCCAGTCCACCGATGTGGGAAGCACGATCGAGGTGGTCGTGACTGCGTCGAACGCGGGCGGGCAGAACCCCGCGACGAGCAACAGCACCAAGACGGTGCTGCCGGCGGCGCCGGCGGTAACGGGCGCGCCTGGGATCGGCGGAACCCCGCAGCAGGGCGAGACGCTGACCGCAAGCAACGGAACCTGGAACAACAATCCAACCAAGTTCACATACGCGTGGGAGGACTGCGACAGCTCAGGGAACTGCTCGGCGATTTCGGGGGCAACCGCGAAGACCTACAAGCTGGCCACGTCTGATGTCGGCAAGCTCGTGAGCGTGACGGTGGCGGCGTCGAACTCCGGCGGGGCTACCCCGGTGATGAGCGCGCCCGTGGGACCTGTGCTACCGCCGGCGCCGGCGAATACCACCGCGCCCCAGATCACGGTAACGCCCGCCGGGACGCCCGAACAGGGAGACGCCTTAAGCGTGAGCAACGGCACCTGGAGCAACGCCGCCACGTACACGTACGCGTGGGAGGAGTGCGACGGCTCGGGGAACAACTGCGTGCCGATCCCGGGCGCGACATCGAGCAGCTACACGCTGTCGGAGGCGGACATCAACGACACATCACCTGCGTCGTAACCGCCACCGGCCCCGGTGGGAGCACGACCGCGAGCAGCAACACGACCGCGCCCGTGCAAAAGGCCCCGACGCCGGCGGCTTCCCAGCCGACCACCACCGCGTTGCTGTCGTCGCCGGCAGCGGCGGTCACGAACCAGGGCGTGACGCTGATAGCCACCGTGACCTCCAGCTCGAGCAGCGGCACCGCGCTCTGGGGCACGGTGACCTTCAACGACGGCGCAACGGCGATTAATGGCTGCGTGAACACGGCAGTCACGCCCAGCGGACAGAGTGCCACCGTGGCCTGCTCGACGTCGTTCGCCGCGTCTACGGCGCAGCTCACCGCCGTATTCACGCCAGCCGCCGGGTCAGTTCTGAAAGGCTCGGCCAGTCCGGCAGACGCGCTGGTGGTCGGGCCCGACACGACCACCACCTCGCTCGACGCGACGGCATCGGTGAGCGTCGGCTCGAGCACGACGTTCACAGCGTCGGTGGCGCCTCCGGCGGCACGGCTGGGCCCGGTCGAGCCGAGTGGCTCGGTCGAGTTCCTTGACGGCGGTCAGCCGATCGCATCCTGCGCCGGCCAGACCGTGAGCGCGGGCCAGGCGACCTGCACGGTCACCTACGCGGCCGCCGGCGCGCACCAGATAACCGCCCGATACGTCGGGGACCGGAACTTCACGGGGTCGACCTCCCAGGCCGAGGCGGTCAGCGCGGTCCCCCTTCCCACGGACGTGCTCGGCACGATCACATCGACGATGCAGTGGGCTTTCTACTACACCCCCTCGTACACCGAGGTCCGCGCGCTGGTCGTCAACGGGGTGCTCGCGGGCGCGAACCTGCTCGTGAAGTGCCACGGCAAGGGTTGTCCGTTCGCTCACCACTCGACGCTGCTCGGTAAGCGCGCGCGGTGCGGGAAGAAGAAGAAGGGAATGTGCTCGGCCTACGGCAGTTTCCTGATCACGCCCGGTTTTGCCAGCCGTCACCTCGGCGTCGGCTCGCGGGTCACGGTCGAGATCATCCGCCCGAGCTGGGTCGGCAAGTTCTACAGCTTCACGGTCCGCTCCCGGCAGGGCCCGCGCATCCAGATCGGGTGCCTCGCTCCCGGCGGCAGCGTGCCGGGCCAGGGCTGCTGACGCGACCCGAATCGCTCGGACGTTCGTCGAGCGTTGATCGCAGGTTCCCGGGGCCCACCCCGGTCACGCCGATGCGCAGATGTGGACCGCATAGCGTCCCTATCGGCTGCCGTCAGGGCGAGCGCGCTGCTCGCACTGCTCGCGTCCCTTGTCGTGATCGTCTGCGTCGAATCCGGACCGCCCTCTCGCCCCGGGCACGCCGACCTCCGCACGGCGGCCGGTCTTCGCACGGCCGCCGGCGTTGGGGCTGATCCATTGATTCGAGTGCGGCCCGCGTCTCCGCCGCCGGCCCGTCCGCGGGGCGACAAGCGGCGGCCAGCGGTCATCGTGCAGCCGCACAGCATGAACGTGGCTCCCGGTGGCCTCGCCGGCTTCACCGCGGTGGCTTCAGGCACCCCGGCGCCGAAGACCCAATGGCAGCGCTCGGTCAACCGGGGCAGAACGTGGACCAACATTCCGGGCGCCCACCGCGTGACGTTCACGTTCACCGCCAAGCACACACAGAACGGGAGCGAGTACCGGGCGGTGTTCACGAACGCCTCCGGGCGGGCGACGACCAGAACGGCGCGGCTGGCGGTCAGGTCGGCGTCTGGACGCTCGGGTGCCTCAGGCGGCTCTGGAGGGTCGGGCGGGTCGGGGGGTTCCGGGGCGTCCGGCGGTTCCGGGGCGTCCGGCGGTTCCGGGGCGTCGGGGGGTTCTGGCGCATCCGGCGGGTCGGGTGCCACACCGGCGCCCCAGATCCTCGTCCAGCCGTCCGATCAGACTGTCGAAAGCGGCCTTTCGGCCACGTTCGGGACCGTCACCAGCGGTGTGGTCACCAGCGTGCAGTGGCAGGTCTCAACCGACGCCGGCGCTGACTGGAGCAACGTGCCGAACGCGACCGCTCTGAGCTACTCGTTTCTGACCGCAGAGAGTGAGAACAGCTACGAGTACCGAGCGGTCCTGAGTAACTCGGGCGGCTCGGCCACGACCCGTGCCGCGACCCTAACTGTGACGGCACCACCGAGTGCAACCGCGCCGCAGGTGGCCAGCCAGCCCGCTAACCAAGATGTCACGAGCGGAAGCTACGCGACGTTCACTGCGGGGGCGTCGGGCAGTCCGAACCCGAGCGTCCAATGGGAGGTCTCCACCAACGGCGGCCAGGCCTGGGCTGCGATCCTCGGCGCCACCTCGACCAGCTACACGCTCCGAGCGAGCACCCAGAACGGCTACGAATACCGCGCCGTGTTCACCAACCTGGCCGGCAGCGTGACCACGAACGCCGCGTGGCTGGTCGTCGTCGACCAGTCGACGAACTGGTCGGGATACGTCGCGCTGGGTCAGGAGTTCAGCACGGTGACGGGAAGCTGGAACGCTCCGGCGGTGACGTGCGCAGGAGGCGAGACCACCTATTCCTCGCAGTGGATCGGGATCGACGGTGACGGAGACAACAACGTGGAGCAGGACGGAACCGAGGCCGACTGCCTCAATGGCGTCCCGACCTACGACGCGTGGTATGAGATGTACGGAGACAACAACGTCAACGACGGCTACGAAGTCGAGCTCTCGACCTCGACCTATCCGGTCAGTCCGGGAGATGCGATGAGCGCCTCGGTCAGTCTCACGGGCTCCACTTGGACGCTCGCCATCGGCGACGCTACCGCGGGCTGGCAGTTCAGCATCCCGATCGCCTCCCCGAGCCCCGCTCCACAGCAGGTCTCGGCCGAATGGATCCTCGAGCGGCCCGAGATAAACGGCTCGCTGTCTTCGCTCTCGGACTTCGGCAGCGCGGCGTTCAGCAACGCGACCGCAACCGACAACGCGACCAGCGGCCCGATCTCGTCTTTTTCGAACGAGCCGCTCCAGATGATTGACCCGGTCGGGTCAAGCTACGACACCCTCGCCTCGCCGGGTCCGCTCGTCTCCGGCGGCTCCGGCTTCACCGTGACTTGGGATGGCAGCAACTGATCGGCCGCCGGCGTCCCGGCGTCCGGCGTTGTAAGCGTTCAGTCGCCGGGGCTCAGGTGAGCGCGGGGAATGGATCGCCGCGGTTGTGCGCGGGGATCAGTTCGCTGAGGTAGGTGAACAGGGAGCGGCCCTGCATTCGGCAGGTGGCGGCGGCGGAGTGTGCGCGTTCGGCGAATCGTTCACCGGTCTCGCTTTGGGTGCCGAGCGAGACTTTTCGGTGGATCACCGGGCCGCGGAGCGCGCGCTCGGCGGGGTTGTTCGTGGGCTCGATCCCGTCGATCATCGTGAAGGTCCAGAGCGCGGGCCAGACCTTCAGGAGGTTGTTCGCGAACCGCCGGTGCCAGCGGTTGCGCCGGCTTTTGGGGCTGGCTTGTTCGAGCAGTTGCCGGAGCCCTGTTTGGATCGGCGCGATCTCGGCCTTGAGCCGGGCACGGTCTTGGTGGTCGTGCTGGTAGGCGCGCCAGGCGCTGAACACGCTGCGGGTGAGCTCGACCCCTTGCTCACCGAAGGTCTTCTGCTCGCCCAGGCCGTCCGCGTGGCGGCGAAAATCACGTTGGAGATGCGACCAGCACACTTGGCGCTGGTTGGGATCGAGATGGCTGTAGCCGTTCCAGCGATCCGAGACCACGATCCCCGGGTACGAGGTGCCGACGGGCGCGTTGAACTGCTCGCGGTTGCAGTGCTCGGCGATCTGAAAGAACGCGGCGCCCGGAGTGCTCGCCGTCCATAACGCCCGACCCTCACCAGCGGTCCGCCAACCGGTCTCATCGACATGCAC
This sequence comes from uncultured Solirubrobacterales bacterium, assembly GCA_963701945.1. Classification (GTDB taxonomy): domain Bacteria; phylum Actinomycetota; class Thermoleophilia; order Solirubrobacterales; family Solirubrobacteraceae; genus Palsa-465. The sequence continues at coordinate 15,826 of CAVPBV010000009.1, read as the reverse complement.
CGCGCCTTGGTCCAGCACCCAGTCCTGCAACTGGCAGTGCGGCCCGGCGAGCGCGTCTGAGGCACGCTGGCAGATCGCGTCAACCGCCCCGGTCGAGAGCGTCACACCGAACAGATCACGCGCGAGCTCGACGATCCCGCGGCGCGAGATCCGATATCGAGCGGTCAACGTCACCACGGCTGCCTGCAGCCTGGGCCCAAACGCGCCGGCGCCGATCTCCTGCGCCAACCGCGCGCTGGTCCGCGCCCGGCAGTGCCGACAGCGCAGCTGGTGCGCGCGATGCTCGATCCAGATCACACTGATCGCAGGCAGCTCAGCGACCTGACGGCGACCGAACCGTCGCCTGGGCTGCTGCTCGGCAGCGATGAACACGCGACCACACCCGCCGCACGCCTCCGGATAGTGATCGACCACCTCATCGATCTGATCCCCGGGACGCAGCTCACGACCCGCACCCCGATGCCCAGGCTGACCGCCGGCCTGACGCTGCTCGCCCTCCCGGCGCATCAGTTCCTTCGCCCTCGCTCGCGCCTCCGCACGCCGCTGCGCACGAGTCTTCGGCGGATCCGACGACGGCGGCCTCGAGCTCGTCCGCGAGTCCTGACCCGCCTACGCCTCTAACCGCGCCAACCGCTCCTCAAGCCCCGCGACCTGCCTCTCACACCCCGCCGTCAACTCAAGCAAAAACGTGACACACGCATCCCTGCCCGCGTCGTACATCGCCTCCGCCTCAGCACGGTCCATGCCCGCAAGATTCGCTGCACAAAGCAGGAATCCCTGCTAACCAACCCGACGACTGAACGCTTACCGGTGTCCGCAATTTGCAGGGGTTTTGGGAAGTTCACCAAATAGCCTCAGCCCGAGCCCTTGTGTCGCGTCGCCGGACGAGGTTATAGTCACGCCGACATAGCCGAACCGCCACGGATCCGAACCGTGGTGGACGGGGAGCCCAAGTCGTTGGGGCGAATCAACCGGTGCTCCGGTTGTAGCGGTCGTTGATCGCGAGCCCGTCAGCTAACCCCGCAGGCCTGAGAGAGACCGGGAGAGTGACATACATATGGCACGGCAACCGCATGCGCGTGCGGTGATGCTGAGCGATGAGCCAGCGTGCGAGCTGAGCACGCTTTTCAGGCTCTGCTCTGCTGGCGACACGCGCGCCCGAGAGACGATCATCGTCCGGTTCCTACCGCTGGCGTGTCGGCTTGCGCGCATATACGAAGGCCGCGGCGAGCCAATCGAAGATCTACACCAGGCAGCCAGCGTCGGGCTGATAAAGGCGGTGGATCGATTTTCGTTTGACCGGGGCGATTCGTTTCCAGCTTACGCGCGACCGGTGATCCTCGGGGAGATCCGGCGCCACTTCCGCGACACGACGTGGCGCGTGCACGTGCCGCGTCCGATGAAAGATCGGGCAGCGCAGGTCCTTCACGCCGAGAGAGAACTCAGCACGGCCCCGGCTTCCGCGAGCGAGCCCGACCGGGTCGCAGACTACCTCGGTCTCGAGTCCAGGGAGCTTGCCGAGGCGCGACTTGCGATCGAGGCGCAGTGGCCCCGATCACTCGACGAGCCGACTTCAGGCTCCGACGGCGGCGGGCTCGCGCTTGGCGAGACGATCGGTGGCGAGGAGCCCGTGTACGAAAGGGTCGAGGTCTCGCTCGGGGTCGGACGCGCGCTGCGCACACTCGGCCCGCGCGACGCGAAGGTCTTGTTGTTGCGCCTGGCCTTCGGGCTGACGCAGGACGAGATCGCCGGTCACGTTGGTGTCTCTCAGATGCATGTCTCGAGGATCCTTCGCAACGCGGGCGCAGTGTTGACCGCATCGTGCGGACTGGCCGTCGCCGCCTGATCGTTGGTCGCGGGCGCTGTTTTTTTACAGTACCGGTGGGTAAAATCGAGAGCCATCTCGTGGACCCACCGTTTGCGATCGGTCCCGACGACGTGCTTGCGCAACCGACCCGGGCCCGCCTGTTCGGTCTGCTCGCCGAGTTGAAACGGCCGGCGGGGACGGTCGAACTCGCCGAGCGGTTGGGCTTGCATCCCAACGGCGTGCGGAATCACCTCGAGCGGATGGCGCAGGCGGGGCTGGTGGAGCGAGCGCGTGTCCGGCGGCAGCGGGGCCGGCCACCGGACGCCTGGCGAATCGCCGTCGGGGCGCGGCCGGGTGGCGACCCGCCGCGCGCCTACCGGGATCTCGGTCGGTGGCTGGCCCGAGCGCTCCGACCCGGCTCGCGCGGATCGACGGGCATCGAGACCACCGGTCGCCAGATCGGCCGCGAGCTTGCCGCAGAGGGCACGGCAGCCGGCGCCGAAGCGTTCCAGACCTCGTTAGCCGCGCTCGGGTTCCAACCTGCCGTTACAGCCCGCGGCGATGATCGGGTCACATTTTGTTTGGGGAACTGCCCGTACTGCGACGCGGTGCACGAGAACCAGCCGACGATCTGCTCGCTTCATAAGGGCGTCACGCGCGGACTGCTCGAGGTGCTTGCACCCAAGGCCAAGCTGGTCGGGTTCGTGCCGCACGATCCCGACGAGGCGGGCTGCACGTTCGATGTTCGCGGATTCGATCCCGCGGGACGCTGACTCAGACCGCCGTCGCGCCCCGGGTTGGGACTCGAGGGTTATACGTGTACTGCCCTCGCCCACGCGTGAGGATCGTCCTCCGCTCGCTCAGTGGTGTCATCGGGAGCGGCACCTGATCTTTATGATTGACAGCCCATGTCCGGGGCCGACCCGCCGGGGGCCACCGCGGAGCTGTTCGAGCGCTCAGACGAGCTGCAGGCGATCGATCGCGCCCTCCGCGAGGCGCGGGCGGGCAACGGTTCCGCACTCGTGATCGAGGGACCGGCGGGGATCGGCAAGACCGCGCTGCTCGCCTGACTGACTCGATCGCCGAACGCGATCGCCACCGCCCAGTGGTCGTATACCAGCTAGGGGGAACGTGCGAATGGGCCTGGGGGTGGTGCAGACGAGATCGCCTCGACGAGGCACCATCTCCCCGTGGCCCCGACGCCGGCAGGACTGGACACGGACTCGCGAAAGTGGATCGAGCAACTCCGAGTGGGGCACCCGCGGTACAGCCAGACGGTCGGCAGGCTCCACGACGTGCTCCGGAGGGTGGCGGCGTTCGAGCTCTCGCGACGGCGCTGGCAGCTGCGTTGGGTCAGCGGCCCCGAGTTTGATGACCTGGTGGAGCAGGCCGCCGACGACGCGCTCATCAGCGTCCTGTCCAGGCTCGATGACTTTCAAGGCCTGAGCCGGTTCACAACGTGGGCGTACACGTTCGTGATCTTCGAGGTCTCGGCCAAGGTGGCGCGGCACGCGTGGCGCCGACAGCCGCCGGAGGCCCAGGCGCTCGCTTGGGAGCGGCTTCCAGATTCTCTCGTGCTCCGACCCGAGGACCGGCTCGATCAGCAGGCACAACTCGAGGCGCTGTCGCGGGCGATCGGCGAGCTGACCGATCGCCAGCGTGAGGTGTTCGTCGCCGTTGCACTGAACGAGGTCCCGATCGATGTGCTGGCGGTGAAGCTCGGCACGAACCGGAACGCCGTGTACAAGAACCTGTTCGACGCCAGGCGTCGCCTCCGATCGAGCATGGCTGCCGCTGGACACCCCGTTGGCGAGGAGTCAACATCCGACACAGAAGCCGACAGCAGCGCGCGGCTATTTCGTCCTGCGGCACGGGTGACGCGATGACGCTGCGATGCGTAATCGTGGATGACAGCCCCGTGGTGTTACGTGCCGCGAGAGAGCTTCTAGGGAGAGAGGGCGTCGCCGTCGTGGGGGTCGCCACGACCAGTGACGAAGCCGTTTCTCTGATGGAGGAGCTCGACCCCGATGTGATGCTCGTCGACATCGGCTTGGGTCGCGAGAGCGGCTTCGACCTCGCCCGCCGTCTCGCGCAGACCGGGGCAGCGGCGGGTTCCCGCATCATCATGATTTCGACCCACAACGAGGCCGATTTCGAGCACCTGATCGCGGCCAGCCCCGCGATCGACTTCCTGCCTAAATCGGACCTGTCGGCGCCGGCGATCCACCGGCTGCTGGCCCGAGCTCCCGACGAGGGTGATGCTGAGCCTCGAGGAAGGTGACAACGGCGAGCACGCGTCGATGATCGTCCTCAGTCTCCGAGAGCGGCAGCTTGGCCAGGATGCTGCGCACGTGCTTGTGGACGGTGCCCTCGCTAACCCAGAGCTGGCGGGCGATACCCGCGTTGGATCTGCCTTCGGCCATGAGCTGGAGGACCTCCCGCTCGCGCGGCGTGAGGTCGCCGAGGGGATCGTGAACTCGCCGCGCGGCGACGAGCTCTCTGACGAGCGCGGGGTCGATGACCGAGCCGCCGCCGGCGATGCGTTCCAGCGTCTCGAGAAAGTCGCCCACCTGGGTGACGCGGCTCTTTAACAGGTACCCCACGCCTCGCCCTTCGGAGAGCAGGTTCACCGCACGATGGACCTCGACGTGCGCGGACAAAACGAGGATGCCGATCTCCGGGAACTCGGCGCGGATCGCCTGTGCGGCGTCGAGACCCTCGGTGGTGTGCGACGGGGGCATCCGAATGTCGAGCACGACGAGTCCTGGGAGGCGCTCACGCACCAGCCGCATCAGGTCGGGCACGTCGCCCGCCAGGCCGACGACCTCAAAGGGCGAGCGTTCGAGCAGACTGGCGATGCCCTCGCGCAGGAGAACATCGTCGTCTGCAATGACGACGCGAGTTGCTTCCATGGCAGACAGCGGTCATTGTGCCACTGGCTTCGACGGGCCCCGCCACGCGCGCTAGGCTGCCACCACCAGGAGAGCGATGGCGGCAGCCACCGACGACGTCCGCAGCGCCGTGCAACTACTTGCCGGGGGGTTGCTGGGCGATGTGGAGCGGATCGCCGGACGTAGCGTCGCGCGGATGCAGGAGCTGCTGGCCTCCTATGCCAAGGTGCCCGCGGAGGCTTTGCTTCCGGTCACGTTGACGAATACGCGCAACCTCCTCGAGGCGGTTCGTGATCAGGACGCGGATCCCGAATCGGCCGATCGGCATTTTCGGCAGTCGGGGGCCACCCCCCTCAGTCAGGGAATTACGGCGGACGAGATGCTCCAGGCGTGGCGAATCGGGCTGGAGATGGTGCGCGAGGAGGCGCACCCGGTCGCCAGGCGGCAACAAGTCGCGGACGCCGTGCTCCTTTGAATTTGTCGAGGAGACCTTGCTGTGGGGGGACATCGGCATGCGCGTCTCAGCCTCCGCACACCGGAAAGGGGAACTCGGTGAGCTGGAGCGCCTCGCCGCGGAGCAGGCGGCACTTGGTCGCGTGGCCGAGCTGGTTGCTCGACAGACACCGGTCCAAGAGGTATTCGCGCTCGTCACGGAGGAGCTCAGCCGCCTTCTGGACATCAACATGGGCCTGCATCCCGCGGTGCTGTCCGAGGACGGTCTCCGCCCGGCGTTGCTCTCGCTCGCCCTACGATCAGCGGTCCCGACCGAGCTGGACCTCGACCTGGGCCCTGAACGCCTCGAGGAGCCCGTCGAGGTGGCAGTCTACTACGTCGCGTCGGAGGCATTGACCAACACCGCCAAGCACGCCCACGCATCCCGGGCCCAGGTCAAAGCCAGGCAGTACGACGGCTGGCTCGAGCTAATCGTCGGCGACGACGGACAGCGCGGCGCGGACGCTTCTGGCGGCTCCGGCCTCACCGGCCTGGTCGACCGAGTCGAGGCGATCGGCGGCACGATTCACATCAAGAGCCGTGCGGACGTTGGGACGGCAATCCACGTCAGGCTTCCCACCGGAAGCCGGTAAGAATCGGGTGATTCGCGACTCTCCTACACGTTCGGCTCGGGGCTCGGCGTCGCGTATAGCGTGGTCGCGAGCCGGTCGCCCGCGGTGCGCCTGGCGGAGGTACTGGGCGCGCGGCCATGAAGAGCGGTCTCGCGTTGGATGCGAATTCCCGCGAGCCGTCGCGCTCAAAGCAGGGGCTAGCGAAAGTGGCCTTTCGTGGACGCCTCGTCCCACGAGTAGCGCGCGAGCGCGGGGAGAGACGACCGAGCCAGCGAGATACCGAACTCGGGGTCGCTCTTCTTACCGACATTGGGACGGTTCTTGAGAGGAGGCGACGCATCCAGCCACTCAGTGCTGGGCACCAGGTACACGGCCGGATCGTCTGCGTCCGCGAGCAGCACAACTGCCGCGAAGCGGTTGCTCGCAATCGGCAAGCGTCGCTGGGTCCAGAACGCGTACCCGCCCAAGCGCTGTGTCGACACGAACACCTCGATCGAGCGGCCCGACGGCGTGCTCACCTCGAGTCTCCCGTCGATCAGGCTGCTCGGCATCTTGATGGTGCATCCGAGGGTCTCCAGCCGGTCCTGAACGGTCGCCTTGCCGAGCGCGGTGAGCTCGCTTCGGCTGAGTTGTGACCATCGGTCTTCCGTGGTCTTGGCGTGGGCGCTCACGTGCTCTCACTTTCGTCGTGTGGCCGGCGCTGCTTCGCCGCGTATCGCGACATGGGTGACACTGTCGGCACGATTCTTACCAGCGCTGTGATCGGGTGGGTACCAGACGGACGCCGCACCCGGCTTGGGGGTCACTGCTTCCAGTAACAGCTGCCCAAGTACCGCGGCGGCGATGAGCCCGGCAAATCCGAGCGGGGCAATACCGCCGCCGAAGGCTGCCAGCGCTAAGGTAAATGCGGCCAGACCGAGCCGTCCGATAAACGTGCGGTCGCGAAGCGAGGTCCATTCGGCTCCGATGTGGAGGGCGGCCAGGGACAAGGCGAATGCACCGATTCCGCCCGCGAGCGCCCATCGGGTCCCGGCGGCCAGTCCGGGTTGCACCGCCTGCCCGACGGCGAGCTTTGTCCCTACGCCGAACGCGGCCACGCCGGCCAGCAGCGGAAAATGGCTGTAGACGAACACCAGTCCCAGCGCGCCGCGTCCGACGACCGACGTGTCCGCGAGGTCAAAGTACACCCACCACAGACAGAGCGCGATCACGAAGCATAGGCCGGCGATGACCCACGATTCGAAGTGCAGCTCGAATCCGGCCACTCCCGAGACGACGGCCACCACGGATTCGCCGAGCACGATGATGAAGAAGGTGCCGAATCGCTCGGTTATGTGCGAGATCACGACAGCGTGGCCCTTGAGCGTCGCCCAGGCGCGCGGGGGGATGAGGAGGTCGGCGACCATCGCGACACCCCACAGCACGTAGCGATATGGACCGGGCACGAAGATCGAGACGAGCCAGAGTGCGGTCGTGGCCGAGTAACCGACGATGTATATCTCCGTGAGCCTGTGGCCTTGCCCGACGACGTAGTGTCGAGCCCGCAGGTACAAGGCGATCAGCAATACCCGCAGGACCACGTATCCGGTGGCGAACGCGACGGTTCCACCCCGGCCGTCCATCGCCTGGCGGATGTTCACCGCAATCGCCGCGATTGCCAGCATCGCGCCCGACTTCGCGAGGCGGAAGATCAGGTCGTCCGTGTCGAAGCGGTTGGCGTAGAGCGCATAGAGAACCCACGCCCATACGACCACCACGAACAGAGCCGCGAAGCGGGCGAACCCGGCAGCCGAGGGTTCGCGCGCGAGCGCGCTCCCGAGCTGGCTGACCGCTGCGACGAACACAAGGTCGAAGAACAGCTCGAACCAGGTTGCGTGGCGCTCCTCGTCCGGCTCAGCCGTCGTGCGCAGCCGTGGCGGCTCGAACCGGAACGTCCCGCCGGCGCCGAGATACCGCTCGCCGGTCGCTGGAGGGTCGGGTTCCCCCGCCCCGGCTTGCGCTCTCGTCAAACCGGTGCGCCCTCGCGATCGGTGAGCTTGTAGAACTGGGTCTCGCCGTTGCCGAACGACCAGTTCTCAGCGGCGGTCTCCACCACGGAGATGAGCACGTCCGCGGGTCGGACGCCTGGGTTGGCGCCAAGGCGCTCGACGATCTTCCTGTACATCGCGAGCTTCGCGTCGACGGCCTTGCCGGGGGCCCAAAACACCTGGATCTGAACCAGATCATCGGTGCGCTCCAGCCCCAGGAACGGTCCGTAGGCGAACGCGTGCTCGTCATGCTCGGTGATCGCCATGAAGCGATCGCCGTCCTTGATGGCCACGGTCTCGAGCATCGCCTGGTAGATCTCATCCATCAGCGCCTGCTTGTACTCGGGTGTCTTGCCTTCGCGAATCGCGATACGCGTGATGGGCATTCCGGGGCCTCCTCGGACAGATGACGACGAACCTAGTCGTTAGAGAAGGCAAACCGGCGATGTCTTACCGTCGCATCGCGAGCTCAACGCATCTCGCCAGCCATCTCGGTCGCCGACGCGGGATAGCGCTCGATGAGTTGGTCGGCGATCGCATCGAGGTCTTCTCCGATGTACATCGGCTGCGGCCCGACGTCGAGCGGGGCGTTTCCCTCGCGCAGGATCAGACCGGCCTGCGAGCCGGCCGCGAGCGCGCCCAGGGTGTCCCACACGTGGCACGCGACCATGCACATGTCGCCCGGGTCGACGCCTAGCTCGGTGGCCACCGAGTGATACGCCTCCGGTGCCGGCTTGTGACGCCGGACGGTCTCATCCACGCTGAAACGGCGCTCGAACAGGTCGATGATGCCGCCCTGCTCGAGCTGTCGGCCGGAGATCTCGAGCGTGTTGTCCGTCAGCGTGAAGAGTCGGAAGCCGTGGTCGCGTAGCCGGCGCAGCGCGGCGGGGACCTCGGGGTGCGGCGGCATCGAGGCGAACCGGTTCGTTAGCTCTTCGGCGTCAGCGTCGCTGATCGCGATGTCACGCGTCGCCGCGAGCATCCTCAGCACCGCGCCGCCGATATCCGTGAACGGCACATACACGCCGGCGAGCGTGAGCGCCTCGGAGTAGGTGATCAGGTTGGCGAACCACAACCGCATCGCGGCAGGGTCGTCGAAGATCCTGTCGAACGTGGGGCGGATCGTCTCGAGGTCCAGCAAGGTCTCATTGACATCGAAAATGATGATCGGTCGGTCGGGCACGGGACGCCTTTCGCTCGGAGTGGATGAGCGCGCGTCCTGCCGATTGGCCGGCGCGCGCGAACGGGCCTCGCCGTCTGACGCGATCAGTGTCCGCCGGGGTGGCACTCTTACCGACCGGCGCAACCGAGCCGGGCGGTAAGAACCGACCCGCGAGATCGCGCTCATCGGTCACACCCGGCGCGAGGAGCAGACATGACGGCATATCGCACGATCGATCTGGAAGTGGTCCGGGACCGACTGGATCTTTTCGGCGCTACTGGCAAGGCGCAACCGCTCGCGCGGTGGCGTGATGAACGATCGTCGTGACCTCGACCTGCTTCTCCGTGCCCAGGACGGGGACCCCGGCTGTGATGTCACCTTGGACGCCTTTGTGTACTACGTCGAGTTGGAGCTCGCCGGGAGAGACCCGGTGCGCCTGTATCCCGCGATCGCAATCCACCTCGAGTGGTGCCCGGGCTGCTGGACCGATCACGACGGATTGCTTGAGGCGGCGCGCCGGTTCGGTCACGTGACACCCGAATAGTCGGCTCCCGGCGTTTCGCGGTCGATCAGTGGTGGAGGCCAAGCGGGGGCGAGCCGCACGCTTCGAGGTCCTGTCGGTAGGCCGGCGACTGCAGGTTGATCGTGCTGGGGAAGAGAAGGATCGCTCCGTCGAAATCGGTGATTTCCTGGTAACCGACCGGGTTGGAGGGGACCGACGTCCTGGGGTCGGGGAACTGGGAGATCCCGTGCTCGCGCATGCACTCGGCGATCCTGACCAGCTTCGCGAGCGTTTGCGCGGAGGGGTGCGTCGTCGAGCCGGGCCCCGGGGGGCCGCCGCCCGGCAGCAGCTTCCTGCACTTCGCCTGTGCGCTCCTGAACGCGGGCGATGCGAGGTTTCCACCGCTCACAGGGAACTGGAGGCCGCCGCCGGGCTTCGGGTCGGGGAAGTTGGGCACGCCGTTGGAGCGCATGCAGTCGGAGAACGCGAGCGCCGCGGCGGCGAGGCCGCCGCCCGACACAGCGGTGGTCAGGGCACGCGCGGTGGTCGTACTCGCCGCCGAGGTGCTCGGGCCGGGCGCCGGTGCCGCGGTCGGGCTGTGCGAGCCGCTTCCCCCGCATCCCGCGACCAGGAAAACGCTGACGAGCGCGGCCGTGGCGAGCAGCTGCGCGCGCCGCGAGCCGGTGAGATGCTTTGGATGGATGGCCTCTTGCATCGGGTCTCCTTCTGATGTGTCCTTTCCGGGTGTGCGCACCGGTTCTACGCGACGGGTGGTTTCCGCTCGGTTTCCCCACCGAGGCCGCTGGCGGTGAAACCGTCGTGCAACGCTGGCGCGGTACCTTGAGCCGACAGGAGCGGCCGATGCGCGTGCTGGTGATCGAGGACGACGAGGAACTGGCGGAGACCATCGCTGCCGGGTTGCGCGACGCGCGGATGGCGGTCGATATCGCGCTAGACGGACAGGCCGGTCTGACGCGTGCGCTCCTGCACGACTACGAGGTGATCGTGCTTGACCGCGATCTGCCGGTGCTCCATGGCGATGAGGTGTGCGCGAGGCTCGTCGCCGCCGATGGCCGCAGCCGGGTGCTGATGCTGACCGGCGCGGCGGAGAATGAGGACCTCATCGACGGCCTCGGTCTCGGCGCCGACGACTACCTGACTAAGCCGTTCGCGTTCGCCGTGCTGCTCGCGCGGATCGGTGCGCTGGCCCGCCGTGCCCAGCCGAGCATTCCCCCGGTGCTCGAGCGCGGCGACGTCGTTGTCGACACCGCCAAGCGCTGCGCGAACCGGGCCGGCAAGCCACTCGAGCTGAGGCCCAAGGAGTTCGGCGTGCTCGAACTACTACTTGCCGCCCAGGGCCGTGTCGTCTCGGCTGAGGAACTGCTCGAACGCGTCTGGGACGAGGCTGCCGACCCGTTCACGGGCACGGTCAAGGTCACGATCAGCCGGTTGCGCGCCAAGCTAGGCGACCCTCCCGTGATCCAGACTGTCGCGAAGGCCGGCTACCGCATATGACCATCGGTTCGACGCTGAATCGCAGGATCACAAAACTCGCCGTCGGGCGACACCTTCCGCACCGGACCGTGCGCATCCGGTTGACGTTGCTCTACGGCGGACTGTTTCTGGTCTCCGGCGCCGCGCTGATGGCGATCACGTACGCGCTGCTGGCGAACGCGGGATTCGTATTCACCATCGGGAACAGTACGAGCGCCGTGGCCGCACCGCCTGTCACAGCGGCCCGCGGCGGACCGTCCTCCGCCTTCCCCGGCCCCGGTTCGACGACGCACCCCTCGGCTCCGACGATGGCGCACTGGCGGGGTGTTGCGCAGTGCATGCGCGACCACGGGATTTCCGGGTTCCCCGACCCGACGACGTCGGTCCCGGTCAACTTCCGCTTCATCGGCGAGCTGAGCAATCGCGACGGAGCGATCCTTGCGATCCCGACCACGAGCCTGCAGTCGCAGGCGTTCACCCAGGCGGCGGGCGTATGCGGGTTCGACGGACCCGGCGTGCTGACCCCTCAGGACGTGCGGCGGCGGACGCACGTACGGCAAGAGCTGCTGATCCAGTCCGGGATCGCGCTCGCGGCGATGTCGCTGCTGTCGCTCGGCCTCGGGTGGCTGATGGCCGGGCGCGTCCTGCAGCCGCTCGAGGACTCCCATCAGGCGCAGCGCCAGTTCGTCGCAAACGCCTCGCATGAGCTGCGCGCGCCGCTGACGCGCCAGCGAGCCATGATCGAGGTCGCGCTCGCCAGCTCCGAGGCGGACTTCTCGTCGCTGCGAAAAGCGCACGAGCGCGTCCTCGCGTCAGAGCAACACCTCGAGCAACTGATCGACGGGTTGCTTGCCCTTTCCCGCGGTCAGGCGGGGCTCGAGCGACGCGAGCGGCTCGACCTCGCGGCCCTCACCTCCGAGGCAATCCTCGCCCACGAGTCGGAGCTAACGGGCTTCGACGTTCGCACGATGCTCAACCCAGCGGCGACGCCTGGCGATCCCCGACTGCTCGAGCGGCTTATCACCAACCTGATCGACAACGCGATACGCCACAACATCCCTGGGGGGCATGTCGAGATCGCTACCGGGATCCGCGACCGGCACGCGTTCGTGTCGATCGCGAACTCCGGCCCTGCGGTCCCGCCCGAGGAGATCCAGCGTCTCCTCCAACCGTTCGAACGACTTGGCGGCGCGCGCACCGGGCATAACAACGGCCACGGCCTCGGACTCTCGATCGTTCAAGCGATCGCCGACGCGCACGGCGCCGACCTCGACGCGCACGCCCGACCCGAGGGCGGGCTTACGATCGAGGTCGCATTCCCCGTGGCGATCGGTGGCGGTGCCCGCCTGAAGTTCGCCAGCGTCCGGTCTAGTGTCCCGCGACGAAGCGCGCGACGTCGGCCGTGGTCAGGAGCCCGTGGGTGACGCTGGTGCACGTGTCGGCCGCCTGCACCACCGCCGGTTGCTGCAGGCTTATCCCGGCGCCGGCGAGCATCTCGTGCGTTATCTGACCGCTGCTACTCAGGTCGGGGAAGCGCGGGAAGCCATGGCCGCGTAGGCAGCGGGCGAACGCCAACAGCGCGGCGGTCTGCGCTGGACTCGGCGGCGTGGGCTGGCTGTGGGCGCCGCCTCCCGGCAGCAGGTGCTGGCAGGCCGTCATTGCGGACCCAAACGCGGGTGACTGCTCGGTGGTCGGGTCCATCGCCTTTCGCGCTTGCCTATACGGACATCAGACGCGCGCGATCCCCGGGCATGGCGAGAGCCGGGCCCTAGTCAGCCCACCAACCGCGCTCGCCCTCGACGTCGTCGCGCGGAACCTCGCCGAGATTGGGCGCGCCGTACACGATGAGCTCAAGGCCTTCCGGTCCGGCTTCGTAGCCTCGCCAGGTGCCGGGCGGGACGCGTACCACGTCCCACTCCACGACCTCCACGATCTCGTCGTCGAGCTTCATCCGCCCGCTGCCGCGTACGACCACGTAGACCTCCTCCTGCGTCTTGTGAGTGTGGCCGTACGGGAAGCGATAGTCGGGCGGGACGCGCTGATAGCTCAGACCGGACTGCTCAAGCTCGAGCGCCCGGCTTGCCGAGCGGAACTCGAGGTCTGGCGCGCCGTCGAATCTAGACCCGAGGTCCTCCAGGTCCGTCCTGAGATTCTTGAGCGTGAACGGCACCCCCGAAATCTAACCGCTCAGAACGGGTGAGCCTCGAGCCACTCGACGGTGTCTGGGTCAACGCTACCCTGTCGCCAGATGAAATGACTATAGCGATACTGTAGAGAAATATGATGCCAGACGTCAACCCCCAACGGCGCCGCGAGTACCACTCGCCCGCACGAGAGCAGCGCGCGCTCGCGACGCGCCGCCGGATCCGCCTCGCGGCCGAGCGGCTGTTCCTGCGAGACGGCTACGTGCCGACGACGATGACCAAGATCGCGGCCGAGGCCGGCGTCGCCGAGAAGACCGTCTACCTCGCGTTCCCCACCAAGGCTGAGCTGCTCAACGAGATAATCCGAATCGGCGTGCGGGGCGACGAGGGCAGCACACCGCTTTCCCAAAGAGAGGAATGGGGCGAGCTGGGCGCCAGTCGCTCGGTCGATCGGCTGCTAGACCAAGCCGCCTCTCGCAACGCGGCGCTGATGGCACGGGCCGCACGCTTCCTGGCCCTCGGCGAGGCGAGCGCCGCGATCGATCCACAGCTGGCGGAACTGCGTGACCGCGGCCATCAGAACATACGCTCGGACATGCACGAGCTCGCGACCGCGCTCGCGGCAATCGATCCGCGCATCGACCCGGACCGCCTCGCGGAAACGCTGTTCGCGTTTGCCGCAAACGAATCTCCATATTTACGGCTCACCGAAGAATGCGCCTGGCCAGAACAGCAATACGCAAGTGCCCTCCGCGCGATTCTCGCCGCGCTCCTCGAGCACGCGACGAGCTGACCACAACCCCTCGAGCGTCGCTTCGGGCAGGGGAGACTGAGTGGCCAAGTTGCGCTAGGATCGGTGGTCGAGGCAAGGCGGCGGGACTGCTTTTGTTCGGCCGGATTGCTTCGACCAGTGCGGAGCTTGCGCCCGTGGCGGCCTGTTGGCGGCCGTGGGGGTTGTTGCGCCAGCAGCGTCAACCCCTTCATCGGAGCGCTCATTTTGCTTGCATCGGATTCTCGGCGTGTGCGTGAAGCGCTCACCGCCTACGCGCATCCCTCCGTCGGCCGGAGCGTGTTCGACATCGTCACCTCTGTCGTCGGGTACTTGGCCGTGTCGGTCGTGATGTATCTGGTGCTTGACGTCTCGTACTGGCTGGTGCTGGCGCTGACGCTTCCCGCCGCCGGGTTTCTCGTGCGGACGTTCGTCGTCTTTCACGACTGCGCGCACGGGTCTTTCCTTGCCTCCAAGCGGGCCAATGGCAGCCTCGGCCGATTGCTAGGCCTGTTCGTGCTGTCGCCGTTTGAGCGCTGGCGCCACGATCACGCGATCCATCACGCGACCTCGGGAGACCTCGAGCGCCGTGGTGTGGGGGACATCATCACACTGACCGTGGCCGAGTACCGAGCGCGGCGGTGGCGAGGTCGTCTCGCTTATCGCGCGATACGCAACCCGGTCGTGATGTTCGGGCTCGGTCCGGTGATTGCGATGATCATCGGGCCCCGCATTGCGACCCGGTCGCAGCGCCCGCGGATGCGCCACAGCGTGCTTGGCACCGATGTCGTGCTCCTCGCGATCCTCGCCGGCCTGTGCTGGTTGATTGGCTGGCAGAGCTTCCTGCTCGTCTGGGCACCTTCGGCGATGATCGCCGGCTCGGTCGGGATCTGGCTCTTCTATGTGCAGCATCAGTTCGAAGACGCCTACTGGCAGTCCGCAGATGATTGGAGCTACTCGGATGCGGCGCTTCGCGGCAGCTCCTACCTGAAGCTGCCGAAGATCATGCAGTTCTTCACGGGCAACATCGGGCTCCATCACGTCCACCACCTGAACGCGCGGATTCCGAACTACAACCTGCAACGCGCTCACGACGAGAACCCGGTCTTCCACCAGGTCCCGACGCTCTCGCTGTGGGACGCGCTGCGCACCGTCCGGCTCAAGCTGTGGGACGAAGATCGCGGAAAGCTCGTCACGTTCGCACAGGCGAGCTTCAAGCAGCCCGCTGGCGTGGCGAGCGCCGGATCAGCGTCAGCCGATATCGCTGCGCGGCCGGCTAGCGCGCGGACCTAGCGCTCAAAGCCGCCGTCGCACGCGCCGCGCGCGGGGTGAGGACGAGGAGGGCGGCCGGCGGGGGTCCGCAGCGGGTGACCCGGCCGCGAAGCCGGATCTCGGGATTGGCGACCGCGCGTAAATCGAAGGGCATCGACGGCTCGGCACCAGCCATCGCGCGTTCGATCAGCAGCGCCACCTCGGCGTCGTCGCAGTGGCCGTTGTCGAAGATCAGGAGCTCCTCGAGGGGGGTGCCGACGCCGGTCGGCTCATCGACTGACAGCACGACCTCGGCACGGCGTGAGACCGCCTGGACCGTGAGCTGCCGATCGAGGATCAGAAACGGCGTGTCGTAGCGCGGTTCAGCCCCGGCGGGCGCACGCAGGACCACGCCCATTTGACAGCGCATGCACACCCGGTGGGCTCGGACACGCCAGGGGCCCATCGGCGGATACCCGCAGTAACTACAAAACGCGTGGCTTAGATCAGAGCGCGATGCGTGCGGCGTGACCAACTCCCGTAACGGGCAGACGCTGTCCTTGCAACACCCCCACATGCCGCCGCTGGCCGCCGCTACCGCGCTTCGTTCTCCGCAATGATGCCTGGCTGCCCCGTCCACAGACGCCGCCGCCAGACCTCGGCGGTCGAGGCTACTCCGATCCTGACCGAATACAAGCCGACCTACGCGCCCCCG
>CAVPBV010000008.1:0-30825 GCA_963701945.1 uncultured Solirubrobacterales bacterium | reverse complement strand
AGACGCACAAGCGCGACCGCACTACCGACGATCTGGTCGAGTATCCCGATCTGACGGGAGCGCGGCGTCGAGGTCGATGCCTGTCAGCGGGCGACGGCCGGACTCGCCAACGCTGCGCGGTGTCGCTCTCGCCGACGCGCGGCACGATGGGCCTCACCCCCTCTTGGGAGGAGGGCAGCGCGTCCGGCGTAGGGGCCCGTGTAGGCGGTCGGCCCGTCTGCGCACCGGGGCGCCGTTAGTCGTCGCCGGTGCTGGGGTTGGTCGGTGCTGGGTCGACGAGCTCGAGTGCGCCGAATCCGGCTAGCGGCCCGTCCATCAGGAAGATCTCGATCGTGAGGTCGGGTTCGACGTGTGCTTGGCTGAGGAACGCGAGCACTTTGCGGCCGGTGAGCGCTTCGATCATTTGGCTGTAGCGCTCTTTCATCATCCGTTGGAAGTCGCGGCGCATTTCGAGGACGCGGTCGGGTTCGCCGCCTTCCATCATTGTGCGCTCGATCGCGGTGAATCCGTCTGTGAGCACGCAGACGATCAGGTTGTCGAGCACGTAGGTCTTGGCTTTGATCGGTCCGCGGCCGTAGTGCTCGCGCATGAACGCGACGATCCGGTTGGTGATCTCGGCCAGCAGCCTGCCACCGACGAGCGGCCGCGGGGCGCGATCGTCGGGCCCGGGTTCGCTCATCGCCGACCTCGTCGTGCTGTGCTTTCTGTGCTGCTCACTGGTGCGAGTTCTCCGGCGTTCGGAGCTTGTGCGCGTGAAGCGGACGCACGGCTCAACGCCAACGCATTCTGAGCGTACCCGAACGCGGTCTCTTGGATGCCTTGTATTCGGTTGGGATCGGAGTAGTGTCGGACGCGTTGAGGTTTGGCTGCGCCGTCCGCGGGCGGGGCGGCCAAGCATCAGCGCCGAGCTAAGAGGGCGCTCGCGGGGCTTGTGGCTCCGGAGCGACGAAGCAGCATCGTAGGCTGCCGCGATGACCAGGCCGGCGCAAACGCGATGTAGAACCCGGCTCGATCCGGTCGCCTCGGCAGAGCGCTAGCCCGCCGCCGTGCCGGCGGCGGCAGCCGCTGGTCCGGGGGGCTCGGACCGCTCACCCGGGCGTCGGGCGCACTGATCGTGCTCGCGGAGCGTCTTGGTTGCGCTGGCGGCCTGATGGAGTAGAGTCGAGATCAGGACGTTGACTGTGCCCGCCCGCTGGGCGAGCCGCGTCGGGGTCCTGGATAAGAAGGCGTATGGCGCGTCTGCAGCGGCCTCTCGGCGGCTGGCGGGGGCGTTGCAAAGCAACGCAGCTCCCGTAAGGAGTAAAGAGTGCGGTACTCGTCGCGCGCCGGTATGAGCCCCTGGTTCTGTACGTGTTGTGGCTCGGTGATGGGCTTGCGCCTTGAGTCGGCGCTCTCAGCCGGCTTGCGGCCCGCTCTTTGCGAAGCAGCCCGCGGGCCGGGACGCCGATTTCCGGAGCGTCGTGCTGCTCACCCGTCTAGCTCGCGTTCTGAACTCCGAGGTCGCGCTGTACTAGCAGCCAGACGGCACGGGGCAGCCGTTCCGGGCGATCGCATCGTGGGAACTGGGGGCCTTCTACAAGCAGATCGCGCGATCGCACGAAGGAGGGGTCGTCGGTCATGCGCTTGGGGCGAAGCGCGTGGCCCTCGGACCACTCAGTCCCGGCCGCTACCGCCTCGCACGTGGGGCGCCGCATGACGGCGTCGGCGTTCCAGCCCCCGGGTTCGCCACGATCGATCTCCATGCGGATTCCTGGCGGTGACGATGCACCCACCCGGGCTCGCAGATCGGTGCGCTCACTGCTCGAGGGCCAGATTCCTGCCAGCACAGCGTCAGATGCTGCCCTGCTCGTCAGTGAGCTCGTCACCAACAGCGTGGTCCACGCACACGTCGGCCCTCGCCGAGCGGTGACCGTGGAGGTGACGACGCTCGATGATCGAGTTCGAATCGCCGTCACCGACCCAGGCTCACACCTGAAACCCTTGCATGGTCCCGCCTGACCCCCAAACCCCAGGCGGCCTCGGGCTGTTCCTCGTCGATGAGCTCTGCGAGACATGGGGCGTCTGGCAGGACCTCGGCCTTACCTGTGTCTGGTGCGAGCTCCTGCTCGATCAATCCCCGCCCTCGGTAGTGGCCACGCCGGTGGCAAACGCACCTACGCTTAGGGCTGGTCGGGCGTGATGCGCTCGCCCTGCGTGACCGCAGTCGAGGCGTTCACGCTCGAGCCGCTGGCCGGGGACCCGACGGTCCGCTCGGCGATCGCGGTGGCCGATCCGGTGCCCGGATGAGCGTCTCCTTGAAGGCGACCGCGCCGCCCGCGGTGGCGCTCGACGGCGAACAGCACGGCGCTTTGTTGAAGTCGCTGTCGCGGGTCCTCCCGTCGGGGCTGGCGCGCCGCGCGCTCGCTGCTAGTGACGCCGATCGTCAGCGTATCGAGCGAGACCTCCACGACGGAGTTCAGCAGCGTCTGACGGGGCTGCGGATTCGGCTCGCGCTCGCCGCTGAGAGCTTCCAAGAGCGCGGCGACGCGGACGCCAGCGCGGCGTTGAACGGGTTCGGAGAGGAGGTCCAGCAGGCCATCGAGGAGGTCCGTGCGCTCGCGCGTGGTGTCTATCCGCTGCTGCTGGCCTCCGAAGGGCTGAGTGCGGCACTAGTCTCCGCCAGCCGTTACGCGCCCGCGCCGATCACCGTGTCAGCGCGCGGGATACGCCGCTGCCGGCCCGAGGTCGAGAGCGCGGTCTACTTCACCTGCCTCGCCGGGATCGACAATGCAGCCAAGCACGCCGGACCGGCGGCGGTTTCCGTGCGTGCCTGGGATACCGCCCAAGCGCTGCATTTCACCGTCAGCGACACCGGCCGCGGGTTCGACCCCAACCGGACCCCGAGCGGGACCGGACTGAGCAACATGCACGACCGAATCGCTGCCGTCGGCGGCACCCTAGCCGTTGACTCGGGACCCTCGCACGGAA
Source organism: uncultured Solirubrobacterales bacterium (assembly GCA_963701945.1). Lineage (GTDB taxonomy): Bacteria > Actinomycetota > Thermoleophilia > Solirubrobacterales > Solirubrobacteraceae > Palsa-465. The sequence goes on along the minus strand of CAVPBV010000008.1, from coordinate 27,858 downwards.
CGCGGCTACACGGCCGCGTTCCGGATCCCTGGCCGGCCGCAGCCGCAGGACGGCGACCCCCCCGCTGTCCGGCGCCTCCGCCCGCCGATCTCGGCGGCCTCTCGGCATAACCCGGGACCCCGGCATCAGGCGACGAGCGCCGCGGCGGCGAAGCAGCATCGCCATGACGGGCAGGCCGCTCCCGAGAACAGCCTACGCGCAGGTGCAGAAGCGGCTCTCGCGCAAGAACGTTCACGCCTCGTTTGATCGGATGTTCACCGGCGCGGACAGCGCTGTGATCACGGTCAGCTCTAACCCGTGAGCTCGGCTGAGATCCGGGTCTCGCCGTTAGCCAGATCCGCGTCGCCGCGGTATTCGGCGAGTCGGGCGACTAGCGCCTCGACGATCTGGCCGGTGGCGGCTCTCGTGGGCCGGAAGCTCGTAGGAAGGAAGACCATGCCGGCATGCCCCTTGCCACCGGGTGCGACTAGCTCGGCGTGCGGCGGGCGGAAGTCGCGGAGGTTGGCCGTCACAACAGCACGCTGCTCTGTCCGCGCGAGCGCGATGACCTCCGGATCAGACAGCGATTGCCACTCCTCGCGCTCCTTGATCGCGACAGCGTCATGCCCGCGGGCGCGGAGTTCGGCCGCGACGAGGGGCGAGAACATCTCGTCGAGCAGCAGCTTCAACGCTTGAGCGCTTGTTGCCCGGCGAGCCAGGCCTCGTGTGCTGCCTCGCTCTCACGCGCGTTCAGCTCGATCCACTCGTCGATCTCGTCCCGATACGCCCCGTAGTAGGCGACTGCCGCCTGGATCAGGCCTAGCGGGATCCCGAGGTACTCGGCCGCTTCTCGCTCATCGCCGTTGTTGTCGCGGATGACCCAAATGGCCTCCCAAACATCGAGCCCGGTTCCCTGGAGCCGAGGGCGGCGGCCAGCAGGGCCGTCGACGAACCGAATCAGCGGATGCTCGTCTGTTCGCAGCCCTTCCTCGACGTAGCGCTGGGCAAGCGTGCGCGGGGCGACGCTGCGACTCCGCGCCCGGGCGCCGAGCCGGTCGAGCGTCGCTTCGGGTAGGCGGAGACTGAGTGGCTGAGACATGCAGCGCATTGTAGCGCGGCCCACTACGGGCGTGGCGCCGACCAATACGAACGTGGCCACTTGGCCGGTCTCGGTGGCATGTTCTGTGGGCCACTGATGATCGTCTGGGCCACGCTCTGGGCCACGGAGGTGGATCACAGGAAGTGACGCGGGGTCAGGCGGATCACAAACCCCTGCAAATCAGGATGGGCACGGCTGGGCTTGAACCAGCGACCTCTCGCGTGTGAAGCGAGCGCTCTCCCACTGAGCTACGCGCCCGGGCTGAAGGCGATTCTACGCACCTGCGCTCAGCCCGTCAGGCGGGCTGGAGGCACCCCGGTCGCCCGGGCGGCTGGCGCTACAGACGAACGAGGTTCTCGACCCGCAGGCCGCGGGTCACACCTCGGAGGTCCACGAACAGCGCGCTCCGGGCGGCGAGGGACGCGTGATCGATCCGGGGATGAGCGGTGACCAGGACGACGGCGTCGGCTGCGGCGACAGCGTCGTCGTCGAGGGGCACGCTTTCGAGGCCGAGCATCGGAAGCGACGGTACGTACTCGTCGTGATAGCTGACGATTCCGCCACGGCTCGAGAGGACCTCGATGATCCTGAGCGCGGGTGACTCGCGGATGTCTCCGACGCCGCCCTTGTAGCTCGCGCCCAGAATCAGGATTCGCGAGCCCTTGACCGGCTTGGCGATGTCGTTGAGTGCCTGCTCCACGCGCTCGGCGCAGTGGTAGGGCATGTACTGGTTGATCTTGCCGGCGAGCTCGATGAACTCGGTCGACATGTGGAACTCACGAGCGCGCCAGGTGAGGTAGAAGGGGTCGACGGGGAGGCAGTGGCCGCCCATGCCCGGGCCCGGCTCGAAGCGCATGAACCCGTATGGCTTGGTCGCCGCGGCGTCGACGACCTCCCAGATGTCGATGCCCATCCGCTCGCTGAGCATGGCCAGTTCGTTGACGAGCGCGATGTTGACCGAGCGGAAGATGTTCTCGAGCAGCTTGGTCATCTCCGCGGCCTCGGGCGTGGAGACCCTCACCAGGTGATCGCACACGCGGCTGTAGAGATCGTCGGCGCGATCGAGGCACGCCGGCGTCACCCCGCCGATCACCTTGGGCGTGCTCCGAAGCGTGTAGTCGGTGCGCCCGGGGTCGACGCGCTCGGGCGAGAAGGCGAGGTTGATGTCGGTGCCGACGCGCAGGCCGGAGGACTCGAGCAGGGGCAGCAGCCGCTCGCGGGTCGTGCCGGGATACGTGGTCGACTCGAGCACGATCAGCTGGCCCGGCTGGAGCACCTGCGCCAGCGACTTCGCGGCGGCGTCGAGCGGTCCCAGGTCGGGCTCGCGGTTGTCGGTCAGCGGCGTCGGGACGCAGATGATGACCGCGTCGGCCTGCGCCAGGTCGGCGTAGCGGTAGGTGGCCCGGATCTTCGGGAGCACCTCGCGCAGCCGCTCGGACGAAATGTCCTCGATGTACGAGTCGCCGGCGGTTACGGCTGAGACCTTGAGCGGATCGACGTCGAGCGCGATGACCCCGTCACCGGCCTCGGCGAACGCCACCACCAGCGGCAACCCGACATAGCCAAGCCCTATTACCCCTACTTTCATCTCTCGTCGAGCCTCCGAAGTGGTCGGTGTGTCCGATGCGTGAGCAAGGTAGCGACCGTTCCAGCCGGGCCCCCGTCTGTCGGTGCCATCACCTCACTAACGGGCCACGGGATCGCGATTTTCGCGTCCCGCGAACGCCGGCCTTTCGCGAGCTCGTCCGGGCGGTACCATCCCATGTGGACCGTGCTAGGCGGGGTGCTAGCGGTGCCCTGTACCCGCAATCCGCTCTAGCGGGGCTGAATCCCCTCCCGAGGGGCACAGGCCCCGAGGTCAGCGCCCTGTGCGCGATGTTGATGGTTCGGTCCCTTGGCGATGAAGACCCGTGAACCAGGTCAGGTCCGGAAGGAAGCAGCCTTAAGCGGCCACCTTCAGGCGCCGCGGGAGTACCGAACAGGAGTCGCGATACGGTGGCCGCGCCTCGGGTACCGGCTTCGACGGGGGGTGCACGGTCCACCCTTTTCTCCGGCTGCCCGGCGTCGTCGCGGCGGCTACGCCGGCATCTCACGGGCCAACCGCCTGCCTGACTAGACTCGACTGTCCCGTGTCTACCGGCCCGTCGCTCTACCGCCGCCACCGCCCGCGCACCTTTGCCGATGTCGTCGGTCAGGAGCACGTGGTTCGCACGCTTCGCAACGCCGTCGAGCAGGGCCAGGTCCACCACGCCTACCTGTTCGTCGGGTCGCGCGGTACGGGCAAGACGAGCATGGCGAAGATCCTCGCCGCGTGCCTGAACTGCGCGGAAGGCCCGACTACGAGCCCGTGCGGCAAGTGCGATTCGTGCGTCTCGATCGCCAGCGCCACCTCGCTCGACGTGATCGAGATGGACGCGGCGTCGAACAACTCGGTCGACGATATCCGCGACCTGCGCGAGAAGGTGGCGTACGCCCCGGTCTCCGGGCGGCACAAGGTCTACATCCTCGACGAGGCGCACATGCTGTCCCCGCAGGCGTGGAACGCGTTTCTGAAGACGCTCGAGGAGCCGCCGCCCCGAACGATCTTCGTCCTGGCCACGACCGAGGCGCAGAAGGTTCTGCCGACGGTCGTCGACCGCTGTCACCGCTTCGACTTCGGCCGCCCGACGGTGGAGCAGGTGGCGAGGGTGCTCGAGCGGGTCGCCGCCGAGGAGGGGATCGAGATCGAGAAGGGCGCGCTGGCGCTGGTCGCGCGCCACGCCACCGGCAGCTTCCGCGACGCGCTCGGGACGCTCGAGCAGCTCGTCACGTACGCCGGCGGCAAGGCGATCGAGCCCCCCGACGTGCTCGCCGTGCTTGGGGTCGCCGATGCCGAGCAGCTGTTCGACGCCGTAGACGCGATCATCGCCCGCGATCCGGCCCGGGCGCTCCGGGCGGCGGCGAAGCTCGCTGACTCGGGCCGCGACGCCGGCCAGCTGCTCCGAGACCTCGAGGTCCACGGCCGCGAGCTGCTCGCGGTCCAGGTGCTCGGCGACGTCCCGCCCGAGTTCCAGGTCACGCCTGAACGCGACATCCGTCTTGCCGAGCAGGCCACCGCGCTGTCCGACACCGACGCGGTCCGGCTGCTCGACCTGGTCTCGGCCGCGCTCGACGCCACCGCCAACGGTGCGCAGGCGCGGATCCAGCTCGAGCTCGTGCTGGTCAAGGCGGCCGCCCCCGAGCTCGATCCGTCGATGGCGGCGCTGCTGGCGCGGATCGAGCGGCTTGAAAACGGCCCCGCCCACCCGGGCGGTGGCGGTGGCCTGCGCGCGGCGCCGGCCGCCGAGTCGACGCCGGCGCGCTCGACCGCGGCGCGTTCGATGGCGGAGTCGCCGCCGCACAACGGGGCTCCGGCCCGCGTTGCCGAACCCGATCCGGCCCCCGAACCCGACCCGGAACCTTCCCCGATTGCCGAACCCGCCGGCGCGCTCGAGCTCGACAACGCAACGGCGTGCTGGCCCGCGGTGGTCGACCTCGTGCGCGAGGAGAACGCGATGCTGGCCGCGCTGCTGTCGGACGCCCGCCCGGTGGCGGTCGGCGAGCAGGAGCTGACGCTGGCGTTCCCGGGGGGCGCGGCGTTCCTCAAGCGCAAGGCGGAGCAGGAGGACTACCGGCGCGTGGCGGGCGAGGCGCTGAAGGCGGTCACCGGCCGGCGGCTCGCGCTCCGCTACGAGCTCCGTGACGACGAGGACGAGCCCGAGGGCGAGCCGGTGCTCTCAGGCGAGGAACTGGTGCAACGCTTCATGGAGGAGTTCGACGCCGAAGAGGTGCTCGAAGACGATCAGAACGAAGGCGAGGTCAAGGGCTGATGCCACAACCGAACATGCAGCAAATCCTCAAGCAGGCCCAGAAGATGCAGCAGGACATGCTGGCTGCCCAGGAGGCGCTCAAGGACGAAGTCGTGGAGGCGTCGGCCGGTGGCGGGATGGTCACCGCGCGGGTGACCGGCGATCTCGTGCTCAAGTCGATCACGATCGACCCCGAGGCGGTCGACCCCGAGGACGTCGAGCTGCTCCAGGACATGGTTCTGGCCGCGATCAACGAGGCGCTCCGCTCGGCCCAGGAGCTCGCCTCGGCGAAGCTCGGCGGTATCACCGGCGGGCTGACCGGCGGTCTCGGCGGCCTCGGCGACCTCGGGCTTCCCGGCCTCGGGATGTAGCGAGGGCCGTCCCCTGAGCGTGTACGCCCCGCCCGTCCAGCGGCTGATCACCGAGCTGTCGAAGCTGCCCGGCGTCGGCGGTCGCACCGCTCAGCGGCTGACGTTCCACCTGCTCCGCGCGAGCGACGAGGAGGCGCTGGCGCTCGCGCGCGCGATCACCGAGGTCAAGGAACGGATCGGCCTGTGCGAGACCTGCTTCAACCTGGCGGACGGCCCGAGTTGCCGGATCTGCGCCGACGAGCGCCGCGACCCCGAGGTGATCTGCGTCGTCGAGGAGCCCTCGGACGTGATCTCGATCGAGCGCACGCACGAGTTCCGCGGCCGCTACCACGTGCTCGGCGGCGCGCTGTCGCCGATCGACGGGGTCGATCCGGAGGACCTCAAGATCGCGGAGCTGTACGAGCGCGTCCGCGCCGGCTCCGTCCGTGAGGTCGTGATCGCCACCAACCCGACGACCACGGGCGAGGCCACCGCGCTCCACATCGCCGCCGGGCTGCGCGAGCTCGACTCCGAGGTCGCGGTCACGCGGCTCGCGAGCGGGCTGCCGGTGGGCGCCGACCTCGAGTACGCCGACGAGCTGACGCTCGGGCGGGCGCTGGTCGGCACGGCGCGGGCGGTGATAGAGTGCCCGACACCGTCGTCATGAAGTTCGGCGGCACCTCGGTCGCCGACGCCGAGCGGATCAAGCGCGCGGCGCGCCGGATCGTCGAGAAGCGCGACGCCGGCAAGCGGGTGGTCGCGGTCCTGTCGGCGCGCGGGAAGACCACCGACGAGCTGATCGCGATGGCCGAGGAGGTCTCGCCGAACCCCGACCCGCGCGAGATGGACATGCTGCTGTCGACCGGCGAGCGCATGTCGTGCGCGCTGTGCGCGATGGCGATCAACGACCTCGGTCACCGCGCGATCTCGTTCACCGGCTCGCAGGCCGGGATCGTCACCGACACCTCGCACACCAAGGCGAGGATCCTCGAGGTCCGGGCCGACCGGATCCGCGAGGCGCTGAGCGAGGACCTGATCGTGCTCGTGGCGGGTTTTCAGGGCGTCTCGACCAGCCGCGACGTGACCACGCTCGGCCGCGGCGGATCGGACACGACCGCGGTGGCGCTGGCCGCGGCGATCGGCGCCGAGGTGTGCGAGATCTACACCGACGTCGCCGGCGTGTTCACCGCGGACCCGCGGCTCGTGCCGAGCGCGCGGAAGCTGCCCCAGGTGAGCTTCGAGGAGATGCTCGAGATGGCGGCGTCCGGAGCCAAGGTTCTGCAGCTTCGGTCGGTCGAGTACGCTCGGACGCACGGCGTCCAGATCCACTGCCGCTCGAGCTTCCACGAGATCCCCGGCACCTTCGTGATCGGAGAAGACGAGACGATGGAGCACCCACTCATCACCGCTGTGACCCACTCGACCGAGGAGGCGCGGATCACGCTGACCGGCGTCCCCGACCGTCCGGGCGCCGCCGCGTCGATCTTCCGGGCGCTCGCCGACGCCAACTGCAACGTCGACACGATCATCCAGAACGAGCCGCGCGAGGAGGGTCGCGACGCCGAGGTGTCGTTCACGATCTCGGCCGAGGACCTGCGCGCCGCCGAGCGCGCGCTCGAGCCGATCCGGGCCGAGCTCGGAATCGCCGCGATCGACACCGACCCCGAGATCGGCAAGGTCTCGATCATCGGCGCCGGGATGCGCTCGCATCCGGGCGTGGCCGCGACCGTGTTCGAGACGCTCGCCGAGGAGGGGATCAACATCGAGATGATCTCGACCTCTCCGATCAAGATCTCGTGCGTGATCCGCTCCGAGGCGGTGCCGAACGCGGTGCAGGCGCTCCACTCCGCGTTCCAGCTGAGCCTGGCCGAAGTCCAGCGCGAGCGTCCGATCGGGCAGGAGGCGAGATGAGCCGCGGCTATCGAGTGGCCGTCGTCGGCGCCACCGGCGTCGTCGGCACGACGATGCGCGCCCTGCTCCGCGAGCGTAAGTTTCCCGCGCGCGAGATCGTGCCGTTCGCCACCGAGCGCTCCGCGGGGCGCGAGCTCGAAGACGGGCTCGTCGTGCGGGCGCTGAACGACGACGCCGATCTCGACGGCTTCGACCTCGCGCTGTTCTCCGCCGGCGCCGGCACCTCGCGCCAGTGGGCGCCCCGGTTCGTGGAGGCGGGCGCCACCGTCGTCGACAACTCCTCGGCGTTCCGCCGCGACCCGGAGATCCCGCTGATCGTCTCGGACGTCAACCCGCACGCGCTCGAGGGGCACCACGGGCTGATCGCCAACCCCAACTGCTCGACGATGCAGCTGATGGTGGCGCTCGCGCCGATCCACCGCAGGGCCGGGATCGAGCGGCTGGTCGTCGCCACCTACCAATCGGTGTCGGGCACCGGCAAGAAGGCGATCGACGAGCTCGACGCCCAGTCCAAGGCCTCGCTGCGAGGTGCGGACATGCCGGCGCCGCAGGTGTATACGGAGCCGATCGCGTTCAACGTGATCGGGGCGGCCGGCAACTTCGCCGACGGGGACGACCACACCGACGAGGAGCGCAAGATGATGTTCGAGACGCGCAAGATCCTCGAGGACGAGTCGATCGGGGTGGCCGTCACCTGCGTCCGCGTGCCCGTCCGCGTTTGCCACTCGGAGGCCGTCAACGTGCAGACGCGCGAGCCGCTGTCCGCCGAGGAGGCGCGCGAGATGCTCAGCGCGACGCCCGGCGTCGTGGTCGAGGACGTGCCGACGCCGCTCCGTGCCGCCGGGCGGGACGAGGTGTTCGTCGGCCGGATCCGCCGCGACGAGTCCCATCCGCGCGCGCTCAGCATGTGGATCGTCAGCGACAACCTCCGCAAGGGAGCCGCCACCAACGCGGTCCAGATCGCGGAGGTGCTGGTGGAGCGAGGCCTGCTCCGCCGGCGCGATTCCGTCGCCGCTTAGCGCTGTCAGGAACGCTGACCACAAATTCGTGTTCGGAAAGTGTCTGGATTGGGTATCAACCCTGCCGAAACTTCGAGCTTCCGGCTCCAGAGACTTCCAACGGGCGGACACAGGGGTATGACGAGGGCGAGGCACGCGGGCCTCGCTCTTCGTCGTTAAGGCGCGGATCGCGGACACTGCGACCACCTTGCGCGACAGCTCAGACGCCTCGGCCAGCCGCCGTTCAGCCGCCGCCCGCAGCTCGAGCGCGATTGTGGTCAGGCTTAGCCGCTCGGGCGAGTCTGCGCATGCTCGCTGGGCGCGCTTCTCCATGTGAGCGGCGCGGGCTATCAGCCGGCGCGCGTCATGCTCGTTCTCGCGCAGCTGGGCCCGGATCGTGCTCGTTTCGGCGACCCCCTGGTTCACGCAGAACGAACGCGTTCGTTCGGCCGAAAACTTGCAGCTCGGGCGGGTGCTGCCGGTCAGGCCGGCGCGGCGGCGACGACCGACGTCGACCAGTCGACGACCTTCGTCGGCTTGACGATGTGCTTGTTCATGCCGAGCTCCTTGGGCGAGAGCCCGAGCGCGAGCCCGACGAGCTGGGGCAGATGCAGCACCGGCATGCCCAGCTCGCGGCCGACGACCTTGGCCGCCACCGGCTGCTGGAGGTCGAGGTTGAGGTGGCAGAGCGGGCACGGGACCACCAGGCAGTCGGCCTCGGCGTCGATCGCGTCGCCGAGGTGCCGGCCGGCCTGCTTGAGCGAGGCCTCCTTGCTCATCGTGATGATCGGGAAGCCGCAGCACTTGTAGACGCCGGCGTAATCGATGACCGTCCCGCCGAGGGCATCGATCACCTGGTGGAGGTAGCGATCGCGCGGGTGCTCCTCGTCGACGCCGAGGCGATCGGTCGGCCGGATGATGTAGCACCCGTAGAACGGCCCCACGCGCAGATCGGTGAGCGGCCGCGTGACCTTGGCCTTGAGCGTGTCGAGCCCGATGTTCTCGACCAGCAGCCACAGGAAGTTCTTGTTGGTGAGCCCCTTCTCGTAGCGGAGGCCCTCGTCCGACAGGTTGCCGTTGACGTGCTCGCGGTACTCGGTGTTCGCGTCGAGCCGCTCCTGGCACTCGGACTGGGCGCCCTGACAGGTCGAGCAGATGTTCATCATCAGCTCGCCGTCGGTCTGCTGGGCGAGCGCGAACGTGCGCGCGTTGAGTGTGTCGGCCAGCTCCTGGTTGTGCTCGGCGATCACGCCCGCGCCGCAGCATGCGGCGCGGTCGAGCTCGATCAGTTCGATGTCGAGCAGCGGCGCCACCTTGGCCATCGAACCGTGGAGCTCGGGCGTGAACCCGCGGCTCACGCAGCCGGGCCAGTACGCGACCTTCATGACTGCTCCTCGGACGCCGACGCCGACGCCGCCTCGGCGGCCTCGGTCTCGGCCTCGTTCTCGTATCCGCTCACGTACAGGTTGAGCTCGTAGCGCTTGGGCTTTCCGTCGATCGTGTCGAACAGCTTCTTGACCTCGGGCGGCGCCTTGTGCGGGTGCCCGAGCGCGGTCCGCGGCGTCATCTTGCCGCGCGGCAGCGCGGTCGCGGCGGTCGGCAGCGAGCCGATCAGCTCGGGGACGGCGCGGCGGGCTGGAACTTGCCGCCGTAGGAGTCGGGCAGCAGGTCGGCCTCGTGGAGGAGCCCGTTCCTGCGGATGTTCTTGACGAACGCGTGCTCGTGGCGGTAGCCGTTGTTGCGGTCCTCGATATCGAAGTCCGAGCCGGCGATCCGGCGCAGGCGCATGATCTGGCTCATCGGGGCGACGCCCTTGGGGCACGCGTCGATGCAGCTGAAGCAGTGGGTGCAGTCGTAGAGCCCGTGCGCGATCCTCGGACAGGTCGCTGAGTCGCTCGCGGTGCTGGGCGTCGCGCGGGTCGCCGACGAACCGGTAGGCCTTGGCGAGCGCGGCCGGACCGATGAACTCCGGATCGACCTCCATCGACAGGCAGTCCGACACGCACGCGCCGCACTGGATGCAGGCCATCGGCTGGGTCACGTCGACCATGTTCTCGTGAGGGACGATGTACTCGCGCTCGGGCACCGGCTGCTTGTTGATCAGCCACGGCGTGACCCGCTGGATCTTCTTCCAGTGGACCGCGTCCATGTCGACGATCAGGTCGCGGATCACCGGCATGTTGCCCATCGGCTCGACGGTGATCACCGGTGAGCCCTGGCCCTCGTCGGGCGGGTTCCAGCCGGTCCCGTGAGCGCGCTGGGCGGCCTCCCGGAGGTGGGTGTTACACGCGAGCCCGGGCTTTCCGTTCATCCGCACGCCGCACGAGCCGCAGATCGCCTGCTGGCAGGAGCAGCGGATGCCGATCGAGCCGTCGGTGTCGTCCTTGATCTTGAGGATCGCGTCGAGCACCGACTGGACCGGCGAGAGGTCGACGGTGTGGGTGTCCCAGCGGGGGGCCTCGCCGGACTGCGGGTCGTAGCGCCGGATCCTCAGCGTGTACTCGGCCATGCAGCTAGTACGTCCTTTCCTCTGGCTGCCAGCGGGTGATCGTGACCGGCGAGAAGCTCACCAGCGGCACGTCGGCGCCGTTCATCGAGATGTCGATGTGCTTGAGCCACTCGTCGTCGCGGCGGCCCGGATAGTCGATCCGCCATTGCGCCCCGCGGCATTCCTTGCGCTCGAGCGCGCCGACCACGATCGTCTCGGCCACGTCGAGCATGTACCCGAGCTCGATCGCCGCGATCACGTCCTGGTTGAAGACCGAGCCACGGTCGTCGATCGGCGGCGACGGTGGCCTCCTCCTTCAGCCGGCGGACGATCTCGTGCGCCTTGGTCAGCCCGGCCTCGTCGCGGAACACCGCGACGTACTCGTTCATGGTCTCGCCGAGCTCGTTCTTGATCGCCCCGATCCGCCGGCCGCCCTGGGGACGGTTCATGATCGCGGTGATGTGCTTCTCGGTCTCGGCCACGCGGGAGGCGGGCGTCGACGGCATCGGCATCTGGAGCGCGCGGGCCGCCGCGTGCGCACCCGAGCGGCGGCCGAACACCAGCGTGTCGAGCAGCGAGTTCGCGCCCAGGCGGTTGCCGCCGTGGACCGACACGCACGCGACCTCGCCGGCGGCGTACAGGTACGGGACGGTGGTCTCCCCGTCGGAGTCGGTCTTGATGCCGCCCATGATGTAGTGCATCCCCGGCAGGATGTGGATCGGCTCGCGGGTGATGTCGACGCCGGCGAAATCGCGTCCGATGTTGACGATCTCCCGGAGCGCCTCGAGCGTGCGGCGGCGGGGAACCTTGGTGATGTCGAGCGCGACGGTGCCGTCGGGGAACCCTCGGCCCTCGTTGATCTCGGTCTGCTCGGCCCGCGAGACGACGTCGCGCGAGGCGAGCTCGAACTTGTTCGGCGCGTACTTCTCCATGAACCGGTCGCCCTCGGCGTTGAGCAGCCAGGCGCCCTCGCCGCGGGCGCCCTCGGTGATCAGGAGGCCGTTGCCGGCGAGCGTCGTCGGGTGGTACTGGACCATCTCCATGTCCATCAGCTTCGCGCCGATCCGGTAGGCCTGGGCGATGCCGTCGCCGGTGACGATCAGCCCGTTGGTGGTCGGCTTGTAGACCTGGCCGGCGCCGCCCGAGGCGAGGATCGTGGTCTTGGCGTTGAACACCTCGAGCGCGCCGTCGCGCAGGTCGCGGCAGATCGCGCCGATGCAGCGGCCCTCGTCGTCCTGGAGGAGGTCGGTCGTGAACCACTCCTCGTAGCGGTCGATCTGCTCTGAGCGCTTCATCAGCTGCTCGTAGAGCACGTGGAGGATCGCGTGGCCGGTGATGTCGGCGACGTAGTAGGTGCGGGCGGCGGAGGCGCCGCCGAACGCGCGCGTGCCGAGGTGGCCGGTCTCGTTGCGGTGGAAGGTGACGCCGATGTGCTCGAGATACAGGAGCTCGTCGGGCGCCTCGCGGCACATGATCTCGATCGCGTCCTGGTCGCCCGAGGTAGTCCGAGCCCTTGACCGTGTCGAACGCGTGCGACTCCCACGTGTCCTCGGGGTTCAGCGCCGCGTTGATCCCGCCGGCGGCCGCGACCGAGTGCGAGCGGACCGGGTGGACCTTCGAGACGATCGCCACGGACGCGCCCGCCTCGGCGGCGGACAGGGCTGCCCGCTGGCCGGCGAGGCCGGCACCGATGATCAGGACGTCGTGGGAAGGCACTGGCCTCGATTCTATTTAGGGGGGCTGTCGGGCGCGTTTTGCCCCGGGGGGCTAGATTGCCCGCTCGTGCGGCGACTCCCAACCGAGCTCTCGGGGCCGGTCCTGATCGAACCGACGGTCCACGGCGACCACCGCGGGTTCTTCCTGGAGACCTACCGCCGCAGCGTCCTGGCCGAGTTCGGCATCGAGGACGACTTCGTCCAGGACAACCACTCGCGCTCGGGTCGCGGGGTCGTCCGCGGGATGCACTTCCAGCCGGGCATGGCCAAGCTGCTCCGCTGCGCGCGCGGCTCGATCTACGACGTGCTCGTCGACCTGCGGCGCGGATCGCCGACGTTCGGCCGGTGGGAGGGGTTCGAGCTCAACGACACCCAGCACCACCAGCTCTACTGCCCCGACGGGTTCGCCCACGGCTTCTGCGTGCTCAGCGAGGTCGCCGACGTCGTCTACATGACCTCGGCGTACTACGACCCCGCGCGCGAGAGCGGATTCGCCTACAACGATCCCGAGGTCGGGATCGCGTGGCCGGCGGCAGACGGGCTGACGGCATCGGCTCGCGACGCCGGGGCGCCGTCGCTGGCCGAGATCGCGGCCGGACTTGCCGTTCGAATACACCGCCTGACCGGCAGCGACCGCGGAACGCGGATCTAGCTTGCTGCCGCCGCGGCCGGCGGCAACGGGCTGCGCGGGAACTTCAACACCACCCCGCGCTTCCAGCTGGTGCGGGCGCGCCCACGGCCGAGCGCAGCGGATAGCGCTCGGCGATCGCCGCCGCCCGGTCGGCCAGTGCCGCGCGCCGGTCGGCGAAGCCGTACGGGTCGAGCGCGTTAGCGACGATCGCTCCGAGCTCGACGAAGTCCTCGAGCTGTAATCCGCGGCACGCGAGCGCCTGGGTGCCGATGCGCAGGCCGCTGGCGACCGCGTGGGGACGCGGGTCGAACGGCATCGGGATGCGGCTGACGATGATCCCGATCGACGCGAGCCGGGCCTCCGCGCCGATGCCGTCGACCACCGACTCGCGAAGATCGCACAGCACCAGGTGGACGTCGGTCCCGCCGGTCAGGACGCCGACGCCCCCGCCGACGCCCAGCAGACCGGAGGCGAGCGCCCTGGCGCCGGCGAGCGCACGCTCTTGGCGCTCCCGATGTTCCTCGGACGCCGCGATTCCCAGGCTCACCGCTTTACCCGCGATCACGTGTGCCAGTGGCACGGCCCCGGGATGCACCTGGGCTGCGATCCTCGCAGCGAGCCGCTCGGTCGACAAGATCATCCCGCCCCGCGTCCCGCCGAGGGTCTGGTGGATCGTGCTGGTCACGACATCCGCAAACGGGACCGGATTCGCGTGCAGGCCGGCGGCGACCAGGCCGGCGAAGTGCGACATGTCGACGAGCAGGTACGCACCGGCCGCATCGGCGATCGCGCGGAAGCGGGCGAAATCGAGCGTCGCGCGGGTAGGCCGACCAGCCGGCGAGGATTAAGCGCGGCCGGCGCATGAGCGCGATCCGCTCGACCTCGTCCATGTCGACCAGGCTCGTGTCGCGGTCGACGTGATAGCTCACGACGTCGTACTGACGGCCGGACACGTCAACCGGCGGATTCGGCGCGATCCGACCGCCGTGCGCCGGCTCGAGCGCCAAGATCGTGTCCCCAGGCTCGAGCAGCGCGTGGTAGACGGCCGCGTTCGCCTGCGTCGCCGAGTGGGGCGTCAAGTTCGCGGACTCGGATCCGAATAGGCGGCGTGCCCGGTCGACGGCCAGTTGCTGCGTGGCTGCGATTGCGGGCAGCGATCGCTCCAGCTCCTCCGCGACCTCAGGATCGACTTCCGACAGCGGCCGGTCCAAGAATTCGAGAGTCAATTCCTGGATCATCGACCAAGACGTTAAGCCCGAGGCCAGCATTTGCCGCCGTCTGAACCGGGAGGATTCGCGGCGGGGCCTAGTCGTTTGTCTAGCGGACGATTTGATTGACCTCGTGCATGGGTAGGTATCGCGCGCGATGAGAGGGAGGTTGGCGGGCACACGGCGCGGCCCCGGGGCGGGCGGATGGCTGTGGCGCGTGACGCGCTCGATCCTCGGCGTAGCCCTTGCGGCACTCGCGCTGATGCCGATCTTCGGAGCGGTTCCGCACGCGAGCATCGCGCTCACGGTTCCGTCGGTCACGATCCCCAAGACGGCGTCCCGGAGTTCCCGCGGTGACGACGCCGGCGGTTCAGGTTCCGACGGTGCCCTCCGTGCAGGTCCGACGGTGACGACGCCGTCCGTCCCGGTGCCTCCGGTCAGCACGCCGTCGGTGCCCAGGCCGTCGCTGCCGTCCGCGCCAACATCCTTCCCGGGCACGAGCAGCGCGTCACACGGGGTCGCGGGCACGGTCTCGCGCTCTTCCGCGCCGTCAACTGCGTCGCCCGGCGACGCGGGCCTCTCGACACCGACGGCCACGTATAGCTCCTCTGCTCGAGTTACGTCGGGCGCCGGCGCGTTTGGCGGCGGAGCCAGATGCTGTCGCCTCGCAGTACTGCGGCCGCGCGCGACGGCGCCGGCGCGGAGCAAGGCGGCGCGAGGCGGAGCCCACGGCTCGGCGCCGCTCACGCAGCAGCAGCTCGTCAAGCTCGTCGCGCGGCTCAACGGCTGCCTGTCGTCGGTGACGCCACGCCAGCGGCAGCTCCTGACGCTGCGGACCGGATTCGGGCTCAAGCGCTCGTATAACACCAGCCAGGTCGCCAGGATCCTCGGAGTTAGCCGGGGCCGCGAAAGCCAGATCGAACAGGCGGCAGTCAGCGGCCTCCAGCAGGCCTCGCAGCACAGCAACTGCGCGAACGCTACGCGGTCGCTCTCGGCGGTCGCGACCGCGGCTATACGAGCTCCGTTCGAGATAGTCGACCACATGCTCGGACCGGGGCAATCCGCGCCGGCGGCAACGCCGGCCGGTGTGTCGCGTGCGGCGACATCGCAGCACAGGGCCGTTGCACCGCCAAGCTCCGGGATCGTCGCCGGCCGTCCAGTCTCAGACCCTCAACCCTGCCGGTTCTGCTGGAAGAGCGCCGTGATTTCTCCACCCGACCAGGGCGGCATGGATTGGCTGCTGCTTGGCGGCGGCGCTCGCGTGTCTGGCGGCAGGGAGCGCGGCAGTTGTCGTCCGCCGTCGCTCTCGACATCCGCAGCTTGAAGCTGGTCCGGCGGTCGGCGGGCTCGGTTCGCGACCTGCGGCGGCTGCGCCTCTCACCACTGGTGGGCGCACTGGCGAGCCCTGCCGGCGTTGCTCCCAGGACGCTCACAGGGTCAATCCCGGGCGCGTGAGGACGACACACAGCGCGGCGGTCGCAGAGCCTCCTGCCGTCGCCCCAGCCGAGATCCCGTCCGGCGCCCGCGATGAAGCGCAACCCGATTCTTGGAGCACACCTCCTCCCTCTCGGACGCCGCCCGGACCGCCTGCCGCCCGGGCGGAGTCCCCGCCACCGAGAGCGGGCTCGCGGAGGCGATGGCCGCGTTCGCTCTCGCCAGTGCACTGGAACATGACCACGACCTGGACGGCGCACAGGACGCGTACCGCCGTGCCGACGAGCTCGGACATCCCGAGGCTTCATTCCATCTCGGTGGGATGCTCGCCGAACAAGGGGACTTCGATGGCGCTATGGCTCTCTTCCGCCGCGCCGATGAGCTCGGGCATGCCGCCGGAGCCTTCAATCTAGGGGTGCTGCTCGAGCACCAGAACGATCCGGCTGGCGCTGAGGCGGCCTACCGCCGCGCGGACGACCGAGGCAACGCACTCGGCGCGTTCAACCTTGGCGTTCTGCTGCAGAACCGGGGCGATTTCGATGGCGCCGCGGCCGCATACCGACGTGCGGATGACCGTGGCGATGCCGAGCGGCGCATACAGCCTCGGGAACATGCTCGCCGAACAGGGCGACATGGCTGGCGCCGAGCGCGCCTTCCTCCGCGCGGACGCGCGCGGGCACGCCGCGGCTGCGTTCAACCTCGGTGGCATGCTCGTCGAGAAGGGCGACCTGGCCGGAGCCGAGGCCGCGTACCGCCGGGCCGACGAGCGGGGCCACGCCGCCGGCGCGTTCAACCTCGGCGTCCTGCTCGAGGAGAGGGGCGACCTGAGCGGGGCCGAGGCGGCCTACCGCCGCGCGCAGGAGCGCGGCCATGGCGATGTCGCCGAGATGGCCCGCGCCGCACTGCTCGAGCTCGCG
The DNA here is from genome assembly GCA_963701945.1 of uncultured Solirubrobacterales bacterium. Lineage (GTDB taxonomy): Bacteria > Actinomycetota > Thermoleophilia > Solirubrobacterales > Solirubrobacteraceae > Palsa-465. The sequence goes on along the minus strand of CAVPBV010000008.1, from coordinate 11,301 downwards.
GCCGGCGATGAGCGCCGACTCTGAGCTCAGGCCCGACTCGTCAGCAGAGCGCGACCTCGGTCCCGTCGCCGACGCGCAGGCGCAGCGCGCGCGGAAGCGAGAAGTCGCGAAACACGCGGGCGTCTCGCCCGACGACGCTCGCGACCAGCCGGCCGCCGACGTGCATGACGCTTGCGCCCGGAGCGATGATCGACCGCTCGACCTCGGCGCCCTCGACGCGAGCTCGCTCGCCGATCGACGTGTAAGGCCCGATGTAGGAGTCGGTGATCCGAGCGCCAGGCCCGATCACGGTCGGCCCGACGATCACGCTCGCGTGCACGGACGCGGCCTCGTGGATCCAGACCCGCCCCTCGATGCGGTTGCCGTTGTTCGAGGCTCGGCGCAGGCCGGCGTCGAGCCGGTCGAGAACGATCCGGTTCAGCTCCAGAAGATCGAGCGGGTCGCCTCGGTACTGCCGCCAGCTGTCGACGAGCTTGACCTGGAAGGCGCCGCCGGCGGCGGCGATCCGCTTGCCGAGCATCGTCAGGTCGACGTCCCCGCAGACGCTCCACGGTGCGGCGGCGGCGAGCGGCAGCGCGCCCGAGCCGAACAACCACACGCCCGGCCATCCCCAGCGCGTGGTCGGCGCTCAACTCGGCGACATGCAGCATCTCCTGGGTGGCCGCGCTCAGATGCTCGTCCTGACCCGGCGTCTGATGCACGAGTAGCGCGACGTCCGGCGCGTCCCACAGCCGGTCGACGAACGGGGCGAGCGGCTCGTCGAGCAGGCCGGTGGCGAGGTGCACGACGCACGGGGCGTCGCCGACGACCGGCGCCGCCATCCGCAGCGCGTCGGTGACCTCGAGCGGGGCCTCGCGGTGGAGGTACCGGATCGGCGCGGCCGTCCGGACGTTCCGCGCGCGCTGAGACAGTCACGAATGCCGTTCGAGAGCGCGCTCGACGACGCCACGAGCACCTCGTCGACGCCGGCGAGCTCGAGCGCGTCGAGCACATGCTCGACGATCGGCCGGTTCGCGATCCGCTCCAAGGCGTGGCCGCAACCGCGGCCGCCTGAGATGCGCGACCGAGCGCCATCTTCGACAACGATCAGCCCGAGGAGCCTCATACCCAAGGAACGGCCCGCGCGCGGCGTTACTCGCGCACGACTCACAACCGCGGGCAACGACCGGGCGTACGCCGCCCGGCTGCCACGCGACGAGTCGCGCGCGCTACGAAGCGATCGCCAGCGCCGGCGCGCTCGATGCCACCGGCGCGAGCGGCTCCCGCGGCGCAACCAGCCCGTTGACGTGCGCGTAATGGCACGCCTCGGTGCGGTTCGCCACGTCGAGCTTGCGGTAGACGTTCGAGACGTGGAACTTCACGGTCTGCTGCGTGATCCAGAGCTGCCGCGCGATCTCGGCGTTGGTCGCGCCCGACGCGACGAAGCGCAGGATCTCGGTCTCCCGATCGGTCAGCGCGGAGTGCTCGGTCGCTACCGCGATCGGAGCGCGACTCGTCGAGCGCAGGCTCGCCGGCGAGTGGACGATGTGTCCGGCGACCGTCTCGCGGATCAGCGTCGCCAGCGCGGCCGGATGGATCGCCTTGGACATCGCGCCGTTGGCGCCGGCGGCGAACGCCCGCTCGAGCCATTCGCCCTCCATGCGCAGGGCGAGCACGATCACCTTGATGTCCTCGTCCTGCTCGCGGAGGCTCTGGATCAGCGCGATCGCGGCTTCGGAATCGCCGCCTTCGTCCACGAGGACGACCTCGGCCCCGGCCTGCGTGATCCGCGCCGCAGTGGTCTTGCGCGGGTCGACATAGCCGAGAAGTTGAAATGCGCCGCTATCGCGCAGTCCCGTGCGAATCGCCCCTACGATCAATGGGTTGTCGGCTACGACGACAAGTCGCTTCATGGTGCCCTTCCGTTGATTTGCCCCCAGACCCGGTCCGCCGCGTCCGCGCCCCTCACGAGTAAGCGGCAGACTCACCTGGTCTGTCTGTTTCCCGGGTCAGCTCTCCGGACGGTCCTCCGTCCGCGGCCTCCCTTGGGTCAGAAGGATGCGGCCAGGACCGGGGACAGGCAATAGGCCGCACCGGCGCTCGTGCCGTTCAACTTCTTGAACGCTTTAGGGCGTGCGGTAAACTGCCGATGGCACGAACACGGCGGATCGCGGTTCGGTGCTGGAAGCGCAGCCGGGCTGGATGCGCCGCTGCGTCGCCCTCACGAGGGCGGACAGCGAACGACCAAGGACTCAGGACCCTTGTTGAATCGACACCTATTGGGGAGGACGGCCCGTGAAGCGACTCGTCGTCGTCGCCGAGGACTCGCTGATCGTCGAGGCGATCGCGATCGCCCTGCGCAAGAGCGGCGAGTTCAACCTGCTCGGCCACCTCGATGCCCGCTCCGCGTCGGTCGAGAAGATCGTCGAGGCCGGGCCCGACCTGGTGCTGATCGACGAGATGGACCAGTCCGATCGTGCGGTCGAGCTCATCCGGCAGATCAAGGCCGAGCGCGAGAGCATCGCGGTGATCGTGCTCACGCTCGTCGCCGGAGTCCGCGCGGCTCGACGAGATCTTCGAAGCCGGCGCGAGCGCGGCGGTCTCCAAGGCGACCAATCCGGCCGCGCTGGCGACGCTGATCCGCGAGACGCTCGAGGGCCGCGTGCTCCACGTCCACAAGCCGGTCGGGCCCGGTCCAGGGATCGGCCGGCAAGTCGGCGGCCGCCGAGGAGTCGGTGCTGTCGGCACGCGAACTCGAGGTGCTGCGGCTGGTGGCCGCCGGATCGACGAACAGCGACATCGCGCGAAAGCTGTGGGTCACCGAGCAGACGGTGAAGTTCCACCTCTCGAACATCTATCGCAAGCTCGAGGTCGGCAATCGGACCGAGGCGAGTCACTACGCGCACGTCAACGGTCTGCTGAACGGCGGCGAGGCCGTCGCTTCCTGACTCGATTCCGCTCGCCGGTCGAAGACAGGCGCCCGGCGAATGCCGCGTCACGCGGTCGAGGACCTCTGACGCAGGACCGACAGCGGCGTGCGCAGGAGGAGCCGGAGATCGAGACCGACCGACCAGCCGCGGACATACGCGATGTCCATGTCGAGCGCCTCGCCATACGTGCAGTTGGCCCGGGCCGTCACCTGCCAGAGGCCGGTGATCCCCTGCGGCATGGCGAAGCGCTCGAGGTGATAGGGCTCGAAGTTCTCGGTCTCGTACGGAATGCACGGCCGCGGGCCGACGAGCGACATGTCGCCCTTGAGCACGTTGATCAGCTGCGGCAGCTCGTCGAGGCTCGTTCGCCGCAGGCGAGCTCCCGAACTTCGTGACCGCGTCGGCGCGCTCGAGCTTGTACACGCCGCCGTTCTCGTTCGCGTCGGCGTTCGGAGGACATGATCGCCGGATCGCCGTCCTGATGGACCGACTGGTCGGTGTCCACCTTCATCGTGCGGAACTTGAGCGCGGTGAACTCCTTCATGTTCGTCCCAAGGCGGGTCTGGCGGAAGAAGATCGGTCCATCGGAGTCGAGCCGGATCCGCAGCGCGATGTAGGCGAACACCGGCGAGAGGACGATCAGCGCGACGCCGGCGCCGACGATGTCGATCAGCCGCTTGAGCAGTGCGCGAGGTCCGCGAGGCGCGGTTCGGCGGCAGCCCGAGCAGCGGGAGCCCCTCGACCGCATGCATCGTCAGGCGCGGACCGACGAGCTCGAACAGCCGCGGCACGAGGTCGATCTGGACCGGGAAGGCGCGAAGCTGGCGCAGCAGCGACGAGCAACTCCGACACCGGCTCGTTCGAGAAGGCGATCACGACTCGCTCGACGTCGAGGCACTTGACGATGTCCGCCAACCGCTCGGGACCGCCGAGAATCGCCAGGTGCTCGGGAAGGTCCGGACGCCGGGCCTTCGGATCGCGGTCGATGAAGCCGACGACGTTGACTCCGTACTCGGGATGCTTGACGAGCTTGCGGGCGATCAGCTGGCCGACCTCGCCGGCGCCGACGATCAGGGTGTTCTGCTCGTAGGCCTGGGCCCGCTTGCATGCGCGGCGGGCGATCGTCCGCGCGAGCGGCAGGATGCAGATGGCGAGCACCCAGAACGTGATCAGCGCGTAGATGCTCGGGATTGGGCCGACCGCCGACGCGCGAGGCCACCAGCAGCACCCAGACGCCGATCGTGACGAGGTGGAAGACGCCGACCACGTCGTCGGCGGTCGAGTGGTCGGCCTGCTCCTGGTCGCTGCGGTAGAGGCCCTGGAGCTTCGCCACGATCGCCCAGCACGGAAGCGTCGCCAGGAACACGAGGATCTCGTGGAAGGAGCCGAACGCGCCGGCCTCGCCCCACATGAGCGTCGTGAGGACGTAGGCGAGGCTCAGCCCGAGTAGATCGGCGACCAGGAGGCTCCGCGGAACCAGCCAGGCGCGCCGCTCCAGACGGCCGCGGCTGAGCAGCTTGCGCGTGTGGTCGTCCATCGTGGCGATCAGGTCGCTTACGCCGTATTGCGACGCGCTGATGCCGAGGTCCAGCTCTGGGTCGGCGTGATTGCGGTGTGAGTTGATCGAGGTGACGGAGCTCATCGGCGCGCAGCATGCACACGCACGGCGGCCCACTGCGCTAGACCAGGAAGCCAAGACCGCCCTAATCCCGGTCTAGGGACCGGGGAGGACGGGGGTGGCACCTGGACCTTCGTCCAGCACGCGTCGCGACCTGGGTCTACGTTACGCGGGGCTGGAGACCTTCGCACAGCCGGGTCTCGAGCGCACGTCCGGAAACCCCCGGCGACCGCTGGGCTCGGGGGCGCGACCCAGGTCAATCACAATACGAGAGGACCGATGAACATGCACGTCGTGGGGGCGCAAGGTCCGACGAAGCGACTGGTCGTCGTGGCGGACAACTCGTTGATCGTGGAGGCGATCGCGATCGGCTTGCGCAAGAGCGGCGAGTTCAAGCTGCTGGGCCACGTCAACGCGCGCACCGGATCGATCCAGGCGATCGTCGAAGCGGGACCGGACGTGGTCCTGGTCGACGACATGGACGGCTCCGAGCGAGTCGGTGGAGCTGGTCGGCAGATCAAGGCCGAGCAGGACGAGGTCGCCGTGATCGTACTGTCCACCTCGATGGACCCGGAGTGGCTCGACGCGATCTTCGCCGCCGGCGCGGCCGGGGCGATCTCCAAGGCCACCCACCCCGCGGCGCTCGCCACGCTCGTCCGCGAGACGATCGACGGGCACGTCGTGCACGTCTACAAGAGCTCGGGCGCCGCGCGCGCGGCCCGCCCGGCCGCGGTCGCGGGCGAGCAGTCCCGCTGACCTCACGCGAGCTCGAGGTCCTCCAGCTCGTGGCCGGCGGGCGTCGACGAACGGCGAGATCGCCCAGAAGCTCTGGGTGACCGAGCAGACCGTGAAGTTCCACCTCTCCAACGTGTACCGCAAGCTCGAGGTCGGCAACCGGACCGAGGCCAGCCACTACGCCCATGTCAACGGCCTGGTTGGCTCTGTCCAACCGGTCGGTGCCTTCTGAGCATATGGCGACGCTGGTGGGGGATGGGCCGGTTGCTGTCGCCGATGTGGGTCTGAGCCAGCGCGCAATGTGGGCGCGCGTTGAGGAGATCATCGGCGCCGCCCGGAGCATCGACGCGCTACGGCATCATGGCGTCGAGCTCATCGCCGCCGGTCTGTGGCGGCGGCAGGGATTGCCTGTGCCCGCGGAGCTGCGCGCGGACGAGCAGAGCGCGGCCATAAAGGGGCTCGCCGTGCCGTTTCTACTCAAGCGTGTGCGCGACGCCTACGACGGCCCGTTGGTTCTGATGAAAGGGCCCGAAGTCGGCGCTCACTACCCGGCGCCGGCGGTTCGGCCATTCTGTGATCTGGACTTTCTCGTCGACGATCCGAACGTGGCTCATCGGGAGATGATCGCCGCCGGCTTCCTCGAGGTCGGAGACGCCTCCCGCTACGACGGCGCGCATCATCTGCGACCGCTCGCCTGGCCTGGATTGCCTCTGTTCATTGAGTTGCACCGGGAGGCGAACCACCCGGTCTGGATTGTGCCCCCGGACCGCGGCGAACTGCTCGAGCTGGCCCAGCCGAGCGCGACTGGGATCGAGGGCTTGCTCGCGCCGACGCCGCCGGCGCACGCGGTCCTACTGGCGGCGCACAGCTGGGCGCACGCGCCGCTCCGCCGCCTGCTGGATCTGATCGATGTTCTGCTCGTGCTGGAGCACGACCAGGACCGCGGCGTCGCGCGCTCTCTCGCGTGCCAGTGGGGGCTTGGACGGGTCTGGAGCACGACGATCGCAGCGGCCGACGCGCTGCTCGGACGCGCCGACTCGGGACCGGCTCTTGCGATATGGGCTCGGCACCTCGCCGCTGTCCGTGAGCGGACTGTGCTCGAGACGCATCTGACGAGATGGGCGGGCCCGATGTGCGGTCTGCCGAGGACGCGTTTTCGGGCCGTTGCCAGCGCGACGCGGATGTTCACCGAGGCCGCACGCCCAAGGGGAGGCGAGCGCTGGGCCGACGCGATGCGGCGTACGCAGCTCGCGATCATCGACGCACCCCGTCCCCAGTCCCAGCACGACCTCATCAAGGAAGCGAGGAACTCCAGATGACCCTGCGCTGCGCACGGAAGACCTTCAATGGCGCGAGATCGACAGCGACATCGTGATACTGGACGAGCTTGACGCCGCATACTTGACGCTAAACGGGTCGGGGGCGCTGCTGTGGCGTTTACTGGCCATGCGCGCCACGCGCGAGGAGCTGATCGAGGCTCTCCTTGACGCCTATGAGGTGGATCACGTCAACCGCAGTGGCCGATACCGATGCGTTCCTCGCCTCGCTGTCCGAGCGCGGGCTTCTCGCGTCGTGAGGAGGCCGCCGGACCTCGCCAGTTTGCGCGCCGCGTGGTGGGCTCGTCGAGCACTGCGCACCGCCAGGCGTGCGCTCGCGCGCGGCGAGGTCGGCAACATCGACCTCCCGGCTCCGCCCCACTGCCCGCGTCGGCCATCAAGGGCGTCGCCGCGTTGCTTCGCCGAGCAGCAGCCGACCTGTCTGGAGCGTGCCCTCGTTCGGCAGCGCTGGCTGCTCGCGCACGGCGAGCCGCGCACGATCGCCATCGGTGTCACCGCGCCGTCGGCGCGGCTTTGCCGGCTCACGCCTGGCTTCGTCGGCGAGGACGATCCAGTTCGCACCCCTATATCACGAGCTGACCCGGCTGGATCCGTGACGGCCAGCGTGCTCACATCGCTCGACATCGCCTGTGGGTATCGTCGCTCCCCGCACGGCGGGCACGTTCGATCGCGCGCCGCAGCTCTCGACGCGATTCCAGTCGCCGGCGGTCGAGCGCCATCGCGGCCGAGATCCCCTCGGGAGGCGCTGGAGCAGGCAATCCTTCCGGCGCTGCTTCGTCCTCCGTGCCTTGTCAGCTTCTCGGGTGGACGCGACTCGGCGGCCGTGCTGGCCGTGGCCGCGGCGCTTGCCCGGCGAGAGCGGCTGCCGCTCCCGATTCCGGCCACGAATGTCTTCCCCTCGGCCGCGGGACGCTGATGAATCGCCGCTGGCAGGAGTTGCTCATCCGCCACCTCGGCCTTTCGGACTGGATTCGAATCGAGCATGACGGACGAGCTCGATCTGATCGGACCCTACGCGCAGCAGGTCCTGCGGACACACGGCCTGTTGTGGCCGCCGAACACGCACTTCCACCTCCCACTGCTCGAGGAAGGCCGAGGAGGGTCGATGTTGACCGGAATCGGCGGCGATGAGCTGTATGCCGCCGCCCGTCGCCTGCCATACGCCGCGGTGCTGTCCCGCGATGTCCGTCCCCACCCACGGCATCTGTTGAGCGCCGGCGTTCGCGTTCTTGCCCCGCATGTACGTTCGCAACGCAGTACTGGCCCGGGCGATCCGCGTCGAGCACCCGTGGCTCGACAGCGAGCGAAAGACGCTCGCCGGCGAAATATTGGCGCGCGAAGCGTCGTCCGAGCCCCGCCGCCTCCGCGCGCGAATGGAGTGGTGGCGGCGAGCTCCGCTATCTCGAGAGTGAGTAGTGACGCGCTGGGGTTGATTGCCCACGCGACTGCGACGCGCTGCTGGCGCACCCGCTGCTGTCGCCGAGCTTCTGGAACGCCGTGGCGGCGACCGCGCCCCGGATGGGTTTTGCCAGCCGCACGGAAGGTGTCCGACGCCTGTTCGGCGATGCTGCTCCCGCCCGAGATCGTGGAACGGACGTCAAAGACCAACTTCAACCACGTCTTCATGGACCGAGCGCACGTGTGCATTCGCCTGGGTCCGTGGGACGGCACCGGGTGTGCCCGAGGAGTGGGTGGATCGCGAACGTTGGCGCACCACTGGCGCGGCGAGCCACAGCCCAGCCCTCAGTCGGGCCTCTTTGCTCCAAGCGGCCTGGCTCAGCCTCAGCCCGCGACGGCGTCGAGCAGGTGGGCCGGCGCGTCCGTGTCAGCGAGTTCCAGCGCCGCGGACGACTGAACTCGAACACGGGCAAACCCGCTGAGCTCAAGCAGTGCCGCGGACGTCGCGCGGCTGCACGCGGAGGGCCCGGTGGCACAACAGCTCGCGCAGACGCTCCGCGCCACGCAGCGTCCGGATGGTAGTCGTCGAGCCCCAGCGCAACGTGACCCACCCGCGGAGCGGTAGCTCCGGCGCGATCGGACCCGCAATGCGATGCGCCACCGCTCGCGCTCGCCGATCACCCCGAGCGGCTCACCAGCCCGAGCCGTTCGCGCCGCGTCGAGCGCGCAGGTCGATCGAGCGGGGGCCGGCGAACGCGGTCTGCCCGTCCAGCACGAGGACGTCGTCACATAGAACTGGCACCCCTGCGCGGTCGAGCGCCGCGAGCATCGTGCTCTTTCCGAAACCCTTCTCCCCGAGCACCCCCCACACGCCGTTTCCGGCAACGAACGCGCCGGCATGAAAGCTCTGCTGATCGCGCCAATGGGAGGACACTGCCGCAACACCCGCGAGATGGGGGTGCAGGAGTGCCGCCGCCGTCGGGGCCGTGGGGAGGAAGAAGGTCGCGAGCCCGCGAGCGCGATCGATGCAGACCGCTCCGGTCGGACGAACACGGAGCTTCGCGCTCTCGCCGCCAAGGTGCTCCTCGGCGGCGGGAGCCTCCTTCGTCACGCGGACGCACAATTCGATGGACGGCCAATGCGCCGGCGCCGGAATCAGCTCGGGCGGATGCGCGCCAGCCGCGCGAATCCGCAAGCCATATGCGCCGCCAGTGCTATCGCGCATTGCACCAGGCTGGCTGTCTTACGGCAGCGAGCCGTTTGGATGCGGCCGCGGCTAAACGCCCCGGGCGGCGAACTACCCAGAGCAGCTCGAAATGGGAACCTGCTGACCGTTGAACGTGTGGCCGTCGTACCCGCCACCGCTCTTGTTCCCCCATGGCCCTAGATTGACACAGAAGTTCTTCGTCTCGACGTGGAACAAGCCCAGACGCTCGAGCTGCGGCGCCTCGTAAACTGCTCTGGCCTTGGAGCCAGCCCCCACTCTGCTCGCGTTCACGGCAAATCCTTTCGCGATAACTCAGCTGTACTTGCGACGCCTCAGGTGAGTAACTTAACAGGCGCGGCCGGGATACGAGCGACACCGAGTGCGAGTCCTGAGCGATCGACTAGCCGAACCTAGACCATCGTTTAGAGCCAGCGCGCTCGAGCAATGCTCCCTCCGCCCATCCCTTTCAACGATCCCGCACGATGTCGGGACCGGAAGGATGAATCGCGCCGGTGCGTTTGTTTGGCGTGAGAGCAATGGGGCGCCGCCGACCACTCGACCTCGCACTGGCCGCGGACGACGAGCCGAGCTCTCCGACCGTCACGTCCACTGCGCCGCCGAGACCGCGCCTGGTCGTGGCGTCGGACGAGCCGCTCGTCTCGTTGAACGGGGTCTGGCGCTCCTGGGGACGGGGGAAAGGGCGTGCGGCGGTGCTGCGCGGCGTCGACCTCGAGGTGGATCCGGGCACCGTTACGTCGATCAGTGGACGCAACGGAGCCGGTAAGACCACCCTCTTACGCATCGTCACCGGCATCCTCGCCCCCGATCAGGGCACCGTCACCGTCGACGGCCTCAGCCCCGACGGCAGTTGGCGGGAATATCACCGGCGAATCGGATTCCTGTCCGCCGGCGACCGGGGGCTGTACGCGCGGGTAACTGTACGCGGGCATCTCGACTACTGGGCAGCGCTGGCATTCGTCCCGCGAGGAGACCGCAAGCGGATGGTCGAGGACGCCTTGGCCGGCTTCGATCTGTCGGACCTGTCAGGGCGCAGGGCCGATCGCCTATCGCAGGGGCAACGCCAGCGGCTCAGGCTTGCGCTCGCCGTTGTGCATCGACCTAGGCTGCTGCTTCTCGACGAGCCTCGAAACAGCTTGGACGCGGACGGCAAGTCACTTGTTGACGCAGCGGTGAGGGACCTCGTGCGCCGGGGGGTGCCGCGCTCTGTGTCGCGCCGGCGGGCGACGACGACCTCGGGCAGCCCGGGCGCAGAGCCGTCCTAGAGGACGGAGCGCTCCGATGGGTGTGACGCTAGCCGAGCAACACACGAGCGCGGTATGGGCGACCATCAAGCGCGACGCGACCGTCTTGAAGAGCTACCGCATGCGTGTGGTCGGTCAGATACCGACGATCCTGTTTGGGATGACGATGTTCTATTACGTTGCCAAGCTTGTCCGCCCTGGGGTGGTTGGGCCCAACGGGCAGTACTTTGCGTACGTCGTCGTCGGCATCGTGAGCCTCTCCGCCCTGACGGCGGCCCTGAACCTGTCTCAGATCGTGCGGGTGGAGCTCTTGACAGGGACGTTCGAGCGGATACTCGTCTCGCCGTTGGGCCCGCTCGGTGGTGTCCTCGCTCTCGCGGCGTTCCCGGTCATCTACTCGCTGGGTCTCGTCCGCCCTGATGCTGGCCGTGGCCAAGGAGATTTATGGCTTTCCGGTACACCTGGCGGGCATCCCGTCGGCGCTCGTCGTGTCCGCGCTGGGGCACGGCTGCGTTCGTGTGCATCGGCCTTCTGTTCGTCGCTACGCTGCTCGCGTTCAAGAGCGCGACCGGCGCCGGCGGGTGATCGCCGGGCTCAGCATCCTCGGCGGCGTCTACTTCCCGATCGAGCTGTTTCCGGGCTGGCTTCAGTGGGCGGCCGACGTGCAGCCGTTCACACCGACGGTCGACCTGCTCCGTCACTTGCTGCTCGGCACTCCCTCGACGCAGGCGGTCTGGCTCGAACTGGTCAAGCTCGTGGGCTTCACCGTGACGCTGATGCCCTTGTCCGTGGCGATACTGAGCAGCGCCGTGCACCTCAGCCGCCGGCGCGGCAC
>CAVPBV010000007.1:0-182961 GCA_963701945.1 uncultured Solirubrobacterales bacterium | reverse complement strand
CGCCGTCGCGTTCTAGTTCCCGAGTTCGTCCAAGGCGGCAGCGGCCCTCCGTTTGCAGGATCGGCGCGGACCGCCCGGTGAGCTAACGCCGTCGAGTTAGCTGCGGATCACGAGCCCAGCAAACGACTCGGAGTGGTCGCTGTCGCAATCCCGGCGGAGCGGTCGTCTCGCCGAAGCGGTCTCGGGCGCTGTCGAGATTCGTCCCTTGCAGCAGCGGGCCTTCGTTTGCAGAACCGCCGTGTGACGACCACCGAGCTAGCGGCAGCGAGTTAGCGGAGGCTCGCCGACTCGGCAAGCGGTCCGATCGGCTCGCTGTCGCAAGGCCGGCAGAGCAGCACGGCGAGGTCAACGCCAACGAGGCGCTGCTGCAGCTCGGGGCATGAAAATCCTTTCTTGAAGGCTCCGTCCGGTCCCGAGCGTACGGTCGGGCGATCCGGGACAGGGGCTTTCTTGGGAGAACGCAGACGGGCAGGCCGTTTTGGACGATGCGCTGAGAGCGCGGGCAGTTCTGTCTTGGCCGCCCCTGCGACTTGCCCGGGTTGTGCTGTGAGCACGTATCGGTCGTTGTCGTTCGTCCCGCTCGTTCTCCGTTTTGTGTTACCCCGTGTGGGAGGTGATGTGTCGTGGCGATGGTTCAGCAGGTGCATCGGTGGTTGGGTCGGGCGATCGGTTTGGATCTGCATCGCGTGTTCTGTGAGATCGCGATCTGCGAGTCGGGGCAGACGTATGGGGGCGGCCGGGTGAAGATGACCGACGAGGGGATCGAGGCGTTAGCGTCAAGCCTTGAGCCGACCGATCGGGTGGTGATGGAGGTTTCAAGCGCGGCGTGGGAGGTCGCGCGCCGGCTGGAGGGTCACTGTCAGCAGGTGGTGGTGGTATCCCCGGATGACACCGGGATCGCGCATGCGCGTACCAAGACCGACAAGATTGATGCGCGCACGCTGGCGAGCCTGTTGTGGAAGGGTGAGCTTGACGCGGTGTGGAGTCCGGATGATCGGGTGCGGGTGCTGCGGCGTCGGCTGTCGCGTCGCGAGCAGCTGGTCCGGGCCCGGACCCGCGCCAAGAACGAGGTGCACGGCGTGTTGATGCGCACGCTCCAGGGCAAGCCGCCATGCTCGGACGTGTTTGGGAAGAAGGGCCGCCGTTGGCTGGCTCACCTACAGCAGCAACTCGCCGTCGAGGAGGCCGAGACGCTGGGCTCGGCGCTGCGGCAGGTCGATTTCCTTGACGCAGAGATCGAACAGGTCGAGCGATCGGTCGCCGAGCAGATGCTTGCCTGGCCCGAAGCGAAGCGGCTTTTGACCGTGCCCGGCGTGAACCTGATCGCCGCCGCCACGTTCCTGGCCGCGGTCGGCGACATCAAACGCTTTCGCGACTCTCGCAAGCTGGTCGCCTACCTCGGCCTCGATCCCCGGGTCAGGCAATCAGGCGAGCAGCCCGCCCGCCCGGGCCGGATCTCAAAGCGCGGCTCGAGCTCGGCGCGGTGGGCGCTCGTCGAGGCCGCCTGGACGGTCGTCAACCAGCCCGGGCCGCTGCGCGGCTTCTACCTGCGGATCAAGGCCCGGCGCGGGCACGGCAAGGCGATCGTCGCCACCGCCCGCAAGCTCGCTGTCCTGTTCTGGTGCCTGCTCTCCCGCGGCGAGGACTACGCCCACCAGCAGCCCTCGCTGACCGCGCTCAAGCTCCGCCGGCTCGAGGTCGCCGCCGGCGCCCCGACCCGCAAGGGCAAGCCCTCTGGCACGTGGGCCACCCGCGAGCAGATGCGCCAGGCCGAGAAGCAGCTCGCGGCCCAGGCTCAGGCCTCCTACGAGCGCACCGTCCGCGACTGGCAGACGGCTGCGCCCAAGAAGAAGGCTGTGGGCGCGAGCGTGACAGCGGAGCGCGCATAGTCAAGGCCCTCGAAGGGCAAGTCGCGCGGCAGGCCGGTCGAGCTCCAAGCGCCTGCTCTTTGACACGTCATCGGCTCGCGCCCACCAACAACCTACGCTCCTGCGCCAACGTCGGCAACCCCGACAACGACCATCCGTGCGCGAAATCCGGCCTCAACAGCACCGATCAGCGCCGGAGCCACCCGACCGAGCTCACAGGAGGCGATCTCACGGCCTCGGCGACCCCTCCGTGACCACACCATCGTCCGAAATCGACCGGAAATTACGACACACGCGGCACTCGCCACCCTTGTTTTTCATCGGTCGTCCTTAACGACAGCGGCCCCTCCGTTTGCAGACGTGCGACGAAGAGCGATGAGCTAGCGCCACGGTCGGGCCACGGTCGCCTTCCGCTCTACCTCCCGAACGGGCAGCCGCGCGGGCACGACGCAGGGTCACTGGTGGAAATCGTCCATTCCACAAGCCCGGCGCCGGCTGCACCGCGTACCTGCGTTGCTCGCGGAGCAGAAGAACTGCTATTAGCTCGTCATATCCGATCGAGCAAACGCCGACGTCAGGATGCATATGCAGCTCCACGCCGACGGCGGACGCGCGCGCGATCTCGCCGGCTCTCCCTTCGGCTGCGTGAGCGGTTGTGGTCGCCCGCGGGAACGCCGCGCTGTCGGAGCTCGTCCAAAGCGCTATGACGTGCTAGCCGTCATCGAGTTAGCACCCGTTAGGCGCTGGCTGCTCCTCCCAATGTGAAAGCAACCTCCGGCGAACGCGACCGGGCACTCCGTTTTGTCCGCGAGCAGCAGCGCACGTCGGTGCCGGCGATGGCGAAGTCGTGACCGCTTCGTTCCGCCGGCGCAAGCATGCGCGTCGCGCCGGGTCCCTGCTCGTGTCTGCAGTCTCGGCGCTTGGCTTATCGCGGGGCTCGACGGTCCAGCGCGGCGTTGGTTGCGCGTCCCACCGCCGAGGACGTGCAATTTCCTGAGCTTGTCGTGGTGCTGCCCGGCAGCATCGGTGTTACTGGACGGGTAGCAGCAGTACCGGTATGTCGGTGTGTGCGAGCGCTTCTGAGATCACGTGCCCGTGGCCTGGGGCGAGGTTCTGGCTCCAGGCGAGGACGATTAGATCGGCGCTGGTCTCGTCGGCGGCAGCGACGATGTCGTCGGCGGGAACGCCGAGGCGGCGTAGCAGGGTGATGCGGTCGTGCGGGATGGCGGTGTAGCGCGCGAGGAACTCTTGCTCCCATGCGATGGCTGCGTGCGGCTCGTGGTTGGCGAACGCAGGGACGGTTGCTGGCGAGAAGACGTGGAGCACGACGATTTCAAGGCCATGGTGATGAGCGAGCTGGAGGGCGTCGTCGAGCGCTTGCGAGCTCTCGCTCGTCCCCTCGAGCGGTACGAGGATTCGTGTGATTCGCTCGGGCGGATGCGCCTGGGGCGGGACGACGGCGATCGGTTTGCGCACGCGTGTGATGATCTCCAGAGCGGTGTGTCCGGCGGGCTGGGGCCCTCCGTGGACTCCGCGCGCGCCGAGGACGAGCGCGGCGATTTCCGGGTCTCGGGCCGCGGCCACGATCTCTTCGACCGGAGAGCCGCTGACCTCCTGTAGCTCGATGCCGGCAGCGCGTGCGAGGTCCGGCGCAGCGCTGATGCCGTCTTCGCGTACGTGCAGTCCCGTGACGGTGGCGTCGAGCGGGTCGGCGAGAGCGATCGCGGTGCTGAGCACCGGTCGGGCGGAGGAGTTCGAGTCGAGCGCGGCGAGCACTGTTGTCATGGGGTCCTCCTCGGGGAGGGGGGAGCGAGTGTGAACGTCTGGAGGGCGAGGCTCAGTTGCACGCGTTCCCCGTCGGGGGTGAGCGCGGGTGTCGGCGGATCGGCGCTCGCCTCGACGGCTCCCGGCTGGATACGGACGTGTACACGGCTGTTGCGAAAGCGCACTCTCACTTCGAGCCCGTCCCACCCGGGCGCGAGTACCGGGTCGATCGCGAGTGCGTCGCCGGCAGGTCGCAGGCCTGCGAATCCGAGCGTGAGCGTGCGCCAGACGCTGCCCATCGCGGCGAGGTGCAGCCCGCCGGCGGCCATCCGAGCGATGTCATCGAGGTCGATCCGGGCGGTGAGGCGGAGCATCTTGAGCGCCTCTGCGAGCCTGCCGGTGCGGGCGAGCAAAGTGGCGTGCACGCCCGGCGAGAGCGTGCTGCCGTGCGAGGTGCGCGGGCCGCAAAAGTCGAGGTTGGGCTGGAGCGAGTCACGTTGCACCTCGTCGGGGACGAGGTAGTGCAGCATCAGCACGTCGGCCTGCTTGACGACCTGGCTGGCCTGGGTGCGCGCATGCCCGAGCAGCACGTCGGCGGCGACCGGCAGTTGCGGCGTGAGCTCGGCGATCAGGATCGGCTTGAGTGCGTTGAAGCCGGCGAACTGCTCATAGATGCCGGTTGAGGGGTCGTATCCGTCGACGATCGAATCGGCCAGCTCGAGCCAGTGTCGTCGCTCATCCTCGGCGACCGCCTCACCGCCAGCGTCCGCGGCCCGCCTGAGATTCCACCGTGCCATGACGTTGGTGTAGGCGTTGTCATCGATGTTCTCGTGGTACTCGTCGGGGCCGATGACGCCGCGGATATGCCCGTGTCCGTTGGCGTCGACTTCGATCCGCGACGCCCACCAGCGGGCGGTCTGCACGATCAGCTCCCGCCCCGGACCATCCGCGAACGCGTGGTCGGCGGTCCAGTCGATATAGCAGGCGGCGGCCCACGCCACATCGGCGACGATGTGCTCCTCGAGCTGACCGGTCAGAATCGGTACGAGCTCGCCGTTCCGGTCACGGGCGTGTTCGGGCGTAACGTCTTCACCCGACCATGCGGACTCCCACTGGAACCGGGCACCGTTGCGTCGATGACGCTTCGCAGCTCGGATTGCTGCCGGCAGGCGCCGCACACGGTACTCCAGGATCGCGCGGGCGGCCTGCGGGTGGGTCGCAGCCAGCATCGGCAGGACGTACACATCGGTGTCCCAGAACACATGCCCCCGATAGGCGCTGCCGGTCAGCCCTCTGGCTCCGACGGCTGCCTCGCCGTCATCCGCCGCGCTGAGGAGATGGAAGATCGCGAACCTAACGGCCAGCTGCAGCTCGGGGTCACCTTCGATGATCACGCCGGCATCCTCCCAGCGTGATCCCCACGCGCGTCGATGCTCGGCTAGAAGACCGTCGAACCCCGGACTCTGTGCGGATCGGAGACGATCGAGCGCAACGCCTTGCTCGGCTGAGCCTCTGGCGACGCTCTCGTAGGCGGCGACACGGTCGAGCACCTGGTCGCCGGCAGTGCCGCGCAGCTGATCGCGCGCGGCCGCGGCGATCGACCCCGGCCGCCCGGTGACGCGCATCCACTGGGACCCGTCCGTCGCTCCTTCCTCGGATGTCGGGCCGAGCGGCGCAACCAATGGCTGGGAGGGGTCCATGCATGCGCCGCGGTCCCTGACCCTGAGTGCCGCGGTTCCGGGTCGGGCAAGCGAAGAGAGCAACAGCGCCTCGGTTTTGCCGGTCTCCGATCGCAGCTCTTGCTGGAGCACCCCGGCGTGGAGATCGAGGACGCGCCGGATCGAACGAGGCAGAGGGGCCTTCAGCGAGATCGTGTTCCAGCGCGGCCCGGCGAGCAGGTGCGTCTCGGCGCCCGTTCTCGTGTACACGCCGGACATCTCGACGGTAGCGGCCTCGCTGGGGTGTCCACCGATCACGCTGCCGCGCGTTCCGAGCCGTCCGTCTGCGAGTGTCAGCAGCGACTCGCGCACGCGCTCGAGCAGGGGATCGACCCCGTCGATCGCAAGCGTCCATTCCGGGTGCTCGATGACGATCGGGAGCTCACCACGTCGGCGGCGGGCAATCTGGTCCTCGAGCACGGCTGCAAACGCATCCGTGCCACCGCCGAGCCACACCACGTCCGCGGGAACGTCCTCGGGCTCGACCCCGACCGAGACCACCGTCGCACGGGCACCATCCCCGGCCAGCGACCACGAGTCCTTACCCGCAAGCCCACCGAGAGAACCAAGCCCATCCCCGGCGATCAGCACCTGTTCCGGCGCTACCCCACGCTCCCAAAGCCAGCTCATCACCCACTCACCCGAGTCCGACTTGTCGGTCAGCCCGATCTCCACGTGCTTGGCATCGCTGGTCACCTTCGCAGCCGCCAATCCTGCCTCCGCGGCGGCCGCGCGGGCGATCTCGACCGCCTCGGGCAGCCCCGCGATCCCCGCCGCGGCCAACCGACCCTCAACAGCCGTGAGCAGCTGATGGATCCTCGCGTTCGGCGGATCCCCCCGCTCCGGCTCCGGGATCAGATCAATCTTGCTCCGGTTCAACCGTTCAGACGCGATCCCAGTCGCGAATCCTCGCGCCGCCAGACGCTCGACCGTCAGTGCCGCGGCGCGCGACAGCGCTGCCTCCTCGTCTGCCGTTGCCGTGCGCCGGTACGCGAGCTCGGGCCCGTCACGACCGACGAGAAACGCCTCCGAGCCTCGGTTGAGGGCCAGCACCAGACCGACCGGACCGACAGGACGCGCAGCCAGCTGCCCGTCGACACTGCCGACGTGCGTGCCGCTCACGACACCCAGCTCGAGCCCTGCCGCGCAAGCATCCTCAACGAGGCGGCGCATCCGGGTGGCGTCCGCCTGGCGGTCCGGGACCGCGGTGCCCCCCCAGTCGAACACAATCGCCTCGAACCGCCGCGCAACCAGCGGCGGCAGCGGCAGGTCGGTGCTCGGCGCGTGCTGCGTGAAGGTCATGTCGTCATCGTGACGCGCACGTTGTCCTGCTGCTCGCGCAGCGAGAACCCGGTGCTGGGTCCGGTATGGCTAAACCCGGACAGCCCATCGCTAGCGCACCGGACGGCGCTGAATCGTGACTCTGTCGCGCGAGCACAGATCTTCAGCGCTGTGAAGCGACCGGTTCCTCGGGCGGTTCCAGTTGGTGGCCTCGGCGCAGCAGTCCAAGACAGGTCAGGAGAAGCACCACGAGCACCGCGCCGGCGAGCCCGCCGGCGAAGGTCAATCCGTCGAGCAGCGCGTGCGTGGTGAGCGCGAGCAACCCGGCGGCCAAGCAGCGGGCGATCGTGTTCAAGATCCGCATCTCCCGCACCCAGGTCGCTCGCGCTAACACGACCCACGTCCTGCGCGATCGGGCCATGAGCATCGTGTTTGACGGTTCAGCTGTCTTCAGCGCTGAGCAGTTCCCGGATGTGCTGCGGGAGGGCGCGCAGGACGCTGTCGCCTTCGCCAACAGAGACATGCTGGCGTAGGACCCGCCACGCGGCGGTAGCGGCAAACGAGGCCTCGGTCTCGCCTGCCAAACCCGCCTCGCGGGCGATCTTGGCGAGGAAGCTATCGAGGTCGCGAGCGTGCTCGGGTGTCCGGCTTGGGTCCCAGCCCTCGAAGAACACGCCGCGGACAAAGATCGGCAGTTGCGCAGATAGCTGCGCGGTCTCATCGACGGAGAGGTGGTCGCGGACCGCGTGCAGGAACGCACGAAGAACCCGGTAGGCCTGGTGGCTGTCGGCGGTGCCGACTTCCTCGGCCGTGTCCTTGATCCAGACGTGCGCCTTCTCGACGCTCCGATCGATGATGTCAACGTGAGCTGCGGTCATGTGATCGACTCCGGATCTCTAGGGCAGGCACGGACCCTGCGATCGTGCCCGGTCCGTCGCCGGTCCGCATCGGTATTTCCCCCCATGCACGTTCCGGGGTCTAGCTGATCCGCTCGCGCTCCGTCGCAGTGAACATCGTTCTCATCGTGAGCTACTCGACGGTGCGCGTAGATGTCAACGGTCGCGGAGGCTGGGAGGTCACCCTGCCCGGCCAGCGCGACGGGATCACGTTCGAGACGCTCGACGAGGCTCAGCGGGTCGCGTATCTGTGCGCCGCGCACCGGCATCCGTGCGAACTGGTCGTGCGCGACGCCTACCACCGCGTGCTGCATCGCGAGTTCATCGACCGCGGAGAACCTGCTGCGTCAGACCTTCTGGCTGATCTCAAGTCGCGTTGAGCCGGCAGCCTCGCGTTCCCACAGGTCATCCAGTCATCTCCAGCGCTCACACGGGGCGCGAGTGCTGTATGACACCGACGGCTACCGCATCGCGATCATCCCCGCCTCGGAGCGTGTTGATCTCGACAAGGCGCGAAAGGTGTTCGGCGCAAGCGCGGACATGCGGCTGGCGACTGAGGACGAGATCGCGCAGGATTTCCCCGCATTCGATCCTGGCGCTCTCCCTCCGTTCCGGGGCCTGCTTGGAACGCCAGAGGTGCTCGACACCCGCCTGCTGCACTACCACAGGATCCTTGCAGCGCCGGCGACCATCGCCATACCCTCAAGATCTCTCCCGAAGAGATCCAGCGAGTGGGCGAACCGGCTGACTCCGCTCAGAGGACCGGCCGGCAACTTCCAGGGCCAATACCACGCCGTCTGGACCGGCGAGGAGATGCTCGTCCTCGGGCCTGATGACTTTCAGGTCTACGACCCGCAGACCAATCGACGGCGCGCGCCGCGGCCCGCCGCCGTCGACGGCGCGGGCCTCGTCGTCTGGACCGGGAAGCAGCTGATCGACTGGGGCGGCGGCTGCTGCGGCGACGCCCTCTCGACCGGCTGGGGATTCAACCCGGTTACGAACCGCTGGCGCAAGCTGCCAAGCTCCCCGCTGGCCCCGAGCCAGGGCCCCAGCGGAGTGTGGACCGGCCACGAGCTGATCGTGCTGGTCAGCGGGATCGATCCCGACGGCAAGCCCTACCCGTCAAGCCTTGCCCGCATAGCTGCGTACAACCCCGTCAGCAACGCCTGGCGCCGGCTCGCGCCACTGCCCGCTTCGCGCTTCAACGCGGAAGTTGTCTGGGACGGACACGAGATGCTCGTCATCGGCGGGGTCGGCGCGTCTAAAGGCGGCAAGCCGGGATCGCCGGCCGAGCTTGGTTTCGCGTACGACCCGAAGACCGCCCGCTGGCGGGCGCTTGCGCCGATGCCCACGGGACGTGCGAGCTTTCCCGCAGTGTGGACCGGCAAGCGACTGTTGATCTGGGGCGGGAGCACGCCGCCCAGCGGGCTCGCATTCGATCCAACCGCAAACCGCTGGTCGGCGCTGCCGACGGCGCCGCTCACCGGATCCGCCCGCCTCACCGCGGTCTGGACGGGGCGGTCGATGCTCCTCTGGGGCGGCGCCATCTTGAACGAGCAATACAAGGTGTTCACCGAGGGCGCGGCCTTCACGCCGACGGTCGGGTAGAGACTCTCCGCCGACGATGCTGACGACTGGCTCTGGGCCGCAGGGTCGGCAGCTTATATGCGCGACGGAACGGCCGGAGTCACGCTCTTTAACCGCAGGGCGTGCAGCTCGGCGACTGGCCAGAGCGTGAGATCCAGTGTGTGGCAATTCTCGAGCCCGATCATGTGGCCCATCGAGCTGGGGATCGTGCCCACGTAGCGGTACAGGTTGACCCCGTCCGTCAGATATCGGCTGGCTCGGCCGGCTTGGTCCTTGATCACGCCGGGATCGGCGGGACACGGCGTCGCGTTGCGGCTTGCGGCGTTCACCGGTCTGGTACCCGAGCCTGATGTACGGGCCCCGCGGCGATTGCCGAGCTTGTGGTGCACGCCTGAAGGCGACGGGCGCGGACCGCGCGTCCCAGGTCGCACAGCTCAGCGTCGGTGAGGCTGCGTCGGCGGCTGGCGGTCACGGCGCTGACCGTCGCTGGCGTGCGCGCAAGCGGGTAGATCGCCGCGGCGACTTCCGGCAGCGTGTTGTACAGCCGAGCGGGGCGGCCGCGCGGATCGACGAGGTAATAGCTGGGAGGGACGAGGGTTGTACTCACGTTCGGCCGCCGGACTTGTGGGGTGGATCTGGTGCGTTGGACATGACAGTGACAGTGGACGACATGCTTGATGGGAGACGCGCATCAGCCACCGGTCGGGCGGGTCGCAATCTTCTCCTTCTCGAGTAGGGTGTGTGCCCCGCGATCAACTCCTGGTGAAGCTGGCGGTGGAACGAGTCGTGCACGATCAGCTCGCAGCGGCGGGCGTGAGCAGCGTGCAGGTAAGCGATGCGGCGGGCATCGTCGGATGTCTCGCACGTTACCCGGCATGAGTCGTCGGGCAGCGCCACCTGCCATCCGCGAACGTTGTGCTCGACGTGCACGGTGATCGGGTCACTCGAAACGTCCTCTGGGCCTCTCCGCCATCAGCGCTCATCGACTGCTCCCGCATCCGCCGCGTCCGCCCCTCCGTCGACGTGCGGGATGCCGCTGCGCAGGCGGTAGCCCCGTGGGCCGCGGGAGTTCCCCTGAAGGGGACCGCGGTCGATGTCGTAGCCGGCGAGCTGCAGGGCGTAAATCACCTGGCCGGGTGCGGCGATCCCGCAGTCACGCATATCGGCGATCGTCAACGCGTCACCTGAGTTGGCTTCGAGCAGCGCCAGCAGGCGTGCCGCGTGTCGATCCAAGCCGTTCACTGGATCCGGCTGGCGAGTTCGCGTTCGCTGAGCCTCGATGGTCATCGGCGCGCGCTCCGCTGTGGAGCCTGGACGTGGCCGCTCGACTGGATGTGGGGCGCGAGCGTCGCCGATGCGCGCTCGACACCGGCCGCGTGGCGGTAGACCCGCTCGTAGCCGGTCGCGGTGACCGCGATGTCGTAGCGCTCGGCGACGCTCGCGCGGCAGCGCGCAGGGTCGATCGCCCCCATCGCCCCCACTTGATCGATCGCGCGTGCCATCTGTGGCTCGTCGGAGACGAGCATCCCGTTCTTCCCGTCGATCACGATCTCGGCCGCGGCACCCTCGGGGAACGCGATGACCGGCGTCCCGGTCGCGAGCGCCTCGATCATCACCATCCCGAACGGCTCGGACCAGCGAACCGGCATCAGCAGCGCCTGGGCGTTCGCATACAGCTGCTGCTTGGCGGCCCCCGTCACCTCACCGACGTACCGGACCCGTTGGCCATCGATGTGCGGCTCGATGTGCTCGCGGAAGTACTGCTCCTGCCCGGTCTGCACCGGCCCGGCGAGTACGAGATTCTTGCCGGCCAGCCGCGCGGCCTCGATCGCGCGGTGGGCGCCCTTGACCGGCGCCATCCGCCCGATCCAGAGCACGTAATCCTGCTTCTCGGTGTTCAGCGGCCAGCGGTCGACGGCGATCGGGTTGGGGACCACCGCGCTGATCCCCACTCCGGCGGGGGCGCTCGCTGCCTGCGAGTGGCTGATCGCCACCAGGGTCGCCTTGCGGCCGTGGCGCTGGTAGAAGCGGCTCGTGTGGCGGTCAAATGGACCGTGGATCGTGTGCACGACCGGCACGGCGATGCGGTCGGCCATGGCCAGCGCGGTGAACCCGGAGTGATCGTGCAGCACGTCAAATGGATGGTGTTGTGCGGCCTCGAGGTCGACCTGCTCCCATGCGCGGGCGACGTGATCTGACTCGTACAGCGCCGAGCCAATGGTGTCCGGGTGGGGTTCGTCGAGCAGCGCGTGCACGTGCGCCGTTGAGCGCGATCCGGGCGCGGCGAATAAAGTCACGTCGTGGCCCTGGGCGACGAGCGCCTCGCAAAGCAGTTCGACGACCGCCTCGATTCCCCCGTAGCCACCGGGAGGCACTGGGATCCATGGCGGCGCAAGTACGGCAATCCGCAAACGCAGCGCGGTCGTCGCGCGCGGCGGGAGCAGCCGTAAGGGAGTCCTGCCATTCGTCAGGTCGGTGGTGAGCCGGCTACTCATCGCGGCTCACTCGGGTAAGTAGTCCTAGCGCCCTGCCGATTGGTCAGCGTCGAACGCTGGGGGTGCACGGTTCCGGTGGCGGGTGGGGTGGAGATCAGCCTGACTGGGAGGTGCGCACGCGCCATACACCGTGGGCAGTGCTCGATCGCGAGCCAGCGGGCTCTCGGCGTAATGCTCAAGCCGCACCTCGAGCAGAGCCAGAGCAGCTGGCGGCGAGGGGTTGACGCCGGATTGCCGGCATTCATCTCAATCGCACCTTCGATCGAGGTGGGGCGGTTCCGACGGGCGACCCGATCTCCGCGCCACGGCACGGAGGTGATGAGCAGCGGAGGCAGGTATCCCCCGCAGCCGACACGGCGGCCATCGGCACAATCCATCGGCAGGTCGGACGGCAGACTCGGGCTCCATCGATCATGGCCCTCCAAAGAGGCTTTGCTCGACGAGCCGATCGTGTGGCATACCACACCCAGCCACGCACTCGTCATCCCGAATCTGCGGCGGCGCCACCTCGCGGGCGCACCAACCACCCCACCGACTATAACCTTGTTCCCGGGGCGCTCGATCCGTAGTTCTCCCGCCCGTGAGCGCGGTGATCCACCATTGCGCGCCCGCTCCGCCATGGTCAGACCCGGGGGGAGGGCCGCCGCTCGGGGATCCGACAGGCACGGCGAACCGAGATCGCCTAGGCCACACGGCCCCGTAGAAAACCGCACGTAGAGATCGGAGTGTGCGATCGCACTGGCCAGACATTTGCTGGTGGGAGATGGCCAGCTCACGCTTGCGCATGTCCTGCCGCACGATGGGCACGGATACCGTGGCCGCGGCGTGACCGCCGGCTGGTCACCGACCTACGCGCGAACGACAAGCTCGTCATTGCCGATCTCATAGGAGCGTCGCTGCGAGCGGCGCTCAGTGCCGGCGTCGAGCTGCTGAAGCTCAGCGAGGAGGAACTCGTTTCAGAGGGCTACGCAGCTAGCGATGAAGCCACCGAGATCATTGTCGGAGCTCAGTGGTTGCACGCGACGGGGGCGCACCGGGTGCTGATCTCCCGGGGCTCGTCGGCTGCGGTGCTGATCGACGGTGCCACCGAGATGAGGGCGGTTGAACTGGGCGAGGAGCTGGACGCAGTCATCACCAGCGCGCTGGCCGGGACCCACCACAAGTACCTTGGCCAGGGCCCCGTGACAGCGACGACGTTCCACTACGGGAACGTCCTGGTGACGCCGATGAACGAGTTGCTCACGCACGCCGAACGTCCCTCACCCGGAGCGACCCCGTCGACGCGGTCAACCACATCGACCCCGACATCGCCGCGGAGCTGGTCATCCTCGACGGCGCGTAGGGAGGCCGGCCGCGGCTGCGTGAGTCTCAGTCTGCGTCGATCGGCCGCGGTCTGAAAAGCGGATAGCTGACCGTGACCGCCCGCGAGACTTCGAACACGCTCTGGTTGGTGTTGCGGGCACGACTCCGAAGCTCCGCGAACGCTTCATCGTCGTTGATCCCGTGGCGTTCCATCAGGATCCCCTTGGCCTGCTCGATGATCGCGCCAGTACGGAGCGCGCCGTGCAGCCGGCTGAACTCGGCATAGCGGTTCAGAACGATGTCGATCGTGTTCGCAAGCCCTCGCTGCTCCCCGTGCCTGACGTAGGCGAAGATGCCGCGTCGCGCGGCCTTGTCGATGAACGCCTCATCGTCGGTGTCGAGGTCGACAATCACCGGGCAGGAGACCTGCTTGACGCTCGCCGAGATCAGGTCGAGCGCGTGGCTCTGATGGCCGTCGACGGCGACGATCGCCACATCCGGGTGATCGAGCCGCGCCGCGTCGGCGAGCTCTGAGACATCGAGCAGCCGCCCGACGACCGTGTGGCCGAGCCCGCCGACCACGTCCGCGATCTCCGCGATCCGGCGCTGATCGTCGTCAGCGATCAGGACAAGCAGACGAGGCGGGTCTTCTTCCATCGAATCGGAGTATCCCGGCCTCGCGGCCGGAGCGGAAATTTCGTTATCC
Source organism: uncultured Solirubrobacterales bacterium (assembly GCA_963701945.1). Classification (GTDB taxonomy): domain Bacteria; phylum Actinomycetota; class Thermoleophilia; order Solirubrobacterales; family Solirubrobacteraceae; genus Palsa-465. The sequence continues at coordinate 169,344 of CAVPBV010000007.1, read as the reverse complement.
TCACGCTGTCCGCTCCATTGCCCAGCGGCGCGGCGGACATCGCGCGGTTCAACTTCACGGCCCACAGCTGGTCAGCTCCACCGCCTCGGCTGACGTTCCGGCAAGTCAAAGCAGCCATAGGAAGCAGGAGCAGTGTCGACCGAAACGCGCGATAACGCCTTCCCAGATCACGCCCACGGCGCAGTCAGCGAGCAGCGCCGCGCCCACCATCCACAAGAACGCAACGACGGCGGCGCCGCTGCCTTCGCCCGCCCGCCGCGAGACGCGTCTGACCGGAGCAGCAGCCTTAGTCCCGAACCTCGCTTGGCGATGTCCGACCAAACCCCGCTGAAGGGCGGCGAGCTCAACGCGGCGATCACGAGCGCGCTCGTCGGGATCCACACCGAGCACCTCGGCCGCGGCCCCAGGAGCGCCTCGACGTTCTACCACGGGCACGTTCTCGTCACGCTCATGCACGACGTCCTAACGCCAGCCGAGAAATCCCTGACCCGAAACAACCAAAGCGATGCTGTGGACCACATCCGCCATCTGTTCCAGAAGACGATGGAAGCCGACTTCCGCGAGGCCGTTGAGCGTCTCACGGGCCGCAAGGTGCTCGCGTTCATCAGCGGCAACCACATCGATCCCGACATCGCCGCCGAGGTGTTCATCCTGGACGCGCCACTCTGACGGAGGCACGATCACTCATTCACGACGACGGGAAGCCGCATGTCTTCATCAACGAACTCGCGGAAGCGCTGGAAACAGGGGCTTACTGCGTGATCCGGCCGCGCTGGATAGCGGATCCCAGCGCAAGATGTCCGGGCCGTTCGGCCTCAGCTGGTCCGCTACGTGCCGACCGTCAGGGCACGGACGCCAGGGCGCTCGGCGGCGATCGGGCGCTGGCGTGTAGCGCCAAGCGGCTGCTGGTGAGCGTCGTCGCCGCTCGGTGGGTCGAGCATGTTGGCGAGCGGATCGCTCCACACCTGGTCCACAGCGGCGGACGCGATCGCACCGCATCGGCCCTGAAGGAGGCTGCCGAGGCGACGTCACACCACGTCGATGGACCTCGGATTCTGTGACGACTGCGGTGGCACGAGCGCAGGAAGCGGCGTCTGCGACAGCATCCGGGCTAACTGGTCGTCCTGGTCCGTAGAAACCGCGCATACGCTCGCATCGCGGCCTCATCCAGGCACAGCGAGCGCATGGTCGCTCTCGGTAGAGCGGTCATACCCGACGCCGAGCTCCACCAGGGGAGCGGGCCTGTCCGCATAGCCGCGCGGCGCGATCGCGACCGCGCAGGGAGCTCCGTCAAGCGAGGCGCGGGCGTCGTCGCCGAGCAGTATGCGTCCGAGCAGCGCGCGCCTCGAGCAACCGACCACGATCAGATCGGCTGCCCGCTCCCGCGCGAGATCGTGCAGTCCACGCGCCGGCGGTACGCCCCCGACGCAGACGATGCGGGCTTGTATCGCGGCGCTCTGCCGTTCGGCGACGAGCATCGACGCCTCGCGGTCGAAGATGTGCTCCTCCGCCATCTGGTGGCGCCACCACGAGACGGGCCCGCGGGCGGCCACGTGCACAAGCGTGAAGCTCGCGCCCGGCGCGGCGAGCTGTTTGGCCAGAGCAACCGCGTCGTGGCCCCCACGTCGGCCGTCGACCCCGATCACGATATTGTCGAACATGATTCGAACATAGCCCGTGGCCGGGCGAGGCGAATCGTGGGCGGCGTGCGATCGACGTCGGTACTTCCTACGGGTTGCTTCACCGCTCGCGGCCGGCGGTCAGATCGGCGCCGCGCTGCAACCGGTCGCGGGCGGCTCGCCACGTCGCGTGCACCTCGGTGCTGGCGGCGACACGTAATGACGCTCGTGGGTGGACGCTACGGCATGTGCCAGATAGGTAACCGTCTCGACGGAGGGATCAGCGCCGGGGGCTCGTCGGTGAGCGTCGCTTCACCGTCAGCGCGATGCAAGGCCGGCGGTGCGGCTTGCGCCGTTGCCGAGGCGGGAGGCGCGAAGCGTTCGCTCGATGTCGGTGAGCGAGACCACGCCGACGGGCCGTCCCTCCTGATCGATGACGGCCGCTCGTCCGATCCGCACGAACGCGGGCTGGTCGAGCAGGTGGGCGATCTTCTCCTGCCCGCCGACCAGCAGTGCGGGATCCCGGTCGGCCCGTTCCGCCGCGCGGGTGGCCGGGAAGCGCGACCGGGGCGTCCTCCTCAGGTGCTCGATGCTCAGCATCCCGACTGCTCTGCCCGCGCCGTCGGTCACTGGGAAGGCCGTGTAGCGGTGGCGCGCGAAGTATTCCTGGGCCTCGTCGAGCGTCGCCTCCGCGGGGATGCTGATCGCGGGCTGGGACATCAGCGCCTCGGCTGGGACGCCGGTGAACGCGTCGACCACCTGCTCGTGCATGCGCTCCGCGGTCGCCGCCGACACCAGGAACACGCCGATCAGCGCGAACCACAGACCGGCGGGCTCCCCGTCGAACGCGACCAGGACGCCGAAGGCGATCAGCAGGTATCCGAATACCCGTCCCACGCCAGCCGCGGTGTTCGTGGCCGTTGCCTTATCACCCGTGCGCCGCCAGATCAGGGCCCGCGCCACGCGTCCCCCATCGAGTGGAAAGGCCGGAACGAGGTTGAACCCCAGGATCAGGACATTGATCTGCACCTGGTAGTCGACCAGGGCGCGCAGCGCCGCCGGCGCCGACCCCGGCAGCGCCACCGCGAGCGCGCCGAACAGTGCGGCGACCACCGCGGTCACCGCCGGTCCGGCCAGCGCGAAGTGCAGCTCGTCCTCGGCAGTCTTCGGCTGCCCGCTCATCCGCGCCACGCCGCCAAGCAGCCACAGATCGATCTCCTCAATCTGGACGCCGCGCCGGCGCGCCACCAGGGCGTGGCCGAACTCGTGCGCGAGTATGCTCGCAAACAGCAGCAGGGCACTCGCGAGACCGAGCGCGTACGAACCCGCAGTCGTGATCCCGTGAACCTCGCTGGGGTAGTAGCCGGCGCCGAGCGACCAGGTGATCAGCGCGACGATGATCAGCCAGAGTGGGCTGATACCAACCGGGATGCCGGCGATCCGAGCGATACGGATGCTGCGACCTGGCATACCGTCAAGCTCGCACGCCTGCGAGCCCGCCGCATCGGTGTTTCCGAGCGGGCCTGAACGCGGCAAACCACTTACCCGGCAGTGGCCCGGACCGCGCCTCGTGGCTGCTTCGGAAACTCCGCAATCGCCCGCGGCTCCGGTGCTGATCTTCGAGCACGGCTCGCTCTACAACCTCGAGGGTGAGCTCCCCGCTGACGCGAGCGCCGTCGACATCGAGCGCGCCGCGATCAGGCGGCCGGGCAGCGATGTGACGTTGATCGCGTCCGTCACAAACCTCGGCGAGCACGGTGTCGACCTGGTCCACGGCGTGATCTACCCGCCCAAGGTCGCTCTCGTCGGCTTCGGGGCCGTCCGCGAGCGGCCGTGGGCGGCCGACGGGATGCTCAGCGTGCGACCGACCGTGACCGCCACGCTCGCCGCTGACCATCGCGCCAGCGACGGGCACAGGGGAAGCCGCCTGCTGACCCTGATCGACCGACAACTACAGAAACTGGAGACCCTACGACCACCGAACAGGAGCTGCGCGCGATCGTGATCAGCGTCCTCACCGAGGCAGCGCCGGATATCGACGCCGCCGCGATCGATCCCGACGCGGACTTCCTCGAGCAGCTCGACATCGACTCGACGGACTTCCTCAACATCATCGTGGCGATCAACGAGCGCACCGGCATCGAGATCCCCGAGCGCGACTACCCAAAGCTGTCGACGCCGAACGACGCGGTTAGCTACCTCGCAGAGGCGCAAAAGCAAGCTGCCGGCGCGTAACGCGCGCATCAGTAGATCGCCGCAGCCGGCTGCGTGATCCCCACGATGGCGAGTTCGGGGCATAACAGTTTGATGGCGTCAAAGGAGGTGACCAGATGCCCACCAAATCACTTGAGCACAGTCCCCGGGCGGGTGACTGGATCGAAGCCCGTGGCGTGCACGGCATGGCGCCGCGCAGAGGAGAGATCCTCGAGGTGCTCGGCCGCGAAGGTCACGAGCATTACCGCGTGCGCTGGGACGAGCAACACGAGTCGATCGTCTACCCAGCCGACGGCGTGATCGTCATTCCCGGCCCTGAACCGCGGTCGTAGCGCCGCCCGCCGGCGCCGCGCCCAATAGCTTCTCACGGTGCTCGGCCTCGCGTTTGCGCCGAGTCCGACGTTGCGTAAGCCAATGCACGCGAGCGGCGTGCTCCCAGGCCAACGCGGGCTCGTCCTTCTGCGCTTTGGGACGAGCAGCCGACCCAGGCCATCCAGAGCCTGGGCCGGCGCCTGCCGGGACGGCGAATCAGCCGACGGTCGGAGTTATCTCGACCGTCTCCTTCTTCGCTTCCTTGGGGAGCGGGATCCTCACTTCGACGACGCCGTCATGCGTCTTTGCCTTGATCTGCTTGGCATTGATCCCGACGGGCAGCGCCATCGAGCGCGAGAAGGACCCGTAACGGCGCTCGCGCCGCACGTAGTTCTCGTCCTTTTCCTCCGCGCTCTCGGTGTGTTCACCAGAGATCGTGAGGATGTCGTCCTCGACCTCGATCTTGACCTCCTCGGGTTTGATCCCGGGCAGGTCGGCGCGCACGACCAGTTGGCCGCCTTCGCGCACGACGTCGATCGCCGGCGTCAATGCGCGCTCGCGACCATCCAGCCGCTCGTCAAACAGGCGATCGAAACGAGACCGCAGCTCGCCGAGCTCGGTGAACGGATCCCAACGCGTCAGTGTTCCAGACATGACTCACCTCCTTTCTGACCTGTAGGTGACCCAGTTGACGCTAGTCCCGGTCGCCGCCGCACGCATCCGCACCCAGCGCGGTCACGCATCGGGGATAAATCCGGATGCGTACGGTGCACGCGCGTGTCGGATGGGTGCGACCGCGCCCGACGGCTGGGTGCCACCTCGCATTCCAGCTTCGGCACTTGCGTGTGGCGAGGCATCAGCCCGAAGGTCGCGGCGGCACGTCAAGTGCGACGGCGGCCGGCCCCATCGACGTGCACGTCCGACCACGACCGAGTTCGCGGATCCACCGCAGCCGGCGGCCCGAGAACGATCCGATGCACACGCGATCCCAGGCGTTCAGCCGGTCGAGGAGCGCCGCCAGCGGTACGACGCATGCGTCAGCCTTGGGGTCGATGGTGACTCGCGCTTCGGGCCATCGTATGAGCAGGTGCTCGAGTCGCGGGACTCGGAGCCCCTGACCGCGGAACGGGAAGATGCCTGCGTCGTCAGATGAGGACGTGTAACCGGCGTCGGCCGGCCCCACCTCGTCGATGCCCAGTTCGGCGATCCGGCCAGTGAGATCGGTGGCCACGGTCCAACCCGATCGTCGTGAGAGGCGACCAATACCCCGTCCCGAGTGATGTGGGCGTCCGTCTCCAGGTAGCTGTACCCGAGTGTCACGGCGATCTCGAACGCGACAAGCGTGTTCTCGGCGGCCTGGCCGGCCCTACCGCGGTGGGCGAATGCGATTGGCCCGGCGTGATCGAGGAAGGGGTGCACTGGTTGCGCTCCGCACCGCCGATCTTGTCAGGCCCGAACCCTCCTGGAATCTCCCCATATTCGGGCCCGGGATTCGCGCCGATCCACGGTCCCCGTCGGAATGCGGTCCCGTCGACCGCCTTTGACACTGGACGGCCGACACTTCCGGGCATTTCCGCATCCGCAGAGCCACGGTTGATCAGTCGCCGTATTCCGCCGCACATGGAAGAGGGGTTTGCGGTGATGGCGGGTGCCCGTTGGTCTGCGACCTTGCAGCGATGGGTCCGGACCCCGACATCTACAACATCAAGCATGGGTTTGAGCGCCTCGACGTGGCCGGACAGCGGCTGCGCAACTCGGTGGACCTTGATTGCGGCACGCGCGGCGTGCCCTGCTCCCGCTGCCGCTGATCGACCGCAGGCAGCAGCCCTCGAGCGATGTCTTCCCGCCATTCCGTAAACCTCCGGCCTCGGCGATAGTGGGGAAGCGGGTGGCGGTGGTAGTGTCTGGGGGTGGTGGGGCGGCTGTCGCTGTGCTTGGTGCGGCACGCGCGTTCGAGGAGGCGGGCCTCGAGCCGGAGCTGATCTGCGGCTGCTCAGGGGGCGGGCTGTTCAGCTCGCTGTGGGCGGCCGGGCTGTCCGCGCAGGAGATGGCCGACTTTGTTCTGTCCTGGCAGCCGGAGCGCTACCTGGATCCGCAGTGGCTGCGCTTTCCGCGGTTCGTGCTGAGCGCCTTGCGGGGTTTCTCGGGCGTGATGAAGGGCGAGGCGGTGGAGCGCTTGTTCAATGATCGGTTTGGCGGGCTCGCCGTCGGCGAGCTCCCGATCCCGCTGGCGACGATTGTCTACAACACCGATCTCGGACTGATCGAGTATCTCGGTACGCATACGACGCCGGAGGTTCCGCTCGGACGTGCCGTGCGGATCACGATCGCGCTACCTCCGTTCATCGAAGCGGTTGAGGTGCGCGGTCACCTGTACGTCGACGGCGGCGTGGTGGAGTTGCTGCCAATCCAGCCGGTGCTCGACCACGGTCCCTTCGATCACGTCTTCGGCCTCAATTTCATGCTGCCCGAGCGGCTCACGCCGGACGACATCACCGGATGGCATAGAAAGCCGATGGGGATCGTGCTCGCCAGCCGCGAGCTGCAGCAGGCCTATCACGTCGAGTTCGCACGACGCGCGAAGCGCGAGCTCGGCGACGCGCTGACGATCATCGACGCCGCCGATCCCAGGCTGTGTCGCGGCGGCTGGCTGATGGACCTGTTCATCGACCGCAGCCGCTGGCCAGAGCTGATCCGCACCGGCTATGAGCGCACAACCGCCGCCTTGCGGCGGCTGCGCCGGCAACCGAGCGTTCGATAAGCGGCTCTATCCCGGCTCGCCCGCGCCCAGCAGGCATTGATCGTGAAAAGCGAGCGACACTGCCGGACCCCGGGGTCCGGCTCGCCATTCTCAGCGCCACTGATCACGAACCGACGCTACGCCAGGCCGCCCCGACCGGCATCGTGGTGAGCCACCGGGGCGGTGCAGACAATTCCGCAGTCGCGCCCGCGGTGAGCGGAGAAGTACCGATGCGGACCGCTGACCAACGAGGCACGATCACGCGAGCGGCGAATCCGAACGGCCGCCCACATCCGCACTGAGTCGATCCCCGATTGAGGACAACACGCGTGAATGGTTTGGACCGGACGGTCGAACGGGCAGATGTCTTCAACACCAAGCTCGCGGAGGAACTGACAGCGCTGAGCATTCGCGCGATGCGGCGGCGGTCGACGTCGGATTCCAGCGGCTGATGTCCGGCCCGTTTGGCCGCATCCTGGTTGGTTACGTGCCGACCGAGCAGGGCGCAGACGCCGAGGGCCTCGGCGTGGATCTCGCGCTGGCATGCAGCGCCGATCTGCTGCTGGTGAGCGTCATCGCGGGGCTGCGGATCGAGCGCGTCGGGGAGCCGATCGGTCCGTCTCTGGTCCACAGGGGCGGGCGCGATCGGGCGGCCTCGGCGCTCAAGGAAGCCGTCGGCGAGCTGGCCGGAATGCGCGGCCTGGGCCACGTGGAGCGGCGTCTGGAGGTTTCGAGCTCGCCATCCCGGGGGCTTCACGAGACGGCAGCGGCGACGCAAGCTGACCTGGTCGTCGTGGGCTCCTCGCATCACGGACCGGTCGGCCGCGTGCTGCTCGGATCGGTCGGCGAGCGACTGCTGAGTGGGGCACCGTGTGCGGTTGCGATCGCACCTCGCGGCCACGCCGCCCGCGATTCACGCCCGATCCGCGTAATCGCGGTCGCGTTCGACGGCTCCCCGGAGGCCCAGCTCGCGCTTCGCACCGGGCACGAGCTCGCGAGACTGACCGAGGCTGTACTGCAGGTGCTCATGGTGATCGAGCCTCCGGCCGCCATCCCCGGGCAGTTCGTTCCGTTACCGGGGCTGGAGCCGGTGATCGTGATGGAGCGTGCAGAGGCACTCCAGCACCAAGAGCAGGCCGCGCACAACGCGCTCGACGGTGCGTTGGCAGAAATGGCAGACAGGGGAGCGAGCATCGAGCGCCGAATTCTGTTCGGGACCGACCCGGCGAGCGCCATCCTCGAGCTCGCTCGCGCAAACGTCGATCTGCTGCTACTCGGCTCCCGTGCCTACGGCCCCGTACGGCGGGTCCTGGTCGGCAGCGTGTCGAGCACCGTCGCTCGCCACGCGCCGTGCCCGGTACTCGTCACGCCCCGCCTCAGCGAGCGCGCAGGCTGATGCATGGGTCAGTCCGCCGTCGGTGCTTACTTGCGGATCACAACGTGGGTAATCGCGCCGGTGTGTCGAGCGCGGGCCGTCTAGACGAGGGCTCAGCTCGACATCGGTTTGCTCAACCCACGCCGAGTCAAGCTTGCGGCATCGGATCGTTCCCGCAGTCGTGAAGTGCAACAACTACCGAGCGGGCGAACTCCGCACGGCGTCTCACGGCCGAGCAGGCGTACGAGCTCCCGGACGGACGCGGACGGCGAGCACGATTCGTCGTGCGCAGTCATCTACCAGCGCCACGACGGCGACTACGGCCTGATTGAGGCCGCGTGAGATGGACGTCCGGCTCCTGTGGTGCCATCTGGGGAGATTGAGGGACGCCACCCTCGCGGGGCGCTTGTCCTGCTTTCGCCTCAGCGCGGGTACCCAGGACCCGTTGACCGACGTAGCCTGGCCCGATCGCATTGCACCAAGAGCGGGCGACTCGCTGGGGGCGACGTGATCGCTTTGACGGCCGAGGGGCAGCCACTGGGACCGGCCGGCCGGCTTGCTGTCTCCTCAATAGCAGGGGCGTCGGTGAGACTCATGTGGGGTCTCTGCCTGAGCATTGGCTGGCCGTGTGAGCGGTCAGCTTGTGCGTGTGATCGGTGGCAGCTCGTAGCTGCCGTCGAACGCGGCATCTTCATGCCAAGGATCGGCCTACGAGAGCAGGCCGCCCCGCTCCAGCGGTACGCGACCGGAACGTCATCACCCTCGGCAGGGTCACCGGTGATCCCGAACACCACCAACACAGCGCCAGGCTGCTCGCCGATGGCCGTCGCGGGTCTCCGTGTTGCGATGTCGTTCATCGTTATCTCCGCTCGGTTTCGACGCGTCCGCGTCCGAATGCGTCGATCCGGCCCCACCGTCCGGGAATGTCCAGGAGTTCGAGGTGACCAATCGTGGTGGGAATCGCCGGGTCGACCACGAGGTGCTCCCCGTGCGGCTCGAGACCCAGCATCGTTCGCAGGAGCAGCAGCGGAGCGCCGGTCGACCAGGCCTGAGGGCTGCAGGCCGTCGGGTATTGCACCGGATACATCGTGAGAGGCCGCTGATAGCCGCCGAACGCCTCCGGGAGGCGTCCGTCGAAGAACTGGGCCGCATCCAAGATGCCGGCCGCGATCACCGCCGCGTCCTCCTTGAAACCGTACCGCCGCAGACCCCAGGCGATGAACGAGTTGTCGAACGGCCAGACCGTGCCCACGTGGTAGCCGATCGGGTTGTAGCGCCCTTGCCCCTCGGCCAGCGTCCGCACGCCCCAGCCGGAGAAGAGACGCGGGCCGAGAAGGTGGCGTGCGACGGCCTTCGATTTGGACTTGTCGACGATGCCGCTCCAGAGCAGGTGGCCGTTGTTCGAGGCCAGCGCGTCGACCTGGTTTCCGTCGGGGTCGAGTGCGAGCGCGAAGTACTCCTCGTCCTCGACCCAGAAATCCCGGTTGAAACGTCGCTTGAGGTCGGCGGCTTCCTTCTCGAGCCTGTCGGCGAGAGCCGTGTCCTTCCAGACGAGCCGTGCCAGGCGCGCGCCGCGGAGCTTCGCGTCGTAGGCGTAGCCCTGCAGCTCACAGGTCGCACGTGGGAAGCCAGGCAGTCGGCCGTCCCGGAACGAGATCGAATCCCAGGAGTCTTTCCAGCACTGGTTCTCGAGGCCGGTCTTCTCGTTGCGGCGCTTGTACCAGACGTAGCCCGTTCCCTGGAGATCCGCGTACTCGTCGATCCAGTTGAGCGCGGCCCGCGCCTCGACCTCGAGCTCGCGCACGAGCGCGCGGTCCCCGGTCCAGCGCTCGTACTCGTCGAGCAGCACGACATACAGCGGAGTCGCGTCAGCCGACCCGTAGTACGGCGAGTGCGGGCGCTCCTCGAACGCGGTCAACTCGCCGTAGCGCATCTCGTGGAGGATCCGGCCCGGATCCTCGTCGCGGAAGTCATCCAGTCCCACGCCCTGCCAGTCCCCCAGCGCCCGCAGCGTCGTGGCGGCGAGCTCGGGCGTGAACGGAAGCGCCTGCAAGCTGGTGAGAATGCTGTCCCGGCCAAACATGGTCATGAACCAAGGCAGGCCCGCCGCCGGAAGACTGTGTCCCCCGGAGATGGGCGGCGAGAACCGCAGCGCGGCGAGATCGACGAGACTGCGCCGGTACGTCGCCTTCAGCGGATCCCAATCGCACTCCAGGCGAGGCGCCTGGTCGACCCAGCGCTCCAAATCTCGCCGCATGCGCGCCCGTGCGCGCTTCGGGTCAACGGTCGCCTCACGAGCCAGGCCGACCCCGAGACGCTCAGTTACAACGTCAAGACGCGTGCTCCACCGGCCGTGAGGATCGATCCGGATCTTGAAGGTCAGGCCGTTCTTGTCGATCCGTGCCGGGCCCGAAGCCGAGATCGCGGTCGAGCGGCCAAAGGTCCCGCGATCGTAGGCAAGAACCAGCTTGCCGTCCTCGACGCGCGCGGAGTGCTTGCCCTTCTTCTCAAGCGCGTCCTTGACCTCGAACAGGTCCGCGAAATCGCAGCCGGCATCGACGCGGACGGTCAGATCGACCGGTTCGTCGAGATGGTTGAGAAGCGTCAGCTCTTCGTGAAAACCATTGCCGACCGCGCGCTGGCGGATCACCGACAGCTTCGCGTCGACGTACACGGTCCCGGTACCCGGCACAAGGAAGAACCGCGTCTCGAAGTACTGAAGGTCGTCAACCGAGAGGGGATTGAGCCGCTCGCCGTTCACGGTCAGCACCCAACGGGAGAGGAAACGCGTATCGAACGAGAACAGCCCCGTTGGATCGGTCGGCGATGCCTCGATATCGCCGCGCGCGTCGCTGACCACGAACGTGTTGCCGTCGAGGATCCTGACAAGCCCGTCGCTCATTCCACCCTACCCCCGGAGCCGGCGGCCTGCGGGTGCGGTCGCCCGGCCTGCGGTCTTGGAAAGAGCCGCTGGAGGCGCACGAGTAATCTCGGATCGCCCTCGACGGCCACCTCGCCGCGCAGCACCGCCGCCATCAAGTTCAGCTGCCCGGTCACGATCCGGTCGAACGACGTCTTGTCGGCGCGCAGCACCGAGCCCGCGGGAGCGTTCCCACGCGAGACACGGATGTCCCCCTTGTCGATGGCTACCAGCCAGCGTTCCGTTCGCTCGCCGGTAACCACGTCGAACCGGGCGCTGCCGGTCACCTTCCTGAGCAGCGGCTCATGCCCGCGGCTGGCGAGCTCGTCGAAGAACTCCGCGGTCAAGTCGGACCTCACCGCGGGGGCCCCCTCCCGCGACCCCGACAGTTCTCGACGTCGGTGGCTATCACTCACCACAGTCTTGCGTACCAAGTCCTCGTCGCGTCACTGGCCGGTCTGGGTGCTCGCCGCGGACGCGGTCGAGGTTAGCGCCAGCGAGCCGCAACGTGTAGGCGTCCTGGGCGGGCGCCTGGACTCCACGATCCCCGCAGTCGGCGATCCTCGAGCCACCCGCGTGATCGTCCCGAGCAGCGCCAACACCCGCGCCAGGTCACGAGCCACTACGCTTCGCGGTCTCGTCTGGAGGGTGCTCGCGGGGGTGGCCTTGCGCGCTCAGCACCCCGCCGGACAGTGAACCTCGACTGACCGTCTCGGTCGGGGGAGCGAAGTATCCGCCAATGGTGCGCGCCGCAAACGATGCGTGGACGAGGTGCGGCGATTCGCGAAGCGCCGCGCTACTTGGGTTGCACACTGGCATGAGACACGAGGCCGAAGGCCCTAATAATGGCGTGATGGCGAATGTCGCCATGCTAAAGCACGCCTTAGTCTGCCTGAGACGATGGGCCGGACTCCTCGTCCGCCTGGGTAATGGACGCCTCCCGTAGCAACCGCCGGCGCGGCCTTACATTAATACCCGGCCAGAGGGAAACGAGCGCCGCCCCCGCCGCGAGCGTAGCCATCTCGGATGCAAGGACGAAGTCAACCAGGGTCAGAGAACTGATGTTCGCCGGGACAAGCACGCTTCGGATGGGCAGGATCGCGAGCATGACGGCGGCGATCGCCGCTAAGCCTTCGACGGAACGCGGCGGGGCGACTGATAGCCGGACTGCTAACAACATGATCAGGATCGCGGGGACTGCTAGGAGACACACTAGGTTGGATGGTGACTTTGTGGCCGAGGCGTTCGGGCCTACGGGCCGGTGGATGCCGTCGGCGGTAGCGTTCGGTGGCTTCGGTTTCGCCGCAGTAGAAGAACTCTTCGCCGAGTTCGTCGTACGGGACGCCTTGGTCCAGGACGTGGTAGGCGGCGGTGAGGATCTTGTGGGCGGTGGCGATGGCGCCTTTGGCGTGCCCGCGGCGGCCCAGCACGGGCTACGCAGGCAAACACCGGACACACACACCCCCATGCAAACCATCATCAACTTTGGCAAGCGGCACTGGGCTCGGGCCTCGCGCATAAACTGATCGCGCACCGTCCAACCCGCCGGGAGCGGCCGAATCACACGACCGTAAGCCGACCCGTTGCAGTGATGCGGCGGCTTGCCCCGCCCGGGTAGAACCTCCCAGGCAGACTGCTCCTTCGCACGGGCGCTTCGGAAGCGCGGGCAGACCGAGAGGTCGCTCGCACTCGGGACGATCTGCGAGAAAGGCGCGACCCGCGGCGCGCCCGAGTCTCCCTCAGCCTGGCGAAGCGGGAGCGCTGGAATGCCGAACCTCGCCGCCGGCGGACCGAACCTGCATGTGGATCGCCAGGTCGCCGCTAACTCCGTCCGCGACGAGCAGCTAACAGCGGGCCTCCTGCTTGCCCATGAACTCGGGCGCCTGCTCGTGCCGCGACCAGACTGATGAGTTGGACGACCTCCAGCAGTCTCGCCACGGTCGCCGCGCCGGATTACCGAGAGTTGTGCAAATCGTCGCTGCGAGAGTCTCCGACGGGCGGATCAGACGCTCGCCAGCTTTCGCATTGCCAGCGAGCGGCACTGACCGTTTGATTCCGGCTTGCTCGCCGAGCAGGACCGGCGATGGACGGGCCATGTGGCCACGCGATGCGGCGTCCGCTGAGGGAACGACCACCGAACACCTGGGAACACGTGGTGTCGTGGCTGGATATCTGTCCGACACCAACAGCGCGCAGGTGGGGCCCGTGCCGTGGACGTCGTGGCGGCTCGCCCGGGTTCGCAAAGCGTTAGTCAGAGCCATAGGTGATGCTTCGCACGGGGCAGCCGACGAGTCCACGACCCCCTGACCTGGTGGAGCTTTCACGATGGTCAGTCGGGAGGGGATCGCGGCGATGTTGCCGTGGGCGTGCTCAGGGTCGGGGAGGTGAGGAGCGAGCGATAGTGATGTACCAGTAGCCACCCGCGAGGTTCAGCACTCCGAGGACGAGGAAGAAGGCTGCCCATCCGTAGGCGTCGTAGGAGAGGCACACCACGCCTGCTGTGGCCGCGACACTGCAACCGGCAAGGCGCGTGACCCCAAAGCCGCGGAGGTGGCGGTATTCCCATGGGTTGATCAGGCGTTGCAAGCCGGTTCGCGGGGGAGATGCCCAACATCCGCGAAGACCTTTCCGGGCGGCGTTGTCGTCGGCTGCGTTCATCGGGGGTGTCCCGCTCATGCTCGCTTCAGGAACCTCAAATAGAGCGCCGCGAACATCAGGACAATCCCGACGTTTGCGATCAGGCGCTCCAGGAATCGGTGCCTGAAGAACAAGACGTCCACGCCGACTACCAGGGTTACCAGCGCGAGCATGTAAAGCACGATGCCTGCCTGCCGTCGCATCGTTCCGGCCTACTGCTCGAGTGCCGCGTCGCGGCCATGGAGGGCGCTGAGGGCGAGCATCTCACCCGTCGGAGGCTCGATGGGATTCGGTGGCTGACGAGGATTCATGGCTCGACGACCTGATGGTCTCAAGGGTCGTCCCGGGGCACTGTCACAGCGTGCGCGCGTTCATCCGCGTGGCCCCGACGCGGGCGTCCGTGCGTTGTCGCCGCCGGGTGAGCCTCGTCACGATCCGATTGATCGTCAGGATCGCGATCAGGCTGGCTCGGCTTGAGCCGTAGCGGCGCCGAGATCATCGCTGCGCCCGCGATGACCAGGAGAAACGCGAGCAGACGGGCCGTTATCCCGACCGCTCCGGAACCGATCGATTCGCCGAACACGAGGATGCCGCCCAGGATCGCGGCCAGGTTGGCGGTGACCGAGGTAATCGCGATGACCTCGATCGGGAGCCCAACCTGAAGGCTGCGCGCCGATGCGTAGAACGAGATCACAAACGACGTCGCTGCCGTGAGCGTCCAGGGGCTGATCAGCCCCAGCACGGGGCCGTGCGCGTGGGTGAGATATTTGACCGCCACGTCTGAGACGCCGAACAGCGCGCCGGCGGCCGTCGCGAGCAACAGCCCCTCGCGGCGCTCCTGGACGCTGCGATGGGTGGAGATGGCTACGAGGCCGGCGCCGAGCGCGAAGACTGCGCTCTCGACAGCGATCAGAGCAGCGAGCGAGGAACGGCCCGCGCCCCCGCCACCCCCGGTGAGACCGACGATCGTCAGTCCGGCCGCCGCGATCATCACCCCGAGCCATTGCCGGCGACCTAGCGGCACCACACCGCAATGAGATTCTCGATACGTGCCCTCCCAATCACCACGGGGAAAACACCCTCCGCCGGGGTCGGTTTACTACGGTTCTCGCCGTCCCGCGGGGACTCGGGGCGCGGTGCTGCTCTTACATTCCATTTATTAGGTCGGGCGGTTTCGTCCGGCAAAGCAGTGTCAGCGCTCGTAGCCGTTGCTCATAGCACCCTCCGCGTTCGCAGCACGTCACCACGCCGGAGGAAACAATGGCCACAGGAACTGTCAAATGGTTCAGCGACGACAAGGGCTTTGGGTTCATCACACTCGGAGACCAATCCAAGGACCTGTTCGTCCACCACTCAGCGATCATCGGTAGCGGCTATCGCTCGCTAGCCGAGGGCGCGAAGGTCTCCTACGACGCCGAGGCCGGCGACAAGGGCCCGAAGGCCGTCAACGTCTACGTCGTCTGAGCCCCTGAGGCCTGGCGCCCATGATCGGTCGCCAGGCCCGAGCCGCTCCCAAAAAGGGGAGATCCTCATGCTTGAGGAAACCCACGACGCTGTCGTGATCGAACACGAGACGATGACGCGTCTCGCGAACCTGGTCGTCACCGTGGTGCCGCTCGCGCTGGTGGGCTTCGCGGGCTGGCTCGCTTGGGGCGGTGCACTGCACTGGCAGGACCTGGTCGTCCTCGGCATCACCTACACCCTCACGGTCGCCTGCGTGACCGTCGGCTACCACCGCCTCTTCACCCACCGAAGCTTCAAGACCACCCCGGCAATGCGAGCACTGCTCGCGATTCTCGGGTCAGCCGCCGTCGAGGGCTCCATCATCGAATGGGTCTCCACGCACCGAAAGCATCACCGCTTCACCGACCGGCCCGGTGACCCCCACAGCCCCCACACCGACCACGCCGTCGGGTTCAGAGGCGCGCTGCGCGGGCTCTTCCACGCGCATGTCGGCTGGATGTTCCGCGGCATCGACCGCGCCAACCCCAAGCGCTACGCCAAAGACCTGCTCGGCGACCCGATCATCCGCGCGATCGACCGAACCTTCCCGCTCTGGGTACTCCTCGGACTGCTGATCCCATTCGGACTCGGCATCGCCCTGACCGGCTCGCTGATCGGTGGCCTGACCGGGATGCTCTGGGGCGGAGCGGTCCGGATCCTGTTCCTGCACCACGCAACATTCTCGATCAACTCGCTCTGCCACTTCTTCGGCCGCCGACGCTTCCAAACCGGCGACGAGTCACGCAACCTCGCCTGGCTCGCGATCCCGACCTTCGGCGAAGCGTGGCACAACAATCACCACGCCTTCCCGACCTCCGCTCACCACAGCCTCACCCGCACCCAACTCGACCCAGGCGGCTGGCTGATCGACATCCTCGAACGACTCGGCCTCGCGTGGGATGTCATCCGCATCGCGCCCTCCGACCAACAGGCCAAACTCGCCGCCAACCGCGCGCTGAGCGCCGGCAGCCGCTCTCAACGCGCGCCTGGCCGGTGAGTAGGGCACCGCGATCTCGGCTGACAGCCGGTACGGCGGGACGAGCGCGAGGTGGTCGCCACTCCAGAACCGTCCCGGGTCATACCAGCTTGCCGGTCGGGTGCTCGGAAGAAGGCCTACCTACGGAACTGATGCGCATGCGCTGGAAGCTCGTCGGGCTTGCCGGTCTCGCCGGGGTGGCCGCGACGGGTGCCGGACTCGCCCGCAAGCGTCGCGCGCAAGCGTGACTATCAGCCCGACGAGCTTCGAGACCGGCTCCATCGCCGGCTCGCCGAGGTATCAGACTGACGCCCTTCGCCGGTTGAGATTTTCAGTCGGCGCGAAGCGACAGCGGGATGTTGGTTAGTGAGTTCCGCGCCGAGGTCTCCGCGGGCGCCGCTCCGGATGCCGACGACGACGGTGCACGTGCGGATCCGGATGGGGTGCGAGATGCAGGTCGGCTGGGCCGCCAGCCGTCGCTTCGTACAAGCAAGGACCAGCACAGCGAAAGAGGCGACGCATGGGTGCACCATGCTGCCTTTGGGCGAGATCGCATCTACTGGCGGCTGAATCGGACGAGGTGGCTTCATGCTGGGTTTGCTCATTCGCTGGGGCCGACTGGCCGGCTGTCTGCGGTCTTCAGTGAGCCGAAGAACGGAGGTTTCGCCCTTACGATGGCTCCTAGAGGGCAGGGCGACGCTGTGGTACTTGGGTGGCCGCCGGCTGGCCAGCGCGGCTCAGCCGACCCTTCGTGTGCCGACAGAGCGGTGTTGCGCTCATGTACGGGGCCTGGCTGTGGCTTTCCTCGGATGACGGAGCGGGCGATCCGTCGGAAGGATGATGTGATGTGCATGGGCACTGTCGGGCCGTCGATCAAGCGTCGACCAGGAGGCCGGTCGGTGACCCCCCAACCATCAACAGGCGAAGCGGGTTGATCGTCTATGCGAGGTTCGCGGGTGTTCCGGACCCCTTCGACGGATGAGCTTGTCGCGCTTGGCGCGTCGGTGGTCCTGCGGGATGGGTCGCGCGTTCGTCTGCGCCAAGGCCACAGCTCCGACAAGGAGCTGCTGCTGCGCGGCTTCGAGCGCTTGAGCCCCGAGTCCCGCTACCGACGGTTTCTGGCCGCGATGCCGGAGCTGAGCGAGGAGACGGTGCGCTCTCTGCTCGAGGTCGACCACCACGACCACGAGGCGATCATCGCGCTCGACCCGAAGACCGGCGAGGGGATTGGAGTTGCGCGGTACGTGCGCGACGCGCTGCGCCCGGACGTGGCGGAGGTTGCCGTGACCGTGATCGATGACTGGCAGGGACGGGGCGTCGGCACGCTGTTGCTCGAGGTGCTCAGCGCCCGTGCGCGCGAGGAGGGCATCGCGACCTTCACCGCGCTGATGCTCGCCACGAATCGGGAGATGATGGATGTGCTCGAGGCGCTCGGCCCGGTGCGGATCGTCGATCGCGAGGTTGGCACGGTCGAGATCGAGATGCCGAACCCCGAGGTCCGACTCTCGCCCGTTCTCAAGAAGCTCCTGCGGCTGGTCGCCCGTAACGACGTCACAGCCGTGCCCTCGAGCCGCCACAGCCAGCCACGCCGTCAGCGGAGGGTGCGGGGCGACAAATCGATTGAGGACGCTCGCGGATAGTGACACCCAGCGGGCCGGCACGCGGCCAGTGTCAGACCGTTCCTGCGGCAGCGAGGGCGAGTTGCACGCATGATCAAGTGCGCGCTCCGCGCCTCGGCGAGAGCACCACACGCTTGCTCTGCCTCCGCCCGCTGGCGCCCCGGTTGAGCCCGCTTCTAAAATGCGTGGCCGGCAGACGATGACACGAACGAGGAGGCTTCGCGGTGACCGAGGACCAGCAGGCTGACCATTACAACATCGCCGAGTGGCATGGCAAGATGCTCGTCGATCGTGACGGCGAGAAGATCGGCAAGCTGCAGGACGTGTACGTCGACGTTGAGAACGATCAGCCGCAGTTCGCCACCGTCAAGGAGGGCTTCATCGGCCGCCACCTGACTTTTGTTCCGCTGGGTGGGATCACGGTGGGTCCCGATGATCTGCAGGTAGCGGTTACCAAGGCGCAGGTCGAGTCCGCGCCGAACATCGAGCAGCACGGCGAGGAGCTCTCCCAGGACGACGAGTCCGCGCTCTACCACCACTTCGAGCTCAACTACACCCCACCTGACACCGAAAGCGGACGCCGGCTCGCCCGCCGCTGACCAGTCACCCTGGCGGGAGCCCGGCCACCGCGCCCCAGAGGCCCAACGCCATGTCCACCAGGCGTCTGGACGATCTGCGAGCACAAGCGCAGTACGCGCGTCGGCGCTACGGCTTGTACAAGGCGAGGCCTCTGGGCAACGCCGACCCGCGAGGCGCGTATGCGCGAGTTCGAGCGAGCCTGCGAGAGAGCAGAGGCACGTCTTCGCGCCGCTGAGGCCGAGGAGCGGCGCGCTCGCAGCACCGAGAGCACGCCACCTGATCCGAGCTGACGCCCCACCACACCGCACACGCGCGAGCGGAGAGCCCACGGATGCAATAAGTGCATCCGCCTACGCTCCGCCCGAGCGAGCGACAGACAGCGACATTGTCCGGCGTAGCCCGAACTGCCGGGAACAGCGAGCGCCCGCACGACGGTCGCTTCCGGACGACCCGGTCTTCTGGTCATAGCGCGAAGCAGCCACCGCCCTCCGTGGCCGGAGCAGACGTGAACCGGCAGCGCCGTCGACCTCCGCCGAGACCTGCTCTGCGACCGCCACGGGTATGCCGGACAGCGCCGGCCACTCCCCTCCCTTGCGCGGAAAGCAAGCACGTGGCACAAGCCGATCCACCACCGCACAACCCGCGATTTGCATCCACGGTCTACGGCGGGTCGGGAGCCGATGTCTCAAACGACGTGTTCGATGATTCTCGCGATGACCCCCGGCTATCCGAACACGACGACGCGTCGATCCGGGTTGGCCGGGCGGACACTCTCGCGGGCTAACGATCCCGCGGCACGCCGCGTCCGCCGACGACTTCTGCTTCGCCATGACGAACCGACCGTCTGATCCGTGAGTGCCGCTTGGGACGAATCTCGACAGCGCCCGAAACCGCTTCGGCGATACGACCGCTCCGCCGGGATTGCGACAGCGACCACTCCGAGCCGTTTGCTGGGCTCGTGATCCGCAGCTAACTCGACGGCATTAGCTCACCGGGCGGTCCACGCCGATCCTGCAAACGGAGGGCCGCTTCCGCCTTGGACGACTTCCACCAGTCTCGCGATCGCTCGGGGATGGGCCCGCCGAGAGTTGCGGATCTCGTCCAAAGCGCTATGACGTGCTAGCCGGAAGCGAGTTAGCACCAGCCCCGCTTCGGCTGCTCCTCCCGCGAAAAGCAGGGCCGCGGGCCGATGTCGTCGCAGGCACCGACAGTCGTCGACCATCGGGTCGCGAGATTGGCGATTTGCGAGACCGGCGACGTCCTTTCGGTCGAGACCTGCATTCGTCGTCGCGCGGGCATCGCGGCCAGGACTCGGCTGGCTGCCTTTGTCCGATCTCAGCAGCGTGAGGCAGCCGTGCTGGCCCTCGGCTCGTCGCCGCTTCGCTCAACCGGCAGCAGCGTGGGCACGGTCGCTCTCGCGAGGGTGATGACCGGACCCTCGGCGAGCCGTTGGTCGAACTGGTCGTATTCAGCCTTGTCTTCAGCGAGCCCTAGCCGCCAGCGATAGGTGTGGACGGCGCTTGTCAGTTCGTGGCTGTGTGCTGGCGGAGCGGTCGGAACGCCGCGCGGAGCTCGGTTGCGAACAGTTCGGGCTCTTCCCAGGCGGCGAAGTGACCTCCCTTGTCGACCTCGTTGAAATAGTTGAGGGTGGGGTAGGACTTCTCGACCCAGCTGCGCGGGGCCCGGAAGATCTCGCCGGGGAACGTGGTGTACCCGACCGGGAGTGAGACCGGCGCAGGAGTCTGGCCCGCTGTGCGAGCTGTGGCTTGGCCACTCTCCCAGTAGGACCGGGCCGCCGAGGCGCCGGTGCCCGTCAGCCAGTAGGTCGTGATGTTGTCGAGGATGTGGTCTCGGGTGAGATTTCCCGAGGGCTGGGCGTCGACGAAGGCGCGGGAGATCTTGTAGTAGCTGTCGGTGTCGTGGTCGAGCATCCATGCCGCCAGGGCGACCGGTGAATCCAGCAGGGCGTAGCCGATTGTCTGGGGTCGCGTGGCCTGCTCGAGGAAGTAGCCAAAGCCGCTCGCCCTGAATGTGGCGAGCGCGTCGGCCGCCGCGCGTTCCTGCTCGGTTTCCGCCGGCGGAGTATGGCCCAGCGCCGACAGAAGCAAGTTCATGTGGATCCCGACTAGCCCCTCGGGTGCCTGGCGGCCCATCGCGTCGGTGACGGCCGCGCCCTGGTCCCCGCCCTGGGCGACGTAGCGGGAGTAGCCGAGACGCCGCATCAGCTCCGCCCACGCCTGCGCGACGCGGCCGGCGTACCAGCCGAGCTCGGTCGGCTCGGCGGAAAAGGCGTACCCGGCGATCGATGGCAGCACCAGGTCAAACGCGTCCTCGGCGCGTCCGCCGTGCGCAGTCGGGTCCGTGAGCGGGCCGATCGCCTCGAGCATCTCGATCACGGAGCCAGGCCAGCCGTGGGTCATGATCAGCGGCAGCGCGCCCTCGTGTCGCGACCGCACATGGATGAAGTGGATGTCCTCCCCGTCAATCTCGGTCTTGAACTGGCGCAGGGCGTTCAGCTTCGCCTCGCACCTGCGCCAGTCGTAATCGGTTGCCCAGTAGCGAGCGAGCTCCTGGATCGTCGCCAGCTGCACGCCCTGAGATCGATCTGTGACCAGCTCCCTGGAAGGCCACCGCACCGAAGCGATGCGACGGCGCAGGTCCTCCAGGGCCTCGTCCGGAATGTCAACGCGGAACGGACGAACCTCGACGCTGGTCTCGGCGATGGTGCCCATGACGATCTCCTTGCTAACGCAGTGAGCGGGACCCTGCGGATCTCCTCAATGGAGAGCTCGACTGTTCTTCCCAGGCGCCGCAGTGGCCGCCCCGGTCCGCGGCTTCCCGTGCAGTACCTGCGCACAATCCTCCGCACCCGCAGAACTGTCAAGACCCGCCAACGCGGCTCGTGAGAGACCTCGTTCGGAACGTCCGCAGCCGCGACCGCGTCGAGCAACGTTCCGCGTCGGCACCTGATGCCGCGGTCAAGGCCTTCGCCTTCGGGCGCGGCATCAGCAACGACTTTTTGGGCGCGAGGACGCCTTCTGGTGCGGTGGCCGTGATGCTCATGGGAGGCTCCTGTTCGGGTGGTGCGCTTCGGGCGGTGCGAGCAGACTCGCGCCACCGGCGCCCAGGGTCGTCCGTATCGGCCTACGACAAGTGCGAGAACCGGTACGTATCGCCCCGGATTCACCGAGCGACGTGCCGCCTCGGTACGATGCGCCGGGGACCTTGATGCAGACAAATCCCGTCGCAGTAGCTCGCGTCGGCTCGGTGTGGCCGTTCGCGGGCCGGGAGGAGGAGCTCGCGAGCATCACCAACGCCCGTGCGGACGGATGCTGCGGGGTCGTGCTGTGCGCCAACGCGGGGATCGGCAAGTCGCGGCTAGGGCGGGAGGCGCTCGTGACCGCAGAGCGACACGGTGCGATGACCGAGTGGGTCCAGGCGACGCGGAGCGCCGGGCTGATTCCGCTCGGCGCGTGCGCGGCGCTGCTACCGGATGAGGTCCCATCCGACCAGGCGTTCCGGCTGCTTCAGGCGACCGTGCAGGCGCTCCACGAGCGGGCGAGGGGGCGGCCGATCGTCGTCGGTGTCGATGACGCCCAGTGGCTCGATCCGGTGTCGGCGACGCTCGTGCTGCAACTCGCGAGCGGCGGCGATGCGTTCGTGATCGCGACCGTTCGCGCGGGTGAGCCGTGCCCGGATGCCGTCACCTCGCTTTGGAAGGACGCGGGCGCACGCCGGTTCGAGCTCGGCGGCTTGGGTGACGATGAGATCCGCTGGCTGATCGAAACCGTGCTCGAGGGGCCCGTGGAGGAGCGGGTGATGCGCTGGATCCTCGACCGCAGCGGCGGCAACCCGATGTACGCCCGCGAGTTGGTGAACGGAGCGGTGAGCGGCGGAAGCCTGACATGGGTCGGCGGCCTCTGGCGGCTATCGGGCCCATTGTCGATCGCGGAGTCGCTCGTCGAGTTCGTCGGACAACGGATGGCCGAGCTACCGGCCGAGCATCAGGCGCCACTGGAGTTCCTCGCGCTCGCCGAGCCGCTGCGCCTCGACGAGCTCGCCGAGCTGACTTCGTATGACGCGCTGGCGGAGGTGGAAGCCGCGGGGCTGATCGTCGTGGCGCCTGGGTCGAACGAGGTCCGGCTCGCGCATCCCTTGTACGGGGAGGCCCTGCGTGCCTCTCTTCCCGCACTACGCGCCCGTGGACTACGTGTGCGACTCGCGCAGACGCTCCAGCGACGCGAGCGGCTGACGCCTGAGGACACCGTTCGGGTTGTGCGGATGCTGCTCGACGCCCATGCGCCAATACCGCCCGAGCTGCTCGTCAGCGGGGCGGACGCGGCCAACTTCGCCGGCGATCCGGATCTCGCCACCGAGCTTGCCGAGATCGCGGTCGCCGATGGCGCGGGCTTCCCGGCCGCGCTGGCGCTGGGGCGGGCCCTCGCATCGCGTGGCTTGTTCCTCGGCGCCGAGGAGACGCTGGCAGCTATCGAGGCGGATGCGCCGGGTCATCGACTCGCCCTGGACTACCTCGACCAGCGCACGCGCGTGCTGTTCTGGGGGCTGGGTCGCGTGCGCGCTGCCCGCGCGCTCCTCGAGCGCGCGCGCTCGTGGTCGCAGGAGCCCGCGTGGGGGTGGGGGCTGCTCGGAGTGTCTATGCCGAGCGCGGTCGTCGACGACTTGCCGGGTGCGATCCGAGCGGTGCGGACCGCGCTCCAGGAACCGGCCATGGACGAGGACACGCGTCGCGCCCTCGAGCCACGATTTGCACTGGCGCTTTTCTACGGCGGCGCGTGGAACGAGGCTCAGGCCGTCGCCCGGAGCTGCCGCCCGTCGATTCCGGTGCGCGATTACCCGGGCCTTGTCGGCCTCGGGGCGTTCCGGCTGGCCGGTGTCGAGTCCGGCGCCGACTGGGTCGGGCTCGAACCGGAGTTGACTCAGATCCTCGTGGAAGGGGTGCGGCGACACGATCCCGAGGCCGCGGCACAGGGGGCGCTGGGGCTCGCCCAGCTGGCCTTCATGCGCGGCTGCTTCCGCGACACCGAGCGCTGGCTGGCCGAGGCCGAGCTGCATTTCGAGCACGAGGACGCGTTCGGGACGCTTGCCGAGGTGCTCGTGCTCCGGGTCGGAATCGCATACTTGACGGGCGACCCAGAGGGTGCCGCCGCCACGCTCGCGGACCTGCGAGTGATCGAAGACCACATTCGCATGCGGCCGCTTGCGCGTCAGGTCTACCTCGCGCGCGCACATGTCTGGGCGGCGTGCGCCCGGGAGGGCCCGGCTGCGGCGCACGGGTTCCTCGCCGCCGCCGAACTGTTCGCCGCCACGATGCCCGGCTTGGCCGGAAAGCTGGCGTACGACGGATTGCTCGCCGGGGCACCGGCCACCCAGGTGAACGCCGCGCTCGCACGGCTCGCCGAGCGCGCCGACGCAACGCTGGTCGACGCCTACGCGGCGCACGCCTCGGCGCTGGCGGCTCGCGACGGCGATGCGCTGATGCGGGTCGCCGACCGGCTCGAGGAGATCGGTGCTCTCCGCTTCGCGATGAGGGCGGCCGCCCAGGCGGCTTCGATCTTCGTCGATGAGGGGCGGCAGGATTCGGCACGGCGCGCCGCCTCGCGCGCCCACGAGCTCCACGTGCCCGGGCAGGGGACCGACCCACCGACGATCGACGGGGTGGGCGGGGATCGAGTCGGGCTCACCGCCCGGGAGGGCCAGATCGTCGAGCTTGTCCGCCAGGGGCTTAGCAATGCCGACGTGGCCGCCCAGCTGGCGGTGTCGGTTAGGACGGTCGAGACGCACCTCTACCGCGCCATGCACAAGCTGGGCGTGAGCGACCGGCGGGACCTGTGATCGGGGAGTTCGGCCCGCCGCTCATCGGGCGCGCCCTCGAGCTGCGGACGATCGCTGAGAACCGAGCGGGCGGTGGCGTCGGTTGCGTACTCGTCGGGCCGTCCGGGGTCGGCAAGACACGCCTCGCGCGGGCGGCGCTCGCCGAGGCCGGGCTTGCCGGCGCAGCGCCGCTATGGGTGCAGGCGACGCGCAGTGCGGCGACGATCCCGCTCGGCGCGCTGGCCGGAATGCTGCCGCAAAGCGCTGGCTCCGATGACCCGCTGACCGTCCTGCGAACGAGCGCGCAGGCGCTCACCGAGCTCGCCGGGCGCAAACAGCTCGTGCTCGGCGTCGACGACGCCCAGCACCTCGACCCTACGTCGGCCGCGCTCGTGCTGCACCTGGCCAGGACGTCGGCGGCCTTCATCGTCGTCACCGTGTGCAGCGGTGAGCCGTGTCCGGACGCGATCCAGGCCCTTTGGAAGGACGCCGGCGCACAGCAGCTCGCGCTCGGAGCGCTCGACGAGTCGCAGACCGACCAGTTGGTGGAGGCGATCGTCGGTGGCCCGGTCGAGGCCGGCGTGCGGCAGTGGATCTGGGAGCTCAGCCGCGGCAATGCGCTCCACGTCACCGAACTGCTGCGCGGCTTGCTAGCCGACGGTGCGTTCAGCCTCAAAGACGGGTTGTGGTGGATGTCCGGTCGCCCGCATGTGCCGACGTCGCTGGCCGAGCTCATGTCCGCACGGGTCTCGGGCCTCGGCGATGGCGCGCGGCGCAGCCTCGAGCTGCTCGCCCTCGGCGAGCCGCTACGTCTGTCTGAGCTCACGCGCCTGGAGCCGCTCGAGTCGCTCGTATCCGCCGAGGCCGAGGGTCTGATCACCGTCGATGAGAACACCACCGATCCCCTCCTGCGTTTGGCTCATCCGATCTACAGCGAGGCGCTCGAGGCCTCACTCCCGGGCCTGCGGGCGCGAGCGCTCCGACTCCGGCTGGCCGAATCGCTCCAGCAGAACGCGACACTGACCCCCGAGGCGTCGCTGCGCGTTGCGCGATGGCTCATCGAGGTCGGCGAATCCGTCCCGCATCGGCTGCTCGGCGATGCCGCAAGGGCGGCGATCGCCACCGGCGATCCCGAGCTTGCCGGGGTGCTCGCCGAGCGTGCCGTCGAGGGTGGGGCTGGAATGGAGGCGTGGTTGCTGCTCGCCCGCTCGCTGGCGGCACGAAACCGCTTCGAGGAGGCGGCCGCAACGCTCGCCGACGCCGAGCAGATGATCGGACCGCCGGAGGAGGCGATCGAACCGGACATGGTGATCGCCTACCTGCAGCAGCAGACCGAGGTGCTGTTCTGGGGCCTGAATCGCGTCGCGGACCTGCGCGCGCTCCTCGAGCGCGCGGGCACGTGGTGGCCGGACACCTCGTGGCAGCGCCGTCTCGATCCCCTGCGCGACCTGATCGATGCGCACCTCCCGCGCGAGCGTCAGGGCGTCGGTGGGCGGCGGGCCTCGATCCTGTCTGATGCCACCGGGTCAGACCATGATCGCCAGCGGGCCGTTCAGACCGCGCAGCTTCGGCGCCTAGCGTACGACGGCCGCAGCCAAGACGCGTACCGGTTGGCGCTCGCCCTCCGTCCGGCGGTGCCCTTCCGGGACGTCTACGACGAAGGCTCCGCGGCACTCTGGGTCGGCATTTGCATGAACACCGGCGAGCGCTGGGATGAGCTCGAGCGCTGGTGTGCGAAAACGATGCAGGCGGCAGTGCGGAGTCGGGACCACAGCGCGGCGGGCATAGCGGGGCTCGGGCTCGCGAACCTCCGCTACGCCCAGGGACGGTTCCGGGACGCGAGCCGGTGGCTCGCCGAGGCCCAGCTGCACTACGAGCTTCATGACCCGTTTGGCCTGCTCGTCATCACCCATGCCTATCAGTGCGCGGTCGCGGCCATCACCGGTGAGCCGGCCGCCGCGCGCGTCGCGCTCGAGCGGTGCCGGGCGGCGGTGCGAGGGGAACCGCCCCCGCCCAATCAGCTGCCACACCTCCGGTGGGCCGAGGCGTGGACGGCCGTCGCCGAAGGCGACCCAGCGCACGGGTGGCGCGTCCTGCTGGACGGGGCGCAGATCGCTTCCTCTCCGCACGACGCGGCGTTCCTCGCCTACGACGCGCTGCGAACTGGCGCTCCGCCGGCGACAGTCGCTCCCATGTTGGCTGACTTGGACGCTCGCAGCGATGCGCGGTTGATCACCGCAGCCGCCGCCCACGCCGCCGGGTTGCTCGACGGGGACGGAGCGGTGCTCCTCGACGCCGCCGAGCGGCTGGAGACGATTGGGGCTTTGCGCTGCGGCTGCGAGGCGGCCGCGGACGCCGCCGGCGCGTTCCTCGGCGAAGGCCAAGAGGGCCCTGCGCGCCGTGCGGCCGCGCACAGCCGGCGCCTGTTCGTCGACGGCGAGGGTGCGAGCCCGCCACCGATCGACGGGCTCGGTGACGGGCCGGCCGTGCTGTCGGCGCGCGAGGCGGAGCTGGCCGCGCTGGCCGCGCAGGGGCTGAGTAACGCGGAGATCGCCGAACGTCTCGTCCTTTCTGTCCGCTCGGTCGAGACCTACCTCTACCGCGCGATGCACAAGCTCGGTGTGAACGACCGCCGCGAGCTGGCCCATGCGGCCGGCCTGCCGCCCGCCCCCCGCCGGATCGCTTCGTAGGCCGGGCTGGGCCAGCATGACTGGCTCGCGCAGACCTACTACGTAGTAGTGCCGCTCATCAAGTGTCGTACCCGGCTACGGACGGCACTACCACACATGGGTGAGACCGTGGGCAACAGCGAAAAGCGCCTCCCCACCGCAGGCGCCGCCCTCTGAAACGAAACGGAGATCCCATGTTTCCCTGTCGCTCACGCATCTCGACCCTGAAGCTCGCCAGCATCGGCGCCATCGCCGCCACCGCCCTGGCCGGCGCGCCCGCCGCGCTCGCCGCATCGTCTGGCGGCGCAGCGGTGCCGCCGCCCGCGGCGCACGTCACCAAGAGCGCGCCGTTCACGATCGGCCTCAGCGCGAACACGGTACAGCCGGGAGCGAAGCTGACGATTTCCGGTCTGGCCTACGCCAGAGCCGGGTTGAACGTCACCATCCTGTCCAACGCGATCATGTCCTCCCGCACCGTCAACGGCATGCCGGCCGTCCAGACACCGGCGCTGGTCGAAGGCATTTATCAGACGACGGTGCGCGTTCCGCCCGCGACCGAGCCCGGCGTCTACTCGGTCTACCTGCGCTTCGGCAACAAGCAAGTCGCCTCTGTCCGCACTCTCCGCGTCGTCGCGGCCCATTCGTCGACCGGCGGGCCCACGCGCCTTGACCGCTGCGCCGCCATCAGCTTCACCGTCCTGCACAACGACCATGCCGGCTCGGCGTATCTGCCGGCCGGCGGGTACAGCGTCTCCAGCCCCAACATGGACTGCGGAACGGCTTCGGCGGACTTCACGAGCTTCCTGGCCGGCGCCGGCAAGCCGATCGCCGGTTGGAACACGAGCTCGCCGGCGGCAGGCCGCGCGACTTTCACCCAGCGAAGCAGCGGCCTCAGCTTCAGCGTCGCTAAGACGCGCTGACCCTCGTCCTCGCGCCCCCAACTCGCGCCCGACCGGACCGCGCAACCGCGGCCCGGCCGGGCGCTTCGCCGTTTGGGGGGCCGGATCCCTGAACTGCTCGCGGCGACCACGCTCCCGCTCGGCCGCACGAGCAGCCACCAGCGAGCCATCCGGCTGACTACCCTTTCGGGACAGCCGGTCACGCGGCCACGTCGTCGAGGCGTGGCCGCTTCGCTCCGGTTGCGCTCGTCCAAGTCGCTCGGCCGTTGCGACTCCCTACGTGGCAAGAGCGCTACTCCGGACCGGGTTCGGCCAAGGCGCGAAACGTCGGGTAGGCCCGGCGTCTTGCGACGCCGGGCCCCCCTAGGAACCGGACGTGCCAGTCTCCCGGGCATCCGGCTCGAGCAGGCCCTTTAGGTCCGGTGGTGTGAGGCCATACGATCCATTCGACATCGGGTGGATCGCCCTCGGGTCCGTTCACCGCGACTCGAGTCGCGGTGTCTAACTTGTCCGTCGGTTCGGGCGTCACATCATCTTCTCCCGCTGGGCTCACCTGACCGCGTCGGCCCGCTTTCGCGCCCGGCCACACGGGCCGGTATCCGGCCAGTTATCCATCGCGATCAGCTGAAGGGCTGATCAACCCGCCGCGGTTTCCCGTCGCCTTTCGGCCGCCGGCGGCTGAGGTAGGCCAGAGGCGCGGTGGCGGTATGGCTCCGTTTCCTCTGGCCCCCTCCCGAACCCGGCGTGAACCTTTCAGCTCACCGGGCTCTCCAGCGACTATTCCGTGATTGACGCGGTTGGCCTCCCGTGATGGATGCTGGCGTGGCAGGCTTCGCAGACCACGAGGGTCTTGCGTCGCCGTCGCGTCATGACTTGCACCCACTCGGGTGGATCGGGCTGTCCGGGCTTGTTGAGATCGGCGAGCTTGCGGATCTGGTGCACGCGGACCTCGTCCGCTTGCCCGCAGAGCTCACACCGTCCCGCGAGGAGCCGGTGGACCAGCTCTTTGCGGCGGGAGGTTGCCAGGACTGGTTCGCGGTCCCGCAGGACCGCGTTCTGCTGCCGTCGGAGCGGGATACCGCCGAATGTCGCGACCAGCGGCTTCCTGCCCTCGCCACGGTTGACGCTGACCTGTAGGCATTTGTGCGGCCCGTGCGGCGTCTCGATTGTGGCCCCGTACTTGCGGGCCATCTTCGACACCGACGAGTCGTACTTGCCGGCCAGCGTTTTCAATAGCGAGGTCACCATGACCCAGTGCAGCCGGTCGAGTCGATGGACGTCGCCGGCGAGCAGGTAGTACTGGACGATGCCCCGGTACTCGGCCCCGTAGCGGCTGATGATCGAGGAGTCCTCGTCATTCAGTAGCTCAGGCCGACGCTCGGGTTTTCCCCGAGACATGTATCGGGTGCATTTGGCCTTGATCACGTCGTCAGGTACGCGTAGCCGGATGCTGCCGTTGGCCGCTCGTCGGCCGCCGGTGATGATCTGGTTGGCGTGCTGGGTGGTGATCTCGTAGCCGAGGAACCTTGCCGTGCTGGTGCGGGCGTGGGTGATCAGCGTCTTTGTCTCGGACAGCTCCAGCGTGAGATCTTCTTGCAGGAACTGAGTGAGGCGACGTTTGATCTCCTCGGCTTCGGCCTTCGGTCCGGCGAACCCGAGCAGGATGTCATCGGCGTACCTGACGTAGCGAAGCCGCCGATAGCCAGGATCGCATGGATCCCCTGTCGGAAGGCTGCGCTGCTGCTTGCGCAACGCCCGCACCGCGGCATGATCACCACGTTTGCGGGCACGGTGGAGCGCACTGCTGACCCTGTTGTACTCGGGATTGGGGCTCCTGAGCACGCCTCGGGTGTATCCCGGCAACAGGACCGTCTCGACGAACTTGTCCAACCTGTCCAGGTAGATGTTGGACAGGCACGGGGAGAGCACCCCGCCCTGCGGCACGCCGCTGAGCGTGGCGTTCCACACCCAGTCCTCGAGGTACCCAGCGCGCAGCATCTGGCCGATGAGCCGAAGCAGCCGGTTATCGTGGATCTTCTCGCCCAGCGTCTCGACCATGACCGAGTGGTCGAGTTGGTCGAAGCAGTGGGAGATGTCGCCCTCGATAAACCAGGTCGTCCCGGTCCATGAGACGGCCACGTCGCGCAGGGCGGTGTGGCAGCCGCGACCGGGTCGGTAACCGTGGGAGCGGTCGGAGAACTGCGGTTCGTAGTACGCCTCCAACAGCAGGCGGATCACTTCGCCGAGTAGCTTGTCCGACCACGATGGCAGACCAAGCGGCCGCTGCTTCCCGTCCTTCTTCGGGATGTAGTGGCGCCTGACGGGCTTGAACCGGTAGCGCTCGTGACGCAACGCGTCGATGATGCGCTCGATCTTGCCCAGCGTCATGCCGTCCGCGGTTTCCGCGTCGGGTCCGGGGGTCATCGCTCCCTTGTTGGAGTAGATGCGCCCGTAGGCCAGCAGGTACAGCTGCGGGTTGAACAGCTGCCGATACAGCTCATCTAGTG
Source organism: uncultured Solirubrobacterales bacterium (assembly GCA_963701945.1). GTDB lineage: Bacteria > Actinomycetota > Thermoleophilia > Solirubrobacterales > Solirubrobacteraceae > Palsa-465. The sequence goes on along the minus strand of CAVPBV010000007.1, from coordinate 138,943 downwards.
GCAGGCCGCGCCTGCCGCGTTCACGGAGGACATCCAGGACCGTTTCGGCGCTCTGCATTACGCATACCTCCCGGCTCTTCGATGTCCAGCCACCTGTGCCCCTTCGCCCTGTGGACGGCTCTCCCGTCCTCCCTGGTGGGTCGCGACTCCCACGACTACTATGGGCACTCCGTCACCCTGGGGCTCGCGCCCCGAGGGTTGATCCCGCGTTCGTCTCTGTTGTACGTCCGAGCGTGACGTAGGCGTCCCACTCATCTCCTTGATTGCCCTCACTGGGCAACGCTCCACGCTCCGAAGGTTGCGACGACCAGCGAACGATGTCGTCGCAGAGCGTGGCGCCGGTAACAAGTGCCGTTCCGGCGGACGCCGAGTTTCGTCGTCTGGAGATTGGGATTTAGGCAATCCGGCTTTCGCCATATCACACGGGTCCCGCGACACCACAACCCCGACACCTGGGCTGACCATCGCTTTGCTGGCATGCTGCTGTTCCTTTCACCTTTCGGATCCGGGTAAGCCATTGGACCCAAGAACCCTCCTTCGAGTTCCTCCCGGCTGCACCGGGGATACAACAGAGCGCCTCGCGGCGCATTTCGCTTCTCGGCCATCCTGTTCCCGCCAGGGAGTTGGGCCCTCCTCACGGTCGGCTTACCGGCCAACGGCCGGACCCCGGCGGGGTTACCGCGTTCCGCACGAACGAGCTGCGACCGGGATGGGTGCCCCCTATACCCCGGGGACGGCGGTGCTCCTCCCGGTCTGGGGGACGTGCTCGACCGGCGCCTGCCGCTCCACAGCGGCTAGTCCCTGCACCCCGCCAACCATCCCATCGGCGCGGGCCCCTATTACGAGGCATCAACGAGGGTTCAAGCAATTCACCGGGTAAGCCCGGCGCATCGCTGCGCCGGGCTCCCCTCAGAACCGTGCGAGCGGCTTTCACCGCACACGGCTCAAGCAAGCCCCAGAGGCTCTCGGGCGGACAGAAATGCTGGGCCTTTGCCCGCGTGGGCGGAATGCCCGGCGTGGCAGTTGGCGTGGATGAGACGGCGGTCGGATACGTCGGTGGTGTCGAGCTCCCACACGGCGGTTTGGATGATCGTCGCGCGGGCGGCGTGCAGCCATTGCTCCCACTCGCGTGGGCTTTGCGGCTGCTCATCGACGGGCAGGAGCCAGTGCCCGCAGACCGAGCAGCGGCCATCCTGGGCTTCGAAGAGCTTCAGGTTGGCTTTGGCGATCGTTGGGGGTGGGGTCCTGCGTCGTCGCTCGGTCCAGTAGGCGGCCAGGGCGGGGTCGTCCGGGGACGCCGCGCCTTGAACCATCCAGTGCCGAACGATCCTGGTCCAGGCGAACTTCTGCATGTAGGCGCCGCTTGCGCGGTCACCGAACACCCATCGGTCACGCCTGGCTTTGTTGAACTGGCCGAAGTATCTGGGGATGATCCAGGCCCTCGGTTTGTTCGGGTGAGTGAACAGCGTCCACTTGTAGGTCAGTTTCCACATGTAGTCATCCAGCGCCGAGAACGTCTCGCTGGAGACCACGCCGCGGTTGTAGTTGGCCCACCCGCGAATGATCGGGTTGAGCTTTCTGATTACCGCGCGGGCGTTGCTCCCGCGAAGGGAGCGCAGCTCGGTGCGGAGTCTGTCCCGGATCCGTCTCACAGCCGCCTTGCTGGGTTTGATCAGGAGCTTGTCGCCATGCCGGCGGACGTTGAACCCCAGGAAGTCGAGTCCGTCGTGGAGGGTGACGACGCGCGTCTTGTCCTCGTTGAAGGACAGGCCCCTGGGCGCCAGCCAGCTGGCGAGCCTGGCCTTGACTTCGAGCGCTTGCTGCCTGGTGTGGCAGAGCACGAGGAAGTCGTCGGCGTACCTGATCAGCACCGGTGTGCCTGCGACCGCCCATCCGGCAGCTCTGCCGGTGGTGTGGTAGCGGACGCCGGCGGCCTTCTCCATCCCGTGCAGGGCGACGTTCAACAGCACAGGGCTGACGACACCGCCTTGAGGGGTTCCCTCCTCGGTGCGGTGAAGCCGACCGTGCTCGACCACACCCGCCTTCAACCACGCGCGGATCATCCCCGTTGCGGGGAACGTGCCGAGCATCGCCAGGATGTGATCGTGGGCGATCTTGTCGAACGCCGCCGCCAAATCCGCGTCTAGCACCCACCGTCGTTTCGTGCTCACTCCGCACGCTGTGCGATGGATCGCGTCGATCGCGTCATGACAGCCACGGCCGGGCCGAAACCCATAGGACCTCGGCTCAAACCTGGCCTCCCACTCGGGCTCCAACGCGCTCACCACCCGCGCCTGATGGCACCGGTCGAGAATCACAGGAATACCGAGCGGACGGCGCTTGGTGCTGCTGCCCCGCTTGGGGATATACACCCGCCTGACCGGCATCGCCGTGAACGGCTCGGTCTGGCGCTGCACCCTGTCGACCAAGTTCGCCTTAGCCTCCGGGGAGAGCACCACCTCACCGTCCACGCCGGCTGTCATGCGACCAGCGTTGCGCTCCGTCACCCGCCTAACGCTCAACAGCGTGTTGGCGCGCGAGCGGAGCATCAACTTCTGTAGGTTGCGGACCCTTGCGAGGTCCCCCGCCTTTGACGCCGTGAAGATCCGCTGTCTGAGCCGCCGTACATCGTCCTCGACCCGCCGCCAATCAATGGCGTGCCAGTCGAAGGCCGCGTCCTCCGGTCCGTTCACCACGACCATGGTCGCGGCGTCCAACTTGTCCTTCGGTTCCGGGGCTTCGGTCATCTTCCTCTTCACAGGCTCACCTGACCGCGTCAGCACGCTTTCGCGCCCGGGCACCAGGCCCGGTATCCGGCCAGTTATCCGGGACCGCCGGCCTGGAGGAGCCAGCCATCACGTCCCGGTTTCCTGCTGCGTTTCCGCTGCCGGCCTTCGCTTCTCGGCCATCCGATTCCCGCCGAGGGACTGGGCCTTCCTCACGGTCGGCTTACCGGACGTCGCCGCCCGGACCACGACGGGGGTTACCACGTTTCGCACGCGCGAGCTACGAGCGGGGTGGGTGCCTCCTGTGTCCCGAGGACGGCGGTGCTCATCCCGACTGGGCGGGCTTCCCAGCCGGCGCCTGCCGCTTCGCAGCGGCGAGTCCTTGTGCTCCGCTACAGCATCCCATCGGCGAAGCTGACCGTAACGAGACATCGGTCGGAGGTTTAAGTTCTTCACCCGTCCGCTCTGCCTCTCGCCTGTAGCCCCCGGATGGAACGGGCGCCCTCGGGCTTTTGCCTGAGCTTCGAACCCCGCCGGGGACGCCGGCGGCGCACGTCAGGCCGAGGCCAGGCCACGAGCACGGGCCTGGAACTACGCCTTCGATCTATGTTCGAACCTCCAATCAACGTGTTCACTCACTGCGTGCGACCTCGTGTCGCAGACCCGTCCGGTCTTCCCCTCGCCCGCGCGGCCCGGATGGAACGGACCGCCACTTAGGCTTCCCCCCGGTGCTTCGCACCCCGCCGACCAGGAGCCGGACGACGCACGCCAGGGTCGGGGACAGGCCATCGAACACGGACCTGGGACTACACGCTCAACTCACATCAGTCGATCTCCAATTCCAGTAGTCCACTCAATACGTGCGACATCGCGTCGCACGTCGCCAATGCACTCGTGCGGTCGCTGGGCGCCGCGACCTGAATGCGATCGCCCGCATAGGCGCGCCTTTCGCGTTGCACCATGACGTATCACGGTCGCATGCCATGTCATGTTCCGGCAGGTCACGGGACGATGCTGGATCACGCCTGTCGGTCACGGTCCCTACGGAGGCCGGACCCCGCTGGATCACGCTTGTCGGGTCACGGTCCCTTCGGAGGCCGAGTGGTCGACCGACTATCAGCCGATGGCCCGGTGGGGGGCTGTGGCTCGCCCCATGTCCGCTCGAGCCGCTCGAGCGCGGCGATTACGCTCATTGCCTCAGCTGCGGTGGTCGCGAGCGCCGGATCGTGTTCGTTGAGTGCGAGCGTCTCGTTGTGGGGCAGCCATGGACTCGCCCAGGTACCGTCGCGGATGGAGGCAGCGATCTCGTCGAAGCTGCCGCTCAGCGCGGTGATGTATGGGGCGAGCGCCTCGCGCGGCGCTCGTGCGCCGTCATGGACCGCTGCGGCCAGGACCAACGCAGACTCGCTCACGTCGTCCATCGCGGTCAGCACCGCGCGCAAGGGTCGTGCGTCGGGACGCCGGCGGGGCGGCTCGGCCAACGCGAGCCGCACCGAGTCCCAGGCCTCGACGCGTGCGCGGCGGGCCGCGAGTCGCGTTGGCCGAAGCAGCCGCCGGTCACCATCGTCCGAGTAAGCGTTCAGGATCGCGTCGAGCCAGAGGCCTTGCGCTGTGACGAACGCCGCCAGGCGCTCGTGGGTCTCGGGTGCCTCGCGAGTGGGCCAGAGCGTGAACGCCCCGAGCGCGATCGCGGCGCCAACCGCGGTGTCGACGATGCGGTCGATCAGGGCACCGACCGGCGAGCCGCCGCTGAACTCCACCAACAGTGCGACGAGCACAACCAGCACAACCGAGAACAGCGCGTAGTTGGCACGGTAGACCGCGTACGCCGCGCCGGCTAGGACCGCGAGCAGGACTACGATCGCGGCGTCCGAGGGCGAGAACAGCGTGACAATCGCCCATGCAATCGTGACGCCGGCCATCGTGCCGATAGCCCGCCCGATTCCACGCGCGATCGTCGTCCCGTAGTCGGGCTTGAGCACGAACAGAACCGTCAGCGGGACCCAGTAACCCGAGCCGAGCGAAAGGCCTCGGTATGCGATCACCGCGACCATCAGTGCAACCGATAGCCGCGCTGCGTGACGAAACGCGCTGGAGCGCAGCGCGAGCTCGCCGCGCATCGCGCGGACCGGGTGCCGCGGTGGCTCCGCGCCCGGCGCGCCGACGCGGCTCTCGGCGCTCGCGGCTGTGATCCATCCGACGAGGCGCGCTGCACGGCGGCGCGCGACAGGCTCGTCGATCCCTTGTGCGGTGCGTCTGAGAGCCCGGAGCGATGACGCCGACATGCGTCTTGCAGCGAGGTCGTCCAAGGTGTTCGCAGCCGCTCGCAGGGTCGCGTCGACGCCCGGCAGATGCGATCGGGCCAGCGCTGCCAATTCCAGCCGGACCCATTCACCTTGTTCGACCAGCGTCCGCAGCGCGCCGCGTTCCCCGGTCCGCGCAGAGTCCGCCCCGATGGTCTCGGTTGCCTCCGCGAGTGCGGCGGCAGTGCTCTGAAGCCCCGGCGTGGTCGGGGCTCGTGCGTAGGCGGCAAGCGAGCGGAAGGAGTCCCCGACGGCCCGCGACTCAGCGGCGAACGGGCGCAGCGGCCACGCGGCGATCGCGACCCCCGTCTGAACCAGTCCGCCTGCGGTGATCAGCCACGCCTCGTGCAGGACCGCCCCCCCGTGGAGGTTCAGGTCTCCCGCCAACAGCAGCGCCCACGTCGACAGCATTCCGACCAACCCGGCCCTGGTCCCAAGCGCCACCAGTAGCCCGCCAGCGAACCCCCACACGCCCAACACCACGACCGTGGCCACGACGCTCGCGCCGGCGAAGCCGCCTACCAGCCCAGCCACGCCGGCGGCGAGCGTCGTCGCGAACAGCGTCGCCGCTCGCACCCGGTAACCGCCGCCCAGATTCGCAAAGCCGACAATCAGCGCCCCTGCCGAAGCCGCGACGCCTTCCGCGAGCCGGCCGGTCGCGAGCCCCACAACCAGCGGAATCGCGTAGCCAACCGCGCTTGACACCGCTACAGCGACCGCAACGCGCGAACGGTCCAAGCGAATAGCCTCGCGCAGTCGAGGGCCAGGATGGGCTGTGCTGAGAATCCGGCCTCGCCGGCGCGGAAGATCATCGGCCATGGCGATGCCAGCGATGCTAATCGCGGCGCGCGACGAGGCCAACCCCGCGCTCGACCGCTCGACGAGCTGACCAGATGCCGTCCGGTCCGATGAACGTGCCGACGGCGACGATGCCGCCTCCTAGCCGAACCACCTGCGCCCCGTCGCCGTAGGAGTCGTCCGCTTCGGGAGTACGCGAATCTTTAGAGCACTCGCCAGCCAGACGCGGCTTCCCGCGCGGAGGCGGGCCCTGCCGGCGGAGTCGAACTATGCGCGTGACGGCGTTGAGGGAGGAGTCTGGGGAGACCACGAGAGTCGTTCGCGCCGCCGGGGGCACGACGCCCGCCAGATCGCTGGGCGGTCGCTGATCACACCCGACGCGGCGCGCGATTCCGGCCTGGCCGGACCTCTAAGATCGCTTTCGCGGCCCCAAAGCATTGATCCGTCTGCAGCTCCGGTGAAGGCGGCGGCCGCCGTCGTCCCCAACATGCCACTCATCGATGTTCGACCTCGAGCCGTCCATCAAACACGGGATGATCGATGATGTGTGAGATGGAGCTATGGCTACATGGATTCGCGTTCCCAGGGCGGGTGGCCGAGTTGGCGCGCAGCGCGGAGGAATGGGGGTTCACCGGGCTGCTGGTGGCCGACAGCCAGAACTTGACCGCCGATATCTGGGTTGAGCTGGCGCTCGCCGCCGCCGCGACTTCACGTGTCCGGCTGGGGCCGGGCGTGACGAACCCGGTCACCCGCCACATCGCTGTGACTGCGTCGGCGGCAGCGACCCTGCAGGCCGAGAGCGACGGGCGCGCGACGCTCGGCTTCGCCCAGGGAGACTCGGCGCTGAGCCAGATCGGACAACGCCGTCTGTCGGTCGCCGCCTTCGAGCGCAGCCTGCAAGAGCTCCAAGCCCTCCTGCGCGGCGAGGAAGTGCAGCTGCCGACCGGTTCGCCTTGCCGGATTCGGTGGCTTTACGGCAGCAATTTTCCGAAGGTGCCGGTGCAGGTCGCTGCAACCGGCCGCCGCACGATCGCGGCCGCCGCGCGGAATGCCGAGGGCGTCGACCTGACACTTGGCGCTGAACTCGAGCGGTTGCGCTGGGGCGTTGCCACGGCGCGGCAGGCGGGATCTGACACCCTTGCGGTCGGGGCCTATATCAACGTCGCGGTCGATCCCGACCGAGACCGCGCTCGGGAGCTCGTTCGCGGCAGCGTCGCCACGTTCGCGCGTTTCTCCTCGGCAGCCGAGAGCGCGATCCCCCTCTCAGAGCCCACCAGGCGCGGGGTCGCAAAGGCCGCCGCCGGCTATCAGCAGGCGCGCCACGGCGAGACCGGCGCTGCGTTTGCCCAGCGGCTGGACGACGACTTCATCGACCGGTTCGCCATCGCCGGACCCGCAGACGAGGTGCGTGATCGCCTGGCGGCGATTCGAGCCTGCGGGATTGAGCGGCTGATCGTCGTCCCGGCGTCGCTCGATAGCGATGCGGAAGCGGTCCGGCAGTCGCTACAGCGCTTCGCCCGCGACGTACTGCCTGAGCTCGCAGCGTAAGACCGGGCCAGGAGGCGCTATCGAATGTTGCGGCCGCCGGTGCGCCCGATCAGTGCGACTCCCTCGTCAAAACCGATCGCGCGATGCGAGGTGGTGGCGGACGGTGAAAGCGTCCGTCCAGGCGGCGACCGCGCTCGAGCCGCCGTCGATGCGTCTTGTCTCCCGAGGGATGGTGGGTCTCGCCGGTTGAGCGCGAGCGTTCCTGGGATACGTGCCGCGTCAGCATGTCGGGGGCCTGAGCACGGGTTGCCGTCGAGGTTGCCTCGAGCCCCGTTCGCGCTTCCGCGAGGGTTATGCGCCGGGTGTTCAGAGGTGTCGTAGCCGGCTGAGGCAATAGTGCGGGCGCGCCGCGCGAGGCTTGGCGGAGATGAACCGGGAGCCTGCACTGGGCACGCCCTCTGAACAGAAGTCTTCAAACGAGTAGCACTGCCAGCGTTACCGAAGTCGCGGGAGCGCCGCAGGAGGGTGCTGCCGGCGGTGGGGGACTCGACCGCGGCGCTGGTTCACGCGGACGGCCATCGTTCGTTGGCGGCGGGCGCTGCCTGACTCGTCGACGAGCGAGCTTGAGTCTGCGGTGTGGGCGTTGGCGGTCCGTTGGGCGGGCGGACCGCCAACGCCGAGTGGCTTAGGACGCTATAGCTGACCCGAAGACCGTGCAGACGTTCTGCTTGCCGAGTGTCGTCGCGTTGTCAAATCCGTAGTTGACGGTGACTACCTTGCCCGCGGGTGTTTCGAACAGCACGGTACCGCTCCCGTCGAAGTCACCACTGGTGGTCGAGAGGGCGACGCTGACGTTGGGGCCGAACGACGTGTTGCGGATGACATGCAGGCGACCGAGCCCATCGAATATCCGACCTAAGATGTCCGACTTGGCCACGCCTGAGAACGCGAAGATCACAGGTTGGCCGGCTGAGCCACAGCGTGCATTGATCGTCAGGCCGTCGATGCTCACAATGGTGGCGGTCTTGGATCCGGGAGCTCCGATGAACGAGAACGTCCTCGTCACCGGTCCGGCACTCCCTCTGACGATCGCGCGGTGAACCGTCGTTTTGACGGCAGCGTGGTTGCTGCTGGCGCTTGCTGTCCCGGTGGCAGCGACAGCCACCACGACGATCGACACGATCACTGCAGCGATGCCGCGACCCCTCATCAATCGCTTCATTTCAGCTCCTCGCTTCGTGGCTGGGCCACGACTTGTCTTGGGCCCTCGGCGGACCCGGTAGCCGACTTATCCAATGGGTTCCTTCACCTCGCTCGCCCCTCCCCGGTCGCGCCGCCCGCCGGGAGCAGGCAACCACAACCAGCCAACCAGGTCAAGCTTTCCCCGCTAGCGCAAATGACCGAGGCCTCCGCGTTTCCCCTGGTGCGACCCTGGCTGGAAGCGTCGAGCCGGCGCGTCGCTTGGAGCTCGTGGCTCGGTGCTCGGTGCCGGCAGCCGGATGGCGTGTGGTCGCGATCAGATCCTCGCCCCCCGCGCCTAGCTCTGCCCAGTCAACTACGTTGATACGGGCCTGCCATGCGCTCCTGTGGCTCAGTGCGGAGCGCGGCCGAGCAAATCGAGCGGCTGCGAGGAACAGCGTGGCGATCCGGTTGACCTCCTCGTCGAGCCGGTAGGCGGAGACCGTCTGGGAGCGCGCGAAGCGCGAACCGTGATCCATGCCATACGGTTGTCCCAGCAGCTGGAGGGTGGCTGAGAGCGCGGGTGAGAACCGCTCCGCCAGGTGCTATCGGTCTGCACGGCCGAGTCGCACCTCTACCGTGCGATGCAGAGGCTCGGGATCAGCGACCGCCGTGACCTGTGAACGTGCCCGCGCCCCCGGGAGACCCGGGGGCGCGCGTGGCACGATCGGTGTGCGGCGTTCAGCAGCTCACGGCGTCACTGTGTACTGGCACCCCTGCATGTCCGAGTTCGGATCGACGTCCGTCGGCACGTAATGGGTGACGGTGACGACGTGCACCGTCCCGTTGCTGGTGGCTTCGGCCGCGAACCCGAGCTCGCTCGAGAACAGCGGGTTGCCGTTCTGGTAGGCGTCGTCCTGGGAAGCGAACAGGTCGTTCAGGATCGGCTGCGTCGGGTAGACGACCTGATTCGTGTTCTTCGGGTACACCTGGAGTGGGTCGGTGTTGTTCGTGGCGAACAGCCACTGCTCGACCCCGTTCCCGGTCGCCGCGTCGACGGGGAACTCGCCATACGTTGGCGTCGTCGTGTCGAACGGGAGGTTCCCGGGGCTGAACTTGTAGCTCCAGCACGCGTAGTTCTTCAGGCCGTTGTCGGTGCTGCCGGGGACCGTGCCGGCGCTGACGCGCCACAACGGGTACGCCAGCGGGAACAGTGTCCGGTATGCCTGGCGCCGGGCGGCCAGGACCAGCTGGTTGCTGGCGAGAGTCGCCTGCCTCGTGTTCCACGACCAGTCAGCGGCGGCGTTCGCGGTGTCGCTGGCGTTTTGCGCGGCGTCCTGGAGTTTGGTCCAGTCGCTGACTAGGAGATCGCCGACCTCGCTGAGGCCGAGGATGTCGGTGCTGTACTGCTGCTCGAGCGTGTTGCCGAGGTTCGCCCCGGTCGTGGTCACGGTCTGCTCGGTGATGTTGGCCCCTGAGGGGCTGTTGTTGAGGTCGGACGCCATCGCGAACCCCGCCGCGATGGCGTTCAACGGCCCAGCGATGTCGTCCAGACCGGGGAGTGAACTGACCAGCCACAGCACGTCGCTGGTGAACGCCAGGCCGTCGACCTGTGCGGTCTGCGGCGAGGTTGTCGTGAAGTCGTCGTTGACTGTGTTGACGACCGAGGCGATCTGGGTGGCGTTGCCCTGGGCGTCGATCAGCGGCGCTTGCAGGCTCTCGATCATCGACCACACGAGTGGTACGGCGGTCCATTCCTTCGCGAGCTGGCCGGTGACCTGCTCGAAGTCGCTCTGGGTGAACGGAGCGCAATCCGAGTACCCGGAGAGTGTCTGGTAGTAGTTTGCCCCGGTGATCGTCGTTGCCCAGGCGGCCCAGTCGTCTTGGTCGTTGAGGTTGGTGTAGTTGGACTCGATCGGCGTCTGGAGCGGCCCGAGCGGATTGATGTGCCGGGCGATGCAGGCGAGCACGTTCTGGTCGCCGGTCGTGCTGCGGTCGGGCCACGCAGTGGCCGGCAGCGAGACGATGCCGGGTAGCGTGGCCGCCAGCGGCCGGCTCGGGTCCTGGAGCGTTGTCGGGTATGACTCAGCCGGATAGAACTGGCCGCCCGGATTGCGGGCCAGCAGCCCGGTTAGGCGACCGGTACCGCTGCGCTCGACGCTGGCGACCTGCGTCCATGCGCTCGGGTACCCTGCCTGGCTGGCCGGTCCGACCTGGGCGTACATGTCGCTGCTGGTGCCGTTGAGCGCGGTGAAGTAGAACTTGCTGGCGCCTATCGCCTGCAGGTCATTGGCGACCGCATACCACGCGGGTCCGACCGCGGTCCCGCCGACGTGGCCGATCGAGCGCACGATCACCAGCGCGGCCGGGTTGCTGTCCCACTGGTTGAGCAGGGCGGCCATCGCGCTGATGCCGGCAGCGTCATCGGTGAACGTCTGCTGAGCCTCGTCCGCGAGGCTTCCCGCATCGAGCACGAGGACGAAGAACCCGGCCCCGCCCGAGAGGTTCGACGACGTGTAGGTCCATTGCCGCTCTGGGGAGCCGGGCTCGGTGCTCCCGACGTTTACCACCGCCGGATCCGCGTTCGGATCGCCGGTGTCGAACGCGACCCGGGTGTCGTCGACGAACGCGAAGTTCGCGTTCGAGCTCAGATCCTGGCGGAGGTAGCCGTGCAGGTCTCCGCCCTGCTGACCGGAGCCGGACAGCGAGCTCAACCCCGGATTGATGTGGCCCTGTCCGGCGGGCAGGCCGGGGATCCCGATCGCGGAGAACGCGCTGCATTGGCCGATCGAGGCGCATCGTGTGGTCCCGGTCGCAACCATCGGGCCGATTGCCTGCGGATTGACCCCAATCTCCCCCAGCGCAAACTCGATCGAGGTGGTCGCCCCGATGTCGGAAGGCCTGGCGTTCGTGAGCGCATAGTTGGGCTTGCTGATGATCACCAGGTCGGCGCTGGAGACAGTGTGGACGGCGCCTTCGAGCTCAAGCGCCCCCTGGTCGGTGTTGGGGAATGACAGGTTCGCGACGAGCGCGAGCGTGCTCCGGTCGAGGACGACCAGCTGCAGCGCATCGTTCTGGTCGGGCGCGGCGTAGAACGTGCCGCCCACCTGTACGCCGAACGTGCCGTTCTGGGTGGCGATCGTGTCGACCGGCGCGCCGAGGGGGCCGGCCGCGACCGCTACCGACAGGCGGATCCGCCGCGTCGAGCAGCGCCTCGTGCACAGTACGCGGCCTGCGGCCGAGCTGCCACCGCGAAGCGTGGAGGGGATCTCGCCGATCGTGGCTTGAAGCACGTAAGTCCCCGGTACGTCGGGACGCAACCGCGGGTGAGCGCCCGATGCGGACGATAGCCGCGCCCGGGAACCCCGCGGCCGCCTTACGATCGTCCACCTGTAGGCCAGCTTCTGGCCCCGTGCGGCCCCCAGCGGCGCGCGTGCGTTCAGGGAGACGGCATGCCCCACCTGCGCACGCGGCGGGTGCCACGCCCGCGAGGCGAGGACGCGTTTCGGAATCGGGGCCGCGTGAGCCGGTGCGGCAACGCAGCTCGCGCCTGCAACCATCATCCCCAGCGCTGTCGTCGCGGCTGTCCGCCGCCACGACCGGCGGGTGAACCTATTGGTCAGCATCGGTGTTCCTCCTGATTTCACAAGGGTCGGTGCAGCAGCCGGTAGGTTCGACACGGCGCGCCGCCGTGTCCTCAATGGCCGGCTACTGCAATCCGTGCGGTCATGGCTACCGAGCCGGCGGGGCGCCGGTAGACCCGGGTGCAGCAACGCCGCAACGCACTATCTCGCCGTTCGCCATCACCGCTCCGGCCGGGAGTGTCCACTTGCGTCCCGGGGTGCGCTCCTCTTCCTCCGGCCACTCGCCGTGTTTATCGAAGTACTGTCGGGCGCGTTCCTCCTCGAGGCGGTCGCGTTCGCTGCTGACGCTCAGGCGGTACATGAAGTTGAGCAACAGCACGGAGAGGCCTCCGCCGGCGGCCATCGCGAAGCCGTCGACCCCGAGACCGGCGGGCGAGGTGATCAGAACGACAACGCCGCCGAGAACCATCGCGATGCCAATGCCGTAGCGCAGGACGAGCATCCCGATGTCACCCGACGCGGGTGCCCGGTTCGCTGTTTCAGACGATCGAGGGAGAGTCGAGTCAGACATGATCTTGATTCCTTGAGGGTCGGTAATGGTCTTCAGTCAGCATCCCTGCCAAAGCGCGCGACATCTGCCCGATGAGCCGCCAAACGAACTCGGTGCACCCGACGGTCGATGTCGGGCTAGCCCTACCATCGGTCCTGAGGTATGACCCCGCTCCGAGTCGTGGTGGCCGAGGATCAGCTGCTCCTGCGCGAGGGGCTGACCCGGCTGCTGACCGAAAACGGGTTCGAGGTCGTCGCTCAGTGCGCGGACGCCGTGGATCTCCGGCGCAAGGTCGGCGCGCACCATCCCGATGTCGCTGTGATCGACGTGCAGATGCCGCCCGACAACACGGACGACGGCCTGCGGGCGGCGATCACGATCCGCCGCGAGCATCCCGATACGGGCATTCTTATGCTCTCCCAGTTCCGCGACGAGGCCTACGCGATGGATCTGATCGGCGACGACGCCCGCGGCGTCGGCTATCTACTGAAAGACCGCGTCGCGGACATCGGCTCGTTCACCGACGCAGTCCGCCGCGTGGCCACCGGCGGGTCCGCGCTCGATCCGGAGATAGTCGCGCTGATGATCGGTCGCCGACGCAAGCACGACCCGCTCGACGCCCTGACCCCCCGCGAACGGCAGGTCCTCACGCTGATGGCAGAGGGCAAGTCAAACCTCGGAATCGCCGAGACCCTCCACGTAACGCTCGCGGCGGTGGAGAAGCACGTCGGACGGATCTTCCTCAAGCTCGGCCTCGGGAACGAACCGCTCGAGCACCGGCGCGTGCTGGCTGTACTCACGCTCCTGCGGCCGAGCTGACCGCCGGCTCGAGCGGCAACCCCGCCACCAGCTTGGTCCCCCGACCAACCGGCGACTCGATTGACAATGTCCCACCGATGGCGGCGACTCGGTCCTGCAGACCGGCGAGTCCCGAGCCGCTCGCAACCTCGGCGACCGCTCCACCGCGACCATCGTCGGTGACCTCGACGGTGAGGCATGCAGCCTCGACCCACATCCGCACGCTCGCCTCCGACGCCTCGGCATGCTTTGCCACATTCGCAAGCGCTTCGGCAACGATGAAGTACGCCGTGCTCTCGACGATGGCGACCAAACGCATATCCGGGACATCGACCGCGACCGGAACGGGTGTGCGAGCCGTGAGCGAGGTGATCGCCGCCCGTAATCCGCGATCTGTGAGTACCGACGGATGCAGCCCAGCGCCGAGGTCACGCAGGTCACCGATCGCCCTCTGGGTCTCCTCGATCGCGTCCGCGATCGCGCGGCGCGCCTCCGCGCCGACCTCCCCGCGTGTCGCGACCTGAAGGGCGAAGATCACGTTGATCAGCCGCTGCTGGGCCCCGTCGTGCAGATCGCGCCCCAGCCGGCGCCGCTCCTCGAGCGCAGCCTGGACGATGCGCACGCGTGAAGCATGAACCGATTCGGCCCGCCGCCGGTCCGCCTCAGCGCGGCGCTGCTCGGAAATGTCGCGAAACACGACCACCGCCCCCCGCTGACCGGCCACGCTCACAGGCGCCGACGAGTACGCGACCGGGACGAACGCTCCGTCGCGCCGAATGAACCAGTCCTCGTCGACCCGCACCGCCTGGCCGGTGGCTCGCGGCCGCAGGAGCGGGCACTCGGATTCCGGAAAAGGTGAGCCGTCCGGACGGGCGTAATGAATCATGGCGTGGCTCGGGTGCCCGACCAATTCATCCTCTGAGTCGAAGCCGAGGGTCAAGACCGCCGCGGGATTGGCGTACAGCACCCGACCGGCGTGATCAACGGCGTACACCGCCTCGGCGGTGCTCTGAAGCAGAGCCTCGAGCAACTCCTGCCCATCGGAGCCAAGCCGAGTGACGAGCCCTTCGACCGTCATCGGACGATCGTCGCAGATCGGCCGCGGACCGCGCTCAGGGTCTACCGGCGGCGTCCCCGCGTGCTCGCCCGCATCGCACGAACACAAGCCGGGTTCAGCGGCTCGGCCGTAGCGCGCACCCGTGCGTGCGTGTCAACGGTTCGACTGCGGGTGTCGCAGTAATGGCTCATGATCGCCATGGCTGCGGTCGGGAAGATCCAACTGCCAACCCGCACGGCGGCCCCGCCGCGAGCGTCAGCGCGCGGCGCCAGCGACAGCGTTCGCGGCCCAAGCGCGAGGACAGAAACCCGGGGAGGATCGAGAATCGTCGGCCGACCGCGATCACGTTTCGCAGGCCGCCCGCGAGGCGTCGGTCGGACCGGTCGGGAGAGCATCCAGATCCGGCCGCATCACCTCGGCGATGGGAAGGACCATGCGAGCCTGTTTCCACAGGACCGCGACATAGGCGGGATCCGAACGACAGCAGAAATGGGATCCCGGCAACTGCTCCATCGGCGTGGGCGATGAACTCACAGCACAAATTCCTATTCGACCCGCGCCAAATGCCGCACCACTCCGTCGACCAACGGCGCGAGCTGGTAAGCGTGCCGAAGAACACAATGGCCGCGAGGGCGAGTGAATCCGGAACGCGGTCCACCTGGATGCGCCGATAGGCCCGGAGTCCTGCCGCGCCGAACCGCGAGGCAACCATCCGCTCGCGTGGCTCGTCGGACTCGACGGTCCGAACATTGACGCCCGCGGTGCCGCCCCGAGCTTCAGGCTCAAGCGCGCAACGGCGCGGCCTGATCCCGGCTCTCCAAATCAGTGGGGTCGCGCCAGGTGGCAGGCTCGCCGTCACCTATTGCGGCTCCGCACTCGACCAAAAGAAGCTGGCGCGTCTGACTGCCGGTTGACCTGCCGCACGATCCCTTTTGTTTCCGCACCGGCTCGGGGCCGCGTGATCGCGTTGGCGATGTCTCGATCGCCCGGATCGCCGGCGCGGGCACGATCGGTCGCTTCGCTACGGGCGGGATGGTCAGCTTCCCGGGTGGCCGGAGAACTCGCGTGGTGACTCGGGTGGGGGAGTCGGTCGGCGAGATTGTTGAGAGGATCCGGTGGGGTGGTACTGCGGGGGTGGGGTCGGTGCGGGTCGGCGGGGGTCGTGCGGGGTCACGGACGTGGTGGCTGAGGGCTATCGCTCGAGTGGCTGGGTCGTGTTGGTGGGGGCGTGTTGCCTGATTACTGTTGGGGTGCGAGACTGCCCGGCGGGAACCGCTCGGGAACCGCTCGCGAGCCGGAGGGATCAGGAGGTATCGGGGTCGTGTACGCAAGCAGAGTCGGGATGGTTGCGGTGATCGCTGCCGGGCTGGGCGGCGGTGTTGTCGTCTCGGGCGCGGACGGCGCGTCGCCGTGTGGTGCGCACGGCGTATACGCGAGCGCCGGCGGCAGCGGCAGTTGCACGTACACGATCGTGGGCGAGGACACGTTCACGCCCCCGGCCGGGTTCACGAGCGTCCAAGTGGTGGCCGCTGGAGGAGCTTTCCGGCGACCTGTGGGGAGAGCACGGATTCCCCGGCCGCTGTCGCTTTGACGGCGTTGATGATCGCCTCGGGCGGAGCGGTTTTGAGGATGTAGCCGGTGGCGCCGGCGATGATCGCTTCGATGACGCGGTTCTCTTCTGAGCGGGTGAGCACCAGTACACGCGACGCGGGAGCGAGCAGCCCGAGCTGCTCGATTGCCTCGACGCCCGAAATTCCCGGGAGGCGCAGATCCATCAGAACGACATCTGGGTGCACGTCGACGACGATCTCGATGGCGTCCTCTCCGTTGGCGGCCTCCCCGACGAGCTCCAGGCCGCCGCTGGAGAGCGCTTGCGCGATCGCCCCGCGGATGAGCTGCTCATCGTCGACCAGCACGACGGTTTTGGGTGGTTGCAACTTCGCGCGGGGGCTGTCTTCAATCTGCATGTGCACGCCTCCCGATCCCCGTCTTCTGTTGACTCTACCCACGTCCCCAGCCTCCGACGCGTGGAGCCGACGATCAGTGCTCAGTAGGTAGATCGAACCCCCCGGCCAGCCCGAAAGTTGGTTCGCTCGAACCATTCACGGCGCGGCCGTCGCGGCCTAGGATGGAACAGCTGGTCGTATTGAGTAAGGCGTCGCGTTCCGACCACTCAGGCCCAGCGCCTCTTTAGCAGTTCCACGGGTCTGGAGGCTCGGATGAGCATCATCCTGATCATTCTCATTGTCGGCGCGCTACTCAGCATCGGGATCAAGGTCCATCGAAAGCGTCGGGGCGGCTCATTCTTTTGGTGGAGCGGAAAAGACCGCCCGAATACCTAGTCGCCGATCTCGCCATGGAGTCTTGCTTCTTCGAAGACGGCCGGGAGATGGGCCTCCCAGATTGTGGGTACGGCGCGGGCCAGGTAGTCCGGCGCTCAGGAGGCGACGATGGCGCTGATGAGTGACGACAGGCCCGTAAGCGCACGTGGTGACCTTGACCCGGTCAGACGGGATGGGAGGTCGGAGGAGTGCTTCGACCCGCTCGCTGAGATCATCACCGGCGAGCTGCTCGCCGGAGGACCATCGGGAGATCGGCTTGCGACGAGCGATGGTGCCCGGGGCGTTGCGGAGCTGATCGCCGGTGCGGTGCTGGATCGTTTCGTGGTCCGGCCCCGGCACGCGGAGCGCGTCCATGACCACGTGAGTCGTGGAGCCTCAGACGGCTCGGGCGTGATCTTGGAGGTCCGGGATCTGTCGGTTGTTTACGGCAGTCGACGGCATCAGTCTTCAGATGGCCCGTGGTGAGATCTTTGGACTTCTCGGACCCAACGGGGCCGGTAAGACGAGCACGCTGAGCGCGATCGAGGGACTGATCAAGCCACGATCCGGGGCGGTGTTCCTGGATGGGGTTGACATCCGGCGCCATCCTTCAGAGGCGAAGGCCAAGCTGGGGGTGCAGCTGCAGGCGACCAGCTTCCAGTCGCAGCTCACGATCAAGCAGATCGTGAGGTTGTACGCAGGGCTCTACGGTGTCCGACTGTCTGAGGGCGAGGTGACGGCGGCGCTGCAGGAGATCGGGCTCGAGGGTGAGGCGAGCAAGCCGTTCAAGCAGCTGTCAAGCGGGCAGCAGCAGCGCCTCTCGCTGTACGTCGCGGCCGTCCACGATCCTGCGCTGCTGTTGCTGGATGAGCCGACGGCTGGTCTGGATCCGCAGTCCCGTCGTCAGCTCTGGAGTCGGATCGAGCACATCCGAGCGCAGGGCGGGAGCATTCTCCTGACGACCCATTCGATGGAGGAGGCCGAGGCCGTGTGCGATCGCGTTGCGATCATCGCTGCTGACGTGTGAGACCCCGCAGAACCTGATCGCCAAGCACAAGGACGACCCCGAGGTCCGGAAGGTCGCCCACGGCGAGGTGACCCTCGAGGACGTGTTCATCGGGCTCACCGGGAGCGAGATCCGTGACTAGCTCCCAGCCCACCACAAGACCGCCGCTTCAGCTGGTTATGAGCTCGCTGCTGCGGGCGGAGTTCGCCGTACTCCTGAAGAACCGGCGAGCGCTGCTGATCAGCCTCTTCCTACCGTTCGTACTTCTCTTCTCGACGAACTCGAGCAAAGCGGCGGACAGCTTCGGGGGCTCGCTGTTCATCATCGGGTTGGCGATCGCCTACGGGCTCGTGTCCAACTCGATCCTGGGCTACGCGTCCACGGTGGCGCGAGACCGTGAGCAGGGCGTCTTCCAGCGTCTGCGCGTCACGCCCGCCCCGATCTGGACGATCATGACCAGCCGGCTGGCGATGCAGGTCCTCGCGAACCTGCTGATCACGGTGATCGTCGTAATCGTCGGAACTCGAATGCACCACGTCTCACTGTCGGCCGGCACGTACGGGCTGGTTCTCCTGGTTTCGATCGTCGGTGGTGCTGTCTTCCTCAGCGTCGGGCAGGCGCTCGTCGGCCTGGTGAAATCGGCCGACAGCATCAGCGCCGCCGGACGGGTGCTCGTGATCGCCCTCGTCCTGCTCTCAACCCTGGGTCAGGCCGGGACGCTTGGCAGCGCCTGGGAATCCATCTCGCGCTGGTCCCCCGTCGGCGTGGTCATGACTCTCTTCGCCGCGGTCCTCAACCTGTCCGCGTGGGACACCAACGATTCGCTCGCCCTACTCGCGTGCGGCGGGTACATCGTCGTGTTCGCCAGCATCGGCATCCGCTGGTTCCAATGGGACGCTCGATGACGCGCCGGCCACATCCGCCGCACTGAACGCCCGGGCACGGCCGGATGCTCACTCGAGAGAGACGGGGCAGCATCTGGCATCGCTCGCGGTCGCGCTACCCCCGGGTGGGGGGTAGCGCGCAGTTTGTACGCGCGCGCATCCGAACCCTTCCTTTGCGGAATTCATTACCGTCCCCCAGCCACCGAACCGCGAGCCGAGGGAACATCGCTAAGTAGTTAGATCGAACTCCCGGCCATCCCGAAAGTCGGTTCGCTCGGACTATTCACAGTATCGCCGTCGCGGCGTAGCGTGGAGCACCTAGTTGTTACAGTAAGAGATTGGAGTTCAGGATGCTGGGTGAGTGGGTGAATCTCCGTCGATATCGTGAGGAGTTGGCCGCGGGTCGCATTCACGGGTGCCAGGGGGCTTTGGTTCGCCTTTCCGTCATCGCGAGTCAAGTGGTCCCGGTGTCGACATGTGCAATACGCCAGTGATCCAGGAGAGGCGGCCATGACAACCCTTTTGAAGCCGGTTGTAGGTACGGTGAGTCACATCGATCCGGGACCAGCGTTGCTGGCTGCGCGGGGAGTGGACTTGATGAAGACCTATGGCAAGGGCGACGCCGCGGTCTGTGCGTTGGACGGTGTGTCGGTCGAGTTCGAGCGTGGCCGCTTTACTGCGGTGATGGGGCCGTCGGGGTCGGGGAAGTCGACGCTGATGCATTGCATGGCGGGGCTGGATGTGCCGACGTCCGGGCGTAGTTTCGTGGGCGAGCAGGAGATCGCGTCGCTGGATGATGCGGGCCTGACCGAACTGCGTCGTGATCGGATCGGGTTCGTGTTCCAGTCGTTCAACCTCGGTCCTGAGCGAGGCTGCGCTGGTGGGCGTGGGCGCATCGGTGATCGGGCTGGGAGTGGGCGTGCTGGCGGCACTGGGCCTCAAGGCCCTGGCGCGAGAGATGGCCGGGTGCGCGGTGACGATCAGATTGGTAGACCGTCACATCGAGACCGCCATAGCGAACTGCATCCCGGCTGTTTGCGAACCGCCGGCAGTCACCGAGCTCTGAGACGACCGTGACCGCGCACAGCTCGCCGATCCCGTAGTAGGCCTCGATCAGCGCCTTGCACCCCGTCTGCCGGCGCGCGTAGAAGCGCAGCTCGCGAGTCACCGGCGCGAGCTCGCGCTCGAGCGCGTCGATGATCGCGATCGCGACGGTGATCTGCTGGCGTGCGGCCTCGGGCAGCGGCTGAGCGGCGAGCCAGCCACGCCCGTCGCCGACCATCAGCTGCCGCCGGTGCGGACAGCCGTGGTGGTAGAGCACCGCCTGGATGCGCTGCTGCCACTGGCAGTGCTGCTCGATCAGCGTGTGACGCAGCCGCACCTGCGCGCGCAAGTCGAGGATGTGATCGGGCGGGACCCAAGACTCCGGCAGCCGCCTGGCCAGCAGCAGCTCACGGTGATGGCGGGCGTCCGCGCGGTCGCTCTTGGCGCGCTTCTTGTTGCCGCGCAGCGCCGCGGTCTCCGCCGGCTCGGCGAGATGCACGACCGCCCCCACCGCCCGCAACTCTTCGACCAAAAATCGCCAGCCGGTCGTCGCCTCGAGCGCGACCTCCAGCCGCTGGCCAGCGAACCGCGCCAGGAACCGGCGCACCCCAGCGCGATCCGCCGGGCGTACCCGCCCACGGGAGATCTCGCCAGTGGCCATGTCAATCCACTCGGCGGTGATCTGCGCCCGATGCTGGTCCATGCCCATCACGATCGACACCGCGACAACCTTCCCCTTCCTAGAAACCCGAGCAGGATCCAACGTCTGACCCATCGAATACGACGGTCAGCGTGGTCGGTGCCTTCTGTTGGACAGTCCCGGCCGCGCGGGTGCAACCGCGCGCGCCACAGCACTCCTGTTCGACACGAAGGCCCGGCCACCTTCACCCGTGGGGGAGCCTCACGCCTCACGTGCCTTCCGGGTCGCAACCCGGATATGACATCTTTCGATTGGCCACGTGAACTGCTGGCGCTCGAGGCCGCGTACCTGCAAAGCGCGGTCTGCAGGGCTCGGCGGACATTCATTCAGGCATTGGGGACCCCGCGGCCGTTGCGGTCTCGCAGCTGGCGACGCGCAGGCGAGCAGCGGTGACATGCAGGAGTCCTGCTTCGGTCTGGACCTTGGTGTGCCGCTGCGTCGGATCCCGCGTGCTGAGCGGGTGTCGGATGTACGCCCGATCCGCTGGTTGCAGACCAGGTCGAGGGGCGTCCGGCCCGATGTGTCCCGTGGAACTCG
The DNA here is from genome assembly GCA_963701945.1 of uncultured Solirubrobacterales bacterium. Classification (GTDB taxonomy): domain Bacteria; phylum Actinomycetota; class Thermoleophilia; order Solirubrobacterales; family Solirubrobacteraceae; genus Palsa-465. Next base: position 117,968 of record CAVPBV010000007.1, on the reverse strand, counting down.
GGTCTTGCGGCTTGTCGGGGTGGGTGTATCCTCGCACCGAGACTTGGATCTCGGCTGCGCTGCCTGATCGGGGGTGTACGGAGGGTTCGTGTCTTACGCGTAGCTCGCGTTCGCAGCCGGCTCAAGGAGCGGGCAAGCGGGGGCGGTCCCTAGGCCAGTTTCACCGGTTCCCCTGAAAGGACGCGATGTCTTTATTGCCGCGCAGCGTGCCGGACGCGAGCGAGTTCGTGCTCGACGAGATGGGGTTGGAGGCCGCGCTTGATCGAGTGCTGGAGTCCGCGAGGGAGCTGACCGGCGCGCGGTACGCGGCGCTGTGCGTGCTCAACGATGCCAGGGACGGGCTGGCCGTGTTTCTCACGGTGGGGATCGACGATGACACGCGCGCGAGGATCGGCGAGTGGCCGTGCGGCCGCGGCGTGCTCGGCGATCTGATCCTCGATCCGGTCCCGCTGCGCGTTGCCGACCTCGGCGAGCACCCGCACTGTTACGGAATGCCGGCCGGACATCCGCCGATGCGCTCGTTTTTTGGCGTCCCGATCCTGGTTGATCACGTGCCGGACGGGAGCTTGTACCTGACCGACAAGGTGGGCGGCCGATCGTTCACCGACGAGGACCAGGAATCGGTCGTGGCGCTCGCTGGTTTCGCCGGTCTCGCGATCGAGCGCGATCGACGGCAAACCGACGGCGGCCTTTCCTGAATCGGCCTGGGAGAGCGCAGGCCCGATCGCTTGGGGCAGCGACACTCTCTGCTCACGCGGCGCGGGCCCCGTCGTTCGCGCGGAAGGGGCGCACGGCTCCGGTGAGTTTCAGCACGTAGGCTCCACGACTCTTTGTGGGAAAACACGGACCTGGTCGCGGCGACTGCCAGTTAGCGTGCTTTCAAACGATAAGCCGTTACGGCGTTCGTCATGGACCGATTCTCGTCGTCACGACAAGAAGGCATCATCCGAGCAGTTGGCACTTCGCAGCGGAACGTCCGCTGCCGATACGGCTGGTGCTTGGCGTCCAAGGAGCTGTTGGCCGGTGCCCGGACGGCACGAGCCGGTGTGACGGCGTGTCCCCTGTGTGACCGGCAGGTGGTGATTTGCATCGGAGCGGCCCGGACGTGCCCTCCGGTCGATCGACGGACGGCGACTGGATGACTGAGGTGGGGAACGTGCGACGGCGATGCCCGGTGTGCGGTGACGTGCTCGGCGTTTACGAGCCGCTGATCAAGATCATCGACCGCGTTGGGTACGCGACGTCGCTTGCGGCCGAGTCGATCAGCGATGGCGACGTGGTTGTTCACAAGAGCTGCGCAGAGAGTCTTCCCGCCTGGCAACACGAGCACTCCGGCGCTGACGCGGGCCTGGCTCGCGCAGACCCGCTCACCGATTGAGACGAGCATCTCGCAGCGCGCCGCCACTGACCCGCAACTGGGCGCGGCCGTTTGCAGTGGCCCCACCGCGGACGTGGGAAAGCCAGCCAACGTCGCAACAGGTGACTCGGTCATCGTAGTCCCAGCGGGTGTCGGCATGGAGTAGCCGACCGATTGCATCGCGAGCAGGCGAAGGCACTCCGATTACGGTTGTCCGCACGGTTGCTCTCGACGATTCCTGGGCGCCGTCGGGTAGCTGACGCGCGCGGGGTTCGACGGAGGCGAGGCCCGAGGGCCGAGCTGGGGGTGTGCCTGGCACGGACGTTGAGATCGGAGGTGTGAGTCCTGTTCTGGAGCCCGATAGGGGGAATCCAACATCGAAGGCAAGGGCGCGGCCAGCAACGCGCGGAAAGGGCGCCTTTTGGTCGGGCGCCCGCAGCCCGGGCGGAGCCGGTTGGCGGAGCGCCCCGGTATCCGCGCGTTGCAGGGAAGGCTGGCGGGCAGCGAGATGCTTGTGCCGGAAGCAGAGCAGGGCACTCGCGACCCCCTTCCGGGGCGCTACGCGCTGCTGGTGTGATGGACCATCGGTTTCTCCCCAAGTACGGCCATCGGTTCTCCCCACCGGCGGCCATCTGTTCTCTCCACTGGTGGCCATTAGTTCTCCCCAGGACCAGGTGGGTTAGCGACCGCGCCGCGAAGCCGAGCCCGGAGGACGAGGCGCAGCGGAGCCGTGCTCGCGGTAAACGGGACACCGATGGCGTCCTGACCGAGCGCTGATCGGGCGCGCGGATCAGGCGCTTTGGCGAGACGGTGCTGATCCGACGATCGGACCGCTCGGGGTGCGCGCTGGTTGTCCCGAGCTGGGATCTGGTGATGGTTGGGAGGTTCGCGAGGGTAGACGGGTGAGCACGAGCACGGCACCGGCGAGGGCGATGAGCGCGCCGACCGCCAGCGACATCTGCATGCCGCTCATGAACGCGGCCCGGGCGGCGTGCGCCAGGACGGCACCGGTGGCGCCACCGACGCTGCCGGCGACGGTGAGTGCACCGCCGAGCGAGCCGATGATGGCGTGCGTCGCGGCGATCGGTACGTGTCGGCCGGTGAGCGCTGCGGTCATGTGGCTCTGGTAGCGGGTCAACATTGCGCTGCCGATCACGGCGACGCCGAGCGCGCCGCCGACTTGAAGGGCGACCGTGTTGGTCGCCGATCCGATCCCGGAGTCGCCTTGAGGGACCGAGCCGACGACGGAGTTGGTCGCGGTGGGCAGCAGCAGTCCGGCTCCCAAGCCGATCAGCAGCATGCCGGGAACCACGGCCTCGTAGGTCGCGGCGGGTGTGGAGGCAGCTGAGATCTGCCACAAACCGCCCGCGATCGCGGCCAAGCCGGCGGCGACGGTGAGCTTGATCCCGATCCGGCGGGCGATGATCGGTGATAGCGGCGCGCTGAGGCAGATCATGGCGGCGGTGGGCAGAATCCGCAGTCCGGCCTGCAGGGGCGAATAACCGAGGTCAAACTGGAGGAACTGGGTCTGCAGAAACAGGACGCCCATCAGGCCGAAGATCCCGAGGCTCTCGCTCGCCGCGGCTATGGAGAATCTGCGATCGCGAAAGAACGCCAGGTTCAGCATCGGATGGTCGCTGTGGGCTTCCCAGGCAATGAAGCCGGCGAGCGCGGCAACGCTGAGGGCTCCGACTCCGACCACGCTCGCCGAGGTCCAGCCCTTGGTCGGACCTTCGATGATCGCCCACAGCAACAGGCCCAGGCCGGCGATCGAGAGCGCGGCACCAGCGGGATCGGGACGGTCGGCGGCCGGGTTCTTTGAGTCGGGCAGAAGCAGCATCGCTCCCGCGAACGCGGCGATCACAATCGGGACGTTGACGAGGAAGATCGAGCCCCACCAGAACTTGGCCAGCAGCAAGCCGCCGGCGATCGGTCCGATCGCGATCCCGAGCCCGATCGTCGCGGCCCAGGCGCCGATCGCCTTGGCCCGCTGCGCCGGGTCGCGGAAGACGTCGTTGATGATCGACAACGATGCGGGAATCGTCAGCGCCGCCCCGGCCCCCATCACCGCTCGCCACGCGATCAGCATGTCCACCGACCCTGACAGGGCAGCGCCGATCGATCCGGCGGCGAAGACCGCCAGGCCGATCAGGAAAAAGCGTTTGCGCCCGAGCCGGTCGGCCAGGCTTCCACCAACGAGCAGCAATCCCGCAAACACGAGCGCATAGGAGTCGACGACCCACTGCAGTTGGCTCGAGGTCGCGTGCAGCTTGCGCACGAGCGTGGGCAGCGCCACGTTGAGGATCGTGTTATCCACATTGATGATCAGGGCCGCGGCGCACAGCACCACCAATGCCGCCCAACGCCGAGCGTGCTGCGCTTGTCGCGGCATCACCGCCGGTTCTGCCAACAGGGTCTGGGGATTCATCACGACTCGCTCCGATTTCGATACCGGCCGGGAATTGCATTTGCCTCTGTGCAGCGCTGGAGGTAGCGCAGCGCCAAGCGCTTCGAGAAGAGGCCGCGGTAGCGGATGAGTTCTTGACCGTTGGTCAGGCAGACCGCCCAACCGGTATCAGTCGGGCGAATCATGATCGCGAGCGCGGTCATCGAAGGCCTCGGGAGCGGCGGATTCCGCCTCTGATCAGCATCGCGCCACCGACCGAGGCAATGCCCACCGCTATGGAGGCGACGAGAACGCCGCCCACCCCATCGGTGGCGCCGCGTCCAAGTAGCGCGCCGCCGCTCAGCACACCGAACACGGCCGAGCTCACGAGCACAGCACCGGCGGCGATCGGCACAGGGCGTGGTTGGTCGATTGCCGTACAGGGAGGTACCCGGCCTGTGAGCGCGACCGTGCCATCGGCGCATTGTCTGAGACAGACTGCATCGGCGACAGCATCACGATCCGGCCTCCTGAAAATGTTCATGGCGCAGACCGGCGAGGTCATCACGCCCACACCGACCAGAAGCTAGAGCCGGAAACAGCACCCGCCGAGGGTTAAGGCGAAGCGCCCACGAATGGTACTCCTCGCCCCGATGAGGCGAGCAGACTCCTTGTCGACTACCGCCTGCCGGTCTCGCGGTTTGGTTACCCGGGGTTCCGCAACGCCAGCGTCATGATCCGCCTCAGCTGATCCTTGCCACAGCGGGCCCTTGCGGGATCGACGTCGCCGCGTTGACGCCGAGGGGGGGCGACTCGCTCCGCCTTTGCTGCTGTCCGCGCATTGCGAGACTGTCGCTTGTGCCGCGAAGATGCCCGTGCGACAACGAAGGCAGGTTTGCGACCAAGGCTGTGACCAGCGTTGGTCATGACTGCTCCGCGCGCCTCAAGCGGTGACGTCGGCGTGGTGGCGGCGTTGCTTTAGATCTGGGTACCCAGATCCGCGCATCATGCGTTCCGCTAGAGCGAACCGCGTGTGGCGACGTCGACGACCGCTAGGAGCATTCCGCCGGCAAACGCAACCCCGAGCGCAAGCGCCACGGCCGTGGTGAACGGCGCCTCTGATCTCGCACGCCTGATTCGAGCGCCTCGTCCCCACAGCATCAGGCTGACAGCGGCGAAGTACGTGGCGACGAGCAGATCTCCCGGGGCCCAAGGAGGACTCGTGACCGCAGCCAATACCCCCGCGCCCACAGCAAACGCGAGCGTCACGCCCGCCGTCAGCTCCCAATCACGAGCCCGGTCTGTCCGAGCCCCCTCACCGTCGAGTACCTGCGGGCACCGCATCGCCTGGAACCATACAAACGCAGCGACGCAATCCGATCTGATCTCGCACGCGGCAGCGTGACCTATCTGGAGCAGAGCAAATGCGGAAGCCCCTGGGTCGACGGCGGTCTTCAGATCGCGACTGTGACCACGATCGCGATCGCGGCGATCAGCACCGTCGCCGCCGTCAACAGGCCGAAAGCGGCCGTCTGTAGACGTTGGGGCATCCAAGGCTGGCGACGCTCACGGTAGATGGCCTGCCCGTTGCGCCACGTAAGCGCGGACAGGATTGCCATCGCTACCGCACTGACGACGCCGAGCATGGGCAGATGCCCGACAAACGCGGCGCGTGCGATCAGCACGCCGCTCGCGGCCATGGTCAGGGCCGATCGCGTCCACGCGAGCGCGGTCCGCTCGCGCGCCAGGCCCGGATCGTCAGTATCGGGCGGCGGTGTGACTGTTGCATCAGTCGATTGAGACTGCGGGCGATTCAATGAACGAGTCGGTCGACTATCGCCAGGATTCCGCCGAACACGGCGATCACCGCGATCCCCGCCGTGAGCACGCGCGGCATCCACGAGTAGCGCAGAGGCTGCCGCAGTCGCATCGCCCGCTCGCTGTCCTCCCAATGGAGGTAGCTCGCGAGCGCGAGCAGCGCGCCGAGCACGATCAGCGGCACCGCGATGATCAGCCGTAGTCCGTGCAGATTGAACTTCAGGAACTGCGCCGCCGCCAGGCCGGCGGCGATCAGCGCTAGCGCGGTGCGGTTCCAGGCCAGGAACGTGCGTTCGTTGGCGAACGTGAACCGCGGATCGGGGTCGCTCCCGGTTTGCTCGAGCCGCCGCTCACGCCGCGCGCTAAAGGCCAGCCACCGCCGCAGCAAACGTCCCTCGCTCACCGGCGCCTCGTCGCGCCCGGCCGCTTCCGGTCCAGTCACGGCGGCGTTCGAGCTGGTCTCGGCGTCCGTTTCAGCCCGGGTCTCGCCCATCGCCGGATTGTCCTACCTCTACGCCACGCACACAGAGATCGGATGTTCGTCGCCCCGTGGCGTTCCCGGGCACTCCGGCGAACCAGGCGCCCTCCCCGACGCCACAGAGTTCTTCCCGAGCCGCGGACGAGCGAGCGGCTCAGCTTGGATCGTGGTGGGAGGCGGCGGGTGCTAGGAGGATGATTCGTTCGCCGGCGTGGAGTTTGGTGTCGTTGCGAACGGAAGTGATCTCGTGGCCTTCGCCGATGGCGACGATCAGGCTTCCGGGTGGCCAGGCGATGTTGCCGGCCTGCCGGCCGAGCGCGGGCGAATCGGGGGTGATGGTGATCTCGATGATCTCGTAGCCGCTGAGTGGTGTGCTGGGCGTGTGGGCGAGTGCTTTGGGGTCCTGGGCGGCGAAGTCAGCGGCGATGGCGCCGTGCTCGATCTCGGCGGCGGATGAGCTCGCGCTGTTGGCGAGCGTTTGGAGCACGTCCGCGCGGGTGATCCAGCCCGTGAGGTGCTGCCGGTCGTGGGAGACCACGGGCAGCCCGTCGTGGTCGTAGACGGTGAGCTGCCGTAGCGCCTGTTCGAGTGTTTCGTCGCCGAACAGTTCTTGGGGTTGGCGGGTATCGGTTACCGGGCCGGCAAGACGCGCCCATAGCTCGTCGCGGATCGCGTCGTGTTCGGTCGGGGGCTCCTGCGATCGTAGGAGCGGTGGGTGACCTTCGGGCTGTGGGATGGGTTGCATGACGTCCGCGACGGTCAGCCTCTGTAGCACGTTGGTGGTTTTTGGCCGCTCGATGTCGATCCCGCGGCGCAGGAGCTTGGTGGTGTAGATGTTGCCGTAGCTCAGCTGCTTTGAGACCGCGGCCGCGATCCCGCAGGCGAGCATGATCGGGAGGGTGAGACCGAAGTTGCCGGTCATCTCGGCGACGCTGGCGATCGCTGTCAGCGGCGCTTGCGCGGCCGCGGCGAACACTCCGCCCATCGCCACCACGGCGTACATCGCCGGCGGGCCGATCGCGGGCCCGAACAGGTGGTGCGCGACCGTGCCGAACGCCATCCCGAGCATCGCGCCGATGAACAGCGAGGGGGCGAACACCCCGCCTGAGCCGCCGATCGAGAGCGTCAGGCTGGAGGCGAGGGCTTTTCCGAGCATGAGGATGACGATGAACCACAGCGCGTATTGGCCGGCGAGCGCCTTGCCCATCACCGGGTAGCCCACGCCGTACATCTGTGGGAGCGCGAGCAGCACCAGGCCGAGCGCGACGCCGCCGACCGCGGGGCGCGCCCATTCCGGGCGGCCCTTCCAGAGTTCGTCGACGAAGTCCTCGAGCCAGTACAGGAAGGTCTTGAAGCCGACGCCGATCAGCCCGGCCGCGAGCGCGAGCACGGCCACGAGCAGGTAGGCGCTGTCGATCGGGACAACGAGGTTGTGCGGCACCTGGGTGAAGAACGGAGCGGAGCCGAAGAACGCGCGGCTGATGACATCGCCGGTGACCGCCGCGAGGCTGGTCGCGCACAGAGCGTCGAGTGAGAACTCGCGCAGCACGATCTCAAACCCGAAGAACAGCCCTGTGACGGGCGCGTTGAACGTCGCGGCGATCCCACCCGCGGCGCCGCACGCGACGATGATCCGCAACCGATTCTCTGACATCCGCACGCGCTGCCCGAGCGTCGAAGCGAACGCCGCTCCGATCTGGACGATCGGTCCTTCGCGTCCCACCGATCCACCAGTGCCGATGCAGATCGCCGACGCGAGCGCTTTGACGATCGACACCTGGGGACGGATCCGACCGCCGTTCTCGGCAACCGCGAGCATCACCTCAGGCACCCCGTGGCCCCGGGCCTCCTTCGCGAACCGCTGGATTAGCGGCCCGTACAGCAGCCCGCCCACGACCGGGATCACCAGCACGAACAAGATCCCGAGCGCCGGCAAATGCAGGCTCGGCGCGTGACCCTGCTGACCGAACTGCGTATAGCCGGTCGCGAGCCACGTGACCGCGTAGATCAGCTCCCGGAACACGGCCGCGCCCAACCCCGCGCCCGCGCCGACGATCAGCGCGATCACCGCCAGCCCAAGTCGGTTACCCCCCAACCACGCCGACACCGACCCGATCAACGAGGCACGTGATAGAACCGGCACCGGGGCACCCACGGACTCAACTGCCGCGTGGCCGGATCCATTGAGCTTCCGGTCAGCAGTCACCGATCAAGCTTCCAGCCCAGCGACCGGTCCCGCTCGGGAAACTTGCCGGCCGCCTCTGCCAAAACCCCAGAGCTTTCAGCACCGGCTGGCGGTGCGCGTTGGGCATCCGCTCCACGATCGTCGCGGTCTGTGCGCGGCGGCGCCGGCTCTACCACCGCGACCATCTCAGCGCCCGCCGTCGTGAGCGAGACGCGCACCCCCGTCGGCGAGCGGTGGCGTCAGATCGGGCGGGGTGTCGTGTTTGACCGGATCGAGGATCTGGTAGGCGATTAGTTTCACGCGGTCGGTGAGGAGGAACCAGAGGAGCGCGTAGCCCCAGACCAGGAGCGCGTATTCCCAGGGGAGCGCGGTGACGAAGATGCCCGCGACGGAGATCACGGTGGCGATGATCTGCGCGCCGGTCACGGCGATCAGGAGCTTTCGTGCTGGGCGGATCGACCAGAACGGCCCGCGCGTGCGCGTGAGGTAGATGGTCATGCTGCCGGCGACGGAAAGCATGAGGTACATCATCGTTTGGAGTTGTGGTCGGCTGAGGTCGATGACCTTGTCGCCGAGGTAGAACAGTCCGAGCGCGGCGATGGGGCCGACGGCGCCGATCACTGAGGCGATCCCGAGAACGAGGCGCATGTTCCACGCCTCGGGCTCGTGCTTGTATTGGACGTTGTCGTACGCGATCGAGAGGATCGAGCCGTCGTTGAGCAGCGCGAGCAGCACGATCATGATCGCGGTCACTGGGAAGAAGTTGAACAGCAGGATCACCAGGGTGACGAACCCGAGCACGCGCAGGGTCTCGGCGATGCGGTAGATCGCGTAGCTGTTCATTCGCTGAACGATCCTGCGGCTCTCCTTGATCGCGTCGATGATCACCGAGAGCCCGGGGGTCATCAGGACGATCGAGGCGGCGGCGCGCGCGGCGTCGGTGGCGCCCGAGACGGCGATCCCGCAGTCGGCCTTCTTGAGCGCGGGGGCGTCGTTGACGCCGTCGCCGGTCATCCCGACGATGTGCCCGTCTTGCTGCAGGACGTCCACGATGTGGAACTTGTGCTCCGGGAAGACCTGCGCGAACCCGTTGGCCTCCTCGATCGATGCCGTCACCGCTTCGGTCTCTTGACGTTTTGAGTCGCCGAGACCGCCGGCGTCGAGGATGTTGGTGCCCAGCCCGAGCTTCTTGGCGGTTTCCTGCGCGATCGCGAGCGCGTCGCCGGTGACCATCTTGACCTTGACCCCGAGGTCTCGGGCGGTCGCGAGCGTCGCCTTGGCGTCTTCGCGGGGCGGGTCAAACAGCGGCAGCACGCCGATCAGCAGCCACGGTCCGTCGCCGTCGGCGCGGGCGACGCCCAGGGAACGAAAGCCGCGCTGCGCGAATTCGTTGACCGCCCCCTCGACGCTGCCCTTCACCTCGCCAGCGTTCGCGGACAGCTCAAGGATCACCTGCGGCGCGCCCTTGGTCACCCTGAACGCGGTGCCATCCGGCGCCTTGATGGTGGCCTCGGTGCGCTTACCGACCGGGTCAAACGGTTCAAAATGCGCGACGTCATACGAGTCCAGGACCGCGTGATCCTTGACGCCGCCGAGGACTGCCAGGTCGATCGTGTCGTCGTCGTCGGCGCGTGACGCGAGCGCGGCGTCGAGGATGACCTCATTGGCCGTGATGCCGCTAACGGCGAAGGGGTCACCGAGCGTGAGCTTGTTCTGGGTCAGGGTGCCGGTCTTGTCCGAGCACAGCACGTCCACGCCGGCGAGCTCCTCGATCGCGACCAGGCGGCTCACGATCGCGTTCTTGCTGGCCAGCAGACGCGCGCCGACCGCCATCGTGATCGACAGCACCGTCGGCATCGCGACCGGGATCGCCGCGACGGTCAGCACCAGCGCGAACTGCAGCGTGGTCAAGAGCGGGTCGCCGCGCAAGATCGACACGGCCACGATCAGCGCGACGAGACCGAGCGCGAGGATGATCAGGTACGTCCCGATCTTCAGCACCGCGCGCTGGAAGTGGCTGACGGTGTGCGCCTCTGCGACGAGCTGCGCGGTCTTGCCGAAGTACGTGTTCGCGCCGGTGGCGTAGATCAACGCGCCGATCTCACCCTGGCGGATGATCGAACCCGAGAACACCGCCTCGCCAGGGTTCTTCTCCGCCGGCAGCGACTCGCCCGTCAGCGCGGACTGGTCCACCTCGACCGGGTCGCCGTCCAGCAACCGCGCGTCCGCCGGGACGATGTCCCCCATCCGCATCCGGATCACGTCGCCCGGAACCAGCTCGCGCGCCGGAGGGGTGATCCACTTCCCGTCGCGCAGGACGCGCGCCTTGATCGCCAGCTGCGCCTTCAACGCAGCGATCGCCTTGCCCGCCTGGTGCTCCTCGGAGAACCCCACACCAGCGTTCGCGACCAATAGCAGCAGGATGATGAAGAAGTCCGCCCAGTGCCCGAGCGCGGCCGAGAGAACCACGGCCACTTCGATCATCCACGGGATCGGACCCCAGAAATACGCGAGCAGAGCACGCAGCGGACTGGTCGCTTCCTCCGCGATCTCATTCGGCCCATACCGCACCAAGCGCTGCTTCGCCTGATCGGCGGTCAGCCCGTCCGGCGATGACTCCAGCCGCTCCTCCACCTCAGCGAGCGGAAGCTCCTTCAGATCCTGGCTCGGATCCCCAACGGATCCGCCGGTCACGACCGGAGACTTGGCTGCAGGTTGACGCCGGCGAGCGCGCCCGCGGCGCTCGGTGGCCTTATCGCGTGTCGCGGTCATGCTGCCCGCCTCGGTCCCTCCGCGCCGGGTTGACCACGGCCGGCGATCTCGACGCAGCTTCGGCGATGCCGCCGCATCTGCCGGGCCGCTGCGTCGATCGCCACGATCCCGTCGTCGCCGGGCGCCGCGTGCGCGGGGTGAATCGGCGTCTGCGCCGTCATTGGGTCTGGTCCCATTTCCAGTTGCGGATCTCTGGCAGGTCCTGGCCGTGCTGGTCGATGTATTGGTTGTGCTCGACGAGTTTGTCCTGCATCGTCTGCTTTAGGTAGCTGCCGGCTGCGCCCAGGCCGGGGACGCGGTCGACCACGTCCCCGACGAGGTGGAAGCGGTCGAGCTTGTTCTGGACGCGCATGTCAAACGCGGTCGTGATCGTCCCCTCTTCGTTGTAGCCGCGAACGTGCAGGTCGCGGTTATGGCGGCGGTAGGTCAGGCGGTGAATCAGCGACGGGTAGCCGTGGAAGGCGAAGATGATGTGCTTATCGGTGGTGAACAGCGAGTCGTAGTCGCTGTCGCTGAGGCCGTGCGGATGCTCGCTAGCGGACTGCAGCTTCATCAGATCGACCACGTTGATCACCCGGATCTTCAGGTCGGGCAGCTCGTCGCGCAGGATCGACACGGCGGCCAGAACCTCGAGCGTGGGCGTGTCTCCGCAGCACGCCATCACGACATCGGGCTCGGCGTCTCGGTCGTTGCTGGCCCATGACCAGATGCCGATCCCCTGCGTGCAGTGCACGACCGCGGCGTCCATGGCGAGCCATTGCGGCGCCGGGTGCTTGCCGGCGACGATCACGTTGACGTAGTTGCGGGTGTTCAAGCAGTGGTTGGCGACCGACAAAAGACAGTTCGCGTCCGGTGGCAGATACACCCGCACGATGTCGGCCTTCTTGTTGACGACATGGTCAAGGAAGCCGGGATCCTGGTGGGTGAAGCCGTTGTGATCCTGCTGCCACACGTGCGAGGCGAGGAGGTAGTTCAGCGATGCGATCGGCCGTCGCCAAGGGAGCTCTTTGGTGACCTTGAGCCACTTGGCGTGCTGGTTGAACATCGAGTCGACGATGTGGATGAACGCCTCGTAGCAGTTGAACAAGCCGTGCCGGCCGGTAAGCAGATACCCCTCCAGCCATCCCTGGCACTGGTGCTCTGAGAGCATCGAGTCCAGCACCCGCCCGGCCGGGGCGAGGAACTCGTCGTCGGGTTCCAGGCGGCCCTCCCACTGGCGCGAGGTCACCTCGAACACCGCGCCGAGGAGGTTCGAGACCGTCTCATCCGGACCGAGGAGCCGGAAGTTGCGCGCCGGCTCGTTGAGAGCGACGACCTCCCGCAAGAAGCTCCCGAGAACCAACGTGTCCTGACCCTCGACGGCACCGGGTGCGGGAACGTCGACCGCATGGGCGTGGAAGTCGGGGAGGCGCAGGTCGCGCAGCAGCAGACCCCCGTTGGCGTGGGGATTGGCCCCCATCCGCCGCGCACCCTTCGGCGCCAGATCGGCGAGCTCTGCCATCAGCCGGCCGGCATCGTCAAACAGCTCCCGCGCCCGGTAGCTCTTCATCCAGGCTTCTAGCTGCTCGACATGCTCAGGGTGCTCTGAATCGACCAGCAACGGCACCTGATGCGCGCGGAACGTGCCCTCGACCTGAACGCCGTCGACGACCTTCGGCCCGGTCCAGCCCTTGGGTGAGCGCAGGATGATCATCGGCCACCGCGGACGCGTCGGATCGTTCTGCTGCCGCGCGTTGCGTTGGATCTCGGCGATCTCCTCGATGACCGTTTCCAACGTGCCGGCCATCAACTGATGCATCGTCTCGGGGTCATCGCCTTCGACGAAGTGCGGCGTCCATCCGCACCCGCGGATGAACTGATCGAGCTCCTCCTGCTCGATCCGCGCCAGCACCGTCGGATTGCTGATCTTGTAGCCGTTGAGATGCAGGATCGGCAGGACCGCACCATCGCTGACCGGGTTCAGGAACTTCGTCGACTGCCACGCCGTCGCCAACGGCCCGGTTTCGGCCTCACCGTCCCCGACCACGCACGCGACGATCAGCTCGGGGTTGTCAAACGCCGCCCCGAACGCGTGACTGAGCGAGTAGCCCAGCTCGCCGCCCTCGTGAATCGACCCCGGCGTCGTCGGAGCGACATGACTCGAGATCCCACCCGGAAACGAGAACTGCGTAAACAACCGCTTCATCCCCAGCTCATCCTGGCTGACGTTCGGATAGATCTCGCTGTAGCTACCCTCGAGATACGTGTTGCCCACCAGCGCCGGGCCACCATGCCCCGGACCGGCGACATAGATCATGTCCAGGTCATATTTCGTGATCACCCGGTTCAGGTGCACGTAGATGAAGTTCTGCCCGGGCGTCGTCCCCCAATGCCCGACCACCAACGGCTTCACATCCGAAAGCTCCAGCGGCCGCTTCAACAACGGGTTGTCATACAGATACAGCTGCCCGACCGACAGATAGTTCGCCGCACGCCAATAGCGGTCGATCCGATCCAACAGGTGCGCGGACAAAGGAGCTGGAGCCGGCGCGGTCGGCAGGTCCGCCGACCCCCCGGGGTCCAGCACCGAGGTCAACGGATGTTCATGTGTGGTCGTCATGACGGCATCAGCTCTCCGTTGGTCGATGCTTTCGGCACGACCGTCGGGGTCGGGAGCTCCGCGGCGGCTTTGCTCTCGCGCGCGAGAAACGCGCCGAGCTCCCCGATCGTGCTCATCAACGGCGCCGGGAACACGACCGTCGAGTTCTTATCCACCGCCACCTCGACCAAGGTCTGCAGGTTTCGCAGCTGCAACGCCAGCGGATGGGCCATCATCACATCCGACGCTACGGCCAGCTCACCGGCGGCCAGCGCCTCACCTTGGGCGGCGATGATCTTCGCGCGCTTCTCGCGCTCGGCCTCGGCCTGGCGGGCCATCGCCCGCTGCATGCTCTCCGGCAGCTGAATGTCGCGCAGCTCCACAACCGTGACCTCGATCCCCCACTCCTCGGTCTGCACGTCAAGGATCTGCTTGATGTTCTCGTTGATCGAGTCGGTCTCCGACAGCGCCTCATCCAGCGTGTGACGCCCCACCACTGCGCGCAACGTCGTCTGGGCGATCTGATCGATCGCCGCCTGCACGTTCTCGATCGCGATCACCGACCGGATCGGATCCTTGACCCGGTAATAGGCCACGGCGGAGACGTCGATGCTGACGTTGTCCTTGGTGATGATCCCTTGGGACTGGATCGGCCGGGTGATGATCCGCAGCGAGACGCGATGGATACGGTTGACCAACGGTACGCAGAACATCAGCCCCGGTTCGCGCGCTGGGCCCTTGACCTTGCCGAGCTTGAACACCACGGCGCGCTCGTACTGCTTTATGACATAAGCTCCGAACATGGTGTTGCCTCTCTTGCTGGGGTGATGCTGGATGGGTTGTGCAGCACTGGCGAGCCGCTGGCGCTGTGCGCGCTGTTCATGTGATCCCGGCCGTGATCTTGGGCGTGCTCGGCCCAGTGATGGCGCAGCCAGACTCGGGGACGGAGCCACCAGGACAGCTCGGTCGGCGTGATGCAGGACTGCATGCGAGACGCTGCCCAGCATCAGCGACCTTCACGCCCCCGAGCCCTCGGGTGCCCAGGACGATCACGTCGGCGTCCAGATCGGCGGCTTCGGCCAGGATCACAGCGGCGATGTCGGCGTCTCGATTCACGACCCTCGGCTGGGCGACCAGTCCAGCGGCCGCGGCCCGTTGCACCCCGGCGGCGGCGGTATCGACCCCTGCCTGCTTGATCGCAGCGTCACCAGCCCCGTCATCGACGGAGAAGCCGATCATGCCCATCCCGAGTGAGCCATGGCGGGTCATCGTCTCCAGGACCGTCTCCCAGACCACCAGCACCGTCGCGTCACCGCCAGCCATCAGCCGCCCCGCTCGATCGACCGCCGCCTGCGCGTCAGCGGACCCGTCATAACAGATCAGGATCATCATGCGGCCGCTCTTTGGCAGAGCCGCGGCGGGCAGCAGGCGTGGCTAGATCGGTCGGTCTGACCGGGCGCTTCCGAAAGACGGCTCATGGACTCAGACTCCTGAGGCGTTGGCTCGCGATCACCGCGAAGAGGTGTCGAATACGCCGGCCGAGTCGCTGAAGCCGGGAAAACAGGCCCGCCGAAGGTTGAGGCGAAGCTGGAACCAATCGTACTCTGCCTGCCGGTTTGCGCTGTAGCCGTCCGGTTAGCCGCCGCAAGAATCTACGATTGGCTCGTGGCACCACTCAGAGACGGAACTGATCATCTCCGCGTTCTGATCGCCAATGAGCGCAAGGATCGTCTCGAGCTCGTCGTTCCCATCGTGGCCGCGCTCGGGCACGAGGTCATCGCCCGCGAGATCGAGGTCGAGGACGTCGGCGACGTCACCGCTCGGGAGCGGCCCGACGTCGCGCTCGTCGGACTCGGCGCCAGCTCACAGCACGCGCTTGACCTGATCGACAAGATCGTCCGCGAAGCCGCCTGCCCCGTCATCGCCCTGCTCCATGAGCCAGACCCCGGGTTCGTCAAGGAAGCCTCCAAGCGCGGCGTTTTCGCCCACATCTCAGACGACGATGTCGAGGACTGGCAAAGCTCGATCGACATCGTCCTGCGCCGCTTCGCCGAATACCACGACCTGCAAGGCGCGTTCGGCCGGCGCGCTCAGATCGAACGCGCGAAGGGCATCCTCATGGAACGCCACTCCATCGACGAGAACGCGGCGTTCGAGCTGCTGCGCGAACGCTCCCGCATCGACAACCGCAAACTCATCGACCTCGCCGCCGCGGTCGTCGACGGCCACCGCCTCCTCCCAAAGCAACCCCAACCTCCCCTCCCGTCGTAGACCTCGGCACCGGAACACAGCGGTGGTCGGCCTGTGACTCGACGACCATCCCCGCCGCGACTCGGCGCGTAGCCGAGCGCGAGGCGCCTCCTGCTCGCCCACGGCACAGGCCCGGCTCCGTGGGCTGAGTCAACACGGGTCGTTGGTAAGAAACGTGTCACCAGCCGCAAACGAACGGCGTTATGGAATCCCGCGGCGGCCGGCGTCAGACGCGGGGTACCGGCGGATCGTCCGAGCGGCCGACCAGCCACGAACCAACGACGGTACCGCCTCTTCTGCTCTGCAATCCAGGAGCAGCGGTGCTGGACCCAGCCGAACTGGCTTCCGCGGGTGCTCAAGAGGAGGCTCTCATGACCCCCGGTGGGCGGAGCAGGCGCTTGGACTGCGTAAGCGACGGTGCGCGTAGCTGTGTCGCGGCCGCCGCTCGCTGTCGCACCGATGCCTCTCAGCGAATGCAGGCGCTCGCCGGCGCGCCGACGGGGCTTCCGCTGCCCGTTGATTCCACTCGTCCGAGTCCGAGCGGCGGAGTAACGAGATCGAGCGTCCGTGCTGGGTCGAGATCAACGGACGGTCACCATCGATGACGACTCCTTCGTGTGGGCGCGCGAGAAAGGGCCGCCGCCGAGGTGGACGGTCGAGCCTAGACCCGTGGCAGCTGGGCCCGCAGTAGTCCGGACGTCTAGAACACCTTGTACATGAGCAGCGCGGCCTTGCCGCCGGGTCGCGCCCGACGTTCCGTCGATACGAAAGTGGCCCATGGGGTCTGGGCGTCAAGCACGGCGGTCATACCGAGGACGTGTCGACGACCCCCTACACAGCGGACGGTCGGGCTCGCATGAATGCGAGTCCGATGACGCAGCATCGCGGCTGTGCCTAGTAGACGGTCAACCCTCCGTTCGCCTTGTTAGGCCGCGGGGGGTTTTGTGGTTCTAGGCGTCGACTTCACCGACTCTGCCGCCGACCTCATGACCTTCAGGTAGCGGAGCCGCCTCGCCGACCTCACCACCGACCCAACGTCCGTGGGCGGGCTCTGCAACGGCTATTCCCTTTTCACGGAGTATTGCCAGGGCCGCCGGTAGGTCCTGCTCATCAATCGTGATCGTGACGTGTGGCATAGCTAAGAGCTCCAGTGAGTTAGGGCGGGCAGCGGGTCGATTCTAGCGCCGGGGTGTCTGGGGGCAAAGGGTGGCTCGCGTGGCCATCCCGCACACTCTTCCCAAGGCTCAGGCCCCAGCGCTTCCAAGTGAGATTGGCCCGAACACGGTCTGCGGAAATGGATCAGGTGGGGAAGCCGGCGTAGCCCTCGCGTTCGCCTTCCACTAGGAGGTCTTCCATCGCCACGGGCACCGGATCTGCGCGGGGCCACCATCGCGCTGCTGAACCTGACATGGGGAGTCTGCTTCTAAGATGGATGACTGCCAGACGTGAGGAAGGACGAGGAGGCTTCGACGATGACCGAGGATCAGCAGGCTGACCATTACAACGTCGCCGAGTGGCATGGCAAGATGCTGATCGATCGTGACGGCGAGAAGATCGGCAAGCTCCAGGACGTGTACGTCGACGTTGAGAACGATCAGCCGCAGTTCGCCACCGTCAAGGAGGGCTTCATCGGCCGCCACCTGACTTTTGTTCCGCTGGGTGGGATCACGGTGGGTCCCGATGATCTGCAGGTAGCGGTTACCAAGGCGCAGGTCGAGTCCGCGCCGAACATCGAGCAGCACGGCGAGGAGCTCTCACAAGCCGACGAGTCGGCGCTCTACCACCACTTCGAGCTCAACTACACCCCACCTGACACCGAGAGCGGACGTCGGCTCGCCCGCCGCTGACGCGTCACCGCGGCGGGAGCCCGACCACGGCGCCCCAAAAGGCCTAGACCTCACGTCCACCAGGCGACTGGACGATCTGCGAGCACCCGCCCAGTACGCGCGTCGGCGCTACGGCTTGTACAAGGCGAGGCCACTGGGCAACGCCGACCCGCGAGGCGCGTATGCGCGAGTTCGAGCGAGCCTGCGAGGGGACAGCGGCACGTCTTCGCGCCGCCGAGCCTGAGGAGCGGCGCGCTCACAGGAACGGAGGTGCGCCGCCTGGTCCGAGCTGGTGCCCCACCGCGCGGCGCACAGCGCCAACCACCCGTGCTGCCGCGTAAGCAGGGACGCGACCACGAATCGGCAGGAGACCCCCTACTCGCCAATTGCGTGCCGACCGGCCCGCTCACTGCTTGCAAGAACTCTGCTAACGATCCGGCCGGAGCAGAAGTGCACGCCGGGTCTCGAGCTGCCTCCCGGAACGGACGACACGCAAGAGCGCCGCGAGCTTCAAGGTCGGCTGCCGAACGGCCGCGACGATGCGGAAGCCGCGCCGTGCGGGACATTCTTTGTTGCCGCCGGGTGCTCCTGGCCCTGGCATCCGGATTTGGGGTATGTGCGGAATCTCTCGACGTCGGTAGCGGGGACGACGTCGACGTTCGCGATACCTGGGGGCATGGCCTCCGATCGACCTTCGCGAGGGTATGACCGCGTGCTCGAGCGGCGCCGTGCCGTCGCGCTGGCGCGGCACTTTCGCGAGGCCGAGGGCCTGTCGATCGGGCAGATCGCCGATCGGCTGGGGCGCTCGCCGGCGACGATCAAGGCGTACTTCTACGACCCGTCTCAGGCTAACAAAAGACCCAGGTGCTTATGACAGACCGCGTTAGCGAGCGACGCCGCGCCGCGCAACTCGCGCGTCACTACCGCGACCAAGAGGGCCTGACGATCGCGGAGATCGCTCGCCGGCTGGGGCGCGCAGAGGGCACCGTGAAGACGTATCTCTACGATCCGATCGGCGACAAGGCGCGCGCGGTCAAGGCGCGCTACCGGGGCGTCTGCCGGGGCTGCGGCGCGCCGACCAGCGCGCGCAGCGGCAAGGGCGACGCGTATGCCTATTGCAAACGCTGCCGTCCCGGGGCGATCGCGCGGCAATGGTCCCGCGAGCGGGTCCGTGAGGCGATGCGCGCCTGGCGAGCGAGCTACGGCACTACACCGTCCTCCTACGACTGGTCGCGCTCCCATGCACGCCGGCGCGGCGGCGAAGCGCTCAAACGACTACAGGCGGGGGAATGGCCCGCGCCGTCCACTGTGATCGATCTGTACGGGAGCTGGGCAGCGGGCGTCGCCGACGCCTTCGGCGGCGCCTGAACGTTGGGCATGAATCGCCGTTGACATACGGGGGCGCGCTTGCGGTTAGCCGTCCGTGAACAGGACCGCTCAAGGTCGCCGGAAGCGCTCCTGCGCGATGCACGGCACCAGCGACGTCCAGCCGATCGCGGCCGGCTTGGTTGCCGCCGACTGCGAACGTGAGTGTTGATCCGATCACCGACGTCGGTCGCCGCGCCGGGTGTCACTATCGGGGCGGAGACGAAGCAGCCACGCGAAAACAGCGGGCACGCACGGCCCCGTTACGCCTGAAGGAGTAGCGGCCGTCCAGCGTCGACGTGCTCGGGAGCCGGGGCGACGTTCCTATGCGCTGACCAGGCGCCGCGTAGGTTGTTTGTCAGTGCCGCGTCCGTTCCAAACGGGGAGTAATCCTGGACGCCTTACAGGCTCCTGCTGAGCGGTGGAACACTCTCGCCGCTAGCTGGCGCAGCCTCGAGTCGGCAAATTGGCAAGCAGCCTGGTAGTTCTGCTTCGGGCCGAGGGCGGCGGTCTCGCCCGCGCGGTCGACCGCGTGCTGGCTCCTACTCGTGGCTGTCATGGCGATGCGGGAGCGTCACGGGCGCTGGTCACCGGGGGGAGCGACGACGATCAATGGGATGGCCGTGTGGCCGTTCATCGATGGCCGGATGGTCGAGGAGTGGTAGGTGTTAGGCACACCCTGAATGCGCTCACGCGACTACTTGCGTACTCCGCCAAGGGGGGCCTCCGCTGTGCACTCGGCGAGCGCCGATGCCGCGTCGCTTCGTGGGAAGAGACGAGCTCCGCGGGACGAGACGGACTTCGACTCCTAGGGAGCCATGTCAAGCATTGGCCGCTGGCGGCACGGCCTCCTCACCCGCCGCCGCAGCTCCCGGCCTCCATCGCCGAGGTCGCGAGGGTACGATCAGTTGCGTGTTTGTCCGCGCCTCGATTCACGGTGGTGGCGGCGGCTGGCGACGGATTTCGAGTCGTCGAGCATGACGCCGAGCGGCGTTGATCCCGCGGTCGGGCCGGAGGGTGCGATGTCGGCTTTTGCGGGGGCGGCGACGTCGTCTAGCGCTGCCCGCCAGCCGTCGGCGTCTTACAGCATCACGATGCGGGTGCGTCAGGGGCAGCGCCCGGGGGCATTTGCGCGTGTCGCTGGCGCGATCGGTGAGACCGGCTCGATTCTTGGCGCGATCGATCTTGTGCGCGTCGAGGGCGGCGAGGTGGTGCGCGATGTGACGGTCGCGTGTGCAGACGCGGAGCACGGCGAGGCGGTCGTGGAGGCCGTCAGAAGCCTGGACGGCGTATTCGTGGACAGGGTCTCTGATCGCACCTTCCTGATGCACCTTGGCGGCAAGATCCAGGTAATCGGGAGGGTCCCGATCAAGACACGCGATGATCTCTCGATGGCCTACACGCCGGGCGTCGCTCGCGTGAGCATGGCCATCCACGAGGACGTCGACAGAGCCTGGTCGCTGACGATCAAGGGCAACGCGGTGGCGGTGATCTCAGACGGGACGGCGGTGCTCGGGTTGGGCGATATCGGCCCGGAGGCCGCGATGCCGGTGATGGAGGGCAAGGCGCTGCTGTTCAAAGAGTTCGCCGGTGTCGATGCGTTCCCGTTGTGCCTGGCGACCAAGGACAGTGACAGCATCGTCGAGTTCGTGAAATGGGTGGCGCCCACGTTCGGCGCGATCAACCTGGAGGACATCTCGGCGCCGCGGTGCTTCGAGATCGAGCGGCGCCTGCGCGCCGAACTCGACATTCCGGTCTTCCATGATGATCAGCATGGAACGGCGATCGTGGTACTCGCCGCGCTGATGAACGCACTGCGGGTGGTCGAAAAGCGCGCCGCGGAGGTCAAGGTCGTAGTCGTCGGCGCGGGTGCTGCGGGCGTTGCCTGTACCGAGATCATGCTGGCCCACGGTGTGCGCGACATCATCGTGTGCGATCTCGAGGGCGCCCTGTATGCCGGCCGGCCGGGTCTTGACCCAATACGGATGGCGCTCGCCGCACGCACCAACCTGACCGGGAGACGGGGCATGGCCGACGACGTGCTCGCCGGCGCCGATGTGCTCGTCGGCGTGTCGGGGCCAGGCGCGGTGTCCGACACAGCCGTACGCGGGATGGCGGCGAGGCCGGTTGTGTTCGCGATGGCCAACCCGGAGCCCGAGGTGCGTGTCGAGGCCGTCGGCCACGACGTCGCGATCATGGCCACCGGTCGCTCGGATTACCCGAACCAAATCAACAACGTGCTGGCCTTCCCCGGTGTCTTCCGCGGCGCGCTGGACGTCCGCGCCAGGACGATCAACGAAGAGATGAAGCTCGCGGCCGCGCGCGCCATCGCTGGGGTGATCAGCGCCGAGGAGTTGCACGCCGAGTACATCATCCCGAGCGTGTTCAACCGTGCAGTGGTCAAGGCAGTCGCTCATGCGGTCGCGCGGGCGGCGGAGGCCAGCGGCGTCGCGCGTCGCCCTTCCGCCACCACGGCCGACGCGAATTGAGCTCCCCCAACGGGGAATCGGCGCGCGGCTTGCCCGGCGTCACGAGCAGCGGCCGCTGGACTCTGACCCCAGCGCAGACCGTCGCTCACCGCGTCGCCGTCGGCGTGAGTTCATCTCGGCGAGCGCCGCACCTAGTTGCTGCTCGGGGGAGTCAGGTTGGCGAGCTTGCGGACTGCGACGGAGAGCGTCGTGAAGTCGTTTCTATGGGTTGCCCGGACGTCTCCGAGCATCCCGAGATACCGCTCGACTGTTGCGGCGCTGGCTTGCACCCATGCGTCGATCGCCGCGTCGCCATCGATAGACGTGGAAGACGCCTCGAGAACCGCCGCGGTGAGCGCCCGGTGGGTCTTGTACAAGTCGTCGCGTAGGGCGGCACGGGCGAGCGTCTGCCAGAGGTCGGCGCGAGGTAACTCGAGGATTCGATCGCGGAGCCAAGCCAACTCCAGGCGGCGGTCGAGCCCGAAGTGGATGCCAGCCGCGCGGCGGACGGGCTCTTCGCGTCCACGGACGATCTCGACGACGTCGAAGGCGAAGAACAGGGCATCCAGGGCGGCGACGCGCGATGCGAGCGCGCTTGGAACGCCCGCGCCCGCGAAGTCCGCCACGCGCACATGCCATGCGTCGCCATCGAGGCCGCCCAGCAGTTCCGGGAGCGCCTCCGACAGCGTAGCCGCCCCGGGAGTGTAGTCCGAGACCGCCGCGCCGATGTCGAGCGGAGGGCGCCGGTTGCGGACCAGCCAGCGTGCCGCGCGGGTGAGGAGCCGTCGTCCCTGCAGCAACATCTTGAATTGCGTCTCCTCATCGACAACATCGTCGAGCGCCTGGACCTCGCGCCAGAACCCGCGCATCTCGAAGACCGCGACCGCGACGGCGTAGGCGCGCGCGATGTGTGCCGTGTCGGCGCCGGTCTCCTCGGCCAACCGAGATACGAATGTCGTCCCCGCGTAGTCGACAATGCTGTTGGCGAGGTCGGTGGTGACGATCTCTCGACGCAGACGATGCTGGCGCATGCGGGGCTGGAAGCGCGCGCGCAGCGATGCCGGTAAGGCATCGACGAGATCACTGCGGAGATACGCGTCTTCCGGGAGATCGGACTCGAGCAGGTCGGCGTCGAGGGTGATCTTGGCGTACGCGAGCAGGACCGAGAGCTCGGGGCCGGTCAATCCCTCGTTCGCGGCCTTCCGGTCCCGAATGTCTTGTTCGCGCGGGAGCTCCTCGAGCTCGCGATCGAGCTGGCCTCTCCGGTCGAGGTCGTCAATCAGGCGGGCATGGAGGTCGAGTAACTCGGAAGCCTGTCCCCGTTCGAGGCTCAGCGCCAGGGCCTGCGCGTAGCTCTCGCCGAGGACGCGCTTGGCGACGACGTCGGTCAGTGCGACCAGGAGCTCGTTGCGCTGCGAGGTCGTCAGCTCGCCGTCAGCGACCGCCGCATCCAGCAGGATCTTTAGATTCACCTCGTGGTCGGAGCAGTTGACCCCCGCCACGTTGTCGATGGCATCGGTGTTGAGCCGCCCCCCGGAGAGCGCGTACTCGATCCGGCCTTTCTGGGTGAAGCCAAGGTTGCCGCCTTCGCCGACAACCCGACAGCGAAGCTCGGCTCCGTTGATCCGCACGCCGTCATTGGCCTTATCGCCGACCTCGCCGTTGCTCTCCGAACTAGCCTTGACGAAGGTACCGACGCCCCCGTTCCAAAGGAGGTCGACGGGCGCACGCAGGAGTACCCGAATCAGCTCATCCGGTGTGAGAGCCTCCGCCTCGACGTCGAGCGCCTCACGCACCCGTTCCGACAAAGGAATCCGCTTGGCGGACCGGGCAAAGACACCGCCGCCCTCGGAGATGGCCGTCGGGTCGTAGTCACGCCACGACGAGGCTCGCAGATCAAAGAGCCGGCGTCGCTCGGCGAAGCTCGCCTCCGGATCGGGGCTGGGATCGAGGAAGACGTAATCGTTGTTGAAGGCGCCCACAAGCTTGATGTGCGGCGAGAGCAGCATCGCGTTACCGAACACATCCCCCGACATGTCGCCGATGCCGACGACGGTGAAGTCGTCCGACTGGACGGCCACTCCGAGACTCCGGAAATGGCGCCTGACCGATTCCCACGCCCCGCGAGCGGTGATCCCCATCTTCTTGTGGTCGAAGCCATGCGATCCGCCAGACGCGAACGCGTCTCCTAGCCAGAAGCCATACTCGGCTGCTACACGGTTTGCGAGGTCCGACAGCGAGGCGGTCCCCTTGTCGGCGGCAACCACGAGGTACACGTCGTCCTCGTCGTGGCGGATGACGTCAGGTGGAGGAACGACCTTCCCACCGACGATGTTGTCCGTCAGATCGAGCAGGCCGGACATGAACAGCCGGTAGCAGGCAGCGACCTCCTCGAGCAACGCCTCGCGTCCGCCCGTGGACGGCGGGCGCTTGATCACGAATCCGCCCTTCGCACCGGCCGGAACGATGACCGCGTTTTTGACCATCTGTGCCTTCATCAACCCGAGGACCTCCGTGCGAAAGTCCTCGCGCCGATCCGACCAGCGGATCCCCCCCCGCGCGACCCTCCCCCCGCGCAGGTGCACACCCTCTACACGCGGCGAGTAGACGAAGATCTCGAACCGGGGACGGGGAAACGGGAGAAACGGCACGAGCGAGGAATCGAGCTTGAACGACAACTGCGACTTCGGCTGCCCTTCTGGAGAGCGCTGGAAGTAGTTAGTTCGGACGGTGGCGCGGACGACCGCGAGACAGTTACGCAGGATGCGGTCCTGATCGAGGCTGGCGATACCGTCGATCGCTCGCTCGACCCCGGCCGCGAGCCGGTCAGCCGCCGCCAGGTCGTGGCGGTCGGGGTCAAGCCGCGCACCGAAAAGCGCGACCAGCAGCCGCGCCACAGCCGGATTCCCGGTCAGCGCCTGCTCGAGGTAGCGGTCGCTGAAGGTTGTGCCGGCCTGCCGCAGGTATTTCACGACCGCGCGCAGCAGCGAGACTTCGCGACCGGTCAAACCGGCTCGCAGGACCAGCGCGCCGAGCCGGTCGTTCTCGAACTCACCGCTCCAGACCTTCGTGAAGGCGTCTTGGAAGGTAGTGCGAGTCGCTTCGGTCCGGAGGTCGACGTCGAAGCCGCAAACGACGCCGATGTCGTAGATCCAAGTGGAACGCCGACCCTCTGGCTTGATCTCGTACGGACGCTCGTCGCCGACCCGCAACCCCATGTTCTCGAGGATCGGCAAGACATCCGAGAGCGCGATGCGCTCGCCCGGGCTCAACAGCTTGCATCGCAGCGAGGTCCGATCGGGCTCGACGGTCTCATAGACGCTCATCACGAGCCCGTCGCCCGCCGCGAGAGCCTCGGCACGGTCGATGTCGTCGACCGCCGCACGAGCTCGCCAGTCGGCGCGATAGGCGATCGGGAACGCCGCCCCGTAGAGGCGAAACAGAGTGTTGCCCCGCTCCTCCCCATGCACCTCTCGCAGAGCATCCGCGAGGTCGCCGGTCCAAGGCCGCGTCACCGCGGCGATCCGGCGCTCGATCTCAGCAACGTCGTGGTCCGCCTCGGCGGCGCTACAGCGGACGATGTAGTGGATGCGCGCGAGCTTCGAGTCGGACAGACGCAGCGCCCAGTCGATTTTGCTCGCGCCGAACGCGTGGCCGAGAACCGAGGCGATCCGCTCACGATTGTCGGTGCTGAAGCGATCGCGGGGTACGAACACCAGACACGACACAAACCGCTTGTAAGGGTCGGTCCGGACAAACAGGCGGGCACGCTGGCGCTCGCCGAGCGCGACGATTCCCATCGAGATCTCGAACAGCTTGTCGTCCGTGATCTGAAAGAGCTCGTCCCGCGGGTAGTGCTCGAGCGTCCTTGCCAACGCCTTCGCGTCATGGCTCTCAGGGCGGAACGCTGCCCGGCGGATGACGCGCTCGACCTTGTCCCGCACGACCGGGATCATGCGCGGGCTCGTCTGCTCGACGGCGGCGGTGTACAAGCCGAGGAAACGACGTTCGCCACGGACCGCGCCCGCCTCGAAGCGCTTCACGCCGATGTAATCGAGGTACAGCGGCCGGTGAACGGTCGAGCGCGAGTTCGCCTTGGTCAGGATGAGCGGTTGAGGCGACCGAGCCATCGCCCGGACTTCGATGGGCAGCCGAGCGAAGCTCGAGGAGACGATCGCGCTCCCATCTCTGAGGACGCCGAGACCCGAGCCGTCGACAGCGCGAAGAGAGTCCTCGCCGGCCTCCCCGACCAGGTCGTACTCGCGGTACCCGAGGAAGATGAAGTTCCCGCCATCGACCCACTCGAGGAATGCGTTGACCTCCTCGACCTCGCTTCGATCGATCGGCGGCGCAGCAGACTCGAACCCAGCAACGATCTCGCGCAACCGCTGGCGCATCAACCGCCAATCCTCCACCGCCGCCCTGACGTCCCCCACAACCCGGCGGATGCCACCGACGAGCGCCTCGAGCCGCTCGGGCTCCGGCTCGCGATCGACTTCGAACTGCATCAGCGACTCGGGGAGCGCGCCCGCCGTCCCCGCGCCCGGCGGGAACACCCCGGCGAGGCGACCGTCCGCGTCCCGGAGCACGTCGATGACCGGATGGATCGAGAGGTGAATCCCGTATCCGCGGCGAGAAAGCTCCATGCCGACCGAGCTGACCAAAAATGGCATGTCATCGGTGACGACCTCGACGATCGTGTTCGCCGACTTCCAGCCATCCTGTCCGAGCCCGAGGTTATAGGCCCGCACGCTGGCTGAGCTGGGGGTCCGGTCCCGAGCGAAGTCCCAAACCGCGATCGCTGCGCCGCAGAGATTACGGACGCTGCGCTCGGCCAAATCCTCCCGTGGCACCCAGTGGTAGAACTGCCGCACGAACGCCTCGCCCTGATCTACCAGCTCGGGCACAATCTGGTCGCGCAGCCGATCGCAGACGGATTGAATGAGCGCCGCTTCGGCCTCCTCCGCCCTCAACACCATCGCCGCACGCCCTTCGATTCGACCCGACATCACCATGGCGCACGGAACGTCACGCGCCACGGTCCACCTGCCAGCCTACCCGAAGGAAACGCCCCGGCCATAGACCGTCAACGCGTCCGACAAGACGAGCTCGACGCGCATGATCACGAGCTGTCCCGCGCCGCGCGCACGCAGGCTCTCACGCTTTCCCATTGCCTCGAGATCAGCAAAGTCGGCTCGGCCAGGAACAGCCTGATGCGGGACGACCTATGAGCACCCTCCCACAGTCAATGCAGGAGGCGCGGACAACCTCGAGCCCACTGACGGGTTTGAGCAAACCGAGCAGCGACGGCCCGGGCCGCGACAGCCGACGGTGCATGGTACCCCGGTCGTATGCGGGGTGTCGAGGATCGGCGCAGGCTGACTGTCGCTTCCGGACAATCTGGGCAGCACGGCCCTCTGGTCTGAGAGCGGTGGCCGGGGCGGCGTCAGCGACCTCGGCAGCGGCGAGCAGCCCATCGCGGAAGCGAGCGCCGCGTCGACGTTGGGGTCGCCCTCGGCCAGTGACGCGAAATGTCGCCCTTGCGGTCGGAGGTCCCGCGATGCCCGATGGAACAAAAGCGATTCAAGGACACCCTCGGCGTCACCCTCGAGCGTGTGTCTGGCGTCCCTTCCGCGCAGCCGGAGATGTGCCTCGCTCACGCCGATAGCACACCGATGGCCCGTTCTCAGGAATCGCGGCGGTCGACCGGCAGCACGCGGTAGCCGGCCGCCGCGAGCCATGATCGCGCGCGGCCGCGCTGGCGCTCCTCGGAGAATGCGTGCCATCGCTCAAGCTCGCCGGGCCAGCGGACAAGCTCGTCCTTGAAGCGGCGAAACGCGCCGCGGCCTCTGATCGCGATGGCCAGGCGCTCGGCCCGGCCGGGATCCTCGACGGACGCGATGAACAGCTCCATGTCCCGGTAGCCCTCGCGTGAGCCCTCGCCGTGGACCGCCAGCCACCGCTCGGGATCATCGCTGGTGTCCTCGTCTTCCTCTCCGGTCTCCAGGGCGTAATCGATCGCCGCCTGATGCCACACCTCACCGGTCCTGATATCGATGCGGACCCCGACGCTGAGGGGGTCGCCTTCGAGGATGCCGCCCAGCTCCTCGAGGTCGACGGGCAAGGCGCGCGGCATCGCTGCCGGTCCGCTGCCGAGCTGAGCCTCAAGCTGGTCGGCCAGCTCATCATCCCCGTCCCAGCCTCGCTGCCGGAGAGCAACCACGAACTCGCGAGCCAGCTCGGTGGCCCCGTCCACGCGCTGCATGACCGCCGCGATGACGCCGTCGCCAGCCAGCTGCAACGACTCATCATCGGCGCCGACGCCACGGAGCAGGTCGACGACAGCTGGTCCGTCACCACGATATACCGCCGCCGCCCGCAGGGCGGAGCGCTGCTCCTTTGCGTCCATCTCGCTCTACGTAGTGTTGCGCTGCTGGCGGAGTTCTGTGGATGTCACGGGCGCGACGTCCAGACACCTCAGTACGCCGAAACGCCTCGCGCGAGTCGCCCGTCCTGCCCCGACCCTCGCGGCGCAGCTGGCGCCCCGATCCCGCCGCGACGCACCTCTCCGCGTTCTCTGAGGTGATGGGGCCGCTTCTAGTCCACCCTTCTGCGGATTCTCCGAAGCCACGCCGCCAGACCGCGCTGAGTCCGTTCAGGGAAGCGCGCCCCGCGAGGCGGCGGTCGTCTCTCAGCAGCCGCCGGTTATGGGGAGCACACAGTTCGGTGGTCGCCAACAGTCGCGACCACGCAGTCGACGTGACTGTCGGAACCGTGGCAAAGGCATCGCTGGCTCGCGGCCGTCGGGACGATCGCTCTTCGGCAATGCGATCGTCGCGCGGGTGGCGCGGTTAGGGGCAGGCGCACCGCTGAGTTTGGGCGATTGCGATAGCGCGCCAGGTTTGCTGGGCGGCCGATTTCGAGCAAGCACAATCACGTGTTGCGTGGCCAGGGCCGGACCGGGGGACCGCCGCGGCCTCGATCATCCGGTTGTCGCTTGGCCAGGCGTAGCGGTCAGCTCGTCCCTGCCGGCACGCGCGCTGCTCCCGATCGTCCGCAGCAGCAGAGATTCTTCGTGCGCTCGGAGCTGCTGCGTCGCCTACGAACGCAGTAGCCGCCCTAGCAGCGGGCTCGGCGGTACCGCATCGACCGCCAGCGGAAGCCTCGCACGAGACACGTGCGTGTAGCCGGCAGCGGAAGCGCAGCCTTGCAGACCACGACCGACCTGTAGGGTCGCCGTCGTCGGTCAGCCACCGGGAGTCCACCAGATCGGGGCTGAGGGATCGTTGAAGCGTTCGGCATCGTAGCTGCGATCGCGGTCGCCGCTAGACGATTGCGCTGACAGCGCCGGAGTCCATCAGTTCGACGAAAACCCCTCAGGTGACCCCCGGAAACCGGCGGGACTCCAGAACCGGGTCGCGGTGCGGAGCAAAGGTCGGCAGCGACTGGCGCTCAGTCTGCCGCGACGGTCGGCGGCACGATCTCCTCCAGCACGTGAAAGAAGCCTGAGGCGAGAACCTCAGTCTCGAACTCGCTCATCCGCTCCACCCGGCCCAGCTCCGCGGACATCCACTCGGCATCGTCGCGCAGCGCTTCGTACCCAGCCTCGTCAAGCTCGAACAGGCTCCACGTCGCGATCACGTCGGGGTCATCCTCGCTGCGCGCGATCCAAATCTTCGTCATCCCCGCGGGCCAGTGCCCGAGCGAGTCGGGCTCCCATGCGCGGCGAAAGCGCTCGTAAGCGCCAGGCTTCAGCCGGCGCACCACCATCGCGTACATCATGATGTCCAGCCTCCTCGAGTTGGGGGACCGGACAAACATAACTGCCGGCGACCTTCGCGAGAGATCCACACAACCGAGTCGCATGATCCAGCGCCACGCCATTGCCGAGACTCCCGACGACAGCCTTGTGAACGCTGGACAACAACCCTGAGGGGACGCTGCTCTAGCGGCAGGACGATGACCGCCTGAAACTGTAGGGCTTCGGCGGATCGCCGCGGCCACGCCGTGCCGTTATGAGGGCTCGTGTGATCCGAAGCCGGGTTCCTTACACCAGCCACGCCGAGCTGCTGCATCACCGCCAGCATGTCGACGACTCCCCATTGCGCGGCCACAAGGCCGTCCTCGTCGCACCGCATGATGTCGATCAGCTGCACGTCGACGCTCCTGCCGGTCGCGGGCATGTCCATCAACTCACCCCTGTGAGTTCCAGTCGCTCGCACGCGCGCGACGACCATGTCACCAATGGCCAGAACGTGTTCGGGTTCCATCCGCAGATTGGGAAACGCCGCGCGGTACATGCGAAAGAACTCAAGGACTCCGCCCTTGGGTGGGTCGTGGTGGACGTCACGGGTGAGGTCCGCCAGCGCGGCCGCAAGGACGCCGAGCGGCTCGGGCGTCGTCGTCCTGGCCGCGATCCGTTCGAGGTCGGTAATTGACCGAAGTGCAGCTTCGTGTGCGCTGACGGTCGCGCCTGCGATCACTCGTGGCACCAGGCGAGTGGCGGTGAGCTTGTTGGTCATCGGCACCTCGGAGCAGATTTGACTTCAGTTTAGAACGCAAGCTGAGGCCCGCAGATGCTCCGGGAACGCACACCCCGGTGGACACGCCAGTTCAGAGCTTGACGCTCGACCCAATCGCGATATGATCTGACTTCAGTTCAGTCGATGACTAGCTCGAAAGGCCGAGAGCGAGATGAAGGCGACGATCCAACCGACGACTCCCCATTCCGCGGTCAGGTGTCCGGTGTGCGAAAGCCACTCCCGGCCGCTATACGTGCCGTGGCAGCAGCATGTCGTGGGGTGCGCGGTCCGGGCAGGTGAGCTCAGGCGTGAACGAGAGCTGCGGCCAACGCTGCTCTTGGTCGCGACTGCCGCTTGACGTCTAGCAGCTGGGCCCCGTACCTGGATGCAACGATGCGCGCAGCGCTTGTCAACAGCGGCGTGCCGACCGCCGGCGCCAGGCTCGCCGTTCGCTAGCGCCGGTCAAGACGTTGCCGGCACGTGCTGGCCGGCCCGGATGAGCCACTCGACCACGCACTGAGCCTCACCGGTGTCGCTCCCGCTCGAGCTTGCTTT
Organism: uncultured Solirubrobacterales bacterium; assembly: GCA_963701945.1. Classification (GTDB taxonomy): domain Bacteria; phylum Actinomycetota; class Thermoleophilia; order Solirubrobacterales; family Solirubrobacteraceae; genus Palsa-465. The sequence continues at coordinate 87,408 of CAVPBV010000007.1, read as the reverse complement.
CGCGCACGGCGTCGGTCGGCGTCGCCATAGACTGCCGGGCGAAGATGTTACCGGCCGACAATACTGTCGGAAGGGCCGCGATTCAGGCCCCTCCCCATGGGGTGGGCGCGTTAGTTCCTCGGCGTGAGCTGTTCGATGTGCTGGGACGCGCCCGCCGAGTGGTGCAGGTGTCGGCGCCTGCTGGAAGTGGGAAGACGTCGCTGCTGCGATCTTGGATTGCTGAGACGGAGCTTAGGGACAGCGTTGCGTGGGTTTCGGTCGCGGCTAGAGAGGGCGATCCTCAGCGGTTCTGGCTCTCAGTCCTCGACGCAGTCCGGGCGACGAAGGCTGGGTCATCGCTGGTTGGTGAGCTGACGCCGGCGCCTGATCTCGACGGTGGTGCGATCGCAGAGCGGCTGTTGGCGGATCTCAGCCCGCTCGATGAACCGATTTGGCTGGTGATCGACGATCTGCACGAGTTGTGCTCAGACGATGCGTTCCGTCAGCTGGAGCTGGTGTTGATGCGCGCGCCGGCTGTACTCCGCTTCGTACTTTTGAGCCGGGGCGAGTTGCTCTTGGGCCTGCACCGCTTGCGTCTTGATGGAGAGCTCACCGACATCCGTGCGGCGGAGCTTCGCTTCTCGCTAGATGAATCGAAGGCGCTGTTTGAGTCGGCCGGCGTGCAGCTCTCAGAGTCGGGGGCCGCCTTGTTAGCAGAGCGGACCGAGGGTTGGGCGGCGGGGCTGCGGCTGGCGGCGCTTTCGTTGACCGGACATCAAGATCCGGAGCGATTCGCCGCTACGTTCGCCGGGACCGAGCGAACTGTGGCCGAATACCTGGTTGCCGAGGTGCTGGATCGACAGCCCGAACGGGTCAGACGGCTACTCCTACGCACCTCGGTGCTCGAGAGGGTCAGCGGGCCGCTGGCGAATTTGTTGACGGCAGGCTCCGACGGGCAACGGATCCTGCAGGAGTTGGAGGAGGCGGGCGCGTTTGTGGTCTCTCTGGACCCGCGCCGATCCTGGTTTCGGTATCACCCCCTGTTCGCCGAGCTGCTGCAACTCGAGCTTCGGCGGACCGCAGCGGACGAATTGCCCGCGTTACACCGCGTGGCCGCCAAGTGGTTTTCGGAACGCGGCCACGCGGCTGAGGCGATCCGGCACTTGCAGGCAGCGGAGGAGTGGACCCTCGCTTGTCGGCTGCTGTGTGACAACTGGTTCGGGCTCATCCTGAGCGGTCACAGGGCCACGGCCCATCAGCTCCTTGCCGGCTTCCCGCTGAGCGCTGTAGCTGCCGATGCTGAGTTGAGCGCGCTTAGGGCGGCGTACGAGCTGGACCGGGGGTCGCCGGATGAGGCGGAGCGTCATCTGGCGATCGCGACGCGGGCCGCGGAATCGGAGGCGTTGGACCGCCGCGGTCACCTGCAGCTCGTGCTCGCGATCGTGCGGCTCTCGATCGCCAGTAACCGCGGTGATCTTCAGGCCGTGGTGGAGCAGGCGCATCGGCTTCTCGCTCCCGCGGAGGGGCCGGGCGTGGCGCAGCTAGGACTTGGCGATGACCTGCGTGCTCTAGCGCTGCTGGAGTTCGGCGTCGCCGAGGTGTGGACGGGTCGCTTTGAGGCGGCAGAGCAACATCTCGAGCAAGCGCTTGCGATGGCGCAGCGCATCGAGCGGCCGTTTCTCGAGCTCGGGGCGGTCGCCCATCTGGCACAGATCGCGATCTTCGAGTCCGTGCCGCGGGGCGCCCAACGTAGTAAGGAGGCGATCGAACTCGCTCAGCGCCACGGCTGGGCGGACGATCCTGTCACCGGGGTCGCGTACGCAATCCACGGTATCGCGCTCGTCGTTCAGGGACGGCTGGAAGAGGCGGAATCCTGGCTCCAGCACGCCGAGGGTACGCGCCTGCCCTGGGTGTCACCCGCTGGTGGGCTGATGCTCTACGTGATGCACGGACTGCTTGAGTCGGCGAACGGCGATGATGCGGAGGCCCTGAAGGCGTTTCGCTCCGCCGAGCGCCTAGGTGAGCTTCTCGTCCAACCCCACCTGCTCGCGGCGCGGATCCCCGGCCACCTAGTCCGAACGCTGGTGCGGCTGGCCGAGCTCGAGCGCGCCGAAGAGGTCCTCGCCGAGATCAACGACGCGGAGCGCGCGCTCCCCGAGATGCGGATCGCCACCGCGACGCTGCGGCTCGCCCGCGACGACCCCGAGGGGGCCACAAGCGTGCTCGCGCCCCTGGTACAGGAGCGCGCCCTGACAATGCGTCCCCGGGTCTGGCCGGTCCAGGCCCTTCTCCTGGAAGCGATCGCCCGCGATGGGCTCGGCGATCGCGATCGCGCCCAGCGTGCACTCGAGCGCGCGCTCGACCTCGCCGAGCCCGAGGGGCTGCTTATCCCGTTCCTCCTCTACCCAGCCACCGAACTTCTCGAGCAGCATCGGCGGCGTCGCACCTCGCACGCGGCGCTGATCTCAGAAATCCTCGACCTGTTGGCCGGAAGGACACCGGCGCGGCGACGGGACGCAACGCATGTGCTGAGCGGGCCGCTCACGGAGAGCGAGACACGGGTGCTGCGCTACCTGCCTACCAACCTGTCGGCGCCCGAGATCGCGGGTGAGCTCTATCTCTCGCTAAACACGATCCGGACCCACATGCGGCATCTCTACTCCAAGCTCGGAGTCCACACGCGCGCCGAGGCGGTTGACCGCGCGCGCGCGTTCGGTCTGCTCGCCCCTTCATCACGCCCCGGCTAACTCGACTACGCCGACGCCAATGGATCGGTGAACGACACTGGGGTCCGAGGCGGGCGCTGGATCACATCGATCATGTGATGACAGGTCGCATCGTCGTGCGCCACCCTCCGCCCCCTCGTCGCTTGACTGAAATCACTTCAGTCCGGCAGTAGATCGAAACGTCTAACCCTGGAGAAGCGCGATGCTGTCAGAAGAGGAAACCCGGATCCCGGGCGGGGGAACCCGCTTGAGAATGGTGGCTGTTGAGGAGTTCGACCCCGAGCTGCGCGAGCTGGTCGCCGCCGATGATCGGACGCCGCTCGAGCTTGGCCTGCTGCGCATACACGCACATCGGCCATCTCACGCGAGGGCGATCGTCGGGCTGCACGCAGCGTTGTGGACCGACCGGCTGCTCCCCGACCGCCTGCTCGAGCTCGTCCGCCTGCGGATTGCGTTCTTCAACCAGTGTCGGACGTGCATGGCGATCCGCTATCCCGGCGCGGTCGCCGACGGGCTCACCGAGGCGCTCGTATGCTCACTCGAGAAGCCCCACGAGGCGCCGGACCTGAGCGCCGCCGAGCAGGCCGCTATCCGCTACGGCGAGCTTCTGGCCACCGATCACCTCGCGATCGACGAGTCCGTCTACGACGAGCTCCGCCAGCACTTCACCGAGGAGGAGATCGTGGAGCTCGGCGCCTACTGCGCGTTCTGCGTCGGCTTCGGGAGGCTTGGAGCGACCTGGAACATGATCGAGGAACTCCCGAAGCGCTTCCACGAGGGCCAGATCGCCACCCCTTGGGGCGGCGAGGCAATCACCGTTCGCTGACGCCCGCGGCTTCCTCGAAGCTAAATCTGGATCCGTGGTCTCCAAGCAGATCGAGTTGCTCGACGGACTGGTCGGCGCCCACGCGGCCGCGTACGTCACCGACCGGCACGGCACCGTGGCCAATCCTGCCGTGCCGTGCCGTCTGCGCGAGCTCATGCACCAGCTCGCCGAGCTCACCTTCGAGTGCGACGGCCGCTACCCGCGGTGGTGGCGCGCCGTTGGCGAGAACCCCTGATGGGTCCGCTGGACGGCAAGGTCGCGGCTGTCAGCGGCGCGGCGCGAGGTCAGGGTCGCGCCCACGCGGTGCGCCTCGCGCGAGAGGGCGCCGACATCATCGCGATGGACATCTGCGCCGATATCGAAACGGTCCACTATCCGCTGGCAAGACCCGAGGATCTCGACGAGACCGTCGCGCAGATCGAGCAGCTTGGCCGCCGCGTCGCCGCCACCCAGACCGACGTTCGCGACGCGACGGCGGTCGCGGCGACGATCGACGGCGGCGTGGCGACGCTCGGTGGGCTGGACATCGTGGTCGCGAACACCGGGATCCCGCGTGACGATCGCATTGCCGGAGAGCGATCGTCCCGACGGCCGCGAGCCGGCGATGCCTTTGCCACGGTTGCGATAGTCGCGCCGACCGCGTGGCCCGTCACCCCCGGCGATCTCGGAATTGTGGGCTGCTTACAACCGACGGCTCTGTCCGACCCCGCGACGGTCGAGACAGTTGTGCGGGTCGGACGGCCGGAAGGATGTCACCGAAGCGCGAGAAGTCGCTGCTGGCGGGTTCCTTACGGATGTTGGCCGCGGAACCTGATGTCGATCCGGCGAGGGTCCCAGAGACGGCTCGGGCGCCCATCCGCGGTCATCGCCGGCGCGACGGTGACCGACTCGACGGTGTCGGTGATCAGCCGTCGCCAAGCCGCTAACCGCTTCGCCGGGTCGCGGAACTTGTCGATGTCCTCGGGATCGATCACATCGCTCTTGCCCCCATCGCCGAGTCGGGCCCGGACGGCGTGCGCGTCATCGAGGGTCTTGGCGAGTTTCTCCAGGGTCTCCTGGCTCGCGGGGCGACCCAGCAAGCCGAGCTCGCCGAGCTGGCGGATCGTGTCATCGAGATCCGCGTTGGCGCGTTCGATGGCCCCATCCGCCTCGCGAATCTGCTGTCCGCGCGAGGCGCGGGGCGCGTCGCCCGTGGCCCAGTACGCCCGGACCGCGTCCAGCACCATCGCCTCGACGCGGTCGGCCTTGACCGCCGCTCGTCGCCGGCACCGGTTCGCGCTCGTATCGCCGCACCGGTAGCTGCCGCTGTCGGAGTTGATCACCATCCGCGACCCGCACGTCCCGCACCGCAGCACCCCCAAGCGGGCCAGCAGCCGCTCTGACTTGGCCTGGCGCCCGCGCGACACCGTCCGCCGCGCCACCCGCTCAAACAGCCCGCGATCCCTGATGATCGCCTCGTGAGCGCGCAGGTTGTGCAGCTCGCCGAAGTGGATCTCACCCAGGTACATCCGCGAGCGCAGCATCCACGCCACCCCGGAGAGCGCGCGCTCGATCCCGTGCTCGGCCAGCCACGCCTGGATCTCCACCAGCGACGCACCGCGGTCACGGCGCCTGAACGCCTTGACCACGACCTTCGCCGCCGCCGGCTCGACCACCAGCACGCCATCCTCGCCGCGCACATACCCGACCGGGACCTTCGGATGCGGGTAGACACCCCGCGCCACCGCCCGCGCCTGCGCCGCGGTCACCTTCTCACCCGTGATCTCGGCAAAGTATTGGAACACCGAGCCGAGCATGTTCGTCGACAGCCGCTGCGCCGCCGTCCCGTTCGTCAGCTTGCCGTGATCGAGCGCGAAGATCTCCCCGCCCGCCCGCTCCACCCGCTCGATCACCTCCAACTGAACCTTCAGCGAGCGCACCAGCCGATCGAAATACGCCACCACAAGCTGATCGGCCCGGCCAGCCTCGATCATCTCAATCGCCGCCAACAGCCCCGGCCGCTTGGACAGCGGCAGCCTCCCGCTTACATCGATCTCAGGGATCGGCGAAGCAACCAGCCGCTCACCACGATCCTTCGCCCACCGCATGGCAGCCTCGATCTGCACCTCGGGCGAGTGAAAGTGCTCGTCCTCCCGATCGCCCTTCTCACTCACGCGGACGACCACGACATCTCTGAGCTTCGACATACGACCCCTCTCGACGGAGACTAACGCCCTTTAGGCGCGTAGGACCCCACGGGGGCGAAGGCGCGGGCGGTGAAGGCCCGATACGTCGGGGTGTGCCGCGGCTGCGGCGCCTACACCCAGCCGCGCAACGGCAAGGGCGACGCCTACGCGTACTGCAAGGCCTGCCATCCCGGCGCAATCCAACGGCGCTGGACGCGGGAGCGCGTGCTTGACGCGATGCGGGAGTGGGTCGATCGATATGGCCGGCTGCCGTCCGCGTACGACTGGTCGCGCACGCACGCGCGCCAGCGTGGGGGAGAGGCGCTCGCACGGCTGGACGGAAGGGGGTGGCCACCGGCGAGCGTCGTTACGAGCGTGTTCGGGACATGGGGTGCAGCGCGCGCGGCCACCGGTGAGGCGCTGCCCGACACACGCTCGTTGCGGCTTCCGAGGGAAGCCGAGGATCTGGCGGCTGGATCGGAGGGGGCGTGGTGTGATCATCCAGGCAATGGCGGGCAAGCGCAGCTACGGAACGGGCGAGCTCTACGAAAAGCACGGCTCCTACTACGCCCGCTGGCGAACCTCTGATGGCCGCAAGCTCAACCGCAAGGTCGGCCCGGTCCGGCCCCCTGGGACCTCGGACGGCCTCACCCGCTCTCAGGCCGAGCGGATGTTCCGGAAGATGCAGGAGGTCGAGGAGAAACGACCCTCGCGACGGCGCGGCGTCGAGCCGATCACTGTCAGCGCGGCGGCCAGCTCGCTGCGCCGCGCCAAGGCGCTCGAGGGGACGCGAAAGTCCTACCTCGAGAACCTCGAGTCGATGCAGCGGGTCCACGTCGATCCGAGCATCGGCTCGATTCCACTCGAGAAGGTCTCGACGGAACGGATCGAGACCCTGGCCAGCGGCCTCCTGAGCTCCGGACGATCACCCAAGACCGTGCGCAACCTTCTGACCTTCCTGTACTCCGTGTTTGAGCACGCGATCGCGAACGGCTGGTGCCAAGAGAACCCGGTCCGCCGCGCCGCCCGCCCAAAGCGGCGCCGCGCCGGGGACGCCAGCCCCGATCTGCAGTTCCTCACCGTGCTCGAACTCGAGGCGGTGCTCCGGGTGATACCGGACGAGGTGGTCCACCGCGCGCCGGCGCCGACGCGGCGCGGTCGCACGGGCCCGGCGCCGCCGCCCCCGCCCGACGTACTTGGGCCGGTCCTCCGGGTGCTGATCCTCGCCGCCGCGTTCACTGGCCTTCGTCAGTCTGAGCTTCTCGGCTTGCGTTGGCGCGATGTGGACTGGGTGGCGCAGCGCATCAGGGTGAGGAATGTGTTCGTCCGCGGCGAGCACACCTCGGAGGGCAAGTCGGATCTCTCGACCAGGCGCTCGGTGCCGATGGCGAGCCGTCTGGCGCGGGAGCTCGACGCCTGGTCAAGGCGCACCGTATTCAACGGCGACGAAGACCTTGTGTTCGCCCACCCGCACACCGGGCGACCGATCGACCGCAGCAAGGTCACCAGGCGCTTTCAGGAGGCCTGCCGCGCGGCCGGGGTACGGGTCATCACGTTTCACAACCTGAGACACACGTTCGCCACCCGCCTGGCCGCGCACGGCGAGCCGCTGCGGACCCTCCAGGAATACCTCGGCCACGCCGATGCGAAGACCACTCAGATCTACTCGCACTATGCGCCTTCGGCGTACGAGGTGGCCCGGGTCGACGCCGCCTTCGCCGACGTGTCACTGGATGAGGCGAACATACGCTCGGGGTCCAATTCGGGGTCCAATCTGAGCGAAATGCAGAGAAACTCAGAACAAGAAAGCCCTGCTCGCAGCGATATACAGGATTGAAGAAGAGTGCTTTCCTCCGGCTGGGGGCCGGGCGGTCGCAGGTTCAAATCCTGTCTCCCCGACTGGACGAAAGCCCCGCTTAGGCGGGGTTTTTTTGTTGGCTGGATCCGGTCGCGGACGCCTCGTCTTGTACCGTCTGTGTACCGTTTCGATGGAACGGGACGACTGGACCTGCGACGCATCTTCGGTTTCCTGAGTGCAACGATCCGAGAACTCTCGACGCCGGCGAACAGGCGCCTTCGCGGCCGCAGTTGCGTGCTGACGAGTAGTCGGGCAGATGTCCCGTCGGCCGATCGCCAACCACAGAATCTGACCGGGGCAGGTCCCACTCTCCCGCAGCGTGGTTCCCGAGGGAGACCAGATCCTGCAGGCCGACAACCGAATCTCCGAACCGTGGACTGCGGTGTGGATCTTGTGTCCACCCCATCCGCCCGCCCCGCCTGGGCTTTCGGGTGCGTTCGGCGGGGCGGAGCGGACGGTGTGCGGGTGGCGGGACCGATGCGGTGGCCGATTAGATCGGGACACAGGGACGGATCAAGCCCGGGATGTCAAACGGGAGTCATCGGGACGGACTCCACAGGCCGGACTTCGCGCTCGTCACACGTGGCGGCGCCGAGATCATTGCTGTCGAGGTTGAGCTAACTCTGAAGAATCGAACACGCCTTGAGCGCATCCTGCGCGGCTATTTGCGAAACCAGAATGTCTCGATGGTGCGCTACTACGCGGCTCCGCCGATTGCTGATGCGGCGCAGCGCGCAGCTCGTGCCGTCGGCGCGGATGCCATCGTCGAGCTGGCGCCGCTCCCATTGACCGGCGCCGCTGCGATCCGAGGCCGGCCGTGACTGACGCGATTGTCCCGCTCGATCGTCAGCTGCTGACCGCCGAGGAGGTCGCGGAGCTGTTGCGCCTACCGGTGTCGACGGTCTACGACCTCGCCCGCACAGGGCGGCTTCCACATCTCAAGATCGGGCGGGCTCTGCGATTCAGCCGGGGCGATCTCGAGGCGCACCTCGCCGAGTGCTGTCGCGCGCAAACCGATGCTCGGTTCTGAACGGCGGGGTAGCCTCCGCTCCCCGGCCGTCAAGAGCGCCGCTTCGCGGCTCGCTTCGCTCGACCCTGACGGGCCGCCCTTGACTGCCGGGTCGCTCCGGCTATCTGGCGACTAGTCGTGCGGTGGGGGCGCACGACTCAGGAGAGGGCGTCGGCGAGGTCGCCTGCGGCCAACTGCACCTCCTGCAGAAGCGTGATGGTCACATGGCCGTCCCGTTCGAGCAGCCGCCGAGCGTTGATGATGGTCACACCGATGACTCGCCCTTCGCTGTCATAGCGGATGCCGTGGCCCTCTGGGGTGAGAGCCGCGTCGGACGCCTCGGTCGTCTCGCCACGGGCTAGGTACAGAACGTCCCCGTCCGTGTCGTAGTTCGCACGGTCAAAGACGAGTCCGTTGATCTTCATGTTCGTTCACGGCGCCATCGGGCGGGAGACCTTCTGTGTCCCTGGCTGAGCGTAGTGAGGACCCGGACGGGACGGCGTTCGAAGTGTCGCTCTAGGCAGGAACTCGATGCCCGGAGCGCAACACCAACCAGGCGAGAAGAGCCAGACCGTCGAGAAGCAGTAGTCGGTCACCGACTAGTCGGTCGCCGGTGCGAGGTCGGAGGACGTCCTCCCGGCCGTCAGCGTGTACGAGAACCACGGTCCGGCGGTCGTCGTGGTACCGGCGAATCAAGGTGTCTCGATCCAGATCGTCAGCCGCGACAATCGCCGCTCCGGACGAGATGCGCGCAGCGGCCGGAGTGTCAGCGTCCAGTGCCTCGAAGAACAGGTCCCACGCCCTGTCATCGGCTGTCGTTACGTCTGGTCTCTCTGCCGTCACCATGACTCGATCATCCCGCCCGCAGAAGCCCTGATCTGGCGGACTGCCCCGTTGAAGCCTTCCTGGATCGTCGGGTGCTGAAGGACTTCCGGAGGCTGCTTGTTCCCTCCGCGAGTGTATCGGTGCAGTAGAAAATCCCCGCGCTTGCGCGTACGACCACGCGCGGGAGATCATCGAAGCCCTGCACCCCCTCGCGCGTAAGGCGAGCGTGTGGCTGAAAAAGTCGTCATTCGTTGAGCTCGAGCGGGTCGAGTAGCGGCCGCGGTCGCGCGTCCTATCCCAGCCGATCGCACGTCGCCCCACGAAGCGAAGCCGCTGCGCCGGCGCGGTCCACCGAAGAGCGCTTACGGCATACTGGAGACATGGCCACTGGGCCCTCGCATTCCTCGTCCTGGGACCGTTTCTCGGCCGCCGAGTTGACCGTGCGCGAGGCGCAGAGCGACCTTCTCGAGGTCGATCCGCTCGACTTCGGCCCCGACGCCCCGGCGACAGCGGCACTGGACGCCGAGCGCGGTCCAGAGCCCGGCGACGTGCCTCGGCGTGGCGGGTAGTTCGCGGATCGCATACCTGGACTCCTCGACTCTCGTCAAGCTGATCGCAATCGAACCGGAGACCGCAGCGCTGCGTCGAGAGCTAGGCGGCTGGCCCGGCCGTTCGAGTCTGCTTGCCAACGTCGAAGTCACGCGAGCCGCGCGGCGCCTCGGCGGTCACGCTCCCGCCGTCGCCGCTCGCGTGCTTGGCGGACTGCGGCTGCTTTCGGTCGATCCGATCGTGCCGGCCGCGGCGCAGATCGGTGGGATGACGCTGCGCTCCCTCGACGCGATTCACCTCGCGACGGCGGCCAGCATTGGGAGTCAGCTCGGTGTGCTGATCACCTACGATCGGCGCATGTTCAGCGACGGCCAGAGCATCGGCCTGCCGATCCTCTCGCCGATCTGACCGGCCGAGGCCTCGGCCGGAAGGGCTATCGAGCGGAGCCACCCGTCGCGCGGCTCGTCGGCGACACGGTGAGCGGCCCTGCCCGACGTCGTTAGAGCGAGCGGAGCTGAAGCGATTCTCCTCCGGTCGCGTGTCGTGCCCACGGTGGGCGCGAGAAGCCGTGGCGCGGCCTGGGGGTCGTGCTGGACCGCCCGCCGGTGACGATCACCGAGGCGATCGAACTCTCGGGCCTCGGGTGGCCGGTGGAGCGCGAACCGATCGCGGTCGACCGAGGCGACGCCGCCCGCTCGTCACGCTCGCTGTTTGCCAAGCTGCATTGAGGCGTTCGCCTCGCTGCGACCGGCTAAGCCAGGTCAGGACAGCTCAGTAGTTCACCACAAGGCGGAGCAGTCGCCGCTGCGGATGCGCCCGGACCAGGCCCGGACGACGCTATGGCCGATGCCGGTTCCGTTCAGCAAGATGACTGGGCATTGGCCCCAAGCGGTGCAGGCTCCGGCACGAGGAAGCTACGTGACCGACGGTAAGCGCCTGTTTAGGGTAGTGACCCAATTTCCACCGCGCCACCGGTCGCCGGTCGCCATGCTCGAGGACTGTCACACGCTCGAGGTCACGCCGTTCTCACCGGACGAGCTGTACGAGATGGAGCTCCGGCTGGTGCGAACGGACCTGGCGGGGCCATGAGCCATCAGCCGGTCCGTGCCGCTCCTTGTTGCCCTATTCGCCGCGGGTGATTCTGAAGTTCGCGCGCCGTCCGTCAAGTGCGGGGAAAAACCGGAGGCTGACAGCCGAAGCCTGCTGATTCGAACCGTCACATCGGCTGACACGGTGCGGATCGGCTGGGCGGGCTGTGCGCATCACCCCTCGACGCGGCGACGACCAGTCCTGCGGGTAAACCCGTGCGTGGCATGTGGAGGGCTGCGGATGTTCTTGTTGCCGGCCGGGGCGACGATCAGAGCATGGTGTTCTTGGATCGTCGCGACGCCGGTCGTCGGCTGGTCCCCAGGCTGGCGCCATTAGCGCGGGAGCGGCCGGTGGTCATTGCGCTGCCGCGCGGCGGGGTTCCAGTCGCGTTTGAGGTCGCGCATGCGCTGGAGGCTCCGCTTGATGTGCTTGCGGTGCGCAAGCTGGGGGCACCGGGCAATCCCGAGTTCGGCGTGGGCGCGATCGCCGAGGACGGCACGGCGGTGCTGAATACCGACACCGCTCGACGCGTCGGCATGACGCAAGAGTTGCTGGATGCGACGCTAGAGCGGGAGATCAGAGAGCTGCGCCGGCGGGTGGAGCGCTATCGCGACGGTCGTCGGCAGATCGATGTGGGCGGGCGCACGGTGATCGTGGTCGACGATGGGCTCGCGACGGGGCTGACGGACCTCGTGGCGGTGCGGGCGCTGCGGGCTCGCGGTGCCGCGCGAATCGTGGTCGCGGTTCCGGTCGGCGCTCGCGAGTCGGTAGCGATGGTGGGTGAGGAGGCAGACGAGGTCGTGTGTCACACGATTCCACGCGAGCTGCTCGGAGTCGGCCGGTTCTATCAGGACTTCTCGCCTGTGTCCGACGCTGAGGTCGTCGCGCTGCTGGGTGCCGCGGCGCGCGATCGCTTGCCGACGCCCGGACAGATGCCACCCCCAGAACCCGCGCTTGGCCGAACACTGCAGCTTGCCGAGCGCGAGCTGCTGCTGGACATCGGCGGCGTGGTTCTGTCAGGTGACCTCGTCGTTCCGCCCCACCCGCGCGGGCTCGTGATCTTCGCGCATGGCAGCGGGTCGAGCCGGTTGAGCCCCCGCAACCGCGAGGTCGCGGCGACGCTCAACGATGCCGGACTCGCCACCCTGCTGTTCGACCTGCTCACCGACGATGAGGGCGGTCGCCGCGAGCTCGTGTTCGACACCGCCCTGCTGGGCCGCCGACTCGAGGAAGTGACACGTTGGGCGATCGCGGAGCCCGACACTCGCGGGCTGCCGGTCGGGTATTTCGGCGCCTCCACCGGGGCTGCGGCGGCGCTGCGCGCGGCCGCAGCCGCACGCGATGTCGTCCGGGTCGTCGTCTCGCGTGGTGGCCGTCCCGACCTGGCAGCGGACCGGCTTCCGTACGTCACCGCCGCGACGCTGCTGCTGGTCGGCAGCCGCGACCGCGAGGTGCTGGAGCTCAACCGGCGGGCGGCCGCGATGCTTCGCTGCCCCCACCGTCTCCAGGTGATCGAGGGTGCCGGGCACCTGTTCTCGGAGCCAGGGACGCTCGAGCGGGTGGCGGAGCTGGCCGCGGAGTGGTTCGGGAGGTATCTGAGCAGTTCCGAGCCACGCCTTGCGGCGGCTGGGGGCTGAGGCCGTGTCCGCGACATTGGCTCTCCCGCTCGGCGAGCGCGAAATCCTCGAGGCGCTCCGGCGCGAGGCGCATCCGCTCACCGGTGATGACCGCGATTACGATGCGCTTATTGCCTTGGTCGGCGACGCGCGGATCGTGCTGCTGGGCGAAGCCAGCCACGGCACGCACGAGTTCTACCGCGAGCGCGCCCGAATCACCAAGCGGCTGATCGCAGAGCACGGGTTTGCCGGTGTCGCGATCGAAGGCGACTGGCCCGATGCCTACCGCGTCAACCGCTACGTCCAAGGTGCGTCCGGCGACCCGGATGCCGAGGCGGCGCTCGGGGGCTTTCGCCGCTTCCCGACCTGGATGTGGCGCAACGCCGATGTGCTCGACTTCGTCGGCTGGTTGCGCGCTCACAACGATCGCTGCCATCACACAACACCCAAGGCCGGGTTCTACGGCCTTGACCTGTACAGCCTCGGCGCTTCGATGGAATCGGTGATCGCTTACCTCGATCGGCAGGACCCGGCCGCGGCCGCGCGCGCCCGGGACCGTTATGAATGTCTGCAGCCCTATTCCGCCGAGAGCGCCGGCTATGGCCAGGCGGTGCTGCTCGGGGTCAGCGAGCCGTGTCGGCGGCGGGTGATCGAGCAGCTGGTCGAGCTGCGCCGGCGCGCCGGCGAGTATCTGCTGCGCGACGGGCTGGCCGCCGAGGACGAGTACTTCTTCGCCGAGCAGAACGCCGCGGTCGTCGCGAACGCCGAGGAGTACTACCGCACGATGTTCGGGGACCGTGCAGGCTCCTGGAACTTGCGCGACCGGCACATGGCCGACACGCTGGACCAGCTAATCGCGCACCTCGACCGCCACGGCGCCACTTCACGCGTGGTGGTCTGGGCTCACAACTCGCACGTCGGCGACGCTCGCGCCACCGAGATGGCCGGACGCGGGGAGCTGAACATCGGCCAGCTGATGCGCGAGCGTCACGGCCGCGACGCCGTCAACGTCGGCTTCAGCACCTACGCCGGTACCGTCACCGCCGCCTCGGAATGGGGGGCTCCAGCCGAGCGCAAGCGCGTTCGCGCGGCGCTGCGCGACAGCTACGAGGCGCTCTTTCACGCCAGCCATCTCCCGGCGTTCCTGCTCTGCCCCCTGGCCGCGGGCGACAGCGGCCGGGCGCTGCGTGAACCGCGCCTGCACCGTGCGATCGGGGTCATCTACCGACCCGAAACCGAACGCCAGAGTCACTGGTTCGCCGCCAGCCTCGCCCAGCAATACGACGCGCTCATCCACGTCGACCTCACACGCGCCGTCGAGCCACTCGAACGCATCCCCGAGTGGGCACTCGTCGAGCCGCCCGAGACGTACCCGACCGCACTCTGAAACGCTCATCCAGTGTCGTCGTTGAGGCGAACGACCTGAAATCCCGAATCCCGACACTCGACCAACGTCGATTTCCCCGGTGGCGAGGATCGCGCTCGATCAAGCTTCGCACCTCGTTCCTGGCCGCAGCGTGCCACACCTACGCCGAGGAGCGGAGCGGGCTGTCCCGCTCCGCTCCCCGCCGCTGCGGGACGGTGCCTACTTCGCGCCGTCCGAGCGGCTCAGCGACTTGCCGGCGCTGTCGATCACCTTGCGGATGAAGTCATACTGCGCATGGACCAACCGGTCGGCCATCTCCATCGCCGAGTCGACGACTTCCTGACGCCGAGTTGGTCCCTCGCCGTGCGCGGGCAACGCCTCGTTGACGACGTCTACGAACTTACGTACGGCCTCGATCGCAGCCCGCTGGACCTTCTCAATAGAATCGAGTACCTCATCCGACAACTGCGTTGTCCTGTCGATCGCGCTGGCGGGCTTGCGGGCAGTGGCGCGGTGCCGCGGCGTGGCCGGGGCCTTAACCGCCGGTCTGCGCTTGGTCGTTGTCTGGGCCATTGCGATGCTCCCTTCGGCATAGAAACCTTGACTCCACGGTAACCCGCGCCCGTGTCCGCGCCATCCGTACAGCAGCGTCTGTTGCATCCGTACAAACCGCCTGCAGCCGAGGGCGACGACCACCACTGCCGTGACAACTGCTGCTGTCGTCGTTCAAGCGCTTGCATCGATGGGATTCGCCGAGACCCAGCAGACCGGACAGGCCGTCGGGACTGCGGCACGGGTGGCTCGCCACACCGTCAAATGGCGGTTGACGCGTTGCCGATCGTTCTTGTGTTGGGGGCGCGTGGGTGGACGATGAAAGCGGCGACCGCGAGCAGCGCGCCGCAGGGCTTGCCCAGGGTGTGAAATGCTAGACCGGAGGCGATCGTCCTTGCGTGCAACTACAAGTGCATCACCGGCCGTGTTCACCGACGTGCTTTGCGGCATCGACGGCACGCGCACCTCCTTTCGAGCGGTCGCTCGCGCGTGCGAATTGGTGGATGCCGACGCGCGCGTCACGATCCTCGTGTGCACCTATGAGACTGGAGCCGCCGCGTGGACAAGCGCGCAGGTCAGCCGCGCCCGCGCGCAGCGCGCACTCACCAGGGCCGCCGGGATCGCGCGCAAGGCCGGCATACACGCCGAGCAGCTGATCGACCCGGACGGGCCGCCTGTCGAGCGAGTGCTCGAGCGGGCCGCAGACCATCCGCTGCTGGCGCTGGGAGCGCCGATGGTGCCCCGCGGGGCGGGGTTGTGGATCGGCGGCGTCGCGCTGCACGCCGTGCATCACTTGCCGAGCTCGCTCCTGATCGCGCGCGAGCCGCCGCTCGCGGACGGGGAGCACATCCTGCTCGCGCTCGACGGGACCGACGATGCGCCGGGGTTGATCGATATCGCCGCACACGCCGCCCGGCGACTCGAGCGCGGCGTGGTCGTGGTCCACGCCGTCGGGGTGGAGAGCCGATCGCAGCCCCACCACCTCGAAGCTCAGCGTGAGCGCCTGGCCGAGGCGCTCGGGGTCACGCCCGAGGTGGTAGTGAAAGCCGAGCGGCCGACCGACGCGATCCTGGCCGTTGCCCGTAGCCGGCAGACCTCATTGATCATCATCGGAAGCCGCCGAGTCGGTGGCGTGCGCGCCCTCGGCAGCGTGAGCGAGCGCATTGCACACCGCGCTCGCTGCTCAGTCCTGATCGTCCGACCCGAAGAACTGGGATCGTGAGCGGCAGGCGTGGGCACGCGGAGTCGCTAGATCTTGGTGGCGGGTCGATGGACTAACGGCGTGGAAGTGGCACCGCCACGTCATCGCGGGCCGCGATAGCCAGCAGCTTCGTCAGCGCCGGAGCCGATCCGATCGTAGGGATCGGGGTCTCGACCTCAAACCGTGCCGATCTCCCGATCGACGATCCGAGCCAGAGGAATTCCAGTTTCTAGGGGCGATCGATGTAGTCGTTCGACGGACGACTACTGGACGACTAGCTTTGGTCGTCCGTGCAGAAATCGCTCCTCGCAGAGGCCGGCGAGGAGCTGCTCGTCATGCCGCGAATGCGGGAGTGAACGGTCGCGTCGGGCACGTCGCTGTTGTGGCGCATGGTGCCGCTGTGTCCGGCGGGACGCGGGAGCGGGTAGCTCGGGGGCATGGCCATGTTTGCATCGTTGCGGGATCGTCTGCGCGACCCGGTCATGTGGACGGGTGTGTCGCAGATGCTCAAGACTGTTTTGGCCACCGTCATCGCGTGGGTTCTTGCCGCGCAGGTGCTCGGCTTGGAGCAGGCGTATCTGGCGCCGTGGGCGGCATTGCTCACGGTCCATGCGACGGTCTTCGGGTCGCTGCGGCGTGGCGTCCGACAAGCCGGCGCCAGCGTGCTCGGCATCCTTGTTGCGTTTGCGGCCGGGCAGCTCTTCGGCCTCAGCCCGGTCTCGGTGGGAGCCGTGATTCTCGTAGGTCTTCTCGTCGGCTCGGTTGGTGGGCTTCGGGAGGACACGACCACGACTGCGGCAACCGCGCTGATCGTGCTCACCAACGGCTACAGCGACAACGGAGGCATTCTGGGCGCCCGGCTGCTGGACACCGGCCTCGGGATCGCGGTGGGCCTGATCGTGAACCTTCTTGTCTGGCCGCCGCTGCGTGATCGAAGCGCCGCGAGTCAGATCGACGCGGTTGCTGCGGCCGTCGGCAGGGTCCTCAGTGAGATCGCCGCCCGCCTCTCGAGCGAACCCGCCTCCGCCGACGTTGATGGGTGGATCGCCAGAACCAACGCGTTGGATCGCGCGATCGATCGAGCCTGGACTGTCCTCGCTCAGGCCCGTGAGAGCGGAAGGCTGAACCCGCGCCGCGCGACCGCACGGCGGATGCGCGCCGCACAGGGTTTCGACGACATCCTGGGAAGGCTGGGCCAAGCGGTGGCTGAGACGCGCAGCATGGCCCGAACCATCGGCCATGCCCGTGTGCCCGCGAGCGAGTGGGACCCCGGTTTTCGAGAGCGCTGGCGAGAGCTACTTAACCGAGCCGGCGAGGCGATCAGCACGGGGGACGCCGAGGCGGTCGCGTCGGTGCGTGCCGACTTGACCACCTACGCCGACGAGGTCGCCGTCAGTCACCTCCGCGAAGGCTTCTGGCCGGTCGCAGGCGCGGTGCTGGTCAATCTGCGGAACATCCTCGATGCGCTCGACGTCGTTGCCGACGCACAGCCCGTGGAGGTGCCTCGCCCGACGCTACGCCCAGCGCCGAGACATCCACCAAACCGGCCGACCGCTCGCGGTATCTCCTGAGCTGGAAAAGCAATCCGCTCACCGACGCCATTAGCCGCGCGTTTCCGCCTCATCAGATCCCAGGGCTGCGCTCGCGCGGGCGACCGGTCATGATCGTGGGGTGTCTGGCGGCGATGATGTTTGAGGCAATCCGGACGGTGTGTGAGGGGACGCTGCGGGGTAACTGGCGTGAGGGGGTGCGGGTCTCTGACGGGGTGCGGTTCGGTTATACGCAGCCGAGCCCGGGTCATTATCCGTTTCAGTGGTACTGGGATTCGTGCTTCGCGGCGATCGTGTGGCGGCGCTTCGACGCCGCCCGTGCTCGAGCGGAACTCGAGTCGCTGCTCGCGGCGCAACTCGATGACGGGTTCATCGGGCACACGATCTTCTGGGACAGGCGGCTGAATGAGCGCCAGCGCCTGACGTACAACGTGCTCACCGCCGATGCCCCGATGACGGCGACGATCCAGCCGCCGGCGCTGGCGTGGGCGTGGCGGGTCGTGGTGGGCGACCCGGCGGCGGTGCCGGCGATCGGGCGCCATCACGACTGGATTTCCGAGCACCGCGATCTCGACGGGGACGGGCTGGTGTGGATTGTGCAGCCGGATGAGTCGGGGTTGGACGCTTCGCCGCAGTTCGACGCGATCTGGCGTGGGCATGCGGACGGGTTGCCGGGGTTTGTGGAGTTGGTGCGGTGTAACCGGGCGCGCGGGTACGACGTGGGCAGGATCGTCGCGGATGGCGGCCCGGTGTGCTGTGAGGTGATGACCAACGTGACCCATTGCCTGTCGCTGGTGGCGCTGGGGCGTCGGTCTGTGACCGAGACGATTGTGGAGCGGATGTACGACGATCGCGCGGGATTGTTTCGGCCGATCGCGAGGCCGCGGCCGGAGCAGGAGCCGGTGGTGACGTGGGCGGCGCTGTCTCCGCTGGCGCTGGCGGATCTGCCGGAGGTGATTGGCCGGCGGCTGGTCGAGGAGCATCTGCTCGACCCCGAGCGGTTCTGGCTGCCCGTGGCGCCGCCGTCGGTGCCCGCGAACGACCCGACCTTCTCGCGGCGCGAATCGACGCTCGGGATCAAGCGCTACTGGCGCGGTCCCACGTGGATCAACGCCGCCTGGTTGGTGTGGTTGGGCCTGAACCGTCTCGGTTACACCGATCAGGCCCAAACTCTCGCGGCCGGGTTGGGCAAGGCAGTCGCCACCAGCGGGCTGCGGGAGTACTACGACCCCTACGACGGCAACGGGATGGGAGCCAACGACTTCGCCTGGTCATCCCTGATCATCGAGATGCTCGACCCCGACCCCCGCGCGCCGGGAAGCTACCTCGACGAAGGCTAGGTGCAACGATGAGAAGACGGGCAGCCATCGCGCTTTACGTGCTCGCGCTGGTGGCCATCGTGGTCGGCGCGGACATCCTGTTCTTCGAGCACCAGTTCTGGGTGCGGCTGGCAGCAAACATCGGGATTGTCGTCGTGTTCGTGGCGTTCTATTTGAGGTTGTTGAAGCGTCGATGGGCGTAGCGGTCGCAACGGCAACGGAGAGGGGCGCTGTTGCGCCCCTCTCCGCTTTGCGCTTGTGTCACCCGGCGGCGATGACCATCTCGCCGACCGTGGTCTGCGCGACCTCGAGTTCGTGACGGACGCGCTCGGTCGAGAGCTCGTGCACGATCGAAGCGATCAGTGACGCGCCGACCAGGCCAGCGCCGAGCCCGAACGTCCACCAGCGCAGGTTGCCGATGCCGTGGGCTGCGGTCAGGACGATCAGGGCCGCTGCGACCGCCACGGTCGCGGTAGTGAGCAGAAGCTCGGTCGTCCGCGCCAGCGTCATATTCGTGCGCCGGAGATACTCCAAAGGGTGAATACTGGACACTCTTATCCGGATGCTACTCCTTCGGATAACGCTGTCCACTAGCGCGCCGGACACGACCGTCGGAGGGCCCCCTACAGCCGCCGGAGAGCCGCGCTCGTCAGGCGGGGCGTGAAGGCGTGAGGCCGTCGAGCAGGAGGGCGAGCGCGCGGCTCGCGGCAGCAGACCGACCGGCCGCGCCATCGGCCGTGTCGATCGCGCCGCGGATCATCAGCACGACCACGAAGACGTCGTCGATCGTCAGGTCGCAGCGCACTGTTCCTGCGGCCTTGGCCGCGCGAAGCGGTTCCTTCAGCAGCTCGCGGAGCGCGCGCCGGCGCAAGTCGAGCGCCGACCCGACGCACGCGTCCTCCCGTGCCAGCTCGCCCAACGGGTGAAAACGCGCAATCGCCTCAACGACGCTACGGAGCAGCACGAAGAACGCGTCGGGGTCACCCGCGTGCTCGACCGCCAGCTGCTCAGTGTGCTCCATCTCTTCCAGCAGGAGCGCTGCGGCCAGGTCCCGACGGTCTGGGAAGTTGCGATACAGCGTCGCCTGGCCGACCCCCGCGCGCCGCGCCACCTCGTACATCGGGACGTCGGCGCACTCCGAGAACAGCTCCCGCGCGGCGGACAGGATCGCCTCGCGGTTGCGCTGGGCGTCCTTCCGCTTCGGTGCGGGACTCGTTGTGGCCATGACGCGCAGTGTAGGTGCGGACGCCCGTGTCCGCAAGCCCGACGTAGGACCGCTGAAGGCCCGGCAACAACGAGCAACTGGACAGTATTCTCCGATTACGATATAAGTTGATCCAGCAACAGTCGGAAGTCCAAGCACATGCGCAGGAGCCGATGCTCGACATCAACCACCCAGCCGGCGGGCCGCAGGGCCGGAACGCGTGACGCCGTGTCCGCGCTGTCCTCGATCACTCGACCTCTCGCCACTGGCCCGACCGCTCGGCAGCTGGACGCCGGTACTCGGTCGAAGGATCGCGGCGGCCGCGAGTCGCCCGGCCGGCGCCGTGGGCTGCCGCGGGTCGGCAGGCGGCTGGCCACGATGGCACTGCTGGTCGCGCTCGGAATTGCGCTACTGGCCGCGGTGCCCAGTCTGCGTGGCGTGCTGCGAGAGATCGGCGATATCGGCCCCGGGTGGATCCTCGCCGCGGTCGCGCTCGAGTTTGCCTCCGCCGTCAGCTTCGTGGTCGTATTCCGACTGTTCTTCGACGCTCTGGACGCGCGCGACGCACGGATCCTGGCGTGGACCGCGCAGGGGTCCGGGGCACTCCTTCCCGGCGGTGGGGCAGGGGGGCTGGCGATCGGCGGCTGGCTGGCCGCGCTCACGGGTGCGCCGGGTCGGTGGATCGTGCGCCGATCGGCCGGCTTGTTCTTCCTCGGCGCGGCCGTCTCGAGCGCGGCGCTGTTTGCGGCGGGACTCGCACTTATGGCCGGTGCCGACGACTCCCTGAAGGTGGTGCTGCCGACGGTCTTCGTCGGGGTCGGGTTGATCCTGGTGGCTGCGCTGCCGACGTTCGTGCGCTCGCGCTCACGGACGCCGCGGTGGCTCGCCGCAATCGCGAACGGTGTGGGCGAGGCCGAGCATACGACATTCACGAGACGCCCCAGCTGGCGTGTCGTTGGGGTGCTCGGC
The DNA here is from genome assembly GCA_963701945.1 of uncultured Solirubrobacterales bacterium. Taxonomy (GTDB): domain Bacteria; phylum Actinomycetota; class Thermoleophilia; order Solirubrobacterales; family Solirubrobacteraceae; genus Palsa-465. The sequence goes on along the minus strand of CAVPBV010000007.1, from coordinate 66,605 downwards.
TACCTCGCGTTCGACATCGCAGTGCTCTGGGTGATTCTGAGGGCGGTCGGGTCGACGCCGAGCGTCGCGGCGCTGACCCTCGGCTACTCGATCGGCTACATCGCCAACTCGTTGCCGATTCCCGGTGGCATCGGGGTGCTCGACGCCGGACTCACCGGCGCGCTCGTGCTCTACGGCGTCTCGCCCGTACACGCCGCAGCCGCGGTGATCGTCTACCACGCGATCGCATTCTGGGTTCCGGGACTGGGTGGCCTGCTGGCGTACCTTCGCCTGCGCCCACGGCTGCTCCGAGCCGGTGGCGCCGGAGAACCAAATCTTGAACCAGCAGCAGAAACCCTCGCCTCCGAGGAGGCCCGCGATGTACGCACTCAGATTGATGCTCAAGCCGATCGACCACGGCTGGGCGGTGGCATTCACCGACGGTCGCGAACTAGCTCACTTCCGAGGGCTATGCGCCAAGCGCAGGGCGCTCCGCTACCTCGTCGGCCGCGACCTGAGGAGCTTGATTCGCCGTGACCGCTGAGGATCAGGTCGTCTGCACATCGGTCCGGCAATCGCCGACGGTTATGAACGGACGGTCTTATGTCGTCGGTCCTCGCAAGCCGGCGGGTCGATCGGCAAATCGGCACTACTTGGCCGTCGTCGCCGCCGAAGCCCGGCGCCTCGGGCGCTAGCTCCGGCCGGCCGCGCGCACCCCGCCGCGCCCACGAGACGACTGACGCTAACGCCGACCGGAGACTCCGGCAAGCACCCTCCGCAGGCCGTCGGCGCCGGCGGTGGTCTTGCCACTGAAGCTCCGCGCGGCGCGTTCCTGCCACTCAGCTTCGGTGATCGCGTCGGGCTCGGGCGGAACGTAGTGGTTGAGAATCAACTCGTGAACGCGTGCTCGCTCTGCCACCTTGCCGACGTCGTTGACATCGGTGTGGAGCGCCGCCATCCGGTCGAGCGCGGTGCCGGTGAACCCGTGCCGCCCGAGGTGCGCGAGGTCCGCGACACAGTGAACGAGGATGTCGGCACCGCTTGCCAGCGCGATCAGATCGTCGCTCACCGTGGTGTCGCCCGAGAACACGACGGACCCGTCCGCGGTGTCGAACCGGTACGCAAACGCCGGCATCACCCGGCCGTGTGTCACGGAGGTGGCACTCACCCCGCACCGCTGCATCCTCGAACACAACCATGGGGGCGTGCGGGGTGCCGTCGGGCTTCGGCGGGATATGGATATCCATCGCCCTGACGAGCTGCCCCGCATCCGGCATGTGGGCGTCGAGCGGCATAACGTTCAGGTCGAAGGCGTAGCCGGCCAGGATGTGCCTGATCAGGTCCGCCGTCCCGGGGACCGGTGCGTCCGGCTCGATCGTGGTCACCCGTCGGAAGTCCGTGTCGCCAGCCGGCAACGAGCCTGGGCTTCCCGGACCGAAGACCTGGACCGGCGGGAGCGGCCCGTCGGCGCCGTTTCGGACGCCCCAGGGGTAGATCAGCATGCCGGGCAGATCTCCCGCGTGGTCGACGTGGAGGTGGGTGATGAAGATCGCCTCCAGCCCCCTGAAGTCGAGTCCCGCGTCCGCGAATGCCGAAGGCGAGCCACGACCGCAGTCGATGACGAAGACCCGGCCGTCGACGACCAGCGCCGAGGAGATCCCCGCGCGGCCCGCGACGGGGAGCGGGGCGCCGGCCGTGCCCAGGAGCACCAGTTCGGTTGTCATCGTTGCCTCTGCTTTCGTCCTCTGGCGGATGCGGGCGCAGCCCACCGGTAAGAGACTCCGCTGCGCATCATCACAACAAAGCGCCAACAACCTCGCGATCTAGGAGACATAGCATGAGCAGCTCATTGAGCAACCCCCTCCCCGCTGGTGCTGGCCGGAGCTCGAGGCAGGCGATTTCGCCGCTGGGCACCGTCGTTCGCGGGCTCGTTGCAGGCGCGGCCGGCACGCTGGCCATGGACGCGCTGTGGTTCTCGCGCTACCGGCGGGGCGGCGGTGACGGCGACTTCGCAGAGTGGGAGTTCTCCTCGACCGTGTGCAGTTGGGACCAGGCCCCGGCGCCGGCCCAGGTCGGCCAGCGCCTGTTCGAGGGCCTGTTCAAGCGCGAGCTTCCGGTGTCGCGCGAGGCGCTGGTGAACAACATCACGCACTGGTTTTACGGGATGCTCGGGGGTGCGCAATACGGCCTCGTCGTCGGATCCCTGGCGCACCCGCGGATCCGCTACGGAGTGCCGTTTGGGGCGAGCGTGTGGGCGGCCAGCTACGCGGTTCTGCCCGCCGCCAAGCTGTACAAGCCGATCTGGGAGTACGACAAGACGACGCTAGCCAAGGATCTGAGCGCCCACCTCGTGTACGGCGTCGGCACGGCCACGGCCTTCGGGCTGCTGTCACGGTCGAACGGCGAGGCGGCCTGACCAACACGGGACAACATAAGACCGGGTTACGAGAGGAGCCGGCGTGCCAACCACCGTTGCAGACGTCGTCGTAGCGACCCTCAAGGCGTCCGGCGTGCGCCGGGTGTACGGGTTGCCGGGAGATTCGATCAACGGGTTTACCGACGCGCTCCGGCGCGACGGCGAAATCGTGTGGGAGCACGTTCGCCACGAAGAGGCGGCGGGGTTCGCGGCCGCCGGCGAGGCAGCCGTGACCGGGCAGCTGGCCGTATGCGCCGCGAGTTGCGGCCCCGGGAACCTGCACCTGATCAACGGCCTGTTCGACGCCGCCGGCAGCCGCGTTCCGGTGCTCGCGATCGCAGCCCACATCCCGCGCGAGGAGATCGGCGGAAGCTACTTCCAAGAGACGCACCCCCAGGAGCTGTTCCGCGAGTGCAGCGTGTACTCCGAGCTCGTCAGCATCCCGGAGCAGATGCCGCGGGTGCTCGAGATCGCGATGCGGTTCGCGATCGAGCGCAGCGGCGTCGCCGTCGTGGTCATCCCCGGTGAGATCTTCCTCCACGATGCGGGCGACAACACGCGGCCCGCGGTGATCCGTCCAACGAGGTCAGTCATCCGTCCCAGCGACGAGGAGCTCGCCGAGGCGGCAGCGGTTCTGAACGCGGCGGAGGCGGTGACGATCCTCGCCGGCGCCGGCTGCCAGGGAGCCCACGACGAGGTCGTCGCGGTGGCGGAGGCGCTCAAGGCGCCGGTCGTCCACGCGCTTCGCGGCAAGGAGTTCGTCGAGTACGACAACCCCTACGACGTCGGCATGACCGGACTGCTCGGCTTCGCCTCCGGCTACCGCGCGATGGAGCATTGCGACGCACTGCTGATGCTCGGAACCGATTTCCCTTACCGGCCGTTCTTTCCCGACAACGCAAAGGTGGTCCAGGTCGACATTCGCGGCGAGCACATCGGTCGCCGCGTCAGAGTGGACGTGCCGCTGGTCGGCACCGTCAAGGACACGGTCCAGGCGCTGATGCCGCACCTGACCGAAAAGCGTGACGCCGAGCACTTGGAGCGAATGCAAGCCCACTATCGCCGAACGCGCGAGCGGCTCGACGCGCTGGCGAGCGGCCACCACGACCAGAGTCCCATCCACCCGCAGCTAGTTGCCGCCGCGCTCGACAAGGTCGCCGCGGACGACGCAATCTTCACGGTCGATGTCGGGAGTCCATCGATCTGGGCCGCGCGCTATCTGACGATGAACGGCCGGCGGCGGCTGCTGGGCTCGTTCGTCCACGGCTCGATGGCCGACGCGCTACCGCTGGCGATCGGCGCACAGGCGTCCAGTTCCGGACGACAGGTGGTGACGCTTTCCGGAGATGGTGGTCTCGCGATGTTGATGGGTGAACTTCTCACGCTTCGCCAGCAGCATCTGCCGGTAAAGGTGGTGGTCTTCAACAACGGCGCGCTCGGGTTCGTCGAGCTCGAGATGTTGGCCGACGGCATCCCCATCTTCGGCACCGACCTCGACAACCCGAGCTTTGCCGAGATCGCTCGCGCGGTCGGCCTGCACGGGGTGCGGATCGAGCGTCCGAGCGAGCTCGAGGACGGCCTTCAAGAGGGTCTCTCATATGACGGAGCATCGGTGATCGAGGTGCTAACCGTTCGCCAGGAACTCTCGATCCCGCCCAAGATCACCTACAACCAGGCCAAGGGCTTCACTCTGTGGGCCACGCGCAGCATCCTCTCCGGTGGCGGTGACGAGGTCTTGGAAGTCGCCAAGAGCAACCTGCGCCAGCTGGCGCGCGAGTAACGGTCATATCACGCGTGCGGCCACGACCGCACGTTCGCGTTGTCTGCGAAGCTCTAGGCGATGCAGCTTGGTGAGTTTGGCGTCTGGACGACGTATCGCGCGATTGGCGAGGAGAACGCGGGCGAGGCCGCGGAGCTTGTCGAGGCTCTCGGATTCGGCACCTTGTGGCTCGGCGGGTCGCCGCAGCTGCCGGCGCTGGGACCGCTGTTGGAGGCGACGGAGCGGATCATCGTCGCGACCGGGATCCTGAATGTCTGGGCCAGCGAGCCCGAACGGGTAGCTCGTGATTTCGCTGAGCTCGAGGGGCGTTTCCCGGGACGCGTTTTGCTTGGTATCGGCATCGGCCATCCGGAGGCCACCAGCCAATACAGCAAGCCGCTGGCGGCGATGGAGTCCTTCCTCGACGGACTCGACGCGGCGAGCGCCCCAGTGCCACGAACGAGACGCTGCCTGGCCGCGCTCGGCCCGAAGATGCTCAAGCTAAGCGCCGAACGTTCGTGGGGGGCGCACACGTACTTCGTCCCAGTCGGGCACACGCGGGCCGCACGCGAAAGCCTCGGACAGATGGCGATCCTGGCGCCAGAGTTGGCGTGCGTGCTCGACGATGACGTCGAATCGGCCCGAGCGAAGGCACGGCGTTACGCCGCGCTGTACCTCGGACTGCGCAACTACACGAACAACCTGCTCAACCACGGCTTCGCGGCGCAGGACATCGCCGACGGCGGGTCGGACCGGCTGATCGACGCGATCATTCCGCACGGAGCCGCGGAGGAGATTGCGACCGCGGCCCGCCAGCACCTGAGCGCCGGTGCCGACCACGTCTGCCTCCAGACCGTGGGAGTCGACGGCGTCCCGCGCTCGGAGTGGACAGCGCTCGCGTCCGTCCTGGGACTCGACACGGCCCATCGGACCTGAGCTAACGCGGCGCGGGCCAGCACGATTCAGAAGTACTCGGGACGATCCTCGACTGGCGTAGAGTCGCGCCATGCCCACCTTTGTGTTGCGTCTCATCGCTCCTCGCCCGAACTTCGCCCAGACCATCACCGAGGACGAGCGGGCAATCATGAACAGCCACGCCGCCCACTGGCGGCCGTACCTCGAGCGCGGCGACATGGTCGTGTTCGGACCGATCCTGACCGACGATGACTCGTATGGACTCGCGGTGGTCGAGACCGACGACGAACAGGCGTTGCAGGAGTTCGCGGCTCAGGACCCGGTCGTGACGACCGGAACCGCGACGTTCGAGTTCGGGCGGATGGCCGCGGGAACCGTTCGCGAACGCTGAAGCAATCGTCGGCCTTGTCGAGCCCCGGATTCTCTAAAAGTTGGACCGTAGCCGGATCAGGTCGCTGACCCGGCTACGGTCCTGGGGTGGAGGTTTAGGGGCAAGATGTGAGCGCTAACACGGAGTTTCCCAAAACTCCAGGGCAAGAGTCAAGGGCCACGACATCTCGGTAGCCCATTCGCACGCGGGGCCAACGGGGCAAGCCCCGCTCAGGAGGTGGTCGCAGTGGTGTGCTGGATTTTGCGCGCATATGGCCGCGGCTTAGCCGCGCCTCAGCCGCCCGCGAGCGCGGCGCGAATCCCCGCGGCGAGTTCCTCTGGCGCTTCGAGCGGGACGAAGTGGCCGACGCTCGGGAGCGGCGTGAGCGCGCAGTCGGAGAAGAACTCGGCCAGCCGGTCGTTCCAGGCGGGGGGAAGAGCGGGTCGTGCTCGGGCCAGAACACGGTGGTGGGCACGGCGATCCGCTCGTCGGGCGCCGGCGGTACCTCGGCGAGGCTTCGGGCGACGGTGCCGGACCCAGCCCGGTACCACACGATCGAGGCGGTGAACGCTCCGGGCTCGCCGTACAGATCCGCGAGGCGATCGAGATCAGCGTCGCTCGGGACGAGCGACGGCCCTGACCAGTGCGACCAGAAGTGGCGCAGGTAGGCGCGGACGGCATCCCGGCGTCCGTCGAGGATCTCCTCGACCAGGCTCAACTGATGAAAGGCCTGATACCAGTACTCCCGCTGTGCGTCGGGCGCGAGCACGCGGTCACCGGCGCCGGGAAGCGGCGGGGACACGACGAGCGCCCGGACCCCGGCAGCCCGAGCTCGTCGATCAGCCCGACCACGCTCCGCGCCTGCGCGGCGGCCGAGTAGGCCTCCGCCGGTGACGCGGGATGCTTGTCGGACTCACCGAACCCCATATGGGAATATGTCAAGCCCAGGGATTCTGGGTCGGCGATCGGAAGGACCCGGACGTTCGGACCGGATCTCGTCCGACCCACGCTGGCGCAACGGTGCGCCAGGCGTTGCCTCAGCGCTCGCAATAGGCTCACGAACTCGCGGCGGCTGCGCACCAGCAGCCGCCGCTTGAGTTCTGCGGCAAGGGCAAAAGAGTTCGGTCGGGCGGTCGTTGTTTTTAGTGTCGCGGGGCTTGGGACCTGCTCCGTCGTAACAGCAGAGACACTGTCGTTGCGCAGGATCCCGACCGTCGCGAGTTCGGCAAGGCGCGCCGCACGGACGCGGTCGGAACGTGTTCAAGCGCTAAGGAAGGCTATGTCGAACGAAACATCCCCCCGGCCGCTAGAGGTTGTCGGCCCCGTGCCCGCATCGGTGACGGCGCACGAACTGACGCCGCACACGCTCGGAGTCGGTCAGATCTGCACGGCGCGCCCCGACGAGGGCCCCGACGTACTCGCTGATCACCGAGGTGTCCGACGATCACGTCCAGGTGCTGCTTTGCACCGACGACGACGGGATCGCAACGGAGACCGACGCGGTGCTCGCGCCCCGGATGACGGGCTGCCCGCATCGCCTGCTCATCCACGGTGACGTGGCCGGCTCGATTCTCAAAGCGCGGCTGACGGGATCCTCGGGGCAGATCGATCCGGAGATCGTGCGACGCATCGTCCTGCGCGGCTGTGGGATGGACTTCAACTCGCGCGACCTCGGACGCGGAACGCCGATCGCCGACGAGTCCGACCCGCGCTGGGACGCCAAGATGAAGCGGGTGAGCGAGCTCAGAACGGTGAAGGCGCGTGCCAGCGAGCTTGGCTTGAAGATCGCCGCGCTCAGACCTTGATGGCCAGACGCCCGGTGTAGTCGATCCGGCTGAGCAGGATCGGATCGGTCGCGAAGTACTCGTCGACGGCCTTGCGCGCGCCGGCGAAGTGGCCGTAGTCGTCGATCAGGAGGACACCGCCACGCTCGAGCCGGGGGTACAGCTCGGCGAGCTCATGGCGGGTCGACTCATACCAGTCGGTGTCGAGCCGCAGCAGCGCGACTCGCTCCGGACCCGAGCTTGGGATCGTCTGCTCGACGAGGCCCGCCACGTATGTAACACGCTCGGATGGGTAGCCGGTCGAGGCCATCGCCCTCTGTACCTCTGGAAGTGTCAGCCCGGACGTCTGCGAGGCATTGTTGACCGGATCGAGTGCACCCGGGGTCATGGGCTGACCCGCGTAGTCACGATCGTGTTCACCGGCAGGCGGCATCGTGCCGAACGTGTCATACAGCCACAGCCGTCGGTCACTGACCCCGAGTCGCAGCAGTGTCAGCGCCACCGCCATCGAACTGCCACCGCGCCACACGCCACACTCGACGAAGTCTCCCGGGATGTCACGCCGCACTACGTACTCGACCGCGTCGGCGAGCGCGACGACACGCTCGAGCGAGGTCTGGGTGTACGGGCCGACGCGTGCGTAGAGGGCGCGGTGATCGGGGGAGAGGTCGGCGTGGGCGAGCGACTCTGATCGGCGCAGCTCGTAGCCGAGGGCGCTCAGAGCGCGCGAGCCGGCCGACCGGAAACGGGCGCGGGCGTCACTCACCATGTCCGGATCATACGAACGGGTCGCGCGCCGATGACCCGCCGTCCAGCGAGGATGAGTACCGGCTAGCCCTACCGCGCAAGACTCCGGTCCTCCGGCTGTTCAGAGGACCCCGACCGGTTCAGGCTGCGCTCCATGACCAAGCGCTTCTCACCCACCGCCATTGGTCGCTGGAGCGCCGGTTGGCTCGCGTGGCTACCTCGGGCGAGCCTCGAAGGGGACACCCTCGGAGGCGGAGACCCGCCAGCGCCGGTGCCAGTGCCGCGACCGGACCCGGAGCCGGCTCTGGCTTCGGCGGCGGATTGACGAGACAATCATGGTGAGCATGCGGGCGAAGCTCTCCCTCGTAGTTCTGGCGGCGATCGCAGCCGGAATCGGCGCGACCTGGCTGGCCGCTCACGCCGGCGCCGGTCGGCCGACCGAGCCGGGGCCGTACCTGACGCTGCTGGTCGGCGCGTCGCTGATCGGCTGCGGACTGGCCTCGTGGCGGGCGAGGTCTGAGAACAGGCTCGGCCCGGTGATGGTTCTGACCGGCTTCCTCTGGTTCGCGGGACTGCTGAGCGAGGCGACGAGCGCGCCGCTGTACACGCTCGGCGTCGCGATCGAGTACGCGTTCCTGTGCGGGTTCATCTACATCGTGCTGTCCTTCCCGTCCGGACGGCTCCGCACGGCGTTGGACAAATCGATCGTCGCGCTCGCGATCGCCGGCACTGGCCTTCAGGTGGTCGCGATGCTGTTCGGGAGCGGATCGGGGCTTCGCTGCGGCGGCGGCTGCGGGGACAACCTGATCCAGGTCTTTCACGACAACGGTTTGGCGCTCGCGCTGCTCAGCCTGCAGCGAGCGCTCGGCGCGGTCCTGACGCTGACCGCGGTCGGCCTGCTCACGTATCGCTGGTTGAAGGCGACCCGGCCCGAGCGACGCGAGGTCACGTGGGTGCTGCTGGCTGGAAACGCGACGCTGCTCGCGCTCACGGTCACGGTCGTCGACGACCTGCTCGGCGACCCTCTGACCTCGGGGCCGGCGAAGGTCTGGTTCCTCACGCTCGCGCTCGTGCCGATCGCGGTGCTGGCAACGTTCGTGCGGCGGCGGCTGGCACGCGGGAGCGTGGCCGGGCTCGTCGTTCGGCTGGGAGCGCCGACGGCGCCGGCCGACCTCCGCGCCGCGCTGGCACGCGCGCTTGGGGACCCGTCGCTCGAACTCGCGTACTGGTTCCCGGCGGAGGCGCGCTATGTGACGCCCGACGGGCGCCCGGTACACAAGCCGGATGCCGAGAGCGGGCGGGGGTCGACGTTCGTAGAGCGCGACGGCACCCCAATCGCGATGCTGCTGCACGATCCGGCGCTCGAATACAACTCGGGACTCGTCCAGTCGGTGTGCGCCGCCGCTGGCCTCGCGCTCGAGAACGAGCGGCTCCAGGCCGAGCTGCGCGCCCGACTCGTCGAGCTGGGCGCGTCCCGGGGACGGCTGGTCGAGGCGACAGATGCGGAGCGTCGCCGGATCGAGCGCAACCTCCACGACGGAACCCAGCAACGGCTCGTCTCGATCGCGATGTCGCTCGGGTTGCTCGAGTCCAAGCTGGCCCCGGACCAGGCTCACGCGACCCCGATCGTGCGCGAGGCCCGGAGCGCGCTTACGCTCGCGCTCGAGGAGTTGCGCGAGCTGACCCAGGGCATCCACCCGACGCTGCTGGTGGAGCGCGGGCTCCCGGTCGCGCTCGAGGAGCTGTGCCGGCGCGCGGGTTTGCCCGCGCACCTCAACGTCGCCCTCGACGTTCGCCTTCCCAACCAGGTCGAGACCGCGGCTTACTACTTCGCGAGCGAGGCGGTGAGCAACGCCGTCAAGCATTCGCACGGAAGCGAGATCAGAGTTGACGTGAGCTACGACGGCCGGATCCTGACCATTCAGATCGCCGACGACGGGATTGGGGGCGCGGCGATCGGCCCGGGATCAGGTCTGCGCGGGCTGGCCGACCGTGTCGAGGCGCTCGGCGGCCAATTCACCGTGTCGAGCCCACCCGGCCGAGGGACGCGACTAGAGGCGGAGATCCCATGCGCGTAGCCGTCGGCGACGACGCCGTGATCCTCCGCGAGGGGCTCTCGCGGCTGCTCCAGGAGGCCGGCTTCGAGGTCGTCGGGGTGGCCGCGGATGCCGAGGAGCTGCTCGAGCTCGTCGACCGCTCCGAGCCCGACGTCGCGATCGTCGACATCCGAATGCCGCCCACCCACACCGACGAGGGGCTGCGCGCGGCGAAGGCGATCCGCGAGGCGCACCCGACGATCGGCATCCTCGTGCTGTCCCAGCACGTGCACGCGCGCTACGCGATCGAACTGCTCTCGGGCGGGACGGACGGCGTCGGCTACCTGCTCAAGGAGCGCGTGGCCGACCTCGATGAGCTGTCGGCGAGCGTCCGGCGCGTCGGGCAGGGCGGTTCGGTGCTCGACCCCGCCGTCGTCAGCCAGCTTGTCGGCCGGCGCCGGCAGGCCGACAACCCGCTCGAGCAACTCACCGACCGCGAACGGGAGGTGCTGGCCTTGATGGCCGAGGGTCGTTCCAACAAGGCGATCGGCGAGCGGCTGTTCGTCTCCGAGCACACGGTCGAGAAACACATCAAGAACATCTTCGGCACCCTGCAGCTGCCGCTCTCGCCCGACGACCACCGCCGTGTGCTGGCGGTCGTCACCTACCTCGACTCGGAGTAGCCGGGTTCGCTCCCGGTGGTCGGGTACCGGGAGCTCGCGGAGCTGACCGTCGACCTGCCGGCGCAGGCCCCCGTGCCTGCGATCGTTACCCAGGCGAAGCACCGCGCGATCTGCTCGAAGCTGGTCCGCCGGGGATCGTGGGAGATACCGGAGCGGTCGTCGTGGCGTTCGTTGTTCGGCACGATCGTGCTCGACCTGCGCGAGGCGCGGCTTGCGGGCCCGGTGGTCGAGCTCGAGATCCACAACACGTTCGGCACGGTCACCGTGCTCGTCCCCGCGGGCGTGCAGCTCGACGTCGAGGGCACCGCGCCGTTCGCAAGCCAGGTCATCGAACCGCCGTCGCGGCCGCCGCCGCCCGGAGCGCCCCGGTTGCGGATCCGCACCAAAGGACCCGGCGGAACGCTGCACGTGCGCGCGCCCGATCACGCGTGAACCCATCAGCCACGTGCCCCGGAGGGCGGCAACGGTAAGCCAGCGGCGGGGTGCGATCATGGCGACCGTGCCGCTGTTCGAGGACCGATCGCGCGCTGAGTCGTTCGGATCGGTCGCCGACCTGTACGACCGGGCGCGACCGACGTACCCGCCGGCGCTGATCGGAGCGCTGCTGGCCGACGGCGGGCGCACGGTGCTCGACGTCGGCTGTGGTACCGGGATCGCCTCGGCGCTGTTCGCCGCGCGCGGGTGCGCGGTGACCGGGGTGGAGGTCGATGAGCGGATGGCGGAGATCGCGCGGGGCAAGGGGCTCGAGGTCGAGGTCAGCTCGTTCGAGCGGTGGGATGACCGCGGCCGGAGGTTCGACATCGTCGCGTCCGGTCAGGCGTGGCACTGGATCGACCCGACCGCGGGCGCGATCCGCGCGGCGGATGTGCTGCGAGACCACGGACGGCTGGGGGCGTTCTGGAACTTCGGCGACCCGCCCGCGGAGGTGCGCCGGCGGCTCGCGCCGATCTACGACCGGTTGGCCCCCGAACTCGTGAACTACTCCGTTGTGCTCGACGCCAAGCAGCGGGACGAGCGGATCGACCTCACCGTCAGCGGAATCGCGGACTCAGCCCGGTTCGGGGCGATCGAGGTCCGCCACTTCCCATGGGTCCGGACGTACCACGCGCGTGAGTGGACCGATTTCCTCGCGACCCACAGCGACCATCAGGCGCTCGAGCCCGATCGTCGCGAGCAGCTCCTCGACGAGGTCGCCGACGCGGTGGACGAGATCGGAGGCACGTTCGAGATGCACTTCGAGACGGCGCTGGTCACCGCCGCGCGCAAGTAGCCGCGGCCCTGAGACGCGGTAGCGCTCGGTGAGCGCCGCGAGCTGGCCGCCGGCGCTCAGACGCGGTAGCGCTCGGTGAGCGCCGCGAGCTGGCCTGCCAGCTCGTTGAGCGTCTCGGCCGCCATCTGCGACTGGTGCGCCCCCTCGAGGAACTGCGACGTGCCCTCGTTGACGTTGTTCATCGACGCCGCGATCTGCTCGACGCCGACGCTCTGCTGCTGCGCCGAGGCGGCGATCTGCTGGGCGGCGGCGTAGGACTCCTGGATCGTGTCCGAGAGGCTGCGGATGCCCTCGCCGGCGCGAGCGGTCAGCTCGAGTCCCTGCTCGACGACCGTCGTGCCTTCCTGGCTGGCGGTCACCGCCGCCGAGGTGGCGCGCTGGACGTCGCCGAGGATCGACTCGACCTGCGCCGTCGCCGCCTTGGACTGCTCGGCAAGCTTTCGCACCTCCTCGGCGACGACCGCGAAGCCCTTGCCGTGCTCGCCGGCCCGGGCGGCCTCGATACTGGCGTTGAGCGCGAGGAGGTTAGAGCGGTCGGCGAGGCCGTTGACGGTCGCGGTGATCTCGCCGATCTGCTGGGTCCGCTCGGAAAGCGTCACGATGTCGCGGGCGATCGCGTCGACTCGGTCGCGGATGTCCTCCATCGCGCTCGTGATCGCATCGACCGCGGTGTTCGCTTCGCTCGAGACCTCCAGCGAGTCGCTGGCGCGGTCGGCGACGTCGCTGGCCATCTTGGCGGTGTCCTCGGCGGCCAGGCGCAGCTCGTTGACGGTCGTCGAGGTCTCGGCGATTGCGGTCGACTGGAGGCTCGCGCTCTCGGTGTGCCGGTTCACCGACGCGAGGATGTCGGCCGTCGATCGGCCGATGTCCTGCACGCCCGCCTGGATGTGGCTCGAGATCTGCGCGAGCCCGCTGACCATCGTGTTGAGGCTCTCGGACAGGCCCTTGAGGTCGGCGCTGCCGTCGGCGTTGACCGTCGCGCGAAGATCGCCGTCCGCGACCTTGGCCGCGAACTCGGAGTAGCCGCGGACCGCGGCCTGGAGCGTCTCGCGTGAGTCACGCTCGATCTGGGCCGAATCCGCGAGCTGGCGGTGGCGCTCCTCGGTCAGCGAGCGCAGGCGCATCAGCGCCAGACCGAAGCGGACCCCCGCAGCCACGAGCGTCGCGGTCGCGAGGCCGAGAGCGATCTGGTTGATGTGGTTGAGCGACCCGACGAACAGGATCAGGAGTGCCAAGCCGGCGGCCACACCTGGGATTGCGAATCCGGAGCTCGTTTCCTTGAGCTCGCTCTCGTCAGGCCGCCGCGAGATCACCCACACCGAAAGAGAGAACAGGAACAGCGAAGCGGGCCAGGCAATCGAGTTCCAGAAGTAGCCGAAGTGAGTGGCGCCGATGCCGTTGTCGAACAGCGCGCACACGTCGCCGATGGCATTGGCGAGGCTCGCCGCCGCCATCAGATACCAGCGCTTGCGCCGGCCGGCGGGCACGAGCGCGGCCGCCCCGACCGTCAGGATCAGCAGCAGGATGTCGCCGACCGGATAGATCAGGTTCCACGCCACGGTCACCGCGTCGTCGCCGACAGCCTTCTGGATGAACCCGAACGCGAACGCGGCGAACGCCGCCGCGCAGGTCAGGGTCACGACGACGCCGTCGAGATAGTTGGCGGCAGTGAACCTCCGAACCTCCTGGCGCATCAGCATCATCACGCCGACGTAGGCGAGCGGGAAGAAGCCGGCCCACAGGAAGTTGGCCAGGACCGGAGTGGGGGGGTTCGCGTTGTGGATGCTCTCGTACGTCATCGCGAAGTCGCCGAGCGCCCACAGGCACATCCCGGTGCCGAGCGCGAGGCAGAAGCCGCGATCCTTGGGGCTGACCGCGGCCCTGACCAGCACCAGTACTCCGGCGAACAGCTCGAACGCGGACACGCCCCAACCGTCGAGCCAGGTGGTGTTAGCGCCGTTGGCGCGGAGGACCAGCGAGACCGCGTAACCGATGAGGATCAGGCCGAGGAGGGCGTAAAGAGCCTTGGTGCCGGCGCCGGTGTGCTCTCCTCGCGCCGCTGCGGTCCGTCGGGCCCGCGTCGACGTCGGACGAGCGCGCCCGCTAGCCGGCTTGTGCGAAACAGTGCCCTCTACATGACCCATCCGTGTGCCTCCCACGCAATTACTCCGTTTAGCGGGGTTATCGGCCGCGAGCGGGCGGCTCTGTAGCGGGCGGCTTACGTCATCAGCCGTCCGTGGCGATGATCACGTCGGAGGCCTTGACGATCGCGGTGACGGCGGTGCCTTCCTGGAGCCCGAGATCGGCGACGGCCTCGACCGTGATCGACGCGACCAGCCGCTGGCCCGCGACGTCGAGCACGACATTGGCGATCGCCTCGCCCTTGTTGATGCTGGTCACGGTGCCGGCCAACTGGTTGCGCGCGCTGAGCTTCACGTGCTCCTCCTGATATTTGGGTAGCTTCACTGAGAGACTGAATCGGAACCGTCGCAGAGGAGAACATTCGTGTCCAGCAACGTGTCAGAGAGGCAAGCTCGCGAGGTCGCCGAAGCGGCGCGCGAGTCGGAGTGGAAGCTGCCCAGCTTCGGCAAGGAACTGTTTCTCGGGAACTTCCGCCTCGATCTGATCTACCCGCAGCCGCGGCTCGACCCGGCGGCGGTCGAGAAAGGCGAGCGGTTTCTCAAGCAGCTGCGCGAGTTCCTCGAGGCGGAAGTTGATCCGCTCGAGATCGAGCGCGACGCAAAGATCCCCGAGCCGGTGCTGGACGGCCTGAAGCGCATCGGCGCGCTCGGGATGAAGGTGCCCGAGGAGTACGGCGGACTCGGTCTCTCGCAGGTCTACTACAACCGCGCGCTGGCGCTGGCGGGCGTGTGGCACGCCGCGCTGTCGACGTTGCTGAGCGCGCACCAGTCGATCGGCGTCGCCGAGCCGCTCCAGCTGTTCGGCACCGAGGAGCAGAAGCGCAAGTGGCTACCGCTGGTGGCCAAGGACCACATCAGCGCGTTCCTGCTCACGGAGGCCGACGTCGGCTCTGACCCGGCGCGGCTGGCTTGCACCGCGACGCCGGTGGACGGCGGTTACGAGCTGACCGGGCAGAAGCTGTGGGCGACGAACGGTGCGATCGCCGACATCGTCGTGGTGATGGCGCAGGTCCCTAAGGCGCCGCCGTCAGGCGCCGCCGACCATCGTTCTAAGTCCGAGGGCCACCGCGGCGGGATCTCTGCGTTCGTCCTGCCCTACGACAGCGAAGGGGTCACGGTCGAGCACCGCAACGCGTTCATGGGCCTGCGGGGGATCGAGAACTCGGTTACGCGCCTGGACCACGTTTTCGTCCCGGAGGAGAACCGAATCGGCCGCGAGGGACAAGGCCTGAAGGTCGCGCTGACGACGCTCAACACCGGGCGACTGGCGCTGCCCGCGATCTGCGTCGGGATGGCGAAGTGGTCGACGAAGATCGCGCGCGAATGGTCGAACGAGCGCGTCCAGTGGGGCCGGCCCATCGGCAAGCACGACGCGGTCGCGCAGAAGATCGCGTTCATCGCCGCGAGCGCGTTCGGGCTCGAAGCGATGCTCGACGTCGCCAGCCGCCTAGCCGACGACAAGTCCGGGGACATCCGGATCGAGGCGGCGCTGGCCAAGCTGTACGGCTCGGAGATGGGGTGGAAGGTGCTCGACGAGCTGATCCAGGTCCGGGGCGGCCGCGGGTACGAGACGGCGGCGTCGTTGAAGGCGCGCGGCGAGAAGCCGGTGCCGGCGGAGCAGGCGCTCCGCGACATGCGGATCAACCGGATCTTCGAGGGCTCGACCGAGATCATGCACCTGCTGATCGCGCGCGAGGCGGTCGACCAGCACCTCAAGGTCGCCGGCGACCTGCTCGAGCCCGGCGGCGAGATGAAGGACAAGCTCGCGTCCGCGGGACGCGCCGGGTTGTTCTACTCCAAGTGGCTGCCCCAGCTGGCCGTCGGCAAGGGCCAGATGCCGAGCTCGTTCGACGAGCTGGGCGCCCTCGCGCCGTACATGCGCTTCGTGGAGCGGTCCTCGCGGAAACTGGCGCGCTCGACGTTCTACGGCATGACCCGCTGGCAGGCCAAGCTCGAGTACCGGCAGGCGTTCCTGGGTCGGCTCGTCGACATCGGCGCCGAACTGTTCGCGATGGCCGCCGCGGCGGCGTACGCGGACACGATCGGGCGCGAGCAGCCGGCGCGCAAGACCGAGGCGGAGGAGCTCGCCGAGCTGTTCTGCCTCCAGGCCAAGCGGCGCGTCGAGGCGCTGTTCGGCGAGCTGTGGGACAACGACGACGACGCCAACCGCGCGGCGGCGGCGCGCGTGCTGGACGGCCGTTACCGGTGGATCGAGGAGGGGATCGTCGATCCGTCGGGCGACGGGCCGATGATCCCGGAGGAGGTCAAGCGGGCCGCTGCCGGGGAGGTCAAGCAGCCCGAGTCTGCGCAACCGGCCGTCGCATGAGCCATTCGGTCAGCTCTGCGGCAGGTACCGGCCGGCTCAGGTAATAGCCCTGGGCGAGGGTGCACCCAAGCTTTGAGAGGTGATCCCAGGCCTGCTCGGTTTCGACGCCCTCGGCAACGACATGGAGCCCGAGGTTGCGGGCGAGGTCGATCGTCGAGCGTACGATCACGGCGTCGTTGTCGCTCTCGGCCATGTTCATCACGAACGAGCGGTCGATCTTGATCTCGTTGACAGGCAGCTGGCTCAGGTAGGCCAGCGACGAATAACCGGTGCCGAAGTCGTCGATCGAAAGCGACACTCCCATCGCCGACAGCTTGTCGAGCACGCGCTTGGTGCGAACCGGGTCAGACAGCATCGTCGACTCGGTGATCTCGAGCTCGAGCAGCGACGGGTCGACACGCCGCTTCTTGAGCAGGTGCTTGACCTGGTCGGGGAAGTCGGCGTCGAGCAGGTTCCGGACGCTCAGGTTGACCGCGACGCTCAGCGTCATGCCGGCGTGCTGCCAGGCACGGCACTGGGTGAGCGCCTCGTCGAGCACATAAAGCGTCAGCGGCTTGATGAGCCCGGTCTGCTGGGCCAGTGGGATGAACTCGTCGGGGCCGACGAGGCCGCGCGTCGGATGGTTCCAGCGCAGCAGCGCCTCGACCGACTGCACGGCGCCGTTGGCGAGGTCCGCCTTGGGCTGGTAATAGAGCACGAGCTCGCGCTCCTCGATCGCGCGCCGGAGCTCTGAGACGAGCGTCAGCCGGGCCGGGTCGGATTCGTTGCGCGACTTTTCGTAGAACGCGTACCCGCCCTTCTCCTCCTTGGCGCCGTACATCGCGACGTCGGCGTGGCGGAGCAGCGTGTCGACGTCCTCGCCGTGGTGGGGGAACATCGCGATCCCGATCGAGCCCTCCGCGGGCAACGCGAGGCCGTCGATCGTGACCGGGCGCTCGAGCCCGGCGCGGATCTTCTCGATCACGACGAGCACGTCGCGCTCGGTCCTCGGCTTGGAGATCAGGACTCCGAACTCGTCGCCGCCGAGCCGCGCGACCGTGTCCGAGGAACGCAGGATGCCGCGCAGGCGCTTGCCGATTTCGGCCAGGAGGGCGTCGCCGGCGTGATGGCCGAGCGAGTCGTTGACGTCCTTGAAGCGGTCGAGGTCCATCATCGCCACGGCCACCTGGCCGCCCTCGCGCTCGGCGATCGTGATCGCCTGCTCGATCCGGTCGCGGAACAGGGTGCGGTTGGGGAGGCCGGTGAGGCCGTCGTGGAGCGCCTGGTGCTCGTTGATCTCCGACTGGCGCAGCAGCGCGTCCTGCGCGGCCTTGCGCTCGGTGTCGTCCTGAACCATCACGATGCCGAACGACGGGCGCCCGTCGGGCTCGCGGACGATCGAGAACGAGGCGGACACCCACACGACCGAGCCGTCCCTGCGGTTCAGCCGGGTCTCGATCCGCAATGAGTTGGATTCGCCGGCGAACAGCTCGTCGCACGCCACCGTCACGCGCTCGTGCTCCTCGGGATCGAGGTACTCGGCGATGTGGGCGCGGACCTGCTCGGAGTTCTCGAGGCCGAGGAGCGCGCACATGGCAGGATTGGCATCGACGATCTGACCGTCGTTGCTCAACGTCATCACGCCGGTGATCGCGCCGTGGTAGATCGCCTCGAACCGGGCCAGCGCATCAACCTGCCGGCGCTTGGCCTCGAACTCGGCGGCGCGGCTCACGCCTTCGGCAAGAACGCCGGCGAGCAGCTCGAGCGTCTGGCGATCCTCCTCGTTCAGCCGCTCCTCCTCTGAGGTGCTCATCACGCTGAGCGCACCGAAGGGCTCGTCGCCGGCGAACAGTGGAACGCAGATGTGGGAGCGATCTCCCATCAGGGCGCGGATCTGCGGGTTGAGGCGGTCGTCATCCTCGGCGTGCTCGATCAGGAGCGGCGCCCGCGTGGCGATGGCAAAGCGAGACACGCTCTGGCTCAGCGGCCGGCGGTTGCCGAGGAAGCGCTTGCCGATCCCGGAGGCGGCGCGCGTGTGCACGTCCTCACCCTCGATCAGGTGAATCATCGCGCCCTCGGCTCGCGTGAGCGCCTGGGCCCGCTCGACGATCACCTGCATCACGTGCTCGAGGTCCCCGGACGCGGCGGCGGCGATATCGCGCTGCGTGGCGATGATCAGCTCGAGCCGGTCGGCGCGGTCCTGGAGCTCGAGGTCGGCGAGCTTGCTCTGCGTGATGTCCTCGATCATCGCGATCGCGACCTGCGAGGACTCGGCGGCGCTGGCGTCGCTCCAGACCGTCACCCGGACCCAGATGACCTCGGCGTCGGTTCGGACGTATCGCTTCTCGTACTGGTACGAAGGAGTCCGACCGTCGAGGAGCTCTTGGTACAGACCCTTTGACACATCGACGTCGTCGGGGTGGGTGAACTCGGTGAAGCTCACGCCCACGAGCCCGCCGGAGCCATAGCCGAGCATCCGCTCGATCGCCGGGTTGGCTTCGATGGCCCGCCCGTCGGCACCGACGCTGATGATGCCGACCGAGGCGCGCTCGAACAGCATCCGGAAGCGCTCATTGGACCCGCGCTGGGCGCGGATGGGGGCATCCGCGCGATCAGCCGAGCCGGCCGGCGATTGCGCCGTGCCATGGGACGCTACGCGATTGGCGCGCGAGTCGGTCCTCCGCATGGTCGTCTTTATCGGTCGGGCGGCCGGTTTACTTAGGGGCGAGCGCGAATCGGCGGACAGACGGCGCCGGCCGCATTGGACGACGTCGGCGGCGCCTGACGGCGGCGCCTTACACTCGACGCATGGCAACTGCCACCAGCGCGAATAAGGCCCGTCGGTTCGACGTTGTGCACGCCGACGCCAGTGAGCAGATCGCTCACGAAATCAGGCTTTACATCGAGCGCGAGGGGCTCCAGCCGGGCGACCGGATCGGGACCGAGCACGAGCTGGCGCGGGAATTCGGAGTCAGCCGGCCGACGCTCCGGGAGGGGCTGCGGCGGTTGGCCGGGTCCCATCTGATCCGCGTCCAGAAGGGCCGCGCCGGCGGGGTGTTCGTCGAGCACACGCCGAACGAGGGCATCGGGCGACACGTAAGTGAGTCGATCGCGGCGATGCTCGAGTCCGACAGCGTTACGCTGTACGAATTGCTCGAGGCGCGGATGTTCCTCGAGGTCCCACTCGCGGGGATGGCGGCGGAGCGCTCCGATGAGGCGACGATCGAGGCGCTGACGGACGCGATCGCCGATGCCGTCGGACACGACCCGGCCGGTGAGGAGTTCCGTCGTGCCGATGCGCGCTTTCACGAGACGATTGCGGTCACCGCCGGCAACGACCTGCTGGTCACGTTCACCCGCTGGATCCTCGACGTGCTCCAGCCCTCGCTGATCGAGCATCTCGGACCGGAGATCGACGGGGACCTGATCATCGCCCAGCATCAGGCGATCGTCCGGGCGATCCGCCGCCATCAGCGGAGCGCGGCCGAGCGCGCGATGCGCACGCACATCGAGTACATGGGGGCCGTGCTCCGGAGCGTCGACGCTCGCGGCTGAGCGGGGCCTGGCGCGAGACGGGGTGCGGCGGCGCGAACGTCCGCGCGGTGCGGCGGTGCGAACGTCCGCGCGGTGCGGCGGTGCGAACGTCCGCGCGGTGCGGCGGTCCTGGGACCGGGAGCGGACCTAACCGCACCGCGCAGTTCACCCCGTGTCGGTCAGGGCGAAACCTCTTCGTAGTACCGACCGCGCGTATTGGCGCTGAACTGGACTATCGCCGCGAGGACGAGGAAGCCGGAGATGACCAGCATCGCCTCGAGCACGGTCATGTTGGGAATCTGGGGAGCGATCAGGAGCACGCCGATACCGCCACCGAGGTGGCCCACGCCGTCGACCAGGCCGAAGCCGGTCACGCGAGCCCGCGTCGGGAAGCTCTCGGTCGAGAGCGCGTAGGTCATCGGCACCCAGATGTTGAAGCCGAAGAACACGATCGCCGCCCCGATGAACGCGATCGCGAGACCGCTCGTCCCGGCCTCGGCGACGATCACGCCGCCGATCACCGTGATCGCCGCTCCGATCGGAAGCCAGTATTTGCGCTCGAGCCGATCCGCGAACGCGACCGCGAACAGCGCACAGCCCAGGAACCCGAAGGCGCCGACGGCCGTGATCAAGCCGGCCTCGGGCGGCGGGTACTTGAGCGCGACGAGCATCGACGTGAAGCCGGCCGAGAAGCCGAACACGGTCACGTAGGCAAGGAACCACACGGCGAGCAATACGATCACACGGCGCACGTACGTTCGGTTGGCGAACAGGGCCTTGAAGGCGAGGCTGCTCTCGGGGACCGTCTGGTCCACCGGGATGTCCTCGTTCACCGGCTCCAGCGGACCGTGCCTGGCCGCGATGACCTCCATGTCGCTGACCACCTTGTCGGCCTCGTCGATGCGTCCCCGTCCGACCAGCCAGCGAGCCGACTCTGGCAGTTCGAGGCGCAGCAGCACGCCGACCGCCGCAAGCACCGCGCCGACCGCGTACATCCAGCGCCACCCGTCGGTGAAGCCGGGGCCCGCCTGCGCGAACGAGATGCCGTGTGGCCACGGCACGGGGGTGGTGGTCAGGAACAGCCCGAGCCAGATCCCGAGCAGCGCGCCGAGCGAGGACATGATGAATATCACCGAGATCCAGCGCCCCCGGTTGCGCCGGGGAGCGACCTCGCCGATGTACGTGTTGACGATCGCCAGGTCGGCGCCGACGCAGATGCCGGTGATGACCCGGGCCAGCACGAACTGCGTGTAATCCGGTGCCAGCGCGTTGTACAGGGACCCGAGGCCGGTGAGCAGCATCGTGAACAGCAGCATGTTGCGCCGCCCGATTCGGTCCGAGACGGGGGCGAGCGCGAGCGCGCCGATCACGTATCCGGCGAGGTTGAGGACGACCGGTACTCGCAAGGTGGTGACCGCGTTCGCGGGCGTGCAGCCGTGCTTCAGCGCGACGCAACTCTGGATGAACGACACATTGATGTCGAACACGTCTTAGAACGCGAACAGGAAGCCGGTGCCGATGATCCCGATGAACATGAACGGCATCGACCACACGCCGATCCGATCGAGCCGCGCCAGAATCGACTTGGGGGTCTGGGCGCCGGCCGGCGCCGCGCCGGTCCGGAGCGTTTGCCCTCGAATAGAGGTAGAACTCATCGCAAACCCTCGCTTTCCTCGTCTGCATACATCTCGTACCCGTGGCGTCTAAGAGGGAAACCGCATAATCAATTCACCAGTAACCCTGCACCATCAATGATTTGACAGATATGGACGGAATGACATGAAACTCAAGGGACGCACGGTGGTCGTAACCGGCGGGGCGGGTGGAATCGGGCGTGCACTCGCGCTGCGCTCCGCCGCGGAGGGCGCGCGGGTGGCGGTGACAGACGTTCAGTCAGACCGTCTGCAACGCGTTGCACTCGAGCTCGGGGATGGGCATCTCGCGGTCGACGCCGACGTCACCGACGATGATGCCCTCGGTGGTCTATTAGCGCGCGTGGAGTCCGAGCTCGGACCGGTCGAGGTGTTCTTCGCCAACGCGGGCGTGGCGATCGGAGAGGACCCGGTGAGCACCCCTGACGAGGTGTGGGATCTCGCGTTCGGCGTCAACGTCCGCGCGCACATTCTGGCGGCTCGCAGACTGGTGCCGGGGTGGCTTGAACGCGGCGAGGGCTACTTCGTTGCGACCGCGTCCGCCGCGGGCCTTCTGACTCAGATCGGATCGGCGCCATACGCGGTGACCAAGCACGCGGCGGTGGCATTCGCCGAGTGGCTGTCGGTGACCTACGGCGATCAGGGGATCCGCGTGAGCTGCCTGTGCCCGATGGGCGTGCGGACCGCGATGCTCGAAGGCGAGGACCATCTGAGCCACCGGGTCGTCAAGGCGGCCGGCGCGGTGCTCGAGCCCGAGGAGGTCGCGGGCGCCGTCGTCGACGCGATCGACGCTGAGCGGTTCCTGATCCTGCCGCACCCGGAGGTGCTGACGTTCTTCCAGCGCAAGGGGATGGACTACGACCGCTGGCTTGCGGGCATGCGGCGGTTGCAGTCCGGTCAGGCGTAGGCTTTCCGCCCGAGGCGATCCGAGAGCTGCTCGAGGAGATCTGGTAGATGACGCGCATCCTCACCACCCACGTCGGGAGCCTCCCGCGCCCGTCCGAGCTTGTCGAGCTGGTGTTCGCCGAGGATCGGGGCGAGGAGGTCGACCGCGAGCGTTACGACCGGCTGCTCGACGAGGCGGTGCGCGACCGTGTGCAGCACCAGGTCGAGGCCGGGGTCGACTTCGTCTCAGACGGCGAGATGAGCAAGATCGGCTACGCCACTTACATCCGACACCGGCTCAGCGGGTTCGAGCTGGGCGACGTGCCGCGGGCCACGCCGGCGGATCTCGATGCCTATCCGCGCTATATGAAGCGCCTCGCCGACGAGGGCGGGAGCGCCCGTTATCTGCGGCCGATCTGCCGCGGCCCGATCACGTACGAGCACCCCGAGCTGGTCGAGGCCGACCTGGCTCGGTTGTCCCGCGCGATCGAGGGGCAGCCCGTCGCCGGCGCGTTCATGAACGCGCCATCCCCGGGCATCATCGCGCTGTTCCAGCCCAACGAGTACTACGGCAGCGTCGACGAGTACCTCGAGGCGATCGGCGAGGCGATGAAGACCGAGTACGAGGCGATCGTCGGCGCCGGCTTCATGCTCCAGATCGATGCGCCCGATCTCGCGATGGGCCGTCACATCATGTACCGCAACAACTCCGACGAGGAGTTCGTCGTCGCTGCCGCCCGGCATGTCGAGGCGATCAACCACGCTTTGCGTGACGTTCCCGCCGACCGGGTCCGCCTGCACGTTTGTTGGGGGAACTACGAAGGCCCGCACCATCTCGACATCGGCGTGGAGAAGATCATCGACGTGGTCCTGCGCGCCAAGCCCTCGACGATCCTGTTCGAGGCCGCCAACCCGCGCCACGAGCACGAGTGGGCGGTGTGGCGCGAGGCCACCATCCCCGAGGACAAGACGCTCGTCCCGGGGGTGATCGACTCGACCTGCAACTACATCGAGCACCCGGAGCTCGTTGCCCAGCGACTCGAGACATACGCCCGGATCGTTGGAGCCGACCGCGTGATGGGCGGCAGCGACTGCGGCTTCGGGACGTGGTCGGGGTTCGGCGCGATCGATCCCGACATCTGCTGGGCGAAGCTCGGCTCGCTCTCGGAGGGTGCGCGCAGGGCGAGCGAGCGGGCGTGAGCCGGCACGTTCCCAGCGGACCCGTCACCACGTCGCGGCGCGGCTCGTTCTGGATCACGGGCGAGCGCGTCGACGGACCTTTCGGCACCGTCCAGCGGGGCCCGGTGTACGTCGAGTGGGAGGCCCCCGCCGAGCCCTCGCCGGGACCTCCGTGGGTTCTCGTCCACGGTGGCGGCGGCCAGGGGACCGACTACCTGACCACCCCGGACGGCCGGCTCGGATGGTCGCGACTGCTGGTGGATCAGGGGCACACCGTATACGTCGTCGACCGCCCCGGGCACGGG
This sequence comes from uncultured Solirubrobacterales bacterium, assembly GCA_963701945.1. Classification (GTDB taxonomy): domain Bacteria; phylum Actinomycetota; class Thermoleophilia; order Solirubrobacterales; family Solirubrobacteraceae; genus Palsa-465. The sequence goes on along the minus strand of CAVPBV010000007.1, from coordinate 42,645 downwards.
CGCTCGCCCCACCATCCCGACGTCCTCGGCCCGATCGGACCGCAGATGGGCGCGGAGGTGCTCCGGCCGATCTTCGTGCCGCCGACCGACGGGCCGGACAGCAATCCCTCGGCCCATCTTCATACCCAGTGGCCGGGCGGTCGCGAGCCCGGGGACCCGGTCTACGACCAGTGGCTCGCGCCCTCGGGCCCGATGCTCGCGAGCCTGTCCGACATGCAGGCGCTCGAGCAGGTGCGGCTGGCCGAGCTGCTCGACCGGGTCGGACCGGCTGTGCTCGTCACCCACTCGCTGGGCGGGCCGGGCGCGTTCCTCGCTGCCGACGCCCGCCCCGACCAGGTGGCCGCGCTGATCGCGATCGAGACGATCGGCCCGCCGTTCGCCAAGCGCCCAGAGATGGGACTCGACCTCGCCTGGGGCGTCGCCAGCAACCCGCTCGCGTTCGACCCGCCACCGGCCGACCCGTCCGAGCTGCAAGACGGGACGGCACGTCGGTTGGTGAACCTGAGCCGGTTCCCGATCGCGGTGGTCACCGGCGAGTCCTCGCTATTCCTCGCGTTCGACCGAGATTTGGTGGCGTTCCTCGAGCAGGCCGGGTGCGACGTCGAGCTCGTCCGGCTGGCCGACCACGGCGTGCACGGCAACAGTCACGGGATCATGATCGAGCTCAACAACGCCGACACGCTCGCCGTGCTTACCGGCTGGGTCGCGGGCAAGTCTCGCGGTTAACTCGACACTCGCCGAATCGCCGCCCGCGAGTGTCCGGGTAACCGCGCCAGAGCCGGGTGAACGGGCATTCACCGCAGGCGGGCGGCCGAGTGTGCCGTTGTCGGGGGTTGAGGATGGGCCTCGCTGCGCTCGGCGTCCTTGGGGCCGGGCGGCCGGGCATCCATGCCCGGCCGGGTGGTCGCGTACACGACCGCCGGCATGGACGCCGGGCGGAACCGGCCTCCCGGCTCGGCCTGCTCGGCATCCAGCCTCGCCAAGACCGGGCCGGCCGGGAGTCATCCGGCTGGATGACTCGCGAAGCGAGGCCCAGAAAGATCAGCGACCCGGCGTGCGCTGGGGCTCGCCGAGCGCCGCGCGCCCGATGTCGCCGTAGAACATCTCGCGCAACTGTAGGTTGCGGTGCGCGGCGGCGACCGCCATGTCGCGGAACACGCGGGCGGTTCGCTCGCCATCGCGCGCGACGTTGGCGCCGACCGTCTGCCACAGATCGTCGTCGATCACCCGCCAGCACATCAGCATCGCCTCGCGCGCGATCCCGGCTAACAGCATGTCGTCGCCGAACGTGTACGGGATCCCTTCTTCGACGTTGCGCCGGCACAGCTCCATGTGGCGCTCGGCGGTGTTGTGCGCGGCCGCCTCCGCGGTGGCGATGTGGGTCAGCGCGCGCCCGTACCAGCGCTGGTAGTCCGGGTCCTTCACCCGCGGGATGAACGGCGGCAAGGGCGTCTTGCGCTCGCGCATCAGCCGCTCGTACTCGTCGAGCAAGTTGTAGGCCGCGCCGACGGTCACGGCGGCCAGCGACAGCGTGAAGATCGACACCGCACGTCCCGAGTACATCGGGTTGCCGTGGAGGCGCGAACCGGGGGTGCCGCCGCCGACGTCGATGTCGAGCATGCTGCCCTCGAACCCCCAACTCAGAGGGATCCGGGTCGCGTCGAACCGGATGCTGTGCGAGCCCGATCCCTTGAGACCGAGCATGTCGCCCCAGTCGTCGAGCATCTCCCACTCGCTGCGCGGCGCGACGAACAGGAGTTGGGGCGGCAGGTCCTCGGGTGAGGCCCCGGCCGGCGCGGGCAGAATCGCCTGACCCATGTAGAAGGTCGAGTACGGGGAGCCCGACGCGAAGGCGACCTGACCGTTGATCTCCCAGCCGGCGTCGGTCCGATCCGCGCGCCCGACCGGCGCCGCCACCGACGCGCATCGGAAGTCACCGCCGGCGAAGATCTCGTCCTGGGCCTCCCGCGGCCACCACGACCCGACCATCAGCGCGTGGTTCATCGCCAAGCCCAGGCACCACGCGGTCGATACGCACCCGCGGGCGATCTCCTGGACGACGCCCACGTACGTCGGCACGTCGAACTCGTACCCGCCGTAGCGCCGCGGGACGTACAGGTGGTAGAAGCCCGCGTTCAGGAACGCCTCGTGCATCTCGGCCGAGTAGTAAGTGCGCTGCTCGGTCGCCTCCTGCTCGGCGACGAGGGCCGGACGGAGCGCAACCGCGCGCCCGACCATCTCCTTCGGCGTCAGATGCGGCTCGGGCGGCAGGACCCCGGAGCCAAGCGTCTCCGACGTGCTCATCCGCCCGATCGTAGGCCAGGACCGTCGAGGTGACTTTGCAATGCGCGCACGATTGCCTGGGCGACCGCGCCGGCGCCGGCCGCGCCCATAACGATCGTGTAGTGGTTGACGCCGGGCACGCGCTCGGTCCGGCGAATCTCGGGCGCCGCGTCGGCCCACGGCTCCGCAATAGCCGGCGGCTGGAGCGGATTCGGGTCGTCGAGCATGCCTCGCTCCGCGCACAGCAACTCGGTCCGAACCTGCAACCGATGCGCGGGCTTTCCGATCTCGAGCAGTTCGGCGGCGTCGGCGCGAACGACGTCCTCGCCGACCGAGGACCTCAGCTCCGGCGGCTCCCCGACGAGGTCGTGGTCGGCGTACGCGAGCAGATCCTCCTCGGCGACGTCGGCGTGAGCGAACGCGGGGTGCGCCCGCCACCAGTCGTGGTACGCCTCCCGGCTCGGGAACGTCTGCTTCAGGCGCGCGAGCGCCGGGCCGAGCACGGCGGCGGCGACCGCTTGGGGATCGACCCCGTCGGGCAGCGGGGCCGAGAGGCCGCCGTCGACCAGTACCACCGAGCGCACGCGCTCGGGGTGATCGACCGCGAACCGCGCCACCGCATAGGCGCCGAGCGAGTGCCCGACCAGCACCGCGCGCTCGAGCGCGAAGTCGTCGAGCACGGCAAGCATGTCCCGGGCGTACGCCTCCATCCCGTACGGGCCGGGGAGCCGGTTGGACCTGGCGCGGCCGCGAAGGTCGGGCGCGAGCAGCGACGCGCGACCGTCGAGCGCTCGGGCGACCGCGAGCCACGAGTGGCTGTTGGCGGTGATGCCGTGGATCGCCAGCACCGGGTCGATCCCGTCGGGAGCTTCAGCGAGCCGGAACGTCGCGAGCGTTCCGCCGGCCACGGGGACGTCAGTTCTCGCGATCGCCGACAAGCTCGCCTCTCTCGACATCGACGGCCACGGTGGGCGGCCCGACCTGCGTCTGCCACGGCCGCGCGAAGTACAGCCACGTCCCGCCGCCGGCGAACAGGAGCGCGCATAGCGTCCAGCCGAGCGCCGTGGTCTGGAGGCCAACGTATTTCAGTCCCGAGGCGAAGATCACGAACGCGATCGCCGGACGCACGTAGCGGTCGGGGATCGTCGAGGACAGCATCGACCCGACCAGGACCGCGGGCACGCTGCCGATGATCAGCGACCCGGTCACGTCGAGCTCGACATGACCGAACGCCAGCGCGCCGAGCGCGGCGGCAAGCGTCAGCGGGACCGCTTGCGTCAGATCCGTGCCGACGAGTTGGTTGGCGCCGATCGTCGGATACACGAACAGCAGCAGCACGATCATCAGCGAGCCCGATCCGACCGAGGTCATGCCGACGATCACGCCGCCGACGACGCCGATCGCGATCGTCGCGAGCGGGCGCGGATTGAGGTCGTGGACGACGCCGAGGCGGTGCTGGCCACTGCGGCGGTCGAGCACAAACCGCAGCGCCATCGCGCTCGCCCCGATCAGCAGCGCGATTCCGAGCACGGTCTCGATATGCGTCTGAGCCGATTTGGAGTTCCCGAGCACGTGCAACAGATAAGCGCCGAGGAACGCGGCCGGTACGGATCCGACCACCATCCAGCGCACCAGCTTGAGGTTCACGGTCCCGGCGCGCAGGTGCACGCCGGCGCCGAACGGACGCATCACGACCGCCGCCACGAGATCGCTCGAGATCGCCGCTGCCGGGGTCACGCCGAACAACAGGATCAGCATCGGCGTCATGAGCGCGCCACCGCCGGCGCCGGTCATACCGACGAGCAGGCCGATGATTGCGCTCCCGAGGACGATGTATGGGTCGATGTGCAACGGCTCAGGTGAATTCAGGGCCCGCGGGCGACTCGCCGATCTCGCCAGCCGTCGCGTGCGCGAAGGCTAGGAGGTCTGACGGTGCCTCGCCCGGCAACACCCAGGTCTCGCCGTCCGTCCGCACGAGGCCTCTACGGGTCAGTTCCGACAGCGCGGTCGTGACGGTCGGGCGGCACGCGGCCACCAGATCGGCGAGCACGGTGTGGGTGAGCCGCAGCCGCAGCACGGTCCCGTCGCTGCGGACCCGTCCCCAGCGCGCCGCGAGGTGCCACAGCAGCATGTGCAGCCGGACGTCGACCCGGGCCTGGTGGACGATCGCCATGTTGACCGCGAGGTTCTTGGAGCGCTGGGTGGCACGCCCGACCAGGCTGCGCGCCAGTTCGGGATATTGGACGAGCCGCTGCTCGAACTCGCAATCGAGCGCGGCGAGGCGGGTGGGGAGCACGATAGACCAGTCAACCGTCAGCGGCAGCAGCGGCGAGACGGTTTCGTCGCTGGGCCGCAGGAGATCGCCCTCGCCGATCAGCTCAGCGCCGTAGCGGCCCTCGATGCCGACCCGGCGGATCATCAGGCCGCTGAGCACGAGCACGCCGAGGCCGCCGCGAAAGCCGAGCGTTCCGGTCCGGGACAGTGGACCGGGCTGGATCCTCAGCTCCGGCGCGAGGCACTCCTCCATCGCCCGTTGCCTGCGCTCGGACGGGATTGCCTCGGCCAGCTCCGGATCCTCTTTGAGTACCGGACAGACGGACGACGGATGGGGCACGGCGCTGACTCCCACCCCGACACTGTGTCAAAGGCCCTCAGGCGGTGACGCGGTCACCGGTCAGCGCCGCCAGCTCGATCAGGGCGGCGGTCACCTCGTCGGGTCGCTCGAGCGGCGTCATGTGGCCGGTTTCCGGTAACACGATCAGCTTCTCGAGTCGAGGCAGGTTCTCGGCGATTCGCCGAGCATGCGAAGGCGGAGTGAGACGGTCGTCGGCGCCGACGATCACGGTCGTCGGGACGGTCAGACGCGGCACGGCGTGGCGGAGATCCATCTCAGACATCGCGAGTCCGATCTTGGCGCGCACGTCGGGCGGGCAGGTGACGAGCATCCGCTCGAAGAACGCCACCTGCGCGGGGGAGGCGTGCCGGCCGAAGGCGATGTAGCGGACGGCGGCGTAGCTGAGCGGCGTCGAGAACCGCGGGAGCGGTGCCCGGTTGCCGAGAAAGCCGTACAGCGAGATCGCCCGGTTGACCGTGTTGGCGATGCTGGGGAGCGGCAGCAACAGCTGCTCGGCGATCAGATCGCCGACGCCGGTGGACAGCAGCGCCGCGGCGCGGGCTCGTCGCTCGACGTCGTGATCCTCGGCCCAGGCGGCGATCGACATGGCTCCGAGCGAGTGGCCGGCCACGACCGCGAGCTGTCCCTGCGGCACGCAGGTGCTCAGCACCGCCTCGAGGTCCTCGCCGAAGCGCTCGATGGCGTAGTCGCCGCCGCGCGCGGGCTCGCTGTGGCCGTGTCCGCGCTGGTCATAGGCCACGACCCGGAATCCGCGCCTGGACAGCGCCCGGATCACGTACACCCAGTACTGGATCGCTTCGGTCCAACCGTGGACCAGGACGACGGTCGGCCCGTCCTCGGGCCCGAACACCTCGACGTGCAGGGCGGTCCCGTCCGCGGAGCGAGCCGCCTGTGCTCGCCCCTGCGGCGGTGAGCTCAGCAGTTGTCGCTCGGGGTCCCGGGCGATCTTGCGCCAGTGCGCGGTCTCGATCAGCCCGCCGGCGGCCAGCGCCGTGACGGTTCCGAGGGCCGCCCACAGCAAACGGTCATGGTCTGTGCCGGTGAGCCGCGGGCGCCTCATGTCTGGCCAGGCTACAACGGCGTCGATTCGTCGGGCCCCGGTACGGGGCGCGGCCCAGCAGCGCAGTTTGCATACCATTCGCGCCGATGCGCATCGGGATGCTCACCGGCGGCGGCGACTGTCCAGGGCTCAATGCCGTGATTCGCGCGGTCGTGCGCAAGGGGATCGACGCCTACGACGACGAGATCGTCGGGTTCCGGGATGGGTGGCGGGGTGTGCTCGAGGACTCGCACATCGAGCTGACAATCGAATCGACGCGCGGGATCCTGCCTCGGGGCGGAACGATCCTCGGCAGCTCGCGGACCAACCCCTACAAGCGCGACGACGGGGTGCAGCGCGTTCGCGACGTGCTCGAGAAGCTTCGCCTCGACGGGCTGATCGCGATCGGCGGGGAGGACACGCTTGGCGTCGCGAACCGGCTCTACCAGGACGGCGTCAACGTGATCGGCGTTCCGAAGACGATCGACAACGATCTCGGCGGCACCGATGTGACGTTCGGGTTCGACACCGCGCTGCACATCGCCACCGAGGCGATCGACCGGCTGCACACGACCGCGGAGAGCCACAACCGGATCCTCGTGGTCGAGGTGATGGGCCGGACGGCGGGCTGGATCGCGCTGCACTCGGGAGTCGCCGGGGGCGCCGACGTGATCCTGATCCCGGAGATCCCGTTCGACATCGGCGAGGTCTGCCGGCTGATCCGGCGGCGGCATGCTCGCGGCCGGTACTTCTCGATCGTCGTCGCGGCCGAGGGCGCGATGCCGAAGGAGGGGACGATGCCGGTCGCCGAGACGGGCTCGGTCGACGAGTTCGGCCATCCCCGGCTGGGCGGAATCGGGTACGCGCTGGAGCGCGAGATCGAGAACCGCACCGGCTACGAGACCCGCGCCACGGTCCTCGGTCACGTGCAGCGTGGTGGCACTCCGACTGCGTTCGACCGGGTGCTGGCGACCAGGCTCGGGCTCGCCGCGATCACCGCGGCGCACGCCGGGCAGTGGGGGATGATGGCCGCGCTCCTCTCGACCAAGGTGGAGATGGTGCCGCTCGTCGACGCCGTCGCCGAGGTCCGCCACGTGCCGGTCGAGGAATACGAGCACTTCGACGTGCTTTTCGGCTGAGAGCCAGACGAACGCACAGTGTTCACATTTGCTCCTTCGCCCGGGCAGCGCGATCGGGTTATGCTGAGGGCCGTGGCGGCCCAATCCCTTCGCACGGCACTCGCTCGGTGACGGCAACAGACACCGCCACCGACCTCGACAGGCTGTGCGTCGACACGATTCGCACGCTGTCGATGGACGGCGTGCAGAAGGCGAACTCCGGTCACCCGGGGACGCCAATGGCCCTCGCGCCGATCGCTTACGTTCTGTACGCGCGGGTCATGCACCACAGCCCGCACCACCCGAAGTGGCCGGATCGCGACCGGTTCGTGCTCTCGTGCGGCCACGCGTCGATGCTGCTGTACTCGACTCTGTACCTGGCCGGGTACGACGTCAGCCTCGAGAACGACCTCGAGCGTTTCCGCCAGCTCGGCTCGATGGCGGCCGGCCATCCCGAATACGGCGACCTTCCCGGGATTGAGGTGACCACCGGTCCGCTCGGACAGGGGATCTCCCACGCCGTCGGGATGGCGCTCGCCGAACGGATGCTCGCGGCGCGCTTCAACCGTCCCGGGCACGAGATCGTGGATCACCGGACGTTCGTGATCGCCTCCGACGGTGACCTCGAGGAGGGAATCTCCGGCGAGGCCAGCTCATTGGCCGGACACCTCGCGCTCGGCCGGCTGATCTCGTTCTACGACCAGAACCACATCTCGATCGAGGGCGACACGAAGCTCGCGTTCACCGAGGACGTCGGCAAGCGCTACGAGGCGTACGGCTGGCACGTGCAGGACCTCGAGGAGGACATCGGGCTCGACAACCTGCAGCAGGCGCTCGAGACCGCGATCGGCGTCGAGGACAAGCCGTCGCTGATCATCGTCCGGACGCACATTGCCCAGGGCAGCCCGAACAAGCACGACACCGCCGGCGCCCACGGCTCGCCGCTCGGCGAGGAGGAGGTCAAGCTCACCAAAGAGAAGATGGGCTGGCCCTCGCTCGAGCCCTTCTATGTCCCGGAGGACGCGCTCAAGCACTTCCGCCGCTGCATCGAGCGCGGCGAGCAGCTCAACACTGAGTGGACCGAGCGGTTCGACGCGTACGCGCAGGCACACCCGGAGCTCGCCCCGGAGTACGAGCGGTTGGTCGCCGGAAAGCTGCCCGAGGGCTGGGACCGCGAGGTGCCGAAGTTCCACGCCTCGGGGTCGATGACCGCCACCCGGAAGTCGTCGGAGACCGTGATCCAGTGGGCGGCGGCGAACGTTCCCGAGCTTGTCGGCGGGTCGGCTGACCTGGCGCCGTCGACTTTGACGCTGATCGCGGACGCAGGCAGCGTCGAGCCCGGCGCCTACGACGGTCGCAACTTCCACTTCGGGATCCGCGAGCACGCCATGGGGGCGATCGTCAACGGCTTGAACCTCCACTATCTGCGAGCGTTCGGCGCCACGTTCTTCACGTTCAGCGACTACATGCGCGGCTCGATCCGGCTGGCCGCGCTGATGCACCTGCGGTCGATCTTCGTGTTCACCCACGACTCGATCGGTCTCGGCGAGGACGGGCCGACGCACCAGCCGATCGAGCAGCTCGCGGGGCTGCGGGCGATGCCGGTGCTGCGGGTGGTCCGCCCTGCCGGCGCGAACGAGACCGCGCTCGCGTGGCACTACGCGATCAAGTCCAGCGATCATCCGACCGCGCTCGTGCTGTCGCGCCAGGGGATTCCGACCTGGAACCCCGCGGCGATACCGTCGGACGCGATTGACCGCGGCGCGTACGTGCTCCGCTACTCGTTCAACGAGCCCGATCCCCCGGACCTGATCCTGATCGCGACCGGCACCGAGCTCCACATCTGCGCGCGCGCTGCCGACACGCTCGAGGCCGAGGGGATCGCGACGAGGCTCGTGAGCATGCCGTGCATGGAGAATTTCGCCGCCCAGGACGCCGAGTACCGCGACGGGGTGCTCCCGCCGCAGGTTCGGGCCCGCGTCTCTCTCGAAGCGGCCGCCACGTTCGGCTGGCATCAGTGGGTCGGCGAGCTCGGCGAGGCGATCGGGATGCACGGGTTCGGCGCGTCCGCTCCGGCGGGTGCTCTGTACAAGCACTTTGGTTTCACCCCCGAACGGGTCGCCGAGGCCGGGAGAGCGGCCGTCAAGCGCGCGCGCTCGAGCGGACCCGGCTAGAGCGAAGGAACCACCGTGAGCACCATCACCGAGCTCAATCCCCGGTTGTTAGCGATAACCGAGGCGGGCGTGAGCGTGTGGCTCGATCAGATTCGCCGTTCGATGGTGCAAGGGGGTGAGCTGGCGCGGATGGTCGCGGTGGAGTCGCTGCGCGGCGTCACCTCGAACCCCTCGATCTTCGAGAAGGCGATCCTTGGGTCGACCGACTACGACGAGGACCTCAAGACGCTCGCGCGCGAGAACCTCGACTCGACCGCGATCTACGAGCACATCGCGATCCGCGACGTGCAGCTCGCCGCAGACGTGCTCGCCGGTGTACACCGGGAAGCGCGCGGACGCGACGGGTTTGTGTCGCTCGAGGTTGCGCCGGAGCTCGCGCACAACACCGAGGGCACGCTCGAGCAGGTGCGCTCGTTCTGGCGGCGGGTCGACCGGGTGAATGTGATGATCAAGATTCCGGGGACGCCGGAGGGTGTGCCCGCTATCGAGCAGGCGTTGTACGAGGGAATAAACGTCAATGTCACGCTGCTGTTCTCGGTCGCTGCGTACGAGAAGGTGGCTGAGGCGTACTTAAGCGCTTTGGAGCGCCGGCACGCCGAGGGCCTGGAATTGAACGTCAACTCGGTGGCTTCGTTTTTTGTGTCACGGGTGGACACGAACGTCGACCGTCGTTTGGAGCAGCTGGGTCGCACCGATCTGGCGGGCACCGCCGCGCTGGCCAACGCGCGCGCGGCGTATCTGCGGTTCAAGGAGCTGTTCTCGGGTGACCGATGGGACGCGCTGGCGGCGGTCGGCGGGGCGGTGCAGCGGCCGCTGTGGGCCTCGACGGGCACCAAGAACCCCCACTATTCCGACACGATGTACGTGGACGGCCTGATCGCTCCGCACACGGTGAACACGATGCCGCTGGCGACGCTGCTCGCGTTCGCGGATCACGGCACGGTGCCCGGGCTGACCGGGGAAATCGATCCATCGGGCGATTTGAACGCTCTTGCTGCCGCGGGCATCGATCTGGATCAGGTCACCGACGAGTTGCTGGTCGACGGCGTCGAGCAGTTCGAAGAGGCGATGAACCGGCTACTGGCCGGGATCGAGGAGCGGCGCGCGGCGGTCGTCACAGGCCAGCCGAGCTGGATCCACGCCCGGCTGCCGCTGCTGCTCCAGGCGCCGGTCGCCGAACGCGTTCGCGTGGCCGTGTCGGAGAACGTGGCCCAACGGGTGTGGCGGCGCGACGCGTCGCTGTGGGGCGGTCCCGGGGTACCGGAGATCGAGGACCGGCTCGGCTGGTTGACCGTGTCCGAGCCGATGCTCGAGCACGCGGCCGACCTGCACGCGTTCGCCGATCAGTGCCGGGCCGACGGATTCACCGATGCCGTGTTGCTGGGCATGGGGGGCTCATCGCTTGGACCCGAGGTGATCCGCCGTTCGTTCGGCGATGTTCCAGGCGGGTTGCGGTTGACCGTGCTCGACTCCACCCACCCCGACGTCGTGCTCGGCGTTCGTGAGTCGATCGACCTCGACAAGACGCTGTTCGTGGTGTCGTCGAAGTCAGGGTCGACGATCGAGACGCTGTCGCAGTATCACTACTTCAAAGCGCTCGCCGGACCCGAGCAGTTCGCGGTGATCACCGACCCCGGGAGCCCGCTCGAACAGCTGGCGTCCGACAACGGGCTACGCCGATGCTTCCTGAACCCACCCGACATCGGCGGCCGTTACTCGGTGCTGTCGCTGTTCGGGGTGGTCCCGGCGGCACTGATGGGCGTGAGCATCGAGGCGCTCCTGCACCGCTGCCAGGTCGCCGAGCAGATGTGCGCGCACTACGACTCGAGCGAGTCCAACTCCGGTCTGTGGTTCGGCGCTGTCATCGGCGAATTGGCCCGTCAGGGCCGCGACAAGCTGACGTTCATGATCTCGCCGCCGATCGAGAGCTTCGGGCTGTGGGCCGAGCAACTCGTTGCCGAGTCGACCGGAAAGCATGGTCGAGGGATCGTGCCGATCGTCGACGAGCCGCTGGGCGACACAGCGGACGTCTACGGGGACGACCGGGTGTTCGTGTACCGGCGCAACCTCGAGCACCCCGAGGAGCGTCTCGACGCCGCGATCGAGCAGATCTCGGCGGCCGGGCATCCGACGATCACGCTCCCGGCCCACGGCCCCGCCGACCTCGGGCGCATCTTCTTCCTGACTGAGTTCGCCGTTGCCGTCGCCGGTTGGGCGCTCGAGATCAATCCATTCGACCAGCCCAACGTGCAGGAGGCCAAGGACAACACGGCGCGCGTGCTGGGCTCCGGTTCGGTGCCTTCGGTGGCAGTTGCCGGCGACGACGAGCTGCGCGCGTTGCTGGCCGACGCCAAGCCACCGCAATATGTTGCAATCATGGGCTACCTCCCGCCGTCGGACGAGCTTGACGCCGCGATCGGTTCCTTGCGGTCGGTCATCCGGGGTGCCACCGGCGCCGCGACCACGTTCGGCTACGGCCCGCGCTTCCTGCACTCGACCGGGCAGCTACACAAGGGCGGCCCGCCGACGGGCCGCTTCCTGCAGCTGGTCAATGCGCCCGCGCGCGACGCCGACATCCCCGGCGCGGGCTACTCGTTCGGGACGCTGATCGCGGCTCAGTCCGCCGGCGACCTCGAGACTTTGCGGGCGCACGGACTCGCCGCGGAGCGAGTGGAGCTCGAGGGAGATCCCGCCGCGGCCGTCCGCGCGTTAACCGAACGGATCAAGACGATCCTCGAGAGGAGCTGATTGATGCAGAGCGCAGGCGTCGCCACCGACGTGGAGCAGGACAACCCGCTCATCGAGGGCCTCGAGCGCCTACCGGTCCGCCCGACCGCGCTCGTGATCTTCGGCGCCACCGGTGACCTCGCTCACCGCAAGCTGCTGCCCGCGCTTTACAACCTCGCGCACGAGGGCGCCCTGCCGGAGCGGTTCGAACTGGTCGGCGTCTCCCGCCGCGATCAGGAGCACGACGACTTCCGGGAGATGGCGCGCGAGTCGATCGAACGGTTCTCGCGGCGCCGCCCCGATCCGAAGGTGCTGAACGGCTTGATCGACGAGATGCGCTATGTGCCGGGCGCGTTCGACGATGACGGCGTCTACGAGCAGATCCACAAGGTCCTGCGCGATTTCGACGCGCAGGCGGGGCAGGAGCTCAACCACGTCTTCTATCTGTCGACCGCACCCCAGTTCTTCCCGTTGATCGCGGGGAAGCTCGGGGCTGGCGGCCTGAATCGCGAGCGCGATGCCGAGACGCGGATCGTGATCGAGAAGCCGTTCGGATACGACCTGGCCTCGGCGCGCCAGCTCAACGCCCAGGTGCTCGATGTGTTCGACGAGTCCCAGGTGTTCCGGATCGACCACTACCTGGGCAAGGAGACCGTCCAGAACCTGATGGCACTTCGGTTCGCCAATGCGCTGTTCGAGCCCGTCTGGAACCGGAACTTCATCGATTACGTTCAGATCACCGCGGCCGAAGACATCGGGATCGGTGGGCGTGCCGGCTACTACGAGGGGGCCGGCGCGCTGCGTGACCTGGTCCAGAACCACATGATGCAGCTCCTGGCGCTGCTGACGATGGAGCCCCCGACCGCGTTCACGGCCGACCGCGTCCGCGACGAGAAGCTGAAGGTGCTCGAGGCGATCGTCCCACCCGCCGTGTCCGAGGTCCCCTCGATGGCGGTCCGGGGGCAATACGGCCCGGGGACCGTAGGGGGGAAGCGCGTCGTCGGCTATCACGATGAGGAGGGCGTGGCCCCCGACTCCCGGACCGAGACGTATGCCGCCCTGCGCCTGCACGTGTCTAACTGGCGATGGGCCGGCGTCCCGTTCTACCTACGCACCGGTAAGCAACTCGCGCGCAAGGTCACCGAGATCGCGGTCACTTTGAAACCCGTCCCACATCTCGCGTTCCAGAGCAGCGGCTCGGTCGGCGTTCAGGCCAATCAGATCATCCTCACCCTTCAGCCCGACGAGGGCGTCTCGGTCTCGCTCGGAGCGAAGATCCCGGGCGCACAGATGCGGATCCGGCCGGTCAACATGGAGTTCCGCTACGGCACCTCGTTCATGTCGGAGTCGCCGGAGGCGTACGAGCGGCTGATCCTCGACGCGATGCGCGGCGACGCGACGCTGTTCACGCGCGGCGACGAGATCGAGGCGCTGTGGGGGATCATCGACCCGATCCTCACCGCGTGGCATGAAGACACGACGACGCCGATCCCGCAGTATCCGGCCGGGTCGGCCGGACCGGTGGAGGCCGACGCGCTGCTCGAACGCGGCGAGAAGTGGCGCCGGCTGTGAGCGAAGACGTCTGGTCTGAACGAGACACGAATCCCGACGCGATCGAGGCCGCGCTCCGCGAGATGCTGCGCGAGCGCCACGCCGCGAACGACGCGCTCGCTCCCGCGCGCGTCCTAAATCTCGTGGTCGTCGTCGATCGCTCGTGGAAGGGCGAGATCGCCAACCGACTCGAGCGGGTCGGTCGCTACCACGCGTCGCGCACGATCCTGTGCGCGGTCGAGGAGGGACGCGACACGCTCGACGCCGTGGCGGTGATGAGTTACGAGGACTCGTCCCGCGGCGGCATCGGCGTCATACGCGAGACGGTCGAGATCGACATGGGCACCGAGCATCTGAGCGGGCTCGAGACCATCGTCGATCCCGTCATCGTGTCCGAGCTCCCGACCGTGCTGTGGTGCCCCCACGGTCACGACGATGCCGTGTGCGCGTTGCGGGGCATAACCGACGTCATGCTGCTCGACTCTGACGATATGCCCGACGCCGACGAGGGGCTCGCGCGCGCTCAGGAGGAGCTCGAGACCGCGTACGTCGTCGATCTGGCGTGGCTGCGGACCACCCCCTGGCGCGAGCGCCTGGCGGCGAGCTTCGACCCGCCCGCGCGCAGGTCATCGCTGTCGACGATCGAAGGGTTCACGATCCGCCACCAGGCGAGCTCGACCGCGAGTGCGCTGCTGCTGGCCGGGTGGCTCGCGTCCCGCCTGCATTGGGACACACGCCCACTCGTGTCGGCCAACGGGTCCGGTATGCACGGGCGTGCCTACACCGGCAGTTCGCGCTACATCGACATCAGGCTCGAGACGGCCGACCAGGAGGTGCCGGGGCTCGCCGGAATCACCGTGACCGCCGAAGGCTATGCGCTGTCGCTCGACCGAGCCGAGGGCGGACTCCGCGCTAACGAGGTGGTCGCCGGGCACGGCGAGCACAGCTGGCTGGTGCTGGGGGCCTCCCGCGGCGAGGGCGGCATTCTCGGGGAAGGGGTCCGCCAAGCCTTGCTGCGCGACCCCACCTACGGGCCGGCGCTGGCCGTTGCCAGAGGATTCTTCGCGCATGCCGCTTGAGATAGAGGTCGTGGACGATCCCGGCCGGGCGTGCTCGGCCATGCTCGTAGGGGTCGCGGCTGGTGGCGGTCACATCGTGCTGACGGGCGGCTCGACGCCGCGCGCGGCGTACGGGGAATTCGTGGATGCGGTCGATGCGGTGGGCATCGACGTGTCCGCGTGCACGATGTGGTTCGGCGACGAGCGGTGCGTGCCGCCGGAGGACGAGCGGTCCAACTACTCGATGGCCGAGGAGGCGATGTTCTCTCGACTCGGGGATTCTCGATTGCCGACCATTCATCGCATAAAGGGCGAACTCGGGCCTTCTGTCGGCGCGGAGGATTATGAGCGATTGCTCCGCGAGGCCGGGTCGCCCCGGTTCGACCTGGTCCTGCTCGGGATCGGGCCGGACGGGCATTGCGCGTCTCTGTTCCCGGACCAGTCGTCGTTGGGCGAGCGGTCGCGCGCGGTTGTGGGCGTTCCGGAGGCGGGGTTGGAGCCGTTCGTCCCGCGGGTGAGCATGACGCTTCCTCGGCTGGCGAATGCTCGTCAGGTGGTTTTCCTCGCCACCGGCGCGTCGAAGGCGGCCGCGGTGGCCGCGGCCTTCGGTCCGGACGCGAAACCGGACCCGCACGTGCCGTCGTCACTGCTGGCGCCGCTGGCGAAGGAAATCAAGGTCCTGCTCGACCCGGCCGCCGCAGGCGGGCTGGGATCCCTCGGGCCAGGCGCGGCATGACCTCGGTCATCGGCGTAGATCTCGGCGGCACCAAGGTCGCCGTCGCGCCGCTTGTCGGGCGCCATTTCGGAGAGTCGGTGGTGGTGCCGACCGACCGATCCGGCAGCGGGGCGCTGATCGACCAGCTCGTGGCGACGGTAAACAAGATCCGGAGCGACGACCTCGCGGCGATCGGCATCGGCGTTCCGTCGATTGTCGAGTTCGACACGGGACGCGTGGTGTCATCGGTGAACATTCCTCTGAAGGACGTTCCTTTACGCCAGGTGCTGGGGGAGCGACTCGGCGTTCCGGTGTTTGTCGACAACGACGCGACGGTGGCGGCGCTCGCCGAGGCGCACGACGCGGAGCTTCAGTTGGTCGCCCACAACCTTGTGATGATCACGATCGGCACCGGAGTCGGCGGGGGGATTGTGCTCGGTGGCCGGATCTACCGCGGCGCCACGGGCGGCGCCGGCGAGCTCGGACACACGATCGTCGGGCTGGACCTTTCTGGCTCCTCGTCCATTCCCGCGCCGACGGGCTTTCCGCAGCCGGGCTCACTCGAGCATGCGGCCGCGGGGCACGCGCTCGACCGCCTTGCCGGTGAGGCCGCGGACGCGCACCCGGATTCCGCGCTGGGACGGCTCAAGGCCGAGGGCAAGCCGGTCCTCGGAGCGGAGGCCGTCCAGGCCGCCGACGAGGGAGACGAGGCGGCACAGCGGATCATCGAGATCTGGGCCGAGCGCGTCGGGATCGGCATCGCCAATGCAATCAACACTTTCGATCCCGAGGAGGTCGTGATCGGCGGCGGCGCCGCACGGGCCGGCCAGCGGTTGCTCGATACTGCCAGACGGGTGGCGCTCGGGTACGTCGTGCCGGGGCTCGGGCGGCGAACGAGCATCCGGCTGGCGTGGCACGGCGTGCGCGCCGGGGTGCTCGGCGCGGCGTTGCTGGCTGCGCACGAGGTCGAGGAGCGGACCGGCGGGTTCGGGGTCGACAGGTCGGCTTCGTCACGTTCGAACTCGGCCGCCGACACGAGGGCGGCGGGCGAGGCGTACGGGTGAGTGAGTCGGGCGAGGCGTACGGGTGAGTGAGTCGGGCGAGGCGTACGGATGAGTCAGTCGGGCGAGTGGGTCTAGAGGAAGTGAGAGGGTCATGACCAAACGAGTGATCGAGTGCAACGTCTGCGGGGAGCCGCTGGCGGCGGCGACCGACGATGAGCTGGTCCGTCAGATGCAAGCGCATCACCAATCAGAGCACGGCGACGAGTCGGAGCTCGACGAAAACGAGGCGCGCGAGACGATCGCGCGCGAGGCGTACGACGCCGCCGACGCCTGACGCGCCGCCGCACCGGGGGTTGATTGTTTATGCCGATCGTCTTAGTCCGCCATGGGGAGACCGAGTGGAGCCTCAGCGGCCAGCACACGAGCCGGACCGATCTGCCGTTGACCGAGAGGGGCCGAGAGCGGGCCCAGAAACTCGGTCCGGCGCTCGCGCGCTGGAACTTCACACGCGTGCTTACGAGCCCGCTGTTGCGCGCTCGCGAGACGTGCGAGATCGCCGGCTTCGCCGACGTGGCCGAGATCTGCGAGGACCTGCGCGAGTGGGACTACGGCGAGTACGAGGGGCTGACCACGCCCCAGATCCGCGAGACCAACCCTTCCTGGAACCTGTGGACGGATGGATGTCCCGGTGGTGAGCAACCGGCCCAGGTGGGGGCGCGCGCGGACCACGCGATCGAGCGGCTGCGGGTCGATAACGGCGACTCACTCGCGTTCGCGCATGGGCACATCTTCCGGGTCTTGACGGCACGCTGGCTCGAGATGGAGCCGGCCGCGGGCGCCCGATTCGCACTCAAACCGGGCACGATCTGCGAGCTCGGCTACGAGCGCGAGACGCAGGTTCTGCAGCTCTGGAACCTCGAGCCGTAGGGCTGTGAGTCCCAGGGGGCGCTGATTTGTGGCGCCCGGCGGCCGTGACGTTTGTCACCCCTGATTTAGATCGCCCGGCACTTACGCAGCAGCCCGGCGGCGCCTACGCTGCCAGGCATGACAATAACCCATACACAGACCGAAGGACTCGCCATCGAGGTGCGCGATCTGCGCAAGTCGTATGGCGAGGTGGAGGCTGTGCGCGGGGTTAGCTTCGAAGTTGCGCGGGGTGAGGTGTTCTGTTTGCTGGGACCAAACGGGGCGGGCAAGACATCGATCGTCGAGATCCTCGAGGGCTACCGCACACGGACTCAAGGTGACGTGAGAGTGCTCGGACTGGATCCGGCGCGCGGGGAGCGTGAGCTTCATGAGCGTGTCGGGATCGTGCTTCAAGAGTCGGGTGTGCAGACCGACCTGACCGTCCGAGAGCTGGTCGAGATGTACGGTCGTTACCACCTGCGACGCCGTCCGGTCGACGAGGTGATCGACCTGGTGGAGCTGAACGAGAAGGCCGATGTGCGCGCCCGGAAGCTGTCGGGCGGACAGAAGCGGCGACTCGATCTGGCGCTGGCGCTCGTCGGGGACCCGGATCTGATCTTCCTCGATGAGCCGACCACGGGCTTTGACCCTGGCGCGCGGCGCCAGGCGTGGTCGACGATCCGCTCACTGTGCGATCTGGGCAAGACCGTGTTCCTGACCACCCATTACATGGACGAGGCACAGCATTTGGCCAATCGCGTCGCGGTGATGAACGCGGGTCAGATCATCGCGATGGGGCGCCCCGAGGAACTTGGTGGACGCGATCTGCGGCCGGCCGAGATCCGCTTCTCACTGCCGTCTGACTGGTCGTTGGGCGATCTTCCGGACCTTCCGTGCGAGCAGCGTTCGCTCGAGCACGACCGGGTGCTGATAGTGACCAAGGAGCCGGTGCTGGCCGCGCAGCGGATCACCACCTGGGCGGCGGACAACGATGTCGACCTCGGTCACTTCTCGGTGAACCAGCCAACGCTCGAGGACATCTACCTCGAGCTCACCGGCGGGTCCGACGCCGGTGAACGCCAAACTCGGACTGCGGAGGAGGTCGTTCGATGAGCGCCGTCGCCACACCCTCAGCGAAGCGTGACCTCGGCCTGGTCGCTTGGCAGATTCGGTATGAGCAGCGCGCCTACTGGCGCAACCGTGGCCGCGGGATCTTCACGTTCGCGTTCCCGCTGATGTTCCTCGTGATCTTCGCGTCGCTCGACAAGGGGTCGCACATCTCAAGCCGCGGCGGGATTCCGTACGACGCGTTCTTTGTTCCGGGCATCCTCGCCTACGGCGTGATCGCGACCACGTTCGTCAACATGGCGATCAGCACCGCGATCCTGCGCGATCAGGGAGTCCTGAAGCGCATGCAGGGGACGCCGCTCCCGCGCTGGGCATACGTCGCGGCGCGCATTGGCTCGACGCTGGTGATCGTGCTGATGATGACGGTGCTCGTGCTCGGGCTCGGTGCGTTCGCTTACAACGTGCACGTGCGGGCCTCGACGATCCCCGGTCTTCTGATCACGCTGGCGCTGGGAACGGCCGCCTTCACCACGCTCGGGATCGGGATCACCCGGTTCATCCCCAACGCTGAGGCCGCCCCCGTCGTTGTGAACGTAGTGATCCTGCCGTTGACGTTCATCTCGAGCATCTGGTTCCCTCCAGATGGGATGCCGAAGACGTTGATCGACATCGCCAAGATCTTCCCGATCCGGGCGCTGGCCGATGGGCTCCAGTACGCCTTCGACCCGCGAACGGTCGGAGCGGGAATCAACAGCCAGGACGTGCAGACGCTCGCGATCTGGACCGTGGTCGGGATCTACTTGATGCTGCGGTTCCTGCGCCACCCGCAGGGCGAGGTGCGATGACTGAAGACGGGCAAGACTGCGGTAGGGCCGCCGGCGACGCGGCCCACCGCTCCCGGGCGAGCTTCTTTCGGCCGTTCGCCGGCTCGCCGCTCGAGAGCCGCAACCCACACGCGGTCCGCGCGGTAGCCGCGATCGTATGGCTGGCGTTCATCGTCTTTCCGCTCGCCAACGCGATCGGTGAGAAGGGCCCGGAGCTCGAGGAGTTCCTCGTGATCGCCGGCGCCGCCGTGTTCGTCGGCCTCTACGTGTACCTCGTGCTCCACTGGCGCGGTCAGCCCCGGACGCCGGTCCCGCTCCTGGTATTCGCGCTGATGCTGATGATCTCGGCGGCGCTGACGATCTTCCAGGCGTCGGGCTGGGGCTTCCTGTTCACGTACTGCGCCGCGTGCGCGGCGCTCGTGCCTGCGGCCGGCTTCGGCGCGGTGGTGGCGTGCACGGTGCTCGCAGGCGTCTGCACGGCACTCGGGGGCGCCAATGGAGGCACCGTCATCGGCTTCGTGGCCAGCTCGGCTGGAGTCGGCATGCTGATGCTCGTGATGCGCGATCTGCGCGTCCGGAACGTGGAGCTCAATGAGGCGCGGGCGGAGCTCGCCGACCTGGCCGTGGCCAAGGAGCGCGAGCGGTTCGCCCGCGACCTGCACGACCTGCTCGGGCACTCACTGTCGGTGATCGCGTTGAAAGCCGAGCTCGCCGGACGGCTGCTCGCCGACGGACCGCACGACGCCGCGAACGAGGTCGCCGAGGTCGAACAGGTCGCGCGTACCGCGCTCCGCGAAGTACGCGAGGCGGTCAGCGGCTATCACCAGCCGACGCTGGAGGGCGAGCTCGCCGGCGCCCGCATGGCCCTGTCTGCCGCCGGCATCGAGGCCGACGTCGAGGAGGCGCGGGTGCGGCTCGATCCGGCGGTGGAGGCGGTCTTGGCGTGGACGGTTCGCGAGGGCGCGACCAACGCGATCCGCCACAGCGGCGCGCAGCACTGCAAGTTCCGGGTCACCGCCACGCTCAGCGACGCCGGGGTTGAGGTGATCGATGATGGGCGGGGCATGAACGGCAACGGCGCCGGCTGGGCGGGCGGTGTCGTCGGGGCGCGCGGCGACGGCGACTCCAACGGCGCCGGCTGGGCGGGCGGTGTCGTCGAGGCGGCCAGCGACGCCGAGATGGGCGGCGACAGCGACCCCAGCCGTGCCGGCGTCCCGAGCCCGCGGGTCGCGCGAAACGGCGCCGGCAATGCGGGCGGGCACCGTGTGACGGGCGGGCATGGAATCGGGGGGCTGGCCGAGCGCGCCCGTACGCTCAACGGCACCGTCGTGGCCGGGGCGCTCGACGGCGGCGGGTTCCGGCTCGCGGTGACCGTCCCGGTCTCGATCCGGCGCACCTGACGCGAGTGCTCTGCGCGTGATTCGTGTACTTCTGGCCGAGGATCAGACGATGGTGCGCACAGCGCTCGCCAGCCTGCTGAACCTCGAGCCCGACATCGAGGTCGTGGCGCAGGTGTCACGCGGCGATGAGGTCGTCGCGGCGGCGGAGGCGTCCGTGCCCGACGTCGCCCTCCTGGACATTGAGATGCCAGGCTCGACCGGGCTCGACGCCGCCGACGAGCTTAGTCGCGCGCTCCCCGACTGTCGCATCCTGATCCTGACCACCTTCGGCCGCCCCGGCTACCTTCGCCGCGCGATGGCGAGCGGCGCGGCCGGCTTCCTCCTCAAGGACACACCCGCCGGCGAGCTCGCCGCCGCGATCCGCCGCGCCGTCGCCGGCGAGCGGGTAGTCGATCCCGGCCTAGCCGCGGCGGCGCTCAGCCAGGGGGAGAGCCCACTCACGCCGCGCGAGCTCGAGGTCCTCCTCGCCTCCCGCGAGCACGCCACGGTCGCCGAACTCGCCGGCGCCCTCTATCTCTCGCCCGGAACCGTCCGCAACCACCTGTCATCGGCGATGCAGAAGCTCGACGCTCGCAACCGGACGGAGGCGGTGCGCGTGGCGGAGGAGAAGGGCTGGCTGTAGCCGCCGGCGCAGGGCGGTCTCTCGTGCGGGGCGAATGCGTGGGTGATCGTGACGCCATCATCGCTTGGGTCCGATGAACTCGTCGAGGATCGCCACATCGGCCTTGCGCGAGACGTAGATCGTTGTTCGAGCCGCGGTCCAACGCAGCGCAAGCCGGTCGCACGCGTCGCAGAAGATCGCCCGGATGTCGTCGGACACCTGGCTGAACGCGTACCGAGGCCACGACCAGTTCGTGCCGGTGTTCTGGAAGCGACATCCGTCCGAATGAATCAGGCCACGGAGGAGTTCCCTCGGCCAGCGGTCCACGAGCGTCTTCTGCCAGTCGGTCAGCTTTATCGGCCGCTCATGTTTCTTCCCAGGCCCGTGCTGTGGGAACAGGCAGGGCCAAGATTTCGAGTAGCAGGAGACCTCGACCCACGTGCCGTGAGAGAACCGACCGACGCGGTTACCGGGCGCGATCTCGCGTATCGCACTTGCGCACTGCTCGATGATCTCCGGATACCTGGTGTCGAGGCTGAAGCGCAGGCGATACACGCCACGCGGGTGGCTGGAGATTGAGCCATCGCCTAAGTACAAGCCCAGCAGGTACACATACGCGGCGGGCAGCGCGGCGAAGTCATGCGCGGCCGCGCAACCGGTCGTGTGGGACAGAGGCCCCTGACCCAGTCGCACACCGTGCGCCGAGGAACACCCAGCCGCCGCGCGATCTCAGTTGCCGTCACCCCGGCTGCCGCGAGCCTGAGCGCAGCGTCGACGGTGCTCCGGGAGTGAACCTAGCACCCCGATGCGGCTGAGAGGATTCGAACCTCCACGCCCCGAAGGACACAGGCACCTGAAGCCTGGGCGTCTACCAGTTCCGCCACAGCCGCGGGAGGCAAGAACTTAGCAGGGCGGAGCCGTCCTGGGGGGTTCGAGTACGTCGAACACATGTTCGTATACTACGGCCCGCCTCGGACGGAAAGGCCTGGAAAAAGCACGCTTCTATGTGGCGAAAAATGTCGCCGACGGATCCCCTGGGCTCGGACTAGCGGACTCTCACGTCACGCTTGGCAAGGACTCCCTGTCGGTGACGCACAAGGACTTCGTAGCGTCCGGGTTGCGGAACCTTGTGGTGCATCCTGAGCACGACGCGAACCGGCCTGGTTGAAATGTGCGCCAGCCGTGCGCTCGCCACACGATGCTTTCCGTGGTGAAGCTCGACGACGAGCTCTGACAGCGAGCCGCGATCGGTCTCGAGCTCGACCACGAGCCCTCGCAGCCGCCGGTCGACGCGTACGCGCTTGATCTCGAGCCGGATCGCCGGCGCCGGCAACGGCGCCGCCGACGCCGGCGGAATCATCCCCGGGCCAGTGCTGAGGCACGCGAGCGCGGCCGGCGTGTCGCCGGGCGGCGCCAACGTGGGCAGCTCGGGGAACGTGGGCTGTCCGGCGGCCAGTGCGTTTAGGTCGAGGAAGTCGGTGAGATCGTTGGCGTCGCGGTACGTCAGCGCCGGCAGGTTCCACTTGCGCTCGAGGAAGGCGAGGATCGAGGTGTGGTCGTACACCACATGGCTCACGTAGTTGCGCTTGACGTACGGGCCGATGAGCACGGCCGGCACCCGGAACCCGTAGCGGTGGAAGCCGTCGTAGGTCGACTCGCCTGGCTGCACCATCGGCGGGATCCCGTCGGGCGCGAGCGCCGCGGGCGGAGGGACGTGGTCGTAGTAGCCGCCGTGCTCTTCGTAGGTGAGGATCAGCAGCGTGCTGCCCCAAAGCGACGAGCTGCCCAGAGCCTGGACGACCTGCGACACGAACGCCTCGACGACTACGATGTTCTGCGGGTTCTCCTGCGACTGGGTGTCGTAGTTGGGATCGAGCAGGCTGAAGCTCGGCAGCGTCCCGGACTGAGCGTCGGTGAAGAACTGGGCGATCGGTTTGGCGTTCGTCTCCGCGAACGCGGTGTCGTCGGTGGGGAACAACTCCATCGTCGCGGCGCCAGGGAAGCTCGAGTTGTAGTCCGTCCAGCTGATTCCGGCCGCGGTTAGCCGGTCGAAGATCGTGCCGTTGGCCGGCGCCGGCAGCGACGCGTCGGGAACGAAGTTGCCGGGCGACTCGCCGATGTCGTCGGTCATCCCCACCGAGGTGGCCGCGATCAGGTAACGGCGATTCGGGTCCGTTTGCCCAAGCAGGCTGCAGAACCAGCGGTCGCCTATCGGGAACTTGGTTGCGAGGTCGTAGGTGAACGGCAGATCCTGCCCTGTCCAGTAGCCCATCGAGACCGGTCCGCTAGGCGAGATCACGAACCCTTGGTTGGTCCCGTTGTCGTACTGGACGTGCGAGGCCTGCCATTCCTGCGAGGGATGGTCGTTCACCTGGCAGGTCGTCGGCATGTGGAACGCGCG
Organism: uncultured Solirubrobacterales bacterium; assembly: GCA_963701945.1. Classification (GTDB taxonomy): domain Bacteria; phylum Actinomycetota; class Thermoleophilia; order Solirubrobacterales; family Solirubrobacteraceae; genus Palsa-465. The sequence goes on along the minus strand of CAVPBV010000007.1, from coordinate 19,141 downwards.
CTGGAGCTGACCGTTCGGGTACGGGTTGGTCGCATTCGGAAGCCCGTCGACTCCCAGCGTGAACCCGTCCCCGCGCGCCACCTGGCCGGGGCCCCGGCCGAGCATCCCGAGGAAGTTGTCGTACGAGTGGTTCTCCATCATCAGCACGACGACGTGTTCGATCTGCGGCAGCGTGTCGGTGGCGGACGAGATGCCCGGGTTCGGAAGTGAGTCGGGCAGGCGCATGCTCGAGCGACCGAGCACGCGCAGCGCCCCGACCTGCGACGCCGCCGGGTGGATCAGTTCGGCGGCGCGGGCCCAAGTCCGCCGAGACGTGAGCAGGCCTCCCGCAAGCGAGCCAGCCGCGACGATCCCGGCGCCGTCGACCAGGAAGGCTCGGCGGGTGCTTCCCCGCAATGCATCGTTGACAGCGTCGGTCGTCTTCAGAGGATCGGTCGGCCGCAAAAGGGGCGCCTCCACGCGCGGCCGCGACGCCATCACGACCCGCCTGAGGTCAAGCCACCAACTCGTGAACCGTCCGATCGCCACGAGCGATAGCCTTGCCGCTACGCTGAATCAGGCCGTTCGTGGCCCCTCGCGCGTCTCGACTTCCGGACGCCGGCAGGAGTCTCGAGCAGGTTGGCTTAGGTCCGTCTCTCGCCGCTATCGTCTAGGGGACTAGGACGCCGCCCTCTCACGGCGGAAACCCGGGTTCGAATCCCGGTAGCGGTATAGCCACGAAAGCCCCGCATGGACGGGGTTTTTGTTTGCTCGGATGCGACTCAGGATGCGCTTCATGATGCCTCCGACCGAACTAGGACCGAACACGTTTCGCGGCGAGCCTTCGCGATCTCGGCTTCTGCGTCGATCGCCGGACTCTCCGCGTACTCGGCCATCAGGTGTGAATAGGTGTTGAGCAGCACCGCGAGCGAGTGCCCGAGCTGCTGCGCGACGTACAACGGCTGACGCCCTTCGGCGAGCAGCAGCGAGGCGAAGCTGTGGCGGCAGTCGTACGGCCGCGGGACGACCTCCAGCCCGGCTGCGCGACACGCAGGCGCCCACCGGTCGACCCGCCACATCTGCCAGTCGCTCTTATCCCACGGGCGCCCGTCATCGTCCACGAGTATCGGACGCCGATCCGACGGACGCCCGACTGCGAGCCGGTACTCACGCACGTCCTGCGCGAGCGGCGACAGCAGCCGGACGGCCCGGTGGCTCGTCGTCTTAGTCGACTTGATCGACCCGTCCGGGTTCGCGGCCCGCTGCACGAGGACGGTCCTTTCGCGGATGTCGCCGAGGCGAAGCGCCCGGAGCTCGCCCGGACGGAGGCCGGCATAGGCAAGCAGCGAGACGATCAGAGCGTCACGCTGGCGCGTCTGCGGCGTACCGGGCGCCGGTAGTTCGTAGGCGCGTCTCGCTCGCTGTCCGACCGCTGCGGCGGCGATCTCACGTGGTGGCGGGTTCAGCATCGCCGCGCGGATGCGCTCGACCGTGGCGGGGGAGAGGGGCTGGACGGCGTCGCGATGGCCGTTCTTCGGTGCGCGCACGACGGAGAGCGGATTGGCTGGGATGACCTCCGACTCGGCGGCGTGCCGAAGGACGCTCGACAGCAGCGTTCGCGCCTTGTGGATCGTCCCGGGGCTCACGCCCGCCTTGACGCGCTGCGCCTGCCAGGCGCGGAGGGCTCCGACCGTGATCTCGTTCACCGGCACGTCCTCGAGCCACAGGGCGACGTGGACCGAGTAGACATTCGCGTACCGCTCCCGTGTCGCGTCGGCCAGCGAGGCGGCGTGCTCGGGCGCCCAGCGGTCGGTGATCCACTCGCCGAGCGTCGGCGCCTTGCGGACGGTGAGCTGCTGCACCGCGAGCGGGCCGAGCTGGCGGCGCCGGGTGACCTCCGTGTCCCACGTCTCGGCGTCCTTCTTCACCTTGAACGCCCTGGACCGCTGGCGGCCGTGCTCGCGCCAGCGAACTTCATAGCCGCGCGAGCCGTCCTTGCGGGTGATCGTGTGGACGCTCATCAATTCCCCAAGGTCACCAAGCGACCAGAGGTCCGGATTCGCTGGGCGCCGGATCAACTCGTGCATCGGATCAGGCGTCTGCTCCGACTGTGAGGGTATTGGATACCTAGACGATGGTGACGCCCGGGAGAACTGCACTAACTGCGACGGATCGGGGATCTGTCCCGAGTGTGATGGGGTCGGATTCCTACCTGAGGGCGACGAGGGCGACGATATGCGCTCGACGAAGTACAGCGCACAAGAGCTAGCGCACATGATGGCTCTCGGCCACGCGCTACCGAACGCGAAGGGCAAGCCTAGTTACCCGATCGGTGACCGAGAGGACGTCAGGCGAGCGGTCCGAGCGGTCGGTCGAGGCTCGCGCTCACCAGCTCGTATCCGGCTTCACATCCTGAAGAACGCGCGCCGGCTAGGCGCGATGGATCTGATCCCGCCACAGTGGAACCGGGACGGATCAACTGCACGGGCTGTGCTACTGCCGAACGATTGCGAGGACTTGGCGTGGCGGTTGGATCTAGCCCGCGCAAGGGTGGCGGGACTGTGAAGACCGCGAAACGACCTCACCCGATGCGGACTGTTAGTGACGCGGACCTAGCGCGCAGCCTAAGCGAAATGGTGACGCCGATCGCCGGAATCCCACCCGCAGAAATGGCGGCATGGTTCGAGTCGATGCGCGCCTACGCTCGGCGTCAGCACCCCGACGCGCTGTATCCGATGGGACCGCTGGCCGGCGCTTGGATGCGCATCGCGCAGGCCGTCTGGAAAGAGTGGCCGCGCCAGGAGCACGACGAGTGAATCTTGCAGATCGCCCGCCTCGTCGTACCGGCCGCCAGGCTGCCCTGGGGGGCTGGAAGCTACGCGTGGTCGTTCGGGCTGAGCTGCCACGGATCAAGCTGGGTACTCCAGCGCGGAGCGGGCCAGTTCTCGTGCGCCCACGCGAAGAAGTTCTCGCCGTCGGGAAGCGTGACCTTGCCGTGGCCCGTGCCGACGACGAGCCAGGGTCGCGCGGGGTCGTGCTCGGTCACGGTGTAGCTGAACTCAGGCATGGACGAACGTATGTTCGCATAGAGCGAGGCGCTGTCGCAATCTCGTTTTGGACCGCTGGACTCAGTCTGGATCGCGGAGCATTGGTCGCCCGGATGCGTGTCATACTCGCCGCCCATGGATGGGCACGAGGGGCTCGACCAGCTCGAGCAATACCTGCGCTCTGCCGAGATCCTCTCGCCGGGAGTGGCGCTCAGCGTCGGAAACGGCGAACCAACGGGCGGACATCCGGACAAACAGTCGCTGGTGCTGGCTGGCGGCGTACGGGTGCTCGCGAAGCCCGGGCACGACGACTTCGAGGCCACGGTGAGGCGAGAGGCGGCCGGCTGGCAAGTCGCGAAGCATCTTGGGTTCACCCGGCCTAGTGGCAGCGACGGTGCTGCGGGATGTGCCCAGGCTGTCGACCGGGTCCGAGGTTGTGCACAGCTTGCGGATCATGTGGCCGGACGGGAGGCAGTGGCTCACGGGTCTGGATCAACTCCCGGAGGACGAGGTCTGGCAGGCGGCAGTGTTCGATGCGGCCGTGGCGCACGCCGATCACGGTGGCAACAACTGGTTCGGTGTTCCCGATCCCTCGACCGGAGCCCGGGCCCACTTGCGGCTTGTCGATACTGGAAACGCCTTCGACCTCGGGGGCAACTCCGTCAATTCAAGCTTCTACCAGCATCACCTGGACGATCCGCTGCCAGAGCATGTGCTGGAGGCCGTTCAACGCCTGTACGAGAACTGGCCCTCGGTACTCGTTCAATTACTGGGCCAGGACGAAGCAGACCGGACCCGCGAGCGTGCAAGACAGCTGGCCGAGGAGCATGTGCTGCGAATTGGGTAGTAGTTTTGGCGGGACCTATTAGAACAGGAGTCGACTGTTATGGGTCAACACGTAGATTTGGTTGAGAATCGCTGGTCAGCCGGCTACCAGGAGCGCGTCGGCCGCGCATACCAAGAGGGCGGCGACGTCAAGGTCCAGACCGACGCAGACCACTACCGCGCCGCGGTTCTCGACTGGGATCCTGAGCTGCGGGCAAAAGACCCGGAAGCATTCCTGAGCAAGCTGACGCATCGGCTGCACAGCGACTACTTCTTTGCCACGGATCTCCACAACGACCAAGATTGCCCGTTCGCGCACGGCGAGCAGGTCCCGTTCCAGCCCGAGCGGATCGCGGATCCCGCCGTCAGATAGGGATCGGCCCGAGTAGAGGCCGACCGCCCCCGCCTGGGACCGGGGTGGCAGGAGCGGTCGGCGCACTAAGGAGCCTTGCCCGCCTCCTTTGTCCATTTTGCCGCTATCGTCGGTTGGGCAAGATGAGTAGAAAAGGCCCCCAATTCGCGAGAATTAGAGCGTGGGGAACGGACGCCCCGCTGCCGCGGCGCTTTGCCCCCACCGCCGCGGCGGCCGGCAGGCGCCCCGCCTACCCCCTGGCGGGGCGCCGCCCTTGTCTCTGGGACGCCGGGGCCTCCAGCCCTAAGAAATGCGACGCCGGCGCAAAAGGTTGACATAACGACGCGTCAGTTGTGGCAATTGGTCAGAAAAACCCCCATTCGGTAAACGGCTCGTTCGTTTGGGCTCGGCGCTCGCATAACTCCTGCTCGCGTCGCTGCTGCTGATGGCCCAGTTGGGCGAACGGAGCCCGGTCGCCTTACGGCAGGTTGTATGTGGAGTCCGTCCGCCGTCAGGTTCCGAGCTAGTAGCCCGGCAACCGCGACGGGGATCTTTCTGTAACGCTCGTGTTACAGATAGGCGCCGACCAGACCGCCGGCAGCGGGACGAGCCGAACGGTAACGCGGGCGGTTCGGGGCCAGGTCATCACCACAACCTGTAGATCAGCGCGACGGTCGGGTCGCCGCCGAGTGCGACGGCGCGGGCGTAGAAGTCGTGGCCGCGCTGCTCGAACTTGATCGCGACGCCGTCACCGTACATCGTCGCGTGTCCGTCCGTCAGAACGATCGGCCGTCCGTCAACGCAGACCCTTTCGAGCGCGAGCTTCTCTCCGGTGCCGGGGATGCGCTCCGTCTCAGCGGCCGTACCTATCTGGAACGCATCCGTGCGGGCCTGCGCCGGCGCGGCGAGCGTCAGAGAGCCCGTGATAAGCAAGCCCGCGATGAGCAGTCCGGCTGCCGCCCGACCGAACTCAAACCGAACATCACCCGTTCGGTTGTCGCTTCCGGACGTCCCCCAGGTTTTGCGTTTCGCCTGCTCAGAGGGGATTTCTGGGAACGCTCGGGAACGCCAGGTTGCCCTCTCACGGCGGAAACCCGGGTTCGAATCCCGGTAGCGGTACTGACAGAAAAGCCCGCACAGAGGGTCCTTTTGAGATTCGGCGGGCCAGTCACGTCGGCAGCTCACCCGGTGTTATAGACACCAGACGGACACCGACTTGCCGCCGCGCATTGGCGATCTCGCGATCCACGTCGATGTTCGGCGCCTCCGCGTATTCGTCGATCAGGTGCGCGTAGGTCGAGAGCAGCACCGCGACCGAGTGACCGAGCTGGCGCGCGACGTAGAGCGGCTGCCGACCTTCGGCGAGCAGGAGCGATGCGAAGCTGTGGCGCAGGTCATACGGCCTCGGGATCGGATCGAGCCCGACGGCGCGGCACGCGGGCGTCCAACGGTCCGCGCGCCACATCTGCCAGGCATTCTTATCCCACGGGCCGCCGTCGTCGTCGCGCAGGATCAGTGACCTATTCGATTGTCGGCCGATGGCGAGCTTGTACTCGCGCACATCCTGCGCCAGGGCTGAGAGCAGGCGCACCGTGCGGTACTTGCGGTTCTTCGTTGGCCTTGTGGAGCCGTCCGGGTTCGTGCCGTCCTCGACTAGGATCGTGTTCTCGCGAAACCCGCCCAAAGGGAGGGCGCGCAGCTCGCCGGGCCGCAGGCCGGCGTAGGCGAGGATGGACACCGGTGGCGCTCCAGTACGGCGTCAGATCCTCCGCGGCGGCGCCGATCACCGTCCAGGGTCGTCTGTGGGGCTACATCGGCGTCACATCGACGAGCGAGGAGCCCCCGCCGGGCACAGAAGTGCGCCTCGCCGCTTTCACCGAGATCGCGGCGACCGCGATCGCGAACTCGCAGGCGCGCGAGGAGCTGCGCACGATCGCCGACGAGCAGGCGGCTTTGCGGCGCGTGGCCACGCTAGTTGCGGGGGCTGCCCCGCCCGCGGACGTGTTCGCCGCCGTCGCGGAGGAGGTCGGGCGCCTGCTCGCCGTCGACGCCGCCGCGGTGCGGCGGTATCTCGCGGACGACACCGCCGAAATCCTCGCCCAGTGGAGCCGGATGGGTGAATTCATACCGGTCGGGCTTCGGGCTCAGCCCGTCAGGGGCACCGTGACCGCAACCGTGCGCGAAACCAGGCGCCCGGCTCGAGTGGACCGGTACACCGAGGACGCCGCCGGCGGGGCTGCGCGTGAGATCGGCATCCGTTCCGCCGTGGGCGTGCCGATCACGGTCGAGGGCGAACTGTGGGGTCTCATTGCCGTCGTGTCGACAGGCGAGGAGCCACCACCACCCGGAACCGAGGAACGTCTCGCGGGGTTTACCGAACTCGTGGCCATCGCGATCGCGAATGCCCAGGCTCGCCAGGGGCTGCGCACGATCGCGGATGAGCAGGCCGCCCTCGGGCGTGTGGCCACTCTCGTCGCGCAGGGCGAAGCGCCGGCGGTGGTGTTCGCCGCGGTTGCCGAGGAGGTCGGCCACCTGCTCAACACCGATGACGCCCTGGTGGTCCGGTTCGAGCCCGATGAGAGCGTCACGATCGTCGCCTCGTGGACCGGCACCGGCGAGCCGCTCCCGGTCGGCGATCGCCGGCACGTCGAACCCGGCGATGGTCTCACCCCGCTCGTCCGCGAAACGGGCCGACCGGCGCGCATCGATTCGCAGACGGCCTACTACTCAGAGCTGGGGGTCGAATCCGCGGTCGCCGCGCCGATCACTGTCGAGGGCCGGATCTGGGGCGTGGTCGGCGTGGCGTTGCGCGGCAGCGTGCCGGCTCCGCCGGATACCGAGGAGCGATTGGCGGCATTCACCAGCCTCGTCGCGGCTGCGATCGCGAATGCAGAGAGCCGGGCGCAGCTTATGGCGTCACGGGAGCGGATCGTGGCCGCCGCCGATGGCGCTCGCCGACGTATCGAGCGTGACCTGCACGACGGCGCCCAGCAGCGGCTGGTGTCACTGGCGCTTCAGCTCCGCGAGGCGCAGGCGGCCATGCCGCCCGATCTGGCCGCTCAGCTGGACACGTTCGCAGCCGGATTGAACGGCGCCCTGGATGAGCTACACGAGCTCGCCCGTGGAATCCACCCGCCGATCCTCGCCGCAGGGGGGCTGGGGCCTGCACTGAAGCTGCTCGCCCGCCGCTCCGCCGTCCCGGTCGAAGTTGCCCTGCGCACGGCGGACCGACTGCCTGAGCCGGTCGAGATAGCGGCCTACTATTTCATCTCCGAGGCGCTCACCAACGCGACCAAGCACGCGCACGCCACGGCCATCACGGTCACCGTCGAAGCCGACGCTAACGACCACGTCTTGCGCATCGCAGTCCGCGACGACGGCGTCGGCGGCGCTGACTTCACCCACGGCACCGGCCTGGTCGGCCTCAAGGACCGCGTCGAAGCCCTCAGCGGCCGAATCCTGCTCGACAGCACCAAGGGCGCCGGCACCAGGCTCAGCGCAGAGCTCCCGATCCCTGCCACGAAAGACAGCGTCACCTCCAGTTGAACTCTGTCACCGGCGCCCATGGACGCTTGACCACGCAACGCCGCCAGCCTGACCGGGACTTAAGCGGCCGGATCCGACGTTGCTCTCGCTGCGCAACGGCTTTCCTCGGTCCGAAACCGCTCCTCGGCCGAGACCCGCTTTCCCAAGCGGCAGGCGCCCGGCACGCCATATGCGCGGAGCGTGGACCCGAGACTGAAGCTTCCTAGACACCGGAACGTCGGTGTCATTGAGCCCGTAATCGTGACGGGCCGGCATTGTGGCCGGGAACCGGGCGACGAACGAAGGGCGGGTGTAGCCGCGGTTCGCGCGGCGGGACTGTCTGCCACGGTCCGGTTGTCACAGGACCAGCGGGCACGCAGATCAGCCGGTGTTGAGCCCGGCTCCTGGTTGGTGGCTGCTTGCGGCTGACCCAAGGTAGGCGCTGTTTGCGGGCTGGTACTCCTCGCCGGTCAGCGGGCTTGACAGGATGAAGTCGGCGGTCGCCCGGTTGCAGGCGGTTGGTACGTTGCACACGACCGCGATCCGCAGGAGAGCCTTGACATCGACGTCGTGGGGTTGTGGCTCCAGCGGGTCCCAGAAGAACACCAAGAAGTCGATTCGTCCTTCAGCGATTGCCGCACCGACCTGCTGGTCTCCACCCAGCGGGCCGCTGAAAAACCGGTCAACCGACAGGCCAAGCTCGTTGGCCAGCAACGCGCCTGTCGTGCCAGTGGCGTAAAGCTCATGCGCGGCCAACGTCTTAACGTTAAACCGCGCCCACTCGAGCATCTCTGCCTTGCAATTGTCGTGCGCGATCAACGCTATCCGCTTACGACGGGGCATCAAATGTACGACATCGCCCACAGGACACCTCGGAGCTAGTTCGGATTCCCACCCCGGACGACCACCGGCGCGGGCGACACTTGGGGTCTAGTGTGTCTCCAAGCACATCCGGGGAAATGCCCGACCGCCGTCGCTGCAATACGTCTACGTTATGCAACCGAGGTTACGACGAGCACTGGGCTCGAGCGACCTCCGCACACGCCATCGAGCGCACTGCGTGGTGGGTGACCCCTCGGCCCACCACCGCCGGAATTCCGGCGCGGACACCCGGGTGGCGCTGGAGAGCCAAGGGACGCTGACCACGCCGCCGCTCAGCTCGCGAGCGAGAGCAGGTCGGATGGCCAGTCGGCTCGGACGTGGGCTAACGCACAGCGCTTATATCGGGCTGACAGCCAATGGCCAGCAGATGCTCGGCGAAAGCCGCATGATCGCGGTCGGGATCGAAGACATCCTGGCCCGCGTGTAGGAGCGCTCCGGCCACTAGGAGCCACTGCTCAGCTGTGCGGCTCCCGAGCTCGGCCGTTACCAGTGCGACCGAAACGACAACCGTCGGAACAAGGACAACGTTCGGCTCGGCTCCGAGTCATCGCACCCGTAATGTCCCGAGCGAACCAGATCCGAGCCGCTCAGGGCCGACCGCCGTTTCGCGCGCACGTGACTCCACACACGTTCCGACGGACCTACATCACGTACATGATCGCCGCCGGCTACGGCCTTCCTTACGTCCAGGCACAGGTCGGCCACGCCGATCCGGCCGTGACCCTGTCGATCTACGCGCAACGCGCAGGTGATGCGCCGAGCCGATCGCGACCAGCTCAGGGCCGAGATCCGCGGACTGCTCGGCGTCACGCACCCCGCGTCCAATGGAGACGGTCGACGACCAGCTCGCACACTACGAGCAGCAGGTGGCGCAGGGACTTGCGGATTACTTCTCCGCCCGCGGCGAGGCACCGGGCCGGTGGGTCGGCGCCGGCTGCGGCGGGATTGGAGTGTCGGGTCGCGTTGACCGTGATGGGTTCATGCGCGCGGTGCACGGCTGCGACCCACGAACGCGAGAGCGGCTCCGCCCCGAGCACGGGCGGACAAAGGTCGCCGCGTTCGACCTGACGTTCTCGGCACCGAAGAGCGTGAGCGTGCTGTTCGCGATCGGCGACGAGGCCATGTCCGCGGCGTTGTTGAATGCGCATGAGCGCGCGGTCGCTGAGGCGTTCGCTTACGTCGAGCGCGAGGCGTGCTTCACGCGCCGGGGGCGCAACGGCGCGTTCCGGGTTCGCGGCGAGGGGTTCGTCGCGGCGGCGTACCGCCACCGCCTGTCCCGAGCCGGCGATCCTCAGCTGCACACGCACGTTGTCGCAGCGAACATGACTCGGGCAGATGGTCGGTGGACGTCGCTTGAGGCGCACGGCTTGTATGACCACAAGTCGGCGGCCGGGGCAATGCATCGGGCGGTGCTTCGGGCGGAGGTTCGCGAACCGCTGCCCTGGGAGTGGTGGCGGACGGTCGGTCGGGGCCTGTTTGAGATCGAGGGCGTTCCCGCGGCCGTGTTGCGGGAGTTCCGCGCCGGCGGGCTGGGATCGAGGAACGAGCTCTGGAGCTGACCGAGCGAAGAAGCCAGGGCTGCTCTGGTCCGGTGCCGTTGGGCTGGCTGGCGCTCGCGGCTCTCGGTGACGGGGCTCGCCGCACTTACGCTGCTCGGTTGCTCGTCGTGGTCGGGTTCGCTTGGTCCGTGGCTCCGCCGATCGCGGGCCTCGGGCCGACCCTGAGACGCCTGCGCGGCGGCGACGGTCGGTTTACTGGCTGGCACCCATGTCTATCGTGGCGGCGACGGCGATGCAGATCGCCGCCGCCACGATGTGCTGCGCCGACGGTTTCGTGTGGCGAGCAGGCCCGGTCACCATCCCCAGCGTCCACGTCATGCCGTCGAACGAGCCAAAGACGGCCTCCTTGGCATCGGATGGGCTGAGTCCAGCCGCGCGTGACTTCTCACCGTCGGTAGTGCTCGTCGCACAAGCCCGGTCGGGCGCGGTGGAGTGGCCCGCCGATGACCGGGGCCGCCGCGGCGGCTTCCTTCGCGTTCAAGCGGTGGGAGCAGGCTTCTTCTGTCGATGGAGCTTGGCCTTGAGCTCGGCGACCTTCGCATCGACCTTGTCCTTGTGATGCTTGTGGCGGGCTTCGCGGAGCTCCTTGCGGGCCTTCTTCTTGGCCTCGCGCTGGGCATCCTCGGCCGCTGCGATCTCCGCTTCGACATCGAGGAACGACCGCCGAAGGACGGTGCCGTTCAGGTGCGCCATCACGGCGTCGACCGCCTCTGGGCCCGGTTCGGACACGTCGGCGAGCAGAGCAGGAGGTCCGACACGGATCGCCTTCGAGAGCTCTCCGAGGGCGGAGTCGGTCTCATCGTCGTCGTCGAGGTCGAACAGCGAGCCGACCAGGACTCCGGTCACCCCGCCCACAAGGACCCCAACCGGTCCGCCGAGGACGCCGATCAGCAGCCCGACGAGACCACCACCGACGGTGCCCTCGTAGTTGTCTTCCTCGTACTCTTCCTTTTCCGCGAGCTTCCCGTCGTCCTCACGGGCGACTACGGCGACGCCGTGTAGGCCGATGTCGCCTCGTGTGTCGAGCTCCTTGAGGCGGGCGAATGCCTCGTAAGCATCTGCTTCCTGCGGGAACGTAACGGCGATCACGTTCCGCCCGATGTATTCGTCGTCGAGCATGGCTCGTCCTCTCTGGTTATTAGTTGACTACTCGGATCTCGTTGGTGATGCCGATGACGCCGAACAGGTTGGCCACGTCGTGATACGCGGCATCGCTCTGGAACTGGTAGCTGACCTCACCGGTCAGCGTGACCCAGCCGTCGGTGACCTTGACGTCGATCTGCTCGGCCGGCGCCTCGGTGTCCCATGCGATGGCCTGCAGTGCCATGCCACGCAGCTCAGCGTCGCTGCGCCCGTCGACGTCGAGGACGCGGACCTTGATCTGATCGTCGACATAGTCGACGCCGTGGACCCTGCGCGCGTCGCGTACGGCCGCCAGGCGCTGGCTGAAGGTGCCGACGGTGCCACGCAGCGTGAGCACGCCGTCATCGAAAAAGACGGCGACCTCGGACGGATGACGCAGGCGCGGGTCCTTGTCGAGCAACTCTCGGACCGCGTCTTCGACTCTTACTTTCGTCGGCATGGGGCTCCTCTCAATACGTCTGTACATGGGCTAGGTAGTTGCGGCCGGCTCCGCGTGGCTGCGGTTGCATCCACGCTGTAAGTGAGCAAGACGGGGGTGATGAAGCCGCAGGGGAGCTGGGCGTTGATCACGAGCGCGACCAGATCCCCGGGAGCAGGACGATGATCGCGCCGCTCACCAGTTGCACGAGCGGCGCGAGCAACTCGAGCTCGCGGGCCGCGATCCAAATCTCGGGCCTGCCGCTCGCGCAGCTTGCGTAGCGCGTCGATGCGCTTGAAGTGTGGGGCTGAGAGCGCGTGGCGCTCGTGCGCGGGTGTCCAGGTCAGGCTGTTGAATCCCATCGCAAGCACCGTGGCTCTCGCCGCGGCCAGAGCCCAGATGAATGAGGCGCCGCGGCCATAAACGCAGGCGTATGACGCGGCGCCGCACCGGCCGCTGCCCGCACCGCCGAGCTCATCGGCAACGTCGCGTCCGGGCGCGCCCGCCATAGATCGTTCGCAACTCCACGAACCGATCTGAGTATGCGTTTCTTCCCGCGCCGGCCGTAAGTTCGGCACACCGGCGGGTATCGACGCGCCGGCGAGCGCCAGATTATGTTCGAGACCAGGAAGATCGCCACCCGTCCGCACGTGGACACGGAGAACCGCGCGAAAGCCGCGGTAGAGCTCGGGACGCCCGGGTGTGCACAGGGCCGGGGGACCTGGGCCTTGGTCCAACGGCTGGGCCGCGAGCACAGCGGCCAGTCAAAGATTGTCAAGCTGGACGTCGGCGGGTGGCCGGCGCGCTCGCAGCGCCGCGACGTCTACGGGATCCGGAAGCTGAAGTTCGTTCACCACGGTAGGGAGCTCGTCGTGGGCGATCGGAAGGAGCGCCGTCGATGACCTGCGCCAGTTGCGGCCGGGAGACTCCCGAGGGAGATTTTTGCGTCCGGTGCGGCGCCCCGCTGGGGGCGGGCTTCGCCGGGCGGTCGCGCGACCGCACGCAATTTGCCGCAGCCCCCCACGAGCACGTGGCCTCGCCGCGGGTGGTATCGACGCTGTTCCCGCAGCTGCCGAGGGACTCGCAGCCTGGCTTCCGCCTCGCCCTCGGGGTGGGCGTGGCTGCGATCATCGTGCTTGCCGCCCTGCGTCTCTTCCCTGTTGCACTGATCGCCGCGGCGCTGCTGCTGCCGCTGCTCGTGGTCCTCTATCTGGTCGACGTCGACGCCTACGAGGACGAGCCGGTGTGGGCGATGAGCCTGACCATCGGCTGGGGCGCCGCCGTGGGCGTCGGTTTCGGTCTGCTGGCGCTGGCGCTCGCGCCATCCGCGGGATCGGTGATCGTCAACGGAAGGTCGCAGTACCTGGTCGTGCAGGGTCTGGTCCTTCCCGGCTGCGGGTTTCTCGCGCTGCTCCTGGGGCCGCTGATCCTGCTTCGCTATCAACGCTTCAACGCTGTTCTGGATGGAGTCACGTTCGGCGCGAGCGCGGGAGCGGCCTTCAGCGGCGCTGAGGCAATCACCTACGGAGTCCACGTCATCGGCGACGGGCTGCGTCCGGGCGGGGCGGTGCTGCCGTGGATCTGGCGCCTGCTCTCCCTTGCGGTGGGTATGCCGGTCTTGACCATGGGAGCTGCCGCGGGCGTGTGTGCGGCGTTGTGGCTGCGGTATCGCGCTCCCGTGCGCGACGCCGGAGCGCTCGGCATGCTTGGTCATCCGGCGGTGGCGTTGCCGTTGGCGGCGTTGCTCGTGATGGGTGGCGCGGTAGGCGAGACGTTCCTGCCTGCGGGCGGCTGGGTCGCCTGGCTCGTGGCGTTCGACCTGGTGGCGATCGTTCTGCTCCGACGCGCGATCCATGTCGGCCTGCTCGAGGAGTGTTCGGAGACCCCGATCGGTGGCGACTTGATATGCCCGAACTGCGGTCATGCAACTGAGCGACACACGTTTTGCGGGCATTGCGGGATTTCGCTCCAGGCGCTGCCGAAGACCGCCATGCGTCACTCGGGCTCGGAGGCTGCGGGGTCGCGTCTTGGACCCGCGCCGGAGGCTGGGTCGTGAGCGTCCTCGCCCACGAGCAGACCCGAGGCGTGAGCTCCGGGCAGCTAGGTGGGCAGCTTCTCCATCTCTTCCTGATCTTGTTCCTAGGCCTGATCGGATTCTCGATCCTGACGACTCTCCTGGCCTCCCCGGTCACGACCTCGCCGTGCTCCAGCGGTCAGCCGTGTGGGGCACCGCCGAGCGTCAAGCCGGTCGTGCAGGAGACCGCCTGGCGCAGCTCGCGCTATGGCTTCAGCCTCCAGTACCCCGGGTCGGTGGCGAAGGTCTCGGAGCAGGCACCGAGCAGGCTGGTCCTGACGACAGACGTAAACGGACACAGCGGCACGCTGGTAATCCAGGGCTTTCCGGTGGGAACCACCCCGTCGCAGGCGATCAGCCAGCAGGTCGGCGAGCTAAAGGGGATCTCGCAGCTGGCGGGGGACAGCAACCCAGCCCACCAACTACTCGGGGCGGGCATCGGCTATCTCTACGGTGCGGGGAGGGCATACGTCGGTGATCTCACCGCGCCCCAAGGCAGTCAGCCGGCGAGCCTCGTGTCCGAGTCGGCCTCCAATGGTCACGTCACCGTGAGCGCGACGGTCGTGGGCGACACCAGCGCCAGCGGCCCCCGCAGCGACCTGTATGCCCTGGGCGACCTGATCATCAACAGCGTGCGGTGGCCAGGGTGAGACACCGCGCGATGGCCCGGGTCAGATCCACGTCACGCAGCAGGTCGATGAGGTGGCGGTACCTCGCGCTGCTCGGGGTGCTCGCAGCGGCGGGAGCTTGGTGGTCCGCAGGCGCACTCGCCCCGGTGGCACGGCCGCGCGGGGGCGAGCCAACGCTTCTGGGAAAGACCGATCCGAATACGATGATCGAGTTCTCGCTCGTCCTGCGGCTGCCGGGCCAGACGCGCCTGGGGCGCTTTCTGGACGAGCTGGACGATCCCGCGTCTCCCGATTACCACCATTTCATCGATGCGACCACCTTCGGTCAACGCTTCGGCGTGTCGCGCGCCATGCTCGACAGCGCGACCACGCAGCTTGCGCTAGAGGGCGTCCACGTCACGCGTAGCTTCCCCCAACGGACAGCGCTCGATGTCCGCGCGACCGCGGGCACGCTCGATCGGCTGTTCGGCTTGCGTCTGATGACCTACCGGGGTGCCGGCGGGCGGCTCTTCCACGCTCCAATCGGCACGGCGATCGTGCCCGGCAATCTCCACGACGCGGTGAGCGCCGTCGCCGGCCTGAACAGCGGCTCCGGCGAGACCGCTGACGCCCTCGCGTTAGGAAGCATCTCCCCGCCGAGCGCGAGGCTCGCCTACGATGTCGACCCGCTGTTGAGCCGACACGTCGCGGGCCAAGGCGAGAGCATCGCGGTGATCTCGTTCGGCGAGTACCAACAGTCGGACCTGGACGGCTTCGACCAGGATTTCGCCCTGCCGGCGATGACTCCGGAGAACGTGCCGGTCGGCGGGGGGACGACCGACGGCGACTCCTCCGCCGTGGCGGAGTCCGATCTCGACCTGGAGGTCGCGCACGAAATCGCCCCGGACGCCCAGCTGCTCGACTACAACGCCCCGGACACTACCGCCTCCGGCGCGGACTCGTTCGGGGCCATGCTCGACCAGATCGTCGCCGACGGTCGGGCCAACATCGTGTCCGACAGTTGGGGCAGCTGCGAGGCGACGACACCACCGGCCGACATCCGGCGCGACGAGCAGGCGATCGAGGCCGCGGCGGCACGCGGGATCAGCATCTTCGTTGCCTCTGGCGACACGGGCGCCTACACGTGCCAGGAGGATCGGGCCACCGACCACCGACTCTCGGTTAGCTGGCCGAGCTCGAGCCCGTTCGTGATCAGCGTCGGAGGCACCTCGCTGTCGGTAATGCCCAACGCGTCGTACCAAGGGGAGACCGCGTGGGACGACACACTCGAACAGGCCGGCGGAGGCGGCGGCTTGAGCGTGGATTTCGCACGACCGGGCTGGCAGGTTGGTCCCGGCGTCGCCAACCAGTTCTCGGACGGCAAGCGCCAGCTTCCGGACGTCTCCGCGGACGCCGACCCGTGGTCAGGCTGGGCCACCTACACCGCGGGCAACCTCCAGGTGGCCGGCGGCACGAGTGCGGCCACACCGTTCTGGGCGGCGGCGACCGCGCTGATCGCTCAGTACGCCAGGCAGCACGGGGTCGCCCGTCTGGGGTTCGTCGACCCGATGCTGTATGCGATCGCCGCGCGTCCGCAGCGTGTGCCAGGTTTCCACGACATCACAATCGGCGGCAACCGGTACTACCCCGCCACGAGGGGATGGGACTTCGCCACCGGTCTCGGCTCTCCCGACGTCTATAACCTGGCGCAGGACGTCGTGGCGTACATGAAGCGGTAGCTCAACGCCGCGGACTCCGGCACAACCAACTTCACCGAGAGCACCCTCAGCCGCGGAGGTCGACATCGGGCAGGGAGCAATCGCGTTGGCGGTCGCGTTCGTTCTCCGGTTGCGTTCGTTCTCGTTTCCATCCTTTCCGCAGCCGTCCTTCACTCGTGAGCGCGAACGTTACTTGCATGTGAGGTAGCGGACGCGGCCCGCTATATGAAACACCGATCCCGAGATACCAGAAGTGGCTAGGGAGGACTCCGCGGCCGCCCTAGTCTGTGGTCATGTCGGTAGTGCCCTCCTCCAGCCCCAAACGCGCCAGCATCCGGCGCTGGCACCTGAACCCCAGCGACACCCGCGAGGCGATCTTCGGCTCGTTTGACGGGATGACCTCCACGCTGGGCGTCGTAGCCGGGCTGCTGGCCACCAAGTCCAACGCCTCCCACATCGTTGCCGGCGCGATCGGCATCGCCGTCGCCGCGACCATCGGCATGGGCGCCGGCCAATACCTCTCCGACGGCCAGCGCAACCTCCGCAAGGCGATGGTCATGGCCGTGGCCACCCTGATCGGGTCGGTCCTACCAGCGCTGCCGTTCTTCTTTGGCGCATCGACGGCCTGTGTAGTCGCATCCATCGGGATCACGCTGCTCGCCGCGGCAATCATCGGCCACTACCGCGGTTACCTGGTCACTTACACGATCCTGGTCGTCGTCTCCGCGCTCACCGTGGGCCTCTCGATCCTGGTGGCTTGACGTGGCCAACTTAGTGCAACCAGCGAGAAGGCTATGCGTAAAGGAGTAAACCGGTGCCGGGAATTGAACAAGAGTCACTAGTCATCAATGTGTGGGCAGTCGGCGTGGAGCAGCAGCAAGAGTTGATCGATGGACTGCTCGCGCTTTTCGAGCGATTTCAATCGAGCGAAGGGTTCGTGGAGGCCCGCGTTCTCCAGGGATCACGCGGCACCGCGGTGTTGTCGTACCTTCGAATGCGCTCCGCCGCCGATCAGCAGCGCCTCGACGAAGACCCACAGGTCGAGGCGCGACTCGAAGCGCTGCGAAAGATCGCTCGCCCGCACCGCGACCTGTACGACCTCGTCTGGGTCTTCACCCCTCCCAGCAACAAAGAGCCAGTCTCGATGTCGCGCGGAGCGTTGTAGACCGGCCTTTCGGGATCTGGTCTTTCGCATAGGATCGGAGGCGGCCGGATTCGCGAGTTGCCGCTTGTGCCGGGCGCTTGTGCGCGCGAAGGTCGAGCGGGTCGCGGTCGAGCGCCCGGACGGGTGCTGATCGAGCGGCTGCTCGACGCTGAGCTCACGGTCCTCGCGATCCACCCCAAGCAGGTCGCGGCCACCCGTTCGCTCCGGATCGCAGGCGGCTCGGTCGCGCTCGGCTCCGTGTCGGCAGGCATGCTCACGCGCCAGAGCTGCCGCGTCGATGCGGCAGCCGCACGACGGCGAGCATCGCCGGCACCACACGACGAGAGTGAGATCGCTCGGTCAGAGGTGGTCGACGAACATGTCCACCTGTGGCGTCGCCCCTGGGAGGTACGCGTAGACGTCGAAGTCGGTGACGCCCTCCTCAGCCAACACGTCCTCACATAGGAACGTGTTGCCGGTGCATTCGCGGCTGGGCCGGGTGATGACCGCGTGGGCGGCATCGGCGTACAGCTCTGGCTTGCGCGAGCGGCCATCGCCTCGTCGCCGCCGAGGAGGTTCTGCACCGCGGCGGTCGCGATCAGCGTACGTGGCCACAGCGCGTTGGAGGCGATCCCGCCTCCCGGAACTCGGCGGCGAATCCGAGCGCGCACAGACTCATCCCGTACTTCGCGATCGTGTAGGCGACGTGCGGGCCGAGCCAGCGAGGCTCGAGGCTGATCGGCGGCGATAGCGTGAGGATGTGCGGGTTCGTCGCCCGCTTGAGGTGCGGGATACAGGCGCGGGTGACGACGAAGGTGCCGCGTGTGTTGATGTCCTGCATGAGGTCATACGCTTCATGTCGAGCGCCTCGGTGCCCGACAAGTTGATCGCCGAGGCGTTGTTGATGCACACGTCGATGCCGCCGAAGCGCTCCACGGCCGCGCCGACTGCTTCCGCGACCGCCGTCTCGTCGCGGATATCGCCGACGATCGGCAGCGCGCTGCCGCGGCGGCCTCGATCTCCTCTCCGGCCGTGAACACGGTGCCGGGGAGCCGGGGGTTTGGCTCCGCCGTCTTGGCGATCAGCGCGATGTTGGCGCCATCGCGGGCCGCACGCAGGGCGATTTCCAGCCCGATCCCTCGGCTCCCGCCAGAGATGAACAGGGTCTTGTCCTTCAGGCTCATTTGTGTTCTCCAATCTCAGCAGCTTGCGGTTTGGATGGAAACCGCGATCTCGCGCTCGAGGACGTTCCCGGGCGGGCCTTTTGGGGCGTTCGTCGAGGAGCCAGAGCTCGCTCGGATATGTACGCGGCGACCTGGCGCTTGACGAAGTCGCGCAGCTCCTCGGTGGTCCCGTCGACATCGGGCTTGAGCCCGTCGGCCGCTGCGGCCTCTTCGCCGCGCGCGGGATGCAGATGCCGATCACCGCGCCCCATCTATCCTCGGCGTCAGCCTACCGCGCGGGCCTCGATCATCCCCGAGACCCAGTGACGACTGCGGCACCCAGCCTCGCGGCCAGAGCGCGGCGATGGTCGCCGTGATGCTCGTGATCGCCGCCGCCATCATCACATGCGAGTTGCGGAACGCGCTCGCCGCGGCGGGCGATGCAGCGGGCCCGTATGCGCCTGCACCGGCCGCCAATCGCGGGGGTGAACCGTCTGGGGGTCGGCCGCGGAGCCCCCTGACGGCACACTGATCCGAGCTACCCGTGTGTGATCGACAGCGCGTGAGCCTCGAGCCCACCGCGGAGCTACCCGCGTCCTAGATCGGCTCCCCCCACTGACCGTCGCCGTGAGCCCGCACGCGCCCATCGGCTGTGGCGGCGGATCGGTCTGGTGCGAAACCGCCCTGCCACAGCATTCGCCGCA
>CAVPBV010000006.1:0-340060 GCA_963701945.1 uncultured Solirubrobacterales bacterium | reverse complement strand
ATTGGCTATCCACTTCCGTCCACCTGGGGTTGTCAGCGTGGCGGCATGTCGTCGAGCATGCCGCGCGCGGGCGTGGACTACCCACGGACCTTCCAGGAGCTCCTGAGTTGGTTTCCTGACGAGCAGGCTTGTCTGACCTACCTGGAGCGAGTGCGCTGGCGGGATGGGTTCATCTGTCCGCGGTGTGGAACAGTCGGCGGCGTGTGGTGGGCGGTGCGGCGCGGGCTGGCAGTGGCCGTCTGTCACCACGAGACGTCGGTGACCGCCGGGACGATCTTTCACGGCAGCCGCCTTCCGCTCACCAGCTGGTTCGCGGCGATCTGGTACGTCGTCAACCAGAAGAATGGTGTCTCCGCGCTCGGGTTGCAGCACGTGCTGGAGTTCGGCAGCTACCAGACCGCCTGGGCGTGGCTGCACAAGCTGCGCCGGGCGATGGTGCTGCCCGGACGCGAGCTGCTCCAAGACGCCGTCGAGGTCGACGAGACCTATGTCGGCGGCGTGCGGCCCGGCACGGGTGGTCGCGGCGCGGCCGGCAAGGCGATCGTCGTGATCGCGGTTGAGGACCGCGGCGAGGCGGCGGGACGCGTGCGCATGCGGCGCGTCCCCGACGTCAGCAAGGCGACGCTCACCGACCTCGTGCTCGACAACGTCGAGCGCGGCAGCGAGGTTCACACCGACGGCTGGCAGGGCTACGACGATATCGGCAAGTACCGCTTCAGCCACGTCGTCACCAACCTGTCGGCGTCTGGTGACCCGGCGCACGTCGTCATGCCTCACGTCCACCTCGTCGCCTCGCTGCTCAAGCGCTGGCTGCTGGGTACCCACCAGGGAGCTGTCACTCACGACCAACTGGACTACTACCTCGACGAGTTCACCTTCCGCTTCAACCGGCGCCGATCACGCCACCGCGGCCTGCTCTTCTACCGTCTGATCGAGGGAGCGCTCGCCGCCGACCCGCACCCCTACACGACCCTGCTCGCGCGACGTCAGGCCGCCTGAGACCTTTCCCCTGCACGGCACCACATTCAGTGGAGCAAGGCGGATAGCCAATTAGCAAGAATCCTACGCAGAACCTAACAAAGCACTAAATTTATTTAAGGGACGTGGCTCTGGCTACAATGGGCTTCGGTGCGGAAGGACCCCGCGATGACACGGCGAGCCGGGACGGCACGATTGCCCGTCAAGCGGAGCAGAGCGATCTGGGGTGCGGTCGCGGCGATGACGAGCCCAGCGGGGCGGCGAATCAGATCAACCAGGGCCGCGGATGTCGCCATCCCGGAGAGGTCTCGCACCGCTCGGTTGTCCAGCGCATGCAAAACCTCGCTGCGCTCGTCAGCCCCACGTACCAGGACGGCAATCGACGGTCCGCCGTGTCTCTCCAACCGGGATGTGCGTCGGCGGACCCGGAACCGCAGCCAGAGCTGTGATGCCAAACCGATCAGACGTTGGGGTCCGCATATCAGGTCCGGGACGTACTGCAGTGACCCTCGCCATCGGCCCGCCGCCTGCTCCGCTCGCAATCGGTCCCAGGCCACTGTCGCCTCCCACCGCTCGAGCATCGCGGGAGAATTACCTGTCCGCTCCAGATGCGACTTGAGCACCTGGCGATGCTCCTGCAACATGCGGTCTGCCTGGAGTGACAGCTGAGCGTCGTGCACGTGATAGAAGACCGTTACACGGCGTGAGCAGATGCCGGTGTACTGCTCCAACACCCGCACCCAGAGGTCGAAGTCCTCCGCTCCCCACCACCGGCGGAAGCCACCGACGGCCATGGCGGCATCACGCCTGACCATCGAGGCGCTCGTGGTAAAGAAATTGAGCGTGGAGATGAGACGGTCGGGAGATTCGAACTCCATCGGCTTGCGGGTCACGGGGCCGAAGAATCGATCACCATTTCCGTCACTCGTGCGGTAGAACGCCGACGCCCCGACGAGCGCATGCTCCCCCCGGATGCTCCAGAGGTAGGCGAGGTGATGAGGCAGCCATTCGTCGTCGGAGTCCAAGAATGCGACCCATTCGCAGTCGGTCGCTGCGAGAGCGCTATTGCGGGCCTCTGCCGGCCCCCGGTTCTCGGTGTGGCGGATGACGCGAGCGCCGAGCGAGGCCGCAACCGCTCGCCGTTTCGTCACTGGAATGATCATCGACGACGATGACCTCCTTGGGACGCAGCGGGTGCTGGGCCCACACGCTGGCCAGGCAACGTCTGAGCTGATTCGCGCGGTTGTACGCGGGAATGACCACGCAGACCGGCAGTCTCGCGCATGCCTCCGGGCAGCGTCTCCGGTTCCGGAATGCGACACGAGGATGTCATGTCAGACGCCGATGGAGATGTGTCCGTCATTGATGGAACCGGGCACGACCGTTGCCGGGCGCTCGTCTCAGCCGCTCGCGGCGCGAGAATACGCGCAGCGGCCCCGATGCCGGAGAATGTCGCCATGAGATTGCGAGACACGCCTGAACGTCGACTGATCCAGCTGCTGTGCAGCACGGCGGACACCCGACGTGCCGGTCTGGGTGAGATGTCGGCCTGCTGCACGAGGTCGACGTCGGTCGGCTGCTGGCGCTGCTCAAGCGGACGCGGCTCCTCGTCCTGGTCGGCGGGCGGCTGCTCGCGCTGGGCTGGCCGCGACATTCCGGAGCTCGAGCGCGAGCTCGACGTCGTTCAGCGACGCACGCGCGCAGGTGGGGAGCAGCAACGGAACTCGCCAGTCTCGAGATCCTGGACCGGCTTGACGACCGCGGGGATTCGGGCCCTTCCACTGAAGGGCAGTCTTCTCGCCCGCGAGCTGTACGGCGACGTCGGGGCGCGCAGCTTCATCGATGTCGACGTCCTGGTCGCCCCTGAGAATCTCCGCGATGCCGTGCGCGTGCTCTCGTGGGCTCGGCTGGCGCTGGGAGCGGACGTCTCGGCGGGTGGACGGCCTGCCGACACTCCATGAGACGCTGGTCCACCCGACGCTGCCCCCCGTCGAGCTCCACTGGCGCGTGCACTGGTATGAGCGGCAGTTCGCTGCCGATGCCCTTGCCAGAGCACGGCCGCCGGCGTCCGGGGCGCCGCTCGAGATGCAGCCGCTCGACGGCTTGATTGCGCTGATGCTCTTCTATGCGCGCGATGGATTTGCGGGGCTGCGGTTGCCAGCGGACGTGGCGGCATGGTGGGATCTTAGGTGCGCGAGCATCGCCGGCCCGTCGCCAGCAGACTTCGTCGCGCAGCGCTACCCGGCGCTCGCGGCGCCGGTGAGCGTTGCCTCGAGCCTTCTCCGGAGCTTGTGGGTGTGCCGGCCGATAACGCCCGCGAGCTGCCTTTCCGATGGCGTGTCGCGGCGGGTCTGGCGAGCCCGTTTCTCGACGGTGGTCGCCAGCAGGCTGAGGCCAACGCCGGCCTCACCGATCTCCTGCTCGCGCCTCCGAGTGCCGCCGGCGACGCGATGCGGCGCGTCATACACAACGCGCCGGCCGAGCCACATCGTGCATCGTCGATCGGCGGGGATGTGGAGCGCCACGCGGGCCACCTGCTGCGCGTCGCGCGCCGATGGGCGCTTGCGTTCGTGCCGGCGGTCGTGCGCAGTTACGTCGCCCTCGCCGCCCGATAGGCCGCTGGCGGCTCAGCCGCGCAAGCTCGATCGCAGCGCGGCCAGCCGCGCGTCCCACTGCCCGCCGACCTCGGCGATCCAGGTGACGGCATCGGACAGCGGCTCCGGGGTCACGCGGTAGCGCACGTCGCGTCCGTCGCGCTCCCGCTCGAGCAGGCCGGCCTGCGCGAGCGTGCTGAGGTGCTTGACCACCGCCTGACGCGAGATCGGCAGCTCGCCCGCCAGCTCGGTCGCCGTCGCCGGATGCGCGGCGATCGCCGAGAGAAGGCGCCGCCGCGTCGGATCCGCCAGGGCGCTGAACACCATGTCCGAGGCGTCGTCGGGCATCGTCAGGCGGCGACCAGCGCCGGCCCGTAGGTCGCGCCGCCGTGGCCCGGCAGCGGGGTGCCCACGAGGTCCAGGACGTCCAGCGGGCGGGACTCGACCACGCGCAGGAGGGTGCAGTCAGATCCGATCGCCATCACGGTCAGCTCCACGCGGGAGGCGGGCTCCTCGTCCACCGCCCACCAGAAGGCCAGGCGGCCGGCGCCGCGTGCGTCGGGCGGGCTCACCTCCTCGACCCAGCCCGTACGGGTCTCGGAGCCGATCTGGAAGTGCGCCTCGCCACCGGGCCGTGGATCCAGGTGGATCTCGTCGGCAAGCCAGAGGGCCAGCCAATCGGGGTCGGTCACCGCCTGCCAGGCGAGCTCGAGCGAGGTGGGCAACTCGATCTCGCCGTTCGATCCTGTCAATCATGTCCTGGTTCCTCCGTGCCTGGCCGATCGGGAATCGCTCCCGGGCTGATGGCGCTCTCGCAACTGATGAGTTGCACAGTAGCACGCCGCTTCCCCTGGCTACGACAGTCAGACGCTTCAGTTTCCAATCAGGAGGCTGGAGCGTCTTTCGGCATTGAGGGCGGCTTCCGAGCTCGTTGAGGGGCAGGGTTCAGGCACCGCCGAGGCCGTCGTCAGCGAGGATCGTGCCGAAAACGCCAGCAGCCGCCTAGGAGTCATCCCGGGCGCCAAGTCCGCTTTTTCCGCTAGAAGGAGGGGCTACGCGGCAGGGGCGCCGCGATCGCGCCGCGGGGGCGGTGTTCGCTTGCCCAGGCGAGCCAGCCCTCGCGGTGGCAGATGCGAAGCCAGTCGATGAGCGCGGCGACGTTGGCGCGCAGTCGGCGCCAGCCGAGGTCGCGGATCTTGGAGCGCACGCCAAAATCATCGGCCGCGACCTTGTGGGGGTCGCGCCACCAGTCGTGCTGGGCCTCGTAGGAGCTATGGGATTCCTTGAGCTCGCGATAGAGGGGGTCAGTGCGCAACAGCGGCACCAGCAGCCGATAATCGGCCGAGCACGAGATCGGCTGGGTCTTCGTGCATTCGTCCGTGGCGCCGGCCATGCATTGCATCCACAGGCGCGGGTTGCGGCTGTCGACGGGCTTGGAGAGATCGCCAGGGGAGAAGCGGACGAAGCTGGTGGGTGGGCCGCAATACCTGCAACCAGGAACGCCGTGGCAGTCGTGGGTATCCTTGTCGTGGCGTTTGAAATCGCCACCGCCTGGGCGCCAGGAGAAGACAGGCGCCGTGCCGCTGAATCGTGCACTTCCGGAACACGATCTGATGGAGAAGCTCTTGTCACCGATCGCCGTCTCTGGCGCCTCGCCACGCAGATCCTGCACCAGGTCGGAGTGGTCCTCGAACAGGTCCTACCGCCGCTCGGTCGGCTACGGGCATGCTGGATACACTCGTTCGCGGTGATAGGGGAGGCCTTAGCAGGCATCAGGCGTCGTGTCGTGGACCGGCTGCGGGGCGACCCGAACCTGGAGCGGCTGGTCGCTCAGGGTCTTGAGCTCGGGGTGGGCACGCACATCTCGCGTCCGATCTACATCGACCAGCTGCACCCGTGGCTCATCACCATCGACGATTACGTCACGCTCGGACCGTACGTGGCGATCATCACCCACGACACAAGCCTCGCCCAGCACACCGGCCAGACCCGCCTCGGCCGGGTGGTGCTCGGCAAGCGAGTCTATGTCGGTGTCGGGGCGATCCTGCTTCCGGGGACCAGCGTTGGGGAGGACTCTGTGGTGGGCGCGGGCGCGGTCGTCCACGCCACGGTTCCTCCCGCCTCGCTCGTGATTGGAAACCCGGCAAAGGTCTCCCCGATCAAGTCGGCGGTCGCCTGGCATCGCGCGAGCGCCGCCCGGGCGCCGAGCTGGCCGCATGAGGGCTGGACGATCTTCTCGGGCATCACCGAGGAACGCAAACGGGCGCAGCAGGAAGCGCTCGCGAACGGGGGGTCCGGGTACGTCCCGGCGGGGTCGTCGCCGGGCAGCCCGTTCCGCCTGCAGCAATCCCCCGGGGGTGCAGTAACGTGGGCACGGCCGATCACGCGCTCAGGGACGCCTTCATTAATGCTCTCGACCTGCCTTCCGGCTCCGACGTCGAAGCGCTCGAGATCGGCAAGAATCCGGAATGGGATTCCGTCGGTCACATGGCGCTTGTGGCAGAACTCGAGGACCGGTTCGGGATCAGCCTGGAGACCGACGAGATCGTGGGCATGAGCAGCTACGCGAAGACGGTCGAGACCCTCCGACCCACGGCATCGAGGTGTGATCCTGCCGGTAAGGATCGTGACCGAGCCGGTTCAGCGACAAGAGCGGACCGCCGTCGCGCGCCTGGACGAGCCGCGGTCACCGCTGGCGTTCCTGGATCAGCCCACGGGCGTGCCGGTGCTGGTGGAAGCGGCCGCCGGGCGCGTGTGGACCCAGGACGAGCTGGCAGACGCCGTCAGTGTGGTCGCCGGGCGCCTCGCGACGCACAGACGCGAACTGGTGTTTTGCTTGTGCGGCCGGAACGCCGCCTCGATCATCGGATATCTGGGCGCTCTCAGGGCCGGACACGCTGTCGCGCTGCTCGACGCCGACGCGCCCGCCGAGCTGATCGCGGCGCTGATCGGTCGCTACCGGCCGGCGTTCGTGGTGGGCCCAGAATCTGGGGAGCGCCCTGGGGTCCACCGCCAGGCCGATGCGACGGGACTCCGGATCGCCAGCGAACTGGCGGTGCTGCTGTCGACGTCTGGCACCACCGGAAGCCCCAAGCTCGTGCGGCTGTCTCACCGCAACATCGCAGCCAACGCCAGCTCGATCGCACAATACCTCGAGCTCGACGGCGGCGAGCGCGCGATCTTGAGCTTGCCAATCCACTACTCGTATGGCCTATCGGTGCTCCACAGCCACCTCGTCGCGGGCGCCAGCGTCATCCTCACGGCCCACTCGATCATGCGAGCAGAGTTCTGGGCAGACGCCGCGCGCTGGGGTGCGACCTCATTCGCGGGCGTGCCGTACTCATACGCGATCCTTGAGCGCACGGCCCCGTTGCGCAAGTCGATGCCGGACACGATGCGGACGCTCACCCAAGCCGGCGGCCGCCTGGCGCCTGAGTCGGTGATCGAGCTGCACGAGCTGATGCGCGAGCGAGAGGGGCGGCTGTGGGTGATGTATGGGCAGACCGAAGCAACCGCGCGGATCTCCTACGTGCCTCCGCAGGCGCTGCCCGACAAGGCTCACACGGTTGGGATCCCTATCCCCGGGGGACGTCTGAGCGTCCGGTCCGGCGACCAGCTTGTGACCGAGCCGGATGTCGAGGGTGAGCTGATCTACCATGGGCCAAACGTGATGCTGGGCTATGCCGGGCGCCGCGAGGAGCTGGCGTGCGGTGACACGCAGGGCGGAGAGCTGCGTACGGGAGACCTCGGCTGCTTCGACGCGGATGGCTTCTTCCGGATCACCGGCCGGACCAAGCGGATCGCAAAAGTCTTCGGGGTGCGCCAGAACCTGGACGAGATCGAGTCCGTCGCGAGCGCTCACGGCCCCGTAGCCGCAACGGATGGCGGCCATCGGATCGTGCTCTGGCGGGAGGCCGACGCCGGCATCGAGCCCGACGATCTGCGGCGAGCAGTCGCTCGCCGGTTCGGGTCGAATCCGCGTGCCTTCGCGGTGAGGGAGCTCGACGAGCTACCGCGGACGGCGTCGGGCAAGATTGACTATGAGCGGCTGGCCGAGCGCGATGCACGTTGACGAGCTCGTGCAGCTCGACCAGTACTCGCTCCGGCACGAGGACAAGCAGGCGATCCTCACCGAACGACTGCAAGAGCTGACCCTCCTCCACGGCGAGCGCTGTGAAGCGTACAGGCGGATCCTGTCCGCGTTCGAACACGACTCCGAGCGGATCGCGTCGCCTGCGCGCGTGCCGATGCTTCCGGTCGGGTTGTTCAAGAGCCACGAGCTTCGCAGCATTAGCGCGGAACAGGTGTTCAAGGTGGTCACCTCCTCGGGTACGACCGGCGACGCCGTGAGCCGCGTGTACCTCGACGCGGCTGCCGCGCGGCTTCAGACGCGCTGCCTTGCCGGGATCATGACCCACTGGTTGGGTCGCTCTCGGCTGCCGATGGTGTGATCGACTCGCGCTCGACGATCCGCGATAGGCGCACCCGTTCGGCCCGAGCTGCGGGGATCGTCGGCATGGCGACGTTCGGACGCGACCATTTCTACGCGCTCGATGACCGTATGCGCCTCGACCGCGATGGCCTCGCGAGGTGGCTGGAGGAGCACGCGGGCTCCTCGATCCTGATGTTCGGCTTCACCTTCATCGTCTGGGAGCATCTGCTCAGCGCGCTGCGCCCCGGCGAGTTGGATCTGCAGGACGCGATCCTGATCCATTCCGGGGGCTGGAAGAAGCTGGCCGACCGAGCCGTCACAAGCCGCGAATTCAAGGCCGAGCTCGAGCGCGTCACCGGGCTGCGCCGGGTACACAACTTCTACGGGATGGCCGAGCAGATCGGCACGGTGCTGGTCGAATGCGAGCAGGGGTACCTCCACACGCCAAACGCCGCGGAGCTGATCGTCCGCGATCCCGGCTCATGGGAGGTCGTCGCAGACGGCGAGGTTGGGGTCGCACAGACGCTGAGCGCGCTGCCCGAGAGCTATCCCGGGCATTCCATCCTCACCGAGGATCTCGCGCGCGTCGAAGCCGTCGACAGCTGTCCCTGCGGTCGTCTTGGCAAGGCGGTCTCGATCCTCGGACGGGTTCCCGAGGCAGAGCCTCGAGGCTGCGGCGACACGAGCTCAGGGCTCGTGGAGCTGGCCGCGTGATCGTTGAGCGACTCGTTCCCCGCTCGGCGCCCGTCGAGGTCAGTGAGCTGCTCCGTAGCCTGCGCGAGGCGCCCCGCGATCGCGCCGATCCGTTTCATCCCGCGCGGATCGAGTTCAGCGCGGCGGTCTCGCGGGCGATCTTCGATCATCCTCCTGCCAGGGCTTACCCGGAGCTGCTCGCCGCGGCCTTCTGGCTGCGCCACGCCGAAGTCTCGCGGCTGGCGCAGCAGTTCTTGGGCCTGGAGGCGACCGGGTCGCTACGCGCTCCTCGGGGACTCGCATTCCACCTGCCACCGACGAACGTCGACACCGATGTTCATGTACCCGCTGATCGCCTCGTTCCTGGTGGGCAACCTCAACGTCGTGCGCGTCTCGCGCACCCGGTTCAGCCCACAGGTCAAGCTGCTGTGCGAGGTGCTCGATGGGGTGCTGGCGCAGGAGCGCTTTGCCGGGTTCGGTCAGGAGCTGGCGGTGATCTCGTACGACCACGAAGCCGAGCCGACCGCCGCACTCTCGCGCGAGGCAGACGTGCGCCTGCTCTGGGGCGGCGATCAGACCGTCGCTCGGCTGCGCGCCGTTCCGATCCGCCCTGCCACTCACGAGCTGACATTCGGCGACCGCTTCTCGTTCGCGGTGCTCCGCCCGGATGCCGTGCTCGAAGCCGATCCGCAGTCGCGCTCGACGCTGGCGGAGCGGCTGTTCCGAGACGCGTACTGGTTCGACCAGCTCGCGTGCGCCTCGCCGCGCCTGCTCGTCTGGGTCGGTGCCGAGGCGCAGGTGAACGACGCACGTCGGCTCCTGCTGGAGGAGCTCGCGCAGGTGATCGCGGCACGCGGCTACCGGCTCGCACCCGGCCCGGCGATCGCGAAGCTGACGTTCACCTACCAGGCGCTGATCGACCGTCCCGTCGAGCGCGTGCATCAGTTCGGCGACAACCTTCTCGTGCTCACCTTGAAGGACCTCTCGGCATTCGATCGCAGCCATCCGGGTTTCGGGCTGTTCTTCGAGGCACGTGTCGACGCGCTGTCGGACCTGGTCACGTTCGTCGAGCGCAATGACCAGACGGTGGTGGCGCACGGGTTATCGAGCAAGGAGCTGATCGCGTTCGCGCGGTCGCTTCACGGCCGCGGCGTTGACCGGATCGTGGGGTTCGGCGACGCGTTGAGCTTCGGCAGGTTCTGGGACGGCTACGACCTGATTGCCGAGCTGACTCGCACCATCCACGTGGTCGGAGCCGCGGATGTGCCTCACGCGGCCGCCGTCGAGCAGGCGATCGCCGCGAGCGTGCAATAGCCACAGATGGGCTCCTGGGGCCGGTGGGCGTCCACCGGGGGCGGTGGACGCGTCCGCGCCTGCCGGCGCCGGATGACCGCTTGGCCAATCGCTTCGCCTGAGGGTCCTCCGCCGCCTTAACGTGCAACGTGATGGTTGCGTGTCGTGCTACGGTTAGGTGCAACCGCACAGTTGCACTACATCGCACGAAGGAGACGACATGCCACTGGTCCCCATGGTCGTCGAGCAGACCGCCCGCGGCGAGCGCTCGTTTGACATCTACTCCCGCTTGCTCAACGACCGCGTCATCTTTCTCGGCGGCCAGGTCGATGAGGAGACGGCGAACCTCGTGGTCGCCCAGCTCGTCCATCTGGAGTCCGACGACCCCGACAAGGACATCCATCTCTACATCAACTCGCCGGGCGGCTCGATCTACGCGGGCCTGGCGATCTACGACACGATGCAGTTCATCCGCCCGGATGTGCAGACCATCTGCTACGGGATCGCGATGTCGATGGGCTCTCTGCTGCTTGCCGGCGGCGCTGAGGGCAAGCGGATGACGCTTCCGAACAGCCGAATCCTCATCCACCAGCCGTCGGGAGGGTTCGAGGGCCAGTCGACGGATGTGGAGATCCACGCGCGCGAGATCCTGGCGCTGCGCGCGCGAGTAGACGAGATCTACGCCAAGCACACCAGCCAGACCGTCGAGCGAGTCCACGCTGACATGGAGCGCGACCGATACTTCACCGGCGAGGAGGCCCAGGCCTACGGGCTGGTGGACCGCGTCCTGGAGCGGCGCGAGCTGGCAAGCCGCGGTCGCGGCTTCGGCGGACGTTAGGCGGAGGTCGGGCGGCGCCGTGCGTCGCCCGCGAGCTCGGGGCACGTGCGTCGCGCGGTGGTCCTGCTGGGACGCACGGCTCGGTGCGCGCGCGGGGAGACCGCGGTCCGGGGTTCGCGGGTGCTCACCGACTCGTTGGTCTGGGCCTTGCGGGTCTCGCGTCGATCGGGGGCCCCCCAGCTGATGGCGAGGACGGCGACGGGGATGACGACCGCCCAGATGGCGACGATGGTGAAAAGCATATTCAGAGAACCTCAGCTGCCAATCTCGCTTCTAATCACTGCTTGTATCTCCTCGGCTTCCACGCGCTGGAGCTTGAGCCCAGGGCTAAGCGTCCGCTCTGTCCGACTCCGCGTCGCCTCGTGTGATCGCCGGTCGGTGCGTCCGAACAACGTCGGAACAAGCGAGGATTTTTCAGATGCCGTCCGGACAGGCTCCTGCGCACCGTCATCGGCCAGGCCATGTACTGTGAGGCAGCTGTGAACGGCGAATTCGTGCAGGTAGGGGTCGTCGGCCTCGGCTACTGGGGTCCGAACCTGGCTCGCAATTTCGATGCACTACCGGGCTGCAAGCTCAGCTGGTGCTGCGACGGGCAGCCGGCGGCGCGGGAGCGATTCGAGACCGTGTTTCGTGGCGCGCGGTTCACCGAGCGGCTCGAAGACCTGCTGGTCGATCCGAGTCTCGATGCCGTGGTAGTGGCCACGCCCGTGCCGACCCACTCGGAGTTGGCTGTCCGCGTCCTTGAGGCTGGCAAGCACTGCTTCGTGGAGAAGCCGATCGCCCTGACGGTCGCCGAAGCCGAACGTGTGCTTGCGGCGCAGCGCGGAAGTGGACGGGTTCTTATGGTGGGGCACCTGCTCGAGTATCACCCTGGGGTGCGGCAGCTCAAGCAGATCGTGGACAGCGGCGAACTCGGCGACGTGCATTACATCTACTCGAATCGGCTGAACCTGGGGAAGCTGCGCACGGACGAGAATGCGCTGTGGAGCTTGGGTGCCCACGATGTCTCGGTCCTGCTTCATCTCGCCGGCGAAGAGCCATACGAGCTAGCGGCACACGGCGAGTGCTACGTCCAGCCCGGCATCGAGGACGTGGTCTTTTGCTTCATGCGGTTCCCGTCAGGCCTCAGCGCACACATGCAGCTGTCCTGGCTCGATCCGCACAAGGAACGGCGTTTCACCGTCGTCGGCTCGAAGCGGATGGCCACGTTCGATGACATGGAGCTTGAGCGGAAGCTGACGATCTACGACAAGGGCTTCGACGGAAAGACCGGCAGTTGGGGCGAGTACATCACCCGCTCGGGAGACATCTATAGCCCCCGGGTTACGAACGCCGAGCCGCTACGGCTCGAATGCGAGCATTTCCTCGAGTGCGTGCGCTCAGACGCAACCCCTCTTTCCGACGGTGAAAGCGGGCTGCGGGTGGTACGTGTGCTCGAGGGTCTCCAGTCGGAACTCGACCGTTCGGCGCGCCAGTCCTCCGCGGACGTCGTGTCGTTCGCCGGTGAGTGACCCGGCCCAGCGGCTAAGGCCGCGACCGACGGCACTAGGCCTTAAGTGCACTCATACCTCAACAACTTTGATGAAACCGAGCGCCGCTAAGCCGAACGTATGCAACAGTCAGCGACGCCTACTAACACGCAGCGTCCTACGAATTCCCCGAGCGGCCGGCGCTTGGGCAGGCGTAGAGCACAAGCAGCGTCAACGCTCCCATAACGAGCACGGGCCTTAAAGCGCTCGTTGTTTGTCTGAGTCTGCGAAAGTCGTCGCCGGCTGGACGTATGTTTGACGCACGGAGGCGTTCAGGTACGGCATGATTACGTCCTCCGACAGTGTCAGTGCAGCCTCACCTGCAGGCCGAGATGAGCGAGCTCCGCCGCTTGATTCGTAAACGCATAGCTTCTCTCAGGTGGTCCGCCGTCTTCGCGGTCCTCATGTTGGGGGCGACCGCAGACCTCGCCCAGGCAGCCAACGCGCACCCACGTCACTCCACGCGTGCGATCCACCGTCTCCACTCGGGTTCGAGCCACCGTCGCTCTCACCCGCAGACTAAGCATCACAAGCGACGACGCCGCCATCGAAAGCACCCCGGATCCCCCGCCAATCCCACCACAAGCGCGGGAGCGGGATCAGGTACGAGCACAGTACCGCCGGCGTCCTCGGGATCAGGTACGAGCACAGTGCCGCTGGCGTCCGCTCCAGGAACCACGCCTATTGAATCGGCTCCATTGCCTGTGACCCCAGGTCCAGCGCCAGGGTTCCCGATTCTCTTTTCGCCGACGAGTGTGTGGAACATGCCGCTTGCAGATAACGCACCGCTTGATCCTGGTTCAGCGGCGATGGCGAGCGGACTCAACGTCGAGGTCGCGCGCGAGGAAGGACTCGGAATTGGTCCGTGGATCATGACGGACGCCATGATCTACGTGGTTGGCCCTGATCAGCCGAATGTGTTCGTGCAGCTCGACGATCCCACCGCTTCATGGAGGGCCGGGCTGCAGGCTGCATTTACGGCCGTGCCCATCCCGCCCGGGGCGCAGCCCGGCAGTGATTCAGATGCGGAGATGACCGTCTGGCAGCCCTCGAGCGACAAGCTCTGGGAGTTCTTCGAGATGCGACTCTTGTCGGATGGCTGGCACGCCGCGTGGGGTGGTGCGATCCAGAACGTCTCGCAGAGCCCCGGGTATTACACCGCCAGCGCATGGCCCGGTGCCTCCACGAGCTGGGGCGCGACGGCAAGCAGCCTTCCACATGCTGCCGGTGTCATCACGCTTTCGGACATCGAGCAAGGCGCCATCGATCACGCGCTTGCGGTGAACCTGCCAGATGCGTGCCAGGGCGTCTACTCCTGGCCCGCGCAGCGCACCGATGGGGACGACACCGCTTCGAACTGCATCCCTGAGGGCGCGCACCTGCGAATCGACCCCAGCCTCGACATCCCGGCGCTGCACCTTCCACGACTCGTTCAGATGATGGCCGAGGCGGCGCAGAAGTACGGAATCATCGTTCGCGACCAGACACATTGGGCAATCGGCTTTTGGATCGAGAGCCCTGCGCCCACAGGGACCGACCCGTTCTATAGCAATGGAGCGCCTAGCCCCA
Source organism: uncultured Solirubrobacterales bacterium (assembly GCA_963701945.1). Classification (GTDB taxonomy): domain Bacteria; phylum Actinomycetota; class Thermoleophilia; order Solirubrobacterales; family Solirubrobacteraceae; genus Palsa-465. The sequence goes on along the minus strand of CAVPBV010000006.1, from coordinate 326,134 downwards.
CGGGACCTTTTCAGGGAATGTGGCCCAACCAGCTAATGAGCTACTTCCCATGGAGCGCTGTTCAGGTGCTCAAGATGGATTTGACCACGACATAAGCGACGGCAAACTGGCCGAACTGGCCCTGCCAGCCCCTGGCACAGCGTCGTGGCCGCACCGGCCGCTTCAATCCGCATCACGACCTCACTGATCCGAAAAACAGATCGACCGGAAGCGGACAGCGTTTGATCGCGCACTCCGATCGGCGCTTGGCTGAGTGGGCAGGCCCGCTGACCCCCGCCGCAGCGTCCCGGCGAAGCGCGCGTGGCCTCTCGTTGACATCTCGTCCAGATACGCCAGCAGCGGGTGCGCGGAGTTAGCAGTTGATCGCCGTTCGTTCCTTCTCGGTATGTGCAGCCCATGCGATTCGCAGAAGCCCGGCCGCGATTGCGAGTCGGAATCACGATTGCGATTTCTTGCGATTTATGACCGCGATTGTCGGAAAACACCATTGATTGCTGATGGTTCCTAATATCTCAGGGTAAGTCGTTACGCCGCCGGGCCGGGTTGTGCCGGTATGCCCGGGTCACGCGCGACGCCGCGGGCCGGAACGGAGCACGTTGGAGTTTCGGTCCACGTCGAAGGCGCTACGAAGCGGCGGCGGTCCCGGCACACACTCGGTCCCTCTCTGCCAATTTCGGCACGACCAGAGCCAGGAGTCGTCAGCGGCGGGACGAGACGACGACCCCAGGCGAGCTGGGTTTACGTCTCATCGCGTGGCCCGGATACGCTGCCCCGATGATTCTGAACCAGATCCTGCCCGACGTTCAGCCGTCTGCCGCCGTCGTCGAGATCACCGGCCTCGCCTACGACAACCGCGCCGTCGTGCCCGGGACGCTGTTCTTCTGCGTGCCCGGGTTCACCCGCGACGGCCACGACTTCGCCCCGGACGCGATCGCCCGCGGCGCGGTGGCGCTGGTCGTCGAGCGCCCGCTCGAGCCTGGGCGTCCCGGAGATCCGGGTGCCGAGCGTCCGGGCGGCGATGGCGCCGGCGGCGGCGGCGTTCTACGGCGACCCGACCGCCGCGCCTCGCAGACGGTCGGCGTGACCGGCACCAACGGCAAGACGACCACGGCGTTCCTGGTCCACGCGCTGCTCGAGGCCGGACAAACGCCAGACCGGGCTGCTCGGGCACGGTCAAGAGCGTGATCGGCGGCGCCGAGCGCCCGGTCGAGCGCACCACGCCCGAGGCGATCGACCTGCAGCGCACGTTCCGGGAGATGCTCGACGGAGGCGACGTCGCGTGCGCGATGGAGGTCTCCTCGCACGCGCTCGAGCTCCACCGGGCCGACGCGATCCATTTCGCGGTGGCGATCTTCACCAACCTGACCCAGGACCATCTCGACTTCCACGGCACGATGGAGGAGTACTTCCAGGCCAAGCGCCGGCTGTTCGCCGGACGGCCGGCCGCGGATCGCCGTGATCAACGTTGACGACCCGTACGGTGCCCGTCTGGCCGCGCGAGATCCCGCGGGGCGGTGACGTTCGGGGTGCAAAGCGATGCCGACGTACCGCGCGAGCGACGCTCGAGCACGGACCTCGACCGGCTCGCGCTTCACCGTGCACGGGCCCGACGGCGTCACCGAGCTCCGCTCGCCGCTGCCCGGGCGCTTCAACGTCTACAACGTGCTCGGGGCGCTCGCCGCCGTCCGCGCGCGTCGGCGTTCCGGTCGACGTCGCGGCGGCCGCGATCGAGACCGCCGGCCACGTCCCCGGGCGGTTTCAGCCGGTCGACGCCGGGCCAGGAGTTCGCGGTGCTCGTCGACTACGCGCACACCCCGGACTCGCTCGAGAACGTCCTGCGCGCCGCCCGCGGCCTCGTCGACGGCGCCGGGACCGGGGCACGGCCGCGTCCACGTCGTGTTCGGATGCGGCGGCGACCGCGACCGCGGCAAGCGGCCGCTGATGGGCGAGATCGCCACGCGGCTGGCCGACCGGGTGATCGTCACCTCGGACAACCCGCGCTCCGAGGACCCGGAGGCGATCATCGAGGAGATCCTCGTCGGCACCGGGACCCGCGATCGAGCACGACGCCGATCGCCGCGCGGCGATCAGCGCGGCGATCGCCGGCGCGCGGCGCGGGCGACGTGGTCGTGATCGCCGGCAAGGGCCACGAGCAGGGCCAGGAGTTCGAGGGTGGGCGCAAGATCCCGTTCGACGACGTGACCGTCGCGCGCGAAGCCCTCGAAGGCGTCCTCGCCGCTCGCTAGTGGTCGTCTCCTCGATCGGGCGGCCGCTGCCGCCCGATCCGGCAAGTACTCTCCCGATCAGAGCATGAGGACCTGGACACCCGAGCAAGTCGCACGGGCAGCAGGGGCCCGGCTCGTCGCCCCGCCCCCGAGCGCGACGGGTCCTGAGCGTGCGGTCATCGACTCGCGCCAGGCCGGGCCCGGAGCGCTGTTCGTCGGCCTCCGAGGCGAGAACGCCGACGGCGGCCGCTTCGCCCCGCAGGCGCTTGCCGCCGGCGCGTGGGGGGTGCTGACGACGCCCCAACACGCGGAGAACTCCCGATGCGCCCCACCCGGCGCGCTGATCGCAGCCGACGATCCGCTCCGAGCAATGCAGCGCCTCGCCACCGCCTGGCGCCACGAACTGGACGCGAAAGTGATTGGCGTCACCGGATCCACCGGCAAGACCTCGACGAAGGACCTGCTGCTCGCGCTGCTCTCACCGCACCGGCGCACGGTTGCCTCTCGCGCCAACTACAACACCGAGATCGGGGTGCCGCTCGAGATCCTCGGAGCGCCTCCCGGCACCGAGGTGCTCGTGCTCGAGATGGCGATGCGCGGCGCCGGCCAGATCGCCGAGCTGGCCGCGATCGCTGAGCCCGACGTAGGGGTGATCGTCAGCATCGGGCCGGTACACCTCGAGTTGCTGGGCACGATTGAGGCGATCGCCGCGGCCAAGGCCGAGCTGATCGCGGCCCTGGCGCCGGGCGCGACCGCGATCCTGCCCTCGCGCGAGCCCCTGCTCGAACCGCACATGCGGGACGACGTCGAGACGATCACGTTCGGGGAAGGGGGAGACGTGCAGCTCCGACGCTCCGACGAGGACCGTGTGGAGATCGACCTGCGCGGCCGGTCGATCGTGCTCGAAGTGCCGTTCACGCAGGCACATCTGCGTCGGAACCTGCTGCCCGCAGTGGCCGCCGCGGCCGCGGTCGGCGTGATCCCGGACGGGTCGGTGGCGCTCGAGTTGACCGCCGGTCGCGGTCAACACGTCGCGCTTCCCGGGGAAGTGACTTTGATCGATGGCTGCTACAACGCCAACCCGATGTCGATGCGCGCCGCCCTCGAGGACCTCGTGCAGACTGCCGGGCGGGCATCCGACGGCCGGCTCGTGGCCGTGCTCGGAGACATGCGCGAGCTCGGTCCCGGCGCGCGCGGCTACCACGTCGAACTCGGCCAGCAGGTCGCCCGCGCCGGCGTGGGGCTGCTGGTCACGGTCGGCGAGCTCGCCGCGGCGATCGCCGAGCCGTTCGAGGGCGACGTCCGCTCGGTGCCGGACGCGGACGCGGCGGCCGACCTGGTTCCCGGGCTGGTCCGCTCGGGTGACGTGGTGCTGGTCAAGGGCTCGCTTGCGGTCGGCCTCGAGCGGGTGTGCCGGGCGCTGAAGGCGTCCGCGACCGCGACCAACGGCGCGGGGGCCCACGCCTGATGGGATCGGTCTCCGGGCGCGTCCTGATCGCGGGCACCGCGTCGCTCTTGCTGTGCCTGTTCCTCAGCCCCAAGTTCATCGAGTTCCTGCGCCGGCGGGAGTTCGGCCAGAACATCCGCGAGGAGGGCCCCGCGGGGCACAAGACCAAGGCCGGAACGCCGACGATGGGCGGGATCATCATCATGATCGCGTTCGCGGTCCCGTTCCTGATCCTCTCGACCCGGGATGCGCAATCACTCGGGGTGTTCGGCGGAGCGGTGGCCTGCGCGCTGCTCGGCCTGGCCGACGACTACACGAAGATCGTCAAGCGTCGCTCGCTGGGGTTGCGCGCCCGAACCAAGCTGATCGTCACGATCGCCATCTCCCTCGGGCTGTGGTGGGTGGCGACCAAGAAGGCCGGTGTCAACGAGACGATCAGCCTGCGCTTCGTCGACGCCACCGTCGACCTCGGGCCGGTATTCCCCGTGCTGATCTACCTGGTGGTCGCGGGCACCACCAGTGCGGTCAACCTGACCGACGGGCTCGACGGTCTCGCCGCCGGGTGCGCCGCGATCGTGCTCCTGGCGTACATCGGGATCACCTTCATCACCAGCGGCCAGGCGGACCTGACGCTGCTCGCGGCCTGTCTTGTCGGCGCGTGCATCGGCTTTCTCTGGTTCAACAGCTTTCCGGCGAGCATCTTCATGGGCGACACGGGATCGCTCGGGATCGGGGGCGCGATCGCGGGCCTCGCGGTGATGACCAACACCGAGGTGCTCTTGATCCTGCTCGGCGGGATCTTCGTGATCGAGGCCCTGTCCGTGCTGATCCAGGTGTTCTCGTTCCAGCTGTTCCGCAAGCGCGTGTTCCTGATGGCGCCGATCCACCACCACTTCGAGCTGCAGGCCTGGTCGGAGACGAAGATCATCCTGCGCTTCTGGATCGTGGCCGCGGCCTGCGCGGCGATCGCGTTCACGGTGTACCGCCTCAGCATTAGGGGATGACCTCTAAGCCGCGGCCCCCGCTTCCGCCGGGGCCGTATCTGGTGGTCGGGCTGGCCCGTTCGGGGGTCGCCGCCGCGCTTGCGCTCCGCGCTCGCGGCGAGACCGTGATCGGCTCGGACGCCGGCGGCGAGGACCGGCCGGCGCTTCGCGAGGCCGCGGGAAGGCTTCGCGAGGTAGGCGTCGAAGTACGGCTGGATGCGTCAGGCGTCGACCTTGCCGCCCGCGCCAGGACGCTCATCAAGAGCCCCGGCGTACCCCAGGACGCGCCCGCGATCACCGCGGCGCGGGCCCGTGGCGCCATCGTGCTCGGTGAGCTCGAACTCGCGTGGCGGCTCATCCCCAACGAGTTCATCGCGGTGACCGGAACCAACGGCAAGACGACCACGACCGAGTGGATCGGCCACGTTCATCGCGAGGCCGGGCTCCCGGTGGCGGTCGCCGGCAACGTGGGTACCGCGGCGACGTCGCTGGTCGATCGGCTGCCTGGAGATGCCACGGTGGTGTGCGAGGCATCCTCGTTCCAACTCGAGGACACGGTGGCGTTCTCGCCGGAGGCGGCGGTCCTGCTGAACCTGTCCCCGGACCACCTCGACCGGCACGGGACCTACGACGACTACGTCGCCGCCAAGCTCCGGATCTTCGTCAACCAGGGCAACTACGACCTGGCGGTGGCGCCGGCGGACCTGGATGTGGAGGACCTCGGTGGGTGCGCGCGGCGGGTCCTGTTCGGCCCCGGGCCCGGCCCTGAGCTGTCCGACCGCGCCGGCTATCTGTGGTGGGACGAACAGCCGCTGATCCGCGTCGAGGAGATCGCGCTGCCCGGCGCGCACAACCGCCAGAACGCGATGGCCGCCGCCGCGACGTGCCTGGCGCGCGGCGTCGACGCCGAGGCGGTCGCCACGGGGCTGCGGACGTTCGCCGGCGTCCGCCACCGGCTCGAGCGGATCGCGGTCAAGGACGGCGTCGCCTGGGTCAACGACTCGAAGGCGACGAACGTCGCCAGCACGATCGTCGCGCTGGAGGCGTTCGAGGACCCGATTCATCTGATCGCGGGCGGGCGCGGCAAGCAGCAGGACTTCTCGCCGCTGGCGCCGCTCGTGGCCGAGCGCTGCCGCGCGGTGTATCTGATCGGCGAGGCGGCCGGGGACCTGGCGGACGCGCTGGCGCCCAGCGGCGTCCCGCTGCACCAGGCCGGCGATCTCAAGCACGCCGTCGCACTGGCGGGCGCGGCCGCCGTCGCCGGCGAGGTCGTGCTGCTCTCGCCGGCGTGCGCCAGCTATGACCAGTACCCGGATTTCGAGGCCCGCGGCGACCACTTCCGCGCGCTCGTGGAGGGCGCCTGATGGCCGGCGCGGCGACCGCCCGCGGCGCCCGCGGCGCGACCGGCCCGACCCGCGAGGGCGCTTCGCGGGCAGGAACGGCGAAGCGCTCCGCGGCACGCCGCGTCCCACCGCCACTCGAGCACCGCATGCTGATGACCGCGACGCTATGCCTGCTCGCGTTCGGAGCGGTGATGGTCTACAGCGCGTCCTCGCCGCTGGGGGCGCTGTCGAGCGGCGGAAGCGGCGCCGGGGAGTTCGTGCGGTACCTGGTGTTCGGCGCGATCGGGCTCGCAGCTATGCACGTGATCTCACGCCGAGGCCTCGAGATCTTCACCCCGAAGCTCGTGAACGGGCTGCTGATGGCCTCGTTCGCGCTGCTCGTGCTCGTGCTCGTGCCCGGCTTCGGCGTGGTCGTCAACGGGGCACGGCGCTGGTTCGCGGCCGGCCCGATCCAGTTCCAGCCCTCCGAGCTCATGAAGCTCGCGATCGTCCTGTACACCGCCCGCTATCTCGCCGACCATCCGAAGCGCATGCAGAGCTTCCGCCAGGCAGTGGCGCCGATCGCGGTGCTCGCCGGCCCCGCGTGCCTGCTGATCGTGGTCGAGCCGGACCTCGGGACGACGCTCGTGGTGGCGCTGTCGGTCGCGGCGTTGCTGGTCGCCGCCGGGCTGCCGTTGCGCTACATCGCGCTGCTCGCCGGAGTGGTCGCCCTGTGCGTGATCCTGCTCGCCACCGCGCAGCCGTACGAGCGCGCCCGGCTCACGTCGTTCCTGCACCCGTTTGCGACCGCGACCAAGTCCGGCGCCAGCTATCAGGCCGTCCAGGGGCAAATCGCGCTCGGGTCGGGCGGACTGTTCGGGGTCGGGCTGGGGCGGTCGGTGCAGAAGATCTTCTATCTGCCCGAGGCTCAGACCGACTTCATCCTTGCGGTGATCGGCGAGGAACTCGGCGTGCTCGGGATCCTCGGCGTGGTGTGCCTGTACGGGATGATCGCCTACGCCGGCCTGCGGACCGCGCGCCGTGCCGCGGACCGGTATGCCAAGCTCCTGGCGACCGGGCTGACCTCGCTGATTCTTTGCCAGGGGATCCTCAACATCTTCGTCGTCCTCGGGATCGCCCCATTGACCGGTGTGCCGCTGCCGTTCATCTCCTACGCGCCGACGAATCTGTGCGTGCTGCTCGTCGGTGTCGGCCTGCTGCTCAACATCGCCCGCCCGGGGCGGCGGCTGCAAGTAGTCCGGACACCGAGAGTTGAAAGCGCCGAGGATCGTGATCGGCGCCGGCGGGACCGCCGGGCACGTCGTGCCGGCGCTGGCAGTAGCCGACGCGCTGCGGGCTGAGGGCGCAGAGGTCACGTTCGTCGGCGGCGACCGCGCCGAGCTCGAGCTCGTGCCGGCCGCGGGCTACGACCTGCGTACGTTGCGCGTAGCGCCGCTTCCGCGCGGCCGCCCGGTGGCGGCCGCTCGGGCGGCGCTGGTCGCCGCCGGGGCGGTGCAGGAGGCGCGGCGGATCGTCCGCGAGCTGCGGCCGGCGGCGATCCTCGGCGGTGGCGGCTACGTCGCCGGGCCCGTGGGCCTGGCTGCGGTGCTCGCGCGGGTTCCGCTCGTGCTGACGGAGGCCGACAGCCATCTCGGGCTGACCAACCGACTGCTCGCGCCGTTCGCTCGTCGCGTGTGCCTCGCGTTTCCGATCGAGGGTCGCCACGGCTCTCGCTACGTGGTCACGGGGCGCCCGGTGCCGGCGCCCGCCACCGACTGGCGGGCGGCGCGGGCCCGCTTCGGGATCGGCACGCACGAGTCGTGCGTGGTCGTGTTCGGCGGGTCCCAAGGTGCCCGGTCGATCAATCTGGCGGCGGTGGACGCGTTCGCGGGCGCGCGGTTTCGGGTCCTGCACGCCGCCGGAGATCGCGATCTGCGCGATATCCAGGGCCTGGTCGCGCCAGGCGGCCACTACGACCTCCGCGGGTACATCCCGCAATTCGGCGAGGCGCTGCTCGCGAGCGATTTGGTCGTGGCGCGAGCCGGCGGCTCGATCTTCGAGATCGCCGCGCACGGCAAGCCCGCAGTGCTCGTGCCCTATCCCTACGCGACTGCCGACCACCAGACGGCCAACGCGAACTTCATGGCCCGTGCCGGCGCCGCGGTCGTGATCCCGGACAGCGAGCTGACGGGCGCCCGGCTCGCGAACGAGGTGGGCGGCCTCCTCGCCGATCGGGGGCGGCTGGCGGCGATGGCGCAGGCGTCGGCGGCGCTCGCGCGTCCGGAGGCGGCTCGAGATATCGCGCACGAGGTGCTGGCCGTCGCGCGGGACCGTTGAGTGGATGCCGGCGCAGCCGGCCCCAAAACCCCTAATACGGACGCTTTGTATAGCCTCGCCCGGGAAACCCCCGAATCGAGGTGGAGCCATGCTTTTCGGCCAGGAGCATGTCAGGCGGTATCAGCAGACCGATGGCGTTGAGGGTCACGAATGGCAGGGAACGACGGTGTTGATCCTGACGACGACCGGCCGGCGCTCCGGCGATCAGCGCAGCACGCCGCTGATCTACGGACATGACGGCGCTGACTTCGTCGTGGTCGCGTCGAAGGGAGGCGCCGACGAATATCCCGCGTGGTATCTGAACCTGTCGGCGGAGCCGGAGGTGGCCGTGCAGGTGCGCGGCGATCGGTTCAAGGCGCGGGCGCGCACCGCCTCATCTGACGAGAAGCCGGGCCTCTGGAAGATGATGGCCGAACGCTGGCCCGCCTACGACGAGTACCAGCGCAAGACGGCCCGCGAGATCCCGGTGGTCGTGCTCGAGCGCGAGGAGTGACCCGGCCCGCCGAGGACTGGTCGGCACGGAGGCTCCACTTCGTCGGCATCGGCGGGGCGGGGATGAGCGGGCTCGCGATCATCGCCAGCGAGCTCGGCGCCGCGGTCACCGGCTCTGACCGGGCGCAGTCGAGCTACACGGAGCGCCTGCGCGAGCACGGGATCGAGCCCGTGCTCGGGCACCGGGCGGAGAACGTCCCCGCGGGCGCCGAGGTCGTGTACTCGACCGCGGTGCCGGCGGACAACCCCGAGCGTCTTGCCGCCGGCGGACGCGAGCTGCATCGCTCCGAGCTGCTCGCGCAGATCGCGGCGCTTCGCCGCTGCCTGGCGGTGACCGGCACGCACGGCAAGACGACGACCGCGGCCATGATCGTGCACATCCTGCGCGGCTGCGGGCTCGACCCGGCCTACGTAGTCGGGGGCGAGCTTCGCGACACCGGGGTCAACGCCGGCTGGGGGAGCGGCGAGTGGATCGTCGTCGAGGCGGATGAGTCCGACCGCTCGCTGCTCCGGCTGTGGCCCGAGATCGCGGTGCTGACCAACGCCGAGCTCGACCATCACTCGACGTATAGCTCGCGGCTCGATCTCGAACAGACGCTGCGTGAGTTCATGGGGCGCGCGGAGCTCGGCGCGGTGGTGTGGGACCGCCCGGCGCTCCGGGCGCTCGCCCCCGACGGCGCGCTCGTCTATGACGCCACTGACACCGCGATGTCTCCGCGGGGGTCGCAGTTTCACTGGCGGGGAATCGAGGTGTCGCTGGCGGTCCCCGGCGAACACAACGCTCTCAACGCGGCCGGCGCGTTGACCGCGTCGGCGCTCGCGGGGGCCGATGCGGCGCGCGCGGCGGCATCGCTCGCGGACTTTCAGGGCGCGCGCCGGCGGTTCGAGCTGCTCGGGACGACGGCGGCCGGCGTCCCGGTGTACGACGACTACGCCCACCACCCGACCGAGGTCGCGGCGACGATCGCCGCCGCCCGGACGCTCGCGCCCGAGCGGCTGGTGGCGGTGTTCCAGCCGCACCTTTACTCGCGCACGCGCGCGCTCGCGCGAGATTTCGGCCGCGCGCTCGCCGGCGCGGACATCTCGGTCGTGCTCGCGGTCTACCCCGCCCGCGAGCTCGTCGAGGACTTCCCGGGCGTCGACGGGCATCTCGTGGCCGCGAGCGCGGCCGACTTCGCCGACGGGCGAAGGGTGGCGTGGCTGCCTTCGTTCGAGGACGCCTCGCGGTTCCTGGCGGACACGCTGCGTCGAGGGGATCTCTGTTTGGCGATGGGCGCCGGCAACGTCGACGCCCTGGCCCGGTCGCTGGTCGCCTGACGCGGTCGCTCGTCCCCGTAGGCGGTGCGGTCGCCTACCGCAGCGCCGCGAGCACCGCGTTCGTGCCCTTGCGCCACAGCACGCCCACCTCACCGAAGCCGGCGTCGCGGAGCGCGCCCTCGTGGACGGCGAGGTTCGTCTCCGTCTTCGCCGGGTGCTCGAACTGGAGGCGGTCGCGCTCGGCCACTGCCTGGCTCAGCTCGGGGTCGGCGCGGATCGCGTCCCACCACCCAGCCCAGTCCTCGCCGTCGCCGGTGTGGCGCTCGGTCCGGCGCCGGTCGAGCTCGCGCGCCAGCTCGTCGAGCTTCGGGTTCCCGAGGTCGTGGAGGTGGTCGCCGTTGGCCAGGAGGCCGCCGGGACGCAGGAGTCGGGCGCACGCCGCGTACACGGACCGGAGAGCGTCGGGCTCGAGCCAGTGCAGCGCGGTCGTGGAGAGCACGGCGTCGTAGGGCCCGGCCGGGATCCGCTCGGTCCAGTCCGGCCGGCGCAGGTCGGCGTCCACCAGCTCGAGGCTTGCCGGCCCGGCCGCCCGGGCGAGGGCCAGCAGGACCGGATCGGTGTCGACGCCGACGACCGAGGCCTCGGGCAGCCGCGCGAGCACGCGCAACGCGAGAGACGCAGGCCCGCAGGCCAGGTCGAGGACCCTCGGGCGCGGGCCGGCGGTCGCCTCGAGCAGGTCGACGAGCACCTCGAAGCGCTCCTCGCGTTCGGGCAGATACGTCTCCTGCTGGGCGTCCCAGCGATCGAGCCACGTGGTCGTCACAGCTGGCCCGACGCGTCCCCCGATGCCGAGCAGGCTCGCGGGCTGCGGGAGCTGGCCGGGAAGCTCCGGCAGGTATTCGGCGCGATCGATGGCGGTCGTTCCGACGACGCGGCCAAGCTGCTCAACGACCTGATGGCCCTCTGCGGAGCGGCTCCGCACCTCCACCGCGACGGCGACGGGCCCTGGCATCTCCATTTCCACCAACCGGATGTGGGCTTCGTGCGGGGCTGGACGGCGGGGTGCGCGGTCGGGCTCGCGTACGCGCTCGGGAGCGGACACGGCGACCGGCTCGGGGTGTGCGCCGGTCCCGGCTGCGAGCGCGTGTTCGTCGACGTCTCGCGCAATGGATCCCGGCGTTTCTGCAGCACCGCGTGCCAGAACCGCGTCAAGGCCGCCCAATACCGCGCCCGCCGGCGTGAGGAGGGGAGTCGCCGGGCGGGTATCTAGCCTCCACGTCATGACGGAGCTGCCCCGTGGCGTGGAGCGGGATTACCCGCTGGCCCGGCTGACGACGATCCGCACCGGCGGGCCGGCCGAGCTGTTCGCGCGGCCCGGGTCGCTCGCGGACCTCGAGCTGCTGCTCGCGTGGGCTGATGCCGACGGGCATCAGGTAGGGGTCGTCGGGTCGGGGTCGAACCTCCTCGTGGCGGACGTGGGCGTCCGCGGACTGGTCCTCAAGCTGGACAAGGAGCTGAGCACGATCGAACTCGACGGAACGCAGATTCGCTGCGGGGGCGGCGCGCGGTTGCCGACCGTGTCGGCTCGAGCTGCGCAGGCCGGCCTGACCGGCATCGAGTTCGGCGTCAGCATCCCCGGGACGGTCGGCGGCGCGGTGCGGATGAACGCCAACGCATACGGGGGAGAGCTCGCGCGCGTGCTCGAGTGGGTCGACGTCGTCGGGCCGAGCGGAACCGAGCGCCGGACCCCGGACGAGCTCGGGTTCGCCTACCGGCGGTCGAGCCTCGTGCCCGGCGAGGTCGTGGCCCGGGCCTCGTTCGCCCTCGCCGCGGCCGTGAGCGACGAGGTCAAGGCGACGCTCGCCGACATGCGAGCGCGCCGGAGGGCCGCCCAGCCGTCAGGGATCAAGACGTTCGGGTCGACCTTCAAGAACCCCGACGACCCGAGGGCCGAGAACCGCACCGCCGGGCAGCTGCTTGACGCCGCCGGCTGCCGGGGGCTGCGCGTCGGGGGCGCCGGGTTCTCCGCCAAGCACGCCAACTTCGTCGAGAACCACGGCGACGCGACGACCGCCGACGTCGTCGCGGTCATGGCCGAGGGGCGCCGGCGGGTCAAGGAGCGGTTCGGCATCGAGCTCGAGCCCGAGGTCCAGGTGCTTGGACCGGTCGATTTCCCGGCTGAGTGGAGCCGGGCATGACGATCGCGAAGGCGCGCGCATGATCGTCGCGAAGGGCCGGGTGCGGCTCCGGGTCAAGCTGATCGCGGCGACTCTCGCGGCGCTCGTGTTGCTCGGCGCCGGGTGGGTGTGGCTCCGCGACTCCTCGCTTGTCGCCGTGCGGCGAGTCACGGTCACTGGCGTCTCGGGTCCGGACGCGGGCCAGATCCGCTCCGTGCTCGTGCTGGCGGCGCGGAACATGACCACCCTCGACGTCAAGCTCGGGCAGCTCCATACCGCGGTGGCGCCGTACCCGATGGTCAAGGATCTGCGGGTCAGCACCCAGTTCCCGCACGGGATGCGGATCCGCGTGGTCGAGCAGCTTCCGGTGGCCGCGCTCGTCGCCGGCGGGCAGACGGTCGCCGCCAGCCCTGACGGCACGGTGATCCACGACGCGCCCACGGCCTCACTCCCGAAGGTCCCGGTGCGGGCGTTCCCGGGCGGGTCGCGAGTCACCGACCCGACTGCATTGAACGCGCTGGCGCTCCTCGCGGCGACGCCCGAGCCGCTCCTGGCGAAGATCAGCCAGGTCACGACGAGCGCGCCCCACGGCCTCGTCGTGCAGCTTCGCTCCGGCCCGACGATCTATTTCGGCACCCCAACGCTGCTGCACGCGAAGTGGGTAGCGGCGACCGAGGTGCTGGCCGCGCCGACCTCGGTGGGCGCGACGTACATCGACGTGACCGACCCGGCGAGACCGGCCGCGGGCGTCGGCTCGGAGGCGCTCTCAGCGGCGGGTCTGGCCACGACCGGCTCGCAGACAAGCGCCGGAGGCGCCGGGGGCCAGACGGCCTCGCCCGACCAAGCCTCAGCCTCAACCGGTGGAGCCTAACCCTCGACTCGAGCTTGAGCCTCGAAATTTGGCAAGTCTTTGGAGGTCGTCGAGGGTTGGGCGATCTGCAATAGACCTTGCGTCAGGCGGGCTGACGTTGACTTCCCGCAACTCCAGGGAATAACGTGCGAAACTCCCGCTACGAGCGACTGACCACAAAACGCTCAACGCTAACTCAAGGGTCGGACGGTCATCAATGGAAAGCGGCAGTTATCTCGCAGTCATCAAAGTCGTCGGCGTCGGCGGCGGCGGCACCAATGCGGTCAACCGCATGGTGGATGCCGGTCTGCGCGGGGTCGAGTTCATCGCCTGCAACACCGATGCCCAGGCGCTCGCGATGTGCGACGCCGACATCAAGCTGAACATCGGCCACGACCTGACCAAGGGCCTCGGCGCGGGCGCCAACCCAGAGGTCGGCCAGGGCGCGGCGGCCGAATCGCGCGACGAGATCAAGGAGGCGCTGAAGGGCGCGGACATGGTGTTCGTCACGGCGGGCGAGGGGGGCGGTACCGGCACCGGCGCGGCCCCGGTGATCGCCGAGATCGCCAAGAACGAGATCGGCGCGCTGACCGTCGGGTGCGTCACCCGGCCCTTCGCGTTCGAGGGCACGCACCGCGCCCGTCAAGCTCAGGACGGCATCGCCAAGCTGCGCGAGAACGTCGACACGCTGATCGTGATCCCCAATGAGAAACTGCTCGCGATCGTCGAGCGGCGCACGACGATCCTCGACGCCTTCCGCGAAGCCGACAACGTCCTGCGACAGGGCGTCCAGGGCATCACCGACCTGATCACGATCCCGGGTCTGATCAACCTCGACTTCGCCGACGTCCGCACGATCATGCACGACGCCGGCACAGCGCTGATGGGAATTGGGAACGCCGGCGGCGAGAACCGGGCGGCCGAGGCGGCCAAGGCGGCGATCTCCTCGCCGCTGCTCGAGGAGTCCGTCGAGGGCGCCACCGGCATCCTGCTCAACATCACGGGCGGCCACGACCTCGGACTGTTCGAGGTCAACGAGGCGGCGGAGATCGTCCAGAGCGCCGCCGACCAGAACTCGAACATCATCTTCGGCGCGGTCATCGACGACTCGATGGGCGACGAGGTCCGCGTCACGGTGATCGCCACCGGCTTCGACCACCGGTACGCGCGGCCGAGCCAGGCTCGCGAGTCCACCCGCCGGCGCGGGCGAGACCGGGACGTCACGATGGACGACGACCAGCGCTCCTCACTCGAGATCCGCGACGACGAGATCGACATCCCGTCGTTCCTCAAGGACCGCTGAACCGTCTGTTAACGATCCTTCATCCGGTGCGCCGCAACCCTGCGGCGTGCTGGTTGTTGTAATCCCGTCAGACGTTACGGCCGACAACTGATGCAGGGTGAGTCGCCGCGCTTTGCGCTGCCCGCTTTCGGCACGGTCGTGGTGGTTTCGGTTGCGGTTGGGGCGGCGGCCGCGCTGGCCGCGTGGCCCGGCGCGGCGCTGGCCCAGCCCTCGCAGGCGCCGCCGATCGTGATCGACGGGCCGAGCGCCGCGATCACCGGGCTCGGCGGGCTGTCGATCGCCCGCGACGGCACCGGCGGGCTCGTCTACACGAAGCTCGTCTCCGGGATCCAGCGCGTGTTCGTCTCGGCGCTCGTCGGCGGCCAGTTCGGGTCGCCGGTCGAGGTCGACGCCGGGCTCGCCGGCGCTTCGTCCCAGCCGGTGATCGCCGCCGGCAACGGGGGCGTGCTCCTGATCGGGTTCATCAACGGCGGACAGCTGTACGTCGTCGACCGCGCGAGCACCACGGCGCCGTTCGGCGCCCCGGATGCGCTCGCCGCCGGCGCGAGCAACCCGTCGCTCGAGATGACCAACTTCGGCAAGGGCTACCTGGCCTTCACCGTCACCGACGGCAGCGGACACGACGTCCGGGCTGCGTACTACGACAACGGGGCGTGGTCGCTCGAGGGCGCCGCGCTCAACGACACCCCCGCCGACGACGCCGGGACCGGGTCGGGGGCGCCGGCCGTCGCCGCCGCGGGCGACGGGGTGGCGATCGTCGCCTGGGGCGAAGGCGGGCACATCTTTACGCGGAAGGTGTGGGGAACTGCGCCGAGCGTCATCGACGAGCAGGCGGATGTCGCGTCGCTGTCGGGATGTGGTGAGGTGTCGGCCGGCCAGCCGGCGGTCTCGGCCGGCGGCGACTCCTCCTACGCGGACGTTGCCTTCCAGGAGACCGTGTCGTGCGGCGGGGTGGACCAGTCGCGCGTCCTCGTGAACCGGCTGCGCGGGTCCGAGTACGACGGCATCGACCCGGCCGACGGGCTGTCGACGCCGGGCGCGGAGAGCGCTGAGGACCCCGACGTCGCGATGACCGAATACGGCCAGGGGTTCGTGACCGCCGCCGGGCAGCAGACGAACGCCGTCACGGCGATGGAGCTGGGGAACGACGGCGCGTACGGCTCGGTGCTCCAGGTCAACAGCCTGGCGGCGACCGCGCCGACCTACCCGGTGCCCGGGATCGCCGGGCTGTTCTCGACCCTCGTCGCCTGGCAGCAGACTCCCGGCACGACAGGACCCTCTGAGATCCGGCTTCGGTACGAGCCGCGCGCCTCGACGCTCGGCCCCGAGGAGGTGCTGTCCTCGCCGGCCGAGGGCGCCACCAACGCGGCGCTCGGGCTCGCGGCCGGCGGCGACGCGGGCGGCGACGCCGCGGTCGCGTGGGTGCAGGGAAGCGGCGCCGGCACACAGATCGTGGCCGATCAGCTGTACCAGCCGCCGGGCGCGGCGACCGTGTCCAAGACGACGTCGTACTCGAGGAGCGCGCAGCCGGTGCTCAGCTGGACGCCGGCGAGCGGCCGGTGGGGACCGATCACCTTCACGGTGACGGTCGACGGCGTCCAGGTCGGCCAGACCCAGGGCAGCTCGCTCCGCGTCCCGGCCCCGCTGCGCGGCGGGTCGAATACCTGGTTCGTCACCGCGAGCAATCCGGCGGGCCTGACGGCGGGGTCGAAGGTCGGGCGGATTTTCGTCGACACCGTCCCGCCAGTCGTGAAGGTGACCGAGTCCGGTCCGCGCCGCGCGGGTTCGAACGAGATCCTCCGCGTGAGCTACCGCGACCCCGCACCGGCCTCGGGCGTGGCCACGGTGACGATCCGTTGGGGTGACCGGACGAGCACGCACGTCAAGCTCGGCACCCACCGGATCGCGCACGTGTACCGCCGGGCAGGCCGGTACACGATCACGGTCACAGTCGTCGACCGCGCCGGCAATCAGACCAAGGTGGTGCGGCACCTGAAGATCCAGTCGGCGTCGGCGAGCGGGAAGTCGGGGTCCGGCGGCAAGTGATCCGGCGCGCGGTGATCCTGGCGTTCGTGTTGGCGGTGCCGCTGGCCGCGAGCTCGCTTGCCCGCGCCCAGGGACCTGCGTACAGCCCCTCGCCGCCGACCAAGGGCGCGTGGTACAGCGACGGTCAGTCCGGCCGCTATCTGCTCGGGGGGACGTGGCTGTACCGCGCCGATATGTCCGACGTGGGGCTTTCCGAGGGCTGGTACCGGAACGTCGCCTCGACCGACGGGTGGTCCACGACCACTGTTCCCAACGCCTACAACGCCGGCGACTTCTCGCAGACGAGCATGAACGGCTACGTCGGGTGGTATCGACGGGACTTCACGCTCCCCGCCGGCGCGTTCGCGAGCTACGTCCCGAAGGCCAACCGGCACTGGATCATCCGCTTCGAGTCGGTCAACTACCGCGCCACCGTGTGGCTCAACGGGCGCGAGATCGGCACCCACGCCGGCGCCTATGTGCCATGGGAGCTCGACCTGACCGGCCTGCGCAGTGGCGTCAACCGCCTGATCGTGCGCGTCGACAACGAGCGGACCGCCGCCGACCTGCCGCCCGGTCCGGGAGGCCAGTGGTGGAACTATGGCGGGATCCTGCGCGAGGTCTACCTGCGCGCGGTGCAGACCGCCGACCTGTCGCAGGTTCAGATCCAGACGCTTCACCGCTGCCCGAAGTGCGACGCGGACATCGTCGAGCAGGTGCTGGTGCGCAACGTGACCGGCTCGCGGCAGAAGGTGGCGCTGACCGGCGTGTACGGAGGCAAGTCGCTCAAGTTCGGGTCGGCGACGCTGGCGCCGGGTGGTTCGTGGACCGCGCACGCCTCCGTCCTGATCTCGCATCCGTCGCTGTGGGCCCCCGGCCACCCGAAGCTGTACACCGCGACGCTGACGCTGTCGGACTCCCGCGGCCGACCCCTCCAGGGCTACTTCACGTACAGCGGTATTCGGACGATCCAGGTGGTGGGCGGACGTCTGGAGCTGAACGGCCGGTTTTTGAACCTCCGCGGCGTCGATCTGCACGAGCAGACGCTGCAAACGGGGGCCGCGATGACGCCGGCGCAGGACGCGCAGCTGATGTCGTGGGTGCAGCAACTCGGCGCCACCGTGATCCGCGCCCACTACCCGGTCGGTCCCGAGATGGAGGAGATGGCCGACCGCGACGGGATCCTGATCTGGTCGGAGATCCCCGTCTACCAGGTGCAGTCGCAGTACCTCGGGCAGCCCGGCTGGCTCGCCCAGGCGCACGCGATGCTCGAGGACAACATCCTCTCGAACGAAAACCACCCGTCGATCCTGCTGTGGTCGATCGGCAACGAGCTGCCCTCGCCGGCAACGGGAGCCGAGGCGCGCTACATCGCCGGCGCCACCGCGCTCGCGAAGAAGCTCGACCCCACCCGGCCGGTCGGGATGGCGGTCAGCAACTGGCCGGGCCTCGGCTGCCAGAGCGCCTACGCGCCGCTCGACGTGATCGGGGACAACGAGTACTTCGGCTGGTTCGACGCCGGCGGCGGTGGCGACGACGACCGTGACGCGCTCAGCCCATTCCTCGACACCGTCCGCGCCTGCTATCCGACCAAGGCCATCATGATCACCGAGTTCGGCTTCGATGCGAACCGCGACGGGCCGGTCGAGGAGCGCGGGACGTACGCATTCCAGGCCAACTCAGTCGCGTTCCACCTGGGGGTGTTCGCGACCAAGCCGTGGCTGTCGGGTGCGATGTACTTCGCCCTACAGGACTACGTCGCGTTCCCGACGTACTCGGGCGGCGACCCGCGGCCGGATCCGCCGTTCAACCAGAAGGGGCTCGTCGACTTCTACGGCAACTTCAAGCCGGCGTGGTCGGTGGTGTCGCAGATCTACCACTCCACGCAGCAGATCGCGCCCCCGTAGGGGGTTGGGCGCTCGACGCACGGGCGGTCGGTGAGGGTCGGGGGTCGCCGGGGGGTCGGGGGTCGCCGGCGCGCGGGCCGGGTGGACTCCGGGCGGGCCCTGCGGCTGGCTGGGGGGTTTCGGGCTTTGTTCAGGTCCGGCGGGGCCCCGCGCGGTGTCTAACTCGCCAAACCCCGTGCCCTCGCCCGACCATGGCGAGATAAGCGCCGGGGTGGCGCTTATCTGCACGCGGCGGGTGGCGAGGTCGGGCTTTGGCGAGTTGCGCACCCGGCAGCGGGGCGGTGTGGGCGTCCGGTGGGCTCGGTGGCGGCTGTCGGTGCGGGCGCAAGCGACCGCCGGGCAGGCGCCATGACGGACGGCCGCCACCGCCACCGCCCGCGTACTACCCTCCCGTGACGGTGTCGTCCACCACCGAACTGCGCCGCACGCCCCTATATGACCGCCATGCCGCGGCAGGCGCGAGGCTGGTTCCATTCGCGGGCTGGGAGATGCCGGTCCAGTACGCCGGAATCCGCGAAGAGCACGTCGCGGTCCGGGAGGGCGCCGGCGTGTTTGACGTGTCGCACATGGGCCAGGTGGAGACGACCGGCCCGCAGGCGCTCGAGTTTCTCCAGCGAGTTCTCTCCAACGACCTGCGCCGGATGCCCGAGGGCGGGGCGCAGTACAGCGTGATGTTGAAAGAGGACGGTGGCGTGATCGACGACCTGTTCACCTACCGCCTGTCCGACAACACGTTCCTGACGGTCACCAACGCCGCCAACCACGAGAAGGACCTCGAGTGGATGCAGGCTCACGCCGGTGAGTTCGACGTCGACGTGTTCGACCGCGCCGCGGACTTCGCCATGCTTGCGGTGCAGGGCCCGAAGGCCCGCGGGATCGTGCGAAGCCTGGCCGACGGCAACCTGCCGGGGCGATTCCGCGTGTGTGAGCGCACGGTGGCGGGAGCGGCCATGCTCGTGTGCGGCACCGGCTACACCGGCGAGGACGGGGTTGAGTTGCTGCTCCGCCCCGACGACGCGACGAGCGTGTGGGACGCGATCACGCAGGCCGGCGCGACGCCGGTCGGCCTCGGCGCGCGCGACACGCTGCGCCTCGAGGTGTGCTTCCACCTGTACGGCAACGACATGGACGAGGGCCGGAACCCGATCGAGGCCGGCCTCGGGTGGTGCTGCAAGGAGCAAACCGGATTCATCGGCGCGGAGGTGGTAGCCGCAGCACGCAAAAACGGCACGCGGGAGAAGCTCGTCCCGTTCGCGATCGAGGGGCAGGGCATTCCGCGCCAGGGCAACTCCGTCGTCGGCGGTGGCGAGGTCACGAGCGGCACGTTCTCGCCGTGTCTGGAGCGCGGGATCGGGATGGCGTACGTTTCCAGCGCGCGTGCCGACGAGGGCACGCAGATCGAGATCGACGTGCGCGGCCGGGTGCGTCCGGCCGTGATCATGCGCAGGCCTCTCTACAGAAAGGAAGCGTGACCGCGGACATGGCCGACCCGAGCTATCCGGAAGATCTGAAGTACTACGCCGAGCACGACTGGGCTCGGATCGACGGAGACAGCGCCACCTTCGGGATCACCTGGTACGCCCAGGACGCCCTCGGCGAGGTCGTGTTCTTCGACGCGCCGAAAGTCGGAGCCGAGGTAAGCAAGGGCCAGCCGTACACCGAGGTCGAGTCGGTGAAGGCGGTGTCCGACGTGTTCGCGCCGCTGTCGGGCGAAGTCACCGCGATCAACGAGTCGCTCGCCGACAAGCCCGAGACGATCAACGAGGACCCCTACGGGGAAGGCTGGCTCGTGAAGGTGAAGCTGTCCGACCCCTCCGAGGTCGATGCCCTGATGGATTCAGCGGAATACCAGGCGACCCTCGACTGACCACACCCCAAACATGACCCCCGACACCCAACAATGACCCGGTACACCTCAGTCACCGACGCCGATCTGAGCGAGATGCTGGGCGCGATCGGCGTCGGCTCGATCGAGGAGCTGTTCGCCGACATCCCCGCCGGGCTGCGGCTGGGTCGACCGCTGTCGCTGGGCGAGGGCCTATCCGAGCAGGAGGTGTTCGAGGAGCTGCGTGCGCTCGCCGCCCGGAGCACCTCGGCCGAGGATGAGGTGTCGTTCCTCGGCGCGGGCATGTACGACCACTACGCGCCGGCGCTGATCGACTCGATCATCCTGCGCTCGGAGTTCCTCACGCCGTACACGCCCTACCAGCCCGAGATCTCTCAGGGCGGGCTACAGGCGATGTTCGAGTACCAGACCGCGATCTCGGAGCTGACCGGGTTGCCGGTGTCAAACGCGTCGGTCTACGAGGGACCGAGTGCGGTCGCGGCCGCGGGCTACGTGGCCAAGAACACGAATAACCGAAAGCGCTTCGTGATCTCCAGGGGCGTCCATCCCCACTCCCGCGAGTGCCTGCGCACGCTCGCGCACGCCTGGGAGATGGAGGTCGTCGAGGCTCCGCTCGGCAACGGGGTCACCAACCTGGAAAGCCTCGGCGACGACGTCAGCGCGGTGATCGTTCAGCAGCCGAACTTCCTCGGCGCGGTCGAGGACCTGACCGCCCTCGCGGAAAAGGCAAAACGAGCCGGCGCGCTCACAATCGCAGCGTGTGACCCACTCCCGCTCGCGCTGCTCAAGACCCCCGGCGAGTGCGGCGTCGACATCGCGGTCGGCGAGGGCCAGACGCTCGGCAACCGCCTCGACTTCGGCGGCCCGTCGTTCGGGTTCTTCGCCGCCACCGAGGCGCTGATGCGTCGCATGCCAGGCCGGATCGCGGGGGAGACGAAGGACCTCGACGGCAAGCGCGGGTTCGTGCTGACGCTCCAGACGCGCGAGCAGCACATCCGCCGCGAGAAGGCGACCTCGAACATCTGCACGGCGCAGGCGCTGAACGCGCTCGCCGGCGTGATCTACCTGAGCTGGCTCGGGCGGCAGGGGATCATCGAGCTCGTCGAGCTGATGCTCCAGCGGACCGCGTACGCGCGCGACCGCCTCAACGCGATCGATGGCGTTACGCAAATCCACGACCGCCCCGTGGTTCGCGAGTTCGCGATCAACCTCGACGCGCCCGTGCAGCGCGTCATCGCCCGCTGCCAGGAGCAGGGGATCAACCCGGGCTACGCGCTCGGACGCGACTACCCCGAGTACGACAACGGGCTGCTCGTCGCTATCACCGAGCGGCGCACACACGCCGATATCGATCGTCTGGCCGACGCGCTCAACGCCGCGATCGCGGCGGAACGCACGGCCGGGGCATCAAAGACACGAGCATGATCCGCGAAGCCGACGACACGCTGACGATCTTCGAGCGCTCGAAGGCCGGCCGCAGGGCATTCACCCCCCCGAAGCTCGACGTTCCCGAGCGCCCGCTCGACGAACTGCTTCCACCGGACCAGCGACGAGCCGAGCCGGCGCGCCTGCCCGAGGTCCCGGAGCCCGAGATCGTGCGCCACTACAACCGGCTGTCCAAACGGAACTTCGATCTCGACACCGGCTTCTACCCGCTCGGCTCGTGCACGATGAAGCACAACCCCAAGCTGCACGAGCGCGTCGCCGGACTGCCGGGCCACGCGCGGCTTCACCCGCTCCAGAATCCGCGCAACGCCCAGGGCGCACTCGAGCTCATGTGGCGCCTGCAGGACGCGCTCGGCGAGATCGCCGGCCTCCCACACGTCTCGCTCCAACCGAGCGCAGGGTCGCAGGGCGAGCTTGCCGGCGTGCTGCTCACGCGAGCGCTCCACGAGGACCGCGGCGAGCGCCGGACCAAGGTGCTGACGCCCGACACCGCGCACGGCACCAACCCGGCGACGGTGACGATGGCGGGCTACGAGGTCGTCAAAGTCGGCATCGACTCCAGCGGCAACGTCGATCTCGACGACCTGCGCTCGAAGGCCGACGAGGACGTTGCGTGCCTGATGCTCACCAATCCCTCGACGCTCGGGTTGTTCGAGACCGGGATCGAGGAGATCGAGCGGATCGTGCACGGGGTCGGGGCGACGCTCTACTACGACGGCGCGAACCTGAACGCGATCATGGGGATCAGCCGCCCGGGCGACATGGGCTTCGACATCGTCCACTTCAACCTGCACAAGTCGTTCACGCAGCCCCACGGCGGCGGCGGTCCCGGCGCCGGCCCGGTGGCGGTGTCCGAGCGGATCGAGCCGTACCTGCCGCGGCCGCAGGTGGTCCGTCGCGAATCGACCACCAACGGATCCGACGCGTTCTACGACCTCGACTACGACCGCCCGAAGTCGATCGGGCGCCTGCGCGGGTTCCAGGGCAACTACGGGGTGTTCGTCCGCTCGTACGCGTACATCCGCTCGCTCGGGGCGCCCGGGTTGCGCGAGGCCTCGGAGACCGCGGTGCTCAATGCAAACTACCTCGTCGCCAAGCTGCGACAAGCGGGCGTCGCCGAATACCTGCCGGTCGCCTACGACCGGCTGTGCATGCACGAGTTCGTGCTCTCGGGCGAGCCGATGCGCCGCGAACTGCAGATCAAGACGCTCGACCTGGCCAAGCGGCTGCTCGACCATGGCGTGCATCCGCCGACGGTGTACTTCCCGCTCGTGGTCGAGGAGGCGCTGATGGTCGAGCCGACCGAGACCGAGACGAAGGAGACGCTCGACCACTTCGCCGGGATCGTGGCCGACATCCTCAAAGAGGCCGCCGAGGACCCGGAGATCGCGCGGGCTGCGCCGTACACGACGCCGGTGAGACGCCTGGACGAGGCGGCTGCCGCGCGCCACCCCGTCGTTCGCCAGACGATGGACCGGGACTAGCCTGACCGCATGCGGTTCGTGATCTTCGGCGCGGGCGCGATCGGCGGTGTCGTCGGCGCGAACCTGCACCAGGCCGGCTACGGCGTCGCGCTGATCGCCCGAGGCGCTCATTACGACGCGATCCGCGACCACGGCCTGAAGCTCGAGACGCCGCGCCGGAGCGCGGTGCTCGAGATACCGGTGGCCGACTCACCGTCCGCGCTCGAGTTCGTGGGCGAGGAGGTCGTGATGGTGGCGACCAAGAGCCAGGACACGGCGGGCGCGCTCGAGGCGCTGCGCGCCGCCGCGCCGGCGAGCACGCCTGTGGTGTGCCTCCAGAACGCGGTCGAGAACGAGCGGATCGCACTGCGGCTGTTCGCGAACGTATACGGCGCGGTCGTGATGTCGCCGACCGCGCACCTCGAGCCGGGGATCGTCCAGTCCTACGGGACCCAGCGTACCGGCGTGATCGACGTCGGCCGCTACCCGGAGGGTCTCGACGCGCTGTCCGAGGAGATCGCGCAGGCGCTCGGCGAGTCCGACTTCAGCTCGGTCGCGCGGCCGGACATCATGCGCTTCAAGCACGCGAAGCTGCTCGGGAACCTGGCCAATGCCGTCGACGCGATCTGCGAGCCGGGGCCGGCCGCTGGCGAGGTGATCGAGCTGGCTCAACAGGAGGGCCGCGCCGCGCTCAACGCCGCGGGCATCGAGTTCGTCGCCGAAGACGTCAACGAGGTCCAAGCCCGGTGGGAGCGGCTCGACGTCCAGCCGATCGCCGGCCGCGAGCGCGCCGGCTCCTCGACCCGCCAGAGCATCGCCCGCGGGATGCCGACGGTGGAGACCGACTACCTGAACGGCGAGATCGCGCTGCTCGGTCGCCTGCACCGGGTGGCGACCCCGGTCAACGACGCTCTGTGCGAGCTGTCGGCGCGCCACGTGCGCGAGCGCCGGGCTCCCCAGACGCTCCCCGCCGGCGAGGTGCTGGCACTCGCACGGTCCGGACCGTACGCGGATGGACCAGTTCGTCGCTGACGCCGCCGCCGAGATCGCCGCGCGGGCAACGCGCGAGCTCGAGGCGCTGGTGGCCGTGTCCTCGCCCTCGGGGGACGTCGAGGGAGCCGAGGAAGCGATCGCACTGTGCGCCGCGTTCCTGCCGCCGCAGGCCGAGATCGAGCGCGTTCCGTGCTCGACGCCCGGGAGCGCCGATGACATGGTGGCGCGGATCGCCGGCCAGGGATCGGGCCGGCTGCTGCTGCTGGGCCACGTCGACACGGTCATCGAGCACGCCTCGCACGCGCCGCTGCGGCGCGACGGTGACCGCCTTTACGGCCCCGGCACCGTCGACATGAAGGGCGGCGACGTGCTCGCGCTGGGGGTCGCGCGCGCGCTGGCGCCGCACCCAGAGCTGTTCGCGGAGGTGACCCTGCTGCTCGTCACCGACGAGGAGTGGCGCCGGCACGAGTTCCGCCACATCGAGCGGTTCGGCTCCTACGACGCCTGCCTGTGCTTCGAGGGCGGGCAGCTGACCTCCGAGGGCGACGAGGCCGTCATCGTGCGCCGCAAGGCGGCCGGGACCATGCGGGTGGTCGCGACCGGTCGCGCATCGCATTCCGGCAGCGCCCCCGACCGGGGACGGAACGCGCTGCTGGCGCTCGCCGCGACCGCCATCGACCTCGCCAAGCATCACGACCCGGGTGGCGCCGAGCGGCTCAGCGTGGTCCCGACCGTGATGCGGTCGGGCGACGCGTTCAACGTCGTGCCCGCCGACGGTGAGTTGCTGTTCGACATGCGGGCCGACCAGAGCGAGGCGTTCGACCCGGTGTGCGCGGCGGTGCCCGACGAGCTCGACGACGTCGGCCTCGACACCAAGATGCTGCGGATCTGGCCGGGGATGGACTCGCGCGAGGCAACGCGCGGCCTGCTCGAGCGCGCCGGCGCGAGGCTCGAGCGCCCGATCATCGGCTGCCCCCGGGGCGGCGCCAGCGACGCCAGCCACTTCGCGCCGCACATCCCGCTGACCGTCGACGGGCTCGGCCCGCGAGGCGGCGGCGCCCACACCCCCGAGGAGTTCGTCCACGCGCCCTCGTTGCGCTCGCGCGCGGAGGTAGCGCTGGCGGTTGCGGTCGCCGTGCTCGATTCTTAGCCACAGCTTCACCGGATCTGCGACGCACCTGCGATCCTTAAGCGCGTGAGCACCACGGCTCCAGGCCCACCGACCGCGCCCCGAACGTCTCGCCCGCCTCGCGCACGCACAGGTCAGACGCAGCTCGAAGGGCTCGCGGTGCTTGCCGGGGTCGTCGTGCTGATGTGGTTCATCGAGCTCATCAACACGCTCGATTCGAATCATCTGGACAGCGACGGAATCCTGCCCCGGAGCATCGATCACATCTGGGGCATCTTCACCGCGCCGTTCATCCACGCGAGCTGGCAGCACCTGATCGCGAACACGGTCCCGTTCGTGTTCATGGGCGTGATCATCGCGTTCCAGGGGGCCAAGCGGTTCGCGCTCGTGACGCTGATCGTGATCGTCGTCGGCGGGATCGGGACGTGGCTCGTCTCCCCCGCCCACACGTCGACCGGGATCCCCGAGTACACGATCGGGGCGAGCGGAGTCGTGTTCGGCTACGCCACTTACCTGTTCACGCGCGGGTTCTTCAACCGGAACATCCTCGAGTTGCTGATCGGCCTGGTCGTCGGCGTGGTCTGGGGCGGCGCGCTGTACTCGAGCGTCGTGCCCCACACCGGGATCTCCTGGCAAGGGCACGTGTGCGGGGCGATCGGCGGGGTCGTGGCCGCGTACATGCTGCGCAACGAACGGCCCCCGAAGCCGGCCGGGACCACCGCGCAGACGCCGCTCGACAAGCTGCTCGCCGACAGCTAGCCGCGTCGCGTCCGCTCCGGGTAGCCTGAGACGGCGATGCGGATCTTCTCGGGCATCCAGCCGACCGGACGCAAGCACCTCGGCAACTACATCGGCGCGATCGAGCAATGGGTCGCCGGCCAGGATCGCGGCGAGGCGATCTATTGCCTCGTCGACCTGCACGCGATCACGGTCCCATACGAGCCCGCGGCGCTGCGCGAGGCGGTCTACGACACCGCGGCGATGCTGCTCGCGGCCGGCCTGCACCCGGAGCGGTGCATCTTCTTCCGCCAAAGCGACGTCCAGGAGCACTCGGAGCTGTGCTGGCTGCTCTCGAGCGTGACCTCGTTCGGCGAGCTCAACCGCATGACCCAGTTCAAGGACAAGGCGGGCGCCCAGCGCGACCTCGTGTCCGGCGGGCTGTTCTTCTACCCGGTGCTCCAGGCCGCCGACGTGCTCGCCTACCGGGCGAACGAGGTGCCGGTGGGGGAGGACCAGCGCCAGCACGTCGAGTTGATGCGCGACGTCGCCGAGCGGTTCAACGGCCGCTTCGGGGAGACGCTGGTCGTGCCCGAGCTGCGCCTTCCCGCGGTCGGCGCCCGGATCATGGACCTTCAAATGCCCGACAAGAAGATGTCGACGACCGGCGGGAGTCCTCAGGGCACCGTGCTCGTGCTCGACGAGCCCGAAACGATCCTCAAGAAGTTCCGCTCCGCGGTGACCGACTCCGGGAGCGAGGTGGTCCGGGCCCCCGACAAGGCGGGGATCACCAACCTGATCGAGATCCTCGCGGCGGTTCGCGCCACCGCGCCCGAGGAGATCGAACAGACGTTCGACGGGTCGGGTTACGGAGCGTTCAAGCAGGCCGTCGGCGAGGCCGTCGTCGAGTACCTGGCGCCCGTTCGCGAGCGCTACCAGGAGCTCCGCGCCGACGAGCCGGCGCTCGAGCGGATTCTCGGCGACGGCGCCGGGAAGGCGCACGCAATCGCCGCCGACACGCTCCTCGACGTTCGCCAGGCGATGGGCGTCGGACCGGTCCGCCCCCGCCGCTAGCCTGCCTGAACGATGCGGATCGCCGACCTCGAGCTGGATCTGGACGTCTTCGCGGGCCCGTTCGATCTCCTGTTGACGCTGGTCCTGCGCGAGGAGATCGACCTGCTCGAGGTCGATCTGGCCGAGGTCGTGATCGCCTACATCGACCATCTCGAGAGCCGCGGCGAGCTCGAGCTTGAGGCCGCCACCGAGTTCCTGGTGCTGATCGCGGCGCTGCTCGAGCTGAAATCGCGGCTGCTGCTGCCCGGCGAGGACATGCAGGAGCTGATCGAGCTCGACCCGGGCGAGGCCGCCGAAGAGCTGCTTGCGCGGCTGCTTGACGCCCACCGCTACCGTGCCGCGTCGGCGGAGTTGCGCGAACGCCTCACCGCCCAGGAGGGGCATCGGTTCCGTTCGGCGCCGCTGCCCCCGTCGCTGCGACGCGCATCGATGACCGAGGCCAGCGCGGTCTACGACCCGGCGACGCTGGCGGCGGCGCTCGGCGGGCTGCTCGAGATCCCGGAGCCGGTCAACGTGAGTCACATGGTCGGGTCCCGGGTCACCGTGGCCGAACGGCTGGCCCACCTGCGCATGATGCTGCGGCGCGGCAGCTTCTCGTTCGACGAGGCGGTTGTCCAGGCCGATCGAGTGACGATCGCAGTCACGCTGTACGCGCTGCTCGAGCTCCACAAGCAGGGCGAGCTCACCTGGACCCAGGAGGAGCCCTTCGGCGACATCACAATCGCCGCGAACGGCGCCCAACACGGACGGGCGGCGATCCGGCCCGAGGAGCGGCTGACCGCGTGAGCCTCGGGCTCGAGAGCACGATCGAGGCGCTCCTGTTCCTCAGCCCGGACCCGGTCGACGCCGACGCGCTCGCGGACGCCACCGGCGCCGAGTTGCACGAGGTCGTCTCGGCGCTCGAGCGGCTCCGCGAGCATTACGAGTTCGAGCGGCGCGGACTCGTGCTGCGCGAGCTCGCGGGCGGCTGGGCGTTATCGACCCACCCCGACGCCGAACCCGCCGCGCGCCGGCTGCTGGCAAAGCCGCGCACCCCCGCGCTCACACCCGCCCAGGCCGAGACGCTCGCGATCGTCGCCTATCTGCAGCCGGTCTCCCGGCCCGAGATCGCCAGGATCAGAGGCGTCAACGCCGAGTCGGCCGCGTCCACGCTGCTGGAGCGGGGGCTCGTCGAGGAGTCCGGCCGTTCGCAGTTCGGAGCGGTCCTCTACCGGACCACCGATCTGTTCCTGAAGCTCTTCGGGCTCACCGCGCTCGACGATCTGCCGGGCATCGACGCGTTCGACCCGTCGCCCGAGCTCGAAGCCGAGCTGCGCGAGCGGCTGCTTCAGGCCGGCGAGGCCCGCGCCGCGAGCTGAACATCTGGCGCACCGGCGGCGGCGAGATTCTTGCCTACACCCGGGCGAGACGCTTGCGTGCACCCTGGGATTACTAAAGCGGCGCTTATAGGGTGCTCACTGAGGTGGGAAGCGGATCGTCCAAAAGGCCGACGCCACGAGCGCGGCTTCGCAAGGTGCTGTTGGCAGGGTCGCTGTGCGCGGTGTGGCTCGTGTTCGCGGCGGCCGCGACGCCAGCGCTGGCACGCGGACATGGGTTGAGGTACTCGGTCACCTTCGTTGCCCGCTGGTGCCCGGCGTACACCGACATCTACGCCAATCGGGCGCGCAACGACATCGTCGAAAGCCTGATGGACCTGGGGCCCGACACCCAGTACGACGAGAGCGGCATCCTGGTCAACCCGGCGTATGAGGGCCTGCCTCCCCAGGACGCCTGCCAGCCGCTCCCGGGCTGGGAGTTCGCGCTCGGCACGGACTACGAGAGCCGCGCTGTGACCGGGGTGTGGGGCTCGTTGTCGAAGGTCACCGGCGCCTACGACACCTCGATCGTCACGAAGCTCGCGACGCCGCTTCTGAATCAGAACGGCCGGCCGGTCCCGGGCGCGTTCCTCGCCGGCGCCGTGACCGTCTATCTGACCCGCGATCAGATCGAACAAGCTGGCGAGCCGGATCGGTTGTGGGCGCAGGGAGGCATTCCGACCGATCCCGTGCTCGCGAACAAGTTCTTCATCACCGCCCCCGGGGATCCCGAGTACGCGTTCGGCACGCTGCGCTGCGCGACCGACAACCTGAACGGAGACAACGTCGAGTTCATCTTCTTCCCCCAGGGCGTCAACCACGTGTTCTGCTACGCCTACTACGTCAAGCCGCCGCCGACGAGCGGAACCATCACGATCAAGAAGGACGTTGTCGGCGCTCCCGCCGGGACCAATCCGGCCTTCCCGTTCAACGGCAATCTCTCGTTCGACCCAAGTGGGTTCCAGCTCACAGACGGTCAATCGCTCGACTTCTACCGCGCCGGCGGGGGCGACTGGACCGTGACCGAGGGCGCGGTCGACAACTATCGCCTCACATCTCTAGGCTGCCTGAGCGCCACCGGCGCGAGCACGGCTACTTACAGCGGAGCAACGGCGACGGTTCACCTGGTGGCGCTCGACCACGTCACCTGCACCTACACCAACACGTACACGCCTCCACCGGGCGGTCTCACCATCAGCAAGATCACGCGCGGCGGGGTGGGGACTTTCTCCTACTCGGTGACGCCCATGTCAGGCGGCACGGTGCAGCACGCGAAGGCGACGACCACAACCCCGGGCGTTCCGGTCAGCGCGGTTCCGTCGCTGGGTGCCCTGGCGCCCGGTACATACCAGGTTCAGGAGCGTCCACCGAGCAACTCGGGCGGGACGTGGACCCTCCGGAGCGTGAACTGCAACGGCGTTGGTCGATCCGCCAACGGGCCGGTGACGGTGACGATCGCGAGCGGCGCGCAGGTGACCTGCCTGTTCACGAACGCGTTCACACCGCGAGGCTCGATCTCGCTCGCCAAGCTGACCGTAGGCGGCACGGGATCGGCGAGCTTCCAGGTCGAGCCGACGTTCGGAGAGCCTGCGACATACCTACAGACGGCGACCACGACGAGCGAGGGGGTGGCGGCCGACGCCGTGCCGGACACACCCGCGGACGCCACGGACACGCTCGACCTCGGCACCTACCGGATAACCGAGCAGCCGCCCCTGGCCACAGACGCCGGCGATTGGACGCTGGTCCAGGTCGAGTGCAACGGCGAGTTGATGCCGTTCGCCCAGGGCAGCACCGAAGTGACGCTGACGCGCGCGCAGCCGGCCGTGCGCTGCGTCTTCAGCGACTCGCTGTCGGCGACGCCGGCGCCCGAGCCCGGCCCGGAGCCACCCAAGCCGCTCCCGCCCGAGCCGCCGGTCCCGCCGCTGCCAGACCCCGATCAGCCGAGCTCGCCCTGGAGCGATATTTCCGTCACGAAGACGGCCTCGCCACCGGTTGTGATGCTCGGAGGCGTCGTCACGTACGACATCACGGTGAAGAACCACGGCGCCGATGACGCGGCAGATGTCGTGCTCGGCGACGCGCCGTCCGCCGGCGCGGCGGTCGTGTCGGTCCAGACAGAGATCGGGAAGTGCAAGACGACCCTCCCGGTGACCTGTTACCTCGGCACGCTCAAACCGGGGCAGAGCGTCCACGTCACGGTTCGGTTGCGACCGACCCGGCAGTCGCGCGGCTTCACGAACCGCGCGGTCGTGGGCACCGACACCTACGACCCGAACCTAACCAACAACGTCGCCCACGCGACCGTCGCGGTCGTCGCCCCGCCGCCCCCGGTCGGGTTCGGCTGAGCCGACCGCCGCAAGGGGCGAGCGGGCCGCCAGCTGACCGCAGGCGGCGTCGATGTCGCGGCCGCGGGTGAGGCGGACGGTGGCGTCGACGCCGCGCCGCTCGAGCTCGTCGCGGAATGCCGCGATCGCCTTGGGGCTCGAACCGGTGTACCCCGAGTCGGTCGGGTTGTACGGGATCAGGTTGACCTTGAACATCCTTGGGTTGAGCACCGTCGCCAGCTGCGCCGCCTGCGCGAACGAGTCGTTGACGCCGGCGAGCATCACATACTCGACGAACACCTTGCGCCGCTTGCGTTCGTAGTAGGCCTCGCACGCGGCGATCACGTCGGGGAGCGGGTAGCGCTCGTTGACCGGCATCAGCTCGGTGCGGAGGGCCTCGTCGGCGGCGTGAAGCGAGAGCGCGAGGCGGATCGGCATCGGGGTGGCGGCCAAACGCTCGATTCCCGGGATCCACCCGATCGTCGAGATCGCGGTGCGGCGGTGCCCGATCCCGATCTCGGGGAGGCGCTCGCACGCTGCGAGCACGTTGTCGAGGTTCATCATCGGCTCGCCCATGCCCATGAACACCGCGTGGTCGACCTCGCTCGCCCGCCGGAAGTGGAGCGCCTGGTCGAGGATCTCCGACGCCGTCAGGTTGCGCCCGAACTTCATCTGACCCGTCGCGCAGAACGTGCAGGTGAGCGGGCAACCGGACTGCGAGGACAGGCAGATCGACCGCCGGCCGTCCCGGTAGCGCATCAGCACGGCCTCGACGGCGCGCCCGTCGGCGGTGCGGAACAGCGCCTTGACCGTCCCGTCGGCGGCGTGCGCCTCGCGCTCCACCGACAGGCTGCTGAACGGCACCGCGTCGGCGAGCGTCTCGCGCAGGCCGACCGGGAGGTCGGACATGTCGGAGAAGCCGCTGGCGCCGCGCGCCGCCCATCGCCACACCTGGGCTGAGCGGTAGCGGGGCTCCCCGAGTTCGGACAGCTTCGTTTCGAGCAGGTTCAGATCCACGCTGACTATGGTGGCAGCCATGCGACTCGCTAAGTACCTCGCCACCTCCGGCGTCGCCTCGCGGCGCGCGTCCGAGCCCGTGATCAGAGCGGGGCGGGTGACGGTGAACGGCGAAACCGTCACCGATCCCGCGCGAGATGTCGGCCCGGAGGATGCGGTGGCGGTGGACGGCAAGCCGGTCGCCCACGGCCACATCGAGCGCGTCGTCTACGCGCTGAACAAGCCGGCGGGTGTCGTCTCGACCGCGCGCGATCCGCAGGGGCGTCCGACCGTGGTCACGATGGTGCCGCAGACCGAGCGCTTGTATCCGGTGGGCCGGCTCGACATCGACACCACCGGGCTGATCCTGCTCACTAACGAGGGCGATCTCGCGCATCGGCTAACGCACCCGAGCTTCGAGGTCGAGAAGACCTATCGCGTGGTCGTCTCAGGTCCGCCCGTGCGCGAGCCCGAGCTCCGCGCGCTCCGCGACGGCATCGACCTCGACGACGGGCGGACCGCGCCGGCCAAGGTCCGCCGCGTGTCGGCCGACACGATCGAGATCACGATCCACGAGGGCCGCAAGCGCCAGGTCAAGCGTATGTGCGAGGCCGTCGGGCATTCGGTGAAGCGGCTCGAGCGGGTGGCGTTCGGCCCGTTGGCGCTCGGGGAGCTGCCGCGGGGGCGGTGGCGCAAGCTGAGTCCGGCCGAGGTCGACGAGCTGACCGAGTTCGTTCGCCGGCCGGGGTAGCGAAGACGCGCGTTACTTCTGCAGGATCAGCTCGTCGTTGACGAGGTGCGTCGCGGTCAGCACCCGCGACACCTCAGCCGGCGTCACTCGCACCGGTCGAGAAGCCACCATTCGGATGACGGTGAACTGAAGGACACGCCGCTCCGACACCGGCCGGAAGCCGGCGATCGGATACGACGATTGCGTCCGTGACGGCCACAGGTTGCACGCCGAACCCCACCAGCAGAAGCCGGCGCTCGCCGGCGAGGTGAACGACACGACGTCGAACTCGCGGACGCGCACCGGCTGATCACCACGCCAGAACTTCAAGCCCGGCACGTAGAGCGACAGCGGCAACAGATCGCGATAGTGCTGCACGAGGATCGCGCGGCCGCCCGGGGGCGCATGCGTGCCGAGCGCCCGCGCCACCACGCGCCAGTCGGGCCGCTCGTAGTTGCGGTCGAAGGCAACGCCGACAGCGGTCGTCACACCCATGATGCAAAGCACGGCGGCGGCGACGACGCCGACACCGCGTGGGCGTGGCACGGACAACCCGCCGGCGACGAGCAGCGCGCAGGCCGTCCAGATCGCCAGCATGTTGCGCGTCAGCAGGTCGTCGAAGCCAACCGCGACCAGGATCAGGCTGAGCACGAACCCGGCCAGCGCGAGCCCACCGGCGAGCAGCGCGCCGCGCCGCGCCTCGGCGGACGACCGCGTCAGGAGCAGAACCAGCGACAGAACCACGATCGCGATCGCCAGCGGCTCGAACACGCCGTGCGCGGGTCCCTCGAAGCCGCTCGAGAACTGCGGCACGATCTGGCCGAGCCGTCGCCAGAACGGCGCGTTCGAGATCCAGTTGCCGCGGCCCGTGCCGTGCTGACTGATCGCGAGCGGGATCAGGCCAAGGCCGCAAAGGCCGACGACGGCGAACGCGATCTGCACCGGCCGCCGCGTGCGGTGGGTCCAGAGCAGCCAAACCGCCTCGGGCACGACCGCCAGCACCGCGTAGTAGTGCGTCGCGAGCGCAAGTGCGGAGGCGACGACCCAGAACGCCAACGCCCGCGGCGTCGGGTCGGCGCGCGCGTAGGCGAACGCGAGCAGCGACAGGCCCGAGAGCAGCGCGAGCATCTCGTACGAGCGCGCCTCCTGCGAGTACCAGATCAGCAAAGGGCTACAGGCGGCGAACGCCGCCGCGATCACGCCCGCCCGCCGCGAAATCAGCTTCGCTCCCCCGGCGTACACGACCGGAACGAGCAGCACGCCGCACACCGCCGACAGCGATCTGAGGCCGACCTCGCCGTAGCCGAACACGCGGGCCCACACCCACGCCACGCAGTAGTAGAGCGGGGGAGTGGACTCGGTCTGCGGGATCAGCCCGAGCATCTTGCCCGGAGAGAAATGCACGAGCAGCGCGGTGTTGCCCTCGTCGAACCAGAACCCCTGATGACCGAGCCGGTAGAAGCGCAGAACGGCCGCGAGCAGCGTGAGCGCGGCTACCGCGAGCACCGCCGGGTCGGCGAGCAGCGCGCGAGTCCGCGAGGCGTGCGTGCTCGCCGCGGGGCGGCGAAGGTCTGGTGCCGCCGTGCCGACGCTCACGCGCGGGATGTTAGGGTCAGTGGCAGCCGCGGTCCCGTACGGTGAGCGCTTAACAAGATTTCAACCCGCTCACAGGGCAGGCGGCTCACCCACCGGGCAACATTCCTTAAAGCGATGCGACACGAGTCAGGCCACGTTGACGGCGCGCCGATGCTTGCTTCGAGCACGGGATCCCAACCCGCGCTCGCGCCGAGCGCAGCGGGAGCCGCCTCCGCCACCGTGGACGGCGCGGTAACGCTGCCCGGCATCAGCCGGCTGCCGAAGGCGCCGGCGCTCCGTGTGCCGCGCGCGCTGTACGAGGCCAGGGCGGGGAAGATCGCGCTGGCCACGATCGTCGGCGGGATCTTCCTGATGGTGCTCTACTCGACCCACGGCCCGACGATCCTCGTGCCGCGCTCGAGCGTCATCTTCGCGCCGTGGGAAGCGGGCCCATTGCGGTTCGTACTCAGCGGCCTGCACGTCGGAACGGCCGTCACCAACTACTCGTTGAGCGCGCTCATCCTGGCGCTGCTCGGGGCGTACGCCGTCGCGCTGTTGGCACTGCGGACGCTGACGATGCGGATGATCGTGATCACGATCGTCGCCGCGAACCTGCTCCTGATGCTGGGACCGCCGTTCCAGCTGACCGACATGGGCAACTACCTCGGGTACGCGCGGCTCGGCGGCCTGCACGGGCTGAACCCGTACACGCATGTGATCGGGCAGGAGATGCACGACCCGATCTACCACTTCGCGACCTGGAACAACCTGCACAGCCCCTACGGCGAGCTGTTCACAGCGCTCAGCTATCCGCTGGCGTTCCTGCCCATCCCCGTCGCGTACTGGATCGTCAAGGTCGTCACGGTCCTGCTGAGCCTCACGTTCATCGGGATCGTGTGCTGGTGCGCGAAGCGTCTCGGCCGCGACCCGCGCTACGCCGCGGTGCTCGTCGGGCTCAACCCGATTTACCTCGTGTACGCGGTGGGCGGGTTCCACAACGACTTCTTCATGCTCGTTCCGTTGACCGCGTCGATTGCGTTCCTGCTCGCGCGCCGCGACAAGTCGGCGGGCGCGATGTTGGTGATCGCGGTCGCGGTCAAGTTCAGCGCGGTACTGCTGCTGCCGTTCCTGCTGGTCGCGGCGCGCCCCACCCGACGCCGGCTGCAGGTGATCTACGGATGCCTGATCGCGGGAATACCGCTGCTCGTCATGAGCCTGCTGCTGTTCGGGCTCTCGATCCCCAACCTGTCCCAGCAGGGGAGCCTGCTGACGCCGTTCAGCTTCCCGAACCTGTTCGGCTACTTCCTCGGCGTCGGCGGCGGCACGTCGGGCATCCTTCGGCTTGCCGACCTGGCGCTGGTCGTGGCGGTCCTGCTGCTGCTTCGCCAGCGTGGAGACTGGCTCTCGCGCGCCGGCTGGGCGACGTTTGCGCTGATCGCGAGCCTCGGCTGGGTAATGCCCTGGTACGTGATCTGGCTGCTGCCGCTGGCGGCGCTCGGGTCGAGCGTGCGCTTGCGGCGCGTCGCGCTGGGGTTGACCGTGTTCCTCGTGCTGGTGTTCCTGCCCTCGTCGGGGAAGGTCTGGAGCCTGATCGACTTCAACCCGCTGAGCGGCTCGGCCGGCCAGGCCTCCTCGTCGCTCCAGGCGAAGCTATCGTGGTATTCCCCGCAGGCGTCACAGTCGCTTCAGGCCCAGCCGTAGCCCGTTAACGCCGAGCCATCCCGCAACCGAACGAGGCGTCGCCGCGGACGGCGACGATAAAGTAAGGACGTTCATACCGCGGGTTGGCCGGCCCGCGGGTGCCGTGGCTGCATTTGGCCGGAACGCCCCAGCGTCGCGTCCGGCGTGAGCCGAGTCCCCAATCCGCCGCCGGGTTTATGCCGTGATTATTAGCATCGTGTTAGCGTCGCGCGCCAATGCGTCTTGAAATCGAGTTGGTCGACGGCGGCCGAGGCGGTCCGGCGCCCGACCTGCCCCCGGTTCGAATCACTCCACCGCGCCGCCGCGGCCTCGACCGATTCGAGTGGTCGGTGCTGTTCGCGTTCGGCGCGGTGTCGCTGTTCGTGCTCGTGCTCGACCTGTTGCAGGTCGTCGTCAACGGGCGCGTATGGACCGGCACCGACGGCGTGTACATCGTCGACCAGATGCAGTACCTAGCCTGGATCAAGGACGCTTCCAAGCACATCCTCGCGGCGAACCTGTTTGTTCTGCGCGACACGCCCGGGGACTACTTCAACCCGGCGGTGGTCGTGTCCGGCGGGCTGACCGCGCTGGGGATGGCCCCGTGGCTGTCGCTGCTGCTGTGGAAGCCGGTCGCGGTGATCGGATTCTTTTTCGCCGTGCGGGGGTTCGCCTACCGGCTGCTCACCGGTCTGTGGCCGCGCCGGGCGGCGCTCGTGCTGGCTCTGTTCTTCGGCTCGTTCACGAACGTGTATGGGAGCTTCAGCGTTCTCGGCGACCTTTTCCCCGGCTTCCTGACATGGGGCTATGTGTTCGGCGTAATGGCGCTGGCGGCGATGGTGTGGGCGCTGGTCGCGCACCACGACTCCCGGCTGAACGGCCGCCGGATATGGCTGGCGGGACTACTCGGCGGGCTGGCGAGCCTGCTCCACCCGTGGAACGGCGAGCTGCTGATCGCGGTGGTGCTCGCGGCCGAGGCTGTGATGGCGCTCGGCCGCCGGTTCGGACGCGCCGACGTCAAGCTGACGATCGCCACGGTCGTCGGCACGGGGATCCCGCTGCTGTACTACGCGATCCTCGGCAAGACCGACATCAGCTGGAAGCTCGCCCAGGTGGCGAGCAAGCACGCGTTCTCGTTCTGGTCGATCACGATCGCGATCGTTCCTCTGCTGGTTCCGGCGGTCATCGCGTACACCAGGCGCCCGACGACGTTCCTGGCCGCGGCGACGCGAACCTGGCCGGTGGCGGCGTACGCGATCTTCGTGCTGTCCGGGACGAGCCTCGGCGCGACGCCGCTGCATTCGTTCCAGGGCATCACGATCCCGCTGGCGGTGCTCGCCGTCGAGGGGCTCCAGATCATCGGCTGGCAACGGCTCCAGCGCCCGGTGCTGGCCGGAGCGGTCCTCGTCGCGCTGTTCACGATCCCGGCCACGTTCGAGGAGCTGAAGATCGCCAAGGGTCTGGCCGCGCCGACGGCGAACAACGCGAACTTCATCACCAGCGATGAGCGCGACGCCCTCGATTACCTGGCGCACTTGAAGCAACCGGGGAGCGTCATGACGCGGAGCTATCTTGGCGCGGTGGTGCCCGGCAAAACGGGCCGGCGCACCTACGTCGGCGATTGCTTGTGGTCCGAGCCGGACTGCCTCGGGCTGAGCTACAACGCGCAATGGCTGTTCACCGCGACCCCGGAAATCCCCGCCGCACGCAGCTTCGTCCTGAGCAGCGGCGCGCGGTTCGTGCTCGCCGACTGCGACACCACCGCCGACATGACGAAGGTGCTCGGTCCGCTCATCCGCTCGGCGCACGAATTCGGGTGCGCCGCGGTGTATGAGGTTCAGTAGCCGGCGCGCTGAGGGGCAGGCACGCCGGCGGTCGGGGGTGAGACGCACAAGGCGACGCGCGACCGCGCTCGCCGGGCGGCCGGGGGTCAGTCGCACAATGCGACGCGCGGCCGCGCCGGCCGCGATCGCCGTCGCCGCAGCGGTGGCCGGGGCGTACGCGGCCGGCTGCGGATCGACCGCAAGGACGGCCGCGACGACCAATCCGATCGTGAACGTGTACCCGATCCCGGGTGACCAGGTGGCCTCGCCGGAGACGCAGATCGCGTTCCGCGGCGTCCCGATGAGCCGGTTGACCGGCATTGTCGTGACCGGCTCCCGCAGCGGCCGGCACACGGGCTGGCTGGCGGCGGACTCCGACGGCCAGGGCGCAAGCTTCCTGCCGTCGAAGCCGTTCGTGTCCGGCGAGGTCGTCACGGTCCAGACCAGCCTGCGCATCCTCGGCGCCAAAACCCCGGGAACGTTCCACTTCACCGTCGCCACGCCGTCGGGATCGATTCCGGCGATGCCGCTGGCCCCCGCGGCCCGGGTGCCGGGCGACGTGCTCACGTTCCATTCGCGGCCCGACCTGACGCCCGCGTCAGTCGAGATCACCAAGCTGGATCCAAACCCCGGACCCGACGGCGACGACATCTTTCTCACTCCGCAGCAGGGGCCCACCCAGAACGGCGCGATGATCCTCAATAAGCAGGGCAGCCTTCTCTGGTTTCAACCGGTGCCGCAGGGCGACATGGCGGCCGACCTCCAGGTTCAGCGCTACGAGGGCCAGCGCGTTCTGACCTGGTGGCAGGGCTATTCGGGGGCGGGCATCGGGGCCGGCGAGGATGTGATCGAGAACTCCTCGTACCACGAGATTGCCGTGGTCCACGCCGCCAACGGGCTGAGCGCGGATCTGCACGAGTTCCGGCTGACACCGCAGGGCACCGCGCTCATCACCGCGTATTACCCGGTGTATCGGGACGCGACTGCCCTCCACATGTCCTCGCGCCAAATCGTGCTCGACTCGGTGGTCCAGGAGATCGACATCAAGACCGGCCTGCTGCTGTTCCAGTGGGACAGTCTCGACCACGTCCCGTTGACCGACACGTACGAGCCGGCCGTGAACTCGGCCGGTGCGCCGTTCGACTACTTCCACATCAACTCGGTCCAGCTTCAGCAGAACGGCAATCTCCTGATCTCGGCGCGCAACACCTGGGCCGCCTACGAGGTCGACCACGAGACCGGCGCGATCACCTGGACGCTCGGCGGCAAAAGCTCGAGCTACAAGCTCGGGTTGGGGGTTCAGTTCGCGTTCCAGCACGATGTACGGCTCCACACAGACACCGACCCGACCGTGACCCTGTTCGACGACGGCGCGGGCCCGCCCAAGGTCCACGAGCAGTCGCGTGGCATCACGGTCCGCCTGAACGGCGAGACCAAGACCGCGACGCTCGTGAGCCAGGACGTGCATGCGCCCTCGCTGGCCGCGAGCTTCGAGGGAAACGTCCAGGAGCTGCCCGGCGGCGACGACTTCGTCGGCTGGGGGCAGCAGCCGTACTTCAGCGAGTTCAACCAGCAGGGTCAGATCGACTTCGATGGCCGGTTCGTGGGCGACAACTCGAGCTATCGCGCCTACCGCTTCCCGTGGATCGGGACGCCGACGACGCTGCCGTCGGTGAGCGCGTCGACGACCGGCACGAGCACCAACGTGTACGTGAGCTGGAACGGCGCCACCCAGGTGAGCTCGTGGCGGGTGCTGGCGGGCACGAGCGCGAGCGCGCTGCAGGCGGTGACGACCGCGTCCACGCAGGGGTTCGAGAGCCAGGTGACGATCCCGGCCCACCCCTACGTCGCGGTCCAGGCGCTCAACAGCGCCGGTCGTGCGCTCGCGACGTCATCCGTCGTGCACGCCTCTTAGCTGGCAGACTGCCGCGGTCATGCGGCTCTTCGCGCTCCGCGGCGCCAACACCGTTCCCGCCAATGAGGCCGACGCGATTCTCGGCGCCACCGACGAGCTGATGCGCGAGCTGATGGAGCGAAACGCGCTCGAGCCGGACGCGATGGTCAGCTGCATCTTCACGCTGACCGACGACCTCGACGCCGAGTTCCCTGCGGTGGCGGCGCGCGCGCTTGGCCTGAGCCGCGTTCCGCTGCTGTGCGCGCGCGAGGTGCCGGTGCCGGGCTCGCTGCCGCGCGTGATCCGCGTGATGGTCCACTACTACGCGCCCGAGGACCACGAGCCTCGCCATGTCTACCTCGGGGAGACGCGCGTGCTCCGGGCGGATCTCGAGTCCGCTCAATAGAGGCCGCCTTCGCGAGCGGAGCGAGGCCTCGGAGCGAGGCCTAATAGATAGCCTTCGCTGCTCGATGCCGATCGAATTCGCAGAACGCGTCCGCCGGATGCCCGTGTACCCGCTGGCCGCCGGGTACGACCTCGGAGCCGACATCGCGATGCTCGCTTCGAACGAGTGCTGCTTCGCGCCGCTGCCCGAGGTGGTGGAGGCCGCGACGCGCGTCCTCGGCGGGGTCAACCGCTACCCCGACCCGTCGTATCAACCGCTCCGGCGTGCGCTCGCCGACCGCTACGGGATCCCGCCACAGCGGATCGCGCTTGGCAACGGCTCGTGCGACATCCTGCTCGCCGCGGGCGAGGCCCTGCTCGAGCCGGGCGCCGAGATCGTGTACGCGTGGCCGGCGTTCAGCGTGTATCCCCATCTGGCGGCTGCGTCGGGCGCGCGGGCGATCCAGGTGCCGCTCGACGACGAGGACCGCCACGACCTCGACGCGATCGCCACGGAGGTGACGGTGGCGACGCGGCTCGTGCTGATCTGCAACCCCAACAACCCGACGTCGACCGCAATCGGGCTCGACGAGATCGACGCGTTCATGCGGCGGATCCCCAGTCACGTGGCCGTGATCCTCGACGAGGCGTACTGCGAGTTCTCGCTGACTCTCGGCGACACGTACGCGTCGCTCGAGTTGCTGCGCAAGTACCCGAACCTGGTGCTTCTGCGGACGTTCTCGAAGGTCTACGGGCTCGCGGGGCTGCGGGTCGGGTACGCGTTGTGCGGCGCCGAGGACTTCCGCGTCGCGGTCGACCAGGTCCGCCAGCCGTTCTACCTCAACGCCGCCGCGCAGGCGGCCGCGGTCGAGGCCCTGAAGCACCAGGACGCGGTCGAGCAGCGCGTGACCGAGACGATCGCGGAGCGGCTCGAGATGGAGGACGCCGTCCGGGCGCTCGGGCTGTGGGTGGCGCGCTCCGACGCGAACTTCATCTGGTTGCACCTGCCTGAGACGGTTGAGGAGGCCGACGTGGTTTCCGGGTTGCGAGACCGTGGGGTTTTGGTCCGGGCCGGCGCCGCGCTCGGCCGGGAGCGCTCGCTCCGCGTGACGGTGGGCACCGACGCCGAGAACGAGCGCTTCGCAACCGCACTGGCCGCCGTCCTCTGAGGCCCGTGCTGGATTTGCCGCGCATGTGGCGGAAAATTCAGCAACGCTTGGCGGCCGGGCGGGCGTGTGGTACAAACCCCCGCGTGAGTACCGGTAGCCGCACCGCCTACACCCTCCGCGGCTACGCGTACGCATACGCCTGGCGATTTAGCTAGGCGCTCGGCAACGCCCTCGTCGACGTCCGCCCACCCGGCGGACCCCCGCAAAGGCCGAGCGCCGAAAAACCCCCCGGTCGGGTGAAACCCGTCCCGCTCGCTTTCGTACAGTTCACCAGGCACCAGAGAGGACCGAGAAATGATGATCGTGATGAAACCGACGGCCACTGAACAGGAGGTGCAGGCCGTCGTCGACCGCGTCCAGAGCGTCGGCGCCCGAGCCCATCTGAGTCGCGGCGATGAGCTGACCGTCATCGGGGCGATCGGCGACCGAGAACACGTGGCGCGGCTCGAGCTGGACGGCGCGCCCGGGGTCGACCGCGTGGTCCCGATCTCGAAGCCCTACAAGCTGTCCTCGACCCAGTTCAAGCACGGCGAACGAACCGTGCTCGACATCGCCGGACGGAAGGTCGGTGGCAACAGCTTCGCGATGATCGCGGGGCCGTGCACGGTCGAGTCGCGCGAGCAGACGCTCGAGACCGCGCGTGCGGTGCGCGACGCCGGCGGGACGCTGTTCCGCGGTGGCGCCTACAAGCCGCGCACCTCGCCGTACGCGTTCCAGGGACTCGGCCAGGAGGGGCTGCGACTGCTCGCCGAGGCCAAGGCCGAGACCGGCCTCCCGATCGTCACCGAGCTGATGGACCAGCGCGACCTCGAGCAGGTGCTCGAGGTGGCCGACGTCATCCAGATCGGCGCGCGCAACATGCAGAACTACACGCTGCTGGCCGAGGTCGGGCGGTCCGGCTGTCCGGTGCTGCTCAAGCGCGGATTGTCCGCGACCCTCGAGGAGCTGCTGATGGCCGCGGAGTACGTGCTCAAGGAGGGCAACGAGGCCGTGATGCTGTGTGAGCGCGGAATCCGCACGTTCGAGACCGCCTACCGGTTCACGCTCGACCTGATGGCCGTCCCGGTGCTGAAGGAGCTCAGCCACCTGCCGGTGATCGTCGACCCGAGCCACGCCGCCGGCCGGCGCGACCTCGTCATGCCGCTGTCGCTGGCGGCGGCCGCGGCGGGCGCTGACGGCATCATCGTCGAGGTTCACCCGCACCCGGAACAGGCGATCTGCGACGGGCCGCAGCAGCTTTACGCGGACGAGTTCGGCGAGTACGTGGAGCGCGTTCAGGCCGCCGCGGCGGTCGCCGGCAAGGCGCTCGCCGCCGTCTAAGTGAGAATCGCGCTCGTCGGCGTCGGGCTGATCGGTGGCTCGATCGGGCTCGCTGCGCGCGAGCGGCTCGACGCTTCGGTGGCGGGGTATGACCCGAGCGCGGAGGCGCTGGAGATAGCGCTCCGGCGCGGCGCCATAGATCGTGCTTGCGACGAGGTCGCCGGGGCGGTCGCCGACGCGGAGGCGGTGTTCGTGGCGGCGCCGGTGGGCACGCTGCCGGTCGCGGTCGCGGAGGCGCTGAGCGCGGCGCCGCGGGACTGCGTGGTTAGCGACGTCGGGTCGACCAAGCGCGCGATCGTGGCCGCGCACGATGACTCGCGGTTCGTCGGCGGCCATCCCCTCGCCGGCGCCGAGACCTCGGGGGTCCGGCACGCGCGCGCTGACCTGTTCGACGGCGCCACCTGGTACCTGACGCCGACCTCGGCCACGTCGGGGATCCTGTACGAGCGCCTGCACCGGTTCGTGCACGGCATCGGCGCCCGCGCCACCGCGATCGACCCCGATACCCACGACACCATCCTGGCCACGATCTCGCACCTGCCCCACGTGCTCGCGAACGTGCTCGTCGCCCAGGCCGCGCGGACGCTCGACGCCGGCTCTGACCCGCCCCAGCGGCTGCCCGCGACCGGCCCTAGCTTTCGCGACGCCACGCGCGTTGCCGGCGCGCCGAGCGCGATCTGGACCGACATCTACATCTCGAACCGCGACGCGCTGGCGGCGCGGATCGAGGACACGATCGCGCGGCTGCAGGACGTTCGCGAGGCTTTGGTGGCTGCCGACGAGACCAGGCTTGCCGACTGGAACGACCGCGCCGCCGATGACCGGCGCCGGCTGCTCGAGGCCCAGCTCGCCGGCGGACCGCTGTTCGAGCTGAGAGCCTCGGTCCCGAACCGCCCGGGCGTGGTGGCGCAACTCGCGCTTGAACTGGGTCGGGCGGGTGTGAACATCACCGACATGGCGCTGTATCCCGCCCCCGACATGAGTGAAGGGGTGGTGGCGCTGTGGATCGCCGGCGATCAGGAGGCACGACGAACCGAGGAGCTTGTCGGCAAGCTCGGCTTCCCGGTGGCGCGGGCATGAACGTGCGCTTCGATCCGTCTGGTCCGTTGCGGGGGCGGGTGACCGTCCCGGCGGACAAGTCGATCTCGCACCGCGCCGCGCTGATCGGCGCGATGGCCTCGGAGCCGGTGCGCGTCCGGAATTACCTCGACGCCGCCGACACGCGCTCGACGCTCGCGGCGGTTACGCAACTCGGCGCCATCGTCGAGCGCCGCGACGACGGCGAGCTGCTGATCCGTGGATGCGGCATGCGCAACGCGCTCGCGCAGCGCGACCCGATCGACGTCGGCAATGCCGGCACGCTGATGCGGCTACTGCCGGGCTGGCTTGCCTTTCAGCAGGGGTCGAGCTTCGAGCTCGACGGCGACGACTCGATCCGCCGGCGCCCGGTCGACCGCATCGCCGAGCCGCTCGAGCGCATGGGCGCGCGGATCGAGGCTCGCGAGGGCAGGTTCCCCCCGTTCACCATCCACGGCGCGCCGCTGACCGGAATCACCTACGAGCTGCCGGTGGCGAGCGCACAGGTCAAGTCGTGCACGCTGCTCGCGGGGCTGGTCACCGACGCGACCACCGTGATCGAGCCTGTCCCGACCCGCGACCACACCGAGAGGATGCTGGCTGCCGCCGGCGCGCCGGTCGCACGCGAGCGCGACGGGTCCGGAGGTGGGTTCCGCACGACCGTGAGCAACACGGACGAGCTCGAGCTGGACCTCGTCGAGGTGCCCGGCGACCCGTCCTCGGCGGCCTTCCTGATCGCGGCCGGCGTGCTCGTGCGCGACTCGCGGCTGGTGCTCGAGCGTGTTGGGGTCAACTGGACCCGCGCAGGGTTCCTGCGCATCCTCGAGCGGATGGGCGCGATCGTGCTCGCCGACCTCGAGGAGCCGGGCACGTTCACCGCGGAGGAGCCGATCGCCGACATCGATGTGCGCAACGCCCCGATCGACGCGACCACCGTCGAGGCCGAGGAGGTGCCGCTCGCGATCGACGAGTTACCGCTGGTGGCGCTGCTCGGTTGCTTTGCCGACGGCGACACCGTGGTGCGGGGCGCGGGCGAGCTGCGGCTCAAGGAATCCGACCGGATCGCCACGGTCGTCGAAGGGCTCCGCGGTCTGGGTGCGGTTATTGAGGCGCTGCCCGACGGCTTTGTCGTGACCGGGAACGGCGGGCTCCGCGGCGGGCGCCTCGATGCTCACGGCGACCACCGGCTGGCGCTGCTCGGGGCCGTTGCCGGCCTCGCGTCCGAGGAGGGGGTAGAAGTGATCGGGATGGAGGCCGCCGAGGTGTCATATCCGGGGTTCGCAGAACACGTGGCGGGGCTGATCGCGTGACCGTGGTCGCGATCGACGGGCCGGCAGGAGCCGGCAAGTCGACGGTGGCCCGCGCCGTCGCTGACGCGCTCGGCTTCACGTACCTCGACACGGGCGCGATGTACCGCGCCGTGGCGCTGGCCGCCACCGAGCGCGGCGTGCCGGCCGCCTCGATCGCGGCGGGGCTGAGGATCGAGCCCGGCGAGCGGACGTTGCTCGACGGCCGCGACGTGACCGACGAGATCCGCACGCCGGCGGTGTCCGAGGTCGCCTCGAAGGTGGCGGCCGACCCCGAGGTTCGACGCGCCGTCGTGGCGGAGCAGAAGCGGCGGCTGTCCGCCGGCGACTGGGTGGCCGAGGGACGCGACAT
Source organism: uncultured Solirubrobacterales bacterium (assembly GCA_963701945.1). Lineage (GTDB taxonomy): Bacteria > Actinomycetota > Thermoleophilia > Solirubrobacterales > Solirubrobacteraceae > Palsa-465. Next base: position 281,152 of record CAVPBV010000006.1, on the reverse strand, counting down.
CGGCACGGTCGTGGCTCCGGACGCCGAGGTGAAGGTGTTCCTGACCGCCGACCCGGAGGAGCGCGCGCGCCGGCGCGCGGCTGAGCTCGGCGTCGACGCGGCGACCGTGCTCGCCGAGCAGACGATCCGCGACGAGCGCGACCGCACCCGCGAACACTCGCCGCTCGCGCCGGCGGAGCGCGCTGTGGTGATCGACACGACCGGCATGACGTTCGCGGAGGTGGTCGGCCGGATCAGCGCGCTCGTCCGCGACGCGACCCAGTGACGAACCCGAGAGCAAGCTACGCTCGGGTCCGCCATGAAGGTCGCAATCGTCGGATATCCGAACGTCGGCAAGTCCTCGCTCGTCAACCGCCTCACCGAGTCGCGCGAGGCGGTCGTGGACGAGCGCCCCGGCGTCACCCGCGACCGCAAGGAGCTCCGCACAGACTGGAACGGGCGGTCGCTGACCCTGATCGACACCGGCGGGGTCGATCTCGACGACCGCGCCGAGCTCGCAGCCGCCGTGCACGAGCAGGTCCGAGCCGCGCTGGCCGATGCCGACGCCGCCGTGCTCGTGGTCGATGCGCGCGCGGGTGCGCGGCCCGGCGACCACGAGATCGCCGATCTGTTGCGCCGCGCGCCACTGCCGGTCCTGGTCGCCGCGAACAAGATCGACTCGGCGCGCGACATCCCGCTCGCCGCCGAATTCCACAAGCTCGGCCTCGGCGACCCGATCGCGGTGTCGGCGGCGCAGGGGCTCGGCACCGGCGACCTGCTCGACCGGATCGTCATGCTGGCCGCCGACGCGCCGGAGCGCGATCAGCCGGCAGAGAATGCCGTTCGTCTGGCGGTGATCGGCCGCCCGAACGTCGGCAAGTCCTCGCTCATCAATCGGTTCGCCGGCGCCGAGCGTGTGATCGTCTCGCCGGTCGCGGGGACGACGCGCGACGCTATCGACCTCCCGATCGAGTTCGAGGGGCGCTCGCTGATCCTCGTCGACACAGCCGGGCTGCGGCGGCAGGCCAAGGTGGGGGAGTCGATCGAGTACTACACGTCGCTGCGCTCGCGGCGCGCGGCCGAGCGGGCCGACGTCGCGCTCGTCGTGTGCGACGCGACCGACGGCATCACCGCGCAGGATCTGCGCGTGGCCGAGCTGGCGATGCGGAGCGGCTGCGCGACCGCGCTCGTGCTCAACAAGTGGGACATCGCGAGCGACGTCGACCTCGATTACGAGCGCGCCCGCGCCCACCAGAAGCTCCGCCTGCGTCCGCGGGTGCTGACCGCGAGCGCGAAGACCGGGCGGCACGTCGAACGGCTGCTGGTCGAGGCGATCGCGATCGCAGACCGCCGCGGCACCCGGATCCCCACCCCGCAGCTGAATCGCTTCTTGTCCGACGTCGTCGCTGCGCGCCAGCCGCCGGCGGGCGGACCGAGGCAGGGCGGGCACCGCCTCAAACTGCTGTACATGACCCAGACGGACGAGCGCCCGCCGCGGTTCTCGATCCAGGTCAACTCGCGCGCGAGGGTTACGCGTGACTACGCGTACTTCATCGAGAACCGGCTGCGGGAGCGCTACCGGCTAGAGGGCGTGCCGGTGATCATCGACTTCGTCGAGCGCAACGAGCGGCGCGGTCGCCCTCGCCGCGCGGCGTAGCGATCACCCGGGTTTGCCAGCTTTCAGCACCGGGAAGGGTGTCGGGGCCACTCGGCTCAACAACCGGCCGCCAAGTGGCGCAAAGGGCGCCAGGAAATGCTTCAGTGAACGTGCCGATGTCGAGCATCACGCGGCCACGCGCCCCGGTCCCGACCGTTCGCGAACGGCGCGAGCGAAGCGCGCTCCCGCGCCCCGGCGGCGGGCGCGATCCGGACCGAGGGCGGGAGTTTCTGCGGCGCCGGCTCGCACTGGCGGGCGTGGCGCTCGCGGTGGTGATCGTGGTCTGTGCGGTGCTCGTGTTCAGCGGCTCCGGTCCCGTGCCGCCCGCCACCGGTGCCGCCCGGGTCGTGCCCGCGGACGTGCTCGGGTACGTGAACCTGTCGATCGACTCAGGCCGACCGGCAGTGCGCGACGCCGAGGCGCTTGCCAGGAAGTTCCCCGATCTTCCGCTCGCCTACGCGGCAGCGGTCAGCCGGCTCACGGCGATCGTCGGCGGCTCGAGCTCCGTCGACTTCGCGACCGGGATCCGGCCGTGGCTCGGCAAGGAGGCGGCGTTTGCGCTGCTCGACACGCCGGGCGCGTCGGCGCCGTCACTGATCGTGCTCGACGTTTCGAGCCGCACGCGAGCGCAGCGGTTCCTCCTCAGCGCCGGCGCGGCCCCCGTGGCGGTCTACGACGGGGTGCGGATCCTCGGCTACAGCTCGGGAACCGAGCTCGCGTTCCTCAGCCACTACCTCGTGGTCGGTCCGGACGCGGCCGTTCGCGGCGCGATCGCCGCCGGGACCGGACGTGCCCGCGCGCTCGCCGCTGATCCCGCGTATCAGCGAGCTGCCGCGGACGAGCCCGCTGGCCGCGTGCTCGACGTGTACCTGCCCGCCGCCGGCCTGCGCCGCGTGCTCGAGTCGCGCGGAGGCGTGATCGGAGCGATCGCCGGGCTGCTCGACCGGCCCGCGCTCGTAGGTACGACGCTGTCGGTGTCCGCGGTCTCCGGCGGCGCGGACGTGCAGATCCACAGCACTTTGCGACCGGGCGGGGCGCCGGCGAGCCGGGCGACCGGGTCGACCCGGTCGCGCGCGAACCTGTCGCACCCGATCTCGTTCTCGCCGACCCTCCAGTCGGTGCTCCCGGCGGGCTCGACGCTGATGCTCGACGTCGACGGCCTCGATCGCGCCGGCCCGCAGCTGCTGGGCGCGTTCGCGACCGCCGGTGTCGCCGCCAACGTCGCGCCGCTCCTTTCCCGGCTGGGAACCGCGCTCACCGGTCAGGGCGTCAGCGTCGAAAAGGTGTCGAGCTCGATTTTCGGTGGCGAGACGGCCGTGGCCCTGTCGCCGGCCCCGACGCCTTCGCTGCTGATCGTCGCCCGCACGTCTCATCAGGCGGCGACCCAGAGCCAGCTTGCGGGCCTCGAGGCGCCGCTCACCGCGCTGTTCCCGGCGCCGACCGCCGGCCCGGGACAGATCCCGGGGCTGGCCGACCAGCAGGTCGGCGGGGTCACCGTCCACGAGCTCGGCCTCGGGGCAGGACTTCAGATCGACTACGCCGTATTCAACGGGCTCGTGGTCGTGTCCACCAGCGTGCGCGCGATCGACGAGGTCGCGAGCCGCAGCCGTTCGCTCGACGACGGCAACGCGTACAAAACCGTGCTCGCGAACCAGCCGGGGCAGGTGTCCTCGCTACTCTTTGCGGACTTCAGCCAGCTCCTCAACCTCGGCGAGCAGACCGGACTGACGAGCGGCACGCGGATGCGCGCGCTGCTCCCCGACCTAGCCAAGGTCCGCGCGATCGGTTTGAGCTCGACCGGCGGCAGGAGCGACACGACCACGGAGCTACACGTCGAGATCCCATGAAGATGCTTTCGGACAACGAATACCTGTTCACGTCCGAGTCGGTGACCGAGGGTCACCCGGACAAGGTCGCCGACCAGATCTCAGACGGAGTGCTGGACGCCGTGCTCCGAGATGATCCGAACGGCCGGGTGGCGTGCGAGACGCTGGTGAACACCGGGTTGGTGGTGGTCTCGGGCGAGATCACCACGACGACCTATGTCGACATTCCCGACGTGGCGCGCGAGACGATCAAGCGGATCGGTTATACGAACGCCGAGTACGGGTTCGACTACCACACGTGCGCGGTGATCAACGCGATCGACAAGCAATCGCCGGACATCGCTCAGGGCGTCGACCGGGCGTGGGAGTCGCGGACCGACCCCGGCGACGACGACGAGCTCGATCTGGCCGGCGCCGGCGATCAGGGGATGATGTTCGGCTACGCGACGATCGAGACCGAGGAGCTGATGCCGCTGCCGATCTCGCTCGCGCACAAGCTGGCCAAGCGCCTCGCGGACGTCCGCCGCGCCGAGATCCTGCCGTACCTCCGTCCGGATGGGAAAACGCAGGTCACGGTCCGATACGTCGACGGCCGTCCGGTCGAGGTCGAGAAGGTCCTGATCTCGACCCAGCATCGCGACGGCGCCGAGTCGCTGCTCAAGGACGACCTGTGGGAGCACGTGATCGAGCCCGTGATCCCCGAGGACCTGTACGACGCGCGCAAGCTGCACCGCACGCTGCTGGTGAACCCGACGGGCCGGTTCGTGATCGGCGGTCCGATGGGTGACTGCGGCCTGACCGGGCGGAAGATCATCGTCGACACGTACGGCGGGATGGCGCGCCACGGCGGTGGCGCCTTCTCCGGCAAGGACCCGTCGAAGGTCGACCGGAGCGCCGCCTACGCCGCTCGCTACGTGGCCAAGAACGTGGTTGCGGCCGGCCTCGCCGACCGCGCCGAGCTCCAGGTGGCGTACGCGATCGGCGTCGCGCACCCCGTATCCACGATGATCGAGACGTTCGGCACCGAGAAGATCTCCCGGTCGAAGATCCTCGAGCTGATCAACGAGCATTTCGACCTGCGGCCGGGCGCGTTCCGTCAGTACCTGCGCCTGCATCGGCCGATCTATCAGAAGACCGCTGCGTACGGTCACTTCGGTCGCGAGGATCACGATTTCACGTGGGAGCGGACCGACAAGGCGGCCGCGCTCCGCGCCGCCGCCGGGCTCGACCCCGCTGCCGTCCGGGCGTAGACGCTCGGCCGCCCGGCGAGCCGGCTTACACCTGCGGGTGAGTGAGCCGCAGCTCGTGCAGCGCCTTGTCGACCGTGCGGACGATCTGGTGCGGGTGGTCGACGCCTCGGAACTTGAAGTCATACGATGCGCCGGCGGCGGTGTCGAAGTCGACGGTACCGACCCGGAGCAGCCGCTCGAGCAGCCGCTGGCGCGAGTTGACGTTCTGGACGCGCTCGAGCCGGGTCTCGTGCATCTCCCGTGACAGCACGCCGGTCCTGATCGTCAGGCGCCGGTTGGTGATCGTGTACGTGGTGCTGATGCGCCGGATCAGTCCCCACAGCAGCACGACCAGGAAGATCACGGCCACCGCGCTACCCACCCAGCCCGCCTGCACGCCACCGTTCGCGATCCGCGTGACGACACCCGCGATCACACCGGCGACGATCGCCACGAGCAGCCCTCGCACGTAGAACGCGAGCATCGAACGCCACGACGGGTGGCCGTGGAAGAAGACCTCTTCTCCGGGCTCCGGATCCACCGTGGCTCAGGGTACCGGGCGCATTAGCTGCCGAGGACGAGCGCGAGGATCGCGACCGTGCCGGCGAGCAGCGCGAGCAGCCCCGCGAGCGGCGCCGGCTCGACGTCGATGCGAGGGCGCCGGAACAACGTGACCCAGGCCACGACCGGGGCTCCGACGATCGCGCACGCACACGCCCACCCGCGCTCCTCGGCGCGTTCAGCCGCGACCGTGCCCAGGGCGCGCGATCCCAGCTCGAGCACGATCGCTAGCCCCAACAGGAGTCGGCCGTCGCCGAAGGCGACCTTGATCACGCCGAGATACAGCTCGCCGATCAGGAGCGCGGCGAACGCGAGCCCGGCGAGTATCCCGAGGCCGTGCACGAATCCGCGCGGGACGGGGGTGTGCTCGACCTTGACCGGCGTCCACTCGGGCGCCGGAGCTGCTCTCCCGGGGCGCCGGAGCTTGCCTCTCCCGGGGCGCCGGAGCTTGCCTCTCCCGGGGCGCCGGAGCTTGCCTCTCCCGGGGCGCCGGAGCTTGCCGATCCGCGGGTGGACGAGATGGCCGCTGAGGCCGGCGCTGGACGTGCTCGAGGTCGAAGAACTTCGTGGCGAGCGATGCCTTGACCGCCTCCCGGTCGCTCCCGAGCACGGTCGGGTCGAGCATCAGCAGCCCCAGCCCGTGGGCCGGGATCTGCTCCCGAAACAGCGAATCGTGCGGCCCAGATCCCGAGCGGCAGACCACGACGAGCCGAGCGCGCGGGTAGTACGCGTCGACCGCGAGCCAGTCGCCGGTGCCTGCCCCGGGGGCGCGCAGCCACGCGAACATGTGGTGCCGGCGCCCCGCCTCGCCCAGCAGGCCGTCGCACAGCGACAGGATCGTGGGTGCGGGTAGGCCCAGTGCGGCGCGATCACTCCGGCCGGGAACGGGCTCCCGCGTGCTCTGGGCGGGACTATCGGCCGTCATCCTCGTCGGACTTTACCCTCAGCCGAACCGATGCACGCCCCCTCGGCCAGCCCGCAACGTATCGCCCGCGTCGAGCCGCTCACGCTGACGCGGGCGGTCCGCGGGCCGTTCGACTACCGGCTGCGCCCGGAGCAGTCCGACGTCGGCGTCGGATCGCTGCTGCGGGTCCCGTTCAACCATCGGACGACGCTCGCGGTCGTACTCGAGCTGGCCACCGAGTCCGATCTTCCGCTCGAGCGGCTGGCCGAGCCCGACGCCGTCCTTCCGCCGGGCGTTCCCGCCGACCTGGTGGCGCTCGCGGGCTGGATCGCGGGGGAGTATTGCTCGACGCCCGCGCGGGCACTCACGCTCGTGCTGCCGCCCGGAGCCGCCGGCGGGGTGTCGCGCAAGCGCGCCCTGGTGGCCGAGCTCACCGACGCGGGCGCGCGGGCGCTACGCGGGGAGGGCCCGCTGAACGACGGCCAGCGGGCCGCGCTCGAGGCGCTCGAGCGCGACGGCCCCACGGTGGCGGCCGCGCTCGGCACCCCGATGCTGCGCCGTCTCGAGGGGCGCGGCCTCGTGGCGATGGCGCTGTCGGACCAGCGGCGCCGCCCGGCTTCGATGGCGATCGGCCGGCGGCTCGCCGGCGTGCCGGCGCTGACCGGCGAGCAGCAGGCCGCGCTCGACGCGGTCCTCGGCGCGCTCAGGGCGGGCTCCGGCGCGCGGTTCCTGCTCCACGGTGTGACCGGGTCGGGTAAGACCGAGGTGTACCTGCGGGCGGTGCAGGAGACGCTCGCGGCCGGTCGCGGCGCGATCGTGCTCGTCCCCGAGATCGCGCTCACGCCGCAGACCGTCGGGCGGTTCCAGGCGCGGTTCGGCGACGTCGTGGCCGTGCTCCACTCCGGGCTCGGCCTGGGCGAGCGCCAGGACGAGTGGCTGCGGCTGCGCTCGGGCGAGGCTCGCGTGTGCGTCGGGCCGCGGTCGGCGGTGTTCGCGCCGCTCGCCGACATCGGCCTGATCGTCGTCGACGAGGAGCACGACGCGTCCTACAAGCACGAGGGGGACCCTCGCTACGACGCCCGCTCGGTTGCCGTCCGCCGGGCGGAGCAGCACGGCGCGGTGCTGCTCGCGGGCAGCGCGACCCCGCGCCCGGAGAGCGCCGTCGCGCTCACCCGGCTGCGCCTGCCGACCCGCATCGATCGCCGGTCGCTGCCGCCGGTCGAGCTGCTCGACATGCGCGGTGCCCACCACTCGCTCCACCCCCGGACGCGGATGGCGCTTGCCGACGTGCGCGCCGCGGGCGGCAAGGCGATCGTGCTGCTCAACCGGCGCGGCTGGTCGAACTTCCTGTGCTGCCGCGGCTGCGGCCACGTGTGGATGTGCCCGAACTGCGATGTCGCGCTCGTGCTCCATCGCGCCGCCGACCAACTCGCGTGCCATCACTGCGGCCACCGCCGGCGGGCGCCGAGCCGCTGCGATGAGTGCGGATCGGTCGCGGTCGCCCGCCACGGCGCCGGCACCGAGAGCGTCGAGCAGGAGTTCCGCGAGGCCTTCGGCGAGGAGCTCCCGGTGTTCCGGCTCGACGCCGACGCGGCGTCCGGCAAGGGCCGGCTCACGAGCACGCTCGCGGCATTCGAGGCCGCGCCTGCCGGCGTGCTCGTCGGAACCCAGATGGTCGCCAAGGGACACGACTTCGACGGCGTAAGTCTCGGCGTCGTGCTCGACGCCGACCAGACGCTGCGCTTCCCGGACTTCCGCGCCGAGGAGCGGACATTCGCGCTGATCACGCAGCTGGCCGGACGGGTCGGCCGCGGGGCAGACTCAGGGCCGCCCGCCAAGGTCCTCGTCCAGACGCTGGCGCCGGAAGCCGAGTCGCTCGCGTTCGCCGCCCGCCACGACTCGGACGGATTCCTCGCGGCCGAGCTGACCCGGCGCAAGCTGCTCGGCTATCCGCCGCACGGCTCGCTGATCCGCATCGTGTGCTCGGGCCCCGAGGCCTCGGGGGGGTCCGTCGCGAACGGGGGCGCCGCGTCCGGCGCGAACGGGGCCGCCGCCTCCGTGGCGAACGGGGCCGCCGAGGCGCTCGCGGTGGCGACCCGCCTGCGCGCCCTGATCGCGCCCTCGGGGGCGACCGTGCTCGGGCCGGCGCCGTTGTTCCGGCTGCGTGGCCGCTCGCGCAGCCAGCTCGTGATAAAGAGCAGCGATCGGCCGGCCACGGTGCTCGCGGTCGGCACGGCGGTCGACGAGATCGCCGCTGGCGCCGTGCGGCGCGGGGTCAGCGTGAGCGTGGACGTCGATCCACAGTGAGTCCGGAAACGAGGTCCCCGATCACACGGCGTTTTGCTCGACGCACTAAGCTGATTTCGTGTCCGATTCGAGCACAGAGATCACTGCCGAGGAGGCCCTGGAAGAGGACCTCGAGGCGGGTGCCGACGCTGAGCCCAGAGAGGCCGAGCTCGATCCCGAGACCGCGGCCCGCCGGAAGGCGGCGCTCGCCCATATTCGTCAGTTCGGGGACCCGGTGCTGCGCACGAAGGCGCGCCCCATCGATCGGTTCGACGGCGAGCTACGCGAAGAAATCGAGCGGATGGGCCAGCTGATGGAGGACGCGATCGGCGTCGGCCTGGCGGCGACGCAGGTGGGGGTCGTGCACCGCCTGCTCGTCTATCGGGTACAGCAGGACGCTGAGCTGGCCGCGCTGATCAACCCCGAGGTCGAATGGTCCGGTCGCGACACGGAGTCGATGGAGGAGGGGTGCCTGAGCCTCCCGGGTGTGCTCGTCGACGTCGACCGGCCGATTCACGTCCGAGTCCGCGCGCTCAACGAGAACGGCGAGCCGATCGTGATCGAGGCCTCAGGACTCGAGGCCCGCGTCATCCAGCACGAGATCGATCACCTCGACGGCGTGCTGATACTCGACCGGACCAGCCGCGAGCAGCGCAGAGAGGCGATGCGCGCCCTGCGCGAGGCGCAGCAGGCGGCCTAGCCTGCGGCAGGCCCCAGAGCGCTGAGTCGCGGCGTGCGTACCGTCTACCTGGGCACCTCGGAGTTCGCGGCAGTCGTGCTGCGACGGCTCGCGGACTCGCCGCACCGGCCCGAGCTGGTCGTCACCCGTCCCGACCGGCCCCGCGGCCGTGGCCGCAAGCTGTCCCCGCCGCCGGTCGCCGAAGCCGCCCGCGAGCTCGGGATCGCGCTCGACCAGCCGGCCTCGGTCAATGCCGAGTCCGCGATCGAGACGATCGCGCAGGCGCGCCCGGACGCGGTGCTGGTGTGCGCTTTCGGCGCTCTGATCACCGAGCCGCTGCTGTCACGCTGGGAGATGCTGAACGTGCACCCCTCGCTGCTCCCGCGGTGGCGTGGTGCCGCCCCGGTCGAGCGGGCGATCATGGCCGGCGACGACGTCACGGGCGTGTCGATCATGCGCGTGGGGGAGGGGCTCGACGACGGGCCTGTATGCGCTCAGGCGACCGTCCCGATCGAGGCGCTCGATACCTATGGCACGCTCGCCGCACGGCTCGAGGAGCTCGGTGCCGAGTTGCTCGTGCAGACGCTCGACGAGCGGCCCCCGTGCGCTCCGCAGGACGAGGCCCACGCCACGTATGCGCACAAGATCAGCCCTCAGGACCGCGACCTGATGCCGGCGCGGACGGCGGTCGAGCTCGAGCGAATCGTGCGCGCGCTGACGCCGCACATCGGCGCGTACGTGACGCTTGCCGACGCGACGTCGCTCGGCGTGATCGAGGCGCGCGTGCGGCCCGACGGCGGGCCGCCCGAGGGCGAGGTTTCGTTCCACGGGCCGGTTCCGGTGCTCGGGTGCGCGTCGGGGGCGCTCGAGCTGCTCACGGTGCAACCTCCGGGGCGCCGTCCGATGAGCGGCGCGGACTACCTGCGTGGGCGAAGGCGGTAACTGCGTGCCCGCGACGAAGACCCAGAGCCGCGTCTCGCCTGCGCGCGCCTGTGCGCTCAGCGTGATCCGGCGCGTGTTCGAGGACGGCGCCTACGCCGATCGCGCGTTCACCGCCGAGGCGGCCGGGCTCGAGCCGCGCGACCGAGCGCTGGCGATGGCGCTCGCGTACGGGACCGTCCAGCGGCGGGCGACGCTCGATCACGTCGCCGCGCAGTTGACCGACCGCCGGCTCGAGCGTCTCGACCCGCCCGTGCTCGCGGTCCTCCGGCTCGGCCTGTACGAGCTTCTGTATATGGGCGGGGCGGCCGAGCATGCGGCGGTAAACGAGAACGTCGAGCTGGCCAAGCAGGCTCAACCGCACGCTGCGGGCCTCGTCAACGCCGTCCTGCGGCGTGGGGCGCGGGAGGGCCCGGCGATCCTCGCGGGGTTGGATGACGAGTCTCCGGAGGCCGCCGCCGTGTTCCATTCGGTGCCTGGCTGGCTGGCCAGCAAATGGTGGGATGAGCTCGGCGCCGACGAGGCGCGTGCGCTGCTGCGGGTGGTCAACGACCCGGCGGAGTCGGCGCTGCGGGTGAATTCGATCGCGGCCACCGTCGCGGATGTGGCCGCAGCGCTGCCGGTCCCGAACCGGCCCGCGCCCGAGCTGCCCGAGCTGCCCGAGCTGCCCGAGGGACTCGTGCTCGACGGCCCGTTCGACGTCCAGGGGTCCGAGCTGTGGACGGGCGGTCTCGTCCAGCCCCAGTCCCGGGCCTCGATGCTCGTCTCGAGGATCCTCGCGCCCCGCCCCGGCGACCGGGTGCTCGACCTGTGCGCCGCCCCGGGTGGCAAGACCACGCACCTGGCCGCGCTGATGGAGGATCGGGGCGAGGTGGTGGCGGTCGAGCGGCATCCGGGCCGAGCGTCCGCGCTCGAGCGCACCCGCGCGCGGCTGGGCGCCTCGTGCGTGCTCGTTGAGGTTGGCGACGCCGCGATCCCGAGGACCGACGGGCCGTTCGACAAGATCCTGGTCGATCCGCCGTGCAGCGGCCTCGGGACGCTCCAGTCCCGGCCGGACCTGCGCTGGCGGGCTCGCCCCGACGCGATCGGCGAGCTCGCGTCGCTCCAGGCCCGGATCCTGGCCGCCGGGGCGCAGGCGCTGGCCCCGGGCGGCGCGCTCGTGTACTCGGTATGCACGATCTCGCGGGCCGAGAGCGAGGACGTCATCGACGCTTTCCTGCGCGAGCACAGCGATTTTGAGGCCCAGGAATGCGTCCAACTGCTGCCCCATCGCGAGGGCACCGACGGGTTCTTCATCGCCCGCTTGGGCCGTGCCTCGGCAGGCTGACACGGCCGCTGGGTTTGAGCCGCCCGTGCGGCTCGTTAACCTGTCCCCCTACCGTGACCGATCAGATGCCCAAGCTCGGTCCGGAGTGCCCGGGGTGCGGAGAGCCCTGGCTTCGCCCGACCGCGGCACCCGGGCGCTACCGATGCGTCTATTGCCTGCAGCGCTACGAGCTCGTCTCGGTCTGCCCCAATTGCGGCGAGCATTCGACGATCGTGCGCATGTCCAGCACCGCGGTCGTCGCCTGCAACCACTGTCACGGCAGCATGCTCCGGGCGGTCTGAGGTGGCGGTGACGGCCGATCGGCCCGCCGACGCGACCCTGCGGCTGCTCCGCGAGCGCCGGGTCGCTCCGTCGATCCTGTCGGCGGACTTCTCACGCCTCGGCGACCACGTCGAGGAGGTGCTCGCGGCCGGCGCCCGGGTGATCCATGTGGATGTGATGGACGGTCACTTCGTGCCTCCGATCACGTTCGGCGCCCTGATTGTGGACGCGCTCGCCGAGCGAGTCCACGCCGCCGGCGCGATCATCGACGTCCACCTGATGGTCGAGCGCCCGGAGCGTCACATCGGCGACATCGCCAAGGCGGGGGCCGACAGCATCACGGTCCACGTCGAGGCGACCCCGCACCTGAACTATGCGCTGAACGCGATCCACGAGGCGGGGTGCGCGGCGGCGGCGGCGGTCAACCCGGGAACCCCGGCCAGCAGCCTCGATGAGATCGCCCATGAGTTGCTCGACATGGCGCTGTGCATGAGCGTCAACCCCGGTTGGGGCAACCAGCAGTTCATCCCCTGGTCGCTCGACAAGCTCGCGAGGCTGCGTCGTGCGCTGCCCGATCACGTTGCGCTCGAGGTCGACGGGGGCGTCCACGACGCCACCGCCGGGCCGTGTGTCGAAGCCGGCGCGAACCTGCTCGTGACGGGCTCCGCCGTGTTCGGATCGGCTGATCCGGCCGCGGCCTACGCGTCGATCGTCGCGGCTGCCGGGGCCATCTGACCGCCCGCCACGGGGCAGCATCGACTCCGATCCACCGCTAGCCTGAACCATGATGCGTTTTGGGAGTCTTCGCAGCGGTCTCGCCGTGCTGCTCACGGCGGCGTTGTGCGCAGCATGCGGATCGAGCGGATCCTCGAAGGTCAGCGCCAACACCTACGTCGGTTCGGTGTGCTCGGCGATCGAGCCGCTCGAGAAGGACGTCGTTAACCGCAGCAGCGCGCTCAACGGCGCCACCGCCGCGAACGCGACGCAGGCGAAGAAGGCGCTGCAGGGCTTCCTGGTTGCCGTCGAGTCCGACAGCAACCACGCGCTCACCAAGATCCAAGCCGCTGGCACGCCGGACATCTCGAACGGCAAGGCGGTGGCCGGGACGATCGTCAAGGCGTTCACCCAGTTGCGCGATGCGATGAAGCTTGCGTTGGCCAAGTCGGACTCGCTGCCCACCGACTCCCCGTCGTCGTTCCGGACCGGGGCTCAGGCGCTTGGCGCGAGCGTCAAGTCGTCGCTCAACAACATCGACTCGAGCGGTTTCAGCAACCCCGACATCGAGAAGGCCGCGGGCAGCCAGGCTGCCTGCAAGAGCCTCAGCAACGGCTGATCGTCAGCTAGCGCCGGCGCCAGCCGCGCCAGCCGCGCCAGCCGCGCCCACCGCGCGGACGGGTGCCGACCCACGCCGGTAGACCGCCCAGAGGAGACCGCACAGGATCAGCGTGCCGGTGAAGTACGCGACCTCGACGCGGGTCACCTCGTTGCTGATCGCGTCCGAGAGCATGAACACGACGAACAGCGCCGCCGCCGACAACCATGCGATTGCGGCCAGGGGAGCCCGGCCCCGGGCCAGCGCGGCCTGATTCAGCGTGCCCGCGGTCAGATGCAGGCCCATGCCGACGCCGACCACCGCGAGCCCGAACCGGCCGTAGTGGAAGCCCTTGTCGCCGAGCAGCGCGGTCATCACGAACGGGCCGATCGCGAGCAGCCCGATCGCCACCGCGCCCGCGAACGCTGCGATCACCTTGATCGTGGTCTTGATCGCCCGATGGAACTCCTCGCCCGACTCGCGTGCCTCGAGGGTCGCCAGATGGGGGAGGATCGAGGTCTGGATCGCCTGGAACAGCTGTAGCGGCGCCCGCACGATCAGCAGCACGTTGAACACGAACCCGGTGATGCCGACCGTCAGCCCCGCCTTGCTCCCGGCGTTGGCGGCGACGATCAGCACGCCTGCGTTCATCAGCGTCTGCTCGGCCAGCATGATCCCGACGACCGACACCGCAAACCCGGATCCGCCCTTGAAGCTGAGGTCGGCGTTTGCTTCCTCGATCTCGGCGTGGGCCGGTCCCTCGCGGGCGGCGTCGGCAACCGGTACGCCGGCGGGGCCCTTGAGTCGGAGCCGCGAGAACGCGAACGGGATCACGCACAGCGACGCGAACGGCGCCACCGCCATGCCGAGCCCGACCGCCGCCTGACCTGAGGCGATCCCGACCGCGACCGCGAGCGCGAACAGGAAGCGCGAGGTTGATTCGAGGAACACGAGCCCGCCGTACAGCGCGAACCGCTGGTGGCCGGCGAGCCAGCCGCGAGCGAAGTAGCTCGCGGCGTAGGCGAGCACGCCGATCACGAGGATCCAGTACAGCGCGGTCGAGCCGTCGAAGACGCCCTGCTCGATCTCCGATCGCATCGCGAGTGCGACGATCAGGAACAGCGTCGCGAAGCTGAACTGGATCAGGGCCGGGATCCGCAGCGGATGGCCGTGCAAACCACGCGCGCGCCGGTCGGCGATCGTCCGCGAGAGCAGCTGCTCGATCGGGCGATAGATCACCGACAGGATCACGAACATGATCGCCCAGCACAGCGAGATACGGCTGTAGGAGGCGGGGTCGAGCGAGCGGCTCGCGAGGGCGAGGTAGAGGAAGGTGAAGATGCCCGTCGAGGCGATGCCGATCGAGAGGACGCGCGCGCCCGAGGCGTAAGAGGGCTGGGCCGGCGCCTCCGGAGTGCCGTTGGGAGACGCGGCGCCGGTCCCGTTCGTCGCCGGCGGCGCCGGAACGGCGGTCGTGTCGTGCGGCGGCGTCATCGGACGCGCACCAGGAGCATCGTCCACGGGAACGGCGAGCAGGCCTCGAGCACCTCGCCGTGGCGGGCGGCCATCTTCACGAAGCTCGATTTCGACCAGTGATTGACATGACCCGGGGTGTTACCCAGATCCTGCACATAGGCACCTCGTGCGACGTTGAGCGCGCGCCAGAGCGGCTCGCGCGGGACCGACACGAGCAGGTGACGGTCAGCGACCCGCGCCATCTCGGCGAGTGCGAGCTCGGGATCGGGCACGTGCTCGAGCACCTCGATCGCCGCCGCGAGGTCGAACGCGGCGTCAGGGAACGGCAGGTCTTGCAGCTCGTCGGGCGTCATCGCGCGGAACTCGAGGTTCGGGCGTTCTCGCGTGCGCCACTCGGCCTCGAGCTTCGGGTCGGCCAGGTCGACTCCGAGCACCGGCCGATCGCCCAGCGCCTGCGCCCACTTGTAGGTCAGGACCCCCTCGCCGCACCCGACGTCGAGCACCGATTCCGGCCGCGCGCGTTCGAAAAGACGCCCCAAGGTGCCCTCGAAGCCTGACATCAGCCGGCGCACGACCGGGTTCGTCGAGCCGTACTTGTCGAACGTGTTGCCGGTCGGGACGTCGATCGGATCGCCGCCGGCGGGGGCGACCTCCGGAGCGCAGCTCATACCTCGAGCGCCTTGCGGTCCGGTGCCTCGGTGCCCGTCAGGCCGTTGCTGGCCGGCGGTGTCTGCGTCGCCCGCGGCGCCCGTCTGCGTCGCCGGCGCCGTCTGCGTCGCCGGCGGGGCCCCCGGCTCGTAGTGCGACGGCTTGACGCCGAGTTGCAGCTCGATCCGCCGGACGCGCTCGAACGTCCGCTGCGACAGCGTGCGCTGCGCGTCGAGCAGATCGCCGATCACCCCGAGCGCGCCGAGCAGCATCGCCGCGTTGAACAGGACGCCGCCCGCGATCAGCTCCTGGATGTGGCGGGTCCCCGCGTCCGGATGCTGGACGAAGAAGACCAGGAAGCGAAGAAAGATCGCCATCGCGGCCACGCCGAGGATCAGCGCGCCGGTCCAGAACACCCGGAGCGGCTGGTACTGGGAGTACACCCTGAAGATCGAGAGCGCGTTTCGCCGCACATACGCCGTCGTCGAGGGGAACAGCCGCGACTCCCGGGTCTTCGGATTGGTGCGGATCGGGACGTGATCGACCGCGACCTGGAGGCGGCCAGCCTGGATGATCGTCTCGAGCGTGTAGGTGAACTTCGACACCGCCTGCACCTGCAGGGCCGCCTCCCGGTTGTAGGCCCGGAAGCCCGAGGTGGTGTCGGGTATCTCGGTCGAGGACGCATGCCGGACGACCCACGAGCCGAGCCGCTGGAGCAGCTTCTTTGGCGCGGAGAAGTGCTCGATCGTCTCGACCTGCCGGTCACCGACGACCATGTCCGCCTCGCCGCGCAGGATCGGCTCGACGAGCTTGGGGATGTCGGCCCCCTCGTACTGGTTGTCGGCGTCGGTGTTGACGATCACGTCGGCGCCGAGCTTCAGGCCGGCGTCGAGGCCCGCCTGGAACGCCGCCGCGAGGCCCTTGTTGTTGGTCAGCCGGACGATGTGGTCGACGCTGTGCTCGCGGGCGACCTGGATCGTTCGATCGGTCGACCCGTCGTCGATGATCAGCCACTCGACGGAGTCAAACCCGGGGATCTCGCGCGGAAGGTGGCCCAGCGTCAGCGGAAGCTGGTCCTCCTCGTTGAAACACGGAACTTGGATGATGAGCTTCATAGACAACGGCCGGGTCGCGTTCTTAAACGAGGACTCCGGCAGGATGGAGCGCGGTACGTCCCAGGGGCTGGTCTGACAACGGTAGCGAGAGGGCGTCCGAGAACCGCCGCCGCAAGCGAGTCAACTGCCCTTATTCTCCAAGGTTCCGCCATGTCCTCGCCCGCCGACATCGATCGCCGCCATCTCGCTCGCGCGATCGAACTCGCCGAGGGCGGCCGGGGCCGGGTCAGCCCCAACCCGCTCGTGGGCGCGGTCATCGGGCGCCACGACGAGGTGCTCGGCGAGGGCTTCCATCAGGCGTTCGGGGAGCCGCACGCCGAGATCGAGGCGATCCGCGCCGCCGCGGGGCGGGATCTGTGCGGAGCCACGCTGTACGTGTCGCTCGAGCCGTGCTGCCATCACGGCCGGACCCCGCCGTGCACCGACGCGATCCGGGAGGCCGGGATCGAGCGGCTCGTAATCGCGTCCGACGACCCGAGCGAGCACGCCTCCGGCCGCGGACTGGGCATCCTGCGCGACGAGGGCATAGAGGTCGTGGTCGCCGATGGCGATCTCGCCATACGGGCGCGCCTGCTCAACCAGTCGTTTCGCAAGCACGCTCGCACTGGGCGTCCGTGGGTCCTGTTCAAGTCCGCGATGACGCTCGACGGCAAGGTCGCCACGCGGGGCGGCGACTCGAAATGGATCTCCGGTGAGGAGAGCCGTCGGCTCGCCCACCAGTGGAGGTCGCAATGCGATGCGGTCGCGGTCGGGATCGGGACCGCGCTCGCCGACGATCCCCAGCTGACCGCCCGCATCGACGGCGTGATCCGCCAGCCGCAGCGGGTTGTGTTCGACTCGCTTGCGCGCCTGCCGCTCGACTCGCAGCTCGTCCGTGGCGCCCGCGAGGTCCCGCTCACCGTCGTGGTGTCGCGCGCCGCGCCGCGGACGGCCACCGACGCGCTCGCCACCCACGGCGCGGAGGTGATCGTCGCCACCGGGCAGAACGAGCCCGCGCGCGTCTGCTCGGCGCTCGACCAGCTCGGCGCGGACGGCGTCGGCTCGATCCTGCTCGAGGGCGGGCCGCACCTCGCCGGCGCGTTCATGGACGCGGGCGAGGTCGACGAGATGCGCCTGTTCCTGGCGCCGATGGTGCTCGGCGGCCGGACCGCGAGGGACCCGCTAGAGGGCGAGGGCGTCGACGCGATCGCGGATGCGGCGCGCGCGCTGACGCTCGAATGCGAGCGCGTCGGCGAGGACCTGCTCGTCTCCGCGCGGATCAAGGAATGGTAGGGCGGCCGCCACGTTTACGGGACTTGTTCAAGGGATTGGCTCGGTGGCGGGGATCGAGCGCTCGGACGACGGCGCGCGGGTCACGATTGCCACGCCGCTTGTAGCCGAGCTCAGCGCCGGTGACTCGGTCGCGATCAACGGGGTCTGCCTCACCGCGGTGACGCTCCGCGACGACTCGTTCGTGGCCGACGCGATGAACGAGACGCTCGCGCGGACCTCGCTGGGCGACCTGGTACCCGGCTCGGACGTGAATCTCGAGCTCCCGTTGCGGGCCACCGATCGGCTCGGCGGCCATGTCGTGCAGGGTCACGTCGACGGCCTCGGCTCGATCCTGGACGCGACCGACGATGGGTTCGCGCGACGGATCCGGATTGGGGCGGGCCCCGAGGTCCTCCGTTACGTCGTCGAGAAGGGCTCGATCGCCGTCGACGGAGTTTCGCTGACCGTCACAGAGGTGGACGACCGATCGTTTACCGTTTCTCTCATCCCCGAGACGCTGCAGCGCACGAATCTTGGGACTGTCGATGTGGGCAGGCGAGTTAACGTGGAGGTCGATGTGCTGGCGAAATACGTGGAGAAGTTGATGGTGACGGCGTCATGAGCTCGGTGAGCACGCCGTTCGCGACGATCGAGGATGCGATCGAGGACGTCCGCCAGGGGAAGATGGTGGTCGTCGTCGACGACGAGAACCGTGAGAACGAGGGCGACCTGACGATGGCCGCGCAGTTCGTGACCCCGGAGGCGATCAATTTCATGGCCAAGGAGGGGCGCGGGCTGATCTGTCTGTCGCTCACCCCCGAGCGGTGCGACGAGCTCGGGCTCGACCTGATGGCGGCCAAGAACGAATCGGCGTTCGAGACGGCGTTCACGATCTCGATCGAGGCGCGCTCGGGCGTCAGCACGGGCATCTCGGCAGCCGACCGCGCGCGCACGATCCAGGTCGCGATCGACCCCAAGACGAGCCCGCGCGAGCTCGTGCAGCCGGGGCACGTCTTTCCTCTGAAGGCGAAGCCCGGCGGGGTGCTCGAGCGCGTTGGCCAGACCGAGGCCGCCGTCGACCTCGCGCGGCTGGCCGGCCTCATTCCCGCCGGCGTGATCTGCGAGATCATGAACGACGACGGGACGATGGCGCGCGTGCGCGACCTCGAGCCGTATTGCGAGCGCCACGGTCTGAAGATGGTCACGGTGGCGGACCTCGTCGCGTATCGCCGGAAGCACGAGAAGCTCGTCGAGCGCGTCGTCTCGACCAGGCTCCCGACCGGGTTCGGCGAGTTCATGGCCGTCGGATATCGCTCGCTGGTCGACAACAAGCACCACGTCGCGCTCGTCAAGGGCGACGTCGATGGCCTGGACGACGTGCTCGTCCGCGTCCACTCCGAATGCCTGACCGGAGACGTGTTCCACTCGCTGCGATGCGACTGCGGCGAGCAACTCGAGTCGGCGCTGTCGATGATCGAGTCCGAGGGGTCCGGCGTGTTGCTGTACCTCTCGCAAGAAGGGCGCGGGATCGGCCTGCTCAACAAGCTGCGGGCGTACAAGCTCCAGGAGGAGGGGCTCGACACCGTCGACGCCAACCTCAAGCTCGGCCTCCCGGCCGACCTGCGCGACTACGGGATCGGAGCGCAGATCCTCGTCGACCTCGGGCTCACGAGCATCCGGATCCTCACCAACAACCCCAAGAAGATCTCCGGCCTCGCCGGGTACGGGCTGTCGGTGACCGATCAGATTCCGATCCAGCACATGCCGAACCCGCACAACGAGGCCTACCTGCGCGCCAAGCGCGACCGGCTCGGCCACACGCTCCACCACCAGGGACTCGCGCTCGACGAGCAGATGCTGCACGACGAGCACGAGCACGACCGAGCCCGCCTGAATCCCTCGGACGAATGACGCAGGACGCGATTGCCGGCAGTCGCGTCGCGTTGTGCGTGGCGACGTTCTACTCCGAGCTCGCCGAGAAGCTCGAGGCCGGCGCGCGTGAGGCGCTCGACGAGGCCGGCGTCGCGGCCGTTGACCGGTTCGAGGTCCCGGGCGCGTTCGAGCTTCCGCTGATCGCCAAGTACGCCGCGCAGTCGAGCCGCTACCGCGCGATCGTCTGCCTGGGCGCCGTGATTCGCGGAGAGACCGACCACTACGACTATGTCTGCGGGGAGGCCGCCCGCGGGATCCAGACGGTCCAGCTCGAGACCGGCGTGCCGTGCGGCTTCGGCGTGCTCACCGTCGACACGATGGCCCAGGCGCTCGACCGCGTGATGGGCGGGTCAAAGCGCGACACCGGACGCCACGCCGCGGAGGCCGCACTCGCGTCGCTCGCGGTCAAGGCGGAGCTGGTCAGGCCGCCCCGTCGCTTATCGTCCTCGCGCTCGTACCCCTAGTCAGTCGCCCTGCGAGTCAGTCAGTCGCCCTGCGAGTCGCCGGACTGACCGGGCGGCTGCGGTCCGGCGCCCGGGCCTGCGCCCGGTCCGCCGGGCGGTCCGACCCCGAGGCCGTGGTGACCGTGCCCCTTCCCAGGCGGTGTCGCGCCGGTGCCACCGCTCGCGTTCTGACCGAGCGCGATCAACGCGGCCTGGAGCTCTTGCCTGACCGCGCCGGTCTGGTTGGGGATCTGGAGGCGCTGGTAGAGCACCGTGACAGCGTCCTTCGGGTCGCCGGCCAGCAGGAGCGCCTTGCCGTAGTCATACAGCGCGTAGGCGTACGTGAGGCTGTCCGGGCTCGCCGCGTTGACCGCCTGGCGAAGCACCGGAACCGCCGCGGTGTAGTCGCCCTGACTCAGTAGCTGGTGCCCGCGCGCCTCGAGCGTGTCAGCGGTCGGCGGCGCCGTGGTCGCGGCGGCGGGGGTGCCGGTGACGGTCGTCGTTGAGGTCTTCGGCTTCGGGGCGGCGGGCGTCGCCGGCGCAGTCTTGTGTGTGGCCGCAGACGCCTCGCGCTGGACGGTCGCCGAGCGCCGCGCCGACTGTCCACCGCTGCCGATCGTGCCCGCGATCGCAACCGCCGCGGCCGCTCCCGCAATCAGCGCGGCCAGCGCGGCGATCCGGCCCCGACGCCGCCGGGACGGTCCGTAGGCGACCGGCGGGTGCGACCCCGTCCGCGGCGCCGTCCGGCGCCCCGCGGTCGGCTGCGTGGCCCTCGTGGGCCGCCGCGCGGCCCCCGCCGGCCCCCCGGCCCCCGCTGCCCCCACGGCGGCCCCGGCACCCGCGGCTGCTGCGGCCGCGCCAGCCGTCGCCCGGGTGGGTCGGGCAGCCGCCGCGACCCGGTGGGGCTTGGTCGAGGCCTCGGTGAGCGCAGTGTCGAGCGCCTGTGCGAAGTCTTGCGCCGACGGCCACCGATCCTCGGGCCGCTTGGCCATGCCGCGGGCGAGCACGGCGTCGACGGCCGGCGGAAGCGCGCGATTGCGCTCGCTGGCGGCCGGCGGCTCCTCCTCGATGTGCTGACGGGCCTGCGCGGCGAAGTGCTGGGAGGTGAACGGCCGCTCCCCGACGAGCGACTCGAACGCGACCACCGCGAGCGAATACCGGTCGCTGGCGTCGGTGGCGGGCTGGCCGAGCGCTCGCTCGGGGGCGAGATAGGAGGCAGTCCCGAGCACCTGGCCGTCGCCCGTGATCGTGTCCTCGGTTCCGAGGCGGGCGATGCCGAAGTCCGCGACGTGCAGCGTCCGGTCGCGGTCGAGCAGCAGGTTGGCCGGCTTGATATCGCGGTGTAGCACGCCTCGGCTGTGGGCGTAATCGAGTGCGGAGGCCGCTTCCCGAACCCACTTGGCCGCGTGCACACGCCGGACTGAGTCCACCCGGAGCGCGTCGGCGACCGTGCCCCCGGCGAGGAACTCCATCACGATGAACGCACGACCGTCCTCGGCCGCCTCGCCGACGTCGTAGATCATCACGACGTTTGGATGGCCCGAGAGCCGCGCGGCCGCGCGCGCCTCCCGGAGGAACCGCGCGTTCGCGTCGTCGTCGTCGGCGAACCGCTCGGCGAGCAGCTTGATCGCGACGTTGCGTCGCAGCGCTTGATCGCGGGCACACCACACCGACGCCATTCCGCCGTTGGCGACGTGGCGGAGCGCCGCGTACCGCTCCGGAAGCCCCAAGTCCTTCCGGGCGCGCGCGTCCGGGTGGGGTTGATTACCCATCGAAACGCCTCATTACCCTCTCCGAAGAATACGAACCTCGCCGCAGACTGTCGCAACCCGCCTCGCGGTCGGATGCTTGTGGTCCGCCCAGGAGAATCGCCCCCGCGCCAGGAGAACTCGCCCCCGCGCCAGAGAATTGCCCCCCCAGGGCAATTCTCAAGCGCAGTCGCCCCCCA
The DNA here is from genome assembly GCA_963701945.1 of uncultured Solirubrobacterales bacterium. Taxonomy (GTDB): domain Bacteria; phylum Actinomycetota; class Thermoleophilia; order Solirubrobacterales; family Solirubrobacteraceae; genus Palsa-465. The sequence goes on along the minus strand of CAVPBV010000006.1, from coordinate 259,379 downwards.
GGGCGACTGCGCCCTATACTGGCCCGCCATGGCCAAGGTATGCCACGTATGTAGCAAAGGTCCGGCTTTCGGTAACACGAGGAGCCACTCGATGCGCGCCACACGGCGGCGCTTCGATCCGAACCTGCAGCGGGTCCGGATCGACGACGATGGAACGCCGCGTCGGGTCTACGTGTGTACCCGTTGCCTCAAGGCCGGCAAGGTCACCAAAGCCAAGTGATCGAGCCGGCTCGGGCTCCCGCGCCGGACCCGAGCCCCGACCCGCCCACCGGGTCGGACCCTAGCCTGCTCCGCTTCCGCGCCGTGCTCGAAGCCGGGCTCGCGGCGCTCGAGGCGCGCCGCGAGGAGATCAACGAAATCAATGTGTTCCCGGTCGCCGACGGCGATACCGGCGACAACATGGTCCTGACGCTCCAAGCGGTCTTGCAAGAACTCGACCGTCTCGCGACCGCACCGCCGGACGGGACGATCGAGCGCGTCGGACGCGACGAGATCGTCGCCTCGGTCGCCCGCGCCGCCCTGCTCGGCGCTCGCGGCAATTCGGGCGTGATCCTGTCGCAGCTGATCCGCGGCGCGGCCGAGGAGTTCGCCAGCCGGCCGGGAGAGCTCGTCGACCCGGTGCTGATCAGCGCCGCCCTGGCGCGCGCCTCCGACCAGGCGTATGGATCGGTGCGCGAGCCCGTCGAGGGCACGATCCTCACCGTGGTCCGCGAGATGGGGGCGCAGGTCGCCTCCGAGACCGCGCGAATGCCCGATGCCAGACTTCCCGCGGACGCGAGCGCCGAGGAGCAGAACGCGGCGATCGCGCGCGTGATCATCCGCGCGCTCCAGGCCGGCGAGCGTTCCGTGCAGCGCGGCCCCGAGCTGTTGCCGGTACTTCGCGAGTCCGGCGTCGTCGACGCGGGCGGCTACGCCCTGACGGTGTTCGTCGCGGGCATCGTTGGCGCGCTCGCGGGCGGGCAGCCGCCGGTGCGCGAGCACCGCGCGGGCGCCCGCGTCACCCATCCGCAGCACTCGTCGTCGACCTACCGCTACTGCGCGACGTTCGCGATCACCGGCAGCAATCTCGAGCAGTGGCGGTTCGCGCCGGCGCTCGAGCGCCTGGGGGACTCGCTCCTGATCGTCGGCGACCGGGCGACGCTCAGGGTGCACATCCACACGGACGATCCCGACGCGGTCACCGCCGTGTTTGCGGCGAACGGTGCCGTCTCGCACCTCGACGTCGCAGACATGCGCGAACAGCTGTCAGAGCGTGGAGACCGCGCCCCGGCCGCTGATCCGGTCGTTTGCGGCGCTGTGGCAGTCGCGACGGGCGCCGGGATGCAGTCGCTGTTCGAGAGCCTCGGCGTGCGCGCGCTCGACGGGGGACCGTCGCTCACGCCCTCGAGCTACGACATGCTGGCGGCGATCCACGCGATCGCGGCCGAGCAGGTCGTGGTGCTGCCCAATAGCCCGAACGCGCTGGAGGCAGCGCGTCGCGCTGCGCAACTTTCGGACAAGGCGGTCTGCGTCGTCCCGTCGCTGTCGCCCCAGGCAGGCCTGGCGGCCGCGGTCGCGCTCGATCCGACCCGCAACTCGGGTCAGAATGCGGCGTCGATGACCAGGGCGCTCGAGCACGTCCGCACAGGTGCGGTCGCGCCGGCGGCTCTCGACGACGCTCAGGGGCGGTTCCGCGCCGGTGACGCCGTCGGGTTCGTCGAGGAAGAGATCGTCGCCTGGGGCCGGCCGCGGGAGGCGCTGCGTGAGGTGCTCGAGCAACTCGCGCACAACGCCGAGCTGATCACCTGCTTGCGGGGAGCCGAACCACCGCTGGACGATGGGACGGTTCAGGCGCTCGCTCATGGTGATGTCGAGTTCGAGCTGTCTGACGGAGGTCAGCAGGCCCAGTGGTGGCTGCTGGCGGCCGAATAGCGACGACGTTGTCGCTGACGAGCAGAGCCTCGAGCTCAGCCGCCGGAAGGGGACGGGCGAGCAGGAAGCCCTGAACGCGCTCGCAGTCGAGCGCACGCAGCGCGTCGAGCTGCTCATCGGTCTCGACGCCCTCTGCGGTCACCGTGCAGCCGAGCGCCCTCGACATGGAGATCAGCGAGGACACGATCGCCTGATCGCGAACATCATCGGCAAGACCGCTCACGAAACCGCGATCGATCTTGAGCGCGCCCACCGGGTGCTCCTTGAGCCAGGACAGCGAGGAGACGCCCGTGCCGAAGTCGTCGAGCACGATGCGGATGCCGTGGGACTCGAGCTCCCGCAGCGTTCGCGCAATCACCTCGTCGCCGCGGATCAGCGCGGTCTCGGTGATCTCGAGCGTCAATTGCGTGGGGGAGAACTCGGCGTGGGACAGCGTGAGCCGAACCGACCGCGCGAAGCCCGGATGGGCGATCTGGTGGGCGGACACGTTGACCGACAGCTCGAGCTCTCGACCGGTGCGCTGGGCGATGCGCGCGACGGTCTCGCAGCTCTCACGGAGCACCCAGGCCCCGATCGGGACGATCGTGCCGGTGTCTTCGGCGATCGGGATCAGCTCGGCGGGGGAGATCTGGCCGAGAGCCGGGCTGTTCCAGCGCAGGAGCGCCTCGACCGCCGCGATCTTGCCGGTCCCCAGCTCGAACACGGGCTGGAACACGAGCCCGAGCTCGCCGCGCAGCTGCGAGCCGCGCAGCTCGCGGGCGAGCGCCAGCCGCCGCCCCTCGCGGACGCGATGGCTGCCGCGGTAGAAGACCATCCGGTCGCCGCCCGCGCGCTTGGCCTCGTACATCGCGCTGTCCGCCCGGCGGATGGCCTCGCGGGCGTCGGCGCGCGTGCCGCCGATCATCGCGATTCCGATGCTGGCGGTGAGGACCGTCGACTCGATCCCCGAGATCGGCTGCGAGATCGCGTCCAGCAGGCGGAAGGCGAGCTTGGACGCTTCCTCCTCGCTGTGCATCTCCTCGGCGACCACGATGAACTCGTCGCCGCCGAAGCGACCGACTAAGTCCGTGCTCCGCACATCGCTCGCCAGGCGCTGACCGACCTCGCGGATCATCTCGTCGGCGCGGTCGTGGCCGAGCGTGTCGTTGAGCATCTTGAGCCCGTCGAGATCCACGAACAGGACGGCGACCGACGCGCCGGAATCGTTTCGAGCGATCGCCTCGTCGAGTGCCTCGAAGATCGCCGTGCGGTTGGGAAGCCCGCTCAGCCCGTCATGCCGAGCGTCGTGGACGAGGCGCTCGAACGCGCGGTGACGCTCGATCGCGATCCCCGCGAGCCGCGCGCCGTCCTCCATCAGCGTGAGGTGCTCGGAAAGCGGCCGGCGCGGGCGCGCTCCGTACAGCGCCAGCGTGCCCTGCACGTCGCCGGCCGAGTCCTTGATCGGCATCGACCAGCAGTGGCGCAGCCCCGCCCCCACCGCGAAATCGCGGATCGGAGCCCATTTCGGGTCCTCGGCGATGTCCTGCGCGATCGTGAGCTGCCCGGACCAGGCAGCCGACCCACAGGAGCCGACGTTGGGGCCGATCACGACGCCGTCGATCGCGGCGAAGTAGTGGGGCGGAAGCGACGGAGCCGCACCCGGACGCAGCGCGCCGGCCTCGCGGTCGAGCAGGACCACGCACGGGATCACTGAAGGGTCGTGGCGCTCGATGCCCTCGACCAGCTCGACGAGCACCTGCTGAAGCGGCGCGCCGACGGCGATCAACTCGTGGACGCGGTTGTGGGAAGCGACCAGCTCGTGGAAGCGGACCGCATCGTGATTGGCCAGGCGCAGTCGAACCTGCACTGCCATGGCCGCGGTGGCGTTCTGGAGCGTCTGGAGGTCACGCTCGGTCCACTCGCGCGGGGCCGCGTCCGCCAGGCTGATCGTGCAGATCACATGACCGTCGACCATCACCGGCCCGGCGAGGTAGGCCCGCGGCGCCGTCTGCGAGTCGGCGGCGACCCCGGCCGCGATGAACCGCTCGACGGGCTCGCCCGCGGGGATCTCGACCGTCTCGGGCTCGGCCGCGTCGCCGGCCCACATCCCCCTGATCAGCGTGCCGTCCTCCGTCTGGACCGACACCGCCACCACCGACGCGTCCGTGGCACGGCGAAGTACCGAGGTCCAGTGATCGACGTCGGCGTCCGGCGCCGGATCGAGCAGCCCGCTCCGCGCAAGCAGCACGGCGCGAGTGTCCTCCTCGGCGCTCGGCACGGTTCTCGGTACTTCGGTCTGGTCCATTCGGGCTTACCTCGTCCGTTTGCGCGAGCTGTTTGATCGACCGTGAGGGCGCTCGACGCATTGGCTCCTCAGAAAGCTGGCCGGTGTGCTCGTTGGGTCCGGCCGACCGCGGCGACGGTCATGATCTGCAGGAAATGAACGCGCGCGACATGGGCCCAACCGCGTTCGCTACGTCCGAGGCGCTCGAGCGCTCCGAGCTCGAGACGGCTCCGGTTCGCTATCCGCGGCCCTCGGCGCTCGAAGCCGTGCTGTCGTTCGAGGGGGCGAAGATGCGGCGCGCCGCGGAGACGCTCGGGCTCGAGACCGTCGGGGACCTGCTGGCGCACCTTCCGCGCGACCGCCGCGAGGCTCGCGCCGTTGCCGACCTCGTGCCCGGCGACAGCGCCACGGTCGTCGTTCAGGTGAGGAGCATCTCCTCGCGATCCGTGCGTCGGCGCGGGATGCGGCCGCTGGTCGAGGCGACGGTCGCGGACGACAGCGGCGCGATGAAGGCCACGTTCTTCAACCAGCCGTGGCTCGAGCAGCGCTATCCGGTCGGCACCCGGCTGGCGCTGCACGGCAAGTTCGAAGGCCGCCGGAGGTTCCGGGTGCAGGCCCACGCGCGGACCGGCGACGCGGTCTCCGGGGGCGACGCGACCGTGGCGCATTACCCGGCCACGGAGGGTCTGACCTCAACCCAGATCCTCGCGCTCGTGCGCGAACACCGGGAGGCGCTCGACGAGGTCGTCGAGCCGCTGCCGACTCGTGTGCGGGTGCGCGAGCGGCTGCCCGACCGGTCGGCGGCGATCACCGAGGCGCACTTCGCGGCCTCCGACGCGGGGCTCGAGCTCGCGCGAGGTCGGCTGGCATTCGACGAGCTGCTGCTCGCGCAGCTGGTGTTGTTGCGCCGGCGTCTGCGCCGCAGGTCCTCGAGCAAGGCTCCCGTACTGGGTGGGGAGCGTGACCTCACCGCGCGCTGGCTGGCGGAGATGTTGCCGTTCACGCTGACGGGCGATCAGACGCGCGCGCTTGAGGCGGTCGACGGGGATCTCGCCCAGGCGGTCCCGATGCAACGGCTGCTGATGGGGGAGGTCGGATCCGGCAAGACCGTGGTCGCGCTCTACACCCTGCTGCGAGCGGTCGAGCACGGGTACCAGGGCGCGCTGATGGCACCGACCGAGACGCTCGCGGAGCAGCACTTCGCGACGATCCAGCGCCTGATGCCGGGCTCGGTGGTCCCGATCGGGCTGCTGACCGGCTCGACGCCCGGGCGGCGCCGGACGGATTTGCTGAGCAAGCTGGACTCAGGCGAGCTGCCGCTGATCGTCGGAACGCACGCGTTGATCGAAGACTCGGTGCGGTTCGCCCGGTTGGGGGTCGCGGTGGTCGACGAGCAGCATCGGTTCGGCGTCCGGCAGCGGGCGGCCCTCGATGCCAAGGGAGATTCGGACCCCGCCCGCCCCGAGCGGCCCCATGTCCTCCACATGACTGCGACGCCGATCCCGCGGACGCTCGCGCTCGCTGGCTACGGGGACCTCGACCAGACGCTGCTCCAGGAGCTGCCCGCAGGGCGCCGGCCGATCAGCACGTTCGTTTGTGCGAGCGCCGGCGAGCGCGAGCGTGCCTATGACCGCATCCGGGAGGAGCTCCGCGCGGGCCGGCAGGCGTTCGTGGTCTGTCCGCTGGTGGAGGAATCCGAGTTGCTGCAGGCGCGCGCGGCGACGGTTGAGTTCGAGCGATTGCGGTCCACGGAGTTCCGCGACTTCGAGGTCGTGCTCGTGCACGGGCAGCTACGCCCGGCCGCCAAGCAGGCTGCGATGGCCGCGTTCGCCTCGGGCTCCGCGGACGTGCTCGTGGCGACCTCGGTGATCGAGGTGGGGATCGACGTGCCCAACGCCACCGTGATGCTCGTCGAGGACGCCGACCGGTACGGGATCTCGCAGCTGCACCAGCTGCGAGGCCGGATTGGACGCGGGTCGCACGATTCGGTCTGCCTTCTGTTCGGGTCCAAGGACTCATTGCGGCTGCGGGCCCTGGCCGACCACACCGACGGGTTCGAGCTGGCCGCGATCGATCTTGAGCTGCGCGGCGAGGGGGAGCTCGTCGGGACGCGTCAGCACGGGGAGGCGCAGTACCGAGTCGCCGAGCTGCCCCGCGACGCGGCGCTGCTCGAGCGGGCGCGTCGCTACGCCCAGGAGGTCGTGGCGCACGATCCCGAGCTGTCCGAGCCCGAGCATGCGCTGCTCGGCGATGCGCTGGTGGGGACGTTCGGCGCGGAGGCGCTCGCGCCGATCCGGGCGTGAGGCGTGAGTCGTGCGCGTCGTCGCGGGACGGTTTGGCGGCCGTAGCCTGGTGGCGCCGCGGGGGCGCGCCACCCGGCCCACCTCGGACCGCGTCCGCGAGGCGCTGTTCTCCATCCTCGCCGGCGCGGACTCGCTAGAGGGCGCGCGGGTGCTCGACCTGTTCGCGGGCTCGGGCGCTTTGGCGATCGAGGCGCTGTCCCGGGGCGCTCTTGACGCCGTTCTGGTCGACTCCTCGCCGGCCGCGATAGCGGCGATTCGGCGCAACCTGTCGGCCCTCGGAGCGGATGCGGACGTGCGCCGTCAGGACGCGCTCCAGTACCTCGAGGCGGCACGTCGCGACGCTCGTCTTTACGATCTGGTGTTCCTCGATCCTCCATATCGGCATGCCAGCGCTCTCGGGCGGGAGCTTTCGTCGGCGCTCCGACCGGTTCTGGCGCCCGCGGCGCGGGTAGTGGCCGAGAGCGACCGGCGGGCGCCGCTCGAGCTCAACCTGACTCTGCTCGACGAGCGGCGATACGGCGACACATTGATCCGAATTCATGGCTCCTGACAACCGCACAGCGATCTGCCCCGGTACGTTCGACCCCGTAACAAACGGCCATCTCGACGTGATCGGCCGGTGTTCGAAGATGTACGACCACGTGATCGTGGCGGTCGTCAACCTCCCCTGGCGCAAGGGAAGCACGGTGTTCAGCACCGAAGAGCGCGTGGCGTTTCTGCAGCGCGCCACGCGGGAGTTCCCGAACGTCGACGTCGAACCGTTCAGCACGCTGCTGGTCGATTTCGCGCGCGACCGCGGCGCGATGGCGATCGTCAAGGGCCTGCGCGCGATCTCGGATTTCGAGTACGAGCTCGAGATGAACCAGCTGAACCGCCGGCAGAACCCGGAGATCGAGTCCGTTTACCTGATGGCGTCCGCCAAGTACAGTTTCTTGAGCTCGAGCGGCATCAAGGAACTTGCCACGTTCGGCGGGGACATCGATGATCTGGTTCCCGCAGAGGTGGCCAGCGCGTTGAAGGATCGGCTCGGCCGCTAACGAAACAGAGGTACATAAAGATGGATGTCCTGGTACTGATCGACAAGCTGGACGACCTCGTGCACAACGCGCGGGCGGTGCCGTTGACCGATCAGGTGCGGGTCGACAAGGAAGAGATCTACGACATCCTCGACCAGATGCGCGCCACGATCCCCGAGGAGATCAAGCAGGCGCGGTGGATCGTCAAGGAGCGCCAGGAGATGCTCGCCGAGGCCAAGCGCGAGGCCGAGCGGATCGTCAAGGAGGCCCGCGAGCGCCAGGAGCGGATGGTCTCCGAGGAGGAGATCACCAAGCAGGCCGAGCGTGGCGCCGAGGACATCATCGAGGACGCCCGCGCACGTGAGCGCGAGATCCGGCTCGGCGCGGAGGACTACGCCGACGAGATCCTGAACACGCTCGAGGTGAACCTGTCCAAGTTCATCGCGGCCGTTCGCCGGGGCCGGGAGCGGCTCGCCGGCAAGGAAGAGCCAGCAGAGGTTGGGTAATCGCTTCGCGATTACCTTGCGAGTTTCGCCTGCGGCAAACTCGGTTTCGTAGCGTTCGCTCCGTGATCGAGGTCCTCGACACGGACATCACTGCGTTGGAGGTCGATGCGATCGCCAATGCCGCGAACACGGAGGCCCGACTTCCGCGGAGATCATCCGCGCCGCCACCGCGTCCACTTTGCGCAAGGCCGACGAGCTAGGGGCGCGGTCGCTCGCGCTGGTCGCGTTCGGGACGGGTGTCGGGGGCTTTCCGCTCGAAGAGGCGGCAAGGATTGAGATTGATGAGGTTTGTCAGTATCTGTCGGTCGGCGGGTCCGCCATCGAGCGGGTGGTATTCGCCGTGCACGGCGAAGCGGCTCGCGCAGCCTTCGAGGCCGCGCTGGCCGATAAGCCGCCCGCCTCCTGACCGAACTTTGGCGCTGAAGCTGACAAATACGGGGCTTAATCGCCACAGTCTTGGCTTATGCGCGCCCTGGTGATCGAACACGACCCCGACGTGCCCGCGGGGCTCGTGGAGGAATGGCTGTCCGGGCGCGGCGCGGAGATCGAGGTGTGGCGGATCGCCACCGACGACCGGGATCGGGATCCGCTCGCCTACGACCTGATCGTCACCCTCGGCTCCGAGACCGCCGCATACGACAACACGGTGGCGTGGGTTGCGCGCGAGCAGCGGCTGCTCCGGGAGGCGTTCGACGCCGACGTGCCCGTGCTCGGCATCTGCTTCGGGAGCCAGTCGCTGGCGCGGTCGCTCGGGGGCCGGGCGATGCGGGCGGAGCGTTCTGAGATCGGGTGGATCGAGATCGAGTCGAGCGACCCCGCAGTCGTGCCGGCCGGTCCGTGGCTCCAGTGGCACCACGACACGTTCACGGCACCCGCCGGCGCCACCGTCCTCGCCCACAGCGCCGCGGGTCCGCAGGCGTACACGATCGGGCGGAGCATGGGCGTCCAGTTCCATCCCGAGGTGACGCCCGAGATCGTTGCCCGCTGGGTCGCCGGCGGTCGCGGCGAGCTCGAGCGCGAGGGGGTCGACCCCGACCGGCTCGCCGCCGAAGCCCTGGATTACGACGATGACAACCGAGCCCGGGCGCTGGCGCTGTTTGACGTCTTCCTCGATCGCGTCGCCCGGATCGGCGCGGCCGCGACGTGACCGTGGTCTAGCGAGTCGTCCGAGCGCTCGGCGGTCTAGCGGATCTCGAACCCGCTGAGCCCCTCGGGCGGTTCCTCGGTGACGTCGATCTGAGCGACCGAGGCCTGGCGCGGGCCGATCTTGCAGAACCTGACCACGCGCTCGACGTGATCGCTCCGGCCTTCGAGCACGGCCTCGACGGTACCGTCGGATCGGTTGCAGATCCAGCCGGACACGCCGTGGGCCCTGGCGCGCTCGCGGACCGAGTCGCGGAAGAACACTCCCTGCACGCGGCCCTGCACGATCACCCGCCGGCGTATGCGCTGGGCCGCCACGGGAAGCGATTCTGGCACGCGTTCAGGTTCTGGCGTTTTGCTGGGATTTCGTTCTGTCCGAGGCCCGCGCAATGCTGAGCGACCCATGAACGAACTGTGGTTACTGCTCGGATTGGTCCTCGGTGCCGGCGCCGTGCTCGTCGCGCTCCGCCCCCGCATGCGCTCCTTGTCGCGCGATGCGTCTCGCACCGCGGAGCTCGAACGCGAGCTCGTACGCGCTCGGTCGGACCTCGAGCACGAGCGCACGCTCGCACAAGAACGCCTGGCCACGCTCACCGATGCCCAGGAGCAGCTGTCGGCCTCGTTCAAGGCGCTGAGCGCGGACGCGCTCAAGTCGAGCATCGACCAGCTCACCGAACTCAACCGCGCGCAGCTGAACGCCGCCAGAGCCGAGGCCAGGGGAGACCTCGACAGCCGTCGCCAGGCGGTCGAGCAGCTCGTCGGGCCGCTGAAGGAGCAACTCGGCCGGGTCGACGCCCAGCTGCTGGCGTTCGATCAGGATCGGCGCGAGTCCCGCGGGCGTCTCGAGGCACAGCTGCGGACACTCGCCGAGACCGGCGAGAAGCTGAGGACCGAGACCGGCGCGCTCGTGACCGCGCTGCGCAAGCCCAACGCGCGCGGGCAGTGGGGCCAGATGCAGCTGCGCAACGTCGTCGAGCTCGCCGGCATGGTGAGGTACTGCGACTTCGCCGAGCAGCTGCCGGTTGCCGGCGACGAGACGACGCTGCGGCCGGACCTGGTCGTCAACCTCCCAGGCGGCAAGCACGTCGTCGTCGACGCCAAGGCGCCGCTCCAGGGGGTGCTCGACGCGTACCAGGCGCGCGACGAGGCGGAGCGCCAGCAGCACCTTCGCGATCACGCGCGGTTGCTCCGGCGCCACGTCAAAGCGCTCGCCGACAAGGCCTACTGGGCGGGGCTCGACTCGGCGCCAGACCTCGTCGTGATGTTCCTGCCGGGCGAGCATTTGTACGGCGCCGCGCTCGAAGCCGATCCCGCGCTGATCGAGGATGCGATGGCGCGGCGGGTGCTGATCGCCACGCCGACGACGCTGCTCGCGATGCTGCACGCCGTCGCCTACGGGTGGCAGCAGGAGCGCGTGGCCGAGTCCGCCCAGGCGATCTCGGAGCTCGGCCGGGAGCTGCACGGTCGGCTCGTGAAGCTCTCGACCCTACTGGCCACGCTCGGCACCCGACTGAACAGCACGGTGCGCGCCTACAACGACGCGGTCGGCTCCTATGAGGCGCGCGTCCTGCCCGCCGCGCGCCGGTTCGAGGACCACGGGTCGGTCGCGGCCGGCCGGGAGCTGCCCGAGATGGAGCCGGTCACGGTCAGCGCGCGGAGCGTCCACGCCGCCGAACTGGTCGCCGGCGAGCCGCGCGGGCGGGACGACGCACACGAGCAGCTGACGATGCGGAGGTTGCGGGCGGCCGACTAGGGCGCGCCGCCGGCTCCGCGCCGGCCCTCCCACCACTGCCGAAGATCCTCGCGCTGGTGCGGGAGTGGGTCGGCCGACGGCTTGCGCCGGCGGACAGCGTCCACCGCCTCGTCGATGTCCATCCCGGTGCGGGACGCCACCACGCCCGCGGCCACCGCCGCCGACCTCTGCCAGCCCGCCCGGCAGTGGACGTAGGTTCGGTCGCCCTGGTCCAGCCATGTGCTGACGGCGCGAACGGCGGTCTCGAGATCGCGGGCGGGTAGGCCCCCGTAGTCGGTGAGCGGCAGGCGAGACTCGGCGATGCCGGCGCCGGCGAGCGCGCGGACGACCTCCGGACGGTACGCCGGCCGGGTATTCGTCGTCCTCGGTCAGGTTCAGCACGCGCACGATCCCCATACGAGCGAGCGTGTCGACATCGTCCTGATCGAGCGGATACGCGCCGACGATCAGGTCGTCGAAGACGTCGGCGAAGCCATAGGACCGGAACCAGCGAGACACGCTCTGGATGATCGCGGCTCGGCGATAAGCTCGACGCCAGAGATGTCATCGCTGCGCACCGACACGTTCGACCTCGGTGGGTTGCGCCTCACGTCTGGCGAGGGGCGCCGCCTCGACCTGTCCGTAGCGATCGAGCCGTTCTCGCTCGCCGGAGAGCGCTACCCGGTCGAGCCGTCGTTGGTGCCCGTGCGTCTGGACATCTCGAGAACCACAGGCGAGGGCTACGCGCTGCGGCTGCGATTCGAGGCCTCGGTCGTCGGTCCGTGCATGCGTTGCCTGGAGCCCGCCGCCCCGACGGTCGCCGTCGATGCCCGCGAGGTCTGGCAGCCGAATGAGGCACGGGCCCACCACGGCGAGCTCTCCGGACGAGGCCGCCAGAATCACGAGCCCGAGAGCGACGACCTGCTCTCGCCGTACGTCGAGGAGGGGGTGCTCGATCTGCACAGCTGGGCGCGCGATGCACTCGCGCTGGCATTGCCCGCGAACATTCTGTGCCGGGAGGATTGTGCGGGGCTGTGCCCGGTCTGCGGGGTCAACCTGAACGAGGCCGGACCCGGTCACGAGCACGAGCGCGAGCCCGATCCGCGCTGGGCCGCGCTGTCGGAGCTCAGGTTCGAGTAGCCGGCGCGGCGGTGTTTCGTCGCGTCCGCGGCGGCTACACTGGCCCGCATGGCCGTCCCCAAGCAGAAGCAGTCCCACGCGCGGACCACGCAGCGCCGGTCGCAGCACAAGATCAGCGCGCCGACCTACAACGCGTGCCCGCAGTGCCACAGCCCTCGGCTTCCCCACCGGGTCTGCCCGGTGTGCGGGAACTACAAGGGCCGCGAGGTCATCGTTCCGGATCGGGACGAGCGGATCGCCTGAGAGCGCCAAGCGTGGTCACCGTCGCCGTGGATGCGGGCGGAGCCGACCTCGGCCCCCGCGAGGTCGCGGCTGGTGCTGCTCGCGCGGCCGCCGAGGGTATTCAGGTCCTGCTGTTCGGCCCGGCTCGCGAGATCGGAGACGTGCCCTCCGGGGTCGAGCTCGTCGACGCGCCCGTGTCGATCGCCAAGAAGGCCGACCCCGCGAACGCGGTCCGCACGACGCCGGAGGCATCGATCGTCCAGGCGACCCGCGCCGTCGCCGAGGGCCGGGCACAGGCATTCGTCTCCGGTGGGTCGACCGGCCCGGCGCTCGCGGCCGCGCTGTTCAACCTGCGGCGGGACCGTGGCGTGTACCGGCCGGCGCTGGCGCTGCCGATCCCCAACCCGGGCCGGTCGCCGATCCTGCTCCTCGACGTGGGCGCCAACGTGACCTGCCGCCCTGAACACCTCGTGCAGTTCACGCACATGGGATCGGCCTTCGCGCAGGCGGTGCTCGGCATCGACGCGCCGCGGGTAGCGCTTCTGTCCAACGGCGAGGAGCCCGGCAAGGGCACGCCCGAACTCGTCGCGGCCCACCAGCAGCTCGCGGGCTCGCGCGGTACGGGGCTCAACTTCGTCGGCAACATCGAGGGGACGCAGATCTTCGAAGGCGTCGCCGACGTGGTCGTGATGGATGGGTTCACCGGCAACATCACGCTCAAGCTGATCGAAGGGGTCTCGAGCCGCGCGCTCCGGGTCGTCACCGAGACCGCCGCCACCACAGCCCGGGGACGCCTCGGTAACAGTCTGATCGGGCCGGCGATGGAGCAGCTGCGCGAGTCGATCGACCCCGAGGGACCGGGCGGCGCCTACATGCTGGGGCTGCGACAACTCGGCGTCGTCGCGCACGGCCGTTTTAGCGCCCGCGGCTTCGCTCACGCGATCGAAGTCGCGGCCCGCGGCGTCACGCAAGACGTGATCGGTCGCACCCGGACCGCGTTGCAGGAGGCGGGCGCGCTCCGGCCCGCCCCGGGACGCGACGGCGCGGAGCGCGAGCTGGCGGGTGGCCCGTCCGAACCGGCGGCTACGGTTTCGACCTAAGTGGCTTCCCCCGCCGACACGACCGCAGGCGAGCGCCCCCCGGGGAGAGACTCATGACCCGCGAAGAGATCTTCCAGGTGATCCGCGGTCACCTCGTCGACGAGCTCGAGGTGGAGCCCGAGCGGATCACCGAGTCCACCCGGTTCAAAGAGGACCTCGACGCCGACTCGCTGGACCTGTACACGCTCGTGCAGGAGCTCGAGGATTCCTACGGAGTGCGGATCTCCGACGAGCAGGCGGCCAAGATCCAGACCGTCGGCCAGGCTGTCGACTACGTGCTCGACGTGACCGGAGGTGAGGCGCACGCATCGGCGTCGGCGGGCGCGGGCCCCGATGCTGAGTGAGCGCGAATCGCCGTCCACTTGCGAGTGACTCGCCGGTGCTCCTTCAGGAGCTGCTCGACGGGCTCCCGCAGAACCTGGCGACGGCGGTTTTCACCCATGCGTCGTGGACGGCACGGCGCTCCGAGTCCTACGAACGGCTCGCGTTTCTGGGCGACAGCGTGCTCTCGCTGGCAGTGACGTCGCACCTCTACCCCCGGCTCGAGGCCGAGCGCTTCGGCCCCGGCCGGCTCACCAAGATCCGGGCGCAGGCGGTGTCGGGCCGGTCGTGTCGCGAGGTCGCCGACCGACTCGGGGTGCCGCAGCGCCTCAGCGCGGCGGCGCCGGCGGGCATGGCCTCGACGGTGCCGGCCCTGGTCAGCACCGAACGGGTTCTGGCATCGGTGATCGAGGCGGTGATCGGCGCGTGCTTCCTCGCTTATGGCTACGAGCGCACCGCCGAGGCGGTCGTCGAGGCGTTCACGCCGGAGATCGAGGAGGCGCTCGAGCACCCGGTCGACTTCAAGTCGGCGCTCCAGGAGCGGCTCGCGCGCAGGGGTGCGCTCGTGACCTACGACGTCGTCGACGAGGAGGGCCCGCCGCACGACCGGGTGTTCTCGGTCAGCGCGACGATCGCGGGCGTCGAGGTTGGACGCGGGCGAGGCCGGAGCAAGAAGGACGCCGAGCAGATCGCCGCGCAAGTTGCGCTGGACGCGTTGGAATGAGAACCGCTCCATGTATCTGAAATCGATCGTCCTCAAGGGCTTCAAGTCGTTCCCCGACCGCACCCGGCTCGAGTTCGGCCCCGGCGTCAGCGTGATCGTCGGACCGAATGGATCGGGAAAGTCCAACGTCACCGACGCCGTGCTGTGGGCGCTCGGGGAACAGTCCCCTCTCGCCGTCCGGGGGCAGTCGATGCAGGACGTGATCTTCGGCGGTACCCCCGGGCGCCAGGGAGCCCGCGGCGCCGAGGTCGAACTCGTACTCGACGACAGCGAGGGAAAGCTCGGGCTGGGCGCGCCCGAGGTCTCGATCGTGCGCCGGCTCGATCGCAACGGCGAGGGCGAGTACCGGCTCGCGGGCGCTCGCTGCCGGCTGGTCGACGTGATCGAGGTGCTGTCGGACACCGGACTCGGCAAGGAGATGCACTCCGTCATCTCCCAGGGCAGGGTCGAGTCGATCGTGACCTCCAAACCGCGCGACCGCCGGATGCTGATCGAGGAGGCCGCCGGACTCGGCAAGCACCGCAAGCGCCGGCGCCGGGCGCAGCTGAAGCTCGCGCGCACCCAGGACAACCTCGATCGAGCGCTCGACGTGGAGCGCGAGGCCCGCTCGCGCCTGCGTCCGCTCAAGCGCCAGGCCGAAGCCGCAGAGCTGCATGCGCGAATCGAGCGCCAGACGCTCGAGGCTCGGTGGGAGCTCACCCGCGATGACCTGCGCCGCCACCAGACCGAGCTCGCCGCCGCGCAGGAAGCCGCAGCCCAGGCGCGCGCGCGGTGCGAGCAGGTCGAGCGTGAGCTCACGGCAGTCGCCGGCCGCCGCGAGGCCGCCGAGGAGGCCCTGGCGCAGCGGAGCGCCCATCGCGAGGAGCTGTCGCGACGCTGCTTCCTGGCCCAGTCCGCCGGCGATCGCGTCTCGTACCGCGCCGACGCCGTCCGCGCGGCGGCCCGTGACCTCGAGGGCCGCCTCCGCGGCGATCGCGAGCGCCTCGCCCGCCTCAGCGAGGCCGCGCTCGCCGACGCCCCGGACGCTCAAGCCGACGCCCGAATCGCCGAGCTCGAGCAGGCGCTGGCCCGGCTCGACCGCGACCGCGAGGCCGAGCTGGCGCGCCAACTCACCGAGCTCGAGGGTCAGCTCGAGGCCGCGCGGGCAGCCGTCGGCGACCGGTCAGCGGACGTCGAGCGAGCGCAGGCAGCGCGCGAGCAGGCCCGCGAGCGGCTCGAGCAGGCTCGCGCGGAGCAGCGGGACGCCGAGCGGGCGGTCGAGGCCACGCGCCGCGAGGCGGCGCGGGTCGGTGGCGAGCTCGCCGCGTGCAACCAGTTCCTACGCAGCCAGACCGCGGCTCCGGGCGGCGCCGCCGTGCTGGCCGACCAGCTCGACGTGGATCCGGGGTACGAGCTCGCCGTCGCCGCGGCGCTCGACGGGCGGCTTCGCGCGGCGGTCCTGGGGGACCGGGTCGCCGCGGGGGCGCTGCTCGACCGTGCGGGCGCCGACGGCGGCCGGGCCCTCATCGTTGAATCCGGCGGCGCTCCGGACGCGACCGGGCGCGCGGGAGCCGCGCCGCACGACGGGGCCGAGGCGCTCGGCGACCACGTGCACGGACCGGCTGACGTCGCCGGCAGCGCACGGCGCCTGCTCGCCGACGTGTGGGTCGTCGAGAGCCTCGAGCACCTGTCCGATCGGTTCGACGGCGTGGCGGTGACGCGCTCGGGCCGCGTGTGGTCGTCCCGCACGCGCGAGCTGCGGCAGGCGCCGGCGGTCGGCGAGGAGCGCGTGCTGGCCGAACGCAACCGCCGCGACGCGCTGGTCCGGGCGAGCGAGGCCGCCGTGCAGGCCGAGCACGGCGCCCGCGCGGGGCTCGAGCGCCACGGCGAGGCGGTGGCGCGGGTAGAGAGCGAGTCCGAGCAGGCGATCGCGGGGCACCGGGCCGCTGTCACCCAGCGCGACGAGGCGAGCGAGGAGGAACGGCGGATCGCGGCGTCGATCCAGCGCCGGAGGGCCGCCCCGGACGACGGCCCCGACGCCGGACGCCGCATGCAAGTGTCGGCGGAGCTGACCGGCGCGCGCGCCGCGCGCGAGCGCGAGCAGCGCGAGCGCGCGGAGCGCCAGGCGCGGATCGACCGCCTGCGCGCCGCGACGACCCGCGACGAGGCGCTGCTTCCGAACGTCCGAGCGGTGATCGCCTCACTCGAGCACGTGGCGAGCGCAATCTCAGCGCGCCGCGAGCGGTTCGAGCTCGAGCTCAGCTCCGATCGCCAGGCCGGCGAGCACGTCGCGGCGGAGCTCAAGGAGTGCGCCCAGCAGGAGGCGGCACTGCACGCGCAACTGCGCCAGGGCAACGAGCGCCTGACCGAGAGCCAGGTCCGCCTGGGCCGCGCCGGCGATCGGGTCGACGAATCCACGCAGGAGCTGAACGGTCTCGCCGGCCGCCTCGAGCTCGAAGCTGAGCCCGCCGCCACGGAGCTCGGCGCCGAGGAGCGCGAGGCGCTGACGAGCCGGCTCGAGCGGCTGGCCCGCCGACGCGAGCAGATCGGCCCAGTCAACCCGCTGGCGCAGACCGAGTACGAGGAGGCCGTGGCGCACGTCGAGGAGCTCGAGCGCCAGCGCGACGACCTCGAGACCGCGCTGCGCGAGCTGGGCAAGCTGATCTCCGATACCGACCGCCAGATCCGCGAGAGCTTCGAGCAGATGTTCGAGGCGGCCGCGCGGAACTTCGAGCAGGTCGCGGCCCGGCTGTTCCCGGGCGGCCGCGGCCGGCTACGGCTCGTCACCGAGCGCGACGGCCCGGCGCGGGTGCTCGGCGGCGCGCCGGCGCCCGACGACGCCAAGCCCGATTCTGAGGAGGGCGACGACAGCGACGAGCCCCGGGGGTCCCAGGAGGAGACCGAAGAGGAGGATCTGCTCGGCGTCGAAATCGAGATCACCCCCGCCGGTAAGGAGATGAAGCGACTCACGCTCCTGTCCGGCGGCGAGAAGTCGATGACCGCGCTCGCCTTCCTGTTCGCGGTGTTCCTCGCGCGGCCGTGCCCGTTCTACATCCTCGACGAGGTCGAGGCCGCGCTCGACGACCTCAACATCGACCGGTTCCTCGAACTGCTGCGTACGTACTCGGGCCAGGCCCAGTTCATCGTGGTGACGCACCAGAAGCGCACGATGGAGGCGGCCGACTCGCTGTACGGCGTGTCGATGGGGTCCGACGGCATCTCCAAGGTCATCTCGCGCCGGCTGCCCGCTCAGGACCAAGCAGCGTAACCTCGCCGTCCGATGGCACGAGACTGGCGAGACCTGTTCATCGTCGACGGCAAGCCCGGGCGGGCGGGGGCAGATAGCGAGGCCGCGCCGGAGACCCAGGAGCGACGCAGGGGCATGTTCCGCAGGCTGCGCGAGAACCTGCGCAAGACTCGCCAGGCGCTCACCACCGAGATCCAGGCGACGCTGTTCGAGGATCTGAGCGACGAGACCTGGGAGCGGCTCGAGGAGGCACTGATCTACGCCGACGTCGGCGCCAAGACGACCGCGGAGGTCGTCGGGCAGCTCGAGCGCGAGGCGACCGAGGGCGGCATCTCCGGCGGACAGGCGCTCACCGAGCGCCTCACCGAGCTGCTGGCTCAGATTGCGCGCACGGACGCTGATGATCGGATCGATCTGACCCCAAAACCGACGGTGATCCTCGTCGCTGGCGTGAACGGCACCGGCAAGACGACCACGGTCGGCAAGCTCGCGTGGCATCTGAGCAAGGAGCTCGGCCAGACAGTGGTGGTGGGTGCGGCGGACACGTTCCGCGCCGCCGGCGTCGAGCAGCTCGAGGTGTGGGCCCAGCGGGCCGGCGTGGGATTCGTGAAGGGGCCGCCCAGCGCCGACCCGGGCTCGGTCGCCTTCGACGCGGTCGCCGCCGCGCGCCGCGACGGCGCCGACGTCGTGATCATCGACACCGCCGGCCGGCTGCACACCCAGGACGACCTGATGGCCGAGCTGGCAAAGGTCAAGCGGGTCATCGGCAAGCAGATCCCCGAAGCTCCACACGAGACGCTGCTCACCGTGGACGCCACCACCGGGCAGAACGGCCTGCGCCAGGCGCGTCTGTTCTCCGAGACGGTGCCTGTCAGCGGTCTCGTGCTGACCAAGCTCGACGGAACCGCGAAGGGTGGGATCGCGCTCGCGATCGCCCACGAGCTCGGGATCCCGGTCAAGCTGATCGGGATCGGCGAGCAGCTCGAGGACCTGCGCCCGTTCGACTCGGACGACTTCGCGCGCGCGCTCGTCACCGAGTAGCGATCGCGCAGTACGCTGATCGCTCAATGTTCGACTCACTCGCAGAGAAGCTTCAGGCGACGCTTTCAGAGGTTCGCGGCCGCGGCACCCTGACCGAGGCCGACGTCAATGCGGCCATGCGCGAGATCCGCCTCGCGCTGCTCGAGGCCGACGTCAACTTCAAGGTCGTCAAGAGCTTCACGAACGCGGTCAAGGAGCGCGCGCTCGGGTCCGACGTGATCGGCAAGCTCAACCCCGGCCAGCAGGTCGTCAAGATCGTCTCCGACGAGCTGACCGAGCTGATGGGTGGCGCCGCGCACGAGCTGTCGTTCTCGCCACGCCCGCCAACCGTGGTGGTCATGGCCGGGCTCCAGGGCTCGGGCAAGACGACCGCCACCGCCAAGCTCGCCCGCTACCTGAAGGAGGAGCACGGCTCCTCGGTGGCGGTCGCGGCGTGCGACGTGTACCGGCCGGCCGCCGTCGATCAGCTGATCAAGGTCGGCACCCAGGCCGGAGCCGCCGTGTACGAGCAGGGCACCGACCGCGACCCGGTCAAGATCGCCGCCTGGGCCCGCGACCGCGCGATCTCAGAGGGCAAGGACGTGCTGATCATCGACACCAGCGGCCGGCTGCACGTCGACCAGGAGCTGATGGCCGAGCTGGCCAACATCAAGAAGGCGGTCAAGCCCCACGACGTGCTGCTCGTGGTCGACGCGATGACCGGCCAGGACGCGGTCAACGTGGCCGAGCAGTTCGCCGAGGTGGTCCAGTTCGACGGCGTCGTGATGACCAAGCTCGACGGCGACGCTCGCGGTGGCGCCGCGCTGTCGGTCAAGGCGATCACCGGCAAGCCGATCATGTTCGCGTCGACGGGCGAGAAGCTCGACCAGTTCGAGCGCTTCCACCCCGACCGGATGGCTCAGCGGATCCTCGGGATGGGCGACGTCATGACGCTGATCGAGAAGGCCGAGACCGCGTACGACGAGCAGCAGGCGGCCGAGCTCGAGCGCAAGCTGAGAAAGTCGGAGTTCGGGCTCGACGACTTCCTCGAGCAGATGCGGCAGATCCGGCGCCTGGGTCCGCTGCAGTCGTTGATCGGGATGATCCCGGGGATGGGCAAGGAGCTCCGCGGCGCCAAGATCGACGAGCGCGAGTTCGACCGGATCCAAGCCATCATCCTGTCGATGACGCCCCAGGAGCGCCGCCATCCCGAGCTGATCAAGGGCTCGCGCCGGCTGCGGATCGCGAAGGGTTCGGGCACCAACGTGCAGGCGGTCAAGGCGCTGATCAAGCAGTTCGAGCAGATGCGCAAGGTCATGCGCCAGGTCGCTCAGGGACGGATGCCAGACCTCGGCGCGCTTATGCGCCAGGCGCGCTGAGCGTGCGCGCATCACCCCGGCCGTCGAACATTCGCGCTTACCCGCTACCCTCATCGCTCGAATGTCTGTACGACTAAGGCTTACGCGCATCGGTGGGCGCAAGAACCCGGTCTGGCGAGTGGTCGTCGCGGACCAGCGCGCCAAGCGCGACGGACGCGTGATCGAGATCGTCGGGCACTACAACGCCCAGACGAACCCTTCGACGATCACGCTGAACGAGGAGCGGGTCCGCGACTGGCTCGACCGCGGCGCCCAGCCCACGGACACGGTCCGGAAGCTGCTGCGCATCCAGGGCATCCAGTAACGCCTGCGGCGACGATGAAGGAGCTGCTCGAGTACCTGGCGCGTGGTCTGGTCGAGAACCCCGACGCCGTGCGCGTCAACGAAGTCCACGAGGACGACGGTGCGATCGTGCTCGAGCTGTCGGTCGCCGACGACGACTACGGAAACGTGATCGGTCGGGGCGGCCGCACCGCCGCGGCGCTGCGTACCGTCATCAAGGCCGCTGCGGTCAAGGACAAGCGCCGCGTGTTCGTCGACATCGTGGACGCGTGAACGCCGTTGCCAGGTGAGCGCTTCGCCTGAGTGGCTGCTCGCGGGCCGCGTGGGCCGGCCGCACGGGCTCGACGGCAGCTTTCACGTCACGCGACCGAACGCGCAGCTGCTCCAGGCGGCGTCGAGCGTCCTCGTCGACGATCACGAGCTCGACATCACACGCCTGGCCGGGACCGCCCGGAGCCCGATTCTGCGGGTAGCCGATCACGACGACCGGGCGGCCGCCGAGTCGCTGCGCGGCAAGGACCTGATGGTGCCGCGCACGTTGGCCCCCGAGCTGGGTCCCGACGAGTGGTGGGCCGAAGATCTCGCGGGTTGCGCAGTTCACGACGGCGATCGCCACGTGGGGACGGTCCGGCGAATGCTCGAGCTTCCCTCGTGCGAGGTGCTCGAGGTCGAGCGGCCGGATGGCGCCGGCGATCTGCTCGTGCCGCTGGTCACCGATGCGGTGCGCGAAGTCGATGTCGACGGGCGCGCGATCGACATCGACCTCGAGTTCCTCGGCGAGGCGTAGTCCGCGGGCCTCCCGTGCAGATCGACATCTTCACGCTGTTCCCCGACGCGTTCGCGTGGTTCGAGGGCCAGCGCCACGTGGCCAACGCGCTTTCGGCCGGACATCGCATGGCGTACGTCAATTACCGCGATCACACGCCGCTGAGCGCTGGTCAGGTTGACGACACCCCGTTCGGCGGGGGGGCGGGAATGGTCCTGCGGGTCGACGTCGTCGAGGCCGCCTTGCGGTCCCGGTACGGCCGCGACCCGGTGGAGTTGCGCGGCGAGCGGCGAGTGATCGCGCTGACACCGGGCGGGAGGCTGCTCGACGACGCGCTCGTCGGGGAGCTGGCGCGCGAGGACGCGCTGACGCTCCTGTCGGGACGCTACGAGGGCTTCGACCAACGGATCGTCGATCACTTTGCCACCGACGAGGTGTCGATTGGCCGGTACGTGCTGGCCGGAGGTGAGCTCGCGGCGATGGTCGTGTGCGACGCGGTCCTGCGCAAGTTGCCGGGCGCCCTCGGTCATCCAGAGTCGGTGATCGAGGAGTCCTTCAGCGAAGCCCTCGCCGGCGCGCCCGAATATCCGCACTACACGCGCCCCGCCGAGTACCGGGGATGGCGGGTCCCCGATGTGCTCCTGTCCGGGCATCACGCGCGGATCAGGGAGTGGCGCCTTGAACAGAGCGCTGCAAGGGGAGTCGGCTCCACAGGCGGTCCGCTACCATAGGCGGCCCGCGCAGGCGCACATTGCGCTGCGAATAGGCCGCACCAGCGAACACCACCAGGTGTGGCACGGGTCGACAACGCCAATGAGCACTGTGATCGACAGCCTGGAGCGCGCCCAGCTCCGCCGAGTGCCGAGCTTCGACGCCGGCGATCGTCTGCGCGTGCATTTCCAGGTGATCGAGGGCACGAGGCGCAGGACGCAGGTGTTCGAAGGCGTTGTCATAAAGCGCCAGGGGCACGGCGCTCGCGAGACCTTCACCGTGCGCAAGCAGTCGTTCGGGGTCGGCGTCGAGCGAACTTTCCCGCTGCACTCGCCGAAGATCGAGCGGATCGAGGTGGCGGCCCGCGGCGACGTCCGGCGCGCCAAGCTCTACTACCTGCGCGGTCGCGTCGGCAAGCGAGCTCGCGTCCGCGAGCGCCGGAGCAACGTGCCCGAGGTCGCGGTCGAGCGCGAGTTGCTGCACGCGCCGGTTCCCGAGAATGAGGCGCCCGGGCCGGACGGGGAGGTCGTCGAGCCCCAGGCCGACGCCGTGGAGCCGGTCGAGACGGTCGCGGCGGACAGCACGGACGCCGCGGAGGCGGAGCCGGGCGCTGAGGCGCAGGCTGAGGCAGACGCTGAGGTACAGGCCGAGTCGGGCGCGGAGGGTTCGAGCGCTGAGGAGTCCGCGGATTCCACCCCCCCGACGGCGCCGCAGGACGCCAGTCCGGCGGCCCCGGAGGACTCCGCCGGCGAGCAGCAGGAGTGACGAAGGCGGGCAGGTCGCCCGCGAGCGCGCTGTTCGAGCTCGCGGTGGTCGTCGTGGCCGCGCTCGCCTTAGCCCTTGGGATCCAGGCGTTCCTGGTGAAGCCCTACCGGATCCCGAGCGGGTCGATGCTCCCGACGGTCCGAGTCAACCAGCGCGTGCTCGTGGACCGGATCGGCATGGACTTCTCCTCGCCGCACGTCGGCGACATCGTCGTGTTCCACCCGCCCAAGAACTACGACGACGGCTGCGCAGATCCGAACGAGGGACAGGACGTCGGCGGGCAGGATGCCCCGGCGGCTTGCGCGGTGCCCTGGAGGCAACCGTCGTCCCAGACCTTCATCAAGCGCGTAGTCGGGCTCCCCGGCGACCATCTATCGATCGTCAACGGACACGTGATCCGCAACGGCAAGCCGGAAGCCGATCACTACATCGTCCAGTGCGACGGTGACGCGTCCTGCGACTTCCCGCAGACGATCACCGTCCCCAAGGGCTACTACTACATGATGGGAGACAACCGGCCAGACTCGGAGGACAGCCGCTTCTGGGGACCGGTGCCAAGGTCCTGGATCATCGGCAAGGCGTTCCTGACGTACTGGCCGCCCGATCGGATCGGATTCTTCTAGTGGCTCAGCAGGTCGGGTTGTCGCGGGTGGCCGGAACGCGCTGATGAGGGGATTGATCGAGTTGGTCGTCACCGTGGCGATTGCGGTGGCGCTGGCGCTGCTGATCCAGGCGTTCATCGTCAAGCCCTACCGCATCCCGAGCCCGTCGATGGTTCCGACCCTCGACATCGGTCAGCGGGTGCTCACCAACCGCCTCGCCGGGAATCCGAGTCTCTACGACGTGGTCGTGTTCCACCCGCCCCATGGAGCCGACTTCACCAACCCGGTGTGCGGCAACCCCAATCAGGGCGGCCAGGAGGGCGGGCTGACCGCTCAGGCCTGCGACCAGCCGACCCCGACGGCGTCCGGCCAGACGTTCATCAAGCGCGTGGTCGGCCTTCCCGGGGACACGATCCAGATCATCAACGGCCACGTGATCCGCAACGGAGTCCGAGAGAAGGATTCGTACACGATCCCCTGCGGCGGAATTTCTACTTGCACTTTCGGGAAACCGATCAAGATTCCGCCCGGCGATTACTTCATGATGGGGGACAACCGCCCGGACTCGGAGGACAGTCGTTATTGGGGCCCAGTCCCAAGTAAATGGATCATCGGTACCGCGTTCTTCACGTACTGGCCCCCTGACCGGATCGGGTTCCTCTAGCCGAGCGAACGGGGCCTCGGGCCGAGCGAACGGGGCGTCGAGCCGGACGAACGGAGCGTCGAGCCGAGCCAACGGAGCGGGATCTCCGCCGCGGCGCAAGCGGTCGGTTCCCCCGGCTCGCCGGCTGTTCAAGTTCGACCGCTCGCTGGGCGTGCGGTTCGTCGCCGGTGCCGATGAAGCCGGGCGAGGCTGCCTCGCCGGGCCGCTGGTGGCCGCCGCGGTGCTGTTCGACCTCGACGCGATCGGTCCCGGTGAGGTCCGTGTCCTCGGCGCGTTGAACGATTCCAAGCAGCAGACCCACGAGGCGCGCGCGGAGCTGTTCCCGATCATCCTGCGACTGGCCGCGAAGGTCGTGATTGTGTCGCGGTGCGCGCCGGGGATCGACGCCCGCGGGCTGCACAAGACGAATCTCGCCGCGTTGCGCGACGCGCTTTCGAGGGTCGCGTGCGAGGGCTGCATCTGCCTCAGCGACGGTTTTCCGGTGAGGCCGACCGGCCACGATCAGCGCGCGGTCGTCGACGGCGACGCCAAGAGCGCCGCGATCGCCGCGGCGTCGGTGATCGCGAAGGAGACCCGGGACCGCTACATGCGCCGCGCCGACACGACCCATCCGGGATGGGAGTTCGCCCAGCACGTGGGGTACTCGACCCCGGAGCATCGTGAGGCGATCGAGCGGCTCGGCGTCTCGCCGCTGCACCGCCGGTCGTTTCAATCGATGGCGTATCAGCAGCTGACGCTGTAGGGCGTATCGCGGCCCGCCGGAGCCGAGTCCCCTAGAACGCACCCTCGAGGTGCTCGAGCCTGACCAGCCTCCCGCCGGCGTCGAGCGTCACTCCGATCGCGTCGAAACGGACGGTGTCTGCGTACGGCCGGTCGGTTCGCTCGACCAGCCAGCGCCCGGCCATCTTGCGCACCTGGGAACGCTTGAGCGGCCGCACCGCCTCGAGCGGGCTCGCGCCGCTCGCGCGGGCGCGGCGCGTCTTCACCTCGCAGAACGTCAACACCCGGCCGTCGAACGCGACGATGTCGAGCTCGCCCCAGCGCGTGCGGTAGTTGCGCTCGACGATCTCGAAGCCGCACCTGATCAGGTGCTCGGCGGCGAGTTGCTCACCGCGCTTGCCGAGCGCGAGGCGGGGGTCGCTGGTCACGCTTGCGAGGGGTCGCTGGTCAAGTGGGCGAGGAGTCGCTGGTCACGCTGGCGAGGGGTCGCTAGCCATGTGCGCGACGCTACGCCGGCGCGCGTGAGGGGTGGTTCACGCGCTGTTCCAATCCTGCGCAGGCGCGCCCGCCCGGCGTAAGCAGAATTGGAACGCGGCGTCACCCACCTCTGACCCGCCCCCGCGTAGGTTGATCCGATGCTTGCGCGCGTCGCCACGTTCGCGATCGACGGGATCGACCCGCGCCAGGTGTGGGTCGAGGTCGACATCCGCAGCGGTCTGCCCGCGTTCACGATCGTCGGGCTCGGGGACGCGGCCGTGCGGGAGTCGCGGGACCGGGTCCGCTCGGCGATCGCGAACTCGGGGTTCGAGTTCCCGCAGACCAGGATCACGGCGAACCTCGCGCCCGCGTTCCTGCGCAAGGTCGGTCCCGGGTTCGATGCGGCGCTGGCGCTCGGCGTGCTCGCCGCGAGCGAGCAGATTCCGGCCGGCGCGCTGGCCGCCTACGCGGTGTTCGGTGAGCTGTCGCTGAGCGGTGAGCTGCGCGATTCACCGGGGGCGCTCGCCGTCGCCGAGGGAGCCCGCCGGGCCGGACTGAAGCGGCTGATCGTCCCGCGCGAGCGTGCGCGCGAAGCGGCGCTGGTCGAGGAGCTCGCCGTCGCCGGGGTCCCGACGCTGCGGGCCGCGGCGCAGGTGCTCACGGGCGCCGCGCTACCACCGCTGCCGCCGCCGGCGCACGCCGCGGACGTCGCGCCGGCCGAGCCCGATCTCGCGGACATTCGAGGGCACGCGGCTCCATTGCTGGCGCTCGAGATCGCGGCCGCCGGCGGCCACAACTTGCTGTTCGAGGGCGCGCCGGGAACCGGAAAGACGATGCTCGCCCGCAGGATCCCGTCGATCCTGCCCGCGATGACCCGCGCCGAGGCGATCGAGGTGACGCGGATCCACAGCATCGCCGGGCTGCACGCGGCCGGCCTGGTGCAGGCGCGGCCGTTCCGGGCTCCTCACCACACGATCTCCTCGGCGGGGCTGGTGGGTGGAGGTGCTCCGCCGCGGCCGGGCGAAGCGACGCTCGCCAATCACGGGGTTCTATTTCTCGACGAGCTCGCCGAGTTCCAGCGCTCGAGCCTCGACGCTTTGAGACAGCCACTCGAGGACGGCTGCGTGACGATCGTTCGCGCCCAGCATGCGCTGGTGTTCCCGACGCGGTTCATGCTGGTCGCCGCCACCAACCCATGCCCGTGCGGGTTCGCCGGCGTCGGGGACCGGTGCAGGTGCGGCGACGCCGACCTCCGGCGCCACAGCCGGCGGCTCAGCGGACCCCTGCTCGACCGAATGGACCTGCTGATCAACGTCGAGCGGCCCACCGAGGACGACCTGCGCGCCGCGCCTCACACCTCCTCGGCGCGGGCGCGCGAGCGCGTTGCCCACGCTCGCGAACGCCAGCGGTTCCGGCTGGCGGGCTCCGCCGCGCGGTGCAACGGCGAGATGGACGCACGGCTGGTGCGCCGCCACGTGCGGCTCGAGGAGGCGGCCGAGCACGCGCTGGCCCAGGCGTACGCGGTCGGGGCGTTGAGCGCGCGCGGTCGCCACCGGGTCGTGCGCGTCGCCCAGACGATCGCTGACCTCGAGGCTCACGACCGGGTCACGCACGCCGACCTGCTGACCGCGCTCAGCCTGCGCCAGCGCGGCGACGCCGAGCGGACGCTGGCGGCATGACCGAGCGCGCCTGCGACGCCTGCATGGTGCGCTCGTGGCTGCTGGGACGGCTCGCCGGACACCTCGACAATGCGCGTGGCCGGATCGAACAGGTGCTCGCGCTCGACGACCATGCGCTGATCTTGGGGGTCGGAGGGCGGGGAAAGGCGCACGTGGAACGCGAGTACGAGGCCGCGGACCTCGATGCGGTGCGCTCGCGCGCTCGAGCCGCCGGCCTGGACATCGTGTGCGAGTGCGATGAGGCGTATCCGGCCGGGCTGCGGGAGCTGGCCGCGCCGCCGGCAGTGCTGTACGTCGCCGGCGGGCTCGAGCGGCTCGTGAGGCTCACGGGCGAAGATCCGGTGGCGATCGTCGGCGCGCGGAAGGCGTCGCCGTACGGGCTGGACGTCGCGCAGTCGCTCGGGCGGGGGCTCGCGGTCGCCGGGCTCACGGTCGTGAGCGGCATGGCCCACGGGATCGACTCCGCCGCCCACGCCGGCGCGCTCGAGGCTGGCCGCCCCACGGTCGCGGTCCTGCCGGGTCCGGCCGACCGGCCCTACCCCGCTGGCAAGCGCGGCCTGCACCGCCGGATCGTCGCCACCGGCGCCGCGCTGTCCGAAATCGCGCCGGGGACCAGCGTACGGCGGTGGATGTTTCCAGCCCGCAACCGCATCATCGCGGCGCTCACGGCGATGACGGTCGTGGTCGAGGCCGGCGAGCGGTCGGGGTCGTTGGTCACCGCGCGGATGGCGCACGGGATCGGCCGCCCGGTGGGGGCGGTGCCCGGGCGGGTCACGACGCCACAGGCGGCCGGGCCGAACGGGCTGCTCGCCAGCGGCGCGTGCATCGTGCGGGAGCCGCAGGACGTGCTCGATCACCTGTTCGGGGCGGGTGTGCGGACCGTCGCTGGCGCGACCCGCGAGCCACCGCCCGCCGAGCTTCGCCCTCTGTTGACTGCGATCGCCGAGGGCCACGAGACCAGCGCCGCGCTGGCACGGGCCGGGTTTGCGCCCGAACAGGGCCTGGCAGCCCTCGCGGCTCTCGAACTCGAGGGGTTCGTCAAGCGCGGCGCCGGCGGCCGATTCCGGGTCACCCCCTGATGCGACCGACGTTTCCCGCGATATTCGCGGGTTTTGTCGGTCGCATCGCGTCGGGGTACGCTCGTGATCGTGCTCCCGAGGGTCCTATCGATCGCAGGGTCTGACTCCGGCGCCGGCGCCGGCATCCAGGCCGACCTGAAGGCGTTCGCCGCCTGCGGCGTCCACGGCATGACCGCGATCACCGCGATCACCGCGCAGAACACGGTCGGCGTCACCGCCGTCCATGCGATCCCGCCGGAGATCATCCTCGCCCAGGTGCGCGCGGTGGCGGACGACATCGGCGTCGACGCGGTCAAGATCGGGATGCTCGGGGACCGGCCGACGATCGAGGCGGTGGCGCTGGCGCTCAGCGAGCTGCCCCACGGCACGCCGGTCGTGATCGATCCCGTGATGGTGGCGGAGTCTGGGGCGGTGCTGCTCGACCCCGAGGCGCGGTCCGCGCTCATAGAGCTGTTGCTTCCGAAAGCCACCGTTCTCACGCCGAACGTCCCCGAGGCGCGGACGCTGCTCGGAGATGCGGAGAGTGAGCTCGACATCGAAAGCCTCGCGCGCGGGGTACGGGGGCTCGGACCCGAGGCCGTGGTCGTCACCGGCGGCCACCGCGAACCCGTGACCGACGTGTTCTTCGACGGCCGGCGGCTCGTCGAGCTGCACGGAGAGCGCCACCAGGACGGTGCGGCCCACGGTTCCGGCTGCACGCACTCCTCGGTGCTCGCCGCCCGTCTCGCCCATGGTGACGACCCGCTCGAGGCCGCCAGAGCGGCCCGCGAGCTCGCGTCTCGCGCGGTGGCGCAGGGGCTGCGGGAGATCGGCGCGGGCCCCGGCCCCGTCGACATCCTCGGGATTGCCTGCAAACCCGACGTTTGGGCAGTTTTGGGCGGTTAAGAGCGGTCGGGAGCCGACACGGTTTTGACATAATCCCCGCGTGCGTTTTCTTAGGATGAAGCCAGGCCACGGAGAGGTTCTGATCGCCGAGGGAGACGTCGAGCGCGCTGAAGACGAGCAGCGCCTGATCGAGGAGTTCCGCCGCCAGCTGGACGCGGGACTGTGGGCGGCGGTGCCGGTCTCGGGCCGGCAAGGCCGGCGAGAGTCGATCATGGTCCGCTCGTTCGAGGAGATTCCCTGGGACGCCGACCGCGTGATCTTCTTTCCGCGGGCAGCAGGCGGCAGGTAGGTCAGCGGCCCCATGGTGCTGGCGCTCGCAGCGACCGCGCTTGTCGCTCTTGCGCTTCTGTCTGACCTGATCGTTCCGCGGATCGACGAGCTCTGGAGCCGGTACAAGGCGCGCCGGCAGCGCGCCCCGACCTGGTCGTACGACCCCGGACGCGAGCGCCGCGCCGAGGCCAGGGCGAGGGCGCTGCTCCGGTCGTGCGTCAACGAGGAAGAGTGGGCG
Organism: uncultured Solirubrobacterales bacterium; assembly: GCA_963701945.1. Taxonomy (GTDB): domain Bacteria; phylum Actinomycetota; class Thermoleophilia; order Solirubrobacterales; family Solirubrobacteraceae; genus Palsa-465. The sequence continues at coordinate 230,235 of CAVPBV010000006.1, read as the reverse complement.
ATGTACCGCGACCTCGGGTTCCTCCGCGTGTGGGGCACGCTCGCCGACGGACCCGACGATCTGGGCGGCACCGGCGGCGCCCCCTACGCGTACCTGATCTACCCGCACCGGCCGATCCTCGCTTACCTGGCCCAGACCCATCGCCTGCTCAACGAGTACTGCGTGACGTTCCCCGACGAGACCCGCCCGTACGGAAGCTCGCGGCTCCCGGACTCCGACGACGTGCTCGCCAAATGGATGGCGCTGACCGGCGACGAGCGCCGGCTCGTTTCGACCGCGAATATGCACCTGCCCGGGCGCCAGCTCGATCCGGCTCAGGTCCGGCGCGACCTATGGCGGCTCTCGCAGTGGGAGCGCGCGCGGATGCGCGACGCGGCGGGCGCCGGCGGGACGCCCTCGGCTGACCCGGGCGATCGCCACCGCACCGCGTAGGAGGAGCCGGCTCGAGAAAGCGTCCTGTGGTGACGCTTTCTCGAGCCGGCCCCGATGATCCCCACCGGCTAACGTTCCGCGCCCCATGGACCTCAAGCACAAGAGCCGCGCGCTCACCGAAGGCCCCGAGCGCGCCGCCGCCCGCGCCCAGCTGAAGGGCATCGGCTACGACGACGAGGCGTTGAGCAAACCGCTGATCGGCGTCGCCAACACGTGGATCGAGACGATGCCGTGCAACTTCCACCTGCGGGCGCTCGGCGCCAAGGTCAAGGAGGGGATCCGCGAGGCCGGCGGCACGCCGATGGAGTTCAACACGATCGCGATCTCCGACGGGATCACGATGGGCACCGAGGGGATGAAGGCGTCGTTGGTCAGCCGCGAGGTGATTGCCGACTCGATCGAGCTGGTCGCCTTCGCTCAGGCGTTCGATGCGGTGATCGCGATCAGCGCCTGCGACAAGACGATCCCCGCCACCGTGATGGCGCTGGCCCGCCTGAACCTGCCGAGCCTGATGCTGTATGGCGGCTCGATATACCCCGGGCACTACAACGGCCAGAGCATCACCATCCAGGAGGTGTTCGAGGCGATCGGCGCGCACGCCGCCGGCCGGATCACCGACGAGGAGCTGACCGCGATCGAGGAGGCTGCGTCGCCCGGGTACGGCGCCTGCGGCGGCCAGTTCACCGCCAACACGATGGCGATGGCGTTCCAGGTGCTCGGGATCTCGCCGTTTTCCTCGGGGGTTCCGGCCGAAGACCCGCACAAGGTCGAGGTTGCCGAGGAGGCGGGCCGCCTCGTCATGGACGTCCTCAGACGCGGCCAGACACCCAGCGACATCATCACCCGCGACAGCCTCGAGAACGCGATCGCCGCGATCGCGTGCAGCGGCGGCTCGACCAACGGCGTGCTCCACCTGCTCGCGGTCGCTGAGGAGATCGGCGTCGAGCTCGACATCGACGACTTCGACCGGATCAGCGAGCGCACGCCGCTGCTGTGTGACCTCAAGCCGAGCGGCCGGTTCGTCGCCCCGGACCTGTACGCCGCCGGGGGGGTCCCACTCGTGCTGAAGCGACTCAAACAAGCCGGGATCCTGCACGAATCCGCCCAGACCGTGACGGGCAAGACCGTCGGTCAGCACGCCGACGAGGCGACCGAACAAGAGGGCCAGGAGGTCGTCCGCCCGCTGAGCGATCCGCTCAAGGACACCGGGGGCCTCGTGATCCTCAAAGGCAACCTCGCGCCCGAGGGGTGCGTCGTCAAGGTCGCCGGGTACGAGCGGCGCAAGCAGACCGGGCCTGCTCGGGTGTTCGAATCCGAGGAGGACGCGATGGCCGCGGTCCGCAGCCAGGGCATCAAGGCCGGCGATGTCGTCGTGATCCGCAACGAGGGACCGGCGGGTGGCCCCGGGATGCGCGAGATGCTCGCGGTCACCGCCGCGCTCGTCGGCGAGGGCCTCGGCGAGGACGTCGCGCTGCTCACCGACGGGCGCTTCTCGGGCGCCACCCACGGCCTGATGGCCGGTCACGTGGCGCCGGAATCGGTCCGTGGCGGTCCGATCGGGATCGTCCGCGACGGCGATCAGATCACGCTCGACGTCGACGCCCGTCGCCTCGACGTCGACCTCTCAGACGACGAAATCGCCGCTCGCGTCAAGGATTACCGGCCGCCCGACCGGCCGGCGCCGGCCGCCGCGCTGGCCAAATACGCCCGGCTGGTCTCGAGCGCGTCGCTGGGCGCGGTCACGCGTTAGACGTTCCTGTCTGCGCCCCAAATGGGGCGCGAGCATGAAATTCAGCTTGCAGAAGTCTGAACAAAACCCTGTCCCAACAAAGATCAGACGGGGCGATCGGTACGATTGTCGCCATGGGGTGGTCCTAGCTGGCACGAGCGCGAGCGACATATCTGCGCCCTGAGCGAAGCCCGGCGAGGCCATCAAGACGGCCGCGTCGGGCCTCCGGGGTAGCTCGCACATCACGTAGGAAAGGGCCGTACGTAGCGCTGGGGATCGTCGTGATCCTCGTCGGCGCGGCGGCCGCGGTGGCGATCGCGCTGAAGAGCTCGAACGCTACGCTGACCACTGATCCGACCGCGCTCGCCAAAGTCACGCTGCCGCTCGGCGGCGGAACCATCGAGAGCGTCAGGGTCTATGGCGGCAAGACCGGCTCGGCCATTCCCGTGCATCTGACCGGCCAGCAGATCTGGCCTGACGGCCGAATCCCCGCCCACGAGACGCTGACAGTTCAGGTCGTAGTCAAGCGGCCGGGCTCGGTCGGGTGGATCACCGGAAAGACCCAGCACCTGAACCTCACGCTGACCACGCCGAGCGCCCATCTGAAGGCTCATTTCCTGACCGTGGCCAACGGCCAGCCGCTGCAGCTCCAGTTCGCCGAGGCCGTGTCCACCGTCTCCACGGGCTCCACAACGACGAGCCTGCGCCGGCAGCAGTTCGGCGCGCCGCAGTCATCGGTGACGCTTCCGCGGACCGCGGAGGCCGGGACGATCTACGTCGCCGCCGCGCCGCGCTCGTGGGAGAGCTCGTCGGCGACGCTCGTCAGCTGGTTCCCCGCCGGCTCGGCGACGAGTGCCCTGGCCTACCCGGCGCCCGGCAGCAAGATCAGTGCGACGACGCCGATCACGCTCACTTTCTCGAAGCCCGTTTCGCAGGCGCTGGGTGACTCGATGCCGCCCGTTTCACCGCAGACCGCTGGTACCTGGCACAAGATCAGCGATCGCTCGATTCAGTTCCAGCCCACCGGCTTCGGTTACGGGCTGGGGGCGACCGTCACGATCGGGCTGCCGAACGGCGTCCGTTTGCTCGGCGCCAAGCAGAGCGGCGATGCGTGGGGTCCGTGGACGGTGCCGCAGGGCACCACGCTGCGCCTCCAGCAGCTGCTGGCCGTGCTCGGATATCTCCCGCTCCGCTTCCACTACGCCGGCACGGGTCCCGGCCCCAGCACCGCCAACCAGCTTGACGCGGCGACCAAGCCGCCGGCGGGAAGCTTCAGTTGGCGCTACCCGAACACGCCGAGCCAGCTCGTGAGCATGTGGGCTCCGGGAGACTTCGGCGAGTTGACGAAGGGCGCGATCATGGCGTTCGAGAACACCGAGGGCATGACCGCCGACGGGATCCCGGGACCCCAGGTCTGGAACGCTTTGATCACAGCGGCCGTGAAGGGCCAGAGCAATACGTTCGGTTACACGTTCGTGCTGGTGAGCGAGGGCTCTCCCGAGACCGAGTCGACGTGGCACAACGGGAAGGTCGTCGTATCGGGCGCCGTCAACACCGGGATTCCGCAGGATCCGACCGCGCAAGGCGTGTTCGCGGTGTTCGAGCACGCGCTGTCGGTGACGATGAGCGGCACCAATCCGGACGGAAGCCACTATGACGACCCCGGCGTCCCGTACGTGAGCTACTTCAACGGCGGTGACGCCCTGCACGGCTTCCTCCGCGCCTCCTACGGGTTCGCGCAGAGCCTCGGTTGCGTCGAGATGCCTTATTCCGAGGCCGGCGCCGTGTACCCGTACACGCCGATCGGCACGATCGTCGACGTCACGTAACGTTCGTCGACGGACGTCAGACCGCTGACAAGCAGGCACTACCGCGCCCGCGGCGAATACGGTGCGTCGATGCCAGCGCCCGCCGAAACCTCCTCGTGGCCGGCGGCGCTCGAGGCGTTCGAGCAGGACCTGAGCCGTCGGGCCGTCGCCGAGAAGACCCGCGTGGCCTACGGCGGCGACTGCCGGCAGTTCGCGGCCTGGGCTCTCGCCCGAGGCGCGGAGCCCTCCCAGATCGACATTCGCACCCTTCGCCGGTACGCGGCCGGTTTGTCGGAGGACGGGATCGCCCCGGCCACGATCGCGCGCCGGCTGGCCGCGCTGAGGGGCCTGTTCCGCAGTCAGATGGAGATCGGCGCGCGTGAGGACAACCCGGCCGAGCTGCTGAGCTCACCGAAGAAGCCCCAGCGTCTGCCGCGCGTCCTCAAAGCCACCGAGGTGGCGGCGCTGCTCGACTCGATACCCGCCACCACGCCGCTCGAACTGCGTGACCGCGCGCTGTTCGAGCTTGCATACGCGTGCGGCCTGCGCGCCGAGGAGTTGGTCACGCTCGACCTCGAGGCGATCGACTTCGACGCCGAATCGGTGCGGGTCGAGGGGAAGGGGGGAAGACTCGGCTGGTCCCGGTCGGAGAGCACGCGCTCGGCGCGCTCGAGCATTACCTCCGACGCGCCCGCCCGACGCTCGCGGGTGAGACTGACCGCACGCGCGATCGCGCGCTGTTCCTGTCGAAGTCCGGGCGCCGGCTGTCGACCTCCGACGTGAGGCGCCGCCTGAACGGCTGGGCGAGGCGCGCCATGTCCCGCTCGCCAGGCCTGGCGCAGGCCCATCCGCATGCGCTCAGGCACTCGTTTGCGACTCATCTGCTCGACGGCGGCGCCGACCTGCGGGCGATCCAGGAACTGCTGGGCCATGCGACCATATCGACCACTCAGGTCTACACTCGCGTTGAGTCGGCCCGCCTAAGGTCTACGTATTCGCGCGCTCATCCCCGCGCCTAAGGCGGGCCTAATAACGTCTGGGGGAACTTGGAAACGAACGTCAAAGCGATCGAGCTACAAGATCTGTGGAGGCGGTTCAAGGCGACCGGCGACGAGCGGGCGCGTGAACGGCTCGTGGTCGCGTACTCGCCGCTGGTCAAGTACGTCGCCGGGCGGATGAGCTCGGGCCTGCCGGCCCACGTCGAGGAATCAGATCTGATCTCGTACGGGCTGGGAGGCCTCATCTCGGCGATCCAGCGGTTCGACCTCACCCGCGAGATCAAGTTCGAGACCTACGCGATCACCCGGATCCGCGGCGCGATCATCGACGAGCTGCGCACGCTCGACTGGGTGCCGCGCTCGGTGCGGGCTCGCGCCCGCGAGATCGAGCGGGCGAACATGAAGCTCGAGGCGCGCTTCCAGCGCGCTCCCACCGACGAGGAGATGGCCACCGAGCTGTCGCTGAGCGTCGACGCCTTCCAAGAGGCGCTGATCCAGATCTCGAACTCGACGATCGTCGCGCTCGACGAGCTGTGGAGCGTGTCGGACTCGACCGGCGACGCGATCTCGCTGCTCGACACGCTGCCCGACCGCGGGGCCCCCGACCCCGAGCAGTTGATGGACCAGTCAGAGCTGCGCGACCGCATCGCAGACGCGATCGCGGCGCTCCCCGAGCGCGAGAAGCTGGTCGTCGCGCTCTACTACTACGAGAACCTGACGCTGCGTGAGATCGGCGAGGTCCTCGGCGTGACCGAGTCTCGCGTGTCGCAGCTGCACACCAAGGCGGTGCTGCGACTCCGTTCGAAGCTGGCCGGCGAGCTCGATTAATCGGGGCCGCCTACGGCGGCGTCCATGGGGCCGGTTGCGCCCGGCATCCGTGCCGGGCGCTCGCGACCCCGAGGCGCCCGCCGGGCATGGACGCACGGCGGAACGGCCCCATGGATGCCGAGCGAAGCGAGGCCCGCTAAATTCGGTTTCACAGGTCACCGTAGGAGAGGAGAAGGCATGCACAAGCCGGCGGATCGCATCCGCAACGTGGCGCTCGTCGGCCACCGCGGTAGTGGAAAGACCTCGTTACACGAGGCGTTGCTTTTCGAGGCCGGGGCGATCAACCGCATGGGCTCGGTCGTGGACGGGACCACCACCTCGGACACCGATCCCGACGAGAAGGCCCGGCAGATGTCGATCACCGCGGCGATGGCCACGTTCGAGTGGCAGGAGCGGAAGGTCAACCTGATTGACACCCCCGGCGACTCGAGCTTCATCGCCGACGCCCTGGGCGCGCTGCGCGTGTGCGAGTCGGCGGTGTTCGTGATCAATGCGGTGATGGGCGTCGAGGTCCATGCCAGCCGCCTGTGGCAGCGAGCCGCCGAGCTCGACCTGGCGCGACTGGTCTTCGTCAACATGCTCGACCGCGAGCGCGCCGACTTCTTCCGCACGCTCGAATCGCTCAAATCCGCCTTTGGCCAGCACGTGGTGGCGACCGAGATCCCGATCGGCTCCGAGCACGAGGTCCGGGGCGTGATCGACCTGGTCGACATGAAGGCCTACGCCTACGACGGCGTCGCACGAGAAAACTGCAAGGAGATCCCAATCCCCGACGAGCTCCAGGCGCAGGCCGAGGAGTACCGCGAGAAGCTGATGGACGAGGTCGCCGAGAACTCCGACGCGCTGATGGAGCGCTACCTCGAGGGCGAGGAGATCTCCCACGAGGAGATCGTCACCGCGCTCAAGGACGGGACCAACCACGGCCACATATTCCCCGTGACGTGCGGCGTCGCCACGCGCAACCTGGCCACCAACCGCCTGCTCGACGCGATCGTCGAGGACCTTCCCTCGCCGGTCAAGCACGGCGGCCTCGAGGTAGGCGAGGTGACGCTCGAGCCGGTTGAGGACAAGGAGATGTTCGCCTACGTGTTCAAAACCCGCGCCGACCCGTTTGCCGGCCGTATCAACATCTTCCGGGTCTACCAGGGCGTGGTCAAGCAGGACACGCAGGTGCTGAACACACGGACGCACACCAAGGAGCGGATCGGGCAACTGCTGACCTTCGAGGGCCATCAGACCGGTCACGCCAACGACTTCGGCCCCGGCGACATCGGAGCGGTGGCCAAGCTCAAGGAGACCAAGGCGGGTGACTGGCTGGCCTCCCGCGACGAGCCGATCGAGATGCCGAGCATCAAGCTGCCCGCACCCGTGATGGCGTTCGCGGTCGAGCCGAAGAGCAAGGGCGACGAGGAGAAGGTGTTCACCGCGCTCCGTCGCCTCCAAGAGGAAGATCCGACGATCGACCTGCACCGCGACGACCAGACCGGCGAGCAGATCGTGGCCGGGCTGTCTCAGGTCCACGTCGAGGTCATCGTCGAGCGGCTGAAGTCGCGCTTCGGCGCCGAGGTTAACCTGAACCCGCCGCACGTGCCCTACCAGGAGACGATCCGCAAGCCCGCCAAGGCCCACGGGCGCCACAAGAAACAGACGGGCGGTCGTGGTCAGTTCGGCGATTGCCACATCGAGATCGAGCCGCTTAATCTTGATGATCCCGCCCACCCCGGGTTCGAGTTCGTCAACGCGATCAAGGGCGGCGTGATCCCAACCGGCTTCATCCCGGCGGTAGAGAAGGGAGTCCACGACGCGATGCAGGCCGGCGTCGTCGCCGGATATCCCGTCAAAGGCGTGCGGGTGCGCCTCTACGACGGCTCCTACCACACCGTCGACTCGTCCGAGATGGCGTTCAGGCTGGCCGGCTCGCTCGCAATGAAGCAGGCGATGGAGCAGGCCGGGCCGGTGCTGCTCGAGCCGATCATGCTGGTCACGGTCGCGGCGCCCGAGGACGCCGTCGGCGACGTGATCGGCGATTTGAACTCGAGGCGTGGGCGGCCGCTCGGGATGGAGCCGGTGGGCGCCGGCATGACCGACGTGAAGGCCGAGGTGCCGATGGCCGAGATGCTCTCCTACGCACCGGATCTGCGCTCGATCACCGGCGGCCAGGGCGAGTTCACGATGGAGTTCCTGCGCTACGAGGAAGTCCCCGGTCATCTGGCCGGCAAGGTGGTCGAGGAGGCTCGCGCCGAAAAGGAAGCGGTAAAGGCCTAACCGTTTCGGCAGCGCGCGCCCGTTATATTCGGACACCTCATGGCCACCACCAAGGACATTCGCCCCTCGACGGCGATCACGGTCTGCGATGTGTGCGGCCGCACGCTGTTGCGGGGCGAGCACGCGGAGGTCTACATCGACGGCGGGGTTCGCCGGTCGGTGTGTGAACTGTGCAAGCCGCGCGCGCTCAACGAGGGGTGGTTGCGCGAGGGCACCGTCCCGACGTACGACGAGAACGAGTCGAGCTCGGCTCGACGGGGCTCGCTGCTGAGCCGCCTGCGCCGCCGGCGCGAGCGCGCCCCAGAGCCGCTCGCCCCGCCGGACGCCGAGCCCGAGCCGGCACCCGAGCCGCGTGCGCCCGCCCCCGAGCCGCCTCCGGCACCGCGCCGGCGCGTCCGGGAGACCGCGCGGGAACCCCGTCACGTGCGCGCCGTGCCGATGGGGGCCGAGCAGAAGATCGCGTCCGCGATCCAGGTGTTCAACAACTCCGAGCATCGTCGGACGGTCGCGGGCGTCGCGCGGTCGCTAGGGGCCCCGGACGTCTCGATCCACCCGAATCTGCAGCATCCGAGTCTCGTCCACATCGTCGCGTCCTGGGAGCTGTGCTGGTATCGCTACGAGATCGACCTCTCGGACGAGGTTCCCGTCGTCCGGGTCGCGGCGCAGGGGTACGAGCTCGACGAGCTCACGCCCCAGGAGCGCCAGTCGAACGCGTCGTACGACGAGCACGGCGCCCTCGGTCCTGCCTGACTCCAGGAGCTTCGAGGCGCGCAGAGGGCGGCTGAGCGGCCCTTGCGGGCCGCCGGACGGCGCCGCCACGAGCGCTGACGGACGCCGCCCGCATGGACAAAGGTTCGATGTGAACCCCGCGATATCTCCTCTAGCATCAGAGACGTGATCTATTGCGTCGTCCCAGAGGTACTCGCCGACGAGTTGCTCGACAAGCTCGAGAGCTACTACGCAGGCGATCCCAACGTCGAAGTGATCGTCGACCGCCGCAAGAACTCGCGGCGGGGCCGGAGCTCGTCCGGCGGAGGCAATCGCGAGGTTCGCGATCGCCGGCGTCCGCGCGTCACCGGCGAGCTCCCCGAGCTGGCCACGGATTGACCGTCCCCGCTGGGGGCTGCTGTTGAAGGTCGTCGTCCACGTCGACGGCGGCGCGCGCGGCAACCCCGGCCCGGCCGCGATCGGTGTCGTGGTCTCCGACCCGGACGGCGCGGTGCTTGAGGAGCTCGGCGAGCGGATCGGCGTCGCCACCAACAACGTGGCCGAGTACCGGGCCCTGCTGCGTGGCCTCGAGCGGGCCCGTGCGCGCGACGCGCGCGAGATCGAGATCGTCAACGACTCGGAGTTGGTCGCACGCCAGATCACCGGCGCTTACAAGGTCAAGCATCCGGCGATGAAGCCGCTCCACGGAGAGGCGATCGCGGCGCTGCGCGAGTTCGATCGCTGGAGCATTCGGAGCGTCCCGCGGGCCGACAACGCCCGGGCCGACGAACTCGTCAACGAAGCGCTCGACGCGGGCGGTTGACGCGGGTGCTCACCCGCGTTTAGGCTCGACGGGGCGGCGGCTCCTCCCGCCGCGCAGGACCGGGAATCGGTGTGACGTTAACGATCGCCAACTAGGCTGGCCTGCGGTTTCGAGCTCGTCGAGATGGGTAAGCGCAAGCCGGTGAGCACGCTCGCGGCAGTGGGACAGGCGAGACGCCTGATCGACCATAAGCCAGACCACCCGCTGATCAGCCTGTATGTCGATCTCGACCCCGAGCGCTTCGCGACTCCCCCGGCGCGTGCCGCCCAGATCCGCTCGTTGATCGACCAGGCCCGCCGCGAGGTCGAGGCGCAGGACGGCCTCAGCCACGACGAGCGGATCACCCTCCGCGCGGACGTCGAGCGGATCGACGAGTTTCTGTCCTCGCCGGAGGCGCCGTTCAAGGGAGCCCGCGGGCTCGCCGTGTTCTGCTCGGGCCAACTCGACCTGTTCGAGGTCATGCAGCTGCTCAGGCCGACGGAGGCGCGCGTGGTCGTCGGACCGTCGCCGTGCGTCGAACCGCTGATCGTGGCGCTCCAGGCGCGCCGCTGGATGGTTGCGCTCGTCAGCCGCCGCGACGGCCGCGTGCTCGAAGGGCCCGCCGACGGACTCCACGAGGAGACGCGGCTCGACGAGTTCGTGCGCGGCCAGCACGAGCAGGGCGGCTGGTCGCAGGCGAACTACGAGCGCAGCATCGAGAAGGACACCGACGATCACCTGCGCCGCGTGGCCGATGCGGTCAACCACCGCTGGCGAACCGAGCGGTTCCACCGACTGGCCGTCGGAGGTCCGACCGAGATCGTGCCGCGGTTCGAGGCCTTTCTCGCCGGCGACGTGCGCCCACACCTGATTTCCGAACGGGTCGCGGTCGATCTGTCGAGCGCCACCGAGGAGCAGATCCGGGCCGCGGTGGCGACGCTCGTGGCCGAGGACGAAAAGCGCTCGGAGCGCGACGCCCTGGATCGACTCGAGGCCGCCATCGGCAGCGGCGGGCGCGGCGCGGGCGGAGCCTACGACACGCTGGCAGCGCTGAACGAGCGCCGCGTGGAGACGCTGCTGCTCGAGCCGGCGCTCGACCGTCCGGGTGCCCGGTGCCCGGCCTGCGGATTGCTGATGCTCGAGCGGGGCGACGCCTGCCCGGTGGACGGGTCCGAGACCGAGGAGATCGACCACCTCCGCGAGGCCGCGGTCGAAGCCGCGCTCGCCCAGGGCGCCGAGGTGCTGGTGGTCCGCCACCATCCGGACCTCGGTCCGCTCCAGGGGATCGGCGCGATCCTGCGGTTCTGATCGCGGGGTCTGTAACCGCATCCGGTCGCCCCTTTTTCAGCCGCTAACCTTGCGACCGTGAACGATCCCCTGACCGAGCTCAGCGCGCGTCTGGAGGAGGCTGCGGAGCAGCTTCGCTCCCCGGACGTCGAAGTGGACACGGCGCTCGCGCTGATCGAGGAATGCGCGCGGCTGGCCGGCGAGGCCAGTTCCCAGGTCGACGCGCGGACCCGGGCGGCGCTCGAGCCCCTGCCGGACCTTCCCGGTCAGCTCCCGCTGCCCGCGTCCTAGTGCTCCCGGCGGCGAGGCTCCCGACGACGAGCGGCCAGGATCCGGTGCCACCTTCGGCTCCGGCGCCGTCCCCTGGCCCGGCTTCCTCGGCGGCCTATCCCGATCATCTGCGAGCCGAGGTCGAGCGCTACCTCGAGTCCCTGCGATTCGTCGCGGAGGCGCCATCCGAGGGTCTCGAGCAGGCGATGCGCTACTCGGTGCTCGCGGGTGGAAAGCGGATCCGCCCGGTGCTCGCGCTCGCGACCGCCTCGGCGATCGACCGCGACCCCCAGTGGGTGTTGCCGCTGGCCGCCGCGATCGAGCTGATTCACACGTATTCGCTGATCCACGACGATCTGCCCGCGATGGACGACGACGACCTGCGTCGCGGCCGGCCCACCTGCCACGTCGCGTTCGGGGAGGACGTCGCGATCCTGGCGGGCGACGGGTTGTATGCCGAGGCGTTCGTGCTGCTCCTGTCGCGCCAGGAGGCGGCCCCGGAGCGGCTGCTGGCGGCCGCGCGAGAGCTTGCGCAGGCCACCGGCGCCCAGGGCATGGTCGCGGGCCAGTACATCGACGTGGCCGGAACGGCGCCGTCCGGTCCCGCCGGCCTGCGCCGGCTGCACGAGCTCAAGACCGGCCGGCTGATCGCCGCCAGCATCGAATGCGTGCTGATTCTCGCCGGACTCGATGAACCTGAGAGAATCCACAGCTTCCACGGCTTTGCGAGGGAGCTGGGGATACTTTTTCAAATCGTGGATGACATTCTCGACGTGACCGGATCCGACGAGACCCTCGGCAAGCACCAGGGCTCCGACGAGCGATTGGGTAAACGCACCTATGTGACCGAGTTCGGACTCGACGGAGCGCGTGAGCTGGCCGCGGAGTCGCACCGGCGGGCGCTCGCGGCCCTCGCGCAGGCGGCGCGGGCGGGCTCCAACACAAACGAACTTGGACAGATCACCGACTTCATCGCCACCCGATCCTTCTGATGACCCGACTGCTCGACCGAATCGACAAGCCCCAGGACCTGCACGACCTCAGCGACGAGGAGCTTCAGCAGATCGCGCAGGAGGTGCGCGAGCACATAATCGACACCGTCGGGGAGATCGGCGGCCACTTCGGCGCGAACCTCGGCGCGTGTGAGATCGCGGTCGCGCTGCACTCGATCCTCGACTCGCCCCGCGACAAGGTCCTGTGGGACGTCGGCCACCAGGCGTACCCCCACAAGATCCTGACCGGCCGCCGCGACCGCCTGCAGACGATTCGCAAGTACCAGGGGCTCGCGCCGTTCTGCTCGATCGCCGAGTCCGAGCACGACATCATGGGAGCCGGGCACGCGTCGACCGCGATCGGGTACGCGGTGGGGATCAAGGAGGCGATGCGACGCGGCAACGGCGAGGACGGTCACGTCGTGGCCGTCGTCGGCGACGGCGCGCTGACCGGAGGTGTGGCGTTCGAGGCGGTCCACCAAGCCGGCGGCGAGGGCACCCCGATCGTGGTCGTGCTCAACGACAACGGGATGTCGATCGCGCCGAACGTCGGGGCGATGTCGCGGCAGTTCAACCGGGTCCGTCTCAATCCCAAGCTCTGGCGAGCGCGCGAGGGATTCGAGGAGGGGCTCACCAAGCTCCCGGCCGGGATCGGGTCCGCGTTCGAGCGGTTGGGTCCTCACTTCAAGGAGTCGATCAAGGCGTTCTGGGCGCCTGGCCTGTGGTGGGAGGAACTCGACTTCGCGTACATCGGGGTGATCGACGGGCACGATGTCCGCGCGGTCAGGCGCGCGCTGCGCGAGGCGCTGATCGCCCAACGGCCCGTCGTGGTCCACTGCGCGACCGTCAAGGGCAAGGGGTTCGCTCCCTCGGAGGAGGGCGGGCTCGAAGGCATGGAGAAGTGGCACGCCGCCAAGCCGAAGTCGATCGCGAACGGCGCCCCCGCGGTCGCCACCCGAACGCCGTCCCGCGCCAAGCCCGCCCCGCCCCAGTACACCCAGGTGTTCGGCAACGCGCTCGTCGAGGAGTGCCGGCGCGACGAGCGGGTGATGGGGATCACGGCTGCGATGAACTCGGGAACCGGCCTCAACATCCTCCAGCGGGAGCTGCCCGACCGCTATTTCGACGTCGGGATCGCCGAGCAGCAGGCGGTGCTGTTCGCTGCCGGGATGGCGCTGCAGGGGTGCAAGCCGGTCGCCGCGATCTACTCGACGTTCCTCCAGCGCGCGTATGACCAGATCGTCCACGACGTCTGCCTGCAGAAGCTCAACGTCACGTTCGTGATGGACCGGGCCGGGCTGGTCGGCGACGACGGACCCACGCACCACGGCGTGTTCGACATCGCCTACATGCGCTGCCTGCCCAACATCGTGCTCGCGGCTCCGCGCGACGAGGCGATGCTGGTCCGCCTGCTCCGCACCGCGCTGCTGTACGACGACGGTCCTTTCGCCTTGAGGTATCCGCGGGGCGAGGGCGTCGGGGTGCCGCTGCCGGCGCAGCCGGAGCCGATCGAGATCGGAACCGGCGAGATCCTCCGCGAGGGCGAGCGCGTGGCGCTCCTCGGCTACGGCACCGGCGTCGGGAAGGCGCTCGAGGCGGCCGACATCCTCGCCGAGCACGGACTCTCGGTGACGGTCGCCGACGCGCGCTTCGCCAAGCCGATCGACGTCGGCCTGGCCGCGCAACTGGCCGCCGAGCACGAGCTGCTCGTGACGGTCGAGGAGGGGGTCCTCGCCGGCGGGTTCGGATCGGCCGTGTGGGAGAGCCTGTCGGACGCCGGATTGGCCCCTCGAATCCTCCGGGTGGGCCTGCCCGACCGGTACGTGACTCACGGCGCCCCGAAGCTGCTGCACGAAGAGGTCGGCTTCACCGGGGCCCGGATCGCCGAGCGGATCGAATCCGCGGTGGCCGAGTACACCGGAGTACCGACTTCCTGACGGGGTTCCCGGGCGTCCGCTGACACGGCGTTAGGCGTCCACCAACCGTTGAAGGGGCCAATTCACCCTGTGGTCGGGGGCTCAGAATGCCGACAATGGATTGATGGCAACGCAGGAGCTTGATACCGAGCCCCAGGTGCCGGACGCGCCCTCGGATCTCTTCATCTCGCGCCAGCCCGTCGTAGACGGGCGGATGCGCGTGACCGGCTACCGCGTGGCCTACGCGACCGCGGACGGCTCGGCGCCCGCCGACGGCACCGCGGCGCGCCTGCTCGGCGACGTCCTCAGCGGCGTCGGGCTCGACGAGCTTGTCGGCGACGCGCTCGCACATCTGCCGCTGTCCCGAGAGCTTCTGCTGGCGCTCGGGGTTCCGCCGGTGCGGCCAGATCGCGTGCTGTTACGGATCCCCCACGAGACGGCCGGCGATTCCGAGGTCGCGAGCGTGCTCGACGCCCTCACCGGACGCGGGTACGCGCTGTCGCTGCACGATCTCCCCGGCCCCGATTTCGACGCCGCGCTGCTCGATCTGTTCGGCATGGTCGAGGTCGAGCTGGGCGCCTGGTCGCCCGACGACGCGGCGCGCGCGGTGGCGCGGATCCAGGCCGCGCGGGCGATGCCGCTGGCAGCGGGTCTCCGCGACTACAACGAGTTCGAGCAGGCCAAGGATCTCGGGTTCGAGCTGTTCTCCGGCCCGTTCTACGCGAGCCGCCACAAGGCGGCCGTCCGCAACGTCCCGGTCGGTGAGATGGGCACGCTCGTCGCGCTGGCGGCACTTCAGGGCTCCTCAGCGACGATCGAGGAGCTCGAGCAGGTGATCGACCGTGACGTTGGCCTGAGCGTGAAGCTTCTGCGCTACATCAACTCGGCCTACATCGGCATGCGCGGCAGCATCGGCTCGATCCGCCAGGCGGTGATGATGCTCGGCTCTCGCGGCGTGTCGCGCTGGGCGCTGCTCGTCGCGCTCACCGGCGGCCCCAACACGCCTCGCGAGCTCTCGGTCATGGGGCTGACGCGGGCGCGCATGTGCGAGCTGCTCGGCGCGGATCTCGGCGACGTGGCCGGGGAGCAGCTGTTCACGGTGGGGCTCCTGTCGGTCGCCGATGCATTGCTCGAGGTGCCGCTCGAGACGATCGTCGAGGAACTGCCGCTCGCCGATGAGGTGAGCGCCGCGCTGCTCCGGTGCGACGGGCCCGCCGGCGCGATCCTCAAGGTCGTGGTCAGCTACGAGCAGGGCGACTTCGACGTGGCGACGCTCCGATCGCACGCCCCCGGCATCGCCAGCTCGTACCGCGACGCGCTCGGTTGGGCGGTCGAAACCGTGTCGGCGCTGGCCGCCTGAACGCGATCACGTACCGTTCCGCTTCAGTGAAGCGCGTTCGGATAGACACGCTGCTGTCGGCGCGGGGGATGTTCCCGTCGCGCTCCGCGGCCGCCGCCTCGGTGCTGGCCGGCGACGTGCTGCTGCTGCCCGACCGCCGGCGGGCCGAGAAGCCCGGCCAGCTCGTGGCCGACGATGTCCAGCTTGAGGTCGTGCAGGGTCCCCCGTTTGTCTCGCGCGGAGGCGTGAAGCTGCGGAATGCGCTGGACGCTTTGGGTCTGGAGGTAGCCCGGCGGCGCGCGCTCGACGTCGGCGCCTCGACCGGTGGGTTCACCGATTGCCTGCTCCAGGCCGGCGTTTCCCATGTGGTCGCGGTGGACGTGGCGTACGGCGAGCTGGATTGGCGGTTGCGCACCGATCCGCGGGTGACGGTGATCGAGCGGTGCAACGCGCGGTCGCTGCGGAGCGAGGCATTGCCGTACGCGCCGGATCTGATCGTGATCGACGTGTCGTTCATCTCGCTGGCGAAGGTGTTGCCGGCCGTTTTGGCGTGCGCGGCGGGGCGGTTCGACTGTCTCGCTCTGATCAAGCCCCAGTTCGAGGTCGGGCGGTCGTTGGTAGGCAAGGGAGGCGTCGTGCGCGACGCCGAGCATCGCCGCCGGTCCCTGGTTGACGTCGGCGGGGCCGCGCGGGGGCTGGGCGCCACCGTGCTCGGCTACGCGAGCTCGGGGCTGCCGGGGCCTAAGGGAAACCTCGAGACGTTCGTGTGGCTGGCCGAGGGCGGCCGGGAGGGCGGACTCGTGGATCTGGAGCCGGCCGCGCGGGAGGTCGAGCCTTGAACCCGGTCCGGACGGCGACGGTGCTGACCCACCGCCGGCCGTCGGAGACGCGCCCGGCGATCGATTCGCTGATCGAGATCGCGCGCGGGTGCGGCGCGACCCTGTTCATCGATCCCGAGGAGACGCGCAAGCACCGGCTCGAGCACGGGCCCGGGCTCGAGGTCGACGTCGAGGGCCCGCTCGATGTCGACATCTGCTTCGCGCTCGGAGGCGACGGCACGATCCTCACCGCGCTGCGCAAGTACGCCGGAACCGGCGTGGCCGTGTTCGCGGTCAACTTCGGCGAGATCGGGTTCCTCGCCACCGTCGACCGCGACGAGTCGCGGCTCGGCTTCGAGCGGGCGTTCGAGGGCGACTTCGACGTGCTCTCGCTGCCGGGGATCGCGGTGTCGGGGCGGAGCGGGGAATGGCTGGCGATTAACGACGTGTCGATCCACCGCCAGCCCGGCAATCGCGTCGCCGATCTTGCATACGCGGTCGGCGACGACGAGATCGGACGGGTCCGCTGCGACGGACTGGTGGTGGCCACGCCGGCCGGCTCGACCGGCTACAACCTCGCCAACGGCGGTCCCGTGATGGCGTGGGGCGTCGCCGGCTTCGTCGTTTCGTTCATCGCGCCCCACTCGCTGACCGCCCGGGCGCTCGTGGTGGCGCCCACAGACGCGCTGACCGTGATCAACCGCTCGCGCGAGGAGTCGGTCGACGTCACCGTCGACGGCCGGCCGGTGTGCACGCTCCCGCCCGGCGAGGAGATCGAGGCGGGTTTCGTCGACGGTCAGGGCTGCCTCGCACAGGTGCCGGGCGCGAACTTCTACCACCGTCTGCGCGAGAAGTTCGGCCGGCTGTCGTCGGTGCGGTAGGGACTCGGGCCATTAGAGCCCGAGCTTCAGCACCTCGGCGGTGTGGAGCGCGCGCCGGCCGGCGCCGGCCGTGATCTGCGTCCGGCACGAGAACCCGTCGGCGACCAGCAGTGTGTCGGCGGCCGCGGCCCGGACGGCCGGCAGCAGGAACTGCTCGCCGATCCGCATCGAGACGTCGTACTGCTCGCCGGCGCCGTAGCCGAACGACCCGGCCATCCCGCAGCACCCCGCCTTGGTCATCTCGGCCTCTACGCCGGCGCGGGTGAGCAGGGCGCGCCCCTGATCGCCGCGAATCACCGCCTTGTGGTGGCAATGACCGTGGACGAGGGCGCGGCGGCCGACGTTCGGCGGGGCCCAGTCGGGGGCGTACCGGTCGAGCAACTCGTCGAGCACGACGGTCTGGGACCCGAGCCGCCGGGCGTGCTCGTCGTGCGGCATCAGCTTGCGCAACTCGTCGCGGAACACCGAGGCGCAGCTCGGCTCGAGTACGAGCACCGGCACGCCTGACTCGATCGGCTCGGACAGCGTCTCGAGCGTGTGGTTGAGGGTGCGTTTGGCGAGGCCGAGCATCCCGAAGTCGTACAGCGGCCGTCCACAGCAGACGTGCTTGTGCGGGATCTCGACCGCGAAGCCGGCGGCCTCGAGGACGTCGACCGCGGCCTTGCCGATGTCGGGCTCGAACAAGTTCGTGAACGTGTCGGGCCACAGCACGACGCGGCGCCGGCCGTCGTTCGCGGCGGGTGGGGTTGTCGCCGTCGCGCCGCTCCGGGCCGCGAACCAGCTGCGGAATGTCTGGCGGGCGAACTTCGGGATCTCTCGCTCCTCGGCCATGCCGATTATCCGCTTCGCAGGTCCGGCGGCCGGCTCGAAATGGCTGAGCGCGTTGACCGTGCGGGGCGCGCGCGCTGCCACCTGTCCCCACCAGGGCATGAGGCCGAGCGCGTAGTGGTGCAGCGGCCGTCGGCGCTTGGCGTAGTAGTGGGCGAGGAACTCGGCCTTATAGGTCGGGATGTCGACCTGAACCGGGCAGTCGCCGGTGCACCCCTTGCATGCCAGGCACAGGTCGAGCGACTCCTTGACCGCGTCGTCGCGCCACCCGTCGGTGACGGGATCGCCCTTGAGCATCTCGAACAGCAGGCGGGAGCGGCCGCGGGTCGAGTGGCGCTCCTCGCGCGTGGCGTGGAAGCTCGGGCACATCGTCAGGCTGCCTAGGTTGCGGCACTTGGCCATGCCGAAGCACCGCTCGATCGCGGTCGCGAACGAGCCTCCGTCGTCGGGGTAGGCGAAGTGGGTCTTGAGCTCCGGTGGCCGGTAGTCGGGGCCGAGGCGCAGGCCCTCGTCGAGCTTGACGTCGCCGATCAGGCGGTTCGGGTTCATCTTCCAGTCCGGATCCCAGATCCGCTTGAAGTCGTTGAACGCCGCCATCAGCTCGGGGCCGAACATCTTCGGGAGCAGCTCGGCTCGGCCGTGGCCCTCGCCGTATTCGCCGGCGAGCGAGCCGCCGTAGGCGACCACGAGGTCGGCGCACTTCTCCATGAACGACCGAAATGTCTTGACTCCCGCGGCAGATTTCAGGTCGAAGTCCATGCGGGTGTGGACGCACCCCTGGCCGAAGTGGCCGTAGTAGACGCACCGGTAGCCGTGGTCGTCGAGGATCTGCTGGAAGTCGCGCAGGTAGGCGCCGAGCTTGTCGGGGTGGACGGCGGCGTCCTCCCAGTTGCCCTCGGCGTCCATGTAACCGGGGGCGCGGCTGTCGCCGACCGCGCTCTCCCGGACCTTCCAGACGCTGATCTGGTCGAGCTTGTCGACGATCACCCGGGCATCGATCTGCGGCCCGTCCCCGAGCAGCTCGAGCGCGCGCCGGGTCTCGTCCTCGACCTCGTCAGCATCGTCGCGGCCGAATTCCACGTAGAGCCAGGCGCGACCTTCGGGGAGGAGCGTGCGCTCGGGCGCGAGCCGTCCCTTGGCGATCATGTTCTTGATCAGCTGGTCGTCGAAGCCTTCGAGCCCGATCGGCTGGGTTCGCTCGAGGATCACCGGGACGTGGTCGGCGGCCTGGAACACATCGGGATAGCCGAGTAGCAGCGTGCGGCGCTGCTGCGGGCTCGGGACCAGGCGGACCGTCGCGTGGAGGATGTTCGCGCAGGTGCCCTCAGAGCCGACGAGCGCGCGGGCGACGTGGAAGCCGTTTTCGGGCAGCAGCTGGTCGAGGTTGTAGCCCGACACGCGGCGGGGAATGTCGGGGAACTCCGCTCGGACCCGGTCGGCTACGCGGTCTCTGAGGTTCCGGAGGTCGGAGTAGATCTGGCCCTTGCGGCCGCCGGCGGCGATGATTCTTTCCAGCTCCTCGTCGGAGGTCGCGCCCACCGTGAGCCGGGTGCCGTCGTAAAGCACGACGTCGAGCTCGATCACGTTGTCGCTCGTCTTGCCCGCCATCAGCGAGTGGGTGCCGCACGAGTTGTTCCCGAGCATGCCGCCGAACGTGCAGTACTCGTGAGTCGCCGGGTCCGGGCCGTACGTGAGGTTGTGTTCCTCGGCGGCATTTCGGAGCTGGTCGCAGATGACGCCGGGCTGGACCGTGGCGCGGCGCGTTTCGGGGTCGAGCTCGACGATCTCGTTGTAGTACTTCGAGTAGTCGAACACGACGGCGACGTTCGTCGTCTGGCCGCTCGGGGCGGTGCCGCACCCGCGCGGGAGCACCGGTGCCTGGTACTCCCGGCAGACCGCGATCGCCGCGACCACGTCGTCGGGGCCCGTCGGGATGACCACGCCGATCGGCACCGCCCGGTAGATCGAGAAGTCGTTGGCGTACATCGCGCGGGTGCCCGCGTCGAAGCGCACCTCGCCGGCGACGGCTCGCTCGAGCGCGCGCTTGAGCCCGGACACGTCGACGTCGGCTGGGCCGGTGGTGACGTGACGTCGCTCGAGCCCGGACGCGGTGCTGGCCATCGCTCTCCTCCTCCTAGGTGGTGCGGGTCCCTACCGTATCTCAGAGGCTCAGGTCGAGCTTGATCTCCGGGTCGGCCTCCTGCGCGGATAGCAGCGCGGCGACGAAGGCAGCGATCAGCAGGTCGCGCAGGTCCTCGCCTGGGAGATGCCGGCTCCGCGCGTCCGATGCTCGCCTGCCGGAGATGCACATCGCATGAGTGATCCAGCCGACTCGCGGGCATCGGGTATCCGTCGGGGCTGGGTGGTACACCCCGCTGATGCTGCAAGAACTGCGGGTCGAGAACCTGCTGCTGATCGACCGGGCCGAGCTGGCGTTGGTTCCAGGCCTCAACGTCGTGACTGGCGAGACCGGCGCCGGCAAGACCCTGCTGGCCCAGGCGCTCGACCTGCTGCTCGGCGGGCGCGCCGGGAGCGGGGTCGTCCGCGCCGGGGCAGCCGAGGCCTATGTCGAGGGCGTGTTCTCGATCCCTCCCGAGTTGGCCGGTGCCGAGGTGCTGCCGACCGGCGCGGAGGAGATCGTGCTCGCGCGGCGCGTGTGGCCCGACGGCCGGACCCGGGCGTACGTGTGCGGCAGGTCCGCGACCGTCGCAGATCTGCGGGAGCTGGGCAGCGTGCTGCTCTCGTTCTACGGTCAGCACGAGCACCGCAAGCTGATGCTCTCGGCGGTCCAGCTCGACGTCCTCGACGTCCACTGCGGGAGCGATCAGCAGGCGCTGCGCGAGCGCGTGGGGGAGGCGTATGCGCGGGTCCGCGGGGTCGAGGAACGCGAGGCGGAGTTGCGCGAACTCGCCGCCGGGCGCGAGCGCGAGCTCGACCTGCTGGCGTTTGAGCTCGACGAGATCGAGAGCGTGGCGCCCACCGAGGATGAGTCCTCCGAGCTGTCCGTCGAGCGCGACCGTCTGCGCAATCTCGAGACGTTGCAGGGGGCGGCCGCCGGCGCCGCGGAGGCGATCTCGCCAGAGGACGGGACCGGTGGTGCCGCCGAGCTGCTCGCGCACGCCGCCGGCCAGCTGACGGTCGCCGCGGGCATCGACCCGTCGTTGTCGAGCCTGGCCGAGCGCGCTCAGGCGCTCGGCGCCGAGGCCCAGGATCTGAGTGGCTCCCTGCGCTCGTATGCGCTGGAGCTCGAGGCGTCACCGGGACGGCTCGAGGAGGTCGAGGAGCGTCTCGCGATGTTCGCGCGACTCGAGCGAAAGCACGGCGGCTCGATCGCCGACGTGCTCGCCCACGCCGAGCGCTGCCGCGCACGCCGCGAGGAGCTGGAGCGGGCCGAGATCGCTTTGTCGGAGGTCGAGGCGACGCTCGGCGAGGCCCGGGCCGAGCTCGACCGGCTCGCCGGCGCGCTGTCCGCGCGCCGGCGGGAGGCGGCGCCGGCGCTTGCCGCCGCGGTCCGCGAACGGCTGGCTGAGCTGGCGATGCCGGACGCCGAATTCGACGTCGAGGTCAGGCCGCGGCCGGACGGGTGCGGTGCACGCGGGGCGGACGAGGTCTCGCTCGTGATCGCGCCGAACCCGGGGATGCCGGCGGGCCCCCTGCGCGACATCGCCTCGGGTGGGGAGCTATCGCGGGTGATGCTGGCGATTCTGAGCGTGGCCCACTCTGGCCACGCTGCCGGCTCCACCGACGACGCCCTCCTCGTGTTCGACGAGATCGACGCCGGGATCGGCGGCCACACCGCACGCGCGGTCGGCGAGCACCTGCGCGCCCTGGCCGAGGGCCGGCAGATCCTGTGCATCACCCACCTGCCCCAGGTAGCGGCGATGGCCGCGCGCCACTTCACGATCGCCAAGGACACGGCGGCCGTGCCGGCGCGGACGACCGTGACCACGCTCGGGGGTGACGAGGTCGTGGGCGAGCTGGTCCGGATGCTGGGCGCCGACGAGGGCGACCGGGCCGCCAGCCGCCACGCCCGCCAGCTGCTGCGGGCGGCCTGAAGACGACCCTGGCGGACCCGCCAGGCCAGGCCGGGCTGAGAAACGTTGCGCATATTTGCGTTTCTCGACCACCCTCCGGGAACAACGGTGGGCGTCCGACCCGGTCGCTAACTTCAAACGCCAGGGACCTGACTACACTCGGGAAGCGACCACATGGGCTCAGGCGAGACGCGATTCATATTCATCACGGGTGGGGTGGTGTCCTCGCTCGGCAAGGGAATCGCCGCCTCCTCGATCGGCCGGTTGCTGGTGGCGCGGGGGCTGGATGTCCAACTCCAGAAGTTCGACCCGTACATCAACGTCGACCCGGGCACGATGTCGCCCTACCAGCACGGCGAGGTGTTCGTGACCGAGGACGGGGCCGAGACCGACCTCGACCTCGGGCACTACGAGCGCTTCACCGATGCCAACACGAGCCGGGCGTCGAACGTGACCGCCGGCGGCATCTACAACACCGTTATCCGGCGCGAGCGCCGCGGCGATTACCTGGGCGCGACCGTCCAGGTGGTGCCGCACATCACCGACGAGATCAAGCAGCGGATCAAGCTGATGGCGGAGGCGACCGACGTCGACTTCGTGATCACCGAGATCGGCGGGACGGTCGGCGACATCGAGTCGCTCCCGTTCCTCGAGGCCATCCGCCAATTCCCGGTCGATGTCGGCCGCCGGCGCTGCATGTTCATCCACCTGACGCTCGTCCCGTACATCAGTCACGCCGGCGAGCTGAAGACCAAGCCGACCCAACACTCCGTCAACGAGCTACGGCGCATCGGGATCGCGCCCGACATGGTCATCTGCCGCTCGGAGTCGATGCTCGGAGACGACATCCGACGCAAGATCGCGCTGTTCGCGAGCCTGCCGGTCGAAGCGGTCGTGTCCGCGTTCGACGTGCCCGACATCTACCGCGTGCCGCTCGTGTTCCACGATGAGGGCGTCGATGACTTCGTGCTGTCCGAGCACTTCGGGATCGAGGCGCCGGAGCCCGACCTGAGCGACTGGGCGGAGATCACCAGGCGCTCGAGCGAGGCCAGCCGCAGCGTGCGGATCGCGCTCGTCGGCAAGTACGTGCGGCTCGAGGATGCCTACCTGTCGGTGGTCGAGGCCCTGCGTCACGCTGGGACCCACCACGACGCCAAGGTCGAGGTCGACTGGATCGACTCCGAGGAGGTTGGAGACCCTGCGATCAACGCGCGGCTCGAGACTGCCAGCGGGATCTTGATCCCGGGCGGATTCGGCGGGCGCGGGATCGAGGGCAAGATCCGGGCGGCGCAGATCGCGCGGGAGAAGAAGATCCCGTATCTCGGCATCTGCCTGGGCATGCAGCTCGCCGTCGCCGAGTTCGCGCGCCACGTCGCCGGGATGGACGGGGCGAACTCGACCGAGTTCGATCTCGAGACGCCGTTCCCGGTGATCGACCTCCTGCCCGAGCAGAAGGAGATCGCGGACATGGGCGGCACGATGCGCCTCGGCGCGGACCCGGTCAAGCTGCACGCCGGCTCGCGTATCCGGGAGCTGTACGGCGAGCCGGTCGTGTACGAGCGCCACCGCCACCGCTATGAGGTCAACAACCACCTTCGCCGCCGGCTCGAGGCCGTGGGGCTGATCTGTTCGGGGACCTCGCCTGACGAGCGGCTGGTCGAGGCGATCGAGTTGCCCGCCGAGCAGCACCCGTTCTTCGTCGCCTCGCAGTACCACCCCGAGTTCAAGTCTCGCCCCGAGCGGCCGGCACCGCTGTTCCGCGAGTTCGTGGGCGCGGCGCTCGATCACGCCGGTCACACCGAGGCCGTCGCGCGCGGCGTCAACGGCGTCGCGCACGGCGGGAACGGGTCTGGGCAGAACGGCGAGGGCGCCACCGCGCCTGCCGCCACGCGGTGAGGCGCGCCACCGACGCCGAGCGCGAGCGGCTGAACGAGACGTTCGCCGCGCTGTGCCGGATCGAGAGCCCGTCGGGTCACGAGCGGGCCTGCGCGGACTGGGTTACGCGAGAGCTTCGAGGCATGGGCCTCGAGGTCGACGAGGATGACGTCGGTCCCCGCGCCGGCTCGGACGCCGGCAACCTGCTCGCGCGGATCCCCGGCGTCGGCCCCGGCAGCATTCTGCTGTGCGCGCACCTGGATACGGTGCCGCTGACCGCGCCGGTCGAGCCCGTGTGCATCGACGGGGGCTGGGAGAACGCGAACGACGGGATTCTCGGCGCCGACAACAAATCCGCCGTGGCGATCATCCTCGAGCTTGCGCGGCGAGTCGCCGGCGCCCGGAAGCCCCCCGAGGTCGGGCTCGAGCTGCTGTTCACCGTGTGCGAGGAGGTTTCGCTGCGCGGGTCGGGGGAGTTCGACGTCAGCCGGCTCGACAGCCGGTTCGGGTACGTGTTCGATCACGCGACGCCGATCGGGGAGATCGTGCTGGCATCGCCCTACCACCACCGGATCACCGCGGAGCTGCGCGGCCGCGCGGCGCACGCCGGAGTCCGCCCGGAGGCGGGGCGCAGCGCTATCGTCGCGGCGGCGCGCGCGATCGCGGCGATGCGGCTCGGCCGGCTCGACGCCGACACGGTCGCGAACGTCGGCACGATCAAGGGCGGCACGGCGATCAACGTGATCCCCGAGCGCTGCGAGATCCTGGCCGAGGTGCGAAGCCTCGACCAGGCGCGCACCGAGGCGGTAGCCACCGAGATGATCGATCACCTTCAAGAGGGTGCCGACGCGGCCGAGTGCGACCTCGACGTCATCGTCCAGCGCGGGTTCGGGGGCTACCGGATCCGGCCGCGCGCGATCGAGGTGACGGTCGCCGAGCAGGCTCTGCGCGCCTGCGGGTACGACCCGACGCACATCGTCACCGGCGGCGCGTCGGATGCGAACAGCTTCAGGTCGGGCGGATTTCCCTGTGTCTGCCTCGCCGACGGCGCCGAGCACAACCACGAGCCGACCGAACGGATCAGCGTCGATGCACTCGAGGGGATGTTCGAAGTCGCGATCGCCGTGGTCGACGAGGCCGGTCGGGCGCTTACGGGCGATGGAGGCGGCGAGCGATGAGCTCGGCGGCAGAGCTGGTCGGGGACGAGGTGAAATGGCAGGGCGCGGTCGTCCGGGCTGGCGTGGCGCGCTACCGGCACGCCGACGGGAGCGAGGTGACCCGCGACAAGGTGTGGCACCCGGGCGCGGTCGGGATCATCGCGCTCGACGACGAGCACGTATGGCTGACCCGCCAGCCCCGCGAGGTGATCGGGGCCTCGGCCTCACTTGAGATCCCGGCCGGCAAGCTCGACGTCCCGGGCGAGCCACCGCTCGAGACCGCCAAGCGCGAGCTCGACGAGGAGATCGGCAAGCGCGCCGAGCACTGGGAGGAGCTGCTCGCGTTCTACACGAGCCCCGGGTTCAGCGATGAGCGCGTGTGGCTGTACGTCGCCACCGGACTGACGGACGGCCCGAAGCTCCCGGGCGACGAGGACGAGCGCATCGAGGTCCTGCCATGGCCGCTGGCTCGGCTCGACGAGGCGATCGTGCAGTGCGAGGACTCGAAGACGCTGATCGCGCTGCTGTGGCTGGCGGCCCGGGACCGATGAACGTCCACCGCGAAGCCGCGCGCGGATTCGAGCAGGGAGCCGACGCATACGAGCGTGGCCGCCCCGGCTACCCGGGTGAGGTCGTCGAGTGGCTGGTGGAGGAGCTCGAGCTCGGTCCGGGACGGACTGTGCTCGACGTCGCCGCCGGAACGGGCAAGCTGACGCGCGAGCTCGTCGGGAGCGGCGCCACGGTGATCGCGGTCGAGCCGGTCGCGGGGATGCGCGCCGTGCTCGAACGGCTCGTGCCCGAAGCCACCGCGCTCGCGGGGACCGCCGAAGCGCTGCCGATCGCCGACGGCGGTGTCGACGCGATCGTCGTCGCCCAGGCGTTTCACTGGTTCGACGGGCCGGCTGCGGTGGCGGAGTTTCACCGTGTGCTGGCGCTGGGTGGCCGGTTCGCGCTGGTTTGGAACCGCCGGCGAGTCGATCAGCCGCTCCACCGAGCGGTCAAGGAGATCATCGATCCATACCGGCGCGATGCGCCGAGTCACTATCACGGCGAGTGGCGCCCGTCGATCACTGCCGGCGGGCTGTTCTCGCCGATCGCCGAGCTCGAGGTCCCAACCGAGCAGATCCTCGACGCCGACGCGTTCGTCGACCGGTTCAGCTCGGTCAGCTTCATCGCCGCGCTGCCCGACGATGAGCGCGAGTCGGTGATCCGCCGCCTGCGCGCGCTGTCGGCCGACGGCGGGGACGCACCCCTGCGGCTCGGGTACATCACCGAGGCGTACGCCTACGAACGCACCTAGCCAGTCGGGGCAGGACCCCCGGCGGGCGCCCCGAATACCCGGGGCATGGCAACCGCGCACTCGGTCGACGGCGCCAGGATCACCGACCTGACGTTCGACTTCCTCGGCTACCTCGAGCTCGAGCGCGGCCTGTCGCGCAACACGCTCGAGGCCTACCGGTCCGACCTGCAGCAGTTCGCCGAGTTCCTCGGCCGCCACGACCTCGACCCGCTCGAGGTCAAGACCGTCGATCTCATGGAATTCATCTCCGAGTTTGCGGCCGGCACCCCCGAGCGGCCGGCGGCCGCGCCGGCGACGCTCCAGCGCAAGATCGCCTGCCTGCGCTCGTTCTACCGTCACCTGCGCCGCGAGCAGATCATCGAGCGCGACCCCGCCTCCGAGCTGCGCGCCCCGCGCACGCGGGCGCGCCTGCCGAATGTCCTGAGCCGCGACGAGGTCGGGCGGCTGCTCGAGCAACCGCGGGGGTCGAGTCCCGCGGCGCTCCGCGACCGCGCCCTACTCGAGACGATGTACGCCTGCGGGCTCCGGGCGTCGGAGTCGATCGGGCTCGAGCTGTCCGAGCTCGATCTCGAGGCGGGGATTCTCCGGGCCCGCGGCAAGGGCTCCAAGGAGCGGATCGTCCCGATCGGAGGCGAGGCGATCAGCGCCCTGTCTGCGTACCTCGAGAAGGCACGCCCGCAGCTCGTCGGAATCCGGCCCGAGACTAGGGTGTTCGTGAACCTCCGCGGTGACGGGCTGACGCGTCAGGGCCTGTACAAGATCGTCCGCCGGCACGCCCGCACGGCCGGCCTCGAGCACCGGATGAGCCCGCACACGCTGCGCCACACGTTCGCCACGCACCTCCTCACCGGCGGGTGCGACCTGCGCTCGCTCCAGGAGATGCTCGGCCACGCCGACATCGGCACGACTCAGATCTACACCCACCTGTCGACCGAGCGGCTGCGCGACGTGTACTTCGAGGCGCATCCCCGGGCGCAGCTGGGAGCGTCGGACGATTAGTCGCTGACGCGGATCCCGGGACCGTCGTACAGTCCCGGCCGTGGGGATCGCACACTTCGAAGAGGTGCCCGCTCGGGAACGCACCGTCGGCCATCTTCAGGGCCGGTGGACGATGGTCGGCGCCGCGGCCGGCTGCGTGAACGTCGGCGTTCGCCGGATCGAAGTGCCGGCCGGCGGCTGGTCGACGCCGGCCCACGAGCACGGGCGCGAGGAGGAGATCTTCTACGTGCTCGGCGGCCGCGGCCTCTCCTGGCAGGCGGGCGAGGCCTCCGAGATCAGCGCCGGCGACTGCATCGTCTACCTGCCCGGTCGCGGCGCGCACACGGTGCATGCGTTCGAGCCGCTCGACGTGCTCGCGTTCGGCGAGCGCAGTGACGACGAGAACGTCGGCTTCCCGCGCCTCGGGATGTCGTACGTCGGCAGCCGCATGGTCGGCTCGTTGCCTGGAGTGATCAACGGCGTCTCGACGCAGTTCGTCCTCGAGGGGCAGCTCGGACCGCCCCCGCTCCCGTTGGAGCCAGCGCCACGGCCACCAACAATCGTCAATGTCGAAGACGTCGAGGCGGTCACCGTCGAGCGGCCCCGGGTCGTCAGGACGCGGCGCAACCTCGGCCGGGCAGCCGGGTCGATCACGACGGGGATTCAGCACGTCGAGGTCGCGCCCGGCAAGGAGTCGGCGCCGCCCCACTGCCACTCGCTCGAGGAGGAGATCTTCGTGATCCTCGACGGCGATGGCGTGCTTGTCCTCGGCGACGAGGAGACGCCGGTACGCGCCGGACACGTGATCTCGCGGCCGGCCGGGACCGGCGTCGCGCACATGTTCCGCGGCGGGCCCTCGGGGCTCACTTATCTCGCCTACGGGATGCGCCACAACGGCGACGTCTGCTACTACCCCCGCTCGAACAAGATCGCGTTCAAGGGTGTCCGCCTGATGGCTCGGTTGGAGCGGCTCGACTACTGGGACGGGGAAGACTGATTCTCCGGCTCGTGATCGCGCACGCGGACGGTCGGGGGCGTTGAGGAGAGCATTCGTCGTGGTGCTCGACGCGTGTGGCGTCGGCGCGTTGCCCGATGCCGCCGACTACGGCGACGCGGGCACCAACACGCTCGGCCACCTGGCCCACGAGGCCGGCGGCCTTGAGGTGCCGACCCTCGCGCGCCTCGGTCTCGGGTCGATCGTCGAGATCGAGGGCGTCCCGCCGGCGGCGAGCCCGGTCCTGCACGGGCGCCTCGACGCGCTCGGTCCCGGCAAGGACTCGACCGCGGGCCATTGGGGGCTGATGGGCGTGTCGGCGGGGAAGGCGCTGCCCACGTATCCGGAGGGCTTTCCCGAGGAGATCGTCGCGCTCGTGTCGGGCGTAAGCGGCCAGGGCGTGATCTGCAACCGCCCCTGTAACGGAATCGAGGCGATCGAGCAGTCCGGCCTCGAGCACCTCGAGACCGGCGCGCTGATCGTCTACACGAGCCAGGACTCGGTGCTGCAGATCGCCGCGCACCTCGACCGCCTCGAGCCCGAGAAGCTGTACGCGAACTGCGCGAAGGTCCGCGAGGCGCTCCCGCCCGAGCACGCGGTCGGGCGCGTCATCGCCCGCCCGTTCGAGGGCGCGCCTGGCGCTTGGACGCGCACCGACGGTCGCCGCGACTTCTCGATCCCCCCGCCCGGCCGCAGTTATCTCCAGGAGATCCAGGAGGCTGGGGTCGAGGTCCACACGGTCGGAAAGGTCGGGCAGCTGTTCGCCGGCCTGGGGATCGACGTCCAGTATCCGGGGGCGACGAACGCACGTGCGCTGGCCGAGACGACCGAGCTGATGCGCGCACTACGCTCGGGGTTCGTGTTCACGAACCTCGTTGAGACCGATCAGGTCTACGGTCACCGGCACGACGTCGCCGGCTTTCACCACGCCCTGCGCGAGATCGACGCCGCGCTTGCCGAGTGGACGGCGCTGCTCGGGCCCGAAGACCTGCTGGTTCTGACCGCCGACCACGGGTGCGACCCGACCTCGCCGCGGACCGATCACACGCGCGAGTACGCGCCGCTGCTGGCGGCGTTCGCGGGGCACCGCTCGCGCCGGCACGACGGATCCCTGGCCGATGTGGGCGCGAGCGTACTCGCGTGGCTTGGCGGCGACAGGACCTTGGCCTCGGTCGGGCTCCCCGGGGAATCGTTCGTCTGAGGCTGCAGGACGCGAGCGACCCGTGCCAGAGCTGCCCGAGGTTGAGACGATCCGCCGCCAGCTGGCGCCGCACGTCGAGGGACGGACGATCGTGCAGGCCCAGATCCTCGATCCGCGATGGACGCGGCCGGACCCACCCGCGGCCGTCGAGGCCGAATTGCGTCGCGCCGTCGTCGATCGCTTGAGCCGCGCCGGCAAGTACCTGATCTGGTCGCTATCGCGCGATCGCTTCCTGATCCAGCACCTGCGGATGACCGGGACGCTCCTCTACGACCCCGCTGTGGCGCCACCGCACACGCACGTGATCTTCGAGTTCGACGACGGTCACCGCCTCGTGTACGTCGATCCGCGCCGATTCGGCACGGGCCACCTCGTCTTTGGTCCGGCGGCCCGGGACGAGTACCTGTCGGATCGGATCGGGATCGAGCCGCTGACGCCCGAGTTCACCGCGGGACATCTGCGCGACCTCGCCCGGGGGCGGATCGCGCCGGTCAAGGCGTTCGTGCTCGACCAGCGGCGGATAGCCGGCGTCGGGAACATCTACGCCGACGAGGCGCTGTTCCGGGCGCGGATCCATCCGCTGCGCGCCGCCGGCCGGCTCACGCGCGCAGACTGGGAGCGTGTGCGCGAGGGAATCGAGGAGGCGCTGAGCGCCGGCATCGAGGCCAAGGGCGCGTCGATCGACGACTTCCGTCACGTCGACGGCGCGCGGGGCTCCTTCCAGGACCAGTTCCTGGTTCACCGCCGGGCCGGCGAGGCGTGCCCGCGGTGCGGTCAGGAGATCCGCAAAATCGTCGTGGGGGGAAGGGGGACGTACGTGTGCGAGCGGTGTCAGCCGAAGCCGCGCGCCGGTCGTCCGCGCGATGGTCGTACGCGCGATGGTCGTCCGCGCGCTGGTCGTGGCCCCACGGCCGGGGGAGCGATCGCTACGCCGCGACAAGCTCGCTGAGCCGTCCGGCGCGGTCCGCCGCGACAAGCTCGTTGAACCCGCCGATCGTCTCTTGGCCGATCAGGATCTGCGGGAACGTGAACATCCCGGTCCGCTCGACCAACTCGGCACGACCGTCCGGGTCGCGTGCCAGATTGATCTCCTCGTATTCGATGCCACGCTTGGCGAGGAGAGCCTTCGCCCTGATGCAGAACGGACAGGCGTCGGTGGTGTACATGATGACGGGCTGCATAGCTTCATTAAGTATAGCGCGGGCGGGGCGATGGCCGGATCGCTGAGGACCGAAGCGATCGTGCTGCGCTCGATCCGGTACGGCGAG
This sequence comes from uncultured Solirubrobacterales bacterium, assembly GCA_963701945.1. Lineage (GTDB taxonomy): Bacteria > Actinomycetota > Thermoleophilia > Solirubrobacterales > Solirubrobacteraceae > Palsa-465. Next base: position 199,527 of record CAVPBV010000006.1, on the reverse strand, counting down.
GCGGATCGCGTCCTCCATCTGTACACGCCTGGATACGGCCGGCTGTCGGCGATCGCCAAGGGAGTGCGGCGGGCCCGTAGCCGGTTCGGGGCGAGGCTCGAGCCGTTCTTCCACATCCGCGTGATCCTCCACCAGGGCCGCAGCGACCTGCACACGGTCACGAGCGTGGACACAATCGCCGCATACCGATCGCTCCGCGAGCACGCGGCGACGCTCGACGCCGGGGCGCGCGCGTGCGACGCGGTCGGCCGCCTGTTCGAGACCCCGGACCCGCATCCCGAGGTGTTCCGTCTCCTCACCAACGAACTCACGCTGCTCGACCTCGACGCCGGCAATGCGCGTCCGGCGAACGGGCTCGCGTTTCGCCTGAAGCTGCTGCTCGCCGCCGGCATCCTGCCGCAGCTGGCGTCGTGCGCCGACTGCGGAGAATCCGAGCATTTGCAGGGCTTTTCCGCCGCCGCGGGCGGCGTCGTGTGCAACGCCTGCGAGGCGGCGGCGTTCCCACTCAGCCAGGAGTCCCACAGCTTCCTGGTGGGCGCGCTCAGCCGGCCGCTGGCGCAGGCGCCCGATGCCTCAGAGTTCGCCCTCGCGCAGGCCGAGCGCGCGATCACCGAGACCGCCGAGCACCACGTGCACGTGCGTCTCCGTCCGCTCCTCGGCACGGCCCGCGGCAGCGCGGCGGTCGCCGGGTCTATGTAAAACGCAGCAAAGCGTCAGCGGCGCCACCACTTTGCTGCGTTAAGCATCTGGGGGATGCTTAGATGGCCTCGGCCGCCCGGCGTGGGTGGATTTGCTGCGTTTTACATGGGGTTATTGGCGGGGCTGGGGATTGCCGGCGCGAGGGGGATTGCCGGCGCCATCGCAAACGCCCGCGCACACCGGCAACGCCTTTGTCACAACTCGTCCCGCCGAGCACCAGCGCTGTCAGAATCGAGAGACGATGCGCGACCAGCTACTCAGCTCGGAAACCGACCATCCTTCCGGCCCGGTGGCGGCCGCGTTCGCCGAGCGGATTCGCGTCCGCGAAGCCCGCGAGTTGTCGCCGCTTGCGACGCCCTCCTACCCCGCGCAGCGCGAGCGCCCCGAGCCGGACTGCGGTCTCAGAACCCCGTTCCAGCGAGACCGCGACCGGATCGTGCACTGCAAGGCGTTCCGGCGGCTGAAGCACAAGACGCAGGTGTTCGTGGCGCCCGCCGGCGACCACTACCGCACGCGGCTCACGCACACGCTCGAGGTCACGCAGATCTCGCGCACGGTGGCGCGGGCGCTGCGCCTGAACGAGGACCTGGTCGAGGCGATCGGGCTGGGCCACGACCTCGGCCACCCGCCGTTCGGGCACGTGGGGGAGGACGCGCTCGACCGCTGTCTGAGCGAGCGTTTCGGCTTGCGATTCATGCATCATGAGCACTCGCTACGGGTGGTCGACACGCTCGAGCGCGACGGCGCCGGCCTGAACCTCACCGAGCCGGTACGCGACGGGATCGTGAGCCACTCGGGCCGGGCCCGGGAGCCGTCCACGCTCGAGGGCAAGATCGTCCGGCTGATGGACCGGGTGGCGTACATCAACCACGACATCGACGACGCGCTGCGCGCCGGCCTGCTGTCCGCCCGTGACCTTCCGCAAGGACCGATCGACGTCCTTGGCGACACCGGCTCGCGCCGGATCGACACGCTCGTCCACGACCTCGTCGAGAACTCCGAGCAACAGGGCGACATCGTGCAGGGCGACACCATCGGTGGCGCGATGTCCGAACTGCGCTCGTTCATGTTCGAACGCGTCTACCTTGGACCCGAGGCGACTCGCGAGCACGAGAAGATCCGCGGCGTGGTCAAATCACTGTTCGACCACTACTGCGCCCACCCTGACGAGATCCCGAACTCGATCCCGGCTGGCGAGCTGCCGCGCCGGGTGACCGACTACCTCGCCGGCATGACCGACCGGTACTGCATCCACACGTTCGAGTCGCTGAGCGTGCCGGTGGCGTTCGCGCCGTGAGCAGGTTCACGGCAGACTCTCGCGATCGCGTACGCGACGCGGTCGACATGATCGCGGTGGTCTCGGACCACACCGAGCTGCGCCGGGCCGGCGCCACCGAGTACGTCGGCCGCTGCCCGTTCCACGACGAACGGACTCCGTCGTTTGGCGTCAACCCCGTCGAGAAGGTCTACTACTGCTTCGGCTGCCAGGCCTCGGGCGATGCGTTCACGTTCGTGATGGAGACCGAAGGCCTCGACTTCCCGGGCGCCCTCCAGTCGCTTGCCGATCGGTTCGGCGTCGAGCTGCAAACCGAACAAGAGGACCCGGAGGCCGCGGAACGCCGCCAGCGCCGCCAGCGGCTGCAGTCGCTGCTCGGCCGGGCGTCCACGTACTACGCCCGCTACCTGTGGGAGGCGCGAGAGGCCGCGCCCGCCCGCGACTATCTCCAGAGCCGCGGCCTGCGTGAGGACACCCTCACCGATTTCCGCGTCGGCTACGCCCCCAGCGCGTGGGACCGCATGCTGACGGCGTCCCGACGCGCCGGCTTCAGCGACGAGGATCTCATCACCACCGGGCTCGCGCAGCGCTCGCAGAACCGTCCCGGCCAGATCTACGACCGGTTCCGCGAGCGGATCATGTTCCCCTCGACCGACGCCCGCGGCAACGTGATCGGCTTCGGCGCGCGGGCGATGCGCGACAACCAGCGACCGAAGTACCTGAACACCGCCGAGGGCGAGCTCTACCACAAGCGGGAGGTGCTGTTCGGGCTGGATCGCGCGCGCGCCGCCGCGGCCCGAACCGGGAACGTGATTCTGGTCGAGGGCTACACCGACGTGCTCGCGCTGCACCAGGCGGGCCTGTCCAACGCCGTCGGGATCATGGGAACCGCTCTGACCGAGGAGCAGATCCGCCAGCTCGAGCGCGTCGCGACGGTGCTCGTCCTGTGTCTCGACTCCGACCGCGCCGGCCAGGACGCAATGCTTCGGGCCGCCCAGGTCACCGACAACCGGAACCTGGAGCTGCGAGTCGTCCCGCTGCCCGAAGGAACCGACCCGGCAGAGCTGATCGAGCGCGCCGGCGTCGACGCGCTCCGCGAACGCGTCGAGGCCTCCGTGCCGTTCGTGAAGTTCCACGTCGAGCGAATCCTCGAGCGCAACGACACGAGCAGCGCGGAGGGGCGCGATCGCGCGTTCCGCGAGCTGCAGCCGGCGCTGAGGGACCTGCCGCAGAACGCGTTCGGACAGGACCTCCTGCGGCGCGTCGCAGGCAGGCTCGAGCTGTCCGAGGCGCGCTTGGCGACGCTGATCGAAAGCTCGGGTCGGCACGATGTCGCGCTCGCCGCTGGACCCAGCTCGGGGAGTGCCGGAACCGGCGGGCGGACGAACGGAGGCGGGGGCGCGGGCGGAGGCGGAGGCGGCGGCGCGGGCGAGCCACTCGACCAGGGGCTGCGCGCGGAGCGTACGTTCCTCGCGCTGTGCGTCGCCCGGCCGCAGGCGGGGGCGCGAGTCCTGTTCGAGATCGATCTCGACCGGCTGATCACGAGCGAGGTGATGCGGCGCGCGGCCCGCCATCTCGCCGGCCGGACCCAGTCGCCGCTCGCCGACTTGCCCGACGACGACGACCAGCTTGCGCGGGTCGTCGCCGACCTGGTCGCGCGCGCCGGCCGAGCGGGATCGGTCAGCGACGATCAGCTCGAGCACGCCCGTCTGGTGCTCGAGCAGGCCAGGATCGACCGCGCGATTCGTCGCGCCAAGTCAGACGGCGGGACCGGGGTCGCCGAGCTGGCGCGCGAGCGAGAGGCGGTGATGGCCGAGCGCCGGACGGTCTACGCGCGGCTCGAAAAAGCGGTCTGACCGCGCCGGTCGCCGGTGCGATCCCCTACCTGAGCGTCTGCGGAAGCTCGGCGCGAACCGCGGCGAGCACCGCCGCCCGGACGCCGGCGAGCGTCCGGTCATGCTCCCGGGCGATCTCCCGGAGCGTCTTGCCCGACGCGAGCTCCCGCCGCAGCTCCGCCGGCGTCATCACCAGATACCTCGCCGCCGCGGCGATCTCGAACGGTCGCAGCGCCTTGACGCCCGGAATCGCCTGTCGAGCACGAGACGCGCTGGCGCTGCCCGCCGCCGGCGCGATCAGGTCCGTCTGTGGCTGCACGGGCAGGAACACCGGTTCCAGTGGCGTCTGATTGAAGTCGAAGTCGCTCTGGAGGTCTCCGAGCTGGGGCGCGTCCTCGCGGACGTCGGGCCTCGGGTCGGGCCGGCCGTCGGTCTTGGGGTCGAGGCGCTGCCCGCCGAGGAAGTCGTCCTCGATGAACTTCACGTAGGCGTCGAAGCTCAGCGTCTGATGGTCGATGTAGCCCTGCTTCGCGTAGGGGCTGATGACCATTGCGGGAACGCGTAGCCCGTAGCCGAGGGCGTCGACCTTCGGCGGCTCCACGTTGTCGTAGAAGCCGCCCCAGTCGTCCCAGGCGAGGAAGATCGCCGTGCTACTCCAGTCGGGACTGCGCATGACCGCGTTGATCAGGCCGGTGACGTAGGTCTGGCCGGCGGTGATCAGCCCCGGCGGGTGCTCGGACACGGTGCCGTTCGGCGTGATCCACGACACCGCCGGCAGATCGCCGTTCTTGGCGGCCGTGAAGAAGTTGGGCAGCGGCTCGATGTCCCCGAGCTGGTCGTCCTGCTGGACGTCGGTGAAGTACGGAAGCGGGTTCCAGATGCCGGGCGTCTTGGCGGTCTGGGCGACCGGCGCGCACGACATCGCGGCGTTGTCGTCGCAGTCCGGCTGGCTCCCCGCGTCGACGTAGTAGGCCCAGCTGACGTTGTCCTTGTGCAGCAGCCAGGTGAGGTCGGTCCAGGCGTAGTTCGGATTGGTCGGGAGCGGGTTCCCGAGCCGGCGGGCGAAGTCGGGCGGATTCTGGGGGTTCTCGATCGCGCTCCGGCAGCTCGCGGGGTCGTTCTGGATCGAGCAGTACGCGGACCACTCGGACACCATGTACAGGTGAGCCGGCAGGCTCCACGACGCCACCGACTCGAACATGTGGTCCTGAAGCACGAAATCATGCGCATAGGTCCAGTAGTTCGGGATGTCCGCGCCGGTGTGGTACCCCATCACGTCCGGCGTCCCGCCGCCGGCGCCGCAGGCCGGGTTGAACGTCTGCGCGCAGCCGGCCATGCCGTGCTCCTGCTGGCTGACGAACCCGTCCATCTCCCCGCCGTTGATGTCGGCCTCGGAGGCGGCGGCGGAGTGGGGTCCGCCGAGGCTCCGGTCCTCCCGGTCGTGGAACGGTCGGACGCAGCCTCCACGCAAGGGATCCGGGGCGCATGGGACCGTCCCGGGATTCCCCGCCAGCCCCGGAATCCCGTCGGCGCCGGGGTAGGTGCCGAAGTACGTATCGAACGAGCGGTTCTCCTGCATGATGATCACGACGTGGCGGATCTTGTGAATCCCGACGCCCTGGGGACCAGGCGCCACGGTCGTTGTCGTCGTGCCGTTCGTCACCGACGTCGATGTCGTGACATGGCTCCCGGGATGGCTCGACCCCCCGCCGCAGCCGGCGGCGAGCAACGCAGCCGGCAGCCACCCTCCGAGCAGCCAGCGCCGGCGCCGGCCGGTCAAGACGAAGGCCTCATGCCGTCACTTGAGCATCGATCAGACAATCGCCGCCGATGCTATGGGGCGAACGGTCGACGTGCGTCAAGGGCAGGTGAACCCCCGGTCAGCTTGATTGCCGAGGATTGCGCGCACATTGGCAGGTTCGAGCATCGGATTGTGCCCGCGTTAGGGCACTGTTCTGCGGCGGCCGTAGTTCCCGCTAGAGTTCGCGCTCCTCGTCCCCGGGACGAGCCCGACGTCGATCCGGGGTAGCTCAATCGGCAGAGCGTTCGGCTGTTAACCGAAATGTTGTGGGTTCGAGTCCCACCCCCGGAGCTGCGGTCCCTGCCGCGCCCATGAAGTCTCGATGAAGCTGTTCGTCTGCTACGGCACCTGGAAGCCGGCGCCACGTCCCGGAGGGCATCCCTGCGGAAACGCCTATCACGCGCTCCGCGACGCCGGCTGGGACCCCGATATCCAGCGCTGCTACGGCCTTGGCGTGCTGCCGGGGTTCCTCAACCAGACCCCCGGGCGTAAGGAGGTGATGCGCCTGACCGGGAGCCATTGGGTCCCGGTGCTCGTCACCGACGAGGGCGACGTCATCTCTGGGTCCAAGGAGATCGCCGACTGGGCGACTGACCATCGCGCGCCCGCGAGCGTCGAGGCGGTGGGCTGATCCGTGCGGTCGGGGCTGACCGTCTCAGAGCTCGAGGACTGGGAGCTTCACGGCGCGATATGGCGTGCGCTCGAGGTGTCCGACGACCGCACGGTGGTCGAGCTGTGCAGCTGCTCGGGAGAGCGGATGGACGTGGTCGAGGGCGACGCGCCGGAGCTGATCGAGTTCGTCCGCGCTCGCCCGGAAGACTTCACCCACCCGGCGGACTCCACCCGCCCGGCGGACCGCGCCTGAACGGGACCGAGGCCGCCGTCGAGCGCGAGTTGCTCGACCAGGTCCGCGGCCACCGAAGCACCATCGTTAGCCGCCGCCCAGCCCGCGAGCTCTCGAGCCCGCGCCGCCAGCGAGCGCTCGGACAGCGCCCGGCGCACCGAGAGTCGCAGCGCCGCCGGCCCGAGCAGCCGCCACGGCAGTCGGACCCCGACGCCGGCCCAGTCCGCCCGGGCGGCGTTCTCGGCCATGTCGCCGACATGGGGGACGGCCAGCACCGGGCAGCCGCATGCGAGCGCCCGGGCCATCGTCCCGTGGCCGGCATGGCAGATCACGAGCGAGCACGCCGGCATCGTCTTCGAGTACGAGACCCACTCGACCAGCCGGGTGTTCGGCGGCACGTCGACCGGAACGGGAAGGGGCCGCCGGTTCCACGTTGCGAGCACGCGGATCGGCTCATCGCCCAGGCCAGACAGCGCGGCCCGGAGCAGCCGGTGATCCGGATCCTGAGCCGTGGACGGCGCGACCAGCACGAGCGGCCCCGATCCGGGCGGCAGTTCGACGTCGCCGAACGGCGGTTCCCACATCACCGGGCCGACGACGTGCACGCCGGCCGGCCAGGTCCGCGGGTACTCGAGCTGCGGAAAGGTCGCGACCATGCACAGCCGCTCGCTCAGCCCGCCGTGGAGCCGCGAGACCGGCGACAGCCCCAGCCGGCCCCGCGCGCTGTTGAGCTCGGTTCGGCCCCGCCGCAGCCCCGCCCGCGTGGGCGCGTCCAGTGCCGCCCACACGCGCCGGCCGAGCCCGGTCCTCGGAAGGCGAGCCCCGACCGCATACGGTGGGAACCCGGGGGCGCCGGCCGGGTGAAGATGCGGGATGAGCGTCGCCACCGGAACGCCCTCGAGCTCGCCCGCCATCGCCGGCGCGAGCGTCAGGATGTCGTGCACGACGACATGAGGCCGCGCATCCGCGACGGCACGTCGCGTGACGCCCGTCGCGCGCACCACCGCCTCGTACATCTTGAACGGCTCGCTGTCACCCGGGAACAGCTGGTACTCAGGGGCGGATACGAACCGCATCCCGGCGCCCTCGACGTGCTCGCGCCACCGTGACCAGGTCTCGTAGGTGACCTCGTGCCCGCGCGCCGCCAGTTCGGTCCCGAGCGCGAGCATCGGGAACGCGTGACCGGGCTCGCCGAACGCGCCCAGGAAAAACCGGAGCCGATCTGGCGCCGGGGTCAAGCCGCCAGCTCGGCCACTGCCCGCAACTGCTCGATCCGCTCGGGCCCGGTGAACGCCATCGGGCTGACCGTGAGCGTCCCGACCCCGGCGTCGCGGAACGCGGCCAGGCGATCCCGCACATGGTCCTTCGGCCCGCACAGCGTGACCAGATCGATCAGCTCGTCGGGAAGGGCGGCCGCCGCGTCTTCCTTCTTGCCCTCCAGATACAGGTCCTGGACCTTCGACGCCGCGTCCTCGAAGCCGTACCGCCGCATGAGCTGGTTGTAGAAGTTCTGCTTGCGCGAGCCCATTCCGCCGACGTAGAGCGCGAGCACCGGGCGCATCCGGTCGCGCGCGGCGGCGCGGTCCTCAGACACGAACGTGCTGACCGATGGCGCCATCTCGAAGCCGTCGAGCGACCGTCCGGCGCGCGCCGCCCCCGCCTCGAGCAGCTCCCGCACATCGGACACGTGCTCGGGGGAGAAGAACGCCGGCAGCCACCCATCGGCGATCTCGCCGGCGAGCTCGGTGTTCTTGGGCCCGATCGCGGCCAGGTAGATCGGAACGAGCTCCTGCACGGGCGCGATCATGAGCTTCAAAGCCTTGCCCGGCCCGTCCGGCAGCGGGAGCTCGAGCGTCTCCCCGTGGAACTCGACCCGCTCGCGCGCGAGCGCCAGCCGCAGCACCGCGACGTACTCGCGGGTCCGCTGCAGCTGGCGGGCGAACCGCTGTCCGTGCCACCCCTCGGCCACCTGCGGCCCCGACGTCCCGATCCCGAGCAGCATCCGCCCACCCGAGATCGTGTCGATCGTCGCCGCCGTCATCGCGGTCATCGCCGCGCTGCGGGCCGGCATCTGGAAGATCGCCGAGCCGAGCTTGATCTTGGTCGTGGCGCCCGCGAGCCACGCGAGCACCGTGGCCGCGTCGGATCCGTACGCCTCGGCGGTCCAGATCGAGTCGTACCCGAGCCGTTCCGCCTCGACCGCGAACGCGAGCTGGTCGGCCGGAGTCTGGCCGGGGATCCAATAGCCGAGGTAAGCGCCGAGCTTCATATGCCGGCGTGAACCCTAAGCGAACGGGCCACGAGGCGAGCCACCGCGATACTGACCCCGTGTACGAAACCGCGCAGACCGCCGTCGACGACGAACGCCGGACCACCCCCGTCGAGCTGCTCTGGGATCTGGTGTTCGTGTTCGCGATCACCCAGGTGACGACGCTGCTGTGGCGCGATCTCACCTGGCGCGGGTTCGGGCGCGCGATGCTCGTGCTCGCGCTCGTGTGGTGGGCGTGGTCGGCGTACGTGTGGGCGGCGAACGCGCAGCTGGCCGACTCGCCGACGCTCCGCGCCTGCCTGCTGATCTCATCGGTCGCGATCTTCATCACCGGCCTGTCGATTCCGCACGCGTTCGGCAGCGAGGCCACGTTGTTCGCCGTCAGCTACGCGGTCGTCCGGCTCCTGCACCTCGGGCTGTACGCCGACGCGTCTCGGCGGGGTAACGCCCAGTGGTCGGCGATCGCCGGTTTCGCGGTCACGGTCATCATCGGGATGGCGCTGTTGATCGCCGGCTCGTTCGCGAGCTCGTGGCTGCGGACGGGGCTTTGGGTACTCGCGGCGGCGATCGACTACGCCGGCCCTGCGTGGCTGACCCGCGAGCGACTCCGCGGGCTCCAGCACGTTGCGGTGGCGCACTTCGCCGAGCGCTACAGCCTGTTCGTGATCATCTGCCTGGGGGAGTCGATCGTGGCCATCGGGGTCGGGGCGCTCGGATCCTCGGCCGATCGCGCCCTCACCGGCGAGCTCGTGGTCGCGGTGGCGCTGGGGTTGCTGATCACGGTCGCGATGTGGTGGACCTACTTCGAGGGGTTCGCGGCCACCGCCGAGGAGCGGCTGCGCGAGCAGGACGATCCGGTTCTAGCGGCCGCCGATGGGTACAGCTACCTACATCTCGTGATCGTCGCCGGAATCATCATCTTCGCGGTCGGAATCAAGGTCCTCACCCGCGGCTCGGTGTCCGCGCCGCTACGCGACCCTGCGCGGCTCGCGCTGTGCGGCGGCGTCGCGCTGTACCTGGTCGGCCAAGCCGCGTTCGTGTTGCGGATGGTCCGCGAGGTCGAATACGAGAAGCTCGGGGTGGCCGTGGCGCTGCTGGTGCTGTACGCCGTCGCCGGCGGGCTTGCCGCGTGGGCGGTGGCGGCCGCCGTGGCGGCGGTCATGGCCGCGCTGTGCGCCGCCGAGACCGACACGGTGCGCGAGTGGCTGTCCCGCCGGCGGGTGCGTGCTCCGGCGGAGGATGAGAGGATGGCCGGGTGACGCGCCACCCCCGGATCGAGCTGGCCGGCGCGGTCGAGCCGGGCTTCGACGAGGTGATCAACGCCGACGCGCTCGAGTTCGTGGCCGAGTTGCAACGCCGGTTCGGGCCGCGGCGCGAGGAGTTGCTCGAGGCGCGCGGGCGCCGGCGAGCGCGGCTGGCCGAGGGGGAGATGCTCGACTTCCTGCCCGACACGCGCGAGATCCGCGAGGGCGACTGGACCGTGGCGCCGGTCCCCCCGGACCTTGAGCAGCGCTGGGTCGAGATCACCGGGCCGACCGATCGCAAGATGACGATCAACGCCCTGAATTCCGGCGCCGACGGGTTCATGGCGGACTTCGAGGACGCCAACTCCCCGACCTGGCACAACATGGTCGACGGGCACCGGAACCTGCGCGACGCGATCGACGGGACGATCACCTACCGCGATTCAGACGGCAAGGCCTACGAGCTCTCGGACAACCCGGCCACGCTCCTGGTCAGGCCGCGCGGCTGGCACCTGGTCGAGCGACACCTGCTGGTCGAGTCAGAGCCGGTGTCCGGCTCGCTGTTCGACTTCGGCCTGTACGTGTTCCACTGCGCCCGGCCGCTGATCAGAAACGGGACCGCGCCGTACTTCTATCTGCCGAAGATGGAATCCCACCTCGAGGCGCGGCTGTGGAACGACGTGTTCGTGTTCGCGCAGGAGGCGCTCGGGATACCGTCAGGGACGTTCAAAGCGACCGTCCTGATCGAGACGCTGCCCGCCGCGTTCGAGATGGACGAGATCCTGTACGAGCTGCGCGAGCACTCCGCCGGGCTCAACGCCGGCCGCTGGGACTACATCTTCTCCTCGATCAAGTGCTTCCCGGACCGCCGCGAGATGGTTCTCCCGGACCGCGGCGACGTGACGATGACCGTGCCGTTCATGCGCGCCTACACCGAGCTGCTGGCGGCGACCTGCCACAAGCGCGGCGCGCACGCGATGGGCGGGATGTCGGCGCTGATCCCGAGCCGCAAGGGCGACCAGGAGGCCAACGAGAAGGCGCTCGACGCGGTCCGCAAGGACAAGGAGCGCGAGGTCTCGCAGGGCTACGACGGCACCTGGGTCGCGCATCCGGACCTTGTGCCGGTCGCGCGGGAGGTGTTCGAGAAGGGTCTGAACGGAGCGCCCAACCAGCTTGAGCGCCGGCGCGACGACGTCCACGTGACCGCCGCGGAGCTCCTCGATCTCGCCGCAACCCCGGGGTCGATCACCGAGAAGGGGCTGCGGACCGACGTCAACGTCGGCTTTCAATACATCTCGTTCTGGCTGACCGGGCGCGGCGCCGCGGCGATCAACTCGATGATGGAGGACGCCGCGACCGCTGAGATCTCGCGCACTCAGATTTGGCAGTGGATCCACCACGGCGTCGAGCTCGAGGACGGCCGGCAGGTGACGCCGGAGTTGGTCCTCGACGTGCTCGACGAGGAGACAACCAAGATTCGCGAGGCGGTCGGCGACGAGACCTGGGAGGCCGGCCGGCCGCGGGACACGCGCGAGATCTTCGAGCGGGTGGCGCTGTCGCCCGACCTGATCGAGTTCCTCACGATCCCGGCTTATCGCTACTTGGGTTAGGAGGGGCTGCCAGCGGCCCCAGATCAAACCGCCCGGACCGGGTCCCCGACCTTGATCTCGCCATCGCGCAGGATGTCCGCGCGCAGGCCGCCGCGGTGGACTAGGGCTCGTAGGACGGGGCGGCCGGCGTAGCGCTGGACGACCGTGCAGGGCTCGCACAGCCGCATCCCGCGGCAGCGGACCTCGCCGATCGTGAACTCGTGGCCGACCAGCGCGTTCAGGTCGATCCCGCGCGTGACCACGTTGCGGCGGTGCTCGCCGGGCGTCAGCGGCGGCTCGAACGACTCGCACACCTCGGCCTCGATCATCGTCAGCGCGCTGCCCGGCAGCCCCGAGGGGAAGGTGCCCGTGCCGGCCACGTGGCGGTCGCCCTCGAGGCCGTGGCCGGCGAGCGCGCGGGCCGTAGCGAGCAGGCGCGCGGGCTCGGCCGCCGCGCAGGCCACCGCGAGCACCTCGACGGTGCCCGCGACGGGTGGCGCCGCCGGCCGGGGCGGAAGCGAGAGCGCGATGTCCGCGGCGGCGACGATGAAGCCATCTTGAATCGAGTCGCGTTCGATCTCCGGGCCCCCAACCGGGTCCCACACGACCCCGGAGGGCACCCCATACATGACGACGAAGCGGTCGGCGGCACGCCCGATCCACGGCCCCGCCCACGTGAACGCGCCGGGATCGGCGATCCGCGCGAGGCCGAGGCCGAGTCCGCCCAGCCACCGCGACACCGTCCATCCGGTCGGCGGGTCCTCGCCGGCGGCGAGCACCGGCATCCGCTCGAACGGCAGCTCGAGGATCGTCGCCAGGCAGGCGAGGAACGAGTCCTTAGATTCCGGCGGTCGAACCTCGCGCATCAGGCGAGATTCTGGCGCATTGTGCCGTGTGGGGCCGCCGCCGGAAGAGCCGGGAATCGCACGCGAGGTGCAGGAGGACCAGCGCGCCGACGAAGATCGTGAGGTCGCCGACGCTGAGCACGTTGCCGATCGGCCAAGGGCCGGGCACCGGGATCACGTCGCCGAGGAACGCGAGATGGGCGTGCGCGAGGTGCGCGGAGTTGTCGAAACCTGCGCGGGGGGCGATCCCGGCGATCCGCAGGGCCGATGCGCTCGCCGGCATCACGCCACCGTTGCTCGTGATCGCCAGCATGTTGAGCGCGGCGCCGACCGCGACGATCGGCGCGCCGGCGAGCCGCCGGTTCGCGAACAGGAAGTAGGCATCGAGCGTGTACGACGCGATGTTCAGCGCCACGTGCACCCAGTGACTGCCGCCGGGCGCGACGTCCGAGATCCCGACCTGGATCGCCACGGCGAGCAGCACCGCCCAGGTCGCGCGGACGCGGATGTCGGCGAGGCGGGTGAGCCGGCCGCCGGCGAGCGGGACGGTGATCAGCAGCGCGATCGCGGTGACGACGAGCAGCATCAGGCGACGCTCAGCCGCGGGGACAGGGCGCGCGGGACGCTGACCGGCTCGCGCGCGGGCACGGGCTCGGCGGGCGTGTGCACGTCCCACCAGCTCACCAGACCGGTGGCGGGCAGCGGCTTGCTCATATGGAAGCCCTGGGCGAGCTCGCACCCGAGCGCGCGCAGGCGCTCGAACGTGAACGAGTCCTCGATCCCCTCGGCGACCGTGCGCAGCCCGAGGTTGTGGGCGAGCTCGATCGTCGAGCGGACGACGATCGCGTTGCGGGCATCCGAGCCCATGGCCCGCACGAACGACTTGTCGATCTTGAGCTCACCGATCGGAAGGTCGGTCAGGTACGCCAGCGACGAGTAGCCCGTGCCGAAGTCGTCGATCGCGACCGAGACGCCGAGCTCGGCGAGGTGGCGCATGGTCTTCTTGGCGACCTCGGGATCGACCATCAGCGAGCTCTCGGTGAGCTCGAGCGTGAGCGCGCTGCCTTCGACGCCGTGCAGCGCGAGCAGCTTCTCGACCTCCTCGGGGAAGCGGCGGTCCAGCAGGCTCCGGACGGAGACGTTCAGCGACAGCGACAGCTTGCGGCCGTCGTCACTCCATGTGCGCAGGTCGCGCAGGCCGAGATCGAGCACGCGGTAGGTCAGGTCCTTGATCAGGCCCGTGCGCTCGGCGACCTCGATGAATTCGAACGGGGCGAGCAGGCCGCGCTGCGGGTGCTGCCAGCGAACGAGCCCCTCCGCGGCGACCGGGCGCCCGAACCCGAGCTCGACCTGCGGCTGGTAGTGGAGCACCAGCTGGCCGTCGGCGAGCGCGCGGCGCAGGTCGGTGGCGAGCACGAGGCGCTCGGGGCTGTGGTAGTCGTCCTCCTGGCGGTAGGTAACGAGCGCGTGGTGGCTCGCCTTGGCGCGATACATCGCGACGTCGGCCCGCTGGAGCAGCGTGTCGACGTCGGTGCCGTGATCGGGATACCAGGCCAGGCCGATGCTGGCGTCGAGCTCGAGGCTGATGCCGTCGACCTCGATGGGCCGGTGCAGGGCGTCCTGGAGGCGCTGCACGGCGGCCTGGGCGGCGTCGATGTCGGCGCCCGGCATGAACACGGCAAATTCGTCGCCGCCGAGACGGGCGACCAGATCCTTGCTGCGGAACGCCGCGCGGAGCCTCGGGCCGACCTCCTGGAGCACGAGGTCACCGTGATGGTGACCCAGGGTGTCGTTGACCTCCTTGAAGCCGTTGAGGTCGACGAGCAGGAGCCCGCCGGCGCTGAGCGACTGGTTTTTCAGCGCCTGCCCCACGGACTCCAGGAACCAGCGGCGGTTCGGCAGCTCGGTCAGGCTGTCGTGGCGAGCGAGGTGCTCGGCGGTCACGGTGCGGACGGTCTGGCGGCCACTGAAGTACACCCCGACGAGCGGCACCAGCAGAAGGGGATAGAGGATCGGACTGAACTGGAGCACGGTCACGACCACCGGGGCGAGGCACAGGAGCACCGCGCTCACCGACAGGCCGAACATGAGGTCGCTGCGCAGTCCATGCGAGAACGGGGTGCCCATGTACAGGGTCGTGGCGCGCGTGACCAGCAGCAGGTTGACGGCGAAGTAGCCGGCCGCGCCGCCGACCACGACGACTAGATCAAAGGCGTGAAAGCCGCCGGTTTGCAGCGCCGTGTATCCGCCGAGAAGCTGCAGCACAAGCGCGGCGGCGGACAGCGAGAGCGTGTACTGCCCGATGTTGAAGCCGATCTGCCACCACGGCTTGCGGGCGATCGCGTCCTGCACGATCGAGGCGAGGAGCTGTGCCACCAGCGCCGGGACGAGCCCAACTCCGAGCAGCAGCGCGAACGAGAACATCACCGAGACGGTGATCTCGCCGTCGCCCGACCGGCGCGGCGCCTCGATCGGGAACAGCTCTCCGATCATCACGCTCCCGGCGAGCGCGAGGAACTCGATCGTCCGGGTGTGCCCGTTGAAATCGGGCGAGGTCGCGGCCGCGAGAGCCGCCAGCAGCGCCACGCCCACCAGCGCGACGGCAATGCAGTAGAGGCGGACTGGCTCGAGGGCGCGAGATTTCATCAGGTCGATACCGGGCGCCCGGCTAACGCCGTAGCGCCCGGCCGTCGCCTATCGGGATTAGAACTTCCAGCTGGCTCCTGAGACCACGACGAGCGCGACCAGGGCCATGATCGACAGCAGCAGCTGAGCGTGACGGAACTTAAACCTGGACATCCTTGTCCTCCTTGTTAGGAACAACGTCGAACACGCTGAGCAGGCGGCCGAGCTATCTCGCGGCGCGAGACCTCTGGCTTTGCGTCCCCGCCTCGCGGCGGGTTTGCCCTTTACAACTCAATCCCGGCCTGTATCGAACGATCGTCCGCAGAGCTTTAGCGATTTAGACAAGTTTTACGCCCGAGCCGATGCGGAACGTTCACGGCTTCCCGTCGGCGCTGATGGCCCGTGCCGCCTGGATATGGCCCTGCCAGGACTCGAACCTGGGCGCGACGGATTATGAGTCCGCTGCTCTACCGACTGAGCTACAGGGCCGCGATCGCCGCCAAGTCTCTCAAGGCTCTTTCCCCCGGGGCGGTGAGGTACGCTCCAGCAGCGATGTTGATGATCGCCGGCTTCCTCGGCCAGACCCCGAACTCACTCGGCCAGACAATCGCGCTGCTGCTCACTTTCCTGGGCATCGGCGTGATCGTGAACGTGCTGATCATCTACGTCGTCGCCCAGGTGCTGGCTGAGCGCAAGCAGAATAACGAGCGCGCTCGGCGCCCCGGATAGCCGGTCGTGGTCGCGATCGTCTGAGGGGGTGTGTGCCCGGTCTCGTCACCGGGCCGAAATAAAGAGCGTGAAGGACGCGGGGCGGAGGCGTCGAATCAGACCGCTGCCCCCGATGAAGCAGTCCACCGTCCCCACCGCGACCCAATCGCCCAACGGCCATCAGGCCCTCTCGGCGTACATCCGGGCGCGCTTCGACGAGTTCTCGCGGTCGCAGAAGGACGTGGCCCAATACATCGTCGATCACCTCGACGAAGCGGCGTTCCAGACCGCCGAGGAGCTCGCGCGGCGCGCCAGCACCTCGTCGAGCACGGTCGTGCGCTTCTCCCAGGCGCTGGGCTTCGAGGGCTTCCCCGAGCTTCAGCAGGCCGCCCGGGATGAGTACCGGCGTCGCGGGCCGGGGGCCGTGAACGGAACTTCTGCCGCGGCCGCGCCGCTGTTCTCGCTCGACCACACCGAGTTCGAGGCCGCGCTGGCCGCCGACCACGTGAACGTCGAGGACACCGCGCACAAGCTCGCGCGTGGCGACGTCGAGGCCGCGATCGACGCGATCGTGTCCGCCGGCAAGGTGCTGATCGCCGGCACGGATCAGATGGCGTTCTTCGCCAGCTACCTGCGCCACCTGCTGATGCTGCTCGATCTCCGCGCGGAGATCGTGGCCAGTCCCTCGCAGGAGGCGCTGGGGCGGCTGAGCCGGATCGACGAGCAGACGCTTGTGATCGGGCTATCGGCGGGGCGCCCCCATCCGCTGATCACGCGCACGATGAAGCTGGCCCGCCACCGCAAGGCGCCGACGCTCGCGATCACCGACGCGACTCTGTCCGAGGTGGCCCGCCTGGCGCGGATCCGCCTCTACTACTCCTCGAACACGCCGGCGTTCGTCCGCTCGCACACCGCGCTGCTGTCGCTGATCCAGGCGCTCGCGTACGGGGTGTATTCGCGCGACGCCCAGCAGTACGACGTGCGGATCAAAGCGTTCCGACTGAAATAACGGCCGGGGGGCGGGGGCGTGGCGCGGGTTCACCACGAGCAGTGCTTCGGGTGCGGTCGTACCAATCTTTTCGGGTTGCTGCTGGAGGTCGAGGAAGTCGCCCCGGGCGCGGTCGCCGGTCGCTGCTTTATCAAGCAGGGCCATCAGGGGGCTGAAGGCGGCCGCGCCCACGATGGGGTCGTCGCGGCCGCGCTGTCGGAGGCGATGTCGCTGGCCTGCGGCCTGGAGGCCCGGGCGGTCTCGTTCGAGGTGTCGCTGTATGGACGCGCGCCGGTCGGCGCATTCGTCGAGCTCGACGCGCGCGTCGAATCCCGCGACGGTCCGCTTGCGAACGCCACCGCGACCGCGACGGCCGACCGGCGCGTAGTGGCGCAGGCCACGGGTAGCTTCCGATCGTGACGTCGTCGCGAGAGGAGCTAACCCGATGCCCGACAACCTGACGCACCAGATCCTGCGTGAGCACCTGGTCGATGGCGACCTGAAGCCGGGGTCGCCGATCTCGATCCGCATGGATCAGGCCCTGCTCCAGGACGCCACCGGCACGATGGCGCTGATGCAGTTCGAGGAGCTCGGCGAGCCTCGAGTGAAGGTCGAGCGCGCCGTCCAGTACGTCGACCACAACGTGGTCCAGCTCGACCACAAGAACCCCGACGACCACCGCATGCTCCAGGCGCTTGCGCGCAAGTACGGGCTGCACTTCTCGCGGCCCGGGAACGGGATCAGCCACTACATCCACATGGAGCGGTTCGGCAAGCCGGGGCAGACGATGCTCGGGGCCGACTCCCACACTGTGCAGGCGGGGTGCCTGGGCATGATCGCGATCGGCGCCGGCGGCCTGGATGTGGCGGTGGTGCTGGGCGGCCACCCGTACGAGATCGCGTGTCCCGAGGTGGTCGAGGTGCATTTGGAGGGCGTCCTCGCCCGGCCGTGGGTCCAGGCCAAGGACATCATCCTCGAGCTGCTGCGGCGCCTGAGCGCCAGCGGCGGCAAGAACAAGGTGTTCGAGTTCACCGGCTCGGGGACCGCCGATCTGTCGATACCCGAGCGAGCCACGATCGCCAACATGATCGCGGAGCTGGGCGCGACCGCCGCCGTGTTCCCTCCGGATTCTGTGACCCAGGATTGGTTGTCTCGGCAGGATCGGTCCGATGAGTTCGTGTCTGTGGCCCCGGATCCGGAGGCCGAGTACGACGACCGCGTCGAGATCGACCTCGGCTCGTTGGGTCCGCTCGTGGCCAAGCCGCACAACCCCGACAGCGTGGTGCCCGTCGAAGAGGTCGTGGGGACCCCGATCGCCCAGGTCTGCATCGGTTCCTCGGTCAACTCGGGCTACAAAGACCTCGCGCTGCCAGGGGCCGTGCTCGCCGACCGCGACGGCCAGATCGTGCACCCGTCGGTCGCCGCCACCGCGACGCCCGGATCGCGTCAGATTCTGGCTGCGATCGCGGAGTCCGGCGTGTACCGCCAGCTCTCGGACGGAGGAGTCCGGATGCTCGAGCCGGTGTGCGGCCCGTGCGTGGGCATGGGTCAAGCGCCGCCGTCTGACTCGAACTCGCTGCGGACGTTCAACCGGAACTTCCCGGGCCGGTCGGGGACGCCCGAAGACTCAGTGTTCCTGTGCTCGCCGGCGGTGGCCGCGGTCTCGCTTTTGAGCGGCAAGATCGAGGATCCGCGGTCGTATGGGGACCCGCCCGAGCTGCTGCCGATGCCCGAGCTGCGGCCGTATGTCGAGGACGTCCACATCTTCGCTCCGGTATCGGCTGAGGAGGCTTCGGGGGTCGACATCCCCCGCGGGCCGAACATCAAGCGCCCGCCCGAGCACAAGCCGTTAGGGGACTCGCTCGAGGCCCGTATCGCCACCGTTCAGCCCGACGACATCTCGACCGGCGACCTCGCGCCCGACGGGGTTGAGGTTATGGCCTACCGCTCGAACGTGCCGGCGATCGCCGAGTTCACTTTCCGCCACCGTGATCCCGAGTTCCGCAAGCGTCTGAAGGAGTGGGGAAGCGGGTTCATCGTCGCCGGCGACAACTACGGCCAGGGCTCCTCGCGTGAGCACGCGGCGCTCGCGCCCCTGCATCTCGGGGTCAAGGCGGTGATCGCGAAGTCGTTCGCGCGGATCCACCGGCGAAACCTGATCGCGCAGGGGATCGTCGCGCTGACGTTCTCGGATTCGGCGGATTACGACAAGGCCGAGGTGGGGCAGTGCTGGTCGCTGCCCTCGCTGAAGGAGGAGCTGGAGTCCGACGCCGAGTCGATTGCTTGTCGGATCGAGGACAGCGGCGAGGAGCTGACGCTGACCCACGACTTCTCCGAGCACGAGCGCGAGATCTTGGTTGCCGGTGGCCTGTTGTCGTACCTGCGCGACGGCGGCTCGGCTAACGGCGGAAGCGATTGACTTTTCCCGCCATATTCGCGGGTTTTCTCAATCGCAATCGTCAGCGCGGGGCGACCAAGAGGGCCTGGATCGCTCGGCCGACGCGGCCACGCTCGTCGTACAGGATGCTCTCGGCGACCCCGATGCCGTCGCGCGCGATCCGGGTCTGCGCCTCGAGGCAGATCCACTCGCCGATCGGCTCGCGCTCGATGTACAAGGTCAGATCCGGGTTGATGTAGAGGTAGTCGTCCCAGGACAGGACGGAGCTCATCCCGTTGCCGAAGTCGCCGGCGGCGGCAAGGTGCTGGAGCGGCGAAGGTGTCTCGCCGGCGACGATCGGGCTCCGTAGCCGGAACCACGCGGTCGAGGGTCCGCCGCCCCAAGCGCCGGCAACGAACGTGATCTCGATCGCGTCAAACGCGAACATGGGGCGGTGCGGGACGTTCACCCGGGCCGGGCGTCCGGTCTCGGGCCCGGGTGGCGGTGGGGTGTGCTCGGTGGCGCCGCCCGTGCCGGCATCGGCGCGCTGGACCTGGAGCGCCCGCGCCCGCACTACTTCGACCCCGCCCGCGAAGATCGAACCCTCGAGCAGCTGGACGCGGCGCCCCGGGCGAGTGACCTCGGCCTGGATCTCGACCGGTCCAACCGGGACCGGGCGAAGCAGCTCATAGGTCACCCGAGCCAGGCCCAGGCCCTCCGGCGCGGGGAGTCGCTCGAACGCCCGCATGAGCAACGCGGCAGGGGCGCCGCCGTGTAGCGCGTTCGCATCCCAAGGCCCCCGCGCGAGTTCCGTCGCGACGAAACGGCCATCTGAACCCTCGAACACTGGCGCTGTGGACATCGCCGGGAAAGCTATCGCCCGGCTAAACTCAGGCTCCGATGGACGAGAATTCCCAGACTCCGCGGGACGAGGCGACGTTCACCGTCAAGGCCGGCCTGGCCGAGATGCTCAAGGGCGGCGTGATCATGGACGTGGTCACGCCCGAGCAGGCCAAGATCGCCGAGGACGCCGGCGCGGCGGCCGTGATGGCGCTCGAGCGCGTCCCCGCTGACATCCGCCGGGACGGCGGCGTGGCACGCATGTCCGACCCGGAGATGATCCAGGGGATCCAGGACACGGTCACGATCCCGGTGATGGCCAAGGCGCGGATCGGCCATTTCGTCGAGGCCCAGGTGCTCGAGGCGCTCGAGGTCGACTACATCGACGAATCCGAGGTGCTGACGCCCGCCGACGAGGCCAACCACATCGACAAGTGGGCGTTCAGCGTTCCGTTCGTGTGCGGCGCCACCAATCTCGGCGAGGCCCTGCGGCGGATCGGCGAGGGAGCGGCGATGATCCGCTCCAAGGGCGAGGCCGGCACCGGCGACATCGTCAACGCCGTCACCCACCTGCGCAAGATCCGCTCCGAGATCCGCCGCCTGACGACGCTCGACGACGCCGAGCTCGCCACCGCCGCCAAGGAGCTTCAGTCCCCGCTGCACCTCGTGCGGCAGATCGCCGCCGACGGCCGCCTGCCGGTCGTGCTGTTCTGCGCCGGCGGGATCGCGACCCCGGCCGACGCGGCGCTGGTCATGCAGCTTGGAGCCGAGGGCGTGTTCGTCGGATCGGGGATCTTCAAGTCCGAGGACCCCGAGCGCCGCGCGCGCGCGATCGTCGAGGCGACGACGCACTACCGGGATCCCGCCCGGATCGCCGCGGCCTCGACGGGCCTGGGTCAGCCGATGGTGAGCCTCGAGTCGTCCAAGCTCGAGGCCGAGCAGCTGCTGGCCCCCCGCGGTTGGTAGCGCGTTGGGTCGACAGTCGCGGTTGGGCTTTCGGTGAAGGTGGTCGGCATCCTGGCGTTGCAGGGCGATTTTGAGGCCCATGCGAAGATCGTGCGGTCAGTCGGGGCGGAGGCGCGCGAGGTGCGCGTGCCAGCCGATCTAGAAGGCCTGGACGCGCTGATCATCCCCGGCGGCGAGTCCACGGTGATGACGCTGGGGATCGAGCGCGAGGGGCTCGCCGAGCCGCTCCGAACGCTCGCCCGGGGCGGCACGCCCGTGCTCGGCACATGCGCCGGCATGATCATGCTCGACCGCGACCATCTCGGCGTGCTCGACGTCACCACGCGCCGCAACGCGTTCGGGCGCCAGGTCAGGTCGTTCGAGGCCGACATCGACGTTTCCGGCGTGGGGGGCGGGCCGATGCACGCCGTGTTCATCCGAGCGCCCTGGGTGACGGACTACGGTGCTTCTGTCGAGGTGTTGGGGAGCGTCGAGGGGCATCCGGTGGCAATCCGGCAGGGCAACGTGATGGCGGTCTCGTTCCATCCCGAGCTGTCCGGAGACGCTCGTCTGCACGAGATGCTGCTGGCTATGAACGGCCGCGGTCGCGACGCCTAGCGATTACGGGCGGGCTCGCGCCTCCGCGACGCGTATTCGCGGAAGTCTCGCTCGAACGCCCGCCAGTCGAACCACGGCACGCCGTCCGGCTCGGGAGGCGGCTGCTCGTCGATCGGCTCCTCCCCGCCGCGGGGCGGATCGTCGGGCTCGCTGCCGCGGGACAGCCACGCTGCCAGGGCGCACGCGGCGATCCCGGCCACGTAGACCACGCCGGCCAGCAGCGCGTGGTGGGTCACCGAGGCGAACACGCCGACCGCGTACAGGGTCAGCGCCGCGAGCACCAGCCGGCGAAGCTCGCCGCGGGGCAGCGGCCGCGCTGGCGCCTTCGCGAACGCGCTGAGCATGATCGCGCCGACCAGGACCAGCGCCAGCAACAGCTTCCACGCGACTGAGGGCGGTAGCGGCATCTCTGTGCCGATGATCGACCGCTCGGGCGCTCAAATCAACCCCAGTTAGGAGATTTCTTGCCATATGCGGGGCCCGTATAACTGCTCACTCGCGCGCTCGTCCGCGCCGAGCGAGGCGTTATCCGCACCAGAGCCGGGTGAACCGGCATTCGCATCGCGTGGCGGCAGCGATTGAGCAGTTATCCGCCCTGGTTTCCGGTGTATTGGGCGCCGGGGTGTTAGTGCGTGGGGTGTGGTGGGCCTGGGGTGTGGTGGGCCTGGGGTGTGGGCCCGGGGTGCGTGCGGTGGGCCGAGCGGGAGCGGGCTTCAGACCACGAGCCCGTGCCGCATCGTGTTCTCGGTCACGACGTGGGGCTCGACGAACTGGCGCAGGTAGTCGGGCCCGCCGGCCTTGCTACCGGTCCCCGACAGGCGGTTACCACCGAACGGCTGGCGGCCGACCATCGCTCCCGTGATCCCGCGGTTCACGTACAGGTTCCCGACCGGCGACCGCTCGCGGACGTAGCGGACGGTGGCGGGATCGCGGGCGAACAGGCCGCCGGTCAGCGCGAACGGAAGGCCGTCGACGATGTCGCAGGCGTGCTCTACGTTCTTGACGCGGTCGATCGCGAGCAGCGGCCCGAAGATCTCCTCGTTCAACACGGGCGAATCCGGCGGGAGATCGGTGGCCACGGTCGGAGGGCAGAACCATCCGTGCTCGGGCACCGCATCAACCCGGGCCGCGATCCGACCCTGAGACTCGGCGATCGCGGCGTACCGATCAACCCGTTCCTGAGCCGCGCGTTCGATCACCGGCGGCACGTCGGTCCCGAGCTGATCGGCCTGCCCGACCACGAGCACGCTGGCCGCGCCCGCCACCCGCTCGATCAGCTGATCGGCGATCGCGTCGTGGACGAGGACCCGCGCTGCCGCCGAGCACTTCTGGCCGGCGTAAACGAACGCCGAGGACACGATTCCCGGCACCGCCTCGTCGAGGTCGGCGTCGGAATCGACGATCACGCAGTTCTTGCCTCCGAGCTCCGACACCACGCGCTTCAAATGCCTCTGTCCGGGCGAGACCTCGGCGGCGGCGCGGGCGATCTCGACCCCGACCGGCATCGAGCCGGTGAACGCGATCGTGTGCACGCCCGGATGGGCCACCAGCGCGGCGCCGGCGTCGCCCTCCCCGGGGAGCAGCGAGATCGCCGAGGCGGGAACCCCGCCTGCGCGCAGGGCCCGGACGAGCATCAGCGCGCATCCCGGCGACTGCTCGGCCGGCTTGAGGACCACGGCGTTGCCGGTGGCGAGCGCGGCCGATGTCATCCCGCACGGAATCGCGACCGGGAAGTTCCAGGGCGCGATCACCGCCGTCACGCCGCGGGGCCCGTACCGCATGTCATTGCGCTCGCCGGGAACCTGCAGCAGCGGCGGCCCCGTGTCGAGCTCGATCGCGCCGCGGGCGTAGTACTCGAGGAAATCGATCGCCTCGCACACGTCGGCATCGGCCTCGGGCCAAGGCTTCGCGCACTCGCGGACCTCGAGCGCGGTGATCTCGAGCCGGCGCTCGCGCAGCCAAGCCGCCGCTCGGATCAGCGCCGCCGCCCTTTCCTCCGCTGGGACCGCTCGCCATGAGCTCGCACCGCGCTCGGCCTCGGCGACCGCGGCGGCGACATCCGAGGGCGTGGCACAGGCGGCGACCGCGACCACGCTGTCAGGATCGCCGGGATCGGTCGAATGCAAGTCCTCGCGTAGACGCTCGCCGGAGCCGACCATGACCGGCACGTGCAGCGGCAGCGTCCGGTCCAGGAGGCCCAGGGCGTCCTCGAGCTGGGCCCGCACCGGCGCGCGCCGTAGTTCGAGCACGGGCTCGTTGGCAAAGGGTGGAAGCGATGGCATCTACAGCCGACGTTAACAGGCCCGAACTGAGCAAATGCCGCGCTACTGCGCGGGTGGCTCTTCGGCGCCGTTTTCCTGGTCCGGCGGCCACCGGAGGGGCTGCTGCGGGCCGGGATCGGGCGGGCGCGTCTCGGTGCCGGGTGCGGCCTGCTCCGCGGGCTCGGGCGCCCGCGCTGGCTCCTCGGGTGGCGCCTGCGGGGGCTCCTCGGGTGGCGCCGGCGCTTGCTCATGGGACGGCGGAGACGACTCCTCAAACGACGACTCCCCGGGCGTCGGCGAGGCCCCGGGTGGCGTCCACGCGGACTCGGTGGGCGAGGGCTCATGCGAGGGTGGCGCGGGCTCGTGCGAGGGCGCCGCGGGCTCGTGCGAGGGCGGCTCGTGCGAGGGCGGCGCGGGCGCGTACTCCTCCCGCTCGTGCGGCCAGCCGACCTGCGGCGCCGGCGACTGGGCCTCGGGCTCGTGCGCCCACCCGGCCTGGGGACCGTTCGCCGGCTGGTGCGCGAGATGGCTCAGCTCCTCGGCCCACGTACGAGCGACGGCGCCCTGACCGACGACATCGAAGCCGGCCGGCCAGATCGTCGCGCCGTCGTAAATCGCGTTCAGCAGCACGGCCCCCTTGAGGTTGGCGCCGTCGAGGTTCGCGCCCTCGAGATTCGCCCCGTCGAGCCCGGCGCCCTCGAGGTTCGCGCCGGTCAGATCGGCGCCGGTGAGCACCGCGCTGTGGAGGCCGGCGTCCTTCAGGTTGGCGCCGGTGAGCCCCGCGTTCTTGAAGTTGGCTCCTTTGAGTGCCGCGCCTTCGAGGTTGGCCCCGTACAGCCGCGCGCCCTCTCCGTTCGCGCCCCAGAGGACAGTGTCGTTGAGGTTGGCGAGCAGCAGGCCGGCGCCCCTCAGGTTGGCTCCCTCGAGGTCGGCTGTCCGCAGGTTGGCCTTGAACAAATCGGCGCCCTCGAAGTTCGCGCCGCTCAGCAGAGCACCTTCGAAGTGCGCTCCGGTCAGCATCGCGCCGGCGAGGGCCGTGTGCGGCAGCGCTATGGGTGCGGTCGTGTCGTAGGCGAGCGTCCGTCGTCCGAGGATCGTGACCGCTGCCTGGACGTCGGTGGCGGGCCGAGATCGACGCTCGATCCCGTTGCCGCCGCGCGCCGGCGCCCGGCCCTGGCCGTGCCCGTCCCCGGATCGCGCCGTCACCATGGCGGGCCACGGCGCGTGCTCGCGCACGAACGCCGCGAGGATCTCGATGATCGGACCGTGGTCCTCGGGCGATTCCTGGGCGAGCCGCTCGAGCGAATAGATGCCGCCGAGACGGACGTCGAGCGCGGGATGGCCCAACTGGTCGATCGCGCGCATGAACCGTTCGTTCTGCTGGCGCTCGGTGTGCTCGCGCCGGCGGTCGCGCGAGGACAGCCGGAACGCGTACACCGCCACCGCGGCGGCGAGCGCCGAGACCACGATCAGCACGAGGGCGACCCTGACTCGGCTCAGCTCGTTGAGCCGGGTCGTGCCCGTGAGGCCCTTCGTCGACACCAACCATGCCGGCGCAAACCTGATCACGAGCGCGCTCACGCCGGCCACGGCGAGCAGGCCAAAGGCCACCAGCAGGAAGCCGGCGAGCCCCCTCCTCCAGCGTGACGTGCGCTTCATCGCTGCGCCGAACTATGGCTCAAGAGCCCTAAAACCCCGGAACCTGCATCAGCTATTGCACGAGGCATCCGGCGCGCTGTTTAATCGCCGAGTGGAATCGGACACGGAAAACCGGGTCCCGACCGAGTACGCCGAGACGATCGGCCGGATCGAGGCCGCCCAGGAAACCGACGTGGTCGAGCGCGCGCTCGCCGCGGCCCGCGACAGACTCCACATGGACGCGTCGTACGTCACGACGATCGACCGCCGGGAACAGGCGATCCACGCGATCGTCGGCGAGCCCGACATCGTGAACACGTACACGGGGGTCGTGATGCCGGTCGAGCAGACGTTCTGCCGGCGGATGCTGGACGGAGAGATCCCGAACGTCGTGCCCGACACCCGCGCCGAGCCCGCGATCCGCGACCTCGACGCTGCCCGCCAGTTCGGCGCCTACATCGGCGTGCCGGTGCGGCTCACCGACGGTGAGGTTCACGGGACTCTCTGCTGCGTAAGCCGGGATACGAAGTTCGACATGGGCCCCGAGGACCTGCGCTTCATGCAAGTGCTCGCGGGCATCATCGCCGCCCGCGTCGATCAGGCCAGGGGCGACATGGCCCGCCTGACCGAGCGGTTCAGGTCGAGCTGAGGCGCCGGGCGCGGCTACGGCGCCGCGAGCAGCACGTCGAGCGACGTCCCGCTGGCCTGCTCGTGCAGGAACGATTCGTTGCTCGTGTTCTCGAGCAGGCGCCGGACGAGGTAGGCCATGCCCGCGACCAGATCGCCGACCGGACAGTAGGCGCGAACCCGGAAGCCGCGGGACGCGAGGGCGTCGGCGAGCTGATCGCCGAGCCCGCGCAGCACCTGGAGCTCGAGGTCGCGATCCTCGCCGCCGGACAGCCGGTTGTAGGCGATCGCGTACGACACCGAGCGAAGGTTGTGCGAGGCGACCGCGACCCGGACGGCCGGTCGGGCGTCGAGCAACCGGGCGGTGAGCGCCTCGAAGTTCCGGTCGCAGTCGGCCTTCACATCGAACACCGGGGTCGGCCACCCGTGCTGGCTGGCCTGGACCAGCTCGTGGTCCCAGTACGCGCCCTTGACCAGCCGCACGGTCAGCGGCGGCGTCCGACTCGAGCTGCGCGCCCACTCCAACACTCG
The DNA here is from genome assembly GCA_963701945.1 of uncultured Solirubrobacterales bacterium. Classification (GTDB taxonomy): domain Bacteria; phylum Actinomycetota; class Thermoleophilia; order Solirubrobacterales; family Solirubrobacteraceae; genus Palsa-465. The sequence goes on along the minus strand of CAVPBV010000006.1, from coordinate 172,967 downwards.
ATCGAGCAGCTCGGGCGAGTCGCGCAGGTAGGCCTGGAGGACGAGCCCCGACGACGGGCCGCGCAGGAACTCATCCTCGGACAGGACCTCGAGTACGAGATCGAGCACCGCTTCGCGCGAGTCGAGCGATTCCATGTCGATGTGGATGTGGGCTCCAAGCTCGCTTGCGTGGCGCAGCAGAGGCCGCAGGCGCGCGGCCGCGTCGCGCCGCCCGAGCTCCGGCGCGTCTGGCCGGAGCAGCGGAGTGAGCGCCGAGGTCTTGACCGAGACGTTGGTTCGGGGGATCGGACCGGCGCTGTCCCGCTCGAGCACGTCGCGAGGCGGCCACGACCGCTGGGCGCGCGCGAGCTCGACCAGCGCCTCGTCGCAGCGGGCCGCGTACCGATCGGCCTCGGGCTGGGTGACGGTCGCCTCGCCGAGCAGGTCGACCGAGCTGGTCACGCCGTGATTCCAGAGGTCGCGGAGCACGCCGAGCGCCGATGCCGGCGTCTCGCCGACGATGAACCGGTGCGCCATGTGCTTCACGCCCGCCGCGGCGGCGGCGCCGATCGCGGTCCGCGCGGCTCGGTTGTCGGCCATCCGCATCGCCGCGGCGAGCGGCGGCGGGGCGTCGGGGACCTCGCGCAGGAACTCGCGCAGGTGCCGCGCGAGATCGTCGAGCGACCGGCACGCCGGCGTTACGTCCACAAACCGGAACAGAGCGGCCTTCAGCTCCTGGTCCGCGGACGCCAGATCCATCGCACGCTGGTCGAGCGCTCTCAAAGGATGGCGGGCGCTCGAGGGGAACGCGGACGCCAGGTCGGTGCCGACCTCCCGGATCGAGCGCTCGAGCGCCTCGTAATCAGGAGTGGTGAGTTCAGCGTTGGCCATCGCGTTCACGACAGGATGTTGACGGCACGGGCCACGACGAGTCCTACCGTCACCAATGCCACGAGTGATTGCCCGCCCATCAGCCACTTTGCGGTTGGCGTCAGCGGCATCGTGTCGGTGGGGCTGAACGCGGTGGCGTTCGTGAGCGAAACGTACAGGTAGTCGATGAGCCTCGGCATCCAGTCTTCCGGCGCCCATTGGGGATCGGTCATTTGCGGAAACAGGAAGTCGGGAAAGTCTCGTTCGCCCTTGTCGCGTGCGACCGGGCCACCCCGATCCGTCTCCCAGTACCACAGCCCGAATAGCAGGACGTTGGTGCACCACAGGACGATCCCCGAGAGGATCAATTGATGCCCGTTCTCCTTGCCCCCGTGCAGCAGCTGATGGGACAGCATCACGAGGGAAACGACATTGGCGGCACTGACGAAGGCGATCATCCCGATCGCCACTCGGCGCCGCACCGGGGAATGCCGCACGTTGGGGTTTGGCGAAACGATGATCAGTCCGACCAGCAGGGCGGCTTCGAGGCTCGGAAGCAGCCACGTCGGACCTAAGGTCACCTCGTCGGACAGCGACAGCTGGAGCGCGATCGCGCAGGCGACGACCAGCTGTGGCTCCCAGTACGGCAGCCACCGTTCGAGCATCGCCAGGAACGCGTTTCGGGGCGGACGACGCCGCGTCTGTCGGAGCTCCTCGCTACGGTCCATATCTGCGTCCCGGATACTGGCACGCGCTCGTGGGTCCAGAGAAGTTCGCCCGCCCCGCCCACGAAGGATGTGAGCCCGCAATGCCCGAACAACGCCGAATGAGACGGTTGGTCCCGCTGCTGAGCGTGGTGCTCCTGGCCGCCGCGCCGCTTGCTGCCTGCGGGAGCTCGGGAGGCACACCGGCGGCCTCGACCGGGACGACGTCGACGGCAAACTCGCAGCCCACGAGCACCGCCACGAGCACCACCGCTCCGGCGGCGACGGCAACGACGACCACGACGACCGCGTCGACGACCACCGCCACCAGCGCCACCACCGCGACCACGACCGCGTCGGGGGATCCGCCGTGCCGCGCCGCCTCGATGTCGCTCGCGTTCCTCGGGCAACAGGGCGGGATGGGCCACGGCGAGATCGGCTTCGTGCTCAAGAACACCGGCAGCGTCCCGTGCCGGACCTACGGGTGGCCCGGGATCCTGTTCCTCGGGCAGTCCGGGAACCCGCTGCCGACGATTCCGCACCACACGACCAACGATTTCTTCGGCTCGACTCCCGCGATGCCGCTCGTGATCGCGCCGGGAGCCTCAGCATCGTTCCGGCTCGACGTCGGCCACGGCGTGGCGACCTCGAACGGGTGCGCGACAGCGTACGCGCTTCAGGTGATCCCGCCGAACGACACCGCGACACTCAAGACGGCGATTCCGAACGGGGCGTACGAGTGCCAGGACGCGAACGTGTCGCCGCTGCGTTCCGGCGCGAGCGCCTACCCGTAAGCCGACCTACCGGTCGGTGCGGGGCGCCGGCAGCCAGAGCGGTCTGTGCTCCAGCGCGTGCGTGATCTCGCGGGCCGGCACCGCGCGGGAGAAGTGAAAGCCCTGAGCGAGCGTGCACCCGAGCCGGCTCAGCTCGTTGACCTGCTCGGAGGTCTCGACGCCCTCGGCGACGACGTCGAGCGACAGCGCGCGGGACATCGCGATGATGGTTTCGGTAATCGCGGTGTCGCGCGGCTCGTTGCCAAGCCCGTCGACGAACGAACGGTCGACCTTCAGCACGTCGAGCGGGAGCCGCGTCAGGTAGCTGAGCGACGAGTAACCCGTGCCGAAGTCATCGAGCACGAGGCGCACGCCGAGCGCCTTGAGCGCGTGCAGGACGTCCTTGAGCGCGTCGGCATCCCGGACCATCACGGTCTCGGTGATCTCGAGACTCAGGCACGCGGGATCGAGCCCGCTGCTCGATAGCGCGGCGCGCACGACCTCGGGCAGCGTGCGCCGGGCCACCTGGACCGCCGACAGGTTGACCGACATCGCGAGCGGGGCCGAATCCGGCCGCGCGCAGTACCACTTGGCGGCCTGGCGGCAGGCGTTCTCGAGCACCCACCGGCCGATCGGCTCGATCAGCCCGTTCTCCTCGGCGATCGGGATGAACTCCGAGGGAGGAATCTCGCCGCGGTCGGGGTGGTGCCAGCGCAGTAGCGCCTCGACCCCGACGAGCGAGAAGTTCGTGAGCGACACGACCGGCTGATACTCGAGCCGCAATTGATCGCGCTCCAGCGCGCGGCGCAGGTCGTTCTCCATCCGCAGCCGCTCGATCGCCCGACCGCGCATGCCCTCGTCGAACACCTCGTAGCGGGCGCGGCCACGGTCCTTCGCGCGGTACATCGCGGCGTCGGCGTCGCGGATCAACTCGTCGGCGCGCTCGCCGCCGGTGGCGAGCGCGATCCCGATGCTGGTCGTGACGAAGTGCTCGCTCCCGGAGAGGACGAACGGCCGCGCGAACGTCGCCGCGATCCGCTCCGCAGTGTCGATCGCGTCGCGCTCGGAGGCGATGTCCTCGAGCAGGATCCCGAACTCGTCGCCACCGAACCGGGCTACCGTGTCGCTGCCGCGCAATGCGTGCTTCAGCCGAGGCGCGGCGGCGGCCAGCAGCTCATCTCCGACGTGATGCCCGAGGCTGTCGTTGACGAGCTTGAAGTGGTCGAGGTCGAGGAACAGGATCGCGGCCAGCGAGTCCTGGCGCCCGAGCCGCGCGAGCGCGTGCTCGAGCCGGTCGACGAACAGCACCCGGTTGGGGAGCCCGGTCAGCGGGTCGTGCACGGCCCGCTCGCGGATCGCGTCCTCGACCGCCTGGCGCTCGAGCGCGTCGGCGAGCACGTTGGCGAGTGACTGCAGGAAGTCGACGTCGCGGGGGGCGAACCCTTGAGGGCACATCGACTGAACCACGAGCACTCCGAATGGTCCACGCGAGCCCCCCTCGATCTTCACCGACAGCCCAGAGCCCGTGCGCCGGCCGCGAAAGTTCGGCTGATCGAAGCGCCGCTCGGCGTCCCAATCCTCGACCACGACCGGCGCACCGCTCAGCAGCGTGTATCCGGCCTGCGACCCCTCGCCCGCGGGATACCGCAGCTTTCCGACCTCGCTGTCGGGCCAGCCGATCCCGCTCCGCAGGAGCAGGCTGTCCTCATCGGGCAGGTACTGCCACACCGCCGCGATCTCGGCGCCCAGCATCCGCGTCGCGCCGGCGACCGCCTCGTGCATCAGGTCGACCGTGCTCGCCCCCTCCAGCGCGTGCTCGCCGAGCAGCGCCACAGCGGCCTGCTGCGCCGCGCGGCGCTCGAGTTCGACCTCGACCGCCTTGCGTTCGGTGACGTCGTGGAGCATGCCATGCCATCGGATCTGGCCGTCCTCGCCATGCGCGAGCACGGCATCGTCGCGGATCCAGACCGTCCGACCGTCCCGATGGAGCATCCGGTACTCGAGCGCGGCATCCTCGGGCTTGACGCCGTTCAAGGTGTTCTCGCGCGCCAGGACCCATTCGCGGTCCTCGGGGTGCAGGCGCTCGGCCCACAGCTCGGGGTTGGCGCACCACTCCGCGGCCGAGAAGCCGAGGATCTGCTCGATCTGGGGGCTGACGTAATGCCAGCGCCCCTCCTCGCCGGTGTCCGCGACGTAGATGATCGCCGGCACGCGTTCGAGAAGCTTCGGGTAGTCCGAAGCGGGGATTCCGCTCGCCTTCGGTCCGATCAGGGGCGCCCCAGGCATCATGCCGGTGTCGCTGTCGCCGACCATGTCCCCTGCTAATCGGCATTCTCGGCGCTATCGATAGGCCGTATGGACGGCGTTGTCCGCAGAGTGACCGTCTAAAGCGCCTCGAATACTGCAACCGCGTCATGGACCTGCTCGGCTGCCTGCCCCGCCTGCACCAGCAAATCCAGGTGTCCAAGCACTTCTGAGAGCGTCAGATAGGCCTGCGTGACCGCGACGTTGCCCCACATACGAAGCGCAATCTCGTATGCAGTTAGTGGACGTGCGTCCAGAATGTGATGGATCCGAGCCGCCCGGCGGCGGTGCATCCGCAACCGCTCGTCGATCAGCTCGGCGTGCTCGAGGATCGGCTCTCCATGCCCGGACAGGACCAGCCGGGCTGGCATCTCGCGGGTGATCCGCATCGAATCGATGTACTGGACGAGCGCTTGGGGCCGGGGCTGATCGGGGTCGCCCGAGAGCGGGCGGGAGACGAGCGGGTTCGAGGAGATGTGGGCGAGCAGGTGGTCGCCGGCGATCAGCATCTCGCGCTCGGCGTCCCACAGGATCGTGTCCGAAGGGCTGTGCCCAGGCCTGTGGTGGACCCGCAGAGTCCGGTCGCGGAACCCGAGCTCGTCTCCGTCGCGCAGCGGGCGGGTCACGTTCCCACTCGACCCGAACGCCCGAAACGCCGCCGCCATCGCCCCGACGACCGTCGCCAGGTCGTCCGGGACGCCGTGCCGGCGCATGACGCCTTGAGCGAATTCGTCGTCCGCCGCCGCGCTGCGCGAGAAGTTCGCCAGGTACGGCGCGAGCACGTCCAGGGCGGCGACCTCGGCGCCCGAGCGGCGCGCGAGGATCTCGAGCAGCCCGAGATGGTCCATGTGCTGGTGGGTGAGCACGATCAGCTCGAGGTCCTCGATCCTGCGGCCGTGAGCGGCGAGCGCCCGCTCGAGATCATCGAGCGACTTGCCCGAATTGGGCCCGGTGTCGATCAGCGTGAGCGGCTCGTCTTCGATCAGGTAGCAGTTGACCCGGCCGACCAGGAACGGCGTCGGGAGCGCGAGCCGGTGGATCCCGGCCCGCTGCGCGAGCGCCAGAGCATCCTCGGCGCTGGTGGCGCGCCGGTCCGGCGCGGTCACGAACGGATCACTGCCAGCACCTCGTCACGCCGACGCTCCATGTCCGCGTGCGAGCGCAGTGACTCCAGGCAAAGGCGGAGCAGTGGCTCGGTATTCGACGGGCGGACGTTGAAGTGCCAGTCGTCGTACTCGACCGAGATGCCGTCCAGGCGGTACTGCCTGCCGTCTCCGAAGCGGGCGGCGAGCTCCTCGATCTTGGCCTGCGGATCGCCGACTTCGGAGTTGATCTCGCCCGAGATGAAGTAATGAGATCGGAACGGCTCGAGCAGCTCTGACATGCGCGCGCCGCGCTGCGAGAGCAGTTCGAGGATCAGCAGCGCCGGGATCGTGCCCGAGTCGGCGCAGTAGAAGTCCTGGAAGTAGTAGTGGCCGGAGACCTCGCCGCCGAACGTCGCGTCCTCCTCCCGCATCCTCGTCTTGAAGAACGCGTGGCCGACGCGGTTCATCAGGGCTCGCCCTCCGGCCCGCTCGGTGACGTCGGCCACCGCCCTGCTCGCGCGGACGTCGTAGAGGATCGTCGCGCCTGGGTGCTTTGAGAGCATCGATTCGGCTAGCAGCGCGGTCAGGAAGTCGCCGTCGACGAACGATCCCCGATCGTCGATGAAGAAGCAGCGGTCGGCGTCCCCGTCCCAGGCGATCCCGAGATCCGCGCCCAACCGGACCACCTCGCGCATGATGAACTCGCGGTTCTCGGGCAGCAGCGGGTTCGGCTCGTGGTCGGGGAAATGCCCGTTGGGCTCCCAGTACGTCTCGATGAGATCAAGTCCCAACTCCCGGAGCAGTGGCCCAACCATGGGCCCGGCCATCCCATTGCCGCCGTCGACGACGACTCGCATAGGCCGCACCGAGGCCGGGTCGATGAACTCGAGCGCGGCCTTCTGGAACTCCTCGTACAGCTGGGCGTGCTCGACCGAGCCGCCGCCTGGTGCGCCGTCGAGGCCGGCTTCGAGCTTCGCCCGCACCTCGCCGATCCCCGCATCGCCCGACAGCGCCACCGCGTCGCGCCGGACCAGCTTCGCGCCGGTGTAGCGCTTGGGGTTGTGCGAGGCCGTGCACATCAGCCCGCCGTCGAGCTCCCGCGACCCGACCAGGTAATAGAGCATCTCTGTCCCGACCTCGCCGGCGTCCACCACGGTGGCACCCTCGGCGCACATCCCCTCGCGGTACGCGCGCGCCATCTCCGGCGCGGTCAGGCGCATGTCGCGCCCGAGCCCGAGCCGCAGCGCGGTGGTCGGCCTGCCCTCTATCTCGGCGATGACGCGCGCGAACGCCCGCCCGATCAGCTCGGCCGTTCCGGCGTCGATGTCGGTCCCGTAAAGCCCGCGGATGTCGTAGGCCTTGAAGATGCCGGGGTTCGTGACAGCGCTCACAGCGGCTGATGCTACCCACGGAAGCACGGGGAATAATGGCGTCAGCTGTGCACGCGGATCAGCCAACCGTCGTGATTCTGTGCGGCGGACGCGGAACCCGCCTGCAGGAGCGCGGCTCCTCACTGCCCAAGCCGCTCGTCGAGATCGGAGGCCGCCCGATCCTCTGGCACGTGATCCAGATCTACCTGGCGCAGGGCTTCCGGCGGTTCGAGCTCTTGACCGGATACCGGGGGGACCAGGTGCAGGAGTTCGTGGCCGGCGAGAGCTGGCCTCCCGACGCCCGGATCGCCTGCCTCGATACCGGCGTCGACACCCCGACGGGGGGACGGCTCCACCGCGCCGCGGCGGCGCTCGGCTCGGGGACGTTCTGCCTCGCCTACGCCGACGGGGTGGCCGACATCGACCTTGGGGCGCTCCTTGCCTATCACCGCGAGCACGGTGGCGCCGCGACGATGGCCGTGGTTCAGCCCCGGCTCCCGTTCGGCGTGGCCCGCCTCGACGGCAACGGGTCGGTGGTCGGGTTCACCGAGAAACCGCGGAGCGATCTGTGGGTGAACGCGGGGTTCTTCTGCCTGGAGCCCGCCGCGCTCGACGTGCTCGAGCCGGACAGCGTGCTCGAGCGGGAGCCGCTTGAGCGCCTCGCCGCCGCCGGACGGCTGCGGGCGTTTCGCCATCAGGGCTTCTGGGACTGCATGGACACCTACAAGGACGCGATCACGCTCAATGACCTGTGGGCCGAGGGGCACGCGCCCTGGAAGCTGTGGCGGTAAACGTGTGCCACGGAGTGTCCCGCGAGCACCCCGTGCCGACGACCCGCTACTAAACTCGAAGGGGTATGTCAGGTCATTCCAAGTGGGCTTCGATCAAGCACAAGAAGGCCGTCGTCGACGCTCGGCGCGGTCAGCACTTCACCAAGCTGGCTCGTGCGATCTCGGTCGCCGCGCGCGAGGGCGGCGGTGACCCAACCGGGAATTCGACGCTCGCGCTCGCGATCCAGAAGGCCCGCGACGCCTCGATGCCCAAGGACAACATCGAGCGCGCGATCGCCAAGGGGACCGGCGAGGGCGCCGACGCCGACCAGATCGAGTCGGTCGTCTACGAGGGCTACGGTCCCGGCGGCGTCGCCCTGCTGATCGAGGCGTTGACCGACAACCGCAACCGGACCGGTGCCGAGATGCGCCACGTGCTGGGCAAGCACGGCGGCACCCTCGGCGAGCCCGGCTCGGTGTCCTACCTGTTCGACAAGCGCGGCGTGATCGTCGTCGACGCCAATCGCTACAGCGAGGATGAGCTGATGCCGGCGATCGACGCAGGCGCGGAAGACATCGCGCTCGACGAGGACGTGTACGAGGTGATCACCGAACCCGCCGACCTGTCGGCCGCCCGCGACGCGCTCTCGGAGGCGGGGGTCGAGATCGAGAGCGCCGACGTGACGCAGCGCCCCCGCGCCCGGGTTCCGGTGGACGAGAGCGACGCCGGGAAGCTGATCAAGCTGATCGACGCGCTCGAGGAGAACGACGACGTCAACGCCGTCCACGCCAACTTCGACGTAGACAGCGCCGTCCTCGAGCGCGTAGCCCAATAGCTGCGGCTCCGTGGACGTCCTAGCACCCTGAACCGCACCCCCGGAACCGGTTATTAGCCGCTTCTTCGGAAAGACTCGCTAGCCTCACACGCCGATGTCGAAACGACGACTACTCACGCCGGTGCCCGCGCTCGCCGCGAGCGTGCTCGCGATCGGGCTCGCTGCTTGCGGCGGGAGCGCCAAGGCGCCTGGCGTCGAACTGGCGCCGTCGAGCGGCGCCACGCAGGCGGCCGTGACCACCACGCCCAAGCCGCCCCCGGCGCTCGCCAAGAAGCCGGTCGTGACCGTCCCGGCTGGTCCCGCCCCGACGACGCTCGTGACCAAGGACCTCGTCACCGGGACCGGTCAGACGGCCAAGGCCGGCGACACGGTCACGGTCAACTACGTCGGCGTCCTCTACAAGACCGGCAAGGAGTTCGATTCCTCCTGGAGCCGCAATACGCCGTTCACGACCGCGCTCACCGCGGGCAGCGTGATTCCTGGGTGGGTGCAGGGGATTCCCGGCATGAAGGTCGGCGGACGGCGCGAGCTGGTCATCCCGGCGAGCCTCGCCTACGGGAAGGCGGGGAGCCCGCCGACGATCCCGCCTAACTCGCCGCTCGTGTTCGTCGTCGATCTGCTTTCGATCTCTTCTTCGTCTTAGCCGCGTCCTCGCCGGGCGGGCGGCTGTCCTGCTTGTTCTCCTGCGCGCTCGCGTCGGGGTCGCGGTGCTCGTCGGCGCGTGGGCGTCGGGCGCGGTAGAGCGAGATCGGCTCGGACATCCCCTTGAGCTTGTGCTTGCCCGCAAACGACCAGTCGAACCGGTCGGGGGCGGCGTCATGGACCTCCTGCGTGCATAGGACGCTGTCCGGACGCGCCACGCCGGTCACCCGGCTCGCGAGGTTCACCGCGTGCCCGTAGTAGTCGCCGGCGCGCTGCAGCGCCGGCCCGCGCGCGACGCCGGCCCGGAGGCTCGGTAGGTCGGCCGCCTGGACGGCCTCGAGCAGCGACAGCGCGACCGACACGACCGCCGCCGGGTCGGGGCTGACGAACATCGCGGCATCGCCGATCGTCTTCACGAGCCGCACCGGCGGCTCGGTCACGTCGGTAGCGAGCTCGGCGAGCTTGCTCGCCAGGGTTCCGAGCTCCTGGGCCTCGATCTGGGCCCCGAGACGCGTGAACCCGACCATGTCGACGAAGCACACCGTGACCTCCTGGGTCCCGCCCGCCTGGCCGGTCTGACGCTCGGCGGGGCTGAGCATCCCCCGCCGGACGCTCTCGGCGAGATGCTGCCTGTAGGCCGCCCGGAGCACCGGATCGATCGCGGGGGTCAGCTGCTCGGCCAACGCGGCGAATCGCTCGGCGACCTCGTCCTCGCTGTCGCCGGGCTGTAGGAACGCCTCGACGAACGCCGCCGCCGTGGCCGCGGCCAGGCGGGACATCCCCTCCCCGAGGACCCGGGTGATCTCAGCGATCGAGTCCTCGCCGAGGCCAGACTCGAGGAACAGGCTGATCGACTTCGCGGCCTCGATCTCCTCCTCGCCGTACACGTGGTCCCCCGGGGCCGGCTCCGGCAGCCCGAGCAGACGCCGGATCCGCAGCATCTGGGACGCCGGAAAGCCGGTCCGCTCCTCGAGTTCCTCGGCCGTGTAGCGCCCGCCGAGGACCCGCTCGACCAGCAGCAGCGCCAGCCGGTCCTCCTCGACCGCCGCCTTCAGGTCCTCCAGCGAGTAGCCCTCGTCGGCGAGCCGCTCGAGCAGCCGCTCGCGGGCGGCGCGGTCCTCGCCCTGCAGTCCGTCGAGGAGCTCGTCGAAATCCACACCATGCATCCTGTCGCAAATCGCCGCCTCGCTCTACCGGACGTGCCGCCCGGCCGACCCGCTAGCATCGTCGGCCCTCGTGGGTGCGATTCCGGTCGGTGCCGTGTATCGCCGTCGCCGGCGCTCCCGCTCACTTTGTTCGACTCGACCCCAACGCCCACATGCTCTCGATCCTGATGCCGGTGTACAACGAGCGCGAGCGCGTCGAGCGTGCGATCGCCGAAGTGCTCGACACGCCGCTCCCGACGCAGTTCGAGTTGATCGTCGTCGACGATGGCTCCACTGACGGGACGCGCGAGATCCTCCGCGATCTGATTAAGGCCCACCCGCCCAGCCGGGTCCGGCTGTTGGAGCACGAGCACAACAAGGGCAAGGGGGCCGCGGTCCAGACCGCGCTCAGCGACGCGCAGGGCGAGTTCTCCGCGATTTTCGACGCCGACCTCGAGTACGACCCGACCGATCTTGGGCTGCTGATGCCGCCCCTGCTCGACGGGCGCACCAATGCCAGCTTCGGCGTGCGAGCATTCGATGGCTACACCAGCCACTCGTTCCTATTCGTGGCCGGGAACAAGGGCGTGACGTTCGCGTGCAACGTCCTGTTCAACGTATATCTGCACGACATCATGACCTGCCACAAGATGATCCGGACCGACGTCTTCCGCAGCCTGCCGCTGCGCTCGCCGGGGTTCGCGATCGAGCCCGAGATCACCGCGAGGCTGGTGCAGCGCGGGGAGCGGATCTTCGAGGTGCCGGTGCATTACCGTGCGCGCGCGACCAACGAGGGCAAGAAGCTGACCGCGCTCGACGGGTTCCGGGTGCTCGGGACGCTGCTTCGCTGCCGCTTCTCCGAGGGGTAGGCTGCCGGTCGGGTGGAGGGTCAGGTGCTCACGCAGACGCCCGCGGAGCCGCGACGCTCGCAGTCGCGGTCGCTCCGCGAGCGCCGCCTTCCGGACTGGCACGGGCTGCTGTACGGGCCGTTCCTGTGGTCGGTGCTGGCGTGCTTCGTGCTTGCCGCGATCTCCGCCGCGGTCCTGCCGACGGTCCCGAGCTATGACCCGTGGGCGTGGATCTCCTGGGGGAGGGAGGTCACCGACCCACATCTGAGCTTCGCGATCACCGGCGGGCCGTCGTGGAAACCGCTGCCGGTGATGTTCACGACGATCTGGGCCCTATTCGGAAGCGCGGCGGCGCCCACGCTTTGGGTGATCACCGCCCGCGCCGGCGGGTTCCTCGGGATGGTGGCCGCGTATCTGCTCGCCTCGCGGCTGATCTCGCGTGACGGCCGCGGCCCGCGTTGGGCCGCCATCGCCGCCGGGTTGATCGCCGCCGCCGGCATCGTGATCACCCAGGACTGGTGGGACGAGATGTTCCGCGGAACGTCCGAGCCGATGGAAATCGCCACCGCGCTGTGGGCCGTTCTCGCGTTCCTCGACGACCGCCCCGGCTGGGCGTTCGGGCTCGGCGTGGCCACCTCGCTGCTCCGCCCCGAGGCGTGGCCGCTGGTCATCGTGTACGCGGGCTGGCTGTGGTGGAAGCAGCCGCGGCTGCGCGTGCTCGTCGTGCTCGGTCTGATCTCGATCCCGTTCTTCTGGTTCGTGCCGCCGTGGATTGGTTCGGGCCAGCCGTTTCTGGCCGCGATCCACGCGGAGGAGTACAACGGCGGCCTCGGCAAGCATCCGCTGGTCGGCGTACTCGGCCGCGGCATCGACATCCAACTGCTGCCCGTGCTGCTGGCGGGCTTCGTGGCGGTGGCGTTCGCGTGGTTCGACAAGCCCCGCGACTGGCTGCTGCTGTCGCTGGCCGGCGCGACGGTGGTTTGGTGGGTGATCGTCGTCGGGATGACGCTCGACGGCTATCCGGGGCTCGAGCGGTTCTACCTGCCCGCCGCCGGGATGACCTGCGTGCTCGCCGGCGTCGGCATCGTCCGGCTGGCCATGCTCGGCGCCCGCGCGGTTGCGGGAGGCCGGGCGGCGATCCCGGTCGGCGTCGGGCTCACCGCCGTGCTAGTCGCGATCACGATCCCGTGGGTCGGCGGACGGATCAACGAGGCCAGCGCCGAGGAGAAGATCGCCTCGCAGGCGGTCACCCGTCTGAACCAGATGACCGCCGCGGTCGCTGCAGTCGGCGGCCACGCCGGCGTGTTCCCGTGCAAGTCGAGCTTCGCGGCGGTTAATCACAGCGTCCAGACCGCGCTGGCTTGGAAGCTGCATGTGACGCTCGGCCGCGTCGGGACCTCGATGCGCCACCAGGGCGTGATGTTCGTCGGCCCGCACGACTCGATCGACGGGATCGCGCCACCGATCGACCACCGGCTCACCCAGAGGCAGCTGATCGCGACCGTCGGGGCCTGGAAGATGTACCGGATGACCGCTCCGAACTCGAACTACGCCTGCGTCGGGCGCTGACCGAGGACGCAGACGTCGCGGATGCCTGGCGAACCCGCTGGTCCGAGACGGTCCGTGGATTCGATCCGCTGCTCGTTCTGCGGGAAGCCACGCAGCGCGGTGGCGTCGATCGTCGCCGGGCCGACGCCGGCGGTGGCGATCTGCAACGAGTGCGTCGACCTGTGCGCGGAGATCATCTCCGAGACAGCGCCGCCTCCCAACGGGGATCAGGCGGCATAGCGGCATAGCGGCATTTCGCGAGGAGGCGTCCGGCCTCCGACGCAGAATGGTGATCTGATGATCGTGGTCGGAATCGATCCCGGCACCGCCAGCACCGGCTACGGCGTGGTCGAGAGCTCCGGGTCGACGCTCAGCATGCTCGCGGCGGGGGTGATCGAGACGCCGTCGGCCGCGCGTCTCGAGCGCCGCCTGGCCGAGATCCACGGCCATGTGGTCGAGTTGCTCGAGGGGTACCGGCCCGACGCGGTGGCGATCGAGGAGCTGTACTTCGGCGCGAATGTGCGAACCGCGTTCGCGGTCGGCCAGGCGCGCGGCGTCGTGCTGCTCGCCGCCGGCCAGCGGGGGATCCCGTCGCGCTCCTACACCCCGCAGCAGGTCAAGGGCGCGGTGTGCGGACACGGGCGCGCCGACAAGGACCAGGTCGGTCGGATGGTGGCGCGGCTGCTTGGCCTGCGCGAGCCGCCTTCGCCCGACCACACCGCCGACGCGCTCGCGGTCGCGATCTGCGAGTGCAACCGCTCGCCGCTCGACCGCGCGCTGGCGCGGAGCGGAGGAGTGCGGGCATGATCGCGATGGTGTCGGGCACGGTCGCGGTGCGCCGGGCCGATCACGTCGTTGTGGACTGCGGTGGCGTCGGCTACCGGCTCGCGGTGTCGGCCGAGACGCTCCGGCACGTCCCGGCGGTCGGTAAGGACGCGCTCCTGCACAGTCACCTCGTCGTCCGCGAGGACGCGCTCGCGCTGTACGGGTTCGCGACCGAGGAGGAGCGCGAGCTGTTCCTGATGCTTATCGCGGTGCAGTCGGTCGGTCCCAAGGTGGCGCTCGCGGTCCTCTCGGGCGGGCCCCCGCGCGAGCTGCTGGCGGCCGTCGCCGCAGGCGAGACGGCGCGCCTGCAGGCCGCCCCAGGTGTCGGCAAGCGGACCGCGGAGCGGATCATCGTCGAGCTGCGCGAGAAGGTCGGCGCGACCGCCACTGCTCCGCCCGCGCTCTCGGCCATCCGGAGCGAGGATCCGCGCGCGCTCGCCCGCGACGGGCTGCTCGGGCTCGGCTACACGCCGCTCGAGGTCGACGAGCTGCTCGACGGCGCCGAGGGCGACCAGCCCGAGGACCTGATCGCCTACGCGCTCCGGACGGCGCGCCGATGAGCCCCGTGCGGGAGATCCACGGCTCCGCTCACCCCGATCCGAACGGCGAGGGGGCTCGAATCCAGGACCCGGAGCTGCTGCCCGACGACGACCTCGACCGCTCGCTCCGTCCCCGCCGGCTCTTCGACTTCGTCGGCCAGACCGCGGTCAAGGACCAGCTTGCGGTCTCGATCGAGGCCGCCGCCAGCCGCGGCGAGGCGCTCGATCACGTGCTCCTCGCCGGTCCCCCGGGACTCGGCAAGACCTCGCTCGCGCAGATCGTCGCCGCCGAGCTCGACGTCCCGTTCGTGCAGACCGCCGGCCCCGCACTCGAGCGCAAGGGCGACGTGGCGGCGTTCCTGACCGCGCTCGAGCCCCGCGCGGTGTTCTTCGTCGACGAGATCCACCGCCTGCCCCGGGCGCTCGAGGAGACGTTCTATCCGGCGATGGAGGACGGCTGCCTCCCGATCACGGTCGGGCAGGGCGCGGGCGCGCGGGTGGTGACGCTGCCACTTCCGCCGTTCACGCTGATCGGCGCGACGACGCGCGCCGGCCTGATCACGACGCCGCTCCGCGACCGGTTCGGGATCCAGCATCGTCTCGAGCACTACGACGCCGGCGATCTGGCGACGATCGTCCGCCGTTCGGCGAAACTGCTCGACGTCGCGATCGAGGACAGCGGCGCTCACGCGATCGCGCACCGCAGCCGCGGGACCCCGCGGGTCGCCAATCGGCTGCTCAAGCGGGTCCGCGACTACGCCGAGGTGCGCGGGAGCGGGGTGGTCACGGGCGGGGTCGCGATCGAGGCGCTCGACCTGCTCGGAGTCGACCATGCCGGCCTGGACCGGCTAGACCGCGAGATCCTGCGGGCGATCTGCGAGAAGTTCGGCGGGGGCCCAGTCGGCCTCTCGACGCTGGCCGTTGCGGTCGGCGAGGAGCAGGACACGATCGAGGACGTGTATGAGCCCTACCTGCTCCAGCGGGGCCTGCTTGAGCGCACGCCTCGTGGGCGAGCCGCGACCAGGCGTGCGTTCGAGCACCTCGGGATGGACCCGCCGGGGCCGCTGTCGCTCCTGTAGGCCCACAGTCGCGGACGTTTAAATGTTCGTGAAGAGGTGCCGGGTTGACGCGGGCCCTACGGCTATCCTCAGGGCGCCAATGAGTCACGAGCACTATTTCATCTGCCCCCACTGCGGCAACCGCTCGATGGGTACCGATCGCAATGCCGGATTCCGCAACGAGGCGCGGGGATGCGAGAAGTGCGGATTCGCGTACCTGTACGAGTTGCTGGACGACTATTACCCCGCCCCGAATGCTGCGTTCTTCGCCTGCGACTCGGACGGCAGGATCGTCGACTGCGGCCGGGGCTCGTTCGAATTGACCGGGCTGAAGACTGAGCAGGTCATCGGGCGCCCCGTCCACGACGTGCTCGGCCTGCGCTTCGAGGACGGCACCGATCACGTGAACACCGCACTCGAGTGGGAAGTCCGCGTCAAGGCCAAGCCCGTCGAAGTCCACGCCGAGCGCGATTTGCCTGCCAAGGCGGTAGCCGACATCTTCCCGGCGTACGACGACGAGGAGGGTGGGGTGCTGGTGGTGCTCACTCCAACCAACCACCGGTGATGGCCGCTCCGGCCCCGCCGCCGCCGTCGACGCTCTAGCATCCACCACGACCGATGACTGATCGCCAGCGAAATGGCTTCGTGCTGCTCATCGTCCTCGGGCTGCTGATTGGCTCCCTGATCGTGATCGCCGGGATTCCCGGCGCGGTCAAGTCCAAGAAGACCGTTCTGGGCCTCGACCTCAAGGGCGGCGTCGAGCTCGTCTACCAGGGCCTGCCGAGCGCGCAGACGAAGACCGTCACCCAGGACGCGCTCCAGCGAGCGGTCGACATCATGCGCAACCGCGTCGACCAGCTGGGCGTCGCCGAGCCGGAGATCCAGACGTCGGGCGGCAACCAGATCACGGTCGGCCTCCCGAACGTGAGCGACACCGGGCGCGCCGAGGCCGAGGTCGGAACGACTGCGCAGCTGTCGTTCTACGACTGGGAGGCCAGCGTCCTCACGCCGAACGGCAAGACCGTCGAGAGCCAGCTCCAGACCCAGGATCCGACCGCGATCGAGATCAGCCAGGGAGGCACCGCACAGGCGCCGGGCACCCCAGGTGCGGGGAGCATGAACCTCTATGACGCGGTCTCGCTTGCCGCCAAGCAGCCGTATTCGGCCAGCACCGCCAACTCGCGGATCACCCCCGAGTACTGGATGTTCGGCGCCCCCGGGAGCGCGGCATGCACCGCGGCGGCGAAGGCCAACGGCACGGTGCCCGTCACCGACCAACACTGCCTGCTCTCGGGGCCCGACGACAACAGGAATGACCTGCTGTCAGGCCTGCCGACGGGCGTCAGCGCGTCCGAGGGTCAGATCCTTGTCGTGCCACGCGGAACCGTGGTGCTTCAGGCGATTCCCGCGGACTTCTCCAAGCCGACGCCGATCGCCGATCCGAGCGCCCAGTTCTTCGTGCTCAAGGACAACGTGGCGCTCCGCGGCAGCGAGATCACGAACCCCGAGCAGAGCAGCGACCCCGACAGCGGCGAGCCCGACGTCACGTTCGGGTTCACTTCCAAGGGCCAGAAAGAGTTCCAGCAGACCACCGCCAATATCGCGCACCGCGGCGACCTGGTCAGCGGCCTCGGGCAGACATACAACCAGCACTTCGCGGTCGCGCTCGACAACCAGCTGATCACGGTCCCGTACGTCAGCTTCAAGCAGTATCCGGACGGGATCAACGGCGGCAACGGCGCCGACATCAGCGGAAGCTTCACGATCACCTCGGCGCAGGACCTCGCGAATGAGCTCCGCCTGGGCGCGCTGCCGATCAACCTCAAGTTGATCTCCGAGTCACAGGTTTCCGCGACGCTCGGCAAGGCGGCGCTTCACAACGGTCTGACCGCGGGCATCATCGGGCTCCTGGTCGTGGTCGTGTTCCTGGTCGCCTACTACCGCGTCCTCGGCGTGATCGCGACCTTCGGGCTGCTCATCTACGGCATCTACTTCTACGCGCTGATCAAGCTGATCCCGATCACGCTGACGCTGCCCGGGATCGCGGGACTGATCCTGACGATCGGCGTCGCCGCTGACGCGAACATCGTGATCTTCGAACGCGTCAAGGAGGAGATCCGCAACGGCAGATCGATTCGCCAGGGGATCGTGACCGGTTACAAGAAGGGTCTGACCGCGATCATCGACGCGAACGTGGTGACGATCATGACCGCGTTCATCCTGTTCGTGCTCGCCACCTCCGACGTTCAGGGATTCGCGTTCACGCTCGGAATCGGCACGTTCGTTTCGCTCTTCACGGCCGTGATGGCGACCCAGGCGATCCTCAGCACGATGGGCTCCTCGCGGATGATCTCGAGTCCGTCGATGCTCGGCGCGGGCGGCGAGAAGCGCACCTGGAAGTTCGACTTCATGGGTGCCTCGAGGTACTTCTTCTCGATGTCGGGCGTGATCCTGCTGATCGGCGCGCTGGCGATCGGCGGTAAGGGCCTGAACCTCGGAATCGACTTCACCTCGGGAACACGGATCACGGTTGGACTCGAGCAGGCCGCCACGCAGCAGCAGGTGACGAATCTCCTGACCTCCCAGGGGGTCTCCAACGCGACGGTCCAGAAGGTGACCGGCGATAAGTCGCTCGGCGACAACGCGTATCAGATCTCGTTCAAGACGCTGCCCTCGGGCGGACGGGAGAAGCTCGAGAACGCGATCCAGAACAAGTTCGGGATCGCCGGCCAGGGCAAGGACTTCGATTACGAGTCGGTCGGTCCGACGTTCGGAAGGACGGTCGCCAACAGCGCGGTGATCGCGATCATCGCGTCGCTGCTCGTGATCGCGGCGTACGTCGCGCTCAGATTCGAGTGGAAATTCGCGATCCCGGTGATGATCGCGCTCGCGCACGACCTACTGATCACGAGCGGCGTGTACGCGCTGACGGGCCGCCAGGTGACGACCGCGACGGTCGCCGCGTTGCTGACCATTCTCGGATATTCGATGTACGACACGATCATCGTGTTCGACCGAGTACGAGAAAACATCCCGCGGATGCCGCGGGCTGCCTTCTCCCAGATCGTGAACCGGTCGATGTCAGAGGTGCTCACGAGATCGATCGCCACGACGTCGTGCACGCTGATGCCGATCATCGCGCTGCTCCTGTTCGGCGGCACGGCCGGCTCGACCGAGCTGACCGACTTCGCGTTCGCGCTGCTCGTCGGAGTGGCGTCCGGGGCATATTCGTCGATCTTCATCGCCTCCCCGGTGCTCACGCACTGGAAGGAGCGTGAGACTCAGTACCGCCACCGCCGCGAACGGATCGAGTCCGAGTTCGGGTACGTGCCCGCCTACGCGACGAGCGGGTCCGACGTCGAGCCGACCCAGCGTCGCGCCCGGCGGGCCGGCCGGCTGACCACCCCGTCGCCCGACGGCGTGTCCGCCGCCGAGTTCGAGGAGATGAAGCGCGAGCTCGGCCTCGACGAGCCCGAGCCTGGCGGCCACCGCACGTCGACGCTGACCAAGCGCCTCGCCCACAGCACCGAAGAGGATGATGCCCCCGAGACCCGCGCGCCGACAACGCGCTCGAAGTCCGGGATCACGCGTCGCTCGAGGCGGGCCGACGACGCCCAGGGTCGGGACCGATCCGGACGCGCCGGCAACGGCGCTCCACCCCCGGCACCCCCGCCACCGGAAGCCGAGGCCGAGGAGCGGACCGACGACGTTACGCCCGCGCCCGACGTCGCCGAGAACGAGGGCATGGCCCAGATGGACCCGAAGCGGCAGTCCAAGCCGAGGAACCGCAACCGCCGCCACGGGAGACGTCGCTGATGGCCGTGCTCGCTTGGGGCATGATGGGCCTCGCCATCTGGCACTTCACGATCTGGCTGCCCGACCGGTTCTGGGGCGGGATCGTCGGCGCCCTGATCGGAGCCCTGATCGGCTCGATCCTGATCGCGTGGATCATCCACGGATTCTCGGTTCCGTCGCGGCACGACACCGATTTGGTGACCGCCCTCGAGGCGATTCCGGGAACGCTGATCGGACTCGCGGCGATCTGGTTCGAGGGCGTCCGGCGCGAGCGCGCGACGGGCATCGGGCCCGAGATGGCCTGACCCGCCGCTACCGCCCTCAGGGCCGGCGCCACCGTCGGACGCGCGCCTCCGCCCTCAAACTGTTCCAATTCTGCGACGCCGCGACACGGCTTAGCCACGATTCGGGCCGGATTGGCGTGGTTCCGTCGGGGGCGCTACATACGCTGCCACCATGCCCGAGGCAGCAGCCCTTCTTCGCGTCGATGATCCGGTCGAGCCCTCGCGGCCGGACGTGGGGCTTCATGCGGTGCCCGCGCCGGTCCCGCCGGCGCCCCGGCTCGAGCTGGCGCCGTATGACCTGCCGGCCGCGCTCAGGCTCGAGCGCGAGCTCGGCGTGAGTCACGTCTTGGCGCAGGTGCTCGTCCGTCGCGGGCTGTCGGACGTGTCCGCTGCTCGCGCGTTCATGCATCCGACCGAGGCGCACGAGCCGAGTGCGTTCGCCGGGATCGAGCGCGCCGTCGCGGTGATCGAGCGTCACATCCGCGCCGGCAACCGGATCGTCGTGCACGGCGACTACGACGTCGACGGCGTTTGCGCTACCGCCACGATGGTCCGCGCGCTCCGCGCCCTCGGCGCCGACGTGGGCTGGTACCTCCCCGACCGGTTGACCGACGGTTACGGTCTCGCGCTCGAGACCGTGCGCCGGCTCGCCGCGGGCGGCACGGCGCTGCTCGTCACCGTCGACTGCGCGATCACCGCCGTCGACGAGGTCGCCGTCGCGCGGGCGGCCGGGGTCGACGTGGTCGTCTGTGACCACCACGCGCCGCGGGCGGACGGGCGCCTCCCCGACTGCGAGATCGTCCACCCGGCCCTATGCGGGTATCCGTGCGTCGATCTGTGCGGGACCGGGGTCGCGTACAAGGTGGCGCAGGCGCTCGGCGCACCCGGCGTCGAGGACGACCTCGAGCTGGTTGCGCTGGCAACCGTGGCCGACCTGATGCCGCTCGTGGGCGAGAACCGCAGGCTCGTGCGCGACGGGCTGCTCGCGCTGTCGCGCACGTCGAGACCGGGGCTCCGCGCGCTGATGACGGTGTCGAAGGCCGATCCGAGCGCACTCGACACGGGCACGCTCGGGTTCCGCCTGGCGCCGCGGATCAACGCTGCGGGCCGGCTCCGTCGTGCCGACGCGGGTCTCGAGCTGCTGCTCACCGACGACGGGCGGCGCGCCGCCGAGATCGCCGCCGAGCTCGACCGTGTCAATGCCGAGCGTCGCGCGGTCGAGCAGCGGATCGTGTGGGAGGCCGAGGCCCAGGTCGCCGAGCTCGGCGAGCGCCGCGCCTACGTGCTCGCCGGCGAGGACTGGCACCCGGGTGTGGTCGGGATCGTCGCCTCGCGGATCGTCGAGCGCCACCATCGCCCGGTGGTCGTGGTCGCGCTCGACGGAGATGTCGGCTCGGGGTCGGCCCGGAGCATCCCCGGGTTCGACCTGCTGGGCGCCCTGCACGCCACCGCCGAGCACCTCGAGCGCTACGGCGGGCACCGCGCGGCCGCCGGGATGACGCTGCGCAGAGACCGCATCGACGGCTTCCGACGCGCGCTCGAGGATCACGCCCAGGCGGTGCTGCCCGACGAGCTGCTGATCGTGCGCGAGCGCGTCGACGCGATCGCGTCTGGCTGCGAGCTCGGCCTCGACCTCGCGGAGGAACTCGAGCTGCTCGAGCCGTGCGGAATGGGTAATCCTCGCAGCCGGCTGCTCGTGCCCGGGGCGCGGCTGCGCGACCCTCGTCCGATGGGGGACGGACGCCACCTGCGGTTCATGGTCGGCTCGGGCGGGATCAGTGCGCGCGCGGTCTCCTTCGGGTGCGACGGGAAGCTGGGCGTCGAGCCCGACGAGCCGGTCGACGCGACCTTCCGCCTGGAGCGGAACTTCTGGAACGGCGCGGTCGAGCCGCGGCTGGTGCTCGGCCACGCCCGCCCGTGCGCTCCCGAGGCGATCGAGGTGCTCGGAGAGCCCGAGGACTACCTCGCCGCCGCCCTCGACGCGAGGGACGCTGCTCTCGATGGGCGGGACATCGAAGCGCACACCGCGTCGGAGGCGCACCCCGCGTCGGCTGTCCCGGACAAGCGAAGCGTGCTCGACCGTCGTGGCCACAGCCCACTGGCCGTCCTGCGCGACGCGGTCGCGGCCGGTGGCGAGGTGCTCGGCGTGTGCTCGGACTCGCCCCGGCGGCTGAGCGGGCTCAGCGCCAGGGTCGGAGGGTTTGCGCTGATCTCATACCACGCGCTCGAGCGAGATCCAGGGATCGCCGAGCGGTTCATCCATCTGGTCGCGCTCGATCCGCCGGCGTCCTCTCGGGCCAGGGAGCTACTGGCCGGGGGACGGGGCTTTGCCCATTTGGCCTGGGGCGAGCCTGAGCTACGCTTTGCGCAGCAGATGCATGAGCTGGAGTACGGTCTCCGGGCTTCGCTCGTGGCCTTCTACCGGGCCCTCAGGCTCCGGGGAAGGGTGACCGGTCAGGAGCTCGAGCACCTGCTTCGCGGCGACGGTCCGCACGCCCGCCCGGCACGATTGGCGGCACGGCTGATCAAAGTCCTCGCGGAGCTCGAGCTTGTCAGCCTCGACCGGGATCTGCCGGCCCTGGCGATCGCAGGCGCCGCGCCCACTGCATTGGAGCGCTCGCCGGCGTACAGGGTCTACGCTCAGCAGTACGAGGACGGTCGACGATTCCTGAGCAGCGCAAACCATCTCCCAGGAGGCTGAGCCGGACCCGCCAGAAGGGCGGGGCGGGCTCGGACGGGCAGGACGGCTCGGGATCGGCGGTGTTCTCGGCCTCGCGACCCCCGGTCGATCGCGTCGCCCGTCCGGACGCGCACGACGCGATCGAGCGCACCGAGCTCACGCCGGCTGAGCGCCGGCTGCTCGGCGACCTGTTCGCGATCGTCGAGGAGCACGCCCACGAGGCCGCGGTCGCGATCGACCGCGACCGGGTCGAGGAGGCGTTCGTTTACGCGTGCGTGCACCACGCCGATCAGCGCCGGCAATCAGGAGAAGACTTCATCGTCCATCCGGTTGGCGTGGCCAAGATCTGCGCGGGGATGAGGCTCGACACCGACACGCTGTGCGCCGCGCTCCTGCACGACACGGTCGAGGACACATCGGCCTCGCTCGAGGAGGTCCGCGAGGCTTTCGGCGAGGAGATCGCAAGCCTCGTCGACGGCGTGACCAAGCTCACTGGGCTGACCTTCCAGTCCCGCGACGAGGCGCAGGCCGAGAACTACCGCAAGATGATGGTGGCGATGGCCACGGACATCCGGGTCATCCTGATCAAGCTCGCGGACCGTCTGCACAACATGCGCACGATCGGCGCCATGGCCAAGCAGAAGCAGATCGAGAAGGCCCGGGAGACGCTCGACATCTACGCGCCGATCGCACACCGGCTGGGTATCCACGCAATCAAGTGGGAGCTCGAGGACCTCGCGTTCCAGACGCTGCACCCGCGCAAGTACAACGAGATCAAGGGACTGGTCGCCCAGCAGCGCGCCGAGCGCGAACGCTACGTCAACCAGGCCGCGACGTACGTGAACAAGGAACTAGAGGAGCTCGGCATCCACGCCGAGATCTCCGGCCGCGCCAAGCACTTCTACTCGATCTACGCGAAGATGACCAAGAAGGGGCGCGAGTTCAACGAGATCTACGACCTGACCGCTATGCGTGTGATCGTCGGGTCGGTCAAGGACTGCTACGGCGCCGTCGGCGTGATCCACTCGCTGTGGAAGCCACTCCCCGGGCGCTTCAAGGACTTCGTGGCGATGCCCAAGTTCAACATGTACCAGTCGCTCCACACGACCGTGATCGGGCCCGAGGGCAGGCCGCTCGAGATCCAGATCCGCACCCGGGAGATGCACGACCTCGCCGAGTTCGGGATCGCCGCGCACTGGATGTACAAGGAGACCGGCGACCGTGCCGACGGGGCGGGGCCGCCGCCGTCCGACACCAAGCTCAAGTGGCTGCGCTCGCTGCTCGACTGGCAGCAGGAGGAGGCTGACCCGCGCGAGTTCATGGAGACGCTCAAGGTCGACCTGTTCGAAGACGAGGTGTTCGTGTTCACGCCCAAGGGCGAGGTGAAGTCGCTGGCCTCGGGTGCGACCCCGCTCGACTTCGCCTACGAGATTCACACCGACGTCGGGCACCGCTGCGTCGGGGCGAAGGTCAACGGCAAGATCGTCCCGCTGTCCTATCAGCTGCGCTCCGGCGACATCGTCGAGGTGCTGACCTCCAAGCGCGAGCGCGGCCCCTCCCGGGACTGGCTGGCGCTGGTCAAGACGACGCGGGCGCGGAACAAGATCAAGGCCTGGTTCAAGGCGGAGTCGCGAAAGGACTCCGAGCACACCGGACGCGAGCAGTTGCAGGATGCGCTCCGAAAGCAGGGCCTGCCCGCCCAGAAGATCGTCGGCTCGCCGCTGCTGGCTGACGTGATCCGCGAGATGGGCTTCCGCAAGGCCGATGACTTCTACATCGCGCTCGGCGGGGCGAAGATCTCGGCCAAGGTCGTCGTCAACAAGATCATGCAGCGCCTGAAGCAGGGCGAGACCGCCGAGTCAGAGCCGACTGCGGCCGACGACCTTCTGAAGACGCGCCGGCGCCGCTCGCGCGCAACCACCACCTCGTCGCGTTTTGGGATCTCCGTCGAGGGCATCGACGAGGTCATGCTGCGGCTGGCCAAGTGCTGTCGCCCCGTCCCCGGTGACCCGATCGTCGGCTACATCTCGCTCGGGCGCGGGATCACGATCCACCGCGAGGACTGCCCGAACGTCGCCGTGCTGAAGAAGGATCCCGACCGGTTCACGCCCGTGTCCTGGGACGGCGACCCCGAGACCTCGTTCCGGGTCGAGATCGAGGTCGACGGCTGGGACCGCCACCGGCTGCTCGAGGACATGTCCCGGACGTTCGCCGAGGCCGGCATCAACATCCTCGAGGCTCGCTGCACCGTCAATCACCCGATGGTCAAGAACCGGTTCGTGGTCGAGGTCGGGGACACGCGGTCGCTCGACCAGGCGATCAACCGGCTGCGCAACATCGACGCAGTGTTCGACGCCTACCGGGTGACGCCGGCGGCGGCGTAGATCAGGGCGGCCGCGCCGTGGGCGTGATCCACCGCCGGTCCGGTGCGAGCGGACCAGCGTGGGAGGGAGTGGAGCCGCACGCCTACGACGATCCGGCGCTCGCCGGCGTGCGCAAGCACGAGCTGATCGGCGAGGCCGAGGGCGCGAGCCAGTACCGGATGCGGTACTTCGAGGTTCCGGCGGGCGGCCGGACGGCGCGCGAGCGCCACCCGCACGACCACGGCGTGATGATCGTCGCGGGGCGGGCGCGAGTGACGCTGGGCTCCGAGACGCACGAGGTCTCGGAGGGCGACGTCGTGTATGTCGCCGGCGACGAGTTGCACTGCTTCGAGGCGCTCGGTGACCACGAGCTCGGGTTTGTGTGCGTGGTCGGCCCCCGCTCAGCGTCCTAGATCATTCGGCGGCGGCCGGCGCGGCGGCTCGATCCGCACGGTCCTCGGCCGGCCGCCGGTGAGCTTCGAGATCACGACTGCCTGGCCGGTCCGCAGGCCCTTGATCACGTTCGGATGGACGATGAACTGCTCGACGCGCCGGCGCGTGCCGCGGCTCGCGCCGGACCCGCCGAGCAGGTGGCCGCCGAGCTGACGGGTCACCTCCCAGACCTTCTCGGTGCCGGCGATCTGCGCGATCGTGTGCGCTGACTCGGGCACCTCCTGACGGTGGGCGATCTTGATCGCGGTGACGCCGAGCACCTGATCGCGCAGTCCGGCGCCGGCGCGATCGAGATCGGCCAGCTCCTGGGTGGCGACGAGCACGCACAGGCCGGACTCGCGTCCGCGAGCCAGCAGAGCGATCACGTGATCCGCCCCCAGCGCCGAGAACTCGTCGATGCCGATGATCGCGCGCCCCCTGCTCGGGTCGGTCAGCCGATCGCCGGATGCCGACACGAGATCCTGGACGACGAGCGTGCCGAGCTGGGCGGCCAGCCGTCCGTACTTGCTCGAGTTGAGGCTGAACAGGACAACCTCGGGGCCGCGAAGCGCCTCGCGGAGGTCGATCGACTGCGCGCGTGTGGCGTCGGACGGCACCGATAGGAACGGCCCCGTGTGCGACTCGGTCACCACGGCGAGCCGGGTTTGAAGGCCCCGAATCGCGCTGTGCTGGTCTGGGGTGAGCCCGGCTAGGTAATCCTGCACCCGTTCGCGGAAGGGCCGGTCGAGATTCCTGAGCGAGGCGGCCAGTCGACGCGGGTCCATCAGCGCCACGACCTCTTGCAGCGTCGGCGTCCGCTCGGGGTTGGTCTGCGCGATCACCTGGAGAACGGTCTGGATGTAGCGCTCGGCGGCGCGCTGATAGTGCGGCTCGGTGAAGCGTTCGGTGCCGATCAGCTTGTCCTTGAGCTCGGTGGCGTTGCCGTGTGCGAGCGGGTTCCAGTGCGCCGGCCCGTCGATGCTCCAGACCTTGAACGGCCGTCCCGCGGCGCCGGCCGCCTCGGCGAGCACGCGCGCGAACGCCGGCGAGCCCTTCATGTCGATCGCTACCACCGGCCGCCCACGCTCGATCTGCTCGGTCATCAGCTTGAGCAGCGTCGTCGACTTGCCCGCCCCGCTGGCCCCGAGAATCAGGCCGTGCGCGGACAGCTCGTCGTCGGTGAGCAGCACCCGTCGACCGCCGGCGTCACTGCCGAGCACGGCCGCCGCGTGACTCGGGGAGGAGGACCGCTGGCGGGTGAGAAGCCGGGCGCTGCGCGCAGCCGAAAACGCGAGTAGCGCCGCGACGGCGGCGGCGGCCACCGGCGCGGGCGCGAGGATCAGCGCGCCGAACGCGACGACCATCAGGAATCGGCGCACCGCGCCCGAGGGGTCCGCCGGCCTCATCTGACCGCCTCCCGCGCGCGGGCGCGACGCCGGCTCGCCGCCGCCGTGCGCTCCGCGGTCGGCGCGGCAGCAGACGAGGCGGTGGACACGGTCGACCGCACCCGCTGCAGGTGGACGAGGTCCGAGATGCCGAGCCGGCGGGCCGCGGCATGGACCGAGCGCGCGACGGATCGCTTCTCGACGAGGTACACGACGCCGGCGAACCGCGGATCGGCGGCGTAGCCGGCGAGGATCTTCTCGAGCCGGGTCCGGGTCTTCGCCGTCAGTTCGAGCTCGAGCCCGACGCGCCGGCCGTCGGCGGTCCGCAGCACCAGGTCCGGATAGTGAAGCTCTGGCCGGCCGTGGGGGCCGAAGCCGCCCAGCCTGACCGCGAGCGGCTCGGCGTCCGGCTCGCGAGCACCGTCGATCGAGCGCAACCGGCGGTCCGCGATGACCTCCTCCACGGGCCCGAACGTGCCGCGGTGGGCGGCCAGCCACAGCCACGCGACCCCAACGTCGTGTGCGTACTCGGGCACGTTGACCCCAGGTGAGCGGAGGGGGCTGTCGATGTGCGCGAGGCCCTTGCGCGTGATCTGGTACCAGCGCGGCCGGCCCGGCTCCGCGTCGTGACGCCTCAGGTAGCCGGCGCTTGCGAGCTTGCCCATCCGCGTCGACGCAGCCGCGGGTGATGTATCCAGCAGCACGGCGACGTGCGCGGGCAGCGCCAGCCGGTGCTCGGCCAGGAACGACAGGAGCTCGACGTCTCGCTCGGTGAGGCGAACGGCACCCACGAGCGTTAAGAGCGTTGAGCGCGAGCGGATTCACCCCCCCGACGGATTTTCCGTGCGAGGGCCCGGGGGTTTTACAGGCCCGGGTGCGGCAGCGAGCTCGTGTCGACGACCTGGAAGTCCTGGCCGGACAGCCGGTCAAGCAGGTGCAGGGCGTCGTTGTTCCAGCCCTTGTTTGGAGCGCCCGAGATGAACCAGGGCGACCCGTTGTCGGCGAGGATCATCCCGTAGCGCTTGAGCGCCTCGGCGACGACGCGAGCCTGGTACGGGAGCCCCGAGATGTTGACGCTCGCCTTCAGCCGGACGCGCAGTCCCATCGGCGGCAGGTTCGCGCCGTGGCACGTCGAGGCCTCGTGGCGTGCCGGGTACACGTAGCGCGGGGCCGTGCACGGCGCGGTGAAGCGCAGTGCGTGGTCGATCGACCCGGCGGCCACCTCGTCGTAACGGGCCAGGCCAGGGAGGATCGGGAGGCCGGCGGCGTCGGCCGAGGTCCAGCCGGCGGGGCGCAGGTGGTTCGAGCGGAGGTTGAAGATCGCGCCCGAGCCCGCGGTCCAGCGCTTGCCGCCGTCGTGCGGGTAGGCGGCAAACAGCTCGTAGTCGGTGCACGTGTCCCGGTCGACCACGATCACGTGTCGGTCGCCGGTCGAGCCGTACCCGCCCTCGATCGGTACTCCCTTGGGGATCGGATACGGGCCTTTGTCTGACTGCGAGGAGTACTGGAACGTGACCGGCACCTTCGGCGTGCTCGAGCCGACGACCGCGAAATTGATCCCGATCGGCTCGCCGTCGTACAGCCCCGACCCGAAATCGGGATGGACGGGATCGTTCAGGCCGATGGCGGCAATGATCGCGGCCGAGTCCTTGGCGACCGGGAGACGGTCGACCCGCTGGTTCCACGGGTTGTTCGCCGGGAAGATCGGGCAGTTGGGGGCGGCGGGGAGCGGGTGGGCGGACACGAGCGCGGGCACGGCGACCGCGGCGGTCCCCGCGATCAGCGCGACGGAGCTCAGGGCAAGAGCGATCCGGCGCACGGGATCAGGAGACGACGGCGAGCCCGCGCGGGATCGCGTCGAACGCAGCATCGTGGACGTCGCCGAGGTAATCGCCGTCGACCTGGAGCGCCAGCGCCCGGTCGCCGCGTGATCTGACGCGGAGCCCCTCGACGCCGGAGAACGGATGGACGTGGCGGTGGTCGCTGACCTTGAAGTTGCTCGACAGGGCGCGGGCGAGGATCGTCGGGATGTCGGTCGGGCGCGAGCGGTCGAGCACCACGACCGCGAGGTCCCCGCTCGTCAGCGTCGCCCCCTCGGCCATCTCGACCGGGCGATCGCCGAAATACGTGTACGGCGTCGAGTTCTGAACGATCACGGTCACGCCGGCGATCGTCTCCCCGCCGACCTGCACCTCGAGCCGCGGCGGCCGGATCAGATAGCGGCGCGAGAATGTGCTTACGCCCGTCACCGTGTAGTACCACTCGCCGTACTTGGACTTGAGCTTCGGGTGCGCATCGACCCGCTCGACCACGCTGGCGTCGAGGCCGACGCCGGCGGAGAACAGGAACATCCGTCCGTTGACCGAGCCGAGGTCGACGCGCTTGGGGTGCCAGTCGTCGGCCATCAGCAGCAGGCGCTCGGTCGCGTCGACGACGTCGGTCGGGATTCCGAGCATCCGGCAATACACGTTCGCGCGTCCACCGGGCAGGCAGCACAGGGGCGTGTCCGAGCCGGCGAGGCCGTTAGCGGCCTCGTTCACGGTGCCGTCGCCGCCGAACGCGACGACGACGTCGTAGCCGTCCCGCGCCGCGTCGCGGGACAACGCGGTGGCATGGTCGCGCGAGTCGGTGTCGATCGCATCGACCTGGTAGCGGCCCCGGAGCGCGTACACGACAAGGTTCTTCAACCGGTCCGAGACCGTGGACGCGTACGGATTGACGATGATCAGCATCCGCCGGCTGGGCGCGCTCGTTTCCAGCGCGATGGCGGCTTCCAGGCGCTCGAGCGGGTCAGCGGACGTGGCGGCCATGCCGACGCTTCAACACCAAGCGGGCAGGATCGTTACGCGGCGTCTCACGGGTTGCACGGCCTTATCGCTCAAGACGGCTCGAACTCTGACGATCGTCTGCATATAATTCGCAGCACATAGCAGTACGCATCAAGAGGGGTGGAGGGACTGGCCCTATGAAACCCCGGCAACCTCCCGCAAGGGAACGGTGCCAATTCCATCAGGCTCCAACAACAAGCCTGGGAGATGTGGATAGGGCGGTTTCTTGGACCTCCGACCACTGACCCCGGCGGAGGTTTTTATATATGCCGCCAGAGTCTCTTCGTTGCAAAGAATGTGAGACGACCTATCCGCTCGAGGCGCTATACGTGTGCGAGCGGTGCTTCGGGCCGCTCGAGGTGGCGTACGCGCCACGCTCGAGCAGCGATCCCGCCGAGTTGCGCCGCAGGATCCAAGCCGGGCCGCACTCGCTGTGGCGCTACAGCGACTTCCTCCCGGTGCAGACCCCGCCGCGGGGCACCCTGCCCGCGGGATGGACGCCGCTGCTACGGGCCGACCGGCTCGCGGAGCACCTCGGCCTCGGCGAGGTCTGGGTCAAGAACGATGCGGCGAATCCGACCCATTCGTTCAAGGACCGCGTCGTGTCGGTCGCGATCGCCCGCGCGCGCGAGCTCGGATTCCAGACGGTCGCGTGCGCGTCGACCGGAAACCTGGCCAACGCGGTAGCCGCCCATGCCGCGGCCGCGGGGCTCGAGTCCTACGTGTTCATCCCGCACGACCTCGAGGAGCAGAAGGTGCTCGCCACCGGGGTGTACGGCACGAACCTCGTCTCGGTCCGTGGCAACTACGACGACGTCAACCGCCTCTGCACCGAGCTCTCGGCGGAGCACGACTGGGCGTTCGTGAACATCAATATGCGGCCCTACTACTCGCAGGGGTCAAAGACGCTCGCCTTCGAGACCGCCGAGCAACTCGGGTTCGAGCTGCCCGACCGCGTGGTCGCCCCGATCGCGTCGGGGTCGCTGTTCACGAAGATCGCGCGCGGGTTCGAGGAATGGATCGAGGCCGGCCTGCTGACCGGCGACTTGCCGACGTTCCACGGCGCCCAAGCCCGCGGATGCTCTCCGGTCGCCACCGCGTTCGAGGCCGGGCAGGACTTCTGCCGCCCGGTCAAGCCCGACACGATCGCCAAGTCGCTCGCGATCGGCAATCCGGCCGACGGCCCCTACGCGATCGACCTCGCGCGCCGCACCGGCGGCTCGATCGAGGCCGTGACCGACGACGAGATCCGCGAAGGGGTCAAGGTGCTCGCGCGCACCACGGGCATCTTCACCGAGACCGCCGGCGGAGTCACGATCGCGGTGCTCGCCAAGCTCGCGGCGCGGGGCGAGATCGACCCCGGCGACCGCGTCGTCGCCTACATCACCGGCGAGGGACTGAAGACCATCGACGTCGCGCGCGGAACGTTCGAGGCCTGGGAGATCGAGCCGACGATCGACTCGTTCGAGCAGGCAAGAGAACGAGTCGTCGCGGTGGCGTGATAAGACTGCGTGACTCATGCCAGTCACGGTCAAGATCCCAACCCAGCTGCGTGCCGCGACCGACGGCGAGGCGACGGCGAAAGTCTCGGGCTCGACGGTCGGCGAGGTGCTCGACGCGCTGTATGAGCGCTACGGCGAGTTGCGCCACCGCATCGCCGAGGACGGCGGCCTGCGCCGGTTCGTCAACGTCTACGTCGGCGGCGAGGACATCCGTTTCCTCGACGGGCTCGACACGCCCGTGACCGACGGCGACGAGGTGACGATCCTGCCGGCGGTGGCCGGCGGCTGATTTGCCGGCGCCGGTCGCGATCAGGCGTCGCAAACACTTCTAGCCGCTCGAAGCCGTTGCCGGCGCGGCCTCTCGAGACGTCGCGCCGGTGGCACTCGCGCCGAACCCGACCGGGCAGCTCACGCCGGTCCCGCCGAGCCCGCAGTAGCCCCACGGGTTCTTCTCGAGGTACTGCTGGTGGTACTCCTCGGCGTAGTAGAACGGCCCCGCCTCGGCGATCTCGGTCGTGATGTCGCCGTAGCGGGACTGGCGCAGCCGCTCCTGGAAGGCGTCCCGACTCGCCTCAGCGATCCGGTGTTGCCCCTCGTTGGTCCAGTAGATCGCCGAGCGGTATTGCGTGCCGACGTCATTGCCCTGGCGCATGCCCTGCGTCGGGTTGTGGTTCTCCCAGAACAGCCGGAGGATCTCCTCGTAGCTCGTCTTGGCCGGGTCGAACACGACCAGTACCGCCTCGGTGTGGCCGGTGCGGGCGGAGCAGACTTCCTGGTAGGTCGGGTTGGGCGTGATGCCGCCCGAGTAGCCGACCGCGGTCGTGTACACGCCGGGTGCGTTCCAGAAGACGCGCTCAGCGCCCCAGAAGCAGCCCATCCCGACGATCGCCTGCTCGAGGCCCTCGGGGAACGGAGGCTTCATCGACGTCCCCAGCACCGCGTGGCGGGCCGGGACCGGCATCTCGGTCTGGCGTCCGGGCAGCGCCCTGGCGGGCTCCACCATCGTCATCTTGCTTCGTAATCCGAACATGCCTCCAGCGTAGTCAGCGGGCACCGTCCAACTGATGAAATCCTGCGGAACGCTGCGCTAACGTTGCGGCATGGCCGGTGACCCCGGCGGCCGCTCGCGCCGCCACGCGCGGTTCGCGATGTTCGTTGCCCTCGCCGTGCTCGTGCCGGGGATCCTGGTCGCGGCCGCGGTCGCGCTCGGCGGGCAGCAATCGCCCCGCGCCACCGTCACCGCGACGGCCGGTTTGACTCAGGTTGCGGCCGCTGCCGCGCCGGCGACGACCTCGCCCGCGCGTCCGAAGCCAAGCCCCCCGGCGATACCCGGCGGGTCGGGCACGCTCGTCGCGACCGTCCTTCACCCGACGAACCTGCTCGCTTCTCCAGGCGGTCACGTGAGGATCGCGAGACTCTTCACGAAGACCCAGTTCGGGTCGCCGGAGATGCTGTGGGTAGTCAGTCACGTGCCGGGCTGGCTCGGCGTGATGACCCCCGACGCCGGCAACAACCGGGTGGGGTGGATCGCGCAGAACGCCACCGCGCTCAGCCGCGTGTCGTGGGAGCTCAAGGTCTCCCTGGCAGCTCGCCAGCTCACTGTGCTCCAGCACGGAAAGGTTGTCGAGCGATTCACGGTGGCGATCGGGGCGGCCGGCACGCCCACCCCCACCGGCCGCTTTGCGGTCACCGACCGGATCGTCACCAACGACCCAAATGGGCCCTACGGCTGCTGCATCCTCGCGCTCTCGGCCCACGCACCCCACGCGCTCCAGGGCTGGGTGGGGGGGACGCGGATCGCGATCCACTCGACGCCGGAGAGCGCGACCATCGGCGAGGCCGCGAGCCACGGCTGCGTTCGGGTGACGCTCCCCGAGGGACGCTGGCTGCTCGCCCACATCCCGCTCGGGACCCCGACGCTGATCAATAGCAGCTGACGCTGGCTCCGGCGGCGGGGCGCCACCGGCACGGTTGCGCGCGCACTTTACTTAAGTATTTACTTGTGCTATGCTTGCATCTGTAAGCAACACAAAGGAGCAAACATGGAGTCGAATATCACTCCCACTCCGCAGGACAAGCAGGTCACAGTCGACGTACCCGAGGATCGGGTGGCCGAGTTCCACGCGTTCTTCGCGCGCTTCCTGGCGGGCCCGGGTGGCCGCCGGCGCGGACGCCACGGCCGTCATGGCCATGGCCACGGGCACGGACATCACGGTCGCGGCTGCGCGGGCCGGCGCGAGGGCGCTGAGCAGCGTCAGGGCGCCGAGCAGCGCGAGCCGAGCACCGAGACGACTGAGATCTGATGGCCGACAAGCAGGTCACGGTGGCCGTCCCCGAGGAGCGCGTGCCCGAGTTTTACGTCTGGTTCGCGGCATTCCTCGAATCCGAGCCCGGGTCTGCGCCCCAGTTCGGCGGGCGCGGTCGCCGTGGCCCGCGCGGCCCGCGCCGGCACCACGAGGCCGAGCCCTGGTCGGGCGACGACGCCGAACAGGCGGCGTGGCTCTACCGGAAGCTGGCCCCGCCGGCGCGCGAGCTTTTTGACCTTCTCGCCGACAGACCCGGAACTCGGATCGGCGGCGAGCAGGTCGCGATGCAGTTGGGGCTCGACAAGGGCGCCCACGGCGTCGCCGGCATCCTCGCCTGGCCGGGCCGGTACTCGCGCCACCTCGGCCGGGTGATGCCGATCGCCACCGAGGGCCGCGAGGACGGCGGCACCGACTACTACATGGATCCCGAGACCGCGACGCTGTTCACAGCCGCCCGGGATCGCGCGGCTGCTCGGGATCGCCCGGCCGCCCCGGATCGACCGAGACGGGAACGCAACCGAAGAACGCCGTGAGCTCGCGCGCGACCTCCTCGGGGCAGTCCTCGACGAGGAAGTGCGTGGCGTCGACACCGCGTCCGCGCACGTCGCTAGCCCACGACCGCCACACGTCGAGGACGTCGCCGTAGAAGAACCCGAGCGCGCCCCGCGTGCCCCACAGAACGAGCACCGGGCAGTCGATCAGACGGCCCCGGTCGGCCTCGTCGAGTTGGCGGTCGATGCTCGCGCCCGCACGATAGTCCTCGCAGATCGCCTCGACGGTGCCCGCGTCCCGGAGTTGGGCGCGGTACGCCGCGATCACGGCTTCGGGGTACCGGCCGGGCTCGCGGTCGAGCCCGATCGAGCGCAGGTGGTAGTCGAAGTACGCGTCCGGATCGCCGGCGATCAAGCGCTCGGGGAGCGGCGCCGGCTGCGCGAGGAAGCCCCAGTGCCAGTACCCGAGCGCTAGGAGCGGCGGGCCGCTGCCGCCCACCCGGGCGTGGATCGTCCCCCGCTCGGTCTCGAGGTCGCGCTCGTCGAAGCCCTCGAACATCACGTCCCGCCGACCTCGGCGTCGCGCAGCGGAGCCGTCCCGCGAATGAGCAGTGCCAGCGCGTCCGGACGCATGACCCGGGTGGGGGACGGGTCGGCGGCGGCCGCCGCGGCGATCCGATCCAGGTCCAGTTCCCCCACCGCGCCGACCAGGATCGTGTTGCCGGCGCGCGCCCCGAGCGCCCACACCTGCGGATATGCGAGCGCGAGCGCGGCCCCGACCGTGCGGACTTCCCGGGCGGTGCGATTGTCGAGCACGTTGACGAGCGCCAGCGGCGCCACCCGCGCCACGCCGGCGAGCGCCTCGACCGTGATCAGCGCTCGGGGCACCGCAGCGCCCAGGAACGCGTCGATCACGACCGCATCCCATCCATCCGGACCCTGGCCGGCGAGGAAGGACCGCCCATCGGCGTGGCGCACACGCAGCCCCGGCACGCGCCGGAGTCCCAGATGCTCGCGCGCGAGCGCGAGCACGTCCCCGTCGACCTCGCACACTTCCTGGCGAGAGTTCGGATCCTCCGCCGCGAGCGCCCGCGCCAGCGCGCATGCCCCGCCACCGACGTGCACGACACGGCGTGCGTGCGCCACCCGCAGCACGATCCGGATCCAGCGCAGATAGTCGAACTCGAGATGCGACGGATCGGCCAGGTCGACATAGGAGGCATCCATGTCGCCCTGGCGCAGCAGACGCCCGGTGGGCCGCCGAGGATCGCGCTCGGCGACGAGATTGCCCGCCCGGGCGAGGGTGGTTGGCCGAGTACGGAGGCGGGGCACGCGACACAGCCTGCCATGCACGATTCCGGCGCACTGGTACACGGACCTCGATCCGGGGCAGATAGGGAGAATGGGTGAGTCCAAGATCACTCCCGGGGTTATCTACAAGGCGGTCCTGCTCGCATTCGGGCTGGTGATCGCCGCAATGATCTTCCAAGCGCTGACGAGCCTGGTCCTCGGCGTCCTGATCGTCGTGATCATCGCGACACCGCTGTCGGCGTTCGCCGACCTGCTTCAGCGCTGGCGGGTGCCGCGGGCGATCGGAGCGGCGCTCGGTCTGCTCCTCGGACTGGCCGCGCTCGCCGGACTGGTGGCCCTCATCGTGCCGGTGTTCACCAGCGAGGTGAACCACTTCGCGGCGTCCCTGCCTGCAATCGGCGACTCGCTCACCCGCCGGCTCGGGCGCCTCACCGGCTCATCGCCGGGCCACATCACCAAGCAGGTCCAGCATTTCGTGAGCAACTACACCCACGATCCGACCAAGCTGCTCGGCCCGGTCGCCTCGTTCGGGGCCAGCGTCGCGGCGGCCGCCGCCGCGATCGTGGTCGTCCTGCTGACCGCGCTGTACACCGCGATCCATCCCGAGCCACTGGTCAACGGATTCGTCCGCGTGTTCCCCGTCCCGCGCCGCCCGCAGGTCCGGCACATCCTGCTGCGGCTCCGGACTGCCTACCTGGCCTGGCTCCGCGGTCTGTTCGTGGGCATGGTCGTGCTCGGCGGGCTCACGTACCTGGGTCTCGAGTTGGTCGGCCTACGGTTCGCGGCGTTCTTTGCCATTTTCACGGCGATCGCGATGATCGTGCCCTATTTCGGGGCGCTCGCGAGCTCGATCCCGCCGATCGTCTTCGCGCTCACGGTCTCGACCAAGGAGGCCGTGCTCGTGGCGATCATCTACGTCCTCGCCCACCAGGTCGAGAGCAACGTCATCCAACCGCTGGTCGTGGCGCGAACGGTCAAGCTCCACCCGGCGTTGGTGGCGATCGGAGTGGTGGCGGTCGACCAGCTGTTCGGGTTCATCGGGCTCCTGATTGCGGTCCCGATCATCGCCACGTTCAGCATCCTGGTCGACGAGTTGTGGGTCAGGCCGCTCGAGCGCGGTAGTGCCCGCGCCGCTCCGCTCGAGCAGGTTCGCCGCCCGGCAACCGAGGGCCTGACCGTCAGGGCCCGCCGCTGAGGCCGTCTTCGACCCCGACGTGTGCGACTGGCCCGGCTCGGGTAGCGTCGCGACTATGAGGGAAACAGACGCCAGAGAACTCGCGGACCGCCTCGACGACGAGGCCGACGACCTCGAGCACCGCAGCGACGAGGTCAAGCAGCACACCAAGGACGTCGCCCAGGAGTGGGCGCAGAAGCGCTCTGACCCGAAGGTGCCGGGTGCGCCGCCCGAGGACGACGACGACTCGGATGACGAGGACGACGACGGCGACGGCTGGGACGACCCCGACGACGACGACGAGGACGAGGACGACGACGACGACGACGACGACGAGTAGCCCGCCAGCCGTGTAGGTCTACTGCCGCGTGCCCCGTGTAGGCCTACGGCTGGCCCGGTGTAGACAGGCCTACGGCTGGCCGGGCGTGCTGCTGAGATCGCGCTCGTGGTCTATCAGAACCACGCGCAGCAGCTCAGAGTGGTCGAGCGTCTCGAACGCGAGCTCATCGGCGAGCTCGATTACCGAGGCGTCGCGCTCGTCTGAGGGCCCGATCGCCTGCAGCCGTTCGCCGCTGCCGGCCTTGAGCGGACCGATCGTCAGCTCGAGCCGCTGGTCCCGGGCGGTCAGCGAGAAGCTGAGCCGGCCGCTGTTCGCGGCCGCTCGCACGTGCTTGATGACCGCGCGCGTGACGATGTAGACGTCCGAGAAGCGCTCCAGCGAGAACCGTGACCTCGCGGCCAGCGCACGGGCGAGTGGCTCGAGCACGTTGGCGAGCAGGTCCGCGGGCAGCAGCGTCACGACGACGTCGCCGGACAGGCCGCGGCGCCACGGCATCCACGCCTCGAGATCCTCGCCTTCCTCGACCCGCACGAGCATGTCGGTGCGCCGCGGGTCGTGCCGCAGGTCGAATCCCATTCGGACCTCGGTGCCGCTGCCGGGCGCGGTCAGGAACTCCGCCCGGTCCGCTAGCGCGTTGATCAGCGGCAGGCCGACTCGCAGGTGGTCGCCGGCAGGCGCGAGTTCTTGAAACCCGCCGCCCCAATCGCGGACCGTCAACTCGACCTCCTCGAGCTGGATGTCCAGGCGAACGGCGATCGTCCCGCTCTCGCCGCGGTAGGCGTGGTCGACCGCGTTGTTGCACGCCTCGCTGACGACCGTCTTCAGATCGTTGACCATTTCCGGGCGGAGCGCGAATGGCGCCGCGAGGCCGCCGATGACGGCCCGCACCAGCCCGGCGGTGTCCGGGCGGCTGTTCAGGCGCAAGTTGAGCGCGCTCGGTCTCCCGCTGACCACGATCAGATTGCTTCCCCGTAGCGCTGCGAAGAAAACAGCGCTTCGAATTGCGGTGCTACGTGACCTGGGTCCTGCGCGCGATTCCGCCGCTTGGCGTCCCGAGACGCGTCGACGCGGGGATCCCCACCACGACGCACAAGATGCTCGCGAGCAGCAACGCGTCGTGCACGGTGGAGGCATCGGTGCCCCCCGAGAGGACGATGCCGCCGAGTCCCGCGCCGACGCCGGCGCCGACGAGACGGCCGAACGACAGGATCGCCGAGGTCCGCCCGTGCGACGCCAGCGGCGTGGCGTTGAGCGCCGCGCGCGAGGTGGGGACGAACAGCATGCCGAGGCCGAATCCGACCGGGATCAGCGGCACGATCGTGACCAGGCTCGAGAGCGGAACGCCTGGAATCGCGAGCACCGCGAGCCCGCCGCCGGCGAGCACGAAGCCGATGATCGCGGGCAGACGCTCGCCGTGCTCGTCGACGAGCCGGCCGGTGATCGGAGCCGCCGCCCCCACCA
Source organism: uncultured Solirubrobacterales bacterium (assembly GCA_963701945.1). Lineage (GTDB taxonomy): Bacteria > Actinomycetota > Thermoleophilia > Solirubrobacterales > Solirubrobacteraceae > Palsa-465. The sequence continues at coordinate 135,319 of CAVPBV010000006.1, read as the reverse complement.
GCAGCGCGACGATCACCAGCGCGCTCGAGGCGCCGAGCGCCGAGTAGCCGGCGGCGCGCTGGAGGTACTGCGAGGCCAGGTAGAAGCAGCCGATCATCACCGCGAATGTCAGCGCTGCGACGAGCGTGGCGGCGAGCACGACGCGGTTGACCGTGTAGCCCCTGACGCCAGGCTCCTGATCGTCGACGGCGCGCGGCACGCACCGGGCGATGCCGGCCGCGGCGATCAGCGCAAGCGGGACGAGCGCCCACCAGTTGGCGCGCCACCCGAGCGTGACCGTGAGCAGCCCGCCGAGCAGCGGCCCGAGCAGGTTGGCGACGCCGGCGGACGCCCCCCAGATCCCGAGCGCGCCGCCGCGGCGCTCGGGCGGGAACCCGCTCACCGCGCCGGCGAGCGCCGCCGGGCTCACGAGCCCGGCGCCCGCGCCCTGCACGACGCGACTCGCGATCAGCGCGCCGATGCTCGACATGAGCGCGCCGGCGCCGGCGCCGACCGCGAACACCGCGAGGCCGACCAACGCCAGGCGGCGGGCGCCGAAGCGGTCGACCAGCGCGCCAGCGGGCAGGAGCACGATCGCATAGGCGCCGAAGTAGGCACTGAGGATCGCCGCCGTCGAGGCGCTCGAGACCTTGAGCCCATGGGCCACCGATGGCAGCGCCACCGTGATCAGCGTCCCGTCGAGTTGCAGCAGGGCGGCGGCGCCCGTGCACGCGGCAAGCCGTACCCACGCCTCCCGCGAAATCTCGCCGCGCGGGTCTGGGCCTTCGGCTCGGGAGCGGCGGCGCATCACGGGGCGCTCCACAATAGCGATGGCCGTCGGACCGATCCGCGACCGCCGTCGGACCGGTCCGCGACGGCTGACGGACCGTTCCGGGTAGTAGGTCCTCTATGCCCGGCAACAACGCCTACCCACCGATCGGCGATTACGCGCTGATCGGCGACTGCCACAGCGCCGCGCTCGTCGCCCAAGATGGATCGATCGATTGGTGCTGCCTACCGCGATTCGACTCCGGGAGCGCGTTCGGCCGCCTCCTCGGCCGGCAGGACGCCGGGCACGGCTCGATCGTGCCGACCGGCGAGGGGCCGTGGGAGTACACGCGCTCATACCTCGACGACACGCTCGTGCTCGAGACCACGCTCCGCGGCCCCGCCGGCGAGGCGAGGCTGCTCGACTGCTTCGTCATGCGCGACGACGCGGTCGGCACCGACGCCCGGCGGATCGTCCGCGTGCTCGAGGGGATCCGCGGGTCGGTCGAGGTCGAGGTCCGGATCGCCCCGCGCTTCGACTACGGCCAGGTCAGGCCGTGGATCCGTCGCCACGGCCACCGCCTCCACAGCACGATCGGCGGCAACGACGCGCTGCTCGTGTGGTGCGAGCACGAGCTCACCGAGGATCCGGCACATGAGCTCGTCGGGCGGTTCGCGGTCGGGCCCGGGGATCGGGCCCGGCTGGCGCTCACCTACTGTGCTCCCCAGCACGTCGACGCGGGACCGCCCGCGGGGCCCGACCTGCAGACGATCGACGAGCAGCTCGAGGCGACGCTTCGCTGGTGGCGCGAGTGGGCCTCGTCGCTCCGCTTGGACACCCCGGACGAGGCCGCGGCGCGCCGTTCGGGGATCGTGCTCAAAGCACTCACGTACGCGCCCAGCGGCGCCGTTGTCGCCGCCCCGACCACGTCGCTGCCGGAGGCCGTGGGCGGCGTGCGGAACTGGGACTACCGCTACGCCTGGGTGCGCGACGCGAGCTTCAGCTCCCGCGCGCTCGCCGAGCTCGGCGCGGTCGACGAGGCCGACGCGTTCCGCGCGTTCATCATGCGCTCGGCCGCCGGCCACGCCGAGGATCTCCAGATCTTGTACGGCGTGGGAGGCGAGCGCCGACTCCGGGGCGACGTCGTCGAGGGGCTCGAGGGATATCGGCGTTCGAAGCCGGTCCGGGTCGGGAACGACGCGGCCGGGCAGCTCCAGCTCGACGCCTACGGCGAGCTCGTCAACCTGACCTGGCGCTGGCATCGCCGCGGCCACTCGCCGAACGACGATGACTGGCGGTTCCTGGTGTCGCTGATCGATCACGCCGCGGAGCGGTGGTCAGAGCCCGACTGCGGGATCTGGGAATGGGCCGGCCCTCCCGAGCACTTTGTGCACTCCAAGGTCCTGTGCTGGTCCGCGCTCGATCGCGGCATCCGGCTCGCCGACGAATGCATGCGGCGGGCCCCCGTCCGGCGCTGGAAGCAGGCGCGCGACGAAATCCGAGAAACGATCGAGCGGCGTGGATACGACTCGAAGCGCGGCGTCTACGTCCAGTCGTTCGGGCGCAGCGACATGGACGCGGCCCTGCTCCTGCTGCCGACGGTCGAGTACGTCCCGTGGGACGACGAACGGATGCTGCGCACGATCGCGGCGGTGCGCGAGGAACTCGACGCCGGCGACGGGCTCCTCTACCGCTACCGGCGCGAGGACGGACTCGAGGGCGACGAGGGCGCGTTCCTGTGCTGCTCGTTCTGGCTGACCGAGTGCCTGGCCCGGGCGGGCGATCCGGAGGATGCGCGGGCTATCTTCGACCAGGCGGTTGGCCGCAGCAACGACCTCGGACTGTTCTCCGAGGAGGTCGACCCCAAGACGGGCGAGCTCCTCGGCAACTTCCCGCAGGGGCTGACCCACCTCGCCCACATCGACGCTGCCGTGGCTCTCGGGGGCGGCCGGGACGATCTGTGAGCAACCGGACGGCGCCAGTTAGTCGGCGTCGGCGTATGGGTAGGGGAATCGATTAGGGGGGGCCTGCGAGGAAAGGACTGAGAACGGCATGAGTGACACGGTCGGCGACTATCTCCTGGAGCGCCTGCGCACCTGGGGGATCAAGCGCATCTACGGATACCCGGGTGACGGAATCAACGGCATCATCGGTGCCTTCAGCCGCTTGAGCGACGGGGAGGGACCGGAGTTCACGCAGGTACGCCATGAGGAGATGGCCGCTTTCATGGCCTGCGCCCACGCCAAGTTCACCGGCGAGGTCGGGGTGTGCCTGGCCACCTCGGGACCCGGGGCGATCCACCTGCTCAACGGCCTCTACGACGCGAAGCTCGACCACCAGCCGGTAGTGGCGATCGTCGGCCAACAGGCCCGCGCCGGCATCGGCGGCAACTACCAACAGGAAGTCGACCTGAACAGCCTGTTCAAGGATGTCGCGCACGAGTACGTCGAGGTCGCGATGGCGCCGACCCAGATCCGCCATCTCATCGACCGAGCCATCCGGATCGCGCTGTCCGAGCGCACGGTGACCGCGATCATCATCCCCAACGACGTGCAGGACGCGGACGCCGTGCCGCAACCGGCGCACAAGCACGGCACGGTCCACTCGGGCCCGGGCTACCAGCCGCCGCGGATCCTTCCACACGACGCGGACCTCGACCGGGCCGCGCACATCCTGAACGCCGGGGAGCGCGTCGCGATGTTGGTCGGACAGGGCGCGCTGCACGCCTCCGAAGAGGTGGCGCAGGTCGCGGATCTGCTCGGCGCCGGGGTGGCCAAGGCGTTGCTCGGCAAGGCCGTTCTCCCCGACGAACTTCCGTACGTGACCGGTTCGATCGGCCTGCTCGGCACCAAGCCGAGCTGGACGCTGATGCAGGACTGCGACACGCTGTTGATGGTCGGCTCGAGCTTCCCGTACTCGGAGTTCCTGCCCGAAGAGGGGGCCGCTCGCGGCGTGCAGATCGACATCGACGGCAAGATGATCGGGATCCGCTACCCGATGGAGGTCAACCTCATCGGCGACAGCGCCGAGACGCTGAGGGCGCTGATCACCCGCCTGCAGCGCAAGGAGGACCGCTCGTGGCGCGAGAAGATCGAGGGCGAGGTGAGCGAGTGGTGGGACCTGATGGAGCACCGCGCTGAGCTCACGGCGGACCCGATCAATCCGCAGCTCGTCTTCCACGAGCTATCCAAGCGCTTGCCGGACGGCGCGATCATCAGCTCCGATTCAGGGTCCTCCGCGAACTGGTACGCGCGCGACGTCAAGCTCCGCAAGGGGATGATGGCGTCGCTGTCGGGCACTCTGGCGACGATGGGCCCGGGCGTCCCGTACGCGATCGCCGCCAAGTTCGCGTACCCGGCGAGGCCGGTGTTCGCGCTCGTCGGGGACGGCGCGATGCAGATGAACGGGATCAACGAGCTGATCACGATCGCCAAGTACCGCGATCAGTGGCCCGACCAGCGGCTGATCGTGCTCGTGCTCAATAACCGCGACCTCAACCAGGTGACCTGGGAGCAGCGTGCGATGGAGGGGGACGCGAAATTCGAGGGGTCCCAGGATCTCCCGGACTTCTCCTACGCGCGCTACGCGGAGCTGCTCGGGCTGAAGGGCATCCGCGTGGACACGGCCGATCAGGTGGGCCCCGCTTGGGACGACGCCCTGAGCTCGGACCGACCAGTCGTGCTCGAGGCTTTGACCGATCCCTCGGTCCCGCCGCTGCCGCCGCACATCACGATCGAGCAGGCCAAGGCGCTCACCTCCTCCCTGCTCGCGGGGGACCCCGACGCCAAGGACATCATGAAGCAGTCGTTCAAGCAGAAGGTCGAAGAATTCCTTCCGGGACGATGAGCGCCACCGCTATCCGGGCGCAGGCTCCCGTCGAGCAGCTCGACGTCGGCGCCTACACGATCCCGACCGACGCCCCTGAGGCGGACGGCACGCTCGCGTGGAACGCGACGACGATCGTCGTCGTGCACGCCCGCGGCGGCGGGGAGTGCGGTCTCGGCTACACGTATGCCGACGTCTCGACCGCGAAGCTGATCGCCTCCAAGCTCGCCGGGGTCGTCCACGGCCACGACGCGATGGCGCCGCAGGCGGCGTGGGCGGCGATGGTCGAGCAGACCCGGAACCTCGGCCGGCCCGGGATCACCTCGATGGCGATCGCAGCGGTCGACCTGGCGATCTGGGATCTGAAGGCGCGTCTGCTCGGACTGCCCCTGTGCGGTCTGCTGGGGATGGCGCGGGATCGGGTCCCGGTGTATGGCTCGGGAGGCTTCACCGCGTACTCGCCCCAGCGCCTGGCGGCGCAGCTCGCCGGCTGGGTGCAGGACGGGATCCCGCGCGTCAAGATGAAGGTGGGTTCGGTCCCAGACGAGGATCCCGAGCGGGTGAGGCTCGCCCGCGAGGCGATCGGCCCGGAGGCTCGCCTGTTCGTCGACGCTAACGGTGCGTACTCGCGCAAGCAGGCCCTCGACCTCGCGGGGCGGTTCGCCGACGAGGCCCGGGTGAGCTGGTTCGAGGAGCCCGTGTCATCCGACGATCTGGAGGGACTCCGGGTCCTCCGCGACCGGGCGCCGGCGGGCATGGAGATCGCGGCGGGCGAGTACGGGTACGACGCCGTCTATTTCAGGCGGATGCTCGAGGCAGGCGCGGTCGACGTGCTCCAGGCCGACGTCACGCGCTGCGCCGGCATTACCGAGTTACTCCGCGTCGGGGCGCTGTGTCGGGCCCACGGCGTGCCGCTGTCGCTTCACTGCGGGCCGTCGATCCATCTCCACCCGGCGACCGCGCTCGAGAACTTCGTCCACCTCGAGTACTTCCACGACCACGTGCGGATCGAGCACATGCTGTTCGACGGCGTGGTCGATCCGGTCGACGGCGCACTCGTCCCCGATCTCGAGCGTCCGGGGATCGGACTCGAGCTCAAGCGTGGGGAGGCCGAGCGCTATGCGGCCTAGCCGCTGGTGGGACAACGTCCGCAACGGCCGGATGCAGCGGACGCTCGCCGCCGCCACCGCGCTCAGCGCGCTCCCGCTGGGGCTCGAGATCTACTTCGAGCACTTCAAGGGGTCGTTCGGCGACAAGTGGATGTGGACGCCGGTGGCGCTGTCGCCGGCTTTGACCGCGGCCGGCCTCGCGGGAGTTCGCTCCGAGCGCGCCGCGAAGACCGTGTTGCCGGCGGTGTCGGCGCTGTACTGCCTGGACGGCCTGATCGGAGTGGTCACCCACGTGCGGGGAGTCGCCCGCAAGCCCGGAGGGTTCGACGAGCCGCTATTCAACATCGTGATGGGACCGCCGCTCCTCGCGCCGGGCTCGCTCGCGCTGGTCGGCGCCCTCGGGCTGGCGGCGGCCGCGTTTGGGCGCGAGCACTGAATGCCCTCCGGCGTCCCAGTGCAGCGCAAGGGCGTGACGCCACAGATGCGCGGCCGCTACCCCGACTACGACGTTCTCGACGAGGTCGATCATTGGGATCCGGTCACGCGCCGGCTGGTCCTCGACCGGGTGGAGAACGTCCCGCCGATCCGCTTCTTCACCGGACCCGAGGCTTTGACGCTCGGCGCGTTCTGCGATCTCGTGCTGGCCCAGGACGACGACCCGAAGATTCCGGTGCTGAACATGGTCGACGCGAAGCTGTTCGCGGGCGAGCTGGACGGGTTCCGCTACGACGACATGCCAGACGACCCCGAAACGTGGCGGCGGGTCGCGCTCGGGCTCGACGCGGCGGCCCGCCAGCACGGCGCCGTTGACTTCGTCAATGCGGCGTTCGAGGTCCAGGAGCGCGTTGTCGAGGCGTTCGCCGAAGGTGACCTCCACGGTGAGGTGTGGGACGAGCTCCCGCCCGCGCGCGCCTGGAAGGTCGTGACGCGCGCGATCCTGAGCGCGTTCTACTCGCACCCGTGGGCGTGGAACGAGATCGGCTTCGGCGGGCCAGCCTACCCGCGCGGCTACGCGCGCATCGGCGCTGGGCAGCGCGAGAGCTGGGAGGGCGTGGAGTCGGCTAACGCCGACTCCATTGGGAGTTCGGCTGGCGCAGAACTCCCGGGGAGCGGAGGATGAGCCTGCGCCATAACCTGCGTACGCTGGCGCGGGGCGCGCTCCGCCCGCCCGAGAACGACTCGGCGTTCCTGCTCGACGTCCATCGGCGCGCGGTCCCGCGTGAGCGGATGGCGCGCTACGACGACGCTTACCCGGTCGACATGGTGATCGTCGGCGCCGGCGCGGGCGGCGGGACGCTCGCGCAGCGGCTCGCGCGCCGCGGGTGGAAGGTGGTCGTACTCGAGGCGGGGCCGTTCTGGGATCCGGACGAGGACTGGGTGTCGGACGAGGCGGGCTCGCACCGGCTGTACTGGACCGAGGACCGGGTCATCGGCGGATCGGATCCGGTCGAGCTCGGCAAGAACAACTGCGGTCACGGCGTCGGCGGCTCGATGGTCCACTACGCCGGCTACTGCCCCCGCTTCCATCCGTCCGACTTCGAGGTGTACACCCGCGACGGCGTGGGGGCGGACTGGCCGATCTCCTACGAGGATCTGAAGCCGCACTACGAGCGCCTCGAGCTCGAGCTGCCGGTGGCAGGCGACTACTGGCCGTGGGGCGACCCGCACCGCTATCCGCACACCGCGCACCCGATCGCCGGGGGCGCCGAGGTGGCCCGGGGCGGCGCGCGCAAGCTCGGGATCGAGATGCGGGTCGGCCCCGTGGGAATCACCAACGGCGCGTTTGGCAACCGGCCCCACTGCATCTACCGCGGGTTCTGCCTGCAGGGGTGCAAGGTCAACGCGAAGGCGTCGCCGCTCGTGACCCACATACCCGACGCGATCGAGCACGGCGCGGAGATCCGCGCGGACTGCATGGCGATCGACATCGAGGTCGACGACGCGAGCGGCACCGTGACGGGGGTCAGGTACATGAGCGAGGGTCGCGAGCGGTTCCAGCGCGCCGATGCTGTCGCGGTCGCGGGCTATTCGATCGAGACTCCGCGCCTGCTGCTCAACTCGACCAGCCGCCGCTTTCCCCACGGCCTCGCCAACGGCAACGACCAGGTCGGGCGTTACGTGATGGTCCAGGGCGCGCCTCAGATCGCTGGGCGCTTCCCCGAGGAGATGCGGATGTACAAGGCGCCACCCCCGGAGATCTCCTCAGAGCAGTTCTACGAGACCGACCTTAGGCGGGACTTCGCGCGCGGTTTCTCGATCCAGACCGTCGGCCCGCTGCCGATCGAGCACGCCAACCACGTGGTCGGCCACGGCCACTGGGGGAAGGCGCTGCGCGAGTACATGCGCGACTACAACCACTGGTACACGCTCGGGATCCTGTCCGAGCTGCTGCCGCGGCCCGACAACCGGGTGACGGTGGTGCCGAGCGTCACCGACCGCAACGGCACTCCGGTGGCGCGCATGGACTACTCGCAGTGCGACAACGACCGCAAGAACATCGCGTTCGCCAAGCAGATCCTGCACGACATCTTCGAGGCCGGCGAGGCCGAGGACGTCCTCGTCGTCGACCGCTATGCCCATCTCGTCGGCGGGTGCCGGATGGGCTCACGCCCCGAGCACAGCGTGGTCGACGGCGATCACCGATGCTGGGAGGTGCCGAACCTGTTCATCGCCGACGGGAGCGTGATGCCGACGCAGGGCTCGGCCAACCCGGCGCTCACGATCATGGCGCTCGCCTCGCGCCTGGCCGAGCGCCTGGACCTCAAGCGCGCCGGCGCGTCAGCAGAGCGGCAGCGGCGCCGCCCGCGGCGGCGGCAGCAGCCAGCCCCGACGCGCGCCGGTGCCGGCTGAGCCAGGCCTGCTCGCTGCGGTGGTGGGCCTGGTCGTCGAAGATCCCGCGGGCGCCCTCGTCGTGGTCGTCGTCGACCGGCTCGAACAGGTTCGCGGCCGCCGTGCCGTCAAATCGCTCGCCGGTCTGCTGGCCATCCACCGCAGTCTTCGCCAGGTAACGCTCGGCCAGCCACGGCGCGAGCTTGTTGCCGATAATCGTGTAGACCGTCGGAAGGCCGACGTACAGCTCCCGCCGGCGATGGTGCGCGGCCCAATAGATCGCCCGCGCCGCGACCTCGGGCTCGAAGATCGGCGGCACCGGCATCGGGTGGCGTGGCATCTTGCTCAGGCAGTGGTCGAACTGGGGCGTGTTCATCCCGGGCAGCTGGACCATCGTCACGTGGACGCTCGAGCCACGGTGACGGAGCTCGCACCTCAGCGACTCGAACATGCCTTTCATCGCGTGCTTGGCACCGCAATACGGCGCTTGGAGCGGGATCCCCCGGTAGGCGAGCGCCGAGCCGACCTGGACGATCGTGCCGCGGTCGCGGGGCAGCATCCGTGCGAGCGCGACCTTGGTTCCCCACACAGCTCCCAGGTAGGTGACCCGGGTGGCGCGCTCGTACTCGTGAGGGTCGATGTCGTCGAGGAACGCGAATACGGTCGTCATCGCGTTGTTGATCCACACGTCGATCGCTCCGAGGCGCTCCTCGATCGCGTCGGCGGCGGCGCTCACCTCGTCGAACTCCGCGACATCGGCCTGGTGGGCGTAGGCCACCCCGCCGAGGTCGGCGACCTCGCGCGCGGCGCCGTCGAGTCCGGCGCGCCCCCGGGCGATCAACCCGACCGCTGCGCCGTGCTTGGCGAACTCATGAGCGACCGCCCGACCGACGCCGCCCGAGGCGCCGGTGACGACGACTACCTTGCGCTCAGCCACTCCGCCACCTCCATCAGATCTGCGACGAACATGTCCATCGCGCGGTCGCGCTCGTCGTCGTCGGCACGCAGGATCGCCGACGGATGCGTGGTCAGCGTGACGAGGTCGGCCAGGTCGGACTCGAACCGCTTGCCTCGGTCCCGACCAATCCGGATCTGCGGCCCGAGCAGCGACTGCCCCGCGACCACACCGAGGCACACAAGTGCGCGTGGGCGCACCAACTTGATCTCGGCTTGCACCCACGGCAGGCACGCGTTCGCCTGCCAACGGTCGGGTGTCTGATGGATCCGCCGCTTCCCCCGCAGCTTGTAGCGGAAATGCTTGACGGCGTTCGTGAGGTAGACGTCCTCGCGCGCGATGCCGGCGCGCTTCAGCCCGCGATCGAGCACTCCACCGGCGGGTCCGACGAACGGGTGACCTTCCAGGTCCTCGCGATCACCCGGCGTCTCGCCGACGAGCATCAGCTCGGCGTGCCGAGGCCCTTCTCCCATCACGGCTTGCGTGGCGGCCTCCCAAAGGTCGCACGCGCGGCATTCCTGGACGGCCTTGCGGAGGTTCGTCAGGGAGGGGCGCGGCGGGACCGGGGCTGGCGGGTATTCGGCTTGCACTGCGGTCATCCTCTCCGGCCCCTACCCACCCGATGAAGCCGGTACGCATCGGCTGCTCGGGCTGGATGTACGACGACTGGCGCGGGGGCCTATACCCAGAGCGCGTCGCGAAGCGCCGCTGGCTCGAGATTTATGCATCGGTGTTCGACACCGTCGAGGTGAATTCCACGTTCTACCGGCTCGCGCGCCGCGACGCGGTCGCCGGCTGGGTCGAGCAGACGCCGCCGGCGTTCCTGTTCGCGGTCAAGGCGAGCCGGTACCTGACCCACATCAAGCGGCTGGTCGACATCGCCCAGGGGATCGAGCGCTTCTACGAGCCGCTGTCGCCCATGATCGACGCCGGCAAGCTCGGGCCGGTGCTGTGGCAGCTGCCCGAGAACTTCCATCGCGACGACGCGCGCCTCCATGGCTGGCTCGAGCTGCTGCCTCCCGGCAGACACGCGATCGAGTTCCGCCACGAGAGCTGGTTCGCCCCGGAGGTGCTGGACGCGCTGCGATCGCGGGAGGTCGCGCTGGTGATCGGCGATCATCCCGAGCGGCCGTTCCAGACGCTCGACGCCACTGCCTCTTGGCGGTTCGTCCGCTTCCACTACGGGTCTCGGGGTCGCGCCGGCAATTATTCGGCGACCGAGATCGAAACGTGGGCGCGGCGGATCGCGCAGTGGCGCCGGCGAGAGCAGGTGTTCGCCTACTTCAACAACGACTGGCGCGGATTCGCGCCCGCCAACGCCAAATCGCTGCTGCGCCGGCTTGCCGAGGACTAGATGATCGCGTGGTCGACGGGCAGCCCGAAGCGCTCGGCGAGCTCGTCGCGATCGAGGTCCTCGCGGTAGCGCAGATCGCCGGCCTCGTGGGTGAACACCACGATCCGGTCGGCGCCGAACGTCTTGAGCGCGTCCTCGATCGCCGTCTCGGGGTCGCCCTCGCCGGTGTCGCCGCTCGCCGCCACGCCGGCTTCGTCTAGCTTCGCGACGCTGGTCCGGCGGACCTCATCAGCCTTCGCGATCGCCTCATCGGCGTCCGACATCCAGAAGCGGAGCGCACTCTCGGACAACGCGGGCGCCACGACCATGACCTCCGCATCAGTCGGGTCTGTGTCGGTGCCGAGCGCATCCCGGAGTTGCGGGGCGCTGATCGGCTCGCTCGTGACGACGAGAACCTTCACTGCCATCGCGTCTACCCAAGGCTCTCGTCGGATAACCGAGGTCAAGGCGCTCGACCGCGTCTGACCTAAGCCGCGGCTAACGCACGCTGCGTTTAAGCGGAGTCACACAATCATGCAACCGTACGAGCGGACCTCCGGATGGGGCGTTAGACCGAGAGCCGAAAGCTGTGCCATTTCGCACACGGGACTTAAGTCACACCGCGCGTGAACCGAGACACCGTCCGACTGTCCACAAGGTCGCGGAGGCCCTTCCGGTGCCTGCGGCCACTTTCGATTTGGAGTCGCATGCAAGCCGTTGTGTGTTGCCCTGGGGCGGATGAGTGGGCGCTCGATGCCGAGCGGTCTCGCCTCGTAGAGACTCACGTTCGCCTCGCCGAGAGGATCGCGCACAAGCGTTGCCGTTGGGGACGGGAGGATCCGGACGACACCCGTTCGGACGCCTTCTGGGGCCTGATCCTCGCGGGCCGCGCGTTCCAGCCCGGCCGCGGAAGCTTCACCGCGTACGCCGTCGTCCGGATCGAAGGCGCGATCCGGCGCGGACGGCAGATCCGGAGCGGACTCTCTCGGACGCTTTGGGAGCAGGGCAACCATCGGACACCTCTGTCCCTCAACGTTCCGGCCACGGAGGAGGGCGACACCGAGTTGCTCGACCTGCTTCCCGCTCCGCCCGACGGCGAACACGACTGGCTGCCCGACGCGCTCCGCCGGCTGCCCGCGCGCGAAGCCTTGATTTTGAGACTCCGCTACTTCCACGGTCTCTCGCAAGCGGATGTCGGCCCGATCATCGGATGCAGCCAGATGCAGGTCTCGCGGATCGAGCGAGCCGCGCTGGCGGTGCTGCGCGAGGTCGCGACTGCCGCGTAGCGCGCCCGGCAGGATTTGAACCTGCGACCTCTCGCTCCGGAGGCGGCTCCGTACAACGCCTCGAGGCGCGCGGAAACCCCCGTCGTTACTGGCGATTAGCGCCCTTCGCGTTCGCGGCGCTGGTCGTCGGATTGCCGCTGTTTGGGGGCGATAGGCGGGGATTTCGGCAGACGAGATCGTCGTCTGCCAATTCGCCCAGCGCCACGCCTGCGCCCGGAGAGCTGGTCGAGCGCGGCGTCGACAGCGCGATCGCCGTGCGCAGGCGAGCCGTTCCTCGGTAAGCGCGAACAGCTCTGACGCGCGCTTCGACCGCGTTCGCGAGGGTGAGCACCGTGGCGACCCGTGGGGAGGCCGCGGCGGGCGGGTCAATCGCCGCGAGCGGCGATCCGCTCGTGGCGCCGCCCCGAGGTCAGCCCTCGCGTTGCGGTTGGCCCAGGAGCGCGCGCAGCGCCAGGTGTTCTCCAACGCCAGCGCTTCCTTCTTGTGCAACAGCAGCCGGGCGCGGAACTTCGTCAACGACGTCGGATGCCACCCCTGATGATCGACCGCCAACCCCAGCGCGATCTTGCACCGCAGATCCCTCGCCACACGCTCCATCGCCTGCTCATCACTGACCCCGGTCCGGTGCTGCAACAACATCACCCTCGCCAACAACGACGGCGGGATCGACGGTCGCCCCTTCCCGGACGAGTAGCACTCTGCGAAGTCCTCATCACGCACGATCCGATCACCGTGCTCCGCCAACAACGCGACAAACGACCCCTCCGGCAACGGCCCCATCACCACCGCCGCATCGAACATCCCCACCTGAGCAGACTGAGTCGCGAGCATGCCGGGAAGGTCATAAACCCACCGGACGGAACCCGACTTTTTCACGGCTCTTCTAGCTGGCACCGCCCGCCGGGGCGAGTTCGGCCAGGCGCAAGGCAGGCAACCTGGATGCGCGGGCCCTTCCCAGACCGGACCGTAAACGCGTAGTACCTGCCGATCCAACCAGCCCGAGCGATGATGATGCCGATCTGGGTTCCGACCGACAACCGGCCGTCCTTGAAGCCCGACATGAGATTGACGCCCTTGTGGGTTAAGCATGCGTGCAGCTGCGTCGTGTTTGCGCGACAAGCCTTGCCCTTGGTGACGAGCGTGGCGTGGTTGACGAATGGACACCCCCCGCCGCGGCAGGTGACGCGCACCGTCGCACCGTTCGGCACCCCGTTCACGACGAGCGCGCGGACTTCCGTGTACCAACGCGTGTAGTAGAAGGTCCACTGCAGCGTCGAAGTGATGGTGCCGAGCACGTGCGCTGGAACGGGAACGGCGCTCACAGGCTCCGCCAGTGAGGTGGAGCCAGTGAAGTTGGCGTCGCCGAGATAGCGGGCCGATATGGTGTGGGTGCGGGCCGCCCGGTAGGTCACCGTACATGTCGCGCCGCCGTTCGTCAGCTCCTGGTTGAGGCATGAACCGATCGGCTGTCCGCCGTCGAGGAACTCGACCGAGCCGGACGGCTCGACCGGACCCGGGCGGACAGCGGGGGGTGCAACCGTGACTGTGTAGACCGTACTCACGCCTACGTTAACGGAATTCGAAACGTTGAGGAGGATCGAACTTGCATCACGGTTGATGGTGAAGCTATTCGTCGCGCTGGTGGAACCGGCCACGATCGCACCCGCGCTCGGCGTGAAGATCGCAGTGAGTTGTGCCGTTGACGCTGCGAATGACGTCTGGCACGCGACCGTCACGCTCTGTCCGCTAGGTGTAACCGGCATGCCTGCACAACCATTGATTGGCGTGCCATCGTCGTCAAAGGACAACGTTCCCGACGGCGCAGCACCGGTCACCGTAGACGTAACCGACGAGATCAACGTCACATTCTCATTGGTGACCGCCGTGTTGGGAGACGTCAGGAGCACCGTAGTGCTGGCCGCCGACGTGGGAAGCGTGCCGCGAGCAACCACGACGGCGGTCTGATTGCTGGTTGCGGATGCTTTCCCACCCGCGTTGCTGGCCGTCACGACGGACCTGATGGTGCTGCCAACATCCGAGGCCTGTAGGGTATAGCTGGCCGCCGTCGCGCCGCTGATCTCTGAGCAAATGCCGCCTGCGCTATCGCAATCCTGCCAGCTATACGAGTAACCGCTCGGGCTGTTGTTCCAGGTGCCAGTGCTCACGCTCAGCGTGTCGCCCTGCTCAAGATTGCCACTGACCGCGGGCAGGTTGGTGTTCACTGGTGCTGCCGGGATCACAGGTCCGACGGTCCCGCTCGTAGCCGACGCTTTGCCGGCTGAGTTGGACGCCGTGACCGTGACGCTGATGTTCTGCCCAATGTCGGCTGCAGAGAGATTGTTCGTCTTCCCCGTTTTGCCGTCGGACCAGCGGTAGGAGTAGCTGATCGGAGCCGTGCCGGACCAGGTTCCGTGTGTGGCAGTCAGGGTGTCGCCGTCCTGCGCCGTACCCGAAATCGTGGGCGGCGCAGTGTTCGACGGCAGGGTAGCCGCCGTAGCAACGCCGACAAACAGCCACGACGGTAAAGCGGCCGAGAGAAGCGCTAAGGACAGAAGGCTGAGGAGCCTGGCCAGGGGCCGCAAATGCGAACACCGCCACACGCTCCGTTCCACGCAATGCTTGATCGGTCTCAACGCTGCCCCAAACGAGGGATCGGTGCTGCGAACAAGTACGCCACTCCAAACGCGGGCTGACCCTACAGCGTTCCAAGGTCGGCTGATCGGACAGACGAGTGGTGTTTGAGTGAGAAGACTGGTCTTTCGTAGGGGTGCCCGGTCTTTCAGGATTGGTCGTCCGCGGGTATGGTCGGGCACCCAGGCAAGTCGCAAGTGAACAGGAGCCTCGCGTGGGCCCGGTTCGGATCTTGGCGAGAATTCTTGGCGCGCCAGGCGGCACCTCCGCGAGCCCGGTCGCTCCCATCGCACAAGAAACAGGTGTAGGCAGACGGTGTGCGCCTTTCGACTGCAGCAATCCTCGCGAAAGCGCTAAGCCCCATGCCCGGCAGGTAGGCGAAGTCGAGTCAGCGCCATGACCGAGCAGTGCAAGCGGTGCGGTCGGTTCGCACGTAACGCGCTCTGCGCCCCTGGGAAGGGGTGCAGTCGCCCAGCGAGCGATGAAGTCCCAGCCCGGGAGGTGCGAGAAGGTACGGAGAATGCCGGCTCGTGCGATCCGGCGCCGGGGTCGCTTCGGACCGATGACGAAAGCGATGCGAACCGGAGTTTCGAGGTCGGTGTACGGCTTGCTGAGGAGGGCAGGCTCGCGGAGGCGGAGGAGGCGTTCGGGCATGCGGACGAGCGCGGTCACGCTGCCGCTGCTGTGAACCTCGGTGTGCTGCTCGAGGATCGTGGCGACACGGCTGGTGCTGAACGGGCTTACCGTCGCGCTGATCATCGGGGCGACGCGAATGGGGCGTTCTATCTGGCTGAGCTGCTCAGCGATGTGGGGAGGCTGGCCGAGGCGGAGCAGGCCTACCGGCGTGCGGAGGAGCGCGGCGACGCGGCCGCCGCTCTGAATCTCGGTGTGCTGCTCGAGGAGCGCGGCGACACGGCTGGTGCCAAGGCAGCTTACCGTCGCGCTGATGACCGCGAGACCGCAAATCGGGCGTTCGAGGTCGGTGTACGGCTTGCTGAGGAGGGCAGGCTCGCGGAGGCGGAGGAGGCGTTCGGGCATGCGGACGAGCGCGGTCACGCTGCCGCTGCTGTGAACCTCGGTGTGCTGCTCGAGGATCGTGGCGACACGGCTGGTGCTGAAGGGGCTTACCGTCGCGCTGATCATCGGGGCGACGCGAATGGGGCGTTCTATCTGGCTGAGCTGCTCAGCGATGTGGGGAGGCTGGCCGAGGCGGAGCAGGCCTACCGGCGTGCGGAGGAGCGCGGCGACGAGGCCGCAGCTCTGAATCTCGGTGTGCTGCTCGAGGATCGCGGCGACACGGCTGGCGCGCAGGCGGTCCGTCGCTCCGATGATCAGGGTGGCTGGAACGAGGCCGTCAAGTTCGCGGCGCCGACCGTCGGGCAGGGCAGGCCGCCCGAAGCCGATGGTGGCTTCCTCCGAGTCGGCGACCGTGGTCAAGCCGCCGCTACGTCGAGTCACGCTGTGCGGCCTCGGGACCGCGGTGTGCCCGGTGGCACCCAGGCCAGCCAATCGCCGGTCGATACTTCCGGCGAGACTCGGTTTCGGCGAACGCGCGCGGCCGCTGTCGATTTCGCGAGAGGCATCAAGCGCCTGGTTGGTGAATCCGGTGCGCATGTTCACAACGGCTTGCACGCTGTAGGACACCGCGGGCGGTCAGCTCGTCTAGGACTCGGGTGGCTTTCCGGGCTTCGGGGCGCCTGGAAAGTGCCGGTAGCGATCCTCGCGGCTGGCATTGCGTTAGGGATCGGATTAGCGCTCCGCGCAAACGGAGCGGGCCCTTATCGAACACCGACGGTGACCACTGGTGTGAAGCCGGCCCGGGCGAGCGGCATTGCGATCGCTGCGAGGCCCCGTCCAAACACCCTCGCTCCGGGTAAATCGAACCGCGACACGCGCTCTCCCGAGCATTCGTCCTCGGCTCGCGTTGCTCCCCATAAGAGATCGGCCACCTTTAGCCGCCGTCCCGGCCTGACGGCCAACGTCACGGCGAGCACCACGCCTATTATGAGCGGCCAGAACAGCGGCGCATGGGGCGGTGCCGGCAGTTCTGCCAGCAGCACAGGGACGATCTCCACCCCCAACTACGACAGCACCTATGGCAACGGCAGCCGCTCCCCCGGTAACGGTTCCGGCACCCCCACAGGTTCAGGCAGCGCCCTCGGCTCCGGCAGCAGCAACGGCTCGAGCAGCAGTAGCCGCTCGGGCGGCAGCAGCGGCTCCGACAGCGGGAGCACGTCCGGCAATGCCAGCGGGTCGGGCGACTCGAGCGGATCTATCAGCGCCAGCGGCGTCGTGACGACCACCCCCAGCGCGACAGGGGGAACTGGGGCGACGAGCGGCGGGGGCTGACATCGTCGCCAGGCACCTCGACCAGCACTGCCGCCTCCTGAGCGCATCCTTGCTGTCGGAGAGCGTGACTTCGAATGCCTCATGCGCAGTCGCGTGCTGGGCAGGGGACGGCTCAAACCAGCCGAACAGTTCGCCGTAGAGATGCGGGAAAGCAGCCGCTTGCCCGTGGTCGCTGCCCAAGCGGAACTCCAAGAGCATCCGCGCCGCCGCCGCAAACGCGGCCTCGCTCGCGAACACCCCCATTGTCTGACGCCACGCTCGCCTGCATGACGTGGTTCTTCCAGGTGGCAAACTGGCTCGCTCCGGCGCCAGCCCGTACCTGCGCAAGAGCCGGGGCTGACAGACGCTCCAGTGCGGGCGCGAGAACGTTCGCCGCAGGAGCGCATGAGCGATTTGCGAACGGCGCGCTGCCCGGAGGTGAGCTGTGCTGCGTACGTTCAGTCGCGGGATACGGAGTCAAAATCGCCACGCGCTCCCATTCCCGGACGGCGTCCCAGAACCTCTGATAGCGCCACCACTCCGCTTTGGCGTCGGGAACACGAGTACCTGCCCAATACAGACCAGCGTTGTCGATCACCCTGATTGGAGTCTCCGCCAGCCAGAGTAGCCGGGAATGGCCCTCGTGGACCGCGCCCTCGGTCTCCACGCGCCAGATCACATTTTCCGTCTATCAGGGCGCGGCATCCGCGCCTTGGGTATCGCCGCGGCCTACTGCCGCGCGGGCCATCATTCCCACTCAATGCCGCGCCAGCGCCGCTCGACCTCCTCTGACGCGACGAGCTTCGTCCAGATGCCGTGGTCTTGGACGTAGGCAACGACGTACGCCTTGCGCCGGTCGCACGGGATCTCGTGCGGGACGCGGACCCGGATCTCGGCCAGCGGTTCGCGCGAGATGCGCGGCCCGTCGCGCTCGACCGGCATAGCTGACCACCACGGCCTGACGGTCACGACCGTTGTCCCGTCCGGCTCGAGGCCTCCCATGCTCGCCGTGGCTCCGATCGCCGTTACGAACACTGCCCGTAGCCTTAGGGCCGAGGCCGGTGGCAGCCGTCGGGAGGGTGGCTGAGGATTCGTCCCCGCCCCTCCACCGTACGCCAATCTCTCATGACCCATCCTTCCGAGGGTTCTTTCGCCGCCCGCTGCGGCATTCCTGGGAACGCCCACGTACACCCCGCTGCGGGCCCCCGGTCCCGGCCCAGACGGCGCCGCCCTACGACGCCCCGGAGGACCTGCCCCCGGGGCGCCGTAGCCGCTTAGCCCCCTCACGTGATGCCCCCAAAAATTCTCACGCTCTCGGTCGTCGCCACACCTATATCGACGCAAACCGAGCCGAAAGGTTGGTTTGCGATCGAAAGCTGGGTTTCTCGCATGACACCTCACGATCCTTGACGTCGCCCGCGGGGAGGCCAGGGCGCGTGCTCCCGTATGTATGAGGCGCACGGGGGCCTATGACCTATCGTCCCCCAGGGACTAGTAGAGATGTCCGGAAGTACGAATTAGAATTGGGTTGGAGGAGTCGGGCGGGCGGGGGCGAAGTTATGTAGCGCGATGGCACGCCCGGCTCGACATCGGATTGAGCTCTCGGAGGAGGAGCGGCGGGAGCTGACGCGCCGGGCTCGGGCGGAGAAGCTGCCGTTTCAGGATGTGCAACGAGCCCGGATCGTGCTCTATGCCGCCGATGGGTTGCACGACACCGAGATCGCCGTGCGGTTGGACACGACCGCTGGGATTGTCGGGAAGTGGCGAAAACGGTTCTTCACCGAGCGTCTTGAGGGGTTGAAGGACAAACCGCGCGCGGGTCGCCCGCGCCGTTTCCCCCCCGGAGCAGGTCGCCGCGGTCAAGGCGGTCGCGTGCGAGCTACCGGTGCGGTACGGGCTGCCGCTGGGCCGCTTCTCACGCACTGAGCTGTACCGCCTCGTGATCGAGCTGGCGGTCACCGAGGCGTCGGCGTCGACGGTCTGGCGGTGGTTGCATGAGGACGCGATCAAGCCGTGGCAGCAGCAGTGCTGGATCTACCAGCGCGATCCCGAGTTCGCGGCCAAGGCCGGTCGGGCGCTTGACCTCTACGCCCGCATGTTCGACGGCAAGCGGCTGCGGCCTGACGAGTACGTGATCTCCGCGGACGAGAAGAGCCAGCTGCAAGCGCTCGGACGACGCCACGAAACCAGCGCGCCCGAGCCGGGCCGGCCGAGCCGCTACGAGTTCGAGTACGAGCGTGGCGGCACGCTCGCGTACCTCGCCGCGTGGGATGTCCATCACGCGAACCTGTTCGACCGCGTCGAGCCCAAGACGGGGATCGAGCCGTTCGGCCGGCTCGTGGAGCAGGTCATGAGCAGCGAGCCGTACGCGTCCGCCCGAACCGTCTACTGGATCGTTGACAACGGCTCCTCGCACGCCGGCAAGACCTCGATCACACGGATGCAAGACCGATGGCCCAACGCGACGGCTGATCCACCTGCCCGTGCACGCCTCCTGGCTGAACCAGATCGAGCTGTACTTCTCGATCGTGCAACGCAAAGCGCTGACCCCGAACGACCTCGCCACCCTCGACGCGCTTCGCCGAACGGCTGCTCGGGTTCGGCGAGCACTACCGCCAGATCGCGCGGCCGTTCGAGTGGACCTTCACCCGCCAAGACCTCAACAATCTGATCGCCAGAATCGACCGGCACGAGCCTCAGCTCGCGCTCGCCGCCTAACGATCAGAACTTATGGACGCGTCTACTAGCCGGACACAGACGTTTCACGGCGGGCGCGGCCGACCGCAGCGAGCCAACCCACCCGCTAGCGCTTAGGGGGTTCCGCCTGACGGCTCCGGCGCCCTACGCTGCTCCCCGACCTCCGCCGGCGAGCTCGACCGCTGGCTTCGATCTCGGCCACCTAGAAGGGCGGGACCGACGAGGTCTTGCCAGCGCGGACGTTCTCGTGGGCCCTTCGTCGCGACACGACCAACCGGGGCTTTCTCGCGTCTTCTGGCCGTGAGTCCTCCGACCTCAGGTCCACGAGATCGCGTGCGCAAGGATCTCGGTCGCTGATGATGCACGGTCTTGCTCGGTCGTGGCATGTCCATCGAGAGGCGCGGCCAGCCCTGCGGGCAGAGCGCCGCAGTGACGGTTCCGGCAGGCCCGCTGTTAGCGCTGCGGCGCTCACATTGCGAGCCCGATGTAACGCAATGTAGTGCGAGAGTCAAAGGACGCAACAGATCGCCCGTTTCTACAGCGGCCGGAAGCGGCCAACCACGGGCGGGCTGAAGCATGCTCGCCCGTGGTTGCTGCCGGTCTGTGCCCGATCCAGGAGGTGGGCGCCGCGCCGCGTCACGGCTAAGAGAATACTCCGCGTTAGCGGGGCTTCTAGGAGGCGCGCCCGGCAGGATTTGAACCTGCGACCTCTCGCTCCGGAGGCGAGCGCTCTATCCCCTGAGCTACGGGCGCCTTAGTTTCCGAGGACCATCTCGGATCAGGAGCAGCTTACCGTGCAGATCGCAGTCATCTCGGACACGCACCTCCCGCGCGGGAGCCGGCGGCTCCCCGAGGAGTGCATCGAGCGGCTCCGGTCCGCGGATCTGATCCTCCACGCCGGCGACGTGATGAGGTTGCCGGTGCTCCGGCAGCTCGAGGCCTACGGGCCGCTGGTCGCGGTCCACGGCAACGTCGATGACAGCGAGGTGCGTGAGGCGCTGCCGGCGGAGGCGACGGTGAAAGCCGGCGTGGTCGCGATCGGGCTCGTTCACGATGCGGGGCCGGCCAAGGGACGGCTGGCGCGCCTTCGCAGGCGGTTTCCGGACGCGAACGCGGTGGTGTTCGGGCACTCGCACATCCCGCTGCACGAGCTCGCATCGGACGGATTTCAGATCTTCAACCCGGGGAGCCCGACCGAGCGCCGGCGCGCACCGAGCCACACGATGGGAATCGCCACCGTGGCCGGCGGGCAGGTGGCGTTCGAGCTCATCGTGCTCGGCTGACAGACTGGGCGCGGTGGACCTCTCGGTTTTCTTCGCCGGCACCGCGGGCTCGATCCCGACATCGCGCCGCGGGTTGCCGGCGGTGCTGGTGCGCCGCGGTGGCGACCGCATCCTGATCGACTGCGGCGAGGGGACCCAGCGCCAGCTCGTGCAATCGGTGGGGCTAACCGAGCTGACCGAGGTGTTCCTGACCCACTTCCACGCCGACCACTGGCTCGGACTCCCCGGGCTGCTGAAGACCTTTGACCTGCGAGCCCGGGAGCGGCCACTTGCGATCCACGGTCCGCCGGGCGTGCGCGAGCTGATCACCCTGGCGCTGCGCGCGGCGGGCCGGGTACGGTACGAGCTCGAGCTGATCGAGCTCGCCCCCGGTGACCTGCTGCCCCGCGACGGCTACACGATCGCGCCGGTGCCCGTGGCGCATCGCGGCGGGCAGGCTTTCGGGTACGTGATCTACGAGGACGAACGGCCCGGGCAGTTCGACCCGGAGACCGCCACCGCCCTCGGGGTCGTCCCCGGCCCGGAGTTCGGGCGCCTCCAGCACGGCGAAACGGTCCGCGGCGTTCGCCCGGAGCAGGTGCTCGGGCCGCCGCGCGCGGGGCGCAAGATCGTGATCTCGGGCGACACCTCGCCTTGTGAGACGCTCCAGATCGCCAGCCACGAGGCCGACCTGCTGGTGCACGAGGCGACGTTCGCCGAGGAGGAGCACGACCGGGCGGCCGAGACCGGCCACTCGACCGCGGCCCAGGCGGCCACACTCGCCCGGGACGCCGGCGTGACGATGCTCGCGCTCACGCACTTCTCGAGCCGCTACCCGGTCGGCCTCATCCGCGACGAGGCGCGGGCGATCTTCCCGCGGACCGTGCTCCCGCGCGACTTCGACTCAGTCGAGATCCCGTTCCCCGAGCGGGGCGAGCCCGAGCTCATCCGGTGGGAGGACCGCCAGCCGACCGAGGACGAGGAGGCGGCGGCGATGGCGGACACGGCGGGATGAGCACCGGCACGATCGATCGGCTCGAGACCGAGCGTCTGGTGCTCGAGCGCCTGCGTGTCGAGCACGCGCCCGAGGAGTGTCGGCTGCTCTGCGACCCCCGCGTCGGTGCCACGCTCTGGTCCCGGCCGACGGCACCGAGCGAAGCCGAGATCATCAACGCGCTCGCCGCCAAGGTCGACCATTGGGATCGCCACGGCTTCGGCACGTGGCTGATCCGCGACCGCGAGACCGGGGAGGCGGTTGGACGCGGCGGCCTGCAGTACACGTTCACCGCGGGCCTGCAGGACGTCGAGGCCGGCTGGGCGATCATCCCCGAGCGCTGGGGTCAAGGGCTCGCCACCGAGCTGGCTCACACATGCGTGGCGGTGGCGTTCGAGCAGCTCGAACTGCTCTCGATCGTGGCGTTCACGCTGCCCGACAACGTCGCATCCCGGCGCGTCATGGACAAGGCCGGGTTCGAATACGGGCGCGACATCATGCACGCGGGATTGGCGCACGTGTTGTATCGCCGGCGGCCTCCCGCCTAGGAGGGTGGTCATTGCCGGCGGGTGCTTAACGGCGCGCACCTGGAGAGACGCCGGGCTGGGCCGCGGCGCAGCCGTTCGTGCGCCGGCGGACCTGAGCGGTTGGGCGGACGAGCGGCTTGGGCGCGAGCGGGCGACATGCATAACATGACAATGGAGGGCGATCGGCGTGACCGTGGCGTATCGCGCATGCCCCACATGCGGATCACGCCACTGTTCGCCGTGCCGGCGTCGATTGTCAGGTTGTGCATGCTCCGCGAGCCGCCTCGCGTCGGCAGCCCAGCCCGGCCCCTCTCCAGGTGCCCGCCGTTAAAGCCCAACCGCGCCGCCACCATCGATGACCCCGGGGCCGAAGCGCGACGACCGCCGCCGTCCGACCGCCACCACTGTTACCCTCACTCGAGTCGGCCCCTTTAACCCGGTCCAGTGAGGCCAGGAAGGAGCGCGTTGAGATGGGAACGGTCGTGCTCGACCGCGATGACATGCGCCGCACGCTGGTGCGGATCGCACACGAGATTGTTGAGAAGAACCCGGACGGCGCGGTGGCGCTTGTCGGGATCCACCGTCGCGGCGCGGTGCTGGCCAAGCGGCTACAGGCACTGACGAGCGAACTGCTCGAGCCGAATGTGCCGCTGGGCGATGTGGACATCTCCTTCTACCGCGACGACCTCGCCACGCGCCCAGGCGCGCCGGTCGTCCACGCCACGCACCTCGACTTCCGCGTCGACCACAAGACGATCGTGATCGTCGACGATGTGCTCTACACCGGCCGCACGGTGAGGGCGGCGATCGACGCGATCTTCGACTACGGCCGGCCGGCGCGGGTTCAGCTGGCCGTGCTGATCGACCGCGGCCACCGCGAGCTGCCGATCCGCCCCGACTACGTGGGCAAGAACATCCCGACCTCGCAGGAGCAGCGCGTGTACGTGTGCGTCGAGGAGGTCGACGGCGAGGACGAAGTGAACATCGGACCTGCACCTGAACCGGCAAAGGCGGCGGCATGAATCGAATCGGACGGCATCTCCTTTCGATCGACGATCTCGATCGTGCCTCGATCGAGCGGATCCTCGACCGCGCCGAATCCTTCGACGAGGTGTCCGGCCGCGAGATCAAGAAAGTGCCGGCGCTCCGAGGCCGCACGATCGTCAACCTCTTCTACGAGTCCAGCACCCGCACCAGCTCGAGCTTCGAGCTCGCGGCCAAGCGGCTGAGCGCCGACGTCGTCTCGATCCGCTCGCAGGGATCGGCGGTCGACAAGGGCGAGTCGCTCAAGGACACGGTCCAGACGCTGTCGGCCTATGACCCGGCGGCGATCGTGATCCGCTCGCCCCACGCCGGCGCGGCGGGGCTGGTGGCTCGCTGGACCCCGGCGGCGGTGATCAACGCCGGCGACGGCAAGCGCGAGCACCCGACGCAGGCGCTGCTCGACGTGTTCACGCTGCGGCGCCGGCTGGGCTCGCTCGACGGCGCCAACATCTGGATCGTCGGCGACGTGCTCCACTCGCGGGTGGCGCGCTCGGACATCCTTGCGTTCACGCGGATGGGCGCGGCTGTCACCGTGTGCGGGCCGCCGACGCTGATCCCGCGGGAGATCGAGGCGCTCGGTTGCGAATCGGCGACCACCCTCGATCGACTCCGCGAGGCCGACGTCGTCTACGTCCTGCGGATGCAACAGGAGCGGATGCGCGACTCGTTCGTGCCCTCGCTGCGCGAGTACGCCCAGCGCTACCAGATCACCACCGAGCGACTGCGCCCGGGTCAGCTGCTGATGCACCCCGGGCCGGTCAACCGCGGCGTCGAGCTTTCCGGAGAGGCGATCGACTCGCCCCAAGCGCTGATCGGGGCGCAGGTGAGAGCCGGGGTGGCGGTGAGGATGGCGGTCCTCTACGAGTTACTGGTCGGGGCCCCGAGCTTGGCGGCGGTGGCGTGATGAGCGACACCAAGCGCCTCTTCCACCCAGCGGCCGAGCCCGCTGAGCTGCTGATCGCCGGCGCCCACGTGCTCGATCCGCGCACCGGGCTCGACGAGCCGCACGACATCCTCATCAAGAACGGGCACATCGCCGAGCTCGGCGAGCCCGGATCCCTCGAGGCGCCCCAGGACGGCGACACCGTCGACGCCCAGGGCATGCATGCGTTTCCCGGGTTCGTCGACCCGCACGTACACCTGCGCACGCCCGGCCAGGAGTACAAGGAGAACCTTGAGACCGGCACGGCCGCCGCGGCGGCCGGCGGCTTCTGCGCGGTGATCGCCATGCCCAACACGGACCCCGTCGTCGACGATGCCGCGGTCCTCAGATCGCTGATCGAAGCCGCCACGCGGCAGGCACAAATACCCGTCGGGTTCCTGGCCGCGATCACGAGAGGCCTGAAAGGCGAGGAGCTCACCGAGATGGCCGAGCTCCGCGACGCCGGCGCGCTCGGATTCACCGATGACGGCAAGCCGGTCGTGCACGCGGGAACGCTGCGCAAGGCGCTCCAGTACCAGCGGCTGTGCGGCGGGGTGGTCGCGCTCCACGAAGAGGACCCGGGGCTCTCAGGCGACGGCGCGATGCACGAGGGAGCGGTGTCGGCCAGGCTCGGCATCGCCGGGATTCCATCGCTCGCGGAGTCGACGATGGTCGCGCGTGACGCGGCGCTCGCCGGCTACGAGGACGCCCGCGTCCACTTCCAGCACCTGTCCTGCGTCGAGTCCGTCGAGGCGCTCGAGCAGGCCAAGAGCAAGGGCATCCGCGTCAGCGCCGAGGTCTGCCCACACCACCTCACGCTCACCGACGACATGGTCCGCACGCTCGACAGCCGGTTCAAGATGAACCCACCGCTGCGCGCCGCACGCGACCGCCGCGCGCTGGTCGCGGCGCTCCGGAGCGGCCTGATCGACTGCGTCGCGACCGATCACGCTCCGCACGCAAGCCACGAGAAGGAGGTGCCGTTCGAGGAGGCTCCGATGGGCACGACCGGCCTCGAGACGGCCTTCGCGGCGCTGTTCACCGAGCTTGTGCTGCCCGGCGAGCTCGAGCTCGAGATCGTCGTCGAGCGGATGTCCTCCGGCGCTGCCCTGTACGGACTGCCGGTCCCGAGAATCGAGCCCGGATGCCCGGCCAACCTGTGCCTGGTCGATCTCGACGCGCGCTTCGACGTCGGCGCCGACGGCTACTTCAGCCGCTCGGAGAACTGCTGCTTCCACGGACGGATGCTCCAGGGCAAGGTGCGGCTGACGCTCGCGGCGGGGACCGTGGCGTTCTGGGAACGGATGCGCGCGCACGCCCCGGCGGTTTCGTGACCGGCGCCACCGCCTACGTGCTGCTCGAGGACGGGGCCCGCTTCGACGGGCTCGCGTGCGGAGCGCAAGGTCACGCGGTCGGGGAGATCGTGTTCACGACCTCGATGGCCGGCTACCAGGAGGCGGTGACCGACCCGAGCTACGCCGGCCAGCTGATCACGTTCACGTACCCGCA
Organism: uncultured Solirubrobacterales bacterium; assembly: GCA_963701945.1. Taxonomy (GTDB): domain Bacteria; phylum Actinomycetota; class Thermoleophilia; order Solirubrobacterales; family Solirubrobacteraceae; genus Palsa-465. Next base: position 109,320 of record CAVPBV010000006.1, on the reverse strand, counting down.
GATCGGCAACTACGGCGTCTCGGACGAGGCGATGGAATCGGATCGCGTCCACGCGCGGGCGGCGATCATGCGCGCGGCGGTCGACCACACGGACGCGCCGGCAAGGACCCAGGGCTGGCTCAGCTGGCTGGCCAGCCAGGCTATTCCCGCGATCACCGACGTCGACACGCGGGCGCTCGTCCGCCATATCCGCGACCGCGGCGCGATGCGCGGCGGCGTGTTTCCGGCGGCGCTGGCCGAGCAACAAGCGCGCGAGCTGATCGCGGCTGAGCCCGATATGGCCGGCCGTGACCTGGTCAAGGAGGTAACCCCGGCCAAGATGACCGTGGTCGGAGACGGCCAGCCGCGAATCGCCATGATTGACACTGGCGTCAAGAGCTCGATCGTCCGCAACCTCACCGAGCGCGGCGCCACCGTCGAGCTTCACCCGTGCACGGCGACCCCGGACGATCTGCTGACGAACGACCCCGACGCGATCTTCCTGGCCAACGGCCCCGGCGACCCGGCGTCGCTCGACTACGTCGTCCAAACCGTCAAGCAGCTAATCGGCAAGCGCCCCGTCTATGGGATCTGCCTCGGCCATCAGCTGCTGTGCCGCGCGGTCGGCCTCGACACGTACAAGCTCCCGTTCGGCCACCACGGCGCCAACCATCCCGTCAAGGACCTGACGACCGGGATCGTCGAGATCACCAGCCAGAACCACGGCTTCGCGGTCCTCGGCCCGAATGGTTCGAGAACCATCGACGAAGACGAGGCGGTGCGCTGGGACACCGACTTCGGCGTCGCCGAGCTCACCCACATCAACCTGTATGACCGGACGGTCGAAGGGCTCGCCCTCAAAGACGTCCAGGGCGCGACGGTGCAGTACCACCCCGAGGCCGGCCCGGGACCGAACGACGCGCTCCACCTGTTCGACCGCTTCGTGAACGAGATCAAGCGTGCCGCGTAGAGACGACCTCCACAAGATCCTGCTGATCGGCTCGGGCCCGATCGTGATCGGCCAGGCCGCCGAGTTCGACTACTCGGGCACCCAGGCCTGTCGGGTGCTCATGGACGAGGGGTACGAGGTGGTGCTCGTCAACTCCAACCCGGCGACGATCATGACCGACCCCGAGGTCGCGACCACCACCTACATCGAGCCGCTGCTCGCCGGCCCGGTGCGGCAGGTGATCGAGCGCGAGAAACCCGACGCGCTGCTGCCGACGCTCGGCGGACAGACCGCGCTCAACCTGGCCAAGACGCTGCACGAGGACGGCACGCTCGAGCGCCACGGCGTCGAGCTGATCGGCGCCGACTACGACGCGATCGAACGCGCCGAGGACCGCGAGCTGTTCCGCGACACGATGCGACGGGCCGGGCTGCGCGTGCCTCGCAGCGCCATCGCTCACACGATCGAGGACGCGCACGCCGCGATCGCACAGGTCGGGCTGCCGTTCATCGTCCGGCCCGCGTTCACGCTCGGCGGCAAGGGCGGTGGCGTCGTCCGCACCGAGGCGGAGCTCGAGCGCGTCGTCGGCCGCGGCCTCAAGGCGTCCCCGATCTCGCAGGTGCTGATCGAGGAGTCGGTGCTCGGGTGGGGCGAGTTCGAGCTCGAGGTGATGCGCGATCGCGCCGACAACGTCGTGATCGTCTGCTCGATCGAGAACCTCGATCCGATGGGCGTGCACACCGGCGACAGCGTGTGCGTCGCGCCCCAGCAGACGCTCACCGACAAGCAGTACCAGAGGCTGCGCGACCAGGCGATCGCGGCGATCCGCGCCGTCGGCGTCGAGACCGGCGGCTCCAACGTCCAGTTCGCGGTCAACCGCGCCACCGGTGAGATCGTGGTCATCGAGATGAACCCGCGCGTGTCGCGCTCGAGCGCGCTCGCGAGCAAGGCCACCGGGTTCCCGATCGCGAAGATCGCGGCGCGCCTCGCGGTCGGTTACACGCTCCAGGAGATCCCCAACGACATCACGAAGGCCACGCCCGCGAGCTTCGAGCCCGCGATCGACTACTGCGTCGTGAAGTGGCCGCGGTTCGCGTTCGAGAAGTTCCCGGGTGCCGAATCCGATCTCACCACCCACATGAAGTCGGTGGGCGAGGCGATGGCGATCGGGCGGACGTTCAAGCAGGCGTTCGCCAAGGCGCTCCGATCGCGGGAGCTCGATTCGAAGCCCCGCCACCCGGACGACGACGAAGCGCTGCTGACCGCGCTCGCGATGCCGGGTGCCGAGCGGTTCGACCACCTGCTCGAGGCGCTCCGCCGCGGCATCCCCGGCGACGAGATCCACCGGCGCACCAGCATCGACCCGTGGTTCCTGCGTGAGCTTGGGGAGTTGGCTGGCGCCAACTTCCTTGCGAGTTCGCCTGACGGCGAACTCGGGAAGGTACGGACGTACAAGTCGGTCGACACTTGCGCGGCCGAGTTCGCGGCGCGCACTCCGTACTACTACTCGGCGTGGGAGCGGGACCGCGACGACGAGGTCGACCGCGGAGAGCGCCCGAGCGTCGTGATCCTCGGGTCAGGGCCGAACCGGATCGGGCAGGGGATCGAGTTCGACTACTGCTGCGTGCACGCGGCCGAGACGGTCCGCGAGCAGGGTCGCGACGCGGTCATGATCAACTGCAACCCCGAGACGGTGTCGACCGACTACGACACCTCGGACCGGCTGTACTTCGAGCCGCTCACGCTCGAGGACGTGCTCGCGGTGTGCAAGATCGAAGATCCCGCCGGCGTGATCGTCCAGTTCGGCGGCCAGACCCCGCTGAAGCTCGCCGCCGGCCTGAAACAGGCCGGCGTCCCGATCCTGGGCACGAGCGTCGACGCGATCGACCTGGCCGAGGACCGCTCGCGGTTCGGTCCGCTGCTCGACGAACTCGGCTACAAGGCGCCGCCGTACGCGACCGCAACCTCGCCGCAAGACGCCCTCGAAAAGGCACGCGACGTCGGATTCCCGCTGCTCGTCCGCCCGAGCTACGTGCTCGGCGGCCGCGCGATGGAGATCGTCTACAGCGTCGACGGGCTCGCCGACTACCTGGGCCGCGTCGTGCCCGAGCCGGGCACCACCATCTACCTCGACCGCTTCCTCGAGGACTCGATCGAAGTCGACGTCGACGCGCTCTGTGACGGGACCGATGTGTGGATCGCCGGGATCATGCAGCACGTCGAGGAGGCCGGGATCCACTCGGGCGACTCCGCGTGCGTGCTCCCGCCGCACACGCTCGGCACGGAGATGCTCGGGCAGATCCGCGCTCAGACCGAGGGGATCGCGCGGGCGCTCGGCGTGGTCGGCCTGCTCAACGTCCAGTTCGCGATCCGCGAGGACACGCTGTACGTGATCGAGGCCAACCCGCGCGCGTCGCGCACGGTGCCGTTCGTGTCGAAGGCGATCGGGCTGCCCGTGGCCAAGCTCGCGTGCCGGGTGCTGCTCGGCGAGCGCCTCGCCGATCTCGACGTGCCGCCGGATACGACCAACGGGCACGTGTGCGTCAAGGAGGTCGTGCTGCCGTTCGACCGGTTCGCGGGTGCGGACTCGCTGCTCGGCCCTGAGATGCGCTCGACTGGCGAGGTGATGGGGATCGCCCGCGACTTCCCGACGGCCTTCGCCAAGGCGCAGGCCGCCGCCGGCGCCCAGCTTCCCAACGGTGGCCGGGCGTTCATCACGGTCGCCGACGGCGATAAGCCGGCGGCCACGGGCATCGCGACGATCCTGCACGACCTCGGATTCGAGATCGTCGCCACCCGGGGCACGGCCCAGGCGATCCGCAAGATGGGCATCCCGGCCGAGACGATCAACAAGATCGGAGAGGGCTCGCCGCACGTCGTCGACTGGATCGAGCGCGGCGAGGTCGACCTCGTGATCAACACCCCGGTCGGCACCGGCGCGCGCGCGGACGGCTGGGAGATCCGGTCGGCCGCGATCGCCCGCGGCATCCCTTGCGTCACCACGATGACCGGCGGGATGGCCGCCGCCCGCGCGATCGCCGCCGCTCGGCGCGGCGAGCCGGAGGTGCTCTCGCTGCAGGAGATCCACCACCGACGCGCGAGCGAGGTGAAATGACCCGCGTCACGGCGCCGTTCGGGCGCCGCCCCGCGGTCCTGACCGCGCGCGAGGAGTACGGCGCGTACATCGTGATCGCTTGCCGCGACGCCGACGGTCCAGCCCCGCAGCCCGGGCAGTTCTACATGCTGACCGCCGCCGAGCGCTGGGGCGGGGGAGACGGCGAGCGGCCGTTCCTCCCGCGCGCGTTCAGCGTGCTGCGCGCCGGCGCCGGCGAGCTCCAGTTCCTGATCGAGGATGTCGGCCCCGGGACGAGGCGGCTGTGCGAGCTCCAGCCCGGCGAGCGCCTGCTCCTGGTCGGTCCCCTCGGAAACGGGTTCTCACCGCCGCGCGAGGGTCGCGCGCCGCTGCTCGTCGGCGGCGGCGTCGGGATCGCCCCGCTCGCGATCTGGCAGGACGAGCTCCAAGGGAACGCCACCGCGCTTCTCGGGTTCAGGGACCAAGCCCACGCTCATGGCGCGGCGCTACTGACCGGCGCCACCGTCGCCACCGACGACGGGACCGTCGGCCACCACGGCCTGGTCACCGAGCTACTCGAGGATGAGCTCGACGAGCGCGGCGAGGATGTCGAGGTCTACGCCTGCGGGCCGCCGGCGATGCTCGAGGCCGTCCGCGCCATCTGCACCGACCGCAGCGTTCCGGCCCAGCTCGCGCTCGAGTCCGGCATGGCCTGCGGGTTCGGCGCGTGCTTCGGGTGCGTCGTCCCGACCGTCGACGGCTACATCCGGCTGTGCGTCGACGGGCCGGTATTGGACGGGGCCAAGCTCGAAAGCGCCCTCGTGGCAGGAGCGGGGCATTGACCGTCGAGTTCTGCGGCATCGAGCTCGAGCACCCGATCATCAACGGGTCGGGGACGTTCGACGCGATCGCGGCACACCGTGCGTTCGGTGACGAGCTGCTCGAGCGATTCCCGTTCGCCGCGTTCGTGTCAAAGACGGTGACGGTCGCGCCGCGGCAGGGGAACCCGCCACCGCGCCTGTGGGAGGTGGCCGGCGGGCTGATCAACTCGATCGGCCTCCCCAACAAGGGGCTCAATGGCTACCTCGAGCACGACCTCCCGTTCCTCGCGGACCTTCCCGTGCCGCTGATCGTCAACGTGATGGGCTTCAGCCGCGACGAGGTGGCGGAGCTCGTGGAGGCGTTCGGCGAGCGATCCGAGGTGGTTGCGCTCGAGCTGAACGTGTCGTGCCCGAACGTCGAGACCGGGCTGATCATGGGTGCGGACCCGGACGAGACCGCAAGGCTCATACACCGAGTCAGACCTCTGACCGGCAAGCCGCTGATCGTCAAGCTCACGCCGAATGCCAGCGATCCCCTCGCGGTGGCCAAGGCGGCGCAGGACGCCGGCGCCGACGGCGTGTCGCTGATCAACACCGTGCGGGGCATGGCACTGCACCCGAAGACGGGCGAACCGTGGCTCGGCGGGGTCACCGGCGGAACGTCCGGTCCGGCCGTGCGAGCGATCGCGCTCGCGCAGGTCCACGCGGTCGCGCAGGCGGTCGAGATCCCGATCGTGGGCATGGGTGGGGTGCAGAGCGGCCGTGACGCGCTCGATCTGATGCGTGCCGGCGCAACTCTTGTGGCCGTCGGCACAGAGAGTTTCCGTGATCCCGCGGCGGCTCACCGGGTCACTTCAGAACTGTCGGAACTCCTCGCAAATACCGCCGTGTAGGACGCCACACCGAGCGGTGCAAAGTTGCAGTGGAACGATGCGATGTTCGCACTGTGAACATTTTGAGTACCGCTCAAAAACCACCTGCAAACCTAGGGTATTGCCGAAACCATCCTCGACAATGCTCTAGCTCAGCTTGAGGTCGAGTCGAATATGGGCCATTTGTCTTGATCGGCCTGCGCCAAGATGTATAGTCGCCGCCCATGCCGCCGGTCACCGAATCGCTATCCAAGCCCACGGCAGCGCCCGAGCGTTCTCTAACGCAGCGCATGGAAGCGCTTCAGCGTGCCAACGATATCCGCACCCGCCGGGCGCAGCTCAAGCGTGACCTCAAGGCGGGCCGCCAGCCGATCGACAGGCTGCTGCTCGAGCCGCCGGACTACCTGGCCACGGCCAAGGTGTTCGACCTTTTGCTGGCGGTGCCCAAGTACGGCCGGGTGAAGGTGAACAAGATCCTGGGCCAGTGCAAGATCTCGCCGAGCAAGACCGTGGGCGGTCTGTCCGAGCGCCAGCGGCGGGAGCTGGTCGCGCTTATGCGGCGGCGCTGAGTGGCCGGCCCCGCGGGGACGACCACTGGGCGTCGCTGCTGACTGCCCGCCGCCGGTGGGAGCCACTCCCAAGGTCTTCGTGATCACCGGGCCGTCGGGCGTCGGCAAGGGCACGCTGATCCGCGGCCTGCTCGAGCGGGTACCCGAGCTCGAGCTGTCGGTGTCGGCGACCACTCGCGCTCCGCGGCCGGGCGAGGAGGATGGGGTCGACTACCACTTCCTCACCCCTGAGCAGTTCGAGGCCCGCGTGAACGCCGGCGATTTCGTGGAGCACGCCAGCTATTCAGGGAACCGCTACGGGACGCTGCGCTCCGAACTCGAGCGCCGATTGGCCTCGGGCGCCGGCGTGGTCCTCGAGATCGAGGTTCAGGGCGCCCGGCAGGTGCGCGCCTCGATGCCCGACGCGGTCGCCGTGTTCATCGCGCCGCCGCCGGGTGGCGCGCTTCGCGCTCGGCTCGTTGGCCGCGGAACCGACAGCCCCGAGCAGGTCGACGAGCGCCTGCGCACCGCCGAGCGCGAGCTCGAGGCCCAGCCCGAGTTCGCGCACGTGGTCGTCAACGACCGGCTCGAGCAGGCGACCGACGAGCTGGTCGAGATTGTCCGCGCGGCGATGGACTCCTAACCGCGCGAACCCCGTAAGAGCAGGGGAACGTGCGGCCGCGGAGGGGTCCCCCGCTAACCTGTGACGAACACTCTTCTGGGAAGGAAGGAACAGCTTTGATCTCACCCCGTATCGACAAGCTCCTCGAGCATGTCGACTCCGATTACGCCAGCGTGATCGTCGCCGCCAAGCGCGCTCGCCAGATCAACTCGTACTACCACAATCTGGGTGAGGGCACGTTCGACGAGTTCCCCCCGCCGATGGTCGAGACGCGGTCGAAGAACTACCTCACGATCGCGCTCGAAGAAGTCGCCCAGGGCAAGCTGAAGTACCACTACCGGTAGGCGCTCGCCGTGGCGCGTTTGCTCCTCGGGGTGAGCGGCGGCATCGCAGCCTACAAGGCGCTGGAGGCAGCGCGGCTCGCGGTCAAGCGCGGTCACGCGGTCCGGGTGATCCAGACGCCGGCGAGCGAACGTTTCGTCGGCCGCGCCTCATTTGAGGCGATCACCGGCGCGCCGGTGCTGGTCAGCGAGTTCGAGCCCGACCCCGCGCGCGGCTCCTATCCGGGCGAGGCGCTCCCGGAGCGCGCACCGATCAGCCATCTTGCGCTGGTCGAGCGCGCCGACGTGTACTTGATCGCGCCGGCGACTGCGAACACCCTGGCGAAGCTCGCCCACGGCCACGCCGACAATCTCGTGAGCACGGCGGCGCTCGCCGCCGCCTGCCCGGTCGCGGTGGCACCGGCGATGAACAACCGGATGTACCTGAACCCGGCCACGCAGGCGAACCTCGAGCTGCTCCGGTCTCGTGGCGTGACCGTGATCGGACCCGGCGAGGGGGCGCTCGCCTCACACGGCGAACAGGGGATCGGGCGTCTGGCCGAGCCGGCCGAGCTGCTCGAGGCGGTCGAGGCGCTCCTGACCCGGCCCTCGATGAAAGGGCTCCGCGTGCTGGTTACGGCGGGCGGGACGCGGGAACCGATCGACAGCGTCCGCTACGTCGGCAACCGATCCTCGGGGCGGATGGGGTTCGCGCTCGCGCGCGAGGCCGCCCGTCGCGGCGCCGAAGTGACGCTGATCGCCGCCAACGTGGCGCTCGACCCACCGCAGCGCGCTCGCGTTATCGAGGTCCACACGGCCGCCGAGCTTGCCGACGCATGCCGAAACGAACTTGCCGACTGCGACGTGCTTCTGATGAGCGCCGCGGTGGCGGACTTCCGCCCCGCGGGCCCGGTCGACCGCAAGCTGCACAAGGAGGACGGGGTCCCCAGGATCGAGCTCGAGCGAACCGAGGACGTGCTCAGCGCGCTCGCCGACCTGCGGCGCGAGGACCAGACGCTCGTCGGCTTTGCCGCCGAGCACGGCGACGGCGCCGTCGACCGGGGACGGGGCAAGCTCGAACGCAAGCACCTCGACGCGGTCGTGATCAACGACATCGCCGGCGCCGGCATCGGATTCGAGTCCGAGGACAATGAGGTCACGATCCTGACCGCTGACGGGGTGCAGCGCCACGTCCCGCGGGCCAGGAAGGAACGGATCGCTGGGGCGGTCCTTGATGAAGTGGAGCGACTACGTACGACCAGGGGTGGAGTCGATGGAGCCCGAGCAGGCACCCGTAGCCCAGCACGAGTGTGAGACCTTCGCCGCGCTGACGCGGCGCCTCGCGGGCAACATCGCCAACGCGGTGCAGGTTCGCAGCGAGACGCTGACCCAGCTGATGGTCGCGCTGCTGGCCGAGGGCCATGTGCTGATCGAGGACTACCCCGGCGTCGGCAAGACCGCGCTGGCGCGGGCGCTCGCGCGGTCGATCGATTGCCAGTTCGCGCGCGTGCAGTGCACGTCTGACCTGCTGCCCGCCGACGTGGTCGGGACGAACGTCTTTGACCAGCGCGAGTCGCGGTTCGAGTTCCGTCCGGGCCCGGTGTTCGCGAACGTCGTGCTCGTCGACGAGATCAATCGCGCCTCGCCGAAGACCCAGTCCGGCCTGCTCCAATGCATGCAGGAGCGGCGCGTAACCGTCGACGTCCAGACCCACGAGTTGGCGCGACCGTTCCTCGTGCTGGCGACGCAGAATCCGATCGAGTACGAGGGCACCTACCCGTTGCCCGAGGCCCAGGTCGATCGGTTCATGATCAGGCTGTCGCTCGGATACCCATCGCGCGGCGCGGAGGCGGGGATGCTGGCCGACCACGAGGCCGGCGACCGAGTGCTGACGCTCACGCCGGTCGCGACGGCGGCCGAGGTGCTCGCCGCCCAGGACGCGGCCAAGCGCGTACGGGCATCCGAGCCACTGCGCGAGTACATCGTCGGTCTGCTGTGGCGCACGCGCGAGGACCCGCGCGTCGACCTCGGCGCGAGCCCGCGCGCCGGGCTGCTGCTCCTGCGCGCGGCCAAGGCCTACGCGATGATGCAAGGCCGCGATCACGCGCTGCCCGACGATGTCCAGGCGCTGGCCCAGCCGGTTCTGGCTCACCGGCTCGTGCTCGCACCCGAGTCGGCGCGGAGGGCGGCGGCGGACGTCGTCAGCGATGCCATCTCGTCGGTGAGAGCGTTGTGAGGGCACTCCGCGTGTCCGCCCGGACCCCGCCTGAGGAGGAGCGTCTGCGGTGAGACGGGCGGCGGCGGTGGTGGTCGCCGGGCTGGCGCTGATCCTGGTGGCGCTGCTGTTCGACGCCTCGCCGCTGTTCGTCCCCGGAATCGCGATCACGCTGCTCGGCGCGGTCGCGCCGGCGTGGGTCTCGCTGGCCGCGCGGGGCGCGACGATCGAGCGCAAGCTCGAGTCAGAGCGCGTGATCGAGGACGAGCCGATCGAGGCCACGATCGAGGTCACGCGCGGGCACTGGGGCCTGCCGGGCGCCGCGGTGGCCGACCCGCTCGCAGGCGAGCCGGTGTCGATCCGCGGGCCGATGTCGTTGATCTCGGGAGGCACGACCGCGAGCGTTCGGATCGTCGCGTCGTTCCCGCGACGCGGCCTCCGGCGGATCGAGCCGCCGACGCTGATCGTCTCGGATGCGCTCGAGCTCGCGCGCGTCGTCCGCCTGAGCGCGTCGCCGCCGCAGGAGCTGCTCGTCCTCCCGCGCACCGAGCGGGTGAAGTGGGTGCCCGGCGCGGGGGAGAAGTGGCGGCGCGCGACCGGCGCGGCCCCGATCGAGCCGTTTGGGGCCACCGAGATCGACGGCCTTCGCCCCTACCGCCAGGGCACGCCGGCGTCCCGGATCCACTGGGCGGCGCTCGCGCGCGGGGCTGGACTGCTCGAGCGACGGCTGCGAGCCGACACCGAGACGCGTCCGCTCGTGGTCGTCGACGCCCGCTGTGACGGTCCGCTCGACCATCTCGACGCCGCGGTCAGGGCCGCCGCCTCGCTCGTGCTCGAGTTGGGGACCCGCACCGGCTGCGGCCTGTTGCTCCCCGGCGAGTTCCGTCCCCTCGAAATCGAGCCGGATCTGGGCGCGTGGCCGGTCGCGCACGCGAGACTGGCGATGATCGAGGGCGGCCCGGAGACGCGGGCTCCGGGCCTCGCTCCCGGCGCCCGGTCGGCCCAGGTTCTCTACGTCGCGGCAACGCGGCACGCTCGCCTGCCCGCCGGCTTGGCGGGAGCCGGCGTCCGGGCAGCAATCCTGGTGGTTCCGAAGGGGCTGGCGACTCAGCCTCGCCACGAGGCGAGCTTTGAGGTGGCCGGGTGCCTCGGGTTCGTGGTCGGCGCCGGCCGGCGGGTGCGGGAGCGAGTGGCGTGACCACGAACACGCAGGTCGCGGTGCTGGCGCCGCTCCGGCGGGAGTCGGGACGCGCCCGCCGCGGGGCCGCCCAGGCGAACGATCGTCCGCTCGTCCGTCTGACCGCGTTCGCCGCCCTCGGCGTCTACGGCGTCGTGCGCTGGGGGACGATGTTGGAACCGGCGCCCACCTGGCGGCTGCTCGGGCTCGTCGCCGTGGCGGTGGCCCTGGCCGGCCTTGCGCCGGTGCTGCTCGAGCGCGAGCGCTCCGTCGCCGCGGCTCGGGGTGCGGGCGAGCCGCTGACCGTCGTCGGTGCGTGGCTCGCGTTCCTCGCGGTGCTGGCAGTGTTTCCGATCAGCGGCGTCCCGCTCGACTGGACGATCCACCTGCGCGTGGCAGTCACCGCCAACGGGATCGGCGAGGGGCTCTCGACGCTGCCCGGGATCCTCGTCCCCTACAACGGGATCAACGAGTGGGCCAGGATCGTGATCGTGCTCGGCGCGGCGGTGCTGCTGCTCGACGCGGCGATGCTCCTCGCGTTCGCGCCGCCCGCGCTCGGCGACATCCGTCGCGCCGGGGCCGCGTTGCCGCTGATCGCGCTCGTCGTGGTGCCGGCGACGCTCGTCCATCCCAAGTTCCCGTACCTCCAGGGAGTCCTGCTGTTCGCGCTGCTCGCGTTCTTCATGTGGGGGGAGCGGGTGGCGGCCGACCGCCGGGTCGGGGTACTGCTCGCGTGTGCGGTCGTTGGCGCGATCGGCATGGCCGTCGCTCCCGCGCTCGACCAGCACTCGCCGTGGATCGACTACGAGGCGCTTACGCGCGGGTTCACGCCCACGCACGTGGACCAGTTCGACTGGACCCAGCGCTACGGGCCGCTGACCTGGCCGCGAACCGGCGACACCGTGCTTGAAGTGAAGGCGTCTCCGAACGCATTCAACCAGGAGTACTGGAAGACCGAGAACCTCGACAACTTCGACGGGGTCGGGTGGGTCGCGGGCGGGGTCAGCACCGGCGGGGGGCTCGAGGACGTGAGCGCGCAAACGATCAAGCGCTACACCCAGAACCTCACGGTCACGATCCGCCAGATGAACACCAGCGAGGTGATCGCCGCCGGATACGCGACGCTGCCGCCGAACCACCTCCCAAGCCCGGCGCTCCCGGGGGAGAGCGTGGGGACGTGGACGACCCTCAATCCGCTCGGTCCCGGAGACACCTACTCGGTGTCGGTGTACGCCCCGCACCCGAGCCCCGCGCAGCTCGCGACGGCGGGCAAGGAGTACCCGACCGACATCCAGCAGTCCGATCTGGCGCTGACGATGCCTCAGAACCCGTCGCAAAATGCCGTTGCCCCGCAGACGGTGCTGTTCTCGACGTTCGGCACCCACCAGGCGCCGCAGGACCAGACCAACCCGACGACCGGCAACGCCACGGCGGCGATTCTCGACTCGCCGTACGCGCAGGCGTACGCGACCGCGCAGGCGCTCGCGCGCAATGCCCGGACGCCGTACGCGTTCGTAAAGAGCGTTCTGAGGTACCTCTCGCCGGCGAACAACTTCAGTTACGACGAGTACCCGCCGCTGACCACGTACCCGCTGGCCACGTTCCTCTTCCTGAACAAGCTCGGGTACTGCCAGCAGTTCGCGGGCTCGATGGCGCTGCTGCTCCGCATGGGCGGCGTCCCGGCGCGGGTCGCGACCGGCTTCACGACCGGCGCGTACGACTCGAACACGAAGAGCTGGTACGTGACCGACGTCGATGCGCACGCGTGGGTGGAGGCTTGGTTCCCGCACTACGGCTGGGTCACGTTCGACCCCACGCCGGCGGCGGCGCCGGCGCGCGGGGGCCACACCCCGATCTCCTCGATCGGGTCGCTCAACAGCTCGAGCGAGCTGTTGCAGAAAGCTCGGCACATCGACACCCTCGGCGGTGCCACCACAAGCGGAACGGTCGCTCACCACGGGGGCTCGTTCAGCGCACCGTTGCTCGTCAGCCTGGGCGCGATCGTGGCGCTGCTCGCGCTCGGGTTCGGCGCCTGGCGCCGGATCGCGCCGCTCGGCCCGGAGGGGATGCTGGCCGAGCTCGAACGGGCGCTCGCCCGTAGTGGACGCCCGCTCTCAGACGGCGTCACGCTGTCTTCAGTCGAACGACGGTTCCGCACCTCGCCCGATGCCGCGGCGTACGTCCGCCTGCTCCGACTTGCGCGCTTCGCCGGCGGGACCGAGGTGCCGACGCTCCGCCAGCGACGCGCGCTGCGCGGACAGCTGCGCGCGGGGCTCGGTCTCGGTGGCGCGCTGCGCGCCCTGTGGGCGCTTCCGCCCCGTCCGCAGCGCAAACGAGGGCACTCCGCCCGCCGCGCGCCGAACTAAAATCGGGCGACATGGAAGACGTCTACGAGCTTTACGTACGGGGCACCGAGCTGCTCGAGTCGGGGCACAACCACCAGGCGACGATCCCGCTCGCGCGCGCGCGCGATCTCGCCCCGGACAAGACCTCGATCCGCGAAGCCCTCGGCCGGGCGCTGTTCGGCGCCCAGCGCTACGAGGAAGCGGCCGAGGAGTTCCAGGCCGTGATCGACCGCGCGCCCACCAACGACTACGCGCTGTTCTGCCTCGGCCGCTCACTGCAGATGCTCGGGCGCCACGCCGAGGCGCGTCAACCGCTGGCGCAGGCGGCGGGCATGCAGCCCGGCCGTCACGACTACCGCATCTACCGCGACCGCGCCCGAGCCCGCGCGGGCGACTCCGGGGAATTCGGCGGCGAACCGGATTCGCCGCCGTCACCGGGCGGAGCCGAATTCCCTTAGGGAATCCGGCCGCGAACCGGATTCGCTGCCGTCACCGGGCGGAGCCGGATTCCCCGCGGAGCGAGGGCCGGGCTAAGCGTCTTAACGCCGTGCGCACACCGCGCGATGCACGGTCGCGCGGGGCTGTCCAGCCCGGCGTAGCGGTGCTATCTTCAGATGTGAAGTTGAGCGCCGGGCCCCTGCTCCGGCGGCAGTACCCGAAGTGGGCGCTGGCCCGCTTTTTTTATGTGTGACGGAGGAGATTCGTAGTGCAGCCCTATGACAATCAGCTCCAGACGGAGATCGAGCGCCGGCTCGCCGCGAGCGAGTCTGACGTCGAGGTGCTGCTCGTCGAGATCGTCTCACCCGCCACCCTGCGGCTGTTCATCGATCATCCCGAAGGCGTGTCGCTCGCTCTGTGCGAGCGGGTCTCGGGGCTCCTGAACGACTACCGCGACCGATACTCGCTCGAGGTGTCCTCCCCGGGGCAGGACCGTCCGCTGACCAAGCCCCAGCACTACACCCGCTTCCTCGGCAGGCATGCGCGCGTGCGCCTGCGGGACGCGAAAGACGGACACAAGAGCGTGACGGGGGAACTGGTCGGAGCATCGGACACCGATGTGACGATCGCGGCACCTGACGGTGTCGTCACGATCCCCTACGAGCTAATCGCCCGCTCCAACCTCGTACCTGGAGACTGAAGCCATGTCGAGAGAGATCGTCGAGGCCGTCCGCGGCCTCGCCGCCGAGAAGAACATCTCCTCCGAGAAGCTGATGGAGGCGCTCGAGGACGCGCTTCTCTCGGCGTACAAGAAGACGCCTGAGGCGGCGCGCTACGCGAAGGTCGAAATGGACCGCGACAGCGGCGACTTCAAGGTCTGGGAGCTCAAGATCCCGCCCGAGCTCGAGGAGCAGTTGCTCGTCGACGCGACGCCCGAGCAGCAGCCCACGGTCGACCCCGAGACCGGCGAGATGCGCGAGCCGCCCGAGCCCGAGATCGACCTCGAGAAGCTGAAGGAGTACGAGGACCAGATCGAGACCGAGGACGTCACTCCGCACGACTTCGGGCGGATCGCGGCGCAGACCGCCAAGCAGGTGATCCTCCAGCGGATCCGCGAGGCCGAGCGCGACATGATGTTCGAGGAGTACCGCGATCGCGTCGGCGAGCTGATCACCGGCATCGTGCAGCAGTCCGATTCGCGATACACGCTCGTCCAGCTCCGCGAGCGCGTCGAGGCGCTGCTGCCCAAGTCAGAGCAGGTGGACGGCGAGCGCTACGACCACTCGCAGCGGATCAAGGCGGTTATCAAGGACGTCTCGAACTCGACCAAGGGCCCGAGCATCATCGTCTCGCGCCGAGACCCGGAGCTGATCAAGCAGCTGTTCGAGCTCGAGGTGCCGGAGATCGCCGACGGGTTGGTGGAGATCACCAACGTCGCGCGCGAGCCCGGGTACCGCTCGAAGATCGCGGTGGTCTCGCACGTCGACGGCGTCGACCCTGTCGGCGCCTGCGTCGGACCGCGCGGGTCGCGGGTGCGGATGGTCGTGTCCGAGCTCCGCGGCGAGAAGATCGACATCATTCCGTACAACGACGAGCCCGCCCGGTTCGTGGCCAAGGCACTGTCGCCCGCGCGCGTGCGCGAGGTACTGGTCGACGACGCCGGCAAGCAGGCGACCGTGATCGTCCCCGACGATCAGCTGTCGCTGGCGATCGGACGCGAAGGTCAGAACGCGCGCCTTGCCGCCCGCCTGACCGGGTGGCGGATCGACATCCGCTCGGAGACCGAGTTCGCCGCCGAGGAGGCCGCGCACGGCTACGAGCAGGAGGAAGCCCAGGGCCGCTGCGCCGCAATCCTGTCCAACGGGCGCCGGTGCCCGAACGCCGCGCTCCCCGGTTCGCACTATTGCGGGATCGAGGCGCATCAGGCGCTCGCGGGCATGGACACCAATCAGGTCCAGGCCGCCGCAAACGGTGGTGACTAGGCGCCTAAACTGGGATGTAGATGAACAAACGTGTGCATCAGATCGCCAAGGAGCGCGGGCTCGCCCCGAAAGAGGTGCTCGAGCGGCTCAGGGCTGCCGGCCTCGAGGTGAAGGCTGCGTCCTCGTCCGTCGACGAGGCGCAGGCCCGACGGATCCTCGGCGACGGCGATGGTGCCGGCCAGAAGCCGGCGCCGGCCGCTGAGAAACCGGCGCGACCCGGCGGCGACGGCGGCCGGCCCCGATCGGGCGATGCGCCTGCTCGCGGTCGGACCGACGCGCCTGCTCGCGGCCAGGGCGACGCGCCCGCTCGCGGTCGTAGCGAACGCAACGACGCCGCCCGCGCGCGAGCGGATGCTCCGCCCCGCGGTCGCGCCGATGGACCCGCGCGCGGGCCTGCGCGCGACGACGCCAGCCGAGCGCCTCGCAACGGTGGCGACGCACCCGCGCGCGGCGGCAGCGCTGGTGACGCGCCCGCCCGCGGCGGCGACAACGGACCCTCTGCCGGGGACAACGGACCGTCCGCCGGCGACAACGGACCGTCCGGCGGCGAGGCCCAGCACAAGCGCCCCACCCGCGACTCCCTCCAGGGCGAGCGCGCGCCCGGCAACGCCGGCGGCCGGCGGCGCGTGGTGATCGACTCGCAGGCTTCGCGCCGGAACACCGGTGGCCCCCCTGCACAGACGAACCAGCCTCCGCGCCGGCAGCGTCGCGGGCGCCGGCGCCGGGGCGTGTACGACGAAGAGGCGGAGTCGCGTCCGTCGACGTCGCAGACGGCGCTCGCCGAGACCGACGCGGTCCGGATCAGATCGGGATCGACGGTCAAGGACGTGGCCGAGTATCTCGACGTCCCGGTGCCCGAGGTCATGAAGAAGCTGATGGCGCTCGGCGAGATGAAGACGCTTACCACGACGCTGTCCGACGATTCGATCCAGGTGCTCGCCGCCGAGCTTGGC
This sequence comes from uncultured Solirubrobacterales bacterium, assembly GCA_963701945.1. Classification (GTDB taxonomy): domain Bacteria; phylum Actinomycetota; class Thermoleophilia; order Solirubrobacterales; family Solirubrobacteraceae; genus Palsa-465. The sequence continues at coordinate 93,026 of CAVPBV010000006.1, read as the reverse complement.
AAGACTGTCGAAGTCGTTCACTCCGAGGACGAGACCATCTCCGAGCCCGTGTTCGACGATCCCGAGGAGGAGCTCGTCGAGCGGCCTCCGGTGGTCACGATCATGGGCCACGTCGACCACGGAAAGACCTCGCTGCTCGATGCGATCCGCCAGACCCAGGTCGCCGCCGGCGAGGCCGGTGGCATCACGCAGCACATCGGCGCCTACCAGGTCCAAAAGGACGGCAAGGAGATCACGTTCCTTGACACGCCCGGTCACGAGGCGTTCACCGCGATGCGCGCCCGCGGCGCGAAGGTGACCGACATCGCCGTGATCGTGGTCGCGGCCGACGACGGCGTGAAGCCCCAGACCGAGGAGGCGGTTGACCACGCCAAGGAGGCAGGCGTGCCGATGCTGGTCGCGGTCAACAAGATCGACAAGGAGGGCGCGCAGCCCGACCGCGTTCGCACTGAGATGACGCAGCTTGGTCTGCAGCCGGTCGAGTGGGGTGGCGAGACCGAGTTCGTCAACGTCTCGGCCAAGACCCAGGAGGGCCTCGAGGACCTGCTCGAGACGATCCTGCTGATGGCCGAGGTCGAGGAGCTCCGCGCCAACCCCGAGGCGCCTGCCTCCGGCACCGTGATCGAGTCCAAGCTCGATCCGGGACGCGGCCCCGTGGTGACGCTCTTGATCGGGCGTGGCACGCTCGAGGTCGGCGACTCGCTCGTGGCCGGCGCGCACTGGGGCCGTGTGCGCGCGATGCACGACTTCCTGGGCCAGCGCGTGGGCGCGGCCCTGCCCGGAGAGCCGGTCGAGATACTCGGCTTCGACGGCGTCCCCGAGGCCGGTGAGCACGTCCGCGCGGTGGAGAACGAGCGGCGCGCCCGGCACCTCGCCGGCGAGCGCGCGACGCGTCTGAAGGCCGAGGCGCTGGCCCGGCGCTCGGGCAAGAAGGTCTCGCTCGAGGACATCTTCAAGAGCGGCATTCAGGAGCTGAACCTGGTCCTGAAGTCCGACGTGGCCGGGTCGCTCGAGGCGATCCAGGACGAGATCGCAAAGCTGCCGCAGGACGAGGTCTCGGTCAACGTGATCCGCGGCGCGGTCGGCGCGGTGTCCGAGTCCGACGTGATGCTCGCGTCCGCCTCGGATGCGGTGATCCTCGCCTTCAACGTACGGCCAGTCGGGGATGCTCGCGCGGTCGCCGAACGCGAGGGCGTCGAGATCCGTCACTACGCGGTGATCTACCGCGCGATCGAGGAACTGCGCGACGCGATGCAGGGCATGCTTGTGCCCGAGGAGGTCGAGGAGGTGCTCGGCTCGGTCGAGGTGCGCCAGATCTTCAGGGCTTCGCGCGTGGGGACGATCGCCGGTTGCCACGTCACCGAAGGCACGATCACGCGCGGGTCGAAGGTCCGCCTGATCCGCGACGGGACGGTCGTCTACGACGGACAGATCCAGAGCCTGCGCCGCTTCAACGAGGACGCCCGCGAGGTCGCCGCCGGCTACGACTGCGGAATCGTGCTCAGGGACTTCGCCGACGTCAAGGAAGGCGATGTACTCGAGACGTACACGACCCGCCAGGTCGAACGCGAGCTCGTCTAGAGAAGCTAGGGTGGTCCGCGATGTCGGACAGCGGCTTCGTCGCGGTGCTCGTGATCGATCTGCACTTCCCCGATTCGGGGAGTCTCAAGAGCAAGCGCAAGGAGCTGTCCTCGATCAAGGCCCAGCTCCATGGCCGGCTGGGAGCGGCGGTCGCCGAGGTGGCCCACCAGGATCTCTGGCAACGCGCGCGGCTGACCGCGGCGCTGACCGGCGGCTCGCTCACGGTGCTGAGGACCGCGGCCGACAACGTCGAGCGATGGCTCGAGGCCCGGTGGCCCGACAACGTTCGGGTCCAGACGATCCTCACCTCCGTGGAGGATCTGTACGGGTGAGCGCTAACAGGCTGGTTACTAGACCGGTGGGGAGTGGGTAGGATGGCGGACGGCCGGATGCGGCGCGTCGACGAGGCCGTTAGAGAGGTGCTCAGCGACGCGATCGCCAAAGATCTCCAGGATCCACGCGTTGGATTCGTGACCGTTACTGCTGTCAAGACCAGCCCTGATCTTCGCCACGCGCGCGTCTACGTGAGCGTCCTTGGGGATGAGCAGGCACGGTCGGACACGCTCGAGGGTCTGCGCTCCGCGCACGGCTTTCTTCAGGGCCGGGTGGCCGCCGAGCTGTCGCTCAAGCACACGCCCGCGATCACGTTCGAGTACGACGAGTCGATCGATCGCGGGATGCGGATCACGCAGTTGATCGACCGGGGACCGGACGCGGATGGGTGACAACGGTTCGGGGGCAAACCGCGACCAAGTGCTCGTGGAGCTCGGCTCCGCCGAGAAGCTGATCGTCGTTACCCACGAGAACCCCGACGGCGACGCGCTCGGGTCGCTGATCGCGATGCAGGAGATCCTCGTGGCCCAGGGCCGCGACAGCCAGATGTTCATCGACGAGGGCGAGTTCCCGCTCCCGCAGGAGTACCAGTGGTTCGAGCTGTCGGGCCTGGTCAGCTCGCCCCCCGCCGATCTCGACGAGCGGACGATCGTGTTTCTCGATTGCGGAAATCTCGAGCGCAACCCGGCCGAGGCGTTACGCCGTCCGGGAGCGCACATCATCAACATCGACCACCACCACGACAACACGCGCTTCGGGACCGTCAACTACGTCCTGCCCGAGGCGTCGTGCACGGCCGAGATCGTCTGGGATCTGATGTACGGACTGGGCGTCGAGCCGACGCTCAACATCGCCGAGGCGCTGTACGTCGGCCTGATCACCGACACGGGTCGATTCATGTACGAGAACACGGGCCCGCGCGCGCACGAGATGGCCGCCGACCTGATCGAGCACGGCGTCGACGTGCACGAGATCTACCGCCGCGTATACGAGGGCGTCCCCTACGGCAAGCTCGCGCTGCTGGCCCGTGGCCTCGCCAAGGTCCACCGGTACGACGGGGGGCAGCTGACCGTGACCGAGCTCGACGCGGGCGACTTCGCGGCCTCGGACGCCGAGGAGAGCTATTCCGAAGGCGTGATCGACCACCTGCGAGCGGTCGAGGGCACCGCGGTCGCGGCGCTGATCCGGGAGCGGACCGGCGACAACCACGACGGCGTCCCGGCCCGCAAGGTGTCGCTGCGCGCCAGCGACGCACGCGTTGACGTGTCGGCGATCGCGCGCGTCCAGGGCGGGGGCGGTCACCGCCAGGCGGCGGGCTTCTCGACGTCGCTGGAGCTGGACGAGCTGGTCGCCTTCCTGCGTCAGGAAGTCGCCCAGCAGCTCTCGAAGTGGTCTCTTTCGTAAGTACGGCGACACCGAGAGTGGTCACCGGCGGATGCATGGCAAGGACGCAGCGAGCGTGGTGTGGCTCTGCCACACGAGCGAGTGAGGACGCCGCCAAGCGCCGCCTCCGGACGACGCCGGCGCGGCCGGTCAAGCGAGGCCGGATGCCGAGCAGGCCGCAAGCCGGCCCGCTCGAATGTCGTCGTATTTGCGAAAGCGACCACAGGTGAGCGCGGACCCGGTTTCGGACGGCGTCGTGCTGTACGACAAGCCGGCCGGCATCACATCGCATGACGTGGTGGCGCGGATGCGACGGTCGCTCGGCGGGCGCGAGGGCCGGGGCGCTCCGAGCGCGCGGGTCAAGGTCGGCCACGCGGGCACGCTCGATCCGTTCGCGACGGGCCTGCTGCTCGTCCTCGTCGGTCGGGCTACCCGCGTGCAGCGGTTTCTGATGGCGCTGACCAAGCGCTATGAGGCGACGGCGCGATTCGGCGCCATATCGACGACCGGCGACCCGGAAGGGGAGATCGATTACACCGGTGTCGTCCCCGACGGCGATCTCGAGCTTCCGACAGGTCGTATCCGTCAGCGACCGCCGGCGTTCTCGGCGGTCAAGGTCGGCGGCCGCCGCGCGTATGCGCTCGCCCGCGCTGGGGAGGCGGTGGAGCTCGATGAGCGCGAGGTCGAGGTGTATCGGTTCGACGAGGTGTGGCGTTCGGGCGCTCGGCGCGGATTCGTGATCGAGTGCTCGTCGGGGACGTACGTGCGGAGCCTGCTCGCCGACCTCGGCGACGCCTATTGCGAGGAGCTCCGCCGGACCGCGATTGGCCAGTTCGACGTCGCCGACGCCGATCCCGAGCGGATCATCGGTCTCAACGCCGCACTGTCGTTCATGCCGGAGGTCCGGCTCGATCCGGAGGCCGCGCGTCACGCCATGCACGGTGTCGCCGTGGCCGGGGACGCGGGCGGCGCTCAGGTGGTCCGGCTTACCGACGCGGAGGGCCTGATCGCGCTGGCGACGCCGCGGGACGCCGGGCTCCTCGGACCGATCGTAGGCCTCAGGGGCTAGCCTTCCGCGCCGATGAAAGTGACGATGCTCTCCGAGGTCCGGGAGCGGCCGCGGCGAGTGGCGGTCGGCGAGTTCGACGGCGTCCACCTGGGACATCGCGAGGTGATCCGCGGTAGCGACACGGTGCTCACGTTCGAGCCGCATCCGCTGCGCGTGGTCCGCCCCGAGGCGGCGCCGAAGCTGCTGACGAGCCTCGAGGCCAAGGCTGAGCTGATCGGGGCGCTGGGCGTCGACGAGCTGGTCGTGATCCCGTTCGACGACGGGTTCGCACACCAGACGGCCGCGGAGTTCATCGACCACGTCCTCGTCGAGAAGCTGCGCGCGACGCGCGTGTCGGTGGGGGAGAACTTCCGGTTCGGACATCGCGCGGCCGGCGATCCAGAGATGCTCGCCGCGGACGGGCGGTTCGAGATGCGGGTGGTGCCGCTGGTGGAGGTCGACGGCGAGATCGTTTCCTCGAGCCACATCCGCGGCCTGGTCCTGGCCGGCGAGGTCGAGATCGCGACCCGATTCCTTGGCGCGCCGTTCCAGCTCCGCGGCGTGGTCGTCAAGGGCGATCAACGCGGACGGACGCTCGGGTTTCCGACCGCCAACATCGTCCCCGACGAGGCGCTCGTGTGCCCGGGCCACGGGATCTACGCGGCCCGCACCGACGAGGCGTGCGCCGCGGTCAGCATCGGCGTGCGGCCGACGTTCGGCACGGGCCGGGCGCTGCTGGTGGAGGCATATCTGCTCGACTTCGACGGGGACCTGTACGACACGACGCTCCGGATCGACTTCCTCGCGCGGCTCCGCGGCGAGCGCCGGTTCGAGTCCCCCGAGGCCCTGGTCGAGCAGATGAACCGCGACATCGCGCGCACGCGCGAGCTCTGCGAACGAACGGCCTGCTAGCCTCATCGAGCCGATGGCTATCACTCAGGAACGTAAGCAGGAACTCACCGCCAAGTACGGCGACAGCCCTGCCGATACCGGCAAGACCGAGGTCCAGATCGCGGTGATGACCGCGCGGATCAACGACCTCAACGAGCATCTGCGCGTGCATCGCAAGGATCACCACTCCCGCCGCGGGCTGCTGATGCTCGTGGGTCGGCGGCGCCGGCTGCTCAACTACCTGCGCCGCGAGGATCTCGAGCGCTACCGCACGATCCTGCGCGAGCTCGGCCTGCGCCGGTGAACGAGCCCGCGTCCGACGGGCCGATCCAGCCCGGATCCCCGGCCCCGGACTTCACGCTGACACGAGAGGACGGCAGCGAGTTCACGCGCGCCGATCTCGAGGGCAACACGACCGTGCTCGTGTTCTACCCGTTCGCGTTCAGCCCGGTATGCAGCGACCAGATCGGGCTCTACGAGGAGGTCCTCAGCGACTTCCTGGCCAAGCGCGGCGCCACGATGTACGGCGTCTCGTGCGACGCGCGTTGGTCGCAGACCGCGTTTCGCGAGAAGCTCGGCGTGACCACGATCCCGCAGCTGTCGGATTTCGAGCCGAAGGGCGCGGCCTGCCGAGCATTCGGCGTGTACCACCCAGGCGGCTTCCCGCAGCGCGCACTCGTGATCGTCGGGCCCGACGCGGTCGTGGGGTGGAGCTATCAGGCGCCGTCGCCGGGCGATCTTCCCGGCGCCAACCTGATCTTCGACGGCCTCGAAGCGACGGCCGCCGGACCCGCGAAGGCCTGACCCGCCGGACCTGATACGCCGTGAGCGATCTGCGCTCCGCTCCGCTCCCGGGACTGCGCGAACAGGACCACGTCAGGGGGCCCGAGGATGCCCCGCTCGTCATCGTCTACGCCGACTTCGAGTGCCCGTACTGCGCCGTCGCCGAGGTCAAGCTGAGGCAGGCTCGGCTGCGGATCGCGTTCCGGCACTTCCCCGCTCGCTCGAGCCATCCCCGCGCGTGGCCGGCGGCGTGCGCCGCCGAGGCCGCCGCCCTCCAGGGCCGCTTCTGGCAGATGCACGACCTCCTGTTCGCCGACCAGGGGCGGCTCGAGGATCCGCACCTGTGGGAGCGCGCCCGGACGCTCGGGCTCGACCTCGAGCGGTTCGACGCCGACCGCCGGAGCTCGCCGGTCGCGGGGCGCGTCCGCGGTGACTTCGAGTCAGGCGTGCGAGGAGGCATCGTGACCACCCCGACGCTGGTGGTCGGCGGCGTGGCGCACGCCGGGCAGGTCGATCTGGCGGCGATCGAGAAAGAGCTGGGCGTGGACGCGACCTGAGCGGCGACCGGCGGCGGAACTCGGAGCGACGCCTGGGCTCCTTGCCTTGACCCGCGCGCGCCGAGGGAATATAAGTCGGGGCCTCGCGAACGGAGGCACAACCGGGCCGGCGACCGTGCCGGGCCAGGGTGCCTGAGCCGGCGGGAATGCCAGGAACCTACTCGCTTGGTAACCAGCACCACCTCTTCTCTCCACGCCGGCGGCAGCGGCCAGCCGTGGACCATTCGACGTCTGATCGCGGCGCACAAACCGGTCGCGCTCGCCGTGGCCGCCGTCTGCGCGCTGACGGTGGCGATGTTCCTGTTCGCCGTGCTCGGGCCCAAGGCTGGCGCGGTCACCGACGCGACGACCTGCTCGCAGTGGGGCTCCGCCAATTGGAGCCAGCAGAGTGCCTACGCGCGGCGGTACGTCGAAGAGCACGGCGGGATCGACGGGCAAACTTCGCCGATGGCCGTCATCAACACGATCAACAACGAATGCATGGTGGCGTACGGCGAGGACGTGGACGACACGACAAGCGTAGTTCAGGCGATCTCCGGCAACTTCTGATGGCTCGATTGACTGCCTCCGCCGCGGGCTCGACCGCCGATTCTCTGCTCGGTGTCCGAATCCAAACATCGGCGCCCTTGACACGCAAACGATTGCGGCGTATAACCGCCGCCGAGACGAGGAGGCCAGCTGAGCGCGGGTAACCCGCATCGTTGGGCGGTGGCGTCGGTTCACCGCGAGGACTCCTGTATTGCGATCAGGGAGTAACGTGGTGAGTGGTCAGGCTAAACGCGCCGTCGTCACAGCCGTAATGGTGGTCGTGGCATGCGTGGCCATCGGCCTGTACATCGGCCTCTACCTGGTCAACGTGCCCGGCTCGGTGGCCGCGACGCAGACCGCCGCCGGGGCGCAGCTGTACCTCGCGACGGTGCCGGCCGCCGAGCTGAGCGACCCGCACAACACCTGGGTCTCCTACTACGCGGTCGATGCCAGTTCGGGGAACTGGCGTCACGACACCACGTTCGTGCTGCCGGCCAACACGCTCGTACACGTGACGATCTACCAATACGACACCGCGACCGGGCTGCGCAACCCGTTCTTCTCGCAGCCCACCGGGACGATCGGGCCGGTGACGATCGACGGCAAGCCGACCAGCGTGGTCAACCCAATGGCCCCCGCCCATACGTTCGCCGTCCCCCAGATCGGCCTATCCATCCCGCTCCCGGGCGCTAACAGCAACGCCAAGAACCTCTGCAGCAACGCGCCCTGCTCGCTGAGCGACGCGCATGTAACCGTCTCCTTCACGTTCCGGACCCCGGTCAAGGGACTGTACCGCTGGCAGTGCTTCGTGCCGTGCGCCGCTGGATTCATCCAGGGCAACGGCGGGCCGATGCAGACGGTCGGCTACATGGGCGGCTTCATCAAGGTCGTGTGAGCGAGGCCGGGCGCTAGAGCATGGACGGCAAGCCCCACTTCAGGAACGTCGCGCTGCTCTGGCTGGTGGCGTGCCTGATCATGACGCCGATCGTCGTGTTCGTGCTCGGCCCCGGGCTACCCCCGGGTAACGGCAGCGTCCAGGCCTCGGGACAGGTCGTGGACAACACGGTGCTGCTCGCGACGGCGACGCCTGTGGCGCTCGCAGTGCTCGTGTACATGGCCTACGCGATGTGGGCGTTCCGCGAGCGAAACCCGGAGGTCATCGTCGACGGTCCCCCGATCCGCGGCGACGCGAGCGTGCAGTTCTGGTGGCTCGTGGTGACCACGGTCCTGGTGCTGTTCCTGGCCGTATACGGCAGCGTGCGGCTGCTGGCGGACGGCTCGGGCGCTGGTCAGGGCCCCAACCCGCTCTCCGTGCCGACCCCACCCAAGGGCACGACGGTGCTCCCGGTACAGGTGATCGCCCAGCAGTGGCAGTTCACCTACCGCTTCCCCACCTACGGCGGCGTCGAGACCCGTGCGCTCGAGCTGCCCGCGAACACGCTGATCCGGTTCAACGTCACCTCGCTTGACGTAATCCACTCGTTCTGGGCCTACGAGCTCGGCGTCAAGGCCGACGCCAACCCCGGTGTGAACAACGTCGCTTATGTGACCACCAAGGGACCGCTGACGTTCCACGTGCGCTGCGCCGAGCTCTGCGGGCTCTGGCATGGCTACATGTTCAACACCGGCACGGTCGTGCCCAGGGCGCAGTTCGTCAGCTGGATAACACAGGAACGGGTGCAGTACGCGCCGGCGACGAAGCTCCTGCCGCCGTACGCGACAACCTACTTCCCACAACCCTTGAGGAGAGGCGGATGAGCGCGATTGCGGTTTCGCCCGGTGCCCCGCGAACCGGCTGGCGGCAGTTGCTGGGGTTCAACATGCTCACCGGGATCATCTTCGGCATCGTTGGCTGGTTCATCGGCTACTCCGCCATCGGCATTCACATCCACGGCGCCGGCGTCGCCTACTACTCCACGGAGGCGGGCCAGAACGACATCGCGATCATGCTCGGCTACCTGTTCGGCGTGATCGGGTTCCTGGTCGGCCTCGGGTTCGGCAACTACCCGTTCCAGCGGATGCTGGGCGCTGCGCCGAGCCTGGCCGAGAAGGAGGCCGAAGAGCACGGGCTGATGCGGTACTTCAGCCTCAGCACCGACCACAAGGTCGTCGCCAAGCAGTACATGATCGGCATCGGGTTCTTCTTCGCCGTCGGCGGCCTGAACGCGATGCTGATCCGGACCGAGTTGCTTCAGCCCAACGTCCACGTGTTCGGCGCCAACCAGTACCTCACGCTCGTGGGCATGCACGGGTCGATGATGATGGGGATCATGACCTCGGGGATCCTGGGGCCGTTCGCCAACTGGCTCGTACCCTTGATGATCGGCACGCGGCGGATGGCCTTCCCGCGGATCGAGGCGTTCACGTTCTGGCTGCTGATGGCCGGCTCGGTGATCCTGGTCACGACGATTTTCTTCGGCGGCTTCCAGACCGGCTGGACGGGCTATCAGCCGCTCGGCGATCAGGGCACGGCCGGCTACGACGCCTATATCGGCTTCTTTGCCTGCGTCGGGCTGTCGATGACGCTGTTCGGCTTCAACCTCATAGCGACGATCATCACGATGCGGGCTCCCGGGATGACGTGGTCGCGGCTACCGATCTTCGTGTGGGCAACGCTTTCCACCGCGGTCCTGATGATGCTGGCCGCGCCCATGCTGATCGCCGCCCTGCTGATGGGGGCAATGGACCGGACCATCCAGACCGCGTTCTACGTCGCCGGTGCGGGCGGGAGCTCGTACCTGTTCCAGAACCTGTTCTGGTTCTTCGGCCATCCCGAGGTTTACATCCTGGCGCTGCCCGGGTTCGGGATCGTGCTCGAGCTCTTGCCGGTGTTCGCCCGCAAACCGCTGTGGGGCTACCGCCTGGCGGTGGCGGGGATGCTCGGCGTAGGGTTCCTGAGCTTCTTCGTGTGGCAGCACCACCTGTTCGTGTCCGGCATCGATGCGGACCTGCGGCCGTTCTACATGCTCTCCACCGAGCTCATCTCGCTACCCACGGGGTTCATCTTCCTGTGCGCGATGGGGACGCTTTGGCGCGGTCGAATACGGTTCACGGTGCCGATGCTGTTCTGCCTGGCCTGGGTGTTCAACTTTCTCTGGGGCGGGATCTCCGGTGTGTTCAACTCCGATGTCCCCAGCGACACGACCACTCACGGCAGCTTCTTCGTGATGGCCCATTTCCACTACACGATCATGGGCGGGCTGGTGTTCGCCTTCTTCGCGGGGATCTACTACTGGGTGCCGAAGATGTACGGCTTCAAGCTGAACGAGAGGCTGGGCAAGATTCACTTCTGGGTGATGTTCATTGCCTTCAACTCGACGTTCGCACCGCTGTTCGCGCTCGGCTTTGAGGGAATGCCGCGACGTGTGGTCACCTACCCGGCGAACTTCCAGGGCCTCAATGACTGGGTGACGGTCTCGGCCTACGTGCTCGGGCTCTCGATGCTGGTGTTCCTGTACAACGTGGTGTGGTCGCTCGTGTTCAAGCGCGAGCCGGCGGAGGTCAACCCGTGGCACTCCAAGTCGGCCGAGTGGCAGCTGCCCACACCGGTCCCACTCCACGATTTCGACCGCTTCCCGGTGTTCGACCCGGATCCGTATCCCTACGGCGTCGAGCCGGTACCCGCGGGGGCGCCGACGGTGGCGCCGGCGGGAGGGGTGGCGTAGATGGAAGCCTCGGCTCCACAGGCCGGGTTCATCGAGCCCGAGCCACCCGAATGGCAGCCCCGCGCGATCTGGGTCGGCGGGCGATTGCTGTGCGGCGCGATCACGTTCTTCTTCGTGTCGTTCGTGTTCGCCTACTTCTACCTGCGCGCACTCAACAACAACAACTCATGGACGATCGGCCCCGTTCATCCGTCCGAGGGGCTGGGGCTGGCGATCGCGGCGCTGTACCTGGTGGGCGCGGTGATCTTCCGGCTGTCGGCCAGGCGCGCCGAGGTCGACGAGTTGGTGGCCGGCGTGATCACCGTCCTGTTCACCCTCGCCGCGGTGGTGCTGCAGTTTTTCGAGTACACCAAGCTGGACTTCGGAGCGGCCAGCGGCGGCTATGCGGCCGTGTTTATCGGGTGGACGGCGACGTATGCGGTCGCGGCGCTGATGGGCATCTACTGGGTTGAGGTACAGGTCGCCAGCCTGTGGCGTGTTCGCCGAGAGGGCAAGATGCGCGAGACCGAAGTGCCGACGAGCGAGGACGCACTGCTTACTGCTGGGATCGAGGCCTCGTCGTTCTACTGGGCCTACTTCGTGGTTCTCGGCGTCGTGGCCTACATCGTCCTCTACATCGTCGGCCCATGAACCTAGCCCGCTGGTCGCTGGACCCGTCGCTGGTGTACGTGGTGGCCGCGGCGGTCCTCTACGTGCTCGGGAGCCGGGGGAGGTCGCGCCCCACGCCGCTTCAGGCAACCTCGTTCTTCGGGGGCCTGCTGGCGATCGTGGTCGCGCTCAACTCGCCAATCGACGTGTACGCCGACCAGCTGTTCTGGGTCCACATGCTCCAGCACATCCTGCTGCTGACCGTCGCCCCGCCGCTGATCCTGCTGGGCCGGCCGTGGCCGCGGATGTGGCGCGCGCTGCCGCTCGGGCCGCGGACGGCGGTGGCGCGGGGGATCGTGCGCTCGTCCTGGACCTCGCCGGTGCGCGCGCTGGCCCGGCCGTTGCCGGCCTGGATCCTGTTCAACGCGACGCTTCTCGCGTGGCACATCCCCGCCGCGTACGACGCGACCCTCACCTCCGGCACCGTGCATGCCGTCGAGCACGCGATGTTCTTCTTCACCGGGCTGCTGTTCTGGGCCTTTGTGGTCGACCCGGGGCCGCTGCGACCGAGGCTAACGTGGCCGCAGCGCATCGCGTACGTCTCCGGGGCGATGGTCGTCGGCTGGATGCTGGCGATCGTGCTCGTGCTCGCGCCACATCCGCTCTACGGCTACTACGCCAACCTGGTGTCGCGACCGGGAGGGATCAGCGCGCTCACCGACCAGCAACTCGCGGCCGGGGTGATGTGGGTCTTGGGATCGGTCGCCTACACGGTCACGTTCCTGATCGGCTTCTATCGCTGGCTCGGAGCCGACCATGTCACCAGCCCGCGGCGCCCCGCGCTGACGACCTAAGGAGGACTAAGGCCGTGACCTCGATCCCGATCGCGAGCTTCCTGGCTGGTTCGCTGCTTTCGATCCTGCTGCCGCTCGCGGTGCTGATGGCGCTCGCCGTCTGGTACTTCCTGTTCTTCCGGCGGGTGCCCGACCCGGCGCTTCCCGCCTCTCGCACCGACGCCGGCGGTCCCCCGGCCGCCCCGACTCCCCTGACCGAGGGGCCCGGTGCGGGCGGTGGACAGCAAGGTACGCGGGGCTGAAACGGACCCCCGGAGAACGTCGCCCGACCCGGCCCCGCCCGTAGGCGGGCCTCCTCTCCCGGGAAAGGGCGTAACGCGACCCCAGCGCCGCGGCACTCACGCTCACGTAATGCCGCCTCGGGCCGCGGCGTCACGTCCTGTCGGATCAGCCGGACCGCGCCGCCGGCACCCCGGATTCGGGAAACGCCCGCTCGATGTCGGCAAGCGTGGGTGAGCGCCCACGCAGCAGCTGCTTCGCTGCGTTTGCGCTGATCGCGGCGCGCACCAGGTCGAGATGACGCGGGACGACCTGTGGGTCGATGTGCGCGAACGCGGTCGCGGTCTCGCAGACGCCCTTGAGCAGCATCAGCACGTCCATCGCGCCGATGTCCTCGCGCACCACGCCGGCAGCTTGGGCGCGCTCGAGCAGCTCGCCCAGCACCCCGACGACCTCGGCATGAGCGGCCCGGATCTCGTCGTTGGCTAGCCACGCGTCCGCGACCGCCTCGAACAGCGCCCTGTCGAGTTGCTGGCGGCCGGCGATCTCGGCGAGGAACTCGAACAGCGCCTCGCCGGGCTCGGGAGACCCAAGCAGCGTCCGACCGATGTCGACCGCCTCGCCCATCCGCTCCACCACGATCGCGGCGATCAGGTCCTCCTTGGAGGGGAAGTTGCGGAACAGCGTGCCGCGGCCGACGCCCGCCCGCTCGGCGATCTCGGCGACGCCGACCTCAAGGCCCCGTTCTCTGAACAGGGCCTCGGCGGCGTCGAGGACCCGCCGCCGGTTGCGCTCGGCGTCGGCACGAAGGACCCTCTCCGCTGGCGTCATTACGACAGATTCTCCTACGCGGCGGCCGGGGAAGGCGCCAGCTCGAGGTCGATGTTCTCCAGGTCCCGGCGTCGCACCGTCGCCGCGAGGATCACGCCGCCGGCGGCCAGCATCACCGCTGCCGCCGTGAACGCGACCTGATAACCCGACACCTTCGCGGCGTTGCTCGCGACTGTTGACACAGTCCCGTTGAGACCGCCCAGCACGCTCGAGGTCTTGCTCGCCGCTAGCGTCGCCAGGATCGCCAGGCCGAGCGAGCCGCCGACCTGCTGGGCCGTGTTGAACAGACCCGAGGCCAGGCCCGCGTCGTTGGCGTCGACGCCACCGGTCGCCATCAGCGTGATCGGCACGAACACCAGCCCCATCCCGATGCTCATCGGCAGCAGGCCGGGAAGCAGATTCCCGGCGTATGTGCCGTGCACCGGCACCCGGGACAGCACCACCATTCCGATCGTCGCCAGCACGATTCCGAGCAGCGCCACGTTGCGTACGCCCACGCGCTTGACCAGCGGCTGGGCGATCCCGGCGCCGACGATGATGCCACCGGTAACCGGCAGGAACGCCAGGCCGGCCGTCAGCGGGCTGTAGCCGAGGATGTCCTGGACGTACAGCGACGCGAAGAAGAACATCCCGAACAGACCCGAGGCAACGAGCAGCAGCACGACGTCGGCGACGGTCAGCGTCTTGACGCGGAAGATGCTGAGCCGGATCAGCGGAGCCGCACTCCGTCCCTCGATCGCCACGAACGCCGCGAGGAGCACCAAAGCGGCAGCGATCAGTCCGATCGTGCGCGCCGATCCCCAGCCGAATGACTGCGCCTTGACGATCGCGTACACGAGCACGATCAGGCCGCCGGTGACCGTGACGGCGCCGGCGAGGTCGAACGTGCGGTGCTTGAGGTCCGCGCGCGACTCGGGCACGTACCGCAGCGCGAGCAGCACGGTGGCGATGCCGACGGGGACGTTCACGATGAAGATCCACTCCCACGACGCGAGCTGCGTGAGCGCGCCGCCGAGGATCAGGCCGACCGCCCCACCGCCGGCCGCGATCGCGCTCCACACGCCGAGCGCCTTGGTCCGCTCACTGTGATCGGTGAAGGTCGTGGTGATGATCGACAGGGCGGCGGGCGAGAGGAGCGCGCCACCGAGGCCCTGAAGCCCGCGGCCGACGATCAGCATCTCCGACGACTGCGCCAGCCCGTTGAGCAGCGACGCGCCCGCGAACACCGCGGTGCCGACCAGGAACATGCGCTTGCGACCGAGCAGGTCGCCGGCGCGCCCGCCGAGCAGCAGGAAGCCGCCGAAGATCAGCGTGTACGCGTTGACCACCCATGGCAGGCTCGACGACGAGAAGTGGAGGCCTCGCTGGATCGACGGCAGCGCCACGTTGACCACGGTGGCGTCGAGCACGACCATGAACTGCGCGAGGCAGGCGATCACGAGGACCACCCAACGGTTCGAGATGCGACTCGGCCCGGCGGGGCGGGTGGCGACGGTCTCGGGCGGGGTGCCTGTGGCGGTGCCGGCGGAGGCGGCTGGGGATGCGCCGTTCAGTGCGGGTGCGGCTGCGGATGCGCCGTTCAGTGCGGGTGTGGCACCGGATGCGGTCTCGCTCATGTAGTTGACTCCCAGGGGCGTGGTAATCTGGACTGCACGGTCCGCTTAGGCTACCAGAAGTGGACCAGCCGGTCCACTTAGCGGTCGGCGCCGGGTGGCTCGGGTATCGGGTTCGGACACAGACTCCCTGCAATACGGGCCATTTTCACCCCGGCAAGCGGTTCTTACGTTAGTCCGACGCTCAGCTCACGGTGGTCTTTCGCGCGCCCCCGATCATGGTCTTGCCACACCACCCGACCACGAAAGCGAGACCACATGACCACCGCCCTCATCATCTTCTTGAACGTCTTTTTCATCGGGTTCGTCCTCGTCACGATCGTTGGGCTCCATCTCTACGGGATCGCCTCCGAGCGGACGATGATGGCCTCGATCGCCGACCAGCGCACCCGCCTGCGCGCCGCGTCCCAGCGTCGCCCGCGTGCCGCCACGCCGGCCGCCCGCCGGCCGGGCCGCGCCATCGACCTCGGCGCATAAGACAACAACCCTCTGTTGTTTCGGCAAGGGCCGCCGCGCCTGCGGGCGCGGCGGCCCTTTTTGGTTGGGTGGGGCGGGTTGCCGGCGCGGGCGCGGTGCCGGCGGGGTGGTCGTAGGGTCCTCGGTGGCTCCTCGGTGGCAGCGGCTCGGGCGGTCTTTAACGGCGGGCGCCTGAAGAGGGTGGCTGGGATGCCGGGGTAGTCGCTGGCTCGCTGGCTCGATGGCTGACCCGAGCGGATTCTGTGGGGCGCGGACCTGCATAACCTGACAATGGACGCGGCTTGAGCTGACCGTGACCTACTACGCATGCCCCACATGCGTAGTACGCCACGGTGAGCGTCGCCGGCCTCGATTGTCAGGTTATGCATGCCCGCAGCGCTCGCCCGAGCCCGGCCGCCGGCCCTCGTCCGCCACCGAGCCAACCACGCCCATCTCCAGGTGCCAAACGGGCCGAGATCGCCGTCGCCTCCCACCGAGAGACCTGCCCTCCCCCAGAGGTTGCGAAAGCCTTTCACATCAGCCGCGCCCCGCCGCGTTCACGGCCCTCTCCCCGCTACCATCAGCAACGTTCGGAACAAACGATGAGAACGAGAAGGACTCCGCCGACCGAAGGGCGGGGTGGAAGGGAATTGAATATGAGTGACGCCGTTACGCGCGTGTCCGTCGAGATCGAGGGTAGGGAGATCTCGTTCGAGACCGGCAAGCTGGCCAAGCAGGCCTCCGGCGCCGTAGTCGTCCGTTCGGGCGACACCGTGGTCCTCTGTACCGCCACCGCGGGCAACCTGCGAGACGTGGATTTTCTGCCGTTGACGGTTGACGTCGAGGAGCGGATGTACGCCGCCGGGAAGATCCCCGGAAGTTTCTTCAAGCGCGAAGGTCGCGCCGGCGAGAAGGCGACGCTGACCGCGCGCATGATCGACCGTCCGATCCGCCCCCTGTTCCCGAAGGGGTGGCGGTATGAGACGCAGCTGGTCGCGCTGCCGATCTCAGTCGACCACGTGAATCCGTACGAGATCCTCGCGATGAACGGCGCGTCGGCCGCGCTGATGGTCTCCAACATCCCGTTCCCGACGCCGGTCGGCGCGGTGCGGATCGGCAAGGTCGACGGCAACTTCGTGGTGAACCCCTCCGAGGAGGACCTGGTCGACAACACCGACCTCGACCTGATCGTGGCGGGCACCGACGAGGCGATTCTGATGGTCGAGGCCGGCGCCAACGAGATCCCCGAGGCCGAGATCCTCGACGCGCTCGACATCGCCCACGGCGAGATCAAGAAGCTGTGCGCGCTCCAGCGCGAGCTCGCCGAGAAGGCCGGCAAGGAGAAGACGGTCGTCGAGATCCCCGAGGTCAGCTCGGAGCTGTACGACCAGATCAAGGCCTCGCATGGCGCCGCGCTCGAAGCCGCCACCCAGGTCGAGGATAAGCTCGAGCGCCAGGAGGCGTGCAAGGCGGTCGAGGAGCAGGTCGTCGAGCAGTACGCCGGCGATCCCGAGTCCGCTATGTACCCCGAGTACCGGGCGAACGCCCAGCGCGCGTTCGACAAGCTCGAGAAGACGCTGATCCGCGAGCGGATCGCCATCCAGAAGAAGCGCCCCGACGGGCGAACCTCGGACCAGATCCGGCCGATCAGCATCGAGGTCGGCGTATCCCCGCGGGCGCATGGCTCGGCACTGTTCACGCGCGGGCAGACGCAGGCCCTCAGCGTGGTCGCGCTCGGCACCACCCGTGAGGAGATGCGGCTCGACACGCTCGGGCTGGAGACCTCCAAGCGCTACTTCCACCACTACAACTTCCCCGGCTTCTCCGTCGGCGAGGCCGGTCCGATGCGCGGACCGAAGCGGCGTGACATCGGCCACGGTGCGCTCGCCGAGCGCGCGCTGGTCCCGATGATCCCGAGCCAGGAGCAGTTCCCGTACACGATCCGCGTCGTGTCGGACATCCTCGAGTCCAACGGCTCGAGCTCGATGGCCTCAGTGTGCGGGTCGTCCCTGTCCCTGATGGACGCCGGAGTTCCGCTGCCCAGGGCAGTCGCCGGCGTCGCGATGGGCCTGATCAAGGAGGGTGACGACTACATCGTCCTCACCGACATCGCGGGAGTGGAGGACCACCTCGGCGACATGGACTTCAAGGTCGCCGGCACCGAGAACGGGATCACCGCGCTCCAGATGGACATCAAGATCACGGGCGTCACGTTCGAGATCATGCGCGACGCCCTCACCCAGGCCAAGGCCGCGCGGACGTTCATCCTGGGCGAGATGGCCAAGGTGATCGATGCGCCGCGGTCCGAGCTGTCCAAATACGCGCCGGGCATCTCCTCGGTCCAGATCGACCCGGAGAAGATCGGCCTGCTGATCGGCAAGGGCGGCGAGACGATCCGCGCGCTCCAGGAGGAGTTCGAGGCCCAGATCGACGTCAACGACGAGGGCATGGTGCTGGTGTACGCCGCCGACCGAGAGCGCGGCGACGCTCTGGTCGACCGGATCCGGTCGATGACCAAGGAGGTCGAGGTCGGCGACGAGTTCACGGGCAAGGTCGTCAAGACGACCGCGTTCGGCGCGTTCATCGAGCTCGCCAAGGGCACCGACGGGCTGCTCCACATCTCCAACGTGGCGCCCGGCCGGCGGATCGCGTCGGTCGAGGAGGTGCTCAACAAGGGCGACGAGCTGAACGTGCGTGTGGTCGAGGTCGATCGCGAGCGCGGCCGGATCGGGCTGCGGCTGGCGGACGATCCCGAGATCGTCGGCAAGTCCGTCGAAGAGCTCGCATCGGTCGGCACCGGTGACAGCGGGCCGCCGCGCCGCGACCGGGGCTCGCGTGACAGCCGCGACGGCCGCGATCGTGACCGCCGTGGTCCCCGGGACCGTGACCGGGACCGGCCTCGCGACGGCGCACGTGACGGCGACCGCGGCGGTCGCGTGCGCGACCGCGATCCCGAGCGGCGCTCCTAAGAAGCCGGCAGTGCTCCAGCAGCACACGCTGACGACGCTCGATTCGGGCGTACGGGTCGTGACCGAGGCAATGCCCTCGGTCCGATCCGTGTCGATCGGTTTCTGGATCGGCACCGGCTCGCGGAGCGAGGACGACGGGCACGCCGGCCTGTCCCACCTGATCGAGCACCTGCTGTTCAAGGGCACCGAGAAGTACGGCTCGCTCGAGATCGATCAGATCTTCGACGGGATGGGCGCCGAGCTGAACGCGGGCACCGGCAAGGAGACCACCTCGGTTTACGCGCGGGTGATCGACGACCACGTGCCCGAGGCGTTCGACGTGATGTCCGACATGGTGTTCCGCCCGACTCTCAACGACATCGACTCCGAGCGGGCGGTGATCCTCGAGGAGATCGCGATGTACGAGGACGATCCGCAGGAGAAGGTGTTCGACCTGCTCGGCGAGGCGGTGTTCGGCGAGCACCCGCTCGGCCGCGCGATCATCGGCCGGGCGTCGGTGATCGCGGACACCTCGCCCGACGAGATCAGGCGCTTCCATACCGACCGCTACGGACCCGAGAACATCGTGATCGCGGCCGCCGGCGCGGTCGACCACGACGCGTTCGTCGAGCTCACGGCGCGCTCGATTGCGGAAAAGACGGGCGGGCTCGCCCCGTCCGCCTCGCCGGCGCCGGCCCCGGGCGCCGCTCGCCGGCGGTTCGAGCGCAAGGACACCGAGCAGTACCACGTGTGTCTCGGCGGAACCGGCCTGGCGCGCCACGACGAGCGCCGGTTCGCGCTGCGGGTGCTCGACAACGTGTTCGGCGGCACCTCGTCGTCGCGGCTGTTCCAGGAGGTTCGCGAGCGGCGCGGCCTCGCCTATGCGGTGTACTCGTTCACGAGCGCCTACCAGGACACCGGCCAGGTTGGGCTGTACATCGGGACGCGCCCCGACAACGTCGCCGAGGGTCTCGCGGTGGTCGGAGCCGAGCTCGAGCGCGTCCGCGAGGAGCCCGCGACGCCGGATGAGCTCGAGCGGGCCAAGGAGAACCTCAAGGGTCGGGTCGTGCTCGCGCTCGAGTCGACCGGTGCGCGCATGAACCGGCTCGGATCGGAGATCCTCGCCGGTATGCCGCTGCTCTCGCTAGATGAGACCGTCGAGCGGATCGACGCCGTGACGCTCGATGACCTGGCCGGGCTTGTCGATGAGCTGTGGTCGCCGGACCGCCTGTCCGCCGCGGGCATCGGCCCCGACGAGGCGCGCTTCGACGAGGCGCTCACCGCGATCGGGCCGGCGCTGGTGGAGACCTCGTAAGGTGCCGACCACCATCCGGGTCGCGGTCGCCGGAGCGGCCGGGCGGATGGGCGAGACGGTGTGCCGGGCGGTGCAGTCGGCGCCCGACATGGAGCTCACCGGGCGCGCTGACCCGGCGCTGAACACGTCACTTGCCGACGTCCTCAACGAGGCGGACGTGCTCGTCGACTTCACGATCCCGACCAGCGCCGTCGCCAACGCGCGCGAGGCCGTCGACGCCGGCGTCCACGTCGTGATCGGCACCACGGGCTTCAATCCCCACGACCTCGACGATCTGAACACGGCGAAGGCCAACGTGTTCATCGCGCCGAACTTCGCGATCGGCGCGGTGCTGATGATGCAGTTCGCCGCGCAGGCCGCGCGGCACATGGCGAGCGCCGAGATCATCGAGCTTCACCACAACACCAAGGTCGACGCGCCGAGCGGTACCGCGGCCCGGACCGCCGCCCTGATGGCCGAGGCCTCGCCGAGCGGAGCGACCCCACCGATCCATTCGGTGCGCCTCCCCGGGCTCGTCGCCCACCAGGAGGTGATCCTCGGCGACGTCGGCCAGACGCTGACGATCCGCCACGACTCGACCGATCGCGAGTCGTTCATGCCCGGCGTGCTACTCGCGGTCCGCAAGGTCGGCGAACTGACGGAGTCGCCCACGGTCGGTCTCGAGCGGCTCCTCGGTCTGGCGAGCTAAAGCGACTATGGGCGCGGGCCGCGAGGGCCCGCCAGCACGGCCTGCACGACCGCCAGGTACCAGTCGGCGACGTCGCCCCGCCCGACCTCGGGGTGGTCGAGCCACCAGTTGGCCAGCGACTCGCCGGCACCGACGAGCGCGTGAGCGATCGCGTCATCCGCGGGCGCGGCGAACCCCAGCGAGGCGTCGCTGAGCATCGGTCGGATCGTCTGCGCGATGCGCTCGCGCAGCTCCGCGACCTGCTCGGCGAACGGGCGCGTCGACCCGACCTCACGGAACAGCACCTGCCAGCCGTCGCCGTGTTCCTCGACGAACGCCAGGAACTCCGTGATGCGGACCCGCAGGAGCGCGCCCGGCGACGTGTCCCGCGAGCGCGCCGATACGAGCCGCTCGAGCAGCTCACCGCCCGCGCGCTCGATGTATGCCTGGTAGAGCTTCTCCTTGGAGTCGAAGTACGCGTACACCATCGGCTTGGACACGCCGGCCAGCTCGGCGATCTCGTCCATCGAGGCGGAGTGGTAGCTGGCGCGCGCGAACACCTGCCCGGCGACGTCGAGGATCAACTGTTCCCGCCGTTCCCGCGGCATCCCTCGCGTCCCGGCCCGACGGCGCGTCCGCTGCGCGGACCCTCGTTCTGTCGCGGATTTTTGTGCCAAGGACGGTTAGGAAGGTAGCGATCCGGATATTACTCATCAGTAGATGCCCGAGAAAGGTGCCCCTCCAAACGTTCATCCGGTCCAGAGGCGTGTGCTCAAGGCGCTCGAGTCGCTGAGCTCGCCGCTGCTGCCCGACGACTATCTCGAGCTGGTCAACCCGCTCTGGTCGACCCGGGAGCTGCGAGGCCGGATCCAGGAGGTCAGGCAGGAGACCGCCCAGGCGGCGACGATCCTGATCAAGCCGGGCTACCGCTGGCCCGGCCACACGCCCGGACAGTACGTACGGATCGGCGTCGACATCGACGGCGTTCGGCACTGGCGCGCGTACTCGCTGACCTCGGACCCCTATCGCGAGGACGGCCTGATCAGCATCACGCCCAAGCGGGTCGACGAGGGCAAGGTCTCGCCGTATCTGGTCAGCCGGGCCAAGCCGGGCACGATCGTGTCGCTGTCGAAGATCGAGGGCGAGTTCGTGCTCCCGGATCCCGTCCCGCCGAAGCTGCTGTTCATCAGCGCCGGCAGCGGGATCACGCCGATCATGAGCATGCTCCGCCACCTAGATCACTCCGAAGAGATGCCGGACGTCGTCGTGCTGCACTCCGCTCCCGAGACCGACGAGGTGATGTTCGGAGACGACCTTCGCGGCCTGGCCGGCAAGCACGACGGCTTCCATCTGCACGAGCAGCTCACGCGCGCGAACGGGCGGATGGGCCCGAACGACCTCGACCAGCTGTGCCCCGACTGGCGCGAGCGCGACACCTACATCTCAGGCCCGAACGACATGCTCGATGCGTTCACCGAGCACTTCGAGGCCAAAGGCGACTGCGACCGCCTGCACATGGAGCGCTTCCAGCCCAAGCTCGGGCTCGGCCAGAACGGCGAGGGCGAGGGCGGCACGATCAAGTTCTGCATGTCCGACTGCGAGGCTGAGTCGGACGGGAGCGTCCCGATCCTCGTCGCCGGCGAGCAGTCCGGTCTCGAGCTGCCGTTTGGCTGCCGCGAGGGGATCTGCCACACGTGCGTGGGCGAGTTGCGCAAGGGGCAGGTCCGCGACCTGCGTAGCGGCAAGGTCTACGGCCAGGAGGGCGAGGTCATCCGGACCTGCATCAGCGCGCCCGAGGGGCCGATCGAGATCGACTTGTAAACGAGAGATGAGGGAGTGACCCAAATGGCGACCGCGACCCACAACGGCCACCAGACGAACGGCCGCGTCACGATCGACGAGCAGGACAACCCGCTACACCGCCTCACCCCTGAGCAGATCGAGGCGATCGGGCGCGAGTTCGACGAGCTGCACGAGCAGGTCAAGGACAGCCTCGGGGACCGCGACGCTCGCTACATCCGCTCGATGATCGCGCTCCAGCGCCGGCTTGCGCTGCTCGGGCGCGTCGAGTTGATCGCCTCACGCTGGCGGGTCCCGTGGGCTCTCGGCGCGGCGACACTCGGGATGGCCAAGATCCTCGAGAACATGGAGATCGGGCACAACGTGCTCCACGGCCAGTGGGACTGGATGAACGACCCGGTGATCAACTCGCGGGCGTGGGACTGGGACACCGCGTCGACGGCCGAGGCGTGGCGGCACTCCCACAACTACGTCCATCACACGTTCACGAACATCCTCGGTAAGGACCGCGACCTCGGCTACGAGATCATGCGGATCGACCCCGACCAGAAGTGGTACCCGTTCTATTTGCTTCAGCCGATCTACAACATCGTGCTGGCGATGCTGTTCGAGTGGGGCGTGGCCGTCCACGATCTCGACTTCGAGGCGATCCGCAAGGGCGAGAAGAGCAAGGAGCAGGTCCGCAAGGAGCTCAAAGGGATCGTCGGCAAGGCCCGGACGCAGATCCAGAAGGACTACATCGCCTGGCCGCTGATCTCAGGGATCGTGATGACGCTCCTCGAGGTCGCGTACTTCGGCGCCAAGGAGGAGGCGGAGCGGCGGAACGAGCGCGGCGGCCCGATCAAGAACGGGCTCAGGAAGGTCCGCCGGTCGCGCGCCCAGTCGAGCACCAATGTCCTGGGGCGCCTGGTCGAGCGGCGCTCGTTCCGCGAGCCGTTCATGCGAACGCTGACCGCCGACGTCGCCGCCAACCTGATCCGAAACGTGTGGTCCTACGCGATCATCTTCTGCGGCCACTTCCCTGACCAGGCGTACACGTTCACCCAGGAGGAGACCGCGGATGAGAACCGCGGCGCGTGGTACGTGCGCCAGCTGACCGGCGCCGCCAACATCGACGGCGGCCCGGTGTTCCACGTGATCAGCGGCAACCTCGGCTACCAGGTCGAGCACCACCTGTTCCCGGACATGCCGAGCACCCGCTACGGCGAGATCGCCCCCGAGGTGCGCGAGATCTGCCAGCGCTACGGGCTTCCGTACAACTCGGGGCCGTTCCACCAGCAGCTCGGGATGGTCCAGCGCACGATCATCCGGCTCGCGTTCCCGGGCGGGAAGCACCGCCCGAAGCCCGGCGCCTATAAAGGTCCGCTGGTCCGCGGCAAGGGCGAACGAGCTTCGGTACCTGCCTAGTCGCGGTCACCCGGCCGGGCGTGGATGCGGGGAATTCGGTTTAGGCCCGCGCGCGGAACCTAGGGCATCGAGCCGAATTCCCTTGGCCGCACGGGCCCCATGGATGCCGCGAAGCGGCCCATTCTCCACCTGGCGCAAACGGGCCTTCTCACTCTGTCCACCTGGCCGCATGCGGCGACTGCCCCGCGCGCTATCTTGGATCGTGGTCTATCGCACAAAATGAAGGGAGGTCGTCATGCCGTGGAAACGGAACTTTCTCGTGGTGGCAAATGTGACCGCGACCTCCGAGGAGTTGATCGACGCGCTCAAGGTTAGGGCCAAGCAGGAGACCTGCGGCTTCACCCTGGTGATCCCGGCGACGCCGTTTGCCGGGGGGCGGGAGGCGGCCACCAAGAAGCTCGGCGAGGCGCTCGAGCAGCTACGCGCGGCGGGCCTCGAGGCCGAGGGCAGCGTCGGCAACGCCGACCCGATCCTGGCCGTGACCGACGCGTGGGACCCGAAGAAGTACGACGAGATCATCGTCTCGACGCTCCCGATGCGGTTCTCAAAATGGCTGCACGCGGGGCTTCCGGAGCGGATCTCGAAGCTCACCGACGCGCCCGTGACCCACGTGGTGTCCCAGCCGCCGAGGGCCGAGCACGAGGTGGCACCGCCGCCGGCGCATCCCGACAACGGCATGGGCCCGCTGTCGGTGCTCGCCTGGGGCGCACACAAAGAACGCTGAGCGCGAGGTCTCGGGCGCCGCAACCGCTGGTACCCCTGCGATAATCACCCGATGGCTGAGAACCTCGGCTCCATTCTGACTGCGATGGTCACGCCGTTCGACGCCGACGGCTACGTCGACGAGGACGCCGCCGTCGCGCTCATGCACCACCTGGTCGAGCACGGCTCGGATGGGCTCGTGATCTGCGGCACGACCGGCGAGGCCTCGACGCTCGACGACGAGGAGCACCTCGGGATGATTCGCCTGGCCGTGGAGGAGATGAAGGGCGAGTGCACGATCGTCGCGGGCGTCGGCTCCAACGACACCCGCCACGCGGTCCACCTCACCGAGCGCGCCACCGAGATCGGACCCGACGCGCTGCTGCACACCAACCCGTACTACAACCGGCCCAGCCGGCGCGGGATCATCCGCCACTTCGAAGAGATCTGCCGGGCCACCGATCTGCCGATCGTCCTCTACAACATCCCGCAGCGGACGGGCTCGGACATGCCCAACTCGCTCCTGGCCGAGCTCGCCCAGCTCGAGAACATCTTCGCGGTCAAACAGGCCAACGCCGACAACCTGGCCAAGGTCGACGGGCTGCGGATCTACGCCGGCAACGACGACCTGCTCGCCGACGTGCTCGACATGGACGAGGCCGGCGGGATCCTCGTGGCCAGCCATCTGTTCGGCGAGGAGATGCGCCGGATGGTGGACGAGCCCGACCACCGCCGGGAGATCGACGACGCGCTCAAGGACGTGTACGCCGACATGCCGGTTGCACCCCTCGCGTGCGCCACGAAGGCCGCGCTCCACCTCCTGGGGCTCCTGCCCTCGGCCACGCCGCGGCTCCCGTACGTGGAGCTCGACGACCGTGAGCTCGGGGTGATCAGGTCGATGCTCGAGCGCCACGGGCTGCTGCAAGCCAGCCGGGCGTGAGTAACGGCACTCTCCGGGTTCTGCCGCTCGGCGGCCTGGGCGAGATCGGCAAGAACATGACCGTCGTCGAGTACGACGGGCGGATCGTCGTCGTCGACACCGGGCTGCGGTTCCCGACCACCGACATGCTCGGGATCGATCTCGTCCTGCCCGACTTCGGCTACATCCGAGACCGGGCCGACGACATCGAGGCGATCGTGATCACGCACGGTCACGAGGATCACCTAGGCGCGCTGCCGTGGGTGCTGCGCGAGCTCGACGCCTCCCCGCCCGTTTACGGCGGCCGGCTGACGATCGCGATGGCCCGCTCGAAGCTCGATGAGCACAAGCTGCGTGACCACGAGCTCGAGGACCTGCGACCCGGGGACAAGCTCGAGCTCGGCCCGTTCGGGCTCGAGCTGGTCCACATGACCCACTCGATCCCGGACTCGTGCGCGGTGGCGCTGAGCACCGAGGTTGGCAACATCGTGCTGACCGGCGACTACAAGTTCGACCAGACGCCCGTCGACGGCGACCCCGCGGACGTCTCGAGGCTCGCCGAGCTTGGCCGGGAAGGCGTGTTGCTCCTGTGCGGCGACTCGACCAACGCCGATCGACCAGGGTTCTCGCCTTCTGAACGTGACGTCGGACCGCACCTCCAGGAGGTGTTCGCGCGGGCCGAGGGCCGGATCATCGTGACCAGCTTCGCGTCGAATATCCACCGCGTGCAGCAGGTGATCGACGCCGCCGCCGAGCTCGGGCGCAAGGTGTCGCTGGTCGGGCGATCGATGCGCAAGAACGTCAACATCGGGCGCTCGCTCGGCCACATCGAGTTCCCCGACGGCACGCTGATCCCGCCCCAGGAGGTCGAGGACTGGCCCGACGAGAAGATCGTCGTGATCTCGACGGGGTCCCAGGGCGAGCCGCTTTCGGCGCTGCGGCGGATGGCGCACAACGACCACCGGATGATCAAGCTCCACCGAGGCGACACGGTTGTGTTCTCGGCCACGCCGATCCCCGGGAACGAGCGCGCGGTCAACGAGACCGTCGACCGCCTGTTCCACATCGGCTGCGAGGTGATCACCCCGCGCGAGGCGCCGATCCACGCCTCGGGGCACGGGTACGCCGAGGAGCTGAAGCTGATGCTGAACTTGCTCAAGCCGCGCTACGTGATGCCGATGCATGGCGACTACAAGCGGATCCGCCTACACGCCGAGCTCGCCGATGCCGTCGGGATCGACCCCGAGGACGTGTTCCAGGGCGAGAACGGGCTCCCGCTCGAGCTCGACGAGGACAGCGCGCGCTGGGGCGAGCCCGAGCAGTCCGGGATGATCTTCGTCGACGGCGTCGACATCGGCGACCCCGCCGACGTCGCGCTCCGAGACCGCCGGATGCTGTCGGGCGACGGCATCTTCATCGTGGTCGCGACCGTGTCCGAGCAGAGCGGCGAGTCGGTCGTGCCCCCCGAGGTGATCTTCCGCGGCGTCCCGTTCGTCGAGCAGGCCGACAGCCTCGTCGAGGACATCCGTCTCGAGGTCGAGCGTTCGCTGGCCCGCGCGGCCCACGACGGCATTCGCGAGATCGACATGCTCCAGCAGGAGCTGCACGACGATCTGGCGGCGTTCGTGTACGACCGGCTCAGGCGCCGGCCGATGGTGCTGCCGGTCGTCGTCGAGGTCTGAGCCGCCGCCGGCGGGCGCGGGGCGCCGGGCTCAGCCCGACGGGCGCACGAGCCCGTTCTCGTACGCGAACACGACGATCTGCACTCGGTCCCGGAGGCCGAGCTTGCCGAGGATGCGGCCCACATGCGTCTTGACCGTGGCCTCCGACAGGACCAGGCGCTCGGCGATCTCGGCGTTGGACAGGCCCCGGGCGACCTCGGCCAGCAACTCACGCTCGCGCGGCGTGAGCGACTCGACGCAGTCGTCGGCCGTGGCCGACGACTGCTGCGGGTCGGGGAGGTGATGGGCGAACTGCGACAGCAGGCGGCGGGTCACGCTGGGCGCGACCACCGCGTCGCCGGTGGCGACGGCGCGGATTGCCGAGAGCATGTCCGGCGGCGGGGCGTCCTTGAGCAGGAACCCGCTCGCGCCGGCGCGGAGCGCCCCGTAGGCGTACTCGTCGAGGTCGAACGTGGTCAGCACGATGATCCGCGAGTCGCTCCCCGAGCCGACGATCCGCTCCGTCGCCTGCACTCCGTCGAGGCCGGGCATGCGGACGTCCATCAGCACCACGTGGGGCTCGAGGCGCGCGGTCATCTCGATCGCCTCGAGGCCGTTCTCGGCCTCGCCGACGACGTTCAGGTCGGGCTGGGCGTCGAGGATCATCCGGTAGCCCATCCGCAGCATCGGCTGGTCGTCGACGAGCAGGATGCTCGTGGTCGGCAGATCGTTCACTAGCTCGTCGCCGGCGCATCGTGGTGCGCGAGCGCCTCCGCCTCGCCGGGCGCCGGCAGCGGCAGGTTGGCCGTCACCCGCCATCCGCCCGCCGGGCGGGGGCCCGCGTGCACGACGCCGCCGTATACGGCGGCGCGCTCGGTCATGCCGCGCAGGCCCGAGCCGCCGTGGCCGTTCTCCGGGGGCGAGGGCACGCCCGTATCCGCGACCGACACGTAGACATCGGCGTCGGTCGCGACCAGATCCACCTCCGCCGCGGCCGAGGGCCCCGCGTGCTTGAGCGTGTTGGTCAGCGCTTCCTGGACGATGCGGAACACGGTGAGCTGTATCCCCTCTGGGAGAGTGCGGGCGTCCGGCGCCACGCGATAGGTGACCGGAAGCCCCGCCGCCCGGACCTGCTCGACGAGCGTGTCGATCTCCGGCACGCCCGGCTGCGGGACGCGCTCGGAGGCCGGTCCGGCGTCGTCGTCGCGCAGTACGCCGAGCAGTCGTCGCATCTCGCCGAGCGCGCGGCGCCCGGTGCTCGAGGCCGTCCCGAGCGCCTGCTCGGCCTGGTCCGGATCCTCACGCAGCGTGTAGGCGGCCCCGTCGGCCAGCGCGATCATCACCGTGAGGTTGTGCGCGACGACGTCGTGCAGCTCCCGCGCAATTCGGGCGCGCTCCGCCGCCGCCGCGAGCCGGCCCTGCTGGTCACGCTCGAGCTCGAGCCGCGCGGCCCGCTCCTCGAGCGATTCGAGCAGTCCCCGTCGGTGGCGGACGTTCATGCCCAGCGCGCCGGCGGCCGCGACCAGGCCGGTCAGCCCGACGAAGCTCCGGACGTGCCCGCCGTGGAACCACCTGAACAGCGCGAGGAACACCCCAACCTCGAGGATCGCGGCCGCCGTGAGCGTCGTCCGTCTGTCCTCGCGGCTGGCGACGGTGTAGAACGCGATCAGGAGCGCGAGGTCGCCGAGAACTCGCACGTCGCTGGCCCATTGCACGAACGCGATCGCCGCGGTGACGAGGAACACCGGGAACGGCCAGCGCGAGCGCCACAGCATCGCGATCGCGAAGGCGAGGTCGAGGGCGACTCCGCCAAGACCGTTGTGCCGCGGATGGACGTCGGGCAGGATCAGCAGCAGGACGACCGCGGCGCTGATTGCATCCCAGCGCCGCGGTCGTAGGCTTTGCGGCAGCTCCGCCCTGCCGGCACGAGCCGTCTCGCGCATGCCGGTCAATTTAGATGGACCGGCATGCCTACGCTATGCGTCGCGGCGTTTCATCAGGAACGCCGCGATGACGAGCGCCAGGACGGTGTAGCCGCAGAACAGTGCGAAGCCGCCCCATGGCGAGAACGTGTAGGCGTCGCGGGTGCCCGAGAGGAGCCCGGTGCCGGCGACGGACGGCAGGTACGGGTTGATCGCGTTCTGGGTGCTGGTCGGAAGGATCGCCGCCAGGCCGGGGACGACGAACAGCAGGCCGGCGAACAGCGCGATCCCACCGGCGGTGTTGCGGACGATCGCGCCGAGGCTGAGCGCGAGCACGCTGAGCACGGCCAGGTAGAGCGCGGCGCCGACCCACGCCCGCAGGGCGGGGGCGTGGCTGAGCGAGGTCTGCACGTGATGCTGGGTCAGGATGCTCTGCGATGCGAGGAACGCGATCAGCCCCGAGATCAGCATCAGCACGAACGTCACCGCCGCAAACGTCCCCGCCTTCGCCCACAGGACCGGCAGGCGCTTAGGCACGGCCATGAAGCTCGACCGGATCTGACCCGTGCTGTACTCGCCGCTCAGCACGAGCACGCCGAGCACGCCGATCGCCAGCTGCGCGAAGTGGTAGCCGCCGAGCCCCGTGTTGATCGGGTTGAAGTGGAGCCGGTCGCCCGGGCCCATCGAGTTCCACCGGTTCATCTGGACCGTCGCGATGAGTGGGCCGAGGCCGAGCATCCCGATGATCGCGACCAGCAGCGTCCAGCGGGTCGAGCGCAGCGACCATAGCTTGGTCCACTCCGACCGGATCACGCGAGCTTGCGTTACGCGCCCGCGCACAACGGCGGTCCGGGCTGGTGCTTCGAGGGTGGCTGATGTTGCGCTCATGCTGCGGCCTTCAGGTCGTCATTGTCATCGTCGGAAGTGGCGTGGTACTCGACGGTCTCGCCGGTGAGCCGCATGAACGCCTGTTCGAGCGACAGCGACATCGGGGTCAGCTCGGCGAGCACGATCTTCTCGGCCAGGGCGATCTCGCCGATCTCCTGCCCGCTGAGGCCATGGACCTCGAGCACGCCGCGCTCGACGCTGTCGACCCGCGCTCGCTTAGCCGCCAGCGCGTCGCGCAGGGCGGTTGCCTGCTGTGAGACCACGCGGACGGCGGCGCCGGACGAGGCGCGCTCGACGAATTCGGCCACGCTCGTGTCGGCGATCAGACGGCCGCGGCCGATGACCACCAGGTGCTCCGCCGTCTGGGCCATCTCGGCCATCAGGTGCGAGGACAGGAACACCGTTCGACCGTCCTTGGCGAGCCGCTTGAGCAGCGTGCGAATCCACAGGATGCCCTCGGGGTCGAGGCCGTTGGCCGGCTCGTCGAGGATCAGCACCTTCGGGTCGCCGATCAGGGCCGCCGCGACGCCGAGCCGCTGGCCCATGCCAAGTGAGAATCCTCCCACCCGCTTGCGGGCGACGGTCTGGATTCCGACCATGTCGATGACCTCGTTCACACGGTCGCGACCGATGCCGTGGGTCTGGGCGAGGGCGAGCAGGTGGTTGTACGCGGACCGCCCGGTGTGGATGGCGCGGGCCTCGAGCATGGCGCCGACCTCGTGAAGCGGCGCTTGGAGGTCGCTGTAGGGGCGGCCGTCGATGTTGGCCGATCCGGAGGTGGGGGCGTCCAACCCGAGGATCAGACGCATGGTGGTTGACTTGCCGGCGCCGTTGGGGCCGAGGAAGCCCGTGACGACCCCTGGCTTCACGTTGAAGCTTAGGTCGTCGACGGCGAGCTTGTCCCCGTAGCGCTTGGTGACGTTTTCGACGGTGATCATGCGATCAGTATCGGTGGGGGAGGTGCTTGCGACCATTGGTCGCGGGAGCGATCTTTGCGGCCGCGGATCAGACTCAGGTAGTACGGCCGGCGACGCTGACCTCGGGCCGCGTGCGCCTTGCCTGGCGCCGTCGGGGGAGGCCGCGGAGAGCGACGAGCCCGGCGAGCGCGACGACGAAGCAGGTAACGGCGCCGAGGCCAAGTCCGGCGCGCGCGCCGATGAACGCCATCAGCCAGCCGACGAGCGGGCCGCCGATCGGAGTCGATCCCTGGAACGAGACGAACCACAGCGACATCACGCGTCCGCGCATCGCCGGGTCCGCGGTCAGCTGCAGCGTCGAGTTGCCCATCGACATGAACGAGATGCTGGCCCAGCCGACGAACACCAGCGCGACCAGTTCAAGCGCAAGACTCGGCGCGAGCGTCGCGAACGTCAGCGCGATGCCGAACCCGGTGGCGGCCACGACCAGCGGTCGCACCCCGGTCTTCCCACGTGCGGCCACGAGCAGGCCGCCGAGGACCGCTCCGAGGCCCATCGCCGCGGTCATGAAGCCGAAGCCGGCGGAGCCGGCGTGCAGCCCGCGGCTCGCCATCACCGGTAGCGTCACCTGGAACTCGTAAGTGAGGCAGCCGACCGCGGCCATCATCATCAGCGGCACGGCCAACTCAGGCGTGCTGCGGACGTAGCGAAGCCCCTCGCGAAGCTGGCCGCGGGCACGGGGAGTCGGGGTGATCCGCTCGAGCGCCGCGTGATTCATCGTGGCGAGCGATGCCACCACGGCGACGAAGCTGGCGGCGTTGACCAGGAAGCATGGACCCTCGCCGACGGTGGCGATCAGGATTCCCGCGACCGCGGGGCCGATCACCCGCGCGGTGTTGACCAGCACGGAGTTCAGGCTGACCGCGTTGCGAAGGTGCTCGGGGCCGACCATCTCGAGCATGAACGACTGGCGCGCGGGGTTCTCGAACGCGTTGTTCAGGCCGAGCAAGGCGGCCAACACGGCGATCTCCCAGACGTGGACGACCCCGGTGACCGTGAGCACGCCCAGGATCAGCGCCTGGACGCCCATCGCGCTCTGGAGCGCGATCATCAGCTTGAGCTTGTCGACGCGGTCGGCGACCACGCCGCCGTAGGGGCCGAGCAGCAGCACCGGCAGGGTCTGGAACGCGACGATGATGCCGAGCGTCGTGCTCGAGTGGGTCAGGCTCAGCACCAGCCAGGCCTGAGCCGTCATCTGCATCCAGGTGCCGATCAGCGAGATCGCCTGGCCGCTGTAGTAGCGGCGGAAGTTCGGGACCGAGAGTGCTGCGAAGGTCACGCGGCCGGCGCGGATCACCCGCGTCAAGACCGCTCGCCCTTGAGCTGCTCGGCGAGCCGCTCGAGCGCGGGCAATGCGGCCTCGATGTGGGCGCGCTCCTGCTCATCTAGCCCGTCGAGGGCCAGGTTCAGCGCGTCGGTGCGCTCGCCGCGAATCCGCTCGGCGAGCTTGTGTCCCGTCTTGGTGATCTCCACGAAGGCGGCTCGGCGGTCGCCCGGATCGCTGACGCGCTCGACCAGCCCCGCCTCGGCGAGATCGGCGATCACCCGCGAAATCATCGTCGGGTTGATCCCCTCCGCGTCCGACAGCTCCGATAGGCGCATCCGGCCCATGCGGGAGACGTGAAGGAGCACCGAGATCTTCGTCGGGGTCAGCCCGGCGGCAACGGCTGAGGCGGTTGGACGAAGCCGCCGGGACAGCCTGCCGATCACCGCACGCAGGCGGGGAGTGGTTTCGGTGTCGAATGCGGCGAGGAGGAGGGACAAAGCTCTAACCTGTTTCCTAAATACTTGCTTGCTGGCAAGCAATATAGCACGATTATCGGCGAGGTCGCGCCCCGGCTTGAGCGAGCCTCGGGTGCGGTGCGGTGCGGTGCGGTGCGGTGCGGTGGGGCGCGGCGCGGCGCGGTGCGGCGCGGTGTGGTGCGGCGCGATCGCGGGCGGCGGTTAGTGGCTGCGCGCGGCGGTTAGCGGCTGCGGCGCGTGGGGCGGGCGGGCCGGGCCGGCCTGGCCGGCCTTGCATTCGCGGCGGCCGCCGTCTCGAGCGGCGGTTCCACGGGTGGGACGGTGGCGTCGCGGGGGATCGTGATCACGAACCGCGTCCCGGTGCCGGCGACCGGTTGCTCCAGTTCGACCGAGCCCGAGTGTGACTCGGCGACCGCCCGGACGATCGCGAGCCCGAGGCCCGATCCTCGGCTGCCGGTGCTCGAACCCCGGACGAACCGATCGAACACGCGGCCGCCGAGCTCCGGAGGAATTCCCGGGCCGTCGTCCTCGACGGTCAGCAGCGCGGCGCCGTTCTCGACGCCGGTGCAGGCGCGGATGTGCGTCCCGGGGGGCGTGTGCCTGACCGCGTTCTCGATCAGGTTCAGCGTCAGTCGATGCAGGTCGTCGCGCACGCCGGGCACGACCGCCGGCCGGGCATCGATCGACAGCTCGTGATCCTCGGCCATCGGCCCTAGCTCAGAGGCAGCCTCGAGCAGCACGTCGGCGAGGTCGGTGGGTCCGCGCGACACGGCCCTGCGCGCGTCCGCGCGGGCGAGCAGCAGCAGGTCGCCGACGAGCCGGCGCATGCGCCGGGCCGACCGCAGCGCGGCTTCCGCGGTGTCGGCCTGGTCTCCGTCGAGCTCCTCGGCCAGCAGCTCGAGGTTTGCGAGCAGGCTGGTCAGCGGCGTGCGCAGCTCGTGCGAGGCGTCCGCGACGAACTCCCGCTGGCGCTCGAGCGCGGCGTGCGTCTCGCCACGCGCAGCGTCGAGCGACCCGAGCATCCCCTCGACCGTGCGCGCCAGCTCGCCGACCTCGTCGTCGGCCTCGGGGACGGGCAGGCGCAGTCGGGGGTCGCGCGTGCGCTGGATCTCGCGTGCTGCGTCGGTCAGCTGCACGATCGGGCGCATCGCGCGCGCCGCCGTGGCGAGGCCGCCGAGCAGCGCGAGAACGGTGCCGCCGAGCACACCGAGCAGCAGGATCACCTGCACGCGTGCGACGGTGTGATCGACGTCGGACAGGGGCCGGGCGTAGAGCAGCCACACGGTGCTGGGCGGGACGACCAGCTGCTGCGCGACGACCAGGTAGCCGCCCTCGTTGTAGGTGCCGGCCTTGATCGGAGCCGGGAACCCGGGCGTGGCCGGCAGGGCCTTCACGCCCTTGACCTTGACGTCCTCCTGCGTGCACAGCAAAACGCCGGCCTCGTTGAAGATCCGGATCTGGGCGTGCTCGGCGCTCGTGTAGTCCTTGAGCGAGACGTTCTGCCTCTTGCAGTTCAAGTAGGCGCCGTCTCCGAGCCACTTCAGACGCAGGTCCTTCGCCAGCTGGTCGGAGTTGCTGCGCACCTCGTTGTTGAACTGGCCGCGGAGATCCCGGTCGGTCAGCACCCCGACGATCGCCGCGAACGACGCCAGGATCACACACGTCAGCAGCGCCGAGCCGCCGGCCAGCCGCCAGCGGATCGGGATCGACCTATACGCGGAGAACGTACCCCGCGCCGCGGATCGTATGTAGGAGCCTCGGCTCGCCACCGGCTTCTAGTTTCCTCCGAAGGTTCGAGACGAACACTTCGATCGTATTGGTCATAGAGAACGGGTCATAGCCCCACACCTCGTCCAGCAGGCGCTGGCGTGAGATCACGATTCGTTCGTTGCGCATCATGTACTCGAGCAGCTCGAACTCGCGCTGGGTCAGGTCGATCGGCCGCCCGGATCGAGTGACTTCGTGCGTGTCCGGGTTGAGCTTGAGGTCGCTCATCGTGAGCGTCGCCTGACCTCTCGGGGGACGGCGTCTCAGCAGTGCGCGCAGGCGGGCCAGGAGCTCTTGGCGCTCGAACGGCTTGACCAGGTAGTCGTCGGCGCCGGCGTCGAGGCCTTCGACGCGCGCCTCGACGCCGTCGCGGGCGGTCAGTACCAGGATCGGGACGTCGTCGCCGGTTTTGCGGAGAGTCTTGGCGACCTCGACGCCGTCGATGCCCGGTAGGCCAAGGTCGAGGATCAGCAGGTCGGGCAGGAACCCATGGGCCTCGTCGAGCGCCGTGGTTCCGTTGCTGGCGATCCGCACCTCGTACCCCTCCATCCGCAACGAGCGCTGGAGGACCTGCGCGATCGCGTCGTCGTCCTCGACGACGAGCACGCGCGGGGTGCGTTCGTAATCGGTCATTCCTGTATGCAGATGGTACGGCTGTTGATGAAGAGTTCCGCGTCCTCCGGAGTGCGCGCCGGGCCGGGGCAGGAAGCGCGGCCGGCGCGTCGAAGCCAGTCCCTCCGAAATGGCCGCCGCTAAGCGAAAGAAGCCGCCGCCCAAGCGCGCGACGCGCTCGCTGCTGGCTGCCCGCCCGACGCTGCGGCTGCCGAACGTTCAGCTCGAGCCGCACCACATCGACATCCTTGGCCTCGGGCTGATCGCCGTCGGCATTCTGCTCGGAGGTGTGGCCTATGGCGGTTGGGACGGCGGCGCGCTCGGAAACGGCGCGGTCACGGGCATGCGGTTCGTGCTCGGCGCACTCGGATACGTGGTTCCGGGCGCGCTCGTGGTCGGCGGCGGGCTGGTGCTGGCACGCGAGATGAGACCGCCGGGCCGGCCGCTGCGGACCGGGACGATCTGCCTGACGTGCTCGATCACGCTCGCCCTCGCGGCGGGAACGCTCGGAGTCGGCCCGGGTGCAGTGCCCGCTTCTGAGTTCTGGCACCCGGCCGCACTCGAGACGCGTGGCGGGGTGGTCGGGCAGGGCGAGTTGTGGGTGACCTCGCACCTGATCTCGACGGTGGGAGCCGACATCCTCGCGGTATTCCTGTTCGTGGCCGGGCTGATCCTGGTCACGGGCGCTGGGGTCGCGGGCGTGGTCCGCGCCACCGGCGCCGGCGTCGCCGGCACGACGCGCGCGCTCCGGCGCTCGTCTTCGAGCATGGCCGCCACCCGCGCGCGCCCCCCCGCGACCGCGGCGGCGAAGGCCAGGGTCGCGCGGTCGGCGCGGGACGATGTCGGGGTGCCGGACAGTGGGGTGGTCGACGATGGGGGCGCGGTCGAACCGCTGTTTCCGCCCGAGCCCGATACCTCGGAGCTCGTCGTCCGCGCCACTCACGTCGAGGCGCCGCCGATCTCCGAGGTCATCGATGACGAGGACGTTCCGGAATTCCGCCCACCGGGGAGGGATTCCACTGCTCTTCCAGTGACGGCTGACGAAGAGAAGCAGCCGGAGGTCGATCCGGAGGACCTCACTCCCCAGGGGCGCTACCGCGCCAACATCACCGACGACCCGAACTTCGAGTGGCACGTGCCCCGGTCGCGTTTCCTCGTCCGGTCGACCGGAGAGGCAGCCAAGCCCGATACCGCGGGTCAGGAGCAGGTGGCCGCCACGCTGATCGAGACGCTCGGTCACTTCGGGATCGAGGCAAAGGTGATCGGCCGTGTCACCGGTCCGCACATCACCCGCTACGAGATCAGGCTGGCGCCCGGGACGAAGGTGTCCAAGGTCGCGCAGCTCAAGGACGATCTCGCGTACGCGCTGGCCGCCACGGACATCCGGATTCTGGCGCCGATTCCCGGCAAGCAGGCGGTCGGGGTCGAGGTTCCGAACGCGCGGCGGCGGATCGTCCATCTGGGCGACGTGTTCCAGGATCCCCCGCCTGACTGGTCGCCTCTGACGGTCTGGCTGGGCAAGGATATCGCGGGCCGGGCGATCGGGGCCGACCTGGCGAAGATGCCTCACCTGCTCGTCGCCGGCACGACCGGCGCCGGCAAGTCGGCGTGCGTCAACGCGATGCTCTCGAGCATCCTGCTCCGGGCCACGCCGCACGAGGTGCGCCTCGTGCTGGTCGACCCCAAGCAGGTTGAGCTCAACCACTACGAGGGCATTCCGCACCTTTTGACGCCGGTGATCACGAGCCCGCGGATGGCGGCCAACGCCTTGCAGAACCTCGTCAAGGAGATGGAGCAGCGCTACGGCACGATGTCGCTGGCGCGCACGCGTTCGTTGCCGGAGCTGAACCGTGCGCGCGAGAAGCGCGGCGAGCCGCCGCTGCCCTACATCCTGTGCGTGATCGACGAGCTTGCCGACCTGATGATGGTGGCGCCGGCCGACGTCGAGGACTCGATCATCCGCCTGGCGCAGAAGGCGCGGGCGGTCGGCATCCATCTGGTCCT
Organism: uncultured Solirubrobacterales bacterium; assembly: GCA_963701945.1. GTDB lineage: Bacteria > Actinomycetota > Thermoleophilia > Solirubrobacterales > Solirubrobacteraceae > Palsa-465. The sequence continues at coordinate 56,364 of CAVPBV010000006.1, read as the reverse complement.
GGCGACCCAGTCGCCGCGGGTGGACGTGATCACCGGGATGATCAAGGCCAACGTCCCGTCGCGGATCGCGTTCGCGGTCTCCTCGCAGACCGATTCGCGCGTGATCCTCGACCACAACGGCGCCGAGTCGCTCCTCGGTCAGGGCGACATGTTGTTCTCGCCGGTCGGCTCGAGCAAGCTCCAGAGGATCCAGGGCGCCTACATCGACGAGGAGCAGATCGCCGAGCTCACCGAGGCTTGGCGCCGCCAGGGCGAGCCCGAGTTCCACGAGGAACTGCTCGAAGAGGCGCAGTCGGCGGATGGCGGTTCGGGTTCCGAGGATTCCCCGGAATTCAGTCCCGATGAGGATCCGCTGCTCGAGGAGGCGATCGGGCTCGTGGCGCAGATGGGCACCGCCTCGACCTCGATGCTCCAGCGCCGGCTGCGGCTCGGCTACACCCGTGCGGGTCGCCTGATCGACATGCTCGAGCGCCGGGGGATCATCTCCGGTTACGAAGGCTCAAAGCCGCGCCAGGTGCTGATCACCGAGGCCGACGTGCCCCGAATCCTGTTGCACCTCGCCGAAGCCGACGGCCCCGCGCCACCGCGTCCCGTCCCCGTCCCCGACGACACCGACGAAGAGCAGTAGTCCCTTGCGCGGCGCTCGCGAGCGGCGCAGAAGTCCTGCTGTGGACGGCCCCTCCGCCGCTAGCCTTCGGAGGCGGATGGCCGATATCGGCACGACACTCCGAGAGGCGCGGATCCGCGCGCGGATCGACATCAGCGAGGTCGAGGCGCGCACGAAGATTCGCGCCAAATACCTGCGCGCGATCGAGAACGAGGAGTGGGACCTGCTCCCAGGCCCTGTCTACGTCAAGAGCTTCCTGCGCACCTACGGCGACTTCCTCGGGCTCGACAGCCGGCTGCTCGTCGACGAGTACAAGCGACGTTACGAGCGTCCGCCCGACCAGGACATACGGCCGATCACCCCACTCGGGCGAGAGCGTGAGCGCAAGCGCCGGCGCCCCCGGCTCGGGCCGGTGGCCGTGGTCGTGCTCGTGCTTGCGGTGGTCGCGGCCGCGCTGTTCGTGGTCGGCAGCCTCAGTCCGAGCAGCAACAACTCGACGACGACCTCGACGACGGTCACGACCAGCGCGCGCAATACCACGTCGACGAGCACGCATACCACCACCGTCCACCACCACCATCGGCGCCCGCCGCCGCCCAAGCCGACCACGGTCACGCTCAAGCTCGTGCCGACAAGCTCGTTGTACGTGTGCGTCGAGGACGGCAACGGCAACAAGCTCATCAACGGCGTGACCTACGCAGCCGGCCAGACGATCCCGACGGAGACGGCAGCGAAGCTGATGGTCACGCTCGGTAATGATGCAGTGCAGATGAAGGTCAACGGCAAGGCCCTGACACCCACGGTCGGGTCGCCGATCGGCTACGAGCTGACACCCGGTAAGACCACTCCGCTACCGGCCGGCCAGCTGCCAACCTGCGCATGACCGGGTCTTCGGGTGGCGGTCCGGTGTCGGGTGGCGGTCCGGTGTCGGGAGGCGGCCCGGTGTCGGGAGGCGGTCCGGTGTCGGGAGGCGGTCCGGCGTCGGGAGGCGGTCCGGTGTCGGGAGGCGGTCCGCGAGCGGGGATTCTGGTCACCGGCACCGAGGTCCTGACCGGGATCATCTCCGACCGCAACGGGCCGTGGCTGTCCGAGCGCCTGCTCGAGATCGGGGTCGATGCGGCAATGATCCAGATCGTCGGCGACCGCCCCGGTGACCTCATTGCGGCGCTCCGGTACATGGCTGCTCAGGGGATGGCGTTGATCGTGACAAGCGGCGGCTTGGGCCCGACCGCCGACGATCTGACCGCTGAGATCGTCGGCGAGTTCGCCGGCCGCGAGATGGTGCTCGACGACGAGCTCGAAGCGAAGATCACCGAGATCCTGCGTCCGCTCATGAGCCGCTGGCCTGGCCTGGACCTCGACGCCATCCGCGAGGCGAACCGCAAGCAGGCCGTCGTGCCTCTTGGTGCGACAGTGCTCGATCCGGTGGGAACCGCGCCCGGACTGGTGGTGCCGCCCGCTTCCGGATCCGGCCCGACGGTCGTCGTTCTGCCCGGGCCGCCGCGCGAGCTCCACGAGATGTGGGAGACGGCGCGAGCGACTGAGGCGTTTGCCGTCGCGATCGCGGGGGCCAGGTCCTATGTGCGTCGGATCGTGCGCCTGTTCGGGATACCGGAGTCCGAGATCGCGAACACGCTCCGGGACGCTTCGGAAGCGGGCATCCCGCTGGAGGAGCTCGAGATCACAACCTGCCTGCGTCGGGGCGAGATCGAGGTCGCGACGCGGTATGAGCCTCCCGGAGAGTCGGCGTACCAGGCGTTCGTCGAATTCCTCGCTTCGCGCCATGGCGAGCAGTTGTTCTCGCTCGACGGCTCGACCGTCGACTCGCAGGTGGCATCGCTTTTGGGTTCGCGCATGGTCGCCGTTGCCGAGTCGTGCACCGGCGGCCTGATGTCCGCCCGTCTGACCGAGCTCCCGGGATCCTCGGCCTACTTCGCGGGCGGCGCGGTCGTGTATTCGAACTCGGCCAAGGTTTCCTTGGCCGACGTCGATCCGGATCTGATCATCCGCTTCGGAGCGGTGTCAACCGAGGTGGCCGAGGCCCTGGCTTCGGGCGCTGCCGCGCGGTTCGACGCTGCCTATGGGATCGGGATCACCGGGATCGCCGGTCCCGACGGCGGCACCGAGGAAAAGCCGGTGGGCACGGTCTGCTTCTCGGTATGCGGACCCGACGGTGCGCGCATCACCCGCCGCACGCGGCTCCCCGGTAGCCGGTCGGACGTCCGCGACCGCTCGACGACGGTCGCCATGCATCTCCTCCGCCGGGTGCTCGTGGAGGGGCAGGCGACGGTTCCCGAGGAAGGTGCTCGGGCCGAGCGGGCGTGAGCCGGCCGGGCGCGCAGAATGCTCGGCTGTTCGTAGCCCTCGAGCTTCCCGATGTGGCGCGGGAGGCACTGTCTTTGTGGCGATCGGCGGTTGTCGCTGAGGTTCCGGGGTTGCGTCCCGTGCGTCCCGAGGATCTGCACGCGACCCTGTGCTTTCTCGGCTCACGCCCCGAGGACGAGATCGATCAGATCGCCGCGGCGTGCGGGGTGGCCGCGGGAGAGCCTGTCGTGGACTCGGCGTTCGGCGAAGCGCTGTGGCTGCCTGCACGGCGCCCCCGCGTGCTGGCAGTCGCGCTATCGGATCCCGACGGGGTAATTGCGCGTGTTCAATCGGTGCTGTCGGGTGCGCTGGTCGCCGGTGGTTGGTACGCGCCCGAGTCGCGGCCGTTCCTCGCCCATGTGACGGTGGCGCGCGTCGGGCACGACGCGCGGGTCCGGCCGGTCAAGTTGCCGGCGCCCCCGGGTGATTTGGCGGTGCGTTGCTCTTCCGTGACGCTGTATCGGTCGCGGCTGGGTTCCGGCGGGGCGCGGTACGAGCCACTGGCCTCGGTGTCCCTCGGATCCGCGCCCGGGGCCGCCGACCCGATGTCAGTGGTGCGGCGCTTCTACGACGCCCAGGCCCGCGTGTACGCCGGTTCGGCCCCGGCGGATTCGCTTCTGGATGTGCTGGATCAGGACGTCGTGTGGCACGTGCCGGGGGCAAGCGCGATCGCCGGCGAGCACCGCGGCATCACGGCCGTGCTCGCGTACTTCGAAGCGCGCCGGCGGATGACCGACTCCACGTTCCGCGTGACCGTCCACGGCGCCGCGATCATCGCCGGCCGCGTGGTGCAACTCGCCGGCGGTCGCGCCGCGCGGGGCGGGCGCGAGGTTTCGTGGGAGACGGTGGGCGTGTTCCGGGTGGTTGACGGGCGGATCGCCGAGTGCTGGCTGGTGCCGTTCGACCAGGCGGTGTTCGACGAGGTCTGGTCGTAGAGCACCGATCCCGGGTATTCGGCCATCATGGAGGCGGTGCGACCGATACCCACTAAACGGATCGCGATGCGCTGATGCGCGTCGTAGTCACGGGAGCCACCGGCACGATCGGCCGGTCGTTGGTCAGCGCGCTGCAGGCTCGTGGGGAGGAGGTCGTAGCGTTGTCGCGCGACGCCGGCCGCGCTCGCCACGCGCTTGGGGACGATGTCGAGCCGTACTCCTGGCCGAATCCCATGGAGGCGCCGCCGCCGTCGGAGGCGCTCGCGGGAGCCGATGCGGTCGTGCATCTGCTCGGCGAGCCGATCGCTCAGCGTTGGACCGACGAGGCCAAGGAGGCCATCCGCGACTCACGCGTGTTGTCGACGCGCATGCTCGTCCAGGGCCTGCTCGCGCTCGCGCCCGATCGCCGGCCGCGCACGCTCCTCTCGCAGTCCGCCGTCGGCTTCTACGGGCCGCATCGGGACGAGCGTTTGGAGGAGAACGCGCCGGCGGGCCACGACTTCCTCGCCGGCGTCGTGGTGGCGTGGGAGCACGAAGCGCTCGCCGCCGCATCCTCGGGCATCCGCGTCGTCGTGACGCGTACCGGCGTCGTGCTGTCTCCCGATGGTGGTGCGCTCGCCAAGATGCTCCCCTTCTTCCGCCTCGGTATCGGCGGCCCCGTCGCCGGCGGCCGCCAATACGTCCCCTGGGTCCATCTCGATGACGTCGTCGGCGCGATGCTGTTCTGCCTCGGGCGGCATGAGGCGACCGGCCCCGTGAACCTGACCGCCCCGACCCCGGTGACCAACGCCAACCTCTCCCGTGTGCTGGGCCGCGTGCTCAAGCGGCCGGCGTTCCTACCGGTACCAGGCCTCGCGGTCAAGGCGCTCTACGGCGAGATGGCGGAGATCGTGATCACCGGCCAGCGCGCGGTGCCCGCGGTCCTCGAGCAGCTCGGCTACGACTTCCGCCACCCCGATTTGGAGGCGGCCCTCCGGGACGTGCTCGATCGGCCGAGCTGAGACGCGGGGCGGGGTTGCCGGCGCCGTGGTCGTGGGGGTCCTCGGTGGTGGCGGGGCGAGTGGGCATTAACGGCGGGCACCTGGAGAAGGTGGCTTCGATGTCGACGTGGCCGAAGCTGCGCCGGCGGGGGTCATGAGCGGCCGGTGCGAGGCGCGGACCTGCATAACCTGACAATGGACGCGGCTTGAGCTGACCGTGACCTACTACGCATGCCCCACATGCGTAGTACGACATGGTCAGCGTCGCCAGCCTCGATTGTCGTGATATGCATGCTCAGGCTCCACCGGCCGCCGTGCTGGGTCCTGGTTCCTCCCCCGGGCGCCGACCACGCTCCCTCAGGTGCCCGCCTTTCCGCAACGCCCGCCGCCCCGCCCGGAGCCCACCAACCACCCTCCCTCAGGTGCCCGCCTTTCCGCAACGCCCGCCGCCCCGCCCGGAGCCCACCAATACGCCCCCGCCCACCTCGCAAACCGCTGCACGCCACCCCGCCATCCGACCCCCGCCACACAATTGGCACGAAGTTGTTTGCGCTCTGAGACGAACGTGCCTTGTTCCGTTGCAGGCGACGGCTCTAGCGTGCCCGTTCCGTCCGCCACCCGTCTTACCGTGGTGGATCAAAGCGCATGAGACAAGGAGCCGAACGGAGATGAGCGAGCAAGACAAGGCCGGCCTGAAGCCGGGGGCCACGTCGGACCCAAAGGCGGATGCCAAGCGCCAAGCCGCGCTCCAAGGCGCTCTGACCCAGATCGAGCGGCAGTTCGGCAAGGGCACCGTCATGCGCATGGGCGATCCGGGCGCGCGCGTGGCCGTCGACGCGATCCCCACCGGCGCGTTGGCGCTCGACCTGGCGCTCGGGATCGGTGGCGTCCCGCGCGGGCGAATCATCGAGATCTTCGGCCCGGAGTCGTCGGGGAAGACGACGCTCGTCTACCACATCCTCGCCGAGGCCCAGAAACTCGGCGGCGTGTGCGCGTTCATCGACGCCGAGCACTCGATGGACCCGCTGTACGCCCAGCGGATCGGGCTCGACATCGACGAGCTGCTGGTGTCCCAGCCAGACTACGGCGAGCAGGCGCTGGAGATCGTCGACATGCTGATCCGGTCGGGGGCGGTGGACGTGATCGCGATCGACTCGGTCGCGGCGCTCACCCCGCGCGCGGAGCTCGAGGGTCAGATGGGCGACCAGACCGTCGGCGTGCAGGCGCGCATGATGTCGCAGGCGATGCGGAAGATCACCGGCGGCCTCAACCGGACCCAGACGCTGTGCATGTTCACGAACCAGATCCGGGAGAAGGTGGGGGTGATGTTCGGCTCGCCCGAGACCCAGCCCGGCGGTCGCGCGCTGAAGTTCTATTCCTCCCAGCGGCTGGACATCCGCCGCATCGAGACGATCAAGGACGGCACCGAGGCGGTCGGCAACCGCGTCCGTGTGAAGGTCGTCAAGAACAAGGTGGCGGCGCCGTTCAAGCAGGCCGAGTTCGACATCGAGTTCGGCAAGGGCATCTCGACCTCCGGTTGCCTGCTCGACTACGGAATCGAGCACAACATCATCACCAAGTCTGGCTCGTTCTTCTCCTACGGCGACGAACGGCTCGGTCAGGGGCGCGGCAACGCCAAGGCGTTCCTCGACGAGCACGAGGACATGGCCAAGGAGATCGAGGTCAAGATCTACGCGGCGCTCGGGATCAACCGCGACCTGGTCAAGACGATCGAGCGTGACGGCCCGGCGCTCCAAGCTGTGGAAGCAGAGGCGGCCGCCGAGGGGCGCGCCGCGTAGCGCGTGCTCGATGCAGAGGCCGGTCTGGAGTCTGCGCTCGACCCCGAGGCCGGGCTGGAGCGGGCGCTCTCGCTTGCGTACCGCTATCTGAATGCGCGCGAGCGGACCCAGGCGGAGATGCGCACACATCTCCAGCGCAAGGGCATCGATGCTCGCGACGTGGAGCGGTCAATCCATGCGCTCGTCGAGCAGGGCTTTCTGGACGATGTCCGGTTCGCTCACCTGTTGGTCCAGGACAAGCGCGAACTCGAGGGATGGGGCGCCGATCGGATCAGGCAGGTCCTGCGCAGCCGCGGTGTCGAGGCCGAGGTGGTCGAGGAGGCGCTCGCCGACCACGAGCAGGATTCAGAGGGAGAGGTCGAACGCGCCCTGGCTGTGCTGCGCCGGCGCTTCCCTTCGCCGCCGCGGGAGCGCCGGGAGCGCGACCGCGCGCTCGGCGTGCTGCTGCGCAAGGGCTACGACTCAGAGCTTGCGCTCGAGGCGATTGCCGCCCACGCGCGAGACACGGACACGTTCTAACAGCCGCCTCGATCGCCTACAGCCGGCGCGCGGGGCGACTCCGGGATGGCCGCTACCTCGATCCTGCGCCTGTGCGTCCAGGTGGCGCCCGCAGCCCCCACGCGAGCCGACCCGAGCCTCCACGTGACCGCGGACATGCGTCGTTGCGCCCGCCGTCCGCCGGTACTACGATCCTGTAAGCGAACGAAGGGCCCACGGGCCACAAAGAACACCAGCAAATTTCGTATATCTTGGATTCCGGACTCAGTGTCGACGGCAAACACCATCGGGCCGCCAGGTCCATTCAGACAAGACCCAGAACCCGCCAGGTAGCCGCCTACTGAAGGCAGGCGCCAATCGCCATGCCGGCATCCGTTCGTGCAGTCTTGCGCGGGCCGATCGGTCGCTCCAAAACCCAAAGCTTTGAAGTAGGTCCGGCATGAGCCGGAACCGCACGGAGAGGATCGACCATGGAAATCATCGGGGCCGCAGCGCTGATCGCGGTGGGAATCGTGGTTGCGGCCATCATCTACGGTCGGACGCATGGCGGGCGGCCTCTTGCCATCGCCAGTCCGGCCACGAGCGTCCCGGTCGTCGAGGCGGCGCCGCCGACTCCGCGGCGCAACGACGCTGAGCTGCTCGAGCGCACCGCGGCGGTCACCCGCCGGGAGGAGGCGCTGGCGCGTAAGGAGGCCGAGGTCGAGAGCGAGCGAGCGGCGCTCGCTGACTCTCGACAGGAGCTCGAGCGTTCGCTCGAGCAGGTCTCTGGCCTGTCCGCGGGCCGCGCCAAGCAGCTACTGCTCAAGGAGGTCGAGGACCAGGCCAAGCACGACGCCGCTCGCCGTATCCGCCAGATCGAGGAGGAGACCAAGCGCGAGGCCGAGCGTCGGGTCCGGAACATCCTGTCCGTGTGCATGCAGCGGCTCGCCGCGGGTCATGCCGCCGAGACCACGGTGTCGGTCGTGCAGCTGTCGGCCGACGATATGAAGGGCCGGATCATCGGCCGCGAGGGTCGGAACATCCGGGCGCTCGAGAACCTCACCGGCGTCGACTTCATCATCGACGACACCCCCGGCGCCGTGGTCCTGTCCGGCTTCGACGGCGTGCGCCGCGAGATCGCGAGACTGACGCTCGAGAAGCTCCTTCAGGACGGTCGCATCCATCCGGCCCGGATCGAGGAGATGTATTACCAGGCGAAGTCCGAGCTCGAGGGGCGCATCGTCGAGATGGGGGAGGAGGCCGTGTTCGAAGCGCACGTCCAAGGCGTGCACCCCGAGCTGGTCAAGCTGCTGGGGCGGCTCAGGTTCCGGACGAGCTACGGCCAGAACGTGCTCGCGCACTCGATCGAGGTGTCCCAGCTGGGCGCGATGATGGCCGAGGAGCTCGGCGCCAGCGCGCGGACGGCGCGGCGCGCGGCGTTACTGCACGACATCGGCAAGGCGGTCACGCACGAGGTCGAAGGCCCGCATGCGCTGGTGGGGGGCGAGCTCGCGCGGAAGTACGGCGAATCCGAGGCGGTGGCACATGCGATGGAGGCGCACCACAACGAGGTCGAGCCGCAGACGATCGAGGCGGTGATCGTGCAGGCGGCCGACGCGCTGTCGGGGGCACGTCCGGGCGCGCGCGGCGAGTCGCTCGAGCAGTACGTCAAGCGCCTGCGGGACCTGGAGCAGATAGCGACCCGTCATAAGGGCGTGGACAAGGTCTACGCGATGCAGGCCGGCCGCGAGATTCGCGTGATGGTGGCTCCCGGCGCCATCGACGACGACGCCGCGACCTTGCTCTCGTACGAGATCGCGCGGGAAATTGAGAAGGAGCTCGAGTACCCCGGCCAGATTAAGGTCACCGTGATCCGGGAGTCGCGCGCGGTCGAATACGCGCGCTGACGCTGTCCGCGGACGCTCTCCGCGGACGCTGTCCGCTGACGCTGTCCACGGACGCTGTCCGCTCACGCTCCATAGTCACGTGGCGGGACACGATCGTGTTCTGCGTGACGACGGATGGAATTAGCCAGGAGCGGGTATATGTCCCGGCGGCGGGTCGCACTGGCGGGAGGTCGGCGGCTCTGACCCGCAAGTCGCCGAGAAAGGGTTCCTCGATGAATCGACGGTCGTCGTGCCTCGGCGCGCTGCAGCGCCTTGGGGTAGTACTCGCTGTATCTCTGGCAACGTGCGGCGTCGCGGCCGCAAGCGCGTCCGCTGCGCTGACATCACACGGTCAGCTGCTGCACCTCGCTCCGGGTCTGCAATCGAATACGAACTCGAGTAGTAACTGGTTCGGATACGGCCAGGGCAGGCTCGAGCAGGGAGACAAGCTGTTCAACTCGATTACCGGTGACTGGACCGTTCCGACGGCCACCGCGCACACCGCGGGGCAGGCGGAGGACTCCTCGGATTGGATCGGGATCGGCGGAGGTTGCATCGACGCCGGCTGCACGGTGACCGACTCGACGCTGATCCAGACCGGAACTGAGCAGGACGTGGACTCGACCGGCGCCGCCTCGTACTCCGCGTGGTGGGAGCTCGTGCCCGCGCCCTCACTGACGATCAGCAACATGACCGTCGAGCCAGGCGATCACATGCACGCCTCGATCTGCGAGGTTGTCCCTGACTCGGACGTCTGGACGATCTCGATTGAGGACGTCACTCGTGGCGAGTCGTTCTCCCAGACGGTGCCTTACAGCTCCACTCACGCGACCGCGGAGTGGATCGAGGAGACGCCGCTCGAGATCGGCACTGACGCCGGCTTCGCCGCACTGCCGAATCTGACGAACCCGGCGTTCACGTCGGCGACCGTCAACGGTGCTTCGGCGGGTCTCAAGCCCTCCGAGGAGATGGACCTCGTGGACTCGAATGGTGATGTGATCGGTGCCCCGTCGGCGCCGAACTCAACCGCCGACGGCTTCGACGCGTGCGCGTGGGCTTCGACCTGCAGCTAGCCCGTAGCTGACACACGGCTCTGATCCAGGGCCCATCGTGCATCGGCCGGATGGTGCGCGGTGGGCCCGCGTGTTCGCGCCTTCCCGATCAATGATGGTGATGGTGCATGAACACGCCGTGCCCGGTCCAGATCCCGAACTGCGGTATCAGCGCGATCGCGAGCACGGCCCCGCCCACCAGCGCACCGGTGAGCGCGAGCCAGCGGCCTGCCCCACCGGGAGTTGCCCCGGTTAGCCGCGCCCGTTCGCGGCCGCTCACCCCGAGCGCCCTGCCCACCGCCGGCAGGTGCCCCAGGATGTGGAGGCTCGTGAACACGATCCACACGATGAACGTCACCTTGTGGAGCAGCAGCATCGGGTTTCGATCGGTCGGTCCGACGATCAGCAGCCCGATGCCGGTCGCGAACACGCCGACCGTCGAGATCACCACCATCGGGGCGATCAGACGCAGCACGGTCTCGGGCGGACCCTTCCGCCGGTACTCGGCGTCGTGCGTGTAGTAGCGCACAAACCTGTAACCGGTGCTTGCCATCTTCAGTAGGACCGGCCCGATCAGCAGCAGGCCGATAAACAGGTGTAGCCAGAGGTATTGACTCAGCTGCGGGATCGTGAAGCCGATCACCGCGAGGAGCACGATCAGGATTACTCCGGTGACCGAGGTGAGCTGCTCGTTTCCCTCCGGACCGCCCCCTGTGAGCGAGCTCGCGTCCTTCGGTCGGACGAAGCTCGAAAAGAGACGGTGGCGCTCCCGCTCGCGGCGCGCGATCATGGGATCGTCGCTCGTCTCCATCGGCACGATTCTGGCCGCGCAGTCGAAGTTTCCCGTGAGCCCTCGATGAGAAAGCTCTTTGCCACAACCGAGGACCGCGTCCCCCGGCTCTATCATCGGGCGCCGCGCGACGCCGGAAGCGCCGGCACTCAGGCATGCCCGGATTGATCCTTGTAATAGAAGACGAGCCGGGGATTGTCGACTTCCTCGAGCGCGGGCTGCGCGCGCAGGGCTTCGATGTGATCTCCTCAACCGACGGCGTCAGCGGAGCGGTCACGGCGCTCGACGAGGACGTCGATCTGGTAGTGCTCGACCTGATGCTCCCCGGGCGCAGCGGCCTCGATGTGCTCTCGACCCTGCACGACGCCAAGCCGGGGCTGCCGGTGATCGTGCTCACCGCGCTCGGAGAGGTCGAGCATCGGGTCGCGGGCCTAGACGCCGGCGCCGTCGACTATCTCACCAAGCCGTTCTCACTCACCGAGCTCGCGGCCCGGATCCGCGCTCAGCTGCGCGCGGCCGCGCAGTCGCCCCGGACCACGCTCAACGCCGGGGACATCGAGGTGAACCTGCTGACGCGTGAGGTCCGGCGCGGCGGCGAGCTGGTACGACTGTCGACGACCGAGTTCGAGCTGCTGGCGTATCTGATGCACAACCGCGGACACGTCCTCTCGCGGGAGCAGATCCTGCGCGCGGTCTGGGGCTACGAGTACGACCCTGGCACGAACGTCGTCGACGTCTACATCGGATACCTCCGCCGCAAGCTTCGCCGTCAGGGCACGAATCCGCCGATCGTCACCGTCCGCTCGGTCGGCTATCGGCTGGAAGCGAGCCACTAGCGACCGGTCCAGGCCGTCGCTGTCCGCTGTGCGCGCACGACTGCATTCGATGCTTCCCTCCGGCCTTCGGTGGCGGCTGACGATCTGGGTCGCCGGCGTGATGGTCGTGTCGGCGGCCGTCGTGTTCCTGGTCGTCTATCAGGACACCGGCACGCAGCTGAGAACCGAGATCGACCAGGACATCAGCGGCGACACGATCCAGATGCTCCAGTCGGTGGACGCGCTGAGCGGCCAGAGCCCGGAGCGAATCGCGTCCGCGGCCGCGCGCTACATCCGCGCGCAGCCCTACAACGCGAACTCCACTCTTCTGTTCGTGCTCACGCCCGGCGGGGAGCACGTGAGCAACCACCCAGAGCTGTTTGGCGGCGGCCCTCCCATCGCCGAGACGGAGGACGAGCAGCAGATCGAGAACGTCGAAGGGGCCAAGCTGCTGGTGCCGCACCTCGGATACTCGACCGCGCAGGTCCCCGACGTCGGGCGCACGCGCATCTTCGAGAAGCTCGCGAACGTGGGCAAAGTGCGGATCATCGCGGGCGCCGGCGAGCCGCTCGCGCAGGTCGACCGCGCCCAGCACGGGGTGGCGCGGGCATTCGTGCTCGCGGGAGCCGTCGTGCTGCTGCTCGCGCTGTTCGCGTCGTACCTCGCGGGGGCTCGCGTCTCGGCCCCGCTCCGCCGCATGGCCCAGGTGGCGACGCGCGTCGATGCCGGAGATCTCGATCCACGCATGGAGATCGCGGGTGACCGCCGCGACGAGGTCAGGGTCATGGCGGACGCGTTCAACCGCATGCTCGACCGTCTGTCCGAGGCGTTCGCCAGCCAGCGGGAGTTTGTCGCCGATGCTTCGCACGAGCTGCGCACGCCACTGACGATCATCCGCGGTCAGCTCGAAGTGCTCGCGGCTCAGGAGAACCCGTCGGGCGCCGAGGTCAATCGCGTCGAGCAACTCGTGCTGGCCGAGATCACCCGAGTCTCGAGGCTGGTCGACGACCTGCTGGTGCTCGCCCAGGCGGAGCGGACCGACTTCCTGCGCGCCGAGGCGATCGACGTCCGACCGTTCGTCACTGAGATCTGGGATGGCATGAGCCTGACCGCCGACCGCAGGTTCGAGCTCGGCAGGATCGCGGATGGGTCGCTGCAGGCCGATCCCGACCGGCTCGCCCAGGCGCTGCGCAACCTCGCCCGCAACGCGATCGAGCACACCGATGAGCACGATGGCCTCGTGCACCTCGACGTGACCCGGCTCGCGCCCGACCGGATCCGTTTCGCGGTCCTCGACGACGGCCCCGGCATTCCCGAGGACGAGCGCGAGCGCGTGTTCGAGCGGTTTCACCGAACCGACAGCGGCCGGGCTCGATCGGCGCCCGGGGGCGCCGGTCTCGGACTCGCGATCGTGCGCGCGATCGCTGAGGCTCACAAGGGCACCGTCCGCGTCGCCGAGTCGCAGAACGGGTACGGCGCGGCAGTCGAACTGGTCCTTCCCGGGTTCGATCCGACCTGAGACGTCTCATGATCTTGTTGGAGCGCCGCTGCGGAGTTAAGCTTCGGGGACCGTGGGCGCCAAGCTCATCGTGTCGCTGTTCGCCGTCGAGGTCAGCTTCGTCACGGTATGTGTCGTGGCGGGCTTCTCCGGCGGCCGACGATCACCCAGGTCGCGGATGTTCGTCCGTTGCCTGTGGGTGCCCGCGCTGGTGCTGTCGGTCGTACTCGTCGCGCCGGCGCAGGTGGCAGTTGGGCTGGCGTGGGTAACGCTCATCGTGGCGATGCTCGTGGTCCCGGCTTGGTCGTGTCGGCGCCTCGATCCCCCGTCAGGTCCGCCTGATGAGGACGGTGGCGGTGGGTCTGGCCCCGATCGGCCATCCGATCTGCCCGTGCCTCCGCGCGGAGGTCTACCGCTCCCCGATGCGGATCCGTCGCGGGTTCGAGTCCGCGACCACAGCAGCCCGAGGATCCCCCACCTGAAGCGGTGGCGCGAGCGGGAGCCCAAGCGCGAGCCGGTGCCAGGACGGCCGCACCGGTAGCAACGACTCACCGCGGCCGGCGCAAGCAGCCCGATACCCTTGCTCCGGTGAAGCGCTACCACGTGACCACGTTCGGCTGCCAGATGAACGAGCACGACTCCGAGCGCATGAAGGGAATGCTCGAGTCGCTCGGGTACACCGAAGTGCCGGCGCGGGACCAAGCCGACCTGATCCTGTTTAACACATGCTCGATCCGCGAGAAGGCGGACAGTCGCTTCGTCGCGCATCTCGGCGAGGCCAAGCGGCTGAAGTCCGAACGGCGCGACGTGGTCGTCGGAGTCGGCGGTTGCTGGGCGCAGTCGGTCAAGGACGAGGTGTTCGCGCGCTTCCCGTTCGTCGACGTCGCGTTCGGCCCGGGTCAGGTGCACAAGCTCGCCGAGTTCCTCGTCAGCGACTCGCTGACCGCGCAGGGCTACTTCGAGTTCGAGGGGTTCACGGGTCACCTCCCGGCCAAGCGAGCACGCGAGCACCACGCGTGGGTGCAGATCAGCGTCGGCTGCAACTGCGTCTGCTCGTACTGCATCGTCCCGTCGACGCGTGGTCGCGAGGTCAGCCGGCAGTCGGACGAGCTCGTGACCGAGGTGCAGGCGCTCGCCGGGGACGGCGTGCGCGAGGTGACGCTGCTCGGACAGAACGTCAATTCGTACGGTCGCGATCTGCCGGGCGAACAGCGCACAACGTTCGCGGAGCTGCTTGGGCTGATCGACGCCGTCGACGGGATCGACCGGATCCGCTACACGAGCCCGCATCCTAAGGACATGCGCGAGGACGTGATCCGAGCCCATGCGGAGCTCCCCGCGTTATGCGAGCACATCCACCTTCCCGTCCAATCAGGGTCAAGCGCCGTGCTCAAGCGAATGCGGCGCACGTACACGCGCGAGCGTTACCTGGACCGCGTGGCGATGATCCGCGAATACGTTCCGGATTGCGCCCTGACGACCGACATCATCGTGGGGTTCCCGGGCGAGACCGAGGCCGACTTCGAACAGACGCTCGAGCTGGCCGACGAGGTCGCCTACGACGGCGCGTTCACGTTCATCTACTCGCCGCGCCGCGGAACCGAAGCCGCGGGCCTGCCCGACCAGGTGCCGCACGACCTCAAGGTTGAGCGGCTTCAGCGCCTCGTGGAGGTCGTACAGCGACGGGCATTCGAGCGCGCTCAGCGATTCGTCGGGCGGACCCTCGAAGTGCTCATCGAGGGCCCCTCGCGTACCGATCCATCTCGTCTACGCGGGCGATCGCGCCACAACAAGGTCGTGAACTTCACGGGCCTCGGCGCGCCCGGCGAGCTGGTCGAAGTCGAGATCCACGAGGCGACCAGCCAGACGCTGCTCGGTCAGGAAACGATCCTGAGCCGCGCTGCCGGCTGACATTCGTCCAGTTTCACCAGCTCGGCGAAGCGGACATCCGTCCAGAGGCCGGGATTGCAGCGGTTCCGGTGTTCGACTGCGCCGAAACGCTGATTGTGGGAGTAATCCACGGATCAGTGGAGCGGTGATGGCCACCCTGGCGGCGGTCACGAATATGCCTGCTCTCGCCCTGCTTGGCGAGGACGGCCGGCTCGAGCAGAGCACCGAGCCGTTTCGCCGTTGGTACAAGGAGAACGAGGAGCTGTGCAAGCAGTCTCCCGAGTTCCAGCGCGTCCTCGATGGTCAGGCAAACGCCGCGGTGCTGAAGCTCGACGGGCTCGCCGTCGATATCGCGGCCGTGTCGGATCGCAGCGGCGCCCGCCACGTGCTGCTGACCCTGCCGACCGAGGAGTTGCCCTCGCTCGGTGACGCCGGCGGAGCGCTGCTCGATGGCGCGCTCGACGAGAGTCCCGCCATCGTTTGGCTGAAGGACCTCGAAGGGCGCTATGTCCGCGCCAATTCTCGATTCACGACGTTCCTCGGTACGACCGAGGAACGGCTGCTCGGCCGTACCGACGCGGAGCTCCCGCCCGCCGAGACGGTCGACGGGCCTCGTTTGGAGGATCGCGAGGGTGACGTTCAGGAGCCCCTCCAGCTGGAGTATTTCGTCGGCCCGTATCAGGGGCGCGACGCGCTGGTGGTCCTCCGATTCCCGGTCGGCGACGCCAAGGGCGTGCCGACGCTCGTATGCGGCGTGGCAGCACCCTCCTCTGAGGCCAACGTAGCTCGCAGCGAGGCCGCGCGACTGCTCCGGATCGAGCGCTGGAGCCGTCTTGACGCCGAGAGCGTCCGTGCCGAGATGCTCGCGGAGTGGGGCGTGCTCCCTGATGCGAGAGGCCGGGCGGCGCCGACGACGACTAGTGCCGAGGCCGGGTCGGGAGCGCCTGACCGCGAGCAGCAGGCCGCGGTCGCCGAGGCGCGAGCGGAGCGGGCGACCGCGGTCGCCGAGCGTGACGCTGCGCTAAGCGCGAACGAGGAGCTCGCGGCGGAGCTCAATTCGGCTCGAGGCCGGCTGAGCGAGCTCGAGCGCAGGATCGCCGCCGGGGACGTGGAGCGCGGTGACGCCGAGGTGGCGCTGGCCGCGCAAGCCGCGGACCTCGACCGTGCGCTCGGCCGCGAGCGCGAGCGGGCCGAGGAGCTCGAGCGCACGCTAGGGCTAGTCAGAGAGCGCCTCGGCGACGACGCCGAAGCGGCCCGGACCGAGGTCAAGCGCGCTCGTGCTGATGCCGACGCGGCGCGGACCGAGCTCGAGCGGGCTCGCGCCGACGCCGAAGCGGCTCGAGCGGACGTTGAGAACGCACGGGCGGAGGCGGAAGCCGCCCGAGCAGCGGTCACGGCGGAGCGCGAATCGGCATCGAGCGCGAGGGCTGCGCTCGAGCTCGAGGTCAAGCAGGCGCGCGAGCACCTGGCCAAGCTCGAGCGACAGCACGGTGCCGACGATTCGGGCGCGCAACTGATTCAGGCCGACAAGGCGCGCGCCGCGGCGGAGGCCGCGCTCGCGGAGGCTGTGGCCGAGCGCGATGCCACGCTCAAGGCCAGAGCAGCGCTCACGGGCGAGCTCGAGCAGGAGCGCAAGCAGGTCGCGGCGTTGCAGGAGAGCGCCGCGGCCGCCGAGGGCCGGATCCGCGAGCTTGCCGGCGACGTCGAGCGCGAACGTGTCCGCGTCGCCGGGCTCGAGCAGGTACAGGCCCGGGTTCAGGAGCTCGAGGGCGAGCTTCGCACGGCGATCACGCGGGCGGATAAGGCCGAGCGCGAGGTCGAGCTCGCCGCGACGGCCGCCGACAGGGCCGAGAACCAGCTTCGGTTCGCAGTGGCGCGAGCCGACAAGGCCGACGGGGAGCTGCAGCTGGCTGTGGCGCGGGCGGACAAGGCCGAGGGCGAGCTCCGGGTCGTGGGCGCTCGGGTGGTCAAGGCCGAAACCGAGGCCCACGCCGCATCGAGCCGGGCCGGCAAGGCGGAGGAGGAGGTCGAGCGATGGCGGGCCCGCGTCGACAAGGCCGAGGAAGAGATCGAACGGTGGCGCGCGCGCGTCGATAAGGCCGAGGGCGACGTCGAGCAGTGGCGGACCCGAGCAGAGGAGGCCGAGACCGGGCTTGCGCGCGGAACCGCACGAGTGGAGGGACTCGACGGTGAGCTCGCGCGCGGCCAGACCCGCATCGAGCAGCTCGAGGCGGAGCTGAAGCTCGTCGCCAAGCGGGCCGAAGATGCCGAACGCGGGGCGACCCTCGGCCAGGCCAGAGTCGTCGCGCTGGAGACCGAGGTCGAGCGAGAGCGCGCCGAGGCTTTCGAGCTGGAGACGGCTGTCAAGCGTGAGCAGTCCCGGGTCGTCGAGCTGGAGACGGCTGTCGAGCATGAGCAGTCCCGGGTCGTCGAGCTGGAGACGGAGGTCGAGCGCGGGAAAGCTCGCACCGAGGAGCTCGAAGGCGAGCTTGAGAGCATTCGGACCAAGGCCGAGGCGGCCGATGCGAAGATCGCCGAGCTCGAGGAACAGTTGGCTGAGCGTGCCGTTCAGCCCGCCCCGATCGCCGAGGACGACGCCGCCATCGACGACGCAGAGCCAGCCCTCGGGGTG
This sequence comes from uncultured Solirubrobacterales bacterium, assembly GCA_963701945.1. Classification (GTDB taxonomy): domain Bacteria; phylum Actinomycetota; class Thermoleophilia; order Solirubrobacterales; family Solirubrobacteraceae; genus Palsa-465. Next base: position 38,639 of record CAVPBV010000006.1, on the reverse strand, counting down.
GAGAGCGCCGTCGAGGAGCCAGCCTTCGAGGAGGCACCCGCCGTCGAGGAGGCCCCGCCCTCCGCCACCGAGCTGGCCACGCTCGAGGCGATCGCCGAGGCGAGTCACCCGCAGGCGGGCCCCGGGGTTAGCTGGCAGCCGACCGCCAAGCGGACGCTGGCGGCCTCGCTCGCTCGCGAGTCGGTGTGGCGCAACGTGTTGAAGGAGACCGTCCAGGTGATCGGATCCGAGGGCGGCTGGGACACCGTGACGGCATGGCTTCCCGATGAGTCGGACGGCCTCGGGTGCGCGGCCACGTGGACCGCGAACCGCGGGCTCGAGCGGTTCGAGGCGCTGACCTGGGACGCGGGCGTCAAGCGCGACGGGTCGCTGCTCGACCAGGCGCTTCAGGCGCCGCACCTGACCTGGCTCACCGACATCGACGCGGTCGACGACGAGCGGCTTCAGACCGCCGCGGCTCACGGCATGAGCTCGGCGCTGCTGCTCCCGGTCCGCAGCGGGACATCGACGATCGGTTTGCTCGAGCTGCTGACGCACGACAGCATCGAGCCGAACGCACAGATCGCGTTGTCGTTGGAGGCCTCGGCGCTCCAGCTCGGTCGGTTCGGCCACCTGCTGAGCCTCGGCAAGTAGTCGTCGACGATCCCGGTGGGTCCGTCCGGGGCGGATGCGAACATGCGTTCGTGCGCTGGAGCAATCTGGAGACCGAGACCGAGCAGCGCGCCCGCTTGCCCGGGTATCGCGAAGAGGCGGTCGTGCGCCATTTCGACGCACCCGAGGCAATCGAGACGAGGTTCTATGAGGTTCGAGCCAAGTCGATCCTGAACCACGTGCCGCCGGCGTCGCAGATGCCGTTCAGGTGGACTATCAACGTCTACCGCGGCTGCACGCACGCGTGCACATACTGCGTCCATGGAGACACGCCGGTTCTGACGGCCGACGGACGGCACAGACCGATCGCTGAGCTCGAAGTCGGTGACGCGATCTACGGGACCCGGGTGGCGGCGTCCGGCTACCGGCACTACACGCGCACAACCGTCCTCGACAAGTGGATCACGGTCAAGCCGGCGTATCGGCTCACCCTCGAGGGCGGGACCGAGCTGATTCTCAGCGCCGATCACCGGTTGATGAGCAATCGAGGCTGGAAGCACGTGCTGGGCAGTCCGCCCGGAGAGCCAGACCGGCCGTTTCTGACTAGCCGCGACCGTCTGGTGGGGACCGGGCCGGCGACGCCGCAGCCCGTGCACGACGCCGATTACCGTCGCGGCTATCTCTGCGGAATCATCCGCGGAGACGGCTTGCTGCGCCCTGACCCTTGCCGGGGGGCTCGTGGGGGGCGGTACACGGGCTCAAGCTTCCGGCTGGGCTCACGCTTTCGGCTCGCGCTCGCCGACCTGGAGGCGCTCCGTCGGGCTCGCGGGTTTCTGGCCTCGGTGGACGTCGTCACCACCGAGCGCGTGTTCCAGCTCGCTGCGGGCGCGCGCCGGGAGATGACCGCGATATCCACCGAGGCCGACGCTTGGTTCGAACGGATTAGCGAACTGGTCGAGTGGCCCGGGTTTCCGAGCCTGCAGTGGTGTCGTGGCTTCCTGGCGGGGGTTTTCGACGCGCAGGGGTCCCGGAGCGACTTTGCGCTGAGGATCGCCAACACCGACCCGGAGATCCTCGAGTGGACGGAGGCGTGCTCGCGCCGGCTCGGGTTCGACGTGGCCGTCGACACGACGCACAACGCGAACTCGTCCAAGTGCATCCGCATCCGTGGCGGCCTATCCGAACACCTCCGCTTCTTTCACCTCACCGATCCGGCGATCGAGCGCAAACGCGACTTCGAGGGCCAGATAGTCAAAACGTTCGCGAATCTCAGGGTGGCCGAGATCGAACCGCTCGGATGCGAGATGCCGCTCTACGACATCACGACCGGGACGGGGGATTTCATCGCCAACGGGGTCGTCAGCCACAACTGCTTCGCGCGCCCGACGCACAAATACCTCGACTTCAACGCCGGCCGGGACTTCGAGCGCGAGATCGTCGTCAAGGTCAACGCGCCGGAGTTGTTGCGCGCCGAGCTGGCGCGTCCGAAGTGGACGCACGAGCACGTGGCGCTCGGAACCAACACCGACCCGTACCAGTGGGTCGAGGGCCGCTACAAGCTCATGCCGGGGATATGGGAGGCGATGCGCGACGCCGCCAATCCGTGCTCAGTGCTGACGAAATCTCCGCTGCTGTTACGAGACCTGCCGCTGATGAAACAGATCGCCCAGCGCACGGAGTTCAGCGCCGCATTGTCGGTTCCGACGCTCGATGAGCGGGCCTGGCGGGCGACCGAGCCGCACTCGCCAAACCCGCGAGCGCGGCTCGAGGCGGTGGCCGAGCTGACTCGAGCCGGCATCAGGACGGGAGTGCTGGTGGCGCCGCTGATGCCGGGAATCAACGATGCGCCCGAGCAGGTGGCGAAGATCCTGGAACTTGCCTCGGAGGCGGGCGCGGCGTACGTGACCGGCATCGCGCTTCACCTGCGCGGCGAGGTGCGGGGCCTGTTCTTCGAATGGCTTCAGAGCCACCGCCCGGATCTGGTCGATCGTTACAAGCGGCTTTATCAGCGGGGCGCGTACGCCCATCCCGATGAACGAAAGCGCCTCAGCGCACTGGTGAAGGGCCCCGAGTTGCCGCCGGGGGAGCGGATGCGAGGGCGATACCGATCGCCGGCGCGGGACCGGGAGGACGATTCAGTTTCCGCTCGAAAAGAATCGGCGTGGCTGCTTGAGCAAGGTCGCCTATTCTGATCCTCGGTGAAACCCGCGCCGCCCGGCGGTGATAGGTAGAAGGCAGCGCGACACTAACTAAAGAAACAGATGCCACAACCACGCTTCAAGAAGCCCACGAGATCAGACTTCCGACTCGACCAGATGTTCGACACCCACAGCGAGGAGTGGGAGCGCGTCGGGCTGGCCGTCGACTTCGACGAGAAGAGCCTCCGGAGTGGTCGGCGCCGCCTCGCCGTTCTGGTGCCGCTGTTCATCGCGGTGATCGTGGTCTACGGCAACTACAAGACCTGGTTCGGCACACCCGACAGTCATGTGGAGACGCTGATCCAGGTGGTGGCGGTGCTGTCGCTGCTCGGGCTCGGCTGGGCGATCGCCCGCGACATCGGGCGCGTCGCCGGTCCGACGTTCTTCCGCCGGATGGATCCGGGCACCGCCGGAACGGTGGGCTTCCTCGTCCGGCTCGTGACGGTGGGCATCACGCTGCTCGTGGCGCTCGAGATCGCCGGCGTGAGCGCCGCCTCGCTTGTCGCGACGAGCGCATTCACCGCCGTGATCGTCGGTCTCGCCGCGCAGCAGACGCTCGGCAACCTGTTCGCCGGGATGGTCCTGCTGAGCGCGCGACCGTTCCGGGTCGGCGAGCGCGTCCGGTTCCAGGCGGGTGCCGTCGGCGGACAGATCGAAGGGATCGTCAGTTCGCTCGGCCTGCTCTACACGACGCTCGCCCAGGGCGAGGACCGGATCATGGTTCCGAACAACGTCGTGCTGTCGGCGGTGGTCGTCCCGATCAGGGAGCCCGACTCGGTCGATGTCAAGGTCCGGCTCGGCCGCGGTATTCGCGTGACGCAGGTTCAGGACATCCTCGACGACAGGATCACGACGCCTACTCGGCAAAAGGCCTCGGTGCTGCTCGAGCAACTTGATGGCGACGACGTCATCGTCAGGGTCCACGCCACTCCGGATCGCGCCGACGACGGCGCACGGCTGGCCGACGAGATCATCGACGCGCTCGCGAGCGTGACCGGCGAACACCCAGTCGTCGTCGATGCTGGCGGCGAGGACGGTGCCGAGCCGGCGCGCGAGGAGCCGAACCACGAGCGCGAGGAGCCGAACCGCGAGCGCGATGAGCCGGACAGCGAGCGCGAAGATGCGAAGCGCGACGAGGTGCGCGCCACCGCCCCAGGCCGGGTCACCGCCGCCTCTCGCCGGCGCTAAGCGCTCGATCTAGGCGCCGCCGCGAACCTCCGGGCCCCGGCAGCCCCGCCAGCCCTTATTGCGCGCCGGCGGGGGTCCGCACCAGGTCCTGGGCGGCGGCGACGATCGCGTCGGCGTCGATGCCGTATGCGTGTACGAGCTCCTCGGGCGTGCCGGAGCCCGGCATCTCGGTGACCGCGAGCTTGCGGACGCGGACGCCTTCGACCTCGGCCAGCGCGCCGAGCACCGCGTCGCCGAGCCCGCCCTCGGGCCAGTGATCCTCAACGGTGAGGATCGCGCCGGTGTCCGCCGCCGCCTGGCGCAGCGTTTCGCCGTCGACGGGCTTGACCGAGTAGAGGTCGATCACGCGAGCGGGGATACCGTGCCCCGACAGCTGATCGGCCGCCTTCAGCGCCTCGTGAAGCGTTACGCCGGCGCCGACTAGCGTCACCTGATCGTCGTCGGAGGAGCGCAGCACGCTCGAGCCGCCGACCTCGAATCGGTCGTCCGGCCCGTAGATCGTGGGATAGGCGCCGCGGCTGGTTCGCATGTAGGCGATTCCGGGATGGTCGGCCATCAGCCGCACGAGCGCCGCAGCCTGGTTCGGGTCGGACGGATACAGCACGATGCTCGAATGGACCGCGCGGAAGATCGCGAGGTCCTCGAGCGCCATCTGCGACGGGCCGTCCTCGCCGATGGCAACGCCGGCGTGCGAGCCGACGAGACAAATCTCCGCGCGGCTGATCGCCGCCATCCGCACGAAGTCGTAGGCGCGGGTGAAGAACGCCGCGAACGTCGACGCGAACGGGCGGTAGTGGCGCACCTGGAGGCCGACCGCGGCGGCGACCATCTGCTGCTCGGCGATGAACATCTCGAAGTAGCGGTCCGGGTGCGCCTTGCGGAACAGCTCGGAGAACGTCGAGTTCGACACCTCGCCGTCGAGCGCGACGACGTCGGCACGCTCAGCCCCGAGCGCCGCGAGAGCGTCGCCGTACGCCCGCCGAGTCGCGACCTTGTCGTCCGCACCCCAGGTCGGCCAATCGATTGAGGGGCCGGGATCGATCTCGTGCGGGGTGGCGTCGCCTTCGGGCTTGGCGACATCGACCCCTAGCTCGCGCACGCCTCCGAGCTCCTCGATCGCCTTGTCGGGGTCGGACAGCGGCTTGCCGTGCTTCCCTTCGAGGTCCTCGACCTCCCTGGCGCCCTTGCCCTTCTTGGTCCGGGCCACGATCACGCTGGGTTTGCCGTCGATGTGCGACGCCTCCGAGAGCGCGCCGTCGATCGCCTCCACGTCGTGACCGTCGATCTCGATCGCGTGCCAGCCGAAGGCACGCGCGCGCTCGGCGTACGAGTCGAGGTCCCAGCCGTGCATCGTTTGGCGCGTCTGACCGAGCCGGTTGACGTCGATGATCGCCGTGAGGTTGTCGAGGTTCGCGTAGGCCGCGTGCTCGAACGCCTCCCAGATCGACCCTTCGGCCATCTCGCTGTCGCCGCACAGAACCCAGACGCGGTAGGGCAGCTGGTCGAGGCGCTTGCCGGCGAGCGCGACGCCCACGCCGATCGGCAGGCCCTGGCCGAGCGATCCGGTCGCCACGTCGACCCACGGCAGCACCGGCGTGGGGTGGCCCTCGAAGCGGCTCCCGAGCTTGCGGAACGTCAGCAGCTCCTCGTCGGTGATCGCGCCGGCGGCCTTCAGCAGGCTGTAGTAGAGCGGGGAGGCGTGTCCCTTGGAGAAGATCAGATGGTCGTTGCGGGGATCGTCCGGACGCCCGAAGTCGTAGTGCAGGTGGTTGGCGAACAGCACGGCCATGAGGTCGGCGGCCGACATAGACGAAGTCGGATGGCCCGAGCCGGCGGCGGAACTGGACCTGATCGAGTCGACGCGGAGCTGCTGTCCGAGCTCGCGCCAGAAGGCGGGATCGTTCATACGGCGATCGTACCCACGATCGCCGGCGTGGAACAGGCCGGCGACCGCCCTCGCCGCGATTGCGACTAACGCTTGTCGCGCTGCCCCGCGGCGATGTCCGCGGCGACCCGGTGACTTCCCAGCCGCCGGCTGACCGCCGAGGCCAAACCGGGTGCCACCACTCCGATGCTCGCGCCGATTCGCATCGACAGCGGTGCGACCACGACCTCGCCCCGATTACGGTCGATCGCCGAAATCACGGCCCGCGCCACCTCCTCGGGCGACCGCGTGCCGACGCCGGGCGGAAGCGTCGCGCGCGAGTCCGCGAACATCCCAGCCTCGCGGATGAACCCGGGGAGGACCACGGACACGCCGACGCCGTGCGAGCGCAGGTCCTCGCGCAGCCCGAGCGCGAACCCGCGCAGCCCGAACTTCGTCGCCGAGTACACCGAGGAGGCGGGCGAGGCCGTTTTGCCCGACAGCGAGGAGATGAAGGCCAGATGCCCGCGGTGGCGCTCGACCATCCCCGGTGCCAGTGCCCGGGCGAGCGCGATCGGGGCGCGCAGATTGACCTCGAGCATTCGGTCGATCTCCGGCTGGGTCAGCTCGGACAGGAGGCCCGAGGCGGGCAGCGCGGCGTTGGCGATCAGCACGTCGACCCGGCCGGCCTCGTCGATCAGCCGCGCCACATCCTCCCGGCGTGATAGGTCGCAGCCCACGACGCGCGCGCCGAGGTCAGCGGCCAGCGGCTGAAGCACCTCGGTTCGGCGCGCGGTCAGGATCAGGTCGGCGCTCCGGGGCGCGATCGTCCGCGCGATCGCGTGGCCGATGCCGCCACTCGCACCGGTGAGCAGGACGTTGCCGCTCAGGCGGGTCATGAAGCCCGCGGGAACACGGCCAGCGTCGCGGTGAAGCCGTGCAGGAAGCTGCGGCCTCCGACCGGCCCGATTTCCCCGGCCGCGAAGAACCCGGCGGCCGGAGCGCCGCCGAGCTCGCGCTCGATCGTCTCGACGTCGTGGTCGGCGATGCCGAACATCGCGCTGCCGCGGCCGTTGCAGGAGAACACGAGCGCACCCGCGGGCCGCTCGCCGGCGAGGGCCTCGACCCGAAGCTTGAGCGCCTCGCGAAGGTCCTCGTCGGCCGAGCGCGCGTCGCGCGCGTGCAGGCGCACCACCTGGCCCGGCGCGACCTGGGTGCCGACGACGAGCGCGCCCGACTGGCTGTCGGCTCCGAGCACGCCGCGCACCAGGAAGTCGCCCTGCTTGTACTCGGGCTTACCGCCGTCGATCACGACGCCGATCAGCAATCCCCCCGCTACGAGCCCGCGCTCACGCGGCGACAGCTCGGAGATGATCTGCTCGACGGTCTGAAGCGCAGGGCGACCCGCGAGCTCGTGGATGACGTTCCCCTCGCACGCCGTGATCGTGACCTCTCGCCCGAGCGGGGCCGCGCCCTGCGAGACGCAAGGGAGCATCTCGACGCCCTCGAGGCTGACGCCGACGGCGCCGCTGTCGACCAAGCTGTCGCCGAAGAAGAGGGCGCCCTCGTCGGCCGAGGTGCGGCCGCTGGCCAGCCCGCCGAGTACCGGAACCGTCGGCGCGTGCTCGCCGAGCGACTCGAGCACGGCGTCGGTCGGGAACGAGTATGGGTCCGAGAGCATCAACATCCCGCTCGACGTGACGAGGTCCGGGAGCCCGACCAGGCGGTGCTCTGACTCCTCCTCGGTCAGCGTCGCGTGGAAGGGGGTGGCCGCCCCGGCGCCGTCGAACGCGGCAGCCCACACGACCAGCGCCGTCCCAGATTCGAGCTCGCGCCCGGAGCCGAGCACCCCGCCGGCGCCGCATCCAACCAGCGCCTCGGGTGAAAGCGCCGCGTGGATGCCCTCGAGCATGGCCTCGGGAGCGACCAGATGCGAGCCGCTGGCGAACACGACCGCGAGGTCGGCAGGGGCGCCGCTGAGGCCCAACGACGCCGAGTGGGCCGCCTCTGTCCCGGCCTGGAGCGGGTCGTGCTCGGTCGAGATTCCGGTACCGATCCTGATCGCTCCACGATACTCCGGCCAATGCCGCGCACGGACGTCATCGCCCTATTCGGGCCGACCGGCGTCGGCAAGACCGACGTCGCAATCGAGCTCGCCCGCCGACTGCGGGAACTGGGCGAACGGCCTGTCGCGGTCTCGGCCGACGCGCTCCAGGTGTACCAGGGGCTCGAGACGCTGACCGGAGCCGCCACCCCGCAGGAGCTTGCACAGCTCGAGCACCGCCTAATCTCGTTCCTGCCCGTCGATGCCGGCTTCAGCGCCGGCCAGTACGCCGAGCTCGCCCACGCAGAGATCGACGCTCTGCTCGCCGCCGGCGACCGGCCGATCGTCGTCGGCGGAACCGGGCTCTACCTGCGTGCCGCGCTCGCTGAGCTCAGCCTTCGGCCGCCGCCCCCCGAGGGCGCGCGCGAGTACTGGGTGGCGGAGCTCGGGCGCCGCGGGGCGCCGGCGCTGCACGGCGTGCTGCGCGAGCGGGCGCCGTGGGCCGCATCGGAGATAGATCCCGGCGACCGCCAGCGAATCGTCCGAGCGCTCGAGCTCCTCGACGCGGGCGAGCTCGACCGCCAGGCCGAGGACTCCGAGCTATGGACGAGCGAGGTCCGCCATCCCACGCTGCTGATCGGTCTGGTGCTCGAGCGCCAGCAGCTCTACGACAAGATCGACGCCCGGGTCGACGCGATGATCGCCGCCGGCGTCGAGGACGAGGTGCGGCGAGCTTACGCTGCGGGCGCGTCACCGACGGCGCGAAAGGCGCTCGGCTTCGAACAGCTGCTGACCGGCGACGTCGACTCGATGAAACGAAGAACCCGAAACTACGCCCGCAGGCAGTTGACCTGGATGCGAAAGCTCGCCGACGCCAACATCATCGACACGACCGGGCGGTCGCCGGCCCAGACCGCCGCCGACGTGCTCGTACTGTGGCTCACAAGCGGCGGCTGAACGGCGAGCTGGTGCGTCAGACCGCTGACCAGCGGGCAATGTCACACACGGGACCCCTCCCGCAAAGTCTGTTGGTGAGATGCCACCAAACGTCGAGCGCACCGACGGGGAGCTGCTGGCCGCAGTCGTGGCCGGCGACGGGGCGGCGTTCGCGACGTTCTACCGCCGCCATCTCCCCACGGTCGTCGGGTTCTTGCTGCGCGAGACCGGCGACCGCGAGGCGACGGCCGACCTGACCGCGGAGGTGTTCGCCGCGATCTTCCTGGTCGCGCGGCGATTCCGGCCCCGAGGACCCGGCTCGGCCCGGCCGTGGGTGTTGGGCATCGCCCGCAACAAGCTGCTCGAGAGTCGGCGTCGCGGCCGGGTCGAGGATCGGGCACGCCGGCGACTCGCGTTCGAACCAGAGGTACTCGACGACGGCGACCTCGCCCGCGTCGACGAGCTTGCTGCCGCCGGCGACCAGCCGGTCCTGGCGCTCGTCGAACAGCTCCCAAGAAACCAGCGCGACGCGGTCCGCTCCCGGGTCCTCGAGGATCGCGAGTACGGCGAGATCGCGAGAGAGCTGAACTGCTCGGAGCTCGTGGCCCGGCGCCGACCAAGCCCTCCGCGCCCGCCGCCGGTCAAACCGTCAGGGCGTCGGCGATCGATCCCCGCGCTCCGCTCGGCCCGGCGATCGAACGCTCGATCACGATCCTGCTCGAGCGCTTGGACGACGTCTTCCCCGGCACGCTCGTGGAGCGGTCAGGCGACGACATCGTCGTCATCGCCCGGAGCACGGACGCGGGCACCCGAGCGCGGATCCTTAGTCTCACGACACCCGGACGCCTGGAGTTCTACGACTGGGAGGTCGACGCGCTCACGCCGACCGGGAAGACAGTCGCCTCCCAGCTCGAGGCCCAGAATCCGACCGCGCTCAAGATCAGCCAGGGCGCGGGTTCCGGGGCGCCGGGCGAGCCCGGCGCGGGAGCGCTGTCGCGCGCCCAGGCGTCCGCGCTGGCGTCGAAACACCCAGGATCCGTCGTCCTTCAGGCCGTCGCTCAGACAGGCACCTCTGGCGCCAGCAGCACGGGCCCGAGCGCCCAGTTCTACGTACTCCGGAACGTCCCGGTCCTGTCGGATCAGGACATCACGCACCCGCAGGCGAGCGCCGACCCCAACGCCGGCGGACCCGACGTGACCTTCGGCTTCACGTCCGCGGGCGCGGTCGCGTTCAGGGCCCTCACGAAACGCGTCGCCGAGCGCGGGCAGCGTCTCAGCAGCCTCGGCCAGACGTTCAACCAGCATTTCGCGATCGTGCTCGACGGCCGGCTGATCAGCGTTCCCTACATCGACTTCAAGGTCTACCCCGACGGGATCACCACGCAGAACGGGGCGAATATCTCCGGCGGCTTCACGACCCAGTCCGCCAAGGACCTGGCGACGGTGCTGCGCTACGGCCCGCTACCCGTGACTCTCAGGGCAACGGGGTGAACGGGTACATCACCACGACCGCGGCAAGCACGCTCACCATCCACGCGATGCACAGGGGCCTCGTCGGCCCGATCCGTCCGATCAGGTCGGCGACCGCGACGTAGATCCCGGGCATCACGATCACCATGTAGTAGAGGTAGCTCGTGCGGCTCTCGAACAGACTCGTCAGGACGAACGGCGCGTAGGTACCGATGAACCAGGCGAGGCCGACGAGCCCGACCTCGTCGCGCGGACGGAACCGGCGGCGTGTTACCCCGAGCGCCGCGAACACCATCGCGGGAATCGCGAGCAGCAGGATCGGCGGGCTGATCATGCCGAGGAAGTGCACCGCCGGCTCGATCTCGTTCAGCTGGGCGGTCGGGTGGGCCGGGTTGATCTGCAGGTAGGTGATCGGCTTGATGTCGACCAGCCAGTCCCACGGGTACGATGCGATCCCCTGCGGCCCGTGCGGGCTCGTCTGATTGGCGGCGTAGCTGAGAATTCGCCAGATCTCACCGAACGGCAGGTCGGGCACTAGCTTGCCTGTCTGCGGGTCGTACGGATGCGCGATCTGGTCGAGCACGGCGAGCAGCGCGACGAACGCGCCCGCGGAGGCGATCACGCACGCCGCCAGCCGCCGGACCGCGTCCACCGCGCCGGCGCGCCGAGGGATCCACCGGAGCACCTCGAGCACCACGAGCGCGAACAGCACGTAGGGCGCCACCTCCTTGGCGCACGCGCCCACGCCGATCACCACCCCTGCGAGTACGGGCCGGCTGCGCAGGTAGAGCGCCGCCCCCCAGATCATCGCCGCGGTTGCATAGATGTCGAGCGTGCCGATCCGGCTGTGGACCAGCAGCAGGTTGTCGGCGGCCATCAGCGCCGCGGCGCCGAGCGCGGTCCAGGGACCCCCGCCCGCCCACCGGACGAGCGCGAATATGCCCAGCAGCGCGATCGTCCCGAGCAAGACGCTCGGCAGGCGCCAGGCGATCGGCCCGTCCCCGAACAACTCGATCCCCCCGGCGATGATCAGCTTGGCCAGCGGCGGGTGCTCGGAGTTCGGGTCGGTTCCGAGCGGCGAGTTCGCGTACGGAGCCCCGGTCGGCGGCGTGATCCGGTCGATCACGCGAGCCGCGTTGACGTAGTAGTCCTCGTCGAAGATCAGGATGTGGTCGGTCGACGAGCGGCACGGTGAGCGGCACGGCTCGGCGATCCAGGCCAGCCGGGCCAGCGTCGACACCACGAGCAGGGCGACGAGCAGCCACACCGGCAACGAGGGCCGCCGGCGGGCCCAGGCTTGCAGCCGCGGGAGCATTGCGCGGGCGACGGTACAGACATCGATCGTCGGCGGCGCCTGACGGCGGCGCCTTATTCGATGGTCGGCGGCGTGTAACGGCGGCGCCCGCCGCCGTCGCCATAGCCCGATGGTCGGCGGCCCCTCACGGCGGCGCATACACTGGCGCCCCGTGGAGTTCGAGAAGTGGCATGCGCTCGGCAACGACTACGTGATCCTCGAGGCGGCGGACCTGCCGTTCGAGCTGACCGAGGCGCGAATCCAGGCGATCTGCGCCGCCCACACCGGTATCGCCGCTGACGGGATCCTGCTCCTATCAGAGCCCGAAGACTCCGGCCACGTGGCTCGCCTGCGGATCTTCAACCCTGACGGGTCGGAGGCCGAGCTGTCAGGGAATGGGACGCGCGAGGCCGTCATGTACCTGCGCCGCCATGGGTGGACGAACTCCGACTCGTTCGCGATCGAGACCACGGCGGGGGAGATCCGGCCCCGGATCACCTCGGACACCGAGTGCACGGTCGACATGGGCCGGGCGATGCTCAGTAGCCAGAGCTATCCCGCGGGCTCACCGGACGGGCGTGGAGAGCTGACCGCGGCGGGCCGCACGTGGCGCTTCCAGTTCGTCCAGGTCGGCAATCCCCAGTGCGCGATCCGCGTCGCCGAGGAGCGCGAGCTCGCGACGCTCGACATCCGCGCGTTCGGACCCGCTATCGAGCACCACGAGCTGTTCCCCAACCGGACGAACGTGTCCTGGTTCGTCGAGCTCGCCCCCGGCCGGGTCCGCGCGCGGATCTTCGAACGCGGGGTGGGGGAGACCTCGGCCAGCGGCACGGGCGCGAGCGGCGCCGCCGTGGCCTACGTCCTCGACGGTGGCAGCTCGCCGGTGACGGTCGTGCTCGACGGCGGCGAGCTCGAGGTAGAGGTCTCCGGCGATCTCGACGTCGAGCTTTCCGGGTGGGCCGTGCCGGTGTTCCGCGGCACGCTCGCCGAAACCTTCATCGAGGAGCTGCATGCGACGAAGTAGCCGACTGGACCGGATCCCCCCGTACATGTTCGCCGAGCTCGAACGCAAGGTCCGCGCCAAGCGCGAGGCCGGCGTCGACGTGATCAGCCTCGGCATCGGCGATCCGGACACGCCGACTTACCCGCCGATCGTGACCGCGGCGCAAAGCGCGGTCGCAGATCCGAGCACGCATCAATATCCAACAAACCGCGGCCGGAAGGAGTTCCGGGACGCCGTGGCCGCGTTCTACGCGCGCCGCTTTGGCGTCGAGCTCGACCCGGAGACCGAGGTGATGCCGGCGATCGGCGCCAAGGAGTGCATCTTCAACCTGAACCTGGCGTTCCTCGACGAAGGGGACGTGGCGCTGGCCTCGGACCCCGGCTATCCGGTGTACACGGGCGGCCCGCTACTCGCCGGCGGCAGGCCGGTACTGCTCCCGCTACTTCCCGAGCGCGGGTTCGGCCCTGACCTCGATGCAATCCCCGTCGACGTGCGCGACCAATCACGGCTCATGTTCCTCAACTACCCCAACAACCCGACCGGGGCGATCGTGCCCGACGGGCTGTTCGACGAGGTCGTGGCGTTCGCCGGGCAAAACGAGATCCTCGCGGTGCACGACAACGCCTACAGCGAGACCACGTTCGACGGGTACGTGGCACCGTCGTTCCTGCAGACACCGGGTGCCAAGGACGTCGGCGTCGAGGTGTTCTCGCTGTCGAAGGGCTACAACATGACCGGCTGGCGATGCGCCGCGATCGTCGGCAACGCCGAGGCGATCGCGCACTACTGGCACCTGAAATCAAACATCGACTCGGGCAACTTCGAGGCGGTCCAGCTCGCCGGGGCGGCCGCGCTCGCCCCGGATGTCGACCACTACAAGCGCGAGATGAACGCGGTCTACCAGCGCCGGCGCGATCTCGTGTGCGACGCGCTCGCCCAGGCCGGCGTCGAGGTCACGCCACCGAAGGGCACGATCTACATCTGGGCCCCGATCCCTGCGGGCTTCGAGTCCTCGGCCGCGTACTGCGAGCACGTGCTCGAGCAGGCCGGTGTCGTGATCTCGCCCGGGGGCGCCTACGGCGCGACCGGCGAGGGGTACTTCCGGATCTCCCTCACGACTCCCGACGAGCGGCTGCTCGAGGCGGTCGAGCGAATCCGCCAGCTCTAGGGCGCGCGACTTGAGTGGTGCGGCTTAACACGGCCGCTACCGACATCGGCCGCGCCGCCGGGTAAAAAGCTAAGGTTGAAAGGGCCGGAGCTACCATCAAATTTGTGCAAAACCGCCAAGCGAATAGCCGGGGACCGGCCCCAGCGCTGAATGGCCAGCGGCCGCAGGGTCGTGCCCGCCAGCGCGCCTATCTGGTCGCCGTCGTGCCCGAAGGCGGCGAGGAGCAGCTCGCCGAGCTGCGGGAGCTGCTGAAAACCGCCGGCGTGGCCGGCGTCGGGGAGGTCGTCCAGAGGCGCGACCATCCGCATCCGAACACATACCTCGGTCCAGGCAAGATCGACGAGCTGAAGGCCGCGCTCGCCGGATCGGACGCAAACCTGGTCGCGGTCGACGACGAGCTCTCACCGCGCCAGGAGCGAAACCTCGAGTCGGCGCTCGGCCTCCCGGTGATCGACCGGACCGCGATCATCCTCGACATCTTCGCGTCGCACGCGCACACCGCCGAGGGCAAGCTTCAGGTCGAGCTCGCGCAGCTCGAGTACAACCTCGCGCGGATGCGCGGCCTGTGGTCGCACCTCGAGCGCCTCGGCGCCGGGCGCATCGACGGCGGCATCGGGACCCGTGGACCGGGCGAGACGCAGATCGAGACCGACCGCCGGCTGGCGCGCGACCGGATCTCGGCGCTCAAGCGCAAGCTCGGCCACGTCCGCTCGAGCCGCTCGGTGATGCGGGCCGAGCGCGAGCGCACGCAGCTGCCCTCGGTAGCGCTCGCCGGGTACACCAACGCCGGCAAGTCGACGCTGCTGAACGCGCTCACCGGCTCGACCGTAGGCGTGCGCGACAGCCTGTTCCACACGCTTGATCCGACCACACGCCTGCTTCGCACCGGCGGGCGCGACTACCTGGTGACCGACACCGTCGGATTCATCCGCAAGCTTCCCCACCAGCTCGTCGAAGCCTTCGGCGCGACGCTCGAGGAGACGCTGCTCTCGGATCTGATCCTGCACGTCGTCGACGCCTCGGTTCCCGAGGAGGAGCTGATCGCGATGACGCGGGCGGTCGAGGACGTGCTGCTCGAGATCGGCGCCGACGCGGTGCCGCAGATTCTCGTCCTCGCCAAGGCCGACCGGATCGACGAGGAGCGGCGCTCGGAGCTCGAGCACCGGCACCCGGGCGCCGTGCTGATCTCGGCGGTCACCGGCGAGGGGCTCGAAGCGCTTGAGCAGCGGATCGAGGAGGAATTCGCGCGCACCCTGCAGGACGTGGCGCTGCTGATCCCGTACGACGCCGGCGCACGGCTCGCCGAGCTGCACGCGATCGCCGGCGATCTGGAGCGCGAGGACACGCCCGACGGAGTCCGCGTGCTCGCCCGGCTGCCGGCGCCGGTCGCCGCGCGCTACCAGGGATTCGCGCTCAGTCGCCCATACGCATGACGCTCCAGGTGCGGCGCCTGGACGGCCGGGCGCGGCTACCGACGAGGGCTTACCCGGGCGACGCCGGCCTCGACCTGTACGCGCTTGACGACGGCGTGCTCGGGCCTGGCGAGCGGGCATCGATCCGCACCGGCATTGCGGTCGAGATCCCCGACGGCCAGGCCGGCCTCGTGCTGCCGCGCTCCGGCCTTGCGGCCCGGCATGGCATCGCGATCGCGAATGCGCCCGGGCTGATCGACTCCGGCTACCGGGGCGAGGTTCGCGTGCTGCTGCTCAATACCGACCGCGCGGCGTCGTTCACGTTCTCGAGCGGGGAGCGGATCGCCCAGCTTGTGCTGGTGCGAATCGAGACGCCCGAGATCGTCGAGGTCGACGCGCTGGCCACCTCAGAGCGCGGCGCCGGCGGCTTCGGCTCGAGCGGCTAACAACTAACCGCTGGTCGAGCCCGTGGTCGACGTCGAGGTCGGGGTCGAGGGCTGCGGCAGTAGGCCCTCCTGCTCGAGGAACTGGGTCGCGACCGCGGCGGGGTCCTGGCCGTCGAGCTGCACCTCCGCGTTCAGCACGCGCATCGTCGGCAGCGTCAGCAGCGCGCTCACCCGGTTGATGGTCGCCTCGAACTCGGGACCCTCCGCGTCGATCGCCCGGACCGACGCCACCGGAACGATGTTGCCCCAGCCGAAGATGTTGTCGGGATCGTGTAGCAACGGGTAGCTCCCGCTCAGCAGCTGCGGGTCGGTCGTCTGGACGACGGCCGCCTGGACGGTCCCCTGGTCGAGCGCCTGGTACTGGGAGCCGAGCTCGAGTGGTGTGAACGTCGACGGGACCACGCCGTACGTGCTCTGCAGCGCGGGCAGGCCGCTCGGGCTCTGCTGAAACTGGGGCGGGCCTCCGAGCGTGAGCTGGGACATCTTGATCAGGTCGGGGATCGACTGGACCTGGTTCTCGACCGCGTAGTCGAACGTCACGGCGATCGCGTTCGTGTTGCTGAACGGTGTTTCGTTGAGCAGTTCGAGGCCGTGCTTGAGCGCGTAGTGCTGACCGGCGAGGTACGCCTCGCGGAGCGACCGGGAGACGTCCGGTAAGCCGGCGACGTCCGTGTCCCATGTGTTGAGGTACTCCGGGTACATCGCGAGCTGGCCATTGGCGAGGGCCTGCTGGATCACCGCGGTCGGGCCGATGCTCTGGTTCAGCGAGACCGGGAAGCCCTCGGCCTTGAGCGCCTGGTAGTAGAGCTGTCCGAGGACGAACTGCTCGGGGGTGTTCTCGTCGCCGATCGTCACCGGTGGCCGCCCGGCACCGGGAAGCGAGACGGTCGTCGTCGTGGTGGCGGTCGTCGTGGTCGTGGTCGTCGAGGTCGTCGTCACCGTGGTCGTGCCGGGCACGGCCGCGGTCGCCGGATGCGAGCCCGCGCCGCAGGCCGCGAGGCCGAGGGCCGCGAATCCGCATGCCAGCGCCGAACCGACCGAGCCGATGAACCTTGCCCCGGGCGACATCAGCTCAGATTCTCATACTCCCGCGGCCCGCCGCGCGTCCGCGTGGGCGTCGGCTTCGAGCGTGTCGTCGAGCTCGTCGAGCGGTTGCTCCAGGGAGAGCGCGGTCTCGATCAGCCAGTCGGCGAACCACGCATTCTTCGGGAGCAGCGGCCCGTGGAGATACGTGCCGATCACGTTCCCGCTGCGGACGCCCTCGTGACCGTCGGTGCCGTTGTTGCCGTGGCCTTTGAGCACGCGCCCGAGCGGGTTGGCGTTCGGGCCTAGATTTGTGCGACCGCCATGGTTCTCGAACCCGGCGAGTACTCGCCGAAGTCCGGGAGTCAGCTCCGTTTCGATCGCGACGTTCCCGATCAACCGCGGGCCGTCGGAGCGGACCGTCTTCAGGTCGACTAACCCGACCCCGGGCAGGGTCTCCTCGCCGAGCTCGTATGAGTGCCCGAGCAGTTGATATCCGCCGCATACCCCGAAAATCACCGCTCCGCGAGCCGCCGCCGCGTGCAGCGCGTCGCGCTTGACCTCTGCGAGGTCGAGCGCGCACAGCTGCTGGTCGCGGTCCTGCCCGCCGCCGATGTAGTAGAGGTCGGCGCCGTCGGGATCGAGCGACTCGCCCAACGAGCTCGCCTGCAGCTCGAAGTCGACACCGCGCCAGCGGCAGCGGCGCTCGAGCACGAGCAGGTTGCCGCGGTCGGCGTAGATGTTCATCAGGTCCGGGTACAGCGCGCACACGCGGAGCTCAGGCATGGAGGATCACCACCTCGCTGCCGACGTAGTCCGCGGTCTCGCGCACCCGGGCTCGCTGCACGCGGGCGAACCCGGCGGCCCGGCCCTCGCGCTCGAGCCCCCGTGCGGTCAGCCGATCGAGGCGGATCAGGTCGCGTTCGACGGTTCGCTCGCCCGCCACCGCGACAGTCTCCCGCAGGCGCTCGAGCACGAAGCCGTCGGGATCGGCGCGGACCGCGACTGGCCGGCTCGAGTACACGACGCCGTCGAGTTCGCGGATGTCGGGCGTGGGCGACGGCACGCCGTCGGTCACGTCGTAGAGATCAAGGGCCTCGGCGATCGCGATCGCCAGCGCCCCATCGGGCAGGAGGTGCCGGAGCGCGCAGCTCAGGAAAGCCGCCCGACCTTCCGGCCCTCCGAGTAGCTGAATCGTCTGCATCGGCACGATGGCCAGCGGAAAACGCTCGCCGAGGTCGAAGTCGCGAGCGTCGGCGACGACGGTCGTGACAAGCGCTTGGGAAGAAACTGGGTCTATGCGGAAGTTTCTTCCCGAGGCGCGTGCCGCGAGCGCGTCGAGTAGCTCCGGATCTCGGTCGAGGGCAGTGACGCGATATCCGGCGCCGGCGAGATCCAGCGCGACGCGGCCCGTCCCGGCGCCGATGTCGAGCACCGGGTCGCCGTGGTCGGCCGCCAGCGAGCGCCACAGCGGCAGGTCCTCGGCGTAGGTGCCGCACTCGAGGTCGTGCCAGATCACGCTCATCGGCGCGCCACCGCCTGCGGCTCCCAGAAGCGGACCGCGTGCCCGCGGTCGGCCAGCTCCTGACGGAGCTCGAGCAGTGCCGTGTACGTCGGCAGCGCGTACAGGTGCCCCGACTCGACCGCGGCGAGCGCCTCGTCGAGTGCCGCCGGGAGCGAGGGCGTGACGCGGAGCCGATCGGCGGGCACGCCCGCGTACTTCAGGCGGACGGCGAGCTCCGCGGCGCGGGTGCCGGCGCACGTCACCCGGCGGACCCGCCCGGCGAGCATCTCGAAGTCGGCGTCCCACACCCACGAGACGTCGCGTCCGTCCGCCACCCGGTCGTTGAGGATCGCGAGCACGTCGAGCTCCTCGTGCTCGAGCACGAGCGTGCGCAGGATCTCATTCGCGCCGGCCGGGTTCTTGATCAGCAGCACCTGGAGCTCGACGTCGCCGATCGCGATCCGCTCGGCCCGGCCGAACGCGGCCTGGACGTCGCGCAGGCCCGCGACCACCGCTGTGAGCGGGAGCTCGAGCCCGAGGCACAGCGCGGCGGCGCCGAGCGCGTTGTAGACGTTGTAGAGACCGGGGAGCGGTAGCTCGACGGTGGCATTCCCGACGGGCGTCGTCAGCTCGAACGACGACCGGCGCGTGCCGTCGAGCGAGATCCGCTCGGCGGCGATCGAGGGAGCCGGGCGCCGCTGCCCGCACGAGGGGCAGTAGTAGCGACCGAGATGGCCAAGGTAGATCGCGTCGTACACGTACGCGGCGCCGCACCGGCGACAGTGCTTCGAATCGGACGCGTGCTGCATCTCCGGCGTCGCCACCGACGGATCCTCGATGCCGAAGTACGTGATGTTCGGCGCGTCGCGCCCGAGATCGGCGATCAGCGGATCGTCCGCGTTCAACACAAGACGCGCCGACGGTCCGATTGACGCCGTCATCGCGGCCCAGCGATCGGCGATCGTCTCGAGCTCGCCGTAGCGGTCGAGCTGATCTCGGAACAGATTGCCGAGCAGGATCCCGCGCGGGTGCAACTCGGGCGTGACCCGGTCGAGCCAGAACTCGTCGATCTCGAACAACCCGAGCTCCCCGTCGATCCGCCCACCGCCGCGGGCCGCGGCGAGCAGCGTCGAGGCGACGCCGCCGGCCATGTTCGCGCCGGCTCGGTTGTGGACGACCGGAACGCCGGCCTGTCTCAGCACCGAGGCGACCATCGCGGCGGTTGTCGTCTTGCCGTTGGTGGCCGAGATCACGACCGAGCCGCGCGGCAGGCGCGCCGACAGCTCCGAGATCGCGCCCGGCTCGAGCGCCATCAGCACCTTGCCGGGCAGGCTCGTTCCGCCGCCGCGTCCAGCGCGGCGGGCCAGTTCCCCGACGGCGCGCGCCGCCGCGATCTTCGCGCCGAGCATCGTCATGCCGGCACGATCATCCGGACCGCGCCCGGGAGCACGCGAATCGTCACCGGAAGCTCCGCGATCGGCTCCCCATCGGCGTACAGGGTGAACCGCTCCGACGCGGTGATGTGCACCTGGCGCCCGCGGACCACGTCGACGCCCCGCTTGCGGACGTGGCGGCCGCTGAACACCGTCGGCGCCAGGCGCAGGAAACGAAGCTTTGACATGTCCTCGATGATGACCACATCGAGTAGACCGTCCGTAAGCGACGCGTTCGGCGCGAGCAGCATGCCGCCACCGAACTGCTTCGAGTTGGCGGCGGCGACCGAGTACCCGGTGAACTCGCGGGGCGTGCCGTCGTCGAGCGTCACCTCGAACCTAGCCGCCTTGAACCGCGGCAGCGCGCGCAGGAGGGCCAGGGCGTACACCGGGCTCCCGCGCACGACGCGGGTGTCGTTGGCGATCTGGTTCACGAGCGAGTCGAAGCCGCAGCTGGCGATGCCGGCGAAGGTGCGATCGCCGGCCTCTCCGAGATCGAGCCGGCGTTCGACGCCCGACGCGAGGACGCTGCACGCCGCCACCGGGCGGCGCGGTATCCCGAGCACGCGGCACAGATCGTTACCTCGGCCGCCGGGCAGTATCCCGACAACGCCGTCGGTGTTCTTGAGCGCGCCGGCGACGGCGCCGATCAGCCCATCGCCCCCAAACGCGACCGCGACCTCGCCGTTCGCGGCCGCCTCCACGGCGAGCTCGCGAGCATGCTCGAGGCTCTTCGTGTACTCGAAGCGCTGCTCGAATCCCTTCGCGCGGAGCGCGGCCTGTACCTCCGGCAACGCGCGCGCGGGACGGCCGCCGCCGGCGACGGGATTGACGATCAACGCAAGTTTTCGCATCGGGGAGATCATGCCGAAACCTCGTGGGCTTGCCTGGTACGCTTCTTCGCGGAATGGCGCTCCGCCTCGATCTCCGACTTCTCCTCCTCCCCCCTCGGGGGGAATAGCGCGTGGGCGGCCGCACGTAGCCGCGAAACCAGCACGGAGAAGGCCGAGACCGAGACACTGAGGAGTGAAATGAGCCAACCCGAAGACCCCAACCGAGTACTGATCTTCGACACGACTTTGCGTGACGGCGAGCAGTCGCCCGGCATCTCGCTGAACACGCAGGAGAAGCTCGAGATCGCCCAGCAGCTGGCGCGGCTGGGGGTCGACGTGATCGAGGCGGGCTTTCCCATCACCTCTCCCGGCGATTTCGAAGCCGTGCAAACCATCTCGCGCACCGTGGAGGGCCCGATCATCGCGGGCCTGGCGCGCACCCATGTGGCCGACATCGACGCGGCCTGGAACGCGGTCAAGGACGCCGCCCGGCCGCGCATCCACACGTTCATCTCGACGTCCGACATCCACATCCAGTACCAGCTCCAGACCACGCGCGAGGACGTCATGGGACAGGCCCGGGCGGCGGTCGCGCACGCCAAGCAGTACGTCGACGACGTCGAGTTCTCGCCGATGGACGCGACCCGCGCCGACATCGAGTTCACCGCCGAGGTGTGCCAGATCGCGATCGACGAGGGCGCGACCACGATCAACATCCCCGACACCGTCGGGTACACGATGCCGCACGAGTACACGACGTTTCTGGGGCGCCTTTACGAGCTGATCCCGGATCTGCGCGAGGTGATCCTGAGCGTTCACTGTCACGATGACCTGGGACTGGCCGTGGCCAACTCGTTCGCCGGCTTGCTCGCCGGCGCGCGGCAGGTCGAGTGCGCGATCAACGGGATCGGCGAGCGCGCCGGCAACGCATCGCTCGAGGAGATCGTGATGTTGTTGCACACGCGCTCGGCGGACGTCGGGCTCCACACGGGGGTCGTCACTCGCGAGATCGCCCGCACGTCGAGAATGGTGTCCCGGCTGACCGGGTACCCGGTCCAGCCGAACAAAGCCGTCGTAGGCCGCAACGCGTTCGCGCACGAGTCCGGCATCCACCAGGACGGGGTGCTCAAGGAGCGGACCACCTACGAGATCATGGACGCGACGACGGTCGGGCTCGAGGCCAACTCGATCGTGCTCGGCAAGCACTCGGGTCGCCACGCGCTGCAGCAGGCGCTCGCCGACCTGGGATTCGAGCTTTCCGGTCAGGGTCTGAACACCGCGTTCCGGCGGTTCAAGGAGATCGCGGACAAGAAGAAGCACGTGACCGCGATGGATCTCGAGGCGCTCCTCACCGACGAGTTGCGTGAGGAGATCGCCGGCTACCAACTCGAGTGGTTCGACGTCGAGGCGTCGACGCGCCGGCCTCCGCACGCGACGGTCGGCATCAGGACGCCTGACGGCGAGGAGGTCACGGGCTCGTTCACCGGCGACGGCCCGGTCGACGCGATCTTCCGCGCGATCAACGCCGCCACGGGCGCGGACGCTCGGCTCCGCGAGTTCCGCGTCGACGCGGTCACAGGCGGCCAGGATGCTCTCGGCGAGACATCGGTGGTGCTCGAGGTGGGCGGCGTGACCGGTTCGGGTCAGGGTGTCTCGACCGACATCCTCGAGGCCGGAGCCCGCGCGTACGTACGCGCGCTCTCGAACGCGATCCGCCGGCGCGACGTCATGGCCGAGGCAGAGGAAGCGACGGCTGAGGCGGTCTCGCGACAACCGGTGCGGACCCCGTGACGTACGCGAGTCCCTGCCGGTAACCGGCGGCGAGGACCCGACCCCTCGGCTCGCGGTCCATGAAGTTGGTTCCCATCGCCTCGGCGCATTCCGCGTTCGGCGCGAGCAGCTGCACCGCCGCGCCACGGCGGCGCAGGACCAGCGCCTCGACCGACACCGCGGTGCGCGACACGCTGCGCATCATCGCGAGCACGTTGGAAGGCGTGGGGAGGTTCGCGGTTGGGTTCAGGCACAGGACGTGGGTGTCGCGACCGGCGGGCGCCGCGTCGAGGTTGGTGGGGCTCCACACGCCACCGTCGACGTACTCGCGGCCGCCGATCGTGACCGGCGCGAACAGCCACGGCACCGTGCACGAGGCCGCCACTGCGTCGGCGACGCTCGCGCTTGGCGCGCCGGGGCTCCCGAATACGACCCGGCGGCCGGTCCGGCGGTCGACGGCGGCGACCCGGAGTCGGCCGTCGAAGCGGGGCTCGAGGCGCTCGAGGTTCCGTTGCAGGTCGCCCAGCGTCTGCTTGGGCCGCGGCAGCCGGCGCAGGAGCACGGCCCGCGCCACCGCGCCGCCGGGGGCGGCCAGGCCGAGGGCCAGCGGCGCGAACGTCGCGCCGACGGCGAGCGCCCACTGGCCGGCGCGGCGCGCGGCGGCGAGGCCGGCGGCGGCCAACCCGTCCGCGGGCTGCGGTGCGCTCGGCAGCGGGTCGAGATCCGAGCCGATCGTCGATGGGCGCCGGGGCGGCTGGCCGGAGACGAGATGCGCCGCGACGATCGAGCCGGCCGAGGTGCCGACGTAGTAGTCGCAGTCCCGTAGGTCGAAGCCGGTGCCGTCCTCGATCCCGGCCAGGACCCCCATCATCCAGGCCTCGCCGAGGACCCCACCGCCGCCGAGGACGAGTACGTCAGGTCGCGAGCGCATGGCTTGTGAGGCTAGCGGCGGTGGGCGGCGCGCTTGCCAGTCGCGCGCACCGCGGGCCGCTCCCTAGGCCGCTGGCGTACGTGATAACGTACGATCGTATGTCAATGGCTGCCCACGCCCAAGACGGCAGCCTCGGGCCGCGGGTGAAGGCGCTGCGCGAGGCCATGGACCTGTCCTTGCGCGACCTCGCTGAGCGCTCGGGCGTGAGCGCGCCGATGCTGTCCCAGGTCGAGCGCGGCGAGACCAGCCCGACCCTCCAGGTCGCCAAACGCATCGCCACCGGGCTCGAGCTGCGGCTGTCACAGCTGCTCCGCCTCGACGAGGACGGCGCGGTCAGCGTCGTCCGCGCCGGGGAGCGCCGTCACGGACCGGGCGCCGTGACCGGGCACAGCTACCAGATCCTGACGCCGCCGCTACCCGGCCAGCGCGCCGAGCTGTCGCGTCACACGCTCGAGCCGGGCGCGGTCACCGGCGGACCCGGCGACCCGCCGAGGCACGAACCCGGCAGCCGGGAGACGGCTCTGGTCGAGCGGGGAAGGGTCGTTTTGTTTTGCGATGGCCAGCGGTACGAGTTGCTCGATGGCGACTGCGTCACGTTCGACGCAGACCTAAATCATCATTTTGAAAATCCAGGGCCTGAGGAAGCCGTGTTGCTCGCGGTGCTCAGCGCGGGACTCCGGAGGAGCTGATGCCACAGACGCTGTTCGACAAGATCTGGGAGACGCACGAGGTCGCGCCCGGACTGCTCTACATCGACCTGCACCTGGTCCACGAAGTCACGAGCCCGCAGGCATTCGATGGGCTCCGGTTCGCCGGCCGCAAGCTGCGCCGGCCGGACCGGACGTTGGCCACCGCCGACCACAACGTCCCCACCGACGGCACGCCGGTGGCGGCCAGGATCCGGGACGAGCTCTCGCGCGTGCAGGTGGAGACGCTCGAGCGCAACTGCGAGGAGTTCGGCATCCCCGTGTACTCGCTCGGCTCCGAGCACCAGGGGATCGTGCACGTGATCGGCCCCGAGCTGGGCGTCACGCAGCCGGGGATGACGATCGTGTGCGGCGACTCGCACACCGCCACCCACGGCGCCTTCGGCGCGCTCGCGTTCGGGATCGGGACGAGCGAGGTAGAGCACGTGCTCGCCACCCAGTGCCTGGTTCAGTCCAAGCCCCGGTCGATGCGGATCCTGTACCACGGGTCGCTCGGCTTCGGAGTCACCGCCAAGGACCTGATCCTGGCCACGATCGGTCAGATCGGCGTCGACGGAGCCGTCGGCCACGTCGTCGAGTATGCGGGGCCCGCGATCGAGACGCTGTCGATGGAGGGCCGGATGACCGTCTGCAACATGACGATCGAGGGCGGCGGGCGTGCCGGGATGATCGCGCCCGACGAGACGACGTTCGAGTGGGTGATCGGCCGCGCCGGTGCGCCCTCGGAGGTCCCCGACGCGTGGCGCGAGCTCCATACCGAAGAGGGGGCGTCGTTCGACAAGCAGATCGACGTCGACGCGTCCGCGATCAGCCCGATGGTCACCTGGGGGACGACGCCCGGGATGGTGGTGCCGGTCACGGGCGCGGTGCCCGAGCCGAACACCGATCAGGACGAGCGCGCGCTCGAGTACATGGCGCTCGAGCCGGGAACGCCGATCGGCGAGATCAAGCTCGACCGGGTGTTCATCGGCTCGTGCACGAACTCGCGGATCGGGGACCTGCGCGCGGCGGCCGACGTCGTCAAGGGCCACAAGGTCGCCGACAGCGTGTACGCGATGGTCGTTCCCGGCTCCCAGCAGGTCAAGCTGCAGGCGGAGCGGGAAGGGCTCGATGAGGTGTTCCGGCGTGCCGGGTTCGACTGGCGCGGGGCGGGCTGCTCGATGTGCCTCGGGATGAACCCCGACATCGCCGCGCCGGGCGAGCGAGTCGCTTCGACCTCGAACCGGAACTTCGAGGGGCGACAGGGACGCGGGGCGAGATCGCACCTGGTCTCGCCACAGATGGCGGCAGCGGCCGCAATCGAAGGACGCTTCGTAGACATCCGCGAGTGGGGAGACGGGCAATGAGAGCGATCGAGACGATCACCGGCCGGGTGTCGGTGCTCAAGCGCGACGACGTCGATACCGACCAGATCATCCCCAAGCAGTTCCTAAAGCGGGTCGAGCGCACGGGATTCGGCGAGTTCCTGTTCTTCGACTGGGCCAAGCAGCCGGGGTGGGATCTGCCCCAGAACCCGATCCTGGTCGCAGGCCGAAACTTCGGCTGCGGCTCGAGCCGCGAGCACGCTCCGTGGGCGCTCGAGGACTACGGCTTCCAGGCGATCATCGCGCCGAGCTTCGCCGACATCTTCCACTCGAACTGCACGAAGATCGGGCTGCTCCCCGTAGTGCTGAGCGCCGACGAGTGTGCCTCGATCGCCGACGCCGGCGAGGCCCAGGTCGATCTCGCCGCCCAGGAGGTCAGGTGGCCGGGGGGGACTGCGAGCTTCGAGATCGACCCCGAGATCA
Source organism: uncultured Solirubrobacterales bacterium (assembly GCA_963701945.1). Taxonomy (GTDB): domain Bacteria; phylum Actinomycetota; class Thermoleophilia; order Solirubrobacterales; family Solirubrobacteraceae; genus Palsa-465. The sequence goes on along the minus strand of CAVPBV010000006.1, from coordinate 13,037 downwards.
AGCACCGGCTGCTCAACGGCCTCGATGACATCGGCCTGACCTTGCAGCAGGAGGACGAGGTCGCGGCATACGAACGCGACCGCGAGCGTCCGGGTCCCGTCACGACGGCGCTCTCATGAGCGTGGGAGCTTCTCGCGATTGGGACGCGGCGTCTTATGACCGCGTGTCGGATCCGCAGCTGGCGTGGGCGCGCGAGCAACTCGGGCGGCTTTCGCTATCCGGCGACGAGGTGGTTCTGGACGCCGGCTGCGGCTCGGGACGGGTGACCGCGCTGCTCGCGGATCTGGTTCCGCGTGGCCGGGTGTACGCCGTCGACGTCGCGCCTTCGATGGTGGCGCACGCTGCCGCGTGCGTTGGGCGATCGGGCGGTGGTTCTGTGCCAGGACCTGGTGGCGCTGGACCTGCCCGAGCCGGTTGACGCGATCTTCTCGAACGCCACGTTCCACTGGATTCACGACCACGATGCGCTGTTCGCGGCGCTCCATCGCACTCTCCGGCCGGATGGGCAACTGGTCGCCCAGTGCGGCGGTCGTGGGAACATCGACGCGTTCCGGAAACTTGCCGATGAGGTCGCTGTGGAGGACCCGTTCGCGCCCTACTTCGCCGACTGGAAGCGTCCCTGGAACTACGCCACCGACACGGAGACGGCTTCGCGGTTGGAGCGCGCCGGGTTCGTCGACGTCTCGTGCTGGCTCGAGCCCAAGTCGGTGACGCCCGAGGATCCGCGCTCGTTCATCCAGACCGTATGCCTCGTCCGCCATCTCGACCCGCTGCCGAACGAGCTGCGCGATCCGTTCGTCGATCGTGTGCTCGAGCGCGCCGGCGAGCCGCTCGTGCTCGAGTACGTGCGGCTGAACATGACGGCGCGGCGCGGATCCTGACCGCCGGACGACCGATCCGTTAGCGTCCCCCGCCACCATGGCCCCGCGCGTCGTCCTCCTTCCCGGTGACGGGATTGGCCCCGAGATCACCGCCCCGACCCTCGACGTCCTGAAGGCCGCCGGCGCGGATCTCGAGTACGAGGAGCACGTGTTCGGCGGCGCCTCGATCGACGCCCACGGCACCGCGCTGACCGACGACACGCTGAACGCCTGCAAGCGGGCCGACGCGGTCCTGCTGGCCGCGGTCGGGGGCCCGAAGTGGGACACCACCGACCCCGACAAGCCCCGCCCCGAGCAGGGCCTGCTCGGGTTGCGCAAGGGTCTCGGCCTGTTCGCCAACCTGCGCCCGGTCAAGCCGCTCCCCGCCCTCTATGACGCGAGCCCGCTCAAGCGCGAGCTGATCGAGGGGACGGACATGATCGTCATCCGCGAGTTGACCGGCGGCATCTACTTCGGGGAGAAGACCCGCACGCCGGACCGCGCCTCCGATGACTGCGTGTACACCCGCGACGAGATCGAGCGCATCGCCCGCGTCGCGTTCAACACCGCGAAATCGCGCGTCACCAGCGTCGACAAGGCCAACGTGCTCGAGACCAGCCGGCTGTGGCGCGAGGTCGTTCGCGATGTCCACACCGCGGAATATCCGAACATCGAACTCGAGCACCTGCTCGTCGACAACGCGGCGATGAAGCTGATCGCGGCGCCACGGCACTTCGAGGTGATTCTCACCGAGAACATGTTCGGGGACATCCTCAGCGACGAGGCGGCGATGCTCACCGGCTCGATCGGAATGCTCCCCAGCGCGTCGCTGGGCGACCAAAAGCCCGGCCTGTTCGAACCCGTCCACGGATCCGCCCCCGACATCGCGGGCACCGGAGCCGCCAACCCGCTGGCGATGTTCCTGTCGGCGGCGATGATGCTGCGCCACGGACTCGGCATGGAGGCCCAGGCGGCGGCGATAGAATCGGCCGTCGAGCGAGCGCTGGCCGAGGGGCTGCGCACGCCCGACCTGGGGGGCACGGCAACTACATCAGAGGCCACCCAGGCAGTCCTCCAACACCTATAAGGAGTCCAGTCGTGCAACAAGCGGACCTGATCTGGCACAACGGTGAAATGGTTGCCTGGGAGGACGCAAAGGTTCACGTACTGACGCACGGCCTGCACTACGGGACGGGAGTATTCGAGGGGATCCGGGCGTACGAGACCGCCAAGGGAACGGCGATCTTCCGTCACCACGATCACCTTGACCGCCTGTTCAAGTCGGCCGAGCTCTACTACATGCCGATCCCGTACACGCTCGCGGAGCTGCGCTCGGCCACCCACGAGCTGATCGCGGCCAACGAGCTGCGCGAGTGCTACATCCGCCCGATCGTCTTCCGCGGCTACGGCCAGATGGGCCTATACCCGCTGGATGCCCCCGTCGAGGTCTCGATCGCGGCGTGGCCGTGGGGCGCGTACCTCGGCGAGGAAGGCAAGGCCAGCGGCATCCGGGCCAAGGTCTCCAGCTGGCGGCGAATCCCGCACGACGCGCTGATCCCCCACGCCAAGGCGACTGGCCAGTACCTCAACAGCGTGCTCGCGAAGATCGAGGCGTCGAAGGCCGGCTATCAGGAGGCGATCCTGCTCGACCATCACGGGTTTGTGTGCGAGGGCTCCGGCGAGAACATTTATGCCGTCCGCGACGGCCAGATCCTCACGCCCCCACACACCGCCGGGATCCTCGACGGGATTAGCCGCAAATCGATCATCCAGATCGCCCGCGACCTCGGCCACGAGGTCGTCGAGCGCGACGTCGCCCGCGCCGAGCTGTATCTCGCCGACGAGGTGTTCCTCACCGGAACTGCCGCCGAGCTCGTTCCGGTGCGGGAGATCGACGACCACCTGATCGGCTCCGGCGAGCCCGGTCCGGTCACGCGCGAGGTGCAGCACGTCTTCGACGACGCGCTGCACGGCCGGGATCCACGCTACGCGGAGTGGCTCGACGTGGTCGAGGTGCCAAGCCGAACCGCAGCCGGATGACCCACATCGAGCTCTACGACACCACCCTCCGCGACGGGATGCAGGGGGAGGGCATGTCGCTGTCCGCACAGGAGAAGCTACGGGTGGCGCACCGCCTGGACGAGCTCGGTATCGACGTGATCGAGGCCGGCTTCCCAAGCTCGAACCCCAAGGAGCTCGAGCTGTTCGGGCTGCTGGCCGAAGAGTCGTTCCGCCACGCGCAGGTCGCCGCGTTCGGGATGACCCGTCGCCGCGATACCCGCGCCGACGCCGATCCGGGACTGCGCGTGCTCGCGCAGTCGGGCGCGCCCGTCTGCACGATCGTCGGCAAGAGCTGGGGCCTTCACCTCGAGAAGGTCGTGAAGGTCGGTCGCGACGAGAACCTGCGGATGATCTCGGAGTCGGTCGCGTTCCTCGTCGCCGAGGGCAAGCGCGTGATCTACGACGCCGAGCACTTCTTCGACGGGTTCGCGGACGACTCCGCGTACGCGCTCCGCTGCGTGGTCGCGGCGGCCGAGGCGGGCGCCGACACGGTCACTTGCTGCGACACGAACGGCGGCACGCTCCCGCCTCGGATCGGCGCTGCGACCGCCGAGGTGATCACGGCGCTGGCGCCCACCGCGGCCAAAGTCGGGATCCACTGCCACGACGACTCGGGGTGCGGCGTCGCCTGCACGATGGCCGCGGTCGAGCAGGGAGCGGTCCACGTACAGGGGACGATGAACGGCTACGGCGAGCGGTGCGGTAACGCGAACCTGGTCACGATCATCCCCAACCTGCAGCTCAAGCTGGGCTACGAGTGCGTGACCACCGAGCAGCTCGCCTCGCTGACGCAGGCCGCGCATTTCTTCGACGAGATCCTCAACTTCACGCCCGACCCCGACCAGCCGTACGTCGGGCGCAACGCGTTCGCCCACAAGGGCGGAATGCACGTGGCCGGCGTGAACGTCGATCCTGCGACGTTCGAACACCTCGATCCCGACGTCGTCGGCAACCGGCGCGAACTGCTGATCTCCGAGCTGTCGGGCAAGGGCACCGTGTACGCGCGGGCCCGCGACGCGGGAATCTCGCTCGGCGACGGTGAAGCGGGACGGTTGGTCGAGCGGGTCAAGGAACTCGAGCACCGCGGCTACCACTACGAAGCCGCCGACGGCTCGTTCGAGCTGCTGCTCCGTCGCGAGACGGGCGACTACGAGCCGCTGTTCGTCCTCGAATCCTGGCGCGTGATCGTCGAGAAGCGCGCCGACGGGCGCGTCGAGACCGAGGCGACGATAAAAATTTGGACCCCACCCGGCCCTGACGGCGAGCGGTACGTCCGGACCGCCGAGGGCAACGGCCCCGTGAACGCGCTCGACCGCGCTTTGAGGGACGCGCTCGTCGAGATCCATCCCCATCTACGCGATATCGACCTCGTCAACTTCAAGGTGCGCATCCTCGACGAGACCAAGGGCACCGGCGCGGTCACGCGCGTGCTGCTCGACGCCTCCGACGGCGACCAGGTGTGGGGCTCGATCGGGGTGTCGGAGAACATCATCGAGGCGTCCTGGGAGGCGCTGGTCGATTCGCTCGAGTACGGGATGCGCGTGTCGAGCAGGCGATCGCCGTCGCCCGACCGGGCCGCCTCGCCACAGGTTCGTGACTGACGCCTCCTCGAAGGAGAGCGTGGCCAATCGCGTTCGGGAGGCCATCCCGCTCGCGCGGCCCGTGATCGGCGACCTCGAGATCGAGCGCGTGCTCGACGTGCTCCGCACGGGTCGCCTTTCGCTCGGTCCGCTGCTCGCGGAGTTCGAGCAGGCGTTCGCGCGGCAGGTAGGCGCCGGGTTCGCGAGCGCGGTATCGAGTGGCACCGCGGGTCTCCACCTGGCGCTGCGCGGCGTCGGCGTGAGCGACGGCGACGAGGTCATCACGACCCCGTTCTCGTTCGTGGCCAGCGCCAACGTGGTCGTGTACGAGCGCGCGCGGCCGGTGTTCGCCGACATCGACCCGGTCACGTTCAACCTCGATCCGGACGCCGCGGCGGCGGCGGTCACCGAGCGGACCACGGCGCTCCTGCCGGTGCACGTCTTCGGCTACCCGGCGGACCTGGCCGCGTTTGAGCGGCTCGGGTTCCCGATCGTCGAGGACGCGTGCGAGGCGCTCGGTGCATTTGACGCCGACGGAGTGCCGGTCGGCGGGCGCGGGCACCCGGCGGTGTTCGGGTTCTATGCGAACAAGCAGATCACGACCGGCGAGGGGGGGATGGTCACGACCGCCGACGCCGGCCTGAAGGAGCGGTTGGACTCCGAGCGAAACCAGGGCCGCGCGCCCGACATGGACTGGCTCGATCACGATCGCCTTGGCTTTAACTACAGGCTGTCGGAGATCGCCTGCGCACTGGGGATCGCCCAGCTCGAGCGAATCGACGAATTGCTTGCGGGCCGAGCCCGGGCGGCGGCTTCGTACGCAGCAGCGCTCGCGGACATCGAGGGCGTCGAGCTGCCCTGCTCGGAGACCGGCCGCGTGCGCCGCGGCTGGTTCGTGTATGTGGTCCAGCTCCCGCGCGACGTCGACCGCGACTCGACCGTTCGCGAGTTGGCTGCGCGCGGCATCCCGAGCAAGCCCTACTTCCCCGCCGTCCACCTGATGAGTTACTACCGCGAGCGGTTCGGTCACCGCGAAGGCGAGTTCCCGGTGTGCGAGGACGTCGCAGCCCGCTCGATTGCGCTGCCGTTCTTTCCCGCGATGACCGAGTCGCAGGTGGCGCAGGTGGCCGAGTCGCTGCGCGAAGTGCTCGGGCGATAATCCGCGCTCGATGTCTCGTTTCGCCGAGCCTCAGGATGCTGCCTTCCGCGCGCTCAACGACTCGCTGTCGTTCGACTGGCGCCTCGGGCCCTACGACGTCCAGCAGTCACGCGCTCACGCCTCGATGCTCGCCGCGCAGGAGATCATCTCGGGGGAGGAGCGCGACCAATTGCACGCCGCGCTCGATCAGGTCGAGCGCGAGCTCGGCGAGGGCAGTTTCCCGTTCGCCGAGGGCGACGAGGACATCCACATGGCGATCGAGCGCCGCGTCACCGAGCTCGCCGGCCGCGTCGGCGGGAAGCTCCACACCGCGCGGTCGCGCAACGACCAGGTGGCCACCGACGTCGCGATGTTCGTCCGCGCTCACGCGGGTGCGGCCGTCGAGCGGACCGGGAAGTTGGCCCGGACGCTCGTCCACGTCGCCGAGAGGCACCTCGACTGGCCGATGCCCGGCTACACCCATCTACAGCGTGCCCAACCCGTCTACCTGAGCCACCACCTGCTCGCGTACTGCTGGATGCTGATCCGCGACCGCGACCGGTTCTTGTCGGTGGTGTCGGCCACCGGCGCGCTGCCCCTGGGCGCCGGCGCGCTCGCGGGCGTGAACTTCGATACCGATCGAGAGCTCGTGGCGCGTGAGCTCGGCTTCGCCTCGGTCGCGCCGAACTCGATCGACGCGGTTTCGAACCGCGACTTCGTGCTCGACTACCTCGCGGCCGCGGCCACCTGCGCGACCCACCTGTCCCGGCTCGGAGGCGAGATCGTGCTGTGGTCGAGCGAGGAGTTCGGCTTCTGCGAGGTCGCCGACGCCTGGGCGTCGGGGTCCTCGATCATGCCCCAGAAGAAGAACCCGGACGCCGCCGAGCTGCTGCGCGCCAAGGCACCGCGCATCGCCGGCCACCTCGTCGCGCTCCACGGCGTGCTCCACGGCCTCCCGCTGACCTACAACAAGGACATGCAGGAGGACAAGGAGCATCTGTTCGACGCGGCCGACACGGTCGAGCTATGCCTGGACGCCGCCGACGGCATGCTGTCCTCGATCTCGTTCCGGCGCGACCGGCTGGCCGAGGCGGCGACGGACGAACTGCTCGCGGCGACCGACGTCGCCGACCTGCTCGTGCGACGTGGGGTGCCGTTCCGCGAGGCCCACGGCGTCGTGGCGGCCCTCGTGAGGCGCTCGATCGAGCAGGGCAAGCCGCTGTCCGCGCTCACCGCCGAGGAGCTCGCCGCGCAATCCCCGCTGCTCGACGACGAGTTCTACGCGGTGCTCCGAGACGGCGAGTGGCTCGAGAGCAAGCGCTCGCAGGGCGGGACGAGCCTCGAGCGTGTGCGCGAGCAGCTCGACCGCGCGCGAGCCGCGCTCGCTGGGACATGAGACGCGCCTTCTACGCTCGCCCGGTCTTGCAGGTGGCGCAGGACCTGATCGGCTGCGTCGTCTCGCACGCCGGCTCCTCGGGCGTGATCGTCGAGACCGAGGCGTATCACCACTGGGAGCCCGCCAGCCATGCGTATGTTGGGCTCACGAACCGAACGCGGGTGATATTCGGGCCGCCGGGCGTGGCCTACCTGTACCGCTCGTACGGCATCCACGCGTGTCTGAACGCCGTATGCGAGCCCGACGGCGTCGGCGCGGCGGTCCTGGTCCGGGCGCTCGAGCCGGTCGAGGGGATCGAGCTCATGCGTGAGCGTCGCGGTGTGGAGCGGTTGGAGAATCTCTGTTCGGGGCCCGGCAAGCTCACTCAGGCACTCGACATCGGCCTCGAGCTGAACGGCACCGACCTGCTGCGCGGGCCGATCGTGATCGCCGACCGGCCGCGAGCATGGCGGGATGTAGAGGCCGTCGCAAGCCGGCGCATCGGGATCACGAAGGCCGTCGAGTTGCCGTGGCGGTTCAGCGCGGCGGGCAACCGGTTCCTGTCGCGGCCGGCGCTTTCGCGGGTCTAGGACCCGCGTTTCCGGTCCGCTCGCAAAATGCTGCGTCGGTGGATGTCGGCACTCGGGTGACTCGCGCTCGATACAGCGGCCGATGATTCGGGCGGCCGCGCGCGTCACCCGATGCGGACCCCACCGGAGCCAACTAGCCGCCGCCGAGTCCGGCGCCGCCGGAGCCCGACCCGCCGGTCCCGCCGGTCGTACCGCCGCCACCGCCGCCGCCGGTCGTGCCCCCGCCACCGCCGCCGGTGGTACCGCCTGCCCCGGTCCCTCCGCCGCCGCCGGTGGCTCCGGTCCCGCCGCCTCCTCCGGTCGTGCCGCCGGCGCCGCCGCCCGCGCCACCGTTCCCGGTTGTGCCGCCGGCCGTGGGGGCCGCGCCGCCGCCGGTATTCCCGCCGGCCGTGCCGCCGGCCGGGGTGGTCGCGCTGGTCGAGGTCGAGGTCGCACCCGAGCCCGATCCGCTCGTCAGGCTCGAGGGCGCGCTCGTCGTATCGGTCGAGGACGCGGTCGTGATCTTCTCGTGCGGGTTCTCGCTCGCGAGGATCTGGAGGGCCTGAACCATGAAGTTGTGCCAGATGATCGCCGGGTAGGTGCCGCCCTCGACCGGCGCGCCGTTGTACTGGGTGTACATCGGCACGAGCTTGTTCGGATAGCCGACCCACACCGCCGTCGTCAGCTGCGGGGTCCAGCCGACGAACCACGCATCGGCGTAGTTGGTCGTGGTGCCGGTCTTGCCGGCGACGTCCACGCCCGAGATCGCGGCCGAGGTGCCCGTGCCGGACTGAACCACGCCAGTCAGCATCTGGTGAACGACTGCCGCGATCGGCGCCGGCAACACCCGCTCGTACTGCGGCTGATCGACCTGGTTCTTCTGCGGGCAAACCTTCGGGCAGTAGATCTGGGCGATCCCGGTCGGGCCCTTGTTCGGCGCCCCGAGCGTCGGGTCGTACACCCGCCGCCCGCCCTCGGCGAACGTCTCGTAGGCGTGGGCCATGTCGAGTGGCGACACGCCGATCCTGAGCCCGCCGATGATCATCGCGTAGTTGTCCGAGACCGGCGTTCGGATCCCGGCACGCCTGGCGAAATTGGCGATCCTCTTCGTCCCCACGTTGATCCCGACCTGCGTGTAGACGGTGTTGTCCGAGATGTCGGTCGCGTCCTGGAGCGTGATCGGGCCGGAATACGTGTTGCCGAAGTTGTGGACGATGAAGTGCTCTTTGCCGTCGCTGTTGGGGACGATGAAGTTCTGGGGGGCGGAGTCGATGATCGAGTCCGGCCCGTACTTTCCGGATTCGAGTGCCATGGCAAGCGTGAACGGCTTGAACGCCGACCCTGGCTGGCGCTCCGACTCGGTGGCCAGGTTGAACGGGTACTGGCTGTAGTCCTCCTCGCCGTTCACGATCGGCCCGCCGACCATCGCCCGGACCTCTCCGGTCTTGTTGTCGATCGCGACCAGCGAGGCATCCGGGAGGCCTGAGCCGGAGGGAAGCTCCTCGGAGATCGCCTGATCGGCGGCCTGCTCCATGCCGAGGTCGATCGTGGTCCGGATCTTGAGCCCGCCGTAGTAGGCGCGGTACTCGGCGACGCTGTCCGGGACTCCGGGCTTGCCCAGGCCCATCGCCGCGAGGATCTGTGGACGAAGCCAACTCGTGAAGTACGGCGCTGCGGCTGGCTCCTGGGGTTGCTGGATCAGCGCCGCGGTCGGGAGCGGCTGCTTGCGTCCGTACAGGTACTGCTGCTCGGTGATGTAGTGCTGATGGAGCATGTCCTTGAGGACCTGGTCACGGCGTAGCCAAGCCGCGGTGGGGTGAAGGACGGGGTCGAACGCGCTCGGGTCCGCGACCATCCCGGCGAGCAGCGCCGCCTCCCACGGCTCGAGCACCGATGCACACGGAGTTCGGGGCGCATCGCCACAGCCCGCGCCGGCCTGGGTCGACGAAACCGAGGAGTTGTATCCGTGGACCTTGCCGAAGTAGACGCGCGCCGCCGACTCGACCCCGTAGGCCCCGTTCCCGAAGTAGATCGAGTTCAGGTACTGGGTCATGATCCGCTGCTTCGGCCACCTGCGCGTGAGGTGGTAGGCCAATGCGGCCTCGCGCAGCTTCTCGAGGATCGTCCGGTTGTCCTGTTCGGATAGGGCGTTCTTGACGAACTGCTCCGCGATCGTCGAGGCGCCCTGTTGGGAGCCGCCGCTCAGGTCGGCGATCGCCGCGCGCGCGATCCCGCGCAGGTCGACCCCCGGGTCGGTCCAGAAGCGCCTGTCCTCGACCGACACGATCGCCCGCCGCATCCATGGTGAGATCTGCTGGAAACCGTCGATCACCTCGTGGTTCGGCGGTGCGAACTGCCCGATCAGGTGCCAGTGATCGTCGTACAGGTACGAATTGGCCGACGCCGAGGAGTACACCTGTCGGTTCTCGATCTGCGGGAGATCGGAGGCGACCGCCATCATCATCCCGAACACGGTCGAGACGACCGCGAGCGCGCCGAGTCCGATCAGGATCAGGATCAGCCGCAGCTTGCGGACTCGCGGCTTGGTCCGCGGCCCGCGGCGCCGGCGCCAGAACCGTCCGCGAGTCGGCTTGCGCCCGCGTCCGTTGCCACGGCCGCCTCCATTCCCGTCGCGGCGCCCGTTCCCGCCACCGCGCCCGTTCCGCCACCGTGGCAGCTTCGACCGGGCCGGCACCTCAGGCTGATCGGCCTGAGTCGGGATTTCGACGTCGTCGATCATGCAGTCCGTGAATACTCGCAGCAGGCCAAACGGCCGGCTGCGGCGCGCAGCGGGACGTGGCGGCAACAGGGGTCCCGCGGCCGCGAGAGTTTAGCATTGGCCGCCATGGATTCCGAGGTCCAGACGGAGCCCGCGCCCATGGCCTCGAGTCCCGCTGAGGCGGCGGCATGGCTGGCCCGAAACGCCGTCGACAGCCTGCCTGAGGGCGCGCTGGAGAAGAAGCTCGCGGCCGGTCGCCCGTTGCGCGTCAAGCTCGGAATCGACCCGACGGCGCCGGACATCCACCTGGGCCACACCGTCGTACTCCAGAAGCTCCGCGAGTTCCAGGATCTCGGCCACGAGGTGGTGCTGGTCATTGGCGACTACACGGCCAGGGTCGGTGATCCGAGCGGCCGCTCGGCGACCCGTCCGGCGCTGTCCGGGGAGGAGATCGACGCCAACGCCCGCACGTTCACCGAGCAGGCCTACACCGTGCTCGACCCCGATCGGAGCACGATCCGCTTCAACAGCGAATGGCTCGACATGTCGATGGAGGACCTGTTCCGCCTGGCGCGGATCCCCACCGTCGGCCAACTGCTCGAGCGCGACGACTTCGCCAAGCGGTTTGCCGCCCACGCCCCGATCTCGGTGCTCGAGCTGCTGTACCCGCTGATGCAGGGCTACGACTCGGTCGCGATTCGCGCCGACGTCGAGCTCGGAGGTACCGACCAGAAGTTCAACTTGCTGCTCGGGCGCGACATCCAACGCGCCTACGACGTCCCCGAGCAGGCGATTCTGACGATGCCGCTACTGCCCGGGACCGATGGCGTGACCAGGATGGCCAAGTCGATCGGGAACTACGTCGGCGTTAGCGAGCCGCCGGATGAGATCTACGGCAAGACGCTCAGCCTCCCCGACGAGGCGCTCGACACCTGGTACAGGCTGCTGCTCGGCGTCGATCCGCCGCCCGAGCTCGGCCCCCGCGACGCCAAGCGCGCGCTGGCCCGCAAGCTGGTCGCCCGCTTCCACGGCGCCGACGCCGCCGAGGCGGCCGAGCGGGAGTTCGATCGCGTTCACATCGAACGCCGGGCTCCCGAGGAGATGCCGACCGTGTCATGGCCGGCCGACCAACCCGACGTGCACGTGCCGGCGCTGCTCGAGAGCGCGTTCGGGATCACGAGGTCCGAGGCGCGTCGTAGCCTCGCCCAGGGTGGGGTCAAGCTCGACGGCGAGGTGGTCGGCAACGGCTCGCTTGACTTGCCGGCGGCCGAGGTCGAAGGCAAGGTCCTCCAGTTGGGCAAGCGCCGGTTCGCGCGCGTGCGCGTGGGCTAGCAGTCGTGTCCGTCGCGGTGCCCGGCCCAGTCGTGTCCGTCGCGGTGCCCCGCCCCTCGGTGTTCGTCGCGCTGGCTGGCCCAGGAAACCCGTGACTGTCCAAGGCGGACTGCTGCGGATGGAGACGCCGGGCAACGGGCACATCGTCGACATCACACCGGGCGTCGCCAGCGTCCTCCAGACCGCCGGCGTTGATCGCGGCGTCGTGTCGGTGTTCGCCACCGGGTCGACCGTCGCCGTCACCACGATGGAGTACGAGCCCGGCGGCGTTCACGATCTCCAGGCGCTGCTCGACCGCCTGATCCCGAGCGCGGGCGACTACGAGCACAACCGCCTGAACCACGACAGCAATTCCCACGCCCATCTCCGCGCCGCGCTGATCGGACCCTCGGAGACGATCCCGGTCGTCGACGGGCGTTTGGCGCTCGGAACCTGGCAGCAGGTAGTGCTGATCGACTTCGACGACCGTCCGCGCCGGCGTACGGTGACGGTGCAGGTGCTGTCCTAGGTGGCGCTGGCGCCGCGAGCCCAGGCTTCCCGGCGCCGGCGCACCCCCGGTCGGCTCGGCGTACTCGACCACCCGTCGTGCGCGCGATCGGGGGCGGGGGCTCCCCGGATCGCCGGCCGACACAGGGCCAACCGTCGCTCGGGGCAGAGGGGCGGCCGAGCTGGCGCAGCCACGGGCGGTTATGCTGCTCGGACAGCCGGCAGACGGCCCTCCCCGCGCGGCGGTCCGGGCGCTATACTCATCGGTCCGCCCCGAGATCGGATTTCCTCTCGGGCGCGCCCTGGGAAGGAACACCCTTCTCGAAGAGGTGCGACGGTCTTTGAAAACTCAACAGCATGCGCACCCTTCGACCGAACCCTCGGTCGAGGAGTGTGTCCAGGTTCGACGCCGTCGCATCGGCCGGCCCTCGCGGGCCAGACGATCGACGACGGTGCCAGATTGAGAACCCCGTCTTGTGTCCCGGGATCCGTTGGTGTACATCGGATCCCCTCGTGTGGACGCAGGGCCTTGTCCCACCAGGGACAGGCCCGGGTCCGCCCACCACGCTAGGTGGAGCGCGGACCTTGACACTCTTTGTGAAGCGGGTCGCCCTTGGCGGCCCGTCTCAGTAGTTCTTCACGGAGAGTTTGATCCTGGCTCAGGACGAACGCTGGCGGCGTGCCTAACACATGCAAGTGGAGCGACGAACCAGGCTTCGGCCTGGGGCAAAGCCGCGAACGGGTGAGTAACACGTGGGTAACCTGCCCCGATGATTGGGACAACCCGAGGAAACTCGGGCTAATACCGAATGTGCCCTCCGGCCATAAGGCCGCTGGGGAAAGGAAGCTTCGGCCTCCGCATCGGGATGGGCCCGCGGCCCATTAGCTTGTTGGTGAGGTAACGGCTCACCAAGGCG
>CAVPBV010000005.1:0-529101 GCA_963701945.1 uncultured Solirubrobacterales bacterium | reverse complement strand
GTGCGGCGGGTGGGACTCGAACCCACACGTCCCGAAGGACAGTGCCTTTTGAGGGCACCGCGTCAGCCGATTGCGCCACCGCCGCGCTCGGCGGCAGTTTAGTCCGCCGCGCCCCGGGCCACGACCGGCCACGACCCACGATCGGCTCACGTCCTGGGTAACGACCGACCGCCGGGGCCTCTAGCCCAGGATCAACCCGAGCAGCTCGTCGAACAGCTCCGCGGGCGCCGCCACCGTCCCCGCCGGCTGCCCCTCAACCGCGACGAGATCGCGGACCACCAGTCCGGCGCGAGACGCGATCAGGCTGCCGGCGGCGACATCCCATGGGTTGAGGCCTCGCTCGAAGTACGCGTCGTACCGACCACAAGCACACCAGCAGAGATCGAGCGCGGCCGCGCCGACGCGCCGGATGTCGCGAACGCGCGGGATCAGCCGCTTGACGACATCGGCTTGGCGGGCTCGCACGGCCGCGTCGTAGTTGAACCCGGTGGCGACCATGGCCAAGTCGAGCGTCTCGGCGCGGCCGTCGTGGTGGATCGGCTCGCCGTTCAGCGTTGGCTCGCCGGACCGGGTCGCCTCGAAGCACTCCTCGGAGATCGGGTCGAGGACCACGCCGGCGATCGTCCCGCTCGCGTCCTCGACCGCGATGCTGACCGCGAAAGCGGGGATCCGGTACAGGTAGTTGATCGTCCCGTCGAGGGGATCGACGACCCAGCGAAACTCGCCCTCCCCCGTCTCGCCGCCCTCCTCACCGAGGATCGCATCGCCCGGTCTGCGAGCGCCGAGCACCGACCGGATCGCCGCTTCGGCGGCGAGGTCGGCGTCGGAGACCAGATCCGTCGGCCCGCTCTTGGAGCGCACGCCGCGGGCGGGCTCGGCGTAGCGCCGGCGCAGCTCGTCGGCCGCAGCTACAGCCGCCTCCCGCGCCACCGCGAGCATTTGCCGCTCGTCGTCCGCAGTCATCCAACCGGGTTCTATCGGATTCCCGGCTGCGATCATCCGGCGCCGATGCGGCCACGGGAGACGATCACGGCGCTCGCTGCGTTCGAGGGCCGTGGCCCGGGAACCGACGCTGAGCGGCGGGCTGCCCAGTGGCTCGCCCGAGAGCTCGTCGCGGACCGCCAGCGAGTCCGGATCGAGACGTTCTGGTGCCGTCCGAATTGGGCGCTCGCGCACGCGTGGCACGTCGCGCTGGCACTCATCGGCAGCCTGCTGTCGGTGAGTCACCCCACGATCGGAGTGGTGCTGCTCACGGTGGCGCTCGTCTCGACGGTCGCTGACGAGGTGGCCGGAACGTCCCTCGGACGCCGCCTGACCCCGGAGCGCGCCAGTCAAAACGTGATCGCCACGGCTCGCTCCTCGGGATCGCGATCCGGATCGGGATCGGGATCGGGGCCGGGACCTGACCCGCCGGCGCGTCTGATCGTCACCGCTAACTACGACGCCGGCCGGACCGGCCTGATCTATCGCGACCCAGTCCGCGCCACCGCGGCCCGACTGCGACGCGCCACCGGCGGCGTCGCGCCGGGCTGGCTCGCGTGGCTCGTGCTCGCGAGCGCCTACGAGCTGGCGATCGCGATCGTTCGCTTGACGGCGCACCACCATCCGCACGCGCTCGGGGTCCTCCAGCTGCCGCCGGCGGTGGCGCTCGTCCTCGCGCTGGCGCTGCTCCTCGACGCCGCCGGCGCGGGCTACGGCCCCGGTGCCGGTGACAACGCCGCCGGCACGGCGGTCGCCATCGAACTCGCGCGGACGCTGGCGGCGGCGGGTGCCAGCGGGGCGGCCGGTGCCGGCGCGGACCCCGGCCGCACCGCCACCGTCGAGCTCGTGCTCCAGGGCGCCGGCCAGGACGAGCAGATCGGCCTCCGCCGATACCTGAGGACCCGCAAACGAGAGCTGAGACAGGCCAACGTCGCGGTGCTCGGGATCGCGGCCTGTGGCGCCGGACACCCGGCCTGGTGGTCCAGTGACGGCCGCCTGGTGCCGCTTCGCTACGGACGCAGCCTACGAACGCTCGCACAACAGACGAGCGCGACCGCTCACCGCGGCCGGGGGACGACGCCGGCGCTGCCCGCACGCGCCACCGGCCTGCCAGCAATCGCGATCGGGTGCCTGGACGATCGCGGGCTCGCCCCCCGCTCTCATCAGCGAGCCGACTCCCCGGAGCAAATCGACGACGTCGCGCTGAACCGAGCGATCACGCTCGGACTGACGCTGATAGCCGCGCTCGGAAGCCGCTCGGACTGACGCCGATAGCCGCGCTCGGCAGCGCTACACAGGCGTGACCGGATTGCGCTTGTCCGGCCACTCCCGGTGCTTGCCGGCGGCGAGCGTGAAACGGCGGATCAGCTCGGAGCGGAGATCCTCGGGCTGGATCACCGCGTCGATCACGAGCTCGGAGGCGAGGTGCAGGATGTCGATGTCCTCGGCGTACTCACGCCGCAGCTCCTCCGTCCGCGCCGCGCGCTCGCCCTCGTCGGAGATCGCCTGAAGCTGGTTGTAATAGACCGCGTTGATCGCGGCGGACGGGCCCATCACCGCAATCGACGCGGTCGGTAGCGCGATGCAGCAGTCCGGGTCGAACGCCGGCCCGGCCATTGCATACAGGCCGGCGCCGTAGGCCTTGCGGACGATCACCGAGATCTTCGGCACATTCGCCTCGGACACGGCGCTGATCATCTTCGCGCCGTGCCGGATGATGCCCTCGCGCTCGACCTGGGTGCCGATCATGAACCCGGGCACATCCGCGAGGAACAGCAGTGGGATGTTGAACGCGTTGCACGTCCAGATGAACCGCGCGGCCTTGTCGGAGGAGTCGACGAACAGCACGCCGCCCTTGACCTTCGGCTGGCTGGCGACGATCCCGACGGCGCGGCCGTCGAGCCGGGCGTAGCCGACGATCACCTCTCGGGCCCACCGCGCGTGAATCTCTAAAAAGGACCCACCGTCCACCAACGCATCTATCAGCGACCGCATGTCGAATGGCTTGTTCTCGTCCGGCGGAATCAGCTCGCGGATCGACAGATCCGATGATGGCGCCGGCGCCGCAGGCGCGGCGGCCGGCGGCTCGCCCACATACGACGACGGGAAGTAGCTGAGGTAGCGCCGGGCGAAATCGATCCCCTCCTCGTCGCTGGCCACCAGCGCGTGGCCGACCCCGCTGCGCGAGGTGTGCATGCGCGCGCCGCCCATCTCCTCGAGCGTCACCTTCTCGCCGATCACCATCTCGGCCATCCGCGGCGACCCGAGATACATCGAGGCGTTGCCGTCGCGCATGATCACGATGTCGCAGAACGCGGGGATGTATGCCCCGCCTGCGGCGGACGGCCCGAACAGGACGCACACCTGCGGTACGACCCCCGACATGCGCACCTGGTTGAAGAAGATCCTGCCCGCGCCCCGACGCCCGGGGAACATCTGGACCTGTTCGTTGATCCGCGCCCCGGCCGAATCGACCAGGTAGACGAGCGGGATCCTCAGCGACAGCGCGCGTTCCTGGATCCGCACGATCTTCTCGACGGTCTTCGGCGCCCACGACCCGGCCTTAACCGTCGGGTCGTTGGCCATCACCGCCACCGGCGTGCCGGCGATCGTGCCGACCCCGGTTACAACGCCCTCGGCGCCGAGCCCGTCCTCCTGCCACCCGGCGAGGAGTCCCTCTTCCGCGAACGAGCCAGCATCCAAGAGCCGCGCGACCCGCTCGCGCACCGGGAGCTTGCCCTGCGACACGGCCTTCTCGCGGTGGCGCTCAGGACCCCCGGCGCGCGCCCGCGCGACCGCGGCTTCCAACGGATCGCCGTGCTCGATCCCGGTCAACTCGCGGCCTCCCACGACACGGGCCCGGCGAGCAGGACGTGGCTCCCCAGCGGGCGTCCGAGTACCTGCTGCGCCGCGCGCGAGGCTGCGATCAGCGCGGCCAAGTCGATTCCAGTCGAGATGCCCATCTCGTGCAGCATCGATACCAGGTCCTCGGTGGCGATGTTCCCGGTCGCGCCCGCAGGCACCGGGCAGCCGCCGAGCTCGCCGAAGCTCGACTCGAAGCTCTCGACGCCCGCCTCGAGCGCCGACAGCACGTTGGCGAGGCCCTGTCCCCGGGTGTTGTGGAAGTGCGCGGTCAGCTCCACTCCTGGCAGCCGTGCCCGTGCGGCATCAAAGAA
Organism: uncultured Solirubrobacterales bacterium; assembly: GCA_963701945.1. Taxonomy (GTDB): domain Bacteria; phylum Actinomycetota; class Thermoleophilia; order Solirubrobacterales; family Solirubrobacteraceae; genus Palsa-465. Next base: position 524,944 of record CAVPBV010000005.1, on the reverse strand, counting down.
CGAGCGCACCTGGACCGGGTTGGCCATCCCCGTGGTATCGCCGAACCCGACCTCGACCGCGCCCGCATCGACCAGCGCCGCAGCGATGTCCAGCACGCGATCGACGGGCACATGGCCCTCGTATGGGCAGCCGAACGACGTCGAGATCACCCCCTCGCATCGCAGGCCCTCCGCCACCGCCCGCGCGAAGGTGCGCTCCAAGCCACCCAAAGACTCCGCTACGGACCGTCCGACGTTCTTCTGATTGTGCGTCTCGGACGCCGACAGGAAGCCATTGATCTCGTCGAACCGATCCCGCCACGGCAGTGCTCGCTCCAAGCCACGCTCGTTTGGGATCAGCACGCTGACCGCGACCCCGGAAGGGAGAGAAACCGACGAGAGCACCTCCGATGCGTCGGCCAGCTGCGGGATCACGTCGGGTCGAACGAAGCTCGTCACCTCGATCCGCTGAAGGCCGGTCGCCCCCAGCATCTCGATCAGGCGGACCTTGTCCGCGGTCGGGATCACCTCCGGCTCGTTCTGGAAGCCGTCCCGGGGGCCGACCTCGCGGATCCGGACGCTCGCGGGCAAGTCGCTCATATGCCCGATTCTAGGAATTAGCGATACACGAGCTTGTAGCCGAGCATCTGGGTCAGCGTCACGAGCTGATAGCCACGCTTGCGCAAACTGGCCACCTCCTCGGGCAACGCATCGAGCGTCTCGTAGCGCGGGCCGCCACCGAAGTGCTCCTCGATGATCCCTCCGTTGTGCGCGTTGTCGAGCACGTTGTCGATGATCTCGCCCTCTCCGGGCAGCGCCCAGTCGCGCGGGTCGATGTCCCACTGGATCGTCGTGAACCCCATCGAACGCGCCAGCTTGAGGAGCGACGGATCGACGGCGCCGTACGGTGCGCGGAACAGGCAGGGTTCGAACCCTGCCGTCGCCCTCCTGATCGCATCGGCGGCGAGCGAGAGCTGCTCCCGCTGCGCAGACATAGAGAGACCGAGCATGTCCGGATGACTCCAGGTGTGGTCGCCGATCATGTCCCCGTCCGCGAGCATCTCCCGCTCGACGGTGCCGTGCGGATCGTAAGCCGGGATGTGCTCGCCGATCTCGAAGAAGGTCGCGGGCGCGTGCAGCCGTGCCAGCTCGCGGACGAAGTCTGCCGTCGGCGGCTCGTCCCAAGGCCCGTCGTCGAATGTCAGCGCGATGTCGTGGACCTTGCGAGGGCCCGTGAACACCCAGTCCGGCCCGGTTGGAACGCAGCCGACCAGGCGCGGAGTGTGCAGCCGCAGAACGGACGGCGTCGGGGGGAACAGCGTCGAACAAGTCGCGCTGCCGGGGGTGGCCGGGGCGCAACCCCGCGCGCTCGCGCTACTGACCACCTGCCAGCGCAGCGGGCGATACCCCAGCCCAACGCTCGACGGGAGGAAGCTCGCCGTCAGCTCCCGGTCGCTCGAACGCGTTATGGTCGCGGCGATCGAGACGGAAGGACCCGGCCCGACCTGCGTAATCGGCGAATACAACACCGAGGGCGAGGGCGATCCGTGCCGAGGCCCCGCGAGGCACAGCTGACCAGCGACCGCCTCATTCGACGTCCGCTCGATCAGCAAGCACAGCGACTCGCCGTTCCTCCGCAGAGCGCCGGGCGAGAACGACTGGGTGAGCTCAACCTGCCAGACGAGATCCTGGCCGACCTGAGTCAGGGAGGCTGCCTGTACGCCCAGCGGCTGGATGGGCGCGCTACCGGCCCCGGCGGCGGGCGCCAACACCACCAGCGTCACCACCACCACGCACATCAGGCGCCGAACGATCCTCATCCCACACTCCCGACTCCGCTGAACCCGTCGCCACCGAACCGTAGCCCATACACTCCCCCGCCTTGCCCGAGAGCCCCGTCTGCATAGTTGGAGGCACAGGCGCCCTCGGCTTCGGGCTCGCGCTCCGCCTCGGCCTCGCCGGCGTGCCGATCGTGATCGGCTCGCGTAACGCCGACCGGGCGATCGAGTCGGCCAGGCGCGCCGAGACCAAAGTCCCGCAGGGCCACTTCACCGGACTCGAGAATGCCGAATCGGTGAAACAGGCCGAGATCGTGATCCTGAGCGTTCCGTTCCGCAACCAGTCCGAGACGCTCGCACACCTCAAGCGCGCGCTCACGCCCGAGCAACTCGTCGTGGACGCCACCGTCCCGCTCGCCGCGGCGGTCGCCGGCAAGGCGACGCGGACGCTCGGGGTGTGGCAGGGCTCGGCCGCGCAGCAGACCCAGGAGATGGTTCCCGACGGTGTCCGAGTGGTGTCGGCGTTCCACACGGTGAGCGCGGCGCTGCTCGACGACCTCGACCACCAGCTCGATGAAGACGTGCTGATCTGCGGCGACCGCCGCGAGGACAAGGCGAAGGTGGCGGAACTCGTCGCGAAGATCAGCGGGCTGCGCGCCGTCGACTGCGGACCGCTCGAGATGGCCCGGATCGTCGAGCAGCTGACCCCGCTGATCATCTCGATCAATGCGCGCAACAAGGTTCGCGCCGGGATCAAGATCACCGGGCTGAACCCGCATTGACAGGGCCGGTGGTCGTTCTCGCCGGCGGGACGGGCGGCGCCAAGCTCGCCCGCGGCATGCTCGATGTGGTCGGCTCCGACGAGCTCGTCGTGATCGCGAACACCGGCGACGACATCGAGATCTACGGCGCGTACGTGTCGCCGGACCCCGACCTCGTCACGTTCTGGCTCGCGGACCGGATCGACGAGCGCGGCTGGGGCCTCGCCGGCGACACGTTCGGAGTCATGGATGGCCTCAGGCACCTGGGCGTCGACGTTTGGTTCAACCTGGGCGACGAGGACCTCGCGATCGGGATCGAACGCGCCCGCCTGCTGGAACAAGGAACCCGCCTTACTGATGCCCATGCCGCGATCGCAACAGCCCTCGGCGCGCCCGGCCGGATCCTGCCCATGAGCGACTCGCCGGTGCGTACAAAAGTGATGGCGAAAGACCGTTGGTGGCCGTTCCAGGAGTACATGATCAGGTCCGGCGGCGCCGGGCCGGTCCAGGAAGTCGACTTCCGCGGTGCGAGAAACGCGAGACCCACGCCGGAGATCGACCAGGCGCTCGCCACCGCCCAGGCGATTGTGATCGGTCCGTCGAACCCGGTCATCTCGATCGGCCCGATCCTGGCTGTGCCGGGTATCAGGACCGCGATCAAAGACAGCGCCGCACCGGTGGTCGCCGTGAGCCCGCTCGTCGCCGGTGCTGTCGTCAAGGGACCTACCGAGGCGTTCATGGCGTGGACCGGCCGGCCACTGACCAGCGACGGAATCGCGGCCCAGTATGAAGGCGTGATCGACGGCCTCGTCGCGGACCGACGCGCCCAAGAACTCCCAAGCCTCGAGACCGACGTGCTCATGGACACGCCGGCCGCCCGGCGCCGCCTCGCCGAGGAGACGCTTCGCTTCGCCCTCGCGTTTGGGTAGGTACCGTTCCCGCGCCATGCGGACCCTTGCAATCCTCCCCATCAAGAGCTTCTCGCAGGCCAAGCAACGGCTGGCGCACGAGCTCAGCGCCGCCGACCGGCGCGCGCTCGTCGACGCCATGTTCGCCGACGTGCTGGTGGCGCTTCGGCGCGTTCCTGCGCTCGAGCAGATCGTCGTCGTCAGCGGCGATCGCGTGGCCCAGCGGATCGGCGCCGGCTACGGGGCCACGATCGTCGAGGACGACGAGCGGGGACACAACTCCGCGGCCACGAAAGGTATAGAAGCCGCCCTCGAGGACGGGATCGAGCGGGTCCTGCTCGTCCCGGGAGACTGTCCCCTGCTTGACCCCAAGGAGGTCGAGGAGCTGCTCTCACGCCCGGCAGGCGAGCGCTCGGCGCTGATCGTGCCCGACCGGCACGGCACCGGCACGAACGCGCTGCTGCTCGCGCCGCCGGACGTGCTCGCGCCGAGCTTCGGCCCGGACAGCCGCCGGCGCCACGCGGCCGATGCCGAGGCGGCCGGCGTGGCCGCGGAGGTGGTCGAGGTGTCGAGCCTGGCGCTCGACGTCGACACCCCCGACGACCTCGAGGCGCTGCAGCGACGCCTGTCGGAAATCCGCGGCGGTGCCGCTCATACTCGCGGCATGCTCAACCAGCTGATGCGAGCCCGCTCCTAGTGGTCCCCGGAGCCCAGCCCTAGTGGTCCCCGCGCTCAGCGTGACCGCCGTCGAAGGGCTGCCCGAGGTCGTCCCCGGCGACGACCTGGCGGCGCTGATCGCGACCGCGATCGAACGCCACCCTGGTCGGACACCGCCGCTCACCGACACCGACGTGCTTGTGACGGCGCACAAGGTCGTATCCAAGGCGGAGGGCCGTCTCCGCGCGCTCGCCGACGTGCACCCGGGTGAACGTGCAGTACAGCTTGCGACGGAGCTCGGCAAGGACCCGCGCCATGTCCAGGTCGTCCTCGACGAGTCCCGCGAGGTTCGGCGCGCGTCGCGCGGCGTCCTGATCTGCGTCACCCATCACGGGTTCGTGTGCGCCAACGCGGGCGTCGACGCCTCCAACGTCCCCGGCGAGGAGACGCTCGTCCTTCTCCCCCGCGACCCCGACGCGTCGGCGCGAACCCTCCGCGCCCGCATACGAGACCTGACAAACGCGAACCCCGCGATCGTCATCACCGACTCGTTCGGGCGCGCCTGGCGCCGCGGGCAGGTCGACGTCGCGATCGGCTGCGCCGGCCTCGCCCCGCTCGATGATTGGCGCGGGCGTACCGACACCGTCGGACGCGAGCTCAAGGCGACCTGGATCGCGGTCGCCGACGAGCTCGCGGCGGCAGCGGACCTGGCGCGAACCAAAGACGGAGCGTTACCCGTGGTCGTCGTGAGCGGCGCCGACCGTCACGTCAGCGCTGATGACGGGCCCGGTGCGGCGGCGATGATCCGACCGGAAGCGGAGGATCTGTTCCGCTAGGACGCGCGCGCCGGGCGTCGCGGCGATCAGGGCGCACAGCACCAGGAGCACGCCGGCGAGCTGGAGCGTGCTCGGGTCCTCGCCGAGGATCAACGCGGCGAGCGCCACCGAGCCAACCGGCTGGACCGTCAGCGTCAGCGAGGTGATCGCCGCGGGCAATCGCGGGAGCGACGTCGTGATCAGCAGCCAGCCGATCACTTGCGAGGTCAGCGCGAGCACGATCAGCCACCCGACTCCCGGCCAAGCGGGCGTGAGGTCGGCGTCGCCGATGATCACGCCCGCCACGATGGCGACCACTGTCGCGGTGGCGGTCGCGTCAAACAGCGGCCCAGCCACTCTCCGAAGGTCCGAATTGCTGCGCCGGAGCAGGAGCAGGAAGCCCACGTATGCGACGCCGGCCGCGAGCCCAAACGCGGCGCCGCGGCCTGGAGCTCGCCCGTACGCTCCGTGCTGCTCGAGCACTCCGGAGATCAGCAGCACGCCGGTCAGCGCGATCGGCAGCGCCGAGAGCACGCGACGGTTCGGCCGCTCGGCGAGCACCGCCCACGCCACAAGCGGCACGAGCACGACCTGTATGTTCGCGAGCACGGTCGCGAGGCCGGCGCCGACGTCGTCGATCGAGTGGTGCCAGAGGATCAGGTCGGCGGCGAAGAAGACTCCGGCGGCCACGGCGATGCGGCGCTGGGACCACGGCCGCCCCCCGAACCGTCGATCCTCGAGCCACGCCAGGAGGCCGAGGATCGGCAGCGCGAACGCGCACCGGAAGATCGCCGCCGTCGACGGCGAGGCGTGACTCAGCCTGACGAGGATGCTCGAGAACGCGATCGCGACCGCGCCGAGCAGCGCGGACACGCGCACGAGCCGGTCGTTGGCGAGCCAGCGATCCACCACGTCAACCAGGCTAGCCCCCGCCCGGGCTACAGAACGTCCAACAGACGCGCGCCGCGCTAGCCCTGCGCTGGAGCGCCGACCGCGTGAAAACCGCCGTCGACGTGCACGATCTCACCACTGATCGCGCGCGCGTAGTCCGACAGCAGGAAGCAGATCGTGTCCGCGACGGGCGCGGGGTCCTCGACGTCCCAGCCGAGCGGCGCCTGCGCGCGCCACAGCTCCGCGAGACCTTCGAACCCGGGGATGCCCCGCGCCGCCACCGTGCCCAAAGGCCCAGCGGATACGAGGTTGACCCGGATCCCGCGCGGGCCCAGATCACGAGCCAGGTACCGCGACACCGACTCGAGCGCGGCCTTGGCGACGCCCATCCAGTCGTAGATCGGCCACGCCACGCTCGCATCGAAATCGAGCCCAACGACGCTCGACCCGGCGCCCATCAATGGCTCCAAAGCAGCCGCGAGCGCCTTGAACGAGAACGCGCTCGTCTGGAAAGCGGCGGCGGCGCTGTCCGCCGGCGTCGTCATGAACCGCCCACCCAAGGCGTCCTCGGGCGCGAACGCAATCGCGTGAAGCGCGCCGTCCACCGACCCCCACCGCTCCCGAAGCGACGAAGTCAAGGCGGATAGATCGTCAGCGCTGTTCACATCGAGCTCGAGCACGTCGACCTCGGAGGAGAGCCGCTTCGCCGCGCGCTCAGTCATCCGCCGGGCTCGCCCGAAGCTTGTCAGCACGATCGAGGCCCCCTCCTCGAGCGCGCGCGAAGCCGCGTGGAACGCGATCGAGTCCTTCGTGATCACCCCCGTGACCACGAGCTTCTTGCCCTCGAGGATCACGGCCACCCGCTAGCGAGCGCCGCCGAGCGTCCACAGCGCGCCGGCAAGCCGCTCGCGCGTGTCCGCCGGCTCGATCAACTCGTCGACGAACCCGGAGGCGGCGGCCGCGTCGGCCCGCAGGTGCTCGTCGAAGTACTCGTCTGCGAGCCGGGTGCGCTCGAACTCGGGGTCGGCGGCGGCGTGGAGCTCGCGGCGATTGACGACCCCGACGGCCGCCCGGGCGCTCATGATCCCGAGCTCGGCCTCGGGCCATGCCAGGACCAGGTCGGCGCCCAGGTCGCGCGAATTCATCGTGATGTACGCGCCGCCGTAGGACTTGCGCAGAACGACGGTCAGCTTCGGGACCCGCGCCGCCGCGAAGGCACGCACCAGCGACGCTCCGTGCCTGATCACGCCCGCGCGCTCCTGCTTTGAGCCCGGCATGAATCCGGGGGTGTCGACCACGGCGATCAGCGGCAACCCGAACGAGTTGCAGAACGTTACGAACCGCGCCGCCTTCTCGGACCCCTCCGCGTCGAGCACGCCGCCGAGATGGTGCGGCTGATTGGCCACGATCCCGACCGGCCGTCCTTCGATCCGGGCAAACGTGGTCACGACGTTGCGCGCCCACCGCGGGCACAGCTCCTGCAGAGAGCCCGCGTCGACGATCCCGCGCAGCGCGTCGCGGACGTCATACGCCCGCCGCGGCTCCGAAGGCACAACCGCGCCCGGGTCGGCGATCTCCGGATCAACCGGGTCGACAAAAGGCAACGCAGCGCCAGAAGACGACGGGAGATAGGACAGCAGATCCCGGACTCGCGAAGCCGCGGACAACTCGTCGTGCTCGACCAGATGGCACACCCCGTTGTGCTCGTGCACGCGCGGGCCCCCGAGCGAGACCGCGTCGATCTCCTCGCCGAGGGCGTCGCGCACGACGCCCGGCCCGGTGAGGAACATCGCGGCGTCCTCGGTCATGATGATCAGGTCGGTGAGCGCCGGCGAATAGGCCCCGCCACCGGCCGATGCGCCAGACACGACCGAGATCTGCGGGACCACGCCGGTCAGCCCGACCGTGTGGCGGAAGATCCGGCCGTACCCGGCGAGCGCCGCCTGGCCCTCCTGCATCCGGGCGCCACCGGACTCGACGAATGCGACCACCGGAATCCGCGCCCGCTCGGCGGTCTTCAACACGCGAACGATCGTGTCCGCGTGCTGCTCCCCGAGCGATCCACCCAGGTAGGAGCCGTCCTCGGCATAGCACGCGATCGGACGGCCGTCGACGCTTCCCGTGGCGCCCAGGACGCCGTCTCCGGGCACGGCACGGGCGCCCAGCCGGCGCGAGATGACACGCGAGCGGAGCGGCCGCACGCTGCCTGGGTCGCACAGGGCCTCGAGCCGCTCGAGCGGATCCAGCCGCCGGGCCTGCTCGCGTTCAATGGTCGCGCTCACGATTCCGAGCCCCTGAAGACCAGCGTCACGTTGTGGCCGCCGAACGCGAACGAGTTCGAGATCGCGACCGGCGGATGGCCGTTAGACAGCACCAGCGGACGCGCCTCGCCGGGGACGTAGTCGAGATCACAGTCGGCATCGGGCACCTCGTAGCCGACCGTCGGCGGGATCACCCGCGTAGACAAAGTCTTCACGGTGGCGACTGCTTCCACGGCGCCCGCGGCCCCGAGCAGGTGCCCGATCGCGGACTTGGTCGAGGAGATCGGGATCTTGTAGGCGCGCTCCTCGCCAAGCGCGCGCTTCAGCGCCGCGGTCTCGGCGGCGTCGTTCAGTTGCGTGGACGTTCCGTGCGCGTTGATGTAGTCGACCTCGTCGGGACCGATGCCCGCATCGTTCAACGCCAGCTCGATCGCGCGCGTGGCGGCGGCCCCGCTCGGCTCGGGCGCGGTCAGGTGATACGCGTCCGAGGTCGACCCGTATCCGGTCACCTCGCCGAGCACCTTCGCTCCACGAGCCGCCGCCGCATCGGCGTTCTCGAGGATGAGCACGCCGGCGCCCTCGCCCATCACGAACCCGTCGCGGCGGGCGTCGAATGGCCGGGAGATCCCGGTCGGCGACAGCGCCTGCATCGAGTTGAAGCTGCCGAAACCGAACGGTGTGAGCGTCGCCTCGGCGCCGCCGACGACGACCGCATCCGCGTCGTCGTACTGGATCATCCGGAGCGCGCAGCCGATTGCGTGCGCCCCGCTCGAGCAGGCGGAGACGACGCTGTACATCTGGCCCTTGAGCCCGAACTTCATCGACACCGCCGCGGCGGCCGCGTTCGGCATCTGCGCCGGGATCCCGAGCGGAGACATCCGGGCCGGACCGCGGTCGCGGAGCACGTCGTGCTGGAGCTCGATCGTCTGGATCCCGCCGATCCCGGTGGCGAGGATGCAACCGAGGCGCATCGGGTCGTACGGCAGGCCGCCGTCCCAGCCGGCGTCGGCGATCGCCTCGCCGGCGGCGACGACCCCGAGCTGCGAGAACCGGTCGAGCCGGCGGATCTCCTTGACCGACAGCAACTCGCTTGGCTCGAAGTCCGTGCAGGCGCCGGCACCGTCGAAGATCCCACACTCGCCGGCGGCCCAGCGCGAATACAGGGTCTCGGCGCCGACGCCCAGCGGCGTCACGGCGCCCAGCCCCGTGATCACGACTTTACGTCGCACGGGACGGCCATTTGAAACCGCGTCGCTCACGTGAAAACCGGCTTCACTCCGCGCGACTGACGATCAGGTCGATCGCGTCGCCGACGGTCTTGAGCTCCTTCATGTCCTCGCCCTTGAGCACGACGCCGTAGTCGTCCTCGACGACCTGCGCCAGCTCGACGAGGTCAAGCGAGTCGATGTCGAGCTCCTCGAACGTGGAGCCGCGACTGATCTGGTCAGCGTCGGGTCCGAAGCTCGCGAGCGTCTCGACGACGCGGGCCTCGACCTGTTCGGCGGTGACAGTTGCCATGGTTTGATCTCCTTTCGGTTGTCAGTGGGTCTTATGCCGCCAGGCCACCGTCGACGGTGAGTACCGCGCCGGTGACGTAGCTGGCCTCGTCAGAAGTCAGGAAGCGCACGCACGCCGCAACCTCGTCCGGAGTCCCGAGGCGCCGGGCGGGAATCGCCTGGAGTATCTCCTTCGACGCTCCGCCGATGAACTCGGTGTCGATCAGCCCGGGTGCGACCGCGTTGACGGTCACCCCGCGGCGCGCGACCTCGACCGCCGAGGTCTTGGTCAGCGCGATCAGCCCGGCCTTCGAGGCGGAGTAATTCGCCTGCCCGGGATTGGCGCGCAAGGCAACCGCGGAGGAGATGTTCACGATCCGCCCGGAGCGGGCGCGGAGCATTGCCTTCAGAGCACGGCGCGTGAGCCGGAACGCCGCCGTCAAATTGGTCTGGAGCACCGAGTCCCATTCCTCGTCGCCGAGCGAGGGAGTGAGGTCGTCCCGGCTGATCCCGGCATTGTTGACCAGCACGAGGACGGGACCGTCGAAGTGCGATTCGAGCGCACCGAACAGCTCATCGGGCGCACCGGGGTCGGCGACGTCCGCGCCCAGCGCGACCGCGACGCCGCCCTCGCTCTCGATGGCGCTCACCACGGCCTCGGCACCCGAACGATCGGAGCGGTAGTTGACCCCGACTCGCCAGCCGTCGCGAGCGAGCGACCGAGCGATCGCGGCGCCGATTCCGCGCGACGCGCCGGTGACGAGCGCTGATCCCTCTCGCTGGGGCACGGGCTCAGCCATTGTCAGAGCCTCCCCATTCGATCACGCCGGCTCCCCAGGTGAAGCCGGCGCCGAACGCGCTGAGCAGCACGCGCGCGCCAGGCCTCAGCAGCCCGTCGCGTTCGGCCGCAACGAGTCCCAGCGGCAGCGTGGCCGCTGAGGAGTTGCCCAGATTCTCGATGCAATCCACGACGCGCTCGGACGGAAGCTGAAGCTTTTCTGCGATCGCCCGGATAATCCTTCCGTTGGCCTGGTGGTAGACGAACAGGTCGATGTCCTCGAGCGTGAGGCCGGCGCCCTCGACCGCGGCCACCGTCGCCTGCCCCATCCGCGCCACCGCGTGGCGGTAGACCTCGGGGCCGTCCATCCGCAGCTTGCGATCCTCGTGTGCAATCTGGATCGCGAGGGCGCCGGAGCCGTCGGCGCCAAGCACGATCGGCCCGATCGAGCCGAGCTCACCGGCGGCGGGACCGAGCACCACCGCGCCCGCCGCGTCGCCGAACAGCGGCGCGGTCCGCTTGTCGTCCCAGTCGATGATCCGCGTCGTGAAGTCGGCGCCGATCAGCAGCACGCACTCGGCGCGCCCTGTTTCGATCTGAGCGGCGCCGAGCGAGACCCCCGAAAGAAACCCGGTGCAGGCGGCGCCGAGGTCGATCGCTCCGGCGCGAACGGCGCCGATCTCGTGGGCGACGATCGGAGCGGCGTTCGGCATCAACTCGTCCTGCGTCAACGTGGCCACGAGCACCAGGTCCACGTCGGTCGGGTCGACGCCGGCGCGGCTCAGCGCTTGCCGGCCGGCCTCCGCCGCGAAGTCCGACAGCCGCTCGTCCGGCGCCGCGACGGGTCGCTCGCGAATACCGGTCCGCGACACGATCCAGTCCTCGGTGACCCCGAGGCGCTCGGCCAGCTCCGCCGTGGTCACCCGCGCGGACGGAACCTCCGCGGCGACCGACAGCATCGCCGGTCGAGCCGGTGCAAGCGCCGCCGCGACGCCCTGGCCGGCGGGATGCAGGTACTCGTGGATCCCGCTCGGATCAAGCATGGGCAAGCTCCACGTCCTTGAGCGTGCGCTTGACGAGCCCGGTCAGCACGCGGCCCGGCCCGACCTCGACGAACCGTTCGGCGCCGCGGTCGCGCATCGCCACCAGCGTCTCGCGCCACCGCACCGGCATCGTCAAGGCCTGCGCGAGCTGCGCGCGAACGTCTTCGAACGGCGCGGCGGTCACCGCCGAGAAAACCGTCACACCCTGCGGCGCTGACACCTCGACGCGTTCGAGCGCGGCCACGAACGACGGAACCGCCTCGGCCATCATCGGCGAGTGGAACGCTCCGGTGACGGGCAGGTCCATGGGCCGAAGCCCGAGCTCCTTGGCCGCGGCACTCGCGGCGTCGAACGACCCGCGGTCACCTGACAGCACGACCTGCTGGGGCGAGTTGTCGTTGGCCACCGCAAGCCCGTGCGCATCCGCCAGTTCGCCGGCGTGGTCGGCGGCGCCGGCGCCGAGCAGCGCGAGCATCCCACCGTCGCCGGCACGCTCGCCGGACTCCTGCATCAGCATGCCGCGGAGCGCCACGAGCTCGAGCCCGTCGCGCTCGGTCAGGCAGCCGGCCGCGACCAGCGCGGCGAGCTCTCCGAGTGAATGGCCCGCCAGCAGATCTCCGGAAGGGCGCCCGAGTCCCTCCCAGCCGGCCAGGCTCGCGCAGAAGATCGCCGGCTGGGCGTAGCGCGTGCCCTCCTCGGCGCGCGCGAAGGGGTCCTCGCCGACGATCTGCTCGACGAGTGAAACCAGATCAGGACGCAGTTCGGACACGGTTTCGCGCATGTCCGGGGTCTGGCTGCCCTGACCTGGAAACAGGATCGCAGTTACTCCCATTCTGCTATCACCCTACGCGGCAGCACCGGTCCGGATACAGGCGCATAACGGACTTCCCCCCGTTCGGGGGGAGGGCCCGAGTGTCCCCTCTGGCGAGTCCCAACAGCGTTGAGCCTTCCCAAGCCATCACCCTCATCCGCCGCCCTGGTGACGGGCGCATCAGCCGGAATCGGCAGCGAGATCGCCAAGCTGCTGGCCGCGCGCGGACACAATCTGGTGCTGGTCGCGCGTCGCAAGGACAGGCTCACCGCGCTCGCCGACGAGCTGAGCGAACAGCACGGCGTGCGCGTCGAGACGATCTCGTGCGACCTCGGGAAGCCGGCGCCGCGAGGAAAGATCCCCGGCCGCATCGACGAACTCGGGCTCGACGTCGAGATCCTCGTCAACAACGCCGGCTTCGCCACCGGCGGGCCCTTCTACGCGGCCGATCCCGAGCGCGAGGTCGAGCAGGTTCGGGTGCTCGTTGAGGCCGTGGTGGTGCTCACGCGGATGTTCTCGCCGGCGATGGTGCAGCGCGGTCGCGGCGGGATCCTGAACGTCGCTTCCACCGCCGGCATGCAGCCGATGCCGTACTCGGCCGGCTACTCGGCCGCCAAGGCGTATGTACTTACCTTCTCCGAGGCCCTCCACCAGGAGATGCGCGGCCACGGCGTGACCGTCACCGCGCTCGCCCCGGGCCCGGTCGAGACGGAATTCTGGGACATCGCGGGCTGGGAGACGGCAAGCGGCAAGTCATTCGAGCGGGCGGTGCCCGGCGCGCTGATCTCTTCTGAGCAAGCCGCCCGCGCCGGCGTCGAGGGACTCGACTCCGGCGAGCGCGTAGTCGTCCCCGGCCTGCCGATGCGGGTCAGCATGCTCGCCTCGCGCTATATCCCGCACGCGCTGAAGCTGCCTGCGCTCGAGCGGTTCATGCGCCCGTCCGGCGATAAGTAGCTCTCAGCCGAGCAAGCCGATCCGCTGGGCGCGCTGCACAGCCTCGGCCCGGTTGCGCGCGCGGAGCTTTCGATACAGCGCGCTCGTGTGCTCCTTGACCGTGTGCGGGCTGAGGTAAAGCTGCTGCGCGATCTCGCGGTTGGTCGATCCGACCGCGATCAGATCGAGCACCTCGCGCTCGCGCTCGGTGAGCAGCGGCGCGGGTTGCTCGGCCTTGGGCGGGAAGGTCGTCATCCCGAGGCCGACGCGACGAACCGCCGCCGCCACCCGGCTCGCGTCCCAGTCCTTGGATACGAACCCTGACGCTCCGGCGGCCCGGGCGGCGGCCGGCGACATCCGCCCGGCGCCCGAGATCAACAGCACGCGCGTCGCCGGCGATACCTCGCGGATCGACCCGCTGAGCTCGGCGCCTGACTCATCGGCCAGGAACAGGTCGACAAGCGCGACGTGCGGCTTGTGGGCGCGGGCCAGCGCGATCGCCTCCGCGCCGGTTCGGGCCTGGAAGAACCGCTCGACCCACGGCTGCTCGCCGAGCAGCACCCGGAAGCCCCAGTGCACCACGTCGTGATCGTCGACCACGAGCACGCGGAGCCTGCGATCGTCCATCAGAACTCCTCGGGCTCGAGTGGGTCCGCCTCTCGCGGTATCTGCTGGAGCGGCAGAGCGAGTCGTACGCGCCACCGATCCTCGTCGAACGGCCCGAACTCGACCACCCCGCCCTGCTGGAGCGCCTCGAACGCGGCGAGCCGCAGGCCCATCCCCGGGTCTCCCGCGCCCGAGCCGACGCCGTCGTTGCGCACCTCGAGCGTGAACGTGTCCTGGTCGCGCGCCACCGCGACCTCGACGCGCGTGGGGTCGGCGTGCTTGGCGATGTTCCGAAGCGCCTCGGCGAGCACCGACTGCGCGAGCGGCTCGAGGTCGGCGGGCACGTTCGACTCGCCCCGCCAGTCGACCTCGACGAACATGCCCGGCGACCTTCTGACCCGCTCGAGCTCGGCCGCGAGCGTCGTGCCCGTCTCCGCGGGAATCGGAGCGAGCGGCCGCTCCAGCGCGCGCCGCAGGTCGGCAAGCGCCTCCTGCATCTCGATCCGGCAGCGCTCACGCTCGGCGCGGTCGAGTTGCTCAGCACCAAGCGCCAGCGAGACGCCGAACAGGCGCTGAAGCACGCTCTCGTGGATCTCGCGCGCGAGGTCGAGTCGCTCGCCGAGTCGCCTGGTCCGCTCCTGGGCGCGCGTGACGTTGCGCGCCGCCGCGACCAGCGCCGCGGTCTTGCCGAGCGTCCACAGCAGGTGGCGCTCGCCGTCGGAGAGGTCGAACCGCCCGCCGCCGCGGTCGGCGCAGATCACCCCGTACGCATAGCCGCCGGCGCTCAAGGGCGTGCACACGAGCGTCGTGATCCCGAGCAGCTGGGCGTATTCGGGCGGAACCTCCTCCTCGATCCGCTCGGAGACCACGACCACCTTGTCCTCGAGCAGCGCACGCTGCGCGATCGGTGTGTTGACGAGCGTCGGCCTGATCCCCGACAGCTGGTCGAACGGAATCCCGTAGGAGCCGATCGCGCGGACCCGCCGACGCGCGGCGTCGGCCATGAAGATCGCCGCGCGGCGCATCGTGGTCAGCCGGCAGATCGCTTCACAGATCCGGTCGTAGAACTCGGTCGGCGAGGTGTGCATGTCGATCTCGGCGAGCAACTCGACGAACACCTCGAGCGGCTCGACACCGGCGAACAGCGATGGCGCTCGATCCGCGATCGGCTGGTCGATGCTCACGCGGCAGCAACCGGCACTTCGTAGCGCCGGCGGATCTCGTAGAGCGTGGTCCGCTCCGCCGCTGGCCGCCCCGCCCGATGCGCGGCCTCGACGAGCTGAGGCGGCGTCAGCTTGACGCCGTGGTAGCTGCCGGCCATCCGCGAGATCGATTCCTCCATCAGCGTCCCCCCGAGGTCGTTGACGCCCCAGTTCAGGGACTCGGTGGCGGCGTCAAGGCCCATCTTGACCCAGCTCGCCTGGAGGTTCCGGACGGTCTTGCCGAGCGCGAGCCGGAACGCGGCGGTGTGCTTGAGGTTCTCCTCGCGCGAGATTTCCTCGACCCCGTGGGTTCGGCCGAGCAGCGTGTGGAACGGGATGAACGACAGCGGCACGAACTCGGTGAAGCCGCCGGTGCGCTCCTGGAGCTCGCGGACCACGCGCATATGCTCGGCGAGCTCCCACGGCTCCTCGACGTGGCCGAACATCACGGTCACGGTCGAGCGGATGCCCTCCGCATGGGACGCCTCGATGATCTCGACCCAGCGCGCCACCGGCAGCTTGTTCGGCGAGATGCGCTCGCGCACGCCGTCATGCAGGACCTCAGCGGCAGTGCCCGGTGTCGAGCCCAGGCCGGCCTCGCGCAGCCGGTCGAACACGTGCCGCGGGGAGAGGCCGCTGACGTCGCACATGTGTGCGACCTCCATCGGCGAGTACGCGTGCAGGTGGAGCCCCGGCGCCTCATCCTTGGCCACCCTCAGCCACTTCTCGTATTCGGGCAGCCTCCAGTCCGGGTGGATGCCCGATTGCATGCAGATCTCGGTAGCTCCGAACTCGACCGCCTCCTTGATGCGGCCGCGGAACTCCTCCTCGGAGTGCTCGTAGGCGTCGGGCGACCGGCGCGACTGACCGAACCCGCAGAACGCGCAGCCGACCGTGCAGATGTTCGAGACGTTGATGTTGCGGTTGACCACGAACGTCACGGTGTCGCCCGCCAGCTCGGATCGGAGTTCGTCGGCGGCAGACCGCATGTCCTCGATCACCTGCGGACGGGTCTCGGCAAACAGCGCCGTCAGCTCCGCCGGGGTCAGCGAAAGCCCTTCGCGGCCCCGCGCCACGGCCCGAGGCGCGGCGTCGTCGCCGACCTCGACCGACCCTCGGCGGCCCGATCCCCGCCGCGGGATGAACGACCAGTACGCGGTCTTGATCACGTCCATCACGGGCCGCGAGATCCACTCCGGGTCGATGTACTCCGGGTACACGCACAGCCGCTCGGACAGCGCCACGCCGTCGGCCCGCAGGCGCTTGCGCACCTCGGTCGGCGAGGGAAACGGGTGCTCGGGCGAGATGTGGTCCCCGTTGGCGCTCAACCCGCCGAGGTCGGTGGCGCCGGCTCGCACGAGCTCGGGCCACCAGTCCGAGAGGTTCGGCGGGACCTGGATCCCGACGTCCGGCATCAACCGCCGCGTCTCGCCGATCAGCCGCTTCATCGCCGCCACCGTCACCTCGCACGCCCAGGACGGCGCATCCAGGTGCGGGCCGTCCCACATTCCCGTCCGCCAGTACTCGTCCGCGGCATCACCGGCGATCTGCGCCGGCTCGCGGCCGTAGTAGCTCTGGTGGGGGACGAAGTTCTGGAGGATCACCTCCTGGATGTGGCCGTAGCGATCGTGAAGTGCCGCGATCGCCTCGAGAGACGCGACGCGCTCGTCCTCGGTCTCCCCGATCCCGACCAGGATCCCGCTCGTGAACGGGATCTTCAGCTCGCCCGCGGCCGCGATCGTCTCGATCCGGCGGGCGGGATGCTTGGTCGGTGACCCGGCGTGGACGGTCTCCATCAACCGCTCGGACACCGACTCGAGCATCAACCCCTGCGAGGCCGTCACCTCGCGCAACCGGGCCAGATCGCGGGCGTCGAGCACTCCGAGGTTCGTATGCGGCAACAACCCCCGCTCCAGCGCCCGCTCGCACACCCACACCACGTACGAGGTGAAGTCCGCGTGCCCGTACTCGGCCAGACGCGCCGCGACCCCGGCGTTCACCTCCGGACGCTCGCCGGTGAGCACCAGCAACTCCTTCGCGTGGTGGCGCGAGACCGCCCGGTCGAGCAGCGCAAGCACCTCGCCCGGCGCGTGCAAATGCGCCTTGTGGGTCGCGAACGCGCAGTACTTGCAGTAGCAGCGGCACGTCCGCGAAAGCGACAGCGTGAGATTGCGGCTGAACGTGACACGGCGGCGCATGCGCGCGGCCCATTCTACGAAGCGCCCACCTGGTCCCATCGAGCGCCTATCCTGGCGCGGGCTGATGCGAGGAGCGATCCGTGCACGGGCAGCCGCGGCCTGCCTATTCCTGGCTGCCCTGGCGGCCTCGATCGCCGGCTGCGGCTCGAGCGGGTCGTTGTCGACCGCGCCCTCGTCCGCGGCCGGAACGGCTACCAGAGCCAGGACTCCGGCCGCGCCCGCGAAACCACGCAACGCCACGCTGATCCTCGATTTCACTCCTAACGCCGTCCACACCGGCATCTACGCCGCGCTCGCCCGTCATTACGACCGGGACGCCGGCGTAGATCTGCACGTGATCGCGCCGACCGCCACCACCGACTCGATAAAGCTGCTCGAGACCGGGAAGGTCAATTTCGCGATCCTCGACATCCACGACCTGGCGATCGCCGATCAATCGGCGCCGACCCACCCCGGCCTGGTCGGGATCATGGCGATCGTCCAGCGCCCGCTTGCCGCGGTGATCGCGGCGCCGGATATCCGCTCTCCGAAGGCGTTCGAGGGCCAGACGGTCGGGATCACCGGCGTGCCGAGCGACACCGCCGTGCTCCGATCGGAGGTCATCGGGTCCGGCGGGGATCCCGCGAAGGTCAAGACGATCACGATCGGCTACAACGCGGTCGCCGACCTGCTTGCCGGGCGAGTCGCCGGCGCCCTGGGGTTCTGGAACGACGAGGGCGTGACGATTCAGAAGGAGCGGCCTGGATCTCACGTATTCCGGGTCGACGACTACGGCGCGCCCTCCTACCCCGAGCTCGTGCTGTGCGCGACGGCCCAGACCGTTCAGCGAGACCCCGGGCTCGCCCGCGGCGTTGTCGACGCACTCGTCCGCGGCTACGAATACACGCTCAGCGCCCCTCACCAGGCGGCTCAGGATCTCGACCAGCGGGCCGCGGGGCTCGACCCAAAGCTCGTCGCGACGCAGCTCGCCGCCCTCCTACCCGCGTTCAAGGCTCCCGACGGGAGCGTCGGCGAACTCGACAAGGCCAGCCTCGAGACGTGGGCCGGCTGGGAGGCGCGATTCGGGATCGTCAGCCGACCGCCCGACGTGGCCACGATCTTCGACCCCGACTTCGCCGCGAGCGCCCCCAGCGTCGGACCGTAGGTAGATCGTGAAGGGAGTCGCAGCGAGATGAGGCGGCAGAACCGGCTCATTGCCGGGGTGCTCACCGCGGTCACGGTCGGCGCCGCAGCGGTCGCGATCGGAATCGCGCTGCTGCTCACGCACATCGTCCATCTGCGTACAACCGCCAACGCGACGCTTCGCACCGGCACGTACCTCGACGCGACGATCAACCTCGAGAGCGAGGTGGTCGACGCCGAGACCGGTCTACGCGGCTACGTGATCACTGGCAAGCCGCTGTTCCTAGCGCCGACGCGGACGGCAGAGTCGGTTCTGCCCGCGGCGACGCTCGCGCTCGAGCAGGCCGCCGAGCGCGAAGGCGCCTACGTCAGTCGAGCGACCGCGCTGGCCGATGCGGCCCGCGTCTACATGACCTCGTACGTCCCCACCGTGGAGCGCGAGGTCGCGACCGATCCCAGGGCCGCGCGTTCGTTCCCGACGACCGCCCGCGGCAAGCAGCTCGTCGACGGCATCCGCGCGCAGACCGAGCAGCTCGAGCACCTGATCTCCGAGCGCCAGGCGGCGCGTCAGCGCTCGGCGAAAAGCTCCGCGAACGCGGCCGTCAGCGTCGCGATCGTCGTGCTCGTCGTGCTGACCGCGCTGACGCTCGCGCTCGGCGGCTTCCTCGGTTGGCTCTTGGTGGGCCGCGAGCGCGCGCGAGCGCGCGGCGTTCCTGGCCGAGGCGGGCACAATGCTCGACCGGGGCACCACGAGCGCCGAGGCGCTCGAGACGTTCGCGACGCTCGTGCTCGCACGCGGCAACGGCTACTGCGCCGCCGAGGAGCTGGCGGGCGAAGATGCCGTCGTGCCGGAGCTCGAGCTCGGGCACGTCAGCTCCGGAGACGCCGGCCTCGTCCCGCCGGGCGACCGGCCCGCGGTCGACGCCGCGTGGGAGCAGGCTCGGCTGCTCGCGCGGACGCGGCGCGCGACCGCGACCCAAGGCGCGACGCTCGAATCCGAGCACGGTCAGGTGCAGGTCCTCGCGCTCGCGGCCATGGCGCGCGGCGGTCTGGTCGCGCGGGTCGTGCTGGCCCGGAGAGGCCGAGACTGGCGACGCGAGGAGGTCGAGGAGATCGCGGGCCTTGGCACTCGACTGGCGCTGACGCTCCACGCCCGCGCGCTCCAGGCACGCACGGAAGCGCTCTACCGCAGAAGCGATCACATCGCCCGGACGCTGCAGCAGAGCCTGCTGCCGAGCGCGATCCCAAACATTCCATCGTGTGAGGTGGCGATCCGGTTCGCGCCCGCCGGCGCCGGCGACCTCGTCGGCGGTGACTTTTATGACGTGTTCGCCGTCGGAGACGGTCACTGGGCGATCGTGATCGGCGACGTGTGCGGCAAGGGGCCGGACGCGGCCGCCGTGACCGCGATGGCCCGGTGGACGCTCCGCAGCCTCGCGGGGTCCACGAGCTCTCCAGTCGACGTGCTCCGCTCGCTGAACAAATCGATGCTCCGTCAGGACCTGGACGGCCGCTTCATCACGATCGTCTACGCGCTGCTCACCGTGGGCGCCACCGAGGCGCATGTGACCGTCGCGTGCGCCGGGCATCCCCCCGCGATCTTCGTCTCGAACGAGGGGGAGCCGGCGACGCTCGGCGCGCGGGGTGACCTGCTCGGGATCTGGCCCGAGATTCGGCTCGACCAGGTTTCGCTGCGGCTAGGCGACGGCGACAGCCTCGTGCTCTACACCGACGGAGTCACCGACCTGGGGCCGGGCGCCGCTCGCTCGCCTGAGCAAGCGCTGTGCGGCCTGAGCACCTCGCCCACCGCCGACGCGCTGGCCGACGCGCTGCGCGACGAAGCGGTCCGCGCGAGCCCCCTGCCGCGTGACGACGTCGCGATCGTGGCGGTGCGCTACCAGGGAAGCTGCGCGGAGCACGGGCCGGCGGAGCGGACCGGACTCCGTACCGCGGTGCCCGCGGGCTGCCCCGCTTGACCCCCGGGGGGCGGCAGCCATAGGCTAGGCGGGCCCGGTCACCTGAGGGAGGTAGCACAGTGAAGGCTCGTCTGTTCACCGCGTCGGCGTTTCTCGCCGCGCTAGTTGTCATCGCCGTGATGAGCGCGGCCGCGACGGCAGCTCCAACCCCGCCTGGCTCGCCCGGAAGCGAGAGCTACTTCGACCTCGCGCGCAAGGACTGCGTCGGCACTGCTCGCAACACGAGCTCCAAGGTGTGGTTCACGGTCGCCGACGGCGTGCTGTCCGACACGTACTGGCCGACGATCGACGCGACCAACGTCAACACGCTCCAGTACGTGGTCACCGGGGTCAGCGGCGGGAGCAACTTCACCGACCTCCAGACCCGCGACATGACCTACGCGGTGCTCCCGGACCCGACCGGCATGAGCTGCACCGTGGTCGCCACGCCGAACCAAGCGAACGCCTCCCACGGCTACCGGATCGTCACCACCTACATCGCCGACCCGGCGCGGGACGCCGTGCTGATGCGGACGAGCTTCAAGGGGCCAGAAGGCGACCAGCTGTACGTGCGCCTCGATCCGCTCGCGGGCGGGACCGGCGGTGGCGGTTCCGAGAACGCCGGCGGGAACAGCGCCCTCGTCGCTCCCGGAAACGTCCCGGTTGCGTACAACACGAACACGGTGACCAACGCAGTCAACCGCACCTACGCGGTCCCGACCTACATGGCGCTCGAATCCTCGAACGGGTTCTCGAACGCGAGCGTCGGCTACGCCGGCTCTGCGAGCGACGGGCTGACGATGCTCGACACCACCCATACCCTCACCCAGTACGGCTCGGCGCCCGACGGGCACGTGACGCTCACCGCCGAGGTGCCAGTGCCAACCGGTTGGAACCATTCGGTCACGCTTGCGCTCGGGTTCGGCGAGACGCAGAGCGCCGCCCTGGGGGTGGCCCACGCGTCGGTGTCGCAGGACTTCGGCCGCGCCTGGCTCGACTACGAGCGCGGTTGGTGGCGCTACGACGCCGGCCTGCGCAGGCCCTCCCGCCGGCTCGGCGCTGCCGCGGTCCGCGAGTACTACGAGTCGGTCAACGTGGTCAAGGCCAGCGAGGACAAGACCTTCCCCGGCGCCATTGCCGCCGGCCTCGCCTCGCCGTGGGGCCAATCCGTGGCCGCCGGCAACTTCACGAACGGCGAGCCGACTTACTTCGGCTCCTACCGCGAGGAGTTCTCCCGCGACACCTATGAGGCGTTCACCGGGTTGCTGGTGGCGGGCGACATCCAGACCGCCCGCGCCGCCACCCTGTTCCTGTTCGATCGCCAGCAGCTGCCCAACGGGTCGATGCCGCGCAACTCACTGCCGAACGGCGAGTCCGCGCCCGACACCGGCGGCCTACAGCTCGACGAATGCTCGTACCCGATCCTGATGGACTGGCAGTCCGGGCTAGCCGGCGACAAGCAGCTGTACCTCCAGCACGTGATCCCCGCGGCCGATTTCGTGGTCGCGCATGGCCCGTCCGATGGGTCCGAGCGCTGGGAGGAGCAGAGCGGCTACTCGCCCTCGACGATCGCGGCCGAGATCGCGGGCCTCACGGCGGCCGCCGCGATCGCCCGGGTCAACGACGATCCCGCGCATGCCCGGCTCTACCAGGCGACTGCGGACGACTTCGCTCGCAACATCAAGAGCTGGACTGTCACGACCACCGGCCCCTTCGCTCCCAGGTACTTCATCCGGGTCTCGAAGACGGGCGATCCGAACGCGGCCATCTCGTACAGCCTCGGCAACGGAAGCGGCACATACGACCAGCGCTCGGTCGTCGACGCCGGCTTCCTCGAGCTGGTTCGTCTCGGCGTGCTTCCCGCAAGCGATCCGGACGTCCAGGCCTCGGTCAAGGTGATCGACGACACGATCGAGCGCCAGACTCCGAATGGCCCCGGCTGGTACCGCTACGGGACGACTTCGACCGAGTCCGTCGACGGCTACGGGGACTGCTACCAGCCGAGCGGGACCAGCTGCAGCACAATCGGCGCGCCATGGCCGCCGACCGACACCGGTACCGGCCACCTGTGGCCGGTGTTGTCGGCCGAGCACGGCGAGTTCGACATCGCGAACAACGACAGCGGCGACGCCGGCGCATTGCTGACCGCGATGCGGAAGATGACCTCGGGCCAGGGACTCGAGCCCGAGCAGGTGTGGGAGGACACGGAGCTCCCAGCCTCACCGTTCGGGACCGACCCGAGCACCGCCTCGATCGGCTTTGAAGACGGTCAGCCCGCCGGCTCTGCCAGCCCGCTGACCTGGGCGCAGGCATCGTACGCCCGCCTCGCGCTCGACCTCAGCGCCGGCCGCAACCTCGAAACGCCGGACATCGTCACCGACCGTTACGTGACGCACGGCCCGCCGGGAACGCTGCCCCTGACCGTGACCTCGCCGTCCTTGGGCGCGACCGTGACCACACCGACCGTCACGGTCACCGGCACGACCACGCCGGGCGCCCACGTCGTCGCGGAATCGGTCGGCCCGCTCGGGGGTACCGCCGGGATCGCTTCGGCAAAGGCCGACAAGTCCGGCGACTGGACTCTGGCTCTCCCGACGTACTTCGCCAGCACCACGATCACGGTCACGGCCACGCTGCACCGCAGCACCGCGTACGCGCAGCAGTACGTCATCGGCGGGCCGCTTCCGGGAACCACCGTGCTGAACGTCGCCGATCCAACCGGCGACGACAACGGACCGGGCACCTACCAGTACCCGACCTCGACCAACTTCACGGCCGGATCGTTCGACCTGACTCACTTCTCGGTGAGCCAGGACGGAACGAACGTCTACATCGAGACCACGCTCCGAACGCTGGTCTCGACGTTCGGCGCCGAGTTCGGCGCGCAGTTGCTCGACATCTACGTCCACGCGCCGGGCGCCGCGAGCACGTCGACCGCGTCGGCGTATCCCGGGAACATGAACTACACGATCGCGTCGCCCTGGAGCGAGCGGCTCGAAGCGCAAGGGTTCGCCTCACCGGTCTGGGTCAACGCGGCCGGCGACTCGCTCGGCAATGCGCAGTTCGTCACCGATACCCCAAGTGGCACGGCGACGCTGATCGTGCCTGAGTCGGCGTTCGGCACGGTCGGTTCGGGCTGGACCTTCACGGTGGCGCTCACCGGGCAGGACGGGACCCACTTCCCGCCGACCCGCGACTTCACGTCCATGGCCGGTCAGTACACGTTCGGCGTCTGCCCCGCGAACGACACAACCGACGCGTACTGCAATAGCCCGGACACGGTGCCGAAGGTGATGGACACGATCGCGCCGTCGGACCAGTCGTCCTCGGGGATCACGCAGCAGGAGGAGCTCAACCCGGATCTCAATCCGGGAGGAGTCGTGCTCCAGGGCGTGACCGTGCCCTAATCGGTCTCGTCGGCTGCGAGCATCCGGTCGATCAGACCGGCCCCCTCGCGCGCCATCCGCGAGCGCGGGACGACGACGTCGAAGCCGGCCTGCTCGGCCAACGCACGCACGTCCGCCTCGACGTGCGAGTAGAACGCGAGCGTCTTGACGGCGCCGGACGGGATTCCCTCGAGCTGCTCGAGCCGCTCACGGGCGTCGGCGGTGAGGTCGACGATCAGCGCCTGCGCGCCGGTGAGCTCGCGGCTGACCGACTCGACATCGGGCACCAGGACCGGCTCGTACCCCCCAGCCTGGAGCGCGCCGACCACGTTCGAGCCGAACAGCAGATCCGGGATGAACGCGACAACCCGCGCCATTTTCTGGCCGCCGGCGCCGCGCCCTTACTGGGAGCGGAGCCGCCTGAACTCTTCGCGCACGGACTCGGTCCGCCCCCACATCGGGTTCACCTCGGCGCGGCCAGTCCGGGCCTCGCGTACCGCCATCTCGCCGTCGATCCCCGCCTCGTCCAACAGGTGCAGCGCCGTGTGCACCGCCTGCGCTGAGGCCGCGTGCCCGAACCGGTGGGCCACCAGCAGGCGCCAGTGCCAATCGTTCTTGGAGTACGGCTGGGCGTTGCACGTTACGAGCAGGACCGCTGCGTCGACGTACCGGCGCTCGTCGAAGATCCGCAGATCGAGCTCGAGATCGGTCCAGTCGTCCGGGAGCGAGTCGACGATCTGCTGAAACGTTTCCGCGAGCGCCATCAGTGGCGGAGCGTAGCGATCCGGGGCGGTCAGTGTCCGAGCTGCGCGATGAACGTGTACACGACTAGGACCGCCATCACGACGACCAGCACGCGCAGCGCCCACAACCCCGCGCTGGCCCGCGGCCCAAGCCGCGCCCGCGGCACCGGCTGGTTCTTGTCGGCCACGAGTTGGTCGCGCTCCAGGTACATCACGAGCTCCTCGTCGGTCTCGTCGAGCTGTTCGTCGGTCTCATCACGGGCCCTCAGCTAGATCACCCCGACCGTTTGCAGAAACGCGTCGATCGCGTAGGCGGCGCCGCACAGCGAGATGAACACGACGATCGCGATCGCCACCTGGTTGTTGAGGACGCCGTTGACCCAACGGCCCATCAGCTCCCGGTCGTTGGCGAGCATGATCATGAACACCAGCGTGACCGGCAACAGCACGGTCGCGAGTACGTTCGCGTTGAGCGCGATCGACAACAGCGGCGCGCCCGGAATCAGGATGATCGCCGCCGCGAATAGGGTCCCGACCGCATTGCCCGAGATGTGCTTGAGCGCCGCCGGGAAACCCGCGCCGGCGAGCCCCGAGATGCTCGCTCCCCCGTGGCCCAACAGCGCGGCGCCGGCGATCAGCGCTCCGCATCCGAACACCGCCGCCAGGATCCCGCCCACCACCGTGTCGATACGACCGTGGCGGATGTCGGCGGGCGTCATCCCCTTATCGGCCGACGCGCTCTGCTGGAAGAAGATCATCCACGGGGTGACGGTCGCACCGATCGTCGAGACCACGAGCAGCAGCAGCGTGTTGATGCTCCCGTGCGGGAACGGCGAGAACGTCGCGGTCGCGTGCCCGATCGCTCCCCAGGTGGGGCCGGTCAGCAGCGCGGCGACGAGGAACAGCCCATTGAAGATCGCGAGTCCGAGCACGATCCGCTCCCAGCGCCAGTAGCGCCCGCCGCTCATCGTGAACAGCACGAGCACGACGCCGAGCAGCGCCGCCACTCCCGGCCCCAGGTGGAAGTAGGACAGCCAGGAACCGCAGCATCTCCGGGTCAGAGTCGGACACCCGTGTGAACGTTCCCTGCGCGCCGGCCTCGAGCGATTGGAGGCTCTGGGTAGCGCCCTCCACGATCGTGAGGTCGCGCGTTGGTATCGGGTCGCCGTGGGGGTCGTGCGTGGGGTCGCCGAGCTTGGCCGCGATCAATTCCTCGAGTTCCTCGGACAGCACGTGCTCGAGCACCTCGGCCTCCTCGTGCACGCGGTCCCACGGCACCCCCAGCGTCTTGACCAGATACAGCTCGAGCAGCCGGTGGTGGCGCATCACCTCGAGCGCGACGCGCCGTCCGTCGTCGGTGAGCGACACCCCGCGGTAGGGCTGATGCTCGACCAGCCCGAGCTCGTCGAGCCGCTTGACCATCCCCGACGCCGACGCCGGAGTCACGCCGAGGCGCCCGGCGAGCGCGTTGGTACTGACCGCCTCGCCGTCGCGCAGCTCGAGCGCGTAGATCGCTTTGGCGTAATCCTCGATCGCCGGCGACCGCATCGAATGTGACTCCTGGCTTGCCATGACGAAGGTTATGGTATGCCTAAATCTCGATTTCGGCAAGTGCGGCTGCCGTCGATCGGTCCTCCCCGCGAGTCCCGCGAGTCCCGGGCCCGACCCGCGGCGATGCCTATCCTGTCTATGGATGGCCTCCCTCGACACCCTCGCCACCGACTACCGCACGATCACCGAGGCATGCGGTCTGCTCGATCGCTCCGAGCGCGGCAAGCTCGCCCTCACCGGCGGCGATGCGCGTAGCTTCCTCCAGGGGCAGGTGACGAACGACGTCGAGGGGCTCGCCGACGGCGCCGGCTGCTACTCCGCGTTCCTGACTCCCAAGGGCAAGATGCTCGGCGACCTGCGGATCCTGGCCGCCGGTGACGAGTTGCTGCTCGACACCGAGCGCGTCGCGCTTCAGGGGCTGTTCAACATGATCCGGCGGTTCAGCATTGGCTACGACGTCGAACTGCACAAGCGCACGCTCGAGCGCGGGTTGCTTTCGCTGGTGGGGCCGGACGCGGCCGTCGTCGCCGGCGCCGGCTCGCTGCCTCTCGATGAGCACGCGCATTCGGTGATCGAGATTCCGGGCAGCGGTGTCGTTGCGCGCGCGATCCGGACCGACGTGGGTGTCGACCTGTTGTGCTCTGCCGAGGATGTCGACGCGCTGCGCGCTGCACTCGCGGACGCGGGGACGCCGGTGGTCGCCGACGCGGCCGTCGAGTGCCTACGTGTGGAGCACGGTCGCCCCCGCTACGGGATAGACCTCGACGACTCCGTGATCCCGCAGGAGGCGGGGCTCAACGAACGCGCGGTGTCGTTCACGAAGGGCTGCTACGTGGGTCAGGAGACCGTGGCCCGGCTGTACTACCGCGGGAAGCCGAACCGGCAACTGCGAGGGGTGCTGCTATCAGGGCCGGCCTCGACCGGAGCTGAGCTCTCCTTCGAGGGGCGGGTCGTGGGGCGTCTGGCGAGCGTCGCCGTGTCGCCGAGGTTCGGTCCGATCGGGCTCGCGCTGGTCCGCCGCGAGGCGCCGCCCGGGAGCACGGTCGCGGTCGCCGACGGTGGCGACGTCGTCGGCGAGGTCACCGAGCTCCCCTTCTAGGCCAGGGCACGCTCGGCGGGAGCCTGCAGAACGAGCTGCTTCGTCTCGGGGTGCGAGGTGAGGTAGGTCGACAAGATCCGCAGCTCGTCGATCTCGGTCGGCGGAACGTGCGCGCCGAGTTCGCCGGCACGCCCGCCGCGCTTGAGCGCCGCCTCGGACCGCTCGTCGAGCGCTGCCGTGTCGTCTGGCGCGGCGCCCCAGTCGACGAGGCGGCCGCCGACCAGCCAGAACGCGTCCTGTCTTTGCGGATCGACGGGGTGGGCGGCTAGCAGCAGCCGAGCGTGGGCGTGGGTCGCCTCGAGCGCGCCACCGAGCCGCTCGAGGATCATCCCGAGCCGGCGCATCCGCCGGCGCAGCCACGCGGCGCGCTCGTACAGCTGTTTCTCGGACGCGACTCGCATCTGGGCCTCGACATGGCCAAGCAGCCGCTTCCGGCCGTCGGCCCCGTCGACGAACAGCCGCAGCGCCTCGTCGAGGCGGCGGCGATACAGGTTTGGATCGAGGTCTCCGAGGCACGGCGACAGGCAGCGGCCCATCTGCCCGTATGCGGACGGATATTCACGAAGCACGAGCTTGCGGCCACAGTGGCGCAGTCCGAACAGCGAGTCGAGCTGCTCGACCAGTTCGTGCGCGAGGCGCCGGCCCCGCAGCGGTCCGATCGTGACCGCGTGCCCGGCCGCCGGTTCGGAGGCCACCTCGAGGATCGGGAACGCGATGTCGAGCCGGCAGCGGATGTAACAGAGCCGCTCGTCCTTTCGCGCCAAGCGGATGTTGCCGGGCGGGCGGTGCTGCTTGATCAAGCGGTTCTCGAGCACGAGCGCCCCGAGCTCCGAGTTCGTGCTCTGGTAGTCGACCACGGTCGCCTGGACGGTCCAGTCCGCAGGCAGGCTCGACGGCGCGAAGTGGGCGCGGGCACGGCTGCGGATCGAGATCGACTTGCCGACGTACAGCACCCGGCCGGCGTCGTCGCGGAACAGGTACACGCCGGGGTCCTTGGGCAGCTCGCCGAAGTCGAGCTGCGGCGGCGGGGTCAGCGCCTGGGTGCGGCGCTTGCGGCCCGTCGCGCGCTTGCGGCGCGCGTTCACGAGTCCCAGCGCATCGGCGATCGTCAGGGCGTTCGCGCACAGCCGCGGGAACATCGCGCACAGCACGCGCGCGCACGTCTCCGCGTCGGCAAGCGCCCGGTGCGCGGTGTACACCTCGACCCCGAGCGCATCCGCGAGCACGCTCAGCCCGCGCTTGTTCTGCAGCGGCAGCAGCTTGCGCGCGAGCGCCGCGGTGCACAGAACGGGCGGGTTCGGCCAGTCGAGGCCGATCAGCTCGAACGCGCGGCGCAGCACGCGCCGGTCGAACGGCGCGTTGTGCGCCACCAGCACCCGGCCTCTGAGAAGCTCCTCTAGAGGCGGCAGGACGGCTTCGAGGCCAGGGGCATCCGCGAGCATCTCCTGCGTGATCCCGGTGAACCGCTGAATTCCCCGCCCGAGCGGCCGGTTGCATCGCACGAGCGAGGACCAGCGGTCGTGGAGCTCGCCACCGCCGACCAACACCGCGCCCACCTCGGTCATCTCGCACGCATCGCCACCGAGGCCGTTGGTCTCGGTGTCCACGACGAGAAACTCCGCGCTCGCGACCGGTTGCTCGAGCAACGACGGGGCGCTGGCGATCGACTCCTCGAGCAACGTCATGTACGCGTGATACGCGTCCCGCCGGACGGCAAGCAAGCAGGATTGCAGCGCTCCCCGTCGCATCTGTAATCGATGACCGATCGCCCGAGTAGGATCGTCAGCACCAATCCTCGGGAAGGAGGTGACGTGACCACTACCGTCTCGGATACCGAAAAGCTGCGCGAGCTTGACGAATGGACGCGTCGCGCATGGATCGCGTACAACGAACGGCTTCGCGACCTCGCCGGCGATGAATACGAGCAAGCCGAGAGCGATTCGTGGAGCGAGCTTCAGCTAGAGCTTGAGCGCCTCGAGCGCCGGCGCGCCTCGCTCACGCAGAACGCCACGGCCTAGCCTCGCCCGGCCTCGACCACCTCACGGCCTAGACTCGCCCGGCCTCGGCCCCGTCAGGGCCTAGCCTCGCCCGGCGTCGGCCACGCCCCGGTCGCTCGCGGCCGTGCGGCCGCCGACCGGCCCCCCACGAAGTTGACATCGATCGGTGTTACGTTCGTGTGTACGGGTAGAAGGGACCCCAGGTTTCGCCTCCCATCGCTAGGGTTCGCCCCCGCCTGGGAT
Source organism: uncultured Solirubrobacterales bacterium (assembly GCA_963701945.1). Classification (GTDB taxonomy): domain Bacteria; phylum Actinomycetota; class Thermoleophilia; order Solirubrobacterales; family Solirubrobacteraceae; genus Palsa-465. The sequence goes on along the minus strand of CAVPBV010000005.1, from coordinate 495,731 downwards.
CCCTGGCGATTCCTGGCCCTTTAGACGTCCCGCACAGGAGGCCACCTCGAGGATGTACAGGAGGACGATCGCGATGCTCGCCGGCACCGCCCTGGTGGTCTCGGCATGCGGCTCCACCGCCCCCGCCATAGTCAACCCGCGACCGGCGGCGCCGGTCAACCTGACCGTGTTCATCGACAACAGTCGCGTGTCGGTATCCCCGGCGAACGTCGGCGCCGGCCCAGTCGAGTTCATCATCACCAACCAGGCCACGCAGACCGAGTCCTTGGCGGTCCTGCCCTCCGGAGCCTCCGCCGGCCAACCCCTCGCCAACACGGGCCCGATCAACCCGCAGGGAACCGCCCAGGTGACCGTCAACTTCTCCCACCCGGGCAGCTACTCGGTCGCCACCGGCAACGGCGGCGCCGGAGCGGGCTCGGCCATCCAGGCAGCCGTCATCCACGTCGGCCACCAGCGCGCCAGCAGCGACAACGAGCTCTTGCAACCCTGATTCCCGCGGACGTCGGCGGGCCCGCGAGCTCCCTGTAAAACGCAGCAAAGCTCCCCATCGGGGCCCGCCGAGCGCAGATAAGCATCGGGGGGATGCTTATCTGGCCTTTCCGGCCCGGGCGTCGGAGGTTTGCTGCGTTTTACATGGCCCGCCGGCCCAGCCACACCCCTCTCCAGGTGCCAAAACCGGCCCCTCGACCGCCACCGGCCCAACCACACCCCTCTCCAGGTGCCAAAACCGGCCCCTCGACCGCCACCGGCCCAACCACACCCCACCGCGCGCACCCCGCCCCGGAAGCCACCCCACATTCCAACTTGCTTTTGTGCAATACTTGCGTGCGTGCAAGCAATACACACCGTAGAAACAACTAATGACGCGACCCTCGCCACCGACCTCTACGCGCTGGTCGTGTTCCTCCACAAGAACTGCAACGCCGACCTGTTCGAGGCCGTCGGCACGCTCGAGCTCTCGCTGTCCCAGATCAAGCTGCTCCAGCACTTCGACGACCAGCCGGGCGAGCTCTCGCTCAAGCAGGCGGCCGAGGTGGTCCACGTGTCGATGCCCGCCGCCAGCCGGATGGTCGACGACCTCGTCCGGCGCGGGTTCGCGCAGCGCCGCGAGGATGAGGACGACCGCCGGATGAAGCGCGTCTGCCTGACCGAAAACGGCCGCGCCGTAATCCGCCGCCTGAACGCCGCGCGCCTCAGCGGGCTCGAGCAGTTTGCACACGGCCTAACGACCGCCGAGCGCGAATCACTCGCAAACGCGCTTGAGCAACTAATGCGACGCGACGACATCGCCGCCTGCCGCCCGGAGGAGGCCATCCCCTCATGACCGATCGCATCCTCGCTCAGCGCCACCGCCTCGTGAACGACGAGAACAGCAAGTGGTGGACCCTCGGCGCGATGTGCTTCGCGCTGTTCATGATCATGCTCGACAACACGGTCGTGAACGTGGCGCTGCCGTCGATCCAGCGCGACCTGCACGCTTCGCTGGCGGCGCTCGAGTGGACCGTGAACGCATACACGCTGACGTTCGCGGTGCTGCTCGTCACGGGCGGCCGGCTCGGCGACATCTTCGGGCGCCGGAGGATGTTCCTGTTCGGCGTGACCGTGTTCGGCCTGTCCAGCCTCGCGATCGGGTTTGCGCCCAACGACACGTTCCTCGTCGCCTTCCGTGCCGTCCAAGGCGTCGGTGCCGCGTTCATGATGCCGGCGACACTCGCGATTATCACCCAGGCGTTCCCGGCCGAGCAGCGCGGAACCGCAATCGGGACGTGGGCCGGGGTCAGTGCGCTCGCGCTCGCGATCGGCCCGGTGGTCGGCGGCTTCCTCACCGAGTACGTGAGTTGGCGCGCGATCTTCTTCATCAACCCGCCGATCGCCGTCGTCGCGATCGCGGTGACCCTGTTCGCCGCCCGCGAGTCGCGCGACGAGACCGTGGACAAGACCGTCGACTTCGCCGGCATTGCCACGCTTACGGTCGGGCTGACCGCACTTGTGCTCGCGCTCGTTCAGAGCAATAGCTGGCACTGGGGCTCGGCTCGCGTCATCTCGCTGCTGGTCCTCGCAGCCCTGTCCCTGATCGCATTCGTGGGCATCGAGCGGCGCGTCAAGGCTCCGATGATCGACTTCACCTTCTTCCGTTCGCGGACTTCGATCGGCGCGAACACCGTCGGGTTCCTGATCTCGTTCGCGATGTTCGCGCAGTTCTTCTTCCTGACGCTGTATATGCAGAACGTCCTGCACTACTCGCCGCTCGAGACCGGTCTGCGCTTCCTGCCCTCGACGCTGGTGATCATGGTCACCGCGCCGCTGGCGGGTCGCCTCGCGGATCGGGTCGGCTCGCGGCCGCTGATGACGATCGGGCTCGCGATCGTCGCCGCGGCTCTGTTCATCGAGTCTCGCTTGACGATCCACAGCGGATACGGCCTGCTGCTGCCCGGTTTCGTGCTGATGGGCCTCGGCATGGGCCTCGTGATGTCGCCGATGAGCACCGCCGCGATGAACGCTGTCGACCGCAGCAAGGCCGGCGCGGCCTCTGGCGTCCTGTCGATGAGCCGGATGGTCGGCAGCACCTTCGGCGTCGCCGTGATGGGCGCGCTCGTCACCACGATCGGCGGCTCGAAGATCGCTTCGCTCCTCCCCCACGTCCCGGCCACCATCCGCGACGCGATCACGAATGCGCTCGGGAGCGGGGCGACAATCGGGGGCCATGCATCGGCCGGCATCGTCGCCGCAGCGAACGACGCGTTCGTCTCGGCACTCGGCATCGGCCTGCTGGTCGGCTCGCTTGTGACCCTGTCCGGCGCAGTCGTCGCGTGGACGTTGATTCGGCCGCGGGTGGTCGCTCCGGGCGCGGTGCCCGCGCAGGCCACGGCCGCACCGCAGGCGCAGTCGCAGGCCGACGACGAGGCCGCCACCGAAGTCAGCCTGGTCTGACCCTTTCGTGGCTACACGTCAGTAGCATCCGGCGCGGAACCCCGCCGACCCTAGGAAGGTGCAAAACGAGTGGCCGTTGACTTGAGTCAAGTCGCACATGTCGAGACAGAGCCGGGTGTGCTCCCGCCGACGATGGCGGCTTGGGTGATCCGCGAGGAGCGCGAGGGAGAGCCAACCGACGCCTTCCAGCTCGAGGAGATCGAGGTCCCGGAGCCCGAGGCGTTCGAAGTGATCGTCCGGGTGATGGCCGCAGGGGTCAACTTCAACAATGTGTGGGCGGCGCTCGGGGAGCCGATCGGCGTGTGGCGCTACGGCGACCATCCGCGCTGGGGCCATCACATCGGTGGGTCCGACGCCTCGGGCGTCGTGTGGAAGGTCGGCCCCGGCGTGACCCGCTGGAAGCCGGGCGACGAGGTGGTCATCCACTGCAACCAGGCCTCTTACGAGGACCCCGAGGTCCACGGATTCGACCCGCTCGCCGCGCCCAGTCAGCAGATCTGGGGCTACGAGACGACCTGGGGATCGTTCGCCCAGTTCTGCAAGGTCCAGGCCCAGCAGCTGCTCCCCAAACCCAGCCATCTCGCCTGGGAGGAGGCGGCCGCCTACGGCCTGACGTACTTCACGGCCTACCGGATGCTGATCGACCGCTGCCAGCTCCAAGCCGGCCACCGCGTGCTGATCTGGGGCGCCGCCGGCGGCCTCGGCGTGTTCGCCACCCAGCTGTGCGCGCTCTCCGGCGCGGACGCCGTCGGCGTCGTCTCGAGCGAGGAGAAGGGGCAGCTGATCGAGCAGCTCGGAGCAGTCGGCTACATCAACCGCAGCGAGTTCGCCGGGATGATGCGCCGCGGCGACGAGACGGCCGACGAGGAGCGAGCGCGCTTCAAGGAATCGAGGCGCTTCTGCAAGGCGGTCGAGGCGATTCTGGGCGAAGCGCCCGACATCGTGTTCGAGCACGTCGGGAAGGCAACGTTCCCCACCTCCGTGCTGGTCGTCAGGCCGTTCGGCAAGGTCGTGATCTGCGGCGCCACGTCGGGCTACCAGCTCGATTTCGACGTACGCTACCTGTGGATGCGCCAGAAGCAGATCATCGGCTCGCACTTCGCCAACGCCTGGCAGGCGACCAAGGCCAACCAGCTGATCGAGGAATCCAAGGTGCGGCCGGTGCTGTGGCAGACGATGGGATTCGAGAAGGTCGCGGAGGCTCACCAGCTTCTGCGCGACAACAAGCATCTGGGCAAGATCGCGATCCTCGTCGGCGCCACCGATGAGGGTCAGGGCAAGACGGCCGAAGGCCCCGGTGCGATCCGAGCCGAGGTGGGTGCCTGATGGCGGGCGTCATGCATGTCGACTGGTACGCGACCGTGTTGCGGAAGGACCTGTTCGAAGCCGAGGTGTCGCGCGTGGCGCCGCTGGCGCTGCGCTACGGAGCCACCCAGTATGCGGTCCACCGCTCGCGGGATGACCGCTACAAGATCACGCAGATGGCCTGGTTCGATTCCAAGCCGGCCTGGTACAGCTACTGGGAGGGCCCGGAGATGGTCGAGTTCCGACGACGGCTGTCGGGCAAGTACCAGATTCCGATCACCTACACCTGGTACGACGAACTCGTCGCCGGCGCGCTCGGCCCCGAGGTCGGTCTTGCACCGGAGCCGGCGCCGCTGCCCGAGCCGGAACCCTCCGCCGTCGCCTGACCAAAACGTGGTAAACCAACGTTGGGAGCGAGGATGAGGTCCTATCCTTGGCCCGTATGACGCGCGCCCACAAGATCGTCAACCTGGTTGGCGTGCCGCTCCCGCTCGTGGGATTGATCGCTGCGATTGTGCTGCTGTGGAACGAGGCGATCGGCCCGCTCGAGCTTGGGCTTCTGGTCGGCCTGTACGTGTTCACCGCGCTCGGGGTGACGCTCGGCTACCACCGGATGTTCACCCACCGCGCGTTCGAGTCCAGCCGGGCGTTCCGCGCGATCGCCGCCGTGCTCGGGTCGATGGCGATGCAGGGCTCGGTCATCACCTGGGTCGCCGATCACCGCAAGCACCACACGTTCACCGACCAGGAGGGCGACCCACACTCGCCGCACCTGAGCGGACCGGGGTTCTGGGGAGGCGTCAAGGGCTTGTGGCACGCGCACGTCGGGTGGCTGTTCGAGTCGGTTGGCACCGCCGACCGTGAGCGGTTCGCGGGCGACCTGCTCAAAGACCGGGCCCTGCGCGTGATCGACAAGCTGTTCTTCCTGTGGGTGGTGCTCGGGTTCGCGATCCCATTCGCGCTCGGGTGGGTCGTCGGTGGCGGCATTGGAGCGGCGCTGACCGCGGTCCTGTGGGGCGGGTTCGTGCGCGTGTTCCTGCTCCACCACGTCACGTGGTCGATCAACTCCGTTTGCCACTTCTTCGGTCGCCGGCGATTCGACGTCGAGGACGAGTCGCGCAACGTGTTCTGGCTCGCGCCGCTGTCGATGGGCGAGGCCTGGCACCACAACCACCATGCGTTCCCAACATCCGCATTTCATGGTCTGCGTCCGTGGGAGCGGTTGGCCGACCCGACCGGACTCTTGATCGCGCTGCTCGAGAGGCTCGGGATCGTGTGGAACGTCGTCCGGGTCAGCCCCGAACGCCAGCGCGCGAAATCGCTCCCCGGCCCGGTGTAGCGACCGCCGCGAACGCTTACGCCGATTCGAGCGGCGCCATCGTCAGGCCGGCGCCGTTCAGTTGCTCCCAGTACCCCTCGGCCTCGTCCCGTGGGCCGCTCCAGACGATCGCGCAACCGGTCTTGTCGATCCGATCGGCGAGACGGTAACCCTGCGCGAGCGTGACACCCGGAATCACGCGTGACAGCGTCTCCGCGACGTGGTCGAAGGTGTTGAAGTTGTCGTTGAGCACGACCACTCGCCACAGCCCGCCGAGGTCGCTGCCCGGCCCGCCTACGCGCGGCAGCTCAACCGTCTGCGACATCTCAGCCAGGATACCTCCCGGCGGCTGATCAGCCCGCGCGGACCGCGTCTGCACGCTTGCGCCAGTACCGGTCGAGTCCCGCGTACAGCTGATCCGCCGGCGCGGCCTGCTCATAGGTCTCGAGCAGCTCGGGGTCGGCGTGCTCGGCGATCTCGGCCCGGACGCCGGCCATGAACGTGTCGAGGTCCTGCTCGCGCGCGCGAGCGGCCCAGTCGTCGAGCCGCGCCGACAGCTCGGCGAGCTGCGCCTCGACGTCCTCGCTGGCGCCGAAGTGGGTCATCACGAGTCGCTCCGGCTTCCATGCCGCGATCAGCTCGATCGACTCGTGCCACTTCTCGACGTCGATGTCCGGCGGCGGGCTCGGCGGGACCGTGAGCGACGAGTTGGCGATCCTGACCCCGCCCGTGTCACCGACGAACGCGGTTCCGTCGTGGTGTAGGTAGGACACATGGTGCGACGCGTGACCGGGCGTGTACGCGACCTCGAACGCGCCGTCGAACAGCGTCTCGCCGCCGTGAAGCACGCGCAGGTTCTGCTCGGGGACCGGGACCATCTCGCCCCAGCGGCGATCCATGTCCTCGCCGTAGAGCATCCGAGCGCTCGCCAGCAGCCGCTCGGGATCCGTCATATGGCGGGCGCCGCGCTCATGCACGTACACCTCGAGATCGGGCCAGCGCTGGACGAGCGAGCCGCTGGCGCCGGCATGATCTAGATGAATGTGTGTCAGCAGCAGCGCCCGGGGGTGCTGGCCATCGAGCCCCTCGAGCAGCGAGCGAAGGCACGACGTCGGGCCGGGATCGATCACCACGTCGTCCACGACCCACGCTCCGATCACCCGGGGAACGCCCAGGTGCATGACGTCGATCAGTCGCATCAAATGCGACGCCGGCGCGCCTCAGCGAGGCTTGTCGTCATCCTCGGCCGCGTGGGGCTCCACGACCGGGAGAACCGCCGTCGGCTCGACGTCCGACGCCGGCTCCTCCCCCTCCGAAAGACGCTCGTCCTCCTCTTCCGGGAAGGACTCGTCATCACCTGCGAACGGCTCATCCTCGTCCGCGAAGATGTCCTCGGGCTCGACCTCCTCGGTCTCCGCGACGCCGGCGCCGGCACCCTCGGCCGCGTCCGCGGCTCCGACCGGCACGGCTTCAGCCGGGAAGCTGTTCGCGGCGGTGTCGGTCAGCCCGAGCAGCTCTTGCGCCAGCTCCCGTGTGTCCTCGACGATGCGGTGACGCTCGGCCCAGATCCGGTCGGTCTCGGCGTCGAGCTCGCGGACCCGCTCTTCGGCCGAGGAGACGATCTGCGCCGCCTCCTGACGCGCGGCCTCTAGCCGGTTCTCGCCCTCGCTGCGGGACTGGGAGGTGATCCGCCCGGCGGTCTCGTGGGCGCGCTGGAGGATCCCCGAGACCTCCTCCCCCACGCGCTCGAGCGCGCGCCGAATCGCCGCGTCGGGAGAACGGGTCGCTTGTAGCTCAGCGACGAGCTGGGCGGTCTTCCGTACGTAGGCGTCGACCGCGATCCGGTCATACCCACGCAAAGCGGTGGGGAACTCGACGTCGGTGACGATCGGCAGCGGGTCGTCGGGCAGGGTCGCGAGCGGCCCGGTGATCTCCTGGATGAGCGCGTGTTCGGTGGAGGCTGAACTCTGATCGGGCATGGTTCTGACCATACAGAGGAGGTCGCCCCGTCGGGCAACCGCTGCCCCAGGCATCGCAGGATTCATACAATCCGGCCTCATGCCGGAGCAGCCCTCGCACCGTCTGCCCGAGCGCGATCGCGCCTGGATGATGCGCACCTACGCCGGGCACTCGGACGCCCGCCGCTCAAACGAGCTCTATCGCAAGAATCTCGAGAAGGGCCAGACGGGCCTCTCGATCGCGTTCGATCTGCCCACTCAGACGGGATACGACCCGGACCACGAGCTCGCGAGAGGCGAAGTCGGCAAGGTCGGCGTCTCGATCGCTCACAAGGGCGACATGGAGACGCTGCTGGACGGCATCCCGCTCGACCAGATGAACACCTCGATGACGATCAACGCCACCGCGGCCTGGCTGCTGGCGCTGTACATCGTCGCCGCCGAGGATCAGGGAGTCGCCGAGGACAAGCTCCAGGGCACGACCCAGAACGACATCCTCAAGGAGTACTTGAGCCGTGGCACGTATGCGTTCCCGCCGGGTCCGAGCATGCGCCTGATCGCCGACACGATCGCCTACACCGTCGAGCACGTGCCCAAGTGGAACCCGATCAACATCTGCTCCTACCACCTTCAGGAGGCGGGCGCGACACCCGTCCAGGAGATCGCGTTCGCGATGTCCAACGCGATCGCGGTGCTCGATGCCGTCAAGCAGCGCGTCTCGCAGGAGCTCATGGGGAGCGTGTTCGGTCGCATCTCCTTCTTCGTCAACGCGGGTGTTCGCTTCATCGAGGAGCACGCCAAGGTGCGGGCGATGGCGATCCTGTGGGACGAGCTTGGCCGCGAGCGGTACGGCGTCGAGGACGAGAAACACCGCCGCCTGCGCTACGGCGTCCAGGTCAACTCGCTCGGCCTGACCGAGGCCCAACCGGAGAACAACGTCTACCGGATCGCGCTCGAGGCGCTGGCGGTGACGCTTGGCCGGAACGCCCGCGCGCGGGCGATTCAGCTGCCGGCGTGGAACGAGGCGCTCGGCCTGCCCCGGCCGTGGGACCAGCAGTGGTCGCTGCGACTCCAGCAGATCCTCGCCTACGAGACCGACCTGCTCGAGTACCCGGACATCTTCGAAGGCTCGAAGGTGATGGATGGGCTCGTCGCCGAGTTACTCGCGGGCGCCCGCAACGAGATGCATCGCGTCGCGGAGCTTGGCGGCGCGGTCGAGGCCGTCGACTACATGAAGGCCGCGCTGGTCGAGTCGCATCGCAAGCGCTGGCAGCGGATCGAGTCCGGCGAGCAGGTCGCCGTCGGGATGAATAAGTTCACCTCGACCGAGCCCTCGCCGCTGACGGCCGGTGGCGACGGCGGGATTCTCGTCGTCGATCCCGAGGTCGAGGCCGAGCGACGCCACGCCGTTGAACAATGGCGTGCCGGGCGCGACCAGGCGGCCGTGGACGAGGCTCTGGCGCAGCTCGCCCAAACCGCTCAAAACGACCGCGAGAACATCATGGGTGCCACGATCGCCGCCGCACGCGCCGGCGCCACCACCGGTGAGTGGGCGCAGACGCTGCGCGAGACGTTCGGCGAGTACCGGGCGCCGACCGGCGTCGGGGATGCCACCGCGGCGCCGAGCGAAGGCGTGTCCGAGCTCCGCGAGGAGGTCGAGCGCGTCAGCGAGGCGCTCGGGCGCCGGCTCAAGTTCCTCGTCGGCAAGCCCGGCCTCGACGGCCACTCGAACGGGGCGGAGCAGATCGCCGTCCGAGCGCGTGATGCCGGCATGGACGTCGTCTACGAGGGCATCCGATTGACGCCGTCGCAGATTGCCAACTCGGCCGCGCAGGAGGGTGTCCATGTCATCGGCCTGTCGATCCTGTCGGGGTCGCACCGGGAGCTGATCCCGGCGGTGCTCGAGGCACTGCGCGAGGCCGGCGCCGAGGACGTCCCGGTGGTGGTCGGCGGCATCATTCCGGCGGACGACGCGGCCGCCATGCGCGAGGCCGGAATCGCGGCCGTTTACACCCCCAAGGACTGGGACCTGAACCGGATGATGCGCGACATCATCGGCCTGGTCGCCGCGCGCCACGGGGTCGAGAGCGCCGTCGGAGCTTGAGCGGCACCCGCGCCCCGGCAGACGGCCGCGAGCTCGGCAAACGCCTGCGCGACCGTGATCTCATCGCCGCCGCGGCAGCGCTGAACCTACTCGAGAGCAGCGCCCCGGAGGCGCGTGCGCAGACGGCGGCGCTGCTCGCCGAGGTTTCCCCCGCCCGGCTGGGAGGCGAGGCGCCGGCGCACATCGTCGGGATCACGGGCCCGCCCGGCGTCGGCAAGTCCTCGCTGCTGTCGCGGCTGGTCTCTCACTGGCGCTCGGAGAACCGATCAGTCGCCGTGCTCGCGGTCGATCCGAGCTCGCGCCGGTCCGGTGGATCGCTGCTGGGCGACCGGGCCCGGATCGAGGCCGATCCCAAGGATCGCCAGGTGTTCATCCGCTCGACCGCCGCGGGCACCCGCCTCGGTGGCCTCGCCCCCGCTACCCGCGCCGCCTCCGAGGCACTCGCGGCGGCGTTCGACGTGGTCGTGATCGAGACCGTTGGCGTCGGCCAGTCCGAGACCGAGGTCGCCGACGCCGTCGACACCGTCGCGGTCGTGCTTCAGCCCGCGTCGGGCGACGTACTCCAGTTCCTCAAGGCTGGGATCATGGAGGTTCCCGACGTGCTCGTCTTGACCAAGACCGATCTCGGCTCGGCCGCCACGCGCGCGATGTCCGACCTCAAGGCGGCGCTGCTTGCGCTGGGCGCCCCCGATACCGAGGTATGCGCGGTTTCGTCGGTCCCGCCCCCAACCGGCATCGAGGGGCTGGCACGAGCGCTCGACAGCCACCGGGCCGGCATCGACCTCCCCAGTCGCCGCCAGCACGCGCGCCGGCGCCACGCGCTCGAGAACTTCGCGGTCGAGCACGGCGAGCGCGGGCTGCGCGCGCTTGGCGGGCGCGCCCAAGCCGTCCGTTGGCTCGACCAACAGGACCCGACCCTCGACGCTGCCACGCTCGAGCGCGGGCTCGCCGACCGGGCCACGCGGGACCTCGACCGATGAGGGGCATGCGCCGCCGCCAGAGCTTGCCGCGCCGAATCGTGCTCCCCGGCGAGCCGCTCGTCGACGGCTCGACCGCGCTCCGCGCGTGGCGCGACTCGGATCTCGACTCGCTGGTGGCCGCCTGTCAGGACCCCGAGATCTCGCGCTGGACGCGGGTGCCGTATCCCTACGGACCGTCGGACGCGCGCAACTACCTGCTCCAGCGCCACGACGCGCTGCACGCCGGCGCCTCGGCGCCGTTCGCGGTCGTCGACTCCGCAGATCGGGACCGTCTGCTCGGATCGATCTCGCTGATGCGCTTCTCGTGGAAGAACGCGCGGGCCGAGGTCGGGTACTGGCTGGGCGCGGAAGGGCGCGGCCAGGGACACATGACCCGCGCGGTGCGGCTGATCACCGACTGGGGGTTCGTGCACTTGGGCCTGCACCGGATCGACCTCGTCGCGGCCACCGGGAACCCCGCCTCGCAGGCCGTCGCCGAACGCTGCGGGTTCACTCGCGAAGCGGTCCTGCGGTCGTACATGGTCAGCAAGTCCGGCCGCGACGACATGGTCGCGTTCGGCCTGCTCGCCTCCGACCCTCGGGAAGAAAGTCGGAAATAGTCCGACTTTCCTCCCAAGCGCGTGCCGGCCGCTAGGCTTCAGTTAATGAAGCGCGAGCCACTCCGCGACGGGCACGGGCGTTTGATCGGCGATCTCCGGGTGTCGGTGACCGACCGCTGCAACTTCCGCTGCCAGTACTGCATGCCGGCCGAGGGCCTGCCCTGGCTCGAACGAGCCGAAATCCTGACCTTCGAGGAAATTGAGCGTCTCGTTGGCCTCTTCGCCGAGATGGGCGTGCGCGACGTGCGCCTGACCGGAGGAGAGCCGCTCGTCCGCAAGCAGTTCCCGCGGCTGGCGCAGATGCTCGCCGCGATCGGCGCCGTCAACGACCTGTCGGTCACGACCAATGGCTTCTCGCTCGAGCGCGACGCCGAGGCGCTCGTCCGCGCCGGCATCAACCGCTTCAACGTGTCGGTCGACTCGCTCCAGCGCGATCGCTTCTTCGAGCTGACGCGCCGCGACGCCCTCCCGCAGGTGCTGCGGGGACTTGAGCACCTCGCGAGCTTCCCCGAGGCCCATCCGATCAAGATCAACGCGGTCGCGATGCGAGGGTTCACCGAGGACGAGGTGATCCCGCTCGCCGAGTTCGCCCGCCGGACCCCCTACCAGGTTCGCTTCATCGAGTTCATGCCGCTCGACGCCGACCACGCCTGGAATGAGGATCAGGTGCTGACCGGAGCCGAGATCCGCGACGCGATCGACGCCGTTTACCCGCTGGAGCCCCAGCCGCGCGAGCCCCACGCGACCGCTCGCGTCTACCGGTTCGCGGACGGCAACGGCAAGATCGGTTTCATCAACCCAGTGTCCGAGCCGTTCTGCGCCGATTGTGACCGCGTTCGCCTGACGGCGGACGGCCACCTGCGCACGTGCCTGTTCTCGCTGAACGAGACCGACCTGCGTGGCCCGCTCCGCGACGGAGCCGACGACGACGAGCTCGCGCAGATCATCCGTGACGCGGTCTGGCTCAAGGAGCTCAAGCACCACGTCGGCGAGCCCGGGTTCATCCAGCCCGCTCGCAGCATGTCCGCGATCGGCGGCTAATAGCTTCATAAGAAGCTGGCGCCCATTAACTCTTTCGCAAGAATTTAGAGCGCATCATCTAGGCGCAGATGCTCCTGCTGATGCTGTTTGCCCTGATCGCCGGCGCGGGGACGGCGATCACCCCGTGCGTACTGCCGGTCGTGCCCGCGCTGCTCGCCTCGAGCGCCACCGGCGGCCGCCGCCGTCCGATCGGGATCGTGATCGGGCTCGGAATCACGTTCACGATCGCGATCGTGCTGCTCGCCCAGCTCGTCAAGGGCGTGGGTCTCGCGAGCGGCGCCGCGCGGACGCTGGCGATCGTGGTCCTGATCGTGTTCGGCGTCGCGCTGCTGATCCCTGACCTGACCGCCCGCATCGAAGCGCCGCTATCGCGACTCGGCCGCTTCGGCCCGAAATCCCGCGGCACCGGTTTCTGGTCGGGGCTCGGAGTGGGCGCAGCGCTCGGGTTCGTGTGCGCGCCGTGCGCCGGTCCGATCCTGGCCGCGGTGACGTCGGTCAGCGCGTCAAGCGGCGCCAACGCCCGCGTGGTTCTGGTCGCGATCTCCTACGCGGTCGGCTTGTCCGCGGTCCTGCTCGTATACGCGTTCGCCGGACGCGCCGTGATCGACCGGATCCGCCGCGTCGGGCGCGGCAACACGATCAACCGCGCTCTCGGCGTCGTGCTGCTCGCGACCGGCGTCCTGATGATCTTCAACGTCGACATCCGCTTTGAGGAGGACCTCGCCAAGGACACGAGTCTCCCCGCGGTGTTCGTCGATCCGACGCGAGCGCTCGAGAACTCGACCGCGGTCCAGAAGCGGCTCGCCTCGCTGCGTCCGACGTCGCGGTTCGTCACGGCGCAGCAGAAAGCCGCATCGCATCCGGTGTCCACCGCCGCCGAGCGCGAGGTCGCGATCCCTGGCGTCACGACGCCCTCCCTCAAGGACCTGGGCACCGCTCCAAACTTCACCGACAACCAGGACTGGTTCAACACCCCCGGCGACAAGCCGCTCACGCTCGCCGGGCTGCGCGGTCACGTCGTGCTGGTCGACTTCTGGACGTACACCTGCATCAACTGCTTGCGCACGCTCCCGTTCCTGAAGGGCCTGTACGCCCAGTACCACAAGTACGGCCTCGACATCGTCGGCGTCGAGACGCCCGAGTTCACGTTCGAGCAGGAGGCGAGCAACGTCCGCCAGGCGATCAGCTCGGATGGGATCAAGTACCCCGTCGTCCAGGACAACAAGTACGGCACCTGGAACGCGTGGCAGAACGAGTACTGGCCGGCCGAGTACCTGATCGACGCCAAGGGGCAGGTCCGCCACGTTCAGTTCGGCGAGGGCGATTACAAGCAGAGCGAGGCCGCGGTCCGCGCCCTGCTGGCCGACGCCGGCGCCACCAGCCTGCCGCCGCCGATGACCGCCACCGCGATCATGGCCTCGGCCGGCCTGGGGACACCCGAGACCTACCTGGACACCCAGCCGCGCCAGCAGAATTTCGCGGCCAAGCTGGTCAACGGCAACCACGACTACCAGGGCGCGTCGAGCCTCAGCCTGAACCAGTTCGCGCTAAAGGGCCCATGGAACGCGTCGCAGGAGTCGATCACCGTCGAGGGGTCGGGCGCATCGGTGTCAGGCGCGGTGCAGGCCGCCCACGTGTATCTCGTCCTCACCTCGGCCGGCAACGTCCCGCGCCAGGGCCGCGTGCTCCTCGACGGCCAGCCGATCCCGAACGCCCACGCCGGCGCAGACGTCAAGAACGGCGTCCTGACCGTGACCGGCGAGCGGCTGTACTCACTGATCTCGTTCCCGACCGCGCAACAGTTCACGTTCACGGTGCAGTTGCCGCCCGGCGTCAGCGCCTACGACTTCACGTTCGGCTAGACAAACGCCGGACCGGATGTCCGGTGCCGGATGCGGCTAATAAGGGGCCGACAGCCTTCTCCGGTCGAGCATCGCCGCGGCCTGGAGCAGATCGTCGGGCGAGTTGACGTCGAACAACTCCTCTGGGTCCTCGACCTCGAACAAAACCGGATCGATCGCCGCGATCGCCTCCTCCACCGGACGCGTCTGCACCTCGGCTCTGAGCAACGGGAGCGCCCGGTGCTGGTAGCACCCGAGCAGTGGCTGCATCACCCCTCGCGTGGACGCCACCACCGCCGGCGCCCGACCAGGATTGGCCCGCGCGAGCTTCCGAATCAATCGAGCGGTGACGAACGGCAGATCGGCGCCGCACACGAGCACGGGGCGGCCGTCGGCAAGCGCCAGCGCCTGCATGATCCCGACCACCGGGTGGGCCCGAGGGTCGGGCTCGATCCACACCGTCACTCCGGACACGTAGGGAAGCTTCGTGTCGGCCTTGGCGAGGATCGCGACCTGTCCGAGCGCCTCCCGCACCGCCTCGAGCGGGTAGGAGATCAGCGGCCGGCCCTGGAGCTCGACGATCGCCTTGTCGCCGCCGATGCGGCGACCGCCTCCGCCCGCCAGGATCGCGCCGAGCGCCCTTGTGCGAAACCGCATCAGCCGCCCTCGCGGTGCTCGTTCACAGCGCCATCGTAGAATCAAGGCGATGGAGGGCTCAACGTCTGTACGGAGTTGGCTCCGCTGTTATCGGTGCTGGTCGCAGAACCTCGAGGTCCAGGTGCACTACGAGGGGATTCACCGGATCGATCCCGAGACGGGTGAGCGCGGCGAGGTCGTCGATGAGATGCAGGAGGCGGTCGTCCAGTGCCTCGAGTGCATGCACGACCAGCCGCACCTCGGTTTCCACAACGGAAGGGTCGAGCCGATCGAGGACCGCTGGGAACGGATGATCGCCGGGACGCCGTGGGTGGCGTCTTGCACGGTCACGGTCGACGCCGATGACGTCGAGACGTGCTCGGGCCCCGAGGCCGGCGACGCGCTCTCCTACGCGGCGTTCGGCGATCACGGCACCCGCGAGTTCTTTACCCACGTGCGCTTCCACAAGCACGACGACGACCGGATCGTCGTCCACCTGCTCGTCGAGCTCTACGCGCGCTCGGCCGAGGAGGCCACCGAGGTGCTCGAGGACGCGGCCCGGGGCACGCTGGCGATCACCTCGCTTGCCGAGGAATCGCGTCCGCCCGCATCGACGGGTGGCGACGCACAGCACTGAGCCGGCGCTGGCGCCACCACTGCCAGCTCTCGGTCACGAGCAGCGCCAGCGCGACCGGCACCGTCGCCGGGAGCTCGTTGATGAAGAAGAACAGCAGGTCGAAGCACCCGGCGATCACGAGCGTCAGCACCGCCGCGTGCCACTGACGGCGCCACTGCGACGCCAGCACCGCTCCGAGCAACGCGGCCACGAACAGGTCGCCGTAACCCATCGACACGCTTCCGAAGACCTCTGCCTGTAGCTGGGGCAGACCCGCGGGAGGCTGCGCTGCGACGAGCACGTTGTTCGGGGACTGGAGCAGGTCGGTCGCCACAAGCCACACGTCGGCGGCCGCCATCAGCACGATCCCCGCCTTGAGCCATCGAGCGGGCGTCACCGCCGAGAGCAGCACGCCGAGCGTCACGCAGCTGAGCGCGGACAGCAACGTGGCCGCTGCCTCGCCCGCGAGCGTGTTCTCGCTCCTCCACGCGAGCACGAACAACGGTATGGCCGCGAGCGCCGCGAGCGGCTTGGCCCCGCGCATCGCCCACCCGAGCGCGACTGCGGCCAGGATCGGCACCGCGACGAGCGCGAGGTCCGTCAGGCCCGTGGCGGTGTCGGACACGTACCGGATCGCGAAGATCACGACCACAATCGAGCCGATCGGCACCAGCGCCCAGCCGCGTCCGCGGAACCGCTCGAGCCACGCCACGCGGGCGATCGGCCGGGGCGCCGCGACCACGCCGGCCTGGACCGCGAGCATGGCGGCGTCAGACGGTATGAACGGGAGCGCCACGCCCGTCAGGGTACGTGGCGTTTTTAAGAGCTGCTCTTACGAGCCGGCACCGAGGCGCCGCTCGAGCTCGGAGAGCTGAGCGCGCAGCTCATCCGGAAGTTTGTCGCCGAACTTCCCGTAGTGCTCGTGCATCTGCGGAAGCTGCTCGATCCAGGCGTCGTGGTCGACCTCGAGCAGCTTCTCGACCGCCTCGCGCTCGATGTCGAGACCGCTCGTGTCGATGCCGCCCTCGCCGACCGGCGGCACGAGGCCGATCGCCGTGTCGTTCGCCTCCGCACCGTCCTCCAGGCGGTGGAAGATCCACGCGAGCACCCGCGAGTTCTCGCCGTATCCCGGCCACAGGAACTTGCCGTCGTCGTCCTTGCGGAACCAGTTCACGTAGAAGATCCGCGGCAGCTTGGCGCCCCGACGGCGGCCGACCTCGAGCCAGTGGGCGAAGTAGTCGGCCATGTTGTAGCCGCAGAAGGGCAGCATCGCCATCGGGTCGAAGCGAAGCTCGCCGACGTTCCCGGTGGCCGCGGCGGTCTTCTCCGAGGACATGGTCGAGCCGAGGAAAACGCCGTGCTCCCAGTCGCGCGCCTCGTACACGAGCGGCACCACGGTGGCGCGCCGGCCGCCGAACAGCATCGCGTCGATCGGCACCCCGCCGGGCGAGTCCCACCTCGGGTCGATCGACGGGCATTGGGCGATCGCCACCGTGAAGCGCGCGTTCGGATGGGCTGCCGTCTTGTCCGACTCCGGCGTCCAGTCGTCGCCTCGCCAATCGGTCAGCTGCGCCGGTGGGTCGCCCATCCCCTCCCACCAGATGTCGCCGTCGTCGGTCTTCGCGCAGTTGGTGAACACGACATCCTGCTCGAGCATCGTGAGCGCGTTGGGGTTCGTCTTCTTGCTCGTCCCCGGCGCTACCCCGAAGAAGCCGGCCTCAGGATTGACCGCGTACAGCTTGCCGTCCTTGCCGAACTTCATCCACGCGATGTCATCGCCGATCGTCTCGACCTTCCAGCCCGGCAACGTCGGGATCATCATCGACAGGTTGGTCTTGCCACAGGCGCTCGGGAACGCACCCGCGATGTACTTGCTGACGCCCTCGGGCGAGGTCATCTTGAGGATCAGCATGTGCTCGGCAAGCCAGCCCTCGTCGCGCGCCATCACCGAGGCGATCCGCAGCGCGAAGCACTTCTTGCCGAGCAGCGCGTTGCCGCCATAACCCGACCCGAACGACCAGATCTCCCGCGTCTCTGGGAAGTGCACGATGTACTTGTTGTCGGCGTTGCACGGCCACGGGACGTCCTGCGCACCGTCGATGAGCGGCGCGCCGACCGAATGCAGGCACGGCACGAACTCGCCACCCTCACCGAGCTCGTCGAGCGCCTCCTGTCCCATGCGGGTCATGATCCGCATCGACGCGGCGACGTACGCCGAGTCGGTCAGCTGGACGCCGATGTAGGAGATCGGCGACCCGATCGGCCCCATTGAGAACGGGACGACGTACATCGTGCGGCCCCGCATCGAGCCGCGGAACAGCTCGGTGAGCGCCTGGCGCATCTCGTCGGGGTCGGTCCAGTTGTTGGTCGGACCGGCGTCCTCCTCGGTCGCCGAGCAGATGAACGTTCGGTCCTCGACCCGAGCCACGTCGGCCGGGTCCGAGAGCGCGAGGTACGAGCCCGATCGCTTGGAGTCCGAGAGCTTCTCGAACGTACCGGCCTCGATCAGCGTCTGGGCCAGCTGGTCGTACTCCTCGTCCGAGCCGTCGCACCAGTAGATGTCGTCGGGCTGGGTCAGCGCCGCGACCTCATCTACCCACCCTTGCAGGCGGGAGTGGTTGGAGCTGGCTTGGTGCGTCGGTGCGGTATGGGCCATGGGTGTTCAGCAACTCCTAGTGTCTCGAGGGACTCTCGATCCTACCCGGGCCAGCGCGAATATGACCCGCAGATGGCCGAAATCCGGTTCGGCTAACTACTTATTCGACGTTCGATTCGGCCGACTGGCCGACACCTGCCTTGTCCCCGGATTCCCGTCTCGGAACCAGCACGAGGCGCTTGAACTCCGCTACGAGCACGCCGTCCTGGTTGAGCACCCGTGTATGCACGCGGACAGTGCCGCGGTCGGGCTTGGACTGCGACGGGCGTACCTCGAGCACCTCGGACTCGCAGAACAGCGTGTCGCCGTGGAACACCGGCGCGGGGTGCTTGAGCTCCTCGGTGGCCAGGTTCGCGATCGCCTTGCCGCTCACGTCCGAGACGCTCATGCCCAGCGCCAACGAGTAGACGAGCGGTCCGACGACGACGTTGCGCCCCTGCTGGGACTGCGCGGCGTAGACGTCGTTGATATGCAGCGGGTGGTGGTTCATGGTGATCAGGCAGAACAGGTGGTCGTCTGCCTCGGTCACGGTCTTGGCCGGCCAGTGCTTGTATACGGCGCCCACCTCGAACTCCTCCAGATAACGCCCGTAGGGGTGGGCACCGCTCGCCTCACGGGTGGTCTGATCAGTGTCGACTTCGCTCATGACCCTGAGAATGTCAGGTCGCCTTGCGCGGCGTGCGCCGCCCCGCACGCTCAACCCAACTAACGTTCCGGCAATGCGAAACCCCCGTGACTTCGGAAAGCCCCTGGCGATCGGCGCCCCCGCGCCGGCGCTCGAGATCCCGTTCAAACCCTCGCGGATGATCCATTTCCTGGACTTCTCGAACGAGAAGATGGTGGCGAAGGTGCCCGATATCGCGCCGACCGTCGACATCCTCCTCGGCAACCTCGAGGACGCTGTGCCGGTCGACCGCAAGGAGGCCGCCCGGGCCGGCCTGATTCGGGTCGGCAAGGACATGGAGCTGGGCGAGACCCAGCTGTGGACGCGCGTCAACAGCCTCGAGTCGCCGTGGGTGCTCGACGACATCACGACGATCGTCACCGAGATCGGCCACAAGCTCGACGTGATGATGATCCCGAAGGTCGAGGGCCCCTGGGATATCCACTACGTCGATCGGCTGCTCGCCCAGTTGGAGGCCCGCGCCCGGCTCGAGCGGCCGATCCTGATCCATGCGATCCTCGAGACGGGCCTCGGCGTCGTCAACCTCGAAGAGATCGCGACGGCGAGTCCGAGGATGCAGGGCATGAGCTTCGGCCCCGCCGATCTCGCCGCCTCGCGCCGGATGAAGACCACGCGGGTCGGCGGCGGTCATCCGGGCTACCGCGTGATCGAGGACCCCGACGCGGCCGATCCGGAGCTTCCGCGCGTCACCGCGCAGCAGGACCCGTGGCACTACTCGATCGCCCGCATGGTCGATGCCTGCACGTCCGCCGGCATCCTTCCGTTCTACGGCCCTTACGGCGACATCCGCGACGTCCAGGGTTGCGAGACGCAGTTCCGGGCTGCCTTCCTGCTCGGATGCGTCGGCGCCTGGTCGCTCCATCCGGTGCAGATCGAGATCGCCAAGAAGGTGTTCAGCCCCGATCCGGACGAGGTGCTGTTCGCCAAGAAGGTTCTCGAGGCGATCCCGGACGGGCGCGGAGTCCACATGATCGACGGAAAGATGCAGGACGACGCGACCTGGAAGCAGTGCAAGGTGATGGTGTCGCTGGCCGAGATGCTCGCCCACAAGGACCCCGAGCTGGCCGAGGCCTACGGCTTCGAGCCCGCGGCGGCGGTGTAGGGCGCGCGGCCATGCGGATCTCGGCCAAGGCGGACTACGCGGTGCGCGCGGCGGTCGAGCTTGCCGCAGCGACCGATGAGAAGCCGGTCAAGGCCGAGCGGATCGCCACCGCCCAGGACATCCCGCTGAACTTCCTCGAGAACATCCTCGGCGAGCTTCGGCACGCCGGCATCGTGCGTAGCCACCGCGGCGCCGACGGCGGCTTCCGGCTGGCCAAGCCGGCCGCCGAGATCACGATCGCCGACATCATCCGGGCGGTCGAGGGGCCGCTCGCGAGCGTCCGCGGCGGGCCGCCCGAGGAAACGTCCTACCCGGGCGCCTCGGAGGCGCTGCCCCGGGTCTGGATCGCCGTCAGGGCCAACCTGCGGAAGGTCGTAGAGCACGTGACGGTCGCCGACGTGGCCTCAGGGAAGCTGCCCACGGCGATCGACCGGCTCGCCGAGGACCCGGAGGCCTGGGTTACGCGCTGAATCCGTCGCTTGCGCAGTGGCCTGAGTCAGGCACTGAATCCGTCGCCTGCGGCGGTCGCCTGGGTCACGCGCTTAGCCTCTCAGGGCCGACGTCGCCTACAGCGGCGGCCGCCGTCGCGTCCGCGGGATCGCCGGGCACGTTGGGTACCGCGGGTGGACGCACGAACACGATGTCACCCGGGGCCAGCTCGAGCTCCTCGTTCTGGCCACGCGTCAACTGCGCCCGGGCCGGCTCCCCGCCGGTCAGCTCGAGCTCGATCCGGACTTCGAACCCGAGGTGCACGACCCGCTTGACCATCGCCTCGATCAAGCCCGGACCTTCGGTCAGCGACAGCTTTACGTCGTGCGGGCGGACGAGCCTGCCCTCGATCCTGCTCACGGGCCCGAGGAAG
The DNA here is from genome assembly GCA_963701945.1 of uncultured Solirubrobacterales bacterium. GTDB lineage: Bacteria > Actinomycetota > Thermoleophilia > Solirubrobacterales > Solirubrobacteraceae > Palsa-465. The sequence goes on along the minus strand of CAVPBV010000005.1, from coordinate 475,097 downwards.
CCCATCACGAACGTGCTCGCCGGCTTGTCGTAGACCTCGCGCGGCGGGCCGACCTGCTCGATCGTCCCCTTGTTCATCACCGCGATCGTGTCGGCGACCTCCATCGCTTCCTCCTGATCGTGGGTCACGAGCACGGTGGTCACGCCCTGCTCGTCGTGCAGGCGGCGCAGCCAGCGCCGGAGCTCGGCGCGGACGTTGGCGTCGAGCGCGCCGAACGGCTCGTCGAGCAGCAGCACCTGCGGCTGCACGGCGAGCGCACGGGCGAGCGCCATCCGCTGACGCTGACCGCCGGACAACTGATGCGGTCGCTGACCGGACCACTTGGTCAGCCCGACCAGGTCGAGCAGCTCGTCCACGCGGGCGCGGACCTCGTCTCCTTTGCGCTTACGGATCCTCAACCCGAAGGCGACGTTCTCGAACACGGTCATGTGCGCGAACGCGGCGTAGTGCTGGAACACGAACCCGATGCCCCGGTCCTGCGGGCGCACTCGGGTCACGTCCTGGCCGGCGATCCGGACCACTCCCCCGTCGGGCTCCTCGAGGCCCGCGACGATCCGCAGGAGCGTCGATTTGCCCGAGCCGCTCGGCCCGAGCAGCGCGGTCAGCGCTCCCTCGGGGACGTCGAGCGAGACGTTGTCGAGCGCGGTGAAGTCGCCGAACTGCTTGGAGATGTTCTCCGCCTCGATCCTCATCCCGCCTTCTCCCTTCTGGACCCGAACAAGGTCATCAGCAGTAACACCGCCACCGAAATCACCGCCAACTCCGTCGCCAGCGCGTACACGCTCGTAGTCACCTGGGCGCCGACCTGGTCGTCTCGCTGGTAGAGCAGCAGCGGCAGGGTCAGCGTCGAGCCAGCCACGTTCGAGGACACGACGAGAATCGCGCCGATCTCGCCGAGCGCCCGCGCCGTCGTCAGCACGACGCCGTAGGCGACGCCCCAGCGAATCGTCGGCAGCGTGACCCGCCAGAACGTCTGCCACGACGACGCACCCAGCGTCGCCGCCGCCTGCTCCTGCTCGTCGCCGACCTCACGCAGCACCGGCGTGACCTCGCGCACGACGAACGGGAGGGACACGAACACGGTCGCGATCACCATGCCCGGGACCGCGTAGATGATCCGGATCCCATTGTTCAAGAACACGCTCCCGAACCACCCGCCCTGGCCGTAGACGAGGATCAGCGCGAGCCCGGCGATCACCGGCGAGACCACGAACGGCAGGTCGATCAGCGCGTCGAGAATGCCCTTGCCGACGCGTGGCGCGCGGCTGCGGGCGAGCACGAGTGCGCACCCCACGCCGAAGATCGTGTTGAGCGGCACCGCGATCACCGCGATCAGCACCGACAGCCAGAAGGCGCTGACCGCCGCCGGCGTCGTCATGAACGCCCACGCCGTGCCGATGCCGTGCTCGAACGTGCGCCCGAATACGATCGCCAGCGGCGCGAGCAACAGCAGCGTCAGGTACAGGAGCGCGACGCCTCGGAGCGACAGGGTAGTCCGGCGGCTAACGGTCAACGCGTGCCCCGAATCGCCTCAGCGCGAACAGCACCGCCAGCGCAATCACCATCAGCACGACCGACAGCGCCGCCGCCGACTGCTCGGAGCCGCTCTCGATGTCGGCGTAGATGACGATCGAGGCGATCTGCACCTTGCCGGCGATCAGCGCGAGCGATCCGAACTCGCCGACCGACCGCGCGAACGCGAGCGCGGCTCCCGAGATGATCGCCGGGCGGAGCGCCGGGAGCACGATTCGCCTGACGGTCGTGGCGTTCGAAGCCCCGAGCGACGCGGCCGCCTCCTCGACCTCCTGGTCGAGCTCGATCAGGACCGGCTGCACCGAGCGGGCAACGAACGGCAGCGTGACGAACAGGAGCGCGACGATCACGGCCCCGCGGGTGTACGCGAGGTGGACCCCGACCGGGCTGTCCGGTCCGTACAGCGCGATCAACGTCAGTCCGGCGACGACCGTGGGGAGTGCGAACGGCAGGTCGATCAGCGAGTTGACGACGCGTTTGCCCGGAAACGAGTCGCGGACGAGCACCCACGCCACCAGCGTCCCCATCACGGCGCCGATCGCGGCCACGATCAGCGACGCGCCGACCGTGATCGCGAGCGCCCGGATCGTGAGCGGGTTGTCGATCGAACTCCACAGCGTCCCGAGTCCCGATGAGAACGCCTTGACGAGCACCGCCGCGAGCGGAATCAGGACGATCACGCTCAGGTACAGCATGCAGACGCCGAGCCCGAGCCCGCCCGCGCTGATTCCAGTGAGCCGCGCACCCGCTCGCCGGCGGTGCTGCGGCGCTGCCGGTGCCGGCGCGGGTGCCGGCAGCGCGTGAGTCTCAGCTGGCAGTTGGCACCCCCGCGGCCTCCTCGATCTTCGTGATCGAGCCGGTGGACGGGGCGAAGAACGTCTTGGTGACGCTCGTCCAGCCGCCGAGGTAGTCGATCGTGAACATGTCCGGCGGGGTCGGGAACTTGCTCGCGAACTGCGACGCCACCGCCGCGAGCACCGGGCGGTAGCCCTTCTCCGCCCAGACCGTCTGCCCCGCGGTCGACCACTGCCAGTTCACGAACGCCTGGGCCTGAGTCTGGTGCGAGCTCTTGGCGGTTACCGCGATCGGCGTCTGGATCAGGATCGTCTGCTTCGGATAGACAATCTGGACCGCATCGCCGGCCTTCACGGCCGAGAGCGCGTCACTCTCGTAGTCGATCAGCACGTCGCCCTTGCCACCGGTGAACGTCTGCAGCGCGGCGCTCGCGCTCGAGTCCTGGACGCTGACGTTCTTGGTCAGGAGCGTGCGGATGTAGGCGAGCGCCTCGGCCGGCGTCTTGCCCTCCTTGAGCTCGGCACCGTAGCCGGCGAGGATGTTCCAGCGCGCGCTTCCCGACGTCGATGGGTTCGGCGTGATCACGTCGACGCCCGGCTTGGTCAGGTCATCCCAGCCGGTGATGTGCTTCGGGTTGCCCTTGCGCACCACGAACACCACGACCGAATCGCTAGAGAAGCCTTTTTCCGGGTTCGCGTCCCAGCTCTTCGAGACGATCCCGTCCTTAACCAGACGGGTCATGTCGGGGGTCGTCGAGAACGCGACCACGTCGGCGGGTTGGCCCGTGTCGACCGCGCGGCTCTGGGATCCCGACGCCCCGAACGACTCGCCGAACGAGACGCCCTTGCCGCCGCTCGTCTGCGCGAACGCGGCGATCAGCGCGTCATAAGCCTTCTTCGGGGTCGAGTATGCGACGAGCTGAAGCTGCGTGTTTCCGGCGCCGCTGGTGGCGGCGGCGTTGCTCGACGAGCCGGACCCGGAGCCCGAGCTGGCAGAGCTCGTCGAGTCCGAGGCGCCGCCGCAACCGGCGAGCACGGCCGCGAGACCGAGCGCGGCGATAGCGGCGGTTAAGGCGGCACCGGTCGTTCGGCGTGATCGTGATCTCATCAGGACCCCCTGCAGGCGACGTTACGGAGTTACTCCACTTACCTAATCGACATTACCAGATTGATCGGCTTACTCCGTTTGCTCGCTCACCCCGGCATCCACCCGGCGTCCACCGGAGCTACGCCACCGTAGGTGTGACGACTCTCACCGGCCCGCTCCGCTACCCTCGGGCGCCCGATGCGCTTCTTCGAGTACGAATCGCGCGCGATCGTCGCCAAGGCCGGGATCCCCGTAACCAAGCACGGGTTCGCCAAGACGAGCGACGAGGCCCGCCGGGTCGCCGAGCAGATCGGCGGGCCGGTCGTGATCAAGTCCCAGGTCCTGAGCGGTGGCCGGATGAAGGCCGGCGGGGTCAAGTTCGCCGACACGCCCGAGCAGGCGGCCCACGACGCCGAGCACATCCTCGACCTCGAGATCGGCGGCCACATGCCGCGCGGCGTGCTCGTCGATTCGCGGGCCGCGGTCGCGCACGAGTACTACGCGGGCGTGGTCTGGGACGGGATCCGCAAGCGCCCGGTGATGCTCTTCTCCGACATGGGCGGGATCGACATCGAGCAGGTCGCCGAGGAGCACCCCGACCATGTCGCGCGCCGCCACTTCTCAACCCGCGCGCCGTTCTCGGAGTGGGAGGCCAAGCAGCTGATCGCCTCGCTCGGCGTCAGCGGGAGCGCGTTGAATCGGTTGACGCCGATCGTCGCCCGGCTCGCGCGCCTGTTCCTCCAGTACGACATGACGCTGGCCGAGATCAACCCACTCGGCGAGCTCGAGGACGGTTCGTTCGTCGCGCTCGACGCCCACATGGACATGGAGAACGAGGCGCGGCCGCGCCAGCAGGCGCTGCTGCACGAGCTCGGGGTCGGCGACGAGGAGACGCGCCTGGCGCGCGAGCCGACGCCGTTCGAGCTCGCCGGCGAGCAGGTCGACGCCCAGGATCACCGCGGCGTGGCCGGGAACGTAACCGAGTTCAGCGGAAACCTCGGCCTGGTAATCGGCGCTGGCGGCGGGTCGCTGACGCTGTTCGACGCCGTCCGCGCCCACGGCGGCGACCCCGCCAACTACTGCGAGATCGGCGGCAACCCGTCGGTGCGCAAGGCATGCGGGCTGGCCAAGCTCGTCCTCCAGAAGCCCGGCGTGGACAAGATCGCGGTGATGATGTCGATCGTGTCCAACACCCGGGTGGACATCGTCGCCCGCGGCGTGATCAAGGCCTGCGTCGAGCTCGGCTACGACCCCGCGGAGAAGATCGCGATCTTCCGGATCCCCGGCGCCTGGGAGGAAGAGGGGTTCAAGATCCTCGACAGGTACGGCGTCGAGTACGCGGATCGGAGCGTCTCGCTGCACGAGGCCGCGCGGCGGGCCGTGGTCAAGATCCAGGGAACGGCCTCCTAACCCCATGTCCATCCTGATCGACGCCGACACGACGTTCATCGTCCAGGGCATCACCGGCCGCGAGGCCGTGAACTTGACGCGCGAGTGCCTCGACTACGGCGCCGGCGCCAAGATCGTCGGCGGCGTCACCCCCGGTCGCCTCGGCCGCGACGTGCACGGCGTGCCGGTGTTCGACACGGTCGCGCAGGCGGTCGAGCACCACGGGGCACCGATCGACGGCTCGGTCGTCACCGTCCCCCCCGCGTTCACCAAGGACGCGGTGCTCGAGGCGCTCGAGAACGGCGTCAAGCTGGTCGTGATCGTCACCGAGCGGATCCCGCGCGGCGACGTCGCGCAGATGGTCGAGCTCGCCTCCGAGCGGGGCGCCCGGATCATCGGACCCAACTGCCTCGGGATCATCGTCCCCGAAGTGATCAAGATGGGCGGCATCGGCGGGCCCGCTCGCGACGCCGCGAAGTCGTACTCGCCGGGACCGGTCGGAGTGATCTCGCGCTCGGGCGGGATGACCACCGAGATGTCCTCGACCCTGACCGCCGCCGGCCTAGGCCAGTCGACCGCGGTCTCGATCGGCGGCGACGCGATTATCGGCTCGACCTACGCCGAGCTGATGCCCCTGTTCGAGGCCGACGCCGACACCCAGGCGATCGTGATCTACACCGAGCCGGGCGGCCGGATGGAGGCCGAATTGGCGCGGTGGGTGACCGATAACAACTCGCGCCTGCCGATCGTTGCGTTCATGGCCGGCCGGTTCATGGACGAGATGCCGGGGATGAGCTTCGGACACGCCGGCACGATCGTCGAGGGCAAGGAGGACACGGCGACCGAGAAGATCTCGCGCCTCGCCGACGCCGGGATCGTGGTCGCCGAGGAGATCTCGGAGATCCCGCAGATCGTCAAGGAACGGATCGGGGCGAAGGCATGACCCCGGAGATGGGAAAGTCGGCGGCGCCTGACGGCGGCGCCTTATTCATCGCGGTCGAGGTCGACGAGCCGGTCGCGAGCGACCCCGGACTGGCTGCCAAGCTCGCCGAGGTGTGCCCGGTCGACATCTTCAAATCCGGCCCGGACGGCGTCGAGATCGTCGAGGACAACCTCGACGAATGCGTGCTTTGCGAGCTTTGCATCAACGAGGCGCCGGCGGGCACCGTGCGCATCGTCAAGCTGTACTCGGGCGAGACGCTCCCCGCTTCGTCGTAGCCGGCCGCATCAGTCGTTGCCGCGCCGGTGCGGTCAACGCCCGGTAGGTCTCGCCGCCGGCGTCGAGGTACCACGCCTGACCGTCCTCGGCCGGCTCGGCGATGCCCGCCGCGCGGAGCTCTTGGGTGAGCGGCCTGAACCAGGTCGTGACCGGAACCCGCTCGACGACGTGAACGAGCGCGGGCCGCGACTCGCGCTCGAGCCCACCCAGCGCGCGGCTGAGCTCGCGCGCGGTCAGCTCGCGCCCCGCGCGCAGCGTGACCGCGGCAACCGCGACGTCGTGGTCATCCGCTTCGCGAGGCACCCCATAGGCGAGCGCCAGATCGACCGCGGGGATCGCGCCGAGAGCATCCCGGATCGCCGTGGTGAACACCGGTCCGTTGTCGGTGTGGATCACGTCGCCGGCGCCGTCTACCCGCCAGTAGTCGCCGTCCGCGTCGCGCCGGAACAGGTCGCCGGTCACGACCCACGCGTCGCCCCGCTCGAACAGCGAACGCAGCGGCGTGGTGCTGAGCTGGTCGTTGGGGCCCACCCGCGCGAGCAGCATCCCGACCTCGTCGACGCCGCAGCGCCTGGCGAACCCGTCGCGACCGAGCGTCAATCCCTCGGTCTCGAGGTCGTATTCGGCGATCCTCACCTCGGCGCTGCCGGGTAAGGGGCGACCCATCGAGCCGAGCTTCGCGCCACGAACGTTGACGAGGATCGCTCCCGCCTCGGTCGAGGCATAGAACTCGACGACACGCGCCGGATTGAACCGCTCTTCGACCCGCCGCCACAGAGCGCGCGGCATACCCGAGCCGATGAACAGGCGCAGCGGATGGTGTCGCTCCGCCGGCTGCGGCGGCGCGTCAACGACCGCGTCGAGCATCGTCCAGGTGTACGACGCCACCGTCACGCCGTAGCGCCTGACCTCCTCCCAGAAGGTGGACACGTCGAAGCGCCGGGCCACCGCGAGGCGAGCGCCCCCGGCAATCGCTCCGCCGATGCTCATCATCAGTCCGGACGGGTGGTAAACGGGCGTAATGCTGTAGACGGTGTCGGAGGGACCAAGCGCCGCCGCCGAGGCCGTCCCGAACGCCGACTGCGCCCACCGCCGATTCGTGATCCGGCTCGCGCGCGTGTACTCGCCCTCGCCGCTGAACACGATGAAGGCAAGGTCGCCGGCGCGCCCGGGGTTCGGCCGGTACCAGCGCGGCGGTGTCACCGCGGACGGGTCGATCTGCTCCATGTCGGTCGCGCGCGCGATGCCGAGGTCCCTTGGCGCGCCGCCACCCCCGAGCACGAATGTCTCGATGCCTTCGAGTTCCGCGGCGAGTCCGGCGCGCTCGGGGTCGGCGACGATTCGCTCGATCTGGCCCAGAGACGCTTCTCGCCGCGGGTCGCCGTCGGGACGCATCAGCACGGCGACCGCGCCGATCCGGTTGATCGCCGCCACGGCCGCCAGCGCGCTCGGGCGAGCGCTCATGAGCACCCCGACGTGCTCGCCCTGGCGAACGCCGACCGACAGCAATCCCCGGACGACGTTGTCGATCCGCTCCCCAACCTCGCCGGCCTCATACGCCCGGTCCTCGTAGAGGAAGAACACATCGCGCGGCGCGCGGAGACGGCGCTCCTCGATGAGCAGCCCGAGGGAGACCCGGGTGTTTGGCTGGATTTGCTCGAGTCGCACCAGCCGCGGGAGCTGCGCGGCCGCCTCCCGCGACAAGTCGCGCGCGCCGCGTACAGCCCGCTCTGCGACGCTGAGCGCGGACCTCGCCACCCCGACCCCAGCCCCGGCGGCGAGCTCCACCCCGTAACCGACGCTCGTGCGAACCTGCGGCGCGAGCTCGACTGCGCCTTCATCCGTGATCGGGCTGACGTTTTCGGGCAGCTCGCCGTCGCCCGATCGCCAGTGGGCCCAAGCCGCCACCGTGGGCCACGTCACCGTGCTCGAGAGCGACCCGACGACCAGACCGAAATGTCCCGCCTGAATCGCGAGCTCGTAGACGTCGGCGCGCGGCGCAGCCTGCCGGATCGCGCGGACGCCGCCGGCGGGCGCGATGTCGTCGACCGTCCCAACGACGGACAGGACCGGAACCGCGATATCAGCCAGGCTGAGCAGGCGGTCCTCGATCACGAACCCGCCCTCGAGCATTCGGTTGTGGGCGACGAACTGATTCACGAACTCCGCGAGCGCCGGCCCAGGCCAGGCCACCCAGCCCTCGGCCTCGAGGAATCGGCGTTGACGCTCGCGCGGCAGCAGCGCCTCGCGGTCGTGTAGCTGGAGCAGGAACTCGATCCGGTTGCGCGCGGTCTTGACCGGATCGAGCAGCAGGAAGCCGTTGCGGCTGAACCACGCGGGGACGCCGCCGCCGCGGAACAGGAGCGTCAGCACCTCGGCGACCTCGCCCGCGAATCGACCCGGTATCCCGAACGGGGCCCCCTGGCGCGTGTCGACCGGGCTGCCGAACGTGATCAGCGACGCGAGCCCATCGTTGCGCCGGTAGGCCGCGACCTGGTAGACGAACATGCCGCCCTGCGAGTACCCACCGAGATGAACGTCGCCGCCGACCTCGTCCTTGACGCGGTCGACCGCTTCGGAGACCGCGAGCACGTGGTCGCCGAGCGTGCGTTCGAGCCCGCCCTGCTCGCGTTCGGGCGCGCCGAAGTCGATCACCCAGGGATCGATCCCGTGCTCGTGCAGGATCGTCACCGCGCTGCTCCGGCGAGACACGTCGTAGACGTCGGCCGCGAGCATCAGCGGCGGGACGAGCACGACCGCGGGCGCGCCCTCGTCTGTCCCCGGGTAGTAGCGACGGAGCTTGAACACGCGCTCCTCGGCTCTCACCTCGTAGGGCGACGGCTGATCATCGGTGGCGAGCCCGCCGAATCGTGCAACCTCGAGCGCGTTCTGTGCGGCGGCGCCGACGCGGGTTATGGGCGCGGTGATCGTCTTCGGGACGCGGGGCATCGTCGCCCATGTTGTCGGAACCGCTCGCGGGGCGCCAGCGCCAACCCGCTCACCGGCTATTGTCAGGCCGCCTTGAGCGTGGAGGTCCAGATTCGCGACGCGCGGCGCGAGGACGTTGCGCTGATCTTCGGTTGGGTCGTCGAGCTTGCCGAGTACGAGCGCGCCCCCGAGCAGGTGACCGGCACCCCCGCGCTGCTCGAGGAGGCGTTGTTCGGACCCGCGCCGTCGGCGGAGGCCGTGATCGCCGAGACGCGCGAGGAGCCTGCGGAGTGGCAGCCGGCGGGGTTCGCCTTATTCCATTCGACGTTCTCGACGTGGGAGGCGCGGACCGGGATCTGGCTCGAGGACCTGTACGTCCCGCCCGTCCACCGGCGGGCGGGCGTCGGGGCCGCGCTCCTGGCCCACCTCGCCGAGATCACGGTCGAGCGCGGGTGTGCGCGGCTCGAGTGGGCGGCGCTCGATTGGAACGAGCTCGCGCTTGGCTTCTACGACAAGATCGGTGCGCGCCGACTCGACGACTGGATTCTCCACCGGCTCGATGGCGCGAGGCTCGCGCGGGTCGCCGGCAGGCCGGGACCGGCCGACTGATGGCGGCCGCCGCGGAACGCGTTCCGCTGCGGACGGTCGCTCTCGATTGGACGCGGATCGGCGTCACCGGGCTCGGCGGGCCGCCGACTCACATCGCGCTGCTGCGCCGCCTGGTCGTCGAGCGCGAGCAATGGATCGACCAGCGCGAGTTCGAGGATGCGCTCGCGGCCTGCAACCTGCTGCCCGGTCCCGCCTCGACCCAGCTGGCGATCTTCCTCGCCCGGCGCGTCGCCGGACCGTGGGGCGCGGTGGTCGGCGGTCTTGGCTTCATCGTGCCGGCGGTCGTCCTGATCATCCTGCTGTCGGTCGTGTTCCTGGGCGAGTCGCCGCCCGTGTGGGTGCGCGGCCTCGGCGCCGGGGCGGGCGCCGCGGTTGCCGCGGTCGCGGTCAGCGCGGCCGCGAGCTTGGCGGGGCCGAGCCTCAAGCGAACGTCCCAGCGGGAGCGCTGGTTCGTCTACGTCGTGCTCGGGCTCGCCTCAGCGGCGCTGATCAGCCGCTACCTGGTGCTCGTGCTGCTTGGTTGCGGACTGATCGAGCTCGGGATCGCCCGCGGGTTCGGCGACCGGTCGCGCGTTCACAGCTGGGCCCCGGCGATTGTGCCCCTCGCCGCTGCGGTCGCCGGCGCCGGCGGCCTCGGCGCGCTGGCGTGGGTCGCGTTCAAGGTTGGGGCGCTGTCCTACGGCGGAGGCTTCGTGATCATCCCGCTGATGCAGGGCGACGCGGTCCACACTTACCACTGGATGACCTCGTCGCAGTTCCTGGACGCGGTCGCACTCGGCCAGATCACCCCAGGCCCGGTCGTCGCCACCGTTGCCGCGGTCGGCTACGCGGCTCACGGCGTCGGGGGCGGAGCGCTCGCGGCACTGATCGCGTTCCTGCCGTCGTTCCTGTTCGTGCTGATCGGAGGAGGTCAGTTCGAGCGCGTGCGGACGAGTCCGCGAGCGCAGGCGTTTCTCGCCGGCGCCGGCCCGGCGGCGATCGGCGCGATCTTCGGCGCCGCGATCCCGCTCACGGCGGCCCTGCGCGAGACATGGGAGTTCGTGATCCTCGGGCTTGCCGCGATCGCGCTGCTCCTGTTGCGCCGCAGCATCGTCGTGACGCTCGTCGGCGCGGCGATCGTCGGCATGGTGCTGGCGCTGGCCGGCGCGCCCGTGCCGCGCTGAGGGTCGCCGAGCACCGCGTGGCGCGCCTCCTCCACCTTCCCCACCCAATGCCGTGGCGGGTCAACTGAGCGCTGTCGTGATCGGCGCCGGACCGAACGGCCTGGCCGCGGCGATCCGGCTCGCGGAGAACGGGCATCCGGTGACGGTGCTCGAGGCCGCCGATAGGCCCGGCGGCGCGGTCCGGACCGAGGAGTTGACGCTGCCGGGCTTTCGCCACGACACGTTCTCGGCGGTGTACCCGGCCGGCGCCGCGTCGCCGGTGTTCGCGCGCATGCCGCTCGAGCGCCACGGCCTGCGCTGGATCCATCCGGACCCGTGCTACGCGCACCCGCTGCCAGGCGGCGGGGCGGTGGCGCTGTACCGAGACGTCGAGCGCACGGCGGCGAGCCTCGATGCCGTGCGGCCGGGCGACGGAGCGCGGTGGCGTGCGTTTGTGGCCCCGCTGCTCGATTCGTTCGACGCGGTCCGGGCGACGATGCTCGGCGCCTTCCCGCCGATCGGCGGAGCGGCCGCGCTGGTCCGCGACCTCGGGCCGGTCGGCGCGGCTCGGTTCGGCACGGCGCTCGCGGGCTCGGCGCAGGGACTCGGGCACCGCCTGTTCGAGGGGGACGGATCGCGGGCGTGGCTGTACGGCTCGGCGGCGCACGGCGACGTCCCGATGACGGGCGCCGGCAGCGCGGCGACGGCCGTGTATCTGAACCTGATGGGGCACGCGGTCGGCTGGCCCAGCCCCGCCGGCGGCGCCGAGCGGCTCACCGACGCGCTCGTCGGCTATCTCCGGGAGCGCGGTGGCGAGGTACGGATGGGCGCGCTCGTCGTTGCGATCGAGGCGGTGCACGGTCGCGTCACCGGTGTACGGATCGCCGGCACGGACCGGATCCCCGGCGCTGACCGGATTGCCGGCGGGAACCGGCTCCTCGGCGCTGACCGCATCGCCACCGATCTCGTGATCGCCGACGTGATGCCGCACGCGCTCGCGGAACTCGCCGGCGACGCGCTCTCGCCGGGCTACCGCGCGCTCCTTCGCCGCTACCGCTACGGGCCGGCGACGGTCAAGGTCGACTGGGCGCTCGACGGCCCGATTCCGTGGGAGGCCCCCGAGGCCCGCGGCGCCGGCACCGTGCACGTCGCCGGTGACGACGCCGAGCTGCTCCGGACGCTCGCGACCGGCCGGCACAGCCTTCCGGATCGGCCCTACCTGCTGGTCGGCCAGCAATCGCTCGCCGATCCCTCCCGCGCACCCGCCGGCAAGCACACGGCGTGGGCCTACACGCGCGGGCCACGGACCGGGATCGACTGGAGCGCCGAGGTCGCGCCGCTCGTCGAGCGCATGGAGGCCCAGGTCGAGCGGTTCGCGCCCGGGTTCTGCGACCTGATCCTCGCTCGCCATGTGATGGGTCCGGGCGAGCTCGAGCGGCGCGATCGCAACCTCGTCGGCGGCGACGTCGGTGGTGGCAGCTACCGCCTGCGCCAGGTCGTGTTCCGGCCCGTCCCGCGCCTGTCGCCCTACCGCACGCCCCTGCGCGGTATGTACCTGGGGAGCGCCGCGGCGTTCCCGGGCGGCGCCGTCCACGGTGTCCCCGGCGACGCCGCCGCGCTGACCGCACTCGCGGACGCCAGATCCCTGCGTAGCTGATCGGCCACCGTCGACACGGTGGGACGCCCATCCCGGCTCGCGCCGCCCGCCGCAGAACCCCGAGCCGCCGCTGTCCACAGGGACTTTGGCGATGAAGCCTCCCTCGTATATGTCAACTTCAGCGCCAAAGTTTGCTGGGGCGTGCCGCCACACGATCCCGCTCACGCGCTCGTGCGACCGAACCCCCCGCCGGCAACCGCGCACCGCCGGCAACCGCGCACCCCCCGCCGCCAACCCGCACCCCCGCCGCCAACCCGCACCCCCGCCGCCAACCCGCACCCCCGCCGCCAACCCGCACCCCCGCCGCCAACCCGCACCCCCGCCGCCAACCGGACCAATAGAAAGACCCCGCCGGGGCGGGGTCTTTCCGTAGGAGGCCTGTAAGCCGGATTCTGTCGAGAGCAGCCATCCATCTGTGCGGCCTACCCGGACCTTGGCGGGTCACCTGCAAACGGTCCTGCTTGGCCTAGCATCGAGTGGGGTTTACCTGGCCGCCGCGTCACCGCGACGCCGGTGCGCTCTTACCGCACCATTTCACCCTTACCGGCCTGGGGCTCTGCAGCGGCTCCAGGCTTAGGCGGTGTCTTTTCTGTGGCACTTTCCCGCGGGTTTCCCCGGGTCGGCGTTACCAACCACCCTTACCCTGTGATGTCCGGACTTTCCTCGAAGGCTGATCACCTCCGCGACTGCTCGGCCTCCAGCGATCAAGCATAGCCCGGTGCGTGGCGCAGGGTCGATACGACCGTGCCCACCGGTGCGGTCAACTAATCCGCGCCCACCGCCACCGCCACCCCACCGGCCTACCGCCGCCGCCACCGCCACCCCACCGGCCCACCGCCACCGGCCATCGCCACTGTCGCTGCGCCCGCGCTCACTGCGCGGTGGCCAAATCTGTGATCAGCGAACGGACGAGCCGCACGTCGAGCAGCGACCGCCGATCGCGCGCGCGTGCACCCCGTACTCCGGCGCCATCTCCTCGCGGCAAACCGGACACTCGACGGCCACGTGAGCCTGCAGGCCCTCCCACACCGAAACGATCAGCTCGTCCAGCGTGCCGCCCTCGTCGACCGATTCGAACAGTGAGGAAGGTTCTGGGAGCGTGCAACTGGTCACGTCATGCTCCGCATCAGCCCGACGACCTTGCCCAGCACGCGCACGTCCCGGCTGCGGATCGGTTCCATCGCCTCGTTCTCGGGCTGCAGCCGCACGTGATCGGCCTCCTGGAAGAAGCGCTTCACGGTCGCCTCCTCCCCCACTAGCGCCACCACAATCTCGCCGTCCTGCGCGGTGTCCTGCGGGCGCACCACGACCAGGTCGTCCTGGAGGATGCCGGCGTCCTTCATCGACTCACCGCGCACCCGGAGCAGGTACTCACCGTCGGTCCCGCCCGCGTACGACGGTGTCTGTACGTAGTCCTCGATGTTCTCCTCGGCGAGGATCGGCTGGCCGGCTGCGACCTGCCCGACCAGAGGCAGCCCTGGGCGCACCAAGCTGCGCACGCCTGCGGTGGCCTTGTCGAGCATCTCGATCGCCCTCGGCTTCGTCGGATCCCGCCGAAGCAGCCCGATCTTCTCCAGGTTCGCCAGATGCGCGTGCACCGTCGACGATGAAGCGAGTCCGACCGCCTTGCCGATATCGCGCACGGTCGGCGGATAGCCATATTTCGCCGAATACCGCTTGATGAACTCGAAGATTTCCTGCTGGCGCTTGGTCAGATCCATCGGTTCGCTCCTTGCTCGATTTGCTCGCTGACCGGGGCTGGGTCGAACATGTGTTCGTCACATTAGCGCTCCTCCAGGACGGACTCAACTCCACGGAGCGAACGGAGCCATCGATCCGGCCGCGGAAGCACGGCGAGGCACTCGGCCAGCCCACCCGGCCGAGCCCAAGATCCGCTCCGAGAGACCTCGCAGGGCTATACTGGCCGCCTCCAGCGCCTGTGGCGGAATTGGTAGACGCGCAAGGTTGAGGGCCTTGTGGACTGATTGGTCCGTGGAGGTTCGAGTCCTCTCGGGCGCACTGGGAAAGCCCTGGATACGGGGCTTTTGGGGGACGTAGACAACTAATTGCTTCCGTCCCGTGATTGACGCAATGTCGCCGTGCGGCAAATACGGCCAATCTGTCCCTCCATTCAGCACCGCTGACGACAATCTGGACTACTCGTGAGCGTTAGCTTCCATCGGGTACTGGGAGGCCCGCTGGCAGGACGCCTCGGGCCGCCGGCGCGCCCGCCGATTTCGCCGAGTTGGTAGGCCCGTCCGGCCACCAGAGCCGCCGGCGTCGGCCCAAATGTCACGCGGCAAGACGAACTATGACTACCTACCGGACGTACTGTTCGGCGAGGGAGACGCGTCGGGAGCGCCTGTCACCGGTTCCCGAGGCTCACCGTCCCACGCGAAGGCCGTCGAATGGAACCCGGATGGCTCATGGCGAGAACCGCAGGAACGGCAGCATCAGCGTTGTCGTGACCCCGATGGCCAGCGCCTGTACCGTGAGCGGAAAGACGAGCGGAAGCGTTTCGGAATTCGCAGCGCCTGCGGTCAGCGAAGCCGCGATGCCGACGGCGAGGCCGAGCATTGTGATGCTGATCACTGCGCGTTCCTCAGGGCCGGATCGATCCACGAGCAATCGTGCCTCGATTGCGAGCGCGACCAGCAGGATGGCCACGATGTGAGCGGCTTCGGAGAAGAACGCGTGGCCGATCGGCGGGCCGTAGGGGCCGCAGACGTGCTGCGCTCCGTGCCCGGCGCAGGTGAGGGCGGCGAAGAACGTGCCCGCGTACGCGACCGCGATCGACACCAGCAGCGGAGCCACGAACGTGAACAGCGGCGGTACCCGGCTTGCCTGGTCAGCCCCCGCTGGCAGTTGGGCTGACAGCTCGACACCGGCGGTCCAAGCGCGGGGGCCCAGCCCGAGCCATCGTCCACGCCAGCTGGTCGAGCTCGAGCCGTGGCTCAAGCGGACCCACATGACCGTGGTGATCAGCCCGAGATAGGCCACCCGGAGGAACGCTGTGGCAGCGATGTACGCGGTGGTGTACTGGGTCAGCCCGAGATACACGACCGCCAGCATCGCGTCCAGCCCCACGGTGATGCCTCCGTACACAAATGCCGGCCGCACGAGGCGGCCGCTGGCCAGGAGCACCCAGATCACCAAGAAGTCGAACAGGCTCCAAAGGCCGTAGACAACAAGCGTGGGCAGCTTCGGGTTGCCGCCATACAACGCGTCGATGAGGATGTCGTCCCATGGAAAGACGAGCAGCACGAGCGCGCTCAGCAGGAGATTGCGTGGCGGAGCCTGCCAGCCCGCGACCCGGGCCAGCAGGCCGCGCCGACGCGACGACGGCACAGTCGAGATCGCCAAGGCGTCAGCGGTCCCTGTCGTGGCCGAGCCGGCCGAGCCGGCCGCAGGGGCTTGAGGGCAGTCCTCGATCATCCCGCGCCGTCGGTCG
This sequence comes from uncultured Solirubrobacterales bacterium, assembly GCA_963701945.1. GTDB lineage: Bacteria > Actinomycetota > Thermoleophilia > Solirubrobacterales > Solirubrobacteraceae > Palsa-465. The sequence goes on along the minus strand of CAVPBV010000005.1, from coordinate 459,288 downwards.
TCGGACACCCACCCGCAACCGCGCCGGCAGGTGAGGGGATCAGTTGCGCGAGCTGCGCAACTGGGGGACGCCCAGCCCGCTCGCGAGGTCGTACCCCCACCCGTAGCGGCGAACTGTCCATCCGCACGGCGGAGCTGGCGCCGTAGCACGCCGCCACCTGACGAGGCGTCACAAACCGGCGATAGCTCGCGGAACCCGGTTGCGGTACGGCGAAGAACGCTCGACGTGCCCGAGCTTCGGGCCGCCCGAGTCCGAAATAGAAGGTGGTCCGCGGCGAAGATCGGACCCGCCCCACCCCGCCCCCCAGCGCTGGCGGCGTTTGCCGAAGGGAGCGTCAGGACCGCCGTCGCCGAACCCAACACCAGCGCCGCCGCGACTCGCAAGCTTCTCCACGATGTACGGCCGCCATCTCTCATCTCGACTCGTCTCATCCGCAGCTCCGCCAGGGCTGACGCTCGAGGGGAGGTGCCGGCGATGGCGCACCTCCCCTCGATTCCGGGGGTGACTCAGCTCGCGATCGCCGATCCGAACACCGTGCAGACCTTCTGGTTTACGAGCGTGGTGCTGTTGTCAAACGCGATGTTGACCGTCACCACCTTGCCGGTGGATGTCTCGAACAGCACGCTCCCGGTCGCGTCGAAATCACCGGACAGCGGCGAGAGCTGGATGCCTTTCGTCTTGTTGGTGAACGAGGTGTTCTTGAGGATGTGCACCCTGCCGTAGCCGTCGAAGATCCGTCCGAAGATGTCCGCGCTGCCGGCCGACGTGAAGGCGAACACCACCGGACGACCGCTCGAGTCGCACCGAGCGTTGATCAGCAGCGAGTCGATGTTCACAACCGTGCTGGTATTCGAATTCGGTTTCGCGATGTACGAGAACGTCCTGGTCACCGCGCTGGGCGTGACGTCGGCGCTGGCCGCTCCGGCGCCAACTGCGACCAGGGCGCCGACCGAGACGGTAACCGCCGCCAAGCGGCGGGGATTGAGGATTCGTTTCATTTTCGGTCCTTTCTGGCGGGCGTGTGTTGGGGACCGGAACCTTGCCTGCCGTAGCCGCCGGAATCATCAGTACTCGGCTACTGCAGTCGGCCGGCGACCGGCCTAAGTACCGCCCGCTTTCAAACGCGCGGGCACCCGCCGACGACGTCGGCGGAGCGTGGCCGCCTGATGGCCGCAGCGACGTTACTTAAACCGGCCTTGCCGCGAAGTGCAGTAGTCGAACACTGAAGATGCGCACGAGCGGGAGCGGCATTCTCCGCGCCACGACGCATTCGCCCGGGATCCGGCCCCCTCCGGAGCCCGCGGACCGGACGACTAGAGAGGTGAGACCGTGTTACGTGTCAGTGTTGCCATGGCCAGGATCCTGCGGTTGCGTACCGCGATCGTGCGGTCCGCTCTCGTGGTGGGAGTGGTGATGTCGTGCGGCGCCGCATCGGCGGCGACAAGGCGCCCCGCGGGACACGCGGCTCGTCAACCTTGGGCGTCGCAGATCATCCGGCCGTCGTCGGACGCGGTCGTCCTCGGTCGCTCCGTGCAGGCCGTCGTGCAGGTCGGATCCGGAGTGCGTTCGTTCCGGGCATCGCTGGGCGGGCAAACGACCACCGGGGCCTTCCGGACTACTGCGACCGGCAGCACCCGGGTCGCGAGCCTGCGCTACGGATCTACGCCGGGCCTGCGATTCGGCCGCAACACGCTGTACGTACGGACGTCGAACGGTCAAGGGCGGCGTTGGTTCACCCAACGCTCGTTCGTGATGGCCCGTCCTGTCGGCGGGCTGTTCAACGCCGCGACGGCCCAGGCTGGCTGCGGCAGCGGCGCCGAGGTCCGCGTAAACCTGGCGCGCCCAGGACTCGCCGTAAACGTGCGGGTCGACGGCGGCACGCCGCGTGCGATCCGGGGCGGACGCGAGCGGTCGATCAACCTGTACGCCAACAGTGGCCTTCACCCCGGGCGCAACGTGCTCACCGTGTGGGCACTAGACGCCGGTCATGGCGTCTATCAGCAGCGCGTGCTTCGGGTCACGATGCCTTCGGCCATTCCGGTGGCCGCGGCTGGGATCTCGCGGCGTGCCAAGACCGGCCACGCGATCCAGTTCAGCGCCGCCGCCTCGGTGAAGACCGCCCCGGGGCAGCACCTCGTCTACCGGTGGACGATCGTCACCCGCCCGCGCGGCTCGGTAGCCCGGCTCCAGGGGATCCATAGCGCGCACCCGATCCTGCGCCCGGATCGACCGGGGCGATACGTCGTCCGAGTGAGCATCTTCGAGGTTGCCGGTGCCGGTGCCGGCGCCTCGGGCCACGTGACGAGTGAGGAGCTGTTGTGCGCGAGCGGCACCGAGTCCACCGCTAAGACCACGGTGTCGGCAGCGCTTTCGGCCGGGCCGATCGGCGTCCCGCTCGACACGATCGCCACGACGAACGGCAGCCTGGGTGTGCGGGTGGCGGACTCGGGCACGATCGGTTCGCAGTTCTATCCCGTACCCGACCATTCGAAGGCCCTCCAGCTGGTGGTCCTCGATCGGAGCACGCTCGCCGAGGAGCAGAACGTCTCCTACAGCAACGACCCCGCGGGCGCGTCCGCCCTGCTGAGCGCGGTCAAGCGGCTCTCCAAGAGCGATCTGGCGATGATCACCAAGCCCGATCCGCAGGTGACCAACGCCGTCCGATCCCGATGACGGCGACCCGACGGCGGCCGCCACGATCAACCAGGCGCTGAACGCGATCGGCGTCTCGTCGGTCTCGACCCTCGTGTCGACCGAGGTCGGCTGCCATGAGGACCTTGAAGAGGAGGTTGAGGACTCGCCCTGCAGCTCGTTCTCGGCCATCGGGGTGCCGGGAATCCCCGTGGGGCAGGGGGCTCTCAACGCGGGTCTCGGGGCGCCAGGCTCGGGCACGGCCGCCGGCGACCTGCACGGCTACCTGCGTGAGGATCTGGCCGGCAACAACTTCACGTTCGTCAACACCGAGCGGGTGCCGCTCGACACCGGCGCCCCCGACGCAAATCCCGCGGTCGTGACTCTCGGCAGCAACGAGCCCGGCAGCGAGGTGCCAAAGACGACGTACATCTCGCAGAAGCTGTCCGGACCCGGCTTCTACGTCCTGATCCTGAACGCCGGCGACCTCAAGCCCGAGTTTCAGAGCACCTTCCCGGACACCGAACAAGGACTTTTCGGCATGACGTCGTACCTGGGTCTCTTCGGCACCCTCAACCCCACCGCGCTCGTGATCGTCCGCTCGATCGGCGCCGTGAGCAAGCTACCCGCGGGAAGCGACCCGAACGGGACGTGGGACCACACGGCCAGCCAGCTGCAGAAGCTGGGCGGAAGCCAGTACTTCTTCGACGCGCTCAACGGCAAGACGAGCAGCCAGTTCGCCCAGGTCGGACCCTCGGGCTCGCCGGGATATCCGAGCCCATGGACACAGGTCGCGACACACGAGCACTCCGGGACCGGACGGCTCTCTGGCCTGCTCGCGCGCAACAACTCGAGCCAGTTCTATCTGGACGACGCTTACCCCTCGAAGCTCAACGATCCCGGACGGCCGCTGGCCGGAAGCCTAGCCGGCATCATGTCGCTGCCGACGATGCCCTGGCCGGACCGCGCCACCCCCGGCGACCAGGCCGTGCTGAACTGCGTCGCCGCGCACATCGATCCGAACGGGGCGCTCCGCACCCCGATCGAGGCCAACTACACCAACCAGAACCTCATCAACAACTGGGCGGCGTGGGCGTCCACCATCGGCGGGGCGGGCTACTACGACACCCTCTCCGGCTACAAGGACTGCGGCTCCTTCACGCGTCCCGACTTCGACGAAGTCACCGGTCAGCTGCGCAGCGAATGGACCGCGGTGCCGCGCGTCTGGGGCCTGATCGCTGATCTCCAGAAGCCCCTGCTCGATTCCCAGGGCAACGCGGCCGAGATCGGGTCGATCGCCGCCGAGGTCAACGAAGACGTCGGTACCAGTTCGCAGCCGGTCCAGTACGACGCCGCGTCGATCGTCAGCAACCTGCTGCTGATCGTGGCCAGCGTGCCGGGGGTGGACGAGGTCGCCGCTCCCCTGGAGTTCCTGTCGGCCGGGATCGACCTAGCCTCGTCCCTGAACGAGAACCCCGACGGAAGCAACGCCCAGGACGACGTGCGCACCACCGCCGCAGACCTCGGTGCCAGCCTGGCCCGCAAGTACACGGCGGACATCGTCGGGCTGGATGAGACCGGCGACATCCTGGTCAGCGACTGGACCAAGCTGCGGCTCACCGCCCAGAACGCCGCCAATCTCACGAACGCGGCCGCGGACTGGTCCTGGACCAGCGCCGACGCGAAAAAGGCCACCGACCAGCTGCTCGTGGCGACGAGACAGCTCGCCTACACGACGCTCTTCCCGGTCAGGTACCACCTGTACCGCCTCCAAGCCGGCGCCGCCGCGGGCAGCGTCAACCCGCAGGACGTCACGTCCTACAGCTGCGCTTACTTCGACGGTTACGCCGACCCCAACACAGGGGATTGGATCTACACCGGGGCCAAAACGTGGCGCCCGTTCGGCTCGGCGGCGCAGTTCGGCAGCGTAGGCGTCACCGCGTCAGGCAACGGCAGCGTGGAGCAGTGGGCCTACGCCACCGCCGATGACCGCTTCGCGCAGGACAAGGACCACGCTGCTCAGCTGCCGTCGGCCAAGCTGCTCGGCTTGATGTTCAAGACGCCCACCGACGACGCCTACCAGACGGCGCCGCTGTTCGATCCACTGTCGTTCGTGCTCGACGCCTATGGCAACGCCACCACGAACACCGAGACGGTCACCCACGTCAACGACTCGGTGCCGAAGTTCGGCGGCGGGTCGCTGTCGACCAATCTCAAGTGCAAGGCTGGCTGAGAGGACCGTGGCTCGGAGCTCGCACTGGTCGCTCAGGCGGGGCCTGGCGTGGTCGGACGCCCTGGTCGTGATGCTGATCACGAGCATTCTGGTGTTTCTCGACATCCGCGACAGGTCGGGTCCACCAGTTCTGGTCGCGGCATTCCTTTACATCGTCGGTTCTCGCCGGAGTGCTGGTCCTGCTCCGAACCGTCCTGATCATCGATCCGGTGACCCGGATGCGGAAGCTGCGTAATCAATCTCGGGCCATCGCCGTTCAGGCGATGATCCTCGCTGAAGCGGCGCGCGCGGTGGACGCGGTCAAGACGACCTCGCGCTCCACCGAGGAACGCGAAGCGGCGCCCGAGGAGCTGCGCACCTTCACGCTGATGCTGCTCACCTGCGAATCGCGGCGGCCCCAGTACTGGAGGTCCTCAGTCGTCAGGAGCGCGCTGCCGTCAGCTTAGACGGGTGACATCGATTCATGGCGGTGTATTACCGCAGCCCGATTGGGAGATCGCGGCGATCTTTGACACCGAGCTTCTGCATCGCCCGGTACAGGTGCGACTCGACGGTGCGGACCGACAGGACGAGTCGATCGGCGATCTCTGGATTGGACAACCCCTGCGCCGCCAGCTCGACGAGCTGCCTCTCCCTCTCGGTGAGGCTCAAGGCATCGGGGTCGAGGCCGCGCACCTGGGGTGCGGATCCTCCCTGACAGCGCTGATGCAGCTCGCGACTGCGGGCGGCCGCCCGTCGCGCGGAATCCTGGCGCCCAGCCTGGATGAAGATCTCGGCGGCGGCTGCGGCGCACTCGGAGGCGTGGCGGAGCGCACCGATCGCTTCGAACTCGTCCACACAGGCAATCACGGCCGTTCCCTCCCCGTCCGCTCGCGCCAGCGCGTCGTCCGCATACGCCATCGCCAGACGCGCGTCGCACTCGTCCCGCAACGCAGCCAGCGGCGCTACCACCCTGCGTGGCGGCGCGCCCGCGCGCATCGCCTCGTGGTACAGCTGCATCGCGTAGATAGGCTCGCTGAAGCTCTCCGCGCAATCCAGGAGCAACCGCTGTGCACGGGACGGATCGCCGAGCGCCAACGCGAGCCACGCCTCGCCTCGAACCACGTACGCCCGCTCGGTATTGACCAGGTCCCCCGTGATCGCCGCCCGGCAGCGCTCCATAGCTGCCGCCACGCCTTCCGTGTCCCCCATGTAATAGGCCACTCCGGCCAGCAGCGCGTGAGCGCACTTCACTGTCCAGAACGGGTCGTGGTATTCCAGGTGGACCAGAGCTTCCCTCAACCACCGGGCGGCGTCCACATACCTGCCTCGCAACATGCAAAGACCACCCAGCGTGCCCGCGCTGATGCCCGCGGCCGCTTCGTCGTAGGTCCGGATTGCGTCCTTCAGAGCCCGACTCATCCACTCCTCGACTTCGTCGATCCCCAAGCCCGAGGCGGTGCTGGCGATGGACGACATCACCATCGCCAGCTCGTCCGCCTCGTCACGCAGCGGTATCGGTGGGCGCAGCCGGACGATCAGCTCGTAAGCCTGACGGACGCGGCCGCCGTGGAACAGCTGGACGGCATGGATGACCTCCACCTGCCGCCGCTCCGCCGGCTCGAGTGTCTCGTCGGCGAGCGCCTGCGCGGACAGCTCGCCCGCGATGCGGAAGTCGGTGTTGATCGCGACGGCTCGCAACCTGATTGGCGTCAGTTTGCGCCGCCAAGCCGGATCATCCCACCACCCCACGGCCCGGGTCACCAGGGCCAAGGACTCCTCCGCTCGACGCAGGCCCCACATCAGTCCGACCGCGCGCTGCTGCACATAAGCGAGCGCCTGCTCCTGCGTCTCGAACGCTCCTTCAAGCGGCGCCAGGACCTCCTCGGCGTCCTCGTAGCGCTGACGCACGGCACAGGCGCGCGCGACCAGCAAGGCGGCCTGACCTCCGGCGCCATCATCGAGGGCCAGCCGGCCAAGCCGCTCGCCAAACTCAGGATCCCCCGCTGCAACTGCCGCCGCGGCGGCTTCCATGATCAGGTCCGCGGGTACGGGATCGCCGGCATCGAGCAGCCAGCGGGCGATCCGCAGCGCGTCGTCGCGCGAGCGGTCGGGGCTCGCCCGAATCGCTCCGGCGAGCTCGCGGCGCGTCTGGGCTGCCCGGATCAGCGGCATCGATGATCGGACCACATCCCCGTAGAGCGGATGCGCCAGCTGGACAGTGCTGGCAGGGCTCGCGCCGTCCAGCGTGATGATCCCGTGTACCTCAACCGACGTGGTCGCTTCAAGGCCGGCGAGCGAGACGAGCTCCTGCAGGCGAAGGGGCTCGCCTAGGGCGAGCAGCTCTATCACGTGCCGTTCGGCCCCATCGAGCTCGGACAGGCGGCCGCCGATCAGCTCGGTCAGGGACTCACTCGGAGCTGGGCGCTCAGCGAGTCGCCAGTAGCCGTCGACGCTGACGAACGCGTTGGCGGCACGCGCCGCCAGGAGGAGCTCGTGCGTGTAGAGCACGTTGCCCTGCGAGGTCTCGTAGATCCACCTGCAGGCGCGCTGCTCAACCGGCCCGTCGAGAACTGCCTCGATCAGCTCCACCGTGTTCGCTTCAGACAGCGGCTCGAGCTCCAAGCGCTCCGCACCGGCATCCTTCCAGAGCGACTGCACCGCGTCCGGACACGGTTCTGAGGACCGGACCGTGGCCAGGACGAAGGCGGTGCCGGTCATCGCGAGCTGGAGGATCAGCGCCGCCGAGGCCGGGTCGAGCCGCTGGGCGTCGTCAACGCCGATCACGATCGGGCGGCCCTCGGCGTGATCCCGAAGGGTCCGGGCGGTGCGCTGCAGCTGCAACAGCTGATCGTCCGCCCGGGCATCCGGAGGAAGAAGCTCCGCGCAAGCCGCCAGCGGCACCGCCGCCGCGCTCCGCGTGCCCTGCACCCAGCAGACCATGGCACCGGCCCTGTCCGCGGCCGCGACGGCCTCGCGAGCCAGCCTTGACTTCCCCACGCCTGCCGGGGCGATCACGGCAACCGCTGGACACGTGGCGTTCGCCCAGATCCTGGAGATCTGCTCGAGCTCCTCGTCGCGGCCGATCAGCGGCCACGCATGCGCCGCAGCCGAACCGGACCGCGCCCCGGTCACGGTCATGGCTGCAGATTACCTCGCGATGAGCCGATCCGAAAGAGGGTCAGAGCGGGACTCGACGAGCACAGGTCCAAGGGCTTGATGGACGGTGATCGTTCGCTGAGGTCGCCCGCGACCGACGAAGGCGATCGTCCAGCTCGCGACTGTCGCGACGCGGTTCTTGAATCCGGTGAGGAATGCCAGGTGCACGAGAAGCCAGACGAGCCAGCCGATGAAGCCCGATAACCGGACCGGACCGAGCGTTACAACTGCTCGGAAGCGCGAGATCGTCGCCATCGATCCGAGATCCCGGTACTTGAAAGACCCAACGGGCTTACCCCGCAGTCTGCGGGCGATCGTCCGGGCAGCATGAACGCCGGACTGCATCGCGACCTCGGCCACTCCCGGCAACTGGCTTAGTGCCATCAGGTCCCCGACCACGAGGATCTCGGGATGGCCGGGCAAGGTGCAGTCGTCGCGCACCTGAACGCGTCCTGCGCGGTCGACCGTGGCCCCGGTGGCTTGGGCGAGGGTGCGTCCGAGGGACGACGCCTGTACGCCGGCCGCCCACATCTTGGTGATCGCAGGGATGCGTTTCAGCGCCGGGTCCTCGCTGCTGGTGTCGACGCCGCTCGCGTCGACCCCGGTGACCCTGACCCCGAGGTGGATCTCGACCCCGAGTCGCTCGAGGTCCTCGATTGCCCGGCGCTGCAGCGACTCGGGGAAGGAGGCGAGCAGTTGGCGGCCTCCGTCGAGCAGCAGGACGCGGGCGGACCGGGGGTCGATCGAGCGGAAGTTCCGCCGGAGCGCCCGGTGCGAGAGCTCGGAGATCTGCCCTGCCATCTCCACTCCGGTCGGCCCGGCTCCGATCACCACGAACGTCATCAGGCGCGTGCGCCGCGCCAGATCGGGCTCTCGCTCGGCTAGCTCGAACGCGCCGAAGATGCGCGCACGGATCTCGAGCGCATCGTCGATCGTCTTCAAGCCGGGCGCAGCGGCGGCGAACTCATCGTGGCCGAAATAGGACTGCGCCGCCCCGGTCGCAACGATCAGGCTGTCGTAGCCGATCTCCGACTGCGCGCCGAACGTGTGCACGGCAAGTGACCGCCGGTCCGCATCGACCCCGACCACGTCGCCGAGCAGAACCCTCGTGTTGCGCTGCTTTCGCAGCACGTCACGGATAGGCGGCGCGATCTCGCCCGAGGAGAGAATTCCCGTGGCGAGTTGATAGAGGAGAGGCTGGAACAGATGGTGGTTGGTGCGATCGACCACCGTGATCTCGACGGGCGCGCGCCGTAGCGCCCGCGCGGCGAACAGTCCCCCGAACCCGCAACCGACGATCACCACGCGGTGTCGCGAAACCCCTTCAGGCGTGCTAGCGAGACGTGCCATTTTGCGAGGCGACTGATCGCCACTGAGCGCGACTGGATCCCCGCGGGACCAGGATCGGGTTTGGCCATGACGGCGAGGTCTGCGAGAACCGTACCGGCGGTGCGAGCATGTGCACGTCGCCGAGCGGACTCGGAGCGTCGTAGGGGAGCGGCTCGCGGAGTGTGTGCTCGTCGCCTCGGCCGGCGAGCGCCGGGTCGACGACTCCGAGCGATCCGCACCACATTGCCGTCCTCGTCAAGTTGACGGTGACGTGCCACGAGCCACCCTCGGTGGCCCGCTTGACCAGCGCGGCGATGGTCCCAACGGCGCCCATGTAGCCGGTGATGTAGTCGTTGATCAGCGCGGTGACGGGAAGCCTGGGTTCGGCCTCGCTCCCCTCGATGGTCATGAGACCGGAGGCGGCCGATCCATTCATGTCGAAGCCTCCGCGCTCGGCCCACGGACCGGTGGACCCGTAGCACGTGACCGACACGTACACGCGTCCGGGGTGCCGTTCCGAGAGTTGTCGAGGTCCGAGGCCGTGGCGCTCGAGCGAGCCACCGCGGTGGTTGTCGACGACTACGTCCGCGTCATCCAGCAGAGAGCCCAACCGCTCTTCCCCGGTCGGGCTCGCGAGATCGATGTAGGCGCTGCGGGAGCCGACGTTCGCCTCGGCGTAGATGAACTCGTGCTCGTAGTCGTTCGGGCGTGTGGCACAGAGCACATCGGCGCCGTGTTCGGCCAGCGTCCGGCCCACCGTGGGACCGGCGACGGCATGCGTGAACGAAAGCACGCGGACACCGTCGAACGGTCGCACCGCGTGGCCGAAGTCACGCGCCGGAGCGTCGCCGATTCGCTCGAGGCCGATCACCGGCTGGGCGGCCAGAAGCGCTCCTTGCTCATGAGCGAGCCATTCAGCCGGGGTGCGGACCACGGACACGGGCAACCCGGATGCGTTCGCGGCGTCCTCCAGTTCGAACGCGTTCCATCGGGTCATCGCCGCGGCGACCCTGTCGATGTCGGGAGGCACGTCCAGGAAGCGACACCAGGCGGCGGCTAGATGCGGATAGACCCCCGTCGCCATGACCCAGCGGCCGTCCGCCGTGCGATACGGGATGATCAGGAACGGATTGTCGAGCACAAGGGGATGCGGCGCCGCTTCTCCGTTCAGGGTGGGATGCCAGAAAGCCGCCGGGTTGATGCCGTGGACGGCTTGACGCAGGTCCAACTCGAGGTCTTGTCCCGGGCCGCCGCGGTGGCGGTGCAGGGCGACAGCGGCGACGGCGCTCGCCATCAGCGGAACGCCGATGCAGGCCCCGAGACGGTGGCGGGCCGGCAGTATCGGATCCTGACCAGCGAACGAAACGCCGCCTCCGGTTGCAGCACTCGAGAGACCGACGTCGGACAACAGGTCGTCCAGCGCAGCGAGAGGATCGAAAGCGGTGGCGTCACTTCCTGCGAGCGGATCAGCATCTTGTGCCAGAGATGTCATGGGCGCCACGGTAAGGCGACACGCCGCAGCTTCGTCTCGGGTGCTTCCCTGGTCTCGTCCCTAGTCCGCGGCCGCACTTGCAGCGGCGCGTTCCGCCGCTCGAGGGATGGCAGCGCATCGTGGACTCGGATTGCGCGCGCAGTGCCATCGTCAGCACAGCGTCCGTAAGCCGTCGACCAGGGATGCAACTAGGGATCCGATCGATGTGAGGGCCGCGCATCGGTTCTAGGTTCGGCGGCGTCAAATCAGCCGTCCGAAAGGAACCGCATGAGACGCGCAGACGCATCCCCCTCCCCTCGCCCCGGCGTGATCATCGCCGTGGTCTGCCTGGCCCTTGCCACTGTCGTCGCCGCGATGGCCTCGCTGAACGTCGCGCTGCCCGACATCGCACGCGACACGCACGCCTCCCAGACCGAGCTGACCTGGGTGATCGACGCGTACTCGCTCGCGTTCGCATCGCTGTTGTTGCCCGGGGGCGGGCTCGGCGATCGCTATGGGCGCCGGGTGGCCCTGATCGTCGGTCTGGCGATCTTCGGTGGAGGCTCGGCGGTGGCGATGACCACCACGTCCGCGACCGAGTTGATCGCCCTGCGCGCGATCCTGGGGGTCGGCGGGGCGCTGGTGATGCCGGCGACTCTGTCGACGATCACGAGCACGTTCCCCGCCTCCGGTCGCACCCGCGCGGTCAGCATCTGGTCCGCGGTCGGCGGTGGCGCCGCGATCCTCGGGCTGCTGGCCTCGGGCGCTTTGCTCGTCGTCTTCTCGTGGCGCTCGATCTTCGGCCTTAACGTTGTGCTCGCCACGATCGCGCTGATCGGGACGCTCATATTCGTGCCCGAGTCGGCCGACCCGGACGCCCCCCGCCTGGACGTCTGCGGCGCAGTGATCGCGGTGGCGGCGCTCGTCGCGCTGGTGTTCTCCGTGATCGAGGCGCCGACCTACGGCTGGCTCGCGCCCCGGACGCTCGGCGGACTGATCCTGGCGTTCGGATTGATCGCCGTCTTCATCCTCTGGGAGCTCCGCCAGCGCAACCCACTGCTCGATCCGCGGTTGTTCCGAAACCGGCAACTGACCACCGGGAGCGTGTCGATCTTCGTCCAGTTCTTCGCGTTCTTCGGCTTCACCTTCATCGGCATGCAGTACCTCCAGCTCGTCCGCGGCGACAGCCCGCTGCTCGCCGCGGTCCAGATCCTTCCGCTGGCCGCCACGATGGTGCCCACCTCCCGCCTTGCCCCTCAGCTTACCGCCCGCTACGGCACCCGGGCGGTGTGCGCCGGGGGCCTGAGCCTCGTCGGGGCCGGCATGGCGATCATCGCCCAGTGCGGCGCCGACACGCCCTACGCGCTGATGGCGGCCGGGTTGATCGTGCTCGGTGTCGGGATGGGAGCCGCCATGACCCCGGCGACCAGCGCCATCACCGAGGCCGTCCCGCGCGCCAAGCAGGGCATCGGCTCCGCGCTCAACGACCTCTCGCGCGAAGTGGGCGGCGCCACCGGGATCGCGGTGATCGGCAGCATCCTCACCTCCACCTACATCACCCACGTCAATCTCAGCGGACTGCCCAGCAAGGTCGCCGCCGAGGTCAAGAGGTCCTACGCAGCCGCCTCGCGGCTCGGCACGCAAGCATCCGACCGGGCGCACACGGCGTTCGTCAGCGCTATGCACATCGCGCTGCTCACCGCCGCCGGCGCCGTCCTCCTCGCAGCAGCCGCCACCCTCATCCTGCTGGCCCCCCGCCCGCAGGCAGCGTCAACCCCGGAGCGCGAACGCTCCACCGTCGCAGATGCCATCCCAGGCCCGGCAGCCGAGATTGCCCAGCCCCAGCACGTCTCCTAAAAAACGATGCCGACGCCCCTAGTCGCTCGCGCTTCCGACCGCGGTCTGCAGCGGCTGGTGCGCGAGCTCGAAGCGCGAGGACACACCGAGCTTCAGGAACACCTTGCGCAGGTGGTACTCCACCGTCTTGGGGCTCAGGAACAGCTGCGCGGCGACATCGCGGTTGCTCGCACCGCCGCCGACAAGCCGGGCGATGCGCAGCTCCTGCGGGGTGAGGGTGTCGAGCGTCGACGGATCACGCTTTCGCGCCGTGATCCCGGTCGCCTGGAGCTCGGCCCTCGCGCGGTCGGCCCACAGCGGCGTGTTCAGGCCCTCGAACGTCGCGAGCGCGTCGCGCAGCTGGGTGCGCGCCTCCGTCCTGCGCTGCGCTCGTCGCAGCGATTCCCCATAAGCGAGCTCAGTCCTCGCGCGCTCGAACGGCTCCCCGTGCTGTCGCTGGTGGGACAGGGCCTCGAGGAACAGCGGCTCGGCCACCTCAGCGGAACGCGCCAGCAGTGCATGGGTCCGCGCGAGAACACCAAGGCGGCCGGGGTCCCGCCACTGCTCGGCCAAGGCCGTGAGCGCATCGATTGCCTCGTGCCCCGGATCGGGGTCACCGCTCAGAAGCGACGCCTCCACCAACATCGGAGCCGCGCCCAGCCTGAGCAGCGGATGCGAGACCGCCTCGATCATGTCGCGCGCCGCGGCGCCGTGGGCGAGCGACAGCTCGAGCTCCGCGATTCCCAGGCGAGCATCATCAGCGGCGACGGCAAGGCCGTGGGCGAGCGCCCGGTGGAGCGTCGCCTCGGCCAGCGCTCGGCATTCGTCAATCTCGCCACGCGCGGCGAGACAGCGAACGAGCATCGCCGAGAAACAGGCCTCGATGTTCTCCTGCCCGAGCTGGCGCGTCAGCTCGATCCCTTCCCGCGCGCACTCCTCCGCCTCGTCGAACGCTCGAACGTTGACGTCGAGCCGAGCCGTGCCGAGCATGGCCAGCGGGAGCATGTTGAACGAACCCGCCGTCCGCGCCAACGCGGTCGCACGCACAAACAGCTCGCGAGCGCTGTGGATGTCCCCGAGATAGGCGCTGGCGATGCCGGTCCAGGTCATGAACCGGAAATCGTCCGCCGCGGCTGCAACCCGGACGGCCTCGCGCAGCCGTGCCCGCGCGGCGTCTCGAGACCCGGCCTCGGCCGTGACCATCACGCCCAGAAACATCCGGAGGAAGGATTCGTACGGCCTGCCCGTCGGCGGCAGATCCACGACGAAAGCGTGAGCCTCGGAGAATGCCCGCTCGGGCCAGCCGGCGACGAACGCCGGCGTCATCGCATGAGCCTGGAGCTCGAGCGCGCGCCCCGGGTCCTCACCGACGACCGCATGCGCAGCGGTTAGCAGCAGATCGTACGCCGTAGCCGGCGTTCCCCGCTGTAGCTCGAGCGCGGCTCTCACCAGGGCAAGCGCCGCCTGATCGGACGCCGCATGGGCGACTGCATGCGCCTTCTCGGCCAGCCGCGAGGCCCCGTGTGAGTCCCCCGCATCCAGGTACGCCTGGGCAGCCGAGATGAGCCGACGAACGCGACCGCGGACGTCGCTCGACAGGTCGGCGGCGCGCGAGAAGACCACCGCGGCCGACGCGAACGCCCCCCGGCGTGCCGCGGCTGACGCGGCCTCCTCGAGCTCCGCGGCGAGAGCTTCGTCAGGCTGGTCCGTCGTGGCCGCCAGGTGGGAGGCTCGCACCAGCGGGTCGGCCGCCCCCATCGCCAGCAAACGATGCGCGTCCGCGCGCTCGGCGCGCGAGGAGGCGTTGTACACGGCGGAGCGAACGAGCGGATGACGAAACACGATCGCGTCGACACCGCCGACCAGGCCGGCATCCACGCCCGCGCGCGCAGCCGTCGGCGATAGGTCGCCGAGCCGCGCGAGCTCAGTCCACGTCGCCGCTTCATCGGTCTCGCTCGCTGCCGCCAGCAGCAGCAGCCGGCGCGTCTCACCAGGCAGGCCGACGACCCGCGCCCGGAACGCCGCCTCGAGCCCGGTGTCCCGGGCGCCGGTGGCATCCGGCACCGGCAGCTCTAATAGCGCCAGCGGGTTGCCGCCCGCCTCCCTGAGCAACCGGCGCCCCGCCTCCTGGGTGAGCGTTGTCCCTCGATTGCTCGCCATGACCTGACGCGCCGCCGGCTCCGACAGCGGGGCCAGCATCAGCTGCTGCAACCCCGACGCCTCGAACCAGCTGGCGGGATCGTCACGCACGGCAAACAGCATCAGCACTCCCTCGGCACCGAGTCGGCGCGCGGCAAACAGCAAGGCCTGCGCGGACGTCGCATCGACCCACTGGAGATCGTCGATCGTGCACAGCAGCGGGCCGTCCGTGGTCGCCTCGGCGAGAAGGTTGAGGGTGGCCAGCCCAAGCAGCAGCCGGTCCTCGACGCGGTCGTCGCTCATCCCGAGCGCGCTCCTGAGCGCGGCGGTCTGCGGGGCCGGCAGGCGGTCGACCAGACCGTGCAGCGGCCGCAGTAGTTGCTCCAAGCCGGCCAACGGGATTTCGTGCTCGGACTCCACGCCGGTGCAGCGAAGCGTTCGAAAGCCCGAGCTCTGGGCCGCGTGCTCGAGCACCGCCGTCTTGCCCATGCCGGCCTCGCCTCGGATCAGCAACGCTGCGCTCGTGCCGCCCCGTGCGCCCTCGAGCAGGCCCTCGATCAACCGCTGCTCGGGATCGCGGCCGATCAGCATCGGCCCATCCTACGCCGCGCTCCACGGGGGCTGGCCGCCGGGCCGGAGACAGTGCGAAGAGATCAGAGCGCCGAGGGTTCAGGAGCGGGAGCCGGCCAGCTCGCGCCGGTGGCTGACCCCGAGCTTCTGCATCGCCCGGTACAGGTGCGACTCGACCGTGCGCACAGACAGCACCAGTTGGTCCGCGATCTGCGCGTTCGAGAGGCCGCGTGAAGCCAGCTCGACGAGCTGCTCCTCACGTGGGGTTAGCTCGACGGCTTCGCGGTCGACACCTTCGATCGGGGGCAACGTGCCGTCCTGGCCGTGTCCGAACAGCTCGCGCGCGCGGGCGGCGGCGCGCCGAGCCGAATCCTGGCGTCCGGCCCGGACAAATGCGCTGGCCGCATCGGCTGCCGCCTCGGTCGCGTAACGCAGGGCGCCGATGCGCTCGAACTCGCCGGCGGCGTCGAGCAGACGAGCGCCATCATGCGCGGCGGCGGCGAGGGCATGCTGCGCGTATGCCGATGCGAGGCGGGCGTCGCAGCGGTCCAGCAGTGCTGACAGGGACCGTGCGACGGTGGGCGCCGGCGCACCGGCGCGCATCGCCTCGTAGGAAAGCTGTGCGGCGTGTAACGGCATGTGCTCGAGGCGTTCGGCAGCGTCCAAGAAGAGACGTTGGGCGCGGGGCCGGTCGTGGCGCCCCACAGCTGCCCAGCCCTGCGCGCGGATCAGATAGGGGACTTGATTCGGTAGGGGGTCGTGCCCCTGCAGCGCGTCGTGGCAGCGGGCCATGGCGACGTCGATCTTCTCGTCGCCCGTCATACAGGCGACACCGACCTGGAATGCACGCGTGATCATGAGCGCGCCGAACGTATCCCGATCCTCGAAATGGACCTCCGCCTCGGCGAGCAAGCGTGTTGCGTCGCGATGCCTGCCGGCCAGATATGCCAGCGCGCCAAGCGCCAGCGCGCCGAGACCGGAGGCCGCGTCGTCGCCTGCCCTCACCCCCTGTTGAAGTACCACGGTCATCTCGGTGCTCAGCTCGGCCAGCGCCTGACCGCTTTCAACCGAGATCTGACACCGTGCGATCAGTAGTCGCTCATCATGATGATTTCGGAGCGGGATCGTGAGCTGCTGGCCGCGGATCAACTCGTAGGCCGCGAGGCCCCGACCGCTGTAGAACAGGTTGAGCGCATGCACCAGCTCGACCTCCCGACGGACCTCGTCGTCGAGTGAGTCGTCGGCCAGCATCGCCGCTGAATCCTCGACCGCGCCATAGAACTCATCGACCAGCGCCGAGAGCCCGAGTCGCACCGGGTCGAGCCGTCGGCGCCATTCTGGGTCCGGCCACCAATCCTCCGCCCGCCCGACCAGCGCTTGCGCCTCGGCGGGTCGCTTGAGCCCCCAATACAGCAGCGGGATTCGCTGCTGGAGGTACGCGATGGCGAGATCTGGCGAGTCGATCTCGCCCTCCAGACCGCCGAGCGTCGACTCGGCCTCGGCGTAGCGCTTGCGGATCACGTGGGCCCGCGCGAGCAGCATCGACGCCCTGACCCCGCCGCCGGCCTGGATCGCCTGCTGTGCCAGGTCGGCGCCGAGATCGGGATCGCCGCTCAGGCTCGCGGCTTGAGCCGCGTCCAGTAGCGTCGCCGAGGGGATCGGCTCACCCGCGTCGACGAGCCAACGGGCCACCCGGAGCGAGTCCTGAGGGGTCAGCTCGCCACGCGCCTGCACGGTAGTGGCGAGCGAGAGTCGCAGTTCGCGCGCCCGTAGCCTCGGCAAAGCACTCACGAGCACTTCGCCGTAAAGGGGATGGCCAAGTCGCACGTCCGCGTCCGGCAGGCTCCCTTCCACGTTGATCAGCCCACGGTCCTCGACCGAGACCACCGGGTCGCCGCCGGCCAGCTCGATCAGCTCGTTCACGCGAAGCGGCTCTCCCAACGCCAGCAGCTCGAGCGCGCGCCGTTCGCGGTCGCCCAAGCCGTGCAGCCGCGCCGAGATCAGTTCGGAGAGCGATCCGCTCAGCGCCGGACGGACCTGGAGCCGCCAGAAGCCGTTGACCTGAGACAAGGCGCCGCTGCCGAGCGCGCCGAGGAGCAGCTCCCGTACGTACAGCGCGTTTCCGCGGCTCGCATCCCACACCCATCGCAGCACGCGTTGCTCGACGGGGCCGCCAACCACGCTCTCCACCAACTCTGCCGTGTCTCGCTCATCCAGGGCGGCCAGCTCCACGCGCTGTGCCCCCGCGTCCTTCCACAGCGAGACGATCGCGTCCGGACACGGCTCTCCGCTGCGAACCGTCGCGAGCACGAACGCCACCGCCGCGTTCGCCAGATGCAGTACCAGGGACGCCGATGTCTGATCCAGCAACTGAGCATCGTCGACCCCCAGCATCAGCGGCCGGCCCCGCGCCAGATCGCACAGCGCCTGCACGCTTCCGCGCAACAACTCGAACCGGTCATCGGACCGTACTTCGACCGGTATCACCGCCGCGAACGCGCCCAGCGGAACCGTCGCCGCGCTGCGGGTCGCCTGCACCCAGAGCGTGTGCATGCCACCACGCTCGGCCTCGGCGAGCGCCTCGCGAGCCAGTCGCGACTTCCCCACCCCCGCCGGCGCGTGGACGACCACGCCGCCCGTCCCGCTCGCGCGAGCCTGCGCAACCTCAGCGAGCTCGTTCACACGCCCCACCATCGGCCACGTTGCCGCGGCCCCTATCGACCACGAGGATGACGTCGGTTCCCCCACGGTTCCCGAGTTCGACTATATCCCAGCGAAGGTGTCGTTCACGAAGGCGGCGGCCCTGCGACTTCAGCCCGCGTGTCCGGCAAACTCGGCTGGCGCAGGTGTTGCATCCGGGCGCGTCTGGGCAGAGCAGCCTCGTGAACGACGATCTTGACGATGGCTGCGAGCGGGACTGCGACGATCGCCCCGATGACGCCCAGGAGCGAGGCTCCGACCATCACGGCGAGGACCGTCGTGAGCGGGGACAGCGCGACGGCGCGACGGAAGACGATCGGATAGAGGAAGTTGTTCTCGACCTGCTGATAGACGAGCTGGATCGCTAGCATCGCGACTGCCGTCGGGGTACTGATCGTGAGTCCGGCGAGGACGAGGATCACCGCGGCGATCGTCGCGCCCAACTGTGGGACCAGGTCGAGCAAACCCGTGATGACGGCCAGGACGATCGGGAACGGGAGGCCGAGCGCCAACGCGGCAACGCCCGCAACCGTTCCGGCGACGATTGAGATCATGACGTTGCCGACCAGGGTGGCTGCGACGGCCGAGATCGACTGATCGAGGACGGGTCTCCACCGCACTTCGGTTTGAGGGCGTGTGAACCCGAACAGCCAATTCGTGATCAGCGGACGCTCCATCAGCAGGAACAGCGACAGGAACGTCAGCGTCAGCACGGATAACAATGAGGAGAAAGCGCTGCCCGCGATACCGAGCACCGTGGTCGCTACCCGGGGTACTTCCTTAGCCAGCGTGGAGAGATCTGAGTCCATCGACCGTTGACTCACGTGCGACAGGAGCGGCTTCAGCGTGGGGTTGGCCGCCAGCTGGTTCCAGTAATCGGGGAGATGGTCAGCGAATGCGCGGATCTCGTTCCACAGAGGATCGATCGTCACCAGCACGACGAGCGTGACGCCGGCGAGCAGTGATGCGAACACGAACAACGCTGCTCGAGGGCGCGACCAGCCTCGGGCGACCAGGGCGCCGACAGCCGGGTCAAGCCCGAGAGACAGCACCGTTGCCACGACGATGGAGAAGAGCAATCCGCGGGCCGCGACCAACAGCAACGCGACGGTTACCAACGCCGCGATGACGATGAGCGTCCGGATCGGGACGAGGATCTCAACGCGCGAGACCCGCCGCCGCTCGGTGCTCGGGTCCTCGTCGCCGACCGCGCTGCGCGGATCCAGAGGCGGGGCATCGCCCAGCCCCACGCCAGGGTCAGCCACGACCATGACCAGCCGACGATCGAAGAGGAACAGCCGCACACGTACGAACGGGCATAGCCGGGAGCCTGCGGCACAGCCCTCATCCCGTCCTCAGTAAGCCGCTACTGCAATCCCACCACACCTGTACTGAGCGCTCGATCGCAAGCGCCGTCTCGCACCTCAGTGGGGCACGTCGAGGACCGGGACCGACAGAGGCTTGGCCTCGACAACGCAGCGAGAGGCCGACTGCCCATCCGCCGGGAACGCTTCGGCCAGGGCGTCGGCGATCAGATGGGCGCGCGCGGCGTACCCGGGCGAGTAGTAGTGGATCCCGTCGGGGATGAACCAGCTGTCCTTGGCCACGCCGGCCCAGTCGAAGACGCGCATCTCGGGATACCGGGAGCAGGCCTGGACCAACGCCTCGTCCCAGCGCCGCATGTTCGCTTCCGCGTACGGGCCGCTTGGGACCAGCGACTTGACGTTAACCCACATCACTGGCTGATCGCCGATGGCGGACATCATCCGATCGATGCGGGCGCTCAGCCCGACGTTGGAGCCGACGTAGACATCGGCGGCGTCGTTGGTGCCAAGCGCGAGCACCCAGCAGCCTCGATAGCCACTGTGGCGCAGATCCTGAGCCAGGGTGTAGGCGTCCGTTGTCCCCTTCGGCGTCTCCACGATCGAGGTCGCAGGCGTGATCTCGAACAACGACCGCCGGACCCCGACGCGAGCGTACTGGGCAGCCATTCGCTGGCCGCGATCGGGCAGGTAATCCGTGGAGATCAGCCCCGCGGACGTGGAGTCGCCGAAGTGCACGACCGCTCGACACGACGTCCGCAGGGCGCCGCCATCCGCGTCTGCAGTGGTGGTTGGCCCGGTCGGCGCGTTCGCTGCCGGGCCGCCGTGCGCCGGCCGACGCGGAGTCGCGGCCCGACCGGTGGACGCTGGCTGGACGGGGCCCGCACCCGCGAGCCCCGCCTGGATCGTCCCGGCCGCCGATGACGAGGTGACGAATCCCAACCCGGACAGCCCCACCCCGGCGAGCACCAGCGCCAACCCTCCGGCAAGGAAGGCAACTCGCGCGGGTGCGGGCTGGAGCCCGGCGCGCCATCCGCCGGAGCTGAGACGGTCCCAGAACCTCGCGAGTGCTCCGTGGCGGATCGGTTGCTCGATGTATCGCCAGGAGAGCGCGGCCAAACCGACGGCGGCAGCCACCTGTCCCGCGGCCCGCACCAGGTCCGGCCCCCGGCTCGAGGCCGGGGTCGTGAGCACGATGATCGGTTCATGCCAGAGGTAGATCGCATAGGAGCGCACCCCCAGCCAGACCAGAGGACCCCATCCCAGCACACGGCCGATCCTGGTGGCGGGATGAGCCGCGACCGCCACCACCGCCACCGTGGCGACCGACAGCACAACGATCCCATATGGGTAGAGAAACGCCGAGTAGCCGTTCTCGCGCCACACAAGGAAGGCGATGGCGGCCAGGCCGGTGGCGCCGGCTACGTCGAGGATGCGACGAGCGTTCGGGGTGACGCGTGGGGTCAGCGACCGGCTCGGCCACACCATCGCCAAAGCCGCGCCGAACAGCAGCCCGAAGGCCCGCGTGTCGGTGCCCTCGTAGATTCGGGTCGAGTCGAAGCCGGGGTGATACAGCAGCGCCATCTCGGTCGCAGAGATCGCGGCGAGCACCAGAGCTACGGTGGCCAGCCGCGGCCGGATCCCGATCGGGCGGCGCCGCTCCGGGACCAGCCACAGTCCAAGCATCAGCAGCAACGGCCAGACCAGGTAGAACTGCTCTTCGACCGCGAGAGACCACAGATGACTCAGGGGCGTTGGCGGCGCAAAGCGGGCGAAGTAAGACGCGTGCTGGGAGATCTGCCACCAGTTGTTGACGTACAGCAGCGACGTGAGGACCTCGCCGCGGAGCTCGGCCAGGCGAGATCGATCGGCGACTGCCACCCAAATGGCGACCACCGCCAGCATCACGAACAGGGCGGGAAGCAGCCGCCTCGCGCGCCGCAACCAGAAGTCACGTAGCCGCCATCGGCCCTGCCGGCGCTGATCGAGCAGCAGGTCGGTGATCAGATAACCGCTGAGCGTGAAGAACACACCTACGCCCAGCAGTCCCCCAGGCGCCCAGCCGAAACCCAGGTGATACGCGATGACGGCCAGTACCGCCAGGGCTCTCACACCGTCGAGCCCCGGCATGTACCGGGCCGTACGAAGAGCGGGTTCAGGCATTCACACGGCCGGCAGTGATCGTGACGCACTCATGGCACAACGCCCCGCGCGCGTGGCGCGCATGGCTTCAGAGTACGCCCGTCCCGTCGCCGGGCCGGGAAATCGCCTGCAGCGCGCCGCAATCCAGCTTCAGTAATCGCTACGCGACTTGCCCGTAGGCGCGCGGAAGCGGCCCCATTTCGTCGAACTGGGCGAGGTAGCTCGCGATCGTCCCCGGCTGTCCGCCCATCAAGAACCTGACCGGGCCCTCGCCGGCGTTGTGGGCGGCGTGCGGCACACCGGCTCGGACCGCATGGGTCTGGCCAGACGAGAGCTTGGTCGAGGGGTACAGTCGATCGGCCCGTGCTTCGAAGATCTGCAAGTTGCCTTCGAGCACGTGAAACCATGTCGTGCCGGCATGACGTTGTGCGGCCGGTCCGCCGCGGTGGGCCGCGACGATCTCGATCAGGTCGAACGGCGCGAGGGGATCTGATGCGCCGGCCAGAAACGACACGTGGTACCCGGGCGCCACGTGGTACACCTCGGCGGCGCGAACTCTGCCGGAGGCTGGCCTGTTGGCATTGGAAACTGGGGTGATGTTAATTGGTGATGTCACTGGGGTCTCACTTCTGGTTGGTGGTTGAGCGGGCTGGCTGTTACCCGAGATGCTCTTCGAGCCAGTCGAAGATCCGGGCCTCGCGCAGCGCCTGGGCGAGCGGCTCACAGTGTCCGCCGGCGCCCTCGTGCGCAGTGAAGGTGACTATCTCCTTGGGGCCATTGAGGCGGTCGTATAGCTGCCGGGACTGCCCGGGCCAGAGCTGCTCGCCTTCTGATTCTGTGATCAGCAGCGGCGTGTCGATCTGATCCACCTCGTAGCCGAGGCGGTAGGCGGCGATCGTGAGAAATAGCCGGAATGCCGAGCCACCGTTGTGGCCGTAGGGCTCGCCGTGGAAACGCAGCAGTTGGGTGCGTGCCGGCCAGAACAGCTCGGCGATGTGCATCTCGCGATCGAACGCCGACTGACGGCGGTCGTTCAGTTGCTCGCGCATGGCGCTGGGAAGCCGGTCAATCCAAGCGGTCGCGACGTCGACGATGCCGGGATCGACGACCGCGGCGGCGAACCGATGCTCGAACGCGAGCGCCCGCGCGACCCAATAGCCGCCCTGTCCGAGACCGATCACCGCCACTCGGTCGGGGTCGACGTCAGCTCGGGCCAGGACCGCGTCGAGTACCGGGGTGAGAACCCTCTCCCAGTCGGGACGAAAGAAAATCCGCTGCTCCAGCAGCATCGCCTGCTGCCCCGGGCCGTCGAAGGTCAGCCAGTGATAACCGCGCTCGGCCGCGGCGGCGCCCGCCTGCGCCCACGTCTCCGAGGTCGCCTGGAAGGAGCCGTTGTTGACCACCACGAGCGGACGGCCGCCACCCGCTGGCCCGGCGGCGGGGAAGAAGAAGGCGGGTAAGGCAGTGTGCTCGTAGGCGACTGCAACCCGCTCGCCCGGCACCGGGCTCAGGTCGAGGATCTGCTCCCAGCAAGCCCGCTGGCGCCGCCAGATGTCGAGCCGGCGACCGGGCTCGCTGGAGTGCGAGATCAGGTAGAGCGCCGTGGCGTAGTACGTGGCGGCGCGCCTGAAGTGTGCCAGCGCGCTGACCCGGCGGCCGCTCCGGCGAGCCCGGACGGCCGCTACCCACACCGTGCCGGCCGTCGCCGTCCACTCGTGCAGCCACGAGTCAGCGTCACCGTCAGTGATCCGCCCCGCCGTGGCGAGCACCTCTCCGACGTCCGCGCCCTGGCGGTAGCTCGCGCCGAGCGCCCGCTCGAACGCGAACTGGAACTCGTCGTCTTGGAAGGCAAGCATCCCGGTTCTCCGTCACCGATCGCCTGACGCGCGATCAGTAGCGCATCCCGCTGGTCGGCGGGAGCATCTCGAGCTTGTCGAGGAGCGTCGACCGGTGCGACTCGAGCTCAGCGTGGGAGATCCGCAGGCCGCGCGCGACGTCGACCGCCGGGATACCGGCGAGCAGCATGCTGAAGATGGCGTGCTCGGCAGGGTCGAGGCGCTCGTGGAGCATCGCTCCGACGCGTGGCGGCACGGTGGGCAACAACCGGGCTCCGAGCCCCACGCGGCGAAGCACGACCGACAACTCCGCGTCGCAGTCATACCTGCTCACCAGCGCGTCGGCTTCGGCCGCCACGCAACAGGCCGCCAGCACGCCATCCGGGTAGTCCGTGCAGATCACAACCGCGGGCGGGGCAGCGGTCCGCTTGAGCTCACGGCACAACCAGAAGCCGCCCCGCGACCGCGCGCGATGACCAATCACAGCCACGTCTACCGGCTCGGCCTCCGCCATCCACATCGCTTCCTCGGCGCTTTCAGCCACGCCGGCCAACCGAAGCCCTGGCTCCGTCTCGACCAGACCGCAAAGTCGGGAGCGCAACCACTCCTTGCGTCCGACGACCAAGACACCGAGTGCCCGGGCCGTGGCCGGCCGGCGAGACTCCTCAGAGATCGAGTCCGGACTGGGTTCAACAGTGCTTGTGCTCATGGCTTCATTGCTCCTTGATGGTCAGGCGTTGCTTGGCTCAAGGAGCGTGGCGCAACAGGGGGGCGGCATCCTCAGTGGCGGGGTACTGCAATTCGATCCAGGAGCCGCTTAAGTAAGCCCTGCGAAAAGTTCAGTGGGCGGCTACTGATGATCGACCACCACGCCTGCGGAATCGTGTGGCCACAGAGATGCACGCTGCGACCAACTCGATTTCGCCGGAGACGTTCCTCGCCATAATGGCTGCCGCGGCCCTCGCGGGGACCCTGGCGTTGTTCGCGGGCCGAGCCGGGCTCGCGCTGCCGGTGGTGGTGCTCGAGCTGCTGGCGGGCATCGCTCTGGGTCCGCACGTGGCCGGATTCACGGTCAGCTCCGCCGTGTTGCTGTTCAAAGACCTCGGGCTGGCGATGCTCTTCTTCTTCGCCGGCTATGAGCTCGACCTGCGACGGATCGCCGGTCGGCCGCTCCGTCTGGGCATGCTCGGGTGGGGCGTGTCGTTGTTACTCGCATACGCCGCGGTGGGCGTGCTCCACTGGGCCGGGATCGCGGTGTCAGTCCTATACACCGGTTCGGCCCTCGCGACCACCGCGATCGGAACCCTCATCCCGGTCCTGTCCGACACCGGCGAGCTGAGCACCCCCTTCGGCACCTACCTGTTGGCGGCCGGAGCCTGTGCCGAGTTCGGACCGATCCTGCTGCTGACGCTCGTCCTCTCGACCCAGAGCTCGCTGCACAACGCGCTGATCCTGCTGGCATTCGTCGCGGCGGCAGTCGTCGCCGGCGCAGGTACGATCGCCTCGCGCGGGCGAACCCTGCGATGGCTGGAACGCACCCTCGAGGCCAGCTCTCAGCTCGCCGTGCGCTGGGTGCTGGTCCTTACCTTCGGGCTGGCCCTGCTGGCCTACCGCCTCGGACTCGACCTGCTCCTCGGCGGCTTCGCCACCGGAGTGATCGTGCGCGAGATGCTGCGCACGAGAGAGCTGCCCGGGTTCGAGTCCAAGCTATCCGCGATTGCCTTCGGCGTGTTCGTGCCGTTCTTCTTCGTCGTCAGCGGGATGAGCCTCGACATCACCGCATTCGCCAGTGCCACCGGGATCCTGCGCACGATCCTGTTCCTGCTGCTGATGCTCCTAGTCCGCGGCACGCCGGCGCTGATCCTGTATCGCCGCGATCTGAACACGCGCAGCCGCGGTGCGCTGGCACTGCTGAGCTCCACGCAGCTTCCGCTGGTGCTTGCCATCACCGCGCTCGCCACCGCCGGCGGACGCATGAGCCCCTCGATCGCCGCTGATCTCGTGGGTGCGGCGCTGCTCTCGACGCTCATCTTCCCGCTGCTGGGACTTCGTATGCGCCGCGATCCCGCCGGTCACCGCGTCGCAACGACCGCCACCGTCGCGCAACCGAACGCCGCATAGCCCGACAGGTGGAGCGGACGAAGCTCCCTCGGTCACCTCGTCGAGCGGGCGCTCCCCCTCCCGACTGTCCTTGAACTAGACCCGCAGCCGGTGCCCTACAGATTCGAGCACCGCGCAACGGACCGCCACGGGACCAACTCATGCACGCCAAATTGCACATCCCGATAAACCGCCAGCCCCCGCTCCTCAAGCACCGCCACCAACCGGCCCATCCACGTGGGCGATCGCCGCCGCCGCCGAGCGCCCTCGAGGCCCCCAAAGCCGAGCCCGCGGTCGCTCTTAGCCGTGGCAACATCCGTAGCAACATCCATCCCGTCCAATGCGTCTAATGCGTCCAGCAAACCGACCAATTTGGACGATTTGGACGCCCGTGGAAGCATCTACGCGCCCTGTGCAAGGTTGAGGGCCTTGTGGACTGATTGGTCCGTGGAGGTTCGAGTCCTCTCGGGCGCACTGGGAAAGCCCCGCACAGCGGGGCTTTTGATCTTCCGGACGACCTATTCGCTTCCTTCCGACGGTGGACGAAGAGCCTGAGGGAAGAAGATCGGGGCCGAACGTTGGCCGCTTGTCCATGTCGCAGCCGCGCCGTACCGGTCAGGCTTCCGCGTAGTGGCACGGTTACGAGGAAAGGAGCGGCGATGGATACCGCGGTGGTGACCCATCCGACGCCGCGGCAGTCCGGGATGGCGATGCCAGCGGAGTGGGCTCCGCACGAGCTCACCCTGATGGCGTGGCCGACGCGGCTTGAGCTTTGGGGCGATGCGCTGGGTCAGGCGAAGGACGAGTACGCCGCCGCCGCGCGGGCGATCGCCGGATTCGAGCGGGTGTTGATGGTGGCGGCGCCCGGCGCGGGCGCGGAGGTGCGAGATGCGTGCGGCGACGGCGTCGAGGTGCTCGAGCTCGCGATCGACGACTCGTGGATGCGCGACAGCGGTCCGGTGATCGTTACCGCCGCGGACGGCGGTCGTGCCGGGGTCGACTTCAGGTTCAACGGCTGGGGTGAGAAGTTCGTTCCCTTCGATCGTGACGACGCGATGAACCTCGCGTTGCTCGCGCATTTGCAGATCGACCGGATCGAAGCCGATCTCGTGCTCGAAGGCGGTTCGATCGTGGTCGACGGCGAAGGGACGTTGATCGCGACCGAGCAGTGCCTGCTTCATCCGTCGCGCAATCCTGATCTGACTCGCGCCGAGCTCGAGGCCCTGTTGGGCGACTACCTGGGCATCGAGAAGGTCGTCTGGATCCGGAGCGGCCTGGTCGAGGACTACGACACCGACGGGCACGTCGACAACGTCGTGGTGTTTGTCCGCCCTGGCGTGGTGCTCGCGCAGACGGTCGATGATGCGCGGGATCCCAACCATGAGCCGCTGGCTGAGAACGTCGAGCGCCTCCGCGCTGTGACCGACGCGCGCGGGCGAGCGGCTCGAGGTGATCGAGCTCCCGGTTTTGCCCCGTACCCGGGTGCGCGGGCAGCCTGGCGTGGTGCCGTACACGAACCTGTATATCGTCAACGGGGCGGTGGTCGTGCCGGTGTGCGGCGATGATCCCAGTCGCGACGAGGAGGTGCTGGGGATGCTCGCCTCGGTGTTCGCGCCTCGTGAGATCGTGCCGGTGCCCGGCCGCGTGTTGGCTGAGGGCGGCGGCGGCGTGCACTGCATCACCCAGCAGGTGCCGGCAAGCTCATAGACTCGCGCGCGTGGAGCCGGCCGCGCTCATCACCGCGCTAGATCCGCCGGAGTCCCCGGCGCGGGTGAATCCGCCCGAGCGCGAATCGTTTCGGATCGGGCTCGTCCAACAGCGGTGGCATCCCGATCCCGAGGAACACCAGTCGGCGCTCGGCGATGGCATTCGCGTAGCCGCGGAGCAGGGCGCCCGCTTGGTCTGTCTTCAGGAGTTGACGCTCTCGCCGTACTTCGCGGTCGATCCCGACGCCGGCGATCGGCCGGCAGCGCGCGCCGAGGAGATTCCAACAGGTCCGACCACCGCGTTCGCTGCCCGGCTGGCCTCGGAGACCGGAGCGCACGTGCACGCATCGCTCTATGAGCGCGCCGGAGCGGCAGAACTCGGTTTCAACACCGCGATCTGCGTGTCTCCGTCCGGCGAGGTCGTGGCCCGCACCCGCAAGCAGCACATCCCCGTGACCGCCGGCTACTACGAGGATCGCTACTTCCGTCCCGGCGACTCCGGCTACCCGGTCCTGGAAATCGCCGGCGCCCGCTTTGGGTTCCCGACGTGCTGGGACCAATGGTTCCCCGAGCTGGCCCGCGCGTATTCGCTCGGCGGCGCGGAAGTGATCGTCTACCCGACCGCGATCGGCTCCGAGCCCGACCACCCGGGGTTCGACACCGAGCCGCTGTGGGAGCGCGTAATCACCGCGAACGGGATAACGAACGGCACATTCATGGTCGCCGTGAACCGCATCGGCTACGAGCCGCCGCTCACCTTCTACGGGTCGTCGTTCATCTCAGACCCGTACGGCAGGAAGCTCGTCCAGGCCCCACGCGACCGTCCGGCGATACTGGTCGCAGACCTCGACCTCGACCAGCGGCGCGACTGGCTTGACCTGTTCCCCTTCCTCGACACCCGCCAGCCGAGCCAGTACGCACCGCTCGTCGCCGAGCGCTCCCCCGCCCGGCAGGATTGACGCGGCCAGGCAGGCGATCAGTCGGCTCTTCACGATCCTCGCCTTCCTGCGATCAAGTTGACCGGACCGGCACCATCCCGGGCCGGCATGTTCGCGGGCTGTCGCTGCTGTCGGAGTCGACGCTCGCGCCGGAGCTGCGGATCGTCGCTACGTCGCTGGATGATCTCGGCGATGCAGCGTTTCGCGAGTTCGCGCGTGCCGCTGTGGGCGAGTTCGCCACAGGAAGGGTCGCGGCTGGAGACCGCCGCGACCGCTTTCCGTCCGGTCCTTGCGATTAGGAACCTGAACGAAGCATTCGGTTCGCCCGAAACTCCTCGATCGCGTGCTGCTCCTTGATTCGTTCCCGATCGATCTCTTCGGTCCACAGGTCGTGTTCGGCCTCGCGGCACCAAAACTCCGGGTGGCGCCGCAACCAGCGCCGCGCGTCGCGCTTGCCCATCTCGATCAGCGCCGCCAGGAAGTGCTCGTCGAACAGCAAGAAGGACAGTAACTCTCCGCGCGAGCGGTGCGCTGCGCCGAGCGCGCGCGCCATCACCCCGAAGTCGACGTTACGGATGCCGCGGAGGCCTCCATAGCGTTCTTTGAACGTGGTCTCGGCCAACCGTCCGATCTCCCCACGTCGCCTGGGGGCGACCAGGGCGTAGGAGATCGGCCGGTAGGGAGCCAGTCCGCGCGCGATCCGATAGGTCCTAGGTGACCCCATCGGACCCGTGCTGTGGTTCTCGACGAAGAAAGAGTTGATCGCAGCAACGCGGCGCAGGTCATGCCCAACCTGATCGACAAGCAGGCCATCGAGCACGTTTGCGGCCACATCGGCGATGCTCGGCTGTCGGCGTGCAGCGGCAGGCCGCTCGGGAGCAGGGCCGAACGGCTCAAAGCCAATCACGATCACCTTGTCGGCGCCGAGATCGACTGCAGGCTTGATCGGGCTGTTGAGACGCGTCCCACCGTCCGTGTAATGACCGCTCGCGGCCCGGGGTACCGTCACCTCCACGGTCGGGAACAGGACCGGAATCGCTGCGGAGGCGCGGACGTGCTCGCTGCGCAGGCGAGTCTTGACATACCGGATCTCGTTGCCCGAACGGCTCGGAACGTCGCGGTCGCCGGCGACGAAGCCGACCGGCTTACCCGTCGAAAGCAGGGTCGCGACCACGCATACGGCGTCCACGTGGCCCGTCGTGATGTTGCGCTCGAGGCGTTGCCAGTCGATCCAGCGATCTAGGCTTCCCGCCAGCGGGGTAGGATCGAGCACACTCGCGAGCCCGACGCCCGGCAGCCCGAGCGTATGGCCAACAAGTCGGAGCAGCATACGGGCGCCACCGCTGCCGACGATGGGCGCCATTACATCCTGCTTGCGCAGCCGTTCCCATAGTGCCACGGCGTGTTGGGCCTGCTCGTCCGCGACAAGATCAGCAAGCGAGGCGAGCGCCGCCGCGTTGATCGCACCGACGCTCGTCCCGCACCACATCGAGACGCGCTCGCCGCGTGCATGCAGCGCCGGCAGGAATGTCGCGAGGGCCCCAACCTCGTAGGCGCCACGAGCTCCCCCGCCCGGCAGGACGACGGCGACCGACACCCGCTCAGTTGCCGCAGACGCGCTCGAGCAAATCGAGGTGCTGGCGAAGCGGTGTTTTCCCCGGGGCCTCGCGCAAAGCCCCAGCGACCGGAGCGGGAGCCGCTAGAAACCTCCCCGTGCTGTCGAGCATCAGTTTGTGTTTCTTGGGCAGTGGGTCGTCCTTTCTCCGAGCGCGGGAGAGCCATCCTGCCCGCTCACGCCCGGGAGTTCTACGGCCATCGGTCCAAAACTGACCTTCGCCGGACTGGACGCGTGGACTCGATTACGGGACAGGCTCCGCCGTGCGTGGGTTCGGGAGCGCCGGATTGGCTCGCTCTCCAAGTGCACCGGCGCGGGCGCGTCCTATCGGTGTCCGACCCCAGTGCGCAGCCTCGGCGAAGTCGATCATGGTGTCGAAATACTCGCTGACCGGTGTCGCGCCTATGCCGAGCGGATCGAGCACCTTGCGCGCGTCGCGATCGTCGAAGCGCAGATCAAGCGTGAAGTAGGGGAAGTAGACCTCGCTGCGCACCAGCCGCCGGCGGGTGTTCGGATCGGCGCGGCGCAAGATCAGCGGGTGCAGCACGGATCTGTAGACGCGTAGTGGTACCAGTCGCGGCGGCCGCCGGTCAAAGCGGCGCGCTGCCAGATGCGCGAGCTCTCCGAGGGTTGTTGCCTGCTCGCCCGCAACGACATGAAACGTCCCGCCGGCTGCCGCCGGCGAGGCTGCGAGCGCGAGAATCGCGTCGGCGACGTGATCGACAGTGACGATGTCGAGGACGGCGTCGCGCCGGCCCGGGAGCACCGGAAACGTTCCACTCGCGAACGCGCGCAATGGACCGTAGACCACGTTGAACGAGGCGGTCCACCCCGTCCCGCGTTCGCCGACGACGATGCTCGGACGTACGATCGTGACGGGCAGCCGGTCGCGGCGGCTCCACACCAGGTGCTCGGCCTCGTGCTTGGACTGCTCATACCCGTTGCGGAACCCCTGTCCGACGTCGAGCTCTGCCTCCCGTGCCAAGCCGTGCCGGTCCCCCGCCACATACGCGGTCGACACGTATGTGATGCGCCGCAGACCCCCGCCGCTGGAAGCGCACTCCTCCGCCAGGTCGAGGACCCGGCGGGTCCCCTCGACGTTGATCGACCGCGACTCAGCCAGCGGCATGTCAAACGCGACCGACGCCGCGCCGTGGACGATGTCGCGGACCTCCTCGGCGATCCACTCGCGGTCGGCCCCGAGACCGAGACCGGGCGCAGTCAGGTCGCCGCAGACTGCCCTGACTCGCCCGTCATGCCGCTCGGGAGCGTCGAAAACCGAGCCGAGCAAGGCATTCAGCCTGACGTCCGCCTGCGATCGGGAGGAGGCGCGGACCAACACCAGTACGTCGCGGTCGGTGCGCTCTAGCAGCCGGGCCAGCACGGCCATGCCAACGAACCCTGTTGCGCCGGTTAGCAGGATCGCTTGGCCCGTGCCCGGCACGATCGTGCTCGCAGCCTTCGACGTGTAGTTCCCCGCCAGGATCACAGTCCCGACACCGTGCCATCCGAAGCAGCTGCCGCATATGGACACCGGGACCGAAATCACGATCCCCGACTCGACCGACGGACGAAATCGAGCCGCGCCGTGCCCACGGCCACGCCGCCGCGCACTACGTTGGCTATGTGGTTGAGGGGCCTTGTGGACCTTATGGTCCGTGGAGGTTCGAGTCCTGTCGGGCGCACTGGGAAAGCCCCGCATCGCGACGCCTTTGACGTTCTAGAGCAATCGGGCTCGTTCGGCCCGACCTACCAGATTGGACCCAGATTCTGGGCAACCTGCGGCGTCGAGACACCGGCCTTCCGTGACGCGCTTCGATCAGCGACTGGCTTGTTTCCCTTGCCGGGTGCGAAGTTGTTCGAGCGTCGACCGAATTCGAACAGCCCAAATGGCTCCTTGGGTAGCGATGGGATGATGTCGCTCGCCGCGTGTATGTCGCCGCCGCCGTCGAGTTGAAGGACGGTTTTCCGGAGCGGTCGGCTGTGCTCCTGGGGGCGGCTCTGCGGTGGACCGATCACATGGACTACCAGGACGAGATGTTGTTGCCCGAGCTCGCCGAGCGCGGCGCGGAGATGGCGCTCGACAACGTGGCAAGGTTGCTCGAGGGACGAAGCACGCTTCGTAGTCAGTCAGCGCCCGCCCCGCAGTCGACCTTTACGATATGGTAAAGGCGTGCCGCGGATCTCTAGCAAGCACCAGGTGACGCTCCCCGTCGAAACCCTCGTCGGCGCCGGGCTCAAAGCAGGAGACGAGGTGACCATTGAGGCCGACGGCCCGGACACGATCGTGGTGCGCCGCGCCGGTCGAGACGTCGAATCCGCGCTTGGCGTGTTCGACGGGCTCTTCGAGCCCGGCTATCTCGAGCAATTGCGCCGCGACGAGCGAGCTTGAACGGCTGCGTCCTCGACACCGACGTCGTGATTGCGGCTCTCGACCGGTCAGACGCTCACCACCGTAACGCCGCTCGTGTGATCCGGACGATGATCGCCGAGGGCGTTCCGCTCATGCTGTCGGTGATCAACTACGCCGAAACGCTCGTCCGACCAGCCGCTGACGAGTCCACTTTGCGTGTCGCCGTCGGCGCAATTGACTCGCTGGGAATCAAACTACTCTCCCCCACCGCAGCCATCGCCCGCGACGCGGCACGCTTGCGAGCTTCCAATATCAGCCTCGCCGATGGGTTCGCACTCGCCACCGCGCGGGCGCACAACGCTGGCGTCGCGTCATTCGATCAGCGTGTCCGCCGCGCCGCCAAGGCGGCGGACATCGAACTCGCCGCCAACAGATAACCGCCGGGCGAGGGGCCACCGATACGAGCGTCGGGAGGCTCCCGCGTGGCAACACCCGTGGCAACATCCGTTCCGTCCAATGCGTCTAATGCGTCTAGCAAACCGACCAATTTGGACGATCTAGACACGTGGAAGCATCTACGCGCCCCGTGCAAGGTTGAGGGCCTTGTGGACTTTATGGTCCGTGGAGGTTCGAGTCTTGTCGGGCGCACTGGGAAAGCCCCGCTCTTGCCAGGCGGTCGCACGTAGGGAAGGTTTATGACGGGTCACAACCGGTGGGCGGGCCAACCGGGCGTAACCGGCGGATCGAGTGAGCCGGCTCGAGAGCGCGAACTATGGACGCTTTCTCGAGCCTTTCCGGACGGCTCCGCATACGGCATTAAACGCATCTGAAGCACCTGCTGGGAGGTGCTCGCGGACCTCGTCAGTCCAGCGAGCCGGGCGGCAGCACGAAGCGCAACGGCGCACGAGACGCGGTCGCGTCGCCACCGTTCATCCGCGAGCCGTGAAGCCCCCGGCCACGAGTCGCCGACACGGTCGCGTCGGGCGTGCCGTCGTGTGTGGTGATCCAGTTCATGACCGCGGAGAAGTCAGCGCCTTCGGCGAGGATCGCGGCTCGCTCGATCACGACCCCACCCGAAGAGTGCGGACGCGACAGTCTGGTCACGAGTGCGTGGATCTCAAGATCGTCCACTGGTCACACGGTAGTTGTTGCGGGCCGTAATAGCGAGTGATCGGGCTGCCGCCGGATTGCGACGTGCCCGATCGTGTCCGGGAGGTCAGCTTCGACGTCAGTGTCCCCGGGGAGGAGGCCCAGCAGCGCGGTCAGCAACAGAAGCGGGGCGCCCGCGGCCCATGCCGGTGGACGCCCGCAACAGGCGGGTCTTTCAGGATTGGGGCCTTCGCCGATGGCCGAGGCCTTCGATGGGCACTCGTGCTGGGTCGCTACGCTTGTGGAGCACGCCTTCGTGGGGCCTCTCCCTCTCTCTCAGCCCAGCGGTGGTCTTCTCTGCGAGAAGAGTTGGGAACGAGGCTCGCGTGAGCATCTCAGGGCCCAGGCTGACGGGCCGACAGCAGTTGGCGGCGATCTCCCGCTCGATGGCCGGTTTGCAGCGCGAGCACTATGGTCGCGAGTCGATCACGGTCAACGCGCACGCGATCCAGGACATGATCGTGGTGGTAGTGCGGTTGAAGCACCCCACGCCGTTCGAGAAGTCGATGGTGGATGGAGGCGAACCTGAGCGCGTACTCGCTCTGCGTGCGGAATTCGCTCGCGTGATGGCCGGGCGCTACACGCAGACAGTCGAACAGGTCACGGGACGAACGGTCGTCGCGTTGCTCTCGCAGGCGCATGTCGACCCCGACATCATTGTCGAGGCGTTCTTCCTCGGCCGACGGTTCGGGTCAAAGGTCACCGAAGGCCTGGCTGAAGTAATCGACCTCCCGCAGGCGGTTGACACTTGCCGCGACGGGTGTGACGGGCTCGATTGACGTCTCGACCCAACGGTGCGGGGCAGGAACGCGCCCCGGAACCGAGCGCCTGAGCCGAGGCGTCTGCTCCGAGCCTGCGGCGACACCTGTGGCGACATCCATCCCGTCCAGTCCGTCTTATGGTTCGGGGGCGGAAGGGTCGACGAGTTCGAGTGCGCCGAACCCGGATACCGGTCCGTCCAACAGGAACATCTCGACCGTGAGATCGGGCTCGATATGCGCTTGGCTGAGGAACGCGAGCACCTGGCGTCCGGTGAGCTCCTCGATCATCTCGCTGTAGCGGACCTTCATCATGCGCTGGAAGTCGCGGCGCATCTCCAGCACGCGCTCTGGTTCCCCGCCTTCCATCATCGTGCGCTCGATCGCGGTGAATCCGTCTGAGAGCACGCAAACGATCAGATTGTCGAGGACGTAGGTCTTGGCTTTGATTGGACCGCGTCCGTAGTGCTCGCGCATCAGCGCGACGATCCGGTTGGTGATCTCGGAGAGCAGCTTGCCGCCGGCAAACGGCCCGAGCGCCGGATCGCCGGGGCTGCGGTCCCTCATCTCTCGGCTCCTCGCCCGCTGCCGGTAATCGTCCTGCTCACTGGTGCTGGGTCGCTTCGCCGTTTGAGCATGCGCGTGGAGGCATCGAATCTCGACTGCTCGGCCTGACGAGCTTACCGGTCAGCGAGTTTGCCGGCGTGGTTGTATTCGGTCAGGATCGGAGTAGTGTCGATCCTTGAGGTCTGGCCGCGCCGCCCGCCGGCGGGGCAGCCCGGCAGCACCACAGGGAACGAAGCGCGCTCGCAGCGGCCACTGGCGGCATGTGGGGGTGTTGCAAGGACAACATCCGCCCCGTCCACGGGAGCTGTCATGCCGTATCCATCGCGCGCCGATCTGAGCCACGCATTCTGCAGCTATTGTGGGTATCCGCCGATGGGCCCGTGGCGTGTCCGTGCCCACCGGGTGTGTATGCGGTGTCAAATGGGGGTGGTTCTCAAGGCGCCCGCGGGGGCAGAGCCGCGCTACGACGATCCGTTTGTGATCGTCGATCGGAAGCTTGCGGTCCAGGCTGTGTCACGCCGCGCCGAGGCGGCGCTGTCGGTCGAGGAGCCCGCCGGCCTCGATGCGCCGCTCGAGGAGTTCCTGATCTGCAACAACGGTGACCATGACCGGGGCGAGTTGGCGGCACTGGTCGAACTCGCCTTCGCTGGCGCCGAGCCGTCGAACAGGCTCGAGCTACGCACGGTCGCCAGCCCGGAGATCCGCCTTGAAGGGCGGGTCACCAGCTGCGGCCCCCCGCCGGGCGCGCTGCTCATATTGTCCCCGCTCCCGGTGGGCGCAACGGTATCGCCAAGCGGGCGACCGAGCTCCAACCGGAACCACACGGGCGTTGGTGGCCCCGACAGCGCGCTATGAGCGCACGCGAGGACCCGCGACTCCGAGCATGCATCCGCGGGATGGGCAGCTCACGCGGAACGGGGCGACGGGAACCGTAATGGCGGTGGAACGGAGGCGGCCGCGCCGCTACCCGGTGGGTCGGTTCAGCGGCTGGAAGCTCGACCTCCTGATCAGGGACCACGAGACCGAATGTTGACGCTGTGGACGGCCGAGTCGTACGCCGCGCTTATCGCCCTCTACTTGACCGATCCGCGAGCCCTGGACGAGCTGCTCGCACGCCAAGACGCTCTCACCGGCTGCCTGACCTAGGTGTAGTTCCTGATCACGTTGTTCCGGTCTGAGGGGTGAGCCATCCGGTGCTCCTTGGAGGCTGACAGGTGCTCAAGCCAGTCAGTCCCAAGGAGGACACCGGATGAAGATGCACGCTAACGCCAGGCTCAGTCTGAAGGGCCGCGAGTTGCTGATCGATCGTGTCGAGAACGCGGGGTGGTCGCTGAGCGCGGCCGCGAGATCAATCGCAGCGCCGGCGATCGCCTACGGCTCTCGGTCTGCGTCATCGATTTCGACGATTTCAAACGCGTCGACGACGGCCTCATTGCGATCCTCCCGCAGACCCACCGGGATGAGGCAGAGCGGATCGCCGGACGGCTCCGCTCGCAGCTCGTGAACTCACCCACCCTATCGTTCGAGCGTGCACTGACCCCCTCGCTCGGCGTCGGCCAGTGGACCCCCGGCACGCCAACCGAGGAGCTGCTCGCAGCCGCCGACCGTGCGCTGCTCGCCGCGAAACGCTCCGCGCGCCTCGTCAGCGCGCGCGGACCGGGCATGAATGCGCGCCCTGACCCTCCCGGGCGGCGGTGACCGCCTCCTCGGATCCAAACGACGGATCGGAAGAACTGATGAAACCCATCGCAGCCCTTGTCGTCACGATTGCCTTGATGGTTCCAGCGACCGCGCTGGCCACAAGCAGCTCGACGTGCCAGGCGTACAGCCGGCAGACCTGCAACGTCCTCTCAACCGCGCAGCACAGCGCCGCAACCGGTGCGACGAATTCTGCCTCGCTTCCGTTCACGGGCCTCGACGTCGTCCTGCTACTCATCGGCGGCGGCGCGCTGATCGGAACCGGGCTGGTCGTCCGCGCGTTCACCCGCCGCGTCAACTGTCAGACGACCACCACGTCGAGGCGGCGCCCTCGCGCGTGAGCTTCTGGAGCCCGTCGCGCTGGATAACGGTGGAGCCGCGTCCGCCTGCCGGCCGCTCCCGTTCAACCGCACGCGAGCCGACTCGTTTCGCGGACGCGCTTGGGAACTCGACCACCGACACACCAGTGTCGCCCCCGCTCCGCCGCCGAGTACTATCGATAAGTGGTTCGCCTCAACCCTCGGCGGCCATGCTTTTCCGGCTTCAGCAATCGGCCGGCGCGCGCGAGACACGTTATCCCGCGCTGCCCAACGAGCCCAGAAAGGCAGGACCATGGTCGCTTTCTATGTCATCAAACAGTACGAGCGGGCGGTCGTGTTCAGGCTTGGGAAGATCACGGGCGAGGCGCGCGGACCGGGACTGATTTTCGTCGCGCCGTTCGTGCAGCGCATTCATCGCGTGTCGTTGCGGATCATCACGATGCCGATCCAGTCGCAGGGGATCATCACGAAGGACAACGTGAGCATCGACGTGTCTGCGGTGGCCTACTACCGCGTGGAGGATCCCATCCGGTCGGTGGTCGCGATCGAGAACGTCGGAGCAGCGATCAACCAGATCGCCCAGACCACGCTTCGCGCCGTCGTCGGACGTCACACGCTGGATGAGACGCTGTCGGAAACTGATGCGATCAATCAGAACATTCGCGAAATCCTCGACGTGCAGACCGAGGAGTGGGGGATCAAGGTCACGGTCGTAGAGCTCCGCGACATCCAGCTGCCCGAGAGCATGCAGCGCGCGATGGCCCGCCAAGCTGAGGCCGAGCGCGAGAAGCGCGCCAAGATCATCGCCGCCCAGGGCGAAGCGCTCGCGGCCGGCGAGCTGGCGATCGCCTCTGACGTGATGATGGCCCACCCGCTGGCGCTCCAGCTGCGCAATCTCCAGACCCTGGTCGAGGTCGCGGTCGATAAGAACTCGACCGTCGTCTTTCCCGCGCCGTTGATGAGCACGATCGCCGAGCTCGGAGCGTTCCTCAACCGCGAGAGCAAAGCTGCCGCCGAGCTCCCCTCCACCCCAGATGTGACGACAAATTCTACGAATGGAGGGCTCGTGCCTCATGACCGCCACCAACCAGCCTGACCTCTCACCAGCGCCCGGGATCATCCCCGAGCCGGCTCGCGTCACCAGCGACGCCATCCCCCTGACTGCGGTAGGCGTCGACCATGTATTTGTCGCCGCGGAGAGCGCTCACCACCGTGGCGATGGCGGTCCTGACCGGGTTTCGTCGTCCGGACTTCGGCCGGTCTCGCTTCTCGGGGACTGGCGGGTGCTGTGCAAGAAGGACTAGTGATGTCCCAGTCACGCTCAGGGCCCGACCACCGGAAGCCGATGCCCCGTGATCACCGGGGCTGGCGGGTCGCTCCCAGTCCCGACGGGCGGGGGGCGCCCGATCCGCCGCAAACGCGGGCGCCACATCGGTCTCGCTGGTTTATCTGGTTCGCGGCCTGGCTGCTCGCCTTCAATCTGGCGTCGGTGTTCCTGTTCTCGCACGGAGGGCAGCAGCGGGTGAAGGTCCCGTTCAGCCCGTATTTCCTGTCCCAGGTGCAGTCCGGCCGGGTGGCCTCGATCGCTTCCAAGGGCGACACGATCCAGGGAACGTTCAAGTCGGCCGAACGCTATCCGGCCTCGGACGCGAAGGCCACGCCGACGACCCTGTTTGCGACCCAGGTTCCGAGCTTCTGGAACAACGACCAGCTGACCGCCCTACTCAGGTCCGAGGGAGTCCAGGTCAACGCGCAGTCGACGACTCAGACCACGCCCCTGATCGAGTCCTTACTGCTCGGCTTCGGGCCGACGCTGCTGATTGTTGGGCTGTTCGTCGTGTTCGCCCGCCGGGCCGCCAAGAGCGGGGGCATGGGTGCGCTGGGCAACTTCGGGCGCTCCAAGGCACGGCGAATCGACCCGGCAACGATCAGGATCACGTTCGCTGACGTGGCCGGGATCGACGAGGCCAAGTCAGAGTTGACGGAGATCGTCGACTTCCTCCGCAACCCCGCGCGCTTCGGTCGGCTCGGGGGACGCATGCCCCACGGTGTGCTTCTATCAGGCGCGCCGGGGACGGGCAAGACGCTGCTGGCGCGCGCCGTCGCTGGAGAGGCACACGCGGCGTTCTTCTCGATGTCGGCCTCGGAGTTCATCGAGGCGATCGTCGGGGTGGGTGCTTCGCGGGTGCGGGATCTGTTTGCCAAGGCCAAGGAGGCCGCGCCGTCGATCATCTTCATCGACGAGCTGGATGCGGTCGGGCGCTCCCGTCAGGGGTCGGTATCGATCGCCGGCTCCAACGACGAGCGCGAGCAGACGCTGAACCAGATCCTCACCGAGATGGATGGATTCGAGTCGGTCGAGGCGGTCGTTGTGCTGGCCGCGACCAACCGGGCCGAGATCCTTGATCCAGCGCTGCTGAGACCGGGACGCTTCGATCGCCGCGTCGCCGTCCAGCCACCGGACCGACTTGGGCGGCGGCAGATCCTCGAGGTCCACACTCGGTCGATCCCGCTGGCCGCGGAGGTCGATTTGGAAGCGCTCGCGGCCACGACCCCCGGCATGGTCGGCGCCGACCTGGCGAACCTCGCTAACGAGGCGGCACTGCTCGCCGCGCGCCGCAACCACCGCACTGTCCAGACGTCTGACTTCACCGACTCGCTGGAGAAGATCCTGCTCGGCGCTCCACGCAGGATCGTGCTATCAGCCGCGGACCGCGAGCGGACCGCCTATCACGAGGCCGGTCACGCATTGGTCGGCATGCTCACCCCCGGTGCCGATCCTGTGCGCAAGGTCTCGATCATCCCGCGCGGGGCCGCCCTCGGCGTCACCCTCTCGGCGCCCGATGACGACCAGGTCTCCTACACCCGCGAGGACTTGCTCGCCAAGATCAAGGTGGCACTCGGCGGCCGGGTGGCGGAGGAGGTGGTGTTCGGCACGATCAGCACTGGCGCCGAGTCCGACATCGACCAGGTCACCACGATCGCACGCCAGATGGTCGGCCGCTGGGGCATGAGCGACGCGATCGGATTCGTCAGGGTCCTCCCCTCTGACGGACGCGGATCCTTCTTCGGCAGCTCCGGCGAGAGCTCCGAGGCCACCCAGCGCGTCCTGGACGAGGAGGTACACCAGCTCATCGAGACCGCCCACCTGGACGTGACGACCGCGCTGACCCAGCACCGGGACCGCCTCGAAACGCTGGCCCAGGCGCTGCTCAAGACCGAGACGCTGGACGAGCTCGACGCGTACGCGGCAGCGCAGATGCCACCCCGGACGCCGGACGCCGGGGCGTCCGCGGCCGTCGGTCACACCCCGCTTCAGCCCCGACCCGAGCCTAGGTCCGACGCCGCGATGCGGGAAGCAACCTGAGCACGCCGAAGACGCACGGCAGACGAGCTCAATTCCACTGCGTTCGGTGTTCGGGACCGCCACGTTGGGGCACGTCGATCGTGCTTGGGGCCCGGCGTCTTGTCTTGCTCGGAACTCAGGGCCGCCAACGCGGCGAGAGGTTGAGGGCCTTGTGGACTTTATGGTCC
Organism: uncultured Solirubrobacterales bacterium; assembly: GCA_963701945.1. GTDB lineage: Bacteria > Actinomycetota > Thermoleophilia > Solirubrobacterales > Solirubrobacteraceae > Palsa-465. The sequence continues at coordinate 419,204 of CAVPBV010000005.1, read as the reverse complement.
GTGGAGGTTCGAGTCCTCTCGGACGCACTGGGTATCCCGCGCCGCGGGCCGCATGTCTACCTCGGACGGCGGTTACGCCGCCTCGCCGCCTGCGCGCTCCGGCGAGCCTGCTTGCGGGTGTCGTTGTGCCGCCTCGTCGATGTCCGCGTCGACCGCTCCTGTTCCCATGAGCCGGGAAGCGCTCGAGTTGTCCCACAGTTGCGTCGCGACAACCTCGTGTATCGCGAGATGCAGCCGCGGATTCATCGGCCCGTCCCCGAGATCGATCTCGTAGAGGTGCTCCTTTACTGCCTCTTCAAACTCAGGGTGCTCGTGTCGGATCACCACCGAGCGCACGTCGGGATCAGCCAGTTCCTCAACGGTGACGCCCAGCGCAGCGAGCACGTCAGCATCGCCGACAAACTGCTTACGGTCCATTTCCCCCCGAGCGGGCGGCTGCCTCGACATGGTGAGCATTGTTTCGTACCGCGCCGTCAGAACCCGCAGCTACGCAGCGTCGCCCAGGTCCTCTTCCTCCCAGCCGTACTGCGGCGGAGCAGCGCCGCGACTCTCGACAATGGCCGTCGCCGGTGCACCGTCCATCTGGCGAACGTCGACCAGCTTCAGACGTACCCGCCACTCGTCACCAAAGTCGAACAAGTACGCGAGGGTCTGACCGACCTCGAGGCCCACGTGGTCAAGCCGGATCCGGGCGCTGCGGTCACCGGATTCGCGGCAGAAGCCCGGTCGACCAAAACCAGCTCCCCGCCCAGGATCCCAAAACTTGCCGCTCGGCCAGAAGGCGTAAAGATGATCGTCGTCCCAGTCATACGCGAGCTGCAGCAACCGGTGCAGATCCTCGAGTGTCCTGTCACCCCGCACAACGAGCTTCCGGCTCACGCCACGGACGCCGACTAGCGTGGCACGGAAGACGTAGACCTCGGACTCGGCAGAGGCATCCCTCGAGAGCATGACCGGGAAGATAGATGCGATGACGGTCGGAAAGCAGGCGGTCGGCGGAGCTTGACCTGCAGGTCGCGCGTGCTGACCGGGCCGGAATGGCTACCCAAGGGTCGCCTGGTGACGACCCAAGCGCGGCCTGGAGCAGCACCGACGGGCTCCTCCGCGTCGCAGGTAGGGTGGCCGCTTCCGGATCGCAACAACCGGGAGCCACACGAACACTGCGATCGACCTCGACAGCGGTCGTCCGCTCAGGCGTTTCACCCTCGGCCGCCCGAACTGATCCCCAGGCTCAGTCCCGCTGTTCATCCCTGCCGTCGGTGAGGTGGCGTGGCTTCCGATAAACGAGCCGTGACATCCGCACCGTTACTCAACGATCGCGGGGAAGAGCCCCAATCCCTCGGCTTGCGCGGCAGCGTGAAGGCGGCGGTCCCACACTGCCACTACTAGGTCTTGACGAGGAAGGAGAAGTGCCGCAGCAAGGTGCAGCGCGTCCAGACTTCGCAGCTCGTGGGCGAGCGCGAGCTTGGTCGCGCGCTCCACCAGGTCTTGGTCGACCTCGATCACACCGAACGCCGGCCACTCCGTCTGGACCGCGCGAACCGCTGATGGGCTCCCCGCGAGACCGACCGCGCGAGCCGTCTCGAGGAAACCGACACGGCACATGAACCAGCCGTCGGCGCGGCCCATCAGCTCACGAAGGCGATCGCTCCCAGGCTCAGCCACATAGCGCTTCACCAGCGCGCTGGCGTCGAGATACAGATTCAGCGCTCGGCGTCCCGTTCGGCGACGACCAGGGCGGACGGGCTGGCACGCGTCTTCGCCAGCCGCGGCGCTCGGGTCGGCCGTGCGGACGCCGGAGGGGTCAGCCGCCCCTCTGCGACCAGCGCTCGGACACGATCGTCTTCGGCCGCGGCCCTAGCGGGAACGATGTCCGCTACCGCGCGACCGCGAAGCGTGACGCGCACCTGTTCGCCGCGTTCGACGGCCCTCAGAATCTCGCTCAGCGACCGCTTGAGTTCGCGAACACCAATCTCGCGCATGTGGTCACGATAGCACCAAGGTGGTCACTCCACCGGACAACGCTCGTGACAATAGCGACGCGATCACGCAGGCGGGCCCCGCGCCGACGACCACCACGTCGAGCATGTCGGTTGGCGAGGCGGCCATTCAGCCGATGATCCGAACCGCTGCCGGGGTCGTGATCCCCCGAATCGGGTGAGGCGGACGCCGTGGCGCGCTGTCACGATCGAAAGATGCGTGCGATGACCGTGATACCGGGGCAAGAAGGGACCGCCGGCGTCGACGACGTCCCGGGCCCGGACCCGCGGGACGGTCAGGTCCTCGTGCGCGGCCTAGCCGTCGGTGTATGCGGGACTGACCGGGAGATCGCCGAGGGCTCGTACGGGACGCCGCCACCCGGTGACGGAAAGCTGATCGTCGGCCACGAGAGCTTGGGCGAGGTTCTCGAGGCGCCCACCGGATCAGGCTTCGCCCGCGGCGATCTGGTCGTCGGGATCGTGCGGCGGCCCGATCCGGTGCCGTGTCCGGCATGCGCCGCCGGAGCGTGGGACATGTGCCGCAACGACAGTTTCGGCGAGCGAGGCATCGTCCGCCTCCACGGATACGGAAGCGAGCAATGGCGCCTGGAACCGGACTTCGCCGTCCGCATACCCCCGGGGGTCGGCGACCTCGGCGTTCTCTTGGAACCGGCGTCGGTGCTGGCCAAAGCGTGGGATCAGGTGGACCAGATCTCGCGCCGCGGGTTCTTTGTGCAGGGCAAGGCGCTGATCACCGGCGCCGGGCCGATCGGGCTGATGGCGTGCCTGCTCGGCGTGCAGCGCGGCTACGAGGTCCACGTCGCGGATCTCGCGGTAGCCGGCGCGAAACGTGATCTCGTCGAGGCTCTCGGTGCCCGCTATCACGCCGGAGACGCCGCCGAGATCGGCGTAGAGGTGGATGTCGTGATCGAGTGCACCGGGCTCGGCGCGGTTGGTAGGTCAGCTGCGACCAGCTTGGTCAGCGGCGGGATCATGTGCCTGACCGGCCTCATGAGCCGTGACCCGACCCTCGACGTGGATGCCACCGCCTTGAATCGCGCCATGGTGCTGCGCAACGTGGTCATGTTCGGGACCGTGAACGCCGGCAAACGTCATTGGGAACAGGCGGCCGTCGCGCTCGCGGCAGCGGATGCATCATGGCTGAGCGCCCTGATCACCCGCCGCGTGCCCCTCGGTCGCTGGACCGAGGCGCTCGAGCGGCAGCCCGAAGACATCAAGGTTGTGGTGGACCTCACGGCATGACCGTGCCCGAGGCGACGGCCTGGTCGGGAACACCAGGACTGCTCAGCGAGGGCCCTCGGTGGCACGAACAGCGCCAGGAACTGCTGTGGGTCGACATCCTCGGGCGCCACATGCATCGAGGAACGCTGACGCCGGAGGGCGCCCTCGACCGCGTCGAAACGATCTCGATCGACCGTCACATCGGTGCCGTCGCGCCCGCGATTGGAGGCGGCTACGTACTCGCCGCCGGACCAGGATTTCTATTCATCGATGACGCCGGTGGGGTCCACGAACTCGCCCAGCCCGAAGGCGACCGCACCGACGTGCGGATGAACGACGGCGCGTGCGACCCCCAGGGGCGCTTCTGGGCGGGGACGATGGCCTACGACGAGTCGCCCGGAGCCGGCTCGCTCTACCGCCTCGAGCTCGACGGAACCTGCGCAACCGTGCTCACCGGCCTCACGATCTCAAACGGCATCGGTTGGAGCCCCGATGCCAGCACGGTGTACCTCAACGACAGCGGCACCGGCCGCCTCGACGCGTTCGCCTTCAACGGCGCCACCGGTGCGATCAGCGAACGCAGGACACTCGTGCACATCGACCAGCCAGGGGTCGCACCCGACGGGCTCACGGTCGACGAAGACGGTGGAATCTGGGTCGCGCTCTGGGGCGGCGCCGCCGTCAACCGATACGCACCCGACGGAACGCTCCTCGCCACCCTGCCGATCCCGGTCGAGCGACCTACCTCCTGCGCATTCGGCGGACCCAACCGGGCCACCCTATTCGTCACCACCGCCCGCGCAGATCTTGACGACGCAGCTCTCACGCGCCAACCCGACGCGGGTCGAGTGTTCTCGATCGACGGACTGGGGGTACGCGGTCTCCCCTGCCAGCAGTATCGAGGCCGAACCGCGTGACCGTGATGCCGGCCGGCTAAGGCGCCGATCGCTACCGGCGGCTGCCGAAGCCGCTCGCTCGATGAGAAGTCGAGACCCTGGCGCGGAGGACGCCGCGCCCGGCGGTGTCGCCCATGTTCGTCGTTCGGCCGCACGGGCTATGGAGTCCGGCTCTTCTCGCTTGTTCGTGCGGATCACCCGATTCGGGTGACCCGCGTTGATGTGCGCGGTCATACGCTTGCCCCTGGTCGCTCCGAGCAGGTTTCAGGTGACGGTGTGTCCGGGACAAGCCTTAGCGCGACGGCGACGCCCGGCCCGACGTGCCCTGCCCATGCCAGCGAGGATCGGCGGTCAACAATCATTACCTAGGGTCAGCAACCCCCTCGCGACCGAGCCGGTCGCACGCGTGGGTGCGACCGGGACGGCATAGATGGAGGGCATAGATGGCCGATATCAACCTTGACGAGCTCGGGCCGGTCGACTACGTCGTGGTCCGGTTTCCGGCGGACAAGGCGGACTTCTCGGGTGCAATGGCCGAGGAGCTGAAGAAGCTGGTGGAAAGCGAGACGGTGCGAGTGCTCGATCTCGTGGTGGTCACGAAGGCTGAGGACGGCACCGTCGAGCTCGCCGAACTGCGCGACAGGGATGAGAGTGAAGTCGGCGAGCTTCGGTCGCTCGAGGCGGATCTTTCGATGATGCTGGCCCTGGAGGACGTGGAGCGGGTGGGCGCCGACTTGGAGCCCGGGAGCACGGCTGCCGTGCTCGTCTGGGAGAACACGTGGGCGGCTCCGTTCGCATCGTCGATTCGCCACTCCGGCGGGGAGCTGATCGGCACGGGCAACATCCCGACCCAGGCGCTCATCGCCGCGGCCGAGGAGGACCGCGAGGCGGCTGAAGTAGGCGCATGACATAGGACCCGTCACAGACATCACCACCTCGCAAGATTCCTGATACCCCGCGGAATGACAACGCCGCTCAGGTTTGGAGTCTGTGCCCGACACTGACCTGTCAGCGGAAACGCGTCTGCAGCTCGCGCCGGGCGTGCGGACACGCTTGGATGCGGCTGGCCACGTTCTGCTTGACGCGCCGGACGGAACCATTATCGACCTGGGTCCGAAGGGTTTCGCGACGCTGTCGATGTTCGCGCGGCCGCTCAGCCTCGGAGCGGCGATCGAACGACTCGAGAACGACAGCACCGGCTCGACCGATTTCGTCCCCACGATGAGTGTGATCAACATGTTGATCGAGGAGGGCGCGCTCGTGTCGCCGGATGCTGGTCGCGTCGCGACTAGGGGCTGGGCCGATCCTGTGGAGCACGCGCGCATGCTTCACGACGACCGCCGGACGGGTGACTACATCGCCGCGCTGCGCGATGCGATCCGACCGGAGGACATCGTGCTCGACATCGGCACCGGCAGCGGGGTGCTCGCGATCGCCGCCGCGCGGGCGGGCGCGCGTCACGTCTACGCCGTCGAGGCCAGCGATATCGCCGACGTAGCCGAGCGCGTGTTCGCCGCAAACGGCGCGGAAGACCGCGTAACGCTGATCCGCGGCTGGTCGAGGGACATCGAGCTACCCGAGCGGGCGGACGTGCTGGTGGCGGAGGTGATCGGCAACGAACCGTTCGAGGAGGAGATCCTCGAGACGACGCTCGACGCCCGGCGCCGCCTGCTGAAACCCGGTGCGCGGCTAATTCCGCACACCCTGGAGCTAGTGGCTCGTCCGCTGCACATCCCGGATGCGGAGGCCAGGCAGCGCGCGATCGGCCGGCGGGCCATCCAACGCTGGCGGCACCTCTATGGGATCGATTTCCACCCGCTTCTGGACGCGGCTTACCCAGGTCCGGTGAACAACCCAACAGAAGCCGAGGTCCTGGCCGGCTGGCCGCCGGTGGGTCCGCCAGTCTCGCTCGCGACGGTCGAGCTCGGCCGCTACGACCGACCGACCGTAGACGCGTCCGCTGAGCTCGCCGTCGCGCCCGACGTGTCAGTCAACGCCATCGCCGTAACGTTCCGCGCGCATCTGCACGGGAGCATCGTCCACACGATCGACCCATGGACGTGGCCGTCGTCGAGTTGGGCGACGTCGGTGTGGGTGCTCCCAGACGCGGTAGGCGTTGGGTCAGCCGACCGCCTGCGCGTGCGCTACACCCGCCGCGCACATGACCGCGCCGACGGATTGACCTGCGCCGCTTCCCCCATTTCGGGTGATGCCGCGTTATCCGCTGACCGGAACGATGGTGGTTGCAGGGTTCCGCTGAATTCATCGGGGCCCTGATGCAACATCGGCAACGATCAGGAGGACGCGATGGGATTTGTACGTCGACGAGCTCGCCGCCGGACAGCGCTGGTGGTCGGAGGAGCGGCCTACGCAGTAGGCAGGCACCAGGGCGGTCAGCAGCAACCCGACGACGGGGGATACGACGAGCCGCCGCCCGAGGCAGCGCCTGCGCCAGCCGCGCCGAGTGCAACGATCGACTACGACGAGCTCGCACAGCTCGGGAAGCTGCACGCGGACGGGACCCTGACTGACGAGGAATTCGCGGCCGCCAAGGCCAAGATCCTCGGAACCTGACACACGCGATCGCCGCAATGCGATCGCGGTTGTCCGAGCCTACGGGCGGGTTGCCCGAACTTGTCGTCGAGGACTCGCCCGATACGGGAGACTTGGCGCTGCTCGAGGAGCGGGTGGCGTCGGCCGCGATCGCCGCCACCGGGCTGGGCGAGGAGCAGGAGTTCGGGGTCTTCGCCCGGGGAGACGACGGTCGTATGGTGGCGGGCATCTCCGCGGTCGTCTGGGGCGGGTACTGCGAGCTGCAGGCGATGTGGGTCGAGGAATCGCTGCGCAACCGTGGGCTGGCGCGCGCACTTATCGCCGGCGCGGAGGCCGAGTCGCGCCGCAGGGGCTGTGCGCTCGTCGTGTTCCACGCCTACGACCTACTCGCTCGAGGCCTATACGAGCGGCTCGGATATGAGACGGTTGGGATCATCGATAACTGCCCGGCGGGAAGCGCTGCGCGCTGGTACCGCAAGATCCTCTGACGGACCGCTTCCTGCTCGGAGAGTTCCTCGAGTGCACGACCCCGGACGAAGGCGCCGAGCGTTTCGACCATCACGAGCATCTCGTCGATCTCAAGGCCAAGACCGTCGATCGCGCTGAGCACCTACTCGTAACACTGAGCCAGCCGCACGGAGGTCTCCGAGATCCTTGCCGCTCTGGAGCGTCTGGGCTGAGCCGAACCTGCTGCCTCGGATCGCCGCCAGACCGCGCTCGGCAAGCACCCGACGGGTATCAGCTTATGATCAGGCCAGGATCTTGGCTTTTTGGGCCGCGAACTCCTCCTCGGTAAGGATGCCTTGCGCCTTGAGGTCGGCGAGATCCTTGAGTTGTTGCACCGGGTCGCGCGGGGGCGCTGCCGGTGCGCTCGGCGCCGGCACGGCCTGCGCTTGCGCCCGACCCTGTTGTTCGTAGTACCGCTGTTCGTCCTGGCTGGCCCAGCGATTGGCCTGGCGGCGACTGACGCCGTTAGAGACCGCGGTCCACGTCCCGGCCGCGATACCGACGCGCGCCATACCGCGAAGTAGTCCTGGCATGTCGTGTCCCTTCTGCTAGGTCGCAGCCTCAGTGGCTTCGAGAGCGTCGATAAGGTCCTGGACCCCGATGCGCTCGTTGGCGACGATCTCGCCACCGTTGCGGCGTACGGCCGCAACGAACGGAGCTGCCCAACGGTTCTCATAGACGATTAGCACGGCGGCGCTTCCGGGCTCGATTTCCGCTGCGGCGAGCGCCGCGTCGTCATCGTTGAGCATTCCGGTCGATGCGCCGGCAAAGACGGCCAAGTCACCTGCAACGTCCTGGTCGAGATCGGCGAGGTCAAACCCGGAGAACGTCCCATCCTCGTCCTTTTGCACGAACAGCGCGTCGAGCACGCGAATGATCCCGCGATCGACGAGGTCGAGCAGGATGGGGATCGCTTCGCCGGTCTTCGGCGCATCCGGTGGATAGCCGATCACGACGACGTCGATCGGGCCAAACGCTTCTTCGTTGCCTTCCACAGAGACGGACCTCCAGCGATCGATGGGCCGTCCGGAGTTGAGCAAGCCACGCGGCAACGCGCATCACCTGCTTCGGATGATGCGTAGGCGGGCGGCGGCGACGAGGTTTCGCTTACTCGATCAGGACCGGTCACGAGGCCCAGATGACTGCTTCTACCACCCGAGGGCGCGAGCTGACCGGACACGGCCCCCAAGCTCGCGCTCCGGTGCTCGATCTCGAAGGCGCCGATTTCGTCGACTCGCAGGTCGGCGCGCAGATCGCCGACGGTGAGGCCACCGGACCGCCCCCCGCATGCGACGCCACGGCGGCGGTGTCATGAAATGGGACCTCCCGATAGTCGCCGCGGCCCTGCTGGCCGTCGCCGGGGTGTCGCGCCGCCTGACCGACACGGCGTTCACGCCGGCCATGGCCTTCGTGCTGATCGGGCTGCTGGTCGGACCGTTCGTGCTCGACGAGGTGACGGTGTCCCCAGCGGGCGAGACGGTCCGGACGCTCGCCGAGGCGACGCTGGCCGTGGTGCTGTTCGCCGATGCCTCGCGGATCAAGCTTCGCGTGCTCAGGCGGGAGTACGCGGTGCCGCTGCGACTGCTCGGCATCGGGCTGCCGCTCACGATCGCGATCGGCGCGCTGCTGGCGGCGGTCATGTTCGCGCACCTGAACGCCGGTGAGGCCGTAGTGCTGGCCGTGGTGCTGGCGCCCACGGACGCCGCCCTCGGACAAGCGGTGGTGACCGAGCCGCGACTCCCGTCACGAATTCGGCAAGGACTCAACGTCGAGAGCGGACTCAACGACGGGATCTGCGTGCCGCTGCTCTTGATCGCGCTGGCGGCCGCGGACGTCGAGGCCAAGACGGCCACAGGCCATCATGCGGTCAGCGTGGTGGTCGAAGAGATCGGCTATGGGATCCTCGGTGGCGTGGCGGCGGGCCTGGCGGCCGCCGCCGTCGTCGCGATCGGCCACCGCCGGGACCTGATCAGCGGAGCGTGGCTCCAGGTCATCCCGATCGCGGGCGCGGCCCTCGCCTACGGTGTCGCTGCGGCGCTCGGCGGGTCGGGATTCATCGCGGCCTTCCTCGCCGGGGCCATCTTCGGTGGTCTCGTCCCGAAGGAGTCCGAGGAGGCGTCACGCCTGAACGAGGAGCTCGGGGCCCTGCTCGGGGGAGTGACGTTCCTAATGTTCGGCGCCCTTCTCCTGGGGCCAACCCTGAAGCATGTGAGCTGGCAGATCGCGCTCTACGCGACATTGAGCCTGACCGTCATCCGCATGTTGCCGGTCGCGATCGCGATGCTCGGCAGCGGCGCCAGGTGGCCAACGATCGGGTTCCTCGGCTGGTTCGGCCCGCGGGGCCTGGCGTCGATCGTGTTCGCGGTGATCTCCGTCCAGCAGGCGCACCTGGCCGGCGTTGACACGATCCTGCGCGCGTCATACCTGACCGTCGGCCTGTCCGTGTTCGCGCACGGGATCACGGCCACGCCGCTGGCCAGGCGTTACGCCCGCTGGTATGAGGCGCACCCGCCCCACCGCAGGCCGCCGATGGAAAGCGTCCACGCGCCACATCATCGGGCCCGTTGGAGACCGCGGATCCCGGGCGAGTCCGGGCCATCGATTTCAGCATGACGAGCTGCCCTCGAGTGCCGTCGCGCGGGTTTTGTCAACTCCCTGAGCAGCGGCCGTAGACCCGGGCCGACTCGTCAGACCAGCGGTGGCGGTGGCGCCTGACCCGGGGTCGGGGGCTCCGACTTCTTGTTCCGGCGCCGCCGTCGGATCGCGACGACCGCGCCGACGATGCCCGCGGCCACGCCCGCGCCGATCAGCACCCACGCCCAGCCGGGCAGACCGCCCGACTCTGAGGAGCTCTTCTCCTTGGACGCCGCAGCGGCGGCAGCCGCCGCCGCCGCGGCATGGTTGGACGAGGTCTCGGTTGTCGTCGTCGGTGTCGTCGTCGTGTTAGTTTGCGTCACGGTGGTCGTTGCTGTCGTCGTCGGCGGCGTCACGGTTTCGGTCTTTGTCGTGGACCGTGTCGAGGTCGTGGCGGATGCGGTTGTCGTGACCGTTTTCGTCTTAGAGGTCGCGGTCGTTGTCGTCGTGTCGGAGGCGGCCGTGGCGGTCTCGGCCTTGGTCTTCGTGGTTGGAGTCGTCTGCGAGGTTGACTGTGCCGTGGTCGTTGCCGGGGTCGTTTGCGACTCTGACTGTGCCGACGTGGTCTGACTCTCCGTAGGCGTAGTCGTCCCGGTCGTCGTTCCGGCGGGCGCCGTGGGCAGGCTGACGCTCGCCGTCTTGCTCGTTGTCTGTGTGAGGGTCTTCGAGATGCTGCTCGCGATACTTGACGCGCCGCCTGAACCGCACCCGGCGGTCAGGACGGTGACGATGCCGGCGAGCGCAATCCCGTACAGCATCGAGCGGCCTCGAGCGCTACCCCGCACGCTTGTCACCCTGCCCGGAGGCCGTCGAAGCGGTCATGCTGTCTTACCTCACACTCGGTCGCGAATTGGGTTCGGCCGAACGCTAGGGCGGCCCCTGACATGCGTGCGTTCGCCGACAGCTATTCACCTAGGTGAACGCGCTCCTTCACAGCACGATTTGGCAGCCGGATTGACCACCTGCGACGTCCCCGGAAGAGATGCGATGTCGGCGCTCAATCGGGTGAGGGCACGTCAGCTCACGAACTCGATGACTGCCTTGATCACGAGCAGCGTGCCGAGCACCGTGAGCGAGATGACCGCGAATCGACGACCGTTCCGGCCGATCGACGTCTTCGTCCGGTCGATCGTCGCGACGGTCCAGGCAGGCGCGATCGCGAAGCCCAGCAGCGGGATCTCGAGCAGCGCGAGCATGACGAGGTTGAAGGCCACGACGAGCGCGACTGTCTCGGGCGTCGAGTAGTTGAGCTTATCGATGCGGCTCAGCCCGGCCAGGTATGAGGCGCCCGGGAGCGTGAGCATCGCACCCACGACGAACGTGACCCGGGGTGATCCACGCCCGAGGGCCTTTTGCCATCGAGGTGGTCCCTTGTCCCGCTTGCGGGCGCGGCGCCGCTCGGCCGCGGCCTCGTCGCGGCCTCTCTCGAGCACGAACGCACCGATGAGCGCGATCACGCCCAGTGCCAGTGTTGCGGCGGGGCTGAGCGTCTTCTGAGTCGTTCTCACGGGGGTCGAGTTCTCCAACTTCGCGATGATCACGAGCCCCAGGGTGATGCTCGTCATCATCGCGCCGAGCAGGTACCCGAGCATCAGGCGCTTTGCATTCGGGAGCAGCATCATCAGAGTCGAGGCGGCGACCAGTGTCGGGTTGAGGGCCGCTCCCAGCGCAAGCAGGACGATGTCGCCCATTGGTGCCGCTAGGAGTCGACAGAGCCGCGGTAGCCGAATGAGGTGCGCACGGTCGCAGGGTGGGGTCAGCCCAGGGCCATGCCCTCGACCGCGCTCGACGGCCTCGGGTCCGGGAGGCGCATCATCCGGAACGAGTTGACGAGGCCGATGATTGCGGCGAGTAACGGGATCAGCAGCGCGATCTGAAGGGCCACATGCCTCGCGTGCGTGTTGATCCGGACGATCTCGTCCTGGGTCGCCGGCGGTTGCCCCTTCAGTTGCTCCTTGAGCGCGGTGTTGCTCATGATCTCGGCGTCGTGCTCCAGTGTCTTCGACACCTGCTGCTGCTCGGCCGGCGACAAGACGGTGCTCGCGTCCGCCATGTTGGTAAACGAGACGGAGAGCGTCGCCAGCAAGATCGCCCCGGCGAATGCCAGGCCGAACGACAGCCCGAACGAGCCGCCCGCTGAGTTCACGCCCGCCGCCTCGCTGACTCGCTCCTCCGAGATCGGGGACAGCGTGTAGTTGTTGAGCTGAGAGACAAGCAGCCCCAATCCGGACCCCGCGATCAGCAGCGGCACCGCGAGGTACCAGCCCGAGTCCACCCTGGGGACGAGCGGAATCACGACCGCGACCCCGATCGCGACGAGACCGAATCCCGCCCTGATGATGCTGCTCGGACGCCGCTTGCCGGCCCTTTTCCCTGCCAGCAATGCGACGGCGAACATGCTCAGTGACAGCGGCGCGAGCGATACGCCCGCCTGCAATGCGTTGTACTCGAGCACCATCTGGAGATAGAGCGGTAGGGCGATCATCATCCCGCCGAGCGCGATCTGCTGGAGCGTCTGGCCGGTGATCCCGAGCCTGTAGAGCGGCGACTTGAACAGATCCGGGTCGATCAGCGCCGGCTTGTCTTCGCGCTTGCGCCGAACGAGCCAATAAGCCAGTCCTCCGAGCCCGACCACGCCGACCGCGAGCAGCGCGGCGACGGATTCGCCGCCCTCCTGCCACACCAGGATCCCGACCACGACGCCACCCATCCCCAGCACCGAAAGGACCGCGCCGACCAGGTCGATCTGCCGCGAGCCCGTGTACGGAACGTCGCGAACCAGCTTGATCTGCGACAGCACGATCACGATCACGAGATCCTCAAGTAGGAACCCGACGCGCCACGACAGATACGTGGTCAGGAATCCTCCGAGCAACGGTCCGACCGCCGCGGCAATCGCTGCCGCCGCGCCGACGAGCGCGTACGCCTTCTTCTGATCCTCTCCCTCGAAGTTGCCGTGGATCAGCGACTGCATGGCGGGCAGCAGGAGAGAAGCGCCCAGCCCGCCCACGATCGCCCAGAAGATGATGATCGCGGTCAGGCTCTGCGCCAGGGCCATTGCGGCCGCGCCGACCGCGTAGCCGAGCAGACCCAGCACGTACGCCCGCTTGCGGCCGATGAGATCACCGACCTTGCTCCCGATCAGGATGAACGCGGCGGACACCAACGCCTCGAGCGCGATCGCCGACTGAACACCGCTGGCAGTCGTGTGGAGGTCGTGAATCACCGCGGAGATCGACACGTTCATCAGCGACGTGTCGACCACGAGTACGAACATCGCCATCGCGAGCAGAATCGCGAGCCGTCGCGTTGTCCCCGCTTGCTCGTGCTCGCTAGTGGTCACAGTCCACGCATCGAATCAGGGAATCAGGGTCCGCGTCCATGCTCACCAGACGGTCCACGGTTTGTGGAGCCAGCGCCGGGCATGCGTGTCGAGTGGCGACGTCCAGCGCGTCCTCAGCTACTCGGTGCCTCGTCGACTGCGTTCACGCTGACCAGTGTGATCCCCATCTCCAGGAAATGCTGCAACAGCCCGTTGAGCTCCGCCTGGTCACGGACAGGACCCGTGAGGACCGTGTTGCCGTTCTTGTAGACGATTCGCATGCTCGGAAACGATCGACTCATCAGATCACCAATGTGTCCTTGGACCTCGAGTCGATACGTTCCACCTCCGCCCACCGGCGCAACGTTTGCATAACCAAGCCGGATGTCACGCGATCCAGTTCCGATCACCTGGGTGATTGCATTCCGCTCAGGAGCCCGATGCCCTCGGCCCTCGCGACAGCGTCCTCGCGCGAGCCCACGCGCAGCTTGCGATAGATCGACCGGACATGTGACCTGACGGTGTTCGGCGAGAGAAACAGCTGAGTTCCGATCTCCCGCACCGTTAGGTCGGTCGCCAACCACAGGAGGACCGCGATCTCGGCCTCGCTGGGCAGTTCGAGGATCTCGTCGGCGCTAGCGTTCCTCCGGGCCTTCTCGAGCTCGATTGCGACCTGGTCAGCAAACACCGGCACTGCCCCGCTGTCACGAAGCTCGGCGAGCTTCTCACGGGCGCGGCCTAGCGTCTCGCCGGCTTCATCGAGCCGTCCGCGGCGACATCGGACATCGGCAAGCCGGATGAGGAGGCAGGCGTGCGGAACGGTCGCGACCTCATCCTCGAGGAACCGCTCGGCATGGGAGAACTCGCGCTCGGCCCCGACCAGGTCACCTTCGGCCGCGAGCACGCTGCCGATCGCCTCAGTCACGGCCGACCCCAGCCAGCTCCTGCTGCTGGTGATCCTCCCGACGATCGCGCGCGCCGTCTCCGCGTGGTCGCGAGCCGTCGCGAGGTGGCCGCGATCGGCCGCGACCAGGGCGAGGACTGCGTGCGCGGCCGCGACGCCGGGGGCGCGCCGAGCTGCGTCGGGATGATCCACGGCACGCGATGCCGCGCTGCGAGCTCCGTCGAGGTCTCCCGCGAAGTACAGAGCGCGAGCGAGTGCCGCGAGCGCTGCTACCAACGTTTCATCGGCGCCCCTCTGAGCGAGCTCGACCGCCCGGTAGCCCTCGACCACGGCCTCACTGACCCCGTCGTCGAGTCCGGCGGCCCGAACCATCGCGGTCACGCAGTCCTCGTACGCGCCGAATCGCTGGGGATGCTCTGCTCTGGCGCGGTCCGCGAGCCTCAGGAACCGGCGCCGCTCGCGGGTCATCCGGCCGACGAGCAGGGCGGCTGTCGCCGCACCGACCGCGGCGCCGGGGTGGTCGATCAGAGATTCGTCAGGGATCGCCTGCGCCCAGCGAACGAGCGTCCCGGAGCGACCGTTGCGGATCAACGCCAGGTGATACTCGCCGAGGAGCTCCGCTACCACCTCGAAGTCACCGGCGGCCGCCGCGTGCTGGACCGCCTCCACGACTAGACCGCGCCCACGTAGCCATTCGGCGGCGCGCCGGTGGATCGTCTGCGGGACGGTCGGTTCCACCGCACCGAGTTGGGCGGTGGCGAACTCGGCGAACAGCGCGTGTACGCGGAACCACTCCCGGCGCTCGAGACTGAGTACGAACATGCCTGACTCCTCCAGCTCAGCGAGAACGGCCGCCGAGTCCGACCGGTCGAGCGCGGCGTCGCAGAGCTCCGCTGTGAAGCTCCCGAGGACGGCCGCGCGCAGCAGGAACGAGCGGCGGCCCGCGTCCAGTGACGCGAGCACCTCGTGGCTGAGGTACTCGGCGACATGGCGATGGCCGCCGCCGAACTCGTGCACCGCGCGGTCGCGGTCCTCGACCGACCGCAGCCATAGGGCGGCGAGGTACAGCGCGGCCGGCCAGCCCTCGGTTCTCTTTAGCAGGACCTCGATCTGATCGTCGTCCAGATCGAGTTCGCCGCGATCAACCAGCAGCTCGCGGGCTTCGCCTGCCGTGAACGCGAGCTCGCGGGCGCGTACCTCGCTGAGCGCTCCCCGTCCTCGCAGCCGTCCGAGCTCGAGGGCCGGGTCGGCTCGGGTGATCACGACGAGGCGGGCCGTGGACGGGAGTCGCTCGATGGCGTAGCGGAGGGACGCCAGGCACTCGCTGTCGCGAACCGTCTGCAGATCGTCGAGCACGAGCGTGACCGGCTGACCGAACTCTGCGATTCCGTTCATGACCTCGTCAACCGCGACGTCCACCATCGTTGCGGACGCGTGCAGCCGGTTGATCGCTCGTCGGCCGAGGCCGTTGCGGATACGGTCCACAGCCGTGGCCACGTAAATCCACAGCCGGGAGGCCTCGTTGTCCCCCGCGTCGAGCGTCACCCACGCGAGCTCGCTCCCGCAGTGCTCCGCCCACGCGCGCACCGCCGTCGTCTTCCCGTACCCGGCGGGAGCCGCAACCAGCGTTAGCGCCGCCTCCGCACCAGCCTCGAAGGCTTGCTCGAGCCGCGGCCGGCGGACCATCCCGCGTCGCTGCCGCGGAGCCGCCAGCTTGGCCTCCGCGAGCGGGGGAAGCCCGTCCGTCAATCGCAATCCGGGAGGCACGTGATCCGTCTCTCAGTTTCACCGGCACGCTGTGGCAATTGCCTAGCTTCCCGCAGGCCAATCGATTCGCCTTCACCCCGAAAGGGTTACGTCAGGACCTAACAAACGTGCAGGTACACCCACTATTGGGGTGCCGGCACCCAATCCGTGCCGGTTTTCTCACGGAACCTGTCCACGGCGGCGCCGAGGGTGGGGAAGAAATGGTCGGGGTCGAGCGGCCCGATCAGCTCGTAGCGCTCGAGCTTCGCCCTGACTGGATCCTTGAGCTCTGCGAACACCAGCGACGTGCCCTCGGCGTTTAGCTCCTGGTCGAGTTCGAGGAGCATGTCGGCGGCGGTGGTGTCGACGTCGGTGATCGGCTCGGCGGCGATCACGATCCACTCCGGTCGCGGATCGGCGGCCGCGAGGCCCCGCACCTGGTCGCGGAACGTTCGCGCGTTGGCGAAGAACAATGGCGCGTCGAACCTGAAGATCACGAGCCCCGGCAGCCCCTCCGCCTCGGGGTGAAGCTGGCGATCGTGCTGTCCGGCAAGCCCGGGCACATGGCCGAGCGTGGTCTGGTAGGGCCGCCACGCCCGGCGGAAGACGTTGAGGATCGACAGCGCCACCGCGACCGCGATGCCCTCGAGCACACCGAGCAGCGCGACGCCGAGGAACGCGGCGATCGACAGCAGGCACTCGACGCGCCGCTGCTGCCACAGCCGCACAACACCCGGTATATCGGCCAGCGACAGCGACGCCGCGATCACGACTGCGGCGAGCGTCGGGTTCGGAAGGTTCTTGAGCAGTCCGGGGACGAGCACGAGCATCAGCACGATCAGCGCCGCGCCGACCACACCCGTGACCTGGGTTTTGGCGCCGGCCTGCTCGGCCACCGCGGTGCGCGAGCCGCTCGTGCTCACCGGGAATCCCTGGAAGAAACCGGCCGCCACGTTGGCGGCGCCGATGCCGATCATCTCTCCGTTCCCGTCGACCTCCTGGCCGGTGCGCGCGGCGAACGCCGACGCGGTCGAGATCGTGTCGGCGAGCGCGACGAGCACGATTCCGAGCGCCCCGGCGACCAGCAGCGGCAGGTCGGATACCGGGTCGGGCACGGTGAGCGGCGGGAACCCCTTGGGAAGCGTGCCCACGAGCGAGACACCGTGGCTGGCCAGGTCGAATACCGACGTCGCGGCGATCGCGACCACGACTGCCACCAGCACGCCCGGGACCCGCGGCAGCCAGCGACCGAGCGCCAGAATCAGCGCAAGGCTGACCAGCCCGATCGCGACCGCCGCCCCGAGCGTCTCTCCCGACGCCACCCCGTGAATGAACGCATGCGCCTCGTTGATCAGGCCGTTCGCGTCGGTCGAGAAGCCGAACAGCTTGGGTAGCTGCCCGATCAGGATCGTCAGCGCCAGCCCGTTCATGTAGCCGATCTGGGTCGGCTTGGAGAGCAGGTCGGCGATGAAGCCGAGCTTTGCGATGCCGGCCAGGATCATGATCGCGCCGACGATCAGCGCCATCATCGACGCCAGCGCGATCGCGCGCTCGGGATTGCCATCCGAGCCGACGATCGGCAGGATCGTGGCCGCGATCATCGGTCCGAGCGACGAGTCCGGACCAAGGACCAGGATCCGCGAAGGCCCGAACAGGGCATAGCCGATCAGACACAGGATCGTGGTGTACAGACCCGTGATCGCCGGCAGCCCCGCGAGCTCGGCGTACGCCATTCCCTGCGGTACGAGCAGCGTCGTCAGCACGACCCCGGCGACGACGTCGCTGCGCAGCCACGACCTCCGATAGCTCGCCAGCGAGCGGATCCCGGGGAGCGAAATCGAGGCCATCGGCCAGCCCTGCGCAGCCTAAGAGCGCCGGGCGATCAGCTTGCCGATCTCCCACAGGATGAGCAGCAGGACAGCCGAGGCCACCGCCAGCCCGAGCTGCGGCGAGGTGAGCGGCGTCGTCTTCAGGAGACGGTTGAAGAGGTCCATCTGCGTGATCATTACCGCGAGCGCGAGCTCCGCCGCCGCCGTCCAGTTCATCTTGGCGTTGTCGAAGGTCTGGCTGACCAGCACGGAGCCCGCGACGCTCCGGCACTCGTAGGCGGCGACGATCAGCATCAACGCGAACGCGCTCAGTCCGATCGACGATCCCACGGCCGTGCTGTGGTAGTGCTGCTTGCCGAAGTAGATCAGCAGGTCCAGGCAGATCGCCATGTACAGGCCGACCAGCCCCGAGGTGAGCTGGACAGCACGGTTCACGATCGACTCGGTGCTCGGTCGCGGGCGGCGATCCATCAGCCCGGCTGTGGCCTGGTCCAGTCCTAGCGCGATGCCGAACGGCGCACTGACGAAGAAGTGGATGTAGAGGACCTGCGCGGGCGAGAACGGCTGACCTTCGGCGATGTTCAGGATCGTCGCGCCGAGGAACGTCAGCACGAACGCCACGAGCGAGATCAGGACGAACCGGACGTACTTGCTCAGATTGTCGTAGAGCTTCCGGCCCTCCGAGACGGCGCGGACGATCGTCGCGAAGTTGTCGTCGGTGAGGATCATCCGGGCCGCGTTCTTGGCCACCTCGGTGCCGCTGCCCATCGCCACGCCGATGTGCGCCGCCTTGATCGAGGGCGCGTCGTTGACCCCGTCGCCGGTCATCGCCACCACGTGGCCCTGCTGCTTTAGCGTCTCGACCAGCAGCACCTTGTGCTCGGGGGCGACCCGGCCAACGACGCCGATCTGGTCGATCCGCCCCAGGCGCTCGGACTCGTCGAGCGCGGCGAACTCCGCGCCGAGGATCGCCTCGCCCTCGATCCCCAGCTGCTTGGCGATCGCCGCGCCGGTGATCACGTCGTCGCCGGTCACCATCCGCACCCGGATGTGGGCCGATTGCGCATCCTGCACCGCCGGCTTGGACTCGGCACGAGCGGGGTCGACCATGCCGACGAGGCTCGTCATCTCGAGGCCCTCGACGTAGCCGAGCAGGTCCCCGTCGGCGTCGAACGAGCTGGGGTCGAGGTCGCGGTAGGCGGCGGCCATCACGCGCAGGCCGGCCTCCCCCATCCTTTGCATGCTCGCCTCTGCCCGAGCGCGGAGGTCCTCGTCCCACGGGATGCTCTGCCCCGCGGACAGCGCGCTCGATGCGTGACTCATCACCGCCGGCGCCGCACCCTTCACGTAGCAACGCACGATGTCCTTGCCCGAGAGGTCGGTCGCCTTGGTGAAGGCGGCCATCAGCTTGTAGGTCGGGTCGAACGGCAGCGTCGCGAGCCGCGGGTGTTGGTCGCGTGTGGCGTCGATGTCGAGGCCCGCTTTGTGAGCGAGCACGAGCAGCGCGCCTTCGGTCGGGTCGCCCACCACCTTGCCGTCGACGAGCGTGGCGTCGCTGGCGACGACGTAGGGGAGGATCGCGTCGTCGATCGTGTCCGAGGAGCCCGCGGCGTGCTGGACCCTGCCCCTGAGCTCGTAGCCCGAGCCGGAGATCGTGTAGCGGTCGGTCGGGTCGACCACCTCGATCGCGGTCATCTGGTTCATCGTCAGCGTCCCGGTCTTGTCCGAGTTGACCGCCGACGTCGAGCCGAGCGTCTCCACCGAGGCGAGATCGGTCAACACCGCCCCGTGCTTGGCGAGGTCGCCGGCCCCGACCGACATCACCACCTGCAGGACGGTCGGCATCGCCTCCGGGATCGCCGCGATCGCGAGCGCCACCGCGCTCGTGAACACGACCGTCGAGGATAGACCGCGCTGTGCCCCGAGCACGAACATGATGACCATCGTCACCCCGGCCGCGGCCGCGATCCACAGGGTCAACGTGTTCAGCTGCCTGGTCAGCGGCGTCTGCTCGCGCTTCGTCGTGGCGAGCATGCCGGCGATCTTCCCCACCTGCGTGTCTGCGCCCGTCGCGGTCACTACCATCACGCCGCTGCCGTGCGTGACCGGCGTGTGCATGAACGCCATGTCCGTCTGCTCGCCCGGCGCGAGATCGTCGCCGTCGGGCACGTCGACGCCCTTCGACGCGGGCACGCTCTCGCCGGTGAGCGCGGCCTCGTCGATCTGCAACGAGCTCGCGGAAATGATCCGCCCATCGGCCGGCACGTCGTCGCCGGCCGCCAGCACGACGATGTCGCCGACAACCACCTCCTCAGCCGGGATCTCCGCCTCGGACCCGTCGCGGCGCACCCGCGCCGTGGCCTTCACCATCGCCTGGAGCGCGTTCATCGCGCTCTGCGCCTTTCCCTCCTGGCGGAGGCCGACGACGGCGTTGAGGATCGTTATCAGGAGCAGCAGGACGCCCGTGCTCCACTCCTTGATCGCGAGCGACACGATCGCCGCGGCCACCAGAATCATCTGCATGTAGCTGCGGTACTGCTCGAGGAAGCGCCGCCAGCCCGGCACCGCTGCCTCCGCGGGAAGCGCGTTCGGACCATGCTGCTCGAGCAGCTCGGCCGCCTTCTGACTGGGGAGCCCGACGGACGGCTCGACGCCGAGGCGCGTTACCGCCTCGTCCGCGGAGACGCCGTACCAGCTGCCGGCGCGGGCGGCGCGATCGGTATTTGGTCGCGTTGCGGTGCTCATCGGCGCCGACCCTACTCGGATGTCGCCGGGTCAGGCGGAGGCGCGACCTGAGTGTCCGCCTCGTGCCCGTTCCGGCCGTCGCTCGCGGCGGCCGTCGTAGCCCCGTGTTCGTGCTCGAACGGATCCCGGTGTGCGCCCTCGGGCGCCTGGGCCTCGAGCGCCCCCTTGACCTCTATAAGAACCTCGCGCTGCGCCTTGGTGACGGCCGGGAATCGTGGATCCAGCTCCATGAGCGCGTTCACGAGGACGGCCCCGGCGCCGATCCTGGCAAACCACTTCCGGTCGGCGGGTATCACGTACCACGGCGCCCACTCCGTGCTGGTGTGCGACAGCATCTCCGAGAACGCCTTCTGGTAGTCGTCCCAGCGCTCGCGCTCCGTGACGTCCGCGGTTGAGAACTTCCAGTTGTGATCCGGCAGGTCCAGTCTCCGCAGGAACCGGATGCGCTGCTCCTCCTTGGAGAGGTTCAGGAACAGCTTCACGATCCGGAAGCCGTTCTCGGTCAGGTACCGCTCCCAATCGTTGATCTCGCGGTAGCGCCGCTGCCAGATGTCCTTCGTCTTCGCTCCGTGTGGGAGCTTCTGGCGATCGAGGATCTCCGGGTGCACCCGCACCACGAGCACTTCCTCGTAGTGGGAGCGGTTGAAGATCCCGATCTCGCCGCGCGCAGGGAGACGCCGTGCATACCGCCATAGATAGTCGTGGTCGAGCTCCTCGGCCGACGGCTGCTTGAAGCTGTGCACGGCGACACCCTGCGGGTTGACGCCGCTCATCACGTGGCGGATCGTCCCGTCTTTGCCCGCGGCGTCGAGCGCCTGCAGCACGACCAGCACCCCGAAGTTGTCCTGGGCGGCCAGCCGTGCCTGGTATTCGGTGAGCAGTTGCACGCCCGTGGCGAGGAGCGCAACGCCTTCCTTCTTCTTCTTCACGCCGGCCTTGAACGACGGATCGAAATCCTTTTCGAGCCTGACCTTCGACCCGGGCTTGACCCGGAACGAGTCGATGAACTCCGCCGCCCGCTTCTGCCTCTTGTCAGCCATCGTCTGCTCCATTTCGGTGGTGGCGGGCAGATCCGGCGCGGATGCCATACCCGCGCTGCGACCTCAAACCGGTAGCCGGTCGGCTACAGGCCGAGGATGCTTGCCTTCTGTTTGGCGAACTCGTCGTCGGTCAGGATTCCCTGCTGGTGCAGCTTCCCGAGCTCCCCCAGGCGCGCCGTGTCATCCGCGGTGAGTTCGTGTCGCGCCGGCGGCGCGGGGGGCGGCGCAGCCGCCATGACCGACTGCTGGCCTGCCTCGTACGCCTGCTCCTGCTCCGCTTCCTGACTGCGCTGTCGGTGCTTTCCGAACGCGTACGCCCCGCCTCCGACGGCGGCCGCGCGCAGCAGTGGGCGACGTCTGAACAGCGGCATCGCTATGCCTGCCCTTCCTCGTCGATCGCCAGCCCCATCGCGAGCATGATCTCCGGCGCGGCTGCGACAACCTTCGGTCCTCCGACCTGCGGCGCGATCGCCTTGAGCACGCCGAGGAAGTCCTCCGCGGTGACTCCGTCCTCCACCGCGTTGGCGATCTGCCACGCGTAGGACGCCGGCGGCGCATCGAGCGCGATCAACGTCGCGACCTTGACCAGCGCGAACGTGCGCGCGTCCAATCCGCTCCCCGCACGATTGAGCTCACGGAGGCCCATCGCTTCTTCGAGAACGTCAATGTTGCCCGCGGAAAGCCCGGCCAACGTCTGGTGAGTCTCTGCTCCAACAACAGCCATCTCAACTTCCTTTCCTCTGAGTTCTCCGAGGCCCTGCGCGTGCGGCCCGCAGATGCTTGGTATCCGCGTCCGACGGCGAGGCCTTGATCACCTCGCCGCCCTAGCCGAAAGCGCGGCGAGCGCCCGGGCGTGGCTCCAGGCGTGAATGGGTTCGAGGGACGCTACGTCAACGGGCTCGGCACCCGCACCTGACTCGTGCCGATCACCTGGGTGAACGTGAAACCCCCGGGGTGCGACCGCCGCCGGCACCGCACTCCGTCGGGCCAGATCGCGTTCACCTGGGTGAACTGGCTACCAAACCCGTCACCGCTGCGCGTCCGACGTAGCCTAGGGATCGGCCGGATCATGCAGCCGCGGTGATCAATCCAATCGAGTAAGGAGAAGGGTGCGATGGCAACGTTAGTTGCGATTGGCTATCCCGACCAGGGAACAGCCGAGCAGGCGCTTGAGACTGTCCACCGTTTGGAGTCCGAGTTGATCATCCAGGCCGACCAGGTCGCCGCAATCTCTCGCGATGATGCGGGCGAACTACACGTTCACAGCGGCCACGGAGCCAGCGGGACGACTGGCGGTGCGGCCATCGGGAGCTTCTGGGGCTTTCTGTTTGGCCTGTTGTTCTTCATCCCGTTCGCTGGACTGGCGCTGGGCGCCGGATTGGGTGCGCTGTTCGGTCATTTCGGCGAGAAGGGCATCGATAAGGCTTTTCAGCAGCAGGTCCGCGATTACCTCAAGCCCGGTACATCGGCGTTGTTCCTGGTGATCGAACAGGCGACGCCGGACAAGGCGATCGCGGCGCTCCAGGAATACGGCGGTACGGTGATCAGGACGTCGCTGTCAGATGACGACACCAAGAAGCTCCAGGACGCACTGCGTGCCTCCACGACGGTGGGTTCCGAGTCGTAGAACCCAGCGAGCCTGCTTACCCTTTGATGTCGACTGGCGTTCCGGGCCGGATGTGTGCGGCCATCCAGTCGATCTCGTCGTTGTCGATCCGGACGCAGCCATGGGAGGCGGCCGACGCGAGCGGGTTCCAAGGCTCGCGCCGTCACGGCCGTGGATCGCGATCCGGCCGGGGCCGCCGCCGAAGTTGAACAGCAGGTCTGACGAGTGGCTGGGCGTGTCTGGGCGGATTCGCCGGCCCTCCTCGTACCGGGCGATTTCGAGAACGTTGCACTGGTGTGAATACTGCTTTAGTCACCAGAACTTGCCGTCTCGGGGCGGAAAGTCGTGCAAATACGGACTAAATGGGGCGCGGCCCGTAGCTGCGTTAACGTCGCACGAGGACCGGTTCGGTCGCGCGAGAGAGAGATCGCTCCGGATGGACTTAGTCAGTATCGCGCTCGTCATCGTCGCATTCTGGATTGTCGTCGTTGTCTTGGTATTGGCGATGTGCAAGGCATCCGGCCACGCGGATGCGGATGAGGAGCGACATTTCGCCGAGGGGCGTGACGACGTATCCAACCGGTTGCCGGCGCCATACGCCGACGTTGCGCTGGGCGATCACCGAAGACCGATCGATGCCGCGAAGCTCGAACGCGAGTCCGAGCGGCTGGGCATCGAACTGCCGGAGAGGCGACGCCGGCGCCTACCGCATCTGGTTGGAACTCATCGCCATCGTCCATAACCGGCCCGACCCCGCGGGCGCGGTGTTCAGTGACGCCGTCGCTGCACCAGCTCGTAGGCGCCCCGGAGGTGTGCGTCGATGAGGCCCACCGCCTGGTCGGCGTCTCGTTGCCCGATCGCGTCGGCAATCTCGCGATGCTCGGCGATGAACTGCGCGACCCGCGCTGGATCGCGCGCCACCAGCGTCGCGGTGATCCGCTGCTGGCGGTCGCGCAGCGCGTCGTATTGACGTACCAGGATCTGGTTGCCGTTCGCGGCGACGATCGTGTGATGGAACTCGCGGTCGGCGACCGTGAAGCCCGCACCTCCCTCCGCGAGCGTGCGCTCCTGGCCGGCGATCGCCTCGAGCAGCACCGACGCCAGCGCCGGGCCCTGCGCGGCGACACGCCCGACGCAGTGCGTCTCGATCAGGAGCCGGGCCTCGAGCACGTCGTCGGCCTCCGCCATCGAGACGGGCCGGACAAGCGCACCCCGCCTCGGGTACAGGTCGAGTAGCTCCTCGGCCTCGAGTTGCACGAACGCCTGGCGCACCGGGGTCCGGGAGATGCCGAGCTCGCGAGCCAGCTCGTTCTCGCTGAGCAGCACCCCACCCGGATACCGGCCGTCGAGCAATCGCTCCTTCACGTATCGATACGCCCGCGCCCCTGCCGACCTCGTCGGTCCTTCAGCGGGCGATTGAAGGTCCGTGCTCACTGGTCGATACACTTGGGAGGCAGCTTGTATGCAAGATGCGTTCAAGTCTAGCCTGTGCGGAGCATACGGCTCCCGCACGTCAACGAGCACAAGGAGGAAGCATGACTTCCCGAATCGCAGCCTCCGTCAGTCGCGCCCTGCGCCGCGTCGGCTCCGCCCCGGCGCAACACGATGTCCATTTCCACGTCGACTCGACCGGGCGGCCGTACGTGTGCGACTACGCGCGCTGCGAATCGCCCGGTGCGAGCCCTGTCGAGATTTAGGTCCGCGGCGATCGCTAACGCGTCGAGTCTCGACGCTCCTACCTTGACAATCCGAACCGCAATTCCCAGCCGTATTCCGACCAATGCACTCGGATTTAGTCCGACACGTGGTACGGTAGGTGTGTCCATCGCGTTCCTTCAGGGGTTGGCGATTGTGCGTTCGCTCGGTCCCACCTGACCTCTCTGCCTCGCGAGCGCCCCGCCTGAGAGGCACGTGAGGAGCGTCGATGAATGCTGTGAGCCCAGCGCCCACAATGAGGTCCCGTCGTCAGCTGTGGGGACAGGGGAGCTCCGGGCACAAGCCGGATCACTCGTCGGTGCGCGCGCGCAGAGCGCCGCTGCGTGTCGCGATGCTCGCTCCGCCGTGGATTTCTGTCCCGGCGCCGGGATACGGTGGCGTTGAGTCGGTCGTGAGCAGCCTCACCGAAGGACTGGTCCGCCTGGGGCATGACGTGACGCTGTTCTGCGCTCCGGGCTCTGTCTCGCGCGCCAGCGTGATGACGATGCTCGATAAGGCCCATCCTCACGAGATCGAGCGGTCGTTGTACGAGGTCGACCATGTCGGGCGAGCGTTCGACGCGATCGATAGCTCCATCGGGCATGATCGGTTCGACGTCGTTCACGACCACTGCGGGTTCACGGGGCTCGCGATGGCAAACCGCATCGATACCCCGCTCGTGCATACGTTGCACGGGCCGTTCACTCCGGAGACTGCGGCCTTCTACGCACGGCACGGCCACAAGGGCACGCTCGTCGGTATCAGCCGTGCCCAGCTGTCATCCGCACCGCCCGGGTTGGGTCCGATCGCCTCGATCCCCAACCCGATCGACCTACCAGCCTGGCCGCTGCACGAGCGCAAGGGCGACTACCTGTTGTGGATCGGACGGATGACCCCGGAGAAGGGAGCTCATCGCGCGATCGCAGCCGCGCGCGCCGTTGACGTACCGCTCATCTTGGCCGGCGTGATCCAACCTGGTCAGCAGCAGTTCTTCGACAGAGAGATCGCGCCCCACATCGACGGCGACCGAGTCCGGTTCGTGGGCGAGGTCGGCGGGTCGGTCAAGCGCTCCCTGTTCGCGCATGCTCGCGGTTTGCTGATGCCGATCCGCTGGAACGAGCCGTTCGGGATGGTGATGATCGAGGCGCTCGCCTGCGGGACGCCGGTGATCGCGTTTCCCGAGGGCGCGGTGCCCGAGATCGTCATCGACGGGAAGACTGGCTTCCTCGTCGATAACGAGCGCGGGATGAGCGAGGCGGTCGGTCGGCTGCAACAGATCGCGGCGCGGGACTGCCGAGCATGGGTGAGTGAGCATTGCCACGTTGACGTGGTGGCCGCCGCGTACGAACGCACCTATCGAGCCGCGGCGCGCCCGGGCGCGGCGCGTGCACTCGCTAGTGTCTGAGCGGACCCTCAGTGTCCTGGACGGGAGTACGTTCGTCCTAGTGACCGCGCTGCTCGGCCTCCTCCCCGGGGACACCGACGTCGAAGCTGACCTCCCGGACACGATCGGGCACGCCGCAATTCGGCGGCAGCCCGATCACTCGCTATTACGGCCCGCAACAACTACCGTGTGACCAGTGGACGATCTCGAGATCCACGCACTCGTGACCAGACTGTCGCGTCCGCACTCTTCGGGCGGGGTCGTGATCGAGCGAGCCGCGATCCTCGCCGAAGGCGCTGACTTCTCCGCGGTCATGAACTGGATCACCACACACGACGGCACGCCCGACGCGACCGTGCCGGCGACTCGTGGCCGGGGGCTTCACGGCTCGCGGATGAACGGTGGCGACGCGACCGCGTCTCGTGCGCCGTTGCGCTTCGTGCTGCCGCCCGGCTCGCTGGACTGACGGGCTCGATCACGCGGCCGCCGCGAAGACGTGGGCGACGGCTCCGCCGCTGAAGACGTTGGTGCTCATCGGCTGGATCGTGAGCGGGGCGAGGAAGAGCCGCTCGCCGGCGCCCAGGACGACCGGATGGACAACAAGGCGGTACTCGTCGATCAAGCCGGTCTCGACTGACGTAGAACGCCGGTCAACACTCGCCGCCAGGATCCGGTCTCCCAACTCCGGGGTAGGAGAAGTGATCGAGAGCGATGTCAATTCCTACCACGGAGGTCGGAATCTGGTATCGTGTGAGTGCGCTCAGTGAGCCCCTTGCTCTTCTTGCTTCCCGGGCGACGTTTCCGGTCAGAAGGGCAAGAGAGGCGGTTGGCGATGGCCACCGCAACAGCCCACCTTTGCTGCCCACACTGCCGGCTTCGCTTCACCCCCCAGACAGCGGCCTACATTGTCCGTTGCCCTGAATGCGGGGATTCACCGCAGCCAATCGCGAGCCTGGAGCTCACGTTCGGGTTCCGCGTCATCGGACCGGAGGACCTTCCTCACGAGTTACCGTACGCGACCGCGGTCTCCATCGCCTTGCCCAGGCCGGAATCCCCAACCAAGATGGACGTGAAGTAGTGGCTACCCCCGAGGCGGCCGTGCTGACCGGGAACGAGCAGCTTGCGGGCATCAATGCCGACTACGAACAGCGCTACGGGTTCCACGACGCCGAGAACTATCTATACAAGGCGCCCAAGGGGCTGAACCGGGAGATTGTCGAGAAGATCTCTGAGTTCAAGTCAGAGCCGCGATGGATGCGCGACTTCAGGCTGAAGGCGCTCGACCACTTCCTGGCCCGCCAGCAGCCAACGTGGGGCTCCCCCATGCTGGCCGAGCTCGACTACGACGACATTCGCTACTTCGTGCGCGCGTCGGAGACGCCCAGCCGTTCCTGGGACGACGTGCCCGAGGACGTCAAGCGCACGTTCGACCGACTCGGGATTCCCGAGGCGGAGCGAAAGTTCCTGTCCGGCGTCGGGGCGCAGTACGAGTCCGAGGTCGTCTACCACCAGATTCACGAGGACCTCGAGAAGCAGGGCGTGATCTTCACGGACATGGACACTGCGCTGCGCGAGCATGAGGACATCCTGCGTAAGTACTTCGCGACGGTCATCCCGCCCAACGACAACAAGCTCGCGGCGCTGAACTCTGCGGTGTGGTCCGGCGGATCGTTCGTGTACGTGCCCGAGGGTGTCCATGTCGACATGCCGCTACAGGCGTACTTCCGGATCAATACCGAAAACATGGGGCAGTTCGAGCGCACGCTGATCATCGCCGAGCCGGGCTCGTACGTTCACTACGTCGAGGGTTGTACCGCTCCAACATATAGCTCTGACTCACTTCACTCGGCTGTGGTCGAGCTGATCGCTCAGCCCGGCGCACGGATCCGTTACACGACCGTCCAGAATTGGTCGACCAACGTGTACAACCTCGTCACCAAACGCGCGATCGCGTACGCCGATGCCACGGTCGAGTGGGTCGATTGCAACCTCGGGTCCAAGCTGACGATGAAGTACCCGAGCATCTACCTGCTCGGAGAGCGAGCCCATGGCGAGGTGCTGTCAATCGCGTTCGCCGGCGCCGGCCAACACCAGGACGCAGGCGCCAAGATCATTCACACCGCGCCGAACACGACCTCGAACATCTTCGCCAAATCGATCTGCAAGGATGGCGGCCGGGGCTCCTACAGAGGCCTGCTCGAGATCGCCAAAGGCGCCCACGGCTCCAGATCCAAGGTCGTCTGCGATGCGTTGCTGCTGGACGAGCACTCGCGCTCGGACACCTACCCAACTATCCGGATCGGTGAAGACGACGTCAACGTCGGCCACGAAGCGACCGTCTCGAAGGTCGGCGACGACCAGCTCTTCTACCTGATGTCACACGGAATCCCCGAGGAAGACGCCTCAAAGCTGATCGTCAACGGCTTCGTCGAGCCGATCATCAAGCAGCTCCCGATGGAGTATGCCGTCGAGATGAACCGCCTGATCGAGCTCCAGATGGAGGGCTCGATCGGCTAGACCTGCTGGGAGGAGACGGTCGTCGGCATGCGTACGTGCCGGTCGGTCACGGTGTTGGCGAACGCGAACCGGAACTGCTCATAGGTGAGCGGAACCGCGCGGTTGCGGTTGGCCGGCTCGCCCAGCACCGGCGAGGCGGACTTGAGCGACGATATCGGCAGCGGCAGTACACCCCGGAACGGCGCGGGATCGACCGCAACGGACGCCGCCGCCAATCCGCGGCCGGCGATGATCTGAGTGATCAACCCACCGAATGAATGCCCGATCACCGCAGGCTTCTTGTCCAGCTGCGCGATCAGGTCATCGAAATGGTCGGCAACCTGCTTGATCGTCTTGTGGGCGAACACCTCGGGGTGCGCCTTGGCGTCCTCCACCGTCTCGGGGTCGTCCGGCCATCCCGGCGTGAGCGTCGTATAGCCGGCTTTCTTGAATACGGCAGCCCACCGATCCCAGCTGCTGGGCAGGAGCCACAGACCGTGAACGAACACGACCGGCTGATGTCCGGACGCGTTGGCCCGCTTGACCTGCCGTTCTTCGTACTCGGTGATGGTCGCCATAAGTCCTCGCTCGCTTCGAGGGCGCAGCTCTCACACACCGACCGCGGGAGTCAGCCGCGATGCGCGGCGCGGCTCGTGGGCGTGCTCGCGTCGGTGACCGGCGCATCGCCGAACCGATCCTCACGGACGCGGTTTTCGGGTTCGAGGTGGACCAGGACCGTGGTCCCCGGCAGCCGCCTGACGATCTCGTCCTGGAGGTCATGGGACATCTTGTGGGCTCGCTCGAGGCTGATCCCGGTGGCGAACTGCAGGTGGAAGTCGACCTGATGCTGGCTGCCGACATGTCGTGCGCGGAGGTCGTGGAATCCAACGACCTCGTCGCCCAGGAACGAATCGATGACCTCTCGGATCTCGCGGAGCTCCTCCGCGGGCAATGTTTCGTCGGCGAGGCGACGCCCGCTGTCGAGCAGGATCCGAATACCCGTGATGCTGATCGCTCCGGCTACGACCAGGCCGACCACGGGGTCGATCCACTCGGCACCGGTCAGCTTGATCGCAACCAGGGACGCGAGCACTCCCAGCGACACGAACGCGTCCGTGCGTAGATCCGCGGCGTTCGCGTGGAGCGCGGCCGACCCGGTAGCGCGTCCGGTCCGCGCGAGATAGGCCGACACCAGCAGGTTCGTGCCGGCCGCGACCGCCACGACGGCGATGCCGACCCCCAACGACGTGATGACCGTGCCGCCGTTGATCAGGCGGCGGATGGCCTCGAACGCCACGAACGCCGCGCCAACCAGCAGTAGGAACGCCTGGGCGCCCGCCGCGAGATCCTCGATCTTCTGGTGGCCGTAGCGGTGGGACGCATCGGCCGGCGCGTCGGCCTTGCGCACTGACGCGTACGCCACTCCGGACGCGATCAGGTCCATCAGCGAATGGATCGCATCGCTCAAGATTCCCACCGACCCGGTGAGCACCCCCGCGGCGACCTTGATCGTGATCAAGAACGAGTTGGAGGCCAACGAGACGCCTGCTGCGCGTGCTTTGGCTGGGGATGAACTGGACATGGCAGGGCATCGACCAACGGCGACGAACGAAACACGAGCTCGCTCGCGATCCAAATAGACCGGGTTCGTCGCGAAACGCCGGTCGCCTTCCCCAATACGGTAGCCGCGAGATGCGCTACCTGCGGACCCCATGACGCCGGGTACGCCGGCGTGCCTCCGAAATCCGGGTCAGGCGCCGACCAGCCTCTGGAGCTGTTCGAACGTCTCGTCTTCGAGCACATCACCGCACGCTTTGACGCACGCCCGGCAGACCTTCTCGCAGATTGCGCAGTGACGGTGATGGTGAGCGTGCCGCGCGCACTCCTCGGCGCTGCTCTCGCACGTTCGGACGCAGGCCTCGAGCAGTCGGTGGACGACCAACTGGTCCCACTGCGCCGGCCGAGAAAGAATTCGAGCCGTCAGGTCGCACACGTCCGCGCAGTTGGTGCACAAGGCGGCGCACACGCGCAGCTCGGCGACCTCCTCCTCGAACAGGTCGGCGTGCGCGCACGTGGTACACGTTTGAACGCACCTCAGGCACGCATCGATGGCTGCCGCGACGTCGGCTGTGCTGAGCGGGACGCCGGTCGGCACAGCATCCAGGATCTCTTGCGTATCGGTCATGCTCTACCCCCGGATGGAGTGCAGCGCCCTTGGGCGCTGCCGGGCCGTTCGGCTCCGGCTAAGTGGTCCACAGCAGCATAACTCGCGTCAACGCGCTGCTCGCCGCGCCGCCGTCACGCGCCGCCGAACAATCCCATCCAAAGGCCACCCCTGCGCCCTCATCGGCTGGCACACCTAGCCGCTCGGCGTCGACGTCGAGCGCGTCGTTGCCTGCACGGAGGAGTTCGCGCCGTCGATCTCCACGCCGGCCGAGCAGGCCGCCGCACAATGGAGGCAACCCACGACGAGATCGTCACCCGGACGGCTACTGCGGATAGGTCTGCTGGCGAGTGACTTCAGGGCGTGGAGCCCTGGACCGCTGCGGCGTCGAGCTCCTTGACGAGCGCGGTGGCGCGGCGGCTGATCTCGTCTCGGGTGGCGCGGACCTCGTCGAGCGGCCGGCCCTTAGGGTCGGGTAGGTCCCAGTCGATGTAGCGCTTGCCGGGGATGAACGGGCACTCGTCGCCGCAGCCCATAGTCACGACGACATCGGCCTGCTCGGCGAGTTCGCGGGACAGCTTCTGGGGCGTGCGGCCGGCAAGGTCGATCCCGAGCTCGAGCATCACCGCGATGACCTCCGGGTGGATTGCATCCGCCGGCGTCGTCCCCGCCGAAGCCGCGGTGTGACGGCCATCGGCTGCCCGCTCGAACAGCGCCTGGCTCATCTGCGAGCGCCCCGCGTTATGAAGACAAACGAACAGAACGTGCGGCATGTTGCTCTCCCCCGCGCATGTCGATGGCCGCGCACGGGATATACGGCGGAGGGTACCCATTGACAAACGTCACTTCAATCGATATTTATAGATAGATGGCTGTCGATCTCGAGCTCGCACCAAAGATCAAGCGACCCGCGGGCGAGCGCTGCTGCGAGCCGGTCGTGTATCCCGATGTCGAGCGTGACCACGCGGTGCGGATGGCCGCGATCGCGAAAGCGCTCGGTGACCCGGTCCGTCTGCAGCTCGTCGACGTGCTCCGAAAGCACGCCGGGAAGGTGTGCGTGTGCGAGCTCGTGCCCCTGTTCGACCTATCCCAGCCCACGGTCTCTCATCACCTCAAGGTGCTCCGCGACGCCGGGATCGTCGGCTGCGAGCGACAGGGCCTGTGGGCCTACTACTTCGTGATCCCCTCAGCCTTGGGAGAGCTGTCGAGATGGCTGAGCTAACGACCGGGTGCTGCGGGGGTGCGACCGGTACTACCGAGATCTCCAACGCGGACCAGCTCCGAGAGCTGGTGCGCGAGCGGTACGCCAACGCCGCCAAGGCCGCCAAGGCGCCCCAGTCGGGCTGTTGCGGCCCGCGGCTCACTTCCGAAGGCACGTCGTCGGAGCCCACCTCCGCGTTCGGCGCTGCCCTCTACGACCAAGCCAGTCGCGAGGGCGCAACCGAGGACGCGGTCAGCGCCTCGCTGGGATGCGGCGTGCCGACCGCCGTCGCTGACCTTCGGGAGGGTGAGATCGTGCTTGATCTCGGATCCGGTGCCGGTGCCGACGTGCTCATCTCGGCCCGACGGGTCGGCCCGACCGGGAAGGCGATCGGGATCGACATGACCGACGAGATGCTCGAACTCGCCCGCAGCAACGCCGCCGAGGCAGGCGCCACGAACGTCGAGTTCGTCAAGGGCTACCTCGAGGACATGCCCCTCACCGACGGCAGCGTCGACGTCGTCATCTCCAACTGCGTGATCAATCTCGCGGCCGACAAGTCCCGCGTCGTCCGCGAAGCCGCCCGAGTGCTCCGACCCGGCGGCCGGTTCGCGGTCTCAGATGTGATCGCCGACGAACACATGGATGACGCAACCCGCGCAGACATGCAAGCTTGGACCGGCTGCGTCGCCGGCGCCCTGACCCGGCACGAGTTCGAAACCGTGCTGCGTGACGCGGGCTTCGCCGAGATCGAGATCACCGAGACCCACCGCGTACACCGACACGCCGCGTCGGCCATCGTCCGCGCCCGAAAGCCAAGCGCTTGACCCTTCAGGACCAGACGACGATCCGCCCCGCGCACCTCGCCTGGCCTTAGCGATCCGTCGCCGGGCGGTTGCCGCGCTTCGGCGATCGTTGCGTGAGTCCCAACGCAGGGCCGCGACGCGGTATGCGTAGACATCGAAAGTCAGCCTCAGCGTCAAGCTGGACAGCTGCCGGTTCCGGTGATCCTCGCTGTGTCGATGACGGCCGCCGGTGTCGTGTATCCGGTCACCGACGCCGCCCTGCATCACACCTCGCCGATCATGATCGCCACGCTGCGCGCACTCGCCGGTGGCGCTGTGCTCACCGCGATGCTGCCGCTGATGGGCAGCCGTCTCCCGCGGACTCGGCGGCTCTGGGCGTGGGCATTCGCGATTGGGTTCGGCAACACCACGCTCACGCAAGTCGGCATCAGCGTCGGAACTCAGCGTGCCGGGGCAGCGATCGCCGCAGTGCTGCTCAACTCCTCGCCGTTCTTCGTCGCCGTGATCGCTCGGTTCGCGCTCGCCGAATCGATCACGCGCCTGCGCGCGGTCGGGCTCGTCATCGGGTTCTGCGGCGTGCTCGTGGTCGTGTTCTCGGATCCCGGCAACGTAGGACACGGCTCCCAGCTGGCAATCGGGTTCGTACTGGCGCTGCTCGGCGCGCTCGGGTGGGCCGGTGGCGGCCTTGGCATGCGGGTCCTGACGCAGCGCGAGCCCGAACTCGACATCCCCGGCATCACCGCCGCGCAGTTCCTCGCCGGCGGCGTTCCTCTGATCCCGCTCGTGCTCCTCGCCGGCGGTTCGACCGACTGGACGCGACCGGCCCTCGACGCGCAACTCGTGTTCCTGATCCTCGGAGGCCAAGTCCTGGTTTACCTCGGCTTCAACGCGGCGCTCGGCCGCTGGCCCTCCACCCGCGTATACGCGTGGACGTTCCTCGTCCCGGCGGTCGCGGTCGGAATCGAAGCGGTGCAGGGTCAGCTACCCAGTGTCACGGCGATGATCGGCGTCGCGCTGGTGATCGTTGGCGTCGCCATCGTCAATCATCCTCGTGCGGAGGAAGAACGACCTCGGTAGCGCGACGTGGGCGCCTAAGGGCGGTCCGCGCCGGGGCGCTACCGGGTGACCCACGCCTCGGGGTCGTCGGCGAGCACGTTGATCGAGTCGGGGATGCTGGCGTTTGCGAGGTCGGCCACGGTCACGTGTTCGACGACGCTGCGCAGGTTCTTGCGGACGGCGATCCACACGCGCGGGAGCTGGCTGGCGACGCCCGGGTATTCGGTGTCCTCGGGTTTGCCGCCGCGAACCGTGGCGAGCGGGCCCTCCACGGCTCGGATGATGTCGGCGATCGTGATCTGCCACGGCTCCCGGGCGAGCCGGAAGCCGCCCTCGGAGCCGCGTTGGCTCCGGACCACTCCTGCGATCCGCAGCTCCGAGAGGATGTGCTCGAGAAAGTTCAGCGGAATCCCCTGGGCGGTCGCGATGCGCTCGGCTGGGACCGCCTTGCCGTTCGGCGCGGCCGCCAACTCGATCGCGGCTCGCACGGCGTAGTCCGCTTTGGCGGAGACTCTCATTCTGGCCTCCTTCGCAGGGCGAAGTCCGATTTGGCCGAGACTCTCATTCTGGCCTCCTTCGCCCGGACCCTTGGCCGGGTCGGAGTATCTCGATGATCTGAGCAACTGCTTGCTTGACGCCGGTCGTCGCGGTGTCGACCCTGAGCTCGGGATCCTTGGGCGGCTCGTAGGGAGCGTCGACGCCGGTGAAGTCTTTGATTTGGCCCGCGCGTGCGCGGGCGTACAGGCCCTTGGGATCCCGCCGCTCGCATTCCTCGACGGGCGTGTCGACGAACACCTCCACGAACGGCAGATCGGCGTGATCGTGAACTGTGCGCAGGTGCGCGCGATGCTGCGCCAGCGGCGAGATCAGTGACAGCAGCGCGATCGTTCCGGAGTCCGCCATGAGCAGCGCCACGTGGCCGACGCGCCGGATGTGCTCCGCGCGGTCACCCGGGGAGAACCCGAGATCGTCGGACAGCCCGTGCCTGATGTTGTCGCCGTCGAGCACGTACGCCGACTGGCCGCCGTCGACCAGGCGGCGTTCGAGCGCCCGCGCGATTGTGGATTTGCCCGACGCCGGCAGTCCTGTGAGCAGAACGGTTGCGCCGCTCTGGTCGATCGCCGTCCATCGCTCGTCGCGGGCGAGCGCTGCTGGCTGCCACGTCAGGTCCCGGCAGCCCCCGCGCCGAGACTCGATCACACGCGAGGCCGCGATCACTCCAGCCCCGGCGTCGCGGAGCATCTCGGACATCGGCGCATCGCTGTGCCGCCAGGTGACGGAATGCAGATGTGCCTGCAAAGGCTGGAGGATCTGGGCAAGTTCACTAAATTGATCGACAAAAGCATATAGCCGCAGCCCGACGTCGTCCACCCCCGCTCGGCAACAAAGTTCATCAACTCAATCGGCTTAGCCGAGAAGCCTGGTACTCTGACCCAGCAATTTTGATCGAAGTTGTGGGGATTGACCTTCGATGGGAAAGGAATGAGATTGAGATCAAGGGTCAGAGGTCTGGCTGCACTTAGCGTCGTCGTGGCGATGGTCGCCCTACCGGCGACCGCCGGCGCGCAGACGCTGTTCGGTTCGGGATCGAGTGCCGAGCAGCCGATCCTGAATGTGCTGTTCAGGGCGTACAACCGGCTCCATCCGAGCATCAAGTTCAACTATCTGGCCGACGGCGGGAACGCCGGCGTCCAGGACGTTCAGGCCGGCCGCCGGCTGTTCGCGGTCAACACGCGTCCGCCGTTGCCGAGCGACGCCGGCACGACCTATTTCAAGCTGTTCCTCGACGGCCTTTGCGTAGCTGTCAATCCGTCGAACAGCATCAGCGGCCTGACGATC
The DNA here is from genome assembly GCA_963701945.1 of uncultured Solirubrobacterales bacterium. Classification (GTDB taxonomy): domain Bacteria; phylum Actinomycetota; class Thermoleophilia; order Solirubrobacterales; family Solirubrobacteraceae; genus Palsa-465. The sequence goes on along the minus strand of CAVPBV010000005.1, from coordinate 383,560 downwards.
ACGCAGGCGAAGGACATCTTCACCGGTGTCGCGACCAACTGGAGCCAGATCGCAGGCTCGAATCTCACGACGACGATCGATCCGGTTGGCCGCAACTCGAGCGCCGGCTCGTACACGTTCTTCCAGCAGGCGGTGCTCGGTGGCGAGACGCAGTCCTCGAACGTCCACCCGGTGACCTCCGACGGTCTCGTCGCCACCTCGGTGTCGAAGGACCAGAGCGCGATCGGCTACGTCGGCCTGGCCCACACGGGCAAGGGGAGCGGCGTGAAGACCGTGACCCTGAACGGGGTGGCATGCAACCAGGCGAACATCAAGAACGAGACATATCCGCTGTTCCGCTACATCTGGGGCGTCTTGCCGACCAACGGCGCCAGCCGCACGGTCGAGAAGTTCTTCGACTGGGTCCGGACGAGCAAGCAGGCCGGGCAGATCATCTCGCGCGCCGGAGCAGTGCCGGCCTTCAACAAGAAGTAGCCGAAGGGCCCGCACGGGATGGACGAGGACGACTTCCTCGAACGGGACCGGGGGCTTAGCCAGGACCAGCGCGCCGAGTTTGGGCTCGGCGCGCTGGTTTTCTTGGTGATGGCGTTGCTCGTGGCGTTGTTCGTGTTCGTGCTGCGCGAGGCGTGGCCGTCTTTCGCCCACAACGGCCTCGGCTGGTTCGGCGGCGGCGGCAGCGTGGATCAGCAGCTCCAGGCGATCTCCAGGTCGGGCGACCTCAAGGAGGCGCCCGTTTACACCTTTCACGCCTGGCCGCTGATCTGGAGCACGATCGTGATCACGATCGGCGCGGTGGCGATCGCGTTCGTCTCCTCGCTGTTCATCGCGGTGTTCATGGTCGAGTTCGCGCCGCCGTGGTTGCAGCGGATACTCGAGCCGGTCGTCAGGTTGCTCGCGAGCGTTCCGTCGGTGATCTACGGTCTTGCCGCCGTGCTCGTGCTGGTGCCGTTCATCGGCAACCACCTGATCACCCAGAGCGAGAAGGCATCGGTCACGCCGACGATCCAGTTGAGCGGCTCGAGCCTGCTGGCCGCGATCGTGGTCTTGACCGTGATGATCGCCCCGATCATGATCGCGGTGTTCGCCGACGGGCTTCGGGCGGTACCACGCGGGTGGCTGGAAGGCTCGCTGGCACTCGGGATCAACCGGTGGCGAACGTTTTGGAAGGTGGGCGTGCGGACGGCGCGGCCCGTGTTCGTCGCCGGTACCGTGCTGGCGACGGCCCGCGCCCTGGGCGAGGCGATCATGCTCAGCATGGTCTCGGGAGGTGTCGGGTTCGCGCCCAATCCGGTTGACGGGCTGATGTTCTTCTTCGAACCGTCGCGGCCGCTCGCGGCGACGATCATCGCCTTCGACGAGGAGCTGAGCTCCCCGCCGATGAAGCACACGCTCTACGCGATCGCTGCAGTGCTGCTGTTCTCCTCGGCGATGCTGTCGGTGATCGGGTGGGCGGCCAAGCAGCCGATGCGCCGCTTCGGGGTGGTCCCGTGAGCACGGTGACGGCAGCGCCCGCCGGTCGGCGCGAGACGTCGAGCGCGTCGTGGCGGCTGACCGATCGCCTCGGGCTCGGTCTGGCATGGCTGCTGGGGCTGCTGTTCTGTGCGATCGCCGCGGCGATCGTCATCTACTTCCTGGTCGAGGGGATCCGGTACCTGAGCCCGAGCCTGCTGGTCACCAACCCTGCCCCGGGCGTGAGCGAGAGCCAGACCGGTGGCTTCCTCGACCCGCTGCTCGGCACTGTGATCATCGGGTTTCTGGCGATGGCGATCGCGACACCCGTGGGGGTCGGGATCGCCGTGTGGCTGAGCGAGTTCGGGCGCCCGACGGGGTTCGCCCGCGTGGCGGAATCGTCGGTCGAGATGCTGGCCGGCGAGCCATCGGTGGTCCTCGCCCTGTTCGGGACGGTCCTGTTCACGGTCCGGCAGCTGGGTTTCCTCAGCCAGACCTCACACGGGATCGTGCTCGGGCAATCGTTCTTCGCCGCGGCCGCGCTCCTGTCGCTCGTCGGCCTGCCGATGGTGGTGGCGAGCACTCGGGAGGGACTCCAGGCGATCCCGAGCCATGTGCGCGAGGCGTCCTACGCGGTCGGCAAGACCAAGATCGCCACGACCCGCCGTGTGCTCCTCCCGGCCGCGCGGCCGTCCATGATCACGGGGACGATGCTCGGCCTCGGCCGGGTAATCGGCGATACCGCGATCGTGCTCCTGCTGCTCGGGGGAACGCTCACATTCCAACCCGCGAACTCGATCCCGGTACTGGGCCTGCTACGCGGGACGGGCGACACACTCACCGGCTACATCTACTACAACGCGCCGACGGGCGACGGGAACCAGCCGTCGAAGGCGTACGCGGCGGCGTTCGTGCTGATGCTGATGGTGCTCGCGCTGAACCTCGGCGTCGACTTCGTCGTCAGGCGATCGCAGAGGGCGGTCCGGTGGAGCTGAGGAAGCCGCCACCGATCCGGCGCCTGACCGGGAACGAGGCCTACAGCCCCGAGGTCCAAGCGTCCCCCCCGCCCCCCGGCATCGCGCCGCGCGCCGCCGGCTCGAACGGGAACGGTCACCGCCCGAGCTCGGCGTTCGCGATGCCGGCCCGGCGGGCCGTGCGCGACAGCTCGATCGCGATCGACCGTATGCACGTGGACGAGTTGTCGGTCGCCTACGGCACCAAGCCCGCCGTGAAGTCGGTCTCCCTCCCGATCCGCCAGGGCGAGGTGCTCGCGCTGATCGGACCATCGGGCTGCGGCAAGACGACGCTGTTGCGTTCGCTCAACCGGCTCACCGAGCTGACCCGGGGTGCGTCGTTCTCGGGGCGGATCACCCTGGACGGAGTCGACATCGCGACCCTCGAGCCGACCGCGCTCCGCCGCCGGGTGACGATGGTGTTCCAGCAGCCCAACCCGTTTCCGATGAGCGTGTTCGACAACGTGGCCTACGTCCTCCGTGAGCAGGCTTCGCGCCGGCCGCGCAAGGCCGCCGTGCGCGGCGCCGTGCGCGACGCGCTCGCGCGTGCCGGGCTACTCGACGAGGTCGCGGACAATCTCGACCACCCGGCGCTCCGGCTGTCGGGCGGACAGCAACAGCGTCTGTGCATCGCCCGCGCGCTGGCCGCGCATCCCGAGGTCCTGCTGCTCGACGAGCCCTGCTCGGCGCTCGATCCGCAATCGACGAGGCTGATCGAGGAGCTCATCACCAAGCTGCGCGAAGATGTCGCCGTCGTGATCGTCACACACAACCTGCAGCAGGCGTACCGCATCGCCGACTACGTGGCTTTCATGTACCTGGGCGAGCTCGTCGAGTACGGCAGCGCGCACAAGATGTTCGGCGCGCCGCAGCAGCATCGAACTCAGGAGTACATCAGCGGTGCGTTCGGTTAGACGCGTATCGGCGGCCTGTGCCGCCACGCTTCAGCTCGCGGTCGTCCTCACCGGCTGCGTGTCCACGCAGCAGATCGCCGCCCGCGCGCGGCTGGTGAGCGCGCGCGTGCTCGCGAGCCAGACCGCGATCGACGTCACGCGCACGAACCCGGACGTGAGCGTTGGCCACCTGACCGTGATCCGCGCGCGAACCGGCGCCGCTGTCGTCGTGCCGCTCCGCAACGACGCGTCGACAGCGCTCACCGACCTCCCGATCTCGGTCGCCATACGCACCGCGCGCGGGAATATATATCTCAACCGTTCGGCCAATCTCGATTACTTCCAAACGCACGTCGCGGTGATCGGCCCGCACGATTCGACGGACTGGGTGTTCACGACCGGCGCACGAGTCGCGAGTAGGCGAGCGATCGCGTCCGTTGGGTTTCCGCAGCTTCATCCGAGGCTGGCCGGCGGCCTGCCACGAATCGAAGTGTCACCGCACGGCACCGCGGGCGTGACCGTCACGAACCGCTCCGGGATCCCGCAGTATGACCTCCAGGTGTACGTGCTCGCGATCCGGTCCGGGCGCGACGTCGCGGCTGGAAGCGCGGAGGTCACTCACCTCGGGTCAGACGGAACCACGACGCTGAGCTTCACCCTGCTCGGGTCCGAGCAAGGAGCCGCGCTGCGGCTGATCGCACTACCGACGATCTTCAGTTAGGAGCAGCGAGCATGAGCGCGACTGACAGTGAGCAAACTTTCGAGTCACCGGCGGTGACGGCCGCTGCGGCCGCTGTGACCGATTACGAGACATGCGAGCAGTGCGCGTCCCCGATGGACTCAAACCAGCGCTATTGCGTGGTCTGCGGCACCCGTCGCAGACACGTCTACGACCCGGCGGCACGGTTCCTGGCCGACGCGACGAGCCGCTCGCGGTCGGCGTCCCGGACCACGCGTGGACCGGGCGCGGGTTCACCGAAGCGGCGATCGCCGGGACTGGGGCTCGCGCTGGCCCTCGCCTTGATCCCGCTCGCGGTCGCGGCCGGCGCGCTCATCGCCGGCAACGGAAACGATTCCAACGGCAAGCTGCTGGCCGCGCTGCGCGCCGAGAAGCCCATGGTCGTAAACGTGGGAGGGGCCAGCACGGCAAGCGGCGCGACCACGGCCGCCGGCACGTCCGGCACGGGCGCTGCGGCCACGCCCGCGGCGCGCGTAACGAGCAGCTTCGCTATCCAGCAGGGTTACGCCGTCGAGCTCGAGACGCTCCCGGGCGCCGTGGCCACCGAGGCGAGCGTCGCCGCGGCCGAAAGCCACGCCCGAGCACGCGGCGCGACCGCGGTCGGCCTGCTCAGCCAGGCCGACTTCAAGATCACGCCGGCGCCGCCGGCAGGTGACTACGTGATCTACTCCGGCCAGTACCACACGAGCGCGCAGGCGACCTCGGCGCTCGCCAAGCTCAAGCGCGCGTTCGCCGCCGCCAAGGTGATCGCGGTCCGCCCGGTCGGCAACTCCGGGCCGACCCAGGTGCTGTCCACGACCTCGTACGGGTCCGCGCATCAGGTCTCAGGGTTCAAGCCGAACGCCGCCCAGCTCGCCACCGGCGGCCAGGTCGCCAACCAGGAGAGCAAGGAGACCAACGGCAGCTACGTGAAATCGCAGCAGGGCCTGCCTGACGCGATCTCCGTGCCATGACGGCACTCCGACGCAAACGATCGGTGGCGCCGGCGCAGGACGCCGGTGGCACGTCGGCAATCGCGCCCGACCCGGAACTGCTCGCCCAGCGCGATCGGCTGATCGAGCGCTTCGCGATCATGCAATCCGAGCTCGGCGGGCTGTTTTACGAGATGGCGATCCGCGATCACGTCCGGATGGACGTCCTGATCCCGAAGGCAGCCGAGCTGCAGCGCGTCGACGCCGAGCTCGGTCAGCTCGAGCAGATCATCGAATCGGGAAGCGCGAATGTCGGCGGTCAGTGTCCGTCCTGCCAGGCGGTGCACGCGCGTGGCGCCGCATTCTGCGCACAGTGCGCCCACCCCCTCACCGCGCCATGATCGCTCGGATGCGCTCGGTCCGCCTGACGTGGTCGCAGATCGCGTTGATCGCGGCGGCGTCGGCATTTGCGACGGTCGTGGTGATCCATGCCGCCATACGCCGTGACGGGGTGCCGGCCGCGACGCTCGCCGCGTTGCGCCAAGGCGTCGTCGTGCACCGGCTCCCCTCCCCGGCGGCATCTGCGCAGTCCGCACCGCCCGCCGGGGCGCAGACCGGCGCCGCGTCCGTAGTCGGCGGCGGTCTCCTGCCGCCGTCGACCCCACCGGTCGACGATCAGGCGACGACAAGCACGTCCGGGACGACCGACGACGGGACGGATACCGGCACCGACGCCACGACCGACACCGACACCGACACCAGCGCCGCCGCGACAACGCCGGCCAGCACTCCGGCGGCCACCTCGAGTCCGGTCAAGCACGTGTTCGTGATTGCGCTCACCACCGATAGCTATCGCGCCGCGTTCGGCCCCGGTTCGGTCGCGCACTATCTGAACGGCACGCTTCGCCGGCGCGGAACGCTGCTGAGCGGCTACCGCACGCTGGGTGACACCGAGCTGCCCGACTACCTCGCGATGATCAGCGGCCAGACTCCGAACGCCGACACCAGGAGCGACTGCGCCATCTACTCGGAGTTTTCCTCGCTGGCCAAGACAGAGAGCAGCGGTCAGGTCAACGGCCCCGGGTGCGTGTATCCGGACACGGCTCTGACCGTCGCCGACCAGGTTACAGCGGCAGGAAAGCAGTGGAAGGCGTACCTCGCCGACATGGGCTCCTCAACTTGCGTGCACGCGGACTCGAACGCGGCCGACGCTGCCCCGCCGACCGGAGCCGGGAGCGACTACGCGACGAGGCACAATCCGTTCATCTACTTCCACTCGTTGCTCGATCTGGGTGGATGCAGCAGCAACGACGTTGGAATCCAGCACCTGGCCGGTGCCCTGCGAGCGGCCAAGCGCACGCCGACGTACGCGTACATCGCGCCCGGGCTGTGCGATGAGCCCTCCGCGACGTCATGCGCCGACGGCGCCCCGGGCGGACTCGCCGGCGAGGACGCGTTCCTCAAGCGCTGGGTTCCGGAGATCCTCGCCTCCCAGGCGTACAAGCAGGACGGGGTGCTGATGATCGTGTTCGCCGACGGGAAGCCCGCCACCGACGCGAGCGCCGCCCGCCAAGCGCCGGTCAGGACCGGAGCGCTCATCCTCTCGCCGCTGGCGGCAAAGGGTCGGACGCTGTCCGCCGCTTACAGTCCGTATTCGGTGCTCCGCACGATCGAGGACCTCCTCGACTACACGCCACTGGTGCACGCCAAGAGCGCCCACTCGTTTGCGAAGACCGCGCTGCCCGGCGCGTAGTCGCCGGGCAGCATCGACATTGCGGCTCCGGCAGCAAAGAAGCAATCCGGAGCCGTGGTCGTTCGTCAGGTCCGGGCCGCCTTCCGCGCGGTGTGCTTGACCGCGGTCTTCTTCGTCTTCGTCTTCGCCTTGGCCGTGGGGCTGGGGCACTTGCCGTCGAGTCGGAGCCGGAATGGTCCGTCCTCGGCGCCGGTCGTGTCGCTGACCACGAGCTCCACCACCGCCGAGGGATCCGGCTTGGTGCCGGTGGGCGATCCCGGCGGGATGTTCGCGCAGTAAGGCTCGGTGGTATCGAGCGTGCCCTCGGCCCAGTCGGGCGAAGCCATCGAACCGCCCGCACCTGCGTTGCAGTTGATGCCGTCGCCGGGGATCTCTCCCGTGCAATTGAAGCTCGCGGTCGAGAGTGGGTTGCCGGTCGGATCGAACACCGACACGCTGCTGGCAAAGTCGTCGACCGTGTTGAAGTCGTTCGCCTTGCGAAGCACGATCAGCGTGTAGGCGGTGATACCGCCGTTGCAGTTGAACTTGTAGCTCAGCAGATTGGGATCGTCGATCGTGGGCTTGGCCCGCTTCAGAGTCCCGCCGCACAGGGTCGCGGATTCCGGAGTCGGGGTGGCCGCGAAGGCCGACTGCACGAGCACGCAGCCGAAGAGAGCCAACGCGAGCGCCACCAGGGCCGACCGCCGTCGTCCGGCGCGACGCTCTGCATTGCGATACGACACAGCTAGACCTCCGTCTATCGGTTGACACGGCGGGTCGGCCGCGGCTTGCAAGTACTCCACGCTGTTGAGAGGCGATTGCCCGACCCGGCAATCCTCAGAATTCTTACAGACTTTGTGAGGTTTGTGTCGCCGACGCGCGTGGCTTACCGTCCGGTGCGCCGCGGGGACCGGCTTTCCCCGCTGGGACGCCGGATGACCGGCACCGAGGACGGGGCGCTGGCAGGCGGTAGGCGGCGCACAGTGGCCCCGGCGCACAGTGGTCCCAGCCGCTCGGGAGCGGATCCCGACGTTGACACCGAACCCTGAACTCAATAAATTCGATCGACATTGTTTCGACTTTGCCTGATCGATCCCCGGAACCTTGTGGTCCGCGACGTCGCCGCGGCCCGTGGCCGGCTGGCCGTCGGCGCCGTGGTCGGCGAGGTGGCGCACGGCGGCGGCGACGTCGGGCCGGCCGACGCGGCGGGCATGTCGGATCGATGTAGGGCGTAACAGCCCTCCCAGAACTTCGGGCTCATGCCCCCGCTAGACGCGAGTCCGGAGGCCTCTCCTCTTCGCGGCCAGGGCGGCTTCGTGCCGCCCTGGCCGCGACCCTGGCCGCGACACCGATTCCGGGCCCGCGGCGGCAAACCCTGATCCCAAGACGAGGTGATGCGATGAGTGCCGGACGCGAGGTCCCTGGGCCTTCCGCGGTTGTGCTTCAGCATCGGGACGACGCTCCCGGTGGCCTGTTGATCGATGTGCTCGCGGCGAGCGGCTTTCGTTCGACGGTCGTGCGCGTCGATCGGGGCGAGACCGTGCGCGACCCCGGAGCGTTCACGTTGGCCGTCACGCTCGGCTGCGACGGCTCGGACGACGACCGGGCCGGGCGGCTTGCGACCGAGCTCGACTGGCTTCGCCAGGCTGACCGGGCCGGCACCGCGGTGCTCGGCGTCGGCTTCGGCGCCCAGGCGCTGGCCGTCGCACTCGGCGGTGGCGTGCAACGCGCGCCGAGGGCTCGTTACGGCTGGCTCTGGCTGTCGACCTCGAGGCCGGGCTGGATTTCGTCCGGTCCGTGGCTGGCCTGGCAGGAGGACGTGATCCGGCTGCCCTCTCGGGCGCGCCTGCTCGCGCACGACCGGGTCGGACCGCAGGCGTTCCTGGCCGGCGGCCATCTCGGCCTTCAATTCCATCCCGAGATCACGCCGAAGATCCTCGGTGACTGGATCGCCGCCGGCCGGGCCCCGAGCCTCGACTCGCAAGGTGTGCTCGAGGTGACCTCGCGGGAGTACGCCGCCGCGTCCGTCGCCGCCGAGCGGCTCCTCACCACCTACATCCACTCGCTGACCAACCGTCAGCGCTGAACACCTCTGTCCACCCTCGTTCGACAAGAGAGACCACGACATGCCTCGACCTCATTCACCGTCCAACCGTTACAGCTGGATCCGGCGGGTCGGGCGGCGGCTCGCCTGGGCGGCGGCACTCGCCGGCGCCGCCGTGATGGCCGCCGCCGCTTCCGCGGCCGCTGACGCGCCCACCGCCCCTCCACCGGTGACGATCCTCACCTCGACTGGTCGCACCGCCCCCGGCGACATCTTCATCACGCCGACCGGAGACACGACCTCCTACGCCAACGGCGCAGAGATCCTCGATCGCCGCGGGAACATCGTCTGGTTCCACGCCGCCCCGCAGGGACTGACCGCGGCGGACTTCCGCGCGCAGACCTACCTCGGCAGGCCCGTCCTGACCTTCTGGCAGGGCACCGGTCTCGGCGGGCTCTCGAGCGGCACCGACTACATCTACAACGATCGCTACCAGCAGATCGCCACCGTCAATGCCGGGAACGGCCTCAGCGCCGACGGCCACGAGTTCCTCATCACCCCGTGGAACACGGCGCTGATCCTGTCGTACACGACCGCGACCGCGAACCTGACGTCGATCGGCGGACCCCCCGACCAGACCGTGATCAACGGCGTCGTCCAGGAGATCGACATCAGAACCGGCAAGGTTCTGTTCCAGTGGAACAGCGAGGACCACGTCCCGTTCAGCCAGAGCGAGCAGCCGCTGCCCGCCTCGCCGAGCACACCGTGGGACTGGTTCCACGTCAACGCGGTCCACGTCGACGCCGACGGCAACCTCCTGATCGACGCCCGCGACACCTGGACCACGTACAAGGTCAATCGCTTCACGGGGAACATCATCTGGCAGCTCGGCGGCAAGGACAGTAGCTTCAAGCTGCGCGCCGCGCCCGGCCAGTCACTCGACAACGCGGGTGAGATCTTCGCCTGGCAGCACGATCCCGAGTTGATCGGCCACGACGAGTACACGTTCTTCGACAACGAGTCGGCGGGTACGCCGGAGTTCCCGGTTAGCCGAGCGGTGACGGTGAAGCTCGATCTGCGGTGGCGCACCGCGACCCTCATCGCCTCTGACGATCAGCCCGAGGGGCTCGTGGCGCCGTCGCAGGGGAACGCCCAGACGACCCCCGACGGCGGGCTGTTCGTGGGGTGGGGAGCCCTTCCCTACTTCTCGGAGTTCGACCCCTCGGGACGGCTCGTGTTCAACGCCGAATTCCCGACCGGCGTGAACACCTACCGCGCCTACGTTCTCCCCTGGCACCCGGGTTCGTTCGGTAGGTAATCCGACCTCCTGGGCTGGGGACCGGCATCGCGGTCCGGTCGCGAGCGCAGGCTCGCGACCGGACCCAGCTACGCCTGCCTCACACCAGACGGTCGGGGAGCAGCGGGAACGAGCGTTGGCCTCGAGTCGGGAGGATGTAGTTCGCGCGCTTCACGACGAAGATGAACTCGTTGATTCCGTTGTTGACGGTGTCCGTGATGCTCGGGTTCTGGAGTTGGGCCGACGAAGCATTCATCGCGTTGCGCGTGGTGATGAAGTCTTCGATCGTGCGCTGGACCGAGACGAAGTGGAGGCCGGCTTGGCCGCCGTCGACGGTGTTGAAGTCGCGGCGGATGATGAGCGGCTTGTTGTTGCGGCGGGCGCGAGCGGACGTCTGTGCGTGTCCGATGACTCCGTAATGATTGATCGCCTGGTTTAGGAGGTTCGGGTCGCTGCTCGCGTCGGTCGTGAAGTGCGCAACTTGTGCGGGGGTGACCTGGGGCGCGTACATGCGAGCGACGCGTTCGCGCTCACTGAGGTTCTGGTACCACGTGTCCAGGCTCAGGCGCATGTAGCTCACCTGCATCGTCGTGCCGCCCGCGAACGGCCCGCTTTGGATCGTGACGTCGTCCTCGCTCGCCTGATTGCGACGCAGGCTGGACTTAAACCCCATGAACAGTGGCGCGGTCTTCGCAACGGGGTTACCCGGCGGGATCCCGCCTACGTCCTGACGTTGCGCCGGGAGCCCGGCGCCCGCGAATCCGGTTCTTGTCTCCTGCCAGCGCAGTGCGCTCGAGACGTCGAGCGAGCCATCGGCTACGCGCAGTGGAGCGGTGCCGAGGAGCGCGGCCTCGATCGCCGCGAGCCGTCGCTCGTCGTCACAAGCGAGATGGAGACACAGGTCGTAGTCGTCGATCGCGGGCGACTCGAAGTCCGACAACCCCATCGCGTAGGGAATCGGTGACTTGACGCGTAGTAAGCGCTCGAAATACCCCGGCCCCCAGCCCGCGGCGAAGAGCAGCCCCGACGGCCCCCATTCGTAGGAGCGCTCGAGCGCGCGCAGCGCCGCCTCGAGCAGCCGCGAGTGCGCCGGGGTCGGGTCGCCCGCAACGTTGAAGAACACCAACCGATCGAACTTCGGAGAGACCGGGTTGCCGTCGGAGTCGCGCGCGAGCGTCGCCGTCCAGGCATGCTGTCGCTCCGGGAGACCGGGAGGCTGACTCCCCAGCTGAACCGGCGGGATCGGCTTGCCCCGGCTCGTGAGGGCACGGTCGAGCCCAATCCCCACGGCCGTCGCGCCGGCGGCCGCGGCGATTGAGCCGACGAGGAAGCGTCGGCGGTTCAGCACGACCGCGCTTGCCGACGAGGTGACGTGCGGCTCATGCCGGCGGCGCCCAGTGGAACGTGAAGTTCACCTCGTGTGGATGCAGCCACACGTTCTGGTACTCGACGTGCCTTGCGGACACGGGCGGACTGACGAGCAGGCTCATTTGATACGTGCCGGCTCCGGGAACGCTCACGTCATTTCCGTAGTGAGGTCCCATGTACCTGGAGATCATGGGCCATTGACGAGCGTCGTAATAGATCTTGGCCCCATGCTTGATCGTTGCCCAAACGCTCGCGTACGGGATCGCGACCCCCGTCTGGGCATCGCTGAGCATCACCATCAGGTGAAAGCTCGTCTTCGGCCCCGCCTTGACCATCTGCTCCGTCGTACCGTTGTAGATCACGAATGGCAGCGGAGTAGTCGCCTCGGCGGTGATCTTCATCCCCTGCCAGAAAGCCGAGCCAAGCGGCTGGGTGGGCACGGCCTTGACCCCGTTCACCGACACGCTGCCGGCGCTTGCGGTGGAGCCCGATCCCATGCTCATGCCCGACATGCCGCTCGAGCCGTTCGAGCTCGCCGCCGTCGCCGCGGTCGTCGTCGTGGACGACGAGGGAACGGTCAGGTTCTTGTCCGCGCTGGCGCAACCCGCGAGCAGGGTCGCGACCGCGGCAATCGCCGCGGTGCGCGCTTTCGCACTGCCGAATCTATGGCGTCCAAACATCCTGGCGCCTCCTTGAGATTGTGAGTTTCCGGCGATCGGGGCCCCGTCCGGCTGGCGGAGCCCCGATCGGCCTTGCCAATCGAATTTCGTGGTCGGTCCCCACCTCAGCCCGCCGCCGCAATCTCGCGGGGGTTCGGCCTTCCGCGTGCGGCGCTGGGAGCCGATTGTTCGTACGGCACCAGCGCGTACATCGTATAGGCCAGCAGGATGAACAGCAGGCCGGCGTTGGGGTCGGTCGCGCCCCCCTGAGGGATGCCGCCGAAGCCCTGACCGACCACCCAGTAGAGGAGATTCAAGCCAATCGCCAGCGCGAGAAACAGCTTCGGGCGCCAGTTGACGGCGACCGCCACACCGATCGCAGCCGACCCCGCGGCGAGGATGATCGCGATTACGACGCCGTCGCCCTTGGCGGCGTTCGCGAACCAATCCTGCACGCTGCTCAGCCAGCTCATCCCGGATGGGGCCGCATTAATCGCGTTGGTTATCCCGCTCGCCCCGCCCGCCTCGACCAGCCACAGCCACGCCATCAACAACCACAGGGCCGCCCACACGGCTCGTGCGCCGCGGACGCCGAACAACCCTCCGGGGCGTCCATTTGGCCACACCATCGCGCCGATCAGCGCGTACAGCAGCACCGCTCCGGGCGCGCCGGTCAGCGCACTGGCCATTGGGGCGCCACCCATGGGCGTCGTCGCCATGAACATCATCCCGAACGCCTCGCCAAACCACCACACGACCAGAACCCATCCGAACGACGCCGCCAGCGCCGGCTTGACCGTCGGGCGATACAGCAGTCCGAGTCCGATCGCTATCTGAACCAGCGCGAACGCCGTGTTGAACACGGTCTGGTGACTGTGGAGCGTGGTCGCGCCCCAAGTCACGCTGCTCGATACCCATTGCGGCTGACCCCCCGTCAGGCCCGTCAGCAATTGGATGAAACCCTTCCCATACATGAACGACTGGAACTGCAGCCCACCGTCCAGCAGCCAGATCAACCCCAGCACGGTCTGGACCGTGCGACGGCTGTCCGACGCGAAATAGGCGTGCGCTGCAGAGATCGTCGACCCGCGCGCGGAACCGGGTCCGGTCCTCACGCGCAGGTCAGCGGTTCCCGTACTCATCAACCTCTGACTCCTTATCGGTAGCAGGGACCCTCGCCCTGAGAGCGGCCGGTCCACGGGCGCGATGGCCGCCCGGTGACCCGGCGATGTCAAGAGGAGGGCGAATCCGCGACTGGGCTCACGGCATCGCGAGCCCCGCGTCTCAACCGAGCGTCGGCGGACCCCGACCCGACCAGCCCCTGACCAGCGGCGCAGGAAGCACGACCACCGCATCGCGCGGACGTGCCGGGCGCAGCACCGGCCCGATGACAACAGCTAGAAAGCGTTGCGCTCCCCGGCGTGCGACCTCGCGCACGAGCCAGCGAGCCCCGTGCAGCACCGTCGCCAGCACGAGGCCGATCGACAGCGCCGCCGGGATCGACCACCAGCCACCGTAACCGAAGATCCCCGCCAACCCGGCTGGATGCCCGGTGGCGAGCAGCCCCTCGAGGAACTCCTGGCAAGCGAATATCGCGATCAGCGCGGCCGAGCACGTGAGCCACATGGCCGTGAGCGACAGCGTGAAACGGGCCCGCGAGGTTTGCCCCGCAAACGCCCGTCCGAGCGCCCGCAAGAACCCACCGACGGCCAGCGCCAGCAGGAGAACCAGCCAAGGCACCACCGAGTGCAGGTACGAATGCCCGGTGCGCTGCAGCTCAACGCCCGCGTCGCTGCCATACGCCAGCCAATACCGCAACTGGTGCACCGCGAACGCGGCCGGCGGGAACAGCGCGACATAGGCGAATCCGGCCATGCGAGCGCGTGCTCCGGCTCGTGCCGGTCCGCTTCCGGAGGACCCTGGGCAACCGATCATCGCGCAAAGGCACGATACGCCACCCCGCGGGCCTTCGCGGCCAGACAACGTAACCAAAATGTCGGGACCCGCCCGGCCCGATGGTTGCGATCGCGGCCGCCACACGGCATCGTTCCGTCCGCGCCCTCGACGGCCGGCATCGCCCGTCCCGGGTCGACTACTGAACGGAGGTGGATATGGCGGAGCAGGAAGTTGGGTTCGAGAGCGAGATACGACCGCTCTTTCGTGAGAAGGACGTCCAGTCGATGTCAGCCAAGTTCGATCTCTCGTCCTACGACGACGTGAAGGCGAGCGCGGACGCGATCCTCGGGGCGGTGTCGAGTGGGTCGATGCCGTGCGACGGTCCATGGCCGCCGGAGCGGGTGGCGCTGTTCCGCGACTGGGTGGCTGCCGGCTGCCCACCCTAGGTCCTCATCTCAACACGGACAACCACATCCAGAGGTCAGACCATGGCCCCTATGCCGTCCGGTAGGCGCGGATTACGTCCGGGTCGGGATCGATTCCGAGCCCGGGCCCCTGCGGGACCTTGATCCGGCCGCGCTCAGGGTTGAGCCCGTCCCCGAGGATCTGCGCCTCGAGATCGAAGTAGCGCCATTCGATCATCGAGTCGACCGATCCGAGTGCAGCCGTCACCTGTATCGCGGCGAGGAGACCCGGACCGTCATAGAAACTGTGCGGCATGACGGTGACGTTGTGGACCGCCGCGATCTGGAACACCTTGCACAGTTCGGTTACGCCTCCCATCTTGGCCGGGCTCGGTTGGACGAAATCGACGGCACCGGCGCGAAGGAGGCGATCGAAGTCCATCAGAGTTGGCACGTTCTCTCCTGCGGCGATCTTGATTCCCTCCGTGCTCCGCACCTGGGCAAGCCCGTCGTAATTCTCCGGTGGCCAGACCGGCTCCTCTAGCCACTTCAAGTGGAACCCCCTGAGTTCCTCCCCAAGCCCGTGGACTTGGTTCACGGTCCATGCACAGTTCACGTCGACCATGATCTCCACGTCAGGCCCCGCCTCTTCACGGGCGGCACGAATCGCCGCGGGCTCGGTTTCGTGCAGTTTCACGCTGTTGAATCCGGCATCGAGCACGTCCCGGACTCGGTCGCGGACGACCGAAGGATCCGAATAGGCCTCGAGGCTCGCGTACGAGGCAAGATCGGCGACACCCCCGCCGAGAAGACGATGGACCGGCGCGCCGGCGGCCTTGCCGGCGATGTCCCACAGCGCAATATCCACCGCGGACAGCGCGTGAGTCACCGGCCCGCCTCGTCCGAAGACCTGCAGCTTCTTCTGAACGTCAAGCATGAGCGGAGCGATCCTCGCCGCGTCCTGCCCGACGCACAGCGGCGCGATCAAATCGTCGATCGCCCGTTGTGTCACCGCGACCGCCTCGAATCCGAGCGCCTCACCCCACCCTTCGTATCCCTGGTCGGTCGTCACCTTGACGAGCAGCGAGTCAACGGCCGGCAGGTCCGCCGGCCCCCGGCCGGACACCGCAGAGCTGCGACCCGACTTGAAGGGAATCCGTAGCGGAACCGACTCGATCCCGGTGATGATCATCGCTCCGTCTCCGCGCCCACTGCGTGAAACTCGATGCGATAGACGAGCGTGTCCTCGTCGATTGGACCGGCATGCGCGGCACGCCGGCGTAACGTCTCGCGGTCGGGCTCCCCGGCGCGCCGGACGTCCCGCGCGGTGATCGCCGAGAACGGGACAGGCTCGATCGCGTCGATCTCAATCTGACCGAGGCCGACCCGGTAGCGGCCGCCCTGCTTGACCCGCGGCCGCTTCCACAGTCTGACCGAGAGCGTGATGTCTCCTGCCAGGACGTCGTTGCGTAGCTCCGGGCTGAACTCCATCAACCGGACCCTACCCGGCGGGTCCCTCGCGCCCGGGCGGCCACATCGGCCGGTCCCTCGCGCCCGTGCGGCGACACCGGCCGGCCCCTTGCGCCCGTGCGGCGAGACGGTCGGCCAATATCAGGCGCCGATCTTCTCACGCCGGAGCTCGTGTCGCCCCGCCCGCGCCCAGCCGTCACGCGCGTTAAGCCGTGCAGCCCCCCCTTGGCAAGCACGCCGGGATGCGCCACAGTTCCAGGTAAAGCAGTAGAGATCGGTCGGTGCGAAGGTGGGAACAATGGTGCAGCGCGCGCCCCCAGCCCGGCGATCGGGATGGGTGTTCGCGCGCCTACTCGCGCCCCTTCTGCTCCTTGCCGTCGCGGGAGCGATCGCGCTGATCGTGAGCAATCCGCCTAACCTCGCCGGCCCGTCGGCCACCCATGGACGGCGCGCCGCGGCAGGGCGCCGGCTGCCGCCGTACTGGACTGTGCGACCCGGGGACACGCTTGCGCAGATCTCGGCCGACACTGGCTTGTCGGTCGATCTGCTCCAGGCCTATAACCCGACCGTCAATCCGCTCGCGCTCACGCCCGGAGAGCGTCTCAACCTGTGGCGCACGCCGCCCAAGCCCCCGGCGGCCACGCCGAAACCGCCGGGACCGATGTTCTGGATGGTCAGATCCGGCCAGTCGTTCGGCTCGATCGCGGCCAGCACGGGAATCAACATCGTCACGCTCGAACAGCTGAATCCGAAGCTGAAGCCGGCGACGCTCCAGCCGGGCGATGAGGTGCGACTCCGGCGGTGACTCGACTCGCTCGGACGCGTCTCCTGAGCGTCATCAAAGGTAGGACGACACTCGCGGCCGTCGATGAGGCACCTAGTGGGCGTAGGTGCTGATGTCCTGGTCGAGCGTCCCCTGGGCGTCGTATTGCCCGATGTGGACGTACACGACCTTGCCCGCGAGGTTGATGTAGATCGTTGTGGGGAGATCCTCGATCACGGCCAGCGACGAGAGGTCGGACGTGCTCGTCTGGTAGCTCGGATAGCTCACGTGGTGCTGGGAGAGGAACGTGCGCGCATCGCCGGCGGCGTCATCGGTGTCAGCTCCGAGGAACGCGACCTGCCGTCCGTACCGGGCCGATGCGGACGCGAACAGGCCGAACTCCGAGCGACACGGTCCGCACCACGATGCCCAGGCGTTGATGACGATCGGGTAGCCGCGAAGCGCGCGGACGCGGGCCTCGAGCGCGGACGCGCCACCGAGTATCTGGTCCGCCTGCTGGTGGAGCGTCGCGAGCGGTGCCGGCGAGCCGGCGAGATCCTGGTTCACGGCGGCGGCGCCGGCGACCTTGGGAGCGTGCGCGAGTGCGGCTTTCACGTACCGCATCAGAACGCTCGTGCTGGGCCATCCGGCGGTCGAGACCTCGCGGTAATAGAGGAGCTGACCGGTCGGCGACGTCATCACGAACCATGGCAGTCCCAGCACCTCGTAGCCATCGGCAAGCTTGCCGGTGCGATCGAGCGCGACCGGGTACGACAGCGGCTTTGGCAGAGCGCGCAGGAAGCTGGTCACCGTCGCCGAGGACGGCTCGACGCTCGTCTCATCGACGGCCGTCAACTGGGGCAGGCCCGTTCGTCTCGCGATCGCCTCGTACCGGTTGAGCGCATCAAGCTGGCCGGCGAGGCCGCTGGTCTCCTGATCCCAGGTGGCGAAGAACACGAATAGCCTCGCGGCGTTCCCGGGGCCCACCTCGACGGTCCCGCCGCCCGCGCGAGGCAGTGTCGCATGCTGGCTCGGTGGGGTCGGCTGCACCTGGGCGTATGACAGCTCGGCATGCACCGAAGGACGGCTCGGCAGCAACGCCGCCGCGCTCTCGGCCAGCAGCTGCCCCAGCTGTGGCACCGCGGTGTAGGACATCTGGGTCATGTAAAGGCGCGAGAGCCGGCCCTGCGGACCGATCACGAACAGCGCCGGCGTGTGCGTGATCTCGCCGGCCTGGACCGCCGCCTCGATCCCGTAGTGGTTCCAGACCCGCTGCAACTCCGGCAGCGAGCCGGTAAGGAACTGCCACGAGTGGAGCATCCCGTGCAGCTCCGAGTAGGACCACACGTCCTCGAGCGAGATCGCCGCGGGATCGGCGTCGACCCCCAGCAACTGCACCTGGGAGCCCGCCTTACCCAGCATCGCCTTGGCATCGAGCATCGCCGTCGTCGTCAACGGGCATATCGTGGTGCACTCGGAGTCGTTGAACGCCAGGATGACGACCTTGCCGCGGAACGAGTGCAGCGAGACGGGCTGCCCGAACTGGTCCGCGAGCGAGAAATCGGGAGCCACGCCCGATACCGGCGTGCCCGGGTCCAGATCGGGATTCGTGGCCAGCGCGTCGGCCTGCGACGTGCCCGCCGAATTCGAGCGCGCCAAGATCACCAGCGTTATGCCCAGCACGACGAGCAGCACCGTTCCGGCCGTCGCCAACCGCAGCCGGCCCGCGGGCAGCCGTAACCGCGGCCCCGGCGATAGTCGCGGGCGAGACCAACCCCGCCGCCGGACGAGGGCCCGAACGCTCAGCGCGACGACGGCGATCGCCACCAACGCCAGCGCAACGATGCCCACCATGTCGTCGACGCCGCTCTTCTGGGCCGGCTGGCCCGCGGCGCTCGCCCCGCCGCTGCTCGGTGCGGCCGATGCCCCGGCCGAAGGCGCAACCGACGGCAGCTTGACGCCGCCGGCCAGCGCGAGCTTCCCCACTGCCGCCTCCGTCGCGTTGAACAGCCCGGCCCCGCCCGATCCGATCGAAATCCCGCCAAGCGCGCGATACCCCGGGGCTGCCGAGTGGCCGGGCCAGTTGAACCCGAACCCATTCGGCATCACCACCAGCAGGCGCTGCTTGTATGCCAGGGACAGCTCGATCCCAAGAAACCGCGCGTATTCGCGCGGTTGGTGCCACAACGCGGTTACCGAGCCCAGGTCGAACGGGCTGGCGATGATCGCGACCCGGACCGGAAAGCCCTCTCGTGCCGCCGCCTTGAGCAAATTTCCGAGCTGGACTTGCTGCTGGACCGACAGGCCGGCATCCGACCCCGCGAACAGGTCCTGGTAGACCAGCACATCGCTGCCCGGATCACCGTCCGCGTGAGCGACAGGCGACACCGCACCCGCGATCAGCGCCACCGAAAGGAGTGCTACAGCCGCTGCCCACGCGCGGCTGTACATCGAAACGAACGTGCCACGCACCGCCATCATCTTCACCGCCAGCACAAGCTTGTCACGTTATCGAGCCTGAGGCTTGTGCGGTGTCGAGCAACTCTCGCAGACCCCGAGCCCGCGCCTCGAACCCCCCCGCGCCGGCAACCCCAGCCCGCGCACCAACCCCCCCGCGCCGGCAACCCCGAGCCCGCGCCACCAACCCCCCCGCGCCGGCAACACCACCCGCCCGCCATGTAAAACGCAGCAAAGCCCCCCACGCCGGGCGGCCGAGGCCACATAAGCATGCCCTCGATGCTTATCTGGCCAAAGTGGCTGACGGGCGGCGGCTTTGCTGCGAAATACATGGGCGGTCGCCGCTCCCGCGCGGTTGAACCCGGCGCTCGAAGCACGCCCGCCGGCTACGCCGCCCTGCCCCCGGCCCCCGCCACACCCCTCAAATCACGCCTGCAACCCCCGCCGCCGCGCGCGAGCGCAAGCCTTCCACCCGGGCGCGCGAGCCCCACGCCGCCGCGCGCGAGCCCTAAGCTCGCGCGTCGAGCGCGCCGGCAGCCGCGACCGCGGCCACTTGGGCGTCGGCGGCCTTCAGCGGGTTCGTCGGCAGGAGCAGCGAAACGCCGAAGCCGACGAGCGCCACCACCGCCAGAACGATCATCGCGGCGACGTAGGTACCGTTCCCGGAGACGAGGTTCGACACGAGAATCGTGCCCGCGATCGCTGTGCCAAACGACGAACCGAGATTCGAGACGCTCCGTGACAGGCCCGAGATCTCGCCCTGTTTGGATTCGGGGAAGGCTCCCTGCACGAGGTTGACCGACGGGGTCAGCATCACGCCGAGCCCGAGTCCGATCAGGAGCAGTCCGGGCGCGAACGCCCACGCGCTTGACGAGGCGGCATGGACCAGCGCGAGTAGGAGCCCAATCCCGACCATCGTCGCGATGAACCCCGACGAGATCAGGATCTTCTGGAAGAACTTCCTGGCCAGGCGCTCGGCGGCGAGTGACGAGACGAGCACGCCGACCGTCGCCGCGGTGAAGATCACGCCGGTCTTGATCGCGCTGTAGTGACGTTCGGTCTGGAGGAACACCGACACCACGAACGACACGCCCATCAACAGCAGCCACTGGAGGTTCTGGGTGATGAGCCCGAGGTTCGACGTTCGGTTCTTGAACAGCTCGGGCGAGAGCAGCGTCTCCTTCTTGGCTCGCTCGCGGGCGCGGATGTAGACGAAGAACCCGGCGAGGAAGGCGGCTCCGGCCGCGAGGAACACAACCAGCAGCGTGTTGTTGACCCCGGCCTGGAGGATTCCGAGCACGAGGAAGAGCATCCCGACGGCCGACAGGACCGCGCCCACCGTGTCGAACGGACGTGACGAGTCCGGCGCGAGCGGATCGACGACCCGCCGACTGAGCAGGATGATCGTCCCCACGATTAAGGCCTGGAACACGAACGCGGCCCGCCAGCTGATGCCCGAGGTGATCAGGCCGCCGATCAGCGGTCCAGCGGCGGCGCCGAGCCCGGCCATCCCGCTGATCACGCCGAACGCCTTGGCCCGCGAGCCCAGCGAGGTGAACGCCAGCGTCGTGAGGATGTACACGGGCGGGATCAGGAAAGCCGTGCCAACGCCCTGGAACACGGAGTTGCCGAGGATGAGCACGCCCAGGCTCGGGGCGACGGCACTCAGGACGGTGCCGATCCCGTACAGGATCAGGCCGCCGGTGAAGCAGCGCTTGCGGCCCCACCGGTCGCTCAGCTTGCTGCACGGGATCATCAGGACCGCCATGATCACCAGGAACAGCGTGATCGTCGTCTGCACGCCCTTCACGTCAGTGTGCAGATCGTGACTGATGTCGTTGATCATCACGTTCATGTTCGAGCCGGCGAAGCTGCAGATGAACTGGGCAAGCGCCAGCGGGGCGAGGAACGCGCGCGGCGAGCCGACCCACTTCGCCGTTGCGGTGCCATCGCTCGTCGGTATCGCACTCACGCGGCCTGAGCTTAGGTTTGACCACGGAAGCGAGCATCACCCGAACTGGATGAGAGTCCGACGCGCCTGCGGCGGAGAACGACCTTTCACAAATGACCGATTGGAGTGAGACATGGCAGGCACGCCACAGGAGCTGAGCAGCACCCAACAGAAGGGCCTGGCGGAGTTCATCGAGCCGTTCCGGGTGACCCCCGGCACGAAGGTGACGCTCGCCACGGACTTCGATCCGGCGTTCAAGGCGGGCGTCAACAAGGAGGACGGCGTCACGCTTCTCGCGGAGGGCGTGCAGACTCTGGCCGACTATCAGGCGCGCCTCGCCGCCCAGGAGTCGTGCGGCCTCCTCGTCGTGCTGCAGGCGCTCGACGCCGGGGGCAAGGACGGGACGATCCGCCACGTCATGAGCGGCGTCAACCCGCAGGGGGTCGAGGTCCACAGCTTCAAGGTGCCCTCAGCCGAGGAGTTGAGCCACGACTACCTGTGGCGCTACGCGACGCACCTGCCCGCCCGCGGCATGATCGGGATCTTCAACCGCTCGCACTACGAGGAGGTGCTGGTCGTGCGGGTTCATCCTGAGAACCTCGATCGCCAGAACCTCCCGAAGGATGCCAGGCGGGGCGATATCTGGAAGCGGCGCTACCGGGAGATCAACGATTGGGAGCGATATCTCACCGAAAACGGCTTCCGGATCGTGAAGCTGTTCCTCAACCTGTCAAAGGAGGAGCAGCGCACGCGCTTCCTCAAGCGCCTGGACCTGCCCGACCACAACTGGAAGTTCTCCGAGGCCGACGTCAGGGAGCGCGAGCACTGGGACGAGTACCAGAACGCGTTCTCCGAGATGCTCTCGCACACGAGCACGCAGTGGGCGCCGTGGTACGTGATTCCCGCCGACCGTAAGTGGTTCGCGCGGCTGAGCGCCGCCGCGGTGATCGCCAACGCGCTGATGGAGATCGATCCGCATTTCCCGACAGTCACCGATGAGCATCGCCAGGAACTGGAGAAGATCCGCCAGATGCTGACCGAGCAGGCGCCGAAGGGCGCGGCGCCCGACCCGTTCGAGAAAGACGGCGACGACTAGGCTAGCTAGTGGCCGCTCACGTAAATACGCTCGCATTCGAAAACCCGATGGCGGCTTCGGTTATGCAAGTCGTGCTGTTGCGCATGTGGTTGCGCCCGGTCAGCAGGCACGAGCGCGTCGGTGAGCACACGCGGTCGTGTGCCACTGCGTGTAGCTTCACGGCCAGACTCACAGGCACGGGCGGCCGGGCATCACCCGAATCAGATGATCACCGTCCGTCGAGGCTGGCCTAGCATCGTTGGCGATGGTGGGTGCCGAGATGGTCGAGATCTCCGCGGGGACGTTCCGCATGGGCGCGGACGGCTTCTATCCCGAGGAGGGCCCCGTCCGCGAGGTCGAGGTCTCAAGCTTCGCGATCGATCGTGGACCGGTCACCGTCGCCGAGTTCGCGCGGTTCGTCGACGACACCGGCTACGTGACGTTCGCCGAGCGCCCGCCTAGCTCCGATGACTATCCGGATGCGGACCCCGCGCTGCTCGTCCCCGGCTCGGCCGTGTTCCATCCCACGCCCCGTCCCGTCCCCCTCAACGATCCGAGCCAGTGGTGGGCGTACGTCCCCGGCGCCGACTGGCGCCATCCCTGGGGACCGGCCAGCGACAACGCCGAGCGGCAAGATCACCCCGTCACGCACATCGCTTACGAAGACGCCGAGAGCTTCGCTAGGTGGGCGGGCAAGGCGCTTCCGACTGAGGCCGAGTGGGAGTACGCGGCCCGCGGAGGCCTCGACGGCGCGACCTTCGCCTGGGGTAACGACGAGCGGCCGGACGGCGAGCCGATGGCGAACCACTGGCAGGGTGACTTCCCCTGGCGGAACACCGGCGCCAAGGGCTGGCGCGGCACGACCCCGGTCGGGCTGTTCGCGGCCAACGGATACGGCCTGTTCGACATAACCGGAAACGTCTGGGAATGGACCTCGGACTACTACTCGCCGCGCGGCGCCGGCTCAGACGCACCGGCCAGCCCCTGCTGCAAGCCGCCCGCGAACCCGCGCATCGAGACCCCGAACGCCAGCTACGACGTCGGCCGCCCCGGCGCGCACATCCCACGCCGTGCGATCAAGGGCGGCTCGCACCTGTGCGCCCCGAGCTACTGCCTGCGCTACCGGCCCGCGGCGCGGCAGCCCGAGGCGGTCGACACGTCGACCAGCCACATCGGCTTCCGCTGCGTGATCCGCCGGCCCGCTTAGAAGCTCTCCGCCGGAGCGGATAATCGTCCGATGGCTGGGCAGGACTCGCCGGACGGTCCGGAACCGCGCTCGCCGGATCTGCAACTCGAGGCGGCGGGAGTCGACCGCAGGCGGGTGCTCGGACGGCTCACCCGCCGGCAACTGCTGCGGCGGATCGCCACCGCTGCGGGCGTGGCCGCGATCGTCGCGCTGGCGATCGCGGAACTGCCCGGGTTCGCGGGTGCCGCTCGTGCTCGGGGCGTGGGGCGCGTTCCATCTGCGCCACGGTCTAGAGGTCACCGGCGCCGCGGACAGGCAGTGTCCGGCGCACGCCTCGTAGCCGTCGGTCAGCCGAGCGCCATCGGCGGCTGCGCACGGCGCTCGGCCACCGCGTGCAGACGCGCGCGCAAGCCGCGCAGCGTGGCCAGGGACACGATCGCGCCGACCGCGGGCAACCAGAAGCTGAACAGGCGAAAGGCGATCGCTCCGAGCAGCGCGGCACCGAGGGGCGCACCGGCGAGCACGAAGCCGCCGGTCATCGCGGCGTCGACGCTGCCCGACCCGCCCGCCGGCAGCGGCAGTCCCATCGAGAGGTAGCCGGTGGTGTAGCCGAGCACGAGCGGCGCCGGCGCCACCGTCACGCCGAAGGCACGGAGCGCGGCCCAGGCGCACACAAGCTCTCCGGCCCAGAACAACGCCGCGCCACCGAGCGCGCGGGCCGCCAGGCGCGCCGGCGCGCGGGCCAGGATCCGGATCAGGACCAGCGCGCGTACGGCCACGCCCAGCGCATCGCGGACCCGGCCACCCTCGGGATTCGTGAAGCGATCGCGCCGGCGGGGAGCGCTGATCCACAGACCGCCAGCGAAGCACAACCCAGTGACCACGAGCCAAGCGACCGAGACCTCCCACGGGACACGACCTGCGCTCGCTCCGACGAGGACGGCGATCGCGGCCAGGCAGGTCACGGTCGCGATCACCGCCCAGCGCATCGTCTCGAGCGCGATGATGCGGGCGCTCGCCAGCTTGGGTGGCTCGCCCGCCTCGCGGAGCGCCCAGAAGTCGACCGACAGGCCGCCGATCGCGGTCGCAACGCTGAACGCCCCGAACGACAGACCGACGACCCGGACCACGGTCGAATACGTCAGGCGCGGTCCTCCGTCGAGTTCTGCCATCGCCTGGTAGGAGGCGACGAAGCCAGCGTACGCGGCGGCCTCGCCCGCCGCGCAGAGCACGAGCCAGCCGGGCTCCGCGTCACGGAGGCGCTTGAGCAGAGAGGCGAAGTGGGCCGCCTGGCCGATGAGGACGACGACCGCCACCGTCGCCACGACTCCGCCGATCACGCTTACCAGCAGCCGCCTGCGCTCCGGGCTCATCGCGAGTTCGCATCCTCGAGCTCGGCCGCCAGGCGCCCGATCCGCGGGTCCGACGGTCCGACCCGGAGCGCCCGCCGTCGGACGCCTGCCAGGAACGCTCGGCGTTCAGGGCCGAGCAGCGCCGGCTCTATCGGTCGCTCGCCGGCGCGCGCGCGTTCGATCCAGTCCGCGGCGGCCACCTCGATCTCCGGAACGGAGGCGGCTCCCCGGGTGAGCTGCCAGGCCACCACCTGGCCGGCGGTCAGCGGAGTGGCGCCCCGCAGAGCGACGGCGACCTCGTCGGTGAGCCGGCCCGGGGTCGGTTCGATCGCCCGGGCCACCGACACGTACACCGATGCCCGCGGGCCGGCGAGATGGTCGTAGCAAATGGCCACCGGCTGCACCCATCGCGCCCGCCCCCGGCGCGCGAGCGACGCCATGCCCGGCTTGAGTGGACCGATCCGCCCATCCGGGGACAGCTCGCCTTCGGGGTAGATGACTACGAGTCCACCGGAGCGGAGCGTCTGCCCCAGGTGCCTGAAGTCGCGCACAGCGGCGCGCAGGTGCTCGCGCCACACATCCCCGTGGCAGGCCACGTCGTCGCGATCGATCGGCGTCCACAGTAGATCCGCATACGCGCCGTGCAGCACATCCTCAGCCCGTTGCGGAACCGGCAGCTGCCGCTCGGCGGCCCGGCGAGCCAGCGCGGACCGGACCTCGGGCGGGACCTGGCCGTCGAGTGCGAGCCGCGGCTCGGCACGGAGCACCTCGACGAGCCGCATGCGCGTCGGCTCGCGCACCGGCACGCACTGAAGGTTCCGCTCGAGCACGCCACCGACGCGTATCGGCCAGAGCAGCCGCCGGAGCCACAGCGGAATCCGGGGCGGATAGCCGCCGAGGAACCCTTGCAGGAGCGCGTGATCGTCGGTGGCGAAGGTGGGCCAGGGAACGCCGCGTGAGACCGCGCGCGCCCACTCCGGATACAGCGCGGCGACGAGCACCGGGACGTCGTTGTCGGACCGATGATTCGGCGCGACGATCGTTCCCGGGTCCAGGCGGAGGCGCTCGAGACCGAACACGCGCGGCCGGAGCCGGAGCCTGACGTAGGCCGTCATTCCGCCCGCGACGGGACGCTGAGCTTGCATCGTCACTGTCCAGAGGATCGCGCACGGCCCGCCGGCGCGACCGAGCCGCCGAGCGAGCGGACCGCGGAGTCGAGCAGGGTGCGCGCGATCAGGTCACCGACGCCGGGCAGCGGAACGAGCCCAGGCAGGAACGAGACGCTGGCGGAGAACTCGAGCCCGATCCGCGTCCCCTCGCCCTCCATCAGCGACCATGACAGGGACAGCCGCTCCAGGTCGGAGATCCCGATCGGGAGACGCGACAGTTGCACCCCACGCGGTGGGTCGATCCGAATCGCCGCGTCGAACTCGTAGTCCTTCGCGAAGGGACTCTGCGCGACGTGAACACGTACGTGCGCACGCCCAGCGCGACCGTCGTCGTCGCGCTCGATGTCCGTCACCTCGCGGACGTACTCGCCGCACCAGCCCGGATACCGCTCGATCGCCGCCACGAGCGAGAAGCAGGTTCCGAGCGGAGCGCCTACCACTGCGCCGGCCCGGCCATCGAGATGTTTCATCGCTTCGGATTATCTGCGCGGTGGCCCGCGGGCTGCGATGTTGGTCGCAAACGACGCCGGCCAGAGCGCACCCCACGCCGCATATCCTCCCTTCCCCAGGAGTCCTGGCACGATATCGTCATACGATATGGCTCTCGACCAATCCGACTTCGAGCATCTGCTCGAGCTCCGCACCGGCCTGCGGCGCTTTCTGCGTTGGAGCGAGGATCAGGCCAAGGCCGCCGGGCTGACTCCGGCCAAACATCAACTCCTGCTCGCGATCCGGGGCCAGCCGGACCCGGCCGGGCCGACGATGAGTCAGCTCGCCGATTCCCTGGTGCTGCGGCACCACAGCGCGGTTGGGCTCGTCGACCGGGCCGAACGCGAGGGCCTAGTCAAGCGCGCCCCCGACCCGAGCAACCGGAGCGTCGTGCGCGTCACGCTCACAGCGGCCGGCGCCGCCAAGCTCGACCTGCTCGCCGAGGCTCACATGGAGGAGATCACGCACCTCGCACCCACGATGCGCACGCTGTGGCGGGTGCTCCAGCGAGTCGACGGCGACACGCCGCACCCGGCCGGGCGCCGCCCGGCCGGGAAGAGACGAACTCGCTAGCCGTCCAAGGCGGGAGCCTGCTCGGCCTCCTCGGCCGCCACCAGGCCGATCGCAACCATCTGGCCTTTCGATCGCTGGAGGGCGAAGTCTCCGCTCGCGGCGCGCGGCCGCCATCATCCGGTTCGGGTGATTCGGCAGCCGCGAGGTGCTGCGGTAGTGTCAGCGATCGATAGACGGTGATCAGAGCCGATGGTTACGAGGAGCTGCGCAAGGCGATCGTCAGCGGGGATCTGCTGCCCGGGGAGCGGCTGCTCGAGGAGGATCTGAGCGCGCGGCTCGGGCTCGGCCGGGCCGCGGTGCGCAGCGTCTCGTGGCCAAGAGCGTAAGTCAGCGTCCGGGGCGTCCTCCGGGAACCTCGCGCCGGGCGGTCAGCCGCACCGCGCTCGAGATGTTCGCCGAGCGTGGGTTCGACGAGACCACGGTCGACGACATCGCCGACGCGTTGGGGGTGAGCCGCCGGACGCTGTTTCGCTACTTCGCCTCGAAGAACGACATGGTGTGGGGCGACTTCGACTGGGTGCTGGCGCGGCTCAGACGTTGCCTGGACGCGACGGACAGCGATCAGCCGTTGCACGAGGCGCTGCGGGGAGCGGTCGTCGAGTCGAACCGCTACGAGGACGATCAGCTCCCCGAGCTCAGGATTCGCATGCGGCTCATCACGGGCGTGCCAGCGCTCCAGGCGCACTCGACGCTCCGCTACGCGGAATGGCGCGCGGTGATCGCCGAGTTCGTCGCGGGCCGGCTCGGGTGCGATCCCGCCGATCTAGTCCCCCAGACCGCCGCGCACGCTGCCCTCGGCACCTCGATGGCCGCGTTCCTGGTCTGGGTGGACGACCCGTCGAGCGATCTCACCGCGAACCTCGATGAGGCGTTCCGCCTGCTCGGCTCCGGCCTGGCGGCGCTCACCGCCGGCTAGGTGCGCCCCCGGCGTCGCCCAGAGGTGTTCTGAGTTCTGCGCGGACGGCCTAGCTCGTGACCGTCACGCGGTCGGCGCCCAACACCGCGCGGGCGCGGGCGGCGAGTCCGCCGTCGCCGGTCAGCAAGATTGGGTCGTCGAGGCTGAGCGCGACGGCGAGGTAGGTCGCGTCGTATGCCGTCAACTCGTGGCGCATGCTCCACACGCTCTCTGCAAGGGGCGCGTGCGGGTAGCAGACGAGGCGAACCTCAGAAAGTTCGAGGGCGGCCTGCGTTGCCCGGTCATCGCTGACGTCACCGCGCAGTGCCATGCGCCGTAGCGCGTTCAGTGCCTCCGGCCACACCAACTCGGGAGCATGCAGCGGCTGCTCGGTGTCCGCGCCGAGCGCCTCGGTTATGGCGACAAGGGCGGGTTCGCGGCCGACCAGGTAGTCCGCCACCGTCGACGCGTCGACGGCAATCACCGCGCGTCGCGGTCTGAGCGGATGAGCTCCGCACTGGACGGACCCTCGTATCGGCCGCGCCGGCGGATGCGCTCGGCGAGCTCTGCCACCGACGGCGTCCGCGCGATGTCGGCCATGCGAGCGAGCAGGAACTCGTTCAACGACTGGCCCGCCATCGCAGCCTGCGCCTTGAGGCGGCGGTGGACGTCCTCGGGAACATCGCGTACCTGAACGTTCGCCACGCGTCCGGATGCTAGCAAAATGAATGCTCAGATAGCGTAGCGCAAGCAGCTGGGTGTTGGCGGGATCGAGCCTCTAGCGGCGGCTCGGATCCGGTGGACGCCTCGGCATGAGCGCGCGGAAGTCGCGCGCGCGCAGGCACGCGAGCCACATGCCGGCGCCGCGGGCGGATTCGTCCGCGAGCCGCAGGACGGCGTAGCTCACAGGATCAAGCGCCGGGCGGTCCTCGATCCAGTCGGCCACGAGACCGGCGGCGAGCAGCGCGCCGAGTCGTCGCCCGAGGCCGTGGCGACGCCACGCGTACGCGGCGAGCAGCGCGAACGGCGCCCATGGGCCTGCGAGCGCGCGTCCGAGCTCGCGCCCCTCGCGGATGGTCACCTGCGCGCCGGCGCGAGCGGCCCACAAGGGCGCGCCGGGCAGCCGCCCCGCGACCGTCCGATGCAGCCGTACTCCTCGGAGGGCGGTGAGGGCCAGCAGTGCCGGCCATCGACCGCTGAGCGCGGCGGCCCAGCCCAGCGCCGGCATCGGGGTCACGAACAGCGCGGGCACGCGCTCGGGATGGCGCGCGACCAGCGGCGCCACCGACTCGTTGTAGGCGACCCGCCGCCGGTACCAGGCCGCGGGTTCCACGCGATCGTCGTGGGCCACGCGGATCCCCGGCTCGTAGCGAACCTGCCAGCCGGCGTCGTGCAGGCGCCAGACGAGATCGACGTCCTCCCCGAGCGGGAGCCCCTCGTCGAATCCGGAGCCGAGCGCCTCGCGCCGCGCGACCATCGCCGCGCTCGGCACGTACCACACCCACGTGTAGGGGCGGACGAGCGACGGACGCGAGCCCATGTCGAGCGGGGAATGGCACCGCTCGTACGCGGCGATCCTGCCGGCGTGCCGGCCCGACGAGACGATCCGCGGCGCGACCAGCGCCACCGCGGGATCCTCGAGGTGGCCGAGCAGGTCGCCGGGGAAGCCGTCCGGCGCGGTGCAGTCGACGTCGATGAACGCCACGAACGGAGTTGTCGCCAGTCCGAGGCCGGTGTTGCGGGCGGCGGCGGCGCCCCGGTTCGTGGGGTGCCGGACGCACCGGGCCCCGAAGCGTTCGGCGACGCCCGCGATCGCGCCCGCGTCTGGCGAGCCGTCGTCGACGACGATCGTCGGCACGTCTGCGGGGAGCGCCGTCAGGCAGTGCTCGAGTTGCTGCCCCTCGCCGTGTACGGGCACGACGATCATCACTTGGCCGCCGGCCACGCGCGGTCGCGGTGGCGGATCTGGCTGGACGAGGCCGGCGTCGAGCAACCGGCGCGCCAGCAGCCGCTCGGCACAATCCTCTCCAGCTGGCTGGCCAGCCAGCCAGCCGCGAACGGTGCGGGCGCCACGCTTCGACAGCGTCATCAGCCGCGGCGGGGAGCCGCCGAGTAGCACCTCGCCACCGCGGCCGGTCCTCAACCCGCGAGAGGGCCGCAGCCGCCACCCCGCCGGGACCGGCACCTCCGTCGGCAGGGTCAAGCGGTCAATCCGCCATCGACGGGCACCACCGCCCCGGTCAGCGCCGACGCCGCCGGCCCGCACAGCCAGACCACCGCCTCGGCGATCTCGCCCGGCTCGATCAGCCGGCGGATCAGGTGCTGACCCGCGAACTCCTCCTCGCCGCTGAGGTCGTAGACCTCGGCGCTGGCGGCCAACATCGCCCCTCGCGTCGATCCGGGGCAGATCGCGTTCGCTGACACGCCCGTGCCGGCCAGGTCGCCGGCGAGAGCGCGGACGAAGGCGACCGTCGCCGCCTTGGCCGCGGAGTAAGCGGCGAGCTGCGGCATCGCCCGCAGCGCCGCTGCCGAGGCGATCGCCACGAATCGCCCGGCGCCGGCCTGCACCATCGCGGGGATCGTCGCCTCGGCGAGCCGCCGGGTGCCGTGCAGGTTGACGTTCATCAGGCTGACCCACGCGGTCTCGTCGGTCCCCCACGCCGGGCCCCCCGCGATCACTCCGGCGGCCGCCACCGCCGCGGCCGGGCTCCGGCCGCCGAGCGCGCCACTGAGCCGGGGAGCGAATTCCGCGCCGCCCACGTCGGCCTGGAGCACCTCGACGCTGGGTGCTCCGGCGGCCGCGCACTGCTCGGCGAGCCGCTCGAGATCGGCGAGCGCCGGCATCGCGTAGCCGATGCCTGGTTGCTCGGCGCACGCGTCGGCCAGCAGCAGCGACCATCCGCGGCTCGCGAGGCTGGCGGCGACAGCGGCTCCGATGCCGCGTGCCGCACCCGTGATTACCGCCAAACCGGGATCCTCAGGCATGAGCGGCCACGTTCGAAAGAAGCCGGTCGAGCCTGGCGACGCACCCGGCAATCAGCTCCTCGAGCAGGCGCCGGCCTTCCCCGGCGGTCGCGCCGGTGGGATCGCCGAGGACGCCGTTCGGGCTCACCGGTCGCACTCCATCGCTGCGGAGGCGGGCCATCAACTCAGCGATCGGCCGCGTCTGGCCGGGCTCGGCCTGATCGTCGCGGACCGCCACCGGATCGAGATGCAGGAGCAGCGACGTCTCGCTTCGCCCGGCGTGCGCGTCCGCGCCGTGGGGCGCCACCGAGAAGGCATCGGACCGCCGTCCCTCGCCGGTGAGCCGCGCGACGGCATCCGCCACCGCGTCACGGTTGCCGCCGTGGCCGTTAACGAGCAGTAGCGAGTCCCAGTGTCGCGACGCGTCGCGCCCGAGCTCGACCAGCACTTCGGCGAGCGCGGCGGTGCCGATCGACAGGGTGCCTGGAAACGCAGCGTGCTCGCCGCTCGAACCGAACGCGATCGGCGGGGCCACCGCAACCCCGGGGCGACGCGCCGCGGTCGCGCCCGCGACGGCGACCGCGATCCGGGTATCGGTGTCGAGCGGCAGGTGCGGCCCATGCTGCTCGAGCGAGCCAAGCGGCACGATCAGCGCCCGTCGCGGAGCATCGTCAACCTGAACCCAATTCAAGTCAGCGAGATTTGTCACAGAGTGCTAAATTATCGCGCCCGATCGCGCGAGGAGAGGACCCCGTCATGAGTGCCACCCGAGAGCAGCTCGAAAACGCGCCCGCCGAAGCTGAGCCCGACGAGGACACGGCGACCGCGCCGACCGAGGATGAGCTCGTCGTCGAAGACCTGCTCGTCGAGGACATTTCGATCGACGGCATGTGCGGCGTTTATTGACCTCCGTCGAGCTTAAGCGGGCCGCGGGACTTGATCCCGATACCGCGCTGAGGCCTGAGCGCTTCGGCGCCCTGGCCTATGACTTTGGCACGCGGCGGCTGTCGTTTGTGCGTCGTCGGGCGGAGGCGGCGCGGTCGTTGGCGGATGAGTTCGAGACGGGGTTGGATGCGCCGATTTGTTTGACGTGGGAGTTGACGTACGCGTGCAATCTGGCGTGTGTGCATTGTCTGTCGAGCTCAGGTCGGCGTGATCCGCGGGAGCTGAGCACGGCGGAGTGCATGGCGGTGATCGATGAGCTCGAGCGGATGCAGGTGTTCTACGTGAACGTCGGCGGCGGCGAGCCGACGGTCAGGCGCGACTTCTGGGAGCTGGTCGATTACGCCGTGGCGCACCACGTCGGGGTCAAGTTCTCGACCAACGGCTCGCGGATCACGCCGGAGATCGCATCCCGGATCGCGGGCACCGAGTACGTCGACGTGCAGGTCTCGCTCGACGGCGCGACCGCTTCGGTGAATGACCGCGTCCGCGGCCCGGGGTCGTACGCCACGGCGATCCGCGCGATGGAGAACCTGGCCGACGCCGGGTTCGAGGGGTTCAAGCTGTCGGTGGTGGTCACGCGGGAGAACGTCTCCCAGCTAGACGACTTCAAGCGCATCGCGGATCGCTACCACGCGCAGCTGCGGCTGACGCGCCTGCGCCCGTCCGGGCGGGGCGCCGACGTGTGGGACCAGCTGCATCCCACCGGCGCGCAGCAGCGCGAGCTGTACGAGTGGCTGCTCGCGCACGGCGAGAGCGTGCTCACCGGTGACTCGTTCTTTCACCTGGGCGGGTACGGCGAGGCGTTGCCGGGGTTGAATCTGTGTGGGGCGGGGCGTGTGGTGTGCCTGATCGATCCGATCGGCGACGTGTACGCGTGCCCGTTCGTGATCCACGACGAGTTCCTCGCCGGCAACGTGCGCGAGCCGGGTGGATTCGCGCGGGTGTGGCGCGAGTCCGAGCTGTTCACCGACCTGCGCCGGCCGCAGCACGCCGGCGCGTGCGCGAGCTGCGGGCTGTTCGACAAGTGCCGCGGCGGGTGCATGGCCGCGAAGTTCTTCACCGGACTGCCGCTCGCCGGACCCGACCCGGAGTGCGTGCTTGGGCACGGCGAGGAGCTACTGGCCGCGCGCGGCCCCGTACCGCTCCCAAAGCCGTCGGTCGACATGTCGAAGAGAGCGCCTCGGCGCGCGCCCGCGAAACATTGCGACGAGAGCCCACTCGCAGTCCTGCGCTCGCCGTGAAACTCAGCCGGAACCCGTGGTTCGAGTCGGTCGCCGCGGCCCAGAGGCGGGCCAAGCGCCGGCTGCCCAAGTCGGTGTACTCGGCGCTTATCGCGGGGTCCGAGGCCGGCGTGACGCTGGCGGACAACGTGGCCGCGTTCACCGAGCTCGGCTTCGCCCCGCGCGTCGGCGGGGCTCCCGCCCACCGGGACATGACCACCACGGTGATGGGACAGGAGATCTCGCTCCCGGTGCTGATCTCGCCGACCGGCGTTCAATCGGTCCATCCCGACGGCGAGATCGCGGTGGCGCGCGCGGCCGCCGCGCGCAGCACCGCGATGGGGCTGAGCTCGTTCGCGAGCAAACCGATCGAGGAAGTCGTCGCGGCCGATCCGAAGACGTTCTTCCAGATCTACTGGGCCGGCGGGCGCGATCAGATCGCGGCCCGGATCGACCGGGCGCGGGCCGCCGGCGTACAGGGCCTGATCGTCACGCTCGACTGGACGTTCTCGCACAGCCGCGACTGGGGCAGCCCGTGGATTCCGGACCACGTCGACCTAAAGGCGATGCTGCGGCTCGCGCCCGAGGCGCTGTCCCGGCCTCAGTGGTCGCTTGAGTGGATCCGCGCCGGCGGCCCGCCTGACCTGTCAGTCCCTAACGTCTCGCCGCTCGGCGCGCCGCCCACGAGCTTCTTCGGCGCGTACGGCGAGTGGATGATGACCGCGCCCCCCACCTGGGACGACCTCCGCTGGCTCCGCGAGCAATGGCAAGGACCGTTCATGCTCAAAGGCATCATTCGGGTCGACGACGCGCGCCGCGCGGTCGACGCCGGGTACACCGCGATCTCGGTGTCGAACCACGGCGGCAACAACCTCGACACCACGCCCGCCTCGATCCGCGCTTTACCAGCGGTCGCCGAAGCGGTCGGCGACCAGATCGAGGTGCTGCTCGACGGCGGCATCCGGCGCGGGAGCGATGTGGTCAAGGCCGTAGCACTCGGGGCGAAGGCGGTGATGATCGGGCGCGCCTATCTCTGGGGACTCGCCGCCGCAGGGCAGCCCGGCGTGGAGAACGTACTCGACGTCCTGCGCGCGGGGATCGAGTCGGCGCTGCTCGCACTCGGCCGGGCGAGCACAACCGAGCTGACCCCCGACGACCTGATCATCCCGCCCGGGTTCACCCGCCACCTCGGCGTCGCCGCCGAGCCGGCTGTCAGCTTTCGTGGATGACGACGCCGCAGCGTCCCCGCCGAGCCGGCGGTTAGTTTTCAGTGAATGACCACGCCGCGGATGTTCTTGCCCGCTAGCAGGTCGCGGTAGCCGTCGTTGACCTGCTCCAGCGTGTAGCGCTGGGTGATGATCTCGTCGAGCTTCAGATGCCCTGACTTGTACAGGCCGAGCAGGTTCGGCATCTCGAAGATCGGGTTCGACCCGCCGGCGAGCGAGCCCTGGATCCGCTTGTGCCAGCCGACCATCGGCGAGCCGGTCAGGCTGATCGACTTCTCGTCCGCCCGGCTCACCGAGGTCACCACGACCCGCCCCGCCTTCCCGATCAGGCTGACCGCGTCGACGGTCGTCTGCGGCTCGAGCACGCCGACCGTGATCACCGCCAGATCCGCCATCTGGCCGTGCGTTCGCCCGAACAGGATGTCGCGCGCCTCGTCGACGTTGGTCGCGGTGTGGGTCGCGCCGAGGCGGCTCGCCATCTCGAGCTTGAACGGGTTCGGATCGATCGCGAGCACGGTGGTGGCGCCGGCGTAGCGGGCGCCCTGGACGGCGTTGATGCCGACGCCGCCGACCCCGAAGATCACGACCGTCTCCCCCGCCTTCGTCTCGCCGGCGCGCACCGCCGAGCACCAGCCGGTGGTCACGCCGCACCCGACCAGGCACGCGACCTCGAACGGGACGTCCTTGTCAATGCGCACGCACGAGAACTCCGACACCACGGTGTGATCGGAGAACGTGCCGAGCGCGCAGAACCCGCCGTAGTCCTCGCCGTTCCGATGGAACCGGAAGGTCTCGTCCTGGAGGCAGCCGACACCCGCGTACAGGCCGCGATCGCACAGGTTCTGGTGGCCGGTCGAGCAATAGCGGCACTTCCCGCACGCCGGGATGTACGACGTCACGACGTGATCGCCAGGCGCGACGCGGGTGACGCCGGCGCCGACCGCCTCGACGATGCCGGCGCCCTCATGCCCGCCCACGAGCGGGAAGCGGATGTGGCTGCCGCCCTCGCGCCGAATGTGCTCGTCGGAGTGGCACAGTCCCGCCGCCTTGTAGCGGATCAACACCTCGAACTCCTTGGGCTCGTCGAGATCGAGTTCTGTGATCTCCCAGTCGGTGCCGGGCTGGTGCAGCACGGCCGCCCGCGTCGTCATGCTCGCCATCGGATGTCTCCCCTCGCGTTATGCGACCTGCGGGACCACCTCCGCGCCGATCAGGCGCAGGTGGTCGAGGTCGTCGATGTCGAAGATGTGCAGGTAGACGGTCTCGCAGCCCTCGCCGGCCAGCCGTTCGAGCGCCGCGATCAGGTCGGACGGCGTGCCCACGACGCCGTTCGCCAGCATCCGCGCGCCCGGCGGCCCGAGGCGTTCGAGCCGCTGCTCGGCCTCCTGCTTGGTGGTGCCGCAGATCGCTTGCATGGTGGCGGACATCCGCAGCGTCGCCGGATCCCGGCCGATCTCCTCGCACACCCCGCGGACGTTGGCGAAGCGCTCGGCGCAGCCGTGTCCGGCGCCGCTGTTGAACTCGTCGGCGTGCTTGGCCGCCATCAGCGGGGTTCGGCGGGGACCGGTGCCGCCGATCACGATCTCGGGGCGCGGCTTCTGCACGAGCACGGGGAAGTTGCGGGACTCCTCGAGCTGCCAGAACCGGCCGTCGAAGCTGAACGCTTCGCCCTCGGGCGTGGTCCACAGCCCTTTGATGATCTGCATCTCCTCGTCGAGGCGGTCGAAGCGCTCGCCGATCGGAGGGAACGGGATGCCGAACGCCTTGTGCTCTCGCTCATACCAGCCGGTGCCGATGCCGAGGACGACTCGGCCGCCCGACATCTGGTCGACCGTGGCCACGGCGTTGGCCACGACGCCCGGGTGCCGGAACGTACCCGCGGTCATCAGCGTTCCGAGCTTGATACGGCTGGTCTCGAGCGCGACGCCGGCGAGCGTCGTCCACGAGTCGGTCGGCCGGTACTCCGGGTCGGTCGAGTCGATCCCGAGGTAGTGGTCGCCACGGAAGAACGCGTCGAAGCCGGCGTCCTCGGTGGCCTTGGCCATGGCGACGACCCGGTCGTATGTGGCGCCGTGACGCGGCTCCATCAGGACCCGGACCTTCACGCGTTCTCCTTCCGGACGGATTTCAAGCGAGCCCCTCCTCGGGTCGCGGCAACGGGAACGGCGCCGGCCCGCCGCCGTCGAGGACGAGCACCTGGCCGGTGATGAACTCGGCGCCGTCGCCGGCGAGGTAGCGCACCGCGGCGGCGACGTCGTCGGGCCGCCCGACCCGGCCGACCGGCAGCCGGCGCCCGCGCTGCTCCATCTCGGCGCGGACGTCGAGGTCGGGATCGAGGCTCAGAACCGAGCGGCTGGTGTCGAGCGCGCCCGGGGCGATCGCGTTGACCGTGATCCCCCACGCGGCCACGTCCATCGACAGCGCGCGCGTCAGCCCGATGATCCCCGCCTTCGACGCCGAGTACGGGGTCGAGCGCGGGGCGGCGATCACGCCCGCCATCGAGGACACGTTGATGATCCGACCCCACCGGTGCCGCCGCATCGCCGGCACCGCCGCGCGCGACATCAGCCAGGTCCCGCGCAGGTTGATCCGGATCACGTCGTCGAACACATCGACCGGGATCTCGTCGATCACGTCGCGATCGAGGCCCTGCGGCGCCGCGGCGTTGTTGACGAGGATGTCGAGCCGATCGAACCGCTCGAGCGCCGCCGCGACCATCGCTTCGGCGTCGTCCTCGTCGCCGATGTCCCCGAGGGTAGACACGGCGGTTCCTCCGGCAGCCTCGATCTGCTCAACCAGGCTGTCCAGCCCGTGCCACGACTCCGGCTGCCCGGACCCGACGACCTCCTGCCGGCGGTTCAGCACGCCCGCCGGCCGGCGATCGGCGACGACCACCGCGATTCCGTCGGCGGCGAGCGCCCGCGCGACCGCCTGACCGCCGCCGTCGGGCTTGCCGCAACCGGTGATCAGCGCCACCCGGCCGTTCATTCCGGGTAGTGGAGATCGATCACGTCCGCGGGGACCGCGAGCGTCTTGCCGAGGATCGCGCGCATGACGTCGGGTGGCGCCAGGCAGTCCTCGCAGGCCTCGGGCGTCGCGACGATGTCCACCACGACCCGCTCGCCGTCCTCCCGCGCCTCGAGCCCATAGCCGTCGGCGGCGAGCATCGTCCGCATCTCTTTCAGCCCCTGCTCGCTGTACATCTCAACCTCCGTTCCCGGCCGCCACCGCAGCGTTGGCTTGTTCGATTTCCACCGACGAGTTCGACCACTCGCCGAACACGCGGAACACCATCGAGATCGCCGCGTTGCGCGCGCCCGCGACCACGATCGGGACCGAGTTGCGGCTGGGCAGGAACGGCGTGAACGTGTCACCCGGTACCCGCTCCTCGTCGCCGGCGGACCGACCGCCGAAACCGCCCTCCGAGACCGCGTCCTTTCCGGCGCGCCGCAGGTCAGCCTCGATGCGGCCGCAGTGCTCGACCAGCCAGTCCTTGACGTCCGCCTTCGAGAACCCGGCGTCCGCCAGCATCTGAGCGTGCTCGGGGCAGAACACGATCCCGGCCGACTGGGCACGGAAGATCATCACACCGGTCCGCGAGATCGTGTCGGCAAAATCGTTCAGGAGGTGCTCGGGGTTCTGCGTGTGGCGGTTGTCGACAAACTCGTACGTACGCGTCAGCGTGCACGACACGGCGTTCGCGCCCGGCTCGAGCCCCATCTCGGTCGCCAGCGGCTCCCACGGGCTCTCCTCCTCGTTCTCGCCGAAGCAGATCGCCCACCGGCCCGGGATCCCCTGGGTCGTCTGGTCGAACACGTGCGGGACCACGCCGAACGCGTTGCGCAACATCAGCCCGAGCGCGCGCGGGATCGTGGCGTTGGGGCGGAAGCCCGCGGCGAAGTTCCCGCCGGTGCTGTTGATCCCAAGTTCGCCGCGGATCGGACCGTTGATCACGATCAGCGGAGCCGGCCCGCTCGTCGACTGCCAGCCGCCGCCCTTGGCGGCCCGGTCGAGCATCACCGCGTCCCAGGCGGCGAGCACGACCGGGAAGTGCTCGGGCAGGCACCCGGCCATCGCGGCGTTGATCGCCGCGGTCTGGACCGTGCACTCTCGCCCGAGGTGCTCCATGCGCCACAGCACCTCGTCAGGCGATCGGTTGGTCTGGGCGAGGAACTGATCGAGCAGCGCCTGCGAAACCGGGACCACCGGCAACCCATCGGTCCAGCCCTGCTCGTAGCAGTACTCGATCGCCGCGCGGGCGACGTCCGGATCGGGCCCGTCCGCCATCAGCCCGAGTCCCCGGTGAGCAGCGCCACCACGTCGCCGGCAAGCGCCTCCGCACGCTCTCGCACCTGCGCCGGCGTCAAACCGGCGACCGGGTGCGGCGTCGTCAGGTACCGGTACCCGGGGGCGCCCTGGATGTCGGCCATCGCGTCACCGGTGGCCTTGAAGGCGTCCGAGCAGATCACCGCTGCCGGCGTGCCGTGACGCTCGAAGAGGACTCCGTCGGCGACCGCCGACGCGCTACACGAGCCTCAATCCCCAATGCCTATCACCACCAGGTCCGACTCCGAGCTCAGCTGGTCGATCAGCTCTTGAGGCGCCGGCTGGGCGAAGTTCTCCTTGCGGCGAAGCTTGGCCTCTCCGGCGCCGTACCGCTCCCGCAGGATGTCCGCCACCTCGGTCAGGAACAGGCTGGCGTTCTGCTTGCCGTTCTCGAGCAACCCCACGGTGGCGCCACTCAGACTCCCCCTCCGTCGCGCGAGCGTCAGACCGACGTTAGTGGTTTTACCAGACAGTCCGGTCGGATCAAGAATCGCGCTGGTCATCGTCAAACCTCCTCGTCAGCGGCTTGGGAAGAAAGGGTGAATAGTTCAACCTTTCTTCCCAACGAGTGCCTAGTGTTCATGGATCAAAACGCCACGGATGTTGCGACCCGCGAGCATGTCCTCGTAGCCCTGGTTGATGTTGTCGAGCGTGTACCGGTTCGTGATCAGCTCGTCGAGCTTCAGGTCGCCGTTCTTGTACAGCCCGAGCAGGCGGGGCATGTCGTAGAGCGGGTTCGCGCCACCGAACAGCGAGCCCTGGATGTTCTTGTGGAAGCCGGTCACCGGCGAGCCGTGGATCGCGATCGTGTCACCCTCGCCACCGACCGCGGTGACCACGACGCTGCCGCCCTTGCCGATCATGTTGACCGCGTTGCGGAGCACCTCGGGGTGCATCACGCCGACCGTGATCACCGCATGGTCGGCCATCTGGCCGTGGGTCAGCTCCCAGATCTTCTGCTTGGCTTCCTCGGGATCGCCGGTGGTGAACGTGGCGCCGAACTTGCCCGCCATCTCCTGCTTGTATGGGTTCGGGTCGACCGCGATCACGTTCTTGGCGCCGGCGTAGGCCGCGCCCTGCACCGCGTTCATGCCGACGCCGCCGGTGCCGAAGATCACCACGGTCTCCCCCGCGCGCGTGCCCGCCGCGTACACGGCGGAGCCCCAGCCGGTAGTCACCCCGCACGCGACAAGCGCAGCGACCTCAAACGGCAAATCGGGATCGATCGGAACGCACGAGTTCTCGGAGATCACCATCCATTGCGAGAACGTGCCGAGTACGCACATACCGCCGACGTCCTCGCCGTTCTCGTGGAAGCGAAACGTGCCGTCGAGGAACATGCCCGTGCCGGCGTTCAGCCCGTCGTCGCACATGTTCTGGTGACCGGTCGAGCAGTAGCGGCAGTGACCGCACACCGGAATCCACGAGGTGCAGATGTGGTCGCCCTCGCGCACCCGCGTTACCGACGGACCGACCTTCTCGACGACACCAGCGCCCTCGTGCCCGCCCACCATCGGATACCGGTACGGGCCGCCTTCGCGCACGTGCTCGTCGGAGTGACACAGCCCACAGGCCATGACCCGGACGAGCACCTCGTGCGCCTTGGGCTCGTCGAGGTCGAGCTCGGTCAGCGCCCAGGGCTGCCCCGCTCCTCGAACGACTGCCGCGCGTGTCTTCACTGTGCCTCTCCTGTGTTAGTCGAACCGGCCACCCCGGCACCCACGAGCTGCGGCGCCTCGATCCCGAGAAAGCGAAACGTGTTGTGCCAGGTGATGTCGTCGAGCGCGTCCGCCGGCAGGTCGAGCGACCGCAACGTCCGCGCGCATGGGTCCTCGCGCGGCATCGCCGGGAAGTCAGAGCCGACCAGCACCTGGCGATGCCCAACCAACTCGATCAGGAAGCGGAGCGCCCGCCGGTCGAACACGAGCCCGTCGTAGTAGAAGCGCCGGGTGAGCTCCGCCGGCGATACACCCTCGGCCTCCGCAACCGGCGGTTCCTCATTCCAGGTCTTCCCCCAGAAGGTCATCGCGCGCGGGAGCATCATCGGAAAGCCGCCCGCGCCGTGACTGAAGGCCAGCCGCAGCCGCGGGTGGCGCTCGGCCAGGCCGCTGGTGATGATCCCCGCGCACGCCAACAGCGCGTCCGCACCGACGGCGAACGCAGCGATCGGGATCAGGCCGGCCGGCAACCTCTCCCCGAAGTCGGCCGGCATCGCGTGGATGAAGATCGGCATCTCGAGCCGCTCCGCCTCGGCCCAGAACTCGTCGAACTCG
Organism: uncultured Solirubrobacterales bacterium; assembly: GCA_963701945.1. Taxonomy (GTDB): domain Bacteria; phylum Actinomycetota; class Thermoleophilia; order Solirubrobacterales; family Solirubrobacteraceae; genus Palsa-465. Next base: position 342,821 of record CAVPBV010000005.1, on the reverse strand, counting down.
GATCCGTGCAGCGCCCGCCCCAGCACGTTCGAGGCGATCTCGACCGCCACCAGCCCGGCATCGCGTACTCGCACCAGCTCGGCACAAGCCAGCTCAGGCGCCTGCATCGGCACCATCCCCATCCCAAGAAGCCGTCGACGGTCGGCGCCACACAACGACGCGATGAACTCATTCACGCGCCGCGACAGTTCGAGCCCCTCGGGACCGGACAGCGCGTAGTCGAGCAGCGGCGGCATCGGCGAGACGACCTCGGCGTCGACGCCGCTGCGCTCGAGTTCCTCGAGCCGGCGCTCGGCCGAGTAGAACGCGTCGATCGCCTTGAACTGCATCCCGCGGTCGTTCTCGAGCAGCCGCGCGTGCTCGTCCCCCGCGCACGGTCCGATCCGGGGCCCGCGGTGGTCCGCGGACGCGCCAACCGCTTCCAAAGCACCCGGGATGACGTGGGCGTGCATGTCAACCAGCATCGGCTGCCTCCTCTCCGCTCGCGGCGACCCCGGCCATGGCCGAAGCGGAATTGGATTTCCGCCCGTCGGGGCAGACGCACGTGTGGATCGCGTCCCCGTCGGCGAGCGCCTGGATCGCGGCCTCGGTGTCGGCCAGCTCGAACGTCCCCGAGGCCATCTTCTCGAGCGGAAAGCGCCCCGATTCGATGATCCGGATCGCCTCGATGTACGCCTCGGCGTTGACGCCGAACGCGCCCCGGACCGTGAGTCCCTTGTTGATCAGCCGGTCGCTCACCAGCTCGACGGACTTCCCGCCCTTCAGGCCCGCGAGGACAATCCTCCCGCTGTGGCGCACAGCCTCGACGGCGTCGAGCACAGGCTGCGTGGCGATCGGCGTGAGTTCGAGCACCACGTCGGCCATCGCCCCGTTGGTGATCTCGGTCACGCGCGCCACCACGTCCTCCTCCTCGACGTTGATCGTGTGGTCGGCGCCGAACTCGCGCGCCAGGGCCAATTTCCGCTCATCGCGCGATAGCCCGGTGACGATGATCGTTCCGGCACCCCGGGCGCGTGCTGCGATAACCGAGGTCAGCCCACGCTGACCGGGACCAAGGATCAGCACGGTCTCCCCGAGTCCTACCTCGCCAAGGAACGCGGCCCACCGCACCCCGGCACCGAGCGGGTTGAACATCACCGCGATCTCGGGCGGGATGTCGCTCCGCATCTTGTGCAGGATCGCCCGCGGGTGCAGGTACAGGTATTCGGCGAACCCTCCCCACAGCGCGGGCGAGCGGGACAGCGGCGTCATCCCGTACGCGCCGTCGCGGTTCGGGCACGACATGTAGCGGCCGGTCAGGCAGTAGTCACAGGCCCGGCAAGGTCGCAGGATCTCGACAGCCACCCGATCCCCTACGGAAACGCCCCACCGCTCCGCAGCCCGTTCCCCCACCTCTTCGACAACACCCAGCGGCTCGTGCCCGGGGATCAGCGGGAACATCCCCGGCCGCACGAGGTGGCCGCGGTACTGCTCCACGTCGGACCCGCACACCCCGCACGCCTCCACGCGCAGCAGACCCTCGTCGGGCCCGATCGAAGGGCGAGGGAACTCCCGGATCTCGTACGCCAACGGTCCTGTCTGTACAGCGCCTCGAACCATCAAAACCCTCCCGGCATCGTCTCGTCCTCGTACAGCGGAATCAGCGGTATCGGCTCAGCCTTGTCCGCCGGCGGCGTGTACCCCCAGTACTTCGCTCGCGCCCCGCCGTCGATCACGAAGTCGCAGCCGGTGATCAGCCGCGCGTAGTCCGAGCACAGCCACGCCACGCAGTGGCCTATGTCGGTCGGCGTCGATGGTGCCATCGGCATGTTGCCGCGCACGTCGATCTTGCCGGGGTCGCGCCACCACGACGCGTGCTCGCCGGAGCGGTCCGGGCGGACGCGCACTCCGCCGGATTCGCTCAGTTCGGCGAGCAGCTCCGGGTTGTCGGGCCGCGGCGCCGTCGGCGAGTACGAGTTCACGCGGATCCCGTACGGCGCAAGGTCCATCGCGGCCGCGCGCGTGAAGTTCGCGAGCCCGCCCTTGTGGAACGCGTAGGCGATCACGCCGGCGCAACCCTGCCACGCATTCGAGGACAGGATGTTGACCACCGAGCCCTTGATTCCGCGCTCGATCATCGAGATCGCGACGTGCTTGGTGTTGAGGAACGTGCCGGCGCCGGCGACCGCGATCGCCCGGTTCCAGAACTCGAGGCTCTCCTCGAGCACGCCGCGGCCGCCAAGCACGGCGGCGTTGTTGATCAGGATGTCGATCCGTCCCCAAGCGTCGAGCACCTCACCGACGTAGCGCACGACGTCGTCCTCGGAGCTGACGTCCCCCACGGCCGCCATCGCATCACCGCCGTGCCGCGAAATCCGCCGGACGGAAGCGCCCGCGGCATCGGCGGAGACGTCGTTGCACGCCACCCGGGCGCCGTACCGGGACAGCGCCAGCGCGATCCCGCTGCCGATGTTCGGACCCGCGCCCGTCACCAGGGCGACCTTGCCTTCAAGCGAAACGTCCACGAGCCTCAAACCCGCCCGTCGATGATCACGCTCTTGACCTGGGTGTAATCGAGGATCGATTCGGCGCTGACCGTCCGCCCGAACCCGCTCGACTTGTACCCACCGAACGGCGCCCCGATCACCCCACCCGACCACAGCGTGTTGATCGACACCTGCCCGGCCTCGATCCGGCGCGCCAGCCGCACCGCACGACCGACGTCACGCGTCCACACGGACGCGACCAGCCCGTACCGAGTGCCGTTCGCGATCGAGAGCGCCTCCTCCTCGTCGGCGCTAGAAAGGACCGACAGGACCGGCCCGAAAATCTCCTCTTGCGCGATTCGCATCTCAGGGCGAACGTCGTCGAAGATCGTCGGCTCGACGAAGAACCCGCGGTCGTACACGTCACCCTCGGGCTTCCCGCCGCCGACGACCACCCGCGCCCCTTCCGAGCGACCGCTCTCCAGATAGCCGAGCACGCGCTGCTCCTGCTTCGCGCTGATCAGCGGACCCATGTCGACGTCCTCGTACCACGGCCCGACCCGGACGTGCTTGAACGCATCCGCCAACCCCGAAACCACCTCTTCCCGGATCGAGGCGTCGACCACGACCCGCGACCCGGCCGCGCAGATCTGCCCCGTGTTCAGCGTGATGCTCCGCGCGATTGTCGGGATCGCCTTTTCCAGCGGCGCGTCTCTCAGCACGACCTGCGGTGACTTACCGCCGAGCTCCAGATGCAGCGGGATCAGATGCCGGGCGCACGCCTCCATCACGCGGCGGCCCGTCTCCGGCGACCCCGTGAAGCTCATTCGCCGCACGCCGGGGTGACCCGCCAGCGGCTCTCCCGCTTCGACACCAAACCCGGTGACGACGTTGATCACCCCGGGCGGTATCCCCGCATCGAGAGCCAACCGAGCCAGCAGCAGGCACGTCAGCGGGGCGTCCTCGGCCGGCTTGATCACGATCGTGTTCCCCATCGCGATCGCCGGCCCCGCATCGTTGACGGTGTTCGGCCCCGGCGCGTTCCAGGGAATGATGCTCCCGCAGACGCCAAACGGCTCGCGGAGCGTCATCCCGATCACGTCCGGGAACATGCTCGGCAACGTCGATCCGGTGGCCTTGTCCGCGAGACCGGCGGTGAAGGTCAGGATCCCCGCCATCGGCCCACCCCCGCCGGGCGGTCCCCATTTCGGCCGGCCGACCTCGAGACGCTCCAGCAGGTCAATCTCGGAGGCGTGCTCGCGACACAAAGAAGCCCAGTCGAGCAGCAACTGGCCGCGCCGGCTGGGGCTCGTGTCACGCCACGCGGGAAACGCATCCGAAGCCGCCGCCACGGCATCGGCAACGTCGTCCGGGCCCCCGCGCGGTACGTTCGCCAGCGTCTCGCCGGTGGCGGGGTTGATCACCGGGATCGTGTCGCCGCCACCTGCGGGCACCCATTCGCCGCCGATCAGGTGGGTGCCGTCGGGGAACAAAGCCTGAAGGTCGAGCGTGTCAGTCGAGTGCTGAAGCGTCATGTGTTCCTCCTGCCAGCCGGGCGGGCTCTCGCGCCGCCGGCGCCGGCGCATCGCGGGATACCGGAAAGTGACATGCGGCGAAGTGGCCGCCGGCGAGTTGCCGCAGCGGCGGCTCGGTCTGCGCGCACACGTCCTGCGCGCGCGGACACCGGGTGCGGAACCGGCAGCCGCTCGGCGGATCGATCGGTGAGGGCGGCTCCCCCTGGATCGTTTCCGTCACGGGCGCGCGCGACGCCGTCGGATCGGGGTTCGGGATCGACGCCAGCAGCGCCACTGTGTACGGGTGCAGCGGCTCTCGATACAGAGACTCGGCCGGGCCGATCTCGACCAGCTTGCCCAGGTACATGACCGCGACCCGGTCAGAGACCTGCTTGACCAGCGCGAGATCGTGCGCGATGAACAGATACGTCAGCGACAGTTCGGTCCGCAGGCGCTCGAGCAGGTTCAGGACCTGCGCCCGAACCAGCACGTCGAGCGAGGAGACCGCCTCGTCGTAGATGATCAGCGCCGGGTCGAGCGCGAGCGCCCGCGCGATCGCGACCCGTTGCGCCTGGCCCCCCGACAGCGATCGCGGGCGGCGGTCGGCGTAGCGCGCGGGATCGAGACCCACCCGGTCGAGCGCCTCGTTGACCTGGCTCCGGCGCTCGGCCCGCGCCGCCGTGCGGAACGCGATCAGCGGCTCCTCGACGATGCGCGCCACCGACCATTTCGGATCGAGTGACCCGTAGGGGTCCTGGAACACCATCTGCATCTGGCGCCGGGCCCGAAGCAGTTCCTTCCCGCGCAGCTTGACGAGATCGATCCCCTCGAACAGCACCTCGCCGGACTTCGGACGTGGCGCCTGCAAGATTGCGCGCGCCAGCGTCGACTTGCCCGATCCGGTCTCGCCGACCAGGCCCAGCGTCTCGCCCTTTGCCAGCGTGAACGAGATGTCGGAGACGGCCTGCACGGTGCCGCTCCTGACCCCGCCCTGAGCCCGGACCTCGAATTCCTGGACGAGGTTGCGTACGTCGAGCAGCGGGCCGCCGGTGCTCACCGCGCCACCCCGTCGGCACACGGATGCCAGCACGCCCACTGATGATCAGGCTCGTGCTCCTCGAACGCCGGCACGTGCTGGCGGCATTGATCGGTGGCGCTCGGGCAGCGCGGCGTGAACGGGCATCCGGGTTCGCGCAGCGCCAGGTTCGGCGGCTGGCCGGGCACGGCGGCGAGCGTCGCGTGCGAGGCGTTCTCGAGACGCGGGATCGCGTCCAGCAACGCGCGCGTGTACGGCATCCGGACGTGGGCGAACAGCATCTGGGTCGGAGCCCGCTCGACCGCCCGTCCCGCATACATCACGACCACCTCGTCGGCGAAGCTCGCCGCCAGCCCCAGGTCGTGGCTGATCATGATCAGCGCCATCCCCAGCCGCTGCTGGAGGTCGCGCAGGAGCTCCATGATCTGCGCCTGGGTCGTCACGTCGAGCGCGGTCGTGGCCTCGTCTGCGATCAGCAGCTTCGGCGACGCCGCCAGCGCGATCGCGATCATCACGCGCTGGCGCATGCCACCCGAGAGCTGGTGCGGGTACTGCTCGAGTCGCTCCTTGGCGGCCGGCAGCCGGACGAGCTCGAGCAGTTCGAGCGCCCGGTCGTGCGCCGCCGCACGCGACGCCTTCTCGTGGGTCTGGATCGCCTCGCGGATCTGCCCCCCGATTCGCATCGTCGGATTCAGGGAGCGGGTCGGGTCCTGGAACACCATCGCCACGCCGCACCCGCGATGCGACCGCATCGCCTTCTCGGCCAGCCCGACCATCTCGACGTCGTCGAACCGGATCGACCCGGTCACCTTGGCCGTCGGGGGGAGCAGGCCCATGATCGCGCGTGAGCTGACGGTCTTGCCCGATCCGGACTCTCCGATCACCGCCACCGTCTCCCCGCGGCGCACCGAGTAGCTGAGCTGATCCACCGCCCGTAGAACCTGCCCGTCGGTGCGGAAGTCGACCCGCAGGTCCGTGACCTCGAGCAGCGCTTCGCTCATCGGGTGCTCCAGCGCGCGCGCAGTCCGTCACCGAGTAGGTTGAACGAGACGACCGTGATGAACAGGGCGGCGCTCGGCAGCAGTACATAGCGCGGATCGGCGGAAAGTGTGCTCTGGCCCTGAGCGATCATGTTCCCCCAACTCGGCGCCGGTGGCGGGACTCCGAGGCCGATGAAGCTGAGGGCGCCCTCCAGGATCATCACGATTCCTATACCCAGCAGGCCGAAGCTGATCAACTGGGGGAGGATGTTCGGCGCGATGTGACCGAGCAGCATTCGCGGGAATCGGGTGCCCGAAAGGCGCGCTGCGGTCATGAACGTCAGCTCGCGCACGCGCAACGTGGCGGCCCGCGAGATCCGAGCGAACGCGGGAATGCTGAAGAAGCACAGCGCCCAGATCGTGTGCAGCTCGCTCGGACCAAGGCCCTGCGCGATCGCGACGGCCAGCACGAACGCCGGGAACGCGATCACGACGTCGAGGAGCCGCATGATCGTCGCATCGCGCCACCCGCCAAGGTAGGCGGCGAGGGCCCCCAGCAGACCGCCGAGCACGATCCCGATCGCCTGGACGGCAAACGCGATCTCGAGCGATGCCCGACCGCCGTACAGGAGCCGCGACCACTCGTCGTTGCCGACAGCATCGGTGCCCAGGAAGTGTCCGGGCGAGAACGCGGGCAGGCTCGCATTCAGGATGTTCCCTCCGGTCGGGGACGGTACCGGACCGATGATCGGCCAGATGAAGCACAGCCCGATGATGAACAGCACCAGCGCCGCCGGGATCGTCACCCCGATCGAGCCGCGCCACCGCCCGGCGACCTTCGCCGCCGCCGCTTCGTCGAGCGAGGGCGCGATGCCCGCTACGACGAGATCACTCGGCAGGTCGGCCATACCTGATCCTTGGATCGAGCACCGAATACAGGACGTCGGCCGCCAGGTTGGCGACGACCACGATCACCGCGAATACGAACACGATGCCCTCGATCACCGGGATGTCGCGGTTGTCGATCGCCTGGAGCAACTCGTGACCGATGCCCGGAATCCCGAAGATGTCCTCGATCACGACGGTGGCTCCAAGCAGCGTCCCCAAATTCAAAGCCACGACCGTGATCAGTCCGAACAGCGAGTTGCGCAGGGCGTGCCGCGTGAGCACCCGCCACGGACGCACGCCCTTGGCCCGCGCCGTCACCACGTAGTCCTCGCCCTGCATCTGCTCGAGCAGGTCCGCGCGGAGCAGGCGCGTGTAGAAGCACAGCAGGCCGAGCCCGATCGACACCGACGGCAGGATCAGGTAGCGAATGTTCTGGCCGAAGCTCTGTCCCGGCGGGACCCACCCGATCGCGGGTAGGACGTTCAGTTTGACCGCGAACACGTACACCAGTACGAGCGCGAGCACGTACGGGGCAACGGATAGTCCGGCCATGCTGAACACCATCGTGAGCCGGTCGGCGATGCCGTTCGGTTTGCGCGCGGACAGAAGCGCGAGCGGTACCGCAAGCACAAGCGAGATCAAGAAGCGCGAACGCCACCAACTCGAACGTCACCGGCAGGTCGGCGCCGAGGATCGAGCCGACGCCCTGACCGCTCGACAGCGAGTGGCCGAGATGCCCAATGACCGCCTCGTGCAGCCAATCCCAATACCGGGTCAGGAACGGCTTGTCGAGCCCGAGCTTGATCTCGAGCTGGTGGATCTCTGACGGCGTCGCCTGGGCGCCCAGCAGCTCCTGGGCGGCGTCGCCCGGCAGCGAGTTCATCACGACGAACGAGACGAACGTCACCCCGAGCAGCACCGGGATCGCCATCAGCAGACGCCGGGCTATGAATCGCAGCGTGGGCGAGCCGGCGAGCCGGCCCGCCCGGCCGGCCCGCGCCGCCAGCGGAGGGCTGAGCGGCGCGGAGGCACTACTCATCGGGCGCTATCCGTGCCCCACGGATCATTACTGTGTGTACGAGACGTCCTGCCACAACGGCGCGGTGTTCACCACCACCGACGGGATCGATGTTGTCAGCCCGGGCCCCTGCACCCCGTGCACCGCGACGTTCCAGCTGGCGAGCGGGAACAGGAACGGCCCGTCGGCATTCTTGGCGATGTACTCCGCGGCCGTCTGGTACGTCTTGTCGCGGGCCGCTGGATTCACCAGTGCCTGGCCGCCGAGGATCAGCGCGTCGAGCTTCGGGTCGTGCACGCCACTGAACGGTGACGCCGACAGGAACCGGAAACCGAGGCCTACGCCGGCGGCGGGATCCCACGCTCCGGCCGTCTGCAGTGCCGCCTGCCACTTCTTGGTATCGAACTGCTGGATCAGCCCGGCGAGGCTGTAGAGGTGGATCGAGGCGTTGATCCCCGCCTCCTTCCACAGCGACTGCAGAGCCTCCATGAAGTTCTGGTTCACCGGTGACGCCAACGTGAAGAAGTTCACGTTGAGCCCGCCCAGTTGCTTCACGAGCGACTTGGCCTTGGCCAGGTCATAGGTCGGGTAGCCCGGCACATTCGGGTAATAGAACAGGCCTCCGGGGGCGGTGAAGCCCTGGACCACCTGGAACTGGTTGCCGAACAGCTTCTGGTCGATGAGCGCCGTGTCAGTGGCGTAGTAGATCGCGAGCCGGGCGTTGACGTTGTTGAACGGCGGCGCCGCGGTGTTCAGCTGGATGTCGTACGGAGACGTCGCGGGCTGCTCGGTCGTCGTGAAGTGCGACTCGTATGTACTCACGAGCGAGGGAGTTGCCATCCCGTCGTAGGCCTGCGCGCCGCCCGCTTGCAGCGCTTCGAGCGCGGACTCGTCGTCGGCGGTCGCTTTGAACGTGAGGTTGTCGAGGTATGGCTTCCCGCTCTCCCAGTAGTTCGGGTTCTTCTTCAGGACGAGCGTGTTGCTGAGCGTGTCGCTGACGACCGTGAACGGGCCGGCGCCGACCGGCTTGATCTTGAACGCCTGCTCCCCCATGGTCTTCAGCGCTGTCGGCGAAGCGATCCAGTTCAGGTTGGCGACCAGCAACTGGTTCTGGAACGCGCCGTCGGGAGCGGCCATGGTGAACACCACGGTCGTCGCGTTCGGAGCTGTGATCGACTTCACCGGCGGGAGCAGCGGCTTACACGTGCATGGGTTCGCCAGGTCGCGCGTCCAGTTGGCCACGACCGCAGCACCGTTGAGCGGCGTACCGTCCGAGAACTTGAGGTTCGGCTGCAGCGTGATCGTCCACGTCTTTCCGCCGGCCGACGGCGTCGCGGACGCGGCAAGATCGGGGATCACCTTCCCGCCCGCGGCGAGCTGGAACAGCTGACCGAAGATCGAGTTCATCTGATCCTGGTCGGCGGCGCCATTGACATTGGTCGCTGGATCCAGGCCGGTGGGCCAGGCGCCGGCATACCCACCCAACTCGAGCACGGTCAGCGACCCGCCCGGTTTCGGCGTCCCCGTCGCGGCCGCCGCCGTCGACGTAGCCGACGACGTCGAACTCGACGCCGAAGCGGACGAGGTCGATGACTTCGAACTCGAACTGCCGCACGCGCTAACGAGCGCGGCAATCACAAACAGACAGGCCGCAGTTTCTGCAGGCCTGCTCAAACGGATGGCATGACGCATCCTCGGCTCTCCTCGCTTCGCGCAGCCTACTCGCCGGCGCTCCCTGGGTGCCAGTCAGCCGCTGGCCCTGTGAGGCAGCGCCGCCGCGATCGTAACACGGTTATAGGCCGATTTTGGGCTGCGCAGCGGCCGCCTTCGTGATAGTGCATTGAAAGTCAAGTCGACGCACCTTCAAAGTCAAGTCGAGGCGTCGACGGGCGTGTGATCCGGCTCTCGGTCGTGCATGATTAGGAGGCCGCGCCTCGGCGAACCGAGGCCCAACCTCGAGGAGAGGAAGCACGCGAATGAAGACCAACGCCGCCATCCTGACCGAGCGCAACACGCCCTGGGAGATCGTGGAGCTCGACGTTCGTGACCCGAAGGCGGGCGAGGTTCTGATCCGCTACACCGCCGCCGGACTGTGCCACTCCGACATGCATCTGGTGACCGGCGATCTCCCGTCACCGCTGCCATACGTCGGCGGACACGAAGGCGCTGGCATCATCGAGGCGGTCGGCCCGGGCGTCGAGAAGGTGGCCAAGGGCGACCACGTCGTCTGCGCGTTCATCCCGGCGTGCGGACACTGCCGCTGGTGCTCGACCGGCCGCCAGAGCCTGTGTGACATGGGCGCGACGATCCTCGACGGTTATCTGCCCGACGGAAGCTACGGGTCGACCTTCAACGGCGAGGGCATCGGCGCGATGTGCATGCTCGGCACGTTCTCGCAATACGCCACGATCAGACAGGAGTCGGTGGTCAAGGTCGACGAGGACCTGCCGCTCGAGGTCGCCGTGCTGTGCGGGTGCGGGGTGCCGACCGGGTGGGGATCGGCCGTCAACACCGGCAACGTCCAGATCGGCGACACCGTGATCATCTTCGGCATCGGCGGGATCGGCGCAAACGCGGTCCAGGGCGCGTCGCACGCCGGCGCGACCCAGATCATCGCCGTCGATCCGCTGCCCAACAAGGGCGAGTTCGCCCAGGAGATGGGAGCCACGCACGCCGTGACGACCGCCGAGGAGGGGCTCGAGCTTGCCAAGCAGAATGCCGCCGGCGGGGCCGACGTGGCGATCGTCACCGTCGACGTCGTCAACGAGCAGGTCGTACAGGCCGCGGCGATGTCGTTGCGCAAGAACGGCACGCTCGTGATCACCGGGCTCGCGCACCCCGAGTCCTTGACTGTGCATCTGTCGGGGGCCGACATGGTGCTCAACCGAAAGCACGTCAAGGGCGCGCTGTTCGGCGACTGCAACCCGGCCTACGACATCACGAAGATGCTCACCCTGTATCGCGCGGGCAAGCTCAAGCTCGACGAGCTCGTCACCAAGCAATACAAGCTGTCGGAGATCAACGAGGGCTACGCCGACCTGGAGGCCGGCAAGAACATCCGAGGGGTCATCATCCACGAGCATTGACTTCGTTCTCGCCAGATGACGACGCGATCGTGGTGGGCCTCCACCGTGAGGCGGAGATCCTCACGGTCGCCCTCGCGCAGGGCTGCCACACCGTGCTCGAAGGGCCGCCCGGCACCGGCAAATCGACGCTGCTCCGGAGCATCGCCGCCGCCAGCGGGCGCGGCGTGCAGTTCGTCGAGGGCAACGCCGAGCTGACCCCGGCGCGCCTGATCGGCTCTCACGACCCGGCGCTCGTCCTCGGCGGCGGCTATACGGCGGAGGCCTGGACCGACGGGCCGCTGGTCACCGCCATGCGTTCGGGAGAGCTGCTCTACCTCGAGGAACTGAACCGGATACCGGAGGAGACGCTCAACGTCCTGATCACCGCGATGGCCGAACGCGAGATCGTGGTCCCCCGCCTCGGGCGGATCGCGGCAGCCGAGGGATTCGTGCTGATCGCGGCGATGAACCCGTTTGACGCGATCGGGACCGCCCGCGTCAGTCAGTCGGTCGCCGACCGCATGTGCCGGATCGCGATCGGCTACCTCGAGGAGGAGCAGGAGCGCGAGGTCGTGGATCGGCTGACCAGCGTGTCCGGACGGGTGGTGGCCGTGGCGGTGGCGGTCGCTCGCGGCAGCCGCTCCCACCCCGCGGTGCGGATCGGCTCGTCGGTGAGGGGCGCGATCGACATGGTCCGCCTTGCCAGCGGCCTGGCGACCGTCCGCGGCGCACCCGAGGCCGGCCGCGACATCCTGCTCGACGCCGCCATCGCCGCGATGTCCGGACGCGTACGGGTCCACGAGGACCAGGCCCGTACCGCCGAGGAGGTGATTGCCCAGCTGCTCGACGCGGCCCTCGCCAGCGAGGACCGCGATCGGGCGTCCTTAGCGTCGGCGGACCCGGCGCAGCCGGTGCAGATCACCTCCCGGGAGCAGAAACCGCCCGGGCCGCTGAGCGGCCCTGACGCCCGGTCGCGGGTCGGCGATGCCGCGCGGCAGACGCTCAGCCGGGAACGGCTAACCGCCGAGCACGAGAGCTTCACTACCGTCTCCCCTCACGTCGGGCGGATCGATCCGGACGCGCTCGCGGACGCCATGCGCGACGACCCCGACGCCGCGGTGGCGCTATTGGCGGACATGGCCGTGGCGACGGACCCAGCGCTCAGGGCGGAGGCGCGTCGGCTTGCCCGGCGATTGCTGCCGCCGCTCGGGCGCGTCGGCACGCCGAAGCGCCGCGGCACGCGACGGCTCGTCGCGCGCGCAGGCGTCGCCGAGGGCGACCTCGACATCGAGCGCTCGCTCGACAGGAGCAACGGGATGCGGCCGCGCGAGGCGAGCCAACTCGTGTCGCGCCAGTTCGCGGCCGCGCCTCGAGCCGTGTGCCTGCTGGTGGACCGCAGCGGCTCGATGTCAGGCCACGCGGTCGCGATCGCTGCGGTGGCGGCGGCGGCGATCGTTCAAGCCGCCTCGGATCGCCTGCGCTGCGGCGTCATCGCGTTCGCCGGCGAGACCTTGGTCCTGCGCGATCCTCGCGACGAGGTTCCCTCCGAACTCGTTGTCGAGGACCTGCTCTCGCTCCGCGGTCACGGCCGGACGGATCTGGCGGGGGCGCTGACCGCCGCGGCCGGCCAGCTCGAGCACGTACCGCCCGGCGGTCGCGTGGCCATCCTCCTGTCAGATTGCCTGCACACCAAGGGCGCCGACCCCCTGGCCCGTGCCGGGGCGCTGGACGGCCTGCACGTTCTCGGCACGAGCGCGAAGCCGGACTCGATCGACGCCGGCAAGACGCTCGCGCGCCGCGGACGCGGTCGCTGGCTGCCCGCCACGACGCTCGACGAGCTCGCGGTCAGCCTCCAGGCCGTGCTGCCTTAACACGTCGTTCACACGGTTATGTGTTAACCTACCGCCGCTCGTGCCCGGTCGGGGTAACTTGGCGCGACTTTCTCGATGCACCGAAAGGAGCAGACTTATGCGTGGACGTACCGCGGCGTTGATCGCCGCAACCGTCGTCTCGACCGGAGCGGTGGCCGCCACGGCAACGGCCGCCGGCCCGCCGCTACCGACGGCCACCAATGGCCATACGGTTCAGCTGGTGGCATCCGGCCTCCATACCCCCACCTCGTTCGCGTTCGGCGCGGGCCAGGTGTTCGAAGGCGACGGAGGCGTCGAATCGAAGACCGCCCCGCCCAACGGTGGGGTGTTCGTGCTGAAGAACGGCACGGCCACGGAGATCCCGGGTTCGCCGGGGTTCGTCGCGGGCCTCGCGTGGCATGGCAACTCGCTCTATGTCAGCGGCGGCTCGATCACGGCCACGGGGCCGAAGTGGCAGCTTCTGAAGTGGAGCGGTTGGAACGGCACGACGTTCACCAAGCAGGCGGCGATCTACACGGCGCCGAAGAAGTTCCAGGGCTTCAACGGGATTGGGTTCGGAGCCGACGGACGGCTGTATGTCGGGGTCGACACGGGGCTGCTCAACGGCAACGATCATGGGCCGTCCAACCTGTCGCCGTACCTGTACGACATCCTGTCGTTCAAGTCGAACGGCAAGGGGCTGAAGGTGTTCGCGACCGGCATCCGCCAGCCATGGCAGATGGTGTTCCCCAAGGGCTCGTCGTCGCCATTCGTGTCCGACCTCGGTCAGGACTCGGCGGCTAAGAATCCGCCGGACTTCATCCTGCGAGTTCACAGCGGCGACAACTTCGGGTTCCCCGCCTGCAACTGGACCTCGGCGAGCAAGTGCAAGGGCTATGCCAAGCCGTTCCAGCAGTTCGCCCCCCACACCGACATCATGGGCATGGTCATCATGGGTAAGCGGATCTACACGACCTCGTTCACGGGCATCGGTGCCAAGGGAGACGGTGAAGTCCTCTCGCTCCCGCTGTCAGGAGGCAAGCTCAAGACGCTGGTGACGGGTACGGTTGCGCCCGTAGTCGGTCTCGGCGCACAGGGCGGCTGGCTGTATTTCGGCGAGGTCGGACCTGGCCTCGTCTACCGAGTCAGGCCGTAGACCCTTAGTTCGCGGCATCCCGGTCCTCCGCATCGGAGGGCCGGGATGTCCGTACATACGCGGCGCCGGCATCTACGCGGGCGGCGACCTCCGGCTCGCCGGGGAGATCGCCGCGAACGGTCTGCGCGAGCAGTTCGAGGCATCGCGCCAGACGGTCGAGTGGGAAGTCACGCGCCGCCAGCACCCTCGCCAGCCAAGCGAGCTGGGCGTCGAAGTCGAGCTCCACGGTCAGGCTGAGGACCGCCCAATTGAGCAGGTGCTGGCAGTCGTGGCGGCACCACTCCGCGCCGGCAGGCCCGTAGCGCTCGCGCTCGTCGGGAAACTCGGCGTCATACGACGCGCACGTCTCGCGCGCAATCGCGACGAGGTCGATGTCCCGGCCGCGCGGGCTCGTCACGGTCTCGGGCGGGGGCATCCCGCTGGGAGGCGCGACCCGGTTGCTCACTGGGCCACGACCGTGAACGTGTGCAGATGCTCGAGCGCCTGGAGCTTGATGTCCGACCTCAGCTCCGCGCTGATCCGGCCGTGCGAGATGCGGTGGGCGTCGCTCTTCATGTACGTCTTGAAGCTCTCGCGGTCAGTCCAGCGGCTGACCATGATCAGCTCGCCGGCGTCCCGGTCGTTCTGCCACACCTCGAGCCCGAGAAATCCGGCCGCGTCGTCGACGAGGTGGACGCGGCCGCGGAACGCGGCGACCAACTCGGGCGCACGGTCGGGGGCGACGCGCAGCCGTGACATCGACACGTACATGCCGCAGACCATAGTCCTAACGAGTGGGCCTCCAGAGCGCGCGGCGACTAACGTCACGGTCTCCGCGGACCGCTGAACTCGAGATACGACCGATAGGAGACGAGCGATGGACTACGTGAACCTCGGCAGGACCGGCCTTCGTGTGTCCCGCGTGTGCCTCGGGATGATGAGCTACGGCCAGCACGAGAGCCGCGAATGGGCGCTCGACGAGAAGGACGCCGAGCCAATCGTGCGCCGGGCGGTCGAGGGTGGGATCACGTTCTTCGACACCGCCGATGTCTACAACGGCGGCGCGAGCGAAGTCATCACCGGCCGGCTGCTGCGCAAGCTGTTCGGGATGCGCGAGGAGTACGTGGTGGCGACCAAGGTCCACGGACAGACGATGCCGGGCGAGAACGGCCGCGGCCTCTCTCGCAAGCACATCATGGCCTCGATCGATGCCTCGCTGAAGCGCCTGGAGCTCGACTACGTCGACCTTTACCAGATCCACCGCTGGGATCCGCGTACGCCGATCGACGAGACGATGGACGCGCTCCACGACGTCGTCAGGGCCGGCAAGACCCGGTACCTCGGCGCCAGCAGCATGTACGCGTGGCAGTTCGCCAAGGCGCAATCGATCTCGATCACACCGTTCGTCTCGATGCAGAACCACTACAACCTCGTCTACCGCGAGGAGGAGCGGGAGATGATCCCGCAGTGCATCGACCAGGGGGTCGGCGTGATCCCGTGGAGCCCGCTGGCGCGCGGTCTGCTCGCCGGCAACCGCACGCGCGGCGGTGAGCGCCTGACCACACGCGCGAACACCGACGCGTTCGGGGACATGCTTTACAAGCAACTCGACGTCGACTTCGAGGTGGTCGACCGGCTGCTCGAGGTCGCCGAAGCCCGGGGCGTTCCCAGCGCGCAGGTCGCTTTGGCGTGGCTGTTGCAGCGGCCCGGCGTGACCGCGCCGATCGTCGGCGCCACAAAGCTCGGCCACCTCGAGGACGCGCTCGCGGCCGAGCAGCTGTCGCTCACCGACGAGGAGGTCGCCGCGCTCGAGGAGCCGTACGTCCCGCACGCGATCGCGGGGCATTCCTAGAGCCTGTCGCAAAGATGGCCGCGGCTGACGCAACCACGGTCGACGCCGGCGGCCGCGAGGTCCGCGTGTCGAACCCGGACCGAGTGATCTTCCCGCCGACCGAGCGCACCGCGCCGGTCACAAAACTCGACATCGTCAACTACTACCTGTCCGTCGACGACGGGATCATGCGCGCGCTCGACCACCGGCCGACGACGCTCGAGCGCTGGCCCAAGGGGGTGTATCCGGGCATGACCCTGTCCACCCGCGAGGGGCGCGTCGGCGACGCCTTCTACCAGAAGCGGATTCCGAAGGGCGCTCCGGAGTACGTGCAGACGGCGCGAATCGCGTTTCCGTCAGGCAGGAATGCGGACGAGGTCTGCCCCACCGAGATCGCGGTGGTCGCCTGGGCGGCGCAGATGGGCACGATCACCTTCCACCCGTGGCCGGTCCGCGCGGATGATGTCGACCACCCCGACGAGCTGCGCATCGACCTCGACCCGCAGCCGGGCACCGATTTCGAGGACGCCGCGCGCGTCGCCGCCGGCGCGCGTGCGCTGCTCGAGGAGCTCGGCATTATCGGTTTCCCGAAGACCTCGGGCGGCCGCGGCATCCACATCTACGTACGGATCGAGCCCCGCTGGACGTTCACCGACGTCCGGCACGCCGCGATCGCGTTCGGACGGGCGCTCGAGCGCCGGCTCCCCCACCAGGTCACGACCAGCTGGTGGAAGGAGGAGCGCGGCGAACGGATCTTCGTCGACTACAACCAGAACGCGCGCGATCGCACGATCGCCTCGGCGTACAGCATCCGCCCGAAGCCGGGCGCGACGGTATCGGCGCCGCTTTCATGGGACGAGGTGGCGCACGTCGTTCCCGAGGACTTCACGGTCGCGACCATGCCGGCGCGGTTCGCGGAGATCGGCGATCGCCACGCGGCGATCAACGACGTCGCGCATTCACTACAGCCGCTACTCGACCTGTACGAGGCGGATGCGGCCGAGGGCCTTGGGGACATGCCCTACCCACCGGACTACCCCAAGATGCCCGGCGAGCCCAAGCGGGTCCAACCCTCACGCGATCGCGACCGACCGCGCTGAGGAGCGCGACCGGATGCGACCGACGTTTCCGGCAACTATTGCCTGAAACGTCGGGTGCGTCGAACGGGTCAGGTCACCTGCGGGAGCTTCTTCGCGCCGCGCTTGATCACCGGGTTCGACGGCGGCGGCACCACCGGCCCGATATCGCCGTCGGGCGCCTCGTCGAGGTCGACGATCACCGGCGCGTGGTCGCTCGGGCCACTGCCCTTGCGAGCCTGGCGGTCGACCCACGCCGCCTTGACGCGCCCTGGCACGGCCCCGCCTGCGAGCACCAGGTCGATCCGCATGCCAAGGTCCTGGTGGAACATCCCCGCCCGGTAATCCCAGTACGTGAACACGCGCTTGTCCGGCCAGTGATCGCGCACGATGTCGTGGAGGCCGACGGCTTCGAGATCGGCGAGCGCGGCCCGCTCGGGCGGCGTCACATGGGTCTGCCCGACGTATGCCTCCGGATCGAACACGTCCTCGTCGGTCGGCGCGATGTTCATGTCGCCGCACACGACCGTGTCCTTCGGCCCGGCCGCCACCATCTCGCGCAGCGATTCAAGCCACGCCAACTTGTACTGATAGTGGTCAGAGCCGGGGGTGCGGCCGTTCGGCACGTACACCGACACCACCCGGACGCCGTCGCACGTGGCGGAAACGGCGCGCGCCTCCGGGTTCGGGAACCCCGGGGCTCCCTCGATCCCGTTGACCACGTTCTCGAGCCCGACCCGCGACAGGATCGCTACCCCGTTCCAAGCCGCCTCGCCGTGCGCCGCGAACGCGTAGCCGCGCCCGGACAGCTCATCGCTGAGCAATTCGTCGAACGCGTCGTCGGCGAGCTTGGTCTCCTGCAGGCACACCACGTCCGGATTGCGCTGATCGAGCCACGGAAGCAGCCGCGGCAGCCGCTGCTTGACCGAGTTGACGTTCCACGTCGCGATCCGCACTGTGCCTACGGTAGCGGCACCCCTCGCGCATACGCGGTAAACCTCGGACATCATGAGCAACGTGGACGAGGGACGGCTCGGGGGCTATCGAGTCCCGTCGGGGCCGACCCGACGAACCGCGGGATCGCCGGCGAGGACCACGTCAAGATCGGCCAAGGCCGTCATTACCCCGACGTGCCGCCGATCAAGGGCGTGTATCGCGGCAGCGCCACCTCGACGCTCGACGCCAGCGTGACGATGACCCGGCTCGACGGCGTCGACCCGGCTTCGATCGCGCGCGCGTAGGGCGCGGCCCGGCCGCGCGGCTATGCCCGCCGGCCGGTGACGAGCACCGCCAGCTGGCTCCCCCGGAGGACGCCGCCGGCGCGCTCCGCCACGGCCCGGTTCTCGGCCTCCAGCGCGAGCCGTTGCTCAGGTGTGAGGCGGCGGTACAGCGAAGTCGTCCGCAGGTACGCGTTCAGCCGTTCGCCGGTCATTTCCGTGTGCGCCGGCACGGTCGTGATCTGGACGTCAGCGAAGAGACGGCCGGCCTCGGGGACGGTCAGCTCGTGACTGCCGATCCATGACCACACCGCGGAGATGTTGTCGCGGCGCTCGGCAGCACCACTCAGGACGGTGTCCGCATCGCGGAGCTCGGGCATCCGCGCACCGATCTCCGGCGCGACCCGGGCGAGCGCGGCCTCGAGCGCCCGCCAATCGTCGACCGTGCCCGGATCCGACACCTCGCAGTACTGGAGCAATGCGAGCACGCCTCCGGGCTTGAGCAGATGGGCGGCGCGCGCCCAGCCGATCTCGGGCTCGATCCAGTGAAACGCGGTCGCGGAAAACACCGCACCGAACGTGCGCTCCGGTAGCGCCACGTCCTCGAACCGCCCTCGGTGGACCCGGACGGCCGCTTCGGGGCCAACCCGCCGCTTGGCGACTCGGATCATGTTCGCGCCGGGTTCGACGGCGTCGACTTCAAACCCGCGCGCCAGGAGCGCCGTCGTGAGCAGCCCGGTGCCCGAGCCGACCTCCACGATCCTGTCCCCCTCGGTCAGGCCCCCCGCTGCGCAGGCGGCGTCGATCAACTCGTCCGGGTAGCCGCGGCGTTCGCGGTCGTAGTCCTCGGCGACATCGTCGAACACCTGCGCGTACCGACGCCGGACATCGCCGTCGCTGACTCCATGGGCGGTCACGCGACGAAATCTCACCACACGAGCGGAATCAGCCGCTTGTGGCCCGAAGCGTACGTGCGGTAGCGGTCGCCGACCGCCGAGAGCAGCGCTAAGCCGCGTTGCTCCGTTCGCGGCCGTCTGCGCCGCTACACCGGTCCGCCGTACAGGTCCGTGGTCCTGGCCAGGCCGCCGTCGACGCACACGGTCTCGCCGGTCACGAACCGGGCGCCGTCCGAGGCCAGGAACGCCACCACGTCGGCAATGTCGTCGGGGGTCGCCCATCGGCGCAGCGGCGTCAACGCCTCGATCTCCTCGATCACGCCGGGTATCGCCTTGTTGCGTGCCCACATCTCGGTGTCGACGACCCCGGGCGCCACCGAGTTCACGCGGATTCCATGCGGACCGAGCTCGATCGCCAGCGAGCGCGTTGCAGCGTCGATCGCGCCCTTGGTCGCGGCGTACGCCGCCCGCCTCGGGGTGCCGACCACCGCCGACCCCGACGAGATGTTGATGATCGCGCCGCGTCCGCGCGCGACCATGCTCGGCACGAGCGCCGCGATCAACAGCAGCGGCGCCCGCACGTTGACCGTGTACAGCCGGTCGACGAGCTCCGCGTCGAGCTCGTCGGTCGGCGCGCGGGCGGCGAGCGCGGCGTTGTTGACGAGCACGTCGATCGCGCCGACGCGGTCGCACGCTTCGGCCACGAGCCGGGCGGGCGCGTCCGGATCAGCGAGGTCGACCGGGAGGATCACCGGGCCGTTATGCAGGTCCGCCGCTACCGCTCCGAGTGCCTCCCGGTCGCGCGCGACGAGCGCGACGCGAGCGCCGGCGCGGTCAAGCGCACGCGCGATCGCCGCGCCGATCCCTCGCGAGGCGCCGGTGACGATCGCGGTTCGGCCGTCGAGCGACTGCTGATTGATCTTCCTCATCAGGGGCCCATTGTCACCCGGATCGGGTGATGTCGCCCCGCGCGTCGCCTCGATCCTTCCCGGTGGCGTCCTGCGAAGATCGAGACCGGAGTTGGAGAGTGCCTGAGGGGTTGTCGGCGGCGGAGGTGGGCAAGGAGATCGCCGAGCACAAGCACCACGCCGAGCACGGCGAGCCCGAGCGCGAGCATCAGAGCCGCGAGGAGCAATTGCTGTCGATCATCGAGGCGGTGTTGCTGTCGGCGGTCGCGCTGCTGGCGGCCTACTCCGGGTACGCGGCCGCGAAATGGAGCACGGAGTCGTCGGTGTCGCTCGCGAAGGCGTCGGCGCTGCGGACCAAGGCAAACCGGGCGGACCTCGAGGCGCTCCAGACCGAGACGCTCGACTCGGTCTCGTTCAACGCCTGGTTCACCGCGTACGTCGCCGGCAACAAGCGTGCCGAGCAACTCGCCCGGAACCGCCTTCGCCCGGGTTACCGGCCGGCGTTCGACGCATGGTTGGCGACGGATCCAGCCCACAATCCGCACGCACCGCCTGGCCCCGCCTACATGCCCCAATATGTGATTCCCCAACAGGCCCAGTCGACCGCGCTCGACTCACAGGCCGACGAGGAGTTCACGAAGGGCTCGGACGCGGGCGGCACCGCGGACAAGTACGTGCGCGACACCGTATTCCTCGCCACCGTGCTGTTCCTGATCGGAATCAGCGGCCACGTCAAGCTCCGCCAGGCCCGCTATGGCCTCGTCGGCGTCGGCGTGCTCCTGCTCGCGTTCTCGGTGTTCCAGCTAATCGGCCTGCCACCCCCACCCTGATCGTCGGGCGCGGATCTGAATCGCATGGGTCAGGTCGTCCTCCTGTCGTTCACCTCCGCGTTCAATCCGACGCTGATCGCCGTCACGAC
Source organism: uncultured Solirubrobacterales bacterium (assembly GCA_963701945.1). GTDB lineage: Bacteria > Actinomycetota > Thermoleophilia > Solirubrobacterales > Solirubrobacteraceae > Palsa-465. Next base: position 322,023 of record CAVPBV010000005.1, on the reverse strand, counting down.
GCTGATGCTGCTGCTCCCCAACCCGAAGCGGCTGATGCTCGGCTACTACTGCGGGGCGATGCTGATGAGCATCACGCTCGGGCTGCTGATCGTGTTCTCCCTGAAGAAGTCAGGCGTCGTCTCGACGACCCAGCACACGCTCAGCCCGCTCGCCGACATCGTGCTGGGCGGCCTCGCCCTGATCCTCGCCGCCGTGCTCGCCAGCGGCCGCGACGCGCGCTACCGAGCGCGGAGGGCGAAGAAGAAGGAGGGCAAGCCGCCGCCGCGTTGGCAGCGCGAGCTGAGTCACGGCAGCCCCAGGACGACGTTCATTATCGGCGCGGCGCTGACCCTGCCCGGCGCCTCGTATCTGGCCGCCCTCGACAAGGTGAGCAAGCTCAACTACTCGACGTTCGTGACCGTGGTGATCGTGGTCGCGTTCAACCTCGTGATGCTGCTCCTGCTCGAGCTGCCGATGATCGCGTTCGCGGTTGCCCCCGAGGGGACGCCGGCCGCGATCGCCCGAGCGAAGGCATGGGCGGGCATCCATGGGCGGGTTTACGCCGAGCGCGGCTTCGGGGTCATCGGCGTCCTCTTGATCATCAAGGGAATCGTCGGCCTGATCTTGGCCGGCTAGACGCCTACACCCCGAACTGCGCCGGCACCTCGCCGGCGCCGACCGCCTCGATCAACCGCTGGTAGTCGAGTTCGTTCTGATCGGCGTAGGCGGCCGAGAAACGTGCCATCGCCTGGTCGAATTTCGGGCCGCTGCCGAGATAGGCGGCGATCGCGCACCGATCCCCGGAGCGGGCGTGCGCCCGAGCCAGGGACCATCCGCACGCTCGGCTGTACGCGTGCAGTCCCCAATAGCGCATCGTCGACAGGTCCATCGATGCCTTCCAGTCCCACAACTGGCGGATGTAGAAGTCGTGCTCCTCACCGTCGAGGCCCTGGCTCCGCTGCCACCCGAGGAACAAGTCCGTGACGGCCTGGTCCATGCGCTGGCCGCGGACGACGCGTTCGCCGTGGTGCTCGAACTCGCTCGCGCCCAGGTGTGCCTCGAGCACCGAGGCCTGCGCCTCCTTCATCTGCAGGACGAGCGAGTCCTGGCCCTGGCGGCCGGCGAACAACAGCACCCAGGCACGCGTGCCGACGCTTCCAACGCCCACCACCTTGCGCGCGAGGTCGACGTACTCGTACGTGCCGAACAGGTAGCGCTTGTCCTCGTCGAGGCTCGCGACGTACTGGTCGAGCAGATCGCGGACGTAGTCGGACTCGTCGCGCGGATCGTTCGGGTCGTGTAGATCGGCGAACCGCACGAGCAGCGGCGGGACGCTGCGAAAGCGGGGCTTGCCGTCGACCCGCTCGGTGAGCTTGCGCACCGCCCGCAGGCTCGTCTTCTCCCGAGCGTTCGCGAACGGCTTTGAGAAAGTGATTCGGCCCCGCGAGCCGAGCTTGCCGCCGAACCGGCTGACCAATTCACTCGCGTTGATGCGCTCGTACCAGACGTCCAGGTGGCTGACCTGGGCAAAGGAGCGCATCGCCTCGCGATACTCGCGGACGCACGCGGCCACGAGCCGCGCCCGGCGATCCGCCTGCAAGCCGACATCGCGACCGGCGATCTCGACGCTCGCCGCCATCCGCTTGACATCCCATTCCCACGGGCCGGGTAGCGTCTCGTCGAAATCGTTCGGGCCGAAGATCAACCGGCGGTCGGGAGCGGCGAAGCCCCCGAAGTTCGAGATGTGAGCGTCGCCGCACGCCTGCACGACGATGCCCGAATTCGGCGTCGCCGCGAGGTCGGCGGCCATGACGGCCGCGGCGCCGCGGTAGAACGTGAACGGCGAGACGAGCATCCGTCCGTACCGGATCGGGATCAGCTCCTGCACGCGGGTCGCGGCCTGAGCCTCGAGCACCGCCACCGGATCGGGGCGGTCCGGCGCGGGAGTCCAATCGCCGTGTGCCGAGCGCGGCACGGAGGCGCGCGCAGCTCGGCCACGCTCGGTCGACTCCCCAAGCTCGAGTGTGGCCGCAGTTGCCGTCGACATGGCGCCATTGTCGCTCCCCGTCCCCCCGCACGGCGCCCCGCTCCCCACCCCCGCGCGTCACCCGAATCGCGTGAGATCGACCGGCGGGCCGGATGTAGGATCGCTTTCCTTTCGTAACGAAAGGAGTGGCGATGAGGCTCGAGGCGGGGAAGGTGGCGGTCGTAACCGGGGCCGCGGGCGGTATCGGCCTGGCGCTGGCGGAGCGGTTCGCCCGGGACGGTCTCAACGTCGTGCTCGCCGATGTGCAGGCGGACGCGCTGGCGAACGCCGCCGACCAGGTCGGAGCGCTGGGCGTGGAGACGCTGGCGGTGCCGACCGACGTGAGCGACGAGGCGGCGGTCCAGGCGCTGGCGGCGGCCGCGGTCGAGCGGTTCGGTGGCGTGCACGTCGTGTGCAATAACGCCGGCGTTGGCACTCGCGCGGACCCGTGGTTCGGTCCGCTGTCGGCATGGCAGTGGGTCATCGGCCTGAACCTGTGGGGCGTCATCCACGGGACCCGCTTGGGCGATCCACCACCCGCGGTGCGGGGGTCCGAGGTCGTGACCCCGATCATCAAGAAGGCGCTCGACGAAGGCAAGGAGCCGGCCGAGATCGCGGATCTCGTGGCCGACGCGATCACCGACGGGCGGTTCTGGGTGCTCCCCCACCCCGAGTTCGTCGAGATCGCGGCGCGACGGTGGCGCCGCATCGCCGACGGCGAGGACCCCGAGCTCGAGGTCGACGTGCCCGGCATGCCGCCGATCGCCGAGATCGTCGGCAAGGTCAAGGCGCTGCTGGCGATGCCGTCGGCCTAGACCCCGCCGGCTGGCTCCGAGCGCACCGGGTCGCAACGGCGGGCACCTGGAGCGCGGCGGGGCGAATCGCGGTCACCCGGGACGCTCGCGTCCACCGGGACCTGCCGCCCCAGCATGCAAAGCCTGACATTCGGCGGCGGAGAGCCTGACCGTGGCATTTCCTACAGGTGGGGCATGCGCGGTCTGCCACGGTCCCCGGCCAGCGCGTCCAGTGGCAGGCTAGGCATGCCACCGTCGGCGGACACCTGCCGGCGCCCGCTGCCGTGCTATCCAGGCCCCGAACTCGGAGACGCGTCACCGCGAGCGGCTCAGTCACCCGGCGCGGGGCCGCCATCGACCAACGCCTGAAACTCCGGGTCGTCGCGGAGATTCGCCAAGTCCTCGTCCTCGCGGGCCCAGCCGGCGACCGCGGGCCGCAGACGGATCGCGTCACCAAGCGCGACGAGCGCGGCGGCCCGCTGACCAGCGATCGCCTCGAGGCAGGCGAGGTTGTAGTGGAGCGACCCCGAATCCGGGTGGCGCTCGAGCCCCTCGGCGAGGATCTCCCGGGCGCGCGCCGGATCGTCACGGATCAGCGGGCCGGCGCGGAACGCCCACTCCCACGCCGAGGGCTCGAATGTCGGCGGCCCGCCGAAGCTGAGCACGGTCGTGCCCGCCTCCGCGGCCACCGCCTGCCGGTGCGACGCGGGGTCGGGGATGAACACGTACGTCCCCGCCGGCGCATCGTGCGAGGCGCCGTCGATCGTGAAGGTCGCCCGCCCCGCGGCAACGAAGTACAGCTCCTGATGGGCCAGGGCCGGATCCTCGGTGTGCGGCTCGACGACGTCCTGTCCCGCCTCGCCGGCCGTGTACGCGTTGCAGCCGAACGCCTTGATCCCAAGCGCCCATCGGACCGGATGCCAGGTGAGGCTTCCGGGGCCGGGAATCGCCTCGAGCTGATCCAGGTGGACGATCTTGGGCGGCTCGGGCATCGAGAACGCGGTAAGGCTAGCGATGAGTCTTGCGCAGCACGATCCGCCAGGACATCATCCTCGGGCAGGCCGACTCCGGCTTCATCATTCATGATGAGTTCCATCACTTCTTGCTCACGCGCATGACGGACCCTTCGCAGCCGCTGCGCGAGGAGGACGTCGACCCGGATCCCGTGGTGCAGTTCGCGAAGTGGTTCGATGAGGCCGCGAGCGCCGGCGTGAGCCAGCCGGAGGCTGTGGCCCTCGCCACCGCCACCACCGACGGCGCGCCTTCAGTACGGATGGTGCTGGTCAAGCGGGCCGACCACGACGGGTTCGTCTTCTTCACCAACTACGAGAGCCGCAAGGGCGGAGAACTGGCCGCTAATCCGCGCGCGGCGCTGCTGTTCCATTGGGAGCCGTTCGGGCGCCAGGTCCGGATCGAGGGCCCCGTCGTACGCACCACGCGCGAGGAGTCGGAGGCGTACGCCCACAGCCGAGCCCGCGGCAGCCAGTTGAGCGCGGCCGCCTCGCCGCAGAGCGCCGTCGTCGAAGGCCGTGAGATTCTCGAAGAGCGCGTGGCGGCGCTCGACCAGCAACACGCCGGCGCCGAGGTGCCCGTGCCCGACCATTGGGGCGGCTTTCGCCTCACCCCCGAGACGTTCGAGTTCTGGCAGCATCGTGACAACCGCCTGCATGACCGCCTGCGGTACCGGCGGGGACCAGGCGGCGGCTGGCAGATCGAGCGGCTCGCGCCCTAAGTGGTCTGAACGATGCAAAGACGGCCACTCGGCTCATCCGAACTCGAGGTCTCGCGTCTCTCGCTGGGGTCGTGGCGCACGTTCGAGCGGATCCCACGCGAGGATGCGCTCGCGGTCATGCGCGCCGCCCGCGAGCGGGGCTTCAACTTCCTGGACGACGCGCGCTACAACGACGAGACAGGGCTCGCGCCGATCCCGAGCGGCTATTCGGAGGTGCTGTTCGGCGAGCTATTCCGCGCGACCGGCTGGAACCGCGACGACACGGTCGTCTCCAACAAGCTGTGGTGGGAGTTCTGGCCCGAGCAGAGCGCCTCCGCGGAGCTCGACGGCTCACTCGGCCGGATGGGCTTCGATCACGTCGACCTGATCTACGCGAATCCGCCACCGGACGGTCTGCCGATCATGGACATGGTGGAGGCGATTGGCGGCCTGCTCCGATCGGGCAAGGCCCGGGCATGGGGCATCGTGAATTGGGAGGCGGCCCCATTCGGGCAAGCGACGCAAGCGGCCAAGGAGCAGGGAGTCCCGCCACCCTGCGCCGCGCAGCTCCCGTACAGCCTCGCGCGACGCGACTGGGTCGAGAGCGACGAGATGGTCGCGGCGCTCGACGCATCCGGGGCCGGCGTGGTCGCGTCGTTCGTGATGGCGGGCGGCGTCCTCACCGGTAAGTACGACGCCGGCCAGACGGGGCGCGCCGCCGCCGAGATCGAGGATCCCCGGTTCGCCGACGCCCGCGAGCGGGGTCAGAAGCTTCGTGCGCTGGCCGCTCAGATCAACGCCACGCCGGCCGCGCTCGCGATCGCATTCGCGCTCGGCAATCCCGCCGTGACCAGCGTGCTGTTCGGCGCCACCTCCCCGGCTCAGATCGCCGAGAACGTGAACGCGCTCGACGTCGAGGCGGAAACGGTCGCGCGACTGCTGGAGATCTGAGCGAGTGGACCTGCTCGACGGGCCCGCCGGCGCTGACCCCGCGCTCGACGTCGCACTGCCCCATGCGCTGCTCGCTCTGGTGGCCGCCGGCCGCCGAGGGCCGGTGCTCAGGGTCTATCGCCCGCGCGCGACGGTCGCGTTCGGGCGCCGGGACAGCTTCATCCCGGGATTCCCCGGTGCCGTCGCGGCCGCCCGCGGACGCGCCTTCACGCCGGTCGTCCGCGGCGCGGGCGGGCGGGCCGCGGCCTACGACGAGGGCTGCCTCGTGTTCGACCTGATCATGCCCGCCGCCGATTCGATGACCGGGATCCAGGCGCGCTTCTCCGCCGAGGCCGAGCTTCAGGCGCGAGCGCTCCGCGGCCTGGGCGTCGATGCCCGTGTCGGGGAGGTGCCGGGCGAGTACTGCCCGGGCGAGTTCAGCGTCAACGCGCGCGGGAAGACGAAGCTGATCGGCGCCGCCCAGCGGGTCGTCCGCGACGCCTGGCTGCTCTCGAGCGTCGTCGTCGTCGAGCCCGCAGCCGAACTCCGCGCGGTCCTCGAAGATGTCTATCGCGAGCTCGGCCTCGACTGGGACCCGGCGACGACGGGCTCGGTCGCCGACGAGGTGCCCGGCGTCAGCGTCGACGCGGTCACCGACGCGCTCCTCGCCCGGTACGCACAGGACACGACCCTCGTCCCCGCAACCGTGTCCGCAGCCGAGCTCGCCGCCGCCAACGACCTCATCGCGCGCTACCGCGTGTGATGTACCGGCTCGCCCGCTACCGCGTGTGATGTACCGCCACGCGCGCTACCGCGTGTGATGGACCTCCTGTAGCCCGTAGACCGGCGTGTCGATGCCCTCCGCCCGCGCCTTCAGCTGGAGCGCGAGATACAGCGAATAGTGGCGCGACTGGTGCAGGTTGCCGCCGTGGAACCACAGCCCCTCCTGCTGGGTCGGCTTCCACATGTTGCGCTGCTCTCCCTCCCACGGCCCCGGGTCCTTCGTCGTATCGGATCCGAGGCCCCAAACCTTCCCGACCTTGTCGGCGACGTCTTGGGAGATCAGGTCAGCGACCGCTCCGTTCATCGACTCGTACCCTGTGGCGTACACGACGAGGTCGGCCGGCAACTCGGTGCCGTCGGCCATGACCACGGCGTCCTCGGTGAGGTGGTCGACCTGGCCGGCCTGGAGCTTGATCTGCCCGTTCGCCACGAGCTCGGACGCGCCCACGTCGATGTAGTAGCCCGAGGCGCGCCGCAGATACTTCATGAACAGCCCCGATCCGTCCTCGCCCCAGTCGTGCTGGAAGCCGGCGGCTTCCAGCCGCGCGTAGAAGTCGGCGTCGCGCTCGCGGATCTGCTCGTACACCGGGACCTGAAGTCCGGCCATGATCCGATAGGGCAGCGACGCGAACGTCAGGTCGGCCTTCTCGGTGGTCATCCCGGCGGCGACCGCGTCCTCTGAGTAGAGGCCGCTGAGCGCGATGTCCATCAGCGAGTCCGACCTGACCACGTGCGTGGAGGAGCGCTGCACCATCGTCGCGTCGGCGCCGTGCTCCCACAGCGCCGCGCAGATGTCGTGGGCGGAGTTGTTGGAGCCGATCACCACCGCCCGCTTGCCTCGGTACGCATCAGGTCCCGGGTGAGCGGAGGAGTGGTGCTGGTCGCCCTTGAACCGGTCCATGCCCGGGAACTGCGGCGTGAATGGGCGGCCGGACATACCCGTGGCCAGCACGAGCTGCTTGGGCCGAAGCTCGATCTCTTCACCATCCCGCTCGACGGTCAGGACCCATTCGCCCGCGCCCTCGTCGTAGCGGGCGCGGGTCGCGGTGGTCGATCCCCAGTAGTTGAGCTCCATCACCCGCGTGTACATCTCGAGCCAGTCGCCCATCTTGTCCTTGGGCGAAAACACCGGCCAGTTCGGCGGGAACTTCACGTAGGGCAGGTGGTCGTACCACACCGGGTCGTGCAGGCACAGCGACTTGTACCGGTTGCGCCACGAGTCGCCCGGGCGCGGGTTGCGCTCAACGATGATCGTGGGTATCCGCAGCTGACGGAGACGCGCGCCGAGCGCGATCCCGCCCTGGCCGCCGCCGACGATGACAACGTACGGCTGAATCGTCCGGCCAAGCTCCTCGGCCTCGCGCTGGCGATCCTCAAGCCACGTCTGGCGCTCGGGGTTGGCGCCGTGGGTGACGCCCTTGGGGCGGCGCGGCCCAAGTCCCTGCTCGTATCCCGTGAGCTCATCGAGCGCGGTCAGGAGCGTCCACGCCTGGCCGCCGATCAGCCGGAGGTGCCCCTTGCCCCGGCCCACGGCTGTCTCGAACTCGATCCAAGCGTTGGTGACGCCGTCGGCGGTCGTGGGCTCCTCGGTCGCGCGCCAGCCATGCGGCTGTACGCGCGCGAGCGTGTGCTCGAGCATGTCGATGATCCCCGCGCGGCCCTCGACGGTCTTGATGTTCCAGGTGAACGCGACCAGGTCGCGCCAGTAGCTCTCCTCCGCGAACAGCTCGGCAGCGCCGGCGGCGTCGCCCTGCTCGAGCGCGGCACCAAAGCGCTCGAGCCATTGGTCGACCTCGGTGGCCGCGGGTGAACGGGCTGCGGTTGCGGACATCGCCTCTCTCCTCGGTCCGGTGGCGGAGACCTAATTCTCTACCAGCAATCAGATTGCAAGTCCGAACTTATCAGGCTAGGCTTATGAAATCGCCCAAACGCTCGACACGACCCAGATCGCTGCGACGCTCCGGCTGAGCATCGGCCTGCTGCTCCGGCGGCTCCGCCAGGTCCCTACAGGCGACGAGCTCACGCTGTCGGAGAGCTCGGCACTCGCCCGGCTCGACCGCAATGGCCCGGCCACGGCGGCCGCGCTCGCCCGGCTCGAGCAGATCAGCCCGCAGTCGATCGGCGCGACGCTGGCGGCGCTCGAGGCGCGTGGGCTCCTCACGCGCACGCCCGATCCGGACGATGGCCGGCGCGTGATCCTGTCGATCACGGACGCCGGTCTCGGCGTGCTCCGCGATCGCCGGAACGCAAGGACGGAGCAGCTCGCCCGAGCGCTGTCGTCCGGGTTCACCCCCGACGAGCTAGACCAGCTGATGGCGGTGGCGCCCCTGCTCGAGCGACTGGCGCAGAGCATCTGATGCCGGCGGCCCAGGCCGACGACGGCTACAGGTGGGTGGCGCTGTCGAACACGACGATGGCCGTGTTCATGTCGGCGCTCGACGGCTCGATCGTGATCATCGCGCTGCCGGCGATCTTCCGCGGCATCCATCTCGACCCGCTCGCCCCGGGCAACATCGGCTACCTGTTGTGGATGATCATGGGCTACCGCCTCGTACAGGCCGTGCTCGTCGTCACCGTGGGCCGGCTCGGCGACATGCACGGCCGGGTCAAGATCTACAACAGCGGTTTCGCGGTATTCACCGTTGCGTCGGTGCTGCTGTCGTTCGATCCGTTCACCGGCGCCCACGGAGCGCAGTGGCTGATCGGCTGGCGGGTGGTCCAGGCCCTGGGCGGATCGATGCTCACGGCGAACTCGGCCGCGATCCTCACCGACGCGTTCCCCGCCGATCAGCGCGGGTTCGCGCTCGGCATCAACCAGGTGGCGGCGATCGCCGGCCAGTTCATCGGGCTGGTGGCGGGCGGCGTGCTCGCCGAGATCGACTGGCGCGCGGTGTTCTGGGTCAACGTGCCCGTCGGCGTGTTCGGCACCGTGTGGGCCTACCACATGCTGCGCGACACCGGCGAGCGACATCCCGGCCGGATCGACTGGTGGGGCAACATCACGTTCGCGGTCGGCCTGAGCGCGATCCTCATCGGCGTGACCAACGGCATCAAGCCGTACGGCGGTCACGCGATGGGCTGGACCAATCCGACGGTGATCGGCTCGATCGTCGGCGGTGCCGCGCTGCTCGTCGCCTTCGTCGTGATCGAACGCCGCGTCGCCGAGCCGATGTTCCAGCTTGGGCTGTTCAAGATCCGGGCGTTCGCCGCCGGCAGCGCCGCCGGGCTGATCGCGGCCACCGCGCGCGGCGGGCTGCAGTTCATGCTGGTCATCTGGCTCCAGGGCATCTGGCTGCCGCTGCACGGCTACAGCTACACCCAGACGCCGCTTTGGGCGGGCATCTACCTGCTGCCGCTGACCACGGCGTTCCTGATCTCAGGTCCGGTCTGCGGATACCTGTCGGACCGGTTCGGCGCGCGCGGGTTCGCGACCGCCGGCATGCTCGTGTTCGCGGCGAGCTTCGTCGGCCTCATGCTCCTGCCCGTCAACTTCCCCTACTGGGCGTTCGCGGGCCTGATCATGCTCAACGGGATCGGCGTCGGCATGTTCAGCGCCCCGAACTCGGCGTCGATCATGAGCAGCGTCCCCGCCCGGTACCGCGGCGCCGCCTCGGGGATGCGGTCGACCTTCCAGAACACCGGCACTGCACTGTCGATCGGCGTGTTCTTCTCGCTCCTGATCGCCGGCATCGCGAGCAGCCTCCCGGCCCAGTTGCTCGGCGGCCTGCAACAGCAGGGCGTGCCCCACGCGATCGCCCATCAGGTCGCCGCCCTGCCGCCGGTCTCATCGCTGTTCGCGGCCATGCTCGGAGACAACCCGGTGGCGCATCTCCTCGGGCCGACCGGCGTGCTGACCTCGCTCTCCCCCGCCCATCAGCAGATCCTGACCGGCACGCACTTCTTCCCGCAGCTGATCGCGGCCGCGTTCCACCACGGACTCGTGGTCGTGTTCAGCGTCGCCACCGGTTTGTCGGTGCTCGCCGCCGCCGCCTCGCTGATGCGCGGCGGTCGCTACGTCCACACCGATGCGCCCCCACCCCCGAAAGGAACGCCACATGACCGAACCGCTCCCTCCGATCGACCCGCGGCGCGCCGCGCTGCTGGTGATGGACTACCAGAACGGGATAGTCGACATGCTCGGCGAGCCTGAGGAACTGCTGTCGCTCGCCGCGGATGCGATCGCCATCGTGCGCCGCGCCGGCGGACACGTCGGCTACGTCCGGGTCGCGTTCGAGGACGCCGACCTCGAGTCGATCCCGCCGACGAGCCGGATGGGCCAGCGCGTCGGCAGCTCGCCGAACGCGTTCCGCAACGAGTCCCCGAATACGGCCGTGCACGACCGGGTGGCGCCGGAACCGGGCGACATCATCGTCCGGAAGGTCCGCGTCGGCGCGTTCTCGACCACCGACCTCGACGCCCAGCTACGCGAGCGCGAGATCGATACGTTGATCCTCGCCGGCATCAGCACCAGCGGCGTCGTCCTGTCGACCGTGCGCGACGCCCACGATCGCGACTACCGCGTGGTCGTCCTCGCCGACGCCACCGCCGACCCCCAGCCCGACGTCCACGCGTTCCTGATCGAGCGGATCTTCCCGCGTCAGGCCGACGTGATCACGGTCGCTGAGCTAGACGGCCTGCTGGACGGCGCATGACGCGGCGCCAGTCCCGGGCGCGATCGCGCCGAACCTACCGAGGGGTGATGTCGAAACCGAAAGGAGAGGGGTGGGAAAGGTAATCGTGATGAACAACGTCTCGCTCGACGGGGTGATGCAAGCACCGGGCCGGCCGGACGAGGACACGCGCGACGGGTTCGAGCACGGCGGTTGGGCGGTCCCCTACAGCGACGAGGCGATGGTCGCCAAGATGGGCGAGCGGATGGGCGAGGATCGCGCGTTTCTGCTCGGACGCCGGAGCTACGAGCAGCTGTTGACCACGTGGAACGCCCGGGGCGGCCCATTCAAGGATGCGTTCAACAACACGCGTAAGTACGTCGCCTCGAGCAACCCCGACACGAGGCTCGAGTGGCCGAATTCGACCCTGCTGCACGGCGACGTCCCCACTGCCGTCCAGGCCCTTAAGCAGAGCGAGAGCGCGAATCTCGTGATCCTGGGCAGCGGCGTGCTGATCGGCTCGCTGATGGCCGCCGACGTCATCGACGAATACCTGCTGATCATCTCTCCGCTGGTGCTGGGCACCGGACGGCGGCTGTTTGCCGGAGGCACGCAGGCATCGCTGCGGCTCATCGAGAGCATCACAACGCCCACCGGCGTGGTGATCGCCGCGTACGAGCGGGAGCGAGGATAGGAGAGAGAGAATCAGGCGCTAGCCGCCGCCTAGGCCGGCGAGACGTTGCGCGGCTTCGGCGATCACCTCGGGCCGCTTGCAGAACGCGAACCGCACCAGCGTGCGCGCGGCGTCCTTGTCGTCATAGAACACGCTGGTCGGAATCGCGACCACCCCACACCGCTCGGGCAACTCGGCGCAGAACGCCACCGCGTCCACGCCCACGTCGGCGTTGACGAAGTACGTCCCGGCGGGCGTGATCGGGCGCAGGCCGGCCGCCTCCAACCCCGAGCACAGCTGATCGCGCTTGACCCGCAGATCGTCGCGGAGCGCCTCGACCTCGGCCGCCGGCAGCCGGAGCGCCGCCGCCGATGCGTGCTGCAGCGGCGTCCCGCCGGCGAACGTCAGGAACTGCTTGACCATGCGGGTCGCGCCGACGAGCGTCGCGGGGCCCGAGCACCAGCCGATCTTCCACCCCGTGAACGAGAACGACTTGCCGACGCTCGAGATCGTGAGCGTACGCGAGGCCATGCCGGGCAATGTCGCGATCGGGATGTGCTCGCCGTCGTACACGAGGTGCTCGTAGACCTCGTCGGTGACGCAGATCAGATCGTGCTCGACGCAGGCCGACGCGATCAGCTCGAGCTCGGCGCGACTCAGCACGCGGCCCGTCGGGTTGTGAGGTGAGTTGAGCAGGAGCACCCGGGCGCGCGGCCCGATCGCCCCGCGCAGCGCCTCCTCCGAAACGCCGAACCCCGGCGGGCGGAGCGTCACCGGACGGCGCGTCGCGCCCGCGAACGCGATGCAGGCGGCGTACGAGTCGTAGTAGGGCTCGAGCACCACGACCTCGTCGCCGGGATCGCACAGCCCGAGCAGCGCCGAGGCGATGCCCTCGGTGGCGCCGAACGTGATCAACACGTCCTCGGGGTCGAGCCCGTACCAGCTGCGCTGGTGCTCGAACACGGCCTCGCGCAGCACGGGCACGCCAGGCAGCGGCGCGTACTGGTTCTCTCCGCCGCGGAGCGCGCTCACCGCGGCCTCGATCACGGACGCCGGGCCGTCGGTGTCCGGGAAGCCCTGGCCAAGGTTGATCGCACCGGTTCGTAGCGCGAGCGCGCTCATCTCGGTGAAGATCGTGGTCCCGAGCCCGGTGACACGCTCCGCGGGGCTCATGCGAGGTTCGCCACGCTCCGACCCGACACCGCGTCCGCCACCTTCATGCGGGGTCCGCCGCCCCCCAGATCCCGGGGCCGCGCTGGTGCTCGTAGATCAGCGACGTCTCAGCGTGCGCGACCGACGGGTGCGTCGCGAGGTGGTCGACGACGAACTCGCGCAGGTCCTGCGCGTCCGACGCGGCGACCCACACCAAATAATCGGTGACGCCGGTCAGGTGGAACACCATCACCACCCCGGGCAGTTGCCGGACCGTGGCCGTGAAGTCATCGATCTGGTCGCGCGCGTGGACCGCTAGGCGCACCGCGATCAGCGCCTGGAGCGGGCGGCCGAGCGCGGCCAGGTCGACCTCCGCGTGGAAGCCGCGGATCACGCCGCGGTCGCGAAGCGAGCGTAGCCGCGCCAGCGCCGTAGACGGGGCGACCCCTACGCGGTCGGCCAGGCGCTGGTTGGTGATCCGGGCGTCGCGCGCGAGCAGTTCGAGCAGGGCCCGGTCGATGTCGTCTACCGGGGGCTGTGGATCATTCGGTGCGGCGCGAACTCTCGGCACTCAGCCCGAAGAATATCTGATCTGTGCTCGATTAGTCGCATAATCTTCGGGTTCTTGTCGGATTGCCGCAGAATCGTCATCCTATGAGCATGACCGAGATCGCCACCGAACCGATTCTGCAGGACTCGATCCTCGACACGATCGGCGACACGCCGCTCGTGCGACTGTCGCGCATCGGCGCCGGCCTGCGCCCGCGCCTGGTCGCGAAGCTCGAGTCGTTCAACCCAGGAGGCTCGATCAAGGACCGCGTCGCGGTGGCGCTGATCGAGGCCGCCGAGCGTGATGGGCGACTGATGCCCGGTGGCACGATCGTCGAGCCGACGTCCGGCAATACGGGCACCGGCCTCGCGATCGCCGCCCGCCTGAAGGGCTACCGCGTGATCGCGGTGATGCCCGACAAGATGTCGCGCGAGAAGATCGACCTGCTCCGCGCCTACGGCGCCGACGTGGTGCTTGCCCCCACCGACGTGCCGCCGGAGTCGCCGCAGTCCTACTACCGCGTGGCCGACCGGTTGACCTCTGAGATCCCCGGTGCGTTCCAGCCCAACCAGTACTTCAACCAGGCGAACCCGCAGGCGCACTATGAGTCGACCGGCCCCGAGATCTGGGAGCAGACCGTGGGCCAGATCACCCACCTCGTCGCCGGTGTTGGCACCGGCGGCACGATCACCGGGACCGCCCGCTACCTGCGCGAGCGCAACCCCGACCTCGTCGTGATCGGCGCCGATCCCGAGGGATCGATCTACTCCGGCGGTCCCGAGAACGTCCGCCCCTACCTGGTCGAGGGCGTCGGTGAGGACTTCTGGCCCGAGACGTTCGATCCGGCGCTGATCGATCGCTGGATCACGGTTTCTGACAAAGACGCGTTCTTGACGACGCGTCGGCTGGCTCACCTTGAGGGCATCCTCGCCGGCGGCTCCGGCGGCCTCGCGCTCCACGCGGGACTGCAAATCGCCCACGAAACCGATGACCCCGACGCGCTGATCGTGGTGATCCTCCCCGACGGCGGTCGTTCGTACCTGTCGAAGATCTACTCCGACGCCTGGATGCGCCAGTACGGCTTCCTCGAGCGCGATTCCAAGCTGCTCGTCGGTGATGTGCTCGCGCGCAAGCGCGAGGCTGGCGAGATCCCGCCGCTCGTCACCGTCCAGACGCACTTCAAGGTGCGCGATGCGGTCGCGCTCCTGCACGAGCACCGCGTATCGCAGCTGCCCGTGGTGAGCGCTCACGATCCGGCGACGGTGGTCGGCGCGATCGGCGAGCGCGGCCTGCTCAAGCGCGCCGCCGAGAACCCAGCGATCCTCGACGCCGAGATCGTCGAGGTGATGGAGCCGCCATTCCCGGCAGTCTCCACCGAGGATCCGGTCCGCGACGCCGTCGAACTGCTTGTCGGCGATCAGCAGGCGCTGCTTGTCACGCGCGACGGCCGCGCCGAGGGGCTCGTCACGCGGACGGATTTGCTGGAAGCATTGGCGTCGTGACAGATCGACAAGCGGGGCGGCGCGATGCGTTCGCCACCCGTGCAGTCCACGCCGGCTTAACCCCGGATCCGACCTACGGCTCGGTGATCCCGCCGATCCATCAGACCTCGACGTACGCCCAGCCCCGGCCCGGCGAGTTCGTCGAGGACTACGACTACTCCCGCTCGGCCAATCCCACCCGGGCCGCGCTCGAGCAGGCGCTTGGCGAACTCGAGGACGGGCGGGCGGTGACGTTCGCGTCCGGCCTTGCCGCCGAACATGCGCTGATCACCGTCGTGTGTGAGCCGGGGTCGCACGTCGTGCTGCCCGCCGACCTGTACGGCGGCACGTACCGGCTCGTCGACAAGGTCATGAGCCGCTGGGGCCTTACCTACGACCTCGTCGACCAGACCGACCTGGCCGCGGTCGAGCGGGCAATCCGAGACGACACGCGGCTGATCTGGATCGAGAGCCCGACCAATCCGTTCCTACACGTGATCGACATCGAGGGCGTGATCGCCCGGCGGCGCGACGCGCTCGTGGCCGTCGACAACACGTTCGCCACGCCGGCAAACCAGCGGCCGCTCGAGCTCGGCGCGGACTTCGTCGCCCACTCGACGACCAAGTACCTCGGTGGCCATTCGGATGTCGTGGGTGGGGCGATCGTCACGCGCTCGGACGACTGGTACGAGCAACTGCGGTTCGTCCAGAACGCCACCGGAGCCGTCCCGGGGCCGTTCGACTGCTTCCTCGTTCACCGCGGGCTTCGCACGCTTCATCTCCGGATGGACGCCCACGCCCGCAGCGCGCGCGCCGTCGCCGAATTCCTGCGCACCGCCCCCGGCGTGACCGACGTGCGGTGGCCCGGCTTCAGCGGGATGGTCAGCTTCCGACACCCCGACGCGACGCAGATCGCAACGCGCACGCGCCTGTTCACGCTCGCGGAATCGCTCGGCGGCGTCGAATCGCTGATCGAGGTGCCGCAGGCGATGACCCACCAGTCGGTCGAGGACTCGGTCGCCGCCGTGCCGCCCGACCTTGTGCGGCTCAGCTGCGGCGTCGAGGAGCCCGACGACCTCGTCGAGGACCTGAAGCGGGCGCTCGCCGGGTCCTGATTCTGGGTCTCGCTTCGCTCGACGTCCGTGGGGCCATGACGCGGGGCATCCATGCCCCGCGGGGTCAGTCAGCCGAGGCGGGCTGCGGCTCGAGAACGTCCAGGTCGAGGTGCGGAGCGTGGTAGCGCCGGTGCCCGGCCGACGTAGCCCGGACCTTGCGCTTGCTGCGAGAGACATATACGACCAGCGCGACGAACACGACGAGCGCGATCGCGCTGACGGTTCCATCGCCGAGGTTCAGGCCACCGTTCGTCGGCTTGCTGAAGCCGTCGGCGAACGAGGCGCCAAGCGGCCGGGTGACGATGTACGCGAACCAGAAGGCGACGATCGGGTTCATCCACCGACGTGACCAGGCGATCGCGGGGATCGCGATGATCGCCCCGAACAGCAGAGCGGAGGTCCAGAAGCCCAGGTTCAGCTGATACGCGGTCAGGTCGCCCGCGGCGGTGCCAAGGGCGAACGTCCCGAGGACCGCGGCCCAGTAGAAGCACTCGCGACGGCGCGTATCGATGCTGTGAATCGACAGGGTGCCCTCGGTGCGGTACCAGAGCAAGAAGATCACGGCCACGATCAGCGCGAAGGCCGGCGCGGTCACGCTGTAGCCGACGCCGGTCCCGTCGTGGATGGCATCGGCGGCCATCGTCCCGAACACGGCGACCATCATCACCGCGAACCAGTAGTAGGCAGGGCGGTATTGGGGCTGGCGCAGCTGGAGGTAAAGCGCGAGCACGAGGCCGAAGAAACCGACGGCGGCGGCAAGCGGGACGCTGTTCTGACCCAGGAAGTCGGACATCGCCTCACCCATTCCGGTGCTCAGCAGCTTGAGCACCCAGAAGATCAGAGTGATCTCGGGCACCTTCACGAGGATCGGCTTCAAGCGCGCTCGGCGCGACGGCGTGTCTGTCATGGCTTCACCCATCAATTCCTGGAATTCGGGGGCACCGGCCGCTGGTCCGCCGAAACGGCTAGCCGAGCCGACGCGTTGTGACTCCCGCTAACGAACGGCGTGCCCCGGCCAAACCTTTACCGCCTAAGAACTGTTTAACGAAGCGAACACAGGCCGCGAACAGCGCGGCCGGGTGAGCGGGGCGTGATCCGCTCAGCCGCCCGGAGCGGCCAGGTTCCCGCATCCCCTACGGAGACGAGTATCACGTCTGGCCGTCAGCGGCCGCCGGCGCCTGGATGCTGATCGCGCTGGAGAACCCGGCGTGGCGGCTGTTCGGATCCTGAGCGCCCCGCCGCGAGCGCGGAGCACCGGCGGCGCGTCCATCTCACCCTCCTGCGTGTGGGCATAGGACGCCACCGCCTGGCCGAGCGCGAAGAAGCATCAGAGGATGTTGAAGCAGCCGTAGACGATGAACAGCGGGTTGGCGACGTTGCGCCCGGCGGCGTCCTGCATCGTCGCGTCGCCAACGAACGCCGGCGGCGACTGCGCCTTCCAGCAGCCGTTGTACTGAACGCTCACGTCGTACTCGACCGACGTCCAGCTGGTAAGGAACCGAGTTCGCCTGGGGAAGGAAGACGTATACGTAGCAACTCCAGTCCCCCGGGCCTGACCGCCTGGGCGCGCAGGCCGGTAGCACTCGGGCCGGATGTAGAGGCGGGCGTTCGGCGGCACGCGCCGGCCGATCAGTTGCTGCTGGAGCAGGGTGACGTTGTTGAAGTCGCGGCCGATCGTGCTCGCGACCCGAGTAGGCGGTCACCCCGGTCGGCCCGAGGCTGCACCCGAACGCGAGGGCAGCGATCACGGCGGTGCTGACCGCGACGACCTTGAGTGGAGCTGTCCAGCTCGGCCCCTCGCCCGCTGACCCCGGTCAGGAAGTCGCGGCGGCGCATGATCACGCCAGCTGCCGGTCAGGCACGCGGCGATCCAGAGCACCGACACGACGCTCCCGACGATCAACTGGCCGAAGTAGGGGTGGCTGGTGAACAGGCCGTGCCAGCCGTCGAAGGCCGAGCCGATCAGGAGCTCGTGGACGATCACGCCCTTGCCGATCAGGTCGAGCAACTGCGTGATGAGCGCGACCAACAAGCGGGCCGAGGACGCCGAGGATGCCGTTACGTGTCGCGACCGAGAACAGGACAGCGAGGCTCGTGTAGGCGAGCACCGGAAGGAGGCAGATCAGCCAGCTGACAGCGGTCAGCGCGAGCATCCGGCCGGGGGAGGTCAGAACTCCGCTCAGGTTCACGAGCGCGTGCGCCCCGACCAGGACGATCCCGGCGATCAGGCTCGACGCGGCCAGGACCAGCATCAGCCCGACCACCGACGCGGCCACCGCCAGCAGCTTGCCGGCGAACACGTCCTCGCGGGTGCATGAGCGGGTGAGGATCGTCTTCCAGGTGCCGTGACGATCTTCGGAGGAGAACAGGTCGCCGGCCAGCACGCCGGCGATGATCGGAAATCCCCACGACCCCGCGAAGCCCGAGGATCACCAGTGAGATGGCAAACCCGGAGGTGTGGACCCAGAAGCCGAACAGGGCGTCCGACGGGGTGCCGCTCTGGATCTTGAGGACCGCGGCAAAGGCCAGCGGCCCGAGGGCGCACACCAGTATCAGGATGCGCGTGGTGAGCTGAGCCAGCAGCTTGGAGAGCTCGGTCTCGTACGCGTTGCGGACCCCTCCGCTGACGATGGGCTCGGACGGGGCGGCTGGAGCGGCAGGCGCCAGCGTGGTCATACGCCGCTCAGGATCGTCACGGCGCCACCAGCCGCGAGCTCACGCCCGCGCCAGGATCGTGTCTGCCAGCTGCTGGGGCTCGAGCGCGTCGAGCGCCGTTCCGCCGTGCTCCGCCGTGAGCGCGAAGAACATGCTCTCGAGCGGGCTCACCACCAGCTCGAGGCGACGGATCAGAATGTGCGCGTCGGCGAGCGCGGCCACCAGCTCGTCCATCTCCTCGACGCGAGCAGCCACGACGAGGCCGCCGCGCGCGCCACGCTGAACACGGACCCCCGGACCCGGCCCGCCAGCTCGAGCGCCTGCACATCATCGCTGGTGAACAGGGCGTAGGCCGAGTCGGGCGCCTGCGCGTCGAGCTCGGCGGCGGTGCCGTCCCACACGACTCGCCCGTGGCGCAGGACGGTGTAGGAGTCGCACACCTTCTCGAGCTCGCCGATCTGATGGCTCGAGAGGAGCACGGCCACACCGTCGGCGGACAGTTCGCGCACGAGCTTTGCCACCGCCCGCGCGCCGGCCGGGTCGAGTCCGCTGGTCGGCTCGTCGAGCAGCAGCAGTCGCGGACGGCGGAGCAGCGCCGCAGCGAGCCCGAGTCGCTGGCGCATGCCGGTCGAGTAGCCGCTCACCCGGTCGCCTGCGCGGCTCTCGAGGTCGACCCGGCGCAGCGCGTCGTCGATCTCTTCGCCCACGTCCCGCCGCCCGTCGAGCTTGGCCAGCAGCCTCAGGTTGGCTCGCCCCGACAGATACGGATAGAAACCCGGCTCCTCGACGAACCCCCCCACGCCGTCCAGCACGTCACCGCCGAGGTGATCGAGCTTGCGACCGAGGAGCTCGACGGCGCCGGCGTCGGGCCGGATCAAGCCGAGCAGCATCCGCAGCAGAGTCGTCTTGCCGGCGCCGTTAGGGCCGAGCAGCCCGCGCACCTCGCCCGTCTCGATCGACCAGATCGAGCCCGTCGACCGCGGTTGTCGCGCCGAACCGCTTGACCAGCCCTGTCGCCCGGACGGCGTCCACGCCGCGAATATACCTAGCGACTACGTGCCGTCGTGAAAGCCGGGGCCGGACGGTCGCCGCGGCTATCGCACGCCCACAAAATAGATACAAGTCAGTAACACCGGGCGCCCCGGAGCCGGTGATAGGGTGCCACCGGCGCACCGGTCACCGCGCCACCGCCCGAAAGCTGGGCGTCGACTACAACCTGTCTGCGGGGAGGAATACGTCGTGAGGAATCTCGTGTCGGTGCGGACGCGCAGGCGTCGACGTGGTCGAGTGGCGATCGGCGCGGCGCTGGCATCGTGCCTCGCTCGTGGTGGGTGTCGCCTCCGCCGGGCGTCGGTGGGTTCAATCCGTTCGGCGACGAGCAGGTCAGCCAGACCTACGCCAACGGCATCCTGCTCCCGACGAACCAGTGGATCTCCCCGCTAGGGAAGCGCATCCTCGACAACGACGGCACGGGCGGCGCCGGACAGGTGGGTGCCCGGCTCGTGTCGAGCACGATCAGCCCGGACGGCCAGTACCTGGCGGCGCTCGGGCTGGAACAACTTCCAGGGCTACCTGACGATCGTCGACCTGAAGACCGGGACGATCGTGCAGCAGACGGCGCTCACCGGGGACAGCGGCCGGGGACGATCCGACGGTCGCCGCCGACGGGCCGCTGTTCTCCCCGGGCCCGTCCTCGGCCCAGACACCGAAACCCTCTGGGTCCCGCAGTCGGAGTTTCTGCAGAAGTTCAGCTTCAACGACAGCACCGGGGCGGCCACCCCGGAGGCGTCGATCTTTCTGTGCGGCAGCAGCGTCAGCGTTGACCCTGACCCCACTGACCCCACTGACCTCGCCGGCGCTTTTTACTGCAGCGGCTACGACGACGCCGGGGAATCTCGGCGAGAACCCCACCGACGCCTCCGACGTGGCCAACGGCGCTGAGCTGCCGTCCGGGATGGCGCTCTCGCCAGACGGTACGAAGCTCTACGTGGCGCTCAACGGCGCCAACAAGCTCGGCGTGATCGACACCGCCACCGACACGGTGCCTCGACGAGATCCCGGTCGGCAACGCGCCGCGCCAGGTCGTGCTCGCCGACAACGGCACGGTCGCCTACGTGTCCAACGAGGGCGGCCGGCCGGCCAACTCGGCAGTGACCAGTTCACGAACCTGTCCGACGGGACGCCGATCGTGTCCAACTGCTCGAGCACCGGCGGGGCGATCACCGGGACGGTCTCGGTCGTCAGCCTCAACTCCGGCCTGGGCAGCGACCAGGGTAAGGAGACACAGGAGATCCCTGTCGGCCTCCAGCCGACGGCGCTCTACCAGGACGGCAGCGCGCTGTTTGTCGCCAACTCGAACGACGACAGCTTCTCGGTGATCGACGAGCAGACGAACACCGTCGACCCAAACGGTGCGGACCAACCCGGTGCCCGGCGCGCAGCGTCGGCAGCTACGCCAACGCGATCAACATGTCCGACCCCAACCACGTGCTGGTCAGCATCGGGCGCGACAACGCGATCGCCGTGTACAGCTACAGACGGCCTCGACCGGGCCGATGCGCTTCGTCGGGTCTGATCCCGACCGACTGGTACCCGGTACAGGTCCAGCCCGACCCGGCGCTCGGCGCGGGCACGATCGTGGTCACCAACGACAAGGGCATCGGCGCCCAGGGCCCCACTGTCGAACCTCTGCCGACCACATCATGCACGGGGTACCCCAACAATGCGAGCTACGCTGCATCAACAAGGGTCCCTACACCGAGCCGGTCTGTAGCGACTGCAACGCTTACGGGCGCAACACCTATCGACGACACCGGCAGCGTGACCACGTTCACGATGCCGACGACGGCTGGCAGATCGGCCACGACACCCAGACCGTCTTCACCGACGACGACTGGAACCAGATCAAGCCGATCAACCAGGGCGACTACGACACCGTGCCGAAGGTCATCCCGGCCCACCTCGGCGGCTACTCGCCGATCAAGCACATCGTCGTGATCGTCAGGGAGAACCGGACCTACGACCAGGACCTCGGCGACATCACCAGCCTCGAGGCCAGCCGGTTGCAACGGCGATCCCGGCCGGCGCAGTTCGGCGCGACAGATCACGCCGAACGCCCACGCGCTGGCGAACGGTTCGGCGATCTGGACAACTTCTACGACGAGGGCACGCTCTCGGCCGACGGTCACAACTGGATCGTCCAGGCCGAGGCCAACGACTACGTCGAGAAGGAGTTCGGGGCGTTCTACCGGTCCTATCCGTCGCAGGGCGGTGACGCGCTCGCCTACCAGCGCGACGGCTTCCTCTGGAACGCGGCCGAGAAGGCTGGTCTGAGCGTGCAGAACTTCGGCGAGTACATCTACAACCCGTACAGCCTCGCGTCGAACGCACCTTGCGAGAACGTTCAGATCTGCTAAAGGCACGATTTGCTCGGCCTGGGACGAGTGGTACCTGGAGTCGCAGTGGCTGGAAGACGGGCACAAGGGCCACGCAGCCGATCAGCAACCCGTGCCAGTACACGTGCGGCTCAGTCCGACATCCCGTCGCTGCAGGCGATCACCGATGTCGTGCTTCCCGAACTTCCAGCTCTCGATCCCGGACCAGTACCGGGTCGACCAGTGGCTGCCGGTGTTCCAGCAGCAGGAGAAGAGCGGCCGGATGCCCAACCTGACGTTCATGTGGCTGATGACCGACCACACGACGGGCAGCTGACGTGCCGGACCCGTCGCCCAGGTCGCCGACAACGACCTCGCCGTCGGCCGCGTGATCGACACGATCTCGCACAGCAAGTTCTGGAGGAGCACGGCGATCTTCATCGTGGAGGACGACACCCAGAACGGCGTCGACCACGTCGACGGCCACCGCGGCCCGGCGTTCGTGGTCAGCCCCTACTCGGCCTCCGGAGTGGACGACGACTACTACACGCAGCTCAACATGGTCAAGACGATCGAGCAGATCCTCGGCATCCATGCGATGAACCAGGAGGACCTGGCGGCGGAGCCGATGTACGGCGCGTTCACCGACCATCCGAGATCGGCCTTCGCGCCCTTCGACGTCCAGCCGAACCAGATCCCGCTCACCCTCGGCGCCCCCGGCTATCCGACGACGTTCACCGCGTCGGCGGCCGACGCCACCGCGGCCGAGCGCCAGGCATTCCGCCCGCAGGGCGTCGTGCCGGCCAACATGGAGTCGGTCTACAAGGCCTGGGAGGCGTGGAGCGCGCAGCAGGGCCGAGCAGCCACTTCGATGGTCCGGACCACGTCAACCCGCAGCAGCTGAACCGGTTCGACTGGTACTCGGCGCACGACTGGCGGGTCGCGTATCCGGGCGATCCGAAGATCTACCTGCCGACAGGTGCCCGGCCGGAACCTGCCGGCGGCGTTCCTCGGCGGTGACTGATCGGGCCTAGAGCTCCTGGATGTGATCTGCCTCGCGCGCCCCGGGAAGGGGCGCGCGAGGCAGAACCTCTACGCGAACGCGCCTCACTCCGCGCCATCGGGGCAGGCTCTCCGCGGCCCGGAGCCTTATGCGAACGCCCCGATGCCGGTGATGTCCCGGCCGACGATCAGCGTCTGCATCGTCTCCGTGCCCTCGTAGGTGTGGATCGCCTCGATGTCGGCCATGTGACGGATCACGTGGTTCTCGAGCAGGATCCCGTTGCCGCCGAGCATGTCTCGCGCCTCGGCGCAGACCTGCCGGGCCTTGCGGGTGTTGTTCAGCTTTGCCAGGCCGGCGATCGTGTCGCTCAGCTCCCCCCGCTCGGCCAGCCGGCCGATCTGCAGGCAGTAGAGCTGCATCGAGGTGACCTCGGCGAGCATCTTCACCAGCCGGTCCTGGACGATCTGGAAGCTCGCCAGCGGCCGGCCGAACTGCTCGCGCCGCTTGGAGTAGGTGAGCGCCGTCTCGTACGCGGCCACAGCGTGCCCGAGCGCCGCCCAGGCGCACGTGCTCCGCGTCCCGGCGAGCACGCGCCCGGTGTCCTTGAAGCTGTTCGCCCCCGGCAGGCGGTTCGATGCCGGGACCTCGACGTCCTCGAGCGAGATCTGCGCCTGCCATATCGCGCGCAGCGACCCCTTGCCCTCGATCACCGCCGCCTCGTAGCCGGGCGTGCCCTTCTCGACCAGGAACCCGTTGACCCTGCCGTCTTCGTTTCGCGCCCACACCACAACCACATCCGCGATGCTCCCGGACCCGATCCAGCGCTTGGCGCCGTTGAGGACGTAGCTGTCGCCGACTCGGCGCGCGTTCGTCTCGAGCGCGACCGAATCGGAGCCGTGGTTCGGCTCGGTGAGCGCGAACGCGCCGAGCTTCTCGACTCGTGCCATCTCCGGAAGCCAGCGCCGCTTCTGCTCCTCGGACCCGAGCATCGCGATCGACTTCATCGCCAGGCCGGCCTGGACCCCGAGAAGGGTCCCGAGGCTGCCGTCCCCGCGGTTGAGCTCCATGTGGATGAGCCCGAGCGAGATCGGGTCGAACCCGGGGCAGCCGTAGCCCTGGATGTCTTCGCCGACGATCCCGAGCTCGCCGAGCCGCTGGATCAAGGGCCAGGGCATTTCGGCGCGCTCCCAGTAGCCGCCGATCACCGGCAGCACCTCGTCGTCGACGAACAGACGCACGCGCCGCAGCACCTCGAGTTGCTGCTCGGTGAGCTGCTCGCGCAAGAAGAAGTAGTCGGTGGACAGGGCATGGCCTAGGCCCTCGAACAGGTCAGCGGGTGCGGTTACCATCGGGGTCCTCCAGTTTTGGTTCGAGCGTTAGTTCGGGGTCGGCGAGCGCGGTCGCGATCGCCCGATAGGTCTTGCGGTTGAAGACCAGCCCTACGTGGCTTCCGGTCACTTCCACGCAGGTGGCGTATGGGACGAGCGCGGCCTGCCAGCGGACAACGCCGTCGCCCTTGGAGTAAATGCTCGTCAGACGGACCCGGTCGATCGGGAACGCGCCGTCGAAGTCGGATGCGAACCGACAGTCGCACGCGTCGGTCATACAGCGCGACGACCGAGCGCGGCCGCTCCGTAGTATTACGCCGCGCGCAGCGGCGGCGGCCCGCTGCGTCGGGTAGCTCGTCGCGAGCATCCCGCGCAGTCCGGCGCCGGCCGAGATCGCGTGGGACACGAGGTCCGGACGGCGGTGTCCGAGCGCGCGGGCGTAGTGACCGCCGCGGCTGTGACCGATCAGCGCGATCCGGCGCCCGTGGTGGTCGTGGAGCATCTCGATGCGGCGTTCGACCCGATCGACCGCGCGGTCCGAGCAGCCGGTGTTGGTGACGAATCCGCAGAGCTGCGGGCGGTATCCGATCCGCCGCAGCCAGGCGGCGAGGACGAGCATCGTCTGGTCGCCGGCGCCGAACCCGGGCATCAAGATGACGGGGCGGCCATCGCCGCGCGGAACTCCGCGACCATGGAAGACCGGGTCCGCGAGCAAACGCGATGCCTCGAGCGCCCAGCGAGTCTCCCGCAGGTGGTCACCCCACCAGCGCTCGTCCGGAACCCCCGGGAGATCGTCAGTTGGCAAGTACATAGCTCCCTGGTGCCTTTCCGTGCGCCTTGTACTTTGCGTTGCCGAGAGACTTCGGCGCGGGCTTCAGGCCGCCGGACCGCTCCGCGAGCCAGGCGTCCCAGTCCCCCCACCAGCTCCCGGGCAGCTGCGGCGACTGCGCGACGAATTCCTCGGGAGTCGCAGGCAGCTCGTCGGCAACGCGGAAGCTGGACCGGGATTCGGTCCCCTCCGGCGCCGGCGGATTGACGAGCGCCTGGATGTGGCCGCTCCGCGACAGCACGAACCGGCGATTGCCGCCAAACAGCAGCGCGCCGTTGTACGCGCTCTCCCACGGGACAATGTGGTCCGAAGCGCCCGCGACGAAGTACGTGTCGAGATCGACCGCTCCGAGGTCGACCGGCTCGCCGAGGACCTTGAGCGCGCCCGGATGCGCGAACGCGTTGTCGAGCCCGAGGTTGATGAAGTCCCGGTGCAGGCCCGCGGCGAGACGGACGGTGTCCTGGTTCCAGTAGAGGATGTCGAACGCCGGTGGCTCCTTGCCGAGCAGGTAGTTGTTCACGACGTAGTTCCAGACCAGGTCGTTCGGGCGCAGCCAAGTGAACACGCCGGCGAGCGCCTGCCCGTCGACGTAGCCCTTGCGCGCCGACTCGGCGACCGCGGCCGCCGCGACGTCGCGGGTCGTGAGCGCCGTCATCGTGCCCTCGGTGTCGTTGTCGAGCGCGCACACCATCAGCGTCAGGCTCGCGGCGCGGTCCAGTTCGCCCGCCGCCGCGAGTTGCCCGAGGAGGCCGGCGGTGATGATGCCGCCCGAGCACGCCGCAGCCAGATGGACGGAGGTCTGCGCGGTGATCGAGGCAACCGCGTCCCGTGCCTCGGCGACCGCCTGCGCGTAGGTGTCGAGGTCGAAGTGACCCTGTTCCTGCCCGGGATTGCGCCAGGAGATCGCGAACACCTGCTGCCCCTGGGCGACGTAATGCTCGATCATGCTCCGCCCCGGCGAGATGTCGAGCACGTAGAACTTGTTGATCGTTGGCGGGATGAACAGCATCGGTACCTCCCGCACCTGATCGGTCGTCGGCTGGTAATGGATCAGCTCGAACACGTCGGTCCGGAGCACGATCGATCCGGGCGTGGCCGCGACATTGACGCCGACCTCGAACTTGCTCGTGTCGACGGTCGCCGGCAGTCGCGACGGCGTGTTCAGATCGTGGATGAGATGGCGCGCGCCGCGGACCAGGTTGCCGCCACCGGTGTCGACGACCTCCTTGATCACCGTCGGGTTGGACCAGGCGAAGTTGGTCGGGGCGATCGCGTCGAGGACGTTCCCGGCCGTGAGCCGCGCTCGCCGCTCGGCGCGCCAATCGACCTCGGCGTCGGAGATCAGTCCGTCGACGGTGTCGCCGATCGCCAGGTAGCTCTGGAGCATCCCCCGGAACAGCCAGTTGCCCTCCCAGGCGGGGTCGGCGAAACGCTTGTCGCCCTTGGCGGGCGTCAGCTCCGAGCGGCCGGTCGCCGCGCGGGCGAGCTCGGCGCCGAGGCCGGCGGCGCGGCCGATCACCCTTTGGGGGCGGCGCGCCAGCCCGGCGCTGATCTTGACGGCCGAGCCCGGCGCGATGAACCGCGGCGTACCGCCGGACGCGGCGTCGCTCAGCATCACGTCCAGGCCCGACCGAGCCGCCTCGCTCGTGCGCCGGCGGCGCGATCGCTTCTTGATCTCAGTTGACGGGTTATCGCTCATCGTTCCTCTCTACGTTGTGCTTGTGCAATAAGACTCGCGCCGCGAAGGTCCCAGCGCATCGGATCAGAAACCTAAGTTCCAGGGCCTCCGTTGTGTGCTGCGTACAATCGCCCCCGAGGAGAGCGTTGACATGAACCGGGACCCTGCGATCGTCGCGCTCCGAGAGGCGCTCGAGCAGCGTCTGGAAGCGATGGCCGACGAGGCCACAGAGCGGATCGTGCTGGACGTGCCGGCCTACCGAACCGCGGACGAGCAGTTCCGCGCAGACATCCGCGCCCACGTCGTCGCGCACCTGCACGCCAGCCTCGAGAGCCTCGACGCCGACCGCGAGGTCACCCGCGAGGATCTGCTGTTCGTCCGCCCGCACGCGGCCCGGCGCGCCAAGCGAGTATCGGTCACCGAGTTCGTGCAGGCGTTCTACGTGGGCGAGCGGGTGCTCTGGGACACCGCGCTCGGTCTTGCGCACGACGACGAGTCGCGGAGAGCCGCGCTGGCGTTCGCATCGCACCTGCCGCGCTATTTCGAGGTCGCGACCACGCACGCTGCCGAGGTCTACCTCGAGACCCAGGAGCAGCTCGCAGCCACCGGAGAGCGGATCCGCCGCGACCTCCTCGAGGACCTGCTCGCCGGCCGGGAGCTCGAACCGGGGCCGCGGCTCGACTCGGCCCGGGCGGCCGGGCTGACCGGCGACTCGGCGTTCGTCGTGATCTCCGCGACTCCGTACCCGGCACCCGACGACGAGCAGTTGCTCCGCGGGGGCGCGGCGGCGTTGGCGCGCGCGATCGGCGGCCGCGCGGTTCCGCTTGCGGTCGTCCGCCAGGACGAGATCGTGCTCGTCGTGCCGGCCACGGACGGCGTCGCGGAGACGCTCACGACGCGCCTCACCGACGTCCAGCAGCGGCTCGCCGACGCCGGCCTGCCGCTCGCCGTGGCCGTCAGCACCGCGGTGTCGGGGCTGGCGCAGATCCCGGAGGCCTACCGTGAGTCGAGCACGATCCGGATCGCACGTGGATCTGCGCCCGGGGTCGTCGCCCTGTCCGAGCTGAGCGCGTTCGAATACTTGACGCTCCGCGCCGACCCGACCACCGGCCGCCTGATCCCCTCGGCGGTCCACGAGTTCGTCGCACAGGACATGGCGGACGGCGGCCCGCTGATCGCGACGCTCCGCGAGTACGTCGCCTGCGACCTCAACGCGCGCCGCGCCGCCGACAACCTCCACATCCACGTGAACACCGCCCACTACCGGTTGTCCCGGATCGCTGAGAGGACCGGATACGACCTGCGCAGCGTGAGCGACCTGATCGAGATCCTGATCGCGGCCCGGCTCGCCGACGCCGAATTGGTTGCGTCGCACAATCGCGGGCGCCCGAATTAGGCCCCTGCTCCCATGTTCTCGGCGGGCCGGCTGAGGGACGCTCCTCTCACCCCAACTCCCGAAAAGAAGGACCGCCGATGAACGAGAACCTCGCCAATAACCTGACCACATCCGCGCAGCGGTATCCAGACAGTCCCGCGCTGCGGATCGACGAACTCGTGATCACCTACTCCGAGCTCGACGAGGCGACCGCTCGCGTCGCGGGCCTGCTGCGCCAGCACGGCGTCGAGCCCGGCGACCGAGTCGGGATCATGCTTCCGAACGTGCCCCAGTTCGCGTTCGCCTACTACGGCGTTCTGCGCGCCGGCGGCGTCGTCGTGCCGATGAACGTCCTGCTCAAGCAGCGGGAGGTCGAGTTCTACCTCGGCGACCCCGAGGCCAAGCTGATCTTTGCCTGGCACGAGTTCGCTGACGCCGCCGAGCAGGGTGCCACCGCGGCGGGCGCCGAGTGCATCGTGGTCGAGCCGGTGTCGTTCGGCCAGCTGCTCGGAAACGTCGAGCCGGTCGAGGAGGTCGTCAACCGCGCGGCCGACGACACCGCGGTCATTCTGTACACGTCGGGGACGACCGGCAAGCCGAAGGGCGCCGAGCTAACCCACTCGAACCTCGCGATCAACGCCGACGTCAGCAAGGCGCTGTTTTCGCTCGACCACGAGGACGTGGTCCTCGGCGCGCTGCCGCTGTTCCACGCGTTCGGCCAGACCTGCGCCCTGAACGCCGCCGTCAGCGCCGGCGCTGCGCTCGCGCTGATTCCCCGCTTCGGACCCGACAAGGCGCTCGCGACGATCGAGCACGATGGGGTCACGGTGTTCGAGGGCGTGCCGACGATGTTCTCCGCGCTCCTCCACTATCCCGATCGCGACGAGTTCGACGTGAGCACACTGCGGGTCTGCGTGTCGGGTGGCGCCGCCCTGCCGGTCGAGGTGCTGCGTGGGTTCGAGGAGACCTTCGGGTGCATCATCCTCGAGGGCTACGGCCTGTCGGAGACGTCGCCGGTCGCGTGCTTCAACCATCCCGACCGCGAGCGCAAGCCCGGCTCCATCGGCACCCCGATCGAGGGGGTCGAGATGAGGCTGGTCGACGACCAGCGCGAGGAGGCGGCCGCGGGCGAGGCGGGCGAGATCGCGATCCGTGGCCACAACGTCATGAAGGGCTACTGGAACCGCCCCGAGGCGACCGCCGAGGCGATCGACTCCGACGGCTGGTTCTACAGCGGTGACATCGCGAGGGTCGACGAGGAGGGTTGTTACTTCATCGTCGATCGCAAGAAGGAGCTGATCATCCGCGGCGGCTACAACGTGTATCCCCGCGAGATCGAAGAGGTCCTGTACGAGCATCCGGCCGTCCGCGAGGCCGCGGTCATCGGCGTCCCCCACGCCGAGCTCGGCGAGGAGGTCGGAGCCGCGGTGGCGCTCAAGCCCGATGCTGACGTCACGGAGTCCGACGTCCGCGACTACGTCAAGGCCAACGTCGCCGCCTACAAGTACCCGCGGCACGTCTGGTTTGTCGAGGAGCTGCCCAAGGGCCCGACGGGCAAGATCCTCAAGCGCGCGATCGAGCCGCCCGCGGGGGTGGGCGCAAAGTAGATCGCGACTGCGCAGGCGAGCGGTTGTGGCCGGAACACAACGCTACCGGCCGAAGCATAGGGTCGGTTCCCAATGACCCAGAGCCCCGTCCGAGAGATCGTTCCGGCCACAAATCCACTCACCTGAGGAAGGAGTAACCGCAATGTCAAATCGAGTGAAAATGGCCGTGCCGCTGGCGCTCAGCATCGGCATCGTCGCGTTCCTGTGGTCGGAGTTCACGCTGAACTTCAACCTGCACTGGTTCACGGTCGCCGACGGCGTGTTCGGCAAGTTCGGGCTCCCGGAGAAGTTCCAGCTGGTGCTGCCGGCGACGTTCGTGACCTGGGGCCTCTACTACGTGCTCGGCGCCGACCGCGTCGCGCTGCGCAAGGCGTTGATCGCGTGCACGACGGGAACCGTGGGCGCGATCGTGATCATGACGCTCGGGCCTGCGCTGGCGGGCCTCCCGAGCCTGTGGGGCATCTCGCTCGCGATCGCGATCGTCGGCGGAGGCCTGGTGCTGATCTCGTCACTGTCGGCGAGTGACTACCTGCCGGCCGCGCCCGCGTTCGCCTGCGCCGCGTCGGTGCTGTTCTGGTGGTTCGCCACGGGTCTGGACAACTACGTCCCGGGCGCCGCCGGACCGCACACTGTGGCCGCGCTCGGGCTCGCACTGACCACGCACCCGCTGGCGGCCGGGACGGGCGCGCTCGGAGGGCTGCTGTCGACCCCGTGGCCATGGGTGGCGTTCAGCGTGTGGGTGTCGTTGCTGTGCGGACCGTTGCTCGGCCTCCTCTCACGGGTGCTGGCTGATCTCCCCGTGCGGATCGGCGCGACCGAGTCCACGTCGCCGGCGGGGCACGTCGACCCCCGAGTGACCGCTTGAGGTCATTGCTCATGCCCGGCGTCGTCGCCATCGAACGCATCGCCACGATGCTGGCGGCGCGCCGGGCAGAGCTCGCCACTGGGAGCCTGCGCGAGATCCGGGCCGCGATCCCCGCCTATTCGGCGATCGACGATCCGGTGATCCTGGCCGACGTCACCGAGCACGTCGCGGAGAACCACGACGCGCTCCGCTCGAGCCTCGTCCGAGGCGAGCCGGTGACCGCCCAGGAGCTTGCGTTCATCGGTCCGCACGCCGCACTGCGTGCCCGCCGTGGAGTGCCGCTCGCCGACTTCCTCCAGGCCTTCCGGATCGGTCACCGCGTGATCTGGGACGCGATCGTCGAGTTCGCCGCGGAGGACGCACAGGCGGCGGCGGCCGCACTCGACGCCGCGCGCCTGGTGATGGAGTTCATCGACCTCGCGAGCACCCACGCCGCCCAGGCGTACCTAGAGGCGCAGCAGCTGCTCCTGGCTGAGGGCGACCGCGTGCGGCGCGATCTGCTCGAGGACCTGCTGGCCGGCCGCGAGCCGGCGCCTGGCCCTCGTCTCACCGCCGCCCGCGCCGCGGGACTCGATTCGCGCGGGCGGTGCGTGCTGATCGCGGCGGTGCCAGTGTCGCCCGCCGACGACGAGCTCGCGCTCAGGTCCGCGGCGTCGGCGCTCGCGCGGGCCACCGGCGCCGTGCTCCGTCCCTTGACCGTCGTACGCCAGGACGAGATCGTGATCGTCCGCGCATTGGACGGCGATGACGCCCGCCGGCTGACCGAGCCTGTCGAACGCGCGCAGCGGGACCTGGCGGCTACCGGCGTCCGGCTCGCGATCGGGATCAGCACCCCGCTCGAGACGACCGCGGGCCTCCCGGACGGCTACCGCGAGGCGTGCGCCGCGCTCGAGTCGCTCCCACCCGGCGGTGGGGTGATGGCGCTGCCCGACCTGAGCGCGTTCGACTATCTGACGTTGCGCGGCGACGGGACCGTGCTGCGGCTGCTGGCGCCGGCCGTTCGCCGGTTCGTCGAGGAGGACACGGCTGGCGGCGGCGCGCTGACGGCGACGCTGCTCGCATACGCGTCGGCGAACCTGAACGCCAAGGTCGCGGCGCAGCGCCTGTACATCCACGTCAACACCGCCCACCACCGGCTCGCCCGGATCGAGGAGAAGACGGGCTGCGACCTGCGCGACCTCGCCGACGTGCAGGAATTACTGATTGCGATCCGGCTCGCCGGCGCACGCGGCTGACTGGGGCACCGACCGCTTGGGAAGAAACGGTGACTATTTCACCGTTTCTTCCCAAGCGACCCGCCGCATCACCCGATTCGGGGGACGCGGTTCGCCGCGGGCTCCCTAAGGTCGCCACCATGGATACGAACGGCCTCGATTTCGCATTGATGGAATTCGGACACACCGAGGGCGCCGAGGAGGCCTACTCGCGCGCGCCGCGGTCGGTCGACGGTGTGGCCTGGGCGGACCAGGTCGCGTTCGTCGAGCACCACCGGCGCAACCGCATAATCGTGCGAGGAACCTTCGCCGGCCGCTATGTGGATGCGGACGACGAGCTGGAGTTCGTCGGCAAGAAGACTGCGGAAGGTGCCATCGCCGGCGCCGCGATCGGCCTGTTCGGCGGCCCGGTCGGGCTTGCGGTGGGGCTCGTCGGAGGTGGACTCGCCGGCGGCGTAGCCCAGGAGCGGCACTCTCCGCATCTCCGCGGCGCGTTCTTTGACGAGTTGCGGCGGGAGGTGCCCGAGGGGTCATCGGCCGTGCTCATGATGGCCTCGCCAGATCACGTCGACGCGATGGTCAGCGCGCTCGAAGGGCAAGGCGGCCGCGTGGTCCGGCACCATCTGAGCGCCGAGGAGGCCAAGGCGCTCGAGGACGCGGTCGCCGACGATCCGACCGCTGCCCCGCCATCGGCGAGCTAAGTGCGACTCATCCTCAACGTCATCTGGCTGATCTTCGGCGGCCTGTGGCTGGCGATCCTCTACACCTTCTTCGCGCTGGTCGCGTTCATTCTGATCATCACGATCCCGTTCGGGTTCGCGGCGTTGCGGATGGCCAGGTTCTGCCTGTGGCCGTTCGGCCGGACGCTCGTGAAGAAGGACACATCCGGGGTCGGGTCGCTCATCGGCAACATCATCTGGGTGGTGCTGTGCGGGTGGGAGCTCGCGCTCGCTCACCTGATCACCGGCATCGCGCAGTGCATCACGATCATCGGAATCCCGCTCGGCCTCGCGAACTTCAAGCTGATCCCAGTATCGCTGTGGCCGCTCGGACGGGAGATCGTGTCCGTCGACGAGGCGCGCCGGATGGGGTACTCGGGCGTCGGCATCCCGTCTTAGTGGGCTCGGCCGTAAGTCGTAGGACTTGCGGACGGGTCCACGATCGCGCCCGGGGCTAACCTACCGCGCCATGCCTGGGATGGGTGCTCGACGCGCCCGGGCGGCGCGTTCGCCGGGAATGATCCGCGCGCGCCGCTTGTTCGCGGCGCACGAGCAGGGTGAGCGCACCGGCGTTCCCGTCGACGAGGTGCTGGGCCGCGCCGGCGAGGCTGATCGGCGCACTCGGCGCGAGGTACTCGTCGGCGCCGGCGGGCTGGCGGCGGGCGCCGCGCTGGCCCGAAGCCCGGCGGCCGCGCTCGCGTTCCGCATCGCGAAGTTACAGGCCCATCCGCGGATCGCGATCGTCGGAGCCGGGCTCGCCGGCCTTCGTTGCGCGCACATGCTCTGGACTCAGAGTCCCGGCGACCCCGTGCTCTCGACGGTGTATGAGGCCAATCCCGATCGCGCCGGCGGTCGCTGCTGGACGCTCCGAGACTACTTCTCCGGGGCGCTCGTCACCGAGCACGGAGGTTCGTTCCTGAACAGCGACCAGACCGCGATCCGCAGGCTGGCCACGCGTCTCGGCCTCAAGCAGGTCGTGGTCAACGGTGGCGACCTGCTGACCGGCGACGAGGTGTTCTTCATCGACGGCCGCCTGTACACCTACGCCGAGGCGAACGCCGACTGGCACGACGTCGGCTTTCCGGCGTTCCGGAAGGCCGCACACGAGATGACCACCCCCGCCGGCACGGCGCGGCTCGACCGGATGTCGGTGCCGGAGTGGCTGGACAGCACCGAGATCGGCTCGGGCAGCCGGTTCGGCAAGCTGATGATGGCTGACACCGTGACCGAGAACGGCGGGGACCCGGATGACCAGTCGGCGCTCGATCTGATCGTGCTGTTGACCGGCAACCCCCGGTCCTCGCTGTACCCGCTGCCCGGTGACGACGAGCGCTACACGATCGTAGGTGGCAACGACCAACTTGTCTCGGGCATGATCGAAGCGCTGCCCGTTGACGCGGTCCGACATGACCACGTCCTCGTCGCGATCCGCGAGAACGCGGACGGCACGGTCGCGCTGGTGTTCGACGTCGCCGGCAAGAGCGTGGAAAAGACCGCCGATCTGGTCGTGCTCGCGCTGCCGTTCAGCACGCTCCGTCATGTCGAGCTCGAGCGCTCCGGGCTGTCGAGCGCCAAGCGTCACGTGATCGACACGATGGGCATGGGCACGAACGCCAAGATCCATCTCGAGCTGAGCCACAAGACCTGGCCCGCGCTCGGCTACGGCGGCGCCACCTACGGGGAGTGGCAGCGCCTCGCCTGCGCGTGGGACGACACCGTCCAGCTCGGCCCCAACGCCAGCCCGGCGCTGTACCTGGCATTCCCGGGCGGGCGCGTCGGTCGCGCCGGCCTCACCGGCAAGGCCCACGGAACCGCACCGCCGCGCGACGTCAACTGGGCGCTCGGTCAGATCGAGCACCTCTTTCCCGGAACGACCGCCGCCTACACCGGCCGCGCCTACGAGGATCACTGGGCGCGCGACCCGTGGGTGCACGGCGCCTACTCGTACTACCGCGTGGGTCAGGCCGCGAGCTACGGCGACCTTGCCGGCGCCGCCGACGGCCGGTTCCTGTTCGCCGGCGAACACACGTCGACGGACAACATCGGCTTCCTCGATGGGGCCGTCGAGACCGGTGAACGCGCCGCCCGGCAGCTGTTCGGCCGGATCGGCCTCTGAGCCGTCGCCTTTTCACAATCTGGGCGCGGAAGGTTCTGGTTCCTCTCGGGGTCTTCACAAGTAACCGTCCACTCGACGGTCAACTGAAACCAACCAACTAGGAGATAACTATGGCCAGTCGGAGAACCGCGAGGTTCCGCATAGTCGGGGTCGCCGCACTGGCGACCGCAGCCTTGATCGTCGCCGGATGTGGCAGCTCGAGCAGCTCGAGCTCGACCACCACGGCGACCGCGGCGGCCGCGACGGCGCCGGCAGCGTCCACAACCTCCACCACCGCCGCAGCGGCTAGTGGAGTAACTGTCAAGACTGCGAAGGGCTCGGGCGGCACTTACCTCGCAGGCCCCAACGGGCACGCGCTGTACCTGTGGGTGGCCGACAGCGGCGGAAAGTCCGCCTGCATGGGAACTTGCGCCAAGGCGTGGCCGCCGCTGCTCACCAAGGGCAATCCGACCGCCGGCTCAGGCGTCGACGCGTCTGACCTCGGAACCACGACGCGTTCGGACGGCACCGAGCAGGTGACGTACAAGGGACACCCGCTGTACTACTTCGTCGCCGACACGAGCGCCGGCAGCACCAAGGGCGAGGGCAGCGACGGATTCGGCGCCAAGTGGTGGCTGGTCGCTCCTTCCGGCTCGGAGATCACCGCCGGCGCCGCCAGCGCCACCACGTCATCGGGCGGCTCGTCGACCAGTTCGACCAGCTCGTCCTCCGGCGGCTGGAGCTAGCAGCCTCCCGGGGGGGCGCGAATGGCAGAGACCAGGGTGAGTGCCCGCGGCGACGCGGGCACTCACCCAGTCAACGGCGACGGCGAGGCGTCCGGCGTCGCACGGCCCGCGACCGAGCGGCCGATCCCGGCTTGGGCCTTCGCCGGCGTCGCTATCGCCTCCTTCGGCGGCCCGCTCGCGCTAGCGGCGTGGGCGGTGCCCGGAGTCATCGAGGACTCCGCGGACTCGGCCGGCCTCGCGATGCTCGCCGCGGCGGTGGTGTTCGTCGCGCCGTTGGCAATCTGGCTGCGCTACTCGCGCCACATCAACGGCGCCGGCGGGCTGTACGGCTTCGTCGAGGCCGCGGCCGGCCGCCGCATCGCGCTCGCGCAGGCGGCGATCTGGGCGTTCAGCTACGGGCTGTACATCGTCTACACGACCGTGCAGATCGTCTACGACCTGCTGCCCGAAGTGATCCCGGGCATCCGCCCCTATCAGACGGCGCTCGCGCTGCTGATCCCAGTCGCGATCGCCACCGTCATGATCGCCGGCCGCGCCGCCACCTTGATCGTGCTCGGCATAATCGCCGCCGGCCAGCTCGTGCTCGCGGGCATCCTCGACGGCGTCACGCTCGCAAACATCTCGACGCCGTTGTCGAGCTTCGGCACGGACGCCCCAGCCGGCGCCCTGGCCAGGGAGAGCGCGCAGACCTCGCTGCTCTACATCTGCGGCAGCCTGCCCGTGTTCCTCGGCGGCGAACTCGCCGCGCCGGCACGCACGATCCGCCGCGGGCTGGCCGGGGCGTTCGTCGTCACCGCCGTCGTCATCGTGCTCGCGGTGGCGCCGCTGGCCGCTGCGCCCGGACTGCTCCACACGGAGATTCCGGGCGTGAGCGTCGCCGAGCAATTCGCGAGCGTCGGCCTCGCCCGGGCGATCGGGATCGGGGTCGCGGTCAGCACCGCCGGCATAATCCTGTGCGAGTACCTGGCGCTGACCCGGCTCGTCCACGCGATAGGACGGTGGCGGATCCGACCGATTGCGGCCGTGATCGGCGTCGTCGTCGTGCTCGTCGCGCCGTTCACGCTGATCGACCCCGACGGGTTCTACGACTCGCTGGTCAAGCCGTCGCTGGTCGCGCTGTGGCTGAGCCAGCTGATCGTGTTCGCGGTGTATCCCCTGTTCGCAATCAAGCGCCGGCAACGCGTGTGGCCGGCCTTTACGCTCAGCCTTATCGCGAGCGCGTTTGCCGTCTACGGACTCGTCACCGCGCTCCAGCAGGCATCGAGCTGAAACGAGCTCGTCTGGAAAGGTCGCGGAAGGTGCACACCGGATCGAGCGTCCTGAGGGGTGTGGCGATGAGATTTTTTCGGTTACTGCCGGCGGCGGTGATCGCCATTGCCCTACTCGTGGCGCCTGTTGACGCGAGCGCACGCCACCCGCCACGACCACGCTCTCACAAGCGCCACCACCGGCACGTTGACGCCCACGCCCGGAGCCACGCCGCCACCGTGACGTTCGCGGGGGGCGCGCTCGGCGCGGGTGGCGCCCTCTCCTCACTAGCCCGTCCCGCGACTGCTCACGACGCGGATGACACATCGGTGACGATCGCCGACTTCCAGTTCACTCCGGCCACGATCACGATTCACGTCGGCGACACGGTGACCTGGACGAACCACGGTCCGAGTGCCCACACCGCGACCGCCAATAACGGCAGCTTCAACACGGGCGTGCTGCAGAAGGGCCACAGCGCATCGCACACGTTCACGACGGCTGGCACGTTCACCTACATATGCGAGATTCATCCGTTCATGCACGGAACGGTCGTCGTCCTGGCCAACACCACCTCGACGACGACCACCCCGAAGACGACCACCACGCCGACGACGACCTCGTCGGCCGCGACCACGCCGACGTCGACGACCCCGGCGTCGACGACCAGCGCCAACGCCGGGCAGCTGCCGATGACGGGCTTCGCCGTCACCGTGATCCTGCTCGCCGGTGTACTGCTAACCGCACTCGGGTTGGCGGTCCGCAAGAAGCTCCGCGCCTGACGCTTCCACGCTCTTAGTCGTCGCTTTCGTAAGTACGGCGACACCGAGAGTGGTCACGTCGAGCTGACCCGGTACGCGATCCGGCACGGGCTCGTCGAGCCCTGACGGAAACTATGGCGAGCCGCCAGGTGGCGCGGCGCCGTCGTCGCGTGTGTGGCCCGGGTCGGGCAGGATCTCGACGTATCCGTCGGTTCCATGCACCCGGATCCGCTGCCCATCCCGGATCAGGTTGGTGGCGTGCTCAACTCCGACCACCGCCGGCAAGCCGTACTCGCGCGCGATCACCGCGCCGTGGGTCATCAGGCCCCCGACCTCCGTCACCAGGCCCTTGATTGCGAGGAACAGGGGTGTCCAGCTGGGATCGGTGTAGGTGGTGACGAGGATGTCGCCAGGTTCGACGTCGGCCTGCGCGATGTCTCGGATGACGCGGGCGCGCCCTTCGATGGTCCCGGCGGAGACCGGTAGGCCCATCAGCGCGCCCGTGGGGACATCGTCGCGTCGGTAGGCCCCGGAGATGACCTCGCCGTCTGAGGTGAGCACGCGGGGCGGCGTGAGCGCCTGGTAGGAGCGAAACGCGTCCTTGCGCCGGCGGATCAGCTGCTGGTCGGCTCGGCGGGTGCTCACGACGTCGTGGAGCTCGCGGAACGTGAGGTAGAAGATGTCTTCCTTGTCACCAAGCACATCTGCGTGGACAAGGCGCTCGGCTTCCTCCAGCAGGGCCTGCTTGTAGACGAAGTAGCGGGCGACGATGCCGTACTTGGGGTACTCGCGGTAACCGCTGAAGGTCCGGACGCGGTCGATCATCCGCTTGGCCTCTTTGGCCTTCCCCGCTCCGTCTGCCGAGGCGCGGAGGCGCTCCAGCAGCTCTTGTTCCTTGCTCTGGGCCGCTTGCCGCCCTTGTTCGAGGCGCCGGTTGGCCTCGCCGGGCGTGAAGTTCCTGATGTTGTCGAGGATCAGCGGCACGAGCGTGGTGGGGCGCTCGCTCCATCGTGGCCTGGTGATGTCGATCTCGCCGACGCAGCGCATGCCGTACTTCTCGAGGTAGGCCCGGATCGCTTCCTGCGCTTCTCGCCCGCCCGTGCGCTTCGCCAGCTCGTCCAGGAAGGCCTCGTCCTCGCAACCCTCGTGCTCGACGTGTTGCAGGAACCCCACGACGTCTGGGTGCGGGCGAATCACGTCCGCGACGTCCAGCAGCGCCAGCCCCATCTCAGACGTGACGTTGCCGGGGGCGGACAGCGTGAGCGCGTCGGCCGCGTTCTTCTCGCCCAGCCACGCCTCCAGCTGCTCGTTGAGCCACCACGTGGCCTCCATCCCCGCCATGATCGCCCGATGGCTCAGCGGATCGCCGAGGACTCGCTTGTGCTCCGTGAAGGCCTCCGGCAGAAAGTCGAACAGCGCCGGGCCGGACTTCGTCTGGATGTCCCGCTTCAGGGCGGCGATCGAGTCCTGGTTGCGCTCGATCAGTTCGGTGACGATCGCCGGGTCGGTGTCGATCTGGGCGGGCGCGCCCCCGACCGGCGCCCCCACCGGGATGGGCGGGCCCTGATCTGGGAGCGAGGGGAGGAAGTCGCCGCGTTCGAGGATGGTCCGCAGCGCGTCCCCGACCAGCGGATCGCCTCTCCCCAAGACCTCTAGGAGACCTGCCCGAGTCCTCGGCGCAGCCAGTCGCCCCGTGACGTCGACGAACAGCCTGCCACCGGCCTCGTGCATCGGAGCCATGGCCGTCAGCTGCCACACGGAGACCCCAAGGGGCCGCATTGCCTCGGTCATCATCTGCCCATGACCGACTGAGACGTATACGTGGTTCTCTCCGTCGGCGGCCTCGGGGATCGGGAACAGCGTCGTGATCGGCCGGCTCTGGACGATCCAGAAGTCGCCCTCGGCCAGGCACCATTCGATGTCCTGCGGGTGGCCGAAATGCGCTTCGATCCGCCGGCCCAGCTGCACGAGCCGCACGACCTGCGCATCCGTGAGCGCCGGCTGCTTGGTCGCGACCGCCCTCGCGACGACCTCGCCGTCCCGCACCTTGAAGGTGTCCGCGTTCACCATGCCGGACACCAGCGCCTCACCGAAACCGAAGCTCGCCTCCACCGAGGCAACCTTCCGGCTCGAGGTGACGGGGTCGGCCGTGAACAGGATCCCGGCGGCCTGCGGGACGACCATCTGCTGCACGACCACGGCCATCTGCACCTTGCGGTGCTCGAAACCGTTCCGCAGTCGGTAGGTCACGGCCCGCTCGCTGAACAGCGAGGCCCAGCACCGGCTCACGTGCTCGAGCACTGCCTCGGGACCCACGACGTTCAGGTAGGAGTCGTACTGCCCCGCGAAGGATGCGCTCGGCAAGTCCTCCGCGGTCGCGCTCGATCGAACGGCGCAGGCCGCCTGCTCGCCGAGCCGAACCAGCGCACGGGTAATCGCCGACGCCACGTCGTCGGGGATCGCGATCCCCTCAACCGCCCGACGGATCTCTGCGCTCAGCGCGCGGATCGCCTCCCCATCCTCCGGCTCAAGGCGCGAGAGACGAGCGAGCCGATCCTCGATCGACGGCGCTCCCGCAAGGATCCGCTCGAACGCGGCCGTCGTCACGCAAAATCCAGGCGGCACGGCGATGCCATCGATCCGCGAAAGCTCCCCTAGAACGGCGCCCTTGCCGCCAACGACCGCGACGTGGGCGTGGTCGACGTCCTGGAGATCCAACACGTGGCCCAACGAGCTCACCTCCCTCGGAGTTGACCCTGGCCAACTCCCCTCCTGTTCATTGGTTCGATCGTGCGGCGGGCGATTATGCGGCAAAAATCAGGGCCTCATGAGAGCCCTTTGCTTGGTGTAAATTGGAGGTGGGGACGTAGGGGAACCGTCACGTCGCCGCAGCCGTCGTGGTGGGCGCTGAGCGGACTATGCCGATTCGCGACGCGCCGCCCGGGATCGTCGAACTGGTCGAGTAGCGTTCGAGTAGGCTCGCCGCGATGACGATCTTGAACGCTCAGTGGCGGCTGGCCGCGCGACCTGTCGGCCTGCCGAAGCTATCCGATTGGGAATACCTCGAGGTGGCCACCCCGGAGCCCGCGGACGGCCAGTTCCTGGTCAAGCTCGAGTATCTGTCGCTCGATCCGGCGATGCGCGGCTGGATGAACGAGGTCCGCTCATACGTCCCGCCGGTCGGCATCGGCGAGGTGATGCGCGCCGGCGGCCTCGGCCGCGTGGTGCAGTCACGCCACCCCGACTACGGCGTCGGCGAGCAGGTGTCGGGCATGTTCGGCGTGCAGCGGTACGCGATCTCGGACGGGAGCGGGGTGACCCGAGTGGACACAACGCTCGCCGCGGCGCCGGTCTATCTCGGCGGTCTCGGCATGACCGCCTTGACGGCGTACTTCGGGCTGCTCGACATCGGTAAACCCGAGCCAGGGCAGACCGTGGTCGTTTCCGCCGCGGCCGGCGCGGTCGGAAGCATCGCCGGGCAGATCGCGCGGATCAAGGGCTGCCGGGTGGTGGGTATCGCCGGCGATCGTGAGAAATGCGAGTGGATCACCGACGAGCTCGGCTTCGACGCCGCGATCGACTACAAGCGCGGTGATCTCCGCGCCCAGCTTCGCGAGCAGACCCCCGATGGCGTCGACGTCTACTTCGACAACGTCGGTGGCGAGATCCTCGACGAGGTGCTGCGCCGGATCGCGCGCGGGGCCCGTGTCGTCATTTGTGGCGCGATCTCGCAATACAACGCGGAGCAGCCGACGAGGGGCCCGGCCAACTACATGCAGCTGCTCGTGATGCGCGCGTCGATGACCGGTTTCCTCGTGTTCGACTTCGCCCCGCGCTACGGCGAGGGGATCACTCAGCTCGCCGAGTGGCTGAGCAGCGGCAAGCTGAAATCGCGCGAGGACATCGTCACCGGCAGCCTCGAGAAGTTCCCAGAGGTGTTCCTGATGCTGTTCCGCGGCGAGAACACCGGCAAGCTCGTCCTCCAGCTCGTCGAGGACGAGGAATGAGTGCGCCGCTCGGGTACGAGCTCCGCTTCTGGCCAGAGCTCGCCCGGTTGTTTGCCGACCCCCGCTTCTGGTCCCCCGAGCAAGCGCAGCGGCGTCGGGGGGTGCTGCTGATTCCGGGATTCCTGGCCGGCGACGCCTCGCTGACCGTGCTCGCCGGCTGGCTTCGCCGGCGCGGCCACGAGGTGCGCACGAGCGGCATCCGGTTGAACATCGGCTGCGCCGGCCGCGAGCTCGAGCGTCTCGGCGCCGCGCTCGAAGTGTTCGACGAGCCCGCGGTCGTAATCGGCCAGAGTCGCGGCGGAACGCTCGCCCGCGCGCTCGCGGCCCGGTATCCGGACCGGGTGGCCGCGGTCATGACGCTGGGCTCGCCGGTCCTCGATCAGCTCGCGATATCGCCGTCGGTGCTCCGCACGGTGCGCTCGGTCGCGTTCCTCGGCGACATCGGGGTCCGCGGCCTGTTCACGAACGAATGCCGCGACGGCGCCTGCTGCTCGGAGTTCCGCGCGCTGCTCAAGGCGCCGCTGCCCGCGGGCGCGCCGGCAATCGCCATCTACTCGCGCAGCGACGCGATCGTCGACTGGCGCGCGTGCCAGGACCCCGCCGCGGAATGGGTCGAGATCGACGGCAGCCACTGCGGGATGGCGGTCAACGTCGAGGTCTACCGCGAGCTCGAGCGATTGCTGGAACGATCCGACTCCGAGGAGACCGCTTGCAGTCGATGAGCGCTCAGGACGCGACGTTCCTGCACGTCGAGAACGACGTCACCCCGATGCACATCGGCGGGGTCAGCATCTTCGAAGGCCCGCCACCGTCGTTCGCCGAGCTCACCGAGATGGTCCGGGGCAAGCTCCACCACACCCCGCGCTATCGCCAGAAGGTCCGCTTCGTCCCGCTGGGGATCAGCGAGCCGATGTGGGTCGACGACCCGTACTTCGACGTCGCGTACCACCTGCGGCACACCGCCGTACCCACTCCGGGCTCGGACGCGCAGCTGCGGACGATGGCCGCGCGCGTGTTCTCCCAGCACCTCGATCGGGCCCGGCCGCTGTGGGAGATCTGGATGGTCGAGGGCCTCGAGCACGGGCGCTGGGCGCTGCTGTCAAAGGTCCACCATTCCATGGTCGATGGCGTCGCCGCCACCGACCTGATGTCGGTGATGTTCGGCGACGCCGAGCCAGCGCCGCCGGCCGACGACTGGCACCCGGGCCCCGAGCCGTCGAGCGTCGAGCTGTTCGTCCGCGGCGCGTCGCACCGCGTGCTCTCCCCGGCGGGGCAAGCGAGCGCCGCGATCCGGGCGCGGACGGATTTCCTGCGTGGCACGGTCAGCTTGATGCGCGCGGTCGCGGCCGCGGCTCCGACCCTACGGCCCTCGGCCTCCTCGTTGACCGGTCCGATCGGCCCGCACCGAGTTTGGAGCTGGGCGGTTACCCGGCTCGCCGACGTCAAAGAGGTCCGCGCCGGCCTCGGCGGCACCGTCAACGACGTGGTCCTGACGATCGTCACCAACGGATTCCGAGAGCTGTTGGCCGAGCGAGGCGAGAAGATTTCGCATGGGCGGACCGTTCGCACGATGGTGCCGGTCTCGGTCCGCCTCCCCGGCGAGCACGGCGTCTACAACAACCGCGTCTCGGCCGTGTTCGCGCGGCTCCCGGTCGGGATCGACGACCCCGCCGAGCGACTGACGGTGATCCGCGAGGAGATGGACTCGATCAAGGCCTCGGGGCAGGCGGTCGCCGGCGACGTCCTCGCTCAGCTCTCCGGGTTCGCGCCACCCTTGCTGCTCGCGCTCGGAAGCCGGACGATGACCCGCTCGGCGCGGTTCAACATGGACACCGCGACGACCAACGTCCCCGGTCCCCAGCGGCCGGTCCACGCCCTCGGCCGCCGGCTGCTCGAGTCCTACCCCTACGTCCCGATCGTCGGCACGATCCGGATCGTGGTGGCGATCTTCTCCTACGACGGCGCGCTGTACTTCGGGGTCACCGGCGACCGCGACCACGCGGCGGATATCGACGTGTTGACCGCCGGCATCGAATCGGGTCTGGTCGAGTTGCGCCAGCGCGCCACCGTGAGCGCAACGCCGGCGTAGATCCCGCCGCGTCGAGCCAGCCGCACGGCTCCGCGACCTGCAAAACCTGCCAATCGACGCGCCGGCCAGTGACCGTGGCAGACGGCGCATGTGGGGCATGCGCCAGATGCCACGGTCACGGAACTCTGGCTCCAGTGGCAGTTTATGCATGTCGGCCGCGACGGCTCCATCCCCCGGACTCCGCCGCGCGCCGCCCGCCCACCGCACCAACATGATCGAGAAACAGGAGGCCCCAGTGCCACCCCGCGGTCTTCCCGGCAACGCCAATCTCGAGGAGCTGAAGGACGGCGCCAAGGGGCTCCAGCGTGCAGTCCGCACCGGCGACACTGGCGCCGCCGACGTCGTGCGCGAGTTCCACCCCCGCCTCGCGCAAGCTCAACCGGGCTCGCCCGAGCTCGCCGCGTTCAAGCGCGCGGATGCCCAACTGGTCGTCGCGCGATCGTTCGGCTTTTCGAGCTGGGCGAAGTTGAAGGCGTACATCGAGCTCACCCAGCGCTACTCGCGCTCGCCGGCCAACCAGCCGGTCGGCGAGCCGATCGCCGACGACCACGGACGAGTCGACGAGTTCCTCCGCCTGGCGTGCCTGAACTACGGCAACGATGACCCGCAGCGGTGGGCGAAGGCTCGGGAGCTCCTCACCAGCCACCCCGAGCTCGCGACCGGGACGATTCACACGATCGCCGCGGTCGGCGACGCGACCGCAGCGCGGGAGCTGCTCGCCCGCGATCCCGAGGCGGTAAACCGGCAAGGCGGCCCGTTCGACTGGGAGCCGCTCCTCTATCTCACCTACTCCCGGATCGGTCCCACCGGACCGGGACGCGACGCGCTCGAGACGGCGCGCGTGCTGCTCGACCACGGCGCCGACCCGAATGCCGGCTACCTGTGGGAGGGGCTCAGCCCGCCGTTCACGGCGCTGACCGGAGCGTTCGGCCGCGGCGAGGGCGATCCTCCGGCCCATTCGG
The DNA here is from genome assembly GCA_963701945.1 of uncultured Solirubrobacterales bacterium. GTDB lineage: Bacteria > Actinomycetota > Thermoleophilia > Solirubrobacterales > Solirubrobacteraceae > Palsa-465. The sequence goes on along the minus strand of CAVPBV010000005.1, from coordinate 277,663 downwards.
ACGAGCTCGCGCTCGCGCGGCTGTTGCTGGAAGCCGGCGCCGACGCCAACGACGAGCAGACGCTCTACAACCGCCACTGGGACGCCGACGATCGCTGGCTCGCGCTGCTGTTCGAGTTCGGGCTCGGGACCGGCGACGGCGGACCGTGGCACCGGCTGCTGTCCCAGGTGCACCCGACGCCGCGCGAGATGGTCGACGAACAGCTACGCGCCGCCGCTCGGGCCGGGTTCGCCGGCCATGTCCGGTTGCTGCTCGACCACGGCGCCGACCCGGAGGCTCGCGGGACGCGGAAAGCGGAGTACGAGGCCCGGACGCCCCGCGAGGAGGCGATGCTCCGCGGATACCGCGAGTGCGCCGAGATGCTGCGCGCCGCCGGCGCCGAGCCGGAGGCGACGCCCGTGTACGCGTTCCTCGAAGCCGCCACGATCGGCGATCGGAACGGCGTCGAGCAGCTCCTGGCGCACGACCCAACCCTGAGCGATCAGGCAATCGCCGCGTATCCGGACCAGCTCGTGCGCGGCGCCCAGCGAGACAGCATCGACGGGGTGGCGCTGCTGATCGACCTCGGGTTCGACGTCAACGCGATCAACCGCCTCGACCGCTACCACGAGTCAGCGCCGCTCCACGAAGCTGCGGCGACGGGGAACCTCGAGGTGATCGAGTTGCTGCTCGCGCACGGCGCCGACCCGAGCCTCCGGGACCGTTCGTACAACTCGACGCCCGCCGGCTGGGCCGAGCACTCCGGCCAGAAGGAGGCCGAGCGATACCTGCGGGCCCGGGAGGCGTGAGCGACGAGTAACCCCACGGGGTTGATCGGGTTCGTAGGCATGTGATCATGCGCGTATGACTGGAGCGTGGAGCCTCAAGGCGGAGATCGCCGGACTCCGACCGAAGTGGTCGGTCCCCGCGGCAATCCGCGCGGTCCGGGCGATGGTGTGCGTGTGCGGGCTGTTCGCGTTCACCGACAAGGTGATCGCCAACCCCCAGATCGCGACGTTCGCCGCCTTCGGCGGCTTCGCGACCCTCGTGCTCTCGTCGTTCGCCGGGAGCTGGCGCGACAAGCTGCTGGCCCACCTCGCCCTGGCGATCACTGGGAGCGTGCTCCTGACGATCGCCACGACCGTGAGCTCGTCGACGGTGATCGCCGTAATCGTCACCGTGCCCGTTACGTTCGCGGTGTTCTTCGCCGGAATCACCGGCCCCAATGCGGCGTCCGGAGCAACCGGCGCCCTGCTTGCGTACGTCCTCCCTGCGGCGTCAGCCGGAACGATCAGCATGGTCCCGGACCGCCTCATCGGATGGTGGCTCGCGTCGGTGGTCGGCACGGCCGCCGTGCTGCTGACCTCCCCGCGATCCGCTGGCGGCAACCAGCTGGGGAGCGCCGCGTCGAAGCTCGCGACGACGCTCGCCGACGAACTCGACGCGGTCTTGCGCGGCGAGTCGCCTAAGGACCACCTCGACGCCGCGATGGCGGCCGAGCGGGAGCTGCTCGGGCGCTTCACTGCGACCCCGTACCGGCCGACCGGACTCGCCGCCACCGACCAGGCGCTCGCCAACTGCGTCGATCTGCTCGAGTGGTGCACGTCGCTGATCGCCGACGCGGTCCGCGAGCGGCACGACCTCACCGACGCGTCGCCCGCCGACCGCGAGCTCATCGCGATCTCGAGCTCGGTGCTCCGAGACACCGCGACCCTGCTCGCCGGCGGCGATGCTCGCCCCGACATCGACGGGCTCGAGCGCTGCCGCGCGGAGGTTTTGGCCCAGATCCAGCAATCGAGCTCGCAGACTGATGGGCGCCCCGCTTTCCGGCAAGCCGCCGAGATCTCGTTCCACTCGAACGCGGTCGCGGTCGCCGTCCTCGGGATCGCCTACGAGACGATGATCGCGTCGGGGCGGGCGGATCCCGCGTGGCTCGAGGCGAGACGCGCTCGGTGGTACACCGGAGGCACCGCCGGGGCGCGGACGGTGCAGCGAGTGTCGAGCGTCGCGGCCGCGGCCCACACCCACGCCAGCTTGCGCTCGGTCTGGTTCGTCAACAGCATCCGAGGTGCAGTGGCGCTCGCGGTGGCGGTCGGCGTCGCCGATCTGACCACCGTCCAGCACGGCTTCTGGGTAGTGCTTGGGACGCTGTCCGTCCTGCGCACGAACGCGTCGGCAACCGGTGCGACCGCCCTCCGAGCCCTCGCCGGAACCGCGGTCGGGTTCGTGATCGGTGGGGCCCTTGTGGTGGCGATCGGCAGCGACCAAACCGCGCTGTGGGTCGCATTCCCGTTCGCGGTGCTCGTCGCCGCGTACTCGCCTGGGACGGCGCCGTTCGCAGTCGGTCAGGCGGCGTTCACGGTGATGATCGCGGTCCTGTTCAACCTGATCGTCCCGGTCGGATGGAAGGTCGGCGTCGTGCGGATCGAGGACGTGGCGCTCGGCTGCGCGGTCAGCGTGGTGATCGGCACGCTGTTCTGGCCGCGTGGAGTGTCGTCGGTCGTCGGCGACGACCTCGCCGACGCGTTCCGCACCGGCGCCGCGTATTTGACCGAGGCGGTGCAATGGGCGGTCGGAGCGCGGGGCGACGAGCCCGACAACGCTGATGCGGCGGGGACCGCGGGAGTCCGCCTCGACGAGGCGCTGCGCGGATTCCTCGCCGAACAGGGCACCAAGCACGTCGCCAAGCAGGACCTGTGGCGCCTCGTCGGCGGCTCGCTCAGGCTCCGTCTCACCGCGCATGCGGTGGCGGAGATGCCCGGAGACGCGACCGGTCGCGACGCGGCTCGCGCCGTGCTCGAGCGCCGCACCGCGACGCTCACCTCCTGGTACGAGGAGCTCGCCGAGCAGGTGGGCACGCCGGATCACCGCGCCCTCTCCGAGCTCAAGCCCCCGTCGCTGGCCGCCGCCGGCAAGGTCGACAGCTCGACCGGCTCGTACTACGGCGTGTGGCTCTGCGAGCACCTCGATCACCTGAGTGAGCACCTCGGCGAGCTCGTCGGGCCGGCGGCCGCCGTCGCGAAGATCCGCAGCCGGCCTTGGTGGCGCTAGCCGGAGTGGTGGCGCTAGCCGGAGTGGTGGCGCTACCCGGGGTGGTGGCGCTAGCCGGCCGGCGAGGCTAGGCCTCGAGCGAGGCGCTCCATCTCTCCTCGATCCGCCCGAAGCGCCATACCGATAACGCGATCGCCCAGGTGGCGACGAACATGCCGACGATCACGAACCCGAGCAGGTTGATGTTCATGTTCTCGAACCAGTTCCAGAACGAGCCGGTGAGGTTTAGCTCCGACGCGGTCAGGCCGCCGAGTTCGATCGTGCCTATGACGGCGGCCACGGCGACTGACAGGCCCGTGATCGTGAGGTTGTAGAAGACCTTGCGGACCGGCTTTGAGAAGGCCCAGCCGTAGGCGAAGTTCATGAACGATCCGTCGATCGAGTCCATCAGCGACATGCCCGCGGCGAACAGAACGGGCAGGCACAGGATCGCGTACCACGGCAGCCCCGCGCCGGCGGCACCACCGGCGAGCACGAGCAGTGCGACCTCGGTGGCTGTGTCGAACCCGAGGCCGAACAGCAGCCCGATCGGGTACATCTGCGACGGCTTGGTCACGGTGCGCGTCAGCCGGCCGAGGAAGCGGTTCATCAGCCCGCGCTTGTTGAGCTGCTCCTCGAGCTGCTGCTCGTTGTAGCGGCCGGTCCGCATCTCGCGGAACACCTTGACGATCCCGAACAGGATCACCACGTTGATCGCCGCGATCGCATACAGGAACGTCCCTGACACCAACGTCCCGATCGAGTTGGTCACCTGATGCAGGTCGGAGTTGTCGTTCTTGACCGGACCGTCCAACGCGCGGACCCCGACCGAGATCAGAAACGCGAGTGCGAACACGATCGAGGAGTGCCCGAGCGAGAACCAGAACCCCACGCTGAGCGGACGTTTGCCCTCGGCCATCAACTTCCGCGTCGTGTTATCGATCGCCGAGATGTGGTCGGCATCGAACGCATGCCGCAACCCCAGCGTGTACGCGGTCACCCCAATCCCGATCGTGAACGCTCCCGCCGTCCCCAGCCGGTAGTGCCGTGGCGCCACCAGCGAGATCAACGTAACGAACCCGAACACATGCAGCCCGATGACAACCGCGATCATCATCAGCAAGGTCCGCTTCTGACTCCGGGTCAGCGAAGCCCAGAACGCCCGGACACCGGGTCGACGCTTCGCGCCAGACGTCGCTGCTTCCATCGTGTCCTCCTTCATCGATCATGAGCTCGGATGAGCGCTGACCGCATATACGGGGGCCGCCGGAGTTTGGATCAACCTACTCCCGGCGGGCGTCTTAATGCAAGCGACTAGTAATTAGGATCACCTGGCTGCGTCGCACTCGTCGCAGATGCCCACGATTGGGAAGTGCGCGAAGCGCGCGGTGAACCCGAATTCCTGCTTGATCCGTTTCCGTACGGGGTCGAGACGGGCCGGCGCGAGGGTGGTGACCCTCGCACACCGTTCGCAGTACAGATATTCGACGTCGTCAGAGCCGACTCGCGTGTACAGCCCGGCCGAATGACCGAGGTGAACGTGGCGGATCAAGCCGTGGTGCTCGAGAACCTCGAGGTTGCGGTAGACCGACGATTCGTCGATCCCCAGGGCTCGAGCGAGATCGCCGGCAGCGACCGGGCCATCGGCGGCAAACAGCGCCTCCAGCACCAGGCGCCGCGGCGTGGAGAGCCGAAGCCCGGACTCGCGGAGCGCCTGCGCCGCTTGGCCGACATCGTCGACCGCCAGCGGTGGGACATCGGGCGAGACCGTCATGACCCCGGCATTCTCACGCTCCGGGCGGGCCGAACGTCGAGCGCAATGCGCGCGCCAGCACCCGGGCGCGGTCGGTCCCGCGCCGCCCCGCCCACGGATGTGGCCCCTTGGCCCATGGATGCCAGCCGAGCGTGCCGTAGTGCTCGCGCACCTCCGCCTTCAGCTCGCCCCGGTGCGCCCCGCAGGCGTACCGCTGCGGCCCGTACATGCCGCGGCCATGCCAGGTCAGCCAGCGTCCGGGATCGGCGTCGACGTACTCGCCATGGCGCAGGTCGAGGAGTTGGCGTTCGAGCGCGACCTGGGTCTCGGGGTCGGGACGCACGCCGCAGATCTCGCACGTGAACACGACCGATACCGGCATCTCAGCGATTCTCCCACCGCGGCTCGTAGCCGCTGGTCAGCCTGCCTCCCGGGGCCCGCCAGGCAGGCTCGCGGGCGTAGTGAATGCGGATCGCGCGCCGGCGAAGCGACCGGAGCACCGGCCCGTAGGTGAGCTGCGCCGCCCGGGACCCCAGCAAGCCGAGCGGATCCGCGTCCATGAACGGCATGAACTTGTCGGGAAAGCCGGGCATCGTGCACGCGGTGCAGATGCCCCCGACGTTCGGGCACCCACCGACGCCGCCGACCCAACCGCGGAGCGGCACGTTGCACATCGCCACCGGCCCCTTGCAGCCGAGCTTGACCAGGCACCCGCGGTGATCGGCGGGCGTCCGCGCGAACTCGCCCTGCTCGGCGAAGCCGGCGCGCCCGCACCCCTGCTGCACGGTCCGGGCGAACAGCCAGCTGGGGCGGCCGTGCTCGTCGACGTCGATCATCGGGCCGGCGCCGGCAACGTGCAGCGCCATGTGGAGCAACGTCTCGGTGATGTTGTCGGGCTGGACCGGGCAGCCGGGGAGGTTGACGATCGGCACGTCCCGGCGCGAGGTCCAACGCCAGCCGAGGTAGTCGCGCAGCCCCATCGCACCGGTCGGGTTGTTCTTCATCGCGGGAATGCCGCCGAAAGCCGCGCAGGTGCCGAGCGCGAGCACCGCCGCGGCGCGTGGCGCGAGCCGGTCGATCCACGCGCACGTCGAGATGGGCTCCCCGCTGACCGGGTCGACGCCCATCGTCGCCCAGTACCCGTCGCCGCTGATCTCCTCGTTAGGGACCGAGCCCTCCAGCACGAGGATGAACGGCTCGAGCTTGCCCGCGGCCGCGTCGAACCACACTCGCATGAACTCCTCCCCGGTCTCGTACGCAAGCAGCGGGTTGTAGATGATCATCGGCGGCGCGCCGGGAAAGCACCCCCGGATCAGGTCCTCGAAGCTCGGGTTGCGCGCGGCGGTCATCGCCACCGAGTCGCCGTCGCAGCCGAGCCCGCTCGTGAGCCAGAGGACGTGCACGGGATGCCGCTCGGCGGTGATCATGCGCTACGCGATCGGTCGCCGTGCCCTTTGTGAATGCGCCACCGGACGCTCGATCAGCGCGGGCTCGCGCTCGGCCAGTGCCTGGAGCTGGTGCTCGAGGGTCTCATGCAGGTGAAGGTCGTCGGTCGGCCCGGTGACCAGACCCGCCTGCGCGAGTCGCTTGAGCGCGTGCGAGATCGACGGTCGCTCGGCCGCCACCAGTTGCCCGAGCAGCCGGTGGGTGAGCGGCAGCGACAAGCGGACCCCGTTCGGCTCCACCCTCCCCCAGCGCGCGGCCAGATGCCACAGAAGCAGGACGAGACGGACCTCGAGCCGCGGCTGCGACGTGATCGCGCGGAGCACGTCGAGTTCGAGCGGTCGCCGGCACGCCCGCCGCGTGAGAATGCGGACGATCTGCGGGAACGGCCGCACCCGTTCGGCGAAATCGCCGTCGAGCACGGCGAGCTTGGTCGGACGCAGCGCGCGCCACCCGCACGTACGCGCGACCAATTGGTCCGCCGCGGGACCGAGCGGCTGAAGAAGATCCCCCGGGCCGACCAGCTCCGCCGCCGTGCGCCCGCCGACCCGGATCTCGAGCGCCAACAGGCCATCGACGACCAGCAGCCCGAGGCCGTTCCCGGAAGCCTCGAACCACGGCGCCAGGTCGCACGCCCCGACCGCGAGCTGGAGGACCCTAGCGGTCGCGAGCTGCCGGGCCGCGATCCTGGCCCGGACGTCGAATTCCTCGGCGAGCTCCCCGTCGGCATCGAGCAGGTACGTGTACAGCGCGATCGACTCCGGCTGATCGCCCGCCAGCTGCGGATGGCGCGGCCACCGCAATGGTCCGGGCTGGGCAACCCCTCGGTCTTCGACGGACACGACACAGCCTCTCTGGTCTCTCCGGCCTCCCTACGTCCCCGTCCAGTCTATGCCCCGGTGATCGCGCCGGACACCAGGAACGCGGTTGCTTTGTAACCCCGCTTACCCGCCTTCACAATCGGGCGCGCTCGAGTGATAGAACACCGCACGTGTGCCTGGCGATCCCTGGCCAGGTCATCGAAATCGTCGATGACCTGAATAGGCTGGCCAAAGTCGACGTCGCAGGAGTGCGCCGCAACGTCAACGTGGGACTTCTCGACTCCGAGAACGACGGCGCCGGGGTCGGGCCGGGAGATTGGGTGCTGATCCACGTGGGATTCGCGATCTCGAGGGTCGACGAGGAGGAGGCGCGCGCGACCCGCGATCTGCTCGTGCGGATGGGCGCCGACTATGAGCAGGAGCTTGAGGAGCTGAAGGCCAGCGTGATCGAGTGACCGCCGCGCGCTCGTGCCGGGTCAGCGACCGCGAGTTCGACGCCAGTCGAACTCGGAGCGACGACGAAGTCGTCGCCCAGCACTGCATCACCTGTGGGGACGACGGCGTCCCGATGACCGTCGTGCGGATCGACGAGGTCCGCGGGCTGGCGCTCTGTCAACACGAGGACGGTGCGCGAGAAACGGTCGAGACCGCGCTCGTCGATCCGGTCGCGCCCGGCGACGTGCTGCTCGTCCACGCGGGAACCGCGCTCACGCTACTCGAGCCCGCCGCGTGAAGTTCGTCGACGAGTTCCGCGACGCCGAGCTCGGGCGCGCCGTGGCCATGGAGATCATGTCGCTGGTCGAGCCCGGCCGGCACTACAAGCTGATGGAGGTGTGCGGCGGCCACACGCACTCGATCTACAAGTACGGGATCGACGACCTCCTCCCGGCCAACGTCGAGCTCGTGCATGGCCCCGGGTGCCCGGTGTGCGTGATCCCGATGGGACGGGTCGACGACGGGATCGCGATCGCGCACAACGACGGCGTGATCTTCACGTGCTTCGGCGACATGATGCGCGTCCCGGGATCCGACGGCAGCCTGCTCGACGCGAAGGCCGCCGGCGCCGACATCCGGATGGTCTACTCGCCGCTCGACGCACTGCGGATCGCCAAGCAGAACCCTGATCGCGAGGTCGTGTTCTTCGCGATCGGGTTCGAGACCACCGCGCCCTCGACGGCGCTGACGCTGAAGCGGGCCCGCGCCGAGGCCGTCGAGAACTTCTCGGTGATGTGCTCTCACGTCACGATCGTCCCGCCGCTCAAGGCGCTGCTCGAATCGCCCGATCTCCGGCTCGACGGGTTCATTGGCCCGGGCCACGTCTCGACGGTCGTGGGCGCGCGGCCGTTCGAGTTCATCCCGGCCGATTACGGCAAGCCGGTCGTGATCGCCGGGTTCGAGCCGCTCGACATCCTCCAGGCGATCGAGATGATCCTCCGCCAGCTCGCCGGCGGCCGCTGCGACGTCGAGAACCAGTACAAGCGCGTCGTCCCGTGGGAGGGCAACCTGCGCGCGCTCGAGGTCATGGCCGACGTGTTCGAGCTTCGCCCCCACTTCGAGTGGCGCGGGCTCGGCTTCATCTCCCACAGCGGCCTGCGCTTGTCGGAGAGATACGCCGACCTCGACGCCGAGGTGCGCTTCAGCGTCCCCGGCGTGCGCGTCGCCGATCCGAAGGCGTGTCAGTGCGGCGAGGTGCTGAAGGGGGTCATCAAGCCCTGGGAGTGCAAGGTGTTCGGGACCGCGTGCACCCCCGAGCGCCCGATCGGCACGTGCATGGTCTCCTCCGAGGGCGCGTGCGCGGCGTACTACAACTTTGGACGCTTTGCGCGCGAGAGAGAGGTCGTCTGATGGCGTGTGGGCGCAAAGCGCACGGTTCTGCGCGGGAGCGGGAAGTGGTGTGATGAGCGACCCCGCCGTCGTCTCCGAGCGAGAGCAGAAGATCCTCGGGATCATCGAGACGGCACGGTCCAAGCGCGCGAAGTTCCGCGACACCCGGATCAACATGTCCCACGGCGCCGGCGGCAAGGCCACGCAGAGTCTGATCGAAGGCCTGCTCGCGCCCGCGTTCGCGTCCGAGACGCTCAACGAGATGGCCGACGCGGCCACGCTGACCGTGGACGACGTGGATCTCGCGTTGACGACCGACTCCTACGTGGTCAAGCCAATGCGCTTCCCCGGCGGCTCGATCGGCGAGCTCGCGGTCAACGGAACGGTCAACGACCTGGCCGTGTCTGGCGCGCAGCCGCTCGCTTTGAGTCTGTCGCTGATCCTCGAGGAGGGCTTGGCTGCGGAGGATCTGAAGGCCGAGGTCGACGCGATCGCGCGGGCCGCGCGGGACGCCGGCGTCGAAATCATCACCGGTGACACGAAGGTGGTCGAGCGCGGTCACGCCGACGGGATGTACGTATGCACGACCGGCATCGGCCGCCGCGACCCGCGCGCCCGGCTGTCGCCCGCAGGGCTCCGGCCCGGAGACCGGATCCTCCTCTCGGGCAGCGTGGGCGAGCACGGCACGGCGATCATGCTCGCCCGCGGAGAGTTCGACCTCGACGCGGAGATCGAGTCGGACACCCGGTCGCTGTGGCCGGTGGTCAACTCGCTGCTGGAGGCCGTCGGTCCACACCTGCGGTGCCTGCGTGACGCCACCCGGGGCGGCGTCGCCTCGGCGCTCAACGAGCTCGCGCGCGCCTCCTCGGTGGCGATGATCGTGCGCGAACGCGACGTCCCGGTGCGTCCCGAGGTCGCGGGCGCCGCGGAGATCCTGGGGATCGACCCGATGTACATCGCGAACGAGGGCAAGCTGGTGGCGTTCGTGGCCCCGGACGCCGCGGAGCGGGCGCTCGAGGCGCTGCGCGCCGTGCCCGGCTGCGAGGCCGCGGCGGAGATCGGCGAGGTGCGGACGGAGCCGCCTGGGATGGTGCTGGTGGAGACGAGCTTTGGCGGCAAGCGGGTGATGGATCAGCTGGTGGGGGACCCGCTCCCGAGGATTTGTTAGAGAAAAGAGAGGAGACGGAATGTCGGCGTTGGCGAATCCGTACGCGAAGCAGAAGGAGACCGAGGCCGTCACCGCGCACGTCCTGTGGATGACCACGGGACTCAGCTGCGAGGGCGATTCCGTCGCGATGACCTCTGCCACGAACCCGAGCCTCGAGGACATCATCCTCCAGGCCATCCCCGGGATGCCCAAGGTCGTCGTCCACAACCAGGTGGTCGACTACGCGGTCGGCCAGGAGTACGCGCAGGCGTGGTTCGACGCAGAGAAGGGCGAGCTCGATCCGTTCGTGCTCGTGATCGAAGGCTCGCTCGGGAACGAGGAGATCAACGGCGAGGGTCACTGGACCGGCTTTGCCGTGAACCCGGAGAACGGCCAGCCGATCACGATGAACGAGTGGATGGACCGGCTCGCGCCGAAGGCGGCGGCGGTCGTCGCGGTCGGGACGTGCGCGACGTACGGCGGGATCCCGGCGATGAAGAACAACCCGACCGGCGCAATGGGCGTCCCCGACTACCTCGGCTGGAGCTGGAAGTCGAAGGCCGGCCTGCCGATCGTCTGTATCCCCGGCTGCCCGGCGCAACCCGACAACATGACCGAGACGCTGCTGTACCTCGCGCTCCATCTCGCTGGGCTCGCCCCCGCCCCCGAGCTCGACGAGGCGCTCCGTCCCAAGTGGCTGTTCGGGCGCACGGTCCGCGAGAGCTGCAACCGCGCGGGCTTCACGGAGCAGGGCCAGTTCGCCACCGAATACGGCTCCGACCACCGCTGCCTGGTCAAGCTCGGCTGCAAGGGGCCGGTGGTCAAGTGCAACGTTCCGGTCCGCGGCTGGGTGAACGGCGTCGGTGGCTGCCCGAACGTCGGCGGCATCTGCATGGCATGCACGATGCCGGGCTTCCCCGATCAGTTCATGCCGTTCATGGACGAGGACAAGTTCGGCGCGCTCAACGCGAACATCACCAAGTACACGTATGGCCCGATCGTGAAGTACTTCCGTCACCGAATGTCTAAGAAGCACGACGTCGAGCCCGAGTGGCGCCGGCGCGGCAAGACGCTCACCACCGGCTACGTCAAGCGCTGGTAACCGAACCCATCGCCCCCGACATCGAATCTTGAGGAGAAACGTAGATGGCGACTGAGACGCCCGAACAGCAGAGGGTGATGGTCAAGGAGATGTCCTGGGATCCCATTACGAGGATCGTGGGCAGCCTCGGGATCCACACCGAGATCGACTTCTCGAACCAGCGGGTCAACAAGTGCTACAGCACCTCGATGATCTTCCGCGGGTTCGACATCTTCATGAAAGGGATCGATCCACGCGACGCACACTTCATCACGAGCCGGATCTGCGGGATCTGTGGTGACAACCACTGCACCTGCTCGTGCCTGAATCAGAACATGGCCTACGGCGTGAAGCCGCCGGCGCTCGGTGACCTCGCGTTCAACCTGGCCGAGACCGCGGACTACATCTTCGACCACGCCATCTTCAACGATTGCATGGCGAACGTTGACTTCTGCGAGCAGATGGTCAAGGAGACCAACCCGACGCTGCTCGCGAAGGCGGAAAACACGCCGGCGCCGGGTCAGGACATCCACGGCTACAAGACGATCGCCGACATCATGCGGGCGCTCAACCCGTTCACCGGCGAGTTCTACCTGGAGACGCTGCACGTAGCGCGCTACACGCGCGAGATGTACTGCCTGTTCGGCGGACGTCACACCCACCCCTCGACGATCATGCCAGGCGGGTGCAGCGCGGACATCACCCATCAGACGTGCACCGACTACTACGTGCGCCTGATGCGGTACTTCGACTACGTCAAGCGCAGCGTGCCGATGCACGACGACCTGTACGACTTCTTCCTCCAGGAGTTGCCGGGCTACGACATGGTCGGGTTCCGCGAGACGAACCTCGTCAACTGGGGATCGTTCGATGACCCGGACTACGTCGACTACGACTACCGGAACATGACCAACTGGGGTCGCAAGCGCTACATCACGCCGGGCGTCGCGATCGGCGGCGAGTTGATCTCCACGGACCTCGTCGAGATCAACCTGATGATCCGGATCCTGCTCGGCAGCTCGTACTTCGACGGCTGGGAGAACGAGCCGACGTTCGTCACGCACGATCCGCTCGGAAACCCGGTCGACAAGAACCACCCGTGGAACAAGGTCACGCTGCCGCGGCCGCAGAAGCGTGACTTCACCGACAAGTACACTTGGGTGGTGTCCCCGCGGATCTACGACAAGCGGACCGACACGCATGTGTGCTGCGACACCGGCGGTGGCCCGTTCGCTCGCCAGTGGTGCACGGCCAAGGCCGGCCTCGTCGACTTCGGCTACGCGAAGGCGACCGGACACTCAATCCAGATGGTGCTCCCGCGCTCGCCGAACATGCCCGAGATGGAGCTCGAGTGGAATGTCCCGGAGAAGTCCAACGCGGTCGAGCGCGACCGTGCCCGGACCTACCACCAGGCCTACAGCGCGCTGATCGCGCTGCACTGCCTCGAGCGCGCGATGAAGGAGGTTCAGGCTGGCCGGACCAAGAGCTGGAACAGCTTTAAGGTTCCCGACAGCGCGGTCAGCTGCGGCTTCCACGAGGCCGCGCGCGGCGTGCTCTCGCACCACATGGTGATTCAGGAGGGCAAGATCGCGAACTACCAGCCGTACCCGCCGACCCCTTGGAACGCGAGCCCGCGCGATGTGTACGGGACGCCCGGACCGTACGAGGATGCCGTGCAGAACACGCCGATCTTCGAGGAGAACGGACCCGAGAACTTCAAGGGGATCGACATCATGCGCGCCGTGCGGTCGTTCGATCCGTGCCTGCCGTGCGGCGTGCACATGTACACCGGCAAGGGCCGGGTCCGCAAGGTCATGCACACGCCGACGGCGTTGGCGTAGCCGGATGGACGCCGGGCAGCTGGTCGAGCGCGTCGAGGAGCTCCAGGCCGCGCTCGATGCGTGCGGCGAGTCCGTCCCGCGCGGGCTCGCCGAGGAGCTGGTGTCGGGGGTGGTGCAGATGTACGGCGCCGGGCTCGAACGCGTTGTGCGCACCTTGCTCGAAGCCGGGCCGGACGGCGAGCGGCTCGCCGCCTCGCTTCCGGACGACCCGCTCGTGGCGACGCTGCTGCTGATCCACGACTTGCACCCCGTGCCGCTCGAGCAGCGGGTGCAGCAGGCGCTCGAGTCGGTGCGGCCCTACATGGAGTCCCACGGTGGCAACGTCGAGCTTCTGTCACTCGAGGACGGCGTCGCCCGCATCCATCTGCAGGGGAGCTGCTCGGACTGCTCGGCGTCGTCGGTCACGCTCGAGCTTGCGATCAAGCAGGCGCTCGAGGAGGCCGCACCCGATCTCGAGGGGCTCGAGGTCGAGGGTGTCTCCCCCCAGGCGCTCCCTGTCGTGATGTCGGACCCGACGCGATCGTGGTTCGACGTCGAATCGGTCGCGTCACTCGGCGACGGATCGCTCGCCGCGGTCAACGTGGCGGGCGCCGAGTTGGTCGTCGCCAACGTGGACGGCAGCTTGCTCGCCTACCGCGACCGCTGCGCCAGCTGCGACGCGCCACTGCACGACGGACTGCTGCTCGCCGGGGCGCTGTCGTGCCCGGAGTGCGCACGTTCGTTCTTCCTCCCCAGTGCAGGACGGTCGATGGACGACGACCGGGTGCAACTCGAGCCGGTGCCGCTGCTGCGCGAGGAGGGACGGGTGAAGGTGGCATTGACGCAATGAACGACGGCCGCCGGCTGCTCGACGACGCGGTGGCGGCGCGCAGGCGTGCCGGGGTCGTGTCCGGGCTTCGCGGGTTGGCGCGGCAACCCGCTCGCGGTTCCGCTCCCGCCAGCGCTACCGACGAGGTCTGCGATCTGTGCGGTATCGGTATTCCGTCCGACCATCGCCACCTGCTAGCGCTGTCAGAACGACGGATCGTGTGCGCGTGCGAGGCGTGCTGGGCGATGCGTTCGGGCGAGGGTGACTACCGGCCGACCGGCAACCGGACGCTGTGGCTCGGAGAGCTCGACGTCCCCGACGATCTGTGGGCGAGCTTCCAGATCCCGATCGGGCTCGCGTTCTTCATGGAATCGACGGTGACCTCGTGCGTGGTCGCGATGTACCCGAGCCCGGGCGGAGCGACCGAGAGCGAGCTCCACTTCGATTCGTGGACCCGGATGCGGGCGCTCAACCCGGTGCTCGAAGGGCTCGAGCCGGACATCGAGGGGCTGATCGTCAACCGGCTCGCCGATCCACCGCTCTACGTGATCGCGCCGATCGACCGCTGCTATGAGCTGACCGGCACGATCAAGGCGCACTGGGAGGGGATCTCGGGTGGCAGCGGCGTCGAGACGGCGGTGCGCGAGTTCTTCGAGGGGCTGCGCGCTCGGGCGGTCACAGCGTGAGCCTCGAGGTGGACACTACGCCAGGCCCCATCGCGACGGAGGGTCCGCGTGACGTCGATTTCGAGGTGCTCGGCGCCCGCCCGGTCAAGTACGCGGCGGCGCCGATGCTGACGCTCGATCTACAGGTCACCGAGAACGCCGGAGCGCCGGTGTACATGATCGCCCTCACGATCCAGCTCATGATCGACCCGGCCCGCCGGAGCTACGACGACGCGACCCGCGAGCGGTTGGTCGAGCTGTTCGGCGCGCCCGAGCGGTGGGCGGTCACGACGCGGAGCCTGGTGTGGGCCAAGCTCGACGTGCTCGTCCCCGCGTTCACGGGAACGACCACGGTCGCGGTACCGATCGCGTGCCACTACGACCTGGAGCTCGCCGCCGCCAAGTACCTGCACTCGTTGGCGGACGGTGTGGCGCCGCTGGCGCTCCACTTCAACGGGATGATCTATTACCCCGGCGACGATGGCGGGCTTCAGATGGCACTGATCCCGTGGTCGAAGTCGATCGACTTCCGCATGCCGGTGTCGGTGTGGCAGGAGACGATCGCGCATTACTACCCGGGCACCGCGTGGGTGGCGGTGCGCGCGGACACGTTCGAGGCGCTTCAGCGGGAGAAGCTCGCGCGCGGCCTGGCGACGCTTGACGCGTGTGTCAGCGAGCTGTTGAACCATCATGACTGATCACTTGGAGGAACTCGTCTCATCGCTGCTCTGGGAGGGCTACGCGCTTTACCCGTACACCCCGGGCGCCACTAAGAACGCGACACCCACCCCGTTCGGGATCGTGTACCCGCCGGCGTACGCGGCGGAGTGCCCTGGAGCGTTCGACCATGCCCGGCTCGAGTGTGTGGCCGATCCCGCCGACGCGGACGCCACTCTGTCCGCGACGCTCCGGTACCTGGCCCCGAGCGGCGAGCGCCACGAGGCCTCCGCGTGCCGGGTCGGGCTCGGACCCGTGTCGTTCGGTGAGCGGATTACGACGGAGTTCGACGGCGGGCGGCTCACGTTGCGTTCGGAGATCCGCGGGGACGGGTCGGTGGTCGTGCGCTGCTGCGTGCACAACACGTTCGAGGTGCCGTCCGGGCTCGACCGCGGCGGCGCGCTCGCCCGGTCGCTGATCTCCACGCAGATCGTGCTCCGCATCTCCGCGGGCACGTTCCGCTCCCCGCTCGACGGAGCGCCGACCAGCGTCAACACGTACCCGGTGCTCGCCACCGAGGCCGACGACGTCGTGCTCGGCACGACGTACGTGCTCCCCGACCACCCCCAGATCGCGCCCGAGAGCCGCGGCGGTCTGTTCGACTCGACCGAGATCGAGGAGGCCCTGCTGCTCCACGTCCAGGTGCTGAGCGACTCCGAACGCGCGGAGATCGAGCGTGCCGATCCAGCCGTGCGCGAGATGATCGAGCGCGCGGCCGCGGCGACGCCCGAGGACATCATCGCGCTGCACGGCCGCGTCGAGATCCGCGACCCGCTGACCCTGTCGCCACCGACCGAGCCGCCCGGGCTACCGGATCCGGCCGCCGGCCAGCCCGAGGCGATCGTCGACGGCGTGCGGTTCGCGCGCGGTGTGAAGGTGGTGATCCGCCCCGGCCCGGACGCGGACATCCAGGCCCGGATGCTCGACGGCCGCACCGCGACGATCGAGCGGATCCTGACGGACTACGACGGCAAGACGCATCTGGGAGTCACGATCGACGACGATCCCGGCCAGGACATCATGCGCGAGACCGGCCGCTTGCTGTACTTCTTTGCCCCCGAGGTGGAGGTGATCGACACATGACCGACGAGCCGCTGCGGAGCATCCTGATCGCCGGCGTCGGCAACGCCTGGCTGCGCGACGACGGGTTCGGCGGCGAGGTCGCGCGGCTGCTCGCCGAGCGCTCGCTCCCGCCAGGCGTCGCCGTGATGGACGCCGGCACGGGCGGCCTCGACCTGGCTTATGAGGTCATGCGCGGCTACGACGCGCTCGTGATCCTCGACGTCTCCAAGCAGGGAGGCGAGCCCGGCACGCTGTACGTGATGGAGCCCGACGAGGAGTTCGTCCCGGGCGGCATCGAGGACGGCGACGTGATCAACCCGCACGCCATGGACCCGCAGACCGTGCTGCGGTTCGTCAAGTCGGTTGGCGCCTGGCCCGGACGCGTCGTCGTGATCGCCTGCGAACCGGCTGATGTTGAGGAAATGGGTTGGGGTCTGTCGCAGCCGGTGGGGGACGCCATCGAGCGAGCTGTGGACCTGGTCGTCGAGACGGTCGCGGAGCTGCGCAGCGGTGCACGAGCTCTCCCTTAGCAGCGCGATCGTCAACACCGTGGTCAAGCACGCCGAGGGTCGGCGCGTGACGCTCGTGGAGCTCCGCGTGGGCAAGCTTCGTCAGGTGATCCCGGACACGCTCGAGTTCTACTTCGAGTTCGTCGCGCGCGACACCGTGTGCGAGGGGGCGCGGCTCGTGCAACAGGTGATCGACGCGCGCCTGCGGTGCCGGGGCTGCGGGCACGAGTGGGAGATCGAGATCCCGGCGTTCCGTTGTCCGGAGTGTGGCGGGAGTGACGTCGAGATCGCGAGCGGCAACGAGTTCGAGGTCGAAGCAATTGAGGTGGAGGAGGCCGAATGCATCGCACAAAGGTGAGGATCGTCGAGGACGCGCTCGACGCCAACAACACGATCGCGGGCGCCAACCGGGCGGACTTCGACCGGGCCGGGGTCAAGGTCGTCAACTTCATGAGCGCGCCCGGCGCCGGCAAGACCACGCTGCTCGAGCGCGTCGTGACCGACCTGCCAGGCGTGCGCGTCGGCGTGCTCGAAGGTGACGTCGAGGGCTCGATGGACGCCGACCGACTGGCCGCGCTGCACGTCCCGGTGACTCAGCTCAACACCGGCGCCGGCTTCGGCGGCGAGTGCCACCTCGACGCGAACATGGTGCGCTCGGCGATCCCGTCGCTGCCGCTCGACGATATCGACCTGCTGCTGGTTGAGAACGTCGGCAACCTCGTGTGCCCGGCCGAGTTCCGGATCGGCGAGGACGCGCGCGTGATGGTGAGCGCGGTGACCGAGGGCGAGGACAAACCGCTCAAGTACCCACTGATGTTCCGGGCCTGCGAGCTCGTGATCGTCAACAAGATCGACCTGCTTCCGCACCTCGACTTCGACCTCGACAAGCTCCTCTACAACATCGACCTCGTGCATCCCGACGTCGAGCGGATCGTGCTGAGCGCGCGGACGGGCGAGGGCATCGATGCGTGGCGCGACTGGCTGCTGCGCATCGCCGAGCGCGCCCCCGAGGGGGCCATGGCTTGAGCGTCGCCGCGCTGCTTTCGGAGCGCACGGAGTGCAACGCGCGGTTCTTCGAGGAGTCGGCTGACGGGCTGGCCCGCGTATGTCATCTGATGGCCGAGCGGTTCGCCCGCGGGGGCCGGCTGATCGCGTTCGGCCGCTCGCCGGCTGCGCGGTCGGACGCACGCCACGTCGCGGTCGAGTTCGTGCACCCGGTGATCGTCGGCAAGCGGGCCCTGCCGGCGATCGGACTCGCCGGCGAGGGCGGTGACATCGCCGGCCAGGTCGCGCTGATCGCGGCTCCGGATGACATCACGATGGGCTTCGGCGCAGACTGTGCCGACGGGGTCGCGGTGGCGCGCGGGCGCGGCTGCCTGACGATCGCATTCGCTCCGGCGGGCGCGGAGTGGGAGTTCGAGCCGCCTACGTCCGATCCTTATGTCCGCCAGGAGCTGGTCGAGACGCTCTATCACGTGCTGTGGGAGCTCGTTCACGTGTTCTTCGAGCATCGCGGATTGCTCGAGGGCCGCAGCGAGCGCCGCGTGCACGACGCCGGCGCCTCGAGCTTCCTGTACCCGTTCCTCGACGAGCGCGAGAGCGACCTCGACGCGGTACTCGAGGACGTCCGCCGGTCGGTGCTGATGAAGGCTGCGGACGTCGGGGCTTTGCGGGAGCAAACGTTGACCGAGAACGCATCGGTCCTGGCGGACGCGGCGGGCGCGTTGCGCGCGAGCTTCGGGCGTGGAGGGAAGCTGCTCGCGCTCGGCAACGGCGGATCCGCTACCGACGCGATGGACGTCGTCGCCGACTTCCGCGCCACCGGCCACCCCGCGATCGACCTCACCGAGGATCCCGGGATCCTGACCGCGATCGCCAACGACATCGGCGTCGAAGCGATCTTCTCGCGCCAGGTGATCGCCTACGGCGCGCCCGGGGACGCACTGCTCGCGCTGTCGACGTCTGGAAACTCAGGCAACGTGATCCACGCGTTGGCGGAGGCGCGGCGACGCGGTCTCGTGACGATCGCGATGGTTGGGTATGACGGCGGTCGCGTTCTTGGCGAGGACCTCGCGGATCACGTGGTCGTCACACGCTCGGAGCACATCCCGCGGATCCAGGAGGCCCAGGCGAGCGCGTACCACGCGCTGCTGGAGCTGGTGGGATGAACGTCGTTGCCCGCCGCACGCGGGTGCGCGTCACCGGGACCGTGCAGGGCGTCGGGTTCCGTCCCTATGTCTACCGGCTCGCCGGGGAGCTTTCACTCGCCGGGTTCGTGCTCAACGATGCTCGTGGCGTCCTGATCGAGGTCGAGGGCGATGCGGCGGTCGTCGACCGCTTCCTGGCGCGGTTGCCGTGCGAGGCGCCGCCGCTTGCGGTGGTCGAGCAGGTGCTGGCCGAGGAGCGCGTTCCGTGCGGCGAGGGTTCGTTTGCGATCAGGGAGAGCGTGGGTGGTTCGGTGCCAGACGCGCCGGTTACCCCTGACACGGCGACCTGCGAGGACTGCCTGCGCGAGCTGTTCGACCCCGCCGACCGCCGCTTCCGCTACCCGTTCATCAACTGCACGAACTGCGGTCCGCGGCTCACGATCGTCCGCGGCGTTCCCTACGACCGGCCGCTGACCACGATGGCGTCGTTCACGATGTGCCCGGCGTGCCAGGCCGAGTACGACGATCCCGCCGACCGCCGCTTCCACGCCCAACCGAACGCATGCGCGGCCTGCGGACCCTCGCTCCGCCTGCTCTCCGGCGACGGCGCGTATATCCCCGGGGACGCGCTCCCCGCCGTCGCCGCTGTCCTTCGCGCGGGCGCGATCGTGGCCATCAAGGGCATCGGCGGCTACCACCTGGCGTGTCTCGCCGGCGACGAGCAGGCGGTCGCGTCGCTGCGCACGCGCAAGCATCGCGAGGACAAGCCGTTTGCGTTGATGGCGCCCTCGCCGGCGGCGGCGGAAACTCTGGTCTCGCTCTCCTCCTCGTCACTCCGACTCCTGACCTCGCCGGCGCGTCCGATCGTGCTCGCCCCGCGCCTGAAGGGAGCGCCGGTGGCGCGCGCGGTCGCACCCGGGGCGCCCGAGCTTGGCGTGATGCTCCCCTACTCCCCACTCCACCATCTGCTTCTGGCCGACGTCGGCGAGACGCTCGTGATGACCAGTGCCAACGTGTCCGACGAGCCGATCGCGTTTGTCGACGACGACGCGCTCGAGCGGCTGCGCGGGATCGCCGACCTGTTCCTGGTCCACGACCGGCCGATCCAGACGCGCACCGACGACTCGGTCGTCCGGCTGGTCGCCGCGTCGGAACGGCCGCGACACGCCCTGCTCCGCCGATCCCGCGGCTACGTCCCCGCATCCATCCCCCTCCCCGGGGCCGGCACCCGACGCCCGCTGCTCGCCTGCGGCGCCGAGCTCAAGAACACGTTCTGCCTGGCTCGCGGCACCCGGGCCTGGGTCAGCCACCACATCGGCGACCTCGAGAACTACGAGACGCTGCGCTCGTTCACCGAGGGCGTTAACCACTTCGGCGCGCTGTTTGCGGTTGAGCCCGAGGTCGTCGCCCACGACCTCCATCCCGAGTACCTGTCGACGAAGTACGCGCTCGATCTGGATGGCGTCGAGCTGATCGGGGTCCAGCACCATCACGCGCATCTGGCGGCGTGCCTGGCCGAGCACGGCGAGATCGACCCCGCGCGCCCTGCGCTAGGGGCGATCTTCGACGGCACCGGGTACGGCCTCGACGGGACCGTCTGGGGAGGCGAGCTCCTGCTCGGCGGCATCGGGTCGTTCCGCCGCGTCGGGTCGCTGCTCCCGGTCGCGCTCCCCGGCGGCGAGCGCGCGATCAGACAGCCGTGGCGGATGGCGTGCTCATGGCTGTCGGCGGCGTTCGGGTGCGAGCCGCAGCTCCCGGCCTCACTGGAACGACTCGTCGAGCCCCGCGCATGGGCGCAGGTATATCGGCTGATCGCCACCGGCACGTCCGCGCCGGCAACGACCAGCATGGGTCGCCTGTTCGACGCCGTCGCCGCACTCGCCGGCATCCGCGCCGAGGTCAACTACGAGGGCCAGGCGGCGATCGAGCTCGAGGCGGCGTGCGACCACGGTGAGAGCGGGTCCTATCCGATCGTCGTGGGCGGCGAACCCCTCGTGATCGACCCACGCGAGACGATCCGCGCGGTCGCTGCGGACGTCGCCGCCGGCGTACCGGCCGCCATGATCGGCCGCAGGTTCCACCGCGCGATCGCCCGCGCCACCGTGGAAGCGTGTATCACGCTCGCCGCTTCTCACGGCACGGACGTGGTGGCGCTTTCCGGCGGCGTGTTTCAGAGCCGCTTGCTGCTCGAGTCGGTGTCCGACGCGCTCGCCGGCGCCGGGCTGCGCGTGCTCGCGCCCGAGCGGCTCCCGATCAACGACGGCGGGATTTCCTACGGCCAGGCCGCCGTGGCGGCGGCGTTGCTGACATGACCGACGTGCGCCAGATCCTCGACCAGCAGGTGTACATCCGCGGCGGGAACCGCCCGTTCGCCGAGCTGACGACCGACGACGTGCGTTCCCGCGCCGACGAGCTGCGCGCCGCCGTCGGCTTCGGTCCGACCGCCCGCGTGGCGCCGGTGGCGCAGGCCTGGCGGGAGCTGTCGATGGTTATGGACCGTGCCGGCGCGTCGACGGTCGGCGCGGTGGACCTCGACGTGCTCGTCAAGCTCGCGCCGCGGCTGTGGGTGACGCTTCCCGGTTGACCCCCCGCCGACCACGCGCCTAACTGCGCACTCGACGACCCGCCCAGTTCGAGTGTGCCGAAATGCGCCCTAGACCGGCCATTTCTACACACTCGACAGCGGGAACCCCTCGAGTGAGCAGTTAACCGCCCTGAATTCCGGTGCATCGAGACGGCCGGACGCACGGCGCGCCGTCAAACAGCGGTTCACCGACAACGTTCCGCGCAAGTGGTCAAGCTACGCGGTGAAGATGACACGTGACAACGTGATCGCGACACGCATCTACACGCCCGAGGACATCGAGCGCGAGCGGCCGAACATGATCGAGGGCACGGCCGTCGCTGCGTCATGAGCGAACCGCGCCTGGCCCACAAACGCGTGATCGTCACCGGCGCCGGCCAGGGACTCGGGCGCGAGTTCGCCCTGCACCTCGCTGGCCTCGGGGCAAGCGTGCTCGCCGCCGACATCCGACCCGATCGCCTGCAAGCGACCGTCGACCGAGCACAAAACAAAGGCCTCGACATCCACGCGACGACGACCGACGTCAGCGACCCCGATCAAACGCGCGCGCTCGCCGCCACCGCCCACGAAGCCCTCGGTGGGCTCGACGCGCTCGTCAACAACGCTGCGATCGTCGAGGGCCTGACTCGGCGCCCGTTCGACGCGATCGACGAGGACGAATGGGACCGCGTGCTCGAGGTCAATGTCAAGGGGACGTGGCTGTGCGCGAAGGCCGCCGTCCCGCTGATGCGCGACGCCGGCGCGGGCTCGATCGTGAACATGGCCTCCGAGGTCGCGTTCTCGGGCTCGCCGGGCCTCGTCCACTACGTCACTTCGAAGGCGGCGGTGATCGGCCTGACCCGCGTGCTCGCGCGCGAGCTCGGACCGTCCCAGATCCGCGTCAACGCGATTGCGCCCGGGTTCATCCCAACCGAAGGGAGCCAGACGATGACGGCCACGGCGCAGTACGACGTCGGCCCCACGCCGCTCGGCCGCCTCGGCCAGCCCGGAGACCTCCTGGGCGCGGTCGCCTTCCTGATCTCCGACGAAAGCGCGTTCATCACCGGACAGACGCTGCTGGTCAACGGCGGGCGACTCAGCCACTGACCCCCGAAGCGCCGCTCACCCGAATGGGGTGATGCAGCCCGAACGCCCGCCTCGCAGACTCGGCCTCGCCGGCGAAAACTGGAGATCGCGGTCCCGGAGGTCGAATGATGCCTAAGCCGTTCAAGGGCGCTATCAACGTCGATGTGACGGACTCAGTCCCCGACTGGGGTCCGTACAGGCAGCCGATCGCGCCGGACGGCACGCCCAGCGTCCTCTACATCGTGCTCGACGACGTCGGCTACTCGGCGATGGAGCCGAGGAGATCTACGGCATTCCGTCCGAACGCGTGATCGGCAGCTCGACACATCTCCGCTACCAGGAGGACGACACCGGCGGCACGCTCGTGTATCTCGCGGAACTCGACGCGTTCGACGACGGCCCCGCCAAGCCCGTGCGCATCTGGAGCCGCATCGGACGGCGGCCGCTCGTCGCGGGCGGGAACTCCAACGGCGACATCCCGATGCTCCACTACATGGGCCCGAGCGGGCTTCGCCTCCTAATGCTGCATGACGACCCTGAGCGCGAGTTCGAATACACGGCCGGCGCCGAGAAGTCACTCGAGCGGGCGGAGCAGGACGGCTGGACGGTGGTCAGCATCAAGAATGACTGGAGCACCGTGCTCGCCGACTCGGGAGGATGAGCACCCCGGACGACACCGAGCAGGAAGCGGAGGCCGGTCGCCGCGGCGTTCGCGTCGTCACCGACGTTCCGCGGCAGATGGTCAGGGTCGCGTATCGCGACCCCGAGCACATCTGCGAGCGCCTGACGCTCCAAGCCGTCCACCGTCTGGCCGAGCCGTCGCTCGAGTGGGCGGAGGCGGCCCGAGCCGCCCACCCCGATGGCGACCTGCATGAGGTCGTGGAAGGGCTTGGAACGCAGACCGCGAGGATCGCGCGGCTGCAGGGGATGGTCGCCGGGACCCCGTTCTACCTCGCGCTCGTCCCGGGCTACATGAACTACCTGTGGCAGGAGGCTCGGATGAACCTGCGGCTTGCGGCGCTCTACGGCCGGGATCCGGGCATCCTCCAGACCGCCGCCGAACTGCTGTCCCTGCGCGGCGTCTACCCGACCGTCAAGGACGCGGAGGCCGGGCTGCTCGCCGTCGAGGATGCAGGCATCCCACCAAAGCCGGAGACACGCCGGCCGTTGCGACTTTGGGTCGAATGCGGCCGTCGCATGCTGGTGTTCGGCGGCTTCATCAGCCCCCCGAGCGGCGAGGCTCACAGCGGGTGGCGCGCGCGGTTGCGAGACGTCGTCGGGATCGCCGCCTTCCTCGTCCTCTGGGCGATCACGTGGATCTTTCCAGTGACGTTTATGATCATGATGGCCTGGGGGTGCGAATCCCACTCGCGGCAGCTGTTCCAGAGCACGCGTGCCTTCTATGCCACCGAAGAGCCGCCCGCCGCAGCCGCACCGGAACCGGGGCGGGGGTGGCGGGCCCGCGTCCCGCGCGGGAGACAGGCGATCAGCGCCGCCGGACTCGCGCTGTCGATCGCGATCCCGGCCGGCTTCCTCGCGTACGCCATCCACGTGCACAAGAAGTTCGGGATCACCTGGTTCACCGCACTCGGCCTGCTCGTTGCCCTGTCCGTCGTCACCGCCGCCGCCGTCTATGGCAGCCGCCGGTGACGTGACATCGGCCGGCGCCGGCGACGACCCTTCCGCGCAGCGGTGGGACAAGGGTCGCGTCGAGACATTCAGCGATGGGGTGTTCGCGATCGCGATCACGCTGCTGGTGCTGGATATCAGCGTGGCGCCGGAAGACTTCGCGAACCTGCAGCATGCGCTCCTGCACGAATGGCCCGCGTACGTGGCGTACGTGACGAGCTTCCTGACGGTCGGGAGCGTGTGGATCGCCCACCACGGCCTGTTCTCGCGCCTTCGGTTCGTCGACCCGACCCTGCTGCGCTTGAACCTCCTGCTCCTGATGACCGCGGCGTTTCTTCCGTTCCCGACCAGCGTGCTCGCGCGGGCGCTGCACGCGGGCGACGCCGCGGAGCGGACAGCGGTCGTGTTCTACGGTGCCGCCGCGCTCGTGATCGAACTGGTGCTCCGCGCGAATATGCGGTACGCGGAGTCGCGGCCGGACCTCACCGCCACGCCGACGGGGTCGGTACCGGCGGCGCCCGCACGCAGCGCCTGGCGCAGATGGCTCGGCCTCCTGCTGTACGCCGCCGCGATCCTGTTCGGCGTGTTCCTGTTTCCCAAGGTGGCGGTCGTCGGCTACCTGCTGGTCGCGGTCCGCGGCGTGTTCGTCGTCGGCAGCGAAGGCCGCCTCAGCCTGGATTTTCGGTGGTTGAACCCGAAGCGATGGGCGCGCTCGTAGCTGCCTCGCGTTCGCTCTGGCGCCTGCGGACGCCGACCTGCGCGGCGAAGAACACCGCTCGGACGATCCCCACCAGCAGCACGAGGTCGAGCATGATCTGGAACGAGACGACGATCATCGCCGCGTCCGTCTTGGGGACGATGTCGCCGAACCCGACCGTGCTGATAACGGTGATCACGAAGTAGATGGCCCGGACGTGGTTGAGCGGCTCAGAGAAACTCTTAGGCTGAACGTGTGACAGCGACAGATACGTGAATGCGAACACGATCAGCACCACTGGAACCGCGGTCGCCAGCGCCTCGGCTGCACGCAACTCGGGATGCTCGGCCCCCATGATCTTAAGGACCTGCCATGCGAGCAGCGCCCCGAGGATGACCAGGCCGACGAGCAGCTCCAGCAACGTTCCGATGCCGGTCCGGTCGGCCGCCGGCAGCGCCCCGTAGAGCGCGAACAGCACCACGACGCTGACCAGGATCCTTAGCGCGGAGCGCGTGACCACTTTCCGCTGCTGGCGGCGATCCAGATCCTCGAGCGAGGTCGGGCTCACAGTTCAGAATCGCACGTGCCGGCGCGAGGGGGTTCACCCGAAACGGATGACGACCGTACGCGGCTCGAAGTGCAAGCTGGCGAGAACACCACCGAACCAACGAAAGGAACATTCATGTCCGCTGAAGCATCTGATACCCCGATCCTCGACCTGCTCGGCCGGATGACCGCCGACTCGATGGAGACCTCGACGCTCGACGAGCAGACGCTGATGCTCGTCCGTGTCGCGGCGCTTGTCGCCGTCGACGCGCCGCCCGCGTCGTATCTGCTCAACCTAGGCGCCGCCGGCGAAGTCGGCGTCAGCTCCGACCAGGTGACGGGTGTCCTCTCCGCGGTGGCACCGATCGTCGGTACGACGCGCGTGGTCGCCGCCGCGGGCCGGATGGTCAAGGCGCTGGGCGCCGCCGTCGAGCTAGCCGAGCTCGCGGAGTACGCCGACGCCGACGACTAACGCGGACGCGCCGCGCCGCGGGTCAGCTTGCGGCCTCTGACTCCTGCAACTGCTTCGCGAGCGCGTCGGCGTTCGCGTCGATCTCCTTGGACACGAACCGGTTGACCGCCTTGATGTTGGCGGCGATCTGGTCGGCCATGTTGGTCGCATAGACGACGATCAACCCTGCCTGACCCTGATTGAGCACGTCCCCGAGCGCCTTGAGGTCGCTGTCGTCCATCCCGCCACGCACGTGACCGGTGACCGCGCCGATCGCCGCGCCGGCGCCGCCGCCGACCGCGAGCCCGCCGAGTAGGGCGACTCCAGGCAGGATCGCGCAGACCGCTCCGATCGCCAGGCCCCAGCCGAGCCCATGCGCCGCGCCGTGGCGGGTCGGCTGCTCGTGCTTCTTGACGACCTCGATCTTCCCGTCCTCGTCGCGGGCGATGACGGCCGCATCGAACTCGTGCGAAGTGTGGATCGCGTGGTACAGCGCCTTCACGGCCTCGTAGTCGGCCTCGGCGGCGGCCACGTCGTCGTACGAAGCCGCGAGGACAAACAGTGTGTCCGGCTCGCTCATGTGACGCTCTTCTCCCTTTGGGGCGGTGGACGGATACGGGGCGATCGTTCCAGGCGCCGATCCGTCGGTCCTCACCCGGTTTGGGTGACGCCCGCCGGGCCAGGCGCAGGCAGACTCGCGCCGTGCCCTGTCTGCTCGCCCTGCTCGCCCTGATCTCCCCCCGGCTGGTTCTGTTCTTGCTGTGGATCTTCGGCGATCTTCTCAGCCGGGCGTTCAGCAGTTGGATTCTGCCCCTGCTCGGGTTCTTCCTGCTGCCGTGGACGACACTCGCGTACGCCGCCTTCTGGTCGTGGGCTCCCGGACACCACTTGAGCTTTTTCGCCTGGCTTGTCGTGGTACTGGCGTTCCTGCTCGACCTGGGCGCGTACGGCGGTGGGCGCTTTGCCGCTGCCAATCGCTGACCCGACAACCGGCACAGTTACCTGCCGGTTCGGGGTCGCGGTGCGCGCTGCCGGCGTGGCCGTCGCTCGCTTCGCCACGGCCGGCCTGGCATGCTGGCGCGTCGGCGCGGGACCCATGCCCGGCACCGGCGTGACCGCTACTACGGGCGCCGCGGACATCAGCACCGCGCCCGACAGCTTGGCGGCGAGCGCTCCGCTGCCGGCGAGCGTCCACGCGCGAGACGAGCCCGACGACGTGGTGATCGTCGTCCACCGCACGAGCAGGTCGACTGGGATCAGCGCACCGAGGCGCTCGCGGATCGACGTTCGGGCCCGGCTCAGCAACTGGCGCACGGCGCCGTTGCTGGCGCCAAGCCGTGTGGCGATCTCGTCATAGCTCCTCCCCTCGAACTCCCGCATCACGAGCGCCCGGCGCTGGCGCGCCGGCAACGACAGCAGCGCACCGACGAGCGCGTCGAGTCGCTCGCGATGAACCTGCTCGGGCGTGGCGTCCACGATCACGTCGTCCTCGCGATATTCGGCGCCGGCGCGGCGGCCGGCCAGCACCGCGAGCGCCGAGTTGTGGGCGATCGCGTGGAGCCATGGCCCGAGGCTGTGCACCGGCGTGCCGCCGGCGAGCGCCCGGTGGGCCTTGAGCAGGGCCTCCTGAACCGCCTCGTCGGCGTCGGAATTTCCGACCACCTGTGCGCAGTGCGCGAGCAGGGCCCGCCGGTACCGGTGGACGATCGCCTCGAACGCCGCCTCAGACCCGAGTCCGGCGAGTTCGGCCAGCCGGGCGTCGCCTTGCATCCGCAGCGACAGCCGGGCCAGCCGTGATGGAGGTACTAAGCGCGGGTTCACGAGTGCTCAGCCACGATCGGTCACCCGCGTTAGAGGAGCGTCGTGAGTTCGTAAGAGTCGGGGGAGGAGCGCGACCCGGACACGCCCCTCCCCCTACTCGCTCATGCGCTGCGGCGGGAGTGGCGCGCGCGCCGCGCGTGGCTCCGGGCCGAGTGCCGGATCGCCGACGTGGTAGCGCCGGTGCCGCTCGACGTGGCCGATGTGGTCGACGTAGTCCCGGTCGTGCCGGTCGTGCCAGTCGCGCCAGTCGCGCCGGTGGTGGTGGTCGTTGTGGTCGTCCCCTGGGATCCGGGGTCGCCCGGCCCGGTGCACGCCCACGCCACGCCACTACCGCCGGCGAGCGTCAGGACGGTGGTCGCCACCGCCACGACGTTTCGCTGCTTCCTCGTCATCGAGGCCTCCTTGTTGGTCTGGTGCCCTGTAGATCGGGCGCCAGCCACGAGCCTCACGGTCTCAACGTAAGAAGTTTGTAGGCGAGTCGCGTGACCACCGGCTCGCGTTCCTGCGCCGGGTCCGGCTCGGCCGGGAGCGTGCTCATCGCGACTCCGACGAGCACCGCGGCCACGCCGGCTACCTGCCAGGCGGTCGCCGGCTCGCCCAGCGCGAACCAGCCGGCGGCGGCACCGACGACCGGCTCCAGGTTGAGGAAGGCGCCGGCAAGCGCGGCGGGGACCCGCGCCTGACCGAACGCGAACAGCCAGAACGGCAGTGGCGTACCCGCCAGCGCCAGCGCCGCCATCGCTAGCGCCGGGGTTGCGCTCCCGGGGCCGTGCGGCATGCCCTCGGTCAGAACCGCCACCGGCAGCGCGACGAGCGCGCCCCCGGCGAACTGGACGGCGGTCACTGCGGCGGCGTCGCGGCCATCGAGCAGCCGGGGCTGAATCGCGACGAACGCGGCCGACAGGAAGACCGAGGCGAGCACGAGCAGGTCGCCGCGCGGGCTCGACCCGCCACCGCCGGCTCCCGCGACGAACGCGATGCCGACGAGCGCGACCGCGTATCCGGCCCAGGTGAGCGGGCGGGTGGTGCTCTTGCCGAAGCCCGCCGCGATCAGCGCCACGAGCACGGGCGCGGCGCCGATGACCACGGCGGCGTGGCTCACGCTGGTGTGTTCGATGCCGGCGTTCTGGAGCAAGATCACCGCGCCGAACCCGATCGCGCCGGATGCGACCACGCGCCAGTTGAGCGCATCGCACAGGCCGCGGCGGCCGACGAGCGCCAGCAGCGGCGCGGCGACCGCGAACCGCACCAGGGTCACCCAGCCCGGGGCGAGCCAGGCGAGCGCGAGCTTGCTCAGGGGCACGTTGAGGCCCCACAGCGTGCCGGCTGCGGCAAGGGCAAAGATCGCTGAACGGTTGGTCCTGTTCATATGGATCAGGATCGGCCATATGGCCCAGACATCCAGCCTCGATTTGACATATCCGGCCAATCACGATGGAATATTTTGCGAAATGGCCATTTCGCTTGATTTGATTGATGTCAAGCTGCTCGATGAGCTCCAGACCGACGCGGATCGCCCGAACGTCGAGCTCGCGCGGATCGTCGGCCTCTCCCCCGCCGCGACGCTCCACCGCGTACGCAGGCTGAAGGAGTCGGGGATCGTCCGGGGCATTCAGGCCCGGCTCGATTCATCCGAGGCCGGTTTCCCGCTCCAGGTCTACGTCGCGGTCACGCTTCAGTACCACGGCGACACGGCTCACCGGCGCTTTCGCGACGCCGTTCGGGCGATGCCCGAGGTGATCTCCGCCGACTGGGTCACGGGCGAGACCGACGCGATGCTGCTGATCGTCGCGCGCGAGGTCGCCCAGCTTCAGCACGTGCTCGTGCGCCTATCTACGCGGGGCGGCGCGGCGCGCGTCAACACCTTCTTGCGGCTCGAAGAGCTGAAGCCGGCCTCGCCCCTGCCGCTAGAGCCGTCGGAAACCTGACGGGCCCGCGGGCGATGCTGGATTTTCCGCGGCCGCCATAGTGGCGGGAAATCCAGCACGCGACTCATCTGAGCCATTCGCGCGTGGTTAGCAACAGACAGCGAACCGTCGCAATTCGCAGGTATCGCTCGTCACCCGTACCTCTCGCGACTGACACTCGACGGTCACCATCCTCGACGACGTTCAATTCGTCTATTTGATCGGCGCCGATCTTTCGGGGGCGGCACCTCACGAGTAACTTGTGCGCTATGTCCCGTGAGTCGGTCCTGACGGGTGCCCTGACGATCGATCCCACGAGCACGTCGGATCTGTACGAGCGGGTCGGCTACGGGGCGCTGGCCCAGGTCGGGCTGATCCCATATCACTCGTTCCGGGCCGAACTCGAGAAGCTGAAGGCCGCCGGCTCCGTCGCGAGCGATGCCGGCGAGGACGGATCGACGATGTGGTACCTGACGTCGGAGTCCGAGGTCTAGTTGCTGGTCTTCGGCCTCGTTCACGACCGTGGATGGGAGCCGCCCGACTACGGCCCCGAACCTGAGGACGAGTTCCCCGCGCGGAAGCGGTTCGAGTGGGACTGGCATACGATCCCGTGGCGGGCGCTGGCATGGCTCGCCGTCTGGTGCCTCCTGATGGCGATCGTGCCGTTCGTGAGCAGCACGTTCGGCGGGCTGGCCGGATTCGGCGTGCTGATGGTCGCGGTCGCCCTCGCGTTCTGGCGACTCAAGCGAATTCTGCGCTCGCCAGTACTGGGACGGCCTGCGCGACTACAGGCTCTAAACCCGATCCGGCATTCTCGAACGGATCTTGACCGCCGCCTGAGCCGGGTGCCACACCCGCGCCCGCTAAGGCGCCGCCGTCAGGCGCCGCCGACTTTCCTAACTCGTCAGCGAGGCGAGAGCTATCGAGACGGCAACTCCGCATCGCACTCTGATCGTCGCCAACCTGACTGCCTCGACGCCGTTCCTCCTCCGGGAGGTCAAGCGCCTCGCGAGGGAGCGTCCGACGTTGTTCAGCTTGCTGATCCCGAACTCCCAACAGAGTTCGGGCGCGGATTGCTCGATCGCGACCGCGACCAAGCTAATCGGGAGAGCCGCCGGGGCAAACGTCAACGGGCACGTCGGCGGCCAGGATGCGTTCGAGTCGGTCAAGGCAGAGATCGCCGGCGGTCATTACGACGACATCCTCATCTCGACGCTGCCCAAGCGCCGGTCGGAATGGCTGCGCAAGGACCTCCCGACCCGCGTGGAAACGCTCGGCCTCCCGGTCAACGTGATCACGCCGCCGGAGGAGCCGAGCGGGCTCCGGCAGTTCACCGACACGTTCTCGGCCAAGACCTCCGAGTAGCGCCCCGGCTCACACCGCGAACGTAGCGCCCCGGCTCACACCGCGAACGTAGCGCCCCGGCTCACGCCGCGAACGCGTGATGACGGATCGCGGCGGTGATTCGCGACGCCGCCACCACGACCGCGCGCGCATGGAGGTCGAACTTCGCCCTCGAGAACGGGTCCGCCAGGTCGAGGCTGATCGCCGCCGCGACGTTACCCTCGGCGTCGCGGACCGGTGCCGCGACCGCGCTGCCCGCCTAGGTTCTCCTCGGCGTCGTTGTGCGCCCAGCCGTGCCGCCGGACCACCTCGAGATCGGTCTCCAGCTCGTCGACCGACGCGTGCCGGGTGTGCACGAGCCCGTCGCCCCACAACGTCTTGACCTCGTCGCGCGGCCGGCTCGCGAGCAGCACCTTCGCGGCGGCGCTGCCGTCGAGCGGAGCCGCGGTTCCCGCGACGGGACCGCACGCGTTCGTGTGCCGGGCGCTGTAGCGCCGGTCGATGTAGATGATCCGCCCGCAGTCCCAGGCCGCCAGGCTCACCGTGAGGCCCTGGCGCTCCGCCAGGTCGCGGACCACAGGCCGCGCGTGCGCCTTCAGCTCGCTCGTGCGCAGCAGCACCGAGGCGAGCGTTACGGTCCGCCAACCGTGCCGGTATCGGCCGTGACCGACTCGCTGGAGCAGGCCGATGCCGGCCAGGCTCGCGAGGACGTCGTGGGCCAGGGACTTCCCGATTCCAAGCCGCTGCGCGGTCGCGGTCACCCCCCACTCGGGCTCCTCGGTGGTGAACAGATCGAGGACAGCGCCTGCCCTCGCGACCGTGCCTAGCATCGACTTCCCCCCGGTTGAGATGCACTGGTCACGCGAAGCACCACTCCGCGTCCACCTTCGCGGCCCGCGGAGGCTCCGCGCCCGCCCGCTCGCAGGTGCGGGCCGCCACCAGGGCGGCGAAGTCCGCGACCCGGAGCACCGCGTCGAAGTCGCCAAGGTCTCCTCGCCGGAGCCCGTCGGCCACCCAACCCCCGAGCCAGGCGGCGCCGAACGCGTCGCCGGCTCCGATCGTGTCGATCACCTCG
This sequence comes from uncultured Solirubrobacterales bacterium, assembly GCA_963701945.1. Lineage (GTDB taxonomy): Bacteria > Actinomycetota > Thermoleophilia > Solirubrobacterales > Solirubrobacteraceae > Palsa-465. The sequence continues at coordinate 245,717 of CAVPBV010000005.1, read as the reverse complement.
ACGCGGGGCCCTCGACGAACGCCTCGTCCCTCGCGGTGAGCATGGTCGCCCCGCGGCGGCCGTTCGTCAGCAGAACGATCGCCGGCCCGCGCGCGAGCAGAGCGCGGGCGGTGTGATGTGGGGGCTGGTGGGGGCTGGTCCGGTTCGAGGTACGCGAGGTCCGCTTCGCTCGTCTTGACGACGTCGGCGAAGCGGATCAGGTCGCGCAAGCGCTCGCGGAAGCTGGGCCGAGCGCGCGTCGCATGAGCGTGGCAGTTCGGATCGACCAGGACCAGCGTCTCGGAGCCCGCCTAGCGCGCGAGCGCGGAGATCGCAGTCGCCTGCGGCGGAACCGCGAGGCCGGGACCGCCGATGTGCGGGGCGGCCGCCCGGGCGGGCATCGCCGCCCGTGCCTCCTCGGGCCGCAGTCCGGCCATCGAGGTCCCGTCGATGTAGAAGCGGTAGCTGGCGGCGCCGTATCCGTCGAGCTCCACCTGCGCGAACGTCGTCGGATCGTCCGTCGTCACGATTCCGTCTAGGTTCACACCCGACTCCTCGAGGCCACGACGCAGCGCGCACCCGTACCGGTCGGTGGACAGCCGGCCGATGAACGCCGGCGCCAGCCCGCGCCGTCCCAGTGCTCGCGCCGCGTTGAACGACTCTCCACCGAGGCGAGCGGTAGTGCCGCCCCCGGGCTCGAGCACGAAGTCGACGATCGCCTCGCCGGCGACCGCTATGGCGCGAGCGCCCTGCGAAACCACTCCGGCAAATGAGCGCGGCAACGCTGGCGCGCGCGGCGCTGGCGCGCGCGGCGCTGCCGCGCCAGGGACGTTGATGGACTGCTCCTCACCTCGTTTGACCATTTCCCGCAACCGTGTTCGTCGGCGGCTCGCTTTCCGGCCGCCTGACCCCGACGATCGCGGCATACCTTCGGCGAGGAAACGTGGAACCGGTTCCAATATGTCACGACGCCGCACCGGAAGTCAAGGCCGAATCGTTGACTTCGAGCTACGCTGATCGTTGATGGACCCGGCTCCACCGAAGTCTCGGGATCGCGCACCGACCATCCGCGACGTGGCCCGTCACGCCAAGGTCGGGGTAGGGACCGTCTCGCGCGTGCTCAATGACAGTCCGCTGGTCAGCGAGGATGCCCGCCGGCGGGTTCACCGCACGATCGACGAGCTCGGCTACCGGCGCAGCTCGACCGCCCGCAACCTGTCCCTGGGGCGCACGCAGATGATCGGCGTGGTCGCGCCGTTCTTCACCAGCAACTCGGTGCTCGAGCGCTTGCGCGGCGTCGTCAACAAGCTCCGCGATCACAGCGACTACGACCTGGTGCTGTTCGACGTGGAGACGCTCCCGCAGCGCAACGACGCGTTCAGCAGGTTCGCGCGCACCGACCGGGTCGACGGATTGCTCGTGATGTCGTTGCGTCCCACCGATGAGGAGGCCGAGAGCCTCCGGCGGGAGGGGCTTCCCGTCGTGCTCGTCGATGTGCGCCACCCCGCCCTATCCCGGATCGTGATCGACGATGTCCTCGGTGGTCAGCTGGCGACCGAGCACCTGCTCGACCGGGGGCACACGCGGATCGGCTTCATCGGGGACGCCCCGACCCCGTTCGGGTTCACCTCGAGCGAGGACCGGCGCCAGGGCATGGCGCGCGCGCTGCGCCGCGCGGGGATCAGGCGCCGGGACGCCTACGAGATGCGCGGCGCGCACGGCCGCGAGCAGGCACGTGAGCTGGCCGAGCGGCTGCTGCGCCTGCCGGACCCGCCGACGGCGATCTTCGCGGCCTCGGACGTCCAGGCGATGGGCGTGCTCGCAGCCGCGAGGTCGATGCGGGTGCGCGTACCCCAGGACCTGGCCGTGATCGGATTCGACGACATCGAGGTGGCGGAGGTACTGGGGTTGACCACGGTCCACCAGCCGCTGCGCGAGACGGGCGCCCGCGGCGTGGAACTGCTGCTCGCGGCGATCGATGGAATCGGCGACGAACCAACCGAAGAGCTCGCGCCGCTCACCGTGATCCCGCGCCGGACGACCTAGCGAACGCGTGGGGCGCGGTAGCGTCGCGTTCGCGATGGCCGAACGGCGTTTGGACTGGATGGCCGGGACCGGTAGAAAGGTCCCCCGGATGACCCAGGCGGCCGCTGTCCTGCCCGCAGTCGACGAGTCGGATCTGGCCGCTCGGGTGGCGTCCCTGCCGCTCGAGCGGATCACGGTGGCGTGATGGGCGCCGGCCCGTCGGAGAACGGCGCGCTCTGGTGGCGAAGCGCGGTCATCTACCAGGTGTACATCCGCAGCTTCGCCGACGGCGACGGCGACGGCATCGGAGACATCTCGGGGCTGCGCTCACGCCTGGCCTACCTGGCCGCGCTCGGCGTCGACGCGGTCTGGATCACCCCTTGGTATCCGTCGCCGATGAAGGACGGCGGGTACGACGTCGCCGACCTGCGCGCGATCGAGCCGCTGTTCGGCACGGTCGCCGACGCGGAGGCGATGATCGCCGAGGCCCACGAGCTCGGCCTTCGGATCCTGCTCGACATCGTTCCGAATCACTTCTCCGACCAGCACGCCTGGTTCCAGCAGGCGCTCGCCGCCGCGCCGGGATCGCCCGAGCGCGCGCGCTTCATCTTCCGCGATGGACTGGGGTCCGATGGGAGCCAGCCGCCGAACGACTGGATGAGCAACTTCGGCGGGCTCGCCTGGACCCGCGTGACCGAGGCCGACGGTCTTCCAGGGCAGTGGTACCTGCACCTGTTCACGCCCGAGCAGCCCGACGTCGACTGGACGAATGCGGAGGTGCGCGACGAGTTCGATCACACAATGCGGTTCTGGTTCGGGCTCGGCGTCGACGGCTTCCGGATCGACGTGGCGCACGGGCTGGCCAAGGCCGAGGGGCTCCCCGACGTCGGCTCGACCATGTGGCCGCCGGTCACCGCCGAAGTCGTCGACCATCCTCACTGGGACCGCGACGAGGTCCACGACATCTACCGCTCGTGGCGCTCGCTCGCCGACACCTACGACGATCCGCGGGTGTTCGTGGCCGAGGCGTGGGTGCACAACCCCGGGCGGCTCGCGCAGTACGTCCGCGCCGACGAGCTGCACACCGCGTTCAACTTCGACTTCCTGCTCGCGCCGTGGGACGCCGAGCCGATGCGCGAGTCGATCATCGACTCACTCGCCGCCCACGAGGCGGTCGGCGCTCCGGCCACCTGGGTCCTGTCCAACCACGACACCGTGCGAGAGGTGTCCCGCTACGCGCGGCCCCAGGACGGGCGACGACTGCGAAAGCTCGACGACCTCACCGAGCTTCCGGCTGACTTCGCCCTCGGGCGGCGGCGCGCCCGGGCGGCGGCACTGCTGATGCTGGCGTTGCCCGGTGGCGCGTACGTCTACCAGGGCGAGGAATTGGGGCTGGCCGAGGTGGAGGACCTGCCCGAGGACGTGCTCCAGGACCCGGGCTGGGAGCAGTCCGGACGGACCGAGCGCGGCCGCGACGGGTGCCGGGTGCCGATCCCCTGGTCGGGCCCCGCGCCGCCGTTCGGGTTCAGCCCCGATGGCGCGACCATGCCGCCCTGGCTCCCGCAACCACTCGCCTGGCGCGAGCTGACCGTCGAGGCGCAGACCGGCGATCAGCAATCGATGCTCGAGCTGTACCGCCGCGCCCTCCGGATCCGGCGCACCCAGCCTGGGCTCGGCGACGGAACGCTCACGTGGCTGGACGGCCCCGACGGGACGCTCGCGTTCGGCCGCGACGCGAGCTTCGCCTGCATTGTCAACTTCTCCGGGGATCCCGTCCCGCTGCCAGACGGGGCGCACGTGCTCCTCTCGAGCGGGCCGCTCACCGGCGACGGCCGCCTGCCGAGGGACACCTCCGTCTGGCTCACGACCTGAGCCCGCGACTCGTCCGCCCGCGGGCTCACGGGCAGGCGGGCCGTCACGGTTTCAGACCGGGCGGCCCGCCAGAGCCCTGATCCTGTCCGCCACCGACCGACGTCGACCGGCGCAGACGTGTCGACCTCGATCAGCGGACCGAGGCCGAGCGGCGCCAGGTGATGCTGGTTCCACAGTTCCTCGGGAGTCCGAGCTCCTGCGCGAGGGGGGCCGCCAGCGAACTCTTGCCAGAGCCGGGCGGGCCGGCTACTAGGACGAACGCTTAGTACCCCTGGCTCGTGCTGGTGTAGCCCTGAGGGCCGGTGGTGGTCGTAGGCGGCGGGCTGCTGGTGGTCGTCTTCGGAGGAGAGACCACGGGCGCCGGCGCCGGCGCCGTGACGGTCGGCTTCGGGGCGGACGTCGTCGTAACCGGCGGGGGCACAGAATGCGTCGTGGTCGTCGCCGCGGGAGTCACCGTTTTGTGGACCACGGGCTTCTTGTGGTGGATGGTCTTCTTGGCGGCGGTCGTGGTCGGATCCGTCGTCTGCGTGGTCGACGTCGTCGTCGTGGCCGACGCGGCCGCCGTCGAGGTCGAACTGGTCGTGGAGGCCTTGCCGCCGCCGCACCCCGCTATCGCCACAGCGGCCAAAATCGTGCTTAGCAGCGCTTTTTTCATAGGTACGGCTCCAGTCCTTGCTCGCAGAGTTGAGCGTTCAGGTTACAAGACACCCCCGCCGCCAAAACGTTTCGGAACCACCTAACAGGTAAGACCTATCGCCGCTCGCCCGTGCCGGCAGGTCCTCAGGCTAAGCTTTAGGCGCGGATGGAGGCATCTGACACTTCGTCTGCTCCCCGGGACACCGACGGCTCGGCTGCGGGAGGGGCGGCAGTAGTAGACGGCAACGCTCGCGCCCCGGCGGGCGGCGATACCCCGACGAACGGTGGCGCGCAGGCGCATGCCGGACCCCCGGCCCCGCCGGTGGGCTCCCGCTCGGCGTGGCTCCTGGTGGTCTGCTGCGTGGCCCAGTTCATGGTGATTCTCGACCTGAGCATCGTCAACGTTGCGCTGCCGTCGATCCAGTCGAGCCTCAACTTCTCCTCAGCGGACCTGCAATGGGTCGTCGACGCCTACGCGATCGCGTTCGCCGGCTTCCTGATGCTCGGCGGTCGGGCGGCCGACGCGCTCGGGCAACGGCGCGTGTTCGTCGCCGCGCTGGTGCTGTTCTCACTCACCTCACTCCTCGGCGGCCTCTCCACCACCAGCGAGATGCTGGTCATCGCCCGAGGCATCCAGGGGTTCAGCTGCGCGTTCATGGCCGCCTCGTCTCTGGCGATCATCACCTCGTCGTTCCCGCCGGGCCCGCAACTGCACCGGGCGATCGGGCTGTGGGCGGCGATGAACGGAGCCGGAGGCGCGGCCGGCGTGCTGTTCGGCGGGATCATCACCGAGACGCTCAGCTGGCGGTGGGTGCTGCTGATCAACCCCCCGATCGGGTTCGCGACGGCGATCATCGCCTACGCGGTTGTGGTCGACCGGCGCCGAGGCTCCGCCCGGAGCTTCGACATCCCGGGCGCGGTGACGCTCACGGTTGGCCAGATGGTGCTCGTCTACGGAGTCGTGCAGGCCGGCCTGCGCAGCTGGCACTCGGGGCAGGCGCTCATTCCGATCCTCGTCGGGCTCGGGCTGCTGGCGTTGTTCGGACTGATCGAGTCCCGCTGGGCGTCCGATCCGCTGATTCCGTTCAAGGACCTGACCAAGTCGCTCAACGTGGCCAACGGGATCGTGCTGCTGTTCAGCGCGGCGCTGTTCCCGATGTGGTTCCTGAGCTCGCTCTATCTACAGCAGGTGCTCGGGCTCTCGCCGCTCCACGCCGGATTGTGCTTCCTGCCGATGGCGCTGACGATCATGGTCGTCGCCCGCAGCGCCGGCAAGCTCGTCAGCCGCTTCGGCGTGCGCGCCGTGCTCGGTGGCGGGCTCACGATGATGGCGTTCGGGATGCTGCTGTTCACCAAGATCGCGGCCAGCGGCAGCCCGATCCTCTACGTGGTCCTCCCCGGGGTCCTCACGGCGGCGGGAATCGGAATGTCGATCGTGCCCTCGACGATCGCCGCCACCCAGGGGGCCAAGGAGGGGCAGGCCGGGCTCGCCTCGGGCCTCGTGAACACCTCTCGCCAGGTCGGCGGCGGCCTCGGCCTCGCGGTCCTGATCACGCTGGCGACGACACTCTCGAGCCACCTCATTGGCCAGGGCCATGGCGTGCCCCAGGCGCTCACCGACGGATTCCGGCTCGGGTATTTCATCGGCGCCGGCCTGTGCGCCGCGGCCGCGCTGGTCACGTTCGCGCTCGTGCCCAGGGTGGGCGCCGCCGCCCAGGGCCCGATCACGAAGCGGATCCCGATCGCGATCGGCGTGACCGGGGTCGTCGCCGCGTTCGTCGCGATCGCGTTCATCTTCGGCGGCTCCCACGGCGCCCCGATCGGCGCGTACGCGACCGACAACACCTACAGCTACGTGACCGAGCCGGCGCTCCGCCCGCCCGTGATTCGCGCGGACATCAAGACCGCCTCGAGCAAGCTCGCGCCCGGCTACATCTTGATGACGAACTTCTACGACCTCAGCCACCCGCCGATCACGGGCCAGAGCGGGCCGCTGATCCTCGACAACAACCTCCAGCCGGTGTGGTTCAAGCCGGTGCCGACGAGCGCCGTCGCCGGCAACCTCAGCCTCCAGGTTTACAACGGCAAGCCGGTCCTCGCGTGGTGGCAGGGCGTGGTCACCAACACCGGCGCCACCGAGCAGGGCGAGTACGTGATCGTCAACCAGCACTACCAGACGGTGGCGACGCTGCACGCCACCGACGGCTGGGTGCTGACGCTGCACGAGATCGTGATCCGCGGCCACTACGCGTGGGTCACCGCGAACAAGAACCTCCCGATGGACCTGTCGAAATACGGCGGCGCCTACAACGGGGCGCTGATCGACTCAGCCGTCCAGGAGTACGACCTGAATACCGGCAAGCTGGTGCGGAACTGGGACGCGCTGGATCACATCCCGCTCAACGATTCGCGCGCGACGATTCCGACCAACGGGTTCCCGTGGGACGCCTACCACGTCAATGCCATCGACGTGCCGGGCGACGGGTCGTTCGTGGTGTCGATGCGCGACACCTGGGCCATCTACAAGGTCAACATCACCACCGGCAAGATCGAGTGGACGCTCGGCGGACCGCACTCGAGCTTCAAGCTTGGCCCCGACGCCGACTTCCAATGGCAGCACGACGTGGTCACGTATCCCGGCTCGCCCTTGATCACGATGTTTGACGATCACTGCTGCCAGCTCACCGGCGGCGGCACCTATGTCTCGCCGACCGCCGCCTCCCGCGGCCTCGTGCTGAAACTGGACCAGAAGACGCACACGGCGACGTTCGCCGGCCAGTACAGCCATGGCTCGAACTTCGACTCGGACTACATGGGCAGCCTCGAGCCGCTCGCGAACGGGAACGAGTTGGTGGGCTGGGGATCCTCGCCCTTCATCACCGAGTACAGCGCGTCGGGCGACATGCTCCTCGACGCTCGCCTCCCCGGGTCCGACATCACCTACCGCGCCCAGTTGGAGCCGTGGGTCGGCCAGCCGCTCACCCCGCCCGCCGCCGCCGCGCGCCAGAAGGCCGGCAAGACCACCGTGTATGCGAGCTGGAACGGCGCCACCCAGGTGGCGTCGTGGAAGGTGCTCGACGGCGCGAGCGGGCAGACCGTCGCCGTCGCCGCCAAGTCGGGGTTCGAGACCGCCATCCCGGTAGGTCAGTCGCACAAGACGTTCAAGGTGCAGGCGCTGGACGCGCACGGTCACGTGCTCGGCAGCACCGGCCCGTTCAGCGCCGGCGGGTAGAGGGTCGCCACTCGGCCGCCCCGGCGGGTGGAGGGGCGCCACTCCGACGACCCGGCGCGGCTCGGCCGCCACCCGCCACCGCCCTCTTAGACTGGGCGCGTGGGTGCGGACAAGCCTCGGGGCGTCGTTCACGCGAAACGCCCAACTTCCAGGGACGTCGCGGCCGCAGCGGGTGTGTCCCGCGCCACCGTCAGCTACGTGCTCAACGGCGCCGATGCCAAGCACCGGATCACGCCGGCGACCCGCGATCGGGTGCTCGAGGTGGCCGAGCGGCTCGGCTACGAGCCGAACGCCGTGGCGCTCGCCCTGCGCGCCGGCCGGACCGAGATCGTGCTCGTGGAGATCCCGAACTGGCCCATCGGCCCGCCGGTGGCGGAGGCGATCAGCACGATCGTCGAGGCGCTCGAACAGCTCGGCTACACGCCGCTGGTCCACTTCCAGCGCGCGGACCCGAGGAGCCTCGTGAGGGCCAGCCAGCGCGTCCATCCAGTCGGCGTGATCGCGCCCGGTGCGGAGCTGTCGACCGAAGTCGTCCCGCGCCTGACCGCATTCGGCGCACGCGGGCTGGTCGCGTTCGACCAGCGGCCCCTTCCCCACGTCTACACGTACGTGATCGAGCAGGCGCGGATCGGCCGGTTGGCGGTCGAACACCTCGCAGCCCGCGGCCACCGGCGGGTGCTCGCGCTGATGCCCGACGACCCGCATCTCGGCCAGCTGGTCGAGCAGCGGCTGTCGGGCGCCACAGCCGCCGCGGGCGAGCACGGCGTCTCACTCCGCTCGGTACTCGTGCCGGTGCGGCGCGACGAGACCGAGCGCGCTCTCGCCGCCGAGCTCGACAGCCCTGAGCGCGCCACCGCCATCTACGCGTTCAACGACGAGCAGGCGCTCCTCGCGCTCGAGGTGCTGCGCGACCGCGGCGTCTCGCTCCCGGTCGAGATTGCGTTGATCGGCTGTGACGACAGTCCCGCGGCGGAGCAGATCCGCCCCCGTCTGACCACGGTCCGGTTCGACGACCACGGCCGGTGGCGCGAGATCGCCCGCCACCTCCACGCGATGATCTCGGGCGACGGCGAGTACCCGCCGATGACCGCTTCGGAGCCGACCGTGGTGCTCGGTCAGACGACCTGAGCGCGACGGCCGATGGCGCTGAGGGTGGCGTATATGTCACCGCATCGCCATCGGCCGACCGCGACCCGTTTAATCACAAGGTGCTTGACACGATTCAGCGCCGGTGGTACGACTCAGCCGCTGCCGCCGCGCGGCGGCCAGATCACACGTCCAGGAGGAGAACGATGTTCGCGCTCCTAGCGCGCCGCGCTGTCGCGTCCGCGCTCACCGTCGCTGCCCTCGCCCTGTTCAGCGCGACCGCGGCTTCCGCCCAGTCGTGGACGAACCCGAATCAGCCGGCGCTGACCCGCGCCAACGAACTGCTGTCCGCGCTCAGCACCGATCAGCAGATCCAACTCGCGCTTGGCAATTTCGCAGCGCTCGAGAGCTTCGGCGTGCCGAACCTGACGTTCGACGACGGCCCCGACGGGATCCGCAACCCGGGTACGACCGCGATGCCCTCCGGGCAGACGATCGCGGCGACGTTCAATCGGGCGCTCGCGTACGCGTACGGGCAGGTCGTCGGTTCTGAGGCGCGAGGCGAGGGGTTCGGCGAGTGGACGGGCCCGGCAGTGGACATCGACCGCACGCCGCTGGCCGGCCGCCAGCCCGAGGCCGAGGGCGAGGATCCGTTCCTCGCCGGCAACACCGCCGCCGAGATCGTCGCCGGCGCCAAGAGCCAGCACGTGATCGTGACGCTCAAGCACTACACGGCGTACAACCAGGACTACGGCCGGATCGGGTTTGACTCGATCGGGTCGCCCGCGACCGACGTGATGGTGTCCGAGCGAGCGCTCCAGGAGATCTACGAGGAGCCGTTCCGAATCGCGGTCCAGCAGGGGGGCCTCGATTCGGTGATGTGCTCCTACAACCAGATCAACGGCCTCCCGAGCTGTCAGAACCCCACGACGCTCGGCGATCTGGAGAACGGCATGGGCTTCAACGGCTTCGTGGCGCCGGACTTCGGGTTCGCGGTGCGCGATCCGGTCGCCGCGGCCAACGCCGGCACCGACCTGCCGGCGCTGCCGGGTGGCGGCTCCGGCGGATTGACCGCCGCGGACTTCACATCGGGCGCTATCTCCGCCTCGCGCCTAACCGATATCGACCGCCGGATCCTGTTCGCGATCTTCGACTCCGGCCTGTACGACAACCCACTGCCGGCGACGCCCTCGACAGAGGTCTCGACGCCCCAGCACCAACAGGTGGCGACCGACGTCGCCGAGGCCGGCACGGTCCTGCTCAAGAACGACCAGCATGTGCTGCCCCTGTCGAGCCGCGACCGGAAAATCGCGCTGATCGGGCCGACCGGCAACGACGCCGTGTTCGTGACCGGCGGGTCGGCGGGCGTCCCGCTCGCCCCCGGCCAGGCGATCACTCCGCTCGCAGGCATCTCCGCGCGTGCCGCGCAGGCCGGCGTCACCGTAAACGCCGTACAGGGCTCGGCCGGGGATGTGGCCTCCCCCACGCTGGTTCCGTCGTCGGTGCTCACCCCGAGCAGCGGAACCGGTGCCGGACTGCTCGGAAGCTATTGGAACAACTACACGTCCAGCGGCGCGCCGGCGATAACCGAGGTCGACCCGACGGTCGATCTCACGAGCCCTCCGAGCGGAGTCGCGCCGACGTGGTCGGCGAAGTGGACCGGCACGCTGACCCCGACCGAGACCGGCCTGTACCGCTTCACGATCAGCGAGGCGGGGCTGGCCACGCTCAAGATCGCAGGACAGACGTTTGGCCCGGCGTACCGGGAGGCGACGCAGTTCCTGGTCGGCCCGAGCTACGTCCTGCAGGGAACGGTCCACCTCACCGCCGGCACGCCGGTCCCGGTCGAGATCGACTACTCGAGCCAGTTCGGACTGTTCAGCCATGAGATCCACTTCGGCTGGCAGACGCCGTCGCAGTCGGGCATCCCGGCGGCGGTCGCGGCCGCCAGGAACGCCGACGTCGCGGTCGTGTTCGCCAACGACGCCCAGGGCGAGGGAATGGATCGCACCTCGCTCGACCTCCAAGGCGATCAGGACCAGCTGATCCAAGCGGTGGCGCGCGCCAACCGGCACACGATCGTCGTGCTGAACACCGGCGGCCCGGTGCTGATGCCCTGGCTGGACGACGTCCAGGGCGTGCTCGAGACCTGGTATCCGGGTCAGACGTTCGGCACCGCGATCGCGGCCGTGCTGTTCGGCGACGCCAACCCCGGCGGCCGGCTACCGGTGACCTTCCCGGCGAGCAACACCCAGGGCCCGGCGGCGGCGAACCGGCCGAACACCTACCCAGGCGACGCAAACGGGAACGAGAGCTACACCGAGGGCCTCGACGTCGGGTATCGCTGGTACGACGCCACCGGTCAGCGGCCGCTGTTCCCATTCGGCTACGGCCTCTCCTACGAGCAGTTCGACGTCTCGGGAGTGCGCGCGGTCTACGACCCGTTTAGCGGCGCCGCGTACGTGGTCGCTCGCGTCAAAGACACCTCGTGGAAAGCCGGTCCGACGACCGTCGAGCTGTACCTCGAATCGCCCGCGGCCGCGCAGGAACCGCCCAAGCAGCTGAAGGGCTACACGAACATCGATCTCGCGCCCGGGCAGAGCCGGTTCGTGCTATTCCGGCTGACCCCGAGCGACCTCGCGTACTACAACACCGGACAGGGCAAGTTCACGGTCGCCCCCGGCCGCTACACGGTGCTGGTCGGGACATCCTCGACCGCGCTCGACAACCGCGCCAGCTTCGACGTCGGCCGTTTCCGCCAACAACGCTGAACCGCGGGCAAGACCGCCGAACGATCAGGTGAGCGGGTCCTCGGCCCGCTCACCTGGCTGCGCCGTCCGGGTCGCCGGCGAGCAGGTCCCCAGCCCGCTCACCCGCCCTGCGCCGTCCGCGTCGACAGCGATTGCTCGGCGAGCGATTCCGCGAGCTCCTCGCGCGAGTGGATGTCGAGCTTCAGATACACGTGGCGCAGGTGATACTCGATCGTCTTCGGACTCAGGAACAGCGTCGCCGCCGTCTCACGCGTCGTCTTCCCGCCCGCGAGCAGTAGCGCGATCTGCAGCTCCTGTGGGGTCAGTTCGTCGATCGTGCTCGGGTCGCGCCGGCGCAGCGTCTCGCCGCTCGCGGCCAGCTCGGTGCGCGCTTGCTCGGCCCACGGCTGGGCGTCGAGACGCTCGAACGCCTCGACCGCGGCACGCAGCTGCTCGCGCGCCAGAACGCGACCCCGCGCACGCCGCAGGCGCTGCCCGTACGCGAGCCGCGTGCGCGCGGTCTCGAACCCGTCCAGCGTGTAGGCGTGGAGGCGGAGCGCCCGCTCGAACTGCTCCGCGTAGTCGCCGTCGCCGGCCACCAGCCCGCGGCTGCGCAGTGCGCGCGCCAGCGACCACGGCTGCCCCTTGGCCTCCGCCGCGTTCATGAACTGGGCCGCGACGACCTCGGCGTCCCCCGTCCGGCCGAGCCGGACGTAGGCGTCGACGAGCTCGGCCGCCGGAGAGAGATCGACGTCGGTGATCCCGAGCTCGCGCAGCAACCGCCGCTGATCCTCGAAGTGCTTGGCAGCCCGCGCGGCGTTGCCGAGACCGAGCTCGAGCTCGCCGAGCGCGGCGGCGGCCCACACCTCGTACAGCCGCGTTCCGATTTCGGCGGACAGCCGGATCGCCTCGCCGGCCAGCGCGCGGGTCTCTTGCTCGCGACCCCGCCGGGCCTGGAGCCACGCGAGGCCGGAGAGCCCGAAGCCGAGATCGGTGCGTTGATCGGTCTCGCGCGCCATACCGATCGCTTCCTCGTAGGTGGCCTCGGCGATCGCCCAGCGATCGGACGTGGCCTGGTCACGCGCCAGTAGAAACAGCACGAACGGCAGCCCGCCGAGCGCGGCACGCTCCCGCGCGGTCTCCAGCGCCTGCACGAACGCGGAGCGCCCCACGTCGGCCTTCCTGAGGAAGATCGGGCCTAGCGTCAGCCACGGAAGCAGCTGTACGTCGTCCTTCAGCTCCGGCGAGCCGTCCGCTAGCGCCACCGCCTGGTGCAGCGCCTCGGCGCCGGCGGCCGCGTCGCCGCCGAGCACGCGGGCCATTCCGACCGCGGTCTCCGCCAGGCAGCGCGAGCGGACCGAGGCCTGATCGGACAGCAGGGCGTGCGCCCGCTCCGCCGCGGCCAGCATGTCGGCCGGTTTGCCCGCGGCGAAGCAAGCTACCGCCGCCTCGGCGAGCATCGCGACGGCGCGCTCTGGATCGGCGCGCGCTGCCGCGGTCGTGAGGATCTCATAACCGCGCATCACCGGACCTCGGCGAATCGTGATGTGCCCCGAGAGGTGATCGATCGCCACTCCGGTGGCCGCGTCAGCGGTGTGTGCGCGGGCATCCTCGAGCAGCGCCGCTGCGCGCTCGGCCAGTCCGGCGTGCCATGCGGCCTCGGCGGCGTCCAGCAGGAGCCGGGCGCGACGTTCGTTGTTGGCGGCGAGCCTGGCCGCGCGCTCGAAGGCTCCGGCCGCGGTCACGTACGAGCTCCGGTCGCGGCTCCGGACCCCCGCCTGCTCGAGCGCCGCCGAGGCCGCGTCGTCGGTCCCGACGGCAGTCGCAGCCAGGTGCCAGGCACGGCGATCGACGTCACGGTCGGGCAGCGCCCCGGCAAGGGCACGATGGGCGGCGCGACGCTCGTCTATCGGAGCGGCCGCGTAGATCGCCGACCGGGCCAGCGGGTGGCGGAACTCGACCGATCCCGGCTTCAGCGTGACGAGCCCGGCGGCCTCGGCGACCGCGAGCGCGGCGAGATCGATCTCGAGCCGGTTCGCCGCCCGCTCGAGCATCGGCAGATCGCCGCTGTCGCTGGTCGCGGCCAGCACCAAGGCGCGACGAGCGCCGTCGTCGAGCTCGTCGACGCGCCGCAGAAACGCGCCCGAGATCCGCGCGGAGACGAGCAGCGGGGCCCCCTCGGGCGCGAGCGCGAGATCCTGCGCCTCGTCGGCGAGTTCGATCAGCGCGAGCGGATTGCCGGCGGTGGCTCCGTGCAGTCGCTCGGCCGCCGCGGGGGTGAGGCCGCGTAGCAACGTCGCCGCCTCGCCGCTCGTCAGCCCGGCCACCCGCATCGTCGGCAGATCGGCTCCGTCGAGCAACGAGGGATCACCCTCGCGAACGGCGATCAGGACGGCGATCGGATCGGCCACCAGCCGGCGGAAGGCGAACAGCAGCGCCTGCGCGCTCGAGCCATCCAGCCAATGGGCATCGTCGACGAGGACCGCAACGGGCTCCTCCTCGGCATAGGCGGCCAGCAGGCTGAGCGTGGCCGCACCGACCGCGAACCGCTCCTGAGCCGGACCGCGCCGCAGCGCGAGCGCGCCTTCGAGGGCGATCGCCTGAGGCTCCGGGATCACGTCGAGCATCGCCAGCGCCGGCCGCAGCAACTCAAGCAGGGCCGCGAACGGAATCTGGGCCTCGGACTCGATTCCCCGTGCGCGCAGGACGCGCATCCCGGCCGCGGACTGCGCCGCGTGATCGAGCAGCACGGTCTTCCCGATCCCCGCCTCGCCCACCAGGGCAAGGGTCGCGCTGGTCCCCGAGCGCCCGCTCTCCAGCGCTCGCTCGATCGCCTCGCGCTCCCGGTCGCGGCCGACCAGCACCACCGGAATGCGACCACCCGATGCCATGCGCAGATACGACCCCCGAAGACTAGGTGCCCCCCGGAAGCGAGGGCTGTTACCGCAACTTTAGCCTCGCCGGAAACGACCCTAGGAGGAAATCGTGAGCACGATCGAGGAACCCGTCGCGGTCGACGGCGACAAGCTCATGCAGTTCGTTTTCCGCGCGGTGGACGAGGTGGGAGCCACGCTGAACGCGGCGCTGGTGGTGATGGGCGACAAGCTCGGCTGGTACCGGGCGCTGGCCGGCGCCGGCGGGCTGTCGCCGGCGGAATTGGCCGAGCGCACCGGCTCCGCTGAACGGTATGTCCGCGAGTGGTTGAACGCCCAGGCGGCGGGCGGCTATGTCCACTATGACCCGGACAGCGGCCTGTACAGCCTGCCGCCGGAGCAGACCGTCGCGCTCACCGATCCGAACAGCCCCGCGTACCTGCCGGGCCTGTTCCAGACCGCGATCGGCTCGGTCCTCGACTACCCGCGGATCGCCGAGGTGGCCCGGAGCGGAGCGGGACTCGGCTGGGGCGACCACGTCCACGACGTCCACGAGGGTGCGAGCGCTTCTTCCGCCCGAGCTACAACGCCCACCTCGTCGCCGAGTGGCTTCCGGCGCTCGACGGCGTCGCCGACAAGCTCGAGCGCGGTGCGCTCGTCGCGGACGTCGGCTGCGGCCACGGAGCCTCGACGATCCTCATGGCGCAGGCGTTCCCGAACTCGACATTCGTCGGCTCGGACTACCACGACGGGTCGATCGAGACCGCGCGTCAGCGCGCCCAGGAGGCCGGCGTCGCCGATCGGGTGACCTTCAACGCCGAGCCGGCAGCCAGCTTCAGCGGGACCGGCTACGACCTCGTGACGATGTTCGACTGCCTGCACGACATGGGCGATCCGGTCGGCGCCGCGCGCCACGTCCACTCGACGCTAAAGCCGGACGGGACGTGGATGATCGTGGAGCCTCACGCCGGCGATCGCGTCGAGGACAACCTCAACCCCGTGGGCCGCGCCTACTACGGGTTCTCCACGCTGTTGTGCACGCCGGCATCCCTCTCCCAGGACGTTGGTCTCGCGCTCGGGGCGCAGGCAGGCGAGGCGAGAATCCGCGACGTGGTGGAGGCGGGCGGCTTCACCCGTTTCCGCCGCGTCGCGGAGACGCCGTTTAATCTCGTATTCGAAACGAGACGGTGACCGGGACCAAATCACCAGTGGCGGCGCCCGCGAGCCCCGGAGGACTCGCGGGCGTTGCCGCGCCCGAACAGACTCGCGCTCGCTACCCCGACGCCGAGGGCTACGTGGAGCGCGACGGCGTGCGCATCTTCTGGGAACGCTACGGCGACGGTGAGCCCACGGTGCTGCTGCTCCCCACGTGGTCGGTCGTGCACTCGCGGTTCTGGAAGATGCAGATCCCGTACCTCGCCCGCCACTGCCGGGTCGTGACGTTCGACGGCCGGGGCAACGGCCGCTCCGATCGGCCGGCCGGCGCCGAGGCGAACAGCATCGATGAGTTCGCCGCCGACGCGGTGGCGGTGATGGACGCGACCGGCACCGAACGCGCCACCCTGGTGGCGCTGTCGTGCGGCGCACTGTGGGGGACGATCGTCGCCGCGAACCATCCCGAGCGGGTGAACGGGATCGTCTACATCGGCCCCGCGGTCCGGCTGGCTCCGGGCCACCCCGAGCGCGACGTGCCGTTCGACGAGCCGCTCGACACGGACGACGGCTGGGCGAAGTACAACAGCTTCTACTGGAAGCGGGACTACGGCGACTTCCTCGAGTTCTTCTTCGCCAAATGCTTCAACGAGTCGCACTCGACGAAGCAAATCGAGGACTCGGTCGGCTGGGCGCTCGAGACGACGCCCGAGACGCTTGCGGACACGGTCCGCGGGATCGGGTTTCCCCGCGACGAGGACTTCGCCGAGATGTGCAAAAGGGTCCGGTGCCCGGTGCTCGTTATCCACGGCGACTCCGACCTCGTCCGGCCGCTCCGCCAGGGCGCGGCCCTGGCGGAAGCGACCGGGGGCGAGTTCGTGACGCTCGAAGGCGCCGGCCACATCCCGAACGCGCGCGATCCGGTCAAGCTGAACCTGCTGCTCCGCGATTTCATCGGCCCGCCGCCCCCGGCGCGCCGCTGGACGCGAGGTCAGGCACGAACGAGACGGGCGCTCTACCTTTCCTCGCCGATCGGCCTCGGTCACGCCCGTCGCGACGTAGCGATCGCCGGCGAACTGAGAAAGCTCCACCCCGATCTCGAGATCGACTGGCTCGCCCAGCACCCCGTCATCGAGGTGCTCGAGGCGAACGCCGAGCTCGTTCACCCCGCCAGCGCGCTGCTCGCCGGCGAGTCGCCGCACATCCAATCCGAGGCGCACGAGCACGAGCTCAATGTGTTCGAGGCGTTCCGGCGGATGGACGAGATCCTGGTCGCGAACTTCATGGTGTTCCACGACCTCGTCACCGACGAGCAGTACGACCTGTGGATCGGAGACGAGGCCTGGGAGCTCGACTACTTCCTGCATGAGAACCCGGAGCTGAAGTCAGCCGCGTACGTGTGGCTGAGCGACTTCGTAGGCTGGCTCCCGATGGACGCCAGCGGCGAGCGCGAGGCGCTACTGACCCGCGACTACAACGCCGACATGCTCGAGCAGATCGCGCGCTACCCACGCGTGCGCGACCTGTCGCTGTTCGTCGGCGACCCGGAGGACGTCGTGCCCGGCCGCTTCGGAAAAGGTCTGCCGAGCATCCGCGACTGGACCGAGCAGCGCTTCAGCTTCACCGGCTACATCACGGGGTTCGATCCGGCCACGGTCGCCGACCGCGACGCGTTGCGCGCCGAGCTCGGCTACGGCGACCGAGATCGCGTGTGCATCGCCACCGTCGGCGGCTCGGGCGTCGGGGAGCACCTGCTCCGGCGCGTGATCGCGAGCTTCCCGGAGGCCAAGCGGCTCGTCCCGGAGCTGCGGATGATCGTCGTCGCCGGCCCCCGGATCGACCCTCGCACCCTGCCGAGCGCGGACGGACTCGAGATCCGCGGGTACGTCCACGACCTCTACCGACACCTCGCGGCGTGCGACCTGGCGATCGTCCAGGGCGGGCTGACCACCACGATGGAGCTGACCGCCAACCAGCGCCCGTTCATCTACTTCCCGCTCGAGCGCCACTTCGAGCAGAACCTCCACGTCCGCCACCGACTCGAGCGCCACGGCGCGGGCCGGCGGATGGACTACCGCGACTCGCCGCCGGAGGCCATCGCCGCCGCGATCGCGCAGGAGATCGATCGTGACGTCGACTACCGCCCGGTCCCGACCGACGGGGCCGCACGCGCCGCGAGGCTGATCGCGGAGCTGCTTTAGAGCCCGAACCATCTTTTTAAACACGAGCGGCGGCCTCGAGGGCCGCCGCTCGTGCGGTTCCGCGGATACTTTTGAAGCGCGGCGGGGGCAAGAGCCAGCGCTTCGCCGCGGCTCCTGGGGGCAACTGCGTCTGGGGCCACTCGACTCCGACGGCTGCGCTACCAATTCGCCCCATTCCCCGTAGCTCCTGCTCGCGAAACCGTGAGGCCTACCTCATCTGCGGTACGACACGGGCGGCTCGATCGGCGGAGCGTGGTCGAAAGCGCTCCACGCCTGGGTCATGAAATGGGCGACGGTGATCATCCGGATGTTCAATACGCGGCGATGGGTGACGTCGATCGCGATCCTCAGCCACACGGTGCCGAGGTCGGGTATCCGGCTGACGGTCGCGACGTCAGCCCGTTCGTCCCCGCCCACGCGGAATCGATCGAGCAGCTCGGGCTGGCCCGCGAACGGCGTCCACCATCCGAGGTAGCCGGCGGCCGAGAACGGCGGACCGCCCCCGCCGTATACGCTCGCCTGCCAGCGCTGACTGCCGGCGTCGCGCGTCCACTCGTGGGTACCGACGATCGTCGTGTCGCTCACGAGGCGCCCGTCATGGGACAGCCGATACGCGAAACGATCGGGGGTCGCGACGTGGTAGGCGGTGACCTCGGGCGCGCCCGTCCCGCTCCCGAGCGTCTCGTCGATCGCGACCGAGCGGAGCTGCCCGGCGGAGCGCTCGACCGACGCCAGCAGTTGGCGCGCGACCCCTTCCTGGCCGGGCTCGTACCGGATCGGTAGCGACACGCGGTACGCGTGGCCGCGCCCCGAGACCTCGACCGCCAGCGCGGCCGGCGACCGCGCGAGCGCCACCCGGGTGCAGCCGGCGCCGCACGGAGCGGAGCCCGTCGCCCCGGCGATCCGCACCGGGAGCGCGACCGGTTGCTCGAGCGCATCGAGCGTCCGGACCTCGACGCTCACCCGGCCGCGGCCCGGGCTGACGAGCGCGTTGACGATGTCCGGTCCCGCCTCGGCGACGACCGAAAGCTGCGACCCGACCGCGGAGGCATCGCGAACCGCCGACTGCGGGGGACCCGAGCGGACGGCCGCGACCTGCTCGGCCAGGTCGATCGGTGGCGCGTAGGCCAGGAGTAGCGCCGCGGCCACCACGATTCCGATGCCCAGGATTGGCTCGGTCGCCAACAGCCGCCAGTGCCGCCGCTCGAGCGCCACGTCGTAGCCCCGGGCGGCCGCCAGCAGCCGCGGCCGCAACCGCAGCGCGTGCGCGTAGGAGAGCGCCGCCACCACGCAGACCAGCGCGGTCTTCGCCAGCAGCACGCGCCCGTAGGCGGTGCTCCACAACGCCTGCGCCGATCCAAGCTCGGTGGCGGCATTGAGCCCTCCCGCGACCACCAGCGCCAGGAACGCCGGCAGCGCCACCGCCCCGAACCGCGGCAGCACGACCTCGACGATCCGCCGGCGGCCGGCGACGCCGAGCCCCCGCAACCGCGGCACCCACGCGATCGCGATGATCGCGATTCCACCGAGCCACACCGAGGCCGCGACCAGATGAACCAGGTCCGCCGTGAACGCGACGCCGCTGAGACGGGCCGAGCTCGAGTGGCCGCCGGCGGCGACCGCGGCGAGCGCCAGCACGGCCGCCACGCTGGCCCGACCGGGGACCCCCCGCACCGCCATCAGCACCGACAGGAGCAGCAGCGTCGGCACCGCCAGCCGCGTGAAGCCGGACACATCCGTGAACAGGTACGCCTGCGCCGCGCCGGCGCTGAGCCCGCCGGCCGCATGCGCGGCGTCGGCGAGCGTCGCGAGCACTGAGAACAGCACCGCCACGACACCGATCGCGATCGTGACCCGCCATTGGCGGCGGCCAACCTCGCGATCACCGGCCTCGGGGACGAGCCAACCGCCAGGGTCCCGGGGCGGCGACAGCAGCGCGCCGCAGAAGACCCCGCCACAGAACAGGATCAGCGCGCCGTCGAACGTCGCGTCGAGCAACGCGCGCAACCAGCCGCCGTCGGCGAGCGCGCCGGGCGCCGCGGACACGGCGGGGCCGACCACCGCGGCCCTCACCCCGAACGAGAACGAGCCCTGGACCGAGTGCCCGTCGACGGCCGAGACCGTGTGCCAGTCCAGGTCGTACGCCCCTCGCGAGAGACGACGAAGCGGCCTCAGCACGAGCGCCGCCGGGCCGTCGCTGGTCACGGTCGAGCGCACGACGACACCATGCGAGGTCGCCAGCCGCAGCGTGCTCAGCGGCCGATTCAACGGTTCGCTGAACGTGACCTTGATCGCCGGCGGCGCCCCGTCCAGTGACGCCCCCGGCGGCACGCTCGACGCGATCGGAAGCGCGTGCGCGGACGCCGCCGCCGGGACGACCAGCAGTCCGATCAGCGCGACGACTGAAGCACGCAGCGCGCGCACGTCATTGCACGGTCAGGGTTCCCTGCATTCCCGCGGCACGGTGGCCCGGGACGCTGCAATAGAACGTGTACGTGCCGGCCTTGAGCTTGAGGGTCAGTGTCTTGGTGCCGCCCATGAACGTCGGGGTGGCGCCGACCACGGGGCCGCTCGTGCCCTGCTGGACGGTGAAGTTGTGGGCCAGCGGCGAGCTGTTGGTGAAATCGATCGTGACCGTTCCGGCCTTCGCCGTCAGCGTGCTCTTGGTGAATTTGAGTGCACCGCTCGGATCCGCCGAATCGGTCAGTGTGCTGCTCGCGCCGGCGGCCGCGCTGGACGTGCTGGCTGACGTCGACGTCGTTCCCGTCGCGGCCGCCGTGCTCGTGGCGCTGGTGGCGGCCGGTGTGCTTGACGTGGTGCTGCTGCTCTTGCTAGAGCCGCCACACGCGCTGAGACCCAGCATCAGCGCGACGACGGCGACGGTGAGCCGGAGTGTCCTGGGCACGAGTCACATCTCCTTGCTGTTCGATCGCCTGACTGTTTGACGCCACGCGGTGGCGCGTCCTTCCCGATCCCCGGTTCTACCACCGGGCACAAATCGACCGGGCGCGAGTCAGGCGACCTCGAGGAGCTCGGCCTCCTCGACCTCGGCCACATCCGCCTTGTAGTAGTACTTGCCTCCGCGCAGCCAGGATGCGATCGCGGCGACGACACAGCACCCTGCGGCGAAGTAGAACACGGTGTGGATCCCGGTCGCGAACGGGTGAGAGACGAGCGTCGGGAAGAACTTGTGGCCGGTCAGGTAGGCGGCGGTCGCGTGCGGCAGGTGCGGGAGCGTCGAAGCCAGCAGCGTGCCGACCGGGTTGTAGCCGAGGAACGAGGCGAACAGGCTGCCCACCGGCGGGAGCTTCGAGACCGTGGTGGCGGCCGCATGGGGCACGCCGTGCGACGCGAGCCCGTGGAACAGGACGGCCGGCAGCGTCGAGGACAGGCCAACAATGATCAGGCTGAAGAACACCCCGATCGACAGCACGGACGCGGAGTTCTGAAAGGTCGCTGCCATCCCGGCACCCGACCCACGCTGGTCGGGAGGCAGGCTGTTCATGATCCCGGTCAGGTTCGGAGCGGCAAACAGGCCCATCGCGGCACCGATCAGGAGGATCACGAGCGCAAACTGCCAGTAGGTGAAGTTGATCGGGAGCGCAACCAGCAGCAGGAATCCGATCGCCGAGATGATCATTCCCCCGGTGGCGAACGGCCGCGCACCGAAATGGTCGGCCAGGCGCCCGGAGACCGGCCCTGCCACCAGGAAGCCGGCCGACAGCGGCAGCATGTAGATGCCGGCCCACAGCGGTGTGTTCGCGAAGCTGTAGCCGTGCAGCGGCAGCCAGATCCCCTGGAGCCAGAGGATCAGCATGAACATCAGGCCGCCGCGCGACAGCGCCGCCAAGAACGTGGCCACGCTCCCACCGCTGAACGCGCGGATCTTGAACAGGTCGAGCCGGAACATCGGCGCGGCTACGCGACGCTCGATCACCACGAACACGCCGAGAACCAGAACGCCACCCACGAGCGCGGCGATCACACCCGGGGCCGTCCAGCCCATGCTGTGCCCGCCGTAGGGCAGGATCCCGTACGTGATCCCGACGAGCACCGCGATCAGCCCGACCGCGAACGTGACGTTGCCCCACCAGTCGATCTTCGCGGGCCTGCGGATCCCGCGCTCCTCGAGCTTCAGGTAGGCCCACACCGTGCCGAACAGCCCGAACGGCACCGATACCAGGAACACCAGGCGCCACGCCACGGGTGCGAGCACGCCCCCGAGTACAAGTCCGATGAACGATCCGGCGATCGCGGCGACCATGTTGATCCCGAGCGCCAGGCCGCGCTCCTCAGCCGGGAACGCGTCGGTCAGGATCGCCGAAGAGTTGGCCATCAGGAACGCCGCGCCGATCCCCTGAACGACGCGCATGATGATCATCCACAGCGCCCCGGCGCTGCCCTCCAACCAGGTCACCGACAGCAGGATCGAGCCGGCGGTGAAGATCGCGAAGCCGAGGTTGTACATCCGCACTCGTCCGAAGATGTCCCCGACCCGGCCGAGGCTCACGACCAGTACCGCCATCACCACCATGAAGCTGAGCAGCATCCACAGCAGGTAGCTCGTGTTCGACGGGATCAGCGGGTTCAGGTGGATTCCGCGGAAGATCGCCGGCAGGGCGATGATCACGATCGACTGGTTGATCACCGCCATCAAGATGCCGAGCGTCGTGTTCGACAGCGCGATCCACTTGTAGCGGTCGGGGTGCGTAGCCGGACGAGCGCTGTTCGCGCCAGACGCTCCGTTCGTCGCGCTCACTGCGACAACCTCGCGATCAGCTTGTCGAGGATCTCGACGGCCGCGGCGAGCGTCTCGACCTCGGCGTCGTCGAGCATCGCCATCTCCTCGTGCAGCAGCGCCCGGTACTCGGCTCGCAACTGCTCGAACGTCTCCTCGCCCACGGAGGTGAGGCTGACCAGAACCGCGCGGCCGTCGCTCGGATCGGGAATGCGCCTGACCCATCCCCGCTCCTCGAGGCGGTTGACCAGCAGTGTGATCGCCGGCTGAGTCACCCGCTCCTCCGTCGCCAGCTCGGTGATCCGTCGCGGCCCGTCGCTCAGCGTGCGCAGCACGCCGACCTCGGTGCGCGACACGCACACGCTCGTCCGGGTCAGGAACAACCTCGACAGTGCCGCGCTGCGCTGTGGGAGCGCTTCCGCGATGTCATCCAGCTGGCTGCTGCGGCGGTCGACGCTGGCAGGCTCCATGAGCCGCTTATATTAGTGACTAATGGGATCGCAGGGGCTGCGACCGGACGGCCGCTCACCCGGCAGTATGTGCGCGAGATGAGTCGTCCGCTTCTCTGGCACCTCCCGGTGTCCCACTACAGCGAGAAGGTCCGCTGGGCCCTCGACCACAAACGGGTCGCGCACCGCCGCCGAGCCCTGATCGGCGGCGTTCACATCCCGATCGCGATGGTGATCACCCGCGGCCGCCAGTACACGCTGCCCATACTCGACCTCGACGGCCGCACGATCGGCGACTCGACCGCAATCATCGCCGCCCTCGAGGATGCCTGTCCCGACCCTCCCCTGTACCCAGCCGACCCCGACGAGCGCCGGCGCGCACTCGAGCTCGAGGACTGGTTCGACGAGCGGCTCGGCCCAGACATTCGGCAGTTCGTATTTCACGCCCTCCGCGGCGAGCAGGAGCTGTTCGACGACCTGGCCTCCTCCCAGATCCCCGTCCCCCTGAGGCGCTACCGCCGGCTCGCCGGCGCGTACGGCCGGGGCTTCACCGCCCTCCGCTACCAGACCGCCAGTGATCACCGGGCAGACGACGCGCTCCGCGGCGTCACCGCCGCGTTCGACCACCTGGAGTCAGAGCTCGGTGACCGGCAGTACCTCGTCGGCGACCGCTTCACCGTCGCCGACCTGACCGCGGCGGCCCTCCTATACCCGCTGGTGCTGCCGCCAGAGGGGCCGCTCCAGATGGAATCGCCGACGGCCGTTGCCCGGGTCCAAGCGTCGCTGGTGGATCGCCGGGGCTATCGCTGGGCCCAGGAGATGTTCGCCCGCCACCGTCGAGCCGAGCCTCAGGCGCGGCTCTCGCCCAGGTAGCTCGCGGTCAATAGCGCGTTGTCCGCGCGCAACCGCTCAGCGCTGTCGCTCGCCACCAGCTCGCCGTGCGAGAGCACGTAGCCGCGATCGGCGATCTCGAGCGCCAGGTGCACGTGTTGCTCGACCAGCAGCACGGCGGTCCCATGCGTCGAGGCGAATTCCCGCACGACCGGCAGCAGGCGCTCGACGATCACGGGCGCGAGGCCGAGGCTGAGCTCGTCGAGCAGCAGCAGCCGCGGTCGCCGGCTGAGCGCCCGGGCGATCGCGAGCATCTGCTGCTCGCCGCCGGACAGCAGGCCCGCCCGGCGGTCGCGCAGATCTCGCAAAGCCGGGAAGTGTGCAAACGCGGCGTCCAAATCCGGCCCGTCGCGCAGCCCGTCAAGCCGGAAGTGCTCGCCTACGGTCAGCCCGTAGAAGATCCCGCGACCCTGCGGAACGTGCACGATCCCGCGACGGACTCGCGCCGTGGGCGAGATCCCCTCGAGGTCGGCGCCGTCCAGCCGCACGAGGCCTCCCATCGGCTTGACCAGCCCCGAGATCGCCCGCAGAGTCGTCGTCTTGCCGGCGCCGTTGGCCCCCATCAGCGCGACGACCTCGCCTGGGACCACCGACAACGTCAGGTCGCGGACGACCGGCGCACGGTCGTAGCCGGCGCTCAGCGCGTCGAGCTCGAGCGTTGCGCTCATCGCGGCGTGGCCCACGGCTGGCCCAGATCGAGCGGCCAGCGCGGCGGCGGAACCGTGGCGGCGTCGGCGACCGCACCGTCCGACCCGGCCGCCAGCGTCGCATCCCGCCGGAACTCGCGGGGCGAGCACCCGTACGCCTGGCGGAACAGCCGGCTGAAGTGCGGCGCGCTCGGCAGTCCCCAGCGGCTGGCGATCGCCGAGATCGACTGATCCGCGAAGGCGGGGTCGAGGAGGTCGCGGCGGCAGCGATCGAGCCGTGCCGACCGGATGAAGTCGCACACCCGGAGGCCGTCGGCCTCGAATACGCGATGCAGGTACCGGGTCGAGATGAAGCAGGCGCGCGCGAGCTCCTCGGGGTTCAGACCCGGATCGCCGAGCCGAGCCTCGATGTACGCCTGGGCGTGAATCAGGAGTTCCGCGGTGGACCGGGGACGCGGCACCCGCGTCGCGTCGAGGTCGACGTACAGGCGGCGGACCAGGTCGATCACGTGCTCGGCCAGTCCGATGTCGGCGCTGGCGATGCTGCCGTCGGCCAGGCCGTTCGCGGCCTCACAGAAGAATCGCGCCGCCAGCCGCGGCAGCCCCACCTCGCCGGGAATCGTGACCGCGGTCAGCCGCGACACCTTGCCGGCGTGCTTGCCGAGCGCCGACTTCGGAATCCGCAGGACGAGCAGATCGAACGGCGCATCGGCGCGGAAGATCGCAGGCTGTGAGGTGTCGTAGCTCGTGAGGTCGCCCGGGTTGAGCGTCGTCGCCCGGTGCTGCTGGGCGCCGTGCAGCCGGCCGCGCAGCAGCAGCGAGACGTGCAGGCACTCCGGGTCGCCGGCGACGATGTCCCGGGGGGTTCGCCGCATCGTGTTGGGGCCCGCGGCGATCCGGTACACGCCCACCGTGCCGAGATGGTCGGCCCACATCCGCGCCCAGAACCGGTCATTCGAATCGGTGCCGATGTGCAGGGGGTGATAGGCGTCGCAGGACGACTGGGCCCAGAACTCGACCCGGTCCGACGCCGGCACCTCGTTGGTGTCGATCAGCAACGTCATCGTGCGCCAGAACAGCTCCGTGGCTGGTGCAGCGGCCTGTCTCTCCCTCGACTCTTTGGGCTGCCGGTCGCCACTCTACTACCGCCCGCGTACCCGTTCGATGAGTGCGCCGTTTGCGTTACGTGAGGGGCCATACCACCGGCGCACGACCACTTGCCGATCCGCGCACACCCTGCAGCGGCACGTTGCTTCTGCGCGCACTGTTCGCGCCCAGCGCTCGGCCCGGACACCGGCGCGGGCCTAGCATCGCCCCCACTTTCACAAGCACCGTGCCATCCCAGGGAGGAGGAGTGGAATGGACCGAATCCTCGCGACCCACACCGGGAGCCTGATCCGGCCGCCCGAGTTGTTGGCGTTTCTCGCGGCCAAGGAGCGGGGGCAGGATTACGACGAGCAGGCCTACGAGACCACGCTGCGCAAGGCCGTCGATGACGTCGTCGCTAAGCAGGCCGAGGTGGGGATCGACGTCGTCGACGACGGCGAGATGGGCAAGGCCAGCTGGATCACGTACCTGTACGAGCGGGTCAGCGGCCTCGAGGTCCGGCCGATCCAGCTCGAGGGCGGGACCATGTATCCGCCGAGTCGGGACCGTCAGGCGTTCCCTGGCGCGTACGCCGTGATGGACGCGCTCGAGAACGCCAGCGTCAACGAGTCGAACGCCGCCGCATCCAGCGCGCTGCCCGACGAGGAGGCCACGGCCTCTGGGCAGGGCGTGGCCTGGGTGTGCACCGGGCCGCTGACCTACGACCGCGCCGCGATCGACCGGGACATCGCCAACTTCAAGGCGGCCCTCGCCGAGCACGAGCACGACATCGTCGACGGCTTCCTGCCGGTGGTCGCGCCGGCCAGCGCGTACTGGCTCCTCAACGAATACTACGCCGGCGAGGAGGAGTTCATGTTCGCGCTTGCCGACGCGCTCAGCGAGGAGTACCGGGCGATCGTCGACGCCGGGCTACTGGTGCAGGTCGACGACGCGGTGATGATGCACGAGGCAGACACGATGATGTCGCGCGGGCAGTCGTGGGAGGACTACCGCCGGTGGGCCGACCTGCGCGTGCGCGCGCTCAACCACGCGCTCGAGGGCCTGCCCGAGGATCGCGTCCGCTACCACGTGTGCTGGGGCAGCTGGCACGGCCCGCATGCGTTCGACCCCGAGCTCAAGGACGTGGTTGACCTGATCCTGGCCGTGAACGCGGGGACCTATGTCATGGAGCAGGCCAACGCCCGGCACGAGCACGAGTGGCGGGTATGGGAGGAGGTGCCACTGCCCGAGGGCAAGAAGCTGATCCCGGGCGTGGTCACTCACCACACGAACGTCATCGAGCATCCCGAGCTCGTGGCGCAGCGGCTGGTCCGGCTGGCCAATGTGGTTGGCAAGGAGAACGTGCTCGCCGGCACCGACTGCGGCTTCGCCCAGGGGGCGTTCATCGAGCGCGTGCATCCCGAGATCCAGTGGGCGAAGCTCGCGGCACTCGCGGAAGGCGCACGGCTCGCATCTCGAGAGCTTTGGGGCGCGACGGCCGCGGTCTGAAACGACCCCGGGTGGTGCGCACGTCATTTCAAAGGAGGAGGACAACGTGACTACGCAGGCACGAAGAGGGTGGCTCGGAATCGTGGCGCTCGCCGCCACCGTAATCGTCGCGGCAGGCTGTGGCAGCAGCAGCTCGAGCACCACCAGCTCGAGCACGTCGAGCGCCAGCGCGAGCTCCAGCTCGAGTACCGCTGCGGCGACGACACCGGCGGCCACCCCGGGTAGCGGC
Source organism: uncultured Solirubrobacterales bacterium (assembly GCA_963701945.1). Lineage (GTDB taxonomy): Bacteria > Actinomycetota > Thermoleophilia > Solirubrobacterales > Solirubrobacteraceae > Palsa-465. Next base: position 218,362 of record CAVPBV010000005.1, on the reverse strand, counting down.
GGCGCCGGCGCGGCGTCTGTGACCAATTACCTGACCTATGTCGACGGCAAGGCCGGCAAGGCCAACCCGTCGCTGCCGCCCGTGACCGTCGGCTGGGTCAACCAGCAGGGTGGCCAGCAGGTGATCGGAGCGCTCGCCACCAACGGCGCGGAGCTCGCGGTCAAGTACATCAACGACCAGCTGGGCGGCATCGACGGACATCCGCTGGCGCTGGACACGTGCTTCATCACCTCGGCCGAGGAGGAAGGCACGACCTGCGGGCAGAAGTTCCTGGCCAACAAGAGCATCTCGGTCATCGACGTGGGAGCGGTGGCGATCGGGATCCAGTCGCTCTACTCGACGCTCGGCAGCGCCAAGCCGGTCATCACGGGCGTGTCGGTGACCCCGGTCGACTCGACCAAGGCCAACGCCGTGATCCTGTTCGGCGATGTCACTCACGTGCTCGGTCCGTTCGGCACGTACGCGAGTCAGGTCCTGCACGCCAAGACGGCCGCGCTCGTGTATCCGGACATCGCCGGCATCACCGACGGCGCGGCCGCGATCTCCGCATCGCTGAAGGCGGCCGGCGTCAAGGTCAAGAGCGTCGCGTATGACCCCAACGAGACCGACCTGATCGGCCCGCTTACCAGCGCCGGCGCCTCGAGCGCTGACCTGGTGATCCCGTACACGGAAGCCGGCGGCTGCGTCGACCTGGCCAAGGGTCTCAAGCAGCTCGGCATCACCGACGCCAAGAAGATCCTGTCGGCCCCGCTGTGCCTGAACAGCCAGGTCGCGCAGGGTCTCGGCGGGGACTTCCCGATCTGGACGTACGCGATCGCGAGCTCGCTGTACGGCGATCCCACCGACCCCGGCATGCCGGCGTATATGAAGGTGACAGCACAGTACGGACAGACCGCCGAGGCCCCGGATCCGTGGAACATCGTGTCGTTCGGGCAGATGCTGACCACGGCTCGGTTCCTCAACCAGCTCGGCTACAGCGGCATCACCCCGTCGGCGGTGCTGGCCAAAGCCAAGGCGTTCACGGGTCCGGTCGCCCTCGGAGCACCGTCGCTCCAGTGCGGCAAGTACCCGAGCGCGCCGGCGGTGTGCAACGATCGCACGCAGTTCTTCCTGTACAAGGGAAAGCACGTGTTCGTCAAAACGGCGGGCTGGTTGCAGCCACCCGCATGAGCCGCCAAAGCAACTGACCGGGCCCGCGGCGTAGCGTGCAACAGGTACTGCTGTACGCGCTCCTCGGGCTCGGCTCGGGTGCCCTGATCGCCGGGATCGCGCTCGGGGTGGTCCTCACCTACCGCGGCTCGGGCATCATCAACCTGGCGACCGGCGGGTTCGCGATGCTCGCCGGCTACGCCTTCTGGGCGATCCGAATCGATCTGCTGCACTGGTCTACCGGACCTGCGCTCATCGCCAGCCTCGTGGTCGTGCTGGCTGCCGGCGCGGCGACCGAACTGGTCGCATTCCGGCCGCTGCGGACCGCCTCGCCGCTGGCCAAGCTCGTCTCGTCACTCGGCGTGCTGCTGGTCCTCCAGGCTTCGATGCTGCTCGCGTTCGGCAGCTCCGAGCAGCCCGAGCCCAACGTGCTCCCCCAGAACATCGTGCATCTGCTGGGCGCGGTGATCCCGATCGACCGCTTCATCATCACCGGGATCGTGATCGTGCTGAGCGCTGCGCTCGCGGCGCTCTACCGGTTCACGCGTTTCGGTCTCCGCACGCGCGCGGCGTCCGAGAACGAGGTGGCCGCGATGCTCGGCGGCCTCTCCCCCAACGCGCTATCGATGGTGAACACGCTGCTGGCGTCGGCGATCGCCGGCGGCATCGGGATCCTGGCGGCGTCGATCACCCAACTCGACACCGAGACGCTGCCGCTCCAGATCGTGCCGGCGCTCGCCGCGGCGCTGCTCGCGCGGTTCACCTCGTTCGGCATCGCGTGCGCGGCCGGAATCGGCCTCGGGATCCTCGAGTCGGAGATCCAGTACATCTCGAACCTCTCGTGGTTCCCGACCTCGGGCGGGACGGCGATCCCCGGCGTCGCGGAGCTCGCGATCTTCCTCTTGATCGTGCTGTTCATGTACCTGCGCGGGGCGAAGCTGCCCGGTCGGGGCGAGCTCGTCGAGAAGCGGCTGCCGGAGGCGCCGCGCCCGCAGCACCTCGTCCGGACGACCGTGGTCGGAGTTGCGATCTGCGCGATCGCGCTCGTCGTGCTCCCGTTCGACTTCCGCGAGGCACTGATCAACACGCTGATCGGGACGGTGATGGCGCTCTCGCTCGTGGTGATCACGGGATTCGTCGGCCAGATCTCGGTCGTGCAGCTGACGCTGGCCGGCGTCTCGGGATTCACGATCTCGCACCTGGCGGTCAACGCCGGGATTGGCTTTCCCCTGGCTCCGCTGGCCGGAGTCGCGGCCGCAGTCATTCTCGGCCTGATCACCGCCGCCTCCGCGTTGCGCGTCCGCGGCGTGAGCCTCGCCGTGGTCACGCTAGCCGCGGCCGTCGCGATCACGAACTTCGTGTTCCTCAACACGACGTGGGGCGGCGGCCAGACCGGCTCGCCCGTGCCCGAGCTGAAGCTGCTCGGGCTCGACCTCGGTCCGCAGTCGTCGTACCGCGGGCTCGACGGCAACCTCCCGAGCCCGATCTTCGGCTGGGTCGCGCTCGCGATCACAGCGGCGACGTGCCTGACTGTGGCGTGGATTAGACGGGGCGATCTCGGCCGACGCATGCTCGCCGTGCGTTCGAATGAGCGTGCTGCCGCGGCGGCCGCGATCGACCCACGCGTGGTCAAGCTGATCGCGTTCGGCGTGAGCGCCGCGATCGCGGGCCTTGCCGGCTCGCTGTACGCGTACAACTTCGGTTCGGTCAGCGCCGACCGATTCGACGTGTTCACCGCGCTCAGCCTGATCGCGTTCGCGTACGCCGGTGGGATCACGCTGATTTCCGGCGCCGTGTTCGCCGGCCTGATCTCCACGCAGGCGCTGTTCCCGTACGCGCTCGATAAGTGGTTCGGGATCAACGGCAACTGGTTCCTGCTGTTCGGCGGCGCGATCCTGATCGTCACGCTGATCCAGAACCCGGAGGGCGTCGCCGGCGCGTTCTACAAGCGGATCCACAAGCGCCCGGCGGTCCACCCACCGGAGCGTGCGGAATCCGGCGCGATAGGCCTTGGCGCTCGAGAGGCGGAGGAGCCGGATTCCGTTAAGGGAATTCGGCGCCAAACCCTTACGCCGGACGACCGTGTTGACGCCGAATTCCCCGGCATCCATGCCCGGCGGGACGCGGCCGCGACCGTGCCCGTCCTGTCCGTAACCGGACTCTCCGTCGCATTCGGCGGCGTCCACGCGCTCGAGGGCGTCGACCTCGAGGTCCGCGAGGGCGAGCTCGTCGGCCTGATCGGACCGAACGGCGCCGGCAAGACGACGCTGATCGACGCGGTCACCGGCTTCGTCCCGTTCACGGGGAGCGTCTCGCTCGACGGGGAGGACATTGGTGCGTTGCCGGCGTACCAGCGAGCCCGCCGCGGCCTCGCGCGGACCTGGCAGAACACGGACCTGTTCGACGACCTCGAGGTCGGCGAGAACGTCGCCGTCGCCGGCGGACAGGCCGACCGGACGCTGGGCCTGGTCGGCCTCGACTGGGCAACCGAGGCGATGCCCGACCAGCTCTCGGAGGGCCAGCGCAAGCTCGTGGGCGTGGCGCGCGCACTCGCCGGCGGGCCGCGGTTGCTGTGCCTGGACGAGCCCGCCGCCGGACTCGACACCCGCGAGAGCGAGGAACTCGGTCTCGCACTACGTCGCCTCGCCGACGCGGGCCAGTCGACGCTGCTGATCGACCACGACATGGGGCTGGTGCTCGGCATCTGCGACCGAGTGGTAGTGCTCGAGTTCGGACGGGTGATCGCGGACGGCTCGCCGGAGATCGTCCGCCGTGACGAGCGCGTGATCGCCGCCTACTTGGGGGGCGGCGCTGAGGTGAGCCTTTCAAGAGGAGGAAAACCATGAGTCACCGTAACCTCGAGGAGTTGCTCGGGAGCGTCAGCTCGACGGTCGAGATGCTCCGTAACGCGCAGGTCGGCCCGAACGTGTATCCCGGCGTCCCCGCCGAGTACACGAACTGGCGCGACGAGCAGTGGGCGTGGCAGCACACCTGCGTGCTCTACAACCAGTCGTTCCACATGTCCGATCTGGCCGTGGAGGGCCCGGACGCGATGACGCTGCTGTCGCGGCTGGGCGTGAACACGTTCAACAACTTCGCCGTCAACAAGGCCAAGCAGTTCGTGCCGTGCACCCCCGACGGCTATGTGATCGGCGACGTGATCCTGTTCCACCTCTCGGACGAGCAGTTCAACCTGGTCGGCCGCGCGCCGGTGCTGAACTGGGTCACCTACCACGCGCAGACCGGCGACTACGACGTGCAGGTGACGCTCGACCAGCGCAGCGCGCTTCGCAGCGACGGCCGGCGCGAGCATTACCGGTTCCAGGTGCAAGGCCCCCACGCGATGGAGGTCATCGCCCGCGCGCTGGCCGCGCCGCCACCGGAGCTGAAGTTCTTCAACCTGACCACGGCAGAGATCGACGGGGTCACGGTGAGAGCGCTTCGCCACGGCATGGCCGGCCAGCCTGGATGGGAGCTGTTCGGCCCCTGGGACGACTACGACGCGGTACACGCGGCGATCGTCGAAGCCGGCGCGGAGTTTGGCCTGCGGCTCGTCGGTGGCCGGGCGTACTCCTCGAACGCGCTCGAGTCCGGGTGGATTCCCTCGCCGCTCCCGGCGGTCTACACGGGCGACGCGCTGCGCTCGTATCGAGAATGGCTTCCCGCCACCGGATACGAAGGCTCGGCGTCGATCGGGGGCAGCTTCGTCTCATCTGACGTCGAGGACTATTACTTCACGCCCTGGGACCTGGGTTACGGTCACCTCGTGAGGTTCGACCACGACTTCATCGGGCGCGAGGCGCTCGAGCGAATGGCCGAGGGCGACCATCGCCACAAGGTGACACTGGCGCTCGACGACGAGGACGTCGCGGACACGATCGCGACGATGTTCGGCAAGAATGATCGTGCGAAGTTCATCGACTGGCCGTCGGCCGTGTACGCGATGCACCCGTTTGACCGGGTGACCGTAAACGGTGACACCGTGGGCGTCTCGACCTGGATCGGTTACAGCTACAACGAGGGCAAGATGCTGACGCTGGCCGTGCTCGACGCCCAGTACGCCGAGCCCGGGACCGAGGTCACGTTCGTGTGGGGCGAAGAGGGCGGCGGCACGTCCAAGCCGACCGTCGAGCCCCACGTCCAGCGCGAGCTGCGGGCAGTGGTCAGCCCCGTGCCGTACGTCGAGGCGGTGCGGAGCGGCTACGCGCCGGACAGCTGGCGCTCAGCCCGGGCGTAAGCGTCAGTCACAGCCGGATCGCGACGAGGACGATCGACCCGAGCGACACGACGACCGCGGCGGCGGTTAGATACATCACGGCTGGCGAGGACAGGGGCTGTAGCTTCCCTGTCGCAGCGCTTCGTTTGTCCCCCGCGAGCCAGGTGCGACGGGTGACATCCGAGTTCTGAGGGGTGGCGGGTTCGGCCTCCGTCGCCATCGCCGCTCACTGTGCCACACGTTCAGGCGGCACCTTCTCGAAATGGTGCCCGGCGGTCAGGCTCGCGCTCAGCTTGATCGCCCTGACCGCCCCAGTCGCGCCCGCCTGGAGCGTGATCCCAATCGCGAGCACGAAGATTCCCGGAATCAGCAGGACCTTCGACCCGAGCATCAGGATCCCGAGCCGCCCGAGCAGATATGGCGGCGTGCACACGGTCGCGCCGATCGCGCCACCGACGGCGCTCGTCGTGAGCTTGTCGCGTCGCGACTGCCTCGGCTTTCCTCCGATCAGCCGTGCCGGAACGGCCACGTAGCAGACCATCATCACGCCGACCACGATGCTGAGCGCGATTCCGAACCACGGGCGCCCCCAGCGGGTCACGATCATGGTCGAGAACGCGAGCAGCGCGCCGACGACGGCCCCTGACACGAGGATCGGCGTCAGGTGCTGCCGCGCCTGCGCCACCCCGGGCCGGACCACCGGGCGCCCGGGCTTGGCGATCGCGAACGCGAACACCGCGTTCAGATAGAAGGCCACCATCGTGATCGCGATGATCGCCAGGCAGATCGGGATGAGAATCGGCCCTCGGAGCACGTGAAACGACTTGCCGTGGAGCACGTGGACCTTCAGGTCGAACATCGCCAGCCAGATCCACATCGCGGGGAGCACGGTCACCAGCGTCAGCCGCCAGTTGGACACGAGCAGCCTCAGCCCGTCGAACAGCAGCACGAACGCGCTGACCGCGAGCGCAAGCGGTGCGAAGATGCGCCGCGACCGGCTCAGACGTAGGATCGCCTCCTCGATCTTCGCCTCGTCGTTCTCCTGAATCGCCCGGACCAGCGAGCGGATCCGGTCCGACACCGGGTCGAGGCGCCTCCCCAGGCTTACCATCGCCCCGCTAGCCCGCTAGCCCGCTAGCCCGCTGGGTCTGGGGTCCGCGGAGGCCGGCCGCGGACTCCGTAGCAGCACGAGCGAACGGCCGATCAGCGTGACCGGTGCCGAGGTGTCGACCGGGCGGCCCGTGGCCTCCGGGGCGTTGGTGTCGACCTCCACCTGCCACGGCATCCCGCGCAGCGGCTCGGGGATCGTGAACTCGAGCGGCTCCCACCAGGCGTTGAGCAGAATCAGAAACGGGTCGTCGGGCCGCGTGTCGTCGCCGGTGTCGCCGCTCAAGGCCACGGTCACCGCCCTCGCGTACGCGGCGCCCCAGTCCTGCCCGGTCATCTCCAGACCGTCGGGGCGATACCAGTCGAGGTCATCGCGGTCGGACTCATGTGCAGGGTAGCCGGTGAAGAACTGGCGACGGCGGAACACCGGGTGCTCCTCGCGCAGCCGGCACAACCTTGCCGTGAACTCGACCAGATCGTCGTTCGCGGCCACAGCGCTCCAGTCGAACCAGTTCAGCTCGTCATCCTGGCAGTAGGCGTTGTTGTTGCCTTGCTGCGTGCGCGCGAACTCGTCGCCGCCCAGCAGCAGCGGAGCGCCCTCGGAGAGCATCAGCGTCGCGAGGAAATTGCGCCGCTGCCGAGCGCGCAGCGCGAGTACAGCGGCGTCGTCGGTCGGGCCCTCGACGCCACAGTTCCAGCTGCGGTTGTCGTCGGTGCCGTCGTGGTTGTTCTCGCCGTTGGCCTCGTTGTGCTTGGCGTTGTAGCTGACGAGGTCCGCGAGCGTGAAGCCGTCGTGGACGGTGACGATGTTCACCGACGCGCTCGGGCGCCGGCCGCCGTGCCCGAACAGGTCCCTCGAGCCGCTGATGCGCGTGGCCAGGCCCGGGAGCGCCCCCTCCTCTGCGCGCCAGAAGTCGCGTACCGTGTCGCGGAATTTCCCGTTCCACTCGCTCCAGCCCGCCGGGAACTGACCCAGGTCATATCCGCCCCAGCCCGTGTCCCAGGGCTCGGCGATCAGCTTCACCCCGGCGAGCACAGGGTCCTGGCCGATCGCCTCGAGGAACGAGCCGTGTGGGTCGAAGTCGCTGTCGCCGCGCCCGAGCGCGGCCGCGAGGTCGAAGCGGAACCCGTCCACGTGCATCTCCTGGACCCAGTAGCGGAGCGCGTCCATCACCAGCCGGAGCGGTTGGGGCTGGTGCAGGTCGACCGTGTTGCCGCAGCCGGTGTCGTCGACGTAGCGAGCGCGGTTGTCCGCAAGCCTGTAGTAGGCGGCGTTGTCGATCCCACGAAAGCACAGTGTCGGCCCCCACTCGCTTCCCTCCGCGGTGTGGTTGAACACCACATCGAGGATCACCTCGAGGCCGGCCGCGTGCAGGCCGCGGACCATCCGGCGGAACTCGTCGACCTGGCCGCCGTCGTCACCGCTCGAGGCGTAACCGTTGTACGGCGCGAAGTACCCGATCGACTGGTAGCCCCAGTAGTTGCGGAGCCCGCGTGCGGCGAGCGCCGCGTCGTGGACGAACTGGTGGACAGGCAGCAACTCGACGGCGCTCACGCCGAGCCGCTTGAGGTGCTCGACGGCGGCCGGGTGAGCGACGCCGGCGTACGTGCCCCGCAGTTCCTCGGGCACGTCGGGGTGGAGCTTGGTGAAGCCTTTGACGTGGACCTCGTAGAAGATTGAATCCGCCATCGGCCGAGCGGGCGCTCGGTCCCCGCCCCAGTCGAAGTCGGAGGCGACCACAACCGAGCGCGGCACGTACGGCGCCGAGTCGGTGTCGTCGGGGCGATCGGGATCGTCAGGCGCGTGGCCGAACACCGCCGGATGCCACCGCACCGCGCCGGCGACGGCACGGGCGTACGGGTCGAGCAGCAGCTTGGCCGGATTGCAGCGCGCCCCCGACGGCGGGTCCCACGGCCCGTGGACCCGGAAGCCGTACCGCTGGCCCGGCTCGACGCCGGGCAGGTAGCCCTGCCACACGAACGCGTCGCCCTGCTCAAGCCCGAAGCGGGTCTCGTGCCCCTCGCGGTCGAACAGGCACAACTCGACGGTGTCGGCGACGCTCGAGAACAACCCGAAGCTCGCGCCCCCACCGTCGTGGCGAGCGCCCAGCGGCGCCCGCGCGGCCGGCTCGAGCCGTTGGCTTGTCGATCCTACGGCCATCGCGTCCGCGTCAGCCTCGCTCCGCTCCGCGCCCCTCGCAAGGAGGCGGACATGTGGGCCAGCCGGAGGTTGGCACCCATATCGGTCCACAGGGATGATCTGAACATGCGCCCCGGCGAGATCTTCTCACCTCGCGCGCTTCGCCGTGTGGCGAGACGGGTCGAAAGTTTCTACTGGGGGTCGGGGCTCTGCGACGACGTCCCGGCACTCGCCTGGTATCTGGTCGGCGCGTGCGTGCCGCTGACCCTGGGGATCGCAGCGCTCGCCGCGCTGGTGCTGGGCGACGGCGCCCGCGCGGAGCAGGTGGCCACCCGGCTCGCGAGCGTCCTACCGCCCGGAGCGCGCGACCAGGTCATCGACCTGGTGCTTCGCACTCACCGGAACTCTCCCCTGCTGCTGGCGGTCGCGGTCGCGTCGATGCTGTGGGCGGGCGCCGGCGCCACCGGCGTGGTCGAGCGTGTCGAGTCGCGGCTGCTGGGCGCGCCGCGCCTGGGTCCGATCGCGCTGAAGCTCCGCCACCTGGGTCTCGCCGCCGGCATGGTGCTGATGATCGCGCTGATGGCCGCCGCCGCCACCGAGGCCACCAACATCAGAGGGCGTCTCGGTTTTCCGATCCCAGCCTGGCTGCTGTCGGTCGCTTCCGCGGTTCTGATCGCCGCCATCTGCTCGCTTCTGTACCGGTACGCCACCACCCGCCGGATCGGCTGGCGCGCCGCGCTGCGCGGCGGCCTACCGGCCGCGATCGTCCTCGAGCTCACGCCGCTCGTCGCGGGCTACTACGCCCGCGCTGTCGCCGGCCGGACGCCCGTGCAGGTGTTCCTCGTGCTCGCCGGCCTGCTGTTCACCTGCTACCTGGTCGCCCAGGGCCTACTGATCGGCGCCGGCCTCGCCGCCGGCCGGCAGCTGTCTGAGGAGCGCGCCACCGAGCAGGTCGCGATGATCCTGGGACAGTAGGTAAGTGGCGGCGCGACGCGCTATTTAACGGCGAGCACCTGGGGAGGGACGGGGCGCGATCGCGCCCGACGTCGGCTCGCGTTCGGCCGCCACCAGCCGCCGCAGCTCCTCGAGCTGGGCCCGCAGCTCCCGGTTCTCGCGTTGCAGGATTACGACGCGCCGGCGCTCCGTCACGAGATCTTCGGCCATCTTGCGCAGCGCGCGGGCAACCCGCTCGGGTCCGACCTCGTTCACGTTGGCGTGAGAGTGGCATTGCCTGGGTTAACCGGCAAGAGGGCCGGCACCCGTTCTCGCGGGGAGCTCTCACCACGATTTGCGCTGGGCCCCGGCGGGAGCCGGACACCAGTGGGCACCCGCGACTGCCGGGTGCGGACACCGTTGCATGTTCGCCCGGCGATGGGTGACACTCCTTCTGAATGCCGGCGCGGCGGACCACGATGAAGACGCCCGAGCACGAGCGCCTCGAGCAGGCGCGCACTGGGGCCGCACCCTGGAAGGCCTGGGGCCCGTACCTGAGCGAGCGGCAATGGGGAACGGTCCGCGAGGACTACAGCGAGGACGGCGACGCCTGGAACTACTTCACCCACGACCAGGCTCGCTCGCGGGCCTACCGCTGGGGCGAGGACGGCATTGCCGGGGTGTGCGACGAGCGCCAGCGGCTGTGCCTGTCGCTCGCGCTGTGGAACGGCGCGGACCCGATCCTGAAGGAGCGGATGTTCGGCCTCTCCAACGGCCAGGGGAACCACGGCGAGGACGTCAAGGAGTACTGGTTCTACCTCGACAGCACGCCGACCCACTCGTACATGAAGTGCCAGTACAAGTATCCGCAGCGCGCGTTCCCGTACGAGGATCTGATCGAGACCAACGGGCGCCGGACCAAGGAGGACATGGAGTACGAGTTGTTCGACACCGGCGTGTTCGATGGCGACCGGTATTTCGACGTGGTCGTGGAGTACGCGAAGGAGTCCCCGCACGACATCGTGATGCTCGTCACGGCCTACAACCGGGGACCCGACCCCGCCACGCTCCACGTGCTCCCGACGCTTTGGTTCCGCAACACCTGGTCGTGGGGCGACGCAGTCGCCAAGCCGGCCATAGCCGCGCTCGACGGACCGCCGGGGCTCGCCGCGGCACGCGCCGCGCACGACGACCTCGGGGAATGGCTGTTCTGCGCGGACGCCTCCGCGACGCTCCTGTTCTGCGAGAACGAGACCAACAACCAGCGGCTGTTCGGTGCTCCGAACGCCTCGCCGTACCCCAAGGATGGGATCAACGACTTCGTCGTCGAAGGCACCGCCGGTGCCGTCAATCCAGATCGGACCGGCACCAAGGTGGCCGCTCAACACGTCCTTGAACTCGCGCCCGGCCAGAGCGCGCAGATCCGGGTCCGTCTCACCGCCGGCGCCAAGCTCGCCGCAGACCCGCTCGCCGCGCCGTTCGATCACGTGCTGAGCGCGCGCAAGGCCGAGGCCGACAAGTTCTACGCGACCGTGATCCCGCCGGCGCTGACCGCCGACCAGGCGCTCGTAATGCGCCAGGCGCTCGCGGGTCTCCTGTGGGGCAAGCAGTACTACGAGTACGACGTGCACCGCTGGCTACGCGAGCACGGCGTCGACCCGTGGGGTCCGAACGCGCCGTCGAGTGGCGTCCGCAACGTCCAGTGGTTCCACATGGTCGCGGGCGACATCATCTCGATGCCGGATAAGTGGGAGTACCCGTGGTTCGCGGCCTGGGACCTGGCCTTCCACTGCGCCCCGCTGTCGCTGGTCGACGTCGACTTCGCCAAGGAGCAGGTGGAGCTGCTGCTGAAGACGCGCTACCTGCACCCCAACGGACAGATCCCGGCGTACGAATGGAACTTCGGCGACGTCAACCCGCCCGTGACCCCCTGGGCGGCGCTGTACGTCTACGAGCGGGAGGCCGAGATTCGGGGGGAGGGCGACCACGTGTTCCTCGCTCGCGTGTTCGATCGCCTGCTGACCAACTTCACCTGGTGGGTCAATCGCAAGGACCCGGACGACCGCAACCTGTTCCAGGGCGGGTTCCTGGGACTGGACAACATCGGGATCTTCGACCGCTCGGCGCCGCTGCCCGGCGGCGGTCAGCTCGAGCAGGCCGACGGCACGGCGTGGATGGCCCTGTACTGCCAGTGGATGCTCCAGATCGCGATCGAGCTGTCTCGCGAGCAGCCCGCCTACATCGACATGGCGCTGAAGTTCATCGCGCACTTCATGTGGATCTCGGTCGCGATGAACCCGCCAGAGGCCGACTCCACGCTGTGGGACGATCACGACGGGTTCTACTACGACGTCATGCGAATGCCGGACGGGTCGACGATCGAGCTCAAGGTGCGCTCGCTGGTCGGGTTGCTCCCGATGTGCGCGGCGACTGTGTTCGAGCCCGACGTGCTCGACCGTTTCCCGCTCATCCTGGACCTGCTCGGTCAGATGATCGAACGGTTCGAGGATTCGCTACCGCAGCTTGCGCATCTCCCGGGGCCGAGTCCCGAGGGCCGGCGCATCACCTCGCTGGTCGACGAGACTCGCCTGCGCCGGATCCTCTCGGTCATGCTCGACGAGGACGAGTTCCTTGGCCCCCACGGGATCCGCGCGATCTCCCGCCGGCACCTCGAGCAGCCCGTCGTGTTCGACTGGGGCGGCCAAGAGTACAACGTCCACTACCTCCCCGCCGAGTCCGACACCGGCATGTTCGGCGGCAACTCCAACTGGCGCGGGCCGGTGTGGTTCCCGATGAACGTGGTGATCCTCCGCGGGCTGGTCCAGCTCCACCGGTACTACGGCGACCGCGTGAAGGTCGAAACGCCGACCGGGTCGGGTCGTGAGCTGAACCTGGAGGAGGTCGTCGCGGAGATCGCCCGCCGCCTTACGACCACGTTCACCGAAGACGAGAGCGGACGCCGGCCGGTGTTCGGCGGAAACGAGACGTTCCAGGCCGACCCACACTGGCATGACCTGATCCCGTTCCACGAGTATTTCCACGGCGACAACGGCGCCGGAATCGGCGCCAGCCACCAGACGGGCTGGACCGGCACGGTGGCGCTGCTGCTTCTGATCGCGGGCGGTCTCCGGACCCCCGCCGACGAACTGGCGGCCGTGGGGGATTGAAGGCGGGGACGGTCGTGGAGCCCCAGCTCACAGTCCGCGTCGTACGGGGCCCGCGTGGACGGTGGGAGGTGATGCTCCCCGGCCGCCGCCGCCCGTTCACGTGCCAGACCCTCGAGGAGGCCGAACGCGTGGCGTATCGGCTCGCCGCACGGCGCCGGCCGTGCGAGATCGTCGTGCAAGACGCATATCACCGTGTGGTGCTGCGGGAGGTGATCAACGGCTCCCCACCATCCGGCGATCTCGGACCGGGGCGCCCACCGAGGTCCCCCTTCTCCCCAGGTTCCAGAACCAACACGATAGGAAGGTCGTAATGGTCCCAGTCACATACCAAACGATCAGACTAAGCAAGGGCAAGCACACGTCCAAGGAGCACGGCGCGTGCGTGATGGAGCTGTCCTCGATGCTCGGCGACGAGCCGTTCAGCGACCATCCCGCGTCGGTCTGCCCGGTGATCGCCTCGCTGCTCAGGGCCTACAACGACTCGATCGACGACCAGCGTCGCCAGGACCTGTACGGATATGCCGCCAGGGTCGTCGGGAGCCGGGGATCGACGGAGCTCGAGCGGATGCGCACCGAGTATGTGACCGCGTGGATGGCGAGGCCGAAGGCGCGGCGCTGGACGCGTTACCTGGTCCCGGCGTGGTTGCACGCGATGAGCCCGAAGCCACCGCTCGACGTCCTCGGCGCGGGCGCCGTCCGCTCGCTCTGCACCCACGACGACCGCACGCACGCGAAAATGCTCGCGCTGATAGACACGCTGCTCGAGATGGGCCCCCCCGCGCCGCCGGCGGCGACCCCCGAGTCCGCCGCGGCGCCGACAGCGACGCGACCGGAGCGCGCCCGCGTAAGCTAGCCCCCGGCTTGGCAAGCGAGACCCCTCCCGACCCGCCGCGGATTCCAGCCTCGGCGGGGGCGCTGATTCGGGACCCCGAGGGGCTCCTGCTGATCCTCAAGCCGACGTACAAGAAGGGCTGGACGATCCCCGGCGGCCAGATCGACCCGACCGGCGAGTCGCCGTGGGACGCGTGCCGGCGCGAGACCGAGGAGGAGTGTGGCCTCGTGGTCGAGAGCGGCCGGCTCGCCTGCGTGGACTTCCTCACGCCGAGGCCGGGACGGCCCGGCGGAATGCGCTTCCTGTTCGACTGCGGCACGTTCTCGGCCTCGAGCCTCAGCGCCGTGCGTCTACAAGAGTCGGAGATCGAAGACCACCGGCTCGCCCCACTCGACGAGGCGCTCGAGCTGCTCAGCGGGCCACTTCGCCGGCGCCTGTCGGAGTCCGTCGGCGCCGAGTCCTGCGTGTACCTCGAGAACGGCCGCCCAGTCCCGGGCGTCCGGTGAAGAACGTCCTCAGGCCGGAACGGCCACCGCCGGCGGCGCTTTCGGCCTGAACGGGCGCAGCTGTTCGTCGCCCTCACCGACCACCCCGTAGGACCCCTCGGGCACCTCGGCCCAGGCTCCGGGAAGGTCACCAACGGGCTCGGAGACCACGAGTCGCGAGTCGTCGGAGATCTCGAACAGGACCGCCCGGTCGGGAGCGAGCTTCCGGACCGCCTCGAGGTTGCGACTGTAAAACAGCGACCGTGACTTGCCTTCGCTCGAGTAGCGGAACGCCCACATACGCTCGCCGTCGGTAGTGGCGATCGTGCCCTGGAACGGCAGGTCGGCATCCGAGTTGCGTTAAGCGGCGCGGCTAGGAGACCGGCACGCGGCCGCGAACCGAGGTGCCGCGCCCATGGCGCGCGGTGACCTTGAGCGTCCCGCCGATCGCCTCGATGCGATCACGCATGTTGATCAGGCCATTGCCGGCGGCAGCCGCGTCGGGGTCGAACCCGACGCCCGAGTCGTGGACCTCGAAGCGAAGAAGCGGACCGTCGCGCGTAAGGGTCACCATCGTGGTGGCATCGGGACCCGCGTGCTTGACGACGTTCTGGAGCGCCTCGAGGCAGCAGAAGTACACCGCGACCTCCAGGTCCTCCGGGTACCGTCCGATCCCCGCCGCGCGGACCGCCACCGGTATCGGCGAGCTCCGGGCCGCCGCGCGGAGCGCCTCCCGCAGACCGCACTCGTGCAGCAACGAGGGGTAGATGCCGCGCGCCAGCGAGCGCAGCTCCTGGAGCACGTCGTCCATCTGGCGCCCCACGGACGCGAGCGCACGCTCGCCGCGCACCGGGTCCTCCCGGAACGTCTCCGCGGCCATGTCGAGCTTGATCCGCAGACCCACCAGGTGCTGCTGGACCCCATCGTGGAGGTCGCGCTCGAGCCGCCGGCGCTCGGCGTGGGCCGTCTCCATCAGCCGTACGCGCGACGAGGCAAGGTCGGCCGTCGAGGCCTTGAGTTCGGCCTGCAGCTGGGTCTGCTCAAGCCGGATCGAGGCGGCCGCGCCGGCGGCCTGGACGAACCGTTCATAGCCTGAGAGGTCCTCGTCGTACATGACCGCGGCGACCGACTGGCGCTCGCGTTCGATCCACGTGATCGCCATGTCGTCCGGAAGTTCATCGACCGGAGCGCCGGCCGAGTCGACGTATGTGCCGCGTCCCGGTCTCCGGTAGGCGACCTTCAGCGAAGGGTCTCGCAGCGCCGCCGCCATCAGCGCCTCCGGATCAGCCGCCGGCAACCTCGCGAGCTCGCTCACGAACTCCGCGAGCGCCTGGCCCATGAACAGCCGTTCGTTCGCGAGCCCTACCAGAATCGCCAGCGGCAGTAGGGCCACGAGACCGATGTACATTGCGCCCACCGTCGACCATGCGTGCAGCCCGGCGGCGTGCAGAAGCATGCTCGTGGTGAGGAGGACGGCGGCGGCCGTGGCGGTGAGCAACACCGGCGTCAGCGATCGGCGGACGGGGGCTGACGTCGCTCGTGCCCGCCGGGCGAGCAGCACCGGTGTGCCCCACGTCACCCCGAGCCACGCGAGCACTATCGCCGCCTGCACCGCCGTGACCGCCTCGGTGGCGGAGCCCAGCGAGAACACGTTGTTGGGGCAGTGGGGACCGCATTGGACCAGCGGAGTCTTCAGCGGAGGCTGCAGCGTCATCACGACCCCCAGCAGCCACAGCACCGCCATCGCCCCGCCGGTCAGCCACAGGAACCGCACTTCGGTGCGCGACGGCAGATGGCCCGTCGGATGGGCCAGCATCAGGTACGCGAACGCCAGCGGCATCACGCCGACGAACACGACCCCAACGCTGAACAGCGCGCGGTTGCTCGACCCGTTCAGCAGCCACAGCGATGACAGCAGCCCGGCGCCGATCAACAGCCCGCCCATGCGTGCCTGGATCTTGCTCGTTTGCGCGTACAGCCCGGCCGCGACCAGTGCAACGATCATCACCACGCGAATCTCGACTGCGAGACCCGGCGGCCGCGCGGCGGGGTTGTGCGACGTCAACAGCCCGACCGCTGTGGCCGCGGCCACGCCAAGGAGCGCGACGCCGCCGAGCCGTAGGGCCAGTGGTGTCGACGTCCACAGCCGCGCTACGCCGGCGTCGATTCGCGCAAGCGGACCTCCCGGGCCGGCGGCGTGGCGACCGGTGGCCGATTCGGCATGCTCAAGCGCTCTGCGTTGCGCCTCGCTGGCGGCGATCTCGCTACTCACGACTCAGCCTTGGTCCCCGGGATGGCCTCTACGTGGGCGGTTTATATGAACGTCGGGTTGGATTGCAACCCGTTGCAAACAGTAGACCCTCGAGACGGTCGGCTCCCAGCGGGCCCCTTTGCAAGCTCCGCGGGGGCTTTCACCCAGATGAGGTGATGCCGGTCCGATCCCGGACGATGAGCATTGCCCGAGCCGGTCCACGCACGAACAAGGACGCTCTATGACTACTGCAGTCGGATCTCGCCCTGGCACGACAGCTACCGGGAGCGCGCAAGGCGGTCAGGCCGTCGCCGACGTGTTCGTGATCTTCGGGATCACCGGCGACCTGGCCAAGGTGATGACGTTCCATTCGCTCTACCGCCTCGAGCAGCGGGGCCTGTTGACGTGCCCGATAATCGGCGTGGCCGTCGACGAGTGGACCGTGGACGATCTGCGCAGCCACGCTCGTGCCGCGATCGCGGCCTCCGGCGAGCAGATAGACGACGGAGTGTTCGATCGGCTGATCGGCCGGATGTCGTACGTGAACGGCGACTTCGGCGACGCCGCGACGTACGAGCGAGTCGCCCGGGCGGTCGGCGACGCCAAGTGCCCCGTGTTCTATCTCGAGATACCGCCGTTCCTGTTCGGCCGGGTAATCAAGGGTTTGACTGACGCGGGGGTCACGAAGCAACCCGCGCGCGTAGTGGTGGAGAAACCCTTCGGCCACGATCTCGAGTCGGCGCGCGAACTCGCGGCGGAGATCCACCAGTACATCGACGAGTCGCAGCTGTACCGGATCGACCACTTCCTCGGGAAGATGGGCATCGACGAGTTCCTCTACCTGCGCTTCGCGAACTCGAACCTCGAGCCGGTGTGGAACCGCAACCACATCGCCGCGGTCGAGATCACGATGGCGGAGAGCTTCGGCGTCGAGGATCGCGGCCATTTCTACGACCCGGTCGGCGCGCTGCGCGATGTGGTCGTCAACCACCTGATGCAGCTGCTCGCCGCCGCCGCGATGGAGGCGCCGGCCGGGGATGACGCGGACACGCTCAAGGACGCGAAGTTCGCCGTGTTCCGCTCGATGCCCGCCGCGGACCCCGCGCACTACGTCCGCGGGCAGTACGACGGATATCTCGACATCGACGGGGTCGCATCGGGGTCGACCACCGAGACGTACGCCGCGATGCGGCTCGAGATCGACAACTGGCGATGGTCCGGCGTGCCGTGGTTCATCCGCACCGGCAAGCGACTGCCGGTGACACAGACCGAGGTGCGCCTGGTGTTCCGCCACCCGCCGCGGCTCGGCTTCCTCCCGTCGCTCGGCAACCGGGCCCCCGTTGCGAGCCAGCTCGTGATCAAGCTTGACCCGATCACCGGAATCCGGTTCACCCTCGACGCTCATCGGGCCGACAAGGGTGGGCCGCAGGAGATCACGCTCGACATGGAGTTCGCCCAGGAGGGCGGCGAGGGTCCGACCCCGTACGAGGTGCTCCTAAACGGAGCACTGGAGGGGAACAGCGCGCTGTTTACGCGGCAGGACGTCGTCGAGGAGACGTGGCGGATCATGATGCCTCTGCTCGACAGCCCTCCTCCCGTCCATCCCTACGCGCCGGGCTCCTGGGGGCCTGAGGCGGGCGATCAACTCGTGCGAGCCGTGGGCGGCTGGCACGGGCCGTGGGTGGTGTCATGAGCTCGACCAAAGCCAAGAAAAACGCGGACCGGGACGGGCGCGCACCCGAGGTCGCGGCCGCCACCGGCACCGTCGCGTCGATGCCGCAGAGCGCGGCGGCGCCGTCGCCGTTCACGCCGATCGCCGACTACGCGTTCCTATCGGACTGCCATACCGGCGCGCTGGTTGCGCCCGACGGCGCGATCGACTGGCTGTGCATCCCACGGTTCGACTCCCCGAGCGTGTTCGGGTCGCTGCTGGACCGGGGCGCCGGCGCGTTCCGGCTCGGGCCGTTCGGGATCAACGTGCCCAGCGGCCGGGCGTACGAGCCGGGGACGAACACGCTGTTAACTGCGTGGAAGACGCCGTCGGGGTGGGCGGAAGTGCACGATGCGCTCACGATGGGTCCCCGCCGCGGCGAGGACACGATCACTCCGCACACGCGCCCGCCCACCGACGAGGACGCCGACCACGTCCTCGTCCGGACCGTGAAGTGCATCGACGGCAGCGTCGAGATCGAGCTCGTATGCGAGCCCGGATTCGACTACGGCCGAGCGCTCGCGGAGTGGACGCTGTCGCCGGACCGCCACCGAGCGGATGCGAGCGGCGCCGGCCAAACGATGCGGCTACAGACCGACATGCTGCTCGGCGTCGAAGCCAGTCACGTCCGCGCCCGGCACGTGCTCCACGAGGGCGAGGAGCTGTTCGTCGCCCTGTCGTGGGATGACGAGGCGCCGGTCCCGACCACTGTCGAGGAGGCCAACGCCCAGCTCAAGGCGACGACGCGGTTCTGGCGCCACTGGCTATCCCGGGCCCGAATTCCCGACCACGAGTTCCGTCCGCTGATCCAGCGCTCGGCGCTCGCGATCAAGGGCCTCACGTACATGCCGACGGGCGCGACGGTCGCCGCCCTCACGACCTCCCTGCCCGAGACGCCGGGTGGGGAGCGCAACTGGGACTACCGCTTCACGTGGATTCGCGACTCGACGTTCACGCTCCAGGCCCTTCATTACCTCGACCTCGATTGGGAAGCCAACGAGTTCATGCAGTTCATCGCCGACCTCGAGCGAAACGACGACGGCGGCCTCCAGATCATGTACGGGATCGACGGGCGGCGCGACCTGACCGAGGAGCTCCTCAAGGATCTCAGCGGCTACGACGGCGCCAGCCCCGTGCGCACCGGCAACGGCGCGTTCGATCAGCGCCAGAACGACGTATTCGGCGCCGCGCTCGACTCGGTGCTGTTGCACACTCGCCGCAGCCAGCGGCTGCCGCGCCGGCTGTGGCCGCTGATCCAGGCGCAGGCCGAGTGCGCCAAGGCCGTGTGGAAGCTGCCCGACCAGGGGATCTGGGAGGCTCGCGGCAAGCCGCAGCACTACGTCTCATCCAAGCTGATGTGCTGGGTGGCAATGGACCGGGCGGGAAAGCTCGCGGACATACGCGGCGAGAACCAGATGGCCGCCGACTGGAACTCGGTCGCGGAGGAAATCAAGGCCGACATCCTCAAGCACGGAGTCGACAAGCGCGGCGTCCTCGTCCAGCACTACGACACCGAGTCGCTCGATGCCTCGACGCTGCTGGCCGCGATCTTCGGGTTCCTCCCGGGGAACGACGAACGCCTGCGCGCGAGCGTGCTCGCGATTGCCGACGAGCTCACCGAGCATGGGTTCGTTCTCCGCTACCGGACCGACGAGACCGACGACGGCCTGTCCGGAAAGGAGGGGACGTTCGTGATTTGCTCGTTCTGGCTGGTCTCGGCGCTGGCGGTCATCGGCGAGATGCAGCGCGCTCGCGATCTGATGACGCGTCTGACCAAGGTGGCGTCGCCCCTGCTGCTGTACGCCGAGGAGTTCGACGTGGACACCGGCCGGCATCTCGGGAACTTCCCGCAGGCGTTCTCGCACCTCGCGCTGGTCGAAGCCGCGGGCCGCATCATCCTCGCCGAGCGTATAGAGGAGCTCGGCGCATGAGTGACTACGACGTGATCGTGATCGGCAGTGGGGCCGGGGGCGGCACGCTCGTGCGCCACCTGGCGCCGTCGGGCAAGCGGATCCTGCTGCTCGAGCGCGGCGGTTGGCTGCGCCGCGAACCGCAGAACTGGCTGGCGCAGGACGTGTTCGTCGACGGGCGCTACGTGACGCCGGACACCTGGTACTACGCGGACTTGACGCCGTTCCAGCCCCAGGTGCACTACTACGTCGGCGGCGCGACCAAGCTGTACGGCGCGGCGCTGTACCGGCTGCGGGCCGAGGACTTCGGCGAGCTCCAGCACCACGACGGGATCTCGCCGGCCTGGCCGATCGGCTACGACGAGATGGAGCCGTTCTACACCAAGGCCGAGCAGCTCTACCAGGTCCACGGTGCGCGCGGGGAGGATCCGACCGAGCCGCCAGCGAGCGGCCCGTACCCGTTCCCCGCGGTCTCGCACGAGCCCCGGATCCAGCAGCTGTCCGACGATCTGGCCAAGGAAGGCCTGCACCCGTTTCACGCGCCGTGCGGGATCCTGCTCGACGAGAGCAACCCGCCCTACAGCAAGTGCGTTCGCTGTCAGAACTGCGACGGCTTCCCATGCCTCGTGCACGCCAAGTCGGACGCCGAGGTCATCTCCGTGCGCCCCGCGCTCGAGCATCCCAACGTCACGCTGCTGACCGGCGCCGAAGCGGTCAGGCTCGAGACCAACCCCGCCGGCACCGCAATCACAGGTGTCGTCGTCAACATCAACGGCGGAAAGGAGACATTCCAGAGCGACATCGTGGTGGTCTCGTGCGGGGCCGCCAACAGCGCCAAGCTGCTGCTCGCGTCCGCGAACGACGCCCACCCGCACGGGCTCGCCAACGGCTCTGACCAGCTCGGGCGCAACTACATGTTCCACAACAGCCAGGCCGTGCTCGCGCTCTCAAGAGAAGAGAACCCGACGGTGTTCCAGAAGACTCTTGGGGTCAACGACTTCTACCTCAGCGGCGGCGAGGACTTCGAGTTCCCCCTCGGCAACCTGCAGATGGTCGGCAAGTCCCAGGCGCCGATGTTCCGCGGCGAAAAACCCGGTGAGACGAGGTTCGCTCCCAACTGGTCGCTCGAAGACGTCGCCAGGCACGCCGTCGACTTCTGGCTCTCCACCGAGGACCTCCCCGCGCCCGAGAACCGGGTCACGCTCGCGCGCGACGGCAACATCGTCATCGAGTACAAGGCCAGCAACGAAGAGCCGAAAGAGCGCCTGTTCCACCAGCTCAAGGACATGCTCGCGAATCTGGGCATGCACCACGATCACCTGCTGCCGCATCACGCCTACCTCAAGAACGAGATCCCGGTCGCCGGGTGCGCCCACCAGGCCGGCACCTGCCGGTTCGGCGCCGACCCAGACAGCTCGGTTCTGAACACCGACTGCCGCGCCCACGAGGTCGACAACCTTTACGTCGTCGACACGAGCTTCTTTCCGAGCATCGGGGCGGTCAACCCGGCGCTGACCGCGATGGCGAACGCGATCCGCGTCGGCGACCACCTGCTCGAGCGCCTCGGCGCCGACGCGTCACAACCGGAGGCCGCCCATGCCTGATGACAAGTACAAGCACCGTGTCGTGATCGTCGGCGGGGGATTCGCCGGCCTGGGCTGCGCGCAGAAGCTCGCCGACCACGACGACGTCCACGTCACGCTGATCGACCGCAACAACTATCACCAGTTCCAGCCGCTGCTGTACCAGGTCGCCACTTCCCAGCTCGCGGGCACGGATATCGCGCACTCGCTGCGCGACGTGTTCGCCGACCAGCAGAACGTCGACGTGCACCTCGCCGACATCACCGGCGTCGACACCGCAACGCGAACCGTGACCGCTCAGGGCGGGGAGTCCTGGAGCGGCGATGTGCTGGTGCTCGCCGCCGGCTCGCAGCCGAACTTCTTCGGAACCCCGGGCGCCGCGGAGCACTCGTTTCCCCTCTACTCGCTCGACAACGCGACCCGGCTGCGCTCGCGCATCCTTGGGCTGTTCGAGCAGGTCGACGACGATCCGTCGCTGGTCGACCGCGGCGCGCTCAACATCGTCGTGGTCGGCGGGGGCCCGACCGGCGTCGAGGTCGCCGGCGCGCTCGGCGACATGATCAAGGTGACCGTACCCGGCGAGTACCGCCACCTGGACGCGACGAAGGCGCGCATCTGTCTGCTCGACTACGGCGACGCGCTGCTCAAGCCGTTCTCCGACGATGCTCACGACTACGTCTCCAAGGTCCTCGTCGAGAAGGGCGTCGAGATCCACCTCGGGACCGGGGTGAAGGAGGTCGGGACCGGACACGCCGTGTTCTCCGACGGGACCGTCTTCCCCACGCGTTGCGTGGTGTGGGGCGGCGGCATCAAGGCGGCGGCGATCGCCGCCGACTGCGGCCTCGCCCAAGGACGGGGCGGACGCGTCGACGTCCAGCCCGACCTGACCTTCGCTGGCAGCCCCGGCGTGTACTTCGTCGGCGACATCGCCAACATCGCCGACACCGACGGTGAGCTGCTCCCCCAGCTCGGATCGGTCGCGCTCCAGTCAGGCGCGTGGGCCGCGGACAACATCATCGCCGGGTTCGACGGCAACAAGCCCAAGGAGTTCCGCTACAAGGACAAGGGGATCATGGCGATGATCGGCCGCGGAGCTGCGATCGCGGAAGTCGGCAAGCGCCACCACGAGATCCACGGCGAGCTCGCGCACATGGCCTGGCTCGGCGTCCACGCCAGCCTGATGACCGGCACACGCGCCAAGATCGAAGCGTTCGTCGACTGGGCCTGGGACGGCTTCACGAAGACCGGCGGCCCGCACGTGCTCGACCGCGGCGACGCCGCGGAGATCAACTGGGACGACGATCCCGCGGTGACATCGTCCGGGACGCTGACAACGACCCCGACCAGCAGCTGACGGCGGAGCCACCCCAGCATGGCAAACGATCTGGCCCGCTGGCAGTTCGCGACCACCTCGATCTACCACTTCTTCTTCGTGCCGGTGACGATCGGGCTGGCGTTCCTGGTCGCCGTCCTCCAGACCGTCTGGTACCGCACCGACAACCCCGACTACAAGCGCATGACGCGCTTCTTCGGGACGCTGCTGCTGATCAATGTGGCGATAGGCGTGGTCACGGGCCTGGTCCAGGAGTTTCAGTTCGGGATGAACTGGTCGACGTACTCGCGGTACGTCGGCGGGGTGTTCGGGGCGCCGCTCGCGATGGAGGGGATCCTCGCGTTCTTCCTCGAGTCGACGTTCCTGGGGCTGTGGCTATTCGGGTGGGACCGCCTGCCCAAGCGGGTGCACCTCGCGTGCATCTGGGCGGTCTCCGTCGGCACGATGCTCTCGGCGATGTTCATCCTGGTCGCCAACTCCTGGATGCAGCATCCGGTCGGCTACAAGATCAATAGCCAGGGCCAGGCCGTCCTCAGCAACATCTGGGCGCTGCTCGTCAACCCGACGTTCGTGTGGGGCTACGCGCACGTGCTGCTCGCATCGCTGATCACCGGGTGCCTGGTGGTGCTGGCGGTGTCCGCGTGGTACCTGCGCAAGGGAGAGCACGTCGAGTCGTTTCACCGCACGGCCAAGGTCGCGCTGATCATCCTGATCCCCACGATCGTGATTCAGCTGTCGGTGGGCAACCAGCTCGGGGTGATCGAGAACAAGTACCAGCCGATGAAGATCGCGGCCGCCGAGGCGCAGTGGACGAACTGCAAGCCGTGCTCGTTCTCGGCGCTCCAGATCGGAGGCGGGGCCAACGACAAGACGCCTACGGAGATCATCCCGATCCCTCACCTGCTGTCGATCCTGGCCACCGGGACCTTCAACGGCCCGGTCACCGGCCTCAACGAGCTGCAGTCCCAGTACGAGAAGCAGTACGGCCCTGGGAACTACGTGCCGGACGTCTTCATCCAGTACTGGTCGATGCGGGTGATGGCGTACCTCGCGACCGCGATCCTGCTGCTCGCGCTGTGGGGAGGGTGGCTCCTGCGCAAGGACCGGCTGCGCAACTCCCGGCTGTTCCTGTTGCTGTCGATATGGGCCGTGGTCACCCCGTTCCTGATGAACACCGCGGGCTGGTTGCTGACCGAGAGCGGACGGCAGCCGTGGATCGTGCAGGGCCTCCAGAAAACCGTCAACGCGAATTCGCCGTCGGTGAGCGCCACCGAGATCTGGATCAGCCTGGCCGTGTTCGTCCTGTCCTACATCGTGCTCGCCTGGGCCGACCTAGTCCTGATGCTCCGCTACTCCCGTCGCGGCATGGCTCACGCGGATGCTGAGGCCGCCGAGCCCGCCGACGATGCCGCCCCCGCCCTGACCTACTGACTCGATGCAACTCCACACGATCTGGTTCATCATCATCGCGATCCTCTGGGTCGGCTTCTTCGTGCTCGAGGGGTTCGATTTCGGCGTCGGCGCTCTGCACATGCTGATCGGCCGCTCCGAGGCCGGGCGGCGCGTCGTAATCAACACGATCGGCCCCTGGTGGGACGGCAACGAGGTATGGCTGATCGTCGCCGGCGCGTCGATGTTCGCGGCGTTCCCAGGCTGGTACGCGACGATGTTCTCGGCGCTCTACCTGGCGCTCGTGTTGCTGTTGGTGGCGCTGTTCGCACGCGGAGTCTCGTTCGAGTACCGCGGAAAGCGCGACAGCGAGCGGTGGCGCAATGGATGGAGTTGGGCGCTGACGGTCGGCAGCATCGTGATCCCGTTGCTGGTTGGCGTCGCGCTCGGCGATCTCCTGCACGGCCTTCCGATCAACTCCAAGCAGGAGTTCACGGGGAACTTCTTCAGCCTACTGACCGGCTACGGGCTGATGACCGGGGTGACGCTGCTCGTGCTATCGCTGCTACACGGCGCGACGTTCCTCGGCCTGCGGACTACCGGCGAGATTCGCGACCGAGCGCACGCGGCGGCGCGGTCGATCGGGGTCGTCGCGATCCTCGTCAACCTCGCCTGGGTCGTCTGGACCCTGGTCGTGATCGGTGGCGGCACCGTGCCCGAGCCGACCCAGATCTTTGGGGTGATCGCGGTGATAATCGCTCAGCGGCTGGCGACCACCGACAACGACGGCTGGGCCTTCGTCGCCTCGGGGTTCGGGATCGCCGCCGCGATCGGCCAGCTGTTCATCTCTTTGTACCCGAACGTGATGGTCTCGAGCACCAATCATGCCTACAACCTGACCGTGAATAACGCGGCTGCGGGCCACTACGGGCTGGTCGTGATGACCGTCGTCGCGGTGCTGTTCTTCCCGATCGTCCTGCTCTACCAGGGCTGGTCGTTCCACGTCTTCCGTCGCCGCGTCTCCGCGCCCCCGGACCCTGAGCAGCAACCCGCCGCACCCGGGGCCGCGGCGACCCAGACCTAGCTCTCCGCCGATGCGCGCTCTCGACCCGCGCCTGCTCAGCCGGACCCGGTCGGCCCGGCCGCTGCTGGTGACCGACGTCGTGCTCGGGATCGGGACGTCGGTGGCGGTCCTCCTCCAGGCCACGATGCTCGCGCGCATCGCCGCCAAGGCATTCCACGGGGCTCCGCTGCACGCGCTCGGCCCGGACTTCGCGTGGTTCGTCGTGGCCTTCGTGGCCCGCGGGCTGTTCGCGTGGGCGATGGAGGTCGCGGGCCGGCGGGCCGCGTGGAACGTGCTCTCCGATCTTCGCCTGGCGCTCGCCGCCAAGCGGCTCCGCACTCAGCCGACCGCGGTCGACGGGGCCGACGGCGCGGAGATCACGACCGTCTCGGTGCAGGGGGTCGAAGCGCTCGAGGGCTACTTCGCCCGCTATCTGCCGCAGGTCGTGCTTGCCTGCGTGGTTCCGTTACTGGTGATCGCGTGGGTCGCGTTCGTCGACCTCGAGGCGGCGGTGATCATGCTGCTCACGCTGCCGCTCGTGCCGGTGTTCATGTGGCTGATCGGCTCCTACACGGCGGATATGACGCGGGAGCGGTGGGAAGCGCTCCGCCAGCTCTCGAGCCACTTCCTCGACGTCGTGCGCGGGCTGCCGACGCTGCGCTCGTTCGGCCGCGGCACGGACGAGGTGGCGGTGATCGGCGAGGTCTCAGAGCGCTACCGCAAGACCACGATGGAAACCCTTCGGATCAGCTTCCTGTCTGGCTCCGTGCTCGAGCTGGCGGCGACGATCGGCGTAGCGCTGGTCGCGGTCACGGCCGGCGTCCGGCTCGTCGGCGGCAGCCTCGGGCTGCAGGCAGGGCTGACCGTGATCATCCTCGCGCCCGAGCTGTATCTGCCCTACCGCCGGCTCGGCGCCGAGTACCACGCGAGCGCGGACGGGCTGGCCGTGGCCGAGCGTATGTTCGAGCTGCTCGATGCCCCGGCCGCGGTCGGCGCCGGCGGTCCGCGGCTCGCGCCGACCCCCGCGACCGCTCAGGTGCGCCTCGAGCGAGTCTCGTTCTCCTACCCGACCCGACCCGTAACGGTGCTCGACGGGTTCGACCTCGAGTTGTCGCCCGGCGAGGTCGTGGCGCTCGTCGGCGAAAGCGGCGCCGGCAAGAGCACGGTTGCGGCGCTGTTGCTCGGGCTGCTGTCGCCGACCGGCGGCCGGGTCACGGTTGGCGACTTCGACCTTTCCGAGTGCCGGCTGGAGGAGTGGCGGCGGCTTGTCGCCTGGGTGCCCCAGCATCCGACGCTGTTCCGCGCGAGCATCACGGACAACATCCGCCTCGGAGACCCCGAGGCGTCGACGGACGCGGTCCACGCGGCCGCGGTGCTCGCCGGCGCTGACGAGTTCATCAGCGGGCTCCCCGACGGCTACGACACCGTGGTCGGCGACGGGGAGCGGTCCCTGTCGCCCGGCGAGCGCCGGCGGATCGGACTCGCGCGGGCATTCGTCCGGGACGCGCCGCTGGTGATCCTCGACGAGCCGACGGCCGACCTCGACCCGCGGAGCGTCTCGATCGTGGCCGGGGCCGTCCGGCGCTTGCGAGCGGGGCGCACGATGCTGGTAATTGCTCACCGGCTCGAGCTCGTCCAGAGCGCGGATCGCGTCGTGCGGGTGATCGACGGAGCCGCGGCGCCCGAGCCCGTCAGGAGCGCGGCATGAGATACGCGATCACGCTCAGGGCGCTACTGCGGCTCGTCAGCGTGCCGCGCTGGCGGCTGGCGTGGGCGGTGCTGCTGGGCGCGCTGACCGTGGTGTTCGGCGTCGGCTTGATGGCGACGTCCGGATATCTGATCTCGCGCGCGGCCGAGCGCCCTCCGATCCTGTCGCTGGTGGTGACGATCGTCGCCGTCCAGTTCTTCGGCATCGGCCGACCGCTCGTCCGCTATCTCGAGCGACTCGCGTCGCACGACATGACGCTGCGCGTCCTCGGCCGGCTGCGCGCGCGGTTCTTCGCGCGGATCGAGCCGCTGGCCCCGGCCGAGCTCGACGCCTACCGCAAGGGGGATCTGCTCTCGCGGATGGTCGCGGACGTCGACGCTCTCCAGAACCTGTACCTCCGCGGCCTCGAGCCGCCGCTGGTCGCGCTGCTGGCGGGCGCCGTGTCGGTCGGCGCCAGCGTCGCGCTCCTGCCCTCGGCGGGGCTCGTGCTGGCCGGCGGCCTGCTCGTCGGCGGGCTCGCCGTGCCCGCGCTCGCTGCATTGCTCGGCACCAGGGCCGGCCGCCGGCAGGCGGCAGCCCGCGGACAGCTGTCGGCGGAGCTGATCGAGTCGCTCCGGGGCGCGCCCGAACTCGTCGCGTTCGGCGCCGACGAGGCGGCGCTCGATCGCGTTCGTGCCGCGGACCGGGTCTTGGTCAAGCTGGCCCGCCGCGACGCGTTGACCGTGGGCCTGGGCGACGGCCTCGAACTGTTGGTGACCGGGTTGACCGTCGCCGGCGTGCTCGCCGTCGCGATCGTGGCGCACGACCACGGTGCGCTGAACCGCGTCCTGATCGCGACGCTGGCGCTACTCGCGCTGGCCGCGTTCGAAGCCGTCACGCCGCTCGCGGCTACCGCCCGCGATCTGTCGACGACGCTCGCCGCCGGCCGGCGGGTGCTCGAGCTCACCGATCACACCGCGTCCGTCCAGGATCCGGCGCGCCCCGCCGCGGCACCGCAGTGGCCGTTCGCGGTCGCGCTCGAGGACGTCACCGCGCGGTACCCGCGTGAAGACATGCCGGCGGTCGCCGGCGTCAACCTCCGGCTCGAGGCGGGCGAGCGGGTCGCGTTGCTCGGTCCGAGCGGCGCCGGCAAGACGACGGTCGCGAACCTGCTGCTGCGGTTCCTCGACCCGAGCCGCGGGCAGGTGACCATGGCCGGAAAGGATGTTCGCGACTACCGACAGGCGGATGTCCGGCGCGCGATCTCGGTCGCCGGCCAGGACTCGCATCTGTTCTCAGCATCGATCCGGGACAACGTCCGCCTCGCGCGACCGGACGCGAGCGACGACGATCTGCGGGACGCGCTGCGCCGAGCGCGGATCTGGGATTGGATCTGCACGCTGCCCGACGGACTCGACACGTTCGTCGGCGAAGAGGGGCGCGAGGTGTCCGGAGGCCAGCGCCAGCGGATCGCACTCGCGCGGGCGCTCGTCGCCGGCGCCCCGGTGCTGGTGCTCGACGAGCCGACCGCGCACCTCGACGCGCGCACCGCGAGCGAGTTGATCGACGACGTGTTCTCGGCCGCCGGCGACCGCACGGTGCTGCTGATTACGCACCGGACCGAAGGGCTCGACCTCGTGGACCGGGCGGTGACGCTGTGACGGCGGTAGCTGCAGGCAGGCGCGGCACCGCGATCCCGGACGGTCCGGCGGGGTTTCGCTACGGCGTCGTGCTCGCGATCGTCCTCGCCACGGTCGTATTCGAGGTTCTGGCCCCGGACGCCGACTGGGCGCGCGCGGTCGCCATCGCGTTGGTGGGTGGCGCGCTCACGGTGGCCGTCGCGACCTCGCGGGCGCGCGCCCAGGTCCGCCGCACGCGCATGTTCGTCGTCGGTGGTATCGCGTTCGTGGTGGTCGTCGGCATCGCCACCGGGCTCGTGAATCAGTGGGGGACGTTCCTGGTGGGGACCCTGCTGGTCGCGTCCATCCCGATCGCGCTGGGCGGCGGGCTGCTGCGGCTGATCCGCGACAAAGGAGTGACGGTCCAGGCTGTCGCGGGGGCACTGGCGGTCTATCTGCTGGTCGGCCTGCTGTTCGCATCCGCGATCTCGTTCGCGGCCAGTGTCCAGAGCGGTTTCTTCGCTGACGCCGGACACGTCACGAACGGCGACCGCGTGTACTACTCGTTCACCGTCTTGACGACGACGGGGTTTGGCGATTACACGACGGCCACACCCGCCGGTCACGCCCTCGCCGTGCTCGAAATGCTCATCGGTCAGCTCTACCTGGTGACTGTCATCGGAATCCTCATTGGCAACTTCGTAGGGAGAAGGAGAACATGAACGCTCGCTGGCCCATCCGAAGCGTGCTCGCGGGAAGCGCCGGCACTGCCGCCCTGTCGCTGGCCTATGTGGTCGAGCGAAAGCTGCGGTCGCGCCACCAGGGCCCGCTCGACTACGACGACTCGCTCGTCCCCGGCCAGATCGTCGCCTCGATCATGCACCTGCCCCACGTCACGGGGAAGGAGGACCGCGACATCGGGTGGGCGCTGCGCTGGAGCTACGGCTCGGCGTTCGGTCTGTTGCACGGCATCCTGCGCCGGAAGGTCGGCGAGCCGTGGGCGAGCGCGATCTTCGGGGGCACGCTGATGACTATGACCTTCACGATGTTCCCGCTGCTCGGGCGGACCCCTCCGCCGTCGAAGTGGCCCCCCGACGTGATGGCCACCTGCATCGCTACCCACGCCGCTTACGTGCTCGCGGTAGCGCAGGTAGACGACGGGGCCCGCCGCGCGGGCCTCTGAGCCGTGCTCCAGCTGCGGGTTTTTTGGGACGCCGCTCGCGATGGCCGCTGTCGCGGACTGCCTGCAGCAGATACCGGGCTCCAGACACGTGATCCAGCTGGGGAACGGAGAGCTCGGCGGCGCGCTGGTGAGCGCCGACCTCGTCGACGACGCGGTGGACCGGGCGCTCGAGCAGGTCACCCGGCTGGGCGTCCCGGCTGACGACGTCGTGCTGGTGCGACTCGAGTCGATCCGCGCCTCAGTCGCCAGCGCCCGCTCGCGAGCGTCGTCTGCCGGACTTGCCGCCGTCTGCGTCGTCGGCGGGATGATGACGGTAGCTCTCAACGGCCTTGATCTGCTGCCCAACGTGGCGATGCTGCTGCTCGCCGGGTGCCTCACGCTCATCGTCCGGCGGGCATTGGGTCGGACCGCGCCGGCCGAAGCCGCCGCCGCACCGGCCCACGGACCGTGATCACCTGATCAGGGTGATGCCCACCCGGCGCCGTAAAGGTATCGTGCCGCGCGTCATGGCTGTCGCGGTCCACATATGCCCCGACCACATGTCGAGGGACGACTACAAGCGGGCGATCGAAGACCTCGAGAAGGCGGGCCTCCACGAGCCCGAAGGCCGCCTGTCCCACGCCGCCTACGGCGGGGACGACGACGTCAAGATGTTCGAGGTCTGGCGGTCGCAGGACGATTTCGACGCACAAAGCGACAAGCTGTTCGCCACCCTCGAGGGCGCCGGCGTCAACGTCGACCACGTCGACGTTCACCCGCTCCATTCCGATCATCCGGATTGAGTCGCAGCGAACTTTGGCGCTCCGCCTGACGCATGCGAGGAGAGGGGAACGCCAAGGTTCGCGATCACCCGGAAGGGGTGACGACTCGGACACGACCCGCTGCGAGCATCGCGTAGCGTGAGCGCCACCACCGCTACCGGCGCCGCCACGCCGGCGGAGCCGACAGCCGAGCAGGCCGCCGCGACGATGCGCAGCAAGGGGTTCGTAGTTCTCCTCGTGATCGTCGCGATCGTCGGGGTCATCGTCTCGCTGGCGGCGTGGTGCTTCCTCGAGCTCATCTACCAGATCCAGCGCGAGCTCTGGACGCATCTGCCGCACGCGCTCGGCTACAACAACGGCCCCCCGCTGTGGTGGGGGCTCCCCGTGCTCGCGCTGGCCGGCCTGCTCGTGGCGCTGGCGATCACGCGGCTCCCGGGTGAAGGCGGACACCTGCCGGCCAGGGGCCTGGCGGTCGGCGGCAAGCCAGTGAGCCCGATCGACCTGCCGGGGGTGGTCCTCGCGGGGCTTGCCGCGATCAGCTCGGGGCTCGTTATCGGTCCCGAGGCCCCGTTGATCGCGATCGGCGCGGGCGTGGCGTTGCTCTGCATCAAAGTGGCGCGAAGGCAGACGCCACCGCAGGTGCTCGTCCTCGTTGCCGCCGCCGGCAGCTTCGCGGCGCTGTCGTTCATCTTCGCCTCGCCGCTGATCGCGGCCGTGATCCTGATCGAGGCGACCGGGATCGGCGGGCCGCGGCTGCCCCTGCTCCTGCTCCCGGGACTGCTCGCCGCGGGTATCGGCACGCTCGTCTCGATCGGGATGGGGTCGTTCACGGGTCTGAGCAGCAGCGCCTACGCGCTCGGTCCTCTCGCCCTTCCCCACTTCGCTCACCCGACCGTCGGTCAGTTCGGGTGGACAATCCTGCTCGCGATCCTGATCGCGGTCGTGACCCGCGCGATCATGGTCGGCGGCCTCGGCACCTATGGCGTCGTGGCTCGGCGCCTGCTGCTTTTCCTCCCGGTCGTCGGCCTGATCATCGCGGGCCTCGCGATCGCCTTTCACGGCGCCACGGGCAAGAACGTCAACGAGGTCCTGTTCTCGGGCCAGGACGCCCTTCCCGGGCTCATCGCGCAGGCCGGAACATGGTCGGTCGGCGCGCTCCTGCTGCTGATCTTGCTCAAGGGCATCGCCTACAGCTTGTCGCTCGGCAGCTTTCGCGGCGGCCCGACATTCCCGGCGATATTTCTGGGGGCCGCCGCCGGAGTCGCCGCCTCGCACCTCCCCGGTTTCGCACTGGAGCCGGCGGTTGGCGTCGGGATCGGCGCCGGGACCGTGGCGGTGCTCCGGCTTCCGCTGTCAGCCGTAGTGCTGGCCACGTTGCTGACCGTCAAGTCTGGGACCGGCGACGAGCCGCTCATCATCGTCGGTGTCGTCGTCGCGTACCTGGTCACGCTGCTGCTCTCGCCCAAGCCGTCAGGGTCCGCCCCCAAGCCGTCAGGGTCCACCCCGACGGCCTCCTCGGAGCAGACCGCCAATTCGGCTCGTCCCTGAACGAACCCCCGTGCCGCCGCGGCCGCCGGCGCTCTCGGCCGGCAGCCGCGGCTGACAGATGCCCGCGCGGTCAGCCGGCCTGCGCGGGAGTCGGCGGCTGGAGCGCTTCCTGGAGCTTCTTGGTGTCTTCTTCGGACAGCGAGGTCCGGATCACGGTACCGCCGTACTGCTCGAGCGCGGCGATCGCCTTGTCGGGCGTTACCTGCTCGATCACCATGAACAGCGCAGAGGTACCAGGCTTGAGGTAGTCGCGCACCTGCTGCTGGAACGCCTTGTCGATCCCCTTCTCGCCGAAGTGGCCGAACAGCGCCCCCATTCCCGCGCCGAGCGCCAGGCCCGCGAACGGGATGAAGAACAACAGACCGAACAGGAGGCCCCAGAACCCGCCCCACCACGCCCCGCTACCGGCCGAGGCGCCGCCGTGAGAGGTCTGCACGTGGTACTTGCCCTCGAGATCGCGCGAGATCGACGCAACCTCGTCGGCCTGGATGATCAGCTCGGACTCGAGCTGGAAGACCGTCTGCCGGGCCTGCTCAGCGGTCGTCTGATCGGGATAGCCGATCGCAACGAGCGTTGCCATTACCGATGTCTCCTTTCCGCACCTGGAACCAGACGCGCGACGCGCGTCTTCGCCCCAGCATCCGGAAGCGACCGCATCCGGTCATCACCCGAAACGGATGAGCACGCGGGTCACGCGGCAGCGCCAAGGTGGCCCGCGGGCGCCGCCGGCAGTGCGGTCATCAGGTGCTCGCGTCAGGTTCCGCCGGGAGCACCCTCGGCTGCCGGCCGATCAGCCGCCGGGCGGCGCGCTCCATCCAGTCGTCGGCCTTGCGAGAACGGTCCCGGACCTGGTCCCCGACCTGATCGGCGAAGCCAAGGCCCTGCTGGGAGATCGCGGCGGTCACCGCTGGGCTCCCGGCGATCTCGTCGATCAGGTGCCAGAGGCCCTCACTGGCCAGCATCCGGTCGAAGAACCCGTCGAGCGCGCCACTGTCGACCAGGCCGGCGAGAAACCGGTCGATCAGCCCGCTGTCGAACACACTGTCGATCAGCTGGGCCATCCCGTCGCTCTCGAGCGCCTGCCTCAGGGCCGCCTGGATGTGCGCGCTGTTGACCGCCACGACCACCACCCGCTCGAGCTCGTCGCTCTCGAGAACGCGGTTCACCACTCGCCGCTCGAGGTGGACGCCCGCATCCGCGGCAGCTTCCACGACGCCAGCGATCGGCCTCAGCGTGGCCGTGACAGCTCGAGTGCCGAAGCCCACGAGCGGCCCTAGGGGGCCCAGCCTGAAGGTTCCTCTCCGGTCAGCGGACATCGTACGCCGGACGATATTCGACCACGCAAGGCTCGCGGGCATCACCCAAATCAGGCGATGCGTCTGCGGCGCGGTGCCTTCATGATGATCCGGCGACCATGAGACGAGAGATTGAGGTATCCGATGGGAGCTGACGAGCGTGATGGCCCGGAGAACACATCTCAGGCCAGCTCTGCCCCGACCGAGCCTCAGGACCCGTTAGCGGCGCCTCCCACCGGTCTGGCGCCGGACGCCGAGCCGGCCAAGATCTCGCGGCGCCGGTTGATCGGGGTCGACGTCCTGATCGGTGTGACCACCCTGCTCCTGATCGTGGGCATTTTCGCCACGTGGGCCAACCGGCTCCTGTTCAGCCCCGACAACTGGTCGAAGACGAGCACTCAGCTGCTCCAGGACCCGAACGTCCGCTCCAGCACGGCCAACTATCTGGTCGATCAGCTGTATGCCAACGTGAACGTAACCGGGCTGATCAAGCAGGGCCTGCCGACCCAGTTGCAAGGGCTGGCCGCTCCCGCCGCCGGCGCGCTGCGCAACGTCGCGGTCCAGGGTGCCGAGCTCGCGCTCAGCCGGCCGCGGGTCCAGCAGCTGTGGGCGCAGGCCAACCGCGCTGCGGACCAGACGTTCATCGACATCGTCAACGGCCGGAAGGGTGCCGTCGGGTTTAACAACGGGGTGGTTTCACTCGATCTCGCCTCGATCCTGAACAACGTCGCCTCGCGCCTCGGGCTGCCGGCGGGCATCGCCTCAAAGCTCCCGCCCAGCGTCGCGAACCTGGTCATCTTCAAGTCCGATCAGCTCAAGTACGTCCAGAACGGTGGCAAGGCGATCAAGGGCTTGGCGCTGTGGCTGACGATCATCGTTCCGCTCCTGTATGCGCTTGCGTTGCTACTCGCCAGGGGTCACCGGCGGCGCACGCTGATGACGATCGGCTTTGCAGGTGTCTTCGCGGGCGTGGTGATTATCCTGGCCCGCTCGATCCTCCAGGGACAGGTCGTGAACTCGCTCAC
This sequence comes from uncultured Solirubrobacterales bacterium, assembly GCA_963701945.1. Lineage (GTDB taxonomy): Bacteria > Actinomycetota > Thermoleophilia > Solirubrobacterales > Solirubrobacteraceae > Palsa-465. The sequence goes on along the minus strand of CAVPBV010000005.1, from coordinate 183,975 downwards.
CAGCGACGCGTCGCTGCAGGTGACTATCAGGCACGTCTACAACATCAGCACGGCGATCCTGAAGGACGTCGCCAGCGCGGTCATCTTCATCGGGATCGTGCTGGTCGCCGCCGCGTGGTTCGCCGGTCCAGCCCGTCCGGCGTACCTCTCCAGGCGGGCGATCTCTCCGTTCCTGCGCGAACAGGCGGTCGCCACCTACGGGATCGTGCTCGGGATCCTGGTCCTCGTGTTCATCTGGAACCCGATCCCGGCTACAGGCAAGCCGCTCGGGATTCTTGTGTTCACGGTGCTCGCGCTGTTCGGCACCTACATCCTCATCCAGCAAACCGCAGTCGAATTCCCGGATGCTCCCTCGGGCGCCGCCACGCAGGCGATCCGTGCCCGCATGGCGAACGCACGTTCGAGACGTCACGAGCCGGGCAACCCGCACACGCCGAACGCTCCCTCCACAGCGGAACAGTTGTCGCAGCTCGCCGACCTGCGCGACCGGGGCGCGATCAGCCCCGACGAGTACCAGACCGCAAAGGCGAAGCTGCTGAATGGCTGACCAACGCAAGACCTCCGCCACGGTTTTGGCGCTCGTGCTCTGCGCCGCCGCAATCGCCGGGTGCGGCGGCAGCAGCAAGCCGTCCTACTGCTCGTCGGTCAGCAACCTGAAGAGCTCGATCAAGGCGCTCCCGAGCACGAACATCGTGGCGACGGGCCTCAACGGGCTCGAGTCCGCGGTGACCAAGGTGCAGAGCGACGCCACGACCGCGATCAACGCCGCCAAGAGCGACTTCCCGACGGAGACGAGCGCGCTCAAGAGCTCGACTGACACGCTCTCGACCACCGTCAAAGAGGCGGCAAGCTCGCACAGCGTCTCGACGATCGCTCAGATACCGGCGCAGGTCTCGGCCGTCGTGACCGCCGTCAACAACTTCCAGAGCGCCACCAACTCGAAGTGCAGCTGACGCCCGCGTCGGCTCCGCTCAGAGACCGGTCTGAGCGACGATCCTGCCCGACTTGACCGCCTCGACCAGAGCGGCGTAGTCGGCGTCGTTCTGCTCCGCGTACGCCTTGGAGAAGTCGAGAATCGCCCGATCGAACGCATTGCCGTTGCCGAGGTACGCCGCGATCGCGATGCGGTCGCCGCTCCGCGCGTGCGCTCGCGCCAGCGTCCACCCGCACAGCCGGCCGTACGCGGCCATCCCCGACGGGACCATCTGCTCGATCTCCGCCGAGCCCTTCCAATCCTTGAGCTGGCGGCCGTAGAAGTCGCGCGAGACTCCATCCAGTCCCGCTTTGATGTGGATCCAGCCGAGGAAGATGTCGCTGGCCGCCTGCATGAGTCGCTGCCCGGTCACCACCCGCTGACCGTGGTTCTTGAACTGGCTCCTGCCGACGTGCTCCTCGAGCACCGACTCCTCCGCCTCCTTCAGCTGCAGGAACAGCGGATCGCTGCCGTCACGACCGAAGAACAGCGCAATCCAGGCCCGCGTCCCGACGCTGCCGACGCCGACGACCTTGCGGGCGAAGTCGGCCAGCTCGAACTCCTCGAGCAGCTTGCGCCGGTCGTGCTCGAGCGACTGGCGATAGACGCGGATCAGCCCGTGCAGCCATTCCCGCGCCTCCCCCGCTTCGTCCCCGGGTAGCAGCACCCGAAGCGGCACGATCAGCGGTGACTGGTCGACGATCTCCGCCCGCCCGTTGACCCGCTGGGTCAGCTTCGAAAACGCGGACATGCTGTCACGCGTGTGTGCCTTCGCGAGCGTCGCCTCGGCCCGTTTGACCTGCACGCGCTTGACCTGAGACCTGAACTGCTCCAGGACCGACTCGATCTCCATGTGCGCATACCAGACCTCGAGGTTGCCCATCCCGGCGAAGGTGCGCATCGCGGTGCGGTACTCGCCGACCGTGTCGAGCACGATCTTGTCCTGATCCTTCGCGGCAAAGCCGTTGTCGCGCGCGGCGATGATCATGCTCGCGGCGAGACGCTTGACGTCCCACTCCCAGGGCCCCGGAAGCGTCTCGTCGAAGTCGTTGATGTCGAACACGAGCCGGCGCTCGGGCGACGCGAATACGCCGAAGTTCGACAGATGGGCGTCTCCGCAGCACTGCACGTTGAGCCCCGAGCGAGGTGTCCCCGCGAGGTCGTAGGCCATGATCTTGGCGCCGCCGCGGTAGAATGTGAACGGCGAGACGAGCATTCGGCCGTAACGGATCGGGACCAGTTCGGGCACGCGCGTGCGCGCCTGGTCCTCGAGCAGCGTGACCGGATCCGCGCGATCGTGTGGCGCCTCGAATTCGGCGTGGCGAGATCGGGGAACCTCGGCGCGCGCCGCCTTGCCGCGCGCGATGCGCTCCTCGACGCTGAGATGAACGACAGTCTTCGGTCTGGTTGTCCGCGCAGTTGTAGCCATGTTGTGAATCCTTTCAGAGCGCCGGCCGGGTCCATCATCCGATGCGGGTGAAATGCCGGGCCATCCTCCATTACGGGTGATGCCTGCGCCGGGGCCCGTGGCGATACTCGCCCGGGGCCGATGCCGGCGAGCGATTCACACGGACAGGAGCTGACCTGGAGCCCGCAGCGGCCGCGGTACAACCTGGTCCACGTGCTTGTCTCCTGGTTGGTGGCGGGCGTGGCGGTGTTCGTGGCTGCGGCGATCGTGCCCCACGTGAGCGTCGGCAGCTTCGCCGACGCGCTCGCGGCCGCGGTGCTGATCGCGGCGCTGAACGCCGTGCTGCCGCCTGTGATCGCGGCGCTGCGGCTGCCATTCACGCTTGCGCTCGGCTTCGTGCTCGTGCTCGTGCTCGACGCGCTGATGCTGGTGCTCGCGTCGCACATCACCACGAGAACGATCCGGGTCGACTCGTTCGGCTGGGCGCTGGTCGCGTCGGTGGTGATCTCGGCGTCGATGCTCGTCCTCGAGGTGATCTTCGGCGCCAACGACGACGACACCTACTCGCTGAGGGTGATCCGCCGGATCGCGCGCCGCCAGGGCGGGGCCGTGCGCACCGACACCCCCGGGATTCTGTTTTTGGAGATCGACGGCCTCGCCCGCCCCGTGTTGCAGCGGGCGATTCGCGACGGCAACGCGCCGCAGATGGCGAGCTGGCTCGAGCGCGGCACGCACCGCCTCGACGAATGGGAGACCGACCTCAGCTCGCAGACGGGCGCGAGTCAGGCGGGGATCCTGCTCGGTTCAAACGAGGACATTCCGGCGTTCCGCTGGGTCGAAAAGACCACGGGAAAGGTGATGACGTGCTCCTCGCCCGACGACTGCGCCGAGATCGAGCGGCGGCTCGCGAGCGGCAACGGCCTGCTCACTCACGATGGCGCGAGCCGCGGCAACCTGTTCTCGGGCGAGGCCGACGCGATGATCCTGACCGTCAGCCGGATGGGCGCCGAGAAGAAGGCCAACCCCGGCTACCGCGCGTTCCTCGCCAACGGCTTCAACGTCACCCGGCTCCTGGTCCTGTTCCTGTGGGAGGCGCTGCTCGAGAAGGTGTACGCGATCCGGCAGCGGCGGCGCAAGGTGTGGCCGCGCGGCTACCGCGGCGGCCGCTACCCGTTCCTGCGCGCCGCGCTGTGCGTCGGCGTTCGCGACCTGATCGTGTTCGGCGTGCTGACCGACATGATGCGCGGGCGACCCGCCGTGTACGCGACGTTCTCGAGCTACGACGAGGTCGCGCACCATTCGGGGCTCGAGCGTCCGGACACGCTCGAGGCGCTGCGCAAGCTCGATCAGCAGTTCGGCCGGATCGAGCGCGCTCGCCGGTTCGCGCCGCGTCCGTACGAACTGGTCGTGCTCTCCGACCACGGACAGACGCAGGGCGCGACGTTCAAGCAGCGGAACGGCTACGACCTCGAGGAGTTCGTCGAGCGTTCGATCGCGACCGGCAAGGTCGCGCGCCGACAGACCGGCGACGAGAACGATGCCGCGGTCGGCCATGCGGTCGCCGAGGCCACCGGACGCGTCGCCGGCGACGGTGGCGGCGGGATCGGCGAGGACGACGTGATCGTGCTCGCGTCGGGCAATCTCGGGCTCATCTACCTGATGGACGAGCGCCGCCGCCTATATCTCGAGGAGATCGACGAGCGTCATCCCCGCCTGCTCGAGAGCCTGCGCCGGCATCCGCACATCGGATTCCTCCTCGTCCGCTCACGCGAGCGCGGCGCGGTCGTGCTCGGCGCGAGCGGGACCCGGTACCTGGCCGACGACACCGTTGCCGGCGAGGATCCGCTGGCGGCCTTCCCACCCGGCGCCGCGGCTCACCTGCGGCGGACCGACGGGTTCGAGCACGTCGCCGACATCATGGTCAACAGCTTCTACGACGCCGAAGTCGAGCAGGGCTGCGCGTTCGAGGAGCTGATCTCGTTCCACGGCGGGCTCGGCGGACCGCAGACGCAGCCGTTCATTCTCCATCCGGTGGGGCTGCCGATGCCCCCACAGCCGGTGGTCGGCGCCTCCGCCGTCCACGACGTCCTCCTGGGGTGGCGCCGGTCGCTACAGGGCGAGCCCGCGGACGAACCGGCTGGGCGTGGGAGACCGCCCGAGCAACCTCCCACGCTGCCGGTCAGACGACCCGTCGGCTGACGGGCGGCGGCTGCGCAGCGCAGCTCCCAGTTCGACGACCCTCAGCTGACGGGCTCCGGAGCCTGTAGCGCGTCCTGGAGCTTTTTGGTGTCCTCGTCGGACAGCGAGGTCCGAATCACGGTGCCACCGTACTGCTGGAGCGCGGCGACCGCCTTGTCCTCGGTGGCCTGCTCGATGATCATGAACAGCGCCGACGTGCCCGGCTTCAGGTACTCGCGAACCTGCTCCTGGAACGCCTTGTCGATGCCTTGCTTGCCGAAGTGCCCGAACAGAGCGCCCATCCCGGCACCCAGCGCAAGCCCGGCGAACGGGATGAAGAACAACAGGCCGAACAGGAAGCCCCAGAATCCGCCCCACCACGCCCCGCCGCCGGCCGAGGCGCCGCCGTGCGACGTCTGCACGTGGTACTTGCCCTCGAGGTCACGCGAGATCGCGGCGACCTGCTCGGCCTGGATGATCAGCTCCGATTCCAGTTCTCTGACGGTCGCCCTGGCCTGCTCGGCGGTTCCCTGATCCGGGTAACCGATCGCAACAAGCGTTGCCATATAGCTGCATCTCCTTTCGCATGAGTGATCCCGCCCCAGCCGTGCGGTCGCGCGACCCCGGCCGGGCCAGACACGACGTCCGCGCGCGAGCCAATCATCCGAGAACGCCGAACCCCCGTCATCACCCGAAAAGGATGAGCAACGGGGCTCCCCGAGCCTTCCCAGGTCCGGGCTATTCGACCTCGCGCGGAATCACGCGGTCGACCTCGACCGCTTCCCCCTCGTGGTTGTCGAGATACACCACGTACACGCGCGGCGGTCCACCGAACCACGACGAGGTCTCGGCCTGGCCGACGAAGTCGGCGGCACGCTGCGATCCGCCTTCCTCCATGACCCAGACCGGCTGCCCCTTGCGGAACGGGGTGAAGCTCATCGAACAACCTCCCTCATCGCGTCCGTGACCTGAGCATCGCGTCTTTCACCGAACCGGCGCCGGGTCGGCCGGCCCGCCGTGCCACACGAACGAGGCCAGCGTCTGGACCGTCTGCCACGCCTTGTCGGGCTCGAGCGCGGATGGGGAGGCGCCGGGATGGTGCGGCGCGATCCTCACGCGCAGCGCACCCGCGCGCGTACTGAAGCGAAGCGGCGGATCGAGCCACAGGGCCTCGCCGTCGATGCCCGCCGCGACCGGCACGCCGGCGTCGATCTCGAACGTCGGCGTCACCCACTGCTGCATCCTGAGTTTGCGGGAGACCGAGCCGGCAGCGCTCGAGTTCGTCGGGGCCAGCACGGCGACGCCGAGGACCGCTCGATCGAGCCGCGGCCGCGTGCCCAACCCGAGCGCGTGACCGAGGCGATAGGCATTGTTGGAAACGAGGATCGCCGCCGCGGACTCCTCGCCGTCGGGGCTCCGCCAGACCAGGTCCGGCGGTTTCGCGTCCGGTCCGATCGAGTCCGGGACGGCCTCGAGCAGGGTGTGCAGCTTCGCCTCGCGGTAGCCGGGCTGCTGCACGGCTTCCGCGTACAGGCCGAGCGAGACGTTGTTGACGAACACACGCCCGTTGACCTCGGCCAGGTCGACGCACCGCTCGCCGCCGTTCACGAACGCGTCGAGCGCGCCGACGACGTCGTCGCGATCGACCCCGAGGTCGAGCGCGAAATGGTTGCGCGTGCCCGCGGGGATGCACGCGTAGGGCAGATCGAGCTCCGCGGCGATCATTGCGACGATCGCCTGGGATCCGTCGCCGCCGGCCATCGCCAGCGCGTCGGCGCCGTCGTTCACGGCGCCTCGCACCAATTGCTCGAGATCCTGACCACGGCGCAGCTCGATCGGCTCGATGCCGCGCCGTCGGGCCTCCTCGGCGAGGTGGAATCTCTCCGCCTTACCGCCGCCCGACAGCGGGTTGTAGAACAGCACCGGCTTGCCCGGCCGCTCCGCCCGCGGCAGCTTCGCGTGCACCTTGAACGCCTCCCGGGCGGCGACGAGGGCGACGGCGACGCAGACGATCACCAGCGCGTCCTCGAGCACGCGGTTCTCGACGATCACCAACACGACCGCGCCGGCCGCGAGCAGCGCGGCCGCCGCCAGACCCACCACTCGAGCCGGGCCGCGTCGGCGTATCCCGTACCAGGCCGCCCCCACGGCCAGGATGACGCAGGCGAGCACGGTCAGCCCGTCCGGGAAGTGCGCGATCGCAGCGGCGACCCCGAGGGCGATTGCCGCCACCGCGAACGCGAGCGCCGCGGCGGCCCAGAGTCTGCGACCGGTCATCCGCCTGTACCGCCGGCAACGGCTGCGTTCGCGTGTTGGCCCGCGCTCACAGCCAGCATGGTCCGGGCTTGTCGAGGCCCGTTCATCACCTAATCGGGGTGAAGCGCGCGGGAGCCGGGTCCGGGTGCCGACCTGCCCGCGCAGAGGCAAGAGCACACCATTGCCCGCCTCGGGCACCGGTGGGATCTTGCCTTCATAAGAGACGGGCGGTGCGTGACCCGTCAGGGCAACAACCGGAGGACTGCCATGTCTGTCCAGGCGACACCCCAGGCCAGAGCTTCGGCCGGGTATGAAGACTACGCGGACGACGACCGCGGTTACGGCTGGGTCTCGTTCTCGGGCGTGCTGTTGCTGATGCTCGGAACCTTGAATGTGATCGAGGGCATCGCGGCGATCGGCAACGCGCACTTCTTTGCCACCAACACCCACTACATCGCCGGCGACCTCAAGACCTGGGGTTGGATCGTGCTCTGCATCGGCGTGCTCCAACTCGCCGTCGGCCTCGGCGTGTTCGTCAAGAATCAATTCGCGCGCTGGGCCGGCGTGGTCGTGCTCGCGGCGAACGCGATCGCCCAGATGCTGATGATTCCCGCGTACCCGTTCTGGTCCCTGGCCCTGTTCACGCTGGACATCCTGGCGATCTACGGGCTGGTCGCGTACGGACGTCGCCTCGAGGTCTGACCCGGTCGATCAGAGCCTTACTCGAGGTCTGACCCGGTCGATCAGAGCCTTACACGTCGGCTCGCTGCGGGAACCTCGCACCCGAGCCGGTATGCCATGACCCATTTGCGCGACGAACCGTCCGAGGCAGGGCGCACAATCGCGGTCTGATGGCGACGCCGTCACCGTCGACCAGCCTGAGCGACCACGATCGCGACCGGGCACTGCATCTACTCACGCTCGAGTTCGGCAAGCGCGAGGAATTCAACGACCCGCGCCTCGCCTACCGGCGGCTGTTCTCGGAGACGCTCGGGACGTTCCTGCTGCTGCTGGCGGCCGCCGGAGGGGGCATCCTCCACGCCAAGGGACAGATCAGCCTCGCCGCCGCGGTCGTCGCGCCCGGACTCACGGTGATGGCGATCATCCTGTTCATGGGCGCGGTGTCGGGCGCGCACCTCAACCCGGTCGTCTCGGTGGCGTTCGCGCTGCGCCGCGACTTCCCGGCGCGGCGCCTCCCCGGCTACCTCATCGCCCAGCTCGTCGGTGCCGCGCTGGCATGCCTGTTCCTGCTCGCGGTGTTCGGCAACGTCGAACACCTCGGCGCGACCCTCCCCGGCCCCGGCTACCACGACTGGCAGGCGCTGCTGATGGAGATCGCGCTGACCTGCGGGCTCGTCAGCGTCATCCTGGGAACCGCCTCGGCCGCGCAGAACGTCGGCACGATCGGCGCGCTCGGCGTCGGGGGGTACATCGCGCTCGCGGGCCTGTGGGCGGCGCCGGTCAGCGGCGTGTCGATGAACCCCGCGCGCTCGTTCGGGCCCGCGCTGGTCAGCGGCGATTGGAGCAGCTACTGGGTGTACGTGCTCGGTCCGTTGCTCGGCGCCCTGCTCGCCGTCTTCTTCGCGATGATCCTCCGCGGCCGGGGCGGCGACCCCCTCTCGACCGCGGCCGGGTCCGGCAAGCTCAAGTAGCAGTCGATACCGCTCGGTTCGTCATCCCGTCCGGATGACGACGCGGCGAGCGAGGACCGCAACGCTACGCGCGTGGACCCGGTGAACCCTGGTTCTGCTCGCGCTGGCGGCTTGCGTCTATCCGACTCTGCTTGCCGGCGTGATCCTGATCCTCGCCCATCCCCGCACACTGCGGATGCTGCTCGGCTTTCTCATCGGCGGACTGACGATCAGCATGATCGCCGGGATCGGGATCGTCCGCGCGATCGAGTCATCGGGTGCGGTCGACAGGTCCAATCACACCACGAAGCCGGTGGTCTCGATCGTTCTCGGATCGCTGTCGCTGCTCGTCGCCTGGGGGATCGCGACGGGTGCGATCAACCGCGGCTTACGCAAGCACCGGCGACCGAAGTCCGAGCCGACCGCCCCGCGGAAGCCATCGATGGCGGACCGCGCGCTGTCGCGCGGATCGCTCACGATGGCGTTCGTCGCGGGACTCGTGCTCAACCTCCCCGGAGTCTGGTACCTGGATGCCCTGACCGAGATCGCCAAGGCGATGCCATCGACGGTCTCGGCGCTGCTCCAACTCCTGGTGTTCAACGTGATCATGTTCGCGCTGGTCGAGGTCCCGATCGTGGCCTACGCGGTCAACCCGCAGGGCGCCGCCACCCTCGTGGAGCGCGCATCGAAGTGGGGACACGACCACTCGAGGGAGGTCGCGATAGGGCTGGCCACCGTGGTGGGGGTGTGGCTGATCGTGAAGGGGATCATCGAGCTGTGAGCGGCTATGTCGACCTGCCGGAGGGCTGGGCGCGCGTATCCGCCTCGGGACCAGGCCCGTTCGTGACCAGCGAGGTGCTCCGCGCGCCGGACGGCACCGAGCACCGCTGGGAGTCGCGCCGGCACCGCAAGCGATCGCCCGCACGACAGCGCGGCGCCAACGGACCGGCCGCTGCCGGGGAGCAGCCGGTGTGGTGGCGGCCGCATCGGCGCAACTGGTGGATGGCAGTGCTGTTCGTCATCGGGGCGCTGTGCTTCACCGCAGGGGGAATCGCCTCGCAGTGGGCTGCAACGCCGCGGCCGTGGATCGGCGTGGATTTCTTCGTCGGCTCGCTGTTCTTCACATCGGCCGCATACCTGCAGTACTCGGAGGCCGTCAACGTTGCTTCCTGATCGGCGCGCTGCTCCTGATGCCCGAAGCGGCGGCCGAGGAGCGGGCCGCACACGTCGAGCCGGACGACGGCCAGGCGACGAAGGCCTTAAGCCAAACGCGGTAGCCGCCGATTTTGTGAGAGACCAACTGGGTAGGCTCGAACGACATGGGTGACGAAGGACTTCTCGAGGATTACGCGTTGACGACGGGGCGGCCGGTTCGCCGGGCGCAGCCTCGCCTCGTGCTGCTCGCGGCCCTGTGCACGGCGCTGATCAGCACGGCGGTCTGCGTCGGCGCGATCCTCGCCCCGGCCCCCGGCGCCGCGATTCCTCTGGTCGTCGCGATCTGCATTGGATGCCCGATGTTCGCCGGCTGGGAGGTCCCGAACGCGATCGCCGCGCTCCGGTCCGACCGGGCCGGCAAGGCGCTCCGCAAGCTCCGTCGCAGCCTCGCCGACTTGCCCGAGACCGAGCACCCGCTCGGCTTCTGACTCCGCGCTCAGGCCCGATCCCTCCGCCTCCGCGGCCAGATCGCCCATCACCTGATCCGGATGATGCGCGGGTTCGCAGCACACCCGAACCTTGGCTCGTTATGTCCGCCGAGAACGCCACCGCATGCCCGCCCTCGCGCTCGCCGTCATCGCGATCGCGCTCCCCGACTCGCTGAACCCGTCGCTGATCGTCGCGGCCGTGTACCTCGCGCTCGGCGCTCGCCCGGTCAGGCGGACGCTCCTGTTCACGGTCGCGACGTTCACTGTGACGCTCGCCGGCGGCCTCGCGATCGCGCTCGGTCTCGGTGATCTGGTCCTGTCGCTGCTGCCCAAGCTGTCGCAGACCGTCAAGTGGGACGTCGCAATCGCCGTCGGGGTGATCGTGATGTGCGGTGGCGCCGTGATCTGGTGGCGCCGGGAGACGCTTGGTGCCGACCCGGTGACCACGCACAAGGAGCCGAGCGCGCATGGCTCCGCGCTGCTGATGGGCGCCGGCATCGCCGGCGTCGAACTGCTCACGGCATTCCCCTACTTCGCGGCGATCGGGCTCGTGCTCGGCTCGTCGGTGGCGTCTGGAGCCAAAGTGTTCTTGCTCTTCCTCTACAACCTCATCTACATCGTGCCGTTGATCGCGATCGTCGTCGTGCGCGCGGTTATGGGTGAGAGGGGCGCCGAGTTGCTGGTGCCGGTCTGTGACTGGATCCAGACGCGCTGGCCGATGGTGGTCGCGCCGGTCGCCGGCGTCGCCGGTGCCGGGCTCACGACCTACGGGATAGTGCAGCTAACGTGACCACGGCGAGGTTTTAGGGCCCGCGACGGACCCTTGGCTACGGTGACGGCGGGCGCGGATCGCGATAGTTAGGGTCCCGATACGTCGGGTCATCCCACCCGTCGCCGGGTCGTCCGCGCGTACCCGGGGGCGCCTGATATCGCGCGGCCGCCGCCTTCTCGCCGCTGCCTCGCCCGAGCTGGTAGACCGCGACCGCGACGCCGACCGCCCCGAGCCCGATCACGACCCACACCCACCAGGCCACTGAGCTGCTCGATTTGCTCGTGGTCGGCGTCGTGGTCCCGGTGACCACGCTCGTCGTGTTGTTCTTGATCGTCGTCGTTTGTCCCGGCCCGGTGACCGTCGTCGTGGTCGTGTCGGTGGTGGTCTTGGGCGGGGCGGTGACGGTGGTCGACACCGTCGTGGTCTCGGTCGTCGTCGTGGTGGAATCGGTCGTGGTCTGCGCCGCGGCGGGGACCGCCCAGGCCACGAGCGCCCCGACGACGAGCGCAACCGTCATTGCAACCCCGAGCTTGCGAGCTCGTCTCACCAGCGTCAGCCTCGCACCTCTCCGAGCCACAGGCAACACGGCGAACATGCTTCACGCCGGGAAGCGTGCACCACCTTTTTCGCCGTCGGTCTGGACCTGGGTTGCCGTCCCTGCGAGAGTTGCAGAAGACGTCCATGACCACCGACACAGCAGAGACTCGATCGGGTTGGTCGGCCCTGTTCCGTGATGCGTTCAACCAATCCCGGAACGCGATGGTGCTGCTCGACGACGACCGCCGTCACGTCGAGGTCAACGGCGCGTACGTGCAGCTGCTCGGCTACCGGCCGAGCGAGCTGATCGGACGGCCCGTCTATGAGCTGCGTGCCGATCACTCCGCCATATCGGAGCAGGAATGGCGCGCGGCACTGCGCCAGAAGCAGTTCACGGGCACGATCGAGTTCGTGCGCGCCGACGGCGGGCATCTGACCGCGGAGTACGCGGGTCATCCGGAGGTCGTCACCGGACGCCAGCTCATCCTGTTCGTGGCCCTGAGGGTCGCCCGCGGGGGTCGGATGCGCGACGACAGCGCCCCCGGGACGCCGCGCCCCGAACTCTCGCCGCGAGAGCTCGACGTCGTTAGGCTTCTGGCGCTCGGGTTCAGCGGGCCTGAGGTCGCCGACGAGCTGCGGATCGCGCACAACACGGTGCGCACCCACACGCGCAACGCGATGACCAAGGTGAGTGCGCGGTCGCGCGCGCAACTCGTGGCCAAGACGCTCGCCGAGGGCTTGTACTGGGCGAACGAGTTCTAGCGGGCCGCATCTCATCCCTTTCGGAGGATGCCACGATCTCGCCGTGCCGGCACGATCCCATGCAGCGACCGACTTCCCACAGACATGATGAGCGAACCACGGGAGCTACTACGCCGCCTAGCGGCACACGATGAGCGCTCGCTGCGGAGCGCGATGGCTCCCACGCCAGAGTTTGAGCTCGACTACGCGCTCACGCTTCCCGCGCTCGACCGGCGGACCCGGGTGCTGGTGCGTCTTGCCGCGCTGATCGTGGTCGGCGCCTGCACCGAATCTTTGCGCTGGGCCGTCGAGCTCGCCTCGACCAGCGGCGCCGACGACGATGTGCTGGCGGCCGTGCTCATCGCGACGGGGTCGGTGGCGGGCTCCGCGCAGCTCGTGGAGAGCGCGCCGCGACTCGCGCTCGCGCTCGGGTTCGAGCCAGGGTCCGGTGAGGAGATCGATCCCTACTGACCGAGAAGGCCGGCGTCCGAGGCGCGCATCACGGCCTCTGACCGGGAGGCCGCTCCGAGCTTGCGGTACACGGCGTGCGCCTGCGTCTTCACCGTGTTCGCCGAAACGCCGAGTTGCGCCGCGATCTCGCGGAACGATCGATGGCTCGGCAGGAACCGCAGGATCCGCAGCTCGGCGATCGTGAGCGACGAGGGGCCCGCCAGGCTGGTCTCGGCGAGCGCGTCCATGTACGACCACGCGTCGTCGAACCAGCGCTGGAAGATCACGGCCCCGGACGTCCGGCGCGCGAGCCGCGAAGCCTCCGCCAGCAATGTGCGCGCGCACACCACGTCGGCCAGCCACAACGACGCGTGCGCGAGCAAGATCCTCGCCTCCGCCCCGTACCACGGGATGAAGTCGCCGAGCACGGCGAGAAGCTCGATCCCGGTGCGGAGATCGTGCTTGGCCTCGTCGGCGCGTCCGTGGTGGGCGCGAGTCGCGGCCGACGCCGCGAACGCCAACGCACACATCGGATAGCCGGCAAGCCCATGCTCCTCGATCAGGTTCCTGGCCCGATCGGTCAGCTCGGCCGCCGTGTCCCAGTCCCGCCGCTCGATCGCGATCATCGCCGCCTGCGCCAGGCACACCGACGTGACGGCCGGCCCGGTGGTCTCGCCCAGGTCCGCCCCCTCGTCGAGCACCTGCACGGCCGCGACGCGGTCGCCGGTCAGGTGGAGCGAGGTGCCGCGCAAGAATAGGGAGATCGGACGCCACGGGCTGTCCTCGGGCTCGCGCTCGCAGGCGCGTCCGGCCACATCTCCCATCGAGGCGACGTCGTGACGGCCGAGCGCCGCGTCCATCACGGCAAGTCCCGCGCTCAGCGAGCTTGCGCCGGCGGGCCGGCTACGGTCCACGGCCGCCGCCGCTGCGACGGCTAGGTGGCGGGCCTCAGCCGCGTTCCCTGCGGCCAGAAAGCTGTGTGCGCCGGCGAGCGCCAGTGGCGCGTAGCGGGCGAGCTCCTCGCGGCTGAAGCCGGCCAGCCATTCCTGGACGAGCTCGTTGCGTCCCTGAGTGATGTAGGCGACGATCCCGGTGCAGAGCAGATCTCCCGCGCGCACTGGATCGTGCGCATACACGGCATGGGCGATCGCATGATCTGGATCTCCGTGCTCCTCGAACCAGGCGCTCGCGCGATCGTGGAGTGGTCGAACGTCCTCGGGTGCGGTGCGCCGCAGCTCCGCACAGAGAGCGTCGCGGAACAGCCCGTGCCAGCGGAAGCGTTCGTGAGCGGGATCGAGCGGGCATAGGAGGGGACTCGCTTGTGCCAGCCCGCTCAGCATCAGCGCCGACCCGGGCCGGTCGAGCACCGCGTCGCATACTGGCCCCGACAGCTCGTCGAGCACGGAGGTCCGGACGGCGAACTCGGTCAGGTCGGGTGGCAAAGCGGACAGAATCTCGTCGCGGAAGTACTCCGCCAGACGATGCTCGTCGCCGCGGAGGCGACCGAGGGCACCGGTCACGTCAGGCTCGGCGCCCAGCGACAGGGCGGCGAGATACAGCCCCGCCGGCCACCCCTCGGTTCTCGTGACCAGCGCCTGCACTGAGGCGAAGTCGAGCTCGAGCCCGGCGTGGCGGAGCAGGATCGACGCTTCCGCGGGCATCATCGCGAGGTCCTGGACGCGAACCTCGATCAATGCCCGGCAAGCCCGAAGGCGACCGAGGGGCAGTGGCGGCTCGGTCCGCGAGCTGACCGCGACCATCGAGCCGGCGGGGATCTCCTCGAGCAACCGCTCCAGCCCGCAGCGCACGACCTCGGCCGGAGCCCGGTGCGCGTCATCGAGGACGAGCACGACGCCATGACCCGCATCGGCGCCGGCGAGGAGTGCGCCGGCCCGCGCTTCGAGGTCGTCGTCCTCGAGCACGTCCGGGGTCAGCCACACGAACTCGCGGTCGTCGTGCTCTGACCATTCGGACAGCAGGCTCGACTTGCCGTATCCCGGCGGGGCGACGATCACCGCCAGCGACGCGCCGCGCGCTTTGGCGAGCCGCCGGACGAGCGTCGTGCGCCTGACGAGCCCGTTGCGGGTGGTACGGGCGGCCGCGGACTTCGGCGACGGCCGGCGAGGAGGCGCTGGGGCTTCTGTTGTTGGAGTCATCGCGAGCGGGGCAGGCTGGGCAGCACGGGCTGCCGCGCCCGACAACTAACCTCTCTGAGTCGTCGGTCCAGAGCAAGGAGGCCCACCCCCGTGTTCGAGGGGGCGCGCACCACGGTATGGATTCACGTGAGCAGGCCCGCGACACGCCGAACTCGAATGCTGGCATCACCCGGATCGGACGATGTCCGGGGCGCGATCGTCACTACCGTCGCCGTCGTGGACGAAACGGAACGCCTCCTCCGCCGGTTGGCGCTCAACGACGAGGAGTCGGTCGGGATGGTTCTCGCGAGTGGAGCGGAGACCGCCGGCGCCGCAGTGCTGCGGCCGAAGGTCGATGTGCTCGTTCAACTGGGCGCGCTGCTCGCGCTCGGCGCCTCGACGAGCTCGCTTCGGGCGACCGTCGATCGCGCGGTCGAGGCGGGCGCGACCGAGGCGGAGATCGTCGGGGTGCTGATCGCCGTGGCCCCGACGGTAGGACTCGCGCGGGTCGTCTCGACGGCGCCCCGGTTGGCGGTGGCGATCGGTTACGACCTCGAGGCCGACGAGTGACTGACACGGCTCGGCGGCCGATCACGCAGGCAACGACGATAGGAAGGCGTCCATGTCCCAGGTCACACATCAGACGATCAAGCTGAGCAGGGGAAGGCACACCTCGCCCGACGAGGGAGCATGCGTTATGGAGCTCGCATCCATGCTCGCGGGCGAGCCGTTCAGCGACCACCCGGCATCGGTGTGCCCGGTGATCGGCTCGTGCCTGAGGGCGTACAACGACTGGATCGACGACCACCGCCGTCAGGATCTGTACGCGTACGCCTCGAAGGTCGTCGACACGCGGTCCTCGCAGGAGGTCCAGCGAGCCCGCGCCGCGCGCGTGACCGCCTGGGTCGGTGAAGTCGCGCGCCGCCGCAGCTGGACTCGGTTGATTCTCGTCCGCGGCATGTTCGCGCTGATGTTGTGGCCCCAGCCGGACGATCTCGGCAGCCGGATGATCCAGGGTGTCGCCCGGCGCCGGCGCAGCTCCCACCACGAGGTCCTCGGGCTGATCGACGAGCTCGTGGCGATGGGAGCTCAGCCGCGTCCAGAGGTCAGCACGCCCGCCGTGACGTCAGCGATCGTCGCCCCGAGCAGGGCGCCGGCGAGCACGTCGGCCGGGTAGTGCACGCCAGTGTGGACGCGCGAGTAGGCGACCAGCGCGGCCAGCAGGTGCAGCGGCGCCCCGGCTAGCGGGAGCACATTCCCGACGCCGCCCGCGAACGCGACGGCAGCCGCGGTGTGCCCCGAGGGGAACGAGCGCGACGTCGGCATCGGGACGTGGCGCTCGACCGGGACCTCCTGGGCCTCCCGGTCCGGGCGCGGCCGGCGTCCGAACGGCTTGACCACGAGGTTCACGAACGCGGCGGTCGCGGCCACCGACGCGAGCCCGGTCGCCGCCGCGCGCCGTCCCCTCGGCCCGCCGGCCAGGGCCAGCAGCGCGCCCGACGCGACCGACAACCGCGAGTAGTTGGCCGCGTTCGACAGCCGCCGGAGCGCGCCGTCCAGTTGTGGCGTCGGCGTGCCCGCGATCGCTCCGTATACGGCGACGTCGAGCCGTTCGGCTTCTTCGAGCCAGGTCACCGCCCAACTATCTGCTCGACGCGCGCGGGGAGCATCGCCCAGATCGGATGAGGCCCTTACAGCGTCGTGCGCTCCCCCGGGGCGAGCACGCGCACCTCGACGCCGGGCGCGTAGCGCTTGGTGAGCTCCGCGAACTCACGCGCCGGCCGCGCGGGATCGACCATCCGCCTCGCCGGGCGGGGCAGCGCAAACGTTCCCCAGTGGATCGGGATCGCGACTGCGGGCGCGATCAGCGCAGCGGCCTCGGCGGCGCTCTGAGGGTCCAGATGCCCGGCGCCCACGCTGGCTCCCCAGCCCCACACGGGCAGCAGCGCGACGTCGATCGCGCCGCGAAGCTCCGCCATCCCGGCGAACAGATCGGTGTCTCCGGCGAAGTACACCGCGCGCGACCCCCGGATCACGTAGCCGACCGGCGGGGCCGCCGGCCCGAACGGCCGCCGGCGAGGGTCGTGCACCGCGGCGGTGGCGGCGATCCGCAGGCCCGCGACCCCGATCTCGCCGCCGGGACACAGCTCTCGCACATCGCGCAGCCCTCTTGCCGTGAGCCATTCACCCGCCGGAGCCGGGGCGAGCACCGGGCCCGAGCGCCCGAGCGCCCGCAACGTCGGGAGGTCAGTGTGGTCGGCATGCAGATGCGAGAGCAGGACGCAGTCGACCGACCCGAGGAACTCGACGTCGGGGACGATCCGCACGAGCGGCCCGACCCGGTCGCGCAGCACCGGGTCGGTGATCATCCGCACGCCGTCGATCTCGACCAGCACGGTGGCGTGCCCGAGCCAGGTGATCGCCAGGCCGGTCGCCGCCACGTCCGGTTCGGGCACGCGGCGGGCGGGAGAGTTCATCGCAGGCCATCGCACCGAATGCGCATCCAATCGTCATCGTCCGATCGGGATGACGCCCCTTCCGCGGAGGCCAACTGTGGTGCATGCTTCCAGGGCGTGGGAGGGAGACGCCCTTGTGAAAAGGGTGTGATCGAAGCACCATTGAGTGAAGGGGCGCCTTAGGAGGATTCGATGAGCGTAAGCACGGAGCAGCAGAGTCGACGGGCACCCGGCGAACCGACTACCCCGATCCACGTCGTGATCGCCGAGGACTCGTACGTGATTCGTGAGTTCCTGACCGCGACGCTGAGCGCGGCGGCGGAGGTGGAGCTCGTCGCCGTCTGCACCAACGGAAAGGAGCTGCAGACCGCGATCGCCACCTGGGATCCCGACGTCGTCCTGACCGACATCCGGATGCCGCCGTCAGGCGGCGATGAGGGCGTTCGGATCGCGGCTTCGCTCCGCGACACCCACCCCGACGTGGGCGTCGTCGTGCTCAGCCAATACGCTGAGCCCGCCTACGCGATTCGGTTGCTCGAGCACGGCACCGGGGGTCGCGCGTACCTGCTCAAGGAACGCATTCGCAATAAGGAGCAGTTGCTCGACGCGATCAAGGCCGTGGCGCGCGGCGGGTCGGTAATCGACCCGGCCATCGTCGACGTCCTCATCGAAGCCCGCTCCCGGGCCGCAAAGTCACAGCTCTCGCAGCTGACCTCACGCGAGCGTGAGTTGCTCGCCGAGATCGCCAGCGGCAAGAGCAACAGCGCGATCGCCGAGTCGCTCGTGCTCACCAAGCGAGCGGTCGAGAAGCACGTGAACTCAATCTTCTCCAAGCTGAACCTGCCCGAGACACAGGACGTGAGCCGCCGAGTCAAGGCGACGCTCATCTTCCTCTCCGAAGAGGGGTTGGACGGCTCCTGATGGCGGAGGGCCACGCGATGCCCGGCCCGAAGCCCGCGGCCAAGCTCGACCCACCCGAGTTCCGCAGCATCGCCGCCGCCCTCGCGCTAGGTCCGGGTGCCAGCACCCCCACCTTGGTGATGCCCGCACCACAATCTCGAGACCGCCGGAAACCAGCTAAGAAAGCGCTAGCTTTGCGGCAATCCTCGGAGGATCTCAGTCGCCGGGCTCGGGTGCGCCGTGACGCAACTGTCTGTCCAGCCCCCGGATGGGGGCACGAAACACAGGGGCTTGATTCGAGTCGTGATCGGCGAGGACACGTTCCTGATGCGCGAGGCGCTCGAACAGATCATGTCCGGTTTCGACCACATCGAGGCGGTCGCATTCTGCGGCGACCGGGGCTCGCTGACCGCCGCGGTCGAACGGGAGCGGCCAGACGCGGTGCTCACCGACATCAGGATGCCGCCGACGGGCACCGACGAGGGGATTCAGGTCGCCCGGGAGCTGCGCGTCAGCCATCCGGACATCGGCGTCGTCGTGCTCAGCCAGTTCGCCGATCCGAGCTACGTGCTCGCCTTCCTGGACGCCGGAAGCGCCCGCCGGGCGTACCTGCTCAAAGAACGCGTGGGCAATCCGCAGCAACTCGTAGGGGCCATCGAGGCGGTGGTGGCGGGCGGATCGGTGATCGATCCCATGGTCGTGGAGGTACTCGTCCGGGCCCGCAGCGCCGGCGCGCAGTCGCCGCTGTCCGCGCTAACGCGCCGCGAGCACGATGTGCTCGCCGAGCTCGCTCAGGGCAAGAGCAACGCCGCGATCGCATATTCGCTCGTGCTCACCAAGCGAGCCGTCGAGAAGCACATCAACGCGATCTTCACCAAGCTCGAGCTGGAGAGCCCGGACGACGTCAGCCGGCGCGTGAAGGCGGCGTTGCTGTTCCTGGCGAGCGGGAACAGCCCGGCCTCCCGGTAGCGCCGGCTCAGCGACTTGCGCCGAGCGGGATGTCGGCCGTGATCCGGGTGCCGCAGCCGGGCTCGCTGTCGAGCTCGAACGTTCCGCCCGTGGCCTCCACGCGGTCCCGGAGGCCCTGGAGCCCGCGGTCGTTGCGTTCGAACGCTCCGCCCGCGCCGTCGTCCTGCACCTCGACCGTCAGACTTGATGCGCTCAGGTGCGCGCGGACGCGGACCAGCGACGCGTGGGCGTGCCGCTCCGCGTTCGTGACGGCCTCGCGAATCAGGTAGAAGGCGGTCGCCTCGGTCGTCTCGTCCACCCGTACCCGCGGCAGCTCGACCAGCTCGATCGGCGTCACAGACTTCGCCGCGATGTCCTCGACCGCGCTCGCCAGGCCAAACTGACGGAGCGCCGCCGGCTGGATTCCCTGGACCAGCTCGCGGAGCTCATCGATCGCGACCAGCAACTCGGCATGCGCGGTCTCGATCGATGACGTGGCCGTCTCGGGCGCCGCGCGCGCGGCGTGGGCGGCGAGCCCGAGCCGAGCGGCGAGCGCGACGAGACGTCCCTGGGCGCCGTCGTGAAGGTTTCGCTCGAGCCGGCGCCGTTCGTCATCCGCGGCGAGCACGATCCTGGTTCTCGAGGCATGAACGCTCCGGGCGAGTTGCTCGCGCTCAGAGGCCAGTGCCCCCACCGCGAGCGTGGCCAACGCCGCCACCGCAAGATAGATCTGGGTTGCCGGTATGCTGGCCAGGCCGGTGACCTCGAACGGGCCCGGAAAGTTGGTCACGCCCCACATCGTGAACGCGGCGCTGATCGCGATCGCAACCGTCGCGCCACGCGGGCCGAACCGGAACGCGGCCCAGATCAGCGCGGGGAACGCCAGGTAGGTCGAAGGACCGCCGACCTGCGCGGCGACCGTGCTCAGACCGATCAGCGTCGCCAACAGCAGCGCCGCCTCGACGACGTGGCCGCGCAGCCACGTGTGCGAAGTGGGCGTACTGAACGCGAGCGCGAGCGGCAGCACGATCGCGGCGCCGCAGAAGTCGCCGAGCCACCACGTCCGCGACACCCGGAGGATCGATGAGGCGGGGATCACGTGGTACAGCGCCAGAGACAGCGGTCCGATGATCGCGCTGACCGCGGTCGCGGCGGTCAGCGCCGCGAACACTCCGGCCACGCCGGTCGCGGTGTCGAGCGGCGCCCGTCGCGACACGAACCGGCTCAGCAGCATGACTCCGATGACGACCTCGAGCAGGTTGCCGAAGCTCTGGCCGACAGCCGCGCCGACCGGCAGCCTCGCGTAGTTGTTGACGAGCAGATCCCCGATGACCACGGCCGGCCACAGGCGCAGCCCCATCAGGTACAGCCCGGCGATGCCTACTCCGACCGGGAGCCAGACGATCGACGCCACCGGGCCGGCGAACCGGAAGGCGTAGCCGAGGTGCGCCGAGGCGTAGTAGGCGGCGACGAGGAACAACGCCTCGGCGCCGTAGGTACGCCGGAAGTCCCAGTGCTCTACTGACAGCCGGGCGCGCCCCAATACTCGGTCAGGGGCAGTCCGTACTGAATGCCCCATCAACGCGATTCCCGCCAGTGTCTGATTCTTGTTTTCAGACATGACCCTGGGCTTCGGTTGGAGAACGCAGGGCTTAATTTTCGCGAGCGCAGCGGTCGAAATCAACCGTTCGCTATGTGAACGCTAACCCCGCCGCGGGCCCTCGGTACCCCAGCGCGGCCTCTGCGACGGCGTCGTGGACGAGCCCCCCGGTTTAGCGGAGGGAGGCGCGAGGGCTCAGCGCATCCGCCAGCGCGTACAGCGCCGGGTCGTGAGCGGCCTGGTCGACGGTCAGGGTGAGACGTCGCGCCGCGGGGTCGTAGTCGATGCCGATGAACGGACAGCACACGAGCTCCACCGCGAGCGCCGCTTCGAGCCGGTCACGCGCGGCGCTTTCGCCTTCCATTCTTCGTCATATATACGGATTGGATCGAAGAACATCAATCGATCTTGGCCCAATTCGATCATCCGTGGATTCGAGCGGCTCGCGGGGTATCGAACATTCGTCCAGTTCCGGATCGGTGAGCTTTAGGTGTGGGTAACGAAAACGGCGGAGAGGTTGGCAGTGCAGATCCACACTCGAACTGAGGGGCCTGATCGACTCCCGGGCGATACTGCCGGTCCAGTTCGGCCGGGTCCTGGATGACGATGAGGCGGTTCGGGCGATGTTGCGGCGGCGGCGGCGCGACCTGGAGTTCAAGCTCGACGGAGTTCGCGGAGCGGTCGAGCTTGACCTGCATGCGCGTTGGCTCGCCGGCGCCGATACCGCTCCTGATCCGCGGTCCGAGTCGGACGTGGCCTACTTGCGCGACCGCCTCGAGACCCGTCAGAGCGCGCGCCGGCTGGCCAGCCAGCTTGATCCGCTCACGGCGCTTGCGCGCAGCATCCGCCGCACGCTCAGCATGCAGCCCGACTTGCCCGTGCTCGACGCGTACCTGGTCGACCGTGGGCGGGTGAGCGAGTTCGTCGCGCTCGTGAAGAAGCTCGGCGGGTGCATCGACGGAGTCGAGCTGGTGTGTACCGGCCCGTGCCCGCCTTACAGCTTCGCCGACGGCGCCGGCTACCCCGGCGGCGTCCTGCGCTCGACCTCCTGACCGCGTCCGATCAGGACCTCGGCAACCATCGAGGCGGGGAACAGTCCGTGCTCGACCACGCCGGGTTGTTCGGACAGCCACGTGGCGAGCGTGGCCGGGTCGTCGAACTCGCCCAGATAGTCCGCGATCACGCCGCCGTCCGGGCTATGGGCGACATCCCGAAGGCGAGCCGGCTGGACGCGCGCGAACGTCGAGGCGAGACCGAACTCGGCCAGCTCGAGGGGGATCGGCGACGTGAGCCGCTCCACGATCTTGTTGGAGGAGACGATCACGATGAACCGGTCGGCCGCCGCCGCGACCGCCTTCTCCCGGGTGTGGGCCGCCCCTCCCCCCTTGACCAGCCAGCCCGCCGGGTCGACCTGATCGGCACCGTCGATCGTCATGTCGAGACGGGTCGGCGCCTCGAGCCCCACGAACGACACGACGTCGATCCCGAGCGCCCGCGCCGCCTGCGAGGTCGCCGGCGACGTCGCCACGCACGTGATGTCGAGGTCGCGCGCCGCGAGTGGCGGCAACAGGTATGCGGACGTCGAGCCGGTGCCGAGACCAACCAGCATCCCGTCCTGCACGAGTTGGGCCGCCGCCTCGGCGGCGACCTGCTTCTCGCGCTCGATCTGCTCGTCGCGAGTCAGCTTCCGGCCTTCTCGCGGTGGCCGCCGAAGCCATATCGCATCGCCGACAGGACCCGGTTGGCGTAGTTGTCGAGGCCTCGCGAGGCAAATCGCGAGTACAGCGCGGTCGTCAGCACCGGCGCCGGCACCCCCTCGTCGATCGCCGCGATCGACGTCCAGCGCCCCTCACCTGAATCCGACACCCGGCCCGAGAAGTCGTCGAGCGTCGGGGACTCGAACAACGCCTGCGCGGTCAGGTCGAGCAGCCACGAGCTGATCACGCTCCCTCGGCGCCACACCTCGGTTACGTCGACCGTGTTGATGTCGTACTGGTAGTACTCGGGGTGCTCCATCGGCGCGGTCTCGGCGTCTCCCTCGAGCACCTCTTTTCCGACGTTGGCGCTGTGGAGGATGTTGAGGCCCTCGGCGTACGCGGCCATGATCCCGTACTCGATCCCGTTATGGACCATCTTCACGAAATGCCCGGCGCCATTCGGGCCGCAGTGGAGATATCCGTTCTCCGCCGGGCCCGGGTCACCCGTTCGCCCCGGCGTCCGCGGGGCCATGCCGACCCCCGGGGCGATCGACGCGAACAACGGATACAGGCGCTCGACTACGTCGTCCTCGCCGCCGATCATCAGGCAGAAGCCGCGCTCGAGTCCGTAGACGCCACCGCTGGTGCCGACATCGACGTGGTGGATGCCCTTCTCGCCGAGCTCGTGCGCGTGCCGGATGTCGTCGTGGTAGTGCGTGTTGCCACCGTCGATGATGACGTCGCCCGCTTCGAGCACTTGGCTGAGGCTGGCGATAGACCGCGACGTGATCTCGCCGGCCGGCACCATCACCCACACCGTCCGCGGCTTTTCGAGCTTGCCGGCGAACTCCTCGAGCGACGTCGTTCCGGGGATCCCGTCGCCCTCGAGCGCTTTGACCGCGTCGGCGTTGACGTCGAACCCGACGCAGTGGTGCCCATCGCGCGTCAGCCGGCGCACGATCCCCGCGCCCATCCGTCCGAGTCCGACCATTCCCAGTTGCATCGGCGTGTCCGTCGGCATGTGAATCGTTCTCCTCGGTCTCGGGGGGTTTCAGATGATCGGTTTGGCCTCAGCGCATCGCTCGATAGCGGCGGATCAGCGCGTTGGTCGAGCTGTCGTGCTGTAGGTCGGGTTCGGTGTCGCTCTCGAGCTCGGGGATGATCCGGGCGGCCAGGACCTTGCCGAGCTCGACGCCCCACTGGTCGAACGAGTCGATCTCCCACACGACGCCCTGAGTGAACACGCTGTGCTCGTACAGCGCCACGAGGCTGCCGAGTGTGCGCGGCGTGAGTTGCTCGGCGAGGATCGTGTTCGTCGGGCGGTTGCCCTCCATCACCTTGTGTGGGACGACGTTCTCCGGCGTGCCCTCGGCCCGGACCTCCTCCTCGGTCTTGCCGAACGCGAGCGCCTCGGCCTGCGCGAAAACGTTCGACATCAGCAGGTCGTGGTGATCACGGAGCGGGTTCAGCGTCTTCGCGAACCCGATCAGGTCTACCGGTATCAGCCGCGTCCCCTGGTGGATCAGCTGGTAGAAGCTGTGCTGTCCGTTGGTCCCCGGCTCGCCCCAGAACACCGCGCCAGTGTCGTAGTCGACCTGGCGTCCGTCGAGCGTGACGTGCTTGCCGTTGGACTCCATCGTCAGCTGCTGGAGGTACGCCGGGAATCGCTTGAGGTACTGCTCGTAGGGCATTACGCCGACGGTCTGGGCGCCGAAGAAGTCGCCGTACCAGACGGCGAGCAGCCCCATCAGCGCCGGGAGGTTCTGCGCGAACGGGGTGTTGCGGAAGTGCTCGTCGATCGCGTGGAAGCCGGCCAGCATCTCGTGGAAACCCTCCGGACCGACCGCCAGCATCGTCGACAGCCCGATCGCCGAGTCCATCGAGTAGCGCCCGCCGACCCACTCCCAGAATCCGAACATGTTGTCGGTGTCGATCCCGAACTCCTTCACCTTCTCGGCGTTGGTCGAGACCGCGACGAAGTGCTTGGCAATGGCCTCCTCGTCCTTCAGCGCCGCCAGCGACCAGTCGCGCGCCGAGCGCGCGTTGGTCATCGTCTCGAGCGTCGTGAACGTCTTCGAGGAGACAATGAACAGCGTCTCGGCCGGGTCGAGGTCGCGGGTGGCCTCGACGATGTCGGTGGAGTCGACGTTCGAGACGAACCGGAAGGTCAGCTCGCGGTCGCTGTAGTGGCGGAGCGCCTCGTAGGCCATCACGGGGCCGAGGTCGGACCCACCGATCCCGATGTTGATCACGTTGTGGATGGCCTGACCGGTGTGCCCTCGCCAGTCGCCGCTTCGGATCCGCTCGGAGAACGCGCTCATCCGGTCGAGGACCTCGTGCACCTCCTTGACGACGTCGACGCCGTCGACGATCAGCGACGCTGATTTCGGCATGCGGAGGGCGACATGGAGGACGGACCGGTTCTCGGAGACGTTGATCCGTTCCCCGGTGAACATTGCCTCGATCCGGTCCGCGAGCCCGGACTGCTCGGCGAGCGCCACCAGCAGCTCGATCGTCTCCTCGGTGATCCGGTTCTTCGAGTAGTCGAGGAACAGGCCCGCGCCCTCGGCGACCAGGCGCTCGCCGCGCGTGCCGTCCGCCGCAAACAGCTCACGAAGGTGCTTGGAGTGCAGCTCCTCGTAGTGCTTCTCGAGCGCCCTCCACGCGGGCCGGTCTCTCAGGGTGCGAACGCTCGGCATTACACGCGTGCTCATCAGGCCTCCGGGGAGTCGCTGCGGCGCTGCGCTTGGACAGGCGCCCGCCGCCGATCGGTGTCTGTCGCGGATCCTGACAGAGTCAGCGTGCCGTGCGGCGCCGACTCTTACTCGGCGGGGTGCCGCCGGCGTCGGTCAGCGCCAGCTCGAGCAGCTTTGGCTGGTAACCCGGCTCGAGCAGCTCGGACACCTCAACCCCGGTCCGGGCTAGGTGCGAGGCCAGCAAGCCCGCGCTGCCGTCGCGATCCCCCGCCTTGCAGGCATCGAGAATCTCGCGGTGCCCGGCGGTCGCCCACGCGGTCGGGCCGTGCCCGATGTGCAGGCGCCGGTAGCGCTCGGCGTGGTCGAACATCTGCCCGAGCACGAAGTTGACCCGCTCGCCGGCGTGCGCGGTCAACCCACGGTGAAACTGCTCGTGCGGAAGGTTCCAGCGCCGGTAGTCCTTTTCGGCGGCGTAGTGCGCCATCTCGGCCATGTGCCCCTCAAGCCGCGCCAGATCCTCAGAGGTCATCCGCGGCACCGACAGGCGGAGCGCCTCGGCCTCGAGCGTGACGCGCATGACGTACAGCTCCTCGAGGTCGTGGGCGGTCATCGGCGCCACCCGGACGCGGCGATTCGGCTCGCCCTCGACGAGGCCCTCGCTCTGGAGCATGCGCAGCGCCTCGCGCAGCGGGGTCCGGCTGATCCCGAGGTCCTGGGCCAGCGCCACCTGCGACATCACGGCTCCGGGCGCGAGTTGCCCGTCGAGGATCGCGTTGCGGACCCGCTCGTAGACATCCTCAGTGTTCTGACCGTTGTCTGCCATGAGCTCTCCTCCTGGCGTCAGGCGCCGAGCATGCTGTAACCACCGTCGGCGACCATGTAGGAGCCGGTGATGTGATGGGCATCGTCGCTGGCGAGAAACAGCGCCGCGCCGGTCATGTCCTCCGGCTTGGGAATCTTGCCAGCCGGCGTGCCGGAGAGGACATCGTCGCGACGCCCCGCCTTCCACTCGGGGCGAGCCAGCAGCGCCTCAGTCTCCATGAACCCCGGCGCGAACGTGTTCACGCGCACCTTCGGGGCCAGGGCCTTGGCGTACGACTTGGTGATCCCGAGCAACCCGTACTTACCCGCGGCGTACTGCGGCGCCCGGGGGCTGCCGCGGACGATCACCGTCGATCCCACGTTGACGATCGCGCCACCGTCGCCCTCGGCCATCCGCTGACCGAACTCGTGCACCATCAGCATCGTCCCCTTGATGTCGACGGCGAGCACATGGTCGATCGCCTCCTCGGTGATCTCCTTCCACGACGCCTGGCCGGACGCCATGTCACCGACGTTGTTGACGAGCACGTCGATCCCGCCCTGGTCTTCGAACGCCCACGCGGCCATCCGCTGAATGTCCGCCCATGAGGTGATGTCACCCTGCGCGATCTCCGCCTCGGCACCGGCCTCGCGGACTTTCTCGGCGGTCCGTTGTGCACCTTCGTCCGAGCTGCGGTAATGGATCAGGACCTTGCCCGCGCCCTCCTGGGCCGCGCGTGTCGCCAGCGCGGCACCGAACCCGGTCCCGGCGCCCGTGACCATGAAGGTCTGCCCTTCGAATCTCCGTTGCATCGTGCTCCCAGCACTCATCAGACGATCGTACGACCGCCGTCGATATACAGAACCTGACCGGTGATGAAGCTGGCATGCGGCGAGCACAGGAACAGCACCGGGTCCACGACCTCCGCCAGCGTCCCGAACCTTTGGGCGGGAATCAGTTCAATAAGCGCTTGGCGCTTATCCGGGTTGGCCTCCAGATAGCTCCGGGTCAGCGTGGTGTCCATGTAACCCGGCGCCACCGCGTTGGCGGTCACCCCGTGCTCGGCGTACTCGTGCGCGATCACCCGCATCAGCTGGTTGATCGCGCCCTTGGTGGCGGCGTAGGGGCCGTGATGCTTGTGGCCGCTGCGCCCCGCCACCGAGGAGAAGAACAGGATTCGCCCGTTCTGCTGCTCTCGCATGCCAACTGCCGCCTCGGTCGCGGTGTGAAACGCGCTCGTCAGGTTGACGGCGATGATCTTGTCGACGTCGCTCGCGCTGTAATCCTCGATCGGCCTGCGGTCGTTGATGCCGACGCAGTGGACGAACACGTCGAGCCCGCCGAGTTCGTCGCGAACGGCCGCCACCGCGGCGCGCGCCGCGTTCGCGTCGCTGAGGTCGGCTGCGTGACGTGCGGCGGTTCGATCCTCGAGCCCGGCCATGGCGTCGTCGGTGACGTCGACCACGGCGACGGTGGCGCCGGCGGTCGCGAACCCGTCCACGAGCGCGCGCCCGATCGTGCCCCCGCCGCCGGCGATGAGCGTGCGCCGGCCGGTTAGCCCGAGCCAGTCAGGCACCGGGGGTCGACTCCTCCGGCTGTGTTCCCACACCCGGGGTCGAGTCCCGATGCGTGAACACATTGAGGGTCACTGCACCGACTCCGTCTTCCGGCACCGTCGCCGAGTGCGGCGTGCCCCCGGGAAGCGTCGCGAGCTCCCCGGCGTCGAGCTGCACGGGCTCGCCCGCGACCACGAAGTTGATCTTCCCCTCGAGCACGGTCGTGATCTGGTCCTGGGGGTGCTGATGCTCCTCCCAGCTGGATCCCGCCCCATAGCGGTACAGGGTTGCGGTCAGCTGTGGCGTGTGCACGGTGGCGCCGAAGATCCCCGGACGCACCTCCGCGAACTCCTGCTCGCTCCAGTCGATCTTCTGTGGCGCGTCCATCGGTCCGGGATTATTGCATACAGTTTCAGAATCCGTCTACACTCCGCCGAACTGTTCGTGCGGACTCTGGCGCTGAAGTCACGTATGTGTCAACCCCATCGCCAAAGTTCTCACGTCCAGCTCCGCTCGACCCCACGGATCAGGTCGACGATCGCTCGGTGCAGCGGAACGTCGACGCCGGCGACGTCGGCGGCGGCGACGATGCCGCCGTTGAGCGTCGCGATCTCGGTCGGACGGTGCGCGGTGACGTCCTGGAGCATGCTCGGGCGGTGGCGGTAGTTGGCCTTGGCCGCGCTGTAGACGAGCTCCGCCGGGTCCTCCTCGAACTCGATGCCGAGCTTCCGCGCCACCGCCTCCCCTTCGCGGAGCAGCTCGTCGGCCAGATGGATCGTCGGCGGGTGGTCGCACAGCTCGCCGTGGGTCAGTCCGGTCAGCGCGCACAGCGGGTTCGTGCAGGCGTTGAACAGGAGCTTCGTCCACTGCGCGCCCCGGGCGTCTTTTCGCACCCGCGTCTCGAGGCCGCTCTGGTTCAGCCGGGTCGCGAGGCGTTCGATTTCTGCGAATGTCGCCGGACGCGGCTCGAACGGTCCGATCCACGTCGGCCCCGGCCCGATCATCCGTATCACGCCGGGCTCGACCACCTGACCGGCGGGCAACGTCACGCCACGGATGACGCGCGGCACGTGCTCAGCGATCACCTCCTCGTTGCCGATCCCATTCTGCACGCTGCACACCGCGCCGGCGGCGAAGATCGGGGCCGTGGCTTCGATCGCTGCCTCCGTCACGGTTCCTTTGACCGCGACGATCCCGAGGGGGCAGGGCGGGATCTCGGACGGGTCCGTGCGCGCATGCACCCGGCCGGT
This sequence comes from uncultured Solirubrobacterales bacterium, assembly GCA_963701945.1. Classification (GTDB taxonomy): domain Bacteria; phylum Actinomycetota; class Thermoleophilia; order Solirubrobacterales; family Solirubrobacteraceae; genus Palsa-465. Next base: position 155,346 of record CAVPBV010000005.1, on the reverse strand, counting down.
CAACTCGACGACCCCCGTGATCCGCAGGCCGTTCTCGTTGATGGCGTCGACGTGCTCCTGCGCGAGGTCGAACACCCACACCTCGAGTTCCGGTAGCTGGGCGAGGTGCGCGGCGAACAGGCCGCCGATCGCGCCGGCTCCGACGATGCAGATGCGCTCTGGCACCGCGTTGCGATCCGGAACCGTGTTGAGCTCAGGAACCGTGTTGAGCTCAGGAACCGTGTTGAGCTCCGGCACCGTGTTACCGCCCCGGCACGGTTCAGCGCCCCGCGACCGTCGCCGCGATCTGCCCGCAGACCTCGGAGTCGGGTCCGGCGATCCCGAGGCCCGCTACCACCCGGTCGCCGTCGCGGAGTGGCACGCCACCGGCCACCGTCAGCACGCGGATCGGGAGCACCGATGTCAGCCTCGAATCGATCTCCCCGCTCGGACGCTGGAACATGGCGGCGGCAGCGGCCACTGCCTTGGCGACGAACGGCGCCGCGCTGGGCGCGCCGTCCATCGTGTCCTGCTGGATCGCCTCGCCGCGACTGTCGACCACCGCCACGGCGATCCGCGTTCCGCGCGCCACCGCCTGGGCGATCGCCGCGTCGGCCACACCGAGCGCCCATTCATGCTCGGGCTGGCTCGCCGGCGGGGGGTTCTCGTAACCGATGCCGGGCTCGTCGGGGAGCGCCCCGAACGCGTCGAGCCACCGTTTCTCGTCGTCGCCGTGCTGCCCCTTGTAGGGCAGGCCGAGCGTCCACAGCACGACCAGGTCCTCGGAGTTGGCCGGCTTGCCGTCGACGATCAGCATGCGCCGATCGATCCCGGGGATGTCGACGAACGGGCCGATGGTCGCGCCGGACGCGCTGAAGCCGCCGACGACGACGCTGCCGTCGTAGATCGGCATTCCGCCGGCGCCGGGGAAGTTCGCCTCCGGCGAGCACGCGACGAACCCGGCGGCGAGCGGCGCGGGCAACGTCGCCATCCGTTGATGGTGCTCGGTACTCGGGATCTGCTGGGTGGCCGAGATCCAGGCCTTCGAACGCGCGCGTTCCATCCCGCCGGCGCCACCGCGGTCCATCCGCGATGCCGACACGAGCACGCCGCTCTCCCCGACGACCGCGAACGCGCCGCGAACGCCAATGTGGGCGGCCTTGTCGATCGCGCGCGCGATCAGCCTACGCGCCTGCCGCAGCGGGATGTCGGTCGGGTGGGTCACGCCGTCAGGAGACCGGAGCTCTGGTCTCAGCGCCGGCCCGACCCCAGCGCTTCACCTCGGGCGTCAGCTCGTCGGCGAACATCCGCATCGACCGCGCCACGGCGTCCGCGGCCATCCCCGGATGGTTGAACTGGATCACCATCTCGTCGAGGTCGGCCTCCTTGTGGCGCTCGAGCGCCGCCAGCACGTCGTCGGGCGTCCCGACCGCGAACGGCTGACCGAAGATGCCGACGCCCGGCGTGTTGCGCATCTTCTTCACCGGCGGCAGCGGCATATCGAAACCCCGGTTTCGGTAGAAGGTCACCCACCAGTGGAGCGCGCGCTCGGCCTCGTCCCAGGCTTGGTCTCTCGTCGGCGCGATATGCACGGTCACTGGGCCTGACATGAGCCGGTAGTCGTCGCGTGTGCGGCCCGCCTCGGTCTGGGCGTCCGCGTACACGTGCACGAGTGGCGTGTGCAGCACCGACGCGAGGTTGTAGCCGCGCTCGCCCGCCTTGGCCAGGCTCTGGGGCCCCATCGCCGCCATGTAGATCGGCGGTCCGCCGGGCTGGACCGGCGTGGTCGTCATCTCGACGTCCGCGAAGCTGTAGTAGCGGCCCTCGTGCGTGAACCGCTCGCCGCTGAAGCACCTGTCGATGACTTCTAGCGCCTCGTACGTGCGGCCGAACCGCTCCTTGGGCGGAATGCCGAACACCGCGCATTCGCCCTCCATCGGTCCCGCGCCGACGGCGAGGAGCAGTCGACCGTTCGACAGGATGTCGACGGTGGCGGCGTCCTCCGCCACCCGGATCGGGTTGTGCAGCGCGAGCAGCAACACGTACGTCCCGAGCCGGATCCGCTCGGTCCGCACTGCCGCCGCCGCGAGCAGCGGGAACTGCGACGGGTTGTGACGGTCCTCGGCGAAGTGGTGCTCGGCGATCAACCAGCTCGAGAAGCCGAGCTCCTCGCCGAGCACGGCCTCGTCGATCACCTGCCGGTAGACATGGGTGAGCGGGCGCTCGTCGCCGGGGAGCACGCGCGCGGTCATGGCGAGTCCGATATCCATGGTCTTGCTCCCGTCAGCCGATGAACGCGATGTCGAGCCCCGCTGCCGCCACCACTTCAGCCACGCGGTCGCGATCCACCGGTTCGGCACGCTCGGGGAAGATGCGCTGCTCGGCGACCACACCCGCCACCTCGTGGAAGCGCTCGACGCCGGCCGGTCCGTACATGCTCGCGAACCGCGTCAGGTGCGCGTCCATCGCGTACGTGTGCTCGACGCCGGCGGGGATGCTTACAAAATCGCCGCGGGTGAGGAGGTGCTCCTCGCCGTCGACGGTCACGAGCAGCCGGCCGTCCAGGCAGTACATCGCCTCGTACGTGCGCTCGTGCACGTGCGCCGGGATCGCGGGCCCACGCGGGCCTTCGATGACGGTCATCCCAAGCTGGCCATTCGACTCGGCGCCGGTCATCAGCTGGAACGCGACTTGGCCGAACAGGACGTGGCGCGGTCCTTCGCCCGCTTTCAGGACGTAAGCAGTGTGTGTCCCCGGGAGCGAGTCGTCGGCGCCCGTGGTCGCCTCGGTGTACGGCTCCTCGGGGAAGTACTTCATCGCGAACTTGGCCTCGGCGGCGCCGAATTTGGCGAACGGCGGCGGGCTGTCGTCGAGGAGCGGATACGCCGGGCCGGAGTACGGCGTGCCGGTGAAGTCGAAGAAGCGGTCCCACCCGGCCGGCGCTATCGGGCCCATGAACTGGCTGTAGTGCCCGTGGAACTGGTAGGCGTGGAGCACGCCGGCGGGCACACTGGCCACGTCGCCGGGATGCAGGATGCGGCTCTCGCCGTCGACCCACACCTGGATCGCTCCCCGCACGCAGAAGAAGTAGTCGTGCTCCTTCTCGTGGCGGTGCAGAGGGATCGGACCGCCCGCAGGCCCGACCGCGGTCATCACCGACATCGCGCCCGCGGTCTCCTCCGTTCCGGCCAACGCCCGCCCGACCTGTCCCAGCAGCAGGTGCGCACGGCCGTCTCCATCGGCCAGGTAGTAGGGCACGGACTCGCCGGGCAGCTCACGCACCGGGGCCGGTGAATGGACCTGGTAGGACATGTGTCTCCTCAACCTCGTCTCGATTCCGGATTCTGCCCCCTCGCGGCGGAAGCGCGGCCGGGGCCACCCCCTCGCCGTCGGAGCGCGGTGGGGGACCTGTGATTGTATACACTTCTGTCAAATGCGTGCAGTCGCAGAACGGTTGCCGAGCGACGTGCGGGCGGCCGGCCGGCGAACCAGTCCTCAGGCGCTGCGCCCATGAGCCGGGTCGCGGTCGTCACCGGTGGCGCCGGCGCGATCGGCGGGGCGATCGCCACCGCCCTGAACAACGCCGACCACACCGTCGCCGTGCTCGACCGCACCGGCGATCACCCGGTCGATCTCGCGAGCCGCGACGACGTAAGAACCGCGGCGGCCAGCGTGCTCGCACAGCACGGGCGCTGCGACGTGCTCGTCCACGCCGCGGCGGCGTTCGACCGCGCGTCGCTCGCCGACCTCGACCTCGACGGCTGGCGCCGAGTCCAGGCGGTCAACGTCGAGTCGGCGTTGTGGCTGTCCCAGGCGTTCGCGCCGGGGATGGCTGAGCGAGGCTTCGGGCGGATCGTGTTCGTGGTCTCGGACACGGTGTGGGAGCCGCCGGCGCCCGACCTGCTCGCCTACGTCGCCAGCAAGGCCGCGCTGATCGGGGTCGCCCGCACGCTGGCCCGCGCGCTGGGTCGCGACGGGATCACGGTGAACTGCGTGGCACCGGGCCTGACCCCCACGCCGGCCGCCGTCGCTGACACGCCCCCCGAGGCATTCGCGCAGGTGCAGGCGCGTCAGGCGATCGACCGGCCGCTGAGCCCGGAGGACATTGCCGGCGCCGTCGGGTTCCTCGCGAGCGACGCCGCGGGCGCGATCACCGGGCAGACGCTCTGCGCCGACGGCGGCCTGATCCTGCGGTGACTACGCTCGCCGCGGCGCGCCTGCGTTGAGCTCCGCGCCGTCGACGATCAGGTAGGAGCAGAACCGCCCCTCGGGGTCCCGGCGCGCCCGGATCTCCTCGAGGCGCCGGAAGTTCGCATCGGTCAGGAACCGGTCCGCGCGCCGCGTGAAGTCGGTGTCGCCGAGATACACGCCCTTGCCGAGCTCCGCGAGCCCCCTCGTGTGGTCGACCACCCAGTCACGGTGGCGGTCGTCGTCGGCCGGGTCGCTCCAGATTGCGTACGTCGCAATGTAGGCACGCCCCTCGATCGAGAACGCCATGTCCGGCAACGGCCGGCTCGGCGCCCAGCCGTACCAGATCGAGAAGGAGTGCTCGGTCGGCAACTCGGACCACAGCGCGCGCAGGAGCGGAGCTAACTCGTCGGCGCGAGCGTCGGTCCAGGTGCAGTCGACGGCATAACGGTGATTCTCGGGATTCTGAGCCGCCTGCGCCTCGTTCTCCTGCTCGACGGTGGTCAGGCCGGTCTCGTGCAGGACCGCCCGATCGGCGATCGGGCACGCTCGCAGGGGAGCCAGCACGCGCTCGGCCTCCTCGGGCGTGTCACACATCGCGGTCGTGTGCAGCAGCAGCACCGGCGGCCCCTCGGGGCGCGGCAGTCGCGTGGCCGCGATCACCGGCTCGACGACGCGATCGAGCGAGGGCAGCTGCTCGTCGATCCAGCCGAGCAGCCGCTCGAGGTCGTCAAGCTCGAACATCCAAGTGTCGTGGGTCATCGCGCGCGGGAGCGGATACGTGCGCAGGTGGAACCGGGTGATCACGCCGAAGAAGCCCGGGCCGGCGCCGCGAGCCGCCCACAGCAGATCGGAGTTCTGATCCTCGTCCGCCCGGATCAGCTCACCGTCGGCGGTGACGACGTCGATCGCGGCAACGTTCTCGCACGCCCAGCCGTACTTGCGGCTGTTCCACCCCTGCCCTCCCTGGAGGAGGAACCCGCCGATGCCGACACTCGGGCAGTGGCCGCCGGGGAACGCGCGGCCGTGCGAGGTCAGAAACGGGACCAGCTCGGCGCCGCCCTTGACCGCTGGGCTCGCGGTGGCGATTCCCGTGTCCGGGTCGTACGCCATCTCGCGGATCCGCCCGAGGTCGATGAGCAGGACGTCGTCCCGGACGCTCCAGGCAGCCCAGCTGTGCCCGCCGGCCCGCACCGACACCTTCAGATCCCGATCTCGCGCCAGCCGCACGCCCGCGATGACGTCATCCTCGCCCTTGGCGACCAGGACCGCGGCCGGGTACCGATCGGGCCGGCGGGCGTTGAACACGCCACGAACTCGCGCGTCCTCGTAGCCGGGCTCGCCCCGCCAGAAGATGTCGCCGTCAAGGCTCACGGGAGAACATGCCGCGTTCGAGGCTCACGAGATCAGCGACTGGCCACCGTCGACGACGATGTCGACCGCGTTCAGGTACACCGCGTCGTCGCTCGCCAGGAACAGCGCCACGCGCGCCACGTCGTCGGGCTGCCCGAGACGGCCGAGCGGGTGAGAATGCAGCATCTCGTGAACCGGATGGCCCGGCTCGTCCAGGAACGGCTCGATCTGCGGAGTGACGATCAGCCCGGGGCTGATCGAGTTCGCGCGGATCCCGTGTCGCGCGCCCGACGCGGCGAGATGACGGGTGATCGCCAGCACCCCTCCCTTGGCCGCGCCGTGTGCCGCCTGCTCGATGAACGTCGCGCCCCGATGGGCCGACACCGAGGCGGTGTTGATCACGGTTCCGCCGCCGCGCGCGATCAGATGCGGCCAGGCGGCGCGGGTGACGGTGAAGATCAGATCGAGTTCGTTGTGGAGCGTGAACCGCCAGTCATCCCAGCTCAGCTCCGCGAACGGCCCGACCCGAGGCGCCGAGGCGTTGTTGTAGAGGACGTCGATCCCGCCGGCGCGCTCGGCGGCGTCGTTGACCCAGGCGGCCGCAGCGTCGGGATCGGCCAGGTCGACCGGCGCCGTTGAGTGGATGTCTCCCCCACCCGCGCGGATCTCGGCCGCCACCGCATCCGCGCGCTCGGCGTCGAGGTCGCAGCCGAACACTGTCGCGCCCTCGCCGGCGAACAGCCGAGCCGCAGCTGCGCCCTGGCCACCCGCGGTGCCGGTGATCAACGCCACCTTGCCGTCGAGCCTCCCCATCAGCCCACCAGCTCCACCAGGTTGCCTTCCGGATCGGCCAGGAACGCGAACCGGACGCCGGGCTCAGGAGAGGGGGCCGGTGGCATGACCGCGCTCGCGCCCGCCTCGGTCGCGCGCTCCCATAGGCGGTCGATGTCCTCAGACCTGAGCGCAAAGTGGTTGTAGCCGCGCGTGGCATGCGCCTCGATCGGCGTGGCCGCCTGCGGCCCGGGGACCGACGCCGAGTGTTCGAACAGCTCGAGCCGGAACCCGTCGGGATGGGTCAGCATGACGCCGCGAATCGGGTGCGGCGAGAGCTCGAACGCGAGCTGGCGCTCGAATCCGAACGCGCTCGTGTAGAACGCCTCGGCGGCCTCGAGATCGGCAACCGACAGCCCAACATGATCGAACCCGACTCGCATCCGGCCGGCAGTATTGCATACAGATTGCGTAATCGTCTACAGTTTGAGCGCGAGATGCTGCCGCCCATCCATCACCTCGGCTACGTGGTCGAGGACCTGCACCGGGACGTGCCTCGGTTCGCAGCCGCCACGGGCGCAGGGCCGTTCTTCGCGATGGAGCACATCCCGTTCGACGAAGTGACCTACCGGGGCGAGCCGGCCGTATACGACCACTCCTCGGCGTTCGGGGCGTGGGGCCCGCTCCTCGTCGAGCTAACTCAGGTCCACGAGGTTCAACCGGCCGGACTCGGAAACTCGCTGATCGCTCCAGGCGGCGGCGTCGGCCACGTTGCCTGGCTCGCCGACTCGCTCGAGGACGAGGTCACGCGACTCGAGGCCGCGGGCCTCCCCCCCTTCCATGCCGGTCGCACCGGGCCCGCGTCCGCGGTGTGGTTTGACGGCAGCGAGATCTTCGGACACCCGATCGAGGTGCTCCAGCGCCGCGACGAGCTGCTGCGGTTCTACGCGATCGTCCGCGAGGCATCGGCCGGATGGGACCGATCTGACCCGCTCCGGATCATGAGCGGGGCGCCAGCATGAACCTACCCGACGAGGTCGACGTCCTCGTCGCCGGGTTCGGCGCCGCGGGCGCGGCTGCGGCAATCGCAGCCCACGACGCCGGCGCATCGGTCGCCATCGCTGAGAAGACGACGTCCGGCGGCGGCAACTGCGTCTACTCGGGCGGCTTCCTGTTCGACGTCGACGGTCCGAACGCCGTCGACCATCTCGACGCGCTCTGCTTCGGGAAGACCGACCGGACCGTGCTCGAGGCCTACGCCCGCGGTCTGCGCGACGTCCCGGAGTTCATCGACGCGCTCGGCGGGACTGCCGCTCCTGTCGATTTCGAGGCGTTCGGTGGGATGCTCCCATCTTGGCCGCACTTCCCCGGCGCCGGACACGTTGGCTATCGCCAGTTCGTGCCGGAACCGGGCGAGCGCCCCGGCCCCGGCCTGTGGCGCGTGCTCGAGGCGGGCGTCCACGAGCGCGACATCCCTGTCGTGCTGAACACCCCGGTCGTCGATCTCGTGCTCGCCGGCGACCGTGTGACCGGAGCGATCGTCGAGCACGAGGGCGAGACCGCGCGGATCGAGGCGCGCAGCGGAGTGATCCTCGCCAGCGGCAGCTTCGAGTCCGACCCCGAGCTCCGCGACACGTACCTTCCGCTCCCCCTCGTGTCGGTCGGGCACCAGGGCAACACCGGCGACACGCTGCGTCTCGCGCACGCGGCCGGCGCCTCGCTCTGGCACATGAGCGCGTTCTTCGGCTGGCTGTCGTTCGTGCACGCGGGTTTCCCGGCCGCGTTCACGCTCGACGTCCATGCCCCGAGCTTCATCTACGTCGACGGCGACGGGCGCCGGTTCGCCGACGAGACCGGCTGGGAGGTCCACGACCGAGTCCGCGCGCTCACCGCCTATCTGCCGCGCCGCCCCAACCGCCCGCGGATGCCCGGCTGGATCATCTTCGACGAAGCTGCGCGTCGGGCCGGCCCACTACACGGAATCGTCGGTAGCCCAAACAACTATCCCTGGAGCGCGGATAACTCGGCCGAGGTCGCGGCCGGATGGATCGCGCGCGGTGAGGACACCGCCGAGCTCGCGGCCGCGACCGGACTCGACCAAGCGGCCCTTCAGAGCACTCTGGGCGCCTACGCGGACGCCATCAGCCGCCGACGCGACGACGAGTTCGGTCGCGCGCCGGCGACGCTCGTACCGCTGATTGCACCGCTGTACGCGATCCAGATGACGCCGGGCGTCGCGACCGCTTCCGGTGGTCCGAGACGCGACGCCGACTCGCGGGTGCTGTGCCCCGGCGGCGCGCCGATCCCCGGGCTGTTTGCCGCCGGCGCCGCGGGCTCGATCTGGGGCCATCTGACCGAGCACGGCGGCGGGCTGACCGACGCGATCGTTTTCGGGATGATCGCGGGTCGTGAGTGCGCGGCCGCCGCTACGGTCGCCGGTGCGATCTCACCGTCAGACCAGGCGGCCACGATCTTGCCCTCAAACCACGCGTGAACAGGAGATGCGATGAGCCAGACGACAGTTGACGTCACCACGCCGCGCGGCACGATGCCGACGTACGTCCACCGGCCCGACGGCACCGGGCCCTCCCCGCGCGTCCTCCTGTACATGGACGCCCCCGGGATCCGGCCGGCGCTGCTGGGCTACGCCGAGCGACTCGCCGGCGCGGGCTACACAGCGATCGTGCCGGACCTGTACTACCCGTTCGACCCGGCCGAGAGGTTCGACGCGGAGCGACTGGCGGCCGGCGACGAGGAGGAGTTCGCCCGGATGCGGAAGCTCGTCGGCCAGATCGACGACGAGCAGGTCCTCGAGGACACGCGTCTGCTGCTCGAGGCGGTCCCGGGAGCCGACGGCGGGGAATGGGCATGCATCGGCTTCTGCATGGGAGGCCGCCTCGGGATGCGCGCGGCCGAGGCATTCGGAACCGAGATCGCCGCGGCCTCGCTACTTCACCCCACCGGTCTGGTCACCGACGCCCCCGACTCGCCGCATCTCGAGGTCGATCGGGTCGACGCGGGGCTGTACCTCGGGTTCGGCGAGAGCGACAGCGTCACCCCGGTCGCAACGATCCCGCCGCTCCGCGAGCGACTCGAGCAGGCCGGCGTCGCTAACCGAATCGAGGTTTTCCCCGGTGCCGAGCACGGCTTCACGATGCCGGACAGGCCCGCGTACGACGAGGCCGCCGCCGAGCAGGCATGGGCCGGAACGCTCGCGCTCCTCGCCGAGCGGCTGTGAAGCCCAGCGCCTGCGAATACCTGGCGCCCGAGACGTGTGAGGAGGCGGTCAGCGCACTGGCCGAGCACGGCGACGAGGCGGCGGTGCTGGCCGGCGGGCAAAGCCTGATCGGCGAGCAGTAGCATTGGACCTGCAAAGGGGGATTGTCGAGGGGAGGCAGTCCGTGGAACGAGGGTTTGTTGGTCTGCGTCGTTCGGTCGTGTTGGCGGGCATGCTCGTGCTCGGCCTCGCATCCCCGGCGCTCGCGGATCGCGGGTTCACGGCGCGGTTCAGCACAAACGCCAACGGCGACATCGCGATCATCGGCAACACGCTCGAGACCTGCCAGACGTCGGTGGCCGATTGCGCGAACGCGCGCGCGGGGCTGGGCACGGTGCTCAACAACAACAACTTCTCGATGGTGCGCGTGAACACCGACTCCACGGCGCTCGATTCCTCATCCGGGCGCCTGAGCCTGCCCGCCGGCGCTCGGGTTCTGTTCGCGGGCCTGTACTACGGGTCGCGGACGAACGCGGGAACGGGCGGGAAGTCCGCACCGGATTCGACGCCGGCGGGCCTGAGCAAGGTCGACCTCAAGCCGCCGGGTGCTTCGGGTTTCGATCACCTGACCGCCACGGTCGATATGAGCTCTGACGTGACAGGCGCCTACGCGGCATTCGTCGACGTCACGGCACGTGTCCAGCACGCCGGATCGGGCGTGTACACGGTGGCGAACGTGCAGTCGGCGACCGGCGAGGATCGGTATGCCGGCTGGGCGCTCGTCGTCGCCTACGAGGCCGCCGGCGAGCCGCCCCGCAACCTGACCGTGTTCGACGGTCTGCAGTCGGTCACGCAGGGCAAGCCGGCGGTGACGATCCCCGTCAGCGGATTTCAGACGCCTTTGAGCGGACCGGTCCGGACGAAGCTTGGGTTCGTCGCGTACGAGGGTGACCGCGGGCTGACCGGCGACAGCGCGACCCTCGACGGCAAGGTGCTGAGCGACAAGGTGAACGCGGCGAATAACTTCTTCAACTCCGCGATCTCGGTCGACGGTCAGAACTTCACCGACAAGACGCCGGACTACGTCAACCAGCTCGGATTCGACGCCAAGCGCATCGGGATCGACGGCCTCCTCGCCAATGGCGCCACCAGCGCGACGATCGGGCTGAAGACGAGTAGCGATCAGTACCTGCCGCAGGTGATCACGTTCGCCACCGATCTGTACGCACCCGTGATACGCGCGACCAAGACCGTCGCAAACCTCACGCATCCGGACGGGCCCACGCGCGCGGGAGACAGGCTCCGGTACACGGTCACGTTCGCCAACGAGGGTCTCGAGGCGGCGACCAACTTCGTCGCCACCGACAAGATCCCGCCCGACACCACGTATGTGGCCGGGTCGCTGCGAATCCCGACCGCGCCCGCGAGCGCCGCGACGCCGACCGATCTCGTCGGCGACGACCAGGGCGAGTACGACGCCGCGCAGAACAGCGTGCGGTTCTTCCTCGGGAGCGGCGCGGCCGCAGGTATGGGAGGCACGGTGGCCGTCGCCGGCGCGCCCGGAGATACGGCGCAGGTCAGCTTCGAGGTCCGCGTCGACGACAACCTGACCGCCGAGCAGGAGATCAGAAATGTCGCCCAGGCAACGTTCATCGCGCCTACGCTCGGCAAGGAATTGACCGCGCTGTCCTCGGAGACCCTCGTGAGCGCGACGCCGAGCCCGACGGCGTCCGAGCCGGCGGACCTCGCGCTCGCGCAGAGCGAGACGGAGGCGCCCGCCGCGTTCGGCGACGACGCGGTCGACGACCACGTCACCATCGACAACAGCGGCCCCGGCGACGCCACCGACGTCGTACTGCACGACGTCGCGCCACTGGGAGCCACGATCGACTCGGCCACGATCGACCAGGGCTCGTGCTCGGTCAGCGCCACCGACGTGACCTGCGTGATCTCGCATCTCGACGCCGGCGGGTCGGCCGAGGCCGACATCGTCCTGGTGGAGCCGCCGGGTGATGCGCTCGCGGACTCGACGAGCGAGGCCAGCATCAGCGCGTCTCAGTTCGACCCAACCCCTTCGAACGACAGCGGCGAAGCGACGGCCCCGATGTCAACACCCGGTGCCCCGATGGCGGATCTCGTGATCCAGGACCACGAGAGCTCGTCGCAGGACACCCTCGGCGGGACCCTGATCGACACGATCACCGTCGTCGACAACGGCCCGGGCGAGGCAACCGGCATCGACCTCACGGACGCGCTCGACGCCGCAGCGCAGGTCATAGCGATCGACCCGGGAGCATTCACCTGCAGCTCCGGAGCGGCCGTCCAATGCAGCCTGGCCGAGCTGGCACCGGGCGATAGCGAGACCCTGGAGGTGCACGTGCGGCCGCTGCGTCCAGGGGAGCTGATCGACGATGTCACCGCAAGCGACGATCAGTTCGATCCGAACTACGCCAACGATTCCGCGCAGACGACCGCCACCGTCACGCCGCGCGCCACCGCGACAAAGGTCAGGATCGTGCCCATTCAACGGGTCGCGGCGCCGGGGCACGTGGTCGGATTCGTGGTCACTGTCGGAGTGGTCAAGCCGGTCCCCGGCGTGAAGCCGACCGTATGCGTGACGCTCCCGAGGCAGCTGCGCGTCGTCCGCGCGGCGGGTGCGGTCGCAAGCGCCCGGCGACTGTGCTGGGACTCAGACGCGCTCGTCAATGGGTCACCGCAAACGTTCCGCTTCTCCGCACGCGTCGTCTCGTCGCCGGCGACGACATTCGCGGTGCAGGCCAGACTCACGGGCGCGAACTTCGCCGCCAGCCGCGCCGCGACCAACGTCGCGGTGCCGCCGCGGCCGGTCGTCGCGTGCCCGTCCAGCTCAGGCCTCGCCCCACTCGGCGGGATTGCCTGCTGATCCTCCCAGCGTGTGATGACCGGAGGACACCGTCTCCGTGGTCCCGTCGGGTAGGACGATCTTCGCCGTGGTTCCCGGCGGAACCGTGACGACCAGCTCGAACGCGTCACCAGAAAGCCGCCATGCCGACTCGATCCGCCCGTACGGGCTGTCGTGCTCGGCCCGAGCCCACGTGATCCCGCCACCGGGCTGTGGCTGGACGAGGAAGTGTCGGTACGCGGGGCCGCCGTCGTCGAGCAGCCGGATCCCGGCGATGTACCGGTGTAAGAACGACACGACCGCACCCTTCGAGTAGTGGTTGAGCGATTCGAACGGCGTTCCGTCGGGACGCACACCGTCCCACCGCTCCCACACCGTCGTGGCGCCGCGCTCGATCATGTACAGCCAGGACGGCATCGTGTCCGTGAACAGCAACTCGTAGGCGACGTCGAGGTGGCCGGCATCGGCCAGCACGGGCAGCAGGTATGGCGTGGCCAGGAACCCGGTGGCGAGATGGGTGTCGGCGGCTCGGACCAGTTCGACTAGACGTGACGCCACCGCGGAGCGAAGCTCGGCCGGGACCAACCCGAACGCCAGCGCGCGTACGTGGTTGGCCTGGGTGTCGGGCTTGAGCCTTCGGTCCGCGCCGATGAACTCGGTTCGCCACGCGTCCCGCACGCGCTCGGCGAGCTCCCCATAACGCGCCGCCTCCGCGGAGCGCCCGATCACGGCAGCGATCTGGCTCATCAGCCGCGCCGAGTGGGCGAAATATGCGGTGGCGACGTCGGACTTGTCGGCGCGCCGGAACGCCTCGAACTCCTCCGGTCCCTTCAGGTCCTCGCCGGGCACGAGCCACTCGCCCCAGTGAAAGCCCGAGTCCCACAGGTAGCGCTCGTGCGGGAGTGGCTCCGCCCTGCGCGCGGCCCGATCGGGATGCCGCTCGCCCGCGGCGGCGGCCACCACATGCGACAGCCACGCGACCATCGAGGGCCATTGCTCCTCGAGCAGGCGTCGGTCTCCGTAGGCGCGGTAGATCTCCCACGGCACGATCACGGCCGCGTCTCCCCACCCCGCCGACCCGTTCAAAGCCGCCAGAAAACCGCCCTCGGACTCCGACGGCGGACTCGGCGCCAGGTTGGCGACCAGACCGCTCCCCCACTGCTCCGCGGCCAGGTCGCGGAGCCACTTGACCGAGAAGCCCGCCACGTCGCAGAGAAAGGCGGCGGTCGGGACGAAGATCTGCCAGTCGCCGGTCCAGCCGGCGCGCTCGCGCGTCGGGCAGTCGGTGGGGATGTCGCAGACGTTGCCGCGCAAGCTCCACACCGCCGCCTCGTGCAAGCGGTTGATGCGCTCGTCGCTGCACCGGAACCACCCGGTGCGGGTCATGTCGGTGTGCACGACGACGCCGGTGAGATCGGAGGCTCCGAGCTCATCCGGGTGCCCCTCGACGCGCACGTACTGGAAGCCGTGCGTGGTGTGACGGGGCTCGAACATGTCCCCCGGCCGCCCCGCCGAGACGACCCGGTCGACCTGGCCCGCGGGCAGCGGCTCGGGGATGAACGGTAGATCCACGTCGAGGTGGTCGGTGGTGACATCGCCCGCGACGTCAACCGCTTCCCCGTGAGTCAGGGTCAAAGAGGTTCCCGCCGGCCCGAGATTCGCCAAGCGCACCCACCCGTTGATGTTCTGGCCGAGATCGAACACCTGCCCGCGCGCCACCCGGCGGACGGACACGGGCGACACCTCGGCGACCGCGCGCACGGCCGGCGCCGGCGAGGCCACGAGCCGGCTGTACCCATGGTCGGCGACCGTCACCGAATGCCAGCCGGCGTCGTCGAAGCCCGACTCACTCCACCCGGCGACCACGCGCCTCAGATCGACCGACTGGCCCGCGATCAGATCGGCCACCTCGATGTGCGACCGCGCGCTGCGCCAACCGTGACCCGTCCCAGCGACCACGGTCGAGCCGTCGGCAAGGTCGACGCGGACCTGGGCGAGGAAGCCGAGCTCCGATCCCCACTGGTCGTGGGCTCGCGGCAGCCCGACCTGGCCGCGGTACCACCCGTCGGACAGGATCGCGCCAATCGCGTTCGCGCCGGGACGCAGTAACTCGCCTATGTCGTAGGTCTGGACCTGCAAGCGCTCGCGGTACTCGGTGAACCCGGGAGTCAGCTCGGCGTCGCCGACGCGCGCGGCGTTGACGAACGCCTCGTAGATGCCATGCGCGGTCGCGTACAGCCGGGCCCGGATGACCGCCGCGTCGCCGAGCTCGAACGAGCCGCGCACGAGCATCGCCGGCCGGCGCCCCGGAGGCGGCCGCTCGGAGGACTCGACGGGCTCAATCCACGGCGCCGACCAGTCCCCCGGCTCGACCAGCCCGAGCTCGAACACGTCCGCCTCCGACCAGTCGCTCTCCCCGAGGTCGGTCCACACCTTTACCTGCCAAGCAACGCGCGTCCCCGAGCTTAAAGGCGCCCCCGCGTACTCGACGAGCACGCTGTCGGCGCCCTGCATCCGGCCGCTGTCCCAGCCGCTGTCGGTCCGTATCCGATATGCCAGCTGCCGCGCCGCCCCGCCCGGAAGCCACCACGAGAAGCGCGGCCGTGTCGTCCCGATCCCGAGCGGACTGTCGAGGTGCTCGACCCGCAGGCGGATCGGGCGCCGCCCGCGCGCGGGCTCAGAGTCAAGCCCGCGCGCGGGCTCAGAGTCAGGCAACCGGATGGTGGACGTCGACCTTGTCCGGCGCCTCGTCGGCGGTCGGAGCGGCCGCGCTGGTGTTGATCGCAGCCGCGGCCGAGCCGGCCGAGCCGGCGGGATCGGTCTTGCGCAGCGCGAGGGCCCGATCGCGGAGCTTCAGCAGCGCCACCGCGGGACCCTTTCCGGTCGACGTGCTGGTCAGGCCGTCGGGGTTCTGAACCGCGGTCAACACCAGCGCGACGCCGGCAACGATGGCCTGGTACTTGCCGACGCTCAGATGGATGTCGAGGAAGGTCACGAACAGGCCCGCCGCCGAGAACATGACTCCGGCGACGACCGCTCCCGCGATCCGCCCGACGCCGGCGACGAACACGATCGCCAGCAGGGTGATCGACGTGAACGCCGCAAAGCTGTCGGCGGTCAGTTCGCCCTGCAAGTAGCCCGTAAGGGCGCCGCCCACGCCGGCGATGAACGCCGCCAGCGCGAACGCCATCAGCTTCCCCTGGGCGACGTTGATCCCGACCGAACCGGCGGCGCGCTCGTTCGAGCGGATCGCGAGCAGCATGCGCCCAGCGGGGCCGCGTCTCAGTCGGGCCACGAGCAGCCCGATCAGGATCACGACGACGAGCACCATGACCCCGAAGATCACGCGGTTCGTCGACCTACCGGCGTTTGCCGCCAAGTTCAGCCCGAGCAGGTGGGGTGACTTGATCGGCAGCCCGGCGGTCCCGCCGGCGAACCCCATGCTCGAGAAGATCAGCGCGTCCATTGCCGCGGCGAAACCGAGCGTCACCACGGCCAGGTTGACGCCGCGCAGGCGGAGCGCCGGCAGCCCGATCACCAACCCCACGGGGACCGCGCACAGGCCGGCGACGATCAGCGAGAACGGGAACCCGAGTCCCCATCCGTGGGAGATATGCCCGAGCATGAAGCCACCGATGCCGGCCAGCGACATCTGCGCCAGCGACACCTGGCCCACGTAGCCGGTCAGGACGACGACCGACAGGGCGATGCACGTCACCGTCAGCGACGAGATGAACGCGAACCGGAGCACGTTATTCAACAGCAGAAGCAGGATCAGCCCGCCGACAAAGCATGCGCCGGCGGACACGAGCGGCGAGCCCGGCCGGCCGACTGACGGGTTCTTCTCCGCGGCGTCTCCGCCCCGCGCCAGTACCGAGCGCGAGCGGAACGCCATCACGATGATGATCACGATGAACGGCACCGCGTCCGACAGCCCCGATTGAGGCAACCACGTCCACACCGTGATCAGCTTGCCGATCTCAGACTGGAAGCAACCGATCAGCAGGCCGGCCAGCGCGGTGACCCAGAACGACTCGAACCGGCCGACCAGCGCCGCCGCCAGCGCCGGCACGATGAACAACGTGTACGAGGTCGGGTCGAGGCTCGCGACCGGCGCGATCAAGATCCCGGCCACACCCGCCAGCACGGTCGCGATCACCCAGTTCTGCGCGGCGATGCGGTTGGCGGAGATGCCGGTCAGCGCCGCGCCACGGGCGTTCTCGGACCCAGCGCGGGTCGCCAGACCAAAGCGGGTGAACCGGTAGATCAGCCAGAGCGCGACCGAAATCAGCACAACCACTCCGGTGAAGTACAGGCGGTCTCTGGGGAACGTGACCCCGGAGATCTTCAGCGGCCCGCTCGGGAAGATCGGATTGGTGGCAACCGGCTCGGTGCTGTAGTTGAGGACCGCGATTGCCTGCAGGGCCAGCATCACGCCGACCGACGCGCACACGCGGGTCAGCTGGGCGGCGTTGCGCAGCGGCCGGTACACGAGCATGTGGAGAATCAGCCCGAAGATCGCCGCGTACACGAGCGAGATGACGATCGCGAGCGCGGTGTTGATGCCCGCGCCGCCGTTCAGCGAGATCTGATGCGGGATGATGACCACGGGGAGCTCGAGCTGCCCGAAGCTGCGCAGGTTGACGAACACGTACGCGATGAACATCGCTACCGCGCCGTGGGCGAAATCGACCACGCCGGCGCTTCGGTACTTGAGGACGAGACCCTGGCCGAGGATCGCGTAGGTCGCGCCCGCGCCGAGGCCGAGGATCAGGAAGAGGATGTAGCTGGACATGGTGGTTACGTGTTCGGGGATGCGATGCAGTCGGATCCGCCCGCCGGGCGGCGGACGGATCCGGCCACGATGGTTAGAGCCCCTGGCCCTTGAAATAGCCCTTCGAGGTCGTCCAGTCGGTCGTGCTCGGCTGAGTCAGCTGGCCGCTCTTGACCTGGTTCATCAGGTAGTAGTCGTTGCAGATCGCGGGCGCGCCCGTCATCTGCTGCCCGTCGCACGTGTAGGGATGCGACAGGAAGTTCGGGTGGTTGCTGCCGGTCTTGAACGCGGCTTCGATCGACGTGGTGTTCAACGCCCCCGACACCTTGCTCAGCGCGGCCTGGACGTTCATCACCGTCGCAAAGCCGGCGACCGACGGTGAGTCGATCAGCGTGCCCGGCGCCGCCCACTTCTTCATCGCCGCCTGGAACAGCTGCGCCTGCTGGCTGGTCCCGGTCGGGAGGATGAACGGAGAGGCGATGTACATGCCCTCGGCTCCGCCGGCCGAGGCGGTGATCACCGGCGGCGCGCCACACGGGTCGATGCCCATCAGCTTGCCCGTATAGCCGACGCTCTTGAGCGACTTCAGCACGTTGCCGCAGCCGTTGGGGACGTCGATGTACGCCAGATCGGCTCCGCTGCTCTCGATCAGCGCGGCCTGCGGGCTCGGATCGGGCGAAGTCGGCGACAGCGGGATCAGCTTGACCGAGCTCACGCCCGCGGCCTTGAACACCGGCACGATCTGGGGAATGATCGACTCGCCCTGCGGATTCGAGAAGTACATCAGGGCGACTTTCTTGACGGCGAGGGTCTTCCCGGCGTATACCGCGGCTGCGGCGTTGTCGCCGACGCTCACCGACCAGAACTGGATCGAGTTCGGCGAGACGAACGGAACCGGCGTGAACGGGATGCCGCCGATGTAGGCGAGGTTGGCGTGCGCGTAGATCGGGATCGAAGCGGGCGCGCCGACGTCGGCAGCGCCGAGGATCGCGAGCGGATGCTTGGCCACGATCTCGTTCGCGCAGCGGGCGGCGGTGGCCGGCGTGCCGTCGCCGATGCAGTTGTCGATCACGATCGGGTGGCCGTTGATGCCCCCGAGGTAGTTGTTGACGTACTCCATCGCGGCGATCGCGCCCTGGCGGGCCTCGGGGAACGTGACGGCCCCGGTCTCATCGTTGATCATCCCGAACACGTACGGGCTCCCGGTCGCCTTCTTGGGAGTCCCGAACACCGACGAGCTCGCGCTCGTGGTGGCCGCCGAGGTGGCGCTCGTGCTGCTACTGGACGATCCGCTGCTCGCACTCGTGCTGCTGCTGGAGCTGCTCGATCCACAGCCCGCCGCAATCAGCCCAGTCGCCGCGACCACGGCGGCCGTGCCGAGCCATTTCGAACGTTTCATCTGCAGTGCTCTCCTCTGGTTGTGTCTAAGGGTCAACTGGGCTGGGGACTACCGCGGTCAGGCCGCGGCGGCTTCCCCCAGATAGCTCGCCGCGAGCAGCTCTCGCCGTTCGCGGAGTTCGGCGGCGGCGCCTTCCAGCGCGATCCGCCCATGGGTCAGGACGTACGCCCGATCCGAGATGTCGAGCGCCAGCGCCACGTGCTGCTCCACGAACAGCACGCTGGCGCCGAACTCGTCGGCCACCCGCCGCAGGATCGGGAGCAGGCGCTCGACGATCACCGGAGCCAGACCCAGGCTCATCTCGTCTACGAGCAGCAACCGGGGCCGGGTGACGAGCGCGCGGCCGATGGCAAGCATCTGCTGCTCGCCGCCGGACAGCAGACCGGCCTTGCGCTGCAGGCACTTCTCGAGCTCGGGCACCATCGCGAGCAGCTCCTCCTCACGCGGTCCGCTCCGTCCGCCCGCGAGGCGGAGGTGCTCGCGGACGGTCAGACCGGGGAACAGCGCCCGGCCCTCGGGGACGAGCGCCAGCCCCCGCTTGGCAAGGTTGTACGCCGGTACGCCGCCGATGGCCTCACCGAACATGTTGACTGCGCCCGAGATCGGCTTGTGCAGGCCCGCGATCGTCTCGAGGGTCGTGGTCTTGCCGGCGCCGTTCGGGCCGAGCAGCGCCACGACCTCGCCGCGGCGGACCTCGAGCTTGAGATCGCGAACGACGGGAATCCCCTGATACCCCGCGCAGACGTCCTCGAGGACGAGCGCGTGGCCGGACCCGGGCGCGTCAGTGGCTTGCGGCGGCATGTCCCGCTCCCAGGTAGGCCTCGATGACTCGCGGGTCCTCGCGGATCTCCGCCGGAGACCCGATCGCGATCTGTCGTCCGAAGTCGAGGACCATGATGTGGTCGCACACGCTGAGCACGAGACCCATGTCGTGGTCGATCAGGAACACGGTCACGCCATGATCTTCCGGGAGCGTGCGCAGACGGCGCCCGAGCTCGAGGCTCTCGTCCGTGTCGAGTC
The DNA here is from genome assembly GCA_963701945.1 of uncultured Solirubrobacterales bacterium. GTDB lineage: Bacteria > Actinomycetota > Thermoleophilia > Solirubrobacterales > Solirubrobacteraceae > Palsa-465. The sequence continues at coordinate 135,764 of CAVPBV010000005.1, read as the reverse complement.
CGGCCGCGGGCTCGTCGAGCAGGACGAGCCGCGGCCGCCGCGCCAGCGCCCGCCCGACGCCGACCAGCTTTCGCCTGCCCAGCGAGATCTCCGACGGATGCCGGTCGACGACGTCCTCGAGCCCGCACACGCCGATGGCCCAATCGACGCCGGCGCGATCGGGCGGCCGGTGCGGCAGGAACAAGTCCCTGAGCGCGGTGCCGACCGTCACGTGCTCGCTGGCCACGAGCAGGTTCTCATCGACGGTGAGGTCGTCGAACAGCTCGACCGACTGGAACGTGCGCGCGAGGCCGAGCCGCGCCCTGCGGTACGGACGCAACCGGCTGATGTCGCGGCCGTCGAACACGATCGACCCCGCCGCCGGCCTCGTATACCCGGTCAGCGCGTCGACCATCGACGTCTTGCCGGCGCCGTTCGGGCCGATCAGGCCGAATACCGTTCCCTCTGAGATCTGGAGGTCGACATCGGAGACGGCCACGACGCCGCCGTAGGCGACGCCCAGCCCGTGCACATCGAGCAGCGGTCGTGGTGTCGTCTGTGCTGTCATGTCTCTCCCTCACGAGCGCTCATCTGCGCCCATCGGCGGAAACTGTACACAGTTTTGCTCCTTGTGTCCAGTGTTCGTGCCATGAGTATGTGCAAGCGTTTCGTTAGCGGGCCCGCGCCGGCGCGGGCCGCGAACCGACCGGGCGTGCGAACACGCGGACGTCGTCAGGGGCCGAAGCGGTCGCCGGCGCCCAGCCCGGGCCCCCTCCGTGCATGAACCGGCTCCAGGCGGCGATCATCTCGCCGGCGACCTCGCCGGCGCCGTGCGCCTGGCCCGCCAGCCGCTCCCCCGGTCCTCCGTCCCGCCACGTGCCGAACAGCAGCGGAACCTCAACGGTGTGCGTGGCACCGAGCTCGGGGCCGGCGCCGGGATGGTCGACCCGGTAGCGGTACACGGCGCTCCGATCACCGACCGCCTCGGCGCGGGCCGATGCCCAGCGGGCGAGCGGCTCAGCGACCATCGCGTCGGTGGCGATCTCGACCAGCAGCGACAGCGGATCGTGCGGCGCGCCGGCGGCGGCCGCCCGCTCCCGGTACCGGTCGATGACCACATCGGGGTCGTCGGTGTCGACCAGGTGCGCGACGACGGTAGGGATCCGCTCCGGCGGTGGCGACGGGCGCCACGGCGCTCGGAAGAAGAACGTGCCCTCCTCGGCGGTGTGGCCGGCGAGCACCTCGACCTCCGGGCTCGCTCCGGGCACGTCGATGGGCGAGGTCGGAAGGCTGCCGGAGTCGACGGTGGGTAGCGCGCCGCCCCGGGTTCCGCGGAACTCCGGCTGCTCGAGCAGGTCCTCGTGCAGCGCGACGATCGGCTCGGCGTCGAGTTCGCGCAGGCGTGCCGGATCGAACGCGCCCGTCCCGCCCGCGGTGGCGCTGAGCGCCTCCGCCCACCGGATCGCCGCCGCCGGCGCCTGGGCGACGTCGCCGAGCGGCGGTGACTGGAGCGCGACTCGGCGGAACAGCCCGGCGGCCCCCGGCGCCACCAGCAGATCCATCGCCGACAGCGCGCCGGCCGACTGCCCGGCGAGCGTGACCTCGGCGGGGTCGCCGCCGAACGCAGCGATGTTGTCCCGCACCCATTCGAGTGCGGCGATCTGGTCGAGTAGGCCCCAGTTCGCGGCCGGCGCGTCCGGCCCGGCGGCGAGGCCGGGGTGGCCGAGCCAGCCGAGGCTGCCCAGCCGGTAGTTCACGGTCACGACCACCGCGTCGGCGGCCGCCGCCAGGCGCTCGCCGGAATACAGGCTCGCGCCGGCGTGGCCGATCGCGAACCCGCCGCCGTGGAGCCAGACGAACACGGGCCGGCGGTCGTCGAGCCCCGGCGTGAACACGTTCAGGTTGAGGCACTGTTCGTCGGTGGCGGGCAGCTCACCGTGGGTGAACTTCGCCGCCGCGCGCCTCGGCTGCGGCGCCGCTGGGCCCGGGCCGACCGCATCCCGAACCCCGGTCCAGCCCGGCTGCGGCCCGGGTGGCGCGAAGCGAGGCGCGGTCGCGTAGGGGATCCCTCCGAACGCCACCACCTCGCCGGCGCGACGGCCCCGGAGCCGGCCGGCGGCGATCTCCAGCTCGGTCATGGCGCTACTGCGCGGCCGCTACCTCCGGGCTGTCCGCGACCAGTTCGGGATGCCCCTCCTCCCAGGAGACGATGGGGTTGCGCAGCACGCCGACGCCCTCGATCTCGGCCTCGACGACGTCGCCGGGCTTTAGGTACAGGGATGCGGCGTCGTCGCTGAACCCGGCGACGCCCGACACCGTCCCGGTCGACACGATGTCCCCGGGGCTATAGCCCATCGCCGAGTAGTGGCTGATGATCTCGGGGACCGTGACCGACATCCGGCTCATGTTGGAGCTCTGCCGGCGCTCACCGTTGACGCGCAGTTCCATCGACAGGGCAGTCGGATCGGGGATCTCGTCAGGCGTCACGATCCACGGGCCGATCGGGCAGAACGTGTCGATGCTCTTCGACAGGCAGAACACTCCGGATTTCATCTCCTCGCGCTGGATGTCGCGCGCGGTGATGTCGTTGAAGATCAGGTAGCCGGCGATGTAGTCGGCGGCCTCCTCGGGCGAGAAGAACTTTCCCGCCTTGCCGACCACGACCGCGAGCTCGAGCTCGTAGTCGAGCTCGCTGGTCAGCGCCTCCGGGTAGACGATCGCGTCGTCAGGACCGATGATCGCGTCGATGTTCTGGAAGAACACGATCCAGGGCAGGACGGGGTGCGACCAGTTGACGTTCTTGGACTCCTCGTGGTGCTCGCGGAAGTTGCCGGCGGTGTGGAAGAACTTCTTCGGGATGATCGGCGCCCGCAGGCGCACGTCCTCGAGCGCGAACTCCCGACCGGTCTCGGGCACGTCGCTGCCGAGCTCGAAGTACCGGCGCATGTCGGGGACGTCGAGTTCAACCACCTTGCCATCGACGACCTTCCCCACCAGCCCGTCGTCGAATGTCACAAGCTTCATAGCCGCTCCTTTTGCAGACACCACTCGTACTCAAGCACTCGCGGGGCGAATTATAGACAGAAGATCAATCTGTATGCAATTCGTCCAACTGAGTGCCGTGCTGGTGTCAGGCCGGGTCGCGCCGGGCCCGCAGCGCGCGCGAGGTCCCGAGCGCGGCCGCTCGCACGGCGGGGACGAGTCGCCCCGCCTCCGTCCCGTCGGCCTTGCTGACGATCGACAGCGCCGCGATCACCTCGCCGGCGCCGTCGACGATCGGCGCCGCCACCGACACGGCGTCGTCGGTGACCTGCCGATCGCTGACCGCGACACCGTCCCGGCGGATCTGGCTCAGCGTCCGTCGCAGACGCTCGGGATCGGTGATCGTGTAGTCGGTGAACCGCTGCAGCGGCCCGTCGAGAACCTGGCGCTGCACGGTGTCCGGAGCGTGGGCGAGCAGTACGACTCCGATCCCCGAGGCGTGGAGCGGGAAACGGCCGCCGACGCGCGTGAGCACGCCGACGGCGCGGCGGCCGGCGATGCGCTCGATGTAGACGACCTCGTGGCCCTCGCGCACGCCCAGCTGGACGTTCTCGTGGGTGACCTCGTACAGGTCCTCGAGGAATGGCAACGCGGCCTCGCGCAGCGGCACCCCGCGCGGGGCCAGCGATGCGATCTCCCACAGTCGAAGCCCGACGCGGTAGCTGCCGTCGCCGTCGCGCTCGAGCGCTCCGGACGCGCACAGCTCGCCGACCAGCCTGTGCGCCGTCGTCAGCGGCAGCGCGGCGCGGCGGGCGATGTCCGACAGCGTCAGCGTCGGCCAGGCGGGCGTGAATGTCTCGAGCACGGCGAAGCCCCGGGCGGTGACCGACCGGCTGTCGACCCGATTACGAACTCCTCCCAAGGCACGCATTGTGCCGCTTCTTCCGCTGAGCGGAAGCAACCGTTGCAGTGGGTCCCCCGCGGTCCTACGCTGGCTGTTCCGTTTGGAGAGGCAAGAGGGCTGAGAAAGGCCGCGTGAGTTGACGTCGACGCCGTTTCGCGATTGCTTGCAGGCGCCCGGCGCGTTTGCGATCGCGGTCGAGTTGGTGACCGCCCGTGGGATGGTCACCACCGAGCGCAGCCGCGCGCTGGTCGAAAAGGCGCGCGCGCTCGCCGACGATCCCCGGATCGACGTGCTGTCGATCACCGACAACCCCGGCGGCAACGCGATGCTCGCGCCCGACACGCTCGGCACCGACCTGGTCTCGCGCGGGCAACAGGTGATCATCCACCTGGCCTGCAAGGACTGGAACCGGAACGCGCTCGAGAGCCGGGGGTGGAAGCTCGCCTCCGAGGGGTTCGGCAACGTCCTGTGCCTATCGGGCGACTATCCGCTCGGCGGGTACGGCGGCACCGCGGCCCCGGTGTTCGACATCGACTCCGTCGGCCTCCTGAAGCTCTATAGCGACATGAACGCCGGGCTGCACATCGCGCGGACCAACGAGTGGCTCGACCGGACGGACTTCTTCCTCGGCTGCGTGGTCACCAACCACAAGATGCACGAGCGCGAGGTCGTCCCGCAGTACCAGAAGCTCGCCAAGAAGGTCCGAACCGGCGCGCGCTTCGTGATCAACCAGATCGGCTACAACGCGCGCAAGGACGACGAACTGCTCCGCTACATCGCTCGCGCGAACCTCCCGGTCCGCGCGCTGGCCAACGTGTTCCTGCTCTCGCCGGGAGCCGCCCGCGCGTTCAACGCGGGCAGGATCCCGGGCGTGATCGTCACCGACGAGCTGATGACGCTGGCCGAACGCCACGGCGCGAGCGCCGACAGAGGCCGGTCGTTCTTCATCGACCTGGCGGCCAAGCAGCTCACGGTCGCGCGCGGCCTGGGGTTCCACGGTGCCTACCTGGGCGGCCACACCACCGCCGAGACGTTCTTCGAGATTCTCGATCGCGCCCAGTCGTACGCCGACGGGGACTGGCGCGAACTCTCGCGCGAGCTGCGGTTCGGGCGCGCCGGCGAGTTCTACCTGTTCGAGCCCGATTCCGACACCGGGCTCTCCTCGGACGAGCTGAGCCCCGGATACGTGAAGTCCAAGCGCAAGCGCCGGACCGATCTGCGCGTCCCCCTCACGTACCGGTTCAGCCGTCGCGTTCATCAAACGGTGTTCGAACCCGACGGACCGCTCCACGACGCGGCCCGCTCGCTGTACGAGAAGATCGACGCGGCGCCGCCCCCGGTCGGCCGTGCGGCACACGCGCTCGAGCAGGCGACGAAGGTCCCGCTGTTCAAGTGCCGCGACTGCGGCGACTGCTCGCTCCCGGACATCGCGTACGTGTGCCCGGAGTCGATCTGCGCCAAGAACCAGCGCAACGGCCCGTGCGGCGGAACCCGGGATGGGCTGTGCGAGGTGTATGACACCGAGTGCATCTGGTCACAGGCGTACGAGCGCCTGAAGGCCTACGGCGAGGAGGAGGACATGCTCGCCAACCCGGTAGTCGTCAAGGACAACGCTCTCGCTCACACGAGCGCCTGGGCCAACACGTTCCTCGGCCGTGACCACCAGGCCAAGAACGGCCAGTTCAGTGGATAACGCATAACTCCAAGGGAAAGAGAGACGATGGCAAGCAACCTCCAGGAAGTGCTCGACGAGTCCGGAAATATCGTCGAGCGCCTCCGCAACTCGCAGATCGGCGCGTATATCTATCCGGTCGTCCCGTACGAGTTCACCAACTGGCGCCGTGAGCAGCGCTCCTGGCGCGACACGGCGGTCCTGTTCGACCAGTCACATCACATGGTGAATTTCTTCTTCAAGGGTCCGGACGCGCTCAAGCTTGTGTCAGACACGGGTATCAACACCGTGTCGAACTTCGAGGTCAACATGGCCAAGCAGTTCGTGCCCACGACGCCGGCCGGACACGTGATCGGCGACGGCATCCTGTTCCACCTGGCCGAGGAGGAGTTCGTCTGGGTGGGCCGCAACCCGGCCGCGAACTGGCTTCGGTTCCACGCCGAGACCGGCGGCTACAACCTCGAGTTCGATTACGACGACCGCTCGCCCTCGCGGCCGTACGGCAAGGCGGTCACCCGCAACGTCTGGCGCTTCCAGATTCAGGGGCCGAACGCGTGGCCGGTGATCGAGAAGCTCAACGGCGGTCCGCTCGAGCAGCTCAAGTTCTTCCGCATGGCGGAGATGAACCTCGGCGGGATGCGCGTGCGGACGCTGCGTCACGGGATGGCCGGAGAGCCCGGGCTCGAGCTTTGGGGTCCGTACGAGAGCTACGACGAGGTGCGCGGAACGATCCTCGAGGCGGGAAAGGAATTCGGGCTCGAGCCGTGCGGCGCGCGCGCGTACGCGTCGAACACGCTCGAGTCGGGCTGGATCCCGTCGCCGCTCCCGGCGATCTACACCGGCGAGGGCGTTGTCCGCAAGTACCGCGAGTGGCTCGGCGCCGACAGCTACGAGGCGAACAACGCACTGGCCGGCAGCTTCGTCTCCGAAAGCATCGAGGACTACTACCTCAACCCGTGGGAGCTGGGCTACGGACCGTTTGTCAAGTTCGATCACGACTTCATCGGTCGCGACGCGCTCGAGCAGATCGAACCTGAGGCCCAGCGCAAGAAGGTGACGCTGGCGTGGGCGGACGAGGACGTCGTGCGTATCTTCGCCTCGCTGCTCTACACCGACGAGCAGCCCTACCAGTTCTTCGACCTCCCGATCGCCAACTACGGCTCCTCGAACTTCGACTCAGTGCTCGACGCCGACGGCAGCCTGGTGGGCTACTCGATGTTTACCGGTTTCAGCGACAACGAGAAGCGGGCGCTCTCGCTGGCCACGGTCGACCCGGCGGTCGAGATCGGAAGCGAGGTCACGGTGGTTTGGGGCGAGCCGAACGGCGGCTCGCGCAAGACGACCGTCGACCCCCACCGGCAGATCGAGGTCCGCGCGATCGTCAGCCCGACGCCGTACTCCGAGCCGGCCCGCCTGCAGTACGCGGAGGGCTGGAGGACGACTGCGAGGTGATCTCGGCCAGACGGCGTTCGAACAGCCGCCGCTCCGCGTCATCGGGGAAATCGACACCCTCGGACGGCGACTAGGCGACGTACGCCAATTTCTTCGACGTCGGCTCGCCCACGCTGCCCGGCGTGAGCCCCGCCAGGATCTCGACCGCGCGTTCGAGCTGAGCCGGCGCGAGCGTGAACGGCAACCTCAGATGGCGCTCGAGTACGCCCGCGGCCGCGAACCGGGGTCCCGGCGTGAGCTGCAGGTCCTGCTCGGCGGCGGCGAGCGAGAGGCTCGTGCTGATCGGCTCGGGCAACTCCGCCCACAGGAACATGCCGCCGGCTGGGAGCGCATAGCGCCACTCCGGGAGCATCCGGTGAAGCGCGCCGGCAAGCGCGTCCCGCCGGCGGCGAATCATCGCCCGGCGCTCGGCCAGGACGTCGTCGAGGTGCTCGAGCACGTGGGTGGCGACGATCTGCTCGAACAGCGGCCCCGACATGTCGCTGGTCGCCCGGGCGGCGACCAGGCGGTGGATCAGGGCGGGGTCGCCGCGAGCCCAACCGACCCGCAATCCTCCCCACACCGCCTTGCTCAGCGAGCCGACCGTGATCGTGCGCTCGTCGCCGAAGCTGGCCGCCGGCGCCGGCATCGCCACGCCGTCGAGGTTGAGTTCGACGAACGTCTCGTCGATCACCACGACCGTGCCCGCGGACCGGAGCGCGCGCATCGCCCGCCGGCGGGATGCCTCGTCGATCAGCGCCCCGGTGGGGTTCTGGAAGTCCGGCATGAGGTAGGCGAGCGCCGGCCGGTGGCTTCGCGCCACCGCGCGGAGCGCGTCGAGATCCCAGCCCTCGCGCGTGACCGGCACCGGCATGAGGAGCGCGGCGGCGCCTCGGAGCGCGTCGAGCGCGACCGGGTAGCTCGGCACCTCCACCAGCACGCGCCGGCCGCGTGGGAGCGCCGCCCTGATCGACAGATCGACGCCGTGCATCGCGCCGTTTGTGACGAGGATCTGCTCGGGGCGGGTCGGCAGCCCGCGGCGCTCAAACCAGGCGGCGATCGCGCGGCGCAGCGGCGGAAGGCCCAGCGGGTCGTAGCCGTGGTGGTCGAGCCAGCGCGGAAGCTCGCGGACGGCCGCGAGGAACAGGTCCTCGAGCGCCGCCGGCGCCGGCAGCGCGGCGATCCGCATGTCGAGCCCGGGACCGCCGACGATTGCGTCCGGAGCCGAACGGTGCCCGCCCGGTAGCGTCACCCAACTCCCCGACCCCTGCCGGCTCGCGATGTATCCCTCCTCGCGCAACTGGTCGTACGCGGCGGTGACGGTGGCGCGGCTGACCCCGAGCGCGGTGGCGAGGGTCCGCTCGGCGGGCAGCCGGCTCTCGACGGCGACTCGCCCGTCGAGGATCAGTGCGCGCACGGCGGCGGCAAGGCGGTCACGGCTCGTGCCCTCGCGCCGCCAGGGACCGAGAAGGTCGGTGAGACGGCCGGCGGGGGTGATCGACACAAGCCACTTCTAGCAAATTGGCCTGCCAGTGCATAGGCCATTGCTGGCAGACTCGTCACTATGGAACGGATCCGGCTTGGCGTGATCACGCGGATGCGACCCCCACGCGCGCGCCGGCTGATCCAGCTTTACGCCGGTCTCGTGCTGTTCGGCGTCAGCAGTTCGATGCTGCTGCTCGCGGGCCTCGGCGTCGACCCCTGGGACGTGTTCCACCAGGGCCTCTCGCGCCGGTTCGGCCTCGGTGTCGGCACCTGGGCGATCATCGTCGGCGTCCTGGTGCTGCTGCTGTGGATCCCGCTCCGCCAAAAGCCGGGGTTCGGCACGCTCAGCAACGTGGTGCTCGTCGGTCTCGTGATCGACGTGATGCTCGCGACCGTTCCCCCAGTCCGCGGCCTCCCCGCCCAGATAGTGGTGATGCTCGGCGGCGTGGTGCTGAACGGGATCGCGACTGGGGCCTACATCGGCGCCGGCCTCGGACCCGGCCCGCGCGACGGGCTGATGACCGGCCTCGCCGCGCGCGGTCACTCGATCCGCATCGTGCGGACCTCGATCGAGCTCACAGTCCTGGTCACCGGTTGGTTGCTCGGCGGGACGGTCGGGGTCGGGACCGTGGTGTACGCGCTGGGAATCGGACCGATCGCGCACGTCACGATCCCGCGGTTGCGCATCCCGCTCGCCTCCTAGAGAGCTCGCGGTGTGACCCCCGTCGGCTCGGTTGTCAGGACTCGTACCTAACAGAATAGACCCGCAACTCTCGCGGGCGGTCCCTGTTACGTCTAAGTACTCAACGCACGAAAGGAGGCAGCATGCGCAGAATGCGCATCGCCGCGGCAGTCGTGTTGCTGGGCTGCGGCTTGCTCGCGCTCGCGATCACCTCAGCGAGCCATCCGGCACCGGCTTCGGCCGCCGCCGCTCCGCCGGCCGTCACGACGGGATCACCGTCGAGCGTGGGCGAGTCGGACGCCACGGTTAACGGGACGGTGAACCCGAACGGTCAGTCGACCAGTTACTTCTTCAAGTACGGCACGACGACTTCGTACGGGCTCCAGACCACCCCCGCAGGCGTCGGCAACGGGACGGGCACAGTGGCCGTCCACCAGACACTCGAAGGGCTGGCGCCGAACACGACCTACCACTACCAACTGGTCGCGACGAGTTCCGCCGGCACGACCAACAGCACCGATCAGACGTTCACCACGTCCGCCACGGCCACGAGCCAGACGATCGTCCTCGGCCACGAGGGATTCGTCTCACCGGGGTCGGTCGTCGGCGCCGAGGTCGGCTGCTTCCACGGCACGACCACCTGCACGGGCCAGCTCACGATGTCCCACAACGGGACGACGATCGCGCAGCGCGCCTACTCGATCGCGCCCGACAGCGGTGGCTTCCAGAACATGGAGCTGAACTCGACCGGCCAGAACGACCTCAAGTCAAACGGGGTGTTCAACCTCATCCCGGTGACCGTGACGACGGCCCAGACCGGCGGGCAAACCACTTCGTGGGTCATTCACCTCGCCCGCTGGGTGTGGCACTGATCCCTGGGGGTTGAGCACGGCGGATCCGTCCGCTAGGGGGCGTGAAAGATCTCCTCGAGGCGCTCGAACCCGGTATCGGGTCGGGCGCCCTCGGGGAGCTCGAAGAACTTCGCGCCGATTCGGAGGCCGGCCTGCGCGAGGTGGGCGCGGAGCGCGCCGTAGTCAACACCCACATCCCACTGGAAGTGGAACGCGACCGCCGGCGCGGCGCCGGTCAGCCGGTGCACCTAGGCGGCGTCGTCGATCTTCGCGAACACCGCGCGTAGCATGTTCGTCTCAACGCCGGCGAGCGCGTAGCTGGCGGTTCTTCAACCGATTGCCGCACACCGCCATGTCGCACCAGTTGCCCTGCTGGTTGCGCGAGCGGTCGTAGAAAGCCCACTGGCACTCGGAATTCGCGCACACCTTCAACCGGGCCCAGGTCCCGTCCTGCTGCGCCTGGCGCGCGATCAGGAGGAGATCGAACAGACCACAGCCCAGGCTGCCGTCCTCCGCGCTCTCGAGGCCGAGCATGCCGTCGGCCCCGACCGTCATTCGCGCCAGATGGTCGTTGGTGAGTCTCCTGAGCGACGCGAGATCCCGTCCGCCGCCCCCGTCGGCGCGCCCGGTAACGAGTACGCCGCGGATCGCTTCGCGTACGTCGCGCGCGAGTTCGAGATCGGACGCGCCCAGGGGCGCCTTGGGGTCGAGAAGCGCGGCGTCGATCAGCCAGCTCCTGGCGGCGTCGGGATCGGCCAGCAGATCGGCACCCTCGCCGACGTCCCACGTGTTCAAAAACGCCTGGATGCGCAGCAGCGGCATCGGAGCCGGCTTGGCCTCGTCGTCGTCGGGATACCAGGAGGGAAGATCGGCCATCTGCTTGAGTGTAGCCGCGTGACCACCAAACACACTTGACAGGTCACCATGACCGGCGTAGCATCGTTGGTGGTCATGCAAATTCGCCTGCGCAAGCACCCGAAGAGCGCAGCGGCGGCGCCCGAACCAGCGGGAAGCGTGCTGGTCGCCGGGCGAGCGACCGTGCGCGACCGCATGTCGGCCCGCTGGCGCCCCGCCCGCCTCGACCGCGCGCTCGCCGAGGGCGCTCCGCCTGAGTCCAGCCCAGCGCTCGCGCTCCGCGCACGCCGGCTGACTGCACTGACCCGCCGACGCTCGCTCGCCGGTGCGCTGCGGCGGATCGTTCGAGAGACCCTCGAGGACGCACGCGTGTCACGCGGCCGGGTCCGGCCCGACCGCGACGGCGTCGAGGCCGCTCGCGAAGAGTTGACCGCGCTCGCCGACGGCCTGGCCGATCCGCGGCCGGTCGCGGCCCACGGCGTTGCTCAGGCCTGGCTGCTCGTCACCGATGGCACCGGACCTCTCTACAACGCCTGCAGCCGCGCCAGTCTCCGCGCCGGAGCCGCACGCGCAACGAGCGAGCTAAGGCCCTGGCCGGCCTGAGACGCCACCGCCCTGGCACGCCACCACCACTCCGACGCGCCACCACCCTGACGCGCCACCGCCCCCATGAGCCAACCGCCCCGCCTGGACGGGCGGGGCGGTCTACGACATTCCAACACTCAGGCGGCGCTCGCCGCCCGGATGACTACTCCGCGACCGGCGGCGGGTACACCTCCGCGACGTACTCGTCGACCTTGTGGGCCGGGAGCCGCTTGTTAATCGCGATGTAGTAGATGATCAGGCTCCAGACGGCGACGGCTAGCAGGCCCCCCCAGAGCCCGATGTCGTCGTTGCCGCCCTGGTCGAGCACGTGGTGGAAGACCCCGATGCCGCCGATGATCCCGCCGGCCCCGAAGTCGCCGAAGTACGAGATCACCAGCATGCCGACCAGGTACGGGATGATCCACCACGCGGCCTCCCAATCCATGGGCGCCGCTTTCGGGTTCAGCTTGAACGCGTACGACGCTGCGATCAGCGCGTAGCCGATGAGCATCGCCACCATCAGCGTGGTGTATGTCTCCCAGCCCGCCCAGTAGATGATCCAGCTCGCGCACACGAACGCGAGCGGGGCGAGAAAACCTGCCCAGGGCAGGCTGTACACGCGGTCAAGCTCCGGTTTCTGCTTACGGAGCGCGGCCAGCGCCACCGGCGCCGCCGAATACATCAGCACCGACGCGCTCGTGACGACCCCGACGAGCGCGCTCCAGCTCGGGAACGGCAGCAGGAACAGCAGGCCGATGAGCGCCGCGAAGATGACTCCGAACACCGGCACCCTGGTCCGGGAGTCGGTCCGCTCGAACGCCGTCGGAACGAAGCCGTTCCGACTGAGGGCGAAGCTGAGGCGCGCCGACGAGGTGGTGTAGATCAGACCCGTTCCGGCCGGCGAGATCACCGCGTCGAGTCGCAGCAGGAACGCGAGCCACGAAAGCCCGGCGATCTTCGACACGGTATAGAACGGGCCCGCGTTGAGTGCGACCACCGCCGGGTTACTGTTGGAGCTCCCCAGGTTCGTCCACGGACCATGCACGTGCAGGAAGGTCGGGCTGAGCGCGCCGATGAACGCGACCTGGAGGAGGATGTAGATCCCCGCGCCGATCAGGATCGACAGGATCACGGCGCGCGGCAGGTCGCGTTGCGGGTTCCTTGCCTCACCGCCTAACTGGACCGCTTGTTCGAACCCGAGCAAGGCGAACACGATGCCGCCCGACGGGATCGCGATCAGGATGCTCTTGAGCGCAGCACCCTTGACGAAGAAGCCTCCGCCACTGCTGAAGTTCGAGCCGTGGAAGTTCGACACCAGCAGCACGATGATCGTCAGCACCGGAATGAACACCTTCCAGGTGGTGATCCCGTTGTTGGCCCGGGCCAGCCACCGGATTCCGACCAGGTTCAGGATCACGAAGATGAACATCAGGATGACCGCGGCGATGATCCCGCTGCCGGACAGCGTGTTCGCCGAGATGCCGTTCACGACGTGGCTGTGGAAGAAGTTGCGCGCCCAGTGCGCCGTCGACAGGTACTGGATCGCGGCGAGCACCTCGATCGGGGCGACGGTCGCCGCCTGGAGGTACGACGCCCATCCAAACGTGGCGCCGGCGAAGCTGCCGAACGCATAGTGCGGGAAGCGGCTCGTTCCGCCGCTCACCGGGAACAGCCCGCCGAGCTCGGCGTGCACGAGCGCCAGCAGGATCACGATCAGCGAAGCGATGATCCAGCCGATCAACGCCGACGGTCCGGCATAGGTCGCCGCAACCAGAGCTCCGAACAACCAGCCGGATCCGATGATCGAGCCCTCCGACGCCCAGAGAAGCCCGAGGAACCCAACTCCCCGGTCGAGTCCCTCAGCATCAAGCGCCACAGACCGTTCGGTCTGCGGGGTCGCTGTATCAGCCATCAACCCTCCTTGAAACAGCCTCGATACGAAGGAGGCGAAGCCTAAACCTTCAACCGGCGGATGTGCAATAACGCTCCGTAAGGAGGGTGATGGCTGTGGTCGGGGGCTCGGCACGAGCCCCCGAGCGGATTCAGCTGCGGTACATGTACTCGAGCTGCGCGACGCGCTGGCGGCTCCGGCTGCGCTCCTCTGGGGTGACGAACGGCACGCCGGTCTGGTTCTCGAGGACCCGGCGCTGGACGTAGTCGAGCTCGCCGAGGATCCTCTTCAGGCGAGCGATCCTGCGGTGCCCTCGCGATGCCGTTGCTGCGTTCATGTCTGGCTCCTTGAGTTCGTTAGTGGTCATGAAGCCAAGTCTGCGCTAAGCCCCACCGCCTGACATCGGCAGTTCGCAGCCGTTCCGCGGGAAAGCTCGCTTAATTTCGGAACGCGACCCCTTACCTTCGGCGAGCCGGCGCCGACGCCCGGCCGTAGGCGCCGCGACGCGGCGTCACGGGCGTGCGCCGCGGGCGTTCCGGCGCGCCCCGTCGCGTCCGCGACGGGGTCAGGAACCCCCGGCGGTGATCGCGCACCCTCTGGCGCGACTGGTCGGCGTCCAGCAACGGCGGCCCGGCGCTCGGCGGATCCGGCGGATCCGGCGGCGAGGATGGTCCGCGCGGGCCCCACCCACCTCCGTCATCGGTGTCCGGGCGATCCGGCGGCGTGTCGCCGCCACCGAACAGAATCCCCGACAGGATGAACATCGCCGGCAGAGCGAACAGCGGCACGAACATGATCGAGCCCGTGGCCAGGCTCAACACCGGAAGCAGCAGCAGTCCCACGAGCAGGGCTACACGCTTTCGGGCGCTAGCTCGACCTTCCGCCACACCAGGATCTTACCCCCATGGCGCGCCCATTCCACCCGGGGTTGCCGGCGCGCCGAGCGCCGGCAAGAACTTCAGTTGTTAGGCGGCTCCGCCCGCCGAGCGGGCGGGAGGCCGGCGACGTTGGCCGAGTTGTTCGCGTTGTTGCTGGCGAGGTCGGCCACGAGGATGCCGTCCCGGATCTGAGCCATCAGATCTCCGACCGCACTCGGCGAGTGGGGCAACAGGATCGTGTTGGTCTTCGCGCTCTCGCCGAGGGCCCGGATCATGTCCGTGTACTGGGTTAGCGCGACCAGCGCCATCGCCTCCCGCATGTCGAGCCCGTGCTGGGCGATGATTTCGAGCGACTCGTGGAGCCCCTCGGCGATCGCCTTGCGCTCGGCGGCCACGCCCTCGCCCTGAAGGCGCATCGTCTCGCGCTCGCCCTCAGCCTTCTTGACCGCCAGCGTCTTCTGCGCATCCCCCTGCGCCGCGGCCGCGATCTGGTTTCGCTGCGACGCGTTGATGTTGTTCATCGCGTCCTTGACCCGCTGGTCGGGCTCGATGTTCGTGATGAGCGCCTTGACGATTTCGTAGCCGTAGTCGGCCATCTGCCGGTGCAGCGTGTCCTGGATGTGCATCGCGATCGTGTCCGCGTCGGCGTAGGCCTCGTCGAGGTCCATGCTCGGGATGTGCGAGCGGACAACGTCGAACGCGTAGGACTGGATCTGGACCTCGGGGCTGTCGAGCTTGTAATAGGCGTCCTGGACCTGCTGTTCGGCCGGGCCGACCTTGTACTGCACGGCCAGCTTGACCTGCACGAACACGTTGTCCTTGGTCTTGGTCTCGATCTGGGAGTTGAGCTGCTCGACCTGGAGGCTCATCCGGCCGGCGACCCGCTCGACGAACGGCGTCTTGGTCTGAAGGCCCGGACCCGCGACGCGTACGAACTTCCCGAAGCGTTCGACGATCGCCCGCTCCTGCTGCTCGACGGTGAAGAAAAACAACGGCATCTTGTCCCCCCCTTCCAGGGTCGGGATCAGGCGCTGACCGGTCCGTCCGGCGCGTGAATTCTGCAGTTCCAAGTGTAGGCACCCATGCGCGCCCCGAAGAGGCACCAAGGTGTCGTTCTTCGACACCGCGAAACGAGCTCGATCGAGGAGTACCTTCACCGCATATGACCGATTCATCGAGCCCGGTGGAGTTCGTCGGCCGCGAGCCTGACGAGCGGCTGTTGTCCGCCGATCTCGAGAAGCTGCCCGAGGATGTCGGCCGGCCCGAGATATTCGTCCCCACCGGCGCGCGCGGCCGGATCGTGGGCACCGGAGCGGCGCTCACGGCGGTTTCGCTCGTGCTCGGTTCGCTGCTTGCGCTGCTCGGATTGGTCGACGCGATCTCGAGCGGCTTCGACGGGCTCAGCATCGCGATCATCGTGGTCGGCGCGATCCTCGTCACCACCCACTGGGGGTGGGTCCACGTCGCCGAGCTCACCGCCAACTCGATCGAGGGCCACGGCAGCGCCGAGGTCGAGGACCGGCGCCGGCAGTGGCTCGCGACGATCCAGCCGTACACGCACTACGAGATCAACACCAGCGTCGAGGCCGACGGCTCGATCACGATCTACCGCATGGCATACCGGCCGACCGCGACCGGCGAGCGCCGGTTCACGTTCACAAGCGGCATCGACCTCCAGGAGGTCCACTCCGCCGATGAGCCCGCCGCGGCGGTCACCGAACGGGCCGAGTTGCTCCGCCGGGAGGCCGCTCAGGACACCGAGCGCGAGCGCGAGCGCTACCAGATCGCCGCGGACGCCTATGAGTCCGCGCTGCTCGACGATGCCGACGAGCAGCAGCGTCTCCTGGCCCAGCGCGCCGCGTCCGAGGCCCTCTCAGAACAGATCAACTCGAACCTGCGCGATCCGCCGCTCGTCGAGTAACGCCCAGCGATGAGCGTCACCACAGAGGCAGTTCCGTACGGAGGCCGGACTGCGTGGGCGAGGAACCTCGCCGCGCCCGTGCGAAGCTTCCTGAGCACCGAGTCGGGCGGGGCGTTCGTCATGCTCGGCGCCGCGATCGCCGCCCTCCTGTGGGCGAACTCGCCGTGGTGGCACACGTACGAGTCGGTGTGGACGACCCACCTGTCGATCCGGATCGGGACCGCGGGAATCGCGGCCGAGCTGCGCACGTGGGTCAACGAGGGGCTGATGACGCTGTTCTTCCTCGTGGTCGGCCTCGAGGCCAAGCGCCAGCTCGACCTCGGAGAGCTCCGGGAACGGAGCCGGCTCGCGATCCCCGTGTTCGGGGCGATCGGCGGCATCGCGGTGCCGATCCTGATCTACCTCGCGTTCAACGCCGGCCGCGCGGGTGGACACGGTTGGGGAGCGGCGATGTCGACCGACACCGCCTTCGCGCTGGCGGCGGTGGCGCTCGTGACTCCGCGCACGGCGACTCGGATCCGGGTGTTCCTCCTCACGCTCGCCGTGGCCGACGACCTTGCGGCGCTGGTCGTGATCGCGACCGTGTACACGACGCACGTGTCCGTGCTCGCGCTCGGCATCGCGGTCGCGCTGTTCGGCGTGCTCGTGGCGCTGCGCTATGCGCCGTTCGGGCGGGCCGCGATCTCGATCGGTGTGGCTGTCGCGATCTGGGTCGCGATGTTCAAGTCCGGCATCGACCCGGTGATCTCGGGGCTCGCGATCGGGCTTGGCACGAGTGCCTACCCGCCGTCACGCGACGACCTCGAGCGGGCCACCACGCTGACGCGCGAATTTCGCGAGCAGCCGACGCCCGAGCTCGCGCGTTCTGCGCAGCAGAGCCTCCAGTCGGCGATCTCGCCCAACGAACGGCTTCAGTACGAGCTGCACCCATGGACCAGCTACGTGATCGTGCCGCTTTTCGCGCTCGCCAACGCGGGAATCCACATGACCTCGAGGCTCCTGAGCCACGCCGTCACCTCGCCGATCACGTGGGGGATCCTGCTCGGCTACGTTGTCGGCAAGCCGATCGGGGTGTTCACTGGCTCGTGGATCGCCTCCCGGCCAGCATTCCACGGGCCGCGCTCGCCGATCAGCGAGCCCGTGCTCCTCACCGCGGGCGCGTGCGCCGGCATCGGCTTCACGGTGTCGCTGCTCGTCTCGAGCCTCGCCTTCACCGGCATCGAACTCGACGAGGCCAGGCTGGGAACGCTGTGCACAGTGGTGGTGGCGCCGGCGGTGGCTTGGGCCTTGACCCGCCTGACCAGGAAGCTCCCCGAAACGCTTCGCGCGCGCCAGGTCGCCCGCACATCGGAAGACATCCTCGACCTGGTGGTCGACGTCGATCCCGATTACGACCACATTCGCGGCCCGGACGACGCCGCAGTGACCCTGCTCGAGTACGGGGACTTCGAGTGCCCATATTGCGGTCAGGCCGAAGGCGTGATCCGCGAGCTGCTGTCCGCGCACGGGGCCGACATCCGGTACGTGTGGCGCCACCTGCCGCTCAACGATGTCCACCCGAGCGCGCAGCTCGCCGCCGAAGCTTCCGAAGCCGCTGCGGCCCAGGGGAAGTTCTGGGAGATGTACGACTTGCTGCTCAGCCATCAGGGCGCGCTGTCGCCGCGCGACCTCGCGCGCTACGCCGGCGAGCTCGGCCTCGACGTCGAGCGCTTCCGGGACGAGCTCCGCACGCGCGCATACGCCCAGCGGGTCAGCGAGGACGTCGGCAGCGCCGACGAGAGCGGCGTGTCGGGCACCCCGACGTTCTTCATCAACGGCCGGCGCCACTACGGCGTCTACGACATCGACACCCTGACCGAGGCGGTGGGAGCGGCCAAGAGAAGAGCCCTGCAGCTCGCCGCCGGGATGCCGCCGCTCGAAGAAGCCCCGGCGGCCTGATCGGTCGCGCATGGGGGCGCTCGCCGCGGCCGCTCCTGCACGATAGTTGTGCGGACAACTATCGTGCTATCCTCATTCGGATGGAACTTGGACTTGCAACCTTCGCCGACCTCTCCTCGGGCGTCAGTCCGGAGCAGCGGATGCGTGACCTGCTCGAGGAGGCGGAGCTCGCGGACCAACTCGGGCTGGACGTGTTCGCGATCGGCGAGCATCACCGCTCCGACTTTCTCGTGTCCGCGCCGGCAATCCCCCTCGCCGCCATCGCCGCGCGTACCGAACACATCCGCCTGTCGAGCGCGGTTACCGTGCTCAGCTCCGACGACCCCGTCCGGGTGTTCCAGCAGTTCGCCGAGCTCGACCTTGTGTCCGGCGGGCGGGCCGAGATCATGGCCGGCCGCGGCTCGTTCATCGAGTCGTTCCCACTGTTTGGCTACGACCTCGACGACTACGACGAGCTGTTCGCCGAGAGGCTCGAGCTGCTGCTGAAGATCCGCGAGTCGACGCACGTGACCTGGTCAGGACGCCACCGTGCACCGCTGGATGACGCGGGCGTGTGGCCGCGCCCGGTGCAGGACCCGCTACCCGTGTGGGTCGCCGTCGGCGGGACCCCGCAATCGGTCGTTCGCGCCGGCGCGCTCGGCCTGCCGCTCACGCTCGCGATCATCGGTGGCCAGCCCGAGCGGTTCGTTCCACTCGTCGACCTCTACCGGCAGGCGTACGCCGCCGCCGGCCACGACCCCGCCGCCGCGAAGGTCGCGATCAACACGCACGCTTTCGTCGGCGCCACCGAGGAGCAGGCCAACAACGCTTTCGCCGCCTCCTACCTCGCGATGATGAACCGCATCGGTCGCGAGCGCGGCTGGCAGCCGTCGGGACGGCCCGAGTACGACGCGCTTCGGTCGCCCCGCGGCGCGCTCGCGGTCGGCTCACCCGAGCAGGTCGCCGAGAAGATCCTGTCCGAGCACGAGTTGTTTGCCAATCAGCGGTACGTCGGCCAGATGAGCGTCGGCGCCGTCGCCCACAAGGACGTGATGCGCTCGATCGAGCTGTTCGGCACGGAGGTCGCGCCGGTCGTGCGGGCCGAAGTCGAGCGCCGCGAGTCCGCGGCCGTCGACGCCGCGTCGCGCGCGGCCTGACGCTACGCCCTGTTTGACCGTTCCAGGGCGCGCACCACGCGGACCAGCACCCTGGCGGGCTCGTGGATCACGTGATTGCGCGTCGGGCGCAGCACGTCGAAGCCCGCATCGCGGTAGACGAGATCCTTTTCGTGGTCGTTGTGGAAACCACCCGGGCCTCCGTGGAACCGATAGCTGTCGAGCTCCACGATCAGTCGCTGCTCGCGCCACATGAAGTCCGGCTCGTACCGCCCGAGCCTCTGATTGACCTGCGGTGCGGGCAGTCGCGCGTCGCGAATGAGCTTGAGGAAAGCCCTCTCCGCGCGCGACCGGGTGATCGTCATCGCGTCTTCATCACCGATCACCTGGGCCAGCCTCGCCATGCCGCGCCGCCCGCGGTTGCGCCGCCGTACTGCCTCCAGCGCTTGCGGCGTGAGGATGCGAAGGCCCTGACCCTCGTTGATGACCTCGGCGAGACCGTCGACCGAGGCGGACGAGGCCACCTCCAGGACTGCTCGCGCCGGCGTGCTGATCCACAGGCCTTCGTGACGGCCGATCTCGGCACGATCGATCGCCTGGATCCGATGCACCTTGAGACCCGCGCGTGACTTGCAGCAGCGGCCCACGACGGTGACCTCGACCTGAGGCGGCGGGGTCTTGAGCAGTCCCCACACGAAGGCTGCCGACCAGTGGCTGATGAAGCTGCGCTCGCCGCAAGCCAGCAACGCCGCCAGCTCGAGCGCGAGCGGTGGAAGCTCGCCGCAGCCCATCGAGTAAACGCCGCGGAAGACCACATGAAGGCGTCCGGTCTTGAGCCTGTATGCCACCGCGTCATCGCTCAACCCGCATGCGACCAGTTGCTCGGTGGTGGCGAGCGTCTTCTGGCCAGCCGCGATCTGTGACGCGGCCAGGTCGCCCCCACGCCGGATTCCGGTCAACAGCTCACTCGCGGTCTCGCCCCCGCCCCAGTGGGAAGTTGTCCGCGCCAGAGCCGGGCGAACCGGCATTCGGCGCGGTGGGCGGGGCCAGTGGGAAGTTGTCCGGCATCGGGTCAGAGGACACGATGGCTCGGAGCGACCCGGGCCGGGGCCGTCCGGCCCACAAAGACGCAGAATTGGCCCAGAGCTCCCGCCTTTACGATGCACGGCGTATGCGCGTGGCGTTATTCAGCACCTGCCTGGTCGACGCTCTCTTCCCCGACGCCGGCAAGGCGACCGTCCACCTGCTCGAACGGCTCGGGCAGCCGGTCGAGTTCCCGCTGGAGCAAACGTGCTGCGGCCAGATGCACGCGAACAGCGGCTACTTCGAGCCGAACCTCGTACGCAGGTACGTAGACATATTCGACCCGTACGACGCCGTCGTGGTCCCATCGGGTTCCTGCGCCGGCGCGATCCGCCACCAGCACGAGATGGTCGCGCGAACGAGCGGGGACGAAACCCTCGCACGGCGAGCGCACGCCGTGGGCGAAAAGACGTACGAGCTGTCCGAGTTCCTGATCGACGTGCTCCACACCGACGACGTCGGCGCGTAGTTCCCCCACCGCGTCACCTATCACCCGACCTGTCACTCGGTGCGCATGCTCGGCGTCGGCGACCGCCCGCTCCGGCTGCTGACAAACGTCCGCGGCATCGACCTCGTCGAGCTCCCGAGAAAACGATGAGTGCTGCGGCTTCGGCGGCACGTTCTCGATCAAGAACCCCGACGTGTCGTCGGCGATGCTTGCCGACAAGATGGAAGCGGTGATCGAGACCGGCGCCGAGGTTCTATGCGCCGGCGACCGGTCGTGCCTCATGCATATCGGTGGCGGCCTGGATCGCATTCGCGCCGGCATAAAGACGCTACACCTCGCCGAGATCCTCGCGAGCACGGACCAGGACCGCTCAACATGACCACCGGCGAGCTCATCTGGGGCGACGAGGGCTGGCCGGGCCCCGATTTCCCTCAGAACGCCAAGCGCGCGGTCGAGAACTCGCAACTGCGCCGCAACGTCCGCAAGGCCACGGGCACGATTCGGCAAAGGCGAGCGGGCCTCGTCGCGGAGACGCCCGACTGGCAGGAGCTCAGGCACGCCGGTGCCGCGATCAAGGACGAGGTCCTCCACCACCTCGACGAATACCTCGAGGAATTCGAGCGAAATGCCACCGCCCGGGGCGCCCACGTCCACTGGGCGCGCGACGCAGACGACGCGACGCAAACCGTCACCAAGATCGTCCAACAAACCGGCCACACCGAAGTCATCAAGGTCAAGTCGATGGCGACCCAGGAGATCGGCCTCGTGAAGGCCCTCGAGAACCAAGGGATCGTCGCGCACGAGACCGACCTGGCCGAGATGATCATCCAGCTATCGCACGACCGCCCGAGCCACATCGTCGTGCCGGCGCTCCACCGCAACCGCGCCGAGATCCGCGAGATCTTCCGCGACCACATGCCGGATGCACCAAAAGACCTGACCGATGACCCCCAGGACCTGGCCGAGGCGGCAAGGCTCCACCTCAGACGGCTGTTCCTGAAGACACCGGTCGCGGTCAGCGGCGCGAACTTCGCGATCGCCGAGACCGGCGGGCTGCTCGTCGCCGAGTCCGAGGGCAACGGCCGGATGTGCCTGACCCTGCCCGAGACCCTGATCAGCGTCGTCGGGATCGAGAAGCTGATTCCCACGTTCCGAGACCTCGAGGTGTTCCTCCAACTGCTTCCGCGCTCCTCGACGGGCGAGCTGATGAACCCGTACAACTCGATCTGGACGGGCGTCACGGAAAACGACGGGCCGCAGAACGTCCACATCGTCCTCCTCGACAACGGCCGTACGAAGGCCCTCGCCGACCACACAGGACGCCAGGCCCTGAGGTGCATCCGCTGCGCCGCCTGCCTCAACGTGTGCCCGGTGTACGAGCGGACCGGCGGCCACGCGTACGGCGCCACCTATCCCGGGCCGATCGGCGCGATCCTCACGCCGCTGATGGCCGGGGTAGAGCACGCTCCCGAGCTTCCGTTCGCGTCGTCCCCGTGCGGCGCCTGTTACGAGGTGTGCCCGGTCGAAATCGACATCCCGACCGTGCTCGTGAAGCTCCGCCACGACGCCGTGAAGGCAGAACGCCACAAACTGCAAGACGCGACGTTCCAAGCAGCCGCCCAGGCGATGAGCGGCCGAAAACGGTGGACCGCGGCGCTCAAGCTGGCCCCGCTCCTGCGCGCATTCAAACACGGCGCCCCGCCGCCCCTGTCGCGATGGACGCGGACCCGGGACCTCCCCGACCCTCCGCCCCAGTCCTTCCGGGAATGGTGGACCCAGCGCCGATGACAGCGCGCGAAAAGATCTTGGGGCGCGTCCGAGCCGCAATCGGGCGCCAACCGTCGAACGACATCCCCCGCGAGTACCGACAAACAACGCAAGACGGGCTCGAACAATTCCTCGAACGCCTTGCCCACTACGACGCCCGCGCCATCCAGACGACCCCGGACGCGCTCGAAGCCACCGTCCAAACCACACTCGCCGAGCGACAGGCGCACAACATCATCGCGCCCGACGGCGTCCCCGCCGGCTGGCTGACCACCGTAAATCCAATAAAAGACACACCCCCACTCGACAACGACGCCCTCGACACAGCGGACGGCGTGGTCACAACCTGCGCGCTCGCTATCGCCCAGACCGGCACGATCGTGCTCGACGGCGGCCCGGGCATGGGGCGGCGCGCGCTCACGCTCCTCCCCGACTATCACCTGTGCGTGGTGCGAACCGAACAGATCGTGCCCTCGGTTCCCGAGGCCCTCGCCCACCTGCGACCCACCAGCCCGCTGACGTTCATCTCGGGCCCGTCCGCCACCGTCGACATCGAGATGGTCCGCGTCAAAGGCGTCCACGGCCCCCGCACGCTCGACGTGATTCTCGTGGCGGCGCACGAATAGGTCCACGAATAGACTCGCGCCAGTGCGCACCCAGGTAGGCATCGTCGGGGCCGGTCCCGCGGGGCTGATGCTCGCGATGTTGCTGCACCGCGAGGGGATCGAATGCGTCGTGCTCGAGGCGCGCGACCGGGAGTACGTCGAGAAGCGCGTCCGGGCCGGCCTGCTCGAGCAGAACACCGTGGACCTGCTCCACGAGCTCGACATCGCCGAGCGGCTCGACCGTGAGGGCCTCGAGCACAACGGTATCTACCTCCGCTACCACGACAAGAACCACTACGTGAACATGGCCGGGCTGACCGGCCGGCACATCACGATCTACGGCCAGCAGGAGGTCGTCAAGGACCTCACGCAGGCTTTGCTCGACCGGGGCGTGCCGATCCTGTTCGAGGTGAGCGATGTCGAGCTCTACGACATCGAGACCGATCACCCCCGGATCACCTACGAGCACGCCGGGAAGACGGACGAACTGACGTGCGACGCGATCGCGGGATGCGATGGCTTTCACGGCGTCAGCCGCCCGACGATCGCCGAGCATCTGACCGAGTACGACTACGTGTACGGGTTCGGTTGGCTCGGGATCCTCGCGGAAGCGCACCCCGCCACCGACGAGCTGATCTACGCCTGGCACGAGGACGGCTTCGCGCTGTACACGATGCGCTCCCAGAAGATCAGCCGCCTGTACCTCCAGGTAGACGCCGACGACGACATCGGCAACTGGCCCGACGACCGGATCTGGAGCGAGCTCGGCACGCGCCTGGGCGACGTCAACACGGGCACGATCTTCGACAAGGGGATCACCCCGAT
This sequence comes from uncultured Solirubrobacterales bacterium, assembly GCA_963701945.1. Taxonomy (GTDB): domain Bacteria; phylum Actinomycetota; class Thermoleophilia; order Solirubrobacterales; family Solirubrobacteraceae; genus Palsa-465. Next base: position 111,888 of record CAVPBV010000005.1, on the reverse strand, counting down.
GCGTTCGTTCGTGGCCGAGCCGATGCAGCGCGGCCGCCTGTTCCTGGCCGGCGACTCGGCCCATATCGTCCCGCCGACCGGAGCCAAGGGCCTCAACCTGGCCGTCAACGACGTCCGGCTCCTCGCCCCGGCGCTCAGGGACCTGATCAGGGAGGGCAACGCCGAGCGCGTCGAGGGCTACACGAGAGCCGCGCTGCGCCGCGTCTGGCGCGCCCAGGATTTCTCGAACTACATGACGCAGATGCTCCACGACCTCGGCGGTGGCCCGTTCCAGCGCCGGATGCAGCTGGCCCGCCTCGAGTACGTCGAGCGGTCCGAGGCGGCCGCGCGCAGCCTGGCCGAGAACTACGTGGGCCTCCCGGCCGAACCGGACTTCTAAAACGCTATGAAGATCGCCTACGAACGGGGACTGCACGAGCTCGGCGATGGGCTGTACGCGTATCTCCAGCCGGACGGCGGCTGGGGTTGGAGCAACGCCGGGCTGATCACCGACGCCGGAACCTCGCTGCTCGTCGACACCCTCTTCGACCTGACGCTTACGAAGGACATGCTCAACGCCATGCAACCGGTCACGCAGAGCAATCCGATCGAGCAGGCTTTCAACACCCACGGCAACGGCGACCACTGGTTCGGAAACTCGCTGCTGCCCGACGGCATCCCGATCGTGGCGACCGCCGGCGCGATCGAGGACATGAAGGCGGCGCCGGCGGCCGCGGCCAACATCCTGTTCAACGAGCTCGACCTCGGCCCCGAGTTCACCGCGTTCGCGGAGCGCAGCATGCGGAAGTTCGACTTCGCCTCGGTGATTGAGCGGCTGCCGACCGAGTCGTTCGAGGGACGTCACGAGCTGACGGTCGGTGATCGCGAGATCCATCTGATCGAGCTCGGTCCCGCGCATACGCACGGCGACGCGATCGCCCATGTGCCCGACGCGAGCGTCGTGTTCACCGGCGACATCCTGTTCATCGAGGGCACGCCGATAATGTGGGCCGGACCGGTGTCGAACTGGCTGACCGCGTGTGACCGCATCATCGAATTGGGCGCGAGGACGATCGTCCCGGGTCACGGCCCCGTCACGGACGAGTCGGGTGTCCGAGACGTGCAGCGCTACTTCTCCTACGTCCGCGACGAGGCGTCCAAGCGGTTTGACGCCGGCATGGACGACGAGGCGGCGGCCGACGACATCGACATCAGCGACTTCCGCGATTGGGGCGACCCCGAGCGGATCGCGGCCAACGTGGCCACGCTCTACCGCGAACTCGACCCGTCACTCCCGCCGCTCACGCCTCCCGAGATGTTCGTGCGGATGGCCAAGTGGAGCGCGCGCCACTAGGCCATGCGACTGATCACGCTCGAAGAGCACTATCGCGCGCCGGCGCTGAAGTCCGTGGGCGGGCTCCCCGATCCCGCGCCTGACAGCCCGATGGCGAAGATCCAGGCCAAGCTCGATGACCTCGGGGACCAGCGCCTCGCCGACATGGACGCGGGCGGGATCGACATCCAGGTGATCTCGCACGGGGCGCCCGGCACCGAGCAGATCGAACCCGCCGATGCGATCGGACTCGCCCGCGAGGCGAACGACTACCTCGCCGCATCAATCGCGCCGCATCCGGACCGGTTCGCGGGGTTCGCGACACTCCCGACCGGGGCGCCGCAAGAAGCCGCGGACGAACTCGAGCGAACCACCGCCGAGCTCGGGTTCAAGGGCGCCCTGATCAACGGCCACGTTCGCGGCCGTTTCCTGGACGACCGCTTCTTCTGGCCGATCTTCGAGCGTGCGGAGCGCCTGAGCGTCCCGATCTACCTGCACCCGACGCCGCCGCCGCCCGCGGTCCGCGATGCCTACTACGGCGGCCTGGAGCCGCAGGTCGGGCAGGCGCTGTCGATGGCGGGCTGGGGGTGGCACGTCGACACCGGCCTGCATGTACTGCGGCTGATCGTCGGCGGGGTGTTCGACCAGTACCCCGGGCTCCAGATGATCGTCGGCCACATGGGCGAGGCGCTCCCGTTCTTCCTCGCGCGCTCGTCGCGGGTGCTGCGCCAGCAGGCGGGCCTCACGCGCCCGCTCGAGGACTACGTGGCCGCGAACTTCCACTTCACGACCAGCGGGATGTTCACCTACCCACCCTTGACTTGCCTACTCGAGGTGGTCGGCGCCGACCGCGTGATGTTCTCGGTCGACTACCCGTACAGCAGCAATGCGGAAGGCCGCGAGTTCATACTGGGCGCGCCGATCAGCGAGGCCGACCGGGAGAAGGTCGGGTTCGCGAACGCGGCGCGGCTGCTCGGGCTAGGGTCCTGAACCTGTCAGGATCATCACTGCGGGAAGCAACGACTGCAGGAGGTTGATCGATGGCGACAGAGGCTGTAGAGGCCAGCAACAGGACGATCGCGCGAGCCGCGGCGAACGCCGCGGAGCAACACGGTGACCGGGTCGCGGCCCGCTTTCAGCGGGACGGAGAATGGCGGCAGCTGACGTTCGCCGAGGTCGCCGAGATCGTCGACGAAATCGCGCTCGGGCTGGTGGGGCTCGGAATCGAGCGCGGCGACCGGGTCGCGCTGCTCGCGAACACCCGCCCGGAGTGGACGTTCTCGAGCCTCGCGATCTCGCGCGCCGGCGCCGTGGTCGTGCCGATCTACCCGACGAACTCCCCCGAGGAGTGCGAATGGGTCGCCGGCAACTCCGACTCGAGGATCGTCATCTGCGAGGCCGCGGGCCACGCGACCAAGATCGACAAGGTCAGGGGCGGGCTGCCCGACCTCGAGCACGTCATCCTGATCGACCCCGATCCCGACCCCGGCTCCGCCGGCGACCCCGACCCCGACCCGGCCGCCGACGGCGGGCACCTCACGATCGACGGCCTCCGCGAGCAGGGCCGCGGCGGCAACCGCTCCGAGCTTGATCGGCGCTGCGCGGCAGTCGCACCTGGCGACCCCTACACGATCATCTACACGTCCGGCACGACCGGAGCGCCCAAGGGCGTCGTGCTCAGCCACGGCAACTGCGCGTCGGTCGGTGTGATGTGCCAGGAGATCGGGTTCGTCACCGAGGAAGACCTGAGCTACCTGTACCTGCCGCTGGCGCACGTGTTCGCGCTGACCGTGCAGCTGGCCTCGTTCGACGTCGGCACCGGGATCGTCTACTGGGGCGGCGACACCCAGCAGATCATCGCCGAGACGATCCAGACCTCGCCAACGTACTTCCCCTCGGTGCCGCGGATCTTCGAGAAGCTCTACGCGCTTGCGCTGTCGATGGCCGAGAGCGAGGAGCAGCTCCGGGCAGCGGTCGAGGTGGGGCTGAAGGTTCGGCAGCTTCGCGCCCGGGGCGAATCTGTCCCGGAGGAGCTGAGCGCGGCCTACGACCGGGCCGAGGAGGCCCTGTACGGAAAGGTCCGCGGACTGTTCGGCGGCAAGCTCGAGAAGGCGGTGTCGGGCGCCGCCCCGATCTCCGTCGAGATCCTCGAGTTCTTCTACGCGTGCGGCGTGCCCGTACTCGAGGGATGGGGCATGACCGAGACCACCGCCCTCGGAACGGTCAACACGCTTGAGCACATGAGGCTCGGCACCGTGGGGCGCGCGCTGCCGGGCGTCGAGCTGAAGATCGCCGACGACGGCGAGATCCTGATCAAGGGCCCGAACGTGTTCCGCGAGTACTGGCGCAACCCCGACGCGACCCGCGAGACGTTCACCGACGACGGCTGGCTCCAGACCGGCGACCTCGGCTCGATCGACGATGACGGCTACATGACGATCACCGGCCGCAAGAAGGACATCATCATCACCGCCGGCGGCAAGAACCTGACGCCCGCGAATCTCGAGAACGACCTCAAGCAGTCGCGGTGGGTGTCGCAGGCGGTCATGTACGGGGACCGCCGTCCGTACCCGGTCGCGCTGATCACGCTCGACCCCGAGGAGATCGCCCTGTGGGCCAAGGAGCGAGGCCTGCCCGAGGACATGGCCTCGCTGGTGCAAACCGACGAGATCAAGCAGCTCGTCCAGGAGGTACTTGACCGCGCCAACGCCAAGTACGCCCAGGTCGAGCAGATCAAGAAGTTCGCGCTGCTCGACCACGACCTCACCCAGGAGGGGGGCGCGCTCACGCCGACGCTGAAGCTCAAGCGGAACGTGGTCAGCGAGCGCTACGCGGACGTGTTCGAGGGGCTGTATGGCTGAGCAGTTCTGCGATATCGGCGGCGCGATCACGCTCTGCTACGAGACGTTCGGCAACGAGACCGACCCGCCCATGCTGCTGATCATGGGACTCGGGATGTCGATGCTCGGCTGGCCCGAAGACTTCTGCGAGCAACTTGCCGGCCGCGGCTTCTACGTCGTTCGGTTCGACAACCGCGACGCCGGGCGCTCGACCCGGATCCACGGCCGGCCTCCGACACCGGGTCAGCTGCTGCGCCGGAAGATATCGCCGGTCCTCTACGACCTCGGCGACATGGCGAACGACGCGGCCGGACTGCTGTCGACGCTGGGTCTCGCCCCGGCGCACATCGTGGGCGCGTCGATGGGCGGCATGATCGCCCAGACGCTCGCCGCCCAGCATCCGGACTCAGTGCGCTCGCTGGTGTCGATCATGTCGATGACCGGCAACCGGTGGTCGGGCCAGCCGGCGTTCCGGATCTACCCCTACCTACTGCGCGCCGCGCCCACCGAGCGCGAGGCGTACATCGAGCACATGTCGCACATGTTCGCGACAATCGGTTCGACCGGTCTGCCCCAGGACACCGAGCGGATCCGCGACATGATGACGCGGAGCTACGACCGCGGCCACGACCCCGACGCGTCGGGCCGCCAGCTCGGAGCGATCGTCGCCTCCGGAGACCGCACGGCGCAACTGCGCCGGATCAAGGCGCCGACGCTCGTGATCCACGGATCCAAGGACCCAATGGTGAGCCCGTCCGGTGGCAAGGCCACAGCGAAGGCGATTCCCGGAGCACGGCTGATGACAATCGAGGGGATGGGTCACGATCTCCCCGAAGCCGCGTGGCCGCAGCTGGTGCCGGCGATCGCCGACCACGCGCACGCCGCCGACCGGGCGGCCAGCGGCGCGCCGCTTTCGAGCTCTTGACGCCGCCATCGAGGACACGTCTGCGCGACGGCTCCTCGGTGGTGATCCGTCCGATCGAACCGGCCGACCGAGAGCTGCTGCGCGCCGGGTTCGAGCGCCTGTCCGATCGGTCGCGCTATCTGCGCTTCCAGACCCCGCTGACCGAGCTCGGCGATAAGCAGTTGTCGTACCTGACCGACGTCGACCACCACGACCACGAGGCGCTGCTGGCCCTCGCCGACGAGGACGACGCGGTCGGCGTGGCCCGGTTCGTGCGTGTCAGCGACGGCGTCGCAGAGTGCGCGATCGTCGTCGCCGACGACTGGCAGAACCGCGGCCTCGGCGGGCAATTGCTCGAGCGCCTGGTCGAACGGGCCCGCGAGGAGGGCGTCGAGCGGTTCACCGCGCTCGTGCTCGCCGAGAACACCGATGCCCGGAGGCTGCTCGAGCGCCTTGGCAACACGGTCAGGCATGGGGAGGGCTCGCAGATCGAGCTGGAGATTGAATTGCCGGCCGGGCGCGACGAGTCGAGCGCGTCGCTGAGACTGATCCTCGCCGCCGCGGCGCGCGGGCTGTTGATCCCGGCGATCAGCATGTGGCGCCAGGTCGCGGACCTCACCCACCGGCGGGCCGAGGCCGTGACCGAGCCCGCCAACGTGATCGTCGCGCACGCCTACGGCGCCGCCGGTGACGCGCCGGCGCTGGCCGTCGCCGCCGGGCTGGCGGCCGCCCGCGAGGCCCACGTCCATCTCGTCGAGAGCTACTGGCCCGTGCTGGAGAACCGCTCCGACGCGGACGAGCGCTTATCCGCGGCCGCTGAGGGGTTGCGCCGGCAGGGAATCGGCGTCACCGCCCACCTCCTCGGCGGCGATACGGTCGACGCCGTGATCGACGTCGCCGAGGCGACCCAGGCCGCATTGATCGTGATCGACCCGCGCGCGGCCAGCGCGGTCTCGCCCTGGAGCGCGTACTCGCTACCCGCTCGCGTGTGTGCCCGCGCCCCGTGCGACGTGCTGATCGCGCGCGCCGCGGCGTGATCGCGCGCGACCCGGACCGAGGTCGCAGCGCGCGCCACTCGGCCTAAACGAAGGGGCCGGGCCCGAGCTTGTTCGCCCGGGCCCGGCCCCGAAAGTCAGACTGCGGTGGTGCTTACGCCGCCGCGCTCAGTCCTTCGAGCTCGGCGGTGGCGGCAAGGCGCCGGAGGCCCTGCTCCTCGAGCTGGCGGGCACGCTCGGCGGTGATACCGAGCTCCGATCCCGCCTGCCGGAGAGTCCGGGGCTCCTCGCCCGCGAGACCAAACCGCAACCGGATCACGCTCGCCTCGGCCGCGGGCAAACGCTCGACGGCCTCGTTGACGCGCTGATCACGCTCGAGGTCGGCCACTTCCTCCATGGGCTCGGGACGATCGCTGGCGAGCAGGTCGCCGAGCGCCGTCTCGCCGTCCTCGCCGACCGGCTGGTCGAGACTGGTCATTGCCCGGCTCAGCTCGCGAAGCTCCATGACCTCGTCGAGCTCGAGACCGGCAACGGCCGCGATCTCCTCGTCGGTCGGCTCACGACCCAGCTTGGTGTTCAGCTCGCTCTCGATCTTCCGCACCTTCACCTGCCGCTGCGATACGTGGACCGGAACCCGGATCGTCCTGCCGTGGTTCTGGAGCCCACGCTGAATCGCCTGCCGGATCCACAGCGTGCCGTAAGTCGAGAACTTGAACCCGCGCCGCCAGTCGAACTTCTCGACCGCGCGGATCAGGCCCAGCATTCCCTCCTGGACCAGGTCCTCCATCGGGAGGCCGTGGCCCTGGTAGCGCCGCGCCTGCGATACGACAAGCCGGAGGTTCGCGTTGATCATCCGCTCCTTGGCGGCGAGGTCACCGCGCTCGATCCTCTTGGCGAGCTCGATCTCCTCGGCCGCGGTCAGCAGCGGGTGCACGCGGGCCTTGCGCATAAACAGCTCGAGCGAGTCGAGCGAGCCCGCGGTGTCGTTTGTCCGCAGCTCTGCGCCGGTGTCGGCCTGGCCGGCAGCGTGTGCGCTCCGACGCCGGTCCTGTCGCCGGTTAGCCGTCGTCGCGCGCCGCTTCGTGCCGCTCGACCGAAGGCGCCTGGTTGTCTCGTGATTACCGGACCGGGGGGAATCAGTCCGGCGATCTACTTCAAAATTGTCCAATTCAATCCTCTGGTCATTCATAGTTCGATGCTCATCGAATTATAGCATCGTTCGACGGTCATCGAACGATGAGTTTTGTAAGTTCGGCCACTTAGATAATCTGCGGCCGAAAGAGAAAGACGCCAGCGGGACCCGGTTTCTTCTGCCCGCTAGAACACTCTTCTTCAATACTTCGTTTCGGGGCAAAAGTCACACGCCCTGCCGCTGAACGCCGAAAGCCACGCCCGGGAGCCATGCTCGCCTGCACCGCGCGCTGGTCGTTGGGGAGCGCGGGGTCTTGACGTTCGCCACTCGAACAAGTCATCGAGCCCTTCTGCCCGGGACGATGAGAGGCCAACCCCCGCCTAATCGTATATTCGAGGCCGTTTCCCGCCTGGCCGCACGGGTACGCCTTGGTGGATGAGCAACGACACATTGACTCGCGGGACCCGCGGCGCGCGCGACGCGTTCGCCGGCCGAGTACCAGGGCCGCGGCGGTCCCGCGGAGGTCGAGGAGCGAGCGCGCGGCGAGGGCGCTCGCAGGGCCGTGGGCGAGCTGCTTACCTGCCCCTACTGCCTCGGGCTGTGGGCGTCAGGGGCCTTCCACGTCGGCCTGATGTTCGCGCCGCGCGTCACGCGGGTCGCGGCGTCGACGCTGACCGCCCTGACGCTGTCGGACTTCCTTCAGATCGCCTACAAGGCGGCGGAGGACCGCGGCCTCGGCGGGTCCTGAGTGGCGAGGGAGGACCGCCGCCTCGGCGGGTCCTGAGCCGCCCGAACCCACCCCGCCCGTAGTCTCCAAGGCATGCGCTACGTCGTCATCGGCGGCGGGATCCTCGGCCTCGCCACCGCCCGGCAGCTAGCCGCATCCGCCACAGGCGCCGAGATCGTCGTGCTCGAGCGCGAGCCCGCGCTGGCACGCCACCAGACCTCGCACAACAGCGGCGTCGTCCACGCGGGCCTGTATTACGCGCCAGGCTCGCTGAAGGCCAGGCTGTGCCGGCGGGGCCTGGCGCTGCTCCGCGAGTACTGCGCCGAGCGCGGACTCCCCTACGACGCGTGCGGCAAGCTCGTCGTGGCCAAGGACGAGCGCGAGCTCGAGCCGCTCCGGCGCCTGTCCGAACGGGCTGCGGCCAACGGCGTCCCGGGGCTCAGATGGCTCGAGGCGGGCGACCTCGCCGCGATCGAGCCGCACGTGCGCGGGGTCGCCGGGCTCCACTCGCCCGAGACCGCGATCGCCGATTTCGCCGCGGTGGCGCGCGCGTTCGCCGCCGAAGTGACCGCGGCGGGCGGCGAGATCAGGCTGTGCGCGCCGGTCGCTCGCGTCGACCGAAACGGCGGACGCCGGCCGCGGGTCGAGCTGAGCGACGGCGCGGTCATCGAGGGCGATCGCGTGATCGTCTGCGCTGGCCTTCAGGCGGATCGCCTGGCGGTGGCCTCGGGCGAACCGGCCGAGCCCCGGATCGTCCCGTTCCGGGGCGAGTACTGGCAGCTGCGCCGCGACCGCTCCCACCTCATCCGGGGGCTGATCTATCCAGTGCCGGACCCGGCGCTCCCGTTCCTCGGCGTGCATCTCACCCGCAAGGTCGACGGCACGGTCGTGCTCGGGCCGAACGCGGTGCTGGCGACCGCCCGCGACGCCTACGACCACCGCCGGCTCGACCTGCGCGACACCTATGACGCGATCACCTGGCCGGGAACGCTGCGCATGCTCCGCCGCCACTGGCGGGCGGGCGCCGGCGAGCTCAAGCGGTCGGCGTCCAAGCGCGTGTTCATCGGCGAGGTCGCGCGGTACGTGCCTGCGATCTCCACCGACGATGTCGTACCGGCGCTCGCCGGCGTCCGGGCCCAGGCGATCGATCGCGACGGGTCGCTCGTCGACGACTTCCGGCTCGGCGTCAGCGGCAACGTGGCCTGGGTGCGTAACGCCCCCTCCCCCGCCGCCACCTCCAGCCTGGCGATCGCCGAAGAGCTGCTCGAACGCGCCGCCTGAACCGGCCGCCGAACGCCCCAGGAAGCGCGCCCCGTAGTTCCCCGGCCCGTAGTTCCCCGGCCCGTAGTTTGTCCGGACGTAGCCCGGACGTAGTCCGCCCGGCCGTAGTTCGCCCGGACGTAGTCCGCCCGGCCGTAGTTCGCCGCGGCCACCCCTCGGGAGAACTACTGCTAACGGTTTCGGCCGACTACGACGATAAGAGGATATGTTCGCCAACAGCCAGGCGCTCTCCCGGGCCAGCCACGAGCTCCGGACCCCCTTGAACGCGATCCTCGGTTTCGGCCAGCTGCTGGCGCTCGACGAGCTCGACGAGTCCCAGCGCCACAACGTTGAGCAGATCATGGCCGGCGGCCGCCACCTGCTGGCGCTGATCGAGGATCTGCTCGACGTCTCGCGCCTGGACGCCGCCGGGCTCGACGTCGGACCGGTCGACACTGCCGCCCAGATCGAGGGCGCGGTCGCTCTGTGCCAGCCACTCGCGGCCGGCGAATCGCTGACCGTGACGGTCGATGCCGGCGCCGAGCCGCTGTGGGCGCTCGCCGACGCCCGCCGGCTCAAGCAGGTGCTACTCAACCTGATCTCGAACGCGATCAAGTACAACCGTCCGGGCGGCTCGGTCACGATCCGCGCCCGGCCCGACGGAGCCGACGGCGTCCGCATCGACGTCATCGACTCGGGTGTCGGGATGTCCTACCAGCAGCTCATGCGCCTGTTCCAACCGTTCGAGCGACTCGATGCGCCGGTGCGCGGCATCGAGGGCAACGGGCTCGGCCTGGCCGTCTCGAGGTCGCTGGTCGAGGCGATGAACGGGACGATCGACGTCGCGTCGAACCCGGGCGCGGGCTCGGTGTTCAGCGTGCGGCTGCTCGCCACCGGGGCGGTCCCCGCCGTGGCCGTCTCCGCCGTGGCCGACCCCGTCGCGACCGTCCCCGCGGCGGCCGTCCCCGGCGCCGCGGCCCCGGGCGAACCGCTCCTGCAGGCCGCCTGACACCCACGCTCACCAGCCGGATCCGCCGGAGCCAGGCCCCCGACCTACCGACCCGGCAGGTGCCAGATGTCGAGCGTCCCGCTCGTCGAGTGATCGTTGGCGTTCCCGATCGGCAGGATCACCCGCCCGCCTACGACGATCGGGCTGTTCCAGTGGCCGCCGCCGGTCGAGAACGAGGCAAGCTGGCGCCCCGTCGTGGGCTCGTACACGTCGAGCGACCCGCCCGGGTCGTAGACGTACAGCAGGCCGCCGGCGATCACCGGGCTGGTCCCGCCGTTCCCGGATTTCCACGCCACCGATAGCCGAGGGCTCGCGCCGCTACCGCCGAGCGTGTACGCCCACGTGCCCGAGTTGTCGCCCACGAACACCCAGATCCGGCTGTTGTGGCTCCAGACCGCGGGGGCGGTGAATACCTGGTCGCCGCCCGGCGAGGACAGTTCCTGAAGCTGACCGCCCGTACGAGGACCCGCCGGCCCCGTGGTGCCGTCGAGCGCGTCGAGATCGAGCAGGTCGAGCACGCCGGCCTTCCCGCCCTGGACCGCGAGCCGCCGGCCGTCAAACGTCGGCAAGATCGCGGGCGACGTGCTTCCCAGGTCGAGGTCGTCGGAGTTCAGACGCGCTTGATCCACCGGCGTCCAGTTGTGGAGCAGCGTGCTGCCGTCGGGGCTGAGCTCGAGCACGCTGTCACCCCAATCGGTCGAGCCGTTGAACGGGCCATTGCCGGTGGCGACCAGGATCCGGCCGGTGCCCGGCTCGATCACGGGTGCGTTGCGCCCCCAGATCGCGGAGTCGCTTGCGGGGCACGAGCTGGGCGGGTCGATCAGCGTGTGGCGGTCCGAGCACAGCGTGTTCCACACGGCGGTTATCCGCCCGGTGGCGAGGCTGATCGTGACCACGTGGCCCTGGTAGGGCGGAATGTCGCCGATGTAGCCGTCCGTCGCGACGATCAGCGATCCGCCGCTGATATTCAGCGGCGACGCGATCTTCTCGTGCGTGGGATCGAAGGTCACGCTCACGGGCCAGCCCCCCGACCGGACCTCGCGGCCGTTGGCGAGCGCCAGCTTGTGGATCCGTCCGTCGGGCGTCGCGGCGTAGATGAACCTCCGATCCGGGTCGGCGATCGGCGTGGAGGTCGTGAACTGCGCGCTGCCCAGATACGAATGGATGTCAGCGGGCGTGAACTCCCACAGCCGTCGTCCGCTACCCGGATCGATCGCGAGCGTGTGTCCGTACGTGGTCGTCAACACGATCACGTCGCGTTTGCGCCCGCGCACGGTGACACCCGCCAACTCGATCGCGGACGAGTCCGCGGTGCCGGGGAGCCTGACCGTCCGCAGCCGCAAGCGCCTGACATTGCGAGCCGTGATGCCGGTGTCCGCCGGCCCGACCCCGCTCCGTGCGGCGTCGTAGTCGAACCGAAGCCAGTCCGCCTCGGGGATCTTGGCGCGCGCGGCCGTAGCGCTCGCGCCCGCTCCCGTGCTTGCCGAAGCCGTGTTCGAATACTCGCTCGAGGAGTCCGGCCCCGGACCCACCACGGCAGGCCCGCTGCCGCCGCATCCAGCCAGGACCGCGCAGGAGCATGCGAGCGCGGCGAACACACCCGTGATCGATCTCATGGCTGCCCCGTCTGGGGGATCAGGCTGTCGACGACTGAGCCGGCGGCCTGAACCGTTTGTGTCGCCGCCGGGCCGACCGGCGCCGGGACCTGCTGGGTCACCGACGTAACGACCGTGACCGCCGTGTCCACCGGCGTCGGCGTGCGCTGAGGCGGAGGAGCGGGAGGAGGCGATGTCGAGCCAGTCCCGGGCGACGATCCCGCCGGCGATCCCCCGCCGGTTCCACCGCCGGACCCGCCCGACCCGCCACCGGACCCTGCCGACCCGCCGCCCGACCCGCCCCTGCCCACCGTCACGACCGTGCCCCCGGGCCCTCCGATCGCGCCGCCGGCTACGCCCGTGCCGCGGCTCGCAGTCAGAACCGGGCGTGTCGCCGGAGCCCGATGCACGACGCCACCCCGCGGCGCCGAAGCCGAAGCCGAAACCGAGACGACCGGGATAACCGGTAGCGCGACCGCCGAAGTGTCACGCGAGCCGACGCCCAAGCCGGGCTGACCACCCGCCACCGAGGCCCCAGGCAGCGACGGTCCCACGAACAACTGGCCGAGCACTCCGACCCGACTGAACGCGCCACTGAGCGCAAGCGCAAGGAGCGCAGCCACCATCGCGGACGGAACGATCAACGCGGCAGTCGAGGCGCCGAGAAGCTGACGCCTCCACGCCCTGGCAAGGCTCATGGAGCGCATGGTACCCGCGCATTCCCGACGACAAGCCCACCACAACCAGACCTCAACGTGCCTGGATTCGGGGCGCCACGGGTACGATCACGCCGGGTACCCGCAGCCCCAACGTCCGTCGTATGCAGCGCCTTTCCATTGCGGGTACCCCGGGTACCCGCAGCCCCAACCTCCATCGTATGCAGCATCTTTCCATCGCCCGCTCGTTGCGCTTGGCGCTCGTCGCGCTCACGCTGGCGCTTGCCGCGATCGCCGCGCTCGGCGTCGCGAGCCTCTACAACTCTCGCCAAAGCTACGAAAACAAACTAGAGCAGACATCGTCGCTGGCTACCGCCGCGGCCAACCTCGCCGGCGCCGGGATCGCCGAGGAGGAGGTCCTCCGCGACGCGCGCGGACCGCAAGCAGCGCCCGCGCGGGCCCAGGTGGCGAATGCCTACGAGGCCGCCGCGACCACCGCCACGAGCCTCGCGGCAAACGACCCAACCAGCGAACACCTCGTAAGAGCCCAGATCGCCGCCGAGAACCAGGCGCGCAGCCTCGCGACAAGTAATCAGCTCCCCGCCGCGACCGCGGCCAACGGCCCGCTCGCGACCGCACGCGCCCTCGCCACCGAGCTCCAAGCCCGCCAGACAACCCGTCAGGCGCAGGCCCGCCAGCAGGCCCGCGACGCCTCGCGCCGGGCGCTGCTCCTGATCATCGTCGCCGGCGTGCTCGCGCTCGCCGGCGCGCTCGCACTGATCACCGTGCTCGTCCGCTCGATGCGTCGCCCGCTCGACGACCTCGTCCAGGCCACCCACAGCCTGGCCGAGGGCAAGCTCGAGCAGCGCGTGAGCCCGTCCGGACCCCGCGAGCTCCAGGACCTTGCCGGCGCGTTCAACGCGATGGGCGAGGATCTGTCCACCGCCCAGCACCGCATCGAGGAGCAGCGGCGACGCCTGGCGGTCACGATCGAGAGCCTTGGCGACGCACTGATCGTGACCGAGCCCGGCTCGACCACGATTGCGACCATCAACCCCCGCGCCACCGAGCTCGTCCCGGAGCTCACCGTCGGGAGCGACACGGAAGGCGACGGGAGCCCGTTGCCCCCCGAGCAGTCCGCGCTCCAGCGCGAGATGCTGATCGAGCACGACGGGCGCTCGCTCGCCGTCACCGCCGCCAAGCTCGGCAGCGACAACGAGGGCGTCGTCTGGACCGTGCGTGACATGAGCGAGCACGCCCGGCTCGAGCGCGCCAAGAGCGAGTTCGTCGCGACCGCCTCGCACGAGCTGCGGAGCCCGCTGACCTCGATCAAGGGCTTTGTCGAGTTGCTCCAGCGCTCCCCCGAGAGCATGTCCGACCGCCAGCGCGAGTTCGTCGAGATCATCCTCAAGTCGACCGATCGACTCGTCGAGCTCGTCAACGACCTGCTCGATGTCGCGCGGATCGAGGCCCAGCACGTCGAGATCAACCGGCGCCCGATCGACGTCGGCGAGGTCGTGCATGAGGTGCTCGAGTTGATGGAGCCGCGCGTCCTCGACAAGGACCAGCACCTCAGCTCCTACGTCGCCCCCACCGCGCCGCCCGCGCTCGCCGACCCGGGACGGGTGCGCCAGATCGTGGCCAACCTGCTGACCAACGCGCATCTGTACACGCCCGAAGGAGGCAACCTCCACGTCGGCGTCGAGGCCGATCGCGCGTGGGTCCAGATCGTCGTCGCGGACTCTGGCGTCGGGATGAACGAAGAGGAGCTTTCCCGAGTATTCGATCGTTTTTATCGCGCCGGGAACCGAAGCGGGTCGAATCCCGGGACCGGCCTCGGCCTCTCGATCGTCAAGTCACTGGTCGATCTCCACTACGGCCAGGTCGCCGTCGAGAGCGAGCCCGGCCGCGGCACGGTATTTCGCGTTCGCCTGCCCGCCGCCGTGCCTGGCTTCGATTCGCCGGCGGCGCTCGAGTCGATCCGGGGCCGCAGCGTGCTCGTGGTCGACGACGAGCACGAGATCGCGGAGCTCATCGCGAGCCAACTCGCGGTCCTCGACGTGCGGGCGACGATCGCGCTGAGCGGCGAGGAGGCGCTCGACCGGCTGCACGAGGGCCACTTCGACGCGGTCACGCTCGACATCCTGATGCCCGGCATGGACGGGTTCGAGGTGCTCCGGCAGATCCGCGCCGACCACGAGCTATCGACGACGCCGATCGTGTTCGTGTCGGTGTTCTCGGGGCGCCAGGAGCTCGCCGGCGAGTGGGCCGTGTCCAAGCCGATCGACGCCGATGAGCTGCGGTCCGTGCTGGGGGCGGCGGTCAGTGCCGGCCGCTCGCGCGTGCTCGTGGTCGGACGCGAGGAGCTCCAGCTCACCCTCGAGCCGGCGCTCGACGACCTCGGAATCGAGTTCCAATGGGAGGTGACCGGTGCAGCCGCGGCGCGCGTCTGTCGCGAACGCCGGTTCGAGGTCGCGCTCGTCGACATCGGCATCCGCAATCCACAGATGGTCATCCAGGCGCTCGACCTGCGCGGCCGCCGAGTCCGGCGCGCGGTGATCCTGGTCTCCGACGGCGAAACGCCGACGCCCGCGGGCGTCGGCAAGCTCGGCATGGAGGTCGTACCAGCGGAGTACGCAGCGTCGGCGGTGCTCGCCGCACTCCGGGGGGAGCGCTAACTTTGCACGGGTCCGGGTAGCCTAGGTTGCAGGACGGGTACGGATAGACGTTGCACGACTCCAGAACGCTAGGCTGAATCGATGGCAGTCCAGAGCGAGATCGGGCTGATCGACGAGCTCGTGCAGGTACGCGCTGAGCTCCGGCGGCGCGAGCGCGAGGCGGCCGACAAGGAGCTTCAGCTCCAGCGTTACGCTGCCGATCTGCGTGAGACGTTCAAGCAGGAGCGGGCGCGTGCCCAGGAACTGCGGCGCTCGTACATGGCGACCGTGCGGGCGCTGTCGAACGCCGTCGAGGCTCGTGACGCGTACACCGGCAAGCACGCCGAGCGCGTGGCCGCCTACGGGCTCGTGATCGCGCGCAAGTTCACGCCCGAGCTCACGATCACACCCGAGCTCGAGTTCGGCTATCTGCTGCACGACGTCGGCAAGGTCGCGATCCCGGACGCGATCCTGTACAAGCCGAGCTCGCTCGACGACGAGGAGCGCGCGCTGATGTCGCGCCATCCGGTGATCGGCGCCGAAATCGTCAGCGGCATCGAGTTCCTCGCCGAGGCCGCCGAGGTTGTCCGCTCGCACCACGAGCGCTGGGACGGCAACGGCTACCCTGACGGTCTCGCCGGCGAGGACATCCCGCTCGCGGCGCGCGCCTTCTCGGTCGCGGACGTGTTCGACGCCCTCACCACCGACCGGCCCTACCGTCCCGCCTGCTCGCTGGGTTATGCGCGCGCGATGATCACCTCCGAGAGCGGAACGCAGTTCGATCCGCGCGTCGTCGAGGTGTTCAACTCGATCGACGACGAGATCTTCGAGCGGATCGCGACCGAGATTCGATGACGCAAGGGGTGCTGATCGTCGATGACGACCAGTTCATCCGCAAGCTGATTGCGACCACGCTCGAGGACGTCTCGGAGTTCGAGTTGCACGAGGCAGCCGACGGCGTCGAAGCGCTCGAGGTCGCCCGCCAGACCCGGCCAAGGCTCGTGTTCCTCGACGTCGACATGCCGCGCCTGAACGGAATTGAGGCGTGTCGCCAGCTTCGGGCAGGCGACTCCTCGGGCAACCTCACGATCGTGATGCTGACCGCGTCCTCCGGCGACAACGTCGAATCCGACGCCGAGGCGGCCGGCGCCGACCTGTTCCTGACCAAGCCGTTCAGCCCGCTGGACCTGCTCCGACTCGTCGACCAGCTCGGCGAGCGCAGCGCCCGCTGAACATCCGCGGCTGCAACACTCCCGGGCATGACTCGTCGCGCCTGGGTGGCGTTCGCGGCGTCCTCGCTGATCTGGGGCGTCCCGTACCTGTTCATCAAGATCGCGGTCGACCACGGAATGACGCCGCCGGTGCTCGCGTGGGGCCGGGTTACGCTCGGCGCGCTCGTGCTGCTCGTGCTCGCCTGGCGGGCCGGCACGCTCCGCAGCGTCGTCAGCCGGTGGCGTTGGCTGGTCGCGTTCGCCGTCGCCGAGATCGCGATTCCGTTCCCGATGCTCGCGATCGGCGAGGAGCGCGTCCCGTCGTCGCTGGCGGCGATCATGGTCGCGGCCGTCCCGCTGATCGGGGCGATCTTGGCGATGCGCTTCGACCACTCAGAGCGCCCAACGCCGATCCGCGCCCTGGGACTCGCGGTCGGTTTCGGCGGGGTGATCGCGCTCGTCGGCATCGACGTAGCCGGGCACAAGGGCGAGTTGCTCGGGATCGGCGCGATCATGATCACCGCTACCGGCTACGCGATCGGGCCGATGCTGATCAAGCACCGCCTCGCCGGACTCGACCCGCGCGCCACGATGGGCGCAAGCCTCGCGCTCGCGTCGCTGATCCTGCTGCCGTGGGCCGCGCTTGACCTGCCAGCCCGGACCCCCTCGGCGGGCGCGATCGGCTCGGTGGTCGTGCTCGGGCTGCTTTGCACCGCCGCTGGGTTCGTCGTGTACGCAATCCTGATCGGCGAGGCGGGCACGAGCCGCGCCACCGTGATCACGTACGTCAACCCGGTGGTCGCGGTCGCCCTCGGCGTCCTGGTGCTCGGCGAGCAGCCCGGCGCGGGCGCGATCGCCGGCCTGCTCCTGATCCTCACCGGCGGGTGGCTGGCGACCGACGGCCGCCTCCCGCCCGGGATCGCGCGAGCGGTGGCGCGCCGCTACCCCAAGAAGTCGACACTCGACGCCCCGCCGTCCTCGAGTGCGAACTTGTCGGCGCTATAGCCGCCACGAGTCGACACTCGGCGGGCGTGGGTTGCCGAGTGCGTAGTTATTGGGCCTCGCACGTGCCGCGCGGGGGATCGCGACTGCGCCGCCGGGCATGGACGTCCGGCGGAACGGCCCCATGGACGCCAGGCGAAGCCTGGCCCCCAAAACCCGCTACGAAATCTTGATCAGGACGATCGTGTTCACGACAAACGCGATCGCGAACCCGACCGTCCAGCGATTCAGGTTGCGCTCGACGAGCGACCCGCCACCGAACGGACCGGCGCCCGTCCCCACGCCGAAGGCGCCCGACAGCCCTGCGTCCTTACCCGAATGCATCAGGATCAGGAACACCAGGACGACGCACAGAAAGACTTGGACGACTCCGAGGACGGTGCTCATCGCGGGTCGATGTTAGCGCGGTCGAGGTCGTGCAAGATCGTGATCGCCTCGCCTCGCAGGGTGCGGTCGAGCTCCTCGTAATCGGCGTCTGACAGCTTCCCGGTGCGGTGGTCCAGGTCGGCGTCACGGAGCTCGCGGTACTTGGCCTCGCGCGCCGCCTCGAGATCGGCGAGCTTCGAGTCATGCGCCTGATCCTCGGCAGTGTCTCTGTGGAACCCGACCGCCCTTCGCACCGGCGCGAGCACGAACGCCACGACCGCCAGGAGGATCGCGAAGGTGACCAGGAACTCCAGCGCCTGCATCGCGTCTGCCTCTCAGACGGGCTCGCGGACGGGCACCGGCGGCGCGGGCGTGGGCGTGGGCGCGGGTCCCGCGGGTCGCGCCGGAGCCGCCACCCTGGTCCGCCGGCGCGCGAACGACGGCACCGGCCATAGCGCGATCAGCCCGCCGCCGCCGATGATCAGTGCCCCGAGCCAGAGCCAGGTGACGAGCGGGTCGACGATCAGCAGGAACTCGGCCGGCCACGGATGGGTCACGAACCGGCGTGCGATGTCGGCCACCGCGAGGTCGCGCTCGGTCCACAGCCCGTTCATGAGCTGCTGACTCTGCGCGGGCGGGAGCTTCGCGGCCTTGGTCATAACCTCAGGCGCGTAGGCGGCGAACAGCGTGTTGGCGCGGTTGATGAGCGAATCCAGCGGCGTCAGGTCGACGTTGATCACCGTCCAGATGTCCCGCCTCAACCCGGCGTCGAGCCCGACCTGGCTGTCGGAGTTCACGCTGTCGAAGAACCGCCCCACGATGCCCTGGGTCGGGTCCGTCGAGGGGTAATAGCCGCGGGTGGTCGTGACCGTGGTCACCTGGTGGCCGCCCTTGGTCACGTCGAGGACCGCGCCGAACGAGATCTTCGCGGACGTCACCGACTCCACCGGCCGGGCGTACCGAACCGTGTAGCCGTCGATCCTCGCCTGCTGGCCCGGCGACAGCAGCACGTCTTGCGAGTGCTGGAAGGACGAGGAGGCCGCGACCCCGACCAGCATGATCGCGAACCCGGCGTGGGCGATGTAGCCGCCGTAGCGACGGCGGTTGCGGCGGACCAGCTGGACGAGCGCGACCGGCACCAGGTCGTGGGTCACCGCGCGGCGCGCGGCCACACCGCGCGCGAACTCCTGCACGACCGACGTCAGCACGAAGCCGGCGAGCGCGAACATGATCAGCGCGAACGGCCGCGAGCTCGGGCCGCCGGGCCAGAGCAGGAGAACGAAGAACGTGATCAGGCCCGCCAGGACCGGCAGCGCGAACCCGCGGCGCAGGTTCGCGAGCGTCACCCGGCGCCAGGCGATGATCGGCCCGATGCCCGACAGCAGCACGAGGATCAGTGCCAGCGGCACGATGAACGGACGGAACGCGGGCGGCCCGACTGACACCTTGGTACCCGTCAGCGCCTCGGAGATCAGCGGGAAGAACGTGACCCAGAAGATCACGAACACCATCCCGACCAGCACCAGGTTCTGGAACAGGAACACCGCCTCGCGCGAGAGCAGCGAGTCGAGGCGGGCGTCGGAGCGCAGTTGATCGCGGCGCCAGACGATCAGCGAGATCGAGCCGATCACCATCGCCCCGATCAGGATCACGAACGGGACCCCGAGCGTCGATGCCCCGAACGCGTGGATCGAGTCGAGGATCCCCGAGCGCACCAGGAACGTCCCGAGGATCGACAGCGTGCCGGCCGCCAGCACCAGCGAGGCGTTCCACACCTTCAGCATCCCCCGCTTCTCCTGGATCATGGCCGAGTGGATGAACGCCGTGATGCACAGCCACGGCATCAGCGCCGCGTTCTCGACCGGATCCCAGGCCCAGTACCCGCCCCAGCCGAGCTCGGTGTAGGACCACCGCGCCCCGAGCAGGATCCCGATCCCGAGGAACAGCCAGGCCCCCAGCGCGAACCGGCGGGTCAGCGCGATCCACTCGGCGCCAAGGCGGCCGCTGATCAGCGCGCCGATTGCGAACGCGAACGGAACCGTCAGCAGCGTGTAGCCCGAGTACAGCATCGGCGGGTGGATCATCATGCTCGGGTGGAGCAGAAGCGGATCGAGCCCCGCGCCCTGCGTCGGCGGGTTCGCGCTGGTCGCGAACGGGTTGGCCCAAAACGCCGCAAGCGACGTGAAGAAGGCGGCGAAGCCGAGCAGGACCGCGGTCGCGTAGGGGACGATCTCGCGCGCCCGGTTGCGGACCAGGAACAGGATCAGGCTCGACCACAGCGACAGCAGGAACACCCACAGGAGCAGCGAGCCCTCCTGCGAGGACCAGGCTGCCGCGAGCTTGTAGAACGCCGGCGTCGTCGTCGATGAGTGGTTCGCGACGACGTTGAAGGAGAAATCGTTCCGCCAGAAGGCGTCCTCGAGGATCACGAACGCGAGCGTCGCCAGCGCGGCCAGCGCGTACACCGATCGCCGCCCGGCGAGCACCCATTCCCGCCGGCCTGCGCGCGCGCCGTAGATCGAGGCGCCGATGCCGAACACCGCGACGCCGAGCGCCATGATGAGGAGCGCGCGGCCGATCAGCGCCATCGCGAACTCCCCGAGCTGCAGCCGGCCGTCCGGGACATCACTACGACGCGGCCGCCGCTTGGTACTTCGACGGGCACTTGGTCGTGAGCGAGTTCCCCTGGCCGACGTAGGTGGTCCCCGGGCCACTCTTCTGCACCGCGACCATCACCGCGCGGCCGGCCGCGAACGGGTCCGGGACGATTCCCTCGTACCTGACCGGAACCGATACGGGCAGCTTGGGGTCGCGAATCCGGAACAGCAGCATGGTGCCGTCGCGCTGAACCGAGCCATTCAGAACCGTTCCGGCGAGCTCGTAGGTCTGGCCGGGCTTGCCTTGAGCGAGCAGCTGGGAGGCCGTGAACTCCTTGTTTCCGGCGGTGAAGCTGACGTAGACGAGCGCCGACGCCAGCAGCACGGCGGCAGTTAGGGCGACCGTTAGCCGTATGGTGCGCTTGCGGCTGGGATCCATGCCTTGGCTGATTCTCCCACACCCCGGCCACCGAACCCGTCGCCATTCACGCCCTGGGGGTGTCTGCCGATTAACGTCGTATTAGAGGGCAGCGGCCCTCGTGTTAATCGAGAAACCAATCAGGCCCAGAAGCGTTATTAGCTAGAGATGTTGGCAAGAGCCAAAGCAAACGAGAGCAGCATCCGGTGGCGCCGACGCGGACGCGACGGCCATAACGCGGCCGCGCGTACCAGCGTGCCGCCCCAGAGCGATGCCCCCTCTCGCGAACGACGCCACGGGGGCCCCATCGAGGATCGTGCGCTCTACACCTGCGAATGCGGCTATGCATTCGAGGCGTTGGTCACGACCTCGGTCGGCTGCCCCCACTGCTCGCGCACGCAGGCCTGGTAGGCGGAGCCAGCCTGGCCGTCCGCCCGCCCCGGCGCGCGTGCTCGGCCGACCCAGGAGGGCCCGCCGACCCCCAGGCGGCCTGCCGACCCGAGGGGCCCGTCAACCCCAAGGCGGCCTGCCGACCCCGGGCGGCCAAACCCGCGCTCCGAAAATCAGAGCGCGGGCCCGCCGAGTTTCCGCCGCCCCAGGCGATCACACGGCCGGCCCGCATCTCTGCACCGGTCCCATAGCTTGCCCCCGACACCCGGTGGTGAGGTGGCAGCGATGGTTCCAGAGGGCTCCGGCGTAGTCAAATACGTTCATCTGGGAGTGCTATAACGGCTCCTTATGGCAGAGGCCGGGCACTCGACGGACGCTCGTGTGAGGTAGCTGAGCGACCTCGACCTCAGGCAGCTGCGGTACTTCGTGACCGTCGTTCGCGAGGGTCAGATGACGCGCGCGGCGCGGCGTCTCCGGCTGGCGCAGCCGGCGCTGTCGCAGGCGATCGCGCGACTCGAGTCCCAGGTCGGCGTCAGGCTGCTCGACCGCAATCCGCGCGGAGTGGCCGTGACCCCAGCCGGCGCGGCGTTCCTGGAGAAGGCGCAGGCCACGCTTGACGCCGTCGACGAGGTCAGCGCCACCGCTCGCTCCTGGGCACGCGAGGAGGCCGGGCGGCTCCACGCCGGGTTCATGAGCATGACCCCGCCGATGATGGCCGGGGACCTGTTCGCTCGGTTCATGGCCGAGCACCCCGACGTGACGATCGAATGGCGCCAGCTCGGCTACCCGACCCTCGACGGGCGCGCGTGGCTCAGCGACTCCGACGTGGCGCTGATCTGGTTTGCGCCGAGCGCGGCGGGCCTCGCCAGCCAGGAGATCCGGACGAGCCCGCTCGTCGTCGCCATGGCCGAGAGCCATCCGCTGACCGCGCGCCCAGCGCTGACGGTCAGCGAGGTGGTCGATGAGACGTTCCCGGGGATCGTCGACTGGGCCGACCCCGCGTGGCTGGGCTATTGGGGCCTCGACACATACCGGGGCGCGCCGGCCCGCCGCACCGATGACGACGCGATCACGCCGGAGGAGGTGGCGTCAATCGTCGCGTCGGGCCGGGCGATCACGACCGTCCCCGAGCTCGTCGCGGTCCCGTTCGGCCATCTCGGGATCAGGGCGATCCCGCTGATCGACGCCGAGCCGGCCGTGCTGACGCTCGTGTGGCCGCAGGGAGCGCCGACGCCGCTGGTCGCGAGCCTGGTCGAGACGGCACGGCTGATGTCCGAAATCAACATTCCCGAGCCCGTCGATCTCCGCGCGAGAAAAAACCCTTAATCGTCTGTTGATTCACATGTATGTGGAGAGCCTCCGCGGAGGTGATCCCGCTCGTGCGCGCCGGCAGGCGGGGCAGGGCGCCAGTCGCCCGGCACGCACTCCCCTCGATGGACGACAACGCGAACTAGACATCGACATCGTCGAGTACGACGACTTGGTAATCGTCTCAGTCGAGGGCGAGGTCGACCTGTGCGCGGCGCCGTTGTTCGAGGAATCGCTCGCGATCGCGGCAGCCACCGACGTGCCGGCGATCGTCCTCGATCTCGATCGGGTGAGCTTCATGGACTCGGCCGGTGTCCACGTGCTGCTCCAGTTCTCGATCTCCGAGCAGAACCGCGACCGTCTGACGCTCACGCGCGGATCCTCTCAGGTTCAGCGCCTGCTCCAGATCACCGGCGTGCGCCGCTACCTGTCCTTCGGGCCCTCGCCGGCGCCGAACCTGAACGGCGCCCAGCCGACCGAGCGCCTGCACATCACCAGCGACTGACGCCGGTTACGGACGCTTAGAGCCCGTCGAGGGCGTCGTTCAAGGTCGCGCTCGGGCGCATGGCCGCCGCGACCTTCTCAACGTCAGGGAGGTAGTAGCCGTCGATGTCGACCGGTTCGCCCTGTACCGCGGCGAGCTCCTCGACGATCTTCTCCTCGTCGGCGGCGAGCCGGTCGGCCAGCGGCCTGAACCGGTCGGCCAGGTCGGCGTCGTCGCCCTGGTCAGCCAGCTCCCGGGCCCAGTACAGAGCCAGATAGAAGTGAGTGCCACGGTTGTCGAGCTCGCCGACGTCGCGTGACGGCGAGCGATCTTCCGCGAGCAGCCGGCCGATCGCGCGGTCGAGCGTGGCCGCCAGCACCTTCGCGCGCCCGTTGCCATCGCTTTCGTCGAGCAGCTCGAGTGACGGGCCGAGCGCGAGAAACTCGCCGAGCGAGTCCCAGCGGAGATGGTTCTCCTCCAGGAACTGCTGGACGTGCTTGGGGGCCGATCCGCCCGCGCCCGTTTCGAACAGCCCGCCGCCCTGCATCAACGGCACGATCGACAGCATCTTGGCGCTGGTGCCCAGCTCGAGGATCGGGAACAGGTCGGTGAGGTAGTCGCGGAGCACGTTGCCCGTGACCGAGATCGTGTCCTCGCCGTTCCGGGCGCGCTCAAGCGTGAACCTCGCCGCGCTCGCGACGTCGCGGATCTCGATCTGGACGCCCTCGGGGTCGAGTGCCTCGAGCGCCGGTCGAACCTTACGGAGCACCTCGGCGTCGTGGGCGCGGGTCTCGTCGAGCCAGAACACGGCGGGCGTACCCGTTTCACGCGCGCGCGAGATCGCCAGGCGCACCCACTCCTGAATGGGTGCGTCCTTTGTCTGACACATGCGCCAGATGTCGCCGGTGTCGACCTCGTGCTCGAGCAGCGTCTCGCCGGCCTCGTCGACCACTCGCACGGTACCTGGACCGGCGATCTCGAACGTCTTGTCGTGCGACCCGTACTCCTCGGCTGCCTGGGCCATCAGGCCTATGTTCGGCGTGCTCCCCATGGTCGCCGGGTCAAACGCGCCGCGCTGGCGGCAGTCCTCGACGGTCTCCGCGTACAGCGCCGCGTAGGAGTGGTCGGGGATCACGAACTTGGCGTCCTGCTGCTTGCCGTCGGCGTTCCACATCTGGCCCGAGGCGCGGATCGCCGCCGGCATCGACGCGTCGATGATCACGTCGCTGGGGGCGTGGAGGTTCGTGATCCCGCGCGCCGAGTCGACCATCGCGAGCGGCGGGCCGCTCTCGTACGCCGCCTCGATCGCCTGCTCGATCGCGCCCCGCTGCTCGTCAGGCAGTGCCTCGATCGCCTTCAGCAGCGCGCCCAACCCGTCGTTCGGGTTCACGCCCGCGGATTTCAGCGCCTCGCCGTGCTCCTCGAACACCTCGGCGAAGTACGCGCGGACGGCGTGCCCGAAGATGATCGGGTCGGACACCCGCATCATCGTCGTCTTCAGGTGAACCGAGAACAGCACGCCGCGCGCCTTGGCGTCGGCGACCTGGTCGGCCAGAAACTGCTGGAGCGCGGCGCGGCGCATGACGGCCGCGTCCAGGATCTCGCCGGCCTTCACGGCGGTCTTCTCCTTGAGCACGGTGATGTCACCGTCCGGGTCGACGTGCTCGATCCGGACGGCGCCGGCCCGCTCGACGGTGTGCGATCGCTCGGTGGCGCGAAAGTCGTCCTCGCTCATCGTCGTGACGTGCGACCGGGACTCGGAGGACCACTTGCCCATCGAGCGCGGGTGCTGACGGGCATGCTCCTTGACCGACGCCGGCGCCCGGCGGTCAGAGTTCCCCTGCCGGAGCACGGGATTGACCGCGCTCCCCTTGACCTTGTCGTAGCGCGCCCGCGTGTCGCGCTGGTCGTCGTCCGCCGGCTCCTCGGGGTAGTCAGGGATCGCGTACCCCTTGCCTTGCAGCTCCTCGATCGCGGCCTTGAGCTGCGGGGCCGAGGCGCTGATGTTCGGGAGCTTGATGATGTTGGCCTCCGGGGTCTCGGCCAGCTCGCCGAGCTCGGCGAGCGCGTCCGGGACCCGCTGGCCCTCTTCGAGCGAGTCGGGGAACTGGGCCAGGATCCGCGCCGCCAGCGAGATGTCGCGGACTTCGACTTCGACGTCGGCGGCGGCCAGGAACGCGCGGAGGATCGGGAGAAGCGACTGGGTGGCCAGCGCCGGCGCCTCGTCGGTGAGGGTGTAGACGATCTTCATGGAGTTCGGCAGGGTAGCGGTGCTGCCGGGCTAGCCGTCGAGGGCGCGCGCAAGGTCAGCCCACAGGTCCTCGACGTCCTCGAGGCCGACGCTCAGGCGGAGCAGGCCGGGCGGTACGCGCGCTCCTTCGTATCGGGCACGGGACTCGAGCGTCGACGCGACGCCACCGAGACTGGTCGCGTTCTCGATCAGCTCGAGCGAGCGCTCGACCCGGGCCGCGCTGTCAGCGTCGGCGACGTCGAACGACAGCAGCGGCCCAAACGCGTCGACGTAGCGGACCGCGATCGGATCGCCAAGCCCCGGATAGCGCACGCGTTCGACGTTCGGGTGGGCCTCGAGCCGGCGCGCCAGCTCGAGCGCGGTGGCGGACTGGCGCGCGACCCGGAGCGCCAGCGTCTTCATCCCGCGGAGCATCAGCCACGCTGGGTCGGGCGCGGCGACGATTCCCGAGGTTGTGCGGAACGCGAGCAGGCGCGCGTGATCTTCGGTGCGGGCGCACGTGACCACGCCGATCAGCGCATCGTGGTGGCCGGCGAGGATCTTCGTCCCGCTGTGGAGGACGAAATCCGCGCCGTGCTCCAGCGGGCGCAGCAGAACCGGGCTGAGCACGGTGTTGTCGACGACGACCACGGCTCCCGACGCGTGCGCCTGACCGATCGCGACGTCGAGGTCCGGGAAGGTCAGCATCGGGTTCGAGCACGGCTCGAACCACACGAGATCGGCGTCCGGCGGCTCGCCGGTCTGGTCGAACTCCTCGACCTCGAACCCCCAACGCGACAGCTCGCGCATCAGGCCGACGGTGCCGTAGTAGCCGCCACCGGCGACGGCTACCGTCGACCCGGGTTTCAGCATGGCCAGCAGGAGCGCGGTCGTGGCAGCGGACCCGGATGAGAATAGGAGCGCCGGCCCGCCCTCGAGCTCGCCGAGCAGCCGCTCGGCCTCGGCGCCGGCCGGGTGGGCCATGCGCTGGTAGGAGAACGGACCCGGGGTGGCGTCGACGAACGGGTGAATCGTCGCGCGGTCGAGCGGGGGCAGGCCGCCCCGTGCGAGCTCGGTGTCCCGGTTCATGCGCGAGTCTGCCATGCGCCTGAGTATGCCGCCACAGGCTCGGCCCCCGGTCCGCGAGGACATTTCGACCGGTATCACAGTTTGCGGCTCGTAACGTTTTATCCGTATGACCGCGGTGGCCCCTGCCGTCTCCCGAGACTCTCGCGAGCGCGCGCTGCTGGTCGGCGCGGTCTCGGTGACGGTCTGCGTGTGGGCGTCGGCGTTCGTCGCCATCCGCTTCGCCGACCGCGAGTTGTCGGCGGGCGCGCTCGCGCTCGGGCGGCTGCTCGTGGGCAGCGCCGCGCTCGGGATCCTCGTCCTGGTGCGCCGGGCGCCGCTCCCCGGCCGCCGCGAGCTGCCCGGGATCGTGGTCTGTGGCGTCCTCTGGTTCGGCCTCTACAACGTCGCGCTTAATGGGGCCGAGCAGCGCGTCGACGCCGGGACCGCGGCGATGCTCGTGAACGTCGGGCCGATCCTGATCGCGATCCTCGCCGGCCTGGTCCTGCACGAGGGCTTCCCGCCCAGGCTGGTGGCCGGCTGCCTGGTCTCGTTTGCCGGCGCGGTCGTGATCGGAGTCGCGACCTCGCGTCACGGCCTGCACGACACCTTGGGCGCGGTCCTGTGCCTGGTGGCGGCGGTCGGGTACGCCGGCGGGGTCGTCGCGCAGAAGCCGGTGCTCCGCCACGCCTCTCCGCTGACGGTCACGTGGCTCGCGTGCACGATCGGGGCGGTCGCCTGCCTCCCCTATGCGGGCTCGCTCGTCCACGGAATCGACCACGCCGGGGCCTCGACAATCGGCTGGATGATCTACCTCGGCCTCGCGCCGACCGCGCTCGGATTCGTCCTCTGGGCCTACGCGCTGGCCCGCACGACCGCAGGGCGGATGGGGTCGACGACGTATCTCGTGCCGCCGCTCGCGCTGCTGTTCGGCTGGGCGTTCCTCGCCGAGGTACCGCCCGCGCTCGTGTTCCCCGGCGGTGCCCTGTGCCTCGCCGGCGTCGCTCTGGCCCGCACTCGGGGCCGCCGGTCCGGCGTCGGATAACGGATGTAAACCCGCGCGTAGCACCCCCTTCGCCCGTGCGGTAGGCGGGAAACCCGAGCATTCGATCCGCAGTTACTACGGATAAAGGCCATTCGCCACATGGACGATGACATTGGGCAGATAACCGCTGTCCACGGAAGCGAAGCGATTAGTAATGACCGACAGGTCAGCGGGCCACACGGAGACCACACGGAGGTCACTACTACTATGCAGCGCAACACCAGAAGGATCATCGCGGCGGTTGCCGTGATCGCCCTGCTGGCCGCCGGAGGCGCAGCCTTCACCGCGAGCCATCGGCGGCCTTGACGGTCAACACCACCACTGCCGGCTTCGGTAGCGAGACCGTCGCCGGCGCCACCGCCACCAATGTCAGCTACACGCTTGACTCGAACGGCCAGTATGTCGATTCGGTCGCGGTGACCCTGTCGGGTGGCACCGGCGACATCGACTACAGCACCGGCTACAGCTTCAAGGCCAGCCTGATGTCCGCTACGGCCGGTACCGCTGAGCAGACCGGCGTCTGCACGGCGGGGGCCTACGACTCGGGCACCAACACAAATATCCTCACCTGCAGTTTCCTTGGCAGCGGCGCCCCTGGCGGCACCGCCACCGGTAGCGGTGCTGCTGACACGGGTACCCCTGTGGACCTGACGGATGGCTTCGACCTGTCGGTCACCGGCGGCAACGGCACCGGCGATACGAGCGAGACGCTCGGCTAGTCGCGGCCAAATGGCCTAAGCGGGCGGGAGAGCCTGGACAGGTGGTCCGGGCTCTCCCCGACCGCATCAGCCGGATAGCGGATGACCATCGTGAAGC
Source organism: uncultured Solirubrobacterales bacterium (assembly GCA_963701945.1). Classification (GTDB taxonomy): domain Bacteria; phylum Actinomycetota; class Thermoleophilia; order Solirubrobacterales; family Solirubrobacteraceae; genus Palsa-465. Next base: position 83,869 of record CAVPBV010000005.1, on the reverse strand, counting down.
GAAATCGTCTGCGTTCCGGTCTGGCCACGCTCGCGCTCGTGATCGTCGCGGGCGTGGCGTGGTTCTACCTCGCCCCGACCACGATCGGCGGGTCAATCCCGCTACGTGGTCACAAGCGGGGTGAGCATGGAGCCGCGGTTCCACACGGGCGATCTCGCGATCGTGCGGCCCGTCTCGAACTACCGGGTCGGCGAGATCGTCGCCTACTGGAGCACCGTGCTCCACACCGTGGTGCTTCACCGCATCATCGCCAAGGACGGCAACTACGTATGTATTCAAGGGAGACAACAACCACTTCATCGACCCTCTCCGTCCTACACGCTCTGAGCTCCTCGGCAAGCTGTGGCTGCATGTGCCACACCTCGGCCGGGTGCTCGAGATGCTGCACACGAAGGTCGCTGCTGCGCTCCTGTGTGCAGTTGTCGGCCTCCTGACGCTCTTCGGAGTCAAGGAGAACGGCCGGCGGCGCAGACGCCGCCGAAAGGGCGCGACCGGATCGGGTCGCCGGGGAATCCCAATCGTGAATAGCCCTCGAGATCAACGCCCCTTCAACTTCGGTGCGCTCCTCACCGCGTCGGCTGTCGCCGCCGCGGCGTTTCTCGTTGCTGGGCCTGATCGCGTTCACGCGCCCCGCCAGCCAAGCGGTCCCGGCCAGCACTCCCTACTCGCAGCAGGTGCAGCTTCGGGTACAGCGCACACGTCCGTCCGGGGCTCGTATATCCCAACGGGACGCGTCACCACCGGCGACCCGATCTTCCTCACGCTCGTTCGCGACGTGGCGGTCAGCATCGACTACCAGGTCTGACCGCCGACGCGCCGACCACGTTCACCGGGACCGAGGACGTGCTCCTTCAGCTCACCGGGCCGAGCGGGTGGAGCCACAACATCGTGCTCGTCCCTCCCACCCACTTCACCGGCGACCACACCGGCACCGAGGTGACACTCGACATCCCGCAGCTGCAGTCGCTGCTCGCGAAGGTCGCGCAATTGACCGGCGGCAGCGGGCCTCGCGAGCACCACGATCTCGGTCGTACCCCAGGTCCACATCAAGGGCACGGTCGCCGGGCATCCGGTGAACACGAGCTTCGCCCCGGCGCTGAGCTTCGGGCTCTCGGCAACGCAGCTTGTCTCCGATGGAGTCGCAGCCGGCGCCTCGAGCGCCGCCGCCGCCGGTCCGCTCGCCCACCGCGCCGAAGGTCGGCTACAGCCAATCCGCGTCGGGCGCCGTCCCGGGCGCCCCCGGCAGCGCGCCGACCAACCTGACCGTGCTCGGGATCTCGCCCACGATCACCCTGCTGCGCTGGCTCGCGCTGATCGGGCTGCTCCTATCCGTCCCGGTTGCGGTGTACGCGTTCCTGCGCAAGCGCGGCGAGGTGTTCGAGGAGAGCGTCAAGATCCAGACTCAATACGGGCACCTGCTCGTGCCGATCGTCGCGGGCGAGGACCTCGGCTGGCCGCCGGTGGACGTGTCGAACATCAAGGCGCTCGTGCGACTGGCCGAGAGCGGCCAGCGGCTGATCCTGCACAACCGGTCGGGCCACGTCGACACTTACATGGTCAACGACGAGGGCACCGTCTACCGCTACCAGGTGAAGTCCTCGAAGGTCGTCTGGGGCGAGTGGACCGACGACCCGGTTCCCGTCAAGCAGGCCGCCTAAGCTGGTCGATTCCGGCGGGTCGGTAGGCGGTCCGGTATGCGGTCCGGTTCCGGCCCGGGAGGGCGGCGACCCGAATAATTCGACACTCGACGCGTGGCGGCTCGAGTGCGCCGAACGCTTTCAACTCGAGGTGGTAGACATCGAGGCGATCGTTGCCGGCCGGGGGTGAGTGTCGGCGATCCCCACCGGCCGGCCCAATCCATGTATAACGCAGCAAACCGCCCCATGCCAGCCGGCAAAGTCCACATAAGCGTCACCACGGTGCTTATGTGCGCAAAGCACCGGCGCTCGCACAGGTTTGCTGCGTTTTACACGTTCGCGTCGCCTTGGGGGGCCCTGGGATCGCTCGGGGTTTGTCAGAACCAGCGCGCTGGCGCGCGGGACCACTTCATGTCATGCGTACTCGTCGTACCCGACATGCCATTCGTGGGGTGGCGACTGTCGAGACACTCGGGATCAGGCCGGAGCAGGAGTGACCCGGTAAAGCACGACGCTGTCCGGCGGAACCAGCGCGCTGATCGCGCCCGCGCTTCGCTCGGTGGTGCCAGCCCACAGATCGTGGATCGTGTAGCTCGCGGCTGAGCGGAGCCCCACCTTGCTGGCGCTGGTGGTCATCTCGAGCGGCTGGGCGCCGCGATTGAGCAGTGCCACCGCGGCCGCCCCGCCCGCGAGCGGCTTGCTCCACGCCTGCCCGGACCCCTCTTGGTCGACGACCGTGCCCTGGATTCCGAGCGGGTCCTGGTCGACGGCGATCACCTGCCGGTTCTCGAGCATCTTGATCGTCGCCGGCGGCAGCGCCCGCGGGTCGCTCCCGAGCATCAGCGGCGCGGCCACGATCGCCCACATCGAGAACTGCGCCTGCGCCTCTGCGCTAGTCATCCCGAGCCCGGGCCCGAGGTAGTCGGGGTCGTTCCAGTGCCCGGGTCCGGCCGCGGTCGGGTGCAAGGCGTCGTGGTCGAGGTTCCGCAGCACGTTCACGAACTGGATGCTCTTGTTGAATCCGATGTCGGTGTCGGTGCGCCAACTCTGCGCGATCCGGGGCGCCCACCGGTAGTTGGAGTACGCGGAATTGGCCACCGTCGGGAGCGTTCCGTTGATCTGACCCGGGACCCAGAAGTTGCACACGTTGAGCAGCAGCGTCCGGTGGCTCGAGTTATCGGCGAGCGCTTTCGCGAACTTCACGTACGCCGGCTTGGGCACGAGCCCGGCCTGGCCGGCGCCGCAGAAGTCGACCTTGACCGCGTCGAACCCCCAGGCGGCAAACCGGTCTGCGTCCTGCTGGTAGTGACCGAGCGAACCGACGCCCTGTCCGTGACATCCGCTCTTGCCCGCGTCGGTGTAGATCCCGGCCAGCAGGCCGTGCCCGTGCAACCAGTCGGTGAGCCACCGCAGGCCGTGAGGCCACTGGTGGCGGTCGATCACGATCTCGCCGCTGCGGTCACGCTTGCCGCTCGCCCAGCCGAAGTCGAGCCACACGATCCGGTAGCCGGCCCGGGCGAGGCCCGTGTGGAGGAGCGACTTGGCCACGGAGATGATCGTCCCCTCGTCGAACACCCCACCCACGCCGTAGTAGGTGTTCCACCCCATGTACGGGACCGCGGCGAGCATCGGTTCGGCCGTTCCCATCGGCGCCCCGCCCCCGCTCGTCGCCGGCCTCACCGAGCCGCTCCTCGCCGGGCTCACGGAGCCCCCGAGCGCCGATGCCGCGAGTACGAGCCACGCCACCGACACAAGCGGGAAGACGAGGAGTCGGCGGCGATAACGCAACACGATCTCAGCCGCCTCAGAAGTGGTCGAGCAGCCATGCATGGACCGCCGGGACTCGATTCTGGAGCAGCGTCAGGTGGCCGTCGTCGTCGCTTAGATGGGGGTCCGCCGTCCGTATCCGCTGCACGAGCCATTCGCCGTGCTGGAACGGCACCATCCGGTCCTGCCGACCGTGCCACACCATGACCGGCACCTGGATCGCGTCGAGCGAGAATCCCCACGGCCTCAGCAGGGCGACGCTGTCGTCCCACCAGCCTTCGATTCCCGGCCCCAGGCCAATCTTGTTGCGCTCGGAGAAATACTCTGCGAGTTCGTCCGTGAGCGCCGCGGCGTCGACGGGCGAGAACAGCGTCGGATGCGACCCGGCCGGATCGGGCTCGGTCGTCTCGAAGAACTCGAGGCGGTCTCTGGCGATCTTGGCCCGCGCGGCTTCGGGGTCACTGAGGATCAGCTTGTCGTCCTCGACGTTCTCCTCACCCGTGTCCGCGAACCAGTCGAGGCCCTCGGCATCGAACGGCGCCGGCGATGCCAGCGACGCCGCGGCGACGACGCGATCGGAGAGCAGGGCCGTGCACGCGAGCGCATGGGGGCCTCCGCCCGAGATCCCCCATACCGCGATCCGGTCGATCTCGAGCGCGTCGATGATCGTGCGGGAGTCCTCCGCGCAGTCCGCCACCGTGCGCTCCGGCTGGGGCGTGGATCCGCCGTAGCCGGGCCGGTCGTAGGCGATTAGGCGAATCCCCCGTTCTTTGGCGTCGAGCAGGTGAGGTCCGTACAGGAGTCGCGAGCTCGGGGTCCCGAGCTGCACGAGCACGGGACGGCCCGCGGGGTCGCCGCCTTCCCGCACGAGCAGCTCACGACCCGACGCGGTCGTGATCCACCGGTCGATGACTCCGTCTCCGCTCCGATCCGTTCCCACGGGCGCAGCTCCTACCTCGCGAGCCGGTAGCGCAGGTAGACCACGCGCGAAGAGAACGTCCGCGTCTCGACCAGCTCCAGGTTGATCGGGTCCTCGAGCTCCGGGAAGAACCGCGTGCCGCCGCCGAGCACCACCGGCGAGACAAACAGCCGGTACTCGTCGATCAACCCCAACCTGGCGCACGCGCCGGCGAGCCGCGCCCCGCCGACGCCCAGGTCGTTTCCTTCCTGCGCCTTGAGGCGCGCCACCTCGTCGCCGAGGCCGTCGCGCAGCAGCCTCGTGTTGCCCTCGACGGCCTCCAGCGACCGCGAGAAAACGACCTTCGGCAGCGCCTGCCAGATCCGCGCAAACTCGAGGATCGGCTCGGACGCGGTCGGGTCCTGGTCGGCGGTCTCCCAGTAGACCATCGTCTCGTACAAGCCGCGCCCGAGCAGGTGGCCGCCCAGTTCTCGCGTCTGCTCGATGTGGAATCCGAACAGCTCGTCGTCGGGCACGGTCCAGTCGATGTTGCCCCCGGGCCCGGCGATGAAGCCGTCGAGCGATGGGTTCATCGAATAGACCAGCTTGCGCATCACGTTCCTCCGTTCCCGCCACCGCCCGGCAGCAGCACGCTTCCCAGGATCCGCCGCTTGCGCCCCGGTTTTGGCGCGTTCGCCAGCCGCGGCTCGAACACGCGGGTGATGTCGCGAAGCAGGTCTCGGAGCTCCTCGTCGTCGAGCCACATCCCGGCCAGGTTGTAGCTGACGCCGTCGCGCAGCGGATCGATGTCTCCCCTGGCCAGGTAGCGGTCGAAGTCGCCCAGCAGGCCGGCCACGAACGCGACGAAAGCCTGCCGGTGGTCGTCGACGGTCATCGTCTCGAACTCGCCTACGCCGATGTGTGCCGCCCCGAGGCGAAGGATGTACGTGCGCTCGACCGCACCGCGCACGCGCCGCTCGGAGACCACGCCAAGCACGCCCGCGTCGACCAGGCGAGCGATGTGGCGATACAGGCTTGCCGGCGGGACGTCCGGGAGCTCGGCGCGGAGCTCGGCAGTCGTCAGCGCGCGGTCACCGAGGAACGCCTGGACGATCCGGCGTCGGACCGGGTGCAGAAGAAGGTCGGCGGTGGACACCAGGGGCGTAACACTACGGACCGCCTTTGCCCCCTGGGCCGTCTCTCGCCGGACGCCCGCCGGACGCCCGCCGGCTCGCGCTAGGTCGCGCCGGGTCTCGCTAAGCGGTCGCCGCGTCGTGGCCGAGCCCGATCAGCCGCTCCGAGGCGTCGACCTCTGGGAAGATCGCGTCGGGCCGGGGGTACTCCTCGCCGGTCAGCGGGCTCGACAGGACGAAGTCGGCGGTCGCGCGGTTGCACGCCGTCGGAACGTTGCAGACCACGGCGATCCGAAGGAGCGCCTTGACGTCGACGTCGTGTGGCTGGGGCTCGAGCGGATCCCAGAAGAAGATCAGGAAGTCGATCCTCCCCTCCGCGATCGCGGCGCCAACCTGCTGATCGCCACCGAGCGGGCCGCTCAGGAACCGGTTGACCTCGAGTCCGAGCTCGCCGGCCAGCAGCGCGCCGGTGGTTCCGGTCGCGTGAAGCTCGTGGGCGGCCAAGGTGCCGCGGTTGAACCTGGCCCATTCGAGCATCTGGGTTTTGCAGTTGTCGTGCGCAATCAGCGCGATTCGCTTGCGGTGTGGCATCAATTTGACGATCTCACCCATGGGGCATGACCTCGCAGATAGATTCCGGGTTGGCTGGGGACGCTAGACGGGCGCCATCCGTCCGAACATGCGCACGGGCCAAGAACCCCCCGGTTGTCTGCCCCGGGGATCCGGCTCGTTACGAGGATCAGCCCGTCCGGCGGTTGCCCGCCATCCCGGTCGACGATCCTGCCAATCGGCTCGAGCGAAGACCGCAGCGAGCCCACGTTTCCATCAAGCGTCTCGATCGAAGCTAGCAGGCGGTCCATCAGACTCGCCAATCGAGCGCCGCCTCTACGACGAAGACGAGACCGGGCCGCCACGGCGGCGCCCGGTCTCGATGCCCCCTGGCAGCGGTCCGATCAGCCGCGGTGATGCTGCTGCGCCATCGCCAGCAGCCCGTCCGTGCTGCCGGTGGCGTCGGCGTAGAAGCCGACGAGATCCCCGTTGTCGTTGACACCGTTGATCGTGGTGGTGCCGATGCCGTGCGGGTCATCGACGGTCTGGAAGCCGCCCCACTGCGTCCAGGTGAAACCGTGAGTCTGGGCGTTCGAGTTCGTGCCGACCTGATAGACACCGACGACCTCGTCGTTGTCGTTGATCCCGAGGGCCTGAGTCATGCTCGAGCCCGGGACGCTCAGGACCGTGACTCGGCCGTCGCGGCGGAGCAGGTACCCGACGACCTGCCCGTTCGACGAGTCACCCGTCGCGTCGGTGCCGTACCCGGCGATGTCGCCCTGGTTGTTGATCGCGGCGGCGGTCGGGCCGGTGATCCCCGACGGCGTGATCTCGTTGAACACGTCGCGGTTGATGTCGAACGAGTACGCGTGCGTGTTGCCGTTGGCATCGTTGTAGAAACCGACGGCGATGTTGTGGTCGTTGACACCCAGCAGCTGGTCGACCGGAGGCGTCGCCGGGCTGTTGGTCGGGAAGTCGCCGTCGATGAAGTAGCCGTGCTCGGACACGAACCCACGGTTGTCATTCACTGGCGTCGTTCCACCGTTGTTCATCGTCGACCAGAAGCCGACCGTGACACCACGATCGTTCAGGCCGGTGACCTGGGTCTGGACCGACTCGGGCCAGTTCTCGCTCCGGTAGTTACCCTGGCCGTACGGGGCGGTCAGCAGGTAACCCTGGTTCGGGTGACCCATCGCGCCCGAACCGAAGTAGCCGGCGATCACGCCGTGCTGATTGATGCCGAGCAACTGGTTGAACGTCGCATCGGTTTGGTTGTCAAGGGTCTCGAAGCGGTACTTGTTCGACCCGTGAGGATGCTGGCGAGCCAGAGCCGGGCTCGCCACGGCGCCTGCGCCGATCACCGGGGTGGCGGCCACGAGCACGACGCGGGCCCACTTCGCCGCACGGCTCCGGCGGCTCGCCTTCGACGCGCCCGTCGACGAACGCGCGTGCTTCTTCGCATGCTTGTGCATGAGTACTCCTTATCTGGGACGTGACAGGGGTCACACCGCGCGGCGGAAGAGTTCACTCACCTTCTTCTCCCGGCCCCCACGAGGTGCCGACATCTCGATAAGACGCGGCTCGCCTCGGGCGCATTCCATCGGGATCCATGAAAGATCTCTCACGGCGCTGGGCAGGGTCCGGATGCGTCGTCGGGCCCGATACGGACCGCGATTGAGCACCAGATCCGGATGGAATAAAGGCCCGCCCGGAGGCGTCTTTCTAATCGTGGGGTACGCCCTCAGCGGCCCCGCGACAAGGCGCAAACCGCGCCCTATGATCGGATCCCAAGCCATGTCAGCCAAGCCCACACCCGACGAGCACGAGGCCATCGAGATCACGCGGCTCGTCGACGATCGCTCCGTCGACGTCGAAGCCGCCGGTGCCGGCGACCTGCGCGGCCGGCCCGAGGTCCGCCGACAGGTCGAGTCGCAACGGCGCGTCTCCGATGCACTGAGCGCCGGTGGCCCGGCGGTTCCGGATGGGCTCGTTCGCGCCGTCGAGGCGAAGGTGCAGGATCGGTATGGCCGGACCGCGCCGGGCGCTCAGCGGCGGGGACTGATGTCCGGATCGCCGTGGCGCCCCGCGATCGCGGTCACCGGCCTCGCCGTGATCTGCGCCGCGATCGTGATCGCAGTCGCCGGGACCGGCGGCGGCAGCAGCGGGCCGAGCATCCCCGCGGCCGCCAGTCTCGCGTTCGCGCCCTCCGTCGGGCCCGCGCCGACCGCTCACAGCGCCACGCTGCTCGACGTCTCCTACGGGGGCGTGACGTATCCGAACTACGCGAAGTTCTCGGTTCCGCCGACCGGCACCCGCACCGACCGGATCGGCGGCCGGCCCGCGCTGACGGTGTTCTACCGCCTGCCGAACGGCACCCGGCTCAGCTACACGGTGTTCTCCGGGAAGGCCGTACCGCTGCCGACCAGCGCCCACGTCGTGCGCTTCGAGGGCGTTCCACTGCGCGAGTTCTCGACCTCGTCGGGGTTGTCGGTGGTCACGCTCGTGCGCTTCGGCCGGACCTGCGTACTCGCCGCCCGGACCAGGCCCGACGTGGTCCTCGGGCTTGCCGCCGCGCCGGTGCTCGAGCAGCCCAACGCATAGCGCTAAGCGCTCAGGTCGTGAACCGCTCGGCGATCTGCCCGCGACCGCGGTGCAGTCGGCTCATGATCGTCCCCTCCTTGGTGCCGAGCGCCTGCGCGGCCTCGCGGTAGGACAGGCCGAGGACGTCGACCGCGACGACGGCCTCGCGCAGCGGCTGGGTCAGCTCCTGGAGCGCCTCGTACACCGCGGCGCCCTCGATCGACTGCGCAATCGGATCGTTCGGTGCCTCGATCGCCTCGATCTCCTCGCCGGCGGGCGTCACCGCGACTTCGCGCTTACGTCGCCCTGAGCTGATCCACGTGTTGCGCAGCACCCGGAGCAGGTACACGACGTCCTCGTCGCGGCGGAGGAAACGCGGGCGGCGGAGCACCCGCTCGAACGTGTCCTGGACGAGATCCTCGGCCTCCTGCCGCGACCCGGTGAGGCCATAGGCCGCGCGATACAGCCGCGCGACGTGGCCGCCGAGCGATTCAGGATCGAGTTGGCGCGTGCCGCCCTCCACAGGACCACCCAGTCTCACAAATCCAGCTACCTCACAGGTAATTGCGCCGCCGCAGGCCGCGCGCTACGTTCGGCCCATGGCCGTCGACACCGCTCTGGCGCAGCCGGCCGCTGCACGCACGTCGATCGGGGATCTGCTCCGGTCCTGGCGTCGGCGGCGGAGCCTCAGCCAGCTCGAGCTCGCGCTCGAGGCGGACGTGTCGGCGCGTCACGTGAGCTTCCTCGAGAACGGCCGGGCGCGACCGAGCCGGGACATGGTTCTGCGTCTCGCCGAGCACCTCGAGATCCCGCTGCGAGAGCGCAACCGGTTGCTGCTCGCCGCCGGCTACGCCCCGCAGTATGTCGAGCGGTCGCTCGAGGCGCCCGAGATGGCCCCCATCAACCAGGCGCTCGACCGGTTCCTGCGCGCCCATGAGCCCTATCCGGCGGTGATCCTCGATCGGCATTACAACCTGGTCTCCGCCAACGACGCGGTGGCGGTCCTGACCGAGGACGTGGCGCCCGACCTGGTGGCCCCGCCGGCCAACGCGCTGCGGGCGACGCTCCATCCGCTCGGGATGGCTCCCCGGATCCTGAACCTTTCCGAGTGGAGCGCCCACCTGATGCAGCGGCTGCGACGCCAGGCGGCGATCACGGGCGACCCGGAGCTCGAGCGCCTCTACGAGGAGCTCGCCACCTATCCAGGGGTCAGCGTCGACGCGCCGCCTGACAACCGCACCGGCAACGACATCGTGCTCCCGCTGCGCATGCGCGCCGGCGACCGCGAGCTCGCGTTCTTCAGCACGGTCTCGATCTTCGGCACCGCCGCCGAGATCACGCTGGCCGAGCTGACGATCGAGGCGTTCTACCCCGCGAACGCCGCCACCGCCGCCCACCTCCTCCAGGGCATCACCGGTCCCTGACCGCCGCGGCTCCGATCCCCGAACCGCGGCGGCTCCGACCGAGCGCCCTGCCCCTACGCGGCCGGCGTCCCCTGTCGATTACCTGCCAGGTAGTCCGGCGCCTTCCTCAACCTGCGTAAGCTGAATCCGAAGTGGCGACGCGTTCGGATGCACAGGAGGCCCCACGCCCGGAGTCCGCCGAGGCCTCGATGCCCGACGAGCTTCATCCACGGCACCTCGTGCTCCGCGTCGTCGAGGTGACGGCGATCATCGCGCTCGTCGCGATCGCGATCACCGCGCTGCCAGGACTCGGCGACGTCAAGTCACGCCTCGAGCACGCCGACGCGGCCTGGGTCGTGGCCGTCGCCGTCGCCGAGGTCCTCTCGTGCCTCGGCTACCTGCTCGTGTTCCGCGCGACGTTCTGTTCGAGCATGTCCTGGGCTCTCAGCTACGACATCGCGATGTCCGAGCAGGCCGCGAACTCGCTGCTGCCTGCGGGTGGCGCCGGCGGCCTCGCGCTCGGCGTGTGGGCGCTTCGCCAGGCCGGCATGCCGACCGCTCACATAGCGCGCCGGACGGTCGCGTTTTTCGTGATCACCAGCGCCGCGAACTTCTTCGCGTTGATCCTGGTCGGGATCGGGGTCTTCCTCGGGATCCTCGCCGGCAAGGGCGGGTTCGTCCTGACGCTCGTGCCGGCGCTGATCACCGCGTTCGGAGCGCTCATCGCCGGGTTGAGCCCCCGGCTGCTCCGCGCGCTCGGCCAGCGCGGCGCCGATGCCGACCACAAGACCCTTGGTGGGCGCGTGCGCCTGACGGTGCGGGCATGGCTGGTGGCGGCTGCCGACGGCGTCGACCAGGCGATCGACTTGTTGCGGACGCACAGCTTCGGCGCGCTCGTCGGCTCGTTCTCCTACATGGCGTTCGACATCGCGGCGCTCGGGTTCGCTTTCGCCGCCGTCGGTCACGTCCCCACGTTCGGCGTGCTGGTGCTCGGCTACCTGATCGGCCAGCTCGGCAACCTGGTGCCGCTCCCGGGGGGGATCGGCGGCACCGAGGGCGCGCTCGTGGGCGCGTTTGCGCTGTACGGCGTGAACGTTTCCGATGCTGCGGCGGCCGTGCTGCTCTACCGGCTTTTCCAGCTGGCGACGCCTGCTTTGCTCGGCGCGCCCGCGTTCGTGATGCTCCGACATCGCCTGATGCGCGAGGAGAAGCCGGCGTCGGTATGCGCGCCGCTCGGAATCGACGCGGCGTAAGCTCACCTTCGCTGAGCGTGTCATGTGTCCGGTCGAGCCGACGTTCGAACGAGCTCGCGCCGGAGTTCCCAGCCGACCCGTTCGCGGTGATGCGCTCCCTGCCGCTCGCCGATCGGCCGGTGTTCTACGTACCGGCGATCGACTACTACGTGGAGCTGACGTTTGACCCCAACGTCAGCTTCCGCGGACCGCAGACGTTATGGGTGACGGCCCGGCTAACCTAGAGTAAGCGACGTTTTCCCCGCCGCGAACCTCTTCTAGAAAGGACGGCATTGGCCAGAGTCTGGGTCCTCGACACCGAAACCAAAGGCACCGGCGCGAACATGGTGCCGCTCGATCGCGTGGTCAAGAAACCGGGGTCCGAAGAGGTTGCGGTGCGCGTTCTCCCTCAGCCCAAGCCGCCCGCCGCAACGCCGCCCGAACCGAGGCACCCGAGGCAGTTCAAGGTCGTTGACGTGATGACCCGCGAGGTCCTGGCCGAGGGCGCCGACCTCAGAACCACGGTCAAGCTCCTCGATGACGTCCGCAGCATCGTCGACGTGACGATTTGGGTGTGGCAACAAGAGGCCGAGCGATGGCGGATGCTGACCCTCGAGGAGGTCCGGTCCCTATGGGAATACCGAGGCGCCTTGGATGCCGCCAGCGCGCCTGCGAGTTGAGCTGCGCTCGCCGGCGCCGGCGGATCGCGTGGAGTATCTGGCGGCGATGCGCGCCAGCCGGCGGCTCCACCGGCCGTGGGTGACCTCGCCGATCACGGATCAGGCGTACGACCGCGTGCTCAGCCGCGTCGATGATCCTCGCTACGAGCCGCTGTTCGTCTGCCTTCGCGACACCGGTGAGATCGCCGGCTACATCAACATCAACGAGATCGTGCGCGGCTCGTTCCAAAGCGCGTTCCTCGGGTACGGCGCGGTCGCGGCGCACGCCGGCCGCGGATACATGAGCGAGGGGCTGCAGTTGGTGCTCGCGCGGGCGTTCGGAGACATGGGCTTGCACCGCCTCGAGGCGAACATCCAGCCGGGGAACGCGGCGTCGCTCGCGTTCGTCCGCAGAGCTGGGTTTGTTCACGAGGGCACCGCAGAGCGCTACCTGAAAATCGGTGGGCGGTGGCGCGATCACGAGCACTGGGTGATCCGGTCCGAGCAGTGGCGCGAGCTTCGGCGCCGGCGGTCGTGATGCGAGCCTCGGCGGCGGCGGTCGTGATCTCCGTTCAGGCGCCAGGGCCGAGGATCAACTCGACCAACTCGCCCGCGCCGTGCGGCGGCAACGGCTCGCCGGTCATCAGCCGGCGGTAGAAGATCGCGCCGAGCAGCGCCACCGTCGCTAGCTCGGGGTCGAGCCCGGAGCGGAACTCGCCCGCATCGACGCCGCGCGCGATCAGGTCGATCAGCGCCTGGCGCCGCTCGGCGTTGTAGCGGTGATGGAACGCCTGCACCCGCGGGTGGCGTTCAGCGCCCTCGATCAGCGCCGGGATGAAGCGGGACCACGTCGAGTCGAGGACGACCTCGGCGACGTGGCTGAGGAGCAGTTCGACGGACTCGCGAGCGGTGCGGTCGCCGAGGTCCGGAACCATCTGCACGTGGAACGTCTCGAACGCGTCGGCGATCAGCGCGAGCTTGTCCGGCCAGTGCCGGTAGATCGTCGACTTGCCCACTCCGGCCCGCGCCGCGATCGACTCGATCGTGACATATCGCTGCGATACGCGTACGTTTCGTATTTAAGCATCAGCGACCGGGAGGAGCACCGAGTGCCGAAGGTCAGCGTCCGCTACATCGTCGACGACGTCGACGCCGCGATCGACTTCTACTGCCACCGGCTCGGGTTCGACGAGGTCATGCACCCCGCCCCCACCTTCGCCATGCTCTCCCGCGGAGACCTGCGGCTCGTGCTCACCGCCCCCGGTGGCGGGCCCGGTGGCGGTCAAGCCATGCCCGACGGCGCGGTGCCGGCGCCCGGCGGATGGAATCGCTTTCAGCTCGAGGTCGCCGACATCGAAGCAACCGTCGCGGGCCTGCGCCAGCACGGCACCCGCTTCCGCAACGACATCGTCGCCGGCGTCGGCGGCAAGCAGGTGCTCATCGAGGACCCGAGCGGCAACCCGGTCGAGTTGTTCGAGCCGACGATCGCCGACGCCAGGCTGTCTTAGGTTGGTGCTGGGGTTACTTCATGCCCTGCGTGCTCGTCGTGCTCGACATGCTCTGACTACCCGACGTGCTCGTCGTGCTCGTCGCACTTGTCGCGGTGTGACTGCTCGCCGGCAGTAGACGCGGCCAGCGAGCGGCAAGTCAATTTGGAAGCGCTGCCTCCAGCATCCGCTCGATCGAGGGCGCGAGCAGTCCCGTGATCGCCGCCGCCGTCTGCGCCGGCGGCCCGCCGGGCGCGGTCACGTGGCTGATCGCCAGGCGCACGAGCGTGTCCGCCAGCGCGTCGAGATCGACCGAGGCCGCTTGCGGCCAGTGGACGCGGATCGCGGCGGCGACGCGCTGGCTCGCCCATTCGAGGACCGGCCGGCTCTGGGTGGTGACCAGCGGCAGCAGTCCCCCCGTGCCGTCGTCGCCGAGCAGCAGGCGGACGAACGGGTCGCTCGTCGCGATCGTCAGGAAGCACTCGAGCGCGGCCGTCAGCGCGGCGATCGGGTCGTCCGCGTGCTCGGCGATCGTCTGCTCGACGACGTCGAGCAGACGACTGCTCTCCCGGATGACTAGTGCCTGCCCGAACTCGTCCCGAGTACCGAATTCGTTGTAGAGCGTCTGGCGGCTGACGCCGGCCGCGGCTGCGATCTCCGCCATCGTCACCTGCGCCCACGCGCGACCGCGCAACTCGTCGCGGCCAGCATCCAGAAGCCGGTCGTGCAGCAGTTGCCGGACGGCTCCGCGATATGACGTCGTCATCCGGCGGGACCGTAGCGTGCCAGCACGCGTCCGCGCGCCCGCGGGTGGATGTTCGCACGGGTCGCGTCTCCGCCGTAGTGGCCGATCAGGCGGGGGTCCATCACTCGGCGCCATAGAGGCGGTACCAGCGCCAGCAGGATCATGCCGGCGTATCCGGTCGGCAGCTGCGGCGCCTCGTCGAAATGACGCAGCGCCTGAAAGCGCCGGGTCGGGTTGGCGTGGTGGTCGCTGTGGCGCTGAAGGTGGTACAGAAGCACGTTGGACGCGACGTTGTTGCTGTTCCAGCTGTGCTCCGGCCGCGTGCGCTCGTACCGTCCGTCCGGCCGCTTCTGCCGCAGCAGACCGTAGTGCTCGAGGTAGTTGACGACCTCGAGCAGCGGGAACCCGATGACCATCTGCAACAGCAGGTAGGGCAGCACGACGAACCCGAACACGGCGGTCAGCGCGCCGAACAGCACCACCGTCATCGCCCACGCGTTGAGCACGTTGTTGTGGATGCTCCACCAGTGGCGCCCGTGGCGATCGAGCCATTCGCGCTCGAGTTCCCACGCCGATACCAGGCTGCCCTTGACGGTCCGCGGCAGGAACGCCCAGAAGCTCTCACCGAGCCGGGCGCTCGCCGGATCCTCGGGCGTCGCCACGCGCACGTGATGGCCGCGATTGTGCTCGACGAAGAAGTGGCCGTATCCGCTCTGGGCCAGGGCAATCTTGCTCAGCCAGCGCTCGAGGCTGTCGCGCTTGTGGCCGAGCTCGTGCGCGGTGTTGATCGCGATACCGCTCACCATCGCCTCGGTCAGCGCCAGACCCACCTTGTCGACGACGGTCAGGTCGCCGCTCGCCCACAGCCAGCACGCGAACACGAGACCGGCGTATTGGAGTGGCAGGAATGCGTACGTGCACCACCGGTAGTAGCGGTCCTGCTCGAGCCACTTGAGCACGCTGTCCGGGGGGTTCTCGGAGTCGAGGCCGATCAGCAGATCCAGCGGCGGGAACACGCCGAAGATCAGGATCGGCCCCCAGAACCAGAAGAGCCAGAGCCCGGTGAGGTGCACCAGCCCGTAGACGATGAACGGAAGCGTCGGCACCACCACTCCGAGCAACCACGCGTAGCGCTTGCCGTCCCGCCATGCCGCTGGCTGTCCGTCGGGCGCGCCCGCCCGAGCGCCGGCGGTGCAGTCCTCAGTCCCTGCCACAGAGGTCATCCGCGTCTCCTTCTAGTTGCTCGACCCGGACAGCTTTACACAGATCGACTATATGTCAAGCATCAAGACAGGGGCGCGATAGCTGTCAATCCCCGCGCGCCGTCGCTCCCCCATCCGACGCGCAGACGTACACAACGCTCGGAGCGCTCAGCACGCTCAGAGGGAGCGCTCAGGCGCTCAGGGGCCGCGGCGTCAGTGCCGCCGCACACGCCAGCAGCACCGCGACCGGCACCATGAACACGCCGACCGACAAGATTCCGAGCACGCAACCGACGCCCAGGATCGCGATCAGCGTCCACGCCACATACCCGCCGACCGCGCCACCGCGAGAGCACTGGTGATGAAGCGCGACCCACACGAACGCCGCGATCACACACGGCGCCCCGATCACGAACAGAACGTGGACGCCGTTGACCTGAACGAGCGTCTGGCCCGGCAAACCGTGAGACACACCCGATGGCGCCGACGCGCCCGAGGCGCTGCTACCCGACCGCGAACTGTCGGCTCGCGTCGCCCTCGCTCGACTCGACCATCACCCGGTAACGCCCCGCAGCAACGTGTCGGTAAACCGTCGCAGAACCGCAGCGGTGAAACGACGCGCGCCCGAGACCGTGTTTGGTCCGCGCCACCAGCGCACAGCGAAGCGCCGTGCCGGTCGGCGTCGCGATGCTGACGTCAACCATGTGCCCGTGCACGTGAACCCCGCGGATCGTCGTACGGGTCACGGGAGCGACCGCGGAGAACGACCAGTCGATGTCGGGCTGACCTGTCTGCGACACGCTGACCGAGTACGTCCCGGTCCCCAGCCGGCGGCGGGGAATCAGGAACACGGCGTTGTCTCCCTGGAGAATCGCGGCGCCGGTCGGGCCGTAGATCGGGTCGGATGAGTGATAGGTGAACTCGTCGACCACACACAGTTGACCGTTGCCTGTCGACTCGACGCCACCGGGCCCCGACAGCGTCCCGGTTAGCCCCTGCGCCGGAGCCCGCGGGAGCAGCACGATCAGCGGCAGACCAGCGCCCGAGGTGGGTGACCAGCCGCACGTTTCGAGCGGATCCGGGCTCTCGCCTCCGAAGCTCACCAGGTCGGTCGTCACACCCGGCCCGGGAAACAGAATCGGTGTCGTGGCCGCCGGCAGTGCGTAGTCGAGCCCCTGGATCACGTCGAGACCCGCGTAGCGCGTCGCCGGGTCATCCGCGAGCGCTACCTGGGTCAACTGCGCGCGGAGCATCCCGACCGCATGGAACGGCGCCGCGAGCCAGATGTCGACCGCCTCGAGCGCACTGTGCGCCTCGCCCTCGTCCAGATCGCTGTATCCGGCCTCGGTGGCGCCGTCGCTGGTGTAGTACGGGCTCGCCGGGTTCTCGGTGTGCGCCGACTGATACTGGCCGGTGAAGTAGCTGTGCGGCGTCTTCTCCATGTACGTGAGGTGATGCTCGATCCCCACGTCCCACGCCGGCTCATCGCTCACGGGCGCGAGCCCTGTCGCCGCCCGGTACATGTTGATCTCGGTCAGCCACGCGGGCTGAGCGGCCGCGGTGGCGGTCAGGCCAACCAGGACGAACGCGGTCGCGATGAGCACCCGCGCGATCCAGTCCCGCACGGTCATGCGCGCATCCTCGCGCATGAGCGCGCCACGTGCAAAGCCTCAGACCAGGCTGTGATACAGCTGGGACGTCTGCTCGGCGATCATCGGCCAGGAGAAACGCTCGATCGCCCGCCGGCGGCCCGCCCGCCCCATCGCGTCGGCGCGCTCGGGATCGCGGACCAGCGCGTTGACCCGCTCGGAGAAGTCGTCGGCGAACCGCTGCGGATCGCGCGGCGCGCCGGTGCCGTCGTCGCCGGGCTCGATCGGCACCAGCAGGCCGGTCTCGTCGTCGTCGACGACCTCGACGATCCCGCCGGTGGCGGTCGCCACCACGGCGGCCTCGCACGCCATCGCCTCGAGGTTGACGATCCCGAGCGGCTCGTAGACCGACGGGCACGCGAACACGGTCGCGTGGCTCAGCAACTGGATCACATCGACCTTAGGCAGCATCTGCTCGAGCCACACCACGCCGTCGCGCTCGGCCCGCAGCTCGCCGACGAGTCGCTCGACCTCGGCACCGAGCTCGGGAGTGTCCGCGGAGCCGGCGCAGAGCACGAGCTGAGCGGCGGGGTCGAAGGTGCGGGCCGCGCGCAGCAGGTACTCGACCCCCTTCTGGCGCGTGATCCTGCCGACGAACACCACCGAGGGCCGCTCCGCGTCCACCCCGAAACGCTCGAGCACGTCGGTCCCTGCGTCGGGGGAGTACTGCAACGTGTCGATGCCGTTGTAGATGACGTGAACCCGCTCGGGGTCGATCGCCGGGTACACGCGCAGGATGTCGTCGCGAGTGCCACGGGACACCGCGATCACAGCGTCGGCCGCCTCGAGCGCGGTCTTCTCGGCCCAGCTCGAGATCGCGTACCCGCCGCCGAGCTGCTCGGCCTTCCACGGCCTCAGCGGCTCGAGGCTGTGAACGGTCGCCACGTGCGGAATCCCGTGGACCAGCTTCGACAGGTGGCCGCCGAGGTTGGCGTACCAGGTGTGGCTGTGGACCAGGTCGGCGTCCGCGGTACGCGCCGCCATCGTCAAGTCGATCGACAGAGCGCGGAGCGCGGCCAGCGAAGGTTCATCGCCGGCGAGCGCCTCCCAGGCGTGATGGTGGACGTCGCCTGTGCCCCACGCGTGCACGGTCACGTCCTCGAGCCGTCTGAGCTCTCGCGCGAGATATTCGACGTGTACCCCCGCGCCACCGTAGACCTCCGGCGGGTACTCGCGGGTGAGCAGCGCCACTCTCAATCAACGACCTCGCCCTTGGGGATCACGACGATGCCGCCGGCCGACACCTTGAAGCGCTCGCGATCGGCCTCCGGGTCGACCCCGACTTTCGCTCCGTCGGCGATCCGCACGTCCTTGTCGATGATCGCGCGCCGCACCACCGCGCCCCGGCCGACGTTGGCGCCGTGCATCAGGATCGCGTCCTCGACCTCGGAATAGGAGTGCAGATGTACACCCGGCGAAAGGATCGACCGCCGCGCCACCCCGCCCGACAGCACGACGCCCGCGCACACCATCGAGTCGAGCGCGTGGCCCCGACGGCCGTCTTCGTCGAACACGAACTTGGCCGGCGGGAGCGGATCGAGCCAGGTCAGGATCGGCCACTGGAGGTTGTAGAGATTGAAAATCGGCGTCACCGAGATCAGGTCCATGTGGGCGTCGTAATACGCGTCGAGCGTCCCCACGTCACGCCAGTAGCCACTGTCTCGATCGGTGGCGCCGGGTACGTGGTTGGCCGCGAAGTCGTACACGCGCGCCTCGCCGCGCGCGACCAGCATCGGGATCAGGTTGCCGCCGATGTCGTGATTCGAAGTCTCGTCCTTGGCGTCCTCGGTGACGACGTCCATCAGCGCCTCGGTCGTGAACACGTAGTTGCCCATCGACGCGTACACCTGATCGGGCGCGTCCACAAGCGGCTTGGCGTCGGTCGGCTTCTCGCGGAACGCGTCGATTCGACGGCCGTCGGACGCGGTTTCGATCACGCCGAACTGGTCGGCCTGCACGATCGGCGCGCGAATCGCCGCCACGGTCACCGCAGCTCCGCTCGCGATGTGCTCTTCGACCATCTGGCGCGGGTCCATCCGGTAGATGTGGTCGGCCCCGAACACGATGACGTGCTCAGGCCGCTCGTCGCGGATGAGGTTGAAGTTCTGGTAGATCGCGTCGGCGGACCCGACGAACCAGCGAGGCCCGCGCCGCATCTGAGCCGGGATCGGCGTGACGTAGTTACCGAGCAGCGGAGACATCCTCCACGCCTGCGACAGGTGCCGGTCGAGCGAGTGGCTCTTGTACTGGGTCAGCACGGCGATCCGCAGATAACCGGCGTTGACGAGGTTCGACAGCGCGAAATCGATCAGCCGGTAGACGCCGCCGAACGGCACCGCGGGCTTGGCCCGATCGGCGGTGAGCGGAGTGAGCCTCTTGCCCTCCCCGCCCGCGAGCACCATCGCGAAAACCTCTGTCATCTCAGCCCCCGAGCGCCGCGTCGACGACACCTTGGGCCTCCTCGAGGATCTGCTCGAGGTGCTGCTGGCCCTTGAAGCTCTCGGCGTAGAGCTTGTACACGTCCTCGGTACCCGACGGCCGGGCCGCGAACCAGCCGCTCTCGGTCACGACCTTCACCCCGCCGAGCGGCGCGCCCGACGGCGCCGCGGTGAGCACCTCCGTGATCGGCTCTCCGGCAAGCTCGGTCGCGGTCAGGCTTTCGGGTGACAGACTCCCCAGCACCCGCTTCTGCTCGGCGGTCGCCGGGGCGTCGATGCGGCGGTAGGCCGGCGCGCCGTAGCGGTCGGTCAGCTCCGCGTACACCCGCGCGGGGTCCTTGCCGGTCCTCGCGGTCATCTCCGCGGCCAGCAGACACATGATCAGCCCGTCCTTGTCCGTGCTCCACGGCTGGCCGTTGCGGCGGAGGAAGCTCGCGCCGGCGCTCTCCTCGCCGCCGAACCCCAACGTCCCGTCGAGCAGCCCGCCGACGAACCACTTGAAGCCGACCGGCACCTCTTCGAGCCGGCGCCCCAACCCGCCCACCACCCGGTCGATGATCGAGCTCGAGACCATCGTCTTGCCGACGCCGGCGCCCTCGGACCAGTCGAGGCGAACGCCGCCGAACAGGTAGGAGATCGCCGCCGCGAGGTAGTGGTTCGGGTTCAGCAGCCCCGCCTCGCGGGTGACGATCCCGTGGCGATCGGCGTCCGGGTCGTTGGCGAACGCGACATCGAAGCGGTCCTTGAGCGCGATCAGGTCCGCCATCGCGTCCGGCGAGGAGCAGTCCATCCGGATCTTCCCGTCGTGATCGAGTGGCATGAACGAGAACGTCGGATCGACCCGGTCGTTGACGACCTCGAGGTCGAGCCGGTGGCGGTCGGCGATCGCCTCCCAGTACGCGACACTTGCACCGCCCAGCGGGTCGACACCGAGCCGGATCCCGGAGCCCGCGATCTCATCGAGGTCTACGACCGCCGACAGCTCCCCGACGTACGCCGTGAGGTAGTCGTGGCGTCGTGCCCGTTCGATCGCCTCCTCGAACGGCAGGCGCTCGATTCGACTCACACCCGCCCGGAGCAACTCGTTCGCGGCGTCCTGGATCTGCCGCGTGACGTCGGTGTCGGCCGGGCCTCCGTGCGGCGGGTTGTACTTGAACCCGCCGTCCTCGGGCGGATTGTGAGACGGCGTGATCACGACGCCGTCGGCACGCGTGCCGCCGCGGGCGTTGTGCGTCAGGATCGCGTGCGAGATCGCCGGCGTCGGCGTGTAGCCGTCCTGGGCGTCGACCATGACCTCGATGCCGCGGGCCACGAGGACCTCGACCGCTGTGCGAAACGCGGGTTCTGAGAGCGCGTGCGTGTCGCGCCCCAGGAACAGCGGCCCGTCGATTCCCTGCGCGGTCCGATATCGGACGATCGCCTCGCTGATTACGAGGATGTGAGACTCGGTGAACGTTCCCGCGAACGATGTGCCCCGGTGGCCCGAGGTCCCGAACGACACGGCCTGGGCGGGGTTCGAGGGATCTGGGCGCTCGTCGAAGTACGCCGCTATCAGCCTGTCCACGTCCACCAGCATGTCCGGGGTGGGGCGGCGCGGGGCGGGTTCTGTGCGAGGAGATTCGGCCATTGCGGGCGGGAGTTTGTCAATCCTCGCGCACCGCCGGGCGGCTCGTTCGTATTTCCCGGACGCTCAGGCCCGGAGCGACGACTATTCGACCAGGAGCGGTTCGAGTAACCGATGCGGACCCCGCAGCGCCACCGCGACCGGATCGTCGCGATGCCAACCGCGCCCAGCCCGCGGCTCGGCGACGATGTCTCCGACCGCGGGCGTGATCCCGCACGCCGGGCAATGCGCGGCGTCGTCGAGCATCGTGCCGCACGTGGCGTGCCTGAAAAAGCGGCTGTTCGGGAGCTCGTGGTGGTCGCCCCAAACGACCATCGCATGCAGCACCGGCCACAGATCGCGGCCGGCTTCGGTCAGCTCGTAGAGCGAGCGGCCCGCGTGGTGAGGATCGGGCCGGCGCTCGAGGATCCCGTGCTCTACAAGCCCGTTCAGGCGGTCGGACAGCACCGCCTTCGGGATGTCGAGGTGCGCCTGAAAGTCCCGGAAGCGCCGGACGCCGTACAGCGCGTCGCGCACGATCAGCAGCGTCCACCGTTCGCCGAATACCTCCAGCGCGCGGGCGATCCCGCAATCCTGGCCGACGTACTCCTTACCGAGCATGGGGTCATCTTAGCGCACATGGGTTCAATCATCGAACTCGTTGTGGACGCTCAGCGGGATGAGCCTGGGCCTCGCCGCCGCCCTGCTCACCGTCGGGGCGCTGGCTGACGCCTTCGGCCGCCGGCGCGTGCTGGTCGTCTCGACCGGGCTGCTCGCGCTCACGAGCGCACTCGGCGCCGTCGCCCCGAGCATGGGCGTCCTCATCGCCGCCCGGATCCTCCAGGGGGCAGCGGGCGCCGGCGTCCTGGCGGCATCGCTCGGAGCAATCGGACACGCCTTCCACACCGGTCATCGGCGCACGTTCGCCGCCAGCGTGTGGGGCTCCTCGGTCGGGGCCGGCATCGCGATCGGACCCCTCGCCGCCGGCGCGATCGCGGCGTGGCTCGGGTGGCGGAGCAGCTTCTGGCTCGCGGCCGCCGCGGCGGCCACGCTGGTCGTGGCAGCCGCCGGGATCGAGGAGTCACGGGCCTCGACCACACGCTCGCTCGATCTCTCGGGCGCGATCGCCCTCGCCCTCGCGATGACCGGCCTGACCGCCGGGCTGATCGAAGGCCGCCAGAGCTGGTCCTCGGCGCAGGCGATCGCTCCGCTCGCGGCCGGCTTGGTGTTGCTGGCCGCATTCGTCGCGATCGAGATGCGCAAACGCGAGCCGATCGTCGAACTCGAGCGGTTCAAGAACCCACTGTTCCTCGCGTCGCTCTCCGGCGCGCTATTCACCGGCCTCGCCGTGATCGGCCTGATGAGCTTCACCCCGCTGCTCCTCCAGCACGGCCTCGGCGTCAGCGTGATCGGTAGCGCCGGTGTGCTCGCGGCGTGGTCGACCACGAGCATGGCCGTCGCGCTCGCCACCCGCCGGCCGCTCGGGCGCCGGAGCGCGGCCGCGGTGCTCGTGATCGGCTTCGCGGTTTCCGCCGTCGGAGAGTTCGCGCTCGCCGGCCTTGGCGTCGGCTCGTCTTGGACGCGACTGCTCCCCGGCCTCGTGATCCTGGGGATCGGGAGCGGGGTCGTCAACGCCTCCCTCGGACGGCTCGCCCTGGAGTCGGTCCCGCGTGAGCGCGCCGGGATGGGAAGCGGCGCCAACAACACGAGCCGGTACCTCGGCGGCGCCGCCGGCGTCGCGCTCGTGGTCGCGCTCGCGACCGACCACGGCGGGACCGGCGCGGCCGCGTTGCTCGCGGGCTGGAACACGGCGGTGGTCGTGTGCGGCGCGCTGTGCCTGCTCGCGGCGCTGGTCGCGGCCGCATGCCGCCCCGCGAGGCGATGACCGCGGCCGCATGCCGCCCCGCCAAGCGCATGACCGCCGAGGCGCGGACCCGGCCCGGACACCCGATTGGGAACATTGGCGCTGTGCCCGCAGCGCCAACGTCATCCGACCCCGAGCTCGTCTACGCCGTCGTCGAAGCCTCCAATGCCCGCCGGCCGGAGCTCCGCGAGCAACTGCTGGCCATGTGGGTCGATGTGACCAACGGCGGCGGCGCGGTCGGGTTCACCGTGCCCGCCGATGTCTCCGCGGTCGCCAGAACGCTCGACGCGGCGCTCGATCGGGTGGCCGCGGGCACCGACCTGCTCGGCATCCTCCGCCAGAACGGGACCGCCGTCGGCATGGGCTTCCTGGTCGACGGCGGGTCCCCGCTCCGGCGCCACTGGCGCACGATCCTACGCCTGATGGTGCGTCCGGAGCTTCAGGGACGCGGTGCTGGCCGACTCCTGCTGGAGGGGCTACACGGGACAGCCGTGGACCTCGGACTCGAGCAGTTGATGCTGACCACACGCGGCGGAACCGGTGTCGAAGGCTTCTACGAGCGGTGCGGCTATACGGTGGTCGGCAAGCACCCGCGCGCGATCAGGCTCGCGCCCGGCGACGACCGGGACGAGTTGTTGCTGATCTTCCGGCTCTGACCGGTGGACGCCGCAGTCGAGCTCCGGCTGCCGTACCGCGCGCCGTGCGACGTGGCCGGCCTCGTGCGGTTCGTCGCCGCCCGAGCCGTTCCCGGAGTTGAGCAGATCGACGGCGATGTCTATGTCCGGAGCATCCGGCTGCGGGGCGGGTCGGGTGTCATAGCGATACGCCCGAGCGCCGGCCGCGGCGACGACGATGTCGACGCCAACTTGTGGCTGCAACGCGCCGATGACCTCGACGCCGCGGTGGCGGCGGCCCGGCGCCTGCTCGACCTCGACACCGATCCTGCGCCGATCGTCGACGCTCTCGGCACCGACGAACTGATCGGGAAGCTCGTGCGAAACGCCCCCGGGCGACGGGTGCCCGGCCATACCGGCCCAGATGAGATCGCGATCCGCGCTGTGCTCGGCCAGCAGGTCTCGCTTGCCGGCGCCGCGACGCTCGCGGCCCGGCTCGTGGACGCATACGGCGAGCCGCTCGAGCAGCCCATCGGGTCGGTGACGCACCTGTTCCCCTCGGCCGCCGCTCTCGCCGAAGCTGACCCCGAGCAACTGGCGATGCCCTGGTCGCGCCGGCGGGCGCTGATCGGCCTCGCGAAGGCACTCGCCGACGGTGACCCCGTGCTCGACACCGCCGTCATGGCGCAAGATGAGATCGAGCGGCGGCTGCTTGCGTTGCCGGGGATCGGGCCGTGGACGGTCGCCTACATCGCGATGCGCGCACTCGGCGACGCCGACGCGTTCATGCCGACCGATCTCGGGGTTCGCCACGGCCTCGAGCGCCTCGGACACGACGGCAAGCCGCCGAGCGCCGAGCGCATCGCGGAACGCTGGCGTCCGTACCGTGCGTATGCCACACAGCATCTGTGGGCGCAGGCCGCATCGTCACCTCACACGCCGTGAACGGTCACCGTTCCATGCCCACGATGACAACCACGACACACAAACCACCCCGCCTTTACACATACATACCGAGCCCGATCGGCTGGCTGTTGCTATGCGGAGACGAGGCGCGACTCACCAGCCTCTACACACTCCCGGCCGCCGAGAACGCGGACCTCGTGGACGGCCGGCGCCGCGCGAACGCGCCGTTCGCACACGTGCGTGACCAACTCGAGGCTTACTTCGCCGGCGACCGGACCGAGTTCGACGTCGCGCTCGACCTCGACGAAGCGACCCCCTTCCGCCGGAGCGTCTGGAGCGCCCTGGTCGAGATCCCGTACGGCGAGACGATCAGCTACGGCGAGCTCGCCCGCCGGCTGGGACTGCCGACCGCCGCACGCGCAGTCGGCGCCGCGAACGGGAGCAACCCGATCTCGATCATCGTCCCGTGCCACCGCGTGATCGGCTCAAGCGGAGACCTGACCGGGTACGCCGGCGGACTGGAGCGAAAGCGCTATCTGCTCCGCCACGAGGCGGACGTGACGAGCCGGTTGCAGCTGAGCGCCTAGCATCGCGGGGGTGCCGGCGCCCGGGGTATGCGGTCGCCGGCGCTCGTGCTACAGCTCCCGGAGCACTCGGTCCACGTCGTCGCGGTTGAACTGGCTCAGGCTGGCGGTGACGGGCTCTGTGCTCGGTGGCGCCGGAATGTCCTCGGGCACCCACCAGCGCCGGCGACCAAGGCCCTCCACAAGCCGTCCGATCTCGAGCGCGCTGTGGGCTCCCACGGCGAGTGAGGGAACCAGCCGTTCGATCCGAGCGAGCACGCTCTCCGACAGGGGGCGCAGATCCTCGTCCGCGCACGCTGTCGTCAGGGTGACGATCAGGCGCTCGAGGAGCTCCCGATCTCGTCCGAAGAATCCGAACGCCTCGAGCGCGGTCCGGTCGTAGCGGGACAGCGTCTCCGCGAGCGCGAGCCATTCCTCGGTCCGCGCCAGTTCGGCCCGATCCGGGCACTCGAGCACGAGCGCCCCGGGGTGCAGCTCCGCCCACGTCGGGGCAAGTCGCGGCGGCGTCACCCACTCGGCCACGCAGTCGTCGAGCGTGTACCACGCCTCGAGCAGGAACACGGGAATGGGTCCGTCGCGCTCGTCCCATGCCCTCCGGGTCGCCCCGAGGACGTTCGTGGCCAGGCTGTCCAACTCGCGAGCCTGGGGTCCGCCGGCGCGCCCGGCGAGCGTCGCGTCGATCGCCATCATCACCCGGGCCACCTCCCGGTCCTCGAGCTCGCGCCCCAGCGCGTGCAGCCGATCGCCGATCGCGTCCCAGTCTGCGTCGGTGATCAACAGCGGGAGGATCCGTTCGCCCGCGACCCCGCCGGCGCGCGAGAGCGCGAGCGTGATCCCGTCGACGCCCGACGCGGACAGGAACCGTTGTCTGCCCTGCGGGTCTTCGCGCAACTCATCGATCACGAGGTCACGCCAGCTCGGGTGCACCCAGCCGATGCCGAGCGGCGTCACCCTCAGGAAGTGATCTGTGAGCCGGTCGATCAGGTCGCCCACGGGACGACTGAGACCACCCGCGTGGTGGCGACGGACGACGGCGGCCAGCTCTCGCTCATCGATCAACCCGGCGGGCGCGTCCAGCAGGGAGGTGAGCAGCTCGCGGTGCTCGGGCTCAAGAGCCCTGAACGAGGTGCGCATCGCGTCCGTGGGCGAGGCGAGCTCTCGCTCGACGATCGCCAGCAGCCGGCTCGTGTCGTCGGCGACCAGGCCGGGCAACTCGTCGAGCCAGTCGTTCACAAACCGCCGGATCCGCTCCGGCGTGAAATGTGGGTGCTCGACGATCGAGAGCCCGGCCGAGCGAACCAGGGCTCGAGCCGAGCCGATGGCGCCGCGGTTCTTGGCGTGGCGGAACAGGATCAGCGTCTTGTCGGCCAGATCGAGGTTGCTGGCGTCGACGAGTACCTCGCCGGGCGTCGGGAACCGCTCGGCGCCGCTCTCGCGCTGGACCCGGCGTAGCCCCGCCTTCAACGGCGCCGGCCGAGACGTCCAGATCAGCCAGTGCTGCGGATCGAGCATCTCGAGCAGCCGGCCGAGTCCCCGGGCCCAGCGCTCGGCCGCGTCGGGGCGGTACTCGGTCGACCCGAACGCATCATCGGCGACGAATACCTGCCGCCGCCCGCGATCGAATACGCGCCAGACCTGGTCGGGGTCGCTGCACTGGTGCGCCTCCCACTCATCGGTGAGGTACGTGAGCGCCAGCATCTCCGCGATCGCGGTCTTTCCCATCTCCGGCGGCCCGGTGAGGACGACGAACCGATGCCTGTCGAGCACGTTCCGGGCGCGTTCGTAGGCGCGCGTCGGCCAGAACACGCGCGCCAACTCCTGAGCGCGCTCGACGTCGAGCGACGACCGCTGGCGCACATCTGCATCAATCAAGGCGTCGAGGTCTCGCAGCCCCAGAACCGATGGCATCGCCGCCCGTAGGCTGGGATCGCGGTCGAGGCTGGTCGAGATTTCCTCCGCGCCGAGCACGGTGCTGCGCTGCTCGCGCGTCCCCGGATCCCGGCTCAACGCCGCCCGGGCAGCGTCGCCGTTCAGGTTCGTCAACACCAGCAGCGCATCCGCGGGCCGGACCCCGGCATCGGCGCGTGCGACCACGACATGATCTTTGAACTGCTCTAGACGCTGCTCGAGCATCGGCGCGTCGCGAACCCAGATGGCTGCCACTGTCACCGGCCCCCGCAGCCGACGCCCCCCGTCCCGGAGCGCGATGTCGTGATCGACCAGCGCCACCTGTCCGGCACCGGGGCGGCCCCGCCACCGCAGATCCCTCAACCCGGTCTCCGACTCCAGCACCAACGGACACAGTCGATCGAACTGCAGCCAGCCGAGCGCATCCAATTGGTACGGAGCGTCCGTCACCATAAAGATCCTCCCATGACGTGCAAGCCCGTAGGATCGCGTCGTGAGCACCGGGGGTGGCGTTTCGACGATCACGGAGGTGATCGCCCAGATGGAGGCGATCGATGCCGCGCTGCCGCGCAAGGACGGGGTCGCGATCTTCGACCGGCTCTATCTCCAGGTGACGCTCGCCGTCGACTCGGCGAGCTCCGGCACCGAGTTCGAGAACAAGGATTTCGTCGACCGCCTCGACGTCGTCTTCGCTTGCCTGTACTTCGACGCCGAGGCGACGATCGACTCCGGCAGCGGTTGCCCGGTCGCCTGGCGGCCGCTCGTCGAGACTCGGTCACAGGCGCGCGAGCCGATTCAGTTCGCGCTCGCCGGCATGACCGCCCACATCAACCACGATCTCCCGATCGCCGTCGTCGCCACCTGCGAGCAGTTCGGGCTGGCGCCAGAGGACGACAGCGCGATCCACCGGGACTTCCAACGGGTCGACGGCCTGCTTTCCACCGTCGAGACGCAGGTCGCCGGCTGGTTCGACACCGGCCTGATCGCCGACATCGAGGACGTGACGCCGAAGAAGACCGACGAGGCGATAGCGATGTGGTCGCTCGCCACCGCGCGCGACGTCGCGTGGGACCACGCGCAGGTGCTGTGGGGATTGCGGCACGCCGGCTTCGTCCGCGACGGCTATCTCGACGTGCTTGCCCGCGCGACCGAGCTCGCCGCGCGGGCGATGCTCGTCTAGACCAGGGTCAAGCTCCGGTTGCGATGATTGGCCTGTGCGCGTCGGGCTATTGCATCCCGGAGAGATGGGCGCGGCGATCGGCGCGCTGCTCGTCGACCGCGGTCACGATGTGATCTGGTGCCCGCACGGAAGGAGCGAGGCGACCGCACGCCGGGCGGCCGCGGCAGGCCTTCGGGGCGTCGAGGACGTTCTCGACGCCGAGGCGATCCTGTCGGTGTGTCCACCGCACGCGGCCCTAGACGTCGCGCGGTCGTTGGCGGGCACCAGCGCGCTCGTGATCGACGCCAATGCGGTGTCTCCGATGACCGCCGGCCGCATCGGCGAGCTGATCGGTGATCGCTGGGCGGATGGCGGCATCGTGGGACCGCCACCACGCCGCGAAGGTACGACGCGCCTGTACCTGTCAGGGCACCACGCGGTCGAGGCGTCGCTCCTGTTCGAAGGGACGCTCCTCGAGCCCGTGGTCCTCGACGGCTCGCCCGTGGCCGCGTCCGCACTGAAGATGGCGTACGCGGCGTGGACCAAGGGCTCGGCGGCACTGCTGCTGTCCGCGCTCGCCAGCGCGCGAGCGACGGGGGTCGAGGACGCACTCCGAGCCGAGTGGGAGCGCTCGCTACCAGAGCTCGGCGCCCGTTCCGAGCGGGCGGCTGACTCGGCCGCGGCCAAGGGATGGCGCTGGGTCGGAGAGATGAACGAGATCGCAGCGACGTTCGCAGCCGCGGGACTCCCGTCCGGATTCCACGAGGCCGCGGCGGAGATGTTCGACCGCGCCGCCCGGGAACCAGAGTCAGAACAACCCTAGGGTCACCCCGCACCACCTCGCCCCGACGTTGTGAGTTGGTTCGGTGACGGTTCGACCCGGGCCGGCACGCGGATTTGAGAGCAGCGCGAGCGAACGTTGCGTCACATCTGGCGGCAGCCGGGGGTCATGCAAGTAGGCCGATGAAAAACGACCCGACCGGGAGTCGAAACTGAGGCCACGAATTCGTCATCTAGGCAAAGCTGAGAACACCACCCAACAGGAACGCGAGCATGGTCTATCCACACATCCAATATCCCGGCCCGGGAAACCCGGACCCGACCCCGCCCACTACATCCGCGAGCACTCGCGAGCTCGACACCCGCGTCAGCGACGGCATCCGCGTTCGGCTTCTCTGGCACCCGGATGACGGCCACGTGTCGGTCACCGTCGAGGAAACCCAATCCGGCGTGATGTTCGACCTGCCGGTCCGCGACGGGGAGCGGGCGCTCGACGTATTCCACCACCCCTACGCGTACGCAGCCATACGGCGGTTCCGCAACAATGCCGACGATGGGGCTCGCCTACGTGTTCACGCATCAAACGGGTTCGGTTAACGCACTCGCGGGCTGGCAGATGCTTTGGCCGAGCCGCTGACGTTCGAACGCGCGAATGCGGTCCAGAAGGCCATTAGGCGCCTGGCGGCCAGCGGGCCGGGAGCGTGGCTGTTCGCGCGTGTCCTGCACCGAATCGATCGGCCTGTGTATCGACTCACCCGTGGACGTCACACGTTTGCCAACTTGCTGTCCGGTATCCCCGTGCTTTTGCTCACCACGACCGGAGCGCGCACCGGACGGCCGCGAACCGTTCCGGTGCTCGGATTGCCCACAGCCGATGGTCTCGCGGTAATCGCCTCGAACTTCGGGCAGCAGCACCAGCCCGGCTGGTACTACAACCTTCGGGCCAATCCAGAAGGTTCGGTCACGGTCGACGGGCGGTCACGTCAGGTTCGCGCCGTCGAAGCCGAGGGTGACGTTCGTCGCCGGATCTGGGAGGAAGGACTACGCGTCTATCCCGGCTGGGCTCAGTACGAGCGCCGCGCGTCACACCGCCGGATCGCCGTGTTCGTGCTCGAACCGGTCGAGGCCTCCTCGTAGACCGACGTACCCGTCGAACGGCTCCCGGTAGGTGCACGTGTGGCCACACATTCCACGTCGCACCGGAAAGCAGGGCCGAAAATCCATCACTCGCCGCACACCGTTTGCCCAGTGCGGCCAAACGGCGGGCATAGCACCGATTTGGCCGCACTCGAGCCGGGGGCGCCCCCGAGTGCCGAGTGATCGGGGCTGGGCCAGCCGTCGACAAGCGCCGGCGGCCCGGCAGGGCGCCGGCGGCCCGGCAGGGCGCCGGCTACACCGCCGCCGTTTGCCGCATGCCTGTCGTTGGCGTCTCGGCGACGAGCGCCGAGCGGCTGATGACCACAGCTGCGAGGTCATCGTTGCATTCGTCGGAGTCCGTCTGGACGCGCTCCACGAGCGCCTGGGCGCTCAGCCCCTGGTCGACCAGCGACTTGAGGTGCGCGCGACCGAGCTGCGCCCCGTTCCGGCGGGCCTCGGTGAGGCCGTCGGTGAACAGGCACACGCGGTCGCCGGGCGCCAGCACCCGCGAGAACTGCGGCCAGGTATCCCCCATCCCGAAACCGAGCGGGGTCGCCGCCTGCTCTTCGCGCTCCGGCTGACCCGCGATGATCGGCGGTTCATGGCCAGCCTTGGCCCACGTCAGTTCACCACTGGCGTGCTCGTAGCAGCAGATGACGACCGTGGCGAACCCGTCGCCAAGCTCGCCGGTTAGATACCGGTCCCCGCGGGCGAGCACGTCGGGCAGCGAGTGCCCCTCCCCTATCAACGTCCTGAGCGTGTAGCGAACAAGCGCCGCATGTATCAGCGACTCCCGCCCATGCCCCGACACGTCACCGATGATGATGCCCGTCCGGTCGGGCGAGACCGCGAACACATCAAAGAAGTCGCCTCCGGCCGCAAGCCCCTGCGCCGGTCGATACGCCACCGAGACGTCGAGTTCGCCGAGATTTGAGGGCACCGCGGGCAGCAGCGCGGATTGGAGCACGCCGACATCTGACAGCAGCGCCTCCCGCTGGCCCGCGAGCGACCTGGCCCGTCTGCTTTGCAGGTAGGCGTTGAGCGCCATCGCTGCGGCGATGACCGCGAACGCGAGCAGCGCTACGAGAAACGCCGTCGGCAATTCCTTGACCAACTTGGCGATCGGCCCCGAGGAGTGGCGCGATCGCGGTGACGTGGTCGGGAGCCGGGTGGTCGAGCTCGCGAGGATCGCACGCGCTCCGGTGGACCCAGCCCCTCGTGCGATCGCGCCCGTCGGCCCCTTCGACGCGGCAGTATGCGGGCCGGCATCGTGTGCGTTCCCGGTCGGCACGCTGCCGCCCGCCAGCCGGGCACGACCGGAGGCACCGCGCGGCGTTCGCGACGTCGACCGCGTGCCGGACGCGGACGTCCCCTGCACCGACGGAGCCGATGTCCCCGAGCTGCCGCTGCCGGACCCCGTCGATGGCGATGACGACCCCAGGCGCGGCAGCGAGACCGGCGCCCCTACGGTCGGCGTGTGGACCGGCGGGATCGACGGGGTGCTGACCGACGGAGTGGTGATGCTCGGCGTCGTTATCTTCGGCGTCGTGACCGGGCCGGTGGTCACCGATGGGACGCTCACCGATGGGACGCTCACAGATGGAATCGAGACCGTCGGGACCGAGACCGTGGGAATCGACACCGCCGGAATCGAGACCGTGGGTACCGACACAGTCGGCAACCCGGCCGCCGACGCGCTGCCCACAGCGGCCGCCGTCGACGCTCCCGCCGAGGCGAGCAGTGCGCCGGATACGGCGAATACGGTCAGCCGTCGGGAACGCATCAGCCGACTCGCCGCCTGCCTCTGCGCGACCTATGAACAAACGAGGGCGTCGAGATTGTGCGCAAACAGAGCACCGGTCCTCTTTAACTCGCCCGGAAAACCCGCTGGCTTGAGCTTATAGCACCCCTGCGGCCGCCTACAGCCGGTTCCCGGCGGAGGGAGTCAGCCGACCCAGCGGAAAGCGCCGTCGCCGTTCGCCGTCCCCGAGTTCGAGACGAACCAATCGACGATCCGCGCCCCGACGCGCCTGAGGCAATCGAGGCCGAGCGGAGCACAACTCGGGTGCGCGCCCGCGACCCGGTAGTAGTGGTGGAAGCCGTTCGAGATGTCGTCGAGGCGAAGCGTCCCGGCGCAGCGCGCGCTGATCCGCCACGTACCGGCCCGCTCGCCGCGATCGACGACGACGGTCAACCGCTGGCGCGACGCGTGGCTCCCGGACGCGGGCGTGAGAAAACCGCTCCAGGTGCCGACGATCGACGTCGCCGGCGCCGCATCAACCGGGCCGACGAGGACGAGCGCGACGGCCGCCGCGGCGCACGCGACGAGCACGGATACGCGGATGCGACGCATCACGCGATCGTACTGGCAACCGTGGCCGCGAAGCGTTAGCTGCGGTCGCTGAACAAGAGCGCGACGGCGGTCCCGAGCGTCACGAGGCCGATGATTCCGAGCGCGGCCGTGAGACCGTGCCCGGCGGCCGCGACACCCGCATCGACAACGCGCGCGCCGGCGACACCGGCGGCCGCGGTGAACAGGGCGCCAGCGAGCGCGACCCCGAGCGCCGTACCGAGCCCTCGGGTCATGTTGAGCATGCCGCCGACGACCCCCGCGTGCCCTGGGGGTGAGGCTGACATGACCTCGGCGTTGTTGGCCGGCGTGAACAAACCGAGTCCCACGCCGGTCACCGCGAGTCCGGCCAGGGTCCCGGTGGTCCCGTGCTCCGCTGCGATCGCGAGCATGCCGGCCGCTGCCAGCATCAGCCCACCTGCGGTCAACCAGCGAGCGCCGACGTGGGTGACGAGTCGGCCGGCGATCGGCGCGGTGATCCCGATCGCGATCGGAAGCACCGCGAGTTGCAACCCGATCAGCGTGGCGCTGTCATGGTCGGCCGAGAGGTAATACGGCACGATGAACAGCGTCCCGAACAGGGCCAGGTACGACACGAGACCGCTGCCCAGGCCGGCTGCCAGCCCATGGCGCCGCAGGATCGAGAGATCGATCAGAGGCGCGATCACCCGTCGCTCGCGCCGGACGAAACCGGCCGCGGCGACGACGCCGCCGGCCAGGCACGCGAGCAGCGCCGGATTCGCGTAGCCCTCCCGGCCGGCGAGGGAGAGATACACAAGCGGTCCCATCGCCGCGAGAGCGAGGAGCGCCGCGCCAAGGCCATCGGCCGCACCGAGGTCGCGACGGGATCGGCTCCGCGGCAGCAGGAACCACCCGAGCGCGAGACCGATCACTCCGGCCGGGAGGTTCACGAGGAAGATGAATCGCCAGCCCGCGAGCGACAGCAGGATTCCGCCAACGGCGGGCCCGAGCGCCAAACCGAGCGCCTGCGCGCTCCCTTGCACGCCGATGGCCCTCCCAAGCATCGGCCGAGGCATCGCCTCAGCGATCAGCGCGATGCTGTTGGCTTGCAGCATCGCGGCTCCGACTGCCTGGAGCACCCGCGCGGCGATCAGGATCGTCAACGTCGGCGCCAGGCCGCACAGCACGGAACCGACGGTGAACACGCCGAACCCGTACACGTAGAGCAGCTTGCGCCCGACCGCGTCGGCGATCCGGCCGACGGTCGCGACGGTCGCGACCAGCACCAGCAGATACGCGAGCGCCACCCACTCGACCGCTCCGAGCGTCGCGTGCAGGTCGCGGCCCATCCGGGGCAGCGCGACCGTCACGATGCTCGCGTCGAGCTGGCCCATGAACGCGCCGATGCATACCGTCGCCACCACGAACCAGTGCGCGCGCGGGCTCTCGCGCACGACCACGGGCCTTCTCGGCTCGTGCAGCAAGCGGTAACCCACCGAACTCGTGGACAACTGGGTGTCGAGCAAGCGCCTCACGAATCCATTTCAGCGCTTCTTCTTCTATAGGTCAAAGACATATTTGTGATTGAATCAACTGTAATTTCCTATGGATGAACGCCGACTGAGCTACTTCCTCGCGGTCGTCGAAGAGGGCAGCGTCACGCGTGCCGCCCGGCGCCTCCACGTGGCCCAACCGTCGCTGTCCCAAACCGTCCGCGGCCTCGAATCAGAGTTGGGCGTGGAGCTGTTTCATCGAGTGGGACGCGGCCTGCGCCTTGCCCCGGCGGGAGAGGCGCTCGTCGGTCCTGCCCGTCAGGTGCTCCGCGCGATCGACGAAGCCAGGGACGCGATCACCGGGATCGTCGAGCTGAAGACAGGACGGCTGGAGATCGCCGCGCTGGCGACGCTGGCCGTCGACCCAATGGCGGATCTGATTGGCCGGTTCCGCGAACTCCACCCCGGGATCGAGGTCCGCGTTCACGAACCCGAGAGCGCCGACGGCATACGAGCGCTCGTCCAGGACGGGACCTGCGAGCTCGGCGCCGCTCATCTACCGCTTCCCCCCGGGCTCATCGCCCACCCGCTCGGCGAGCAGGAACTGTTGTTCGTGCTGCCGCCCGAATCGATGCCTCACGGCGACCGGCCACTCGGCGCTCGCGAGCTGGCGACCACGCCGCTAGTGGTCAGCCCACCCGGCACCTCGACTCGCATCCTGCTCGAGCAGGCGCTCACCGCGGTCGGCGTCACCCCCCAAATCGCGGTGGAGACCGCAGCCCGCGAGGCGATCGTCCCGCTCGTCCTCGCCGGCGCCGGCGCCGCGTTGCTCCCAGCATCGCTCGCGCTCGAGGCACAGCGGCGTGGCGCCGCCGTCCGCTCCGCCCGGCCGAAGATCACGCGGGCCGTCGGGCTCGTCCACCGAGCCTCGCGGTTGTCGCCAACGGCGGCCGCCTTCCTCGCGCTCGCAGCCCGCCCTCCCTCAGCTGCCCGCCGTTAGTCGGCGAGCCAGTACAGGCCACCGAAATGTCCGACGATCAGGGACACCCCGCCGACGATCAAACCGATGGTCGTGATCAGACGGGGCGACAAGCGGTCGACAATGGCCACCGATCGTGGCTCGTCTTCCGCTGGGTCGGTACCGAGCGCGAGCAGCCTCGATGTGAGCGCCGGCGAAGCCCCTAGAGGTTGGCAAGGCTGAGGTGAAGGTTCGCCCCGAGGAGGATGAGCGGCCACAGGGCCGTTGCCACCACGGCCGAGAGTACCTGCGACAGGCTGCCCAGGTTGGCGTAGTAGCTGTGCTGTGAAGCGACGACCACGCCGATCACGACGTAGACGATCCAGGCCAGACGGGGCATCGGATCAGTTTCGCCGGACGCCGGCACGATCCTTCGCCACGCCGGCGATTCCGGGTGCGTCCGGACGTGGTAGTTATCTCGCGCGGATGTACATCCAACATGTATCGCTGATCGTCGACGACTACGACCCAGCCATCAGGTTCTTCGTCGACATCCTCGGCTTCGAGTTGATCGAGGACTCGCCGGCGCTGACCACCAGAGATGGTCGGCCCAAGCGCTGGGTCGTCGTGCGGCCGCCGGGCGCCACCACGGGGCTGCTGCTCGCACGCGCCGACGGCGATCGCCAGGAACAAGCCGTCGGCGACCAGTTCGCCGGCCGTGTCGGGCTGTTCGTGCGCGTCGACGACTTCGACAGTTCCTATGAGCGAATGCGCGAGGCCGGAGTCGAGTTCGTCGGCGAACCGCGTGAGGAACCGTACGGGCGCGTTGCCATCTTTCTCGACGTCGCGGGCAACCGATGGGATCTCCTCGGACCCCGCTCAAACGTCTGAGCGCGTGGGTGCCACCGTCGCGCCGAGCGCGAGGTCGACGGCGCGCTGTGCGTGAAGCCGGGTGGCGTCGAAATTCTTACGGGAGCGTGAGACTCGGAGCGGGATAATCGAGTGGCCCCAAGTCGGTCAGGCCAGGAGGTTGGTCTTGGGCAGCAAGTTCTACTCGCACCGCACCCCTGGGCGAACCGGGGACGCTGGCGCGGAAGCCCGTGCGTCGACGACCACACTTGAAGGACGTGACCATCAGCAAAAGCTGGTGCTTGACGCATTGCGTCGAGCTGCCGGCGCGCCGGTTAGCTACGCCGAGCTGCGTGCCGCGGGTATCGATCTCCCGGCCAGCGTGGTGTCCGAGCTCGAGCTGGCCGGCGTCGCCATCGAGCACTGCGTCGGCGAGGGGACCGGGCTCGTCGGCGTGCGGCTCGATCCCGCTAACGAGGCCACCGCGCAGACGACGCCGGACCCCGAGGAGCAGTCCCGGCCTCCCGTCAGTCGACGTTCCCCGTCGACTCGGTCCGCCAGAAGCGACCCGCAGTCAACGCGGGCATACGCGGGTAAACGCGTCCTCGCTCTCGCCGCGCTGGTGGCCGGGATCGCCGTCGTGGCCGCGATCGCGGCGATCTCGGCGCCCGGAGGCGGTCGGCGAACGGCAGTGCCAATCGCCAAGCGCTCCCGTCCGCACCTGGTGGCCGCCGCGAGCGGCCCGCCGGCGCATCGCACGCCCGCGCCCACCGGTGACGCGCCAACGGTGCCCGTGTCGCCCGCTCTCGCCACCGAGCTCGAAGCCCAGGGGCACAGCCTGCTCGAGGCCGGTCGGTACGGCGACGCGGTGCCGGTGCTGAAGCGCGCGGTGCTCGCCACCGGTGAGACTCTTGGTGCGTGTCTGGAGCCGGCGAGTTCGACATGTCTCACCTATGCCTATGCGCTCTACGACCTCGGTCGCGCCGAGCGACTGAACGGCGAGCCGCAGGCGGCCGTGCCGATCCTCGAGCGCCGGTTGCAGATCGACAACCAGCGTTCAACCGTCGGAGCTGAGCTCCAGCTCGCCCGCCAGGGGATCAGCTGAGGCGACGCTGCGCACAGGCGAACACAAACCTGACCTGGCTCGCGGGCTACCGCTTCGTGAGTTGGTTGTACGCAGACTTTGTGGTCGTGAGGCTCGAGCCGGCGGTCCCGATCGTCGTGCGGTGACCGTCGTCGACCCCGCTTCCTTGCTCGCTGGTCCCGGGGTAGTAGTCGCTTGCCGGCTGGGTGCCGCCGCCCTGGGTCGGCATCGTCTGCTTGGTCGGCACGCTCGGTGCCGCGCCGCCGGACTCGGTGTCTTGACTGAACTCGGAGCAGGTCCCGGTCAACGGCATGACGACCGACGTCGCCGGGAGAGTCGGCACAGCGCCGTTGGCGGGGCTGTGGAACATCGTCGAGGTGAGGTCCCCCACGGTCGCCTGCCGCCACGCGGACACGTTCGGCACCTCGACCCCGAACCGCTCGCTGACCAGCCTCAGCTGCGACGTGTGGTCGAGCACCTCGGATGCGATGTGGCCGCCCCGGCTGAACGGCGGGGGGGCGCCGCGCGCTCGGCCGGCCCCGCGGTGGACGGCCTTGCGCGTCGGCTACCTGACACCAGACGAATGTCTGATACCCCAGATTGCGGGCTGACTGTACCCTTACGCGCCGACGGGCTGGCATCCAGGGCTGCCCAGACAATCAACAGGGGGAATATCTCGATCCGGAGTGCACTTGCCACGACGGCTGCGCTTGCCGCCGTGCTGGCGTTGGGGGTCAGCGCTGCTGCCGCCGCGCCACGACCGGGACGCCGCTCACGAAAATCGCCGCGCACGACCACTTGAAGCTCCCGCGCGGGCTCGCCGGAGCGATCGAGCACAGGCTCGGTAAGGCACCGCGCCTGGCGACCGCTTCCGCCGCCAGGCGCCGGCTCAGCAGCAGGAGCTTCAGGCGAGCGACGGGATGCCGGGCGACTTTTTCGGCTATACGGTGTCGCTGACCGCCGATGGCCAGACGGCTCTGGTCGGCGCGCCGGAGAGGACGATCGGAGCCGCCTATGTTTTCGTCAAGCACGGAGGCAAGTGGTCAGAGCAGCAGGAGATCGACTCCCCTGCCGGCGCCGCACAGGACACCTACGGATTGGCGGTGTCGCTCTCTGGCGATGGCCAGACGGCCCTCGTCGGCGCCCCCACCGGTGACGGAGGAAACGGCATCGTCTACTCGTACGAGCGCCAGAGCGGCAAGTACGTGCTCGACGGCCAGATCACCGCATCCGACGGGGCCTATGGAGACGAATTCGGCGTGTCGGTCTCGCTCTCGGGGCTCGGCAACGTCGCGTTGATCTCGGCGATTGACCACAACGGCTACCAGGGTGCCGCGTACGTGTTCGTCAACCACGGCAAGTCGTGGACCGAGCAGCGCGAATACCAGGATCCGGTTGCTCCCGGCGAGGCTTACGGCTACTCGGTGTCCGAGGCTGCCGATGGCCTCGTCGGCGTCGTCGGCGCGCCCTTCGCGAACGGCGGACAGGGCGCCGCGTACGTCTTCTCGGAGTTTGGCTCCTCCCAGCAGACGCTCGTCGGCAATCCCGCAGCGCAGCCGTACTTGTTCGGCCTGTCCGTGTCGATCGACGCTCCCGGCAACCGCCTGCTCATCGGCAGCCCCAGCGCCAACCTGGGCGACGGCGCGGCGTTCGTGTTCGACTACACGCCCGGGAGCGGATGGACGGACTCGCAGGAGCTCGTCCAGTCGAACCCGAGCGGCGCCGACCTGTTCGGCTACTCGGTCGCGCTCGACTACCTGGGTAACGTCGCGTTGATCGGCGCGACCGAGCGGAACGGGACCGCGGGCAGCGCGTTCGTGTTCGCCGGCAATGGCACGCTCACCCAGCAGCGAGAGCTGGACGAGCCGGGCGCGGAGCCGGGCGACGAGTACGGCTACTCGACGGCGGTGGACGCCCTGGGCGACCAACTCCTCATCGGCGCCCCTTACGCCCCGTACAACGGCACCTCGCAGGGCGAGGCGTGGGCGGTCGCCAACCCCACACTCGACGCGCCAACGGTGCCGTGAACCTCCCGGACCGGCTCGGCTACGCGCCGACGCGTTCCTGCGACAGGTTGCGCCGCCACAGGTCGAGTGTGCGCTCGAAGTGGCGCTCGGTGGCCCCGGCGTCGTACACGGGAAGGTCCGCCATCGCGAACCCGTGGGTCGTGCCCGGCAGGCGCTCAACCACGCCGGTCACCCCGTGTTCGCCGAGCTCCTCGCGGAAGCGATCGACGTTCTCGGCGGTCGCCGACTGGTCGGTCTCGGCGAACGCGAAGTAAACCTCGGCCCGCACATCGCTGAGAGCCCGATGCGGCGAATCGGGCTGGTCGGTGACGAGCGCGGAGGGATGGATCCCGGCGGCCGCGACGAACTCATCCGGCATGGCGGCGGCCGCGTGCAACGCCATGCGCGCGCCCATGCAGTAGCCGACGGAGACCTTCGGACCATCGGCGGCGGCGGGGTCGTCCGCGATCGCATCGAAGATCGCCTGCGTGTCCGCGACCACGGCGTCGGGCGTCACGCTCCCCACGATGCTCATCAGCCGCGCCCGGTACGCCTCGTCGCCCATCCGCGAGAAGTCGAAAGACAGCTTCTCGCCGGACCGGTAGAACAGGTCAGGCGCGACGCAGTAGTAGCCGTCGGCGGCGAACCGGCGCGCATTGACCTTGATCTGGTCGCGGTAGCCGACCCCGTCCATGTAAAGCACGGCGACGGGGAACGGGCCGTCGCCGTCCGGATGGGCGACGAACGTCGTCATCTCGCCGTCGCCGGTCGAGATCTTCATTTCCTGCTCGTACACATCTCCTCCTTCAGCGCAAGGGGCCTGCCGGTCTCCCGCGGTCGGCTTCTGGTGCGACGGTCACCACCATTTGCGCTCGCGCGCCTTGTCGGTGCCGCCGGTGGTATCGAGCGCGTCGAGCGTGGCCATGTCGTCGTCGGACAACGAGAAGTCGAAGATCTGGGCGTTCGCCTCGATGCGCTCCTGGTGGGTCGACTTCGGCAGGACGATCGTTTCGCGCTGAAGGCACCAGCGCAGCAGCACCTGTGCCGGCGTCCGCCCCACGCGCTCGGCGACTCGCGCGACGGTCGGATCGGACAGGTGCCGACCGGTCCCGAGCGGGCTGTATGCCTCGACGGCCACGCCGCGAGCCTGGCATGCCTCGAGCAGCGCCCGCCGGTATTCGAACGGGCTGAACTGAACCTGATTGACAGTCGGCGGCGTGCTCGCGATCGCGATCACCTGTTCGAGCTCCTGGACGCTGAAGTTCGAGACTCCGATCGAGCGCGCGAATCCCCGCTCGCGCGCCGCCTCCATTCCCGGCCAGGCCCACGTCGGCCCACGTTGGGGCCAGTGAATGATGTACAGATCGACCTGGTCGAACTCGAGCCGGCGGAGGCTGCCCTCGATCTCCGCCACCGGGTCCCGGCGGGCCGGATAGAACTTCGTGGTGATGAAGACCTGCTCGCGGGGGACGCCGCTGTCTCGAAGCGCCCGCCCGACGCTCCCCTCGTTGCCGTAGGCCTGCGCGGTGTCGATGTGCCGGTATCCGGCCTCGAGCGCCCAGCGAACAGCGCGCTCGCACTCGGCACCATCGGGAACCTGCCACACGCCAAGCCCGAGGACCGGGATCTCCGTGCCGTCGGCGAGGGTGCGGTGCGCGGTGCCGGTCACAGGCCGACCATCAGCCGAGCACGATCTCCGCGGCCTGGCGGAGCATGGCTTCGTCGCCTTGGATCAGGAGGGTGGTCACGAACGAGTCCGTCCACGCTTCGAGATCATGGCGGATCTTGTCCGCCGGCCCGAGCAGGGACATCCGCTGGATCAGCTCGGACGGGATCCGGGCGGCCGCCTCGTCCTTCTTCCCGTCGAGGTAGAGATCCTGGATCGCGACGATGTCGCTCTCGTAGCCCATGCGAATCGCCACGTTGGCGTGAAAGTTCTTGCCGCCCTTCGCCCCCATCCCCCCGAAGTACAGCGCGTAGAACGGGCGGACCATGTCGACCGCGGCCTCGACGTCGTCGTGAACGATGAACGGCACCATCGCCGCGACCTCGAACTCGTCGGCGCCACGGCGGGCGCCGGGACGGGCGAACCCTTCCGCCAGGGCATCGGCGTAGAACCGCTCGTGCGGGCTCAGCAGCATCGCGACCCAGCCGTCGCATACCTCAGCGGCGAGCGCGACATTCTTCGGGCCCTCGGCCGCCAGGAACACCGGGATGTCCTCGCGCAGCGGGTGGATCGACGCCTTCAACGGCTTGCCCAGCCCCGTCACTCCCGGCCCGTCTCGCAGCGGGAGTGGATAGTGCGGCCCGTCGCTGGTGACCGGGCCTTTCCGAGCCCAGATGTCGCGCAGGATCCCGACGTATTCGCGCGTGCGCGCGAGCGGCTTCTCGAACGGCATCCCGTACCAGCCCTCCACGACCTGCGGGCCCGACGCGCCAATGCCGAGGATGAAGCGCCCCCCGGATAGATGGTCGAGCGTCATCGCCGCCATCGCCGTGGCAGCGGGCTGACGCGCGCTCAACTGCACGATCGCGGTGCCGAGCCGGACCCGCTCGGTACGGCTTCCCCACCACGCAAGCGGGGTCAGCGCGTCTGAGCCATAGGCCTCCGAGCACCACACCGAGTCGAACCCCAGTCGCTCCGCGTCGGCGATCCGCTCGACGGCGTCGGCCGGCGGGCCGCCCGCCCAGTAGCCCGTGTTCAACGCCAGTTTCAGTTGCTTACCCATGTCGCTAACCGGCGAGCAGCCTGAAACCGTGGTCCCAGGCGCCTCGTGCGCCCCCGATCTTGACCCACACGATGCAGATCGCCTCGAGCTCGCGCGAGCCTTCGATACCCCCGATGTCGACCGTGTCGGTCCACCCGAAGTCGGTCAGCACCTTCCGCACGGTGTCTTTGGCTTCCTGGTCATCGCCGGCGATCAGCATCGTCGGCTGGCCATCGCTGAAGCTCGGGTCCACGAAGTAGGGATTGCCGATCGTGTTGAACGCCTTCACCACGCGGGCGCCGGGCAGCGCGCGCTGGACGCGTTCGCCGAGCGAGTCCTCCCCGGAGATCGAGAGCTTTGGCGGAAAGCCTCCCGAGAAGTCGAGCGGGTTCATCGCGTCGATCACGACCTTGCCCCTGAAGTTGTCCGGGCCGGCGTCGGCGATCGCCTCCTCTGCCGCATTTCCCAACACCGCCAAGACGATCAGCTCGCCGTACGCCGCCGCCTGCTCGAACGAGCCGGCTTCGATGCCGCTTCCATCGCCGGAAAGCCAGTCGCGCAGCTCCGACTTACTCGGGTCGCGGGACCCGATCATCACTTCGTGACCGCGCCCGGAGAACCCTTCGGCCAACCGCCGTCCAACCTCGCCGCTTCCCAATACCCCGACCCGCATGTGCTCCAGCTGGCCGTCCGCCATCTCTGCTCCTCTCGCGCGGTGTGCGATCCCAATCTACTAAGTGGTCTCTCTCGCAAGCACGGCGGCACGGTACGAACGAAAGCGCACCAAGCGCCCACCGCCGTCCACCTTTGACCACCGCTCGTTCAACGATATATAGTGTTCATATGGCTATGCGAGCGATGCAGGAAGCGACGTTCATGATTCTCACCGCGCTGGCGAACGGCAGCCAGCACGGTTACGGAATCATCAGCGATGTCCAGGAGATCTCCGACGGCCGGGTGAAGCTGCGCCCCGGGACCCTTTACACCGCTCTCGACCGACTCCGCGCCGACGAACTGATCGAGGTTGACCGGGAGGAGATCGTCGACGGGCGGCTACGCCGGTATTACCGGCTCACGCCAGCGGGTGCGAAGCGGCTCAGCGTCGAGGCGTCCCGGCTACAGGCTCACGCCACCGCGGCGCTGACGCGGCTGAAGCTCGCGGGAGCGCGCGCGACATGACCGATCACGCAAACCTCGAGCGACGCTACCGGCGGTTGCTGGCGTTCTATCCGCGCGCGTTCCGGCAAGAGAACGGCGCGGAGCTCATCGGGGTGCTGATGGCGGGCGCCCGCCACGGCCAGCGCCGGCCTGGCCTGGCAGCCTCCGCGGATCTGATCAGGAGCGGCCTGCGGATGCGCCTGCGTCCCAGCGCCCCCCGGTCGGCGACCACGGTGCGGACGGCGGTCCGGCTCATGTACGCGGGCGCCGCGGTCACGACGGTCAGCCTGATCGCCGCGATCATCTCCGTCGCGTTCGTCGGACGCGGCGCCGCCTCACTCCGGGTGTTGGGCCGCGGCCAGCCGCTCTCGGTCGCGATCCCGGTGGGAATCGTGAGCGGCCTGGTACTGATCGCCCTGTGGCTGTGGATGGCGTGGGCGAACGCCCAGGGCCGGAACTGGGCGCGGATCCTGTCGACGGCGGTCGTCGGCCTGGCGACGCTCCAACTGTTCGGCGACCACGGGATCGTCCAGGTGATGTTCGCCGTATTGACCTGGCTGATCGGCATGACCGCGGTGTGGCTGCTCTGGCGGCCGACCTCGAACACGTTTTTCAAGTCGCAGCGCTTCACGCGGGCCGGACCGGGCGCGTAGCCACCGCCCAGGTCAAGCTGACCAGCTCAACTACGGGCGGCCACCCCGGCTACGCTTCGGTGCCGTGAGGCTGTGCGCACGGAAGCCCGTCCTGGCCCTCGTGCTCGTGCTCGCCGGTCTGACCCCGTCGGCGTGCGGCGCAAGCCAGACGAGCACCACGACCCGCACGATCTCGATCCCGGCATCGGCGAGCGCGCGGTCGAGCCCGGCTGCCACGAAGCCGTCCGCCCCGGCGCGGCGTGCGGCGCCACCGCTCGGACTGCCGCACGTAGGCGCGAGCCAGCGCGTGCCGACCGCCGGAACGACGTTGATCGTCACGATTCGTTCGGTGATCGATCCGCTGCGAGGCTCGGGCACCCAGGTTGTCCCGGGCATGAAGCCGGTGGCGATCCTGGTGTCGGTGCGAAACGCGGGTCCAGGCCCGTACGACAGCTCGGCCACCGGCGACTTCTCGCTCGATTCCGCCGCCGGTCAGGGGTCGCCGCTGTTCGTCCAAAAGGGCGCGTGCCAGACGCCGCTACAGGACTTCATGAACGCGATCGCGGCCGGTGAGCTGCGGACGGGATGCGTGGCGTTCTCGATCCCGAGCGACCAGCACCCGACGACGGTCGGCTTCGCCCCCGACGGTGGCTCCGGTGGCCGGCGCCGGCTGTGGTCGGCTCAGTAGCAGCGGGCCGCGTCGACTCCGCTGTCCGCCTCCAGTGCCAGCGGCGTCCCTCGAAAGCACCAGGCCCGCCCCGGGTTTCTCGGGGCGGGCCTGGTCAGTGCCTTCTCTGGTTCGCTGCGGAAGGACCGCTCGGGTCGTCCCTAGGAGACGTTCACCGTCGCGGGCGATGAGGCGATTCCGTTTGCGACCACGACGAGCGTGCTCCTGCCCCGGGGACTGTTCCCTGGCAGGGTGAACTCGGTCGATGGCCTGGTACCCGGGTCAACCGACACCGAGGTCCAGTCGTGTGTCCGGGCGTAGGTGACCACGCCGGTCGCGGAG
This sequence comes from uncultured Solirubrobacterales bacterium, assembly GCA_963701945.1. Classification (GTDB taxonomy): domain Bacteria; phylum Actinomycetota; class Thermoleophilia; order Solirubrobacterales; family Solirubrobacteraceae; genus Palsa-465. Next base: position 39,727 of record CAVPBV010000005.1, on the reverse strand, counting down.
TTGGTGATCCGTACCAGGGGGAAGTTGGTGCTGTCCTGGACGTCGTCACCGTAGACGGCTCCCTGATCCAGCCCGGCCAGCTGCTTGCCCGACAGGCTGTAGGTGCCGCCCGGCCGGAGATCGTTGTCGCTCAGCGACTTGATCGAGGGCGCCCACGCCGGATTCGGCGCGCCGCTCCCCGTGTACACCTCCATGTCGCTGCTGCCATCGTTGTACAGCACCTGCCCGTTCGGCAGGTCGAGCATCCGCGTTGCGTACGAGGTGTCGTTCTCCGCGTTCGGCGCGTCCGGTATCTGGGTCAGCGAGTTCGAGCTCGTGTTGTAGATCCAGAAGTGAGTCGGGATGTTGTACGTGCACGCGCTCGCATCGAACAGGACGTTCCCATCCGGCAGGGTCGCCGCCGGACCATCGGTGCTGGCGTACTGCTCGCCGTCGACCAGCGGGATCTCCGGCCCCACGGCCCATGAGCCCACCGTCCCGGCCTTGTACTGATAGAGCGCGGTCTCGGCCGGCGTGTTCGTGGTGCACGGGCTTGGATATTCGTCCGTGCTCGTACCAGCCCCGACCACGAACACGTTCCCGCCCGGCACCTCTGCCTGCGGCCCGATCTCGACGACCGGCCACGGGTTGAGAGGATTGCCGCCGGGTGCCTCGGCCCCGGAGAAGGTCCATGTGTCGTTGTTCGGGTTGAACAGCTGCGAGCCGCCGATGGCGGCCCACACGTCGACGGTCAGGACCTGGCCACTCGGCTCAAGCGTCCATCCCTCTTCGTCGTTCGGATCTTCCTTGCCCGTCGCCGGGATCACGGTCCAGGTCAGATTCTTTGCGTTGAGCAACGCGTCGTCGACCGTGGGCTCCGGATCCGTCAGGCACGTGTTACACGGATGCTCGAGCATGAACGTGCCATCGTCCAGGACCTCGCTCGCGGCGTCTCCGATGTTCGTCCAGCCCCGTGGCGCCGGGACGGAACGCCAGCTGTTGGTCACCGGGTCGTAGATCGCGCCCTGGTTCGTCCACACCGCGTTCTCCCCGTTGTACTCGCCGCCCTCGACGATCATCCGCCCGTCAGGCAGAATCGCCGAGCCGAAATACAGTGGCGAATAGTCCGCCGGCATCGACGCGATCTGGCTCCACGTCCCATCGACATAGCTGCCGTTCGCGTCCGGCGTGAGCTTCCACCACTGGTTCGTGCCGCCGGTGGTGCCGTTGTCGGGCTCGTTGTGCACTAGCACGGTCCCGTCGCTCTCCAGCAGCATCGTGCCCGGCGTGCCGAACGGCGGCGGATTCACGAGCGTCGTCCACGGTGATGAGCTGTCCCGCGGGCGGAGAGCCGGCGTCACGCCCTGCGGCGCGACCAGATGCTTGAACGGCGTGAGAATCGGATGACCGTGATCAGCGCTCGAGTGGCCGCTCGCGTTGGCTTTGGTTGTCACGCCCGCGCGCCCGCCGGTGTCTTCATGCCTGAACAGACCCACCGATATGGAGGACGTCATGGCACTACGCGTTCCGAAGGCGGAGCTCGCCACCGGGCTCAGCGAAAGCATGATCGAGCAGTTCGGCGCGGTACCCGAGCCCGTCGAGGTGGTGTCGCACAACCCCAAGGTCGCCGAGTTCGCGCTGGAGCTCGGGGGCAAGGTGAGCGCGTGGGACGCGGTCGACGAGAGCCTCAAGTCGTTCGCGCACATGGCGGTCGCGGCGCAGGTTGGCTGTAGCTGGTGCCTCGACATCGGCTACTTCCAGGCCCAGAATCAGAACTTGGACATGGCCAAGGCCAGCCAGGTGCCACGCTGGCGGGAGTCGGAGCGGTTCACGCCGCTGGAGCGGGACGTGCTGGAGTACGCCGAGGCCATGACCAGCACTCCGCCGACCGTCACCGATGCGCTGTCGGCGCGCCTGCTCGACCGGCTCGGCCCGGCTGGGATGATCGAGCTGACGGTGTTCGTCGCGTTCTCGAACTTCTCGACCAGGAGCAACGTCGCGCTCGGGGTCGAGTCGCAGGGCTTCTCCTCCGCGTGCGAGACACCGCTGGCCGCGCGTCCGGAGGTTGCGGCGTAGCGTCGACGGAATGACCGAGGACCCGTTCGTCGCCCATCGCAGCCTCCTGTTCACGGTCGCCTACGAGATGCTCGGGTCGCGGACGGACGCCGAGGACGTCTTGCAGGAGACGTGGCTGCGGTGGGCCGACGTCGACCGGTCGCAGGTGCGCGACCCGCGCGCGTACCTGGTCCGAGTCGTCACGCGGCAGGCGCTCAACCAGATGCGCACGTTGTCCCGACGCCGGGAGCAATACGTCGGCGAATGGCTGCCGGAGCCGCTGCTGACCAGCCCCGATGTCGCCGACGACGTCCAACTCGCGGAGAGCGTCTCGATCGCCATGTTGACCGTGCTGGAAACGCTCGGGCCGACCGAGCGGGCCGTATTCGTACTCCGAGAGGTGTTCGAGATGCCCTACGGCGAGATCGCCGAAGCTGTCGGGAGGTCGACGGTCACGGTCCGGCAGATCGCACGGCGCGCCCGCGAGCACGCGACCGCCCGCCGCCCGCGGATCCACGTGAGCCGGTCCGAGCAGCAGGCCGTGGTCGAGCGGTTCCTGGTCGCGGTGCGGACCGGGCAGTTGCAGGAACTGATGGAGCTGCTAGCACCGGACGTGGTTTTCATCGCCGACGGCGGCGGCCTCGCGCGCGCCGCCCGGTCCCCGATCCGCGGGGCCGAGGTGGTGGCAAGGGCGCTAGCGCGTGCGCATCGAGTCGTTGGCAAGCTCGAGACGACGACCGTGTGGCTCAACGGCGCGCCCGCCGGCCGGATCGAGATCAACGGCGAACCGGCCGCGGCGAGCCTCGTCGTGGAAAACGGGCGGGTCACCCGGATCTACGTGACGGTAAATCCACAGAAGCTGACGCGGCTGGACGAACCGGCAGAACTCGCCCGATAAGCCCACCGACAAGGCGTCTTCGTTGACTAGCCGCTTTCGCCGACGCTCGCGGGATTGAGCAGGGTCCCGCACAGCGCCGGAGCGGTGGCATCTTGAGACACCGCGCTGTCGAGCTCGCTCCGGTTCAGGACGTTGTCGTAGTGGCCACTGTGGTCGTAGTCGATGCCGTGCACCACGATCACTCCGTTGCCGTTGCGGATCGCGTTGGCGGCAGCGGTCGTCAGTGTGATCGTGCGCTGATAGTGGATGTCGCCCGTCGTCGGATACCGGGTGAAGGCCAACATGCTGTTCATGCTGGTGTCGCCGCTCAGGGTCAGCGCGGCGGCCATCGGTCCGTAGTACTTCAGACCATCGGTGGTGCTGATGGCGAGATGACCGCTGTACAGCCTGGCGGCTGACGCCGGCGGGCAGATGCCCTCCCCGAACGCGTGAAGGTGTACGGGGTGTGACGCCCCGTTCAGCAGGCCGGTCGTGTCCACTGTGAAGGTCGCGACGTCGCCGTGCAGGGTCACGGCCGCGGTCCCGCTGCCGGTCACGTTGTTATCCGGGACCGGACGGAGCACGGCTTCGAATAGCTGTCCGGGGCCGTTCGTGGAGCTACCGGACGTCAGCACGACCACGACAACGACCACCGCGGCGACGACAGCCACGAGCCCCGCCACCGCCCACCAGTACCGTCGCAGCCAGCCGCCGCCATCTCTCTTGGGGGAACCAGCGGGTCCCTCGGGCGCTCCTCCACCAGCCGCCCCGCTCTCACCCGTCGCTTTCGTCGCCGCGCCCGGCGCCGCCCCTGCCGCGGTCCCGGCGGTCGCGTCGGCGGCGGTCGCGTCGGCGGCGGTAGGTCTGGCGTCGCCGGTCGCCACCATCGACGGCGCGCCCCCGTAGCGGGTCCCGCTCAGCGCGGCAGCGGCGTCGCGGGCCAGATCGCCCGCCGACAGGTAGCGGTCATCCGGCTTCTTGGCCATCGCCTTCTGGACCACCGGCGTGAACTGGGGGTACTCGTCGACGAGGGGAGCCTTGAGCACGGGCGGCGGATCGTTTACGTGGGCGAACATCGTGGCCAGCGTCGTATCGCGCTCGTACGGGACCTTCCCCGTAAGCATCTGGAAGAACACGCACCCGAGCGCGTAGACATCGGTGCGCGCGTCGGCCGGATTGCCGTTGACCTGCTCGGGAGCCATGTAGTCGGCGGTGCCGACCAGGCTCCCCGCGACGGTCAGCTCCGCCATCGTGCTGCTGCGCTTAGCGAGTCCGAAATCGGTCAGGTAGGCGCGCTCCTCGCCGTCGCGGATCGTCAGCAGGACGTTCCCGGGCTTGATGTCCCGGTGCACGAGGCCCTTGGCGTGTGCGGCATCGAGCGCGAACCCAATCTGGGTCAAGATCTCAACCGCCCGGGCCGGATCCAGGGCCCCGTCACGCAGCATCAGCTCACGGAGGTCCTCGCCGTGCACGTAGTCCATGGCGAGGAACAGGAATCCGTCCTGCTCGCCGGCATAGCGGATCCCCACCACATTCGGGTGATCGATCGAAGCGGCGATCCGCATCTCCCGCTGGAAGCGCCGGCGGAACTGCTCGTCATCCGCCAGCTCCGGAGCCAGCACCTTCAGCGCGTAGACACGGCCCAGCGCGACGTTCGTCACGCGATAGACGACACCCATCCCGCCTTGCCCGATCTGCTGCTCGATGCGATAGCCGCCGAGCTCCGTGCCTCGCTCAAGGCGGCTGCCCCTTAACGACATGCCCTGGATCTTGGTCGGCCCGCGCGAAGACGTCAAGGTCCCCTATCCCCCCGGCCGGCGATCTCGGAACGAGTTCGAGGCACGAACCGGCTCGCCGGGCCGCGCGAATATGATCGCGGCGTGATCCAGCACGACGCGTTCGTGGTCGAGCCGTGGGCGATCCACGAGACTGCGCTTGATCTCGAGCGGTTGGCGCAGACAGAGTCGGTGTTTGCGCTCGCCAACGGGCACGTTGGGCTGCGTGCGAACCTCGACGAGGGCGAGCCGTTCGGGCTACCGGGCACCTATCTGGCCGGGTTCTACGAGACTCGGCCGCTGCCCTACGCCGAGGCCGGCTATGGCGATCCTGAGGACGGCCAGACGGTCGTGAACGTGACCAACGGCAAGATCATCCGGCTGCTGGTCGAGGATGAGCCGTTCGACCTGCGTTACGGCGAGTTGCACAAACACGAGCGGGTGCTCGACCTGCGCGCCGGGGTGCTTCGCCGCACGGTCGAGTGGGTCTCGCCGACAGGACGTTCCGTCCGCATCTCCTCGACCCGAATGGTCTCGTTCCGGCAGCGCGCGATCGCGGCGATCCTGTACGAGGTCGAGCCTCTCGACGACGCGGTGCAGGTCGTCGTTCAGTCCGAGCTCGTCGCCAACGAAACAGTGCCGATGGTGGAGCAGGACCCGCGGGCGGCCGCGGCCCTCACCTCGCCGCTGGTCTCGGACCTGTTCTCCGACCACGACCTTTACGCGACTCTGGTTCACACCACGAGGTCGAGCGGCCTGACCGTTGGCGCGGCAATGGATCACCGGATCGACGGACCCGCGGATACCGAGACCCGCGTGACGAGCAGCCCCGATCTCGCTCGGCTTACGATCACCGCGACACCGGCGCCGGGCGCGCCTCTGCGCCTGACGAAGTTCGTCGCCTACGGCTGGTCCGGCACGCGGACCGTTCCGGCAGTCCGCGACCAAGTCACCGCGTCCCTGGCGGGCGCCGTTCACACCGGTTGGGACGGGGTGCTTAAGGAGCAGCGCGCCTATCTCGATAATTTCTGGGCGGCTGCCGACATCGAGATCCACGGCGACGCGGAGCTTCAGCAGGCGATCCGCTTCGCGCTCTTTCATACGCTCCAGGCGGGAGCGCGCGGCGAGCGGCGGCCGATTCCGGCCAAGGGACTGACCGGTCCCGGCTACGACGGTCACACGTTCTGGGACACCGAGGCGTTGGTGCTGCCCCTGCTCACGTACACGCGGCCGCACGCCGTCGCGGATGCGTTGCGATGGCGTCACGTGACGCTGGACCTCGCGCGCGAGCGGGCGCGTTCGCTGGGGCTTCGCGGTGCGGCGTTTCCGTGGCGGACGATCGCCGGCCAGGAATGCTCGGGCTACTGGCCGGCGGGCACGGCGGCGTTCCACATCAACGCGGCGATCGCGAACGCCACGGACCGCTACCAGCTGATCACCCAGGACGAGACGTTCGAGCGTGAGGTGGGTGTCGAGCTACTTGTCGAGACGGCCCGGCTGTGGCGCTCGCTCGGCCACCATGACGCCGAGGGACAGTTTCGCATCGACGGGGTCACCGGGCCGGACGAGTACAGCGCGATCGCCGACAACAACGTCTATACGAATCTGATGGCGGCGCGGAACCTCCGCGCCGCTGCCGACGCGGTCGAACGACACCCGGACGTGGGTAAGCAGCTGGCCGTCGACGACGAGGAGGCCGCCAGCTGGCGCGACGCCGCGACAACGATCTTCGTCCCCTACGACGAGTCGCTCGCGGTCCACCCCCAGGCAGCAAACTTCACTCAACACGACGTGTGGGACTTCGACTCGACCCCGCCGGAGAACTATCCCCTGCTCCTGCACTACCCGTACTTCGACCTGTACCGCAAGCAGGTCGTCAAGCAGGCGGACCTGGTGATGGCGCTGTTCTTCGCGGGCGAGGCGTTCACCGACGAGGAGAAGGCTCGGGACTTCGCCTATTACGAGCAGCTGACAGTCCGCGACTCATCGCTGTCGGCCTGTATCCAGGCGGTCGTGGCCGCCGAGGTTGGCCACATCGAGCTGGCCTTCGACTATTTCGCCGAAGCCGCGTTGCTCGACCTCGACGACATCGAGCACAACACCCGGGACGGCGTTCACATCGCTTCGCTTGCTGGGGCGTGCATCGCCGCGCTCGCCGGCTTCGGCGGGCTTCGCGACCACGACGGGACGCTCAGCTTCATGCCCCGTCTTCCGCAAGCTCTGACCCGGGTCGCGTTCAACCTCCGCTGTCGCAAGAACACGCAGATGAGAATCGAAGTCGAGCAGACCCAGGCCACGTACTCGCTGCTGAAGGGCGAACCACTCGACATCCATCACCACGGGCAGCCCGTCAGTGTGACCGCCGACCAGTCCGTTCGGTGCGCGATCCCGCCGGTGCCGAAACTGGAACGGCCGACGCAACCCCCGGGTCGCGAGCCAGCGCGCAGGCTGGTGCCGGGCGACCGGCAGAAGCAGCAGCTCAAGGCTTCGGCGGTCGACTAGGGGACCAGAACGACTTTGCCGACGTTGCGCCGTTCGGCGATGAAGCGGTGCGCCTCGGGCGCTTGGTCAAACGAGAAGGCCGCGGCCACGACTGGCTTCAGCGCGCCGTCCTGAAGTGCCAGTATCAACGGCTCGATCACCCGGTCGAGCGATCCCTCGGCGTCCCACCAGGCCAGTACGTTGAGCCCGAACACGCCCTTGTTCTCGCTCATCACTCCGAGACCCTTCCACCAAGGCATCGACGAGAACGGGCTCTTGGCCAGGGTCTTCAGCGCTGTCGGCAGGCTGCGCTTATCCCCCGTCTGCACCTCCGACGCGCCGTACATGATCAGCCGTCCGCCCGGACGGAGCAGCCCGTAGTCCTTGCGAAAGCTCGACGGGCCAAGGGCATCGAACGCGACGTCTATCCCTTCACCCCCGGTGAGCCGGCGCACCTCCTCCGCGAAGTCCCGGGTGCGGTAGTCGATCGCATGGTCGACTCCCTGCTCGCGGATCGCGTCGTGCTTCGACGCCGACGCGGTACCGAACACCTCGGCCCCGATGCGCTTGGCGATCTGCGTCGCCGCGATCCCTACGCCGCCGGCCGCGGCGTGGATCAGCACCCGCTCCCCCGTCTTGAGCCCTCCCATCACGACAAGCCCGGCCTGGGCGGTCGCGTAGTTCACGGGGAACGCCGCGCCCTCCTCGAAGGAAAGCCGCTCGGGCAACTTGTAGACCATGTTCGCGGGCACGGTCACCAATTCCGCCTGTCCGTTGAAGCGCGTACCCGCGAGGACCCGCTCACCCGGCGACACCGCATCGACCCCGGCCCCCACCGACTCGACTTCTCCCGCCACCTCGTAGCCGACCACGCACGGGACCTTCGGCGAGTCCGGGTACAACCCGGTCCGCGCCATCGTGTCCGCAAAGTTGATCCCCGCCGCCTTCACGGCGATCCTCACCTCGCCGGGCCCTACCGGCGGGTCCGGCCGTTCCTGGACCTGCAGGACCTCGGGGCCTCCGAGCCTGGTGATCACAACCGCCCGCATCGACGCAAGGACTCTATGCGAATCTGACACGCGACGGTGGTGTCAGTGTCCGGCCACCTGTCCGCCGTCGATGTGCAGCGTCTCACCGGTCACGAACGGGGCTTGCTCGAGGTAGAGGATGCCCCCAACGACATCGCTGATCTCCCCCACTCGCCCGAGGGGATGAACCGCGGCCAGTGGCTCGTACGAGGCGGCCGCGTCCATCTGGGTTTTGATCACGCCCAGCGAGACCACGTTCACCCGGACCCCGCGTGAGGCGTACTCGATCGCGAGTGATCGCGCCGCAGCGACCAGCCCGCCTTTGGTCAGCGCCGCCAGCGCGGCAGGCCGAGAGCTGTCGGCCTGCTCCGCGAGGGTCGTGCTCACGTTGACGATGTGCCCGCCGCCCTGCTCGACCATCGGCGGGATCACTCGTTGCGTAATGTGAAAGAACCCCGCGAGGTTCACGGCGGTGATTGCGGAATAGTCCTCCACCGTGTAGTCCGTGAACGGTTTGCCGATGTAGATCCCGGCATTGTTGATCAGGGTGTCGATGCGCCCGAATCGCGCGAGCCCCTGTGTCACCACCTGATCGGCCGTACGTATGTCCGTCAGGTCACCGGCGACGGTAAGCAGGTCGGGGTCCTCAGAGGGAGGGATCGACAGCGCGGTGGCGACCACCGAGTACCCGGCCTCGCGAAACGCGGAGACGAGCCCCGCTCCGATCCCGTGCGAGGCACCTGTGACGATCGCCACCTTTTTCGGCGCCGAGCTCATCCGATCACGCAGATTCCATGAGTCTCTTGCTGAAGCTAGGCCGAGCTGGTCACGACTGCAGGAAGGCGAGCAAATCGGCGTTGATCGTCGCAGCCTCCGTCGTCGGCATCCCGTGCGGGAACCCGCTGTAGGTCTTCAGCGTCCCGTTCTGCACGAGCTTCGCCGACAGCGGCCCGGAGTCCTCGTACGGGACGACCTGATCGTCGTCTCCGTGCATCACCAGGACCGGGACGCTGATCTGCTTGAGATCCTCGGTGAAATCAGTCTGGGAGAACGCGACGATCCCGTCGTAATGCGCCTTCGCTCCGCCCATCATGCCCTGACGCCACCAGTTATCGATGATCGCCTCCGAAGGCTTTGCCCCGGGCCGGTTGAAACCGTAGAACGGACCCGACGCGAAGTCCCGATAGAACACCGACCGGTTAGTGGCGACCTGGTCCTGCAAACCATCGAACACGCTCTTGGGCAGGCCGCCCGGGTTCGCCTCGGTCTGCAACATCAGCGGCGGGACCGAACTGATCAGAACCGCCTTCGCCACACGACTCTCACCATGCCGAGCGATGTAATGCGCGACCTCGCCCCCACCCGTCGAGTGACCGACATGGATCGCGTCGTGGAGATCCAGATGCGCCGTCAACACGGCCAGGTCGTCGGCATAGTGATCCATGTCGTGACCGTCGCTGACCTGAGTCGAGCGCCCGTGACCACGGCGGTCGTGCGCGATGACACGGTAGCCGTGCAGCAGGAAGAACATCATTTGCGTATCCCAATCGTCGCCGGAAAGAGGCCATCCGTGGCTGAAGACGATCGGCTGACCCGAGCCCCAATCCTTGAAGAAGATCTCGACGCCGTCCGGTGTGGTGATCGTGCCCATGCTCCGGTCCCTCCGATCGTTAGGGGTTGCGGCGAAAGTCTTTCAGGCCGCCGGCCCCGACGACTGAGAGGGGCTTCTACGACCGCGTCGTGAGTCCCCTCGCCAGGTGCGAACATTCGCGCATGACGGCGTGGCGGGACGTCGAACGGGCGGTGCCGGAGTTTGCGCAGCGCGTCCCGATTCAAAGGGTGCCGAGTCGTGACGGCGGCCAGTACGTGAAGAACGCCTCGCCGATGATCCACTGCTGATGGACCGGGCCCCAGAACCGGCTGTCGTCAGAGTCGCCGCGGTTATCCCCCATCATGTAGTACTCGCCGGCAGGCACGACGATCGTCTGGGGAAAGGTGCAGCCCGCGTTGGCTCCACCGTTACAGGTTTGGGCGTAGGGGGCCGTCTCCTCGACGCCATTCCGCCAGACGCGGCCGGCGATGATTCGCAGGTGATCTCCGGGCAGTCCGACAACGCGTTTGACCAGGGGGGTCGTCCCCGTGTCCTCGGGAAGCGCCTTGTCGCAGGCTTGGGCGTGTCCGAGGCCCTGGGACTCATTTCCGCACGTCTCGTCCTCGACGTCCATTGGCGGGTGGAACACGACTACGTCGCCCAGTCCCGGATGGGTGCCGAGCCGGTCCACGAGGATCCGCTGATTCTTCTCGAGCGTTGGCCACATCGACAGGCTCGGGATGCGGTAGGGCTTGACCAAAAAGGCTTGGATCCCAAGCGCGAGGGCGACCGCAACAACGACGGTCACCAAAGTCTCCACTGCGGTCCGGACAAAGCTGTCCTGGCGCCGAGTCGGCGCCGCGTTTGTGGCGTCGTTCAGGCTCATATGACTCGGAAACCGAGTTATATCGCAAACCGACAGATATAGGTGATGCTCGCGCTGGTAGTAGGCCCGAAAAAGCAGTCGATCTCCGATATAGTTCCCGCAGATGTCGGGTCCTTGTGGAGACGCCTGTGCAGTTGCCTGAGCGGAGCGTCCTCGTCCTGACCAGCCTCGCCGGCGGCGACAAGCATGGCTATGCGCTGATCAAGGACGTCGAAGCGTTCTCGGGCGTGGTCCTGTCACCCGGGACGCTGTATGGGGCCCTCGCGCGGTTGGAGGAGGACGGGTTCGTAAAGCGCCTCGACGCCGATGACCGTCGGTACCCGTACCGGCTGACCCCGTCCGGGCGCGCTGCCTTGGCCGAGCGACTTGCCGAGTCGGCGAGGATCGCCAGCCTCGGGCTCCGACGGATCGCGCTAGCGGAGTAGCCGTGAACCGGGCGCTTGCATGGGTACTCCTGCTGTATCCGCGTCGGATGCGCCGACGCTACGGGCTTGAGATCGCGGAACTGACCCGGGACCTGATCCAGCTCGAGGATCGCTCGTCCGTGCGCCTGCTCGTTTCACTTGCGGTGCACGGACTCGGCTGCCGCATGGCCTGGTTCGCCCGGGCTCGCGTCGTGACCGCCGTTGCCGTGACGACATCGGTTGCGTGCGTGGCGCTCGTCAACATGGGCGCGGCGAGCGCGAAGCAAGGAGATCCGACCCCTCGCCACGCAACGGCGGGGCTGCACGCGGCGGAGCACGGACCGGGAACTGTGAGAGTGGAGGGCTCGCGGGCCTCGCGCCGCAGCTTTGTCAGTCACAGCCGTCCGAAGCCGGGCGCGGCGCGCCGCTAGCTCACCAGCTCCTTGAACGCGGGCTCATCGCGGATTGGGTCGAAGTCAGAGTCGTCGGCCGCGAATGTGCGAGCCGGAGCGCTCCGCTCGATCGCGAGCCGGAGGTGGTCGAGCGCGTCGGCGGTTCGCCCGGCGAGGCTCTCGCAACACGCCACGTTGTAGAGCAGCGTCGCGTATTCGGGGTGGGTGTCGATCAGTTCCGCCCCGCGATCAGCAGCCTCGGCGTACTTGCCCGCCCGGTACAGCGCACCCAGCGGGGCCCAGACCTCGAAGCCGTTGGGCTCATAAGCCGTCCCCGGCGTCCCGCCAATTGCGATGATCGTCGTCTCCCGCTCGACGGCGAACGCGGTGCGTTCGACGTTGGGGCGAACGAACACGAATGTGCCGGCCGCCGCCTCGATTTGCTCGCCGTCCAGCTCGAACCGAGCGCGGCCACGCTGCACGAGATAGAGCTCCTCTTGTCCGTCCTCCTCCGCGGCCTCGTCATGCGCATTGATGATCCGGTCGCCCGCCTCGTGCCCCGTCCAGGCGTTGACACCGAACGACGAGATGCCGAGCTGGTGCCTGACAGGCCGGAAAGGGCAACGGCCGTCGGTGATCTCTTCGATCTCATCGAGGTGCGCCAGCGCGAAACCACTCATGAAGCCTCCTGGATCTTCGTCTTGTCGAGCCCGGCCAATGGAGCCAGGCTAACGATCGCGCCGATCGATCCCGCGAGAATCTGCCGATGAACTCCACCGCCTCGTCAATCGCACCATCGCCGTCCCTCGCCGAGCAGGCCGCCGCGAACCTCGGCCATCCCCTATCGCTGGCCCTGCTCGCGCTGACCTTCTCGACCGGGACCGTCGACGCGGTCAGCTACCTCGGCCTCGGCCACGTGTTCACAGCGAACATGACCGGCAACGTCGTCCTGCTCGGCTTCGGCATCGCTCGCGCCGGCGGGCTCCCCATCGTCGCGCCGATCGTCTCGACCGCCGCGTTCGTCCTCGGAGCCGGCGCCGGCGGAGTGCTGGCGCGGCGTCTCGCGGATCGCCACCGGATCCATATCGCATACGCCCTCGGTCTTGAGGCGGCACTACTCGCCGGCGCGACGATCCTCGCCGCGGCGGCTCACCCCCACCCAGCGACGCTCGCCGCCGACGCGACGATCGCGTTCATGGCCGCCGGCATGGGCATCAGAAACGCCACGGTCCGCCGCCTTGCCGTCCCCGACCTCACGACCACCGTGCTCACCTTGACGATCACCGGCCTCGCCGCCGATTCGACCATCGCCGGCGGCACGGGCAAGGGAACTCTGAGGCGTACCTCCGCGGTCGTCGCAATGCTCGCCGGCGCCATTAGCGGCGCGCTGATGCTGAGGACCGGGCTGACGCTGCCCCTGGCGTTCGCGGCCGCTCTCGCCCTCATCACGTGCCTGGCCTATGTGTACGTCCAGCGTGCGCCGTAAGCCGGTGGTCAACCTGATCGGTCAGAGCGTGGGCTGCAGACCTGATCGAACGGATGCGGCGTCTCAGGAAGCGCATCGAGCTCCCGGCGAAAACGCCGAACGGCTGCCCTGCGGTCACACGCTCGAGCTCGCGCACTGGGTCGGAGGCGACGATCCAAGACAGATAGACGTCACCGGCGCGACAGACGCCGAGCGCACCGCTCAGCGCGCGGCTTCCGTTCCGCCAGCCTAGATCCGCTCGACCGGACGTGGCCGACGTGAGTGGTTGTCAGCCACCATTGCCGATCGCGAACACGTGCATCGCGGTGAACACGCCGACGCCATTGCTGACGTTCGGGAGTGTCACAAAGGACACCGTTTTACCCGACTGCAGCGGGACCGAAGCGAAGTAGACGTTGCGGATGCCGCTGGAACCGTTGGCCCCGCTGGGTGTGTTCCAGGTGCTCATCGTCGCGATCGTGCTCGTACCCGGAGCGGGGCTTGAGCTCGCCCAGTCGGCGAAGTTGAGCGTGAACTGCTGGGTTGTGCCGTCGGTGTAAGTGATCGTGCCGGTGCCGGTAGCGGTGCCGAAGGCCGCCGCCCCGAGCAGGCCAAGCGTCGATCCCGTTCCTGAGACGTCAAACGATTGGCCTTCGGCGACCAGGTTGTCGGGCTGACCGGCGGGCACGTTCGGCCACGTCATCGTGACGCCGCCGGCGGTGACCGTCGAGCCGGGCGTCAGGGCGTTGGGGGTGGCCGTGGCGAGCGCCTGCGCCGAGTAGCTGTCGCCGACGCCATCGAAGTCACCGGGGGTCGTGTTGCCGTTGTCGGTGATCCCGACGTTGTTGAAGGCATCCGAAACGTTCGAATAGGCCGCGGTCACTGTCTCCTGGTCCCAGCCGGTCGAGCGGCTGCCGTTCGCCGCCGCCGCGGTGATCACGGTCGTGCCAGGCGGCGTCGGAATGCTGGCGCTGTAGTCGCCGTGGCCGTTGGCGATCGTCTCGGTCACCGAGGTCGTGTTGTCCTGCGACCCGGGCTGGCTCGCGGCGATGTCGACCTTCGCGCCAGGGGCCGTCGTGCCGCTGACGGTCGTCGTCGCGGTTGGCGTGATCGAGTTTGCCGCCGGTGAACTGATCGTCAGCGGGACGACGCTGGGAGGACCGGACGCCACGTACCGGCTACGGGTGATCGCCGGCTGGTCGAGCACCGTTCCGGTTCCGAGGTCGCGCACGAGCCGCAGGTACTGTGCCTGGGCCCAGATGAGCGGTGTCGCGGAGCCGGCGGCCTTGCCGTTGGTGAAGCCGATCGAGGCGGTCGTCGGATCAGACCCATACGGCGAGGCCGGCGTATCGGGATCCTCCCAGACCTGCTCGGGCATCAGGCCGAGGCCCCAACCCATCCGCTGCATCGCGATCGCCAGACGGGACGCGCCGGCGGTGTCGCCCGCCTGGAGCTCCTGCTCGGCTCGCTCGCCGGTGAGCACCGGCCATACGTGCCCGGATCCGGTGCCGTTGGTGAACCACGGCTCTCCGGTCGGCGAGCAGTTGGTCGGGTCCGGGACGTAGCAGTCTCCGTAACCGTCCGTGGCACCGTTGGCCTTGATTCCGTAGCGATGCCAGCCCGGACCAGAGGCCGTCTGGGACTCGATCACTGAATCGACGACGCGCAACGAGGCCTGAACGTCGGGGTCGTCGGCCGAGAGCTCGCCAAGTCGCGTCAGCTCGAGAAAGCCCGCGTCGACGACCGAGCGCTGGTCGACGTTCGGGGTGCTGCCGTTCCCGAGGTTGTAGGTCTCGGGGGCGTTCGGATCGCCGGTCGGGGACAGTCGGATGAAGTACCGAGGCGCGTACGGGCCGGTGGTGGTTACGGTCCATTTCTTGACGTTGCGCTGGTAGTCGTCGGCCGTCGCGAGGTACAGGCGTGCGTGCGCCGAGTCGCCGGCGGCCTGCGCGAGATGGCTCGCGGCGACGAGCCCGGCGATCTCGGCCGCCAGCGTCGACGGGGAGTAGCCCGGATGCTCTTCCCAGCGCTCGACCCCGTAGTTGGGTCCGTGATCGACGATGAAGTCCGCGGCCCGCCGGACGTGGTCGTCGTAGAAGCTGACGTCCCCGGCGAACCCGCCCTCCCAAGCCATCAGGATCGGGTAGGCGTCCTCGTCGATCTCCGATAGTCCGAATGTGTCCGGTGCCACCGAGCCGTCGATCTCCGAGTCGCGGGGGAAGCTGCCGTCCTGCTGCTGGACCTTGTCGAACAGGAAGCGGACCATCTCCCGGGCGCTCGTCCGGTCGCCGTCCGCGAGCAGACCGGTGAACGTCTCGTAGCTGTCACGCGCGAACACCTCCCGGTAGGTCCATCCGGGATGGGTCGTGCTCGCCGGCACGGACTGGCCCCAGGGGTCCGTGGGCGAGGCGACGAAGGCACCGATGTTGGTCTTGTCCTCGGCCGCCTTGAGCACATTGGCACCTTGAGCCTCTTGATCGAGGCGGCGCCTGCGCGTAACGGCTCGAGCGTGGTACGGACCACGACGCTGTCTCGCGCCGGATCGGTGATGTAGTCGCTGACGAGCTGGAAGTGGTGGCTGGCGTCAATGCTGACGACGCGGCAGACCATGCCGCTCCGATCCGGCGAGCTGACCGTGTAGGTCATGTTGCGCTGCTGCAGGTCGGCGAACGACTTGCCGTCGGTGACGATGTACTGAACCGTGTTGACGTTCGAGTTCTCGATCGTCGGACTGAAGACATCGGAAAGCACGCCTTCGGCGACCGTGAACCAGACCTTCGAGGTCGTGTTGCGGGCGGTGCCGAAGCAGTCCTTGCGGGCCACGTCCATATAAGACGTGGCACCAGGGCAGCCGGGCGCAGACCCGCCCGCCGATTGGGCGCTGGAGACCGAGGCGGCGATTCCCAAACCGCAGCCGCAAACCACGAGCAGGGCCGTCGCAAACCGAGCCGCTGCCATCCGTCGTCCTCCCTCCATGGGCTTTCGTGTACCCAGATCGAGCGGGCTCTAGTCCGCGGTTCCGTTCCCGGCGCAACTTCGCTACACGTTGCCGAGTGACGTTCGCGGTCGTGCAGCTGAGTGATTGCCATCTCGGGGCGACCTGGGGAGATGGTCCAGTGCGCGCACTGGCCGCCGCCACCACCGTCGTATCGGAACTCCTTCCCGATCGTGCGGCTGCGGTTCTCGTGACCGGCGACATTGCCCATACCGGCTCCGACGAGGAATACGAGCAGGCTCGCACGCTGATCGAGCGCCTGAACGCCCCGATTTTCGCCCTGCCTGGCAATCATGACGACAGGGCCCGACTGCGTCGCTGCTTCCGGATGCCGGATACGGGAAGAACCGATCTGAGCTACGCCGTCGATCTCGGCGGTGTCCGGCTCGTTGCGCTCGACACCCAGAATCCGGGGCACGACGGTGGCCGTTTCGATTCCGAGCGTCAGCGGTGGCTTGCCGCCACCCTCGCCGAAGACTCAGACACTCCCGCGCTCTTGGCGATGCATCATCCGCCACTGTTGACCGGCGTACCAGCCATGGACGACATCGGCCTTCCGGCCGAGGACCGCCATGCATTCGCCCAGATCGTTGGCCGTCACCCGAACGTCCAGCTGATCGCGGCCGGACACGTCCATCGGCTAATCACCGCCACCATCGGCGGCGCCGCACTGGTCGCGATCCCGAGTACCACCCTCCAGATCGCGTTGGACTTCGTCGATCCGACTCTTCGGCTCGTCCCAGAACCGCCATCTGTCGCGATCCACCTGCTCGTCGACGGGCGGCTGGTCACCCACCTCGCCCCCGTCTCATCGACCGGGTGATCCGGGCGCCGTCACGCGGCCGATGAGATGTAGCCAGCGGGATGACTACGTCGGCCCCCCGCGACGACCAGATGACCGACGCGGTGCGAAGGGCTCGGCCATCGTGAGTGCCCGCCAGACCTCGGCTGTGGCGTCCACGTCGTGGGACACCTTGCCCGGGAGCCGGCCGGCCGCGAGAGTGAGGCGGCCCCCGTCCCCTGATGCAAGCGCCCCGACCCCTGGGTCGTACTAGGTGCCCCACCGGAGGCGAACCAGGCACTCGCGGACATAGCCTCGTGCTCACACGAAGTTCAAAGGCGTCCACATGAGCACAACACTTCTCGAGCGCCTGACCCTGCTCGACATACAGCCCGTTCTGTGCCCGGACCCGCAATGCGCGGGCTCGGCCCACATCGGGGATCGCTGGACCCTCGAGTCGACCGATAGCCCGGTCGACATGGTCAAAGTCCGCTGCTCAGCCGGCTGCTGGTACACGCTCCCGGCCGAGGACCTCGCACCCGCAACCGATCGTTAGACAACCGATCAGAAAAGCAAGAGCTCAATGGCGTCCCCGCGACGGCCTGAGATCAAATAGCCGCCGTTCCGTTTGGATCGGCGGCTGCACAACACGGAAAGGACCAGCCATGACCCGGGAGAAGCCCGAGCAGACCGAGGCGCCGAGCAAGGCGCACAAACCGGACGAGACCGAGCTTATTCACGATCTCGAAATCGACGACGCCCAAGATGCCGATGCTGTTAAGGGCGGCAGCGGCGGCGCAGGCGCGGGCAAGATAACTTCTAACCCGTTTCAGATCACAAGGTGAGCTGTGGTCCGGACGCTTGGGGCGGCGCAACTTTGGCGAGCGCTTCACGGTGAAGCTCACGTAGTAGTGACGGCCGCGACAGGTAATGGTCGCCCGGGTGATCCGCGCATGCCCATCACGTTCCAGCAGGCGTAGGAGTTTGGTCATCCGTTCCTTGACCCGCACGGGGCCGAGCGCACTGGTGAACTCGACCCGGCGAGCGTCGAGCACTCGGGGGCGTTGGAAAAGCACCGACTCCTGGCAGCGGCCCTTGCGCTTGAACTTCGGAAAGCCGACTCGCTGACCGCTGGGCTTCGCCGCGCTGAAGTTGCGCAGGGCCGCCCCCAGGGCCTCGAAACCGGCCATATAGGTGCCGCAGGGCACCTCTGATACCCAGGGAGCCTGCTCCTCCCGCCACGCCGCATTCAGGACGCTGCACAAGCCCTTGTAGGACCACGGCAGGTCCACGTCCTGCTCGCCGGCTGCGCGCCGGTCAAGCCGAGCTTTCACCTCTGCAAGCCCGGCGTTGTACCAGTACCGCGACGCGCCCAGCCAGGAGTTGACCGTCTCGCCTTGGGCTGCTTCCGGGTCGAGAGCGAAACGGTAGGACTGCTCGATGAGGACTGTGCTCACGCGCCGACGATGCCACGCGCACCGGACCGCATCACACGCTATGCGACACCCGGGCACTACCTAGGCGCCTGATGCCATCGTGCTCGCCGCAGCCGTGGCTGAGGTGGTCGTGATCGCGCCGGGCATCACGGCACCTGTCCTAGTCGAGGTACGGCCTTGGTCTGATGCCGGCGGTGGCGAGCTCGAGATGTCGTTGCCAGTCGCCGCCGGGGACCATGTTGGCCATTACGCCGCGCGTGTGCTGTATGAAGTCCATGAAGGTGAAGTCATCGCGAACGTAACCTGCGTCGGCGGCGCGCGCGAGGATGCGTTCCGTCGCGCCGCGGAAGTCTGCTTTTTGAGCCGCTAGATCCTTCCAGGCGGGGTGCTCGGGCCCGAGGACGGCGGCGCGAAACGCGGCGTCCTGTGCGGCGGTCTCCAGGTAGTCACGGGTCAGGCTGTCAAACGCGCTGATCGGATCCGGGTCCTTTTCGATCTCAAGTGCTCGCGCGCCGAGCGCGAGAAACTGTCGCTCGACCAGGGCGCCGAGCAGCTGCTGCTTGGTCGCGAAGTGTCGGTAGAGGGTGCCCATGCCCAGGTCCGCGCGCTCGGCGATCTCCTCCATCTGAGCGCTTGAACCGCGTTCGGCGAACAGCTCACCCGCCGCGCAGAGGATCGCTTCACGGTTGCGTCGCGCGTCGGCTCGCAGCGTGCTCTTGGCGTTCGGCATCGCGAAGCGGAATGGTAGCTCCGGTTGCTAGCATCACGTAAACGGAACCGGACTTCCTCTTCTAGGGAGGCTTTCATGCTCGTCATCACGACCCCTACTGGCCAGATCGGCAGCCGACTTCTGGCTGAGCTTCTCGACGCGGAGACCCAGCCACTGCGGGTCATCGTCCGAGACCCGTCCCGACTCCAGGACGCGGTCCGCGATCAAGTGCAGGTGATCGCCGGCAGCCACGACGACCCGGCCGTCCTCGATCAAGCACTAGACGGCGCGCAGGGCTTGTTCTGGCTGGTGCCCCCATATATGCAGGCGACCTCCAGCGAGGAGCACTATCTCTCTTTCACGCGACCGGCGACGGCGGCGATCCGTCGCCACCAGGTCGGTCACGTCGTCGCGATCTCCAGCGCGGGACGCAGCTGGCCTCACCCAGCCGGGCTGCTCTCCGCGGCGTTTGCGATGGACGCCGAGCTTGAGCACTGCGGCGCTGCCTATCGCTCGCTCGGAATGCCGTTCTATATGGAGAACCTGCTCGGGCAGCTGCCCCGCATGACCTCTCAGGGGGTCTTCTCCCTGCCGCTGAGCCCCGACCGTCCCATGGCGACGATCGCGACCCGGGACATCTCGGTCACTGCAGCCGCCCTGCTCACGGACCGCGACTGGAAGGGCACAGACCGTGTCGCGGTCTTCGGCCCCGATCACCTCACACCCGAAGATATGGCGGCCACGATCACCGAGGTCCTCGGGACGCAGGTCACATTCGAGCAAGCCGACCTCGAGCAACTCGCCGCGTTCGTGATCGACCGTGGCGCCTCTGAAGGCATGGCACGCGACTTCGCCGCAATGTGCCGGGCCCAAGAGGACGGGATCTACGACGAGGACTGGTCGCAAGCGTCTCTGACACCCACGACCTTTCGGACGTGGTGTGAAACCGTGCTCGCCCCAGCCGCCCGGTGACCCCGTCGCATCAGGACCCGATCGACAGCGCTGGACGAGGTCACGATCCGTAAACGTGTCGACGTGGGCTCCGACGAGGTTCTCCGCGCGGCGGTCGACGGCATCGTCGATCGTTTCGGCCGCCTCGACGTCGCGGTGAACAACGCCGGCGCGCTTGGTTGGATGCGGGCGTCCCATAGGCTTTGGCGGATGTCGTGGAGTGTCGATGTCGCCGAGGTCCTCCCGGCAACCGTGTCGCCGCTGCCGGGCGTTCTGGCGGCGGCGGTCAACGAGGCGATGGCGCGCCCGGCGGCCCAGCAGCCGGTGTGGCCGGATCCGGAGGAGGTTGTACGGGTCCGCATGGTGCTCGAGGGCGTCCCGCCCATTGCCGTGGCTGCCGAGGTCGACAGGCTCCAGGAGCGTCTGGGTGCGGTCGCGCGCGGCGGGGCGTTCCTGCTGCAGGGTGGAGACTGCGCGGAGACGTTCGTTGATAACACTGAGGTGCACCTGCGTGGGACGATCCGGACGCTGTTGCAGATGGCCGTGGTCTTGACGTATGGGACCTCGATGCCAGTGGTCAAGGTCGGGCGTATCGCGGGCCAGTACGCCAAGCCGCGTAGCGCAGATACCGACCTGGCGGGCCTCCCTTCCTACCGCGGTGACATGGTCAACGCGCTGGAACCGACACCCCAGGCGCGGCGGCCGGACCCCGGTCGGCTGATCCGTGCTTACGCCAATGCCGCGGCCGCGATGAACCTGGCACGCGCTGTTACCTCGGCCGGCCTGGCCGATCTGCACCACCTGCACGAGTGGAACATGGACTTCGTGCGCCGCTCCAGCGCCGGCGAGCGTTACGAGCGCGTCGCCACCGAGATCGACCGGAGCCTGAGGTTCATGTCCGCGTGCGGCGTCGACGACGGCTCGTTGCGGAGCGTCGAGCTCTACGCAAGTCACGAGATGCTCGTGCTCGACTACGAGCGCGCCCTGCTGCGGGCCGCGGGGGATCGGCTGTACCTCCTCTCCGCCCACCAACCGTGGATCGGCGACCGCACCCGCCAGACCGACGGCGCTCATGTCGCGCTTGGCGCCCTGATCGCCAACCCGATCCAGGTTAAGCTCGGCCCGACTGTCACGCCGGGGGACGCCGTCGAGCTCGTCGAATTGCTCGACCCCCAACGTATCGACGGCCGTGTGACGCTGGTCTCACGCCTCGGTAACGCGGCGGTCCGCGAGCTCCTTCCACCAATCGTGGAAGCGGTGACCCGCTCCGGACATCGCGTCGTGTGGCAGTGCGATCCGATGCACGGCAACACCGAGGAATCCCCCAGCGGTCACAAGACCCGGCACTTCGACCGGATCATGGACGAGGTCGAAGGCTTCTTCGAAGTCCATCATCGACTCGGTACGCACCCCGGCGGCATCCACGTCGAGCACACCGGCGAGGACGTCACCGAGTGCCTCGGAGGCGCCCAGATGATCTCCCACAGCGAGCTCTCCTCGCGCTACGAGACAGCCTGCGACCCACGGCTCAACACCCAACAAGCGCTGGAACTCGCATTCCTGGTCGTCGAGATGCTGCGACGCACCACCGCATGACCACACGCCAGGCGGCGGCCGGGAGTGAGATCTTCAGTCCGATCTTCTGGGCGCCTGGCGTCGTCCCGGGCCAGGCTCAGGTGGGACCGCCTGAGTTACGGGATCGTCTCCTGGGCTCTGACGCCGTGGTGTCACGCAGCTTTTGTCGGGGTCTTATCAGTGGAGGAGTGTGGCGGGGGGTGTCCTCAGTCCAGGAGCTCCAGTCGCTGCGTGGGGCGTCGGTCATCCGACCGAGGACCGCAAGCAGATGCTCGTACCGGGCGCGCTGAGCTCGAAACGCGACCCAGGCGGCATGTCGATCATCATGCATCGGGACGCCGATGCTCTGAAGATGGCGGAACGCCTCATTGAACTTCTCCTCAGAGAGGAGGATCTCGACGCCGGGTTCCGGTGGACGGTGAGGAATGGCGAGGAAGTCGGCGATCGAGAGCAGGGCATGGATCCCTGCGTGCAGACATAGCTGGCTGCGGGACGCACGCGGTACGTCGCAGGCCGTGAGCAGGAGCGCGGCGCCGTCCAGTACCGCTTCGGAGGCAAGCACCCAATGATTGTTCGAGCGAGGCGAGCGGAAGAAGACCAGTTGGGGATACGACGTGTGGGATTCGCCGAGCTCGATGAACCAGTCTTCCCACGGATCCCACACCTCCTCGAGCTGCTCAAACCGGCCGAGTTCCCATGTGCTGGAGAGCAGCGCCGGACCTGATGACGGGGCGCCGGCTCGAACCGTGAGTTTGGTTATCAGCTGCTCGCGCCGGGAGAACGTGCTGTAAAGCGTCGGCAGATAGGCGATCACCAGTGCGAGAAGCGTTAAGCCGACCGCCGCCGCAGCGAACGCGGCGAGCTGTCGCGCCAGCCCGTGGGGAGAATCAAAGCCCAGCGTGAGCATCGAGGACCCCGAGAGCTCCAGCGCGTGTGAAATGGCCCGGCCGTCGATCGTCGAGGCGGTGAGAGACCAGAACAGCGCGGCGAAAAGAAGCCAGATAAGCATGCCCCAGGTCGCGAGCTGAGCGAACGGTCCCAAGGGCGCCCCGACCGCAAATACCCGATCCCTGGTCGCGTAGTCGGACCGACCCGTCAGCCGCAGCCGGAGCCGGAGCAGCCAGTAGACGCTAAGGAAGGCAGCGCGCGCGAGCCTCGCGGGCACACCCCGGGGCACCACCACGGTGCGCAGCATCGACCCCAGCACTGCGCCGACCCCCACGACCGCCAGAAACCCGACGATGACCCTCACGAGGCTCACGATCTGTCTCGTTCCTGCACGAGCGTGATCGTCTCAGCTACAGGCGTCGAGCAACAGCGCAGGTCGTTGCAGAAGGCCGCTCAGCCGCGGCAGACCACGCTCCCGATTACCGCCGCCGACTCCCGGGGCGAGCGCTGTCGTGGGCGAAGACTCGTCGGCGTCGACGGCCTCCCCAAGTCCTACCTCGTGGGAGTCGCCGGCCCTTCCGCAAAATGGGATGGCTAAAGCGATCGTCGACGTCGGTGCCCCTCGATTTGGCGCAGCACCCCCGCGGTGTCAAACCACGCCTGCTCTCGCGCAATCAGGCCGTCACGTAGATCAAAGACATGCAGCATGCGAAAGCTGACCGGCGCACCACCACCCTCGACGCCGAGAAAGGAGCCCTCCACATGGCCGCTGGCAACTGCTTCGTCAACGACGTGCTCCGCGTCGCCGAAACGCAACACAGACTCGATATGCAGATCGGGAATCGCTCCGTCCAGCACCGCCCCGTTGGACGTGTAGCAAAGCACGTGCACCGCCGTTCGCTCTCCCCCACTCGCGCGACGACCGGCAGGCTGACCGGCGCGCCGACGCCGGTGGCGAGCGGGCGTCACCGGCGCGGCGTTACGCCCGGCCTGTGCCTCCGAGACCGAGACCGCGGACGACCAGGAACATCGTCGCAAGGAGCAGTGCTGGAGCGAGGGTCAGACTGGGGATCACGTCACCATGCCCTATGCCCGAGGAGATGATTGCGACGACCATGGTGATGCCGAGCAGGATGGCGGGCCCGCGACGACGAACGCGACCCCGGTCAGGAGCGCAACCCACGCCGTCACGCGATCGCGGCTGACCCTCTCATCCGATGCCGAGATGAGGTCGTGAACGAGCCGGGCGCAGCCAGCGGGCGAAGCGAGGAACGGCTCGGGCTCTGGGGTGGGCATCTCGTCGATCGTCGCGCATGCCCTCGACGTGCTCAGTCCGCCTGCCGTCGCAGCCGCGCAGCGGTACGGTGGTGGGTCTGGAGCGAGTTCGGGACTATTCGCGTCCGCCCGCGGTCAGGCCGTGTGACCCTCGGGTCCGGGTTGAGTGGGCCGGCGAGGTGCTGGCTGATTCGGTCCATGCGCTGCGGGTGCTTGAGACGAGTCATCCGCCGACGATCTACATCCCGCCCGCCGACGTGCGCCTCGGCCTGCTGACCGCGAGCGATGCCGGTCCGACATGGTGTGAGTTCAAAGGCGAAGCGCGGTACCTGGATGCGATCGTCGCCGGTCGACGGGCGCACGCGGTCGCCTGGAGCTACGCAGCCCCGACCATGGGGTATGGGGCGCTTCGCGACCACGTCGCGTTCTATCCCGGCCGCGTGGACGCCGCGTGGCTTGACGAGGAACGCGTGCAAGCGCAGCCAGGCGACTTCTATGGAGGATGGATCACCGACGATCTGGTCGGCCCGTTCAAAGGGCCGCCTGGCACCCGCGGCTGGTAGCGATCCGGCCCGCACCGAGCTCGCCGCGCTCGAACGGCCGGATCAGCGGACCCCAGCTAACGTTGGCCGACGTCTCGAGATGGCCTCTCGTCGCCGATTGCCGGGCGACCCCTCGGCGCGCAGAACCCCGCCGCTCCCGCCTAGGCACACCCCCGCCGCCCGCGAGCTGCTTGCGGTCGGACGATGCCTTCCGCGCGATGGCGGAAGCCGGACCAACGACGTTGCCGTGGTGATTGTGACCCATCGCAGCGTGACCCCGGTGAGCCCTCTGATCTGCCGGGAACAGAGCATCCGCACTACTACAGCGAGGGCGTACGATCGGGCAACCAGCTACCGGAGGCGAGATGCCGCGAGGGCCCTTTCCTTGGCGTGCCGCAGGAACGGCGACCAGTGCACGATTGGGCCGAATGGCAGGGCTGGCGCTTGCTCTGGCTGCTCTCGCTGGATGCGGCGGTTCGACCACGACTGTCACGCAGACGAGGTCGGTTACGATCGCCGGCGGTTCGACGAGGACGGTGACCGTGACGGTCACGACCGCAAACCCGCCGGCTAGTTCGGCCTCCTCGTTCTCTGGCACCGCCACTAAGTCTGTTGGCGCGATCGCCGTGTCGCTGAATTCGACGCTCGATTGGACATGCTCGGGTAGCTGCTCTCGCTTCCGGATCACGAATAACCCGACCGACCCCAACTCGATCTCGGTTGACGCGAGCGGCAACAGCGGGAGTATTCCGATCGTCGCTGGCACCTACCACGACGTCCAGGTGACCACCGGCGGCAAATGGGCTTTCACGATCGTCGCAGCGGGCGGACCTTAGTCCCGAACCGATGCCAATATTCGTCAGCGGCCGCCATGCCGTACCAGAAAGGCCACGCACGTCGCGACCTGCTCACGTGCGACAGCCCCACTGTGATCTCGCCTGTGCAATGCGCGAATACAGTCGTGAGCCCTCGAGATCGACCTGACGACCGCTTTTGTCATCTCGAGCGGCGCCCGGCCCGCGAGCGCAATGGCAACCATCCGCAACCTCAGCTGGAGTTGGTGCACCCGCGTTGGCGTGGGCCTCCTAACTAACGCCCGCGCTGGTGCTTCGTCAAGTACGCCGGGGTCAAAACCCAAAACAGCGTTACCAAGATCGTCGCCAGCGTTCGGCGGAAACCGACCCATCCCATGAGCGCGACCCGCGCGAGGCAAGCGATCGGGCGACTTGGCCGCCTTATGAGGAGCGCCACCTGGTCGTCGCGCTGGCGCGCCAGGACGAACGGCTCGTCCCGGGAACCATTCATCCTCTTCGCGTTCTGCGCGCTGATTGTCACTGGCATGGTCTGGCTGATCGAATCTCTCGCCCACGGCCAGCCCTCCGGTCGGTGGCTCCTCCCCGCCTCGTCCATTGTGGCGATCTTCTCTTTCGCGTCGAGCGGTTATTCCGACATCGGAATAATCCCTTGGCGCGGAAGGCGCGAATGCCGCCGACGGTGCACCGCCGCGTCCCAGCGGCCTGGTGAGTCCATCCTTATCAGGGACGCAGGTAGCCGCAAGCGCCGAGCGGCTGACAGGAGGGCCTGGGAACGCGAGCGACGCTGGCCCCGAGGGGTCACTATTTCGGGTGAGTCTGCGGCCATCGCAGGGTCGCTCCATCCGCTCTGCGGTCGCGGGCGGATGGAGCGACAGCTCGTCTGCGGTGACGGTGTGACCACCCGAGGTCTCACCCGCCGGCGGCCGCCGGACGGTCGTTGTCCGCGAATGTGCGGCAATCGCCGATCAGCTCTGGCTCCGTGAAGGTGGCCGGTTGCTCGTGCGGGGCTGCGGCCACGAACGCTTGAAACGCCGGCAGCTGTTGCAGCGCTCCGGCCGCGGCGCCTTCATTGGTGTACAGGTGTACGAACTGGCGCGAGTCCGGCAGCTTGAAGATCGCGTAGCGAAATCCCGCCGGTCGGGTCGTCGCGAGTTCCTCAAAGACGGCGCGCACGAGCGCGGCGTTCTCGTGCTCACGTCCCGGCCTTACGGTGTAGTTGACGATCGTGTGGCTCATTCTTGACTCCTGCTTCGGTGTCTGGGTTGTGGTTGCTTGCATCAGGGTCAGTTCGCGCCGGCCAGCGCGGGCTGCGGCTCGCGGATCGTGGTCTTGGCAACCGCGTCGGACAGCTCGTCGCGGCGGACGAGCGCGAAGATCGCCGGGACGGCGAGCAGCGCGATCGCGCCGAGCACCCAGAGCGCCTGCTGGAAGCCGCCGGTGAGGGCCGCGGGTGCGGCGTTGCCGGCGTGCACCAGCGTCTGGGTATGGCTCGCCGCCACGCTCGAGGCGATCGCGATCCCGATCGCTCCGCCGAGCTGCTGGGAGGTGTTCAGGAGCCCGGACGCGAGCCCGGCCTGGTGCTCTGAGACGCCGGCGAGCGCGGCGATCGAGATCGGGATGAACGCGAACGCGGTCCCGGCGCCGGCAACGACGAACGGGCCGGCGAGGTTGGCCAGGAAGTGTCCGTGGACGGGCACCTGGGTTGCCCAGATCACGCCCGCGCCGATCAGCGTCATCCCGATCGCCATCACGACCTTGGCGCCGCCACGGGTGACCAACGCCTGCGAGACGCCAGCGAGGGCGATCGAAGTCAGCGACGCGGCCAGCCATGCGAGACCGGTCTGCAGGGCGCTGTAGTGCAGCACCTGTTGCATGTACAGGGTGCCGACGAAGATGAACGCGAAGAAGCTGCCGCCCAACAGCAGCCCCGCCGCGTTCGCGCCGGCGAGCGTGCGCAGCCGGAAGATCGACAGCGGCAGCACGGGCTCCTTGCACCCGGTTCTCGATCACGAGGAACGCGGCGAGCAGCGCCGCCGATGCCGCCAGCAGAGCGATCGTCCTCGTGGCGCCCCAGCCGTACTGCGGCGCCTGGGAGATCGCGTCGACCAGCAGCACCAGCCCGCCCGTGCCCGCGATCGCACCGAGCGCGTCAAACCGCCGGTGCGTGGTGGCGAGCCGGCTGTCGGGCACGATCCTGGGTGCGAGCGCCAGCGCGGCGGCGCCGATCGGGACGTTCAGATAGAAGATGTACTGCCACCCGGCGTAGCGAGTGAGAAGCCCGCCGGCGATCACACCAACGGTCGCGCCGCCGGCACCGAGCCCGCCCCAGATCCCGAGCGCCTTGTTGCGCTCGGCGCCCTCGGCGAACATGTTCATCACGATCGACAGGGCGGCGGGCAGCATGATCGCCGCGCCAAGCCCCTGAACGGCCCTCGCTGCGATAAGCGACACCTCGCCGGTCGACAGCGCGGCTCCCAGCGACGCCGCCGTAAACAATGAAAGCCCGACCATCAGGATCCGGCGGCGGCCGAGCAGGTCCGCCGCACGACCGCCGAGCAGCATGAAGCCGCCGAACGTGAGCGCGTACGCGGTCACCACCCATTGCAGGCTGGTCGTCGCTGAAGTGCAGATCGCGACCGATCGTGGGCAGCGAGACGTTGACGATCGTCAGATCGATGATCGTCATGAAGAACGACACCGCCAGCAGCGCGAACGCGCGCCAGCGATTGATATTCGGGGATGTGGACGTCATCGGACCTCCAGCGGTCGGGACAGGGACAGAAGGTTGGGTGTTGGTGTGGTGTTGCATCGCTGCCTCCTCTTGGGGTTGTTGTCGCTACGACGAATGGGAGGCCGCGATCGGGACACGCCGATGCTGTGGCCGCGCCGCGTACGCGTAGGGGTGATGGAACACCTCGAGCGCGCGCTCGCCCTCGCGTACCGGAAGCTCGAACGCCTCACCGGTCTTCGTGTCGGTGACCGCCACCGTCACGTGGCCGTCGTTCTGACACCACAGCAGCCGGACCTCGATCCCGTCGCCCGTGCGGCTGTCGAGCTCGCGTGTGATGTGGGTGCGTGGCTGGGTCATCTCGCTGTCCTCCCGGGTCGTGTGATCGCTACGCACTGACGACGAACGGGCGGGCGCCGAGGGGACAGCCACGGTGCGTCGGCCGGCTGTTGCCCGGAGCGGTCTACAGCTCGGCGATCCGTCGCTCGAGGAAGCGACGCTCGGGCTCTGAGCTGGCGAGCTCGAGCGCCCGTTCGATACGCCGCGCGTGCTTCGGCGGTCCGGCCGAGGCGGCGCAGCAACTCGCCGCGGGTCGAGTGCAGGTACTGGTAGTCGTCGAGGTCGAGGCCGTCGACGATCTCGAGCGCCTGCTCGGTTGACCCGGCCTGGGCGACTGCGACCGCGCGGTTCAACTCGACCACTGGCGAGTGCGTGATCTGCGCGAGCCGGCCGTACAGCGCGGCGACCTCGTTCCAGTCGATCCGCTCCTCGGCCTGGAGCGAGGCGATCGCGGCCTGGAGCACGTACGGCCCGCGGCCGCGCAGCGCGAGCGCGCGCTCGAGCGCGGTGCGCCCGGCGGCGATCTCCTCCGCGTCCCACAGCGACCGATCCTGGTCCTCGAGCAACACCAGCTCGTCGCCGGAGAACCGCGCCTCGCGCCGCGCGTGATGGATCTGCATAAGCGCCAGCAGTCCGTGCACCTCCGGCTCGTCAGGCATCAGCGCGGCGAGCACACGGCCCAGCCTGATCGCCTCGCCGGCCAGGTCGATGCGGGTGGGCTTCGAGTAGCCCTCGTTGTAGATCAGGTACACGACCGCCAGCACCGCGTCCAGGCGGTCGGGCAGCAGATGCTCGGCCGGGACGGCGAACGGAATCCCGGTCGCCTTGATCTTCGCCTTCGCACGCGATAGGCGCCGCTTCATCGCCTCCTCGGAGACCAAGAACGCCCGCGCGATCTCCTCTGTCGTCAGCCCACCGAGCGCCCGCAGCGTGAGCGCAACCTGCGCCTCGAGAGCCAGCGCGGGATGGCAGCAGGTGAAGATCAGCTCGAGCCGCTCGTCCTCGATCACGGTGTCGTCAAGTTCGTCCATCGTCACTTCGGGCACCTCCAGCTGCCGGGCCTTTTCGGCCAGCGTCCGCTCGCGTCGGATCCGGTCGATCGCCCGGTTGCGCGCGGTGACCGTCAGCCAAGCGCCAGGGTTGGCCGGAACCCCGTCGCGGGGCCAGCGCTCCGCGGCGACCGCGAACGCCTCCTGGGCGGCCTCCTCAGCGAGATCGAAATCGCCGAGGAAACCGACCAGCGAGGCAAGCACACGCCCCCACTCGTCGCGGAAAACCTCTTCCAGCAGCGCTAGCGCTCCACCAACGGCCGGACCTCGATCGCGCCGCCGAGACGGGCCGCCGGGATCCGCGCCGCCAGCTCGATCGCCTCGTCGAGGTTGTCCGCCTCGAACACGTAGTAGCCGGCGAACACCTCCTTGGTGTCGGCGAACGGGCCGTCGGTGGTCAGCGTCTGGCCGTCCTGCACGCGCACCGTCGTGGCGGTCTCGATCGGCTGGAGCTGCGCGCCGCCCCGGGCGCGCGGGTCCTCCGCCAGCGCTATGTACTCGGCGAACACGGCCTTTTGCTCGTCCTCGGCCAGCGCCTCGACGTAGCCGGGCTCTACGTTGATCAACATGGCGTACTTCATCTGAAACCTCCTACGGAGGAGAGTGGATTGTCGCCCTAACGACGAACGGGCGCACGCTTAGGGGACAGCTTTCATGCGAACCGGCAATGCGCGAACCTCCGTCAAGCCTGGGCGACGGTTTTTTTTTTTTTTTTTTTTTTTTTTTTTTTCGGTGTTTGGGGTGTGTGTTGGTCTGGTTTGGTCAGTTCGCGCCGGCGAGCGCGGGCTGCGGCTCGCGGATCGTGGTCTTGGCAACGGCGTCGGACAGCTCCTCGCGGCGGACGAGCGCGAAGATCGCCGGGACGGCGAGCAACGCGATCGCGCCGAGCACCCAGAGCGCCTGCTGGAAGCCGCCGGTGAGGGCCGCGGGTGCGGCGGTGCCGGCGTGCACCAGCGACTGGGTGTGGCTCGCCGCCACGGTCGAGGCGATCGCGATCCCGATCGCTCCGCCGAGCTGCTGCGAGGTGTTCAGGAGCCCGGACGCGAGCCCGGCCTGGTGCTCGGAGACGCCCGCGAGCGCGGCGATCGAGATCGGGATGAACGCGAACGCGGTCCCGGCGCCGGCAACGACGAACGGGCCGGCGAGGTTGGCCAGGAAGTGTCCGTGGACGGTCACCTGGGTCGCCCAAAGCACGCCCGCGCCGATCAGCGTCATCCCGATCGCCATCACGACCTTGGCGCCGCCCCGGGTGACCAACGCCTGCGAGACGCCGGCGAGGGCGATCGAAGTCAGCGACGCGGCCAGCCACGCGAGACCGGTCTGCAGGGGGCTGTAGTGCAGCACCTGCTGCATGAACAGGGTGCCGACGAAGATGAACGCGAAGAAACTGCCGCCCAACAGCAGCCCCGCCGCGTTCGCGCCGGCGAGCGTGCGCAGTCGGAAGATCGAAAGCGGCATCACGGGCTCCTGCACTCGGTTCTCGATCACGAGGAACGCGGCGAGCAGCGCCGCCGATGCTGCAAGCACCGCGATCGTTCTCGTCGCGCCCCAGCCGTACTGCGGCGCCTGGGAGATTGCGTCCACCAGCAGCACCAGGCCGCCCGTGCCCGCGATTGCACCGAGCGCGTCAAACTGTCGGTGCGAGGCAGCGAGTCGGCTGTCGGGCACGATCCTGGGTGCGAGCGCCAGCACGGCGGCCCCGATCGGGACGTTCAGATAGAAGATGTACTGCCAGCCGGCGTAGGTGGTGAGAAGCCCGCCGGCGATCACACCAACGGTCGCGCCGCCGGCACCGAGCCCGCCCCAGATCCCGAGCGCCTTGTTGCGCTCGGCGCCCTCGGCGAACATGTTCATCACGATCGACAGGGCGGCGGGAAGCATGATCGCCGCGCCAAGCCCCTGAACGGCCCTCGCTGCGATAAGCGACACCTCGCCGGTCGACAACGCGGCTCCCAGCGACGCCGCCGTAAACAACGAAAGCCCGACCATCAGGGTCCGGCGACGGCCGAGCAGGTCCGCCGCACGACCGCCAAGCAGCATGAAGCCGCCGAACGTGAGCGCGTACGCGGTCACCACCCACTGCAGGCTGGTCGCGCTGAAATGCAGATCGCGACCGATCGTGGGCAGCGAGACGTTGACGATCGTCAGATCGATAATCGTCATGAAGAACGACACCGCCAACAGCGCGAAAGCGCGCCAGCGATTGATATGCGGGGATGTCGACGTCATCGGACCTCCAGCGGTCGGGACAGGGACAGAAGGTCGGGTGTTGGTGTGGTTTTGCATCGCTGCCTCCTCATGGGTTGTTGTCGCTACGACGAATGGGAGGCCGCGATCGGGACACGCCGACGCTGTGGCCGCTCCGCGTACGCGTAGGGGTGATGGAACACCTCGAGCGCGCGCTCGCCCTCGCGTACCGGAAGCTCGAACGCGTCACCGGTCTTCGTGTCCGTGACCGCCACCGTCACGTGGCCGTTGTCCTGACACCACAGCAGCCGGACCTCGATCCCGTCGCCCGTGCGGCGGTCGAGCTCGCGTGTGATGTGGGTGCGTGGCTGGGTCATCTCGCTGTCCTCCCGGGTCGTGTGATCGCTACGCACTGACGACGAACAACCGGGCGCCGAGGGGACAGCCACGGTGCGTCGGCCGGCTGTTGCCCGGAGCGGTCTACAGCTCGGCGATCCGTCGCTCGAGGAAGCGCCGCTCGGGCTCGGAGCTGGCTAGCTCGAACGCCCGCTGATATGCCGCGCGGGCTTCGGCGGTCCGCCCGAGGCGGCGCAGCAACTCGCCGCGTGTCGAGTGCAGGTATTGGTAGTCGTCGAGGTCGAGACCGTCGACGATCTCGAGCGCCTGCTCGGTTGACCCGGCCTGCGCGACTGCGACCGCGCGGTTCAACTCGACCACTGGCGAGTGCGTGATCTGAGCGAGCCGGCCGTAGAGCGCTGCGACCTCGTTCCAGTCGATCCGCTCCTCGGCCTGGAGCGAGGCGATCGCGGCCTGGAGCACGTACGGCCCGCGGCCGCGCAGCGCGAGCGCGCGCTCGAGCGCGGCGCGCCCGGCGGCGATCTCCTCCGCGTCCCAGAGCGACCGATTCTGGTCCTCGAGCAACACCAGCTCGTCGCCGGAGAACCGCGCCTTGCGCCGCGCCTGATGGATCTGCATAAGGGCGAGCAGTCCGCGCACCTCCGGCTCGTCAGGCATCAGCGCGGCGAGCAAGCGGCCCAGCCTGATCGCCTCGCCGGCCAGGTCGATGCGGGTGGGCGGGTTCGAGTACCCCTCGTTGTAGATCAGGTACACGACCGCCAGCACCGCGTCCAGACGGTCGGGCAGGAGATGCTCGGCCGGGACCGCGAACGGAATCCCGGTCGCCTTGATCTTCGCCTTCGCACGCGATAGGCGCCGCTTCATCGCCTCATCGGAGACTAAGAACGCCCGCGCGATCTCCTCCGTCGTCAGCCCACCGAGCGCCCGCAGCGTGAGCGCAACCTGCGCCTCGAGATCCAGCGCGGGATGACAGCAGGTGAAGATCAGCTCGAGCCGCTCGTCCTCGATCACCATGTCGTCAAATTCGTCCATCGTCACTTCGGGCACCTCCAGCTGCCGGGCCTTCTCGGCCAGCGTCCGCTCGCGTCGGATCCGGTCGATCGCCCGGTTGCGGGCGGTGACCGTCAGCCAAGCCCCAGGGTTGGTCGGAACTCCGTCGCGGGGCCAGCGCTCCGCGGCGACAGCGAACGCCTCCTGGGCGGCCTCCTCCGCGAGATCGAAATCGCCGAGGAAGCCGACCAGCGAGGCAAGCACACGCCCCCACTCGTCCCGGAAAACGTCTTCCAGCAGCGCTAGTGCTCCATCAACGGCCGGACCTCAATCGCGCCGCCGAGACGGGCCGCCGGGATCCGCGCCGCCAACTCGATCGCCTCGTCGAGGTTCTCCGCCTCGAACACGATGTAGCCTGCGAACACCTCCTTGGTGTCGGCGTACGGGCCGTCGGTGGTCAGCGTCTTGCCGTCCTGCACGCGCACCGTCGTGGCGGTCTCGATCGGCTGGAGCTGCGCGCTTCCCCGAGCGCGCGGGTCCTCCGCCAGCGCTCTGTACTCGGCGAACACGGCCTTTTGCTCGTCCTCGGCCAGCGCCTCGACGTAGCCGGGCTTTACGTTGATCAACATGGCGTACTTCATCTGAAACCTCCTACGGAGGAGAGTGGATTGTCGCCCTAACGACGAACGGGCGCACGCCTACGGGACAGCGTTGAACCGGAAATAGGCGAACTGCTGGTGCTAGCCGTGACGGCGTCCGCCTACTAACACCGGCGCTGCTGCTCCGCCAGGAACGTGGGCACCAGGCTCGTGGCCCACCGTGGCTTCCGGCGTGGACGACCGAGGACGCCGCGCTGCGAGCTTCTCCTTCGAGATCCTGCATCGGGTAGCGTCGGCCCTGCGGGAGCGCCGTAGCGCTCCCGCAGAAGAGGCGCTCGTCAGAGCTCGAGGCCGAGCGACGGGAGCAGGGCCGGCTACTGGCATCACGACCAGATCGACGACCTTGCCGCCGACGGAAACACCGTGCTGGTTCCACCCGACGCCGTCAGTGACCATCGAGCCGGTTTTCGCCCAGACCAAGTTCAACTGGAAGATCCACCGGTTCCAACGACGATGCAGATCGGCGGTGAGATCGCAGCGGCGCCTGATCACCGCCACGCAGAACGTTTCCGCGGAAACGCCCCGCTAGACATTTCCCGACAGCGACGACGATATCCACCAGTCTCGCGACCCTCGCCGCGCCGCCTGGCGAAGAGTTGGGTGAATCGTCCGCACCGGGCGCCGGCTTGGGCTGGTCCAACGCCTACGCGAGCAGGTCGCCGCCCGGGAGCTGGCGCTGGGCGTGCAGCAGCCTCAGGCGCGGTGGAGGCGTGTGGGTGTCAGCTCGAGGTAGACGGACTTCACCCCGAGCCGGGCTCCGAGCCTGACGTAAAGACGGCGGCGCAGGCCGTAGTGTCGATCGAGCGCGGACTCGGCGTTCTCCGCCTCCGCTGCGCCGAGGATCCGCCCTACGCCGTCGGCGAACGGACCTTTTGGCTTGCCGCGAACGGTGCACGGAGCGACCCGGATGCGCGGATCATGCCGCAATCGCTTGATCTTGCCGGCATCGGCGAGGCTCTCGACGTAGACCCGACCGTCGCGCATACCGAACCACACCGGCGTGGGCATTGGCTCGCCTGAGCGCCGGAACGTGACGAGCAACGCAAACTCCTCGCCGATCAGCGCGGCGAACGTGTCCGCCGTTCCGGGAATTCCCGCCGCGTCCGCGGCCGATCGGTCCCGGAGACGGTCGAGCAGCCGATCCTGCTTGCGGCTCATCCGGTGCGCGAGACCGAAGCCATCCACCGTCGGGGATCATCTCACCCAACACCAGACGCGGAAAGGATCGAATCATGCCCCAGCCCGCAAACGACCGCGTGACCAGAGCGTTCGAGCAGGCCGAGCAGCGGCTGTTTGCCGCGTGTGGTGTGCAGGTCGCCAGCCGGCGCGTGCTTCTGGCTGACCCGCCGCTTGCCGTGCGAGTCCTGGAGGCCGGCGAGGGCCCGGCGCTCGTCCTCGTCCACGGCAGCGGCATGAGCGCAGCGACCTGGGCGCCGCTGATGCCGTGGCTAGGAAGTTATCGGCTGATCGCCTTCGATCTCCCCGGATTCGGGCTCAGCGACACCTTCGACTACAGCGGCCGACCACTGCGCGCGCACGCGGTTGCCCAGCTCACATCGCTGCTGGACGCGCTCGGCCTTGAGCGGGTGCCGATCGTCGCGACCTCGCTCGGCGGAATGTGGGCGTTGTGCCTGGCGCTCGACGCACCGAACCGGATCGTCGCGCTGGCTTCGCTCGGAGTCCCCGCCGTGGCGCTGCCCGGCATGCATGGCGACCCGTTCTTCACGGCGCTTTCCACGCCTGGCCTGCGCCAGCTCGTCTCGCGGATCCGCTCGCCGAGCGTCGAGATGACACGTCGGTCGCTGGCCCGAGGCGTCATCGGGCCGCACGCCGCGGAGCGAGCGCCCGAGGGGTTCTTCGAGGTCGTCCACGAGGGCATGCGCCAGCCCGGCTTTCGGACGGCGATGCTCAGCCACATGCGACTCGCCATGCGGCTAGGCCGACCCCGGCCGGAGAACTTCCTCCGAGAGGCGGAACTGCGGCAGATCGCCGTGCCCGTCCTGATGATCTGGGGCGACGAGGACCCCTACGGCGACTCGGAGATCGGTCGACGCGCCTGCGCTCTCATACCCGAGTCGCGCATCGAGGTAATCCCAGGACGCCACGCCCCCTTCCTCGACGACCCCGAACGCTGCGGCGCGTTGATCGGCGATCTCGTACGCCGGGGCACTTGACCTCACCCTGACTCAACCGCGGCGTGACCCACCATTTGCGCTTCGGACCAAACGAGGCGTATCGCAGGGGCGGCCGCGGGCCACGCCGATAGCGTGCTTCCCGGTCACGGCGCGATGACCTTGGACCGCGCAACGTGTGGGGCGAGGCGCAGGCCCGGTGGTTGGACCACAGAGCGGCCTCGCGCAGACGACCACGGGAAATATCCTCAGGGGTGGCCGGACCGCCGGCCACGCGCCATGCAAGTCGTCGGAGATGTGATCGCGCTGGCGGGCTCTTCGAGCAGGCGGCGCGCTTCGTCGATCTCGCCGTTGTCTGCGCCGAGGAGAACCATTCGCTCTCTCAGCCGCTCGACCGTCAGCGACAGAAGGCGCGAGGGGAGCGACCCGCCGGAGGAGCGTCGTGTGATGTAGGCGGCGTGCACATCGGTGAGTCCGGCTGCGTGTAAGTCGCCGCAGAGGCGGGCGCCGTACCCGGGATCCCAGCCACCGGCCATCGCTGCGTCGAGGAATTGCGACC
This sequence comes from uncultured Solirubrobacterales bacterium, assembly GCA_963701945.1. Taxonomy (GTDB): domain Bacteria; phylum Actinomycetota; class Thermoleophilia; order Solirubrobacterales; family Solirubrobacteraceae; genus Palsa-465. The sequence goes on along the minus strand of CAVPBV010000005.1, from coordinate 3,827 downwards.
AGACGCGCTGCCATACCACGCTGGTCGGCGACAGCGCCACGGTGGTGAAGTCAGGAGCGACCGAGGCCACCCACCCTCCCGGCCGCGCGGCGCTCACCAGACGCTCCAACGCCCCGAGTCGGGGCGACAGAAACATCAGGAGCAGTCGTGCATGGACGAGGTCAAACGCGGCTTGGGGGAGCTGGTCGGACATGAGGTCGAGACGGCGCACCTGCACCCGATCGCTGGCGAGCTCGTCGAGCAGGCTCGTGTCGAGATCCACCGCAAGCACCGAGCCTGTGCTTCCGACCCGCTCGGCAAGCATGCGTGTGATCGAGCCTCCGCCCGCGCCGACATCCAGACAGCGCCACCCCTCGCCGACGCCAATCGCGTCCAACTGACTGACGGTCAGCGGATCATGGTATTCCTCCAGCAGCCTAAGCCGCGCCCGCTCCACATCTCGCGAGCCTTGCTGGGAGAGAACGTATTCACTCACGTTGTTACCGCTACTTTCGTCAGGCCGCCATCGGCTCCGCATCAAGGAGCCGTAGCAGTTGGGCACGGTCAGGGGCCGCCGGGGGCGGAGCCTCGCGCTCGCAGGCAAGCCGGAGGACATGCTCGACGAACCTCGGGTTTGCAAGCGCCTGGCGGAGCGGGGTCAAGCAGCAGCGCGACGCCAGGAATGCTCGGAATGCGTCCGGGTCGTGCGGAACGGCTGCGAGTAGCGACCGACGGAGCGCCGCTGACGGGGTCCCAGGCACCTCAGGCTCAAATCCGTGACGAAGCGCCTGCATTTCCCGCATCCGGTCCCGGTCCTCCTCGAGGTTTTCTCGATACCACGGCGTTAGCTCGGCCTCGGTGACGGCGTCCCACACCTCGGCGAACTCGCGCGGATCGTCCAGATGCGCTCGGATGGCGTCGCGCAAACGCTGCACGTGCATCAAGCCAAGGGACATCCCGCGGCCGTTCGTGGGATTTGTGCAGACGCAAGCGTCGCCGACAGCTGCGATGCCGGTCGCCACCGGACGGCCGCTCACGCGGAAGCGCCGGTAACGGTCAACCAGCCCACTCATCGGCAGCACGTCGCTGACCGGATCGCCGTCGAGCCAGTGCGCGTGCTGCGGGCACGCCGCCACCAGCGCGGTCCACGGATCGGGGTGGCGCAGGCGTTTGAGAGGCTGGTCTCCGGCAGAAATGACCAGCGTCACCGACCACATCGCGTCATCACAGGGAAGCGTAAGCAACGAGAACGTCCCGACCGGGGTGAGCAATGGTGCCCTGAACTGCGGCAGGGCACCGCTGCGGGAGCGGAGATAGCGGGTGTAATAGATGAAGCCGGCGTCCTCAACCTCCTCGTAGACCGGCGGAGCGCCCGCGGCCTCGAGCCAGCGAGGGAGGTGTGAGCGCCGGCCCATCGCGTCCACAACGAGGTCGGCCCGGAACTGCTCCCCCGAATCCATGCGCACGCCGATGACGTGCGGGACGCCGTTGTTCGGGCGTGTCACCAACTCGCGCGCTGAGACGCCCCGACGAACCTCGAGTCCGGGCTCGGCGTCCGCCGCGCGCGCAAAGACTTGCTCGAGTACGGCGCGGCGCGCCGTGACGGTCTTGAAGCGCTCGTCTCCGTCGCGCGGGGTCCGATCCATGATGCCGGGCGGCATCAGACGCAACGGATCGAACCGCAGGGCGCCGGCCGCCACGAGCGCGGCCAGTACGTCCGGGAGTTCCTCCTCGAGCACAATCCGGCCGCGCGACTGTAGGTAATGAGGCTGGCGGAACTGCGTCACGCCGTCGCGGGTCCAGCGTTCCCAGGCCTGATCGGGTGAGGGCGGCACCGGCGCGCAGTCGCGCTCCAAGATCGTTACCTCGTGGCCGTCTCGGCGAAGAAGCATCCCCGCAACCAGCCCACATATGCCAGCACCCAACACAATGATCCTCGACCCTGTCGTTCTCACGGAGGCCCCCGTTTCTGAAACGTGTGATGTTCTCGTCGGGGTTACGACCGTGGGGGCCATACGGTTCGCGACCAGCTGGGGCGCCGGGGATACTTGTCAGGTCAGGGCGGTCGGCCCGTCGCCGGTGGCCAGGCTGCTGGCCGTCACCTCAGTGAAGGTCCGGATCGCGCCGAGTCCGCTCACGATCCCGATGGCGGTCCCCAGCGCGCACGGCCAGACCGGGCTGCGTATTGACCATACGGTCAATCGATCGCAGACCCGACCTCGGCACGCAGGCCAGCAGGAGGGCTCTTTGCGTTTCGACACGCGGGTCACGGCCGTCACTTACCAAGGTGCCGTCGACACGATGATCCCCTACCTCGTCGCTCACCCCAGACCGATGCCCACGCCTACGCCGACGAGATCGAGAGGCTACGGCATCCGCATTGTCGCCTGCCGGGCTGCGATGGCTCGACCACTCTCAGCGAGCTCGTTGGCCAAAGGGGAACTCTCCGGCGCGGTGTTCGTGTCTGGCGACAGGTCTCAGCGTTCGTGACAGGGGAAGCGGCGCTGATCGACGCTCAGGGCTGTGACGCGTCGGCGGCTGACGGCATACACGGTGCTCAATCTCGGCGAATGGGATCAGTTGGCGGGCTTGTCCGAGGCGTTGGACGACTCTGACGGACCCAGGCCGCAAAGGCCTCGATCCCGTCGATAACCCTCCCCAACCGCAGGGAGCGAAACATGTCAAAGACGTGCGCCGCGCCGGGCAGCTGCGCATAGACCACCGGGCTGGCGGAGATGCCTCGCAGTTCTTCGGCGAAATGCGCGGCCGCCTCGACCGAGGTGCAGGTGTCGTTGGTGCCGTGCGCAACGAAGAACGGGGGCGCCTCGGCGTGCGCGTACGCCAACGGCGATGAAGCCAACGGCCCGATGGAACCGCGGCTGCCGTAGTAGCCGTATAGGCAGACGGCGGCGCTGACGGAGGTGTCCTCGTGCGCAAACCCAGGCTGAAACGCGGGGTCGTTGGGTGTAAGCGCGGCCATTGAGGCCAGGTGGGCTCCCGAGGAGCTGCCCGCCACGAACAGCATCCCCGGATCAGCGTCGTAGTCCGCTGCGTGTCGCCGCGCCCAAGCGATCGCCTCTTTGGCGTCAATCAGGGAGTTCGGAAACCGGCCTGCCTTCCGTAGCCGATAGTTCGCGCTGGCGCACACCCAGCCATGGCCGGCGAGCCGGTAGAAGATCGCGCGGGCCTCGCGGCTCTTGGCGCCCATCCGGAAGTGTCCCCCGTGGAAATGGATCAACACCGGGGCGCCGGCGGGATGGGAGCGGTGGCGATAGAGGTCCAGCCGATTCGCCCTCCCGGCGTCCCCGTAGCTGATGTTTGCGATCCTCTCCACATCACGGCGCCACAACGGAAAAGGTGTCAACAAGATGCGCGCTAGCGAATACCCCTTGGGCAGCCGGGGGTACGCCGGGTGGTCGGACGCCTGGTGCCGGCCGGTGCCGAGCTCGCGGCCTATGGCCTGCTCGATTGCCGGGCCGGCCTGCAGCCCCCGCCAAGCGACGGCCGCGAGGCCGGTCGTCGTCAGCGCAGCGACACCGAGCGCCGCCAAGCCGCCCGGCGAGCTCAGGTCACCCTCCGCCAGTGCCAGCAACGTCGAGGCGAGCAGCCAGTAGAAAGCGACGAACGGAAGCTCGTTGACCACGATGCCGAAAAAGAAGCTCAGCGTGCCCAACGGCCACGGGTGCCGCAGCGGTCTCAACGCCAAGAATGTGCCCAGCGCGACAACCGCTACCGACCAGAGATACCCGACCGGCACCGTCACGTTTGCACGGTCGGCGTCGTCAAGATCACAGCCACCACTTCCCTCGTACCTACCCGGTCCCCGCCCCGTCAACACGATGGCTTCG
>CAVPBV010000004.1:0-241042 GCA_963701945.1 uncultured Solirubrobacterales bacterium | reverse complement strand
TGAGCGAACCGAAGGAGTGGCGAGATGACAACGGCTAGAGCAGACCCGGTCGTGACCGCTCGTCGGACACACTCAACGGATCTGGTGCCGAGTGGCCAACCTGCGCGTTCCTCCTCCTGGTTTCGGCGCCCGACGTCATCGCCCAGTACGCGATCCTCGGATCCATCAGCGCTTCTCCCTCGCCAGCTACGGGATTGCGGTTCTCGGTGGCACAGCGTTCGTGCTATTCGTCGCAGCGTGTCAGGCTGTGATAGGGATATCCGGCACGGCGCTGGCGGCTGCCCGGAGCGATTCGACGGGCCGAGCGTCTTCGCGGCGGTGCTTGACCGCCGCCGGGGCGGGTTCTACAGAGTCGCCCCCACCGACCGGGGCGCGACCGGAGTTCGCCGAGGTTCCGCCGGTCGGCGGGTACGCGAGCTGAGCGAGGTGTTCACGTGCCCGTGATCCGGCATCCGGCCTTTCCCGTCGCGCCGTGGGCGGTGCGTGAGACGGAGCTTCAGCTCGACAGGCTCGCGCAGACGGAGTCGTTGTTCGCGCTCGCCAACGGCCACTTCGGTCTGCGCGCAAACCTCGACGAGGGCGAACCGTTCGGCCTCCCTGGTACGTACTTAGGGGGTTTCTATGAGATCCGGCCGCTGCCGTATCCCGAGGGCGGCTACGGCTACCCGGAGGCCGGGCAGGCCGTGGTGAATGTGACCAATGGCAAGATCGTTCGGCTGCTGGTTGACGATGAGCCGTTCGATGTCCGCTACGGCGAGCTGCGACGTCATGAGCGCGAGCTTGACCTTCGTGCCGGGGTTCTCCGGCGCAACGTCGAGTGGGTCTCGCCGACGGGGCGCGCCGTCCGCGTCTCCTCGACCCGGCTGGTGTCGTTCTCGCAGCGGGCGGTCGCAGCGATTCTCTACGAGGTCGAGCCGCTGGACGGGGAAGCGCCGGTGGTCGTGCAGTCGGAGCTCGTGGCCAACGAGCGACTCCCGTCCGGCGATGATGACCCGCGCGCCGCGTCGGCGCTGGCGTCTCCGTTGAGGTCGGAGCTGTTCGTTGCCCGGCATACGAGCGCCCTTCTCGTCCATTCAACGCGGGCGAGCGGGCTGACGATGGCCGCGGCGATGGCCCACGTGATCGACGGGCCGCCCGATACCGATGTGAGCGCCGAGGGCTTCGAGGATCTCGTCCGCGTCGCGATCACGGCGAGCGTCGCACCCGGACGACGCCTGCGGATCGTGAAGTTCCTCGCGTACGGATGGTCGGGCCAGCGCTCGCTGCCGGCGATCCGCGACCAGGTCGCGGCGGCGCTCAGCGAGGCGCGCCACACCGGCTGGGAGGGGCTCTTATCCCAGCAGCGCGCCTACCTGGATGACTTCTGGGACCGCGCCGACGTCGAAATCGACGGCGATCCGGAGCTTCAGCAGGCCGTTCGCTTCGCCCTGTTCCACGTGCTGCAGGCCGGCGCCAGAGCGGAACAGCGAGCGATAGCTGCGAAGGGGCTGACCGGCCCCGGCTACGACGGACACACGTTCTGGGACACCGAGACGTTCGTCCTGCCGGTCCTCACGTACACCGCGCCGCGGGCGGCGCGCGATGCGCTGCGCTGGCGTCACCTAACGCTCGACCTAGCCCGGGAGCGCGCGCGAACGCTAGGGCTCCAGGGAGCGGCGTTCCCGTGGCGCACGATCCGGGGACAGGAAAGCTCCGGCTACTGGCCTGCGGGCACGGCCGCGTTTCACGTCAACGCCGACATCGCCGACGCGGTGAGCCGCTACCAGGCGGCGAGCGGCGACGAGGAGTTCGAGCGCGAGGCCGGGCTCGAACTGCTGGTCGAGACCGCGAGATTGTGGCGCTCGCTCGGACACCTCGACACGCAGGGACGGTTCCGCATCGACGGGGTCACCGGGCCCGACGAGTACAGCGCGATCGCCGACAACAACGTCTACACCAACCTGATGGCCCAGCGAAACCTCCGCGCCGCCGCAGACGCAGCCGAGCGCCACCCCGACCGTCCCGGCGTGCTCGCCGTCAGCCAAGACGAGGTGGCGGCCTGGCGCGACGCGGCCGACGCGATGTTCGTGCCGTTTGACGCGGACCTCGGGGTGCACCCCCAGGCCGAGGGCTTCACGCAGCACGAGGTCTGGAACTTCGAGACCGCCCGACCGGAGCAGTATCCGCTGCTGCTGCACGTCCCGTACTTCGAGCTGTATCGCAAGCAGGTCGTAAAGCAGGCGGATCTCGTACTCGCGATGCACCTGCGAGGAGACGCGTTCAGCGCCGAGGAGAAGGCGCGCAACTTCGCGTACTACGAGCGGCTCACGGTCCGCGACTCCTCGCTGTCCGCCACCACGCAGGCGGTGATCGCCGCCGAGATCGGCGAACTCGACCTCGCGTATGACTACTTCGCCGAGGCCGCGCTCATGGACCTCAACGATCTCGAGCACAACACCCACGACGGCGTTCACATCGCGTCACTAGCAGGAACGTGGATCGCGGCCGTGTCCGGCTTCGGAGGAATGCGAGACCACGACGGCCACCTGAGCTTCGCGCCGCGGCTGCCCGCCGCGCTCACCCGGTTGACGTTCCGCCTCAGCTTCCGTGGCCGGCGACTGCTGGTGGCGGTGGAGCCGGAACGCGCGACCTACTCGCTGCTCGACGGCCCGCCACTCGAGATCGCTCACTTCGGCCGTCAAATGCGGGTCACACGAGCGAGGCCGGTAGCCCTCCAGATCCCCGCGCTCAGCCCACGAGAGCCAGTGACTCAACCGCCGGGACGGGCCCCAGCCCGTCGCAGTCGCTCACAAGCGCAGATCGTCGCTCACGACCCACGGGATCGCCCGCCCGAACAAACCAAACCCCGCTCGCCCGCGATCACACTGCCCGCCGACTACGGCGACAGGCGATCCACCGACGAAGACACGGCGGAAGCCGCCTAAGCCGACAAGCCTCCCCGGCGGGCGCCCGTCTCCGGTCTCCCAACTTCGATCACCACGCCGGACGCGGCGTGGCACACGGTCACGCCGATGCGGGCCTGCGTCTCGCCTCCGTGTAGACGGACGTCACGCTGAGCCTGGCGGATCGCGGGTCGATCGCGGGTCACACTGCCACCGACTTCAACGATCGCCCAGCACACAGGTCTCTCCAAGACAGCGCCGCCGATCATCGTGCGGATCGCTGAGATTGGCCCAGACTGATCGGGCCGCGCGTTCTTAGACGTTAAGCGCACCGTCCCTTGGTGACCTGAGCCCGCCGTTCGTAGGGCGGACGGGTTCTCGTCGATCGGTGCGAAGGCGTCGCCCCAGGTGACGAAGCTGGGGGCGTGACCAATGACGCCGCCGAGGACGCCCAGCTCGAAGGTGCATATCAGCGCTCCGCAGGCGTTCCATTCGAGTACCGCGAGTACGCAGGTCTGCGCGAGAAGTGGAGCGCCGATAGCGAGGGTGACAGCGGCTCATCGGACTCCGGACATGGCAGGTGGGTCCTTTGGTGGTTCGGGGAATGGCGGGGTCTTGGGCGCGAAGTGGCGGAGGGTGAGGTCGGCCCAGGCGCCGAGGCCACCGAGCGACGGGACCCAGAAGGCGATCGCGTGGTAGACGAGCACTGCGGCGGCACTCGTCGCGGCGGGCGCGCCGTAGAGGACGAGAGCCCCAGCGAGTCCGCCCTCAAGCACACCGATCCCGCCGGGTACAGGAATGATCGCCGCGAGGTAGCCGATCAGGTAGGCGACGATCAGCACGCCGCAGGAGACGTGGTAGCCCAGGCCGCGGAAGAGGCAGAACAGCACGGCCATGTCGAAGCACAGGTAGCCGATGGCGCCGAGTAACCGCCAGCTGGGGTGCCTGGCCGCGCGCCATGCGTCGCTAACGCCGTCGACGAGACCGACGAGCCAGGGGTGCGCCCGCGTCTGCTCGTTGCCATGGGGTAGGAGCCGTGGCACGGCGGCCACGGCGAGGGTGAGCGGGGCGACGATCACAAGTGGCAGTCCCGCCCGCAGGAAGTCGGTCGGGCCGGGTGCAAGTCTGAGCAGCAGCAGCAGAGCGCCCAGCAGGAGGACGAGTGCGTTGACGGCGGTCGTGAACCAGAACACCCCGCCCGAGCGGGTGACAATCCGTCGGGTCCGCATCCCAGCGCGATGCAGAAACACGCCGCCGAGCGCGTAGCTGGTCACGCCGCCCCCCGGTAGCAGGGCACCCGAACCCTCCTCGATCCAGCCCACACGTCGGGCCAGCGGGCCGGGGATCTCGTCGAAGAAGGCGCCGACCAGAGGGAGGAAGGACACACACGACGCAATCTCCAGGCCTACCGCGGCGACCACCCACCACGGATCGATCGTTGCAAGGTCGTGGCGGACCGAACCGAGCGAGGGGACCGTGAACACGATCGTGGTCCCGGCAGCCATCACGACGGCCAGCGTGATCGCCCGTCGTGCCAGCGTGCCAAGCCGATACGTACTGCCCGCCCCCGGAGACCGAGGCTGGCCGGGATCGGCTCGCGCGTCCGTCCTCAGTGGGTCGCGTTGATTCTCAGCGGGATCGCTGCGCGTGAATCCGAGGCTCTGCTCCGATCGGCGCGCTCGGTGTTCACGATTCACTGGTGATCTTAGAGCTGGCATTGCGGGCGCTCAGGCGGCCTGCGCGAGCGACTCGCCGGTGGTGGGCGCGGGAAGATTCGCGCGTTTGGCGCGCGACCGGCGTGCGCTCAGCGTGTCCTCGGCGTACAGGGCGGCGACGCAGATCGCGATCCATCCGAGCAGCACGGCCAGCCCGGTAATCAGGCCGTCGTCACGGAAATACGCGAGCCCGTTCACGGCTCTCACGCCCACGCCGACCGGCAGCACCTCTGAGAGCGGATGCAGCCATCCCGGAAGGAAGTCGGGCGGGAGGACGCCCCCGCTGGTGCTGTTGCCCAGCACGAGCAGGACCACGGAGCTGACGCTCACGCCGGCGGCGCCAAGCAATCGGATCAGTGTCATCGATGCGGCGCCGGCGGCGATGGCCATCAGCGCGATCACTGCGGCGAGCGCGGCGTACGGACCGGGCATCGCGCCGAATGCCTTGGCGATCAGCACGATGAGCGCTCCCCCGGCGGCGCCGAACAGCGTGAGGCTCGCGAGCCGAGGCGGTAGCGCGAGTCGCGGTGCGCTCTGGTAGGTGAGCGTCCCGAACAGGAACGCGGCTACGACGACGCCGAACGCGGCGTAGAAGATGGCTAGGCTGCGAGTGTCCCCTGCCGCGGCCGGCCGAACGTCTTGCCTGGTGATCGGCCCTCCGGCCACCCCGGCAGAGACACTCTGAAGCAGGCTGGTCACCCCGGGACCGTTGGCCCCGGCATACAGCAGCGTTCGCGTCCTCCCGTCGCTGACCAGCGCGGCGTAAGCGCGACGATGCTCGATGGCATCGCGGGCCTGGCGGTCGTTGGTCATCCGGGTCACCGTGAACCCGCCGGGGATGTTGTGGTCAAGCGAAGCGGTGAGCGTTCGTGCCTGCTGGCTTGTCCCGACCGCCGCCACGGGGAGGTGATGCGGCCGCGGAGCGTGAAAGGCCGACAGGTAGACGGTCACGAAGATCAGGCCGATCGTCAGAACGACCCCCACCGGCCTGAGCACCCCGACCGCGCTGGCTGCCGACGCCGACCGGTCATCGTCTTGCAGTGTCGCCGGGGCACTGGCCGCCGGGCGCAACCCCGCATCGCCGGCGCCGTTTCCGTTGGTGGCTGCTCGGATATGGGTCGGTGTGCGCATCGCTTACTCCTCGGCTCTCGGGATTCGACCTTCACGTGCCGCTCAGCCTCCTCGTCGCCCGGATGAGCTCGCATCACATCGTTCAGACGATTCGCCCCGTAACTCCGTGACCGTCTCCGCGTGCCCGCTCGTTGCGGCCTGCTCCTGTCAAGCGCGGCGAGGTACGCCGAATCGATCAGCGAGCTCGAGCGACGGCGGCCGTCCGACGACGTTCGCGCCGTCCAGATGAGGGGCGGCCGTCAGCTCCCGCACCCGCTCCGATCCGGCACCGGTCTGGCGCAGCGAGTCCAGAACCGACAGCCAGAACGCTTGCGGATCGTGCTCCTGGCGCCCCACCGACACCCACGCCGTGCGCTCGCTCAGACCCGCCGCGGCGATCCGGCGCGCAACGGCCTTCGGGCCGTTGCCGAGGAGGCGCAGCGACTGCTCGCCTCAACCGAGCGGCGTCGCGCGCGCTCGAGCGCGCGCTCGACCTAGTCGAACCCGATGGGCTGCTGCTTCCGTTCCACCGGAGTCGGCGTGTTCGACGGCTGCTCCCGAGTCGGCCACGACACACATGGTTGCACCCCGCTGGCGCTCAACCCGACCGTCTGAATCAGCCGAACGAGACGATGCGCGCTCATCCCACGGACGGCGAACCTAATCGCATGCCAGCAAAGAAGAGAGCGACCGGCGGTCGCGAGCCGCGGCGCTACGAGATCCGCGTCCGCGGGCCGATCGGCCCGACGCTGATGCAAGCGTTCCCGACGCTGGCCGCGGCGAGCCGCGGACACGACACGCTGCTGAGCGGCTCGCTCCCGGACCAGTCCGCCCTGTACGGCGTCATCCACCAGCTCGAGGCACTCGGCCTAGAGCTGCTGGAGATCCGCTGTCTGCCGACCAGCGTTAGACCGGACATAACCAATAAAGAACCAATGACCTAAAGGAGCCCCCGTGATTACTGCTTCTCATGACCCTGCAAACCGCCCTACCGCGACTCGGCGCATCGACTTTCGCCCGGGCCAGGATATGTATTGGGAGATCGTGCGCAACGGTGAGGACACCGATGGTGAACTTCTCGAGGTAAATGCCTGGCTCGGTCCCCACCAACCCAGCCCCCCTGTGCACGTGCACGACAATGCTGAAGACAGCTTTGAGATCGTCGAGGGCCGACTTGACGTCAAGCTCGACGGCACCTGGCGTACCTATGGCCCTGGAGAGCGCGCCGGAGCGGCACCCGGTCACCGGCACACCCTGCGAAACACTCACGATGAGCCGGTTAGGTTCATCAATCGCCACCGCCCCGCCGCCGACTACGAGGCGTTCTTTCGCGACATGGCGTCGCTGACATCAACCGGGAGGATGGGCGCCGGAACACCTCACAGTCCGCGTCAAGCGATCTACGCAGCGATGCTATTCAAAGCCCACCCGACCGCGATCCGAACCTCGCGCCTGCAGCGATTTGCATTCGCGTCGCTGTCGGGCCTGGGCCGGATGCTAGGCATGAGCCAATGATCGCGCACACTCCCCGCGCGAAGAATCTCGCGCTCCTGCTGCTGGCGATGACGCAGTTCGTGATCGTGATCGACGCCTCGATCGTCAACGTCGCGCTGCCGTCGATCGGCGCCCACCTGCACTTCTCCCGCGACGACCTCACCTGGGCCCACCGTGTCCTCACGGGGCGGAGCTCCGGCCCGCGGGAGCTGCGCCCACTCCAAACTCACCCCGAAAACCAATCACAAGCTAAGGACCAGAACTCATGATTTTAATCACCGGAGCCACCGGCCACATCGGGTCGGAACTCATCGCAGCACTCCTCCCCGCCCAGGCAGGCCACATACGGGTCCTCACCCGCAATCCTGACGCGGTTTTCCCCGACGGCACCGAGAAGATCGTGGCCGATCTCGGTGACAGCGACCTGGCACCCGTGCTGCACGGTGTACGCGCCGTGTTCTTGCTAACCGACGGGCTCAACATCGCCGCACACGATCACCGGCTCATAGACGCGTCGCAGCAAGCGGGCGTGGAGCGGATCGTCAAGCTGTCCGTGCGCAGCGTCGCACACGGCGCCACCGACCCGATCACCACCTGGCACCGGGCCGGCGAGGAGGCGATCCGCGACAGCGGCATCGGGTGGACGTTCCTGCGGCCTACCGCGCTCATGTCCAACGCGCTCAACTGGGCGCCGATGATCGCGGCGGATCAGGTCGTGCACGCCCCCTTCGCCGCTGGCCGGGCCGCTGTCGTCGACCCGGCGGACATCGCAGCGGTCGCCGCGGCCAGCCTCACCCAAGACGGCCACAACCACCGGGCCTACGAGCTCACCGGCCCCGAACCGCTCAGCCCCACCGACCAGGTCGCAATCCTCAGCCAGGTGCTCGGCCGCGACCTGCGCTACGCCGAAACCGACCCCGCCGACACGACCGCGCAGATGGTGTCCTACGGCATGCCTGAAGAGCTGGCGCACGCCATCATCGAGATGTTCCGCTCCACCCTGAAGCCGTACAACTCCGAGCCAACAGGCGACATCACCACAGTCACGAGCCGCCCGGCACGCAGCTTCACCGACTGGGCCCAGGCCCACCACACCGAGCTCCTCACGCCCGCCAGCTGGTGAAGGTGATGCCCGCGACGGCGTGCTGACCGGACCCGCTCATCGGTCCACCTACCGTGAGAGCTGCTGGTTGGTGGGTGACTGCAGGGTATGGGTGCCGCCAGCGTCGAACGGAGCGAGCGCGTAGCGATCGCGGAGTTCGGCGCTGGCGGGCGCGGCAGCAAGGTGGGCCGTCCGCTAACCGACGGCGAACGGGGGTCATCATTCCGAGCGCGCTTGCGGTCGGCGGTGGTTGTAGTCCTGGCGCCAGTCCTCGATCAGGACCTGCGCCTCGGCGAGGCAGGAGAACAGCTCCACCGAGAGGAGCTCGTCGCGGACGCGTCCGCCGAAGCTCTCGACATACGCGCGTTCCGCGAGGCGTTCGGCGTGCCGAAGGAGTTCCGGCCCATCCGCGCGATCTCGGTCGGCTACCCGGCAGAACCTGCGAAGGACATCAGCGCTCATCGCCGCCCCGAAGAAGAGTTCATTCACCGCCGACACTGGAACGCTCATAAAGGACGTGGCTGACACCCTCGGCAGATCCACTGCTCAGTAGCTCCCCAGCGAGCGGCGTCGCTCCTCGTTCGCGAGGCGGAGCGGCAGCTGACCGTCGACCGCCGCAGGTGCTGGCTCACCGCTCGGCTCGCCCCGGTCCAGCAAACGAAGCGCCGCTTCCGGTTTGGGCCTTCCAGCCGCTGAAGCCGTGGTGAGAACGACCCCGAACCTTGGAACGTCTGCGTTACACGCGGTCGGTCCGGGCGACCGAAAAGAATCGGATTTGCAGGCTCTTTAGAGCGGCTGAAGGGACTCGAACCCTCGACCTTCTGCATGGCAAGCGGGCCTGCTGACGCGGCCGAATCCGATTTATCCCTGCAGATAGCTGACTTTTGAGCGCCGACGGGGCGGCACGTCCGCTGATGGATTGCCGCAATTTCGGCTGGTTTGGCGCGATTCTGGTAGTGATCTCGTAGTGCCAGCGGCCGTCACGGGTCGGATGCGTCCAGATTCGCATCGTGATGGGCTAGCATGATGCTAATGGCTCGCACCACGGTGGACCTCGATGAGGCGGCCCTGACCGCGGCGCAGGCGGCGCTCGGCACCCGCGGTCTGAGTGCAACCGTAAACGGTGCCCTGCGCGAGGTCGCACGCCGGTCTGCGCTAGCCGACTTCGACGTCTTGCGAGACATCGACGGGACTCCCGGCGAGGTGGAGTCCGGACGTGAGGCTCGTGGCGGGGCGAAGGCGGACTAGTCTGCCGAAGCCTGCCTCGCTTGCGCAGCCCTCCCTCGTTGACACTGCGGTGTGGACATGGGCTCGAGATCGGCGATTCCCAGGTCTGGCGGAATGGTTCAACACGGAGGTTCGGTCCGGGCGGGTCCTCGTCTGCGATCTTGTCATCTTGGAGCTGATCCGGTTGGCGCCGAATGAGGAGCGCGCGCGCGAGCTCTCGACCCGTCTCGCTGCATTCGACACACTTTCGATGCCGCAATCGTTATGGAGTAGAGCGCGGGAGGTCCAACTCTCGATGGCCGCCCGCGGTGACCATCGCCGCGTTCCTCCGCCGGACCTCCTGATAGCGGCCACGGCCGAACTGGCAAACGTGCCACTCGTCCACTACGACCGCGACTACGAGCGGATCGCAGCGGTCACGGCGCAGGAGCACGCCTGGTTCGTCCCCGACGGCGCACTCGCTGAGGTCCCGGAGCGGAGCGGCTAGCGCTGAGCCCGGCTGCTGGGTCCGGATGCGGCGGTGAATGAACAAGCGACGCGACAGTGGGCCACCAGATGGCGCTGCGCCCGCTTCGCCTGCTTGAGCGGCAACACGACTCCGCTCGTTGTGGACGGCCACGTTTCGTCCTGAGCACAAGAGATCCTCGCCGGGGTGGCGGCTGATGCTCTCCCATGAATGGAGCACATCGCCAAGTCGGCCGATCGTTTGAAGGTCGCCCCGAGCATCCGCGCGATGAGCAAGCACCTCGCACGACGACTGCGACCTCGGCCGGCGTTAGCTGGCCGGACGTGGTCGACAACCTCGCCCGCGAGCCCGCTCTCGCAATCGTGGCGGAGCGGCACGGTCGAGACGCCGCCCGACCAGGAGTAGCGCAACTCCTCCGAAGCGGGCACGAGATCAGCGATGGCCGCGGCTACTCTTCGCGTAGGCGAAGCGAGCGCGAGCGCCCCGCGTTTGGCGAGGAGGGGTCTCCTGCCGATTCGCGGTCGCGTCCCTGCTTACGCGGCAGCACCGGTGGTTGGCGCTGTGCGCCGCGCGGTGGGGCACCAGCTCGGACCAGGCGGCGCACCTCCGTTCCTGTGAGCGCGCCGCTCCTCAGGCTCGGCGGCGCGAAGACGTGCCGCTGTCCCCTCGCAGGCTCGCTCGAACTCGCGCATACGCGCCTCGCGGGTCGGCGTTGCCCAGTGGCCTCGCCTTGTACAAGCCGTAGCGCCGACGCGCGTACTGGGCGGGTGCTCGCAGATCGTCCAGTCGCCTGGTGGACGTGAGGTCTAGGCCTTTTGGGGCGCCGTGGTCGGGCTCCCGCCGCGGTGACGCGTCAGCGGCGGGCGAGCCGACGTCCGCTCTCGGTGTCAGGTGGGGTGTAGTTGAGCTCGAAGTGGTGGTAGAGCGCCGACTCGTCGGCTTGTGAGAGCTCCTCGCCGTGCTGCTCGATGTTCGGCGCGGACTCGACCTGCGCCTTGGTAACCGCTACCTGCAGATCATCGGGACCCACCGTGATCCCACCCAGCGGAACAAAAGTCAGGTGGCGGCCGATGAAGCCCTCCTTGACGGTGGCGAACTGCGGCTGATCGTTCTCAACGTCGACGTACACGTCCTGGAGCTTGCCGATCTTCTCGCCGTCACGATCGATCAGCATCTTGCCATGCCACTCGGCGACGTTGTAATGGTCAGCCTGCTGATCCTCGGTCATCGTCGAAGCCTCCTCGTCCTTCCTCACGTCTGGCAGTCATCCATCTTAGAAGCAGACTCCCCATGTCAGGTTCAGCAGCGCGATGGTGGCCCCGCGCAGATCCGGTGCCCGTGGCGATGGAAGACCTCCTAGTGGAAGGCGAACGCGAGGGCTACGCCGGCTTCCCCACCTGATCCATTTCCGCAGACCGTGTTCGGGCCAATCTCACTTGGAAGCGCTGGGGCCTGAGCCTTGGGAAGAGTGTGCGGGATGGCCACGCGAGCCACCCTTTGCCCCCAGACACCCCGGCGCTAGAATCGACCCGCTGCCCGCCCTAACTCACTGGAGCTCTTAGCTATGCCACACGTCACGATCACGATTGATGAGCAGGACCTACCGGTGGCCCTCGCAATACTCCGTGAAAAGGGAATAGCCGTTGCAGAGCCCGCCCACGGACGTTGGGTCGGTGGTGAGGTCGGCGAGGCGGCTCCGCTACCTGAAGGTCATGAGGTCGGCGGCAGAGTCGGTGAAGTCGACGCCTAGAACCACAAAACCCCCCGCGGCCTAACAAGGCGAACGGAGGGTTGACCGTCTGCTAGGCACAGCCGCGATGCTGCGTCATCGGACCGCATTCATGCGAGCCCGACCGTCCGCTGTGTAGGGGGTAGTCGGTCGTCCGATCCGGGAGCGAGGCCGGTCACGACCGCCTTGCTGACGAAGCGGCAGAGATTGTGCTTGCAGCTCGGCGACGACCCGGCAAGCAACTAGCTCAAGCCTGTGTCGCTCTCGGGCGAGGCGGAATTCACAAATACGCCGGCTCGTCCTGGGCGGAATGCGTAATGCGGCACTAATGTGGGGGAGCCGCAGAACACGCCATCGCGCGGTGCCCGGACCGACTCCGTTGCCAACTGTCGGTCCCGACCGGCCAATCTTGCCTTCTCGCGTCAGCTGAGGGTGCGTGCGTTGCTGCTCGCCTGGGTCCAGCTCGGTAGTGGGTCGAGTTGCCAGAGGTCGGCGGGGTGCTCGGCGATCCAGCGCTGCGCATCGGCTTGGCCGAGCTGGATCAGTTCCTCGGCGAACTCGCCGGCGAAGAACACGTAGCTCAGCAGTTCGCCGTGCATCGCGTCGGCACCGCCATCGAGGATCTTTCCGAGCAGCCACAGATCGCGCGCAGCGGCGTTCCACGGGCGCCTATAGTGCTCGCGGTAGACGCGTCGGGCGATCTCGCCGATCGCCGAAGGGTCCTCGGGCGCGATGAAGATATAGGGCACGGGCCGAACCGGCTCCTCCAGCCCGCCAGACTGCTCCTGGCCGACGGCGAGGCGAGCTCCCGAACCTCGATCGATGGCGGCGAGCCCGGCTGCGATCAGCGCGTTTCTGTTGGCCAGCGTGCGGATGTCCTGGGCCAGCGGGTCGCCCAGCGCGGCATGCAGCAGGTGCGCAGCCCCAACGTAGAAGTCGGGCTGATGGTCGGGCGGCGCCGTCCGGCTCGGGGCGACAGCATTGAGCGCGATCACGATCACGCGCTCGGCCCCCAGCCACAGAGCCGGCTTGATCGGCGTGTTCAGGCGAGGGCCGCCGTCGAAGTACCAGCCGGCCGCCTGCTTGGGCGTCCGCACGCGCACCGCGGGGAACAGCGCTGGTATCGCCGAGGAGGCCAGGATGTGCTCCGCGCACAGCGTGGGGGTCGCAACGTACTCGATGCCACGCAGAGGATCATCGTGGTATCGCGGGATCCCACCGTGGTGGAAGACAACGGAGCGGTTGCTGTGCGCGGGGGTAGCGACCACCCCGAGCGCCACCCGCTGCTCGCGGATGTTCTCGTCCAGCTGGTCGAAATCCACGATCCTTCCAAGCGTGTGCTCTAGCGGTTCGGGGTGGAGCACCGACGGAGAGTGCAGGCTGCTGATCGGCAGAAACTCGCCGACGTACCGCATAAACCGAGCCGCTCCGCCAAGCCCCACAAGTGGCGCGAACACGTCCGCGAATCGCAGCTCGCGCCAGAAGCGCAGCCCGTCCTCGATCGCTTCCGTAACAGAACGATGCCAATTAGCCGCCAGATACGCCGAGATCAGCGCCCCAGCGCTCGTTCCGACGATCACCCTCACCTGATCCTTGAGCTCGGGCAGCAGCACCGACAACGCCCCGGACGCGTAGGCCCCACGCGCCCCACCCCCACCCAGCACCAGACCAGCCGCGGCTCCGACATCACTCTCCCCGGTCACGACCCTAACCCTACCTGGACCGTTGCCCCCGCCGCGCACCGTCCCGGCGACCAGCCCCGAACGACAGCCACCGCCCGCTCCGGTCACCTGGCTTGCTCGCAACCAGCAAGCCCTGTCCTCTCTCCCGCATCAATGCCACTTGGACGACAGACACAAGCGCCGACGACCGACCTCGAGAATCCCGAGTTTGACGACGAGCGACGATGCGGCGCTCGGAAGTCCGTCACTTCGAATGAGACCATCGAAATGGTGCCGGCGGCTGCGACTTCGCCCACCTCAAGCGCCCGGCGCCGGCGCGGTCGCGTCACCCGCAGCATCGATCTCGATGGCTGCCTCGCGCGCCGGCGCGAGCCGCTGCAGAATAGAACCGATTCACAGCGCCTCCGCGCCGGGCCCGACCAGCTGCTCTGCCTCCGCCCGGGTCGGTGGCCCGAGCACCAGGCGCGTGACACGGCCCTCGGACGACGCGCCGCAAGCAGAAGGGCAGCAGTAGCGGCGCCGACGGCAAGATTGCCGGTGCCGCCCCATCGTGTCCATGCGAGCACCTCACGTCTCCTTGCAGAGACGCTTGCGCTGTCGTGTAAGGAGAAGCGCGCTCGCGGCGCCGTATGCTCCGCCCGACCCGAACCGAGAAGCTTCATAATGCTCGAGACCTTGCGTGTCTGCGTGACTCTTCCACGACTGACATCGAACGGCCAGCGCTTCACGGGGAGGCGCTTGGTTTGAGCGAGGCGGCCATCGGCGTCGAGGGTGGGGTCCTCTCCAAGGCCGGTGGAGGGAGGATCGTCCTGATCTACGAGCGCCCGCCCGGGGAATACGGCGGCCCGACATACCGTCGCCGCCTTTCTCGTCGACGAGCTGGAGGAAGAGATGTCCGAGCTCCGCAGAGGCGTCTCATTTGAGGAGTACGACCTGTCGCCCCTGCACACGGAGAACGGCGTCTAGATGGACGAGCGGAGAGGCGTCAAAGGTCCTGGGTCAAGGATGCGGACGGCAACGTCCTCGCCCCTCTGCCGCCACCTAACGCCTGAGCGGCCCGGCCGCGCGTCTCGCCGATCTTGTCGTGGATCTCGTGCTCGGTCCGGTGATCGACGACTTGCCGACGCCCGCGCTGGCCACCGCCCAGACTGCGCCTCTGGCCAGCCGGGCCGTCTCGGTCACTCAGAAGGTTCGTCCGCCTCAGGTGGACCAGACGGCTGCCGTCTCCGCGTCCGCCGTCTTCGCGATTGTCGTCTCCGCGATCGCGGCCTGCGCGGCTGCGATCCTGGCAACCGGCACCCGGTAAGGCGAGCACGATACGTAGTCGATGCCCGAGCTGTGGAAGAACGCAATCGATTCCGGGTCCCCGCCGTGTTCGCCGCAGACGCCGAGCTTGAGCGACCGCTTGGTCTTGCGACCCAGCCAGGCCCCCATTCGCAGCAGCTGGCCGATGCCGGGGATGTCGAGCGTCTCGAATGGCGAGCGGTCGAGCATCCCGAGCTCGAGGTAGCGGCTGAGGATGCTGCTTTCGATGTCGTCGCGGGAGAAGCCCATGCCCGTCTGAGTCAGGTCGTTCGTGCCGAACGAAAAGAAATCGGAGTGCTCGGCGATCCGGTCGGCGAGCAGGCACGCGCGAGGCAGCTCGATCATCGTGCCGAGGGCGTAATCCCCGGCTCCCAGCCCCTCGGAGGTCATTACTCGCTCGATCAGGGCTCTCACGTGCTCGAGCTCTTGCTCGTAGTTGACCAGCGGCACCATGACCTCAAGCTCGGGCGCGGACTGCAAACGGTTGCGGACCGCGACCGCGGCGCGCGCGAGCGCACGAACCTGCATCTCGTAGATCTCGGGATAGAGGATGCCGAGCCTGCAGCCACGAGTCCCCAGCATGGGGTTGGTCTCCTGGTGCGCACTAACGCGCTCGAGGAGCTGCTCGAGGCGCTCGCGCTCCTCGAGAGACACTTCGTTTCCGATCCGCGCACGCTCAAGCTCGAGGCTCAGCTCGAGCGGCGATTGGAGGAACTCGTGCAGTGGCGGGTCTAGCAGCCGCACAGTGACCGGAAGACCCACCATCACCTCGAACAGGCCCTCGAAGTCGGCCTGCTGGAGCGGCAGCAGCTCCTCGACCGCGGCGCGGCGCTCCTCGGGTGTGTTGGCGAGAATCATCCTGCGCATCTTCGGCACGCGATCGACGGCCATGAACATGTGCTCGGTGCGGCATAGACCGATGCCCTGTGCGCCAAACTCTCGTGCGCGCTTTGCGTCCTGCGGGGTATCGGCATTGGTGCGGACGTCGAGGCGTCGGACTGCGTCCGCCCATCCGAGCACCCGCCTGAAGCGCTCGCTCATCTGTGCATCAACCATGGGGACCTGGTCGGTCGTGATCGCCCCGGTCGTTCCGTCGATGCCGATGTGATCGCCTTGACGGATCGTGTGACCGTTGACTCGAATCTCGTGGGCGGAGACGTCTATATCGAGCGACGATGCGCCGACTACGCACGGCCGGCCCATGCCGCGGGCGACCAGCGCCGCGTGCGACGCCTTGCCGCCTTCGGCGGTCAGGATTCCCCGCGCGGCGTAGAATCCGGCGACATCGTCGGCCTCCGTGAACGGGCGGACGAGCACGACCGCCTGACCTTCCAGCGCGGCGGCCACCGCGTCGGCGGCGTTGAACACGGCGGCCCCTTGGGCTGCCCCCGGCGAGGCGCCGACTCCCCGGGCCACCACGTCGTACTCGACCGACGGATCGAATGTCGGGTGCAGCAGCGCTTCGAGCGAGGCGGCGTCGAGCGTCGCGAGCGCCTCGGCCTCGCTGAGCAGTCCCTCGTCGACGGCGTCGCACGCGAACCGCAGCGCCGCTTGTGCGGGGCGCTTTGCGTTGCGCGTCTGCAGCATGTACAGCTGCCCCTCCTCGATCGTGAACTCGGTGTCCTGCATGTCGTGATAGTGGCGCTCGAGTGTTCGCAGGATCTCGATCAGCTCCGCGTGCGCAGCCGGCATCAGCTCGGCGAGCTCCGCGAGGTGCTGCGTGTTCCTCGTGCCGCTGACAACGTCCTCGCCTTGGGCGTTGATGAGAAAATCTCCGGAAGGCTCGGGCGAACCCGTGATCTCGTCCCGCGAGAACGCGACCCCTGACCCGGAGGTGCCCCCCTTGTTGCCGAAAACCATCTGCTGGACGGTGACGGCGGTCCCCCAATCGTCGGGGATCCGGTTTATCCGCCGGTACTGAACCGCGCGTTCACCCAGCCAGGAATCGAACACAGCGCTCACCGCGAGTCGCAATTGCGCCAGCGGATCCTGCGGAAAGGGCTCGCCAGTCGCCTCTTCTATAAGGCCTTTGAAGCGCTCCACTAACAGGCACAGATCCTCGACGCCCAGCTCGGTGTCGAACCTCATGCCGCGATCGGCCTTGAGCCCGGTGATCACCGCCTGGAGCCGTTCACCCGGCACGCCGCGCACGACGTTGGCGAACATCTGCACCAGGCGCCGGTAAGAGTCCCACGCGAACCGCCCGTTGCTCGTCACTTCCGCAAGCCCGATCACGGATGCGTCGTTCAGGCCCAGGTTCAGAACCGTGTCCAGCATGCCGGGCATCGACTCGCGCGCTCCGGAGCGCACCGAGACGAGCAGGGGATCTTGTGGATCGCCGAGCCGTCTGCCAGCGCGCTGCTCGAGGCGCTCGAGCGCATCGTCGATCTGCTCCTCCAGACCCACGGGAAAGCTTCGCCCGCCCTTCATGTAGGCCACGCAAGCCCCGGTCGTGACCGTGAAGCCGGCCGGCACGCGGTGAGGTCCGAGCACGCGCGTCATCTCGGCTACGTTGGCGCCTTTGCCTCCGAGCAGCTCTCGCATATCGCGCGAGCCCTCCGCGAAGTCGTATACGTACTTCGGGCCCGTTAGGCCTGACATGCCCGCATCGCTGGTCGCGATGGAGGTTAGGACAGGAGAAGGACCTGACATCGGGGCACTCCAACCACCAGACACTCACAAGCGCTGATCTGGGTCGCCGGAGCGCACACCAGACCGCCTCATCAATCACCTAACAGCCCATTGACTCTCGTAGGCTCCTTCACTTTACATCCGGCTGGGCCCAGCCCGTTCAGGGTAGGTCCCCCGTATCTCTACGGGCGACTACTGATCCGAGTCCCCTCACCCGTGAGCCACGTCAAAGGTCCCGCCGAAACCCAACCGTGGAGACGACCAACAAGCAGTCACTCAGGCACGCCAAGCGCACACCGCTGCTTGGGCCTCGAGTGCAGCTGACCGTTTGGTCAATTGCCCCGGGTTCAGACCGGCGTGGGACCGGCGACGACACCGTCGTCATGCAGGCGGCCGATCTCCCCGTCGCTCAGGCCGAGCACGCCGGCCAGGACCTCGTCGGTGTGTTCGCCCAGCAGCGGCGCGGGCCTTGCCTGGAGGCGCTCTGCGCTGGAGAACGCAAGCGGCGCGCCGGGCATCAGGTAGGTCCCTATGCCTGGCTGCTCGACCTCAGAGAACATCGGATTGGCCGTCGAGCAGCGCGGATCGCGCTCCACCAGCTCCGTGAACGTCTGGTACGGGCCCCACGAAACGCCATGGCGCTCGAAGGTATCGCGCACCTCGTCGAGCGTGCGCGCGAGCACCCAGGGCTTGAGCGTGGCTCCGATCAGTTCACGGGCAGCGAACCGGCCGCCCTCCTCGTCCAAGTCGACATCCATCAAGCGCGCAATCGCCTCGAGCGCGGGCTGGAGCTCGGTCGCCTCGACAAGGTTTCGCCACTGGCGCAAAGTCAAGGCCACGATCATCACCCGGTGGCCGTCCTTGGTGGCGAAGTCGTGGCCAAAGGCGCCGTAGAGGTAGTTGCCGTCCTTCACGCGCTCGTGGTGGTTGATCTGAACCTCGGCGATCTTGCCGAGGTTGCCGACCATCCAGAAGGCGACGTCGGAAACCGCGATCCGAATGAATTCGCCGGCGCCGGTTCGCGAGCGCCCGCGCTCAGCCGCCAACAGGCTGGTGGTGGCCAGCGCCCCGGTGATCGCATCCCAGGCGGGCAGCAGGTGGTTGAACGGGACGGCGAGCTCGCGGGGACCCGTTGCCCAGGGAAAGCCGGTCGCCGGGTTGACCGTGTAGTCGACCGCAGATGAGCCGTCGTAGTTGCCGACGATGTTGACCATGATCAGGTCGGCGCGGCGGGCGGCGAGCTGGTTGTAGTCCAGGAAGCCGCGGGCCGGGAAATTCGTCAGGAACAGCCCCGCGTCGGGCCCGGGGGCGGTGATCAGCGCGCTGACGAGCTCGCGCCCGGCATCGCCGGCGAGGTCGACCTGGATCGATCTCTTGCCCTTGTTCAGCCCAGCCCAGAACAGGCTGTCGCCGTCGGCCGTCACGGGCCAGCGCCGACGATCCAGGCCGCCGCCGACCGGATCGAAGCGGATCACATCTGCACCGAGCTGCGCCATCGTCATCCCACCCATCGGGGCGGCAACAAAGGCAGACCCCTCGATGATCCGCAGCCCGTCGAGGATGCCGGGCATCTAGGCCACCACCGCCACGAAGCTCCACTCGAGGACCGGCGCGGCGTCGGCGCCTGGCCGCACGGCACTCACCCGTGCATGGAGTCCGGCCAGTCCGCCCGGCGCGCAGTCCTGGACCGTCAACTCCGTTCGCAGGATGTCGCCCTCGAACACCGGCCCGAGGTGCTCGCAGCCATGCCAGGCGATGATCGTCGCGATCGCAGGAATCGCCCGCGTCGCGTGCGCGGCTGCGACCGAGATCGTGTGGCCGCCGTAGACCAGGCGCTGGCCGTGAATGCTGCCGGTCGCGTCGGTGTGCGCTGCGGCGACGTTGAGGGTGAGGCGCGCCAGCTCGGGCGCGCCGGTCACGGTCTCGCCGGCTTCGATGGTGAACCTCTGGCCCGGCTCGAGCTCGCCGTGATGCGGGCCGGGTACCGCGGCGCGCAGGCGGTCGAGCCGCCAGCCGGCGGGTAGTGCGGCGCTTACCTGCGCGACGTCGAGCGCCTCCGGAATATCCGCGAAATCATCGACGTGGCCGGTCTCGAGGCTCGGGTCGCGCAACGGGATCATCGGGCAGCGCCAGAAGTCGAGCACGGGCTCGCCCTGGCTGTCGGTCGTGCGAACCCGCATCGCGACGAGTCCGGTCGCCGGCGTGCCCGGACGGCGGCGGTTCTGCTTGAGGGCGACGATCTCCGTGCGGGTGCGCAGGGTCTCACCTATGAATACCGGGCGTGCGAGTACCAAGCCGCGATAGAAGAGGTTACCGCGCACGCGCTGAGATGGCCCTGTCGACTGACCGATCGAGACGTCGCAAACGAGGTTGGGGTGCGCGAGGAGCTGTTCGTGACCTGTCACCTCGCGACACAAGGCCGCGTCGAGCGCAAGTCGCAGCCGGTCTCCGATGAGAGCCTGGTGTAGCGCCGCATGCCCGGCGGTCAGCGTCAGGCCCGGAGCGTCCTCGAAAACCTGACCGCGTTTGAGCTCCTCGAACCACGGTCCCCCGACGAGCAGCGGCGAACGCTCCAGGCTGCTCATCCCGACACCCCGTCCATGCCGGCCGCGCGACCGCGGGCAATCACCTCCAGCGCGAGCTTCCGGCTCGCCTCATCGATCATCGCGCCGTGAAGCTCGACTGCGCCGCGCCCCTCCGCGCCTGCAAGTACGTCGAGGATTGACCGCGCTCGGGCGAGCTCCTCAGGCGCGGGCGTAAACGCAGCGTTGATGATCGGGACCTGTCCCGGGTGCACAGCCCACTTGCCATCGAACCCGAGTGCGCGGACGTGCTCAGCACGCCGCTGAAGCCCTGCGTCGTCCCGGATCTCCAGGTACGGGCCGTCGATCGCCTGCAGCCCAAACGCGCGCGCCGCGACCAGCAGGTTCTCCTGTGCATATGACCAGCTCTGGGGTGTGGTGACCCCGGGGGCTCGGCCGAGCGACGCCGCCAGGTCGGCGTAACCGAGGATCAGCGCCTCCACGCGCGACGAGGCCGCGGCAATCTCACCCACGCGCAGCAGCCCCGCGGCGGTCTCGATGAGGATTTGGAGACGCACGCGCTCCGCTCCGACGCCGAGCCCGTCGAGCAAACGTTCGACTGCGACAACGTCCTCGGCGCGCTCGACCTTCGGCAGGATGAGTGATCCGATCTGCGGGCCCGCACGCCGCACCAGCTCCACCACGTCGCGTTCGCCCCACGGGCCGGCGAGCGCGTTGATGCGGACCGCAACGGTCGGCGCGAGCGACTCCGCCTGCTCCAGGAACGCGGCTACGAGCTCGCGCGCCCTCGCCTTCGCGTCGACCGCAACGGAGTCCTCCAAGTCGGCGACGACCTCATCGGCATCAAGTCTCGTGGCCTTTAGGAGCATCCGCTCGGAAGACCCGGGGACGGACAATGAGGAGCGACGGGCACGCACAACCGGACCCTATCCGCTCAACCTATGCTCGGAGCCGTCCACGTTCCCGGCCACGGCGTCCCGACCGCGCCCGAGGCGATCTCCAGGTAGACGAGTAAGCGGGGGTCGTCTCGATCCCACGGTAGCTTCGGCCAAGCTCCGACTGTACTGAATCTCCGGATCCCACCGGCGCCGAGGAACGATCAGCAAGCAAGCGACCGAGCGCGTGCGCGCGGCCGCCGACGCCTCGCTCATGCAGAACGATCTCGCAAAGCCCCTCGTCCCCGGCGCTCCGGGCGCCGCCTGCTGAGTTCACGCACCCTGCAGCACGGTGGCCCCCGGGGAACGCGAGACTGACCGTCAGACCATTCCAGAGGACGACCCGACGTCCGGCCTCAGCCGCTCGGCGGCGGGTCCAGCGAAGCAAGGCCGAGTGCTTGGAGGGAATCCACCCCAGCTCGGGCAGCAACCAATCAGCCCGAATGGCGGCGCGACCGCTCTACGCCCACAAGCCGCCGTCGAGCCGGCGCGGCTGGTTGCGAGGCATTGCGAGCGCGCGGCTCCCGGTGTCGGCATTGTCGCGTTGGACGACCGACATCCGATACTCCAGGCGAGAGGCGTCCGGTTCCACTTCGCCACGGACAAACGGCACTACGCGATCCGCGTCGCGCTTGCCGAGTTCGCCTCAAACTGCAAACGCGAGCTGTGTCGTATCTTCGTGAAGGCGGAAGCCAGCAGTGCCGATCCGCGCGGCTCTACGCTCTCGGATTGGCCGCTCAAGCAGGCGAAGCGGGCGCAGCGCCATCTGGTGGCCCACTGTCGCGTCGCTTGTTCATTCACCGCCGCATCCGGACCCAGCAGCCGGGCTCAGCGCTAGCCGCTCCGCTCCGGGACCTCAGCGAGTGCGCCGTCGGGGACGAACCAGGCGTGCTCCTGCGCCGTGACCGCTGCGATCCGCTCGTAGTCGCGGTCGTAGTGGACGAGTGGCACGTTTGCCAGTTCGGCCGTGGCCGCTATCAGGAGGTCCGGCGGAGGAACGCGGCGATGGTCACCGCGGGCGGCCATCGAGAGTTGGACCTCCCGCGCTCTACTCCATAACGATTGCGGCATCGAAAGTGTGTCGAATATGGTCCCGCAAGACGGCTTTGAGTGTCGCCGTCGACGAACGTTCGATCGGCTCGTCGATCGGTATCGGTGGTGCGTTGAACGCAGCGCCAATGCCGACGGCGGCGAGCGCATCGTGATCCATCGCGTCGAGCGCGTTGCGGGCTGTCTGTAGGTCGCACCCGAGGGCCTGCGCCAGGACTGGTTCCCTGAGCAGCCCGAGTATCAGGTGCTCGGTGCCGACCTTGCGGTCACCGCGGCGCGCTTCCTCGCGAGCGTCGATCTACGTGCTCCAGGGAGATACCAGGCGGCTGGTTTCGACTGCTTGGTCATGGGAGTCGCTTTCCGTATTTGGCGTGGACTGATTGGCGGGCAACGCCGAGCGCGTCACCGATCTGCTGCCAAGACCACCCCTGCTGGCGGGCCCTCGCGACGTGGTCCGCCTCGACCCGTTCCGCGAGCCGGTGCAGAGCTAGAGCGGCGCGGAGCCCCAGCGACGGGTCGTTGGACGTGATCGCGGAGGCGATGTCTTCGGCGTTCATGGCTGTCAGTCCAGAGTGACAACAGGCGCTTGTCAACCCAAACTGACGCCGCGTGGTCAGGGCTTTGGCTCGTCGAGCAGGAGTTCTGTCCGGTACTTCGGGGCGAGCGCGATCGCCTTCGCGATAAACGCGGCCGTCGCGGCCTCGTCAAGCGCGGGTGGAGCCTCGGTTCGGTGCGCGAGCGGCACGCCGACCTCCTTGAAGAACTCCTCCTGGCCGGCGGGCGAGCAGAGACACAGCAGCCGCGCGGGCCGTTCGGAAACGTTCCGGAAGACGTGCGGGGCGTTAGCGGGCAGGTTGATCGTGTCGCCCGCTGTCGCGAACGCGGTGACGCCGCGGAACGTGAGCTCGATCTCGCCGTCAACGACAGTGAACATCTCCTCGAAGTCGTGGCGATGAGGCGGCGGCCCGCCACCCGGCGGGACGTGCATGTCGATCAGCGTGTAGCGCCCAGCGGTGTCGGCCCCGGACACGAGAATGGTGTACGTGTCGCCGACCACCCCGAGGTGAGGCAGCGACTCGTCCGTGTTGGGGCTGACGTGCGTCAGCGCTCGCCCGGGATCATCGGCCGGAATGGGCTCTGTGGGCTGAGTCTGGGCGGGGATGGTGTCGTTCACCGGGACTCCTCTATCGTAGAATAAGCGGAAGAAATCATCCGCTTATGACTAGAGCTTACCGAACGCGAGCCTCCAGGTCGCCGCGTGGCGCGATCACTTCCGCGATGTCTGAAGCACCGGCAGACACGCGGAACGCCGCGCGGCGACCGCGAAGTGACGCCGCGGCCAATCGCGAACGCATCCTCGCCGCCGCCACGATCGCGGTCAGACGCGACGGCGAAAGAGTGCCGATGGCAACGATCGCCGACGAGGCGGGCGTCGGGATCGGAACCCTCTACCGCCACTACCCGACGCGCCCCGCGCTCCTAGCGGCTTTGACGTTGCGCTCCTTCCACCTCGTCCTGGAGCACGCGCGCGCCGCAACGCTAAGCGACGAGCCCGCGCCCGCGGCACTCGAGCACTTCTTCGAACAGACGATCGCGGCCCGCAACGACTTTGTCCTCCCGCTCCACGGCGGCCCCGTCGTCCACGACGAGAAGATCGCCGCAGTTCAAACCGAGATCCGGAACCTCCTCGAACAGGTCCTCGCCCGCGGACGGCGCGACCGGACCGTCCGACCCGACGCCACCCCCAACGACATCATCATCACCGGAGCGATGCTCGCCCAACCACTCCCGCACGCGCCCGACTGGGACCAACTTGCCCGCCGGCAAGCCACGATCTT
Organism: uncultured Solirubrobacterales bacterium; assembly: GCA_963701945.1. GTDB lineage: Bacteria > Actinomycetota > Thermoleophilia > Solirubrobacterales > Solirubrobacteraceae > Palsa-465. The sequence continues at coordinate 217,333 of CAVPBV010000004.1, read as the reverse complement.
CATCGCAGGCCTCGCTGCCACCGAACCCGGCCCCCCAATGCGTGGAAAGCGAGCACGCGCGGGGTTCGTGGCTTGAGGTAATCGTGGGCGTGGGTGGTGGCCAACGCGTCCTCGGTTCGCCCTGGCGGTCGTCTGCTTGGTGGCGGTGGCGAGTGAACGCGATCGTGCACGTCATGCTCGGGGCGGATGCACCGGGGGTCGTATGTTGGTGGGGTGGCGGACCGTGGGGACGCTGACTTCACCTACTCGCTGACCGACCGGATCATCCGGCTCAGTCTGGGGGAGCTGCCCGATTTCAGCGGCGCGAAGTTCGACGGGGATTTCTCGCTCGGTCTCGAGCAGGCGCAGCGCCGCAAGCACAACTATGTGGCCGAACAGGTCGGGATCGGGCCGGGGCGCCGCCTGCTCGACCTCGGTTGCGGCTGGGGTCCGCTGCTCGCCTATACCCGGGCGCGCGGCGGGACCGGCGTGGGGGTGACGCTCTCCTCGGCGCAACTGGCGGCCTGCCGCCGGCACGGGCTCGAGGTCTACCTTGAGGACGCCCGCCAGATCGACCGAGAACACTTCGGCACGTTCGAGGCCGTGGCATGTCTCGGCGCGTTTGAGCATTTCTGCTCCCCCGAGGACTATCAGGCGGGACGTCAAGAGCAGATCTACCGCGACCTGTTCGCCCGCGTCTCGAGTCTGCTGCCGCCCGGCGGCCGCTTCTATCTGCAGACGATGGTCTTCGGCCGCAACATGATTCCGGCGTCGCGGATCGACCTGGAAGCGCTCCGAGCGCTCCCGCCGCGAGACTCCGACGAGTGGTACATCGCGCTGCTGGGCCGCCAGTTCCCCGGCTCCTGGCTACCGTTCGGCCAAGAGCAGGTCATTCGATGCGCCGAGCCGCACCTCCGGCTGGTCTCGAGCGTCAGTGGCCGCCTGGACTACATCGAGACGATCAACCGGTGGAACGCGCGGATCCGCACCGCGAGCTTCAGAAAGACGCTGCTCAAGTTCCGGCTGCTGCCGCGCTGGCTCACCAACGCCGACTTCCGCCTAGCGTTCACCTCCGGCGTGAGCGCCAACCAGGCCTGCTTCGAGCGCGAGCTCCTCGACCACCACCGCCTCGTATTCGAAAACAGAAAGTGAGGCCGCACCCCCCGCCGGCGCCGAACGGGCAGCTGTCGGAGGCTCTCGAGGAGCTCACCCCACGACGGGGCACGAAGCCGCAGCCAACCGGTCCACGACGTTGACCTTGCGATCGATCCACGCGTCGCTCCCAGCCGCGGTGCCCGGTCGGCGGGCGTGGAACAACTGCTGGCCGAGGCGCCGGATGTCGACCGTGACCGGCAGCGATCGCTCGGTCGCGGCCGCCGCCATCGCACTGCGCAGCCGCCACCCGTCCGCGCTGTCGAAGCGGGTGAACACCAGCCGCTCCTCTTCCGCCTCCAGCAAGGAGATCAACCGACGCTCGTCGTCCTTCACGCTCCCCGCCGGGCCTGGACCTGGACCAGGTCCATCGTCTCCATGATCGAGATCGTCTCATCCAACGGCATCACCGGACTCTCAAGGTCCCCGGCGGCCAGACAGCGGGCGACCTCTTCGGCCTCATGGCGCAGGCCCCGACCCTCATGTACTGATTCGATCGAGACCGGGTCGCCGTCCCTCGGTATCAGCCTTATGTCCGTAGGAGCGTAGAAGTCGCCATCGATCTCGATCCTGGCGTCCGTACCGACGATCGACGCTCTCGTCGGGCTCTTCGCGCGCAGGGTGCACGTGAGCACGGCCTGCGCGCCGCTGTCATAGCCGAACAACATGGATGTCTGCGCGTCAACGCCGGTGAACGCCGGGTCGCTCATGGACACGATCCGATCCGGCGTGCCGAGGACCATCGAGGCAAATGACACCGGATACACGCCGAGGTCGAGCAGCGCGCCACCGCCCAGTTCTGGCGCGAACAGCCGGAACTCGGGGTCCTCGGCAAACCACTGACCGTGGTCCGCGGTCACCGTGACGATGTCGCCGAGCACGCCCCGGGCGAGCCAGTCCCGGATCACGACGACGTGCGGCAGAAACCGCGTCCACATCGCTTCCATGGCGAACCGCCCGTTCTCCCGCGCGACCCGAACGATCTCGCGCGCCTCGACAGCGTTCATCGTGAACGGCTTCTCGACCAACACGTGCTTGAACGCCCGCAGCGCGAGGATCGCGTCGTCATGGTGCATCGGATGCGGCGTTGCAACGTAGACCACATCGACGTCCGGGTCGGCCACGAGTGACTCGTAGCCGGCATGCCGATTCGCGATGCCAAACTCCTCCGCGAAACGGTCAGCCGATCCCCGATTCCGCGACCCCACGGCGGTCACAACGCCGGAATCGGTCAGCTGCAGGTCGGTCACGAACGTGGTCGCGATCCCACCCGTCCCGAGAATCCCCCACCGCACTGGGCTGCTCTCCATGCTCCGTCCTTTCAACTCGAATCGGTGAAAGGCTAAATGCCCCTGGCTCTAGACATCCACGTGCCGCCCCGACTCGGCCTTCGCCGGCTAACCGGCCGCTCGTTGGCGCGACGATCTCCACGCGTGGATCCGATCCCAGCGCCGCTGCTTCCACAGCGCGACCGCCGCGCCACAGGCAATGCTCCGGAGCCGCCACCTCGTCTTCGGTCGCTGCTTCCTAGAGGTGCGAGACGGTCGCGTTCCAGCGCGCCCTCCGCAAACGGGGGACGGAGCCGATTGTCGCGCTGGGCTGGCCGATGAACAGCGACGCCCGGTGTCCCGCGGATCGAGACGCAGCCGATATGTCAGCCGCGCCGTCGGCCCCAGCCGGCTCTCCCGGCTAGTTCTCGCCCCAGCGACCGTCTCCGTGGTCGCGCGGCGACTCGTCGCCGTAGAAGGCCCTGGCGCGCGCGAGTATTTTCGGCTCGGTCAGGTCCTCGTCGTCGGTCTCGATCGACCCGACGATCCTTTTCATCAGGTCATGGTCGTGTCTTGCCAGGTACTGCATGAACTGCAGCTGCCCGTTGCTGTGACCCTTGCCGTTGCCGATGATCAGTATCTGGGCTGCAGGCCTTAGGGCCTCGGCGAGCTCGGCGTACCATGATTCCTCGATTCTGCCGTACCAGCCCTCGGGGTTACCGGCCTTGTGGTGCATCGTTCGCAGCCTGCCGCGGGGGTCCTCCGGCACGATTCTGCTTGGCGCGCCGTCCGTTGCATCGGTCGGGTAGATGTCGGCACCGTGGGCGTTGATGACCAGGATCGCGTGGCCCTTGGGCTTCATCGCGGCCGGCTGTGCGCTCACGACTCGCCGCTCGTGCAGCCCCTCGGCGGTGATGCCGGCGGCGCCGAGCATTCGCCTGAGGTCGACGACCATCTGCTCGTCGATGTCCTTGCCACTCGGCCGGTGGAGCGTCTCGGTCTCGCCACCGACTGCGACCTTGAACTTGCCGTTGTCCTCCTCGCTCACCTCGCCGATTGCCTCCAGGAGCGAGAGGACGTCACGCCACTCGATGTTGTGGCTGACCGGGTGCGAGAGGATGGCCTGCGCCGTGCTGCGATGGTGGTGATCGAGGTGGGTGCTTTCAACCATGAGGATTCAGGGAGCTGCTTGGCGCCCGCGAACGCCTCGAGCACGTCGGCGCGCCCACAGCAACTCTACCGCCATCGCTACGAGGTTCGATCCCGAGAACCAGCTCGCCGTCTTCGACTCGGGTGAAACCGAAGAACGCTGGATCGTCACAATCACGCCTGCTAGGCGCTCCTCATTTGCCACACACCGGTTTCTTGCACCGGACGCGAGGCAGCTCAGGGCCTGGCTGACGCCCGTCATTGGTCGTGAGCATGCCGCCGAGCTCGCCGAGGCCGTCGATGCCGAACCCCCGGCGACAGCCGCCTGGATCCAGTACGTTAGCGACGAGAACTGACCGCAACTCCCGCCTGAGCGCCCGGATGTGGCCAGGGCCGGGATTGCGCGTCAGCCGAGAGGGGTGGCATGCGCGTCTCGCAACGGCTATTGCAGCGGTCGCGAACGACGTGCCGGGCAGGTTAGCCTCGCGACCCGGTGATTGGTTCCTGCACGCTCGAGCGGGTGGCGTCTACGCGCGGACGCCGGAGGATCGCGGCCGCGCTTGTCGCGGCGGTGGCCGTGGTGGCAGTCGGCGCGTCGGTGAGCCGAGGAGACCTGGCGAGCCGCTACGCCGAGCATCAGCACGAGGCCAGCCACCTTCGATCGGCGATCCACGCCGACACCACCGCCATCCAGAGCTACGAAGGATCGATCTCAACGCTGCAGGCGCGGCTTGCGATCGTGCAGGCCAGGTTGGACGTCGACGAGAGTCTGCTCGCCCAGGTTCGCCTGGAGCTGACGCGCGCTCGCGGCCGGGTGGCCGAGCTCAAAGTGCAGTACGCGCGCGACCGCCGGCGGCTGGCCCAGCAGCTCCTAGCCAATTACGAGACGCCGGCGCCGAGTCTGATGGACGTGGTCCTCACCTCCAGCGGGTTTCAGAATCTGCTGGATCAAGTGAACGCGCTTAAGGCGATCGCGCGCGCCAATGCTCGCGTCACCCGACTGGTGGGTGACGCGCGGATCGCGGTCGCCGCCGAGGCCCGGCGACTGACCGCGATCGAGGTGCGGCGAGACCGCTCCGCGGCCGCCGTGCTCGCCGAGCGCAACCAGATCGTCCAGCTCCGGCTCTCGATCGTCGACCGTGAACTGGCGTCGGCGCACGATCGCGCGAGCAAGCAGCGCCAACTGTCTGCGCTCCAAAGGACACTTTCACATGAGGAGTCCGTGCTTCAGCGCCAAGCCGCAAGCGCGGCGGCTGCCGCCTTCGGGTCCGAGCGCCTCCCGGTCAAGACGACGTCCGGCGCGTACATCGACCCGCTGCAGTTCGTCAATCTCTGGGAGCGCACAGATCAGGGCGTGGACGCCACTATGCCGGTGGGAGCGCCGATTCTGGCGCCTTCGCAGGTGAAGATTCTCGCGATCGAGCCGGATTGGTATCTCGGCCAGCCGCTGGTGTACTGGGAGCTGCTGGCCGGACCCGACGCCGGCATGGAGCAGTACGTGGCCGAGGAGATCACCGACATTGCCCCGCCCGGCAGCGTCTTGCAACAGGGCCAGGTCATCGCTCGTTACGCGGCGAGCGGCACTGGCATCGAGTACGGCTGGTCGACACCCGACGGTGTCACGCTCGCCGTGGCGACCAGCGGGTATGAGGAAGGAGAGGTCACGCCGGCCGGGGTGAGCATGCGTAACTGGCTCAACGGCCTAGGCGCGAACGCCGGACCGAGCTAGCGAGCCGTCCGCGGCCTTTCACTGGACCCGTCGCAGGCCCACCGAGCCAGTTCTGACGCTGCCCGATGGTGGTCGTCGATGTCGCGGGCGCGCGAGAACCCACCCGTCTTGCCGATCCGATGGTCAGGCTGCGTCTCGGGTCAGTGAGTCTCAACTGCTTTGACGTACCGATGCGAGGGCACCGTGATCGGGCCGTCGGGACCTTGTGCTTGATAATCGAAGGCGCCCTCGTCAACCCAGCCGCACTTGGCGTAGAAGCGACGCGCACGCTCGTTGCCGGCTACGACGGCCAGCCACGCTGTGTCGTGCCCACCGTGTCGTACACGCCGCTCGGCCTCGGTGAGCAGGACGTTGGCAACCCCGGAGCCTCGATGGTCCTCGCCGACGTACACCTGCTCGACCTCGTCGTCAACGACCATCACGAATCCCGCGACCGCGCCCTTGACCTCGGCGATGGTCGTGTCGGGCAGCCGCTGCTCGGCCCGGCTCCAGAAGGACCGCTCGGTGCGAGCGGTTGTCAGCTCCTCGGGAACGTTCCCGATGTGCCCGTCCTGCCACCCGCGGTGCCAGATCGACGCGATCGACGGAATATCCTCGGCGGTCGCGGGGCGCACGATCACTTCACCGCGGGGCGTCATCGACCGCACCCTATCCACACTCCGGTCGGTGTGCCGGCGTGGCGCCGCGCACCCGCCAGAGCTCAGCGGCGGCTGGCGCGGTATGCGGTCAATCGAGCAACGACCTCCCGGTGATCGAGCACCTTGCGGCCGACGCTGGCCTCGAGTTCGAGTCCTTCTCGAGCGGGTGAGAGCCTGGAGCTACAACGCCATGACGATCGGCACCAGAGCCGGCTGGGGCAGCCGGGCCAGTTCATGTGCGATCTCTAGCGCGCGGGGCAGGGCCCGCCCAACCGGCACGACCTCAAAACTAGGTTTCCTCGCACCTGCTCGTCACCCGAGAGTTCGTTTAGGTCGTGGCGTTATCGGTGTTCACTGGAACAGTCGGCGCGCGTACCAGTCGCTGGCATCTTGGACACCGGGCACGTCGAAGAAATAACCGCCTCCGACCGGAGAGATGTAGTCCACCATGGGCTCGCCGATCAGTCTCGTCTGGTTGGCGACGAACTGGCGAACGAGGTTCTGCTGGAAGGCGTTGAAAAGCAGTCCCATATTGAGGTTGCCGGCCAGGTCGATGCCGTCGTCGTAGTTGTACCCGCGGCGGAGGATGCGGCTGTCCTCGGTCGCCTTGGTGCGCGGGTTCGAAAGCCGGATGTGCGCGGTGAGCGGCATGACTTTGCCCCGTGGGTCGTTGGCGAAGTCGAGCACGTCCGTGATGGAGTTCGTGCCGAGCATCGCGCCCGAGGCGCGATAGCGGCCGATCATGGTCTGCTGCTCGTTCAGGGAGACCCGGTCCCAGAATTCGATGAACATCCGGATGATGCGGAACACGTGATAGGTGCCGCCGCGAGCCCACGCGGGTTCATCCGTCTTGTCGGTGACCCACAGCAGCCGGTCGGCGACGTACGGGTCGGCCACGTTCGGGTTCGCAATCCCGTCCATGTGCCCAAAGTGGTTGCGGGGCACCCCGTCCGGCCGTTGCGGGGCCTGGAACCCGTCCATCCGGTATGCGATCTGCATTCCGTCCCGGGTGTGCTTAGCGATGTCCCGCAGCGCGTGGATCGCGGTGTCCGGCTGGCCCGCGCAGATCTGGAGCAGAAGGTCGCCCCCGGTGATGTCCGGCTGCAGGTTGTCGTTGGGGAACGACGTCATCTCGGTCAGCCGCTTGGGCTTCATGTCGGCAAGTCCGAAGGCGGGGTTCTGGAACAGGCTGGCGCCGAGTCCGACCGTGACCGTGAGCCCGTCGGGCGGGATGTCGGGGCCGAGGGTGCCGCTGTCAGACGGCGGTGAAACCGTGCCGAGGTCAACCGGAACACCGCCGTGGGTGAGGAACCGGGCCCGCTGCGTCAGCGTCTGGAGCGTGTCGATCAGCGCGCCGCGCGTGCCCGCCGTGACGTTGAAGACTGCGAAGCACGCGGCGGGCGGAGGCGAGTTGGTAATCCCGGCTTGACGGCGGCCGTGGAACGGGACCGCGGGCAGGCGCGCTGACGGGTCGTTGACGACGGCTTCCTGTAGGGCTCCGTCAGCCAGGAGCGGATCGGTGGCGGGAGCTGAGGGGTGGTTGCCGCCCCGCTTCGCGTCGGCCTCCGCGATGTCCGGCACGGCGAACGCTCCCAGCGCGCCGGCCGCAGCCGCGCCGGTGCGGCTCAAGAACTCACGTCGGTCCAGGCTCATGCGCGCTGCGCACGATTCTAAAGGTTCTCTCATCGCCTTCCGGGTCGGCCCCACTGCTTGCCTCGGTTGGCCGCTGCAGGGCTCCGCTGTCCGGCGCCACGAGACGCTCGCTAGCTGCCCGGCGCAGCTCTACCGGTACTTGTGAGGAGATCCGGGATCGGCGCGAGGGTCTCCAGGGCTGCGCCCACGGCTGCGTCGACCCGCTCGCGGGCGAGGGTCGGGAGATCGCCGACAGCGACCCAAGTGCCGTTGATCTCGGTCTGATCGACCGCGGCGAGGACCGCGCTCAGCTGTCCGTCCGCGCGCGCGACCAGGTTCGGCGCGAGCGGATCCAGGACGGGGGCGAGCAGACCGAGTAGCTGCCCAACCGCCGAGACGTCGGCTGTGATCGAAGCGAGGCCGGTCCCGCTCCCGTAGTCGTCATCGCCCGTCAGGGTGTCACGCATGGCATCCTCAAGGATCTCGTGCGGGCGCAACACCCAGTTCGCGACGCCGACATCGGTCGCGGGAAGCTCGGTGTCGATGGGGATCGCCACGAGCGTCTGCAGGAGTTGCTGCAAGGTGGCGGTGTCAGTGGCCGCTGCGGTCAGGTTCCCGTCTGTCCAGAGATCCAACTCGATCCTGTGAAAGCCGGTGAACTGGGGGCTGGCAGTACCGCCGACGAGACCCGCGGCCGTTCCGTCAATCTCGCCGCCGAGATCACCGAAAGCGCCGTAGGCGCCGTCATCCTGGCCGATGTCGAGCCACTCCAGATGGGCGTTCAACCAGTCGGATTCAGCCTCAGCGAGATTGCCGGCGCCGATGGCCCCAGCCATCGTACTCACGTCCGCCTGAACCGTGGAGAGCTCCCGGCGCACATACAAGCTTCGATACGTGATCAGCGGCCCGAACTCGAGCGGGGCATAGTCGCAGCCCCCCGCCCACCCCTCGACATTCCCTGACGCGTCGAGCCACTCCACCCCGCACGGTGCGGGCGCTTGCAATTGACCGACGATCTCGTAGAAGTTGCGACGGACCCTGACCATCCGGGCCGGGGCACTCATGAAGCGGGCTGTGACCGAGGTGACCCCGTCCGGGGCCAGCCCGAGTAGCGGTGTCGCTTCGGTTCCGAGCAGCGCGTCCTGAGTTCCGGACAGAGGCGCACAGGTCTCGACGGGGGTCGCCACGGGATCGTCGCCGCCGACCTCAGCGATACACACCGCCGTCTGTGCGTAGTCGCGACGCAGTGATGGCAGCAGGTAAAACTCGGTCAGACGCTCACTTGCGGGAAAGCAGCGCCATGGCGCTATCCGGTAGGGAAGGAAATGCTCGGCCGGGATCGCGTACAGCCGCCCCCCATCGCCGGCTCGCCCGAGGAACCGAATCCCCGACCGCACGATCCCCGACGCCGACAGCGGTGCTCGCAATTTCCCGAGCGCAAGCCGGTCAACGGCTTGTTGGCCCCGTCCGAACAATCCGTAGCTGCGGAGAATCGCCTTCGGGACTGAGCTCCCTCGTGGCGCCAACTCGCCGGGCCTGGGGTACGTCGAACACGGTCGACCCGCGGCAGCCGACGCGCCTGATACCAGCGGTCCAGATCCAAATGCAAATGCCAGCAGGCTGACCACAGCCGCCGCGGCGGCGACCGAAAACACGTGGCTACTCCGGGCCGACACGGCGAGGAGTCTCCCAAACCGGCTGAGCCGGGTCCACCGCACTCCTCGCGTCGACGCGTCTCCGCAGTGGCGAGCCTCTCGATGGGGAAGGCCGCCCTCCGCTCGGCGGCGGCGCTGATGGACATCGACGTCATATGCGGTCCGGAGCCGTCCGACCGTCGTGTCGAGGATCTCGCCAGGATCCGGCAGGCCGGCGTTGTACACGGTGACGCCGTGGGGCGCCTGCGGCACGGAAGATCCGCTCGAGCGCCGCACGGTAGCTCGGCCGGACTGCTCACCCCCGACGCGGCGATCGCGATCCTCGGCGCGTATGCCGCCATCGCCCTCGCAGCAGCGCTAATTCGGGTGGCGCACCGCGACGCCTGACCAACCTGACCTAGAAGTCGCGTTCGCGGCGCCTGAGCAGCAACTCCTGCTCGCGTGCCGCTCGACGCTTGCGGGCCTCTTGAGATGCCTGCTCGTTACGTTGGGCGATCTCTCTGCGCACGTCGTTGAAAGCCGCTTCTGAGGTCGATTTTCCCGGGCCCGGTTCTTCACGGGCCCGGTCGGGCTTCTGATTCTGCTTCGGCATGCGTGCACTCCTCGTCGCTCCGTATGGAAGGCTGGGCCACTGGAAGAATGCAAGAGCGGGCACTCAGGCGGTGGGGCTGCATCCGACTCTACTCCCCGCCCAGGGCGGGCGCTCCGGGCTGTCTATGGCGACTGCGTCGCCGGCTCCCGGCCCCCGGAATCGCCCCACGGCGAGAACGATAAATGGCCTCAGCCGATCGGCGATCGGTCCCGAACGATCCTGATATTGCTCGTCCGGGCTTGCAGCCGGTCAAACGCTCCCTCCAGATCGCTCGAGGGCGGCTCCGTCGACCAGCGCTTGCCGACCTCGCGGACCCCGCCCGAGGCTTCTATCTGACGGAGCCGCCTGAGCGTCTTCGTGTGATTGAGCCCGGCCGCCTTGGCGATCCTCCCGGTGGAATGCTCGCCGCGCGGGAGCTCACGCAGCACCTTCTTGACCCGATCCTCGTGCTCCTCACTACGGCTCTCGCCTGCCGGCGACGCCGGCTCGGCGGCGGGCGAAGCCGGTTCGGCCGGGACCGCGGGAACCGTCCTCTCCCGCACGGGAGGAGCGCTTCCGTACCGAGCGCGACACGCGGCGCACATCACCACCGGCTCGGCACGGTCTGCCCGGACCACCTCCAACTTGCGCCAATGGCGTCCGGAGCGGCAAACCGCGCATCGCCGTCCAGCGCGTTCGATCTCTGACAGGTCCTCGACGCTTATCGTCGTCACCCACCTCACGATAGACGGTTCACGCGGCGCCCGACTGGCGCCACCGCTCCAGTCATGGGCCTGCCGTGCCGGAGCCACGATGGTCGCCCGCCGCAAGCCCTATTGGCAATTCGGGCAGTTTCCGCGGAGGGTGACTTCGTGGTCGGTGGTGAGGAACCCGAGCCGGTCGGACAGTTGGTCGATCGAGCGTTCGAGGGCGGGATCCTTGAACGCGACGAGCTTGCCGCATTGGTCGCAGACGAGGTGATGGTGGTGGTGCTGCCCGTCGGGGTCGGTGGGCTCGTACCGGGCGATCCCGTCGCCGAGGTCGAGTCGGTTCACGAGGTCGTGCGTGTGCAGGAGCTCTAGGACCCGGTAGACACTGGCCCGGCCGACAGCGCGCTGGCCGCGGCGGCCGCGGCGCAAGGCGTCTTCGATCTCGATCGCGCTGAGTGCGCAGTGCTGAGCGGCGAGCAGGTCGATGACTCGGTCGCGCGCCGCGCCGCGGTGGTGCCCGGCGCGCCCGAGTATGGCGCGCGCATGGTCGCCCCAATCGCTGGCTAGGGCCGTGTCGGCGCGGACGGGCATGCCCCGGAGCATAGCTGTCGATGGCACGGAATCAGATTGAGAGTGGCTCTCGAACAAGCAAGATTGAGACTTGCTCTCATTCTATGTTAGGCTAGCAGGGTGGCATTTCGGAGTCGACTCGGCAATCCCTGGTTCATGAGGTCAAGATGCATCTGAGTGGTCGTTGGCGCGGTCTGTGTGCAGCGATGTGTTTGGCGGTCGGCGTCGCCGGCTGCGGCTCGGTGACGGCGTCCGCGGGAAAGGGTCAGATCGTCGCTGTCGGCGCCGAGAACGAGTACGCGAACGTGATCTCGCAGATCGGGGGGCGGTACGTGGCGGTGTCGGCAATCGAGAGCAACCCTAATACCGACCCGCACACGTTCGAGGCGAGTCCGAGCGTGGCGAGCACGGTCTCAGCTGCGCGGTTGGTGATCCAGAACGGGGTGGGATACGACACGTTCATGAACAAGATCGAATCCGCGTCGCCCAGTTCGTCGCGCAAGGTGATCGACGTCCAGAAGCTCTTGGGATTGCCGGATTCGACCCCCAACCCGCACCTGTGGTACGCGCCCCGAACGATGCCGGCGGTCGCGGCTGCGCTGGTCAAGGATCTCTCGGCGATCGAGCCGACTCACGCCGGCTACTTCGCCGCCAACGCCAAGCGGTTCGAGGCCTCGCTGGAGCCTTGGTATCAGGCGCTCAAGCAGTTCGCCGCGCGCTATCCCGACACGCCGGTCGCGACGACCGAGCCGGTCGGGGACTACATGCTGCAGGCGGCCGGCACGGTGAACATGACCCCGTTTCAGTTCCAGGCCGACATCATGAACGGCGTCGACCCGGCGCCGCAGGACGTGACCCTTCAGGACGGCCTGTTCTCGGGGCACCGGGTCAAGGTGTTCCTTTATAACCAGCAGGTCACCGATTCGCTCACGGAGTCGTTCCTTGCTAAGGCCAAGCAGGATGGGATACCGGTCGTCGGGGTCTACGAGACGATGCCAACGCCGGGGTATGACTACCAGTCGTGGATGCTGGCCGAGATCAACGCGCTCCGGAAGGCCGTCGCCGACGGCACCTCCACCGAGAGGCTGCAATAAACTCGCCGGAGGCCACCGTGACCACTGACCCGGTTGCCGGACGCGAGACGGGCGCGGCGCTCCGCGTCGAAGGGGTGACGGTGCGACTCGGCGGCCGGACGGTTCTCGATGACGTCAGCTTCGAGGTCGGCGCCGGCGAGTTCACAGGACTGATCGGCGCCAACGGCGCCGGCAAAACGACGCTGTTTCGGGTCATCCTGGGCCTGCAGCAGCCCGCTGCGGGGAGCGTCCGCGTCGGCGGTGGCCGGCGATCGGGACGCGACGTCGGTTACGTCCCGCAGAAGTTCCAGCTTGACCCGGACATGCCCCTGCGCGGCCGCGATCTGATCGCGCTCGGGCTCGACGGGCAGCGCCTCGGGATCCCGCTTCCGTCGCGCGCGCGCCGGGCGCGCGTGCAGGAGATGGTCGAGGCTGTCGACGCGCGCGCATTCGCGGACGAGCGCGTGGGACGCCTGTCGGGTGGGGAGCAGCAGCGGATTCTGATCGCGCACGCGCTGATCAGCCGACCGCAGTTGCTGCTGCTCGACGAGCCGCTGGCCAACCTCGATCTTCGCAGCGCCCAAGAGGTCGTGGCGCTACTGGCGCGGATCGCCGTCGAGCAGCGGGTCGCCGTGCTCATCTCCGCTCATGAGATGAACCCGCTGTTGCCCGTGATGGACCGGATCGTATACCTCGCCGCCGGGCGCGCGGCCAGCGGGACCGCCGAGGAGGTCGTCCGCTCGGACGTGCTCAGCCGCCTCTACGGCCACCACGTCGATGTGCTCCGCGTCCACGGACGTGTGTTGGTCGTCGCCGGCACCGGCCACGACGAGCATGCTCCGCTCGACGACGGCGGCGACACGTCGGCTCCTGTCGAGATCGTCTAAGGCCTCGTTTGCCGTGCGAGCCGACCTCTCAGCGATCATCGCCCCCGGGTTCTTCTCCTCAAGCTCGGTCCAGTTCGCGCTGGTCGTCGGCGCGCTCGTGGCGATCGTCGCGGGAACCGTCGGTGTGTTCACCGTGATCCGGGGTCAGTCGTTCGCCGGCGAGGCGCTCGGGGACATCGGCGCCAGCGGCGGGTCGAGCGCGTACCTGGTCGGGATCGCGCCCCTGTGGGGGTTCGTGGGGATCTCGGTCGCCGCGGCCGCGGTCATGGAGCTGATCGGAATCCAGCGCGCCCGGGGCCGCGACCTCGCCACCGGGATCGTGCTTGGCGCCGGGTTCGGACTCGCCGCTCTTTTTCTCTACCTGGGGACCATGTCGAGCACCACCGGTGCGACCGTCACGATCCTGTTCGGATCGATCTTCGAGCTCGACACCTCGATCCTGCCGCTCGTGGCGGTGTTCGGAGCGATCGCGCTCGCGATGATCCTCGTGATCTACCGACCGCTGTTGCTCGTATCGGTTAGCCCGGAGCTCGCGGCCGCGCGGCGCCTCCCCGTCCGGCTCATCGGCAGCCTGTACCTGTTCGCGATGGCCCTCGCGGTCGCGCTGTCAGCGGTCACGATCGGCGCGATCCTCTCCACCGCGTTGCTCGTTGGGCCGGCCGCCACCGCGCTTCAGCTCACCCGCCGTCCCGGCCGCGCGATCGTCTGCGCCGCGCTGGTCGGGATCGGCGTGATGTGGCTCGGGATCCTGCTCGCCTACGACAGCTACACCTGGCCGCATCACGGATGGCCGGTCAGCTTCTTCGTCGTGACGCTCGTGCTGATCGCCTACATCGCCTCCCGGGTGATCCCGGCGCCGGCCCGGGCGCGGCGCGACTGAAAAGCCCGATGTTCTCCGGGTTCATGGTCAACGCCTGGATCGTCGCGACGATCGTCGCGGTCGTCGGCGGCGCCGTCGGCTTCTTCGTCGTCCTTCGCGGCTCGGCGTTCGTCGCCCATGCCATCCCAAACGGCTCGTTCGCGGGCGCCGCCGCCGCCAGCCTGATCGGGATCAACACGCTGATCGGTCTGGGAGTCTTCGCCTTAGGCTCAGCGCTCGGAATCGGGTTCCTCGGCCGCCGCGGACGCCACGACGTCGCGACCGCGCTCACGCTCGTGTTCGCGCTCGGGCTCGGTGCGCTGTTTCTCAGCTTCACCGTCGAGTACGGGCCCGAGATCTACTCGCTGCTGTTCGGCGAGGTGCTCGGCATCAGTACCAACCAGCTCGCGCCGACCATCGCGCTCGCCGCCCTCTGCCTCGTTGTCCTCGCGCTCCTCTACCGGCCGTTGCTGCTCTCCTCGACCCTCCCCGATTCGGCACACGCGCGCGGGATCCCGCCACACACCGCTGAACTCGCCTTCCTGATTCTCGTCGCGCTCGCGACCACCATGACCGTCCCCGTCGTCGGAACCGCGCTCATCTTCAGCCTGATGATCGGGCCCCCGGCCGCCGCGCGAGCCTTCACCACTCGGCCCCTGACGGCGGTCGCACTGTCGGTCGGCATCGCTGTCGCGGTCGCGTGGGCCGCGATCGCGCTGTCCTACCAGACCAATTGGCCGGTCGGTTTCTACGTCGGCGTGATCAGCGCCGCCAGCTACGCCGCCGGCCGCACCTGGACCTACGCCCGCCGGAACCGCGTGCCCGCCCCGCGACGATGAGAGCAGTTCGCTTCAACCGGTTCGGGGGCCCGGAGGTCCTCGAGATCGCGGATCTGCCCGATCCGCATCCAGGTCCCGGTCAGGTTCGGATTGCGGTGCGCGCGGCCGGCGTGAATCCGAGCGACTGGAAGAAGCGCAAGGGCCTGATGGATGAGGAGCTCCCGCAGACCCTCCGACCTGCCGGCCGCCATCGAGACGGCCACGCGAGCGCTTGACCAGCTAGGCGTCGGAAGCGGCAGCACGCTGCTCGTCAACGGCGCCTCCGGAAACATCGGCAGCGCCGCGGTTCAGCTCGCTGTGGTGCGCCGCGCGCGCGTGATCGGGACCGCCAGTCCGGCAAACCACGAGTACCTTCGCTCACTCGGAGCTGAGCCTCTCGCCTACGGCGAGGGCCTTGTCGAGCGAGTTCGCGCGCTCGCTCCGGACGGCGTCAACGTCGCGCTCGATGTCGCCGGGAGTGGGGTGCTTCCCGAGCTCATCGAGCTGGCCGGCAAGGCTGAGCACGTCATCACGATCGCCGATTTCGCCGGCGCCGAGAGGTATCGGGTGAGGTTCAGCAGGGGCGACGCCGGCCGCGCGGTCCACGCGCTCTGCGAGATCGGTGAGCTGATCGAGTCCGGACGCTTCTCGCTCCCGGTCGCGCAGACGTTCCCGCTCACCGACGTTGCCGAGGCGCACCGCGCGAGCGAGCAGCGTCACGTGCGCGGGAAGCTCGTACTGCTGGTCCGCTGAGCGGACTCGTCTACAGGATCCGCTGGATCGTGAGTCGGCGGGTGCCGCTGGGGATGGTCACCTCGACCGTCGCACCTGGAGGCTGGTTCAGCAGAGCCTTGCCGACGGGGGACTGCACGGACAGCCTGCCGCGCGCGCGGTCGGCCTCCCCCGCGCCGACCAAAGTCCACGTATGGACCTCGCCCGTGCGCTCGTCCCGGACTTCGGCAGAGCGACCAAATGCGAGTGTCGGCGCGGGTCCCTCGGCAGCATCGACGACGACCGCGTCCCGCAGCCGCTGCCGCAGCCGGAGGATCCGCGTCTCCATGTGCGCTTGGTCCTCCTTGGCCGCGTGGTATTCGCCGTTTTCCTTGAGGTCACCGTGGCCGCGGGCGACTTTGATCCGTGCCGCGATGTCGCGACGCCCGGCCGTCTCCAATTCGGCGACCTCCGCCTTGAGGGCTGCCAGGCCCGCCTCGGTGATCGGCTCGCCTTCGTTATCCGGAATGCTCATCCCGACATTGTCGCGCGTCGACGGCGCGCGAGTACCAGACGAGCAGCCAACAGGGCCGATTGCATCCGGTTCCCGCACCGGGCATGATTTCTCTCTGTGGTTCCGTCGAGTGAGACCGAGGCGAACAAGGCGAACATTCGGCGATACGTGGACGAGGCGCTCAACCGCGGCATCCTCGATGTCATCGACGAGACGCGTGGCGAGCTGGCGGAACACGCGAGGATGAAGGTCGTGGAATGGCGAACGGCATTCCCAGACTTCCACACGACGATCGAGACACTCGTCGCGGAAGACGACTGGGTCGCGTATAACGTGCGGCACGAGGGCACGCATGAAGGGGAGTTCGAGGGCGTTGCTCCAACTGGCAAGCGAGTGGAGTTCAGGACGATGGTGTTCAATCGCTTCGCGGATGGAATCGTGGTCGAGAACTGGGGATTGCACGACCACGCAAGCGTCCTGGCGCAGCTCCGCGCCGGGTCGTAGTCACGGTCACTCGCTGCGTTGAGCTAATTCCTGAGCGCCGGGGCCGCTTGCGTCAGTCACCGATCGGCGTCACCCTCGCGTTACCCGAGCAGCGCGAAGTACAACACCGATGCGCTCAGGGCGGTGATAGGAGCGAGCGCGGAGTCCAGCGCCCATTGCACGAAGGCTCGGCCCACCGAGCCAAGAGACCCCGCGAGCAGGCCGACCGCGACGCTGACTACGAGCACCGACAGGAATACCACCACGATAACTGCGAACACGTTCCAGCCGTTGCCGTGCACAAGCTGGCGACTGCGTCCGAACGCCGCGAATACGCCAGGGTGCTCCAGGACAGTCACCGGGGCTACCACGGACCAGATGACCAACAGGATCAATCCGGGGACGATCAGAAAGATGAAGCCGATCCCGACTCCTATTCCGAACAGGACCGAGACCGCGGCGAGAGGCCAGAACACCGGCTCGACGCTGCGTATGAGGTCGCGGATGGAATGGTCGCGGCGGCCGTCTTGAATGTCCTTGACTAGCTCCACCACCATCCCCTGGTAGAGGATGCTGAGCGCCCAGAACAGGATCGCAAGGGCGAACGCGGCCGCGGTTGAGAGCACCAAAGTCAACACGAACTGAACGGAGAACAGGACAACTGCCGTGCTGACCAACACGGAGAACTGGTCCCGGTAGATCTCCCAGATCCGCGAGACGATCGCGCCAGGACTGATGGGTTGCACGGTCATAGCTACTGAGGAACGCTACGCGCTGAGAGTCTCCGGCCGTCGAGGGCCGCCGGGGATCCTAGCCATCACCGGCGGGAGGCGACCTCGCCGGGAACGAGATCGGCGATCGCCTCCCGAATCAGCGCGGCGAGCTGAGCGGGCGGGACGTCGGCAAAGGCCGCGCCGCTTTCGACGAACACCTCGGTGATCACGCCGGTGATCGCGGCCATCCGGACCCGTTCCCGGAGCGGGATCACGGGAGAAGAGAGGATCCGAGCGAAGCGGGCCTCGAGGTCCTCGTTCTCTTGCTGGTTGCGCTCGCTCCTGGCCAGGGCCTCGAAGGCGCTGCGGTTGCGGCTGTGCAGCAGCACCAGCTCGCGGTTCTCGACCATGAAGTCGATTAGCTCGTCGGCCAGGCGCGGCCAGAGCGCGACCCGCGCGGGTCCGTCGGGGGCGGCTTCCAGCTCGTCAAGCAGCGTCGTGCCCATCGCGTGAAGACGCAGATGCAGCTCGAGCAGGATGTCTTCCTTGCGCTCGAAGTAGTAGTAGAGCGCCGCCTTCGTAATCGCCAGACGCTCGGAGATGTCCCGGAGCGAGGTTTTGTCGTAGCCCTGCCGAGTGAACAGCTCCTGGGCAACGTCGAGGATTCGCTCGCGGGTCTCGGCGCCCTGGCTTCGTGGTGGTCGCGGCATCGCTCGACCTAGTTTACTTGACGACCGGTCAATTTCGCTGCTAACTTACCGGCCGACAAGCAATGACTTGACGAGCGGTAAGGAGACTGCGAATGTCGAAAGTCGGCGCCTGATGCCAAGCGAACCGATGATCCAGGCGCGCGGGCTCCGCAAGCGCTTTGGCGAGACCGTCGCGCTGGACGGGCTCGACCTTGAGGCGGAGGCGGGAACCGTGCTCAGCGTGCTCGGCCCCAACGGCGCCGGCAAGACAACAGCGGTTCGGATCCTCACGACCCTCTGCAGGCCCGACGGCGGCGAGGCTCGGGTCGCCGGACACGACGTGATCCGCGAGCCGACCGCGGTGCAGCGCGTGATCGGCGTCGCGGCCCAGGATGCCACCGTCGATGAGGTCCTGACCGGTCGCCAGAACCTGGTGATGATCGCCCGCCTGAGCGGCCTTTCGCGCGCCGCCGCGCGGGCTCGCGCCACCGAGCTGCTGGCGGAGTTCGGACTCGCCGACGCCGGAGACAGGGTCGTCAAGGGCTACTCCGGCGGGATGCGCCGCCGGCTGGATCTGGCGGCCGCGCTGGTCACGCGACCGCCGGTGCTGTTCCTCGATGAGCCGACGACCGGCTTGGACCCGACCAGTCGCCTGCGGATGTGGGATGTGATCCGCTCGCTGGTCGCCGACGGGACGACCTTGCTCCTCACCACCCAGTACCTCGACGAGGCCGACGAACTGGCCGACCGGATCCTGGTCGTCGACCACGGCCGCGCGATCGCCGAGGGCACCGCGGCGGACCTCAAGCGACAGGTAGGCGGTGCGCGACTCGAGGTCACGCTCACCGAAGCGCGCCCCGAGGCAGCACGGGCGCTGGCGCCGTTCGCGGCCGGACCGGTCGCCGCCAGCGCGGACGGACGTCACTTCCAGGTGCCGGTCAACGGCCACACCGGCCTGGCCACGACCGTGGTGCGTGCGCTTGACGAGGCGGCGATCACCGTCGAGGACGTGCAGATCCGGCCGCCGTCGCTGGACGATGTGTTCCTCGCGCTGACCGAAGGTGAGCGATGACCAGGGCGCGCGGCGCGGTCCGCGACGTCGTCGTGATGACCACCCGAAACCTGATCCACATCGCCCGCGAGCCGCTGCGACTGTCGGACGTGACGGTCCAGCCCGTGCTGTTCACACTGCTGTTCATCTACGTGCTGGGTGCGGGCTTGGTGCTCCCCGACCACGGCAGCTACACGGAGTTCGCGATCGCCGGGCTGTTGGCGATGAACCTCGTGACGTCGGCGATCGGAACCGCCGTCGGGCTCAGCGATGATCTCGGCACCGGCGTGATCGACCGCTTCAGGACGCTCCCCATGTGGAAGCCGGCGGTGCTGGTCGGCCGCTCGCTGACCGACCTGCTGACTGCGACCCTGTGCGCACTGATCGTGGTCGCGACCGGAGTCGTGATCGGCTGGAGGCCGCATGCGGGAGTTGGCGACGTGATCGCAGGGTTTGCGATCTTCCTCCTGTTCAGCTACGCGCTGTCGTGGGGTTGCGCCTGCATCGGCCTGTTCAGCCGCGACACCGAGTCCTCGCAAGGACTGGGCCTTGTGATCCTGTTCCCGCTCGCGATCGTCTCCGACGCCCTCGTCCCCACCCAGCACATGCCCGCAGCGGTGCGGACGATCGCCGAGTGGAACCCCGTCAGCGCCGTGACTGCCGCCGCCCGCAACCTGTTCGGCAATCCGAACCCAGCGGCGGCCGTACACGCGTGGCCGCTGCAACACGCGGTGCTGGCGTCCGTCATCTGGTCCGTGGCGCTGCTGGTGGTGTTCGCGCCGCTGGCGACCCGGCTCTACCGTACGCGCACCGCGGACTGAGTTAGGCGCCGTTGGCTGACGCCATCCTGCGGCGAAGCCGGTCTAGGTCCGCGTCGCTCAGCCCGTTGGCTGAGAGCCAGGCAGCGGACCCGTCGAAGCTTTCGTCGATCAGCTCGAACACTCGCTCGATCGTGCCCGGAACCGGCGCGTGCGTCTGCGGATCGTGTCCCTCGAGCTCGGATCTGTAGGTGGGCGAGCTCATGAGCCGCGCCATGATCGCGTAGATCCTCTCGGTCGTGGCCAGGTAGTCGCTGATGATTGCGCTGCGGTCGACTCCGGCCGCGTCCAGGGCGAGCGCCACCACGACGCCGGTGCGATCCTTGCCGGCCGCGCAGTGAACCAGCACCGCTCCGTCGGCGCGCGCGATCGTGCGGATCGAGCCGACGATCGAGTCCGGACGGGCGCTCAGGTAGCTCAGGTAGGCCTGCACGACACGTGGCTCATTCGGCCACCGGCTCGGGCCGTGCGGCGGCCAAATGTTGACCGACGCGGCGTCGAGATCCGTGTTTCCTCCCGACCGCGGATAGAGCGAGCGGTGCTCGATGCGCACGCGCGGCTCGAGCGTGATCGGCCCCGGACCCTCGAGCTCAACCTCGACGTCGGTGCGCAAGTCGAGTACCACCTCGAGCGCTTGGCGCTCGACGAGAACGCCGACGTCCCGCGACGTGAGTGACTGGAGGTTGTCGGAGCGCAGCAGCACGCCGGGCACGACGACGCGGGCGTTGGCGGCGCCGTCCAGGGCGATCCAGCGGAGGTTCGCATGCTCGAGGGTCATCTTCTGATCGTGGCAGGTCGGACCGGCGCTCACCGGATAGCAACAAGTCCGCAACCCGGACTGTGACAATCGGGCGCGGTGGGAGACTCGAACGGGACCACGCCCACGGCGGTTGATTGGCCGGCGCGCCGGCCCCGCTACACGCTCGTGCAGATCTCCGACCCGCACGTCCCGGCTGATGGCTTGCTGTTCGACCGCGTCGACGCGTGCGCACGGGTGCAGGAGTCGGTCGAGATGATCGCCGCAGCCGGGTGCTCACCGGATGTGCTCGTGCTCTCGGGCGACCTAGCCGACCGGAGAGAGGCAGAGTCCTACGTCCGTCTGCGTCCGACGATCGACGCCGCGCTCGAGCGATTCGGCGCCAAGCTCGTGGTTGCACCGGGCAACCACGACGATGTGGCGCTCCTGCGCGCGTACCTCTTGGGGCGAGATGCCGAGCAGGGGCCGCTCGACGAGGCCGTGCGCATCGGGGGTCTTCGGGTCATCGGGCTGGACTCGAGCGTCCCGGGCGAGGATCACGGTGAGCTGGACGACGTGCAGCTCGAGGCCCTCGCCGACGAACTCGCCGAACCGGCCCCGGACGGCACCGTGCTCGTGATCCATCATCCGCCGATCTGGTCGACCACGCCGATGTCGGAGATGGTGGCGCTGCGCGACCCACAGAGGCTGGCTGAAGTCATCCGCGGCAGCGACCTGCGGCTGATTCTCAGCGGTCATACCCATCGAGTCAGCGCCGGAATCCTGGCCGGCATTCCCGTGTGGGTCAGCCCATCCACGGGGAGCCACGCCGACGTGCTCACGCGCGTCGGCTTCGGCGGGCACGCCGGAGGCGGGTTCACGCGTGTCGACATCCTCGACGACGGTGAGATCGTCGCGACCTTCGTCCCGCTGACCGGCCGGGACGAAATCCTCTACGAGGTCCGCGCAGACTCAACTTCTTCAAACGAGCGCCACGGCTGACTGCCAGCTGGGGATCACACCCGCTTGTATGTTCCTAAAGCGCCCGATTGAATAAGTGTCATGGCATCGGCGAAGGTAGACCGGCGTCGTGAGGCCGGTCTGCGGACGCGGACCCGCCTGATGGTCGTCGCGCTCTGGCCGCCGCGACGATCGAGACGCAGACTGCAATCGGCATGCTCGCGCTCGACAACGTCGACGCCGTGCTAAGCGGCCGGCCCGCGCCGACGCGCGTGACGACACACGAATGATGGAGCTTCGACGGTTCGGACGGACCGGCTGGGAGGTTCCCGTCGTCGGACTCGGGACGTGGCAGACGTTCGACGTCGGCCCGGGTGAGGAGCGCGGCGCTCGTGAGGTGGTCGCCGCGGTATGGGATAGCGGTACCCGCGTGTTTGACTCCTCCCCCATGTACGGCCGGGCGGAGGCTGTTCTGGGCCGAGCGCTCGCCGACCGGCGTGCCGAAGCGCTGGTCGCCACCAAGATCTGGACCGCTTCGATCCCCGAGGGGCGCCAACAGTTCGAGCATCAGCTTGGGTTCTTCGGCGGCCGCGTCGACTTGGAACAGGTGCACAATCTGGTTGGCTGGCGCGCACACCTCGATTGGCTCGAGGATCAGCGGGCGGCCGGGAGAATTGGTTTCATCGGCGCAACTCACTACTCACCGAGCGCGTTCGACGAGCTCGAGACGGTGATGCAAACGGGGCGCATCGACGCGATCCAGGTGCCGTACAACCCAATCGAACGCGATGCCGAGCGGCGGATACTTCCCCTCGCGGCGGAGTTGGACCTGGGTGTGATCGCGATGCGTCCGTTGGGCGGCGGCCACCTGGCGAGACGGTTCGACCCGAGCGAAGTGTTGAAGTGGACGCTGTCAGACGAACGCGTTCACGTCGCCATTCCGGCGACCTCGAACGTCGCGCATGGGCGCGCCAACGCTGCGGCCGGCTCCGGGGATTGGCTGACTCCGCAGCAGCGGCAGACGCTGATCGATTCTGAGCGGGCGTGAGTCGCCGTAGCTTGTCAGCGAGCCGGTCCGCGCGTGCTCACGTCGCGGCTCTCGAGTTCGCGGATGCGGTCGAGCAGCTCGCATGCCAGAACGGCGCCGGCGGAGTTCAGGCCAAGGTCGCGCCGCAGTCGGTCCGCCTTCGCGACCCGGGCAGCCGAGTCGGGGGCAAACAAGGGCGCGCTGCTCGTCCCGGCGGACGGCTCGAACAGGCCCAGCGCCAGGTAGCGGCGAACCACAGACACCCGCAATCCGGCTTGGCGGGCGACGATCACGAGCTCGACCGGCCGCTCGATGGCATCGTCGCCGGCGGGCCGCTTTTGCGTTGCGGCGCGGCGGGCGCTCACCGACGGCCCTCACGCGGGTTGAATTCGGAAGCTGCGGCGAGTCGCTCGAACAGTTCGCGCTCCTCGTCCGATAGGTGCTTGGGGACAGCGATTTGCACGGTGGCGTACAGGTCGCCGCGCTCGCCGCCCGCCGTCGGCAGCCCGCGCCCGCGCAGGCGCAACCGCCGCCCGCTCGACGATCCGGTCGGTACTCGGACCTGGGCGGTACCGGTGAGGGTTGCTATGGGGACCGTCGCCCCAAGCGCTGCCTCCCACGGCGCGACGCGCACATCGACCTGGAGGTCGTCGCCGTCGCGGCGAAATCGAGGGTGGGGCGCCAGTCGCACGAGCAGATAGAGGTCACCAGCCGGTCCACCATCGCGCCCCGGGGCCCCCTGGCCCGCCACACGGATGCGCTGGCCTTCCCTGACGCCTGCGGGGATGTTGACAGTGACGCTGTGGCCGTCCCCGAGCGACAGCCGGCGCGTCGCGCCGGCGAGCGCGTCTTCGAGCGAGAGCTCGAGCACCGCCTCGATATCGCGACCGCGGAGCGGGCCGGACGACCGCGGGACGGCGCCGTCGCCGAACAGCCGCTCGAAGAATTCCGAGAACACCCCGTCGCCGAACTCGGGTCCCATATCGCGCCTGAAGCCCTGCCGCGCGAAGAAGTCCTCGAAGTCACCGCCACCGGGTGAAGCCTCCTGCGCGCGCCACTGCGCGCCGAGACGGTCGTAACGGCCGCGCTTCTCCGGATCGGACAGCACCTCGTTTGCCTCGCCGAGCTCCTTGAACCGTTCCTCCGCGTCTGGATCCGAGTTGAGGTCAGGGTGGTATTCGCGCGCCAGCTTTCGATACGCCCGGCGAATCTCGTCCTGGCTCGCGTCTCGGGACACGCCGAGAACGTCGTA
Source organism: uncultured Solirubrobacterales bacterium (assembly GCA_963701945.1). Classification (GTDB taxonomy): domain Bacteria; phylum Actinomycetota; class Thermoleophilia; order Solirubrobacterales; family Solirubrobacteraceae; genus Palsa-465. The sequence continues at coordinate 193,689 of CAVPBV010000004.1, read as the reverse complement.
ATAGTCCTTGTAATCGACCGCCATCTGCCCTGAGCGTACTCGGCCGTGATCGGCCTCATGGCGGCGTGCTCAGGAGTCGCCGGTCGCCGACCGTGCGCCACGCAAGTCGTCGGAGATGTGATCGTGTTGGCGGGATCGTCGAGCCGGCGCCGGGCTTCGGTCCCGTGGTCAGGCCTTGCCCGAGAGCTCGAACGCACCCCAAAGATCGCTGGGCACGAGGTCGAGGTACTCGTCGCGATGGCCGGCAATGAAGCTGCGCACCTCGTTCTCGCCGATCATGTCACAGGTGGAGCGGCCGCCGATGGGCAGCGCCGGACCGGGCGCACACGCGCGCGGTCCGGCACCTGGGGTGAGGGAGAGAGGCCGCGTCAAACGGCGAGGGTAAGTTCGCCCGCGTCGGGCTCGAGCTCGAGTGCGATCGTGGCCGCGAGCACCTGCTGGCGCAGGGTGCCCGGCTTGGCGTAGTCGTACAGCGGACTCTCGACGGCGTCGGTGATCATCAGCTCGACGATCGCCATACCTCGAGCGGCTACCGGCCGATGGCTCTCCAGGCGCTCAATCAGCGCCTCGATCTCGGCCTCGGCGTCGATCACGGCGCGACGGTCGATGATCGCGATGTTGGCGCGAGCCATCGTAGGCTGATGTGCATCACGGATCGTCCGGCGCAAGGTATTGGCCAGTTGATGGCGGTGCCGGTCGTTGACGAGCTTCGACGCCCGCAACGCCAGCTCGGGTGACAACCCGGCCGGGGCTCCCGCGGCGAGGTCGCTCAGCAGCGCATGCCGCCTCAGTGCCACCTTCGCCCGGAGCGCCAGCGAACGCCCGGACCTGGTCGTGTTCTTGTCCGAATTGTCGTAATCACCAAGGTTGGGCCGAACAGCAATTGTTGGCATTGTTTTCTCCTTTACGGCTTATGCACCACTGATTGTGGTCGCGACGGCGTGAAGAAAACGTGCAGCCTTGGCCTTGGACCTAAAGGTTGTGTGAAGTCATGCGAGAGCTACTCGAGCCACTCCGTCGTGAACGTCGGGCTGGCGTGGATGCACACGAGATCGAGCCGTTCGGATCCGTCGTTGATGAACTTGTGCGGGACGTCGGCCGGCGCGATGACGATGTCGCCCGGTCCGACGCGATGGCTGGCGTCACCGAGGTAGAAGGTCGCGCTTCCTTCGTTGACCACCCACAGTTCCTCGTACGGGTGGCGGTGAAGCCGCGGCCCCGTTCCGGGCTCGCTGTGGTCGAGGATCAGCGAGACGCTCGCGCCGTAGTCCGCGCCTCGCAGGTTTCCCGTTGGAAGGGCGCTCGTGTTGACGATTGGCATGTTGCTCCCCGTTCGAGTCGTGCGCGTCGCCCCCAACATACATGCGTGAGCCCGCCGCCTCGGCCGCCTGAATCCGGCGGCGTCAAGGCCGGGGTATCCTGAGTCGCGTGGACGCCGTGGACGATCCGATACTGATCGCGTTCGACGGTTCCGACGCCGCGCAGCGAGCCGTGAGCGACGCGGCCCGGCTGGTCGGGGCACGCAAGGCGCTCGTAGTCACAGTCTGGGAATCGGGTCTCGCGTACGCGATGCAGGACGTGCGCCCGGATGGCGCGATCCTCGGTCCCGCGCTCGACCCGGAGGTGGCGATGAACGTCGACCGGGAGGTGCGCTCGCACGCCGCGCGGGTCGCCGACGAGGGCGCCGCGCTGGCGCGATCACTGGGGCTTGACGCGGAACCGGTCGCCGTCCCCGACGACCGCAACGTGCCGGAGACGATCCTGAATCTGGCGCGGGAACGCCACGCCGCCGCGATCGTCGTCGGGTCGCGCGGGCTGAGCGGCTTGCGCGCAAGGCTGGAAGGCAGCACGACCAAGAGCCTCCTCAAGCACGCAACCTGCCCGGTGATCGTCGTGCACGAGCCCCGAGAGGATCACTGAGCGAGACAAGCCGCGGAATCGATCATCTGGTCGCGGCGAACCCCGATAGCTTCACACTCGACCCCCGTCCCGAAGTGAATGCATGTTCACGGGGGCTATAGCAACGATTCTCCCGCGCTCGGCGCTCGGACGGTGGCGAGTGTCGAGTCTTCGGGGTCGGGCTGTAACGGCGACGGCGGTCGTACGTATATCGGACGTGCACGCGCGTGAGCTTCTCCTGTCAGGTGCGCGGCCTGCACTCTTGCGGGTTGCGGTGGCGCCGGACTAACCGCGCGCACCTCCACGCCGGCGCCCGTCCGCGCGGACTCGCGGCACGCGCCGTACAAGACCTCGCCGTGCGGCGGAAGCCGCCGGCTCGCCGTCCCCGCGGGTTAGGCCGCCGGGTCAGCCGCCGGGGGTCAGGCCGCCGAAAGCGACCCCGCCGGCATGTCGCCGTCGGTATCGGGAAACAGCGCCGTGGCCACCTCCGCGCACGGCCGCCCGCCAAACAGCGGGCGCGCGTCGGCCATCGTCATGATCAGGCGGACGGTCGACAGGAGCTGCAGGTCGGCGGCGTTCGGGTGCGCCGCATCGCCGATCGTCCCGTCGGCGATCCAGCCGTCGATCTTGTCGAGCTGGCCGGGCAGGGCCTCCAGGTCGCGGCGGGCGACGCCGGGGTCGGTGCGGTTAAGGCGCGCGCCCATGCGGGCCACCGCCGGCGCGATCGCACGGATCGCCGGCGCCGGCAGCGGCAGCCGCGAGTGCTCGCCATAGCTGACCATCGCGCCCGGGCTGTGCGTGAAGCCCGCCCAGATCAGCTCTCGCGCGATCGGCTGGAACACCTCGTCGCCCCAGCGCTCGGCCTCTTCGACCCGGCCCCGCGCGGTCGCGTCGGCCGGATACAGCGGCGGATCGGGCCTGAGCCGGTCGAGCCGGCGCATGATCGCCCGCGACCCCGAGATCTTCTCGCCGTCCAGCTTCAGCGCCGGGACGGTGCGCGCGCCGAACAGGGCGAGCTGCATCGGCGCGTGCAGAGTCGGCGGCCATTCGGTGACGTCGTAGGGCAGGCCCTTGATCGACATCGCCTTCTCGACCGCGGCGCACGGGTGCGAGCCGTGGACGACGTACAGCCTCATTCGCATCGGCGCCGGAGGATAGGCAGGGCGCCGCGACACCGCGCCACCACAGGTGTAGGATCGCGCCGTGCCCGATCCGACCGCAGTCGTCGGCGAGATCGCCAACGAGCTGAACACCTGGCCCGGCGTCCGCATCGAGCGTCGCGCGGACGGCGCTGCGCTCGTGCTCTACGAGGACTCCGAGCTCGGCGTGCTGTACCCGGAGCGGGGCGTGGCCGAGCTGCCGATCCTGGGAGAAGAGCACGACGAGCTCGTCGAGCATGGGGACGCCGAGCCGGCCGAGACCACGCCGGAGTCCTACGGGGTCAGTCACGATCTGCGGGGGCCGTCCGACGTGACCGCCGTGCTCGAGTTGTTCGATCGTCGCTACCGCGACGTCCGCGGCGAGGGCGACCCGTACAGCTCCGAAGATCCCGGTTTCAAGTCGCCCGGCTGAGCGGGCTCAGACGTCCCGGACGACCCGCAGGATCACCGGTCGTGCCGTGTGCGCCGAGGCCGCGAGCGCCGGCGCCAGCTCCTCGTCACGCAGCTCCTCGGCCGCCTCGACCACGATCACGAGCGGCTCCACCCCGGTGCCCGCCTGCGCGATAACCCGTCGGACCTCGTCGGCCTGGCGCCTGAGCGCCTCGGGCGAGGGCACCGACAGCACGACCTCGCCCGCCGAGGCCGCTTCCAGGTTTCCTTCCGCGTCGGTCGCGCCGGCTTCGACGACGACCTCGCCGCCGTCGACGCTCGAGGGCGGTTGCTCGCGGAGCTGACGGTGCACCGCACCGTCACGTGGGACCTGGATGATGAGGCTCGGCTCGTGCGCCATCAGATCACCGCCGTTCAGAGCTCAACGCCGCGGTCCGCCAGCCAGTCCACGACGGCCTCGGGCGGATCGCCCTTCCACTCCGCCCGCGCCGCTAGGCGCAGGATCTTGCTCGGATCGTCTTTTAGCTCGTCGCGGCGGTGCGCCAGGTACAGGATCGTGGCGGCGGCCATCGACACCGCCGGGTCGTCGATCTCGACGTCGACGCCCTCGACCGCGATCGCCACCCGCTCCTCCAGGTTCTGGATCGCGGTCACGGGCTCGTCCGCGTCCTCGAACTGCTCGAGCAGGTCGCCGAGCCGGGAATCCGTGTCATCGGGGTCACTGACCTCGACGGCCCGCCTGGCGACGTCGAACAGCGAGATTGGCCGGGGCTCGGTCGGCATGGGACCGTCAGCCTAGCCGGTCGCCCCGGGATACCCACGCCGTCATCCCGCCGACGAGATCGGCGACCTGTGGGAAGCCGTCCCGCCGGAGGAGCCCCGCGGCGATCGCGGACCGGTAACCGCTGGCGCAGTGGACGACGATCGCGCGCTCGCGCGGCAGCGTCTCCAGCCGCTCGGGAAACCGCGAAAGGGGGACGTTGACCGATGCGTCGATCCGGTCCTGCTCCCATTCGCCCGGGGCCCGTACGTCGATCAGCAGCGGCGGCGCCGGCGCCGCCAGCTGCTCGGCGAGCGAGCCCGCCGTGATCCGCTCGATCCGGTCGATCAACTCGGGCTCTGTGGTGAGGGACTCCATTCCGCCGGCAAGGTATCCGGCGACCGTGTCGAACGCGATCCGGCCCAGGCGGGTCGCGGCCTCGAGCTCGCGCCCCGGCTCGGCGATCAGGACGATCGGCCGCTCTGGGTCGAGGATCGTGCCACACCAGGTGGCGTAGCTCCCACCCAGGCCGACATTGACGCTTCCCTTGAGGTGCGCACCCTCGAACTTGGCGCCGTCGCGCGTGTCGAGCAACTGCGCGCCGTCGGCCTGGAGCTCGAGCGTCTGCTCGAGCGTCAGCGGTTGCAGCTCGCGCTCGAGCGTTTGCTCGAGCGTCGGCCGCTCGCGCGCGTTCAGCACGGCGTCGTAGGTGAAGTACGCGGGCGCATCGGGGAGGTCCGCGGTGACGGTCTCGATGAACCGCTCGCGGCTCATCGGCGCGAGCGCATAGTTGTACGCGCGCTGGATGCCGATCGTCGAAACGGTGTCGGTGCTGAGGCTCTTGCCGCACAGCGAGCCCGCGCCGTGCGCGGGATAGACCAGCGTCTCGTCGGGGAGGCGGGCGAGCTTCTCGTGCAACGACTCGTACAGCAAGCCGGCAAGGTCCTCCGCGCTCCACCCGAGCGCGCCCCGCAGATCGGGGCGACCGACATCGCCGATGAACAGCGTGTCTCCGGTCAACACCGCGTAGGGATCGACGGGCTCGTCCGGATCGGAGACGAGGATCGAGATCGACTCCGGCGAGTGCCCGGGCGTCTCGAGCACGGTCAGGCGGGTTCCCCCCATCTGCACGGTGTCGCCGTCGGCCATTGCCGAGAACGCGTACTCGGCGCGAGCCCGCACACCGAGGTGGATCGCGGCTCCCGAGCGTTCTCGCAGCTCGAGGTGGCCCGCCACGAAATCGGCATGGAAGTGGGTCAGGAACACGTGCGCGATGCGGCAGCCGAGCCGGTCGGCGTCCTCGAGGTACTGCTCGATGTCGCGCTGCGGGTCGATCACGGCGGCGACGGCGACGGTTTCGTCGGCGATCAGGTAGGAGGCGTGCGCCAGGCAGCCGAGGTAGTACTGCTTGAGAATCACAACTGGTCGGCGGAGCTTAGTGCCGGATGAAGCGGCAATGGGTCCGTCGCCGGGTCTCCCTCGCGCAAGCGCGCAAACCGCACGCTGATCTCGAGGCCCCCCTCCGCTCCAGGCTTCACGTCGAGCGCCGCCTGGTGCGCGCGCGCGATCGCGGCCACGATCGACAGCCCCAGGCCGAGGCCTTCGCCGTGGCCCACCCGGTCGCCGGCCAGGCGCTGGAACGGCTGCAGCAGCCGCTCGACCTCCTGCGCGGGCACGACCGGCCCGGTGTTGGCGACCCGGAGCTCGACCTCGCCGGCGAGGACGCGCACCGCCACCCGCGCGCTTCCACCAGGCAGGTTGTAGCGGAGCGTGTTGTCGACGAGGTTCGACACGAGCCGCTCGATCAGGCGCCGGTCGCCGCTGATCGAGGCGGGCTCGAGCGACACGTCGATGTGGACATCGCGCGCGGCCGCCTCGGTCTCACGCGCGGCGAGCGCCTCGCCGGCGATCGCGGCCAGGTCGATCCGCTCGCGCGCCTCGACCCCGCGCTCCCCATTGGCCAGGGCGAGGAGCGCGTCGATCAGCTGCTCCTGCTGGGCGCTCTCGTCGAGCACCTGCTGGCAGGTCGTCCTGAACGTGTCGGTCGTCGCCTTAGGGTCGCTGAGGATGAGTTCGAGCAGCGCGCGGACCGTCGTCAGCGGTGTGCGGAGCTCGTGTGAGGCGTTCGCGACGAACCGTCGCTGGGCGTCGAACGCGCCTTCGAGGCGGCCCAGTAGGCCGTCGATCGTGTCCGCGAGCTGCCTGAGCTCGTCCTGCGGTCCCTGCATTGAGAGCCGTTCGTGCAGATTGGCTTCGGATATCTGCTGGGTGGCGACGGTCATCGTGCGCAGCGGCGCCAGCACGCGTCCAGCCACGACCCAGCCGAGCGCGGCCGATATGAGCGCCATGATCGCGAGCGCGATGCTCGACTCGATCACGAGCTGATGGAGATCGGAGATGCGCTGGACCGAACCGACGCTCAGGATCACGCGGCGACCCGAGGCCGTCTTCAGCAGTCTCTGGACAGGCGGCGGCAGCGTTTTCTGCACCGCGGCTCTGCGCTGCGCCGGCGACGTCGGTAAGAGGCTCCGTTTCGCGAGCGACCCGGACGCCGTGCGGAAGTTGGCACTGGCACCGGCACTCCCAACGGGACCACCGCCACCGACGGGGGTCTCAATGCCGAAGTTGAACGGCGTGTTGGTGACCGTGGCGTTGTCTACCAGCGTGTAAGTGATCGCGAGCAGGGCGGCGCCGCAGGCGAGAAACAGCCCGCCGTATAGGAGAGTGAGCCGCCAGCGGACCGTGGTCCGCGGCTGTCGCAGGCGGACGGCCAGGCCGGTTGCTCGGCGTCGCCTCGTGATCATGGGTCCCCGATCCGGTAGCCGACCGGGGTCACGGTCTCGATCACCGGCGGATCGCCGAGCTTGGCGCGCAGCCGGCTCACCGTCATACGGACCGTATTCGTGAACGGGTCGACCGCGTCGTCCCAGGCCCGCTCGAGCATCTGCTCGCTCGAAACGACGGCTCCCTCGGCTCCAAGGAGAAGTTCGAGCACGGCGAACTCCTTCGGGCTGAGCGCCACGGGTCGGCCGGCTCTCGTGACGCGGCGCCGGGCCGAATCGAGCTCCAGGTCGCCGTGGACGAGCGTCGGGGCGAGCGCCGGACGCGAGCGCCGCGAAAGCGCGCGGACCCGGGCGACCAACTCAGCGAGATGAAACGGCTTGGGGAGATAATCGTCGGCGCCGATGCCGAGGCCGGCGACGCGATCCTCGAGCGTGCCGGCGGCTGTCAGCATCAACACGCGGCTCGGACGCCCGTCGGCCACCATCGCTCGGCAGACCTCGTCGCCGTGCACCCCGGGTAGGTCCCGATCGAGCACGACCACGTCGTAGTCGGCGAGCGCCACCCGTCCGAGCGCCTCGCGCCCGTCGAAGGCGAGGTCGACCGCCATGCCTTCGCGGCGCAGAACGGTCGCGACGGTCTCGGCGAGCCTCGGATGATCCTCGACCACCAACACCCTCATAGCTCGCTCGTGCACCAGACCTTTCCTCGTTGGGCAGAGCCGGGCGGGACCGCGGCCCGCGCCGGCGTCTGCCGGTCCAGAATGCCGCAGCCGGCATAACAGCGCCATAACAGCGTTACGACCCTGTTACTGCTCGCTGCGTACAACACCGTGCGGCTTACGATCCAGCGAGCAGAGGGAGCTAGGGCATGCACATTACGCAGCTGATGGTCATCGGGGTTGCCGCCGTCGGCTGCGCGCTGGCGCTCGTCGCGTGTGGCGCGAGCGCCGGCTACAACCCGGCGGCTGCGACGCACCCGAACAACAACGGCCCACTCGCGCTGTCGCAGTGCATGCACTCACACGGGATCAAGAGCTTCCCTGATCCGACGAGCGGCACCGGCGGTCCGGGCCTCTCACTCGCCACGAGTCCCGGTAGCGGAACCGTGATCGCCGACGGGATCACGTTCAGCGGGCCGGCGTTCGACGCCGCCGCCAAGGCGTGCGCCAAGCTTCTGCCGGGCGGGGGCGGCCCGCCCCCGCCGCCGACCGCCCAGCAGAAGCAGCAGGCGCTCGAGTTCGCCGAGTGCTTGCGAACCCATGGCGTGCCGAACTTCCCCGACCCGACGTTCTCCGCCGGAGCCGGCCAGGTCGCATCCCGCCCGCTCGCCGGTGTCGATCCGGCCTCGCCGGCCTTCAAGCAGGCAGTGTCTCGATGCAACGGCGGGCACGGCCTAACCCTGAATGTCGGCGGATGAGCCGACAGATGATCACGACGACCACACTGCTCTCCGTCTGCAAGGGTTGTGAGATATGCGCCTACCGAAAGTGAAGCGGGGTGGCGAGGGCCGAACCATGGAGGAACGGACTACGAATCGACGGTGGCGGGTGCGCCTGCTGGCCGGGCTGGCATTGATCATCGCAGTGGCGATCGTGGTCGTCGTCGTCGAGAACGCAGGGTCGTCTTCGCCGAGTGCGTCGGGGAGCACGGGCAGCACGGCAACGGGGGCCACAACCGTCCAGCGACGGAATCTGATCGAGACCGACACGGAGTCCGGAACGCTCAGCTACAACAGCCCGCAGACCGTCTACAACCGACTGACGGGGACGATCACGTGGCTTCCGCAGGTCGGGCAGGTGATCAAGGCCGGGGGGACGCTGTACAAGGTCGACGGCGACCCGGTGCTTCTGATGAACGGGACGACGCCCGCCTACCGCGATCTCGGTCCCTCGGACACCGACGGCGCCGACATCGAGCAGCTCAACCGCAACCTCGTTGCGCTCGGCTTCAACGCGTCCAACATCACCGTCGACGACGTGTGGCAGGACGCCACCACCGAAGGCGTCGACCTGCTCCAGGAGTCGCTCGGCGAGACCGAGACCGGCACGCTGACGCTCGGGCAGATCGTGTTCCTCCCCGGCGACCAGATCGTGACAACCGTCGACGGCACGCTCGGTTCGACAGGAGGAACGAGCGCGAGCGCCACGGTTGACCCGCCGGGGCCCGAGTTCGTCAACTACGTGGTGCCTCATACCACGTCCGACATGCAGTCCCCGCATAAGTCGACCAAGACGCCGACGTGCCCTTCCACCACCACCGGCACGACGTCGACAACGCCGGGCACGACCACTCAGTCGACGACGGGCGCCCAGGACACGACGACGCACCCCCGCTGCAAGCCCAAGAAGACGATAGGGGTCAGCAAGCAGGAGCAGATCGCCGCGCTGCTCGCGCTGCTCAAGGCCGAGACCCAGCAGCTGAAGAACGAGCACGGCTCGTCGCCGGGCGGCAGCGGCGGCGGCAATGCGGGTGGCGGGTCGGCGTCGGGCTCGGCCGGCTCGGGCTCGGGCTCGGGCGGCTCAGGCTCTGGCGGGTCGGGCAGCGGCTCCGGCTCTAGCAGCGGCTCCGGCTCTAGCAGCGGCTCCGGCTCGGGCACCGGGTCCGGCTCGAGCGGCGGTAGCGCGACCGCGATCCTCCAGACCACGTCGACCCAGCTCGTGGCGACCGTCGACCTCTCCGCCTCGGTCCAGAGCGAGGCAGTGGTTGGCGAGCATGTCACGGTCGAGATGCCCAACGGCAACCTCGTGAACGGGAAGATCACCGCGGTCAGCCCGGTGGCTCAGAGCTCGAGCAACAGCGGCAACGGAAACGGCGGCAGTGGAAGCGGCGGCAGCGGAAACAGCAACGGGAACGGCAACGGAAACAGCTCGTCCTCGACGATCCCGGTGACGATCACGCTCGACGGCCATATCAGCGGCGCCGGGCTCGATGAGGCGGCGGTCAGTGTGAACTTCGTCCAGCAGAAGGCGACCAACGTGCTGTCCGTGCCCGTGACGGCGCTGCTGGCGACCGGCGGGGGCAACTATGCGGTGCAGGAAGCCGCGCCGCCGCATCACCTGATCGCGGTCACCACCGGGCTATTCGCCGCCGGTGACGTCCAGATCTCCGGCCCCGGGATCTACGAGGGGCTCGAGGTGACGGACTCCCAAGGCTGACATGCTCGCGCTCGATCGGGTCGATAAGGAATATCCGGGCGGCGTCACGGCGCTGCGCGGGGTGTCGGTCGACATCGCGACCGGCGATCAGGTCGCTGTGGTCGGTCCTTCCGGTTCGGGCAAGACCACCATGCTGACGGTCCTCGGCACGCTCGAGCGCCCCACCAGCGGCGAGGTCTGGGTCGCCGGGCACGATGTCGCCAAGGCCTCGGACCGCGAGCTGGCCGGGCTGCGCGCCCACCAGATCGGCTTCGTGTTCCAGACCTTCCACCTCCAGGACGCGCTGACCGCGGTCGACAACGTCGCCACCGGGCTGCTGTACACCGGGGTCCGTACCCGCGAGCGGCGGGTCGCCGCCCGGGCCGCGCTCGAACGCGTCGGCCTCGGCCACCGCCTCACCCACCGGCCGCCGCAGCTCTCCGGGGGAGAGCGCCAGCGGGTCGCGATCGCCCGCGCCCTGGCCAAGCGACCTCGGATCATCCTGGCCGACGAGCCGACCGGCAACCTCGACTCGAAGTCGGGCGGGGAGGTCATCTCGTTGCTGCACGAGCTTGCGTCGGACGGAGCCACGCTCGTGCTGATCACCCACGATCACAACATCGCCGCGTCCTTTCCACGCCGCCTCCAGATGCGCGACGGAGAGATCGTCGGGGACGACCGCGAATGAGCACGGCCACCGCCGCGCCACCGGAACGGGAGCGTTTCGACGCCGCCCGCCTACCGGCACGCACGCTGATCGGCGTGGCCCTTCAGGGGCTGCGGACGCGGCGGTTGCGAGCCGCGCTGTCCGCGCTCGGAATCGCCATCGGCATCGGCGCGATGGTCGCGGTCGTGGGCGTATCGGCCTCGAGTCAGGCGAACCTGCTCGCGACGATCGACAAGCTCGGGACCAACCTGCTGACGGTCACGCCCGGCCAGAACTTCGAGGGGAACAACGAGGTCCTCCCCGACACGTCGGTCGCGATGATCGACCACATGCAGAACGTCGACAACGACGCGGCCATCTACCAGATCTCGAACGCGATCGTCCTCCGCACGCCGTTCGTGCCCTCGCAGGAGACGGGCGGCATCGGTGTCGACGCCGCCGGCGACAACCTGCCCCAGGTCGTCGGCACGTCGATGGCGGCCGGGCATTTCCTCGGCGCCGTGGCCGACCGCTACCCCGAGGTCGTGCTCGGCGCCCAGGCAGCCAGCATCCTTCAGATCGAGCAGATCGGCGGGCACCTCGAGGTGTACCTCGGCAACACTTGGTTCACCGTGATCGGAATCCTCAAGCCGGCGCTGCTGGACTCGTCGATCGACACGACCGTATTCATCTCACTCCCGGTGGCCGAACGGCTGTTCCAGACTCAGCCGAATCCGTCCGAGATCTACGTGCGCGCGAACGTGAACGACGTCACCCAGGTCTCTAACCTGCTCGCCCCCACCGCCGACCCCCAGGACGCGAGCGGCGTACAGGTGAGCCGCCCGTCGGACGCACTCGAGGCGCGCGCCGCCGCCAAGGGTCAGTTCACGACGCTGCTGCTCGGGCTCGGCGCCGTCGCGCTCCTCGTCGGTGCGATCGGGATCGCGAACATCATGGTGATCTCGGTGCTGGAGCGCCGCGGCGAAATCGGCCTGCGTCGCGCTCTGGGCGCGACCCGGCGCCACATCAGCACCCAGTTCCTGGCCGAATCCGCCCTGCTCGCGGCGCTCGGGGGCCTCGCCGGCCTGGCCCTCGGGGCCGGCGCCACCGAGGCCTATGCGGTGGCGCAGAAAGAGCCGTTCGTCGTGCCCCTGTACGCACTGATCGCGGCTCCGGCCGCCGGACTCGTGATCGGCGTGCTCGCCGGCGTCTATCCGGCGATGAAGGCCGCCCGGCTCAGCCCGACCGAGGCGCTGCGGGTCTAGATATCCCCGGCCCTGGCCCCGGCCCCCGGTACCGGCCCGGCCCGGCCGGATCGCGGCGACCGGCGACCGGCGACGACCGGCGACCGGCGACCGGCGACCGGCGACCGGCGACCGGCGACCCCGAAGAGTCAACACTCGACGCCGGCCGCTCGCCGAGTGCTGGGAGATCGTTGCCATACCGGAACGAATATGCATTCGGCTGGCGGGGGGTGGCGAGAGCGGGACGATCGGGGCTCGCGGGGCTAGGTTGCCGGCGGCTCGCCTTTCCCCAGGTGCCAGCCGTTCGTGCCCGTAGGCGCGCGAGCCGCGCCGGCTGCAACCGATCGTCCGGACCCGCGCCTACTGCAGCGCCCGGTAGCGCGACACCGCGAACGGGACGAACACGATCAGCAGTCCGACCAGCCAGGCGAGCGTGCCGAGGACCGGACCGGTGGCGTCGCCACCGATCGTGAGCGCCCGAACCGCGTTCACGCACAGCGTCACCGGGTTGATCTGGGCGAACGCGCGCACGACCGCCGGCATCGTCTGGGTCGGGACGAACGCGGAGCTCACGAACGTCAGCGGGAACACCCAGATGAACCCGACCCCCTGCGCGGTCTCGGGGTCCCTGACCAGCAGGCCGACCGTCGCCGAGATCCACGAGAACACGTAGCCGAACGCGAGCAACAACGCGACCGCCGCCAGAACCCGGTAGATCGGCTGGTTCGGGTCGAAGCCTACGGCGAAGCCGACCGCAAACATGATCGCGATCGTTCCGACGTTCCTGGTCAGGTCGGACAGCGTCCGCCCGACCAGCACCGCCGAGCGCGCGATCGGGAGCGAGCGCAGGCGATCGACGATCCCCTTCGAGAGATCCTCGGAGAACCCGATGCCGGTGACCAGCGCGCCGAAGATCGCGGTCAGCACGAGGATGCCGGGCATCAGGAAGTTGACGTAGTCGCCGTTCGGCACCTTGATCGCGCCGCCGAACGCGTACCTGAAGATCACGATCAGGATCACCGGCTCGATGAACGTGAACACCAGCAGCGCGGGCTTGCGCACCGATTCGAGCAGTCCGCGCCGCGCCATCACGAGCGAATCGGACACCGCGTAGCGAAACGTTGGCTCGGTCATGCGGCCATCTCCTCGAGAGCGTCGTTCGGCTCGGACTCCACGTGCCGGCCGGTGAGTGAAAAGAACACGTCGTCGAGCGTCGGCGAACGGATCTCGAGCCCGGCGATCCCGACCCCGATCCGGTCGAGCGCGCGGACCGCGGCGGCCGAAGCCTCGGCCCCGGCGATCGGCAGCGACAGCTCCCCGTCGCCGATCACATCGCCCGGGCCTTCGGACACGAGCCCCGACAGCGTGTGCCGGGCGTCCTCGATCCGCTCAGAGTCCGCCACGCGCACGATCAGCCGGTCGCGACCGACGCGCTCCTTGAGCTCGTGGGCGGTGCCTTCGGCCACGATCCGGCCCTGGTCGATCACCGCGATCAGCTGGGCGAGCTGGTCGGCCTCTTCGAGGTACTGCGTCGTGAGCAGAATCGTCGTGCCCTCGGCGCGCAGCTCGCGGACCATCTCCCAAAGCTGCGCCCGGCTGCGCGGGTCGAGCCCGGTCGTCGGCTCGTCGAGGAACAGCACCCGCGGGCGTCCCACCAGCGTGGCGGCGAGGTCGAGCCGACGGCGCATCCCTCCTGAATAGGTCGAAATCCGCCGGTCGGCCGCGTCGGTGAGCTCGAACCGCTCGAGCACCTCGGCCGCGCGCCGCGCCGACTCCGCGCGGCCCAGGTGGTAGAGCCGTCCCACCATCTCGAGGTTCTCGCGGCCGGTGAGGATCTCGTCGACCGCCGCGAACTGACCGGCGAGCCCGATCTCGCTCCGGACGCCGAACGGATCCGCGACCACGTCGCGGCCGAGGACGATCGCCCGTCCGGAATCGGGCGCGAGCAACGTGGCCAGCGCGCGCACGAGCGTCGTCTTGCCGGCGCCGTTGGGACCGAGCAGCGCGAGCACGTCGCCCTCGGGGGCAGCGAGATCGAGCCCGTCGAGCGCGACCACCTCGCCGAAGCGCTTGCGGAGCTCCTCGACCTGGATTGCATCACTCATGGTCTCTCGCCCCCGCAAGCAGCTCGTCGGCGCGATCCGCCTCGCGGCGAATCGTGATGTCCCCGAAGCCCGTCCTCGCCCGTACCTCGACCTGCTCGTCGGCTGAACCAGGACCCTCGCTGGCGTCGAGGCCGTTGTGGACGTGGCCGAACCGCGTGTCGAGGTCGAGCCAGGCGGCAACCCCACTGGCGATCCCGACGTCGATGCGCCCATTTGCGGTCTCCGCGACGAGCGAGCCGCGGTGGATGCCTCCGACGCGGATGCGGCCGTTGGCGGTCTTGGCGCTCACCGATCCGTGCGAGTGCTCGACGTCGATGTCGCCGTTCGCCGCCTTGACCCGGAGGTCGCCACGGACCTCGCCGATCCGGGTATCGCCGTTGGCGTTCTTGACCACGGCCGAGCCGCCGATTTCGCCGACGCGTACATCGCCGGTGGCAGTCGTCAGCTCGGCGTCTCCGGTCACCTGCTCGAGTGTGATGTCGCCGGCCGTTGACAGCTTCACACCCGCGGCCCGATCAACCCTGATCTCGCCGGCGCTGCTCTTGAGCTCGCACCGCCCGAGCGAACCGGTGCAAAGAAAGCCGCCAGCCGCTGTGTGGCCGCTCAGATCGGACCCGGAGGGAAGCTCGATGTCGACATCGATCGAGCCACCATCGCTGAATGGGCTCCACTCCCGCAGCCGGCGCGGTCCCTTGATCAGCAGCCTGCCGTCGGCGTACTCGACGCGCGTCTGCTCGGCCGCGGTCACGTCGTCGCGCTTTGACGAGTCGCTCGCTCGCACCTGGACGCTCGAGTCCGCGCGGTCCCCGGCGACGACTCGGACGTCCGCCACGCGCAGCTCGAGCACGACGGAGATTGGTTCTGGTGTTTCGAAGTGAGACATGTCGTTGGTCCTCTTGGGGTCGGTGTGTCCTGCAGTCAGTTCGTTCTGCCATGGCCGCCGCGGCGCTCAGCGCCCCCAGCCCGTGTAGCGCTGGCCCGAGCGGGCGGTCCGTTGCTCGCGCTGGGGCCCCGGCTGGCCGCGGTCGATGGCCGCCGCGACCGCGCGCACGAGCCACGCATTGATGGACAAGCCCTCGCGGTCGGCGCTTTGCTCGACCTGGCTCTTGAGCTGCTCGGGGAGCCGCAGGTTGATCCGCGCCATGCCGCCCTCCCCGGCCGTGGCCGCTGCGGCGCTCGTGGCCCACGCCCCGGTCGGCTCATCGCTATCGGGCTGCTCTCGCGCCGTCTCGACCGGCGGCATCGTTACGACGAACTCGGGCTCGCTCCCGCGTAGGCGCAGCTCGACCGAGCCAGGCGCCAGCTCGCTCGTGATCTCGGCTGTCGCCGTCGACAGCGCGTCCAGCAGGGTCAGTCGCACGGCGGATTCGAGCGCGGCCGTCAATCGCTGCGCGAGCGAGAGTGCCTCCTCGCCGCCAGCCGAGGCGGCCACGGCGAGCTGCTCGCGAAGCTTGTCTGCATACGGTTCAAGTTCCATGGCACCATGATGGCACCATTATGGCACTATGTCAAGTGCCGCCTTGGCACCGCGATGGCGTTAAACCCGGGCACGGCACTGCGAGGTTCGGTGCGTTCCACCACCGGGGCGGCCGCCGGCATGCCTTCGGTCCGCGCGATGATCGGCAGCAGCGCCTCGACCAGCCGCGGATCGAACTGGCAACCGGCGTTGCCGGTCAGCTCGTCAAGCGCGACCTCGAACGGGAGCGCCTTGCGGTAAATGCGATCGGTACGCATCGCGTTCCAGCTGTCGCAGCAGGCGATGATGCGCGCCTCAAGCGGGATCTGCTCGCCGGCGAGGCCGTCGGGATATCCATGCCCGTCCCACCGCTCGTGGTGAGAGCGGACGAGCATTCCGACCTCGCGCATGAAGCCGCCGACCTGGGAGAGCATCTTCTCGCCCTCGAGCGTGTGCGTCTTGATGATCGTCCACTCGGCCGGGTCGAGCTTCCCTGGCTTGTTCACGATCTCCTTCGGGATCGCGATCTTGCCGACGTCGTGCAGCAGCGCGGCGAACTCGAGGTTGCGCTTGCGCTCCTCGCTCAGCCCGAGGTCCTCGGCGAGCGTGAGCGCGAGCCCGACCACGCTCTTCGAGTGCTGGCCGGTGTAGTGATCGTCGCACTCGACGACGTCGCTCAGCACGAGCGCGGTCCCCCGGTAGGCGCTGTTGAGCTCGAGGAGCCCGCGCAGCCGGTGATTGCGCTCGTGGGCGAACATCGCGAACAGGCCGAGCAGCGGGACCAGCACCAGCACCTCCGCCGGTGAGGAGTGAAGGTGCTGCGCGACAACGAGGCCGACGCCCGAGAGCGCGACGTCGATCGCGTAGATCCAGGTCTCGCGAAGCTGGGCGCGCAGGCTCGCGGGATGTGTGATCGCGTCGTTGACCTTCGCGGCCACGAAGTCGACGCCGCACTCGGCCGCCAGCGCGGCAATCAGGATGAGCGGGCCGGCGTGGCGCGGCGCGACGTTGGCGATCGCGAACACCGCGACGGGTCCGATCGCGAACCATGCATTGGGGATGGCGCGGAGCAGGCGGCTCGGCGGGATCTCGCCCCGCACTACCTTCTCGAGCCGCTCGATCGTGATCGCCACGACGACGGCGAGCGGCACGATCGCGAGCGGGACCGCGAACACCAGCGGCACGAACGCCAGCTGGGTCGGGACGGTGAAGCCGAACGGCGTGTCGAACTCGATCAGCGTGGCCAGCGCGAGCACCAGCACGCACACCGTCGTCTGGACGACCGGGATCTCGTGCGGCGGGTTGGTGGCCCACAGCGCCGCCACGGCCGCCGCGAACGCCGTCGTGGTGGCGGCCATCGCCAGCCGTTCCCGCCTGGACATGCCCGAGCGGCGGCGCTGCAACCGAGCAGCGAGCAGCGTCTGCTCTTCAAGCGTGGGCTCGATCGACATCCTGCGCGATATCGGCGCGCGCGTAAGGTTCGGTTACGGAGCACCCGCGAAGCGGACGATCATCCGGATCACGAACATGCGTCCACGGACGCGAAACGTATGCCTCAGATCGTCGCCGCGGAGACGATGACTTCCCGGAATCAGCCGAGCGGGCGAGATCGGCCTCGAGCCACGACCTCACAAGGAAGTGAGGTCCCTCGTCCGGATGAGAGACACCAAGGAAGGTCGAATTACATGAAGCAACATCTGTTGCGCAGCATCGGCATCGGAGCCGCCGTCGCTGCATTTGGCGCTGTTCCCGCACAAGCAGCCGCGCAGAACGCGGCGGGCACGACCGCGACGTCTGGCTCCGCTGCGACATCGGTCGAAACGTCGAGCTGCACGAACCCGCTGCTGACCCAGCCGTTCCTGGCCTGGGGCGACAGCAACTGGTACGCGCTGGCCCCGGGCGAGACCGCCGACGCCTTCGGGGGCACGGGATGGACCCTCAGCGGCGGTGCGAAGATCGTCACCACCACGCTCCAGGACGGCACCACGGGGTCGGTGCTTGACCTGCCGCGCGGTTCGACGGCGGTCAGCCCGACGGTATGCCTGACGTCCGCCTACCCGACCGCGCGGATGATGATCCGCAACGTCTCGGGCTCGAACGGCGGCAGCGTCGGCTTCTCGGTGTACTACGCCGGGACGAGCACCGCGAACTCCCCGCTGCAGACCGGATCTTTCAAGACCACCGGGTCCGGCGGCGTCGCTGGCGATTGGTTCCTGTCCGCTCCCGCCGACCTCGACCCGAGCACGAGCCCGGGCTGGCAGCTGATGCAGATCACGCTGACGGCGGACGGACCCAAGGAGTTCCAGGCCTACAACCTGTACCTCGACCCGATGATGCGGGACTAGGCAGGACCGCCGCGCAGCAGCGCCAGTTGCCAGTTGACGGCGCGAGTGGTCCGCTCGACCTCGCCCGTCGCGAGCAGGTCGAGCAACGCTCCGCGCAGCACGGCGAGGACGAGCGTCGGCTCGACCGCGCCGGCCGCGCGGCCGCCGGCCCGAGCACGCGGAGCCTGCGCGGCCGCGGTCAGAACCTCGAGCCAGTCCGCGACGGTGGCGGCGGCGAAGCCGGCCCACGGCCCGTCGGGATCGACCAGTGAGCGCGCGTACCCCTCGACCCACAGGGTTAGGAGCCCACGGCGCTCCGCGGTGGAGAGCCACGACCACAGCTCCGCGGCGACCGCGAGCAGGTCCCCGCCTTCGGCGCCGCTCGCGGCACGCACCCGGCGCAGCAACTCGAGCTCGTCCTCTCGGGCTCGAGCGAGCAGCGCCTGCACGAGCTCGGCCTTGCTCCCGAACAGGAACAGGAGCACCCGGGGACTCGAGCCGACGGCGGCCGCGAGTGGCCGCAGCGACAGGTCGGACACGCCGTGCTCGAGCACGTACGCATAGGCAAGCTCGAGCAGCTCGCGCCGCCGTGGCGACGTGGCGGGCGCGGTAGCGGACATCGGCGCCTAGTGTAAGCTACTGAAACGACCGTTTCAGTAGCGATCCGCGAGCTCGGCAACCCCGGCGACCTCGGCTGGGTCGTGATGGCCCACGGCGAGGTCTACGCCAACGAATTCGGCTGGGACTCGAGCTTCGAAGCGCTCGTGGCCAGGATCGTCGCCGACTACGCCGCCGGTCACGCCCCCGATCGCGAGGCCGCCTGGATCGCCGAGCTCGACGGACGGCGGGTCGGCTGCGTTTTCTGCGTCGCCGATCCCGACCGTAGTGACACCGCGCTGCTGCGCATCCTGCTCGTCCACCCCGGAGGGCGCGGCCACGGCGTCGGCCGCAGGCTGATCGATGCGTGCCTCGAGTTCGCCCGGCGCGCCGGCTATGAGCGGATGCGATTGTGGACCAACCATCCGCTCGCCGCGGCTCGCCACCTCTACCTTGAGCGTGGTTTCGAGCTGGTCGCGGAGGCTCCTCACCACAGCTTCGGAGCCGACCTCATGGGCCAGACCTACGAGCTCGATCTGAGGGCCGCGCCGGTGGGCCGGGGCTGACCGCGCGGGCACCTGCGCGACCGGCAGAATCCACGTCGTGCCACGCAGGCTGATCGTCAACGCCGATGACTTCGGCCTCGCCGCCGGTGTCAACGAGGGCATCATCGAGGCGCACGCGAACGGCATCCTCACCAGCACGAGCCTGATGGTCGACCTGCCCGCGGCCGCCGACGCCGTGCGGCTCGCGCGCGAGCACCCGGCGCTTTCGGTCGGGCTGCATTACGTCGAGGACGGCCCTGAGATCGACGAGCCCGGGCACGCCGCCCGCACGTTTGCGGCGCAGCTCGAGCGCTTCCGCGAGCTGACCGGCGCGGAGCCGACGCACGTTGACTCCCACCATCACGTGCATCTGACGCGGATGTCGACGTTCAGGCCGCTGGTCGCGCCGCTCGGGGTGCCGCTTCGGGGCGACGGGCGCGTCGCGTACCTCGGCGGGTTCTACGCGCAGCCGCACCGCGGCGTCGTCGAGCTCGAAAGGGTACGCGCGCCGTTTCTGCTCGAGCTGCTTGCCGACGATGACATCGGGGCCGATTTCTCAGAGCTCGGCTGCCACCCGGCGCGAGTGACCCCCGACCTCGTCTCGAGCTATACGCCCGAGCGCGAGGTCGAGCTCGCGACACTAACCGAGCCCGGTCTGCGATCCCGGATCGAGGACCTGGGATTCGCGCTCGCCAGCTACCACGACTGGCGCGACCACTAGTCCCGGCCGTAGCGGGCGCTGACGGTCGGCTCCTCCGGCTCTGGCTCCGGCTCGAGCTCGAGCGGCGGGCCGAAGCCGACCTTGAGGATCGCGCCCCCGTCGGGCGCGTTGGCCGCCTCCGCAAAGCCGTCGTGCGCCTCGGCCGCCTGGCGGACGATCGCCAGTCCCAACCCGGAGCCCGGTTTCGAGCGCGCCTCCTTGGCGCGGTGGAAGCGGTCGAACACGAACGGCAGGTCATCCTCCTTGAAGCCTGGGCCATGGTCGCGGACGGTCAGCACGCCGTCGTGGAGCGTGACCTCGACCTCGCCGCCGGCGGGGCTCCACTTGGCCGCGTTGTCGAGCAGGTTCGTCACCGCTCTCGAGATCCGGTCTCCCTCGCCGCGCACAAGCGTTGGCTCGAGCCGCTGGCCGAAGGTCAGACCCGGGGCGCGCCGGCGGGCCCGGTCGAGCGCCGCGCCGACGATCGAGTCGAGCCGCACGTCGCCGCGGTCCCCGGTCTGCTTGACCCCACGGGCAAGCTCGACAACGTCGGCCACGAGCGCCGTGAGCTCATCAAGTTCACCGATCACGTCGGCGCGCAGTGCCGCGCGATCCTCGGGAGACAGCAGTTCCTCGTCGCGCATCAGCTGCAAGTTGGCGCGGATCGTCGCGATCGGCGTGCGCAGCTCGTGCGAGGCGTCGGCGACGAGGTTGCGCTGCGCCTGCACCGAGCGCTCGAGCGTGTCGAGCGTCTGGTTGAACGTCCGCGCCAGCCGGGCCAGCTCGTCGGAGCCGATCACGTCGAGGCGCTCATGCTCGATCCGCTCCGGGCTGGCGGCGATCGACTCGGTCTGCCGGGTGAAGCGCGCGATCGGCGCGAGCGCGGTGCGGGCCACCGCGAACCCGAGCAGCGCGGCCAGCAGGATCCCCGCGCCGCCGATCACGAGCAGCAGCAGCAGCTGGTTCGACAACTCGCTGTCGACCGAAGACAGCGGCAGCGCCACCAGCAGCGCGCCGCGCCACCCGATACCGGTGGCCATCACCCGAATGTGCTGCTTGGCGACGGTCGTGTCGGTGAAGTACTGGCCGTGCCCGGTCTCGGCGATCGCGCGCGCCTGCGCGCTCACCGGGATCGCGTATTCCTGGCTCTTCGGTGAGTACGTGTCGCCGTTCGGGCACAGCAACGTGAACGTGCCCGAGGGGCCGCCGAACGGCTGCGTCGGCGGTCGATCGAGCCCGAGGCCTTGGTCTGGGTCAGGCTGTTGGCCGCACCCTCCGGACCCCGACCCTTGCTGGCCCGACGCTCCAGGCGTCGGGGAGAACTGTCCCGGCGGACCCTCCGCCCGGCCGAGCACCGGCCGGGCGACGCTCTGAAGTGACTGGTCGACCTGCCCCTGCAGGCTCGAGCGTGTCCCGAAGTACGACCCGACGGCCACGCCGATCACGGCGATCGCCACCGCCACCCCGGCGACGAGCACCATGCGCGTGCGCAGGCTCATTCGTCGGGCTCCCGCAGCGCGTACCCGACGCCCCTGACCGTGTGGATCTGTGCCCTGGCCCCGGCTTCTTCGAGCTTTCGTCGCAGGTAGCCGACGTACACGCGCAGCGCGTTCGAGGTCGGCCCGAAGTCATACCCCCACACGCGGTCGTAGATCAGCGTGTGCGGCAGCACCCGGCGCGGGTTGAGCATCAGCAGTTCGAGCAGCTGGTACTCGGTACGGGTCAGCTCGACGAACTTCCCGTCGACCATCACGCCGTGGCGCGCCGAATCGAGCCGTAGGTCGCCGAATGCCAGCGCGCCGTCGGCGGTCGTCTCGCCGCCCGCACGGCGGAGCAGCGCGCGCAGGCGGGCCTTGAGCTCGTCGATGTCGAACGGCTTGACCAGATAGTCGTCGGCGCCGGCGTCCAGCCCGTCGATCCGGTCGCTCACGGCGTCGCGGGCGGTGAGCATCAGCACCGGAACGCGGTTCCCCTCACGCCGGAGCAAACGGCAAACCTCGAGGCCGTCGATGTCGGGCAGACCGATGTCGAGCACGACCGCATCGGGGAGGCTCCCGTTCACCTCCGACAGCGCCGCGGCTCCGCTCTCGGCGAGTCTCACCTCGTAGCCGGCCAACGACAGCGCGCGCCGGAGCACGTCGCGAAGCGCACGATCGTCGTCGACCACGAGCAATCTCATGCTTGTGATTGTGTCGCGTGCGCGCCTGCGTGCGCGCGCTTCCTACTTAGGTCTTACCTGACCCGGCGGCCATCTCGCGCAGGACCGTGCCCAGAATCCCGTTGACGAACCCGGGAGCCTCGGCCCCGCAGAAACGCTTGGCGGTCTCGACCGCCTCGTCGATCGCCCCCTCAGGCGGGATCGTCTGGTCTCCTGGCAGCTCGCGGCCGTAAAGCATCTCCGCCAGGCCGACCCGGAGGATCGACCGCTCAAGCGGGGCGATCCGCTCCAGCGACCAGCCGCTCGCGTGCGTCCGGATCAGCTCGTCCAGCTCGGGCTGATGGTCGCGCACGAGCCCAGCCACCGCACGCGTGAACGCGTGGGTGTCGCGGGGAAACGTCTGCTCCAGGGGCCGACCGAGCAGATCGCTCTGATACAGCGCCCAGATCGCAGCACGGCGCTGGTCGGTCCTACGCACGGCGACGAGTGTAGACGCGGGCGCGGCCGGGCTACGCGACCCAGGCCCAGATGGCCCACATGCCACTGAAGCCGGCCAGCAGCACCGCCGAGCCGCAGATGACCCGGCGACTGCACCGAGGGCGCTCGCCGAGCCATGCCCCCCAGCCCATGAACAGCGGGAACATCGCAAGCAGGTACCGCGAGAACGACACGAGCGGCTCCTGGACGGTCGGATAGCTGAGCGCCTGGGCCAGCAGCGCGAGCGCGTAAAGGAGGTAGGCCGGCGGCACGCGCCGCCACGCGAGCGCCAGCCCGGCGACGGCGAACGCCACGAACATCAGGTCGAGGAGGTTGTGGGTGGGCCAGCTGATGGGGTCGGCCGCGCCCACGACGACCGCTCGTCCGGTCAGCCCGAGACGCAGGTCGCCGGGAGCCGCTGCGAACGCCTTCACCAGCCCGCCCAGCGGGCCTGCGAACTGCCGCCCCCACACCGCCTCGGCCTGGAACGGCGCGAGCGGGGCGTGGTGGGCCACCGCTAGATAGCCCATGTACGCGAGCAGCCCGGCGGGGACGAGCGCGAGCCACAGCACCGAGCGCGACACGGCGTGACGCGGACGCCACCACCGGCCTGAGTCGCCGATCGTCCCCGGGCCGGGGCCGTAGAGGTAGAGCAGCACCAGCGCCACCAGGATCAGAACGCCGCCCGATCTCGTCGCGCAGGCCAGCCCGCCGAGCACGCCGGCCCAGGCCCACCGGTTCAGGCGAGCGGCGTAGATCGCCCCCACCGACAGCATCAGGAACAGCGCCTCGGTGTAGACCGCCGACAGGAAGAACGAAGTGGGGAAGAACGCCACCAACATCACCGTGCTGCGCGCCTGCGCATCGGTGAGATCGAGCCGGGCCAGCAGATAGAGGAGGTAGAACGCGACCGACATCGCCGCCGCCGAGATCACCATGCCCACAATCAGTGCCGAGCCGAACACCAACGCGCCGAGGTGGATCAGCAGCGGGTACAGCGGGAAGAACGCGCTCGACGCCTTCGAGACGTAGCCGCTGTGAGCAATCTGCAGGTACCAGGCCGAGTCCCATCGGGCGGCCGGCGCGAGCGCGAAATTGGCCGCGGCGCTGCGGAACGGCGCGGTCAGGTGCCACGGGTCCATTGACGAGAACACCGACGTCTTGCGCCCGAACACGGCGAGAGCGAGCAGGCCGAAGACCCACACGAGCAGCCGGGATCCGACCACCGCCTGGACCGTTGCCGACATCGCCGCGCCGGCGCCTTGAGAACGCGCGGTGGCGCGCCGCGAGCGCCACGCCGCGGGCAGCGACGGCAGGGCGACGGTTCGCGTGCTCACACGAACAGATATCGACCCCGTCGGCGGCGGCGTTGAGCCGCCGCGAAGCTCAGTCGACGACCGTGAGGTCTTTGGAGATCGAGGTCAGGATGTCGCACCCGTCCTCGGTCACGACCACGAGGTCCTCGATCCGAACCCCGAACCGGCCCGGTATGTACACGCCCGGCTCGACCGTCAGGACGTTGCCGGCCGCCAGCACCGCCTCCGAGGGCTGCGCCAGTCGTGGCGCTTCGTGGACCTCGAGCCCGACGCCGTGGCCGAGCCCGTGGCCGAAGTGTTCTCCGTGGCCCGCGGACGTGATGGCGGCACGCGCCACCGCGTCGACGTCGCGCCCGACGGCGCCCGGCCCCACGTCCTCGACCGCAGCGAGTTGGGCGTCGAGCACGAGCTGGTAAATCTCCGCGGCGTCGGAGTCGATCGCGCCGGTGGCGAGCGTTCTCGTACAGTCCGAGCAGTAGCCGTCGAGCTTCGCTCCCCAATCGACCACGACCAGCTCGCCGGCGCGCACCGGTTCGTCCCGTGGCCGCCCGTGGGGCAGCGCGCTATGAGGGCCGCCGGCGACGATCGGGTCGAAGCTCGGGCCCGTGGCGCCGCGACGCCGCATCTCGAATTCGAGCCTGAGCGCCAGCTCGCGCTCGCTCTGCCCGGTCAGACCTCCGGCGATCAGCTCAGCGAAGGCTTCGTCCGCGAGCGCCGCCGCGGCCCTGATCGCGGCGACCTCCTCGGGCTCCTTTACCGCGCGCAGGCCCTCGACCAGCCCTTCGACTCCGACCAGCTCGATTCGGTCGGGCAGCCTGTCGCGCAACCGACCGTACGCGCGGACGGACATGTGGACGGGCTCGAACCCGAGCCGCAGCTCGCCGGCTCCGAGCACCTCGCCGACCGCCTCGAGCAGGTCCTGCGCCGCCCGCCGGCGCTCGAACGACGGGTCGACCTCATCGGCGGCCTGCTCGACGTAGCGAAAGTCGGTGACGAAAATCCGCGTGTCCGTCCCGACCAGCGCGATGCCGTTACTTCCGGTGTAGCCGGTGAGGTAGCGGACGTTGAACGGAGCCGTCACGAGCAGCACGTCGATGCCGGCGTCGGGAAGCAGATCGAGCAGGCGGTCGGCACGCGAGCTCATCCCGCCAGCTCCTCGCGGACGCGCTCGAGCGCGTCGCGGTATCCGTCAGGGCCCTTGCCGGCCACGCGCGCGATGCACAGCTCGGAGATCACCGACTGGCGCCGCCACGCCTCACGCGAATCGACGTCGGACAGGTGCACCTCGACCGCGGGCAGTCCGGTCAGCTCGAGCGCATCGCGGATCGCGTACGAGTAGTGCGTCCACGCGCCGGGATTGAGCACGATTGCGTCGGCGACGCCTTCGAGCCCGTGCAGGTGCTCGACGAATGCGCCCTCATGGTTGGTCTGGAAGAACCGCGCCTCGAGACCCAGCTCGCGCGCCGCCGTGTCGATCTGCCGCTCGAGCTCCGCGAACGTGACGCCGCCGTAGTGGGTGGGGTCGCGGCGGCCGAGCTGGTCGAGGTTGACGCCGTGCATGACTTCGACGCGGTTACGGGTGGCGCTCACGGCGCGATCAGCTCCTGCACCGCGGCCCGCAGGTCGGCGGGCTCGACGATGCAGCCCGGCGTCGCCCGGCCTGGCTGGGAGCACAGCACGAACGGGACCGGTCCGGCGTCGGTGCGCTTCTTGTCGCGTCCGGTGGCGAAGATCACGGCGTCGACGTCCGTGCCCTCGAGCCGCGCCGGCAGACCCGCCGCGACCAGCATCTCTCGGACCTGCGCACGCAGTTCGTCGGCCCCCGACAGCCGCAGCTCGGCCAGCAGGCCGAGGCCCACCGCCTCACCGTGGCGGTAGCGCGCGTACCCCGTCGCGGTCTCGATCGCATGCGCCACCGTATGACCGAGGTTGAGGATCTGCCGCAGACCCTCGTCGCGCTCGTCCTGGGAGACGATCCGCACCTTGACCTGAGCACATGCGGCGATGACTTCGAGGTCGGCGGGCGATGCCCCCGCCTGCAGCCGATCCCACAGCGCGCCACCGGAGATCAGGCCGGTCTTCAGCACCTCCGCGTACCCGGCGGCGAGCTCTTCGGCCGGAAGCGTTTGGAGCGTCGCCGGGTCCGCGATCACGGCGCTCGGCTGATGGAACGCTCCGACGTAGTTCTTGGCCTCCGCGAGATCGACCCCGGTCTTGCCGCCGATCGCCGAGTCGACCTGGGCGACAAGCGTCGTCGGCACCTGCACGACGCGCATCCCGCGCTGGTACGTGGCCGCACAGAATCCGGCCAGATCGCCGACGACCCCACCGCCCAGCGCGACGACGACGTCCGAGCGGGTCGCTCCATGACGCACCATCTCGGTCCACACGATCTCCGCGTGAGCGATCGTCTTGGACTGCTCGCCGGGCATGATCCGAACGTCGCCGAGGAACGGCTCGAACCGCTCTCCGTAGAGGCGACCGGCGTGGTAATCGGTCACGAGGAGCCGGCGACCGGTCACCGTCGATGGCCAGAACCCGTGCTCGGTCACGAGGCCGTCACCGATGTACACCGGGTAATCGGAGGACGCGCTCGTCGCCCACAGCACCCGTGTGTCTCGCTGGGGCAAGCCGGCGAGCGCTGCGACGACCTTGCGGATGTCCGTCGAGCGTTTGGCCGGGACGATCACGTCGGCGAGCGACTCGTAGACCGGGCGCCGAGCATCGTGCAGATCGTTGAAGCGGGCCGGGTCCGACGCGAGCGGACGGCTCCTGTTCCCCTCGACTCTCCGCCACGCGTCCTCCCACACGGTCTCGAGCCAGATCACGCGGCATTCGTTAAGCGCCTCGCGTACGAGCGCGGAGCCGATCGCGCCTCCGCCGAGGGCTACAAGCTCGACGGCCGGGTCGGCGAGCAGCTCAAGCGTGACCTGCTCCTCGATTTCGCGGAAGGCGGCCTCGCCGTCCTGCGCGAACACGTCCCGGATCCGGCGTCCCAGCCGCGCCTCGATCACCTCGTCGACGTCCACCCCGCCTTCGCCGAACGTCCGGGCAGCGGTCGTCTTGCCCGCTCCCATGAAGCCGATCAGCGCTGTCGCCGCCACTGGATCCGCTCCTCGTACGCCCTGACGGCCACGCAGACGTCGTCGATGTGATCGCCGCCGAACTTCCGGCGGTAGGCGTCGGCGAGCACGAACGCGACCATCGCCTCCCCCACCACGCCGGCGGCCGGCACCGTGCACGAGTCGGTTCGCTCCCTGAGCGCCTCGGCGGGCTCGTGGGTGGCGATGTCGACCGACCGGAGCGGCTTGGTCAGCGTCGGCAGCGGCTTCATCGAGGCGCGCACGACCAGCGGCGCGCCGGTCGTCATCCCGCCCTCCAGCCCGCCGGCTCGGTTCGTCTCGCGGTAGTAGCCCTGTTCCTCGCTGTAGAAGATCTCGTCGTGGGCCTGAGAGCCGGGCAGGCCCGCGACCTCGGCGCCGTCGCCGAGCGAGACCGCCTTGATTGCCTGGATCGACAGGATCGCCTGGCCGAGCCGGCCGTCGAGTCGCTCCTCCCACGACACGTGCGAGCCAAGCCCGGGCACGAGCCCGAACGCGATCACCTCGAACACTCCGCCGAGCGATTCGTTCGCTTTGCGGAGACGGTCGATCTCGGCGACCATCTGCTTCGTTGCCTCAGGATCGAGGCACCTGACCGGCGACTCGTCGACGTGCTCGAAGTCCTGTGGTGCGAGATCGGTCCGCCGCGGTGCCGTCACGCCCGTGATCTGGATCACGTGGCTGAAGACTTCGACCCCGAGCTGTTTCAGGAAGGCCTTGGCCACCGCGCCACCCGCGACGCGGGCCGCGGTCTCGCGGGCGCTCGCCCGCTCGAGCACGTTCCTGACGTCGGTCAGCCCGTACTTTTGCGTGCCGACGAGATCCGCGTGTCCGGGACGCGGCAGATGCACCTCGGCGACCGCGCCCTCCACCGGCCACGGGTTCATCCGCTCCTCCCAGTTCGCGTAGTCGCGGTTGGCGACCTCGAGGGCGATCGGCCCGCCGAGCGTCCTGCCGTGACGGACGCCGGCCGTCACCTCAGCCTGGTCCCGCTCGATCTTCATCCGCCCACCGCGGCCGTGGCCCAACTGGCGGCGGGCGAGGTCGCGGTTCAACGCGTCGCGGTCGAGCGCCAGGCCCGCCGGCAATCCCTCGAGGATGCACGTCAGACCGGGTCCGTGGGACTCGCCGGCGGTTGTCAGGCGCAGAGACATGGCCGATGTAGGTTACGGACGGACCGGGATCCGCCCCGTTTTGGTCCCGCGTGCGCGATCGTCACCGCTCGGCACAGGCCAATCCGTAGTTTCTACGGATACGGCTTCTCGGCCCGGGAGCCGATGCCCTCTCTGTGGTGTCGATGAGCATGCCGCGCGTCCAGTGACGCCTTCCCGATGTCCTCTCCCCTCGAGCATCTCGCAGAGCACGATCTCCTGACCGGCGTCTTCAACCGGTCCCGCATGGTCGGCGAGCTCGAACGCCAGATCTCGTACTCGGCGCGGTACGCCCGCGCCGGCGCGCTTCTCCTGCTCGACATCGACAACTTCAAGCTTGCCAACGACACGTACGGCCGCGCCGCCGGGGACGTGATGCTCAAGGCCGTGTCCGAGAGCCTCCGCGCCCGGGCCCGCGCCACCGACGTGGTCGCCCGCCTCGGCAGCGACGAGTTCGCGGTGATCCTCCCCGAGGTCTCCGAAGAGGAGGCGCTGATCGTCGCCCGCGACATCCGCTCGGTCCTGTGCGAGCGCCAGATCGGGCCCCCGATCATGGCCAGCATCGGCATCGCGCTGCTGACCGGCGACGAGGAGGTCGCGTCCGACGACATCCTGGCCAGGGCGCAGATCGCGCTGTACGAGGCCAAGGAGCTCGGCGGTGACCAGGCCAGGGTGTTCAGCAGCGAGGCAACCGGCGCGCTCACCTGGGTGCAGCGGATTCGCGCCGCGCTGGCCGAGGACCGATTCGTTCTTTACGGGCAGCCGATCGCGGACCTCCGCACCGGCCGCATCACCCACCACGAGTTGCTCGTGCGGATGCTCTCCGAGGACGGCGACATCATTCCGCCCGCCTCGTTCCTCCCGATGGCCGAGCGTTTCGGCGTCATCGGCGAGATCGACCGCTGGGTCACGAGCGCCGGTCTGCGGCTGGCGATCGACGGCGAGGGCGTCGCGATCAACCTGTCCGGCTACTCGATCGGCGATCAGGCGATCATCGCCGAGATCCGGGGGGCGATTGCCGACGGCGTCGACCCCGGCAAGGTGATCTTCGACGTCACGGAGGCGTCCGCGATGACCAAGCTCGAGGCCACCCGGCAGTTCGCCGGCACCCTCTACGGGCTCGGCTGCAGCCTTGCGCTCGACGACTTCGGCACCGGCTTCTCGTCATTCACGTTTTTGAAGCACATCCCGGCGCGGTACCTCAAGATCGACATGGGCTTCGTCCGCGAGCTGGCGAGCAGCAAGCTCGACCACCAGGTCGTGAAGTCCATCGTCGGCATCGCCCGCTGCCTGGATAAGCGCACGATCGCCGAAGGCGTCCAGGACGCCGACACGCTCGGCGTCCTCAAGGCGATCGGCGCCGACTACGCCCAGGGGTTCCACTTCGGCGCCCCCAAGCGGCTCTCGCCGCCCACGGCCTTCGAGCGCCAGTTGCGCGCCGCCCGGGCCGTCCAGCCCACCGCCTGAACCAGCCTCGCCGCTCCCTCGGCTGGCGCCGCCAGGCCGTGCATTCATGGGCCGCTGACGCTGGGAAATTCGGCTCATCGACGTCTCGCCTCAATGCTCGTGACAGAGCCGAATTTCCTACCAGGGAATCCGGCCCACCGACGTTCGAACGCCCTGTGGCATCGAGCCGGATTCCCCAGCGTCCGTGGGATCGTGCGGGCTCGTCCGGTCCGGGTCCGTGCACCGCCGGGCACGGATGTCCGGCGGAACGGACCCACGGACGCCGAGCGTGCGGAATCCGGCCTCAGCGCGTGTCGAGTCGCGACCGCGATCGCGCCGGATTCCGTGCGAGGCCCAAACCCACCCACCGCGTGGGCCACCACCTCGGCCCCCCCGTTCCGATACACCTGAAATCAGGGCGAAAAACCACTCACTCGCCACCCTCCCGCGAGGTGAATGCCGATTCACTCGGCTCTGGCCCGAGTTTGGGCACGCTCGCGCCGGGCGGCGGCGCGAGTGAGAAGTTATCCGGGTCGCAGCCACCCTGCGAACGAAGTAACGGGCGCCACGCGCTCAGAAGAACGCGTGACGCCCGGTCGGGGAGGAGATCCCTGAGAGCTAGTAGCTGGCCGCAGCGTCGACCGCGATGCGCTGGTTGCCGGCGGCCACGAGCGCCAGGCGGATCGTCATGTCGACGTGTCCTACGTGGCGCAGCTTCGCGGCCGTTGCCGCCGAGAGGTGGAGGCGCAGGAGCACCGAGCCGTTCTTGATCGATGCCACCGTGCCCAGACCGATCCGCACCGTCGGGCCCTTTCCGGTCTTAATGTGCGCCCGCCTGGCGGCCTTGCGTGAGATCACGACGGTCGCGATGCCGTTCGCCGCGGCGTTCGAGGTCACACGGACCGAGATGCCGTTCCGGAGCACCGCCGTCAAGCTCTGCGGCTGCAGCTGGAGGTGCACCTGGAGGGCGTTCCCCGACCCGGACCCGCTGCCGCCCGAGCCCGACCCGCCCGACGGCGGGGAAGGCTGGCCGTTGGCGCCGAGCACCTGGACTGTCTGGACCAGGGTCGCGGTATTGTTGCCACGGTCGGTCACCTTCAGCGTCACGCTGTAGTTCCCGCCGGCGGCGTAGCTGTGCTCGACGCTCGGGCCGGCGGCCGTCGTGCCGTCACCGAAGTTCCACTGGTAGTTGTCCTTTGGGACGATGAGCGTCGAGGGCGACGTCGACCCGTCGAACTGGACGGTGTCGCCCGGTTCGACCGCGGTCGGGTCAACGAACGACGGTTCGAGCACGACCGAGGGTGCGCAGCCACCGTACGTGAACGGGTCGGATACGAGCTCGGCGGCATTGTTCCACTCGCGCTCGAGCGCGTACGAGCCGCTGCCGACCGTGACCGTGTCGACGTCCGCGCCGGCGGGGCCACAGACGTCGTCGATCTCCGTGCCGTCATTGCCGAACCAACCGTTCAGGAAAGGGTTGACCATTGCCGCGATCAAGCCCCCGCTGAGCGGGCTCACGAGCCGGGTACCGGCATCGGTCGTGACCTGCTCGGGAGTCGGGTTGGTCGGCAGCGTCGGAAGCTGGGGCTCGTCGCAGCCCGTGTAGATGGTCCACGGCAGGACGACGTACGGAATGCCGTTCACCCGCGAGTGATAGGTGCAGAACTTCGCCGACGCATTGCTGTTCACCGAGCACACGTCACCGACGTGGTCGAGGCAGACCTCGACGTTCGGCGGCGTGAGCATCACGATCAGGGGCGTTACGTGCTTGGACGATGGGATCGAGCCGACGCCGGTGGAGGCGAGCATGCGGCTCACTTCTCCTTGAATCGCCGCGTCGGTCAGGCAGACGTTGATGCCCGAGCCCGAGGGATTGCAGTTCTGCACCGGATCGCCGCTCGGATAGTCCCAGCCGGCGCCGGACCCGTTGCTGTTTTCGAACTGGCACGTGTAGCCGCCGGTGGCGCCGTTATCGACGCAGCCGCCCCCGTATACCGACGGGGTAGAGGCGCGGTCGCCAAGCGCGTCCGTGTACTGGCTGGCCACCGCAAACGGGGACGACAGGCTTCCCGCGCCGGCGGCGACGTCGTGCAGGAACTGCTCGACATAGCCGCGCGTCGGGCCCCAGTAGGTATGCCCCGGATCCCACGTGAAGGCGAACAGCTCGCTTTTGGTCAGCACGGTCGGGCCGTCGGCGAGCGACGAGTCCCGCAGGCACAGTCCCCCCGGCAGGTCGGGTCCACCGAGGTCCGCCGACAGCCCCGGATCGAAGCACGCGCCGGTGACCTGGTCTGGCGAATAGTTGGTCCCGCCGAATCCGGTGGACCCGGGCACTAGAGCGACGCCGAAACTGTCGCCCGAGCCGTCCTGGACCACGGTCGCCTGAGCGCCGGCCGCGACGCCCAGCGAAGCCACAAGGGAGCAGGACAGCGCCAGCACCAGCCGGCGCGCAATGAGCGAATAACGGCGCATATCAGCTACCTCCAACCGTGAGATTGCGCAGGTCGACGACGGCGCCGACGCTCGGGTCGTATTGGAACAGAGAAATCGCGTTCAGCGGCGACTGGTTGAGGAGCTGTCGGCCGACATCGGACGCGGTCTCGCGCGCCTTGTTCGCCGCGGCCACCGACGGGTGATGATCGACGGTGATGGAGTTCACCGCGAGCAGGGCCACCGGAGTGCTGCCGCTGCTCGTCTCCTTGGAGATGCCGGCGGTCTGGCCGGGGTTGAGCGTCAGGATCTCGCAGTCGATCGGACCCGGGGTGCATGTCCCGGCGCCGCTGACCACGGTTCCCGGCTCGACCACGAACATCACGCTCTTGCCGCCCTGGAGGACGCCGAGGTCGATGAGCATCGGCTGCTGCTCGCTCGGCAGGATGCTGAGCCGCTCGAGCGGGTCGATCGTGTTCAGGTTGCCGTTCGCCGCGGTGACCGCCAGCGACACGTGATAGGACTCGGTCGCCGTCAGCGTGGCCGGCGCCGGCTTGGGCGGCGTCGTCAGCGCGGGCTTGGTCGGGGTCGTCGAGACCGTGGGGGTCGTCGCCGGCGCGACCGTCGTGCCGCTGCTGCCACTGCCGGTGCTCGAGCTGCCGCTGCCGACGCTCGTCGTGCCCGTGCTCGTGCCCGTGGTCGGGGTCGTGACCGTCGGGATCGTGGTCGTGATCGTCGACGTAGTCGCGACATGCTGCGGGGTGAAGGGGTTGCGGCCCTTGCCGACGAGGTTCGAGTTCCCCGGCGACGTCTGCACCGAGATCGCGGGCAGCGTGGTGCCCGAGGAGTACGGCAGCGGACCGGTCGGCGGGGTGACGATGTCCGTCGGCGCCTTCTTGGTCAGCAGCACCGGCACCGCCACGAGGGCGATGACCAACACCAGGGCGATCGGCCAGAGCTTGCGCTCGAGCAGTTCTTTCAGCATGTTGCGGGGGACGCTCATCGCAGCACCGAGGTCACGGCCGCCGCCGGCGGCGTGGTCGAGGATCCGGAAGACGAGGCCTGCGCCGGTGTGCTCGGCGCCGGGCCTGCGGGTGTCGCGCCACCGAAGGAACCTTCGGTCGGCGGGACGATGTACGTGGTCGCCGAAACGCTCGCGGTGATCTGCGGGAACCCGGTGGGGCCGGGCACGAGGCTGATCGCGTTGAGCGTCATCAGCCGCCCGCGGACCACCAGCGTGCCGTTGTCGCTGGCCACGAAGGCCTCGAGCCGGTTGAAGAAGCTCGACAGGTTGAAGTAGTTACCGCTGAGCGTGATCGTGAACTGCTCGGTCGGGAGACCGGCCGGGCCGACGGCCGCCCCGGGCGGAAGCTGCGCGGCTGGAGTCTGGCCGCTCGTCGACGAGCTGGGGCTGGACGAGGAGCTCGAGCTGCTGGCTCCGGCGCTGCTCAACTGCAGGCCGCGGAAGGTAACGTGCGACGCCTGGGCCGCGCTCTGGACCTGGTAGATCAGCGACGGGATGTCGTCGTCCGGCGGGACGGCCTCACCGAGCTTGGCGAGCTCGGCGTACTGGCCCGCGAACTGGTGGCGTGCGCTCATGCCGGCGGCCACCTGGCCCCGAGCGGCGGTCAGCTGGGACTGCTCGCTCGAGACCTGGGTGCCGAGGCTCGATGCCTCCGAACGCTTGGGAGACACGACGAACATCCAGCCGGCCGCCACCGCAGCGAGGGCGAGGACGACCATGATCACGATGCGGTCGCGGGCGGTCACGGGGTGCCTCCGGTGGTGGAAGTGGTGCTCACGCCGCTCACCGCGGTGACGCCGTTGGGGCCGGCGTTGGCCACGGGGGTGAAGAACACCGTCAGGCTGAAGACGGGAGCATTCGGCGCACAGCCGGGCGAGCCGGTGCCTCCCGACGAAGAAGCGCCCGAGACCTGCGAGTTGGTGAAAGCGACGCGCGTGACGCCGTTGATCAGACGCAGATGCGACATCAGACGCGCGACGTCGTCCTGATTGGCGGTGCAGCCGGTCAGGTCGAACGCGGGCGCGGCGATGTCGGATCGCAGAGAGCTGGTGGTGCCGGCGCCTCCGGAGCTGGCGCCGGGGACGACCGTGCCGACGATCGACTGAAGCGTGGTGTCGGCTGGAACCACCTTCGAGAGGTTCACCAGAGCCGTGTGCCAGTCGAACCGGGCCGACGCGATCGAGTTGACGGTTCCGATGCGCGTCTGCGCGAGCGAGGAGAACTTCGAGAACTCGCCGAGGCGGTTGGCCGCGGCCTGCTCCTGCGCGACCTGCGTCTTGAGGCTGGCCACCTCAGCCTTGCGCGAGGTGATCGAGTTGTTAGTGAGCACGTACATGGTCACGAGCGCGACTGCGGCCGCGAGCACGCCGAGCAGCACGTACACCGGGATCTGCATCCCGGTCGAAGGACCCCGGCTGCTACTGCGGCCGCGCGAGTCGGCCGGAATCAGGTTTACGGCTCTCATGAGGGGATCTCCTCGACGGTCAGGCCGGCGGCCACCGCGAGGCGGCCGGCGTCGACGCCGCCAAACCCGCCGGGCTGGCCCTCCTGGACCACGCCGACCTCGAGCGGGAGCCCGACCTCCTCCCCGAGACGCTCGGGGAAGCCGGGGATCGCCACCGCCGGGCCGGTGAGCACGACGCGCTCGACGACAGCCGAGGCGTCCTGCATGGCGAGGAAGTCAAGTGAGTTGCGAACCTCGTCGGCGATCCGGCGGATGCCGTCGTTCAGCACCTCGCGCGCCTCGGCGACGATGTCGGCGTCGCCCTCGACCTCGTCGACCGGCGACAGCAGGCCGACGTGGCGGAGCCAGCCGTGGGCGTGCTCGAGCGTGAGCGCGCGGCGCTCGGCGAGCTCGCCGGCGATCGACTCGATGCCTTGACCGGCGACGCGCGTGAACGCACACGTGGCGCCGAGCGCAACCGCGAGGTTGGTCAGGCCGCCGACGCTGGTGTAAAGGGTAGCGCCCGTCAGCTCGGGGCGGTACAGCGCGCGGATCATCGCGAACGCTGAGAGGTCGACGCCGGTGGGGCGCAGGCCGGCCTTGCGGGTGGCCTCGAGCAGCCGCTCGATCATGTCCCGCCGGGCGGCGACGACGACGACGCGAGTGCGCGGTCCGTCCGGCGTCTCCACGACGCCGAGCGAGTGATGCTCGAGCACGGCCTGCTCGAGCGGCATCGGAATGTGGTCGGCCGCCTGGAAGCGAATCGCGGAGTTGATCTCCTTGGCGCCCTTGAGCGGCGGAAGGTCGAGGGTGCGCATCACGATGCGCTGGTTGGCTACGCCGAGGCGAACGCGCTTGCCGAGCTTGTGCTCGGCGAACAGGTCGCGCAGGGACGAGGCGAGCGTCTCGACGTCGACCACCTCACCATCGCGGACGATGCCGGCGGGAAGCGGGGCGCTGGCGGCGCGCTCGACCTTCACCTGGCCCGCGCGCGTTTCGACCGCGGCGACGTACCCCGGCTCGATGTCGAGACCTACGACTGATTTTCCTTTGGCGTAACCCATGGTGGCTCAGGCCAAGTGATCGACCGCAACCCCTGCCGAGTTGAGGCTGTCCAGCTGAGGTTGGACAGTCTCCCCATTTCTGCCTGGACGTCCAGGCCAGCGCGGGCCCTGTACCACGCGGAAAAGCCGGGTCATGCGACCCACGCCCACGTCGCGAACTCGAACGTCCAGAACGCCAGCACGACGGCGCTCACGAGCAGCGCAGCGCGCGTCAGCCGGCGCTCGGCGACCCATGCCCCGGCCATCATCCATAGCGGGAAGATCGTCAGCGTGTACCGGTCGAACGATTTGAGCGGCTGAGCGGGCACGGGGTTCCACGTGGACACGAGCAGGGCGGCGCCGGCGTAGGCGGCGTACGCGAGCGGCAGGCGGCGCGCGGTCGCCACGAGCGCGACCACCGAGATCGCGAGCACCACGAGCAGCACGATGCTCTCCACCCCCGGCGAGAACGGCCCGCCGACCGTCGGCTGGTAGATCAGCCCGGGGTGCAGGTCCCGCAGCCCCGCGGCGGCCGCGCGGACCGCGTCGATGACCGTCGCGACCGAGCCGGTCATGCTCCGCTGGTACTGAGCCCCCGCCTCCTGCGCGAACGGGGCCATCAGCCCGAACCCCTTGGCCGAGAGATAACCGAGGAAGCAAGCCGGCGCGGCGGGTACGAGCAGGATCCACGCGAGCCGGCGGCCCGGGCGTCGGTGCTCCTTCAGGTACATCGCCGCCAGCGGGATCACGAGCAGGATGCCAGTGACGCGCGTGATCGCCGCCAGAGCGCCGAGGCCGGCTGCCAGCGCCCATCGCTCCCGCCGTGCGGCGTAGACCGCCCCCACCGACAACGCGAGGAACAGCGACTCCGTGTACACGGCGGTGAAGAAGAACGAGAGCGGCGCGAACGCCACGAGCAGGACGGTGGCGTCGGCCGCCCGCCGGCCGAGCTCGAGCTCTGTGAGCCGGTGCAGGAGGGCGAGCGCGACCCCGAACGATGCGGTCGAGATCGCGACGCCGGCGAGAGCATCAGACCCGAGCGCGTAACCCAGCGCCCGGATGAGCAGTGGGTAGAGCGGAAAGAACGGGGTGTTCGTGCCGACGGCGTATCCGTGGCTCGCGATCGCGAGGTAATGGATCGCGTCCCACCTCACCGCCGGCGCGGCCAGCACGTTGCCCACCGCTCCGAGCCGTGCGCTCAAGTGGAGCGGGTCGAACGCGGTCCAGTGGGTGCGTCGTGCGACCATAAGCGCGCCGGCGACGCCGGCGCCGATCACGATCAGCCGCGAGAGCAGGAACGCGCGCAGCGGGACCGGACACGCGGCGGCGACGCGACCAAGCCGGACGGAGAGGCGCGTACGCCGGTACGCGATCTCCGGGCTGGTCGCGCTCATCCGGCGATCGCCGCGGCCGGCTGCGGCGCGCGGCCGAGCGGCGCACGCGCCTCGACCGCCTCCGCCGCGGCTCTTCGGTCGGCGAGCAGCGAGACTCCCGCCATCGGCATGATCCAGGCGAGGTACAGGAACGCCCAGTAGTCGGCGCTAATCTGCAGGCCGATCAGGATCGCCGCGACCAGCGCCGCCATCCGGGCGCGGTCGTGCGCGAGCTCCGGCTCGAGCCGTAGCTTGACCACCGCGGCGGCGATCAGGCCGAGGACGCCTGCCTGCGCGAGCGGCTGGAGGCCGTCGATCCCGAGCGCGCTCCACACGGACTGCTCGGAGCCGCGCGTGAACTGGTAGGAGACCGAGTGGATCATGTCCGCCGGCCCGTGGAGACCCCCGAGCGCGACCAGCAGGCCGAGCATCGGCGCGGACACGAGCGCGATCGCGGCAAGCGCCCGGACGAGCCGGCGGCCGCGCAGCGGCGCCAGCGACACCGGCAAGAGCGCGAACGGCGCGAGCTTGAACCACCCGGCGGCGGCCAGCATCCCCGTGCACAAACTGGGACGGCGCCATAGGAGGACCGCGATCGCCAGCATCGCGGCGAGCACAACGTCGGAGGTGCCGGTGGACACTATGATCAGGAGTGGCGGGAAGGCCAGCCAGCCTAAAGCGGCACGCAGGCCGGCCTCCTCGGCCTCCACTGGCCTCGACGTACGCGCCCGAGGGCGCCCGCCGGCGGTGATCCTGAACACTGCCCAAGCGGCCACCACAGCCGCCAGCGCCGCCACCGCGAGCCCGCCGTCGACGGAGTCCCACACATTGCTGACCGGCGCCACCAGCGCGAGCGGTGTGTAGAGCGCATACGTGAGGATCGGATAGGTGTCACCATGGATGATGCCCGGCGGCAGGTGTCCGTAGGGAAGGACGCCATGGATCAGCTTGGTCGCGCCCTCCATGACCGCATAGATCACGTCGACCGGATCAGGCGAGCTCACCGCGACCATGAAGTACACGAGCGCGAGCGCGACCAGGAGCACGCGCAACCACCGAACGCGGCCGGCCGGGTCTAGACCCGGAGTAACCACACTAAGCAGCGGCGTCGATGGAACCGCGCCTGGCGCAGCACCGAGCCCTCTCCAAGCGCAGCGCAGCAACAGGTACACCATCGCGGAGGCCGCGACGAGCACGCTGATGTCGATGTAGCGGCGCTGGAACAGCACCACCGAGACCACGAGCGACAAGGTCGCCGCCACGTCGAGGTTCCGCAGTCGGCTCCACGGCGCCACCCCCACCATCACCACGAACAGAGCGCACAGGACGGCGAGCACCGCCGGCTCATAGGCAATCCAATCGCCGTATGGAACCGGCATCCGCGTGAAGTCGACCACTTGCGTGGGCGTCCTCCCTCCCTCAAGCGCGATCGCCGCGACGATCCGTGGCCCAGCGTAGAAATTCACCTGCTCAAGCCGCGGGTCGATCGGGGTTGCGACGGCCCGATCCCAATGTGACCCGGCCAACGCCTGCTCGACTCGCGGGCTGTGCAACGCGGCCCTGATCGCCTCGCGGGTGGTGACCGGCGCGGGCGGTTCGTGAGCAGTCAGCGTCAGCGCGAGTCCCGCGATTACTGCGACGATCAGGCCCGCCACGAGCGGTAGGACCCTTCGTCGCCGGTCCCCGTGACGGCCGAACGTCGGCATCAGAGCCCGGCGTGCAGGTACCAATGCATGATCGCCGGGCCCGCGAGCAGCCCAACGACGCCGCCGAGCGCCAGGAACGGCCCGAACGGCACGGCGGTCTTGCGGCCCTTCTCGACCCC
Source organism: uncultured Solirubrobacterales bacterium (assembly GCA_963701945.1). Classification (GTDB taxonomy): domain Bacteria; phylum Actinomycetota; class Thermoleophilia; order Solirubrobacterales; family Solirubrobacteraceae; genus Palsa-465. The sequence continues at coordinate 155,158 of CAVPBV010000004.1, read as the reverse complement.
GACGCGCGCCATCACGGCGGCGCCGACAATCGTCGCGCTGAGCACGCCGACGAGCATCGCGACGGCCACCGAGCGACCCAGGAACAGTCCCAGGACCGCCGCCAGCTTGACGTCGCCCATGCCCATCCCGCGCGGGTAGGCGAGCAGGAACGCGAGCAGGAACCCGCCCGCGGCGGCGCCCGCGATCAACTGCTCGGGAACCCCTTTGAGGTCGAGCGCGACGCCGATCGCGACCGCGGCCAGCCCGGCGGGCAGCGTGATCTTGTTCGGGATGATCCTGTGATCGAAGTCGATCAGCGCGATCGGAACGAGCACGAGCACGAGCACGAGCCCAAGCACGACCTCGACGGCCGAGTGCTTGGTCAGCACCACCGCGGCGGCCAGCGCCGCCGTGAGCGCCTCGACCACTGGATACCGCGGCGAGATCGCCGTCCGGCAACTCCGGCACCGGCCGCGCAGCCACAGCCACGCGAGCACGGGGACGTTGTCATACGTCTTGATCGCGGTGTCGCAACCCGGGCAATGCGAGCCCGGGTGCACCAGCGACTCGCCGCGCGGGAGCCGGTAGGCAACGACGTTGAGGAATGAGCCGATCGTCGCGCCGAACGCGCCCGCGACCGCGGCTGCGAATGCGAGCGGCATCTTGCGCTCTACGCGGCCCCGGCGAGCACGGGCGACGGGTCGCCCGGTCCGACCTCGACGGATCGGTCGAGCGGCGCGGGCTCATCTGCCGCGGGCCCGTCCGCGCCGAGGACCGCGATCAGGATCAGCGGCAGGAACCAGACGATGTACAGGTAGAACCAGTGAAGCGCCGGAAGCTGGATGGCGATGATCACGGCCGCGCCGAGTGCCGCGACCTGAGCCGGCGTCCGCGCACCGCGCGGGCGGAACGCAACCAGCACCGCCAGGATCACCGCGAATACCGTGACCGCGTCCTTGATCGGCGCGAGCGCCGGGTGGAGCGCCCAGATCGAGAAGATGTCGGTGCGGGTGAGCTGGTAGCCGATCGTGTGGTTCCACATCTCCGTGAGGCCACCGGGCGGAAGGAACAGCGCGACCGAGGCCCCGCCCGCGATCACGAACCCGGCGAGCACCTTGCGAATCGTCTGCTGGTCGGCGTCTCCGCGTCCGACCGCCACGAGCGGCAGCAGTACCGCCGGGAAGAACTTCGCGGCGGCGCCGAGGCCGACGAGCACGCCGCGCCTGACCGGCTTGGACAGCGCGAGCATGGTCAGCACCACCATCAGCGCGACCAACCCGTCGTTCGTGCTCTTCTCCACGTCGAGCAGGCTCCACGGGCACGCCGCGAACAGCCATGCGAGCAGGAGCCCGAGCCGGAGTCCGTCGCGGCCGCCACGCAGCCGCATCCCGACCAGGATCAGGCCGCCGATCGTCAGCAGGTCGAAGGTGATCGTCGCTGCCCTGGCCGCGGGCAGGTAGCCCCAGTTGCCGGGCCAGATCCACTCGAACGGGACATAGGCCAGGTAGTTGATCGGGCCGTAGGTGTCACCGTGGCCGAGCGAGTAGTAATAGATGCTCTGCCCGTGCAGGATCTTGTAGGCGCCCAGTACAGATGCTGTCGCGACGTCGAGCACGCCCGCTGGGTGGAGCGTGATCACGATCCGAGCCACGACGAGCGCGACCAGTCCGAGCGCAAGCACGATCGTCGGAAGCCGGCAGTCGAGGCGGCCGCCGGACGGCCGCGCCTTGAACCCGCGGATCAGCATCCTCACCATCAGATAGATGAGCACCGGGTAGAACGCCCACACGCCCGGCTCGAGGTGGGTCGTGTCGAACAGCGCGTAGGACACGCCGAACCCCAGCAGCATCGCGATGTCGAGCCGGTCGAGCCACCGGCGTCCGCGCAGCAGGAGCACCGGCAGCAGGAACATCGCGGTGAACCCCGCGAGCACCCACGGGTTGTCGAAGATCTGCCCGTAGCCGCCGCGCGCGTAGTAACCGAGCATCAGCGGCCCGGTGTAGGTTGGGCCGAGCTTGCCGTGCGGTCCCACGATCTGGTCGGCGATCAGCTTGCCGTGGTAGAAGAAGTAGATCTCGTAATGACTGTGGACCCACTCATACACATTGATGTCGAGCGGGTGATGGGCACGGTGGATCGCCTGGAGCTTGGGCGAAGTCTTCGCGATCGCGATCGCCTGCGACGGATCGATCGAGAACTCGCGCGGAACCACGCTCCAGTTCTGGTCGACGAAGATCGGCGCCGCGACATCCGGCGGGGGGCCCGCCGCCGCGCTGGCCGTGGCCGGGGCGAGGGCGCACGCCAGGACCACCATCGTGAGGAGCGCGAAGATACGTCGCCGCATGTGTTCGTAATCGACCGTCCCCCGGTCATTCTTAAATGCGCCGAGGCGGCCCGGAGGCCGCCTCGGTCGCTACAGCGTTGTCGTTGTGGATCGACTGTCTACCAGCTGCCGCCGGCGTTGCAGGCGCCGCCCCCGACCGGGGAGCACGTGAACGTCTCCGTGCCGTTGTTGTTGGTCAGTGTGAACAGCGCCGTGTCGGTCGGCGACTCGCCGACGACCGTGTAGCCGCTGGCGGTGCCGCTGGCCGACTGCAGGTAGGCCTGGCCGTTGCCCGTATTGGTGTTCAGCGCGGGCGTGATCGAGTTCAGCACCGAGGTGCCGATGCCGGAGTAGCTGCCGTTGTTATCGGTAGCGTACGTCTCGGCGGCCGTGGCCGCGTTCCGCGCCAGAGACTCGGCCGACGCGTCATTGGCCTTGCTCTTCTGGTTGAGGAACGTCGGGATGGCGATCGCGGCGAGGATGCCGATGATCAGAATCACGACGAGGAGCTCGATCAGGGTGAAACCCTTTTCATCCTCGGCGCGACGGCGCAACTTATGAAGCATGGAGCCCTCCTGGGGATTTTGATTGGGTCTGTCTCGCCAGATCCAAGGCCCCAATCGGGAGTCATCCATGACTGCGTCACATCTCCGTTATTGGTGGCAGCCCGGCTTCCTCTCAATCCTTTTGTGAGGACCGTGGCTTTGCGTCCCATCCTTGCGGATGGTTTGCCCTTGGCACCTGAGTGACTCTGGCACACGAGGTATCGACATCCGAAACCCGAAGCCTGACGTCTTTCAACGTTTGTCCGATTATGTTTCGGACGCGTCGCCGGCGGGCAAGGCGCCGACCAGCCGCTGCCGTCGCGCCCGTCCGGGTATCGTGGGGCGTCATGAGCGCCACTTCGGATGACGCCCGCGCGACGTGCACGCCCTGTCGGGGCACAGGGAAGCTGACCTCTGGCCTCGGCGGACAGCCGCACGAGGTCACCTGCCCGTGGTGCGGCGGCACGGGCGAATTTCAGGCTGGCCGCGATGCGCAGCAGGCCGGCCCCAGCGAGGCTGGCGAGCAGCCTACTTGATGCTGTTGTAGATGCTGAACAGCGGCAGATACATCGAGATCACGATCACGCCGACGATGCCGCCGACGAAGATGATCATGACCGGTTCCAGGATCGAGGTGAGTGCCTTGACGGCCGTCTCGACCTCGCTGTCGTAGAAGTCCGCGATCTTCTCGAGCATGGTGTCGAGCGCGCCGGTTTCCTCGCCGACGCCGATCATCTGCGACACCATCGGCGGGAACGCGGAGCACTGGCGCAACGGCGCGGAGATCGTGCCGCCGCCCTTGACCGAGGTGATCACGTCGTTCATCGACTTCTCGATCACCGCATTGCCGGCGGTCTTACCCGTGATCTCGATCGCCTGCATGATCGGGACGCCCGCGGAGGCGAGCGCCGACAGCGTGCGCGACCACCGCGCGATCGCCACCTTCTGGACGACTTCGCCGATCTTCATCGGCACGCGGAGCTTGAACGCATCCCACTTGTCGCGTCCGCGCTCGGAGCGCTTGACCGAGATGAAGCCCCCCACGCCGGCAATGACCGCGACGATGATGATGTACCACTGGTGAGTGACCAGGTGGGAGAAGTTCACCATGAACTGTGTCAGCGCCGGGAGCTTGCCCGGGAACTGCTTGAACACTCCGACGAACACGGGGATCAGGAACGCCACCAGGGCCATCAGCACCGCGATCGCGAACGAGATGGTCACCGCCGGGTAGATCATCGCGGCACGTACCTGGCGGCGGAGCGCCGCATCCTTCTCGAGCTGATCGGCGACGCGCATCAGGCACTGCTCGAGCACACCGCCGGTCTCACCCGCCTTCACCATCGCGACGTACAGGGGCCCGAACACCTTCGGATGCCGGGTCATCGCATCGGACAGCTGCAGGCCCGCTTCCACATCGTGGCGCACCGAGGCGATCGTTTCACGCAGCATCTTCGACCCGGTCTGCGTCTCGAGCACATGGAGGGCGCGCATGATCGTCATGCCCGAGGTGACCATCGTCGCCAGCTGCCGCGAGGCCACCGCCAGGTCCTTGGCGTTGACCCGGGAGAACAGCTCGATGTTGAGCTCCTTCGAGCGGTACTTGTGGGCGATGTCGACGACGACGAGACCGCGCTCCTTGAGCTGCTCGGCGACGGCCTGCTTGGAGTCCGCCTCTACCTCGCCCTTGGCCTGGACCCCGGCGAGGTCCATCGCCTTGAAGACATAGGTGGCCATGGCTACGCGGCCACCTGATAACCGCCGCCGCCGGCGCCGCCAAGCAGCCGCCGGAACTCTTCGGGGGCGTGGGCGCGCGACTCTGCGACCTGCCGGTTGACCTTGCCGGCGCGGACGAGTTGCACGAGCGCGGCGTCCATCGTCTGCATGCCATGGGACGCCCCGGTCTGGATCACCGAGTAGATCTGGTGGGTCTTGGCCTCGCGGATCAGGTTGCGAACCGCCGGGGTCGGGACGAGCACCTCCGCCGCGACGACGCGCCCGGCGCCGTCAGCCGTCGGCAGCAGCGTCTGCGTCATGATCCCCTGGAGCGCCACCGACAACTGCGCGCGGACCTGGCCCTGCTGCTCGGGCGGGAACACGTCGATGATACGGTCGATCGTCTGCGGCGTGTCCTGGGTGTGGAGCGTGGCGAACACCAGGTGGCCGGTCTCGGCCGCGGTCAGCGCGGTGCCGATCGTCTCGAGGTCGCGCATTTCGCCGACGAGGATCACGTCGGGGTCCTGGCGGAGCGCCGCCTTCAGCGCCTCCCCAAAGCTGGTCGCGTCCGACCCGAGCTCGCGCTGGTTGACGATGCACTTCTTGTGGTGGTGGAGGAACTCGATCGGATCCTCGACCGTCATGATGTGGTCCTCGCGGGTGCCGTTGATCACGTCGATCAGCGAGGCGAGCGTCGTCGACTTGCCCGATCCCGTCGGGCCGGTGACGAGCACCAGGCCTCGCGGCTTGTTGGCGAAGTCGGCGACGACCGTCGGCAGGCCGAGCGTCTCGAACGGAACCACGTCGAACGGAATCAGGCGGAACGCGGCGCCGACCGCGGCGCGCTGGAAGTAGGCGTTGACGCGGAACCGGCCGCGACCCGGGATCTGGTAGGCGAAGTCGATCTGCCAGTTGTTCTCGAACTTCTGGCGCTGTCCCTCGGACAGGATCGAGTAGACGATCTCGCGCGTGTCGTTCGGCGTCAGGACCGGGAAGCCGTCCATCGGGACGAGCCGGCCGCGGATGCGCACGGTCGGCGGCGCACCTGCCGTGATGTGCAGGTCCGAAGCTCGTCGGTCAATAACCTCGAGCAACACGTCGGCGAAATCGAGCTGCATCCTGATCAGTCCTTGTCGTGGATCGCGTACGAAACTTTGTGGATCTATCGGCATCCGGGCCGATCCCGTTTACAGCTATTCGTCCAGGTGGACGATGCTGGACGGCTCAGCCACCACCCGTGCCGGTGACCCGGGCAATCTCGGCGACCGACGTCAGGCCGTGCTTGACCTTGTCGAGGCCGTCCTCGCGCAACCGGCGCATGCCCCCGCGGATCGCGGCGGCGCCGAGCTGATCCGCGGACGAGCGCTGGAGCGCGAGCGAACGGATCTCCTCGGTCATCACCATCACCTCGTACAGGCCGATCCGGCCGCGGTAGCCCATCCCCCCGCAGCGCACGCACCCGCCCGGCTCGTAGGCCTCAATCGGGAACTCGGCCGGGAAGCCGTGGTCGCGCAGCACCTCGGCCGGGATCAGCGTGCGCTGCTTGCAGTGCGCGCACAGCGTTCGCGCCAGTCGCTGGGCGACGACGCAGTCAATCGCGGAGGCGACGAGGAACGGCTCGATCCCCATCTCGACCAGACGGGTGATCGCCGACGGAGCGTCGTTGGTGTGGAGCGTCGAGAGCACCATGTGGCCGGTGAGCGCGCCCTCGATCGCGATCTGCGCGGTCTCGGGGTCGCGGATCTCGCCCACCATCAGGATGTCCGGGTCGGCGCGCATCATCGAGCGCAGCCCCGCGGCGAACGTCAGGCCCGCCTTGTTGTTGACCTGAACCTGCGTGATCCCGGGGATCTGGTATTCGACCGGATCCTCGATCGTGATGATGTTCTTCTCCGGCGTGTTCAGCTCTGACAGCGCGCCGTAAAGCGAGGTCGACTTACCCGAACCCGTCGGGCCGGTAGTCAGCACGCAGCCGTACGCCTGGGTGAACGCGCGACGGAAGCGTGTGAGCTCATGCTCCTGGAAGCCAAGCTTGTCGAGCTCGAGGCGGATGCTCTCCTTGTCGAGGATGCGCATGACCACCCCCTCGCCGTGGACGCTCGGAATCGTGACGACGCGAACGTCGACGTGGCGGCCGTCGATCGTCATGCCGACGCGTCCGTCCTGCGGGACTCGCCGCTCGGCGATGTCGAGGTCGGCCATGATCTTGATGCGGGACACGACTCCGGGAACCATCTTCTTGGGGACGGTCGTGGCCTCGGTGAGCACTCCGTCGACGCGCATCCGGACCCGCATCTCGCGCGCGGACCGGCCGCTCGCGTCGGGCTGGGGCTCGTAGTGGATGTCGGAGGCGCCGCGCTCGGTGGCCTGCGCGATGATCGAATGCACGAGCTTGATGACCGGAGCGTCGTCGGCGGTCTCGCGCAGGTCGACGACCTCCTCGAACGCCGCGCCCGCTTCGCTCTCCTCGACCGCCTCGGCGACCGCATCCTCGAAGCGGTTCATACGCATGATCAGCGCGGTGATGTCCTCGGCGGACGCGACCGCCGGCCGGACGTCGAGGTGGGTGAGCAGCGCGATGTCGTCGACCGCGAGCACGTTCGCGGGATCCGACATGGCCAGCAGAAGCGTGTGCTCGTCGACGTAAGAGACGGGAACCGCGGCGTAACGCTTGGCGGCCGCCGCGCTCAGTAGGTTGGCGGCGCTCATGTCGACCTTGAACACCCCGAGGTCGAGGTGATCGAGGCCGTAGCGCTCGGCGATCGCGCGCGAGAGCTCCTCGGCGGTGATCGCCTGCTGGTCGAGCAGCATGCGCTCCGGCGGAATGCTCGCTGACCGCGCGGCCTCCACCGCACGGTTGACGGTCTCGGCGTCGGCAAACCCGAGTTCGACGACGACGTCGGTCAGGAAGCGACTCGAGCCACCGCGTCGGCGCGGCGGAGTGACGCCGATCGTCGTCTGTGCGGGAGCCGGATGGCTCTCGGAGACGACCTCGGGCTGGACGAGGCGGAGTGGGGCTTCGTGCTCGCTCATCGTGCGCCCGCGGCGCGCCGCATGACCTCGATCGGCGCCGCATGACCCGTGAACAGCTCGAAGCTGAGGGCGCCTTGGCGCACGAGTAATTCACGCCCGCCAACTACGCGGACGCGGCGTGCTCGCGCGGCCTGCACGAGCGGGGTCTCAGTATCCCTGTACACGAGGTCAACCACGCATTCGTAACTCGTCACGTCATCGGCATCGATCGGCAGCGGCTTGAACGGACCCTCCAAGGGATGGAGGCCAACCGAGGTGCAGTTGACGAGCAGATCGGCGGGTTCGGCACGGGCTACCGGGGTCGCGCCCAGGTCCGCGGCCAACTCGCGCGCGCGCTCGGGCGTGCGGTTCCAGACGCGAACCTCGCGCGCGCCGGCGTCGATCAGGGCCCACACCGCGGCGCGGGCGCTGCCGCCGGCTCCGAGCACGAGCGCCGTCGTCCCCGTCGCCGGGATCGGCAGAGCGGCGATCATTCCGGGCGCATCGGTGTTGTCGGCGCGGATCTCCCCGCCGGCCTTGAAGATCAGCGTGTTGGCGGCGCCGATCGCGCTTGCCCGCGGCGTCGGATCGGTGGCGAGCGCCAGCGCCGCGTGTTTGTGCGGAATCGTGACGTTGACGCCGCGAAAGCCCACGCCCGCGAGCGCCGCGACGGTCTCGTCGAACAGCTCCGGCGGGATCGGCAGTCGCTGGTAGTGCCAGCCCGCGAGCCCGAGCGATTCGAGCGCGGCGTTCTGCATCGCCGGCGAGACGCTGTGCGCCACCGGCCACCCGACGACGCCGAGCCTGGTCCGGGGACGGTCCACGGGGCGGCCCTCCACGGGCCGCCTGTCAGCGGCCCCGTCCACTACGAGCAGCGCTCGGGCGATTTCCCGCCGCGCGCGCTCCGCGCCTGCTGGTACTTCTGCGCGTCCGCCAGGAACTGGTTGTAGTTCGACGTGAACACCTGCTCGCCGTTGCCGCAGGGCTTGACCACGAAGTACAGGTAGTTCGTCTGCGCCGGATGGGCCGCGGCCTGCATCGAGGCGAGGCCCGGGTTGTCGATCGGCGTCGGGGTCAGCCCCTTGTGAATCCGCGTGTTGTACGGCGAGGACGAATTGAGCTCCGCGTTCGTGAGCGGTTGCGTGTAGTTCCCGGTGGCGTACCGCGTGGTCGCGTCGATCTGGAGGGGCATCCCGAGCCGGAGCCGGTTGTAGATCACCGACGCGATCAGCGGACGATCGTGAGCGGTCGCGGCCTCGGCCTGGACCATCGAGGCGATGATCAACACGTCGTATGGCGTCAGATGCTGGCTCCGGGCGTATCCGAGGTTGACCTGTCCCCACTCCGTCCGGAACGTCTTCAGCTGGTCGCTCACGAGCGCGGGGATGCTGATCGGCTCGACGAGCTGGTACGTGTCGGGGAACAGGAACCCCTCGAGGTCGGGGGTGTGTCGCGGCGCTCCGTAGGCGGCGAAGTTGATCAGCGGCGAGTGGCGCGTCGCGACGAAGTAGCTGCCCTTGACGCCCTGGACCTTGAGCAGATCGTTGATCTGGGCCCGCGTCCGCCCCTCGATAATCGTGATGTTCGTCACCCTCGCCGCGGTCGGGGGCGTGGTCAGGATCTTCAGCACCGCGCTGTAGGTCATGCCCTGCTGGAGGTCGTACGTGCCGGCCCGCATGTCCCCGCGCTCGCCGGCGAGCGTCGCCCGCAGGTCGAAGAAGAAGCTCGAGGAGATGACTCCGTCTCGGGCCAGTTCGTCGCCGATGTCGCCGGAGCTCGAGTGCGGCGGGATCGTCACCGTCACGCTCCCATGCGGAGAGCCGTGGAATGGCTGGTAGAGCTCGAACATGAACCAGATCACGCCGCCGGCGAGGGCGAGCGCGAGCACCGCAAGGAACCGGCCACCCCACTTCCGCGACCGCGATGGGCGCGTCGGGCGCCGGCGCTGAGGGGCCGCCCGCCGCTGCCGCGAACCGTTCGTTGGGCGGCCCGCCGCCCGCTGGTGCCTCGCCTCCTCGCGGTCCGAGGCGGTCCGCTCGGATCCGTCAGCCACGGGATTCCTCCGCGCCCTCGCCACCGTCCACGCCCGCGCGGCCCTCCCCCACCTGGCCTGGCTGGCTAGCCAGCCAGCTCTCCAGCAGGTGCGCGGCCGCACGCGAGTCCTCGTCGGCCCGGCCCCCGGTCCGCTCCGCCAGGCGGGTCGTGAAGCGCTCGTCGTAGAGCTCGACCGGGACGGGCAGCTCCTGCTCCAGGCGAGCCGCAAACGCGCGCGTCTCGATCGTCTGCGCCGAATCCCGGCCAGACAAAGACACGGGCAATCCCACGACAACGAGCTCGGCGCCGAGCTCCCGGACTAGCGTGCGCAGGCGGGCTAGGCCTCGCCGCGTCGTCGGGGCGATCACCGCTTCCACGGGGGATGCGAGCACGCCAGTGGGGTCGCTGACCGCGCAGCCGCACCTCGCCCGGCCGTAATCGAGCGCAAGCACGCGCATGACCTTACCCGTTGAGGCGGGCGCTTTTCCTCACGGCGCGTGTCAGCGCCTTTGCGAAAGATGGCACGAGGTCACACGCCGAGCGCGGCGTCAATCGCCCCGAGGGCGGCCTCGAATGCCTTGGGGAGCCCGGCGGGATCGCGCCCGCCGGCGCGCGCGAGCGTGTCCCGTCCGCCGCCACCGCCGCCGACCTCGGCAGCGGCCAGCTTGACGATCTCACCGGCTCGGACGCCGCGCTCGACTAGCGAGGGCGAGACGCTCGCGACCAGGTCGACGCGGTTCTCGCCGGTGCTCGCGAGCACGATCGCCGCGTTGCCGAGCTTGTTCTTCAGCCGGTCGGCGACGTCGAGCAGCGCTTTGCCGTCGGGCGCCTGCACGGACGCGACCAGCACGCGGGCGCCGTCGCGCTCGACCGCGGCGCCGGCAAGCCGCTCGACGTCGATGCCGTCCTCGGCCGCGTCGCGGCGCGAAGTGCGCTCGAGCTCGCGCACACGGGAACGCAGCTCGGTGACCGCATCGACGACGCGCTCGGGTGGAACCCGCAGCACCCTGGCCGATTTGGCGAGCGTGCGGTCGTGGTCGCGCATCAGCTCGACCACGGCGGGACCCGTGACCGCCTCGATTCGGCGCATGTTGGCCGCGCTCGAGCCCTCGCTCAGCACCTTGAATAGGGCGATCTCGGCGGAGTTGTGGACGTGCGTGCCGCCGCACAGCTCGCGTGAGTACGAGCCGTCGCCGACCTCGACCATCCGGACCACGTCGCCGTACTTCTCGCCGAACAGCGCCATCGCGCCGAGCCGCTTCGCCTCATCGAGCGTGGTCGTGAGCGCGCGGACGGGCTGGCTCTCGAGGATCCAGCGGTTGACCTGGTCCTCGACGTCGGCCAGCTCCTCCGCCGTCAGCGCCTTGCCGTGCGTGAAGTCAAAGCGCAGCTTGTCGGGTCCGACGTACGACCCGGCCTGCCGTACGTGGCTCCCGAGCCGCTGGCGGAGCGCAGCGTGCAACAGGTGGGTCGCGGTGTGGTTGCACTCGGTCGCGTGCCGGGCGGCGCGGTCGACGTGCGCGTGGATGCGCTCGCCCACCTCGATCGTCCCGCGCTCCGGAACCAGCGCGACGATCTGGTCGTCGCCGAGGCGCAGGACGTCCTCCACGCGCGCGCGGCAGTCTCCGTGCAGGCACTCGACGTAGCCTGAGTCGGCGACCTGGCCACCGCCGGTGGCGTAGAACGGCGACTCGACGAGCTTGACCAGCACGCGTCCGTTGTCGGCCTCGAGCGCGCCGATCGTCGTCTCGGCGTCGGTCGTCTCGTACCCGACGAAATCGGTGTGGAAGCCCGCGTCGCCTGAGAGCTCGAGGGCGCGTTCGCGGAGCTCGCCGCCGCCGACGGTGCGACCCGACCCGGCTCGCGCCCGGTCGCGCTGCTCGTCCATCAGGATCTCGAAGCCCGCCTCGTCGACGCCAAGGTCGTGCTCGGCTACGAGCTCGAGCGTCAGGTCGATGGGGAACCCGAACGTGTCGTGGAGCAGGAACGCGTCGGAGGCGGCGATTCCCTCGGCACCGGTCAGACGAGCGCGCTCGATCAACTCGTCGAGCCGCTTGAGGCCCTGCTCGAGCGTCCGGCCGAAGCTCTCCTCCTCGGACTCGAGCCATTTCTGGATCGAGTCGCGCTGCTCGTGCAGCTCGCCGTACTCGGATCCCATGATCTCGGTGACGCGGTCGGCGAACACCCACAGGAACCCAGGATCGAGCTCCAACGCGCGTCCCTGCTGGATCGCGCGGCGCATGATTCGTCGCAGCACGTAGCCGCGGTCCTCGTTCGACGGAACGACGCCGTCCGCGATCAGGAACGTCATCGCGCGGGAGTGGTCGGCAAGCAACCGCAGCGCTCGGTCGGTCGGGTAGTCCTGACCGTAACGCTTACCACTCATGTCTTGCCCGAGTTCGATCAGCGGCCAGAACTGGTCAGTCTCGAAGATTGACGGCTTGTCCTGAAGGATCAAGGCGAGGCGATTCAGGCCGAGGCCGGTGTCGATGTTCTTGGCCGGCAGCGGCGTCAGCGTGTTCACGGGATTCTGGTCGAACTGCATGAACACGAGGTTCCAATACTCGAGGAAGCGCTCGTTGTCGCCACCCGGAAGGTCGTCGGCCTTGCCGAACTCGATGCCGCGATCGAGGTACAGCTCCGAGCAGGGGCCGCAGGGCCCGGTCGGACCCATCTGCCAGAAGTTCTCAGACCGCTCGCACTCGACGATCCGCTCGCGGGGGACGCCGATCTCGAGCCACGACTCGATCGCCTCGTGATCGGGACCCAGGCCGAGTTCGTCGTCTCCCCCGAACACCGTGACCCAGATCTGCTCGACCGGGAACCCGAACCCCTGAGTCGACAGCTCCCATGCGAAGCGGGTGGCCTCGTTCTTGAAGTAGTCGCCGAACGAGAAGTTGCCGAGCATCTCGAAGAACGTGAGGTGACGGCTGGTGGTGCCGATGATGTCGATGTCGACCGTGCGGAACGTCTTCTGGCACGTCGTCACGCGCGGATGGGGCGGCCGTTCGCTGCCCAGGAAATAAGGCTTGAACGGCACCATGCCGGCGATCGTGAACAGCACCGATGGATCGTGCTCAGCCGGGATGAGCGACGCCGACGGCAGCCGCAGGTGATCGCGCGCCTCGAAGAACTCGAGGTACGTGCTCCTGATCTCGTCGGAGGTCATCGGCTTGAGCGGCATGGACGTATCGGAGTGTAGGCGGACGCACGTCGACGTCGGGCCGCTGACATCAAGCTCCACGGGCGCCCAGCCGACTTAAATGGCGATGCACCGCCTGCGTCGCCTCATGATCGTGCCCGTCGCCGTGCTCGGCACCCTGCTCGCGCCCGCGGCCGCGCACGCCGACGCGTCATTTGACCCAAGCGGCTTCCGGCTCACGTCGTCCGCGCTGACCGTGAACGAGAACGCCGGCCAGGCGGTAATCACGATCGAGCGCACCGACACGAGCGAGGACGCCCAGATTCGCTACATCACGCTCGGCGACGGCGTCCCCTGCGGCCACACCGAATGCACGGCGGTCGATCCGGACGACTTCACCTCGGTGAAGGGTGAGCTCGACTTCCCGGTCGGAGTGGCCAGCGAGACATTCACGATGCCGATCGTCGACCACGGCGTACAGACCGTCCCGAAGACGATCCAGGTCTCGCTGTTCGGCCCGTCGCCGATCGGCATGGCCTCCCCCAGCAAGGCCGTGCTGACGATCCTGGACAACGACCCGGTCACCCCACGGGACCCGCTGAACCCGCTCGCGCTGCCGGTCGCGCCGGGCGCCGGCAACCCGCTGTCGGGCGCCAATTTCTTCGTCGACCCCGAGAGCGAGGCGGCCCACGCCGCGCTCACGAATCCCGCGCTCGACGTGATCGCGCGCGAGCCCGGGACCGCGCGCTTCGGCAAGTTCAGCTTCGGCTCCAACGGGGTGCCCGACATCCAGACCGCCGTCTCGCGCTACCTCGCCCGCGCGCAGGTCGAGGAGCCTGGCACCGTGCCGCTATTGGCGACGTATCGGATCCTGCACGGGTTGTGCGGTCACGCCTCCGATTCGCCGGCGGACGCCGCCTCCTACCACGACTTCATCGAGGGCTTCGCGCAGGGGATCGGCTCCTACCGCGCGGTGCTGTTCCTCGAGATGGACTCGATCATCACGATGCCCTGCCTGTCCCCGCACGGCAAGGCGGTCCGCGAGCACGAACTCCGCGACGCGATCAACATCCTCACCGCCGACTGCCCACACCTCGTGATCTACCTCGACGCCGGCGCCGCCGACGCGCTCTCCGCTCACGACGCGGCCAAATACCTGCGAGCGTCCGGCGTCGCAGAGATCCAGGGCTTCTTCCTCAACGCCACCCACTTCGACTGGACCTCGAACGAGATCCGGTACGGCGACCAGATCTCGCGCCTCACGGGAGGCAAGCACTTCGTGGTCAACACCGGCGAGAACGGCCAGGGTCCGCTCCGGCCGCGCGACATCGTGCATGCCGGGCTCGAGGTCCTGTGCAATCCGCCCGGCCGCGGCCTCGGACCGCTCCCGACCGCGAACACCGGCTACCGCAACGTCGACATGTTCGCCTGGACCAGCAACCCCGGTGAGTCCGGCGGCAGCTGCGTCGCCGGCGCGCCGCCGACCGGCGAGTACTGGCCCGCCTACGCGGCGATGCTGGTGCAGAACGCCGACTTCAACGTCCGGTAGCGAGCGATCGCGCGGATCCGCGCTCGCCGTTAGCAGGGCACCAAACGCGTAGCTTCGCCGCGCCGAACGTCCACAGTTCCTGATCGACCTCCGGGGATTCTGCGGCCCGGGTAAGCCGTTCTTACGATGTCTGCGGTGCTTCGACGTGCACTGGTGTCCGCCGTGCTCGCTCTTGCGTGTGCGCTGTCGGTGGCAGTCGGTCCGGCTACCTCGCCGGCCGCTGCAAAGGGCGACCCGACCGGGTTCCATCTCGTGTCGTCATCGCTGTCGGTCAACGAGGATGCCGGCGTGGCGTGGATCACGATCGAGCGCGGTGACACGAACGAGGACGCGCAGATCCGCTACATCACGCTCGGCGACGGGGTCCCGTGTGGGAAGACCGAATGCACCGCGGTCGACCCCGACGACTTCCACTCGGTCAAGGGGGAGCTCGACTTCCCGGTTGGAGTGGCGAGCGAGACGTTCAGCGTGCCGATCATCGATCACGGCGTGCAGAACGTCTCGAAGACGATCCAGGTGTCGCTGTTCGGCCCATCGCCGATTGGCATGGCCTCCCCGCACAAGGCGGTGCTGACCATCCTTGACAACGATCCCGTCACTCCGCGCGATCCTCAGAATCCGCTCGCCCTGCCGACGTCGCCGACCACCGGCAACCCGCTCACCGGCGCCACCTTCTTCGTCGACCCCGAGAGCGAGGTGGCGAACGCCGCGCGACGCTACCCGGCGCTCAAGACAATCTCCAGCCAGCCCGGTACGGCGCGTTTCGGCAGCTTCAGTTTCGGCCATAACGGCGTCCCGAACATCGCTACTGCGGTGTCGCGATATCTGACGCGGGCGGAGGTCGAGGAGCCGGGCACGGTGCCGCTGCTCGCGACCTACCGGGTCGTCCACGGATTGTGCGGGCATGCGTCCGACACCCCCGCGGACGTCGCGAGCTACAAGGGCTTCATCGACGGCTTCGCGCAGGGCATCGGCTCCTACCACGCGGTGCTGTTCCTCGAGATGGACTCGATCATCACGATGGGATGTCTGTCCCGGCACGGCCAGGCCGTCCGCGAGCAGGAGCTCCAGTACGCGATCAACACGCTGACCGCGGACTGCCCACACCTCGTGATCTACCTCGACGCCGGCGCCGCCGACGCGCTTTCCGCCCGGCAGGCGGCTCGGTACCTGCGTCGCTCGGGCGTGGCGAAGATCCAGGGCTTCTTCCTCAACGCCACCCACTTCGACTGGACCTCGAACGAGATCCGGTATGGCGACCAGATCTCGCGCCTCACGGGAGGCAAGCACTTCGTGGTCAACACCGGCGACAACGGACGCGGGCCACTGCGACCGGCCGACCGCGTTCACTCGGGCAACGAGATCCTCTGCAACCCGCCCGGCCGCGGGCTCGGACCGCTCCCGTCCTCCGACACCGGCCTTCCGAACGTCGACATGTTCGCGTGGACGACCAATCCCGGCGAGTCGGGCGGCCCGTGCGTTCCCGGCGCACCGAAGACGGGCGTGTTCTGGCCCGCCTACGCCCTGATGCTCGTGCGCAACGCGAACTTCAACTCGCGGTAGCGACGCGCTTCGGTCCGGCGTGGCCGTTATCGCGCTCGGTCGGGCGCGCGATCGTCCCCCACCCGACCACAAGCTCGCCGTCCATCAGGCAAGCGAGCTGGCCCGGAGCGGCGCCGTCGACTGCCCGTGCCAGCTCGATCTCGAGCGTCCCGTGACGGCCGGGCTCCGGGTCGCCGGCGAGACGGCACTCGAGCGGCGGGGACCGGTAGCGAAGCTTGACCCGGTTCACGCGGGCGCCGGCGCGGTGCAGCCGCGCGCCGCGAACGTGCACGCGAGCGGTGCGAAGCGCTGATCGGGGTCCGACGATCACCTCGTTGCGAGACGCGTCCTTGTCGAGCACGTACAGCGGCTCGCCCGCGGCGATCCCGAGCCCGCGTCGCTGGCCAACCGTGAACCGGTGCTGGCCGTCGTGCCGGCCGACGACGTTGCCGGCGCCGTCGAGCACCGCACCGGGCGCATCGCCGAGTCCGCCATGCCGCGCCAGGAACCGGGCCCGTGTGGTCCCGGCAAGGAAGCAGAGATCCTGCGAGTCGGCCTTGCTTGCGACCGGCAGCCCGGCTGCGGCGGCCAGCTTCCTGACCTCGGGCTTGGTCAGGTTCCCGAGCGGAAATCGCATCCGCGCGAGCGAAGCCGGCGACAGCGCCGCGAGCATGTAGGTCTGATCCTTGGCGGGATCGGCCGCGGCCCGCAGCAGCGGACCCGCCGGGTCGCCGGATTCCGCGACCCGCGCGTAATGACCAGTGGCCAGGTGCTCCGCGCCGAGGCGCGTGGCGAGGTCCAGCATCGCGTCGAGGCGGATGTGGCCGTTGCATCCGACGCACGGATTCGGCGTCTCTCCGCCCGCGAACGAGGCCATGAACGGTTCCACCACGCCGGCACGAAACTCGTCCCGCAGATCGATCGTGAAGTGAGCGAGCCCCATCGAGTGCGCGAGGGAGCGAGCCTGCGCGACCGCGGAGGCCGAGCAGCAACTGCTCTCGGCGTCATTCTCGCGATCGGACCACAACTCGAGCGTGACCGCGACCGCCTCGCCCTCTCGCGAGCACAGCAGCGCCGCCACCGAGCTGTCGACCCCGCCGCTCATCGCGACGAGCGTGCGCCCGCCGGCGGTCCCGCCCGGTCCGTCCGGCGGTGACAGGCGCGCGCGATCGCGCACAGCCGCCCCGAGAGCGCGGGCGAGCGCGTCCGCGGCGACCTCCGCGGCGTGGAGCTTGCCGGGGCTCAGCCCGCCGAGCTCAGCCGCGATCTGCGCCGCCCCGATTCGCGCCGCGTCGATCACCGGCGCGCCGCGCACTAGCGTCACGGCGGCGCTCCCCGCGGCGGTCGCGGCGCCGCAGCCGTGGGCGTCGAAGCCGGCGTCGGTCACGCGGTCTTGGTCGACCGTCAGCGACAGAGTGACCTGGTCGCAGCACGCACCTCCGTCGACGGTCGCGGTGTGCCCGTCACTCGGGAGCCTGCGGTGACCCTGCGGGGAGGTCAGGTGATGCTCGAAGGCGATGACGTCCATCGCCTCGCGAGGATAGAAGCCCTACTTGGCGGCGAGCGCGTCGTCGATGCGCTGGCTGATCTCGACCGTGTCGGCAAACCCGGTGAGCGTCGTCGCCTGGCGGTCGGCGTCGATCAACACCAGGGTGGGCGCCGTGACGACCGGGATCTGCTGGGTGATGATCGAGAAGTTCGTGAGCTCGGACAGCGGCACCGCGAGCGTGACGACCTGGCCGCCGTGCGTCGACACCGTGCCGAGCTCCTTGGCCATGGCCTGGTCGTCCGCGGCGGCGGTGTTGTAGAAGAGCACGGCGACGACCTTGTGATTCTCGATCGCGCTCGTGATCAGGCTCACCTGCTGCGCCGTTGTGAGCGCCTTCGCCGCGGGCTTCGCCGTCTTCGCCGTGGCGGCTCTGGTCTTCGTCGTAGCGGACTTGGTCGCCGTGGCGGCGGTCTTTGTCGTGGTCGCGGGCTTGACTGCGGTGGCGGTCGCCGTGACGGGCTTGGCCGCGGTGGCGGTCTTCGCCGGCGTCGGCGAGTTCGGCGCGGGCCCGGTGGCGGTCGGGGCGCCGAGCCTCGCGTTGGCGGCACCCGAGATCTTCACGGCCTGGTGGGCCTGGTTGATCGCCGACTGGTACTGGCCGAGACCGCCCTGCGAGCTCCCGCCCGAGGCGGACGAGCTCGGCTTGAGCTCGACGTACCAAAGGCCGAACGCGGCCAGGGTCGCGACGAGCAAACCAATCAGAGGTCTCGGGAGACTTGCCATCTCACGCCCTTGTTCGGCAGATGGGGCCCCGATATTGAGCCCGTTTCAACGGAAACGGACGCTCAGACCGTGCTAAAGGCGCCGCAGCCCGAGCTCGCGCAGCTGCGCCGCGTCAACTGGGGCGGGCGCGCCGGTGAGCGGATCGGCGCCGCTCGCGGCCTTCGGAAACGC
Source organism: uncultured Solirubrobacterales bacterium (assembly GCA_963701945.1). Lineage (GTDB taxonomy): Bacteria > Actinomycetota > Thermoleophilia > Solirubrobacterales > Solirubrobacteraceae > Palsa-465. The sequence goes on along the minus strand of CAVPBV010000004.1, from coordinate 136,872 downwards.
GATCACGTCCCGGATCGACTCGACGCCGGCGAGCGCGGTGATGATCCGATCGATGCCCATCGCGATCCCGCCGTGCGGGGGCGCGCCGTAGCGAAGTGCGTCCAGGAAGAAGCCGAACCGAGCGTCCGCTTCCTCCGGCCCGATCCCCAGCAGCTCGAACACCTTCTGCTGGATGTCGAGCCGGTTGATACGGATCGACCCGCCACCGATCTCGGCGCCGTCGAGCACTAGGTCGTACGCGCGCGAGCTCAGGTGCGCCGGATCGTTCATATCGCCGGACGGGGCGGTGAACGGGTGGTGCGCCGCGTCCCAGCGCTGCGCCTCCTCGTCCCAGAAGAACGCCGGGAACTCGACCACCCACAGGATGTCGTGGCGGTCCTTCGGGATCAGGTCGAACCGCCGCGCGATCTCCATCCGTAGCGCGCTGAGCGTCTGGCCGGCGGTCGACACCTCGTCGGCGACGATCAGCAGCAGATCGCCCGGCTTCGCGCTCAGGTGTGTGTTCACCGCCGCGATCTCCGCTTCGGTTAGGAACTTGGCGATCGGCGAGCGCCATCCCTCGTCCTGGACGAACGCCCACACGAGGCCCTTGGCGCCGTGCTGCTTGGCCAGCTCGGTGAGGGTGTCGAGGTCCGAGCGGGCCAGGTCGCGCTGTCCGGCGTTGATGCCACGCACGACGCCGCCCGACTCGAGCGCGCCGGCGAACACCTTGAACTCGGTGCCGGCGAGCGCTTCGCCGAGATCGTGCAACTCGAGCCCGAAGCGCGTATCGGGACGGTCGATGCCGTAGCGCGATACCGCCTCGGCGAACGTCATTCGAGGCCACGGAGGCGGCGGGACGTCGAACTGCTCTCGCTCGAACACGGCTCCCATGACCGCTTCCATCACGTCGATCACGTCGTCCTCGTCGACGAACGCCATCTCGACGTCGAGCTGGGTGAACTCGGGCTGGCGGTCCGCACGCGTGTCCTCGTCGCGGAAGCAGCGGGCGATCTGGTAGTAGCGCTCGAACCCGCCGATCATCAGCAGCTGCTTGAACAGCTGTGGCGATTGGGGCAGCGCGTAGAACGAGCCGGGTTGGATCCGCGCCGGCACCAGATAGTCGCGCGCGCCCTCGGGGGTCGAGCGGGTGAGGTAGGGAGTCTCGATCTCGAGGAAGTCGCGGTCGTTGAGGACCTCGCGCATTGTCGCGATCACGCGGTGACGGAGCGCGAGCGCTCGCTGGAGCGGCGTGCGGCGTAGGTCGAGCGCACGGTGGCGCAGGCGGATGATCTCGTCCGTGTCCCCGCCGTTGTCGACCGGGAACGGTGGCGTCTCGGCGTCGGCGAGGATCTCGAGCTCGGAGACCGCGAGCTCGATCTCGCCCGTCGCGAGGTTGGGGTTGACGTTCTGGGGATCGCGCCGCGTCACGGTCCCGCCGACGCTGATCACATCCTCGGACCGGAGCGCGTGGGCGCGCTCGTGCGCCTCGGGCGCGTTCTCGGGATGGAAGACGAGTTGAAGGATGCCCGAGCGGTCGCGCACGTCGATGAAGATCAGGCCGCCATGGTCGCGCCGGCGGTGCACCCAACCGGCGACGCGCGCCTGGGTGTCGGCGCGGTCGGCGCTCAGCTGGCCGCACCAGACGTCGCGGTATTCGTTCGGCCGCGGCGCGTGCTTCACAGCTGCCGTCCGGAGCGGAGGATCTCGGGAATCACGTCGCCGAGTCCCGTGTCGTGCTCATCGCCCGACTCCATGTTCTTCAGCCTGGCCGAACCGTTCTCGCCGACGATCGCCACGTAGCGGGCGCCGATCCGGTCAGCGTGCCTGAGCTGGCCCTTCAGCGACCGGCCGGCGAGCTCGAGCTGCGCCTGGAGGCCCGCGCGGCGCGCCTCGAGCGCCAGCTCGAACGCCGTCCGCGCGCCCTGGCGATCGCCGACCGCGACGTACAGGTCGACGAGCTCAGGCAGGGTCGGGAGCTCGCTCGTCGCCAGCAAAATCCGCTCGACCCCCGCCGCCCAGCCCGAGGCCGGGGTCGGAGGCCCGTCGAGCAGCTCGATCAGGCCGTCGTAGCGCCCGCCGCCGCCCACGCCGGACTGTGCCCCGAGCTCGTCGCTCGTGAACTCAAACACCGTGCGCGTGTAGTAATCCAGGCCGCGCACCAGGGTCGGGTCGAGCTCGTAGCGCAGACCGGCATCGTCGAGCAGGGCGCGGACGCGCGCGAAGTGCTCGGAGTCGTCGGGATCGAGCCGGTCCAGGAGCTTGGGCGCGTTACGCATAACCGCCTGTGTACCCCGGTCGCCGGAGTCGAACGCTCGCAACGGATTCAGGTCGATGCGATCGCGCACGTCCCCGGCGAGCTGCTCCTCGTGGGCGCGCAGAAACGCCTTCAGCTCCTCGCGGTACTCCGCGCGGGTGGCGGGAGTACCGAGGCTCGACAGCCGCAGCCGGGTGCGCTTGACCCCGGCGGCCTCGAGCAAGTCAGCCAGGAGGACGATCAGCTCAGCGTCGGTCTCGGGCGCATCGGAGCCGATCGCCTCGGCGCCGAACTGCCAGAACTGCCGGTAGCGGCCTCGCTGCGGCGCTTCGGCGCGGAAACAGCTCGACAGGTACCAGAGCTTCACGGGCTGGGGCAGCTTGCGCATCCCGTGCTCGAGATAGGCCCGGCAGACCGGCGCGGTGATCTCCGGGCGAAGCGTCAGCGAGCGGCCGCCGCCATCGTCGAACGTGTACATCTCCTTCTGCACGATGTCGGTGGCCTCCCCCACCCCGCGCGCGAACAGCTCGGTCGCCTCGAACGTCGGCGTCTCGATCCGCCGGTAGCCGGCGGCGCCGAGAACCTTGCTCGCCGTCTCCTCGAGGACCTTCCGCCGCGCCGCCGATTCCGGGAGGATGTCGAATGTGCCGCGAGGGGCCTGAATCACAGAACGCTCACCGCTCCGCGAGCTCGCGCAGGAACGGGTTGGTGGCGCGCTCGCGCCCGAGCGTTGTGATCCCCATGTGGCCGGGGTAAACCGTGGTCTCAGGCCCGTAAGCGCTCGTGAGCTTCTGGATCGAGGCCAGCAGCGTCGGCCAGTCGCCGCCCGGCAGGTCGACCCGGCCGACCGAGCCCTGGAACAAGACGTCGCCCGAGAACACCGCGTCTTCGTCAGCGATCGCGTATGTGACGTGCCCGGGGCTGTGGCCGGGGGTGAACACCACATCGAGCGTCAGCCCCGCCAGCTCGAGCGTCTCGCCGCCGGCGACGGTGTGATCGGCCTCGTAGCTCTCGAAGGGTCCGAAGCCCGGCCACGGTACGTAGTCCATGATGTTGGCGAGGACCTCTTCTTCGAGCTCCGGCACGTACACCGGGGCCTGCGTCGCCCGCGCCACCGGCGCCACCGCGCCGACGTGGTCGAAGTGGGTGTGGGTGATCAGGATCGCCTCGACGGTCTCGATCCCGAGGTTCTCGATGGCGGCCAGGAGCTTGTCGGCCTCGTCACCGGGGTCGACGATCAATGCGTTCGTGGCGTCCTTGCGCCGCACGATGAAGGAGTTCTCCTGCACCGGGCCGACCGTGAACATCCGGACGTCGATCATTTTCGCCCGCCTTGCTCCCTCTTCGCGAGCCGGCGGCGATACATGATCGACTCGATGTAGTAGCCGCCCGGGATGTACAGAGCAAGCGAGATGACGGCCAGGATCGCGGCGCTCTCGACCCGATGCGAACCGCGACCGAGCAACGTCAGGATGACGAACAGCCCGACCGCGATGACGCCGGCGCGGATTGCCGACGCCTTCCAGGTCGGCGGTGTGTTGAGCCGCTTCTCACGCGCCGCCGTTTTAGATTGGTTCTTGCGCTCCTCGGCGGTCGGCCGACGGCCGGTCCGACCGCGTGTCTGGATCGTTCCCGCGGGCGTCCCGCGGTGCTTGGTGCGGCGCTTGCGCTTGGTCTGAGCCATGATCAATGCAGCTTAGTAGCCGAAGGTGCGGTCGCGCTACTCCGCGAAGGTGGGGTCGGGCTTACTCGGCGAAGGTGGGGTCGGGCCTACTCCGCGAGGGCGTCTTCGACCACGCGTCGGTTTGCCACCGGCAGGTCATCCGGAAATCCATCGAATGCCGCCCGTGGCGCGAGCCCGACCAGCTCCGTCTGGCTGGGCGTCGCGTGGCGGGCGATCGCCGCGACGACACGCGCGAGCGGCGTCGTGCGGTGGTCCTCGACGTTGGTCGAGACCTGGGCCACGTCGCGCGCCGCGAGCCACAGCCCGATCGCGCGGACTGAGTGCAGACCCTCGGGGCCGCCCTCCCGAATCGTCGCCGCGATCGCCCGCGCGTCATCGAGCGTCGCCGGCGGCGCCAGCTCGACGTTGAAGGCGATCAGCGGCGGGCGGGCCGCCACCAGGACCGCGCCGGCGGTCGGATGAAGCTTGTGCGGGCCGAAGTCCGGGTGTAGCTCGCCAGCTTCGATCCGTTTCGCGAGGGCTTCCGGGCCGCCTTTGCGCAGATCGGCCCGCGTGCGCCCCTGCGCGAGCTCGCCGTAGAGGAACACGGGCAGTTCGAGCTCCTCGCCCAGCAGGTCGCCGAGGACGAGCGCCTCGGCGCACGCCGCGCCCCGGTCGGCGGGACCGAGGTACACGATCGGCGCGACGTCGATCGCGCCCACGCGCGGGTGGATGCCCTCGTGGGCGTTCAGGTCGACTTGGCGGACGGCTTCGGCCGCGCCGTTCGCAACTGCTTGCGCGAGCTCCCCGGGTTCGCCGGCGAGCGTGAACACGCTGCGGTGGTGGTCGGTGTCCGAGTGAACGTCGAGCAGGCGCGCGTCGAAGGCGTTTGCGATCGCGTCGATCGCGGCCTGGTCCCGTCCCTCCGACACGTTCGGGATCGCAAGCAGCGTCACGTCGCGCGCGGGTGCTCGTTAGTCCAGGACGTAGCGTCCGTGGTCGAGCACCGTCTGCCCGTCCACCTCGAGGCTCGCCTCGACGATCACGACGTCGAGGTGGATCGGGACCGATACCTTGCCTCCGATTCCGGCGCTCGCGCCGAACGCGACATGCACCGTGCCGAGGATCTTCTCGTCCTCGAGGATGTTGCCGGTCAGCCGCGCACGGTCGTTCGTGCCGACTCCGAGCTCCGCGAGATTGGTCCCGAGCTCGCCCTGGGAAAGCAGCAGCTCGATGAACCGCGGGCCGAGGCCCCCGTCCGCCGCGACGAGCCGCCCCTCCGCGACCGCCAGCGTCGCGGGCTCCTCGCCGATCCCGAACGGAGCGAGGCTCGCCGGCACCAAGGTGCCTTCCCCGAACGCGGGCGCGATGAAGCCCTCCCCGCACGGCAGGTTCCCGAACGCGCCTCTCGCGCTGAGCTCGCCATCGTCCGAGATCCCCGCGCGCCCGTCGAGCGCAAGCTTGAGGTCGGTTCCCTTCGGGCACGTCACGTGAGCGCGGGTGCCGCGGTCGAGCAGGTCGGCCACGGTCCTCGACCGCGCCGCCATCGTGTCGAAGTCGACCGCCATCACGCGCGCGAGCATGTCCTCGGTGACCCCGGGCATCGTCGCCCCGCGGGCTCCATTGTCGGTGGCGCGCTTACGGGCGCTCGTGTGACTCAGCGACTTGCTCGTCGGTGCGATGAACACGTCGCACGCCGCCAGCGCCGCCGCCACCGCCGGCGGCGGCTCGGTGCCGTGGGTCGCCCGCTCGTCCATCACGATCAGTACCGCGTCGGCGCCGACCGCGGCGGCCTCGTCGCGCAGCGCATCCCCGATCGCCCGCGTCGCCGGATCGACCACGACCACCACGTCCTCGCCCTCCTTGACCGCCAGGCACTTTTGGATCACGGTCCGTACGGCCGGGGCGAGGTCGCTCATCGCCGCTGGATCATATGCAGGGCGTGTCGCTGCCGACCGCCCCCGGCGCTTCTGGGGCTACACTCGCGGGCGCGCCGGAGTAGCTCAGTCGGTTAGAGCAGCGGAATCATAATCCGCGTGTCGGGGGTTCGAGTCCCTCCTCCGGCATCGCCCGTGTGACGGGGATTTGCCTGCAGAAGCTAGTTTTTCGGGGTGTTTCGTGCGAGGGGTTGCGGTGCCTACGAACCCCTACAAACCGCAGCCCACATGACAAGTGTGTCCACATTTGTGTCCACATTTTCGGCTAGCCGGGACCGATCTCGGTCGCGAGGTATGCCTCGAGTTTGGCCCGCTCGGTAGTGCCGCGCGGAACGGGAAGGTTCTTGATGTAGCGGCCGGTAGTCGCGATGTCGGCGTGGCCCAGATACTCCTGGATCTGCTTGAGGTTGTAGCCCGCAGCCATTAGGAAGCTCGCGTACGTGTGGCGCGCCTCGTGGAGGGTGATCCGACTCAGCCTCGCGTCTTCCCAGGCTCGATCGGCGCGCGCCTGCCACTTTCCCGACTCGACCGAGCGCGTGACGATCGGTCCGCCCTTGGGTTGCCCCTGGCGCATCCACTCCTGGCGCAGAATCGTCTTGAGCGGGCCGACCATCGGTATCCGGCGACCCTCCCCCGCCTCGCTCTTTGATGCGGTGACCATGATCTCGTCGGCGTCCCAGAAAACCTGCGGCCATTGCGCCCTGCCAATCTCGCTGCGACGCATGCCGGTGTAAAACGCGAGCGCCCAACCACCGCGGTCGCTTGACTCCTTTGCCCGACAGCTTGACGCGGCTACGTGAGCAGGGGATGGCGCTGGAGGCGGTGCAGGCGCAGGCCGGGCACGCGTCGATCGAGTCCACCCGGATCTATCTGCATCTCTCGAACGACTGGCTCGCGCGCGAGTATCTCGCCGCCGCGGAGGCGATCGATGCGCAGCTTGACCCGCTCGCCGGAGAGCTCGCGTCGTGAGCCGCCTAGCGCGCGACCCCCACGTCGAGCAGCTGGTCTGCGCGTATCGCGCTGATCTCGAGGCTGCCGGCATGTTCGCGGAGAACGAGGTCACCTCACCGGCGCGCTCGTTCTTGTTGCGCGTTGGTGTGGACGGCTGGTCGGAGATGACACTCGATCAGCAGATGGCGGTCTGGGGTCATGACCGGCGGCTGGTGGCGTGGCTGATCGTCACCGGCCGCGTGTTTCCGACGGCCGACTACTTGGTCGCGAGCAAGCTTCGGGTCGGGAAAGTCGCGGCTGGCGTATATCGAGAGTTCCACGGACGGTTCCTTCAGGTCGCGGCCGGGCTGGGATTCGACCCGAAGTCGGCCGAGCTGCAGTGGTGGGCGGTCGCGAAGGTCGCAGCGTTGGCCGGCGTCTCACCCGAGCGGCTGACCAAGGCACAGCTGGACACCGGTCGCGAGCAGCTGATCGCCGCTACCCATCGGCTGTATCCCGACCACCCAATGCGAGCGCGGCCGGTGACGACGAGGTTGCACGGCGTTGAGGCGACGCTGTTCCACGCCGGCGTGATCGACGTCCCGCCGCGAAAACGCCACTGGAACAAGTCCGCCGATCGCGCGCGCGAGTGGGCTGCGATCCCGCCACGGCTGCGGACAACGTTCGAGGGATACATCGAGCAGATGCGCCTCTCGCTGCGGCCCGCGACGATGGTCCGCGTCGAGGCGGTCCTGCGCGAGTTCGCCAGCTGGCTGACCACGCAAGCGCCGGAGGTCGCTGCAGTGCGCGATCTGCGCCGCCCGCATATCGAGCGTTATAAGCGCCACCTTGCGCAGCGCCCATCGGTCCGTGGTGGACGGCTCTCGAACATCGGGCTGGCCGAGCAGCTCGGCACGCTACGCGTCTGCCTCGATCGACTGAGTGAGTGGGATGGCGAGGACGCCCCGACCCGGGTGCTGATGTTCGCCGGCGACATCCCGCGTCGCGATCAGCCGCTCCCCCGGTTCATCGACGACGCCGCCGCGGCGAAGCTATTGCGCGCCGCCCGCGAGCACCCCGACCCGTTCACCCGGCTAGCGGTCGAGTTCCTCGCCCGCACCGGGCTTCGCAAGAGCGAGTTCCTCGACCTGACCGTCGACTCGGTCGTGCAGATCGGGGCCGCGTACTGGCTGCACGTGCCGCTCGGGAAGCTCCGCACCGACCGCTACATCCCCCTGCACCCCCAGCTCAAAGAGATGCTCGACGAGTGGGTCGCCGAGCGTCCCGCGGGTCTGCGCGAGCCATACCTGTTCATCGAGCGTGGCCGACGGATCGGCAAGCAACGCGTCGGGGACGCGGTCAGCAACGCCGCTCACAATGCGGGGATCGGGCGCGTGACACCGCACCAGCTCCGGCACACACTCGCGACCCAAGCGATCAACCGCGGCATGTCACTCGAAGCGATCGCCGCGCTCCTCGGCCACAAGTCGATGCGGATGACGATGGTCTACGCCAAGATCGCCAACCGCACCGTCGCCGACGAATACTTCAGCGTCTCCGAGAAAGTCGAAGCGCTCTACGACGCCCCCAAGGAACTACCCGCCACCGCCGAGGGGGCCGAGATGCGCAAGCTCCGCTCAGAGATGCACCGACGGATGCTCGGCAACGGCTACTGCGCCCGCCCCGTCGGGCTGGACTGCCACTTCGAATCGATCTGCGAATCGTGCACCTACTTCCAGACCACGCACGAGTTCAAACCAACGCTCGAACGTCAACGCGCCGACGCCGCTGAGAAGGGCCAGGTCGGCCGCTTGAAGATCTTCGACGGTCTCCTCGCCAGACTCGAGCAACAGGCATCATGACCGCACTGATGACCGAGCCCGTCCTGTTCGAGGTCGCGACCAACCCGGAGCCCGACTCGACGCTGCCGTTCCTGATCCGCCTGCCGCTCGCCACCGGCGAGCTTGTGCTCAAAGCTCGCGACAGCTGGCCGCGCACCGCAAAGGTCTACTGTCACCGCGCTGACCGCTGGCCTGAGAAGCCGCAGATCATCGAGCGAGTCCCGATCCGCTCATGCCAGCGACGAGGCGTCGCGATCGACTTGGTGCTCGATCGCCCCAGAGAGAACCGGTCCCAGCTCATCTTCACCCGCATCCAAGGCGGGCGCGAGGGAATCTTCTGGCAGACCGCGCGCACCACCCGCCAAGCCCGCCCCGGGATCCGCGTCCCCCGCCGCCTAGCCGCCGGGCTCACCGAACTGACCATCCTCATCGATAGCCGCGAGCGCTACCCATACAAGTTCGCCCAACAACAAGCCACGACCGAGCGCCAAGCGCTCCCCGCCGGCGACTACGCCGTCGCGCACGACGACAAGATCGTCGCGGTCGTGGAGCGCAAGAGCCTCGCCGATTTTGTGCGCCGCCTGATCGACGGGCAGCTCACCTACGCGCTCGCCGACCTGGCCACGATCCCGCGCGCCGCTGTCGTGATCGAGGATCGCTACTCCAACCTATTCAAGCTCGAGTACACCCAGCCCGGGTTCGTGACCGAGATGCTCGCCGCGCTCACCGTCCGCTACCCAGCCGTTCCGATCCACTTCGCCGAGACCCGACCGCTCGCGGAGGAATGGACCTACCGCTTCCTCGGCGCCGCGCTCGCATACCACCAAGCCGACCGCACTTGACAGGATCACCCGCATAATGACCGAGATAGGTGGAGAGCAGCGGCAGCCGCGTGTCGATATCCACTTCGGCCTGGTGCCAGTCCAGCAGCGTGCGCACAGCAAACGTGTGTCTGAAGTCGTGTGCGCGCACGTAACCGCGCTCGCCGCGCCCGTCGAGACCCGCTTGACTTCGCAGCTTCGGGAACGTCTCGTAGAACGTCCGGTGCGTGAGCCGACGCCCGGGCCCGGTGAGAAAGAACGCCCCGCTGCCGTGCGTGTGGCGGTCGCGCAGCCGAGCGTAGTTCTCCAGCGCCTCGGTCGTGGTGGGGTGCAGCGGGACCTCGCGCTGCTTGGTCTGTCCGGCACGCACGTGCAGCGCCCCGCCCTCCAGGTCGACGTCGGCGCGGTCCAGACCAAGTGCCTCCCCGAGCCTCAGCCCGGTTGCGGCCATCAGCCCGATCACGGTCTCGTATGCCGCCGCGCGCAAGAGCGGCGTGAGCGCTCGCGCGGCCGCCATCAGCGCCCGGATCTCCCCCGGCGCGTAGATGTATGGGGCGACCCGCGCGCGGTGGGCGGCCAAAAGGTCGACGGATGGCACCTCGCTTGCGGGGTCGACCGTGGCCAGATAGCGCGCGAAGCCGCGCACGATCCCCAGCCGCCGGCTCCACCAGTGCGGATCGGCATCCGCGGGCAGCCTGGCCCACATCACCGCCAGCTCGCTGGTGATCCGCTCGGCGCCGGCTCGCTCAAGGAAGGCGACGAAGTTCTCAAGATGCCGCTGGTCGGAAACGAGCTTGAACCCCAGTTGGCGGCGGATCCGCAGGTAGTCGACCAGCGCCTGGCGCAGCCGGGTCATGCCGCACCCCCTTCGGCCCACGACCGCGCGAGCGGCCGGAGGGCCTTGCGGTCGACCTTCGCGTAGATCGCTGTCGATCTCACATCGCGGTGGCGGAGCACCTCGGCGACCTGCTCCAGCGACGTGCCCTCCCTGAGCATCCCGGTCGCGGCCGTGTGCCTAAGCGCATGCGGACCGACCGGCGCGATCCTGGCCCGAAGACACGCGGCGTGCACGACTCCCCAGATCGCCTTGCCCGACAAAGGCCCCGCGGGCGCGATCACCTTCAAGAACACCACCCGGCACTCGCTGCGCGACCGGCGGCGAAGATATGACACCAGCGCCTCGCCGACATCGGCCGCCAGCGGCAACCGCTCATGCCGATCGCCCTTGCCCCGGACCAGCAACTCGCCGCGTCGCCAGTCCAGATCATCAAGCGTGAGCGCCGCGACCTCGCCAGCCCGTAGCCCAAGCCGCGAGCACAACAAAAGGATCGCGTAATCGCGGCGGCCGACCGTCAGCCGCCGATCACAGCAAGCGAGAAGCTTGGCGAGCGCCGCCGGCTCAAGCCCGCGCGCCAGCGACCGATCGCGCAGGTCGGCGACACCGGGCACCGCCCACCGCAGAGGCGCGGAGATCAACCCCGCGACGTGCAGGTAGCGCAACAGTGAGCGCAACACCTTGACCAGGTACCTCGCGCTGGCGATGCTGCGGCGCGGGCACTCCCGCGCGAGGAACGCGCTCACGTCCGCCGCCGTCAACCGGTCAAGATCAAGGCCATCTGGACCCAGCCGCGCCGACAAGAACAAGCGAGCGTCGGGCTCATAGCGAACGAAGGTGCGCGGCCGCACTCCACGCTCGTCCAGCATCCAGCGGCGATAGCCGTCAAGCACCTCCTCCACCGGACCATCCGGCGCGCCGGCCGCCCTGGTTGCCACAACCCCGAACCCCCACAGAAACGCGAACGGCAACCGCATGCTCGCCGGCGACGTCCACGACCCGTAGCCGCCAGCACGACGCGCGCGCGCGAACTCCACGAAGCGCTCCGGCGTGAGCTCCTCAACCGACAAGCCCTCGCCTTCAAGCCAGCGGCTGACCAGCTCCAGCTGCCACAACCGATGGCCGATCGTGAACGGCGAATAGCCCCGAGCCGCCAACCACGACTCAAACGCCGCCGCATACCGCGCCAACGGCCCCGACGGCGTCGGAGCCCACGGCCTTGCCCTCATCGCTGCCTCCAATCGGATCGCGAGAAACGAACCGCGGAAGCCTCGACCAGATGAGCGGAATTATCCGGAGAACATCAGCGACCTAAGTCTCCCCGAGCAGGGAAAAGCCGCCTGACCTCGCCACAAGTCAAGATAATTCGCGAGCCGGGATAACTGCAAGAGCGAGCCGGAGAACGAGGTCGGCCGCCGCGTCGGGATTGGCGTTGCGGAAGTGGAGGCCAACCTGCCAGGTGTAGTCCGCGTGGGCTTCGCCGGGTCGCGGCTCCCGCTTCGCCATTGCGTTGACGGGCGCCAGTTGCCCGGACTCCGCTGCTACCGCAGGTCGTCCGGAGGGGGAGCGATGGGTCGGTCGTTTCGGGCGGCAGCGGGATGTCCGGATCGCACACAGCGGGGAAGTCGATGCTTGTGCAGGGCGGCCTTATCCAGAGCGACTTCCGCAAACGCGAAGAGGGGAAGCTCGCCGCCTTCGCGTTCTAGTTCCCGAGTTCGTCCCAAGCATCAGCGAGGGTTAGCCGAATCAGAGCAAGCACCCGCCAGGTCGTACTTCTGCTCGCCCAGGAAGGCGGGCGTCTCGTCACGTCGCTCGACGTCGCTGTCGAAGATCGTCCAGACCAACACCGTCGTCGAGTGTCGCCGGCGTGGCTGGTCACGCAGGCGGAGCGGAAGCCGCCGAGCGCCGGCCAGGCGGCTGGCCGTCGACTGCTGGTTTCCACCGATTCGGGCCATGTCTTCGTCGCGGATCCGGTGGCCGCCTTTGTCCGTTGGCGGCAGCCGCGCGACCCGGCGTTGGCTCGGGCGTTGTGGCTGCGTTGTACTACTAGCGGGCACGTCGATGGCTCGAGAGGTGTGACTGTTCTTGGGCGAAGGGGCGAGTCCGGCGCGGGCGGCGCCGGCGATCGCGTTGTCGTCGGGGTAGGACGCGTCCGCTGGAGGAGTGCACCGGTCGTCAAAGCGGTCGTCTGCGATGCCGTTCGGTGGGGAGCGCGCCCTGCCCGCGGGTTCGAAGGTCCGGGTGCGAGCGGGAGTCCGAGGAGACATTGATCGGGTTACCGGAGCTGCGCGATCTCATGCGCGCCAAACCGTGCGGCTGCGAGCGCGGGATCGCGGATTGAGACCGGCGGTGAGGGGCGGCTTGGCGGACGTCGACGGATCCGGGTTTGAGGGCCTCGTGCGTGCGGGGAAGCTCGCGGTTCGGCATTCGATCGGGGTGAGGACGGCCGGACCGTAGGACGCGCGCGGCGGGTGATGGCCCTAGGGGTGATGGGGGCGTTAGTGCGCTGTCGCGCGGTCGAGCTTGGGTGCGACGGTGGCGACCAGGGCGTGGAGGGTGTAGGCGAGGAGACGCTGAGCTTCGGCTCGGGTCAGTTCTCCGTCCAGCCAGCTGCGCACGACGACTCGGTTGAACGCGAGGAAGGATCGCAGCATGAGTCGAATCTGAGGTTCGTCGGACAGGGTGGCGGGGTAGTCGGCGATGAAGCTGTCGATCACGCGCTCGCGTATGGCATCGACGACTGTGCGCACCTCGGGGTCCGTGAGGTTCTCGTCCAGGCCGGCGGTCGCCAGCCAGATCTGGCGGTTGGCGTCGACCCAGTCGAGCCAGGAGGCGGCGAATGACCGTGTTCGGACGCGTACCGGCCGGCTGGTGTCGACGCGGATCACCTCGATCATCTGCGGGCCGAGCCGCTCGACGAGCGTGACGAACAGGCCGCGCTTGCCACCGAAGTAGTGGTGTAGAAGGCCCGGCGTGACGCCAGCCTGCCGCGCTACCTCGCTCGCCGAGATGGCCGCGTAGCCGTGCTCGGCGAACAGTCGGCCAGCGGTATCGAGGATCTCCTCGCGCCGGGTCGCGGGCGGCAGGCGTGTCCGCGGGCGGGTGGCCACCGCCGCCAGGCTACCGGTCGCTCGCGGCCGTCTCAACCGTAGTTGACCGTCTTTCAATAGTTCTCCCGGCGATTTCTTATGAGCTGTTTCAACAAGAATCGCATCCTTATTGACCAGCATTCAATAAGGGGTGTTCTGGGGCTGCTCATGGATGCCTCCCTTTTGCCGGCCCCTGCCCTCACGAGACCTGTCCAATGCCATCCCACCTCACGCCCACTAGTAGCGGCGCCCGGCCCCTGACGGAGCGTACGGCCCGCAAGTTCGACACGACAGCGAACCTAAGAGGGCTCTGAAAGTGCCCGGAGCCGTTCCTCGGGATCGCGTCGACTGGGGACGTCACGGCGACGAGCCCATCTCTGTTCTGGTCGTCGATGACCAGGAGTCGTTTCTGACGGCGTTGCGGGAAGTCGTGGCGGCGACGGAAGGATTCGAACTGGTTGGCGAAGCCGCGTCCGGAGAGCAAGCGCTCGCCGCCGCCGATGAACTCTCCCCGCAGCTCGTGATCATGGACAAGCGAATGCCGGGCCTCGGCGGCGTCGAGGCAACCCGGCTGCTTACGAGCCGCCATCCGAATATCGTCGTCCTAATCGTCTCGGTCGAAGAGCCCCACGCACACGTGCTGCGCTCATCTGGCGCCGCCGGGTTCATCCGCAAGCAGGACCTCGCACCACGTGTCCTTATGGACATCTGGCGCGAGCACGGCCGGTGAATCGGGGGACAACCGGCCCGATCGGAGTGGCGAATCGATCCCGACCCGGGTCGGCGACCGGAGCAGCGGCGAGAACACGGAACGCCATCCACATCGCAGACAACGTCCGATAGCGAGACGCTCGCATACACGCGGCGTAGCCACCGCCAGAACGCTCGCTGCGCGGAGACCGGCGGGCGCCCCGCCGGTGACGTGGTGCGACCGCTTCCGCCCAAGAGCAGTCACACCTCTCGAGCCATCGACGTGGCCGCTATTGGTGCGAAGGGGTCACACCGTCGCCGTGGCCGCTTGAGGCGTGATACAGCGACGCGATCCGCGCTGCCGACGTCACTGCTCCGGGTGCAAACGAGCAGTCGACGGCCGGCCGCTCGGCGGCTTCCGCTCCGCCCGCGTGAGCAGCCACGCCGGCGATGCTTCACGAAGCTGCTGGTCTGCACGGTGGCCGTCGGGAAAACGAATCGAATGGTCACTGTTCCAGGGATGGTGGGACAAGGTTCCCGAGAATGGCCCGATTTGAAAGTTAGGTCCCGGTGATATTCCCTATTTGGCGGTCGCGGGGATCTGTTATCCCGGCGACCAATTGACGCACCAGCTTCTGGACTGGTTTTTCCGACAGCCACCACGAGACGCGAGAGTCGGGTCCTAGGTCGTCTTGATCAAGCCGCCGTCGATTACGTAGTTGACACCGGTCACGTTGGCGATTCGATCGGACGCGAGCATCGTGACCAGCGTTGCGACCTCCTCCGGCGTGCTGAACCGGCCGGTCGCGATCGCTGCCGCCGCGGTCGTGCGGATCGTGTCGGCGTCGACGCCAGTGGCGTCTGCGAACGTGGCGGCGACGCCGTGCTCGCCCAGCCACAGGTCGGTGCTGACCTGTCCTGGCGAGACGCAGTTCACGCGGATCCCCTTCGGGCCGAATTCCTGCGAGAGGGACTTGCTGAGGTTCACGACCGCAGCCTTCGCGACGCCGTAGTCGATGGTGGCGGCGTCTGGCTGGAAGAACGAGTTGACCGAAGCGATGTTCACGATCGATCCGGAGCCTTGCTCGAGCATCGGTCCTAGCGCTGCCCGGGTGGCCCGGAGAGTGGTGAAGAAGTCCATCTTCAGCGCCCACTCGAACTCCTCGTCGCCGGTGGCCAGGAAGCCTTCCACTCTGATCCGGACGGCTCCGACGTTGTTGACGAGAACGTCGAGTCGGCCATGCTCATCGACCGCCTTCTGGACCAGGAGCGCGGGCCCGTCCTCGGAAACCAGGTCCAGCGCAACCGCCGTCACGCGGCCAAGGCCGTCCAGATTCCCCGTGGAGAGCGACCCGGCAACGACATATGCGCCTTCGGCGACCAGCGCCTTGGTGATCGCGAGCCCGATGCCCTTGTTCGCGCCGGTGACGACCGCGACCTTGTCAGTCAGGTGAAGGTCCATATCCCCCGGCCCTCCTACGTGGCCCGGTCGGTCGCTACGACGGGCTCGTCGAGGACGCCGTCGAGCCAGCTGTCGATGGCCGCGGCCACCTCCTGCCAGTCGGAGGCGACCATGTGAAAGTGCGGCCGGCCCTCGAACTCGAGATAGTCGGTCCTGGCCGCAGACCGCTCGTAGCGCTTGTACTGTGCCTTCGACAGCGACGCGGGAACCGTGTGGTCCTCTGCGGCGCCGACGATCAGCAGCGGCGGTCGATCCGCGTTCTTGAAATGGACCTCGGTGGGCGGATGCAGATGGAAGTTCGCGAACCCGGCCTCGTAGAAGATCTGGCCGGTCTCGGGGACCGCGTAGCGCTCGTAGGCCGCCGCCGCGGCCTCTTCGGAGAACGTGTTGACGAACGCATACGTGAACTCCTCTGGCGTCAAGGTGACGACCCCGTGCCACTTCGACGGGTGGGCCAGCGCGGGAGCGCCCGACTTCAGAGTTGAGAAGGGCAGCGCGAGGATGCCTTTCGGCGGCGCCGGGCTCATCGCCACCCCACCCCGGCCGAGGCCACGGTCGAGGAGCAGCTCGACGAACAGGCCCCCGTATGAGTGCCCGATCAAAACCGGTGGCTGATCGAGCGCCTCGATGATCTGCGCGTAATGGTCCACGATCTCCTGCACGCCGAGCCCGGCGGACGCCGCAGCGGCGTCGCGGATCTCCTCGACGTCGCCTTGCTTGCGCGGCCACTCAGGCGCGGAGACGGCGAAGCCGCGTTTGGCGAAGTAGTCCTCGTAGTTCTCCCAACTGCGCGCCGAAAGCCACGCGCCATGAATCATTACAAGCGGGATCTGCCCGTTCTCGGTGCCGCTGGATGCCATCCGGTTCCTCCTGCTTTGTTGTACGCCGGCGACACTACGCCCAAGCGCGCCCGCGAAAAAGACTGATCCCAGCCGGATCCAGACCGTCTAGGACTCAATCCTCCGGCACCTCGGTTCGTGCCGGACGGTCGGTCAACCAGCCCTCGGAATCGCGGAGCCGCAGCGCTGTCTGCACGAGATCGGTCACCTCCTCGGATGGCGGCCACCGAGACACGAGGTCCGTCGGAAAATTCAGCGGCGGGTCGAACGGCACCGCGACCAGGCCACTGCCCGGCTCTTCGGTCCAGTCGGCCACCATCACCGCCACCCCCTCGCCGCTTGCAACCGGGGGCAAGCGCCGATCCCAAGGCGCGCTGGCGATCGCCGTCGTCTGCTCGAGTTCGAACCCGCGCACCCGGATCACACTCCGAAACCACGCGTTGAACGTCAGCCCCACCGACTCGCGAGGCAGAAACACCGGCTCGGCTACGAACTCGCCGATTGGAATCGCCGGCTCCGACGCGTACCGGTGCGACTCGGGCAGCGCTGCGAGGAGCGGCTCATCCCTCAGCGCGTCAACTCTGACCGCGTAGCGGCGCGCGGCGGCAGGGGACTCCATAACCAGAGCCGCCGCCAGCTCGTGCGCGCCGACCCGCCGAAGCGAGTCCGGCGTGACCTCCTGCACCAGCCGCACGCCCAAATCGGGGCGCTCGGGCCGCAGAACCTCAACGATACGACTCGCCGCCGCGCCGTTAAACGGACCGTAGCCGACCCGCAACACACCATCACCCGGCCGGGTCAAACGCCGCGCGTCCGCGACCGCTCCGTCGATCTCGGCCAACGCTCTCCTCGCCCGCTCGAGCAACAACGAACCGGCCGGCGTCAACTCCACACGTCGAGTCGTCCGCACGAACAACACCACCCCGAGCTCACGCTCCAGCTCGCGGATCGACCGCGACAACGGCGACTGCGACATATGCAAACGCTCCGCCGCCTTCCCGAAGTGCAGCTCCTCAGCGACCGCGACGAAATAGCGCAACTGCCGAAGCTCAATCGAAGTCTCCACCACGGGAGATACTGACCCTCACGCGGATCAAGCGCCAGTAACGGCCTGCCATCCGTGGCGCCTGCTTCGCCTCGTTGAGCAGAAGGCAGCGACGGTCGCTGACGTCGCTGCCGGTGCAGACGATCTGGGGAAGTCTCGCTGTCGACCCTGAACGACCGAGGCGAGACCGCCGCAGCTGTCGGATAGGCCCGGGCGCATTGCTGCGCCCGGGCCCTCCTAAGAACCGGTTACGTGGAATTCCACGTAACCGGTTGTATGTCATGCGAACGGTTATGTTGAGCGCGTGCTCGATGCCCAGTGATTTGCCGGTTCAGGCCGACCGCGCGTTCAACATAATCACAGGGCTTCGAGGAAGGCGATGAGCGCGTCGGATGGTCGGTAGCGGCCGGGCTTGGCGCCGAGCGGGGCGGTTCGTGCGATTGCTTGTTCTTTGAGTGCGGGGTCGGCGTGTTCGTAGATGTGGGTGGTCTGGGTGCTTTCGTGCCCGAGCCACAAGGCGATCGTGGCGATGTCGATGCCTTTCGCGCGGAGCAGCATCGCGTTGGTGTGCCGCTTACGTGGAATTCCACGTAATGGCGGAGTGCGTGTGGGGTCACGTGCTTGCTGTTGAGCGAGTCGCAGGTGCGGGCCGCTGCGGCGGCGTGTTTGGCGACGAGTTGTTCGACGGCGTCTGGGCTGAGGGGCTGTCCTTGTCGGGTCGGGAACAGGGGGTCGTCCGGTTGTCCGTGGCGTTCTGTGAGCCACTGGCGCAGGATCGCGACGGTCTCGGGTCTGAGTGTGACGGCGCGTTGTTTGCGTCCCTTCCCGCGGGCGAGCACGTGCGCTCCGATGGCGAGGTTGACGTCGCGGATGCGCAGGCCGATGAGCTCGGCCACTCGGAGCCCGGTCTGGATCGCGACCAGGAGGAGTGCGTGGTCGCGGCGGCCGTGCCAGCTGTTGCGGTCGGGCGCGGCGAGCAGCGCCTCGATCTCGTGCCGGTCGAGGTAGTTGACGTTGTTGCGCTCGTAGCGTTTGGCGGGGATCGCCATGACCCGTCCGATCGTCTGGAGGTGCTCGGGGTGCCTGAGCGCCGAGTACCGGTAGAGGGAGTGGATCGCTGCCAGTCGGTTGTTGCGTGTCCTCGGGCTGTTGCCGCGGTCTTGTTCGAGGTGGTTGAGGAACGCGCCGATCAGCGGCGCGTCGAGGTGGTCGATGTCCAGCTCACAGGGCTGTTTGCCGACCTGTTCGGACGCGAACGCGAGCAGCAGCCGGAAGGTGTCACGGTATGAGCCGATGGTGTGCGGGCTGGCGTTGAGCTGGGCGAGCCGCTCGGCGAAGAACGCCTGCAGGGTTGGGGCGAGGAGACTCATGACATGGCCTCCGGCAGCCGCTCCAGTCGCGCCGAGATGAGCGCCATCAGCTCTGGCACGGCCTCCAGGTACCAGTAGGTCGAGGCCGGGTCGCTGTGCCCGAGGAACGTGGAGAGCTCGGGCATCCGCCGGTCGACGTCTTCGCCGGCGCGGTACCAGTCGAGCAGCGTTCTGACTGCGAACGTGTGCCTGAGATCGTGCGCGCGGGGACGCAGCCGCATCCCCTTGCCTTCCAGGCCGGCTTGGCGGATCAGCGCTGGGAAGGTTCTGTAGAACATGATGCTCGCCAGCCGCCCGCCGCGTTTGCCGAGGAAGAACGCTGGCGTGACGGGCTCGGGCCAGCGCTGATCGCGCAGCCTGGTGTACTCGCGTAGCGCCACCATCGTGGTCTGATGCAGCGGCACCTCGCGCTGCTTGTGCTTCCTTGCCCGCACGTGCAGCGCGCCGTCTCGGAGGTCGACGTCGTGGCGGTCGAGCGCGAGCGCCTCGCCGGCCCGCAGGCCGGTGGTGGCGATCAGTCCGATCAGCGTCTTGAATGTGGCTGCGTGAAAAGCCGGGGTGAGCGTTTCGGTCGCGCGCATCAACGCGGCGATCTCGCCCGGCGAGTAGATGTAGGGCGCGATCCGCGGGCGGCGCGCCGGCAGTAGTCCGGTGGGGGGAACCTCGGTTGAGGGGTCGATCGTCGCCAAGTGGCGCGCGAAGCCGCGCACGAATCCCAGCCGCCGCTTGCACCAGTGCGGGTGCGCGTCGACCGGCAGCCTGGCCCACATCACCGCCAGCTCGATCGTGATCTGCTGAGCGCCGGCCCGCTCTAGGAAGTCGACGAAGTCGTTGAGATGCCGCTCGACCGCTTCGAGCTCGAACCCGAGCCGCCGGCGGATCCGCAGATAGTCCTCAAGCGCTCGCCGCAGCGGTGTCATGCCGCACCGCCTTCGGGCCATGGCCGCGCGAGCCGCCGTAGCGTGGCGCGGTCGACCTTCGCGTAACGCGCGGTCGTGCGCTGGTCGCGGTGGCGAAGCACCTGTCCGATCTCCGCAAGCGACGCGCCGCCCCGAAGCATCCCTGTCGCCGCCGTGTGCCGGAGCTGATGGGCCCCCACTCGCGGCAGCCCCGCGCGCTGGCAAGCGGCGCGAACGATCGACAACACTCCGCTTGGGTGAAGCGGCCCTGCCGGCGCGTGCACCCGCAAAAACAACGTCCGGTCCTCGATCCGTGGTCGCCGGCGCAGGTAGGAGACGATCGCCTCGCCGACGTCGACCGGCAACGGCAACACATCCTGGCGCCCGCCCTTGCCGCGCACCAGAATCTCACCACCTCGCCAGTCGATGTCATCGAGCCTGAGCCCGGCAACCTCGCCGCGGCGCAACCCAAGCCGCAAGAGGAGCAGCAGGACCGCGTAGTCGCGCCGACCAACCGTCCGCCGCCGATCACAGCAGGCAAGCAGCTTCGCCACCACCGCGGGCTCGAGTCCTTTGGGCAACGATCGATCACGTAGGTCCGCAATCCCGGGCACCGCCCACTCGAGCGGCAGCTCGATCAGCCCGACCATCCGCAGGTAACGCAACAGGCACCGCAACCCGCTGGCCACTGTCCGAGCGGTATCGATCCCGCGCTTGGGTAGCTCGCGGGCGAGAAACCCGCTCACGTCTGCCGCGCTCAGATCCTCCACCGCGAGCCCGTGCGGGCCCTCCCGGCCCGACAGGAACGACCGCGCCGTCGGCTCATAGCATTCGAGCACCGTGCGCGCGCAGAGCCCTCGCTCCTCGAACAGGTACCGCCGGTAATCCGACAGCAGCCGCCCAAGCGGTCCCTCCGCAACCTCGACCGGGGCCGGGCACCGCGCAACCCCCAGTTCACGGAGATACTCAAGCGGCAACGACCTGCCCTGTGCCGAAACGCACCGCGAGCAACCCGCCGCGCGACGCCGCTCCAAGAACCGCTCCACCTGCTCCGGGGTCAAATCAACCGTGGTTAGGGCCTCGACCTCCAGCCAGCGGCTCAACTGGCCCAGCAACTCCAGCCGGTTGACGACGCTACGCGGCGTATAGCCGCGCTCCAGCAACCACAGCCGATACCCCGCCGCGTACGGCGCGAGCGGCCCCGACACCACCGGTAGCCACAACCGTCGACTCATCACTGCCTCCTGTCGGATCGCAGGGAACGAAACCCAGCAACCCTCCACCGAGGCGGACGGTTATGCCGAGGAGCTCAACCGCCCAAGCGCCGCCATGCAGGAAAAAACCTCACGCCACGACGACGACTCGGCATAACGCGCCGATCGGCATGAGGGAGGTTATGCCGATATCGGCATAACCCCCTCTGGAGAGCGGACAGGTTGCCGCCTGCTCTACCGAGCCGGGCCAGAACGCGGGGCAGGAGTTCACCGGCCGCTGGCAAGCTCGGCAGCTGCCGCCTAGCCGCCCGGTTGCGGAAGCGACGCAATCAGCCCTCCTCATCGTCCGCTCCGGAAGCCACGGTCGGCGGGAGCCTGATGCCCGCGTTCTCGGCGGAGCAGCAGCGGGGGCGTTAGCAGGCCAACGGCGTCGCGGCTAGCACCACCCGTCGCCCGGCCTGCGCCTGGTCGCTCAGTGCAATCACGAGCGGCGAGGAGGCCGGACGAAAGCACTCGCCCCGGACATATCAGAGAACGCGCTTATCGCCGATTGCAGGGCCGGCGGGACTGGGTGAAGACTCCGCGTTTGCATAGGCAACCTCGTAATGCGTGGCTTCGGCGCACCCGGCCAGCAGAGGGAAGAGCTGCTGCGTAAAACCGTGATGTAGCTTCGCGCCTGCCGCGGCCACCATGCGCCGCGGCCCTTCGTTCGCTGGGAGGCAGTAGTGCAGGAGCCAGGACGCGGATCCTCTGAGCTCGCAGTGACGCTTGCGCGGAACCGCGGAGCGCTCGTCGCTCAGCGGTCTGAGAAGATGCGCCGGCCCGTGTGTACGTGCATCAGACGAGCGGTGTGTCCTGACGGCCGTTGGGCGTTGGTTCCCTCGTGATGGCACGCGGCTATGACCCCGCAGCGTGGCAGGCGTTCTGCCAGGCACTCGTAGGTGCCGCGGCGGCACTAACCGGGCTGCTGTTTGTAGCGGTATCGATCAACCTAGAGCGCATTCTCGAGCGCCCGGATTTCCTGCCGCCGAGAGCGGCGGAAACGCTCGCCGCCGTCCTCGTGGTGCTGGTGAGCTGCGCGCTCACCCTCGTCCCCCAGAACACACGACTGTTGGGCATCGAGCTGCTCGTGATCGCGCTCACGCTGCTCGCGGTCACCCCCCGGCAGCTCGCCACCCGGCGCGAGCGGCCCGAGGACCCCGCCGCGTGGCACCGTTCCCGCATCGCCACCACGGCCGCACCCGCGATCCCGACGGCGATCACCGGCATCTCGCTCATCGTTCACTGGGGAGGTGGCCTGTACTGGCTCGCGCCCGCCGCCCTCCTCGGCATAGCGGCGGCCGTCTACAGCGGCTGGGTGCTGCTCGTGGAAATCGTCCGCTGAGCAATGGCCATCTCGACGGCCTGCGCCGGAGAGACCGGTGTGTCGATCGCTGCCAAACCGTGGCCAGGTGACCTCACCCAGCCGCGCCGTCCCTGGGACGACGACTACGCACTCGAATGACTTCGCCGCGCGCGCTGGCTGCTGCTCCCGGGACAAGCCCGGTCACGCCGCCCGGCCGCCGGAACCGCGCGATTCGCAGATCGCGGGGCTAACACGAACGAGGGCGGAAAGGCCGCCCTACCTATGCAGGCTACGGGCGTCTGCCGGATGACGTGGCGCTGGTGCGGAGCTCGGATCGCGGCGGAAGCGATCGCGCGACTGGGATGACCCTGACGATCCAGATCGTGGCAAAGGCATAGCGAGCCGGGACCAGCCGCGAGAGCCGAAGCAGTCGTGGCGCCCCCCAGGGACCAACAGGCCTGGATGTGCGCGATCACGGCAGGGCACCGAGTTTGCTGAATCCCGATTCCGAGCAAGCAGGGTCACGTTCGTGCGTAAGCAGAGACCGTACCGACGGTCGTCGCGATCTCGATCAAGTGGCTGCTGCTCGGCTAGGGCGAAGCGGTCATCTCATCGCTTTGCCGCGATAAGCGCTGCTCCGTTTCGTCCATCTGAGCAGTGAGCTCGGCGGTGCGGCGGATGCCCGCTCGGTCACGAGAGCGACAGCGCCGGGCGTTTGCTCGCCGGCACAACTGAGGCGATCGGCAAGCGCCTTCGGGCTGCACGGTCGACGCCCAACGGCCTACCCGAGTTCATGCCAAAGCAGAACTCCGCGGTCGTCGGCACAACGGCTCAACGGCCGACGACGCGCCGTGTCCCGAGATTGGCGAATTACGGGTCTCTCCTCCGCCCCTACCAACCCTGCCTTCGTGTTCGCGCGTTTATTCGTCTGCTGACTTCCGAATTGCCGGGCGGATGCATCGAGGTCACGCGCGCGTCGACGTCGATGCTGCTAGCCAGCCGGGGGAGGCGGCCAGCGATCGGGCGTCGCTTCTTGTTTTCGATCTGGTAGGAGAACGACAGCTACCGGACGGGCCTTCACCCTCGCTGTGTCAGCTTCGTTTAGGACCCGCCGCCAACGAAGTACTTCGCATAGGGGGTGCCGGCGAGCTTCTCGCCCACCAGCCGGGACAACAGCAGCAGCGAGCGGCGTGGCCGGTAGTTCGCCGCGATGTGATGCGTCTGGCGGGCGGCGTTGGTGGTGACCAGCACAGCGCAGCCGATCGGCTCGCCGCCTACCCGAGCGGTGTAGTCCTCGAGCCATCCGTTGTCGCCGTACGGACCGGCGAAGTTGAACGCCTGCGAATCGCCATACAGTGTGCGGATCGCGCCGATAATGGTCCGGACCGCGTCCGGGCCCAGCGCGGCACCGTCCAATAGCGAGCCCTCGATGGTGACGTCGTCAGCCAGGTTCTCTAGCCATGGCGGGTAGTAGTCGCTGAACCTGCCAGCGGGATCGCCACCCCCCACATATGTGGGGGTTCCATCGGTAACGTTGCCGCTGGGGGTGTTCGTCATGACGTTGCCTCCGCCGGTTCTGTGCCCGTCACACTGGCCCTCATGAAAACCTCTTTGGTCTAGTGGCTGTCGACATCAGGATCGCTCAACTGCCCGAACGGAGGGACCGGAACGCGGCGCGGATCTCGGTGGTGAACAGCTCAGGCTCCTCCCAGGCGGCGAAGTGGCCGCCCTTGTCGACCTTGTTGAAATAGATGAGGGTTGGATACGCCTGCTCAACCCAGCTGCGTGGAGTCGCGACGATCTCGCCGGGGAACGTGGTGAATCCAACCGGGACCTTGACCGGCGGCGGCGCCTGGCCAGCCGCGCGAGCCGTGGCTTGTCCGTTCTCCCAGTACGACCGGGCCGCCGAGGCGCCGGTGCCTGTCAGCCAGTAGGTCGTGATGTTGTCGAGGATGTGGTCTCGCGTCAGGCCGCCCGAGGGCTTGCCCTCGACGAAGGCACTGGCAATCTTGTAGTACGCATCGGTGTCGTGGTCGAGCATCCAGGCTGCTAGGGCGATCGGTGAATCCAGCAGGGCGTAGCCGATCGTCTGGGGCCGCGTGGCCTGCTCGAGGAAGTACCCGAAGCCGGTCGCCCTGAATGTCGCTCCCTGTTGTACCGCCGCGCGTTCCTCCTCGGTGTCCTTCGGGAACGAGCCGCCCGCGAGCCCGGGCACGAACAGGTTGGTGTGGATGCCGATCAGCCCGTCGGGGCCCTGCCGTCCCATCGCGTCGGTGACAGCGGCGCCCACGTCGCCACCCTGGGCCACATAGCGGGTGTAGCCCAAGCGCGGCATCAGCTTCCCCCAAGCCTCCGCGAAGCGACCCGCGAACCAGCCGAGCTCGGTCGGCGCGGCCGAGAAGCCGTACCCGGGGAGCGACGGCAGCACCACGTCGAACGCATCCGCCGCGGCTCCGCCGTGCGCGGTCGGATCCGTGAGCGGACCCACGGTCTCGAGCAGCTCGATCACCGAGCCCGGCCAGCCGTGAGTCATGATCAGCGGCAGCGCGTCCTCGTGCGGCGACTTCACGTGGATGAAGTGAATGTCCTCGCCGTCGATCTCGGTCGTGAACTGCGGCAGCGCGTTCAGCCGCGCCTCACACCGTCGCCAGTCGTACTCATTTCCCCAGTAGCGGGCGAGCTCCTCGATCGTCGCTAGCTGCACCCCCTGGGAGCGATCGTCGACGAGCTCCCGGGAGGGCAACCGCACGGCGGCGATGCGCCGGCGCAGATCCTCCAGTGCCTCGTCAGGAAACGCAACCTGGAAGGGGCGAATCGCCGTGGCGCCTGACTGGTCGGTCGTGAGGGACATGTTGCTCTCCTGGTTCGGCTAGTGGTTTCCTACTTCGATTACTGAGTTGGCGAACTCCTGGGACGCCTCCTAGGGCAGCTGGTGCTGGACGATGCACGGGGCGACCTTTGGGAGCCGGGAACTTGGACTGCAGGTCGGCAGCCGCCTGACGATCGGGATGAGACCGCTGGTGCTCGATCATCGCGACACTTTCGGCGGTAGGACATGTCACCTAGCGGAGCGGTCGGAACGCGGCACGGAGTTCGGTCGAGAACAGGTCGGGCTCTTCCCAGGCGGCGAAGTGGCCGCCCGTGGCAACCTTGTTGAAATAGGTCAGCGTCGGATATGCCTGCTCGACCCAGCTGCGCGGGGTCCGGACCCTCTCGCCGGGGAACTGGGTGAAGCCGACCGGGACCTTGACCGGCGGCGGCGTGTGGCCGGCCGCGCGAGCCGTGGCTTGTCCGTTTTCCCAGTACCACCGGGCCGACGAGGTGCCGGTGCCGGTCAGCCAGTAAAGCGTGACGTTGTCGAGGATGTGATTGCGCGTGAGGCCGCCCGAGGGCTTGCCGTCGACGAAGGCGCTGGAGATCTTGTAGTAGCTGTCGGTGTCGTGGTCGAGCATCCAGGCCGCCAGCGCGATCGGTGAGTCCAGCAGGGCGTAGCCGATCGTCTGCGGCCGCGTGGCCTGCTCGATGAAGTAGCCGAAGCCGGTCGCCCTGGATGTGGTGTCCTGC
Organism: uncultured Solirubrobacterales bacterium; assembly: GCA_963701945.1. Classification (GTDB taxonomy): domain Bacteria; phylum Actinomycetota; class Thermoleophilia; order Solirubrobacterales; family Solirubrobacteraceae; genus Palsa-465. The sequence continues at coordinate 111,092 of CAVPBV010000004.1, read as the reverse complement.
TCGACGGCCGCGCGTTCCTCCTCAGCGTTCGTCGGGAAACCCGCCGACCCCGGCACAAACAGGTTCGTGTGGATACCGATCAGCCCCTCGGGCGCCTGGCGGCCCATCGCGTCGGTGACGATCGCGCCCACGTCGCCACCCTGGGCGACGTAGCGGGGGTAGCCGAGGCAGGGCATCAGCTTTGCCCACGCCTCCGCGATGCGGCCATTGTTCCAGCCGAGCTCGGTCGGCGCGGCCGAGAAGCCGTATCCAGGGAGCGACGGCAGCACCAGGTGAAAGGCGTCCTCGGCACTACCGCCGTGCGCGGTCGGATCCGTTAGCGGGCCGACGGTCTCGAGCAGCTCGATCACCGAGCCCGGCCAACCGTGCGTCACGATCAGCGGCAGCGCGGTCTCGTGCCGCGACTTCACATGGATGAAGTGAATGTCCACCCCGTCGATCTCGGTCTTGAACTGCGGCAGCGCGTTGAGCTTTGCCTCGCACCGCCGCCAGTCGTAATCGCTCGCCCAATAGCGGGCGAGCTCCCGGATCGTCGCCAGCTGCACTCCCTGCGAGCGATCCTCGACCAGCTCTTTAGTCGGCCACCGCGCCGCTGCGACGCGCCGGCGCATGTCCTCCAATTCCGCGGCTGGCACGGCAACGTGGAATCGGCGAATCCCCGCGGCGCCTGGCTTATCGGTTGTGAGAGACATGCAAGTCCCCTCCGTCAGCGGCGCCACCAAGCCCGGCCCTCTCGCATGCTCCCATCTGTGCATGGCGCCGGTCAACCCTCCCTCGACCCGTGCTCTGCGTCGTCCGCACTCTTGCAACAGAGACGGGGGTGTCTCAGACCCGCTTTCGCGTTGCTCCGCATCTCGACCGACAACGCACGGCATGCCCGATTCGCGCGGGATCCGCGACTCTCATCCGGCCATACCGTCGGGGGATGCTGGCGGAGCCGACTTGTGCGCGCTTGCCGCGCGAAGGAGGTGCGGTCGCCCGACGGCTGAGATACTCGTGCGGATAAGAGAGCAGGGACTTCATGGACTGCCGAGCGCCGTCGGATCACGCCTTAAGCAGCGACGGAGCAAGCGCTAGTGCATCGCGCGGAACTGGGCAGTCGGACGAGACGGCTCCGTGGGCGACGAGGGCAGAAGCCTGGGCGCGACTGCCTGATCAGACCGGCGGTCTCGTCGGACCGGTGAAGACTCGGTTTTGGTTGATTGTGGTGTTAGCCGATTGCGATGACGCGCTTAGCGGTGTTAGTGTTCCGGGGGATGGCTGAGGTCATCGGCCGCGGCATCGATCGGAATGCGACGCACCTAACGTCGGTCGCCTCGACGGGTCGCGAGCCGAATCGATGGGCGGTCCTGGCCCTGCTCGGCGTCGCGCAGCTTATGGTGATACTGGATGCGACGATCGTTACGATTGCGCTTCCTTCGGCCCAGAAGGCGCTGGGTTTCTCGACCGAGAGTCGGCAGTGGATCGTCACCGCCTACGCGGTGTCGTTCGGCAGCCTACTGTTGCTGGGCGGGAAGCTCGGCGACCTGTTCGGGCGTAAGTGGACTCTGATCGTCGGTCTGGTTGGGTTCTCGGTCGCCTCGGCGATCGGCGGGCTGGCTCAGTCTTTCGGCGTGCTCGTGGCCGCCCGCACGCTTCAGGGGGTATTCGGCGCACTTCTCGCACCTTCGGCGTTGGGATTGTTGACGGTTACGTTCGAGGGGTCTCCCGACCGGCCCGCAGCGTTCGGGATCTTCGGTGCGATCGCCGGCGGTGGCGCCTCGCTTGGGTTGATACTCGGCGGCGGGCTCACGCAAGTGCTGTCGTGGCGCTGGTGCCTTTACGTCAACCTTGTGATCGCCGTACCTGCGACGATCGTCGCGCTGCGGCTGCTGGTCAATCACCGCGCGCCAGAGCGGGTGCCGATCGACATTCCGGGGGTTCTCACCTCGGCGTTGGGCGTGTTTGCCCTGGTCTACGGGTTCTCTAACGCCGAGATCCACGGCTGGGGCGCCACGGCCACCGTCGTGGCGCTCGTCGCCAGCCCGGTGCTTCTGACGGCTTTTGTGGTGATCGAGCGCCGAGCTAAGCATCCGTTGCTGCCCCTGCGCATCATCTGGGACCGTGCCCGGGGCGGCGCATACACGACGCTCCTGCTGGCCGGCGCGGGGATCTTTTGCGTTTTTCTGTTTCTTACGTACTTCCTGCAGCAGCAGCTCCGTCTTTCGCCGCTCACCACCGGGCTGGCGTTCCTTCCCCTGACCGCGGTTCTGGTTGTCACCTCGACCACCGTGCAGACCCGCGTGATCCAACACACCGGGGTCAAGCCGGTGGTGCTCGCTGGCACGACGCTCGGGGCGATCGCGATGTTCCTGTTCACACGCCTGACGCCCGGGTCCAGCTATGCCAGCGATGTCCTTCCCGGGCTGCTCGTATTCGGCGTCGCTATGGGATGCATCTTCGCGCCGACATTCTCGAGCGCGACTCTTGGCGTGGAGGGAAGCGAGGCCGGGGTCGCCTCAGCGATGGTCAACACCTCCCAGCAGGTCGGCGGCTCGGTCGGTACGGCGCTGCTGAGCACGATCTTCGCCAGCGCCGTCGCCAGCTACACGGTCAGTCACGTCCACACTCCCGACCTGTTCAACGCCGCGGCAGTTCACGGCTATACCACGGCGTTCTGGTGGGGGGTCGGAATCTTCGTCCTCGCCTTCCTTATGGCGATGGTGATCCTGCCCGGCCGGTGCCCGGCTCGCGTGCCCACGGTCAGGGCTGCGCTCGCGCGTCACGCGATCGGCAACTGCCACCACTTCGAGGGTGCAGATGTCATCCCAGAAGGAGTCGGCGCTACGCCGGGTGCTGTGGGGCGATGAGAACCGGCCGTTTGGTGTGGGCCGCGAGTGCGTGAGATACGCTGCCGAGGAGAGCGCTGCCGATCGGCCCCCGGCCGCGTTGGCCACAGACAATCAGTGCGGCGTCGATCTCCTGGGCGATCTCATCGATCGTCTTGACCACTGATTCTTCGGCTTGCGCGATTCGTGCAACCGCGTTGTAGCCGCGCCCGCGGGCACCCGCGGCGCCTTGTTCGGCGATCTGTTGTGCGGTAGCCGCCTCCCGTTCGTCGATCTCACCTTCGTTCGGTACAGCAACTACGAACGACCCGGCCCGGGCCAATTGCACCACCGCCCGGGTCCATACGACCAATACCACGGCATCGGCGGGCTTGATCAGCTCGGCTGCAGCACTCAGCGCCGTCTTTGAGCCGTCCGATCCGTCGTAGCAGAACAACACTGGCCTATTCACCACAGCCTCCTGTCGACAGCATCACGCAGTCCGATCGTCAGGCTACTGCTGGGAGTTTCAGTTCGAGTCGCGCTAGACCGCCAGAATCAAGCGCACCGCCAATGTCACGAGCGCGGCCACCGCTAGTAGATGCGTGCTAGTTCGATCGCGACGATGAAGAACCATGCGATCGAGGCGACGTAGAACAGGCGTTCGAAGAGCCCGACCCGCTTCAGCCTTGGACTTCTCATGGCGACCAGGGTCCCAACCGCCCCGCCGGTCATCACCCACGGGAGGGCCGACAGCCAGCCCTTGACGCCGTGCCATGCTGGCCTGTGTTCGAGCGTCGAACCGAGTTTTGAGGCGGCGAAGATGATCGCGGCGAAGATCAAGATCGCCAGGATCATGTGGATAGACCCGGGCACGGTCTGCCACCGACTGCCGTTCTGGTCCGTCGGAAAGACCGGGATCAGAAGGCGCGCGAGCCCTGCGATCACAAGCAACACGATCACTTCTGTGGGCATCGACGGCTTGGCGTCACCGAGCGCGACCGCAAGCGCGAAGCACGCCACCGCACCCGCCAAGGCCTGCGTCCAAAACAGACCGCGATACCGCCCAATCCCGTAATCGCTGACGGCATCGGTCCTCGGGTCGTAACCCGTGGGCAGCAGATGCAGCGCGATCAGCGCAAGCGCCTGAGCAGCGATCGCGACGGCCGTGACAATGCTGAATGTCTCAACGATCCCTCAGCCCCCCAATCGGATGGGCGCGGCGGCTGACCTGTCTCGCGCCCACCCTATTTCTCCGGATTAGTCGCCGTCAAGTGCTTGCGCAAGATCGACAGCCAGCAGCCAAGGAAGCCCGAGGGGCTGTCGAGATGGGCACGCTCGCCGAACGGTGATAAAGATCCGGCAGCCACACCATATGAATCAAGACCGAGAAGGGAGCGAGTGGCATTGAGCGCACACGCAACCCGATCAGACGACCCAGCGGAGCAGGTGGTCACCAAGCTCAGTCCCTGGTCGGTGGCGGATACCGTCGCCCGCCTGTCCGACCTCGTCGCAGCCACAGGGATGAAGCTGTTCGCCGTAATCGACCCCAGCGGCGAGGCCAAAGCCTCAGGCGCGAGCTCCGCGACACCAAGGTGCTGATCTTCGGCAGTCCACAAGCAGGCCCTCCCGTGATGCAGGCCGCGCCGCTCGCGGCGCTGGACCTGCCACTCAAGGTGCTCGTCTGGGCCGATGGGAACCAATCCAAGCTCAGCTACACAGCCCCAGCCGCGCTTGCCGCCCGCTACGAGCTCAGCGACGAACTCGCCGCCGGACTCTCAGGGATCGACGCGCTAACAAACACGCTCTCAGACCAGTAGCACCCCAACGGATTCATCGGACCAAGGCAACGGGTCAGGTGAATCGCGAACAACGCGGCGAGCGCTGCTGCATCCGCGAAAACCAGGAGGCAGAACGATTGCACCCTGCCTCCCCCTCCGGGCTACATCCAACACTCTGCAGCGACGCCTGACTGCGCGCGAGAACGTGAAGGCAGGTCTCCCCGCCCGGAGGAGCCGAGCCCTCCTAATCGCCAATCTCGAGACGTGCAGCGCCACGGCACTCGGGCCGCGGATGCCGACGAGCTCGCAGTTGCGCTTTGCCATGAACTCGGGTGCGACGCCGGCGCCGACTCCGCGGTCAGAGGTTGTCCCGGGGCTCGTGGAACTTTGAGGTGACGGCGGTCCCTCCGGCCGCGTCCGCTCCTGGTGGGAGTGTGACGGGCGATCGGGCAAAGATCGAAGGAGGAACCGCCGTGAGTAAGACCGTACCGGTCGCCGAGGCGATCAGTGATGAGGGCGTGCTTCCGGAGCGCGTGCAGGAGGCGCTGGGGGAGCTGGTGGGGGCAGCGAGGGAGGGACTGTTGGCGTTGTCGGTCGAGGTCGGGCTCGGGGTGCTCCGGGAGCTTTTGGAGCAGGAGGTCGAGGAGGTCGTTGGCCCGAAGGGCAAGTGGAACCGGGAGCGCACCGCTGTCCGTCATGGTTATGAGGATGGCGAGGTGACGCTCGGCGGTCGGCGCGTTCAGGTCAAGCGGCCGCGCGCCCGGACCGCCGACGGCGAGTCGGAGCTGCCGCTGGGGACCTACGAGCACTTCGCCGATCGCGACCAGCTGGAAGACGTGGTGCTGGAGCGGATGCTGGCGGGCGTCTCGACCCGCCGGTACGCCGGGCGCAGGAGCCGGTCGGCACCGAGATCGAGACCGACGCCAGGTCAACCTCGAAGTCGGCCGTGTCGCGGATGTTCACGCAGCGGACCCGCGATCAGCTGTGGAAGCTGATGAACCGTCCGCTCTCAGACCTTCGCCTGGCGGTGATCATGCTCGACGGGATCGACCTGCACGGCCGCACCAACATCGTCGCGCTCGGGATCACGACCGCGGGCGAGAAGCTCGCACTCGGGCTGTGGGACGGATCGACCGAGAACGCCACCGTCGCCGGCGCGCTGTTGGCCGACCTCGTCGACCGCGGGCTCGACGTCGAGCAGGGGCTGCTGTTCGTCATCGACGGGTCGAAAGGCCTCAGGAAAGCCATACGCCAGGTGTTCGGCAACGATGTCCCCGTCCAACGCTGCGTACAGCACTATCTCGACCCCCGGTCTATCCCGACCTGGGTCGATGATTGCCCGCAAATAGGGCGCTTGGTGGCTTGAGGGTCGGGATAATCGGGTCGGGCTGATCGACGGTCTGCTCTCAGTCGATCTGAGAGGAGAGCGCCATGGGCGATCTGTCGCGGATCCGGGTGACCGGGCCGCTTGAGCCGTACGTGTCGGGGTTCGTCACCGAGCTGGTGGAGCGCGGGTATACGCCGGTGTCGGTCGCGCATCAGCTGCGGTTGATGGCGCATGTCAGCCGCTGGCTGGCGTCGGAGGGGTTTGGGCCGGATGACCTGTCATCGGTGCGGGTTGAGCAATTCGTGGCGGCGCGGCGCGCTGCTGGCTACGTGAACTACGTGACGGTGAGAGCGTTGGCGGCGCTGTTGGAGTATCTGCGTGGTGTTGGGGTTGTGCCGCCCGGCGGCGAGCCGGCGTTGTCGGGGGTGGAGGAGCTGCTCGGTCGGTATCGCGCGTGGTTGTGCTCCGAGCGCGGGCTGGCCGAGGTCACCGTGCGCAACTACGCCGACATGGTTCGCCCGTTCGTCGCCTCGCGGTTGAACATGGCCGGCGAGCTTGATCTGCGTTCGCTTTCCGCTGCGGACGTGCTGGCGTTCGTGCTGGCACAGTGCCCGCATCGCCGGCCCGGGTCAGCGAAGCTGCTGGTCACAGCGCTGCGATCGCTGCTCGGCTATCTGCACGTCGTGGGCCTGATCGCGCGGCCGCTCGCGCCGGTCGTTCCGTCAGTCGCGGGTTGGCGACTGGCCGGGCTGCCGCGTGGACTTGGGGCCGAGCAGGTGACGGCGTTGCTTGCCAGTTGCGATCGGGCCACGGCGATCGGAGCGCGCGACTTCGCGATCCTGAAGCTGCTGATTCGGCTCGGGATCCGCCGCGGCGAGGTCGCCGCGCTGACGCTCGATGACATCGACTGGCGCTGCGGCGAGATCGTGGTGCGCGGCAAGGGCAGCCGGTCCGAGCGACTGCCGCTTCCGGCTGATGTCGGCGACGCGCTCGCCGACTATCTGCGGCGGGTGCGGCCAGCGAGCGCGGAGGGTCGAGCCGTGTTCGTGCGCGTGAGGGCACCGCATCGCGCGCTGAGCGCCGCCGGCATCAGCCAGGTGGTGATCGCCGCCGGGAACCGTTCCGGTCTGGGACGCGTGAACGCGCACCGGCTCAGGCACACGACCGCGACCGAACTGCTGCGCTCGGGCGCGCCGCTGGTGGAGATCGGGCAGCTGCTCAGGCATCGCTCGCAGCAGACGACCGCGATCTACGCCAAGGTCGACCGCGAACGACTCAGAGCGCTCGCCCGGCCATGGCCATCGTTGGGAGGTGTCTCGTGAGCCCGCTCCGAGATCACCTCAGCGACTACCTCAGGATCCGCAGGGCGCTCGGCTACAAACTCGCGCGCGCCGAGAAGCTCCTGGCGCAGTTCATCGCGTTCCTCGAGGAACGCGACGAGAGCGTCATCACGATCAAGAACACGCTCACGTGGGTGACGCTGCCTGGCGGCAGCGATAGCTGGCGGGCGTTCCGGCTCTCGACGGTGCGCGGGTTCGCCGCGTACCTGCACGCGCTCGACGACACACACCAGATTCCGCCGGCTGATCTGTGCCCGAACCGGCCGGCGCGCGCGACCCCATACCCGTACACCGAGCAGCAGATCGCGGCGCTGATGGCAGCGACCGCGATCCTCCGAGGCCGTCTGCGCCAGGCGACCTATCGCACGCTGCTCGGGCTGCTGGCGGTCACCGGTATGCGCGTCGGCGAGGCGATCCGGCTGGACCGCGACGACGTCGACCTCGCGCACGGGGTGCTGACCGTTCGCGACACCAAGTTCGGCAAATCGCGCGAGCTGCCCGTCCACCCGTCGACCGTGAAAGCGCTGGGCGGCTACGCCCGCGAGCGTGACCGGCTCTGCCGGGAGCCGAGCACCCACGCGGTGCTGGTCTCCCAAGCGGGAACCCGGCTGCTCTACTGCGCCGTGCATGCGACGTTCAAGCAGCTGCGCGACCACGCGGGCCTCAGCCCGCGTTCGGTGAGCTGTCGTCCCCGGATTCACGACTTCAGGCACCGGTTCGCTGTGCAGACGCTGTTGGATTGGTATCGGTCCGGGGTCGATGTGCAGCCGCTGATGCCGCTGCTCTCAACGTATCTGGGGCACACCCATCCGAGCGACAGCTTCTGGTATTTGACCGCCGCGCCCGAGCTGCTCGAGATCGCCGCTGAGCGCCTCGATCGCGCCGAGGGAGGACAGTCATGAGCGCGCTCGCGCCGACGCTGCAGGCATGGTTCATCGACCGGCTGATCGCGCAACGCGACGTCAGCCCACACACGATCCGCGCGTATCGCGACACGCTCCGGCTGCTGCTCGACTACGCCGAGACCCAGCTCGGAAGTCAGCCATCCCAGCTCGACATCGCAGAGCTCGACGCGCCGCTGATCGCCGGCTTCCTCGACCACCTCGAGACCAGGCGCAACAACAGCGTCCGCACCCGGAACCTGCGGCTCGCGGCGATCCATTCGCTGTTCCGCTACGCCCAACACCGCCACCCCGAACACGCCCAGGACATCGCTCGCGTGCTCGCGATCCCGCTCAAGCGCTCCGACCGCGCGATCGTCACCTTTCTCGACGACAGCGAGATCCAAGCGTTGCTCGATGCTCCCGATCGCAGCACCTGGACCGGCAGACGCGACCACGCGCTGCTCGTCCTCGCGATCCAGACCGGTCTGCGCGTGTCCGAGCTCACCGGCCTCAAGTGCAACGACGTTCACCTCACCCGTGGACCACACGTTCGCTGTCGCGGGAAAGGACGGAAGAACCGGATCACGCCGCTGACCCCGACCACCAGCGCCGTCCTCGAGATCTGGCTGGCCGAGCGCGCCGGCCGCGCCGACGACCCCGCGTTCCCGACCGCCCGCGGCGGCCACCTCACCCGCGATGCACTCGACCACCGGATCACCAAGTACATCGACATCGCCGCCCAGCGCTGCGCGACCCTTCACGCGAAGCGCGTGACGCCGCACACGCTGCGGCACACCGCGGCGATGCAACTCCTGCACGCAGGCGTCGACATCACCGTCATCGCGATGTGGCTAGGCCATGAACGGGTCGACACCACGCAGATTTACCTCCACGCCGACATGGCGCTCAAAGAGCGCGCGATCCAGCGCACGACCCCACCCGACGCTCGTCCAGGGCGCTACAAGCCGCCGGATACGCTCCTCGCCTTCCTCCAAGCGCTCTGATTATCCCGACCCCGCCACATCGGATCCGCCCACCGCCCAAGGGTTCACCAGCTGCATTCGGGATAGACCGGGGGTCGAGATAGTGGCGATTATCGCGACGTCGCGATAATCGCACAAAGAGCGAAATGTGCTTGACCATCTCCCCGAGCGCGACCGCCAGACCGTCAAGACCAGGCTACGCCGGGCGTGGAAGGAGACCGATCACGACGTCGCGCTCGAGCAGCTCAACACCCTGGCGCTCGAGCTCGACCGCGCCCACCCCGGCGCCGCCGCCTCACTCCGGGAGGGCATGGAGGAAACACTGACGGTCACCCGCCTGGGGATCACCGGCAAGCTCAAGCTCACGCTCCAGTCGACCAACCCCTGCGAGTCGATGATCTCCACCGTCCGGGTCATCCACCGCAACGTCAAGCACTGGAGCTCAGGCGAGATGTGCCTACGGTGGACCGCCGCCGGCATGCTCGAAGCCGAGAGCCGCTTCCGCAAGGTCGAGGGCTACCGCGGCCTCGTCAGCCTCGCACTCAAGATCGAACACGACCTGCTCCGTAACCGTCAACCTGACACTTACACATCAACCCAGGAGTCCACAACAGCCGCCACTGTGTAACCATCAACACCAGGGAACCGCCGCCACCCAAACTTCCACGGCGGACGGGACAACCTCCGCGGTCACGAAGGTGCTTGCGGATCGCCTGACTCGTGACGGGCAGCAAGCACTCCGCCGCTGTCGTTCTCATCGTCCAAGCGGGCACCAGCCCAAGCCCGCCGATCTCTTCCCCGATGGACGAAAGGCAGCAGGCTTGGCGGCGGCGCGCCGGGGATCGCGCGACACGCCCCCTTTTCGTCCGCAGCGGCAGCCAAGTCCGGGGCGCCGCGCGTTTGTGCAATGCCTGCGCGAGCAGCAGTCGAGCGCTCTGACCTCTCGACAAGCGGAGGTTGTGATCGCCTCACGGGCCGACGCTGACCCCAGGAGCGAGCCCGCTCGGCGGCCGACCCGTTGTGTTCGTAGAGCCGGGGCTCATATTTCGAAAGGCATCGCACGCCTCAAGTGAGACGGCGCCCGCTGTGGCGTTCGCCCTTGCGAACTGAAGGCCCGGGATGTCCGGTAGTGGATCGCCATCTGCGACGGGACATCGTTTCGCGCGTCGGAGCGGACGCGGAGTCGCGCTCGCGATGCTGGCGCCGGAACGCAGTAGCACTGGCCGCCACGATCACTGCCTGACGCCGCGAGCCACCATGCGCTGTTGGATTACGCCTGTTGGGGCCACGGCGAGTTCGTGGCTGCTTTCACCCGAATGCGCTCCTGAGGTCGATTACACGTGGACTCGGCTGGTGCCTATGCAACCCTCGCCTGCGGGCCCGGGCGGCAGAAGTCTCCTTCGCAGCAATGCGGTCGTTTCGGCGGACGGTCCGTGACGCCTTCATCTGTCCGACAGCGGCAGCGTTGAGCAGCGCCCCGGAGCTTCCACGTCGTCGCTCGTTGGTCACAGTGGGACAGCGCGGTCAGCCACCTGCCCGTGACGCGGGACCAGATCTCGAGCTCAAGGCCGCGGTCCTGCTTTGCCGGGTCGAACCGGAAGCGGGGTGATTATCGATGGCGAGAAGGACAACACCGTTCCGTGGGCGATCGCCAACGCCTCGTTCAAGCGCCAACAACGCAACGAAGGCGTGACCGAGATCGTCAAGATCCCAAAACCGCGGCCACTCCCTCACGATCGATGGCGGCTGGCGGCAAGTCGCCGACACCACCCTGCAGTTCGTTCAGCGCTTCATCAAGCCCTGACCACCCACGACTTCGCCGCGCCGGTGCGAGCCGTCGATTAGCCTGAACGGAGACGCGACCCTCGTTCTCGCGCTCGCTCTCGGAGGCCGTCGCTTCCGACAGCGCGGTGAGCCGACGCCGGGTGGTCGCAACGCCCGGGGGTACGGCACTCTGACCGCGTTCGCGGTGGCTGCTCGTGTTAGATAGACCCAACGCGGCAGTCGGGGCCGTCCTGGCTCCCGCACGACCGACAACAGTCTCCCGACCGCCCCCATATCGGCTGCCCGAGAGTTGTGGAAGTCGTCTATCGGGGAAGCGTTCAAGAGCTCGATCGGAGGCTTGCTCGGTCGGTGAGAGCGGCAGCGCCGGACCGTTTGCTGGCCGGCACGAGCCAGGCGATCGGCAAGCTCCTCACGCCCGGACCGTCGGCACGGGCGTCTACCCGAGTTCATGCCAACGCGGACTCTGTGCCGGCCGGCCAAGGTGGCCGGAGTCGCGGACGGCGCGGCGGGTCTCGAGATTGGCGAGATGCGTGACGGACGTCGTCTGCGGTGGCGAGATCTGCATTCGTGGCTCCTGGTGTGGGGAAGCCGGCGCGGTCGTCGTGACTCCCTGTGTCCCCGAGAGCGGTCACGCTAAGCAGCGGCCACCGCGATGCCGCGGCGGCTCCTTGCTGCGCAGGCGACAGCGTTCCAACGCGGTCGTGTCACGGACTTACGGATCGTCGGACCCGAGCAGCAGTCTCCCGGTACCGATAACAGTGCTGGTCGTGGTCCAGGCCCGCCGGGCCTCGAGTCGCCCGTCTCTAGGGGCTTGGGCAGGGTTGGCGACCAGTTCGCTGAATTAGGCACGCCATCTCCGGTTTGCGGACTAGGGGTTCCCTGATGCGAACGAGGTTCCCGTCGGCCGACACTCTGCGCACATAGTGATGGGTAGCGAATGAGACCGGGCTCTGCGAAGGGCGATCTGGAACGCGTACGAGGGTTGTGAACAGGCCGGGAGAAGAGCCTTTGATGGATAGACGGCTTGGTCATGCTTGAGCCGACCCGGCGCGAGACATCCTCGCGGTCGGAGAGGGCATGTTGTTCGCGACGACGAGCGACCTGGCCGCGGACCGGAGTTGGGTTCAGGCGCGCGGCTGGGGTCGACGCCATGGAAACGGGTGCGGGTGCCGGCGCGTCCGCGTGCCGGTCCGCTCGGCGCGGCACCGTCGAGATAGCCAACAGAGCCCGCCTGGAGCTTGGGATATGAAGGCTGAGGTCCCCCAGTACGCCGTCCAAGATGAGATCTACGTTGACCCGGGGAGGACGGCGCTGGTCGTGATGGACATGCAAAACGACCTGGTCAAGCAGGGAGGCAGCCTGCTCGTGCCCGACGCGGAGGCGACCGTCGCCGCGATTACACGCCTGCTGGAGCTGGCCCGGGCGAGCGGCATGCGCGTCATCTACACCCAGGACACCCATCGCGGGGGCGATCCCGAATGGGAGATCTGGCCCGAACACTGCCGCGAGGGCAGTTGGGGGTGGGAGATCATCGCCGAGCTGGCGCCCGGCCCCGACGACTCGGTCCTCCGCAAGGTCCGCTACGACGCGTTTTACGGCACCCCACTCGATCACCTGCTGCGTGTCTGGGGCGTCGACACACTGGTCGTCTGCGGCACCCTCGCGAACATCTGCGTCCAATACACGGCGGCCAGTGCCGCGCTGCGTTGGTACGGCGTCGTGATCCCGTGCGACGCGATCTCGGCGCTCGAGCCGTTCGATCTCGAGGCGGTGTTGCGCCAAACCGTGTTCGCGTTCGCCGGGCGGTTGACCACGGCGAACGGCGTTCGCGTGCCGTGATGGATTAGCCCAGCCGGAGCGCGCGGACAGATCGCGCGGATCTTCGTTCAGACCTAGTCGATAACGCAGGGATTTCCAGGTGGCTCGGGTTGGGGCGTGGGCATGCATTCTTCTCCGTCGGGCGCCCGCAGACGTTAGGCTCGCGTCCTAACTGTGGGAGTCATGGTGCTGGTCGGTACCCGCAAGGGGCTCTTCCTGGTCGTAGCGAACGACCGCCGAGACAGCTGGCGGGTCGAGGGCCCTCTCCTCGAGGGCTGGGGCATTTACCACGCGATCGCTGACGAGCGCGATGGCACCCTCTACGCGGCCGCAAATCACCTGGTCTATGGCCCGACGGTCCAGCGCTCAACGGACGGTGGCAAGACCTGGAGGCGGTCGCGACAGCTCGCGTTGCCAAACGAGACAGGCCTGATGGTGAACGCCACATGGCATGTCGAGCCGGGGAGGGCCGAGGAGCCTGGGACCGTGTATCTCGGAGGAGACCCGGCCTTCCTGTCCCGCTCCGACGACCGCGGCGAGACCTGGGAGCCCAATCGGGGGATACTCGAGCACCCGACGCGAGACGAATGGCTTCCCTCCAGGGGCGGGCTCACTCTGCATTGCATCCAGCTCGATCCGAGCGACACCCAACGCATGTACGTCGCCATCTCGGGCGGAGGGACCTTCCGGACCGATGACGGCGGCGATACGTGGGCACCGAAGAACCGAGATGTTGAGTTCGACTTGATTCCTGACCCATTCCCAGCGGTTGGCCAGTGCGTCCACAAGCTGTTGGTCCACCCCGCGCGGCCCGAGCGCCTCTGGCAGCAGAACCACTGCGGCGTGTATCGCTCCGACGATCGTGGCGATACCTGGGAGCGGCTCGACGGAAACGGGCTGCCCGGCCCGTTCGGCTTCACGATCATGCTTGATCCGCGCAACCCGGACGTAGCCGTCGTGATCCCGGAGAAGGGCTACGAGTATCACCACACCGTGAACGGGTTAGGTGTCTACCGGACGCGGGACGGCGGGCAGACGTGGGAGCGGATGGCCGATGGCCTGCCACGGCAGGCCTGGGCGGCCGTGCTCCGTGAGGCCTCCGCGTTCGATTCGGAGTCGATGTACTTCGGGACCCAGAGCGGCTCGGTCTTTGCGCTTGTCCCGGGCGAGAGGTGGGTGGAGGCGGTGCGGCACCTGCCGCCGATCCTGTCGGTCGAGGTCACGACATGGTCCGGGTAGTGGTGCCGAGCCTGCTGGCCGCCCAAGCGGAGGGGCGACAGCGCTTCGACGTCGAGGCCGAGACCCTCGCCGACGCACTCTACGCACTGCCGGTGGCGGATCTCGTGGTCAACGAGCGGGGCGAATTGCGGCAGCACCTCAACGTGTACGTCGACGGCACGGACGCGCGCGAGCGCGGCGGTCTGGCGTGCCCACTCACAGGCGCGCGGGAGGTCCGGATCGTCGCCATGCTGTCGGGCGGTTAGTGCCAGCGCCCGACCGCCCCGACGTTATGCTGGCGGTTGGGATGCCCGTTCCGCCGACTCGGCACGTGCGCGCCGGGCTCGCCGGCCGCGGGACCGAGTGTGCGACGCTCGATCAGCTGCTGGTAGAGGCGCACTTTGGGCGGAGCGGCGTGTTGGTGCTGCGCGGCGAGCCTGGAATAGGAAAATCGGCCCTACTGGATTACGCCGCGGACCGTGCCGAGGGCTGTCGGGTCCTGCGCGCGGTTGGGGCGGAATGGGAGATGGAGCTCCCGTTCGCTGGCCTACATCAGCTGTGCGTGGGACTGCTGGACGGTCGGGCGCGGTTGCCGGCGCCACAACGTGACGCGCTGGCGACCGCGTTCGGTTTGAGCGCGGGCGCGCAACCCGATCGATTTCTCGTCGGGCTCGCCGTGCTCAGCCTGCTCTCGGACGCGGCGGAGGAGCATCCGCTGCTCTGCCTTGTCGATGACGTCCAGTGGCTTGATCGGTCCTCGGTCCAAGTGCTGGCATTCGTGGCCCGTCGCCTGGCCGCCGAGGCCGTCGTCCTTCTGTTCGCAGAGCGCGAGCCAGGCAGGCTTGAGGAGCTGGCCGGGCTGCGCGAGCTGCGGGTCGGCGGATTGCCGGATGCCTCCGCGCGGGAGCTGCTCGCATCGGTCATCAACACGCCCCTGGACGAGCGCGTGCGCGACCGACTACTTGCCGAGACGCACGGCAATCCCCTTGCCCTGCTTGAGCTCCCACGACGGTCGTCGCCCGGGGTGCTCGCCGGCGGGTTTGGGCTCCCCCGGGACGGATCAGTCCCAGACCGCATTGAAGCGAGCTTCCGAGAGCGCGTGCAACAGCTCCCGTCTGCAACGCAGCGCTTGCTGCTTGTAGCCGCGGCCGACCCGACGGGTGAGCCTGCGCTGCTCATCCGGGCGGCGGGCGAACTCGGAATCTCGACCGACGAGCTAGCTCCCGCGGAAGCAGATGGGCTACTAGAGCTCGGCCTGCAAGTCGCGTTTCGCCACTCGCTCCTGCGCTCGGCGACCTATCGCGCGGCGCCGACCGAGGAGCGCCGAGCCGCGCATCAGGCGCTCGCAGCCGCCACCGACGCCGAACTCGATCCCGATCGCCGCGTGTGGCACCGCGCTCATGCCACCGCCGGGCCCGACGACGACGTCGCGGACGAGCTCGAGCAGTCGGCCGAGCGTGCGCGCGCCCGAGGAGGACTTGCGGCCGCCGCCGCCTTTCTGGAGCGCGCCGCGGCGCTTACGGCAGAGCCTGGACGGCGGGCACGCCGGGCGCTCGAGGCGGCCGCCACGAAAGAGCTGGCCGGAGACCGCCAGTCCGCGTTGACGCTGCTCGCGACCGCGAACGCCGGGCCGCTTGACGAGGTCGACCGCGCCAAGCTGCAGCGTCTCCACGGCCAGATCCTCCTAGATCTGAGGCGAGCCGCAGACGCGCTGCCGCTCCTGCTCGACGCAGCCAGGCGGCTCGAACCGATCGACCCAGGCCTTGCCCGCGATACCCATTTGGAGGCGGCGCGAGCCGCGAGCGTGGCCGCCCGTCTCGGCCCGGGCATGCTCGAGGCCGCCAACGCGGCTCGCACGGCACCACCGCGACCAGGGGGACCACGCCCGGTGGACCTGCTGCTCGATGGGCTGGCGATTCGGTTCACTGACGGCTACGCCGCCAGTGCACCAACTCTCAAGCGTGCACTCACCGCGCTTCGCGATGAGGGCGAGCGCGAGGCGCCAGGTGTCCGCTGGCCTTGGCTGGCCCGGCGCGTAGCCCCCGACCTGTTCGCAGATGACACATGGGATTCCATCGCCACCCGTGGCGTTCAGCTGGCGCGCGAGAACGGCGCGCTCGCAGTGCTCCCACTCGCGCTCAACAATCTCGCGCACCTGCGCTGCTTGGAGGGCAATTTGGATGGCGCGGCCGCGCTGCTGGACGAGGCCGACGCAATCGCCACCGCGATTGGCGTGGAACCGGTGGTCTTCGGGAGACTGCCGCTGGCCGGCTGTCGCGGGATCGAGGCCGAGGCGCTCGCGTTATTCGACGCGACCGAGCCACGTGCGATCGCGCGGGGCGAGGGGGTTGTGCTCACGTTCTCCGAGCACGCTCGAGCGCTTCTTTACAACGGTCTCGGCCGATACGAAGCCGCCTTAGGCCCCGCCCAAAGCGCTAGCGCACGGGATGAGTTGTTGGTCTCGGTGTGGGCGTTGCCCGAGGTCGTGGAGGCCGCGATGCACTCCGGCCAGGCCGACGTGGCGAACGCCGCGATCGAGAGCTTGTCTGAGCGCACAGGGGTGGCGGCCACCGAGTTGGCGCTCGGTATCGAGGCGCGGTCGCGAGCACTGCTGAGCGAGGGCGCGCTCGCTGATGAGCTCTACCGCGAGGCGATCGAACGCCTCGGGCGCACCCGGTTGTCGCTCGAGCTGGCCCGTAGTCACCTGCTCTACGGCGAATGGCTGCGGCGCGACAGACGCCGAATCGACGCTCGCGAGCAGTTGCGCGAAGCGCGGGACATGCTCACCTCGATGGGCGCCGAGGCGTTCGCTGCCCGCGCGGCACGCGAGTTGCTGGCGACCGGCGAAACAGCTCGAAAGCGCTCAGCCGAGACCCGGGACGAGCTAACAGCCCAGGAGAAGCAGATCGCTCAGCTCGCCCGCGACGGCCTCTCGAACGCCGACATCGGCGCCCGTTTGTTCATCAGCCCGCGTACCGTCGAGTACCACCTGCGTAAGGTGTTCACCAAGCTGGGGATCACCACCCGCGAGCACCTGGACCGGGTGCTGCCGCCCGCCTGAGCGCCGTAACGGTTCCGACGATCCCTGCAGCGGATCGTGTGCGGGAGAACCGGTGCCTCCCTGATGCGAACGGGCCGTTGGCACATAGACACTGTGCCGCAGGTCGGCCTCCGGATGGACACCTACCTCACAGGCGCCACCCGCTTGCGCAACCGGACTGAGATTGGAGCACTGACAGATGTCATCCGACTTCGTACGCCATCCGCCTGAGCTCGAGACCATCGATCCAGGTGTCGACGAGCCAGGGTCCGTAGTAGTCGCCGCAGCCTCTACTTCTCCGGCGCCGCCGCCGCAGGACGAATATCGCCCGGAGCCGGACCGCTGGATGGCGCTCGCCGTTGTCCTCGCCGCCGGGTCCATCACCCTGTTGGACGTCTCGATCGTCAACGTCGCCCTGCCGAGCATCGAGCGGGGATTGCACGCGCAGCAGAACGCGCTGCAGTGGATCGTCGCGGGCTACGCATTGGCGTTGGGGCTGCTGCTCGTGCCGGCGGGGCGGTTCGGAGACGCGCACGGCCGGCGGCCGGTGTTCATGGTCGGCGTGGCGCTGTTCGTGGTCGCCAGCGCGGCCTGCGCCCTGGCGCCGACGGCGCTCGCGCTCGTGTTGACGCGGATCGTCCAGGGGTTCGCCGGCGGTCTCTTAACCGCGCAGATCTCCGGCCTGATCCAGAGCCTGTTCCGCGGCGAGGAGCGCGGCAAGGCGTTTGGCCTGTTCGGCTCGACGATCGCCGTGTCGAGCGCGATCGGCCCTCTCACCGGCGGCGCGTTGATCGCGCTGTTCGGCGTCCACGACGGCTGGCGGCCGGTGTTCTTCGTCAACCTGCCGATCGGCGCGGCGATCCTGCTGCTCGCCCGCCGCTACCTGCCGGCGCCGACCGCGGCCGAGCGCCAGCCCCAGACGATGGACCCGCTCGGCGTCATCCTGCTGGGGGCGGCGATCCTGTGCATCCTCGTGCCGTTCATCGAGCAGCGCACGTGGCACAGCTCGCTCCGCCTCGCGCTGTTCCCGCTGGGCGCCCTGCTGCTGGTCGCGTGGGTGCTGCACGAGCGCCGCTACGGCCGTACCCGCGAGCCGCTGGTGTCACTCGACCTGTTCCGGATCCGCTCCTACGCGCTCGGCGCCCCCGTGGGTCTCATCTTCTTCGCCGGGTTCATCGCGTTGTTTTTCATCCAGACCCAGTACCTCCAGCTCGGGCTGGGCTACCCGGCGTGGAAGTCCGGCCTCGCAGTCACGCCGTTCGCCATTGGCAGCGCGCTGGTCGCGTCGGCGGGCAGGCGCCAGGCGCTGCGCCGCGGGCCGAAGCTCGTGGCCTTCGGGCTCGCCCTGGTGCTCGTCGGGCTGGCCGGCGTCTGGCTCGCGGTGCGCGCCCACCCCGCCTACGACGTCGCGCTGTGGATAGCGCTGCCGCTGCTGATCGCTGGCATCGGTAGCGGGCTCGTGATCTCGCCCAACCTGACCCTCACGCTGTCCCGGGTGCCGGTCGAGCGCGCCGGAAGCGCCGCCGCGTGCTGCAGACCGGTCAGCGGATCGGCTCGGCCGCCGGCATCGCGATCACCGGCATGGTCTTCTACGACCAGCTCGCGGCGTCGCGCGGCGACTTCGCCTCGGCCTTCCGCGACGGCCTCATCAGCATCGCCGCGTTCGTCGCCGCCGCGCTCGCGCTCGTGCTGGCGGACGCGTTCACGCGCGGGAGGCGAGCTGCTGGCGACCGGCGAAGCAGCTCGATCGCGCAGGGCTGAGAGCCTTGACGAACTGCCGCCCAAGAAAGACAGATTGCTCGGCTCGCCCCCGACGGCCTCTCGAACGCCGAGAACGGCGCCCGTTTGTTCATCAGCCCGCGCACCGTGGAGTACCACCCGCACAAGGTGTTCACCCGGCTCGGGATCGCCTCCCGCGAACACCTTGACCGTGTGCTACCGGGCGACTGAGACTGGCGACCCCGTCCCCGGGGTTCCCGCACTGCGACTCGTGCCGGAACCAGGGGTTCCCTGATACGAACCGCTCCCAATCCCGAAAACAGTCTGCACACACTTCGTCGTTCGAAACCAGGCTGACATCACCGGCCCGGAGGCGCGACGCGACCCCGGAACGCGGGGCCTTCTCCACCCCCAGCAACAACTCAAGGAGCTGTCAATGATCACAGGCGCGCAAACCCTTGAACTCCGCTTCCGGACTGTCGACGGTGTCCGGATTCGGTACGCCGACAGCGGTGCCTCACGGAAGCCGACTGTTCTGCTCACCAGTCCGTGGCCGGAGAGCGTGTACGCGTTCGCGCCGATGTGGGCCACCCTTGCCGAGCACGCCCGCCTCTTCGCGATCGACCTGCCAGGTTTCGGCGCATCCGAACGCCGCGACGACCTCCTCTCCCCGCGGGCGATGGGCGCGTTCCTCGAACAGCTCATCGTCGAGACTGATCTCGGCCGGCCACACATCGTCGCGCCGGACGTGGGGACCTCGGCCGCCCTGTTCGCGGCGGCGGCACACCCGGAGCGGATCGCGAGCGTGATCGTCGGCACCGGCGGGGCGGCGGTGCCGATCCAGCTTGGTGAGCCGCTGAAGTCGTGGGTGCTCGACCCCGACCTCGACAAGTACCGCAGGATGGATCCCCGCGCGATCGTCAACGTCGCGGCCGACACGATCGCGGGCGGGATACCCGACGACGTCCGCGCGGACTACCTCAGCTGTTATGAGGGCGACCGCTTCGTCGAGTCGATGCGCTACGTGCGAAGGTATCCCGAGGAGCTGCCCGAGCTGGCCGAGTTGCTGCCGGAGATCGCCACGCCGGTGACGATCATCAACGGCCGCCACGACCGGGTCGTCCCGGTCGCCAATGCCGAGTTCCTGGACGAGCGGCTGCCGAACAGCCGCGTGGTCCTGATCGACGCCGGCCACTTCGTCTGGGAGGAAGCACCGACGGAGTACGCGTCGGCCATCCTCGACTCGATCACGGGCACCCGCCCATGACGCTGCAATCCGCCCGCCCGATTGCCACGCACAAGACGGCTGAGACGCACGCACACGAAATGTTCACGTCGATGGGCGCCGAGGCGTTCGCCGCGCGCGCGGCTCGCGAGTTGCTCGCCACCGGCGAAACTGCCCGGAAGCGCACGGTCGAGACCCGGGACGAGCTCACCGCTCAAGAGATGCAGATCGCGCAGCGCGTCCGCGACGGTCTATCGAACGCCGAGATCGGCGCCCGGCTGTTCATCAGCCCCCGCACTGTCGAGTACCACCTGCACAAAGTGTTCACCAAGCTGGAAATCGCGAGCCGCGAGCACCTGGACCGCGTGCGGCTGGGCGACTGAGCCAGGCGACCCTCCGAGCGGCCCCCGCGCCGGCGCTGGTGCGGGAACTAGGGCTTCCCTGATGCGAGGCACACCCCAGTCCGACGACAGTGTGCGCATCAATCGCCAGCTGCGGCGAGGGCGAGAAGGGAGAGGACTTATGGCGGGCTTTGACTACGACGTGGTGATCATCGGCTCGGGGTTCGGCGGGAGCGTCGCCGCGCTGCGCGCCGCCGAGAAGGGCTACCGGGTCGGCGTGATGGAGTCCGGCCGGCGCTGGGCGGACGAGGACATCCCGAAGACTCAGTGGGACCTGGCGCATTTCGTCTGGTTCCCCGCCGCGGAGCTGTACGGAGTTCAGAGGATCGAGTACCTCGACGACGTGCTCGTCCTCTCCGGGGCGGGTGTCGGCGGCGGCTCGCACGTGTATGCGAGCACGATGTACGTCCCACCGAAGCAGTTCTTCGACGCGAAAGAATGGGCCGGCATCACCGATTGGGCCGACGAGTTGGCGCCGTACTTCGACCAGGCCGCGAGGATGTTCGGCGTCGTCCGCTACCCGTACATGCCCACGGACGTCGACCGGGCCATCAAGCAGGTCGCGAACGACATCGGCCGAGGCGAGACCCACAACAAGGCCCCACTCGCCGTCTACTTCGGCACGCCCGGAGTCGAGGCCGACGATCCCTATTTCGGCGGGGTCGGGCCGCGGCGCACCGGCTGCATCTCCTGCGGCAACTGCAACAACGGCTGTGGCCACAACGCGAAGAACAAGCTGACGACCAACTACCTCTACCTTGCCGAGAAGCTCGGCGCGCAGGTTCACGACATGCACGAGGTGTTCGACCTGGCGCCACTCGAGGGAGGCGGGTTCGAGGTGCACACGCGGCACCCCGGCTGGGCACAACGCGCCGGGTACCTCCACCACAACACCTACACGGCCGAGCAGGTGATCGTGGCCGCCCACGCCTACGGGTCGGCCAAGCTTCTGCATCACATGCAGCACAAGGGTCGCCTTAGGGGCCTGTCGAGCGAGCTCGGGAAACGCGCGCGGACCAATTCTGAGCAGCTTCTCTACATCACGCGAACCCACGCGGAGTGGGAGCGCGATCGGGAGCGGATCCACATCATGCCGGGGTCGGTCACGATCACCTCGGGCACCTGGCCGGATCCGGTGACGAGCATCGAGCCGACCTATTGGGGGCTCGGAAGCAACGTGTTCGCATTCCTCGGGACCTACCACCAGCACGGCGAGCAGCAGCATTCGTTCGAGTCCTGGCTCAAGGAGATCCTCAAGCACCCGAGCGAGGAGATCTTGCCCGCCGACCCGCGCCACTGGTCCGAGCGCTCCTTCGTTGCGCTCTGCTCGCAGACGACTGACACCTCGATCGAGCTGTACTGGCACGACGGCCTGCTCCACAGCAAGCCATCCGGAACGCCGCCGTCGGTGCACGTCCCGGCGATCGAGGACTTCGTCGACCGTGTGGCCACGCAGCTGGGAGCCCACGAAGCGGCGCTCGCGACCGAGGTCATAAACCGGAACGCCTCCGCCCATTTCGTCGGCGGGATTCCGATCGGCGAGAGCAGCGAGACCGGTGCCGTCGACCCCTACCTGCGGATGTTCGGCCAGCCGGGCCTCCATGTCATGGACGGCAGCGTGATGCCGGCCAATCCCGGAGTGAACCCGTCACTCTCGATCACGGCCCTAGTCGAACGCGCGATCTCGCTCTGGCCGAACCAGGGCGACGAGGACACTCGGCCACCCCTGGGCGCCGGCTACGAGCGCATCGACCCGATCCGGCCGCACCGGGCGGTTGTGCCCGCAGGCGCTCCAGGCGAGCTGCGACTCGACGCAACGAAGGAAGAAGTCATTCCCGCATATCCCTAACGAGCCGACCGGAACGAAGGAGAACACGATGACAACCGAGCTCGCAGCCCGGGCCCTCCGAACCGTGGGGCGCGGTGACGCGATTCCCAACGACTTTGTCGTTCCCTACTACCTCGACGACCTCAAGCGACGGATCTCAGTCGCGCGAGTCGCGGAGCGCCTCTACGCGTTCGACGATCTCTGCACCTGCGCGGACCGGTCATGCCCGCTCTCTGGAGGACTGCTGACAGGGACGGCGCTCATGTGCCAATGCCACGGCTCCCGGTTCGACCTCACCACGGGAGCCGTGATCAACGGCCCAGCGACCGAGCCGCTGCGGGTGTACGAGGTGCAGGAGGTCAACGACGACGTTCAAATCCGGGTCTGATCGAGATGGAAACCGCGCCGCCCTCCGAGGGCGTGAGCCTCGGAGACAACGCAGATCGAGATGCACCCGCCGAAGGCGCTGCCGAGAGTCTGATGGCGAACACCGCGCCGACGCCGAAGGCGGTCGCGCTCGTGCTCCTTCCCGCGACGGTGCTGATGCTGGCGTTCGCGTTCTTCTACGTCGGTGCGTTCCACGATCCGACGCCCCACCACGTGCCGGTGGCCGTCGTCGGCCCTGCCTCGGTTGCGGTGAGGCTGAACCGCTTGCCCGGTGACCCGCTCGATGCTCGCCAGGCCTCGTCCCGGCCCGATGCCCTGTCGCAGATCGACGATCGCGAGGTCTACGGCGCTTACGAGCCCGCTACGAACCGCCTGTTCGTCGCCTCGGCCGCGAACCGGGCGACCGCCGTCGCGCTGGAACAGACGTTCAACCTCCTCGCCGCCGCGCAGGACCGGCCGGCCGTCCGGATCACCGATGTCAAGCCGCTGCCGCTCGAGGACCCCAACGGGACCGCCGCGTTCTACGCGGTGGTCGCGTGGATGTTCGGCGGTTACATCGCCGCGACGCTGATCGGGCTGATCGGGAGCCCGCGCAGCACCAGCAGCCGACGCGCGGCAGCGCGGATCGGAGCGCTCGCGGGGTTCGCGATCGTGTCCGGGATCCTCAGCGTGGTCATGCTGCGCGTGAGCTTTGATGTGTTCTCTGGCCACGTGGTCGCGCTGTCCGCGATCGCGGTGCTGACCATCTTCGCCAGCGGCGCCGCCACGGCCGGTGTCCAGTCCGCGCTCGGCCCGGCCGGCACCGGACTCGTCATTCTCGTCTTCGTCATCCTCGGCAACTCGGCGTCAGGCGGGCCGTTCGCCCGGCCACTGTTGCCGGGCCTGTGGAGAACGATCGGCGGCGTGTTGCCGCCTGGTGCGAGCGTGGACCTCACGCGGTCGGCGCTGTTCTTCGGCGGCGCGCGGATCGCGGGCCCAATCCTCGTGCTGGTGGTCTGGGCTGTCCTGGGTACGCTGCTCGCGCTCGCGCTCGGCGGCCGCATCATGGACCCCGCCGACACCGAGGCAGCGGCGGCCGCCGGAGCAGCAGTGTGAGTACCGAATGCGTTATTCCCCCTCTCTGGACACTTCGGCGTCGGAGCGCACGCGTGCAGCTCACTCGTGGCGGGTCCAGACGACGCGGACCAGCGGCACCCCGGCGATCGTCCCTTGCGCCGGCATGCCCTGGACATCCCTACACGCTCGGCGGGGTCATATGTCCGGAATTGCTTCAACGCGGGACCGGCGACCCGGCCGGGGATGTCACGGGCGCGAGGGTCAGATCGTAGGACCGGGCTTCAGCGAGTCTCCAATCAAAGCCGTGACCTCCCTTGAAAGGGGATCCTCATGAACCGGCCCACATCCGTAGAGTTCGCCACGCTCACCGTGTGCAAGAAAGACGGCGTGCTGTTCGTAACGATCGACGCGCCGCCGATGAACCTTCTCGGACCCGAATTGGTCCGCGATCTGGTCTCCCTCATCGAGGCTGCGGAAGCCGATGACACCGTCCAGGTGCTCGTCTTTGAGAGCGGTGATCCTGACTATTTCATCTCCCACGTCGACGTGACGCGGATCAAGGAGTACCGAGCCGAGGCGGCGCGGCTGACGGGCGAGGCGTCGATTGGTCTCCTGTTTCGTTATCTGAGCGCGAGCCGGCTCGTCACGATCGCGCAGATCGAGGGTCGCGTCCGCGCCGCGGGCAGCGAGTTCGTGCTGGCGTGCGACATGCGCTTCGCCGCGCGCGAGTCGGCGGTCTTTGGCCAGTTCGAGCCAGCGTTCGGTCAGCTCCCCGGCGGAGGCGCCGCGCAGCACCTCACGCGCTTGATGGGCCGTGGCCGAGCACTCGAGGTCATGCTGGGCGCCGATGACTACGACGCCGAGCTGGCGGAACGCTACGGCTGGATCAATCGGGCGTTACCCGCCCACGCACTGGACGACTTCGTCAGCTCGCTCGCTCATCGGATCGCCGCGTTTCCGGCCGCCGGTCACGCCGTTGTTAAGGATCGGGTCAATGCGATTGCGCTCGCGCCCGTCGAGGACTTCCGTCGCGATTCCGATTTGTTCGGCGCGGGAGTAGGTACGCCCGAGGTTCGGCGGCGGATCGGGCTCGCACTGAAGCACGGCTTTCAGACGCGTGACGCGGAACTGGCACTTGCCCGCATGCTCGGAGAATTGACCGCGCCGGCACCGTCAGCGCAGCCACCCTGTGGTCGGAACCCTTGACGAACACTGAGATCGGCCTCCCGTATGTTCACCAGCCCCGCTCGGCCAATTATCACCTACACGACGGTTTACCAAGCTCGGGATCACGAGCCGCGAGCATCTGAACCGCGTGCTCGACCGCCGGTCGAGCCCGGCGACTCCCCTGCCCGGGACTACCCGCGGCGGGGCTCGTGCAGGAACTAGGGCTTCCCTGATGCGAATTACACCCTAGCCCGACGACAGTGTGCGCATGATCAGCGGTCCGGCGCTGACAGACCGGCCGGACTCTCCCGAACTGAAGGAGGCAAGGTCATGAACATGATCCGATCTCGGCGTGTCCTGCTGACCGCCTTCTGCGCGGCCGTCATCACGCTGAGCTTGCTGGCGAGGAGCGCCACCGCCGGGGGCAGTGGCGCCGCGTCCGAGGCCTCGGGCTCTGTAGGCGGCCCGCTGGTGAGAATCGAGGGAGGCTCAGTCCGCGGCGTGGTTGTACCCGGCGGGTACGAGTTCCTCGGGCTGCCCTATGCAGCTCCCCCGACCGGGAACCTGCGGTGGCGCCCTCCGCAGTCTCCGGCTGCCTGGCGGGGAGTGCGCGATGCGACTCAGTTCGGGCCGAGCTGCCCGCAGGCGGCTAGCCCGTTCTTGCCGCCCGGCCCGATCTCCGAGGACTGCCTGTATCTCAACGTGTATACGTCGATGCTGCGCCGCGACGCGGACCGGCCGGTGCTCGTGTGGATCCATGGCGGCGGCCTCACGGAGGACGGCGCCCGCAACTACGACGGTTCCAAGCTCGCGGCGGACGGGGTTGTCGTCGTGACGATCAACTACCGGCTGGGCGCGCTCGGCTTCCTCGCGCACCCCGCACTTGCTTCGTGGCCGGGTGGTCCGGCCGGCAACTACGGGCTGATGGACCAGCAGGCGGCGTTGCGCTGGGTGCAGCGCAACATCGGACAGTTCGGCGGCGATTCGCACAACGTCACCATCGCCGGCCAGTCCGCCGGCGGGCTGTCGGTGCTGGCCCAGCTCGTGTCGCCGGGCTCGCGTGGGCTGTTTGAGCGGGCGATCGTTCAGAGCGGCGCGTTCGCGCTCAAGCAGCAGTCCCTCGCCGACGCCGAGCGTGCCGGTGAGGCGTTTGCCGCCGAGGCGGGTTGTAAGCACCAGACCGCGCAGTGCCTACGCCACCTGCCGGTCTCGGACCTCGTCGACGACTTCGGCGCGGGGATTCCCGGCGTCGTCGACGGCAGGGTCCTCACCGAGTCGATCGGGGCGGCGCTGGCTGCTGGGCGGTTCGCGCACGTGCCGATCCTCAACGGCATCAACCACGACGAGGAGTTGATCTTCACCGCGGGCCTCCACGTGGCCGTGAGCGGCGGGACGTTCGTGCTCGTCCCGACTGAGCCGGTGACCCCCGATAGCTACCAGCCCGACATCGCGGCGGTCTTCGGAGCGTCGCCCGGTCGCGCCGCGGCGATCGCGGCCGAGTACCCACTCGCCGCGTACCCGCTGCCGGACGCGGCGTTCAGCGCGCTGGTCTCGGACGCGAACTTCGCGTGCCCGGCTCTGCAGGTCGACCGCTGGACGTCTGCCCGCGTGCCGACCTTCGCCTACCAGTTCAACGACGACAACGCGCCCCAGCGCTTCGCGTCGCCCGGCGCCCTGCCTCCCATCGCGACGCACTCCTCGGAGCTGCAGTACCTGTTCGACCTGCCGAACGCCCCGGCGCCGGGCAGCCTCAACGCCGACCAGCAATCGCTCGCCGCCACCATGCGGACCGCGTGGGCGACCTTCGCCGCGAGCGGTAACCCGTCCTCGGGAGTACTGCCCTGGCCATCATTCGACAACCGCGCGCAGGAGATGTCGCTCGTCCCGCCGCAGCCGCAAGTCGAGACGGGCTTCTCCGCCATCCACCACTGCGCATTCTGGGCAGCCGGCGCGGACGGACCCGGACCGCCAGGGCAGTGACTAGGGAGACCCTGATGCGACGCAACGCGGCAAGCGGGAGATTCCTCTCGCGACAACAACTCAGGAGGAAGTCATGAGCGCACAACAACAAACCGTGACCACACGAGAAAGGGCAGACGCAATCATGAACCCGACCGAGAACCTCACCGACCATGCGGTCATCAACGATCCGCTGATACGCGGTGCCGATGACGGGATCGAACTTCGGGAGGGATACGCCGATGTGGGTGACGTGAAACTGCATTACGTCGAGGCCGGCGATGGGCCGCTGATCGTGCTCCTGCACGGCTTCCCGGAGTTCTGGTTCGGCTGGCGGCTACAGATCGAACCGCTCGTGGCCGCCGGTTTTCGGGTCGTCGCCCCCGACACGCGTGGCTACAACCTGTCATCGAAGCCAGAGGGCTTCGAGGCCTACGCCGTCAACCTACTCGCCGCCGACATCCGCGGCCTGATCGAAGAACGCAGTGCCAAGTCCGCGCTGTTGGTCGGTCATGACTGGGGCGGGAGCATCGCCTGGACCGTCGCGATGAATCATCCCGAGGTGGTCGACCGACTCGCCATCCTCAACGCCGCCCACCCGCGGCGCCTCTCCGAAGGACTGCACCACCCAAGCCAGCTCCGCAAGTCCTGGTACTTCTTCTTCTTCGCGACACCGGGACTGCCCGAGGACGTGGTGCACGCCAGAGACTGGCACTTCTTCCGGCACTTCCTCCAAGATGCGAACCCGCCCTACACGCAGGAGGAGATGGACCGCTACATCGAGGCGTGGTCGCAGCCAGGCGCAGCGGCCGGGATGATCAACTACTACCGCGCCTCGGTGAGGCAGTCCCAGAAGGAAGCCCTAGCGAAGCTCCGGCCGATCTCGGCGCCGACGCTGGTCATCTGGGGAGAACGCGATTCCTACCTCGGCTCCGACCTCGCCGAGCCGGACCACGACGACGTGCCCAACCTCGACCGCGTCGAACGCCTGCCCAACGCGTCGCACTGGGTCCATCACGACGAGGCAGAACGCGTCAATCAACTACTCATCGACTTCTTCGCCTGAAAAGGAGATCTCGTGGCCGAGCCAAGCAACACCGATATGCCGACCGTCGTCCTCGTCCACGGCGCGTTCGCCGACGCATCGAGCTGGACCGGCGTGATCACGCGGTTACAGGACAAGGGCGTGCCCGTCACAGCGCCCGCAAACCCGCTCCGGGGGATCGTCGCCGACGCCGCCTACGCCACTTCGGTCTTCGGGCAGATCGATGGCCCTGTGCTCGCCGTGGGTCATTCCTACGGCGGCGCAGTGATCACGAACGCCGCCGCCAACGCAACGAACGTCGTCGGCCTCGTCTACGTAGCGGCCTTCGCCCCTGAGGAAGGCGAGACCCTCGGCGTAGTCGAGGATGGTTCAAAGGACAGCGTGCTGAACAGCGCCCTCGTACCTCGCACGTACCCGAACGGAAGCGGCGACCCGGCAACCGAGTTCTACATCGACCCGGCGAAGGCTCGCGACGCCTTCGCAGGCGACCTCTCCGACGAGCAGGCCGCGCTGATC
The DNA here is from genome assembly GCA_963701945.1 of uncultured Solirubrobacterales bacterium. Taxonomy (GTDB): domain Bacteria; phylum Actinomycetota; class Thermoleophilia; order Solirubrobacterales; family Solirubrobacteraceae; genus Palsa-465. The sequence goes on along the minus strand of CAVPBV010000004.1, from coordinate 82,806 downwards.
GCAGCCACCCAGCGGCCCGTGTCAGCGTTCGCCTTCTCCGAGCCGAACGGGCCGCCCGCCTGGAAGCACCTGCCGTCCTGGGCCGTCGTCGCCACCGGAGACAAGGCCGCCGGCACCGACGTTACCCGTTCGATGGCGGAGCGTGCTGGCGCCAAGATCACGGAGGTCGCTGGCTCCCACGTCATCATGATCTCGCAGCCGGAAGCCGTGACGAACGTGATCCTGGAAGCCGTTGCGGCGGTCACCTCGGTGCCCGTCGGAGCGTGAAGTGTCCCTCACCACCGATCCGGAGAACGTGCTCGGCGCCATCAGCCAGATCGATGCCGGCCCCCTCAACGTCGGGTACCTCGACAGGGGGCCGGCGGACGGGCCGGCGGTTGTCCTGCTTCACGGCTGGCCGTACGACATCCACAGCTACGCCGACGTCGTTCCGCTCCTGACGGCGGCAGGCCACCGCGTGATCGTCCCTTACCTTCGCGGCTTCGGAGCGACGCGCTTCCTTACAGAAAAGACCGTCCGTAACGGCGAGCAGGCGGCGCTCGCACTCGACGCGATCGCGCTGATGGATGCTCTCGCGATCGAAACGGCCGTCGTCGCCGGGTTCGACTGGGGAGCGCGAAGCGCGGACATCGTCGCCGCGCTCTGGCCCGAACGATGCCACGGCCTGGTCTCCGTGAGCGGCTACCTGATCGGCAGCCAAACAGCCGGCAAGCTGCCGTTGCCACCCGAGGCCGAACTGCAGTGGTGGTATCAGTACTACTTCACGACCGATCGCGGCCGCGACGGCTACGACAAATACCGGCGCGAGTTCGCGAAGCTGATCTGGCGGACCGCTTCACCCAGGTGGGACTTCGACGACGCCACGTTTGAGCGCAGCGCGGCGTCCTTCGACAATCCCGACCACGTGGCGATCGTGATCCACAACTACCGCTGGCGACTCGGGCTCGCCGACGGAGAACCCGAGTATGCCGAGCTGGAGGAGCGGCTCGCCGCCGGCCCAGTCATCACCGTGCCCACGATCACTCTCGAGGGAGACGCAAACGGCGCACCGCATCCTGAACCCGACGCCTACTCCACGAAGTTCTCGGGCAGCTACTCGCACCGGACGATCGAGGGAGGAATTGGGCACAACCTTCCCCAGGAAGCGCCGATCGCGTTCGCGGAAGCGGTCACCGCCGTCGGTGCCGCACGCTGATCGCCTCGAGGTCTTCCCGGCCGGCCGCGAGGATCGCCACGGGGCGATCCATGGATCGCGACGGAACCACTCGCCAGAAGCGGGTCACGCGAGACCGCGGCGCCGAACAATTAGTGCGTTGGGGACAGGTCTTTCTGGCCGCGCAACATCGAGACGTCCCCACGAGACCAGGGATCCGACCAGGATGCTCACGGGCACGATCGCCGGATCGACGTACAAGACTGAGGCCTCGACAGGACCGACCACGACTCGAAATGACGGGCGGTGAACGTCAGCGACAAGGTGTCGGTACACGCGGGGCGAGCGGCGTCGGTCTCGCGCCGTGCGCAAGGTTCGCTCAGCAGGGCGCCCACGTCGTGTCGTCGGACCTCGACCATCGCTTCATAGAATTCTCGTCTCGCATGATCGGGCGATGTCCAGTTGACACGGTTGAGGTGGCTTTCCATCGACGTAAATACGCCAAAGGACGTTCAACAAAGGAGGTTGGCGGTGATAACGACGGCGTACCTGGGCAGCGGCGACGTAAGCCGGCAGCGCCGGGACTACCGGCCAGAGTGGCTGGACAACCTCGCGGACGACGTGACGATGGAAGGGTCGGTGCTGACCGGGATCGCTGAGGGACCGGAGGCGATCCGGGCGATCCTTGGCTTTGCTCGGACGCTGTACGACTACTAGGAGTTCAACTTCGTCGGTTCCTGCGGAGACCATGGGTTCGTCGAGGACTACACGTCGGTGGTGCGGGGCGAACCGATCGGCAGCGTGGTGGTAGTGCGCTGCAACGAGGCTGGCCAAGCCGCCCGGATCGTGGTCAACCACCGGCCGCTGGGCGCGGTGCTGCTCTGGTCGCAGCTCATGGGCGAGCACTTCGCCGGCACTCGTTACGCGCGGTACTTCCTCAGCCACGACGCGGCGGAGGCGCTGCACGAGGCGACGGAAACACGATGAGCGGTATCCGCGCCCTGTCCTGCCACGTACCTGTCTCAGGCATTGCGCCGGTTCGCGGGGGAGTGCGTGTGTCGCGGTCAAGGAAGACGCGCTCTAGTTGCCGGCCTCGTTGACGTCAGGACAGGCGTCGTTGAACTCGTTACCGGTGCTCTCGTTGTCAGGCCGCCCAAGACCGGCGCGTAACGACCGCCAGGCGGCGTTATTCCGCGGTCACGAGGTATCCGCTGGCGGCGGGCTGACCGCGGCTGAGCAGGCCCGCCCCGAGCAGATGCAGTTGGCGGCGGAGCTGATCGAGCTTTGCCGAAAGGAGACGCGATGACCACCGCAGTGATCGGCGCCACCGGCCGCGTCGGCAGCGAGATCGTCCGCGGCGTACTCGCGCGCGGCGAGGCGGTCACCGCGCTCGTTCGCGACCCCGGCAAAGCCCGCCGCGCGTTCGGCGAACCCGGCGGGCTGCACATCCGTCCCACGCGCCTGGACGACCCGCGCGACCTTACCGAGGCATTCGACGGGATCCGCACGGTGTTCATCGCGATGGGATCAATCGGGATCGAGGGCGTTCTGCAGCGGATCGCGATCGACGCCGCCGCCGGGATCCCCTCGATCGAGCATGTCACCCGCCTGTCGGTGCTCAACGCCTCGGCGGGCTCACTTGGGATTAACCAGCGAGCCCACTACAGCATCGACCAGTTCGCTTCCTCGACCGCGGTGCCGTACTCGACGATCCGTCCTGCGATCTTCTCGGCGTCGCTACTCGCCGCGGCGCGCGAGGTGCGCGCATCGCGCACGTGGACGGGCCTCGCCGGAAGCGGCCGCATGGCCTTGATCGACCATCGCGACGCGGCCGAGGCCGGGCTGCGCGTGCTCACCGACCCGGCGCTCTGGGGCGCGCACCACGACCTGACAGGACCGACTCCCATGTCGTGGCCGGAGGCGCTCGATCTGCTTTCGGCGGAACTCGGCGAGCCGGTCACCTTCCGGGTCGCGGCCGAGCGGCAGTTCCTCGAGCGCCTCACCGGCGCCGGGGTACCGGCGGGGACGGCTGAGCTGCTCATCACGCGCGAGTGGGCGATCCTCGCCGGCGAGAACGACCACACGACCGACACCTTCCAGCAGATCACCGGCCGCCCCCCGCGCCCGGTCGCCGAGTTCCTTCACGAGTACCGCGCGGAGTTCGTCTGATACTCGCGCGTCACCCAATCCCGATCCGAACGAGCTGAGCGGTGCGACACCGTCACGGCTCGCCGCGTCGCCATATCCGCAGCGTGCCGCCCGGCCCACATCCTGATTCTGCGCTCTGTGAGCGCGGCGCCGGCACGCCATTCGACGACGCCGTCGTGGCCACGTTTCGCGCCGGCAACATTCCGGTACGAGCCAGGGTCCAGACTAGGGTCAGACTGGGGTCAGACTGGGGTCAGACTGGGGTGTCACGGACGCGACACGCTCACGTCGTAGGCGATCCTGACGCCATGACCAACATCCCCGATACCCAAGCGACCGACGGCGTTCCGACCTACGTGGGAACGGGCGATCCCGCTGGCAGGTTCACCGACTACTACCCGGCGTGGCTGGACAACCTGGCCGACGACGTCACCGTGGAGGGCTCGCTGCTGGACGGCGCCGTGCAGGGCGCCAACGCCGTCCGGTCCATCATCGTCGCGATCCGCACGCTTTATGACCGCCAGGACTTCAACTTCGCCGGCCCCTGGGGGGACAACAACTTCATCGAGGACTACAACGCGCAGGTCGGCGGCGAGCCGATCGCTTGTGTCGCCCGGATCACCCGCAACGCCGCCGGCCAGACCCAGCACATCGCGGCGAACTACCGGCCACTCAGTTCGCTGCTGGTGTTGTCCCGCCTGGTGGGCGAGAAGTTCGCCGGCACCCCGATTGGCGAGCATTTCCTCGCCAGCGAGTCCTGAACGGACGTAGCCACCACGCCCCAGTACCTAACTGCAGGCCGAGTATGGGACGGCATGTCGTTGAGGGTGAGTCGATCACCGCAACCGGGGTTGACGGGTGCTGGTGCGTCGGTCGGCGGAGCGCGGCTGCCTCGCGCGCCGCATTCCTTCGCCGGCCCCAGGTCCGGCCGCCGCGTGCAGTCGCTCGCCGTCCGACACCGCGGAGCCGACTAGGGACTCACGGGCGCGACACGTCGACCGGAGCGCGACGCTCCTGTCAATATCGATCGACCGACGGAGGTCACCATGAGCACCACCAGCGTGAGCACCGATCACTCCACCGAGGCCCGTCAAGTCGGGACCTGCGACATGAAGCTCGAGGTCGTGACGTTGCCCGTCTCCGATGTCGATCGGGCCAAGCACTTCTACGAGAGCCTCGGATGGCGATGCGACGCCGACATCGCCCGCGGGGAGAACTTCCGCGCGGTCCAGCTGACACCGCCGCACTCGGCGTGCTCGATCGCATTCGGGAAGGGCCTGACCACGGGCGAGCCCGGCTCCGTCAAGCGCCTGTTGCTTGCCGTCGAGGACATCGAGGCGGCGCGTGCGGACGTCGGCAGGTGCGGGGTCGAGGTCAGCGAGGTGTTCCACCTCGACGGGGGGCGTGTTCCGGGCCCGGATCCGGACGGCCGGTCCTATCAGAGCTACGCCTCGTTCTCCGATCCCGATGGCAACGAGTGGCTGCTGCAGGAGATCAAGACGCGGCTTCCGGGTCGGGAGTGGGAGGACTGACGATGGACATCGCTTCCCTGGCAGGCCTGCTCCGAGAAACCGCGGAGCATCACGACCCCTACGAGAAGACCCATGCGGCGCACAACTGGTGGGACTGGTACGCCGCCTACATGAACGCGCGAGAGCACGGGAGCCCGTCGGACGAGGCAGCCGATGCCGCTGGTCGGTACATGGAGGAAGTCCTCCATGTCGGCGCGGCGTGAACTCATCGCCGGCTGCTCTCTCCCCCAACTGCGTCGGGGCCCCGGCGATATTCGCCCGGTCCCGACCCAGTTACAGATCAACCGCAGGAGGACCTTATGACTGCAACGTCACCGACCGCCGCCGAGTACTTGGCAACTCCCAACGGACTGGTCAGCGCCGCGAACGGGATCGACTACGCGTATCGCGAGATTGGCGAAGGGCCACCCCTGGTCCTTCTTCAGCACTTCCGCGGAAACCTCGACAACTGGGATCCCGCGCTGATCGACGAGCTGGCGTCCAATCGGCGGGTCGTGACGTTCGACAACGCCGGCGTCGGCGGGTCCACAGGAACCACGCCGAGCACGATCGCGCAGATGGCCGTGGACGCGATCGCGTTCCTCGACGCCATCGAGCTCGTGAAGGTCGACATCCTGGGGTTTTCGATCGGAAGCTTCGTCGCCCAAGAGATCGCGTTGGTCCGGCCATCGGTCGTTCGCCGACTGGTCCTCGCGTCGTCGGCCCCCCAAGGAGCAGCAGGGATGCATGGTTGGGCCCCCGAAGTCATCCAGGCCGTCGGCAGCCCTGCTCCCAACCCGGACGGCTACCTCAGCGTGTTCTTTACGGGCTCGGCGCCAAGCCGGCAAGCGGGCTTGGAGACCCTACGACGGATGGCCGCACGTATCGATGGCCGAGACACGCCAACGACGTGGCAGACACGCCAGGCCCAGTACGACGCGGTGTGCGCGTGGGGAATCACGGATCACGGGCTGCTGCAGCGGGTCAGCGCCATCGACGTGCCTGTCTTCGTCGCGAACGGGGACGGCGATCCGATGATCCTGCCGCACTACTCGTACCTGCTCGCCGGGCTGATCCCGCAGGCGCAGGTTGAGATCTACCCGGACGCCGCGCACGGGTTCTTGTTCCAGCACCACGCGGCGTTTGCCAGTGATGTCGAGACGTTCCTGAGCGGGCCGCAGTGACCGCTGAGGGGAACGGGGTCAGCGCGTAGCGCTCGCCCCGTTCGACGTTGGTGTGGAACGGCCCGGAAAACTCGGCTGTCACACGTGGACGCGGTACGGATGGTTGTTGCAGGGCCTGTTTCAGGCTCGCTCGTGATGAAGTGCTCGCCGATGGTGGTGTCGGCGAACTTCTCGCCCATCAGCCGCGAGAAGAGCAGCACCGAGCTGCGCGGACGGTGGTTCACCGAGACGTGCTGGGCCTCCCCGGCGGCGTTACGGGTAGTAGTCGGTGATCCCGTTGGTGTTGTCGAGGTATGTCGCGCCCACGCTCGCCCGGAGGTCGGGCTCGCCGTCGACGAAGATGCTCTCCAAGGGTCGCGCCCCCAAGCTTGTCGCGATAGGAAATCCGCGTTCCTCGGCAGGAAATCTCAGTTAGACTGACCCAAGCAGCGACGGAGGTTCGCCTTTACGGTGGCGAGATGCGTACCACGACCCGGCGCGTGTGATGAGCGCACTCGAAGCCATCTACGACCAGGTCGTCAGCGCCGAGCTGACCGAATGGAAACAAGACCCCGAACTGCTCGGCTGGCTCGCCACTCTCTAACCCACGTCCCTGTTATGCGCAGCGCTCGGCCGTCAACCCCGCACACAGCGGGAACTACACGCCAGCACTGCGCATAACCCAGCGCTGCTCATACGGCGGTTTAGTAGGGTCGGCGAGAGGCGCCCGGGCTGCGCGGCACGTACTGGCCCGACTGGCCTGGTTTCCTCCCGCCGCCACCTCGAATCGGGTAGAGGCCAGGCTTGCCCTGGCCCCTCCCACACCACCCGGCATGCGGGTCCGCACCGGGCGGTTCGCTCAGCATTCCCGGAAACGGCGGTAGGGGTCGGTGAACCCTTTCAGGCCAGCGGTCTTGTGCCAGTAGACGTTCGGCAGGGCGCGTTGGAGTGGCCAGGATCCCGCGACGCGCCAGTAGCCCTTCTGCGATGCCGCCCATGAGCGGGCGTCGTGATCGGGGATACCGAGCGCGCGGAGGTTCCGGTAGCGCGTTTGTGGGCGCTTCCACTCTTTCCAGCGCACCTGTCTGAGCCTGCGGCGCAGCCACTTCTCGAGCTTCTCGAACGGCAGGATGGTGTCGGCAAACGCGAAGTAGCCGGTCCATCCGACCGTGAAGCGGTTGATCTCCTTGATCCGCCGCTCCATCGAGACGCCCCAGTTGCGCGTGGTCAGCTGACGGAGTCGATCCTCGGCCCGTTTGAGAGCCTTCGGAGCGACCGTGACACCGATCCTGCCGTCCCGGTAGCGGAAGAACTGGAACCCCAGCAGGGGCCGCTCGACCGCGGGGGCGACCGCCGACTTCTGTCGGTTGACGCGCAGCTTCAGGCGCTGCTCGATGTAGTGCGTGATGCTCTCCATGACCCGCTGCCCCGCACGCTCGCTTCGGACGTAGATACGTCCGTCATCGGCGTAGCGCACGAATCGATGCCCGCGCCGCTCCAGCTCCCAGTCGAGGTCGTCGAGCATGACGTTCTGAGCAACGGCGAGAGCGGAGACCCCTGCGGGGTTCCCTCCTCGCTCGCGTGCACCACCCCGTCAGCCATGACGCCCGCGTCCAGGTAGCACCGGATCAGCCGGAGCACCTGCTTGTCATGGACCCGTCTAGCGACCCTGGCCATCAGAGCGTCGTGCTGAACGCGATCGAAAAACGAGTCGAGATCAAAATCAACGCACCACGCCGCATCATCAGCGATGAACTGGCGTGCCCGCTCCACAGCATCATGCGGCGAGCGCCCCGGCCTGAAGCCGAAGCTGTGGGGATGGAACAGCGGATCGAAGACAGGCGTGAGCACCTGCGCAATGGCCTGGCAGATCAACCGATCCACCGCAGCCGGCACCCCCAGCATCCGCAGACCACCCGAGGGCTTGGGGATCATCACCCTCCGGACAGGCTGCGGCCGGTAAGTGCCCGCGTCAAGCTGCGAGCAGACCTGCTGCCAGTGGTCTTTCAACCACGGCCGCAGCTCCTTCGTGCTCATCCCGTCGATACCTGGGGCACCGGCGTTCTGCTCGACGCGTCTGAGCGCCTCGGCGAGATTGTCGCGGGCCAGGAACTGCTCCCACAAGCTCGCCTCAGCGGGGTGAGGTGCGGTATCGCCGGGCGCCGGGGACGGACTGCGCTCTGAACAGTGGTCTTCGGGCTTCACCCTCCGAACCTCCCGCGCAGGCCCCTCACGGGGTTGGCTGCGTTCAACGTCCATCCCACGAGCACGAGCGTCCTGCACCTCGGCTTCGCGTTCGGTCCTTCCCAGCGGCAATCGATCCCGCCGGTAATACGACCTCTGCTGACTTCTCCACGGCGAGCGACACCCTCACGAGCATCGCCGTCCCTTCCCACCCGGCGAACACGCCAAGCGTGACCGGGCATCCCGGAACACCCGCGGAGACCTCCACGAGTAAGACCAACAACCTTCATCGCACACCCACCGCGTTTACGGAACGGCCCCTTGATGACATCGGGCTTCGCCTCGTGGTGCAGACTCGCCCGGACCGCCCCGCCTTATACGCGCAGCCCACCGACACCACCAAGGCCCCGATGCGCCATGTATTCCTAGGGTCGCGACTTCGCACTCCGGCTTCCTCCCCACCCAGCCTCACGACTGAGCAGTTGCCATCGGCTTGTGGTTGGTGCCATCAACCTCCACAGGGGACTCGCACCCCCGAGCTGCTGGTCATGTCGCGCGCACACCGTGCATGCGGTTCTCCCGCACACGGCTCTCCGACGTTCTTCACCGCCGGCATTCAGCGTCCCGTGCGCCACGGCCGGTTTGGTCGTGGCGCGACGATGATTCCAGCGAGGTCGATCAGTCCCATCCGGTCCGGGGACTGATGGACCGCCCACCAGCCATACCGGGCACTGCGCTTGTGACGCTTGGCGACGAAACCGGCCAGGCGCACGAACGCGTGGAACGTGATCTTGTCGAAGGCGACAGCGGAGTTTCCGTAGCGGAAGTACGCCGCCCAGCCGCGCAAGAACAGGTTGAGATCCTGCACGACCTCTTCAACCGATAGCCGCAGCCTGCGGCGGTCCGTGAGTTCATGGATCCGCCCGCGGGCGTGCTGCATAGCCTGATGTGAGGGCCAGCGGGCGAGGAAGCAGAGATGCTTCGAAGCGGGCGTGGTCCCGCGCACCCAGCGGTGATGGAAGCCGAGAAAGTCCAGCCCCTCCCCGCCTTCGCGCAGTTCCACGATCCGGGTCTTGGCGTCCTTGAGCGTGAGCCCCAGCTCCGAGAGGATCTCGCGCAACGCCACAAGGGCATGCTCGGCTTCCTGACGGCTCCGGCACATCACGACCACATCGTCCGCGTAGCGGACCAGAACCCCGGCTCCGCGCTCGGTCCACTGCCGGTCAAGCCGGTGCAGATAGACGTTGCACAGGCAGGGCGAAATCACACCGCCCTGCGGGGTCCCGGCACCGGTGCGCCTGACCGCGCGGTCCTCCATCACCCCTGCGCGCAACATCGCGCGCAGCAGCTTCAGGACGTTGCGATCGACGATCCGTTCCTCGATCGCCGACATCAACTGCGAGTGCGGGATCGCCTCGAAACAGTTGGCGACGTCCGACTCCACAATCCATCGCTTGCCGCGCCAGGCCTCGTCAACGAGGACCTGGAGCGCGTCGTGCGCCGAGCGCCCGGGCCGAAACCCGAACGAGCACTCGAGCATGTCAGCCTCGAAGATCGGCTCAATGACGAGCTTCGCTGCTGCCTGAACGATCCGGTCGCGGACAGCAGGAATCGAGAGCGGCCTCAGCTCATCGCGCCCGGGCTTCGGTATGAACACCCGGCGCGCTGGGAGCGGCCGCCACCCTCCTTCCTTCAGATCCGCGGCCAGCTGATCGAGGAGCCTGGTAACGCCGTACTCCTCGACATCGGCGATCGATTGCTTGTCGATGCCGGCCGCGCCGTGATTGGCGCGCACCAGCTCCCACGCCCGCTCCAAGACGTCCCTGCGGTGGACCTTGTCATAGAGCGCGTGGAACCTTCGCCCGGGATCGGCCTTGGCCGCCCGGTAGAGCGTTCGCTGTAGTTCTCGGACTGTGTCCTGCTTGGTGGTCCTAGCCATTTCTGGCACTCACCGGCCCTTCCCTGTACGTGACGCATGAACGAAGCAGCGGCCCTTCCCTCCCCGGCGGTTCTGTTGTCCGCTCGGCTCGATCGGTACTACGGCCGCCTCCGACTCCCACCCGGCTCCCGCCCACTTCCCGGCTCATCACCGGTTATAGGACGGGGACGCTCCGGCGCTCTCCGCAGACCACCGGACCGGGGAGGGTCTCCCAGGTTCCCGTTGCCACCATCCCAACGTTCCGAGCCCATTACGCCGGGGAGTCCTTCGGGGCTGCGATCCAGGCTCTCCACCCCTTCCATCGGCCTTCGCCGTGACACACTCGGCTCGGCTCTCCCTCTTCCGCCCGAAGACGGTTGCTCTAACGGCGCGGCAGGCTTCGCTTGACGCTACGGACCGCTGGGTTGCTCCCCCTAAAGGGCTTTCGACGCTGGGCTTCGACCCGGCCCGTTTCCAGACCAAGCCGCCAGCCTGCTACCGGGCCTCCTGGCAGCTACCCGGACGGGACTCACACCCGTAGGCGACAACGAGCTTATGTCAGATCAGGTCATCCCAACCAACCTCCTCCAACTACCTGGCGCACTGCGCAGCTGCGCATAACGCTCCTTGCGGCGTTCCCGTCACCGTCCGCTCGAGGCTGCCCGTCTCCGTCATCACGCCCGCCTTGAGGAGCGCACGGACGAGCGCCAGCACGCGCTTGTCTGCGATCCGCCGCCTGACCTCATCACCGATGAGGCAGTGTGGAAGCTGATCGAAGCACGCCTCGACGTCCGTCTCCACGACCCACTCGTGGTTAGAGGGGGCCTTCGTGAAGTGGTGGATCTCGGCGATCGCGTCCTGGCACCGGCGTCCCGGCCGGTAGGCGTAACTCGACAGGTAGAAGCCGCTCTCGGAGATCGGCTCCACGCGCTTCGACGTGACGGCGAGTAGCGGAGTCCACCCCGGCGGTCCTTGACCCTCGGTTGCGACTCACCCGCGACCAGGCCACCACCAGCGTGGCCGGATCGCAGACCAGGTTCCACAAGTCATGGAACCTGGTCTGGTCATCTTTCGATGCCCACTCGTGCAGCTTGCGCTGGAAGTGAAGTACCCGCTCCCTCGCCACCTTCGGCTCAGGGAACGACGCGCCCGTGTTCACCGGCGACCTCCTCCCGTCCAATCGTGCTGCGTACTCACTGGACCCCTTCGCCCCGCAGGCGGCTTTCCCGCCCTCCCTGGTGGCGCGTGACTGCCACGACTACCACGGGTCCTCCGCCACGCCCCGACGGCAACAGCGGACGGTGCGCCTGCCCCCAACCCCGAAGGGCTCGGCGGGGCACCGCCGGGACGCTTCCCACGTTCACTCACAGACCGGTCAGCAGCTGCATATGCAACACCGGCGCCGAAGCCTCGCTGCGTTCGCAAATGCGCGTGATTGCGTTGCGCGAGAAGCAGTCACGAGAAGTGCCGTCGAGCAGCCCGGCCCAGCTGCCGCTGTCGGACAAACGCAGTCACGCGCTTGACCTCGGCCGGGGCCCGTTTGGGCGAGCACGAAGACGCGTGTCGGCCAGATCTTTACCGGCGACGTGCTTGTCGCCGGCGAGAGGCCACCAAGCCATCGGAGACGATGTTCGTGGAGCGTTGGTCGGTGAGACGCCCGCGCCGGCGCCGACGGCTTCCGATGAGCCACGAGTTGAAGCGAAGGTCTATCCCTTGGGGTCTCCTGTGTAACGGCCAAAGTGGCCGACAATGCATCCACTAACGCGTGGCCAAGCCACGCATAGTGGTGTGAACAGGCCGGTCCGATTCTGCCGTTGCTCACCGGTCTATCGTCAAAGGGCATGGCGACAACGCCAAAATTGGACCTGGACGGCCTCGCCGTGCTCGGCGTCGACGACGCGCTCATCGCAAAGCGCGAGCGCCTTGACGGCCACCGCGCACTGCGCTTTCTTGCGGAGTTGCCGGCGTTGGCGGCTTGCTGGGAGGCGCGCCTCGGACTGCACGGCGCACGCATCATGCCCGGCGGGGTGCTATCAGCCGCGCTGGCCTGCCGGCGGCGCAGCGACGGAGCCCCGGTCGTTCTGAAGCTGTCCGCGCGGCACGCCACAAGCCCCGGCGCGGAGGCCGCCGCGCTCGCCGCGTGGGACGGCGTCGGCGCCTGCCCGCTCCTGTACACAGCGGAGGACGGGCGCGTGCTGTTGCTCGGAGCCATCTGCCCAGGCGTGCCGGTGCGGCCCAGCGATGACGACCGCGAGGACACCCGGCTCGCCGGCAAGCTGCTCTCTGCCCTTCATCGCATCCCCGCGGAGCGCATCCCGGCTGGGATCCCAGACGCCGCGCAGGAGTTACGTTGGCGCTTCGAGCGCGCGCACCAGCAGCTCGACGGCCCGAGTCACGCCACAGGGATGGTCAGCCACCGCGACCTCGACGCCGCGCACAAAACCGCGTTGGCGCTCCACGCGCAGAGTCGGGGCAAAGTGATGTGTCACGGGGACTTCATGAACAAGAACATCCTGCTCGACGCGCCGGGCAACTGGTGGGCGATCGACCCGCGCCCCTGCATCGCAGACAGATGCCTCGATGCGGCGTTCTGGTCCCTCACTCACCGACCCGGCGAGCGCGTGAAGCAGCGCTGCGAGTTGGTCGCGCGTACGGCCCGCCTCGACGCCGACCGGGTGTGGGCCTGGGCGCTGGTGTTCGCGGTCTCAGAGGCGGTGCTCGTGACCGACCTCCCGCGCGCGCATGCGCACCACTCGGTACTGGGCGGTTGACCGAACCAATACAAAAAGCCACCCAAACGAGCCGGCTTCTTATCTTTGCCAGCCGACCCGTTCAAGCCGCTATCCAAGGCATCGACGAGTTCGGGCGCGATCAGGCGCCCCTCGCGGCCGTCCGAGGACGACGATGTCGATGTCAGCCTTCGCCCGACCCGGATCCAGTCCGCTGTCCGCTGAACGTTCCGTATTGAGACGCCGCGGGCGCGTGACCGGCCCGCTGACGGGTGCAGGCCGCGCTGGTGTCGATCCGTGAAACTTCCAGTGGGGGAGCGGCCAGTTGTCCGAGGACTGACCGCGTCACGACGCTCGGATCGTTCCGGGAGATTGGCCCGCCCGCAAGGCTTGCCCTCGGAACTTCTTGTCGGCGGTGGTGGCGGCACCGCGTCGCAGCCTGATCACGGAAGTTCGCCGGCCGATCTTCTGATTTCGGCCGGCGCAACGACGTTTGAGCCGCGCGGGGGATGCGTTGAGGAGAGGCATCACAGGCCCGTGCGTTTGCGACGGTCCGACGGCAGGATCGCTGTCGTCAAAGGTGCGACGTTCTCGCGCGCCTGCGCCTCCGTGATCGACGCTCGCGGTTCGGTGCGGCGGCTAAAGAGCCATGTCAGACACGCCACCGTCACGAGGACGACGATCAGTCCAGCCACCAACAGGTCCACCGACAACATCGAGCATATTGTCCTCCCCCTTTCGGGACGGCCTCGTTCCTCCTCTCCCGCACCCGCGGGGACCAGTCTGGCACCGCGCCCGGGACCTTCCCGGTGACATCAGCCGCAGAGATCTTGGCTCCTGCGGCGGGCAGGCTATCCGTCGCGTAACGTCCGTGGGCGATGACCGACGACGCGCATGGTCGTATCGACGTGCTTGTGCAGGTCGGGTTGCGGCTGGCGCGCTGTGCTTCGAGCGGCCGCGTCCTACTCGCGCGGATCGCGGGGGCGATCGACGTGACGTGGCTTGAAAGCCCGTGGGGAGACGCGATCGTGACCGAGCTCGCCGCGGCCCGAGCTGCGGCTTGCGAGCCGGTCGAGATGTGCCGGATTGAGCGCGTCTTGCGCGATGCCTGGGGTCGGCGACCGACCGACGAGCTCGACGATCTGGACCGTGAGCCGGTCGCGGTCACGCCGATCTCGCAGGTGCATCGCGGGGTGCTGGACGGCGCGGCCGTCGCGGTGAAGGTTCTGCGTCCGGGGCTTGCGGCAGCCGTTCGCCAGGACCTCGGGCTGCTCGAAGGACTGCGCCGCCCGCTCCAAGCCGCGTTCCCCGCGCTCGACGCGGGCGCCGCGCTGCGGGAATTCCGCGAGCGTGTGCTCGAAGAGCTCGACCTCGAGAACGAGGCGTCTGTCCAGCGCCGCTTTCACCGTGCGCTACGAAACCACCCATTCTTGACGGTCCCCGCGGCCAGGACCGAACTCTCGCGCAACGGCGTGCTCGTGAGCGAGTGGGTCGACGGCGTCCCGCTGCACAGCGCGAGGGATCCCGACACGGCTACTGCACGCCTACTCGTATTCGTGCTCGGATCCGCGCGTGCTGGCACGATTTACGCCGACCCGGATCCGGACGACGTACTGATGTTGGGCGACGGACGGCTCGCGATCCTCGACTTCGGCACGACCCGCATCATCGACCGGCGAACAGTCGATGGGGTGGCTGCGGCGCTCCAAGCATTTAGCGACGGCGATACCGACGCCTTCGGCGCGGCCCTCGAGCAGCTCGGCTGGCTGCCCGCAACCCGCGCCAGCGGAGCGCTCGAGCTCGCCCGCGAGGCGCTCGGCGAGCTGGCCGGGCGCGATCCGGTACGCCTTGACAACCGTGCGGTCGTCGCTGCGCGCAGCCGGCTGCTCAACCACCCCGACCCGCTCAGCCAGCTGATCCTCGCCGGCGCCCCTCCAGCCGCAGATCTGTGGCCCGCGCTCGCCGGCGCCCAGCTGTTCGGAACGATCGCCCGCGTCGGCGCAACCGGACCTTGGCGCGAGCTCGCCCGGACAGCCATCCGAGACGGCTGGGACGCCACGAGCGATGCGCTGATCGGATGAACGGCCCGGGTTTTGGCCACAAGCCGCGTTACGGTGAACGTTCCCTGTAGCGACTGCCAGGTTGAGCTGACATCCGGCCTACATGGCTGCCATCGATGATGGCGCCCACGGCGAATCGCACCATCGAGGACGGTCGGCGTGCTGGGCGACCCACTCGTGCTCGAGCAGGGCCAAGTCGATCTCATCGCTCCAGTCGCCCTTGAACCACTCGTTGCTGATGAGGTGCGCTTCCTGGCGCATACCGAGCCGGGCGCCCAGTCGAAGCGACGCCTCATTCCGCGCATCGATCCGTGCGATCACACTGTGAAGGCTGAGACCGTCACAGGCCAAATGGAGCAGGGCGTGAGCAGCCTCGGTGGCGTAACCGCAACCCGAGAAGCCTGGGTGAAACACCCAGCCGACCTCGCCGCTGCGATGCTCTGCGCTCCGAAAGAACAGCACCACGTCCCCGATCAATTGCCGAGCCTGCACCAGCTCGACGCCGAGCGTTAGAGCGTCACCCTCGGCGGCGATCGTTCTACGCGACCAGCCCTCTGTGAGCTTGGCCGTCACCACCTCCGCGCTCATCGGTTCGAACGGCACGAACCTACAGACGTCTTCAAGCGACCGGTACGCGACCAAGGCATCGATATCGGCCTCCGACAGCCGCCACAGGAGAAGACGCGCCGTGACGACGGGATAGTCGGGCGCGAGCTCCACGAGTCGATGATCCCAGACAGTCGCCGCCAAGCCTCACGGACCGTCTCATTCGTGGTTCCGTCACCGGGCACGAGATCCGCCTCGCCAACTGGACGCCAACGTCCGGGGTCGGCATAGCCTAGTGACGCCATCACAATCTCCACGGTCGTGGCGTTCCGACGCTCGACTGCTGCTCGCACAGGCAGTGCACAAACGCGCGGCGCCCCGGACTTGGCTCCCGCTGCGGACGGAACGGAGCAGCGCTTATCGCGGCAGCGATGAGATGACCGCTTCGCCCTAGCCGAGCAGCAGCCACTTGATCGAGATCGCGACGACCGTCGGTACGGTCTCTGCTTACGCACGAACGTGACCCTGCTTGCTCGGAATCGGGATTCAGCAAACTCGGTGCCCTGCCGTGATCGCGCACATCCAGGCCTGTTGGTCCCTGGGGGGCGCCACGACTGCTTCGGCTCTCGCGGCTGGTCCCGGCTCGCTATGCCTTTGCCACGATCTGGATCGTCAGGGTCATCCCAGTCGCGCGATCGCTTCCGCCGCGATCCGAGCTCCGCACCAGCGCCACGTCATCCGGCAGACGCCCGTAGCCTGCGTAGGCAGCGCGCCCCTTCCGTGGGCGTTCTCGTGAGCCCCACTATCGGCGACATGCGCGCTCACTCTAGGGCGATTGCAGCAGCGCGCCGTCGATGACGCTCGTCACTTGCACCGCGGCGTGTCCGGCTCGATCCTCAGCCAGCTTAATGGCGATGTTTGCAGCGCTCGGGTGATCTGTTTCAGGGGGCCCAAATTCATCACCGGCGGTACTCGTCGAGCTGAAGTTGGGCCAACCGGGTTTCGCGGTCCCGCGCGACTCGACCTCATCGCCCCGCCGCCGGGCGATCAGCGCGCGCGCGGCCAGCTCGTCCATCGCAACCGCCGTCGGGGTGTCCGGCGCTGCCACCGCCACTGAACGCCCAAATGAGTAGGCTTACCCCGCCGTGAGCAACGCATCCGGTATCGAGTCGGTCGCCGTCGTGGGCGCGGGCCTGATGGGTTCCGGGATCGCCGAGTCCGTGGCCGTCGCCGGCATCCCGGTCGTGCTACGGGACGTAGATGAGGTCAGCATCGGGCGGGCAGGGGACAGGATCGAGTCTTCGCTCGCGCGTGCCGTCGGCGCCGGCAAGCTCGACGCGGCGCAGGCTAGCCACGCGCGCGAGCGGATCGAGCTTACGACGGAGCTGGAGGCGATCGCCGGCGCGGATCTCGTGATCGAGGCCGTGCCCGAGAACCTGGATCTGAAGCTCGAGGTGATGCAGGCGATCAACCGCGCCGCGGGAAATGACTGCGTGATCGCCTCGAACACCTCCTCGATCCCGATCGCCGAGCTCGCGCAGGCGGTGCATCCTCCCGAGCGCGTGCTCGGACTGCACTTCTTCTCTCCCGTGCCGGTTATGAAGCTGGTCGAGATCGTCGTCGCGCTCGACACGAGCGCGAGCACTCTCACGCGGGCAACAGCGTTTGTCGAGGAGATCGGCAAGCGGCCCATCGAGACGAAGGACCGGTCAGGCTTCATCGTCAACATGCTGCTCATCCCCTACCTGATGGCGGCCGTGCGGATGTTCGCGGAGGGCTTTGCCTCGCGCGAGGACATCGACATGGGGATGAAGCTCGGCTGCGGGCACCCGATGGGGCCGCTCACGCTCTGCGACTTCATCGGACTCGACGTGGTCTACGCGATCTCCGACTCGCTCGTCGAGGAGTTCAAGGCTCACGAGTACGCGCCGCCGCCGCTGTTGAAGCGGATGGTCGCCTCAGGCAGGCTCGGCCGCAAATCCGGGCGCGGGTTCTACGACTACGAGTAGCGCATCCGGCTTTGCGCCGGCGCGGCTGTAGTGCGTAGTGCCGGATGAGCGCGGGATGACCTGCTGCCGATTGGCCCTGACCAACGAGCCGATCAGACGCCATCCCGGATGCGAGTGCCCTGCGACGCCGATCCTGTTCGACCACAGCTCCTGCTCTTCGGGGCTCGGACGAGCGGGCATCGTCACCCGGTGTCCGCTCCGCGATCGCGGGGCTTCAGCAGCACCTGGCCTCCGGAGGGGACCCCGGATCAACAATTCCTCAGAACAGGAGGACCGTGCTCCCCTCCGTGATCACGACGGGCGGGCTCCCCGTCGTGCTGACGTTCTCCTTGACCCACTTGGCGGCGCGCCGGGAGGACTCGTCCGTCCCGACCTTGTCTTGGCAGATCGTCACAGTCATGCCGCCGTCGCCGCTGCGAAATGCTGCGTAGCTAACAAAGCCAGGCACACTGCTGATGAGGGTCTTCACGTCCTCCTCACTCTGCCCGAGGACATCGAACAGCTCCGAGGCACCCTGCCCCGAATAGCTCCGAACGGCCACGTACATGACGCCTTCTCTTCCTGTGGCGCTCGCCACTTCGGATGTGGTAACTGCACCCTATCCGACCAGGGGAGGCTTGCATTCCCGTCCGGCCAACGAAGGAGGTTCTCCGGGTACACCGCGACGAGCTGCTCGGCGAGGCGTTCGGCGTGCCGTGGAGTCCTCCCGTCCCAACACGCTGGTTACGACGAGAACCTGAAATCCGCCTCGGTGTGTCTTGCCAACGAGCTCGACCCAGACCGAACGAGGTGCGCCTATCTCGAGGAGCATCGGGCGCTTCCCCACGACTCGCGACCGCTCCCAGTCGCTCGTGCCTGGGCCGCTTGCTTGCCGGAACACGGCGCTCGAGCGAGCAGCGTGATGGGTTAGCTCACTCGCCTCGAATGCAAGGCATCAGCAGGCGAATTTCGGGGATTAGCTCATTGCTCCTATCGCCCAATTCCGAGCGCAGCGGTGGCTGCCGAGGAGCCGGTTGCCCCGGGGCTACGCGCGGTGGACGCTGCCTATGTAAACGCGCGATTCTGCGCGCCGTTTCCTGAGCCCCGCTCTCGGCGACAAGCGCGTCCGACCAGGCGGGTTCGGCGGATCGCATTCGCCATCGGCGGGCCGCCGGAGCGGACTAGTCCTAAGGCGACCAAACGCAAGCTCGGGTGTGGGTCGTGCTAGCTCCGACGACGCCCGACTGCTAACGCCCGCGCTGCTGCTCCGCCAAGAAGGCAGGCACCAGGCTGGGGCTGACCGTGGCTTCCGGAGTGGACGAACTCGGGAACTAGAACGCGAAGGCGGCGAGCTTCCCCTCTTCGCGTTTGCGGAAGTCGCTCTGGATAAGGCCGCCCTGCACAAGCATCGACTTCCCCGCTGTGTGCGATCCGGACATCCCGCTGCCGCCCGAAACGACCGACCCGTTGCTCCCCCTCCGGACGAGCTGGGGAACCAGACCGAGCTGTAGGTCGGCTTCTCCTCGTAACGATTGCGGAAGTCCGGCTCGAGGACGCCACACTCCGCTGCCACCGACTCCGCGAGGTGTGCGATCCCTACATGCGGATGCCGTCTGAAACGGCGGCATCGGTCGCTTCCCCAACGGACGATGAGGAGGGCTGATTGCGTCGGTTCCGCAACCGGGCGGCTAGGCGGCAGCTGCCGAGCTCGCCAGCGGCCGGTGAACTCCTGCCCCGCGTTCTGGCCCAGCTCGGTAGAGCAGGCAGCAACCTGTCCGCTCTCCAGAGGAGGGAGCCATGTGTTCTCATCAGTTGTTGGACGCCGCCGGCCGTCCCCGATCCCCGGCGACAATGCCCGGCCATCATGCCGGCCGGGTCCCACCGAACAAGGGCCGCCGGTACCCGGCGGATCCGCCCACGGTCGACGAGATCGTCGCGGTCATGCGCGAGGCCGGAGATACTCGTTACGGCCGGCGGATGCGCGGTTTGATTGTTGTGCTGTGGCGCGCGGGCGTTCGGATCCACGAGGCGCTTACGCTCGCCGAGACGGATCTGAACGAGCGTCGCGGGAGCCTGCTGATCAGGCATGGGAAGGGTGATCGCCGTCGGGAGGTCGGGATGGACCCGTGGGCTTGGGCGGTCCTGGCCGACTGGACCCGGGACCGCGCCGTCCTGCCGCCGGGCGTGCTGTTCTGCGTGATCGACGGGCCGACCCGCGGTCGCGCGTGGTGCGCCACCGCAGTGCGTGCGGAGCTGCGTCACCTTGCCGTTGACGCCGGTCTGCGGCGCCGGTTTGCTCCGCATCAGCTGAGGCATGCGCACGCGGTCGAGCTGCTGCACGAGGGGATCCCGCTGCCGCTGATCCAGCGTCAACTCGGGCATTATGCGGGTGATCCTGTCAAGTGACGCGAGCGCTGCCGGGCTGCGCGGCGTCGGGTTTAGGCGGCGAGGCGCAGGCCGCCGGGTGTTCGCAGGCGGCCGGTGTGGATGAACGCGGCGTGGACGAGGCAGGCGTTGAGGAGGGTTCGCGAGCGGCTGTTGAGGTCGATGATCGCGGCGGCGGCGAGCGAGGAGTGGAGGCGCTTGGTGTCGCGTAGGTTGATGATGGTGCGCGCGAGCCGGGCGCGTTCGACGGGTGTGTCGAGCTTCTCGAGGATTCTGGGGATCACTTCATCGCCGGCGTCGGGGTCGTCGGCCTTGACCGCGTCGAACAGGCGCTGGAGGTCCGGGGTGAGCAGCTGCGGCAGGGTGATGGTCAGCGCGAGGTCGAGCTCGGGTAGCTCGAACAGGTCGTCGAACAGCTCGCGCAGCTGATCGTCGTCGAGATGTCGCAGTTTGCGGGCGGCGTCCTGCGCTTGGTGGGCGAGGTACGCGCGCGCGAGATCGTTCTCGCCGGGCCCGCGGTGCTCTCCGCAGCAGCGTTTGACCTTGCGACCGGAGCCGCAGGGGCAGGGATCGTTGCGTCCTGGTCCGGGCATGGCGCCTCCTGTGTCGATCGAGTGCGCTGAGCGTTGCAGCCGGGCCGGTCAGAACCGGCGAGGAGCCCGGTTGCGCTGGTCAGGAGTGCGCGGCTTGGTGGTAGGCGAGCGCGGCGCCGAGGAACCTATATGTCCATTCCTCGGCCAGTGGTCGCGTTTCGGCGAAGTGGATCGGCACGGTCGGGTAGCGGACGGTGAGCGCGGCGAGCATCTCCGTGACGAACCCGGGCTTCGCGAAGTCGAGCTTGAACAGGTTGGAGTAGCGATCCTCGACCACGACCGCCGCTCGCGGGAGCGCGGCGATGTCCGCGAGCGCGTAGGTGAGCTGCCCGTCGATCAGCCGGCGAACCAGGTCGTGGAGACTTTTGCGCTCCACAACCGCGACGATCTCGCCGTCGTGCGCGATCCCGTAGTCGCCAGCAGGAAGCGCCCGGCGTTGGGTGCTCGCCTGTTGCTGTGCGAACTTGTATGGGTAGCGCTCGCGGCTATCGACGAGGATCGTGAGGTGCGCGAGATCGGCGGCGCGGCGGCGCGGGACGCGGATCCCGGGCCGGGCCTGGCGGGTGGTGCGCGCGGACTGCCAGAAGATCCCCTCGCGCCCACCCTGGATGCGGGTGAACACAAGCTGGGAGCGGTTCTCCCGCGGCCGGTCGAGCACGAGATCGATCGCCACCCCGCGCCGCTGGCAGGAACGGACCGGGATCCGTTCGATGATCTCGGGGTCATCGGGCCAGCCGTCGGCGCGATGGCAGTAGACCTTCGCGGTCCGCGGCCAGCTATCGCGCGCCTTGAGCACGAGCTCCCCGCCGGACAGTGGCAGGCGGATCAAGAACGGCAGCGTCGAGTCGGGGTCGGGGTTGGCGGCGACCTCGAAGAGAGCCACGCGAGCTGATGTTGTCATGAGGCTTTGGCCTGGGCGTCGAGGCGGTCGAGCAGCCCGTCGAAGATCTTCAGCCGAGCGACCTGCCCCTTGTCCTTGGCGTCGTCGCGTTGGCGCTGGAGGGTGGGGCGGAACTCGAGTGTGGTCTGGAAGTAGACGCATGATTCGCAGATCGACTCGAAGTGGCAGTCCAGGCCGACCGGGCGGGCGCAGTAGCCGTTGCCGAGCATCCGCCGGTGCATCTCTGAGCGGAGCTTTCGCATCTCGGTCCCCTCGACGTCGGCCGGGAGCTGCTTGGGGGCGTCGTAGAGCGCCTCGACCTGCTCTGAGACCTTGAAGTACTCCTCGGCGACGGTGCGGTTGGAGATCTTGGCGTAGACCATCGTCATCCGCATCGATTTGTGCCCCAGCAGGGCGGCTATCGCCTCCAGCGACATGCCGCGGTTGATTGCCTGCGTCGCTAGCGTGTGCCTGAGCTGATGCGGCGTCACCTTGTCAAGACCGGCCTCGCAGGCGACCTTGAGGATCGCCTTGCGGACGCTGTCGGGACCGAGCCGGCGGCCGTGGTCCATGAACAGCCACGGCTCCCGGAGGCCGGCCGGCCGGCGAGCGACCCACTCGTCCAGCAGCTCCTTGAGCTGCGGGTGCAGCGGGATGTAGCGGTCGGTGCGCAGCTTCCCGAGCGGCACGTGCAGCCAGTACGCGGAGCCGATCTGCACCACCGAGTCGACCCTCAGGTCCAGGAACTCGCCGCGTCTGAGCCCTGTGCGGGCGAGGAACTCGACCGCGAGCCGCGCGAACGGATCGTTTGTCGCACGGGCCGCGCCGATCAGCTTCTTGGCCGCGCCGTCGTCGATGAACCGCGGCAGCGGATCATCGAGCTTGGGCACATCACCCGGGAACATCAGCGTCCGCACGGGTGCGTCGTCGCCGTCCCACTCGGCAAGCCGCTCCAGGCAGATCCGCAGCGTCGAGAGCTCGCCCGCGATCGTGCGCTTGGACAGCCGCCCGCCTCGAAGGTTGGGCTTCTGCGCGACGTGACGCTTGTAGCGCTCGATGTGCGCGCGGCGGAGATCCCGGACCGCTGTGACCTCGGGCGCCTGCTCGCGCAGCCACAGCGCGAACTCGCGCAGGGTGCGTTCGATGTGCGGCATCGAGCCCGGGCGCAGCGTGACGCGCATCTGCTCCACGTAGCCCTGCAATGTCTCCGCCAGCCTGGCCGGCACGCTCGCCCACTCCTCCTGGCGCAAAGCTGCCTGGTTCGGCGCGCGTTTGCGCGGCGCTCCATCGATCACGCCGGCGTGATAGAGCGTCGCCTCCGCACCGTAGAGCCTGGTGCGCAGGCACCGGTGCGCGGACGGCGGCCCGACCTTGAGCGTCGCGTCAGCCAGCTTGGCGCTTGCGGTGTCGAACTTCGCTCTGGTGAGTTTGTCGGGCGCCACGCCTGCGACGGCCGCGATCTTCGCGGTCGCCCACCACTGCAGCTCCGCCGCCTTGGGCGAGAACCCAATCGCGGCGGCGGTCTCCATGAACCGCTCGTGGAACTCGCGGTGCACCCACGCTGAGACCTTCCCGATCGGCTGATGGCCGCGCACGAGAAACTCCGGCCTCGGCCGCACGTGGCCGGCAGCGATCATCCACATCACCACCGCGCTCTCACGCGGCTGCGAGATCCGCGACTGCTCCTCGACCGACAGGCGCGACCAGCCCGTCGCGCCGCCGACTCGCAAAAAGAACGCCCGCGCCGGGGAGGTCACCTCGTTCTCAGCGAAATGACCGGCCGCGATCAGATCCGACCGATAGGCATCGATCAGCGCCTCGACCTCGGGGTCGCGCGGCAGCCGGGCCACTATGCCGCCTCTCCTTCCGGAGCCTCAGTCGGATCGATCTGCGCCTCGATCGCTTCCGCCGCGCGAAGATACTCGCCCTGCAGCCAGTCGTTGGCCAAGTGCAGATAGATCCGCGTTGAATCGATCGACGCGTGCCCGGCCTGCGCCTGCAGCGCCTCAAGCGACATGCCCTGCTCCCGCAGCCGGGTCAAGCACGTGTGCCGGAGCATGTGGCACGTCAACCGCGCCAGCCCGGCGCGGCCCCGGACGCCATCGATCACCTCATCCAAGCCCGCCGGCGTCAACCGCAGCCCGCGCCGCGGGCCCTTCAGCACCACGAAACACGCGTCCGTCACCACGCCGGCCGGGCGCTCTGACCCCAAATAGGCACCGAGCGCCTCGAAGAACCGTCCCGAGACGGGCACGATCCGCTCCCGGCCGCCCTTGCCCGAGACGACAAACAGCCGCCGCTCGCCCGGGTTGACGTCCCGCAGCCGCAACCCCAGCACCTCGCAGCGGCGCAACCCCGCCAACAGCATCGCCAGCACGATCGCCCGGTCACGCTGCGTGCGCAACGCGCCCAGCAGCCGGTCGACCTCGACCGGCGAGAGCACCCTGGGCAGCGTCCGCGGGCGGCGCACCAGCCGCACCCCGCCGCGACCGCGCTGACCGGCCCGCCGACCCGCCAGTCCGCGCGGCACCGGATTACGATCCACGCCCGCGTCGCCGCGGACAATCAGATACTCAAACAGGCCGGCGACGCTCGACAGCCGACGGGCGATCGTCCGCGCGGACAACCCAGCCTCACCGTCCTCGATCCGCACCACCTTCTCCTGCCGCGGCCTGCGCTGATGCGACAGGAACGCGAACACGTCCGTCGAGGTCACCGCCGCCGGGTTCTTGCCGACCACCTCGAAGAACACCTTCAGGTCATACGCGGTCGCCAGCCACGTGTTCACCGCGCCGCGAGCGCCGACGAACTCCAGATACGCATCCACCAGCGGATCGCCCAGCGTGATCGCCCGCAGCACCGATCCGTCCACCACCCGCTCCATCACCGGCACGAAACTCACAGCAGTGCTCCTTCCTCAAGACGACCGGATGGAGCGGAACGATCGACCCCCCGCCGGACAGCGCGCACGCGGTAGGCGCTCCGCTCCGGCCGCCCTCGGGCGACCTCCGCTACGCACCCACCGCGTCACCAAACGCCCGCCAAACCAGGACGCAGACTTCCACCACGAGAGCTCCCGGCGGGCCACGCCATATCACCCGCATATCCAACACGCATACCTCTCGACCACCGGCACCTACCTCGAAGGGATCTCCTCGGAGGAGATCATCGGCGCCATACACGGCCGCAAAGCACCGATGATGCACGCGAGCACCGGGCTTGAGCTCTGACCGGCGCGACGTCTGCGGGAGCGCCACGGCGCTCCCGCACCGCCACCAACCCCATTCACAATCGCCAAGCAGAAGCCCGCAACACAGCGTCGCTCATCGTCCATTCCACAAGCCCGGCGCCGGCTGCACCGCGTGCTCGCGTTGCTGGCGGAGCAGAAGAACGGCTATTAGCTCGTCATATCCGATCGAGCAAACGCCGACGTCAGGATGCATGTGCAGCTCCACGCCGTCGACGGACGCGCGCGCGATCCCGGCGGCTCTCCCTTCGCCTGCGAGAGCTGTCGTGCTCGCCCGCGCGAACGCCGCGCTGTCGGAGCTCGTCCATCTCATCAGTCTCGCTGAGCGCCGCCCGCGTGCCTGCTCGGTCGAGAACGCAGAAGTCGGGCTCGAGCACGACCCGCGCGAGTTGGACTCCTGCATCGCCTGGCTCAGCGAGCGTCTCGCCTCCGGGCCGACGCTTACTGCTGAGATTCGTCGAGGCTGTTTCTCAAACGCTTCGCGGCTGGCCGGTCGTGTTCGCTGGTGGGTGCGTCGTTGGTGACGTGTCCGTGGTGAGTGGCGTTGTCAGCGCGTGGGGGCCGTTTCAGGCCCCCACGGTGGCTATCTGGTGGCGATAGACCTTGGTGAGGTTGTGGGCCGTCATCAGTAACCGGAACTCGGTGCGCACCTTGATCCTGCCTCGTCGGTGGAAGCGGATGAACCCCTTGTTGTGTTTGGTGTCACCGTATAACGGCTCAACCGTCTGTTTTCGTTTCGCGTATCGCTCCCGACCGTGGTCTGAGGTCAGGACAGTTCGCATCCAGTTGGCCCGGGGCTCGTTCTGCCAGCGCTTGGGGGTGCCGCGGCTGCCCTTGTCGGGCGCGACCAGCACTGGGAGGTGTCGGTTGTTGACGACGTCGTCCATCTGCTGCTCGTTCCAGTAGCCGGCGTCGGCGGCGACCGCGTCGAGCAGCTTGTGATCGATGCCCGCACGACCGAGCTCCCGGAGCACGGCCGCGACCATCGGGGACAGCTGCGAGAAATCGGTCGACAGGTTGGTGATTTCCGCCGCGAGCACGATCTGCGCCTCGTTGACGGCGGTCTGAGCGTTGTATCCCTGCACGAACCCGAACCCGATCGGGATCGGCCGGGAGTCCGGGTCGGTCACGTTGACCTTGCCCTCGGGGACCTCCGGCGGCTGATGCGGATCGGGCGGACGGCCGAAGCGACGACCGTCGCGCATCCGCCCCTGCTGGCGGTAGTCCTCATACGCCTCGTTGCCCGCGCGCTCGGCCGCGAGCTCGGCCTCCAGCCGCTCGAGCGCCAGCACGAGCCGGTCGATGCGCGAGCGAACGATCGGATCCGGGCTATCCCAGCGATGCTGCTCGAGCTGGCTGCGGGCGTCCTGCAGCCACCGGCGCCGGCCGCCACCCGCGTCGGTGATGTGGCTGCTGTCGAACTCGAACTCCGGCGTCGAGCGGCGCTCGGGCTCATCGTTCTCAGCCTCTCCGCCTGACTGCTCGGTCAAAGCGCAATCCTCTGGCTCCTCGTCCGCGGCGTCCGCCTCGAGCTCCCCGATCGACTCCTCACCAGCCTCCCCGCCCGCCCCGGCATCCTCGCTCAGCCGCTCGGCGCCGGGATCATCGCCCAGCAGCCGCTCGCGGGCCTGGCGCAAGAACTCCCGCCGCCCCTCCGCCGTGCGCAACTGCTCGGGCAGCTCATCACCCCGCGCCTCGCCCCACTCCTGATCCTCGGCCTCATCCCTCGCCCGGACCTCAGCCAGCACCTCGCGGGCGATCTGCTCGAAGTGAAAGTTGACATCAGGGTTCGCGTTGCCCGCGATCCGCGTGCCGTCGATCGACACCACCCCAGACTTCACCAGGCCGGCCTCATGACACAGCTTCAACACATCCGTGAACAGCCCCGAGAGCGCCTGCTGGTGACGACAGACGAACCGCGCCACCGTCACATGGTCAGGAACCAAGTTGCCCGTGATCACCCGAAACGCGACGTGCTCACGGCAGTGACGTTCGATCGCTCGCGACGAGCGCACACCCGTCGCGAACGCAAACAGGATCACCGTCACCATCACCGACGGCTCATACGCAGCAGCCCCGTGACCATCGGCCCGATAGGCCGCATAGAAGGCCCGAAGGTCCATGTCCTTCACGGCGTCGATCACGAACCACGCCAAGTGATCCGGCGCCAGCCACTCCCGCACGTCCGGCGGCAACAAAAACCCCTGCTCACGACGGCTCTCAATGAAGTTCTGCGGCATACAGAAATTGTGTTAAACACCCCGGACGGACCGCCTTCATGAAACAGCCTCCGTCCGTTCCGGAAGCCAGCGTCAGCCCCATCCTGGTGCCCGCGTTCTTGGCGGAGCAGCAGCGCGGGTGTTAGCGGGCCGGCGTCGTCGGAGCTAGCACGACGCGTGGCCCGGGATGCGTTTGGTCGCCATTCCGATCGCGCGGAATCCGTCGGCCCGGGATTGAAAGCGCTCGTCCGACGTTCGAGAGCCGTGACTTCTCCTTCTCTACGCGATCGCAAGTCACGAGTCGGGCTGGATCGGACATCCGGTTCGTCCGTCCGGCGGGCGGTGCGAGTTGCCTGGTAGCAGACCGGCGGCTCGATCGTTGTGGGCGGGACACCTCCAGTCCTGGACCGCGGGATGGTCGTTATGTGTGAGCGAGCAGTCCGCTGCGGGTTGGTGGAGCGACCGCGTGGGGCAGCGGCGGTAGCCCGCGGATGAGATCGGCGGCCTTCTCGGCGATCATGATGGTGGGTGCGTTGGTGTTGCCGCGCGGGATCGTCGGCATTACGGATGCATCGACGACGCGCAGGCTCTCGACGCCGTGCACGCGCAGTTCGGCGTCGACAACAGTGCCCATTGCGCATGTTCCGACGGGGTGAAAGCACGTGCGGCCGGCTCGTCGCACGAAGTCGAGGATGTCGGCGTCCGAATCGGATTTGGGTACGGCGTAGCCGGCTCGGCGCAGCTTTCGCAGCGCCGGGCGCGCGGCAATATC
The DNA here is from genome assembly GCA_963701945.1 of uncultured Solirubrobacterales bacterium. Lineage (GTDB taxonomy): Bacteria > Actinomycetota > Thermoleophilia > Solirubrobacterales > Solirubrobacteraceae > Palsa-465. Next base: position 55,310 of record CAVPBV010000004.1, on the reverse strand, counting down.
GAGTCCGATCCGGGTGCCATCGATCATGCTGCGTCGGTCCTCTTCGGTTGTCAGATAGTTGTGCACCATTCGAGGCTTGACGTGCGGGAGGCGACCTCGCAGCGTTACCCGTCCGCGGCTGGTGGGCTTGAGCAGTGTGGGGAAGATGGTGAAGCCATCATCGACGACCGGCGGGTCTGCGGTGTCCATTGGCACTGCCCCGCCGCAGAAGTGAAACTGGATGTCGGGCGCTTCGAGTTGCGGCCGGGTTCGGATGAACGCGCCTCCCTCGGCGAAGCCGGACGTGAGCGGTCCACGCCCCTCGTGCTCGAACAGCGCGACGTTCTCTGGCCGCATTGCCGCGCGTCGCAGGCTCTCGTGATCGGTAAGCCACACGAGCCCGGCGAATGGGTGATCGTGGAGGTTGTGACCGACCGGCAGATCGATCCTCGGCTCGATCCCTAAAGCCTGTAGCTCATCGGCGGGGCCGATGCCGGACAGCAGCAGCAGTTGAGGCGAGTGGTAGGCGCCGGCGCACACGAGCACCTCCCGCTCGGCGCGCACCGGCTCCAGACTGTTGTTTCTCAGAATCTCGGCGCCGACGGCGCGCTCACCCTCGAACATGACCCGCGTGGCGACCGCGTCGGTAAAAACCTCGACATTGCCGCGAGCGACGGCCGGATGCAGATAAGCGACCGCGGTGCTGCACCGACGGCCGTCTCGCTGCGTGAACTGAAACCAGCTCGTCCCCTCCTGAGTCGCGCCGTTGTAATCGTCGGTCGGCGTGATCCCGGCATCTAAGGCCGCGTCGATGCATGCGCCCACGAGCCGATGCATCGATCGGCCGTCGCTCACCGTGAGCGGTCCACCGACACCGTGGTAGTAGCTCTCGCCTCGCTCGTTGTCCTCCGCGCGCCGGAAATACGGCAACACGTCTTCATACCCCCAGCCCGTCAGGCCCATCAACGCCCACTCGTCGTAGTCCACGCGGTTCCCACGGATATAAATCATGGTGTTGAGCGAGCTCGAACCGCCCAGCACACGCCCCCGCGGCAAATAGTCCCGTCGCTCGCCCAGGCCCGGCTCGGGCTCCCCCCACAGCCCCCAATCAAAGCGGCTGTCCCACAGCTGGCGAAACGCCAGCGGCGTGTGGATCACAGACTCGCTGTCCGGTGGCCCCGCCTCGATCACGGCAACCCGAACGTCGCGATCCTCCCCGAGCCGCGCCGCCAGCACACAGCCAGCTGACCCAGCCCCAACGATCACATAGTCAAACATGCGGCTCTCGGACCGCCCGGCGACCAGCTCAGTCCCGGCAGACATTGAAACCTCCACCTCGTTCCTCGGCTCGGGTGATTCAGCGCCGCCCGAGTCCGGCGTCAAAACACCGCTCTGACGCAGCACGCACCAACCTCCCACCGATCGCGCGCGAACGCCGGCGCCGGCGCACAGGTAAGCGGCCCGTCACAAGCACGAAACCAAACGCTCCTCTGTGGCAACCCCGGTCAGCTACTACCAGCCTCTAGGTCCCGTCCATGGATGAACAATTCAAGCGCCGATGCCGATGGCACGACTAACTTCGACAGGCAACCGACAGGCGCCCACGAGAGCGTACGCCTTCTAACACCTTCGGTGTACATCTTTTGCCAGCCACCCCACAAACAGCGGTACTCTCCCCGCTCCAGCCCAATCCAAGATCGCGAAAACGGGCAGCGCGGCACTCGTCCACCTCGCTGCGCCGAGTTCGATCCTCGCAAAGTCAAGGGCGGCTAGTAACGGGACCGGGCTTGAGATCTTGGCGCTCGCGGGAGCTGCCGAGCCCGATGAGTGTGTGCACATGCCTTCAACGGCAACCGGCGTCCCGACCCCAGCGAACGGCGCTGGGGCCGGCCACTTGCGCAACTCGCGATCGCATCTGGCAAAGCGCCCGTGCGGATTCGGTGGCATCCGGCAACACGTGGCTTCTGAGTTCGCCCAATCGCCCGCGTCAGCGGTCGGGGGACGACTCCTTTCGCGCCGGCGCCGGCGTGGACTCGGTGATCGCTTCGGCGACGGAGGACGCGTCAGGCGGCGCCCACGCTGACGAGTGGTTTGCCTCACTCAGTGAGAGGCATTCGGCGCGAAGGCATTCGCCGCTGCTCGCGCGACCGCGCGCTCGCCCTTGACGGCTGGCTATGGCACTACAACCATCAGCGAAAACACTCAGCCGTCGACCACCAATCGCCCATCGCTCGCCTACAAGCGAACCAACCCTCTCGAGACTTACACGCTTGGATTGCGCGAGTGTTGTGACGAGCTTGGGGCGGGCGAGATCGCTCTGGCGACGCGCCCCCGTCAGAGGGGTGCAGGGCCAAGCCGGTCCGGTGGCTGCTCTCGAGCCACTAGCCAGCGATCGCGGCGGCGCGGTCACGGTCGATCAGCACCCGGCGCAGGATCTTCCCCGACGGTGCCTTCGGGATCTCCTGGACGATCTCCACGGCTCGCACCTTCTTGTACGGCGCGACGCGCTCGGCGACGAATCGGGCCACCTCCTGAGGTGTGATCGAGGCGGTCGTCACGACGAATGCTTTCGGGATCTCGCCGGCTTCGTCGTCGGGGAGTGGGATCACGGCTGCGTCGGTGATCGCTGGGTGCGTGAGCAGCACCGCTTCGAGTTCGGCGGGGGCGATCTGGTAGCCCTTGTACTTGATCAGCTCCTTCACGCGGTCGACGATCCGCAGCGAACCGTTGTTCTCGATCAGGGCGACGTCGCCCGTGTGCAGCCAGCCGTCGGGGTCGATCGTCCGCGCGGTCGCCTGGGGGTCGTTGAGGTAGCCCTTCATCACCTGCGGGCCGCGGATGCAGAGCTCCCCGGATTCGCCGTCGGGCGCGTCCTCGCCGGTTGCGACGTCGATGATCCGGCACTCGGTGTTCGGGACCGGGGGTCCGACCGAGCCGGGCATCTGTCCCGCGAGGTCGTCCGGGACGGAATGGGTGGTCGGGCTCGTCTCGGTCAGTCCGTAGCCCTGCTGCATCCGGCAGCCGAGGCGCCTGCCGCACGCCACCTCGAGTTCGGCGGACAGCGGCGCGGCGCCGGAGTTCATGAACTCCAGGCTCGAGACGTCGAACTCGTCGACGAGTGGATCCTGGGCCAACGCGAGCACGATCGGCGGGACCACCCAAGCGCGCGTGATGCGGTAGTCCTGAACGACGCTCAGAAACTCGCGCAGGCCAAAGCGCGGCATCGTCACGATCGTGGCGCCGCGGTACAACGGGATGCTCATGAGCACGACGAGCCCGTAAATGTGAAAGAACGGCAGCACCGCGATAACGCGGTCATCCTCGCGCACGCGTTTTTGCGCAGTGACCTGGCAGATGTTCGCGACAAGGTTTCGATGCGTGAGCATCACGCCCTTCGGCAGCCCCGTCGTGCCGCTCGAATACGGCAGCGCGACGACATCGCTGGCGGGGTCGATCGCGACCTCCGGCGGCTCGCCGCCCGCTTGCAGCAGCGCCGCGAACGGCGTCGCACCCGCGGCCTCGCCGTAGACGAAGATCTCGTCCACCCCTGACCGCGCGGCTGCGACGGTCGCCTTATCAAGCAGCTCGGGCATGGTCACGAGCAGCCGCGCGCCCGAGTCGACGAGCTGACGGGAGAGCTCATCCGCGGTCAGCAGCGGGTTCACAGTCGTATTGACGCCACCACCCGTCGCGACCGCGTGAAACGCGACCGCGTACTCGGGCAGGTTCGGAGCGTAGTGCGCGAACACGTCACCCTGGCCAAACCCCCGCTGCGCGAGCCCGGCCGCACCCGCCCGAACCGACCTCCGCAACTCCGCATAAGTGATCGTCCGACCGCTCGGCGCGTCGATCAACGCCGGCCTGCCACCCCGCTCAGCAGCACCAGCAAGGACAAAATCGCTGAACGACACGTCCGGGATCTCGACATCCGGAAACGGGCTTCGGATCATCGCTAAATCTCCCTCACTCAGACCGGTACGCTCGACTCTACGCCCACGAACCGGACACCGGCGAAAAAGGCCAGGCTCGCCGCGCCCGATCCTGAATACCCCTCTTCGCCAGCTGAAACGCGCCTAGACCTGCGGCTCAAGGTCGATTCATCACCGGGTCGAACGCCGAGACGTGCATGTGGCGCTAGCCGAACTCCCAAGAGCCGAAAGCGCTAGAGCCGCCAGCATCGCGGCGGGGCTACCGGTCGAGTCACGAAGCTGCAGCACCGCCAGCATGACCCCCGAAGGCGTGAAGCATTGACCCGCGCAACGGCCGACCGGCGGCAGCGCGCTGACGCCCACTCCACACGCCCGCTGCACGATGACGAAGCGAAACTGTCGGACCGACGCATCGACCGGTGAATTACCGGCCAGCCGAGAACGTCGGGCCGGCGAACGGCTGGTCGCCCGGCTCTTGGGTTTAGCGCTCAGAAGGAGGAGCCCTATTCACTGCCGGTCATCGATCCAGACGTGAAGTCTGCGCGGGATCGATGGGATCGTGCTGCTGCTCTGTGGGTGGGCCGAGCTTCGAACGTCGAAATGCGCCTGTCGTGGGCCCGGCGAGCCCGCACGACTCCGCGCTCTGGTCCGTATCGCCCGAGGGCGAGAGATCGTGCGAGGCGCCGCTTGGCGACGTGCTGGACGACCGCGAGGCGAGGCCGGATGCTTTGTTCGCCGGAAGCGATTGAGCTCCCAGTCGCAATCGTTCCCGAATCTTTCCCGGTGATGATGGGGTTGGGCGTACAGTCGCCTGGAGCGTCCAGCCAGGAGGTCGAGAGTGGTGATCCGCAGCCTGTTTCCGGATGTCGCGGTACCGGAAGTGCCGCTTACCGATTTTGTCCTTGCCCGTGCCGCGGAGTTGGGTGATAAGCCGGCGTTGATTGACGCGCCGAGCGGCCGGATGCTCACGTATGCCGAGCTCGTGGAGTCGGTGCGTGCCGTGGCCGCGGGCCTCGCCGAGCGGGGTTTTGGCAAGGGCGACGTGCTCGGGCACTACGCGCCGAACCTGCCCGAGTACGCGGTCGCTTTCCACGCGGTCGCGACCGTGGGTGGCGTGAACACGACCGCTAACCCGCTGCTGACGGTGGAGGAGCTCGCGTCCCAGCTCAGTGACTGTGGCGCGCGGCTGTTGATGACCGTCCCCGAGTTGCTGGAGAAGGCAAGCCTCGCCGCCGAGCGCTCGCGCGTAGAGGAGATTTTCGTCTACGGCGAGGCCGACGGCGCGACGCCGTTTGCGTCACTGCGGGCGGCGGGTGGCGATCCGCCCCCGGTCACGATTGATCCGGCCGAGGATCTCGTCGCGCTGCCGTATTCGAGCGGCACCACGGGGTTTCCGAAGGGTGTGATGCTCACCCACCGAAACCTGGTCGCGAACATCTGCCAGACCATCGCTCACCAACGCTTGGGCGAGGATGAGCGGGTTATCGCGGTGCTGCCGTTCTTTCACATCTACGGGCTCGTCGTGCTCATGAACCTACCCCTCCACCGCGGCGCGACGATCGTGACGATGCCGCGGTTTGACCTGACGGAGTTCCTGCGCGTGGTTCAGGACTACCGCATCACGCGGGCCTGGGTCGTACCGCCGATCGTGCTGGCGTTGGCCAAGGATCCGCGCGTTGACGAGTTCGACCTCTCAAGTCTTCAGTTCGTGCTGTCCGGCGCTGCGCCGCTGTCTGCCGAGCTCGAGGTGGCTTGCGGCACGCGGCTGGGCTGTCGGATGGAGCAGGGCTACGGCCTGACCGAGACAAGCCCTACCACCCATTCCGTGCCGGACGATCTCGCCGGGCAGATGCCGGGCTCGATCGGGCCGCCGGTCCCGAACACCGAGTGCCGGATCGTCGACGCCGCCACCGGCGAGGACGCGCCGGCCGGCGAACCCGGTGAGCTGTGCATCCGCGGCCCCCAGGTGATGAAGGGCTACCTGAACAACCCGGAGGCGACGGCGCTGACGATCACCCCCGACGGCTGGCTGCACACCGGGGACGTCGCCCGCATCGAGGAGAACGGTTCCGTTCGGATCGTCGACCGGATCAAGGAGCTGATCAAGTACAAGGCCTACCAGATCGCGCCGGCCGAACTGGAGGCGCTGCTCCTCACTCACCCGGCGATCATCGACGCGGCTGTCGTCCCAGTCCCCGACCAGGAGGCCGGCGAGGTACCGAAGGCGTTCGTGGTGACCAACGGGTCGATCACGCCTGAAGAGGCAATCCGGTTCGTTGCCGACCACGTGGCCCCGTACAAAAAGGTGCGGGCCGTCGAGATTGTCGACGAGATCCCGAAGTCGCCATCGGGCAAGATCCTGCGCCGCGTGCTCATCGAGCGTGAGCGGACCGCCGCGATCGCTGGATAGCCTTATCTGCCCCGAGTCGACTCGGTGGTTTTTAGACAAGCCTCCGCTGACACGTGCGGCGACGCACGGCATCTCACACCGTCGCTGGAGGCTGCCAGCACCAGCCTCTGGGCCTCGGGCCCCCAGGAGAGATACGTCACTGCTCCTACTTGCGAATTCGACAGCCCGGGAGCGCCAGAGCGACGCGTTTCAGACTGTCCCTGCGGACGAACTGAGCAGTAAGCGTCGGCCCGGAGGCGAGACGCTCGCTGAGCCAGGCGATGCAGGAGTCCACCTCGTGGTGGTCGTGCTCGAGCCCGACTTCTGCGTTCTCGACCGAGCAGGCACGCGGGCGGCGCTCAGCGAGACTGATGAGATGGACGATTTCCACGAGTCTCTCGACGGTCGAGACGGCGTTCATGCGAGGGTTGTGGAAATCGTCCATTCCACAAGCCGGACGCCGGCGGGGTGGCGTGCCTGCGTTGGCGGCGGAGCAGAAGAACCGCTATTAGCTCGTCGTGTCCGATCGAGCAAACGGCAACGTCACGATGCATACGCAGCTCCACGCCGACGACGGGGGCACGCGATCCGGTCGGCTGTCCCGTCTCCTGCGAGAGCGGCTGTGCTCGCCCGCGCGAACGCCACGCTGTCGGAGCTCGTCCGAAGCGCTATGACGTGCTAGCCGTAATCGAGCTAGCACCGGCTCAGCGCCGGCTACTCCTCACGTGGGAGTCCGGGAGTCTCGTCATCCGGTTCGAGCCCAGTGCCGCTGAAAATCATCCCCACTCTGGAGTTCCCCTCCCATTCAGGCGTCGGTATCGGTGGTCCGAGCAACTGTTATCCCACCGACCAATTGATGCGCCAGGATTCTGAGTGGTTTTTCCGACGACCGCCGCCTGCAGGGGTCATGCCCGGGCCGTGACCGCATCACGCTGCGACTGGCAACGTCATCGACCGCGGGTGCGCGATCGAGGTCGTGGCCAACCGAGCGCCCGGTCCAGGACGCCTGCCGCGCGAGACCAATCGGCTGGCGCGGCGGTAGCGCCGCCCCGACGCCGGCGGTGATTTGACCAAATACGGGGCGACGTCGCCGGTTCCGTTCGCGTGGCTGCCTTCGCCGTGGCGCGAAGGCAGCCACCCCTGCGGCAGGAGTCTGCCCGGCCGGGCTCTGGGGCCCGGCCGGGTCTGTTAGGTCGTGGTCGAGGCGGCTTATTGACGGAGGCCGAGCATCAGTTCCCTGATGCTGGCGGCAACTCCGATTCGGTCGGCAGTGTGCGGCGCGCGACGGGCCGCACGGCGTCCGTCGCGAATGTCCGCGGTCGCCAGGGAGTGGGCGTGCCGCAATGCGTTCGGTAGGGGCACCGACGGGTTGCGGATCAGAAGGAAGATTCGTTGGCTGCCGTTCGGTAGCAGCCCGTGACCGACGATGTCTCCTTGATCGTTGATGTAGTCGGCGCTGATCATCTGCATCTGGTTGGGTGCAACGAGCGTGTTGAGATCGTAGGCCTGCTGGCCGGACCAGAGGGCTGCGATGATCTCGTTGCCGTTGCTGTCGTTCTCGTTGCCAACGGCCTGGTCTTCGTCGTTGATGCTGTTAGGGGAGGCGAACACTGCGCCGCCGCCGACGGACGGAAGGTCGGTCATCTTGCCGTCGTGCCAGAGGAATCCGTCGGCCGTATGGTCGCCGGGCAGTGTTGACCAGCCGGTGACGTCGCCGCGTTCGTTGACCGAGTTCGCGCTTCCGTAGTCGCCTCCGAGGGTGCCGAGGTCGATCATCCGGCTGCCGTTCCACAGGAAGGGATGAAACGTCTGGTCGCCGGAGAGGTTGCTCTGGCCAACGACCTCTCCGTGGTCGTTGAGCCAGTTCACGGTTCCGAACGTGCCGCCCAGGGTCCCGAGGTCGCGGATGTGGCCGTTCTGCCACAGGAAGGGATCAGTCCTCGGAAGTCCGGTGGCGGGGCTCACGGTGTTGTTCGTGTACGACCAGCCGGCGACTTGTCCGCGTTGGTTCATGTTGTTCTCGATCGTGTCGGCACCTCCAAGCGTGCCGAGGTCGGTCATCACGCCGTTCTGCCAGATGAAGCTGCGCGTCTGCGTTCCCCAGCCGAAGAATGAGAGCGGATCGGCGGTCCCGTTGGATGAGATGCCAGCGACTTGGCCGCGGTCGTTGATGTCCTGGGCGAAGCTCCGGGTACCGCCGGGAAGCGTTCCGAGGCTGACCTCGCGCCCGTCTTCCCAGATCGTCGCCTGTCCTTCGGTGAACAGCGTGGTCGGGTCAAGCCCGCTGATCGAGCTGCCGGCGGCGACACCGTGGCTGTTGAGCTCGTAGACGTTGCTGTCGTTGAAGCCGGGCAACGGCGGGTACTGGGTGAGCTTGCCGTCGTTCCACGAGAATCCGTCCTGCTTGTAGCCGTCGCAGAAGTTCGACGGGCAGCTACTGCTTGAGCTATCGGGCGTGGAGGTGTCGGCCGCTCCGAGGAGCGTCCCTTGGTTTGTGAGCGGGACGCCGGGCTCGTCGAGGTAGCTTGACGGGCCGCCGAACGTACCGGGGTCGACAAGTGTGTAGGGGTAATGCGTGTGAGCGTACGCGGGTCCAGCCACGGCAAGAGCCAGCAAGGCTCCCGCGAGCGCCGCCATGCGCGTGAGACGCAACATTTCCGGATCCCTTCTTTCCTAGCACCGGTCAAGCCGGATTCGCTGGGGCACGCTACGTGGCCGGGGCCCTGCCCTCGACCGGGCGATCCCTCGATCCAGTAAGGGCTAGCCCTGATCTTGCGCGACGCGAACGCGGGCGTGCCCCGATGCGCGGTCGGCGGCTCGGGACGTATGTTTTGCCCAACGTCAATCAACGGAGAGCGCGATGGCCAGGGTCGGGCGCATGATGGTGTTGGTGCTGTCCGGGCTTGCGCTTGCGTTGCTTGCCGGCTGCAGCGGCTCCGGGGCGAACAAGGCCGGCGGGACACAGCCGAAACCGGTGGTGCTCACGCTGGCGGACGGCGAGGATGATGTCTCCAATGCCCAGCCGTTTGCCAACGCGGTCGATCAACTGTCGAAGGGGACGCTCCGGATCGCGATCAAGAGTCCCTGGAGGCCAAACGATCCGCGCTATGAGAGTGACCTGATCAAGGATGTAGAGGCCGGGAAGGCGCAGCTTGGCGTCACTGCCTCGCGTGCGTTCGACACGGACGGGATCGACAGCTTCGAGGCGCTACAGGCCCCGTTTCTGATCGACAGCATCACGCTCGAGCGAGGCGTTCTGGCTAGCGGCATCACCGCCAGGATGCTCGCCGGGCTCGAGCGGTCGGGGCTGGTCGGGCTGGCGATCCTTGCGGGGCCGCTCCGGCGTCCCCTGGACTTCTTCAAACCGCTCCTGTCGCTGTCGGACTACCGCGGCGCCAGGATCGGTACCAGACCCTCGGACGTGACCGACGAAACGCTCCGGGCGCTGGGAGCAACCCCGGTCCAGCTTGCCCGCAACGCCGACACCTCCGGATTGGATGGAGTCGATGCCCACATCGCTCAGTTCGATGCCGGGTACGCGCAGCGCGGGGCGACGATCACTGGCAACGTCGACCTCGAGCCGCGCCCCAATGTGCTCTTCATCAATCAGCGCGCGTTCAACTCTCTCAGCTCAACGCAGCGGAGGATCTTGACCCGCGCCGCGGCCCAAGTGGGGAAGACCGGGGCTGTCTACCAACCGGACGCCGGCTCGGCTCCGGACCTATGTCGCAGAGGCGTCAAGATCGTCGCCGCGTCCGCCGCTGACCTGGCGGGGCTGCGGGCGGCTGTGCAACCCGTCTACACATCCCTCGAATCCAACCCCTCGACGAAAGCCCTGATCGAACAGATCACCGCGATTCGCCGAGCGGTCGGGGGGACACCAGACATCGTGAGGTGCACGGCACACGCCGTGAACAGCGGGATCGCTGACGCCGCGACGGTCCTCGACGGGAAGTGGGACGTCACGTACACGCATGCGCAATTCATGGCAGCGGGCGCGCAAGCGGGCGAAGACATTCCGGGGAACTGGGGCTACTTCACCCTCACGTTCAACCGGGGGCGCTGGATAGACGCCGGACCGGACGTCGCGCCAGGGGACGGCCCCGCGTCGGGAACGTATGTCGTGAAAGGCGACCAGATCACCTTTTACCGGAAAGACCACGCCTACCCAGGCTCTGACACCGAAATCTGGGGGCCGTACATCTGGAGCGTCTATCGGGACACGCTCACCTTCCGCGAGGGCGCGAGCTTCGGGATGGGGCCGACCGGCCTGACCGTGAAGCCGTGGCGGAAACTCGGCAACGCCCCGTAGTCGGGCTCACACGACGGCCGCCGCGCGCAGGTACGTGAGCACGGCGAGGACGCGGCGGTGGTCGTCGGGCGAGCCGTCAATATCGAGCTTCTGCAGGACGTGCTTGACGTGGGCTTCGACGGTCTTCGGGCTGAGGCAGAGGCGTTCGCAGATACCCTTGTTGGAGCGCCCCTCGGCGATCAAAGCGAGCACTTCACGCTCGCGCTCGGTCAGTTCGTCGAGCGGGCTTGCATTGCGGGGGCGACGAACCAGGCGGGAAACGATCGTCGGGTCGATCACGCTTTCGCCGTCGTGCAGCCGGGCGAGCGCGTCTGTGAGTAGCGCCAAGTCAGAGACCCGGTCTTTTAGCAGATAGCCGACACCCGCCGGGTGCTCCGTCATCAGACGCATCGCGTAGCGAGAGTCGAGATAGTTCGACAGGACGAGCACGGCCGTCTGCGGATGTTCTGATCGGATTCGGAGGGCGGCGGCGATGCCCTCGTCGCTGTGGGTGGGCGGCATCTTGATGTCGACGATCGCCACGTCCGGCTTGGTCAGGCGGACCTTGCGCAACAGCTCGGCCGCGTCGGCGACCTTGGCGAGGACGTTGACGCCTGCCTCGGTAAGTAGCCGCTCGAGCCCTTCACGAAGCAGCAACTCGTCGTCAGCGATCACGACCCGCATGGGATCTCCGCGCGGATCATCGATCGACCGTTTGCCGCGCATCCAAGCTCGAGCTTGCCATCGAGCGCGCCGACGCGATCCTCCAGACCCGTGAGGTCATCAGGAATGCAGTCTGTCTGCACCTCCAGAACGAGAACCCCGGCATCGGAGCGGGCATCGACGCGGATCCGGCCTGGCATGTCTTGCTGGATCGTTTCGGCGATCACACGGTAGGCAGCCGACTCCACGGACCCGGCGAGCCGGCGCTGCGGCAGGGCGCCGAAGCCGATCCGTCCGGGCTCGTCTTCCGCCAGCGCCTCGACGGCCGCGGCCAGTCCTTCCTCGGCCAGGACCGCCGGGAAGAGCCCGCGTGCGAGCACCCGTAGGTCGTCCAGCGCACCGTCCAGTGCCGCATCCGCCCGTTCGATGCGTCCGAGCATTAGCGGGTCCGGGGTCGCTTGGCGCTGGACCCGGGCACGGAAGAGTCCGAGATCGAGTTTCAGCGCGACGAGTCGCTGCTGAGCACCGTCGTGGAGGTCACGCTCAAGCTGGCGCCGCACACGGTCGCTGGCGTCCACGATCCGCGCCCGCGACTCGCGCAGGTCAGCGAGGTGCGCCAGTCGTTCGGCGCGCAACCGCTCATTTTCGAGGGCGAGGCGGGCGGCGCTGACAAGCGCCTCGATCAGCTCGCGGTCGTCCAGCAGCCCAGGCTTATGCGCGAGCCGTGCAACCTCGACACCGTCGCGCAGCAGCACCGTCGAGCGAGGTCCGAGGTCAACTGGGCTGCCGTTGGCATCGACGTAGCGGCCCGGCGCGAGCGGGTACGCGAGCCGCAGGTCAGGATCGCCGAGACCACTCGCGAGCGCGTGCCGCAGCCCGCCCGGAGAAGGAGCGGCTGAGAGGTCGAGCACCAGCCGCGCGAGGCGCGCCCGGATGCGGCGAACGCGCAGCATCGACCATACGAGCGCGAGTGCGAGCAGCACGACAGCGGCCGCCTGGCCGAGCCACAGCCGACGATCGATCTGATCGTTCGACAGGTAGCCGCGGGCCAAGCTGACGACGAAATCGACGCCGACGAGCGCGAGGTACGCGCCGCCGGCCGCCAGAACCGGCGCGAGCACGCCACGCATCGCGACGCTCGACCGCACCAGGCGCCACCCAAGCAGCCCAACAACAAGCAGCGTCCACGCCACACCGATGTATATCCCGGCGCGGTTGAACGCCTCGTACAGGCCATTGCTCGCGTGCACAAGCAGCAAGTTGTGGGGGCACAGCGCACAGCCCTGCGCGGCGGGGTCGTACACCAACGCCGGCAGGACGCCGAGCACGAGCAGCGACCCCGCATAGCCGACGGCGAGTGCCGCTCGCTCGTACCTCGTGAGCCGCTGTGAGGGGTAGATCAGTAGCGCGTTCGCGAGCAACGGCGCCGCCGCCGCATAGAGGACGAGCCCAACCGTGAAAACGAGTGACGAACCGACCGCCGGGTCGTTCCACTCCAGCAGGAACCACGCACACCCACCCGCCGCCAGCAGCACCCCGAACGCCGGCGGCCGCCGGCGAGTCCAGAACAGTCCGAACGAGATCAGCGCGGAGCCAGCCACCACCTCGGCCACAATCGCGGGACCCGAATCGGCGAACGCATAATCCGGATGCCTCCACGCGATCGCGATCGAAACGGCGCCGAGGAGCAGCGCGACCGGCGATGCCACGACCCACACCACGCGGCGCATCTGGAGATTCTCCCAAGCATCGCCAGCGCGCTCAAGACCCCGGCGGGTCGTCGGGGGCTTGCCCTGATGCGACAGGTCCCGACTCCTGAGACGATGGACGTCGTGTCCCGCTCGGTGTTGATCGTCGATGACCACGCGGAGTTTCGCCGGGCCGCGCGGGCTTTGCTCGAGGCAGAAGGGTACGTCGTCGTCGGCGAGGCGCCTGACGGCGAGTCCGCGGTGCGCGAAGCCGACCGGCTGCGACCCGAGCTCGTGCTGCTCGACATTCACCTTCCCGATCTCGACGGGTTCGAGGTCGCCGCCCGGCTGCGGGCCGGTCCCGATCCCCCCGTGGTCGTGTTGACGTCAAGCAGACCTGTGAGCTCCTACCGCCGGCGGCTGGCCGCGACCCCAGCACTCGGGTTCATCGCCAAGAGGGAGCTGTCAGGTGAAGCGCTTTCCGCGCTCCATGCTTGAACGTCTTCTTCGGCTATCGCACTACGCGTTCTGGTCCGCCGCGTTCGCGTTCGGCCTCGTGGCGGAGCTCGTGGGCCGGCCACCGCTCCCGGCGCTCGACGCCGCGACCGGTTTCTCGCTGCTCGCCTTGGGGCTGCTCGCTTGGTCCAGGCAAAGCGCGCGATCTGGGGTTGGGTCGATCCTGGCCATGGCCGGCGCGGCATGGTTCGCCGGCACCATCGCCGGCCCGCTCGCGTTCTTGCATCGCGGACCGCTCGCGCAGCTGCTGCTCACCTACCCTGCGACGCGGCCGTCGCGGTCTGGGCGAGCCGCGCGTATCGGTGTCACCGTCGCATACGTGTATGCGCTGGTCTACCCGATCGCGAGCAACAACGAAGCGACGATCGTGTTCGCACTTGGGCTTGTCGCGGGCGCAACATGGCGATATCGCGCGAGTGGGCGCGCTGCCCGCCGCCCTAACGCCAGCGCACTTGCAGCGACGGTCGCTTTTTCACTGGTAATGGCCGTCGGCGCGGTCTTGCGGCTGGCAGGAGCGGGAGGTGGCGATTCGCTGCTGGCGGTCTACGAGCTCGTCATCATCTTCATCGCTGCGGGATTGACCGCGGACCTGCTATGGGGCAAGTGGACACAAGCGTTGGTGACGACGCTTGTCGTCGATCTCGGCGAGCCGGACTCCGGCGGCACCCTGCGCGACCAGCTCGCGCGCACGCTCGGTGATCCAACGCTCAGCGTCGGTTACTGGGTGTCAGACCGCGAAGGCTACGTCGACGAACACGGGCAGCCAGTCGCACTCCCTGCCGATGATGACGGGCGCCGGGTGAAGCTGATCAACGAACGCGGCGCGCCATCGGTGGTGCTGATCCACGACCCCGCCGTTCTCAACGACCGCGGCCTCCTCTCGGATGTCGCAGCAGCCACCCGGCTCGCGGTCGCCAATGCACGACTGCAGTCAGAGATCCGCACGCGTGTGGCCCAGGTCGACGCTTCTCGCCGGCGCCTCGTCGAGTCCGGCGATGAGCAACGCCGCCAGCTCGAGCGCGAGTTGCGGGAGGGCGCCGAGCGGCGACTCGCTGAAGTGGCCGAGGAGCTGAGTGGCGGAGGGTTACCGCTCGCGCAGATCGGCGAGACGCTCGACGCCGCCGTCCACGAGTTGCACGAACTGGCGCGCGGTATCCACCCCGCGACGCTCACCCATCACGGTCTGCTCGCCGCTGTCGGCGAGCTTGCCGCCCGATCGTCGACCCAGATCGAAGTGAGCGCCTCCGCGCAACGGTGGCCCCCGGCTGTCGAGGGCGCGGCGTATTTCGTGTGCTCGGAGGCGATCACCAACGTCGCCAAGTACGCACACGCGACCCGCGTCGACATACAGATAACGGACGATGGCTCGCGGCTGCTGGTGGAAATCGCCGACGACGGAATCGGTGGGGCCGACGAGAGCCGTGGATCGGGACTGCGCGGCCTGACCGACCGGGTCGAGGCACTGGGCGGCCGTTTCATGATCGAAAGCCCACCCGATCAAGGCACGCGGCTGCGGACGGAACTGCCGCTGTCCAAACCCGACGAACGCGTACCACAGAGCACCCCGCACGAACCTGGCGAGCTGGCCGCCGGCGGTGAGCAATTCGACGGATCAACGGCGTAGAGCATTCTGTCTGCGGCCCACCTGCGCCCCTGGGACGAGATGAGCCGCAGTGCGCACACGCACGCAAGGACATCGGGCGACAAGGAGGGCTCGGTAGCGAGACCGAGACCCTCATTCGCGTCAGCGCTTATCAACTCATGACAGTTAGAGCCGATCGATGATCGGAGACCGGACCGGGTGCCGGACCCGCCGGTGCCTCTTTCGCGCCCTGCTGAAGGCAGCCATGCGAACTGAACCGACGACATGCCCCGGATTGGTGCGACTCAGCCGAGCCGCCACGCTGCCGACAGCATCGAGCCGGACGCGTGCTCTTCTTCAGCATGCGTCGGCGGGCGGACTATCGCAACGCCACACGATCTCGATCGCGAGGCGGCGCGGATCCCGCCGCCGCTCAACGAGCGGAGGGCCACGATCTCGGACCTGTCGTGGCTCGACACCGCGAGTGCTGCCGGACAAAACGGAGTGCCCGGTCGCGTTCGTCGGCATGACTGCTTCACATGGGAGGAGCAGCCAGCGCGTGGGCGGGTGCTAACTCGATTACGGCTAGCACGTCATAGCGCTTTGGACGAGCTCCGACAGCGTGGCGTTCGCGCGGGCGAGCACAGCCGCTCTCGCAGGAGACGGGACAGCCGACCGGATCGCGCGCCCCCGTCGTCGGCGTGGAGCTGCGTATGCATCGTGACGTTGCCGTTTGCTCGATCGGACACGACGAGCTAATAGCGGTTCTTCTGCTCCGCCGCCAACGCAGGCACGCCACCCCGCCGGCGTCCGGCTTGTGGAATGGACGAGCTCCGACAGCGCGGCGTTCGCGCGGGCGAGCACAACCGCTCTCAGAGGCGAAGGGAGAGCAGCGGGGATCGCGCGCGCGCGTCGTCGGCGTGGAGTTGCATGCGCATCGTGACCTCGCCGTTTGCTCGATCGGACGCGACGAGCTAACAGCGGTTCTTCTGCTCCGCCAGCAACGCGGGCACGCCGCGCAGCCAGCGCCGGGCTTGTGGAATGGACGAACTCGGGAACTAGAACGCGACGGCGGCGAGCTTCCCCTCTTCGCGTTTGCGGAAGTCGCTCTGGATAAGGCCGCCCTGCACAAGCATCGACTTCCCCGCTGTGTGCGATCCGGACATCCCGATGCCGCCCGAAACGACGGACCCGTCGCTCCCCCTCCGGACGATCTGGGGAAGTCACGCTGTCGACCTCGGACGGCCGCGCCGAGACTGCCCCAGCTCGTCCAAACCGGGCAGAGATCAGTAGCGACGCTGGCTGCCGCTCGCCGAGGCGAAGCAGGCGCCGCTTCGTCTTCCATTCCGCGCGGGAAGGAGGGAGATACCGCGCGACGGGACCCACGAGAGCGCGTACTAAGGTCCAGCGCCGCGCGACCGCTGCACTCCTATGTGAACGGCGCTACCACCGCCACCATCGGCTGATAGGTAGCGCGGGCGGACGCCCTAATCGTCCGGGGATCGGTCAGGCGGGTGTAGCGCGGCGGTCGCGAGCTCGCGGTCGGGCCGCCGTGAACTCAGGTGCTTCCTGGCGGCGCTTTGGCCAGATAGCTCTGGCCCGCGTGGAGGACGATCGTCTTGCGCCGGACGAAATCGGTCACGCTGACGCTGTCGGTGATGTCGTGCGTGAGCGTTCCGTCACAGCGATCGGCGACCGTCCAGATCGTGCCGAGCACCGTCGCTGCGCTGTAGCGCCCGCGAGTGCGGAACTTGCCATGGGCGCTGGCGCGCAGCAGTTGCAGCACCCTGCCGTTGACCGCCGCGGCCGAAGCGTCTCCGACCTTGCCCTTACTCTCGCAGCTGGCGTACGTCGGCGCGCCCTTGAATGCGCTCTCCACGAGTGACAGCGTCACGAGGCCTTTGCTCGCGCCCGCAATCGTCTGGGACAGCTTGAAGATCGCTCCCCGGAAGGTGCCGCTCTGGGTCTTGTGCTTTTGTCCGGTCGCGGTGATGAGCGTCAACGAGCCGTCGAGCGAGTTGATCTCGGAACCGATCGGGATCTGCTGGGCGCCGGTCAGCCGCACAAACCCCCGGCCGGCCGCCACGGCCGCCGGCACATCGCCGGACTCGTCAAGCGACGTGCCCGGCGGCGCCTTGACGAACACGACGCCCGACACCGGCGCCGCGTTCACCGTCTTGCCCAGGATGGGCGGCGGCAGCGCCGGTGGCGGCGGCGCGGCCGCGACGGCTCCGTAGATGAATGCGTTTCCCCCGCCGTCCACCGCGACGCAGAACGAGGCCGAAGCGCACGAAACCCCAGGATGCAGGTCGGCGCCGGATTCGAGGCTCTGCGGAGCGCTCCACGAGCTGCCGTTGAACATAAACACGTTCTCGCTGGCGTCGATAGCGACGCAGAACGATGCCGAGGGACACGACACCGAGGTGAGAGAACCTCCGCCGTTCGCCGTATCGATCGGGGTGGCGATCCACGAGCTGCCGTTATAGGTGTAGGCGTTGCCGGCATTATCGACGGCCACGCAGAACGCCGTAAAGGGACACGAGACCGACTGCAGGTTGACGCCCGAGGCGATATTCAGCGGTGTGCTCCAAGTGGCGCCGCCGTTGGTGGAGGTCTCGACCGTGCCGTTCCCCCCCGCGGCGACGCAGAACGTCGACGAGGGGCACGAGATCCCACCGATGTCCTCCTCATTTGAGAGGTCGTTCACTACGACCGGGCCCGACCACAAGCTGCCGTTGTACACGAACGCGTTTCCGCCCACGTCGCCAGCCACGCAGAACGACGACGACGCGCACGACAGCGCGCTGAGGCTGTTTCCAGTGGTCTCAACGGGATCGGGCGCGCTCCACGTGGTGCCGCTGAAGGTCAACGCGTTGCCGGCGAAATCGATGGCCGCGCAGAACGACGCGAACGGACAAGAGACCGAGATGAGCGGACTGCCGCCGGCGCTCGGATCGATGAAGACCGGCGTCCCCCAAGAGCTCCCGTTGAACGTCTGCGCGTAGCCATTCGTACCAACCGCCACACAGAACGACGTCGAGGGGCACGAGATGTACTGCGGCGGATGCAAATCGTCGATCGTGGTCGGTCCCGACCAGCCGGTGACAGCTAGCCCGGATGAGGGAACGACGAGCGCTCCCGCGACGACGGCCACCGCCGCGACCATCCGCAACAGCCGTCGATACCACCACGCGCACATATCGACACCCCGATCCTCCCGGTGGTCCACTCGGGTCGCCGACCCCTGACGACCCGTGCGCGAACAAATCTGACCGTACCGCGTCCTTTGTCCTAAGTCAACAATTCCTCAACAACCCTTTAGCGGTCTGCACCTTGGCAGATCCACCAACTCATCCCGCCAGCGCCCCCGCGATCACAGACGAGCGATAGCACGCCCAAGAGCAGCAGATGGCTCCCAGCCTTTCACGACCCCTGCCGCGCTGTCAGCCAAGCCAAATCCGCCGTCAAGGCACCCCCCGACCGCTCATCATGTCCGGCGCCTGCCTCCGCTGCTAGAGCGCAAGTCAGCCGAACCCTGATCACGTGCCCGCGTTGGACGACTTGCGATCATCTCCGAGCTCGTCGACGTGGCACAGCTGCTTCGCCTGCGCGAGCGACACAGTCGTGATCACCGGCCACCCGGTCGCCTACCCCGGCGATGCGTACGTACCCGGCCGGATCGGGTGACAGCGAGCTCGCTGGTGCAAAGGACGAACTCGGGAACTAGAACGCGACGGAGGCGAGCTTCCCCTCTTCGCGTTTGCGGAAGTCGCTCTGGATAAGGCCGCGCTACACAAGCATCGACTTCCCCGCTGTGTGCGATCCGGACATCCCGATGCCGCCCGAAACGACGGACCCGTCGCTCCCCCTCCGGACGAACTGCGGTAGCACCAGTCTCCGGGCAACGGGCGGTCGCCGGCCCAATCGCGAAGCGGGAGCGCGGCGGGCGAAGCCCGCGCAAGGACCGCACCTGAGCGGTTGGCCTCCACTTCCGCAACGCCAATCCGGAGGCGGAGGCGGACCTCGTTCTCCGGCCCACTCTTGGAGGTCGTCCCAAGCGGCAGCGAGGGTTAGCCGAGTCCCAGCAAGCACCCGCCAGGTCGTACTTCTGCTCGGCCGGGAAGGCGGGCGTCTCGTCACGTCGCTCGACGTCGCTGTCGAAGATCGTCCAACCGGGAAGAGCTCGAAGCGCTCGAGCTGGCGCCTGCTCGATCACAAGAGCGACAGCGCCGGGGCGCTTGCTGCCCGCCGCGAGTCACGCGATCGGCAAGCACCATCGTGGCCGGAGGTCGGCGCCGGCGTCGCACCCGAGTTCATGCCAAAGCGCAACTCCGGGCCGATCTGTCGCCGCGGCCCGATGGGCGACGACGCGGCGCTCTCGAGATTGGCGAGCAGCGGGGACGCTGCCACCACGGGGCGACAGACCCGCAATGCCGTCAGCCCGGTATTCGGCGCTGAGTCGACTGCTTGGGCGCCGCGCGACGGACCACCTATCTCCAGACGGTTCGGCGGCTGCCGCTTCGACGAAGCGGCAGCCGCGCAAGGCACCACTCCAACTCGGGTTTGGGCCGGACGGAGTCGGCGGTGATTGACTGGCCGCTAAATATGCCTAGGGTGCGGGCTTGATCTCGAAGTTCAACTCAAAGAACTCCATCGGCGGGAGGCCGCTCCCGGGCGGAAGGTTTGGCGCGATGTTGCCGTCGGCGAACGCCTGGCAGTTCTCGCGCGAGTCCCACAGCTCGATCACCCTGTAGCCCGAGTTGGCGGCGCCACTCCAGTGGCCCCGAAATCCTCGGGCCGTCTGTAACGCGTCAATGACTCCGGCTTGGCGCATCCCATCGGCGAACGTTGCGTCGGCGCCGGGCACTTCGGTCATCATCACAATGGACATGGGAACCTCCTGGTGTCTGCCGGCTGGGCCGGCACTTAGCGATTACTGAGCTTTAGACACCGGAGCGTCCACAAAGGGGGCGCTGGGCAGATCGAACCGCTCCAGGTAGCCGGGGCCGAGGAACCAAGTCAGCTCAGAGACCCCTGCGCCCGCCAGCGACAGCACCAACAGCCCGGACTGCTGGACCAACCCCGAGAGTGGGTCGATGTAATAGGTCCCGAACGCGGGCTCCCCGTTCGCACGGGTGGCGATCAGACGGCTCGACTGGCCCGAATGCCCCTCAGAAACCGCCGCGAGGAACGCGCCGATTAGCTCCGAGCTGTGGTACTCGTGCTGGGCCGGCGGCATCCGGAACCACGCATTCTCAGTGACGAGCGCGACCATCCCATCGATGTCGTCAGCGAGGAACGCCCTGGCGAACTTCTCCACCAGCTCCTGCTCCTCCACGGAGGCGGGGGGCGGCGGGGCGATCCGCTGGGTCTGATCACCGAGCTCCCGCTCGATTGTCACGCGGGCGCGCTTGAGCGCACTCTTGACACCCTCGACCGAGGTCTCGAGCATCGCCGCGGTCTCCGCAGCGTGGAAGCCCAGCACGTCCCGGAGCACCAGCACGGCGCGCTGACGTCCAGGCAGTCGCTGCAACGCGCTGATGAACGCCAGCTCGACCGCCTCACGGCTCTCATACCGCGCCGCCGGCCCTGGCTGGCTGTCCGCCAGCCAGCCAAGCCGGTCATTCGGATACGGCTCCAGCCAGCGCGAATCGGACATCCTCGTCGGCGCCGGAATCTCAAATGTCAGCGGCGGTATCGAGTGCGGGCGGCGACCGCCGTCGCGCAATACGTTCAGACATCGGTTAGTCGCAATCCGGTAAAGCCAGGTCCGCAAGCTCGAGCGCCGCTCGAAATTTGCCAGCGCGCGCCACGCGGCCAGCATCGTCTCCTGCATCACATCCTCGGCATCCTGCACCGAGCCGAGCATCCGGTAACAGTGAAACTCCAGCTCGCGCCGGAAGGGCTCCGTGAGCTCGCGGAAGGCAAACTCGTCGCCAGCGGACGCCCGCTCGAGCACGGTCGCGGTCACGCCTTCAGATCCTCCCATTTTGAGCCGTCCTCTGCTGTGGTGACCCCTCCGCACGGGAATACGGCCACGCTGCTCGTCACCGGCGAGGCTACGGTCATTGCATCTCGGCCAGCGGCGACACCAGGCCACCGGCCCTGCTCCCGTTTCCCAGAATGCATCTCGCTGCCCGAGGTGCCAGCCCTCGTTTGCGCGGAACGCGGGACGCCGGCGGCGTCGCTGTGCCGAACGAACTGCTGGCGAGGGCTGAGGCCCCCTTTCCGCGCGCGAAGCGAGACTCGCGGCCCTCTAGCGCACTGATGCACGTCCGAGAGGGAATGCAGGTCTTCGCCGACTGGCGCGAGTCGGATCGAGCGTGGCTCCTAAACGCCTGGAGCGGTCACGCCCCCTGCGTGGCCGCTTTCGTCGGCGACCGGTAGAGCCGATGACCTCAAGATCGGTGCGCAGCACCGGCCAGCCGGCGTACTTCCGCATCGCGAGGATCCGACAGTCCGGGCCGGCGCTCTTCCTTGTCGTCCTTAACGGAAGCGACGCTTCGTTTGCAGACCGGCCGCGAACGGAGCCATGAGCTAGCACCGCGGTCAGCGACGGTCGACTTCCGCTCCGCCTCCCGAACGAGGAGCGACACGACGCGACCCGGGATCACTGGTGGAAATCGTCCCAAGCGGCAGCGAGGGTTAGCCGAGTCCCAGCAAGCACCCGCCAGGTCGTACGTCTGCTCCGCCGGGAAGGC
Source organism: uncultured Solirubrobacterales bacterium (assembly GCA_963701945.1). GTDB lineage: Bacteria > Actinomycetota > Thermoleophilia > Solirubrobacterales > Solirubrobacteraceae > Palsa-465. Next base: position 33,572 of record CAVPBV010000004.1, on the reverse strand, counting down.
GGGCGTCTCGTCACGTCGCTCGACGTCGCTGTCGAAGATCGTCCAACTCGACACTGATGACATCGGCCGCCCGCGCGCATGCTCAGCCTACGAGAGCGACAGCGCCGGAGTGCTTGCCGGCGGCACGGGTTGAGCGAATAAGCAAGCGCCTCCGCGCCGCATCGTGGGCGCTGGCGTCGCACCCGAGTTCCCGCCGAAGCGGAACTCCGGGGCTGATCCGTACCGTGGCTGGATCGTCGACGACGCGGCGAGTCTCGAGATTGGCGAAGAGCAGGGCGCGCGCGGTTTGCCTGCTCGCGCCCTGCTCTTGTGTTCGGTTCGTGCGTCGATCCCAGTCAGCGTGCGGATCGTCGTGATCGAGGGAAGATCGCGAGGATCGCGAGGATGACGAGTGATGCGGTTCCGATCAGGAACGCGTACCACGCGATGTTGCTCACGGTTCCTGGATGTTTTGCGTTCTTGTAGGTCAGCTCGGCGATGGTGAACAACGCGAGGTCGACGATGAGGAGGGCGAGCAGTTTCCAGTGAGAACCGATGATCTGTTTCAGGCCGGTTGTGGCGCCCTGCCTATCGTTGGGAGTCTGCATGTTCATAGCGTGTTCTGATGCGATTGGGGTCGATGTTGATCTCATGGGAGGGATACGTGGAGGTGGGCGCTGATCGTTTGGTGCGAGCCGACGAAGGTTTCGCTCGAGAGCGAGCATTTGCCGTCGGACCTGGGGACGATTTCGCTGGCGTACTGTGTGAACGTTCCCGAGCCGGTGATTCCTTCGTATGCGCCCGTGCCGCCGAGCAGCTTCAGCGTGCCGGCTGAGCGTTCAGTCACGAAGCATGTCGTTGGGTTGGCGTCGAGGCGAGGGGCCTGGGTGAACTGCGCCTTCGTCCGGATTGTGCCGTGAGAGAGGCGCATTGTTCCGGGGTGTTTTCCGGGCCCGTTGATGAGGATCGTTCCGGCGTCTGTGAAGGCGCCGTTGGCGATCACTCCGAAGACATCGGAGGTGCTGGAGGCGTCCATGAACGAGAGCGTCTCGGATCTCGGTGGCGTGGCCGCAGTTGCGTCGGCGGTGACGGCCAGGATTGCGGCTGGTGCCGCGGTGGCGGCAAACATCGTTGTGCGCATCTTGTGCCTTTCGTGGCCGGTGTGCGCCGGCCCCTTGGTGGTTTGCTCGGCGCCGGCCTGGAGCGCTCTTCAGATGGTGCTCGTTGCCGGCCGATCAAGCATGGCTGCGCCCACCGCGGCTGTCGTCGGGCGTGGGTAGGACTCTTGTGGACTTCTCGACGATTTTCGGGTCCTCCCTGAGTAGGACCCGGATCGGAGCGCAGGAGGATGCGCTGCGGGTCGCTGGGCGCTAGCTTCAGTTCGTGGCTGCCAGAAGCACGTCGGTGAGGACCGGGTCGATCGATCTGGCGCTGATCGACTGCGTTGTGGCGGTGCTGTTGACGGTCGGGGCGCTCATCGACGCCGGAGGGGGTCCGGGTCGCCGCTTGGGTGCGGTGTCGGTCCTCGCTTGTGCGGCTCTGACGGGCAGTGTCGCCCTACGACGTCGGGGTGCGGCGCTCGCGACCGTCGTCGCAGCGGCGGGGCTGGTCGTGTTCGTGCGTGCGAGCGGATATGCGGGCGACGGCGCGTTCGAAGCGGCCGCGATCGCGGCATGTTTCTATCTGCTCGGCCGTCGCGTTCGAGCAAGGCCAACCGTGATCTCGGTCCTCGCGCTCATGTTCTGGCTGGGATCCTCGCTTGTCGCCGGGTACAGCCAGCCGGGCGGAGCGGTTGGCAACTCGCTGTTCTGGGTCCTATGCGGAGGACTGCCGTTTGCCGTCGGCTGCACGCTCGCGGTGCGCGCCGCCGCCGGGGACGAGATGAAGCTGGCTGCCGCGAGGCTGCAAAGCGAACAAGTGCTGCGCGCGCGGCGCGCCGCGGACGAGGAGCGCAGTCGGATGGCGCGCGAGCTGCACGACGTGGTCGCTCACTGCATGAGCGTGATGGTCGTTCAGACCTCAGGTGCGCGGCGGGTCGCGGCCTCAGATCTCGCGGCTGCGCGCGAAGCGTTGAAGGTCGTGGAGAGCGCTGGGCGCGAGGCACTCGTGGAGCTACGGCGGATCGTGGGCGTGTTGCATCGAGGCGACGACGAGCCTGCCGGCGCTTCGCCGGGGGTCGAGCAGCTCGGCGTGCTGGTCGACCGGGCCCGGGCGGCAGGACTGCCGGTGGAGCTGTCCGTCGAAGGTCCGCGGCGCTCGCTGCCGCCGGGGCTTGATCTCGTGGCGTACAGGATCGTTCAAGAGTCGCTGACCAACGCGATCAAGCATGCCGGTCCCGCGCAGGCGCGAGTGCATGTCGTCTTGGGTGGGCGTGATCTGGTACTTGAGGTGACCGACAGCGGACGCAGTCCGGCACGTCGTCGCCGCGACGAAGGCGCGGGCCACGGTCTGATTGGGATGCGCGAGCGCGTAAGGCTTTACGGGGGCGAGCTGCATGTCGGGCCGCGCCCGGGTGGAGGGTTCGAGGTCCGCGCGCGGATTCCACTCGACGGAGCCGTGTCCGGGCCGCAGGAGATCTCGCAAACCCCGACCGATCGCGGCGAGCTCCGCGTCCAGGCGGGCAGGTCGATCGCTTGGCCATGGCTCGACCCGCTCCTGGCCGGTGGTTTCCTTCTCGCGCTCGAGGCGATGGCGCTCGCCGGCAGCGAGCGCGGCGGAACCCGGGTCCGCGACGCGGTCGTGCTGGCGGCGATGTCACTGGCATGTCTGTGGCGTCGCCGGAAGCCGCTGTGGTTCCTGATCGTGGTGGTGGCGCTGGTGTTCCCGCTTAGCAGCAACCTCGCTCCCGCGTCCTCATTCCTGACCGCCGTCTACGTCGGACTGTTGCCGGCATATGCCGTCGCTGCCTGGGAGGATCGCAGACGGGCATGGCTAGGACTCGCGATCCTGGTACTCGCCTCCGCGGTCGGCCAGCTGTTGATTCGCCACACCGGCGTAGCCAACTACGCCCCGTCACTGTTCACGATCTGCGCCGCCTGGGCCACGGGGCGTGCCATCCGAGCTCGGCGCGCGATGGATGAGGAACTCGAGCAGACGACGTCCCTGGTGGCAGCCGAGGGAGACGATCGCGCGCAGCTGGCGGTTGCCGGTGAGCGCTCGCGGATCGCGCGAGACCTGCATGCCGTCGTCGCACGCAGTGTCGCGGCGATGGTGGTCCAGGCCGAAGCCGCACGCGGACAGCTCGACACGGACCCCGCAACCGCGGACGCGGCCCTGGAGGCCGTCGAGGACGTCGGCCGTCAGGCCCTCAACGAGATGCGCCGAATCTTGGGCGTTCTGCGCCAACGCGACCAGGCCGGCGATCTCCTCGAGCCTCAACCGGGAGTCGACCAGATATACCGGCTCGTCGAGAGTGCGCGCGAGCACGGTCAACACGTCGAACTCACCATCGAAGGCCAGCCGGGACCGCTGCCTGCCGGCGTCGACCTCGGGATCTACCGAATCCTTGAAGACGCGCTGGCCAGCCTTCGTCCGAACCTGACTGCGTACGTGCGCATCGCACTGCGCTTCGAAGATGACGACCTCGAGCTGCAGCTCACCACGACGTGCCAAGACACGCGTCGCTGGCCGACCGACACGATGCGCCAGCGCGTATTGGCGTGCGGCGGGGAGCTGACCTCCGAGCCGCATGGGAGCGACGGCGCGCGGTTATCCGCACGTCTGCCGCGAGGACTCCAAGGGGTAGGGGTCCTCGCGTGACCATACGCGTGGTCGTCGCCGACGATCAGCAGCTGATCCGAGCCGGATTCAAGATGATCCTGTCGGCCGAGCCAGACATCGAGGTCGTGGGGGAAGCCAACACGGGCTCAGAGGCTGTCGCGATGACGGCCGAGCTTCGCCCGGATCTCGTTCTGATGGACATCCGCATGCCCGACATGGACGGCATCGAGGCGACCCGTCGCATCCTGTCCGAAGGCCACGAGCCGCCACCGAGCGTGCTGATCCTCACCACGTTCGATCTCGATGAGTACGTCTACGAAGCGCTCCGCGCCGGCGCAAGCGGGTTTCTCTTGAAAGACGTGCCGGCTCCACAGCTGGCCGCAGGCATCCGCACCGTCGGCCAGGGCGACGCACTACTCGCGCCAAGCATCACCCGCCGACTAATCGCCGAATTCGCCGCGACCCGAAATCCGCGCACCGCCCCGCCGAGTCTTGACGATCTCACCCCCCGCGAGCTCGAGGTATTCCGCCTCCTCGCCACAGGAATGAGCAACAGCGAGATCGCCACTGAGCTATTCGTCAGCGAGACCACGATCAAGACCCACGTCACCCGGATCCTGCTCAAGCTCGGCGTGCGCGACCGCGTCCAGGCGGTCGTCGTCGCCTATGAGACCGGACTCGTCACCCCGCGTCGCACCACAACCGAGTAGCCACCCGAGCCCGTCTCAATCGGCGAACGATCAACGAAACCGCAGAACGACCTCGGTCCGGGGCGTTGACGGCCCCGCAGACCGGCCGGCACGGACATCACCGCCAAGGCCGCCAAGCTCCGAGCAGTCCCAGAAGCTGGGCACCCGCGAGTACGCGAGCACCCAAGGATCATGATGCGGAAGGCTGGACGAGGATCTTGACGTTTTCCTCCTTGTTGTTGATCAGCTCGTCGAAGCCGTCCTTGACGATGTCGTCAAGGGCGATCCGTCCGGTGATGAACTGGAACGGGTCGACCTTTCCGCTCGCGATCATCTCGATCGTGGCGGGATGGTCGTTCGCATAGGCGAGGCTTCCCAGCACGTTGACCTCGTGGAACACGAGGTCGTTCATCGCCACCGATGCCTCGTGGCCCCAGATCGCGACGTTCACGCACGTCCCGCCGGCTCGGGTCGACAGTATGGCCGACTTCAGGACGGCGTCGATCCCAGCGCACTCGAACGAGACGTCGGCGCCGCGTCCCTTGGTGAGCTCGCGCACCTCACTCACCACGTCGGAGGTCGTGGGGTCGATCACGTGATCGGCTCCGGCGATCGGCGCCTTTTGCTTGCGCACGGCGGCCGGCTCAACCACGATGATCTGCTCCACCCCGGAAGCACGCAGAGCCGCCGTTGTTACGAGTCCGATCGGGCCCGCTCCGAAGACCAGGGCTGAGTGGTTGGGCTGGGCGCCGGACAACCTGACCGCGTGGTAGGCGACCGCCAAGGGCTCCACCAGAGCACCGAGGTCGGTGCCGAGATCGCCGAGCGGGTGGATCCAACGACGCTCTGCGACCACTAACTGCGAGAACCCTCCCCCGAAACCCGACAGGCCGACGAAACCGAGAGACTCACAGACGTTGTACTTGCCCTGCGCACAGGCGTCGCAATGTCCGCAGATGATGTACGGCTCGACGACGACGCGGTCACCGACGTGGAGGTCATCGACACCGTCACCCAGCTCGTGGACTACCCCGGCGAACTCGTGACCGAGCGTGATCGGCAGCGTCTCACCGGTGAGCGGGTGCGGAGCGTCTGCAGCCGGAACGAAGATCGGCCCCTCGAGGTACTCGTGCAGGTCGGTGCCGCAGATGCCGCACCACTCGACCTCGACCATGACCGTCCCCGGACGCGTCCGCGGCTCCGGCACGTCGTCGATGCGGATGTCGCCAGGACCGTAGTAACGGGCAGCTTTCATGAGGAAATCTCCTTGGATTCGAGTGTGAGCTGCATCAGTCGATTGACGTCCCCGGGCGCCTCCATATGGGGCGAGTGGCCGCTGCCGTCTAGCACGTGCACGTCCGCGCTCTCGGGCACCCGCCGAGCTTGCTCAGCTGGGAGGATGCGGTCCTCCGCCCCCCAGACGACCAGGAGCGGGATCTGGAGCTCGGCGAGGCGGTCGCCGATGAGCTCGTGCTGGTGCCCGCCGCCGAAGATCTGATCGGCGATCGAGCGCAGGGCGGCGTCGACGCCGTCGATGCGTTTGTACTTGAGCACGTCGTCGACTAGCTGGCGGGTGACCTGGCCGCTGTCGGCGAACAGCAGCTCGAGCGCGGGCTTTAGCTCGCGCCGGCTGCCTGCCGAGATGAACCGATCGAGGTACTCGCCGTTAATCTCCTGGCCGAGGCCGGCGCTCGCGACGAGCGACAGCGACCGCGCGCGATCGGGGCTGCGTAGTGCGAGCCTGGCGGCCACGAGGCCGCCGAGCGAGTGACCGACGAGGTGCACGCGCTCAAGCCTCAGGGCGTCAAGGAACTGCTGTACCGCATCGACCAGGAACTCGAGATCGCCCGCGCCGACGTCCTTCGAGGAGCCGCCGTGGCCGGGCAACTCGAGCGCGTAGACGACGTGGTCGGCCGCCAAGGCGGGAGCAACGAACAGCCAGTTGTTGAGATCGCCACCAAACCCGTGCAGGAGCACGACAGGCTCGCCGGCGTCCCCCTGCCGTAGGTAGCGCAGCGTTCCTGCGGGCACCCGCACGGTCTCAGGTGCGGGACCGGCGTCCTCCTCTGACTCCCCGGGCACGAACGAGGCCTGGAACTCCGCCACGAAGGCATCGATGTCCGCGTCCGCCACGTCAGCTTCGGCGACCACGCCAAGGAGGCCGCCGACCGGGATCAGGTCACCCGGCGCGGCAACGCGCCGGCGCAAGACGCCCGCGACCGGGCTCTCCACGGCGCCGTTGAGCTTGTCGGTCTCGACCTCGGCCACCTCGTCACCCACGGCGACGTCGCTCCCTTCGTCGACGAGCCACTCGAGCAGGCGCCCCTCGGTCATCGACAGCCCCCATTTGGGCATCCCGAGCTTTTGGATCTCGCCGCTCATGCCGGCGTCGCGTGCGCCGCGCCTGCAACCTCACGTACGGCGGCTGCGATCTGATCGGGGCTCGGCACGTAGGCGTCCTCGAGTACGGGGCTGAACGGCACCGGCGAGTGAGGCGGGGTCACCATCCGCGGCGCGGCCTTGAGGTCCCCGAACGCCGCCTGCGCCACCTGCGCGACGATGTCGGCCGCGAAGCCGCAGCGCGGATTCGCCTCGTCGACGACGACCAGGTGACCGGTGCTCGCGACGCTCTCGAGGATCGAGTCGAGGTCGAGTGGCGAGGTCGTGCGCGGATCGATGATCTCGCATGAAATGCCTTCGCCGTCGAGCTCGGCGGCCGCCTCCTGCGCGAGCAGCGCCATCCGACCGAGCGCGACGATCGTCACGTCGTCGCCCTCGCGGACGAAGTTGGCCTCGCCGAACGGAATGGTGTAGAGCTCCTCGGGCACCTCGCCCTCGGTTCCGTACAGGACCTTGTGCTCGAGGAAGATCACCGGGTCGTCGTCGCGGATCGCCTGGATCAGCAGGCCCTTGGCGTCGTAAGGGGTCGACGGCGCGACGACCTTGAGTCCCGGGATGTGCGTGAAGATCGGGTGCAGCGCCTGCGAGTGCTGCGAGGCGGCCCGGATTCCCGCTCCCCACATCGTCCGGATCACGATCGGCGTCCTGGCGTTGCCGCCGAACATGTAGCGGAACTTCGCGGCTTGGTTGAAGATCTGGTCGAAGCAGACGCCCAGGAAGTCCACGAACATCAGCTCCGCCACTGGCCGCAGCCCGGCGGCGGCGGCACCGGCCGCCGCGCCGATGTAGGCCGATTCGCTGATCGGCGTGTCCAGGACCCGATCTGGGAACCTGGGGTACAGGCCCTTGGTCACGCCGAGCACTCCGCCCCACGCGTCCTCCTCCCCGGGTGAGCCCATGCCGCCGGACACATCCTCGCCGAACAGCACGACCGTCAGGTCACGCTCCATCTCCTGGGCGAGCGCTTCGTTGATCGCCTGCTGGTAGGTGATGGTTCGAGCCATCTCGTTCTCCTCGCTCAGTAGCTCACGTAGACGTCAGTGCCGACATCGGAGGGATCTGGTTCGGGAGCCGCCTTGGCCTCGGCGACCGCCTCGTCGATCAGCGCGCGTGTCTGCTCGTCGATCGCCTCCAGCTCCCCCGGATCGATTGCGCCGGCGCTGGTGGCGCGACCGGCGAAGGCCAGCAGGCAGTCACGGGTGCGACGCAGCTCTTCGACCTCGCCCGGGGCGCGATAGGTCTGCTGGTCTCCCTCGAAATGACCGAAGTAGCGCGACGCCTTGCACTCGATCAGCGTCGCTCCCCCGCCGGCCCGCGCGCGGGCGATCGCCTCGCTCGCCGCCTCGCGGACGGCGAAGAAGTCGAAGCCGTCGACGCTGATGCCCGGCAGACCGCAGCCCTCTGCACGCTTGATCAGGTCTACGCCCGCCTGGTGGAAGTTCGGCGACGTGGATTCCGCGTAGCCGTTGTTCTCGATCACGAACACGACCGGTAGATGCCACGCCGCCGCCAGGTTCAGGCTCTCCAGGAACGTCCCCTGATTCGAGCCGCCGTCGCCGGTAAACGACACCGCGACCTGATCGCTCTGCCTCACGCGAGCGGTCAGTCCAACGCCACACGCCAGCGGGGGGCCGCCGCCGACGATGCCGTTGGCGCCGAGCATGCCCCGAGACAAATCGGCGATGTGCATGCTGCCACCCTTGCCGTGGCACAGGCCCGTCTTCTTTCCGTATATCTCGGCCATCATCCCCTTGACATCACAGCCCTTAGCGATCGCGTGGCCGTGTCCGCGGTGAGTGCTCGCGACGTAGTCGTCATCGTGAAGCAGCAGACAAACGCCGGCGGCGATCGCCTCCTCTCCCGCGTAAAGATGCACGAACCCGGGGATCTCGCCGGTGGCGAACTCCAGGTGCACTCGCTCTTCGAACTCGCGGATCGTCCGCATCACGCGGTACGCCTCAAGCAGCTCGGCCCGGCTGAGCTGCCGGTCGGCGGGGGGTGCCACTGTCGACATCAGCTCTTACTCCTGTCGCGTCGCTGGACGTAGCTAAACCTAGCTCCCTTCAGGTTGCAACCAGGTTGCGCGCTCAGCCGCGGCGTGCCTCATGACCTCGTCAATGTCGATGCGCGTCGGTCCGGTCGTCAGGCGGACGGCCGCCGACTCGTCGCGGCCGAGCTCGATCTCGCGCTCACCGTCGAGCGCCAGCACGCCGCCCCCGCCGCGGAGGGCGACGGTGTCGCCCAGCTCGAGCTCGCGGAACTCGCTGATCGCGACCGGCGCCACGAGCCCGGGCGCCAGCGGGACCTGCAGCACTGTCCGAGCTTGCGCGGGGTGGGAGGCGAAGCGAACGTGCAACCCGTGCCCGCCGATCCGACCCCCTGGGGCGAGCAGTCCGGCCACCGCCGACAGCCCGATGGCCGCAGGATTGCAGGTGGCAGCGACCAGCTCGCTCACGTTCTCGGGATGCCACAGCGCCCGCGCGGCGACGAACCGGTCGCTGGTCACCGCGACATCCACCAGTGCGAGGTCATCGGCGGCGCCGCCCCCGCGGCGGACCGTCAGCCCGACCGTTCGCCGGTACGCCCGTGGGCCGCCGCGTCCGGTGATCGCCAACGCCGTCGCCATTCCGGCGATCGTCGCCTCGCGCATCTCCGGAAACGCGTTGTTGGTGCCGGTCGAAAGCGCACAGATCGGCACCATCCCGCACGCCTTCGCGACCACGCGATGTGTCCCGTCTCCGCCCAGGACGACGAGCGCATTGACTCCGGCCTCGCACATCTGCGCCACCGCCATAGTGGTGTCACGCGCGGTGCCCGTGAGACGAATCGGGAGCACCTGGAGATCGGGGAGGGTCTGCGACGCGCCATCGCGGGAATGCGACCACAGATGCGACTCCAGAGCGGCACCTAGCCCGTCAGCTGCCGGCATCAGCAGGGCACGCCGGACTCCGCAGGCGCCGAGACCGACGAGCAGACGCATCACCATGCCGGCTTTGTCGGCGTTGCCGAACACCGACGCGCCCGTCACCAGGCGACGGATGTCCCGGCCGGAGGCTGGGTTGGCGATGATCCCCACGCAAGCCACAGCGACACCCTAGTCGCCGGGAGGTTGCAACCTGGATGCAGCCTGGCGCCGACTGTAAGCTGGCCCACTCGGTGTCGTGGACCGTGCAGCAATGTTGACACCGACGAGCACCTGGTCCCTCGAGTGACACGATCATCCCCCACCGGATCGGGACCTCTGGGGAACTCACGATCCCGCATGGGCCGAGAGGCGCACTTCGTAGGGGCGGACTACTCAATCAAGTTGCACGGCGCCACGGATGACGTGACCCCCTTCCCAGCGTACGCTCATTAGGGCGGGATCGAAGATCGGGATATTCCGGTGATCCATCTCGACGGTTCTTCCGGTGATCCATTTCGACGGTTCTGGGTCTCGTTCACTGACTCACACCATCACCTGAATCGGTGGGCGGACGCTCGCCGAGGCATTTCGAGGAGAGATGCGCAATCTATTCGTTGCGGTTGAAGCTGGGACCGACCTCCGGGCTCGGGCGCGCGTCCTGCGGCGTTCGTGGGAGAGCGCGATGGGCGGTGCCACCAACTGCGATGTGCGGCCTGTGGTGGAGCGCTCCTGGCGACGGCTGGCGTCGGCCGGCATCGATCCCGACCGGCTGGAGCCGCGCCGCGCGATCGACCACGCAGAGCTCGACTACGTTCGCGCCAGCTCCCCGCTCAGCCACGTCATCGACGTTTTGCGCCGCTGCCTCGTGCGCTTCGCTGATGATTCCGAGCACGTGATGGTGGTCGTCGACAACCTTGGCCGGGTGCTCTGGATGGAGGGCCACAACAGTGTGCACCACCGCGCCGACAAGATCATGTTCCGCGAGGGCATGTACTGGACCGAGGACAGCGCCGGGACCAACGCCATCGGCACCGCGCTCGCCATCGACCACGCCGTCCAGATCTTCTCGGCCGAGCACTTCCTGCGCGAGCAGCACCCGTGGTGGTGCTCGGCCGCCCCGATCCACAACCCGTTGACCGGCCAAACGATCGGGATCGTCGATCTGAGCGGCGCGCTCCGGACCGCCCATCCGGACAGTCTCGCTCTGGTCGTCGCGGCCGCCGGCATGGCTGAGGAGGCGCTAGCGCTGAGACAGGCCGCGCAAGATGACCGGCTGCGCCAGGCGTTCCTCAACCAGACGCCCGAGCGTACCCGGGGTCGGCGGGCGCTGCTGACGCCGGACGGTCGCATCCTCCTGGCCGAGCCCGCCGGCTGGCTCGAAGGACGGCTGGCTCCGCCACTCGAAGGCTGCGCCATCCTTCACAGCGGCGTCGAAGCCGAGGCCGAGCCGCTCGACGGCGGCGGCTGGGTGATCAGGGAGCCCGCCCGGCGCTCGAGATCGGCGTACGCCGCAGCACTGTTGCAGCTGCGGGTGCTCGGCCATGGCCCATACAGCGCTCAGGTCGCTGCAGCCGCGCCGGTCGTGCTGAGCGTCCGTCACGCCGAGATCCTGGCTCTGCTGGCGATGCATCCCGAGGGCCTCACCTGCCAGGAGCTTACGCTGCACTTGTACGGCGAGCGTGGGAACCCGATCTCCACCCGCGCCGAGATGTCGAGGCTGAGACGGCTGATGGGGGCGGTCCTGTCCGCGAGGCCTTACCGCCTGACCGGCGAGGTGAGCGGAGACTTCCTCGAGGTCGAACGCCAGCTGTCCATCGGAAACGTCAGAGCGGCGCTCGAGACCTATTGCGGACCGCTGCTCCCGTCCTCTCAGGCACCGGGAATCGAGCGGGCGCGCGACGAGCTCGAGGCCGTGCTCGCGCGTGCAGTTAGAAGCGGACCCGAATTGCTGTGGCGTTGGCTGAAGACCGAGCACGGCCGCCAGGACGAAGCGGCGATGGCCAGCTTCATTCGCTCCGTGCCCGCAGCCGACCCGCGCCGTGCGGTCGTAGCCGCCCGGCTGCGCTCGCTTCAGGTGCACGCGCACACCCTGGCGTAACCAGCGCTTGCCGCTGCGGCTTACCTGCCACCGACCGCGAGGCAAGACCACTCAGGCGCCCCGCGGGTCATCGCCGGCGCAGGCACCGGCCACCGCGAAGAAGGAGAGTTCACATGAGCCACAACAACGGCAGCACCGCTTGGTGCCGTACCGGCGGACGTTGAATCCCAGGAAGTCGAAGCCCTCATCGAGGGTGACGACGCGCGTCTTATCCTCGTTGAACGCCAAGCCCCTGGGCGCTAGCCAGCTGGCGAGCCGTGCCTTGACCTCGAGTGCCTCCTGCCTGGTGTGGCAGAGGGCGACGGGTGAGTCGCCGGGGGGAGTCTCACCCCCCGGCGCTCGCAGAACCCGGCGTGAACGTCTCCGCTCACCGGGCTCCCATCGTCCAGCCGTCGGGGCGCACGCCGAACCGCCAGTGGGCGAATAGATCAGGCTGGCGTCTAGCGACGCCAGCGATGAACCTGTGTGCTCGCTGGGGACGGCGACGCAAGCGTTTGTATTTCTTCATGGCCCACCTCACGAGCGTCTCGTTGAGGTGGCGGAAGACCGGATACAACATGGACTTGTAGAAGCGCCCGTAGTAGTTGATCGTGCGCCGCGAGGCGCCATGCGAGAAGAGATGAAGGACATCAAACATCTCATCCGTGCCGGCGGGAGTGCCGGCCCCGGGCTGATGCAGCGGCCCGGAGAAGCTGGGGACGGCCGAGGCGCGGGATCGCGCGCCAGAGGTCAAGCGTCCCGACAACGTGACGGCCGGGCGGCACTGCCAGACGCCCGCGTGCGTGCAAGCAAGACCGAAAGGTAAAGCGAAAGCGATCCGGTGGTAGAAGCCGCTCGACACTACAAACGGCCCGAAAGCTGGCGGACATGGGCCGTCCACAGCAACGACGCCGCCCTAATTGACGGCGGCGCGCTCCACGCCTGGCTAATGAACCTGGGCGTGGTGGCCGACGGGATGCTGCGAGTGCCCGGCGAATGCGCTGTAGCGGTAGAGCCGGTTGCCGACCCGGTCAAACGGATCATGGTGAACGCGGGAAGCGCCCCGCGCGCGCCGGGCTGCCGGTGGCGGCCCGGCAAGGCGCGATGTCCGCTGATGGGCGTGGGGCGTGGCGGAGTCCGCGCATTCGTAGTCCGAGGGCGGGAAAGCCGTCCACATGGCGAAGGCGGACAGCAGGACCGCAGCCTGAGACGCCGTTCGGGAGGTCGGGCGTGAATACGCCCGCGCCGCTGCCTGCTGTCGAGCTGGCGCAGGAGCGGGTACTGGGATGGCAGACCAAGCTGCACCGCTGGGCAGCAGAGGACGAGAACAAGTGCTTCGGCGATCTGTTCAACCTCCTCTGCGACCCCGCGACCCTTGTGGTCGCGTGGGAGCGGGTGAAACACAACCGGGGGTCCAAGACCGCCGGTGTCGATGGTGAGACGCGCAAGCGAATCGAGCAGACAGGCGTAGAGAACGTACTGAGCGAGCTCAGACAGGCGCTTCGCGACGGCTCCTATGCCCCGCTGCCGGTACGCGAGCGCAAGATCCCCAAGCGCGGATCCGGGAAGGTCAGAAGCCTGGGCATTCCCGCTCTGCGCGACCGGATCGTCCAGATGGCGGCCAAGCTCGTGCTCGAGCCGATCTTCGAGGCGGACTTCTGTCCGACCTCGTTTGGATTTCGGCCCGGACGCAGAGCCCAGGACGCGATCGAGGAAGGGCGGCGGTTCATCAACCCACCCGGCTGCTATGAGTGGGTGATAGAAGGCGACGTCGAGAACTGTTTCGGGGCGCTCCATCACGGACTCTTGATGGAACAGGTGCGCCGTCGGGTGACCGACAAGCGCGTCCTGGCGCTGATCCGGAAGTTCTTGGCCGCCGGTGTCATGTCGGAACTCGGCACCGTGACCGCCACACCATCGGGCACGCCGCAAGGGGCGATTCTCTCGCCCGTCCTTGCGAACGTTGCCCTCTCGGTACTCGACCGTCACTTCGAGGCGGCCTGGCGAGCGCTCGGCGTACCGTCGCAGCGCTCATGGCACCGGGCAAAGGGGCGTGCCACCTACCGGCTCATCCGCTATGCGGATGACTTTCTGGTGATGGTGGCAGGCACTCGCGCTCAGACCGAGGCGCTCAAGAAGCAGACGACCGAGTTCATGGCAGAGCAAATGCGGTTGACGCTCTCGCCCGAGAAGACAGCGATCACCCACGTCGATGACGGGTTCGACTTCCTCGGCTGGCGCGTCAAACGCGTGCCCAGACCCGGACGAGCGCCCGTCGCGATCACGTTCCCCAGCGACCGCGCGCTCGGGGACATCAAACACCGCATCAAGACACTGACCAAGAGCAACATGGTGAACCTCTCGCTCGACGAGCTGATCCGCGCGCTCAACCCCAAACTCAGGGGTTGGACCAACTACCACCGCCACAGTGCGGCGAAGCGCTGCTTCGGATACCTCAGCTACTACCTGTGGTGGCGAGTCATCCGCTGGCTTCGCAGGAAGTACCCGCACCTGACCTGGAAACAGATCAAGCGACGGTACTGGGGACGCGACTGGACCAGCCCCGAAGGCAGACGGCTTCACTGGCCCGCCGAGGTCCCGGTGACCCGCTACCGCGGACGCCGCAACCCCTCGCCGTGGGCGGCCCCCGGAACAGGCCAGGCCACCACCCGGCCGGAGACCGCCGTTGCCTAACAGCGTCAAACATCGACCAGCGGACAGTCCTGTGGAGAGCCGGATGCTCAGGAATGGGCATGTCCGGTTCGGCGGGCGGCGGCGAGGAGACCATCAGCCGCAAGGCTGACACGGCGCCTCGCCGTCGACCCAACCAGCCCTGGAGCACGATGTTGAACATGCGCGCCAGGTCCGTGAGGGTCTTGTCCGGGCGAAGGTGCAGCCGCCAGCGGCGCATTTCGCGCCGCATCGCGGTCTTCGCGTCGTTCGAGACCGCCGGAGAGAAGTTCAGGAAATGCTTCCCGAACCTGTTCTTCGACAGCCGCGGGCGAAACGTGTAGCCCAGGAAATCGAACGACGTGTGCTCATATGAGCCGCGCCGATCGTCATCCTTGCAGTACACGATGCGGGTCTTTTGCTCGTTGAGCTCAAGCCCGCACTCCGCCAGCCGCGCAGCGATCGTGGCCCGCAGCTGCAGGGCCTGCCGCTCGCTTCGAGCGTGGACGATGATGTCGTCGCAGTAGCGCTCAAACGGGATGTTCGGGAACTCCCTGGCCATCCACGCATCGAACGCGTAGTGCATGAACATGTTGGCGAGCAGGGGTGAAATCGCAGACCCTTGCGGGGTGCCGCGATCGCGCTCGACCAGCGTCCCGTCCTCGCGTTGCAGCGGCGCTTTCAGCCACCGCTCCACGTAGAGCAGGATCCAGCGCTGGTCAGTGTGGTGGGCAACCGCCCTCAGAACGAGGTTCCATGGAACGGTGTCGAAGAACTTCCGGATGTCCATATCGAGCAGTCGCGGTAGGGACAGCCCTTCGCCTGTGGGCTCGGGCTGCCCCCCGCGCAGATCCCCGCATGCACTGCTAGCGCACGGGGCTCCTGCCTTGGGTTTTGGCGTCAAAGCGCGCGTTGGGCCAGGGATGCGTGATCTTGGCGGGCGGGATCCAGCGGGCTTCGAGGCGGCTCATGCGCTCCCAGGTGAGGCTAGTGCGCTGGCTGCGGCGCCGCAGCGCCCGATACCAGTGCTTGACCGCCTCTTGGTGGAAGGCGTCGACCGCTTCGTAGTTGCCGGGCACGGCGTAGTAGGCGCAGTGCCCTCGCACCACGCTCGCCAGCCATTGTCCTTGCTCGGGGATGGGCAGATACCGGCGATGCACCAGCTCTTCCTTGACGTGGCGTAGCTTCGCCCGCTTCCGCTTCGAGATCGTGATGCGCCTCAGCGCGAAGCTTCCGCTCTTGGTCTTCCCACAGATATGCGTGAAGCCCAAGAAGTCGAACGTCTCCGGCTTGCCGAGGTCCCGTTGCTTCCGTTGCTGGGCGGCAAATCGCCCAAACTGGATCAGCCGCGTCTTCTCGGCGTGCAGTTCCAAGCTGAACTTCGCGAGCCTGTCGCGGAGCTCCGCGAGGAACCGCTCGGCGTCATCCCGATGCTGGAAGCCCGCCACGTAGTCGTCGGCAAACCGCACGAGAACGACATCCCCGCGCGCGTTCCGACGCCTCCAGTGGTGGGCCCATAGGTCGAAGACATAGTGGAGATAGACGTTTGAGAGCAGCGGCGATGCCGATGCCCCTTGTGGCGTCCCCTCCGTCGTCTCTGACCACTCTCCGTGCTCGATCACTCCTGCCTTGAGCCATTTGCGGACCAGCCGCAACACGCGCCGGTCCGCGATCCGATG
Organism: uncultured Solirubrobacterales bacterium; assembly: GCA_963701945.1. Lineage (GTDB taxonomy): Bacteria > Actinomycetota > Thermoleophilia > Solirubrobacterales > Solirubrobacteraceae > Palsa-465. The sequence goes on along the minus strand of CAVPBV010000004.1, from coordinate 17,453 downwards.
CTCGAGGAACTTCAGCATCCACTCGTGGTCGATGGAGTCATAGAACCCACGAATGTCCGCATCGACTATCCAGTTCACCTTTCGCTTCTCGATCCCGACCGCTAGCGCATCCAGCGCATCATGCGGCCTGCGCCCGGGCCGAAACCCGTACGAGAAGCCCAGGAAGTCCGCCTCATAAACGGCGTTCAGCACCTCGACCACCGCCCGTTGAAGGAGCTTGTCCTCCAACGCCGCGATTCCGAGCGGCCGCTGCCGCCCATCTGGCTTCGGTATGTACGCCCTCCGCGACGGCCTCGCCCGGTAGCTCCCGCGATGGACCCGGGAATGCAAGTCCTGGAGGTTGCCCTCCAGGTCCTGCCCGTAGTCACCCCATGTCACCCCGTCCACCCCCGGCGCGGCCTTGGGCTTCAACGCCCAATACGCCGCCCGCAGGCGTTCGACATCAACATGGTGCAGCAGCGAGACGAACCGCGCTTCCCTGTCCTGCTGCGCCACTCGGCGCACGCGATCCAGCGCACTTGGCACGCTCATTCCGGCTTTGCACCCGGGGCGTGTTTTGCTGGTCGCGTTCCCCTTGGCCAGCCCGCTTCCCTCCGCCGCCTCCGCGACCGCTTGCGCGGCGTTGTTCGGCGACCTCGCCAGTACTACCGGGCTGTCCGACTGCCCACGCTCGTGCATCTCGGGATTACGGCCTCGGCCTTCCCCGAGCGACCCGCCGCGCCATCACGACGACGGGTGACCGCGGGCTCTCCCGGTTCTCGCTCATGAAAGCTCCGTGCATGCAGAGGTTCTCTGACCGCGCGGGGTCCGCCAGCGCCTCGCGATAACGCCGCCGACGATGTTGCCTTCCACCTACTGGGACGGCGTCGGCACCCCGATTTCGTTGATTTCGCGGCTCAATGGCCCAGCCTGCACGTACCCCTGTCAACGCTTCGCTGCGCCCTTGCGGGTCGCCAACGCATGACTCGGGGCCATCGTGGGTCGCTAGCCCTTCGAAGTAAGGCGTTCTCATCCTCTCTTTCATGACGGTTTTATCCCGGCGCTTTCCCCAGTCATATCGCCAACACCGCTCCCGACATGTCCCCAGCGCATCATGAGCGGACCGCCCCGGCCGATACCCATACGAATCCCCGTGGAACACCGGCTCCACGTTCGGCTCCAGATATGAGCGCACGACAACCTGAGCAATCCGATCCGCGACGGTCGGCACCCCGAGCACTCTCGAGGCGCCGTCCTTCTTCGGTATCTCCACCGCACGCACCGGCGGCGGGAAATAACTCCCCGACGACAGCCGATTCCAGAGCTTGTACAGGTTCCCGTGAAGGTCCTGCTCGAACTCCTCGATCGACTGCCCGTCCACGCCGGCCGCGCCCTTGTTCGCCTTGACCCTCCGATAGGCCTCCCAAACGGCCCACTTGGAGATCACAAACGACTTCGGCTTCGGCTCGCTCACCCGGCTCCTCCCACCCGCAGGCGGTTGACCGCCAAGCTCACCCGGACGACCCTTCCCCTTCGCTCCAGCCCCATTACAGGGCCTTCCCAGCTACTACGGGTCGGTCCGCCCCTGTGCCCCGCATCACTACTCTCCCCCTCGCAGATCAGCTGCTCGGGGTTCTCGCTCCAGACGACCCGCCGCAGGACCAAACCGCTCCACTGGCCGACCGCCCAATCGGGGCGACAGGTTCCCCCGTTCCACACAAGAGCCCAGATCACGCTCGCGCCACCATCCATGCCGGACACCCACCTGGCCAATAAGCAGGCTCCCGCCAGGCTAATCCCGGGGCAATGACTCGACCCCGGTTTCGAATGCCGCCGATACGCTTTCGACACCTCAACGGTGGTATCGCTCTCGCTCGCCTTCGTGATCCACACCTGACGCGCTGATAGCGCGCCTTTTCCGCGACGCTCAGCACCCCAGCTCTTGACCGACGCACCTCGCGGTGGTTTACGGCCTCCCCCTGCAGGGCGGCCGCGAAGGGCCACCAGACCAGCGGCCTGGCTCCTTCATCTCTCGTGCAGCACCACATCCGTCGGACACTGCTTCTACTCAGTTCCTCCTTCCGTGTTCGGGGCACACAATCGTCGGCGTACCTGATCAGCACCGGTGTGCCTGCGACCGCCCATCCGGCAGCTCTGCCGGTGGTGTGGTAGCGGACGCCGGCGGCCTTCTCCATCCCGTGCAGGGCGACGTTCAACAGCACAGGGCTGACCACACCGCCTTGAGGGGTTCCCTCCTCGGTGCGATGCAGCCTGACCGTGCTCGACCACGCCCGCCTTCAACCACGCGCGGATCATCCCCGTTGCGGGGAACGTGCCGAGCATCGCCAGGATGTGATCGTGGGCGATCTTGTCGAACGCCGCCGCCAAATCCGCGTCTAGCACCCACCGTCGTTTCGTGCTCACTCCGCACGCTGTGCGATGGATCGCGTCGATCGCGTCATGACAGCCACGGCCGGGCCGAAACCCGTAGGAGCGCGGCTCAAACCTGGCCTCCCACTCGGGCTCCAACGCGCTCACCACCCGCGCCTGATGGCACCGGTCGAGAATCACAGGAATACCGAGCGGACGGCGCTTGGTGCTGCTGCCCCGCTTGGGGATATACACCCGCCTGACCGGCATCGCCGTGAACGGCTCGGTCTGGCGCTGCACCCTGTCGACCAAGTTCGCCTTAGCCTCCGGGGAGAGCACCACCTCACCGTCCACGCCGGCTGTCATGCGACCAGCGTTGCGCTCCGTCACCCGCCTAACGCTCAACAGCGTGTTGGCGCGCGAGCGGAGCATCAACTTCTGTAGGTTGCGGACCCTTGCGAGGTCCCCCGCCTTTGACGCCGTGAAGATCCGCTGTCTGAGCCGCCGTACATCGTCCTCGACCCGCCGCCAATCAATGGCGTGCCAGTCGAAGGCCGCGTCCTCCGGTCCGTTCACCACGACCATGGTCGCGGCGTCCAACTTGTCCTTCGGTTCCGGGGCTTCGGTCATCTTCCTCTTCACAGGCTCACCTGACCGCGTCAGCACGCTTTCGCGCCCGGGCACCAGGCCCGGTATCCGGCCAGTTATCCGGGACCGCCGGCCTGGAGGAGCCAGCCATCACGTCCCGGTTTCCTGCTGCGTTTCCGCTGCCGGCCTTCGCTTCTCGGCCATCCGATTCCCGCCGAGGGACTGGGCCTTCCTCACGGTCGGCTTACCGGACGTCGCCGCCCGGACCACGACGGGGGTTACCACGTTTCGCACGCGCGAGCTACGAGCGGGGTGGGTGCCTCCTGTGTCCCGAGGACGGCGGTGCTCATCCCGACTGGGCGGGCTTCCCAGCCGGCGCCTGCCGCTTCGCAGCGGCGAGTCCTTGTGCTCCGCTACAGCATCCCATCGGCGAAGCTGACCGTAACGAGACATCGGTCGGAGGTTTAAGTTCTTCACCCGTCCGCTCTGCCTCTCGCCTGTAGCCCCCGGATGGAACGGGCGCCCTCGGGCTTTTGCCTGAGCTTCGAACCCCGCCGGGGACGCCGGCGGCGCACGTCAGGCCGAGGCCAGGCCACGAGCACGGGCCTGGAACTACGCCTTCGATCTATGTTCGAACCTCCAATCAACGTGTTCACTCACTGCGTGCGACCTCGTGTCGCAGACCCGTCCGGTCTTCCCCTCGCCCGCGACCGCCCGGATGGACGGGCAACCACTTGGGCTTCCCCCCGGGCTTCGCACCCCGCCGACCAGGAGCCGGACGACGCACGCCAAGGGCGGGGACAGGCCGTCGAACACGGACCTGGAACTACACGCTCAACATCACATCCGCTGACCCTCCAATCCGTAGTTCACTCGTTTCGTGCGACCTCGCGTCGCACCGTCCATCGGGGAAGAGATCGGCGGGCTCGGGCTGGTGCCCGCTCCGACTATGAGAGCGACAGCAGCGGAGTGCTTGCTGCCCGTCGGAAGTCAGGCGATCCGCAAGCACCTTCGTGACCGCCGAGTAGGCGGTGGCGTCGCACCCGACTTCATGACAAAGCACAACTCCAAGCTCGTCGGCATCGGCGACGGAGCGCCGCCGAAGCTGAGCGTCCCGAGATTGGCGACGAGCGGAACTCGATCGCCGAGCCGGTGCCAGCCCTGCTCCTCCGTCTGCACGGGTATGTCGTGGCGTCGGCTCTCGGCACGAAACTAGTCACCGCTGGAGGTATGCGAGAGACGCGCGCGCTCAGCCCGGCTGAGACGTTGCGCGCGCATAGCACGGGTGAAAGGAATCCGTAGCCGACACGGTATTTGCGGCTCGTCCGTCTCGACCGCGCGGCGGCCCGTAGTCATCAGGTCGTGGTACCTGGCCCGACCCATCCCGCAACCAACGAGATCATGACGGGGGCGAGCGGCGCGATTCCGTCGACGGCGCTGCCGCGTCCCCAATCGTGGTCTCGATAAAGGCGAGGACGTCAGTCGCCTTGGCTATTGCCTTCCTGGTTGGAAGACCGTGGCCGTGGCCGGCTGAGGTCTCGGTTCGCACTAGGACCGGAGTGGGCGGGCCGGGGGAGGCGTCGTTCGGGTCGGCGGCGGCCTGCAAGGTCGCCGCGAATTTGAACGAGTGCCCCGGGATGACCCTGTCGTCGTGGTCACCCGTTGTGAGGAGGATGGGCGGGTAGCGGCGGCCCGGATGGACGTTGTGCAGCGGCGAGTAGGCGCGCACCCAGCGGTATTGCTCCGGGTCGTCGGGGTCACCGAAATCGCTCTTCCAGGCCCACCCGATCGTAAAGCGATGGAACCGCAGCATGTCGAACACGCCAACATCTGCCACGGCGGCGCCGAAGAGCTCCGGGTGCTGGGTAATGCAGGCCCCAACGAGGAGGCCGCCGTTCGAGCCGCCGTTGATAGCGATACGGCCCGGCCGCGACCATCCCGAGGTGGCAAGCCACCTGGCACAGTCGCAGACGTCGTCGAAAACTCTCTGTTTGTTCGAGAGCATCCCCGCCCTGTGCCACGAGCGCCCATACTCTCCCCCGCCCCGCAGGACCGCCACAGCCAACAGGCCACCCCGCTCGACGAAGGCGGCCCAGCTGACCTTGAACTCCGGGGTCATCGAGATGTCGAAGCCGCCGTAGCCGTACAGGAGAACAGGGACGTCCCCGTTGGGGTCCACGTCGCGCCGACGCGTGAGGAAGAGTGGGATTGACGCGCCGTCGTCTGCGGTGACGAAGACCTGCTCGCTCGCGAGCGCCTGAGGACCGACCCATGCGGCCGGCCTCCTGACCAGTCTCGTCTCGCCGCTCTCCAGATCGTGCTCCCACAAGGAGCCCGAATCGGTGAAAGAGGTCACGACGAAGTGCACCTTCATGCTGTCTGGACGGCCCTCGAAACCGGCGGCGCCGTGGTCGGCAATGAGGGAGGAGACTTCGGGGACAGGGACATCGCGCACGTGCGAGCCGTCGAAGCCGAAGATCATCAGCCTCGAGCAGGCGTCCTTCAGGTAGTGGCAGACGAGAAGGCCGCCGCAGTGGCGTGCGGCGAGGAGCAGGGCCGTCGACTCGGGAATCACCTCCCGCCACTGCTCTCGTCCCGGGTTCTCGAGGTCCACCGCGACGATCCGCTGGCGCTCTGCCCTGTCATCGGTGAGCAGATAGAACATGCTGCCGACATTCGCGACGTAGCTCGCCTTCGAAGAGAAGTCGGCCACGAGCGGGCGCAGGCCGCTTCCCGGATCCTCGCGGTCGAGAACACGCAGCTGGGCTTCGGGGGCGGTTCCCTTCCAGATCGAGATCACGGCGAAACGGCCGTCATCACTCACGACCGCCTCCGATATCCACTCGGGCTCCTCTGGAGCCGCGAAGACGATCTTGTCTTCGCTCTGATGCGTGCCGAGCTGGTGGAAGCCGACCTTCTCGGGACTCGCCGCTTCCAGGTACTCCGCACCGGGCGTGGGCGGCTCGACAGCCCCGTAGTAAAAGCCCGACCCGTCCTTCAGCCAGGATGCACGAGAGTACTTGGACCACTCAACCACGTCCGAGCGGTCTCGACCGGTCGCGACCTCGCGGACGTGCCAGGTCATCCAGTCCGACCCTGCCCCGCTCGTGGCGTAAACCAGCAACGTCCCGTCCTCTGTCACATCGAACGACGACACCGCGACCGTGCCGTCCGGAGACAGCTCGTTCGGGTCAAGAAGTACTCGTCCCTCGTCCTCGGCGCTCTCCGCCACATAGAGGACGTCCTGGTTCTGAAGGCCGCTGTTGCGCAGCTGAAACCAGCGCCTGCCCCGCTCGAAGGGCGCCTTGAAACGCGGGTAGTCCCACAGCTCCGAGAGCCGCCGGCCGATTTCCTCGCGCGCCTTCACCTGGGAGAGCCATTCCTCGGTCAGCTCGTTCTCGGCCTCGATCCAGGCTTTCGTCTCCGAGGCGTTCGTGTCCTCGAGCCAGCGGTAGGGATCGGCCACGAGCTCGCCGTGATAATCATCAACCTGGTCGGAGCGGCGCGCCGGTACGGGCGGATGCTCTGTCACGTGTGTCTCCGGATCTCGATAGGCGCCAGGCGGCAGCGTGTAACCATCGATCGCCTCACCTCGAAGCGGTGCTCGACGAGGCCGACCTCCGATCCTGGGACGTCATCGCCTTTTGGTCGTGCGAGTTTAGGCTGCGCCGACGTTCGGATCGGCACCGGTGATCGTGTAGGCAATCCCTTGCACGAAATGCGTGGGGCACGGCGCGCCCGACCAATCGCGGGCCCGCTCATCCTTCCGCCCGCGGAGGCAAGCGCTACCGAGCGGACTTCGGGGCCGAGTGTCGCTTCCCTCGCCGGCGAGAGACTCGGCGGTGATCTCTCCAGAGACTCCCTGTGCGCGCGGAAAGCGCGCACGAGTCGGCTCCGCCAGCTCCCCCACGGCATGGTCGGATGAGAGTCGCGCACCCCGCGCTAAGCGCGTCTCCCGTGGGGCTGCAGCGAGAGACCCGCGTTGCCGGCGAAGGGGGGCGCGCAACGAGGCCAATCGGAGGCTGACGCCGCCCTGCTTTGCGGGAAACCAGGCCGCGGATCGGGTTCCCCACCTCACCTAATGAGGATGAAGAGAAGGTTTGCCGCCCGGGCAGGGACGCTTGCGAGCTGCCAGGTGCCGACCGGAGGTCTACTCTCGCGCCCCGATCGCCTCAACGGGCCGGGCGCGGAGCGCTCGTCTGGTTGGCAGCGCGAGGGCCAACAGCGCCAGGAGCGCTGAGATGCCGAGGATCGCGGCGAATGGTCTCGCGGGTATGTGTGGGAGGCCGCCGTTGAGCGCCTGGCTGAGTGGTAGCAGTGCGATGGCGGCGATCGCCAGGCCGATGCCAAGTCCGATGGTGATGATCAGTGCTGCCTCCCAGCGCGCCATCGATCGGACTTGGCGGGTGGTCGCGCCGACGAGCCGCAGGAGCCCGAGCTCGCGGCGGCGCCGGAGCCCGATCATGAGGAGCGTGGTGATCACGGCGATTGATGTGAAGGCGAAGATCTCGACGACGAACTGTGGGCCGAACCAGCGGTTCATCTCGTCCTCGGCGGCGGTGGCGGTGGCGAACGTCGCGCGGTTGCTGATCTTCAGTCCGGGATACCGCGTAGCGAGGGCGTGAAGGCGCCGGGCGACCGCGGCGGGGTGGTCTGTTTGGATGAGGATCGTCCCGAGCAGCGGGTTCGTTTGGTGGCCGGCGGCGAGCTCGGGGGAGAGCAGAGCGTCTCCGAAGGCCAGGTCGCGGCTGTAGATCGCGACGACGGTGGCGTGGGTGAGTGTGCCGTCGCCGAGCATGATCTGGACACGTTCACCGATGTGGGCGTGGGCGGCGCTGGCGCGGTGGCGCCCGAGCGCGATCGTGTTGCCGTGCAGGGCGTTCAGGGATCCGGCGGTGACGCCGGCGTCGAGGCCGCCGCCCTGCCCGCCGGCGAGGATCTGGGCGGGGAGGGTATCGTCGGAGTCGCCCAGGCCGGGTCCGAGCGTGGTCGAGGTGAGCGCGACGGCCGAGCGTACTCCGGGGGTGGCGCGCGCGTCGCTCAGCGCGGCGGTGGGCAGTCCCGGACCGGTGCTGGTGAGCGCGAGCTGTCCGGTCAGCCCGGCGTGCCTTTGCTGGGTGATGGCATGCTCGATGGTGGTCGTGCTGAACAGAAGCGTGCAGCTCATCGCGACGGTGAGCACCAGTGGGGTGCTGGCCGAAGAGAAGCGCCGGGCGGCGGTGCGCAGGTTGGCGGAGGCGAGGAAGCCGCCGACGGGCGAGAGCGCCCCGAGCGCCGGCGCCAGCAGCCGAGCGACCACATACGCGAAGATCGGTCCCAGGAAGCCGACCGCCACGACGAGCAAGATCGCGGTCATTTCCGCTGTCGCCCCGGCGGTATCGGCCGTGCTGGTGGTGACCGACACGGTGAACAGCGGCACGGCGCCGGCGAGCGCGATCAGCCCGCCGATGATCCGCCCCGGGCCGAGCAGCCGCGGCTCTACCGCGGCGTCGGTGAGCGCGAGGGTGGGCGGCACGCGCGCGGCGCGCCGTCCGGCGGCCAGGACCGCGAGCAGCGAGGTGGCGACCGCGCAGCCGATCACGGCGGCGGCGGGGAGCCAGTCGTAGTTGAGGACGAAGTTCGCCGGGGCGATGCCGTGGCGCACGAGCCCGTGTGCGAGCTTGCGGCCGAGCACGATCCCGGGCCAGATCCCGGCGGCCGAGCCGATCAGGGCGATGATCGCCGCTTCCCAGGCGATCATGCGGCGGATCTGCCCGGGCGTGACGGCCACCGCCCTGAGCAGCGCGATTTCGCGCTCGCGCTGCTGGATTGAGAGACTTAGCGTGCTGGCCACGACGAACATGGCGATGAACAGCGCGAGTCCGCCGAATGCCGCTGTGACGGGGATAAGAGTGGTGCGGGTCGCCGCGAGCTCGGGGTATTCGCCCTGCCCGCGGGCCGCGCCGGTGAGCACCTGTGCTCCCGAAGCGGCGGCGCGCACGCGGTTGATGTCAAAGCCGGGCCCGGCGAGCAGGCCGATCGCGTCGACTCGCCCGGGGTGGCCGGCCAGCGCGGTTGCCTCGGCGTCGGTGAGGAAGATCGCGCTCTGCTGGGTGACGGGATCGCGGGGGCGAGCGACGCCGACCACGGTGACCATGCGCGCGCGCTCGGTCGATGCGAGCGGCAGCCGCGCGCCGAGCGCGGCGGGATAGCCGGTGACTACTTCGTCGGGTCGGGCGGGTGGGCGTCCGGCGCTCAGCACGTAGGGGGTGAGCGCGGCGCTTGACCACCCATGGGCAACGTCGGCGCGGTCGCCGAGCCGGGCCGGCACCGACACGTCGCCGATCGCGGCCCGGACGCCCGGCAGCCCTGCCAAGCGAGCGGTGAGCGCGGTGCTGACCCGCGCGCGTTCGGTGAGCTGCACGTCGTGGTCGGCGCCGACGTTCTGTTGTGCGGCCACGACCGCCGCGGCGCCGGCGTACCGCTCGACGGGCGGATGGGTGCGGAGCATCGATTCGAGTTGCATGCCCCAGGCCATCGCGAGCACGGACGCGGCGAAGAGGGCGATCAGGGCGCCGGTGAACGTGCCGAGGCGGCCGCGGGCGCTGAGGATCGATAGACGCAGCATGGCTCAGCCCCCCAGATGCGCGAGCTGTTCGGCGACGTCGTCGGCGCTGGGAGCCTCGAGCGTCGCGGCCACGCGTCCGTCGGCGAGCACGATCACGTGGTCGGCGTACGCCGCGGCCACGGGGTCGTGGGTGACCATCACCACGGTGCGGCGGTCTTGGTCGACGATGTCGCGCAACAGCGCGAGCACCTCGCGTCCGGTGCGGATGTCGAGCGCTCCGGTCGGCTCGTCGGCGAACACGACCTCGGGCCGGGTGACGAGCGCCCGGGCGATCGCGACGCGCTGCTGCTGTCCGCCGGACAGCTGCGAGGGACGGTCGCGCAGCCGCTTCTCCAGCCCCACGCGCGCCGCGACCTCGCGCACCGTCGAGCGCCGCGGACGGTGACCGTCGAGGCGCAGCGGCAGGCCGATGTTCTGAGCCACGGTGAGCGAGGGCAGCAGGTTGAAGGCCTGAAAGACGAACCCGATCCGCTCGCGCCGCAGGATCGTCAGCCGCCGCTCGCTCAGTCCCGCCAGCTCGGTATCGGCGAGCGTGACCGAGCCCGACGTCGGCCGGTCCAGCCCCGCCGCCACGTTCAGAAACGTGCTCTTGCCCGAGCCCGACGGGCCCATCAAAGCTGTGAACGATCCGCGCGCGAAGCCGACCGTGACCCCGTCCAGCGCGACGACCGATCCGTCGCCCCGGCCGTACACCATGCGCACCTCACGCAAGGCAACTGCCTGAGTCGAACTGACCGCCTCGGAAGTGCGGAGAATCGAGTTGAACATGAAGTTCCTCCTGGTCGGTCGGTTGCACGGCGTTTCTCTCGTTGAGAGTGGTTTGAAGCACAGCGGCAGAGTTCCACCCAGCCGGACGCGTTTCGGTGGGGCGGCCAGGCGTCTTGGCGTTCGGATCGCCCCACACAGGGGGTACGGTTAGCCGTACTGTTCGTGGCCGGGGTTGCCGAGACAATCCCGGCCACGGCGAGGACCGTCTTTGATCATCGATGACCACCCGAGCTGTCGGGCCAGAGCACGACACGTTCTCGAGGACGCCGGGTTCGTTGTGATCGGCGAAGCGAGGGACGGCGCTTCAGGGCTGCGGCAACCGAGATGCGCTCCCAGCGGTTGTGTTGCTCGACGTTCAACTCCCAGACTTCGATGGCTTCGATGTAGCCACCCGGCTAACCAGCCAGGCGGATGGACCCGCCGTCGTGCTGACATCCAGCCGCGACGGCAGCGAGTGCGGCGGGATGGTCGCGAGTAGCGGGGGCCCGAGGGTTTGTACCCAAGGACGAGCCGTCGGGGCCCGCGCTCGAGGCGCTCCTCGGATGATCGGTCCGCTCCCGGCGCTGATCGCCGCTGGACGCCGCACGACGATCACGACGCGAATTGCATGCGCATAGTCCTGGGCGAAGAGTGTGGTGGCATGGCTTACGCGGATCCGCTCGCCGACCGCCGCCTACCGCGCGATCCGGGCCGTGCCCGACCGTGGCCTCACGCCGGGTGCTCGCGGCGGCCGGAGGGGTTCTCTGCGGCGCGTCGCCGGACCCAAGCGGCCACGACATCGTGGGGTCTGATCCCCGCGTGAGAACGAAAGCGAGTCTCGACCCGCCCGTGGTTGCACACCTCCTGTTCGCCAATCTCGCGTCGCACGCCGCCGGTCCGCGCGAAGCGGAGCGCAAACGCCCCCGTATCCGCGCAGTGCAGGTGCGCGACGACGACGCTGAGGATGCGCGTGCTGTTGCTTGGCCAAACGGGGTCTCCCGGTTGAGGTCGCTGACGCCGGGATGGATCAGTTCCAGATCCGGCATCGCGGAGGCGGAGCGTCCGCGAGCCGCGCCGACAATGGCGCGTTCCTTTCGAAACGAGGTGTGACGCGGCGTTGGCGAGACGTATCTGACGAACGAGGTCCGCATCGTGCTGCGGACCGCTGACCCTGGACGCGGTCAACTCGCGGGTTGAGGCCTGAGATCAACCCGTTGTCCAACCCTCGGGCCGACGACACGGGGCCGCCATGAGCAGATCATGACGGCCATGACAACCACCGATTACCTCATCAACGCAGTGTTCGCCACCGTAACTTGATGACGTCGTTCAGACCACCGAGCGCGAACGTACGTCAGCAGAGCGTGTGGCGGCAACCAGCACACCGCCACATGCTCTGCGCGAACGGATTCCCGGGGTCAGTGTTCGACCGCTGGAATGGCGATGGGCGGAACGGTCTCCGGCCGCTCGCCCGGAACGGTCTCGGGCCGCTCGCCGATTCGTGCGACGTCGAGGGCGATCAGGCCGAGGTTCGCACCGGCAGCTGCTCCGACGATCGTGGTGATGACCGCCATGAGCCCGGATGTTGCGTTGAACCCCAGCAGCGCGCCGACGAGGGCGCCCGTCAGCGCGACCCAGATACCGATCCTCGTGGCCCTGGCCGGCCGGTCGCGGTTGACCCAGGCCAAGTAGGTGCCGAGGCCGATCGGCGTGCCGATGGAGAGAACAGCCATGAGTTCGCTGTCGAGGGGGACTGTCGGCAAAGCCACCAGCACGATAATCAGGCCGGTGAACCATCCGCCGAGGCCGAGCACCAGCAGGTAGACGGAGCGCAGCATCGCGCTCGCCTTGCGCCCGAAGCCGCCGCGCTTGTGCGCCCGGCGCCACATCAGTAGCAGTGACAGGATCATGAGGAGTCCCAAGCCCGTCATCGCGCCGAGGATGTCTACGGCGTAGGCGCCTTGGCTGGAGCTTGGGCTGAAGTCGACCTTGTTGCGGGTGTAGAGGGACGTGTCGACCTTGCCGGTGTCGAGGTAGGTGTTGAGCAGACGGGCGCCGGCTGCCGGTTCGTACGGCCAGAAGTCGTCGGCGTGGCCGAGGTCCGAGAGCACGACCTCACGGCCGTTCGCGAGGTGAGGCAGGAGCTCGCGGGTCGCATTCTCGGGCGGCGTTGCGAAGTCGAGGTTGCCGCCGATCAGCAACGTCGGGACGTTCGAGTTTTGCACGTGGGTGTACTCGTTCTCGTCCGGGTTCGCCGGCCAGGCGTTGAGGAGGCTGCCGCCGGCCCAGATCAGGTCGTTGCCGGCAGCACTGATCAGCGATCCACGGTTTGCTCCCGACGCGAAGAAGTGCTTCGCGTAGGTGGCGTCGCTGCGGCCGATCGCCGCCAGGTCGCCCCAGACGAACGCGCTCGGAAAGGTGAGCCGTGCCATGAAGGACAGGAACCACGCACCGCTTGCGTCGCCCTTGCCGGCGGAGAGGAGTGAGTTGATCGTCAGTGGCGCGGCGATCGGGCCGCCGCCGGCGGAGGTCTCGTTCATCAGGCCGAAGAACGCGGCGGCTTTGAAGTCGCCGTTCTCGATCGGCAGCAACCCCCAGTGACTGGGAACGTGAGCGAACACGGACTTCACCGTCGCGGCGAGATCCGGCGTCCGGCTACGACAGCTCGCCGCCTGGGCGCAGAGCGCGGAATAGCGCTGGATCTGCTCGTCGGTCGTCTTTGCGTCCCAGAGGAAGTTGCCGGGTGGATTGACGCCGATCATCACCGAGCGATGGATGCTCTTCGGGTAGCGCCACGCATAGATCATCGCGACCCGGGTGCCCGCGCTTTCGCTCACCAGGTCGATCTGGTGGTAGCCGAGGGCGCGGCGGGCCGCGTCGAGGTCGTCGACTTCTTCGGGGATCGAATAGCCGGCGAGATCGACACCATCGCTGCGGAGCCGGTCGGCGCACGACCGGTACGCCGCGGCGACGGCGCGGTCCGTCTGCTCGCTGAGGAGGTCACCCGAGTGCTCCATTGCCGAGCTTACCTCCGGGCAGTCGAGCCGGGTCGATCCGTCGACGCCGCGGTAGCCGACGAGGACGACGTCGTGGTTGGCGGTGAACCGACTCGCGTCCGGGAAGACCATGTTCGTGATGCCGGGGCCGCCTTGCAGGCGGAAGATCGGGGCGCCCGGATGGGCCGAATGGGCACGAATCACTATGACCGGAAGTGCGATCAGCCGCGAGTTCGGATCATGGCGGTTCTCGGGCACGACGAGCGTCCCGCAATCCGCGGCGGAGGGGCCGCTCTCAGTCGTGTAGTCGCAGCTCTTGAGCGTCAACTGGCCGGCATGCGCGCCCGACGGCACCGAGACCGACGTCGAGCCGCCGGAAAAGTGGAGATAGCCGAGCGCGAGCGTGAGGAAGGCGATCAACGCGAGGCCCGTGATCCGGCCTCGCCCGAAGCGTTTTGCGACGGTCTTCTTGCCGTTACTGGAGAGCGGCTGGTCGTGCTTGTGCATGGCGTTCCCTTTGTTGAGAGTGGGTTGGAGCACAGCCGCAGAGTTCCACCCAGCCGGACGCGTTTCGGTGGGGCGGCCAGGCGTCTTGGCGTTCGGGCCGCCCACACAGGGGGTACGGTTAGCCGTACTGTTCGTGGCCGGGGTTGCCGAGACATGCCGTACGGCTCGGCCGTGCCCAGGTGATGGATCCCAGTGGGCCACGGCGATTCGCAAAACGTGGCCCCAACCGCCATGAAGCGGCCGCGCCATCCCGCTCGACGAGGTGGCCTCTGCTGGTGCAACTCGACAGCCTGAGAAAGCCGGTGTCGGCCGGGTACGACCAGGCCCCCTGAACGCCCGGCCCGCTGCTGCTTTCGATCGGTCAGACGTTACGGCTCGCTGCTGCAGTCGCGGCTGAAGCGGCCACGCCGGCTCGACGTCTGCTTCTAGCCAGCAGGAGTCTCGCCCCCACTGCTGTCTCGCGCGGCGTTCCTAGACCGCTACCCGGCGTGCGTACTCGATCGTCGGCAAACCGAACCCAGAGCTCTCATGGACTCGACCGGTTGGCGACCAACCCTCGCGCTGATAGAAGCGGCGTGCCTGAGCCGCACCACGGGGAGTCCACAGCAGCAACCGGTCAAATCCGCGCCGATGTGCTTCTTCAACTGCAGCGCCCATGAGCCAGGTCGCGACTCCGCGACCTTGCCACGCGGGTCGCACGAACAGCTGCCAGAGATACGTCGTATCGGTCGGCGGTGGCGTGGGCTCCTCGCGCGTAAACGGTGCGAGAGCGACATGCCCGACGGGGGCAGCGTCGAGGACGGCCAGCAGGCACCAGACGTCGTCACGCGCCAACACGCCGCTGAGTTCCGCTACCTCGTCGACTCCGAAGCTCGGGCTCTCCCACCCCGGCGGCGCCCAGCTGCGATAGGTCGAAAATCCCTCCTTCAGGATGGATGCGATCAAGCCAGCATCGTCAGGGTTAGCGCGACGCGATTGCAACCCAGACTCGACCACGCGCACGATTCTCACGCAAGACCGAAAAGCACTCGTCCGCGGCGTCACGCGGTTGCCGTCGGAGCCGGTGCCGCTTGATCATCGCGGGATCGGCGCCCTGGTCAAGCAGGGTGCTCGTCGCCTCGGCGGTCGGCGAGCGGATCCGCGTAAGCCATGCCACCACGCACACCACAAACAGGACGCTGATGACCAAGCCACGTCCGCTGTCACCGGGCGGATGGTGGCTCGCCGTCAAAACTGTCGAGCTGACCAGCGCCAGGCCGACCAGCCGGATCGTGAGCGCGGTGCGCCCGGTGAGATTGGTGAACACTGCGAGAGAAGGTAACGGTGTCAGGCGAATTCGAAAGCGCGGCGACCGTGCAGACGCTGACGGCGAGCCGCCATCAACGCCGAGCGAGCGACCACTTCGCACACCGCCATGGCGAGCAGCGCGACCGTCCACGCGCTCCCGGTAATCGCATGTTGGCCACTGAAATCGGCGATCGATGCGGCGCCGCTGTGGGTGATCCAGAAGATAAACGCGAACCGCGAACCCATCCCGAGGACCCAAAAGAACCCGGATGCCCAGCCGGCGCGCGCGAGCACCTCGCCGTCCGGGCCGCCCCGCATGATCACGGTCTGAGCGCTCGCGAGGCCGATCGCGCCGCCGACGATCGCCAAGATCGCGACGAGGACAAGATCGTTGCCGGCGGTCGGGACACCGCGCAGGTAAGTGGCGACGGCAATCCCAACGATCAACAGCGGGCGAATCAGGGTCTTGGTGGGTAAGCGTCCGCTCCCTGATCTGGAGCAGGACCAAGAGGACTAGGACTGAGTCAATGAGGTAATCGGTAGTTGTCATGACCTGCTCCCTTCGTTCAGGTGTACGGCGTGGGCGATCAGCATCGCCTGCCGTTCGCCGATTCTGACCAGACGCTCCTCCAGGCCAACCCTTAGGGCGCCGAAGCAGTAGGCCATCGATCCATCGCCTCATGGCGGATCGTGCTCCAGGTCGCGAGTGTCTCGATGTCCTCGGGGGCCAGGTCGGCGATTCGGCCTGCCGCCTCGCGGACCTCGCCGGCCGCAATCCGAATGCACTCGAGGATCCCGTCCTGCGGCTCGATGTCCATCGGGGCACCCAACGCCGTCCGCTCGCGCCGCGCCAACTCCACCATCCCGTTGACCTGCGCGTGAGGCTCAGAGCCGCCATGCATCTTGCAGCGCCCCACGCCCGCGTGCCCCAGCCGGCCTCGTGCTTACACGGCGTCCCCGCCCGGGTCTTGGCACCACAGAGCTGCATGGGGGGTCACACCTGCATGGGGGGTCGATGAGGATGTGACGCATACGAGATGGGCGGCGCGCCACGCTCGGGCGGCGGCCGCGGCGGCGCCGAGCTGGGCCGCATGGGCCACGGCGAGCGCCCGCTGGCAGCACGGGCAACAGCCAACATGGCGAGCATGGCCGCACGGCTTGGTGGTCAGGGGCGCGGCGGTGATCATGGGGAGCTTGCTGTGAAGAGCGACCTTGCGATCCGCCATCCGGACGTTGTCGGACACCGCTGTCTGGTCGGTGGGTTGCATGGCGTTTCCTTCGTTGAGAGTGGGCTGAAGCACAGCCGCAGAGTTCCACCCAGCCGCACGCGTTTCGGTGGGGCGGCCAGGCGTCTTGGCGTTCGGATCGCCCACACAGCGGGTACGGCTAGCCGTACTGCTCGTAGCCCGGGTTGCCGGACGGCCAGGACCGTCTTTGATCATCGATCACCACCCCAGCTGTCGGGCCAGCGCACGACACGTTCTCGAGGACGCCGGGTTCGTTGTGATCGGCGAGGCTCAGGACGGCGCTTCAGGGCTGGCCGCGGCAACCGAGATGCGCCCGGCGGTCGTGTTGCTCGACGTTCAACTCCCGCACTTCGATGGCTTCGACGTGGCCACCCGGCTCACCGGCCAGCGGGATCGACCCGCCGTCGTGCTGACATCCGGCCGCGACGGCAGCGAGTTCGGCGGAATGGTCGCGCGTAGCGGCGCCCGAGGGTTTGTACCCAAGGACGAGCTGTCGGGGCCCGCGCTGGAGGCGCTGCTCGGATGATCGGTCTGCGCCGGGGGCTGATCGCCGCTGAACGCCGCACGACGATCACGGCGCGAATTGCATGCGCATAGTCCTGGGCGAAGATTCTGTACTCCTCCGGGAAGGCAGCAGGTCACAGCGGTCATCCGGCACGCCCTGGAGTATCGTCCGGAAAAGGAGATTGATGACTGCTTCGAAGCGTCCTCCCGACTCTCTCGGGCCGGGCATAACTCGGCGAACGTTGTTGGCGGGTGCGTCCGCGCTCGGACTCGCCGCCTGCGGTGGCACTCATGCGCAGCGCCGCCGGGCTCAGCTGCTCGGCGAAGCTAAGGAGGTTCAGTCGGGAGCCAAGATCCGGATCGGGATTGCCGCTGGTCCAGTGGATCTCGATCCCCACACCACCACGGGTCTCGGGGACCAGCAGTTGCTCGAGAACATCTACCGCGGCTTGACGGTTCTCAATCCGGAGACGTTGAGCCCCGTTGGTGAGATTGCCGCGTCCTGGGTGGTGTCGAGTGACGAGCTGACGTGGACGTTCAAGCTTCGCCCTGGAGTCAAGTTTCACAACGGTCGTGCGGTCGTCGCCGACGATGTCAAGTTCTCGCTTGAACGGATCCTCG
>CAVPBV010000003.1:0-301547 GCA_963701945.1 uncultured Solirubrobacterales bacterium | reverse complement strand
TGGTGCGCTCGCCGGGCAGGGACATGTCGTCGGCTGGGTCGACCTCGGTGCGCGCCATCAAGACGAACAGCCTCTTGCGCCAGGGCGGCATTTCAGGGTCATCAGTCACGGCGATCCTGGTGCGCGAGAGCAGGTACGACGCGTGATCGAGGTCCACGTCGCCCTCCAGGCCGTCGTCGATCGCACGTTGCAGAGCCGCGGGCACGTCCTGCGGATCCTGGAAGCCGAAGCGCGCGGTCACGAGCGCGATGCCGTCCGTCCGGGAGCTTCCGTCGTCGATACAGACCTGCTCGTTGGGGTCGACATGCGGGCTCTTCACAGACTCGGCAGAGACGATCACGACGGACTCTTCCAGCACCCCCAGCCGATCGACGCTGGCCCGCAGGGCCAACGGGACGGTGTCGCCCGAGCCATCCGGGTAGATCGCCGTGCCCGGTACGCGGATCACGCGCGACTCGTTGCTATGGAGCTCGTTGAGCAGGCCCTGGAGTGAGCCCTCGTTGCGCGCGCGCTTCTCGGCGACGATGCGGCTTCCGCGCTGCCAGGTGCTCATCAGCGTGAACATGATCGCGGCGATGAGCAACGTCACCCACCCGCCGTGGGGCACCTTCGGAAGGTTGGCGAGGAAGAAGGTCGTCTCGATCCCGAGGAAGACGAGTCCGAACACGGCGAGCTTCCAGCGTGTCCAGTGCCACTGCGCCCGTGCCACGACGAGGAACAGAATCGTGGTGGTGATGAAGGTGCCTGTGACGGCCACGCCGTACGCACCCGAGAGGCGCGTGGAGGTGCGGAAGGCAAGGGTGATCGTCACGACGGCAGCGAACAGCGCCCAATTCACCAGGGGGATATAGATCTGGCCGGCCTCCTTGCTCGAGGTGTGTCGGATGGTCACCCGCGGGAGAAAGCCGAGGCGGATCGCCTGGCTCGTCAGCGAGTACGCCCCTGAGATGACCGCCTGCGAAGCGATAACCGTGGCGGCCCCGGCGAGCACGACCATCGGCGCGCGCGACCACGAGGGGAGAAGGAGGTAGAACGGGTTGCTCTTCGCGTGGGGGTGGGCCAGGATCAGTCCGCCCTGCCCGAGGTAGTTGAGCGAGAGCGCTGGAAACACGAGCGCGAACCAAGCCAGGCGGATCGGAACGCGCCCGAAATGGCCCATGTCTGCGTACAGCGCCTCGGCGCCCGTTACGCACAGCACGACGGCGCCTATCGCGACGAGGGCTATGAAAGGCTGATGGGCAAGAAACGATGTGGCATAGGTCGGCGACAGACCCTTGAGGATCGCGGGCCGTTGCGCGACCTCGCGCAGGCCGGCAAGCGCGATCGCGACGAACCACACCAGCATCACCGGACCGAATAGGCGGCTGATGCGCTCGGTCCCCCATCGCTCCACTACGAACAGCGCGGTGAGGACGCCTACAGTAAGCGGCACCACGACGAGATCGAGTCCTGGGTCGACGACCTTCAGGCCCTCGTTGGCCGACAGAACGGATAGCGCGGGGGTGATCGCGCTATCGCCGTAGAACAGCGCGGCGCCGACGCCGCCCACCGCGATGAGCTTGGCGGTGGCGTGGTGGGTGGGCCCCAGCGTCCGCTGTACCAGGGCCACCAGCGCCATGATGCCGCCCTCCCCGTCGTTGTCGGCGCGCATGACGAACGTCACGTACTTGACCGAGACGATGAGCGTGATCGTCCAGAACACGAGCGATACGGCGCCGTAGACATGGGCCGCGGTGGGGTGCACAACGCCACCGTCGACGAAGAAGACGCTCTGGAACGCGTACAACGGGCTCGTGCCGATGTCACCGAAGACGACTCCGAGCGCGCCGAGCGTGAGGGCCGCAATTCCGGTCCTGGTACGGCCGCTGCTGGCTAACGCCCCGTCCTGCATCGGCTACACGATCGTAACCGACGCGCGAGAGGCCAGAGGCGCCAGTCCTAGGCGCGTTGGAAGGCCGTCTCGTTTGCGAGCTCAAGCACCAGAACCGTCGTACGGTCGAGTCCTGCTTTCGGGCTTCCACGGGTACGAGTGCTGCGGCGGGACAGCGTTGGATCCGAGAAGCTCGCCGCGAAGCCCGGCAGGACGGATCGAGCCGTTCAGGTGCGGCGATTGCATTACGGCAGCACGCATCGAAGCTGACTGCTCGTATTGGACTCGTACTTGCGAGCATGAGCGGACGGGGTCGGGCTAGGGATGGGCTAGGGAGGGCCGAGAGACCGGAGGTAAGCGTCTCCTGGCTCGTGGGGGTTTCCGACTGGGGTTCCGCGGCTGTTGTGCGTGCTCAGCTGATCGTGACGGGGTTGTGCCACCGTAGGAAGCAGACCGTGTCGCTGCAAGAGAAACACCGGCACGCCGGTGCAGGCGGATACCCGGGCCGCGGGGCGCGCAGCGCCGTAGGTCTTACAACTACAAAAGCGGAGAGGGAGGGATTCGAACCCTCGATCGACGGAACCGCCCATACCGGTTTCGAGACCGGCCTGGAGTGACCGAATCGCCCGTAAATACGGGGCTCGGATCCCCAGTGGAAAGCAGAATGGAAAGTCTTCCTCTCGAACCTCGCGCTCGTCGACCGTCCGGTGTCGCCACGTCGGCTGGATGCTGGCGGCACAGCGAACGGTAATAGAGTCGTTCGCCAGCCGCTCTTCCTCGTTGACCTCGCGCATCGGCGACGCCGTGACGATCGCATCCATGCCCGAGCGCTCGTCCGCCGGTCGCCGTGCTCGCCACTGCCTCGTCGCCATCGGTATCGCCGGCTCGAGGCGCTGCGGGACGATCGCTCTCCAGGGATGTGATCGTGGGGGCCTGGCGCGGTTCGGCGGACCCGCACCGCTGGGTTTGGGCGAACTCAGCAGCGCCGCGTTGCGTTTGCTGACTGTCGCTCGGGAAACCGCGGCCGCCGGTCCGGCGAGCTGCTTGCTGGCGTCGTCGGGCCACTGATCGAAGTTCCCGTCCTCGTCAGCCTCGTCTACCTCGCCCTCCGGCTGTCTCGGAGACCCCGATGGCCCACATCAGCGAACGCGCCATGGCAGCCGAGATCCCCCACCGGCCGCGCGCGCGCCCGCAAGCCACCCCGTCAAACCCTGGCACGACGGTGACCCCGGAGACCAGCGTCGCTTACTTCAACGCACCATCGAAGAAGCTCGTCTGGTTTGGGGAGTCCGGCCATGAGTCGCTCGTCGACGAGCCGGATAAGTTCAACGTCGCGATGGCGTGCGGTTGCCTTGAAGGAGCAGCGGGGCCATATGGGATCCCGCCGCTCGCCCGGCCGGTCCTCGATCGTCGGATGGAGCAGGCTCGGGCAGTCGCTAGTGGCGCGGCACGAGCGGCTCGATCCCGGCGTTTGCTGCAGCGCGCTCAGTAGCCGTGCCCGCTGTGGATCGGCTGGCGGACAGTCCGGCCGGCGCTGCGCGAGCGCAGATCCGTGATCGACGCGTGGAAGTCGTCGGCGAGCGCGTCGGCGAGCTCCCGCGACTGATTGATCTTCACCAGCATGCGCAGGATCTGCTGGTCGTCGTTGGCCGGCGGCAGATGGTAGGCGGGGACCATCCAGCCGCGGCGCTTGGCGAGCTCGCCGACGAGGTCTGAGCCGGTGAACGGCTCGTCGTCGCGGACGCGGGCGATGACCAACGGCAGCCGCGGCGACCCTTCAATCAGCTCGAGCGCGTCCTCGGCGCCAAGCCGCGTGGCCAGTGCGGCGCTGTTGGCGTCCATCGCGCGGACGAGCGAGGCGTAGCCAGCCCGGCCGTGCCGGATGAAGTTGTAGTACTGGGCGAGGATGAAGGCTGAGCTGCCCGAGAAGTTCAGCGTGAAGGTGGCATCGCGCTGCCCGAGGTAGTCCTCATAGAAGACGAGCTCCTCGGGGAGCTGGCGGTCGTCGCGGAAGACGAGCCAGCCGACGCCGGGATACACCAGCCCGAACTTATGACCCGAGACGTTAATCGACTTCACCGAGTCCAGGCGGAAGTCCCACGCGAAGTCGGGATCGGAGAAGGGGAAGACGAAGCCGCCGCTTGCGGCGTCGATGTGCATCGGGACCTCGAGTCCACGGCCGGCGAGTTCATGCAGCATCGCGTCGATCCCGGCGACGTCGTCGCAGTCACCGGTGAAGGTCGTACCGACGATGGCGACCACCCCGATCGTGTTCTCGTCGATCTGCGGCGCGAGCTCGTCGGCGCTGACGGTGTAGCGCCCGCGCGCTAGCGGCACCTGGCGCGGCTCGACCTCGAAGTAGCGGCAGAACTTGTCCCAGACGACATGCGCGTCGGCTCCATAGACCAGGTTCGGCCGGTCGATGGGCTTGCCCGCGGCGGTGCGGGCGGCCTTCCATCGCCACTTCATCGCCAGCGCACCGAGCATCGCGGCCTCGGAGGAGCCGGCGCACGCGGTGCCGGGCGCATCTGGCTCGCCGGTACCGTGAAAGAGATCGTGGAGCATCCGCACACAGCGCCGGGCGAGCTCGGCGGTGCGCGGGTACTCGGCATGGTCGATGAAGTTGCGATGCAGGTTGGCGGCGATCACTTCGACCGCTTCGGGCTCCATGAACGTGGTCACGAAGGTCGCCAGGTTCTTCGCCGGATCCCCGTCGAGAATCGTCTCCGACTCGAGCAGCGCGACCGCTGTCCTCGGATCGCGGCTGTGCTCGGGAAAGCGACGGTCGATCGCCGGCTGCGTGAGGTACCGCTCAGCCACGTGCACGTCGAATCCAATGTCAGCCCCATCGTCGGGCCGCTCGTTCATTGTCATTGGGATCTCCCAAATCTGGCTTGCAGAGCAGCATGCGACTCTCGCGCACACCCTCCGGACAGTCCAGCAGACAAGGGAGCGGAGCGTGTCGTTACCCGGTCCGCACGGCAGCACCAGTCGCCGCCCCTCCGGGGTCTCGCTCAACGACGAGGCCTCAGCCTCGCCTCTCGAGCATCCCGGCCCGCCGCAGTGCGAGCGGTTGCCCGGCCAGGATTCCGGGTGGCCGACCGCGCGCCCCGCTCGCCGGCACGCGGTCGGGGCGACGGACCCGCTGGTTGCGATGAGATCACCCGAACGAAACAGCGCCGCTCGAGCGTTGCCGGTTTCAGGTTCGTTAATTGATCCGAGCAGTCCTTGGAAGGCATCAGCCGTGCGACCCCCACGCGACTCCTGCTGCATGCAGCAGGAGTGCCGGCCTGGGCGGCCCGTGCTTGCTCACGCTCATATCGGCGGGCCATCAGCAAACGGCCGCACACGCAGCGCCGGCGCCCCTGTCCGCTAACCAACAGTCAGCGAACCCGACACGGCGCTGCTGAGTTCGCCCAGAACGAGAAAGAAACGACATAAGTCGGCTGCAAGCCGGCGGGAAGGTCAACGGCGCGACTGGAGCGAGGAAGCCCTCCGCTCGGGGGTGCTTGAGCGGGTTCAGCGGGCCGGGAGTCTCGCGCGCCGACGACAGCTGAGATCCGAGGGGCCCGCTCGATGGTTGACCGTGCCCCGCGAGCTGGCACGAGCTCGTGCGGGGGGCTGCGACGGCGGCGTCGATGGTGCGTTTGCGGGCGGTCTTGGGGCCTGGGCAGGGATGATCGAGGTCTTGACGTCGTGGACGTCGTGGACGACCTCACATAACGCTTCGCGGGGCCGCCGCCAGACCCTGCTCGTGCACGTCGATTACGGCCGGAAAGCGATCTCACATAAGTCGCCATTCCGATCGCGCGGTCCGACGTGTGCTGACCACACACGCGATCGTCGGCTGCAGGCGTCCTTCCGTGGTGTGTGCTACCGACAACGTCACGGGAGCTTGAGGCCGAGCGACGCGGCGACGGTGTCGAGGTATCGATCAGCTTCGTCGAGTTGAGTGTGGATCGCCGTTGTGAGCTGGGGCAGCGCGTCGCGATACAGGCCGTGTAGGCGCGGCTGCTCGCCGCTGCTGTCCCGGTTGGGGACGAATCGCGCGACGAAGGCTACGAGCCCGGTCCCGCGCGCGTCTGGCGCAGGTACGCCTGCACCGAGCTGGACCGTACGGGCGGTTGACGGCGACGAAGCCTGACCCCAACATCAGCCAATCCGCACGAGGAACACGAACTCAGCAGCCGTCGGGGTAGCGCGAATGCCCATCAGTGATTCAGGCAGCTGCCGCGAGGAGCTCATCGTCGTTCAGCTTCCGCGTGTCCTCGTCGATGTACTCGCGCGCGAGTGTCTGCAGGCGGGCCGTGAGTTCGGGATGCTCGTCAGGGGACCAGCCGTCCAGCAGCGCGGTCAGCTCCTGGCTGCGCGCCGCGCGGAGGCGTCCGAGCGCGGACTGGCCCTGCCCGGTCAGCGTGAGCGGCGAGGTTTCGCGCTGGACGCCCGCCTCCATCGATACCAGGCCGCGGCCGGTGAGCTGATCGATGCTGGGAGCGAGGTCGGAGGCGGACACTCCGAGCTCTTCGCCCAGTCTGGTGATGCTGACTCCGGGCTGTTCACAGATACGCGAGAGTAGGCAGGTTGCGGCCGGGCGAAGCCCGTTCAGCCCCGCCTTAGCGTTGATCCGTTGGTAGAGGGCCACCCGGTTGTGCCGCTGGTCCAGGACGCCCACCGCCCGCTCGAGTTCCTGCAGCGAGCTGCGGTCGGTAGGCATCCCGAGCGTCTCGCCCGGATCGGTCGCCGCGACCGTCTTGCGTAGCTTGACCTCCGGGAGCAGCCAGGAGAGGACGAAGGCAAAGACGGCGAGTGGGATCGCGCTGCGGAAGACCGTGTGCAGCGACGCGGCGTAGGCGTCAATGAAGCCGGTGTGGATCGACGGCGGCAATCGGCTCAGCAGGCCAGGATTCACCGACGAGTTGCTGACGCCGGCGGGGAGCCTCACACCATGGAGATAGCGCTGGAGGTTCCCGGTCAGGGTGTGAGAGAAGACCGAGCCGAACAGCGCGGTGCCGAACGAGCCTCCCATCGAGCGGGCGAAGGTGACCCCCGAGGTCGCCGAGCCGAGGTCCTGGTAGCCCACCGCGTTCTGGACCGCGATCACCAGCACCTGCATAACGCATCCCAGTCCCAGGCCGAAGACGAGCATGTACAGCGAACTCGTCGCCTCGCTCGTGTGGGGCCCGAGCCGTGAGAGCAGGTAGAGACCGAGCGCCATCAGCGCGGTGCCGAGAATCGGGAAGACCTTGTAGCGCCCGGTGCGGCTGATGATCTGGCCCGAGCCGATCGAGGTGAGCAGCAATCCACCCACCATCGGCAACAGCCGCACCCCCGACAGCGTTGGACTGACCCCGTCGACCACCTGCAGGTACAGCGGTAGAAACGTGATCGAGCCGAACATGGCAAAACCGACCACGAAGGCCATGGTGGAGCTGATGGAAAAGACGCGGTTCTTGAACAGGCGCGGCGGCAGGACCGGCTCCTTCGCTCGCCGCTCGACCGCCACGAACGCCACCACCAGCAGCACGCCGGCCACGCCGAGGATGACGATCGGCGCCGAACCCCAGGCGTACGTGGTCCCCCCGAGGCTGGTCATCATGACCAGGCTGGTGGCGGCGAGAGCGATCAGGATCGCGCCCAGGTAGTCGATCACGTGCGAGACCCGCTGTTGCCGCGCCGGCAGGAACGCGCTCGTGGCCAGCAGCGCGATGATTCCGATCGGGAGGTTGATGTAGAACACCCACCGCCACGAGGCGTTGTCGACGAGCACGCCGCCCAGCAGCGGACCGAGGACGCTGGCCACACCGAACACAGCGCCGAAGATCCCCTGGTAGCGCCCGCGGTCCGCCGGTGCGACCACGTCGCCGATGATCGTCTGGGCGCCGATGATCAGCCCCCCGCCGCCGAGTCCCTGAATCGCCCTGAAGGCGATCAGCTCGCCCATTGAGGTGCTGAGCCCCGACAGCGCCGAGCCGACCAAGAAGATCACGATCGCCGCCAGAAAGAAGCGCTTGCGACCGTACATGTCGCCGAGCTTCCCCCACAGCGGCGTGGACGAGGTCGACCCAAGCAGGTAGGCGGTGACGACCCAGGAGAGATGCGAGGCGCCCCCGAGGTCGCCGACGATCGTCGGCAGCGCCGTGGCCACGATCGTCTGATCCAGCGCCGCCAGCAGCCCCGCCAGCATCACCGCGATCAGGACCAGCCACAGCTGCCGACCGCGCAACGCCGTAGGCTCCGCGCGCGGGGCCGTCCCGCCGCGCCGATCTTCCAAGGTGGCAGTCACCGGCGAAGCGTGCACGTCCAATGGGTGAGCCGTCGTCACCCAATCCATGTGACTGGTCCGGGTTCGCGTCGGGCGGAGACGTTGACGCCATCCACAACTGGCGCGCGAAGCAGGGCCTGAATCCCCGGCAACCGGCGGTCCTCGAAGAGTTCGACTGTCGCCTCTCCGCCGGTTGAGACGTAGCTCACACGGTCCTGGAGTCCAGACGATCGAAACGCCTTCACGATGTGCTCCCCTGCCACCACGGTCATCGCCGAGGTCGAGGCGACGGCTTCGGCAATCGCACGCGTGCCGGCGGCAAACCCGGTGAGCTCAAAGCGGCCCGCCGGTCCGTTCCGGAACACCGTAGCCGCCACGTGCGAGCCGGGCGGCGCGTAGTCCGGAACCGCGACCAGCCACCCGATCAGCTGGGTGTTGATGAACTGCGCGATCGGCGCGAACAGCGCGTGGATGATCGCGTCGAACGCCGTGAGCGCCAGCTCGCCGACCGTACCGCCGATCACGTTGCCAACCGAGCCGAGCAGGCCGCTGAACACTTGGCCTGGACTCGGCAGCTCCACCAGCCACGCCATCGCCGGACTCGGCTCCAGTGCCGAGAGCAGCAGCATCGCCGCCAGCACTGCCACGCCGATCGCGACGACCTACCGGTGATCGCGAACAAACGCTGCCGCGCGCCTCATCCGCCCTCCCTTCACCTCAGCTGCGCCTCACCACTGCACCGTCAGTGCTCAATCGATCAGCGCCGTCACGCTGCCCAACAGCAACAGAACCCCGAGCGCCGTGCCGAGATCTGCATCCCACGCCTCCCGCCGAACAGCAGCACGATCCCGCCGGCGATCAGCGCCAGCGGGGCGATCGCCGCCACCATCACCAGCGCCGGCGTCACGAGCGCGGGCGCCCCGTTGACGAACCCGCCCAACCCTCGAGCGCGTTGCCGGGGAACACTATCTCCGGACTGGCCTGCAGCCAGAGGTGGCTTAGCCGGTTGGCCGCACCCCGAGGATCCTCGGCGAGCAGCGCGCCGTTGATGGCGCCACCACCGAGGACAAACCCAAGCGGTCGCGGCAGGGCGAGCGGCGTCACGGGGGCAGTGTCGCCTTTCACCGCAGCCACATTAACCGCCGGTTGGATCGACGGTCGTACGGTGACGACGGTGCGTCAAAGTGCGCCTGGTTGACGGAACAGATCCGCCGAGTTCGCAAGCCGGATGGCGATCAGAAGCCGCGAGCGGGATCTCAAGCTCGGGCCCGGTGCTGATTCCAACGTAGCTCGTTGCGAGCTGGTCGGACACGCGTGTCTCGATCCCTCCACGCATTGCGGCGCCGGCGGTGGCCTCCCGCTCCTTACGCCCTGGGGGTCACCGGCCAGCGTAGGCCGTCCTCGGTGCCCGGATCCAGAGCGCTCCGACTGCGGGGCCCACCGCCCGCCCGGTGACGACGGGCCAACTCGGCGAGGAGCACGTCTTCGACTCGCCGGCGCAGCGAGTCGAACCCGTCGGTGTTGAGGTTGTTGATCACATCCCGGACCGGGTCCGAGCTCGCGGACGCCACCTTGGCGATCGCTGCGACGTCCACGCGCTGCGCGGCGAAGGTCGGGCAGGACACGTGCGCTGGTGGCGGGTCAGATGTCCAATCCAGCGACTTGCATCCGGAGAGCGTCGAGCTGTTCGTCGGTCTGCTCGTGGACGGCCTTCATGAGTTGTTCGGCGTCCGCTCCGATCGGTACGCGGATCGGAGCAGGCTGCTGCTGGGCAACCTGGATGATGCGTGCCGCCGCGGCGTCGGCGTCGAGTCCACTGCTTTGCAAGCTGTTGAACGCGGCGCTGAACGCGGCGAAGGCGTCGCCGTAGAGCGCGCGCTGCTCGGCCGTCATGGATTCGGCTGTCTTCTGCAGCGCGCGGGCGGTGGCCGCCGGCCCGCCCGTAGCCATGTTGCCTGGCTCCACGATCACGAAGTGGACGCCGAACGGCTTGAGCTCGGCCCGGTAGACGTCGGCGAACGCCTCGAGCGCCGCTTTCGATGCGCTGGACGGGCCGTTGAACGGGAGGGGGAATTTGCCGGTCGCCGAGCCGATCTGGACGATCCGTCCTCGGGCCCTGCGCAGAGCAGGGAGGAAGGCGTTGATGATCGCCAGGCTGCCGAACACGTTGACCTCGAACTCGTGGCGTATCGCGGGGAGGGGCAGCACCTCGAGTGGGCCTGGGGTGAGGACGCCGGCGTTGCTGATCAGCACGTCGAGCCCGTGGTCGCCGAGCTCACCGGTGGTCTGCTCCGCCCACGAGTGCACCGCTTGGTCGTCGGTTACGTCGACAATCGTCAGTCGCACAGATCCATCCGCCGCCTGCCGGAGGTCTTCGATTTCCTGGGCGGACAACGCGGTGCCGAACACCCGGTAGCCTTGTTCGGCGAGGCCGAGGGCGATCTGTCGTCCTAACCCTGCTCCCGCCCCGGTGATCGCGGCGGCGGGGGTGTTGTTGCTTCTCACATCGGTCATGTTCGACTCCTCTCTATGGGACGATGACGAGCTTGCGGGTGGCGGTGCCGGCCTCGAGTCGCATCCACGCCGACGCAGCGTCGTCGAGCGGCACCCGTTCGACGTCGAGGCGCAGCGCGCCACTCTGGGCGTACGCCGCGAGCTGTTCGTAGGCAGCGGCGCGTTCAGCGGCAGAGAAGACGAAGTTCGAGTGTGGCAGGATGCTCACCAGCTTGTTGCGAAAGCCCGGCGCCGACAGAGTTGCCAGCGCACCACCGGCATTGCCGACCTGAACGACACGAGCATGCAAACGAGCCACATCGATCGC
This sequence comes from uncultured Solirubrobacterales bacterium, assembly GCA_963701945.1. Lineage (GTDB taxonomy): Bacteria > Actinomycetota > Thermoleophilia > Solirubrobacterales > Solirubrobacteraceae > Palsa-465. The sequence continues at coordinate 290,594 of CAVPBV010000003.1, read as the reverse complement.
ATGGGCGATCACCGGCCCCCAGACCAAGTCGAGGATCAGATCGACGCCATCGGGCACCACCGCGCGCAGCCGGTCGCTCAGCGTATCCACGTCGGCTGTTGATACGGCGGAATCAGCGCCTCGATCCAAGGCCACCTGGCGGCTCTCCTCCTCGTGGACCGCACCCACAACCCGGGATGCGCCCAGCAGGCGGGCCACCTGCGTGGCGACCTGGCCCACCTGCCCCTCGGCACCCAGAACAAGCACGCTCTCTCCTCGCGCAAGACGACCGGTGCTGGACAGCGAGAGCCACGCTGCAAGACCAGACACCCCCAGCGCTGCGGCGAGCGTGGGATCGAGACTTGGCGGCACCGCAGCGGTATCGGCCCCGGCCAACGGCACCCGCTCAGCGAGAGAGCCATAGGGCAGCTTCGGTCCAACGAAGTAGCGAAGAGTCCCGTCCGCGAGACGAGCGATCCCCTCCATGCCTGCGACGAGCGGCGGAGAGACTTGCCGGAACGGCACCTGTCCGGCGGCGATGGCCAGGTCAACCGGGTTCAATGGGGCAGCGACAACCTGAGCAATGTCCTCCCCTGCCGGAGCGGCGAACTCCTCGACAATGGGTTCCCCGCCAAGGACCCTAATGACGGCTGCGCGCATGATGTTCTCCTGTCTGCTTGATTGAGCCCTGCGCCGGAAACACCCGGCGAACACGTATGTCGGCGGCAACGCCGATCTGATGACCTGGCGGGCCGGAACTGGAGGCGATCGCCATCACCTCTTGTTCGGTTCCTCCCTACCGGACCAGCTCGGCCCCGGCCGGGCGCGGGTCGACCCGGCCGGGGACGGCCGTCGGTTTACGATTCGTCTGTGCCTTCGACCATGCCGTTGGGGTTCTGGGCGGGAACAGGGTGTCCGAACACCGCAGGCCCGAAAGGCGGAACGACGTTGGACTCCGGATCGCCGACGAGTTGCAGCACGTCCCAGTGCTCAGCCGCCTTGCCTTCCTCGTCCATGCGGAAGATGTCGACCACAGCCATCCCGTGGTCGTCGGGATCGTCGTCGATGAAGTTGTAGAACACGCCGTGGGTGTACACGTAGTCACCGGCGGCGATGGCGCGGTGGTACACGAGGCGGGCGTTCTTGCGCTCCGTCGTGACCTGCGTGAAGTACCTGATGATCCCCTGGGGACCGTCCTCGAGCAGGGGATTGTGCTGGATGTAATCAGGACGCGTGTACTTCTCGATCGCTTCCTTCGGCCGCTTCTCGTTGATCATCATCAGGTTCCACGCGATCACGTTCTCCAGATTGCGCACGGCTCTGCTGTCGCTCGGGTCGACAGCCTTGATGATCTTCTGAGTGCTTTCGCTGGCAGTTACGACTTGGGTCATGACGACCGCCTTTGGCTTTCCGGGCATCGAGTGAGCGATCCCCGTGAGTAATGTTGATGCCGTCATGCTCGAGTCCCGCCGGGTGACGTGGCGTCACACAAACTGCGTGATCGTCGCGCCGCCGGGCTCGACCCCTCGAGGACGCATCGAGTCACCTGCCTGCCGGGGCCGGCCGAGACGGCCATTTGCGCTCTTCGAGACCTTGCCGGGTAAGGCGACCCAGAAACCTCCGGCGTGGGGGTTGCCAGGGTAACGGCAGCGCTTCGCCGGCCGACGCTCAGAGCTCAATACGGACGGAGGGACCTGACTGGCAGCGGGGCCTGAGGTCACGCGACGAAGCGCTGAGCAAACCGTGGAGTCTCGCGCGCGAGCGCGGCTAAGGATTGGATGCGAAGCATCCGCGGATCCAGTCCCAGTGGCCCCGACCAGCTGCCCCAACGCTTCCTGCACCCGCTCCGGGAGCACAGCCTCCTGCATGGTCGCCTGCGCGACCGGCACGTTGCTACTCACGGCGGTTCCTCCTTCGATCTTGTCCGGATCGCTCATCACGCTCCCACCAGGAGCGGAGGGGCCGAAGGGACCGCCGTCACCTCAAAGTTCTACGGGCCCGGGACAACCTCTCGACGACCGCCGGCTGCTGCTCCACCTCGAGAAGGAGCAGCGGCACGCCCCCCACGCACGGTCGCTGCCGAAGATCGTCTGAAGCGCGCGAGATCGGCGGCTACGCCGGTTATCGCTCGCCGAGGCGAAGCGGGTGTAGCTCCGTGCTCCCTCCCGCGCGTGAGAAGAACACAGCCAGCTCCGCGTACGTGCTCGTTGTGGTGGGAAACGCGTGCCGGCGGCTTTGGCGGCGCGCAGCCGGCTTTGATCGTTTCGGCGCGGCCGGCGGCGGCGATGGCGCTCGAAGTCCGTGTCATGGTCGAGCGGGCTGCCAGGCTCGGTGCTCTTCATGTGCTAGGACCATGCGATGGCCGACGAGCAGCACCCGGAAAGAGCGCCGGGACGCGTGTCGGCCGGCGGGCAGGACCGCGGACTTCCCGGCTCGAGGCTCGGTTTGAACATCGGTCGGCGCGGATCGGCCAGCCTGGTGACGGTGCTCGTGGCCCTCGCTGCCAATCTGCTGGTCGCGGTGGCCAAGTCGGTGGCCGCAGCGATCACGCGCTCGGCGTCGCTGACGGCTGAGGCGGCGCATTCGTGGGCGGACACGGGCAACGAAGTCTTCCTGCTCGTTGCCAACCGGCGGGCGGCTCGTCCGCCTGACCGAGCCCACCCGCTTGGGCACGGCCGCGAGGCCTACGTGTGGTCGCTGTTCGCCGCGCTGGGGCTGTTCGTGGCTGGTGGCGCGGTGTCGATCACCCACGGCGTCAACGAGCTGCGCGCGCCGTCCCCGGCCGAGCACTTCGCGGTGGGTTATGCCGTCCTGGGCATCTCCGCTCTGCTGGAGGGGACGTCGTTCCGGCGCTCGGTCCGCCAAGCCACACCGGAGGCCGAGTCGCTGCAGCGGGACCTCATCGAGCACGTCATGGCAACCTCCGATCCGACGCTGCGCGCAGTGTTCGTCGAGGACGCCAGTGCGCTGCTCGGACTGCTCCTGGCGGCCGCGGGACTGGCCGCCGAGCAACTCACCGGCTCGGTCACGCCCGACGCCATCGGGTCGATCCTGATCGGCCTGCTGCTCGTGGTCGTGGCCGTTCTGCTCATCGACCGCAACCGCCAGTTCCTTGTCGGCGAGGAAGCCGACCCGCGGGTCCGGCGCGCCGTCCTCCAAGCGCTGCTGGACCTGCCCGAGGTCCAGCGCGTGACCTACTTGCGGCTCGAGGTCGTGGGGCCGCGAACGATCTCCGTCATCGGCGACGTCGATCTTGCCGGTGACGACGTCGAGTCAAACGTGGCCGTCAGGCTGCGTTCCCTGGAGGCGTTGATCAGTGCATCCCCGGCCGTCGCGGGCACGGTACTGAGCCTATCCGCGCCGGACGAACCCTCCTTGACGGTCTGACTCGGCTCCGTGCGCCGCTGCGTCGAGGCCCTGACCCCGGATTTTCATGCCACGAGGTCGGGCGAGCACGAGCGCGACGCCGAGCAACCCATCTTCAGGCCCAAAGCGCAACGGCTCGCTCGCTTGGTGCACCGCGCCGGCGAACCGGGTGTTCACGGGCTCCAGGGTCGCAGTCGGGGATCTCCCATTGCCGCCGCGGAGCCCGCTCTGTCTCGGAGAGAGCTAGCCAACGTTGCGGGTGATCTCGTGCCCGCTTCGGAGACGATTTGCGAGCGTCTGACGCCGAGCTCGCCAACAAGCCTCCGAGAGTTTTGGAAGCCGTCCCTTGCGAGAGCGCGGCGAGCCGACGTCAAGTTGCTCGCAACGCGAAGAGGCTGCGGCAGTCTCCACCGCATCGCTGCTGCCTGCTCCTATAGGCCCGATCCAGCAGTCTCGATCGATGGTTCGGGACCGACCGATCCTGCCGGTGCTTCGTGAAAGCAGAACTGTCGCCCGGGGCCGTCGGACGTCCCCGGAGGTTGATGTCAACCGCACCTGGCCGACCGCCGGCGGCTCCTGCTCTGTCAAAAAGCGGCGGTGATGCGACAGCGCTGCTGCTCGATCCAAGCAGCCACGCGACCAGCCGCAACGACGGCTGCTGCTCGATCAGTGGATGCAGGAGCCGCGCCCTCCGTTGGCAACGAGCAGGTGAATCCCCGTCGCCCTCTGAGCCACGTGCTTTCGCCTGCGCGCGGAATCGCACCTAGATAGGTTCCGAGCGATGAGCCTTCGAGACGCGCTACACGCCAGTGCGTTCTGGGCTGCCGGCGCCCGACGACGAGGTGCCGGACACGGAACATCACGAAGGTGTGCACCGGATCCACGTCATACACGCCGGGTGTCGGTAGCGATATCCCGTCAGCTGTCCGCCAGCGCGGGGTCGGGTTCTTCGCTCATCGTCTTCGCAGACGGGCCGCTGCGCAGCTTGCCTGTGCGCCCTCGTCACCCTTAGGCCGGCTCCCTTTCTTGAAGCTCACTCGCTGAGGCCGATCTGCTTCATGAAGCCGACGAGGTCATACATCAGGTTCTCCTCCACGATCTGGTCGTTGTCCCACTTGGCGACGGTGAAGAGGTCGACGCCGAACGACTTTCCGGTTGGCGGGATCTCGCTGCCGTCTGGTGCCTTCATCGGGCCGCTCATGGTGCCGGTGAACCAAGAGATCGAGCAGGTCCAGTCTCCGGAGGCGAAGAACACTTTGTACGGCCGGTTCTGGACGTGGTTGTCCGGGAACGTCTTGAACAGCTCGACTGCCTCGGCGCGGTGGTCGTGGGTTCCGTGCGTCGGTGGTCGTCCGGGCCACCGGACGACGACGTCGTGTTTGTGCCGCTTGTCGAAGGTGTCCCAGTCCTGAGCGTTCCAGGCATCGTCGAGCGTCTGCATCAATTCCATGTTGTGCTCTTCGAGCGTCTTGGACGGTGGGTTCGTGGCCATCGTGGGCTCCTGACCTGATGTTCGCCTGTTCGGGGGTCGAAGTTCGCGCTGTTACGACCGACCGTACACCGATTCGTGTCCGGTGTGGAGATCGGGCGCGACGCGGTCGCGAGGCGTATCGGCCGTGTCGGAGCGATCGTGGATCACCCGGCAATCCGCCGACGGACAATCCGAAGACCCGGATCGATGGCACGCCTAGACTGGGTGGATGTTGCGCCTTGGAAGCTGCGTTAGGCCAGCCGGTGGGAGTCCGGTCCGGGTAAGCGCCGGAGCGCCCGGTAGCAGGCCCCGGCTTGAGGGAGAGATCCCGAGGGTTGAGCGGGGTGTCAGAAGCCTCTTTGGAGGGAGCAAGCGCGTGGGCTGTGACTGCAGCCTCGTCACATAACGATCGGGGAGCTGAGCCGCTCATGTCACGGCGAAGGCCATGTCCGCCAGTCCTGGTTCCGGATCGGGTGCGGCGGGTCCCCGCGGGGTATGGGAAGTTGCACGCGCGCAAGGTCTGATCGCGGAACAAGGGAGACCCGTCTGCCCAGCTTCGTCAGCAAAGACCGCTCGTATAAGCCGATGGTGAAGTCGAGCGGAGGGCAGCGGGAGTCCGAGGGGGTCGTATTAGTGATGATCGGCGTCGAGCTAAAGGCGTCGGGAGCGAAGGACCCTGACTTTGGTCATGGTTGCGTGGGGGGTAAGCGTTAGGGCATGGTCGGAGCAGTCCGATCCAATAACCCCGGCGGGCTCTCGCCCGTCGACCCCGGGAACGGGGGTGCGCGAGAACTTCAGCGCAAGCTATGGGTGGCCGCCGGTGACCGGCCTTTCCTCCGAAGGGCTACAAGCCGCCGTCGGGAATCGCCCGGGCAGATGCAATCGTCGCTTCCACCCCGGTCTACAAGGCGGGGATCAGCGGGCTGTTCAAATCGTTCGTCGACCTCCTCGACAACGACCTGCTGGTCGCCAAGCCTGTGCTGCTCGCCGCGACGGCTGGCAGCAGCCGGCACGCGCTCGTGGTCGACGACCAGATGCGACCACACTGTTGCCTACATGCGCGCGCTCACCCTGCCTACATCCGTGTTCGCCGCCGCCGAGGACTGGGGCGCCTCAGAGCTCGGCGAGCGCATCCGGCGCGCCGCGACCGAGCTCGCCGTCCTCGTCCACGCGCAGACCGAGCAGCGGATCACCGATCGCGCCTGGTCCCGCTACCAACATCAGTTCGCCGGCAACGCCACCCGCGCCGAACAGTCGGCCACTGACATCGACTTCGACTCACCGCTGATGCGACTCGCCGCCGGCGGCAGGACCACCCAGGACGCGACCGACTCCGACCCGGGGACGGCGATAAGGAAATCACGCAGACTGGGTGACGCCCGCTCACCTTTGCGAGGCTTAGGTTAACGACCTGGCGGCCGCCACACGGCAGGAACAGCCACTCGGAACCGCCCTGTAGCGGCCGTAGATCCGCAAGGAAAGGCGATTTGAGATGAAGGCATTGGTCCTCTCCGACTTTGATAGCGCTCCGGCCCTCCAGGACCTCCCGGTTCCAGAGCCCGGGCCCGAACAAGTTCGGGTTCGTGTCAAGGCGGCGGGGCTGAACAAGATCGACGCGCTGATCAGCGCCGGGATGCTGAAAGGGACGGCGGCGTACGAGTTCCCGGTCATCCTCGGCCGTGACGCCGCAGGCATCGTCGACGCCGTCGGATCGGACGTCCGAAACGTGGCGACCGGCGACGAGGTGATCGGCCACGAGCTGCTAGCGGGCTCGCCGCTGCACGACGGGACCCTCGCGCAGTACGCGATCTTGCCGGGTCACGGGGTCGCCCGCAAGCCGGCAACAGTCGACTTCACCACCGCGGCCGCCCTGCCGCTTGCGGGAGCTACAGCGCTGGCGAGCGTCGATGCGGTTGACGCCGGCCCGGGGAAGACGATCCTCATCGCCGGCGCGAGCGGCGGCGTTGGCTCCTACGCCGTCCAGCTCGCGATCTCACGCGGCGCTAGCGTGATCGCCACCGGGCTGCCGGACGACGACGCGCGACTGCGCGACCTCGGAGCGAGGGAAGTCGTGGACTACCGCGGCGACGTCGCCGCGGAGGTGCGCGCGGCACATCCTGACGGTGTCGACGGCCTGATCGATCTGGTCAGCTCCGGCGTCGATAGCAACCTCAAGCTCGCCGCTACCGTCCGCGACGGTGGCAAGGTCGCGAGCACGCTCTACGTAGCCGACGCGGAGAAGCTCGGCGAGCGTGGGATCAGCGCCACGAACGTCGTCGCATCGCCGGTCTCAGAGACGCTCGCGACGCTCGGCGATGAGGTCGACCGCGGCCGGCTGCGCATCGACGTCGAGCAGACGCTGCCGCTCGAGGATGCTGCAAAAGGCCTCGACACCCTCGCAGCGGGACGCGCACGCGGCAAGATCGTCGTCACGCTGTAGGCCGAGCGATTCGGAAAGTCGCCGCACCGGCGATGAGGCTGGCCTGAAGTGTGTCGCGTGAACGGACGGCTCGTTATCGGAGCTCGGCGGCGTCCTTCGCGATGCAGTCAGCCGGAGCCGCTGCTTCGCCGCGCGAGTGACAGTTAGGTGCGTTTGCAAGTCACCGCGGATCGGGCTCCCAGCAAGCACATCCGCGGCTCCCGCAACCGCGGCAAAGGAGGGCAGCGGGCGTGGCCGATCACAACGCAGGACCGTCGAGGGCGTGCAGATGCGCGCGTTTGACTGTGATTGAACGAGGGTTGCCCCGGGGCGTCCCTGGCAGGAGGTCGGCCCTCCGGATCGAAAGCTTTGGGTCAGGCAACGCGCGGTAGCAGCCGCGCGGCCGGGCTAGCGAAATATGGAGGACCGACCTCGGCTCACGTTACGCGGTGGGCCGGGCTGATCCTGCTCGTCTTCCTCGGAAGGAGGGAGGTTGCTGTGCTGCGCGTTGGGTTGGATCTGAGCCGCAGGCGGGTCGACGTGTGCTTGAGCTCGAGCGGGGGAGAGCTGGTTGAGCACTTCCGGGCGCCGGCGGACCGCGACGGGCTGTACGGGCTGAGCCGGCGGGTCGCGGTGTATGAGGAGCCGGTGCGCGGGGTGGTCGAGTCGATGAACGGCGCGCGGTTCGTACACGACGAGCTGGTCCGCTACGGGTGGGAGGTGCTGGTCGCCGACGCGCAGCGGGTCAAGGGGCTGGCGCCGTTGGCGTGCAAGACCGACAGGATCGACGCGCGCGTGCTCGCGGAGCTGTCGTTCCGCGATCTGGTGCCGGCGATATGGCTGCCGACGCCCGAGCTCCGCCAAGAGCGGGAGCGCTCGAGGTGGCGGCTGTACCTGGTCAAGCACCGCTCGATCCTCAAGAACCGGGTGCACGCGTCGCTGATCGCGTTCGGCCATCAGGTCCCGATGGCCGACCTGTTCGGCGCCGGCGGCCGACGGCTGCTCGCCGAGCTGGATTTCCCCGAGCCGTGGCTTGGTCACGTCCGGGCGAGCGTTGAGCTGATCGACGATCTCGACCGGCGGATCGCGGAGATCGAGCGCTGGCTGCAGCGCTCGGGCGCCGATCACCGCTATATCCCGTTGTTGATGAGCGCCCCGGGGATCGGCTGGGTCACCGGCTTCACGATCGCCGCCGAGATCGGCGACATCAGCCGCTTCTCATCGCCGGTCAAGCTGACCGGGTACACCGGCCTGTGCCCGCGTGTGAGCCAGTCCGGCGAGATCGACCGCCGCGGCCCGATCTCCAAGCACGGACCCAGATACCTACGCTGGGGGCTGATGGAAGCAGCGATCCACGCCTCCTCGCATCCGCTCTACAAGGAGCGCTACCAGCGCACCAAACGCCGCCTGGGTCGCCAACGCGGCGCGAAAGTCGCCCAGATCGAGCTCGCTCGCAAGCTGACCGAGGCGATCTGGTACATGCTGACCCGCAACCAACCGTTCAAGCCCTTCGCTCCGGAAGGCGCCATTTCTCGCCTGACTGCCTGACAGTCCATTTTTGACATGCGCCGCCGGAGCGAGCCCCGATAACACCTGGTCCTCGAAGTTGATGAAGCGATAGAGACATGGGCACTGCTCCACATCATCACCAACCCGCCCGCGCTCCGTGACAACGTCCTGCCAGGTTCACGCTGTCGTGTCAAGCGCCATCAGCCCTGCTGTTCACTCCAGTGCACTTGCTGAGGCGCTTGACACGGCCAGCGTTCACCCGGCGATCGACACTCAGGATGTCAGGGATCTGACATCGACAGGGCGAGGGGCTTGACGATGGGCCCTCGTTCATAGAGGCGAGTTGCGGGGCTGCTCCGATCTTGCCGAGAGACGTCTCGCCGCATGAAAGGGGGCGTGTGGATCCGTCGCGCCACACGCGGCTGCTCGGCCCCGCCGCCGAACGACGACAGGTCTCATTGATTATGGGCGGCGGCGGGGCCGATCGCCGGCAGTATGCGCTGCTCGATCAGCGCCGCATCGTCTCGGTTGCCCGCTGGCGGCTGATGGTTACTTGCGGTGAGCCCTTGCAGGCATCCGGCGGGTTGGCGGCCGAGTCCTTGCCGGACGTCCCGCTTTGATCACGCGCAGAAGCCCGTTGAGGGCGGAGAGCGCGCCGATCCCAGCAAGCGCGCAGCTCATGTCCGGGCCGTAGAGGAACAGTCCCTTCCAGTTCACCTTGAATGCCGCCGCCGGCACGACGGCAATTGCCGCCGGGATCCCGAACTCCCACAGCAGTGGCAGGGCGCCACGGGGACCCTGCGCGACAACGGCGTCCCGCCGGGCCAGCCGCGCCAGCGACCAGCCCTCGGCGGCCAGGGCGGCTGCCACAGCGGTATCGAACCCGGCGTAGAACGTGCCGATACCGGTATCCCTCACTGTCCCGCCGGCGACCATCCCGGTCACGCTTTGCTCGATCGCCAGTAGCCCCGGCAACGCGCCGCCATGAGTACCGACGTTGAACAGCACGACGACGCCCCAGTTTCCCTGTGGCGCGAGGGCCATCCCGGTATGAGCGCCTGGTTCGTCGCCGAAGTGGTATGTCGCCTGCACCCCGCCCCAAGGTCCGATAAACCAGCCCATGCCGTAGCCTGCGCCGGCAAATACGCCTTGTTTCTGCCGAGGCCCCGGCTGCATCATCTCGGCAATGCCGGCCGGAGAGAGGACCACGCGGCCGTGATAGCGGCCCCCATCCTGGTACATGGCGAGATAGCGGCACATGTCCTCGGCTGTGGAGATGATGCCGCCCGTCGGAACTGTGCTGCCGTGCGCGGGCGCGTCGAACGTGACCGGGAACCCAAACCAGTACCGGTAACCGGAGGCGAGCCCGTCGCGCTTCGCTTCCACGATGGTCGTGTAGGTATGGTGCATGTCCAAAGGCTCGAAGATGTGCGACTTCAGGTACGCCTCGAATGGTTCTCCGGCCGCCATCTCCGCGACCAGTCCCAGCACCGTGTAGTTGAGGTTGGAGTACTCAAACGCCGTGCCGGGAGACCAGGCCAGCTCGGTGGTGGCGAGCGCCCGGACAGCGGGCTCCAAAGGCTGCATCCCAGCCGCCAGCGTCGCGCCGCGGCCAGCCCCCTCGCTCAGGCCGCTGGTCTGATTCAGCAGGTGACGAATCGTTATCCGCGCGGACGCCTCCGCATCAGCCACCCGAAACCACGGGATGTAACGTCGGACCGACGCATCCAGATCAACCTTCCCGGCCTCAGCCAGCTGCATGATCGCCAAGGCGGTGAAGGACTTGGAATTCGACCCGATGAAGAAAGGCGTCTGCGGAGTAAACGCACGCCCGGAGTCATCAGCCCTGCCGAAGCCCCGCAGGTGCACAGGCCGACCATCCCGGACGATCCCAACCGCCAGGCCCGGAATCCGAGCATCCTGCATCTGTCTCCGGATATAAGCGTCTACCCCGGTGAAGCTGGGCGCGGGCGCCTCACGCACGGAAGGACGTTCCACCAAGCCAGCATCCCACACCCGTACACCCGGCACGAAGGGAGCCAAGGTCGGGCCGGTATTGCTCCGGCTGACTCCCGCAGCGGACAAAGGCGGTCCACGCCGTGCCGCCCACGCTCGCGCGCCAGCACGAACGCAAGTCTCGACCCGGGCGTCGGGTAGCACCTGCTCCTCGCCTCCTACGAGACCCGCGGCATCGTCGGCCGGACGGTCGTCGAGACAGTCGACTCCGAGTAGCGTATTCCCATGAATGCAGGGGACGCGCCACCGGCAGTTGCTGGACCGATCCAGAGACCCGCAAATTTCGGGAGCATGTCCGAGCCCGCGGGTCCGCCGACACCTGCTCCGCGCGGGTAGGAGGTTCCATCCCGTGCAGGCCGACCTCGACGAAAACGCCAATCGAGCGAGGTAGCTTGACGTCAGTGACCGGCGAGGGGTCAACCGCGGGTAGTGATCGGGTTGTCGAGCGGCGCCGGGCGGTCGCCCTGGCGCGCCATTACCGCGAGTCTGAGGGCCTCTCGGTCAGGGAGATCGCGGACCGTCTCGGGCGGTCGCCGGCGACGGTCAAGCCGTACTTCTACGACCCGTCTCAGGCTAACAAAAGACCCAGGTGCTCATGACAGACCGCGTTAGCGAGCGACGCCGCGCCGCGCAGCTCGCGCGTCACTACCGCGACCAGGGGGGCCTGACGATCGTGGAGATCGCTCGCCGGCTGGGGCGCGCAGAGGGCACCGTGAAGGCGTATCTTTACGATCCGATCGGCGAAAAGGCGCGCGAGGTCAAGGCGCGCTATCGGGGCGTCTGCCGAGGGTGCGGCGCGCCGACCAGCGCGCGGAACGGCAAGCGCGACGCGTACGCCTATTGCAAGCTGTGCCGTCCCGGGGCGATCGAGCGGCAATGGTCCCGCGAGCGGGTCCGTGAGGCGATGCGCGCCTGGCGATGGCGCTACGGGGCTGCGCCGTCCTCCTATGACTGGTCGCGCACCCACGCACGCCGGCGCGGCGGCGAAGCGCTCAAACGACTACAGACCGGAGAATGGCCCGCGCCGTCGACTGTGATCGACCTGTACGGGAGCTGGGCAGCGGCCGTCGCCGACACCTTCGGCGGTGCCTGAACGCTTGGGCATCAATCGCAGTTGACCTACGGGCGGGCGCGCGCGCTTGCGGTTAGCCGTCGGTGAAAAGGACGTCTGAGGTCGCCGGGAACGCCTCTGCGCATTCCACAGCACCAGCGGGCGTCCGGCCGATCGCCGGCCAGCCGTGGTTGCCGCCGACTCGGACGAACGTGAGTATTGATTCCGATCACCGACGCCGGTCACCGCGCGAGGTGTGGTTATCGGTGCGACGATGAACCAGCCACGCGCGAGAGCGAAAACGCACGGCTCCGTTACGCCTATCGCGGTCATCCCTGCGTGGCGACCGCTTCGCACCGCGAGCGGCGACCAGGTCGACGGCGAGGACGTGATCGCAAGCGTGGCATTGCAGAATCCGGCGCGGATGCCCGCCACACTACCCCAGTAGCCGGCCTCAATGGCCATGGCGGCCGTGCCCCGCTTGTTAGCACTGCAGTGGCAGTCCGCTCGACGCCGCAGACGCTGCCCCTCTTGGGCCTGCTGGCCGCGCGAATCTGGCCAATCGTTCGCCGCTGATCATGCCCGAGTTCGCTGCAGACAGGCACGCGCAGAGAGGGGACTTCGGGACACTCGCAGCCATTGGGCGCGGGCTTGGTGGCTACCGGCTCGCCGACCTCGTCGGGCGTCCACCCCAGGTTTCGGCTTTCTCTGGGTCAAGATGTGTTCGTGAACGAGAACCGCCCAGGTTCAGCGCCTCTGGGCGTCGTCGACGAAGACGCTCGGGTCGCGGCCATTGCCCGACTGAGCGACCTGTTCAGCAGGGAACGGTTGTCGTTTGAGTGCTTCTCGGAAGTCTTGGGGCAGGTAATGGCCGCTCCGAGCCACGGCGCACTGGAGATGGCGATGGCGGCACTGCCGTCGCTTGTCCGGCTCACCCCCCCGTCGAAGCGGCTGTCCGGGCAACTCGTGCTTCGAGCACCAGACAGTAAGCTGGCGCTGGGCGCGGGCTGGCAGTTGGCGGCTGACACGACGATCAGCACCGGTTTCGGGACGGCCCTGCTCGATCTCACCGCCGCCAGCTGGGACGCCCATCAGATCAATCTTCGCCTGGAGACGTGGGGTTCGATCGACGTTCTCGTCCCGGAAGGAGTGACAGTGCAGATATCGGGCGGGTCAGCGAGCGTTGAGCTTAAGTCGCTGTCTCCGCCGATTCCCGGCGGGCCGCAGTTGCGGATTTCCACATCCGGTCCGACCGGGGTGATCCGGATATGCCACCCTAAGCATCGCAACGGCAGGCCATTTATGCGCCGGAAGCGACGGCGCACCGGAGACGGGCTGAGCTAGGATCGTTCGGTCTCGGGTACATAGATTGGTTCGATCTCACCCCAGCCGGTAGAGTGGGTGGCGCCGAAGTTACGAGGAGTCCCTCCGCACGAGGCGTCCCGCTCCACAATGGCTGCGCTGATAATCGTAATTGTGATCGTCGTGCTCCTTGCCCTCGGGCTTTGGGGCATGTACAACGGCCTCGTCAAGAGGCGCAACCGGACTCAGGAGGCGTGGTCCGAGATTGACGTGGAGCTGAAGCGTCGGCACGATCTCGTCCCCAATCTCGTGTCGACCGTGCAGGGCTATGCCGCCCACGAGCGGGGGACGTTCGAGGCCGTGACCCAAGCCCGTGCCAACGCAGTCGCTGCCGGCGCGACGGGCGATCCGGATCAAATCGCCCCGGCTGAGAATGCTCTGTCCGGGGCGCTGCGTTCGCTGTTCGCGGTCGCGGAGAACTACCCACAGCTGCGGGCGGTCGAGAGCTTCCTGCAGCTGCAAGAGACGCTGACTGCCACCGAGGACAAGATCGAGTATGCCCGTCGCTATTACAACACCAGCGCCCGCGACTACAACATCGCGCTGCAGACATTTCCGCGCAATCTGATCGCGGGCCCATTCGGCTTCAAGGCGGTGGCGTTCTTCGGTGCCGACGAAGCGGACCGTGCCGTCCCGCAGGTGAGCTTCCCTAGCTCTGGCCCAGGGGTGGCGGGCCCGCCGTCCCTGCCTGCCGGCGGCGAGGGGCTTCCGCCTGCCGCTGGCGCCCAGGGCCCGCCGTCAGCGGGCTGAGATCCGGGCCTGTTCGGCCTCCAGGGGGTCAGACGGTCTGGCCCGCGAGGATCTTCTCGAGAGCAGCGATCCGCTCCTCGATCGGGGGGTGGGTGTCGTAGAGGTGGTGGTACCAGGCGTCGTGGTGCTGCAGCGGGTCGTCGATGCACATAGCGGCGGTGGCGTGGTTCATGTTCTTGAACGGCTGGTCGTTCTGCTGCAGTTTCTTGAGGGCGCTCAGTAGCCCCGCTGGGTTGCGGGTCAGCTCCACACCGCTGACGTCGGCCAGCGACTCGCGGCGTCGTGAGAGGGCCAGGCGCGTGAGCGGACCAAAGATGAAGCCGACGATTGCCAGCAGCGTGGCGGCAGCGAAGATCACGAGCACGAGCTGGTTGCCCTGGCCGCTGCCTCGGCCGCCTCCGGCGAAGAATGCGCTTCGCCACAGGATGCTGGCCAACAGGGCGGCCAGGCCGACCATGGTTGACAGCAGGAGCAGGAGACGGATGTCGTGGTTCTTGATGTGGCTCATTTCGTGGGCGGTCACGCCCTCGAGCTCTTCGCGGTTCATGATCGCGACCAGGCCCGTGGTGAAGGTGATGGCTGCCTTGTCCGGACTGACCCCGGTGGCAAACGCGTTGGGCGACGGGTCGTCGATCACATAGACGTCGGGTTTGGGGATTCCGTCGCCGATCGCCAGGGCCTCGACGAGGTTATGCAACTGCTGGTAGCGGACCGGGTCGGCCGGCACGGCTCCGGAGACGCGAAGCACCAGCCCAGTTCCGGCGTTGAGCGAGTAGACGATCCCGCAAATGGCCAGGACAGCACAGACCGCCACGCCGTCGAGTACCGGAGTCCAAGTGTGTGGTGGCCGAGAGAGGTCCCTGGCGAGTAAGCCGCAGACGGCTCCAATGGCCAGCCAGATCACGAAGAATACGACGGTGACGATGACGCTGCGTCGCTTGTTGGCGGCGATCTGGCTGTACACAGGCCCATCCTAGGGCACGACTGCGACCCCAACTCTGGGAGCGACAGTCAAATTCGAATGTCATCTCAGCCGCCTCCAGCCCGCAGTCCCAACTCCCCCGGCCTCGGTCTGCAGCGATAACGGCCAGTGCTGACGGGCGAACCGTCGATGCCCTCCTTTCTGCCGAAATCGGGCTAGTACCGGGGCGGGTCGGGGAGTTAGCGCGCGATCACGGTGCGCCAGCAAAAGCACCAGAGCGCAAGCGACAACGTCGACGAGATCGCCGGAGTCGGTGTAGCTCAGCAGCGCGGCCACGATGCCGAGGCCGGCGTTCCGGACGAATCCTCATGTGGGATGGGCGTTCACGGCCCGGCTTCTGCATTGCCTACGAAGACGATCGCGCGTTCGGCGTAAACGCGGTGAATGTCGAGCGCTCCCTCACGCCCAGGGACATCAGTTCGGCGGCGACCACTGCCGTAGCTGCTCGCACATCGAAGGAGCAGTGGCGCCTGGGCACAGATCGCCCGTCGAGGCTGCTGCTTCCGGACAGCCTCAGCCACGCGATCGCCGGACGCCCGCGTGGCTGCTCTCCTTGGCCGACGGCAACGCTGAGCCCGCGCGGGCCGCGGACGGGAAGGTCGCCGAATCGCAAGCACGCATCCATACCCGTCGAATGCTGAAAGCCCGTTACTGCCCGTAATTCGTGAAGGCGGCAGTGATGCCGCACTCCTCGTCCTCGTCGGGAGAATCAGCGGCACGCGCGCCGTCGGCGTTGGTGGTTCGCCTGCGATGTAGCAGCGGCGCGTCGCTTGCAACCGACCGCGAACTCCGCCGCCTGCTCAGCGACCGGATCGGCGCTCACGCCGAGCTTGCCTTCGTCGGCTCGCTCGCCGCGGGGGAGCTCGTGGTCGAGCCAGTGCTGGACTCCGATTGGGGGAGGATCGCGGAGCTGATAGAGCAGTACATCGACCTGCCATTGGGAATGGTGGACGCGTCCGTCGTCGCACTGGCGGAGCGAAGGGGGCTGGAGACCATCGCCACGCTCGACGAACGCCACTTCCGCGTCGTCAGACCGCGGCACACGCAGGCGTTCACGCTGGTTCCCTGAGCTCCGCGGTGCATCGTCGCTGGGCGCTGCGCCGGCATCGACCGGCGCGGCGAGCTGTCCGGCTGTGGCATTCGCGCTGGGCTGGTCATGCCATGCCTGCTCACGGCACACCAGCAGCATTGCGTTGGGAGGAGGCTCCCGCGAGCCCACGAACGCCGCCGGAGATCGGCGCCAAGGAGTGGAGCGGCTGATGTCTATGCCCCTCTGCCCAGATCGGCGTAACGCGGGCACGCCGCCGCCGGTGCACGACCTACCGTTGCGGCTCCAAAGCCTCTGGAAGGGCGCGAATCTCCACCAGCTGCGACGCCAGCGCCTCGAGCTGGTCGAGTTCGGCGATTGCGATCGCCCGCTCGCGCTCCAGCATCGCAGCGATCCGTCGCGATCGATCGCGACTCCAGCAACGCTGCTGGACGGCGGCGTAGAGGGCGCGAATCATGGGTTACCTCATGCTCCGCGAGGCCTGAGCCAGCTGCGTGCGCCATCTCGCCAGCTGCGCCCGCTGGCACGAAGCACAGGTACCGACATGCCTGGCGTGCCCGCACGGCTTCCCGAGGCCGGACGCGCATTCATGCCGCTGGCTGCGAACGAATCCGGTGTCAACCGTCTGCGCGATGCTCATCTCCATCTCTCCAATCCCTCATTCGATGACACGGCAAGTATTTGTCTTCGCGAGACGCGCTGGTAGACCCCTTTGCCAGGGGTGGACCGGGAGGAAATCCCGCAAACGCGCGGTATGGCAAACCCCCAGTTCGCAACCGGGCGCGTCGCCGGTCGTCATTCACACAATCGGGACGACGATTAGAAAGGCCTGGGACGGGGGCTTGTCGAGGCGACGATCGAGCGTGCCCACCAGGAAGGCTTCACCCGTTTGGTGACAGTCGTGCTGTCGCCAGGTCCTTGCGTCTGCCTCGAGGCTCCCTCGAGGTGCGCCACGACCGGAAGCCGGTCAGCGCGATCGGCCTCGCGTCATGAAGACCCAACGGCGGCGAGGCGCACGACCGATCGATTAGGCTGCGGTCGTGGGGGCGCTGGCGAGGCGCCACCCCCTGGGAAACGACTCGCTCAGCCGGCAAGGGTGGAGGACAACGACATAGGCTATGTGTGGTTCCTCGAGAGCCTGGATGCCGTCCACAGGGCGATCCAGGGCTCGAGCGACCTCGGGGAGGCGCTGAACGCGGCTCTGGCGGTGCTGGTCGACGTGTTCCGATGCGACCGCGCGTGGCTGCTCGAAGCGCATGGCGAGAACTGGACGCCGGTCATGGAGCGGACGCGCCCCGAATATCCGGGCGGCCTCGAGCTCGGCATCAAGCTGCCGCTCACGGCGGGAACCGCTAGACGGCACCGACGGGTGCTCGAGTCCGACTCGGCCGTGCAGCTGAACGTGAAGGAGGTCGCCTCGGTAGTCGTTCCGGAGGGCGTGGCTCCGCCTCTGGCGATCCTCGCTATGGCGATCAACCCCAAGGTCGGTCTCCCCTGGATCCTCGGCCTTCACCAGTGCTCCCACACGAGACGCTGGAACACGGAGGAAAAGCGCCTGTTCGTCGAGATCGGTCACCGACTCGCGGACGCGCTGGCGCTATTGCTCGCCTACCGGGACGCTCGCGAGAGCGAGCAAAAGCTCGCGCAAGCACAGCGCGTCGCCCGGCTCGGCTACTGGGAGCGCAACGTAGAGACCTTCGAGGTCAACTACTCGGAGGAGACCTACCGGATCTTCGGCCTATCCGCCGAGTTGCACAAACTGGAACCAGCACGATTGGCGGAGCGCCTGCACCCGGAGGATCGCCACATCATGCTCGGCGCGTACGAGCAGGCGATCGCCGGAGGTCCCCGCTACGACGTCGACTATCGCGTGCTGCTCCCCGATGGCGTCGTGCGCTATGTGCATAGCGAGGCCGACGTGACCTGGGGCGCCGATGGCCGGCCGCTACGGATGTTCGGGACGATGCAGGACATCACCGCGCGGACGGAGCTGACGCGGGAACAGGCGGCGTTGCGCCGCGTCGCAACGCTCGTCGCGCGCAGCGTGGCTCCCCAGCAACTGCTCGCGGCCGTAGCCGAAGAGGCCGGCAAGGTCCTCCCGAGCGCCGAGATGTCGATCATCGGGCGCTACACGGCTGAACATGCGATCGAGTTCGTTGGCGGCTGGGGCCGGACGGGCGAGCCGGCGTGGGTCGGGCAGAGCGCGACCCTCGGCGGTCACAACGTCTCCACGCTCGTGTACGAGACGAGGGAGCCGGCACGCGTCGACCGTCTCGAAGACGAGCCCGCCCCGGTCACTGCGATCGCGCGCGACAGCCGCGCGCGCTCTTCGGCCGGCGCGCCGATCGAGGTGGAAGGCCGGCTCTGGGGCGTCATCATCGTCGCGTCGAGCCGCGACGAGGGTCTTCCCGCCAGGATCGAGCGTCGACTCGCGGCTTTCACCGAACTGGTTGCGACTGCGATCGCGAACACGCAGGCGCGGGAGGAGCTCGCAGCGTCGCGCGCTCGGCTCGTCGCGGCCGCCGACGAAACCCGCCGACGAATCGTCCGTGACCTGCACGACGGCGCGCAAAACCGGCTTGTGCAAACCATCATGACCCTCAACCTGGCCCAACATGCCCAGGACAGAGGCGATGGCGAGACGGCGCGGACGCTGTTCGACGAGGCGCTCGGCCACGCCGAGCAAGCCAACATCGAGCTGCGCGATCTCGCGCAGGGCATCCTTCCGAGCGTCCTGGCTCGAGGTGGTCTGGCCGCAAGCGTCGAGGAGCTGGTCGAGCGGTTGCGGCTAACCGTCAGCATCGACGTAATCCCAGATCGTTTCCGCCCGGAGATCGAGGCCAACGCCTACTTCGTCGTCGCCGAAGCGCTGACCAACCTGGCCAAGCACTCTCGCGCTCGAAGCGCGATGGTCGCCGGATGGGTCGAGGGCAATCTGCTGCACGTGGACGTAAGCGACGATGGCGTCGGCGGCGCCCGACCAGAGGGAGGCGGTCTGCGAGGCCTCGCCGATCGTGTCGCCGCCGTGGGGGGCAGCATGAGGATCGATAGTCCTTCGGGTGGCGGCACGCGCATCACAGCGACGCTACCGCTGGAGCAGTAGTGGTCGCGGCGCGCGGAGATTGCCTTGTTCGGAGGGCGGAGTAGGATCGCTGCCGGGTCGCGCTGCGTTCCGCAGCGCCGGCGCCGGAAAGATGGCAAATGCGACGGGGCGCAGAACGATGGGGTTTTGTACCGGGATGGGCGGTTGTTGGCGTCCTGACCGGATGCATCGCTCTCGCCGGGTGCGGATCCGCGGCCATCAGTCAGGCCGGGCCGCGCGAGACCACATGTGGCGGAACGCCGAGCGGCGTCTCCTACATCACGGCTTGGTTTCACGCCAGCGCCAGCGTCGACGCCGAATGGCAGACGATGGTGAGGCAGGTGGCGGAGTTCAATCGCTCCCAACGCCATGTGCGGGTGAAGCTGATCACCCTCCCAGAGGGTGACTACGACCAACAGGTGGCATCCGCGGCCGCCACTGGGAACCTCCCCGATGTGCTCGATTTCGATGGACCGAATCTCTACAACTACGCCTGGGCTGGAGATCTCAAGCCGCTCAATTCCTGTCTGACCGCGCGCCAGCGCGCCGACCTGCTCCCGTCGATCCGCCAGCAAGGGACGTACGACGGCCAGATGTGGGGGGTAGGCACGTTCGATTCCGGGCTGGGGCTGTACGTGAGGAAATCGATCCTTCGTCGGGCCGGAATCTCCATTCCGACCAGCCCCTCCGAAGCATGGACCGCCACCCAGTTCACTCGGATCCTCGCGCGCCTGCGGGGCATGGGCTACCGCCAGCCCCTCGACCTTCAGATCAGCTACGACACGGAAGCGCCCGAGTGGTACACGTACGGCTTCGCGCCCGCGGTCTGGTCAGCCGGGGGCGATCTGATCGACCGTCAGGGCTACCGCCGGGTTGACGGATTCCTTAACGGCGCACCCGCAATCCGAGCGCTCACGATCATTCAGAGTTGGGCCAAGGCCGGCTACATCAATCCCAACCGCAATGGAATGGCCTTCGAAGAGGGGGAGGCGCCTATCTCCTGGGTCGGGCACTGGCTGTTCGACGCGTACACGAAGGCCTTCCCCGGCGATGTCCAGATCGTTCCGCTTCCCCGCTTTGGCCCCGACGACGTCACCGATATGGGCTCCTGGCAGTGGGGCATCACCGCCAACGCCACCAACGGCGACGCCGCCTGGCAGTTCATCTCGTTTCTGCTGCGCCCCCGCCAGGTCGTGCAGATGACCCGCGCCGACGGCGCGGTGCCCGGCACGTACAGCGCGATCAGGCTATCCCCGCGGTTCGCCGCCGGCGGCCCGGAGCACCTTTACGTCGAGCAGCTTGAGGACGGGGTGGCCAGACCGCGCCCGCAGACGGCTGCGTACCCCGCGCTGACCGCCGCGTTCGCCAAGGCCTTCAACGAGATCGTCGTCGGGCTGAGGCCGGTCGAGCCGACGCTTGACGCCGCCGCCCGCTCGGTGACCGCCGACCTTATCGCCCATGACTACTACGCGAATACCGGGGGCTGAGCGGTCGGGGCGGGAGCGTTTGCGGCAGCTCGCCTCGCCCATAAAGCGGATGCGGGTCGGTACGAAGCTGCTGCTTTTGGCCATGCTTCCGGTGTGCTGCTTCGTCGGGCTGGTTGTCGTGTCGGCCGTATCGGACTACCGGACCGCCAGCCGGTTGAGCAGCTATCGGAGGCAGGCGCGGTTGTCGTTCGTCCTGGCGCCGTTGGCGGTGGATCTCGCGCACGAGCGAAGGGCTGCCGTGCTGTCCCGTCTGGAACCGGGCGCGGCGACGGACGCCCAGCTGTCTGCCTCCGAGCGCGCGACCACGCAGGCATTCGAGCAGGCACGCGCAAGTGCCGTTCGCGTGCCCGCGCCAGTCGACGTCGTAGGCGGCCTCGATGCCGCGCGCCGGCAACGCCAGGCTCTCGTCCTTCAGCTCGACGCCGGGTCGCTCCGGCCCGCTCAGGCGATCGGGGGATACAGCGTCATCACGCAGAACCTGCTCAACCTCGTGGCCGCGCTCGACGGAGGCGCACCGTCGCCTGCCTCCGCGCGGGCCGCGGCCGCCTACGAACCGATCCTCCAAGCGATCGAGACCGCCTCGCGCGAGCGCGTGTTTGTGGCCACGCTGCTTGCTCCGCGAGGCCCGCGGCCGCAGCCCACGGCGTCGCCGTGGGCTACGTTGGAGGCGGCCGAGCTGAACGAGTTCCGCCAGAATGCGGCGGGGCCACTGCTCGGCGATCTAGAAGCTGTCCTCTTTAGCCCGGCCGGCGTCGCGGTGCAGCGCTTCCGAGACGAGCTCGCCGCCAATCCTGTCGCGGCAGTACGCGGCACCTCGTTGCCGGAGTGGCTGTCGATCTCGGAGACGAGGATCACCGCGCTGCGGGGACTCGCCACGGCGGCCGGGAGCAGTCTGGTGAGCGTGGTGTCGAGCGAAGTCGACAGCGCGCACGCCAAGGCGGTGCGCGACCTCGCATTGTCGCTGGCCCTCCTCGCGGTAGTGACTGCCCTGGCGCTGACATTGCGGCGTTCGATCACCGGTCCGCTGCGGGATGTGTCAGCGGCGGCGCGGGGGCTGGCCCGCGGTGAGATCGCGGCCGGGGTGGAGTACGGCAGCAAGGATGAGATCGGGGATGTCGCCGGCGCGTTTCGCGATGTTCACGCCACGGCGGAACGGCTGGTGGACGAGATCCGCGCGGAGCACCGAGCGGTGACGGAGAACCGGCTGGAGCACCGAGCAGACGTGAGCGGCCTCGACGGCGTGTGGGCGCAACTGCTCGGCGGCATGAACGAAACGATGGCCTCTTTCGCCGAGTTGCAGGAGCGGCGCGAGCACGCCGAGCGTGAGAGCGCGCGGACCTTCGAGATGTCGCTCGACCTGATGTGCGTCATCGGATTCGACGGCTACTTCAAGCGCGTCAACCCCGCATTCGAACGGACGCTCGGTTATTCGCGTGACGTGCTGCTATCCCGCCGCGGTTTCGATCTCACCCACCCCGACGACCTCGAGCGGTCGAGCGAGATCTTCGCGACGCTGAGCCGGGGTGAGCAGGTCGAGCAGTTCGAGAACCGCAACGTCTGCGCCGACGGCTCGGTCCGCTGGCTGGAGTGGAGCGCCAGAGCAGTCGCCGAAGAAGGACTTGTCTATGCGGTCGCGCGCGACGTCACCGAAAGCCGGCGTGCGGCTGAGGAACAGGCCGCTTTGCGACGGGTGGCTACCCTCGTGGCCCGCGGCGGGGCATCTTCGTCCGTTCTCGGAGTCGTTGCCGAGGAGGCCGGAAGGTTGATGTCGACAGATATCGCGATGATTGCCCGTTACGGGCCGGGGCCGTCCGCGACCGGGGTGGTCGGATGGCGCAGGGACGGTAAGACGATCCCGCTCGGTAGTGAGGTCAAGCTCGGAGGCCGAAACGTTGCATCGGTGGTGTTCCGCAGCGGCCACCCGGCGCGGGTAGACAGTTACGGCGCCGATGCAGCGGAGGTGACCCGATGGGTCCAGGGGATCGGGATCCGCTCCTCGGTCGGCGTGCCGATCACCGTTGAGGGTCAGCTGTGGGGAGTCATGACCGTCTCACTCGAGCGCGAGGAGGCGCTGCCGCCGGACACCGAGGACCGGCTTGCGGCCTTCACCGAGCTGGCCGCGACGGCGATCGCGAACGCCGAGGCCCGTGACGAACTCAAGCAAGTCGCCGACGAGCAGTCGGCTCTGCGCCGGGTGGCGACGCTGGTTGCTCGGGGGGTGGCTCCCGAACTCGTGTTCAGCGCCGTCGCCGAGGAGGTCGCAACCCTTCTCCCGGCGGTCGACCTCGCATTCGTGGGCCGGTACCAAGGCGATGGCTCGATCGAGTTCGTCGGAGGCTGGAGCAGCGTGGGCCCCGCGGACTGGGTCGGCCAAACGGCGACCGTCGGCGGCAACAACGTGACGACCAAGGTCTTCGAGACGGAGCAGCCGGCGCGCGTCGATCGCCTGAAAGACGACACCAGCGAGGCGACGGCGATCGGGCTGCGAAGTGGAGCCCGATCCGCAGCCGGCGCTCCGATCGACGTGGAGGGACACCTGTGGGGAGTCATCATCGTCGCATCGCGACAGGAGGCGGGACTTCCGGCCGGGATCGAGCACGAGCTCGCCGGCTTCACCGGGCTGGTGGCGACTGCGATCGCCAACGCACAGGCTCGCGAGGAGCTGGCAGCTTCCCGTGCTCGTCTGGTTACGGCGGCCGACGACACCCGCCGGCGGATAGTTCGTGACCTGCACGATGGCGCACAGCACGGCCTGGTCCAGACGATCATCACGCTCAACCTGGCTCAGCGAGCACAGGACCGGGAGGACAGCGAGCGAGCGCGGGAGCTCTTCAGCGAGGCGCTGAGCCACGCCGAGCAGGCCAACACAGAGCTGCGCGAACTCGCCCAGGGCATCCTTCCGAGCGTCCTCGCTCGGGGCGGTCTAGCCGCAAGCATCGAGGAGCTGGTCGAGCGGTTGCGGCTGCCGGTCACCATCGATGTGACCCGAGACCGGTTCGGTGCCGAGATCGAGGCCAACGCGTACTTCGTGGTCGCCGAAGCGTTGACCAACCTGGCCAAGCACTCCCAGGCCCGAAGCGCGACGGTCGCCGCATGCGTCGAGGACGGCCGCCTGCACCTGGACGTATGCGACGATGGAATCGGAGGTGCCCGGCCGGAAGGAGGCGGTCTGCGGGGCCTGGCGGATCGGGTCGCTGCGCTCGGCGGCGAGGTGCGGATCGACAGCCCTTCGGGTGGCGGCACCCGCATCAGTGCGACGCTCCCGCTCGGTGAGCAGCGCGCTGCGGAGAGTCGCGGCGAGCGTCTTAGCCGCTAGGTCTCGCGCAGATATGACAGGACCGCGAGTACACGTCGATGCTCGTCCTCGGCGGGAGGCAGCCCGAGCTTCTGGAAGATGTTCGTGATGTGCTTTTCCACTACGGGCTGACTGATCATCAGGGCCTTGCCGATTCCCCGGTTCGACATGCCCTCGGCCATGGCCGCAAGGACCTCGAGCTCCCGCGGGCTGAGGAGGTCGATCGGCGTGGTTCGCCGGCGGCGACCCAACATGCGTGCGACCAGGTCCGGGTCGAGAGCGGATCGACCATCCGCGACCCGGGCCGCCGCGTCGACGAAGGTCTCGACCTGCCCGACGCGCTCTTTGAGCAGATATCCGATTCCCTCGGCGCCGTCGGCGATCAGGTCGAGCGCGTAGCGCTCCTCGAAGTACTGGGACAGAATCAGCACGCCGGTCTCAGGCCGCCGCCGGCGTACCTCGAGTGCCGCGCGTAACCCATCGTCGCCGTGACCTGGCGGCATGTTGATGTCGGCGATCACCAAGTCTGGGCGGTGGGCGAGGCCCTTGCGGAGCAAGTCTTCGGCATCGCCGGCCTGCGCCACGACATCAAACCCGGCTTCGGTGAGTAGCCGCGCGATGCCTTCGCGCAGGAGAACCTCATCCTCGCCGACCACGACGCGCCGCGTGCCAGTCATTGCGCGAGCGTATCGGCGGCTTCGCCGCGGTGTCTACTCGGCGGCGAGCCACTGCACCAGCGGTGCCCGCGGGAGGTCCCCCTTGTGGACGAACGCGAGCGCCCCGCTCCGGCGAACCTCCGCGCTCGACCCCACATTTGGGTGCATCGAGGTCAAGACGACGCGCGGCTGCCATGGGAGCGCGGTCAATTGTCGCGCCAGCGCGAAGCCGTCCCCATCGGGCAGACCTACGTCGACTAGCGCGGCCGAGGGCCTGACCCGCCTGGCCGTTTCCAGGGCGTCGGCGATGCTTTCCGCCTCGCCGACGACGACAAACCCGGACTCGGAGAGCAGGCGACTGGCGAGCGCTCGGAACGCCGGGTCATCGTCGACGATGAGCACTGAATCGCCCATGCGCCAATGATCACGCGCACGCGAGGGCATGGGGGGAGGGAAAACCCACCCTGTTCGGGCGGATAACCATCCTCGGCCCGGGAGCTTGCCTACTGGGCGTCAGGGCATTCCACCAGACGGATCGAGGGCACGCCGGTCTAGCGGGCGATGGCTGCCGACGTGATCGTTCACAGGCATGAACTCAGCAGCCGTCATCGCCTTCCCCCAGCCTCAGCAGCCGGTAAACGACTTGCTCGACGCCGGCTTTACCGCCAGACCGGCACTGCGCTCGGTCGAGATCGACTCAGACGAAGCGCCGGTCCGGCTCCCACGGCGTATCGCGCAGGCGAATGTCGCCGTTTTGGACCGTCCTCACCCTGCGGCTGACGACCTGGTCGTACCGCGCCTCGAGCTCTACGACCGTCTGTCGGGGGCGGCGCGTGTGACGCAGCTGTCGGCGGCCGCCGGAAGCGGCAAGACGGTGTTGCTGCGCTCCTGGATTGATCATGCGGGCCTGGCCACTCGCGCCGCGCGGGTTCTCGTAGAGCAAGACGAACGCGATGCGGAGCGGTTCTGGCTGTCCGTGCTCGGCGCGGTTCGCCGGACGACCGCAGGTGGAGCAGTGGTTGGCGAACTCGCGGCGGCACCGGATCTCAACGGCTGGACAATCGTCGAGCGGCTGATCGAAGATCTGCACAAGCTACGGGAGCGAATTTGGCTGGTAATCGACGACCTGCACGAGCTGCGCTCGGATGAGGCGACGCGCCAGCTCGAGTGGTTCGTTAAGTGTGCTTCACCCGAGGTCCAATTCGTGCTCTCCACCCGATGCGATCCGCACCTCGGATTGCACCGCCTGCGCGTCGACGGCGAGCTGACGGAGATCCGCACGCCTGACCTTCGCTTCACGCCGACCGAAGCACGGGCCCTGTTCGAGGCCGCCGGGGTGCAGCTGTCGGGGATGGCGCTGAACCGTCTGCTGCGGCGGACTGAGGGCTGGGTGGGAGGCCTGCGGCTGGCCGCCATGTCACTGGGCAACCATGACGATCCTGAACAGTTCGCAGGGGAGTTCTCGGGCAGCGAGCGCACGGTGGCGGCCTATCTCCTGGCCGAGGTACTCGAGCGCCAGCCGGCGGAGGTACGTGAACTGCTGCTCTACACCTCGCTGCTCGAGTGTGTCAGCGGGCCGCTGGCCGACCACCTCACGGGGAGCTCGGGCGCCGAGGGGATCTTGCACAAGCTGGAGGACTCAGGCGCGTTTGTGAGCTCGGTCGATGCGGGTCGCTCCTGGTTCCGCTACCACCACCTGTTTGCCGACCTGTTGCGGCTGGAGCTCCGGCGGATGTCTCCCGAGATCGTGGGTCAGCTGCATCGGGCGGCCTCCGACTGGTTCGAGCAGGAGGGCTACGCGGTCGAGGCGGTCCGCCACGCACAGATGGCGCGCGACTGGCGCCGGGCCGCACGGCTGCTTTTTGACAGCCGCATCGGCCTGATCCTCGATGGCCGTCTGGCCACGCTTCGCGCGCTGCTGGATGCCTTCCCGGCGCGGGTCTCGGCGGCCGATCCCGAGCTCGCGGTCGTGTTCGCCGGCGTTCGGCTCCGCGACGGTGCACTCGACGAGGCAGACGCGTACGTCGCCGTGGCCGAGCGGATCGCGGAGGCCGTGCCCGAGGACCGCCAGAAACTGTTCGGCCTCCATCTGGCGAGCGTCCGCCTCGCGCTGGCTCGCCAGCGCGGCGATCTCGACGGCGGCGTGCAGGCGATGCGCTCGCTCGAATCGGCGCTCGGCGGCCAACCGCCGAATGTGGCCGGCCGTAGCGACGATATTCGCGCCCTGGCGCTGATGACGCTCGGCACCACGGAGCTGTGGTCCCTGCGGTTGACGGACGCGCGCCGCCGTCTGGAGGAAGGACTCGCGCTGGCACGGCAGACAAGGCGTCCCTACCTGGAGATCGGTTGCCTTGCGCACCTGGCAATCGCCGCCCCGCTCAGCGGTCTGTCGGCGTCGGCCGCGCTTGCCCTCAGCGAGGAGGCCGTAACGATCGCCGAGGCCCACGGACTGGCCACCAATCCGATTGTTGCGCTCGCCTTTGCCATCGGCGCAGGCTCACTGGCCTGGCTGGGACGGTTCGACGAGGCCGAGCAGTGGCTCGAGCGGGCTGGGCTGGCGCTCCGCTCGGGAGGAGATCCGGGGACGGAGCTGGCCCTGCACCACGCGCGCGGCCTGCTCTACTCCGGTCAAGGCCGGCTCGAGGACGCGCTGGCCGAGTTCCGGAACGGGGAGAGGATCCAAGGGATGCTCGCCGGCGAGCACGCGCTCATGGTCGACCTGCGCGCGCGCATCATGCTGACGGAGGTCCGGACGGGCGGGCTGTCCGATGCCCGCGCCGCGCTCGACAGCATCGCCGAGCAGGACCGCGACCGGGCCGAGGTGCGAATCGCTGCGGGCGCGATCGCCCTTGCCGAGGGCAGCCCGGAGAAAGCGATCGAGCTGCTCGGGCCGGTTACGGAGGGCTCGGTCGAGTCCCTCATCCCGACGTGGGCGGCCATTCACGCTCTGCTGTTCGACGCCGCCGCCCGTGAGGAGATCGGCGACACGCGCGACGCGGAGGCATCGCTCGAGCGGGCTCTCGATCTAGCCGAGCCCGAGGGGCTGATCCTGCCCTTCACGATCATCCCGGTCGAGGACCTTCTGGAGCGTTATCCGCGGCATCGAACTTCCCACGCCGCGTTCCTGTCAACGATCCGCGACGTGCGCGCTGGTCAGTCTGCCAAGCCGCAGGACGAGCCCGCTCCCCTGCTGGATGAGCTCAGTGCCGCAGAGGTGCGCGTCATCAGGTATCTGCCGAGCAACCTCCGGGCGCCGGAGATCGCCTCCGAGCTGTTCGTCTCGACGAACACGATCAGGACCCACCTGCGCCACATCTACGCCAAGCTCGGTGTTCACAACCGTGCCGACGCGGTCGTGCGCGCCCGGGGGCTCGGGCTCCTCGCACCGTCCCGTAGCCGCCGTTGACCCATTGTGAGAGGCTTGTTCTGACGCTACGACGCGACGTGACATTCCGAGCATGACACTGGGTGTTCCGGGAACTCGGCGGGCGATTCCCCGGCCGACAGTGGCAGCACGACGCCTGGTCCGGCGGGATGGGCTGTACGACCGTTTGTCAGCGCCGGAAGGCGGTGCGGTGATGCTGGTCTGCGCACCGGCCGGAACGGGTAAGACGGTGCTGCTGCGCTCGTGGATCGAGGCGGCGGGCCTGGAGGATCGGGCGGGATGGGTGTCGGTCGAGCGTGCCGAGCGGGACGCCCAGCGTTTCTGGCTCGCGGTGATTGACGCGCTCGCCGGTGCGGTCGACGTCGTGGAGCGCGTCGCGCCGGCGCCGACGTTCCACGGCCGAGCCGTCGTCGAGCAGTTCCTCGCCGATCTTGAGCTGCTGGAGGACCCGGCCGTGCTGGTCATCGACGATCTACACGAGCTCGAGTCGGCCGACGCGCTGGAATGGCTCGAGCTGTTTCTGGCCAGCCTCCCGTCGCCGCTACGCGTGGTCTTGGCCACGCGTGAAGACCCGCGCCTCGGCCTTCATCGCCTGCGTCTATCCGGTCAGCTCACGGAGCTGCGGGCTCCTGATCTGCGCTTCTCGGTGGAGGAGACGGTGAAGCTGCTCCGAGCGGACGGGATCGCGGTCTCCGATGGGGCGGCGTCGCTGCTCTATGAACGGACGGAGGGGTGGGCGGCCGGCTTGCGGTTGGCCGCGATCTCGCTGGCGCAGCAACCGGACCCGGAGCGCTTTATCACAGAGTTCTCGGGCAGCGAGCGCAACGTGGCCGGGTATCTGCTGGCGGAGGTCCTGGAGCGCCAGCCGGCAGAGGCGCGCGAGATGCTGTTGCGCACGTCGGTACTCGAGCGGGTGTGTGGTCCCCTGGCCGATTTCCTTACCGGCGGTTCGGATGCCGAGCGGATGTTGCAGGGGCTCGAGGATGCCAACGCGTTCGTGACCTCCCTGGACGCGAGGCGGTTCTGGTTTCGGTACCACCGTCTTTTCGCGGATTTGCTTCAGCTGGAGCTGCGGCGAGCCAGCCCAACGCTTGTTGGGTCATTGCACCGGGCGGCCGCCGAGTGGCACGAGCAGCAGGGGTTCGTCGTGGAGGCGATCCGCCACGCCCAGGCGGCGCGTGACTGGAGCCTTGCGTCCCGCCTGCTGGCGGAGCATCACATCGATTTGGCCTTCGACGGCGGCTGGGGAACGGTTTGCCAGGTGTTGAGCGCGTTTCCTGCCGATGTAGCGGCTGCCGATCCGGAGCTCGCGCTCGTATCCGCCACCGCGCGCCTGCTGGACGGTGCACTCGACAAGAGCCGGGCTTATCTGGATCTCGCGGGCCGAACGGCCGACGCCGTTCCCGCGGAGCGTAGACCGAGCTTTGACGTGCTGCTGGCCGCGCTGAGGCTCGCGCTCGCGCGCTGGCATGGTGATCTCGAGAAGGTGCTAGAGATGCGGCCGTTGTTGGAGGCGGCGCTGGCCGCGCAACCGCCCGGGGAGGGTGCCCTCGGCGAGGAGATCAGGTGTGTCGCGTTCCAGAACCTGGGAGTGGCCGAGCTCTGGTCATCGCGGCTGGAAGATGCCCGGCGCGACCTCGAGCAGGGGCTGGCGCTGGCGCGCCGCGCGGAACGACCCTGGCTCGAGATCCCGTGTCTCGCTCACCTCGGGATCGCGGGCCCGTTGACCGGCCTCTCGCTCTCCGCGGGGCTCGCGCTGAGCCAGGAGGCCGTGCGAATTGTCGATGCGCACGGCTGGGGCGATGACCCAGTCATTGTCACCGCCCTGGCGACCGGCGCGATGGCGCTGCTCTGGCTGGGGCGACTCGACGAGGCCGAGCAATGGCTCGAGCGCGCGGGGCGCGCGGTGCGTCCGGGGGGTGAACCCGGCACCGAGCTGATCGTGGACTATGTCCGAGCGCTTCTCTGCCTTGCACGTGGCTCGCTCGCAGAGGCGCTGGCGGCGCTCCACTCCGCGACGAAGATGGAGGGTCTGCTGGCCGGAGAGCACGCGTTCGGGCCGGTCGTGCGGGCGCGTCTGGTGCAAACGCAAGCGCGAATGGGTGAGCTGCCTGTCGCGCGCGCGGCGCTCGATGACGTCAGCGACGAGGAGCGCAATGCCGGCGACATGCGCGCGGCCGCTGCCGTCGTGCATCTCTCAGAAGGCGAGCCAGAACATGCGATCGAGGTACTCGCCCCGGTGCTCGACGGTTCCGCTCCGGTGCTTCATGGGCCATCGATGAGGACGGAGGCGCAGCTGCTCGATGCAGTGGCCCGCGATCAGCTCGGAGACCAGCGCGCGGCGGAAGCCTCCCTAGAACGCGCGCTTGACCTCGCCGAACCGGAGGGTGTCCTCCTGCCGTTCATCCTCGTCCCCGTCCGGCCGCTGCTCGATCTCCCGTCAGCGCGGCGCACCTCACATCCCGCGCTTCGGCGAGCCGTCCTCGACGTGCTGGCCGGTGCCGTACCGCACGGCAGAGCGCCGGCTGGGAGCGTCGACGAGCTCAGTGAGGCCGAGCTTCGCGTCGTCCGCTACCTCCCCACCAACCTGAGGACGCCGGAGATCGCCAGCGAGTTGTTCGTGTCGACAAACACGGTCAGGACGCACCTGCGCCACATCTACGCCAAGCTCGGCGCCCACGGTCGCGCTGAGGCCGTCGACCGCGCTCGACAGCTCGGGCTCCTGGCTCCATCCCACCGGCGCCGCTAGCACTGGACGGCTGAAATAGCTGCGCCGGCGTGTCTCTCGGAGTCACCCGCCGGTGGCGTTACGTCGATCACGCAAAGTGAGTGACGACAGCTCACATCGGGCCGTCGGATCCTGCAGGCAGATGACACGGCGCCGGCTGGATCTCCACCGTCCGGACGCCAACACAACCTAAGGAGGCTAGATGGAGCTGCTTGCCACATATACCTTCGGTCAGGCGCTACTCACCGTTTTGGAGTTTGCGCTGCTGATCCTCTGGATCTGGCTGGCTATCACCGTCGTGGTCGACGTCTTCCGCAGCCACGATCTATCAGGCTGGGCGAAAGCCGGCTGGGTGGTGCTGATCGTTCTGCTCCCGCTGTTGGGCGTGCTCATCTACGTGATCGCCCGCGGCGACAAGATGAAGGCACACGAGGTCAGCGGCGAGCGCCTGCAAGAACGGGCGTTCATCGCCGACGTCGAGGACCTCAGGGCTCGTGGGATACTCACCGACGACGAGGTCCAGCGCGCCAAGACCAAGAGCCAGCCGATCACCAGCGCGCGGCCGTCACCAGACGACGACGTCGCCGAGCTCGAGGTCCTGAGGGATCGCGGGATCCTCAGCGACGAGGAGTTCAAGAGCGCCAAGCAAAGGGCGTTGGCTGCGTAGTATCCGAGCTGTCCGCCTCGAGCAGATCGCTGCGCCTCCTGATAACCGGCGCCCGGATGATCTGCTCGAGGTCGGTCAGCCGAAGCATGCCTCCCCGATGAGTGCCCAGCATCGGCTGCGGGACACGGTCCGGCGCTTTATCTCCTGACCGCCGATTCTGCGGAAGTTGTTTCGCCGATTTCCTCTAGCGAAGCCGGATGCCTCTCCTGACAGGCTGAGGGCCGCCGATCGGTCAGGCCCCGACTCTTGATTCGGATCGTGATGGCCTAGCGCGTTCCGCACGGCCTCGAGTCTGCGCGGCGCCACGAGTGTGCTCCAGCAGGCGCTAACCCACATCGACGTCAAGAGACTCCGGGCGGATCCGACGCGGCGCCGAGCAGCGTATGGCCGGCCACCAGCTCCCACCAGCGGAACGACATCGCGCCAAGCTGACACAAGCCGCGCCGGAGGAA
The DNA here is from genome assembly GCA_963701945.1 of uncultured Solirubrobacterales bacterium. Classification (GTDB taxonomy): domain Bacteria; phylum Actinomycetota; class Thermoleophilia; order Solirubrobacterales; family Solirubrobacteraceae; genus Palsa-465. The sequence continues at coordinate 258,889 of CAVPBV010000003.1, read as the reverse complement.
CTGAGGGTGCCTAGCCGCCTGCCCCCAGCGCGATCGGCACAACAACGTCTCGTCGGCCAGCACCCAATCCGGCCGCGCGAGCTCCTCCGGCAAAATTTCGCACTGAACCGGCTCACGAGGTCGTGGGCGGCGTCGTGGGCGAGGGCGGCGATATGTGCGCGCGCGAGATGGTCCTCGGAGGGCCCGCGCTGCGGGCCGCAGCACAGTTTGGGCTTGAGGCCTATCACCTCAACACCCGATCCCAACACCTCCTCGCCGCAAGAGTCACCCACGCCATGGCCGTCGCCGTCGGCGCAAGCCGCACCCCCGCCGGCCTCAGAATCGCCGCCCAATCCCGATCATTCATCCAGCGGTAGTAGCCGGGTCTCGCTAGACGTGGAACGGAACGCTGGTGACGACGACCTTCGAAAGCGGTGCGAGGGCGTGGCGTAGCCGAACCGCCGTGTCCTCGTGCAGCAGCCTCTGCCAACGATGATGAAGGGCGAGATCCGGAACAACCACGGTCAAGGTGAGGTCGGGTCGCTGCGCGTGGAGCGATTCGACGTAGGCGACCGTTGGCGGGATGACCGCGCGGTAAGGAGACTGGATGAGCTCGAGCGGCACGTGGTTTCCCCAGGCGGTCCAGTACTGGCAGAAGCGCTCCGACTCCTCCTCGGTGGGGCTTACGTGCAGCGCGATCACGGGCTGACCCAGCGAGACTGCGTAGGCGAGGGCGCGCATGCTCACCCGGTCCAGATGCGCCATCGGAACGATGGTGAGGTTGGAGATCTCGGTGGGCGTCTCCTCGCTCTCGCCATCCCGCGGTCCCGAGACGCCGAGCGCGATGGCGCCGGCGACGCGGTCGAAGTGGCGCCGGGTGAGCAGGGCCACGCCGGTGAAGGTGATCACGATCAGCAGCGATACCCAGGCGCCGGCGGTGAACTTGGTGACGGCGGCGATGAGGAACACGATCGCCGACATTGCGCAGCCCATTGCATTGATCGCAATGCTCGTGCGCCAACGCGCTCCCCGCTGGCGGCACCAGTGCACGACCATCCCGGCCTGTGAAAGGGTGAACGCGAGAAACACGCCTACTGCATACAGCGGGATCAACGAGCTCGTGTTGCCGCTGAACGCGATGAACACGAGCGCCGCCACGATCGACAGGAAGACGATCCCGTTGTTGAAGGCAAGCGATCGCCCATCTTCAGGAACGGCCTGGGTGCGAAGCGGTCTCGTGCGAGCAGGAACATCACGCGCGGGAAGTCGTTGTACGCGGTGTCGGCGGCCAGCAGGAGCACCAGCGCGGTCGCCGCCTGCGTGTAGACGTAAAGTGGCCCGCTCCCGAAGTCGAGGTGCGCGAGTTGTGAAAGCACTGTCTGACTGGGCTCGGGAACGATGCCATCCAGGTGGACGACGACGACGATCCCGACGAACATGGAGATCAGCAGCCCGATCATCCAGGTCAGCGTGGTCCGCGCGTTCCCGCCACTCGACGGGCTTGAACGCCGGCACCGCGTTGGAAATCGCCTCGATGCCCGTCATTGCGGTCGAGCCAGAGGCTGAAGGCGCGCAGCATAAGCAACACGCCGACGCCCTGGGAAGCGTGCAGGACGGGAACCGGCACCGGGTGAAAACCACGTCGGCCCGCGTCGACGAACGCGACGATCACCAGCAGCGCAATCCCGAAGATAAACGCGTACGTGGGCGCGGCGAACAGCGCCCCCGCCTGGCGCACACCGCGTAGGTTGGCCCCCAGCAGAAACGCGATGAGCACGACACCGATCGGCACGACCGCCGCCCGCAGCGACGGGACGGCCGATGTCACGGCCGCGAGACCGGAGGAGATTGAGACGGCCACCGTCAGCACGTAGTCGGTGATCAGTCCGGCTGCGGCCAGCAATCCGGGAACCCGGCCGAGGTTCGCGCTGGCAACGATGTACGAACCCCCACCATGGGGATAGGCGCGGATCGTCTGGCGGTAGGACAGTCCCACGGCCAGCATCAGGAAGGCGATCGCCCCCGAGATCGGCAGCGACCAGCCGAGGCCGGCACCGCCCGCGAGGACAAGGACGGCGAGCATGGCCTCCGGGCCGTAGGCCACCGATGAGAGCGCGTCGGCCGAAAGTACCGGCAGCGCGACCAGCTTCCTCATCCGCTCCTGCACGATCGCGGTGCTCTTGAGCGGCGGCCCGAGCACGGCACGGCGAATCCTGCGGCCGACCGACCGCGCATCGACGCCCGCACCATCGTCGTCGAGCGTGGCCTCGAGCTGGTCAGGCGACCCGCCAGCTGGATTGACGTGAACGAAGCGGGCCGATCGGGTCGGCTGACGCGATTCGGACTGGCGGCCGAGCGACGGATCGACCGGGAGCGAGCGTTGCTTTGCGTTGGAACCCTGGCTCCATTCGGAGCCGACGTCCCGCAAGATCCGGAGCTGGTCCGCGTCCAGTGCCGGGAGGACCGCATCCGGGCTCGGCGTCGGGTTTGCGCTGGAATCCGCCTCGAGCATGGTGGCGGGAGACTGCCGGGCAACCGGACGACTCGTCGTCACGCGCTTTGCGTGATTTTGCGACCGTCGCAACCCGCCTGTGCGGTGCGCACGGTCAATCACCCAGAATGCGTGATTACCGCTCACCGGGTCGCTCGCCACCTTGAGGGGGAAATCAAACCGCGAGGATCAGCATGAGTTCATCCATCTCGAAGCACCGTGTCGTGATCGTCGGCTCCGGCTTCGGCGGCCTGGCGGCCGCGAAAGCCCTCCGGCGTGCCCGGGTCGACCTGACAGTGATCGACCGCACCAACCATCACCTCTTCCAGCCACTGCTCTACCAGATGGCGACCGGGGTCGTGGCCGAGGGTGAGATCGCCCCGCCGATCAGGGACATCCTCCGCCGCCACGAGAATACGCGCGTGCTGCTCGGCGAAGTCGCCGATGTGGACCTGGACGCGGGCGAGGTAAAGGTCGAGACGGTCGGCAGGCGCTCCACCGTCGCCTACGACAGCCTGATCGTGGCGGCCGGGGCGGGGCAGTCCTACTTCGGGCACGATGAGTTCAGCGTGCATGCGCCCGGCCTGAAGACAATTGACGACGCGCTCGAGGTGCGTGGCCGGATTTTCGGCGCGTTCGAGCTGGCCGAGCTGGAGCCGGCCGGAAGTCAGCGGGATGCGTGGCTGACGATCGCGGTCGTCGGGGCGGGACCGACCGGGGTCGAAGTGGCCGGTCAGATCGCCGAGCTCTCGCGCCGAGCGCTCAAACGCAACTTCCGCGGCTTCGACCCGGCACGGGTACGCGTCATCTTGCTCGATGCCGCTCCTACCGTCCTGCCGACGTTCCCAGAGTCGCTCCGGCGGCGCGCGCACCGCGACCTGTTACGTCTCGGAATCGAGATGCAGCTTGGAACGAGGGTCACCGGGGTCGATGAGCACGGACTCGATGTCATCCGTCCCGATCGATCGCCCGCGAGAATTGAGGCGCGCACCAAGGTGTGGGCCGCCGGGGTCAAAGCCTCCGCACTCACAACGCGACTGGCCGAGCAGAGCGGCGCGGCGCTTGATCGGTCAGGCCGCGTCGCCGTGCTTCCCGACTGCACACTGCCGGGGCATCCGGAGGTGTTTGTCATCGGTGACCTGATGAGCCTCAACAACCTGCCCGGCGTGGCCGAGGTGGCGATGCAATCGGGGCGGCACGCGGCGCGGACGATCGCGCGTCGGCTCCGCGGCGGCGAGGAGACGCGGGAGTTCCGCTACCACGATCTCGGCACCATGGCCACGGTCTCCCGCTTCCGCGCCGTCGCCTCATTCGGTCCGGTCCGCGTCGGGGGAGCCGTGGCGTGGCTACTCTGGCTCGTCGTGCACCTCGCGTTCCTGACCGGCTTCAAGAATCGAGTGGCCACGCTCGCCCGCTGGACGATCGCGTTTCTCGGTCGCGGCCGCCCCGAGCGCACGATCACCGAGCAGCAGGTCTTCGCGCGAACCAGCAGGCTCGAGACTGATAGCGCCTGAACGCATGAAGCGAACGGCGCCTGTCCGTTCGCTTCATGGACACAGCCGGCTATGGGGAAGCGTGTCCGGAACCGACGGAGGTCCCACGCGACGGGATTCCTACGCCGCAGCCGGCCGGGCAAGCGCAGCCAGGTGGGCACGTGATTGCGGTGACCGGGTCACGAACATGTGATCTCTCCTTTGCTTAATCGGTTCTGCCTGTGATGCCCCAGCAGGATCTCGTCGCATCGGATGAGACGTCGTCACGCGGAACGGATGATTCGCGGAGAATGGTTGCGACGCGCGCGTCGATGCAAGAGAGTTACCGTCAGACGCATGGCGACGGTCGGTCGCAATCCTGCCCGGCGGGCATCCGGACCGGCGGCTCGCGCATCGGCAGCCGCGTACGTTCCGTCTGCCGATCGCGCCGCGGTAGGGAAGTCGCTCCGGACCCTGACGCCCCGCTCAAGCCATGCCGCGTGGGAGCCACCGTCCGATCGACCCGATCCCATCGCCCTGTTGGAGGAGCAGGCAGCTGAGCGGGTGCCGGAGCTCGTGCCGATTTGCTACGGACGGATGTCGACCTCGCCGTTTGCCTTCTACCGCGGTGCGGCGTACGTTATGGCCTCCGACCTGGCGGGTTCACCGCAGACCGGCATTCGGGTGCAGCTGTGCGGCGATGCGCATCTGGCCAACTTCGGCGCCTTCGCCTCGCCGGAGCGGCGGTTGGTCTTCGACCTCAACGACTTCGACGAGACCCTTCCCGGCCCGTGGGAATGGGACCTGAAGCGCTTGGCAGCGAGCACCGTCGTCGCCGGTCGGGAGAACGGCTTTGAGGCTAAGCGCCGGACCTCGATGGTGCACGACCTCGTCGGCGAGTACCGCCAGGCGATCCGCCGCTTCGCGGCGATGAACACGCTGGATGTGTGGTACGCCCGCGCAAACGTCAGCGACCTCCAGAAGCTCGTGCGCTCACAGGGAAGCTCGGGCCAGAGTAGACGGGTCGAGAAGGCCGTCGCTAAGGGGCGGCGCAAGGACAGCGCCCGGGCGTTCGCGAAGCTTGCCGTGGCGGAAAACGGCGAGGTCCGCATCCGGGCGGACCCACCGCTGATCGTGCCGATCGCCGACCTGGTCGATCGCTCCGGCGCGTTCCGGCTCGAGCTGGGCGCCCGCAGAATGTTGGAGTCGTACCTTGGCAGCTTGCCCAGTGATCGCCGGCGTCTGCTGGAGCGCTTTCGTTACGTCGACCTGGCGCGGAAGGTCGTCGGCGTGGGCAGCGTGGGGACTCGCTGCTGGGTGATCCTGCTACTCGGACGCGACGCGAGCGATCCCCTGTTCCTGCAGGCGAAGGAAGCCTCGCGCTCGGTACTGGAGCGATTCGTCGGTAAGTCCGAGTTCTCCAATCAGGGTCAGCGGGTGGTCGAGGGTCAGCGCCTGATGCAGTCCGCCAGCGACATCCTGCTCGGATGGTTGCGCCAGCCGCTTGGTCTCGAGGACCTCAAGCCGCGCGACCTCTACGTCCGTCAGCTGTGGGACTCGAAGATCTCGGCCGATATCGCCGGGATGCGGCCGTCCGACATGGCTCGCTACACCAGGTTGTGCGCGTGGACACTCGCCCGCGCCCACGCGCGATCCGGCGACTCCGTCGCGATCGCCGGCTACCTTGGCTCATCCCAGGCGTTCGATCGTGCGATCGCCGCGTTCGCCGAGGTCTACGCCGACCAGAACGAACGCGACCACGCCGCGCTCATCGATGCGATAGCGACTGGGCGCGTAGAAGCTCAGGCAGAGCGGTGAGCTCGCTTCGCGTCGACCTTTTGCTTGAGCTGCTTGCGTGCCGCCGCGGCGTCTTTCTGGCCTTTTTTCATAGCCGTGTCCACCGCCTTGTCGGTTTCTGCGAGATTTGCGGCGAGCTCATACTCGGCGGCGCCAACCTTCTTTTCCACTTCCAGGTACTCGTCTTTCGTCGGGTCGCCGTGGGTGCTCATCTGAACCTCCTGTGGGGGCTGCGATGGTCATGGAGGGCAGCCTGACCGGCACGTAGGTGATCGGTCGTCACGCGTTTCGGGTGATCGGCGCGGGAGGGCGCTGACGGCAGAATCTGGAGAGCCCGATCACGCAAAACGCGTGACGACGCCTCACCCGCCTGGCGGTTGACATACCCGCATCGCCCAGCCGACCACCAGGAGAAGTGATGGCCACCGCCGATAAGGTCGAACACGACCACGGTGCGACACCGGAGAGTTCGGACGCACCACTGAGTGCGCTGGCGGCCTCGCCGTTCACTCCGATCGCCAACTACGGATTCCTTTCCAACTGCCACACGGGGGCTCTCGTGGCGCCTGACGGGACCGTCGACTGGCTCTGCGCCCCGCGCTTCGACTCGCCGAGCGTGTTCGGTGCGCTGCTCGACCGCGGCGCGGGCAGCTTCCGTTTCGGCCCATTCGGGATCAACGTCCCGAGTGCGCGGATCTACGAACCCGGGACCAACTGCCTCGTCACGTCCTGGAAGACGCCCACCGGCTGGCTGGTCGTGCGGGATGCCCTCACGATGGGGCCGCGACGCGGCAAGGACACGGAGACGCCGCATACCCGGCCACCAGCTGACGAGGACGCCGACCACGCGCTGGTGCGGACCGCCACCTGCATCGGCGGCTCCGTCGAGATCGACCTGGTGTGCGAGCCGGCATTCGACTACGGCCGCGTTCCAGGCGAGTGGACGCTGAGCGAAGACGAGCATCGAGCCGAGGCGACCGGAGCCGATCACACGATCCGGTTGCAGACCGACATGCTGGTCGGCATCGAGGGAGGCAGAGCTCGAGCCCGTCATGTCCTGCATGCGGGTGAGACGGCCTACTGTGCACTCGCCTGGAGCGACCAAGCACGTGTCCCCGCCACGGCGGAGGAGGCCGCCGCGCAGCTCGAGGCCACGACGAGGTTTTGGCGCGACTGGCTTGGCCGCGCGGCGATCCCCGACCATGAACTCGCGCCAATGATCCAGCGCTCGGCGCTGACGATCAAGGGCCTCACCTACATGCCGACCGGGGCGGCTGTGGCGGCGCTCACCACCTCGCTGCCGGAGACACCCGGTGGTGAGCGGAACTGGGACTACCGCTACACGTGGATCCGCGACTCGACGTTCCTGCTGCAGGCGCTGCACTACCTGCTCCTCGATTGGGAGGCTGACGAGTTCATGCAATTCATGGCCGACGTCGACCGCAACGATGACGGCGGATTGCAGATCATGTACGGGATCGACGGTCGGCGGGATCTGACCGAGTCCGTGCGCGAGGACCTGTCCGGTTATGGAGGGGCGCATCCCGTTCGCGTCGGTAACGCTGCCTTCGAGCAGCGGCAGAACGACGTGTTCGGCGCCGCACTCGACTCCGTTCTGCTGCACAGCCGCCACAGCCAGCGTCTCCCCCGGCGCCTGTGGCCGCTCGTGCAAGCGCAGGTCGAGTGCGCCAAAAGTACGTGGCGCGAACCCGACCAGGGGATCTGGGAGGCACGCGGCAAGCCGCGTCACTACGTCTCATCAAAGCTGATGTGCTGGGTGGCGCTCGATCGCGGCGTGCAACTCGCGAACATACGCGGAGACACGGCCATGGCCACCACCTGGGCCCAGACCGCTTCTGAGATCAAGTCGGACATCCTCGAGCACGGGGTCGATAAGCGCGGGGTGCTTCGCCAGCACTACGAAACCGACGCGCTTGACGCCTCGGCGCTCCTCGCGGCGATGTTCGGATTCCTGCCGGCGGACGATCCACGCCTGCGGGCTACCGTGCTTGCGGTCGCAGAGGAGCTGACCGAGAACGGCTTCGTGCTTCGGTACCGCATCGACGACACCGACGACGGGCTGTCCGGCAAGGAGGGCACCTTCATCATCTGCTCGTTCTGGCTGGTATCTGCACTGGTGATCATCGGCGAGGCGCAGCGGGCCGGAGTTCTGATGGAGCGCCTTGTCAAGGCGGCATCTCCGCTGGGGCTATATGCGGAGGAGTTCGACGTGGGAACGGGCAGGCACTTGGGAAACTTCCCGCAGGCATTCTCGCATCTTGCCCTGGTGGAGGCTGCCGCGCGGATCGTCGTTGCCGAGGGGCTCGCCGAAGTCGCAGGCTGAATTCCGCGCGAGATGCCAAGACGCGCGCCCATGAGCGATCGCGACGGATCGCGCAAAGGTGAGTGCCACCCACCGCCCGGGCCGCGGCCGCGGCCGCTTGTCAGACAAGCCTCAATCACCCGAAATGCGTGACGACGCGTCACCGCACTCGGGAAGACCCTGTCGGATAGAAATCGACGTCGTTCAAAAACCAACTACGTTCCGAGCAGAAAGGAACACAGTGTCGTTTTCAGCGGACAAACCATCGTCTCAGTCGGTACGCGAGAAGGCACACGAGCAAGCGGACGATCTCAAGGACACCCTTCGGAGCCTGAACGGGCAGACGGACAAGGACGGACCCGCCGGTCCCGTGTTCGCGCCAATCCTCAAGCAGGTCGCCTCGTACTGGTGGGTGGAACTCCTGATGGGAGTGTTTTGGATCGTGGTCGCGCTCGTCGTGTTGAAGTTCAACCAGGCGTCAGTCACCACGGTGGGAATTCTCACCGGACTCATGTTCCTGGTATTCGCCGCGGAAGAGTTCGTCCTAGCAGCCGTCGACTGTCACGCCCGGTGGCTGTGGGCGATCTTCGGCGTGCTCCTCACGGCATCGGGGATCGTGGCGCTGATCCATCCCACCAGCACATTCGGCGGCTTCGCCGACATCCTCGGCTTTGTGTTCTTGCTCATCGGCGTGATGTGGATGGTGCAGTCGTTCGCCGAGCGGGCGATCAACGACCTCTGGTGGCTGACCCTGATTAGCGGCATCATGATGATCGTGCTCGCGTTTTGGGTCAGCGGGCAGTTCTTCGTTGTCCGCGCGTACACGCTGTTGATCTTTGCCGGCGTCTGGGCGATGACCAACGGGATCATCGACGTCGTCCGCGCCTTCCAGATCCGGGAGCTTGGCCAGACCCCAAGTCGACCCCGCCTTTGACGATGGGCTTCCTGAGAAGCCCCCTTCAGGGAGGCCGGAACCCCGCGTTTGGGGTTCCGGCCTTTTTTCCATGCGTTCAACGCGCGGCAGAGAGCTCACAAGCGCCTCGCGCGTCGTCATCCTGGTCCCGGCAGTAGTCCTAGCCGTGGTGGAGGGCGTGATCCCATCGCCAGCGTCGTGAGGGAGGAGGTGCAGACGCTTGCGCCGTAAACGCGGGTCGGTCCACAAAGGGACCAAGAAGCCGGAGCCGCGGCGATAGGAGGGGCCGGCGCGCTGAACGCACGCCGGCCCTGGTGATCAGCTCTGAGGCGCCGCGCGGCCAGCCAGGATCATCCACAGGCTGACGATCAGGCCGGTCACGCCGACCACCATCAGGATCACCCCGATGGTGGAGATGCTGACGCCGGCCACCTCGGCGGTGACGGCAAACTTGAGGATCGCTCCGAAGGCGATCGCGAACAAGCTGAATCCAATACTCATCTGGTGACCGCCTTCGCGACATCGTCGGCCAGCTCGGCGCTGGCCGGGTTCAGCTCGTGCTTGACGGCCTTGGCAGATAGCGCCCGGACGCCGTCGTGGAGGGCGGTGCAGAGAACAGCGCGTCCAGAAGATTTCGCCATAGTTCCTCCTCGGTCATTGGTTGAGTTGTGGCGAGTACGTCTGGAGCCAAGCATCAGGGTACGTCCGGTGACCTGTCGTCACACGTTTTGCGTGATTGGCCGTCGATCATGCACAGTGGGTGATGTCGACTCATCCGCCTGTCTCGGTAGCGGTCGATGAGATGGTGCCTTGAGGTGATCATCGACTCGACGCCAGGGTTCGCTCGACGAAGAGCTGCGTCAAAATTTTCCACGGCCGCCTGACGCTGAGGTTATGCCAGCGACGAAGCGGAGAGCGCTGCGCTCGAGGACGTGGCAGCGCCACCGGGGTGGTCGAAGTGGCGAGCCGCGTCGAGATCAGGTAGGCGACGTGGCCGTGCCTTGGCATCTCCTCAAGCGGTTGCTAGTACCCCAACAGCGCGATCGCGTTGCTGATTCCGGTAACGCCGTCTAACGTCGCGACATCATCGTAAGCGGCGAGGCGCTGAGGCTCGTACTCCACGTAGCCGGTCAGGGTGACCCACCCGTCCCGCACGTTCACTTCGACTGAGTCCGCGGGAACCTCCGGGTCCCGAATCAGTTTCTGTAGCGCGGCCGCGCAGATCTCGTCGTCCCGGCGACGATCCATCGGACCTAACTCGACGTGGAGCTGGTCGTCGATCTCGCGGACGCCCTCGACCCGACGCGTCACGTCGACTGCCGCATGGCGCTGGCGAAACGTCTCGACGGTGCCGCGCAGGGTAACGACATCGCCCTGGGCGGATACGGCGATGGTGAGGGGTTCGGGGATGCGGGAATCGCGCTCAAGGCTCGCGATCACCGTCTCCTGAAGGGGTGGGTTGGCGAGCACCGATGCTCCTTTCACGATGTTGTCCAGCAGCCCGCGGCGGCCGTTGGATCATTCGGGGACTTCTTGATGGCCTGCGGGCGATCTGGCATGGCTGGTTGCTTGGATTCGGAGATGGACGAGACTGCGCTCGCGTGCCGCGAGCACGGCCACGTCCGCCGCCGCCGCTTCTTCGGCATCGAGCGCGGCGAGGTAAGACGCGAACGCGAGCCGACGCGTCTTGGTCTCCGCAGCGAGAAATATCTGCCAGCGCACCGAGACCAGGTGAGCCGCCGCGCGCCACACGGCGATCGCTTCGCGGCTGGCGTGTGTCTGTGGAGAGGTGGTCAAGAACATCTCGAGCCTGAGGATGAACACATGCAGGGTGAGGCGTCGTCATCCGTTTTGCATGATTCGTGCCTCGCACGCGCCCACCTGGGCGGCTAGTCAGTCGGTGCGCCGGCGCAGCCGCGCCATCACGCCCCGGTTCGGATCCAGGTCGCGCTGGTCGCGCAGGAACTGGATGCCCGTGAGGATGGCTTGCTTGACCTCGTCGCGCAGAGCCCGCGCGCCGGCGGTGTCGTCATAGCGGCTGCCGAAGCGCGTGCTGTCGATCGGCTCGTCGAACCAGAAATAGAGGCGCTCGGGACGCGGCAGCGGCGTGAGGCCGACGCCCCGCACGATTGGCGGCGGCGGGAAGCCGATGACCTTTTCGTAGAGGCGGGCGAGCTGACCGAGCACGGGCGACGTCTCGTCGACGAGGATGTCGAGCATTTCCTCCGCGCCCACCGCCGCGAACGGAACGATCGGGTAGCCATGCTCGATCGCGAGTCGCGCGAAGCCGATGCGCTCCCTCCAGAGCAACTGGTAGCGCTGGCCGCGCTGCTTGTTGACCTCACGCGATCCGCCCGGGAACACGAGGATCGTCTGCCGGGCGGACATCAGCGCGCGGACGTTCTCGCGTGTGCCGCGAACCATGCCGCCCACGGTCAACAGATCACGCCAGACGGGAACCGCATAGTGCGCGTGCTCGCCGAGCCCGCGGATTGCGAGTCGGCGGCGCTTCCATATCTCGGCCATCATGAAGGGAAGATCGAGAAAGCCATAGACGGTGTGGTTGCCCACCAGCAGCGAGCCGCCAGTGGGCAGGTTCTCCACGCCATAGAGCTTGGGCTGCACGATTCGACTCACCGGTTCGAGCACGGACACCAGACGGTCAATCGAATGCTCGGACGGGAGGTCCGGGATCGCGACCTCGTGCTCGGTCATTTTCGAACCGGCGATGGAACGGCGACCATTGCCGTAGGTCACGCGGAACATGGGTGATACGTCATCACGCGGTCTGCGTGATCCGGTAGACCGGTGGCGCCCACGCGAGCCGGGGCGGTCGGCGGGTTTCTACGGACCCGAGCGACCCGCTCGTGTGAGATCCTCGCGCGACCACTTCCGATGAAGACCGGGGACATGTCAGCGCTAGAGGCGCATCCGGTGCCGGTTTGGCCGAGACGGGATTCGCTTTCGGCGGGACGAGGACTGATCCCGCGTCAGGCGCTGCTTGGGCGGCTGGACGCGGCGTCCACGGGTGGGGTGGTGCTGATCTGCGCGCCGGCGGGTAGCGGGAAGTCGGTGCTCGTGCGGTCATGGGCTGAGTCCCGGGGATGGCGCGAACGGATGGCCTGGGTGTCGGTCGAGCAGGGGGAACGGGATGGACAGCGGTTCTGGCTCTCGGTGATCGACGCGCTGGCGCAGGTCGTCGGCTCGATCGAGCGGATGTCTCCCGCACCTGGATTTCGCGGTGAGCCGGCGGTCGAGCGACTTCTGTTGGAACTGGGCTCGCTCGAGGATCCGGTGATGTTGGTCATCGATGATCTGCACGAGGTACGTTCGGCCGAGGCCCTGGCGTGGCTCGAGCTCTTCCTGACCCGGTTGCCTCCGCAGCTTGTGGTCGTGCTGGTGACCCGTGAGGATCCGCGGCTCGGCCTGCATCGGCTGCGTTTGGCGGGTGAATTGATCGAGCTACGCGGGCCGGATCTCGCCTTCTCGATCGAGGAGACGCGCGAGGTCTTGGCCGCCGGCGGTCTCATGCTGTCGGACGCGGGCACAATATTGCTGCACGATCGGACCGAGGGGTGGGCGGCCGGTCTGCGCCTCGCCGTCATCTCTCTGGGCGAGAACCCCGATCCGGAGCGATTCCTGCGGGAGTTCTCCGGCAGCGAGCGAACCGTGGCCGGCTACCTGTTGGCCGAGGTGCTCGAACATCAGCCGGCTGAGGTGCGCGAGCTCCTACTGCGCACGTCGATCCTGACGCGTGTGAGCGGTCCGCTGGCGGACTTTCTCACTGGCGCTTTCGGTTCGGAGCGGATCCTGCAGCAGCTTGAGGATGCCAACGCTTTCGTCAGCTCGCTGGATGCGGGGCGGACGTGGTTCCGCTACCACCAGTTGTTCGCCGAGCTGCTGCAGCTCGAGCTGCGGCGCACGTCCCCGACGCTGATCCGGTCGCTACACCAGGCGGCGGCCGAGTGGCACGAGCAGGAGGGGTACGTCGTCGAGGCGATCCGGCACGCGCAGGCGGCGCGGGAGTGGTCCCTGGCCTCTCGCCTGCTGGCCGACCACCACCTGGATTTAGCCTTGGACGGCCGCACGCGCACGGTCTCAGAGCTGCTGACTGCGTTTCCCGCTGATGTCGCGGCGGCCGGTGCGGAGCTCGCGCTTGTATTCGCCACGGCGCGGCTCTTGGACCAGGACCTCGAGCGCAGCGCGGCGTACCTAGAGCTCGCCCAGCAGCTGGCCGCCACGGTTCCGGAGGCCCGCAGCCGTCAGTTTGCCGTGACACTGGCCGTCGTGATGCTGGTGCTCGCGCGGTGGCGCGGGGACCTCGAGACGGTAATGAAGTCGATGCAGTCGGTCGAGGTGGGGCTGGAAGCGCTGGAGGCGGGCGAGCGTGCGCTCAACGATGGGCTCAGGAGTGCGGCCTTCGAGAACCTCGGGGTCGCCGAGCTGTGGTGCTCGCGCTTCGATGACGCCCGGCGGCACCTCGAGCAGGCACTCGCGCTCGCCCGCCAGGCTGGGCGTCCCTGGCTGGAGATCGCCGATCTCGGTCACCTCGGGATCGCCGGCCCGTGCTCCGGGCAGTCGCTCGTGCAGGGACTGCAGTTCAGCGAGGAGGCGGTGAGGATTGCCGACACGCATGGCTGGAGCGACGATCCCGCCCTGCTGACCGCGCTGGCCGCTGGCGCGATGGCCCTCCTCTGGCTCGGCCGTCTCGATGAGGCGGGCCAGTGGCTGGCGCGGGCAGAGCGTACGCTACATCCGGGCGGTGAGCCCGGCACCGAGTTGATCGTACACCACGCGCGCGGCCTCCTGCACCTGGCGCAGGGCCGGTTCGAGGCAGGCCTGGCGGCCCTGCGGGCTGCGCAAGAAATGCAGGCGCTGCTGGTCAGCAAGCACGCCTTCGCGGAGGCCGTCGGAGCGCGCGTGATCGAAACGCAGGCACGGATGGGCGATCTCGCCGCGGCGCGCGCGACGCTTTCCGAGCTAGCAGAGCGAGAACGCCACACTGCTGATTTCCGCAGGGCCGCCGCGGTCATCCACCTGATCGAGGGCGAGCCCGAGCAGGCGATCGACGTTCTCGCACCCGTGCTCGAGCTCTCGGCGTCATCCGGGTACCAGCCAACCGTGACGACGGAGGTGCAGGTGCTTGATGCTGTCGCCCGCCAGCGGCTCGGCGACCGGCGAGGGGCCGAGGCATCGTTGGAACGCGCGTTCGAGGCCGCCGAGCGCGAGGGAATCGTGTTGCCGTTCCTCCTGGTCCCCGTAAACGACCTGCTTGAGCGACTGCCACGCCACCGAAGCGCACACGTCGCGCTTCTGAGAACCGTCCTCGACGTCCTGGGGGGTGCCGCCGCCCCCCGCGGCGGCAAACCCGCCCCCCTTCGGGAGGAACTCAGCGATGCCGAGTTACGGGTCGTTCGCTATCTGTCGAGCAACCTCAAGGCCCCGGAGATAGCCGCCGAGCTATGCGTGTCGGCCAACACTGTCCGCACCCATATTCGCCACATCTACGCAAAGCTTGGCGCCCACGATCGAAATGAGGCCGTCGCCCGCGCCCGCGAGCTTCGACTACTCGCGCCCCGGTGAGAGCAGCGCCGGGTCATCATTCCGGCGCTCATGCCGATCAAGCTCGGAGCGCCCGTGGACCGACTCGGCCGGACGGGGAACGGCCATCACCGAGCAGCGTGCCTTGTGCATCAGCTCCTCGCCGGTGCTCCCGAGCAGCACCCGCACCGCCGGTCCCCAGCGGCGCGATCCGATAACCAGCAGATCGACTTCGCCGGACAACGCGATCAGTTCGTCAACCGGCGCACCGCATCCGACCTCCACGGTGAACTCAGCGCCAGTCGCCGACGCCTGCCGCTGCGCGGCTTGGCGCAGGGGCTCGATCTCGGGTGCGACGACCTCGTCCCACATCCCTTGGACGTAGGGGCGCACGGGAGTCCAACCGACATACGGGAGCACGTCGTTCACCACCGCGCGCACGCGGAGCCGCGCGTGCGCCGCGCGCGCCAATGATCCAGCCTGTCGGATCGCCTGCTCGGACTCGGGCGTTCCGTCGTATCCCGCGGCGATGACCCGCAAACGGTTCTGCCCGTCCGGGCACAAGCCGCGTGGGGCGACTGCCAGGGAGCATTTCACTTCGCCCAGCAGCTGACGCGTGTGCATACCGATCCGCACGCGCCCTGGCGGCGCGTCGCGGCTGGACCCCAGGACGAGCAAGTCCGGATGCTCGCGGCTCACCATCCCCGCCAGCGCGTGCGGTACCGAACAGTCGGCCTCGACCACCGCGCGTGCCTCCGGCGCCATGAACGCGTTCAGCGTCCGAAGCAGCGCTTCGGCCTGCGTTCGACCCCGGCCGATCTTCCGCAGGAGCGGCGCCGGCAGATCGGGATACACCGTCGCCAGGATCACCTCGGCTGCGGTGACGTGAGCGATCGTCGTCGCCAGAACCATCGCATCGAAGGCCTCTGGGTTGTCGTCGACGCCTACCGCAATCAGCATGACGGTGTTCCGCTCATCGCGCGGACGGCAAAGTCATCCTCGCCGACGGCCACGACAACCTGTTCGAACATATCCGCAGTCTGCTCGGCAGTTGGGTGAGCCGTCGTCATCCGAACTGCGTGATTGTGCCGTCGCCGCCGAATCACTCGAAGTGTGTGACGACACCTCACCCAAGAGAGGCGCACCTTCCTCCTTGTGGTTCCCCGACCTGAGCCGACGCCATGATCCCGCTCTCTGATGGCATCTCCGCTGAGCGGTTTCCCCTCGTCAACACGGCGATCATCGTCGCGAACTTCCTCGTGTGGATTCTCTACGAGCTGCCTCATCTCGGTTCGTCCGTGTATCACGCGTCGTTCTATCCGTGCACGGTGAGCGGATCCTGCCACGGCCCGGAGCCGTGGGAAATCAGCTGGTTCACGGCGATGTTCATGCACGGCAGTTGGGACCATATCCTCGGCAACATGGTGTTCCTGGCTGTCTTCGGCAAGAACGTCGAGGACGCGTTCGGGCGGTGGCGGTACCTCATCTTCTACATTGCCGGGGGGTTCGTGGCCAACGCGACCCAGACCGCGGTGACGCTGATCTTCGGCTCCGCGAGTGCGGCGCTGGTGCCGGTGCTGGGCGCCAGCGGCGCGATCGCCGCCGTCCTCGGCGCCTACATCGTGCTCTATCCGAACTCCCGGGTATTGGGCCTGTTGGTGATCATTCCGATCAGGCTTCCCGCCTGGGTTTTCCTGGGCGTGTGGTTCCTCTACCAGCTCTACGAAGCGAACTACGGCCTGTTTTCGGCCAGCGCCAACGGTGGCGGTGTCGCGTTCTCCGCCCACGTCGGAGGATTCTTGTTCGGGGTGATGGTCGCGGCGTGGCTCGTCCGCGTCGGGACGGCGCGCCCTCGAGCTGCTATGCGCCCGGGCTTCGGGTAGGAGGCCGGCTCACTCTGAGCCGAGAGTGGCGACCAGGATCGCCTTGATCGTGTGGAGTCGGTTCTCGGCCTGCTCGAACACGATGCTGGCGGGCGACGCGAACACGTCGTCGGTCACTTCGAGGCCGTCTGTCATGCCGGTGTGCTCCATGATCTCGCGGCCGACCGCGGTGTTCTGATCGTGGAAGGCCGGCAGGCAGTGCATGAACTTAACCCGCGAATTGCCGGTGTCCTCCAGTGCCTGACGGTTGACCTGGTAGGGCGCGAGCAGGCGGACCCGCTCATCCCATGCTTCCTTGGGCTCGCCCATCGACACCCACACGTCGGTGTAGACGAAGTCCGCACCATCCAGAGCGTGCTCACGGTCGTCGGTCACCATCAAATGCGATCCCGACCGCAGAGCCCGCTCCCCGGCGAGGTCCTGCACGTCCGACGGGGGCCAGAGCTCATGCGGGCCGCAGATCCGGACGTCGGCGCCCATGATCGCGCCCATCACCAGCAGCGACCGGCCCACGTTGCTGCGGGCGTCGCCCATGTAGGTGTAGGCGATCGAGTCGTAGGGGCGGTGGCTTGATTCGTGCATGGTGAGAAAATCGGCCAGCATCTGGGTCGGGTGCCATTCATCGGTCAACCCGTTGTAGACCGGAACTCCGGCATTGGCGGCCAGCTCCTCCACGTCGCGCTGGGCCGAGCCACGGAATTCGATCCCGTCGTACATCCGGCCGAGGACATGGGCGGTGTCGGCGATCGACTCCTTGTGGCCGAGCTGCGATCCGGTCGGATCCAGATAAGTGACGTGCGCTCCTTGGTCGTAGGCCGCCACCTCAAACGGCGAGCGGGTGCGCGTAGAGCTCTTTTCAAAGATCAGCGCGATCTCCTTGCCGGTCAGGCGGGGTCGTTCCGTACCGGCATATTTCACCGTCTTGAGCGCGGCGGCGAGCCTCAGCAAATGCTCGAGCTCCCGCGCGTCGAAGTCGCTTTCCTTGAGGAAGCTGCGGTTGCGAAGGTTGTACATGGCCGCCCGCCCTGGAAGGCGGGGTCGCGTTGGATCGGGCAGCTCATGCAGTGGGAGCCGCCGCGGCCGCGCCCGAGCTCGGATCCGGAAATCGTGACCACCTCAATGCCCGCCTTGCGCAGCCGCGTGTTGGTGTCGACATTACGGTCGTAGGCGATCACCACCCCGGGCTCGAGGCAGAGCAGGTTGTTACCGCCGTCCCACTGCTCGCGTTCGCTCCCGACGGGGTCGCCGCCGGTGGGTATGACCCGCATCTGCTTGATGCTGAGCGCCCCGGCGAGGGCGTCGACCACCCCGCCGGCGAAACGTTCGACGACCGGCAGCTCCGGAGCCTCACCGGGCCGGATCGACCATACGCGGGCTCCGTCGACGACCTCCGGGAAGAGGGTCACCGTGTCGCGATCGACCATCGTCATCACGGTGTCGAGATGCATGTAATGCCGGGAATGCGGGAGCATCACGGCGATCACGAGGCGCGCGGAACCCGCCGCGAACAGCTCGCGCGCGATCATGGTCACCGCCTGCGGAGCCGTGCGCTCGCCCATGCCGATCATCACCGCCCCGTTGTCGATTGGCATGACATCGCCGCCTTCGACGGTGGCGCGGCCCCAGTCCTGGTCGACCCCGCCGTGCCAGACGCGGATGCCGTCGGACGTCGAGAACATCGGGTGCCACCGGTAGATCACCTCCATGAAGACCGTCTCGGGACGCCGTGCCCGCTTGGCCATCGGATTCAGCGTGACGCCGTCGTAGATCCAGCACGACGGGTCCCGCTGAAAGAGGAAGTTCGGGGACGGGGGAAGCAGCATCTCGGAGAGATCGGCGGACTCATAGGTCAAACCGTCGCCCCGGCTGAGGTCGCGCTTCGTGATCCCGCCGATCAGAAAGTCGGCCACCTCCTTCGGCGATGCGCTACGGCCCCATTCATGCCCCGAACGGGCGAGGTAGACGTCGACATGGCGCTCGTCGAGCACGCGATCCAACACCCAGTCCAGGGCTTCCGGCACCGCGAGCACGTCGGTGAGCAGCTCCTCCGCGTAGAGGACCTCCACGCCACGATCTCGCATGACCGAGACGAAAGCATCGTGTTCCTCCTTGGCGCGCTTGACCCAGATCACATCGTCGAACAGCAGGTCCTGCGCGTTCGACGGCGTAAGCCGCGTATGCTCAAGGCCGGGACGATGCACTATGACCTTGCGCAGCGTCCCGACCTCGGAGTCGACGCTGAACGCCAGTGCACGCTCAAGCTGCTCGGTCATTTCGTGTCTCCGTTTCTCCGTAGCTGACCTGGGGGCCGTTCGGCAGTACCTGCGTGCCCGCGCGGCCGCCGAGCAGATCGTCGATCCGGTCGAGGCTCCCGATGGCCGCCCGAGCGCCGCTGCGCTCGACGAAGCGGCACACCGCCTCGACCTTCGGGCCCATCGACCCCGCGGCAAACTCACGCCCTCGCAGGCCGGCGGGCGTGGCGCGCGTGATCGGCCGCTGCGTCGCCGTCCCGTAGCCGTCGTAGACCGCGTCGACGTCCGTCGCCAGCACCAACGTCTCGACGTTCAGGTCGCTCGCGAGCAGCGCTGACGCGAGGTCCTTGTCGATCACGGCCTCCACGTCCCGCTGGTGACGGTCCTGATCCTCCACGACCGGGATGCCGCCGCCGCCGGTGCAGATCACGAGAAAGCCGGCATTCATGAGGTGCTCGATCGCGTCGAGCTGCACGATCCGCTGAGGCTGAGGCTGAGGCGACGGGACCACGCGCCGCCAGGCCAGGCCGTCCGGTTTGACGGTCCAGCCGTGCAATCGCGCGAGAGAGCGTGCCTCGCTCTCCGAGTGCACCGGGCCTATGAACTTCGATGGTGCCGAGAACGCCGGATCACCCGCAACGACCACGACGCGCGTGAGCACGCAACTGTCGACTGCTCAGGGATGGCGTTGTCAAGCTCGAGTTCCAATACATAGCCGATCTGACCCTCGGTCTCGGAGCCGAGGACGTCGAGCGGATACGGCTTGGCATCGGTGTAGGCCTCGCTCATGAGCGCCAGCAGGCCCACCTGAGGACCGTTGCCGTGGGTGACGATGAGCTGGTGTGTCGAGGAGACGCGGGCGAGGTGGTGGGCGGCGGCGCGTGCGGCGCGGGCTGGTCACACCGCCTCGAGGGGCTCGCCGCGGCGCAGAAGGGCGTTTCCGCCGAGCGCGACCACGGCGCGCGGCCGCCGCCCGCGACGCGCGCTCCAATCATTGCGCCCCTGGCTCATCGGTAGGGCGGAACTTCGCCGGGAGCGCTCATTCGGTTGCGCTGGTGCCTGTAGACCGGGATCCCGATCAGGAACGCGACGATCGTCATGAGGAAGGGGGCCCAGTAGACCCAGAAGCTGTGCCCGGTGTTACGCGAGTAGTAGATGAACAGGACCGAGAACACCAGCGAGAGGACCGCGACGACCATGTCGCGGACGAACCGCGGCGTCTCCATCTTCTTCTTGTCGGCGAGGCGCCATTTGATCTGCGCCGCCGCCGAGAAGGCGTAAGGGATCGCCGCGGTGATC
The DNA here is from genome assembly GCA_963701945.1 of uncultured Solirubrobacterales bacterium. Classification (GTDB taxonomy): domain Bacteria; phylum Actinomycetota; class Thermoleophilia; order Solirubrobacterales; family Solirubrobacteraceae; genus Palsa-465. The sequence goes on along the minus strand of CAVPBV010000003.1, from coordinate 238,939 downwards.
CCGGTCATCAGCACCAGCGTCGTGAAGACGGTCTGCCCGTTGGAGCCCAGGTAGTTGACGATCATCGCGATCGAAGCGAGCGCGGTCGAGACGACGATCCCGAAGGCCGGCATCCCGCGCCGGTTCAGCCGTTCGAACCGTTTCGGGAGCACGCCGTCGTGCGCGGCCGCGCGCGGCATCTCGGCCGTGATCATCGTCCAGCCGTTGAGCGCGCCAATCCCCGAGATGATCACGACGGCCGCCATGACGTTCCCCCAGACGGTTCCGCCGAACATCGCGTTGACCGCGGTCGAGAACGGCGCGGTGGACTTCTGGAGGGCGTGGTTGGAGACGATCCCGAAGACCGCGAACAGCGACAGCATGTAGACGACTGCAGTGGAGAAAGTGCCCAGCAGCGTCGAGCGCGGGATGTTGCGATCTGGATCGCGGACGTTCTTCGCCGCGACGGCCGCCGTCTCCAGCCCCAGATAGCTGAACAGCGCGATTGCCATGCCGCTGCCGACCGCGCTGATCGCGCTGTGGCCGCTCACGTTGAACGGGCTGTAGTTAGCGGTGTTGATGTAGAAGAGGCCGACGATCGACATGAACGCGAGCGCGGCGAACTTCGTGATCGTCGTGGCGACCTGGAACCAGCCCATGTTCTTCAGGCCGCTGAGATTGATGAACGCCGGGATCCAGAGGCCGACGAGTACGAGCAGAATCGACCAGAGCTTTCGTCTGGCCCTTGTTGATGAAGACCTCGACGTACAGCACCCAGCCGACGGCGATCGCGGCATTACCCGCCCAGGCGGTGATCCAGTACGACCACGCGTTCGCGAATCCCAGCTTGTTGCCGAACGCCACACGTGCGTACGCGTAGGGGCCGCCATCGGCTGGCATCCTTCGCGACAACGACGCGAACAGCCTCGCCAAGGCGAGCGCGCCGATCGTCGTCAACCCCATCGAGACGAGCGTGATCGGGCCGTACGGGGCCAGCGACGACGGCAGGTTGAAAATACCGACGCCGACGATGCTCCCGACGACCAACGCTGTGGCGCCGACCAGGGTGAGGCGGTCGGCGGGTCTGGAGGCCGGCTCCGAAGGCGCAGGGATAGGTGTTGGCTCCGTTATCGCCGTCGGAGCGTTGCCGGCTGCTATGGGCGCTTTCGTGTCGCTCATACCCGGGATCCTCCGATCCGGGTAGGTGATACGTCGTCATTCACTCCTGCGTGATTACGTCCTGGCGTCGCTGCGCGTTACCCGAGCGCGAGCTGTCCGGTCACGACACAATCAAGCAGTAGCGCTCCCCGTCTCTCCGCGGTCTTCCGATCGGCTATCGTCGGCTGCGCGAGCCTGACCACCAGTCTCGGAGGATGATCTGGATCGCGGCGGCGGTGGGGATCGCCAGGAGGACGCCGAGGATTCCGAACAGCGCGGCGCCGCACAGCAGGCTGACGATCGTCACGAGCGGATTGACGTTCACCGACCGTCCGTACACGAACGGCTGGACTACGTAATCCTCGAAGCGCTGCCAGACGATGATGAATGCGACCCATACGATCGTGGCGGTAGGAAAGTCCACCGGAAGAGTGGCCATCCCCACCACGATGGCCCCGATTGTTGCCCCAACGAGCGGGATCAGGTCGAAGAAACCGACCAGAAATCCCAACGCCAGCGAGTAGGGGACGCCGAGGAGAGACAGGACGATCCAGGTCGCCACCGTAGCCAGGACGCTGATGATGATGTTTCCGACCGTGTAGCCGGCAACGGCGTCTTTGATGTCGATGACCACCCGGCGGTAGCGCTGGCGGCGTTCGCCCGTGAGGCTCAGGACCATCTCGACGTACTCGCGGCCGTGGAGGATCAGGAGAAAAGTGACGGCGAGGACCGTGACAAGCTGGCCGAGGAAGCTCGCTGCGCCGACCGTCACGTCTTTCAGGGGTCCGGCTGCCTTTGCGAGCAGTTCCGGCAGCTGGTGGGTGTCCCGCAACAACTTCGCCGTTATGTGGTAGCGGTCGTCGTAGTGCCTGAAGGTCACGTTGCGGCGGAGGGCGGCTGCGTAGTGCGGCGCGTCCCGCGACAGCTGGTGCACCTCGCTGACCAGGCTCGGGATGACGACGTATCCAATAACCGTGACGAGCAGGGCCAGGATCAGATACACGATCAGGATCACGAGGCCCCGGGGCGCCCGGGTTCTGACCGACACCGCGTCCACCACTGGGAACAGCGCGAACGCGAAGAACAGGCTGATCGCCAGCAGCCGAACCACGACGCGGACTCTCCAGAAGAGGTACACCCCGAGCGCGGTCGCAACAATGACGGCCACGATCCGCAGGACGTCGGCGAGCGGCGGGGGGGCGAGGCGAACGCGCAGCGGATCAGCGCCGTCCTCCGAGGCTCGGCTCGTCCTGCGGGCTCGTCTGGTCGTGGGCGGCTCGTTCGCGCTCATAGCCTCATGACCCAGAGGGTGCACGCTGACCGGATGACCGGTCGTCACCCATTTCGCGTGATCGCAATAAGGCCGGGCCGCCCTGGACCTTCTGGAGCGGAACGCGCCGGGCGGCGACCACGCGCACGGGAAGGGCGCGAAGACTCAGCCTGACCACCACAGGGCAAAATCATGCGAACTGCGTGATGACAGCTCACCCCGGGCAGGGCGACCATTGCAGCCGCGATGCAGTTCACCACCAGACAAGCCAGGCGCAGCGAGATACGCGAGACGGTGGCTTGCGACCGTGGGCCTCGGGACATGCTGTTGGACTGGCTGATCGCTCAGTGCGAACAGGCGACTGAGGTCCGCGTGAGCGCCCGCATCCTCGGGCTGAGGGTCGCCTATGAAGGCAAGCCGCTCGACCCAGCCCGTGTCGTGCTCCATCGCTCGCTCGATCCGATCGCGCCGCTTGGCGACCGCGGGTCACGACACGTCGCTGATCGGCCGGCGGTGCCGGGAGAATTTCTGGGCTGAGCCTCCACTCCGGCCCAGGGCGGGCCCGGCGTTGAGTTCGCGCGAGCCAATGGTGAGCCACCTCTCGAAGGGTGGAGGCCCCACGCTCGAACTTCTGGAGGGTCGCGAGCTGCCTGGCCTGGAGGCCTTGCGTGGCGTTCCGATCATCCAAAGTGCATGACGACGGCTCACGCGATCGGGTGAAACCGTTTGTGCGCGCATTGACAAGGCGCCCCTGGAACCTACCGGCAGGCGGAGTGTGTCCCATGACGAACATCAAGATCATCGACGAGATTCGGGCCAAGCTCGAGAACGACCACCACGTCCCCCATCCGGCGGTGATCGCGATCTCCGAGCGCGAGGGTGACGTGACGTTGCGAGGGAGCGTCGGTAGCTGGCGCCAGCGCCAGGAAGCGGTTCAGGTGGCGAAGTCGGTTCGCGGGGTGCGGCGCGTGGAGGATCAGCTCACGGTTGACCCGCGGGACCATTGGGATGACGACACGATCCGCGGCGTCGCGCTCCAGGCGCTGATGTCGTCCGACGACGTGCCCGCCGACCGGGTGGACGTCAAGGTCGATGCCGGATGGCTCACGCTGAAGGGCGAAGTGACACATCAGTTCGACAGCGACGCGGCATTCGCCGCAGTCTCGGGGGTTCCGGGAGTCGGCGGAATTACGAACGAGATCAAGGTCATCACCGCCGGCATCGACGGCTGAGCCGAGGTCGGAGACGCAGATCCCCCGATGCTCGATCAGCAGCAGACCATCCGTGAGCCGCCACAGCGCGCCGCGAGCGAACCCCCGCCGCTCACGTTGCGCTCCGCGGCAACGATGGAGGCCGGTGTGGTGCTCGACGCCCTGGGGTCGACGCCGCAGGGTCTATCGAGCGAGGAGGCGGCGCGGCGACTCCAGCAGGTGGGACCCAATGCGCTGGTGAGTCACGGCGCGCGGCCGCTGAAGATCCTCCTGAACCAGTTCCACAACCCATTGCTGATCCTATTGATCAGCACCGCAGTGCTGTCAGCTTTCGTCGGCGAGAAGACGGACGCGATCATCATCCTGACGATCATCGCGATGAGCGTCGGATTGGGATTCGTGAACGAGTACCGCTCCGCGCGCGCCGTGGAGGAGCTGCACTCTCAGCTGCGCCACAAGGCGCTGACCTTGCGTGACGCTAAGCCGGTCACCGTGGATGTGACCACGCTCGTTCCTGGCGACGTGGTGCAGCTGTCGGTGGGCGACGTCGTCCCGGCTGATCTCCGACATCGATGTCTTCTTCACGGACAAGACGCGCACACTCACCCAGGGTCACATCACCTTCTCGGCGGCGCTGGACTCCACTGGGCAACACTCGGACGCCGTGCTGCGCGATGGTCTCGCATGTAACGAGGCTGTGGTCAGCGACGGAAAAGCGGTTGGGGGAAATCCGCTCGATCGTGCTCTCTGGCAGGCGCCGGGCGCCGCCCGGGTTGCCGTGGGCGGAGCCAAGCGCCTCGACGTGCGGCCGTTCGATTACGAGCGCCGCCTGAACTCGGTGCTCATCCTGGAAGACGGCGGCGAGCGGCGGATAATCGTCAAAGGGGCCCCAGAAGCCGTAATGGCGCGTAGCACGGCGGTCGCGCCTCAGGCGAAGGAGGTGCTGCAGGACCTGTTTGCGCAGGGGAGCCGAGTGGTCGCGGTGGCAACTCGCAACGCGAATGGGCAGGTCAAGCTGACGGACGCGTCGGGTTCCGTTCTTCCGCAGCCGCGCGAGCAAGCCGCTGACCTTCACCACGCTTCTCTGCGTGGCAATCGGCGCCTATCTTCCGTACTCGCCGCTCGCGCACGTGCTGGGGTTCCAGCCCCTGCCGGCGGCCTTCTTCGGGTTCCTCGTCGGAATGGTCATCGCCTACCTGGTGCTGGTCGAGCTCGGAAAGACGTTCTTCTATCGCCACATGCCGGAGGGGCAGCCAGTCGCGGCCAGGATTCCGCACAAGCGAGCGCGTCATCGCGCCTCCCGCTGGAGCGTCCGGAGGCTCGTGTCAAAGGACCGACGGCGCGGAGGCCCCCGCCATGGCAGCGCCGACGCTCCGGCACCCTCGCCGGCTCGCTAGCTGACATTGGTCCCGTCGCCGCGTCCTGATACGCGGGCGTAGACCACAAGCCGTGGCAGTCCGCAGTCGCTCCGCGGGTTTCCACCGACGGCGGGCGGCATCGTCCTTGCGATGCTCCGCGCAGCGTTGCTCAGCAACCTGGAGAGTTTGGATGTCAGCGACAGGTAGACAGCTCCTGACGCGCCGTGGTAGCCGAGGCTCCACGGAGTCAGGGCTCGCGCCGGTGCCTCGGTGTGCGCTGTTTGAGCGCCTGTCATCGGCGGGTGTGGGTGGCGCCGTGCTTGTGTGCGCTCCTGCGGGGAGCGGGAAGTCCGTGCTTGTGCGCTCGTGGGGTGAGGCGGTGGGGCTGCAAGATCGGACGGCGTGGGTGTCGGTTGACCGCGGGGAGCGCGATGAGCAGCGGTTTTGGCTCTCGCTGATCGAGGCGTTGGCCCGGGTGGTGCCGTCCGTCGAGCGGGTCCGTCCCTCGCCCAGGTTCCGGGGCCAGGGCGTGGTCGAGCGGCTGCTGTCGGAGATCGATGCGCTCGAGGAGCCGGTGGTGTTGGTGATCGATGATCTCCACGAGCTTCGCTCCCCCGAGGCGCTTGCATGGCTTGAGCTGCTCTTGATGCGGATGCCGCCTCAGCTTCTAGCGGTGCTGGTGACCCGCGAGGATCCCCGGCTTGGTTTGCATCGTCTGCGCCTGGCGGGTGAACTGACCGAGCTGCGCGGGTCAGATCTCTCCTTTTCGGTGGCGGAGACGCGCGAGCTGCTGGCCGCGAGCGGGATCGAGCTTTCGGACGCGGGCGTGGCGTTGTTGCACGAACGGACCGAGGGGTGGGCGGCAGGTCTCCGCCTGGCGGTGATCTCCCTCGGCCAGCATCCCGACCCCGAGCAGTTCGTGCGGGAGTTTTCGGGCAGCGAGCGGACGGTGGCGGGTTATCTGCTGGCCGAAGTGCTGGAGCGCCAACCGGCGGACGTGCGCCAGCTGCTGCTGCGCACCTCGGTGCTCGAGCGCGTGAGCGGCCCGCTCGCCGATTTCCTCACCGGTGGATCGGGTTCGGAGCAGCTCCTGCAGCAGCTCGAGGATGCCAATGCGTTCGTGTCCTCGCTCGACGCGGGACGGTCCTGGTTTCGCTATCACCAGCTGTTCGCAGACTTGTTGCAACTGGAGCTGCGGCGCGGGTCCCCGGCGACAGTCCGGTCGCTGCACAGCGCTGCCGCTGAGTGGTATCGCACGGAGGGCTACGTGGTGGAGGCTGTCCGCCATGCACAGGCGGCGCGCGAGTGGGCCGGCGCCGCTCGTTTACTCGCGGACAACTACGTGGGGCTGCTTCTCGACGGTCGCATTGCCCTCCTTCGTGAGCTGCTCGCTGGATTTCCGTCTAACGCGGCCCGGGACGCGGAGCTGGCGGTCGTGTTCGCGACCGTGCGCGTTTGGGACGGGTCGCTCGAAGACGGGGCTGCGTACATAGCTCTCGCGCGTCGCCTCGGGGACACGATTCCGGACGAGCGCAGAAGGCGCTTCGACCTGCAGCTGGCGTCGTTCACACTGTGCTTGGCCAGTCGCTGTGGGGATATTGGCGCCGTCCTCGACGCGATGGGCTCCGTTGAGGCCGCGTTGCGGGCGCAGCCCGCGAGCGAGCGCGCGCACAGTGAGGAGCTGATGGCTGTGGGGCTGCTGAACCTCGGCATCGCGGAGCTGCTGGCGCCGCGGTTGGGTGACGCTCGCCGCGACCTCGAGCGGGGCCTGGAGCTGGCGCGCCGGATCGGACGCCCTTATCTCGAGGTGAGCTTTCTCGGTCACCTCGCGATCGCCGGCCCGTGGACCGGGCTTTCGGTTTCCGCGGGGCTCCAGCTCAGCCACGAAGCGGTGAGCCTCGCCGAGGCGCACGGCTGGGACCAGGATCCGATCGCCGCACCGGCGCTCGCCACCGGTGCTGCGGCGCTCGCGTGGCTGGGCCGCAAGGACGAGGCGGAGCGCTGGCTCGAGCGGGCGGTACGCGCGTTTCATCCCGACGGTGACCCGGCCGCCGAGCTGATCGCGCATCACGCACGAGGTCTCCTGCGCTTGGCGCAGGGCCGGAACGAGGAGGCACTGGCGGCGTTTCGGGTCGCGGAACGGATACAGGGGGTGCTGGACGGCAGGCACGCATTCGCGGTTGCGGTGCGCGCGCGCCTGCTGCAAACGTACGCCCGCATGGGCGAGGTGGGCGCTGCGCGTGCCGCGCTCGCTACTAGTTGCGAACAGGACCGCGATGTCGCGCTGATGCGCGTGGCCGCCGCGGCCATCGATCTTGCGGAGGGTCGCCCTGAGCACGCGATCGACGTCCTCGCGCCCGTGATCGACCGCTCCGCTCCGGCTTTACATCACAGATCCGCGCTTCTCGAGGCGCTGCTGCTCGATGCCGCGGCCCGCGATCAGCGCGGTGACCGCCGCGGGGCGGAGGAGTCGCTGGAGCGCGCGCTCGACCTCGCCGAAATCGAGGGGATCGTCCTCCCGTTCATCCTCGCCCCCGTGCAGGGTCTACTCGAGCGACTCCCCCGGCACCGGACCGCGCATGCCGCGCTTCTGCGGACGGTTCTCGACGTCATGGCCGGTGCCTCTGCACGCCCCTGCGGCTGCCCCGAAGGCTTGGTCGAGGAGCTCAGCGACGCCGAACTGCGGGTCGTCCGCTACCTGCCGAGCAACCTCAAGGCCCCCGAGATCGCCGCGGAGCTATGCGTCTCATCCAACACGGTCCGTACGCACATTCGTCACATCTACGCCAAGCTCGACGCGCACGAGCGCAACCAGGCCGTAGGCCGCGCCCGCGAGCTGGGACTGCTGGCGCGCTCCCGCTGACGGGTCGTCAATTCGTGACGAGCGGCTGCGGGGTGGCCCCGGGTTGCGGTATGCCAGCCGCGGCGTCGCGTCGATCGGCCGCTTTGCCGGTTACCGGTTACGGCGGCCCGGGTTCAGAACGCCCCGTGGGTCACCTTAGTAGGACCGTGATCCCTCGGCGCCGCGATTCACGGCGGACCTTCTCGGGAGCCTGCTCGAGCGTGTCTTGGTTCCGGCCCCGCCTCGCCCGCTCTGTCACCAACACCGATTGCTCAGACCGCGCGCTTGACCGGTCGAGCGCACGGTCGACGAGCTGTGGCGCGCATATGGACGCCGCGTGGCGCTGATCGGGCCATAGCCACGGTGAAGCCCAAAAACAGATCGAGGAGCGGCCGGGCAAGAGGCCCCGATGGTGATCACCCCCGGGATGATCGCTCGGCTGATCCGTCAGATCACGACGAGCGTCCGCGGGCTCGCCAAGAAGGCAAGACAACGCTGACGGCATAACACGCCGCCCCATCCCCCACTGCAATCGGTTCGCGAGCCTCCTGTTCGCAGCGCTCGCCGTTAGGGTGTCTACGCCACCCCCACGAGCAACACCGCCACGATCCCGCTCAGGAACACACCGTCGAACGTGCCCGCACCGCCGATTGACGCCATCCCACCGCCCAGCTCGGTCATCTTGTCGACATTGCTCAGATCGGCGCCGATCAGAGTCCCGAGCGTCCCCGACACGTAGGCCACGGGCGCTGCCATGTGCGGGTCGATTGCCAACGCGATGCCGGCGGCCAGCAGCGGCGGAATGAATGCCGGCATCTCGATCCCCTGGCCCTCGACGGGACGGGCGATCAGGTGCACGATCACCGCGACGAAGGCAACCCCGACCGCCCCCTGCCACCAGATCGAGTCCTTCACCAGCAGATACACGGACACCCCGGTGGGAATCACTGCGCCGCCAAGGTTGACCGCGAGCGTCGTGTCGGTGTCCTTGCTAACCACCGGGACCCGGTAGCGCCTACCGAAGATCTGGATCTCCTGCACATCGCTTCTCTGCCGGCCCCGCAACCGGGCGATCGGAATGTTGATCACGCTGCCCGCCAATGAGCCGAACATGACCCCGAACATCGCGCCCTCCGGGATCCCGATCCGCTTGTAGGCGTAGTCGATCCCACCGACCAGGAACAGCGCCCACAGCGCCCCCAGCGTGACGAGTGCCGTGAACACGATTAGCATTCCGGCCGGATTCGGCGAATCGCGATTCACGACAAGAGCTCCCGGATTTCCAGCACACACCGATGGTCGTGCCTGGCTGGGTGAGCGGTCATCATTCGCTTTGCGTGATCAGCTATTTCAGGCCGTCGCGCCCGTCAGGAAGGCTCCGACGCGCTCACGGGCGTGCGCTCGTCGGCAGGCGCCGGCTCGATCGCCCCCGAGGGATGAGGGATCGCGGCCACGGCGTAGGCTTCGGTTTCCTCGAGCGTCTCGTGTTTGAGCAGTGCCTTGGCGAGATCGTCGAGTTGCTCGCGGTGGTCGGCGAGGGTCCGCTTGGCCTGCTCAGCGCATTCGCCGATGATGCGCTTGACCTCGTCGTCGACCCGCTCGAGCGTGTGCTGCGACGCCGCGCTGGTGCCGTAGGCCTCCTCGCCGGAGCGGGGCAGGACGGACACCGCCCCGACCTCTTCGGACATGCCCCAGCGGCCAACCATCTGCCGTGCGAGCGAGGTCGCCTGCTCGAGGTCGGATTCCGGTCCGGTGGTCGTCTCGCCGTAGATGAGGATCTCCGCGGCTCGGCCGCCGAGCATGCCGGTGATCCGTCCGTGCAGGTAGCTCTCGCCGTAGCCGTAGCGATCGGATTCCGGGCTCTGGTAGGTGACCCCAAGCGCCTGGCCGCGCGGGATGATCGAGATCTTCCGCACCGGGTCGGCGCCCGGCTGGAGCATCCCGAGCAGCGCGTGGCCTGACTCGTGGTAGGCGGTCCGTCGCCGCTCCTCGGGCGAGATGACGATCCGCCGGGCGGTCCCGATCGTGACCCGCTCGAGCGCGTCGCTGAAATCCTCACGCGAGACCACCTGCTCGTCGTGTCGTGCGGCGGCTAGCGCGGCCTCGTTGATGACGTTCTTCAGGTCCGCCCCCACCATCCCCGGCGTCGTGGCGGCGACCGCGTCGAGATCGGCGGGGTCCTTGAGCGGCACGTCGCGGGTGTGCACCTGGAGGATCTTCAGACGTCCCTCCCGATCGGGGGCGTTGACGGTGATCCGGCGGTCAAAGCGTCCCGCGCGGAGCAGCGCGGAATCGAGGATCTCTGCACGGTTCGTCGCGGCCAGCACGATCACGCCCTCGTTACCTGTGAACCCGTCCATCTCGGTCAGGAGCTGGTTGAGCGTCTGCTCGCGCTCGTCGTTGGCGCCGCTCATCTCGCCGGAGCTGCGGGAGCGACCGATGGCGTCGAGCTCGTCGATGAAGATGATCGACGGCGCGTTGGACTTGGCCTCCTCGAACAGATCCCGGACCCGGCTGGCGCCGACGCCGACCACCATCTCCACGAACTCGGAGGCCGAGATCGAGTAGAACGGGACGTCCGCCTCGCCGGCCACCGCGCGAGCCAGGAGCGTCTTGCCAGTGCCGGGCTGTCCGCTGAGCAGCACGCCGTGTGGGATCTCCGCACCCAGCCGGGTGTAGCGGTCCGGATGCTTCAGATAATCGACCACCTCCTCCAGCTCGTCCTTCGCCTCGTCGATGCCGGCGACGTCGGCGAACGTCGTGCGCTGCGTGGTGGCTGCGTATCTCTGCGCCTTGGAGCGACTCAGTCCCCACATACCCCCGGCGCCGCCTGCCTGGCCGGCGTAGCGCTGGAAGAGCCAGATCCAGAACCCGATGAGCAGAACCGTCGGCAGGACCCCACCGAGGATGGTCAGTAGGGCATTAGACGACGAGCTGGGTTCCTTCGCGTTCACCACCGCGCCTTGGGCCAGCAGCTCGCTGAGCAGATGATCATCGGCGAACGCCGGCCGCGTTGTCTTGAACAGCCCGGCCCTGGTTCCGTTATAGGTGATCCAATGGCGAACCGTCCCGTCGATCGTCGACCCCTGCGCGGTCACGATCGCCACGTTTTGGTCCTTCACCTGGCCGAGGAAGTAGCTGTACGGGACGGTCACGCGGGTCAGGCTGGTCGGCTGGTAGGCCAGCACGAGGAACCAGTCGAGGGTCAGCAGCAGGATGAGCGCCACCAGCCACGTGCTCGGGCGCTTGTGCGCCGGACGTTCACCGCTCTCCTGGCTCGGCTGCCGCGACCCCTCCACTCGCCAGGGCGGACGCATCTGGCCAGGCTGGGTCTGGCTCTGCTTCTGAGACGTTGATTCGCTTTGATCGGCCTGCTTGGAAGGCTCGCTTTGGGGGGTGGATGTGGTCGCCATGTCACCTACAGACTGTTCCTCAGCCGGGTGAGCCGTCGTCACGCATTTCGGGTGATTCAGGCTCCGCGACATCGTCCGAGTCAGGGCCGATCACGCGGATGGCCCCGGCGAGCGCTTGAAACTCGCCGGGGATGGTTCCGCCGAGCTCACCATCGAGGGCGAGGGCGAGGGCGTGGTCACTGTCGACGGCGAGCCGGTCCAGGTGGAGGGCACGGACGCCCGCAACCGGTCGTTTGCTTCCTAGCAGCAGGAGGACCCCGGCGAGCAGTAGCTTGTGGACGGGAACGTCTTCGATGGCGAGGACATCGAGCCGGTGGTCGTCTCGGTCCGGGCCTCTGACGTTGAGTCCGAGCGAGCCACCGATGACTGGCGCGCTGATCACCGCGAGCTGCACCAGGCTGAGCTCGTCGGCGCTGCCATCGTGGTGCAACGTGCACGTGAACGCGCTCCGCTCGCGCATCGCGTAGGCGGTGGCTGCCAGGTAGGTAAGGCGGCCGAGGCGGGCGCGGACCGAGGCCTGGGTGGCGAATTTGGCGAAGGTCACGTTCAGCCCGATGCTGGCGGCGTGCACGAAGTACGCAGGCGGCCGGCCGGCGCGTGTGACGCGGCCGACGTCCACGCTCGAGATCCCGCCAGTGGCGATCAGATCGGCGGCATGGCGAGGATTGAGCGGGATGTCGAGCGCGCGGGCGAAGTCGTTACCGGTACCCAGCGGCAGGACGCCGAGCGAGTTGTCGGTTCCGACGAGGTGGCCGGCTACCGAGCCGACGGTGCCGTCACCGCCCGCGGCGATCACCAGGCGGGCGCCACCCCCGGGCGTTCGCAGCAGCTCAGGCAGGCGATCGACTTGCTCGATGTCGAGCTCCTGCGCGACATGGATCCCGTGCCGGTCGAGAGCGCGGCGGGCGCGCCCGAGACCGCGGCTGGTGCCTGCATGCGGGCTGATCACGAGTACCGCCTCTGCGCGCGACGGCGGCGCCGCCCGCCGGCCTTCGTCTTCGATCAGGCCGAGCCGTTGGGCGACGGGCCGTGCGGCTAATCCCCCGGCCGTCCCGAGCGCGGCGCCGACCAGGACGTCGCTCGGGTAGTGCACCCCCAGGTAGACCCTCGAATAGGCCACGCTCGCGGCGAGGGGCAGAAGCACGGGCGCGGCCTCCGGCACCTCCCGGCTGACCGCGACCGCGAAGGCAAACGCCGAGGCCGAGTGCCCCGAGGGAAACGACGAGGTACGGGGTCGGCGGTGAAGCACTCGGCGGGGCGTCGGCCGCCGCCGGTCGATCACCAGCTTCAATGCGTTCACGGTCGTCGAACTGATACCGATCGCCAGCACGCCCTCCTTCGCCGCCCGCCGGGCGCGCCTGCCCCCCAACAACGCGCCCGCCGCAGCGAGCCCCAGCCACAGCGCAGAGTGCTCACCCGCCCGGCTGAGACCCACCAGGAGTTCGTCGAACGGCGCGGGCCATCGCCGCGAGAGTCGACGCAGTAGCCGCCGATCGACAGCGCCCGCCAGGCCGGAACGCACCTGACGGACGCCGCCGTGCCTTCTGGCGAGACCGCGAGCGTCTCGCCCACGCCTCATGCGCCCGAGGGGTTGGCCTTGCCCCGAGAACCGTGGTGCCCGATCTTCTCGAACTCTTCCTTGACCTTCTCGTTTTCCTTTTCGGTGAACGCCTTGGCCTCGTGACCAGCCTTCTCCAGGCGCTCCTTCTCCTCCTCGGCGGCCTTCTTGGCCTTCTCGCTCGCTTCTTCCATCTTGTCTGAGGCGGGCATCGCTTCTCCTTTTGTCGTTTGGCCCGCACGTAGATCACTCGCCGGCCAGGTGAGTGGTCATCACGCGTTCTGCGTGATTTCGGCCAGGCGCCCTCGGTGAATCATCCGAAGTATGTGACGACGGCTCACCTCTTCGAAGCAGAGAGTGTGACCACCATGCTGCCGCTCTCCGATCGAATCGCGGGTAGCCGCCTGACTCGTGCGCCCTGAGGCTTCATCCACGGCTGGGTCGGCCGAGCCGCCGCGGCAGGGTGGGGGCCTCCCGGCAGCGCGTGAAGGTGGCGAGACCACTCCCGCGACCTCGGATCGCTCGCCTTCGTTCTGGAGGCGACATAGACGCGCGCTGACGTCGGCGCTCTGGATCCTCGCCGCACTCGGCTTCTTCTATTACGTCGTGCCGCGCATCGTCGGGCTCGGGCCGACGCTTCGGCTTCTGCGCCGCGGTGACATCTGGTGGCTTGCGCTGGGCATCCCACTGGAGGCGCTCTCGTACGCCGGGGAGATTGTGCTGTTCCGAGGCGTCTTCGCCACGCCTGAGACTCGGATTGGGTGGACCGCAAGCTACGACATCGATATGGCCGGGACGGCCGCCACGAAGCTGTTCGCGGCAGGGGGTGCGGGTGGTATTGCGCTCACCGTGTGGGCGCTGCACGGCTACGGCCTGTCCGGAACCGAGGTGGCGAACGGGATGGTGTGCTACGAGCTCCTCACCTACGGGGTTTATATGGCGGCCATGGCGATCGCGGGCTACGGGATCTGGTTTGGGCTCTTCGCGGGTCGGGCTCCTGTCGGGTTAACTCTGGTTCCGGCGGTCTTTGCCACCGCGGTGATCGTCGTCGCGCTGTCGATGCTGTGGGTCGATAAACCGGTCGAGGCGTTCCTGCAACGGCGAGCGGAGCGGTCACGCGGCCGAAAGTCCCGCTGGTGGGGGCGCTTGGCCGCACTACCGCGCTCGATTCATGCCGGGCTGCTCGGCGCCATAGCCATGGTCAAGCGGCGGGACCCATCGCTGCTCGGCGCGCTGGCGGGCTGGGGATTTGACATCGCCGTCCTCTGGGCCTCGTTCCGTGCCTTTGGCCACTCGCCGCCCGCCGCCGTCGTCGTGATGGGCTACTACGTCGGGACGCTCGCGAACGTGCTGCCGTGGCCCGGCGGAGTGGGCGGCGTCGAAGGCGGCATGATCGGCGCCTTCCTCGGCTTCGGTATCCAGCGGCAACTCACGGTTCTTGCCGTGCTCGCCTACCGCACGATCTCTTACTGGCTGCCGACCATCCCCGGCGCGATCTCCTACTGGCGCCTGCGTCGGCAACTCAGGTCATCGCCGCGGGCCGCCGACGCTCCGGATCCACGCGGCTAACCGGCAGAGAGCGCTGGCAGCCGAACGCCGGGGGGCGGGAGCGCTGCCGCGGCCGTCTACGGCGACATCTCAATCACGCGAAATGCGCGACGACAGCTCATCGCACTGACGAAGATCCTGTCGGACAGATGTCGACGTAGTTCAACGACCAACTTCAGGATCGCCCCGAGTTCCATCGCGAACAGGCTGAATGAGATGCTCATTTTCCGACTCCTTGATGGGGGATCCCTCAGTCAGTCAAGCATGGGTGCGCATCCGTTGAGGAGTCGTCACACGCTTTGCGTCCTTCGTCGCCCGCCGGCTAAATCACTCAAATCTGGTGATCACCGCTCATCCGCGCGTGTCCGAGACTGGGTGGTACACCAAGCCCAAACCCAGTCCACCGAGGCCACTTGTTTACCGACACGCACATAGAAGAAGCCGTGAGAGCCGCGCTGGACGGCGATCCGCGCATCAAGCATCCCGAGTTGATTGCCGTATCGGCCGACGAGATCGGCACCGTCGTCCTCCGCGGAGCCGTCGGAACGTTCCCTGAGAGGCTCGCCGCGGCGCGTGATGCGCAAGACGTCGAGGGCGTCTTCACCGTCATCGTCGACGACTTGAGGGTCCACCCACCGGTTGGTCGTCGCCGCTCGGATGATGAGATCCGCGCCACGGCGCTGGAGCGGCTGACCTCCGACTCCAGGATCCGCTCGACGCACATCGACGTCAAGGTTTCGCACGGCCACCTGACGCTGACGGGCTACGCTAGAGAGCGGGCAGAGAGTGCTGCTGCGGCAGAGGACGTCGCGAGGCTGACCGGAGTGATCGAGGTCAGCAACCGGATCGAAATCCGGTAGGAAGCTGCAAGGCGAGTCGCAACTAGATGCGGACGTGGTGTGCGACGCGGTTGTGCTCACGACGGTCCCGCGCGACAAATCACGCGAACTGCGTGATGACGGCTCATCCCGTGGGCCGCCACCATCGGAGCCGGGATGCCGTTCATCACGAGGCAAGCCAGCCCCAACGATCTGTCCGAGACGGACGCATGCAGCCTGCGGGACGCAGGACAAGCTGTTGGACTGGCTGATCGCTCAGCGCAAGCATGCGACGGAGGCCAGCGTGAGCGCCGGCCTACTCGGGCTGAGGGCCACCTATGAAGGCAAGGTGCTCGACCCAGCGCGTGTCTTGCTGCATCGCTCGCCCGAGCCGGTCGTCGGGCCTGGCGATGGTGAGCCGCGACACGCCGGCGATCGGCCGACGCTGCCGGCGGAGTTCCTGGGCTGAATGTCACACGGAGCCACGACGGACCGGCGCCGAGCCTGCTCGGGCCAATCACTCAAATTACGTGACGACGGGTCACCTCGCTCATGAAGAGGCTGTCTGGACTTAGTTACTGTCGAATCTGTGGGCATATGATGAGCGCAAGTGAAACGGGGGAGACGGTCGGGGCCCGGTGCGCCGATTGGAGTGCTGCTGTTCGCGCTGCGCTGGGTCGTCGCGATCGTCCTATGCCGATGGCGCGTCGCCGGGTCAACAACGCCGGCGCCAAGCTGACGCATGTTCTCCGAGCACGAGGAAGGAATGCCGGATGAGCACGATCGTGGATGGACTGTCGACGATCGATGACATCGACGTCGACGGTCGCCGTGTCCTGCTGCGGACCGATTTCAACGTTCCCCTGACATCAGCATCGGCGAGCGCATCCGTGACCGTGGCCGACGACACCCGCATCCGCGCTGCGCTGCCAACCATCGAGGAACTGCTGCGGCGAGGCGCACGGCTCGTGCTCGTCTCGCATCTGGACGCGCCGACGCATCTCGATCCGGGCTTCTCGATGCGGCCGGTGGCTGAGCGCCTGGCCAAGCTGACGGGCGCGACGGTGCCTCTCGCGCCGGGTGTGACGGGGCCCGAGGTCCGCGAGTTGACCGAGCGGCTCGCGCCGGGGGCGATGCTGATGCTCGAGAACGTGCGGTTCGCCACCGGGGAAACGGGCAACGATCCACGACTTGCGTTGGCGCTGGCCGAGCTCGCCGACCTGTATGTGGGCGATGCGCTTGGGAGCGCGGACCGGGCTCATGCCAGCACGGAAGGCGTTGCGCACCTGCTGCCGTGCGCCGCCGGGCGGCTGATGGAGCGCGAGATCCTGGCGCTCAGCGCGATCGTCGATCAGCCCGCTCGGCCTCTGGTGGCGATCCTGGGCGGAGCCAGCATCGGGGACGAGATGGGGCTG
The DNA here is from genome assembly GCA_963701945.1 of uncultured Solirubrobacterales bacterium. Taxonomy (GTDB): domain Bacteria; phylum Actinomycetota; class Thermoleophilia; order Solirubrobacterales; family Solirubrobacteraceae; genus Palsa-465. The sequence goes on along the minus strand of CAVPBV010000003.1, from coordinate 222,369 downwards.
GTCCGCCGCTTTCTCGCACTCGCGGACGTGGTATGCATCGGGGGGGGCATGTGCTTTCCGTTCCTGCCCATCCTGGAACACGGCATCGACCGCTCGCTGTGCCCGGCAGAGGATCTGGAGCGGGCGCGCGTCACGCTCGCGGCCGCCGCGCGGCCGGATCGGCTCGCGCTTCCATCAGATCTGCTTCTAGGCCCGGGCGAGCGGACGGCCATCGAACCGTGGGCGTGCGGCCAGCTCGACCTGGCCGATGATCAGATCGGATTTGACATCGGACCCGAGACAGCCGACCGCTACGCGGCCGAGATCCACGCAGCGGCGACCGTTTTCTGGAGCGGCACGATGGGCCGGTTCGAGCTCGCTCCGTTCGCCGGAGGCACTCGGGCTATCGCGGAAGCCGTCGCGTCTACGTCGGCGACCACGGTGGTCGGGGGCGGGGAGACGCTCCACGCGTTGCGCGCTTATGGACTCCAGGACCGCGTGAGCCACCTCTCGACGGGCGGAGACGCCACGCTCAAACTCCTGGAGGGTCGCGAGCTGCCTGGTCTGCAGGCCTTACGCAGCGTGACGGTCACCGCCCGATGATCCTTCATCGTGTTTGCGCCTCGCGCGCAGCAACTCCTTGCGGGCCTCGCGCGCGGCCTTTCGCCGTTCGTCTCGAGAAGTTCAAGAAGCGGGGGTGGGTCATGGCCCATCCCGACAAGGTGCTCGTCGATGTCGAGGGCTCGTCACTCGGTGCGCTCGAACTCGAGCACGGCGAGCCCGAGCGCGACCGCGCCGATGATCGCGACAATCGCGAGCTCCACGCCGATCGGCACGACCCAATGGCCCGAACGTAGCGCCGCCGCGGGTGCTGGCTGTCGAATCACGCAAAACGCGTGATGACTCGTCACCCGGCTGGCGGCCAGCCTATGGCTGCAATGGTCACCGACGAGAGAGCAGGCATAGCGTGTCCGTAACCAGCTCGAGAGGACATGCGGCGGCTCAGACGAGCGTCTTCGGTCAGGTGATGGGCCTGGTCGCGTTGACGCTCGGTCTGCTGACCCTCGGAGCGTATCTGGGTCGAAACCTCGCCGGAGGAGCGTCAATTGTCTTGTTCATCGTCGGCTTTGTCTGCATCGCCGGGCTCAACTTCACACGTGATTCCGAACCGCTGTCGGTCGGACTGCTGTGTGCCGCCGGCTTGTTCCTGGGGCTTGGACTCGGCGGCGGTCTGCACGCCTATGCTGTAGCCGATCCGGGTGCTGTCTGGCAAGCGGCGGCGGCGACGTGTCTGTTCGTTGCCGGGCTCGGCAGCCTCGGCTATGCGATCAACTTCGACCTCTCGCCCGGTTACCGTGCCCTCTTCTGGCTGCTGCTCGCGCTGATTGTCTTCGGGCTGGTCAGCCTGTTCGTGTCGATTCCCGGCGGGAACGTGGTGTACGCCGTCCTCGGCCTGGTCATCTTCGGTGCGTACACGGTCCTCGACTTCAACCGGATGCGGCGGGCAGGGATGGACGACGCGGTTTCGATCGCGGCCGGGATCTTCCTTGACATCGTCAATGTGTTCCTGTTCTTCCTGCAGCTGTTCGGACGGAGGGAGAGGTAGCCGCAGACCCCACCATGGAAGGACAATGCGGGCCGAGGGTGGCTTGAGTTCGCCGATGATCATGTTCGGCGGGGTCCCAGCTCACGGCTCAATCGCGGTGATGCGGTGGGGCGGCGGGTCGCGGCGCGACCAGGACGGGGCATGTCGCCAGCCGGAGGATGCTTCGTCCGGCTCTCCCGGGTTGCACCCGGCCCGGGGGACCGGAGTGCCCCGAGCCTAGGACGAGCAGGTCGACTTCGGCGGACAGCCCAGAGAGCACGTCGCTCGGCATGCCCACTTCGACCTTGAGGTTCGTGGGCGCATCGGTGGCGGACGTGGCGGCGAGATCGCGCTCAAATGCGGAGATGAGCTGCCGCTCGGTGATCGCGTTGCCCTCGAGCACGATCTGATCGGTTCTTAATCCGCCCGCCACTCCGTCATCGATCGCCCCGCGGACCTCGAGCGTCGCGCCGGCGGCCGAGGCGATCGAGACGGCGAGGTCAAGAGCCGCTCGTGACTCGGGGCTATCGTCAAATCCGACGCCGAGCCGATCGAGCCTCTTGTTGGTGTGCTGCTCGAAGCCGGAGGGTGCGATCGCGAGCGGACACTCGAGGCGCCCGAGCAGATCGCCCGCGCTTCTCCCGAGGCGGACACGCCCGGTGTCGGCGTTTCGCGCTGAGCCCACGACGAGCAGGTCGCGGTGCTCGTGCCGGACGACGTGGCGCAACCCGCGCCAGACCAATACGTCCGCGTGAACCATGATCCTGGCATCGGGCGCCAGCGAATCCCGCGTCTTGGCCAACATCGTCCGTGCCCGCTGCTCGAGCGCGGTCCAGCTCATCCCACCAGGGAGGGCGACCGGAATGAGCGGCTCCTCGTGGACGGCGATCAACATCAGCTCCGCGCCCGTCGCGCGCGCGAGGAGCGAACCTAGCACCACCGCGTCGCGGCCGGAGGAATTGCCGTCGACCGCGACCCCGATCCGCTCGGGCGCCGACCACCCGCTGATCTGCCCGGCTCCGAGGGACTGACGACGACCCGGCTGGTCCGGACCAGAAGCGTGGAGAGGAGCAGGAGGTGACATAGCGCAGCGGATCAGATCCTGCACGCCGATCGGGTGAGACGGCGTCACGCAGTCTGAGTGATTCCGAGCACGAGACTGAGGGTTCCAGCGGCTGATGACGAGCTCCGGCGAACGATCACGCATTTCAGGTGATGTGTAGTCACCCATCTCGCCGCGACGATCGAACCACGAGGGGTCAAGCCGGCGTTCGAGGCCGCCTGACCACGCAGCTAAGTTAGAAAGGATGGGTCATGCTCGAAGATGAAGTGATCCGTGAGAATGTGCTTGCCGTGTCGTTTGCGGAGCATTCCGGTGCGTTTGAGGCGTTGAGTCGGTTGAAGGAACTCGATGCGCGGGATGAGGTGAGCGTTCGAGGAGCGGCGGTGGTCGTCCGGGAGGAGGACGGAAAGGTCGTCACTAAGGAGCAGATCGGGGACAAGAGCTGGGGGGACACGGTCGGCGGCGGCCTGATCGGCTTGCTGGTGGGTGTTCTCGGGGGGCCGGTGGGAGTGTTGGTCGGGGGGGCGACGGGGGTTTTGGTCGGCTCGCTGTTCGACATGGACGATCAGGATGCGACGGACTCGGCGCTCGCGGATATCTCGAAGTCGGTCCGGGTTGGAGCTCCTAGCCTGCTCGCTGATGTCGTCGAGAAGGACCCGGTCGTGATCGATGCGGCGATGGCGAACCTGGGTGGGACTGTGCTGAGGCGGTCCGGTTCGGACGTGCGTGCGGAGATCGCCGCGGCGGAAGAGGCTCAGCGCGAGGCGAAGAAGAAGGCTCGCAAGGAGCTGCGCGAGGGGCGTAAGAAGAAGCAGAAGGACGAAATCGATGCGAAGCTGGATGCCCTGAAAACGAAGCTCGGTCGGCACAAGGAGCCGGCGGCGAGCTCGTGAGGTCCACCGGCGCTGGTCCTGGCGTCTGACTCTGTTCTGGGCGGCAGCCGCCATCACCGAACTCCGGCCGCTGCGGCTGATCCGCGTGATATCCGCCGACTGGTACGGATGTGCCGGGCGTGACACCAAGGCAAGCTGGATAGCGTGGGATCAGCACAGGAATTGGTTGTGTCGTCGCTCGTAGGTCACAGCCCACGAACGCGCCACTGGTGGAGGGCTGGAGGCGTCTGGGAATTAAAGCCGCGCTACTGTGCCCGTCCGATGCTTATCGGATGCTTCGGGCAGGTGACATCGCGGTGGTGCGTCTGGACGTGACGCCGACGCTTGATGGCGTCGAAGCGGGGCTGGCGGAGATGGCAGCGCTCGAGCCGCGTGGCGTGCGGCTCGTGAATCGACCTCGGGCACTGCTGGCGGCCCATGACAAGCTTCGGGCGGCGCGACGATTTGCGGCGGCGGGGATTCGGCATCCGCGCACGCGGCACCGCACGACGATTGACGAGGTGCGCACGCTTGAGCCGCCGTTCGTCCTCAAGCCGAGGTTCGGCAGCTGGGGGCAAGATGTGATGCTGTGCCGCGACCGCAGCGAGGTCGAAGAGAGCCTGGCCACGATCGGTCAGCGAAGCTGGTTTCACCGTCACGGCGTGCTCATCCAAGAGCTGATACCGCCACTTGGCTACGACACGCGGGTCGTCGTGGCGGGGGGGCGGGTCGTCGGAGCAGGACGACGGGAGGCGGCGCTCGGCGAGTGGCGAACAAATGTGGCCCTCGGCGGTCAGTTCATCTCATCGTCGCCGACCGACGAACAGCAGGCCCTGGCGATTAATGCCGCTCGTGCGATCGGTGCGGAGCTTGTGGGAGTCGACATTCTCCCTGAGCCAGAGCACGGATCCGTCGTCCTCGAGGTGAACGGAGCGGTCGATTTCTCAGAAGAGGAAGAGTCGCTCGCGGGGCGGAGCATCTACGCGGACATGGCCGCGGCGCTCGGGCTCGGCCAGCCGCAGTTGGTCGCCGGCCGATCGGGTGGCCAATCGGCTTGATCGGTTACTAGATCAGGCTGATCAGCAGGGCGCCGGCGGAGAGTGTCATGACGCCGAAGGTGATCCAGACCCAGATTCTGGAGGCGCGGGTGCCGCGGTGGGGGCCGAGGACCTTTGGGTCGGAGTTGAGGCGGCCGATCGCGAACAGGAGCGGGACGGCTACGAATCCCCAGATCACGGCGGTCCATACCAGGGCTTTGATCATGTTGATGTCGGCGAAGTTCATCAACTCGGCAATCAGGGTGGAGACGATGATCACGGCGTAGAACAGGCGCGCGTCTTTGACCTTTTCATCGAGCCCCTTGCGCCAGCCGTTGAGCTCGCTCATCGCGTAGGCCGACACGCCAGCGAAGATCGGGATCGCCATCAGCCCGACGCCGACGACGCCGATCGCGAACAGGTCCTTGGCGTAGTCTCCGGCGAGCGGTTTGAGCGCGCTGGCCGCCTGCGCGGCGGTGGTGATGTTGGTGACGCCGTGGCTGAACAGCACGGTGGCGCAGGTCACGATGATCGCCCACTGAACCACCTCCGCCCAGACGGTTCCGATCTTCGTGTCGGTCTTCACTCGTTTGAGAAATGGCGTGAGTTGCTGTTCGTCGACCTTGCCGTCGGGCCCGATCATGCGATCGGCGAGTTCTTCCTCGACCTCCTGGTCGCTCTGCCAGAACCAGCAGTAGGCGGTGATCGTCGTGCCGAACGTCCCGACGAGCAGGAACAGGAACGAGGTGGTGAGCTGGATGTGGGGGACGAAGGTGCTCTTGAGGACGGTTCCCCACGGTTGTGAGACCGCGAACACCGTGACCAGGTAGGCGAGCAGGAACAGCCCGAGTACCTTGAGGATGTTGGCGTAGCGGCGGTAGCCCACGAACACCACACACACGAGCACCAAGGTGGTCGTCAAGATGATGAGCGCTTTGGTGTTTATGGGCAGCACCAGGTGCGCGCTGCCCGCGACCGCGCCGATGTCCGCGCCGGCGTTGATCGTGTCGGCCACCACCACCAGCGCCGCCAGCAGCACGGCCAGCGGCAGCCCGTAGTGCTCGCGGATGGCCGAGGCCAGGCCCTTGCCGCGGACCGCGCCGATCCGCGCCACCGCCTCCTGCGTGTAGTACAGCAGCGGCAGCTGCCACACCGCGGTCCACAACAGCGCATACCCGTAGTGGGCACCCGTCTGCGAGTAGGTGGCGATCCCGCTCGGATCATCGTCCGAGGCGCCGGTGATGAACCCCGGCCCCATCGCGTACCAGACCTTCCTGAGCCCCCTCCACAACAGCGGCTCCCTCCGGCCCCCACGCTGTCGCGGGTGCTCACCGGATATCGTCGGTTTGGCGGGTTCGCTCGTGCTGGCCATCAGGGGCCTCTGTTCGGGAATGGGCCTGCCGAGGCCCCGTTAGTTCATCCGCCACGCGGGTGAGCCGTCGTCACGCGTTCTGCGTGATCTGCCATCGCGCCGTCTTTCGCGGTTATCGTCACGCGGAATGCGCACTCTGGTCATCTCCGACCTGCACCTCGGCGTGCGCCTGGAACGGGATGTCCTGAGGCGCCGCGCGCCGCTCGGCGTCCTGCTCGAGGCGCTAGCCGACGTCCAGCGGCTGGTCCTGCTCGGCGATGTGGTCGAACTCTCGGAGCGCGACTCCGACGAAGCCCTGGCGGTGGCCGAGCCGGTACTGCGCGCGCTCGGACGGCGGCTGGGGCCAGACCGGGAGGTGATTCTCGTTCCCGGAAACCACGACCGGCAGCTCGTCGCTCCATGGATCCAGGACATGGGGGAGCGGCTTTCGGTCGACAGCTCAGCGCCGGTCGACGCCACGCCCGAGCTTGCTGCCGTGAGCTCGTGGCTGGCCCCGGCTCGGATGAGCGTGCGCTATCCGGGTGTGTGGCTGTCCGACCGGGTCTGGGCCACCCATGGGCACTATCTCAACCGGGATCTTCTGCCGGCCTGGTCGCTCGGTCTCACGCGCGGACACGTAAGCCGGCTCTCCCGGGAGGCGGCGCGGCCGATCGATTACGAGCCGGCCGGTGGTCGCTCGCTAAGAAGCGCGCACGAGGCCATCTCCGGCGCCCTGCCGGAGCCGCTGGCCCGAGTGGCCGACCGGCTTGGTGTGCTCGCGCGGGCTGCGACCATGGCAAAGGGCTCTCGGAAGCTGCTGCGCCCTGAGCTGGCGCGCGCCAACTCGGCCCTTTTGAGCCTGCAGACGAAGGTTGCGAGCATCCCGGCGCTCATCCACGTAACCCAATGCCTCGGCATCGACGCCGACTACGTCGTCTTCGGGCACGTCCATCGGCTCGGCCCGCTACCAGGCGATGACGAGGCCGATTGGGAGGGCGCAGGCGGCAGGCCGCGGATCGTCAATACCGGATCGTGGATCTACGAGCCGCTGCTCGTGCAAGACGTAACCCCGCCGCACCCCTACTGGCCCGGCGGTGCGGCGATCCTCGACGACGAGGCCGATCCGCGGCCGGTGGGGCTCCTGGACACGATGCCGGCAGGCGCGCTGCGGTGATGCGTTCCGCGTAGCCCGACTCCGGTGAATCATGCAAAGCGCGTGATGACGCGTCACCCAACTGCCGTGCAATGTCAACTCCTCGGATGTGGGCCGTGAATGAAATCGGAGGACTCGATGTTTGACGGTGTTGTAGTGGGCATCGGCGGTTATGAGGCCGGCCGCGACGCGATCGCATTGGCTAAAGCGCTGCTGTCCGGCGGCGGCGAGATCACGCTTGTCTACGTCGAGGTGCTACAGAGCAAACCCGCGCCCGAGGCGGACACCCGGCCGGACGACGAAGCGCAACGGTTTGGGCTCGAGCGTCTCGGCAGGCTGCGAGATGAAGGGCAGATTGCCGCCGAGATCTCGCGGATCGAGGCCCCGTCGGTGCACGGCGGCTTGCACGAGTTCGCCGCCACCCGAGGCGCCGACTTGCTCGTGATCGGTGCTGGCCGGCACGACCCTGTCGCGCACATGTTCCTCGGTGACGAGGCGCGCGAGGTGCTCGAGGATCCGCCGTGTCCGGTGGCGGTTGCGCCGGCCGGCTACTCCAAGCGTCCGGGTCAGATCCGAAAGATCGGAGTCGCCCACGACGGCTCCTCGGAGAGTCACCGGGCCCTCGCGCTGGCGAGGAAGCTCACGGTCGAGCACCACGCCACCCTGTCCGCCTTCGAAGCTGTCCGTGCGCCCGTGTACGCGCGCGATGTCTGGAATGTCGAGGGCGAGATCGACGCGGACGTCGAAAAGGCGCGCCAGCGCATCGCGGCGTTGGGAGGCGTCGAGGCCCACGCCGAATTTGCGGACGACGCGGTCGCGGGGCTCAGACGGTATGGAGCGTCCGTTGACCTGCTCGTGCTCGGCGCGCACAGATACGACCCCGCCGATCGCCTTGTGGAACGCAGCAAGTCGCAACGCCTCGCCGACGAGCCTCCCTGCCCGCTGCTCGTGCTCGGCCCGGCGAAGCGCGACGGTTCGGACGGATGAGGCGAATCGCGCGGATCGCGAGATCAAGATCACGCAAAACGCGTGATGGGCGCTCGCTCACCGCACCTTCACGATATCGCCATCGAGCCTGATGACACCGCGCCGACGATCGCACAGCCGGGCTCGACCGAGAAATCGACGGCGCTTGGGGGTGCCGGTCGTCCTACGCGATGGTTCGCGCGTGCGAATTCGGCAGTGGCGTCCGTCAGACCGCGAGTTGTTGGTGAGCGGCTTCTACCGCCTGAGCCCGACCTCCAGCTACCGACGCTTCCTGTCTGCGTCGCCCGTGCTCACAGACCAGATGGTGCACGTGCTGACCGACGTCGACCATCGCGACCACGAGGCGATGATCGCCCTCGACGAACACGGGAGAGAGGGGCTCGGCATCGCGCATTATGTCCGCAGCCTCGAGCATCCAGGCGTCGCGGAGGTGGCGCTGACCGTGATCGATGACTGGCAGGGCCGCGGTCTCGGCACGCTTTTGCTCGAGGTCATCAGCGCCCGCGCCCGCCAGGAGGGGATCAAGACGTTCACCGCGCTGATGCTGGCCGAGAACCGGAGGATGCGTGACCTGCTCGATCGTCTTGGCCCGGTTCGGGTCATCGATGAGGAACGAGGCACGGTGGAGGTCGAGGTAGCGATCCCGGATGCCGGAGTGGCGCCCGAGCTGCGGGAGCTGCTCCGCATCTCGGCTCGGCACCACGCCGGATCCTCGAGGGCCGGGGGATCGGGCTCATGAAGCAGGCGACGCCCAACTGCTGGCCGGCCGACCGCGGACAGTGGTTATGCGTGATTTGCGATCTCGGGAGTTGAAGCCCGGCGGGGCGTTTCTTTGAATTCCCGAACCAAGCGCCAGTAGGCGATGGCCCCCGGGACGGTGGGGAGCCAGTAGGAGATCGTGCGGTAGGCGAGCACGGCGAGCAGCGCCAGTCTGGCTGACACGCCGAAGGCGACGAAGGCACCGATCATGCCGGCCTCCACGCCGCCGATGCCACCGGGGAGGGGCAGCGCGTTCCCGAGCGTCCCGAGGTAGTAGCTCATCACGATCACGGCGCCGGGCGGCGAGGGGCCGAAGGCGCGAAACGAGACCCAGAGCACGGCGATGTCGAACCCCCAGTCGGCGAGGGCTCCGAGCACCGAGCGATCCCGGCGCTTGATCATGTCGATTGCCGCCGTCAGTCCCGCTCGGATCGAGCGCGGCAGCGTGGCGGCGCGTCGCCACCACCCGGCGGCTCGGCCCCCTGATCGCTCCGCTCGCCGCTTCAGGAACCGTTCGGCCGGTCCGTCGACAAGCAGCGTCGAGAGCACGATCATGATCACGGCTGTGGCCATGACGGCGGGCACCAGCGTCAGCGCGACCGGCGCCCGGCCTGAAAAGACGCCAAGCCACAGGCCGTACCCCGCGAGCGCGATCGCCGCCATATAGACCGCGTAGGTGAGAACCTCGAAGCACACCATTCCGTTTGCGATCTCTGCTCCCGGCAGGCCGTAGCCATGCAGCGCCCACACCGTGAGGGCGATACCACCGGCGCCTGCCGTCGCGACGATCTTCGTGGCTGCTGTCCCCGCCATCGTGATCCGGTAGCTGGCCTGCCAGCCGATCCGGATCTTCGGCCCACCGAACACCCCCCGGAACAGCACAATGCCGCCGAACAACGAGAACGCCTCAAACAGGATGCCAAGCGCAAGCCACCAGAAGTCGCCGCGGCGCAGCAGTTTCAGCGTCGGCCCGAGACCTATGAGTCGTGGCACGACGTAATAGAAAAAGGCGATCGCGACCAGAGCTCCGAGCGCCATGCTGAGGGCGCGCCGGTGCTGTCTCCAGAACGAGGGCGACCGATCCGCGGACGCGGCGTCATCCGCGCGACCTGTAGGCCTCACGGGCGGCCGTGACGATTGCGAATCGTTGGCCGGCGCCGGTGTCGGAGTGGCGTTTGGTGTGGGAGTGGCGTCAGGCACTGGCCGAGGTGATCGCGCAGATGTCCATACCGCACACTCTTACGCTGGTCCCGGTGAGCGGTCATCACGCGGCTTGCGTGATTCGGCTCAAGAAGTTCCTCGCAGGAGTTGGGGGTGCGCCGTGTTCTACGTTTTCACAAGCGCGTTCGATGCTGGGAAACCGGGAGGCACGGCGAGCGCGCCGCGCTCAGCGCGCTCGTCCGCTCGTCCTCTTCTGTATCGGCTAGCTCTTCGCGGCAGTTTCCGTCTGCTTCAGCGCGTCGGTCATCTCCTTGGCCAGATCGTCGGTGGCGATGTTCATATCGTGCTTGAAGGTCTTGGCGGATCGGGTAATCGCCCTTTCGACCCCGTCCGCGATCGTCGGCTCGCCGACTGCGATCAGCGCGGCCTGGCCGGCGTCGAGAGCCTCCGCCGCCTCATGGAGCTCCTTGCGCGGCAAGGTGCCCGATCCGAACCATTCCGGGATCACGCGGTAGTACGGATGATCCACGCGCTTGACGATGTGAGGCTTGCCATCCTCCTTGTCGATGATCGCCGCGTCGAACTTGCCGACCATCTGATCCTTGTGCAGTTGCTGGAGCGCCTCGAGATCGAACTTGGCGTCCTCGAGATCGGTGTAGACGGCGGTATAGAGCACGGAGTTATCAGCTGACTTTTCAGCCATCGCTCCTCCTGGGATTAGGGGGTATTACCTGTGATGAGGATGGGCCCGCTCGGGATGAGCCGTCATCACGCAGTTTGGGTGATTGCGGAACAGGCGCCCCCGGTGCGCCCGCTCTGTCGGCGATCACGCAAACCATGTGACGACGGCTCACCCTGGGAGCGTTCACCGTGTGCCTGATGGAGCCGCCTTGCACAACGGACGCAGACATGAGTCACGGACGCAGAGACGAGGTCCGCGATGCGAAGGCCGATGGGCGCCGCCCCGCCTGGATCGACCGCCGGACGGTGACGCCGGCGCTGCTGGTTCTCGCGCTGGCATTGCTGATGAGCGTCGTTCTTCCGTTGATCAACAGCAAGACGTCCTATCGCCATCCGGTCCATAGCGGCGAGATTGCGGAGCTGGCGGGTGGGGTCACGCTTGTTCCCGCCGCAGGGTGGGATCTCGCCACCGGAGCGCTGTTCGGCCACACGCGCTCGCCGATGGGCGACACCGCCTCGACCGAGCTGGTTGACGGCGGCGTCGACTTCGACGTGCAGGCGGCGCCGTTCTCCGGCACGCCATCGGCATTACTCAGGCGGGTCCAGAAGATCAGCGCCGAGCTCGACCACGCGCGGGGGAATGGCAGCGCCACCCACCCCTACACGGTGCGGACCCGACAGGGCGCCGTCGGCGTGGGGGAGGATTTCGTCGGCGTCAGTCGGCAGGGATCCGTGGTCGCGTTCGTGTTCGCGCCGCAAGCGCAGCGGCCCGGCGAGGGCGTCGAGATCGTCGTCGCCGGTCCGAAGGGACCGATATCGCGCGTTCGCAATGACGTCGTGGCGATGGTCCGCAGCATCCGGGCGACAACATGACCACGCTCGCCGAGGTCCGTCGACGCGCGATCGAGCAGTCGGGTTGGGGGGAGGAGTTTCACCTCGTCCAGCCGCGCAACCTGGCCTTCTGGGTCTACTGCCTGCTTGTCGCGGCCGGCGTGTTCGTGATATCGGGGCAGATATCTATTGCCGCCGCAGCCTACAGCGGGGCTCTCACCAGCGGGATCATCGCGTTTGGTCTGCTCGCGGTCGCGTACCTATGGTTCATCCGTTACGAGGATCGCTACACGACCGTGCCGGGCAAGCTCGCGGCGGCCGGCTTTGTTTGGGGCGGCGTCGGTGCGATCGGCGCGTTCGCCCTGCTCGGCAACGACGCGGTGATGAGCCTGTACTCGAAGGCGTTCGGGGCGAGCTTCGCCTTTGACTGGGGTGCCGCGCTCACCGCGCCGATCAACGAGGAGCTCGCCAAAGGCGCGGGCGTCCTCCTGCTCCTCGTGCTCGCGCCGCGGTTGATCCGCAGCCCATTCGATGGGCTGATCCTCGGCGCGTTCATCGGGCTCGGCTTCCAGATCAGCGAGGACATCAGCTATGCGTGGATTGGCGCGGCCAACTCGTTCGGCGACATCGGTGCGGCATGGCAGACGATCATCTCGCGAACTCTCGCATCGATCCCGTCGCACTGGATGTACACCGGCATCTTCGGCGCCGGGCTGATCTGGTTCGTCGGCCGACCCGATGTGCCGGCGCGCAAGGCCCTCGGCGCCGGCCTGATGCTGACCGCGATGGTCATGCATGGGCTGTGGGACGCAAGCGCAGCGATCGGCGGCGACAATGTGATTTCGATCGTGCCGGCGATCGTCGCGCTCGTGCTGATCAGCACATTTATCTGGGTGTACGAGACCAGCGAGGGGATCGAGCGCGAGTGGATGCGGGAGCTCCTAAGCCCCGAGGTCGACCTCGGGGTCGTCACAGCGGACGAGCTCGACGCGCTGGCGGGGCCGCGCTCGACGCTCAAGACCTACATTCGCTCCCAGCCGAGCTGCCGCACGGCCAAGCGCGTGGTCGCGGCCGAGACCGATCTTGCGCACCAGATCGCACGCGACGATGGTGCCGAGACTGCCGCGGTCAAGCGGGCTCGCGCGGCGGTGGCGCAGGCGCGCGTCACCTAAGGCGTTCGGTTAGCCCCCCGGCTGCGGGTCCAGATTTCGGTCGCCGCTGCCGAGGAGCTCGGCGTGGTACTCGATAGCGCCTCGGAGTTGTCTCCACGCAGCGGGTCTGGCCGAGCCGTGGAACGAGATCTCCTCGCTGGGCCAGAGGTCGCGCCCGCGCGACTCGGCCTGGTCGATCAGCCAGTGGACGAGCCGGTGAGCCTCCGGCGCATCATAGAGCGACAGCGCGAGGACCGGAAAGGCCTGCAGTAGCTGAACCGCCTCATCGCGACTCCGCACCTGTACCCAGCCCTCGGGTGCTTGACCATTATGAAGGTCGGGATCAAGCCACAGCCGCAGTTGTTCGCTGTGCTGCGCCTGATCGCGCGCGACGAGCCACGCGAGCTCTCCCACCGCCCGCCATAGATCCTCGGTCAGCGGACCCGGCCGGCGCCGCTCAAAGAACTCCACCAGGCCGCTGTAGTACCAGAGCTGCTCGCGGGCGCTCCTGTGCTGGAAGCGGGCCCAGAGGGCTTGCCCCTCCTCTCGGTAGTCGCGCACGATCGAGCGGGCGTTGTGAACCTTGTCGGCGAGCGCGACACGCAGGATCGCATCGTCCTCCACCGCCGGCAGGTGAGCCAGGTAGCGCCGCTTGCGCTCGATCCAGGGCTCCGGCTGATCTTCATCTACCGAATCCGAGCAACCCTCGACAATCGCCGCAACGCGCCGCCCGAATCCCTGGTCGATTCTTTCCAGCATGGGGCGACCGCCACCGTCCTCGACGGAGTCGTGAAGCATCGCCGCGATCGCCTGATCCTCGTCGCCGCCGTCCTCGAGTACCAAGCCCGTTACCACGAGCAGGTGCGCCATATAGGGGATCTGTGTGCCAGTCCGCCGCTGTTCTCCGTGAACTTCCTGCGCCAGCGCAACGGCGGCGAGGAACCGTTCGGTCAGCGCGGGAGGGGCGGCCTCCATCTAATCCCTGTCGGAAGGCGGCGTTTTGCTCTTTGGTCCCGACTCGGGTGCCGGATCGATGGTGGCTGTGTCCCACGGGGCGCCGACGCGGGCCCCGAGCGTCCCGGACGCAGCCAACCGTGCGACGGGATCGCCGCCGCTTCGACCGCGGAGAAGCACCGCGCATCCAACGGCGATCACGGCGCCAACCAGCGGACCAATCACGTACACCCAGTAGGCGCCCCAGTCGCCGCTCACCAGCGCCGGCCCGAACGATCGCGCCGGGTTCATCGAGGCGCCGCTGACGGGCGCCGCCCACAGGCCGGCGAGCGCGACGTAACCGCCGACGCCGAGCGCGCCAACCGAACCGACGTTCTGCGCCCGCGACGCGGTCCCCAGGATCACGCTGACCAGCCCGCCGGTCAGCGCGATCTCAAGCAGCAAAGCCTGCCACGGGTGGTAGCCGGGTCCCGGCAGGGTGGCTCCGAGGTGCTCGATGTTCCCGAACACCGCGCGGAGGAAGAGTGCCGCTAGCGTGGCGCCGGTCAGCTGCGCCAGGACGTACATCGGGACCCGGTACCAAGCAAAGTCGCGCCGCAGCGCGAACGCGATCGACGCTGCCGGGTTGAGATGCGCGCCCGAAATCGCACCCATGAACAGGATTACCGCCATCACCGTCAGGCCGGGAGCGACGACCGCTGCTGACAGGGTGATCTGCCCTTTGGCATGCAGCATGCTCCCTCCCGCCGCGGCCAGCACAAGCAGAAACGTCCCGAGGCTCTCCGCGAATAGCCTCCGAGGGCCGAAGCGCGGATCCTCAAACTCCTCGCGGGAACCGAATTCGAGCGCGATCCGGTGCCGAGCCCGCTGCCGGTCGGGCTCGCTGAGGGTTATCGGCTCCTGCTCGTCCATACGGGCGCGGTCATGCTCGACCTGCTTGCGCCGCAGGGCCGCCGCCCGTCGCCGATCGAAGCCGGCGTCTTGCCGCCGTCAGAACCGTCTTTCGGCGCCGGTGGGCGCCCTCGTATAGCGCTACGACAGCAAGCTCCTCCGGGGTCGCGTCAGCCAGGCGGACGATTACCTCGTCGGCTTGCATCTGCGAGTAGTTTGTCCACGGCTCCTCGACATGCACGGGAGCGCCGGCGCCTTCCTCGGCGCCGGGCTCGGCGAATGACTCGACAAACTGCAGCCCTTCCGACACGTGCGCCGGCGGGATTTCCGGCACGGCCTCGATGTCACGTGCGGGCGCGAATGCGCGTGCGCTCGGCGCCGTCGGCTGGGGTTCGGGCTTGGCTCCGGGAGGTGCGGGCGCTTCGGCTGGCGCTGCCTCAAGAGGCGGCGAAGTGGCAATGACGACGTCCACCACGAGGGCGCTCGGTGACTCCGGGGCGTCGTTAGCGGCCACGTGGGGTTCCGTCGGCTCCGATCCTCCGATCACTAGCCGAGTGATCCGGAAGGCGACGCCGGCGGCTCGTGCAGTGACACGGAGCCCGAGGCGAGTGGCGGATACACCGACGCGTAGGGGGAGAGTGATCATTTCGCGGACCATGAGACGCAGAGTCGCACCGCCGGGGGTGAGAGCGCGTCATCCGATTTGCGTGATTCTGCCGAAGCGATACGCAATCACGCGGAATGTGTGACGTCGGCTCACCCAGCCGAGCCTCACCGTCTGCCGTGTGTGCGACGGCGCGTCACATTTCTTAGCGAGGCTCAGAGAGCAGTGCTCGCCGCACAGCGATGAGCGCCGGCACGACCGGTTCGAGGACGTCCTCGAGCATCACGGTACCGTCGGCCTGGGAGGCGACGAACGCCCCATCGATCGCAGCAAGCGCGATCCGAGCCAGTCGGAGGGTCACCGGGCTCTCGGGGTCGTCGCCGAATGCGATAGCGATCTGCTCGCCCAGGCGGTCGAGCCCAAGGCGGCGGACGCGCGCGACGACCACCTCGATCTCGCCTCCCCCGTGGGCCGGCGGCTGCACGGCGAAGACGATCAGCAGGCGAAGGAAGTTGGGATGGCGCTCGAGCGTCTTGGCCGCTGTCGCGAGCACGGTGCGCAGGTGCTCGGCTGGTCGCCCGATCCGGCGGCTCCAGTCGGGAAGGTCGGCGAAGAAGCGCTCTGCGCCACGCTCCATGACGGCCAGCAGGATGCCGTCCTTGGACCCGTAGTAGTGGTAGACCGAGCTCAGCGGGATGCCCGCCTCCTCGACCACGCGAGCGACCGTCGCCGCTTCGAAGCCCTGCTCGGCCATCACGCGCTCGGCGGCATCCAGGACGCGGTCGCGGGATCTCATCCCTCGTCGGTTCGGCGTGACGGCGGCCCGGTTTGCCATGGGACGCAGCTTACCGCAAAATTGGAGTTGACACTCCAAAAGAACTTTTGTATTCTCCATTCCAATTCTTCAAGAGATGAGAGGGACCGATGCGATTCACAGCAGCTGTTGACGAGGCCGTACCTGTTTTGATCGTGGGTGGAGGCGGCGCGGGCCTGACCGCGTCGATGCTCCTGGCGCGCCAGGGCGTGGAGCATCTCGTGGTAAGCGCCCGCCCGGGGACGTCCGATCTGCCCAAGGCCCATGTCCTCAATCTGCGCGCGATGGAGGTGCTCGAGGACGTCGGCGCCGCCGCGGCGATCGCCGAGCGCAGCACGCCGGCTGAGCAGATGGCAGCGACCGCCTACTACGCGGGGTTCGCTGGGCCCGATCCAGACTACGGACGCCGTCTGGCCCGCCTCGAGTGCTGGGGCGCCGGCGGAGAGGACGAGCTCTGGCGGGCGGCGAGTCCGTGCCGGCAGATGAACCTCCCGCAGATCCGGCTCGAGCCGCTGCTCAAGGCACGCGCCGAGGAGCTTTCTCCCGGCCGAGTCCGGTTCGGACACGAGCTGATCGATCTCGAGCAGGACGAGGACGGAGTCCGTGCGCTGATCCGAGAGGGCGCCTCGGGCCGCGAGTACGTGGTGCGGAGCGACTACCTCCTCGGCGCCGACGGCGGCCGCCGGGTCGCCGGCCTGATCGGCGTGGAGTACGAGGGCCTCGGCGTCATCACCCAGACCGCGACGCTGCATGTCTCCGCGGATTTCTCGCGCTGGGCCACGGATCCGGATGTCCTGATCCGCTGGATCTACTCGCCCCAGGCCGGCGTGCTCGTGGTGATGGTCCCGATGGGGCCGGAGCGATGGGGCCCGGACTCGGAGGAGTGGGTGATTCACCTCAACTATCCCGTCGATTGCGAGGAGTCCGACGCCCAAGTCGAAGCGGACGCCCGCCGGGCGCTCGGGATCGGCGATCTGCCGATGGAGATCCACAAGATCACGCGCTGGTCGGTCGACGCGGTGCTTGCCTCGTCGTTCCGGGTCGCGCGGGTGCTGCTCCTCGGCGATGCGGCGCACCGCCATCCGCCCACCGGCGGTCTCGGATTGACCAGCGCCATCCACGACGCCCAGAACCTCTGCTGGAAGCTCGCGGCGGTGCTGACGGGTCACGCCGACCCGGCGCTGCTCGACACGTATGAAGCCGAGCGCCGCCCTGTGGATGAGCGCAACTGCCAGCGCTCCCTGGAGAACGCAATCAACCATTTCGCCACCGGGGCTGCGCTCGGCCTCGCTCCGGGGAACTCGCCGGAGGAGAACATGGAGCGTCTGCGCCGGATCTGGAGCCCGCGGCCCGAGGACGCCGAGCTGCGCTCGAGCGTCTTGCGCGGGATGCGCGCGCAGTCGATGGAGTTCTCGGAGCTGAACGTCGAATACGGCTACAGCTACGCATCGGACGCGGTCGTGCCGGACGGTACGGAACCTCCGACGCTTGTCGACGACGTGCGCGTGTACGAACCCTCCACGCGGCCGGGCGCGCCTCTGCCGCACGCCTGGGTCGAGGACGAGGCCGGCGGGCGCCGCGCGATCAGGGACCTCGTCGCGCCCGGTCGCTTCCTGCTGATCGCCGGAGAGGACGGTGGCGCGTGGTGTGAGGCCGCCGAAGAGCTCGCCCGCGCAGCCGGCCTCCCGCTCGATGCCTTGCGCATCGGCCATCTCGACGGCGACCTGTACGACCCGCGCTGCGCGTGGCTGCGCCAGCGCCAGATCCACACCGACGGCGCGGTCCTCGTGCGCCCCGACCGTTTCGTCGCCTGGCGAGCGCCCACGATGGTCGCCGATCCGCTCAGCGAGCTCGCCGCTGCGTTCGGCCGCATCCTGGCTCGTCCGTTCGCGACCCCGTCCGTGCCGGCCGGCGCCGCGGTGATGTCATGACTGCCCCGGGTGTCGACATCGACGTCGCGATCGTCGGCTACGGCCCGGTGGGGCAGGCGCTGGCGGCCATGCTCGGCCGTGCCGGGCACCGGGTGGCGGTGTTCGAGCGCTTCGGCGAGATCTACCGTCTCCCGCGCGCGGTTCACCTCGATCACGAGGTCATGCGGCTGCTCCAGTCGCTCGGGCTCTCCGAGGTGCTGGCGGAGGAGATGGTTCCGGTTGACGACTACCGCTGGTTCGGCGCCGACGGTGAGCTGCTCCTGCGCTTCGAGCCGCGCAGTCCGGCGCCGTCCGGCTGGGAGGGCGACTACATGTTCTTCCAGCCCGAGCTCGAACGGGCGATCGACGGTCACGCGTGCGTCCCGGCCGGGGTGACCGTTGAGCGCGGGTGGGCGGCCGAGGCGCTCGAGCAGTCCGATGACCGGGTCGAACTCACGCTCCGGCGCGTCACCGAGGCGGAGCCGGGCAGACTGGCTCTGACCGGCGAGACGCGGAAGGTGAGCGCGCGGTGGGTGGTGGGCGCCGACGGTGCCAACTCGTTCGTGCGCGAGGCATGCGGGATCACGCGCCGCGATCTCGGCTTTCAGGAGCGCTGGCTTGTGGTCGATGCCGAGCCGCACGAGATGGCGGCGCTCGCCCATCTGCCGATCGCAAGCCAACATTGCGACCCAACACGCCCAACCACGGTCGTGCAGAGCGGGCCCCGGCACAGGCGGTGGGAGTTCATGCTGCTGCCCGACGAGCGGGCATCAGATTTCGAAGACCCCGACCGCGTATGGGCGCTGCTCGAGCCGTGGTACCGGCCTGAGGACGGGCCGCTCACGCGGAGCGCGGTGTACGAGTTCCGCTCGATGCTGTCCAACCAGATGCGCAGCGGTCGTGCGTTGCTGGTGGGCGACGCGGCCCACCTGACCCCGCCGTTTCTCGGTCAGGGATTGTGCTCGGGCGTGCGGGACGCGGCCAACCTAGCCTGGAAGCTCGACCTGGTGCTGCGCGGCCTCGCGCCGGCGCGGCTGCTCGACACGATCGAGCCCGAGCGCCAGCCCCAGAACGAGGCGATCATCCGCCTGGCCATCGAGCTCGGGAAGGTGCTGTGCCAGCTGGACCCGCAGGCGGCCGCCGAACGGGATGCGATGCTGCGCCAGGTCGAGGCGCCGCCACCTCTCGACCTGCCGCCGCTGAACGACGGCGTTCTGCACCGCCCCGTCGGCTCGGCCTCGGATCCGCTCGCGGGCACCCTGGGTGTTCAGGGGCTGGTGCGCCGAGCGGGCCGGGAAGGTCGGTTCGACGACGTGGTTGGGCGCGGCTTTCAGCTGATCGTCGCGGCCGGTGACCCGCTCGGCGAGCTGTCGAGCGAGCAGCGTGTGCTGATCGACGCGTTGGACATGAGCGTCGCCTCGCTTGACGCGGCCGCCCCGAGCGGCGTCCACGATCTCGATGGCCGGCTCACGGCATGGCTGACCGAGCACGACGCCCACGCCGTCCTCGTGCGCCCCGACTTCTACGTGTTCGGCAGCTGCCCCTCGGCTGGCGAACTGCCGGACCTTCTCGACGACCTTCGATCCCAGCTTCAGCTGACCGACAAATACGCCACCGCAGGAGCCCTCTCATGACTGACACCACCTCCGTGATCCATCCCAAGTTCCACCACTTCAACCTCAAGACGACCCGTCTGCAGGAGATGATCGACTGGTACCGCACGCTCGTCGGCGCCGAGGTCATCCACCAATTCGCGGGCGGCGCATGGCTTACCAACGACGAAGCCAACCACCGGATCGCGCTGCTCGCGTTCCCTGACTTTGTCGACGACCCAGAGAAGGACACGCGCACGGGAATGCACCACTCCGCGTTCGAGTACGCGAGCTTCGATGAGTTGAACTCCAGCTACCTGCGGCTGAAGGAGCAGGAGATCACCCCGGCGCTGTGCCTGGACCACGGTATGACGCTGTCCTATTACTACGTCGATCCGGATGGCAATCACGTAGAGCTGCAGGTCGACTGCTTCGGCGATTGGAAGAAGTCGACCGAATGGATGCGCACGTCGGATGAGTTCAAGGCGAACCCGATCGGCGTCTTTGTCGATCCCGATCGGATCGCTGCCGACCATGCCGACGGTATGACCTTCGAGCAGATTCACGCCAAGGCGATGGCCGGTGGGTATGCGCCAGAGCAGGCCCCGGTCGAGATCCCGGAGGCGGCGCGATGAGACTCTGTCGCTTTGATGCCGGCGCCGGGCCGCGGCCCGGAATCGTCGAGGACGGCTACGTCGTAGATCGCGAAAGCCCCGATGAACGATATTCGCTGGACGAGGTCCGGCTGCTGGCTCCGGTCCGGCCGCGGAAGTACCTCGCCATCGGGCTCAACTACCCCGACCACATCGCCGAGTCCGGCATGGACGCGCCGGGCTACCCGGTGTTCTTCAACAAGCAAATCACGTGTGTGGTCGGACCGGAGGACGACGTCCACATGCCCCGCGTATCGAGCCTGCTCGACTATGAAGGCGAGCTCGCGGTCGTGATCGGCGCTCGCTGCCGGCACGTTCCGGTCGAGCGCGCGCACGAGGTGATCGCCGGCTACACGATCGCCAACGACGTGTCGGTGCGCGACTGGCAAGTGCGGAGTCCGACGATGACGATGGGCAAGTCGTTCGACACCCACGGCCCGCTAGGACCGTGGCTGGTCACGCCCGACGAGCTCGGCGACCCGCACGACCTCGCGATCCGGACATACGTGGGCGACGAGCTGCGCCAGGACGGCGACACGCGCGAGATGATCTACAACTGCTTCGAGCAGGTGGCGCACCTGTCCGCGGCGTTCACACTCGAGCCAGGCGACGTCATCGCCACCGGCACGCCGGCCGGGATCGGTGCCGTGCGCCAGCCATTCCCGGAGGGTTTGCTGAAGGTCGGCGACGTCGTACGCGTTCAGATCGACGGGATCGGCGAGCTGCGCAACACCGTGGTCGAGGAGCCCGAGGGCTACCTCGCCCCGGAGACGGAGGTCGAAGTGGCATGGGCGCGTTGACGACAGAGAACGAGCTGCTGTGGCCCTCCTTCCACGGCCCGTCTGACCTCGCGGCGGTCGAGCGTGTCCCGCTGAGTGAGCGCGGCCTGCCGGCCACCACGTACGAGCTCGTGCGCAGGGCAGCCGAGCTGTGGCCCGACCGCCCGGCCGTGTCCGTGCTGCCCGACGCGGAGTCATTTCACACGCCGTTCGTGCGGACATTCGCGGAGCTGGCTGGGGACGTGCACCGAGCGGCAGCTGTGTTAGCTGAGCTGGGAGTGAGCCGTGGTGACGCGGTGGCGGTCGTCTCAGTCAACTGCGCGGAGATGCTCCCGCTGCTGCTGGCGGCAGAGGCGGTCGGGATCTACGCCCCGATCAATCCCGGCCTGACCGTGGAGCATGCGACGGAGCTCGTGCGGCGCTCGGGGGCACAGGTGATCGTGGCCTCCGGACCCGAGCTCGACCCGGAAGTGTGGGCCCGCGCACGGGAGATCGCACTGCAGACCGGCGCCCGAGCGCTGCTCGCGCTGCGTCCGACCGCCGCGCCGGGGCAAGTGCCCTCGCTCGAGCCGCTCGGCAGCACAGCGGTCGCGTACCTCGCCGAGGGGATGGCTCGCGCGGATGATTCGACCCTCCCGGTCCCGCCTCCGGCCTCGGATGACGTCGCAAGCTACCTGCACACCGGCGGTACGACGGGGACTCCGAAGCTGGCCGCGCGCACGCATGCGAACGAGGTGTCCAACGCATGGATGACGCGCGCGAGCGACGTACTTGACCAGGAGAGCGTCCTCTTCGCGGCGCTGCCGCTGTTTCACACCAACGCGCTGGTGGTGACGGTGCTGGGGCCGCTGATCAAAGGACAGCACGTCGTGTGGGCCGGCCCGTTCGGGTACCGGGACATTCCTCTGTTCCAGGCCTTCTGGAAGATCGTCGAGCACTACCGGATTGCGGCGATGTCGGGCGTCCCGACGATCTACGCGGTGCTCGCTCAGGTTCCGGTCGACGCCGACATTTCGAGCCTGAAGATGCCGATCGTCGGCGCCGCGCCGCTCCCGCCCGCCGTGGCGGCGGCTTTCGAGGCTCGTACCGGCGTGGCGCTGTGCGAAGGCTACGGGCTGACCGAGGGCACGTGCGCCAGCGCGCTCAGCTGGCCCGAATCTCCTCGCCCAGGGGCAGTCGGGCAGCGGCTGCCCTATCAGGAAGCGCGTGCGGTCGCCGTCGACGACGCCACGGGCGCGTGGACGTTCCTCCCCGAGGGCGAAGTCGGGACGCTCGTGCTGCGCGGCCCCAACATCTTCGCCGGCTACCTTGTCCGGACCGAGTCCGGAACCGAGTTGCACGCCGACGGGAAGGTCAAGGACGACTGGCTCGACACCGGCGATCTGGCCTCGGTCGACGCCGATGGGTTCATTCGGCTTGCCGGCCGCGCCAAGGATCTGATCATCCGCGGCGGCCACAACATCGACCCAGCGACGATCGAGGACGCGCTCATGGAGCACCCCGACGTCACGGGCGTCGCCGCGGTGGGACGTCCCGATCCACATTCGGGCGAGGTGCCGATGGCCTTCGTCACGGTGACCGCGGGCAGCCGGGTCACGCCCGACGAGCTTGAGGCGTGGGCCGCCGATCATGCGCCTGAGCGTGCCGCGGCGCCCAGGCACGTCGAGATCGTCGACGAGATCCCGCTCACGGCCGTTGGCAAGCCATACAAGCCGGAGCTCCGCCGGCGGGCGGCGGAACAGGCGGCGCGAGCTGCCGTCGCCGAGACCGGCATGAGCGATCACGTGCAGGCCGTGCTGGTCGACGGCACGCTCGAAATCCACGTACCGCGCTCGGACCACGACGACGCGGTGGATGAGGCGCTTTCGCAATACGCGTGGAAATGGACACTGACTAGCTAAAGGGATAACGATGAGTACAACCACACCTCAGACCACCGATAAGCCTGTCCTCGAGAAAACACGCTGGCGGATCGATCCAGCGCGTTCGCAGGTCGAGTTCCGCACCCCAACGTTCTGGGGGTTGATGACCGTGAAAGGTCACTTCGAGCGCTACGACGGCACGCTCGATCTGCGAGGAGAACCGGCGATCGAGTTGACGATCGACGCAGCGAGTCTCAACACGAATAACAAGATGCGCGACAAGCACCTGCGCTCGGATGATTTCTTCGACGTGGCAAACGAGCCGGAGGTCCGTTTCGTCTCCGACCGCGCCAGCCTGGACGGCGAGAAGCTGAGCGTGAGCGGCCGGCTCTACGCCGCGGGGAAGAGCATCCCGCTTGACGTTGACGCCGCGCTGCGACCGGTTGACGGCGAGCTGGAGGTTGGCGCCAACACCCACGCCGACCACCTCGAGCTCGGTATGAGCCATGGCATGCTCGGCATGATCCGGAGCCCCAGCGAGCTGATCGTCCGCGGGCGGCTGGTTCGAGACGGCGAGTAGCCAACGAGGAGCGTGATCAGCATGGCAGCGACCTCCGAACCGATGCCGCAAGACTCGCGTGCGGAGCCGGGTCTGCGACTCGCCGCCCGATCGGGACTCGACGTGATGCTCACCGATGCCGTGGTCGAAGACGGTGGGGTCGGGCGCTTCCTCAAGCCGCGGGCCGCCGCGCGCACCGTCGCGGGCCTGACGCGCCATCCTCGCCGTACGGCTCGAGACGCCACCGCCCTGGGCGTGGAGTTGGGGCGCGTGGCGGCCGGCCGCTCCGGGGTTCGCCCGGCCAAGGGCGATCGCCGGTTCGGCGATCGGGCATGGCAGGACAACTGGCTGTTTCATCGCGTGATGCAGGCCTACCTCGCCACCGGTGGGACGGTCGACCGCCTGATAGCCGATGCGGAGCTCGATTGGCGGACCGAGCGCCAGGCGCGGTTTGCGGCCGGCAACGTGTTCGACGCGCTCGCGCCGACGAACTTCCCGTGGTCCAATCCGGCGGTGCTCAAGGAATGCATCGACGAAGGCGGGACGAATCTCGCGCGGGGCAGCCGTCGTCTTCTGCATGACGTGACGCACTCACCGCACCTGCCGGCCAGTGTCGACGTGAGCAAGTTCGAGGTGGGGGAGAATCTTGCGGTCACGCCGGGGTCGGTGGTGCTCAGGACCGATGTCTTCGAGCTGATCCAGTACCGGCCGGTCACCGACCGGGTCTATGAGGTGCCGCTTTTGTTCGTCCCCCCGACGATCAACAAGTTCTACATCCTCGACATCTCGCCGGGACGGAGCATGGTCGAGTGGCTGCTCGGCCAGCAGCAGCAGGTGTTCGCGATCTCCTGGCGCAATCCGGACGCCGCCCAGGGGCATTTCGACCTCGACACCTACGCGCAGGTGGTGCTCGAGGCGCGGGACGCCGTAGCCGAGATCACCGCGCAACCCGCGGTGAACGTGAACGCGGCATGTTCGGGCGGAATCATCACCGCCGGCGCGCTCGGCCACCTCGCCGCGATCGGCGAGCAGGACAAGGTCGGCGCATTGACGCTGATGGTCTGCGCCCTCGACCAGGCACGGATGGGTACGGCCGGGGCGTTCGCCAGCCGCGAGGCCGCCGCTGCGGCGGTCGCCGAGTCGGCGCGCAAGGGGTACGTCGACGGGCGTGCGCTCGAGGGTGTGTTCGCGTGGCTGCGACCCAACGACCTCATCTGGAACTATTTCGTCAACAACTACCTGCTCGGTAAGGATCCGCCCGCGTTCGACATCCTGTACTGGAATCAGGACACGGTGCGACTGGCTGCCGGGCTGCACCGCGATTTCGTCCGCATCGGTCTCGGCAACGCCCTCACCCTCCCGGGCGAGGTCGAGGTGCTCGGCACGCCGATCGATCTCGGGTCGATCACCCGGGACAGCTACACGATTGCGGGGCTGACCGATCACATCGTGCCATGGGAAAACGCGTACCGAAGCGCCCAGCTGCTCGGTGGCTCGGGGCGGTTCGTGCTGTCGACGAGCGGACACATCCAGGCACTCGTCAACCCGCCCAGCGCCGAGAGCCGGGCCACCTACCGTGTCAGCGCCGACCCCGAGACTGAGGCCGGCACCTGGATGCAGGCGGCCGACGTCAGGCCCGGGAGTTGGTGGCTGGACTATCGCGACTGGCTGAATGACCGGGCCGGCGAGCTGGCTCCCGCGCCGAAGACGCTGGGGAGCGTGAAGCACAAGGCGCGGGCCAAGGCCCCCGGCAGCTACGTACATGCCAGCTGACCACTCGGCCGAGCCACTGCCGACCGAGGGCGCCGACCCCTGCGACGCGGACCGTGAACGCTTCGTGTTCGGCGCCGATCCGGTCCGCGACCGGTGGTGGGGCCGGCCGTTGGCCGAAACCCGATGGTGCCTCGAGGCGGGGCGCCTGCTCGCCGACCCGGTGTGGCGCGGGGTGGGCGTCCCGCACGGCGACGGCCGGCCGGTCGTGTTGATGCCGGGCTTCCTGGCCGGCGATCAGACCCTCGGCGTCATCGCGGCGTGGTTGCGCCGGCTCGGCTATCGGCCCCGGTTTGCCGGCTTTGTCACCAACACCGACTGCTCCGATCGTGCGCTTGACCGCGTCGAGCGCACGGTGGAGGAGCTCTGGCACTCATACGGGCGCCGCGTCGCGCTGATCGGGCACAGCCGCGGTGGCCACTTCGCCCGCGCGCTCGCCGCCCGCCGACCCGATCGGGTGTCTCACGCCATCTCGATGGGAGCCGACCTCCAGGGCATGTTCGGCGCCAGCAGGCCCACCCTGTTCGCGGTCAGCGTCGCCCGGCGCGCCGTCCAGGCCAGCGGACGGGCGCGGAGAGACACGTGCCTCTCCGCTCACTGCGGATGTCGGTTCAGCCATGATTACGCGCGGCTCTTCCCCTTTGATTGTGTGCGGCTGACCAGCATCTATTCCAAGGGCGACGGAGTGGTTCACTGGCAATGCCAGGTGATCCCCCACGCGGAGTGTGTCGAGGTGACCGGCAGCCATGTCGGGTTGATCTTCAACCGGAAGGTCTACCGGGCGGTGGCCGGCGCCTTAGCAATCCCGGAGTTGCCCGCGGCGACCATGCGCGACCAGTCATGACCGCAGCCCCAAATCGGCAGGCGCGCCGACGTGAGACGACACGAGCGAAGCTCCTCGACGCCGCCAGAGCCCTGTTCGCCCGTCAGGGGGTCGACAGCACGCGCATCCAGGAGATCACGGACGAGGCCGACGTCGGCTTCGGCTCGTTCTACAACCACTTCCCGAGCAAGGAGGCGCTCATCGAGGCGGTCCTCGCCGAACATCGTCGCTGCCCAGGGCGCGGAAATCGACACGCTCACGGCTCATCTCGACGATCCCGCCGAGATCATCTCCGCCGCTCACCGCACCTTCGTCCGTCGCGCCCGTAACGACCCAGACTGGGGTTGGCTGCTCGTCCGGCTCGACGTATCCCACAACGTCCTGCACGCCGCCCTCGGCCCCCACGCCCGTCGCGACCTGCGGGCCAGCGTCAGGTCCGGCCGCCTCAGCGTGCCGCACGAACGGATAGCGCTGCACGCCACCGGCGGTGCACTGCTTGCCGTGATGCGAGCCGTGCTCGACGGGCAGGCCCAGAAGGACGCCGACATCCACCCCGCCGAAGGTGTGCTCCGGCTCGTCGGTCTTCCCGTCGATGAAGCGGCCGAGGTTGCGCGGCGCCCGCTGCCGGCGAGGTCGTGACCGCCGGAAGAGAAGTGTCTGCTGCGATGTCGTCCAGACCGGCAGCCACCTGGCTCCTCGCGGACTGCTGCTTTGAACGCGCCTGGCATTTGCTGGCTTGATCGAACTGGGCTAACACCTGCTGTCGTTCAGTCGGCGAGGGAGCAGTTTGGGTATCGAGTCGAGTCGCAACCCAGGGGGGGACGTTCTTGGATGCGATCGAGGCGCTGGGCGGACCTCGAGGGACGCCCGGGGAACTTCGCGATCCACCGGGACACGAACGGCACGATGAGCAGGACGTGTCCGTGTCGTGACGGCGCTTGCGGGCACCCGAAGGTTTCGTTAGTCTTTGATAGATCCTGCTGACGGAGCTGCAGCAGGGAGGGGGCGTTTGGGTGGAAGCCACAGTTGTCGGGGTTGATGGGTTGTTGAAGGGCCAGCGGTTCGCGCTGGGAAGCCAGCCGTTTACGTTTGGTCGCGGCGATCAGAATGACGTGGTTCTCGCGAGCGAGCGGGCCTCGAGGGTCCATGCCGAGGTCCGCCATGAGGATGGCGTCTACGTCGTCGAGGACCGCAGCAGCGTCGACGGAACCTGGGTGAACGGCACCCGTGTGACCGTCCACCCGCTCCACCCCGGCGACGAAATCAAGATCGGCGATGAGACTTTCCGTTTGGAGGTGTCCGAGGCAGAGGAAGCCACGGTAGCGCCTGTCTTGCGGGCTGCCACGGTCGTGTCTCCCGCACGGAAGGCCACGGTGCTGTCTCCCGCTCGGGCGGGTGCGCGCGGGCTGCGGGTGATCGTGACCGGTGGCGGGCCGGTCGGCCTTAGCTTTGCCTTGCTCCTCGAGGATCTGATGGGGCCGCGAGTCGACATCACGGTTTACGACGGTCGCTGGACACGGGTCGGAGGCGAGATCGTGTGGAAGGCCCCTCACCAGGGCAATGTGCGCCGGCAGCAGGTCGTCACGGTCCAGAGCCGTCAGTATCGGCGGCTCCCAACCGAGGTCCAGGAGCGTCTCTTCACCCCGGACGCATACTGCGAGATGTGGCCGATTAGCCCGGACTCGATCGAAGGTCTGTGCCCGCGCAACATCCGGATCTCGTACATCGAAGATCAGCTCCTCGCCCTCGCGAACGAGAAGCGGGACGCGATCCACCTTATTCCCGACGTGTTCGACGCGGATGCGGGGGAGCACGACATCGCCGAGCGGCACGTACTCGCGATCTGCGAAGGCAGCCGGTCGCGCACGCTCGAGCACTTCGCGGACAAGTTCGGCACCGGAGACCCGAGCGTGTATGCGCTTGATGGCAAGCAAGTCCAGGACCTGGTTCTGGGGCTACGGGTGAAGTCCGAGCTCACCGACCCGATGTCGGTGCTGCTCACTGTTTCCCAGAACCGCTTCCTCCTGAATTCCCTGCACGGTGACGGCTTCCTCAATATGCGGCTGACCGACCAGGAGGCGCAGGAAGCGGTCGGGATCGACCCGGTCGATCGGGTGTTCACGCCGTGCATCCAGTCTGCGCCGTGTGTGCTGGAGCGAGGCGCAGACGGCCAGTTCCACTGTGCTGGGCATCACGCCATCTTCCTGCCGGCCGTCTTGAAGCAGTCGGCTCTCTGGACGCGGGTGCACGCAGGACTGCAGCTGTTCGGCGTTCCGGTGGAGAACCTGACGGCCGTGACTGGCTTCCGGCTGGATATGGTGCAGCGGTCGCGCTTCACCGCTCAGCTGTACCCGAAGACAGCGAGGACGCCCGGCACTTTCGGGTTCCTGCTCGGCGACACGGCAAATGCGATTCACTTCTGGCCGGGGCGCGGGCTGAACAGCGGGCTGGCGTCGGCGATCTCGCTGGCGCGGTGCCTGGCGGCGGTTGGGCCGAGACCTCTGTTGAGGGATGCTGACTTCCTGCGCCACGAGGCGGTGATGGCGATGCTGCAATATCGCCACAAGAGTCGGGCGTGGCGACAGATGGTGACGACCGACACCGCTGGGAACGTGCGGGCCATCAAGGACCTGATCGCTGTGGGGATCGCCGAGGGTGACCAGGGAGCCTATGACAGGGACGCGGACATCGATGCGTTGACGAAGCGGATGGGCGAGATTCGGCGTCGCCTGGAATCACGCATCGAAGGTCTGCCGGACGAAGCCACTCTACGCGCCCACCTCGAGGAGATGCCCGGACAGGTGCTGCACACGTTGGTGGTGAGCGAGCCCTGGGACACCGGCAGCGTCGGCGGCGAGGAGGTCGACGTCGAATGGCTTCTCAAAGCGACGGCGGCCGCGGAGCTGGTGTAGCGAGACGACGAACACCTGTGACGAAAGGACCATGCAATGAAGGCGACGGCGCGGCGTAGCAACGGAACCTTCACCCATCGGATCGAGGTCCGCGGTCATCGGCTCACCGTCGACGAACCCGCCGATGCGGGTGGGGCCGACGAGGGCCCGAGCCCACAGGAGCTGCTGGCGGCCAGCGTTGCATCGTGCACTGCGGTCACGATGGAAATGTATGCCAACCGCAAGGGGTGGGACATCGGTCAGCTCGAGGTCGAGTGCGAGTACGACACGCCGGCCCCAGGCTCAGCTCCGCACTTCAGCCTCGTGCTGCGGCTGCCCGACAGCTGCACCCAGGAACAGGTCGACGCGCTGCACCGAATCGCCGGCAAGTGCCCGGTCCATCGGGCGCTCGAGCTCCAGTCGACTTTCGAGGAACGGACCGAGCTCGTTTCGCCAGCGCAGACCTGAGGACTAGAGCGATGCGTCAGCCTGACGTGTGCTGGGGCAGAGAACGAAAGGGACCACGACGTGGGTAATTCGGGGCGGAGATACTGGTGGATCGCGGCCGCGGTGATCGCGGGCGCGCTGCTTGCGCCCGCAGGCGCCGAGGCGGCGGGCGGGCAGGTGCTGCTGTCGGACAGCTTCAACGGTCCGACGACGACCGCACCGCTGGTATCGCTCAACTCGTTGACGCCCGGGTTCCCGTGCCTGACCGCCGGTACCAGCACGACCGCAACACCCGTGGCCGGCTGCAATCTCGCCAGCCCCGATCCGAACGGCAGCGGCGTTCTGAGGCTGACCGACGCGAACGGGAGCGAGGCGTCGGGCATGCTGTATGACACGAGCTTCCCAACCAGCGCCGGGCTCGACATCACGTTCGACCAGTACCAATACGGCGGCACGGGCGCCGACGGGATCTCGTTCGACCTGGCCGTCGCCCCGCCGCAACCGGCTGCGATCGGTCCCTCAGGCGGCGCGCTCGGCTACGCGACGAACAACGGGAACCCGAATCCTGACGGGCTGCCCGGCGGGTACCTGGGTGTCGGTCTCGATACGTACGGCAATTTCACCAATACGTTCTTCGACGGCAGCGGCTGCACGGACCCGAGCTGGGCAGGTGCGACCCAGTTCCGCAACGAGGTGACGGTGCGCGGCCCGGGCAACGGCCTCACTGGTTACTGCCTCCTGTCGAGCTCTCTGCAGGACAATCCCGATCCGCTCGGCGCCTCTGGACCCATCCAATTGAGCACGAGCGCCGCGACCCGTCCGGCGCCGGAGGCGGTGCAGATCCTCATCAACCCCGCCAACGGGGGCAGCTACACGGTCGGGATCGACCCCACTGGCGGCAGCAACTTTCAGACGGTCACGAGTGGTCCGCTGCCGAGCTCGTACTACGACCCGACGACCGGCGCAGTCGTCAGTGGGCTGCCGCAGCGCCTGACGTTTGCGCTCGCCGCGTCGACCGGCAGCTACACCGACGTGCACGAGATCAGCAACGTCAACGCGACGACGTTGAACGGCTCGGTGCCGATCCTCAGCCTCACCGGCACGGACAGTGGCGATGGCTTCGCGAACGCGAACAACTCGCTGACCTACAGTCTCGTCGCTGGTGTTTCGGCGAGCAGCCCCGCGAGCGAGACGAACCCGACGTCGATGGTCGTCACCGACACGGTTCCGAGCGACGAGTCGATCGTCGGCACGCCGTCGGGCGACGGTTGGAACTGCTCGTCCTCGAGCTCGACCACCGCCAGCTGCATGAACACCTCTTCGGCACCGCTCGCGCCCGGCGCGACGTTGCCGCCGATCTCAGTGCAGGTGGAGCTGGGCGCGGCCCCGACCGGTTCGACGATCGTCAACAACGCGCAGCTGATCTCAAGCGACGCCGCGGCTCCGGTGACGGGGTCCGATTCGGTCATGGTCATCGTCGCACAGCCCAGTTCGCTTAAGCTGACGGGTCCAGCCAGCGTCACCAACGGCGAATCCGCGGTGCTGTCCGGACACCTCATATCGGGTGGCTCGGGCGTGGCTGGGCGGGTGCTGTCGTTCTCACTCGGCACCGGAGCGAAGCTGCAGACGTGCACTGGCATGACGCAGAGCAACGGGAATGCGTCCTGTGTGGTCCATGGCGTGTCGCAGCCCGATACGTTGACCACCGTCGGCGAGCGCGTGACCTGGGCCGGGGACCCGCACTACACCGCGTCGAGCGCGGAACGCCGGCTGACGCTCCAGTCGCCGACCGGGTGCACATTGAGGCCGACCGGCAAGAAGGTTCGCTTGAAGAGCAGCGCCACCGCGAAGAAGGGCGTCCTGACACTCGACGTCCGCTGCAAGCGCGCCGGGAGCCTGAAGCTCCGCGGGACCCTCACCGAGAAGTCCGGGAAACGGCGCAGGACCTTCAAGATCGGGTTGGTCGTCGGCGAGGCGAAGACGGGCATCAAAGATGTGCTAACGGTCGAGCTTCCCGAAGCCGCGCTCAAAGCGCTGAGCCATAAGGTGATCGAGTCGGTCACGTTCACGCTCACCGTCACCAGGGCCGGCCACACCGGCAACACGACCGTGTCGATCGGAAAGCTCAGAGCCGTACGCTGAACGCCGGAGACGGCGGCGAACGCGCGCGACGCCGCGGCAGGATTCCATATCCGCGCCGCACCAGAGGTTGGCTGACGGGGTCTCGCAGACCAATGGCCTACGAACATCTCGTCGGTTGCCAGGCAAGTTCAGGGCGGTGCCCCGAGAGGAATAGACGCGGTGGCCGATGTCGTGGCGGACGCGTCGTGGTGTGGCCCGGCGATGCTGACGTCATGCTCGATGACGATCGGCATTGAGCCTGACGTCCCAGCAGGGGGAAAAGACTATCGAGGTCGGCTTGGCACGACGCTGATCGCCAGCGAGCGCTGGAGGACGAGCTGAGTGAGTTCCTCGGTCGGCAGCGGTACGAGCGGACCGATCGGGTGGTCGCGCATCGCGATAGGTGTGAGCGTCCGCGGACGATCAGTACGACGTCGGGTCCGATGGAGATCGAGCGGAGGAGACGGTCGATGCGCCGGTGATTTTTGGAGTCGGGTGCGTCGCCGGCGTGGCAATGAGGCGCGCAGCGCGTCAGAGCAGGTCCGCGCTCCTGTCCGGGGCAGCGGTTCGCCAACAGGATGACGCTTATGCGCCGTTGGCGGCGGCGCATTCCCTAAGATTCCAGACGCCTTGGGACGGTGCTGCCAGCGTCGTGCCGACTGCCGCGCGTGGGCTCACCGCAAGGCTCAATTCCGCCCCGACTCGACCTTCATTGAGCATCCTTGAACCATTCGGGCTGGCGGGTGCTCGAGTCCGCGCATCGTTACTCCCCGGGCGACCCCAGCAGTTCGGTGACGCCGGTGAGCTTAATCAGGCGCTCGACCTGGGGTGACGGGTCGCGGAGCTTGAGGTGCCACCCGTGCTCGCGTGACGTCGCCGAGACGGACAGGAGCAGAGCGATACCGGTGCTGTCGATGAACGAGACGCGGGAGAGGTCGAGCATCGTGTCATCTGCGGACAGCGCCTGGATGAGCCGCTCCTCCAGCAGCGAGACGGTGGTGAGATCGAGCTCGCCCTCGGGGTGATGACCTGCCAGCCGTCCTGTACACCGGCCGAGACATGAAACGGGCTCGCACGCTGGCTCTGGTCTGTCATCAGATCTGTGCGGCGGGATCGACGATTCCCGGAGTGGTGAGTTGCCGGGGGTTTTGTCCCGTGCTCGGCAGAGAGAAGCGGAGGGTCACGACGGTACCTCGGGTGTCTTGCCGGTTTGAGATGCTGAAGTCGTCGGCCGTCTGAGCCATCACGCCGAGGCCGACCCCCAGGCCTGGGCTGTCGGCTCGTGGCGTCGGGCCCCGGCCCTCGTCGCAGACCCGCACGAGGAGTTGATCGTGCCCCTCGCGCCGCGCCTCGACGATGAGCGGCCCCGGTTCCTGACCGACGTAGGCGTGCTGGACGACGTTGGTCAGGGCCTCGCTGACCGCCAGCGCGATCGCGTCGCAGGTCTCGTCGCTCGCCCCCAGGAACCTTGCGTAATCGACCAGTTCCCGCCGTAGCGTGGGGACTACGGTTGGCGGGCTGGCCGGAACATGCCGCTCCCAGGACCGGGCTGACCGCACGGGGTCAGGACCAGACAACCGCCGGCTCCGCAGGACATTGGTGGTCGACGGTGCCGCCAACCGGCACGCGCACTATCAGCAGCGCGACGTCGTCGCGGGGCTGGGGACGTGGGGTGCCGAGCGCGGCGTTCTCGAGCTCGGACAGAAGCTCCTCGGCGCTGGCGCTGGAGAGAGATCCGAGCACGCGCGCAAGAGCGTGCTCGTCATCGATGCGCGGGTTGTGCTCGATGAGGCCGTCGGTGTACAGCAGGAGCGTGTCATTCGGGCCCATCTCAACCTCGATTAGTGGAAAGCTCGGAGTGGGCAGAATGCCGAGCACGGGACCGTGATCCTCCAGCATGTCGGTGGTTCCATCGGCACGTCGGATCAGCGGAGGCGGGTGCCCGCCCACCGCGAGCTCGAGGCGCCAGCCATGAGCGACTCGCTCGACCCGGCCGTACACGGCGGTGCAATATCGGTTGTATCCGGAGCCGAGCAGGATGTCGCTCACCTGCCGGAGAACCTCGCGGGGATCCGGCTCCCGTCCGGCAATCGCGCGGGTGGTGTGGCGGGTGAGTGCGGTGACCGCAGCCGCCTGCGCGCCGTGACCGCACACGTCGCCGATGACCAGACCCCAGGCTCGATCAGACAGCGGGAAGATGTCATAGAAGTCACCGCCCACGTCGAGCGTGCGGTCACCGGGATGGAACGTCGCGCTCACCTCCACCCCCTGGATCTCGGGAATCTGCGGGGGGAGAAGGCTGGTCTGCAGCTCGCTGAGCTGACGCTCGCGGGTTCGGACGTCGCGGTCACGCTCGATCGCCACAGCCGCCGTGCGCGACAGCAACTCCACGACCTCCCGCTCCTCGACCGATGGCTCGGCCGGCTCGTCGTGGTAGACCGCCACCGTTCCCACCAGGGCACCGTCGGTAGCGAAGACGGGCGTCGACCAGCACGACCGCAACCGGTGCTCGGCCGCGAGCTCGCGGAAGTCGGTCCATAGCTGGTCGCGTTGGGTGTCGCTCACCACCACGGCTTGGCGGCGGTAGGCAGCGGTTCCGCACGAGCCCGCGCTCGGCCCGATCTCGAGGCCATCAATCGTCTCGTTGTAGGACGCCGGCAGGCTCGGTGCCGCTCCGTGCTCGAGCCGCCGACCGTCGGCGCTCGCGAGCAGGATCGAGGCGCGTCCACCGCGATCCGACAGGCGCTCGTAGGCAGTGACGATCTCGGCAAGGGTGTCGGCGAGCGGTTCACCTCGGGCGATCATGGCCATGACGTCGCGCTGGGAGGCCAGGAGCCGTTCGCCGCGCACGCGCTCGCTGATGTCCTGGAAGACGACGACGCCGGCCACGGTGCGGCCGGACTCGTCGTTGATCGGCGCGGCACTGACCCGGAGGGTGATCCACCGTCCCTCGCCGGTGTGGTAGAGCACCTCTTCGTCCTGGACGATCTCGCCGTTCCGGATCGCGCGGACGAGCGCCCGGCGCTCGGCCGAGACGGGCTCCCTATCGACGGCGAACGTTTGGTACGCGGAGTAATCCTCGATGATCTGCGGCTCGATCAGATCGTGCCCGAGGATCTCGGGCACTTGCTGGTTGGCTAGCACGATCCGTCCCGACGGCGCCTCGGCCACGATCACCCCGGCCGGCAGCTGCGTGAGCGTCTGCTCGAGCAGCAGGCGTTCGGCTCGGATGCCCTCCGACGCTTGGCGGCGCACTATCGACAGCTCGAGGTGCGCGCGCACGCGGGCCAGCAGCTCGCGCCCTGAGAACGGCTTGGGCAGGTAATCGTCGGCGCCGGCCGCGAGACCCTCGATCGCCGCTTCCTCGCCGGCGCGAGCGGACAGCATGATTACCGGCAGCTCTCGTGTCTCGGGCGCGTCCCGTAGCTCGGCCAGTAGCTCGAAGCCGTCGAGCTCGGGCATCATGACGTCGGTGACCAATAGGTCGGGCGGTAGCTCGCGCGCAAGACGGAGGGCGTCGGCGCCGTTACCGACGGCCTCAACGTGCCAGTAGGGCGAGAGCAGCCTCGTCAGGTACCTTCGGAGATCCGGGTTATCGTCGGCGATCAGCACGCGAGAGCTGGAGGTGTCGAGACCGCCGCGGCCCAAATTCGGCGGGCTCGTCGCTGCCATCTCGTCGCCGTCCGCCCCATCATCGTCGTCCACCGGCAGCCAGCTCATCGCCTCCTCGGCGAACAGGTCGGCGATTCCGGGCGCGACGGCCACCGGCTCGTTAATGATCTGGTCAGACGGGAGGTGCTCCCGCCCGAGCGGCACGGTGACACTGAACGTCGAGCCCGCGCCGACAACGCTCTGCAGGGTGATCTCGCCGCCGTGCATCTCGACGAGCTCCTTGACCAGGGCGAGCCCGATACCCGCCCCCTCGTGGCTGCGCGCGTGCGCGGTCTGGACCCGGTAGAACCGCTCGAACACCCGCGCCTGCTCCTGCAGCGCGATGCCCGGACCCGTGTCGCCCACCGACAGCGTGAACCCGCCCGGGATCGCGCGGAGCCCCACGTTGATCTCGCCGCTGAGCGTGACCTTGAACGCATTCGAGACGAGGTTGAGGACGATTCGCTCCCACAGGTCGGGGTCGAGATACGCCTGCCCCGGTAGCTCCTCGCAGTGCACGGTCAGCTCCAGGCCGGCACGCTGACACGCATCAGAGAAGGTCCCCACCAGCTCGGACGTGATCCGCCCGACGTCGACCGGACGGTACGTGGCGCGCAGCCGGCCAGCCTCGAGCCGCGAGAAGTCGAGGAGCGCATTGACGAGCTTCAACAGCCGCAGCCCGTTGCGGTGCACCAGCTCGACGTGCTGGCGATCGAGCGCCTCCTCATCCTCGAGCGCGTCGTGCAGAGGCGCCAGCATCAGCGTCAGCGGCGTCCGGAACTCGTGACTGACGTTCGAGAAGAACGCGGTCTTGGTCCGGTCCAGCTCGGCCAGCTGTTCGGCCCGCCGGCGCTCGGCCGCGTAGGCGCGGGCACTCGCCAGCCCCGCGGCCAGACGCTGGGCGATCAGCCCGATGAACGCCCGGTAGTCGTCATCCAGCGGACGAAAGCGGTTGGCTCCCACGACGATGAATCCGAACGGCGGCCCGCCGGAGGGATCGGACAGGCCGACCGCGAGCGCCTGCTTGGGCGGCAGCGTCCATTCGCCGGTGGGCAGCCCCTCGAAGCGCTCGTCGATGCCGTCGATGACGATCCCGTCCAGATCACCGTCCAGTATCTCCGCCGCTGGCCACACCGCCGCAGGGTCCGCCGCCTCGATCACCTCAGGCGCGGCGGGGTGACCCGCCTGGAGGCCGGTGGCGACGCTCAGGCGCGCGTCGTCTCGACCATCGAACAGGTAGATCGCGGTGAACGGCATCGAACGCTGATTGGCGGCCAGATGCCGGGCCGACGCGTCGAGGAACGCCTGCTCCTCGCGGATCGTTATGGGGACGCTTCCCAGGTCGCGCAGCGTGGCCATCCGACGCTCGCCGATGACGCGGTCGGTGTCCTCGGTGACGACACACAGCATGCCCGCGATCGCTCCCCGTTCGTCCGGAAGAGGACTGTAGGAGAACGTGTGATAGGTCTCCTCCATGTAGCCGCTGCGCTCGAGGAACAGCAGCAGGCACTCGTCCCAGGTCGCCGTCCCCGTCCGAAGCACCATGTCAATCCGCGGTCCGATGTCGGGCCAGATCTCCGCCCACACCTCGCGCGCCGGCCGACCGAGCGCCCACGGATATTTCTTGCCGAGCGTGTCGCGGCGGTACGCCGCGTTACAGAAGAACGTCAGCTCGGGACCCCACGCCATCCACATCGAAAAGCGCGAGGCCAGCATGACGCGCACGACCGTTCGGAGGCTATTCGACCACGCCTCCGGCGGACCGACCGGCGTGCGCTCCCACGCGACCGCCAGCAGATCACGCCCAACCTCGCCCTCCGCCTCCAAGGCCGCGCGCAACGCATGATCGACCCTCGCTTGAGACGCCGTTACGTCCAATCCGCCCTCACGCAGCTAAGGGTCTCAGATCCGGAGCTTCGACGCCGCGATTGGCCTCCTCGCAGCGCGTGGCAATTTCTAAGCACCGCCTCGATTGGTTGCCGCAGTCCGCGATTCCAGAAATAGCGTCTCAATCGAAGACGGGGCTCTCACCGCCCTGGTGCGCGGCCATCATATTCGCCAAACGCAGGACGCGGCGCCCGCGTTCCCCACGCCTGCGCTAGCGAGCGCGGTGACCGACCAGGCTGCCCCTCAGGACGAACGCGAGCAGTCTGGGCGCCGATCTGCCGCGGCCGGCGCGAGACACCTCGTTTTGTCGGATCCAGGAGGCAGCTCGAGACCGGCGTGCACTTCTGCTCCGGCCGGATCGTTAGCAGCGATCTTGCAAGCACGGCGCGCCGGCGCTTACTCGGTTTCCGCGCAAAGCGCGTCTCGTGGCGAGCGGCCGTGGAGTTGCGTCGCAGCACGAATGCGGGTCTCGGCCCGCGCGGGGGCCGACCGCGTGTGTGCCGTAATCGGACGGAGGCAGAAGTGCCGAGGCCGATCGGTGCGGCTGTTGAGAGTTCTCCTCGTTCGTGGAACCAGCAGCCTCCGGCTGAGGCTGGCGCTTGTTTGCAATTGGGGGCGCCTGGTTGGGATCACCCGGTGTGGGTGATGACGTCCCACCCGTCGCGCGCTCAGGCTTGCTGATACGGACCAAGACGACTTTCGAGGAGGCGGTTGCGATGGCCACCCCGGCCCTGAATACGTTCCAAGCGTATGAGTTCGAGGGCGGCTTTCCGACGCCCGACACGATCTCGCGCGCGTATGACGACGCCGATCTGGTGCGGGCGATCACGGCGTACCGGTTCTTTTATCCGTCGGTGTCGGCACTGTGCGTTTATAACGGCAACATCGACTCGGGGATGGTCGCCAACCGAGTGTTCTGTGTGGTCCGCGACGCGGTCGGGATGAGCGGGTTCACGATGAACTCCGACACGCCGTACGTCGGTTTGTCCCTTGACGTGTCGGCGGGGCCGATCGTGATCGAACTGCCGCCGGGCGCATTGATGGGCGCGGTCAACGATCTCCATCAACGGTGGGTGATGGACATCGGCCTGCCCGGCCCCGACCACGGCGCAGGCGGCAAGCATCTGTTGCTCCCGCCCGGACACGCCGGAGAGGTGCCCGCGGGCTACTACGCGGCGACGCCGAAGACCAACCGGGTGCTCGGGTTGATCCGCGCGTTGCCGCCGCACGGCGATCTCGACGCCGGGATCGCGCTGATGAAGTCGGTCAAGGTCTATCCGCTGGACGGCCCGGGGGACGGTTCAGATGTGGAGTGGGGCGAGCTGTCGCTCTCGTTGGACTACTCACCCGGTCCGTTTGAGACGGAGATTCGCTACTGGGAGATGCTGCACGACCTGATCGATACCGAGCCACCGTATGACGCCTATCGCAACGAGTACGGCAACCTCGCCGCGCTGGGCATCGCCAAGGGCCATCCGTTTGCGCCCGACCAGCGGATGACCCGCATCCTGCTGCAGGCAGCGCAGATCGCCAGCGCGCAGATGCGCGTCCAGTCCCTCGCCGATCGCCGTCCTGACCGAGTGGTGTGGGACGGCCGCCAGTGGGAATGGGCGGTGCTGCGCCCCGAGAACGGCACGTTTGACGCCGACAGCTACGTCGACCTCGAAGCCCGCGAGAAGTGGTTCTACCAGGCCCAGATCGAGTCCCCGGCGATGTTCGCCCGCGCCCCCGGAGCCGGCTCGCTGTACTGGCTTTCGGCCCGAGACTCCACGGGCGCCTACCTCGACGGCGCGCTCCTACCGGCTCAGTGTCCCGCTCCCGGTCCCCGACAAGCTGTTCTGGTCGATCACCGTTTACGACGCCCAGACTCGCACCGAGATCGTCACCGATCAGAACCAGGCCGCGCTGCGATCCCTGATCGAGCTCACCCCCGAAGTCCTCGGAGACGCCCCACACGCCGAACTGCACTTCAGCCCCCAACAACCCGGTGGCGCGCAGGGCAGGTGGATCAAGACCATCCCCGGCCGCGGCTGGTTTGCCTACTTCCGCATCTACGGCCCCGACGCCCCCGCGTTCGATCACTCCTGGCAGCTACCCGACTTCGAGCTCACAGCTGGCGTTTGACCGCGCCTGGTTCGACGAGCAGCCCCAGCTTCATCGACGCGGCTAAGACTCCCGCATCGTCGCCCGGGCGGCGCTGAGTCAAGCTTCCGCTCTCCGCGCAAAGGGCGCTTCTCACTACCGCGTTCGAGATGCGGGGGGAACTACGAAAGCGGGAGCCGGCGCTCAACTCGACTGGAGTGATGAGACTGAGAAGCGCAACTGTGGGGTTTCACGACTGCTTTGGTGGCGGACCGGGCAAGTCAAGCCCGGGCTTCATGCTGCGAGATTGGCTACTGCACGCGAGGGCGTGCTCGCGGTCGGGGTGGTGACGTAGTCGGCGTGGTGGCGCTGTCGCGGCCGAGGCGGCCTTGGAGGTCTGTCAGGTCGAGGTCGCCCTCAAGGAAGCTGACAACGGCATAGGAGAACGCCGCGCCGAGGAGGCAGAGGATGGCGTCGCCGAAGCCAAACCCGATCCAGGCAGCCACGAAGGCGAAGCCCAGAAAGGCGGCGAAGTACTTTCGGGTAATCATGCAAGCTCCCTTCGTCGGGTTCGCAGAAAGCCGGTAACGGTCACATTGACAGGAAGCTCGGGCAGGCCGTGGACGGCGAGCTGCTCGTGCGCCTGGGCGCGCACAGCGCGCAGAATGTCAGGCAGCGCACGTGCGCGGGTGACGCTGATGTTGACCGTCAGCTCGTCGGTGGCATAGCGCGCAGCGGCGTTCTGCACGGCGTCGTACTCGAGCGCGGCGCCCTCAACCGCGCGCTCGATCGCGCGCGGCGCGACGTCCACCACGCCGCGCTCGTCGTCCACCAACCGCAACCCGCTGCGCGCCAGGTGTGGGCGCGGCAGCTCCTTGAACGCCAGATAGCCGAACACGAGAAAACCGGCCAGCCCAGCCAGGCCGGCGATCAGCCGCGTCTCGGCCGTGATGTCCCGGGGTTTGAGCCCGGCCAAATAGTTATAGACGCTGCGGTAACCGCTGAGCTGGTTCACCGTGTGCGGGGAGACCTTGAACGCGAGCAGCACCAGCATCGCCCCGTACCACACCAGCGCCAGCGCAGCAAGGACGAGCACAATCCGACCAAGCACAACGAACGGCGAGGTGCCGATCCGCAGACGCTGGCGCAGCATCGCCTATTCCACCCTCCGGCCGCGGCGTGCAAGTCGAGGCTGTACACGCGCGCGAAGCCCGAACGCCTCGGTCAACGGAACCAATGCAAGCAGGGTGCGTTGGCGAACATCCTCGGACTCCTGCGCGCGCGAGTAGTAGACGCGCACCCAAAGGCGCCCACCTCGCCAGCGGCCGGGTAGGACCTTAGCCTTGCCCGCGGTAACTCCGCGGACCTGCTCGGCCAACGCGCCGGCCACTCGGCCGAACACCCGCCGTCGCGCGGCCAACGTCCCCTCCTCGCCTGCCTCCAGCACCACCAGACGCTCGCGGCGCGGCCACAACATCCCCACCAGCAACACGAGACCGACAGCGATCCCGCCTAGCCCACACAACACAGTGACGACCGCGACCGGGCCGGGCCCGGCGAGGTCGCGAAGCAGCTCGCCCACCTGATTGCGCAAGTCCCCGAGATGCACCAGCCGCGCCAAACCAGGCAGATTGAAATCGCCTTTGCGCGACCCGCCGATCGAGAAGACGGCGACCGCCAGCCCACACACCGCCAGCACAACGAACAGCCCGATCGTAAGGAGCCGCGCCACCGACCGCAGCACCAAGATCATCTAGCCCACCACCTCCTCGCTGCTCGCCTCGCGCACGTCCTCGAACGCGACCGTGACCTGCCCCAGAATCCCATCAAGCTCGGCCCTGCTGGCGGCGCGCTTTACCCCCGCGCGAATTTGGTCGCCAAGCTCGAACAACGACCCGAACGGCCACTGCGCGACCAGGTGCAGCTCAATGTCAAAGCGTGCGTCGCGGCGCGCCGTAGCCACCACTCCCTCGAGCATCTCGCCGGCGTCGACAGTCGCCCACACCCCTCGGGCACCGCGTACCCCCACGGCGATCTCAGGCATGCCGGTCGCCGCCTGCAGCGCGACCCGCGCCAATCGCGAACGCGGCGAACTGGCCGGCCGACCGTTCGTCGAATCCTCGGATGCGGTCACCGCCCGCTTACCCGGCCGGCGGCTCGTCGACGCCGGGGAAGTAGAGATCGTTGACGACAATGTTGACCTCGATCACCGACAGGCCTGTGGTCCCCTCCACCCGCTTGATCACGTTGTTCCGCACCGCCTCGCAGACCTGCGGGATCGACTCGCCGTACTCGATCACCAACGTTAGGTCCACCGCAGCCTCGCGCTCGCCAGCCTCGACCGAGACCCCCTGCGTGCGCGAATCGCTCATCCCGACGAAGGTGCGTACGTCCCCCACGGCGCGCGCGACGCCGCCGCCGAGCCCGTACACCCCCGGCACCTCGAGCGCGGCGAAGCTCGCTACCTTG
Organism: uncultured Solirubrobacterales bacterium; assembly: GCA_963701945.1. Classification (GTDB taxonomy): domain Bacteria; phylum Actinomycetota; class Thermoleophilia; order Solirubrobacterales; family Solirubrobacteraceae; genus Palsa-465. Next base: position 181,000 of record CAVPBV010000003.1, on the reverse strand, counting down.
GTCACCACCACATCGGCGATCGTTGTCGCCCCGCGTTCAGACTCAAGCACCGCCACGGGGCGGGCGACCTGGCCGCTCCGGCGGCCCTCGCCGCGGACGCTCTGCTGCTGGGGCGTGCTCTGCTCGCCGCCAGAGCCGCTCTCTGTCTGCTCAGCCATCTAAACCTCCCGAAAAAGGGTCTTGAGCCACCCGGGCGCCCCCGGAGCACCGCCGCCTTCCAACCATCTCGACGGCGCCGGGCACAGAAAGCTTCGCGCCCAGGAGCAAGTGTCGACGGCCTCGATAGCGGCGTCAACCCTATCTACCCGCGCGCCAGCTCGCGCGGGTACGCCAGCACTGACCCGCGAGCCCACCGCGCAGACGATATGGAGGTTGTCGTGGGTATGATGGGCAGTAGCAGGCCACCCACCGCGCGATCGGAGGGTTTGCTAACCGCGCGACCGGTCCGCGCGCGCGGCGGCGAGAACCGCATGAAGAGCCGACCACGGCACAGCGCTGCTGCGCCGGTCTGGATGAGCACGCCGCGAAGGTGGTGGCGTGCATCGTGGACGCGCAGTCGGGCCAGACGACGGTGCACCGCCAATAGCCCGATCGACCGCTCCGACACTGGCGCACCGGAACGAATCCGAGCGCGTCGACCGCGTGCGCCTTGAACGCCGCGATCCCAACGATGCAGGTGTCACGCCCGCGCGTGACCCCGTCCCTCGTATTCGCCAATTGCGCGCCCGCCGACCCTCCCGCTGCTCGCAAGATCGCGGCTAACGATCCGGTCGGAGCAGGAGTGCACGCCCGGTCTCGGGCTGCCTCCTGGAACGGACGACCGACTTGGAGCGCTGATCGCTTCGCTTCCGCGACCGGTCGGGTGTGAGGTAGCAGCCGAGACGCCAGTGGCCATGATGTCCGCGCCGCCGTCCCTGGCCCGCTTCGGTTAGAGCAGGCGGCAAGCCAATCCGCTCTCCAGAGGAGGGAGCCAGGTCTGCTCACCAGTTGTTGGACGCTGCCGGCCGGCCTCGCGATCATCGGCGCGGTCCACGACGGCAAGGCACCGATGATGCACGCCAGCGCCGGGCTCGAGCTCTGAGCACAGCCAGTTCCGCGGGAGCGCTTCGGCGCTCCCGCACACAGACGCCACTGCCCCTTCCGAATCGTCGAGGACGAGTCGGCAACACGCCGCCGCTCGTCGTCTATCTCGGTAGCGCCACCCTTGTCAGCGTGCGTTTCTCGGTGGTCGGGCCGAAGCAGGAGCGGTCGCCTTCGCGGGCGTCGCCGTCGTGCTTCGTCGTTGTCTACGCCACCGGCGGGCAGGCGGTGGGGCCCGTACGGATAGCTAGGGAGCGTGAGAAAAGCTCGATGGATCTGAAGCGTTCTTCAGGGTCGTGCGCCCGCGCGGGCTCGCCGCTTGTCGGGTTTCGGCGATGGCGCGTCCAGCAGCTCCGCGACGCCACGTTCGATGGCGCGGCAGAGCACCCCGATGTCGGGGGCGGTGTCAAGGTCGCCGGTGACGCCGAAGTTGATCCCGCCGTCGTAAGAGAAGATCGCAACGCCGACCCGCACGTGGCCCCCCAGGGGGACGAACGGAAACGCCTCGAGCATCCGCCGCTGCGCGAGGTACAAGGGGTACTGCGGGCCGGGGACGTTGGTGGTGACGGTGTTAACGCTGCTCTGCGGCAGCCGCGTGGCCACCCTCCCTCCGAGCGCCAGCAGCATCGCGGGGGCAAACCCGCCGAGCGCAGTCAGCCGCTCCGCCGCGACGGCCTGCCCGGACTGCTTGAGGTCCTGCATCTGCTCGTGCAGGGAATGCACTCGCTCGACGGGATCCTCCAGCCCGACCGGCAGCTCGGCGAACATTGCAGAGACCTTGTTGTCATAGGTCCCGGGCGCATCATCGGCGCGGACCGACACGGGCACGAGCGTGCGGAGAAAGCGTCCCTCGACGGTCTCGCCGCGACTGAGCAGGAGATCCCGGAAGCCACCGGTGATCGCGGCGAGCACGACATCGTTGATCGTGCCGCCGTGAAGCGCGCGGATCTGCTTGATGTCCACCAACCGCGCCCTCGCCCAGCCCCACCGTCGGTGCGGGCCGATCGGACCGTTGAGCGTGCTGGAGGGGTTGCGGCTCAGAAGCATCCGCAGATTCGCGAAACCGCGGGCGACGTCAACGGTCTGTCGGGCAACGCGGCGCGGACCGCTCACCGCCGACAGCACGGTCCGCAACCCCTCGCGCGGACTGGCCGCGCGCTGCGCCAGCGCGTGAGTCACCAGCGCGGCCGAGCTCGGTTCGGGCGCCGGCGCCCAGCCATCGTCGACCGCGGCCGTCGCCGCGCGCTCCTTGCCGAGGATCACGGTCATCAGGTCAGTCCCCGCGACCCCGTCGACCATGCAATGGTGGACCTTTGAGATCACCGCCCAGCGGCCGTCGCCGAGCCCCTCCGTAACCCACATCTCCCAGAGCGGCTTTGCGCGATCCAGCTGCTGCGACATAACCCGCCCGACGAGGTTGCGCAATTCCTCATCGCCACCGGGCGCCGGAAGTGCCGTGCGCCGCACGTGGTACTCGAGATTGAAATGTGGATCGTCCACCCACGTCGGGCGGCCCAGCGCGAGCGGCACGAACCGGACCTTCTGCCGATATCGAGGGACCTGCGGCAATCGGGCGGCAACCGCCGACTGCACCTCCCCCGGCCCAGGCGCAGGGCCCTCGAAGATGCCCACCGATCCGATGTGCATGTGCGTCACTGCGTCCTCGACGTCCAGAAACAACGCGTCGAGCGGGCTCATTATCTCCATTTCGCAACTCTCTTCCGCTGGTCAGCCGATCGGCTGGTTGAAACCTAGCGCGGGAAACGTGCACCACACCAGCGCTCCAGTCCCGATCCGGTCCCGAACCGCTAGGGCCCGCTCCGCGAAAGGCCGGCTCTAACCGACATCCCCGTGGGACACTTTTCAACGGGCTGTGATGCGCGAGCCGGTCGGCTGGTCGTCGTCGCCGCAGGCTGGGACGGTCCGGCGTCCGCTCGCGATGCCGGCGTAGGCTCCTGCGCGCGCGTCGCGCCGATCTGCCGCCTGCGCCCTTTCTAGACCCGAACGCGGACCAGCAAGCGACGCCCTTTGGGCCGACGGAGCATTAGGATCCCTGCCGAAGCACGGGAGATGTCGATGAAGGGATCGTGTCTGCAGCTTGTCGCGGCATTCGCCGCGGCCATTATGACCGTGGCGCTCGCGCCGTGTGTGGCGCGCGCGACGCCAATTCCCCCGAACTCCGATCCGTTCTACACGCCGCCCGCGAATCTCGCGTCTTACCCGCCGGGCACGGTGCTGCGCTCTCGGCAGGTCACGCTCGTCGGTGCGATGGACGCCGCGTCGAGCACCGCGTATCAGCTGCTGTATCGGACCAGCGACTCGACGGGCGAGGCTGTCGCGACGGTGGCCACGGTGATTATTCCGTCCTCTCCGGCCCCGGGGCCGCGCAAGCTGGTCGCTTACCAGACCGCCTATGACAGCCTGACGCTGAACTGCGCACCTTCGTACACGATGCAGGGCGGCAACAACGGTGGGAGCACCCAGAACGCTGAGTCCGCGCTGATTGAGGAGGAGCTCCAGCAAGGGTGGGACGTTGTCGTCCCCGACTACGAGGGACCGCAGTCGGAGTGGGCGGTCGGGCCGATGACCGGTTATGCGACGCTCGACGCGATCAGGGCCGCCGAGAGCTACGCGCCGGATGGACTCGAGGGGACGCGCACCGAGGTCGGGATGAACGGCTACTCGGGGGGCGCGATCGCGTCCACCTGGGCCGAGTCGCTCGCTCCCAATTACGCGCCCGAGCTGAACATCGTCGCGGTCGCGGCCGGCGGGATCTTCCCCGACCTCGACTACACGATGAGCACGCTCGACGGCTCACCCTGGTACGGGGTCGAGATCGGCGTCCTCGTCGCGATCAACCGCGCTTACCCCCAGCTCAACCTGGATCAGATCCTCAACGCCGCCGGCCAGACGCTCGCGCAGCAGGATGGCGAGGACGCGAGCGGATGCGCTGGCGCGGCGACCAACGAGCCGGGCGGTAACGCCTCACAGTTCACCGTCTATTCGAGCTCTCCAGAGCTCGCGCAGGCACCCCAGGTCAAGAACGTGCTCGAGAACCTATATATGGACGACGCTCCCGTCCCCACCGCGCCGTCCTTCTTCTACAACGCGATCAACGATGAGCTCGCCCGCATTCAGCCCGTCGATCAGCTCGTCGCCAGAGACTGCCTGGCAGGCGCCAAGATCGACTACGACCGCGACCCGGCGGCCAACGAGCACCTCACCGGCCTGGCCGTCTTCTGGCCGCTGGCGCTCCAGTACCTGGAGAACCGCTTCGCCGGCGACCCCATCCCCGACACCTGCGGCGCTCCAGCCAATACGTCCCCGAATAGCGGCGCGGGTCCGGGACCGGGCCCCACGGCCGCGGGCTGCCCGAGGGCGACCGGGCGGCTGAGCGGGGTCACACTCGGCCTGGTTCGGCTCGGGATGCCCCGGGCACAGGTGCGGCGCAGGTACACGTACAGCTCCAACCGCGGCCAGCGCTACGAGGACTTCTTCTGCCTGACCCCGACCGGGGTGCGCGTCGGCTATGCCTCGCCGGCACTGCTCGACAAGCTCCCGCACAAAGAACGCAAGCGTTTCACGGCGCGCGTCATCTGGGCTTCGACCTCCAGTGTCTTTTACTCGTTGCGCGGCATCCGTCCCGGCGCGAGCGTCGCCGCCGCTCGCAAGCGATTCAAGCTCGAAGCGCCGTTCCATGTCGGCTTGAACTTCTGGTATCTCGCGCCCAACGGCCCATCGACCGCTGTGCTCAAGGTCCGCCACGGGATCGTTCAGGAGATCGGCATCGGCGATAAGCAGCTAACCATCGGTCGCAGGGCACAGCTCGCGTTCCTCAAGAGCTTCCACTGACGCCAGACTGCCGGCCGTCTCTGGCAGGCCCTGGGTAATCGCCATTTCGCCGGTCCCGGCGGCGAGCGTAAGAGGCTACGTTCGTGGACGTCCCTCGCCTCTGCAACGGTAACGGCGGCGCGGCGACAAATTCCGCCCAGCGGTCGGTATGTAGGCTCCGCCGATGGCTGGCGCAATGCGCCCCACAGGACGGGCGATTCTTGTCCTCGGCGACGAGGAGAGCCTCGCCGAGGCGCTCGTGTCGCGGCTTGAGCAGGGCGGGCACAGCGCCGAGTACGTGGAATACGCGTCCGACGCGGAGATCTCCGCGTCGCTTGAGCCAGACCGGTGGCTAGCGGTCGTGATCCTCACCCGGGATGACGTCCTGTCGCTCCGCCTGTCCTTGCTGAGTGCTCACGTCCGGCCCGAGCTGCCGGTGTGGACGACGATGTTCGATGCGACCGTCACGCGTGAGCTGCATCGCGCGGTGCCGACGGTGAATGTCCTATCGCCGGCAGACCTCGTGGCGGAGGAGCTCGCCGCGCAATGCCTCGCGGCCGGTGCCGAGCCGGTCCGCCGTGTCCGAAGCGGCGTGCGCTTGGTTGATGACGCGTTGCGTCTGCTGCTCGGGGCGGGGCTGGGACTGCTCGCTGCGCTGCTCGTTGAGGCGGGAAGCTCGATGCTTGCCGTCCACGACGATCTGCTGAACGCCCTGTACTTCAGCACCAGGTCGGTGGCGACCGTGGCGGGGGCGCCGGGCGCGGCGCGGGCGCCGGCGTGGTTCAAGCTCGTTTCGACGCTCGACACGATCGCCGCCGTGCTGCTGCTGGCTGTGTTCACCGCCGCGCTCGTTCGCAGGCTGAGCCGGCCGCGGCTGACCGCCCTGTTCGGCGCGCGTGCAGCGCCCGCGGTCCGGCACGTGCTGCTCGTCGGCTTCGGGCAGGTCGGCTTCCGTCTGGCCCAGCGCCTCCGGCGCTCCGGCATCCCGGTGCTCGCGGTCGAGCGCGATCCGGGTGCACCATGCCTGAGGCTGGCAGGTGACGCCGGGACCCCGGTCTCGATCGGGCGCGGAGAGGACCGAGCGACCCTTGAGCTGCTCGGCATCCGCCGCTGCGCGGTGGTCGCCGCCGTCACCTCAACCGACCTCGTGAATGTCGAGATCGGTCTGGCTGCCAGTGCCCTCGCCCCGTCCGTGCCGGTCGTTCTACGACTGGGGGACGGAGCGGTAGCGGCTGAGACCGACTCTCTGCTTCACATTGGCCGCATTTGCGACGCGCACGCGATCGTCGCCGATGAGCTCGTGCGGCGCCTGACCGGGGTCACATTAGTCCAGTGACACGTTTATGACCCCGGATCGCGTTCGCACGTCGCTGCGAACGCCGAAGGGCGCTGGTGTTGCGACGTCTACGGGCAGTAGCCGAGCCCGCACCGCCTGCGCGGACCATTGCTCTTTCATATCGCGGACTGCTCGAGCCGCGCCACTCGTTTGGCGACCCAGCAGGCGCTGCTCGTGGCGGAGGAGCAGGCCGGATACCGTGGCTGCAAGGCTTCTACTTTGCGGCGCGCGCAACGGCAGCAGTTACCGAGCATGGTCAGTAGGCTTAGACGCGACGTAGGTCCGGTGGGGAGCTGTGTCGCTAGGAGTACGTGATGGCCGGAGGATCCGACAACAATCAGGTTTCGGCCGCTGGCAACGCCGGGGTACTTGTGTCAGCGCTCGAGCACCCGATGGTTCTAGCCGCGTTCTCGCGAATGGGGTCGACGGGCGCTTGGCAGCGCATCCTCGACGGACAACCGCTGTCCGAAGACATCGACCTCGTCGACGCGCAGTTGCTCGTTGCGGCCGGCGCCATTGCGCGGGTCAGGGACGAAACGTTCCAGTTGGCCGTCGACGACCCGATGTACAGCAACCCGGAGGCCCTCGCGAACTGGGCGCAGTATCTGTTGCGCCGGGCGCTTCAACACGCTACTGACCAGAACATGGCGTGGGCCAGCGAAGATCCCGAGACGATTCTCTCATTCGGACGGGCGAGCGGTCGTGGGGCGGACGTCATCGCTGACCTGCTGCTGCCGCAACTGCCGGCGGTCGCGGCCACGTTTGCGGCAGGACGGGCGTCTTTCCTGGACGTCGGCGTTGGCGTTGGGGCGATTTCGATCAGGCTCGTTGAGCGTTTCCCGGGGACGCGTGTCGTTGGGTTGGACGTGTTGCCGGACGTTCTCAACCTTGCGAAGGCCGAAGTGGCGCACAGTGGAGTCTCGGGGAGCATCGAGTTACGACTGCAGTCCGTCGCGGACCTATGTGATCAGGACCAATATGACTTGGCGTGGTTCCCGCAACCGTTCATTCCTCGATCGGCGTTCCTGGGCGGCATTCACAACGTCTTCCGTGCGCTGAAACCAGGCGGAGCGATGATTTTGCCCGTCGCGATCCCGGCTCAAGGATCTGAGTTTGCGCGTGCCCGCGCCGTTCACTCGGCTTGCCTGGCTGGCGGCAGCGCGATCACCGGCAGCGAGTTGGTGGAGATTCTTCACGCGGCCGGCTTGGTCGATCTAGCCGAGCATCCGTTCTCCACCCAGCGCCTGATGACGGCGACGAAGCCGACCTTTGTGGCGGGATAGTTCGGACTCAGCCAACGTCAGCGACAACAACTACGAATCTCGCACCGCCCGTTCGGTTTAGCTCGATTGAGATCAGCTCGATCCGCTTGGCCCCAAAGCTCAGCGGCCGCCGGTCGCTTGAGCTCGAGCAAGTTCAAGATCCGAGGTTGACGCGCAGCAGGCGTTCAATCGGCGTGATCACGTTGCCGCTAAGTGGGCTCCAGTTACGCCCGCGGACAGTGAACGCGACAGGAAAACAGGCCCAACCCGGAACGTCTGGGGGCCACGAGAAGCTGGCCTCAGAACTCACGCTGGCGTCGGCGACCACTCGGTTCGTCGCGCCGCCACGGAATTCGATGTCCACGACCGGATTAGGTGAGAACTCCGGACAGTTGATCGCGCCCGGTTGGACGATTCCAAGCGCATCGAACAGCGTGACGAGCCTGCGGACCTCGGCTCGGTTCGTCGCCTGGCGCGAGACGAACGGAGGCTTCCCGGGCCAGCTACTGGTTACGTCGATCTCCCGCACGCCCGCTGGGATCTGCTCGTCCCTCGGACGCGTGATCACCCATTGCGACTGGGATTCGGCGTGAAGCTGTGTACCGCCCGAGGAGCCTGATGCGACGTCAATCTCGAGCCAACGAACGTCGAGTACATCGTCGACCGATGGCCACGAGCGGATGACCGACTGCGAGCTTGGATTCGGACCGCCGGATCCGGTGCTAACCACCTTCGAGCCTGACGGCAGATGGGACTCGACGAACGACAGCACGGATGCCGGATCCTCCGGGACCGTCCAGGTGCTGTACGCGACCGCGCTCGCGAAGGCAGTGGTCAACAGGGGCGCATGGGCCCCGATTCTCGTGCCGCGCGATTGAAGAACCGCTCCGACGGGCGGCACCACACCCGCCAACAGGCCCTTCGCGTCGCGAACCGCGGCCCGTCGGTTCGAGGCGGTTGTTGGACCGATCGCGCGGGGCGGCCCCGCCGCCACCAGGCCGATCGCCCGGCTCGGAGAGCCGGAGGTGGGGTTGCTCATCGCGGTGGCGACCGCCGCCGTGACCCCGCCAGCACACGTCAACAGCAGAACTGTGCGCAGCACACGCCGACCCAGCATCAGGCGAACCACCTTGGGCATGTATTAAGACTACGGCCGTAAAGGCCGATCGTCACATCGCCCGAGCCAGGGTGTCGAGCTCGACCCCATGGGTGCCTGACGCGTCGCCGGCTTTTGGAGGACGCTCCTCGCGACGCTCCCGAGCGGTGGGGGCCATTCGAACGGTACGAGGGATGGAGGCGGGATGATGAGCCGGGGTAGCCGTCTTATTTGACCCAGGCGATCTTGCTGGCGGCCGTCGGACTGATCACGCTTGCGGCCCCGGGTAACTACATGGTTTACGTGGGTGACAGCTCGGCCAGCTTGCCGCTGCAGGGAACGCTTAGCCGCTCAGCGGCACAGCTCCCCGCCGGTGCATACTGACCAGGGGAGCATCGCCGACACCTAAGACGCCTGTGCATTGCCGAACACGTTGCAGGCGGCGCTCGGCCCGCTGGGCGTCAAGGTGATACCGAATGTCCCGGTGACGATCTGGGTCGGTGCGACGGACGGGACCGCATAGGAGAAGTTCACCTGCGCGGCGGCGGTGGTCGGGAACGTGAAGTTCGTGGTGGCAGGGACGCCGCCCGTGGCGCCGAGGACGGTTCCATGCTGTAAGTTCTCCACTGAGGTCGTTGCGATCTGCGCGGAGAAGGTGCCGCTGCTCGACGAGTTATTGATGATCGACAGCGTGACCGTGCCGCTCGTGGAGCCCGGCGAAGTGCACTGCAGGGTCACGCCGCCGAAGTTGCTGAGCGCAGTCGCCGTCGGCGTCCCCGAGGCGTTGATCTGGGCGAATGTGTGACCGTCGACGTTTGTGGCGTTGGTCGCGTTCGTGGCGTTGCTGGCGTCCGTCGCGGTAGTTGCACTGGCGGCGGTCGTCGCGCTGGCGGCCGTCAGCGCGTTCGTGGCGTTCACCGAGTCGAGTGCCTTCGTCGCATTCGTCGCATTCACTGCGTTGATGGAATCCACCGCGTTGGTCGCATTCACCGCGTTGGTCGCATTCACCGCGTTCGTCGCGTTTGCTGCGGTGACGGCGCTGCCCGCTGAGTTGGCGTACTTGACCGACAGCGTGGCGGCGAGCTTCTTGATCAGCGCCGTCTCCTTGGCGGTCGCGCTGGCGGGCTTGCGCTTGGGCTTGGACGTCGCGGGAGTCGCGGGAGTCGCGTGACCCATCTCGCTCGCGGCGTAACTGGTGCCACCGAGAGCGACGAATAGCGCGATCACCGATATCACGAACGCTGGACTGGGCGGGCGCAGCGAAAGCATGTTCATGGTCCCTCCTTGGCGGTCGGCGCCCCCGATAGGCGCCGCTCGGTACCTAGTTTGCCGATCCCGCGGGATCGGACCGCTCGCTCTCAGCGAATATGCGACCCCACCAGCCAGGCAGGCGTGTGGCTCAGGGGTTGGCGCGCAGCGCGAGGATTCGACCAGTGGACTGCTCCGCGGCCGTCCGGCTGAGCGTGCCGTGGGCGAGCGCGGAGGCGATCGCGTTCCGGGCGGTGGTCCCGATCGACGGCGAGTTGTCGGCGGGATTGGTCGCGGCGCACAGGATCAGGTCGGCTCCGGCCGACGCCGCGAGCACGGAGCGCCGGCCGACGCCGCCGTACGCTTCGAGGGCGCCGGCCTCGATCCCGTCGGTGATCGTGACGCCTGCAAACCGAAGACGGCCTCGGAGCTCGCCCTGGATCACCTTCGACGACAAGCCGGCCGGCAGGTGCGGGTCGAGCGCCGGATAGACCGCCCACGAGTCCATCACGAGCTTCACGCCCGCCGCGATCGCGTTCACGTAGGGCGCTTCGTCGACCGCGCGGAGCGTCGACAGCGAGAGCCGCAGCGTCACCGGTCCAAGATCGGTGTTCTGACTGCGGGTAGCCGCGCCAAGCCCGGGGAAGTGCTTGGCGGTTGCGGCCACTCCAAGCTGCTGCTGCGCCGAGATGAACGCGGCGCCGAGCGCGGCGACCGTCTTCGGGTTGCTCGAGTAGGAGCGCTGGAACTCGTCGATGAAGTTCCCGGACTGACGGAAGACGTCGAGCACGGGGGCGAGGTTGACGTTGAGGCCGGCGCCGCGTAGGTTCCGACCGGCGCCGACCCCGGCCGTAGCGGCCGCTGAAACGCCCCGGGGGCTCTCACCGATCTGCTTCTCCGACAGGATCGGGGCGCCGGGAAGGCGCCGGACCTCGCCGCCCTCCTGGTCGGTGAGCATCAACAGCCGGTCGTGAAGCGGGCTGGCCAGACTGGCGCTCTGGAGCTCGTCGATCACGCTCCGTAGCTGGCCGGTGCTCGAGATGTTCGGGGCGAAGAAGATCACGCCGCCCGCCTCGCCCGCGCGTATGGCGGCCAGGAGCGACGCCGGTGGCCGCAGGCCCTCGTACGAGTAGATGATTCGCTGCCCGGCCAGCTGCTGGACCGAGAGGCGCTGTACGAGCGGCCGCACGCCGGATCGCGAGGCGCGATGCCGGACACCGGCCGCAGGCCCGACCGCCGCTGTAATGCCCGCCACGAGGACCGCGATCGCATACAGAAGACGTCCGACCATCGACCCCAGTGAACCAGACGCGAGCCCCGCGAGCTCGTGCCGCCGGTTTGCCACAACAAACCGCCAGATTTGCCACAGCAAACCGCCAGAGGTTCTTAACAGCGGCTTGCGAGAGTCTTACGAGTGACGCCCCGGAGTGCATTGTTAAGAGATTCCCCGCGGATGACGTGCTCTACTCGTGAGCGGCTCGCCGTTCACTGGGAGAAGAGCCGACAGTGCCTCACTGGATTCTCCCGGAACGGTCGCTGAGGCCTGCCCAAAGCCCCCAAGCACAATTAAGGAGAAGTAACTATGCGACTTCTGACACAGAAGTGGCTCGGTCGACCGCTGCTCGGACTAGTGGCCGCGGTCACCGTCCTCGCGGCGACCATCCCCGCGACCGCGTCGGCCACGCCATCCCACACCTCGCAAGTGGTGGGTCATGTGTACGTGGACGACAACACCGCCGGCGTCAACACGATCGCGGCATTCGACCGTCATGCCGATGGATCGCTCACGGCGGAACCCGGATCCCCGTTCATCGCCGGCGGTCAGGGAACCGGATCGGGTCTCGCCTCGCAAGGCTCCATTCAACTCTCGTCCGACCGCCGCTTCGTGATCGCCGTGGACGCCGGCAGCAACGACATCTCGGTGCTTCGCATCGAGCGCGACGGAGCGCTGAGCCTGGTTCCGAACGGAGTCGTACCGTCGGGCGGCGCAATGCCGGTGAGCGTCGCCGTCCACGGTGACCTCGTGTACGTCGCCAACGCCGGCGTTGGCGGAACCGACTACAGCGGATTCCGGCTCAGCGACTGGGGCGCCCTGCGCCCGATTCCGGGTGCGACGATCGCCCTGCCGTCGGACGCGCAACCGGGTGATGTGCTGTTCAACGCTGATGGAACCAGGCTCGTGGGCACGCGAGTCGGCACCTCACAGATCGACAGCTTCACGATCGATTACGCGGGACGCGCCGTCGCGGCCCCCGGCTCCCCGTTCCCGGCCCAGGGGCTCGGGCCCTTCGGGAGCGAGTTCCGTCCGACCGATCCTGACCAGCTGTACGTGTCGAACGCCCACAACGGCGGAGCAGGGACGGGGACGGTGTCCGCGTTCCAGGACGGACCCCAAGGGACGCTGACGCCGATCGGATCATCGCCGTTCGGGGACCTGCAGACCGCGCCGTGCTGGGTCGAGATCAGTCACGACGGTCGGTACCTGTTCACGGTGAATACGGCGTCGGGGACGATTTCCCGTTACGCCATCGGGCGTGATGGGTCGCTGGCGCTGCTCGGGAGCACCTCGATCAGAGGTACCGGCGGCGTTGGCGCGGTGGACGCCCGGCTGAGCCCCGACGGGCGCTGGCTGTTCGTCGACGAGAGCGCGGCCCGGGCGGTCGGCGCGTTCGCGGTCGACGGTGGAAGCCTGACCGAGCTTCCGGGCTCGCCGACGGCACTCCCGGCCGGTTCGGCGCCGGCCGGCATGGCGGTCAGCTAGTAACTCACGAAACGCACGGGCGCGTCGGCTCAAACCCGGCGCGCCCCGCGTTTTCAGAACAAAGACCCTAGGTCCGAAGCACGGAACGGACCTGGCCGGCGATCTCGAGGTCCTCACGGGCGCGAACGACCACCGTGCGCACGCCGGCGCCCGCACCCGAGATGTCCACATCCCCAGATGCCCTCTCATTACGAGCACCGTCGACCCCAACGCCGAGAAACGAAAGCCCCCCGGCGGCGCCCGCCCGGATCTCGGCGCTGTGCTCGCCGACGCCGCCGGTGAACGCGAGCACGTCGAGACCGCCGAGTGCGGCCGTCATCGACGCAATCAACCCGCATAGGCGGTGCAGGTACACGTCCAGCGCCAACCGTGCCGCCGCGTCCCCGCCGCCGGCTCGACCCAAGACCTCGCGCATGTCGGCCGTGCCCGACAGTCCGAGCAGACCCGACTCGTGCTCGAGCGCGTGGCCGAGCTCGTCCTCGGACAGGTCTCCCCGCCCGAGCAGCCACAGCACCAGGCCCGGGTCGACGCTGCCCGACCGCGTGGCCATCACCAACCCCTCGAGCGGCGTGAAACCCATCGTCGTGTCCACCGACCGCCCACCCAAGATCGCGCACAACGACGCCCCAGCTCCCAGGTGGCAGCTCACAATCCGCAAGCCCGAAGAAGAAGACGCCCCCACCAACGAAGGCACCCGCCGGGCGATCCACGCGTGCGATAGCCCGTGGAACCCGTACCGCCGAACTCCCCATCGCGAACTCCAATCCGCGGGCAGCGCGTAAGTAAACGCCGCATCCGGCAATGTGGCGTGGAATGCCGTGTCGAAGCACGCGACCGCCGGCACCCCCGGGAGCGCCCGCGACACCGCGTCGAGCGAGGCCAGCGACTTCGGCTGATGGAGCGGAGCCAGGTCGACCAGTTCCCCGAGCGCCCGCCGTACGCTCGCGTCGACCACCACCGCCGAGCGGAACCGCGAGCCTCCGTGCACGATCCGGTGCCCGACCGCGTCGACTTCGCCGAGACCGCGGTCCCCAAGAGCGGCGCGCAACTCATCGTCGTCGACCACCGCCCGCGGCGCGGAAAGCTCCGCAGAAGCCAGCGTCTCATCCCCAGGTCCGACGACCGACAGCTTGAGACTGCTCGAGCCGGCGTTGACGACGAGGACCCGCAACGGCGCGTTCTACTGGTCCGCTGATGTGTCCGAGGCAGCGCTCGAGGAGACCGCGACGCCCGCGTTCGACCCTGGCCACACCCAGTCGCGCACTTCTGGGATGTCGTCCCCGACCTCCCGCGTGTACGCGCGGGCGCGCAGGCGGGCGTCGACCATGTCCTGACGCAGGTGCGCGCAGCGCTCGCCCAGCCCGGGTACGCGGTCGACCACGTCCATCACCAGGTGGAAGCGGTCGAGGTCGTTGAGCATCACCATGTCGAACGGCGTCGTCGTCGTGCCCTCTTCCTTGTAGCCGCGGACGTGGATGTTGTGGTGGTTGTTGCGGGTGTAGGTCAGCCGGTGGATCAGCAGCGGATAGCCGTGGTAGGCGAAGATCACGGGCCGCGACGCCGTGAACAGCGCGTCGAACTCACGGTCGGACATTCCGTGCGGATGCTCGGTGTCGGGCTCGAGACGCATCAGGTCGACGACGTTAACGACCCGGATCTTCAGGTCGGGCACCCGCTTGCGCAGGATCGACACCGCCGCCACCGTCTCGAGCGTCGGAATGTCGCCCGCGCACGCCATCACCACGTCCGGCTCCTGGCCCTCGTCGTTCGACGCCCATTCCCAGATGCCGATGCCGCGCGTGCAGTGGGCGATCGCCTGGTCCATCGTCAGGTAGTTCAAGGCCGGCTGCTTCCCGGCGACGATTACGTTCACGTAATGGCGGCTGCGCAGACAGTGGTCGCCGACCGATAGCAGGCAGTTGGCGTCGGGCGGTAGGTACACCCGGATGATCTCCGCCTTCTTGTTCACGACGTGGTCGATGAAGCCGGGATCCTGATGGGAGAACCCGTTGTTGTCCTGGCGCCACACATGCGAAGAGAGGAGGTAGTTAAGCGACGGCAACGGCCGGCGCCACGGGATGTGCCTGGTCACCTTCAGCCACTTCGCGTGCTGGTTGAACATCGAGTCGATGATGTGGATGAACGCCTCGTAGCAGTTGAACAGGCCGTGGCGACCGGTGAGCACGTAGCCCTCGAGCCACCCCTGGCACAGATGCTCGGAGAGAACCTCCATGACACGCCCATCGCGCGACAGGTGGTCGTCCGTCGGGAGCAACTCGGCCTCCCACACCCGATCAGTCGCCTCGAACACCGCCGAGAGCCGGTTCGACGCGGTCTCGTCGGGTCCCATCAAACGGAAGCGATCGGGGTTCGCGGACATCACATCCCGCAACCAGCCGCCGAGCACACGAGTCGCCTCGCTGGTCGTGGCCGCCGGCGCGCTCACCGTTATCGCGTAGTCACGGAAATCGGGCAGCTCGAGGTCGTGCAGCAGCAGCCCGCCGTTGGTGTGCGGGTTGGCGCTCATCCGCAGCTCGCCCTTCGGCGCGAGCGCGGTTATCTCCGGGACGACCGCGCCGGTCTCATCGAACAGCTCCTCAGGCCGGTACGAGCGCATCCATTCCTCGAGCATCGCAAGGTGCTGAGGGTTGGTGCGCACCTCGGCAAGCGGCACCTGATGCGCGCGCCAGGTGCCCTCGACCGGGAGCCCGTCGACCACTTTCGGGCCGGTCCACCCCTTCGGCGTCTTCATCACGATCATCGGCCAGCGCGGGCGCGTCAGGTCGCCATCCTCGCGTGCGCGCCGCTGAATCGCCCCGATCTCGTCGAGAACATCGTCAAGCGCCGCGGCCATCAGCCCGTGCATCTCCGCCGGATCCGAGCCCTCGACGAACCGCGGCGCGTAGCCGTAGCCCTCGAGCAATGCCCGCAGCTCATCGCCCGGGATCCGCGCTAACACCGTCGGGTTGGCGATCTTGTAGCCGTTCAGGTGCAGCACCGGCAGCACCGCACCGTCGCGCGCCGGATTCAGGAATTTGTTCGAGTGCCAGCTCGCTGCCAGCGGGCCCGTCTCCGCCTCGCCGTCTCCGATCACGCACAGCGCCAGGAGGTCCGGGTTGTCGAGTACCGCGCCGTACGCGTGCAGCAGCGCGTATCCGAGCTCACCGCCCTCGTGGATCGAGCCGGGCGTCTCGGGGGCCACGTGGCTCGGGATCCCGCCCGGGAACGAGAACTGGCGAACCAGCCGCCGCAGGCCTTCCTCATCGCGACCGATATGCGGATAGACCTCGCTGTAGGTCCCGTCGAGATACGTGCTTGCGACGACGCCGGGCCCGCCGTGACCGGGCCCGGTGACGAAAATCGCGCTGATCCCGCGCGCCCGGATCGCCCGGTTCATGTGGACGTAGACGAAGTTGAGGCCCGGGGTTGTGCCCCAGTGGCCGAGCAGCCGTGGCTTGATGTGCTCCGGGCGGAGCGGCTCGCGGAGCAGGGGATTGGCGAGCAGGTAGATCTGCCCGACCGACAGGTAGTTGGCGGCGCGCCACCACGCGTTGATCGCGTCGAGCTCGTCGGCGGACAGGGGCTCTTGGCGCATCCCGGTCTGAATAGTCATACGCGAGGGTTAGCAGATCGGCTCGCGCACGATGTAGCCATCGGTGGAGGTCGCATCCGGCCGCACTGCCGGGGGCCGCACCCGGCGGCACAGAACTACTACGCTGCGGTGGCGCGCCGACCTCGGGTCCGGCGGCCAAGCAAGGCAAGCGAAGGTGAGTTTATGGCTGCGATGAAGTGGTGGGGATGGGGTCACGAGGGGGTCGAGTTCACGCACGAGGACAAGCCCGCTCTGGCGCCGTTCATCCTCGAGGCGATCGGCGTTGACGTCCGGAGCAAAGGGGCCGCGCCGCTGCGATTCGACCAGCTCGAGATCCCCGATCCGGCGCTCCCGGGCGACCTGTGGGAGGCGCTCGAGCAGGCCGTGTCCCCCGAGTTCGTATCGCTCGACCGGCTTGACCGGCTCGTCCACGCTCGCGGGAAGTCGTTGCGCGACCTGGTCTGGCAACGCGCCGGTGAGCTGCCACGGGTTCCCGATGCGGTCGTGCGCCCCGGCTCCGAGGACGAGGTCGCCGCGATCCTCGAGGCGGCAATGCGATTCGACGCAGTCGTGATCCCGTTCGGCGGCGGCTCCTCGATCTCCGGATCGCTCGAGGCGCCGGCCATCGAGACCCGGTCTGTGATCTCGGTGGACCTCGAGCGCCTGAACAAGGTGCTCGAGATCGACGCCGACTCGCGATTGGCGCGTGTCCAGGCCGGGGTGTTCGGTCCTGACCTCGAGGAGCAACTCGCGGCGCGCGGCTACACGTTTGGCCACTTCCCCGACTCGTTCACGCACTCGACGCTCGGCGGCTGGATCGCCACGCGCTCGTCCGGGATGCAATCCGACCGCTACGGGGACATCGCGGACATGACCAAGGGACTGCGCGTGGTCACGCCGTCGGGAACGCTCGTGACCCGGCCGATCCCGACGACGTCGACCGGCCCGAGCGTCCGCGAGATGGTGCTCGGCAGCGAGGGGCGGCTCGGGATCATCACCGAGGCGACGGTCCACGTCCGGCGAATCCCCGACAAGCGCGTGATCCTCGGCTACCTGTTCCCGACGTTCTCGGCCGCGCTCACCGCGATGCAGGAGCTGGCGGCGAGCGAGTACTCGGTATCGGTGACGCGGGTCTCAGATGCGAACGAGACCCAGTTCTCGTTCGCGATGCGGGTCATGCCGACGTCCACGGACAAGTTGCAATCACGCGCGCTGCGGCTGTTTCTCAGCCGAAAGCTAGGGTGGGATCTGAACGAGATGTGTCTGTCGTTCATCGGCTACGAGGGCAGCGAGCAGCACGTGACGGCGCAGCGGCGCGCCGTCGGCAAGCTCGTCAAGCGCCACGGCGGGCTGTGCATCGGCTCGGGGCCGGGGGCGCTGTACGACCAGAAGAAGTTCGATATCCCGTACATCCGGGACTTCCTGCTCGACCGGGGAGCCGCCGGGGACGTGTCCGAGACTGCGACCACGTGGAGCAATCTGAAGCCGCTCTACGAGGCGGTGACCACGGCCGCGAACGGCGCCTTCGCCCGCGTAGGCGTCCAGGGCTATCTCATGTGCCACCTGTCGCACAGCTACCACGCCGGGGCCTGCCTGTACTTCACGTTCGCGTTCAAGGCGACGTCCCCGGTAGCGATGGAAGCCGAGTACGAGGTGGTCAAGACCGCGATTCAGCAGGCGTTCGTCGACAACGGCGCGACGCTCTCGCATCACCACGCGGTCGGCACCGAGCACGCTGAGTGGCTCGAGCAGGACATCTCCGCTCCGGGCGTGGCGATGCTCGAGGCGTTGTTCAACGGGACCGACCCCGGGCAGCACCTGAACCCCGGGAAGATCGTCGGCACGAATCACCGAGCCGGCGCACCGGTGCGGGCGGCGAGGGCGGACTAAGTCCTACCCCAGCCGCAGCCGACGCGCCGCGGCAGCCGCGGCGGCGGCCCGGCGATTCAGCCTGCGCGCGGCCTCGCCGGCGGCCTCGGCGCCCATCGCGCGTAACTCCTCGCGAACGCTGCCGACAAACGGGCCGTCGACCGGCGCCTCGGCCCCGCCTCCGCCGCCGCCGTCCACGTCGACGAGCAGGTCGACCAGCAGCGTCGACCAGCCGAAGCGCCGCGCGGCCAATCCCTCGCCGTTGAGCGGGTTGTAGTACTCGCGGAACCCGTGGCGCTCGACGAGCTCGACGCATGAGGTCAGGATCCGGTCGGCCTCCGCCGAGTATCCGAACCTCCGGAGCGCCGGCACGAGCAGCCAAACGGTGTTTATCCACGACGGGCCGCGCCAGCAGCGGAACAGGTGCCAGCCGGCCCGGAAGCTCGGCTCCTCCATCGACACCGACGGGATCCCGTACCGCGCCCGGTAGCGGCGCGGGTGGAGCAGGTGCTCCTCGATCAGCCGCCGCGCGATCGGCTCGGGCAGCGAGGGCAGCGCGAGCGGTGCGAGCGAGGACCAGGTCGACACTCGCAGCGGCGTCTGTTCGGCCCCGGCGAGGTCCCAGAACAGGCCGCGCTCCTCGTCCCAGCAGTGCTCGACCAAAGCGCGCTCGGTGCGCAGCGCCCGCAACTGGTAGGTCTCGTCCCCGGTGAGCCGGGCCAGCGACCGCAGCGACAGCGCGTAGAACACATTGACGAGCACGTCTTCGATGTGCTCGTCATAACGGGCGATGATCGCGTGCGAGTCGTAGCGGAGCCGCCGTGAGCGCTCGACCAGCCAGAAGTAGCCCGGCAGGTAGTGGCTCATCCAGCCGAAAACCGGGTCGTACTTGGGCGAGTCGTCGAGCCCCGACTCGTCGGGGTGGATGATCGAGATCAGCCCGTCGCCGTCGGGATCGCGGTGACGGCCGAGCCAGTCGTAGTGCAGGCGCAATGCGTCGAGCGCCTCTCCGCGGAATCCGGGATCGTCCGCCGAACGGGCCGCCACCATCTCCCACGCGAGTGCGAGCAGCGGCGTCTGGATGTGCGCGGTTCCCTGGTTGCCGCGCAGCGAGTGCGTGGCGTAGAACGGCGCCCGGCGCCAGCCGGCGCGGTCGTGCCAGAAGATCGTGTGGGGGATGAAGCCGTCGAGCCGGCCGCCGCGCATCAGCGTGCGCAGCTCTTCACGCGCCCGCTCGGGCTGGAAGTGGCGCCACACGATCGCGTGAAAGCACGAATCCCAATACCACTGGTGGCGATAGCGCGGCGGCGACGGGCAGGTGAAGCCGTATGTAGTCCCGTCGGCGAGGCTCCCCTGTCGCCAGTTCCCCGCAAGCACGCGATGGGCCTCATCCCTCAGCCTCGCCACCCGGCGTGGATGGATCGCGCCGGCTACCGGCAAAGCCGTTGCAGATCGACCAGTTCGGCCTCGAACACGCGCTCCCAGCTCATCGACGTTCCCAGCGCGCCCGCGGCCACCGGATCGACCGGCGTGGCCAGGGCTCGCTCGACAGCGCGCGCCAGATCCACCGGGTCCTTCGGCGTGAACGTCCCCACCAGCGGCGCGGCCAAGGCCGCGGCCGGCGTCGACGAGCACGCCACGACGCGGGCGCCGCTGGCGGCCGCCTCGAGCACTGCCAGGCCGAACGTCTCGTGCGGGCCGGGCGCGACGACGCAGGCGGCCTCCCGGTATAGCCGGGCCAGCGCGCGGCGGTCGGCCACGAACGGCCGCATCTCGACCATGCCCGAGAGTCCGAGGCGGCGCGCCCGGGCTTCGAGCACCGGCTTGGCCGGGCCGTTGCCGACGATCCGCAGCGGTCGCCCCCAGCGACCGATCGCCATCGCGTCGAGGATGTCCCCGATCCGCTTCTCGAGCGACACGCGCCCGACGAACATCAGGTGGTCTCCCGGTACCGCAGGGCCGGGCCGGAACGCCGGATGCAGTCCGAACTGAAGCTTGATCGCGGCCGATCGGCCCGAGTCCTGCGCGGTGTCGACGATCGACATCACCGCATCGACGTGCTCGTAGGCGTGCTGGTAGATGCGCCGGAGCGCGGGCTTGTAGAGCGCGTCGGGACCGGGGATGCCGGCGGCGTGGAGCGCCGGCGAGGCGTGGTGGACCGCCACCACCGCGGCGCCCAGCCGGTGCGCCTCGCGCGTGACGCTGAGCGGGCGCCAGAACGGGTCGTGCAGGATCACCACGTCGGGCCTGACCGCGCGCAGCGTGTCCCGCACCGCTCGGACGCCGAGCGGGAGGCGGTACCCGTTCGAGGCGGCGAGCTGCAGCGAGGGCAGTTCGTGGCGTCCTCCCGCGTGGAGCATGCGCTTTCCCGGTATGACGAGGTGGTGCTCGAACGCGCCGGTCGTCCTCGCGAACCGCGCCTTCTCGTTCAGGTACGTTCGTATGCCACCGCTCCGCTCCGCGTAGAACAGAGCGACGTCGCACACCACGAGCCGGTCCCCGTCGGCGGTGCGCGCGGCGGCAGTACCGTTCACGCGGCACATTGTGTGTCGCGACCAGATGCCATTGTGTTACTTACCGGTGAAGGGTCCACCCACCCCGGAACGCGCCTGACACGATGATCGCGATCGACGAGAGCGGACAGGGCCCGCCGCTCGTGCTTCTCCATGGAGTCGGCGCGAGCCGCGCCGTGTGGCGGCTCGTGACTCCGGCCCTGGCCGAGGATCGACGTGTGATCGCTCCCGATCTCCCGGGGTTCGGCGAGTCCGCGCCGGCGGCGAACGGATTCGACCTCGACACGGCCGCCGCGGCGCTCGCCGACCCGCTGGCCGAGCGGGCCGGCGGGCCGTTCGACCTGCTCGGCAACTCGTTGGGCGGCGCGGTCGCGTTCCGGCTCGCGATCGCGCGCCCGGACCTCGTCCGCCGCCTCGTGCTGTCCGCGCCGGCGGGGTTCGCCCCCGGGCCGCGGGCGCTGCGGGCCGTGGCGGGCGCGTTCGGCGATCCGGCGGTCGCCCTCAGGCGTATCGTCGGCGCGCCGGTCGCGCGGGTGCCGGCCGCGCGTCGCGCCCTGCTGTGGGGAGCGATCGCCGAGCCGCAGCGATTGGGCGCCGACGATGCGCGAATGATGCTCCAGGCATCGCGCGGCTCCACGCAGATCGGCGCGGCTGTCGCGGCGGTGCTCGGGGCCGACCTGCGGGCCGACCTCGGGCGCCTGCAGGCGCCCCTCGGCGTGATCTGGGGCTGGCGCGACCGGATCATCCCGATCTCGACGCTTCGCGAGATCCGCGCCACCCGTCCGGACGTGCTCGTGGTCACGATTCCTCGCGCCGCTCACGTGCCTCAGGTGGAGCGGCCGGAGGAGTTCGTCGCGGCCGTCCGCCGGATGCTCGAGCGGCTGTGAGTCGAAACAGGTTCATCACAACTCTTTGCCGCGCCTGGCCTAGGGTGATTTGCAGGGACATTGAGCCAGATGCTGACCGCCACGATCGGGAGTGCTGGTGTCGTCCGTCTGCGGGACGGGCGCGCGGTGACGTATGTCGCCAGCGGACCCGCGGACGGCTTCCCCGTCGTCTACTGCCACGGCGCGATCGGCTCGCCGCGGTGGCACACGCCCGGCCTCGATGAGGTGATCGAGCGCCTGGGGATCCGCTACGTGGTCGTCAACCGTCCCGGCTTCGCGGGATCGGACCCGAGCCCGGGCCGCGATGTGGTCGGTCACGCCCACGACCTGGGAGAGTTGATGAGCGTCCTCGGGCACGGCCGATTCTCGGTCGTCGGGGTTTCCGCAGGCGCGCCGTACGCACTGGCGTGCGCCTGGGCGCTCGCCGACACGCTGGTCGGCCTCGCGGCCGTGAGCCCGCTCGGTCCCGCGCACGGCCCGGGCGCGAGCCCGAGTTTCAGATACCGGATCCCGCTGGTGCCGTTCGGCTCACCGCGTGCCGGCCCCGCGATCGCCCATGTGAGCCTGCGCGCCCTCGGCCTCCAGCGCCAGACGTGCGCGCGGGCGATGATCGACGACTACCTGGTGTGCCGGAGCCCGTGGGGCTTCGATCTCGCGGATATCGGGACGCCGGTGACGCTGTGGCATGGACGCGGCGACCGCCTGGTCCCGCTCTCGCACACGCTTGCGCTTGCGGCGGCGATCCCGGGTTGCGAAGCACGCGTGGACCCCAGCGGCGGCCACTTCTTCTACAGCCGCAGAGTCGCCGACATCCTCGGGCCGCTGCTTCCTGACCTCCCCGCCGCCGCACTGCCCCCGTCCGAGGCGCTTCTCAAAGCGGCCTGACGGGTGCGACGATACGTGCGTGCGGACACCGAAGCTGATCGCCGCGCTCCTGGTGGCGTGCACGCTCGCGGGATGCGCGAACAACGTGGAGTGCGACGGGCACGCGTGCATCGGGAACTGGAAGCGCGACATCGCGCTTGGCGGCACGGTGGTGCATTGCCCCGATGGTTCCTGGTCGCACGGCGGCGGCCTCGGGGCCGCGTGCGCCGGGCACGAACGTAAGAAGTGAAGGCGATCGCGGCGGGCAGGACCCCGGTCGGACGGGTCAGACGAGCGACGCGACCGCGTCGCACAACCGGTCGGCTTCCTCCGAAGTCGTGTAGTGGAGGTAGCCGGCGCGGACGGCGCCACCGGACTCCTCGAGGCCGAGCGCGGTCATCACGCCGAGCGCGTAGTAGTTGCCGGGGTAGGTGAACAGCCCGCGTTCGCCGAGCGCGGTGCTGAGCTCCTCCGGGGTCCAGCCGTCGAGGTTGAAGCAGAACGTCGGCGTGCGCTCGTCGGCGCGAGCGGGGTCGCCGATGCCGTACAGCGTGAGGCCCGGGATCTCGCCCAGTCGCTCCAACGTCCGACGGGTCAGATCGCGTTCGTACGCCTCGATCCGCGAGTACGCGAGGTCGAGCCGGGCGGACCGATCGCCGCCGTCCGCCCCCAATGACTCGAGGTACTCGATCGCGGCGATGAACCCGGCAAGCGCCTCGTGGCACAAGGTGCCGGTCTCGAAGCGATGGCCTGCCGGCACCTCGAGCGCGGGACGTACCCTGTCGGCCGGCAATGCGCGCGCCAGGTCGGCGCGGACAGCGGCCACCCCGAGGTGCGGTCCGAAGTACTTGTAGGCCGATGTGAGCAGCACGTCGGCGGCGAGAGCGGCGCGATCGACCCGCCGGTGGGGGGCCAGGTGGACGCCGTCGACCCAGACGAGCGCGCCCGCCGAATGCGCCGCGTTCGCCAGACGTGCGGCATCGGGGATCGAGCCGAGCGCGTTGGACGCGAGCGTGAACGCGACTACCCGCGTGCGCGCCGTGATCAGCCCCTCGACCGCGTCCAGGTCGAGCGTGCCGTCCTCCGGATCGAGCGGCGCCGTGTGGACCGTGAGGTCCCGGTCGCCCGCGATCAGCAGCCAGGGCGAGACGTTGGCATCGTGGTCGATCTCGGTGACGATGATCTCGTCGCCAGGGTTGAGCGTCCGCGCCAGGGCGTGCGCGAGCAGGAAGTTGATCGTGGTCGTGTTCGCGCCGAACACGACCTCCTCTTCGGTGCAGCCGAGGAAGTCGGCCGCGGCCAGATGCGCGTCGATGAGCAACTGGTCGGTAGCGGCGGAGGTCACGAACGGGCCGCCGACGTTCGCGTTGGCGCTCACGAGGTAGTCGGCGACTGCGCGAGCGACGGAGTCGGGCGTCTGGGAGCCGCCGGGACCGTCCAGGTACACGACCGGAACGCCGTCGACCTCGCGTGCGAGCGCCGAGAAGCGGGAGCGGCTCCCGGCGATGTCGAGTCCCTCGGCCATGGCCACAGCCTCTCACAGACGCAAGCTAAGGCGTGGGCGACTGTGGCGTAAGGGGTGGTCGCGCTCACCTCGCTCCGTTTGCCCGATGTGCGCCGGACGTTCGCGCTCCATCATCGTGGACAACGAACAGGAGGATCTGAAATGGCTGCAACACCGATCCGTAGATGGCCGCTCGATTCGAGGGCGCGGACGGTCGCGCTCCGTCTCGCCGAGAGCGACGAAGCCGCGGTGGTCAGGCGACTGGCCGCGCTGGACGATCAGCCCGCGCTCGAGGGGCGCGTCCTGCTCGCGCTGCTCGACGGCGAGGTTGAGGCCGCGATGTCGCTCGACGACAGGCGCGTGATCGCCAATCCGTTCCTGGAGACGCGCGGCCTCGTGCAGTTGCTACGACTGCGCGCAGAGCACATCGCGGGGCCAGATCCACGCCGGGGCCGCCACGTGCTGCTCCGCCGCGCCGCCTGATCCGGCGATCCGCGCTACCCGGGGGCGTGGTAGTTGCTGCAATCCGCCATCGCCACCGTCGGCGTGCACACCGTGCCGGCGAGGAACGCATTTTTGATCTCGCTCTCGACGGCCGCGGTTTGTGCCGACTGATTGCCTTTGTGTCTCGCCGCCAGCCGCGACGCGATCAGGTTGATCTCCACGCGGAAGCGGATGTCCGCGACCGTCTCGCCCTCCTGCTTGAGGAAGGCATTGAACTTGGACTCGGTCGGGAACGTCTGAGCCTTCTCGGCGTTTAAGGTCTTGGTGACGTCCTGACTCGACGGGACGAGGTTTAGCCGGGCGGCGTAGCCCTCGTGCTGTTCCCTGGCGCCGGCGTGCTGGTGGTCGATCGGGTCGCTGCGGTAGTCGTCGTCTTCTTGGACGACCCTCCGCATCCGGCAGCGAGCAGCGCCGTCGCGCCAACCGCTACGACGATCACGAGCCTGAATACACCCAGCCGTTGGCCAGTCATCCGGCTCAAACTACCCACGGCGCCCGGATCCACGCATCGACGGGTCCCAAGGCACAATCTGTCCCCGTGACGGCACTCTCGGAGACGATCGCAGCCCAGGGCGACCTGCTCGAACCGGTCCTGACGGTGCCGATCGACGCTGCCGCCGAGCGGATCGAACGCTCTGAGCGGGTCTGGCTCGTCGGCACCGGCACCAGCCAGCACGCGGCTGAACTCGGCGCGCTGATGTTCGACTCGGACAGGCGAGACGCGCGCTGGCGCTCCTCGGCGACGTTCTGCTTCGACCACCCCAAACTCACGAAAACCGACGCTGCGGTGATCATCTCGCACACAACCGAGACGGCGTTCGCGCAGCGGGCGCGGGCGCACGCGCTCGAGTCGGGCGCCGGGGTGGTGTCGATCACCGGACAAGGCCGCGGTTGGCCCGAGGCCGTCGAGACCGTGGCGCACGAGCGCGCCGAGACGTACACCGTGAGCTATCTCGCGGCGCTACTCGTGCTCGCGCGCCTGAGCGTGGCCGTGGGGGAGCCGGGCTTCGATGATCGCCAGCTGTCGGAGCTACCGGACCGGGTGCGTGCGGCGACACAGGTGCCAACCCCTCGAGACGCCGTCCCCGAGCGCCTGCTCGTGCTCGCCGGCGTAGGTCCCGGCGCGGTGACGGCGCGCGAGGGCGCGCTCAAGCTGCGAGAGGGAGCTCGGTTCCCGGCCGAGGGGTACGAGGCCGAATACCTGCTCCACGGCACCGCCGTGCCGCTAGGCGCGGGGGACGGGCTGATCGCGATCCAGCCGTCCGCTGACCGCTTCGGGATGCTCGAGCTCTTGGCCGAGGCCGCCGCAAGCGAGGGCCTGCAAGTCACGACGATCACAGAGCCCGACGGACTCCACCCGGTGCTCGCGCAGATCCCGCTGACGGTTCGCCTCCAGAAGCTCGCGTCCGATCTGGCCGATGCGAGGGGCGTCGATCCCGACACGGTCATCGCGGGTGGCTGGGCCGGCGAGCGCCTCTGGCAGGCCGGCGCACCTTGACCCGCGCCCCCCGCGCCCTGTAGACCAAGGGCACGCAACAACCCGAGGAGGTCCCGCATGGGTCGCAGCATCTCGCACCGCCGCGCCAAGGCCAGTGCCGCCGAAGTCACCGGGGCGCATGTCACTGGCGCCCGCGTCATCGGCGCGCGCCTGTTAGGCCCCTCGGCGATGGGACCGCTCGCGATCGCGGTCAGCGCCGTCGGGGCGATCGCGATCGGGCGGCTCGTGATCGCCGAAGCCGTCATCCGCAAGCTCAAGGCGGAGGAGATCGAGATCGGGTCGCTGAAGGTCCGCGAGCTCGAGGTCGGCGGTCGCCGTTTCCCCGCGGAGGCGTAGCGGACACGCCCCAGGCGTTCGAGGGGTCGCCGTACGCGTCGCTGTAAAGCGCTCAGCTGATCGCGGGGCGCAGCACGTCGGCGCGCATCGGGTGTAGGAAGCGCCACTCGCCGGCGCGGTCGCCGGGCTCCCCGAGGCGCTCGATCCCCTCGGCGAGCTCGGCGGACAGCTCCTCGAACCGGTCCGCCCGGGCCGGGTCGGCGGCCACGACCCGTCCGCGCAGACCCGGCAGCCCGGCGATCGTGAGCGGCGCGTCGTAATCGACCGTGGTCGCCCGCTCGAGGCCGGCGTCCGCGGCCCGCGCGAGCGCGGCCTGGGCCCCGGCGCGCACCTCGGTCTCGTCGTCGACCATCCGGGTGAGTTCGAAGAACGCACCTTCGGCCAGCGGCTCGGCGATGTACACGGCGCCTCGGGGCCGGATCACCCGCCGAGCCTCGGCCAGCGCCGCCCCGAGATCCGCCTGCGGTACGTGGTGGAACGAGCGCATGAACACCACGATGTCGACCGACCCGTCCTCGAGCGGCAGGCGCTCCGCGCGGCCGACGAGAAACCGGGCGCCGCGTCCGTCGTCGCGTTCGATCGCCTCCGCCATCTGGGACTCCGAGATCTCCACGCCGGTCACCTGCGCGCCGCGCTCGCTCAGCGCGCGGACGAGCGCGCCGGGGCCGCAGCCGACGTCGACGACGTCCTTTCCGGCCGGGGGCACGAGCCGTTCGAGCATCGCCAGATCGCCGATCACCTCGCGAGTCATCGCGACCAATCGTAATCGCGCGAGCGCCACGACCTTCCAACCTAAACCGCCGTGTAGGCTCGGAGTCATGGTCTCGAAGTACCACGCGGTGCTGTCCGCGCCCGGCGCGACGCGCCTTTTCGCGAGCGCGCTCGTGGCCCGGCTCCCGCAGGGCATGTCGTCGCTGGCGATCCTGCTGCTCGTGCGCGCCGCGACGCACTCGTACGCCGCCGCCGGCGTCGCGGTCGGAGGGTTCGCGCTCGCCACCGCGACGTGCGCGCCGGTGCTCGGCCGGCTCGTCGACCGCTTCGGGCGCACCCGGGTGCTGCTTCCGTTCGCGTGCGGCCAGGCGTGCGTGTATGTGCTGCTCGTCGTGGCCGCGCACGCCGACGCAGGCGTCGTCGTGCTCGTCGCGCTGTCCGCCCTGTGCGGCGCGCTGCTGCCGCCGATCGCGCCGGCGGTCAGAGCGCTGCTGCGCGAGGTGTTCGACGACCAGGAGGTGCTCGACACCGCCTACGCGCTCGAGTCGATCCTCCAGGAGACGGTTTGGATCGCGGGCCCGCTGATCGTGGCGCTCCTCATCGCGTTTACTTCGCCGGACGCGGCGGTGGCGGTGCTCGGCGCAGTGTGCATCGTCGGGACCTCGCTGTTTCTACGCTCGCCGGTGGTGCGCTTGTCGTCTACGTCGCACGGCTCGGGCTACGAGCGGGTGCCTGCTCTATCGAGTCCCGAGTTGCGCGCGCTGCTCGGCCCGGTGGCGCTGACCGGAACCGCGCTCGGGGCGGTCGAGGTCGGGCTGCCATCGCTCGCGCTCCACGCCGGGTCCCGGCCGGCCTCCGGTCTGCTGCTCGCGCTGTGGAGCCTCGGCAGCATGACCGGCGGACTCTGGTACGGCGGGCGCGTGTGGCGCTCGCCGCTCGGCACGCGCTACCAGGTGTTGCTCGTGGCGCTCCTGGTCTGCACCGCGCCGCTGATCGCGGCGCGGTCGATTCCCGCCGGCATCGTCTGCAGCTTGCTCGCCGGTCTCGCGATCGCGCCCGTGTTCTCGTGCCAGTACGCGCTGGTCGGCCGCGCGGTCACGCGGGGCAGCGAGACCGAAGCGTTCACGTGGGTGTCGGCGGCGCTGATCGGCGGGCTCGCCGCGGGGTCGGCAATCGGCGGTGCGGTGATCGGGTCCGCCGGCGTCGGCGCGCCGTTCGTGATCGCGTGCCTGGCCTCGCTGCTGGCGGCGGTAATCGCGGTCGGGTTCCGCAGCCGCGTCCGCCAGCCGGCCTGACCCGCCCGCCTCAACCGTCGGCGGGAACCGGTGGCGTTAGGGCACCCAGCGCTCGCCGGCCGGCGTGACCACCATCTCATGCGTGTACGCGCGCACGCCTTGCTGGACCAGGTACGCCACCGCGCCGGCGATCTCTCCCATTTCGGCCAGCGCTCCTTCGGGCGTCCCCTGGGTGAACACCTCGGTCTTCGGCGACTGGATCGTGGCGTCGACGACCAGCAGGGCCACATGGATGCCCGTGGCGCGCATCTCCTGCGCGGCGGCCTGGACGAGCGCGCGGGTCGCGAACGCGCCCGCGGCCCACAGTCCGCGGCCGGGCATCGCGCGCCGGGACGAGCCGCCCGTGATCTGGATCAGCGCGCCACCCTCGTCGTTCTGCTCGAGCGCGGCGATGCCGGTGGACAGGAACACGAATGCCTGCTGGGCGACGGCGACCGTCCAGGCGTCGAACGCATTGAGATCGGCGTCGGCCAGCTCGCCGCCGCCAAACGGTCCGCCGGCGGCGCGGCTCGCTGACACCGCGTTGACCACGGCATCGACCGAGCCGAAGTGGGCGCGAACGTCGGCGAGCGCCGTGCCCAGCTCCTCCGGATCGGACGCGTCGGCCGCCAACTCCAGGGCGCCGCGCTCACGCACGCGCGCCAGCGTGTCGTCGCTGCGCGCGACGCCGGCGGCGTTCCACCCGAGCTCCTGGAAGTGATCGATGATCGCGCCCCCTAGGTTGCGCGCCCCGAGTACGACGACGGTCTTCGCCATCGCCTAAGAGTACGGGTCTGAGCCCCGGCGCCCGCGCCGACGTGATCCACGGCGTCCAGGCCGTCTTCCTGACCGCGGCGCCGATCGCCGCGATCGCGCTGATCGTCGTGCTCCTGCTCAGAGAAGCGCCGCTACGGGGACCGGCACGAGCACCTGCCGGCGCAGGCGCGCCGGCCGGCGGACGCTGATCGACGACGTCAGGAAGATCGACTCGGCGCTCGCGAGGCGCTCCAACTCGATTGGCTCCTCGCGGGCGCCGGGCTCGCTCGCCAGCAGCGTGGCGCGCACCGTTCCCGGCAGGATCCGGCCGTCGGCCGGGGGCGTGACCAGTTCGTCGCCCTCGGCGATCCAGACGTTCGCGTAGGCGGCCTCGAGCACGAGGCCGTCGGTGTCGACGAGCAGCGGCACCGTGCCGGGGCGGAGCGCGGTGAGCGCATCGAGCAGACGGCGATCGCGCCACTTGTGGGCGCCGAGGCCTCCGGGCAGGGCGTACGGCTCGAGCACAGCCGCCTCGGGCGGCGGTGGCCCGGCAGGCGACAAGGTGATCCGCACGCCGCCGTCGACATCGACATCGATCCGCAGCCGCGCCCGGCCGTCGGCGCTGGCCGCTTCGGCCGCGGTCGCCTGCACGCCGGCGGCGAGCGTGCGAGGGAGCGTCGCGCCGTACACCTCCCTCACGGAGGCAGCGAGCCGCTGCAAATGCAGTTCGGGCGCTACCGGCCGGCCGCCCTCCACCAGCATCGTGTCGAACACGCCCATTGCCGGATCCGGGCGCCGTCCGTAGAGCAGCGCGCGCTCGACCGCGCGCCCGGGATGAACGCACAGCTCGGGTGGGTGCGGTGGCCGCTCGCGGGGCCGGGCCAGCGATCCGCCGATCGCCGCGGCCGGCCCGGCCGCCTTCGTGAGCGCTTCCGACAGCTCCTGCTCTGGGTCGGAATCGGCGACGATCGCGCCGCCGGCGCCGATCCAGATCGCGTCTTCGGCGGTCTCGAACGTCCGGATCACGACGCTCGTATCGAGCCCGGCGATCGGGCTCGCGATCCCGATCGCGCCCGTGTAGACCTCGCGGCGCGTCGCCTCGAGGGTGGCGATCACCTTCATCGCCTGGACCTTCGGCGCCCCGGTGACCGAGCCGGGAGGGAACGTCGCCCGCAGCAGTTCGCCGTCGCGCACGCCGTCGCGGAGGCGGCCGTTCACCGTTGAGACCAGGTGCCACACGCCGGCGTGTCCCTCGATCCGGGGCGCCTGCGCCTGCACCGACCCGTACGCGCAGACCCGGCCGATGTCATTGCGCATCAGATCGACGATCATCACGTGCTCGGCGGCGTCCTTGGTCGAGGCGAGCAGCGCCTCGCGCGCGGCCGAGTCCTCATCGGGGAAGCCGGTCCGCGGGCGCGTGCCCTTGATTGGCTCGGTCCAGACCTCTCGCCCGGATCGCCGGAGGAACCGCTCGGGCGAAAGGCTGACGACCCCACCGACGAGCGCCCCGAAGCGCGGCTGAGCCCGCGGCAGGGCGCGCGCGAACAGATCGAGCGGGTCGCCGTCGTAGCGGGCCTCCAGGCGGACGCACAGATTCGCCTGGTACAGCTCGCCGGCCTCGATCCGATGCCGGCAATCGGCCACCGCGTCGACGTGCCCGGCCCCGCCGTTGGCGGCGAGCACGAATGGCGTCGGCGCGTCCTGCGAGATCGGCGCCGGCGCGCGCGCAAGGCGCGATGCCCACACGTCGAGTCGCTCGCGCACCACGGCATCACGCTCGCCCCCGAGGAGCCCCTCGAACCACCAACGCTCACCGTCGTAGAGCACCACGTGGTCGTAGAACGCGAGTGAGAACGACGGGCACGGGACCGGCGCCGGCGGGCTGGGGGGCAGTTGCTCGATGAGCGCGCCGAGTCCGTAGCCGAGCCACCCGACCCACCCACCGCCGACAACCGCGTCCCCGCCGTCCACGCGAGGCTGGTCCTCGATCAACGCGAACGGGTCGTCGCGCAAACCCGCCACGCGCGCCGGGTGCGACCCGAGCACCGTGAGGCCGCCGAGCCACTCGCCGACCAGCGCGAACGGCCGCTCGTCGCCGCGCAGCCACGCAACCGCCTCCTCCGGAGGTAACCCCGACTCAAGCGGAACCCGGAACGCCCTCACGAGAGATCACCCTCCGCGAACCGAGACTCGAGCTCGCGGATCTCAGGCAGCCCGATGAAGTCGAGGAACTCGCCGAACCCAGGGAGCGACGGCAGCAGCTCGAGCGGGGTGCCGTCCGCCTTGATCCGCGCCAGCGCCGACCGAATCGCTCCGGTCGCGGCGAGCAGAATCGTCAACGGGAAGATCACCAGCCTGAAGCCTAAATCGCGCAGGAACGCGTGGCTGACCGGCGGGGTCTTGCCGCCCTCGGCGTAGTTGAACAGCAGTGGCACGTCGGGGAACGCGCGCGCGACGGCCTCGATCTCCGCCTCGGACTGCGGCGCCTCGACGAACAACACGTCCGCCCCCGCCTCGCGATACGCCCGGGCACGCGAAACCGCGGCATCCAGCCCCTCGACGGCGCGCGCGTCGGTCCGGGCGATGATCAGGAAGTCGGGCGAGCGGCGCGCGGCCACGGCGGCCGCGACCTTGGCCGCCATCTCGTCCGCGGGCACGACCACCTTGCCATCCATGTGGCCGCACCTCTTGGGCATCACCTGGTCCTCGAGGTGGATCGCGCTGACCCCGGCGGCCTCGTACTCACGCACGGTCCGGATCACGTTGATCGAGTTGCCGTAGCCGGTGTCGGCGTCGGCGATCACCGGGATGTCGACCGCCTCGGCGATCCGATGGGCGTTGTCGACCATCTCGGTTAAAGACATCAGCCCGATGTCGGGGCGTCCCAAACGCGATGCGGCGCTGCCGAAACCCGTCATGTACGCAGCCGGGAACCCGGCCTCCTCGATCAGCCGCGCCCCCAGCGCGTCGTAGCAGCCCGGAGCCAGCACCATCTCGCCGGCCTCGAAGCGCTCGCGCAGACCACGGCCCGCGCCTGCATCGGACCCCAGAAGCCGCGCCATCGAAAAGCGTCAGTCCCCCGTCGGCTGCACCCCGGCCGCCTCGACCATCAGGATCGCGGTCCGTACGGGTGCGCGGGTCCGGTGCTCGACCTGCTTGGGCACCGTGTACCCCTGGTGGGGTTCGAGCACGACCGTGTCGCGGCCCTCGATGTCGATCAGCAACTGCCCCTCGAGCACGAGGAAGAACTCGTCGGTGTGATCGTGGTGGTGCCAGTGGAAGTCGCCCTCGACCAAGCCGAAGCGGACGACCGCGTCGTTGACCGTGGTCAGCGTCTGGTTGAACCACGGTTCGTGGGCCGCGATCTCGGCCGGCAGGTCGATCAGCGCGAGGCTGCCGTATTTGTCGTCGAGGTGGATGTCGTATGCGCTCATCGGTTCAGTAGCTCCTCCAACTCGGTCAGGTCGCTGTCGCTGGGCGTCCACCGCGCGGCGCCGACGTTCGCGCGCACCTGCTCGGGCTTGGTGGCGCCTGCGATCACCGTCGAGACGGGTCGCCGGGCCAGCAACGCGCCGATCGCCACATCAATCATCGCCACGCCACGCTCGGACGCGAACCGCGCCACCGCTTCGACGACGTCGAACTGCTCATCGGTGCCGACCTGCGCGCGGTCGGCGAGCCGCGTACCGGCCGGCGCCGCCTCGCCGCGCCGGTACTTGCCGGTGAGCAGCCCCGACGCGAGCGGGAAGAACGGGACGAACCCGAGGCCGAGCCGCTCGCACGTCGGCAGCACCTCGCGCTCGGGGTCGCGGACGAGCAGGCTGTACTGGTTCTGGATCGACGTGAACCGGGCGAACCCACGCTCTCGCGCCACCGCGTCGGCCTCCTCGATCTGCGCGGCGCTGAAGTTCGAGGCTCCGATCCAGCGCACCGTGCCGGCCTGCACGAGCCCGTTCAGCGTCTCGAGCGTCTCGGCGATCGGGGTGACGCCGTCGGGCTGGTGGTACCAGTAGTAGTCGATCACGTCGGTTTGCAGCCGGCGTAGCGACGCTTCGACTGCGTGAAGGATGTAGTCGCGGGAGCCGCGCGGACCGCGGCCGTCGTCCATGTTCATCCCGAACTTGGTCGCGAGTACGACCTGGTCGCGCCGGCCCTGGAGGACCTCGCCGAGGAACTCTTCGCTCCGGCCGTGGGGGCTGCCGTAGATATCCGCTGTGTCGAAGAACGTGATCCCGGCCTCGAGCGCAGCGTCGACGACTGCGCGCGTTCCGTCGAGGTCGACCCGCCGGCCGAAGTTGTTGCACCCGAGGCCGATAATCGAGACCTCGGGCCCGTCGTCTCCGAGCGAGCGTGTCGGCAGATCCGCCATGGCCACGGTCTATAGCAGAAGGCCGCGCAGCGCTTTGCGGTCGAGCTTTCCGACCGCGGTCAGCGGTATCGAGTCGATGATGTGCACCTCGCGCGGGTACTTGTACCCGCCGATCCGCTCCCGCGCCCAGGCCACGAGCTCATCCGAGGATACACCGTCGCCGGGCGCGTTCAGCGAGACGAACGCGACCACCTCCTCGCCGTGGCGCTCGTCCGGCCGCCCGACCACGCCGGCGGCGGCCACGCCCGGGTGCTCGAGCAGTGCGTCCTCGACGTCGCGCGGGTACACGTTGAACCCGCCGCGGATGATCAGGTCCTTCTTGCGGTCGACGATGAACAGGTAGCCCTGATCGTCGAGGTAGCCGACGTCGCCGGTGTGGAGCCACCCGTCGCGGAGCGCCTCCGCTGTCAGAATTGGATCCCGCCCACCCGCGTTCCAGTAGCCGCGCATCACCGCGGGCGAGCGGCAGCAGATCTCCCCGGCCTCGCCAGGCGGAAGCTCAGCCCCCGAGTCGTCGACGATCCGCACCTCGCCGCCGGGAATCGGCAGCCCGACCGAGCCCGGCTTCTCGCGCCCGGCCGGATTGGTCGAGATCAGCGCCGCCGTCTCGGTCAGCCCGTAGCCCTGGCGGACCGTCACCGACGGGATCCGGCGCTCGATCTCCTCGGTCGGCGTTGGGGGCGAGGGGAGCGGCCCCGCAGCCCAGGATAGACGAGCGATGAGAGGTCGTGGCGCTCGAGCGGCTGCGCCAGCAGCAGGTGGATCATCGACGGCACCACCGCGCTCGTCTGCAGACGGTGCCGCGCGATCAACTCGAGGAACGCCGCCGGGTCGAACCAGCGCAGCAGCACCGTGACCGGCCGCTCGGGCGAGTGCATCGCCGAGATCGTCACCAGCATCCCGTAGGAGTGCGACAGCGGCAGCGTCATCAGCGACCTCGCGATGCCGGCGACGTGAGAAGCGCGCTGCACGGCCTGGCCTGAGAAGTTAAGGTTGGCGTGCGACAGCATCACGCCCTTGGCCCGCCCGGTCGTGCCTCCGGTGTACAGCAGCGCGGCCAGGTCGTCGTCGTCGCGCTCGACTATCGGCAGCGGATCACTCTGCTCCAGCGCGTGCAGGGCGATCTCGCCCTCGCCGTCGCTCGAGGCGTCGCTCGCTGAGTCGTCGGCGGACACGACGAACCGCACCTCGGGCAGCCCCGCGACGGCTTCTCGGACCTTGTCGACGAACTCCGAGGTGGTGATCACGCCGCACGCGCCGGAGTCGACGATCACGTGACGGAGGTCCTCGGCGGGGAGCAGGAACGTCGCCGGCGTGACCACCGCGCCCGCGCGCCACAGCGCCTGGTAGACGATGCTCACCTCGGGCCGGTTGGCCATGCTGACCACCACGCGCTCGCCCGGGGCGACGCCGAGCGACGCGAACCCGCCGGCGATCCGCGTGGCCCGCGAGAACAGCTCGGCCGAGCGGTGCCAGCGATCCTCGAACAGCAGCGACTCGTAGTCGCCGCGGCGCTCGAACGCCGCCTCGGCCAGCCGGGCCAGGTTCTTATCGGTGGGCATCGCCGAACGCGTTCGCGGCTGCGCCGAGGATCGCCTCGGCGATCGCGTCGCCGGCGCTGCCGACCGGTAGATAGCCCGGCACGAACGACACCGCGGCATCGAACTCGAACTCGATCTCGGTGTTGCCGTTCTCGCGCATCCGCCAGCTGATCTCGAGGCGGTCCTGGTCGGTGGGGCCGGCGGGCAGCTTCGTGAATTGCACGGCCCGGGGATGCTCGGCCTCGATCGCCATCACGAGCTCGAAGTCGGTGCCGAACAGGCTCTGGGGAACGTGGAGCTCGACCCGCGCCAGCGACGGGAAGCCGTTGCGCTTGCGTTTGAGCACTTCGACCGCGCGAATCACCTCGAACCAGCCCGGGTAGCGATCGATCGAGGCGAGCAACGCGAAGCAATCCTCCACCGGGAGCTCGATCTCGGTGCTTGCGCTTCCCTGCAGCTCCTTCACCGGCGCCTCAAGGAATCAGAAGCAACTTGCCGGTCGTCCTGCGCGCCTCGAGGTCCTCGTGCGCCTGGCGCGCCTGATCGAGCGGATAGCGGGCGCCGATGCGGACGTCGAGCGCCCCGGACTCGATCAGCTCGAACAGCTCGGCGGCGCGGCCGCGCAGCAGCTCGGGGGTGCGGGTGTACGTCTGGAGCGTCGGTCGCTGGACGTACAGCGAGCCGGCCGGTGCGAGCACGGACAGCGCGAGCGGATCGGGCTGGCCGCTGGCGGCGCCGTACAGGATCATCCGCCCGGTCGGCGCGAGCGCCTTCAGGCCCTCCAGGAACGTGGCCTTGCCGACACCGTCGTACACCGCTTTGACACCCTCGCCGCCCGTGATCTCCCGCACGCGCTCGGCGAACCCTTCGTAGCCGATCACCTCGTCGGCGCCCGCTCCCTGGGCGAGCTTCGCTTTGGCGTCGGTCGAGGTCGTCGCGATCACGCGACCGCCGCGCAATTTCGCGAGCTGGGTCAGGAGCAGTCCCACGCCCCCCGCCGCCGCGTGGACGAGCACCCAGTCGCCATCGGCGACCGGATAGGAGTCTGCTGCGAGGTAATGGGCGGTCATGCCCTGGAGGATCGCCGCAGCCGCGTCCTCGGCTGAAACGTCGTCGGGGACGGACACGAGCTTGTCGCGCGGCGCGACGATCTGCTCGGCGTAGCTACCGTCGACGTGCGCCCAGGCGACGCGCTCGCCTGTGCCGGCGATCATGCCGGCGCCCTCCACGCCGATGATCGCCGGCGGCGCCGAGCCGTAACCGCCGCCGTTGCGCTCGTACACGTCGCGGTAGTTGACGCCGATCGCGTCGACGTTGACGAGCACCTCGCCGTCGCCCGGGGTCGGAGTCGGGAGGTCCCGTGCCTCCAGGACCTCGGGGCCGCCGTTCCGCTCGAAGTAGATCGCCCGCATTACGCGGCCGAACGCTACCGGAGCGTAAGCTGGCCGGCGCCTGTGGGGTCGCGTGGCCGGCCGAAGGCCCTCGTCAACCCGTCGACGAGCAGCAGTAGCGCGAGCCCCAGCACGAACCCGCCGGCGATGTACCACGGCCACGGGCCCATCAGGCTCAGCAGCGAGTTGTGGGCGGGCTTGTACGAGAGGTACATGTAGTTGCCGCCGGTGATGACGTCGGCGGTGCCGGCGATCGCCGTCCACCCGATCGTGATCAAGAACACCCGCCAGACGGCGCCGCGTCGCGGGTACAGACGGCATCCGAACACCAGGAAGCTCGCCGCCACGATCGCGCCGACGTGGTAGATGAAGTACGTGAAGTAGAAGACGCTCGGGAAGTTCTGGGCGAGGTCGGGGGTGAGGACCGCCTGAAGCGAGGCGGTGTAGGACCAGAAGTACGTGAGCTCGACGAGCATCTGCCGGCGGGTCAGCAGCGCCGCGATCGACACGGCTGAGACCGCGTCGGTGAGCTGGAGCGGGAGCGTGTACTGCACCGACCACGTGCCAAGGATCACGTCGGCGACGTACTCGCCAATCCAGCCGGCGAAGATCAGCGCCGCCAGGCCGATCGAGAACCACCGCATCCACGGCCCGGGGTGCCGGCGCGCGCCCCAGACGCTGGCGGCGACGCCCACGACCATGACCAACAACGCCGCGAGGTGCGGATAGGAGAACTGTTTCACGCGACGATGTTCCTTTGCCGCGGCAGGCTGGCTCGGGATGCTCGCAGAACACTCGGCCGCGGCGGCGCTGCGGCGCGGCCTTCACCGAGGCCTAACCGACGGGATCAGGGCGGACTAAGGGTCCGTAGAAGACGGACCCTAAGCGCCGTTACGGGCGTTCTGGATCGCCCGCCACACCGTCTCGCCGTTGACCGGCATGTCGATATGGCGCACGCCGTAGGGCGACAGCGCGTCGATCACCGCGTTGTGGACCGCGGGCGTCGCCCCGATCGTGCCCGACTCGCCGATCCCCTTCACCCCGAGCGGGTTGATCGGCGTCGGGGTCTCCATCCCGACCACCTCGATCGGCGGCAGTTCGGTGGCGGCCGGGATCCCGTACGTGACCAGGTTGGCGTTCAGCGGGTTGCCCTCGGTGTCGTAGGTCAGCTCCTCGTACAGAGCCTGGGCGATGCCGGCGACGACCCCGCCGTGGACCTGTCCCTCGGCGACCATCGGGTTGATGATCCGGCCGGCGTCGTCGACCGCGACCATTCGCCGCAGCTGCACCGAGCCGGTCTCGGTGT
The DNA here is from genome assembly GCA_963701945.1 of uncultured Solirubrobacterales bacterium. Lineage (GTDB taxonomy): Bacteria > Actinomycetota > Thermoleophilia > Solirubrobacterales > Solirubrobacteraceae > Palsa-465. The sequence goes on along the minus strand of CAVPBV010000003.1, from coordinate 143,471 downwards.
CGACCTCGACCACCGCTACGTGCGCGCCGAACGGGAACGTCGGCTGCGACGCCTGGAAGTCGACCTCCGCGCTCAGCTCGCCGAGCCGGCCCGCGGACTCGAGCTTCGAGGCCAGGTCGCCCCAGCTGAGCGCCGGCGCGGGCGCGCCGGTCACGTGGAACAGGCCCTGGTCGACATCGAGCACCATGTCCTCGGGCGCGGCCTCGAGTTCGGCGGCCGCGAGGCGCTTGCCGATCTCGACCACCTCCTCGGACGCCTGGCCGGCGGCCACGCCGCCGATCTGCGTGGACTTCGAGCCGTAGGTGCCGGTGCCGCGGGGGACGATGTCGGTGTCTCCCTTGCTCACGGTGATCTTCTCGATCGGGATTCCGAGGCGCTCTGACGCGATCTGCGCGAACGTGGTCTCGTGGCCCTGGCCCTGTGAGAACGAGCCCGTGCGGACGATCGCCTCGCCCGTCGGGGTGATCGAGACCCCGCCGAACTCGCTCTCGGAGATCCCGTTCGTGACCTCGACGTACGCGCTCAGACCGATACCGAGCTGGCGCGAGCCGTCGTTCGCGCGCCGGTCGGCCTGCTCGCGCCGCAGGCCCTCGTAGTCCGCGGCCTCGAGCGCAAGGTCGAGCGCGCCACCGTAATCCCCAATGTCGTAGTTGGCCCCGGACGGGGTCGTGTACGGGAAGGCGTCGTTGGGGATGAAGTTCCGCCGCCGAACCTCGGCGGGATCGAGCGACAACTCGGCGGCGAGCAGGTCCATCGCGCGCTCGAGCATCTGCGTCGCCTCGGGACGTCCCGCGCCCCGCACCGGCCCGATCGGGGTCGTGTTCGTCACGACCGCCTTGACGTCGATCTCGACCTTCGGGATCTCGTACACCCCACACGCCATCATCGCGGTCAGGTTAGGGAGGAACGCGCCGATGCCGGGATAGGCGCCGGCGTCCGCGACGATGTTCAGCCGGAGCGCATCGATCTTGCCGTCGCGGCTCGCGCCGAGCTCGAACTCCAGGTGCGACGCCCGGCCGTGGTGCATCGCGACCATGTTCTCGCTGCGGGTCTCGGTCCAGCGGATCGGCTTGCCGGTGGCGCGGGCGGCCCAGCCGACGAGCACGTCCTCGACCGCGATCCCTTTCGCGCCGAAGCCGCCGCCGACGTCCGGCGCGACCACGCGGACGTTCTCGGGCTCGAGGCCGAGGAGCATGCCCAGGACCATCTTGTCCTGGTGGGGCGTCTGCGAGCTGATCCACAGCGTCAGGCGTTCGTCCTCGCCCCACTGCGCCGCGCTCGAGCGCGGCTCGATCGGGCACGCGGCCAGCCGCTGGCTGACGACCTTGCCCTTGACCACGACCTCAGAGGAGGCGAACAGGTCCGGGTCGGGGCTCTGGGGCGGAACGTGGATGCACACGTTCGTGCCGACTCCCGAGTAGATCACGGTCTCGTCGCGCACCGCCTCCTCGGGGTCGGTCACCGACTCGAGCGACTCGTAGTCGACTTCGACAAGCTCGGCGGCGTCGACGCTCGCCTCACGGCTTTCGGCGAGTACGACCGCCACTATGTCGCCCACGAACCGAGCCGTGTCGGAGGCCAGCAGCGGCCGGAACATCTGCGGGTCGACCGGAATGAACGGTGGCGGGGCGTTGACGATCGGGCCGGTATCGGCGGCGAGGAACACCTGCGCCCCGGCGTCCTCTGCGGCCGACGTGTCGATCGCGTTGATCTTGGCGTGCGCTATGTACGAGCGCACGAACGTCAGGTGCAGCGCGCCCGGCAGCGACAGGTCGTCGACGTAGTGGCCCTCGCCCCTGAGAAAGCGAGGATCCTCGCGGCGGCGGATTCGCTGTCCGACAACGTTGGCCAAGGCGCGGCGAAGCTTTGCACACCCGCGACCCCGGCGTTGCGATGTGGGCTCGCAGCGAGGCCCAGACTAAGGGCCTAAGCCGCGCCGGCGATCGTCAGCGGACCGACGTCGTCGAGCTCGGCCGGGGGATCTCCGGGCAGCAGCCAGTCGGTGCCGGTCCATACGACCGCCGAGCGCGAGGCGAGCTCTCCGAGCGCCTTGGTGACGGTCGGCCGGCGCGCCGCGACCAGGTCCGAGAGCATCGCGTGGGTCAGGTGCAGCCGCACGTGGACCCCGTCCTGGTGGACGGTCCCCCAGCGGTCGGCAAGCTCCCAGAACAGCATGTGGAGGCGCAGGTCGATCCGGGGCTGCTGGACGATCGCCATGTTCGTGGCGATGTGGCGCGAGCGTCGGAGCGCGCGCGTGACCAGCGCCGAGACGACCTCCGGGTACCTGGTGGCGCGCCGGGAGAACTCGCTGTCGAGGATCGCGATGCGGCTCGGGCGGAGCACGCGCCACCGCCCGGTCCGGGGAAGCGATGTGCCCATATCCGAACGGTGGAACGGGTTCATCAGGTCGCCGTCGCCGAGCAGTTCCGCTCCGAACCGTCCCGCGACGCCGACCCGCCTGGCGATCAGCCCGTCGATGATCAGGAGCCCGATCCCGTAGCTCATGTCGGCGCCCTCCTCGGGCGGCGACCAGGCTCCGGCGGGGCAGTCCCACGTTCCCGCGACGCACTCCTGAATCGCGGCGTTGAGCCGTTCGCCCGTGAGGCCGTCGGTGAGCTCGGGGTCGTCCGCAAGGATCCGAGTGATGCTGCTCATCTTTACGCCGTCCAGTCTTGGTTGGTGTGCCAGCGCCCAGCGGGGCGTCTCGGCCTCGGATCAGACAGCCGGATCGAGCGGGCGCGAATAGGCGGCCAGCACCCGCGCGGACACTCGCCGGTCGCGGGCGGAGATCGCGAGCAACTCGTCGAGCAGGACCATCGCCGCGGCGTGGGTCCGGTCGGTGTGCTTGCGGATCGAATGCACCGCGTAACTGCCGATCGCATCAATCGGGGGCCGGCGGAGGCGCCCGATCGCCCATCGCGGCCGTACGAGGAACCACGTCCGCCGGCTCCGCTGCATCTCCTCGGCCCATTCCGCCAACCGGGCGGCTCGCGCGCGCTGCGTGCTTGCGTTCGCACGGCTGCCTACGACTTTGGACGCGTACTCGTACAGCGACTGGCGCCGGCCTGAGTCGATCGAGTCGTTATACGAGCGCAGGAACGACCCGATGACGGGACATACGGACGCCGGATGGTCGGTGAACGGCTCACCGGCGAGCATCGAGGCAAGCTCCATCACGCACGCGCCGTCCTCGGGATCGGTGTGCTTGCCCTTGCTGAGCCGGATCGTCTGGTAACTGACGGGGGACATCTGCCTTCCTTCTGTGCGCTCTAACTAACCTGGTGTGCGTTGAATTACCCGCGAGCCCGCGGATTCACGCACCGGAACTGTCTTACGCGCTCAGGCCGCGCCGGGCTTCGCGAAGCCCGCATTCAGGAGCTGCACGGCCTGGTCGTACCAGTTTCCGGAGTGCAGCAGGACGACGCCGAGCCACCGATGCCCGCGCCGGGCGGTCGCCACGAGGCACTCGCCGGCGGCGTCGGTGAAGCCCGTCTTGACCCCGTCGGCGCCCGGATACTGGAGCGCGAGCAGCGGATTGTTGTTGTAAAGGAACAGCTTCCCGCCCTTGATCGGGAACGGCACGATCGCGCTCCGCGAGCCGACGATCGGGGCCAGCACCGGCTGCTCGAGCACTGTGTGCGCGATCAGCGCGAGATCCGATGCGCACGAGTGGTTGCCCTGATCGACGATCCCCGACACGGTCGTGTAGTGGGTGCAGGTCAGCCCCATCGCGTGCGCGCGTTGGTTCATCAGCTTGATGAAGTTCGTCTGCGTTCCGGCGACGTGGTCCGCGAGCGCGATCGCGGCGTCGTTCCCGGAGGGGAGCAATAGTCCGTAAAGCAGGGCGATAAGCGGAACGTGCTTGCCCTTGGGCAGGAGACCGACGCCGGAGCCCGTGTAGTCGAGCGCGTCCTGGGTAATCAGGACCTTGGCGCTCGGGCGGGCGTGGGCGACGACGACGAGTGCGGTCATCATCTTCGTGAGGCTCGCGATCGGCACGACCTGCGTCGGGTTTCGCTCCCACAGCAGCCGCCCGGAGTTGACGTCGAACAGGATCCCGCTCTTCAGCGGGAGCTTGAGATTGACCGAGACGCGCTGGCTGGGCGGGGCGAGCGCGATCCCGTAGCTGCCGCGTACCGGTGCCGCCGGGCGGGCGGGGCGGCGGGCGGTTGGGAGCGCGCGGCTCTTCGCGACGACTGGCGCCGGCCCTGCGGCGGTCGCGACCAACAGGACGAGCAGAACGCCGGCCGTGAGCGCGAGGAGCCCGATCGTCAGCGCCGCGCGCCGCAGCGCCGAGCCCTGCTCACTGGGCCGCCGGCGCGCGGACCCTGGCCGGTAGCGGCGGGACCTCCGGCGGGTCCGCCCTCCTGAGAGAACGCTCATCGGCGTAGAGAATGAAGCAAGGCCCCGATGATTCCGATCGTGAACACCACCACGATCATCACGGCCAGCACGGCGACGGGCGTCACGCCGTGCGTGTGGATGTCCCTGACCGTGAGCGCGGCGAGCGCCGCGTCGAACAGCAGGGCGATCGTGAGGACGAGCAGGCGCACGCGATCTAATACGCCGGCGAGGGAGGCCTGATCTGGCGACGGCGGGTCGCGAGCAGCTTGATCGTCAGCAGGCCGAACACGAACCCGCCGATATGGGCGAAGTAGGCGACGCCACCGCTCGAGCCCGTCGCGGTCGTGAGCCCGGCGGCGGCAAATACCGCCTGCTCGGCGAACCAGATGCCGAGCATCACGATGGCCGGCAACTCGATCACCGTGAAGAAGAAGATGATGATCACGAGCGTGAGCACGCGGGCTTTTGGATACAGAATGATGTAGCCGCCGAGGACGGCGGCGATCGCGCCAGAGGCGCCCAGCGTTGGCGTCAGCGAGTTGGGGGAGATAGCCACCTGGAGTGCGAGCGCCGCGATCCCGCCGAGGATGTAGAAGAAGAAGTACTTGACCGGTCCCATCGCGTTCTCGATGTTGTTGCCGAAGATCCACAGGAAGATCATGTTGCCGCCGATGTGGATGATCGAGGCGTGCATGAACATCGCGGTGAACACGGTCTCCCAGGGCGGGAGCGCGCCCGGGAGCGTCCCCTTGACGCACCCGATCGCCTGGCCGGCCGCTGTCTGCACGACGCCGCACTGATCCCCGGGGTGGGTGAGCGCGTACGGGATCGCGCCGTACTTGACCTCCTGCGCCGGCGTCGGGCCGCTGATCAGCGAACCCCCGTGGCGGACGGCCAGGATGTACGCGATCACGTTCACGACGATCAGCGCGAACGTCACGAACGGGAAGCGATCCGTCGGGATGTTGTCCTTCAGCGGGATCACGGGCGGCGTGAGGAGCTTAGGCCCCCCTGGAGTCGCGCTACGCCAGCTGAACCGGAGCGCCGACGCCGGCGAGCAGCCACGGCTGCCGGGTGTCACCGTCGAGCGCGAACGTCCAATGCTCGGTGAACTTCGTCGGGCGGGACTTGCTGCCGGCGAGGACCGCCGTGGTATCCCGATCCTCGAGGTAGCGCCGCGCCTCGATGTCGACTTCGACCGTCATCGTCGGCGGCTGGGCGGCGGCGTCGAGCCCGGTGATCCTGATGTGGTTGACCTTTGGGCCTCGCACGACGAGCCGGGTGTGGCCGCTCGGGTCGCCTGGGTAGAGGAGCGCTCTGACCGCCTGTCCGTGCGCGATCGACCGCAGCCGCGCGTCGTCGCCATCAACGGCCTCGGCCCAGGCGGTCACCGCCCGGCGCGCGGTCACCTCGAGCACGTCCGGCGCGAACCGGCCGTCTGCCAGGCTCAGATCGAGCGCGGCGGCGTGGGCGTCGCCCTTGAAGTCGAGGTCGGCCACGTCGGCGATCTTGGTGCTTGCTGGGACCGCGTCTTGCACGGCGCCCTCGATCAGCGCCTCGTCTTTGAGCGCGGTCTCGTCCGACCACTCGGTCGCGACGATCGCCTCGTCGATCGCGTGCATGCCCTCGGCGCCCTGCTCGATCGACACGAGCACCCAGTGGCCGCCCGTGTGGCGGAGCGTCCAGAACTCCCTCAGGCGGACGGTCTCGGACAGGCGCCCAACATGCTTGATGTGGTTGCCGAGGCGATCCTCGACGTAGTCGCGGAGCTTGGCCTCGACCCGGACCGTGACGGTGTCCGTGGAATTGTCGCCCTTGTGGTTGAGGCCGACGTACTCGACGTTCGGCTCGCCGATCACCTGGACGCGGTTGCGCCACCCGCGTCGGTCGAGGTCGTCGAGGCGGCGCTCCCATTCCCTGAGTAGGTCGGGCGCGACCAGGCGGCCCAGTGCGGCACGGTCGCCGCGGTCCCAGGCGGACTCGACCTGCTTGAACAGCGCGGTGGCGTTGGCCTTGACCGCGTCGGCCGCGAACGCGTCGTCGTCCTCGGCGGCCTCGGCCGCGGCTGCCTGCACGCGGCGCTGGCGTTCTGCGACGCGCCGGCGGGCCTTCCGCCCGGAGCCCTTGCGGGCAGACCAGGACTGCGAGGCGCTCGGCATGACCCGGGTGATGATCAGGTAGGCGATGGCCAGCGCGATCAGCACGAGCGCGCCGAGTCCGTGGCCGAGCACAGCGATCCGGATCAGGATCTGGATCAGGATGAAGACGCCGACGCCACCGCCACCACCCCCGCCACCTTCGCCGCCGCCTCCGCCGAAGCCGGCTGAGCCACCGCCGGCCGCGGCGAATGCCGCCGGGGCGAGGACCAGCGCGGCAAGAGCGATCGCCAGTCCGACGAGCAGGATGAGTTTGCGTCGTGTCATGCCCCTGCCTCCGTCTTTGCCGCGAGGGGTCCGACGCCCGCCTCGCTCTGCGGCACGTGCTGGTCGGCGTGATAGCTGCTGCGTACGAGCGGGCCCGCGGCGACGTGCTCGAATCCGAGTCCGTACGCGGCTTGTTCCAGCTCCTTGAATTCGTCGGGGTGCCAGTACCGGACGATCGGCAGGTGGTTCTCGGTTGGCCGCAGGTATTGCCCCACGGTCAGGACCTGGACGTGGTTCTCGCGGAGGGTGCCGAGCGCGTCGATCATCTCGTCGAACGATTCTCCCAGGCCGACCATCAGGCCCGACTTGGTCGTGACCTCGTCGCCTGCCATTTCCTTGGCGTTTCGGAGCACCCGACACGACCTGTCGAACTTCGAGCCTCGGCGCGCGAGGGGATAAAGGCGGGGGACGACCTCGACGTTGTGGTTGAACACGTCGGGTCGCTCGGCGACGACCTTGGCGAGCGGCATCTCCTCGCCGCGGAAGTCCGGGGTCAGGACCTCGACCTTGCACTTCGGGGCCTGTCGTCGTATCTGCCGGATCACCCCGACGAACGCCGACGCGCCGAGGTCCGGGAGGTCGTCGCGGTCGACGCTCGTGATCACCGCGTGTCGTAGGCCCATCCTGGCCACTGATCTCGCCACCCGGGCGGGCTCCAGCGGGTCGTTCCACGTCGGCTTGCCGGTCTTGACGTTGCAGAACCCGCAGCGCCGTGTACAGGTGTCCCCAAGGATCATGAACGTGGCGGTGCCGCGCTGCCAGCACTCGCCGATGTTGGGGCACGCGGCCTCCTGGCAGACCGTGTGGAGGTTCTCCGACTCGATCAGGCCCTTGAGCTGGCGGTACCGCGGGCTGCCCGGCGCGGGCACCTTGAACCACGGCGGCTTGCGCGCGCGGAGCGGGAGCACATCGGGGCCGAGAATGTCCAAGACGTTCTGGTTCCCACCGGGGTTCGCTCTCGACCGCGTCGCCATACCCGTGAGTTTAGGCGCTCCGTTGCGTGGGATTGGAACACGGCGTCACCCACCCGTCACGTTTTCTTGGGCACGATCACCTCATGCCCGAGGCTGGTCGAGAAACGCAAGTAGAGACAACGTTTCTCGACCAGGCCCTCTCCGATCTCAGCCTGGGCCAGCATTGCGTCTTCGGGTTGGAGCAGCTGCGGGCCCTCGGTCTCACAGCGCCGGCGGTCCGCGCCCGCCGAGCCGCGGGCCGCCTCCACCGGCTCCACCAGACCGTGTATTCCCTAGTCCCCCGGGAACTCCTCAAACGCGAGGGCCTGTACATGGCCGCGGTGCTTGCCTGCGGCCCGGAAGCGGTCCTCTCGCACCGTTCCGCGGCCGCTCTCCTCGAACTCCGCGACTGGGGACATACCAAGATCGAGGTCACCGTTCCCCGCCGGTCGTCCCGCCGGCACGACGGCATCAAGGTCCACCGTTCGACGACGCTCACCGACGAGGATGTCACCGTCGTCAACAACATCCCCTGCACGACCGTTCACCGCACGCTCCTCGACCTCGCCGACGTCGTCACCCAAAGACAGCTCGAGCGTTCCTTCGACCAGGCCGAGATCTCCGAACGGCTCGACCTCACAGCCATCAACGACCAACTGGCGCGAAACCCCACCCGCCCAGGTGCCAAAGCCGTTCGTCGCGTCCTGACGGAGCACTACATCGGCAAGACGCCCACCGTGAACGAGAACGAGGAGGCGCTGCTCGCGATCACGCGCGCGCTCGGCATCCCAGACCCGGACACCAACGCCTTCGTCATCCTCGACGACGGTGGCCCACCGATCAAGGCGGATTTCGTCTGGCGCGACCAGCGCGTCATCGTCGAGGCGGACAGCAAGAAGTGGCATAACACGCGCCAGCGGTTCGAACAAGACCGCGTAAGAGACCAGCGGCTCACCGCGGCCGGGTGGACGATCATCCGCACCACCTGGAAGCAGATGACCGAGCGGCCGCACGAGCTGCGGCCGCTCCTCCTCAAGCTACTGGCACCCGGGTCTCGAGCCGCTCACGGCTGACCAGCCGTTGCCGGCATCCCAGGGCCTCGGCCACCCGCCACTGCACCCGCCGGCGGAAGCACTTCATCCCTCCGGACACCCGGCCCGTCTCCGCAACCAGCGACGTCATCTGCACGCCGTCGAGCCCGCACGGCACGATCCAGCTGAACGGCTCGAGGTCGTTGTCGACGTTCACCGCGAACCCGTGCATCGAGACGCCCCGCGACAGGTGGACGCCGATCGACGCGATCTTGCGGTCGCCGACCCAGACGCCGGTGAACCGGTGCCCCTCGTGCGGCCGGGACCGGGCGGCCACGCCTTCGTCAGCGAGCGCCGTCACCAGCGCGTCCTCCAACAAACGGACGTACGCCACCACGTCGTCGACCCCCACGATCGGGTAGCCGACGAGCTGGCCGGGGCCGTGGTAGGTCACCTTCCCGCCCCGCCCGGTGTCGACGATGTCGATCCCGCGCTCGAAGTACCAGCCCTCACCGAAAGGCAGCTCCCCCGCCACCGACCGGCGCCCGCGCGTGTACACCGGCGGGTGCTCGAGCGTCAGCAGCACGTCCGGTAGCTCACCCTCCTGACGCGCCTCCCGGATTCGCTCCTGCAACGACAGCGCCTCGCGGTACTCGACGACCCCCAGATGGCACACCCACATCTCAGGGGTCACGACACGCTCTCCAGATTGCGCTTGACGGTCGCCAGGAACTGCGCGGACAGCGCGCCGTCGAGCGCGCGGTGATCCCAGCTCAGCCCGAGGATCGTCATCGGGCGGATCGCGATCGAATCATTTCCATCGGCGTCCGTAACCACTACCGGACGCTTCACCACGGCCTCCAGGTCGAGGATCGCGACCTGCGGCTGGTTGATGATCGGCGTGGCCATGATCGATCCGTACTGGCCGGGGTTCGTGATCGTGAACGTGCCGCCGTGGACATCGTCCGGGGTCAGCTGGCGGGCCCGCGCCCACTTCGCGATGTCCCTAACTCGAGCGGCCAACCCCTCGACCGACAGTTCCTGCGCGCGAGGGATGACCGGCACGATCAGCCCGTCGTCGCCGAGCGACACCGCGATCCCCAGATTTACATCCGTGTGCTGGGTGTAGCGATCACCCTCGAGCCACGCGTTGATCGCCGGGTGCTCGCGGATCGCGTCGATGCAGGCCCGCGAGACGAACGCGAGCGCGGTCACGCCGAGGCGCGCCCGGGCAGCCTCCACCCGGCTCATGTCGACCTCGATCCAGGTCGTGCACGTCGCCGCGGTGTCCAGCGAGCGCTTCATGTGCTCGCCGATCTGCCGGCGCATCCGTGACAGCTCGCCGCCGCCCACCGCAGGCGCAACCGCCGGGGCGGGGGGCGCGACCGGGTCAGGCCGGTACGGGCTCTCGATATGGAGCGGCGGCTCCTCGACCGGGCCGGACTCCACGAAGGTCATGACGTCCTGCTTGCGCACGCGCCCGCCCCGGCCGGTGCCCGGCACCTGGGAGAGGTCGATCCCGTGCTCGGCCGCAATGCGCTGGACGACCGGGGAGTACCTCCGATCGCCGTTGCGAGCGGACGGGGCGGGTGATGATGATTTTGTTTCGGTGACCGAGGGGCCGCCGTGCCCGCCATCGAGCGGCTGGGACGGCTCAGTGGCCGGAGCGCCGCTGGTGCCGCCATTGAGCGGCTGCGCGGGCGAGGCACCGCCGGCGCCGGTAGCGATGCGCGCCATCACGGTCCCGACGTCGACGGTCTCGCCGATCGGCACGAGGATCTCGGTCACGACTCCGGACGCCGGTGCGGGCACCTCGGTGTCGATCTTGTCGGTCGAGATCTCGCAGATCGTCGCCTCGGCCTCGACCCGGTCGCCCGGCTCGACGCGCCAGGCGACGACCGTGCCCTCGGCGACCGAGACGCCCATCTGGGGCATCGTGACGTCGACCAGAGTCTCAGTAGGCGAGGAGCTCACGGCAAGCCTCCTTCACGCGATCGACGCCGGGCAGCACGGCTTGCTCGAGCGGTGGCGAGAACGGGATCGGAACGTCGGGCGTCGCGACCCTCACCACCGGCCCGTCCAGCGACTCGAACCCGCGTTCTGCGATCAGCGCGGCCACTTGCGCACCTGCCGCGCAGGTTGCGTTGGCCTCGTCGATAATCACGATCTTCGAGCAGCGCTCGACCGAGTCGAGGATCGCCTCCTCGTCCAGCGGGACCAGCGACCGCAAATCGAGCACCTCGACCGACGCCCCGTCGAGATCCTCGGTGGCTTCCAGAGCAACCGACACCATCGCGCCGTACGCGATCACGACCAGGTCGGATCCAGGCCGGGCGACGCGGGCGGTAAACGGCGTCTCGAACACGCCCGACGGCACCTCGCCCTTGACCCGCCGATACAGGTGCTTGTGCTCCATGTAGCACACCGGATTGGGGTCGTGGATCGCGGCGTGGAGCAGTCCCTTCGCGTCCTCAGCCGTTGATGGCGCCACCACCTTGATCCCCGGCGAGTGCATGAACCACGCCTCGGGATTCTGCGAGTGGAACGGACCGCCGGAGAAGCCGCCGCCCGACGGCAAGCGCACGGTAATCGGCACGGCCAACCCCTGGCGGTAGTGCATCTTGCCGGCGACGTTGACCAACTGGTCGAAGCCGCACGAGATGAAGTCCGAGAACTGCATCTCGCACACCGGCCGCATGCCGACGACGGCGGCGCCGATCGCGGTGCCGATGATCCCCGACTCGGCGAGCGGCGTGTCCATCACCCGGTCGGTCCCGAACTCCTCGACGAAGCCGTCGGTGACCTTGAACGCGCCACCGAACACGCCGATGTCCTCGCCCATCAACAGGACGCGGTCGTCCGCGCGCAACTCGTCGCGCAGCGCGGACGAAATGGCTTGCAAGTAAGTCAGCGTTGGCATCAGACGCCGCCCCCGTCCGAAGCAAACCCACTCCACGGCGCCTGGCCGTCGCCCAGCGGCTCGGCCTCGCCCTCGCAGAAGACGCCGTCGACGGCGGTGGCCGGATCGGGCATCGGGCCCGCGAGCGCCTCCTCGGCAGCGGCGTCGATCTCCTCCTTGACCGACGCGCGCAGCGCGTCGATATCCACGCCGATCTCGCGCAGGCGAGCCTCCTGGCGCTCGATCGGGTCGCGCTTGCGCCACTCCTCGACCTGCTCCTTGGGCACGTACTTCATGTCGTCGTGCGCGGCATGGCCGTGCATCCGCATCGTGAGCGCCTCGATCAGCGTTGGGCCTTCGCCGTTCAAAGCGCGCTCCCGAGCCGCCCGGGTGGCCTCGAACATCGCCTCGGCGTCGTTGCCGTCGACGGTCACCCCGACGAACCCGTAGGCAGCGGCGCGCTCCACTGGGTCGACCGCGTACTGCTTGTCGACCGGGGTCGAATACGCGTACTGGTTGTTCTCGAGCACGAACACCACGGGCAGCTTCTGCACGCCTGCCCAGTTCATCGCCTCGTGGAAGTCGCCGCGCGAGGTTGAGCCGTCGCCGAACCACGTCAGCGCGCAGCGCTTCTCCCCACGGAGCTTGAACGCCATCGCCATCCCGGTGGCGACCAGCATCATGTCGGGCAGCATCGAGACCATCCCGACGCAGCCGAGGTTGCGGTCGCCGAAGTGGACGTTGCCGTCGCGTCCATGGGTGATGCCGGCCGCCCGGCCCATGTATTGCGACAGGATCCGCGCCGGCGTGACGCCGCGGATCAGGTGCGCCGCGAGGTCACGGTGCAGGATGCAGAGCCGGTCCTTTGGTCCCATCGCGAACGCCGCGCCGGCCGACACCGCCTCCTGTCCGTACCCGTCGTAGAACGAGCCCGGCACCCGCCCCTGGCGGTAGAGGCTCATCGCGCGCTCCTCGAGGCCGCGCATCAGCAGCATCGCGCGCAGCAGCCAGACCCGGTCCTCTGCCGTTAGGTGCTCAGTCGCCGCGTCGGCTCCGCCGTCCGCGACCTGCGCCATGTGAGTGGCCATCTCTGCGATTCCCTTTCTCTCCGTGGGCCGGACCGGGATCTCCGCTTCCTGACCCCGGTTCACCAGCCCTCCGGGATCTCCGGTTCGGGCGTCGTGGTCGGGCAGGATCGAGTTTATTCAACTGTCCGCCGCACGGACTTCGCCCGACCGCTGCCTGGCCGTGGCAGACCGTCGGCCGGCTTCCGGCGGTGGCGACTACTCTTGCCAGATGGACGGCGCACGGCCCGCCTGGCTGTCGCGCACGCGCGATCGCTACGTCCGCATGAGGTGGCGACGCACGGGCGCGTGGCTGTGGCCGACGTTCGTGGCGCTGACCGTGGTCGACGGAGTCGTCGGCCGCCTGCTCCCGCCCGCCGGCACGACCGAGACGCTCGTCGCGGCCGCGCTCCTTGGGCTGGTCATCAACGTGCTCCTGGTGATCCTGCTGTCGCGCCCGCTCGGCATGCTGCTGCGCCGGGTGCGGCCCGACATGCCGGGCGTGGTGGCGCGCGACTACGCCGGGACCGTGGTCGTCGTCGCGGTCACCGCGGCGCTCACGATCGCCGGGATCGCGCACCGGCCGGAGATCCAGGCGCGCCAGCGCGACACCGCCGACGCGATCGCCCGCGCCCAGGCCTGGATCGGGGACCGCGCCCCGGACACGTTCCGCCGCAACCTCCAGTTCGTCAGCCTGCTCGCGATCGTGCCCGGAACCATCTATCGGGCCTGCGTGCCGAGCGTCGACGGCACGCGCAGCTATTGCGTGATCGTCAACCGAGATCTCCCCTTCCAGAACAGCGTCACGTTCTCCGGGTACGAGCCGAACTCCGTCCTGGATGCAGGCGCTGGATAGCGACGGCGCGATCAAGCGCGCCGTCCTGGTCGCGAGCATCCTCGGTTCGGGGATCGTGTTCCTCGACCAGACGATCGTCAACGTCGCGCTGCCGTCGATCCGCGCGAGCCTCAACGGCAGCCTCGCTGAGCAGCAGTGGGTCGTCGAGGCGTACCTGCTGACGCTGTCCTCGCTGCTCTTGCTCGGTGGTTCGCTGGGGGATGTGCTCGGCCGCCGGCGCGTGTTCCAGGCGGGGTTGATCGGGTTCGGCGTGTGCTCGGTGGTGTGCGCGCTCGCGCCGAGCAGCGAGGTGCTGATCGCGGCGCGCGGCGTTCAAGGGGTGGCCGGCGCCCTGCTCGTTCCAAGCTCGCTCGCGCTGATCCTCGACACGTTCCAGACCGGTGAGCGAGCCGCCGCGATCGGGACATGGACCGCGTGGACGGGCATCGCCACCGTGATCGGCCCGCTCGGCGGCGGGGCGCTCGTACAGCTGGCGTCGTGGCGATGGATCTTCCTGATCAACCCGATTCCGGTGGCGGTCACCGTGATGCTGCTGCGCCGGCTCCCCGCCGATCGGCGCGCCCCCGGCCGCGTCGACTGGGTCGGAGGCCTGCTGTGCGTGGCCGGGCTCGGTGGGACCGTGTTCGGGCTGATCGAGCACTCGGTCTACGGATGGGGCGACCCCCGCGTGTTCGTGCCGCTGATCGCCGGACTCGTGCTGCTCCCCGCGTTCCTCGCATGGGAGGCGCACGTGCCCGAGCCGATGATGCCGCTCCAACTGTTCGCGGTGCGCAACTTCGCGGTCGGGAATGCGACCACGCTGGCGATGTACGGCGGGCTCGGCGTGTCGACGTTCTTCCTTGTCGTGTTCCTTCAGCAGGTGGCCGGGTACACGCCGCTCGAGGCCGGCCTCGCGCTGCTCCCGATCACGCTCGTGATCTTCGCCCTGTCCAGACGGTTCGGCGCGCTGGCCGACCGCATCGGTCCGCGCCTGTTCATGTCCGGCGGTCCGGTGCTCGCCGGTGTCGGCTTGCTGTTGTTGACCCGCCTTGACGCCCATCCCGACTACCTGACGACGATCCTGCCCGGCGTGCTCGTGTTCGCGCTCGGCCTCGCGGCGACGGTGGCGCCGCTGACCGCGGCCGTCCTCGGGTCCGTCGAACCCGGCCACTCCGGCCTCGCCAGCGGCGCCAACAACGCGGTCGCGCGGATCGCCGGGTTGCTCGCGATCGCCGGGGTGGGCGCCGTCGTGTCGACCACGTTCGCGGCACGGCTCGACCACAACGTCGCACATGATCCGCTCAGCCGGCAAGCCCGAACCGCGCTCCACGTGGCCCGCACGCGGCCGCTCGTGACCACCGCCTCCGGGGTGCCGGCGGCCGACCGGCCGCGCGTCCACACGGCGCTTGTCGACGCCTCGGTGCACGCGTTCCGGATCGGGATCGGGATCGCCGGCCTGCTCGTCGTGCTCGGCGGCGTGGTCTCGCTGGTCGGGATCGAGAACCCGCGCGCGCGTGCGCGCCGGCCGGCGGCCGCGCCCACAGGCCGGCGCGGGTAGCCTTGCCGGCGCCGTGGCGGATCCATTCGTAGCCATCGTGACCGGCGCCTCGAGCGGCATCGGCGAGGCGACCGCGCGCCGGCTGGCGCGCGAGCCGGGCGCGAAGCTCGTGCTCGTGGCGCGCCGGCAGGAACGGCTCGACGCGCTCGCCCGCGAGCTCGGCCACGCGACCGTGGTCGCCGTAGATCTCACGCACCCCGAAGCGCCGGCCGAGGTGCTGGCCGCGGTGGCGCGGGCGCACGGGGAACTGCATCTGCTGGTCAACAACGCCGGCGGCTCCTGGCGCGGCGGGTTCGCCGAGACCGGCTGGGAGAACGTCGAGCGCCACATGAAGCTCAACTTCGAGGCCCCGGTGAGGTTGACCGAGGAACTGTTGCCGCTGCTCAGGGCGACCGCGGCCAAACACGTGCCCGCGGCGACCGCGGGCAAGCGCCCGCCCACGGCGATCGTCAATGTCTCGAGCACGTCCGGTCGCGTCGGCCGCCCGCGCGCGGGCGCGTACTCCGCCAGCAAGTTCGCGCTCGCCGGCTGGAGCGACTCGCTCGCGGCGGAGGAGAGCGCGCACGGCGTCCACGTCGGCCTGGTGCTCCCGGGGTTCATCGCCACCGAGGGGTTCCCGGCGACCGAGCTCCGCCGCCACCCGGTGCTGCGGCTGATCGTCTCGAAGCCCGACAAGGTCGCCGAGGCGATCGTCGAGTGCGGGTTGCGCGGCAAGGCCGAGCGGTACGTGCCTCGCTACTACTGGTTGGCGGCGGCGGCGCGCGTCCTCGTCCCCGGTTTGGTCCGACGGGCGACGTCGAGCGGGACGTTCACAACCGCGACCGCCAAAGACGCGCGGCACTAAGCTACAGCCGTGTAGCTAAGAAAACTCCAGGGAGCAAACACCCATGAACGCAAGTACCCGCCGGGTGGCAGTGCTCGGCGGCACCCGAATCCCGTTCGCGCGGCAGAACGGCCCCTACGCGAGGGCCTCGAACCAGGACATGCTGACCGCCACGCTGGAAGCGCTGATCGGCAAGTTCTCGATCGAGGACGAGATCCTCGGCGAGGTCGCCGCCGGCGGCGTGCTCAAGCACAGCCGCGATTTCAATCTGACGCGCGAGGCCGTGCTCGGCACGCGCCTGAATCCGCACACGCCCGCGTACGACCTCCAGCAGGCCTGCGGCACCGGGCTCGAGGCCGCGATCCTCGTCGCGAACAAGATCGCGCTCGGGCAGGTCGACTCCGGCATCGCCGGCGGGTTCGACACGACCTCCGACGCGCCGATCGCGGTCAACGAGGACCTCCGCCAGGTACTGCTCCAAATCAACCGATCCAAGAGCAACGCGTCGCGGCTGAAGGCGCTCGCCAAGCTCCGCCCGCAGCAGATCGTCCCGCAGATTCCGCGCAACGCCGAGCCGCGAACCGGGCTGTCGATGGGCGAGCACGCCGCGATCATGGCCAAGGAGTGGGGGATCTCGCGCGAGGAGCAGGACGAACTGGCCGTCCGGAGCCACAAGAACCTCGCCGCTGCGTACGACACCGGCTTCCTCGACGATCTCGTCGTCCCGTTTCTCGGCCTCGAGCGCGACCAGAACCTGCGTCCCGACACGAGCGTGGAGAAGCTCGCGAAGTTGAAGCCGGTGTTCGGCGGGGAACAGGGAACCATGACCGCCGGCAACTCGACCCCGCTCAGCGACGGCGCCTCCGCCGTGCTCCTCGCGAGCGAAGAGTGGGCGGCGTCGCACAGCCTGCCCGTCCAGGCGTACATCGTCGACGCCCAGACCGCCGCCGTCGACCACGTTCACGCGCGGGAGGGCCTGCTGATGGCGCCCACCTACGCGGTGCCGAAGCTGCTCGAGCGCAACAACCTGAGCTTGGGCGACTTCGACTTCTACGAGATCCACGAGGCGTTCGCCTCCCAGGTGCTGTGCACGCTGAAGGCGTGGGAGGACCCGGTCTACTGCCGCGAGCGCCTCGGGCTCGAGGGGCCACTCGGTCAGGTCGATACCGCCAAGCTCAACACCCACGGCGGCTCGCTGGCGGCCGGTCATCCGTTCGGCGCCACTGGCGGCCGGATCGTAGCCAGCCTGGCGAAGACGTTGAAGGAGAAAGGCTCCGGCCGGGGACTCATCTCGATCTGCGCGGCCGGCGGCCTCGGCGTCACCGCGATCATGGAGGCAGCAGCATGAGCGACCGCTACCAGCAACTCGTGAACACGCCGATCGGCAAGATCGTCTCCAAGCAGATCGGCCTCCCGAACCCGATCAAGCTCGAGCGCTACGAGCGCGGGCAGCCGGTGATCAACGGCCCCGTCCTGCTCGGGGCGGCGCCCGGCGGAAGGCTCGCCGGCGAAATCGCCAAGGTGCTCGCGGCGATCGACGCCGATGTCCACACGCCGATGCAGGACGAAGTGCGGACGGCGGCCGCCGACGCGCACCTCGACGCGAAGGTGTTCAACCCCGACGCGGCGCCCGAGGACCAGACGTTCAACGCGCTCGTGTTCGACGCCAGCGGGATCGCGGACAGCACGCAGCTGCACGAGCTGTGGGCGTTCTTTCACCCGACGATCCGGCTCGTGCGCAGGTCGGGGCGTGTGATCGTGCTCGGGACGCCGCCCGAGGACTGCAAGCGCCCCCACCAGGCGACCGCGCAGCGGGCGCTCGAGGGATTCGTGCGCTCGGTCGGTAAGGAGGTGCGCAAGGGCGCCACCGCCCAGCTGGTCTACGTCGAGACGAAGGCCGAGCCGCAGATCGAGTCGACGCTCCGGTTCGTGCTCTCGCCGAAATCCGCGTACGTGTCCGGTCAGGTGATCCGCGTGGGCGCGACCGCCCTCACTGCCGGCGAGATCGACTGGGAGCTTCCGCTGAGCGGCAAGTTCGCGCTGGTCACGGGCGCGTCGCGAGGGATCGGCAAGGCGATCGCCAAGGTGCTCGCGCGGGACGGCGCGCACGTGATCGGGCTCGACGTGCCCGGACTGCAGCGCGAGCTCGAGGAGACGATCGGCGAGCTCGGCGGGTCGACGCTCGTGCTCGACATCACCGACGATGACGCGCCGGCGCGGATCGCGACGCACCTCCTCGAGGACCACGGCGGCGTCGACGTTGTCGTACACAACGCCGGGGTTACGCGCGACAAGACGCTCGGGCGGATGGACGACGACCGCTGGGACAAGGTGTTTCAGGTCAACCTGTCGGCGCAGGAGCGGATCAACGACGAGCTGCTGGCACGCGAGGCCATCCGCGAGAACGGCCGGATCGTGTGCGTGTCGTCGATGAGCGGGATCGCGGGCAACGCCGGCCAGACCAACTACGCGACGTCGAAGGCCGGCGTGATCGGGATGGTCGAGTCGATGGCCGCGCCGGTCGGCAAGAAGCGGCTGACGATCAACGCGGTGGCGCCCGGGTTCATCGAGACCCAGATGACCGCGGCGATGCCGATCGCCACGCGCGAGGCGGGCCGGCGGATGAACAGCCTCGCCCAGGGCGGCCTGCCGGTCGACGTCGCCGAGACGATCGCCTGGTTCGCGAGTCCAGCGAGCGGCGGTGTCAACGGGAACGTCGTCAGGGTCTGCGGGCAGAGCCTCGTGGGGGCGTGATGGCCACGCGCGAGCTCCACAGCTCGCCGTCGATGGCCGCGCTATTCGCGCGCGCCGGCGCGGCGATGATCCCCGGCGCCTCGCAGCTGCCGTTCGTGGGCGGCGGCGGCCGGGACGTCCCCGAGCTGACGTTGCGGTTGACCGACGTCGAGGTCGACGGCGCTCGCGTCGCCGACTACGACCGGATGTGCGGGTTCGTGCTGCGCGATGTCCTCCCGCCCACCTATCCGCACATGCTCGCGTTTCCGCTGCAGCTGTCGCTGATGACCGATCCGAGCTTTCCGTTCCGGGCGATCGGGCTTGTGCACATCGCCAATCGGATCACCCAGCACCGCCCGATCCGCGGCTCCGAGCGATTGCAGATTGACGTGTGGGCTACGCCCGTCGAGGATCACCCGCGCGGGAAGCAGTTCTCGCTGCGTACCGAGGTCCGCGCCGGCGACGAGCTCGTGTGGGAGGAGGTCTCGACGAACCTGAAGCGCGGAAGAGGGTCGGAGGCCGCCAGTGCGCCGGGGAGCGAGCTTCCGCGGGCCGAGGACCTCCCCGCGACCGCGACGTGGACGCTGCCCGGCGACCTCGGCCGGCGCTACGCCTCGGTGTCCGGCGACTACAACCCGATTCACGTGCACCCGCTGAGCGCTCGCCTGTTCGGATTCCCGTCGGCGATCGCGCACGGGATGTGGACCAACGCGCGGTGCCTGGCGGCGCTCGAGCCGAGGCTTCCGGACGCCTTCACGGTCGACGTCGCGTTCAAGAAGCCGATCCTGCTGCCGGGGAAGGTCGAGTTCTGCGAGGCGAGCGGACCCGAACTAGAACCCGGGTTCGCCATACAGTTCGGCGTCCGCGATCCCTCGCAATGGCCGCTCCCATCTCGACGGCCTCGTCTACTCCGGCTGATTCAGTCGAACAGCCCCTGGCCGACGAACCCGCCGCCAGCGGCGCCCGGCGGGCAGGCGAAGATCGCGCTTCCGATGTGCTCGGTGTGCTCGTTCAGTAGGTCGTTGAGCGCGAGCTGGGTCTGCATGGGAATGAACTGCGCGCGCGGATCGCGCTGGAAGCAGATGAACAACTGTCCGCCCGCGATCGCGCCGTCGTAGATCCCGTCGCTGTATGAGTAGCCCCGGCGAAGGAGCCGCTGGCCGTGGTTGTAGGCGGGGCTGGCCAGGCGGACGTGCGCGAGCGGTGAGATCGCCAGCTGTCCGCCCACGACCTTGTGCAGATCGATCGGGTCGTGCTCGCGCTTCTCGCCAAGCGGCGCGCCCGACAGCTTGTGGCGACCGAAGGTTCGCTCCTGCTGCTCGAGGCTGATCGAGTCCCAGTTGTGGAGGAGCAACTGGATGCGCCGCACGACCATGTACGAGCCTCCGACCATCCAGGCGGGGGATTCGGGCGCGCCGGCCCACACGAACCGCTCGAGCGCAGCGTGATCCTGTCCGACGATGTTGGCCGTTCCCTCCTTGAACCCCAAGATGTTCCGCGGAGTGGTCTGTCCGGCCGTGTTCAGCGTGCGCCCGAATCCGGGCAGCGACCACCGCGGGACGGCGGTCGGGCTGGCCAGGCGGATCAGGTCGTGGATGGCGTGAAACGCCACCTGCGGATCGTCCGAGCACGCCTGCACCGCGATGTCCCCGTCGCAGATCCCGGGTTGCAGCGAGTCGCTGGCGAACGGGGGCAGGTCGACCAGGGGCGCCGGGCGCAGCGCCTCGAGCCCGCCAAAGCGTCCCGCCTCGAATACCGATGGCCCGAGCCCGAACGTGACCGTGAGACGGGAGGGGCCTAGGCCCAGCGCCTCGCCGGTATCGACCGGCGGGTCGACACCGGTGCTGAGCGCGCCCACCGGGTCTCCCGCTGTTAGCGCGGCGGCGCCGGCCGACAGCGCGGCCAGGAGTGCACGGAGGTCGGCCGAGGAGTCGCTGACCACGTCGAGCGCGAGGAAGTGCACGTGCTCCTGGGTCGGCGTCGCGATCCCGGCCTGATGCGCACCGTAGAACGGCACGGCCTTGCCGCCGGGTGCGCCGGCGCGGGCAGCCTCAGCGGCACGCGCCGCGGGCGTGCCCGAGCGGAGAGTCGCGCCGACCCCCGCCGCGCCCGCCGCAGCCATGAACTGCCTGCGCGTCGCCCTTGCCTTCATCGGCGGAAGATCGTACTTGCGACACAGCGCCCGGACGCCGAACACCTCACTCAGACGGAGGACTCGGCGCGGCTAAGTCTCGGAGAACCCCGGTCGATAACCGTGGGCAATGGCTCCCTCGGCCTGCCCTTCGGCGATCTCGCATCAGAACGTGCGCCTCGGACCCGGCCGCCATCCGCGCCCGGGCAAGATCGTCTGCGTGATGGAGCTCGCGTCGATGCTCGCCGGGGAGCGGTTCGGCGACCGCCCGCCGTCGGTCTGCCCCGTGATCGGGGCGATCCTCCGCGTCTATAACGACAACGTCGACGACTGTCGCCGGCAGGACCTGTACCGGTTCGCCGCCGACGCGGTCGACACCCGGCGCGACTACGCCGTTCAGCGCCTCCGTGCCGACGCGGCGCTGGAATGGGCGATCGCTCGCTACGAGAGCCGCGGCGGAACGATCCTCTCGCCGCCCGACCCCGAGGGCCCGCGCGATGAGATCGCCTATTACGTCGTGGGGGCGCTCGTCGGCCGCGGATCGCGCCGCGGCCGGTGGTCGGACGAGGAGCACGGCGCGATCATCAGCCTGCTCGAAGAACTGATCGAACTCGACCGGCCGGCGACGTTAGGCACGTCGCTCGACGACGCCGCGCTGGATCTGATCGTCGACGGGCCGAGCCTCGGCCACGACACGCCGCTCATCGGTGACCTCCTCGAACATGCCGCGGAGTCGATCGAGCACAGCAGCGGCTACCACGAGTTCGTCCTCGCTGAAGGGCTCGAGTGCGGCGCGGAGGAGCGGCTCGAACCGGGCCCGGTGCTCTTCGACCAGCCCACGCCCGCTGTCGGTGAGCGAGGTGAGGACGACGCGCCGGTCGCGCTCGGAACGCTGGCGCTCGACGAAGCCGGCTGCGGCGAGCCCCTCCAGCATCTCGGTCACGCTCGCCGGGCTGAGGTCGGCGGCCTCCGCGAGGTCGCGCACCGACAGCTGACTCTGGTCGCGAAGGCAGAACAGGAGGCTGTACTGCGCGTCGGTGAGCTCGCCCGGGCAGTGGGTCTCGCGCCCGCGCATCCGTCGGAGCGCGGCCAGCGCACGCTTGAACGATCGCGCTACGTCCTCGGTGGCGTCGCCGTGCTCGCGCTCGCTTACCACGTCTCCAAGCGCCGATAGCGCCTCGCCAGCCGCTGC
This sequence comes from uncultured Solirubrobacterales bacterium, assembly GCA_963701945.1. Taxonomy (GTDB): domain Bacteria; phylum Actinomycetota; class Thermoleophilia; order Solirubrobacterales; family Solirubrobacteraceae; genus Palsa-465. Next base: position 121,485 of record CAVPBV010000003.1, on the reverse strand, counting down.
GGTCACGCCGCGATCGCCTCCGCCATCGTCTCGGACGGCGGTTCCGCGAACGGCGGAACTCATGCTGCGATCGCCTCGGACATCGTCTCCGCGGATGGTTCCGCCGCGGCTCCCTTGCGACGCCGCGCGGCGCGCTCGGCGCGCATGAGGATGATGCACGGGATGATCGCTGCCGCCGTCAGCCCGGCCGCCACCCAGAACGCCGTGCCGTAGGCGGCGGCAGCTCCGCTTAGGCCGTGGGCGCCGACGAGGGCGCGTTGGAGCACGACCGCGAGGATGGCTGTGCCGATCGAGCCGCCCACGCGCTGGATCACGTTCAGCTGCGGGGTCGCACTGGAGAGCTCGGACCGGTCAAGCGCGGCAAATGCCGCCGCCATCGCGGGCAGGAAGCCAAAGCCGATCCCGATCCCGCGCACGAACATCGCCACGGACAACCCGAAGATCGACGAGTGGGCGGAGATCAGGCCGAATGGAATCGTCGCGACCGTGCACAGGATCACGCCGAACAGCGCCAGCCCGCCTCCGCCCCAGCGGTCGGTCAGCTTGCCGGCGATCGGCATCGCGAGCGCCGCGCCGAGACCCTGCGGCGCTGTCAGCAGGCCGGTGTCGACGACGCTCTCGAGGCGGACGTCCTGCCAGTACAGCGGTAGCAGGATCATCCCGCCGAACAGCGCGGCGCCGAGGCAGAACATTGCGAACGAGGCCGAGGAGAACGTCGCTTTGCGGTACAGGCGCATGTCGAGCAACGGCTTTGGCACCCGCAGCGCGTGGAGCACGAACGCCGCGATCAGGGCGGGTCCGACGATGCACGGGATGATCACCTTGGGCGAAGTGAAGCTGCCGGTCGCCCCGATCTCGGCGAGACCGTAGGTGAGCAGCGTAAGGCCCGTGGCCATCAGGATCAGCCCGCGCGTATCGAGCTTCTCGACCTGGTCCGGCTTGATCCACGGCAGGTAGCGCAGCGCCGCGAACACGGCGATCGCGCCAATCGGGACGTTCACGTAGAAGATCCAGCGCCAGCTCGCGTTCTCGATGATCAGACCGCCGATCGTCGGGCCGAGGATCGGCGCCAGCATCGCCGGCACCGCGACGACGCTCATGACCCTTCCCATCCGCTTTGGCCCGGCGGCCTCGGCCATCATCAGCTGGCCGATCGGCAGGATCATGCCGCCGCCCACGCCCTGCAGGACGCGGAACACGATCAGCTCGGTCGTCGAGGTCGCGAGCCCGCACAGCGCGGATCCCGTCGTGAACAACACCAGCGAAGCCAGGTAGACCTGCTTGGCACCGAAGCGCCGGGCTGCCCATCCGGTGAGCGGGATCACCGCCGCAAGCGACAGCAAGTACCCGGTCACGACCCACTGGATCTGATCGATCGTCGAGTGCAGCTCGCGGCTGAGCGTGGCCAGCGCGACGTTGACGATCGTCGTGTCGAGGATCGACATGATCGACCCGACGATCACGACCGCGCTGACGCGCCAGACGTGCGCGCTGATCGGGTCGCCGGCCTCTTCGCCCACGCTCATCGGGGCCGGACTCCTCGGAGAATCCATAGGTGCCGAAACATTAGGCTCCGAATGATTCCCTGTCAAGGGTCCCGAATGCCAGGCGGACATGGGCGATCGCCGATCTCCGTCTATCTTCAGTGGTAATGCCGAGTTTTGCCGACCTTGGTCTCGAGCCGGACATCCTCGAGGCCGTTCACGACGTTGGGTACGAATCGCCTAGCCCGATTCAGGAGGAAGCGATCCCGCCTTTGCTCGAGGGCCACGACGTAATCGGTCAAGCCCAGACCGGGTCCGGCAAGACAGCGGCATTTGGGCTGCCGATGCTCCAATACGTCAATCCCGGGGAGCACGACGTCCAGGGGCTCGTGCTCACACCGACCCGCGAGTTGTGCATCCAGGTCACGCAAGCACTGCGCGCGTACGGCCGGCGCAAGGGGGTCGACGTGGTGGCGGTGTTCGGTGGAGCGCCGATCCGCTCGCAGCAGGCGCAACTGCGGGCCGGCGGACACGTGGTCGTAGGCACGGTCGGACGGGTCAAGGATCTGATCTCGCGCCACTCATTGATGCTCCACGGATGTCGCTTCATCGTGCTCGACGAGGCCGATGAGATGCTCGACCTCGGCTTTCTCGAGGACGTCGAGAAAATCCTGGCGCTCACGCCGTCGAGCCGCCAGACGGCGCTGTTCTCGGCGACGATGCCGCCCGAGATCCGCCGTCTGGCCGACCAGTACCTGTACGACCCGGTGACGGTCCGCGTGCAGACGGCGACACTGACGGTCGAGACGGTCGAGCAGTTCGCGCTCGAGGTCAAAGCCCGCGACAAGGCGGACAAGCTCGTGGAGGTTCTGAGCGCCGAGCGACCAGAGCAGGCGCTCGTGTTCGTGCGGACGAAGGTGCGCACCGAGCAGCTCTACCGGACGCTCCGCGACCGCGGCATGAACGTCAAGGCGCTTCACGGCGACATGACCCAGGGAGGCCGCGACGGCGTGATGATCTCGTTCAAGGACGGGCGCCTGCCGCTGCTGATCGCGACCGACGTGGCCGCCCGCGGGCTCGACATCTCTGGTGTCTCGCACGTGATCAACTACGACGTCCCGACGTCACCCGACGTGTACGTCCACCGGATCGGCCGCACCGGACGCGTCGGTCGCAGCGGTCGCGCGATCACGTTCTTCGAGCCCCAGCAGCGCCGAGAGATCAAAGCGATCGAGAACCACGCCGGCGTCACGCTCGCGCCTTGGGTCGAGGATGCCCGCGTCGCGCCGACCCCGGTCAAGACCAAGCCACGGCGCCACTCCAAGCCGCACGACTCCACCGACGGCGACGGCCGCGCGCGCAAGGTGATCGTTTCGATGGGACGGGCCGCCGGGCTCGAGCCGTCGGACATCATCCATGCGATCACCGCCGCCACAGGCCTCGACGGCGAGCACGTTCGCAACGTCCGCGTGCTCGAGCGCTACACACTGCTCGAGGTGCCCGAGCAGGACGTCGACCGCGTGGTCGATCAGGTCAGCGGCACCCAGCTGCTCGGTCAGCGCGTGGAGCTCGAGCCCGCGGCGACCTGAGCCTCCGCGTCAGGTCTCCGTCAGCTCCGGTGAAGGTCGGCGCGACTTCGGGTCGCGTCGGCGTGTTGCGATCTGCAGGCGGCTGGTAAGCCGAGAACCTGACACGCGGAGGTACCGATTTTGCGGCTGAAATCACTCGTCAGACGGCGTCCGTCAGCGCCGATGATCGTCTCGTTCGTGGCTCTGTTCGTCGCCCTCGGCGGCGCGAGTTACGCCGCGACTCAACTGCCCGCAAACAGCGTGGGCACGGCACAGCTCCAGAACGGCAGTGTCGGCAACTGGAAGCTCAAGTCGAATGCGGTCGGCGCGCGCAAGATCATCAACGGCTCGGTCGGCGCCAAGCAGGTCAATTCGAGCCAGGTGCAGCTGCGGGTATCGAGCGCGTGCTCGACCGGGGCGGTCGCGTCGGTCGGTCTGTCCGGCACCGTGACGTGCACTCCGACGCTGCCCAACGAGTTCGGATCGAACACCGCGGCGGCGACGCTCGGGTCGAGCGCGACGCAGGTGGCCGCGCAGTCGCTTGCCGCGGGGTCGTCTTACCTGGTCCTGGCGTATCCGCACGTGGCGATCAGCGGCACGACGGGTGTCTCGCAGCGAGTTGAGGTCGACTGCACCCTGTCGGTGCCGGCGGGCTCGGGCACCCCGCCGCCGGCCAATCCGACGACCACGACCAAGAGCCTTGCGGTCGACCTCGGCGCCGACTCGCACTCGCTGGCGGGCACGATCCCGCTCGTGCTCCCGGTCGCGTCGTCGACCAGCGTCCAGCCGGCGACGGTCAGCTGCACGAGTACGTCCACGCCGAGCACGCCGCCGCCGACGGTGGCGGTCGACACGACGCTCAGCGCGATCCAGACCGCCAGCAACAACTGACGACTTCCGTCCCAAGGGAACCGGCCGGCCTCGTGGGGGCGCGAGGCCGGCCGTGGGTGCTTTGCCTGCCCGAGTAGCGTTCGCGGGGACAGCCGGCCGTCTCGGCCGGAACCGCAGATGTGGGAGGAAATGCGATGCGTCTACCGCGCCCCTCGGCGCCGCTGGCGGTGTCATTCCTGGCCCTGTTCGTCGCGCTCGGCGGAGTCAGCTGGGCGGCCATCCATATACCGCCGAACAGCGTGGGCAGCGCCCAGCTCAAGAACTTCTCGGTGGGCAACGTCAAGCTTGGTCCGAACTCCGTCGGCCCGCGCAAGATCATCCCCGGCTCGGTCGGCGCCACGCAGGTCGACCCAACTCAGGTGCAGTTGCGGGTCACGAGTTCCTGTTCGATCGGCGCGATCCAGTCGCTGAGCCAGACCGGGAACGTAACGTGCATGCCGGCGCTGCCGAACGAGTACGGGACACAGCCCCAGACGGCGACGCTCACGGGAAGCCAGACGCAGGTCGCGACCGTCTCGCTCCCCGGTACCCAGACGGGCTCCTCCTACCTGGCGTTCGGGACCGTGCAGATCGTCGAGGTCGGGGGCACCGACTCCCAGGCGGTCGACGTCTCGTGCTCGATGTCCGCACCCGGCGCGCCGGGCACCCAGGGCGATTTCGACTCGAACCTCGGCGGCGGCAATGCCACCGATGCAAATGGGACGATCCCGCTCGTCGCTCCGGTCTCCGTCGCCGGTTCGCCGCAGACCCTGGCGATCAATTGCACGGACACCGCGACGCCGGCGAGTCCGGCGCCGAGCATCGGCGTCACCGCGACGATCCACGCCGTCCAAACTGCCGTCGACGACGACAACTGACCGCGCCTACTAGGCTGCGGGCCATGTCAACAGCTCAGATGAACACAAGCCTTGGCGCGATCTCGATCGAACTGTTCGACGAGGACGCGCCCGAAACCGTCGCCAACTTCCGCAAGCTCGCGGGCGACGGCTTCTACGACGGGGTGATCTTCCACCGGATCATCCCGGACTTCATGATCCAGGGAGGGGACCCCGACGGAACCGGCATGGGCGGCCCCGGCTATACGTTCAAGGACGAGTTCAACGACCACAAGGTCGTGCGCGGCGCGCTGGCGATGGCCAACGCCGGCCCCAACACGAACGGCTCGCAGTTCTTCATCGTCACCACCCAGGCGGCGCCGTGGCTCGACGGCAAGCACACGGTGTTCGGCGAGGTCACCGAGGGGATGGACACCGTCGACGCGATCGAGGGCGTCCCGACCGGCGCCGGCGATCGGCCGGTGGACCCGCCGGTCATCGAGTCGATCGAGCTCGACTAGCCGTTGTAGTTGTTGAAGACGCCCACTGTGCCCACCCCGAACACGGGGAGCCCGGTGGCGCCGGCGTAGCCGAGCGAGTGCAGCCCGAACAGCTTCTCGATCGAGGCCAGGAGCGAGAAGTGGTTGAAGTAGTCGAGCGCGTCGATGCTGCCCGGCTTGACGTACTGAGAGATCAGCAATAGGCCGACCTGACCTCCGCCGCCGGTGGGGGTGGTCTCGCCGCCGCCGACCCCGGTTGGCGTGGTGCTGGTGGGCGTGGTCGTAGAGGTCGCACCGGTCGTCGACGTCGTACCGGTCGTCGTGGCGCCGGTTGCGGTCGTGTCGGTGGTACCGGTAGTCGTACTCGCGTCGGTCGTGCTCGTGTCGGTCCCGGTGGTACTCGTGTCGGTCCCGGCCGTGGTCGTGTCGGTGCCGGTGCTGCTCGTATCCGTCCCGGTCGTCGTCGTGGCGGTCGAGCTTGTGCCGCCGGCTCCCATCGCCGCCGGCGGCACTGCGGGCGGCGTCGTCAGCTTGGCAAGATTCGGGTAGGAGGACGGTCCGCAGCACGCGGTCGAGTCGGCGTCCGGGCCGGTCTGGGGCGCCTGGTCGAACGTGATTGCGATCAGCCCGTCGTCCTTGTAGGCGGCCGAGTGCTTGATCTCGGGCACGACCGTCTTCAGGAACCGGTTAGCGCCGGCGAGACTGGGAGTGGCGTGCGGTTTGCACGGCGCCTCGCTGCCGTCGTCACACGGCGAAGGGACGATGTAGGAGAGCGAGGGGGTGGTGCTTTCGCTCTTCAGATCGGTCGCCAGTTGGCCCAGGCCGACCTCGTCACTGTGGCAGGCACCCCCCGCGGTCAGCGAGCGGAAATAGATGAACGGATTGCGCCACGCGAGGTAGCTCGAGCTGGTGCGGGCGGTTTGCGGCTGTTTGCTGCCGGTCTTCGGAACCTTGCACGCGGTCGCCGAGCTCGTGTTGACGCCCTGAAGGTAGGCCTTCCAGGTGTCGCCGGCGCTGGTCAGCTGACCAGCCAGGGTCCGTGTGGCGGGGGGATAGATGCATCCGGTGCCCAGGATCTGGCTGCGAACGCCCTTGTGGCCGGGTTTGATGCGGGAGAACACCGGGCAGTCGGAGGCCGTCTGGGCGGTCGGGCCCTGGCCGCTGATCATTGCGATCTCGTTGGCCAAGGGCGCCCCAGCCACTGCGTAGTAGTTGAGGACCAGCTCCCCCTGCCGGAGCAGGGCGCCGCCGAGATAGCCGGCACTCGTGCCGCCGTCGAAGGATTTGGTGATGCGGCGGTCCGAGAGCACGATCAGGAACACGTGCTTGACGGGCGGAAGGCCGTTGTACCCGGTCGCGGATGACGTCCCCGTGCCCGTCCCGGTGTCGCTCGCCGAGGTGGGTGACGTGCTGGGGGACGCGGAGGCCTGCGCGACGTCTTGGCCGCCCCCGCCCCCGCCCTCGCTCACGCCTGCACCGCCGCCGCCGGAGCCGCCGCCGCCGCCCGATGCATTTGACCCGGCGGCCTGCACGGTGACCGCCCTCGGAGTCGTGTGCGCGAGGCCGACCACGATCAGCGGTGCGCTGGCGAGGGTGGCGACGCTGGTGCCGCCGACGAGCGAGCCGACGATCACGCCGAACCCGAGCATCCCGATGACCGCGGCCGCCGCCGCGCGCGGTCCGGGCAGCGCGAACTGCAGCCCGCGCGGGGCGGGGGTTCCGTCGCGAGCCGAGTCGGCGAGAGGGGTCCCCGGTGGGAGCGTCGCGGCGGGTCCTTGCTCGCGGAAAGCCCCGATCAGTCCCGCGACGTACTCAGGCAACGGCCCGCGCCGAGTCCCGCACTCCACGCAGTAGCGCTGGTCGTGAGTCAGCCGCGCGTTGCACTCCGCGCAGCGATCGGCGGCGGGCGACGTCGTCGAAGCGGCGGTGTCAAGAGTCATCGCGGGCGATCAGTCGCGCCGCTGTGAGGGCAAAGTTGTGCACGTCTGGAGTCTAGTTCTGACAATCTCGAGACCGGCGTCAGCATCGGCAAAGACACCGTTTCGACGCCTCTCGGTCACGCCATGTTCACAATTGCCCCCCGACGGCGCCGGATACTAGGCGGCGGGGAGCGCTGTGACGCGCCCACAACCGAGAACACAGCAAAGACGGAGAGAAGGCGCTGTCGATCAATCCGCAGGACCGCGAGGGCGAGGCGAGACCAGACCCGCCGACGCGAGAGCTGGCCGCGGCGCCGGGGCCGACCCGTGAGCTGCCCGCCGTTCCCGCTGCCGGGTCCGGTGATAAGTGCAGCAATTGTGGAGCGACGCTCGCACACGATCAGCGCTACTGCGTCCAGTGCGGCGAGCGTCGCGGCCAGTCAACCCTGCCAAAGGCCGAGCCGGTTACCGAGGTGCGGTCAACTCGCACCCGCTCGAGGGCGGCTCCGCGTCCGCCGCGCCTGTCATCGGGGGCGACGCTGGTGTCCTTCGTCGGCGTGCTGCTGCTGGCGGTCGGGCTCGGCGTGCTGATCGGGCACAGCGGCAAGAACACGCCGGCGCCGAAAAGTGCCGCAGCGCCGGAGGTGATCACGGTTCAGGGCGGCGGCACGAGCAACGCCGCGGCCGCGACGACCGCAACCACCGCGACGCACGCCCCGACGGCGCATGTTCCCGGCGCCAGCAAGAAGGTCGTGTCCAAGGAGAAGGCCGCCCTCGCATCCAAGACGGTCCAGAAGAAGGCCGTCGCGGCCGCCACCAAAGTGCTCGGCAGCAACAACAACCTTGCGCCGCCTACGGTGAAAACCGGCGGCAGCTGTACCAGCGGCCAGGCCGGGTGCCAGGGCGGGAAGTTCACCGGGAACTTCTTCGGTGGCGGCTGAGCGGCTTTAGCGATGCGGCTGCCTGGACGAGGAAAGCAACAAGAGCGTCAACCGCAGAGCGCGTCGACGCCGGCGGCCAGCGCCGCGGGCTCGACCGCGCCACCCAACCCCGCGGGCGGGAGCGGCGCGCCCCCCGCCGCACCGACCGAGAGCCAGGTGGTCGACCTCGAGCGACGGCGGGACACCCTCAAGGCGCGGGTGGCCGAGCTTCAATGGGACCTGGGCGGGCTGGTCTATGAGATGGCGATCCGGGATCGGATCCGAGTCGATGTGCTGATCAAGCGGGCGGCCCTGCTCCAGGACGCCGACTCAGAGCTCGGCGAGGTCGAGCGGATCCTGCGCCTCGAGCACAACGCTACGGCCGGCACGTGTCCGTCGTGCGGAGCGCCGCACAGCACCGGGGCGTCGTTCTGCTGGCAGTGCGGGCAGCCGATCCTCCAGCAGGTCCCGAGCGAGTCGATCTTCTGACCGAACTCGGTCGTCAGCCGAAGCGCCCGGCGACGTAGTCCCGGGTGCGAAGGTCTTTCGCGTCGCGGAAGATCGTCTCGGTGTCGCCGTACTCGATCAGCGTGCCCGTCCGATCGGCGCCGGTCGAGTCGAGGCTGAAGAACGCGGTGCGGTCCGCCACGCGCGCGGCCTGCTGCATGTTGTGCGTGACGATCACGATCGTGAACCGGTGCTTGAGGTCGTGCATGAGGCCCTCAATCGCCGCCGTTGACACCGGGTCGAGCGCCGACGCCGGCTCGTCGAGCAGCAGCACGTCCGGCTCGATCGCGATCGCACGGGCGATGCACAGACGCTGCTGCTGGCCGCCGGACAGGCTGAGCGCGCTGTCGCGCAGCCGGTCCTTGACCTCCTCCCAGAGCGCCGCTTGGCGCAACGCCTCCTCGACCCGTTCGTCGAGGCGCTGCTTCATCCCGAGGTTCCGGGCCGCCCAGGCGACGTTGTCGTAGATCGACTTCGGGAACGGATTCGGCTTCTGGAACACCATCCCGATCCGGCGGCGCACTTCGACTCGGTTCGCGCCGCTGCCGTAGACGTCGTTGCCGTGATACAGGACCTGACCCTCCAGCCGGAATCCCGGGATCGAGTCGTTCATTCGGTTGAGGCTGCGGATGAACGTTGACTTCCCGCAACCGGAGGGCCCGATCACCGCGGTGACCATGTGACGGTAGATCTTCATCGTGGTGCCGACCAGGGCACGGTTGCTCCCGTAGTACACGCCCATGTCGCGAATATCGAACACCACCGGGCGGGTCTCGGTCCCGCCGCCGTTCGCCTCGGGACGAATCACCGGAAGCACCGGCTCGGTCCGGAGCCGGACGCGGCCCGCCGGCATATCGCCGCGGATGATCATGCTCGCGGTGCGGTCGTCCTGGTCGGTCATCGGCCCATCTTCCCACGGCTGCGCGCGAGCACCACACGCGCGCCGATGTTGGCGAACAGGATGAAGATGATCAGCACGAGCGCAGCGCCCCAGGCCCGGGTGATGGCGTTGGCCAGCGGCAGGTCATAGGACGTATAGATCAGCATCGGGATGCTGGGGACGCCGTGGAACAGGTTGAACGACGTGCTCGTCGGGTTAAACAGCGAGTCGCAGATCAAGAGCGGCGCGGTCTCGCCGGCGGCGCGTGCGATGGCCAGGATCGCGCCGGTGACGATTCCTCCGGTAGCGACCGGCAGGATCACCGTCAGCACGGCACGCCAGCGGTTCACGCCAAGCGCGTCGGCGGCCTCGCGCAGGGTGCCGGGGACGAGCAGCAGCACCTCCTGACTGGCGCGCGCGATCAGGGGGAGCATCACGATCGACAGCGCCACCGCGCCGGCGAAGCCCGACTCCTTGTGCTCCGGGATCACGATCAGCCCGTAAACGAACAGCCCGACCACGATCGTCGGGAGGCCCTGCATCATGTCCAGCGCGAGCTTGAGGATTCGCGCCGTGCGCGACCGGGGACCAGCGAACTCGGTCAGATAGAGCCCGGTGAGGATTCCCAGCGGTAAGGCGATCAGCGCTGCTGCCGCGACGATCTCGAGCGTCCCGAGCAACGCGTTGGCGATCCCGCCGCTCGACAGCCCCTGTGGGTTGGTGAAGACGAAGCCGAGGTTGAGAGCCGCGGCGCCGCGGGCCACCACGCCGTACAAGACGATCACCAGCACTGCCACCGCGGCCAGCGCGGCGGTGGTCGCGACGACCTGAACGAAGCGGTCGACCACGGCGCGCCGGCGCAGGTTGCCCGACGGCGTCAGCGGCGCGGCCGGGTCAAACAGCCCGGTCTCCCCCAGCGCGATCGGAGTCCCTGCGCTCATGTCTTGGCCAACATCCCGGCGCTGACGTCGAATCGGCCGGCGATCGCCCGCGCCGCGATGCTGCAGAGCAGCGAGATCACCACCAGGACGAACCCGGCGTAGAACATGGCCGCGGTGTGAAGGGGATTCACCGGAGACGGGAACTGATTCGCGATGTGCTCCGCGATGGTGGATCCGGGCTCGAACAGCGAAGCGTGGATTGCGGTCACGTCGCCGATCACGAACGACACGGCGATCGCCTCCCCGAGTGCGCGGCCAAGCCCGAGCACGACGGCCGCGCCGACGCCGGACGCGGTGCTCGGCAGCACGATGCCCCGGATCACCTCCCAGCGCGTGGCGCCGAGCGCCTCCGCGCCGTCCTTGAGCTCCCTCGGCACGGTCAGGAACAGGTCGCGGCTGAGGGCCGAGATGATCGGCAGGATCATTATCGTGAGGACGATTCCGGCGGTGAAGACGCTGATTCCGATCGTCGACGGCTGACCGAACAGCGGGATGAACCCAAGCGCGCTGTGCAGTCCGGGCTCGAGCCCGTCGATGAACGGGACGAGCACGACCAAGCCCCAGAAGCCGTAGATGATGCTCGGTACCGCCGCGAGCATCTCGACCAGCGGGCCCACGACGGCGCTCACCCGCCGCGGCGCCATCATGCTCAGATACAGGCCGATCGCGATCCCGAGCGGCGTCGCCAACACCACCGCCATTGCCGACGTGACGACCGTCCCGTAGATCAGCGCGCCGGCGCCCTCGATGTTGAGGTTGGGCTTCCATGCCGTGTGCCACAGAAACCCGATACCGAAGCGGTTGATCGCCAGGCTCGAGTTGATCACGAGCTGGTAGATCAGGTCAGCCAGGACCAGCACCACGACGATGCCGGCGAGCGCGGTCAGGCCGAACAGGACCCGGTCGCCGACCTTTCCGGCGGCGCGCTTCCGCGTTCCCGTGCGGGCGCGGGACCCCCGCCGCCCGGGTACGAACCTTGCCGTCGTGGACACGGCGCGCAAGCGTAAGGAAAACGTCTCCGGCGGGCCCGGCGGGGGACCGGCGTTCACGGGTTTTCTACAACACGATCACAATCTGGCCACAGTTGACCAATTTTGCATCGAGATGCTTAGCCCCGCTCGGGCTGGGGCGGCCGGAACCACGCCGAGCTATTTCGGGATTCCCAAACAGGAAGGAAGTTCTGCATTGCTCTCCAAGCGATTGGTCAGCATGACGTGCGCCGCGTTGCTCGCGGGCTGTGTCTTCGGCCTGAGCGCCGTTGCCGCGTCCGCCGCCACGCCCACGCTCAACGGTGCTGGCTCGACACTGGTCGCCCCGATCGAGGCCGAGTGGGCCGCGGTGTGGGATACGGCCAACGGCACCTTGGTCAACTACTCCCCCGTGGGCTCGGGAACCGGTGAAAAGGACATCGCCGGCGGCCTCGTGGACTTCGGCGCCTCTGACGCACCGCTGTCCATCTACCCGACCGCCCCGGCCAACCTCGTCCAGATCCCCTGGGCGCTGACCGCGACCGGCGTGAGCTACCACCTCAACGGCGTGAAGCCGAAGACTGCGGTTCTGAAGCTGACCGGCACCGTGCTCGCCCAGATCTACCTCGGGCAGATCACCAACTGGGACAGCAAGGCGATCAAGAAGCTGAACAAGGGTGTCAAGATCCCCAACAAGAAGATCCAGGTGTTCTGGCGCAGCGACGGATCCGGGGACACGTATGCGTTCACCCAGTACCTCTCAGACGTCAACTCGGCGTTCAGGACCAAGGTCGGCGCCTCGACCACGGTGTCCTTCCCAGTCGGAGTTGGCGCGAAGGGCAACGAGGGCATGGCGCAGGCGCTGAAAGGCACCAACGGCGGAATCGCCTACATCGCGGCCACGTATCTGATCGCCAACAAGGAGCAGCCCGCGGCGATCCAGAACGCCGCCGGCAACTGGGAGGTTCCGAACCTGGATGCCATCGCGGCCGCGGCGTCCGGAATCAGCGTGCCCTCGAACAACCAGGTCACGATCGTCGACCCGAACAAGCACCGCAAGAAGGCGTATCCGATCTCGACGTTCACGTACGCGTTCGTCCCGACGAACGCGCCGCAGGGATCCCTGATCAAGTCGTTCATCGGCTACGCGATCACGCAGGGCCAGAGCTTCGGGCCTTCGCTCGACTTCTCGCCGCTGCCGCAGTCGGTTGTGAACGCGGACGAGGCAGCGCTCAACTCGATCAACTGAGCGTCCCGATACCGACCACATTCAGTTCAACGGGCCCGGGCGCGGATGCGCCCGGGCCCGTGGTCATGTTCGGTTACGTTCGGTTACGCAGAGCGGGCCTCACCGCGGACGGCCGGGGCCATCCTCGTCCGGCAAGACCCCTCGAACAGCCACTCGTTCTCAGAGGCCATCGCGCGTGACGGCCAGCGCCCGGTCGGCGATTTCGATGACGCCCTCGTCGAACGACTGCAGGTACGGGTCGTCGGTCGAGCCGGCGAGCGCCCGCTTGTAGTTTCCCTCCATGAACACCACGGCCTTCCACAGCGCCAGCGTGACGTACCAGTCGAGCGCCTGGACAGACCGGCCCGACCGCTCCTCGTAGCGCGCGGTCAGCTCCGCGCGCGTGGGGAAACCCGGCCGGAGCGTCACGTTGTTGAGGTTGAACTTGCCCAGGACGTCGCCGGGCTCCGTCCACTGCATCAGCATGTAGCCGACGTCGGCGAGCGGGTCGCCGATCGTCGCCATCTCCCAGTCAAAGATCGCGATCAGCCTCGCCGGCGCGGCGGCGGCGAACATCGTGTTCCCGAGCCGGTAGTCGCCGTGGACGATCGTCGCCGGCGGCGACTCTGGGATCCGCGATGCCAGCCACGCGCCGACCTGTTCGACCTGCGGCAGCTCGCGTGTCCGGTTGTGCTCCCACAACCCGTTGAACCGACGCAACTGGCGCTCGAGATAGCCCGTCGGCTTGCCGAACCCCTCGAGTCCCGCGCCCATCCAATCGGTGGCGTGCAGTTCGACGAGCGCGTCGATCAGCTCGTCCGCGATGCGTGAGTGCTGCTCGGGTGCGTCGAGCGCCTCGGGCACGGAGTCGGTGATGACCTCGCCGGCGATTTGCTCCATCACGTAGAACGGGGCGCCGATCACGCCCGGGTCGTCGCACACCGCGAGCACCTCGGGCGACCGCACCGCCGTCGGCGCGAGCGCGCTGAGCAGCCGCGCCTCGCGCAGCACGTCGTGGGCGCTCGGTGGCAGTGGTCCGCGCGGAGGACGCCGCAGGACCACTCCGGTCGATAGCTCGAACGTCACGTTCGAGTGGCCCTCGCCGATCGGCGTCGCGGACAGGTCCGGCGGCGCCTCGAGGCCCGCTGCGCCGAGGAACTCGATCAGCGGCTCCAGCACCAGCAGGGGCTCCCGTTCGTTGGCCGCCGCGGCGGCGTGTGTGGAGACGACGTCGTCGGGAGCGAGTCTCACCGTCATGGGCCAGCCAGGGTAGCGATGGACGCTAGCTACTCTCGAATCGACGATGCCAGAGCTACCCGAAGTCGAGATCACCGCACGCCTGATCGGTGGCGCCGTCGCCGGCGCTGAGATCGAGTCCGCGCTGGCGCCCGGGATCAACGCGCTGAAGACGTTCGACCCGCCGCTGACGGCGCTCGCGGGACGCCGGTTCGAGCGCATCGGGCGCCGCGGAAAGCTGTTCGTTATCGAGCTCGACGGCGAGGAGGCAATCGAGATTCATCTGATGTCAGCCGGTCGCTTGCAGCTGTTCGACACGCGCGCATCGTTGCGCGACCGCACGTCGCGGTTCCTCGTGCGGTTAACCGACGGTCGCGAGCTGCGATTGCGCGAGTTTGGGACCCGCCAGCGCGCGTGGGTCAAGGTGCTGCGCGCCGACGACGTCGACGACGAGGAGACGATCGCGGCGCTCGGTCCCGAGGCCTGGCCCGATCCGCCGCCGTTCGCCGAGCTGCTCGACCAACCGCGGCCGTTGTACGCACTGCTCCGCGATCAGCACGTGATCGCCGGGATCGGCCGCTCCTGGGTCGACGAGATCCTCCACGCGGCGATGATCTCGCCGTTCAAGCGCGGGTCCGATCTCGACGCCGACGAGGCTGAGCGGTTGCGCGAGACGACTGTGCGCGTGCTCGGCGACGCGATCGCCCACTACGAGGCCACGCTCGCGCTCCCGATCCCCGACAAGTTGCCGATGCCGCTGACCGTCCACCGGCGCAACGGCGAGCCCTGCCCGCGCTGCGGCGACCAACTCGAAGCAGTCTTCTACGAGGACTACGTGATGTGCTACTGCCCGACGTGCCAGACCGAGGGCAAGCTGCTCAAGGACCGGCGGCTTTCGCGGCTGCTCAAGTAGAGGCCGTTTGAGACCCGCTAGGCGAGGCGGCGGGGCGTAAAGCCAAGCACCTCCGCCAGCACGTCGTAGTGACGGTCGACGTGAGCTACATCTGCAGAATGCTGCTGGGCACAGCAAGCGATGAGCAGGTCAGGGATGGGGATGCGGTGTCGCCCCGCCGCCGCCAGCTCTCTTTGAGTTGACATTGCGACGGCGAACGTTTCGGCATCCATCCGCAGGTCGCGAAACTGAGCCAAGTCTTGCTCGAGGCGGACGTAGTCGCGGGCAGACCGGGCGCTGTACAGGAGCTCGAGCCGGGTCACCGCGCACACGCACAGCTCGTCATCGACGGAGACTCCCAAGCCCCGCACGTAGGCTGACTTGTCGACTAGAACCAGGCTCACTGCCAGGCGGAATCGTTAAGGAGTGTCCCGATGTCGATCAGCTGGGGAGCACGCGCGAGGGCTTCGCGCTGCCGCTCCCGGCGCGACTCGCCTGCCGCTGCGTCGAGCTCTGACGCAACCACCTGCGCTCCCGCATCAGCGAGCAGCAGCAACAGCTGTCGACGATCCTCGACCTCCGGCCAACGACGGTGCGCCAAGTCGAGCATCTCACGCATGTCGCCGGTGTCCGTGACTGTATAACGCGGCTGAGTAGTCGGCACGAAGGCGAGTGTAGCACCGCGCCGAGATGGTGCGACACCGCGCCCGCTCGGATAGCATCCGGGCCGATGGCACTCGAGCCCGGCCAAAAGGCCCCCGACTTCACCCTCCCCGACCAGCACGGGGATCCGGTGTCGCTGTCGGGACTGCAGGGCAAGACCGTCGTCCTCTACTTCTACCCCAAGGCGGACACGCCGGGGTGCACGACCCAGGCGTGCGGGATCCGCGACCATCGGGCGAGCTACGAGCAGGCCGACGCCGTGGTCCTGGGCGTGTCGCCCGATCCGGTCAAGCCGATCGCGAAGTTCGACGAGAAGTTTGGCCTCGGCTTCCCACTGCTATCCGACGAAGACCACGCGGTGGCGGAGGCGTACGGAGTGTGGGTCGAGAAGAACCGGTACGGCCGTACCTACATGGGCAACGAGCGCACGACGTTCGTGATCGGGCCGGACGGAACGATCCGGGACGTGTTCCGGAACGTCAAGCCCGCCGGGCACGACGATCTCGTGCTCGGAGCGCTGGCTGGGAGCTAGGGCGCGTTACTGAAGGCCCTCGCGCGCTTCGCGCACGAGCGTCACGGCCTCGGGGAAGATGTGCGCCATCACGGTCCGCAGCTGCTCGGCCTGCTGCTCGGTCGTCCCCTGGATGTTGATGCGGTTCATCGCCGCGACGGTCAGATCCACCGCTAGCTTGATCGCGTTGTCAGCCCAGGCGAGGCGCTGCGCGCCCTGCATCTGCTCGGCAAACTCGCCCAGCCGACGCTGCAGCTCATCGGGATCGCCGAACAGGCCTCCGAATCCACTTCCTTCCATGGCCTGAATGGTAGCCGCCCCGCGTGCTCGCGAGGATTCGAGGTGAAGGGACACCACCTAGACTGGCGTCTGATGACGCCCGAGGAGCGGCTCGCATACGAGGCCCGCGTGCGCACGCGGCAGGTCGTGCTCGCGGCGGCGGCTGGGATCCTGCTGATGTTGGCAGTGGTCATCCAGCTCGGCGGACCCCACGTCAAGGTCAACGAGGAGACGCTCGGGCTGGTCACCGAGAACAAGCGGTTCACGCGCGACCTGATCGGCTCGATCGTCAGCGCGCTCGGCTTCCTCTCGCTGGCGGGGACGCTCGGCTATCTGTGGAGCTGCACGCGCGCGCGTGATCCCAACGCCAAGCCTCGCTTCGTCGGCATCATTGCGGTTGCCGGCTGCGTGCTGTCCGCCGTGAGCGTCGTCGTCTACATCACGGTCTACGGCATCCAGGCACATCACTTCGTCACCCACGGCAGCCAGACCTATCCGGAGGCCAACGCGCTCCTGACGACGACGTCGTTGGTGATCCCGCAGCTCACCAACGACCTCGGCTTGCTCCTCACCGCGGTCGGGCTCGTCCTGGTGTCGATGACCGCGATGCGGGTCGGTCTGCTCACCCGCTTCCTGGGCTATCTCGGGATCATCGCGGGCATCCTCACGATCATTCCAGTGGTGCCGATCCCGATCATCGAGGCGTACTGGCTGCTGGCGCTCGCGTATCTGATCAGTGGAAGGTGGCCGAGCGGCGTGCCGCCGGCCTGGAGCACCGGCCAGATCGAGCGCTGGCCGGGCAGGCCGCCCGGGCGCCCGCCGCGGGAACCGCTTCTCGGTCGCGGACGGGCCAAGCCGGCAACGGAGCCCGCGGCCCCGCCGACCCGCGCGCCCAGCAGCACACGGTCGACGACCCCCAAGCGCAAGCGCAAACGGCGTAATTAGAGCCGCCGGCGGGGGATCAGACATCTGTCCGCAACCGTGCGCCTCCCGGTGCCGGCGGCGGGCCCGCTGCCGATCATGAATCAAGCTGTCCCGGCTCCTGTCCACGCCGGGAGCCGGGACAGGTTCGCTTCGCCAGCCGTATCTGGAGGGGCGTAACTCTCAGCTCTGATCCGGTCCCGGGGCACCTCGCCTGGGGCGTCGGGAACCGGATTCGGGCTGTGCGGGCTCGAGTTGGCAACCGCCGGGCGGCCGAACGCCGCCCGGCGGTCGCCGTTCGTCGTGGCTTTTCCACCGCTCGCGGCGGAACCGGCCCCGTTCACCGATCCGGCACTTGTGAAGCGCCGGGCGAGTGCGAACGTTTGCGCCGACTGTCAACCTCTCATAGGAGGATTAGATGGAAGCCGCAAACCTCGGTGGGCGCGAAGCGGACGTCGCCCCTGCTGCTGATCCGACCGGCGGACGCCTCGCCGGCTGGACGCCGGCCGACCCGGGCCCGCTGGGCCTGGCGGCGTTCGCGGGAACGACGTTCATGCTCAGCCTGATCAATTCCGGCCTGGTCGGCACGCACCTCCTGCCGGGCGGTGGACTGCTGCCCATGGTGGCGGCGCTCGCCCTCGCGTACGGCGGGATCGCGCAGTTCACGGCCGGGCTGTGGGAGTTCCGGACCGGCAACACGTTCGGCGCGGTGGCGTTCTGCTCCTACGGAGCGTTCTGGATCTCGTTCTTCTTCATCGTCCAGTCGGTCGGCAAGAACGCGCCGACCGAGGTCTTCAGCGGACTCGGGCTGTACCTGTGGATGTGGGGCATCTTCACCACATACATGTTCATCGCGTCGCTGAGGACGACGGGGGCCGTCGCGCTTGTGTTCCTGCTCCTGGCGATCACGTTCTTCATCCTCGGGATCGGGAACGCGTCGCTGGCCGGCGGTCACGCCGCGATCAACGGCACGATCAAGCTCGGCGGCTGGTTCGGCATCGTGACCGCGATCTGCGCGTGGTACGCATCGTTCGCCGCGGTGATCAACTCGACCTACGGTCGGGTCGTCGCGCCAGTTGTCCCGCTCAGGCGCTGACGACCCAAAGAAACGAGCATCGCGAGGCTGCTTTGGAGTAGAACTCGCCTCGTACAGAGAACAGCAGCGGAGCGCCGGCGGCAACGCCGGCGCTCTGGGCTGTGAGGAAACCGGTTGCCGCCATGCTGGAAGGAGAGACGTAAATGGCCGAAACGACCAAGCCCGCGCCGACTGAGGACGAGGCCGCCGAGGACGCGACCTCCGAGGCGCAGATCGCAGTTCACTGGCGGGAGGAGGAGTACTTCGAGCCGCCGGCGGCGTTCGCCGCGCAGGCCAACGCGAACG
Organism: uncultured Solirubrobacterales bacterium; assembly: GCA_963701945.1. Classification (GTDB taxonomy): domain Bacteria; phylum Actinomycetota; class Thermoleophilia; order Solirubrobacterales; family Solirubrobacteraceae; genus Palsa-465. The sequence continues at coordinate 102,981 of CAVPBV010000003.1, read as the reverse complement.
ATCCGGCGATCCTCGAGCGCTTCAGCCCGGAGCACTTCCCGGATTGCTACGTCGAGTACGCCGACATGCTCACGTGGGACAAGAAGTGGGACACGCTGCTCGACACGAGCAATCCGCCGTTCTTCAAGTGGTTCGTGGGCGGGCGGTTGAACGCGTGCGTCAACTGCGTCGACCGGCACCTCGAAACCCGCGGCGACAAGAACGCGCTGATCTGGGTGCCCGAGCCCGAGGACGTGGAGCCGGTCGAGATCACGTACGCGGAGCTCCATCGTCGCGTCAATGAGTTCGCGGCGCTCCTTCGTGACTTCGCCGGTGTGAAAGCGGGCGACCGGGTCACGTTCCACTTGCCGATGGTGCCGGAGCTGCCGGTGGCGATGCTCGCGTGTGCGCGGCTCGGCGTGATCCACTCCGAGGTGTTCGGTGGGTTCAGCGGTGCCGCGTGCGGTCAGCGCATGGCCGACGCGCACAGCACCGTGCTCATCACGATTGACGGCTACTACCGCAACGGCGATCTGATCGATCACAAGGCAAAGGCCGATCAGGCGATCGAGGAGGCGCGGAAGGAGGGGATCGAGGTCGAGAAGGTGCTGGTCTGGAGGAGGATCCCCGGCGAGTACCACTCCGAGAGCCCGATGGTCGAGGGGCGTGACTATTTCGTCGACGACCTGCTCGGCGACTACAGCGGGCAGCAGGTGGAGCCAGAGTCGCTGGCCGCCGACGACACGCTGTTCCTGATGTACACGAGCGGCACCACAGGCCGCCCGAAGGGGGCCCAGCACTCGATCGGCGGCTATCTGAGCTACGTGACCGGCACCTCGAAGTACTACCAGGACATCCATCCCGACGACACCTACTGGTGCTTCGCGGACATCGGGTGGATCACCGGGCACTCGTACATCGTGTACGGGCCGCTGGCGCTCGGCACGACCAGCGTCATGTACGAAGGGGTGCCCACCCATCCGGATCCGGGCCGCCCGTGGCGGATCGCCGAGAAGCTCGGCGTGGACATCTTCCACACGGCCCCGACGACGATCCGGATGCTGCGTAAGGTCGGTCCGGAGGAGCCGGAGAAGTACAGCTACCACTTCAAGACGATGACGACGGTCGGTGAGCCGATCGAGCCAGACGTGTGGCGCTGGTACTACCACTTCGTCGGCAAGGGCCAGGCAGCAATCACCGACACGTGGTGGATGACCGAGACCGGCGGCTTCCTCGGCAGCACCCTGCCGGGGTTGCAACCGATGAAGCCCGGCAGTTGCGGACCGGAGGCGCTCGGAATCCAGCTCGTGATCTACGACGACAACGGCAACGAGATCCCCAAGGGCACCGGCAAGGCGGGCTACATCTGCGTCCGCAATCCGTGGCCGGGCCGGATGCTCACGGTGTGGGGCCAGGACCAGCGGTTCATCGACACCTACTACGCCAAGTTCAACCGGGACCCGAACAGCAAAGACTGGCGGGACTGGCCGTTCATGTGCGGAGACGGCGCCATGGAGTCGGAGGACGGCTACTTCCGGATCCTTGGCCGGATCGATGACGTGATCAACGTCGCCGGGCACCGGCTCGGGACCAAGGAGCTCGAGTCCGCCGCGATCACCGTCGATGAGGTGGCCGAGGCGGCCGCCGTGCCGGTCGTCGACGAGGTGCGCGGGAAGATCGTCGAGATGTACATCTCGTTGAAGCCCGGGGTCCCCGCCGATGCGGGCATCGACAAGAAGGTGTCCGACGCGATCGTCAGGGAGATCGGGGCGATCGCGCGGCCCAAGAACGTGTGGATCGTCCAAGACATGCCGAAGACCCGGTCGGGGAAGATCATGCGGCGCGTGATCGCGAGCATCTCGAACTTCGCCGACGTCGGCGACGTGATGACGCTCGCCAACCCCGAGATCGTCGAGGACATCCGCCGCCACGTGCAGGCCGAGAAGTCGGCCAAGGGGGACGTCCCGCGCGAGCTCTCCGAGCAGGAGAAGGCGGAGATCGCCGCGTACGGGCAGGCCGAGTAGCCGCCCGCTGGGCGTTTCTCATAGCTGATACCGCGCCCGGTCCTCCGATCGGGCGCGGTTCCGCGTCCGCACCTCTGGGTAGCAGACCTAGAGAGAGAACGCTCAAAACGAGCGGAAGGAGAGATGCCTGTGGCAGACACGGCAACCCACAAGTCCGATCAGACCCTCGAGTCCAAGCTCGAGGAGATGCTCGATATTGAGACGTTCGACCCCCCCGAGGAGTTCGCCAAGCCCGCGCTGCTCGACGATCCGTCGGTCTATGACGAAGCCGAGAAGGATTGGAAGGGCTGGTGGACGGCACAGGCAAAGGAGCTCCATTGGTTCAAGGAGCCCAGCCAGGACGTCGACGAGTCCGACCCGCCATTCTTCAAGTGGTTCGCGGACGGCAAGATCAACGCCTCCTACAACTGCCTGGACCGCCACGTCGAGGCGGGCAACGGCGATCGGGTGGCGTTCCACTGGCGCGGCGAGGAAGGCGAGGAGGAGGACCTCACCTACGCCGACCTGCTGCGCGACACGCAGAAGTTCGCCAATGCGCTGAAGGAGCTCGGCATCGAGAAGGGCGACATCGTCGGCATCTTCCTGCCGATGATCCCCGAGGTCGTGGTCGCGATGATGGCGTGCGCCCGGATCGGAGCGCCGCACAACGTCGTCTTCGGCGGCTTCTCGGCCGGCTCGGTTCGCGAGCGGATGGAATTCTCGGAGGCCAAGGCGCTGATCACGGTCGACGGCGCCCGGCGAAAGGGCAAGACCGCGAACATCAAGCAGGCGGTCGACGAGGAGATGGGTGACCTGAAGTCGCTCGAGCACGTCATCGTGGTCAAGCGAACCGACGCCGACTGCGAGATGAAGGACGGTCGCGACGTCTGGTACCACGAGATCGTCGAGAACGCCGCCGACGAGTGCCCCGCCGAGGAGCTCGACGCCGAGCACCCGCTGTATGTGCTGTACACCAGCGGCTCGACCGCCAAGCCGAAGGGAGTGCTCCACACGACCGGCGGCTATCTGACCGGCGTTGCGTCGACGCACCGCCTCGTGTTCGACCTGCACCCGGACGACGACGTGTACTGGTGCTCGGCCGACGTGGGCTGGGTCACCGGCCACTCCTACATCGTCTATGGGCCGATGGCCAACGGCGCAACCAGCGTGATGTACGAGGGCGCGCCCGACTACCCGCACAAGGGCATCTGGTGGGAGCTGTGCGAGCGCTACGGCGTGACGAAGTTCTACACCGCGCCGACGGCGATTCGCGCCTGCATGAAGTGGGGCGTCGAGCATGTGGAGAAGCACGATCTCTCCAAGCTCGAGCTGCTCGGCACGGTCGGTGAGCCGATCAACCCGAAGGCATGGCTGTGGTACCACACGGTTATCGGCGGCGAGCGCTGCCCGATCGTCGACACCTGGTGGCAGACCGAGACCGGCGCGATCATGATCACGCCGCTGCCGGGGATCGTGTCCACCAAGCCGGGTTCGGCGACGCGGCCGTTTCCGGGCATCGCCGCCGAGGTGGTCGACGAGAAGGACGGCAAGCCAGTCGACGACGGTCAGGGATTGCTCATCATGAAGCGCCCGTGGCCGTCGATGCTCCGCACGCTGTATAAGGAGGACGACCGGTTCGTCGAGACATACTTCGACAAGTTCGGGAAGGAGACGTACCTCGTCGGCGACGCCGCACGCAAGGACAAGGACGGCTACTTCTGGATCATCGGGCGGATCGACGACGTCGTGAACGTGTCCGGGCACCGGATGTCGACGGCCGAGGTTGAGTCCGCGATTGTCGCCCACCCGAAAGTGGCCGAGGCGGCGGTGATCGGTCAGGCCGACGAAGACAGCGGCCAGTCGATCTGCGCGTTCGTGACGCTAGAGGGCGACAACACCGAGGGGTCCGATGAGCTGGTTTCGGAGATCAACGACACGGTCGCTAAGCGCATCGGCAAGCTGGCGCGCCCCAAGCGCATCATCTGGGCCGACGATCTCCCCAAGACGCGCTCGGGCAAGATCATGCGCCGGCTGCTGCGGGACATCGCCGAAGGGCGCGCGCTCGGTGACGTCACGACGCTCCGCGACCCTGACGTGATGAAGCAGCTCGAGGGCAAGGTCCAGGAAGAGCAGAAGCAAGAGGAGTCGTAGCGGCCTCTAACGGCGGATACGGTCGGTCATCCGTCCGCATCCGCCGGGTTAGCTCGCTCATGGCGGCAGATCGCCCGATCTGCCGCCTGAATGAGCACGGTTGCCCGTCATATCGGTCTTGCCGGCCCGCCGAGCGCGGTCACGCTGCGCGACGGGTCGGGCGTGCACCTGAGACCGGTTGCGGCGCACGACGAGGGGGCGATGCGGGCCTTCCTCGAAGGTGTCTCGCCCGAGTCGCTTCGTCGCCGCTTCTGCGGCGCCACCGATCCCGCGCGCGTGGCGATGTCGCTGGTCGGCGGCTGCGGTGTCGGCGACGTCGGCCTGGTCGCGCAAGCGGCCTCGTCGACCGAGATCGTCGCGCACGGTGCGTCGTTCCGGATCGACGCCAGTCGGGCCGAGGTTGCGTTCCTCGTAACCGATGTCTGGCAGGGGCGGGGCCTCGGGGGGCTGTTGCTGTCGTGCCTCGTGGAGGACGCCGAGCAGCGCGGCGTCTCGACGCTGGTGGCCGAAGTGCTTCCGGGCAACCGCGCGATGATCGCCGTGTTCGAGCGCTGCGGCTATCCGGTCGCGGTCCGTTGGGATGCGCACGGCGTCGAGGTGGAGATAGACCTCGCGGCTCGTATCCCAGTGCTGGATCGCGCCGCCTAGCTCCGACGCTCAAGAAAGCGGCCGCGCCGCCGATCATTCAAGGCGACTCCTCCAGGTTTGGCGCAATGGCGATCGAAGAACTCAGCAGGGACCACGCCGAGTCCGCGTCACCGCGGGAGGCCGGCGGCACCTGGCCGCTACTCGCGCTGGCCGAGCAGGGCGGCGAGCTGGGTGAGCTGAGTCGCGATGTCGCGCGCGCGCTCGACGAGCTCGCGCAGACCACGTCGGAGTTCTCGTGCGGGTCCGCGCGGAGCTCGGTCGCGGTGTCGGTCATCAGCGCCAACATGCAGCGCCTGCGTGACCAGCTCGAGGAGCTGAGTGCGAGCTCGGGGTCGCTGCGCGTGTCTTCCGCGCAGACCGCCGAATCGGCCGGCGAGTCGGCCGGGCTGATCGAGCAGCTCTCGGTCGAGAGCACTCGGGGCCTCGACGTGCTCGGGCCGCTGATCGACGCGATCCGTCAGATCAGCGAAGGCGTCGTCCGCGTCCATGAGCTGGTCGAGACGCTCGCCGCCAACGAGCTCGCGAGCATCGAAGAGTTCTCGGGAATCATTCACCGGATCGCCAGCCAGACGAAGCTGCTGGCCCTCAACGCGGCGATCGAAGCGGCACGCGCCGGCGAGCACGGACGCGGCTTCGCCGTCGTGGCCGACGAGGTCGGAAAGCTTGCCTCGGAGACCTCCTCGCAGACTTCGCGGATCCGGGAGACGGTGACTCGCACGCGGTCGCAGATGGACGAGGTCGTTGCCGCCGCCGCGACCGCGCGCGAGCAGACGGCCAAGAGCAGCGAGAACGCCGACGCCGGTCGGGAGATCCTTGAGCGAATCTCCGGGCTGATCGACTCCTCGAACGACACCGCGACGCAGATCGCGACGCTCGCGCGCGAGCAGCTCACCGACGTCCAGGAGATCGACGGGAACCTTCAGGCGATCACCGCGAGCAGTGCCGAGATCGAGCAGCACGCAGAGTCGGTGGCGCGGGCACAACTCGACCTCTCCGAGAGCACCGAGCGGGCGTCGCTCGTGCTGGCGCGGTTCGACACGGGCGGTCTGATCTCGCGGCTCCGCGGGCGGTGCGAAGACCTCGCCGGCGAGCTGCGGGCGATTCTCGAGGCGGCGGTCGACGAGCGTCGGGTGAGTCTCAGCAGCGTGCTCGAGCTTCGCTATCAAGAAGCGACCGGACCGCTGATCGATCGGTTCGGCAGGCTGTTCGACGTAACCCGGGCGGATCCGTCCGGGTTCTCGCCTCCGAAGTACCACACCGCCTACGACGCGGTCGTCGACCGCGCGATGATGCAGCGGATGGACGCGGTCCTCGCGGCCGAGCCGAAGCTGACGTTCGCGCTGCCGTTCGACCTCAACGCGTGGGCGCCGGCGCACAACAGCGTGTACTCGAAGGACATCACCGGAGACGCGGCCAAAGATCTGGCCGGGAACCGGACCAAGCGCTTCTTCCTCGAGTCGGGCGCGCTGACCCGTGCCTCTCGGATGGAGCTAGGTGTCGAGCTGCCCGGCGAGGTCCTCACCCGCGCCCAGATCAGCACCTCCGGCGCCCGGCTCCGAGAGCCCGCGCACAGCAACCGTCCGTTCCTGCTCCAGACCTACGCCCGCGACACCGGCGCGGTCCTGACGACGCTGTCGGTCCCGCTGTACGTCCACGGTCAGCGCTACGGCTGCGTCTGCCTGGGCTGGGATCCGGAGCTCCTGCGCGCCTGAGTCGCCGGGCCGTGGCGCTAGAGCTGGGGCCGCTAGATCCGGGGGCGGCTAGATCCCGAGCCTGCGGCCGAGGTCGGCCACGTGCCGGCGCGCCACGGGGATCGACTGGCCGCCGGCGAGGGCGAGTTCGGCGGTGCCTCCGAACAGCGGCCGCAGCTCGACAGCCCGCGCGAGGTTGGCCACGTACTGTCGGTGCACGCGCACGAAGTCGAACTGCTCCCAGCGGCGCTCGATCTCGTTGAGCGTCGCTCGCAGGAGGTAGCGCCCGTCCTCGGTCACGATGCGCACGAAATCGCCATGCGATTGGACGTACAGGATCGAACCGCGGTTGATCAGCCGCGTCGAGCCCGGGCGCACGCCGGACACGGCGATCATCTCGCTCGCGGCTGGAGACTCGGCGGCGCGCACGCGGCGACCGTTCCCATCCGGCTGCGACTCGGTCGCCTCCACGGCCGCGGCCACCCGCTCGAGCGCCTCCTCGAGGCGGCGCCGGCTGACCGGCTTGCGTAGGTAGTCGACCGCGCGCAGCTCGAACGCATCGACCGCCGCGGCGTCGTGGGCGCTCACGAACACGAGTTGCGGCGGCGCGGCGAACCGTCTCAGCACGCGCCCCAGCTCGACGCCGTCGAGGTCGGGCATGCGGACGTCGAGGAAGATCGCGTCGTAGGCCTGGCTCGAGGCCTTGAGCAGGGCGTCGTGGCCTCCGAAGGCGCACTCCACGTCGTGGACGCCCGAGAAGCTCCGCAGCAGCCGGGCGAGGTCCTCGAGCTGAGTGTGCTCGTCGTCGACGGCCAGGATCGTCAGCCGGTCCGAGCTCATCCCGGCGAGACGAGCGCCGAAGCTGGGATCTCGCCGCGGAGGTGGGGCACGGTCATGACCGCGGTCGTGCCCTCGCCGAGGTCAGATTCGATCCTGAGCGCGTAGCGCTCGCCGAACGTCGCCCGGAGCCTGCTGTCTACGTTCGAGACGCCGATACCTCCACCCGCTCCCGCGAGCACCGCCCCGAGCCGTTCGGGTTCGATCCCGACGCCGTCGTCGGACACGCGCAGCTCGACGTCCCCGCCGGCGATCTGGGCGGAGATCGTCACGCGCCCCATGCCCGCGCCGCGCTCGACGCCGTGACGGACGGCGTTCTCGACGAGCGGCTGCACCGACATGGCCGGCACCACGGTGCCGCGGGTCGACTCGGGAACGTCGATCGTGACGTGCAGGCTCCCGCGGAACCGCGCCTGCTCGAGGCGCAGGTAGCGCTCCACGTGGTCGATCTCCTCGCCCAGCGTCACGTACGAGCGACCGTCGCGGAACAGGTAGCGAGTGAACTCGGCGAAGTCGATCAGCAGGTCGCGCGCCTCCTCCGGGCGGGCGTGGATGTCACCGGCGACGGCGGCCAGCGCGTTGTAGATGAAGTGCGGAGAGATCTGCGCCCGCAGCGCACGCAGCTCGGCTTGGGCCAGGCGTTCCTCCTGCTGGGCCACCAGCGACAGCTCGACCTGTGCGGATACGAGGCTCGCCGCTTCCTGCACGACCCGCAGCTCGTGGTGGCTCGGGCGGCCGGTCGACCTGTAGAAGGCGATCAGCGTGCCGATCCGCTTGTCCTGAGCGACCAGCGGCGCGAGTACCGCGGACTTCAGCGGGCAGGTCGGATCCGAGGACACCAGCCGGGGGACGATGTGCAGGCGGTTGTCGCGGGCGCGCCCCAGCAAGCGCGAGAGCAGATCCCCAGGCCGCACCTGCTCGCGGCCTTCGCCGTCGATCGCGAGCACCGAGCGCGTGTCGGCCAGCGCGATCGCGGCCGCGCCGGTCAGCGCGCGCAGGTATGGAACGGCTCTCTCGGCGGTGCGGCTGGACAGGCCTCGGCGCAGGTGCGGGAGGGTGGCGGTGGCGGCGTGCAGGGCGGCTTGCATCCCGTCCTCGGGGATTCCCGTCGAGCGGCCGCGCACGGCCCGCCATACCGCGGCGAGCGCCGCGGCGATCCCGATGCCCAGTACTACGCCCAGAGCCGGATCCATGGTGAGCCTCTAAAAGCTTACCGGCGCTTGTGACGGTTGTTACGCCGGGGCGGGGCGCTGGGAAGTGCCGGAGCGCTACAACATCGCCGTCGACGTGTGCGACCGGCACCCGCGCGACAAGCTGGCGATGATCCACGAGGACTTCCGCGGGCGGATCCAGGAGGTCAACGCTGCTCGGCCCGTGGCGTCTGGGCGCCGTGCAGGCGGTCTACCCTACCAACGGGAGGGTGGCTTCGACCCGCACAAGCAGCTCGACTTCCTCTCGCGCCACGGCGTCACCAACGTGTTCGGGACCCCGACCGCGATCCGCTCGATGATGTCGATCTCCGACGCCGGCACGCGCTATCCACAGAAGTTCCGGATCGTGTGCTCGGCCGGCGAGCCGCTCAACCCCGAGGCGATCCGCTGGGTCCGCGAGCAGTACGGGATCACCGTGCTCGACTACTACGGGCTGACCGAGTCCTATCCCCTCTGCGCGAACTACCCGTTCATGGAGGTCCGTGAGGGCTCGATGGGCCGCCCGATGCCCGGCTGGGAGGTGTCGATCCTCGACGAGGACGAGCGCCCGGTTCGGGGCGGCGAGCGTGGTGAGATCTGTTTGAAGGCGCGGTCGAACCCGCACTACCGCTCGGGTACTGGAACCGGCCCGAGGAGGACACCGAGGAGGCGTTCGAGCAGGAGCGCGTGACCGGCTCGGCTTGAGCCTGTGTGAAGAGCCGCCGGAACCGGTCGGGTGACCTCCGGGGCCGGCGATCAGGAACCGGCGCCGACGCGGGCGTGGCTGCGCATCTCGGCCAGGATCCGCTCGAGCCGCGGCTCGGTATCGCGGTCGACGTGCGTCATCAGTGCGCCGACCGAGGGGTGCACGGCGCTGATCTGAGCGTGCATCTCGTGCGCCACCGCCCGGTAGCTCGGGTGCCCCTCGCGCCCCGAGCGCAGCTCGATCATCTGCATCGCCTCGCGGGCGTTCAGGTCGAGCACGAACCGGATCCGGTAGCCGAGGCACAACGCGTAGGGCGCGGCGGTGGCGAGGCCGTCCTCGACGAGACGGTCGTATTCGCGGCGCGAGAGCTCGAGCGCGCGCCGGTACTCGTCGCCGCAGCCGGCGAGCTCGACCTGCTCGGGTACGTCGGCGCCCAGATCCGGGGTCAGCGACTGCCACTGCACGGTGAGCATCCGGTGGCGCTGGAGGTCGCGGAACGCGCCGTAGTCCGCGACGATCTCGAACCGGTATCGAAGCGTCTCGAGGCCGCGTCCGGGGCGATAGCGGCGGTTAGCGCGGTCGCCGGCGAGGTCGGCGAGCAGCTCGGCGCGCGTGTCGGTGTCGAGCGTGCCGATCGCCTCACGCACATGCTCCTCGGATGAGGCGCCGGCCTCGAACAGCAGCGCCGACAGCAGATCGTCCTCGTCCCCATCGACGCGGAGGAGGCTAACCGACGGACCCGCCGGGGCCTCCCCAGCCCCATCGATGCCGAGCCGCCGCGCCCACCGCTCGCCGGCACGCCTGCGCGACTCGAGATAGCTAATCCACTGGCCGCCGCGATCGGGGCGCTCGACGCGGGTGAGGAAGCTCGGCATCACGGCCCGCAGCTCGTCGAGGATCATTCGCCCGTAGCTTCGCGCCTCCTCGAGCGGGTGAGCGAGCAGGTGGAGGATCAGCTGCTCGTAGGTCTGGCCGGTCGCGAAGATGCCCATGTGCGACAGCGAGCTGGCCGGCAGCAACCCGCGCAGCAGATCGAGCGCCTTGGCCTTGATCGCCCTGGCGTGGGCGGCCTCGGGCTCGTCGCCGGCCCGCGGGAATTCGCGCTCCGCCCAGGCGCAGACCCGCGGGAGCGCGGCCGAGTAGATCCCGAACAGCTCGTTCATCGCGTGCTCGTAGGCGGGGCCAAGGGACTCGTCGCGGTAGTAGCGGTAGCCGCCGGGTGGCGCCGGCATCGGCGCGTCGTAGGCGATGTAGCGCGTCGATTGTTCGAGGTAGCCGGCCAGGCGAGGCCGCTGGAGGATCTTGGTCAGGACGTTCGAGACCCACTCGCAGGCGACGTGGGCGCCCCCGAGCTGCGCCACCGAGTCATCGCCGTAGCCGAGAAAGATGCGCTCGTACAGCTCGGCGGCGCGCTTGCCCTCTCCCTGGTCGTGCAGCCCCGTGGCGTCAGGGAGATCGCCGGCGAACTCCTCGAGGAACAGCTGCCGGAGCGTCCCCGGGTAGCGCGAGTAGCGCGCGAACAACGCCGCCTTGACCGTCTCGGGCAGGTTGACGAGCGCGAACACGGGCCGATCGAGGTTGGTGAAGTGGGGGCGGAGCCGTTCGCGCTCGGCCTCCGTGAAGCTCTCGACCGGATATTCCACGAACGCCGGAGGGTAGCGAGCGCCCCGGTCGCCCGTCGTCGCTCCGCCCACCGAACTCACGCGCTCCGCCTGCCGAACTCACGCGCTCCGCCCCGCCCGCGGCCCATCCACCGCTAAAGGTTTTCGGGGCGACAGACGATCTAGGTGGCCAAGGACCGGGGGGCCGCGCGTCCGGCGTGCCCCTTCGTGGAACACGAGGAGAAACGCCTTCATGGAGTCATTGGCCGCGCTGTACCACATCACCCCTGAGAACCTGGCGCTTCGGCGCGCGTTCATCGGTCTCGACGACGAGCTCGTGGCGCTGCTGGCTGACCTTCGCCCGTGGGGGGATGACGTCGCCGATGAGATCGCGGCCGAGGTGACCGACCATCACTTCCGCAGCGCCGGGACCGCGGACTTCTTCCGCGCGTACGCAGCGGATCGGGGAGTCGAGTTCGCGACGCTTCGCGCCGAGTGGCAAGAGGCACGCGCCGCCCACTGGCGGGGGATCTTCGCCGAGCCCGCCCGACCCCAGCCGTTTGGGATCGAGTACTTCGACAAGCTGCTCGAAGCCGGCGCGGGCTACAACCGGCTGAACCTGCCGATGAAGTGGTATCTCGGGCGGTACCCGGCGTATCTCGACGCCGTGCGCCGGCAACTGCGCGAGAACCCGCCGCAGACCGCCGCCATCGACGGACGACGCCGGGGATTGCTCCGTCGCGGCGACGGCGCCGTCGATCCCACGGTCCTCGCCGACGCCGAGCGCGCGATCGGGATCGTCTTCAACTACGACCTTCAGGCGATCACGGACGCCTTCTACTTCGACACGTTCGCGACCATGGGGGTCGATCTCGCCGCGGTGCCCAAGCGTGGCGTCGTGGCCGACCTGTCAGACCGCACGTCCGAGCTCAAGTCGACCGTGCACGAGTCGCTGCGCCTGTTCATCGACTCCTCCCAGAGCATGCACGATGTGTTCGCCCAGGTGCGCGGGAACGTCGATCAGACCTCGCACGCGATGAACGGGATCGCCGCGGCGAGCGCCGAGGTCGCCCAGGGCGCCGAGCGCCAGGCGCTGATGCTCCAGCGCAGCCGCGAGCTCGCCGACGAGGTCTCGGCCGCCACCGCCCGGGCTCAGGAGCTCGGCAACCAGGGCGTCGACGCCGCCGTCGAGGCCAACGGCGTGATGCAGCGCGTCCGCGTCTCCGGGCAGGAGGCGCAGGCCGGCATCGACGAGCTCGCGCGCAAGTCGAACGAGATCGGCGGCATCCTCGAGACGATCACCGGCATCGCCGACCAGACGAACCTGCTGGCGCTGAACGCCGCGATCGAGGCGGCGCGCGCCGGCGAACATGGTCGCGGCTTCGCGGTCGTGGCCGAGCAGGTCCGCAAGCTCGCCGAGGAATCGGGCGGCTCGGCGACCACAATCGCCGATCTGGTCAAGGAGATCCAGCATGAGATCGACCGCGTCGTCGACCTCGTGCAGCAGGCCGCCGCGCTCGCCGACCAGGGCGTGGAGAGGTCCGAGCTCGCGCAGCAGGCGTTCGGCGATATCGGCGCCGCGATCGCCGCGATCTCCGACAGCGTCGATGGCATGACCGAGGCTTCGACCGAGATCGCCACCGTCGCCGAACAGTCATCCGCCTCGGCGGAGGAGATGTCCTCCGCGACGCAGGAGACAAGCGCGCAGTCGCACGAGCTGAGCGCCTCGCTGGCGGACCTGGCCACGACCGCCGATCGCCTGCTCGAGGCCTCCCAGCAGTTCAACCTCGCCGAGTAGCGCGACCGTACGCCACATCCGTCGCGCGGATGCAAAAGTCGCCAAGGTCGGACGCCCGATTCGGCATTGGCAACATAAGCGCCGGGGTGGCGCTTATGTGCGCGAAGCTCGGGCGGAACGGGAGCTTTGGCGGGTTCTGCACCCTCCCCGCGCCGGCGACGACCCGAGCAGCGCCTACATCAACCCGCTGAGTGCGTTCGCCGCGTGCGTCGCCAGATGGAACAGCGGCGACGGGAAGATCCCGAACACGACCGTCGCAACGGCGAACGCGACCGCCACCGCCACGACCTCGGGGTACCGGAACGCAGCGCCCGCGGCCGCCGGCCCGCCTGTGTCCCATTCGTCGGCCTCAAGCGACCCGCCGGCGATCGGCGCTAGGCCCCCGCGACCCGGACCCGGACCGCCGACCGGAGAAACCACCGGCACCGCCACCGGCGGTCGCATCCAAATGGTGGCGACGACCCGCAGGTAGTAACCGAGCGAGATCATCGACCCGACCACGAGCACGATCGCGAGCCAGGTGTAGTCGCCCGACACCAGCGCGTCGATCAGCTGGAACTTGCCGATGAAGCCGACCGTGCCCGGGATGCCGGCGAGGCCGAGCATGCCGATCGTCATCGGCCAGGCGAGCCATGGTTTTCGGGCGCCGAGGCCTGACAGGCCGCTCAGGTAGTCCCCGTCGGGGCGCTCGTGCTCCTCGCACGCGATCACCGCGAACGTCGCGATGTTCATGAACAGGTACGCCATCAAATAGAACATGGTGGCCTGGACCCCGAGCCGGGTGCCGACGACGACGCCGCCGAGCATGTAGCCGGCCTGCGCCACGCCGGAGTAGCCGAGCATCCGCTTCATCGACGTCTGCCCGAGCGCGCCGGCGTTGCCGACGATCATCGTGATCGCCGCGATCGTCGCCAGGAGCGGTGCCCACGTGTCCTGGGCCCCGAGGGCGGCGAAGTCGAAGAAGCGAATGAACGCGCCCATCGCCGCCGCTTTTGTGGCGGTGGCCATGAAGGCGGTGATCGGGGTGGGGGCGCCCTCGTACACGTCGGGCGTCCACTGGTGGAACGGCGCCACCGATGCCTTGAACGCGAACCCGACGATCGTGAGGCCGAGGCCGGTCAGGACCATCGCGTTGCCGAGCACGCCGCCGGAGAACTTGTTCAGCGACATGGCCTGGCCGATCACGGCGAAGTCGGTCGAGCCGGTGGCGCCGTAGACGAGCGCCAACCCGTACACGAGCGTGGCCGAGCCGACCGACCCGACGATCAGATACTTGAGCCCGGACTCGAGCGAGCTCTCGCGCCGGGTCTCGGACGCGCACAGGATGTACAGGGGAATCGACAGCAGCTCGATCCCGAGGAACAGCGTGATCAGGTTCTGGGCCGATACGAACACGGCCATCCCGAACGCGCTGAACAGCAGCAGCGCGAAGTACTCGCCGTGACCGGACTCACGCGGGGCGACCGCGCGCCAGGACATGAGCACGGTCGCGATCCCCGCGGCCGCGAACAGCATGTCGAGCTCCAGCGCGAGGTTGTCCATCCGGAGCGCGCCGGAGATGATCGACGTGGTGTGATGGAAGCGCCAGATACACGCCGCGATCGTGCACGCGAACGCGATCACCGCCAGCGCCGGCACGACGTTCGAACGGATCACAGCGGCCCGGAGCAACCCCACAAGGAGCACGACCAGACCGCCGACGCTCAGACACAGCAGCGGCGAGAACGCCTTCCAGTCGATGTGCGGCCCCTTGATGTGGGCGGCGGCGAGCAGTAGCGGCGTCATCGGCTCGCCACCACCCTCACCGCGTGCGTGCTCGCCAACTTCGCAGCACGACCCGCCGCGACTTGGGCCTGCGCCGGCGCGATCGTCGCCCGCAGCGACGGCTCCGAGCGCTTGAGCCCGAACTGCGGATAGAACGCCAGCACGAGGATCACGAGCACGATCGGGACGATCGCCACCGCCTCGCCGAACACCACCTCACGCGATGCCACCGCACGGCCGACCCGATTGTGGAACGCGGTGATGAACAGCCGCAGCGCGTACACGGCGGCGCCGATGACCCCGAGGAACGCGATCACGGAGACCGCGCTCTTGGCCTGGAAGGTGCCGAGCAGGATCATGAACTCGCCGATGAAGTTCGACGAGCCCGGCATCGCGAGCGTCGCCAGCGCCACGATCAGCGCGAGCGCGGCGAGCACGGGCGCTCGAAACGCGATCCCGCCCATCTCGCGCAAGTCCTCCGATCCGCCCGCGCGCGCCGCGGCGGCGGCCACGATGAAGAACATCGGCGCGGTCACGAGGCCGTGGTTGACCATGTTCAACAGCGCGCCCTGACCGCCGGCGGTCTTCAGCGAGAAGATCCCGAGCGTGATGAAGCTGAGCTGCGCGATGCTCGAGTAGGCGACGACCATCCGCGCGTCGTTGGTCGTGAACGCGACCATCGTGCCCCACCCGATAGAGATCAGGCAGAGCACCAGCATTGGCATCTGGAAGTGCACCGAGGCGTACGGGAACAGCGGCAGAACGATCCGCAGGAATCCGTAGGCGGCAACCTTCGAGACGACGCCACTGAACACCGCGACCGCCGGGATCGGCATCGACTTGTAGCCGTCGGCGAGCCAGCCGTGGAACGGGGCCAGCGGCATCTTGACCAGGAACGCCACGGCGAAGCACAGGAAGATCCAGTCCTGCGAGCTGTGCGACAGGTGCACCTGCTGGAGCGCCGACAGGGCGAAGTTCAACGACCCCCCGGTCTGATTGGCGGTGAGCACCCCGGTGGCGACCGCGCCGGCGAGCATCAGGAACGAGCCGACGAGCGTGTAGATCACGAGCTTGGTCGTCGCCCGCACGCGGTCGCCCGAGCCCCACATCCCGACCAGGAAGTAGAACGGGATCAGCATCAGGTCGAAGAACGCGACGAACAGCGCGAGGTCCTGGGCGCAGAACGCGCCGAGCACGGCGCTCTCGGCCAGGCCGAAGTGGAAGTAGTAGCTCCGCGGCCGGTCCCACTCGCGGAAGGACGACCACCACAACGATGCGCTGAACAGCACGGTCGTGAGCAGGACCAGCACGAGGTTCAGCCCGTCCAACCCGAGCTTGTAGTGGATCCCGAGCGCCGAGATCCACACCTTGTCGGTGACGAACTGAAGCCCCGAGTGACCGAGCTTGAAACGCGCCACGAACGAGATCGCGACGCCCAAGGTCACGAGGCTCCCCACGGCGGCAAAGCGCCCGACGATGTCGCGCGGGAACACCGCGGCCACCAGCGAGATCGCCAGCGGCAGCCAGATGAGGATCGAAAGCGTCACGTGCTCGACACCAGGAAGTAGAGGGCGACCCCAAAAACGCACACGATCATCAGCGCGGCGTAGTAGCGCAGGAACCCGGTCTGGGCGCGGCGCACCGCCGCCGATCCGGCGCGCACGACGCTGGTCGTGCCGTCCGTGACCACCCCGGTGATCACGCCGCGCTCGAGCGTCGTGGCGACGACGCGTCCCATCCACAGCGTCGGCCGGACGATCGCGAAGTCGATGATCTCGTCGAAGTACCACTTGTGCGAGAGGAACACGTATGCGCCCGAGAACCGCTCGCGCAGCCGCGTCGAGGTCCCGGGTTGCTTGACCCAGATCCGGAAGGCGATCGAGATGCCGGCGACCGCGATCAGCGCTCCGATCACGAGCCCGAGCCACGCCGGACCCGCATGGACATCGACGTGCACGTACTTCGAGTCGGCGAACGTGGGCTCGAGAAAACGAGTGACCGCGTCGTCGATGCCCGGGATCTGGACGAGGCCACCGACCACCGCGAGCACCGCGAGCGCACCCATCGCGATCTTCATGGGCATCTCGCGCTCGGCGATGAAGTGGCCGGGCCCGGGGAAGCCGACGTCGGTGTCCTCCTCCTCGCCCGTCATCGGGTTGCGCGGCACGTCCGCGTGGTGGAGGTGGCCGTGCTCGAGCTCGCGAGCCTCCTCGCACGGCTCGCCCCAGAACGCGCGGAAGATCATCCGGAACGTGTAGATGGCGGTCAACAGCGCGCCCCCGTAGCCGACGATCCCGAGGATCTCGAAGCCGCCGCCGCGATGGTCGAGGAACCCGATGATGTCGTCCTTCGACAGCCAGCCCGAGAACGGCGGCATGCCCGACAGGGCCAGCCCGCCGACGAGGAAGCAGATGAGCGTGAACGGCAGCGCCTTGCGAAAGCCGCCCATGTGGTCAAGCGACTGGTCGCCCGCCATCGCGCCGATGATCGAGCCCGCGGCCATGAACAGCAGCGCCTTGAAGAAGGCGTGGGTCATCAGATGGAACAGGCCGGCCGAGTAGGCCCCGACGCAGACGCCCATGATCATGTAGCCGATCTGGGACATCGTCGAGTAGGCGATCACGCGCTTGATGTCGGTCATCACCAGGGCGACGGTCGCCGCGAGGACGAGCGTCAGGCAGCCGCCGATCGCGCCGACGTCGGCCGCGGTCGGCGCCCACTCGAACAGCACATGCATGCGCGCGATCAGGTAGACACCGGCGGTGACCATCGTGGCAGCGTGGATCAGCGCGGAGACCGGCGTCGGGCCCTCCATCGCGTCGGGAAGCCACGTGTGCAGCGGGACCTGCGCGGACTTGGCGAACGCGCCGACGAGCAACAGCAGGCAGGCGACGACGATCGGCGCCCCGTTGTAAGCGAAGTGCTGGTGGATGGAGTGGAACACCGGGAGGAACTGCACCGTTCCGGTGTGCTGGAAGATGATGAACGTGGCGATCACGAGGCCGACGTCACCGACGACGTTGATCACGAAAGCCTTGAGGCCGGCGCGGGTGGCGGTCGTGCGCCGGTACCAGAACGAGATCAGCAGGTAGGACGCGGCGCCGACGAACGCCCAGCCGACGATCAGCACCACGAAGTTGCCCGCCAGTACCAGCAACAGCATCGAGAACACGAAATAGTTCAGATAGCTGAAGTAGCGCGAGTAACCCCTGTCGAACGTCATGTACGACACCGAGTACAGGTGGATCAGCGTCGAGACCCCCGAGACCACGAGGATCATGAACACCGACAGCGGGTCGACGAGGATCTGGAGCTTGGCGTCGACGCCGGCCGAAACGTCGTAGTTCCAGAGCGACGACGTGAGCTGGCGGTGGTCGGGGCTGAGTCCGAGCAGCTTGATCAACGTCAGCACCGCAAAAACGAACGACACTCCGATCGCGAACGTCGCGATCCATCCGGCCGAGCGCCCGGGCCACCGGGCGTAACCGAAGCCGATCAGGATCGAGCCCACGAGCGGGCACGCGAGGACCAGCCAACCGAAGGTGGTGGCGCTCATCCCCGCAGCTCGTTCAAATCATCGACGTCGATC
Source organism: uncultured Solirubrobacterales bacterium (assembly GCA_963701945.1). Lineage (GTDB taxonomy): Bacteria > Actinomycetota > Thermoleophilia > Solirubrobacterales > Solirubrobacteraceae > Palsa-465. The sequence goes on along the minus strand of CAVPBV010000003.1, from coordinate 85,024 downwards.
GGCAGCTGGCGGCGGTAGATCGCGACGACCAGCCCGAGCCCGACAGTGACCTCGCACGCGGCCACGACCATCACGATCAGCGCGAAGATCTGGCCGTCCTCGTTTCCCCACATGCGCGCGAACGCCACCAGGGCGAGGTTCGCTGCGTTCAGCATCAGCTCGAGGCACAGCAGGACCACGAGCGGGTTGCGCCGGACGAGGACGCCGCCCGCGCCGATGCAGAAGATGATCGCCGACACGGCCAGGTACCAGCCGATGTTCACCAGCCGCCCTCCTGATCGGGGCGATCGCCGCCGGGCGTCGCGACCGGCTCGCCCTCGACGAACGTGCGCTCCTCGGCGTGTGCCGGCATGGTAAGTCCGCCAGCCTCGGCCATCGTCCCGGTCCACGCCGGCCGGGGAGCGCTGACCTCGCGTGCGAACTGCTCGTCGGGCTCGAGCCCGTGCCGCCGTCGCGCGAGCACGACCGCGCCGACCGCCGCCACCAGCAGCAGGATCGACGCCGCCTCGAACGGGAACAGGAACTTGGTCAGGAACAACTCCCCGATCGAGCGCGGGCTCCCGAAGCCGGGCACGTAGGCCGCGCCCTTCGAGTTGACGCCCTTCAGGCCGGCACCCAGCATCGCGATGCAAAGCTCGATCGCCAGCGCCAGCGCGAACAGCGGGCCGAGCACCCGCAACACGCCGCCGCTCGTGAGCTGCTCGCCGCCGCCGACATACGCCACCACGAACACGTACAGGACCATGACCGCGCCGGCGTACACGATGACCTGGGCGGCGGCGACGAACTCGGCGCGGAGCAGCAGGAACAGCGCGGCGAGCGAGACCAGGTGGACCGCGAGCGCGAGCACGCTGTAGAACGGGTTGCGCAGCAGGACCACGCCGAACGCGCCGGTGATCGCGCCGATCGCGGCGATGAAGAAGATGATCGCGGTGAACACCACGCCTACTCGCCCTCCCGGCGCAGTGGCGTGCGCTCGATCGGCTCGGCCAGCAACATCTCCTTTGTGAAGATCAGGTCCGACCGGGTGTAGTCGGACATCTCGTAGTCGTGGCCCATCGTGATCGCGTCGAACGGGCACGCGACCTCGCAGTAGCCGCAGAAGATGCAGCGGCTGAGGTTGATCTCGTACACCGCGGCGTACCGCTCGCCGGCCGACACGCGATTCTCGGGGGTGTTCTCGGCCGCGACCACGCGGATGCAGTCCGCCGGGCAGGCCGCCGCGCACAGCGAGCAGCCGACGCACTTCTCGAGGCCGGTGTCCTCGAACCGGTGCAGGCGATGGCGTCCCCGGAAACGGGGATACACGGGCGTCTTCTCCTCTGGGTACTGGATCGTGACCGGGCCCTCGACGACGCGCGCCAACGTGGTCTTCAACCCCCGGAGCGTCTCGCCGAACGCGCGGTACGCGCCGGCCGCCGGGCCGCGCGCGGGCGACCGAATGACCTGGATCACATCGTCTGAGACGTCGTACGGGCTCATGAGGCGACGATGATCGCGGTGACCACGAGGTTGAGGGTTGCCAGCGGGAGCAGGATCTTCCATCCGAACGACATCAGCTGGTCGTAGCGGAGGCGGGGGAGCGTCGCTCGGATCCAGACGAAGAAGGTGAACACGAGGAAGATCTTTGCCAGCACCACGAACGGGTCGACCCAGCCGGGCGGGTGGATCCCGAACGGCAGGAGCCAGCCGCCGAAGAAGAGCGTCACGGCCATCGCGGACACCACGATCATGTTCGCGTACTCGGCGAACAGATAGGCCACGAACGCGGTGCCGCCGTACTCGGTGAAGTAGCCGCCGACGAGCTCGGCGTCGGCCTCGATCAGGTCGAACGGAGCACGGTTGGTCTCCGCGAACGACGCCACCAGGAAGATCAGGAACCCGGCGAACTGCGGGATGAAGTACCACATGCCCTCCTGGGCGTGCACGATCCCGGTCAGCGACAGCGTCTGGGCGGTCATGACCACGCCGATGATCGAGAGGCCCTGTGAGACCTCGTAGGAGATGAGCTGCGCGGCGCCGCGCATCGATCCGAGGAACGAGTACTTCGAGCCCGAGGCCCAACCGCCGAGCATGATCCCGTAGAACGAGATGCCGGCGAGCGCGAACACGTACAGCGGGCCGATCGATACGTCGATCCCGTACAGGCCGATCCGCTCCCCGAAGACGTGCTGGACGTCGCCCCAGGGGATGATCGCGAGCGCCCCGACCGCGGTGATGATCGAGATCACGGGGGCGGCGCGGAACAGGTAGCCGACCGATGTGGTGGGCCGGAACGGCTCCTTCATCGCGAACTTGACGATCTCCGCCATCGGCTGGAGCAGTCCGAACGGACCGACGCGGTTGGGGCCGTAGCGCGCCTGGAACCGGCCGAGCAGCTTGCGCTCGTAGACGATCAGCATCGGGAGAATCGCGAAGACCACCGCGAAGATCAGCAGCGATTTGACGATCTGGGCCCACCAGGGCTCGTAGTAGTTGACGTCCGCGAGCAGCAGGGTCACCGCTTGCTCACCTCCACGACCGGCTCGGTGAATGCGTTGGCCGATCCGGAGGAGATTCCGTCGGCGAGGAACGCGGTCCCCGCGGGGACGCCGGACCGTACGTGGGCCCGCCCGTGGAGATTGGTCCCGTTCTGCGAGACGGAGATCGCGTCCCCGTTACCGATCCCAAGCCGCCGAGCGTCCTCGGGCGAGAGCTCGACCTGCTGGTAGGCGATTGTGAACTTGAGCGCCGGCGAGATCTCGACCTCGGGGGCCGCCCAGATCGAGCGATACGTCCCGAGTCGCAAGGCTCCGTTCGAGGGCGCCGCGCCGTCTCGGCCGCCGGCCGCCCCGCGCGCGGGCCGCTTCGCCGGCCGCTTCGCCGGCCGGGCCTGGTCGGATGCCGGCGCCGGCAGCTCCGAGGCGACGTCGAGCGCGGGCCACCGCACGCCGCGGCCGCCGATCGCCTCGAGCGAGATCCCCCGGTAGAACGGGACCGCCTCGACGAGCTGCGCGAACGCCATCGGCGAGGTCAGCACGTCTGTATCGAGCCCGGCCCGCCGGCCGATGTCGGCAATCACCGACCAACCGGCGCGCACCGAGCCGGGGTGGGCGATCGCGGTCCGCAGCCGCTGTAGGCGACCGTCCGGGTGGACGACCGTTCCTTCCTTCTCGGCGTACGAGTCGGCGGGGAAGATCACGTTGGCGTGCTCCTCGAGTCCTTCGGTGAGGACGGAGGCATGCGCGACCACCAACCCCGCGGCGCGGAGCGCGCGCTCCCACAGGGCCCGGTCGGGACGATCGCGGATCGGATCGGTCTGGAACAGCCAGAGCGCGCTGATCTCGCCGTCGACCACGGCCTGGGCGATGTCCGAGCCCCCGCGACCCGGCGATGAAATCTCGCTGTAGCCCGGCCCAGTACCCGGAATCGCACCGGCCTCGCGGAGCCCGCGCCCGTTCGCGCCGGCGGGGATCTCGAGCAGGCCGGCGCCGTCGCGCCCAGCGAGCCCGAGCCGGCCGGCGACGCTCAGCAGCGTTCCGAGCGCGTCCGCCGAGAGCGACCGCTCGCCCCACAGGATCACGACGTCCTCGCCGCCGTCGCGCAGGAGCTCCGCGATCCGCGCCGCATCGGACGTGCCGGACCCCGATGAGCCCGAGCCCGACGACCCTGAGCCCACGCCGCCGCCGGCGAGGGCTACGTCGAGCGCGGCCAGGAACCGGGCCTCGCCACCGGGCGGGATGCGCACCGACAGCCGCGCGTTCGGGTCGAGCGCACTCGGGCGCGACGTCGCGATCGCCAGCTTCACCCCGTTGCGCCGGACGCCCTTGCGGATCCGCAGGTCGAAGATCGGAGCGTCGTCGAGCGGCTCGCACCCGATCATCAGGATCGTGTGCGCGAACTCGAGATCGACCACGGTGGCCTGGAGCGACGGCGCGGCGAGCGCACGCATCAGATCCGGAGCCAGCGCCGCGCCCTCGCGCGAGTCGACGTCCGAGGACTGGAGCGCCTCGCGCATGATCCGCCCGATCAGGAAGCCTTCTTCGTTCGTCGCCTGCCCGCCGACGAGCGTTCCGACCGACCCGCGATGCCGGGCCAGGCCGGCGGCGGCGTCCATGGCCCGATCCCACGACACCGCGCGCAGCGAACCGCCATCGCGCACCAGCGGCTGCGTGATCCGCTCGTCGACGTGGATCGCCTGGTACGCGAACCGGCCCTTGTCGCACAGCCAGCCGTCGTCGACGTCCGGATTGCCCACGGGACCGCCGCCGGTGGCCGCGCCGGTGGCGTCGCGGCTCCGTACCCGCACCACCTTCTCATCGCGGACGGTGAACTCGACGTTGCACTGCGACGGACACAGCGTGCAGATCCCGCCGGCGCCCTCGATATCCCACGGGCGCGCGCGGAAGCGGTACGCCTGGGACGTCAACGCGCCGACCGGGCACAGCTCGATGACGTTGCCGCTGAACGGCGCCACGTACGGATGACCGTCGAACGTGCCCACGAACGTGTGGGCGCCCCGCTCGGTGAAGATCAGCTGGTAGTCCTCGGAGATCTCCTGCGAGAACCGGACGCAGCGGTAGCAGAGGATGCATCGCTCGCGGTCGATCGCGATCAGCGGCGACAACGCGAGCGGCTTCTCGAAGTGGCGCTTGGGCTCGATGAACCGCGACCGGCCGAGACCCCATCCGAACGTGATGTCCTGGAGCGGGCACTCGCCGCCCTTGTCGCACACCGGGCAGTCGAGCGGATGGTTGACGAGCAGGAACTCGACGATCGCGTTCTGGGCGTGATGGACCCGATCGGTCTGCGTGTGGACGACCATCCCGTCTTTGACCGGCGTCGAGCACGAGGTCTGGAGCTTCGGAATCCCCTCGATCTCCACCAGGCACATCCGGCACGCGCCGACCGGGGCGCCGAGGCTCGGCTCGTAGCAGAAGTAGGGGATCTCGATGTTGCCCTGCTTGGCGGCGTCAACGAGCATCGACCCCTCGACGGCGCGCACCTCGCGGCCGTCGATCGTCAGCTGGATGATGTTCTCTTTGGGTCGGGGCATTCAGCCGAGGGTCGGTGCAATCAGTGCACGGGGAATGGGCCGGCGTGCTCGTCGGCGACCCCGATCGGGATCACGTCGTCCAAATCCGCCCCCTCGGCACGCTCACGCGCTGCCTCTATCTCGTCCTCGAGTTCGCTCCTGAACTTCTCGACCATCGAACCGATCGGCATCGCCATCGCGTCGCCCAAAACGCACAGGCAGTTGCCGATGATCTGCTCTTGCACGGACGCCATGATGTCGAGATCCATCGGGGTCGCCTCCCCCGACTGGATCCGCTCGAGCATCTTGACCGTCCAGTTCGTGCCCTCGCGGCACGGCACGCACTTCCCGCACGACTCGTGCGCGTAGAACTTGGCCACCTTCATCGCGACCTCGAGCACGGTGTGCGAGTCGTCGACCACGATGACCGCGCCCGAGCCGAGCATCGATCCAGCCTTGGCCATCGAGTCGAAGTCGTACGGGACGTCGAGGTCATCCTTGGTCAGCACCGGCGAGCTCGAGCCGCCCGGGAACCAGAACTTGATCTCGCGTCCCTCCGCAGGCCCCCCGGCCAGCCCGTAGATGAGCTCGCGCGACGGGATCCCGAGCTCGATCTCGTAGTTGCCGGGCCGCTGGACGTCGCCGGACACCGACACGAGCTTCGTGCCGGTCGAAGTCTCGGTTCCGAGCTCTGCGTACTCCTTGCCGCCCATCCGGATGATCGCCGGCACGGTCGCGAGCGTCTCGACGTTGTTGATCAGCGTCGGCCCGTGGTAGAGGCCCTCGATCGCGGGGAACGGCGGCTTCAGGCGCGGGTTGCCGCGCTTGCCCTCGAGCGAGTCGAGCAGCCCGGTCTCCTCGCCGCAGATGTACGCGCCCGCGCCGCGGTGGAGCACGAGCGAGACGCTGTGGTCGGATCCGAGGATCCGCTCGCCGATGTACCCGGCGTCGCGCGCCTCGGCGATCGCCGCCTCGAGGATGTCAGCCTGGTGGGCGTACTCGCCGCGGATGTAGATGAACGTGCGGCTCGTCCCCGCCGCCCACGACGCGATCAGGACCCCCTCGATCAGCATGTGCGGGTTCTTCTGCATGATCTCGCGGTCCTTGAACGTCCCGGGCTCGGACTCGTCGGCGTTGCAGACGAGGTACTTGTCCATGTCGCCGTGGGGCAGGAACGAGACCTTGCGTCCCATCGGGAACCCGGCGCCGCCGCGGCCGCGGATGCCCGAATCGATCAGGTTGCTCGTGACCTCCTCGGGGGTCATCTGAAGGGCCTTGCGCAGCGACTCGTAACCGCCGCGCCGCTCATACACCGCGAGCGTGTTCAGCCCCGGCTCGTCGATCCGGTCCAACAGGATCTTCACTGCGCGTCCTCCCCTTCGGCGGGGTGCTGATCGGTGTCGACGGGCTTCCCGGGCTCCGGGTGTTGGGCAAGCTGTTCTGAGGTCATCTCGATCGCGGCCGTCGGGCCCGGGCGGTCCTCGGTGTCGCCCTCGGGCCCAAGCCCGGCAGTATCGGCCATGTCCGTCACCTCGGGCGTCGGGGGTCCGAACTCGCGGGCCTCCTCGGCCACCTCGGGATCGGCGCTCCGGCGGTAGCGAAGCTGCTTGTGCTCGAGCACGGTGTGGCCGGCGTCCAGGTCCGCGACGATCCGCTCGGCGTCCGCGAGGTCGAGCGGCCCGACGTACTCGCCGTTGACCGACGCCATCGGAGCGATGTCGCACGCGCCCAGGCACTCGAACGCCTTGACGTTGACGTTGGGGTTGCCCTCGGCCGCCGCCAGCATCGCGTCGAAGAACTCGTCGGCGCCGAGCAGCGAGCACGAGATGTTCGTGCACACGTACACCTCGTTGCGCGGCTTGGGGACGGTCGAGAACATGTCGTAGAACGTCGCCACCGAGGCGAGGTACGCCGGGGTGAGCTGCATCACCGAGGCGACCTCGTCGATCGCCTGCGGCGAGCACCAGCCGTACACGTCCTGGGCGGCGTGGAGCGCCGGTATTGCGGCCGAGCGCCGGTCGGGGTACTTGGCCATCGCCGCCTCGATCGTCTCCTTGAGCCCGGGGGGCACCGGCGTCGTCGCCGGGTCCGGGACGGTCGCCGGATCCTTGGTCAGGTCGACCGCGTCGTCCCACCCAGGGACGCGCGACCCGTGGCCGAACCGCGGGACCGGCGGCCGGGTAGCGCTCACCTGTCGATACCTCCCGAGGATCGGGTCGAGCATCGCGAGCGTCGCGATCAGGTCCGCGATGTAGCCGTCCTTGACCATCGGCGCGAGCGCCTGGAGGTTCACGAAGCTCGGATCGCGCATGTGCACGCGCGCCGGCTTGGCCGACCCGTCCGATCGAACGAAGCACCCGAGCTCTCCGCGCGGGCCCTCGATCGGGTAGTACGCCTCGCCCGGCGGGACGCGGAACCCTTCGGTGACGAGCTTGAAATGGTGGATCAGCGCCTCCATCGAGGTCGCGAGCTCGTGGCGGGGCGGGAGCGCGACCTTGCGATCGGTGGTGATGTGCGGGCCTTCCGGCAGACCGTCGAGCGCCTGCTCGATGATCTTGCACGACTCGTAGAACTCGGCGTGGCGGACCCGGTAGCGGTCGTAGTTGTCCCCGACGGTCCCGACCGGGATCTTGAACTCGAAGTGGTCATAGCTCGAGTACGGGTGCGCCTTGCGCAGATCCCAAGGCTCGCCGGCCGCGCGCAGCAGCGGCCCGGTGACGCCGAGCTTGAGCAGGCTTTCCTTGTCGAGCGCGCAGGTACCGCGCAGCCGCTCGAGCACGATCTGGTTCTTCTCGAGCAGGTCGGCGTACTGGTCGGCCCGCTTGGGCATCTCCTTGATGTACTTGCGGACCTTGGCCTCGAACCCCGCCGGGATGTCCTCGAACACGCCCCCGACCTGGAAATAGCGCGTGTGCATGCGCTGGCCCGAGGACATCTCGAACAGGTCGAGGCAGGCCTCGCGCTCGCGCCACGTGTACCAGAACATCGAGATCGCGCCGAGGTCGAGCGCGCTCGTGCCCAGCCACAGCAGATGCGATGCGATCCGGTTGAGCTCGAGGTGGATCACCCGGAGGTATTGCGCCCGCGGCGGCACCTCGATGTCGAGCAGCGTCTCGACCGCGCCGCAGAACGCCATCGCGTTGAAGTAATAGCTCAGGTAGTCCATCCGCTCGACGACCGGGATGACTTTCCAGTAGGCCTTGTCCTCCGCGGTCTTCTCGATCCCGGTGTGGACGTAGCCGATGATCGGCTTGACGTCGCGCACGACCTCGCCCTCGAGCGTGGTGAGCAGTCGCAGCACGCCGTGGGTGGCCGGATGGTGCGGCCCGATGTTGAGCGTCAGCAGCTCATGGCTCTCGCCGGGGCTCGGCGAGCTCGACAGCGTGATCGATTCCTCGCGCTGGCGGTAATCCTCCGGGGTGAGGGTCGGCCCCTCGCCCGTGCTCGAGCCGGTGACGGTCATACGTACTTCCCGTAGTTCTGCTCTTCGTTGTAGGTGAACAGGACCGGCTCGCCGCCGATCGGGAAATCGCGCCGCTGCGGGTGGCCCTCGTAGTCCTCGGGCATCAGGATCCGGCGCAGGTCGGGGTGCCCCTCGAACACGACGCCGAACATGTCGTAGACCTCGCGCTCGGGGAAGTCGGCGCCGGGGAACAGCTCGACCACCGAGTCGATGTGCGGATTCTCGGTCGACACCCTCGCCTTAACCGAGATCCGGTCGACGCGCTTGCGGTCGAGCATCTCGTAGAGGACCCCGAGCCGCGGCTCGTGCGGGTAATAGTCGACGCCGTGAAGGCTCGCGAGCATCGTGTAGCCCTTGTCGTGAAGGTGCTCGATCACGGCCTTGATCCGGAGCGGGTTGGCGACGAGCACAGCCCGGCCGCGGTGGAATTCGGTGTCGAGGATCGAGTCGCTGTGCGCGTCGCGGAGTTCCTGGGCCGTCAGCTCGAGCTCCGTGGCGTCAGGCACCTGCGGTGTCTCCGGGCTTGAACACGCTGATATCGGCGCTGTCCAGCGACGCTTCGCTCGGAAGCAGCTCCTCGGTGCCCTTTGCCGTGTAGCGCTCGCGCCAGCCCTCGGGCTCGTTGCCCTGGATCTTGTCGCGGAGCCGAAGGATCCCGTGCATCAGCGCCTCGGGGCGGGGCGGGCAGCCCGGCACGTGGACCTCGATCGGCATGAACTTGTCCGACGGCACGATCGCGTAGTTGTTGAACACGCCCTGCGACGAGCAGCAGGCGCCCATCGAGATCGCCCACTTGGGCTCGAGCATCTGGTCCCACAGCCTCCGGATGACCGGCGCCATCTTGATCGACACCCGGCCGGACAGGATGATCAGGTCGGCCTGGCGCGGTGACGCGCGCAACGCCTCCCACCCGAACCGGGCGATGTCGGCCCGCGCGGCGACGATCGCCATCATCTCGATCGCGCAGCACGCGAGACCGAAGGTGAGCGGGTAGATCGAGTTTCCCTGTGCCCACGCGACCGCTTTGTCGACCGTGGTCGTGAGCACGCGCTCCTCGACGTAGCGATCGAGCTCCTCGTCGTCCATGCCGCGCAGCATGTCCCGCGCCTTCAGCTGCCGGACGCGGAAGTCGGTGAGCGGCTCGCGCTTTATCTCCATGCGAGCGCTCCCCGGCGCCACACGTAGACGAACGCGATCATCAGCAGGACCACGAACGTCACGGTCTCGAACATCGCGAACTTCCCGAACGCCCGCAGCTGGACCGCGATCGGAAACAGGAAGATCACCTCGATGTCGAACAGGATGAACAGCATCGCCACGAGGTAGAAGCTGATGCCGAAGCGGAAGCCGCGCTGGACGTCCGAGGGGAGCCCGCACTCGTACGGCTCGGTCTTCGACAGATTGGGCACGCGCCGCGAGACCATCATGTTGAGCGTGCCGAACAGCAGACCGACCGCCGATCCCAGAATCAGAAAGACGATCGCAGGCAGATAATCGCGAAGCACGGGTGACCGTTATATCACTGCTGGTGTGGACCTTGTAACACTGTGTTACTTAGTGATGATTGCGGCTAGACAATGAAGCAGGTTCACCTCGTCCTCGGCGTGATCACAATCGTCCTCTCGGGGGCGGCGGCGCTGTGGGGCGGGTGGTGCTGGTGGCGGGTCAGCAACAGTCGCTGGTTCTGGCGGCTGCTCCGCGCGTCGCAGGTGGCGATCGTCGTCGAGGCGGCGCTCGGCGGCATTCTCCTGCTCCTCGGGCACAAATCCCCGGGTCTGCACACCCTGTACGGCGTGCTGCCGCTGTTCGTCTCGTTCATCGCCGAGCAGCTACGGATCTCGGCCGCGCAGATGGTGCTCGACAAGGGCGGTTTCGAGTCCGCTCAGGAGGTCGGGGCGCTGCCCGATGCGGAGCAGCAGGAGATCGTGCGGACGATCATGCGGCGCGAGATCGGGGTGATGGCGCTGGCGGCGCTCGTGAATACGGCGCTGCTCGCCCGAGCGGCGATGACCCACTAGGGGTTTTTGGGGTCTCGCTTCGCTCGACGTCCGTGGGGCCGGTTCCGCGAAGGGAATTCGGCCCGGCGCCCCAAGTTCCGCGCACTGGTCTGAGCCGAATTCCCCGCGTCCGTGCCGCGCGGGCGGGGTCGCGTTCCCAACACTCGGCACGGCCGCCGGTTGGTTGAACGGCGGGCACCTGGAGCGTGGGTGCGGTCGTCCCGGGGACGGATCGCGGCGCGCGAGCATGCATAACCTGCCAATGAAGGCCCGCCGGCGTCACCGTGGCAGATCTCGCATGCCCCACATGCGTAGTAGGTCACGGTCAGCTCAAGCCGCCTCCGTTGTCAGGTTATGCATGATCCGCGAGCCGCCTCGCGCCGGCGGCCCAGCCCGGCCCCTCTCCAGGTGCCGCCGTTAAAGAACCCGATCTGCCCTCGACCGCCGCGGAATCAGCGACCACGCCCGGCCGGGCATGGACGCCCGGCCGCACGGCCCCATGGACGCCGCGAAGCGGCCCAATATCAGCGTTCGGCGACGAGCCCCACGTCGTGGTAGCGCCCCCCGTACCACAGCAACGGGTCCCCGACACCCAGCCCCATCGCCACCACCTCGCCGATCGCGATCGTGTGGTCGCCGCCGGCGATCAACTCGCGCAGCGTGCACGCCACCCACGACAGGGCGCCGTCGATGATCGGAACCTCGGCCTCGTAGCGGTGCGCCACCGCCTCGAGCTTCTCGGCCTCGGGCATCTTGGAGGCGAACACCTCGGCCACGTCCTCCTGGTCGGTGCCCAGCACGTTGACCCCAAAGCGGCCGGCCTCGCGGACGATCCCGAGCGTGCGGGCGTTGTTCTCGAAGCACACGAGCGCCAGCAGCGGGTCCAGCGACAGCGAGCACAGCGCGTTGGCGGTCATGCCGCCGGAGGCCGCCGAGGCCGCGCTCGTGATCACCGCGACGCCGGTCGCGAACCGCCCGAACACCTCGCGGAACAGCTCCGGATCGGGCAGCGTCGTCATCCTCGCTCGTTATAGCGCGCGCCCGCGAGAGTGCCGACCGCGTGCGGCGGTCGCGTGACCCGGCGCCGGCCCCTCTGGTTGCCGCCGTGGGGACGATCGCGTTGTTTGGGGATTGAGCCTGAGCGAACGTCGTTCCGGCCGGCGCCGGGGTTGGGCAGTGCTTCGGCGCAGGGGCCGCGGCTCCTGCTCCTTTCCGTATGATCCTGCCCCGGATGAGCCGACCCGCCAAGGTCCTTCTATTGGGCGCGTTGCTTGCGTCAGCGGCCCTAACGACGACCGCGTGCGGTACGGAAACGATCTCCGTCCCGAAGTCACAGCCGGTGCTCTACCAGGGCGCGGTGCTGTTCAACCAGCGCTGCTCCGGGTGCCACACGCTGTCCTACGCGGCCACGCACGGATCGGCCGAGAACGTCCGCACGGCGCAGCTCAACAACGGTCCGAACTTCGACATCCGCTGCGAGCGGCCGGTGGCGCGGGTCCTGTACGCGATCCAGAACGGCGGCTTCTCGGGGGAGATCATGCCGCAGAACATCGTGGTCGGCGAACAGGCGGACGCGGTGGCGCAGTTCGTCGCGACCTACTCGGGCCGCAAGGCGCCGAAGGTACCCGGCGTGGTGCCGTGCCAGCAGGTTCCGGTCGGGTCGATCGAGGCGGCGCTGACCACGACCGCCACGAGCACCACTCCGTTGCCAGGCACGGTCACCGGGACGAGCCCGACCCCCAAGCCGACCAAGTCCAAATCCACGGCTCCAAGCGGCAAGGCCGTGACGATCTCGTCCAGGACGATCCCCGGGCTCGGTGACGTCCTCGTCAACAGTGCGGGGCACACGCTCTACGTGTTCGCGCCCGATAACGCCACGAAGGTGACCTGCACCGGCGCCTGCGCGGCGGTGTGGCCCCCCGAGTATCTGCCCGCCGGCGGGCACGCGGTGGGCACCAACGGCGTGATGGCGTCGCTGCTCTCCTCAGCTCCTGATCCCGCGGGTGGCAAGGTCGTCACCTACCACGGCTGGCCGCTTTATACCTACGTCGCCGACACGACGCCCGGTAGTGCGGCTGGGCAGGACGTCAACCTCACTGGAGGCTTTTGGTGGGTGATCACCACCTCCGGGACGGTGGTCAAGAAGAAGCCCTGATCGCGTGGCGTCCACGAACTAGTGCCGCCGCGAGGGACCCGTGCTCGACATCCAGCTGATCCGACGTGACCCGGACGCGGTCCGTGCGGCGCTCCGCCGGCGGGGTGATGCGGCGGCGGACGCCGTCGACCGCGTACTCGAGCTCGATCAGCGCTGGCGCGCGATCACGACCGAGCTCGAGGAGCTGCGCGCCGAGCAGAACCGCGCCACCAAGGGCCGCAAGGGGCCACCGACGCCCGAGGAGCGCGAGCAACTCGCGTCGATGGCCGCCCGAGGTCGCGAGCTGAGCGATGCGGAGACCGCCGTGCGCGCAGAACGGGACCGCGAGCTGGCCTCGCTGCCGAATCTGCCCGCCGAGGACGCCCCGGCGGAGGACACCGTGCTCTACGAGGTCGGAGAGGCCGGCGCCACCGGCAAGGACCATCTCGAGCTCGCCGGCGACCGGATCGACATGGAACGGGGCGCGCGGCTGTCGGGGTCGCGGTTCGCATACCTGCTCGGGGACCTCGTGATGCTCGAGTTCGCGCTCGTTCGGTTTGCGCTCGAGCGGCTCCGCGGCGAGGGATTCGAGCCCGTGGTGCCGCCGGTGCTCGTGCGCGAGCGCGCTATGTACGGGACCGGCTTCCTGCCCGACACCGAGCAGCAGATCTACCGCCTCCCAGACGACGACCTGTACCTGATCGGCACCTCCGAGGTGGCCCTGGCGTCGCTCCACGACGACGAGATCCTGGCGCAGGAGGATCTGCCGCTTCGCTACGCCGGCTTCTCGACCTGCTTCCGGCGCGAGGCGGGGGCCGCCGGGAAGGACACGCGCGGGATCTTCCGGGTCCATCAGTTCGACAAGGTCGAAATGTTCTGCTTCGTGGCGCCGTCGGAGGCGGCCGCCGAGCACGAGCGGCTGCTCGCGACCGAGGAGTCGATCCTCCAGGCGCTTGAGATCCCGTACCGCGTCGTCGCGATCGCGGTCGACGAGCTCGGTGCCTCCGCGGCCAAGAAGTACGACTGCGAGGCCTGGCTGCCGGGGCAGGGCCGCTACCGCGAGCTGACCTCGTGCTCGAACACGACCGACTACCAGGCCCGCCGGCTCGGGATCCGCTACCGGCCCGCGGACGGACGGCCGGAGCACGTCAACACCTTGAACGGCACGGCGGTCGCGGTCGGGCGGACGATCATCGCGCTGCTCGAGAACGGGCAGCGGGACGACGGGTCGGTGCGACTGCCGGCGCCACTGGTGGCGGCCGGCGCGCCCGAGGTGCTGCCGCCGGCGCGGGGTTAGCACGCCGCGCGGGTTACCTCGCCGGCGCCGGGTTAGCTGACGGCGAGGGTCAGCTGACGACGCGGAGCGGCCGCGCCTGCTGGTCCTCGAGGACCACGAGCGCCGCGCGCGGGGGCCCGCAGGACGCCACCCGTGCCCGGAGACGCACGCCGAACGTGTTCCAGGGCCGGACAAACGCGCTCTCCGGCTCATCGGCGCCCGCGGCGGCCTCGACCAGGGCGGCGGCGAAGCGCGCCGGCCGGCCGGCCTCGGCGTCGGCGGGGACCAGCAGCTGAATGACCGGATGGTTCACGGCGCTGTCCTCGGTCACGCCGAGCAGCGTCTCGGCGCGCCACGACATCGCCTGGACCAGCAGCGAGCTGTCGATCACGAGGAACGCGTCGCGATGGCTCGGAGCGATGTCCGCGCGCGTCTCCAGCATGACTCCGAGACCGCACGAACGGCACACGCGCGCCATCGGCGTCGGCGGCTGGGCATCCCGCGAGGGAGCCGCGCAGTGCCCGCAGAACCACGTGAACTCGACCGGCGGCGCTACCGCCGGTTGTACGAGTCTCAGTGCTGGCCGAAGATCAGTAGTTCCCCTCATTGCCCCTATACGGATGCTAACTCTCAGGCTGGCGGAACGGAAGCGACCGCCGAACAATTGTGCATGTTGTAACCCCCGTCGGCCCGATTTGGGCCAGCACTGACGAAAGCCGGGCGGCCCTGGACGAATTGGCCGCCCGCCGACGAGCGCGCACCGAGCCGCCCCGCGGCAGCCGCGCGCATGCAAATTGCGCTAATCCTCTCCTCCTCCGCTCCCACGGACTGCTTTTGTGAGCGTTGACATACCCACGAGGGCGGGTTCCCTCTCTTTAAATTTTGGGGCGGGCCCCCAGCTGGGGGTGGACACCGCAAAGTGGTCGATTTCGCACCACTTTCGGGCGCCTCCGCTCATGCGCCGGAGCAGGCATCCATGCCACCGGCGACCGGAGAGGGGGGTGGAGAGCGGAGAGGGGGGGATTCGAACCCCCGAACGAGGTCACCCCCGTTACGCGATTTCCAGTCGCGCCCGTTCAACCGCTCCGGCACCTCTCCGTCGGGCGCTGCAAGCGTATCGCCCCGGCAGCCGGGAAAGCGTCGGCCCGGCCGCTCGGCGCGTTCAGACCTGCCAGACGCCGTCGCGGAGCAGCGGAACCTCGGCGCCGCCGGCCTGGATGCCCGTCACCGCGACCTCGTTCGATCCGATCATGAAGTCGATGTGGAGCTCGCTGCGGTTGATGTGCTCCTGATCGCGCTCGTCGAGCACGGTGAAGTCGAGCCCCTCGCCGAGCGCGATGTGGCTCGCGGCGTTCTCGTCGAGCAGCGTGTCGAAGAACACCGTGTCGAGATTTCCGATCCGGCTGTCGCGATCGACGAGCGCCACCTCGCCGAGCCGGGCCGCGCCCGGATCGCGCTTGGACAGCGCACGCAACGTGTCCGCGCCCTGGTCGGCGTCGATCTCGACCGCGGTCCCGCCCTCGAACCGGACCCGGAGCCCCGTGATCAGCACCCCCGAGACGAATAGCGGCTTCGTCGAGCGCACGTAGCCGTCGACCCGAGCGGGGTCCGGGGTGGTGAACACCTCCTCGGTCGGCAGGTTGGGCGCGTGCACGATCCCGTCGACGGTCGTGATCCGCGCGCAGTACCAGTGGCAGGAAGGGAACAGCCCTACCGTCAGATCGGTTCCGGGCCCCTCGAAGCGCAGCGCCTCGAGCGCCAGCTCGTCGAGCCTTTGCGCGACCGCTGTCAGACGGTCCATTCGCTCCTCCCACGCGGCCACGGGGTCGTCCTCGTCCACGCGGCACACGTGAATGACGTCCTGCCACAGGCGCTCGAGCGCCTCGGCCGGCGGTAGCTCGGGACGGACGAACTCGGCCCAGGCCGGTGTGGGGCACGGCGCCGCCGTCCAGTTGGTGGTGCGCTGATTAACGACCTCGACCGCCTCGCGCAACGCGGGCAGCAGATCCTTGCCGAGCAGCGACGGGTCGATCCCGTCCATCACGTGGGGCGCCACCGGACCGGTGAGCGCGATGTTCGCGCCGCGCTGCGCGGCGATTGCGAGCATCCGCTCGCCGTACCAGGGCGGCACAAACCCGAGCGTGTCCGGAGCCGCGTACAGCGCTCGGGCGCGCTTGAGATAGATGTCGAACACCGACAGATCGACGAACTTGGCGCCGGCCTTATAGGCGGCCTCCGCGATGGCACGCGTGAGCGGCTCCTTCCCAGGGGCCGAGCTGAGGGACACAATCTGGCCGGGCTGGACGTTCGCGCCGAACCGGACGATCAGGTCCGCGAGCGCGTGGATCTTGTCGGTGGTGTCGGCACGCATAGCTTTTGACCAGGATGCCACCCCTTTGCCGTGCACGCATAGACAACCTTCCGCGCCCGCACCGGCATGCAGGCGCCCGCGCCCGAGGCGTAGAGTCGGCCGGGTGACGAGCGCACTGCGCAACCTCGATGAGCGGCGCGCCGCGGTGCTCGAGTCGCTGTGCGACGCGATCGTCCCGGGGTCAGCGCGCGTCGGGCCGGTCGTCTACATCGACGCGATCATGTCCGAGATGCCTGAGCCGGTCCGGGCCGGCGTGATCGGCTCGATCGATGCGCTCGCCGACGCGGCCCCTGGGGGTGCCGAGGCGCTGAGACCGCACGCGACCACGCCGGCGTTTCAGCTCATCCGGGCGCTCGCGGTCGAGGCCTTCTACAGCGACTTCGTCGCCCCGGGCGCGAGCGGTCCGAGCGCGTACGAGGAGATCGACTTCCACTCGCCGCTGGCGATGCGGATCAAGAAGGATTGGTCTTATTTGGGGGTCGTCGGATGAGCGAGCGGTTCGAGGTGGTCGTGGTCGGATCGGGCGCGGGCGGCGGCGTCGTTGCCGGTGAGCTCGCCGAGCGAGGCCGCTCGGTGCTACTGCTCGAGGCCGGCGGCCACTACGTGGCCGCTGACTTCACCCGGTGGGAGAGCCGGGCCTCGCACGACTACTGGTGGCCGCTCAGCTTTGCCTTCCCGGCCGGAGATTTCGGCCTCGGCCCGGTGGTCTTGATCAGCGGCTGTTGCGTCGGCGGCAGCACGACGATCAACACGAAGGTCGCGCTGCGCGCGACCCAGCGCGAGCTCGACAAGTGGCACGCCGCTAGCGGCCTGTGCAACGAGCGCGGCGAGCCGATCTCGTGCGCCGACCTCGACCCCTACTACGACCAGGTCGAGCGCTATCTCGGCGTTCGCGATCGATCGACCGACTGGGACCTCAAGCGGTGCGTCCAGACCGCCAAACGTGGCTTCGAGGCCGTCGGCGCGACGCTCGAGCCGGTTCGCGCCTACGTCGATGAGAACTGCGAGCAGTGCGGCTCGTGCCTCCAAGGCTGCCCGACGAATGCCGGCAAGTCGACGATGAACACGTACATCCAGCGCAACGTGCTCTCAGGCGCGCTCTCGCTCAGGCCGAACTCGTTCGTCCAGCGGGTGTTGATCGAGGACCGGGGCGACGGCCCCGAGGCGACCGGCGTCGAATACGTCGATGCCTACGGGGAAACCCAGCGGGTCGATGCCGATGTCGTCGTGGTTGCGGCGGGGTCGCTGCGCACGCCCCAGGTGCTACTGCGCTCGGAGGTCGCCAACCCGAACATCGGCAGGCACCTCGGCCTGCACCCCGCGCAGTTCGTGTTCGGCCTGTTCGACGAGCCCCAGGACGCTCACATGGTCGCCCCGATCAGCGGTCACTGCTACGACTTCGCCGCCGACGAGGACGGCGGGTTCGCGGTCGAGGCGGTGACCGTGCAGGACCCGATCGGGTTCGCGGCGAGCCTGTGCGACGAGAACGGGCCGATGTGGGGCGAGCCGCTTGTCGAGGCGGCCAAGAAGTACCGCCGCTGGATCGGGCTGCTGAACATGTCCAACGACGACAACAACGCGAGTGTGTCGCTGGACGAGAACGGCAACGAGGTGTTCCTGTCGGACTTCCAGCCGCACGAGCTCGAGCGGATCAACAACGCGCGCGCGTTCTCCGCGCGAGTGCTCGAAGCGGCCGGCGCCACCCAGGTCCTGTGGTCCGGCCTCGCCACCACGCACATGCAGGGCAGCTGCCGGATGGGGGCCGACCCGGCCACCTCCGTCGTCGACACCCACGGCCAGTCGCACGAGATCCGACGCCTGTACGTGGGAGACAGCTCGGCGCACCCCCGCACGCTGTCGGTGAACCCGTCGCTGACGATCATGGCGCTCGCCGCGCGGCTCGCCGACTACCTCGATTCGGGCGCCGGCGGCCAGCTCACGGCGGGTCGGGAACAGCTCGTGGCATGACGTTTCCGGGATGACCGGCTCTCAGGCGATCCGTCCCGCCGAGGGTCTGTTCGCGCCGCCTCGGCGGGTCGACGCGCTGGCCGACCTGCTCGCCAACGTGTGGCAATTCGGGTACGTCACGAACGATCTGGACCGCGCGGTCGAGTTCATGTCCGACCGGTTCGGGCTCGAGCATTGCCTCAAGTTGCCGGCGGGCGGCGCCACGTTCCTGGTCGGCGATGAGCCCGCCGAATGGGACGCGAAGTTCGCGATGGGCGCGCGAGGCGGCAAGATCGTCGAGCTGATCGAGCCCGTGGCGGGCCACGTCGACTTCTACACGCGCGTGCTGCCGCCGGACGGATCGTTCGCCGTGCGCCTCCATCACATCGCCACGTTCATCGACAGCGGCGACGAGGAGTGGGCGCGGGTCGGCGGGCTGCTGGCCGCGTCCGGGCTGAAGGTCGACTACACGGTGCTGATCCCGAACCGCGTCCGCGCCGGCTACGTCGACACGAGCGCCGAGCTCGGGCACTGGCTCGAGATCTGCCAGCTCCAGCGCGAGGACATCGAGTTCTTCAGCGCGCTGGTCGCAGATAGCGCGTAGCATCGCGACCCAGCGGCCAGGAGGAGAGGAGCGTATGAGCGAGCCGATGTTGACTGGGCTGATGATGGACGACTATCCGCTGTCGCTGACCGCGATCGTCGAGCGCGCGGAGTCGCTCACCGGCGACCGCAAGGTCGTCTCGAGACGGCCCGACGGCACGATTCACCGGACCACGATGGGAGAGTGCGCGGGGCGCGCGCGCCGGCTCGCCACTGCGCTCGCCGAGCTCGGCATCGGCGAGGGAGACCGGGTCGCGACGCTGCTGTGGAACCAGCCCGAGCACCTTGAGCTGTACTACGGCGTGCCTGCGATGGGCGCCGTCGTCCACACGCTCAATCCCCGCCTGCACCCCGACGAGCTCGGGTTCATCGCCGGCGACGCCGACGACCGCGCGATCGTGGTGGACGAATCGCTGCTGCCGGCGTTCGACGGGTTCCGCGCCGCCCACGAGTTCGAGCACGTGATCGTTGTCTCGCAATCCGGCGCGGTTGTGGACGGCGCGCTCGACTACGAGTCGCTGATCGCGGGGGCGGAGCCGATGGCGTGGCCGGCGCCGCACGAGCGCCGGGCGGCCGCGATCTGTTACACGTCGGGGACGACCGGCCGGCCCAAGGGCGTCCTCTACTCGCACCGGGCGCTCGTCCTGCACTCGATGGCCGCGGCGTTGCCGGACGCGATGAACATGTCGACTCGCGACACCGTTTTACCTGTCGTGCCGATGTTCCACGCCAACGCCTGGGGCATCCCTTACACCGTCAGCATGGTCGGGGCGGCGCTCGTGCTGCCCGGGCCCCGGCTCGACGCGGAGAACGTGCTCGACCTGCTCGCGGACGAGCACGTGACGATGACGGCCGGCGTGCCGACCGTGTGGATGGCGATGCTGAACGCGATCGACGCCGAGCCCAAGCGATGGGATCTGAGCTCGCTGAGGCGCCTGTTGGTGGGTGGCGCGGCTGTCCCCAAGAGCATGATCGCCGGCTACCAGCGCCACGACCTGTTCATCGTCCAGGGCTGGGGCATGACCGAGACCTCCCCGCTCGCGAGCACCGCGATCGTGCCGCCGGAGATGGACGACGCCACCGATGAGGAGAAGTTCGAGTACCGCGCCCGCCAGGGCACGCCGGCCGCGTTCGTCGATATCCGCGCGCGCGGAGACGACGGCGAGCTGATCCCGTGGGACGATCAGGCGATGGGCGAGCTCGAGGTGCGCGGGCCGTGGGTGGCGGCGGCTTACTTCCAAGGGAGCGGCGCTGAGAAGTTCACCGACGACGGCTGGTTCCAGACCGGCGACGTGGTGCGCATCGACAGCCACGGCTGCTTGCGGATCACTGACCGCACCAAGGACCTGGTCAAGTCGGGCGGCGAATGGATCTCGTCGGTCGACATGGAGAACCTGCTGATGGCGCACTCGGCTGTGGCCGAGGCGGCCGTCATCGCGATCCCTGACGACAAGTGGGGCGAGCGCCCGATGGCCGTGGTCGTGCTCAAGCAGGGCGCCGAGGCCACCTCGGACGATCTGCGCGAGCACCTGGCGACGGGATTCGCGAAATGGCAGGTCCCCGAGCGAGTTGAGTTCATCGACGAGATCCCGCGAACTGCAACCGGCAAGTTCAAGAAAATCGCGTTACGTGAGCAATTCGTAAAGACGGCCGTGTGAGAAGCTCTTTGCGGAACTGGAACGACCACAACTGGAACGGTTACAGGTGCTATACACCGGGTGGTGCCGGCAGAGGAAACCGAAGTCCGCGCTTCGGTGGACGCCGCCGTCGGCGGTGTTGTCGTTGAGGCGCGCGAGCTAGAACGCCAATACGGCGAGGGCGAAACCGCCGTCCACGCATTGCGCGGGGTGTCGCTTGCGGTGGAGCGCGGCCACTTGGTGGCCGTGATGGGCCCGTCGGGCTCGGGAAAGTCGACGCTGATGCACATCCTCGCCGGGCTCGACAAGCCGACGAGCGGGACGGTGACGATTGCCGGCACCGAGATCACCGGCCTCGATGACGCGCACATGACCCGCCTGCGCCGGGACCACATCGGCTTCGTGTTCCAGTTCTTCAACCTGTTGCCGATGCTGACCGCGGAGGAGAACGTGCTGTTGCCGCTGTCGATCGCCGGCGAGAAGCCAGACAGGCAGTGGCTCGAGGAGTTGCTGAGCAAGACCGGGCTGTCCGATCGGCGCCAGCACCGCCCCTCGGAGCTGTCGGGGGGCCAGCAGCAGCGGGTGGCGATCGCCCGCGCGCTCGTGACCAAGCCGACGATCCTGTTCGCCGACGAGCCGACCGGAAACCTCGACTCGAAGACGGGCGGCGAAATCCTAAATCTGCTGCGCGACTCCGCGCGCGACTACAACCAGACGATCGTGATGGTGACCCACGAGGCACGGGCCGCCGCGATCGCCGATCGCATCCTCTTCCTCGCGGACGGACTGATCGTGAAGGAGCTCACCGACACGGATGCTGCCCAAGTGCTCGAAGTGATGAGCACGCTTCAGTCGTGACCAGGGTCGCGCTCCGCGGCCTGCTCGGACGGAAGCTTCGCGCTGCTCTGACGGCGTTCGCGATCGTGATCGGCGTGGCGATGGTGAGCGGGACATTTGTGCTCACCGACACGATCAAGGCGGCGTTCACGACGGTGTTCACCACCGTCTACCAGAACACCGACGCGGTGATTACCGGCAAGAGCGCGATCTCGTCGAGCAACAACGGCAACGCGCCGACGACGCCCTCGCTACCGGCCTCGCTCCTGACCCAGGTGCGAGCGCTGCCGTCGGTTGCAATCGCATCGGGCGGCATCTCGGACACCGCGCAGCTGGTCGGACGGGACGGCAAGGTCATCTCGAGTAGCGGCGCGCCGGGACTGGCCTTCAGCTACTCGCCCGCCGGCGAGCATTTCAACCCGCTCCAGCTCACAAGCGGCCGGTTCCCGACCAGCCCGAACGAGATCGACATCGACGCCTCGACCGCGAGCAAGCACAACTACAAGGTCGGAGACGAGATCGGTGTCGTCGCGCGGGGGCCCGTGGAGCGCTTCCAGATCGCGGGGACGGTCAAGATCGGCGGCGTCTCCTCGCTCGGGGGCGCCACGATCTCGGTGTTCACGCTGGCCAAGGCGCAGGAGCTGTTCAACAAGGTCGGCAGATACGACTCGATCAGCGTCGCCGCCAAGCACGGGTACTCGCCCCAGCAGGTCGTGAATCAGATCAAGCCGCTGCTCGGGCCGAGCGCGCAGGTCAAGACCGGTCAGCAGCAGGCCCAGCAGGCGACCAACGACACCAGCGGGTTCCTCAACATCTTCCAGGACTTCCTGCTCGCGTTCGGCGGCATCGCCCTGTTCGTCGGAAGCTTCGTGATCGCCAACACGCTGTCGATCACGATCGCCCAGCGCACCCGGGAGCTGGCCACGCTCCGAACCCTGGGGGCGACCCGCCGCCAGGTTCTCCGCTCGGTGCTCGTCGAGGCGTTCGTGATCGGCACGCTCGCCTCGATCGTCGGGCTGTTCCTCGGCCTGCTGCTGGCCAAAGCGCTCAACTCGCTGCTGGTGTCGTTCGGGATCAACCTGCCCCAGGCGTCGACCGTGTTCAAGACGCGGACGGTAATCGTCGCGTTGGCGGTCGGGATCATCATCACGATGATCGCGGCGGTCCGGCCGGCGCTGCGCGCGACCCGTGTGGCACCGATCGCCGCGGCGCGCGAGGGCGCCCTGCTGCCGCCGTCGCGGTGGGCCAAGTACGGCCCGCACGCAGCCGCAGCGACCGTGGTCGGCGCGATCGTGCTGATGCTCGTCGGCCTGCTCGCCACCGGGTTGTCGACCGGGCTGCGGCTGCTCGCGCTGGGCATCGGGGCAGTCGCGCTGTTCATCGGCTTCTCGATGCTCGCGCCGAAGCTGGTGCCCCCGCTCGTCAAGGTGCTCGGTTGGCCGGCGTCGAAGATCGGCGGTTCCGCGGGCAAGCTCGCCCAGGGCAACTCGGCGCGCAACCCGGCGCGGACCGCATCGACCGCGTCGGCGCTGATGATCGGCCTCGCGCTCGTCACCCTGGTCGGGGTGCTGGCGGCCGGCCTGCGGACCGGGTTCAAGAACAGCGTCGACGGGGCATTCGTCGCCAACTACGCGATCACCGCCACCAACAACTTCTCCCCGATCAGCCTTTCGTCCGAGCAGGCGGTGCGGAGCGTTCCCGGAGTGACCGGCATCGTCGGCGTGCGGGCGGGCGACGGGAAGGCGTTCGGGTCCCACATCAACGTCACCGGCGTCCCGCCCAACGCCGGCCAGGCCATCCACGTCGATTGGTCGGAGGGCGGCCCCGGTATTCCGGCGCAGCTTGGGAACGACGGCGCGTTCGTCGACAAGGCCTACGCCAAGGCCCAGCACCTGCAGATCGGCTCGCCGCTATCGGTCGAGACTCCGACCGGTCGGTTCCTGCAGTTGAAGCTCATCGGCATAACCAACCCGCCGAAGGGCGGCTCGCCATACGGAGACGTCTCGATCTCCCAGGCGCTGTTTGATCGCGAGTACCAGAACCCTCAGAACCTGTTCACGTTCGTGAACATCCAGGGCGGCGTCAACTCGGCCAACACCAACAAGCTGAACGCGGCCCTGGCTGGATTCCCGGACGCCAAGCTCCAGACGGAATCGCAGTTCATCAACAACCAGCTGCAGGGCCTCACCCTGCTGCTCAACCTGCTCTACGTGCTGCTGTCGCTGTCGATCGTGGTCAGCCTGTTCGGGATCGTCAACACGCTCGTGCTGACCGTGTTCGAGCGGACCCGCGAGCTCGGAATGCTCAGGGCCGTGGGGATGAGCCGGCGTCAGGTGCGGCGGATGATTCGCCACGAGAGCGTCATCACCGCCCTGCTCGGCGCGGCGTTCGGGATCCCGTTGGGAATCTTGCTCGCGGCGCTGATCGGCGCCACGATCGACTTCGGGACGTTCACGATCCCGGTGGGCACGCTGGTTGTGTTCGTGATCGCGGCGGTGATCGCGGGGTTGATCGCGGCGATCTGGCCGGCGCGGCGTGCCGGCCGGCTCAACGTGCTCCAAGCGCTGTCTTACGAGTAGGCGGAATCCCGGCCCCATCGGGGGTCGTGCGGCGATCGCGGTCGTGCCGGATTCCGTTCGCGATCCGGCCTCAGCGGGGGTCGTGCGGCGGTCGGGGTCGTGCCGGATTCCGGGCGGAGTCCGGCCCCATCGGGGGTCGTGCGGCGGGCGGGGTCGTGCCGGATTCCGGCGGAGTCCGGCGGTCCGCGATCGCCGTACGAAGCCCAAACCCCCGTCCCACCCGGGTCGATACACCGGAAATCAGGGCGGACAACTACTCACTCGCGACCCTCCCGCGAGGCGAATGCCGGTTCACACGGCTGTGGCGCGGGGAACCGGACACTCGCGCGTAGCGGCGGCGCGAGTGAGCCGTTATCCGCGCGGCCCGGGCGAGCTGCGAAGCCGTGGGCTCAGGGCCTTAGTGCTTGTGGGGCGGCGGTCGCGGTCGCGCCGGATTCCGCAGGCTGCTGCGGGCGCACCAGCGCGATCGACGTCGTCGCGTGACCGACGAGCTTGCCGTCGGCAGCGCGTGCGTGCGCCTCGGCGAACCCGACCTGCCGCCCGACCCGGAGCGCCCGGCCCGTGATCTCGAGCTCGCCGCTGTCGGCCCGCACGGCGGCCAGGAAGCTGACCTTGATCTCGATCGAGGAGATGCCGACGCCGGCCGGTAGCGCCGATTGGACGGCGCAGCCGGCGGCCGAGTCCAACAGCGTGCAGAGCAGGCCGCCGTGGACGACCCCGACCGGGTTGTAGGTCGACTCGTCCGGGGTGCAGCGAAACACCGCCTCGCCGTCACCGACCGACACCAGCCGCGAGCCGATCAGCTCGGCCATCGGCGGCCGCGGCAGGTTTCCGTCGACGATCGCCTGAAGGAACTCGCGTCCCGGAAGCGACATCGCCGCGGTGGCCGAGATCGACGGGTCATACCAGGTGGTGGTCTTCGTGCGACGCGGCCCCCACGCGTCCGTGGCGGCGGCTTGCAGGTCGGTCATCCGTTGGACTCGATGTTCTGGAGCCGGACCTGCCCACGGGCGACCAGCTTGTGATCATGGGGGCGGCGGATCTCGACCTGCCAGAGCTGCTGCGTCCGGCCCTGGTGGATCGCGTTCGCCTCCACGTTGAGGCGGCCGCTCCGGTGCGGGCGCAGGAAGTCGGTGAGGTTCGACACGCCGACGGCCTGCATGCCCTGATCCTTGACCGCCTCGAACGCCCCGCTCGTCGCGAACGTCTCGATAACGCTTGTGTACAGGCCGCCGTGGACGAGGCCCCACGGCTGGTGGTGGCGTTCATCGGCCGCGACCGACCCGGCGACGCGCGTCGGGCCGCGCTCGTCGAACTCGATCTCGAGCAAGCGCATGAAGTCGCTCGCCGTAACTAGGTCTGGCATATGGCCGCGCTCCCGTGTCCGGTTCCGGTTTCCGTCACAGATTCTCGCCGCCGATGGCGACAAGCTCCCCCGTCGGCCTCGCCGCCGACTCGGACACGCTGGCCGGCGCCTCGGATGCGATCGACGCCGTGGGTCGGCGCACGAGCAGGAGGAACCCGACGATCCCGCCGGCGAATGCGATCGCCGCGATCACGGTCCAGGCGCGCTGGTAGGCGGCGAGTACCTCGGCCGGCGAATGGGGCGTGCCCAGTACCGCGATCAGCACGGCGACGCCGATCGCGAGACCGACCTGGCGGAGCATGTTCACCACGGCCGAGCCGGTCGCGAACGACGTTGGCGGAAGCGAGCCGGCCGCGGTGGCCATCAGCGTCGGCAGCGTCAGGCCAACGCCGATCCCGGTCAAGAGCAGACCGCCGAGTACGTCGCCGACGTAATCGGGACGCAGGCCGACCGCGAGCGCCATCCAGGCCATGCCGGCGGCGAAGATCGTCGAGCCCGCGGCGATCACGGCGCCAGGACCGAAGCGCGCGATCAGCCGGCCGGCGACGAGGAACGAGAAGAGGGGGACCATGATCGGACCGGGCACGATCGAGAACCCGGTGGTCAGCGCCGACCAGTGCCACACGTCCTGCGCCCAGAGGACCCGGGACAGCAGCATCCCGCCGAACGCGATCGAGAACAGCAGGGCAACCACCGACGCGCCGGTGAACGGCCTCACCCGGAACAGCGCACGGTCGATCAGCGGATTGTGGTGGCGGGCGGTTCGTAGCGCGAACAAGCCCAGCAGCACGAACGCGGCGAGGAGAACCGCGACCGTGCGCGTGCTGCCCCATCCCCACGTTCCGCCTTCGACGAGTCCCAGTGTGAGCGCACCGACGCCCGCGGTGATCAGCATCGCGCTCAACCCGTCGGGCCACGGGATCGGATGCCCCGGGACGTCCGGCAGCAGGCGCCAGCCCGCGATCAGGGCGGCCACGCCTATCGGGACGTTCACGAGGAACACCCACCGCCAGCTCGCCGCAACGAGGATTCCGCCGACGGCCGGCCCGAGTGCGGCCGCGAATCCGCCCGCGGCGGTCCAGGTCCGCACCGCGCTCTGGCGGCGCTCGGCGGGGAACGTGGCGAGAATCAGCCCGAGCGAGGTCGGCGTCAGCAGGGCCGCGCCGGCAGCCTGGACGATCCGGAAGGCGATCAGCATGGGCAGGCTCGTCGCCGCGGCGCACGCCGCCGATGCGGCGACGAACACCGACACCCCGACCAGGAAGCCGAGGTTGCGCGGGTAGCGGTCGGCGAGGCGGCCGAACAGCACGAGCAATGACGCGTACACGATCGCGTAGGCGTTCAGCACCCACGACAGGTCGCCGAGGCCCGTGGAGCCGAAGCTCTTGGCCATCTGCGGCAGCGCGACGTTGACGATGAACAGGTCGAGGCTCGCCAGCACGACGCCGGCGCAGACGATGAACAGGACGAGGTTCGGCGACGCGGCGGTCTTGCGACGGCCGGTGACGGTTGAGAGCTGGCTTAGTGTGGGCATAGTCAGGCACTGTATCATGCTGGCTTGTGAAGGCAAAAGTCAGCTATGATGGTGCCATGTCCGCAACAGTTCGACTCACCGGAGAGCTCGATCCCAGAGAGGGATGGAAGGCCGACCGCTGCACGATCGCGAAGGCGATCGACGTCGTGAGCACGCGTTCCGCGCTCTTGATCCTGCGCGAGGCGTTCTACGGGACGACTCGATTCGACGACTTCGCCGAGCGCGTCGGCATCAGCGAGCCGGTCGCCGCGGCACGGCTGCGCGAGCTCGTCGAGGAGGGCCTGCTCGAGCGCGAGGACTACCGCGAGCCGGGGCAGCGCACCCGCCAGCAGTACCGGCTGACCGAGAAGGGCGCTGACCTGTTCCCGGTGCTGGTCGCGTTGATGAAGTGGGGCGACCGCTGGCTCGACGACCGGGGCGGTCCGATCGAGTTGCTCCACCGCGACTGCGGAGAGCCCGTCGTCGTGGAATTGCGCTGCGCCGCCGGCCACGAGGTCCATTCGGGCGAGGTCGACGTCGCCCGCCGCCGGCTCAGGTAGCCAGAAAGGCCTCGATCTGCGGCGTCGCGCTCGCCGGGTCGTCGAGCAGGAACAGATGGCCCGCGCCCGGGATCACCTCGAGTCGTCCATGCGGCAGCGTGTCCGCGAGATACCGCCCGTTGCCCAGCGGCACGACCGGATCTCGGTCGCCGTGCACGACCAGGGCGCGATGGCGGAGCTGTCCGAGCCAGGCGTGGCTGCTCCATCCTGACACCGCGTACAGCTGGTAGAGGTAGCCGAGCGCGCTCGGCGGACGCGCCAGCCGCTCCTTGATCTGTGCCTGGAGCGCCTGCTTGTCGCGCGCGGGGCGGCCACCGGCGATGATCGGCAGGATCAGCTCGGCGAGCTGCCGGTTCCAGTAACGGGCCGGCGTGAGCATCAGCGCCGCCACGAGTGGATTGGGCGGAACGCTCGGGAGCCCCGGGGAGGTGGCGCATAGCACGAGCCGGTTCACCCGGTCTGGCGCACGGTGGGCCAGTTCCTGCCCGACCACGCCACCGAGCGAGTAGCCGAGGACGTCGACGCGGTCATATCCCAGCTGATCGAGCACCTCCACCACCAACCGGGCCAGCTGCCCCATCCGCGTCGGCCAACGCGCCCCGGCCGAGCCGCCGGTGCCGGGAAGGTCGAAGCCGATCAGCTCGCGCTGGTCGCCAAGCTCGTCTATGAACGGCTGCCACATCTCGAGGTTGGCGCCGAGCCCGTTGATCAGCAGCAGCGGCCGGCCGTGACCGCTGCGGGCGACCCGCAGCGACGGGACCGCCCGCGTCGCCAGGAACTCGACCTTCGCGCCGGACCAAGGAGGCTCGCGTCCCACGGAGTCGCGGGCGTCAGTTAGGAGATTCCCTGCCAGGGCCGGGAATATAGGGCCCGCCTCGGTTGACCAGGCCGCTCGAGGCTATCCCTCGGCGGGCGCCTCTGGCGGGGCGTGCGGCTGCGACCCAGGTCCGCGCCGGCGGGCGAGGGCCTCCAACACCGCGGCTTCGTCGACGCGGAGGTCCGCAAACACCGGTGCGATCGTCTCGTCGCGGGTGAGCGCCAGCAGAACGTCGCGGGCCTCGATCTCGGAGCGGCCGTCTTCGAGGGCTCGGCCGGCGGCGACGAGCAACAGCCGGCGGACGCCGGCGCCGGGGCCGACCCGGATCCACTCGTCGAAGCCGGATCGCTGTTGCCACGGACGGGGTAGCGACTGGCCCGGCTCCTCCGGTTTGTCTGGCCGCGGACGCGACCGAATCGCGCCGGCGGCGCTCAGGGCACGGATCGTCTCGGCGCGGATCTTCTCCGGGCTCGCGTCGAGGTCGAGCAGGATTCGCGGCGCCACGCCGTCGTTCAGCGTCACCAGGCCGAGCAGGATGTGCTCGGTGCCGATGTAGTTGTGGCCGAGGCCGATCGCCTCACGCAGCGCAGTTTCGAGCACCTGCTTTGCCGTGGGGGTGAACGGGATCTGGCCTGTGACGAGGTCTTGACCGACGCCGACCGAGCGCACGACCTCGCCCCGAACCCGCTCGAGCGTGATGTCGAGCGACCCGAGGACGCTCGCCGCCAGTCCCTCCCGCTCGCGGATGAGGCCGAGGAGGATGTGCTCGGTCCCGATCGCGTCGTGCTTGAAGCCCCTCGCCTCTTCGCTGGCCAGGACCACGACCTGACGGGCTCGCTCCGTGAATCGTTCGAACACGTGAGGAGAATCCCACCGCCGGCGCGAGCGGGCAAGCGGCTGACCGAGCAGAGGTGCCCGCCGTGACAGTTCGTGTTCGCCGCGAGATCGTTGCTCGCCCGCGAGGTCGTTGTTCGCTGAGGTGTGCGGGCCGACCCCAAGGGGTACTTATGACCGACTGGCGCGCGCGCGAGACTTCTCATCAAGCAAAGCGCACTTCGGGACGGACGGCAACAGGCAGGCAAACCCACGCTGACCGCGTGGAGGAACGTCACGGCGTGAACTCTGGCCGACCGTCCCGGGCGCGCCCTATCGCCCGCCGGGGACAGGGCGCGGCCTATGGCCCGTCGGCGACGACGTGCGATGCGGCCGCGCGCAACGCCTCGACAACGGCCAGGAGCGCGGGGTGCTCCTCGGCGCCGCGCCGGCACGCGATAAACAGGTGCCGGCAGGGTGGCTCACCGGCGATCGGCCGGATCGCGACGCCCGGGGGCGGCTCGTCCTGCGCCAGGCGCGGGACGCACGCGACGCCGAGTCCGGCTCCGACGAGCGCCATCACCGCGGTCCAGTCGGCCGAGCGGTGCGCGACCACGGGCGAGAACCCGGCCGCCGCGCAGCCCACGCGGATCACGTCCTCGCACGACCAGCCGCGCGGTGGGGCGACGAACGGCTCGGACGCGAGCGCGGCGAGGGGAACCGCCGAGTCGCTCGCGAGCCGGTGATCGAGGGGCAGCGCGACGTCGAGCACGTCGCGCATCAGGGGGATGCGCGTGAAGCGCTCGTCGTCGTGGCGCGGCGCGCTATCGGACTCCATCGACAGCCCGAGGTCGAGTTCCCCGCGCGCGAGGAGGTGGAATACCTCGGGGCTCTCGAACTCCTGCACCGAAAGCTCGACCGCCGGCGCCCGCTCCCGCACCAGCCCGACCGCGGGCACGACGAGGCCGACGATCCCGGTCGCGAACGACCCGATCCGGACGCGCCCGCGCTCGCCGCCGGCCAGCGAGGCGAGCGTCGCGTCCATCCGCTCGAGCTCGCTGAACACGGCGTCGGCGTGGCCGAGGACCGCTTCGGCCGCGGGGGTCAGCCTGACCGTGCGCCCGTTCGGGATCAACAGCGGCTGCCCCACCTGCTGCTCGAGCGCGGCCAGCTGCTGCGAGACCGCCGAGGGAGTGAGGTAGAGCGCGTCGGCCGCCGCGGCGATCGTGCCGCGGTTTGCAAGCTCGCGCAGGGCTCGCAGGCGGCGGAGGTCGATCATGAAGAGCAGCTTATGAGTTCGGTCAAGAATGTCTAGTCGTACTTGGCTAACGACGGCGTCAAAGTCGAGGGCATGCCCACCCGCCACGTCCTCCTCGCAGTCGCGGTGGCGCTGGTCTGGGGCATCAACTTCGTCCTGATCGACGTCGCGCTCGGCTCGTTTCCGCCGCTGCTGTTCGCCGCCCTGCGGTTCACGCTCGTCGCGTTCCCGGCGGTGCTCATGGTTCGCCGGCCGCGAGTACCGCTCCGCTGGGTGGTCGGCGTCGGCCTATTCATGAGCGCCGGGCAGTTCGCGCTGCTGTTCGTGGCGATCCACCGCGGGGTGCCGCCCGGGCTCGCGTCAGTCATCCTCCCGACCCAGACCGTGTTCACGATCGCGCTCGCGATGGTGTTCCTAGGCGAGCGTCCCGGCCGCGCGCAACTTGCGGGTGCGGCGGTCGCGGTCGGCGGGGTTGTCGTAATCGCCGTCGGCCGCGCCCACGGCGTGCCGTTCGGCGCGGTGCTCCTGTGCATCGGGGCCGCCGCTTCGTGGGGCATCGGGAACATCTGCAATCGCCGCGCCCAGGCGCCCGACGCAATTGCGCTGCTCGTGTGGTCGAGCCTCGTCCCACCGCTGCCGCTGTTCGCGCTGTCGCTCGCGCTCGAGGGCCCGCACGAGATCGGCGCCGCGTTCTGGAACCTCGGACCGGGTGGGCTCCTGGCGCTCCTCTACGTGGTGATCGTCTCGACCGGCTTCGGGTTCGGGACGTGGACCTGGCTCCTGCGCCGGCATCCCGCGTCGCGGGTGGCGCCGGCCAGCCTGCTCGTCCCGCCCATCGGGATTGCGGCGGCGTGGATCGCGCTCGGCGAGTCGCCGAGCACAGGCGAGCTTGCCGGGGCGACGATCATCCTCCTCGGTCTGGGCCTCGCCACCTCGGTCATCCGCCTCCCGCGGCCGTCGGCCCGCCGCCCGCCGGGCACCAGCCCGCCCGGCGTTCTCGCGGCGCGTGTGGTTCGATCCGCGGATGGCGACTGATCAGCCGAGCGCGGTCGACCGCCCGGTCGGGCCCGACGTCGACTGGCGGCCGGCCGAGCGCCCCGCGCGGAGCGGACTACGGGGAGCGCACGTGCTGTTACGGCCGCTCGATCCGGACCGCGATGCCGAGCCGCTGTACGCCGAGTCTCATCCGCCGTTCGGGTATCCGGGGCTCTGGACGTACCTCCCGAACGGCCCATACCACGATCCCGCCGAGCTCCGCGACGCGCTCCGGATCGCTGCGGCGTCGGAGGATCCGCTGTTCTTCACGCTGGTGCCGCTGCCCGCCGAGCGGCCCGCGGGCGTCGCCTCGTACCTGCGGATCACGCCCGAGCACGGCGTGATCGAGATCGGCCACATCTGGTTCGGCGCGTCGCTGCGCCGCACGATCGCCGCGACCGAGGCGATCTATCTGCTCGCGGCCCACGCGTTCGACGACCTTGGATATCGCCGGCTCGAGTGGAAGTGCGACTCGCTCAACCAGGCCTCGCGCCGGGCCGCGGACCGGTTCGGCTTTCGCTTCGAGGGTGTGTTCCGCAGCCACATGGTGGTCAAGGGGCGCAACCGCGACACCGCCTGGTTCGCGATCACCGACGACGAGTGGCCGGCCGTGCGCGCCGGCTTCCGCGCCTGGCTCAGCCCGGACAACCAGGACGATGCCGGCGAGCAGAAGCGGAGCCTCGGCGAGCTGATCGCCGACGCTCGCTCCTGAGCGGAGCTTGGGCCCTGAGCGGTCGTGGGCTTCACCGCCATCCGATACTCCGAGCGCCCCGACCTCTGGGAGAACACGGGGGCGATCTCGGGCGAGGTCTGGCCGGAGTACAACCAGCACGGCGCGGTCCTAGGCCGCTATTGGGGGCGGCTGTTCGATGACTTCCCGGACTACCAGTTCGCGCTGTTCGACGCGGAGGCCCAGTGCGGCGGAGGTTCGTCCGCGATTCCAGGGCGGGGGCTTGGCTGACCGGATGCTCGACGCGATGGCGGACGTCGGGCGGGACGCCGGTCTCGGGCATCTGATCGCGCCGGTCCGACCGGGCTTCAAGGATCGCTATCCGATTACGCCGATCGGGCGCTACCTAGAGTGGACCCGCCCGAACGGCGAGCCGTTCGACCCGTGGGTCAGGATCCACGTGCGCCGCGGCGGGAAGATCGCCAAGCCGATCCCGCATTCGATGCTCATCACCGGCACCGTCGCCGAGTGGGAGAGCTGGACCGGGATGCGGTTTCCGGGCGACGGCGAGTACACGTTTCGCGACGAGCTGGCGCCGGTCGAGATCGACCGCGAGCGAGACCTCGGCTCGTACTGGGAGCCGAACGTCTGGATCGTCCACACGCTCGAGGCGTGATGCACATTTCACGATGATCGTGTTCTTCCGCGGCTCCATTGCCCGGTGTGCCGCGCTCAGCTGAGCGAGCTCAATCGGCGGCTCGACGATGTCACAAAGCGCGGAATCGAGCTGATCGCGGTCAGCGCCGAGACGCGTGAGCGCGCCCAGCAGCTGGCCGACGAGTGGAAGCTCGACCGCCTGCCGCTGGCGTACGGCTTGACCGAGGCGCAGATGCGCGAGGGCCAACGACTACCCGGCACGCGGCGAGGCCTGAGCTGTCCGGCTTCTGAGGTCGAGCAGATCCGGGCGCGGCCCGGGGATCAACGCGCCCCGACCGCTGAGCCCCCCGGGCTTGGTCGACCAGCGAAAGTCCGCTGGCAGGTTGGCCCCGCGTACCGTGCAGTCCGCCGCCGCTACCTCGACCGCGGCGGTCGCGGCCTTCAACAGCAGGTCGAGGTCGCCCGCGTCATGCTGGTTCAGCGCGTGCGTCGTCCACCAGGTCAAGAAGCCCGCGACGAACGCGTCTCCGGCCCCGATCGTGTCGACCACCTCGACGACCGGGACCGGCACCGACCGTTCGCCGACCTCGGTCAGGACGGTCGCGGGCGACGATCCGTCGGTGACGAGCACGGCGGCGGGCCCCAGCTCGAGCAGGCCGCGCGCGCCCCTGAGCGGCTGCTCCCCGGGGCGCAGCAGCATCAGGTCGTCGGTACTCACCTTGACGACGTCGACCTGCCGCACGTACGTGTCGATCATCTCGCGGTAGGCGGGCAGATCGGTCACGGCCGCGGGACGACAATTCGGGTCGAGCAGGATCGTCGCCCCGGGTGGCCGCTGCTGAATCAGCGCGGTCAGGCTCGACGCCGTCGGCTCGATAAGTAGTCCCAACCCGCCCAGCGCGATCGCATTCGAGCCGTCGAGGATCTCGGCGGCAACGTTGGCGGTCGTGAGCTCCGCCGCCGAGGTCCGCTCGAGGTAGAACTTGTATTCAGCGGCACCGAGGTCGTCGAGGCGGGCGATCGCGAGCGTCGTCGGTGCGGGCGTGGGGTCCGGGACCGCGATTCGGACGCCGTCCTGGACGAGCGAGGCGCGCAGTTGCTCGCCGAATCCGTCGTCGGACAAC
This sequence comes from uncultured Solirubrobacterales bacterium, assembly GCA_963701945.1. Lineage (GTDB taxonomy): Bacteria > Actinomycetota > Thermoleophilia > Solirubrobacterales > Solirubrobacteraceae > Palsa-465. The sequence continues at coordinate 51,353 of CAVPBV010000003.1, read as the reverse complement.
CTGCCGAGGAACTGGCAGTCGGCGCCAAGCCGCGCGACCATGCGCGCGACGTTGAACGGTGCGCCCCCCGGCACCGCGGTGACCGATCCGGACCCGTCGATCACGAGATCGATCAACGCCTCGCCCGCGACCGTGATCACGGCGTCCCTCTGCTTGGGCGACCGGCGAGATCGAACACACGCCGGATGTTATGGCCGATCGCGATCGCCGGCGATCCCCGGCCTGGCGCCGGGTACCGCTAGCCCTACCGCGCAGGACTCCGGCTGTCCGGCTGTTCAGAACCCCGACCGGTCTTCAGTCTTCGGGCCATGCTGAACACAACCACCGCGACCGCCGCAGCCCGGGCAGTGGACCTGACCAAGACGTACGGCACGGGTGATGTCGCCGTCCGTGCTCTCGACGAAGTAAACGTCAGCTTCGAACGTGGCCAGTTCACGGCCGTCATGGGACCCTCGGGGTCCGGCAAATCGACGCTGATGCACTGCATCGCCGGGCTCGACACGCCGACGTCCGGTCATGCCTTCATCGGTGACGACGAGATCGGGCGACTCGACGACGCGGCGCTGACACAGTTGCGGCGAGATCGCATTGGGTTCGTGTTCCAATCGTTCAATCTGGTTCCGACGCTTGACGCAGGCGACAACATCACGCTCCCGGGTGACCTCGCCGGCAAGCCGGTCGACCGGGAGTGGTTCGGCTATCTCGTCGAGCGGCTCGGGATCGCGGGGCGCCTTACGCACCGTCCGAGCGAGCTGTCCGGCGGCCAGCAGCAGCGGGTCGCGTGCGCGCGGGCTCTGATCGGACGCCCCGAGTTGATCTTCGCCGACGAGCCGACCGGCAACCTCGACTCCAACGCCTCCGCGGAGGTGCTCGAGTTCCTGCGCCGATCGGTCACCGACGACCGTCAGTCAATCGTGATGGTGACCCACGACGCGCACGCGGCCGCCTACGCCGACCGGGTCGTGTTCCTCGCCGACGGCCAGGTCGTGGGTGAGCTGGCCTCGCCGACCGTCGACGCGATCCTCGAACAGATGAAGAAGCTCGGGAGCTGACATGCGGAAGGTGACCATCAGCGGGCTGCTCGCCCGCAAGCTGCGCCTAGCGCTCACCGCGCTGGCGATCGTGCTCGGGGTTACATTCGTCACCGGCACGCTGATCCTCGGTGACACGCTCAACAACACGTTCAACAACTTGATCGGCACCGCGTATCAGCACGTCAGCTTCGAGATCCGCGGCAAGGCGGTACTGAACGAGAGCGGGCCCGCAGCCGTCCAGGGCACGACCGACCGCAAGCCGGTCCCGGAGTCGATCGCGACCGCCGTCAGCCACGTCCCGGGTGTCGCGTTCGTACACGGCTCGGTCCAGGGCTACGCGCAGTTCCTGGACCGCAACGGAAACGCGATCGGGAGCGGCGGCGGATCGGCGCTGGGCTTCTCGTTCGATCCCAACCAGCAACTCTCCCCCTACCGGCTGGTCGAAGGAAAGGCGCCCACGACCGCAGACGACGTCGTGATGGACAAGGCGACGGCGACCAAGCATCACTACTCAGTTGGCGACCGCGTGCTGATCAACCTCCCAAACCGTCCGCAGACATTCACGATCACTGGCATCGTCACCTACGGGAGCGACAACAACCTCGCCGGAGTGACCCTCGCCGGTTTCGACTTGCAGGCCGCTCAGAACATCTTTGATTCGCGGGGTTACTACGACACGATCAATGTGCTGGCCGCGCCGGGCGCGGACAACATCAAGCTTCAAGGCGCGATCGCGAGGCTGCTGCCGCCCGGCGTGGAGGTCGTCAGCGGCCAGACCGTAGCCAACGAGCTCTCGAGCGCGGTCGACAACTCGCTCGGGTTCATCTCCACCGTGCTCTTGATCTTCGCGGCGATCTCGCTGTTCGTCGGCGGCTTCACGATCTTCAACACGTTCTCGATCACCGTCGGCCAGCGAACCCGCGAGCTCGCGCTGCTGCGCGTCGTCGGCGCGAGCCGGCGCCAGGTGTTCCGCTCGGTCATCGGCGAAGCCGCGCTGACCGGGCTCGTCGCGTCGCTGATCGGCCTCGGGCTCGGCGTCCTCGCCGCCCTCGGCCTGAAGGCGCTGCTCAAGGCGTTCGGCATCGAGCTGCCCTCGGCGCCGTTGGTGTTCGAGGTCCGCACGGTGGTGGTCGCGATCGCCGTCGGCGTCGGGGTGACGGTGATCTCGGCGATCCTTCCGGCTCGGCGCGCGGTCAGGATCGCCCCGGTTGCCGCGCTGGTGGAGGACGGCGGCTCGGAGGCCGACACGGTGCGGCGGGGGCGGGTCGCCGGCGGTATCGGCGTGGCCGTGCTCGGCGTTGTCGCGGTGGCCGCGGGGCTGGCCAAGCCGACGGTCGCGCTCGTCGGCCTCGGAGCGCTGCTCGTGTTCATCGCGGTCGGCCTGCTCGTGCCGGTCGTCGCCCGGCCGCTCTCGAGCGCGCTCGGACGTCCGCTCGCCACACTCCTCGGCACGCCGGGCAAGCTCGGGCGCGAGAACTCGATGCGCAACCCGCGGCGGACGGCGCAGACCGCGTCGTCTCTGATGATCGGGCTCGCGCTTGTGTCGACGATCGCCGTCCTCGGCGCGTCGCTGAGCACGTCGGCGAAGAACAGCGTCGACAGTGCGATCAGCGCCGACTACGTCATCACCGGCTCGGGCGGTTTCAGCAAGTCGGTCGCTCCCAGTGTCGCGCGCCTCCCCGGGGTTACGACGACGACGACGATCTATCAGGGTCAGTTCGAGTTCAAGGGGTCACTTTCGACGCTCGTCGCCGCAACTCCCGCGAATCTGTCCAGGACGGTCACGCTCCACGTAACCGCTGGCCGCGGAGCGCCGGCAATGGCGGCCGGGCAGTTGCTGGTCGACACGAACACCGCGACGGCCGACAACCTCCACGTCGGCTCGGTCGTGCCGGTCAAGTTCGCGCAGACTGGCGCCGCGACGATGACGATCGGCGGGATCTACAAGCCGAACCCGCTTGTCGGCAGCTTCGTGGTCGGAGCCGGGTTCTTTCTCTCGCATTTCGACAATCCACTTCCGATCGCTGTCCTGCTCAGCACGTCACCCGGTGCCCCGGATCTCGGCCCGGCGCTCAACCGCGTGCTGACGCCGTACGCGAACGTCGGCTACAAGACGAGAGCCCAGTTCGAGCAGTCACAGCAGAACACGATCAACCAGGAGCTCGGGCTCGTGTACGTGCTGCTCGCGCTCGCGGTGCTCGTCGCGCTGATCGGGATCGTCAACACGCTGATGCTGTCGGTGTTCGAGCGCACGCGTGAGATCGGCCTGCTCCGCGCGGTCGGGATGAAGCGCCGCCAGGTCCGGGCGATGATCCGTTCGGAGGCGGTGATCGTCGCGCTCTTCGGCGCCGTCGTCGGCATCGTCGTCGGGGCGGGCCTCGGCATCGCCCTGGCCTCGTCGCTTCGTCGCAGCGGCGTCACCAACATCGCGTTCCCGATCCCAAGCCTGATCGCGTTCCTGATCCTGTCGGCGGTGCTCGGTCTGATCGCGGCCACCTGGCCCGCGCGGCGGGCTGCGAACCTCGACGTGCTCGCGGCGATTGCGAGTGAGTGACCCCCACATGCCGTGGTGGTGCGACGGCACCGCCACGGCATATGTCGCGCTCACCGCACCGTGTACGCGACCACCTGTGGATTCCCGCTTATGGTGGCCGTCCTCGGGCCGCCGGCCGAAACGATCACGGTGTCGCCGGCGATCGCGAGCGGCGCGTTCGTCGATGTGGGCAACTGGTGGCGATAGACGATCTTGCCTGTACGGCGGTCCAACGCGATCAGCACGCCGTTGTAGAGCGTTGTGAAAACGAGATCGTTGGACACGGTGGCGGCGCCGAGCGGCATCTGCGGCACCTTCGTGTCCCATTCGACCTTGCCGGTGGCGAGGTTGAGCGCCTCCACCTCCCCCCTTAAGGGACCGGCGGCCTTGACGGGGACCGGGTAATTGAGATTTGTGTAGGTGAGCGGTAGGTCGATGGTGGCCACGTACACGCTGTTGCTCCCGACGGCCAGGTCGCTCAACGCGCCACCGAGCGATCCGGGGAGGATCGTGTACGGCGCCGTCAGCGTGATCTTGTGCTCGAGCGCCAGTAGCGAGTCGTCGTCGTGGCCGTTGTGCTCGCCGACCGGGGTCTTCCACATCAGCTTGCCGGTACTGGCGTTCATCTCGTAGACGTAGCCCATCTTGCCGCTGCCGATGACGACGGGGACCCCGTTGATGATCGCCGAGATCGGCGAGGTCTGCATGTCGTGGTCCTCGAAATCATCGGTCACGCCCTGGTAGTACCAGCGCAGTTTCCCGGTCGTGGCGTCGAGGTTCACATCGCTGTCGGTGTAGAGCTGGGCGGAAGGATGGGCGATGGCCTGTGCCGGCGATTGATATGGATTGCCGATGCCGTAGGTCACCGACCCGTCGCTACCGACGAGTGGCGTCTCCCAGGCGCCCCCGCTGCCGAGGCCGAGCGACTGCACGCCTGGTTCGGGGCCAACCACCGTGTTGAACTTCCACAGGAGCTTGCCGTTGGAGGCGTTGAGCGCGAGCAGCACGCCGCCGCCGGACCCCGAGCCGTACTGGCTGGCGAGATATACGCGGCCGTTTGCGACCTCCGGCTGGATCCCGAACGTGCCCTGGGCGGAGCTGAGCAGGTCGCTGTTGGCCCAGATCGCGTGGCCGGTCACGGCGTTCAGCGCGAACACCGTGGTGGGCGAGGCTCCGTAGACGACGCCGCCTGCGACCGCGACGCCGTTGGGTCCCGGTCCGCTCTTCTCGGCCTCGTCGAGGCGGCACTCCCACGCGAGCCTTCCGGTCGAGAGCGCGAGCGCGTACACGTTCGAGTAGAGGTCCTGCATATACACGACGCCGTTCTGCACAACCGGATTCGCGGCAAGCGATCCGTACGGTGCGATCCCGACCGCGGCCGTCCCCGTGAGCTTGAACGTCCATGCCTGCGCGAGCCGCGATACGTTCGCCGCGGAGATCGTCGAGCTTGCGGCGTCCCGGGTGTTCGCGAGTTCGCCGTTCGGATACGGCCACGATTCTGAGCTCGCCGTCGCGGGAGCGGTCGCCGTCTTTGCACCCGAGCCGCACGCAGCGAGCGCCCCGGTTGGCTTGGTGCTCGAACCACCCGAACTGCCACAGGCCGCGAGCGCCAGGGCTGCCGCCATCGCCGCGCCCACCCGCAAGCGGATATCTGAAGCTCTCACAGCGTCCTCCTCTACGTGATCGCTATGTGAATCGTGATATCACGTAGATACTACATGGATGTCAAGGCGCTGTCGGCTGCATCAAGGCTCAAACCCGAGCGCTCGCGACGCCCGTTTCGCGCCCTCGGTGAGCGACCGCAGCTTCGCCCATGCGATCTGCGGATGGGTGCGTCCACCGAACCCACAGTCGGTTCCGGCGATCACGTTCACGGCGCCGACGACCGACGCGAAGCGCTCGATTCGCTGCGCGACGAGATCGGGATGCTCGACAACATCGGTGGAGTGGGTGACGACGCCGGGGATGAGAATCTTGCCCTCGGGCAGACGCACGTCGCGCCAGACCGCCCACTCGTGCTCGTGGCGGGCGTTGGCGCCCTCGATCAGGTAGGCCTGCGCCTTGACCTCGAGCAGCACGTCGGTGAGATGGACCAGCTCGAGGTCGTGGGCGTGAGGGCCGTGCCAGCTGCCCCAGCACATGTGGTAACGGACGCGGTCCTCGGCGATGTTCGCCAGCGCGTGATTGAGCGCCTGCACTCGGGTGCGGCAGCGCTCGCGAAACGCCTCGAGCCCCATCTCGATCCCGATCCGATCCCACAGCGCCGGCAGCCATGCATCGTCGACCTGCAGAACGAACCCGGCCTCGACGATCAGCTCGTACTCGGCCCGCAGCGCGTCGGCAAGCGCGTACAGGTATTCGGTGTCGGTGTCGTAGAACGCGTTCGCGCGGTAGACCTCGAGGCTGGCGGGCGCGGTCGACGTCAGGAACGCGTCCTGGCCCGGGTCGCAGGCGCGCAGGGTCTCGATCTCGCGCCTCAATTGCTCGTGGCCCGCGTAGGAGATCGGCCCCGTGCATACCCACCGAAGCCGCCGCGCGCTCACCTGTCCGCCCGCGGTGTAGAACAGCGTGCCGCGGTCGGTTGCGTAGCGATAGAAGGCGTCGAACTCCTCCCGGTCGCGACCCTGCGCGATCAGCGGCTTCTCGCCGATGGCGTCGCTCACTTCGAACCCGGCGAACCGATCGTCGGCGAACGACAGCCAGTCGCCGCCCTTCGTGTACTCGCCCTCGTTGATCAGGTCGAGGCCGAGCTCGCGCTGTCTGGAGACGATGTCCGCGACCGCGTGACGCAGCTCGTCGTCGCTTGTCGGCGCGACGTCATCGGCGTACGGCAGGCTGCCGGCGTGCGTCGTCAGGATCCGGGTTGTGCTCCGCTTCATAGGGCGGGAACCTATCGGCAAGCGTAAGCTCGCGACGTGGCTCGGCACGACCAAGGCCCGTACCGCTCGAGCTCGGTCAATTCCTACCTGATCGAGACCCGAGTCGGAGCGCTTGTGGCGCTGCTCGTGCTCGCCGGCGGCGTGTTCCTCGACCTCACGACGGAGCACTTCTGGGCCCGCAACGCCCTGCTCGCGGACCTCCTCTCGAGCCTGATCATCGTGGTGCTGTCGGCCGCGGTCTTCAACGAGGCGGTCGAGCGCCGCAACCGCCGGCGATGGGCCGTCCTCGCCCAATACGTGATGCTCGAGCTCGTCCGTCAGGCGCGGCTCGTATGGACGAGCGTGATGGAGGTTGCCGGCTTGATGGCGCCGGACGCGACCGACTCCGCCTCGATCGATGCCGCCGCCCAAGCCGTGCGCGACACCGAGCGGTTGACGGACGCGGTGCGCGAGGCGCTCGCGGACGACGCCAAGCGCCGGCGGATGCACGAGGGGGTCTCTGCATTCGTCGTCCACGGTGACGAGGTGCTCGGGCGATGGGCGGGGGTCATGCTCAACGCGAACGCATACGCCGAGATCATCGACAGGCACGTAGAGCTCGCAAGCGACGTCGCGTGGCTCGGAAGTCTGCTCGACAGCAGAAACCCGCCCGCCGATCCCGTCAGGCGACGCCGGGGCGCGGCCAGCCCGGCGATCCAGATCGAGGGAAATATCGACGACGACACCCTGACCGACAGGATCGTCGCGATCTCGCAACTCGCCGAAGGCCTCGACCGGGCGACCCTCGAGCTGGCCCTGCGCATCGTCCCCGTCGAATGGTGGGCGGCGCGCCTGGGCACGACGGTCCCGGCGGCTAGCTTCGCGGATGAGACCAAAGTCGCTAGCTCAGCCGATCGCGCGAGCTAGATCGGCGCGGACAGCGCCCTGAAGGTCTCACGTATCAAGCCGCCCGGGTCGGCCCGGGAGTGTCGGGTGCGTGCTCCCACCGGCTCAGCTGCAGTGACCCCTCGACCACGAGCCGGCACCGTTCGAACCGCCGCTCGGTAAACCGTCCCGGGAGCGCGCGAGCGTCGGTCCCGGAAGCAACGCCGGTCGCCATTGGACCTCCCGCTCAACGATCTCGCAGCCGATGCCGCGCCGCGCCAGAGCGATCGCCGCGGTCATTCCCGCGGGGCCGCCGCCGACGATCAGGACTCGGTTCACTTTGGTTACTCGCGATCGAGCATCTGGGTCACCCAGTCGGCGATCGTGGGCGCCACGGGGCCCTCGCCCATGTGTCCGCCGTCGAACACGCGCGCGGCCTTGGGGTCTCCGTGGTCGAGCGACAGGTAGATGTCGTCGATCGAGTTCTGGAGGTCGTCGCGGCCGTTGACGAGCAGTAGCGGAGCCGAGGGCTGGTCGAGCAGCCCCTGGTCGAGCAGCGACAGCTCGGGGCAGCGGGCGACGTAGTCCTCGAACGTTTCGCCACCGAAGATCCGCGCGCGAGCCGCCATCAGATCCATCAGGTAGGAGGACGCGTTGCGCGAGCGCTGCTGCCACTCAGGGGTGAACGTGATGTGCACGCCGCCGCCCCAGTTGACCGCGCAGCGGAGCCGGTCGCGGTGGGTGTAGGCGAGCTTCATCGCCCAGTAGCCGCCGAACGAGCCGCCGATCGCCGCGCAGCGCGCGCCGTCGAGGTCGTCCCGGGTCGCGAGCCAGTCGAAGATCGGCGTCCACTGGCGCTCGGCGTCGCCCAAGGCGAGCACCGGCGACTCGCCGACCCCGGGCATGTCGACGAGCAGCACCGCGAACCCGCGCGAGCGCATCAGCGCTCCGAGCCGGACGTGCATCTCTTCCTTCCACGTGTCGATCCCCGCCCACACCATCGCCACCGGCGGCCGGTTCTCGCCGGTCGCGGGACGCGTGAGGTAGAAGCGGAGCTTCGAGTCCTCGAACGGAAGCTCGATCACCTCGAGCGGCGGGCCCTCGAGCGTGGTCGCGTTGAGGAAGAACTCGCGCGCGCGGTCGTACTCACGCTGCTTGAGAGGATGGTTTGGCACGGGGTAGCGCCCCATGAACGCGGCCCGGTACGCCTGAAACCACAGGTCGCGCTGCTCGCTTCGATCGGTCGCGGCCCGCGCTCGAGCCGCGAAGTCGTCGGCGAGCGCTCCCCACGCCGCCGTCCACGGCTCGGGATCGAGCCCGGTCAGCGCGTCGATCGTGCTGCGCGCCGCGTCGGGGTCAAGGCCGTCGAGCGGGTGCGCGCCTCGCTCTAGCCGCTCGAGCAGCCACGCCTTGCCGTTGGCGAGCGTGTCGTCGGCCGCGCTCATCAGACGAACAGGCCGGTCTTCTCCTGCGCCTCCCGGTCGTCTTCGGGCGGCGCGCCGGCGGCCGGGAACGACTCGAACATCGAGGGCGGCATCGCCAGGTTCTTGTAGAACACGTTCGAGCCCTGCTGGGGCTCGAACCGGACCGGCTCCCAATCCGGCTCGTAGTTTCGATAGCCGCCGGCGTTGATCTCGACGCGCATGCCGCTCGGGTCGCGGACGTACAGGTAGTCCTGCTCGCCCATCCCGTGCCGGCCGGGGCCGAACTCGATCGCCACGTCCTGGTTCAGGAACACGTCGGCGGCGCGGAGCAGCTCCTCGCGCGAGTCGACGAAGTACGCGAAGTGGTTGATCCGCCCCGGAACCGGAGTCGGGTCCCACACGATCCCGAGGTCGTGCGAGCGCTCGCACACCGTGGTCATGCAGAACACGGGAAAGTCGGGCCGGTCCGGGATCACCGTGTACTCCATGAACCGGTGACCGAGGGTGTCGCGGTACCACTCGGCATCGCCGCGGGGGTTGGCCGCGGTGATCGTCACGTGGTCGATGCACCGCGCCGCGATACCTCGGGGGACGTACCGCTGCGGACGGTTGGGGAACGGGGACTCCATCCCTGGGGGCGGCGTGTAGCGCTCGACCTCCCAGAACACCTCGTGCAGGTGACCGCCCGGCGCCCGATAGCGGAACGCCGTACCGTGCCCGACCGAGTTCTCCACCCAGGCCTCGCCGGCGCCGGCCGCCGACAGCCGCTCTACCGCGGTCTCGAGCTCCCCCGCGCCGGCGGCGCGCCAACCGACGTGCCCGAGCCCGACCTGCGGGCCCTCGGTGAGCTGGAGCGTGTGATGGAACCGATCGCCCCAGGCGCGCAGGTACACCGACTGGCCATCGCGAGCCGTCTCCTCGAGGCCCACCACCTGCGTCCAAAACTCGAGTGACTCCTGCGGGGTCGGCGTCGTGAGCTCGACGTGAGCCAGCTGGGACAGAAGGGGCAGAGCCATCTCTCTTCTCCTCAATCGGTGTGGGTTGGTTGCCGGTGAAGGAGGTAGGCGGCGCACGCGCCGCCGATCTCGTCGACCAGCCGCTTCCAGCTGATCCGCCGGTCGGACTCGAACACGGGGCCGTACATCACCTGCCGGGCCAGCGTGGAATAGGCGATCCGGAACGCCACGTCGAGGGCGACGTCGGGCTGCGGATGCCGGAATTCATCCGCGTAAGGCTTCAGCGAGCGCTTGAACTCCCTGCTCAGGGCGATGCTGGCCTCCGACCCGCGCGCGGAGATCACCCCGTCGACCGCGCCCAGATGCATGAACGCGCGCAGCGCCTTGCGGTTGTCGTTCATGACTCGCGCCATCCCGGCGACCGAGGTCGCGATCGCATCGGCGGCGTCCTCGAAGAGCTCGGTGGGAGCCTCGGCCGCCGCGTTGGCCTCGGACATGGATTCCATCAAGCGCGCGTGGACCGAACGGAGCAGGCTCTCCTTGTTGCCGAAGCGCTCGTAGATCGCGCCGACCGATACGCCCGAACGCGCCGCGACCTCCTGGATCGTGAACCCGTCGAAGCCGTTCTCCTCGAGCAGCGTGTGGGCCGCTTCGAGGACCCGTTCGTAGGACTCGCGGCTGCGCCGCTGCTTGGGCGGCCGGACCGCGCTCATACCGCCGCCGACCGCGGCGCGCGCCGACCGGTCCGAGCGGCCGGAAGCACGTGGGGCTCGACGCCGGCAACCACTCTGTTCGTCAGCGTTCCGATCCCCTCGACGTGGAGCGAGACCATATCGCCGGGCCCGAGCGGCGCGTGAAAGTCCGGGCCGTGCCGGCCCCACAACTCGAGCAGACAGCCGCTCCCGCACGTCCCCGACCCGAGCACGTCCCCGGGTCGGACCCACGTCCCGCGGGAGGCGTAGGAGACGAGCTCGGGGAAGCTCCAGGCCATGTTCGCGAGCGTGTCGGTTCCGAGCGCGCTCCCGTTTACCTCGGCGCGCATCTCCAGATCGAGCCGGTCCCCGTCGACGAAGTCCTCGAGCTCATCGGGCGTGACGATCCACGGCCCGAGCGTGTTGGCGAAGTCCTTGCCCTTGCACATGCCCAGTCCGAGGCGCATCTCGGCCATCTGCAGATCACGCGCCGACCAGTCGTTGAAGATCGTGTAGCCGGCGATGTGCGCCTCGGCCTCGCCGGGCGTCAGGTGCCTTCCGGGGCGGCCGATCACGGCCGCTACCTCGAGCTCGAGGTCGAGCCGCCGGCATCCGGGCGGCACCGGTATCTCCTCGTCCGGGCCGGTCACCGCGTTCGGGTTGGTGAAGTAGCAGAACGGCGACTGGTACCAGACCGGCGGGACCGTCGCGTCGGGATTCGCGTCCTTGATCACGCCCTCGATGTGCTGCTCGAACACCGAGAAGTCGCGCATCGTCGGGGGCTCGACCGGCGCCAGCAGACGCGCCCCAGCCAATGGCAGCTCCGCGTCGACTCTCCCGGCGAGCCGCTCGCGCTCGACGGGGTCCACGCCGAGGACGTCGAGCACGGAGACACCCAATTCCAAAACCCTGACCGTCTCGCCGTCGATGATCGCCGCGCGGGGGCTGCCCCCGTGGTCGACTCTTCCGATCCGCAATTTCGATCTCCTTAGCGTCAGATGGGGGCCGAGGCGGTCATGATGACCGCGTTCCGAGTCGCGTCGGGGTCGATCGCCAAGGAGTGATCCTGCTCCCACTGGCCGACCTTCTCGGACCCTTCGACGATCGCGCGGCAGCGCTCGTAGCGTCGCTCTGTAAACGCCTCGAGCGCGTCGGTCACCGACACGCCCTTGGCGAGCTCCTCGGCGAGCACGATTCCGTCCTCGATCGCTTGGGCCGCGCCCTGGCCGCAATGGGGCGTGGCTCCGTGGGCGGCGTCGCCGATCAGCACGATCCGGCCGCGGTGCCACGGCGAGGGCACGATGATGTTCTCGATCGGGCGCAGCACGATCGCGTCGTCGTCGACGATCTGCTCCCGCGCGTCCGCCACCGGCCCCGCGAACGGAGCCAGACGCTGCCGGTAAACGGCCGCCGCACCGTCGCGTTCGATCGCGGCTCGCCAGTCCGGGATCGGCGTCTCGATTGTCAGGATGTACATCAGGTCCTGCCCAAGCGGGACGAAGCCGGCGCTCCCGTCCGGGCCGAACCACATCCAGATCTCCTCGAGCCCCTCGAGCCGTGGGAGGTTGTAGCGCCAGCACACCTGGCCGGTGAAGCGGGGCTTCAGGTCGGCGCCGAACACGCGCTCGCGGACCTTCGAGTACAGGCCGTCGGCGCCGATCACGAGGTCGTACTGGCGGCGCTCGCCGTCGGTGAACGCCACGTCCACGTGGTCCTCCGAGGCGTCGATGTCGGTGAACGTGACGCCCGTGCGGACGTCGGCGCCGGAGGCCAGCGTCCGGGAGGTGAGGATCTCGTGGAGCTTCGGGCGGGTCAGGCCGTTGCCGGGAGGCAGATGCCCGACGAGCGCCGGCCACTCGTGCGCGGCGATCACCGTCTCGCCGTCGGCGAGCCAGGTCCGGTCGCCGCGGATCGGATAGCCGGCCTCGACGCACGCCTCCGCCAGCCCCAGTTCGTCGAGCGCGCGCAGTGCGTTGCCCGGCTGGATGATGCCGACCCCGTAGACGCCCCACTCGGGGTCGCGCTCGACGACGTCCACATCGACGCCCTGGCGGCGCAGCGCCAGCGTGGTGGAAAGACCTCCGATGCCGCCACCGATGATGAGAACCTTCATCCTCTGTCCCTCCAGGAGAGAAATCTCCGATTCCGAATACTGATTCGGATAAGCTATCGGGCGCACATGCCACTGTCAACGTCTCCGGTTCCAGCGCCCTCCCGATGACCGGCCGTGTCCAGGACCGCGTGATCGTCGTCACCGGCGCCGCCTCCGGCCAGGGCGCCGCCGAGGTTGCTGCCCTCCACGACGAGGGCGCGGTCGTGGTCGCCACCGACGTGCAGAGCTTCGCCGGCGACGCGCCCGACCGCGTTCACCGCCGCAGCCTCGACGTGACCTCCCCCGAGGACTGGCAGGCGCTCGCCGAGTGGCTCGGCATCGCGTTCGGGCACGTCGACGGGCTGATCAACAACGCCGGCACGACCAGCCGGGCGCGTCTCGACGAGGTCGCCGTCGAGGAGTGGAACCGCGCGCTCGCGGTCAACCTGACGGGGCCGATGCTCGGCATCCAGACACTCTCGCCGCTGATGGGCGAGGGCGCGTCGATCGTCAACGTGGGCTCGGTCGCCGGGCTCACCGCGCATTACACGGCGGCCTACACCGCGAGCAAGTGGGGCCTCCGCGGCCTGACGCGGGTCGCCGCGATGGAACTCGGTCCGCGCGGCATCCGCGTCAACGCCGTGCACCCGGGCTACATCGAGACGCCGATGACGGCGACCGCGCCGGCGGCGTTCAAGGCCGCGAACCAGGCGCTGACGCCGCTCGGGCGGGTCGGGTCGGCCGAGGAAGTCGCCGCGCTGATGGTTTTTCTGATGTCGGCCGAATGCCCGTTCCTGTCCGGCGCGGAGATCCCGGTCGACGGCGGTCTCTCGAGCGGTGGTACCGCCAAGGCCCTGTCCGACGCGGTGCGACCGTGAATCGCTTTGGCGGGAAGCTCAGCGAACAACGGGTCAGGCGCATCGTCACCGGCCACAACGAGGCGGGCGAGGCCGTGATCGCGGCTGACGAACAGATGGCCGGCACGGGCCTGGCCGAGGACGCGGATCGCACCAGCGCGACCTTCTTCCACGTCTGGGCCACGCACGAGATGCCGGTCGACCTCGGCGACGAGGCGATGGCGGTTCAGCGCGAGGGCAGCGCGACCACGACCCACGGGTCGGGTACGGGCTCCGTGCTCCGGATCGGCGTGCTCGCGCCGGGCACGCGGTCGCCGATGCACCGGACCGAGAGCCTCGACTACGGCATCTGCCTCGAGGGCGAGTGCGACATGGAGCTCGACGGCGGGGAGACCGTGACCGTGCGGGCGGGTGACGTGGTCGTCCAGCGTGGCACCAACCACCTGTGGCACAACCGCGGAACCGTCCCGTGCCGGTTCGCGTGGATCCTGCTCGACGCGCAGCCGGTCGAGATCGCGGGGCGCACGCTCGGCGCCAGCTGGCGACACGACGCCTGACCATCGGACGGCCCCGGCCGTCGGCGGGCGGTAAGGTCGCGGGTGAGATGACCGCTCGGGGCGACCGAGACGAGCCGCCTCGCGAGGTTGCGAGGGTCGCGAGCAGCCTGATGGCCGACGGTGTCGTCGGCGTCGCGGTGTCCTACGTCGACAACAGCGGGATCGCGCGGGTCAAGGCGGTGCCCGTGGCGCGGCTCGAGGACGCGCTCGCCCACGGGATCGGGATGTCGCCGGTGTTCGACGTGTTCATGTTCGACGACGCGATCACGGCCAGCCCAAGCTCGACGGGGCCGGTCGGAGACCTGCGTCTGTTCCCCGATCTGGAACGGCTCGTGAGGCTCGCCGCCCAGCCCGGCTGGGCGTGGGTGCCGGTCGACCGGCGCACCCAGGAGGGCGAGCCGCACCCCGGCTGCCAGCGGACCTTTGCGCGGCGGATGGTCGAGCGCGCCACTGCGCAGGGGCTGCGCGCGAGCATGGGCTTCGAGTCCGAGTGGGTGCTCGATGCAGGCGCCGGCGATGCGTTCGTGCCGGCGACGGCCGGACCGGCGTACGGCATGGACCGGCTGATCGAGGTCTCGGACTACTGCCGCGAGCTGCTCGAGGCGCTCGCCGCCCAGTCGCTCGAGGTGCTCCAACTGCATCCCGAGTACGCGCCCGGCCAGTTCGAGCTGTCGACTGCGCCGGCCGGTCCCGTCGCCGCCGCCGATCAGATCCTGCTCGTGCGCCACACGATCCGGGCCGTCACGCGCCGCGCCGGGATGGGCTGCTCGTTCGCGCCGGCGATGATGGTCGGGGGTGTCGGGAACGGCTGTCACCTGCACACGAGCCTGTGGCGGGGCGAGCGGAGCCTGATGACCGGCGGGCCCGGACCGTACGGGTTGACCGACGAAGCGCAGGCGTTCATCGCCGGGGTCATCGACGGCCTGCCGGCGCTGCTCGCGATCGGCGCGCCGAGCGTCGCGAGTTACCTGCGGTTGATTCCGCAGCGGTGGGCGGCGCCGTACCGGTGCTGGGGGCGGGAGAACCGCGAGGCGGCGGTGCGGTTGGCGGCGTCGGGCGACCGGGCCAACGTCGAGGTCAAGTGCCTGGACGCGGCCGCGAACCCGTACCTGCTGGTCGGCGCGGTGCTCGCGCTCGGCCTGGATGGGATCGAGCGGGGGCTGCGGCTCCCGGCCGAGGTCACGGTCGATCCGGCGACGCTGTCCGAGGCCGAGCTCGAGGACGCAGGTGTGGCGCGCCTGCCCTCGAGCCTCGAGGAGACGCTCGAGCACTTCCGCGAGTGCGACGCGCTGGCCCAGGCGATGGGCCCGGCGCTGTTCGAGACGGTCGTCGCCGTGCGCGAGACCGAGGTCGAGCGGTTCGAGGGCGCTTCGGAGGACGAGATCGTGGCCGCCACACGCTTTCGCTATTGAGCGTGGACGCTCCCCTGATCGACCATCATTGCCACGTGGTCGCGCGCGGGTCGCTCGGCCGCGCCGAGTTCGAGTCGTTCCTGACCGAGTCAGACCGGCCGCCGCCGGCGGGCTGCACCGCATTCGACTCGCTGCTGGGGATCGCAGTGCGAAGGTCCTGCGCTCCCGTGTTGGGCCTGGCCGTCGACGCCGAACCCGAGGAATACATAACGCGCCGCGCCGAGCTTGGGGGCGAGGAGGCGAA
Organism: uncultured Solirubrobacterales bacterium; assembly: GCA_963701945.1. Lineage (GTDB taxonomy): Bacteria > Actinomycetota > Thermoleophilia > Solirubrobacterales > Solirubrobacteraceae > Palsa-465. Next base: position 35,809 of record CAVPBV010000003.1, on the reverse strand, counting down.
CGGTCGGCTGCTCGCCGCCGCGGGTCTCGAGGCGCTGCTCGTCGACACCGGTCTGTCCGGCGACGCCCTGCTCGATCTCCCCGACCTCGCCCGGCTGAGCGGCGCTCGCGGGCACGAGGTCGTGCGGCTCGAGACGGTCGCCGAGGAGGTCGCGGCGGCCGGCGTGGGCGCGGCCGAATTCGAATCCGCGTTCGGCGAGGCGCTGCGGCGGCGAGTCGCCGGTGCCGTCGCGGTCAAGTCGATCGTCGCCTACCGCCACGGCCTGGACTTCGACCCGCGCCCGCCGTCGACCGCGGAGGTGGTGAAGGCCGCGGGTCGGTGGCTCGCCGGAGGCGGCCGCGTGGACGACGAGGTGCTGCTCCGCCATCTGCTGTGGGAGGGTCTCGCCACCGGCCTGCCGCTCCAGCTCCACACGGGCTTCGGCGATCCCGACGTCGACCTCGCGCGGTCGGACCCGGCGCTCCTGACCGAGTTCTTGCGCGCGTGTGAGACGGGCGGCTCGGCGGTGCTGTTGCTCCACTGCTATCCCTACCACCGCCACGGCGCCTACCTGGCGAGCGTGTTTCCGCACGTCCACCTCGACGTCGGCCTCGCGATTCCGCACGTCGGGCATCGGGCCGGCGCGGTCCTCGCCGAGACGCTCGAGCTGGCCCCGTTCCACAAGCTCCTCTACTCGTCGGATGCGTACGGGCTGGCCGAGCTGTACCTGCTCGGCTCGGTCGGGTTCCGCGACGCCGTGGCCGAGGTGCTCGAGGAGTTGGCGATCGGGCGGGGCGACCGCGGCCGGATCGCCCAGATGATCGGGTCCGGTAACGCGCGGCGCGTATACGGGCTCGCGGACTGATGCGCGGCCGCGTCGCGGGCTGAGGCGCGGTCGCTACGGCTTGCGGGTCGCGATCAACCGCGCGCCGGTCGCCGGCAACAAGCCCTCGGCGATCAGCCCGACCTCGACCGCCTGGAGACTCGGGCGGAGCTCCCAGCGATGCAGGTACGGCCCGGGGACGGGCTCGCCGACCTCGAAGTAGGGCGCGAGCGCCGCGCACACGGTGGCGAGCGGATGGATGTGCTCTCGGAGCATTTCGAGTATCCGGTCCCTGTCGAGGTCGTGATCGACGGGGCCGAGCGTCCGGCGCTGGGCGATCCACCAGTCGACCGCGCGGTCGTCGTAGCGGGCGACGTCGAGTTCGTCGATGACCAGCCGTCCGCGGGGCGCGATCAGCGTGGCCAGATGGGCGCAGGACTCATCCAGCGGCTCGATGTGATGAAGCGAGACCACGGCGACGGCGGCGTCGAACGTTCCGCTTGCCTCAAGCAGCGGGATCCGCTCGACATCCGGGCCGGCGTTCTCGGACGGATCGATCGCGGTCACGTCCCAGCCGGCGCCGCGCAGCTCGCCGGCGAGCTCTCCGCGGCCCGCGCCGATCTCGAGGATCCGCGACGGCGGCTCGGGCAGCGACGACCTGACGAACGCGAGCAGATCGGGAGTGAGCACCGGCGCATGATCGCCAAAGACGCACCGCGGCGTCGGCCCGGTCGACGCTAGGATGCGTCGCCCGATGCTCGGCCCGGCGTCGGCCGGCGTCGCTAGGATGCGCCGCCCGATGCTCGGACCGGCGGCGCCATGAACGACGAGGAGCGCAGCGAGCTCGCGCTGTCGTGGAGCGGTGGCAAGGACTCGGCGCTCACGCTGTGGATGCTCGGCCGCGAGCACGGCGTCGTTCCGCGGGTGTTGATCACGACCGTCACCGAGGTCTACGAGCGCATATCGATGCACGGGGTCCGCCGGTCGCTGCTCGCGCGCCAGGCCGAGGCCATCGGAGTTCCGCTGGTCGAGGTCGAGATCCCGGTGGCGTGCACTAACCAGGTGTACGAGCGGCGCATGGCGCAGGCGTTCGCGTCCGAGCCGCTCGCGAGCGTCGAGGCGGTGGCGTTCGGCGATCTGTTCCTCGAGGACATCCGGGCCTACCGCGAGGAGCGCCTGACGGCGGCCGGCAGACGGGGATGCTTCCCGCTGTGGCACCGGAACACGGCCGATCTCGCGCGCGCGTTCATCGCAGCGGGATTCGAGGCGATCATCGTATGCGTCGATCCGACCAAGCTCGACCGCTCGTTCGCCGGGCGCCGGTTCGACCAGCGGCTGCTCGACGATCTTCCCGCCGGCGTCGACCCCTGCGGCGAGAACGGCGAGTTCCACACGTTCGTCTACGCCGGGCCGATCCTGCCTCAGCCGATCGCCGTCGAGGTCGGTGAGACCGTCGAGCGGGACGGGTTCGTGTTCACCGACGTGACGCCCGCGGCCGCCGCCCGGTAGCCGGCCGCGCGCTGTCACATTCCAACGCCGTGGCGTGTCAAATGAGGTAGACCGCGCCATCAACACAAAATCAGCGCGGACCCATCAATGACCGGAGGACAACATGGAACCTCGAATGACCAACCCCGTCCAGACGATACCTGGCGCGATGGCGGCGCTGCAGAAGCTCGGCGCCGGCGCCCGGAGGTCCGGGGTACCCGCCACGACGCTGTACCTCGTCGAGGTGCGAGCGAGCCAGATCAACGGGTGCAGCGTCTGCCTGGACATGCATACGCGCGAGCTCAGGAACGCCGGCGAGCCCGACGAGCGCATCTTCCTGGTCGGCGCCTGGCGTGAGGCCCCGTACTACAGCGACGCCGAGCGCGCTGCGCTGGCGCTGACCGAGGCGCTCACGCGGCTCGCCGACAGCCCGGACGGCGTCCCCGACGAGGTGTGGGACGAGGCGGCTCGTCACTACGACGAGTCGCAACTCGCCGGGCTCGTGATCACGATTGCGGGGATCAACGCCTGGAACCGCATCAACGCCGCCACGCGCCAGATCACCGGCGAGTGGGTCGACCAGCTCATCGGCGGCGCGGATCACGCCGGCCAGGCCGCTTAACCCCGGGAGCCCTGGCTCTCCGGGGGCGCTACTGGAGCCGTGTCGCCGGGCGCCCACGTAGCATCGAAGGCATGAGAACAACCGATGAAATCGTCGATTCAATAGACACCCGGCTTGTCGAACTGAGCGACCAAATCAAGACCTTGGAATCCGCGCGTTCCGCGCTCGATCAGCGCGAGAGGGCGAGCCGGAAGACCCCACGCCCGCCGACACCGAAGACCCCACGCCCGAGGGCTAGGCGGGCCCTGCGTGCAGTGCCCGCCGACGAAGTCGAGTCGCTGTTGTCCGGGAACGGAGGTCTGACGACGTCGGAGCTCGCCGCCCGGGCCGATGCGGATCGCGAGCATGTGCTCCGGCTGCTCCGAGAGCTGGAAGCAGCCGGAAGGGTCCGGAGAACCGGGCAACGCCGCGGCACCCGCTGGCACCAGATCACCGATGAGGACCGGATCCGCGCGCGTGCGGCCGAGCTGGAGGCCACGCGCCGGCGAGCCTCGTGACGGGGGCGCTTAGGCCCTTACGGGATGACGACGGTGCGCTCGCCCGGCGGATCGGTCGTGGCCCAGATCGCGTCTATGTCGGCTAGCGGCTTCGGGCTCGGTCTGAGTGCGATCGCACCGGCGTTGATCTCATCGACGAGCGACGGCAACTCGGCGAGGTAGGCCTGGGTCGAGACGGCGCCTTGGCCGTTGCCTTGGATGCGTAGGTTCGCGGAGCGCAGGGCGACCGAGGGCAGCTCGATCGTCGGACCGGCGATCGCGCCGATCTGGACCCAGTCCAGCGACCGGCTGCGGTCTGAGCGTGCGCCCAGCAGCGCCATCATCGTTTCCTGCGCCGGCGTGCCCCACAAGTAGTCGATGACGATGTCGACCTCGGCCGCCGCCGCGGCGAGTGCACTGCGCCTTGCCTCGGCGTCGTCGCCCAGCTGGACGACGGCGTCGGCACCCAGCGAGGTAAGTGCTGCCAGCCGCTCGAGGTTGCGGCCGGCACCGACCACGCGTCCGGCACCGAGCCGACCGGCAACCTGAACGGCCATGGTTCCGGCGTCGCCGGTGGCTCCGAGGACGAGGACGCTCTGACCGGGTTGGATCGGGACGCGCCGCCGGAGCGCCACCCACGCGGACATCGCCGGATTCATCGTGGCCGCGACCGTCGTGACATCGACATCGTCGGGCAGCTCGATCGCGCGCCGCTGGTCGACGACGGCCCGCTCGGCCATCGTCCCGAAGTGAGCGTCGTCAGCGACGAAGTAGATTCGCTTGCCGTCCGGGCGGCGGCCGACCGCGTCGATGCCGGGGATCATCGGCAACGCGCGCGTACTCGTGTAATGGCTTCCGGCGGCGCCGGTGCGCACCCGTGGGTGCAGGCCGACGGCGAGAACCTCGACGAGGATCTCCTCGCTCGTCGTCGGTTCCGGAACCTCGATCTGCTGGCACTTCGGCGGCTCCTCGAACGAGGTCACCACCGCGGCGTTCATCGTTGCCATGCGCTTTCTCCTGCTCCGGCGGGATACCGCCCGCGACCAGTTAGTTTGTGCCGCGTACTGGGCCTCGACAAGTCGAGCACGAGCGGACTGGTTGAACGCGCCGAGCGCCGGGGCCTCGTGGCCCGCTCGCCGTCCCCCGCCGACGGACGCTCCGTGCTGGTCAGCCTCACCGACGCGGGTCGGTCACTCGTCTCGGACGCGTCGTCCCAGTTCGCGGCAGACGTCTCCGCGCTTCTTGACCGCCTGTCGGAGCAAGACCGCCGTGCTCTGACCACGATCGTCACCCGCCTGCTCGTCGCGCACGCAGCAGACCAGGGGATCGAACTGTTCCCCGAACCTCGTTGACGCCGGCTGCGACGGCACGCACCACCGATCGCGGTCGCGTTGCGCCGTTACGCGAATGCGCGTCGCGCGGCTGCGGCGATCTCCCTGGCAAGCTCACCAGCTCGGTCTACGCGCTCCACGGCATCCGCGAGCTCTCGGCGACCCGCACAGACCGACCAGGTCTCGAGCATGACCGGCCGGCCCCGGATCGCGCCTTCGAGCCGGTCAAGTTCAGCCGGCTCGAGCTCGATCGAGCGCCGGTAACGGGAGACGACCAGATCGACAAGCTTTATGTTCCGGGCGCCGGCTGCCCACAGGAGAAAGCCGAGCGACCACAGCCGCGGTCCTCGTCCCGCGCCGGTCCAGTCCACGATCGCGAGCTTCTCCTCGGCGGTCGAGATCGCGTTCGCGGGAACGAAGTCCGGGTGCACGAACGCGTGGGGCAGATCGTGGCAGTCATCGGTTTGCTCAACCTCGTCCCGAAGCCGATCGAACAGCGACAGCTCCCGGATCCCGACTCGGGGCAGGTGGTCCTCCAGCAGCTCGGCCGCGGCCGCGATCTCCTCGCGAGGCCCGCCCGCGAACGAGAGGTGATGCCACGCTCCGCCCGGGCGTAGAGCCGTCGCCGGGTTCCTGTGCAAGCCCCCCAGCAGCGCACCCAGCAGCGCCGCAGGCCGACCCGGTCGCAGGGGCCCGTGGTCCTCGAGAAAACCGGTTACGAGCACGCCCTGGCCGAGGAACTCGGACACGGGTTCAGGATGCGCGCCACGCTCGGCCGGGAAGCCGGCTCGCTCGAGCCCCCGAAGGATCGCCGCGTCCTCCTCCACGCCGGCCAACGGCCGCCCAGCGGCAAACACTCGTGCCACCCAGCGCGACCCGTCACGGCGATCGACCCGAAACACCCCGAGGTCGAGCGGAACCAGCTCAGCCACCTCGACGCCGTAGCGGTCCTCCAGATGAGTGCCCAGACCATCAACGCGCGGTGGTTCAAGCATCCATCGGGCACGATACCCGCGATCCATTGCGGGCCCGGCGTTTCGTCCCGTCCGCTCGTGGCCCTGTCCACTCGGCGTGGTTGCCGCGCGCGAGTGATTGAATGCGCGCGCTTATTCAACTCGCCGGTTCCGCGGGATGGGTGCTCGCGGTAGCGGCGAACCGGCGGGGAGCCGCTTATCGACATTCCCGGGCACACTGTCGACTTGAACTAGCGATGAGACGGAAGACAGCACAGCCCTGGAGGCCCGCCGTCGCGGCTGCCCTTGCATTCGTTGCGTGCCTGGCTGCTGCTTGTCTCGCCTTCGGCGCCGTCTCCGACTCCAAGGCCGACTCCAAGGCGCGTCCGGCCTTCGCAGCGTCGACGCAACCCGCCGAGCCCGCGCCAGTCTGCATGGCGAAGCGTCCGGTCGTGGTGCTGGATCCCGGACATTCGGGCGGCCCGAACTTCGACTCCACCGCCGAGGTCGACGGGCCCAGGCCGGTTACCGCGCTGGGGATCACGTTTCACCCGGTCGACATCGACCATTCCGGCATCATGTCGATCGACAACGGCGGGGCCCCAGGCGAGCGCGCCACCATGTGGCAGGCGGCGCTTCGGATCCAGAAGGTGCTCCGCTCAGCCGGCTACATCGCGGATCTGACGAAGTCGAGCGCGAACGAGAACGTCGGGCTGCTCGAGCGGGTTCGCGAGGCCATCGACGACCACGCGACGATCGCGGTCAGCCTGCACTACAGCGGCGGCATCCCCTTTGGAGACGCCAACGCCCACTTCGGCGTCACCCCCCAACAGGTCGGTCGGTACCGCACCAACATCTCGAACGGCGACACCATCCGCTTCACCAACGCGCGCGTCGCAGCCGAGTCCGAGCGAGATGCCAAGATCATCCAACGCGCGCGCGCCGCTGCCGGCGACGGAGTAGATGTCGCCCCGCTCGACGAGAGCTTCCCCGAGTCCCGTGGTTTGCCGGCCTACGGCAACATCTCGATCGTCCAGGTGGTCGACCAGCGGTTCCCCTGGATCTACAACGAGGACGGCGACATCGGCTTCAATTTCCACGACTACACCACCGGAATCGCCAACGGGATCGAGCGGGCCGTGCCCATCGCGCCGTGCTTACGGGCGCACGCCCGAACCGCGACAACGCGATCCAGCTTCTCGGCGCGATGAATGCGCCTACGATTATCGGGTGTCGCTGTTCCGCAAGTCCGCCCGAGCGAAGGAGCCGGACGTATCCATAGGCGACCCCCGCCTGGACGGCTGGGAGACGGTCAGCACGTTCGAGGACCAGGCTACTGCGGTGGCGTGGCGCGATCGTCTGCGCGAGATGAACGTCTCAGCCTGTTGCGTTGCCGATCGACCCGTGGACCGGTTCGGTCACGGTGACATCTATCTCGTCGTCCCACCCGAGGACTGGTCACGGGCGAACGAGATCGTCGAGAACCTCGAGGAATAGCTCCCGTCCGCTCCGGAAGAGCAGCCGAGAAGTAGTTCTCTGGCAGACTGCCGTGTCCGCGCCCGGTGGCCGGCCGGGGCTCAACTGCTCGTCAAGGAGTGTGGGGTGATGGCGCGTCTTAGTGGACGGACGGTGCTGGTTACGGGGGCGTCGCGTGGCATCGGGTTGGCGACCGCGACGCGCGCTCACATGGACGGCGCGCGCGTCGGTCTCGTCGCTCGGGATGCCGACCGCTTACGGTCGGTCGCGGCTGACCTCGGTGATTCGTGCTTCGCGGTGGCGGCGGATCTAGCCGACCAACGGGAGTGTGTGCGCGCCGTCGACGAGGTTGAGGAGGCGCTCGGTCCTGTGGACGTGCTGGTCAGCAACGCGGGCGTCCTTCGGCGTGACTTCGTCACCGACGTCAAACCGCAGGACTTCGAGGACAGCTATCGGACCAACGTAGGGGCGGCGCTGTGGCTGACACAGCGGGTACTCCCCGGGATGCGCGAGCGTGAATACGGGAGGATCGTATTTGTCGCTTCCGAGCTCGGCTTGTTCGGAGGTCCGTCCTACGCCTCGTACTGCACTAGCAAGTTCGCGCTCGTCGGCCTCGCCGAGGTCCTCTGGCACGAGCTCGCCGGCAGCGGGGTCCGCGCGTGCGCCGTCTGCCCCGGCGATGTTCGCACCGACCAGCTCGACCAAGAGCACCAATGGGGGCCGACCGGCGGCGTCCCCCCGGAGAAGGCAATGTCGCCCGACTACGTGGCAAAGGCGATCATCGCGTCGCTCGACTCACATAACGCCGTCGCGATCATCGATAAGCCGCACCTGCGGACTCTGTTCAACCTGTGGGGCGGCTCGCGACGGCTGCGCCTCGCCGGAGTGCACGGCGCCTACAAGGAACTCCTGAATCGTTGATGCCGCCCGAGCCAGTCTGCGATCAGCCGCACTGATCCTTCGGGGTCCTGCAAGACCGCGTTGTGACTCCAGGCGTCCATGACCTGTAACTCGATCAGGGGAGATGCCTCGGCGAACCGGTGCCACGCTCGCTCTCTGGTGATTCGACCGTCCGCTGGTTGACCGCTCGCCAGCAGGAGCGTCGGAACGCGGATACGCGCGGCGTGAGCGAGGACATCCTGATCCATCACGGCGAGCACGAGATCGGCCATTCGGTCGACCGGCGCGGTTTGGCGAACCTCGCCGTCGACCTCGTCGAATACCTCCTGGAGGTAGGTCTCCAGCACGTGGGTGGGACCGCCGCCGATCATCTTCGCCATTTCACCCATGGCGGCATCCCAGTCGGCGAAGCGTGGCGCGTTCGTTTGCATCCAGGCAGTCAACTCGGACCGCCCGGCGGTGACCGGCATTCCAAGCTCGGCCAAGGCCTGGGCGTCCATGTAACCACCGTCGAGGAGCACCGCCGCGCGCAGCGTGGCCGGCGGCTCCCCGGCCACGCCGACGGCGAGGTTCGCACCGAGTGAATGACCGACGACGGCCCAACAGTTACACGCCTCGACGACGCCACGGGCGAGGTGAGCAAGACCCTCGAACGTATAACCATCAGGCGGCGCCGACCGACCGAACCCAGGAGGATCTACGGCAACAGCTCTGCCGCTGAAAGATCCCGCCATCGCTGCGAAGTACGCGCTCGTCGAACCAAGCCCTGGCCACAACAGAACCGCGGGCACGGTGGGGTCACCCCACTCACGAACCGCGATGCCGCCGACCAGTCGCTCCCTCACGCCGGCAAGCCTATAGGCCTCCCTGCCGGGTCAGGGTAGGCGTAAGGATCGACGGATCGAGTTGACAAGAGTCCTTGCGACAAGTAGTCTTGTCACAAGAGATCTTGTCGAGAGGAGGAAGGCGTGTACCACCATCAAGCTTTGGCCGATGCGCTGGCCAGAGATCGCGCGGCTGAGCTTCGGCAGAGCGCCGAATCAGCGGCCCGTGTCCGACGCCAGTCCCGCGGCCCGAGCGTGATCGCCGCCGCACGCCTGCGAACCGGTTGGCTCCTGGTCGATATGGGTCTGCGCCTGGTTATGCCTCGCGCCGGCACGAACCGTCCGATGGCGGGCAGTCAGCGATGATGCGGGGCCGCCAGGGCCGGTCTGCATGAGCACCCCGCACCAACCACGTAGGCAGGCCGGACGCAAGCCGTCATCCCCCGAGCTGATCACGGACGCTCGAGCCATGCGCGCACTCGCGCACCCGCTGCGCGTGGCGCTGCTCGAGGCGTTGCGGCGCGACGGAGCGATCACTGCCACCCGGGCGGCGGAGCTGCTCGACGAGAGCCCCGGGAACATGTCCTGGCACCTCCAGACGCTTGCCAAGTACGGCTTCGTCGAGGAAACGGGCGAGGGCCGGGGAAGGAGCCGTCCGTGGCGGCTCACCAGCGACACTCGCAGTTTCGAGACCAGCATGGCGGACCCCGAGGCGGCCGCCGCCGGTGAGGCGCTCGAGCGGACGTTCGTTGACAGCCGGATCAAGCAGCTGCGCGAATGGTGGTCACGACGTCTGACTTATCCGGTGAAGTGGCGGCGCGCTGCGTTCATGACCGACAGCGTCTCGTACGTAACCGCGGCGGAACTCACGGAGATAATGGACGAGGTGCGTGCGATCTACACCCGCTACAACGACCGCGCGGACAAGGAAAAGCGCCCGGCCGGAGCTCTCCCCGTCCGACTTTACGCGCACGGCCACCCGCTACCGCCTACTCCTTCGGGCAACTGAACCGGCAACCTGGTCTTGGGGTCCATATGACCGTGCGTCACCCAGTCGTGCGTCTGATCGGACCTCCCGAAGCCGACGGGGAGTACGTGGCGCTGCGCAACCGGGGAGCGGACGAGGAGATCGTTCACCTGCACGACTACGAGCGGCTCTATCGCGTTCCCGGCCTCTACGAGCACATCGTCCAGGAGCTCCTCGGCTGTCGCTCACCCCAGGTCGCGGCCGACGCGCTCGCCGAGACACTGCCCGGCCTCGCCCTCGATCCCTCCGACGTCGTGCTGTTCGACCTTGGCGCCGGCACCGGCGTCGTCGGGGAGCTCGCGAGCGCAGCCGGCATCTCCACGATCGTCGGCCTCGATGCGCTCGACGCGGCCCGTACCGCCTGCCTGCGCGACCGCCCGGGCATCTACGCCGACTACCTCGTCGGGGACCTCGCCACTCCGACCCGCGATCTCCTCACCACGCTGGAGGCTCATCGCCCGACCGCGCTGATCTCCGCCGGCGCCCTCGGCGGCACCCACGCCCCCGGGGCGGCACTCATCAACGCGATCGATCTGCTCCCGACCGGGGGTCCCGTCGTGTTCACGATCGACGAGCGCTGGACGGGAACCGACGGCCCGGGTGGGTTCCGCACGGTGATGTCCCGCCTGCTCGCGTCAGGTCGGCTGCGGCTGATCCGCCGCTCGCGCTTCGAGCACCGCGTGTCGACCAGCGGGAACCCGATCTATTACGAGCTGGTCGCTGCGGTCACCGGGAGTGAGAAGCCCGCGGACTAGAAGCCGGTCGTGGTCTCGCGCGTCGACTCGACGATGCAGCCGCCGGACTCCCCGTGTGTGATCGAGGCCGCGCCCTCCCAGAAGCCGGGGATGTACTGATTCGAGATGAACTGATGGCGCGCCCGCGCGTCGAGCGCGATGTCGAGGTGGGCCGCGGGGACCTTGAGCTGCCAGCGGAGTGGGTAGGTGCCGGTCGCGCCTGGCGGGTGGACGTTTGGCCTGAGCGGTATCACCTGGTACCGGGTCGGATGGGTGACGGCCCCGCGGGCCGAGACGAACGTGCCGCTCTGCACGCCCGTCGGCCGGCCGGACGGGGAGATGAACTGATAGAGCATCAGATCGCTCCCATTGTCGAACTGGCAGGCGAACCAATTCCAGTGCCACGACGCGGCGTTGGTGGCGAAGTTGCCCCACTGATGGTCAAGCCAGCCCTGGCCGGTCACAGTGCCGCGGTGCCCGCCGAGCACCAGCGTCCCACGCGCGACCAGCCGCGGGTCCGAGTAGTAAGCCGAGGTAGCTCCGGGTCCTTCGGCGACGATCCCGTGCGGGCCGTTGAGCACGTACGGCTGGACCGGGGTCAACGTGAGCTGTAACGAGCCGGCCCCGGGGACCGGCGCGTCGATCGACCAACGCCCCCATGGGCCGTGCGCCCGCCAGCCGAGAGTGAAGTCGCCCACGTCAAACCGCGTCTGACCGCTGGCCAACGCGCCCACGCCCAGGTACTCCTTCGACAGAACGATGCGATCCGAGCGCAGGTCGACGAGGTTCACCTTGGCCACGACAAACCCCTCGCCCGACCACATCGTCGCAAACCAGAAGTAGTCCTCGCCGCGCGCGTCGGCGACGGTCCCGGCCGTGTACCACCATTCGACCTGGAACGCGGGGTGCGCCCCGTGGTCACGCGGCAGCACCACCGGCTGGAGCGACGGTAGCGTCGCCGCCCAGACCGCTCCCGCGGTCAGCAGGACGACGAGCGGCCCGACCAGCAGCAGCGACGCGGATCGCATCCTCCGGCGCACCGTCGGGATGCTAACGAGCACCAGGACCGGCGGGCAGGACGCGGGGCGATGAACGGGTCAGTTGTCGGTGGACTTGATCATCGCCGGAGCCGTGTCGTGTCCGTCGATGTCGTAGTAGACGCCCGGGAAGGTCTGGAACTGTCCGCTGACGTCGCCCTGCAGATGCGACTGGTTGAACGTGAGCGCGCCCCAACCGGTGTCCACGACGTCGAAGACGGCGCCGCCGCCCTCTCTGGCGCTGTCGTCGTCCATCACCGTCCCGGCGATCAGAACGCTGTCGTCCCGGCCGTCGAGGTAGACCGCGCCGCCGCTGCCCCCGCCCGGCGTGCCGCGGGAGGCCGGGTTGGCTCCCCAGCCGATCGCCTTGTCGTCCGTGAACTCGCTGTTGAGGATGTCCCACTGGACGCTGATGCTGCTCAGGGCCCCGCCGTTGGAGCAGCGCCCATCGCGGAACGTGTCGCTGGTGATGTCAACGGGGCGGTTCTCGTACTGAGCCAGGGCGCGGATCGCGCCCCCGCCGAGGTCAGGGCCGTAGCTGTAGCAGCGGTTGTCGAGGAACTGCGAGTTGACCGCCTTGAACTGGCCGCCCTCGACGTAGATGGCCCCTCCGCCGTCGACCCCGCCGTACCAGCAGCTCGGAGCGTTCGCCGTGCAGGTGGCCTGACGGGTGCCGTTGTACCCGTTCTCGAAGGTGATGTTCTGCACCACGATCCTCGGATACGGCTGGTCGACGCAGTCATCGGTGGACCACGTGCCGGCGCAGGTGTCCGAGTACAGGATCCGGCGCTTGCCGCCTCCGCTCAGCGTGACCAGGCCGCCACCGTCTAACACGACCAGGCGGCGGGTCTTGATCACGCTCGCGGTCCTGGTCATCACGATCGTGACGGGGTTGGGTCCGCAGTGGAACGTGATGATGCCGCCCGCGGCGACCGCGCGCACCACGGCGGCCGACGTGCAACTGGCTGGCCTGCCGTCTCCGATCACGTGGTTCGGATCCGCGGTGTCCACCGCACGGCCGGAGGGCGGCACGTAGAAGTGCCCGTCGGGGTTGCCGAAGTCGGGCACGACCGCACCGTGCGCGCCGGCGACGGCCCCGAATAGCAGCCCGGCGCCGACGAGCGCACCCAGCCAGATTCGAAGACCGCCCATCCGCCTCCGATGCTAGAGCACGATCGACGGCCGTGGCCACTAGTTGCGCAGCGTTCTGAAGCTGGCGCGCATCTCTTCCGAGAACAGTTGCGGCTGCTCCCAGGCCGCGAAGTGGCCGCCGCGGTCGAGCTCGTTGAAGTAGATGAGGTTGTTTGGGTACGCGCGCTCGGCCCAGCTCCGCGGGGCCTGGTAGAGCTCGTGGGGAAAGACGCTGATGGCAAACGGGATGGTGATTGGCTTGGCGTCGAAGAAGTCCGCCTTGTTCTCCCAGTAGAGGCGGGCGGCCGAGATCCCCGTATTCGTCAGCCAGTACAGCGAGATGTTGTCGAGGATGTCGTCGCGCGTGAGGGCGCTCTCGTACGTGCCGCGCAGGACCTGCTGAATGAGTCCCGGCTGTCCTGTGCCATCACCGTGATCGATGGCGAACGCCGCCAGATCGATGGGGGAGTCCGAGAACCCGTAGAGCGTCTGCGGGCGCGTAGCCATGATCTGCGCGTAGGCGACGTGCTTGGCGTAGAAGTTGCTCAGCTGCTCGTAGGCGCGTAGCTCGTCGCCTGAGAGATCGGATGGCGGCGGGTCGCCCTGCTCGAACCCCTTGACCAGATCGGCTGGTGCGGTACCCGGCATGTTGGAGTGGATGCCGAGCAATCCCGGAGCGGCCTGTATGCCCATCGTCTGCGTGACGGCCGCGCCCCAGTCGCCGCCCTGGGCGACGAACCGGGTATATCCGAGGCGACCCATCAGCACCGCCCATGCACGTGCGATGCGGACCGGATCCCACCCGGTGCTCGTCGGCTTGGCGGAGAACCCGTGCCCGGGCAACGAGGGAATCACTAGGTGGAACGCGTCCGCTGCGCTCGCGCCATGCGCGGTGGGATTGGTGAGCGGCTCGATGATCTTCAGCTGCTCGATGATCGAGCCGGGCCACCCGTGCGTGACGATCAGCGGCAGCGCGCCCTCGTGCTGGGAGCGGATGTGAATGAAATGTATGTCGAGCCCATCGATCTCGGTGATGAAGTTCGGTAGCGCGTTCAGCTTCGCCTCGCACTTGCGCCAGTCGTAATCGGTCGCCCAATACCGCGCGAGGTCCTGCATCGTCTGAAGCGGCACCCCCTGCGAGTCGTCGGTGACCGTCTCGCGCTCTGGCCACCTGGTCGCGCTGATGCGCTTGCGCAGGTCGGCCAACTCGTCCTCTGAAAACGCCACCTGAAGTGGGCGGATCGCGGTGTTGTCCCGGGCCGCCGGGTCCGTGGAAGTCGTAGCGGACATCCGCTCCTCCTAGGTTTCTGGCCGCACCACCTCACGGTCCGCGGCTCGTTTTCGCGTGGCTGCCACCGTCCTCTCTTCTGGCGCTGCTCGCGCCCGTGACACTCACTGGTTGTGCGCCTGGTCCGCACCCGAAACGACGGCGACGCCAGCTCGGCAACGTCCTCGGCTTGGCGTTTGCGCGGCGACTCGGCGAGTATGCGGCGTGGCGGGTTCCTTGAGCCGGTACCACTGAACGGAGGTCGAGATGGAGCAAGAAGCAGTCGGTGACCCAGCGAACGCCCGGAGCGGGTTGCTCGAACTCCCGGAGCCCCGCCTGACCCCGGTCTATCGCCTCGAGGCCACCCTCGGCGAGCCACTTGATCTCGGTGACAATGCGCTCGGTCACCGCCGCATCGTGCCTCTGACCGGCGGATCCTTCAGCGGTCCGGAGATCAGTGGGACGCTCGTCTCAGGTGCCAGTGCGGACTGGCAGACCGTCATGCACGACGGGACCGCGCTCGGCGACATCCGCTACACCCTGAGGACAAGCGGCGGCGATCTGCTCTACGTCCAATCGCGGTCGATCCGCCACGGACCCGCCGAGGTGCTTGCCCGCCTGGGCCGCGGCGAGAACGTAGATCCCAGCGAGTACACGTTCCGCGCCGCCACGCAGATCGAGACGGCCGCACCAGAACTCGACTGGCTCAACAAAGGCGTCTTCATCAGCGTCGCCGGCCGACAGCCTGCCGGCGTGATCTACGAAACGTACCTCGTCGCATGAACGGCGCGGTTCCGGCGCAAGTCAGCGGAGAGGGGATGTCTGGTTCACGACATATGTCCCGTGCTCGCGTTGCTGTTCTCAAGGTCGTCGCTGACCAGTCGTCCGTTACTGCCGCTGCTGCCGAGTATCGGGATCACTCTAAGGCCGCTCGCCTTTACGGGGAGTAACGATGCCGTCAGCGTGCGGGTCGGTCTCGTGCGACGCGAGCACGCTCGTGGCGACGCCGCGGGCGTACAGGGCATTCACGCGCATGTCGCCGGTACCTCAGCGCCGTCGAGGGAGAGCATCGCTCTACGCAGTAGACGGGACACGTGCATTTGCGAATATCCGATCCGCCGGCTGATCTCGCGCTGCGTGAGACCATGCACCAGGCGCAGGCCAAGTATTTGGCGTTCCAGGTCGGGTAGCTCGGCCCAGTTGCTCGCGAGCGACTGTCGGTCTTCGGCGAGTTCGAACCCGTCGTCCTCGCTCCCCAACGTCTCCGCGAGTGCGCACGCGTCTTCGTCGTCTACCGGCTGACCGCCGCTTGGCGACCGGTCCGCGCCGAGGCGCCTCATCGTGAGGACTCGCCGGGCCACGCATCACTGCCGCAGCGATCGGTCGTGTGGGCGCCGCGGGCGTTCGCCGAGCTCGCCCGTGCCCACTCCGGCTCCTCGCCGGGAAGTGTGGGGAAGTGATGGTGCTTGATCTGTACGCACGGATGGCGTACATTGCTTCCTGATGACTGAGACGAAGGACCAGCGCGTGCATCTCCGCGTGGCGGCCAGCGACGACGAGCTGTTCCGCAGCGCCGCCGCTGCTGCGAACGAGTCGCTGTCGGAGTTCCTGGTCGAAAGTGGCCGGGAGCGGGCAGAGCGGCTGCTCGCAGACCGTACGCGGTTCGTGCTCTCGCCGACTCAGTGGCGACGGTTCACGGCGGCGCTTGATCGTCCCCCGCGAGAGATCCCGGAACTGGTCGAGCTTTTCCGCCGCTCGCGCCCTGAGTAGTGCCACGGTTCGGCGATCCTGAGCCGCTCGGCCCGGATCACGTGCTCGAGGGCTTCGATTGCGGCCGAGCGTCGCTGAATGTGTGGCTGGCGCGGTACGCGCGCCAGGCCGCCGCCGTCGGGTCTGCACGGACGTACGTAATCCTCGACGCACAGCAGGCGCGCGTCGTTGGCTACTACGCGCTGACGGCTGCCAGACTCGAACGCGACTCCGCGACTGCGAGGATCGTCAAGGGGATGCCTCAGTATCCGATCCCAGTTGTGCTCCTGGCTCGGCTGGGTGTCGACCTCTCGGTCGCCGGCCGGGGTCTTGGCGCGTGGCTGCTGCGCGACGCGATGATGCGCACGCTCGCTGCGGCAGAGACGATCGGCGTGCGGGCAATGCTCGTCCACGCCATCGACCAGCACGCCGCGGGGTTCTACCTCCGGCACGGTCTCGAGCCATCGCCGACCGAGCCGCGACACCTGATGATCCTCATCAAAGACATCGTCGCCTCCCTGAACGCGGTGAGCCAGGATCGATAGCGAGCGGGCCTGCCAGTGTTGAGGAGCGCACGCGCTTGTATTCCGCGCATTCCGAGGCCGTCGGCGTCGGCTCCAAGATGCCCTTGCGGCAAGCATGCAGGGCTGGGCTGCTCGGCGTGACGAGTTGTCCCGTGCTGCTGCTCTACGCCTGGAGCGGTCACGCCCCTGCGTGGCCGCTTTCGTCGGCGACCGGTAGAGCCTCATTTGAGAACACCGGCGTGCCGGCGATCACCCGCGACCAGCACACCTCACAGATCGCACTGCACCAGCTCGCCCGGCCGATAAACCCTTCGCTGGAACGTCCGGGGTCGCAGATTCCGCGGCCGGACCTCGCGAACGAAGTCATCAAAGATCGACTTGCCGCCGTCATAGCCGAGCTCGTCAGCCATCTCCCGCAGCCGCTGCCACTGGATCCGAGGATCAGCCGCCAACTGCTCACAGATCCAATCCTTGAACGGATCAAGCTTCGACCCGATCGGCTTGCGCGAGTACTTCGGCGGCTCCGCCGCCACCAACAACCGCGCGACCGTGTCACGGTGCAACCCCGTCCGCCGACTGATCTCCCGACCCGACAGGCCGTCGACCCGGTGCATCCGCCTCACCTCCGCCCACTGCTCCACGCCGACCACCCCGCTTCCTCCTCGCTCGATCGCTAACCAAACGAGGGTCAAAGGCCAGCCGGACACCAACGGCCCCGCGCCAGGGTGGCCTAATTTTCAACCGGCGCAGGTGGCCCAGTTTTCAACCGGCGCCCACACCAATATCCCGCGGCCATAGTTCGACCGGGGCGATACGAGGGTGCGTATAACTACTGATCTTGACGCTTTGGGCTTTAGCCCGCGGGCGCGTCAGTCGATGAATGATTTACCCGGGTGCGCAGAGACCGGTGGTTTCTACGACAGCCCTCGGGACGAAGTGTGTGCCATGCGCTATCTCAAGACGACCGAAGCCGCGACCCTGCTGAACGTCAGCCCGAACACGTTGAGGGCGTGGGAACGGAAATTCGGTTTCCCCCGGCCGCAGCGCTCTCCGGGCGGGCATCGGTCCTACACCCACGGCGAGGTGGCGGCACTGCGAGCGGCGCTCGAGGGAGGCCTTTCGATCGCCTCGGCGGTTTCGCGCGCTCGCGCCGCGGTGGCGGCGGACACCGATTCCCTGGTCAGGGCGCTGCTTGCCTACGACCGCGAGCGGGCTGATCGCGCCGTCGAAACGACGCTGGCGCTCCGCTCGGTCGAGCGCTCGGTCGAGGAGGTCCTGCTGCCGAGCCTGGAGGAGATCGTAGGCCGGAACGGGGCCGAGTCGGCCGCATGGGCGTTCTCCGCCCGTTGGACGGCTGACTGGTTGCGTCGAGCCAACCGCCTGGCCCCACCGTCCGTCAGCCGCGTATCAATCGTGCTGGGCGACGCCTCGCGGGACGAGCTCGATCTCGACGCTCCGTACATTGGTGCGCTCGAGCTCTTCTGCCTGCGCGCCGGTGCCAAGGTACTCCGCCTGTCAGCGGGAGCGATCAGCGGGATCGGCGACGCCGTCTCGGTGCACCGGCCCAACCTCGCCGTCCTCGCTGGACGGCAGATAAACAATGACACCGTCGCGCGGTGGACCTACGCGATCGGGCGCGCGATCGGGCCAGTCCCGCTCGCGCTCTACCGCCCTGGGACGACAGAAGCTTGTCACACGGTACTGCCCCCCGCACCCGGCGAAGCGCAACTGCGTCTGGTCGAGCTGGCCGACTCCGCCCCTCCCGCGCTGGTTCGTCAGCTGGTGGCCTGACGACGGGACGTTATAGGGGCTCGCGTGTCGCTCACCGCGCCCGCCACCCTCTGGCGGCTTGCGCATCTGCTCTGAGCGCAGCAGCCCTTTAGTCGGGCATGTCCGAGGCCGAGATCCGCGTTGGGTTGGGCAAGCCGGGGTTCTCGGGCCTTGACTGTCCTGCCCGTGTGTGTTGCGGCAGCGCTGCGGAGATTCCCGGATGCGATGTCACGACAACGATGGCCGGCGCCAACCATTAACTCTCAGGAGGGGCTGGGTCGGCGTACAGGTTCTCCTATGCTTGAGTAGCTACCGTGATGCGGCTGCGTAGGGTGCCGCAGGGAAACGACGGTCTACTGCGGGGGTGGTAGCCGTCGAACTCCGCGATAACTGTTGTGATGGCGTCATTTCACACGTCTGGAGCAGATGCACTTCCTCAAGCGGCGCGTCCCCCTGAGCGAGATTGTTCGGTCGGCGAGTCGGAGTCGCCAGCCGCTGCGGGCTCGGCCTCGTTGTTCCGCCAGTTGTTCGATGGCGCGCCGGACGCGATCGTGGGCATCAACGGCTCCGGTGAGATCGTCCTGGTCAACGCCCAAACGGAACAGCTATTTAAATATCGGCGCGAGGACTTGATCGGACAGCCCGTCGAGACCCTCGTGCCCGAAAGGCTTCGCGAGGATCATGCCGCCCATCGCGGCGGGTACTTCGCTCATCCGCGGCCGATGGGCGCTCGGCTGGACCTCTACGGTCGCCGAAGCGACCGAGGAGAGTTCCCGGTTCAGGTAAGTCACTATGGTGGGGCTTCGCCACCCGCGGCGGATGAAATCGGTTTTGCAGGGCTTGGCGGGGTAGCGGGCTGTGGTTGAGGATCGGTGCTGCCGCGCGCCGACGCCGACTTTGCACTGGTGCTTGGAGCCCGTAGATAAGTCTGGCGTGGGGGCTTTGGCCGGAACCCGGGACTGTTGCCTTGAGCACGAGTTACAGCATCGCTTGTACATGCGGAGCTCCCGCGGGTGGCGTGATCGTCGATCGAAGCGATAGGAGGCTGTGGTGGAGCGGATCGTTGAGCGGCCTGGGGCGCTGGACGTGCATAAGGCGAGCGTGACGGCGTGTGTGCGGGTATGGCAGGGGCGCGGGCTCGAGGAGCGCATGGCGGAGTTCCAGACGACCGTGTATGGGCTGTTGGCGTTGGCGGATTGGCTTGCCGCGCTCGGGGTCAAGCAGGTCGTGATGGAAGCGACGGGCGTGTATTGGAAGCCGGTGTGGGCGGTGCTGGAGGACCGCTTCGAGTTGCTGCTCGTCAACGCCAGGCATGTCAAGCAGGTCCCTGGTCGCAAGACCGATATCAAGGACGCGCAATGGCTCTGCCAGCTGTTGGAGGCGGGGTTGTTGAAGGCGAGCTTCGTGCCGCCCAAGCCGATCCGCACGCTCAGAAACCTGACCCGGTATCGCAAGACGCAGATCCAAGACCGCCAACGCGAAGCCGCCAGGTTGCACAAGATCCTCGAGGACACCGGGATCAAGCTCGGGTGCGTCGCCTCGGACATCCTCGGGAAGTCCGGGCGCGACATGCTCGACGCGCTCGTGGCCGGCACGACCGACCCGACCGTGCTCGCGAACCTCGCTCGCGGGCAGCTGCGCAACAAGCTCCCCGCGCTCCAAGAAGCGCTGGTCGGCCGCTTCGACGCCGAGCACGCGCTCGTGGTCGGGCGGATCCTCGCGCACATCGATTTCCTGGAGGAAGCGATCGATCGACTCTCGACAGCGATCGAGGAGCAGCTCGTCCCTTTCGCCAAAGCGGTTGAGCTGCTGATGAGCATCCCGGGCGTGAAACAGCGCACCGCCGAGGTGCTGATCGCCGAGATCGGCGTCGACATGAGCATCTTCCCGACCGCCAAACACCTCGCTTCCTGGGCCGGCGTGTGCCCCGGCAACGACCAATCCGCCGGCAAACGACGCTCCGGCAAAACCCGCCAAGGCTCCAAATGGCTTCGTGCGACCCTGACCGAAGCCGCCAACGCCGCCGCCCGAGCCAAGAACACCTACCTCTCAGCCCAATACCAGCGCCTGCGCGGCCGCCGCGGCCACGCCAAAGCGATCACCGCCGTCAGCCACACAATCCTCACCGTCGCCTGGCACATGCTCCAAACCGGCGAGCTCTACAACGACCTCGGCAACGACTACTTCGCCAAACAAGACCCCGAACGAGCCGCCAACCGGCTCGTGCGACAACTCGAAAAGCTCGGACACAGCGTCACGCTCCAACCCCTGGAGGCCGCCGCCTGACGCGGATTTCGTTACAGCCTGTCGAGTCTTGCTACCGAGAATGGGGTGCTCGGAATCGCGGCGATACGGGACATCACCGAGCGACGGGAGATACAGCGAAAGCTCGAAGCTTCGGAGGAGCGTTTTCGGCTGACGGTCGACTACGCGCCGATCGGGATCGCGCTCGTGTCGCCCACAGGGGATTTTCTGCGCGTCAACCGGAAGCTCTGTGACATGACCGGGTACGCCGAGGGTGAGCTGCTGTCCAAAAAGCTTCAGGACATCACCTTCAGCGATGATCTCAATGAGAATCTCGAGCTGATGCGCCAAGTGCTTGGCGGCGAGCTCGACGGCTACGAGATGGAGACGCGCTACTACCGCTCTGACGGTTCTTTGCTGTGGATCCTGCTCTCCGTCTCGCTGGTGCGCGCCGACGGGGGGACCCCCATGCACTTTGTCGCTCAGATCCAAGACGTCACCGATCGCAGACATCACGAGGACGAACTACGCCGCCTGGCGGAGCACGACGTGCTGACCGGTATGAAGAATCGACGCGCGCTCAGCCACGAACTCGCCCGTCAGTTGTCTGACCAGGCCCGTTACGGCCACGAGTTCGCGCTGCTGATGGTCGATCTGGACCACTTTAAGTACGTCAACGACACGCTCGGGCACGGCGCCGGCGACCAAGTGATCCGCGCCGTCGCCGATGCACTGAGCGCACGGCTGCGCGTCACCGATACGCTCGCTCGCCTGGGCGGCGACGAGTTCGCGATCATGCTGCCCAACAGCAGCCGCGCGTCTGCCCAGCTGCTAGCGACGGAACTGCTGACGACGATCGCCGGCCTTCGCGTCGACGCCGCTGACCGGGAAGTGCAGGTGTCGGCCTCCATCGGGATCGTGGTGGTCGATGAACTCGGTGAGTTCGACGAGAACTCGCTGCTCGCGGCGGCCGACCTCGCGATGTATGAAGCCAAGGAAGCCGGCCGCGACCGATATGCCTTCCATGACAGCAAGAACGGCAACCAGGTCCGCGCTACCGAGCGTCTGAACTGGTCTCACCGGATTCGTCAGGCGCTACACGACGATCTGTTCGTCCTGCACTACCAACCCATCATCAAGCTCGCCGACCCCTCCCAAAGACGCTACGAAGCACTCATCCGAATGGCCGACCAGCCCGGCGAGCCAATTGAGCCCGGCGTCTTTCTCTACATCGCCGACCGCTACGGGTTGATGCCCGCCATCGACCGCTGGGTCATTCGCCGAGTCATCACCAGCCTCGCGTCGGGGCGGCTCCCGGACGGCGCCAGCGTGGCCGTGAACGTATCCGCCCGCTCACTAACTGACTCCGGGCTAGTTGCCCTAGTCGAACGCTTCATCGGCGAATATCGCATCGATCCACACCGCCTGAGCTTCGAGGTCACCGAAACCGCCGCCATCTCCAAGATGGACGAAGCCAAGCTGTTTGGCCGCCGACTCCAGCGACTCGGCTGCGGCTTCGCGCTCGACGACTTCGGCACCGGCTTCGGGTCCTTCTACCAGCTCAAGCACCTGCCTTACGACACGATCAAAATCGATGGCGACTTCATACATGGCATCGCCACCAATCCCGAAGACCAGCTCCTCGTCGAAGCCCTCGTCCGAGTGGCGAAAGGGACGCATAAAAAGACGGTCGCCGAATTCGTAGGCGACGAGGCAACCGTCAGGCTGCTGCAGGAACTGGGAGTCGACTACTGGCAGGGGTACCACCTCGGCCGCCCAGTCCCAGCGGAACAGCTGCCCCATTAGAAACGCCCGATAGCCACCAGGCGCGTCGTGGGTTCGACCAACTCGAGTCGAGGGCGTCCTCACGTCAGCGCGAACCCTCGCGATCGATCGGCAGACCACCGCGCGTCCGTTGACGAATCGACAAGCTGACCGCAGGGTCGGAATCAGCGAGGACGTCTCTCACCTAACCCGCTCGCACACGATTCGTATCCACCCGGGAGATCCGTACGACCTGGTTGACTCGATCGGTTCGAGAATGGCACCTGCTTCTGATCTGCCGGGGCGATTCAGAAGCCATCCGGGACGCTTGTCGTGCTGCCGAGATGGACGAGCAGCACCAGCTACGAACCGGCTGCTGGATAGGTCCGCCGCTTCCGGTTCGACGCGGCGAATCGGGCGCCGACCTCGGGCACGAGATCTTGATCGCGCGTGGCGGGCAGGTCGCCGATCGTGCTGCTGCTCCGTGATCAAACGAGCCACGACGTAGATGCTCTCGACACCGCTCAACGTGATCGCTGTCGGACACGATGGGTCACGACGTGGTCAAGCGAGGACTCGTCGATGGTCGCGACACTGTCATCGACCAGGCCGGCGCTACCGGTCGACGCCTTTAGCAGCCACACGGCGGTGGTGGTCGCTTCGGTCGAACTTGGGTAGTCCGCCTCGGACTCGCCGGTTCCGCATGCTCTTGCAGCTGAGGGGATCGCGGCAAGCGACTGCACCTGGTTGCGGATGCGGCGGTTTAGGAGTCGCGAGCCGACTGGCAGCCCGGCCCCGCATGGTGTTGACACTGGCAGCATCGCGAGGAGATCCACGGGCGACGCGCGCTGACCGGCACTGGCGTCATCTGATGTCTGTTTCGCGAGCTTCTCGTGACCGTTGGTGGATGAGAACCGTGCGAGGGGTCGAGCTGCTGTTGCGCGACTCGGGACAGCGCCGTAACTTCCCGCGTGGGTGGGAGTGAAAGCTTCGGATGTCGAAGTGCGGGGAGTCCATCAGCATCTCTGTAGCGGAAGCGTGATGGGCAGCTCCACCAACTCCCAGCTTGTGGAACTGGAGGCTCTGGATGCGAGCGCGAGCGTCGCTGCACCAGAACCGGCCATGTCGGGGCGTGGCAAGTCGGCCCTGTCGCCTGGTCGTCGGGTGGTCTACGTCTTGCTACTCGGGCTCTGGCTCATCGTCAACGTGCGCTTCTGGGCGTTCTGGCTTGCGCCGGACCATCGTGGGGCCTTGGCTCTGTGGATTCCGGCGACGTTTGCGTTCGCGTACCTGCCGACGGGCCTGCCGGCGTTCTACTGGTTCTATGTCGGCCGGATGCGCCGCCCTCGGGAGGTGCGGGCACCGCCTGGTCTGCGCGTGGCGATGATCACGCTGTGCGTGCCTCGCACGAGTCGATCGACGGCAGCCGGACGGTCACGTTGTCGCGGCGCGCGCTCGGTTGGCGAGAAGCGCTTGCGGTCGAGGTCTGGCGTCGATCAGAATCCGGGCGAAGAAGTCGGTGAGTGCATCGTGCTCATCGAGAGGAAGCACATGCGAGACGTACTGGTCTGGGCGGACGACAACGATGCAGCCAGTCTCGCGGTCGACGCCCCGCAGGTCGAAGATGTCACCGGCGGTCGGGTCTGGGCAGAACACAGCCACCTCAGCAGCTGCCGGCGCGGCACCCAGGCTACTGAACGGACACGGGCGGTCAGGCGGCGCAGCGGCGACGGATGCCCGTCTGAATGTGAGACAGCGCGGTGCGCCAGGCGAGACCCGGGGTTCGCCAGAAGCGCGGCCGGCTGCGCCCCCGCGCCAGGGTCAGGCTGAGCTCCGCGCTCCCCGTGCACATTGGCGCTCATGCGACGCCGGATCCGCGTGGTGCGAGCGGGCCGAGGACGGATGCGATCACGAGGCGGGCGCGGCCCCCCGATCAGCGCGGGGAGAATGACGTTGGCATCAGCCACGAGGTCGGGAGGCAGCGAAATCCTCAAGCATCTCCCTCGGTAAGAACCTGTGCGTGGAGCTGCGTGCCGGCTTGTTCGGACACGCGTAGGAACCCCTCGCGCCGGACTTCGGGCAACTCGGGCGTGTACCGCTGTGCGCCGGTGTTGGGGACTGGTTCGCTGTGCGTGACGAGCCAGCACGTCACGCACAGGGAGGAGCTGGGGGCAGTTGCGGGGAAGTGAGCCCCGCATAACACCCTTGCGGCGCCCTGGCAGGCGACCGTTCGCGTGTGGAGCCTTCCAGTAATGGCGGGGTATCTCGTCGTTGTTGCGATCGAAGGAGGACGCGAATGCGCCGGTCTTGAGACCGGCGCACTGATCGCGGCCACGCGCGGGTCGACCGGGGATGGACAAGGGGCGGCCGTGGGGAAGTCGCGGGGAAGTCGGAGCCCGAAACGCCCTGTGCTGGTGGGCGATCCTCGGGTAGGCCGTGGGGAAGAAAGGCCCGCAACCTGACGGCTAACGGAGAGGGAGGGATTCGAACCCTCGTCGGACCGAAAGACCCGAACCGGTTTTCGAGACCGGGCTCCTGCGACCTGAAAGGTACCGATTTGCAGGAGCTTCTGATGAATCCTGTCGCTGTGGGGAAGCGCGTGGGGAAGTGATGGTGCTTGATCTGTACGCACGGATGGCGTACATTGCTTCCTGATGACTGAGACGAAGGACCAGCGCGTGCATCTCCGCGTGGCGGCCAGCGACGACGAGCTGTTCCGCAGCGCCGCCGCTGCTGCGAACGAGTCGCTGTCGGAGTTCCTGGTCGAAAGTGGCCGGGAGCGGGCAGAGCGGCTGCTCGCAGACCGTACGCGGTTCGTGCTCTCGCCGACTCAGTGGCGACGGTTCACGGCGGCGCTTGATCGTCCCCCGCGAGAGATCCCGGAACTGGTCGAGCTTTTCCGCCGCTCGCGCCCTGAGTAGTGCCACGGTTCGGCGATCCTGAGCCGCTCGGCCCGGATCACGTGCTCGAGGGCTTCGATTGCGGCCGAGCGTCGCTGAATGTGTGGCTGGCGCGGTACGCGCGCCAGGCCGCCGCCGTCGGGTCTGCACGGACGTACGTAATCCTCGACGCACAGCAGGCGCGCGTCGTTGGCTACTACGCGCTGACGGCTGCCAGACTCGAACGCGACTCCGCGACTGCGAGGATCGTCAAGGGGATGCCTCAGTATCCGATCCCAGTTGTGCTCCTGGCTCGGCTGGGTGTCGACCTCTCGGTCGCCGGCCGGGGTCTTGGCGCGTGGCTGCTGCGCGACGCGATGATGCGCACGCTCGCTGCGGCAGAGACGATCGGCGTGCGGGCAATGCTCGTCCACGCCATCGACCAGCACGCCGCGGGGTTCTACCTCCGGCACGGTCTCGAGCCATCGCCGACCGAGCCGCGACACCTGATGATCCTCATCAAAGACATCGTCGCCTCCCTGAACGCGGTGAGCCAGGATCGATAGCGAGCGGGCCTGCCAGTGTTGAGGAGCGCACGCGCTTGTATTCCGCGCATTCCGAGGCCGTCGGCGTCGGCTCCAAGATGCCCTTGCGGCAAGCATGCAGGGCTGGGCTGCTCGGCGTGACGAGTTGTCCCGTGCTGCTGCTCTACGCCGACACCGGTCACGGCGCCTGCGTGGCTGCTCTGCTCGGCGACCGGTAGCGCGGCTCAGCTCAAGGTCGCTCGGCAGCCCCTGGTCGACAGCCGTACCTCCGCATTGCGAAGGATTCGACAGTCTCCGCCGGCGCTGTCCCTCGTCGTCCCAAGCATCAGCGAGGGTTAGCCGAGACCCAGCAAGCACCCACCAGGTCGTACTTCTGCTCGCCCAGGAAGGCGGGCGTCTCGTCAAGTCGCTCGACGTCGCTGTCGAAGATCGTCCCTTGCGAGAGCGCGGTGCCCGGCTTCAGGTTGCTCGCATCCCAAGGCGTTGCGGAAGTCTTGCCCGCGTCGTCGCTGGCTGCAGGTGATTAGCCCGATCCAGGAGCGGGACCGTCGGTCGGTACCGCGCGCCTCTCACGCATGACAACCTTGCCTAGCCGGTCGGCGGCGTGAGCGCGGCCCGAATCTCGCTTGTCCATTGTGCGGTGGGCGGGAATCCGGGCACGTCGACCTCGGGATCGGGATTTTCGCCTCCGGCGATGCGGTGCCAGCGGCGCACTGCATTTTCGACGAACTCCGGGTGCGGGAGAATCCAGAACCTGTCTGAGACGATCGCGTCGGCAACGAGATCGGCAACAGCAGCAGGTTCCATTCCCTCGTCGATGGCGCGCTGGAAATGCGGGCGCATCACCTCGTTCCCCGGTGCCCGAGGCGGAGGGTCGCCTAGGCGCTGCGGCCAGTTTCGGTCGGCGTCCATGATCGCAGCGCGGACCCAGCCGGGGCACAAGACGCTGACCCCGATGGGAAGGCCAACCCACTTCGTCGTCTTGAAGAGCTCCTCGCTGAGAGCGACCACGGCGTGCTTGCTGGCGGCGTACACCGGACCGGATCCGGGGTTCAGACCGGCGATGCTCGCGGTGTTCACGATGTGGCCCTCACCTTGGTTGATGAGGATTGGAAGAAAAGCTCGGATCCCGTGGATCACACCCCAAAGGTTGACGCCCAGAACCCACTCCCACGCAGAAAGCGGGCCGAACCATGGGTCGGCGCCGCTTGCCACACCGGCGTTGTTACACACGATGTGCACGGCCCCGAAGCGCTCGATAGCGGCGCCCGCCAACGCCTCAACCGCCGCTGGGTCGCTCACATCGGTAGGAACGACCAGGGTCTCAACGCCGAGCGCTCCGATCTTCTCGGCGGCGCTTGCCAGAGTCGATTGATTCACACCAGCCAGCACGACATGCAGTCCGTCGCGGGCAAACCGCTCAGAGAGCGCCAGCCCAATCCCGCTCGCAGCCCCCGTTACGAGGGCAACCTTCCCAGCTTCAAGTTTCATGGCCACACCCTTCCCGATAAACGTCCATCCCCTCTGGCGAGGTCCGCCCAGCCTACGCCTCGTCGGCGCACGGAGGTTGAGGACCTCAACCGCCAGCCGGGGACGCCATCGCGGGTTGCCGGCTCGCAGCTTCGGGTGGACCCAAACGTAAGCCGTAGCCGTCCAATCATCGACGGAACAAACGGCCTCGGCTTTCGGACGGCATCGTCAAGCTGGGCGGAAGCGCCGAGAACTGTCGTATCGGTGACCTGTGTGCTCGCGTCTATCCGCGGTCGACCACGTGACCCGGTTCGGGTTGTAGCGGGCCATACATCTCGATCAGACAACTACTGATGAGTCGTCGCGAACCGCCACCGTCGCGATCGGCGCCGACGGCGTCCGGGTCGGCGCCATCGGTTTCTACCCGGTCCGAGCGCTCGGAGCGGCAGCCACGGCGCGATCAAGGCGACACGCAGAGCGCTGGCGGCTCTCGCTCGGTCAGAGCTGCCAGGTGAAGACGCGCTGGTCTGTGGTGAGGACCCAGTCGCCGTTTGGTTCGCGAGGGATCGCCGACGCCAGCCGCTCGACCAGCTCATCGATGACCGCATCAAGAAAGAAGGCGACGACGGCGAGCACATCGTCGTACGAAGAACAGACGGCGCGGCTCTCGACCTTATGGGAGCGAAATGGGATTCCGGCGGTGGCGAACAGGCGCTCTAGGCGCTGGGCGTGCCCGAAGTGGTCGAGGAAGTGTGCATCCGTCTTGGCGGCCTCGCGGCAGATGTCAGCCTGCGTGCCAGTGTCGTCCAGGACGATCGCGAGCGCCGCTGCCCGCGGTCGGCTGTAGGTCGCCACCTGGGCGAACAATGCCTGCGGGTCGGCCAACAACGCGAGCACATGGGAGAAGATCGCGGCATCGAATGGTCCGTGTTGCTGGCTCAGAGTCGTGTGGCCGCGGGCCTGGTCAATGATCACGACGCGATCGTGTGGCTGAGCCGCGGCGGCGACGAGCTCGCCAGTGCCGCCTCCGAAGTCGAGGATCGTGAGGTCCGCACCTTGAACGCGGCAGGCGTCCAGGAAGCCACGGATTTCTTCAGAGAGCACCGCAACGTCGTCTGACAGCTCGCGGAAGCGCACGAAGAGCTCTGCGTGCCCGCCGGTCCAGATCGCGGGCGACCACTCCGCCTCGCCTTTTGACACTGAGTCCATGCGTCGAACCTATCCGGAGCGAACCTGAATGTCGAGATCGGGGACCCAGTCCCAAGCCGAAGTCGCCTGCTTTCGCGTCGGGTCTAATACCGGGCAGCAGCCGACGACGCGGGGTAAGGCTTCCGCAACCCCCTGGGGGTGCGAGCAACCTGAAAACGGGTCGTCGCGCTCTCGCAAGGCACGACTTCCACCAGTCTCGCGATCGCTCGGGCATGGGCCCGCCGAGAGATGCGGATCTCGTCCGCTCCGGAAGGCACGGTCGGCGTGCGCTCGGCACCCGCGTTCTTGACGGAGCAGCAGCGCGCCCGTTAGCCCCGATCGTGCAGTAGGCGCGTGGGTGTGACCGCGCGGGGGGATTCATGGGGTGGGTGGCTGTCGGTGGGTAGTCAGGCTGGGTGCTGCGGGTGTCGGCGCGCTTCCAGGGGAGAGTCGGCTGGTGTCGGCCTGTTTCCGGGCAGCGGTGAGCGCGGCTCGTGGTCGGGGGGTCTGATCGGCGGGTGGTGGCTCGGCGGGGGCGGTCAGCCGGTCGGCGCTGGCAGCGTTTTGAGTTTCTCGAACGCGGCCTTGAGCGCCTCGGTCCACGGCCAGGCCTTGGGGAGGTGCAGCTTCGCGCGGCGTCCCGAGAACGCGAGCCGAGCGGCGAGGTGCAGCAGCCGGTAGCGCAAGCGTTTCGGTTCGGCCTTCGCGAGTTCGCCGTCAAGGCAGAGTGCTTGGGTCCAGACGATCAGGTCGTGCGCGAGCATCACGATCTCCAACCACACCTCGTTCATGGCGAACGCCTGGAACGGGAGCTTTGACAGGCCGGTGTCTTTGTCGTCGCGGATGCGGTCCTCGACGCGAGCGCGTTGGCGGTGGCGACGCTCCAAGACGGCGATGTCGGGGTCGGTTTGGTCAGTCAGGATCGCTTGGAAGCGGTATCCGTCGTGGTCGGTGAACGACAACTGGGCGCCTGGGTGGGGACGCTCGCGGCGGACGATCACCCGCGAATCCGCAGGCCAGGTGCTGAGATCGACGCGGTCGGTGAGCTCGACAACGTGCCCGTTCTGGCGCTCGGTGTCGTCCTGACCGAGCGCCGGGATCCACGCGCCATCGGGCGTGCTGAGAATGGCGGCGCGGACCGTCTCGGTCAGTTCATAGCCGAAGGAGAACCGCAGGTCAGCGCGCCGGCAGTGATCGGCGGTCTGGTGCGTCGCCCCCGCCGAATCGGCCCGAACGAGGATCTCGATCGTCTCGACCTGCTCCTCGGGGATCTGTGCGAGTGACCGGTCGATCACCGTGATGTGATCGGCGGCCGTGTTCGAGCCGGCATTCCCCGGGCGCAACAGCATCGCCAGCGCCTCACGGGTCGGGTCGGCGTAGGCGCCCAGCGGATGAAACCCGTACCCGTGCTTGTAGTTGCCGGCCGCCTGCTCCTTCTCAGAGTGCGCGGTGATCAGCGTCGCGTCCACGTCAATCGTCAACCGGTCCGTCGCCCCCGACAGCTCCCAGAACCGGGCGCGCGCCTGCGCATGCGCCGAACGCAGCGCGTCCAACATCCCCGGCGTTGATGCGATCCGGTCGACCGTTCGAAACGCGGTCGAGTCCGACGCCACCGCCCCGAACAGCGCGTCTTGCGCCCGGACCGCGCCCAGGTCAGACACGCACTCTCCGCCGTCGGCGAGCATCACCGCCAGATCACGGATCACCCACCCGGGATCGTGACCACCCCGCCGCTGCTTCAGTATCCCCAGGCGCGTCGACAGCGCCCGCGTCAGCCCGATCGTGTCCGCGACCTCAGCCAGCAGCGCGGTCCCGGCGTGCGACACCAGACCCGCTCCGTCCGCCATGACTTCTACGGTTATCCGGCGTCCGTCACGCATCACCTTCACGGTGAACCTCCAAGCTCGGGATTCGCGACCTTCGACAAGCCGAAGAATCCCTTGCCAGCCGGACGATCCCGCGCCCCCGGTCACCCCGGGGGCGCGGGTCTTACTGCACGATCCGGGCTAGGCGCAAGCTTCCTGACCGGCGCGCTTGGCTTCGGCACGCTTTGGTGGCAGCAGCGTCGGCGGGACCGAGCCGCCACCTTCGCTGAGCAGGGAGTGGTCGACCGACTCATCCACCACGGTGGTCGACCGACTCATCCACCACGCCGAACTCCTCAGCCTCAAGGGCGAGAGCTACCGCCTCAAAGACCGAGACCTCGGACCCCGCCCAAGCCGCCCGGACGACACCACCTAGCCAGCGCGCCCGCCGGCATTTTCGCTCCGCTCGCCTACGGCTCGCTTCGCAAAACGCCGGCGAACCCGACCCTCAAGTGGCCTAGTTTTCGACCGGCGCCACCCGCGAGGGGGTCAATTCTCAACCGGCGCTACGGGGTCAATTCTCGCCCGGCCTTGACAACCAGCCCATCAGTTGACGCCGATGGCGCAGCCACCACGCGAACATTAAGCGCGCGGCGGGATGGTCTTGACGGCGAGGCTTGTCTTGCAAAGTCGACTCGCGAGGCGCGCACAGGGACGCGTACGCTGAGAGCGTGAGGATTCCGATCCGCGACGCTCCGCCGCCGCTCACGGTGCCGGTGAGCTATTGCAACCTGTACGAGCATGGGGCATTTGGTCAGCGTGAGCTGGTGACTGATAGCGGGCTCCGCGGCCTGGCCCAGGATCGCGACCTGGCGCGTTGGATCGGTCAAGAGGCACCCGAGGCGGTCGACCGTCGCGGTGCGCTTTGTCCCATCGCGTTTGCCGTCGGCGGCTACTTCACCGGCTTTTCGACGCCGCCCGTCCCGGCAGAAGACCTCACGTTTCGAGAGGAGACCGCCTCTCGCCCGTGGAGTGACTACGCCTGGGAGGCCTGGGGGCATCCCGAGGTGTCGGCGCTGTATTCGCCGTGGCAGACCCTGTATCTAGACGTTGTCACCCGAGAGTCCGCCATCGAACTCCCGCTTGACGTCGTCGCGATGACCAGCGAGGAGCTGGCCGGCAAGTTGGCTCCGCTGCAGCCCTGGGTGGAGCGGCAACGAGATCTCCGGCAAGACATCGACGCAGCGTGGCGACCGCTGATCAAGCTGCTGGTCATCGCCCAGAACGTCTATTGGCCCCGGGTCAGCGGACGCGTCTCCGTCATTCCCGTCCCGCCCGGCATGAGCTTCGTTGACGCCGGCCTGACCGACGAGGACCCGCAGGCGCTGCTGGCCGGTGCCGGCTGCACCGTCGACGAGCTCCACTCCGCCTACTACTTCCTTGTCGAACGCGGCCTGCGACGCGAGCCGGAGGACGGCCTGGTCATGCTGCGACGGTCAGTCCCGCGCGCCTACCACGTGCGGTGGGACGGGTCCGCGCGGCAGGCCCAAGACCATTTCGACGCAGCCCAGATGCTCTACCTGTGGCTGACCGATCTCCTTGGCGAACCGCCAGAGCGCCCCGACTCCTGGCCGCTGGACGGCCGCCAACTAGACCGTATGGCGCTTTATGACCACGGCCCCGGCTCCGAAGTGCTACCCGACAAGCTAAAGCGCGAACTGATCACGGTCGACCTGTACCCCAGCGGGCCGATCGTCGTCGGCGAGGGCGACAGCGAACGGATCATCATCGACTGGCTCGTGCAGTACCTGCTCGTACTGCGCAACGCGTTCGAGTTCTACGACCTCGAAGGTGACGGCGCCGCCAAGCGCATCGGCCCGCTGGTCGAAGCCCTGAAGCAGTACGCGCCCCAAGCGTTCGTCGTCGTCGATGACGAAGGCGAGATGGCACGGTATGTCGAACGCTTGGTCGCAGACGACAAGCTGAATCCCGAGCACGTCCTCTTGGCCGCCGACAGCCTCGAAGGCGACAACTTCACCGACGATGAGCTGTCCAGACAGTCGCTGAAATCGGAGCCAATCCGCCAGACGGCCGTGAAGCGTCGACGTTGCGGTTGACAACTGAGGAGCTGCGCACCGCCCACGACAAGCGCCGCGAAGCCGCTCAAAAGGACAAGCCGGGGATCGCCAAGACGCTGCTGAACATGGCACGCAGCGACGACCACGGCAACGTCAACGTCTCCAAACGCGAATTGGCCGAAGGACTCGCCCGGCTCCTGATCCGTAAGATCGAGAGCAGCCACCCCCGAACAGTTCGAGTCGCTCAAAATCCGTCGTCCGATCGTCGGATTCGTCGCCGTTCGCATCTGCGAGGTCCTCAACCCACCTCGGCCGGTCAGTTGACTAACAGCCAGGGGAAGAGGTCGAAGTGGTTGCGAATCTCCCGACAACCGGACTGAGGCGCCGGAATGTGCTCGACCTGCGACACGACCCCGGCCGACTGAGGCGCGAGCGGCAGCAGGAAGCACAGCTGCGATCTCACTGTCGAGCCGCTCGGAGTTCGCCCGTCGGGACGAGGACAATCGCGATGACGATATCGACCTGGGTGGGCGTCCTCATACCGCTATGACTGAGTGGCCACGCTGCCGTCAGCGGCGGCGTTCACCGACCAAGGGCGAGTGCCGTTGCACGCGCGCTGGATGAAGCGGAAGAGGGGAGAAGCCTCCGCGAGCGGGGCTCACCGTTCTGACTGGGTGTTGTCGCCACACGGTGGAGGACGGCCGACCCAGGTAGGGATCGGATCATCCCACGCATGGCCGTGTGCCAGGCAGTAGCGGGTGTTATCGCCGATGCCTAGATCCAGCAGGATGTTCGCTTCCAGCACGTACGTCAAAACCGCGTTGAGGAGCAGCAAGTCATCTAGCACCGGAGCGTCAAGTCCCTCGCTGAGATGGGTCTGGCTATTGCGCCACTCGACCAGTTCCCGCGTTACCGCGCGGGCTTGACCTTGCAGGCGGTCGTCCGCCTCCGCGGCGCGTTCGACGAGCCAACGGATGCGCTCACGCTGCGACTGGCTGTTGGCAAAATGCAGCCGCTGGCGGTAGTGCTCGCGCGTGCCTTCGTCCTCGGGCAGGGCGGCGATCATGTCCTTCACCATCTCCCTGTGTGCCTCCGGCTCGAACGGTGGTGCATCGTGAAGGACACGGTGGTAGCCCTCAGCGCACGCGGTCAGGCGCAACAGTCGGGCGAGCGGCGGCACATCGACGGTGTTGAACACGTCGAACAGCTCGGTCGCCACCGAACCGAGGCGCCAGTACAGATCCTGCCAGCTGGCAATCAGCTCGGTGAAGCCTGCGTCCCCCCAGATCCCCGACGGCAGCAGATCCCGCTGGTAGTACTCGCCGTGATCCGGAGGGCCGATGGTTGTCTCCGGGGGGCTGTAGACGCGGAGCTCCGCCGCCACGTGGTCGGGCCCACGTCCGCGAATGAACAATGTGATGGTCTGCTCGCGGGTTCCAAACAGCACCAGGTCCCGCAGCGGCTCGAGCCAGTTCCGCCGCCAAGCATCGAGCGTCATGGGCTCGGGTGAACTCAGCCGCACCGTCGCGCCGGTGTCAAAGACGGTTCTGTACCGGCCGGTCGTCCTTGGGCGTATGGCGGCGGTCATTTCGACGCGGACGTCGTCGATCGTGACCTCCAGCTTGCACTCCCATTCGTCCACGCGCGCAGGTAGACCTTCGTCCTCGTCCCGGTCCGCGTCTGCAGCGGCAAGGGCCGCGGGGTAGACGATCTGCAGAGGTGGAGGGGTCCCCTGGGTCGGACTGAGCAGCCATTCGCGCAGGCCGCGATAGGACACGCTCATCCGACTGACCATCACTTCGTCTTCACCGACGGCGTGCGCGCCGAAGATGAGCCGGTCGGAGACGTAGCGAACGTGCGCGCGACCGCTGAAGTGGTCGGTCTGCCCGCCGAGGAACCGCACGCCATGAAGGCTCATCGGGACGCCGTCCGAAGTTTCGCCGAACACGGTCCGCGGCCCGCGGTCCGCCTCACGGTCAAGGACGTCACGCCACACGTCAGAGTCAAGGTCCAGCCACACCAACCCTTCGGCGAACATGCGAGCGGTGCCCTCGCTCCTCTGGTCCTCGTGACCAGGGATCCACCAGACACCATCGACGTGTTCGTCGAGGCGCTTCTCAGTGTCGCCCTCTCCCCGCTGGTAGGCCGGCTGTCCGCGGCTAATCCTCATCGCCTACTGATTGATGTCACCCGCCCCGGACGTCTGCCGGGCCAATTAGCCGTCGTCCCGTTGCATGCGCCAGCGGCACGATTGGTTTCATCCGGCAAGGCGCGAACGGCTGACGAGTGCTTCGGCGACGGACCGCAACTCCGGCCGGAGTTGGTGCTAG
This sequence comes from uncultured Solirubrobacterales bacterium, assembly GCA_963701945.1. Taxonomy (GTDB): domain Bacteria; phylum Actinomycetota; class Thermoleophilia; order Solirubrobacterales; family Solirubrobacteraceae; genus Palsa-465. The sequence continues at coordinate 1,395 of CAVPBV010000003.1, read as the reverse complement.
CCGCGACGGCGTCGGCCTGCTAACGCCGGCGCTGCTGCTCCGTCAAGAACGCGGGCGCCAACCTCGGATCGACTGTGGCTTCCGCAGCGGACGATCTTCGACAGCGACGTCGAGCGACGTGACGAGACGCCCGCCTTCCCGGCGGAGCAGAAGTACGACCTGGCGGGTGCTTGCTGGGACTCGGCTAACCCTCGCTGCCCCTCGGGACGAAAGGGAGCAGACCTGGCGGCGGCCTGCCGCGGGCGGCAGGAGACGCCTCGTTTTCGTCCATTCCACAAGCCCGGCGCCGGCTGCACCGCGTGCCCGCGTCGGTGGCGGAGCAGAAGAACCGCGATTAGCTCGTCGTATTCGATCGAGCACACGCGGACGTCAGGATGCATATGCAGCTCCACGCCGACGACGGACGCGCACGCGATCCCGCCGGCTCTCCCTTCGCCTGCCAGAGCGGTTGTGCTCGCCCGCGCGAACGCCGCGCTGTCGGAGCTCGTCCAAGGTGGCAGCGGCCCTCCGTTTGCAGGATCGGCGCGGATCCCCCAGTGAGCTAACTCCGTCGAGTTAGCTGTGGATCACGAGCCCAGCAAACGACTCGGAGTGGTCGCTGTCGCAATCCCGGCGGAGCGGTCGTCTCGCGGAAGCGGTCCAACCGGACTTCTGCTTCGACTGCATTGCGGGCCGTCACCACGCAAGCACAGACGTGGGTCAGACTGTCGTTCATGTCGCGGAGCGGGCGTCTCATGTTGTCGAGCTCGACGGCTCGCGCGATTCGTCCGGACTGGCAGCGAGGTGGGCGTCGACGAGGGTGGCTGCCCGGCCACGGAGGTTGTCCCGTCCGCCGTGGAAGTTTGGGTGGCGGCGGTTCCCTGGTGTTGATGGTTACACAGTGGCGGCTGTTGGGGACTCCTGGGTTGATGTGTAAGTGTCAGGTTGACGGTTACGGAGTAGGTCGTGTTCGATCTTGAGTGCGAGGCTGACGAGGCCGCGGTAGCCCTCGACCTTGCGGAAGCGGCTCTCGGCTTCGAGCATGCCGGCGGCGGTCCACCGTAGGCACATCTCGCCTGAGCTCCAGTGCTTGACGTTGCGGTGGATGACCCGGACGGTGGAGATCATCGACTCGCAGGGGTTGGTCGACTGGAGCGTGAGCTTGAGCTTGCCGGTGATCCCCAGGCGGGTGACCGTCAGTGTTTCCTCCATGCCCTCCCGGAGTGAGGCGGCGGCGCCGGGGTGGGCGCGGTCGAGCTCGAGCGCCAGGGTGTTGAGCTGCTCGAGCGCGACGTCGTGATCGGTCTCCTTCCACGCCCGGCGTAGCCTGGTCTTGACGGTCTGGCGGTCGCGCTCGGGGAGATGGTCAAGCACATTTCGCTCTTTGTGGCGATTATCGCGACGTCGCGATAATCG
>CAVPBV010000002.1:0-267904 GCA_963701945.1 uncultured Solirubrobacterales bacterium | reverse complement strand
AACCGCGTCGCCACGGCATCGGCATCGCCGAACTGCAGGGACTCGATCCCGGTCGACCGGCCCGCGGCCCGCAAAGTCCGCGTACCCCTTGCAGCCACGATGATCGCCCCGGCCGCGCTGACGGCAATGAGCGCGGCGAATGCAAGCGCGACTCGAACCCCCCTCCCCCCTAGCAGCTTGCTGAGCGGCGCACGATCAGCGCTCGGAAGCACCACGACCGTGACGCGTGCCTCTCCCAGCTCGGCCCCGCCGCTGGGGCCATCATGCTCTGCCATCAGTTGGAGTATCCGACGAGCCCGGATCACCATCAACCCCGTGCGGCTACTCGTTCCCAGCGCCCGAAGGCCCAGAGTAAGCAGACCATCCGCGGATCCGCACGCTCTTGGCGAATCCGATCGCCGGACACGACACCCAAACGGGTTCGCCTCGGACGCTCCTCATGTCGCCAAAGCAGTGGGAGAAGTGCAGCGTTGAGAACCGCGAAAGCGGTCGTCGGCTAGCGCTTCAATCGTTCGTGCATGACGTCGGGCAGGCTCGACGGCCACATATCTGGAATCGAGGGATTCGTTCTCTCCGCTCCGGGGCGCAGCTCGGATTCGATGAGCAGCGCGGAGATCAATTCGGCCGAACCCCCGACGCCTGCCCATGCGTCATCCCAGAGACTCGACACGAGCCAGCTGCGATCCGCAGGGAACATCAGCTCGGGCAGCGCGGTGAACCAGCGACCCTCGTCGGTGCGCCAGGTGCGGGCCTCACGCGGGCCGGCCTGGACGAGGACGTAGTTCCAGCCTGAGTAGATCACGACGCGTGGAGCATCGTCGAGGACGACATCACTGGCGCCGGTGTCGAGGAACCCGAGCCACCACGGCTGGGGCTCTGTGTGCGCGCAGAGAACGCGCAGCAACGCGTCGTCAAAGCGATCCTCGGCGGGACGCATTTGGTCACGGCTCGACTCGAGGCCCAGGGGGAAGACCAGGGTCGCGTATGCCGCGAAGATCGGCGGGATGCTCGCGCTGATTGACAGCCCCGGGCTAACGCCGTCGTTGATCCAGGCAACGTCGTCGTCGGCACCCGCCGCCCAGGTTCGGTCGTCCTTGATCCGCGTTTGTGGGCCGGGCTCCGGCACAAGGTGAGGCTATACCCCAACCGAGGCCACAGTGGGCTGACGTCAAGCAACGTACCGGTCGTCGCCAAGGCGGTCGCCCGCATCGAGCGGCGCCGGTGGCGAATGCGATCCGCTGCGACGCGAGGCGCTCGCGCCCATGGACGAGCGCGCAGACTGACGCGCTGGGCTGACGTGCTTGCTGGCGGCGGGCGTGTGCGTTTGCACCACGTCGCCGGCGCAGGTTAGGCTCGTCGCGCGACCGGGCGTGAAAGACGAATCAACTGGACAGCCGTTGGTGAGGCGTGCGATCTGGGCGGTGGCGTCGCTGATCGGAGCGCTGGCTGCTGCCCTGGGCGCACTCGGCGTCTGGTCGGCGTCGGCGAGCACGGTCAGCGGGCCGAGCTTCGGCAGGACGATCGAGCTGGCACGGTCAGCGGAGGTGTTCGTGCGCTTGCCGGAGGCGTCTCAGTCCGTGGCGCTCGTGCATCAGATGGTGGTACCGGTCGGATCGTGCGTCGATGCGACTCGCGGCACGGTCGATCTCACCTCTGAGGGTCCCGGCGTGGCCGGACTCCAGAACGGCGTGTTCGGCGGCGGCGCGTTCATCGTGCAGCAGCCCCGCAGCGGCCAGACGAATCTGATCCTGACCGGCGGGACGCGCCCCGCCGTGTGTGGGTCCGGGCGGCGGAGCTCAGCCCGGGCTGCCAAGGTATCGCCGCGGGTGTTGCGGTTGCTGCACGCCAGTGCCCGCGGGCGGTTCACGACTCGCGGGCGCTACGCGGCGGCCACGGTCCTCGGCACGATCTGGACCACGGCCGACACGTGCGCGGGAACGACGATCTCCTCCGAGAAGGACACGGTCGATACGACGGCGACCACGCTCCCGGAGTCGGTGCACGTGCCGCTGACGGCGGGCGAATCGGTCACCTACCGGTGCGCCACGCGCGCCGGAGGCCCGGTGAAAAGACGTACTGCGTCGTGGTCCTGACCTCGAACGCGCCGGCGCCGAACCAGCCGGCCTTCTCGACATTCCTGGCCACAACCAATCCCGCCCAGTCGGCCCAGCTCTGCGTCCAACCGCCGGGCGCCGCCACGCCAGAGTGCACCACGTACCCACTGTCGCATCCCACCGACCTCGGCCTGCGTGACCTCAACGTCGCCTGCCCCGCCAGTCAGGGTCCTGGCCTCTATCGGATCGCCTACCGTCTCGACGGGGTGGCGCTCGGCTCTGCGTTCGATTATCAGGCGCCAGACATCCGGTTGGGGCACGGGCCGTGCCAGAGCTTCCTCGGCCAGTTGAAACAGGGGCCGGACACGGCCGTCCTTCACGCGAACGTCAAGCTCGTGAACGACTACTCGTTGCTCTCGCCGGCGATCGCGCAGTGGCTGGGACTGGCGCTGACGCCGACGGGCGCTCCCGGCTCAGAGCAGGTGCAGGGCATCGTCTATGCCGACCAGAACGGCGCCCCCGGCGCGCTCGTCGCGGCGACGAAGCCGGTGACGATCCGCCGCACGAGCGCGTCGAGGCTCTACCCGCTGTTCTTCCACCAGGCGCTCCACCTGAGCCCAGGCACCTACTGGCTCGGGCTGCTGACAGGCGGCGACTCAGGCGTCGCTGGAGTCCTCGTCTTCCCAACTCGACACTCAGCGCCGGCGAACACCAACATCTTCTCCGCCGGCCCCAGCAACCCGTTCGGGCCGATCGCCAGCGTCGCCAACGCCCAGATGACACTCCTCCTCCACTACCAACTCGCGCCCTAACGGCGGGACGGGCGTTCCGCTGCTTATCGGACCAGGCACGCGCTGCTGTCTGACGCCTCAATGAGGCAGTCACCCCGTCGGGCCACAGCTCCCGACTGGGTTGGCGAGGAGCGGCCACGTGCGCATAGCGTCTCGCGTCGCCCTCCAGCAGCTTCGCGGCTGTCTTGGCCGCCAGGGAATTGGCCGCTCCTTTCGAGCATCGCGAGGGTCTCGACGGGCCGAGCCCGGATCAGCGCGTGCCCGACGATCCGATCGCCGTAGTGGCTGCCGGCGGACGCGCGGTCCGTCGCCATTGGGATAGCGCGGTGCGAAGCGCCTGGTCGGCGAAAGGGATCGCGGGAGCCGTGGCGGCCGCATGCTCCGAGTCGGCACGCTTGCGGAACTCCCCGGTTGGCCGCAGCGTGGCCGGCGGCGCGGCGTCTAGGCATAGGGCAGGTGCGTGGCGTCGGCTGCCTTGGGACCGCTGCTCTCTCTCGTCCGGACCGGGAGAGCTCGCGAATCGCGCAGCGCGTCCGGAATCCGTGGGCGATCACTAGTCGACAGCCGTGGACGCGAAGACCCGCGCTGTCGTGATCTATTCACAGGCCACCGCGCAACCGGGTCGGTTTGACGTCGGGGCGCTTGGCCGGCCTCCTCCTGATCGTCGCTGGCACGGGGCTGATCGCAGCCTTGATCCGGAACGACTTCTTATGCTCCCTGGGGCGCACATCCGTAGACCACCGCAGCGGGCTTCGCGCGGTCACGGATGCCGAGCTGGGGGTCGAGCGGTTTGATGGTGTCAAAGGAGGTGAACTGATGCCGAATAAGTCTGTTGAAACCGCCGCCCACGTAGGTGACTGGATTGAGCCTCATAGCGTGCACGGCCAGGCGTCGCGCCGAGGAGAGATCATCGAGGTGCTCGGCCGCGAAGGACACGAGCATTACCGCGTGCGCTGGGAGGAGCAGCACGAGTCGATCGTGTACCCGGCCGACGGCGTGATCGTTACTCCGGGTCCCGGCCGGCGCGGTCGTGGCGCGGGCAAGCGCCGGGCGCAATAACCGTCACGGGGCTCCTGCTTCTCGCGTGCGCGCGGTCCCATTGGGGACCCGGCCGCGTTGGACATGAGCTCGCCATGAGTTCGAAGCTGACCATGCCGCCGCACACGTGCGGCCAGACGAGCGGAGTGTCTGCCGCGGCGCGCAGTCGAGTGCGACGCGGTGGACGTCAGGGCCCGGAATGTGGCTGGGCCACAAGCACGGCGGCCGCTCATCTGGCGCGCCAGCTTGGGACGAGGACCAACCGTCTCGTCGCGAACGCCACGACTGCCGGTCTCTCCCGGGTGGCGCAAACCCGGGTCCAGCGGGCCTTCTCCGGCGGAAAGGACCGAGCAACGCGTTGTGACCGGCCACGTCCGAGAATTCGCCGATGAGCACGGTCACCCGCAGAGCGCTCACGGCCTGGCTAGTCGATCACGGCTTTACCGAACTCGGCGGCAAGGCAACGAGCCATCGGCGCTTCCGCCACGAATCCGGCGTTGTGATCACCGTTCCTGGGCACGGGAGACAGAACCTCAGCCAGAAGCACGTCGGCATGATCGTGCGCCAGCTCGAGGGCGCAGGCTTCGACCGCGACGCGGTGCGCCGTGATCTCAACGCTCGATAACTGCGGGCGACCACGTTCGTACGCAAAGCGATCACGCCGCCAGCCCTGATCGGGCCCATCGCTGGGTCGCCGAAGCGCTCGCGCGCGAGACGGTGGTCGGGAAACGAAAACGATCGTCTTGTCGGACCGCGGCAGGACGTCGGGGGGGTGGACGTCGCAGAGTCGTCCCTGGCGGAGCTCCCACCCTCCCCTTCTGCAAGGTGAGCGCCGGATTCCCGCCGCCAGGGGTCTAGGTATGTGGCTCCCAGGTGAAGAAGCGAACGGAGAGCAGGAGCCCGGCGATCCCCCAGCCGGCGACGACGGCGACATCGCCCCAATGGAATGGCGTCCCCAGGTACCCGGCTTGCAGGCCGGCGGCGAAATGACGGACGGGGAAGACCCGCGCGACCCACAGGATCCAACCGGGGGTGCTGTTACCGAACGGGATGAAGATCCCGGAGAGGAAGAGGAGCGGGAGGATCGTGATGTTGACGACCGGCGCGGCGGCGTCGGCGTTCGGGATCACTGCCGTGATCGCGTAACCGAGCGCGCAGAACGCGGCAGAGCCGACGAGCAGCATCACCAAGAAGCGGAGCAGCGTGGCACCCGACGGGACGTGCGCGCCATAGGCGATGTGCCCAAACGCCGTCGTGATCACGACGAGCAGGAGCGCGACCAGCATCGAGTGCAGGATCCGACTGGCGAAGAAGACCGCGTGCGGCAGGGGTGTTCCGTCGATCCGCTTCAGGATGCCGCCATCGCGGCTGAAGGTCGTACTGATCGCGGTGTTGTTGAAGCAGGCCGTGATTACGCCGAATGCCGCCATCGACGCCACGTAGTAGGTCGACTCCTTCGCTGCAAGCGCGCCGATGTCGACGGTGCCGTTCCCCAGCAGCGAAGTGAAGATTACGAGGAACATCAGTGGGAACGCGAACGTGAAGAACGCCCGCGTCGGGTTTCGCCAGAACGCCTTGTTGACATAGCGCGCCTGGCTCACCGTCAGCGCCGTGGCACTCATCCCTCGCCGCTCCCGTCGGGCCCGGCCGTCAACGCCAAATAGACGTCCTCGAGCGACGGCCTGATCACCTCGAGCCCCTCGAGCGGCAGCCCGCGTTCGATCGCCCAGCCGGTGAGGTCGTGCAGCGCCATGAGCGGATCGTCGACGTGCACTTCCACGAAACCGTCGCCGGCCGCGACCCCGCCGAGCGACGCTGGCGGCGCCGCACCGCTCGGCGGTCGGTAACGGATCCGAACACCCCGGCTCTCGCGCAGCCCGAGCGTCGACGGCGGCCCTTCCGCCACAACCCGGCCCGCAGAGATCACGACGACGCGATCCGCGAGATATTGCGCCTCGTCCATGTAGTGGGTCGTCAGCAGGACCGTCTTGCCAAGTCCGGCCAGGCTCCTGATCACCTCCCACGCCTCGCGCCTGGCGGCAGGGTCAAACCCCGTCGTCGGCTCATCGAGGAACAGCAGGTCCGGATCGCCGACCAGGGCGATCGCCATCTCCAACCGCCGCTGCAGCCCGCCGGAGAGCCGCACGACCCGCTCGTTTCGCTTCTCGCCGAGGCCGACAACCTCGATCACCTCGTCGACGGCTCGACTGCGTGGATACAGGCTCGCGTACATCACCACCGTCTCACGAACGGTCAGGTACGGCTCGACGCCAGTCGACTGGAAGACGATCCCGATCCGCGGCCGAAGGCGAGAGCGCTCCGACGCCGGGTCGCAGCCAAGGACCTCCACGTCGCCCGCGTCCCGCGAGCGGTAGCCCTCGAGGATCTCGACCGTCGTCGTCTTCCCGGCGCCGTTCGGACCCAGCAACGCGAAGATCTGACCGACCGGGATCTCCAGATCAACCCCGCGCACCGCCTCGACCGGCCCGTACGCCTTCCGAAGCCCACGCACGCTCACCGCAAGCGACCCCCCAACGGCACCGCCGCGCCCGCTCCCGGCAGCCGCGACCGTTCCGGACACGCCTCCTAACCCTCGGCGACGATCACGGCCGAATCCGGGCACGACCTTCGCCCCATAGCCGGTGGCATGGCCGTTGACATCTTCCCAGATGCATCACGTGATCCCTCCTGTCTCGCTGGCAGACGGTGACCCGAAGCTAACTCTCAAAGTATCGCTACGCATCCGGAATAACGCGCATGCCGCGAGCGGACGAACCCCGCAATAAGCAGCTCGCGGGCCGTGACGATGACCGCAGGCCTACGGCTCCTGGCCTGAACGCAGACGGGCCATCTCAGCGGCAGCCATCCGACCCGCCGCTGGCCGCCTGGGACCTGGTTTCCCGTCCCCGCTGCCTTTACCGCCGGTTGCAAGGCAGGCGGCCCCACGCGCGGAAATCGTGCATCTCGCACGACTGCCTTTACCATATGGGCACGCGCAGGCCGGACGAGCCCTTTGGCGACGGAAGAGTCGTCAGCGCGGTGGCTCGTCGTGCGATCGCATTGCCACGATCTGGGTCGTCAGGGTCATCCCTGTCGCGCGATCGCGTTCGCCGCGATCCGAGCCCCGCACGAGCGCTATGTCCGTCGGCAGACGCTGGCAGCCTGCATGGGTAGCGTGCCCTTTCCGCACTCGCTCTCGTGAGCCCCGTAATCGGCGACTGGCGCGATTCCGGTGGCCCGGAGGGACGGGGCCTGGCGTGACCGGGTTTGTCCGACAGCAGCAGCCAGCGGCGGCGCCGACCGCGTCGAATCGTGGCTGCTTGCATGAGAACGCGGCAGCGCGCGATCGCTCGGTGGTGTCCCTGCTTCACCTGGCGGAGCAGGCGCCCGCGGAGGTCGTGGGAGCGCTCTCCCGACTCGTCCTTAACGGAAGCCGGCCGATCGCTTGCAACTCAGCGTGCCCGCGCCAGCGAGCGAGCGGAGGCGCGACAGTCGCCGGCGCGACCGCCGCTAGCTGAGCGACCGGTGGCCGGCTAACACCTCGAGAAGCGCGCTCCCGCAATGGTGGCGGAGCAGCCACCGGCGCCGACGCCCGCGTCTCTGCCGGATGGGACGGTGCGACGCGAGGTCGCACGAAACGAGTGAACTACCGATTGGAGGATCAGCGGATGTGATGTCGAGCGTGTCGTTCGACGGCCTGTCCCCGCCCTTGCGTGCGTCGTCCGGCTCCTGGTCGGCGGGGTGCGAAGCCCGGGGGGAAGCCCAAGTGGTTGCCCGTCCATCCGGGCCGCGCAGGCGAGGGGAAGACCGGACGGGTCTGCGACACGAGGTCGCACGCAGTGAGTGAACACGTTGATTGGAGGTTCGAACATAGATCGAAGGCGTAGTTCCAGGCCCGTGCTCGTGGCCTGGCCTCGGCCTGACGTGCGCCGCCGGCGTCCCCGGCGGGGTTCGAAGCTCAGGCAAAAGCCCGAGGGCGCCCGTTCCATCCGGGGGCTACAGGCGAGAGGCAGAGCGGACGGGTGAAGAACTTAAACCTCCGACCGATGTCTCGTTACGGTCAGCTTCGCCGATGGGATGCTGTAGCGGAGCACAAGGACTCGCCGCTGCGAAGCGGCAGGCGCCGGCTGGGAAGCCCGCCCAGTCGGGATGAGCACCGCCGTCCTCGGGACACAGGAGGCACCCACCCCGCTCGTAGCTCGCGCGTGCGAAACGTGGTAACCCCCGTCGTGGTCCGGGCGGCGACGTCCGGTAAGCCGACCGTGAGGAAGGCCCAGTCCCTCGGCGGGAATCGGATGGCCGAGAAGCGAAGGCCGGCAGCGGAAACGCAGCAGGAAACCGGGACGTGATGGCTGGCTCCTCCAGGCCGGCGGTCCCGGATAACTGGCCGGATACCGGGCCTGGTGCCCGGGCGCGAAAGCGTGCTGACGCGGTCAGGTGAGCCTGTGAAGAGGAAGATGACCGAAGCCCCGGAACCGAAGGACAAGTTGGACGCCGCGACCATGGTCGTGGTGAACGGACCGGAGGACGCGGCCTTCGACTGGCACGCCATTGATTGGCGGCGGGTCGAGGACGATGTACGGCGGCTCAGACAGCGGATCTTCACGGCGTCAAAGGCGGGGGACCTCGCAAGGGTCCGCAACCTACAGAAGTTGATGCTCCGCTCGCGCGCCAACACGCTGTTGAGCGTTAGGCGGGTGACGGAGCGCAACGCTGGTCGCATGACAGCCGGCGTGGACGGTGAGGTGGTGCTCTCCCCGGAGGCTAAGGCGAACTTGGTCGACAGGGTGCAGCGCCAGACCGAGCCGTTCACGGCGATGCCGGTCAGGCGGGTGTATATCCCCAAGCGGGGCAGCAGCACCAAGCGCCGTCCGCTCGGTATTCCTGTGATTCTCGACCGGTGCCATCAGGCGCGGGTGGTGAGCGCGTTGGAGCCCGAGTGGGAGGCCAGGTTTGAGCCGCGCTCCTACGGGTTTCGGCCCGGCCGTGGCTGTCATGACGCGATCGACGCGATCCATCGCACAGCGTGCGGAGTGAGCACGAAACGACGGTGGGTGCTAGACGCGGATTTGGCGGCGGCGTTCGACAAGATCGCCCACGATCACATCCTGGCGATGCTCGGCACGTTCCCCGCAACGGGGATGATCCGCGCGTGGTTGAAGGCGGGCGTGATCGAGCACGGTCGGCTTCACCGCACCGAGGAGGGAACCCCTCAAGGCGGTGTCGTCAGCCCTGTGCTGTTGAACGTCGCCCTGCACGGGATGGAGAAGGCCGCCGGCGTCCGCTACCACACCACCGGCAGAGCTGCCGGATGGGCGGTCGCAGGCACACCGGTGCTGATCAGGTACGCCGACGACTTCCTCGTGCTCTGCCACACCAGGCAGCAAGCGCTCGAAGTCAAGGCCAGGCTCGCCAGCTGGCTGGCGCCCAGGGGCCTGTCCTTCAACGAGGACAAGACGCGCGTCGTCACCCTCCACGACGGACTCGACTTCCTGGGGTTCAACGTCCGCCGGCATGGCGACAAGCTCCTGATCAAACCCAGCAAGGCGGCTGTGAGACGGATCCGGGACAGACTCCGCACCGAGCTGCGCTCCCTTCGCGGGAGCAACGCCCGCGCGGTAATCAGAAAGCTCAACCCGATCATTCGCGGGTGGGCCAACTACAACCGCGGCGTGGTCTCCAGCGAGACGTTCTCGGCGCTGGATGACTACATGTGGAAACTGACCTACAAGTGGACGCTGTTCACTCACCCGAACAAACCGAGGGCCTGGATCATCCCCAGATACTTCGGCCAGTTCAACAAAGCCAGGCGTGACCGATGGGTGTTCGGTGACCGCGCAAGCGGCGCCTACATGCAGAAGTTCGCCTGGACCAGGATCGTTCGGCACTGGATGGTTCAAGGCGCGGCGTCCCCGGACGACCCCGCCCTGGCCGCCTACTGGACCGAGCGACGACGCAGGACCCCACCCCCAACGATCGCCAAAGCCAACCTGAAGCTCTTCGAAGCCCAGGATGGCCGCTGCTCGGTCTGCGGGCACTGGCTCCTGCCCGTCGATGAGCAGCCGCAAAGCCCACGCGAGTGGGAGCAATGGCTGCACGCCGCCCGCGCGACGATCATCCAAACCGCCGTGTGGGAGCTCGACACCACCGACGTATCCGACCGCCGTCTCATCCACGCCAACTGCCACGCCGGGCATTCCGCCCACGCGGGCAAAGGCCCAGCATTTCTGTCCGCCCGAGAGCCTCTGGGGCTTGCTTGAGCCGTGTGCGGTGAAAGCCGCTCGCACGGTTCTGAGGGGAGCCCGGCGCAGCGATGCGCCGGGCTTACCCGGTGAATGCCAGTCGCGGTAGGGACCGCCCTTCGCGTTGTTGGCTCGGCCCGCCCCCCGCACAGAATCGGGTAGAGGCCAGGCTTGCCCTGGCCCCTCCCACACCACCCGGCATGCGGGTCCGCACCGGGCGGTTCGCTCAGCATTCCCGGAAACCGTGGTAGGGGTCGAGGAATCCTTTCAGGCCCAGTGACTCGTGCCAGTAGGCGTTTGGCAGGGCTCGTTGGAGCGGCCAGGACCCGGCGATGCGCCAGTATCCCTTCTGCGATGCCGCCCATGAGCGCGCGTCGCGGTCGCGGATACCGAGCGCTCGGAGGTTCCGGTAGCGCGTTGGTGAGCGTTTCCACTCTTTCCAGCGCACCTGCCTGAGCCTGCGGCGCAGCCACTTGTCGAGCTTGTCGAACGGCAGGAAGGTGTCGGCAAACGCGAAGTACGCCGTCCATCCGACCGTGAAGCGGTTGATCTCCTTGATCCGCCGCTCCATCGACACGCTCCAGTTGCGCGTTGTCAGTTGACGGATGCGGTCCTGGGCTCGTTTGAGAGCCTTGGGAGCGACCGTGACCCTGACCTGACCGGCCTTGTCGCGGAAGAACTCGAACCCCAGCAGGGGCCGCTCGACCGCAGGCGCGACCGCCGACTTCTGTCGGTTCACGCGCAGCTTCAAGCGCTGCTCGACGTATTGCGTGATGCTCGCCATGACCCGCTCGCCCGCCCGCCGGCTGCGGACGTAGATCCGTCCGTCGTCGGCATAGCGCACGAACCGGTGCCCGCGCTTCTCCAGCTCCCAGTCGAGGTCGTCGAGCATGACGTTCGATAGCAGCGGCGAGAGCGGCGAACCCTGAGGGGTCCCCTCCTCGCTCGCGGCCACCAGCCCGCCCTCCATGACGCCCGCCTTCAGGTAGCGCCGGATCAGCTTGAGCACCCGCTTGTCACGCACCCGTCTTGCGACCCTGGCCATCAGGGCGTCGTGCTGAACGCGATCGAAAAACGAGTCGAGATCAAAATCGACGCACCACGCCGCGTCATCAGCGATGAAGTGGCGTGCCCGCTCGACAGCGTGATGCTGTGAGCGCCCCGGGCGAAACCCGAAGCTATGGGGATGGAACAGCGGATCGAACACTGGCGTGAGCACCTGCGCGATGGCCTGGCAGATCAACCGATCCACCGCAGCCGGCACCCCCAGCATTCGCATCCCGCCCGCGGGCTTGGGGATCATCACCCTCCGGACAGGCTGCGGCTGATAAGTGCCCGCCTCGAGCGCTGAGCGGACCTCCGGCCAATGGCTGTGAAGCCAGGGCCGCAGCTCCTTGGTGCTCATCCCGTCGATGCCAGCGGCACCGGCGTTCTGCTCGACGCGTCTGAGCGCCTCGGCAAGGTTCTCGCGGGCCAGGAACTGCTCCCACAAGCCCCCCGAGGCGGGGTGAGCGGCGGTGCCGTCCGGCGCCGGGTCGTTGCTGCGCTCTGGCTGGGCGTCCTCGGGCTTCACCTCTAGACCCTCCCCGCCAGACCCCCGAAGGGGTTGGCTGCGATCAATGCAGCGACCACGAGCACGAACGTCCTGACGCTCGGCTTCGCGTTTGGCCCTTCCCAGCGATACCGATCCCCGCTGGTAATACGGCCTCTGCTGACTTCTCCACAGCGAGCGACGCCCTCGCGAGCGCCGCCGTCCCGCACCACCCCGCGAACCAGACGGACGGGGCATCTGGGACACCCGTGGAGACCTCCACGAATAAGACCAGCAACCTTCATCGCACACCCACCGCGTTTACGGACCGGCCCCTTGATGGACATCGGGCTTCGCCTCGTGGGAGCAGACTCGCCCGGGCCGCTCCGCCTTATACGCGCAGCCCACCAAACCCGTCCGAGTCCGGTGCGCCATGTGTTCCTAGGGTCGCGACTTCGCACTCCGGCTTCCTCCCCACCCAGCCTCGCGACTGAGCAGTTGCCATCGGCTTGTGGTTGGTGCCATCAACCTCCACAGGGGACTCGCACCCCCGAGCTGCTGATCATGTCGCGCGTACTCCCAGCGTGCACTGCTAGCGCACTGGGCTCCTGGCTTGGGTTCTGGCGTTGAATCGCGCGTTGGGCCAAGGGTGCGTGATCCGGGCTGGCGGGAGCCATCGTTGCGCGAGGCGGCCCATGCGTTCCCAGTTCAGGCGGGTGCGCTGGCTGCGACGCCGAAGCGCCTTGTACCAGTACCGGGTTACCTGGTTCTGGAAGGCTTGGATCGCGTCGCTGTTGCCGGGCACCGCGTAGTAGTTGTAGTGCCCGCGCAGGACGCTGGCGAGCCAGCGTCCTTGTTCGGGGACCGGCAGGTGCCGGCGTCGCATGAGCTCGCCTTTGAGGGCGTGCAGCTCGCCCGCAACTCGCTTCGTGTCAGTGATGCGCTTGAGCATGAACCGCCGTCGTCGGTCTTCGCACAGATGTGCACGAAGCCGAGGAACCGGAACGTGTCAGGCTTGCCCAGACCATGCTTCTGGCGTCGCTCGGAGGCGTACCTGCCGAACTTGATCAGTCGCGTTTTCTCGGCCGCGAGCTCCAGGTTTAACGTCGCCAACCTTCGGCGAAGCCCGGTTAGGAACCGCCGCGCGTCATCCTGGCGTTCGAAACCAACGATGTAGTCGTCGGCGAAACGCACGACGATCATGTCGCCGTGTGCGTGCCGTCGCCTCCATTGGTCGGCCCACAGGTCGAACACGTGGTGCAGGTAGACGTTTGAGAGCAGCGGCGAAGCCGATGCGCCCTGCGCCGTTCCCTCCACTGTGTCTGACCTGATCCCGTTCTCGATCACTCCTGCCTTCAGCCACTTGCGGATCAGGCGCAGCATCCGCCCGTCCGCGATCCGGTGCTCGAGGAACTTCAGCATCCACCCGTGCTCGATGGCGTCGTAGAACCCACGGATATCCGCGTCGAGCACCCAGTTCACCTTCTCGCTCAGAACCCCGACCGCCAGCGCATCCAACGCGTGATGCGGGCTGCGCCCAGGCCGGAACCCGTAGGAGAACCCCCGGAAGTCCGTCTCGTAGATGGCGTTGAGCACCTCGACGACAGCATGCTGGAGGATCTTGTCCTCCAGCGCGGCAACGCCTAACGGTCGCTGCCGCCCGTCCGCCTTCGGGATGTACACCCTCCGCGACGGTCGCGCCCGGTAGCCGCCCCTGTGAACACGAGCGTGGAGGTCCCGAAGGTTCGCTTCGAGATCCAGCCCGTATTCCCCCCACGTGACCCCGTCCACCCCGGTTGCGGCCTTCGGGTTCACCGCCCAGTAGGCCGCCCGCAGGCGGTCGACGTCAACGTGGTGCAGGAGCGCGGTGAACCGTGCCTCCTTGTCCTGCTGTGCGACTCGGCGCACGCGATCCAGCGCACTTGGCGCGCCCAGTCCGGCTCTGTGTCCGGGACGCGTGTTGCTGGCCACGTTCCTCTTGCCCAGGCCCCTTTCCTCCCCCGCCTCCGCGGCCGGTACCCCGGCGTTGTTCGGCGGGTTCGCAGGTACTACGGGCCTGTCCGACTTCCCACGGCCGTGCATCTCAGGCGTGCGGCCTCGGCCTTCCCTGAGCGACCCGCCCTGCCATCACGACAGCGGGTAGCCGTGGGACCTCCCGGTTCTCGCGCCCGGAGACTCCACACATGCACAGGTTCACAGACCGCGCAGGGCCCGCCGACGACTCGCGAAAGCGCCGCCGACGATGTTGCCTTCCGCCTGGTTCAACGGCGTCGGCACCCCAAACCACTGATTTCGCGGCTCGATAACCCAGCCTGCATGTACCCCTACCGACGCTTCGCCGCCGTCCTCGCGGACGGCCGACGCACGGCTCGGGGCCATCGTGTGTCGCTAACACTTCGATGTAGAGCGTTTTCATCTCCTTCTCCGGACCGGTTTATCCCGGCGCTTGCTGAACCCTCGTTGATGCCTCGTCAAGTGGACCCCTGTTGATGGGTCGCTGGAGCAGGGTCAAGGGACTAGCCGCGGTAGAGCGGCAGGCGCCGGTCGCGCATGTCCTCCGGCCGGGGTGAGCACCGCCGTCCCCGGGGTATAGAGGGCACCCACCCCGGTCGCAGAGAAGTCGGCTTCGAAGACCGGCTCGAGCGCGATGTTGTTCCCGTCATCGGGATCCGACCGGCCACGGAAACGGGTTTCGGTGCCCGCACGGGAGATGATGGGGGGTCGTCCCTGATACGGATCTCCGTGTGCTGGTCTAAGTTATGCAGTCAACGTGGTGAGCGGAGGTCGTGACGTGAGTGATTCTGGCTCGCTGTCGGACGCGGTGCTGCCGGCGGGTGTGCTTAAGGTGCCGACGGGGATCGCGGGTTTGGATGAGATGACCGACGGTGGTTTGCCTCGGTCGCGCACGACGTTGTTGTTTGGTGGCCCGGGCTGCGGGAAGACGTTGATGGGAGTTCAGTTCCTGGTGCGCGGCGCGTTGGATTTCGCCGAGCCGGGGGCGTTTATCGCGTTTGAGGAGTCTCCGCTGGAGCTGGCGCAGAACGTTTCGTCGCTGGGTTGGGATCTGGCTGATCTGCAGGCGCGGGAGTTGTTGGCGATCGATCACATCCGGATCGCGGACGACGAGGTCTTGGAGACGGGGGATTGGGATCTCGAGGGGTTGTTTATTCGGTTGGGGTTGGCGATCGATTCGGTCGACGCCAAGCGGGTGGTGATCGACACGGTGGAGTCGCTGTTCGGGCCGCTCGGAAACGAGGTGCTGCTGCGTGCCGAGCTGCGGAGGTTGTTCCGCTGGCTCAATGATCGTGGGGTGACGGCGATCGTGACCGGAGAGCGCGGCGAGGGGATGCTGACGCGCCACGGCCTGGAGGAGTACGTGTCCGACTGCGTGATCTTGCTCGATCACCGGGTACAAGATCAGATCTCCACGCGCAGGTTGCGGGTCGTGAAATACCGCGGCTCGCATCACGGCCCGGACGAGTACCCGTTTCTGATCAACCGCAAGGGATTCTCGGTGTTGCCGGTCTCCTCGATGGGGTTGGCGCACGGTGCCAGCAGCGAGCGCGTATCCAGTGGGATCGGCGAGCTTGACCGGATGCTCGCGGGGAGCGGGTACTACCGCGGCTCGAGTGTGCTGATCTCCGGTACCCCGGGGTCGGGAAAAACGACGCTGGCGGCGCGTTTCCTGGAGGCGGGGTGTGAGCGTGGCGAGCGCGGGCTGTTGTTCGCCTATGAGGAGTCGCCGGCGCAGATCGCGCGCAATATGCGCTCGGTCGGGATCGATCTACAGCATTGGTTGGAAGAAGGGACGCTGCAGATCGTCTCGACCCGTCCGGCCGCATCCGGGCTGGAGGCGCATCTCGCCGGGAGCTATCAAGCGATCGAGGAGTTTGCGCCGGCCAACGTCGTGATCGACCCGCTGTCGGCCTTGGTCGGGGAGAGCTATGAGATCAAGGCGATGCTCGGCCGGTTGATCGATCACCTCAAGACGCAGGGGATCACGTCGGTGATGACGACCATGGTCAGGGGCGCGTTCGACGAGCAGTCGGGGCTGGGAATCTCGAGCGTGATCGACAGCTGGGTCGACCTCAGCAACCTAGAGATCGACGGCGAGCGAAACCGAGGGATCAATATCCTCAAGTCGAGGGGGATGGGACACTCAAACCAGGTCCGCGAATTCCTGCTCACGAGCGAGGGTGTCGAGATTCGCGATGTGTACGTCAGCGAGGGGGTGGTGTTGATGGGCTCCGCGCGCGAGGCGGGGGAGGCGCGTGACCGGGCGGCAGCGACCGCGCACGAGGAGGAGCTGCAGGCTACGCGACGACGGCTGTCGTACCGCCGCTCTGCTTTGGACGCCGAGATCGCCGCGTTGCAGGCGCAGCGTGAGGCAGAGTCCCTCGAGCTCTCCTCCGAGATCGAGTTCGGCGAACGGACCGAGCCGCAGATCGAGCAAGGCCGTGGCGCGCAGGCGGCCGGCCGGGGCGGCGCGGGAAGTTCAGGTGGTGGACGCGAGCAGGTTGATTGATGAGCTGGGATACAGCCGGACCAGAGGCGACGAGGGGCGAGGAGGAGACGTTCCGCCTGCGGCTGTATGTGGCCGGGCAGACCCCCAGGTCGCTGGCCGCGTTTTCCAACCTACGCAACATCTGCGAGACGCATCTCGCCGGGCGATACGAAATCGAAGTGATCGACCTGCTCGAGCACCCACAGCTAGCCCGGGGCGATGAGATCGTCGCCGTCCCGACGCTGGTACGAAAGCTGCCCGAGCCGATCAAGAAGCTGATCGGCGACCTGTCCGACACCAAGCGCGTGCTGGTTGGCCTCCAGCTCCTCCCCGCAGGAAGCGGTGAGCCGCGATGAGCGAGTTCGACGCGAGCGAGCGGTTCGCGGACGCGGCCCGAGATCTCGACAAGCGCCGCTACCTGTTGCGGCTGTATGTCGTTGGCCTGACCCCGCGTTCGCAGCGCGCGATCTCGAACCTCCGTGAGATCTGCGAAACCGAGCTCGCGGGGCGTTATGAGCTGGAGGTGATCGATATCTACCAGCAACCGACCCTCGGTGCTGGCGAGCAGATCATCGCCGCTCCGACCCTGATCAGGGAACTCCCGCTGCCAGTGCGACGGCTCGTCGGCGACATGAGCGACCGCGACCGCCTGCTACTCGGACTGGACCTAAAGCCAATCGGCCCGTAGATGCCGGTTCCAAGCGACCCTCCGAAGGGTGCCGCCGGCGAGTCGGTGGATGAACTGCGCACGCGCCTGGCGGAAGCCGAGGAGACGCTGCGAGCGATCCGCTCCGGAGAGGTCGACGCGCTCGTCGTATCCACCAGCGAGGGCGACCGGGTGTTCACGCTTCGCGGCGCGGACGAGCCCTACCGGATCATGCTCGAGCAGATGTCAGAAGGCGCGGCGAGCCTCTCGGGCGACCGTGTGCTGCTGTATGCCAACCGCCGCCTGGCGGAGCTGCTCGCGGTGTCGATCTCAACCCTGGTCGGGACGCCGATCGAGCGATTCGTTGCCGCCGAAGATCGTGCCCTTCTAGCCGAACTGTTCGCAAGTCGGGAAGGCGACGTGCGCGGCAGCGGCGAGTTCACGTTCCTGACCGGGGATGACCGGCAGATCCGAGCGCACGTGTCGGTCACACAGCTACCGGAGACAACGGGCCCGTCGTGGTCGATGGTGGCGACCGATGTCACCGAGCGCGTGCGCGTGGAAGAGGAGTTGGAGCGGCGCGTCGCGGCGCGCACCGCTGACCTCGAGCGGGTCAACAAGGAGCTGGAGACGTTCGCGTACTCGGTCTCGCACGACCTGCGCGCGCCGCTACGGGCTGTGGACGGGTTCAGCAAGGCGCTGCTCGACGATTACTGGGAGGAGCTCGGCGATGAGGGCCGTCACTATCTCGAGCGGCTACGCGCCGGAGCGGTGCGGATGGGTAATCTGATCGACGAGATCCTGCAACTCTCGCGCCTGTCACGACACCCCTTCGCGCGCGCCCCGGTCGATATGAGCGCGTTGGCGAGCGACGTTATCGCCGAACTGAACACCGCCGAGCCCGACCGGCGGGTCCAGGTCGAGATTCAGGACGGGCTGCTCGCCGAGGCGGATCCCGGGCTCGCTCAGACCGTCTTGCACAACCTGCTCGACAACGCATACAAGTTCACCGCCAAGACCACACACCCCTGGATTCGCTTCGGGGCGGCCGAGCAGGACGGTGTGCCCGTGTATTTCGTGGCCGATAACGGCGCCGGCTTTGACATCGCGCATGCTGACCGGCTGTTTCGCCCGTTTCACCGGCTTCACCGCGAGAGCGAGTTTCCGGGCGACGGGATCGGCCTGGCGACGGTAGCGCGGGCTGTTCATCGTCACGACGGCGTGATCTGGGCGCAGGGCGCCGTGAACGAGGGCGCAACGTTTCACTTCAGCCTCACGCCCGGTGCGCATCCGCCGCCATCCGCCGCGACCGGCGAGGACGTGTTCCCAATCTTGCAGCCGAGCGCCGATGATTAACGACGCGCCAGCAGTCTGCTGGTCGAGGACGACCGCGACGATGAGGAGCTGACGCTCCGCTCGCTCGGAGGAACGCACCCGGTCGAGGTCGCACGCGACGGCCAAGAAAGAAGCCCTCGACTACGTGTTCGGGACCGAGGAACAAGCCCCAAAGCGCGTTCCGGCAGTGGTTCTGCTCGACCTCAAACTCCCGCGGGTCGGCGGTCTCGAAGTCCTCAAGCGGATTCGCGCCGAGGAGCGCACCCGCCGCGTGCCGGTCGTGATCCTGACGAGTTCGAACCAAGACAGCGACCTGATCAACGGATACGACTCGGGCGCCAACAGCTATGTCTGCAAGCCGATCCAGTTCGACGAATTCGCCAACGCGATCAAACAGCTGGGCGTCTACTGGCTGAGAATCAACGAACCAGCCCCACCGGCCGGCGACGACACCCGAGCCGACACAGGCGGCTAACAAGAGCCTCCCACACCAGCGACCACGACGGCCAGATCGAAGCCGTCAGAAGCGGATCCCGCTCCAGCTGGCTCACGGCCGGATGAGCCGACGGACAGCGATCTACGCGCCTTCTACGGACGCCAGTTGCGCGCTGTGAGCGACGCGCGGTTGCGGCGAGTGGCGCTAGTGCGAGTGCGTGGGCTCGCCAGGCAAACGGATCGGCCCTTGGAGCAGAAGAGGCGGGCGATCGCCGAGTCGTCGCCGAGCGCGACTTCTGCAGCCGCTTGAAACGCCGAGAGCTCCCGCCGGAGCCGGATGCGAAAGCGCTCATACGGGCCCGGACACGCTGTCGCAAGAAGACAGTTCGGGGTAGCGGCACGTCGCCTTCGCGAGCTCCCGCCCCGACAGTCGCGGAAATGGTTCCCTCGCGAATGCTTCGACGCAGCGAGTCGGCAACACCCGGGTGCCTGCTTGTGTCGGTAAGGAGGTCTGCGGCCGGCGCCGGCGCAACACCTCGTAGGTCCCGGCTTCAGCGGTTGCGCGTGGCCGGGCCAGACGCGTGTAGTAGTTTTCCGGCTCTGTCGGTGGGCTCCCACGGATGCGTGTTGTCGCCGGTACTGCGAGCGTCGGCGATGTGCAGATACGGAGGTGGTCAGGCAGGCGTGACTTGCGTGTCGGCAATTCGCTCGACATGCCCCGAGCGTTCAAAGACGGTGAGTAGATGGCGAAATCTGTGACGATCCTCCTCGTCGAAGATAATCCCGATGATGCGGCGCTGACGGAGTTGGCGCTGCGCGGCTTGCCGGCCACGCTCAAGATTGCCCATGACGCTCAGGAGGCGGCCGATCACCTCTTCGGCGACGCCACCGAGTTGCCGCACCTCGTGCTCTTGGATCTCAGGCTTCCTGACGCTAACGGCTTGGAGGTGCTGCGACGGATCCGCGAGGACGAGCGCACGTGTCTCATCCCGGTGGTGGTCCTGACGAGCTCCGTGTTGCCGGGTGATGTTGCGGAGAGCTACCGCCACGGGGCAAACAGCTACGTTCGCAAGCCGGTTGACTTCGACCGGTTCTCAGCGCGAGTCCGTGAGATCGGCGCCTATTGGCTTGGGGTCAACGAGCCACCTTCGAATAACCGCGACGGGTGACGTGGTGCGTGTCCCGGCTGCCGGAGCGTGGGGCTGCGGTGTTTCTGAGTTCGTGATAGAGCGGCCGACTTTTCTGACCCAACGCTGAGCGTGGTGTCGGGACCGGTTGGCGCGTGTTCGGAGCGCGCTCCGAGGCGCGAACCGGTGCCGGGTTGCGCCCGCGTCGGTGACGGCGGGCGACGACCTCGCATAGGCACGCTCCGTCCCGCTGAAGCACGAGCGAGCGAGCGTGGTCGGTGATCGCCGCGGTGGTCATGGCTTCTTCGCTCGATTCTGCTTGATCCGCTCCGCCTGCGCGCGGCACATCCCGGCGGGTCGGGCGCACCGGATCGCGGGTCCGCGGCCGTGATGCTCGTCGTCGGGTCTTACGTAGCCGATGCCCGCTTGGAGGCGCACGGTGTTGTACTCGCCGCGGACGCGGGCGAGCTCTGCCTCGAGCGCCGCGGGGTCGGTTATCGAGGTGAGGTGTGGCCGGACGCGGCTCGCACGGGTGCTCGGCTCTTCCTTGGCTGAGCGGACGGCGTGCACCGGCTCGTGACACTCCACGAGGAGCTGTTCGAGCTCGACGACGCTCATGGACGCATCGGCGGATCCCGCCGGCGAGTTCGGGAGACGGCGAAATCCTCGCCCACAAGACGGATAGGGTGCCCGTGGCAATGTCTCACAACGAGCCACGATCGACCTGCGCTGACCCACTGCGTTAGCCGGTTGTCGTGAAAGGCGACCAATACGTCGTCGCGAGTGATGTCGACGGCGTAGGCGATGAAATGAGCCGGCAGCCAACCGCGTGCGAAGTACTCAGCTGGAATGCGGGAACTCCGGTCGTCGCGGTGACGTGTTGGCCTTAGCGTCGCGAGCAACAGCGTCAACAGCCGCGTCACCCGTCGAGCTCCGTTGAAGCGGATGCCGTTGGTCTCGTGGGTGATCAGGAGGTCGAGGACCGCCCACACGAGCGACAGGCAGCTGTCCTCTCCGGGGAAGCGACCCATCACCGTCGTGCGGCGTTTGACCTCGCCGAGGGATCTCTCGAGCAGATTCGTCGATCGCCACCGGCGGCGGGGCTGGGTGGGTGGCGCAGGTGCACGACGAGCGCGTCCAGATCGTCAGCCAGCCATCTGGCGGCGGCGGTGTACCCGTTCTTCTCGAGCCTATCTGCCAGGGCCTGTAGTCGTTGCCTTGGGGTTGGTCCGCCGTGTAATTGTGGCAAATCATCGATGGTTCTCCGGCGTGTGGACGCTGTATTCGGGCCTGTCTTGTCCTCATCGGAAACGCGTTGGACTTCGAGGGCAAGGTACGCGGAGCCCAGCGCTTCGCGTGAGAGACGAGCGTGACGGCAACAGCGGAGCTCGGCCGGCGGTCTTCTACGGGTCTGGCTGAGGGTTGGGGTTTCGCTTCAGGCGAGCGGAGCGTGTGTGGGGGGTTCTCGGATCACCCGCACTAGGCGGCCATCACGAAGTGGACCGCGATCCACTTCGTCGAGTGTCGATACCACGAGGTCGGCGCCGGCGTCGCTGAGAGGCTGGTCGTTCTCGGCGCGCGCGACGCCAAGCGCGGCCATGCCTGCGGCCTTGGCCGCGGCGATGCCGGAGACGGCGTCCTCGATGACGAAGCACGACTTGGGAGCGAGTCCGAGCTCGCGGCAAGCGGTCAGGAAGATCTCGGGGTGCGGCTTGCCATGTTCGAATGTTCGTCCAGAGACGTCGGTGTCGAGGACGTCGAGCAGCGTCTGGCCGGGGTCTATGAACTCGTCAGCGGGTCCGTGTTCGTCGGCCAGCATGTCGAGTCGAAGCTTGGCCATCATGCGGGTCGCGTTCTTCGACGATGACGCAGCGGCGAGCCGGATCCCGGCGGCGCGCAGGTCGAGCAGCAGCCGCACGGCGTCACGGAATGGCGTGAACTGACCGGCCTCGATGAGCGCCACGACCTTCTCCTGCTTGCGTCGGGCGTACTCGTCGACGTGCGTGCGCGGATCCGGCACGGCGAAGTACTCGAGAGCTGCGAGCGCACCGCCGTGCCGCGGCTTGCCGGCGATCAGCTCCTGATAGACCTGCGTAGTGAAGCGGTTCGGCGCCCATGTCGTCTTCGCCCGCATGTCGCTCCAGCTAGTCTGCATGAGGTCACCGAGCGTCTCGCGCCACGCCGCCTCGTGCGGCGAGTCAACGAGCACTCCGTCGACATCGAAGATCGCTCCCTTGAACCGCTCCGCAGTACGGTGCCGAGTACCGCGCTTCCCATGCGGTGGCGGCCCCAGCTCGAAGGTGGAGCTCTCACCGCCGTTCAGCTCGCGGGTGGTCCCGTCGATGCTGACCGTGATCGGTCGGGTGTAGCCTTCGGCCAGGACGTTGACCGTGATTTGACGGCCGTTGATCGAGACGGTGATTGGGGTGCGCCGGACTTGTAGCGGGAGTCGTAGGCCGTCGAGGCGGTCGAGTGCGGTCGGTTTGAAGTAGACGACGTCGTCGACGATCTCGGTGCCGAGGTACCCGCGCTGGAGGAGGTCCAGCGTGCCTGCCATCACTCCGAGATGGATCCCCTCTTTGGTGGTGCCGGACTGCACATCATCGATGTCGCTCTCCAGGGCGAGGAGGAAGCGTTGCCATGACGATTCGGGATCGAGCTCGGCCAGCACGCGCGCGTGGGTGACGTGGCTGAGCGTCGAGCCGTGAGAGGTGCGGCGGTCGTAGTAGTCGATCGTCCTACGAGCAGTCTCGGGCGTGTATTCGTAGCCGAGATCGGTGAACAGTTCTTGCAGCTCGCGCTGGGAGAACAGGAAGAAGAGCATCACCGTGTCCGCCTGTTTGCTCACCTTGTAGCGGTCCGGGGTGTCGCCCTCGGCGCGTAGGATCCGGTCGAGGCGCTGGATGTTCCCGTAGCGCGCGCGGTAGCCCTCCCAGTCCAGTTCCTCCAGCTCTTCATACCCTTCGAACTGACTGATGACGCCGTCGGCGTGGAAAGGCACGAACATCTTGCGGCTCATCTCCCGCCAGCGTTCGAGTTCCGCCTCGGTGAGCCCGGTTCGTGCTCGTAACACCTCGCGCCGGCTGGACGGGAGCAACTCGAGCGCCTCGCGCGCGATCCGACAGATCCAGGCGACCATGACGTTCGTGTAGGCGTTGTTGCGCAGGCCGCCCTCGACAGCGTTCGGGTACTTCTCGTGGAACTCGTCCGGGCCCATGACGCCGTGGATCTCGTAGCGGTCACGCTCGGGGTTGTAGTGCGCGATCGAGGACCAGAACCGCGCGATCTCGAGCATCATCTCGGCTCCATGCTCGCGGAGAAACTCAAGGTCGTGCGTGACCTGGTAGTAGTGCCAGACGTTGTAGAAGATCGCCGCGTTCACGTGACGCTGGTTGTGGCTGAGGTCCGGGTCCCACCGTCCGGTGAGTGGGTTGATGTGCGTGACCTGCGTCTCCTCCTCGCCGTCGCTGCCGCTCTGCCACGGGTACATCGCGCCCCTGAACCCCGCTGACTCGGCGTTGGCTCGCGCCTCTCCGATGCGGCGGTAGCGGTACATCAAAAGTCCCCTGGTGATCTCGGGCAGGCGGTAGTTCAGGAACGGGTAGACGTACAGTTCGTCCCAAAACACGTGGCCGCGATAGGCCTCACCGTTCAGCCCGCGGGCCGGGACGCCGGCGTCGTGATGCGGCGTCAGCCTAGAGCACGTCTGGAGTAGGTGGGAGATGTGGAAACGAAGCAGGAACTGCACCTGTGGGTCCTGGGGCAGCGCGATGTCGCACACCTCCCACAACTCCCGCCACGCGTGCTCATGACCGTCGAACGCTTCACGGAAGGTCGGATACCGGCTCGCGCTCTTACCCGCGTTCAGCAGCGGCTCTTGGATCCCGCGATCGCGCGAGGTATACACCGCCACCATCTTCTCCACCCTTGCCGGCTCCTGCTGCTGCACCTCGAAGGTGAGAGTCTGCTGGATGTAGTCCTCCATCTGATCCGTGCGACGCTCAACCCTCAACTCATCCTCACCCCGATAAACGCGCGTACGCGCCGCCTCGGCGATCTCGATCCTTGACTGCCGGGTGCGGACCTTGAGCGCAATCACGTCCGCAGCGTGAACGCGAGGTCCCTCGGGATCAAGGTGCCGCCCCCACAACTGCTGATAGCGCGCTACGCCACGGTTGAGGACCCGCCCGTCGAGCGCGGAAAGCACCTGCACCCGCCCGGACCAGTTTTCGGGCACGATCGTCCACTCGAGCGCCGCGAGGTGCATCCTCCCCATGCTGACAAACCGCCGGCTGCGCACGCTCGTCTCCCGCCCCGCGCGATCTCTAAAGCGAAGCTCACGCGTCAGCACCGCGTGCCGCACATCGTACGAGTGGCGATAGGAGAGCAGCAGAACGTTCGCGAGCCGCACAGGCTCCTCGCCCTCCAGGCACAACTTGAGCGACCAGCACCGCGGCAAGTTGACCAAGTCCTCATTCGGGACCGGATGCGCGCCCAGGACCGTCGACTCCCGGTTATACACGCCATGCGCGTACGTCCCCGGATAGTGCACGTCGCTGGCGTCCTCCCACTCCGCCGAACCCCGAACACAGAAATAGCCATTACCCGTCGAGGTCAGCGCCTCACGCAGACCCTCCTCCTCGGGCACGAACCCCTCGTAGACGAGCGTGAACCCGCCTGCGGTGTACGCTCGCTCGCCCATCGCCTTCACCCCCCCACCATGTCCGCGACGGCGTCAGGACGACGCAGCCCGCCTGCGCGCGCCCTTCCAAGGCACGCTGCGCGCCGTCCCCCAACATCCCGCCGGTCGACGACTACGATGCCCATCGCGCTCCTCTCTGCGCGCCACGCTACACGGTGCTCGCCCTCCGGCCATCAGGCATCCGCAACGGTTGTAGCGCGGAGAACTACGCGGCCCCCAGCTCTGCGGCAAAGCCGCTAAGCGAATCAGGGGCCCCACCGGATGCCTCCGACGACGCGAGCAGCCAAAATCCTGGTGGAAGTACTGGCGTGAAAGGCGGTGCGATTCAGTGGTCGACCCGCGATACATCACCATCACAGTCCGATACGACCGGCAACCCACATACGGGCGGTCGCTGCAATGGATGGCGCCACAGTTGAAGGACTCGGCTCTAACCATGACCGAGGACCACCCCGACGGCCCAACACCCTCACGAACGTGGGCGGGGCTCGTGGACGGGCCCACGTATGAGCAGTTCGCGGAGGCTTGGCGACTCCCCAAAGACACTGACGAGACGGACTCCCAAACAGCCGGCGTCGATCGCAAGCTCGTCACCCACTCCTATACGCTCGACGGCATGAACTGGGAAGCCGGCAACCAATCCCCCATCGTCTGCGTATGTCTCCAAGTCATGGAATGGGCCTCACCGCACTGAGACAGGCGCGCCCGGCTCAAGCCGCCGGAACGGTCCTTGTCGGCGGTGAGCCGCCCTGCCAGCTTGGATCCCCGCGCGGGCAGAGCGACCTCTTCGGACATACCGCCAACGAACGACCGCGCAGGCGCCACCGCCCGGAGGTGCGCAATCGGTGACAAGCAGCCTGGCCTCGTGGCGGTCTGAAACACCACGCGCGCGATGCTCCTGACGTCTCCGACGTCTGCTCGAGGTGGCGGTGGCAGCCCGGAGGTCAGCGGGACACGCCCGGTCGCAACGCAGAGGAGCAGCAGCACGCCGGCCTCGCGGGTCATCCTGCCGATTTCGAAGAGATCGACGACTTCTCCTTCGGCAGGGTCCTGCCGATTTCGAAGAGATCGACGACTTCTCCTTCGGCAGGGCGAACAGCAGCCGGCACCGCGCTTGCCAGCCGGTGAATCGGCGCGATCCTGACGAGCACCAACTCTTCCGCAATCCCCGACCGGACCAGGCGTCGAGTTCATTGCATACGTCGCTCCTGGCCTGGACGACTTCCAGCTGTGAGGCGGCAAGGTGGGCGGCGCTGTGCCGCTCCGCCACCATTGCGGGAGCGCGCTTCTCGAGGTGTTAGCCGGCCACCTGTCGCTCAGCTAGCGGCGGTCGCGCCGGCGACCGTCGCGCCTCCGCTTGCTCGCTGGCGCCCGGCGCGCGATGATTTGCAAGCGATCGGCCGGCTTCCGTTGAGGACGAAACGGAGCGGCCGGCCGATGGAGGCAGTAGTCGCCGCGACCACCTGGTTGCTCTGCCGGCGACAGAGCGTCCGCCAGCG
This sequence comes from uncultured Solirubrobacterales bacterium, assembly GCA_963701945.1. GTDB lineage: Bacteria > Actinomycetota > Thermoleophilia > Solirubrobacterales > Solirubrobacteraceae > Palsa-465. The sequence goes on along the minus strand of CAVPBV010000002.1, from coordinate 242,000 downwards.
AGCTGCCACGCCCCGGGTCAGCCGTCAGAGGCCATCGGCCAGGTAGGTTTTTGCGCTGTCGTGTTCCCGGTCGCTGATGACACCCTGTTCGCGGAGCCTGACGAGCTGCGCAGCCGCGTCCCTGACATAGCCGGTCGTCACACTGAAGCCGGGCCGGATCGGGAACCCGCGGCCGGAGTACGGGGGCTCGCAGGGCAGCTTCGGGATAGGAGGAATTTCGTTCGGCAGCTGGTCGACGATGGCGTGCTGCAGGAACGCGCTCCAGGAATGCAGCGCACCAGCAGGAGCGAACGGCTGAGCCTCCGCGAGGAACCATTGGTAGCCCAACAGTTCGCTGCAGTCCACGGCAAAGATGAGCTCGATCCGTTCCCCGTGTTCCACGCGCGCGAGCCCTCGGCCCGCCCGGCCGAGCTGGTCGCTGAGCTCGGCAACAACCTCCACTTCCGGGAGCTCACGGGCGACGCTGTAGACGGTCTCACAAAACGCCGCCTCGACGGCAGCCTCACCGAGGAGCTCCTGGACGTCATGCAACGTGCGCAGGCGCTTCTTCAGCGCCGGCACAAGCCCCGCGGGATCACGCTCTAGCCGCGCCCTCCTCCCCCGACTGCCGCCAAGGCAGCCGGGCGCAAACAGGTCGATGCCCGAGCCGCGCTCAAGCCTCGGGCTTCCAGCGGCCTCCCATTGCACCCGCCCGGCCTCGGTGAAAAAGCTCACCGGCCCGCTGCTTTCGCGGATCAGCCCCGAGCCGTCGCTCCCGATCCAGATCTCACGTTCTGAGCCGACGAAGGCGTCAAACACGCCGACATGGTGATGCCCGTGAGCGCCACGAGATCGGGTGTACTCGAAGTCGACCACAGCGTTATCTTCGCGTAGCGCAACGCGCGCTGGCTCGGCGGATTTCCTGTTCCGGTAGCTGCGCCGAGCAGCAGCCGGATCCTGCTGCTCCTCGATCCAGCAGCAGTGATGTCCAGGCTTGTTGAACCGGATACTGGGTCGGTTGGACGCCGATGGCCTGGTAGACGAGGTGGCGGCTTACTGGATCACGGCTTGGGCAGCAGGATCGCGAAGCCGGTCTCGACGACCGCGCGAAAGCCGAGCCGCTCATAAAGTCGGCGTGGGCGGCCATCGCGCTCGGCGCAGATCCAGACATCCGGCGCAGCATCGGCACCCACGCCGATCGCGCGCGCGGTGAGCGCATTGTCGAGCCCGGCGCCCCGGCGGTCAGGACGCACGAACACCTGGGTGACTTCGCTGCCGCCGTCGTGCGTCTCCACCTGAGCGAACCCCGCTGGACGGCCCTCCTCCACCGCCGCGATCACGCAGCCGTCCGCGAGTTCAGCCACCTCGCGGGCCTGCGCGTGGAAGGCCTCGGTCTCCGCGTGGTCGCCGAAGTCCTCCCGATGCCATATGTCGCGGAGCTCACGCACCGCGTCGTAGTCCACCTCGACGAGCTCGCCGCGACCCTCGGGAGGCACGCGACCGTCATGGAGCATGTACACGAGTGGGTTCGCTATCCACCCCCTCTCGCGGAGCTCGCCCACCACCCGGTCGGGCATGGGGATCATCCACTCGACGTAGCGGTGGGCGCAGTCGACGAGCTCGCGATCGGCCGCCGCGATCATTTCCCCCGTGTCCATCGGTCGGTCCAGCCGAATGCAGTTGTACTCCCAGTAATCAGGGTGGCGAGGACTGCGGAGCACCGTCCCGTGGGAGAACGGTCTCACCTCCTCGCACACCCGCTCCGTCCAACACAGATGCCATCGCCGGAACCTTTCCTCGCCCGTGAGCCCCGACATAGCTGGGAAGAGTAGGCGAGGACCGACGCCCCATAGCACCGGCGACGAACGACCGCCCTAAGGCGCCAAGCCGCACCCGCAGGGACCCCCCCAGCCTGCATATCGTCGTCGCGCCCGCCAAGCGAGTCGATCCACACCGCCGCTTCGGGCTAATAGGAGCAGCCCGCGGCAAGCCGGTCAGACTGCCGCACCCCCTGGCGTTGCGAGCAACGTGGCGCCGGCTCGCCGCTCTATCGCAAGGGGACGAGGCGCGAGAGCGATCAAGGACGATTTTGGTGATCGCCACACTGACGCATCCGTAGGAGTCAGCGGCAGCGTTGCGCCCGAGCACGACGCGGTTCCCGAGTCGGCCCGCAGGTACCGCAGTCTCCTTCATCAGCGCGGGCGCGTCTGCCACCCTTCCGCGCATGCGAATTCGCGCGTCCGAGCCTGGCGATCGACCGCAGCTGGAAGAGTTCCTGAAGCGGTGGCACTCGCTCCGGCTGGCACGGCTTGGCACCCTCGAGCACCCGCTCGATCATGCCGTGCTGGTGGCGGAGCGGGACGGCCGACTGGTCGGCGCACTCACCTACCTCGTGCGCGACGCTGACTGCGAGGTCCTAACGCTGCACGCCCACGACCGCGGGAAGGGCGTGGGCAGCGCCCTGATCGCTGAGGTCAAGCAGATCGCATGGCGGGCAGGATGCACCCGCCTATGGCTGATCACCACCAACGACAACCTGGACGCGCTGCGGTTCTACCAGCGCCGCGGCTTCCGCCTGGCGGCGCTGCACCAGGGCGCAGTGGACGACAGCCGGACGCGCCTGAAGCCGGAGATCCCAGCGGTGGGCGACTACAACATCCCGATCCGCGATGAGCTCGAGCTCGAGCACGAGATCGGTGGCGACGCATAGACCTACCGCAATGAGGCGCGGGATGCCCGGCGTCGGCGCGCGAGTCCGCGCGGCGAAGAACCGCTCAAACCGTCGCATTGGACTACGACGAGGACGAGCGGCGAACCGGTCGGCGGGGTCGTAACGCGCTATTGCTCGGCCACTAGAGTAGCCATGCAGCGAAAGCTCAATGCCGACTTGAGGACAGCCGAAATCGGGACAAATGCGGTCACGCGGCTCCTCTCCCCGGCCGGCGGCGTCGGGCCAGTGTCCCGATGGAAGGCCCCCATCGCGCCCGGAGGCCGCCACCGTACTAACGCTGACGTGCCGGCAGGCGCTGGCGCGACTACGGCCGCAGCTCTTTTGGCGAATCCGATCGTCGGGAACGGTAATCACCCGAGTCCAGCCGGGCGATCGAGATGTCGCCCAAGCGCAAGTCAGTTCGGAACGCATGTGATGTCGAACGCGATCGTCGCGGCCGGCCGGGTCGGAGACGCGCTCGTCGCCCGATTGCAGGGCTAGCGTGACGGCGTGCAGAATCGCGTTTTTTGCATAGGCGACCTCGTCGTGGTGGCCTCGGTGCACAGGGCCTGAGAGGAGAGACCTGCCGCGTCGCGCGCGCTGCCGCTTCACGCCTTATGTGAGGTCGCGCTGAGCGCGCGAAAACCACGTGAAGGGACGGCCTCTGAGACGGGCTCACCGACGCGATATCTGAGGTTGTGCTTGACGTGAACGACGTGAAGGCTGGTGCAGCGTCTTGGAGTTCCAAGCAGGGCCCCAGGTGCAGATCTTCTCCCGGGCGTTGGCCCAAAGGCTGTCGTAGATAGCTTGGATCTCACTCGGCCTCGTTCCCGCAGGCTGAGCTTGGTCGCCGCTGGCGGCCTGACGGTGCCCGGCCCGCCAGGGATCCCCGGGGGGCACGTCTGGAGGGCGGACGGATCCTCAACGCGTGCGCTACCGAGGGAACTTCGATCGCCTGGACTGCCGACCCTGACCGGGGCGTCGCCGATGACAAGGTCCGCCTGGACGTTTTGGCTCGCGCAATGGGGGGACCCTATGGGCGGACGACGCTGCATCTCTACCACGAGCCGTTTGAACCATCCGATGCGCATCCTGTGGTTCCGCGCTCACCGGCTCGGGTTCCGAGCCAGCCCCGACGTCCCATTTGCAACGTGAGCGCGGTTCCTCTCACTTAGGCATTGCGTCGTAGCCCGGAGATGTCCAGGTGCTACGTGGTTGTGTTGTGTGCGTATCCGATCTGTTGGAGCGCGCCGTCGATCTCGCCGAGGATCGTGGGATCGTCGATTGTGGCCGGCGTGGTGTAGTTCTCACCGTCGGCGATTTTGCGCATCGTTGCTCGCAGGACCTTCCCGGATCGCGTCTTGGGTAGACGGTCGACAACGGTCGCGGTCTTAAACGCCGCGACGGCACCGATGCTCTCGCGCACCATTTGCACGACTTCCGCGACGATCTCCTCGTGTGGGCGCTCCACGCCCGCCTGCAGGACGAGGAAGCCGACGGGCAGCTGTCCCTTGAGCTGGTCTGCAGGGCCGATCACGGCGCACTCGGCGACGTCGGGGTGCGAGGCCAGTACCTCCTCGATCGCGCCGGTCGACAGGCGATGGCCGGCGACGTTGATGATGTCGTCGGTGCGCGCCATCACGAACACGTAGCCCGCTTCGTCGAGGTACCCGGCGTCGGCGGTCTCGTAGTAGCCGGGGAAGTTGGACAGGTAGGTCTCGCGGAAGCGCTCGTCCGCGTTCCAGAGCGTCGGAGAGGCGCCGGGCGGCATCGGGAGCTTGACGACCAGCGCCCCCGTTTGACCTGGCGGGAGCTCGTGCCCGTCGCCGTCGAGCACTTTGAGTTCCCAGCCTGGTACAGGGCGCGTCGGGGAGCCCGGGATCACGGGCAGGTGCTCGATACCGATGCAGTCGGCTGCGATCGCCCAGCCGGTCTCGGTTTGCCACCAGTGGTCGATCACTGGCACGCCAAGCTGGGCCTCGGCCCATCTGAGCGTGTCGGGATCACAGCGCTCGCCCGCCAGGAATAGCGCGCGGAACCGGGACAGGTCATAGCGCCGGATGTGAGCGCCCTCGGGATCCTGCTGGCGGATCGCGCGGAACGCGGTCGGTGCGGTGAACATCGTGCTCACGCCGTGCTCGGAGATGACCCGCCAGAATGCTCCTGCGTCGGGCGTCCCGACCGGCTTGCCCTCGTACAGCACCGTCGTGCAGCCGTGGAGCAACGGCGCGTACACGATGTACGAGTGGCCCACAACCCAGCCGACATCCGACGCAGCCCAGTAGACCTCGCCCGGCTCTACGCCGTAGACGTTCTTCATGGACCACTTCAGGGCCACCGCATGGCCGCCGTTGTCGCGCACGATTCCCTTCGCCTGACCGGTTGTGCCCGACGTGTAGAGGATGTAGAGCGGATCGGTGGCATTGACCGCGACGCAATCGACAGGCTCGGCGCTGGCCATGGCCTCCGTCCAGGAGACGTCGCGGTGCCCGTCGAGCTCGGCCTCGAACTGCGGCCGTTGCAACACAATGCACCGATCGGGCTTCCGTTCGACGAGCTCGATCGCCGCGTCGAGCAACGGCTTGTACGGCACGAGCCGGCCGGGCTCAATTCCGCACGACGCGGACACAACGACCTTCGGCTGCGCGTCCTCGATCCGGCCGGCGAGCTCGTTTGCGGCAAAGCCGCCGAACACGACCGAGTGAATCGCTCCGATCCGCGCGCAGGCTAGCATCGCGATCGCTGCCTCGGGAACCATCGGCAGGTAGATGACAACGCGATCGCCGCGCCCGACGCCCTGTGACGCCAGCACACCCGCGAACCTCGCCACCGCGTCGCGCAGCTCGCGGTAGGTGAAGGTCGCGACCGTATCCGTGACCGGCGAGTCATAGATCAACGCGAGCTGATCGGCGCGGCCGCGGTCGACGTGACGGTCAAGCGCGTTGTAGCAGGTGTTCAGCCGGGCGCCAGCGAACCAGCGATAAAACGGCACGCGGGAGTCGTCAAGGACCCTGTCCCAGGGCTGGACCCAGTCGATCTCAGCGGCCGCCTGCGCCCAAAACTGCTCTGGTTGGTCCAACGAGCGCCGGTAGACCTGTTCGAATAGGCCCGAGCGCCCCCGACCCTCATCAAGGGATGGCGGAACGACGGAAGCTGGCATGAGGAACCCCTTCTCGGCCGGTCGAGGGCGGCGCGGGTCAGGCGCATCGCAAACACCCAGCCTGAAGGTCGAACCGTGCGTCGTAAACCGTAGAAACCACGCTCCAAGCGCGAACCTCTACCTCCACAGACACCGTACCTGACACCAATATCACTTCGGCGCGGCTGCGCCAGGCCGATGACGGCGGCGCTGTCCACGACTGGAAGCACGAGCACGACGTATGGAGCACGGCCAACGGCGATCGGTGTCCGACAACACCAGTTACGCGCGATCAGCCGCGCCCAGGAAGTCGTCCGCGCGAACCTGGACGCCGCCCGCCCGTCGACTAAGAGGAATCCGTGACGAGCTCCGTGACTCGACGAGCGCCTTACAACGAAGGCAACTCGTCCGCCGACCGCGGGCCCGGACGAGTGCAAAGGCGACATACCGATCACGGTGGATGACGGTCAAGATGCGCGCAGTCGAGGTGTCGGCTTCGGAGCGCCGGAGCGACTCTGCATAGGCAGCGACAGGGTTTCTGCACGCCGAGGCGCGCGCCCTGCTATCGGCGACGAGCGCGCCTCCGCCTACGCCAGTCTCACGATCGCTTTGGTCCGCCTCTCGGCGCCAAGCGGACGAGCGCATTGGCGACAGAGCACCGCTCTGCCAGCGCCTCCGCCGGCCATTCCTTTTGCCACGAAAGCGCTTGCGCGCGCCAGACTTGAGCACTGTGGGTATCCGAGCCGGGCTGACCTGAGATCGCGCCGATCTTAAGCGGCCAGGTCGGATGCCGGTCGCTGTGTGGGTGTATCTTCGCCGCATGACTGACGAGTTCTTTGAGCGTCCCGCTCCGGTCCGAGAACAGGGACCGCAGCCGCCTCCGCCGCCGTGGAGCGGGCCGCCTCACGGCCTCGTGCCCGGTGTTGCACCGTTAGAGATCGTTCTCGCCGCCAATGAGCGGGCGGCGGTCTTCGTCGGGCGCTGTGCGGTGTACCCGACCGGGTTTGAGCTAGAGGTGCGAGTGCTACTAGCCGATGGGGACGCAAGCGAGCTCGAGCCGTCGTTGAACGGCGTTTATCACCGTCCCGGTCGATCCAGCAGCTACGAGACGATGTTGAGGTTTGGCATCGAGTTTGCTGACGGCGGTAAAGCCACGAATGTCGGCGGACGCTTTCACGGCTCCGCAGAGCCGGACGGACCCGTGTTGTCTGGCCAGGGTGGTGGGGGCGGCGGGGGTCGCTGGCGTCAGGACTTCTGGGTCTGGCCGCTTCCTCCAGATGGACCAGTCCGATTCGTTTGCGAGTGGCCGGCGGCCGGGATCGCATTGACGCGAGCTGAGATCAATGCTGAGTTGCTGCGTGCTGCGGCCGGTCGTGCACGCGTGATGTTCCCCGACCAACCAGCGTCTGGTCAGAGCCCGGGGTTCATCGTCGGTCACACGATGGCCGCGAGCGGTGCCTCCTTTGGGGGGCGGCTAGATCCGGAGGCAGACTGACGGCCGGTCAGTTCTCGAGGTTGAGGTCGTCCGCCCCGTGATCTCGCACCCGGCGGACGACCGCTTTCGCGGTTTGAGAGGCCTTACTCCCGCCAGCACTCTGCCGACGACACGATGACCAGGGCGGCCGCCAACGCGCGATCGCGTTGCCACACGTTTCCGACCACGCGGACGAAGTCGACGCCACCATCGCATCCGCGCCTTGCGGCCTCGACGCCCCCGCCGTCGCGTCGGCGACTAGGCGATCGTGCGCCACCGCACCGGGCGGATCCCATGACGGGTCGATCCTCCACCGCTTGGTAGCGCGTCCGGTCGTCGACTGTCAAGCAGCGCCTCGATCGCATCCGCAGTACGCGGGTCGCCTTGATGCGCCACCGGTCTCGGCGCTGGTTGACAGCGACGCCCGTCCGCGCTGATTGGCACCTGTGTTAGGGCGCTGGCGCGCCCCAACGTCATTCAGCACCACCAGCCGCACAGTCACCCCATGAGCAGCAACACACTCCACGCACTCAGTGCTGGGGCAAGATGTCCCAAGATGTCCGTCTGAACCGAAAAATGGCCCGGTACGTCGGTCCAGCCACGAGAAAATCCCTGCTAAGCCGCAAGTTGCCCCAAGATGTCCGAGCCAACGGAGGAGCAGAATCGGACCCTTCTATGGAACGAGCCTTCAGACGGCGCGCGCCTCCACCATCCCCACCGTTGAGGACGGCTCCGGGACCGCTTCGCCGTACTCGCGCAAGCTCTCGATGTGGGCGTCGATGGCCTCTCGGATCAGCTGCTCGGCCTCGGCGCGCGTTTCCCCGGCTGCCACGCAGCCGGGAAGGTCGGGCACCCATGCGCCCCAGCTCGTCGGTCCCTGCTCGTAAATGACCACGTACTGACTCAACGCAGCTCGTCCTCCAGGCCCGACTGGCGCCGGATAGATCCCAGCGTCCCGGGCGGAATGTCCGTGTTCGGCTTGCCGGCCACTGTCACGGTACCGCGCCTGCTCTCATGGCGGAAGATGCGATGGCTGCCGCGCTGGCGCTCGAGGCGCCAGCCGTGAGACTCCAGGACTCGGATCACGTCACGGACTTTCAAGCGCGAGAGACGCTCTCAGCTCGCGCGTCGACGTCCAGCAGGCATTCCTCGCCTGATCGCAGCGATCCAGACCATGGCCGATGAGCAACTGAGAGACCGAGTCGTCTATCTCAAGCAGGCAGACGGCCCGTAACCCGAGGTTCCGCTCTTCCCGCGTAACCGAAAAACCCAGCGTCCCACTCGGCAAACTCACGGCGCAACTAGAAACGCTCTCGCCCACTTGATTCAGGACGGACGGCTCGCTGGCGCATCACGCCCAATAGCGGTCACGGCGCCGCGCGGCCGCTCTGCTCGACGACTGGTGGCGCGGCTATTCACAGCCCGTATGCAGAGCCCAGTCACGCGGCGTACTTCCGCGCTGCGCGGATCCGACACTCGGCCCCGGCGCCGTCCCTCGTCGTCCTTTCCAGGCAGCGGCCGAAACGTTGCAACCCGCCGCGGATTGACGGCTGAGCTAGCACCACAGCGCTAGCTGGGACCGCCGATTCCGGCAGACCCCCGGATGGGCTCGCTGTCGCAACGCCGGCGGAGCAGCACAGCTCGGTCGACGACTCCGTCGGAGTGCTGGAAATCGTCCGTTCCAGGAGAGAGTTCGCAGCCGTCTCGCGCGCACTTCTGCTTCGGTCGGATCGCTAGCAGCGGTCTTGCAAGCACCCCGGGGTAGCACGTGCTCGCTTTCCCGCATTGCAGGGCGTTCGGCGGGCCCGCGCTGATACTTGTTGTCAGATGAAAGCGGGGCTGCGCCGTTCCGCCGTGACCGTCATCGGGAGCTAGCCAAGTCAGATTGCTGCGCGCCCGCCCTTCAAAGCGGTTGAGGTGGATGGTGGTTGCACCGGGGTTAGTGGGATCGTGCTCATGGCATCCTCTCGGGCTCGAGCGCTGAGATTCGGGTGTCCCAGCGCTCGTAGTAGGGGTGCACGCCGAAGACCTTCGCCAGCGCTGCGAGGGGCGGGAGGATGAGGTTTTGCATCCAGGGCGGCGGTGAGGTGACACGGTTCTCGCGCCGGAAGTGCCAGAGCGTCGCGCCGAGCTGGAGCGGGTTCTTGGGCGCACCCCGGGGGGTGGTCTTGCCCTCGGACGCCAAACCACCGAAGGCTTCGTGCATCTCCTTGGAATGGAGTCCGGGGCGAAGTTCGACGACACCCTCGATGGCCACCGATCCCGGGTTCGACTCGGAGTGAGGGACGCCGATCGGGACAACGATCGTCTCGCCCGGCCCGATAACGCGTTTCTGGCCGTTGACGGTGAAGTGCGCTTCGCCGGCGGTGATCATGAAGCGTTCTTCCTGGTGAGGGTGTAGGTGCTCGGTGATCGAGCCGCCGGGCCGGCTGGTCCAGTCGAAGCGGGCGACATCCTCCTGACCGTCCTGAGCGGTCGCCGTGAACGTGATCGACTCGCCAGTGGCCGGGTTGGAGAACTGGCGGAACCGGGCGGTCGCGGCATCTGTGCTGGTCATGGGCTCAGGTCTTTCGGTCGGCAGGGGTGGAGGAGCCGTTCTGCGTGCGATACCAATCGACGGTCGCGGTGATCGCGGTCGCGAGCGGCGTGCCGGTGTTCCCGAATGCGGACTCGTATTTCGTCGTGTCCAGCACGAAGGACTCGTCGAACTCGTAGGACATCTCGACGAGCTCGCGCAACAACGGGTTGAACACGCCGAAGACGCGCACCGCCAGCTTCGGCAGATTGCGCATCCCGACCGGGTGTCCAACGTCGCCGGCCAGCAGCTCGAGGAGCTGGCGGGTCGTGACCGTCTCCGGGCCGGGCAGGTGCCACACGCCGCCAACCGCGCGCTCTTCGGTGCCGAGCGTGGCCAGACCGACGGCGATGTCCGGAACGTAGCTGTAGGTGTGCGGGAGGTCCGGGTTGCCGATGAAGTCGGCGCGTTTGCCGGCGATCGCGTTGGCGAAGACTCGGTCGCCGAGCGTCGTGCCCGTGGTAATCCCGGCACCGAAGAAGTCAGAAGCGCGCCCGATCGCGATCCGGACCCGACCCGCAGCCTCCGCAGCCAGCAGCTCCTGAGTCATCGCCGCCCTGGTTCTGCCCTTGACCGTCGTCGCGACGAGCGGAAGGTCCTCCGTCATCGCCTTCCCTGCGGTCGGGCCGTAGCCATACAGGTTCTCGAGGCTCACCAGCAGCGCCCCGTGGCGCTCGGCCGCGCTCAGCACCCCTCGCTGCAACGGGGGGAAGCGCTCCGGCCAATCGGTGTAGGGCGCGTTCAGGCACTGGTAGATGACCGACGCGCCCTCCGCCGCATCCGCCGCCGCGACCGGATCGCTCGCGTCGGCTGCCCGCCACTCAACCCTCTCGCCCAACTCCGAAGGCCGACTCCGCGACACCGCTCGGACCGCCAACCCCATGTCAGCCAAGCGGGCGCTCAGCGCACGCCCCACCTGTCCCGCCCCGAACACCACATGAATCCGAGCCCCACTCATGCCGGGGCTCCCGCGCTCGCAGGGATGACAGCATCTCCAGCCTTCGCGGCGTCCGCCGCGCGGCGAACTCCCGCGAGGTCGTGGAAGCCCGCCGCGGCCGTCGCCAGGAGCAGGGCACCCGCGCCCAGACCGGTCGTCGCCACCAGCGCCGTGCCTGACAGCAGAACCACCAAGATCACTGGCCCGACGGTCAACGCCCAGCCGACCGGCCGGTAGCGCGGGATATGGACTCGGTAGTCGAGCCACAGCAACAGCGGTCCGATCGTGATCGCGATCGACGGCAGCACCCAGTCCGAATGACCAGCCCCGCTGACGATCACCGGCAGCACAATCGCCGCGGCGAACTCGATCACCGTCGCGATCGTGACGGCCCGCTCGATTCGCTTCCCCTCCGGGCTTCGCGGCCGCGGCGCCGTGCCCGCCGTGGCTCTGATCGCGTACACAAATACGCAGATCACGATCACGCCGAATACCGCGATCAGTACAGCGGCCACGCCGCCTCCGAGCACGACGCTCCCCCGCACGAGCCAGAACGCGGCGAAGGCCGCCTGAATCAGCCCGCCGACCCACCGCACACGCCTGGACCATGCGACGGTCGGCGTCAGATCAGCGCCGCCCGTCGTTGGGCTCAGACCGTCCCCGTTCCTATTCCCCGACCTGGTCGCCCCGGCGTGCTCCACTCGGCGCTCGGTAACCGGGGCGGTCTGTCGTACACCTGTCATGTCGTTTCCCTCGCTTGCTTTCGACACAGCTGCGGCCGGCTGTGCCTCGGTACGGCTCTAAGTTGTTGGACATCCGGTTCGCGCAGCACGAGCTCGAGGACGAGTCGGGCGGGCCTGCGAAGCACATCGCGACGACCCTCAGCCCAGCAAGCGCGTGCTCGCGCAGGCCACTGTGCGGCATCAAGGCCGACACATGACCGACTGTCGCGTTTCTCCAAGGCCGACTCCTAGTCGGGCGTTCAGCGCTGACCGCCTAGGCCAAACGCTCACACCGGCCAATCGCTGGAGCCGGAACAACGTGCCCGCCGAAGGTTAGAGCGGGCCGATGCCAATTATACACCCGGGTTAGACGGGCAACTGGGCCGGGCACGGCCGCCTGCGCTCGAGTCCACGCCAACGAGCCTCAGTACCGCGCCCACACAGAAGCAGGCCCGGTGTCGCGGTCGTGAACCGACCTGGTATCCGCCAATGCGCACCCGCGCATGTGCCCGATGCTTGCAAAACCGCTGCTAGCGATCCGACCGAAGCAGAAGTGCGCGACGGCCGCGACCTCCCTCCTGGAACGGACGAAAACGAGGTGTCTCGCGCCGGCCGCGGCAGGCCGGCGCCGAGACTGCTCCCCTTCGTCCTGAGCACAAGAGATCCTCGCTGACGACGCGGCTGGTGCTCTGCCAGGAAGGGAGCACGACGCTAAGCGGGCCGACCGTTTGCAGCCCGCCGATTGTCGACGCGGCGGCAAGCAGACCGCTTCGATCTCGGCCGGCGTTAGCTGGCCGGCCGTGAGCCGCCACGCGTCCCGACGAGCCCGCTGTCGCGTTCGTGGCGGAGGAGTACGGTCGAGACGCCTTGGGACCCGGGTGGTGCAACTCGTGCGACGCGGTAGCGGGCACTAGCTGGAATCCGTGGAAGCACCCGCGAGCTCGCGTCTCTCCTCGTCCGGGACCCGAACGTCTCGTCGATGGATGGCGCTCCCGGTGATCGTCGCACCCACAGCGGCGTCGCGGCGGCGTTGCACCGAGACGCTTCGGCTCGCTCGCTCTTGTGGGTCGGGTGTTGGGCTATCGCTGTCTGCGGCTGTTCAGTTGTCGCGCAGTGGCCTGAAGCCTGCACGGACCTCGTCTGCGAATAGTTGTGGCTGTTCCCAGGCCGCGAAGTGGCCGCCTCTGTCGAGCTGGTTGTAGTAGATGAGGTTGTGGTAGGCCCGCTCAGCCCAGCTCCGGGGCGCTTGGTAGCGTTCGTACGGGAAGACGCTGATGGCCGTCGGAACGGAGACGTTGACGGCGAGGAAGGTTGGGATCTTGTTCTCCCAATACAGCCGAGCGGCAGACACCGGCGTGTTCGTGAGCCAGTAGAGGGTGATGTTGTCGAGGACGTCGTCGCGCGTGAGCTCGCCCACCCGCTTCCCCTGGACGACTTCGCCGACGAGCCCTGGCTGCCCAGTCCCGTCTCCGTGGTCGACGAACCAGGCGGCGAGTCCGATGGGTGAGTCGGCCAACCCGTACAGAGTCTGTGGGCGCGTGCCCATCATGAGCGCGTAGGCGCGGTGCGCGGCACCGGCGCGGAGTTGCTCATATGCGCATGTCTCATCGTGGGAGAGCCCGGGGGGCGGCGGGTCGCCGGCCTGTAGAACCTTGAAGATGTCCGGCGGGACCGTGGCCGGAAAGTTGGAGTGGATGCCGAGCAACGCCGGAGGGGCCTGTTCGGCCATCCGGTCGCAGACGAACGCGCCCACGTCCCCGCCCTGCGCAACAAACTGCGCGTAGCCGAGCCGCTTCATGAGCTCTACCCACGCCCGGGCGACGTGCGCGGGGTCCCAGCCGGTCGCGGTCGGCTTCCCGGAGAACCCGTAGCCGGGGATGGACGGAATTACCAGGTGGAATGCGTCTGAGGCGCTCGCGCCATGGGCGGTGGGATTGGTGAGCGGGTCGATGATCTTCAGCTGCTCGACGAACGAGCCCGGCCAGCCGTGCGTGACGATGAGCGGTAATGCATCTTCGTGCCGGGACCGGATATGAACGAAGTGAATGTCGAGCCCGTCGATCTCCGTGATGAACTGCGGCAGCGCGTTCAGTTTCGCCTCGCACTTGCGCCAGTCGTAGTCGGTAGCCCAGTAGCGGGCGAGCTCCTGAGCCATCGCAAGCGGCACGCCTTGGGTGTCGTCCGTCACCGGTTCTCGTTCGGGCCATTGCGTGGCGTTGATCCGTCGGCGTAATTCGGTGAGGTCCGATTCCGGCGCGTTCACGTGGAACGGGCGAATCGCGGGATTGTGGCGGTTCGTCAGTAGTCCAACTTCAACAGCGGTCATCTGCTCCTCCTGCGGTTTGGAAATTGGGGAGGGCGCCGCCCGGCGCGCGACGCCATCTCCTCGCTTGATGCTGGGGTGAACAGCTCGTCAGAGAACCCCGAGCTTCACGCCCCAGAACTGGGTGTCGGGCACCGTGTGGGCAGGGCCGCGGAACTGCAGGTGGCGGAGCCGGATCGGCGGGAGCATCGTGTCGGTGTTAACGTGACGCGGGTAGGTCATCGCGAACGGATGGACGAAGTCCGTTGTCGCCGCGCTGATGATCGGGAAGAACCCGGCGGACGCGGTGGCCGGTGAGAGAGCAGTCCCGATGATCCACACGGTCCGCGCAGGAACGGTGCAGGGCTGCAAACTGAGTGCTTCGCCTGAGAAGGGGGAGATCGCGACTCCCACGCACAGGCCGGTGGGCTGTCCGAGAGGGGCGTACTCGAGTTGCGAGGCCTCCAGGCTGCCGTAGTGACGATTCACGGCGGCCGACACCAATCCAAGCGCGTAGTAGTCGGAAACGTCACCCTGGTGAGGGTTCATGAAGTCCTCGGACGGATCGGTGCTGCTGGCCGCGGTCAGGCCCGTCTCCGTGCCGACCCTGGCGAGCCCGCCGAAAACGTGCTCGACGAAGTTGGGCTGGGCGTAGGTCCCCAGCTCACTGCTGAAAACCCCGATGCAGTACTGGCCGCAGGCTGGGGTGGCAGCGCTCGCAGGGAGCCCCGCCGGCGCGCTCATGCCGCAGATGGCGGTCATGGTCGCTGCGATTGCCCCCACCTTCTTCTTGAAGGACATTGACCTTCTCCTTTCCTGTCATGGGCCTTAAGGACCATTGAAGTGATGAGTCCACGCAGCGTGGACGAGTCGCGTCGCCTCGCGCCCGTCACACCCTGGTCGACACCCTTGTCCGCCGGCGCGCCGGGGCATACGTCCAGTGGGTCACTGGCGCGATGCACTCGACTCGCGCGCGACGCTGGCGAGGTACCGACAACCATCCGGCGCATCGAGGCTACGCCTACCGCACGCCCCGGAATCGACTCGACGATCTCGATCCACGGCTCGTCTTCCAACTCGTCGGAGGTGACGGTCGCGCGCTGTGCGAGCCGATGCTCGCTAGCGAGCGCGACATACCGGGGCTCGCTGGCGCTCGCCGACGAGGTTCTCAAGCACCCTTTTCACCAAGCTTGCGCCCAACATCATCGACGTGCACCGCCAACCGAGGCCGAGCTGCATCCGATCCGTGCCGTTCCGCACTGGGTTTGGTAAGAGAAACGTAACCTCGTGCCGGCGTAAAGCACACCCAACACGAGCCACCGAGCGCCCGGACGCAGGTCCGGCGCTTCCTCGCTGAAGATCAGCGTTCCCGCGATCGTTCGGGTCCTCTACTCAGGACCTAGCTGATCGCGGCCGCCGCGGTGTTGGAGACCGCGGTTGGTCGCCTTAGGAAGATGATGCTGCTAGCGAGAACGAAGATCAGGAACAGCACGAAGCCGATGATGTCGAGGACTAGCCCGAACGAGGCGATGACGCCGCCGAGGCCGAAGGCTTGAAGGAAGAACATGAGTCCGGCAACGATCGACATCCATCCGAGCCAGCGTGGCAGGTCGCCGCTCTTTAGCACGATCAACCCTGTTGCCAGAGCAAAGAGGCTGCCGAACACGTCGGCGACGCTGTCAAATGCATACGTCGTGAGGTACAGCGAGTAGGAGACGCTGTGGTCGTGCTGAGCGCCGTAGGCCGCGAGCTTGGCGCCGACCAGACCGGTGATGCCGATGTCGCTGACCGCGTGCAGGGCCACGAAGAGCGTTCCGCCGGCCAGTACCAAGGGGGCGAGGATCCGTGGCCGGTCGGGCGTGCCGCGCAGCTGGTTGTAAAGGCTCCAGAGGTAGATCAGAAAACTGGCGGCGTAGACGACCGACAGGCACGCGATCACCACCAGCCGCGTGCGGTGCTCGTACAGCGCGGTCGCCATCTTCCCGGCTGAGTCGTTCTGGGTCAGTCCGACTCCGATCGCGACCACCGATTCCGCGACGAGCGCGATGACGTAAATGATGCCCGCCGCCCAGGCATACCGCTGCCAATCTCTCGCCGCCTGAGACGTCGTGTCGTGGCGGGCCGCCACAGGTGTCACTTCCACGCCGGTCATGTCGGACGTCGCGGTCATGGCTGCCCCTCTCTGTCGGTCTCAGGCCGGAGAAGGCCGTTGGCTTCCTTCACACCCGGGCTTGAGATGTCCGCGCCGACACTACTCCGGGGTCAAGAAATTAGCAAGTGATTTCTAGAATGCCTTCTTCTATATTTGTCTGGTGGGCGAGTGGAGCTTTTGACGAACCACGCCCGGGTGCTGGTCTGCATCGCGCGCGATCCGGGTGTCCGTCTGCGCGAGATCGCCGATGTACTCGGTGTCACCGAGCGCCGGGCGTTCGGGATCGTCAACGACCTGACCGAAGCCGGCTATGTGGTCAAGGAAAAGGACGGCCGTCGCAACCGCTACCGCATCCAGGACCACCTGCCGCTGCCAGCGCCCATCGGTCGAGAGCCGACCGTCGGCGAACTGTTGGGAGTGTTCGTGGACAGGAGCGCAACGGAGTCGCCGGGGCGGCCAGGCCAGGAAAGCGGGTCGTGACTGCGATCGAGAGCCAGACTCATCGATCACAGAACGACCTTGTATAGGTAGGAAGGGCAGGCTCGACTGGGCCGAGCCGGATGATGGACTGCCGGTCAGGGTGCGTAATGAGCGGCGTGGAAGCCCCAACGCTCGGCGAGCCAGCGCGGGACGAACTCATCCAGCGCGCGCTCGAGCTCCCCACCGGCCTCTCGATCGACCACCCACCACGAGACGAGTACGTCGGCGGCGTCCGGACTGTCCTCCTCCGGCGGGTCGATGTACACGCATCCGAGCAGCTCGGTCTCGTCCTCATTGAGCACGGCGTAGTTGAACGTCACATGAGCGGCGATCTCGCGCTCATGGCGGGCGAGATCCTCGCGGTCGAATCCATACGTCATGTCGGCCGGTGGCCAACCCCACATCGCGCCATACCTAGCCCAGAGCCGTTCGCGGGAGTTCATCACCGCGTGGTAGTCGATGTCGACGTCGCTCTCGCGGATTGGGCGTAGATGGTGTCCCGTCCCCAGGTCGACGCGTTCGGGATGGCGGAAGTCGTCAGCGAGCCAGGCATCCCAACACCATAAGGCCGCCGACGGTCGCAAGTCACGCCGAATGGACATTCCTTCGAGCCATCGAGCCCAGATGTCGACCCGACGATGCCGATCACACCTTCGACCCTGATCCGCTAAGGCACCGTTGGAGCTCCCGCGCAACGCTGCACTACGTGCGCGCCTGGCTTGCGTGGCGAGGCGCACGGGGCCGGCGAGGTCCCTGATCAGACCGCCCAGCTGTCTGTGTCTATTCAGGGTGTCCCCCTGATGCGAGCGCGGGGTGGTTTCCCTAGCGTCTTGGCCGAGCGGTAAGCGAAAGCCGCGAACCGTTCGCCCGAGCCGCGCGTAAGCCTCGAAAAAGAGCGTATTTCCGCGGCGCGGCGCGCCTCTTACACCTAAGCGTCCTCACTTGCCATGCAGATTCTCTTTCTCGTATCAGCGCATAACAGCTTGAGCCAGCGCGCCTGGATCGCGTTGACCGACCTCGGTCACGACGTCGCGGTTGCGGTCGTCGACTCGGCCCCGGCGATGGAGACAGCGGTGCGGGCGCACGCTCCGGAGTTGGTCGTGTGTCCGTTTCTCAAGACGCTGATCCCTGAATCGATCTGGCGTCGGCATCGCTGCCTGATCGTGCACCCCGGACCCCGGGGCGATCGTGGGCCCTCATCGCTGGATTGGGCGATCGAGCTCGATAAGCCGGATTGGGGAGTGACCGTGCTTGAGGCCATCGAGGATGTCGACGCCGGAGAGGTATGGGCGACATGCAAGTTCGGGATGCGGAAGGTGGCCAAGAGCAGCCTGTACCGGCACGAGGTCCGTCGCGCGGCGATCGAAGCGGTCCTGGACGCGCTCGACAGACTTGTGTTGGTCGGGGCAGCGCCATCGGCAAGCACCGGCGTTGCGAGCGTGGCGCCCGGGCCCTGCCTGCCGCTGATGGCCCAGGAGGTTCGTGGGATCGACTGGCAGTCCGACCTGACCGAGCGTGTCCTGCGGAAGGTGCGCGCTGGCGACGGTCACCCCGGCGTGCTCGACGCAATCGACGGCGTCCACTTTCACCTGTTTGGGGCACACGCGGAGCTCGCACTGCGCGGCCGGCCCGGCGAACTGATCGGGCAGCGTAACGGCGCGATCTGCCGAGCCACGCTCGACGGCGCGGTCTGGATCACCCACCTCAAACAACCAGACACGCCGGCAAACCGGCATTTCAAGCTGCCTGCCACCCACGCGCTCGCGCTCGCCGGCATCGACGTCAAGGTTCCAGAGGTCGAGATCGCGCTCGACGCGCACCTCCCTGAGGACCACACCTACCGCGAGATCGCCTACCACGAGCACGCGGGCGTGGGTTACCTGCGGTTCGCGTTCTACAACGGCGCGATGAGCACCGACCAGTGCGGACGCCTTCGCGAGGCATTTGCGCACGCCCGCGCACAACGGCACACCAGAGTGATCGTGCTGCTCGGAGGCGATGACTACTTCTCGAACGGCATTCACCTAAACGAGATCGAGGCGGCCGAGGACCCAGCCCAGGAGTCCTGGCGCAACCTCCAGGCGATCGACGACCTGGTCAAAGACATCGTTCACACCGACTCGCACCTCGTCGTCTCGGCGCTGGCCGGAGACGCGGCAGCCGGCGGAGTGCCGCTCGCGCTCGCCGCCGACTACGTCCTCGCACACCAGGACACCGTCCTGAACCCCTATTACCAGCACATGGGCGGCCTCTACGGATCCGAGTACTGGACCTACCTGCTCCCACGGCGCATCGGTCAGGCCACGACAGCGCGGCTCACCGGAGCGCCGTTCCAGCCAGTCGGCTCACGCGAAGCAGTCAACATCGGACTACTCGACGCGGCCTTCGATACCAACCTCGACGACTTCCGGACAGAGACCACTCGCTTCGCCGAACGCATCGCGTACGACGGGCTCCACCAGCTGCGCCTCCAGGATAAGCGACGCCGACGCGTGATCGACGAGCGGGTCAAACCACTCGAGGCCTACCGCCAAGAGGAGCTGGCACGCTGCTACCAATGCTTCTTCGGGCCCGACGCCGCCTACCACCACGCGCGAAGGAGTTTCGTGTACAAGCTCCCCACGCGCGATACCGCACGCGAGGAACGAGCCCGCGTCGCGAGCTGACACGCATTGATCACTGCTTGATCAGCGGCCCCGCCTTAGCCAGCACCTGCGCCTTGGACAGCGGCAGGTCGAACGCGCCCGAGGGTGTGATCCCCTCGCCGGTGAGTAACGCGATCGCAGCCGCGTGGCGCGCCTCGACCTGCACGATCGACCCGGCGACGGCGAGATACTGCTTGTTCACGATCGACGGGCCGGCGCCGTTATAAGCGCCCACACCGGTGTTCTCGAGCACGTAGGCGAGTTTGAGGAAGCCGGCCTGGTCGGTGACCGGAAACGCGAACTTCGGCTTGGCGACCGGCTTTCCCCCGGCGGCGGTGATCGCGTTCGTGAGTGCGGCGACGTGGTCGGCCTCCTCGTCCCCGAACGACTGGGCTAGCTTCTTCGCCTCGCCACTGAGCCCCACCGTGGCGCCCTTGACGTTGTAGAAGTCGGTTTCCAGATACTCGAGCGTGAGCGCGAAGTTCAGAATGTCGATGTCCGAGCTAGTACTCTGCGCCAGCGCGCTCGACACATACGGACCGACGGCGCCAGCGCCGTACACGGCGCCCGCGGCGACGGCGCCCCGCAGGATGAAACTCGCCCGGCTCATACCGTGAACCTCAACGGCACCGAGCTCGGGACTCGCAATGTCAGACCTGTTCATTTTCGATGTTCCTTTCTTGAAGTCTTTCGGCTCGCGGCAACGGGTTAGGCGATGAACGGCTTGACAGCCGCCAGCACCTGCGCCATCGACATCGGCTTGGCGAACGCGCCCTGCGGCGTCGGGGACAGCTTCAGCAGCGTGTTCAGCGTCGCGGCATGACGCGCCTCGATCGTGTGAATCGCCAACGCAGCCGCGAGGATCTCCTTGCTGTGGATGTTCCCGGCCTGCCCCAAATACGCCGCCGCCCCCACGTTCTCGACCGTCCCGGCAAGCGATGCCACCTGACCGGCGTTGTGCAGTGGGAACTTGCCCATGGGCTTTGTTGCTGGAGTTCCAAGACCGCTGGCGACCTTATGGAGCGCGGTCACATGCTGCTGCTCTTCAGCCCCGAAGGACTTCAGCACCGACAGCGTCTTTCCGTCGAACAGACCGCTGTTGGCCACCTCGGCATAGAACTGCGATTCCAGGTACTCGAGCGTCAACGCATAGTTCACGATCGTCAAATCACTCGGATCCGACATGCCGCCCGAACCGCTCGTCGACGACCCCGCCGCCGCGGCTGAACTCGAGCCCGAGCTGGAACCCGTACTCGCCGGGTTCTGAGACGACGAGGACGACGTCGAGGAGCCGCACGCCGCGATGAACGCCGCCAGCCCCGTCGCCGCCGCGCCGGCGCCGATTCCGCGTCCGGCCATCGTCAAGAACTTCTTGCGCTCAACGTCATCGCGCGCAAGCGCCTCCACCGCACGCGGCTCGCGGCGGGCGCTCTCGGTCGTCGTTGGTTCGGACATCCAGGTCTCCTTCGATAGCGGGCGCCCGGGCCCGTCGGGCCTAGGAGGGGTTCACCAATTGCTTCGGGGGTTCACCGCAAACGGATCACCGCACCGATTCGCAACGCCGGTTCGCAGGAATCCCGCGCACGCCCGCGACCACGCTGCGCGCAGGGCGGGGCTCGAGACGGCCGCCGACTGATCCCATTTGGCTGGGTAACGACGATCTTGAGCGGACAAAGCTATGCAATTGTTGGACGAGCGCCATTACCTCACCAAATCGCGGCCGAGCATGGCCCAGCGGGGTAGGACCCTCCGCGCCATGACGTCAGCGCTCTGGTGGCACTTCTGCCAACCGGACCAACCCACCCCGAAGGGCCGTGCCTGACATGCGCTATCTGAAGACGAGCGAGGCGGCGACGCTGCTGAACGTCAACGCGAACACGCTGCGGGCGTGGGAGTCGAGGTTCGGCTTCCCAAAGCCGAAGCGATCGCCGGGCCGGCAGCGGATGTACATTCACTGCGAGGTGGCTGCTTTACGGCAGGCGCGGGAGCATGGCGGGTCGATTTCTTCGGCGGTTTCGCGCGCGCGCGAGGCGCTCGCAGCCGATAACAACTCGCTGCTCACGGCATTCGGTAACTACGATCGCCAGCAGGCAGATCTTCGTCGGCGACGCCTCGCGAGATGGGCTCGACCCCGACGCCCCGCACATACTCGCGCTGGCAGCTCTTCTGCATGCGCGCGGGGGTCAGGATCATGAGTCTGTCCGCGCGCGGCATCGCTGGTCTACGGGACGCATTCGACGTGCACCGTCCCGATCTCGTCGTGTTCGCGGGCGGACATCTCGGCGACGAGACAGTCGCGAGCTGGACGCATGCAGTCAGGCTCGCTGCCGGCCCGATGCCGATCGCGCTTTACCGGCGTGGAGACCACCTCACACATATCCCCACGACGGGCACGATCGTATTGCCGTCCCACCCCACTGACGCGCAACACCGCCTGGTTGAGCTTGTCGAAGACGAGCGGGCGCGAGCGGCGACCCCAGCGTCAGGGGCCCGCAAACGATGGGACGGTGGTTTCCCCCAGCCAGCGGGCTATATCCCTTTAACGCCGAACACCCCCAACTTCGCTCACTTCTCCATGTCGCCGGTGCGGATCGCTAACTGAAATTCATTTTGGCTGCAAGCGCGAGCGATGAACGGGGCTCACGTAGCCGACAGCTCAGACTCAGGAAGCCTCTCGATTACTGGTGCCGGTCTTTAGGCGACGCCGTCGCTACTCGCAGTCGTAAGCTTTGAGTAACAGCCGGCCCGGATCATCACCCCGGCCAACCGCAAGGACCCCAATCAATGGAAGCCCTGAACATCCGCATCGGACCGCCCGCGTGGAGCCTGGGTGGCTGCGGAAACGACGCCGTCCCGCGGATCGCGGTCAGCGTCACCTGACATGTCGGTCGACACGGACTATCTGGTTGTGGGGGCTGGTGCGAGCGGCCTTGCCTTCGCCGATGCGCTGGTGGCCGGGGCAGACGTTGAGGTGACCGTGATCGATCGCCGACCAGGTGTGGGAGGTCATTGGCTGGACGCCTATCCGTTCGTTCGTCTACATACACCCTCCGCGTACTATGGCGTGAACTCGTTGGCGCTCGGTGAGGACCGCATCGACCAGACCGGCGAGAACGCCGGATACTACGAACGCGCGACGGGCCACGAGGTCCGCGCGTACTTCGGCGAGGCGGCCGACCAGCTCACGCGAACCGGCCGGGTACGCGTGCTCACCCGGCATGAGCATCTCGGCAGCGGGAGTAACGGCGAGCAGGTCAGATGCTTGAGCACTGGAGACGTTTACGAGATCGCGGTACGTCGCAAGGTCGTCGACGCTCGTTACCTGGAGGGGTCGGTCCCAGCCACTCACGTTGCGCCGTTCGACGTCGCACCTGGCGCGCGGGTCGTACCTATCAACGACCTGCCGGCGACCGTTGACTCGGCCCGCTCCTACGCCGTCCTCGGGTCCGGCAAGACTGCCGCGGACGCGTGCGTCTGGCTTCTCGATAACGGCGTCGAGCCAGATCAGATTCGCTGGATTCGGCCCCGCGACGCGTGGTTTCATGACCGCGGGCAGTTTCAGCCGCTCGAGCAGGTGGGCGCGATCATGGAGGGGATGTCCCTCGATGCCGAGGCCGGCGCCCAGGCGGCAAACCTCGAGGACCTCTTCGAGCGGCTCGAGGCTTCCCGGCGGCTCGTGCGTATCGACCCATCATGCCCGGCAACCATGTACCGCGGCACGATGCTCAGCGCCCACGAGCTGGACGCCCTACGCCAGATCACCGACGTGGTAAGGCTTGGACGAGTGCGGCGGATCGAGCCCGATCGGATCGCGCTCCAGCGTGGGGAGATAAAAACCGGCACCGACGTCCTGCACGTGGACTGCACGGCGCTTGGCCTGAACAACGCGCCCGCGACGCCGATCTTCGAGCCTGATCGGATCGTCCTCCAGCAGGTGCGGCACCTCTCCCCCTCTTTCAACGCAGCCCTCATCGGCTTCGTCGAAGCTCACCGCGACGACGACGCGGCCAAGAACCGGCTTTGTCCACCCAACCCTTACGCCAGCAGCGTCGAGGACTGGCCGCGCATGATGAGCCGGACGTGGAGAACCGAGGGGCGGTGGTTGCGCGAGCCCGACCTCTCTGCCTGGATTGCCGGCAGCCGGCTCAACCTGCTAGGCGCGCTTCCCGACCACGCCTCCGAGCCATCCGTGCAGGCGGCGGTCAACCGATATCTCACACACGTCACGGCGGCAATCGAGCGACTCCAGCAGCTCGCCGGGCGGCCGCCGACAATCGCTTCGTCGTAGCGATCGAGACTCTCGGCCGGGCGACAGCGGGTCAGCCGACCTCGTACTTGATGTGCGTCACGCCGGGCGCGTCGACGGCCCTGATCTGGTTGAGCGCGAGCCGGCCGCTCTCGAGCCCTTCGAACAGCCGAGCACCGGCGCCGAGGATGACGGGTGCAATCGAGAGGTCGATCTCGTCAACCAGCCGCGCCTCCAGGTACTGGTTGACCACGGACGCCCCGCCGGCGAGCCAGATGTCCCGTGCCCCGGCGGCATCCTGGGCCTGCGCAAGCGCTGACTCGATCCCGTCGTCGACGAAGTGAAAGGTGGTGCCGCCCTCCATCTCCAGGGGTTCGCGCGGATAGTGCGTGAGCACGAATACCGGATGGTGGTAGGGCGGGTCCTCTCCCCACCAGCCACGCCAAGACTCGTCTGGCCACGCACCGCGGACCGGGCCAAACATGTTCCGCCCCATGATCGTGGCGCCGATGTTCGCCCGACGTTCCTCGACGACCTCGGAGCTGGCGTTGGTCTCGCCTCCGGCCCCGCCGTGGAGCTCTCGGAACGCAGCGAGCGGAAAGAACCACTGGTGCAGATCCATCCCCCCGACCCCGAGCGGGTTCTCCTCGCTTTGGTCCGGGCCCGCGGCGTACCCGTCGAGCGACATCGTGATGCTGAGTCTGAGCTTGCTCATCTTTATTCCTTCTGTCGAACGGATCCTTGCCCTGAGAGACCGCCGAACCAGACTGAACTCATCGGCTGGGGTCTTCCAGCTTCAGACCCGACTCTCGCAGAAGGTCCTCGACTCACGACCTCGAACAGCACCAACGGACAGACAGGACCCGATATGCGAATTTCAGCCAAGGCGGACTATGCGGTACGGGCAGCCGTCGAGCTGGCTGCGGTGACGGACGATAAGCCGCTGAAGGCGGAGCGGATCGCGACCAGCCAGGACATCCCGTTGAACTTCCTGGAGAACATCCTGGGAGAGCTGCGCCACGCCGGGATCGTTCGCAGTCAGCGCGGCGCCGAAGGCGGTTTCCGGCTGGCGAGGGCCGCGAACGACGTGACGGTCGCGGATGTCATCCGCGCAGTCGAGGGACCGCTCGCGACCGTTCGCGGTGGGCCGCCGGAGGATTCGGCCTACCCCGGTCGAGCACGTCACCCTCGCCGACGTCGCGAGCGCCCGTCTGCCAGCCCTGATCGACCTGCTCGCGGACGATCCCGAGGCGTGGATCACCCGGCCGGGCTCGGGTTGACCGAGACCCGCGAGTCGCTCGCCAAGAACCCGGTCAGGTGTTCGATCACGTCACGTGCGTCGTCCTCGATACCGAGGATGAAGGTGGACTTGCGCCGCCGCAGCACGGGTAGTCCGAGGGCGTACAGGCCGGGACTGTCGACGACGCCGCCGTCGTGACGGAGCTGGCCCCTGGCGTCGAGGACCGGCACGTCGAGCCATCGGTAATCGGGCCGAAATCCCGTCGCCCAAACGACGGTGCGGATCTCGCCGCTCCGAAGGTCAAGCTGCAACCGCGGCGAGTTGGGCATCTGGGTCGGAGCTAGTCGTACTGGCGGGTCGAACTCCCCGCCGGATCCGCCCGCCGCAGCCCACTCGTCGAAAACGCCGAGGAGCCGGTTCATCTTGAGGTCCGCGAGCGCGCAGACGTTGCGCAGACCGCCCGAGAACAGCGCCCGGCCGTCACGGACGGCCGCCCAGCGGCCCACCAGCTCGACCCCCATCGAAGACAGTGCGTTCAGATCGAGCGTCGCGTGCTCGGGTGTCCCGACAAGCTGCGGGGACGGTAGCCGCCGCGCTCGGGTCAGATCATCGAGCTCGTCATAGCGCTGGTCCCAGATGCCCGACGCGTCCATCCACCACAGGACGTCCCGGCCTCGATATGTCCGCGGCAAGCGCACGTGCTCTCCGACCGACAGCGTCACCGGCCGGCCCGATCTACTCAGCTCGGCCGCCAGCTGCACGCCGGTCGCCGACGCCCCGACGACCAGCACGCCGCCGTCGGGAAGATGGCTCGGGTCGCGGTAGGTAAAGGCCGTCAGCTGCTTGACGGTTGGCGGCAGCGCGTCCGCGAAGCTCGGCATCGTCGGCCGGTTACAGGCGCCGCTCGCCAGAACGACCGTGCGACACCGGATCTCACCGGCGCTCGTGATCACCTGGTAGCCATCGTCGGTCGGTCGCACCGAGACGACGTTCGTCCCGGTCCGCACGCAACCCAGTGCGGGCTCGGCGAAGCGCTCGACCATCTCGACAATCTCGGCCATCGTCATGTAGCCATCGGGATCCGGGCCGTCGTAGCGAACGCCCGGCAGGCGACACTGCCAGTTGGGAGTGAGCAGCCGCAGCGAGTCCCAGCGCTCGTGCCGCCAGGAGTTCGCCACCTCGCCCCGCTCGAGCACCACGTGGTCGATCGACCGCTCAGTCAGAAAGTGGCTGGCGGCGAGGCCGGCGTGCCCGGCGCCGATGACGACGGTGGTGAAGCGCTCGATGGCGAGGTCCCTCAGCGCCCGGCGGCGAGGACCCTCAGGCGACGGTGACGGTGACCTCGGTCGGGTTCGAGAGTGCGTCGAACACCGCGGAGCGCTTCTGGGACTGCGCGACCAGGGCCTCGATCTCCTCCCTGGACGCGTCCGCGTCGATCGTGAACGTCACCTTGATGTCGTTGAACCCGTTGCGGACGTCGCTGTCGACGCCGAGGAACCCGCGGAGGTCGTGGCTTCCCTCGACGGTCGACTCGACTGAGCGAAGCTGAATCCCGCGATTCTGTGCGATCGACGCCACGCCAGCACTCAGGCACCCCGCAAGGCCCACGAGGAGGTACTCGATCGGGGTTATGCCGTTGTCCTCGGCGGCGAAGATCTCCGGGTGGTCGGAGTCGAATTCGTTTTCGATCTTGTGGCTCTGCTCCTCCCCGAGCCCGAAGAAATCCTGGACCGTGATCGTGCTGTGGACGCCGCTTGTCCACTTGGACGATGCCCGCCATGTGAACTGGGCGGCTGCCGGCGTTTCCGCCAGAGCTGCGCGCGCATCGAGTAGCGCCTGAACGTTGACTCCGTTGTCGATCGTGGACATGTCCCCGTTGCCCCTTTCTTACATAATGCAGATTCCCGATAAGGTCGGTCGACAATATCAAGACCCCAGGGAGAGAGGAATTAACTGTGCCCACCGCGCCAGTGCCGACGCTCGCGGCCGGCTCGGTCGGAACCGTCGAAACCCGATATCTCGATTTGCCGGATCCGGTGCGGCTCGACTGCGGACGGGATCTGCACCCGGTCCGCGTGGCCTACGAAACGTATGGCGCGCTCTCGCCCCGGCGCGACAACGTGATCTTGGTCTGTCACGCGCTCAGCGGCGACGCGCACGCGGCCGGGTACTCGGAGACGGCAGCCGGCCGGAGCACTCGAGACGGATTCGGCGCCGAGGATCGCGATGGCTCGGCCGGCAAGGGTCTCGGGTGGTGGGATGGGATGATCGGGCCCGGTAAGGCCTTCGACACCGATCGCTACTTCGTCGTCTCCACGAATCTGCTCGGCGGCTGCGGCGGGACCACGGGACCCTCATCGCTCGATCCGGCCACGGGCAGACCGTATGGCTCGGACTTCCCCGTGATCACCGTCGCGGACATGGTCAGAACCGAGCGTGCCTTCCTGGACGAACTCGGGATCGACCGCCTCGCAGCGGTCGCAGGTGGTTCGCTCGGGGGGATGCAGGCGTTCGAGTGGGCGATCCTGTTCCCAGACCAGGTCGACGGGGTCGTGGCGATCGCCAGTACGCATGCGCTCCACCCGCAGGGCCTGGCCTGGAACGCGATCGCCCGGGAGGCCATCATGCGCGACCCGGCGTGGCAGGGCGGTCACTACTACGACGGCACGGGCGACGGACCCAACGCGGGGATGGGCGTCGCCCGCATGATCGGCCACATCACCTACCTGTCAGCGCCGGGACTGAGTGACAAGTTCGGCCGGCGACTTCAATTCGCCGACGACATCCGCTACACGATGAGCGAGCCGGAGTTCGAGGTCGAGAGCTATCTGCGCCACCAGGCCGACTCGTTCGTCAAGCGGTTCGACGCCAACACGTACCTCTACACCTCCCGGGCCTTGACGTACTTCGACCTCGCCCGGCAGCACGGCCGCGGATCGCTGACCCGCGCGCTCGAGCGCGTCTCGGCGCGGACGCTGCTGATCGCCTTCAGCTCCGACTGGCTGTACCCGCCGTCGGGATCGCAAGACATCGAGGCCGCGCTTCGCGGCCTCGGCAAGCCGGTCGAGCTGAACGTGATCGACGCGCCGTACGGCCACGACTGCTTCCTCCTCGAGGAGGCGCGACAGACACCCATCATTCGTCATTTCCTGGAGGGCAGCCGGTGACCGAAGAGCACGACCGACCGGCGCAGGACCGTGCGTTCGGATTCGAGACACGGCAACTCCACGCCGGACAGAGACCCGACCCGAATACGGGAGCTCGCGCGGTCCCGATCTTCCAAACGACCAGCTACGTGTTCGAGGACCCGGAATCGGCGGCGGCCTACTTCAACCTCCAGGAGTACGGGAACACGTATTCACGCATCATGAATCCGACGGTCGCGGTTTTCGAAGAGCGGGTGGCGAACCTCGAGGGCGGATGCGGCGCGGTGGCGTTCGCCAGCGGGATCGCCGCGCAGGCCGCCGCGCTGTTCACGCTGCTCGAGCCGGGCGACCACGTCGTCTCGTCCTCGGCGCTGTACGGCGGGACCGTGAACCAGTTCAAGCACCTACTGCGCAAGATGAGCGTGGAGCTGACGTGGGTCGATCCCGACGATCTAGACGCATGGCGCCGGGCGCTCCGCCCGAACACCAAGGCATTGTTCGGCGAGACGATCGGCAACCCGGCGGGCAACGTCCTCGACATCGAGACGGTGGCGTCGATCGCGCACGAACATGATCTTCCGTTGATCGTCGACAACACGTTCGCCACGCCTTACCTTTGCCGCCCGATCGAGTGGGGAGCCGACATCGTGATCCACTCGGCGACGAAGTTCATCGGCGGCCACGGGACTAGCATCGGGGGCGTCGTCGTCGAGGCCGGCACGTTCAACTGGTCGAACGGGCGCTTTCCGGTCGTCGCGGATCCGTCTTCGGCCTACCATGGCCTGCAGTTTCACGAGACCTTCGGCACGTACGGCTACCTGATGAAGCTGCGCGCCGAGACGCTGCGCGATCTCGGCGCGGCGCTCGCGCCGTTCAACGCGTTCCTGTTCCTCCAAGGGCTGGAGACGCTATCGCTGCGGATGCAACGCCACGTCGAGAACGCGCAGGCGGTCGCAGCGTTCCTCGAGTCGCACGAGCTGGCCTCGAACGTCGCCTACCCGGGCCTGCCGAGCAGCGCGTACCGGCCGCTCGTCGAGAAGTACCTGCCGTGCGGAGCGGGCGCCGTGTTCTCGTTCGATTGCGCCGGTGGGCGAACGGGTGGACAGGAGCTGATCCGCGGCTTGACGCTGTGGTCGCACCTGGCCAACGTCGGCGACGCCAAGAGCCTCATCATCCACCCCGGCAGCACGACCCACCGCCAGCTGAGCGACGCCGAACTCGAGGCGGCCGGGGTGCGACCCGGGACGGTCAGACTGTCGGTCGGGACGGAGTCGGTCGACGACCTCATCTGGGACCTGGAGCAGGGGCTCGCGCGCGTCAGACGAGACCCGGAGCACGGACTCGCGAGCGTGAAATGACCGAGCTCGAGCGCTACCAGGACCCGTCGACGATCCAGCACGTGCTCCACACCGCGAACACGATCGCGATCGTGGGCCTGTCCAGCAACGAGTTGCGGGCCAGCCACTTCGTCGGCTTCTACCTCAAACGGCACGGCTATCGGGTGATCCCGGTGAATCCCCGCGAGACCGAAGTTCTCGGGGAGGCGAGCTACCCGAGCCTGCTCGATGTTGAGGTGCCGGTGGACATCGTCAACGTCTTCCGCGCGCCGGATGCGCTGCCGGCGATCGCACGCGACGCCGTCGCGATCCATGCCGGCGCCATGTGGTGTCAATTCGGCGTGATCAACGAGGAGGGCGCACGAATCGCGCAGGACGGCGGTGTGACGGTCATCATGGATCGCTGCCTGAAGGTCGAGCATGCGCGCTACATGGGCCGGATGCACTGGTTCGGCTTCAACACGCAGCGGATCACCTCCGTCCGCACCGGCCTTCAGTAGCAGTGCTCGCCGAGGTTGATCGTGTCGAGGTGACGGTCGTGATCGACAACTTCCTCGACGTGCTGATGGCCGGCGAGGAGGGCGTGGCTCGCTACCAGGCCGGCGACTTCGGCGCGGCCGAGCAGCTGGTCGCCGAGCATGGTTTCTCCGCGTTGGTCAGCGTCGAGCGGAATGGGGATCGGCGCACTGTGCTCTACGACGCTGGCCTCACGCCGCACGCGGTGGCTCGCAACCTCGACGTGCTTCAGGTGCCGGTGGGTGATCTGCGGGCGATCGTTATCTCGCACGGCCACGCCGATCATCACGGCGGCCTCGAGGGGCTCGTCCGTCATCGGGGGCGCTCCCGGTTGCCGCTCGTGATCCACCCCGACGCATGGCGCGAGCGGAGGGTCGCGTTTCCCTCTGGCGGCGAGCTGCGACTGCCGCCGCCGAGCCGACACGACCTTGAAGCCGAGGGCCTTGAGGTTATCGAGGAGCGCGCGCACAGCCTGCTGCTCGACGGCGCGGTTTTGGTGTCCGGACAGGTGGAGCGGGTCACGGAGTTCGAGACCGGCTTTCCCATCCACCAGGCGCGCGAGGAAGACGGTTGGCGGCCGGATCCGATGATCTGGGACGACCAAGCGCTCGTCCTCAACGTCCGCGACCGCGGCTTGGTGATCATCTCGGGCTGTTCGCACGCAGGCGTGATCAACGTCTTGCTTCACGCCCAACGCCTGACCGGGGAGACCCGCATCGCCGGCCTTCTCGGCGGCCTGCATCTCACCGGTGGACTGTTCGAAGCGCGCATCCAGCCAACCGTCGAGGCGTTGCGCGCCGCCCGAGTTGCTCGGGTCCTGCCGGCGCACTGCTCCGGCTGGAGAGCGGTCCACGCGATCGCCAAGGCCATGCCCGAGGCCTTCGTGCAGTCAGCCGTGGGAACGACCGTGACGTTCGAAGCGCCAGCGAACTCACGCTGACGCTTCGCGGGTTCGCAGGTCAGGCCGGCTGCGCGGCGCAGGTTCGGACGGCGGTCATGACGACCTCCGCGACTTCCTTGGGATGCGAGATCATGACGACGTGCGAGGCACCCTCGACCTCGGTGATCTGCGCGTCCATTCGCTCGTAGCTGAACCGGTGGACGCCGGGGTCGATACACCGGTCGGCGGTCGGCAGCACCGCCCACACCGGGCGGCCGCGCCACGCCGGGGTCTGCGCGGCCTCGGTGAGCGCAACACCGGCGAGCGGGCGCTGCGAGATCGCATAGAACGCGGCGTCATCAGCCGGGAGGTCGGCGCAGAACGACTCGTGGAACCCGTCGAGCGCGAGCGTGAACTCGGCGCCGCCGTCTGGCAACTGGTGCTGGACGATGTACGGCACGATTCCCGGAGCGGGGAACTTGGACTGCAGGTCGGTTAGGTTCTCGCCCTCATCCGGAGCAAAGCCGGAGATGTAGACGAGACCGACCACGTTGTCGGCCGTGCCGGCGGCGGTGATGACCGCGCCGCCGTAGGAGTGACCGACCAGTAGAACGGGTCCGTCGATCTCGTCGATCACGCCCCGTAGGTACTGGCCGTCGCCGCCGGTTAGCCCGCGCAGCGGGTTCGGCGAGGCGATCATCGTCACGCCTTCGCCGAGAAGCTCGTCGTACAGACCGCGGAAGCCCGAAGCGTCGGCGAACGCGCCGTGGACGAGCACGATGGTCGGATCGGAAGCAGCCATACCGAGTTACCTCTTTCCAGTCGATGAACGGACGTGCGCCGCTCGCACCGAAGCTATCCGGTCGGCTCCGGCCGTCGCACCCGTGACGACCCTGGTCAGGGCCCTGGTCTCCCGCTGCCGGCGGTTATGTCGGGCGGGCCCGGCCGACCGCGCCCGACACACACTTCATCGCATTACTTGATGAAGCCCGTCTTCTTGACGTCGGCGAGGATCTGGGCTGCGGTGAGGCCGGTGTCGAACGGCCCGCTGGGCGCGATCGCCTTGCCGAGGTAGAGGCCGATCGCTCCGGCGTGCCGCGCCTCAATGGTCACGATCGATGCCGCTGCGAGGAGGACCTTGCCCGACTGGATGTTCGGCGCCTGCCCGAGATAGGCGTGCACGCCGGTGTTCTCGAGGACGTACGTGGTCGCCGCGAACTTGGACTGATCGCTCGGGATGCCCTGGAAGTCGAAATTCGGCTTCTTGACCGCGTGTCGGCCGAGCGCCGCCTTGAGGTACTTCACGTGGGCGTTCTCGTCCTTGGTGACGGTTCGCAGCAGTTGCACGAGTGCGGGGTCGGTGATCTTGCCGGCGCTGGTCGCCTCGTTGTAGAACGAGCTTTCCAGATACTCCAGCGTCAGCGCGAAGTTCAGGATCCCGATGTCTCCTGCACCGAACGTGCTCGGCGGCCGGCCCGCCGCCAAGGCGGTGCTCGGCACGAGCGCGCTCAGGATCGCGCCTCCGCTAACGGCGGCTCCACCGGCAAGCGCGCCTTTGCGCAGGAATCCGAGGCGGGTGTCGCCGCCTACTTCTTCTGCCGCCTCGCGGACGGCGCCGTCTATGTCAATCGCTTCGAGATTGATTTGATCCATCAGTGTGTTGCTCCTTTCGGACGATGCCGTGGAGCATCGCCGCGGTCATGGGAAGGGGCCGAAAATCACCCACTGCCCGTGCGTTCAACAGTTACTTCGCGTTGAACCGACGATCGGATCAACGCGAACCTGGTCAGGCGTCTTGATGCGGACGTGACGGGGCGCGGCGTTCGGCGATCGTCGCCACGAGCACGCTGAACTCGAACAGCAGATACAGCGGTAGCGTCTCGAGCAGCATCGTGATCGCATCACCGGGAAGCACCGCGGCCACGGCTCCGCACGCCAGCACCGCGTAGCGACGGTTCTTCCGAAGCTGTCGCGGGGTGATGAGCCCCGCGCGAGTGACCGCAACGATGGCGACTGGAACCTGGAATATGAGCCCCATCGCGAGCAGGATCGTGGCGGCGTACTTGTAGTACTGACTCGCCTGCACGAGGACGTTGAACTGGTCGGAGTTGAAGTTCTGGAAGAAGTGCAACGATGCCGGCAGCACCACCTCGTAACCGAACGCCACGCCGGCCGCGAACAGGATCGGGATGGCGAGGGTGACGGGCAGCATCCGGCGTCGTTGCTTCGGTTCGAATGCGGGCATGAAGAACCCGTAGGCCTGCAGCAACAGCACGGGCAATGACAGGATCAGCGCGAAGATGAACGTGACAGTGACCGTGCTGGTGAACGGCTCTCCGATTCCGAGGGTCACCGGCTTGTTGCCCTGCGGCGGGGCGGACAGTCGCGTGACCTCGCGGCCAAGATCGCTCTGGACGCGTGCGAGCGAGGCCGACACGGATGCCGTGTGCGGCTCGCCGCGAAGAACGCCGACCACCGTGCCGAGCTGCTGGGCAATGTCCTTGGCGCTCTGCTGTACCGAGTAGGTTGCGCCGAGTGGCCCGTGGCCGGCGCGCACCTGCTCCTGCGTCTGGGTTGAGAGCGGCTGGTTGACCAGATGCAGCAGCTCGTGGTTCTGCCAGAAGCAGATGCCGAACGCAACGCCGACCGCGATCAGCGAGACGATCAACCGCGTCCGCAGCTCGTCGAGATGGTCAACCACGCTCAACGTGGTGTCATGGCTGATCGGCCGGAATCGGCGCGTCCTGATTGCGGCGGGCATCTGCATTCTCAGCGTTCCTTGGCTACGTGGGGTTGCCTGATACGCCTACGCGACGGGGCCGACCGGCGAGCGCTCGGCAGGCGGCTCGGTAGTGGCTGCCTCAGCGTGATTCGTGTGCAGGGTCTCGACGCGCGTGACGTCGGGCCCAGGGGTCAAGTGCGTCGTGTTGGGCTCGCCGTTGAGCGAATCCTTGAAGCCGCGCAGGCCCGCGCCGAGCGATTGGCCCATCTCAGGCAGGCGCTTGGCGCCGAACACGAGCAGCACGATGAGCAACAGGAATGCGATGTGAATCGGGTTGTCAAGTCCCATCATGGGATGCTCCTTCGATCGTGGGTCTCACTGTTGTTCGGAACGGAGCTCGATCCGGATCACCGGCGCCCGAACATGCGGCGCGCAACGCACGCATTCAGCTCAGACGCGCGACGATGACCGCGGGATGCGGCGCACGCCGCACGCATTCAGCTCAGACGGGCGACGATGACCGCGGCATGCGTAGGGACGTCGCTGCCACCGTCCGGCTCAGGGCTGACCATGATCTCGTTCACGCCGTTCAGCGGGGCGGGCACGCCGATGTCGCCTGCTCCATGAGCGGTGACGCTGAACAGCACACGCGTCGGTGCCGGAGCGCGACCGGCGCGCTCCAGCCAGACCTCGTAGATCAGCCCCGCCGGAGGTGGCGGAAAGCCGCGGACGATCAGCTCGGCGCGGCCATCGACCAAACGGACCTGAGCGCTTCCGGGCGAGTCAACGACGCTGGCGCTGACGACGCGGGCGCCACTCGAGCCGCCCGACACACGCGTCGTGATCACGACCACCGCCGCCACGAGCGCAACCGCGATCGCGGCAGCGAGCGCTGTGGCCAGGCGCGGTCCGTGCGACGCGATCAGTCGCGGAGCCCACAGGTTCCTCCGGCGCGACGCACCGCTGCGGCGCGCCTCGGAGCTCGCAGTGCCGGTCACGCGGCTGCGGAGCCCGGACGGCACCGCGTACTGCGGGGTGCTGGTTGCGAGCGCATCCGCGACCTGCCGGAACCCCCCGAGTTCCTCGGCGCAAACAACGCATCGCGCCAGATGACGCTCAAACGCCTCGGCCTCGGCCGGTTCGAGCGCCCCGAGCGCGTACGCGGCCGTATCGCCGGCACACCTCTCGTGCGTCAACACTTGATCCTCACCACTCATCGTGCGCCTCCGCCACTCATGACGCGACTCCAGTCGGCTCGCCGAGCAACAGCCGCAACTTCGTCAGGCCGAGCCTCATCCGGCCCTTCACGGTGCCGGCCGGAACCTCCAGCAGCCCGGCGATCTCGGTGTGAGTGAACCCGCCGAAGTAGGCCAACTCGATCACACGCCGTTGCTCGCCCGGAAGGTCCGCCAGCGCCCCGCGGACCCGCGCGGCGTCCTCGCGTCGCTCGACTTCGACCTCGGTCAGCTCGCCCGCCGGCAGCCGCTCGGCCGCCGGCTCGTCGCACACGTCCCGACCCATCTTGGCGGTCTCCTGGCGAAAGGCGTCGATCGCCTTGTAGCGCACGGCCCCCAGCACCCAGGCGCGGACGCTCCCCTTCGAGTCGTCGTAGCGCATCCCCGTGCGCCAGATGGACAGGAACGCGTCCTGGACCACGTCCTCGGCCAACACGCGGCGGCCGCACATCCGGTAGGCCAGCGAGAACCCCGCGCCGGCGTGGCGGTCGAAAATCACCTCGAATGCCAGGGAGTCGCCTTTGCGGGCCCGGGCGATCAGATCCTCGTCGCTCAGCAACCGCAGGTCGTGGCTGCGCATCCCTCCGGGTACTCGCAGCATCAGCGTGGCGCTCCAACCAGTTGCGGAATGCAGCCGTCGTCCGACATCCGAATTGCTCCCTACCTTGCCTAGCCCGGATCCCTGGCGTCCGGGTTCAACGATTACTTCGGGTCCGCCGCGAACTTGGATCAGCGTCCGCGGCGGCACCGGAGCGGCGAAGCGGCGAGTTTGCAACGATCACATCGGCGATCAGGACGATGACCACGCGAGCGATACGACACCCCGCAGATCAATGAGCGCTAAGTCGACTTCCTCGGTCGGTCGCGGTGCCTTGCTCGCGCGGTTGCCGCCTCAGGCGTTGCTGATCGGGTGGGCCAGAGCGGCGAGAAGGTAAGCCAGAAAGGCTCGCCGCCGGTTCAGCTGGTTGTGACGAGCTGCTGGTTGACCGACGGGATCACCTCGTCCCCGAACGCGGCCAGCGTCGCGTCCTGGGCGTCGTGCTGGAGGTAGAGCCCGAAGTGACCGACGCCGAGCCCGGCGAGCTCGGTCAGCCTGGCGATCTGCGTCTGGGGCGGCCCGATGATGCAGAACCTCTCGACGATGTCGTCCGGGACGAACTCCGTGTGGGTGTTGCCGGCGCGCCCGTGCTCGGCGTAGTCGTATCCCTCGCGGCCGGCGATGTAATCGGTCAGGCTCCTCGGCACCGCACTGCCGTCTCCCCCGTAGCGCTTGACGATGTCCGCGACGTGGTTTCCGACCATTCCGCCGAACCACCGGCACTGGTCGAGCGCGTGCGCCCGCGCCGCCTCGCTGCCGTCGGTCACGTAGGCGGGCGCCGCAACGCACATCGTGAGCGCGTCCGGATCGCGGCCGGCGGCCGCCGCGGCGTCGCGCACGGCCTGGATGCTCCACGCCGCGATGGCGGGATCGGCGAGCTGCAGAATGAAGCCGTCGCCAACCTCCCCGGCGAGCTTGAGCGCTTTGGGGCCGTAGGCGCCCACCCAGATCGACAGCCGGCTGTCCGGGTTCCACGCGAAGCGCAGATTGGTGCCCCGGTAATCGACCTCGCGGCCGTTCGCGAGGCCGCGGATCACTTCGATGCAGGCGCGTAGCTGGGCGAGCGTTACGGGCTTGCCGTTGATCACCCGCACCGCCGAGTCACCCCGACCGATGCCGCAGATGGTGCGGTTGCCGTACATCTCGTTCAGGGTGGCGAACAGGGATGCGGTGACCGTCCAATCACGGGTCGCCGGGTTGGTGACCATCGGCCCGACGACGAGCTTGTCCGTCGCGTCAAGGATCCGGCTGAAGATCACGAACGGTTCCTCCCACAGGAGATGAGAGTCGAACGTCCAGGCGTGACTGAAGCCGTACGTCTCTGCCCGTCGGGCGAGCTCGACCACGCGCGCCGCCGGCGGATCGGTCTGCAAGACGACTCCGAAGTTCATGGTCTACCCCACTCCCTGTGACGTGATTTCGTCGGCTCTTGCCAGCACCTGATTCACGGTTCGCCCGTACGCGTCGATCGCGACGCTGAGCGCGCGCTCGGAGGAATCCTCGATCGCCGCGTGCGAGATCGGGGGGTCCGATTGCGCGAAGATCATCGCCGTAGGGACAACGCGGCCGATCTCGGTCGCGTCGTGCAACGGACCACTCGGAATCGGCTCGTGCGCGCCGCCGCCGGCCTGCTCCACGCTCACCCGCGCCATCTCGACGAGCGCGGAGTGAAACGGGGTCGGCGGGACGCTGAAGACGTTCCGCACCTCGACAGTGCAGTTGAATTCCTCGGCACCGCTCCGGCACGCTTCAATTGCCTCGGCGAGCATCGCCGCGAGCTCTCCAGGGTCGAGGTGCCGCTGGTCGAGCTGCATCTCGGTTCGGCCGGCGACGGCGGTGATCACTCCGGGCGTCGAGTGCATGCGCCCGACGGTGGCGACTCCGTTGTGCGCGATCGCGCTCTCCCGGATCGCGAGCGACGCACGCGCGGCGGCAGCCAGCGAATCCTGGCGCAGCCGCATTGGCGTCGAACCGGCGTGCGCGGCCTGGCCGAGGAACGTGATCAGGTGGCGCTCGACGCCGACGGTGCCGCTCACCGCAGATGCCAGGCGGGCGCCGTCGAGGAGCACCGGGCCCTGCTCGATATGCAGCTCGAGATACGCGATGGCTCCGTCTAGCCGCCCGGCGGCGGCAGTCGCGCCGTCAAGGTCGATGCCGCAGGCGGCGAGGCCGTCGGCCAGCGTGACGCCACCGGAGTCCTCCAGCCCGCGAACGTCGTCAGCGACCAGCCTGCGTGCGCAGGCGGAGGACCCGACCAGGCTTCGTCCGAACCGCGCGCCCTCCTCATCGGCCCAATCGACCAACCGGACGCCGATCGGCGGCGTGACGCCGGAGCGGCTCAGCTGCCGCACCGTCTCGAGCGCGGTCATCAGTCCAAGCGCACCGTCGAGCCAGCCGCCGTCGGGGACTGCATCGATGTGCGACCCGACGATCAGGAACTCGTCGCGCTCGCCGGCGACTGGAGCCCACAGGTTGCCGGCCTGGTCTCGCTCGGGCTCGAGACCGGACTCGGTGAGCTTTGCGGTGAGCCATGCGCGCGCCTGCATCCACTCCGGCGTCCAGGCCAGGCGCTTGGCGCCGGCGAACCGTCCACCGCTCTGCGCCGCAAGCTCGTCGAGGTCGGCAATGACGGCTTGCGGGTCGAGGCTTACGCAGCTCACGCGACGGCCTGGCGAGCGCGTCCGAGCGTCCGCGGAACGAAGCGGCCGTGCCCGGGCTCGGTCTTGATCTCACCTCGGTCGTAGACGAGGGTGCCCCTCGAAAACGTGTGCCGGACGGTCGCGCTCGCGGTCTCGCCCTCGTACAGGTCGTAGTCGACGTTCATGAACGACGTCGCCTTGCCGTACGGATGCGGCGCCGCGGGATCGAGCACGACGACATCGGCGTCCTTGCCGGGCGCCAGGGCTCCCTTCGCCTGCAGGCCGAACCGTCGGGCGATCGTCGTGCTCGTACGGTCGACGAGCTGCGATCGGGTGATGCGACCCGTGACGACCCCCTCGTCCCAGAGCTTCGCGAGACGGTGCTGGATCTGGGCGAGCCCGTTCGGCACGAGGCTGAAGTTGTCGAGGCCTCTCGACTTCTGCTCGTCGTTGAACGGGCAATGGTCGGTTGAGACGCTTTCGAGGACGCCGCGTCGCAGGTAGCCCCACAGCAGTTCGTGATTCGATTTGTCCCGGAGCGGCGGGGAGCAGATATAGCGGCAGCCCTTCACACCCGGGCGGCGCAGGTCGTCGATGCTGTTGATGAGGTACTGGACGCACGTCTCGCCGGTGACCGGCGCGCCGCGTTGCTGCGCCGCTTCGATCTCGGCTGCGGCGGCGCCGCACGTGACGTGGACGACGAACAGCGGCGCCCCGACGTGCTCGGCGATCCGGGCCGCGCGCCCGGTGGCCTCCGCCTCGACGAACTCCGGTCTGGTCAGCGCGTGGTAGATCGCCGACGTGTCGCCGCGCGCGAGCGCGCGCTGGACGAGCAGATCGATGATGTCTCCGTTCTCGGCGTGCACCATCGTCAGCGCCTCGAGGTCCCGCGCGCGCTCCATGCATGCGGCGAGCTCGTCGTCGCGAACCATCAGCGCGCCCTTGTAGGCCATGAACAGCTTGAACGAGCAGACGCCGGCCTCCGACATCGCCGTCATGTCCTCCAGCACCGGCTCCGAGGCGTTGGTGATCGCCATGTGAAAGCCGTAGTCCACGTGGGCCGCGCCGTCGGCACGCCCGCGCCACTCCTCGAGCGTCGACTGGAGGTTGTCGGGTTGATTCTGGATCGCGAAGTCGACGAGGCACGTCACTCCGCCCGCCGCGGCGGCTTGGGTACCGGTGTCGTAGTCATCAGAGGACATCGTGCCCATGAACGGCATCGAGAGATGCGTATGGTTGTCGATCAGCCCCGGGAGCACGAAGCAGCCGGCGGCGTCGATGACCTCCGTGCCCTCGGGCGTTGCGACGTGGCCGACAGCGGCGATCTTCTCGCCGTCGATGAGGACGTCCCCGTCGAATTCACCCTCGGCCGTGACGACGGTTCCGTTCGCGATCAGCTTCGTGTGAGCCATGCGTCTCTCCCCTCCGGCGGAGTCATGTAGTCGGGATGCCCATGTGCTCCGACAGCGTCACCAGCACGTCGCCGAGGCGGCCGACGAGGTCGTCCAGCGTCGGGCGATCGCAGACCAGCGGCGGCGCGATCTGAACGACGGTGTCGCCCCGGTCATCGCCACGGGCGATCAGCTGGGCTTTGATCAGCGCGCCCGGCAGGCACTTTCGCAGCAACTCCTCGCGCTGTGCCGCGTCGAACCGGCTGGCGGGACCCTCGGGCACCAGCTCGACCGCCCAGAAGTAGCCGCTCCCCCGGACGTCGCCGACGATCGGCAGGCGGCGCAGGGACTCGAGCAGTGCGGCGAGGTACGCCTCGTTGTCGCGCACGTTGTCGAGCACCCGCTCGCGCTCGAACAGCTCGAGGTTCTTCAGCGCGATGACCGACGACAGCGGGTGACCGCCGAACGTGATTCCGTGGAGTAGCGTGCGGCCAGAGTCGTACAGGGGTGCCGCGACACGCGAGGAGGCGAGCACGGCGCCCATCGGCGCGTACGCCGACGTCAGGCCTTTCGCCGTCGTGATCACGTCCGGTTCGGCGCCGAACCGGGTCATCCCGAACCACTCCCCGAGCCGCCCGAAACCCGTGATCACCTCGTCGGCGACGAGCAGGATGCCGTGGCGATCGCAGATCTCGCGCAGCCCGGGCCAGTAGCCGTCTGGCGGTTGCAGGCAGCCGCCGGCGTTCTGCACGGGCTCGGCGATGATCATCGCGATCGTCTCCGCGCCCTCGCGGTCGATGGCCTCGTTCACCTCGTCGAGGAGCAAGGACGTGAGCTCGCGGCCCGACTCCGGCCTGCGGAACTCGTTCGTGTTCGAGACATGGAAGGTCTCGACCGCCGGCGGGCCGAACGGTTCTTTGAAGCCGGGCACGCCCGTGAACGCAAGAGCTCCCAGCGTCACCCCGTGGTAGGCCCGATCGCGCGCGATGGCCTTCGTGCGCTCCGGCTCGCCGTTGCCGATGTGGTACTGGCGCACCAGTTTCCAGGCCGCCTCGACCGACTCGGAGCCACCGTTGGTGAAGAACACATGATCGACGGCACCAGGCGCGATCTCCGCCAGCCTGCCTGCCAGCTCGACGGCGGCCGGATGAGCGACACCCCAGTTGGTGGCGAACGGAAGCTCGATCAGCTGCCGGCTCGCGACCTCGGCCATCTCGGGACCGAACGAGTAGCCGAGCTGAGCGCAGAACAGATTCGAGAGCCCGTCGAGGTGGCGCCTGCCCAGACTGTCGACCACGAACACGCCGTCGCCACGCTCGAGCACGAGCAGCTCGAAGTCGCCATCGCGGGCCCCTCCGTTGCGCGCAAAGTGGAGAAGCAGATGATCGGTGGTCGTCACGGTCGCGCCCATAGCGCAACCATAAGTCACCGCGTGGCTCGCGGCTAGGGCCAGGACCCGCCGGCCCCAGACTGAGCCTGGAGGCGCTACAGAAGCGAGATGAGTTCGGCCACGATTTCCGCTGCGGGCTGTGACCGTCTCGCGAGCGCAACGCTCTGTCCGGCCCACAGCGATAACGGCTCGATCTCACCCGTCGTGCCAATCATCGGGGGCGCGGGTTCATATCGAACGATCGCTTCGCCCGAAGCAAAGTGCGCGAGCACTTCGCCCTCTCGCGGTCGACTACCTAGTGCCGGTCGGCCCGCGGCCTCCCACATCGCGGCCGTCGAGTTGTGGATGGCGCGGTGCGAAGCGTCCACCGGCCATCCCACCGCATATAGATTGGGGTACCACTCGGCATCGGTCTCGGTAGCGGCTATCAGGCGGCGCCGATACTCCTCGTGTATCGGCATTTCGTCGGCGAGCAGGAAGCGCGTGCCGAGCATCGCGCCCTGCGCGCCGAGGGCGAACACAGCCGCGACTCCTCGAGCGTCGCCGATCCCACCGGCCGCAATGACCGGCACCGGCGCCACCGCGTCGACTACCGCCGGCACCAGCGGGAGCGTTGCCACCCCACTCCAGACGTGCCCCCCGGCTTCCCATCCCTGCGCGATGACGATGTCCACTCCACATCCGGCCGCGCGCCGCGCTTCCTCGACGCTGCCCACAGTGTGCATGACAAGCCCTCCGGCGTCATGCAC
Organism: uncultured Solirubrobacterales bacterium; assembly: GCA_963701945.1. Lineage (GTDB taxonomy): Bacteria > Actinomycetota > Thermoleophilia > Solirubrobacterales > Solirubrobacteraceae > Palsa-465. Next base: position 200,796 of record CAVPBV010000002.1, on the reverse strand, counting down.
CGAGTCGACGTAGCCGCTCGGATCGCCCCAGAAGAGCGACACGATCCGCAGACCCGCCGACAGTGCCTGATCGACTCGATGGTGCTGATCCCAGACGAGAACGAAGTTGCCGGCGAAGGGCCGGTTGGTAAGGGCTGCCGTTTCCCGGACCACGTCTCCGGCATCATCGGCCCACCCCAGCCCCAGGGTGCCGAGGCCGCCGGCGTTCGAGACCGCGGCGGGCAGGCGGGGATCTGCAGCCACCGGCGCCTCGACGATCGGGTGGTCGATCCCCAGCAACTCGCACACCGTCGGGTGGGCACTCATTGAGATCGCCCCCTTCCTGACGCCCGCGGCGCCGGTTGACTAGGCTGAGGATGGACCCGGAACGCTCCGATCGCGCCGGGGTTAACACTAGTCCACACCCCTGCCACGGACCGGGTGCGGGACGCGTGGATCACCCGGGCTCGAATGGGACGGGACGGCGGCATCGTTCACAGCAGTCCTCACCCCAGCGACAGGAGCAGGTCATGCGCAGCGACATCGTCCCCGGCGGCACCTTCCCCGACTACGAGTTGCCCGATCAGGAGAGCACTCCTCGAAAGCTCAGCGAGATCCAAGGCGACGACCCGCTGATCCTCACGCTCGCGCGAGGGAACTATTGCCCCAAGGAGCACCAGCAGCACCTCGAGCTCGCGGCCAACTATCCCAAGATCGCGGTGGCCTACACGAATGTCGCCACGATCTCGACCGACACCCATCACTCGAGCCAGGAGTTCCGCGCGTCGACCGGCGCCCAGTGGCCCTTCCTGTCGGACCCGGAGCGGACGGTCCAGAAGGACCTTGACATCCAGGAGTACACCGACCCCGAGCACGACCCGATGATCCCGCACACGCTCGTGCTCAAGCCCGGGCTGGTCATCCACAGCGTCTACAACGGGTACTGGTTCTGGGGACGCCCCTCCTTCGTGGATCTCTGGCACGACCTGCGGACGGTGACCAGCGAGATCCGCCCCGACTGGGATCTGAGCAAGCCCGGGCTACGCGAAGCGTGGGATGCCAAGGACTACTCGCCATTCCACGGCTGGAACAAGCGCTCCCCGGACGCGATGCCGACGTCTTACCACGCGTAGGACGGCGGTCGCCGCTTACTGGTCGAGTGGCGGAGTCGGCTCAGCCAGCGCGGCGCGTCCCGGCGCCGCCGGGAACGGGTCGGCGAAATACTGCGTCTCGTGCGCTACCGAGCCGTGGGTGAACTCCATGATGCTGACCGAGTACGTGGGCGCGCCGTCATAGGTGATCACGCACTCGCTCACCCACAGGTCGCCGCCGCCCTGAATGCGGCGAACCGTGAAGTGGCGTTCGGCGGGGTTCCCCCCGCGTTGCGCTTGGATCGTTGACCGGCCTCTGAAGCGCTCGCCGGATTGCGGGTAGTCCAGGATCGCGTCCGCGGCGTAGATGGCGTGCTCAACGTCGGCGTCCCCGCGTTCGGAGGCGTCCCAGTGCTCCTGGATCCGTGCCCGGATGTTGGCGTCACGATCAGTCTCGCTGTTCACCGGTTAGCCCTCATGAAGTAGGAATGGCGTTGCGCAAGCTCGTCAGAGTACCCGAGGGCCGCCGTCCGTCGCCGGCGCCGGTGACGGCGATCCAGCGTGGCGCGTCGGTTAGGCTCGCGCGATGATTGCAGCGGTTTCTCAGGCCGACCCGCCGAAGCTTGGCCGGCGGATCGTCCGCTTGTTTCGGCCGCATCGCGGCACGCTGTCGGTGATCGTCGCGATGATCTTGATCAGCTCGCTGTTGAGCGTAATCAGCGCGCTGTTGGTCCGTCAGGTGTTCGACCACGCGCTGTTCGTTCGGGGCGGTCCCGATCTCGGAGTGCTGTATCCCCTGGTGGCGGCGCTTATCGCAATCCCGATCGTCAACGGGGTCCTGAACGTCGGTCAGGCGTGGCTGACCGAGATAGTCGGCAACCGGGTGCTGCAGGAGCTTCGCGACCAGCTGTTCGAGCATCTGGAGCGGCTCTCGCTGGCGTTCTACACGGCCACTCGCAGCGGCGAGGTTCAGTCGAGGCTGGCCAACGACGTCGGCGGCGTGCAGACGACGATCACCTCAACCGCGTCGTCGGTCGTCAGCAACGTGGTCACGTTCGTGTCCTCCGTCGTGGCAATGCTGGTGCTCTCGCCGTTGCTGACGGCGATCTCGCTGGCCGCGACGCCGGTGTTCGTGCTGTTCAGCCGTCGGGTCGGACGCGCCCGGCGAAGAGCTCGCCGCGACGCGCAGGCTTCGCTGGCGGCGATGGGTTCGATCACCCAGGAGACCCTGTCGGTGTCCGGGATCCTGCTGGCCAAGGTGTTCGGCCGCCAGGAGCACGAGGTCGACCGCTACCGGGCCGAGAACGCCAACCAGGCCGAACTACAGATCCGACAGGCGATCACCGGGCGATCGTTCTTCGCCGTCACCCAGGCGTTCTTTGGGATCAGCCCGGCGCTGGTCTATCTGGTGGCCGGCCTTCAGGGCACCCACGGCGACCTCTCGGCGGGGACTCTGGTGGCATTCACGACCCTGCAGAGCCGGCTGCTGATCCCGATCAACCAGCTGCTGCAGGTGTCGGTCGACGTCCAGTCATCGCTCGCGCTGTTCGGGCGGATCTTCGAGCTGATCGACCTCCGGCCCCAAATCACCGACCGGCGCGACGCGCTCGACCTGTCCGCCGACGAGATCCGAGGCGAGGTCACGCTCGAGCACGTCTCGTTCCGCTACGGCGGGGGCGAGGACGGCGGACCGCCCGCACCCGAGGATGCGCTGCGCGACGTATCGATGCTGGTCTCACCGGGGCAGCTCGCGGCGCTGGTCGGGCCGTCCGGAGCGGGCAAGACCACGATCTCGTACCTGATACCGCGCCTCTACGACGTCGAGAAGGGAGCGGTCAGGCTCGACGGTCATGACGTGCGCGATCTCAACGCGGCGACGATCGCACGCGCGGTCGGGGTGGTGACCCAGGAGAGCTACCTGTTCGGAGGCACCGTGCGCGAGAACATCAGCTACGGACGTCCGGACGCCACCGACGAGGAGATCGTCGCCGCGGCAAAAGCCGCGTTCATCCACGATCGCATCACCGCGCTCGAGCACGGCTACGACACGGTTGTGGGCGAGCGCGGCTACCGGTTCTCCGGCGGGGAGCGCCAGCGGCTGGCAATCGCGCGCGTGATCCTCGAAGACCCGCCGATCCTGGTTCTCGACGAGGCCACCTCGGCGCTCGATACCGAAAGCGAGCGCGTCGTTCAACAGGCGCTCGAGTCGCTCATGCAACGCCGAACCACGATCGCCATCGCCCACCGCCTCTCGACGATCCGAAACGCCGACGTCATCTTCGCCGTCGAGAACGGCACGATCATCGAGCGCGGCACCCACGACGAACTCCTCGCGCAGGGTGGCCTGTACGCACGTCTGTACGAGGAGCAGTTCGGCGACGGCGTCGTCGAAGCCCATTGCAGCGACGGTGTGATCCTGGCCAACGGCCATCCGTGCCGACCCTCGAGCCCGCGGACACATACAGACGGACAGTTCCGGGTGCCCCTGGCCGAACCGCCTGATTCGGTGGCCGAGGTCCCGGCCGAGCTTCGCACCGTCCTGACGGCCTAAGGCCGACGAGTGATTCTCTATCAGCGGCCGGCGTCGTAGCGACGGCGATCCCGCTTGGTCGGACGCGTGCCCAGATTTACCGGCCCGCCCAGCCGGCGCAGCTCCGCTTGCCGTTCACGCTCCGCGACGCTCGCTTCGGTCTCCTCGTATAGCTCCGCCGCCGCCGCGGCCGAGACACGACGCTCAGCGGCGCCCCTCACGATCACGATCCGCCGTACGGAGCCGATCGAGATCTCGAGCCGGTCACCCGGCTCCACCTCGCGGCTCGGCTTGACCGCGACGCCGTTGACATGCACGCGGCCTCCGGTGACCGCAGCCGCCGCGAGCGCACGCGTCTTGAACAGCCGTGCCGTCCAGAGCCAGCGGTCGACGCGCATCACCCTCCAGGCGTAGTCGGCTCACCAGCCACAGCTCAGAAGTGTGCCGGAGCGTCACAACACCTCGCCCGACCGCCTCGCATCACCCTCAATACGATCCTTGGCGTGCCGCGCTCGCTCGCTGCCGATCGTCATCTCCGGACCTCGCTTGTCCGGACGCGGAGCGACATCACGCTCGAGTTGATCCACGCGGTAGCGTGGCGAGGCGCGCGGTTGGAGATCGCGCCAGAGGCGCTGGCGTTCATGGATCGCTGCCATGAGTCGTTTGAGGCGCTGGTGTCCGATCGGGTGGGCACCGATCCGCAGGCCCTGATCTACGGGGTCACGTCGGCGCCGGGTGATGCGGCGGGGACGGCTCTGACTGAGGAGGGGAAGACCGGGCGTCCCAGCCAGTTGTGGACCGCGATGTCGTTCGGCGATCCGCTGCCCGATCGAGTCGTGCGGGCGATCCTGGTCGCGCGCCTGGCTAACTTCCTCGAGGGGCACGCCGCCGTGCGCGGCCAGGTGGCGCAAGCTGTCGCCGACATGCTCACCGCGGCGGCGCTGCCCGCCGTGCCGGCGCAGTCAAATGGCGGGTCGGGCGAGATCTTGGCGTTGGGCAGTCTGTTCTTCGACTTGAGCAGACGGGTGGAGCTAAGCGCGAAGGAGCGGATGGCGTTGATCAACGGCTCCCCGTGCGCGGCGGCGCTCACGGCCGATGTCGCGTTGGCCGCCGAGCGACGCATCGAGCTGTCCGAAGCGGTGTTCGCGCTTGTCGCGGAGATCGGCGGAGCACCGGACGAACATTTCGCGCCGGAGCTCGAGAGCCTGTGGGGTGACGAGTACGAGGCCGCGGCGCTCGGATCTTTGCGGAGCCTGCTCGAGGGGAGTCGCCGCGTCCGCCAGCGCCACCAGTCGTCCGTGTCGGTGCGGATCTTGCCTCGCGTGCTCGGCGCGGTCCGTCGCGCCCACGCGGGTGCCGAGCGTGCTGCCCGGATCTCCTTGAGCTCGGTCACCGATAACCCGGTGTACCTACCGCCCAGCGCCGAGCGGCCGCTGGGCACGGTGTACTCCAATGGCGGCTATCACAACGCCCAGGCGGCGCCGGCGATCGACGGAGTGGCCTTTGCGCAGGCGGACCTGTGTCAACTCGCGCAGCGCTTAACCGATCATCTCTTTCAAAACCCACTGACCGCCCGGCTGGTCGCGTACGACGAATGGTTGATCAAGCCATTGCACATGGTCCAGAACGGGTGGGCGGAAGAGGCACGCGCGACCGCGGCGCCGACGCTCCTGTCGCTCGGTGGCTTTGGCCAGAACGACGTGCCCGTGCTGAATTTTCTGGCCTGGCGCAAAGCGACCGCAATCGGACAGTGCCTCGACGCAAGTCTCGCCGTACTCGCCGCCATCGCATCCCAGGCGCTGCACGTCGGCCGGCACGAGCCGCCGCCGAACCTCAGCGCACTGGTCGACCTCGTACGCACGAGCTTCCCCCCGTCGACCAGCCACGAGCCCTCGGCGACGACTGCGAGAGGCTCACCGACGCATTCGCCCGACAGGTGTTCGACTAGCGGCGCTCACGCGACCGCCCAGCACCGCCAGACGGCGGGCAATTAGCCGGTGCTCCGGATCGGTCGCGGCGAGACGCAGGGCGTGCTCGAACGCCGCCCGCGCCTCTTCCTCGCGGCCCAGGCGGCGCAGCAGCTCGGCGCGAGTCGAATGTAGGTATCGGTAGTCGCCGAGCTGGAGCGAGTCGACAAGCTCGAGCGCCCGCTCGGGCGCGCCTGCTTCGGCGACCGCCACTGCGCGGTTCAGAGCGACCACCGGCGAGCCGGTCAAGCGCTCGAGCCGCTCGTAGAGCACCGCAACCTCGTCCCAGTCGATCTCCTCCTCGGCCGTCGGCAGCGGCCGCCGGCGACGGCCGCAGGGGTTAAGCCACTAGCCGGGACTCGCGCGAATCACCCTCGAGCCGCATGACGCGGGCACCCGTCTGCGCTTCGACGCGCACGGGCAACCTGACGGGCTGATGCGTCTCGCCCAACCCGTCCTCAGCCGCACGCTCAGGCGGCAAACGTCTCCGGCGCCGCGTCGCTTGCAACGCGACCGGGTCGCTTACAGCGCGACCGGGTCGCTTACAGCGCGACCTGTGAGCCCATGATCACGGTCCGGTCACCGGGGAGCCCGAAGTGTTCGATCGCGCTCGAGGCGTTGCGGGCCATCGCGATGAACAAGCTCTTGCGCCACGCCGACATCTCCGGATCGTCCGTCGGTGTGATCGTGATCCGTGAGACGAAGTACGACGCGTGCTCGAGGTCGAGGTTGCGCTCGAGCATGCCCTGCTTGCGCGCCTGCGCGAGTACTTCGGGAATGTTGAACGTGTCGTGATAGCCGAAGCGGGCGGTCAGATGGACCACCTTGAAGCGGCCGTAGCCGAGGACCTCGGCCGCGCACCGATCGAACGTCTCGACGTGCGGAATGCTGACCGTGTCGGCCCTGACGATCAAGACCTTCTCCGGAAGCGTGTGGGTGTGCTCGACGTTGGCGCGGAGCGCCAGCGGGGTGGTCTCCTTGTCGCGGCATAGGAACACCGCGACGCCCGGCGTCCGGACGAGCGGTGGCTGCTGGGCGTCCAGTCCGCCGAGGAACTCGGTCAGCGGTCCCTCCTGGGCAACGCGATTCGCCGTGACGATCGTCTGGCCGCGGCGCCAGTTGATCATCACGATCGAGATCAGGAGCCCGATCGCCAGCGGCAGCCACGCGCCGTGCTCGACCTTCGCGATGTTCGCGCTGAAGAACGCAACCTCCACGGTCAGGAACAACACCGCGATCGGCGCCAGCTTTCGCTTGGCCGTGCCCCAGAGCAAGCGGGCGACGGCTAGGAACAGGAGGGTGTTGAGGATGAACGTCCCCGTCACAGCGACGCCGTAGATGTCGCCCAGTTTGGTGGAGGAGCGGAACACGAGCGTCAGCGTGATCACGCCGACACACAACAGCCAGTTGACGATCGGGACGTAGATCTGGCCTTCCACGGTTGAGGTGTGCAGGACCCTGAGCCTCGGTAGGAAGCCCAGCTGCACGGCTTGCTTCGCTACCGAGAACGAGCCCGAGATCACGGCCTGGGAGGCGATCACGGTCGCCAGGGCCGCGAGCACGACCATCGGCCACAGAGCCCAATGGGGGGTCATCTGGTAGAACGGATTGAAGGTGTTCGTGTCCTTCGCCAGGGCCGCGTGGTGGAGGATGAACACAGCCTGGCCCAGGTAGTTGAGAACCAGCGCGGGCAGCGCCAGGCCGAACCAGCCCGTCCGGATCGGCGCCGCACCGAAGTGGCCCCGATCGGCGTAAAGGGCCTCTGCGCCCGTGACAGCGAGCACCACGCCACCGAGTACGAGGTAGCCGGCCGCGCCGTGATCGATGAAGAACCGGATGGCCCAGGTCGGGGAAAGCCCCTGGAATACTGCCGGATCCTTGACCACCTGGCTGAGGCCGATCAGCGCGATTACCGCGAACCAGACCAACAGGACCGGCCCGAACAGCCATCCGATCGTTCCCGACCCGAACCGCTGCAGGACGAACAGGCCGAGCAGGATCGCGACCGACAGCGGCACGACCAGATGCGCGAGCGCCGGCGTGGCGACCTGGACTCCCTGGATGGCACCGAGGACCGAGATCGCTGGGGTGATCATGCCGTCGCCGAAGAACAGCGCGGCGCCGAAGATGCCGAGCGTCACCAGCAGCGTGGCATGGACCACCCGGTTGCGGTGGAGCAGGGCCGTCAGCGCCATGATCCCGCCGTCGCCGCGGTTGTGCGCGCGCATGATGAAGCCCGCGTACTTGATCGATACCACGACCATCAGGGCCCAGAAGATCAACGACGCCACCCCGTACACGGTGGCGGTCGTGATCTGAGCGGTCGCCTTGTACGAGCTGAAGATCGCCTGCTCGGTGTACAGGGGGCTGGTGCCGATGTCGCCGTAGACGACCCCGAGCGCACCCAGCACCAGGACCGCCCGGCCCGCGTGGGTGATCACGTCGCGATTGGAATCTTCCAGGGCCTCGAACCGCTTCCGCGTCGCCTCCGACTCCTCGGCGAGGGCGCTGCCCGCCGATGGACCGACGTACCCGATCTTGTGGGCCGCCTCGTGCAGGCTGCGTTTGCGCGCCGTGCTCGTCGGAGGGTCTCCCGGCGTACTCAGCGGAGGCTCTCCCGGCTTGCTCATCGGACGGTCTCCCGGCCTACGCGGACCGGGTCGTGCCGCGCGACGGGTTCGAGCGCCGCCGCTGCCGCGCGCAGCCGGCTTCCAAGCGCGCCGGGCTCGGTGGGCCGGTACAGCGGACTGGTGCCGTCGGTGAGCACCGACTCGAGCAGCGCGACACCCTGAGCGCTGATCGGCTCGGCGGCGCGGAGGCGGCGGTCAAGCGTCCTGATCACCGTGCGCGCCGCGATCACCTCGCGCCGGTCTGGCCGGACCGCCGCACTGAAGCCGCGCGTGGTGGCGTCGGCGTCGCGAACGACCCTTGCCAGCCCAGCGGCCATGCGCGCGCGGTACCGCTTGCCGGTCAGCCGCTCGCTCCTGATCGCGAGGAGCTCGCTGGCGTCCGCACTCATGCCCGCAGCGAGCTGACGGTCGAGCTCGTCGGCGCGCCAGGCGGCGATCAGAGCGAGACGGATACGCCGCCACCGACCCCGTCCCGCACGGAACGGGCGAGGCCGATACGAAATGCGCTCGAGATCGGCAACAGACATGTCAGTCGGTGCACCTGATGGTAGGCCGAGGTTCCATCAAAGCGGCGCTAAGAAAGCGCTGGCCACCGTCAAGATTTCGTATAAAGGACCGCGATGTCGCGGCTCACCTCGCGGTGCTTGCGCACCGGTCCGCGGCGCGGGCGGTCCACCGCGTCAGGTTCTCCAGACCTCGCGTGTCTAGGAGGTATGCACGTCCCCTACATCGCGATCACGATCCTGGTGGCGCTGGCCAACGGCTATGCCGCCTCGTTGGATTTCGTCGGCGCCGAGTCGGTCAAGCTCGTGGCGGACCGAGTCCATGTGGCGCACGGATGGATGGTCCCGCTCGGCCTCTGCCTGGCGGCCGGCGCTGCCGGACTGCTGCTCGGTTTCGCCGTGCCGGCGCTCGGCACAGCCGCCTCGGTCGGCCTCGTCCTCTACTTCGTCTGCGCGCTGTGTGCGCACATACGAGTGCGCGACTGCCACGTCGGCGGCGCGATCAGCTTCCTGATCCTGGCCGTCGCCGCGCTGACGACAGACTTGGCCTACCACAACCACTGGTGATCTCCAGACCTCTACGCAAGCTGTGTGCTGACATGGATGAGCGCGAGTGGCTGACCGACCGCTTCGACCAGCACCGGACGCGTCTGCGCGCCGTCGCCTACCGGATGCTCGGATCGGTCACCGAGGCCGACGACGCACTACAGGAAGCGTGGCTTCGGATTCGCGACCAAGATCCCGAGGGCGTCGAGAACATGGAGGCCTGGCTGACGACGGTCGTCGGACGGGTCTGCCTGAACATGCTGCGCTCCCGGCGGGCACGGCCGAAGGTCTCGGACGTGCACGTGCCCGACCCGGTAGTCACCCTCACGGACTGCGTCGACCCGGAGCAGGAGGCGCTGCTCGCGGACTCCGTCGGGCTCGCTCTGCTCGTGGTTCTCGATGCGCTGTCTCCTGCCGAGCGGCTCGCCTTCGTCCTCCACGACGTGTTCGGCGTCGGGTTCGCGGACATCGCGGGCGCGCTCGACCGCTCCGAAGCCGCCGCACAGCAACTCGCCAGCCGCGCGCGCCGGCGCGTGCGGAACTCGCCGGAGCCGGACACTGATCTCGCGCGCCAGAGCGAGGTTGTCAACGCGTTTTTCGCGGCCTCGCGCGACGGCGACTTCGACGCGCTGGTCGCGATGTTGGACCCGCAAGTCGAACTGCGGATCGACGGCGGTGTGCTTCGGAAGCACGCCTCAGTCGTTCTGCGCGGGTCCCAAGCAGTGGCGGGACACACGGCCACCTACGCCAAGCTCTATCCGTTCGTGGTCCCGGCGCTCGTCAACGGCGCCGCGGGCGCGGTCGTGGCCCCCGGCGGCCGGCTGTTCTCGGTGATGGCGTTCACCGTCTCAGGTGGGAAGATCGCCGCGATCGACGCCCTCCTCGATCCCGAGCGTCTCGCGCGGCTCGACCTCGCGATCCCGCCCGTCGCGCACTGACGGTCTGCCGTCAGGCGAACAGCTCGCGCAGGTGGTCGTTGAGGAACGTTCCCTCGGGATCGAGCATCCGCCGCGCGTCGATGAACGCGTCGGCCTCGGGATATAGGGCGTGGAGCCGCTCGGGAGTGAGGAAGTGCAGCTTTCCCCAGTGAACGCGCGCGGAGAAATCTGACAGGAGCGCATCGACCGAGCGCAGGTATGCCCAGTAATCGGTGCCCGGCGTTCCTGACACCGAGATGACGGTCGTGGCCGTCTTGTAGTTCGGAGACAGATACGCGTCATCTGGGCCGACGGTCCGGACCTCGAGCGGAAACACGGAGTCGGGCAGACTCCGAAGCATCAGGTCGCGCATTGCCGACAGGGCGGCGGGGCCGAGCTCGAGCGGAACGAAATACTCGAGCTCGTGGAAGTTGGGGTCGTAGACCATCGGATAGATCCGGTAACAGCGATCCGTCCGGCGACCCTCGGCCGCGCTGTCAGGTTGATCGGGCGCGGCGTCGTCGTAGATCTTCACGTAGCACTTGTCCGCCATCGTCTGGCCGTGTGAGGACAGGTTGTAGAGAGCCGCTGACTCCTCTGTCGGCAGCCAGAAGAAGCCGAAGTGGCGATGCTCGTGAACGAGTTCGTCCCAGCGCTCGAGTACCTCCTCCCACCGCCAGAGGTCGATCTGTTCGGTGAGCCGGTAGGCATCGGTCACCTCGAGCTCGAGGCGCGTCATCACGCCGAGCATCCCGATCGAGACCTGAGCCGCGCGCAGTAGATCCGGTTCGCTCTCATCGATCTCCCGAATCTCCCCGTTCGCGGTGACCAGCCGGACTCCGCGGACGACCCCCGAGAAGCATTTGTTGCGGATCCCCGATCCGTGCGTCGCGGTCGACACCGCGCCCGCGATCTGCTGGGTGTCGATGTCGCCCTGATTCTTCAGCGCGAGCCCGGCGGACCACAGCGGCTCGTAGAAGTCGCGGATCAGCGTCCCGGACAGCGCCGTCGCACGCTTGCGCCCCGGGTCGGTACCGACGACGCCCCGCAACGCGGAAAGGTCCAGGAGCAGCCCGTCGGTCTCGACGATCGGCGTGAACGAGTGGCGCGCAGCGGCGACCCTGACGCCGGCCCCGCGCTCGGACGCGTCTCGTACGAGCGCCGCGACCTCCTCCTCGTCGCGCGGCGCGGCCGCGTAGCCCGGCGTGAACGACTGGTTTCCGACCCAGTTGGTCCACGCCTCCGCGGCGGGCAAATCGGCCAGCATGATCTACGGATCTTATGGCCTCGACGCACGCGCCATGCGGCCGGATGACCGACGCACCAGGCGGGGCCTCAATCGATCGATCGCGGGCGTCGATGAGCGACCGGTGGATGCATCTTCATACGCGCTGGTGCACGGGGTCCGCCGCACCCGAGCGACGCTCGACGCGTGGCGCGATCGCCCATGGCCGGTGCTCCGCAGGTGGCTGCTGGGATCGTTGGGCGCGGCGAGCCTGCTGCTCCTGGCGGTCCTCACGATTTCGCTGATCGCCCATCCCTCGCCGGGCGCCGTCGACCTCGGCGCACCGCCGTTCGCGGTGGGCGGCTTCGGCGACGTCGTCCAGATCCTTCGGGACAACTCGCTTGTGCTCGCGCTCCACGCGATGGCGTGTGTCGCCGGCTTCATCGCGGGGAGCTCGCTGCCGCTGCAAGCCGAGCACCACCGCGGAATCTCGCGCACGATCCACGAGCGCGGCCAACCGGTCGCGATGGCGTTCGTCGTGACCGCGACCAGCTTCTCGCTGAGCCTCCAGGCGTACACGATCGGGATGGCGGCCGCGCGCGACGCCGCCGCGCTCCACACCTCGCCTGCGCTGCTCCTCCTCGGATTGCTCCCCCATGCGCTGCCCGAGCTCGTCGCACTGTTTCTCCCGCTCGCAGCCTGGATCGTGGCGAGCCGCCGCGGTGAGTGGGAGCGTCTACTGGCGGCGACGATCGTCACCGTCTCGCTCGCGGTCCCGACGCTCATCTTCGCGGCGGGGTGGGAGGTCTACGTCGCGCCGCACATCCTGACGGCGATGTTCGGACACCGGTAGATGTCACTGGACGACGCGCCGGCGCCATGGTGGGCTCGCGCCCGGGCTCGGCTGGTGGTCCTGCTCGTCGTGCTCGCGGCGGTGTCCGCGTACGGCGTCCCGCGGATCATTGCGAACGCCTCGGCCGGCTGCGCACGGTCGCGGGTCGTCCCCGGGCGCTCGTAAGCTTGGGATCGTGCGGCTCGAGGGCATCCAGGCAGGGGACATCGTCGAGGTGGATCGGCTGGGTCGCCGGTTCCACGCGCTCGTCACCGGAAACGCGCCCGAGGGTCTCGCGTTCCAGCCGCTCGACCGGCGAATCACCTACAGGGCCTGCCGCGCGCATCAGGTGCTCGCGCACTGGGCCAAGCGCGGAAGGCCGCGCGCGACCGAGGAGCCGCTCGAGCCCTCGCCGCTCCAGCTCGAGCTCGATACGACGATCCGGGGGTGAGGGCCGGCGCCGGGGCGGACCGGCGCGCCGCTGGAGCGCGGCGCACCGGCCACCGTTGTTCAGCGCTCGACGAGCTCCGCTTCCGCTCGATTCCCCCGCCCCGCGATGCTCAACGTCTCGCCGGTCTCGAGCAGAGTCTTGAGCTTCGCGATCACGATCGGCCAGCCCCCGCGGACGCTCTCGGCCACCTGGCTCCCCGTCTCGAAGTCGTCGTGTACGACGGTTAGCTTGACCGCGTCGCCGGCGGGCTCGATATCGAATGTCACCTTCGACCGAGGCTCGGCCGCGAAGGTGGCCAGCAGTTCGTCGCTGAGCTCGATCACGGTTGCGAGCTCCGGGGTGAAGGTATGCCACGTGTACGAGAGGCGACGGCCGGGGTCGGCTTCGAGCACCACCTGGTCTGGATCGTCGATGATCGCGCCGTGGTTGTCCCAGACCATCGCCGACCCGACGGTCCAGTCGGTGTCAAAGGTCACGTCCCAGTAGCGCTTAGTGAACGCCGGATCGGTCAGCGCCTGATACAGCCGCTCCGGGGTCGTGTGGATGTAGGTCGTGTAGACGAATGAGGGCTTTTGCATCGTGGGGTTCTCCAATGCGTGCTTGAGGTCCGCGAGCGCGTGGACTCGCGGTTGGTCGTAGCGATCGATCCAGCGTTCGGAGATGGCGTTGATCGGAGCTGCGTTGAGGTAGTGGAGCTTCTCGCGGCCGCGCCACAGCGTGGTCACGAGGTTGGCTCCCTCGAGCACCGCGAGGTGCTTGCTGACCGACTGGCGGGCCATGTCCATGTCGGCGCACAGCTCACGCAGCGTCTGGCCGTTGCGGGCGTTCAGGCTGTCCAGCAACCGGCGCCGGCTCGGATCACCAAGCGCCTTGAAGACCTCATCGATGTCTCGTCGTTCCGAATGCGCAGCCATATGGCTGCATGATTATATGCAGCCGCTTGGCTGCATGTCAAGGCGACGGTGTCGGAGCTACTTACGCCTATGCGTATCGCGGATCGTCCCGACGGGTCCGAGGCCGGGGATGGTGACCGGCTGGTTCGTCACCTGGCTCCAACCGCCGGTCGACGTCACCGGCGTCGTGCCGTTGCTGTTCTGGCCGTAGAGGACGAACGAGATCGCCTGGAACGCACCCTGGATCGTCTCGGTCGCGTCCTTCGACGCTCCGGATATGTGGATATTCGTCAGCCCGACGTTCTTGAGCAGGTACTGGACGATGGGGTCGTCCATGCCGTTACTCCCCGGCTTGCGCACGATGATCTCGACCGAGGCCAGACGCGTCCCGGACGCGAGGTCCTGGAACAACTGCGCGCTGTACTTGTCCAGCGGCTTGGTGAACGAGAACCCCTGGAAGCTGACCTTGCCGGCGCCGGCTCCGGCCGTGGCGCTTCCGATCGAGAGCGAATTTTGTGCGTCGAGCGTGAACGACGACAGATCGAACGCCTTGCTCCCACCCGCGTTCGTCTGTGTCGTCTCGCCGACCGGAGTCGGGTTGAGCTGGCCCAGATTGCCCGTCGGCGTGAGCACCATCGTGATGTCGGCCGAGGAGACCGGGGCCGTGCCCGCCGGCCCTTGCGCACCAGCCGCACCCGCCGGACCCGCGGGACCCTGGGGACCCGTCGGCCCGGTCGCACCCGTAACGCCCTGCTGGTTCCAGGTGATCGTCGTCTCACCGTCGGTGCAGGCCGTGTCGTCGGGAACGGTGGGGTTGATAACGCGAAGGCTTCCCACCGGTGAGTCGCTGTCACCGGCGTTCGTCAGCCAGCACCCTCCGGTTGCTCGGCGCCCCACCGGTAGGTGCGATTCAACCAGCCGGGCCCCGAGGCGGTCAACCGCCTCGGAGGGTCACGTCAGGGTTCCATGAGCGATGCGCGGCGGTCTAGCTGGGTTCGCGCACGGGCTTCGCCTCGAGCCAGGCCCTCTCCATCGCCGCGCGTGCCCGGACCAGATCCTGGTCGAACAACTGCTGCTCGTCGCTGGCGAGAGCGCCGCGCGGCGCGTTCACGTACGCCGCGTACGCTTCGGTGGCCGCGCCAACATCGTCCTGAAACGGAAACGCAGTCATCGTCGTTACCTCCGGCTGGTGCTTCTCGGCTCCGGTTGACCACTTTCGGGGAGCGCGCGAATGTACTTCAGGGTGCGCCGCCAAGGGCGCAGGTCACGAGTAGCCATCGCGACGACGAACGCCACTGGCAGCAACGCGAGAAAGACCGCCAGAATCATTCCCCGGCCTCGATTCTGGAGTGGTTCGGAGCCTTGGTTGTGTGGGTGTGCGAGGGGTTCTTGCCGGCGGTCAGCATCGAGCCGATCGTTCTCCTGGATACGTGTTCGAGCGGCGATCCAGCGACGCTTCGCGACCAGCCCTACGCAAGGTCGCGCGGCATCTCCGGAGACTTCCAACTACCCGCTCGGAGCATCGAGTAACCCGCTCGAACCTGTGCAATGACGCACACTCCCGGATCGAGCGATGAGCGGCGGGCGGAAGGATCGCGGCGCCGGCGGAGTCTCTACCTGCGAGCTAACAACTACGTTGTGTAGGAGACCACTCATGGAAACATCACGAAATCCGAAGACAGCCGGCCCCGCCGAGCTTCCGGCGCACCTCAGCATGAGCTCGGCCCGGCTGCTCGGCGCAGCGTCCTGACGCTTGGGCTCCCGGGCGACCAGCCCGACGTCGGCAACTGGCTCTGCACGCTTGGGATGGCCTCGCTGTACGTCGAGGCCTCGGTGATCGCGCTCAGCGCCACGCGCCTCGGGCTACGGCGCGCGTGGCGAACAGCCGTGTAGGCGTGAACCGGCCCGCCGGTACGATGCTGATCGATGGCGATTGAGTGGGCCGGTTTGGGTCCGGAGCTGCTGCTGGGGCTCGATCGAACCCGTGCCGAGCCGCTTCGGGTGCAGCTCGAGCGCGAGCTGCGCGAGGCGATCCGTTCCGGCCGACTGGCCGCCGGGGAGCGGCTCCCGTCCTCCCGGGCGCTCGCCACCGAGCTCGGGATCTCGCGCGGGCTCGTGCTCGACTGCTACAGCCAGCTCCAGGCCGAGGGATTCCTCACCTCGCGAACCGGTTCGGCCACCCGGGTCGCGGCGGGCGCGCTTACGCCCGTCGCGGCACCGGCCCGCTCGCTTGTCCCGGAACCGGCGGGGCCGGCTCCCTCGCCTCGCCTCGCGGTCGACTTCGTTCCCGGCGTCCCCGACCTCACGAGCTTCCCACGCGCCGCTTGGGCCCGGGTGATGCGCGACAGTTGCCGCAACGCCACCCCGAGCGAGCTCGGGTACGGCGACCCGCGCGGCACCGAGGCACTGCGCGGGGTGCTGGCCGGGTACCTGCGCCGGGTTCGGGGCGCGGTCGCCGACGCCGAGCGGATCGTGATCTGCCTCGGCTTCGGCCAGGGGCTGAACCTCGTGCTCCGGGCGCTCGCCGACGACGGCATCCGGCAGGTGGCGATCGAGGATCCGGGCGACGAGGACTACCACGAGATCTCCGCGCGGCTCGGGATCGAGGCGGTGCCGGTTCCGATCGACGAGCGTGGGATCGACGTCGAGGCGCTCGCGGCCACTGGCCTCCGCGCCGTGATCCTCACCCCCACCCATCAGTTCCCGACCGGAACCGCGCTGGCCCCAGAACGGCGCCAGGCACTCGTCGCCTGGGCCGACGAGCGGGACGCCACGATCATCGAGGACGACTACGACGCCGAGTTCCGCTACGACCGCGAGCCGGTCGGCGCGCTGCAGGGATTGGCACCCGATCGGGTCGCGCTGATCGGCACGGTCAGTAAATCGCTCGCGCCCGGGCTCCGGCTCGGGTGGGTCGTGTGCCCGGGGCGGCTGCTCGAGTCGGTGACCGAGGACAAGCGGCTGAGTGACCGCGGGTCGCCAACGCTCGAGCAACTGGCGCTGGCGACGCTGATCGAATCGGGTCGCTACGACCGCCATCTGCGCCGCATGCGCGACATCTACGGCGCGCGTCGCGACACGCTGGCTCGGACGCTCGGCGAACAGGCGCCGCACGTCGGGCTGCACGGACTCGAAGCCGGCTTCCACGCGGTCGCGCGGCTCAGCCCCGAGGCCGACGAGCAGGCGATCGTCGAGGCGGCGCGGACGCGCTCGATCGGGTTGTACGGCATGAACTCGTTCCGCTTGGGCGCGAGCAGCGGTCCGCCGGAGCTCGTGGTCGGCTTCGGGAATCTCACCGAGGCCGCCATCGCGCGAGGGATCGCCGCGATCGGCGACCTGCTGTGAACCGCATTCCGCCCTGCGGAATGCCGTGAACCCCATCCGCCCGTGCGGAACTCGCCAAAGCCGCATTCCGCCCGACGCCATGGCTAGATAAGCGCCACCCCGGCGCTTATCTAGCCAAGGCGGCGGGCCGGCGCGGGGTTTGGCGACCTGCGCACCGGGCCGGCCACGCCGGAGGGGCCGGCGCGGGGTTCTGCGACGTTTTACAGGTGCGGAACTCGCGCCCGCCGGCGACTGCGGCCTGGACGACCGCGCCCGCCGGCGACTGCGGCCTGGACGACCGCGGCCGCCGGCGACTGCAGCCTGGACGACCGCGCGCACAGCGGCGAATCCGCCCGACTCGGTCGAACACGCCGCCGTCATCGCGAGGTCGAGCACAACCGGGTCAAGCGACTGGTCCGGCGCTGGCCCGCCTGCGAGCCGAACCGGTCCATTCGATTGGTACCAAATTGGCTCTTATCAGTGAGCCGCTTTCGCCCTAGATTGGCGGCACGATGACGACCAACAACTCCCACTCCCCGATCCTCTCCGCCCCGGGATCACGCGCCCTGCTCGGAAGCTCGATCCTGGCGCGCCTCCCGCTCGCGATGTTCAGCATCGCGCTGCTCGTCAACGCCCAGCGCGTGACGGGCTCGTTCGCCGTCGCTGGTGCGGTCAGCGGCGCCTACGCCATCGCCGGCGCGGTCTCCGCCCCGCAGCTCGGACGGCTCGTCGATCGGTGCGGTCAGACGACGGTGCTCGTCGCCGGCGCCACCGTGACGGCTGTGATGCTCGTCGCCACCGGGCTCGCACCGTCCAATACTCCGCCCGCGGTCCTGGTGGCGCTCGCGGCCGGCGCCGGGATGTCCACTCCCCCGCTCTCAGCTTGCGTCCGCACGCTGCTGCCCGCGATAGTCAGCGACCCGGAGCGGCTTCCGACGCTGTTCGCGTTCGAGTCGACGGTGCTCGAGGTCACGTTCATCCTTGGTCCCCCCCTCGCCCTCGGCATCGGCGCGCTGTGGTCGACGGGTGCGGCACTCGCCGCCGCCGGCGTGATCATGCTCGCCTCGACGCTCGCGTTCGCGGCTCAGCCCGCGTCGCGCTCCTGGCGGCCCGATCCGTCGGTGCCGCGCCGTCGCGGAGGCTCGGTTCGTTCGCCGGCGATTCTGATCCTGGCGCTGATCGAGCTCGCCACCGGTGCCGTATTCGGCGCGACCGACGTCGGCGTGACCGCGGCCGCGAAGGCGCTCGGCAGCACGGCGGCCGCCGGGCCACTCCTCGGACTGTGGGGCCTCGGCTCGCTTCTGGGCGGCATCGCCGCCACGCGCCTCGGCGGCAGCGCGCGGCGCGCGGGCGGGCTGGTCCTGCTCCTGGGCACGCTCGCCGTAGCCCATGCAGCGCTGACGCTTGTCACCGGCAGCGTGCTCGGGATCGCGGTCGTGATCCTTGTCGCCGGGTCGACGATCGCCCCGACCGCGGCAAGCATCTACGCGATGGTCGACCGATACGCGCCGACAGGCACGAGCACCGAGGCGTTCTCGTGGGCGTTGACGGCGGCGATGACGGGAGAGGCGCTCGGCGCGGCCGCTGGCGGTGGATTGGCGCAGAGCGCGGGCGCCGCCGCGGCGTTCGCGTTCGCCGGCGCCGCCGGCGGGGTCGCGGTGGCGATCGCGCTGCTCGGGTCGCGCCGCCTCGACGGCGACGCTCGCGAACCGGCCGCGCTCGAGCCCGCCACCGTCGCTCAGCCGTACGCAGCCTGATCAGCCCCACACGCCCAAGCCCGTGGCCGACGGCGGAGCCGGCGATGGCCGTGGCCGGGAAACTACTGGCCGTGGACAACGCCGACATCGCCGATCGCCTCGAGACGTTCGCGTTGATGCTCGAGCTCGTCGAGGCGAACCCGTACACGATCCGCGCCTACCGGCGTGCCGCCGACACGATCCGCAATGCGCCGACCCCCGTCGCGGACCTCGTGCGGACGGGCCGGGTCCGCCAGCTGCGTGGAATCGGCGACGGAATCGCGGCGCGGCTCAGCGAGCTGATCGAGACCGGGCAGATCGCCGAGCTCGCCGAGCTCGAGCGCGAGCTGTCGCCCGATCTCGTCGGGCTCGGTCGGTACCTCGGGCTCGGCGCTCGACGCTCGATCGAGCTTGCGCGGGCGCTCGACGTCCGCACCGCCGATGAACTGCGCGAGGCCGCCGCGTCGGGGCGGCTGCGCGAGGTCCCCGGGATCGGTGCCAAGACCGAGGCGCTGCTGCTCGAGGCGCTCGCGAATGAGCAGCAGCCGCGACCCCGGGAGGGGCTTCTGCTCAACCGCGCCCGCGAGCTGGTCGGCGCGATCGCGGTCGCGCTCGGCGGCGAGCCCGCGGGCGACGTCCGCCGCTGGCGCGACTCGTGCGAATGGCTGGCGGTCGTCTGCGCCGCGCCGGACCCGCAGCCTGTGCTCGATCGCTTTGCCGCGCTGCCGCAGATCGTCGCGCTGCTCGAGCGCGCGGACCGGCGCGCGGTCGGGGTGACGATCGAGGGCGTGCCGCTCGAGGTCGTCGCGGCTGAGCCTGCGTTATTCGGGACCGCGCTCGTCCGGGCGACGGGCTCGCCGGCGTACGTCGCGGCGCTCGAGCCGCTCCCGGACGCGCCCGACGAACAAGCGGTGTACGACGCGCTGTCCGTCCCGTTCTGCCCACCCGAGCTGCGGGAACAGCCGTTCGCGGGCGAGCCTCCGGCGCTCGTCGAGGTCGCCGAAATCCGCGGCGACCTGCACTCTCACACGACGTGGTCGGACGGCCGGGCGAGCGTCGAGGAGATGGGCCGCGCGGCGCGCGACCGCGGCTACGACTACCTGGCGATTTGCGACCACACCCCCGCCGTCGGCGCGGTGCGCGGACTGACCCCGGACGACGTGCGCCGACAGGGCGAGGAGATCGCCGCCGCGAACGAGGTGCTCGCGCCGTTCCGCCTGCTGCGCGGGATCGAGTGCGACATCCTCGCCGACGGACGGCTCGATCTTCCCGACGACGTGCTGTCCGAGCTCGACTGGGTCCAGGCCAGCGTGCACGGCGGGCAGCGGATGCCGGCGCCGGAGATGACCAGGCGCGTCGAGGAGGCGCTGCGCAATCCGTACGTGCGCTGCCTCAGCCACCCGACCGGGCGGTACATCAACCGGCGGCCCGAGAACGCGCTTGACCTCGACCGGACCTTCGCGCTCGCGGTCGAGCTGCAGGTCGCGCTCGAGGTCAACGGGCTCGCCCCCCGGCTAGATCTGAGCGGCAAGCATGTGCGTGACGCGCTGCGCGCGGGTGTCGAGATCGTCTGCTCGACCGACGCGCACTCGACCGCCGGACTCGAGAACATGGCGCTGGCGGTGGCGACCGCCCGGCGCGGGTGGGCGACCGCGGCCGATGTCGTCAACACGCGGCCGCTCGAAGCGATCCTCGCACGCCGCGGCCGGCGCTAGCCCGCGTGAGCCGCCGCTAGCGCCCGCCACCCGCCGCCAGCTCCGCCGCCCGCGGATCGCCGGCGCACACGCCGGTGTTCTCGGCCTGCTGGAGCGGCGCGCGCGGACCGGCGACGAACACGAAGTGCTTGATCGAGTCGGCCACGTTCTCCGGCTGGTTGGCCGCCTGGACCTCGAGCTTGGTCGACGCCTCCCCGAAGTAGCCCGGCCAGCACGCCCATGGCGTCCGCGCCAGATCACCCATGTCGACCAGCGGCGTCGTCGCCGCCCGGAAGGCGAAACGCCCAGAGCCGCACGACAGCCAGTCGCTGGTCAGGTCGTATGTCACGGGTCTCGGGCGGGCGCCACAACCCGCGAGATAAGTCGGGTGGCCACCGAAGGCCGCCTGGAGGAGCGGGTGGCCATCGTCGAACTGGATCTGCGGGCTGTTCCACGGGATGAACTGGCCCTCGTAGCTGTGCCGTGCCAGATAGAGCCATAGCGGCGCGTGGGTATGGGGGTCGAGGAGGACGTCGGCGTGCTCCAGGTCCCCTTGATGCAGATCGACGTTCTCGTCGTCGCCGGCGATCGGTGCCTCGTTCATGAGGTCAGCGTTCGTCACCAGCGGGAAGTAGTTGTACGGGTAGTAGAACCAGTACTCGAGCGCGATCAGACCGGAGGGGACGTTCGGGTCCCGGGCCCGAGCCGGGAACGCCGAGATGCTGACCGGTCCGCGGTAGTAGAAGTAGATCTCCGCCGAGCGCCACGGGTCGAGCACGCCGGGATCGGCTAGCCAGTTGTGAAGCGAGCCCGACGCGATGTACTGGCCCCTCAGGAACGCCTGGAACTGCCCGCCCGGGCTCTGGTTCCGGGCCAGCCTCACCGGCAGCTGGAGGTAGTCCGAGGACTGCGCCCCGACACCGCCGAGGCTCGACGGCGACGGCGGGCACACCTTGTGCGGGGAGCGCTGCTGCACGAGGCACACCGGTTGGTCCGCCGGCCCCCGCTCGTCGAGGATCGCGTTGACCGAGGTCGGCCAGTTCTGGTCGGCCACCGTGACGAGCAGCGTCGGCTGGTAGCGCTTGGCCAGTGCGGCGATCGCCGCCGGGGCGGTCCGCTCGATCGGCGGCTCGCCGTCGTTCGCCTGCCCGCCCGCGGGCGCGGGTCCCGCGATCACCCCGGTCCCGAGTGCGGGGTCTTCGTATCCGCTCGAAAGGAACGGAGGACCGCCGCCGGCGCACGTCGGCTGCGTCGCACGCAGCGCCGCGTTGAACAGCGTCGGCGTGCTCCCCCCAACTCCGAGCGCATCGAGCCCGAGCGTCGCGAGCGAGGGTCTCCGGCCGGAGTCGAAATACGCCGTGCCGCCGCCGAGGCGCACGTCCTGAACGCTGCCCGCCGGCACGAACTCCAGTCGCTCGTCGGTCGAAGTCGCGTCGGCGAGCGCCGTGCACGTGACGATGTAGACCCCAGCGCTCGTCCGGGTCAGGTAGCCGGCGGTGCGGCTCCCGCCGGAGGTGGTGAGCACGACCCGCGGGAACGAGATCGGAGGCGTCGCGCTGAACGCGAGCCCGAGCAAGAGACAGATCGTCAGCAGGATCCACGGCAGCGGCGAGCGCACGAACTCGGGTACCGACTGCGGCTGCGTGATTCGCGCAAGACTTCGGCCGAGCGTGGCCACCCCTGCCGCGGTGAGCACGACCACGCCGATCGGCGCCGCGGCGAACACGGCCGCGATCGCCACCAAGGCCCACACGAGGCCGTGGATCCGCGCGTCGAATACGAGCGGGCTCACCCGCGTGAGCACCCAGCGGATGCCGAAGAACACGCCCACGCCGACGAGCACCCCAACCCACCGCGCGATCGGAACCGCCGCGCCCACGCCGCGCGCGACGCCGAGCCCGATCAGCGCGGAGAGCACCATGATGTTGAAGCCGGCGATGATCCTCACGGCGAAATCGCCGAGTGGCGCAGTCTCGAGCGGCTTCGGGTGCTCGGCCGGAAGCTTTTCGGCGCGGCGTTTGTTGCCCGTCGCGAAGAGTTCCGCGAGGCGGTGGACCAGGCCGAGCGGCCACTCCTTCGAGCGCGTCGCCACCGCCCGGGCGCGCTGGGCCTTGACCGTGGCGTGGCGCCATTCCCGGCGGCGGCGCTCGACGGCGGCGTTCGGGGCGGCCGCGGCGTTCCCCACACCGCCCTTCCGCACGATGTCGTGCCAATCCTGACCCTGGACGTCCCATCGACGGCGAGAGCTGAAGTACGCGATCGCGCAGGCCACGGCGAACACGCCGGCCATCAGCAGCGTCGACACGAGGCCGACGCCGAACAGCTGCCGGATGCCGAGCGCCGCGACCCCCGCCGAAGCCGGCAGCCGGGCCGCGGACAGCCGGACGAGTTCGATGATCCACCCGACCACGAAGACGTAGACGACGATTCCCGCCGTGGCGGCGAGGACCCCGAAGATCGTCTTCAGCTCGCCACCGGGCGACAGCGTGCGGAAGCGAGCCCCCGTCGACACGGCCTACGACCTCAGCCGCTTGTGGCCCCACTCGGCGCGCAACACCCGGAGCGCGTTGCCGTTGCAGATCTTGTCGGCGTCGGCATCGCCGTATCGCATGCGCAGGTGATCCTGCAAGCTGGTCATGCGGCCCATGTCCTCGAGGCCCGGCAGCGCGGGCTTGATATAGCCGTCGAGATCGGAGCCGATCGCTATGTGGTCGTAGCTCCCGGTCAGCTCGCGGATCTTGTCGATGTGGCGGCACACCGTCTCGAGCGAACCCTCGAGCGAGCTCGTCTTGGACAGCCCGCTGGTCATGTAGTGCTCGCAGAGGATGCACCCGAGCACCCCGCCGCGCGCGGCCACGGCCTTGATCGTCTCGTCGTCGAACGAGTACTCCAGACCGCCGAAGCGGTACGCCATGTGGGTGGCGATCACCGGGATCTCCTTGTCGGGATCGCGCGCGTCGAGTTGCGCGAACACATCCCGGATCGACTGCGTGCGCATGTGGGTGATGTCGATCAGGATCCCTTCGTCGACCATCGCGTCGATGACCTCGTGCCCGATCTCGGTCAGTCCGAGGTCCTTGGCCTGGGGGAACGCGAAGTTGTAGACGCGGTCCGGGAGGAACGGCAGAGCCGGGGCGTTGGTCGCGACGTCGCGAAAGAACAGGTGCGCGACCGTGACGTACGCGATTCCCAAGGCGGCCAGTGTGTGCACGTCATCGCGGACCTCGCCCGGCTCCCGCCCGAGCTGGAAGCCGCCCTCGATCGCGTGGATCAGGATCGGGACCCCGCCGCCGAGCAACGCGTCGAGTTCGCTCACCGAGTGCGCAATCGCAACCTCACCGCCATGGGCGGCGACGTAGTCCTCGACCGTCTGGCGCTGGTCGACGATGCTCTTGAAGTAGCCCTGCCGCGGCGGCGCGCCGTAGCTCTCGGTCAGATCGATCTCGCTGAACGGCTGGTAGAGCACTGACAGCGCGACTCCGACGTCCCCGTCGCGCATCAGCTTCTCGGTCACGCTCGGCGTGTCGCCCGGACCCTGGTAGTTGGCGAAACGCGAGATCAGCTCGACGACCCGGCCCTGCCAGCGCTGCCGCCACCAGATGCGCGCGCGCTCGTGCGTGCGCTGCTCGTCGCCCACCAGTAGGTGCATCGGGTAATGCGCATGCATATCGACGAGCATCGAAGGACCTCGGTGCGGATCATCTCAGCGCGACCGGCGCCCGTGCGAGAACCAGCCGAGCCCGGCCGTTATACGGTGTGAAGCGGCTCCGGATGGGTAGCCGCGTGTGGCCGCCGGTCGGGGCGAATCCGACTCAGGAAGACAAACCCCGCGGATCGCGTGGAGGAACGCTACGGCGTGAACTCTGGCCGACATCGCCCCGACGACGGCATCGTGTGAGCCCTCAGGGTTCGAGCTCGTAGGGGAAGTCGGTCAACAGCTCGGGGCCGTCCTCGGTAACGAGCACCAGATCCTCGAGCCTGCACCCGCCGAAGCCCGGCCGGTAGCACCCCGGCTCAAGCGTGATCACATCTCCGGCGACGAGCACGTCCGGTGCCCGTCCCAGCACAGGCGCCTCGTGGACCTCAAGCCCCACGCCGTGTCCAAGCGAGTGGAAGTACCCCTCTTCGAGCACCTGACCGGGCGCCTTGCTCAGCTGGGTCGGGAGTCCCGCCTGCTTCATGTCGGCAAAGCAGGCCGACGCGAGATCCATCGGCCACAGGTCGATCACCACGGGCTCGTCGGGCTTGATCGGACCAGAGCCCATGTCATGCCCGGAGGCCCGTGAGTCCAAATGACTCCGTGGCGCGCACCAGCACCTCGAGCACCGCGTCCTCGCGGTCCTTGCCCGAAGACACGAGATCGTCGTAGCCGAACTCCTCGAACGCGTGCACGGTGAGGCCGCTGCCGAGGGCTTCGATCCGGGAGCGCTCGAGCGAGCTCACGACCACGTGGCGCTCGTCGCCCGCCTCTACGTACAGGAACTGGTCGGGCACCATCAGCGGAATCTCGTGCCGCATCGCCGGGTCGCGCACGGTGTCGCCGCAAATCAGGACGTCGGGCATCTCGCCGGCCATCTTGTCACCGATGGGCAGGATCGCGGGGTGACAGCACGAGCATCGCGGCACTCGCCGCCGGGAGCGTGATCTCGTAGCGACCGTCGTCCCCGGACACGGACGCTTGTTGTGAGGAGCCCGACAGCCGACCTGTGGTGGTCGCCGATCCGAAGCTCTGACCGGCGAGCGTCACGCCGCTCGTCGCGGTCGCGCTCGGAGCGATGAGCCGCGCCAGCGTCGCGCTCTGGAACTTGCCCGTCATGTGGATCGCGATGTCGTGCGCTCCGCTGCCTTCGTTCGTGAGGACCACTCGAACGGTGCCGTCGGTCGCGCGCGTCGCCCACACGTTGACGCCCGGAATCCCAGTGGGTGTGACGTTCAGGATGCGAGATCCGGGCGGCGTCGCCTGCGCGAACATCAACATGCCGTAGTACTCGGGCGAGACCGCCGCGCGCCACGTGCCGCCGGTATGCGCGATCTGGAACAGCTCGTAGCCGGCCCCCGGGAACGTGTGGACGTTGACGCCGGAGACGCCCACGCTCGCTAGACCGAACAGCGTGTTCAGCGCCCACAGCGCCGAAGCGAACGACTTGCTGACTGCGGGGTCGGCGCCACAGGAGACCGTGTTCAGCTCGTCGACGCGGAGCGATAGGCCGTGAGCGCGGGCGAGCGCGACGTACGGCGCGAACGATTTGGCGAGATCGGTCGAGGTTGCCGGCGACAGCAACCGCGCGATCGTCGGATAGCGAGCCGAGGTCCGCGGGGTCAAGCACACCTGGAGCGGATAGCGATGCAAGGTCACCAGCCCGAGGTGCGACTCGACCGCGAGGAACTGCCCGAGGCCCTGCGTCCATTGGCGGCCGCTCAGGCTGGGGCCCGCCAGCGGGACGCGCGGCAGTGCCCCGCTGAGACCGTCGAAGTCGCTGATGTACTCCGACTCGTCGTAGCTCCTCGGCCGGCCGAACACGGCATGGCCGTCGGCTCGGTACCACGGGAACGCGGAGTACAGGTCCGGCTCGTTGCCGAGCTCGAGCGCCCTCACCGATTGCCGCCCGACCCCGTTGACCAGCGCCTGCGCTTCCGCGGAGGCGAGCTGCGGGCTGTCCTGCTCGAGGTTGACCCCGAGGATCAGGCGGGCGCTTAGCTTCTGCGCCAGCGCATGCGTCACGCGGAGCCACTGAGGAGTGATGTCGAACGTGACGCCGGGTGGCCGGCTCACGCCCGCCATGGGCCACCAGGCCCTGTCCGCGCTATTGCCGCCGATCCTCAGGACCGGCGCCTGCCCGGGCGCCAGGTTGCGGACGAGCTGCTCGAAAACCGGGTCCAGTGAGCTTGGATCCGAGCCGGCGTAGGCCTCGAGCGCTGGGTACTCGATCGACAGCCCCAGGAATCCCTGCGGCACGGCGGGATCGTTCGCTCCGGGGTCGATCGTGACCGCGGTCGCGTGCCCCGTCGCACCCGGGCTCGGAGCATCGGCATCTCCGCCGGCGCTCGCCAACGAGAACCCGATGATGAGCACGGCCACGATCGACACGACGACGACGTCGAAGTGAAAGAAAGGGCTGCGGCGCCAGGCGTTCACAACTTGGAGTTTCGCGCGCCCGGGTGTCGGCACATGGAGGCGCACTTACAATACGATCGCCAACCCTTCAACCGCGAGAGGGTTTCGGTATGGATCTCTGCTTGATGATCGAGGGTCAGGAGGGCGTCACATGGCCCCAGTGGCGTGCGCTCGCGGCGGCGTGCGAGGAGCACCGCATCCCCTCCCTGTTCCGCTCCGACCACTACCAGAACCTCGATGGGCGCGCTCCCGATCGCCCGGCGCTCGACGCCTGGGGCACGATCAACGCGCTCGCCGCGCTGACCACCACGCTGCGGCTCGGGACGCTCGTGTCGCCGGCGAGCTTCCGTCATCCGTCGGTGCTGGCCAAGCTCGTGGTCGTCGCCGACCACGTCTCGGGCGGCCGGATTGACCTCGGCATCGGCGCCGGCTGGCACGAGCGCGAGCACGAGGCGTACGGCTTCCCGTTCGCACCCACGAAAACCCGGATCGACGTGCTCGAGGAGCAACTCCAGGTACTGATGGGGACGTGGGCTGACGGTCAGTTCTCGTTCACGGGCGAGCACTACGTCCTGCGCGACCTCGACGCCCAGCCGAAGCCGATCCAGCGGCCTCATCCCCACCTGATCATGGGCGGAATCGCGGCGCCGCGAAGCGCGGCACTGGCCGCGCGGTTCGCCGACGAGTACAACACGCCGTTCCCATCGCTGGAGGAGGCCGCTAGGCGGCGTGCGGCGATCGGCGAGGCCTGCGCGCGCGCCGGCCGCGAACCGATCCCGTTGTCCGCGATGATCGGGACCGTCCTCGGCGCCGACGCCGCGGACCTCGAGGACCGAGCCCGCCGGGTCGCTGACCGCACCGGGTCCGACGCCGACACGCTGCTGCGCGAACCGCCGAACGGCTGGATCGTCGCGACGATCGATCAGGCGGCCGAGCAGTTCGCCGCCTACCGCGACGCCGGTCTGCACCGGGTCATGTGCCAGACGCTCGTGCACGATGACCTCGACGCGGTGGCACTCGTCGGCCGGCTCGCGCCGATGCTTGCCTAGCGGACCCAGCACGCTCGATGGCGGCAGCGCTCGCTGGCGGGCCCCGAAACACCCATCAAAAAACACGCGTCCCAAAAAACAGGAGCGCCCCGGATCTGGCGAAACAACTGGCCGGATCAACGGGGCGCTCACTGAGGGAGGAGAGGGTGTGCGGAGATGCTGGCGCCTCACCTTTCATATGTCAAAGACCAATCGCTTCAGTTATCTATACGCTTAGCTTATGGAACTTCGACAGCTGCGCTACCTCGTCGCGCTCGCTGACGAGCAGCACTTCACACGGGCCGCGGCGCGCGAGCACATCGCCCAGCCGGCGCTGTCGCAGCAGATCCGCCGGCTCGAGCACGAGGTGGGCCTGGCCCTGGTCGAGCGGACCACGCGCAAAGTCACGGTCACCGAGGCGGGCAGGACGCTTGTCGCCCGCGCTCGCCGGATCCTGTCCGAGGTCGACGCCGCCAGCGCGGAGATGCAGGCGCTCGCCGGCGTCCGGACCGGGCACGTGTCGGTCGGCACGATGCACACGATGGGGCCGGTGGACGTGTCGCACGCGCTCGCGGTCTTCCACGAGCGCCACCCGGGCGTCGAGTTGACCGTCCGCGAGCAGTCGAGCGAGGAGCTCGCCGAGATGCTCCGCGATGACGTGCTCGACCTGGCGTTCCTGTCGGTGACCGAGCGGATCGAGACCCAGGGGCTCGTCCTGCGCCAGCTCGTCTCCGAGGAGCTCGTGGCCGTCCTCCCCTCCGGCCACCCCCTGGCGACCAGGCGCCGGCTGCGGATGGCGGAGCTCGCCGACGAGCAGTTCGTCAGCTACCGCGAGGGCGCCCGGCTGCGCGAGCTGCTGACGTACGCGGCCCACCAGGCCGGGTTCGAGCCGCAGATCAAGCTTGAATCCAACGAGAGCGAGCGGATCAGACGGCTGGTGGCGCGCGGCATGGGCGTCGCGATCCTCCCCCAATCCGACGCCGACCGCTCGGCCGGGCATCTCGCGGTGGCGGCGTTGACCGAGCCCTCGCTGCGGCGCGACATAACGCTCGCGTGCCGCGAAGGGCGGCGCCTCTCCCCCGCCGCTGCCGAGTTCCTGCAGCTATCCCAAGAGCTGTTCAGCAGCCGGGCGGGCGATGGTTAGCCCACGGCCGGGCCATCTCGAGCTGGCCGGCGAGCGAGTACAGGAGATCCTCGGCTCCCGGGCGGCCCACCAGCTGGACGCTGAGCGGTAGGCCGTCCGCTCCGAACCCGGCCGGCACCGCGATCGACGGCTGTCCGGTCACGTTGAACAGCGGACACCACGGCATGAAACGTGAGGACCGGTCGATCGCGATCGGCGCGGACTTGCCGTACCCACCCTCCGCGGCGATCGCCGTGGTCGCGAGCACCGGCATCAGCAGCACGTCGATCTCGTTCCACAGCTCGAGCACGCGCGCGATCCTGGCCGGCCGCCCCGCCAGCAGCTGCTCGCGCCGGCGGCTCGGGACCAGCCGACGGCCGGCGGCGACCAACTGCCGCGTTGAGCGCTCCAGACGCGAGCGGTCGGGCACCGTCCGCGACTCCTCATAGATCCCGCGTATCCACATCTGCGTGAACTCGATCCCGGCCAGGCCGTACGCCGGATCGCGCTCGATCACCTCGTGCCCGAGCTCGGCGAGGACCGCGCCGGTCCTCTCCCACGCGCCGCGCTGGTCGCCCGACAGCCGCGCGATAAACCCCGGCGGCAGCTTGCGCGAGGTCCCGATCCGCAGCGGGCCCGGCGGCGTCGCCGCGGCGTCGACGTAGCGCCCGGTGAACGGCGGCAGGGAGTCGGCGTCCCCCGGCAGCGACCCGTGGATCGCGTCGAGCAGCAGCGCGCTGTCGCCGACGGTCCGTGCGAGCGCGCCGAACACGCTCAGCCCGAGCCACCCCTCGCGCGCCGGCTGGGTCGAGACTCGCCCGCGGCTCGGCTTCATCCCGACCAGCCCGCAGCAAGCCGCGGGGATCCTGAGCGAGCCGCCGCCGTCCGAGCCGGTCGCGCACGGAACCATCCCGGACGCCACCGCGGCCGCCGAGCCGCCGGACGAGCCGCCAGGCGTCCGCGTCGGATCCCAGGGGTTGCGCGTGACGCCGTTCGCGGCGGTCGCGGTCCACGGGAAGATCATCAGCTCGGGCACGTTGGTGATGCCGATCGGGATCGCTCCGGCGGCGCGAAGCCGCCGGACGACCTCGCCGTCGGCGGCCTCGGGCGGTCCGAATGAGCGCGATCCGCGGGTCATCGACTGGCCCGCAACCGGTATGTCGTCCTTGATCGCGATCGGCACGCCGGCGAGCGGCTTTTCCTCGAACCCGGACATCGCGTCGGCCGCGGCGAGCGCCTCGTCAACCATCGTCACGCGGAACGCGTTCAGCTTCGGGTCGGCCGCCTCGATCCGCCGAACGAACAACTCGACGAGCTCGCGCGGCTTCAGCTCTCGGCGGCGGACCATGTCCGCGAGCGCGCCGGGCCCGGCGAATGCGAGGTCCTGCTCGGCTGTCGCCGTCATGCCTGGAGCGCCGTCACGAGCTCGCGAATCGCTCCCGGGTACCGGAATGTGATCCCGCCGTGCTTGGCGTCGAACAGCTCGAGCGTGTGCGCGGCGCCGATCTTCGACAGCTCCTCGGCGAACGCCTGCGCCCCGAGGTCGAGGTAGTACTCGTCGGACTTGCCGGCGTCGAGGTAGATCCGGTGCATGCTGCGGAGCGCGTCCGCGTGGTGGGGCGCCATCCGCACGGGATCGTGCTCGAGCCACAGCGCCCAGATCTCATCGACCAAGCGGCCGGTCGAGATCTCGAACGGCAGGAGCGCCCGGCCGGGGGCGGTCAGGTCAGGCGAGTACGCCGACGCATAGCCGTACATCTCCCACGCGTCGCCGAACTTCGCGAAGTCGAAATGGTCGGCAGCTGCGAGGCGCTCGAAGAACACCTCGTACGAGCCCTCGAAGTTGTCGCGCAACCCGCGGGCCACGTTGCGGAAGGCGGGCAGGTAGCAGCACTCGAACAGCGCGTCGCCGGCATGCGAGGCGAGCGCGCCGAACACATCGGGCCGGAGCATCGGCACGACCATCGCGCCGTAGCCGCCCGACGACTTGCCGGACAGCCCGCGGTGATCGCGCGAGGACAGCGTCGGATAACGCCCGTCGATGAACGGCACGACCTCGTCGCACAGGTAGTCGAGGTAGCGGCCGGTCGAGGCGGAGTTGATGAACTGCGATCCCCCGCGCGTGGTCCAGCAGTCGACGAACACGATGATCGCGTCGGGGCACGCCCGCGAGGTGAACATCGCGTCGAGCCGCTCGATCATGTTCGGCTCGAGCGGCGAGTGCGACAGCCACATGTCGAGCTGGCCGGTGAACCCCTGGATCACGTAGACGGAGGGAAGCGGCTTGGGGTGGTCGAGCTCGATGCCGGGCGGCCGGTAGACGTACAGCGGCCGGCGCGCGGGGTCGCCGAGCGGGTTGTCGGCGAGCAGCTCGGATTCGACCACCAACTGGTCGAGCACGCCGCCGAGCGGCCGCGCCCACGGCGCTCCGAGCACGCCTTCGAGTTCTCGCAAAGCCACCCCCCAACCGTAGGGGAAAACGGCGCGCACGTGCGATCTGACCACGAGGGGCCGGGGTATATTCAGATCGGGGTCATGACCGACTCTCTGCAAACCACAAGCGCGAACGGCGCCGGTGCCGACATCGATGCGATCGAGACCACCGAGTGGCTCGAGGCCGTCGATGCCGTCGTCGAGCACGACGGACCCGATCGGGCCCGGCAGATCCTCGCGCGCGCGGTCCAGCGTGCGCAGCTCGCCGGCAGCGGTCCGATCGCGAGCATCACCACTCCGTACGTCAACACGATCCCGCCCGAGCGCGAGGCGAAGCTCCCGGGCGATCCGTT
The DNA here is from genome assembly GCA_963701945.1 of uncultured Solirubrobacterales bacterium. Classification (GTDB taxonomy): domain Bacteria; phylum Actinomycetota; class Thermoleophilia; order Solirubrobacterales; family Solirubrobacteraceae; genus Palsa-465. The sequence continues at coordinate 169,426 of CAVPBV010000002.1, read as the reverse complement.
GTTGGAGCGGCGGCTGCGTTCGATAGTTCGCTGGAACGCGATGGCGATGGTCGTCCGCGCGAACAAGCTGTCATCCGAGCTGGGCGGACACATTGCGAGCTTCCAGTCGCTCGCGACGCTGTACGAGGTCGGCTACAACCACTTCTGGCACGCGCCGTCGGATTCCCACGGGGGCGATCTCGTGTATTTCCAGGGCCACTCGTCGCCGGGGAACTATGCGCGCGCGTTCCTCGAGGGCAGGCTCACCGAGGAGAATCTCGATGGGTTCCGTCAGGAGGTCTCCAGGACGGGCGGGCTGAGCTCATACCCGCACCCGTGGCTGATGCCGGAGTTCTGGCAGTTCCCGACGGTGTCGCTCGGGATCGGCGGAATCACGTCCATCTACCAGGCGCGGTTCATGAAGTACCTCGAGGCGCGCGGGCTCGCCCAGACCTCGGGACGCAAGGTGTGGGCGTTCCTCGGCGACGGCGAGATGGACGAGCCCGAGACGATGGGCGCGACCGCGCTCGCCGGGCGCGAGGGGCTCGACAACCTGATCTGGGTCGTGAACTGCAACCTGCAGCGGCTCGACGGCCCGGTGCGCGGGAACGGGAAGATCATCCAGGAGCTCGAGGCCGACTTCCGCGGCGCCGGCTGGAACGTGATCAAGGTCGTATGGGGAACGCGCTGGGATCCGCTGCTCGCCGCCGACACCGACGGGCGCCTGGTCAAGGTTATGGAGGAGTGCGTCGACGGCGAGTATCAGACGTACAAGTCCCGCGACGGGGCGTACGTGCGCGAGCATTTCTTCGGGAAGGACCCGGTGCTGCTCGAGCGCGTCTCGCACATGTCCGACGAGGAGATCTGGCTTTTGAATCGCGGCGGGCTGGATCAGCAGAAGGTCTATGCCGCCTACCACGAGGCCGTCGAGCACACCGGGCAGCCGACCGTGATCCTGGCCAAGACGATCAAGGGCTACGGCATGGGCGTCTCGGGCGAGGGCCAGATGATCACGCACCAGGCCAAGAAGATGACCGAGGACGCGCTGTTGGCGTTCCGCGACCGGTTCGAGCTGCCGCTGTCCGACGAGCAGGTCCGCGCGGCCGATTACTACAAGCCGCCCGAGGACTCCGCGGAGATGGAGTTCCTGCGCGAGCGCCGCGCCGCGCTCGGCGGCAGCCTGCCGGTGCGGCGCACAGCAGCCGAGCCGCTCGAGGCTCCGCCGCTCGAAACGTTCAAGGGTCAGCTCGAAGGCACCGGCGACCGGGAGATCTCGACCACGATGGCGTTCGTGCGCGTGCTCGCAGCGCTGCTGCGCGACAAGCAGATCGGCCACCGGATCGTCCCGATCGTGCCCGACGAGTCGCGCACGTTCGGGATGGAGGGCATGTTCCGCCAGGTCGGGATCTACTCGCCGCTCGGACAGCTGTATCAGCCCCAGGACTCCGAGCAGCTCATGTTCTACAAGGAGGACAAGCACGGGCAGATCCTCGAGGAGGGGATCACCGAGGCCGGGTCGATCTCGTCGTTCATCGCCGCTGGCACCTCGTACAGCGCCCACGGCGAGCAGATGATCCCGTTCTACATCTACTACTCGATGTTCGGCTACCAGCGGGTGGGCGACCTCGTGTGGGCGGCCGCGGACTCGCGCACACGCGGGTTCCTGCTCGGGGGAACGGCGGGACGGACGACCTTGAACGGCGAGGGGCTGCAGCACGAGGACGGTCACAGCCACCTGCTGTTCTCCGTCGTGCCCAATGTTCGGGCGTATGACCCGACGTTCGGCTACGAGGTCGCGGTGATCGTCCAAGACGGCCTGCGCCGGATGGTCACCGATCAGGAGGACGTCTTCTACTACCTCACGCTGATGAACGAGAACTACCACCACCCGGCGATGCCCGAAGGCGCTGTCGACGGCATTCTGCGGGGGATGTACCTGCTGCGGGAGGGGTCGGTCGGCCGCAAGAAGAAGGTTCCGCGCGTCCAGTTGCTCGGGTCGGGAACGATCCTCAACGAGGTGGTCGCGGCCGCCGAGCTGCTCGAGTCCGATTTCGGCGTCGCCGCCGACGTGTGGAGCGTGACGTCGTTCACAGAGCTGCGCCGCGACGGGATCGAGGTCGAGCGGTGGAACATGCTCCACCCCTTGGATGAGCCGCGCCAGGCGTATGTGACCTCGCAGCTCTCCTCGCGGGACGGACCCGTGGTTGCGTCGACCGACTACCTGCGGGCGTTCCCCGATCAGATCCGCCAATGGGTGCCGGGTTCGTACCGCGTGCTGGGGACCGACGGATTCGGCCGCAGCGACTCGCGCAGCGCGCTCCGCCGGTTCTTCGAGGTCGACCGCCATTACGTCGCGCTTGCCGCCCTGAAGGAGCTCGCCGACGACGGTCAGGTCGACCGCGAGCGCGTGAAGGAAGCGATCGATCGCTACAAGATCGACGCTGAGGCCCCGATGCCGACGCACGTATGAGCGAACGCGACAGCGCAAGCGCACTCTCAGTCGAAGTCCCGGACATCGGCGACTTCACCGACGTACCGGTCATCGAGATTCTGGTCTCCGCGGGCGACACGGTCGCCGTCGACGATCCGCTGCTGACGCTCGAATCCGACAAGGCGACGATGGACGTGCCCGCGCCGCAAGCCGGGACCGTCGGCGAGCTGCTGGTGAAGATAGGGGACAGGGTTTCCCAGGGAACCAAGCTGCTGACGTTGTCGCCATCGAGCGACGGTGGCGGCGGAGCGCCGGTTGAAACAAAGGCGGCCGACGCGGTCGAGAGCGCGGTGCAAGCCGAGGAGCAGGCGGCTCCGTCCGCCCCGCCGCCCGCGCCGGCCCCGGCTCCCGCTGCTTCTGAGGGCAACGGCGGTGGTCCGGTGTATGCGAGCCCGGCGGTGCGCCGGGTCGCCCGCGAGCTTGGCGTCGACCTGCACAACGTGAGCGGCAGCGGCCGCAAGGGCCGCATCACCAAGGAGGACGTACAGACGTTCGTGGAACGTGGCCCGGAGGCGGTTCCGGCTGCGGGCGGTCCGGGGTTCGGTCTCGACCTCCCGCCGTGGCCTTCAGTGGATTTCTCCAAATTCGGCGAGATCGAGCGCGTGCAGCGCTCCCGGATCCAGCGGATCTCGGGTCCGGTGCTGGCCCGCAACTGGGTGATGATCCCGCACGTCACGCACAACGACGAGGCCGACATCACCGACCTCGAGGCGTGGCGCAAGCAGCTCAACGACGAGCTTTCACGCGAAGGGGTCAAGGTCACGATGGTGTCGTTCCTGATCGTGGCGTCGGTGGCGACACTCAAAGCGTTCCCGAACTTCAACGCGTCTTTGGACGGCGACGACCTGATCCTGAAGCGGTACTACAACATCGGGTTCGCGGCGGACACGCCCGGCGGGCTCGTCGTGCCGGTGATCAAGAACGCCGACCAGAAGGGTCTCGTGGACATCGCCCGCGAGCTGACCGAGCTGTCGGGCAAGGCGCGCGACGGCAAGCTGATGCCCGGCGACATGCAGGGTGCCTCGTTCACGATCTCGTCGCTTGGTGGGATCGGCGGGACGAGCTTCACCCCGATCATCAACGCGCCCGAGGTCGCGATCCTGGGCTCCACGCGGTCGGCGATGAAGCCGGTTTGGGACGGTCGCGAGTTCGTGCCGCGCTTGATGGTGCCACTGTCCTTGTCGTATGACCACCGGGTGATCGACGGCGCCGCGGCGGCGCGGTTCATGGTGTACCTGGTCAAGGTCCTGAGCGATCTGAAGCGAGCGCTGCTGTGACCGAGATCCGCGTTCCGGACATCGGCGACTTCACCGACGTCCCCGTGATCGAGATCCACGTCTCGCCCGGCGACGAGGTCGCGCTCGAGGATCCGCTGGTCACGCTCGAGTCCGACAAGGCGACGATGGACGTGCCGGCGCCGGAGGCCGGGACGGTCGCTCAGCTGCGGGTCCAGATCGGCGACCGCGTCTCAGAGGGCAGCGTGCTGCTCACGCTCGAGCCAAACGGCGCCGCACCTTCGCAGGACGGCGGGTCCGAGGCGCCGGCAACCCCCTCCCGGGGCCCGGCAACCACCCAGGCGACCGTGGAGCGCGAACCCGCGCCTCCCCCACCCGCGTCGTCGAATGGCGCGGGCGGCGATCACGACGCCCAGGTAGTCGTGATCGGGTCGGGCCCAGGCGGCTACACGGCCGCGTTCCGGGCCGCCGACCTCGGGCTGAAGACGGTGCTGATCGAGCGCCACGACACGCTCGGCGGCGTGTGCCTGAACGTCGGCTGCATCCCTTCTAAGGCGCTGTTGCATGCCGCGCGAGTCGTCGCCGAGGCCGAGGAAATGGCCGAGCACGGGATCAAGTTCGGCAAGCCGAAGGTGGATCTGGACGAGCTGCGGGCTTGGAAGGCATCGGTCGTGGGGAAGCTGACCGGCGGGCTAGCCGGCCTCGCCAAGCAACGCAAGGTCGAGGTGGTCACGGGCGTCGCTTCGCTGACCGGGCCCAACACGGTTCAGGTCGGCGACCGCGCGATCACGTTCGACAACTGCATCATCGCGGCAGGCTCGGAGGCGGCCTCGATCCCCGCGATCCCGGACGACCCGCGGATCTTCTCATCGACGGGCGCCTTGGAGTTGCCACAGGTCCCCAAGCGGCTGCTCGTGGTGGGCTGCGGGATCATCGGCCTCGAGATGGCGACCGTCTACGACGCCCTCGGGTCGAAGGTGACGATGGTCGAACTGCTCGACCAGCTGATCCCGGGTTGCGATCCCGACCTCGTCAAGCCTTTGCACAAGCGCATCTCAGGGAGGTACGAGGGGATCCACCTCGGCATGAAGGTCGAGTCGGTCGACGCCACCGATAAGCACCTCGAGGTGACGCTGTCCTCAGGGGACCGGCACAAGTTCGACGGGATCCTGGTGGCGATCGGTCGCCGGCCGAACGGGCGCGCCGTTGGCGCCGACGCGGCCGGCGTGAACGTCGACGACGCGGGCTTCATCCCGGTCGACCGGCACATGCGCACGAACGTCCCCGGGATCTACGCGATCGGCGATGTCAACGGCGGGCCGATGCTCGCCCACAAGGCCTCGCACGAGGGCAAGGTCGCCGCCGAGGTGATCGCCGGCGTTCCCGGCGCCGAGTTCGACCCCCGGGCGATCCCGTCGGTCGCCTACACCGACCCCGAAGTGGCGTGGATGGGCCTGACCGAGACCGCGGCGCGCGGAGACGGGATCGAGTACGAAAAGGCTGTGTTCCCGTGGGCGGCATCCGGGCGGGCGCTGTCTCTGGGACGCGACGAGGGCATGACCAAATTGCTGTTCGAGCCGGGCTCGAAGCGGCTGCTCGGCGCCGGCATCGTCGGCGTCAACGCCGGCGAGTTGATCGCCGAGACCGTGCTCGCGCTCGAGATGGGCTCCGACGCCGAGGACATCGCGCTCACGATCCATCCGCACCCGACGCTGTCCGAGACGATCGGGTTCGCGTCGGAGATGGCCGAGGGCACGATCACCGACCTCATGCCCCCGCGTAAGCGGCCTGCTCGCGCCTCCTAGCGGCGAGGCTCCGCGGGACGAAACGGTGAAATAGTCACCGTTTTTTCCCAAACGCTCCGCTAGGACCCGCGGCGCCGGCGCCTGAATACGATCAGCGCCAGCAGCGCGATCGCGGCAGCGACGCCGATGCGGAATGGCGACGCGGCCTCGCCGGCGCGCGCCAGCGCGCCCCCGCCGGACTCCGACGTGCCCCTGGGCGCCGGCATCGCGAACTCCTCGGCGGCGAGCACGTCGTGGGCCTCGGCGATCCCGCTCGGATCGTCGGGAAGCGTGATCGGCTGGCGGCGTAGCGTCGGATCGGACGACGGCACGGCGAACGCCTCGGCGGCAAGCACGTCGTGGGCCGGATCCTGCGCGCGCGAGCGCGCGGGCCGAATTCGTTCGTCTGACATCGAGCGAGATGTTTCCAGATACGTCCGTGGATCGTCGATTCGAGGGTCCTCCCAAGCCCGAAAAGATCTCAGCCGCCCCGACTAAGATCGTTGCTGGATCCGCGCCCGCCGCGTGGTATCCTTCACTTATCTTGAGTAAGCAACTATCGAAAGCGAATGGCCCTTACTGATGTCTAGTCGTCTTCTTTTGATCCCGCTCGACGACGTCGTGGCCTTCCCGGGCATGTCCCTGACGCTCGCGATCGACGCCGGCGAGGAGGAGCGAGTCCTGCTCGTTCCGAGACACGAAACCGAATTTGCCAACGTCGGCACGGTCGCGGAGGTCGTCGACCGCGTCCGGCTGCCGGGCGGCGCTCGCGCCGTCGCGCTTCAGGGACTCCACCGTGGAGTCGCCGGCGCTGCCAACACCGCTCCTGACGGTCGACTTTTCGTCGAGGTCGAGGAGCACACCGATCCCGTCCCCGTCGACGGCAAGACCCGCAACCTGGAGCGCGAGTATCGCGCGGTCGTCGAGGAGATCCTCGAGCTGCGCGGTGCCGACTCGCGTGTCTCATCCTTCCTGCGGAGCATCACCGAGCCGGGCGCGCTGGCCGACACCGGCGGCTATTCACCCGACCTGAGCTACGAGAACAAGGTCAAGCTGCTCCAGACGCTCGACGTCGCCGAGCGGCTCGAGCTCGCGCTGTCGATGCAGCGTGAGCGGCTGGCCGAGCTTCAGGTCCGCAAGCGCATCCGCGACGACGTCGAGTCCGGTGCCGAAAAGCAGCAGCGGGAGTACTTCCTGCGCAAGCAGATGGAATCGATCCGCAAGGAGCTCGACGAGGACGACGCGTCGGTCGTCGAGGAGTATCGGACCAAGATCGAAGAGGCCGGGATGCCGGAGGCCGTGCGCGAGCAGGCCGACAAGGAGCTCGGCAGGCTCGAGCGGCTCGGCGAGCAGTCGGCCGAGTCGAGCGTGATCCGGACCTACCTCGATTGGCTGATCTCCGTGCCGTGGAGCAAGCGCTCGGATGAGCGCCTGGATCCGGTGAACGCGCGTGAGGTGCTCGACGCCGACCACGCCGGCCTCGAGGACGTCAAGGACCGGATCGTCGAGTACATCGCGGTCAAGAAGCTCCGCCAGGAGCGTGGCATCACCGAGGACAAGCGTTCTGGCGCGATCCTCACGCTGATCGGCCCTCCGGGCACCGGCAAGACCTCGATCGGCGAGTCGATCGCCCGCGCCACCGGACGGGAGTTCGTCCGGATGTCGCTGGGTGGCGTCCGTGACGAGGCCGAGATCCGCGGCCACCGGCGGACTTACATCGGCGCGCTTCCGGGCCGGCTCGTCCGCGCCCTGCGGGACGCCGACACGATGAACCCGGTGATCATGCTCGACGAGGTCGACAAGGTCGGCGCGGACTGGCGCGGGGACCCGAGTGCAGCGTTGCTCGAGGTGCTCGATCCGGCGCAGAACCACAGCTTCCGTGACCACTACCTCGACGTCGAGCTCGACCTGAGCGGCGTGCTGTTCATCGCCACCGCGAACGTCGCGGACACGATCCCGGGCCCGCTGCTCGACCGGATGGAGGTCATTCGGTTCGACGGGTACACGACCTCCGAGAAGGTCGCGATCGCCCGTGGCTATCTGTGGAAGCGTCAGCTCGAGCGGAATGGCCTGCGGCCCGAGGAGGTTGAGATCTCCGACGAGCTGCTGAACACGGTCGCGAGTGAGTACACGCGCGAGGCGGGCGTCCGGCAGCTCGAACGCGAGCTCGGGACGCTGTTGCGGAAGACCGCGACGAAGATCGCGTCAGGTGAGGCTGAGGCCCCCGTGGTCATCGACCTCGACGCGGTCCGCGACGCGCTCGGACGCCAGCGCCACTTCCAGGAGTCGGCGATCCGCACCGCAGTCCCCGGCGTCGCGACCGGCCTGGCAGTGACCGGCGCTGGCGGCGACGTGCTGTTCATCGAGGCCACCGGAATGCAGGGCAAGCCCGGACTGACGCTCACCGGCCAGCTCGGGGACGTGATGAAGGAGTCGGCGCAGATCGCCCTCTCCTACGTCCGCGGGCATGCGCATGAGCTCGAGATCGACCCCTCGGTGTTCGAGGAGCGTTCGTTCCACGTGCACGTGCCGGCCGGCGCGATCCCGAAGGACGGCCCGAGTGCCGGTGTGACGATGGTGACCGCGCTGACCTCGCTGATGAGCGACAGGCCGGTGCGCCACACCGTCGGCATGACCGGCGAGGTGACGCTTCAGGGCCGGGTGCTGCCGATCGGCGGCGTCAAGCAGAAGGTGCTGGCGGCGCACGCGGCGGGACTCACCGACGTGGTGCTCCCCGAGCGCAACCGCGGCGATCTGGATGACGTGCCAGAAGAGGTGCGCGACGCAATGAAGTTCCACTTCGCGATGACCGTCGACGAGGTGCTGGCCGTCGCGCTCGAGCCGGCCCCGGTCGCGCAAGCCGCCTAACCGCAACCTCTCTCTCCTCCCACCAAAAGCGGGCGGGCCCTTTCATAGGGGCCCGCCCGTTTTGCCTGTCAGGTTCGCGCCGGCCCGCCGGTGGTAGGTTGGATGTATGACCACGATTACAGCCCCAGCCGAACAGAAGATCCTCGATGAGGTACCCAAGCAGCTCTTCATCGGCGGCGAATGGCGCGACGGAGCCAAGGGCTCGCTGTCGGTCGAGGACCCCTCGACCGGCGAGTCGCTGTGCGAAGTCGCCGACGCCTCGACCGATGACGCCAAGGCCGCGCTGACCGCGGCCGTGGCGGCCGGCCCCGAGTGGGCCACGCACGCTCCGCGCGAGCGCGGCGAGATCCTGCGGCGCGCGTTCGAGGCGCTCACCGCCCGGGCCGACGATCTCGCGCTGTTGATGACGCTCGAGATGGGCAAGCCGCTCGCCGAGTCGAAGGCCGAGATCGCGTACGCCGCCGAGTTCTTCCGGTGGTTCTCAGAGGAGTCAGTCCGGATCGACGGGCGCTACTCGGTGAACTCGAACGGGCAGGGCCGCGTGCTGACGATGAAGCAGCCGGTGGGTCCGTGCCTGCTGATCACTCCTTGGAACTTCCCGATGGCCATGGGCACGCGCAAGATCGGTCCGGCGATCGCAGCCGGGTGTACGGCAGTGGTCAAGCCGGCGCAGCAGACGCCGCTGTCGATGCTGATGCTGGTCAAGATCCTCGAGGAGGCCGGTCTCCCGCCCGGCGTCGTCAACCTCGTCACCGCGTCGTCATCGAGCGAGACGATGTCGCCGCTGATCGCCGACCAGCGGCTGCGCAAGCTGTCGTTCACCGGCTCGACCGAGGTCGGACGCAAGCTGATGGCGCAGGCCTCGGACAACCTGCTGCGGCTGTCGATGGAGCTCGGCGGCAACGCGCCGTTCATCGTGTTCGACGACGCCGACATCGACGCGGCCGTGGCGGGCGCGATGATCGCGAAGATGCGCAACATCGGCGAGGCGTGCACCTCCGCCAACCGCTTCCACGTCGCGGACAAGGTCGCCGATCAGTTCGCCGAGAAGCTGGCGGAGAAGATGGGCGCGATGAAGATCGGGCGCGGGACCGAGGAAGGCGTCCAGGTCGGCCCGCTGATCGACGACGCCCAGCGCAGCAAGGTCGCCGAACTCGTCGAGGACGCGATCGGGCGCGGGGCCAAGGCGGTCGTCGGCGGGCACGCCCGCGACGGCGCCGGCTACTTCTTCGAGCCGACCGTGCTCACCGACGTCCCCGACGACGCCAACCTGCTCCACGAGGAGATCTTCGGTCCGGTGGCTCCGGTCAAGGGCTTCGGCGACGAGGACGAGGCGATCGCGGCCGCCAACGACACCGAGTACGGCCTGGTCGCGTACGTGTTCACGAACAACCTCAAGCGCGCGCTGCGCGTGATCGAGCGGCTCGAGACCGGCATGGTCGGCCTCAATCAGGGCATGGTCTCGAACGCCGGCGCCCCGTTCGGCGGCATCAAGCAGTCGGGCTTCGGTCGCGAAGGCGGCTACGAGGGCATGGAGGAGTACCTCGAGACGAAGTACGTGGCCGTGAACCTCTGAGCGGGGTACGTGCTCGCGAACCTCTGAGCGCGGTACGTGCTCGCGAGCCTCTGAGCGCGGTACGTGCTTGCGAACCTCTGAGCGCGGTACGCAGTCGTGAACCCCTGAGCGCGCCCGGCGCGCCCCCGTCGACCTCGGCGGTAAACCTGGATTGACGGATGGGGTCAACCTGCCACCGGTCGGGTAGCCGAGGAGTGCGCAAAGGAGGTAGTGGAGCAAGGGAGTTCAAGCGCGCTCGCTGGCGCGGCGGCTGGATAAGCCGCGCCTGGCGAGCGTCGCTGTCACACGTCCGTGTAACCCGATTGCTCCGGACTCCCTATCCCAGATTCGGCCGGGAAGTCATTCAGCTGTCACCTTGGAGGAACAAACATGTCAGTACGTAAGCTCGGGATCGTTCTCGCCGCGGCGTTCGCCGCGTCGCTGTTCGTCCCGGTCGCCGCCGAGGCGCAGAGCTCCCCAACCGGGACCACTTCCCCGGCCGGGACCACTGTCACCTCGCTGGCGACCATCCCCGTCACGGGCACGGCTCGTGGCGGCAAGATGTTCAAGGGCCACCTCGACGTCTCGCAGTTCGTCACCCGAAACGGCAAGGCGTACGCGGTGGGCACGCTCACCGGCAAGCTCGCGGGCCAGACCGTCAAGCGCTCGAACGTGGCGATTCCCGCCTCGGTCGAGCAGAGCACCACTGGCCAGGCCAGCTCGGCGGCCGTGACGTGTCCGGTCCTGCACCTCGTCCTCGGACCGCTCAACCTGAACCTGCTCGGGCTCACCGTGCACCTGAATCAGGTTGTCCTCGACATCGACGCCGTGCCGGGAGCCGGCAACCTGCTCGGCAACCTGCTGTGCTCGGTGTCGAATCTGCTCAACGGGTCCCCTCTGCCCTCGAATGAGCTCTCGGGGCTGCTGAACATCGTCCAGCAGCTGCTGAGCGTCCCGGCGCTCCAGGGCCTCTAGCCCGCCGATCCCTGACGTGGGCGGGCCGTGACGGATCCGGCCCGTCCACGCTTTCGGGGCCCGACGGATGGCCTCGACCTCGCCTGCAAGGCGAATGTCACGCGAGCCCTCGAGATTCACTACCGTTCCAGCCTGGGGCGCCACGACGGAGGGAGGGCAAACATGACGGACGACGTGCAGGCGACGGCACACCCGGCCACGGCACAACCCGCGAGCAGGCAGGCGGCGACCGAGCCGGTGACCCAGCCGCAAGCCGCCAAGCCCGGAGGCGATCCCGCGAGAAACGAGAGCGTCGTCACTCGGCTCATGCGCGCGGGCAGCGACGAGGTCGACGCCCTGCTCGAGGCGCTCGGCATGCGCGAGCAACTGAGCGGCGAGGCTCAGGACATCGCGCGGCTGGTCGAGCGCCGACTCGCCGAGGTCGCGTGGGGCGACCACTCCCACGCGCTCGACCAACTCGAGATCCAGCGCGCGTTCCTTGTGCACCGGTTCATCGGGCCGCTGAAGTCGTACGAGCGGAGCTTCCGCGGCTACTCGATCCTCGACAACTTCCTGAACCTCACGTCGATCCTCGCCGGGGTCGGAGCATCGCTCGCTGCCGCACTCAACGCACCGAAGGTCTACGCGATCGTGCTCGGCCTGATCGTCGGACTCCTGCAGAGCATCAGCCAGTGGCTGAAGCCCTCTCAGCGCTCGACCCGCCGGGGCCTCGCCGCCGCGGATCTTCGCGACGAGGCGTGGGCCTTCCTACAGCGCCGGGATCGCTATCGGGGGAAGGACGATCTCACCGCATGGACCCTGCTGTGCGATCAGGTCAACCGCGTCGAGGACCGCGAGCAGTCAGAGCAGGACAAGGAGTCGGCGCAGGTCCCGTCCACGACCAAAGCCAAGGGACGCTGAGCCACGGCTACTCGAACCACATCCCGGACGCGACCCGCGCCTCGATCAGGCGGGGGCCGTCGTCCGCCGGAATCGCCTTGCGGAGCGCCTCAGTGAGCTGTTCGCGGCTCGAAACGTTCTCCGCCGGCATCCCGTAGGCCCGCGCCACCGCGGCCGTGTCCAGACCGGGAAGCTCGAGCCCGGGCGCGCCGGTCACCTGCTCGAACTCCGCGAACCACTTGAGGATCATGTACTCCGTGTTGCGCAAGACGAGGAACGTGACCGGCACCTTGTAGGCAACCGCGGTCCACAGCACGGTGATCCCGTACTGCGCGGACCCCTCCCCCAACACGCACACAACCGGCCGCTCCGGCTCGGCCAACTGGACGCCGACGCCGGCGCAGATCCCGAACCCCAGCCCGCCGCTGGCGCTCTGGTAGTAGCTGCCGGGTTCATGTAGGCGCAGGCGATTGCGGAGCGCCGACGCGCTCGAGGGCACCTCCGCCACCGCGATCCCGCCGTCGGGCCACACGTCTGCGAGCGCCGCCATCGCTTCCGCGCCGCTCATGGGATCGGCGTGCAGCGGCTCCGGAGGCGCGGCACGTCTAGTCGGTTGCGGGCGGTCGGAATCTCCGACAAGCTCGACCAGCGCTTGCAGAGCCAGCGCCACGTCGCCGACGATCGCGTCGCCCATCGGCGCGCGAGCCGCCTCGTCGGGATCGCTGGTGATCGCCACCAGCGACGCGCCCTCGGGGAGCAACGGCCCCGGTATGTACGGGTAATACGGAAACACGTACGTGCCGACCACGAGGATCAGGTCGTGGCCGCTCAGCGTCTGCGCCAGCGGCCCGATCGCCGGCGGCAGGACGCCGACGAAGTTCGGGTGGTTCTCCGGGAACCCGATGCGGCTGCTCGCCGTTCCCGGCGAGGCCCACACCGGCAAGCGCTGCTTGTCGGCAAGCGCCACCGCCGCCTGCCACCCCCCGCTCGCGTCGATGTCCGGGCCGGCCACCAGCACCGGGTTACGCGCCTCCTCGATCAGGGAGGCGAGCTGCGCGAGCTCCGCCGGGTCGGGGAGCGCCCGGCCGCCGACGACCCGGCGCTGGGCGTTGAGCGCGCGGTCCTCGTCGGCCTCGGCGTCCCAGTCGTCCATCGGGATCGACACGAACGCCGGACCACGCGGCGGCAGCGTGGCGTGGTGGATCGCGCGACCGATCGCGCCCGGGACGTCCTGCGCGCGCGGCGGCTCGTGGCTCCACTTCACATACGGCTGCGGGCCGACGGTGGCGTCGCGGTTGGTCAGCAGTGCCTGGTGGGTGATCTGCGCGCGGACCTGCTGGCCGGCGGTGATCACCAGCGGCGCCTTGTTTGCGAGCGCGTTTCCGATCCCGCCGACCGCATTGCCGACCCCGGGCGCGGTGTGCAGATTCACGTGCGTCGGCCGGCCGGTCGCCTGAGCGTACCCGTCGGCCATCCCGACCACGACGAGTTCCTGGAGCCCGAGCACGTAGGTGAAGTCATCGGGCAGGTTGGCCAGCATCGGCAGCTCGGTCGAGCCGGGGTTGCCGAAGATCGTCGTCATCCCGTGGGCGCGGAAGAGGTCGAGTGTGGCTTCTCGGACGGTGGTCACAGGCGGCTGTTGACCCTACTGGTTTGGCGCCCGGAGATCCCGGTCAACGGCTCACTCGCACGCTCGCCACCCGCCCAGCGAGACGTTGTCCGTGCCAGAGCCGGGCGAACCGGCATTCGGCCCGAAGGGCGGTGGCGAGTGAGAAGTTGTCCGGGTTGCTCTCCCGCCCTACAAGGCGGCCAGCACCTCAGAAGCCGCGCGCTCGCCCGAGCGGACCGCGCCGTCCATGTACCCGTTCCAGTACGTCGACGTCTCGGTCCCGGCCCAGTGGATCCGGCCGACTGGCTGCCGGATCTGCGGGCCGTAGGCGAGCAGCGTGCCCAGCGACGGGATCCCGACCGGGCAGCCGCGGGTCCAGACCTCGGCCGACCAGTTCGTGTCGAAGTACGCGACCGGGTCCGACGCATCTGAGCCGAGCCAGCTGACGTACTGGTTGATCACCGCCGACTGGCGCGCGGAGGGCGACATCGCGTTGTAGCTACGGGCGTTGTCGCCGCCGACGAACCCGAACAGGACCCCGGGCGACCCGCTCGGCGGTTAGCAAGTCGAGCGCCGCGCCCGTCGGCGTGACCGCAACCAGCGAGCCTGCGCGCTCGGACATGTTGCCGGCGGTGCCGGTGACCTGCCCGTCACCGGCAAGACGGCGCGCAGCAGCCACTATGCGTTCTCGCTCCCGCACGAGTTGCATGGCCCGTGATGTAACTCGAACCAAAGCTGCCGTTCAAGTTCGAACCGACGCGCCCTCTATCGTGAGGCGCAGCCTAAAAATGCTTGTCGCCGTCACAGACCACGCCGCCGAACGATTCCGCCAGCGCGTACGCGGAACGCTCGACGAGAAGACCGAGATCGCCTCCCGCGTCGCCCGCGCGCACGCCGCCGGTCAGATCGAGCCCGGGTCAGGCGGCGCGGTTCTGATCCGCGACCTTCAGCGCCGCGACGTCGTGTACGTGTGCCGCCCCGACGCGGGAGAGCTCGTCGTGATCACGCTGTGGGAGGAAGGCGAGGCCGCCGCCGTGCCCAAGCGATTCACCGACGCCCTGCGCCGCGACGACCACCGCGTCAGCTAACGGACACGTCTGCACGCCGTCGGGCTAGGGCTAGGGCTAGGGAGTCGGGTGGCGGCGCGCTCCCTCAACGCTCGCGGTCGACCACAAATTACCTGCAAAACCGCCCCGAAACCGCGCCGCACTGTGGGCGCGGCAAGCCACCCTCCGACCCACTATACTAAATGAAGTATGCCTATTTTCAGACGACTACTCGGTTTCCTCCTCCCGTATAAGGCGGCAGTCCGGTGGTCGTTCGTGCTTGCCGGCGGAGCGATGGGTGCGACGGTGTTGATCCCGTACCTGACGGGGCGCGCGATCGACTCGATCAGCATGGGCCACCGCGACGAGTTGGTGTACTGGGCGATTGCGATCGTCGTCGCCGGGCTGGCCCGGCTCGGGTTGAGCGCGGCGCGGCGCCTGGTCGCCGGCCGTGTGTCGCTGGCCGTCGAGGTCGATCTGCGCAACCAGCTGTACGGCGCGCTGCAATCGCTCGAGCTCGCGTTCTTCGACCGCCAGCAGACCGGTCAGCTGATGTCGCGCGCCACCGTTGACCTGCAAGCGGTCCGGTTCTTCCTCGGGTACGGGCTGGTCTTCATCGCCCAGTCGATCCTCACGATTGCGCTCGCCGGGGTTGCGATGTTCTTGCTCCAGCCGCCGCTCGCGGCGCTGGCGCTGGCCCCGGTGCCGTTCGTGGTCGTGATCGCCTGGGCCTACGGTCGCCAGTCGCGGCCCGCGCTCCAGGAGGCGCAGCAGCGGATCGCCGAGTTGACCGCGGAGGCCGAGGAGAACGTTTCCGGCGTTCGCGTCGTCAAGGCGTTCGCGCAGGAGGACCGACAGCTCGCTCGGTTCGAGCACTCGGTGGCGCGGGTGTTCGACCAGCAGATGTACGCGAACCTGATCCAGGCCCGGTACACGCCGCTGATCAGTTTCCTGCCCAACCTGGGGCTGGCGCTGATCCTGCTAGTCGGCGGCCGGGACGTGATCCACGGATCGCTCACGATCGGCTCGTTCACCGCCTTCTACGCGTACCTGCTGATGCTGATCTCGCCGATGCGGACGCTCGGCTACATGCTGAGCGCCGCCCAGCGCGCGACCGCATCGGGAGCCCGGATCTTCCAGGTGCTCGACCGCGCGCCGCGGATCACGAGCCCCGACAACGCGCCGGCGCTGCCCGAGGGTCCCGGCCGGGTATCGCTGCGCGACGTCAGCCTGACCTTCGACGGGGCCGCACACCCGGCGCTCAAGAACGTCGACCTCGAGATCGAGGCGGGCAGAACGGTGGCGCTCGTGGGCGCGATGGGCTCAGGTAAGACGGCGCTCGTATCGCTCCTTCCCCGGCTCTACGAGGCAAGCGAGGGTTCGGTGCGGATCGACGGCGCCGATGTCCGCTCGGTCGCCCTGGACAGCCTGCGGAAGGCCGTCGCGCTCGTCACCGACGATCCGTTCCTGTTCTCGGCCACGATCCACGACAACATCGCCTACGCGCGCCCCGACGCCACGCGCGAGGAGGTCGAGCGGGCGGCTGATGTCGCTCAGGCCGCTGGGTTCATCGAGAGGCTCCCGAAGGGGTACGACACGCTGGTGGGCGAGCGCGGCCTGACGCTGTCGGGTGGCCAGCGTCAGCGGATCGCGATCGCCCGCGCGGTGCTCGCCGACCCGCGGATCCTCGTGCTCGACGACGCCACCTCGTCGGTCGACGCGTCGACGGAGCAGGAGATCAAGCGGGCGCTCGGCGACGTGATGGCCGGGCGGACGACGTTCGTGATCGCGCACCGTCTGTCGACGATCGCGCTGGCGGATGAGATCGTCGTGCTCGAGCACGGCGAGGTCGCGGCGCACGGGACCCATGACGAGCTGCTCGAGGAGTCCCCGCTGTACCGCGAGATCGTCGAGAAGGGCATGCCCGATCAGGTGTTCATGACGCGCAACACGCTTGGGGCGGTGGGACTGTGAGCCGTCTGACCAAGCTCCGCGAACGGTTCGAGCGGTCCCGCGGCCGAGGCCGCAAGGTCCGTGGGCTGGTCGAGCTGCTCACGCCCTACAAGTGGCGCGTGCTCGCGATGTTCATCTCGCTCGTGGCCGCAACCGCCGCCGCGCTGGCCCCCGCGCCGCTGGCGAAGCTCGCGATCGACCAGGGGATCCAGAAGCACGACGTCGGCACGCTCGACCTGATCGTCGTCCTGTTCCTCGTGTCGGCGGTGGTTTACGCGGTCGCGTCGTACGCGCAGACGTATCTGGTCGGCTGGGTCGGTCAGCGGGCGCTCCAGGATCTGCGCATCCGCCTGTTCACCCACCTGCAACGGCTGTCGATCGGGTTCTATTCCCGCAATCGGACCGGGGTGATCATCTCGAGGATCACCAACGACGTCGAGGCGCTCGACCAGCTCGTCGAGGATGGGATGGCGACGCTGATCCAGTCCGGCCTGACGCTGATCGGCGTCGTCGTGATCCTGTTCGTGCTCGACCCACACCTGGCGCTGCTCACGTTCCTCGTGCTGCCGATCCTGGCGGTCGGAGCATTCGCGTTCCGGATCGCGTCGGCCGACGCCTATCGCCTGACCCGCGAGAAGATCGCCACGATCACCGGCTATCTCCAGGAGACCCTGTCGGGCATCCGCGTCGTCCGCGCGTTCGGCCAGGAGCAGGCGCACATCAAGCGCTTCCGCGAGCTCAACGACGAGAACCGGGCGGCGAACATGACCACGGTCAACCTGAACGCGGCGTACTTCCCCGCCGTCGAGTTCCTGTCGGCGATCGTGACCGTGGAGATCCTCGTGATCGGCGGGATCGAGGCGATCAACGGCCACACCTCGACCGGCGTGGTGTTCGCCTTCATCGCCGCGCTCAACAACTTCTTCGACCCGATCCAGCAGCTGTCGCAGCTGTACACGACGTACCAGTCGGGGATGGCGGCGCTCGACAAGATCTTCGACCTGCTCGACGAGCAACCGGATCTCGCCGACGCGCCCGACGCGACCCCGTTGCCTCAGGTCCGCGGCGAGATCCGGTTCGACGATGTGTCCTTCCGATACGGGTCGAACCCCGACGATGATGCGGCTTACGCGCTGCGGGACGTCGACCTCGTGGTCCCACCGGGCCAGACCGTCGCGCTGGTCGGCGAGACCGGCGCCGGCAAGTCGACGTTCGCCAAGCTCGTGGCGCGGTTCTACGACCCGACCAGCGGCGGCGTGCTCGTCGACGGCCACGACCTGCGCACGATCACCGCCCACTCGCTCCGCTCGCAGATGGGGATCGTCCCCCAGGAGGGATTCCTGTTCAGCGGCACGATCCGCGAGAACATCGCGTTCGGCCGGCCCGACGCCACCGACGAGGAGATCCAGACCGCGGCCCGGGCGGTCGGCGCACACAAATTCATCGCGGAGCTCGACGAGGGCTACGACTCGCAGATCGGCGAGCGCGGCGTGCAGCTGTCGGCCGGGCAGCGCCAGCTGGTCGCGTTCGCGAGGGCCCTGGTGGCCGATCCGCGCATCCTCGTTCTCGACGAGGCCACCTCGAACGTCGACGTCCACACCGAGAGCCTGATCGAGCAGGGTCTACGCCGGCTCGTCGCCGGGCGTACCGCGATCGTGATCGCCCACCGGCTATCGACGATCCGCCACGCCGGGCGGATCCTCGTGCTCGAGCACGGACAGGTCGTCGAGGACGGGACCCACGACGAGCTGCTCGAGGCACAAGGGCGCTACTGGCAGCTCTACCGCGACTGGTCCGAGCAGGCGGCCGCCTGACGATGCCGGCAGTCACCGGGCTTGCCGTCGCGGCGGTGAAGGCCACGCGCCTGCGTCAGGTCGATTGCGTCGAGCTCGGGCGCGACGGGGTGCGGGAAAACCGGCGCTTCTACCTGATCGACGATCGCAACCAGTTGATCAACAGCAAGCGCGTGGGCGAGCTCCAGCAGGTGATCGCCGATTACTCGGAGGCGGCGCGCCGACTGCGGCTCGAGCTCCCGGACGGTCAGGTCGTCGACGACGAAGTGCGGCTCGGGGATCAGGTCGTCACGAAGTTCTTCTCTCGGGCCGCGACCGGGCAGCTGGTCGACGGCCCGTGGTCGGCGGCGCTCAGCGACTTCGTCGGGCGGCGTCTGCGGCTGGTCGAGGCCGGCGACACCGCGGTCGACCGGGGCTCGGAGGGCGCGGTGTCGCTGATCTCGCGAGCGTCCCTGGAGCGGCTCGGGGATGCGCGGGACGGCGATTGGCGCGAAATCGACGTGCGACGGTTCCGGATGCTGATCGAGATCGACGGCGTCGAGGCTCATGCCGAGGACCGCTGGGTCGGTCGCGAGGTCCGGCTGGGGGCGGCGAAGGTCGAGTTCGGGGGTCACGTTGGTCGCTGCGTGATCACCACGCGCGATCCGGACACGGGCGTGGTCGACCTGCCCACGCTCAAGATGCTTGGCAGCTATCGACTCGATCTCGACACCACCGAACCGCTGGCGTTCGGCATCCACGGCCGGGTGCTCGAGCCCGGAATGGTCCGGGTGGGCGACGCGGTGACGCCGATGGATAGTGTTCCCCGTCATGACTGAGCAGACCGTCCAGATGGAGGAGCGCCTCGCGATCGACGTGTCGGATCACGTCGCGACCGTTACCCTCACCCGCCCCGAGAAGCACAATGCCCTCGACGTCGCGATGTTCGACGCGATCACCGCCGCCGCCGCACGCGTCGCGGTCGAGCCGGGCGTGCGCGCGGTCGTGCTCCACGGCGAGGGGCCGAGCTTCTGCTCGGGACTCGACGTCGCCGGCGTGATGGCCAACCAGCCCGGGTCCGACGCGCTGATGGACCCGCTCCACGGCCCAGTACCGAACTGGTTCCAACGGGCCGCCCACGGCTGGCTCGAGGTCCCGGTGCCGGTGATCGTGGCGATCCACGGCCACTGCCTCGGCGGCGGCCTCCAGATAGCGCTCGCCGGCGACATCAGGTTCGCCACCCCGGACGCGCGCATGTCGGTGCTCGAGGTCAAGTGGGGCCTGATCCCGGATATGGCGATCACGCGCACGCTCCCGCGCCTCGTCGGGATCGACGTGGCCAAGGAGCTCGCCTACACGGGGCGCGTGATCAGCGGCAGCGACGCCCACGCGCTCGGGCTCGTCACGCATCTCGCCGATGACCCGCTCGCCGCCGCCCAGGAGCTCGCGGCCGAGATCGCGTCCCGGTCACCCGACGCGGTCCGCGGGATGAAGCGGCTGTTCAACGAGTCGTGGACCGGCTCGACCCAGGAGACGCTGAGGCTCGAGGCCGACATCCAGCTCGGCCTGCTCGGTACGCCGAACCAGCTTGCCGCCGTGACCGCGGGCATGGCCAAGCAGCCGGCGGAGTTCGTCGACCCGACCTGAGGGCTCGGCGATCCGCGAGTACGGACGGCGAAGCGCCCGCCATGGTGTGCGGGCGGCAGCCCCGCCACGGGTGTGCGGGGCGGCAGCGGTCCGGGCTTACGAGAACCGGCTGCCGCCCGCTACACCTGGAGTCAGCTCACCGTGACCGTCGTCCCGGCTTCTCGCTGAGCGTCCGGACCGAGGTCCGCGGTGGCGTGGATCACCGAGTTCGTCGATGGCGCGTAGCTCGGCGGCGTCACCACGAACGTCGTGGCCACGGCCTTCCTCGGTTTGATCTGGCGGAACGCCGTCTTCCCGCGGCTCTGCATCGTCCAGCCGTCCGGTAGCTGGAGGGCGAGACGCACGTTGTGAAGCGTCTCGTCACCGCCGGAGGACAGGCTCACCGTGACGCGTGAGGGCTGGCCCGGAGTCATCGAGCTCGGCGCGTTGACGTATACCTGCCGAGCGCCGGGCGTCTCCGTCACCTCGAACGCGTCGCGCAGCGGCAGGTTGGCCAAGGCCGACGAGTCGCCAACGTAGACGCGATACAGGCCACGCGTCGACGTCCAGCCGCCGACGCCGTCGTCCCACCACCACTCATCGCGCGGGGTGATCGTGAACTGGACCCGAGTCGACTGACCGGGATCGAGCTGGACGCGCTGGAACCCGACCAGCTGACGCGGCGGCTCGCCGGTCCTCTGCGGATCGCCGAGGTAGAGCTGGGCCACATCCGCGCCCGCCGTCTTTCCGACGTTCGTGACCGTGGCGGTGACGTGAACATCGTCGACGCCGTCGACCGCACTCCTATCGACGCGCAGCCCGGTGAAAGCGAAACGCGTGTAGGACAGGCCGAAGCCGAACGGGAACAGCGGCTTGACGTTGTTTGCGTCGTACCAGCGATACCCGACGTCGATCCCTTCCGAGTACTGCACGGTCCCGTTCGTCCCCGGGAACTGCGCCGGGGTCGAGGCCGGGACCTGCGAGAGGCTCGTCGGGAACGTCACCGGCAGGTGGCCGCTCGGGTCGTCCTTGCCGAACAGCACATTTGCCAGCGCGGTCCCGTTCGACTGGCCGGGATACCACGCGTCGAGTACCGAGCTGACCTGGCTGAGCCACGGCATCACGATCGGCGCTCCCGCGTCGATCACGACCACCGTATTGGGGTTGGCCGCGGCGACCGCCGAGATCAGCTCGTCCTGCGCGGATGGCAGGTTCAGGCTGAGCCGGTCGGTGGCCTCGGACTCGGTGTCGTCGGACACGACCACGACCGCGGTCTTTGCCGACTTAGCCGCCGACACCGCGGAGGCGATGCCCGGAGCCAGATCCGACGGGGTGGCCCAGGTGAGCGCGCTCGCCGTCGAGCCACCGGACGGGATCGACAGCGTGTACTGCTCGCCGGCGGTCAGGTTCACCGCCACCGAGTACACGTTGACGGGGGGCGTGCTCGGATTGTCGATCAGCGGCTGGCCGTTGAGATCCAGGTACTCGGGCGTGTAGCAGCCGCACGTGTTCGTGATCGCGAGGATGTACGTGCCCGTCTCCGGGGCGGTCAGGGTCCCCGTGTATCCCTGCCCGAACGACGTCGGCTGGAACGCCGGCGTGAGGTCCGTGGACGGGATCGCCGCCAGCGAGCTGTCGGTGGGCAGACCCGGCTGATAGCTGATGTGCGTTCCCGGGCCGGCCGCGGCCTCGAGCCCCGCGAGCGGGGTCACGGTCGAGGACGGAACCACGTACGCGCTTCCGCCTCCGCCGTAGATCGGCTGCGTCGATGCGGCCGGTCCGATCACCGCCACGTCACCTGCGTGACCTGCCGACAGCGGCAGCGTGTGCGACGCGTTCTTCAGCAGCGTCGCGGCGGTGTCGGCCACGTCGGTGCCGACCTGTTGATGGGCCGGCGTGGTCACGGGAGTCTGCGGGGTGCCGGTCGGCGGATTGTCGAACAGGTTGAACTGGAACATCTGGGTGAGGATCCGCTGCACCATCGTGTTCATCACCGCTTGCGGGACCGTTCCGTTCTGCGCGTCGGTAACGAGCGGCGGGCCGAAGAACGTGTTGAACGGCTGCTCCTCGTCGAGCCCCGCGAACGCACCGCCGGTCGTGCTGTGAAGCGCGCCGTAGTCGGAGGTCACGAAGCCGGGGAAGTCCCACTCCTGCTTGAGCACATCGGTGAGCAGGTACTGGTTCTGGCAGGCGTAGTTGCCGTTGATCGTCGAATACGAGCACATGATCGAGCCCGCCTTGGCCTGCTGGATCGCGGCCTGGAAGGCCGGGAAGTAGATCTCGTTCAGGGTCCGCTGATCGACGATCACGTTGTCGGCGGGCGTGTTGCGGTTGGTCTCCTGGTTGTAGGCGGCGAAGTGCTTGACCTGTGACATCTCGCCGGTGCTCTGGACGCCGTCGATCTCGCTCGTCGCCAAGGACGCGTTCAGGAACGGGTCCTCGGTGAACGTCTCGAACGACCGTCCCCAGCGCGGGTCACGGTCGATGTTGATCGTCGGTCCGAGGTTGACGTCCGCGCCCTTGCCCCACTCCTCCGATCCGATCACCTGGCCATACTTGTCCGCCAGCGATGGGTCGAACGTGGCGGCCAGGCCGACGCCGGCGGGCAACTGGGTCACGCCGAGCAGACCGTCGGCGACGCCGGCGGGCCCGTCCTCCTCGCCGAGGGCGGGGATGCACAACGACTTGATGCCCGGCATGTAGAACACGTACGGGTTGGGCGTTGGGTTGGGCCCCTCCGACGTGAGCGCGCCGGCGCCTTCGACGATCGTGTCCTCCTGAGCCAGGGTCATCTGGCTCATGACCTCCGCCACGCGCTGGGCGATCGGCTGGCTCGAGCCGACCCACGGGCACGAGGGGCTGGTCGTCTGCGCCTGTGCCACCCCGGGGAGAGCCGTGAACATCGCCGCCGCGCCTCCGACCGCGACGGCGACAACCGCCAACCGGGAACGAGACGAGGCCCCCCACCACCTCGATCGAGAAACGGATCGGCGATCGCGAGCACGTTGCATCATGCGCCTCCCTCAGCGCTGAGCGTGGACGGGGTCCCGGTCCCTCCGGGCAACCTACCACAGCGTTTGCGAACGCCTCGGCGAGAAGTCAGCCAGCGTAGAAATGCAACTGGGGAACAGGGACTCGAACCCCAACTTCGACGTCCAGAGCGTCGCGTGCTGCCATTACACCATTCCCCAGTGCTGTGCGTGGCTGTTGAGACCTCGGCGGCCGAGTATAGGTCGTCGAGCGCCGGGAACCGCCGCCGCGCACGAGTTCTGTGGCGCCTTAGCTAGATGGCCGCGAGGTCGCTCGAGAGGTCCTCGAGCTCGTGCACGCGATGTTGCATGCCCGCGCGCGAGGCCAGCATCCGGCCCGCGTGCTCGAGGTCGTCCGAGCGGCCGACGGTCAGCGCCGCGACCACCCGCCCGTCGTCGAGATAGAAGATCGTGAACTCGCCGTCGTCGATCGAGCCGCGCACGACCTCTTGATCCCATCCAGCGGCCGGACCGACGTACTCCAGCGAGGCCCAGTCGGCAAGGTCGGAGAAGAAGTACGGCACGACATCGTGGGGCTGGTCCCTGCCGAGCATGTTCAGCGCCGCTGTCTTGCCCTGATTGAACGCCACGTCCCAGTGCTCGATCCGGTGCGAGCGGCCGCCGTGCACGACGCTCTCGTATTCGGCGATGTCGCCGGCGGCAAAGATGCCCGGCACGCTGGTCTGGAGGCGGGAATCGACCACGACTCCCCCCAGCTCGCCGATCTCGAGCCCGGCGGTTCGCGACAGCCTCACGTCCGGTACCGCGCCCACGCCGACCACGACGACGTCGGCCGCGATCCGGCGCCCGCGCTTGGTCACCACGTGGGTGACGCGGCCGCCGGCGCCGTCGAAACTGTCGAGCTCGTCGTCGCCGAAAACCTCGACCCCGTGCTCCTCGAGGCGCTGCTGGAAGAACCGGCCCGCCTGCTCGCCGAAGCCGCGGCTGAGCGCGACCGACTCGAGCATCACGAGCGAGCAGGAGCTGCCGAGCTCGGTCAGCGAGGCGGCCACCTCGGTGGCGATGTACGAGCCGCCGATCAGCACCACGCTTTTGCCGGCGCCGTCCTCGCGGATCGCGTCGCTGTTGCCGAGCGTGCGCAGGTAGTGGATGCCCTCGAGCTCAGCCCCCGGAACCGACACCCGACGCACCATCGCCCCGGTCGCGATCAGCGCCTTGCCGAAGCTCACCTCTTGCTTGTTGGACAGGGCCACGGTCCGGTTCGAAAGGTCGAGCCGGGTCGCTGACACCCGGGTGAGCGCCTCGATGTTCTGCTCCTCGTACCACTCCGGCGGCCGGAACAGCGTCTCCGCGCGCGACTCCTTGTCCTGGAGATATCCCTTCGAACAGGGCGGCCGGTTGTACGGCAGGTCGGACTCGCGCCCAATCAGCAGAATCGTTCCGTCGGCGCCGGACTCGCGCAGCCATCGCGCGCAGTTCCCCGCCGCCAGCCCGCCCCCGATCAGCGCGTAGTCGACGTGCCGGTCGGCCATCACGCGCCGGGGCTCGCGCCGTTCGGTGCGAACTGCGGCGTGATCTCGGACTCGAGGCCGGGATCGAGGATCAGGAGCACCTGATCGCCCGGTTGGATCACGGAGTCGGCTTTCGGTACGAACCCGGCGCCACCGCGCAGCACCGAGATGATCAGCGAGCCGTCGGGCAGCTCCACGTCCTGCACGCGCCGGCCCGCCGCATCGGAGCCCTGGCCGACCTCGAGCTCGATGATCTCGAGGTGCTCATCCTCGAGCGCGAGCAGCTGAACCAGCCCGTACTCCGGCACCTCGTGCTCGATCAGCCGCAGGATCAGATCGGTGGCCGACACCGCGGGCTGGACGTCGAGTAGCCGGAAGTGCTGGAGGTTGCGTGGGTTGTTGACCCGGGCGACGATCCGCTGGACGCCGTATTTCTCCTTGGCCATCTGGCAGATCAAGATGTTGTCCTCATCGTCGCCGGTCACGGCGATCACGAGGTCTGCGCGCTGAATGCCAGCCCGCTCGAGCACCCACAGCTCGGTCGCGTCGCCGTACTGAACGGCGTGTTCGAGCTCTTCCTCCACGACGCGGTAGCGGGCGTGGTCGGACTCGATCAGCGTCACCTCGCGCTCCTTGGCGATCAGCTCGCGCGCGAGATTCCAGCCGACCTTGCCGGCGCCGGCGATGATCACATACATGCCTGTCCCCTCATGCCAGGACAACTCGTGAGGCCTCGTCGATTGCCACCTGAGTCGGGCAGATCGTCAGCAAACCCTGCTCGGCGTACCACGCGGCCCGGCCCGGATCGGCAACCCGCACGACCACGCGCCTGACCTTGAACCGCCGCTGGGCGATCTGCGCGATCACCAGGTTCGTGTTGTCACCGGAAGTGGAAGCCACGAACACGTCGGCCTGCTCGATGCCCGACTCGATCAGCCCGTCGATCTCGAGCGCTGTGCTCACGGTGAAGCGGCCGCCCGCGTCCTCCCAGGTCGTCAGCTGATCCTTGTCGAGCCGCTCGTGTGACAGCGGGTCGCTGTCGACCACGGATACCTCGTGCCCGGCGTCGAGCGCCCGCTTGGCGATCGCGGAACCAACGCGCCCGCAGCCAACGATCACGATCAGCATTTCGTCCCTCACTGTAGAGAGGTTTTCGCGAATCCGCGTCTTATCTTCGCCACCAGCGGTCCCCCCGCGAAGCGGGCCGGACCGAGGCTCAGGTGATGATCGGGATGATCAGCAGGGCGACGATGTTGGCGACCTTGATCATCGGGTTGATCGCCGGCCCGGCGGTGTCCTTGTACGGATCGCCGACCGTGTCGCCCGTGACCGCCGCGGCGTGAGCCTCGGAGCCCTTCCCGCCGTACGCGCCGTCCTCGATCAGCTTCTTGGCGTTGTCCCAAGCGCCACCGCCCGAGGTCATCGAGATCGCCACGAACAGGCCGACCACGATCACCCCGATAAGGAGGCCGCCGAGCGCCTCGATGCTGATCAACCCGACGATGAACGGGATCAGGATCGGGATCAGCGCGGGCAGGATCATCTCGCGCTGCGCGGCCCGGGTCACGAGGCTGACAGCGGCGCCGTACTCGGGCTGCTCGGTGCCATCCATGATCCCGGGGTGCTCGCGGAACTGGCGGCGGACCTCCTCGACGACCGCGCCGCCGGCGCGGCCCACCGCCTCCATCGCCAGCGAGGCGAACAGGTAGACCATCAGCCCGCCGAGCAGCAACCCGATCAGCACGGCGGGGTTGCCGATCGAGAAGTCCGGGTGCTTCCCTCTCTCGATCAACTCGTTCTCGAACGCGCTGAACAGGACGAGCGCCGCGAGCGCGGCCGAGCCGATCGCGTACCCCTTGGTGACCGCCTTGGTGGTGTTGCCGACCGCGTCGAGCGGGTCGGTCACGTCGCGGACCTCCTGGGGAAGGTCGGCCATCTCGGCGATCCCGCCGGCGTTGTCGGTGATCGGGCCGAACGCGTCGAGCGCGACGATCAGGCCGCACAGCGACAGCTGAGCCATGACGGCCACGCCGATGCCGTAGATCCCGGTGGTGGTGCCACCGCCGGCAAGCTTCCACGAGCCCAGGATGCCCAGCGCGATCACGATCGCCGGTGGCGCGGTGGACTGAAGGCCCTGGGCAAGCCCCTGGATGATGTTCGTCGCGTGCCCGGTCTGCGAGGCACGGGCCGTGCTCCTCACCGGCGCGAAGCGCGTCGAGGTGAAGTAGTCGGTGATCACGAACAGGCATGCGGTCACGCCGAGCCCGATCAACGCGCACAGGTAGTACTTCCACCAGTGCGGCGCGGCGAGGCCGCTCGCCTTGAACGTGAGCCCCTTCATCATCCAGTACGTGATCGGGATGAATGCGAGCGCCGCGAGCACGGCCGAGACGATCAGACCCTGGTAGAGCGCGCGCTCGACGTTCCCAGCCCGCGACTTGACCGCGAAGGTACCGATGATCGAGGCGATGATTGAGACCGCGCCGAGCACGAGCGGGAACAGGGCCACGGCCGACTGCTCTCGGAACAGCAGCACCCCGAGCAGCATGACCGCGACCGCGGTAACCGCGTAGGTCTCGAACAGGTCGGCCGCCATTCCGGCGCAGTCGCCGACGTTGTCGCCGACGTTGTCGGCGATCACCGCGGGGTTGCGGGGATCGTCCTCGGGGATCCCGGCTTCGATCTTGCCAACCAAGTCGGCGCCAACATCCGCGGCCTTGGTGAAGATGCCGCCGCCCAGACGTGCGAACACGGAGATAAGCGAACCACCGAAGCCGAGGCCGACCAGCGCGGTGACCGCGTTCTTCGGCGTCTCGCCGACGATCCAGGTCAGCACGCCGTAGTAGCCGGAAACACCCAGCAGCGCGAGGCCGACCACGAGCATACCGGTCACCGCACCGCCCCGGAAGGCGACGTCCAGAGCGCGCGACACGCCGCTCCGGGCCGACTCCGCCACGCGGGCATTCGCCCGCACCGAGACGTTCATCCCGATGTAACCCGCGGACGCCGAGAGGAAGCCGCCGATCGCGAAGCCGATCGCGACGCGAAGGTTCTGGATCGGGATCAGCACTATGAACAGGAGCACGCCGACGCCGGCGATCACCGTGTACTGACGGTTCAGATAGGCGCGGGCGCCCTCCTGGACGGCGGCTGAGATCGTGCGCATCGCCTCGTTGCCGGGCGACAGCGCGAGCAGCGCGCGCGACGTGAGGACGCCGTACGCCACCGCGGCGCCGGCGCACACGAGCGCGATGAGCACGCCGTGATGCGTCAGAAAGCTGGACAAGAAGATCCTCCGGGGAAGGTCTGAATTAGAGAGAGGGCGCGAGCAAGCGCAGCCAACACAACTGGAAAGGGCCGCCACCCGTGCTGGTCGAGCGGAGGCCCGGAAAGCGGCGATTCTAGCGTGCGGGAAGACGGAACGTCCCCAGACGCCGACCAACTCTCTGTCCGTTGACCGCTACGTCAGGCTATTGGCCGGGTATCCAGAGACGGCCGCTGCGCTGGGCAGGCCCCGGCTCGCCGGGCTTCGGCGGGGGCTCCTGCGCGGCGGGCGCATCACCAGTCGACTCCGCGGCCCCGCTTTCCGGTGCGCTTGGGCCGGGGGGCTGGCCGCCAATCCGGACGTAAGCGAGCTGCAGTTGAGACACGGCGTCCCGGATCGCCGCCACCTGGTCCGGAGCGGCCTGCTCGACCAACGGCAGCATCGCCCTGATCGCCTCGATCGCCAGGCGGACCTGGGCCGGGTCACGCTCGTCCTCGGTCCCGGGGGCCAGCCCGGTGCGCCGCATGCCGAGGTTCGCCAACGCGACGACGTTGTCGAGCAGGACATGCTCGACCCGGAGTCGCTTGAGCTCAGCCTCGTAGGCCGCTCGCAGTTCCTCCTCGGACGGTTCTCTCGGTTCGCTGCTCATCGCGTCACCTCCGCTGCGTTCGCAGCATACGTGTCGCGGGTCTCGGCGACGACCGCGGCGTACGCCTCGGGCAAGCTCATGCCGCCGGCGGTCATCCGTCGCTGGCGCTGGGCGCCGTTCAACGACGGCAGCGCCACCTCGATCCCGAGCTCGCTCCGCACCGGAGCAGACCAGTTCAGCAGCCGGTCGACCGCCTCCGAGGCGGGGTAGGGCTCCGCGCGATCGAGGTCGAGCAAGTCGCCCTCGAGGCCGTAACGGATCGCACGCCACACGTTCTCCTCGATCATGCGCCGCGGCAGATCGGTGAACGGGACGCCTTCGTCGTGGTCGCGCGCCGCTTGGGCCACACACGCGACGATGAGCGCGGCCAGCGCCTCGGACTCGGTGGCGGTCATCTGCGCATCGCAGATTCTCACCTCGACCGTGCCGAACGAGAAGTGCGGGCGGATCGACCACCACACCTGGGTGTACTCGACGATCGAGCTCGTCTTGACGAGGAAGTCGATGTAGTCGGCGAATGCCGCCCAGCCGCCGAACGCATCCGGCACGCCGCACCGCGGAAAACTCTTGGTGAAGATCTGCGTTCGCGCGCTGTGCAGGCCCGAGTCCCGCCCGTCGAGGAACGGCGAGTTGGCCGAGATCGCGAGCAGCAACGGCAGCACCGGGCGCAACCGGTCGCACACGAGCACCGCCCGGTCGGCGCCCCGGACGCCCACGTGGACGTGCACCGAGAACGTGTTGTTGCGCCAGGCCACGTATTTGAGCCCCTCCTCGACTCGGTGGTAATGCTCGGTGTCGATGATGTGCTGGTCGCGGTAGTCCGCCCAGGGATGGGTGCCGGAGGCGCCGAGCGCCACGCCTCGATCGGCCGCCAGTGCGAACAGCCTCCGGCGTCGCTCGCGCTGCGCGCTGATTGCGGCCGCGAAGTCGGACCCTCGGCCCGAGCGGATCTCGATCTCCGAGGAGATCAGCTCCCCTGCGACCGAGTCGGCCAGCACCGGATCGGCCTGAGCGGCGTCGCGGAGCTCCTCGAACCGTGGCACGAGGCCAAGCGAGGCTGGGTCGAGCAGCGCGAACTCCTCCTCGAGGCCGACGGTGAAATCCGACGACTCCTCGAAGGCGGCGCAGGCCGATTCCAGGTCGAGGCTCACGATCCGAGTGAGTATCAGGTGAGGTAGAAGTACAGCGCGTAGAGCAGGTCGACGGCCGGGCTCGAAGTGTGGACCGTCACCTCTGGAGGGACCTGCAGCAGCGCGTCGGAGTAGTTGAAGATGATCTTGACGCCCGCCTCGACCAACTCGTCGGCGAGCTTCTGCGCAGCCGGCGACGGCACCGCAAGCACTGCCACGACGATGTCCTCCTCGTCGATCAGCTCCCGCAGATCAGAGTTGTGCCTGACGGCCAGGGTCCCGATCCGCATCCCGACCTTGCCCTGGTCGGTGTCGAAGATCGCGACCACACGGAACCCATGGTCGGCGAAGATGTCCGAGGTGGCGATCGCCGTGCCCAGGTGGCCGGCGCCGAACAGCGCGATGTTGTGCTGACCCGAGGTCCGCAGGATCTTGCGGATCTGCGTGACCAGCGACTCGACGTTGTATCCGACGCCGCGCTTTCCGAACTTGCCGAATCCCGAAAGATCTCGACGGATCTGGGTCGAGTTCACGTGCGTGTAGTCCGCGAGCTCCTGGGAGGAGATCGTCTCCTTGCCCATCTTGCGGGCCTGGATCAGTACCTGGAGGTAGCGCGACAGCCGAGCAGCGACGCCAAGGGCAAGCTTCTCGCCCGGTTTGTCGATGCCAGGCTGAACCGCGTCCGCGCCAGTCCCGACCGTGTAGCTCATCCGATTTCCACCTTATCGAGACGGCGCTCGAGCTCGGGCTGGTCCACGAACAGCTCGAATGCCTCCACGCCGTCGATCGTAACGACCGGGATCCGTTCGAGATAGGCCCGGAGGAGGGCATCGTCGGAATCGATATCGCGCTCCTCGAGCGCGAACGGCCGCTCCCGGCGAACCCGCTCGAGGATCACGCGAGCGTCATCGCAAAGACAACATCCCTCGCGGGCGTAGAGAACGACGCTCCTCATCGGACGACGCTCGTCATCGGACGACGCTCGTCATCGCGCTATCAATGCGAGCTCGCCGGTCGCGTATACGTCGAGGTCGAGGTAGTCCGGGTACGGGAGCGCGCCGGCGAAGCGAGCGGCGCTCGCGATCATCGCGGCGTTGTCGGTGCACAGCTCTCGCGGCGGGACGTGCAGGTCGACGCCGAGCGATGTCATGCGCGCACGAACGGGGCCGTTCGCGGCCACGCCGCCGCCAACGGACAGCCGCTCGAGCCCGGTGTCGGCCAAGGCCCGCTCTACGCGGATCGCCAGCGACTCGACGATCGCCCGCTGATAGGAGGCGGCGAGGTCGGCCCGCCGGCGCTCGGCTTCCACCTCGCCGAGGTCGCGCACGCGGTACAGGAGCGACGTCTTGAGGCCGGCGAACGAGAAGTCCAGGCCGGGGAGCCTCTGGGCAGTCGGGAACTTGAACGCGTCCGGGTCGCCGTCCCGGGCGAGCCGCTCGAGCGCCGGGCCACCCGGATAGCCGAGGCCGAGCAGCCGTGCACCCTTGTCGAACGCCTCGCCGGCGGCGTCGTCGAGCGTCTGTCCGATCACTTCGTAGCCGGGCCCGTGATCGGTCACGCGCGCGAGCAGCGTGTGGCCGCCGCTCGCGATCAGGCTGAGGAACGGCGGCTCGAACGGCGTCGGTCCCAGGAACGCGGCGGCGACATGGCCGTGCAGGTGGTCGACCGGCGCCAGCGGCAGTTCGTGCGCCGCCGCGAGTCCCTTGGCCGTGGCCACGCCGACGAGCAGCGCCGCGACCAGCCCCGGCCCGCGCGTGACCGCGACCATGTCGAGGTCCGGGAGCAACACGCCGGCGCGCGCGAGCGCGTCGTCGACGACGTCGCCGATCAGCTCGAGGTGGTGACGCGACGCGATCTCGGGCACGACTCCGCCGTACCGGTCGTGGACCCCCTGGGAGGAGATCACGTTCGAGCGGATCTCTCCCTCGTGCGTGACGACCGCCGCGCAGGTGTCGTCACAGCTCGTCTCGAGTGCGAGGATCACCCGGAAGCGCTCGGGGTCGACGCGGTCTCCGCCGTGCGCCACATGATCAGCGCGTCCTCCCCGGTGTCCTGGTAATAGCGCCGGCGCGTACCGGCCGACCGGAAGCCGAAGCGCTCGTACAGCGCGATCGCGGTGCCGTTCGAAGGGCGCACCTCGAGCGTGTACGACGCCTCGTCGCCGGCCCGCGCGATCATCTCCTCGAGCAGTGCGGTGGCGATGCCGCGCCGCCGCATCGGAGGGTCGACCGCGATGTTCATCAAGTGCCAGACGTCCGCGTAGCGCGAGCAGATCAGATAGCCGACGACCCGGCGCTCCTCGATCGCGGCCAGGCATATCCCCGATGGCTTGGACAGCTCGAGCACGAACATCGCCAGTGACCACGCCGTGGGGAACGCGCGTCGCTCGATCGAGATGACCTGTGGCAGGTCCGAATAACCCAGTGACCGGATCGTGACTGGCTCGGTGCTCATCTAACTCCTGCGGACGTTCATTTATTTCCTGCGGGCCATCTCGGCGTCGGGAGCGCGCAGGTAGTCCGGCCGGACCTCGTCAGGGACACTCGCTTGCATGGCGCGTGCCAGCTTGCAGTGATTCGTGGCCGTCACCCTATGCAGCTGCGAATCGTCTTCTGGAATGAAGGCTCCCGAGCGCTCGAGAACCTCCCTGAATGCTATCGCCCCGTCCCCGATCGCCAGCGTGGTCGGTCCGAGCGGCGTGAGCAGCTCGGCCAGCGCCTCGGGAGCGAACGGATGCGGCAACAGCAGCGCGGCGTCGAACTCCTCCACCTCGGCGATCCGCCAGCCGGCCGCGAACACCTCGCCCCGGCGGGCGTCGAGCACCGCGAACACCGTGTCGACGCCGGCCAGCGTCTGACTCGCCGCCGGTCCGGCCAGCGCGAGCGATTGCAGCGTGGACACGCCAACCAGCGGGATGCTCCGGGCGCGGGCGAGCGCCCGGGCGCTCGCGATCCCAATGCGCAGCCCGGTGAACGTGCCGGGTCCGACGCCGACGGCGATTCGATCGACGCGGTCCCAGCTGATCCCCGCGCGGTCGAGGACCATCGCGGTAAGTGGGAGCAAGTGGTTGGCGTGACCCGGCCGCTTGCCGGGCGGCGGGTCGTCGCGCGCCGTGTAGACGACGTTGCCGACGCCGGACAGGGCGACGGTGGTCGCGCGCGTGGCGGTGTCGAACGCGACGACGTTCATGGTGCCTCGATCGTCACCACGCGCCGATCGCCCCCGGCGTGCTCGATGGTCACCTTCGCGGCCAGGCGTGACAGGCCCGCGATCGTCATCACCGCGCGCTCCGGCCACTCGACGAACGCGATCAGGTCCGGCCCGATGTAGTCCGCCAGCAGGTCGGGATCCTCGCTGCCGAGATCCGCGACGCGGTACAGATCGAGGTGAGAGACAGGGACGGTCGCCGGGTAGCGTTGACCGATAGTGAACGTCGGGCTGGTCACCACTCCGCCGACGCCAAGCGCGCGGCAGGCGCCGCGGACAAACGTGGTCTTGCCCGCGCCAAGCTCTCCTTCGACGAGCACGACGTCCCCGGGCGCGAGCCCCGCGGCGAGCTCGGCGGCGAGCGCCTCGGTCTGCGAGGGATCGCTTGTCTCGTGGCGCTGTGACATTGGCCCACATGCCAATGTAGTCCCATTGCTCCGAGCGGTTCGGTACCGTCAGCCCGAGGAATGACCCACCCAGACCTCGAATCAGCCGCGTGATGTTCGACCGGCTGAGACAACGCTACGAGCCGCAGCTGTCACGGCTCGGCGGCTCTGACACGGCGAAAGCGGCCGGCCTCGCCGGCGCGATGGTCGCCAACAACGTGATCGCGCTCGGCTCGGTGGTCGTGTTCTCGCGGCTGCTCAACGACTACGGCTCGCTGGCCGCGCTTATCAGCTACTTCCTGATCCTCGCCGTCGTCGGTTACGCGATGCAGCTGGCGACCGCGCGCGAGGCCGTGCTCGGTCACCTGGGGGTCGGGTCGGAACTGGCCGCGACGATCCGGAACTGGATGAAGTGGCTGCTGGTCTTCGCCGCGGTGATGACCGTCCTGTCCGTGCTGTTCCGGCATCCGATCGCCGAGGCCGTCGGCGTCAAGCAGCAATGGGGAGCGGCGCTCGGGATCCCGGCCGGTTGCTTATACCTGATGCTGTGCATCCTGCGCGGCGTCCTCCAGGGCCTCGGCGACTACCGCTCGGTCGGTATCAGCCTCGTCGGGGAGCAGGCCGCCCGGCTCGCGCTCGGCGGCGTGCTCGCGGCGGTCGGGCTCGGGGTCACGGGCGCGTACATCGGGACCCCGCTGTCGTTCGTGGTGATGATGGTCTATTGCGCGGTGCCCCTCCGGCGCCGGCTCGGGGTCGCCGAACCCGGGCGCCGCCCGAAGGTGCCGCTGTGGGCCCACATCCGCAGCGCGTGGACGGCGATCGCGGCGCTCGGAATCATCGCGGTGCTCCAGAACATCGACATCATCGCCGCCAAGCACCGCTTCACGACCAGCCTGGCAAGCTCTTACTCCGCCACCGCGGTGGCCGCGAAGGTCCTCATCTGGGTGGCGATGGGCGCCGGCTTCTATCTGGTTCCCGAGGTCTCACGCCGGCGCGCGGCCGGAGAGGACGGCCGCCCGGTGCTGGCCAAGTCGCTCGGGATCGTCGCCGTGGCCGCGATCCCGTGTCTTTTGATCTACGCGTTCGGGTCCACCCCGCTGATCCGCGCAGCGTTCGGGTCCAAGCGCCTGGGGGCGGTCGACGCGCTGTTCGTCCTCGGGGTCGCGTTCACCGTGCTCGCGGCGACCTACCTCGCGGTCCAATACATGCTCGCGCTCAAGCGCACGTGGTTCTTGCTCCCGCTCGGTCTCGTCGCGGTGGCCGAGCCGATCCTCCTGCTCCAGGCGCCCAAGGAGCCGAAGGGGTTCGCGACGGTCGTACTCGGAGTCCAGATCGTGGGCGCCCTGATCGCGTTCGGGATGGCGCTCCGGCCCGACAAGGCGCGTCCGAAGCCAGCCGACCAGCCTCCGCCCGGACTCGAGGAGCCAGAGCTCGTCGGCGCCTCCGGGCTTTCGTAGCGGAATCCGGCGCGTCCGCCCTCGAGGAGCCACTGCCGCCAAGCCGGATTCCGCCGCTCGCTAGAACAGGCCGAGTTGGGCCGCCGGCTCGCGTGGCCCGACGCCCACGGGCGTGTCCTCCTGCTCATCGGGCGCGTCGTCGACCTCGGGGACCGGCTCGTATGACTGCGGCTGCTCGGGCGGCCCGAGCGCCAGCAGGTCGGGGATCCGGTGGAAGTCGGCCCGCAGCGCCTCGAGCGTCGACGGCGTGTACAGCGCCGCCGCCGGGTGGTACAGCGGATACAGGCGCACGGCGCGCGGCCCGATGATCCGCACCTCCTCGCGGCCGTGCAGCCGCGAGATCCCCGTGCTGTCGACGCGCAGCAGCTTGGTCGAGAAGTTCCCGAGCGTGCAGATCACGGTCGGCTCGATCAGGTCGACCTGCCGAGACAAGTAGTCCTGGCACGCCTCGATCTCGTTCGGGTGCGGGTCGCGATTGTCCGGAGGCCGGCATTTCAAGGTGTTGCATATAAACACCTCTTTCCGGTCCAATGAGATCTCGGCGAGCAGCTTGTCGAGCAGCTTGCCCGCTTGGCCGACGAACGGGAGCCCCATTCGGTCCTCGTTGGCGCCGGGCGCTTCCCCGACGAACATCAGGTCGGCGTCGGCGTTGCCGGCGCCGAACACGACCGTCGTGCGCGTCTGGTGGAGCGGGCAGCGGACGCACTCACGCGCCTCCTCATAGACGGCCCGCAGCAGCTCACGTCTCTCGGGGGCACTCCTCACTGACGGCGATGGTAATCCGGCGCGCGGACGCGGCAAGGTCGCAGACGCGCAAATAGGCGCGAATTTCGCGGGTTGCGATCGTTTGCAGCATCGCGGCACTGATGCCCGACCGTCGTGGCGGCCGCGGCCCAGGTGACCGGGCTCACACGGGCTCGTGCGTAACCGGGGCCCCTCCAGGGGTATCATCAAATCGAGGCCGTCACGCGGGCCATCGCGGGTGGACCTCAGACTCAGATTCGCCTTTCACCGCCGACCGGTATCTCAAATGCGGGAACTGGAACAGGAACCGTCCTCTGACACCCCTGCGTGTAGCCGCCTGGCCATAGTCGGCCGGGGGCGCCTGGGTACCGCCTTCGCGACTGCGCTCGAACGCGCCGGCCATGACGTGTCCGGGCCGCTCGGCCGCGGTGCCGACGGGGCCGGCGCCGATGCCGTACTGCTGTGCGTGCCCGACGCCGAGATCGCCCGCGCGGCCGCGCACATCGCGCCGGGACCGCTCGTAGGCCACTGCTCGGGAGCGACGGGCCTCGCCGAGCTCACGCCGCACGAGGCGTTCTCGTTGCATCCGTTGATGACCGTGACCGCGGACGGGGCCGATTTCGCCGGGGCCGGCGCGGCGGTCGCCGGGAGCACCCCACGAGCGCTGGATTGCGCGAGCGAAATCGCGCAAGCGCTCGGCATGCGCCCGGTCGAGATCGCCGAGGCTGACCGCGCCGCGTACCACGCGGCGGCGTCGATCGCGTCGAACTTCCTGATCACGCTCGAGGCGGCGGCCGAGCGGGTCGCCGGCGCGGCCGGAGTCGAGCGCGAGCAACTCGTGCCGCTGGTGCGCGCCACGGTCGAGAACTGGGCGCGGCTCGGGCCCGAGCGGGCGCTGACCGGACCGGTGGCGCGGGGCGACGAGGCCACCGTCGAGCGCCAGCGCGCCGCGGTCGAGGAGGTGGCGGCCGACCTGCTGCCGCTGTTCGACGCGCTGGTCGACCCGACGCGCGCGCTCGCGTGCACCGCGGGACCGACGGCCCCGCGGGCTGGCGGCCACCCGCGCGTCGGCGGCGTCGCGCGCGCTCGCAACCGCGCGCGATCGCGAGGCCCAGCCGGCATGAACACGATCCGTACCGTCGCCGAGCTGCGCGCCGAGCTGCTCGAGCCCAGGCGCGCCGGGCGCAGGATCGGGCTCGTCCCCACGATGGGCGCGTTCCACGAGGGTCACCTGTCGCTGATGCGCCGAGCCCGCCAGGACTGCGACCTCGTCGTGGTGTCGCTGTTCGTGAACCCGACCCAGTTCAACGACCCGACCGACCTCGACGCCTACCCCCGCGACTCCGACCGCGACGCCGGGCTCGCCGCCGAGATCGGCGTCGACTACCTGTTCGCGCCTTTGGCCGAGGAGGTCTACCCGCCCGGCTTCGCCACGACCGTGTCGGTGTCCGGGCTGACCGAGACGCTCGAGGGCGCGCATCGCGGGCGCGCGCATTTCGACGGGGTCGCGACCGTCGTCACCAAGCTGTTGAACATGGTCAGCCCCGACGTCGCGTACTTCGGCCAGAAGGACGCCCAGCAGGCGCTCGTGATCAAGCGCCTCGTGCGCGACCTCGACATCCCGGTCGCGATGGAGGTCTGCCCGACGGTCCGCGAGCCCGACGGCCTCGCGATGTCGAGCCGCAACGTCCACCTGTCCCCTGCTGACCGCGCTCGCGCGGCCGCGCTGCACCGCGCGCTCCGCGCCGCGGCGGATGTTGTCAGCGCCGGCGAGCGCGACCCGAGCGCCGCGCGCGAACGTGCGCTGGCAGAGCTCACGCGCGACGGGATCGAGCCCGAGTACATCGAGCTCGTCTCCGCCGATGGACTGGCGCTGATCGAGCGGATCGACGGCGACGTGCTCGCGGTCCTGGCTGCCCCGCTCGGCGGCACGCGACTTATCGACAACCAACTGATCCAGACACGGAACGGGCACGGGAGGCCCTGACACATGCAACGCACGATGCTGAACATCGACCGCGAGGTGGCGACTCTCCTCAGAGCGCCAACCGCCGCGTAAGGAGCGAAGGCACATGTCCGCAACACCCCGGATCCCTATCCCCCAGAACCTCGATGCGCCGCTGCCGATGACGCTTCCTCGGCTCGCCGAGAAGAAGCGGCTCGGGGAGCCGATCGTGATGGTGACGGCGTACGACTATCCGTCCGCGCAGGTCGCCGACGCGGCCGGCGTCGACGTTGTGCTGGTCGGCGACTCGGGCGCGATGACCGTGCTCGGCTACCCCTCGACGGTGCCGGTGTCGACCGACGAGATGCTGATGCTCGCGGCGGCCGTGCGGCGCGGGCTGCAGACGCCGCTGCTCGTCGGCGACCTGCCGTTCGGGTCCTACGAGGGGTCCGACGAGCTGGCGATCGCCACCGCGCAGCGGTTCATCAAGGAGGCGGGCTGCGACGCGGTCAAGCTCGAGCGGGGGGGCACCAGCGTCCAGCGCGCCCGCGCGATCGTCGACGCCGGAATCCCCGTGATGGGGCACATCGGGCTCACCCCCCAGACCGCGACCGCGCTCGGCGGGTATCGCGCGCAGGGTCGAACGGCCGAGCGCGCCCTCGGCGTGGCACGCGATGCGCTCGCGCTGCAGGAGGCCGGTTGCTTCTCGCTCGTGTTCGAGGCGATCCCGGCCGCGGTATCCGCGGCGCTCATGCCGCGGCTGCACATCCCCGTGATCGGCATCGGGGCGGGTCCCGCGACCGACGGCCAGGTGCTCGTGTTCCACGACCTGCTCGGCATCTACGACGGCCACGCCCCGAGATTCGCCAAGCGCTACGGGGACATGCGAGAGCAGATGGTCGCCGGTGTCGCCGCCTACGCCGCGGACGTTCGCGGCGGATCGTTCCCCGCCCCCGAGCACACGTACTCGATCGATGACGACGAGTTGCGCGCATTCGAGGCGGGGCTCGAAAAGACGCTATAGACGCTCTTGCGCTGCGAGCGGCGCGGCCCGAGACCGCGCCGCTCCCCCACGCGCGAATACCATCCTCAGCGATGCCGCGCCTCGGAGACCTGTTCGCTCCGCGCGACCGGGCTTACTTCGAGCTGTTTGAGGAGGCCGGCCAGAACGTCGTGCTCGCGGCGAACCTGCTCGAGCGAATGCTGACCAATTTCCCCGACACCCGGGAAATGGCCGGCGAGATCCTCGAGTGCGAGCACGAGGGCGACCGGATCACGCACGACATCATCGATCGCCTCAATCACACGTTCGTGACGCCGATCGACCGCGAGGACATCCTCGCGCTGGCTTCCGCGCTCGACGACATCGTCGATTACACCGAGGAGGTGGCCGACTATCTCGGGCTGTACCGGATCGAGGCGCCGATGGACCAGGCGATCAGCCTCGCTCGGGTGCTCAATCTGGCCTGCCACGAGATCGGCGAGGCGATCCCGCTGCTGCGCGGGTTCAGGGATCTGTCGCAGCACACGGTCGAGGTCAACCGCCTGGAGAACGAGGGCGACAAGATCACGCGCGAGGCCGTCGCCTCCTTGTTCGACGCGCCGATCGATCCGATGGTCGTGATCCGGTGGAAGGACCTGTTCGAGCGGCTCGAGGCGGCGATCGACTCCACCGAGCACGTGGCGTACATCCTCGAGGGAATCGTCATTAAGAACTCGTAGGCCGATCTGTCTCACTATTGGCACGGCGCTTTGGCTGTTGTAGCTTCCGCGCGTGGAGTCGAGGGAGCTGTCCACCGAAGGCGCCGGCCTGGCGGTTCGTGACGTCGTCGTCTCCTTCGGCGGGATAACCGCGCTCGAGGAGGTGTCGGTCGACGTCTCACCCGGTGAGGTGCTCGGGGTGATCGGACCGAACGGCGCCGGCAAGACCACGCTGTTCAACGTCATCTGCGGGTTCGTGCGGCCGAACTCGGGCACGCTGAGCTGGCGCGGTCAGCCGATGACGGGCGTGTCGCCGGATCGGCTGGCGTCGCTCGGGATCGCGCGCACGCTCCAGGGCGTCGGGCTGTTCACCGGCCTCACCGTGCTCGAGAACGTGATGGTCGGCGCGCAGCGCTTTCGCAAGTCGCCGGTGGTCGCGGCGATGCTCGGCCTCCCGTGGTCTGATCGCGACGAGAGCCGTCAACGCGACCGGGCAATGGCGGCGCTCGCCCGTCTGGGGTGCGATAACGTCGCCGACCGCCTGCCCGGCACACTGCCGTATGCGGTGCAAAAGCGGGTCGCGCTGGCGCGCGCGCTCGTGTGTGAGCCCGAGCTTCTGCTCCTCGATGAGCCGGCCGGTGGACTGGACGCGCGCGAGATGTCGGACCTCGGGAAGCTGATCCAATCGCTCGGCAGCTCGGTCGCGGTGATGCTCGTCGACCATCACATGGACTTCGTCGTCCCCGTCTGCGATCGCCTCGTCGTGCTCGACTTCGGCCGCGTGATCGCCGACGGCGAGCCGACGGCGGTGCAACGAGATCCGCGTGTCCTGGAGGCGTACCTCGGTCGCGAGGCTGAGGAGGCGACGAATGCTGACCATTGAAAACCTGACCACCGACTACGGACCGGTCCGCGCCGTCGATCACGTGTCGTTCGACGTCCCCGAGGGCTCGGTGACCGCCGTGCTCGGCGCCAACGGCGCCGGCAAGACGTCGTTGTTACGGACCGTGACCGGGCTCGTGCGGCCGAGCTCGGGGAGTGTGAAGCTGGCCGGAGAGGACATCACGCGCCTCCCGGTCGAGGAGATCGTCCGGCGGGGAATGGCCCATGTTCCCGAGGGCCGCGGCGTGATCGCCGAGCTGACCGTGGCCGAGAACCTCCGGCTCGGCGGTCTGTGGCGGGGGCGCGAGGCCGCGCCGCTGAGCGAGATCTACGAACTGTTCCCGCGCCTCGAAGAGCGCGAGGGACAGCCGGCGTCGAGGCTGTCCGGCGGCGAGCGGCAGATGCTCTCGATCGGCCGGGCGCTTGTGGGGCGGCCGCGGGCGCTGCTGCTCGACGAGCCGTCGCTGGGGCTCGCGCCGGTGCTCGTGGCTCAGATCATGGCGCTCGTCCGCCGCCTCGCCGACTCGCTCGGACTGGCGGTGCTGCTGGTCGAGCAGAACGCCCGCAGCGCGTTGTCGATCGCCAACCGCGGGGTGGTGCTGAACCTCGGGCGGGTCGTCGCCGAGCAGGACCCGGACAAGCTCATCGCCGACGACCAACTCCTCCACGCGTACCTGGGCTTCTAGCGGGTTGGCGAGCACGTGACCAAGTTCATCGACCTCACGCTCAGCGGAATCTCCACCGGCGCGATCTACGCCGCGGTCGCGCTCGCGCTGGTCCTGATCTGGCGCTCGACCCGAGTCGTCAACTTCGCCCAGGGCTCGATGCTGATGTTCACGACGTTCATCGCCTCCGGGGTGATCAACGCAGGCGGCTCGTACGTCGAGGGGTTCGTGGTCGCGCTCTGCGCCGGGTTCGTGCTCGGCGCGGTCGTCGAGCGGGTCGTGGTCCGGCCGGTCGAGAACGCACCACCGCTTAACGCGGTGATCCTGACGCTCGGGCTGTACACGCTGATAGTCGCGATCGCCGGGATGATCTGGGGCAACACGCCGCGCTCGTTCCCGGCAGCGTTCTCGCTGCACGGCTATACGGTCGGCGGCACGACCCTGCTGTTCACGCCGAACGACACGTTCATCGTGTTGGTGGTTATCGCGGTGGCGGCGGCGCTCGCGTTTCTGTTCCGCAGGACGTCACTAGGACTGAGGATGCGCGGCGCGGCGTTCGCGCCCGAGGTCGCGCGGCTGCTCGGAGTTCGGGTCGGGAGAATGCTCACGCTCGGCTGGGCGCTCGCCGCGACGGTCGGGTCGCTCGCCGGCGTGCTCGTCGCGCCGTCGGTGTTCGTCGGTCCGAACACCTTCGACCCGATCCTGATCATCGGGTTCGTCGCCGCCGTGCTCGGCGGCCTGGACAGCCCGCCCGGCGCCGTCGTCGGCGGGATCGTGCTCGGCCTGGCGCTGTCGTACGTGTCCGGCTACGAGGGCGCGTCGCTGGTCCCCCTGGCCGCGCTCGTGATCCTCGTGATCGTGCTGATGTTCCGCCCGACCGGCCTGTTCTCGGCGACGAAGGAACGGCGGGTATGAGCCTCCGCCCGCTCGCCGCGTTCCGGCGCAGCACGCTGTTGCGCTCGCTCGCGATCGTCGTGGTCGCCGGCGTGGTCCTGATCATCGTCAGCGACTCGCTGAGCTCGTACCGCAACCTGCAGCTCGCTTACGGCGGTTACTACTTCTGCGTGCTCGCAGGCCTGACCGTGCTCGCGGGCTCGAGCGGGCAGATCTCGCTCGGACAGGGCGCGTTCATGGCGGTCGGGGCGTACACGTTCTGCAAGCTGAACGCGAGCCCTGTCGCGTGGTCGGTGTTTCCATCGCTGGTTGGGGCCGTGGTCGCGGCCGTGTTGATCGGGATTCCGGTCGGTGCCGCGGCTAGCCGGCTGCGCGGGCCCTATCTGGCCGGCGCGACGCTCGCGTTCGCGGTCGGGCTGCCGGCGCTGGCCGACAAGTTCCCCGCGTTTCTCGGGGGTGAGAACGGCCTGTCGGTCAATCCGCCGCTGTCCCCGCACTGGCTCGGCTCGAACTTCCCGCTCGAGCGCTGGGAGGCGTGGATCTCCTGCGGCGGCGCGCTCGTCGTGGTGTTCGTGCTCTACAACCTGACCCACAGCGCGATCGGCCGATCGTGGCGAGCGGTGCGCGACGACGAGATCGCGGCGTCCCTCGCAGGCCTGCGCGTCGGGCGCCGGCAGACGCTGGCGTTCGTGGTTAGCGCGGCGTGCGCCGGGCTCGGCGGCGGGCTGCTCGCGGCCGTGCTCCAGCTCACTTCACCGGGCGCGTTTCCGCTGCAGCTGTCGCTCACGCTGCTCGCGGGCGTCGTGATCGGAGGGTTGGGTTCACTCGTGGGTGCGGTCTGGGGAGCGGCGCTCCTCGTGTTCCTCCCGAACTGGACCACCG
This sequence comes from uncultured Solirubrobacterales bacterium, assembly GCA_963701945.1. Taxonomy (GTDB): domain Bacteria; phylum Actinomycetota; class Thermoleophilia; order Solirubrobacterales; family Solirubrobacteraceae; genus Palsa-465. The sequence continues at coordinate 127,346 of CAVPBV010000002.1, read as the reverse complement.
ACCTCGCGAGCTCGTTCTCGCTCTCGACGAACGTCTCCCACAACCTCCCGATCGCGATCTACGGCGTCGTGCTGATCGGGGCGATGCTGGTCTGGCCCACCGGGATCCAGGGTGGGGTGCGGGCGATCAGCAGTGCGGGGCGGGCGGCGATTTCATCCCGGGGCCGGCGAGCGACCTCCCAGCCAGCCAACGACGACGACGACGCCGCCGCCAAGGACGAGGGCGTAAAGGCGTCACGACCGTAGTGCTTCAGCCAGCGGAGTTGCGCGGACGGCGAGCGGCGGGCGAGGACGGTTCGACGCCGGTGTGCGCGGTGACGCGTCGCCGCGGCGCCGGCGCAATCCCCAGCAGAGCGGCTTGGACTTCCCGCAGACGTGCGTGGTCGCCGCGGATCCCGACCATCGTGTCGTGATACAGGAACGCGTGACGGAGGCGGATGAGCGCGTAGGCGAGCGTCGCCGGGTCAACCGGCGGCTCGTAGCGCCCGCCCGTGATCTCGTCCTCGATCAGCGCCTGCACGCACGCCACCGCGCGCGGCTCGACCACGCCGGCGCTCGAGGTCAGGATCCGCATGGCGTAGCGCTCCTGCTCGAGCAGCCGCCGCACCGCCCGCGAGCGCGTGAGCGTCTGGTTGACGCGATCGAGCACCTCGAGCACGCCGGGCGCGCCGCGGCGTCTGACCTCGGCCCGTTTGCGCGCGACGAGCATCTCGAGCTGGCGGGCGATGACCTCGCCGAGCAGCGCCTCACGCGAGCCAAACCAGCGGTAGATCGTCGCGCGGCCGAGACCGAGCCGTGCCGCCACGACCGTCACATCGACCCGCTGGCCTTCGAGGTAGAGCTCGGTCACGAGCGCCAGGACGTCCTCGGGCGAGGCGGTCGCCGGCCGCCCGCGCTTGCCCCCCTTGACCGGCCGGACTACCGCCGGGCCGCTCGCGGGTTGGTTTGTCGTCGTAGGTGTTGCAGCGCCCATCACCGGACTTTAATATTTGAAACACCTTAGGGAAAACGTATTTAATTACATTCGGCGCGTCGAAGTACGTGCCGGTCGTTTCCACCATGTGGAGGAGGAGAGGTATGAGCTTTCGCGGCACCAAATCGCTGGCGTGCGTGGGAGTCATCGCCGCGGTCGGGCTGATTGCGTCCGGCTGCGGCTCGTCGTCGAGCAAGACGAGCACGACCAGCAGCAGTGGCAGCGCCAGCGCCAGCGCCACCACCAGTAGCGGCGGCAACGGCGGGGCCACCGCGCCCGGCGTCACCGCCACGACGATCACGTTCGGGACCCACCAGCCGCTCACGGGACCGGCCGCTCCTGGATACAGCGAGATCGCGCCGGCATCGCAGGCGTTCTTCGACTACGTCAACGCGCACGGCGGCGTCTACGGGCGCCAGATCCACCTGATCATCAAGGACGACGCCTACAACCCAACGCTGACGGTCAACGTCGTCCACCAGCTGGTGCTGCAGGACAACGTGTTCGGCATCTTCGAAGGGCTGGGCACGCCCACCCACACGAAGGTCGTCGGGTTCCTCAACGCGTCGAAGATTCCCGACCTGTTCGTCGCGTCCGGGTGCCCGTGCTGGGATAACGGCACGACCCAGCCGTACACCTTCGGTTGGCAGCCGAACTACACGATCGAGGGCAAGATCCTCGGCCAGTACATCAAGCAGCACTTCGCCGGCCAGAAGGTCGCGGTGCTCTATCAGGACGACGACTTCGGCCAGGGCGGCCTGGCCGGCATCGAGGACGAGGTTCCCGCTGCCGACATCGTGTCCAAGCAGCCCTACCAGTCGGGCACCACGACGCTCGCGCCACAGGTCACCTCGATCAAGTCCTCGGGCGCGAAGGTGATGGTCGACTTCACCGTGCCGATCTATACCGCCATCGCCCAGCTGACGTCGTTCACGCTCGGCTACAAGCCGCAGCTGGTGGTCTCCAACGTGGGCATCGACCCGCACACGGTGGGCGACCTGCTCAGTTCGATCTCCAAGGGCAAGGCCTCAGGTGACGCCCTGATCGACGGCGCGATCACCGACGGCTACCTGCCGTCCTTCAGCGACACGACTAACCCATGGATCCAGTTGTTCATGAAGATCAAGGCACAGTACGACCCGAGCGCTCCGTGGGACGGTAACGTCGAGTACGGGATGGCGAATGCCTACACGCTGGTGCAGGCGCTCGTGGCGGCCGGTAAGGATCTCACCCGCCAGGGCCTGGTCAACGCGGTCAACAACGACGGCGGCTCCTGGACGGGGCCGGGCCTCACGCCGTTCCGCTACACGAAGACCGAGCACGGCGGCTACTCCGGCGTGCAGATGGCAAAGGTCGCGGGCACCGACATCAACCCGTTCGGATCGGTGCTGACGACCCAGCCGACCGCCGGCAGCTCGATCACTACCTACACAGGAACCCCGCCCGCTCCTCCGGCAAGCGGGATTCCGTCGAACTGAGTCTGAGGGCCCCTTTCTGCGGCACGCGCGCCGTCGCGTGCGTGCCGCAGGCCCTCGGGGTCGGGCGCGAGTGCCGCCGACCCGGCACCTCAGCCTCAGTCGGAACCGCTGGCGCTACGTCGCCCTCACGGATACGTAATCGTCCGGATAACTCGCGCTGGCGCGCCGGCCGCTATCGAGAACGGGGGGATGTCGGTCGTCACAACTGAGTTGGCGCCGATCACGCAGCGTTCGCCAATCGTCACGCCGGTCGTGACCACGACGCCGGCGCCACACCAGACGTTGTCACCGATCCGGGTCGGGCCCTTGGTCGTGAAGCCCTGCCAGGTCACCGGCATGACGGGGTCGTCGAACCGGTGAGACGAGTCGGTGATGAAGCAGCCGTTGGCGAACATGCAATGGTCACCGATCTCGATCAGCTCGAGTGACGCCACCATCACGCCCAGGTTCAGGAACGTCCCCGACCCGATCCGCACGCGCGCCGACCCGGGCGCGGTGATCCACACCCCGGGTTCGAGCAGCGTGTGCGCGCCGATCTCGAGCCGGCCTTCGAGCAGCGCCTCGAGCACGTTGCCGTGCACGGGCCAGCGGACGAACGCTCGGCGGCGCATGAACTCCCAGTGGATCCGGGCGCGGTTCCAGGGGAGCGAGTTGCGCTCATACCAGCGCCACTTCTGCAACCAGAGCTTGAGCGCGGCCGCGTCGGCGCCGGGTGGCGCGGGGTCGCTCAAGCGCGCGCCGATCAGCCCGTGGTTGCCGTCGCGCGCCGGCGGGAGGGCGGCTTCTTCTTCGTCGCGGCCCCGTTCTTGCCCGCTCCGTTGGCGGAGGCAGGAGGCTTTCTGGCCGCCGGCGCCTTCTTGCCGGCGCCGTTCGTCGCCTCCGGCGCTTTCTTGCCGGCGCCGTTCGTCGCCTCCGGCGCCTTCTTGGCCGCGCCGTTGGCCCCCCGCGACGCCCGCACCGGCAGCACCTCGGCGAGAAACGCGCCGGTGTACGACTCCGCCACCGTGGCCACCTTCTCCGGCGTTCCGACGGCGATCACCTGGCCGCCCTCCTCCCCACCCTCGGGTCCGAGGTCGATGATCTGGTCGGCGACCTTGATCACGTCGAGGTTGTGCTCGATCACGACCACGGTGTTGCCGGCGGCGACCAGCCGCTCGAGCACTTCGAGCAGGCGCTGGATGTCGGCGAAGTGCAGGCCGGTGGTCGGCTCGTCGAGGATGTAGAGAGTCTGCCCGGTGGCGACCTTGGACAGCTCGGCGGCGAGCTTCACGCGTTGGGCCTCACCGCCGGACAGCGTGGTCGCGGGCTGGCCGAGCCGCATGTACCCGAGCCCGACATCGTTCAGCGCGTCAACGCGCCGGCGGATCTTCGGAATGTGGGCGAAGAACTCGAGCGCCTCCGCGATCGGCATCTCGAGCACATCCGCGATTGTCTTGCCCTTGAAGCGCACGTCGAGCGTCTCGCGGTTGTAGCGCTTGCCGTGGCACTGCTCGCACGGCACGTACACGTCGGGCAGGAAGTGCATCTCGATCTTGATCTGCCCGTCGCCGCGGCACACCTCGCACCGGCCGCCCTTGACGTTGAACGAGAACCGGCCGGGCTTGTAGCCGCGCGCTCGCGCCTCCTGGGTCTTTGAGAACAGCTCGCGGATCTGGTCGAACAGCCCGATGTAGGTGGCGGGATTCGACCGCGGCGTGCGGCCGATCGGCGACTGGTCGACCGAGATGATCTTGTCGAGTTGCTCGAGCCCGGTGATGCGCTTGTGGGCGCCGGCCTTCTGCCGCGTCTTGTGTAGCCGGTTCGCCACCGACTTGTAGAGCACCTCGTTGACCAGCGTCGACTTGCCCGACCCCGACACGCCGGTCACGCAGCACATCACGCCGAGCGGGATGCTCACGTCGATGTCCTGGAGGTTGTGCTCCGACGCGCCGTCGATCGTCACCCGCCCGCTCGGCTTGCGCCGCCGGCGCGGAGTCTCGATCGTGCGAGTCCCGGCGAGGAACTGACCGGTGAGCGACTCCGGAACCTTGGCGACGTCCTCGGCGGTGCCCTGGGCGACGACATGGCCCCCGTGCTCGCCGGCGCCCGGCCCCATGTCGACGAGATGATCCGCGGCCCGCATCGTGCCCTCATCGTGCTCGACCACGAGCACGGTGTTCCCGAGGTCCCGCAGCCGCTCGAGCGTCGCGATCAGCCGGTTGTTGTCGCGCTGGTGCAGGCCGATCGACGGCTCGTCGAGGATGTAGAGCACGCCCACGAGCGAGGAGCCGATCTGCGTGGCCAGGCGGATCCGCTGCGCCTCGCCGCCTGACAGCGTCGACGCCGCTCGATTCATCGACAGGTACCCGACCCCGACGTTGTCGAGGAACCGCAGCCGCTCGGAGATCTCACGCAGAACGAGCCGCGAGATCCGATGGTCGTGCTCTGAGAGCTCGAGCCCGTCGACCCACTCGAGCGCGCGGCGCGCCGACAGCGCGGTGAACTCGTGGATCGCGGTCTCACCGATCAGGACCGCCCGCGACTCGGGCCGGAGCCGTGCCCCCTTGCAGTCCGGGCAGGGTCGCAGCGTCATGTACTCCTCGATCTTCTCGCGCGCGAGCTCGGACTCGGTCTCGCGGTAGCGCCGCTCGAGGTTGGGCAGGATCCCGTCGAACGTCGCGCCGTACGAGCGCCGCCGCCCGAACCGGTTGCGGTAGGTGACCTGCACGCGGTCGCCGTTCGTCCCGTACAGGAAGAAGTCACGCGACTGCTCGGGCAGGTCCTCCCACGGCGTGTCGAGATCGACGTCGTAGCGCTCCGCGATCGCCTGGATCAGCTGGTCGTAGTAGTCGGACGCGCTCTGCGCCCACGGCGCGATCGCGCCCTCGCCGATCGACAGCGTCGGATCGGGCACGACCAGCTCGGGGTCGATCTCCATCTGCGACCCGAGTCCGGTGCACCGCAGGCACGCCCCATGCGGCGAGTTGAAGCTGAAGATGCGCGGCTCGAGCTCGATCAGGCTCGGACCGTGAACCGGGCAGGCGAACTTCTCCGAATACGTTTGGATCTGGTTGGCGGGGGTGGGCGAGGTGGGATCCGATTGATCCACCATCTCGATCTCGACCAGCCCGTCGGCAAGCGACACCGCGGTCTCAATCGAGTCGGCCAGCCGCTTGCGCAGCTCGCCCTTCATCACCAACCGATCGACGACGACCGCGATGTCGTGCTTGTACTTCTTGTCGAGCGCGATCTCCTCGTCGAGCCGCCGGAGCTCGCCGTCGATCTTGGCCCGGGTGAAGCCCTCGCCTCGCAGCTCCTCTAGCTGCTTCCCGTACTCCCCCTTGCGGCCTCGGACGATCGGCGCCAGCACCATGAACCGCGTGCCGTCGGGAAGCTCCATCACCTGGTCGATGATCTGCTCGGCCGACTGCCCGCTGATCGGCCGTCCACAGATGTGGCAATGGGGATGTCCGATCCGCGCCCACAGCAGCCGCAGGTAGTCGTAGATCTCGGTGACCGTGCCGACCGTCGACCGCGGGTTGCGCGAGGTCGTCTTCTGGTCGATCGAGATCGCCGGCGATAGCCCCTCGATCGAGTCGACGTCGGGCTTGTCCATCTGGCCGAGGAACTGGCGTGCGTACGCCGACAGCGACTCCACGTACCGGCGCTGCCCCTCGGCATAGATCGTGTCGAACGCGAGCGACGATTTACCCGAGCCCGACAGGCCCGTGATCACGGTCAGAGCGTCCCGCGGGATCTCGACGGTTACGTCTTTGAGGTTGTGCTCCCGGGCTCCCGAGACGACAAGTTTGTCCACATAACCGAGTCTAATCGACCGAACAGACGTTCCCCTGGGTGGAGGCTCGCTGTTTGCGACAAACCCGGTCAGGTTCGGTCCGCAGCCGTACGCCGACCCGCTCAGACCCGACCCGGGCGGCCTCACTCAGCCTCGAGAATCAGCCCAAGCCAGCTAATTGCCCCCAGGGCAATTAGCCAAGCGAATCGGCCGCCAGGCCGATTCGCCGATTAGCCCTGGACCGACGAATACACCTCGTCGAGCAGCCCTCGCCGGTCGGTGAGCTTGAAGTTCTCGGCCAGGTAACGGTCGGTCTCCTCACGCGGGGTGCCGTTCAGCGCCATGTTGAGGGCGATCAGCCTTGCGCCGTCGTCGTCGCCACCGTTCGTCCGCGCCGCGGCGGGCTCGGCGGGGGCGTCGCTCAAGATCTCTCCCGCAGCCACGACGGTGACCTCCGCACTCTCCTCGAACGGTTCAGACGCGGCCGCGGGCGCCGGCTCCGGGCGCCGCGCCACCGGCTGCTCGGGCTCGAACTGGGGCCGTGGCACGACCGCGTTCTTGACCGCGGTCAGATTGCCCTCGAGGAGCTGGAGATCGGCGTTCAGGCGATTCGAGCCGGTCCGCAGCGACTCGATCAGCGCGGTCAGCTCGCTCTCCATGGCGTCGATCCGCTCGAGCATGCCTGACGTCGACTCGGACACCCGGCCAACGTAGTCGCGCGCCTCGGACGTGGCGTGCTCGCGGGTGGCGTCGGCCTCCGTGCTGGCCTCGGCGCGGATCTCGCGGGCCTCGTCCTCGGCTTGGCGCTGGATGTCCGCGGCGCTCGTCTCGGCGGCCTCGACGATCGACCGAACCTGCTCGCTGGCCGCCGCGGCGAGCGATTCGCTGCGGCGCCGGGCAGACCGCTTGAGTTCGTCGATCTCGTCGGCAAGCGCGTGCAGATGGACGTCAACCGCCTCCGGGTCGTAGCCCCGCCGCCCGATGGGGAAGTCCTTCTTCTCGATGCTCTGTCGGTCCAGCGCCACGGAACTACCTCCGTCTCGGGATAGGGAAGCGACCGCAGCCTAGCGGACCGAGAGGCGGCGAATCGCCGCACCCGCAGCCCTCAGCCAATCGGCTGCGCGCGACCTTCGGCTATCGCCTGATCCAGCTGGCCCTTGAGATCTCGAATCTCGTCGCGGAGCTTGGCGGCGTACTCGAACCGGAGCTCCTCGGCGGCCGCGAGCATCTCCTCCTCGAGCTCGACGATCGTCTTCTCGATCTCCTCGGGCGCGACCGCATCCACCGCCCGTTGCCGCCGACGACGCGACTTCGGCACCTTCGAGTCGGACATGAGGAACTCGGCGATGTCCGAGATTCCCTTGACGATCGTCTCGGGCGTGATCCCGTGGTCCTCGTTGTATTTGACCTGGATCGCCCGGCGCCGGTCGGTCTCGTCGATCGCCGCCCGCATCGCCGCGGTCTCCTTGTCGGCGTACATGAGCACCTTGCCCTCGATGTTGCGGGCGGCACGGCCGATCGTCTGGATCAGCGAGGTCTCCCCGCGGAGGAAGCCCTCCTTGTCCGCGTCGAGGATTCCGACCAGCGACACCTCGGGCAGGTCGAGTCCCTCGCGGAGCAGATTGACCCCGACGAGGATGTCGAACTCGCCCAACCGCAGCTGGCGGATGATCTGGATCCGCTCGAGCGTGTCGATCTCCGAGTGCAGGTACCGGACGCGGAATCCCATCTCGAGCAGGTAGTCCGTGAGGTCCTCGGCCATCTTCTTCGTGAGCGTCGTGACCAAGGTCCGCTCCTCTCGATCAACCCGGACCCGGATCTCGTTCATCAGGTCGTCGATCTGGTTGCGCGTCTCGCGCACCTCGACCGCGGGGTCGACGATGCCGGTCGGGCGGACGATCTGCTCGACGATCCGGGCCGAGTTCCGGCGCTCGTACTCGCCGGGCGTCGCCGACACGAACACCATCTGGGGCGTCACCGACAGGAACTCCTGGAACGTCTGGGGCCGGTTGTCGATCGCACTCGGCAGCCTGAACCCGTAGTCGACGAGCGTCTGCTTGCGCGACCGGTCACCCTCGGACATCCCCCCGATCTGGGGCACGGTCTGGTGGGACTCGTCGATGAAGCACACGAAGTCCTCGGGGAAGTAGTCGAGCAGGCAGTACGGCCGCTCACCGGGCTTGCGGCCGTCGAGGATCCGCGAGTAGTTCTCGATCCCCGAGCAGAACCCGAGCTCGCGGAGCATCTCCATGTCGTACTGCGTGCGCTGGCGCAGGCGATGGGACTCGAGCAGCTTGCCCTCGGCCTCGAGCTCCGCGCAGCGCTCGTTGAGCTCCCGCCCAATCTCGGCGACCGCGTCCTCGATCATGCCCTCGCGGACGTTGTAGTGCGACGCCGGCCAGATCCCCACGTGCTCGAGGTCGTCCTCGATGAGCTCGCCGGTCAGGGGGTCGAAGTGCTGCAGGTGCTCTACCTCGTCGCCGAACATCACGATCCGGAACGCGGTCTCGGCGTACGCGGGGAAGATCTCGAGCGTCTCGCCGCGAACCCGGAACGTCCCGCGCGCCAGCGCGGTGTCGTTACGCGTGTACTGAATCGAGACGAGCTTCCGTAGCAGCCCGTCGCGGTCGATCATCTCGCCCTTGGACAGCGTCTGCAGGTTCTCGTCGTAGACCTCGGGCGATCCCAGGCCGTAGATGCACGACACGCTCGCGACGATCACGACGTCGCGCCGGGCGAACAGCGCCGCGGTCGCGGAATGGCGCAGGCGGTCGATCTCCTGGTTGATCGCCGAGTCCTTCTCGATGTACAGATCCTTGCTCGGGACGTACGCCTCGGGCTGGTAGTAGTCGTAGTAGCTGACGAAGTACTCGACCGAGTTGCGCGGGAAGTACGTCCGGAACTCGTTGCAGAGCTGCGCCGCGAGCGTCTTGTTGTGGGCGATGATCAGCGCCGGCTTCTGCACGGCCTCGATCGTGGCCGCCATCGTCATCGTTTTGCCCGTCCCGGTCGCGCCGAGCAGCGTCAACGACCGCTCGCCTGCGTTGATCCCCGCGGCCAGCGACTCGATAGCCGCGGGCTGGTCGGCGGTCGGACTGTAACCGGCGTCTAGCTCAAATTTGGGCACCGCCGCTTAGCGTAGCGGTGGCCAGTGCCAGAAACGGTCCGCATTCACGGCGCGAACTTTGGCGCTCAAGCCGCGGCGGCACATATGCCAGCTGCATCGCCAAAGTTTGGATGCGGCCTAGCCGTACAGCTGCGCCGCATACTTGCTGCGGTACTCGCCCTCCGCGGACAGCACCTTTGCCACGTACGCCCGGGTCTCCGGGAACGGGATGTCGTCCACGGCCAACGAGTGCCCCTGGGCGCGCGCAGCGGCGATCCAGAGATCGACGTTCGACTCGCCGCCGTTGTACGCCGCGAGCGCGTCGATGACGTTCCCGTGGTACTCGTCCAGCAGGTAGCGCAGGTAGTAGCTGCCGTAGGCGATGTTGACCTGCGGCGTCCCGAGGTCCGCGATCGTGAACGTGGTGGCGCCCGAACGGCGAGCCAGGTACTCGGCGGTCTGTGGCATGACCTGCATCAGGCCGAGCGCGCCGGCGGCGGAGCTGCGCGGGTCGAACTTGGTCTCGGCGTAGATCACCGCGGCGATCAGCGCCGGGTCGAGGTGCTTCTCCGCGGCCTGCTGGCGGATCACGCTTGCGTTGGTGAGTGGCAGGCCGAACTCGTTCACGGTCTTCTGGACGAGCGGCATCAACAGCACGACGCCCAGCACGACAACGCCGAGGCACACGGCGGCGAACAGACGGTTGCGGCGTCGCGCCGCCGTCCGCCGGCGCGCCGCAGCGGTACTACGGCCCCGCTGACGCGGCGGGGGCGTCATCGTGGACGGACTCACGGGTGCAGCATCTCAAGCAACGCCGACAACTTCGACTCCAAGTCGGGGACCGTACCGTCGTTAACGACCACGTACGTCGCACGATGCGCTTTTTCCTGTTGCGAAAGCTGGCGTGCGGACCGCTCCGCCAGCGCCTCGTGGCCCCTGCCCTCGGCCCGAGAGGCGCGCACGTCCTCGCCGGCGATGACCGCGATCGTGGCGTCGAACGCGCCGTCCATGCCCGATTCGAACAGCAGCGGCACCTCGACGACGGCCGCCCGCGGCGGATTGGAGGCCTGCTCGAGCGATGACCGCCACTCGACCATGCGGGCCCCCACCCGCGGCCACAACAGCCCCTCGAGCCACTCCCGGTCCTCGGGCGTCGCGAACGCGAGCTTGGCGAGCGCTCCGCGATCGATCACGCCGCCCGGCGCCACCGCGGCCCCGAACCGCTCGGTCACGGCCGCGATCACCTCGTCCTCGCCGTATAGCTCGTGCACGACTCGATCGGTCGACAGGACCGCCGCCCCCGCGCGCTCGAGCGCCTCGAGCGCAGTCGACTTGCCGGCGCCGATTCCGCCGGTCAGGCCGATGAAGGGGACCGGACGCTCAGGCGTCCGGTCCAGCTTCGGACTGCTCGTCGCCCGTTCCTACCTCAGCTTCGTAAGCCGGCTCAGCTTCGTCCGCCGGCTCAGCCTCGTCAGCCGGCTCAGCCTCGTCAGCCGGCTCAGCCTCGTCAGCCGGCTCAGCCTCGTCAGCCGGCTCAGCCTCGTCAGCCGGCTCGGCTTCGTCAGCCGGCTCGGCTTCGTACGCGGACTCGGCTTCGTACGCGGGCTCGGCTTCGTACGCCGGCTCCGCGCCGTCCGCGAAGGAATCCACCGATGCCTCGGCATCCTCCGTATTGAAATCTGAATCCGCTCCCGCGAACACGTCCTCGGACAGGCCCAGCTCGGGCACGTTGTCGAGATCGCCGGCATCGCCGTCGGTCGGAGCCGTTATCGGCCGGACCGGCAGCACCTGACCTTCGACCCGCTTGATCGACAGCGACAGCCGCCGGCGCTCAGAGTCGATCTCGAGGATCTTGACCCGGACCGGATCGCCCGGCTGGATGATCTCCCGCGGGTTCTCGACGTGGTGCTGGGCCAGCTCCGAGATGTGCACAAGACCCTCGACGCCGTCGAGGATCTCGACGAACGCGCCAAAGGTGACCACCTTGGTGACCGTACCCTCGAGCTCGTCGCCGACGTTGTAGGTGTCGACGACCCGCTGCCACGGGTCCTCCTGGGTCTGCTTGAGCCCGAGGGAGATCCGTTGGCGCTGGCGATCGATGTCGAGCACCTTGACCGTGACCTTGTCGCCGATGTTGAGGATCTCGGAGGGGTGGTTGACGTGCGACCACGAAAGTTCGGAGATATGGATCAGTCCGTCGATCCCATCGAGGTCGACAAAAGCACCGAAATCGACGATGTTCGAGATCGTGCCCTCCACGACCTGGCCGGGCTGCAGCCGATCGAGGATGCGCTCGCGGTCCTCCTTGCGTTGCTCCTCGAGCACCGCGCGGCGGGACAGCACGACGTTGTTGCGCGAGCGGTTGAGCTCGATCACCTTGCACTCGATCGTCTCGCCCATGTACTCGTCGAGGTTCGGGACGCGGCGGATGTCGACGAGCGACGCGGGCAGGAAGCCGCGCACGCCCAGGTCGATGATCAGTCCGCCCTTGACGACCTCGATCACGGCGCCCTCGACGGGCTCGCCGGACTCAGCCGCGGCCTCGATGCGGCGCCAGGCCTTCTCGAAGCGGGCGCGCTTCTTGGAAAGGATCAGCCGGCCGTCCTGGTCCTCCTTGGTGAGAACGAGGGCGTCGACCTCTTCCCCGAGGGACACCTCATCGCTCGGATCGACCGACTTCCGAATCGAGAGCTCGGTCGACGGGATGACCCCTTCGGACTTGTAGCCGATGTCGACGAGCACCTCGTCGTTGTCGATGCGGACGACGTGGCCGGTGACGACGTCGCCCTCCTGGAACGGGTGGACGGTGGCGTCGTAGTTGGGAACGATCTGGCCGTCGATCTCGAGCAGTAGGCCGTCCGAGCCTTCGACGACCTTCGCATTCGATTGATCAGCGGCGGGGTTCAGCGTTGTAATGGTAGACATGCGTGACTCGGAGGATAGCCACAGATCGCTATAGGAGCGCGCCCAGGCACGCCCCTATCATCCGCTCGCAGTGCCACGGAGAGCGACCAAGCGGGGCATCGAGCGGACCCCTCTCGCGCGCGATTGCGACGTTTTGATCTGCGGCGCGAGCTTCGCCGGGCTCGCGGTGGCGCGCGAACTGGCTGGCAGCGGCGCCGACGTTCTGCTGATCGATCGCTACGAGATCGGCGAGCGGCAGACCTCCGCGTGTGGGATTCCGACCGGCTGGCTCGAGGCGCTCGACCTGCAGGGTTCCTTGCGGCAGACGTTCGGCGAGCTCGTCCTTCACACCCCGTACACCACCGCCCGGTACCAGCTTCCCTGGACGTTCTCGACCTTCGACTACCGCAGTCTGTGCAAGCTGCTGGCCGATCAGGGGACGTTCGCGTTCGAGACTGCGAAGGTGGAAGGTCGATCCGCTGGCGCGGATCGACTTGCGAGTTCGCCTGGCGGCGAACTCGGGGGGAACTCGGCTGGCGCCGAACTCGGGAGGCGTAGGACCGGCCGCGTCGTCCGCACCGACCGCGGCGACATCCGCGCCGGGGTGGTCGTGGACGCGCTGGGCTGGCGGCGGGTGCTCGGCGCCGGCGACAACGTCCAGCCGCCCGATGCCCTGCTCTCACGCGGCCTGGAGGTCCATCCCCACGGCTCGGGCGACGAGATGGAGATCTGGATCGACCGCTCGTACGTGCCCGCCGGCTACGGCTGGAGCTTTCCGGCGGACGGTGAGCTGAGGATCGGCGTCGGCTCGTTCGACCCGCGCTTCCACGTGCGCGAGCCGACGGTGCGGCTCGCGACCGACCTGTCCGCCGAGTCGGTGCGTTACCAGGGCAACTGGATCCCGCACGCACTGCGGAACGCCACCGAGGACGGCGTGTTCTTCGTCGGGGATTCCGCCGGCCACTGCCTGCCGTTGACCGCCGAGGGGATCCGAACCGCGCTGTATTTCGGGCTGGCGGTCGGTCGCGAGGTTTCGCAGGTCCTGGATGGGCGACGCTCGATCGCGGATGCGCTATCGAGCTACTCGCGGTTCAGCGCCTCGCACGCGCGCGCGTTCGCGTGGATGCTGCGGTGCCAGCGGTTGGTCCCGCGCGTGGCTCCCCGGCTGCTCGCCGGGGCGCTGCGCGCGATGGAGGCCCGGCGCTTCCTCGACTGGGCGTTCGGCCACTACCTGGAGATCTCCCACCCCCGATTCGTGGCGGCCGGACCGCGCCGGACGCCGCTCCAGGTGCGCGTCCCGGCCTAGGGGCTGGCGACGCGCGGCTTGAAGCGGATCGTCCGCCCGGAGTAGGCCCAGTTGCCCCAATTGTCGGTGGCGCGCAGCATCACCCGGTAGGGCCCGGGGAGCGCGTACATGTGGGACACGCGCCGGCCGACGCCCGCCTGCCCGTCGCCGAACGCCCAGTTGAACGACACGAGCCGCCCCTGGGGGTCGGAGCCGCGAGCGGTGAACGCGACCATGCGGTCACGGGCGGGATCGTGGACCGCCGCGAACGACAACGCGTCCGGCTTGGCCCGCGGCTCGCAGGCGTGGCTGGCGTTGCTCCACAGCTCCTGCAGGTAGAAGTGACCGCCGTTGATCGACTCGTTCCACGCCCTGGTCGGCTGCCCGCCGATCGCCGGGCCGAATGAGGTCAGACACAGGTCCGCCGCCTCGTCGCCCTCGGCGTCGACCCAGGCATTTCCCTGCGGGTCGGTGATCGTTTCGTTCAGCTCGTGGCTGATCGTCGACAGCGTCGGATCGGCCGTGCTCGAGTTCGGCCGCGGGTTGTCCGACCGGCAGTGCGGAACGATCGCGTTGTAAGGGATCGCCGCGTACAGGATCCCGTTCGACGTGACCGAGTGATAGCCGCAATAACCCTCGGCGCTGCCCCCGAGCGCGCAGCTCGACGGCCCGGAGCCCGTGCAGCTGCCAAAGCCGTTGGGAGTGATCATGAAGTACACGTTGCCGTCGCCCTTCGGTAGGCCATTGGCCGCGACGACGTGCTCGATCTCGGTCTGGAGCTGCGCGTCGGTCAGGCACACGCTCCATCCCGGGCCGGTCAGGCCCGGCTCGGTGCAGCCGTTCGGCGGCAGCGGGTCGGTGTCGTCGATCCCGCCGGCGAATGTCGAGTCGTACGCTGCCGGTCCCTTCGAGTCGTGGTACTGCCCGGTCAGGCTGAAGGTGTTCGTCGTCTTGTGGCTGTCTGCGGCGACGTCGGCGAGGAACGTGTCGACCAGCGACTCGTAGCCGGGATCGAAGGCCAGCCCAGAGCCGGCCGGCGCCCAGAAGATCGGGTGCGTGCGGTTGGAATGGAGCACGGGGCCGCCTCCGTAGGGGAGGTCGGGCGCGAGTGCGGGGAGGACCGTGGCGTGGGTCGTGGCTTGGGCGGTGGCGGCGGAGGGGCCGTCGGGGATGACGCCACCGATGAACTTCGCCTGCGCGGTGGCCGGAAGCGCTGCTTGCGAGAGCGCGAGGACCGCGGCGACGACGAATGCCGGGACGAACGCGCGAGCGGTCACTTCGCCGCCAGCCAGTCGTGGCCGATCCCGGCCTCGACGGCGAGCGGCGGATCCATCTCGAACGCTCCTTCCATCTGCTCTGTGGCGATGCGCCTGACCTCCTCGGCCTCCTCGGCGGGGCCTTCGAACAGCAGCTCGTCGTGGATCTGGAGGATCATGCGCGAACGCAGCTTGGCGCCCTTGAGCGCCTGGTCACAGCGGACCATCGCGACCTTCATGATGTCTGCTGCGGTTCCCTGGATCACCATGTTGACCGCGAACCGCTCGCCCTGCTTGCGCAGCTCCCAACGCCTAGCCCGGAGCTCGGGCACCTGGCGGCGGCGGCCGAACAAAGTCGAGACGTAGCCGTGCTCGGTCCCCTGGGTGATCGTGTCCTCGATCCACCGCGCCACCGCCGGGAACCCGGCCAGGTAGCGCTGGATGAACTCGTCGGCTTCCTCTTGGGGAATGTCGAGGCGGTCCGCCATCCCCCAAGCGGACAGTCCGTAGACGATGCCGTAGTTGATCATCTTCGCCTTCGACCTCATGCCGGGATCGATCTGCTCCGGGGTGACCCCGAACACCCGGCATGCGGTTGCGGTGTGCACATCCTCGCCCTTTCGGAAGATCTCTTTCAAGGCGTCCTCGCCGGCGATGTGGGCGAGCAGCCGGAGCTCCACCTGCGAGTAGTCCGCGGACACGAGCAGGTCGCCCGACTCGGCGACGAAGCAGGCGCGGATCTCCCGCCCGAGTGGGGTCCGGATCGGAATGTTCTGCAGGTTCGGGTTGTTGGATGAGAGGCGCCCGGTCGTGGCGGCGGTCTGATTGAACGTCGTGTGGATCCGGCCGTCCTGCGCGATCAGCAGCGGCAGCGCGTCGAGATAGGTCTGCGCCAGCTTGGTCAGCTCGCGCCAGCGCTCGATCTTCGGGATCACCTCGTGCTCGTGCCGGATTGACTGGAGCACGCGCGCGTCGGTCGAGTAGCCGGTCTTCCCGCGCCGCTTGCGCGATAGGCCGAGCTTGCCGAACAGGACCTCCTCGAGTTGCTTGGGGGAGCCGAGCGTGAATTCCTCGCCGCACAGGACGAAGATCTCGCGCTCGAGCTCGTCGGCCTCAGCCTTGACCCGGTCGGAGATCTCCTGGAGCCGCTCAGTGTCGAGCTTGGAGCCGGCCAGCTCCATCTCGCGCAAGAGGCGAACGATCGGGAGCTCGACGTTCTCGAAAAGGTCGGTGAGCCCGCGCCCGCGGATCTCCTCGCGCTGCCACGCGGCGAGCGCGTGCAGCAGCAGCGCGTCGGCGGCGGCCTCGTCCTCGATGTCTGTGCCGAGGCCTCGCTCCTCGGTCAGCTCGCGGAACGGGTAGGCGCGCCGGGCGGGCTCGAGCAGGTAGGCCGCGACCTCGGTGTCGTGGGCGAGGGTTGTGGGGACCTGACCAAGCGATTTCGCATCGTGGGCGGTGACGGGACGGCGCCCCAGGGCCTCCACCACGGATTCGGGGAGGTTGGCCTCGCCCGTGAGCACCTCGCCCGAGCCATCGACGTAGACGCCAAAGCGCCATTCCGGGTCGGGTGCAAAGAGGACGCCCTCGGGCGCCTGGGGGGCCTTCACGGCAATCGACACCGGCTTGTCGGGAACGCGTTTCAGGGCGGCCACGTTGGCGGTGCGGACGCGGGCCGTGAGGGCTTCTGCGGCCTCGGGCGCGGGAGCGGCGGCGTCGGCCGAGCCCAGCGCCTCCTCGAGCCGGCGCAGTGGCTCGCGCAGCTCGAACTTGCGGAACGTGTCCCGGAGCCTGGAGCGGTCCGGGGCGGTGGTGGCGAACTGCTGCAGGTCGAGTTCGACGTCGATGTCGCGCTTGGCGGTGGCGAGCCGCTTCGACATGCGCGCGTCCTCGGCGTGCTCGGTTAGGTTCTGCTTGCGCTTGGCGCCGGAGATATCGTCGATGTGGCTGAGGACCTCTTCGAGCGTTCCGAATTTTTGAAGCAGCTCGGCCGCGGTCTTGTCGCCGATGCCGGGGACGCCGGGGATGTTGTCGCTGGTGTCGCCCTTCAGGCCGATGAAGTCCGGGATCAACTCGGGCGGGATCCCGTAGCGGTCGATCACGCCCTGGCGGTCGTAGACGCGCGTGTCGGTGATCCCGCGCGAGGTGGTCATGATCTTCACCACGCCGTCGTCGACGAGTTGGTACGCGTCGCGGTCGCCGGTGACGACCATGGTTGGGATGGGTGGCTCGGCCGTCCGAGCCTTTTCCACGATCGACGCGATCACGTCGTCGGCCTCGAACCCCTCGACTCTGAGGTTGCGGTAGCCGAACGCGTCGACCAGCGGCTCGAGGTGCGGCCACTGCTCCTTGAGTAGATCCGGGCGGCTGCTCCGCTGGGCCTTGTAGTCGGCGTACACCGCCTTGCGTCCCGTGTCCCCCGCGTCCCAGACGACCACGGTGGCCTTCGGCCCGTAGTCGGTCAGGATCTTCACGAGCATCGACGCGAACCCGAAGATCGCGTTCGTCGGCACCCCGGTCGAGGTCGCGATCGACTCGGGCAGCGCGAAAAACGCGCGGTACGCAAGGCTGTTGCCGTCGATCAGGAACAGCTCGTCTGGGCTGAGCGTCGATGCCACTTATGTCAGGCTATCTCGCGGAGTGGCAACTGCACCAAGCGCCCAATACAGCTTGACTTTGAGGGTCGAGATCGAGCACCGCCCTGGAATTCTCGGACGGGTCGCGAGCGCGATCGGCGAGGCCGGCGGGACGATCGGCGCCGTCGACCTGGTGCAGGTCGCGCACGAGCACACGGTCCGCGACATCACCGTCGAGACCGGCGACGCGTCTGACTGGCCCCGGTTGACTGCAGCCGTCGACGCCGTCTCGGGCGCCCGGGTCCTCGACACCACCGATCGGACCTTTTTATTGCACGTCGGGGGCAAGATCGAGGTCCGCAACAAGAGCCCGGTAAGGACCCGCGACGACCTGTCGATGGCGTACACGCCGGGCGTCGCCCGCGTCTGCCGGGCGATCTACGAAGACCCGGACAAGGCGTTCCAGTACACGATCAAGCGGAACACCGTGGCGGTCGTGTCGGACGGGACCGCCGTTTTGGGGTTGGGCGATATCGGCCCGCGGGCGGTCGATCGGGAATCTGCGGATCGTTGTGGTTGGTCTCGGCGCCGCCGGCGTGGCGGTGACTCGCATCCTGTTGGAGGCGGGCGCGCAAGACATCATCGGGGTCGATTCGCGGGGCGCCGTGTCGGTCGATCGGGCCGATTTTCTGGACGGCTCGATGCCCACGGTCAAGCGCTCGCTGGCGATGGTGACGAATCTGGAGCGGCGGCCTGGCGGCGTGGTCGACGTTCTCGAGGGGGCCGATCTGTTCATCGGGCTGTCGGGCGCGCGGGTCATACCGGCCTCGGCGCTGGCACGGATGAACCCGGACCCGATCGTGTTCGCACTCGCCAACCCGGACCCTGAGGTCGCGCCCGAGGAGGCCCTGCAGTACGCGCGGATCCTCGCCACCGGCCGCTCGGACTACCCCAACCAGATCAACAACGTGCTCTGCTTCCCCGGCGTGTTCCGGGGGGCGTTGGACGTCCGCGCCACCAGGATCACCGAGTCGATGAAGACCGCGGCGGCGCGGGCGATCGCGGGGATCGTTTCCGACGACGAGTTGCGTGAGGACTACATCATCCCGTCGGTGTTCAACCGCGACGTCGCGCCGGCGGTCGCGGACGCGGTCGCCGCCGAGGCGCGCGCCAGCGGGACTGCCGAGGGCGCCGAGCTCGGGTTCGGGCCGACCGAGAAGTTCGGGGCGCTCTCGGGGCGGTAGTCGGCGGGCGGTGCCCGCGAGGTGCCTAACGCAGCAATCCCCCCCCGCTTTCGCGCGTCTTGGCGACATAAGCGCCCCCCCGGCTTATCTGACCGGAGCCCCGCGGTGCGGCGAGATTTGGCGAGTTGTGCACCAGAACGGGAGACCCACGAACCGGCGAGCCGCCCCGTCCCCGTCCCCGCCCCCGATGCCGACGCCGTCCCCTCCCCCGCCCCCGACGCCGACGCCGCCCCCGCCGGCGACGCCGCCCCCGCCGCTGCCGACGCCGAACCGTCCGACCCGCCCGCGACACTGCGCGGCGTGGCATCCAGGCACGAGCGTCCGCCCCTGCCCGAACGCCCCCGGCGCGAGTCCCTGGCCGGTGAGGCGGCGCGCCGCGCGCACCTGCCCAAACGCGCCGCCCACCGCGCCACGGTGGCTGACCGCGCCGCCCGCCGGTCGCCCCTCCGCGTGCTCGCGATCGCCGCCGCGACGGCGGCTCTGGTGGCGATCGCCGGCGGTGGCCAGGCGGTGTGGCTGTGCCTCCCGGGCGCGCTCCTTGCCGGCGCCACCTGCCGGAGCAGTCGCGGTGGCGCGATCGGCGCCGCCCTGGTCGTGGCGGCAGCCGCTGGCGCCGCGCTGGCCCGCGCCGGCCTGCACCCCCTCCCCTCGACCACGCTGATCGTGCTCGTGCCGGCGGGGAGCGTGGCGGTGCTGATCGGGGTCCGCAACCGCCTCGAGGCTGAGCGAGACGCGCTGCGTGCCTCGGCGTTGAGCGATCCGCTGACCGGGGTCGCGAATCGCCGGTCGCTGCTCGAGCGGATCGATTACGAGATCGCCCGCCACTCGCGCAGCCGGCGCAGCTTCGCGCTCGTGATGCTCGATCTCGACGGCTTCAAGCTGCTCAACGACCGCTTCGGCCATCCCGCCGGCGACGATCTGCTGCGCGACGTGGCCGCGGCGCTCGGGCACGTGATTCGCGACCAGGACACGCTCGCGCGGGTGGGCGGGGATGAGTTCTGCGTGCTCGCGCCGGAGACCGACGGCCCCGGCGCCGAGCACCTCACGGGTCGGGTCGAGTCGGCCGTCGCGCGCGTCGCCGCCGGGCTGGACGCACTGGGGGCGAGCGCCGGCGCGGCGGTGTTCCCGCACGACGGCACGACCGCGGCGGCGCTGTTCGAGGCCGCCGACCAGCGACTCCTGGCCGTCAAACGCGACACGCGCCCGACCCGTCCCCGCCGCCGGGCGGCCTGACCCCAGCGACCCCACCGACCCTCGCCACCGCGCGCGCCTACAACACCCGCGCCGGCGTGATCGTCCGCCAGAACGTCGGGTTGCCGCTCGCCCCGACCTTGTACAGACCGATCGCCTTCAGCGTCGTGTCGCCGTCCTTTTCGAAGCTATAGGTGCCGAGCACCGAGTGCCGGTTGGACGTGGCGAACAGCGCGCTCAGCACCGCCGACTTGCTGTCGCCGTTGGCGCCGAGGCCGGCGATCGTGCTCAGCCCGAGCCTCATCGCCTCGTACCCGAGGATCGCGTATGGGCTCGGGTCCGACCCGGGATAGCGAGCCTTGTAGGCGGCCAGGAACGCCTTTCCGCCGGGGTACGCGGTCAGGCTCTGGGTGACCGCGGTGCACTCGATCAGCGGATCGACGGCGGCGGGCACGCCCCCGTCCTTGGGGTTCGTCCAGGCGCTCGTGCACATGTCCTGCGGTGCGAAGATCTTCGCCGTCGGGAGGACCAGGTGGACGTCGTTGGTCAGCTCGACCCCACCTTTAGACGCGATGCCGGCGAGCAGGAAGCAGACGACGTGCAGGCGTTTCAGCGTCTCGGCGTACGAGCTGAAGCTGGCCGCCGCCGGATCGAATCGGGTGTCGCTGACGATGTTGATCCCGTAGTAGCCCTTCTGCAACTCGATCAGCTTGGCCAGCCCGGTGCCGTACGCCTCCTCGTCGCTGGCGAGCGCGACCTTGGCGCAGCCCGCCTGGTGCATCGCCACCAGGTCGGCAGCGGCCTGGACCGAGTCGATCGGCACGATCCGCAGGTACGTGCGCGTGTCGGTCGGCCAGTAGCGACGCGGCTCGCCGGTGACGCTCCCGGGCTCGCTCGTGGTCAGCCCGACGTAGGTGTTGGCGGGACTCACCTGCGCGATGCCGGCTTGGTTGAGGATCGGCATCGAGACCTCGCTGGCGCCGTCGTCGAACTCCCCGATGTAGTACACGGCGCGAGGGTCGGCCGCGGCCTCGTGCGCGTTCGCCGCGGTCTGAGTGGCGTCCCAGCCTCCGTCGCCGGTCGAGTCGTCAAGCGCCGTGTACATCACGGTGAACGGGCCGGCCTTGTCGTCGGCCTGCGCCAGCGCGATCCTGATCCCGTTCTGCAGAGGGATCGCCTCGGCGGCCGCGGGACCGCGAAGCGGGAGGCTCGAGTAGATGTCGACCTTCCCCGCGGTGCCGGACGTGCCGGCCGCCTCGCTGCTGCTGTTGTCGCTGCTGGCGCCGCACGCGCTCAGCGCTGCCACGGCCAGAACCGCAAGGCCTGCGACAAGCGCCTTGCTGCGAGCGAGCCTCAATTCAACTTCCTCTATGTCGGTACCCGGGCGTCCCGTTGCCCGGTGCGCCCGCGAATCTAATCGCCGCCTCGGGACCCCGCCAAGCGATCGGTTCCCGACCTAACGCAACACCAATCAGGCATCGATCGCCTCCAAAAACGTCAGCTGGCCCTGGACGATTCCCCACACCCCGTAGCGCTGCATGGTCGTGTCGCCATTGGGGTCGATGCTGTACGTACCGAGCACGCTGTGGCGATCGCGGGTGGCGAAGATCGCGTCCCGCACCCGCGAGCGCACCGCAGTCTCGGTGCCGCCGTCGGTCGCTCGCTTGATCGCGTCGAGCATCAGGCTCATCGCCTCGTAGCCGAGGATCGCGTCGGGTTGGGGTGGCCCGAATCGGCGCTCGTACGCGACGTTGAACGCGCGCGCGGACGGTGGGTATTCGCTCAGCCCCAGCGTCGGCGAGGTGAGCACGACGCGTGGATCCACCGACGCCGGGATCCCGCCCTGCGCCGGGTTCGCGAAGGTGCTCTCGGCCAGACCCGCCGTGCCGAAGATCTTGACGGTCGGCATCGCCTCGGCCAGGTCCTTGGTGAGCAGCGCCGCGCCTGACTCGGTGTCCCCCGCGATCAGGATGCAATCCGGCGGCATCTGCGCGATCCCGGATGCCAGCGACTTGTAGCTGGTGGCGTCGCGGACGAACGTCTGGGGGCCGACGAGGTTCAGGTGCGCGGCCTGGGCGGCCACCTCGAAGCTCCTCGCCGCGTCCGATCCGTCGACCTCGCCGTCGGTCAGCACATAGGTCGAGGTGCAGCCCATCTCCTGCTGGACGCGGACCTGCGCGATCGCCTGGATCCTGTCGTTCGGAACCACCCGGGCGAAGGTCCGGATACCGGTGGGGTAATACTTCTGCGGCTCGCCCGGCTGGGCCCCGAGCGTGGCCGACGTCAGCCCGACCGCGCTGCTCGTGGGGCTGACCTGTGGAATGCCGGCGCGGTTGAGCGGCGGGATCGAGATCGCGCTCGCGCCCGAGTTGAAGTCTCCGACGTATCCAATCGTGGTCGGGTCGAGCACCGCCAGTCGCACATTGATCGTCGTCTGCCCGGGGTCCCAGCCGCTCCGCGCGACGGTGGCGTCATCGAGGATCTTGAGCGCGATCCGATACTCGCCGATGCGGTTGTGGATCTGGTCGAGCGCCAGCTGGCCTCCGTTGATCACGGACTCGCCACTGACCGTAGACGGCCCTCGGAGCGGGGCGCTCGCGTAGATCGTGAGCGTGCTGCCGCGAATCCGGGTTGCCGCGAGCGTCTGGCCGGAGGTCGAGCCGCACCCGTCGGCGGCGATGATCGCGGCGATCGCCGCGAGCCCGACGATCGCCCACCTCACCCCCCGTTTCGACGCCGTTGCGAGCCTCACCCCTACCCGGACACGAACTTGAATGGCACCAACTGGCCGGCCTGCAAGCGGCTGAACACGAACGGCGCGATGCTCGTGTCCCCGTTCGAGTTGATCGAGTAGGTGCCGAGCACCGACTGGCGGTTCTTGATCGAGAAGAAGTCGTGGACGACCGTCGTGCGGTTGTTCGCCGATGTGCCGGCCTCTTTGAGCACAGCGAGCACCGCCGACATCGCTTCGTAGCCGAAGATCGCCTGAGGCGCGGGCGCGTGGCCGTAGGTCGCGTCGAATGTCGACACGAACGCGCTGCCCGCGGGATTCAGGTCCGCCTTCAGGAAGCCGGGCGCCGAGATGTACAGGTTTCGCACCGAGGAAACCAGCGTCGACACGAACGTGGGCGCATCGAGCGCCGAGGGGCCGAATAGCTTCGCGGACGGGTTCGACAGGGCGACTCCGTTGAAGAAGCGCGCCGCGACGCGGGGCGAGGCCGAGCCGTAGAACACGCCATCCGCGTCGGCCTGGCTGTTGACCAAGGTGATGCCGTGACCGACGTCGTGCGAGACCGCGTACGCGATCGCCCGCCCGTAATCGCTGCCGTCCGAGGACACGTACAGCTTGGTGACCCCGAGGGCCTCCATCTCCTGGACCTGCGCCTGTGCCTCGTCGCCGCTCGTCGGCACGACCCGCGCGAACGTCCGGCCGTACGTGCTCAGCGATTCGTAGTAGTCGTCGGGGGCGTTTGCCACCGCGGGCGTGGTCTGCGTCAGCTCGAGGGCTGTATCGGTGGGGCTGACCTGAAGGATGTCGAGCGCGTTGGTGATCCCAAGCGACGCCTCTGAGGAGCCGGGAACGATCTCGCCCAGGTACGCGACCGCGCTCTGGTCCTGGATCACGGTCCGCGCCTGCTCGGAGAGCGTCGAGCCACGCACCGTTTGCATGCGGACCAAGAACTTGCCGACCGTGTGCGACCCCTGGTTGAAGGCGAGCCGCTCCGCGTCGAGCACGTCCTCGGCCACCTGTGGCTGATCGGTCGTCGCGGCGCTGACATAGATCCGCAGCACGTTGCCCGTGGCCGTCACGCTGGAGTTGGCTGCGCCCGACGACGTGCACCCGGCTACGCCGACGGCGAGGAGAGCCCAGGCGCAGACGGCCCGTCCGCGTGCGAGCACCCGGCTTTGCACGGTCGGGCCCCGGCTATTCCCGCCGGCCGGGCAGGAACGGCAGCAGTTGTCGGACGCCGAGTGCGATCAGCACCATCACGATGCCGATCAGGATGCTGTCGAGACCGCTGATGTTCAGCGACCAGAGGATGATCCACAGGCACAGGCCCGCGGTGGCAGTCAGGATCAAGCCCATCTCGGTTGGGATGCTAACTCAGTGGCGAGTCGCCAGGCCCGTCGAGAGCTCGCGCATGATTGCGGTCACGGCGGAAACCGGGTCCCCGCCGTCTCCCTCCTCACCGCTACCGGCCTCGCCGGCGGCGCGAACAAGCCGGCTGCCGACGATCACGCCGTCGGCGCCCGCGGCCGCTGCGGCCCCGGCCTGCTCAGCGGTGGAGATGCCGAAGCCGACCGCCACCGGGACCGCGGTGCAAGCCGCAGCGCGTGCCACGACGCCGGCCAAGCCATCGGCGACGCCCGCGCGCTCTCCCGTCGTTCCCGTCACCGACACGGTGTAGATGAAACCCCGCGCCTGGGCGCCGATCCGCGCCAGGCGGTCATCGGGCGTGGTCGGGGCGACCAGCGGCACAAGCGCGAGGCCGCGCTCGTCGCAGACCCGCAGCGTCTCCCCTGCTTCCTCGAGCGGCAGGTCGGGCACGATCAGCCCGCTCGCGCCGGCCTCGACCAACTCGTCGGCGAAGCGCTCGACCCCGCGCGCAAAGATCAGGTTCGCGTAGCACATGACCACGACCGGCACGCGCTCGGCGATCGCGCGCCCGACGCCGAGCACGTCGTGAAGCCGGACGCCCGCACGGAGTGCCACGGTTCCGGCCGCGTGGATCACGGGTCCGTCGGCGAGCGGGTCGGAGAACGGGACGCCCAACTCGACGAGGTCGGCACCGGAGTCCGCGTACGCGAGACCGATCCGGCGCGAGGTGTCGAGGTCGGGGAATCCGCCCATCAGGTAGGGCATCAGCGCGGCCCGGCGCCCGCTGGCGCGGGCCGACTCGAACGCCTCCGCGATTCGCTCGATCCCCGTCACTTCTTGACCCCCGGGAGTTTCGCGCCAGCGAAACTCCCAATGGAACTCGCGCCAGCGAGTTCCACGGCGCTCACGATCGCCCGAGCAGGCTGAGAGCTTCGGCGAGGTCTTTGTCCCCCCGTCCCGACAGGCAAACCAGATCGAGTTCGCTCGGCCCGTTCGCAAGCGCCCACGCGACGGCATGGGCGCTCTCGAGCGCGGGGATGATCCCCTCCAGCCGCGCGGTCAGCGCGAACGCCTCGAGCGCCTCCCGGTCGGTGATCGCGAAATAGCTCGCGCGCCCGCTGTCCCTGAGCCATGCGTGCTCGGGTCCCGTGCCCGGGTA
Source organism: uncultured Solirubrobacterales bacterium (assembly GCA_963701945.1). Taxonomy (GTDB): domain Bacteria; phylum Actinomycetota; class Thermoleophilia; order Solirubrobacterales; family Solirubrobacteraceae; genus Palsa-465. Next base: position 102,304 of record CAVPBV010000002.1, on the reverse strand, counting down.
GTCAAGGCCGGCCGAGATCGAGTGCGCCTCGAGGATCTGCCCCTCCTCGTCCTGCATGATCGCCGAGAACGCGCCGTGCAGGACGCCGGGCCGCCCACCGACCGTCAAGGGCGCGCCGTGCCGCCCGGTTTCGATCCCCTCCCCCGCGGCCTCGACCCCGATCAACTCAACAGAAGCGTCGTCGACGAACGGGATGAACACGCCGATCGAGTTCGAGCCGCCGCCGACGCATGCGATCACGCGCTGGGGCAGGCGGCCAGTGCGCTCGAGCACCTGGGCGCGGGCCTCGTCGCCGATCACCCGCTGAAGGTCGCGTACCAGCGCCGGGTACGGCGCCGGCCCGACGCACGAGCCGATGATGTAATGGGTCTCCTCGACGTTCGTGACCCAGTCGCGAATCGCCGCCGAGACCGCCTCTTTCAAAGTCCGCGCGCCGGCCTCGACGGGCTCGACGGTCGCGCCGAGCAGCCCCATCCGCTCGACGTTCGGCTTCTGGCGCCGCATGTCCTCGGTGCCCATGTACACGATGCATTCGAGGTCGAGCAGAGCGCACGCGGTTGCGGCCGCGACCCCGTGCATCCCGGCGCCGGTCTCGGCGATGATCCGGCGCTTGCCCATCCGCTTGGCCAGCAGCGCCTGGCCGAGGGCGTTGTTGATCTTGTGCGCGCCGGTGTGGTTGAGATCCTCGCGCTTCAAATAAATCGGGTGCCCGGCGTTCTCGCTCAGGCGCGTGGCTAGATACAGCGGCGACGGGCGGCCGACGAAGTCGCGAAGCAGCGCATCGAGCTCGGCCCGGAATGACGCGTCGTCGCGAGCACACACCCAGGCCTCCTCGAGCTCGGCGAGCGCCGGCATCAGCGTCTCGGGCACGTACTGGCCGCCATACGGGCCGAAGCGATGCTCGACCGCAGTCATCGCGCGACAACCCCGGGCCCGACCCCGGCACCGGACCCGGTCGCGGCACCGGACCCGGTCGCGGCACCGGACCCGGACCCGGCCGCCGCCCGAACCGCCTCCGCAAACGCCACCAGCTTGTCCGGATCCTTGCGACCGGGCTCGCGCTCGACGCCGCTGGCGACGTCGACCGCGTACGGACCGACAGCGGCGATCGCGTCGGCGACGTTGTCAGGCGTCAGTCCGCCGGACAGGATCACCGGCACCGGGCCGCGGTGAGCGCGGGCGATCTCCCACGAGAACGTCTCGCCGGTTCCGCCCGGGACGCCCGCGGAATAGCTGTCGAGCAGGTGAAAGTCGGTGTGGAACGGGATCAACGCCTGCACGTCGGCCCGGCCGCGCACCCGCGCCGCCTTGATCACGCGGCAGCCGGTCCGCCGGGCCGCCTCGGCGCAGTACGCCGGTCCCTCGTCGCCGTGGAACTGGAGCATGGTCAGGCCGACGCCGTCGGCGGTCTGGGCGACGTAATCGAGCGTCGCGTTGACGAACACGCCCGCGACCTCGCCCCGGCGTTTGACCGCCGCGCTGATCTCGGCAGCGCGCTCGAGCCGGCAGCGCCTCGGGGAACGAGGCCAAAAAATCAACCCGATTGCCCACGCGCCGGCGCTCACGGCGCGCTCGGCGTCATCGAGCGTGGTGATCCCGCAGAACTTGATCTTGGTCACAGCGACAATCGTAGGGGGGTTCGGGCTCAGCGCAGGGCGAGCTGGCGGCACGCCGCCTCGACGTCCGGTGAGCGCATCAGCGCCTCTCCGATCAGCACGCCGTCGACCCCGGCCCGCGCGAGCTCCTCGAGCTGGGTGGGGCAGCTGAACCCCGATTCGGACACGACGAGCGCCCGGCCGGCGACGCGCGGCAATAGCTCGAACGTTCGCGCGGTGTCAACCTCGAGCGTCTTCAGGTCGCGGTTGTTGATCCCGATCACCCGCGCCCCCAACCCGAGGGCGAGCTCGAGCTCTGCGGCGTCATGCACCTCGACGAGCACGCTCAGGCCGAGCGACAGCGCCTCGGAATGGAGCGCGGCGAGCTCTCCCGCCGGGAGCGCCGCGACGATCAGAAGGATCGCGTCCGCGCCGGCCGCGAACGACTCGCGTACCTGGTAGGGATCGACGATGAAGTCCTTGCGGAGCAGCGGCAGGCCGGCGGCCGCGCGGGCGGCGCGCAGGTCGTCGAGCGAGCCGCCGAAGCTTGGGCCCTCGGTGAGGATCGACAGCGCAGCGGCGCCGCCGCGCTCGTACGCCCTGACCACGTCTTCGAGCGCGAGGTCCTCCCGGATCAGCCCCGCCGACGGAGACCGGCGCTTGTGCTCGGCGATCACGGACAAACCGGGCCGAGCCAGCGCCTCGGCGAACCCTCGCATCGGCTCGTCCTCGGCACGCCGCGCCGCGCCCGCCTCCTCGAGCGACGCCGGCGGCACGGCCTCACGCCGGCGCGCGACCTCCTCGCGCGCGGATGCGACGATCGGATCGAGACGATTCACGGCGCGAGCTCGCGGGTTCGCCGCACGAACCGCTCGAGCGCCGCGAGCGCGGAGCCGTCGTCAACCGCACGCTCGCCCGCCCGCACTCCCTCCTCGAGCGTCGCCGCGCGCCCGCCGGCGTAGATCGCGGCCCCGGCATTCAACACGGCGAGATCCCGGGGTGCCCCGGACTCGCCGGCGAAGATCGCCCGCGCGGTCTCCGCGTTCTCCTCCGGCGTCCCACCGGGGATCTGCTCGGCGGGCGCGCGAGACAGACCCACCTCCTCCGGCGAGACCGTGTACCGCCGGAGCTCAGCGCCGACCACCTCGACCACCAGCGTCGGCGCCGAGATGCTGAGCTCGTCGAGGCCGTCCTCGCTGGCGACGAGCAGCGCGTGCTTGGTCCCGAGCAGCGCCAGCGCGCCGGCCATCGTCTCGAGATAGGCGGCGTCCGACACGCCGATCAGCTGCCGCGTCGCGCCGGCCGGGTTCGTCAACGGACCGAGGAAGTTGAAGATCGTCCGGACCGCGAGTTGCCGGCGGACGGGGATGACATATCGGGTGGCCTGGTGGTGGGCGGGCGCGAACATGAACCCGAACCCAACTTCGTCAATGCATCTCGCCACCTCAGAAGGACCCAGGTCGATCCGCGCCCCGAGCGCCTCGAGCACGTCGGCCGAGCCGGACAGGCCGGTCGCCGAGCGGTTGCCGTGCTTGGCCACCGTGCACCCGGCGCCGGCGGCGATCAGCGCCGCGGTGGTAGAGACGTTGAAGGTGCGCCGGCCGCCGCCGGTCCCGGCGGTGTCGACCAGGTCCTCGCTCGACACGCGCACCTGCGTGGCCATCGCGCGCATCGTCCGCGCGAGGCCGGCGAGCTCCTCGACGGTCTCGCCTTTGGTCCGGAGCGCGACCAGGAACCCGGCGATCTGAACCTCCGACGCGTTCCCGGCCATGATCTCTGACAGCACCGCCGCGGTATCGTCGAGGCTGAGGTTCTGGCCGCCGGCAAGCGTGTCGATCGCCCTCGTGAGGAGATCGGGGCCGTCGGTCATCGCGTCCGGGCCAGGAAGTTGGCGAGCAACTCGCGCCCCTGCTCGGTCAGGACGGACTCGGGGTGGAACTGGACGCCCTCGGCCGGGAGTTCGCGGTGGCGGACCGCCATCACGACCTCGCCGCCGGTGGCGCTGTTCTCCAGGCACTCGGGTAGGTCCGGGTCGGCGACCAGCGAGTGGTAGCGCCCGACCTCGAGCGGCCGGCGGAGCCCGCGGAAGATCGTCCGGCCGTCGTGCTCGATCGTCGTCGTCTTCCCGTGGACGGGCTCGTGCTGGATCACCCGTCCCCCCCACGCCTGCACGAGCGCCTGGTGCCCCAGGCACACCCCCAACGTCGGGACGTTCGCCACCGGAAACCGCCGCACGGCCTCGAGCGAGATCCCCGCCTCGTTCGGCGTGCATGGCCCCGGCGAGACGATCACCCGGTCGTAGCCGCGGACGAGCAGGTCATCGACCGAGGCGTGGTCGTTGCGCACGACCTCGACCTCGGCTCCCAGCTCGCCGAGGTACTGGACGAGGTTGTAGGTGAAGCTGTCGTAGTTGTCGAGGACGAGAACTCGCATGCGCCGCCGCCGGAATCATTAACGGGAGGCAAACAGTAGGGCGCGGCGCCTTCAGCTGTCAGGCGGCGCCGCATAGGATGTCCGGTCGCAAAGGGGCAGTACCGAACAAGGGGGCATCAGATGAGGACCGTTCAGGTCGGCCGAAGCGCACTCATGGCCGTGGTCGTGGGTGCGGTGGTCGGGGCGTGCGGGTCGAGCGGCGGGTCGTCGAGCAACGGCAGCGCGGCGACCACGACCGGTGGCGCGGCTTCCGCGGCCGCCAGCTCGAGCTCGACCGCCACCGCCACGAGCAGCTCGGCGACGGCGGCCGTCGCCAAACCCGGGACCGGGCTGTCCTTCGGCCAGACCGCGACCGTCACCTACACGCCCCTGACCTCGTCCGGCAACGGCAAGGCCCGGACGGTGAAGGTAACGGTCGCGTCGATCCGCACGGGCTCGGCCGCCGATCTCAAGGCCCTCGACGTCTCGGGCGCCCCCAAGGGTGCGCTTCCGCAGTACGCCACGGTGACCGTGACCAATCTCGGCCCGCTGTCGATCGACGTCGACGGAACCTCTGACGCAATTCAGGGGATCGACCACAGCGGCAACCAGCAGGACCCGGTCTCGATCATCGGCGATTTCCCGCCGTGTAATCAGAACTCGTCGACCGCGCCGGTGGCCGCCGGCGCGAGCTTCCACACCTGCCTGACCTATCTGGTGTCGGGCGGTATCACCAAGGTGGCCTGGACCGGCACCGACGACTACATGAACTCGCCGGTGACCTGGTCGGGGTCGTGATGAGGCCCGCCTGGCTCAGCTGAATTCGGGCGCGGCCCAGCCGGGCATGATGTCGGGCAGCCCGTCGCTGACCCGGTCGGGGAACTCGGCCGGCCGCTTCTCGAGGAACGACGTGATTCCCTCGGCGGCGTCGGCCGACCGGCCGCGGAAGTACATGCCGCGCGAGTCCGCGCGGTGGGCGATCATCGGGTGCTCGGCCCCGAGCATCCGCCACATCATCATCCGCGCGAGTGCCACCGACACCGGAGCGGTGTTATCCGCGATCTCGCGTGCGAGCCCGTGGGCGGCGTCGAGCAGCTCGCCGGCCGGATGCACGCTGCGGACGAGCCCGCCGTCTAGCGCCTCCTGAGCGTCGAACACGCGGCCGGTGGCGACCCACTCCATCGCGCGGCTGATGCCCACCAGGCGGGGCAGGAACCAGCTCGAGCACGCTTCGGGGACGATCCCGCGGCGGGTGAACACGAACCCGATCCGGGCGGTCTCGGACGCGAGCCGGACGTCCATCGGCAATGTCATCGTCGCGCCGATCCCGACCGCCGGGCCGTTGATCGCGGCGATCACAGGCTTGCGGCACTCGAAGATTCGCAGCGTGAGCTGACCGCCGCTGTCACGCGGCACCGTGTCCGCGTCTTCGTGGTCGCGCTTGGTGAACGTCTCGCTCCCGCGCTCGAGGTCGGCGCCGGCGCAATATGCGCGGCCGGCGCCGGTGAAGATCACCGCGCGCACCTCGTCGTCGGCGTCCGCCCGGTCGAGCGCCGCGTGCAACTCGCTCGCCATCGTTCCCGTCCAGGCGTTGAGGCGGTCGGGACGGTTCAGCGTGATCGTGAACACGCCATCGGCCAGCTCCGTCGTTATCTGCTCGAACTCGGACTCCATCGGCACGCTCCTCTCTCTAGGGCCATTCGGGCTGACCGGCCGCGAGCGCGATCGCCTGCAGCACCCCGCGCGCCTTGGCCTCGGACTCGCGGTACTCGAAGTCGGGCTTGGCATCGGCGACGGTCCCGCCGCCGGCCTGGACGTGGGCGACCCCGTCCTTGACCACCACCGTGCGAATGTGGATGCACGTGTCCAGGTCGCCGGTGTAGCTCGCGTAGCCGATCGCCCCGCCGTAGCCGCCGCGCTTGACCGGCTCGAGCTCGTCGATGATCTGCATCGCCCGCACCTTGGGCGCCCCGGACAAGGTCCCCGCGGGCAGCACCGAGCGCAGTGCTTCGAGCGCGCCCACGTCCTCGCGCAGTCGACCAACCACGCTCGAGACGATGTGCATCACGTGGCTGTAGTTCTCGACCGCCATGAAGCTCTCGACCTCGATCGATCCGTACTCGCACACGCGGCCGAGGTCGTTGCGACCGAGGTCGACGAGCATCACGTGCTCCGCCCGCTCCTTGGCGTCGGCCAGCAGCTCCTCGGCGATCCGGCGGTCCTCGTCGGCGGTGGCGCCGCGCGGGCGCGTGCCGGCGATCGGGCGGGTGGATACGCGCCGGCCGGCGACCGTGATCAGCGGCTCGGGGCTCGCGCCGGCGATCTCGAAGTCGCCGAAGTCCAGGAAGTACATGTACGGGCTCGGGTTGACGGCGCGCAGCCCGCGGTAGATCGAGAACGCCTCGACGGGCACGGGTCCCGACCAGCGCTGCGACGGGACCACCTGGAAGGCGTCGCCGGCGTAGATGTACTCGATGATTCGGGCGACGTTCGCCTCGAACTGCTCGCGGGTCATGTTCGCGCGCAGCGGCGCGACCGTACGGTCGAGCGCCGGCGGTCTCGGTGGTCGCGGAACCGGTCCGGACAGCCGCCAGCGAACCTCGGCGATCGTCTCGACCGCGCGGTCGTACGAGGCATCGAGATCGTCGTCGCTGTAGACGTTGGCGATCACCGTGACCGTGTGCTTGAGGTGATCGAACGCGACCAGCGCGTCGGTCAGCATCAGCGCCAGGTCGGGCAGCCCCACCGGGTCGGGGTTGGGCGGGCCAAGTGGCTCGACCGTGCGGACCAGGTCGTACGCGAACAGCCCGACGGCGCCCCCGGCGAACGGCGGCAGGTCGGGCAGGGGCGCGACGCGGAGCCGGCCGAGCTCGGCGGCCGCGAGCGCGTACGGGTCGCCCTCGTCCCCGAGCGACCAGCGGAGCACCTTGCGCGGGCGGAACCCGATGAACGAGTAGCGCCCGACGCGCCCCTGGTCGGCCGACTCGAGCAGGAACGAGTGGGGGTGGGTGGGATCGGCATCCCGGAGCTTGAGGAACGCCGACACCGGCGTCTGACAGTCGTCGATGAAAGTCTCGCGGAGCGGGATCAGGTTGTAGTCGCCGGCCAGCGCGCGCGCCTGCTCGAGCGTCGGGGTGACGCCGGCCGGGATCGCCTCAGGGCTTGCGACGGCCATCCAGCACCCGCTCGGCATCCGCAAGCGTCAGCCCGCGTCCACGCAGCAGGACCGCGACGTGGTAGATGACGTCGGCGGCTTCCTCGGCGAGGCGCTCGTCTGACTCCTCGCGAGCCGCTCTGACCACCTCCTCGGCCTCCTCCTGGACCTTCGCCCCGGCGAGCCGGGGGTCGTCGAGCAATGTCGTGGTGTACGAGCCTTGCGGCCGGGTCGCGGCGCGCTCCGCGATCGTCCGCTCGAGGACCGGGAGCGTCTCGAACGGCGCCCCCGGGTTCAGCTCGCCGCGGTGAAAGCAGGACCGCTCACCGGTGTGGCACGCCGGGCCCGCCGGCTCGACCAGCGCGAGCAGCGCGTCGGCGTCGCAGTCGTAGCGGATCGACTTGACCGCGAGCGTGTTCCCCGAGGTCGCGCCCTTATGCCACAACTCCTGGCGCGAGCGGCTGAAAAAGTGGACCTCGCCACTCTCACGCGTGAGGCGCAGCGACTCGGCGTTCATGTACGCGAGCGTCAGCACCTCCCCCGTCCCCCAGTCCTGGACGATGCACGGCACCAGGCCGTTCTCGTCGAATGCGATGTCCGAGTCCTGCACAGGGTGGGGGATTCTAGGATCCCCCACCCTGCGGGCCCGTCAGGCGGCTTCCTCGAGGTATGAGATCCCAACCTCGGGCTCGGCCGCTTCGGGCGTCAATGTGTCCTCGACCGGCACGGCCGTCGCGTTCGGCCGTAGGTAGACCACGCCCATCGCGATCGCCACCAGCACAAGCGCCGCGGCGATCGTGAACGCGAGGTGGTAGCCGTCGGTGAGCGCCGTCGCGTTCGACGCTCCGTGCCCGACCAGCGAGCTCGTCCGGGTGGTCGACAGCGTCGCGAGCACCGCCAGGCCGAGCGCGCCACCGACCTGCTGGGTCGTGTTCACGAGGCCGGAGGCGAGGCCCGAGTCCTCGGGCGTGGCTCCGGACATCGCCAGCGTCATCAGCGCCGGGAATACCAGCCCGGCGCCGACGCCGAGGAGCAGCATCGCCGGCAGCAGGTCCGTGACGTACGCGGCCTTCACGGGCGCACTCCGGAACACGAGCAGCCCCCCGGCCACGAGGGCCAGGCCACCGATCAGCGTCGGCTTCGCGCCGAACCGCATCATCAGTTGCGCCGCCACTCGCAGCGACAGCGCGGCGATGCCGAGCGCGACCGGCAGGAACGCCAGCCCGACCTCGATCGCGTCATAGCGCAGCACCCGCTGGAGGTACAGCGCGCCCAGGAAGAACATCCCGAAGATGCCGGCGACCATCAGCATCTGCATCAGGTTCGCGACCGTCACGGTCCGTGAGCGGAACACCCGCAACGGGATCAGCGGACTGGCGGCGGTGGCCTGACGGACGATGAACCCCGCCAGCAGCGTGACCGCGAGCGCACCGAAGCCAAGCGTGTGCGCGCTCCCCCAGCTGTAGTTGCTCGCCTCGACGATCGTGTAGACCGCGAGCATCAGCGAACTGACGAGCAGCACCGCACCGGGTGCGTCCGCGCCCCGGTCCAGGCCGATGCCGCGGTCATCCGACAGCAGCCGGGTGGCGAACAGGCCGGTCGCGATTCCGATCGGGACGTTGACGAAGAAGATCCAGTGCCAGTTGATCGCCTGCGTCAGGACGCCGCCGGCGAGCAGGCCGATCGCGCCGCCGGCCGCGGCCACGAAGCTGTAGACGCCTATCGCCTTGGCCTGCTCCGACGGCCGCGGGAACATCGTCACGATCATGCCCAGGATCACCGCCGAGGTCATCGCTCCGCCCACGCCCTGGACGAACCGCGCGCCGATCAGCAGCGCCCGGCTGTCGGCCAGCCCGCACACCAGCGAGGCCGTCGTGAACACCGTCAACCCGGCGAGGAAGATGCGCCGGCGCCCAATCAGGTCACCCAACCGGCCCACCAGTAGCAACAGCCCGCCGAACGCGATCAGGTACGCGTTGATCACCCACGCGAGCGCTGACTGCGAGAAGTGCAGGTCGGTCTGGATCGTCGGCAGCGCCACGTTCACGATCGTCTGGTCGAGGATGATCATCAGGAACCCCGCGCACAGCACCACAAGCGCGATCCAGCGGTTGCTGTCGGCCGCGGCGGTGTCCAACGGGGGATGGGACGTTTCGTTCATCGGTTGCATCAGCTCGTTGCTCCTCGAGTTCGGACCGTTCAAGATAGGACCGTAGCAGATCATCTGTTAGTAGACGATCTGTACCGGACCGTTCGAGTATGAGCTGCGCGCCGGGCGCGCACATCGGCAGTTCGCGCCGGATGTGCGGCCCTTATGCCTTACCTCCGCGCGGGCGGAGCCTTAGCTGCGACGGACCTGGTTCAGGCGCGCCGGCGGACCGGTTGCGTGCACGCCGCCGGCTCGGCCAGCCGGCCGCACGCGAGGGTGCCGAGGGCCTTCAGGAAGACGTGCCGCTCGTCTGGCTCGAGCACGCTCAGGACGTCGTTGCGAACCCGGTCGAGCACCTCTTCCGCCTCGAGGACGCGCCTCACACCGGCGTCGGTCACGACGATCACGCGCGCCCGCCGGTCGGTCGACGACGCGCGCCGCTCGGCCAGTCCGGCGGCCTCGAGCTCGTCGACGGTCACGACCATCGTGGTCTTGTCGAGCCCCACCATGCGCGCGATCTCGGTCTGCGTGAACTCACCCGTCATCGCCGTGAATAGCACCGAGTGTTGCCGAGGCGAGATGCCGAGCTCCTCGAGCGCGGCGGTGAACTCCGTCGTCAGCCCATGGCTGGCTCGCGAGAGCAACCAACAAAGGTCGGACGCCAGCGGCGCCGGGGCCTGGGCTGCTTCTGTGGCTTGCGTGGCCATACGCACAAGGATAGTCCGCCGCGCGGATTATCTGGCAGCAGACGAGTTCGCGCGCGCAAGATCGCCGTCCCGGCGTCCCGGCGACCCGGCGTCCCGGCGTCCCGGCGACCCGGCGACCCGGCGACCCGGCGACCCAGGACCCGGCGACCCGACGACCCGGCGACCCGGCGGTCGGCTACTCGATCCCGAGCCGGTCGAGCAGGTGCTCGTCGGTTCGCCAGTGCCGCCGGACGCGGACCTTCAGGTCGAGGTGCACGCGGGTCCCGAGCTCGCGCTCGATCATCCGCCGCGACGCTATCCCGATCGACTTGACCATCTGGCCGCCGGCGCCGACCAGGATTCGCTTCTGAGACTCGGTCTCGGCCAGGATCACCGCTTCGATCCGGATCAGATCGGGATCGCGCAAGGACCCGCCGTGTTCGATCGCCTCGATCGCGACCTCGACCGAGTGCGGCACCTCCTCGCGGGTGCGCGCCAGCACCTGCTCGCGCACGAGCTCCGCGAGCCGCACGTGTTCGGATTGGTCCGAGAGCTGCTCGGCCTCGAAGTAGAACGGACCCTCGGGCAGCAGCGACACGAGGCTGTCGACGAGCGGTCTGAGGCCGGCACCGGTGGCGGCCGAAACCGGGAACACCTCGCCGGCGACGTCGAGGTCCGCCGCGGCCTGCAGCGCGGACGCGATGCCGGCCTGCTTCGTGCGGTCGATCTTGTTGACCGCGATCACGACCGGCACCCGGGCTGCCCGCAACAGGCCGGCGATGAACCGGTCGCCGGGGCCGACGCCCTCCTCGGCGTTGATCACGAACAGGCAGCCGTCGGCGTCCTGGAGCTCGTGCTCGACCCGCCGCTGCATCCGCTCGGTCAGCGCGTCGCGAGGCCGCTGGACGCCCGGTAGATCGACTAGCACGAGCTGCCACCCGGGACCGCCGGCGACGCCGCGAATCGCGCGCCGGGTCGTCTGCGGCTTGTCGGAGACGATCGCCACCTTCGCGCCGACGACCGCGTTGGCGAGAGTCGATTTACCGACGTTGGGCCGGCCGGCCAGCGCGATGAAGCCCGAACGCGTGGGCGCGCTCACTGCGCCCAGCGCAGCAGCTCGGCCTGCAGCGCGAGCATCTCACCGTCGTCGGTCTCGTGATCCATGCCGGTGAGGTGCAGCGCGCCGTGGATGACGGCCTCGCGGAGGTCTGCCGTGTGCTCGGGGCATATGACGATGTCGCCGAGCTCGCGCGGCCCGGCGGAAACGCCGTCGCCGTCGACCCCGAACGAGAGCACGTCGGTGGACGCGTCGATCTGGCGGTGCTCGCGGTTCAGCTCACGGATCCGGTCGGCATCGACGAACTCGATCGCGACGTGTCCGTCCTCGATCCCCGCGGACGAGATCGCGAGCGCGCACAGCCCCTTGAGCTCGCCGGCGGTGGGGAACCGCAGCTCGTCGGTCATCGGCACGTCGACCGCGATCCCCTCGATTCCGATGACCTCTATCTCGAGCACGCGCGCACGAGCACTCAAGCTCTTGGGGTGGCGGCGCGTGGACGCAACTCCGGCGCCGCGCGCTGAGAGTGCTCGTCGTACGCGGCGACGATCCGGCGAACGAGCTTATGGCGGACGACGTCCTCCTCGCCGAAGCGGACGAACTCGATCCCCTCTACGTCCTTGAGGATGTCGGCGACCATGACGAGGCCCGAATCCTGGTCGCGCGGGAGGTCGATCTGGGTGATGTCGCCGGTCACGACCATCTTCGAGTTGAAGCCGAGGCGGGTCAGGAACATCTTCATCTGCTCGGGGCTCGTGTTCTGGGCCTCGTCCAGGATGATGAAACTGTCGTTGAGTGAGCGGCCCCTCATGAATGCGAGCGGCGCCACCTCGATCACGCCGCGCTCGAGGTGCTGGGACACTCGCTCGGGCTCGAGCATGTTGTGGAGGGCGTCGAACAGCGGGCGCAGGTACGGATCGACCTTGGCCATCAGGTCGCCGGGTAGGAACCCCAGGCGCTCGCCGGCCTCGACCGCGGGCCGGGTGAGGATGATCCGGTTGACCTCGCGGCGGCTGAGCGCGGCCGCGGCCAGCGCCACCGCGAGAAACGTCTTGCCGGTCCCGGCCGGGCCGATCCCGAACGTGATCGTGTTGTTGCGGATCGAGTCGACGTAGCGCTTCTGGTTGACGGTCTTCGGCGACACCTTGGTGGTCCGGTGGCGCCAGACCACATCCTCGAGGATCCGGCCCGGGGATTCGTGCGCGTCGAGCGCCCGGGCGACCGCCTCGATCGTCCCGGGGGCGATCTCGTGGCCCTGGACGATCAGCTCCGAAAGCTCGTGCACGACGGCGGCGGCGGCGTCGACCGCAGCGTCCTCGCCGTCGAGCGTCAGCACGTTGCCACGCAGGAACACATCGCAGTCCAGGTGTCCCTCGAGCGCCTGCAGGACGGCGTCCTTGCTGCCGGCCAGTTCAGCGGCGATCGAGTTCTCGAGCTCTACCTGCCTACGCACCCACCCAGCCCCGATTGCTAAGCACTCAAGACCTCGCGAACCCGCGCCGACGCGCGCTTGCCGTCGGCACGACCCTCGGCCTTGGCCATCACGGCCTTCATCACCTGCCCCATGTCCTTGGGGTCTTTGGCGCCGGTTTCGGCGATCGCCGCCTTGACGATCGCGTCAAGCTCGGCGTCATCGAGCTCGGCGGGCATGTAGCCCTCGATGATCCTGGCCTCGGCTTCCTCGCCCTCGGCGAGCTCGGCCCGGCCGGCGTCGCGGAACTGCGCGGCGGCCTCGAGACGACGCTTGCGCTCGCGGCGCAGGACCGCGAGTTCGTCGGTTCCACCGTCCTTGGCGTCCTTCTGCAGCTCTGACAGCACCAATCGCAGTGCGCCGACGCGGTCCTTGTCGCCGGCCTTCATGGCGCTCGTCATGTCGCTGCGCACCTGATCGATGAAACTCACACCTTCAGGATAGCCCCGCGGTATCCCGCGATTCGCAGCCGATGCCGTCCGCCTGGAGCTCCAAACATGCGACATCGATGATCTCACCCCGCCCGGCGGCCCCGGCGGGGAGGTAGCAGCGGGTGTAGTCGGCGGTGTAGCCCGAGCACTGGGTCTCGGCCACCTTGTCGATCAGCACCCGCTCGGGCCCGCCGAGCTTGGCGGCGCGATGGTGGCGCGAGCGCACCTCCGAGCGCCCGCGCAGCTCGCGCGAGCGGCGCTTCTTCTCCTCGGGCGGGACGCGGTCGCCAAGCCGTTCCGCTTCCGTCCCGGGGCGCGGGGAGTACGAGAACGTGTGGACGCGGCTGATGCCCGCGGCGTCGACGGCATCCAGCGTCCGCTGGAACGCGTCGTCGGTCTCAGTCGGGAAGCCGACGATCACGTCGGTCGTGAGGTTCACCCGCGGGACGGCCTTGCGTAGGGCGGCGACGATCTCCTGGTACTCGCCCGCGGTGTAGTGGCGGCCCATCGCGCTCAGCACCTGGTCGTCGCCCGACTGCATCGGGACGTGGAGGTGCGGGCATACCTTTGGCTCGGTCGCGAGCGCGTGCAGCAGCGAGTCCTTGACGTGGATCACCTCGACGCTCGACAGCCGCACGCGCTCCACGCCCGGCACCTGCGCCACCGCGACCATCAACTCGCCGAGTTCGAGTCCCCGTTCCGGATCGCGGTAGTCGCCGACGCTGATCCCGGTCATGACCATCTCGGGCTGGCCCTGATCGACGCGGAGGCGAGCCTCCTCGAGCACCGCGCTGGCGGGCCGGGAGCGGGCCTCGCCCCTGACCGTTGGGATGATGCAGTAGGCGCAGTGGCAGTCGCAGCCGTCCTGGATCTTGACGAAGCCGCGCGTGCGCGCGCCCTGCCCTAAGGTGCCCGCGGCGTGCGGGGGGGTGCCCGCGGCGTGCCGCGGGATCTCGCGCGCGAGCACGTCGTGCTCGAGGTCGACGCACGCGCCGAGTGAGTGCGCCATGTCGCCGGCGACAGCCTCGGCCGTGCCGACGAACGCTTTCACGCGCTCGTCGATCTCGGCGAACTGCAGCGCGTTCAGGTTGACCGCGCAGCCGGACACCAGGACCTTGTCCGCGGTCTTGAGCGAGCGCCGCACCGACTGGCGCGACTTCGCCTCCGCCTCACTCGTGATGCAGCACGTGTTGATCACGTGCAGATCGGCCTCATCCTCGGCGGCCTCGGTGTGACCGGCGGCGAGCAGCGCCCGTCGCGCCAGCATCGCGTCCGCTTGCGAGACCTTGCAGCCGAGGAACTTGACGGCGAATGACGCCACGGTGGCCGCACGTTAGCGCGGCCACCGTGGGCGTCTATGCGTCAGTTGAGTCGCAAGCCCGCGGCGGGCGGAGTTTCGTACTCCTCGTGGGCGGCTTCGTGCCGAGGTGTCCTCGAACCGGCGCGCGGAGCGAGGAGAAGGGACTCATGCGCAGATCCCGCCCGAGGCTTTGGCCGCGGCACCACCACGTCAAGGAGCAGGCCACCGAGCGTCACGCCGATCGCGAGCGGATTGGGCAACTGGCTTCACCTCCTGTTCCAACCGTTTCCGTTTCCTTCATAGATCGCAACGTCCCGGTGAAGGATGCGCCAAGAGCCCCGTCACAACATGGGCCCGGTGGACAAGATCTGACGCGGACGGGTTATCCACGCTGGAGAAGCAGCGCCGCCCACTCGCCGGACTCGCGGCGTCCGCTCTCAGTCAGCCCGAGCAGCTCGAACGCGCCGGCAACCTCGTCGGCCTCGCCGACGAGCAGCCCGCTCGCAATAACGATCTCCGGGGGCGCCGGCGCGTCCGCGAGCCGCCCGCACCACGCCAGCAGCAGCGGCCGTAGCAGATTGGCCGCCACCACGGGCGCGCTTACCACTGGGTCGCTCCGCAGGTCGTGCCGAGACACCGAGACCGCCACGCCGTTAACGCGCGCATTGTCGGCTGTCGCCTCGACGCTCGCCGGGTCGTAATCGAGCGCCGCGACCGGATCCCAGCCGAGCCGGGCGGCGGCGATCGCGAGCACGCCGGACCCGCACCCGAGGTCGAGAAACCCTCCGCCCACCGGCAGCGAGAGCATCGTCTCGAGGCACAGACGCGTGGTCGCGTGAGCGCCCGTCCCGAACGCCTGCGCCGGGTCGATCACGATCTCAACCGAGGCCCCCACCGGCGGCTCCCACGGCGGTCGCACCGCCAGCCGATCGCCGAGCACGAGCGGCCGATGAAACGAACGCCACCGCTCCGCCCAATCGTCGGCGACCTCGGAAGTGCGGACCTCGACGAGCGCGTCGCCGGCCGCCGCGGTCAGGTCCGGCAACGCCGGCAGCTCGCCGGGCGCGCCGTAGACGGCGTACTCGATTACCCCTGAGCTGATTGCCACCTCCTCCACCCCGCCGGGCGCCAACTCGAGCAACTCAGCGAGCACGATCTCGGCGTGCTCGCGCTCCACGCGAACCGCGAGACGGAGCATCCGGCCGCCCTACCCGCCGAACGCGCGCTTCAGCTTCCCGAACAGGCCCTCGTCGCTGCGCAGGTTGTGCTCGGTCATCGAGCCGGCCAGTTGCTGGACCAGTTCGCGCTGCTCCTTGCTCAGGTGGCGCGGGATCACCACGTTGACGAGCACCCGCAGGTTGCCGGTGTGGCGCCCGCGCAGCGACGGCATGCCGGCGCCGCGGACGATCAGCGTCTCGTGCGGCTGCGTCCCGGCCGGGATGTCGACGTCGACCTGCTCGCCGTGGACGGTCTCGACCTGCACGGTCGTACCGAGCGCCGCCTGTGGGGCGGCCACGTCGACCGCGGTCACGAGGTCGTCGCCGTCCCGGACGAACCGCGGGTCCTCGCGCACGTGGATCAGCACGTACAGGTCGCCTGGGGGTCCACCGCGCTCGCCGGCATGGCCGCGCCCGGCGATCCGGATCCGCTGACCGTCGGCGATGCCCGCCGGCACGTCGACTTTCACCTTCGGGCGCTCGACCTTGCGCCCGCGGCCGCGGCAGACCTTGCAGGGCTCGCGGGCGACCTTGCCGTCGCCGCTGCACACGTCGCAGGCAGTCGTGCGCATCACCTGTCCGAACGGCGTGCGCGACACCGCGCGCAACTGGCCAGTGCCCTGACAGCGGGTGCAGGTCTCAATCGGCGTGCCCGGCTCGGCGCCGTTGCCGTGACAGTGCTCGCACAGGGCCACGGCCTCGTAGCTGACCTCAACCTTGGCGCCGTTCGCGGCCTCGGCGAGCTCGATCTCGGCCGACACGGCCACGTCGCCGCCCTGGATCGCGCCGGTGGCGCGGCCGCCGGCCATCCCGAATAGGTCGCCGAAGGCGCCGCCGCCGCCGAAGAACGCCTCGAAGATGTCCGACACCGACCCGAACGCCTCGAAGTTCGGCGCGTTACCGGCGCTGCGCAGGCCCTCGCGGCCGTACCGATCGTACGTGGCGCGCCGGTCGGAGTCCGACAGCACCTCGTAGGCCTCGGCGGCCTCCTTGAACTTCTCCTCAGCGTCGGGGTCGTGACGGTTGACGTCGGGGTGAAGCTCACGGGCCAGGCGCCGGAACGCCTTCTTGATCGTGGCGTCGTCGGCGTCGCGCGTGACGCCGAGCACCTCGTAGTAGTCGCGCGTGCTGCTCATCGCTCGTCGTACACCTCAGCGATGAAGGTAGACAGCTGCGCGGCCGCCTCCCGGACCGAAGTGATCGCATGGCCGTAGTCCATCCGGAGCGGGCCGATCACCGATACCGTGCCGAGCCGGCGCTGCGGGAGGCCGTAGCCCGCGGCCACGAGCGCGACTGAACGCAGCCCGGGAACGCCGCTCTCGGCGCCGATCCGGACGAGCACGTCGCGTTCGTTCAGCGCCGTCTGGAGCACGGCGAGCAGCGTCACGCGGCGTTCGAGCATGTCCATCAGCGCGTTCAGCTCCGACACCTCGCCGAGCCGATCGACGCGCAGCAGGCGCGACGTGCCGTCGAGGTAGACGGCGTCGTGCGAGCCGTCCTCGAGCTCGGTGAACACCGGCGACAGCGCGTCGAGGAACTCCGACTCGGATCGCGACAACGACGGGTCGTGCAGCCGCTTCTGGAGGATCCGCGCCCCGAGCCCGAGGCCGACGAGCCGCTCGTTCAGATAGCTCGACGCCCAGTCGGCCAGGCCCGGATCCACCGGCCGGGCGAACGTGAACAGCCGCTTGGTGACGCCTCCGGTCGAGGTGATCACGACAACCATCAGCACCTGTGGCTGGAGCAACAGCACCTCGATGTGGCGAATCGTCGAGGTCTCGATCGGCGGAGCGGTGACGATCGCGAGCAGGTTCGTGACCTGCGACAGGGTCTCGGTCGTGACCCGCATCGCCTCGTCGAGCTCGCGGCGCACGAGCGACAGCGACAGCTTCGGCGCGGTGTCCTGCGCCGGCAGCAGCCGGTCGACGAAGTAGCGGTAGCCGGCCTCGGTCGGAACGCGGCCCGCGGACGTGTGCGGGTGCGCGAGCAGCCCCAGCTCCTCGAGGCTCGCGAGCTCGTTGCGGATCGTCGACGGGCCCCATTGCACGTCGACCGCCAGCGACTTCGAGCCGACGGGTAGCCCGTCCTCGAGGTATTCCTCGACGACCTTGCGCAGCACGAGCTCCTGGCGCGAAGTCAACATGAGCCAATGATTGTAGGTCGGGCGCCGCGGGTCCCCGACGGTTCGGGCGACCGGGATCTTCTGTCAGTCGACTGAGATTTCCGCGACCGCGTTGCGGATGATCCGGTGACCCGACTGCTCGGCCTGCGAGTCGACGACCGCGATCCCGTCCGCGACCTCGCGCACGGTGCCGTCGACGACGATCGGCTCCCCCATCCGGCCCATGCCCCGGAACTGCACCGACAGCCGCCTCAGCTTCTCGGGCCCACCGGCTGCGTCGGTGTGCGCGCGGGCGACCTGCGCCATCGTCCAAAGACCGTGCAGAATCCGCCCGGGCAGGCCCACGCTGCGAGCGAACTCCTCGTCGATGTGGATCGGGTTGAAGTCGCCGGACGCGCCGGCGTACCGGACGGTCACGAACCGGTCGGGCGTGACCTCGAGGTGAACCGGGTCGCCCGTCTCGAGGCTCACGATTCGTCCCTGACGAGGTTCGTCCAGATACCGGTGCACACGGTCTCGCCGCGCTGGTTGCGCGAGTCGGTCTCGAACACATAGAAGTTCATCCCGCCTCGCGACCGGATGTCCTGCACGGTGGTGGTCGTGTCGATCTCGTCTCCGGCCACCACGACTTCGCTCCAGCGGAACTCCTGGCCACCGTGCAGCATCCGCGGGAAGTCGATCCCGACCTCGGGGTCGAACAGCGCGGGCGTGATCGCCCGGCCCATGTAGACGACCGCGAACATCGGCGGGGCGACGACGTCGGCGTACCCGGCGGCGCGCGCGGCGTCGACATTGAGGTACAGCTGGTTGGTCTCCCCCACCGCGTGCGCGTACTCGCGGATCTTCTCGCGGCCGACCGCGTACGTGGTCACCGGGTAGGTCTTGCCGATCGCGTCGGTGTTCACGGGCACGGCGGCGGAGTCTAATCGGCTCTCAGATGATCACCGGTACGGCGCCGCCGTCGACCGACCATGCCGCGCCCGCGACGTTCGACGCCTGCTCGGAGCACAGGAAAACGATCACAGCCGCGATCTCCTCCTCGGTCCCGAGCCTCCCGAGCGGCTGGCGCCCGGCAACGGACGACAGCACCTCCTCCCGCGTCACCCCGCGCGCGCGGGCGCTCTGGTCGGCGAGGCCACCGTCCGCGAGCCACAGATCGCCGGCGATCGGCCCCGGCGATACCGAGTTCACGAGCACGCCGCGCCCCGCGTACTTGTCGGCGAACGCCCGGGACAGCGACAGCTGGGCGGCCTTCGTCACCGAGTACGCCATATTCGTCGACGAGGGGCGCTTGCCCGACGAGGAGGCCACGTTCACGATCCTCCCCCATCCGCGTAAGGCCATCTCCAGCGCCGCCGCACGCATCAGCCGCATCGGACCCATCACGTGGAGCTCCCACTGGGCCTGCCACTCCTCGTCGGTGAGCTCCTCGAGCGAGCGCACGGCGCTCGTGCCGGCGCTGTTGACGAGCACATCGATCCGCCCGAACCGCTCGAGGCACGCGGTCAGCGCCCGCTCACCCGCGTCCTCCGCCGTCACGTCGAGCTCGAGCGGCTCCGCGCTCCCCCCGCAGGCGTGGGCGACTTCAGCCAGAGTCTCCGAGCGCCGTCCGACCAGCAGCACCGACGCTCCCTCGCTCGCCAGCGAAACCGCGACCGCCCTACCGATACCGCCGCTGGCGCCCGTGACAACGCAGGCACGATCGCGGAGGCCGAGGTCCATACTTGGTGATTCTTCCATGACCTCCGCCACCGAGAACGGCGATGCCGGCGCCGCGATCATTCGAACCGACGGCCTGACCAAGGTCTATCCGGGCACCGACTTCAAGGCCGTCGATGGTCTCGACCTGAGCATCGAGGCGGGCGAGATCTTCGGGCTGCTCGGGCCGAACGGCGCCGGCAAGACGACCACGGCCGGGATGCTGACCACGCGGGTGGTGCCCACTGCCGGAAGCGCCCACGTCGGCACGGTCGACGTGATCGCCCACCCCGCCCTGGCCAAGCAACTGATCGGGATCGTCTCTCAGCAGAACACGCTCGACCGCCAGCTGACCGTGTGGGAGAACCTGTACTTCCATGGCCGGCTGTTCGGGATCTCCCCGCCCGAGTCGCGCCGGCTGTCCGACCAGCTGCTCGAGCAGTTTCACCTGAGCCGCTGGGCAAAGGCGTCGGTGTACGCGCTGTCGGGCGGGATGGCGCAGCGGCTGATGGTCGCGCGGGCGATCTTCCACCGGCCGGCGGTCCTGTTCCTCGACGAGCCGACCGCCGGCCTCGACCCGCAGAGCCGCCTCGCCCTGTGGGAGATCCTCGGCGAGCTGAACGCCGACGGCCAGACGATCATGCTGCTGACGCACTACATGGAGGAAGCCGATCGCCTGTGCAAGCGCGTCGCGATCATGGACCACGGCAAGATCCTCGCGCTCGACACACCGGCGGAGCTCAAGCAGTCCGTCGGCGCGGACACGATCGTCACGGTCAAGTCTGACGGCGACGGGACCGCGCTCGCGAAGGCGCTCGAGGACGGCGTCGAGGGGGTGACGCGGACGCGAGTGATCGACGGCGGCGTCGAACTGCACGTCAAGGGCTCCGAGCGGATCATCCCGCGCGTGGTGTCCTCCGCCGAACGGGGCGGGTTCGAGCTCGTCGACCTGTCCGTGGCCGAGCCGACGCTCGAGACGGTGTTCATCAACCTCACCGGAAAGGAGCTCCGCGAATGACGACCACGAGCGCTCCGACCGCCCAGACGCCGCACGCCGGGCACGGGCACGCGATCTCGCTCACGCCGACCCGCTCGATGTTCGCGGCGAGCCGCGCGGCGCTGTGGGCGCTGATCGTGCGCGACCTGGTCGTGCTCCGCAAGCATGTCGGGGAGTTCATCATCCGGACGCTGATCCAGCCGTTCCTGCTCGTGTTCGTGTTCCTGTACGTGTTCCCGACGATCGGTCAGGGAATCGGCGGCGGCCGAGGGCCCGTGGCCGAGTCCGCGTTCGCGACCGTGCTCGTCGCGGGCGTCGTCGGCATCTCGATCATGTTCCAGGGGATCCAGGCCGTCGCCCTGCCGATGTCGACCGAGTTCGGCTACACCCGCGAGATCGAGGACCGGGTCCAGGCGCCGTGCCCGATTTCGCTCGTGGCCATCGCCAAGATCCTGTCCGGCTCCGTGCAGGGGATCCTGGCGGCGTTGATCGTCTTCCCGATCGCGGCCGTCGTCCACGCCGGCGGCGTGAACGCCCACCTTCAGGTCCACTGGCTCGTGATCATCACGCTGATCCCGCTCGCCTGCCTGGCCATGACCTCGCTCGGACTCGTGCTCGGCACCACCTTCGAGCCGCGCAACATCGGGCTGATGTGGGGCTTCGTGGTGCTCCCGCTCACGTTCCTGGGCGGGACCTACTACCAGTGGACGAAGCTCGCGCCCGTGCAGGTCGCCGGCATCCACTGGCTCCAGATCCTCGTGCTGATCAACCCGCTGATCTACGTGACCGAGGGGATGCGCGCCGGGCTGACCCCGTTCTCGCATCTCCACCTGTTCATCATCTATCCGGTGCTGCTCGGCTTCAGCGCGTTCTTTCTGTGGCTGGGCCTGCGGAACTTCCGCCGACGCGTGCTCGTGTAGGTGACGTCATTCCCCGGGGATGGCCGCACCCACCGGCGCGCCCCTGCGCTCGTACTCCTCGTACAGCTCGCGCCAGTCGCCGCCGACGCCCGTGACCGCCGGCCCGTCCTCGCCGTCGACGAAACGCTCGAGACGGTCGAGGCACACGTGCCAGCCGGCCGCGTCGCGCGCGGCCTTGTCGAGCGTGCCGAGTGCCACCGTGAGGCGCAACGAGCACCCGGTATCGCCGTCGACCGGATCGAGCTCGAACCGCAGGTGGTCCTCGCCCCACGTAAACCCGAAGACCCGCGGGGGATCGAACTCCGTGACGCGTCCGGTCAGGGTCGACGGGGCATCGAGCGGCATGTCCTCGAACTCGAAGCTCAGCCCCGCGCCTGCGCTCAGCTCGTCGACCACCACCTTCGACGGGAACCAGTGCCGGAGCTCGTCCGGGCCGGTGATCGCCTGCCACACGCGGTCCACCGGGTGCGACAGCCGGCGTTCGAAGATGAGCGTCGGCGTGTCTTCGATCGTGGCGTAGCTGCCGTACATGGTCAATCCTCCTGGTTCTGGCTTACGGTTCTGTCGAGGTGCCGTTCGAGCGCGTCGAGGCTCCGCTCCCAGACCTGCCGGTAGGGCTCGAGCCAGGCGTCGAGCTCCGCCAGCGGGCGGACGTCGAGCGCGTAGATGCGCTGCTGCCCCTCGGTCCTGGAGCTCACGAGACCGGCGTCGCGGAGCACCCGCAGGTGCTTCGAGGTCCCGGGCTGGGTCAGCCCGGTGCGCGCCACCAGCTCCCCGACCGGGCGCGGCGATTCGCGCAACAGCTCGAGCATCGCCCGGCGGTGGGGATCGGCGAGCGCTGACCACGGAGACGGCACCGCACACATATAACCAGACAGCTATATGCTCGTCAAGGCATACACGTGGAACAGCCCGGGTCGTCGCCTCGGTACGCTTGTGAGCGGCTGCCGGGCACGGTAGCCTCGTCGGAGACACACGGGGACACCCAGGCGGCAATGAGGAGCAACAGGAGATGGCCAGGCGAGCGACGCTGAGAGCATCGGACGCGGATCGCGAACAAGTCGCCGAGCGGTTACGGCACGCCGCCGGCGAAGGGCGCATCCTGGCCGAGGAGCTCGAGGAGCGGCTCGAGGCGGTGTTCTCGGCCCGCACGTACGGGGAACTCGACCCGGTCGTCGCGGACCTGCCCGGGACGACGCCCGCTCGGCGGCGCGACCGGTCGGTGTCGGTGTTCCGCTACGGCCCGCTACCGATCGTCGCACTTGTCTTCCTGCTGCCGGTGATCGTGTCGATGCTCATCGCCGCAGTCGTCGTGATCACCACCCTGTTCGCGGCCTGGGGGCTCGTGCTCGCGCTGGGGTGGTGGGTATTCGGCCAGCACCGTCGCTACGGCCCGCCCGGCAGGCGCCCGCTGCATCCGTACAGCCGTTGGCCCGCGGGCCGTCCAGGCGGGCCCAGGCCGCGGCCCTGGGTCTGAGATCTGCTGAGCCGAGACCCGTACACCGTCCTCGGGGTCCGGCCGGGCGCCTCCGACGAGGAGATTCGCTCCGCGTACCGACAGCTCGTCCAGTTGCACCATCCGGACCACAACGCCGGCTCGGTCGACTCCGCGCGGCGGTTCGAGGAGGTGCAGGAGGCGTACGCCCAGATCAGTGCGGAGCGTCGGCGCAGCCCGACCCGGCCTTCGTCTCCGCCGCCGCCGACCGATCCCGACCTGGACGCGCGGCTCGCGAACCTCGAGCGCGAGCTCCGCGACAAGGCGCGCGCGGCGCGCGAGAAGGCCCAGCGCGCGGCCCGCGAGGCCATGGCGGCGCGAGCCGCGCAGGGCAAGCCGAAGCGGCCCTCAGACGAAGAGCTCGGGTACATCAAGACCGATGACACGATCGGCAAGATCCTCGCCGATGCGCGCGATGAGTTCTCGCGCCGCTTCGGCGACGCGCGCGAGGAGCCCATCAGCCACCGGGCCGCCGACCTGCTCGAGGACCTGGCCGGATGGCTCAAGGGCGATCACGACCCGGAAGAGCGGACTCGCAATAAGTAGATCCGAACCCGGCGGGGTCTAGCCCTTCTCGCCGAGCTCGAGCACCGTCAAAAACGCCTCTTGGGGTACCTCGATGCGGCCGACCTGCTTCATCCGCTGCTTGCCCTTCTTCTGCTGCTCGAGCAGCTTGCGCTTGCGGGTGATGTCGCCGCCGTAGCACTTGGCGATCACATCCTTGCGGTAGGCCTTGATCGTCTCGCGCGCGACGATCCGTGACCCGATCGCCGCCTGGATCGGAACGTCGTACTGCTGACGCGGGATCGTCTTGCGCAGTCGCTCAGCCAGCATTCGGCCGGCGTCGTACGCCTTGCTCCTGTGGACGAGCATCGACAGTGCGTCGACGGGGTCGCCGGCGAGCAGGATGTCCAGTTTCACCAGGTCGGACTCGCGCAGACCGATCAGCTCATAGTCGAGCGAGGCGTAGCCGCGCGTGCGCGACTTGAGCTGGTCGAAGAAGTCGAGCACGATCTCGGCCAGCGGCAGGTCGTAGGTCAGCTGCACGCGCTCTGAGGACAGGTAGTGCAGACCGGCGTGATCGCCGCGCCGCTCCTGGCACAGCTCCATGATCTGCCCGATGTACTCCTTGGGCGTCAGGATCGACGCGCGGATGTAGGGCTCGCGGACGACCGCGACACGGGTGGGGTCGGGGAAGTCGTTGGGGCTGTGGACCGGGATCGTCTCGCCGTCGGTGAGCTCGACCTCGTATTCCACGCTTGGCATCGTCGCCAGCAACTCAAGGTCGTACTCACGCTCCAAGCGCTCGCGGACGATGTCCATGTGCAGCAGCCCGAGGAACCCGCAGCGGAAGCCGAACCCGAGCGCGTCGCTCGTCTCGGGCTCCCAGGAAAGCGCAGCGTCGTTGAGCGACAGCTTCTCGAGCGCGTCGCGCAGATCGGGGTAGTCGTCGGAGTCGATCGGGAACAGTCCGCAGAACACCATCGGCTTGACCTCGCGGTAGCCGGGCAGCGGCACGGTCGCGGGATTCCGCTTGGTCGTGAGCGTGTCGCCGACGCGGAGGTTGGTCACGTCCTTGATCCCGGTGATCAGGAACCCGACCTCGCCGGCGTGAAGCTCGTCCGCCGAGGTCATCTGCGGCGTAAAAAACCCGATGTCGTCGATCTCGGCCTCGGTGCCGGCCTGCATCGCCCGGATCGCCTCGCCCTTGGTGAACGTCCCGTCGACGACGCGGATGTAGGCGATCACGCCGCGATACTGGTCGAACTCGGAGTCGAAGATCAGCGCCCGCGCCGGCGCGTCGGGGTCGCCGCTTGGCGGCGGGACGCGCGCGATCAGCTCGTCGAGTACGTCGGTCACTCCCTCGCCGGTCTTGGCGCTGATCCGTCTGACGCTGTCCGCGGGCTCGCCAAGCAGCTCCGCGACCTCCTCGGCCACCCGCTCGGGCTCGGCTCCGGGGAGGTCGACCTTGTTCAGGCAGGGGATCAGCTCGAGCCCCGAGTCGATCGCCAGGTAAGTGTTCGCCACCGTCTGAGCCTCGACCCCCTGGCTCGCGTCGACCACAAGCAGCGCGCCCTCGCACGCCGCCAGCGACCGCGACACCTCGTAGGTGAAGTCGACGTGCCCGGGCGTGTCGATCAGGTGCAGCTGATACGCCTGACCGTCGCCGGCTTCGTAAAACACCCGCACCGCCTGCGCCTTGATCGTGATCCCGCGCTCGCGCTCGAGCTCCATCGAATCGAGCACCTGGGCGCGCATCGATCGCGGGTCGACGGTGTGGGTCAGCTCGAGGATGCGGTCGGCCAGCGTCGACTTGCCGTGGTCGATGTGGGCGATGATCGAGAAGTTGCGAATGTGAGCCTGATCGGCCATGTCTGGGTTCAAGGGTATTAGGGCTTGGGGCCTCGCTGCGCTCGGCATCCGTGGGGCCGTTCCGCCGGACCTCCATGTCCGGCGGGCGGGTCGCGGTCGCGCCCGCCCGGCACGGATGCCGGGCGGAACGGCCCCATGGATGCCGCCGCAGGCGGCCCCTACTAGTCCACGAAGCGCTCGAGCGCCTTGGGCAGCAGCCCTAGCTCCTTGAGCGCGCCGCGGCCGGCGAATCCGACCCCGAGCAGTCCGCCGAAGATCGCGACCGCGTCGATCGACTTGCGGCCCTGCTTGTCCCAGTAGTCGTCGTGCAGGTCAAGCCACAGCGCGAACTCGTCGAGCGTCAGCGCCGCGGCGATGCCGTACGTCGACGCGCTGAGCCGCGACGGCCAGCGGTGGCACTGGCCCACGCCGACACCAACCTGGTAGGTCCACAGGTACCCGATCCCGAGCAGCCCGAGGATCCCGAACGTCGAGTGGTGGATGTGGGTCCCACCCTTACTGATGTTGTGGAACGGCCCGACGCCCGCCCTGATCGCGTGGGTGATCCCGCGCGCGGTGGCGAACGCTGTGGTGAACCCGACCGCGCTCAGGAACGCGCGCTCGCGCTGGGGGTCCGAGAAATGCCGCTCGTACAGTCCCATGGTGCCTTCAGCCTAGCCGGAGCGCAGGCGCGACATCACCAATCCCTGGATCTGTCTCGCCTCCGGCACGCGCATCGTCAGCATCAGCTTCGCGTAGAGCACGCACGCGACCGCCGATGCGATCCCGACCGACAGGATCTGCGCCGGCAAGGATTCGCCGAGCGCGTGCTCGAGCACGACCCAGACGCCACGGGCGACCGCGGCCATGATGACCGTCCCCACCAGGATCCGGATGGTGATCATCGTCGTCTGCCCGCCCTCGAGATAGCCGTTGAACCCGATCCGCAAGCGCCACAGCTGGAGGATCGTCATGACCAGGTTGGCGGCCGCGGTCCCGATCACCAGGCCGGCGATGCCGAGCGGCTTGTACAGCGCGATGCTGACGATCGCGTCGACGACGATGTTCATCGCGGCGAGCCTGGTCGGGATCCACGGCCGCTTGAGCGCAAAGAACGTGCGGGTCAACAGCAGATTGACCCCGGCGAACGGCAGGCTGAACGAGAACCAGAACAGCGCCGTGGAGACCAGGCTGGTCGAGTGCGGCCCGAACGCGCGGTGCTGGTAGATCAGCCGCGTGATCGGGGTTGCGAGGACGAGCATCAGCGCGGAGGAAGGGATCAGGAGCAGGTTGATCTGGCGCATGCCGTTCCCAATCGTCTTGCGCATGCCGTTCGCGTCGCGGCGCGCCGCCATGCGGCTGAGCGTCGGGAACAGCACCGTTGCGACCGCGACGCTGAAGATGCCCTGCGGCAGCATGTAGATCCGGAACGCGTCGTTGATCGCGGCCGGCGCCGCGCTCGAGACGAGCGACCCGAAGCCCGCGTTCAGGAAGATGTCGAGGTTGACGATCCCGATGCTGATCGTCACCGGGATGAACAGGATCAGCACCTGCTTCACGCGCGGGTCGCGCCAGTCGCACACGAACCGGATGCGGAACTCGATCCGACGGAGCGCCGCAAACACCATCAGGAACTGCACGACGGTTGCGACGAGCCACGCGATCGCGTACGCGTAGATCCGGTCGTTTCCGTTGAACCGGTGGTACAGCGTGACCAGCCCGAGCAGGATCACGAGGTTCCACACCGCCGGCGCGATCGCCGGGATCGTGAACTCGTCGTAGGACTGGAGGATCCCGACGAGCAGGCCGGTGAGGCTCAGCAGCAGTACCACCGGGAACAAGACGCGCGACAAGCCTGCGGTCAACGCGTTCGGGATGTGACTCCCGGTGAAAGCCGGCACGACGAGTCCGGCGACAAGCGTCCACAGCACGGTCAGCGAGCCGAGCGCGATCAGGATCACCCAGAACAGCGTCGAGGCGACGCGGAACGCCTCGCGCTTACGTCCCTTGCTGAGCAGCTCGGTGAACACCGGGACGAATGCCGCCGACAGCGCCGCCTGCGAGAACAGGTTGCTGAACAGGTTCGGGACCTGGGAGGCCAGCGTGAACGCCGAAGCCGCGGCCGAGGTCGCGAAGTACGCGGCCTGGACGACCTCGCGTCCCAGGCCGGCGATCCGCGACAGCGCGGTGGCGAACGCAAAGATCGCGGTGTTGACGGCTATGCGCCGGCGCGGCGGATTGGTGCCGCCGGGTCCCTGGGGAGGTGCGCCGGGTCCCTCGGGAGGTGGCGGCGGGGTTGTGCGTGGGAGTCCGTTTCCGGAGGTCCCGGTCTCGGTGTCGATCTGGGCCAGGGCTGGCTATAGTAGGGCGCGCTGCGGCGAGGGAAGCCGCTGCTCCTCTCTGCCCATGGCGAACATCAAGTCACAGAAGAAGCGGATTCTGCGCGCCGAGCGCGAGCGTCTCGAAAACCGCCGCTACACGTCGAAGATCAAGACCTTCTTCCGCCGTCTCGAGACGGCGGTCGCGACGGGTGACGGTGCGCAGGCCGACGTCGAGCACCGCGAGCTCGTCCAGGCGATCGACAAGGCCGTCAAGCGCGGCGCTCTGCATCGAAACTCCGGCGCACGCAAGAAGTCGCGCGCGGCGCGCGTGCGGCGCGGCTAGGCGCTCGATAGGCGGCTCGGCTAGGCGGTTTGACCGCCCGGCGAGGCGCGTCGCGGGTGCAACCCGCATTGCGAGCGCGCGCTCTTTTCGCGGATCCGGGTAACTTTGGTTCCGCATGGCAGAGGTCCTCGAGCCGGCAACCACCGGAACGAACGGCGTCGGCTTCGAACTCGATCGGTTCGAGATGGCGGATGGAGATCGGTTCGAAGTCAACGGCCGCTGGTTTGGCATACGCGGCCGGAGGTTCATGCGACCCAGCCTGACGCTCGTCGCGGACGAGGAACAGCGCCGTCTGCTGGCCGACCTCGAGCACAAGCCGTGGGCCGCCGAGGATGGCCAGCCGTGGGAGGCGTCGTTCCCATATGAGGAGGACGACGGCGATTGGGTCGAGGCGGAGTTGAACGTCGCCCCGGACATCACGATCGCGCTTCAGCTGCCCGGCGCGTCGCGCTCGCGCCGCCGGCGGCCAGGCTCGTCGTCCGGCAAGCCCTCCGGCACGCCGGCTCGCGCGTCGTCCGGCACGTCGTCTCGCGGGTCGTCGAGCGGGTCCTCGAGCGGGTCCTCGAGCGGGTCCTCGAGCGGGTCGTCGAGCGGGTCGTCGGAAGCAGCCACACGGCGGCGTGGTGAACCGTCTGGCGGCGCTACCCCCCGCGCCGGCGATGACTCCCCGGACGCCACCGCCACCGCCACCGCCACCCCGCCGCGGCGCCCGCGCCAGCCCTCGGCCGAGCTCGTCAACGCGCGCCGCGAGATTCATCGCGTCCAGCGCGAACTGGAGCGTCGCGAAGCCGAGATCACCGAGCTCACCGCCGAGCTCGGCCGGCGCGGGGCGAAGCTCGACGAGGTCTCGGACGCGCAAGACGCCGCCCGCCAGGCGCGCGAGCGAGCCGCCGAGGAGAAGGAGCGGCTCGTGCGGGCGCGCGGCGAGGCCGTGAAGCTCCGCGACGAGGCACTCGCGGAACGCGACGCGTCGGCGAAATCCGTCGAGGACGCACTGCGGATGCGCGACGCCGCTCTAGCGGCGCGCGACGAGGCACTCTCCGAGCGGCGCGCAGCGATCGACTCGCGCGGAGACGTCGAGGCTCGGCTCGACGCCGCCATGGCCGCCGGTGACGTGGCGCTGGCCGAGCGCGACGACGCGCTCGAGGCGCGCGATCGGATCGCCGCCGAGCGCGACGCCCTGCTGGGCGATCGCGACGACGCCGTCCGCGTCCGCGACGGCGCCGTGGCCGCCGGCGAGAAGACCGTCGCCGAGCGCGAGGCGTTGAACGCGACGATCGAGCAGCTGCGGGCCGAGCGGGACGACGCAATCGCCCAGCGAGGCGCTCAGATGGTCATGCGCAACGCGGCGAGCATGCCGCCGGCCTTCCGGCGCGAGTCAAACAAGGTGCTGCACTTCCTGCCGGCGCTCGTGCTGATCCTGATCGCGATCGTCGTCGCGGTCGCGCTCCACGTCATCTAAAGGGCTGCAAGCGGACGCCTGGATGCCTTCCAGACGGCCCCTTGTCGTTGAGGGCCGTCTGGAAGGCATCAGGCGGAAGCGACTCGCTGGATCGCGAGGACGGCGGCGGTGTCCTCGCCGGCGCCACCTGTCCCGCCGCCACGAGAGGCCAGCTCGAGGTCGGCGAGCTCCTCGATCATCCGCTCGAGCCGCTCGGCCCCCATCCGCGTCGCGTCGGCGATCAGCCGGTCGGCGGCTCGGGAAGGCATCCGCAGCCGGCGCTTGACCTGTGCCGTCGGCTCGCCGGCCTCGATCGCCACCGCCACCTCGTGCGCGGTGCGGACACGCGTGCTCATCCAGTAGAGGAGACTGGGCAGTCGCTCCCCCTGGCTGCGCAGCGTCAGATACAAGCCGGTGGCGGCGGCCGGCTCTCCACTCAGGAGCGCGTCGGCGAGCGACCACGCCTTGTGCTCGGCCGACGGCGCGGTCAGCTCATCCACCGTCGTGCCGTCGATGCGCGCGCCGGCGCCGGCGTACAGCGCGAGCTTCTCGAGCTCGCGGAGCAGCCTCTGCTGGCGGTCGCCGACGTGGGCGATGAGCGCGCGAGCCGTGTCGGGCTCGAGTTGGAGACCGAGCTCCTTGGCGCGGGCGATCACCCATTTCGGCAGCTCCCACGGCTTGACGCTCTCCTCGGCGCTGATGTCCCCGCCGGCCTTCTTGACCGCCTCGTGCAGTCGCTTGGGCGCCTTGGCGCGGCTGTCCTCGCGCGCGAAGAAGGCGACGGTCGTGTCCTCCGGGATCGCTTTCAGTGCGGCGTCGAGCGGCTCGAACTGCTTGTCGGTCCAACGCTCGGTGCCATCGACGATGATGAAGCGACGGCCGATCGCGAACGTGAGCGAGTTCAGCGCGTTCGCGACGGCCTCGGGAGTGGCGGCGTCGCCCTCGAACAG
Organism: uncultured Solirubrobacterales bacterium; assembly: GCA_963701945.1. GTDB lineage: Bacteria > Actinomycetota > Thermoleophilia > Solirubrobacterales > Solirubrobacteraceae > Palsa-465. Next base: position 72,193 of record CAVPBV010000002.1, on the reverse strand, counting down.
CTCGATCCCCTGGGTGCCGCTCTCCCCCTCGGCGATCGCCCGCAGGCGTCGGCGACGCTCGGCGATCCGGCCGTGATCGTCGCCATGGATCAGGTATGCGGGCTTGAACGCGGGCACCAATCGAGTCTACGCGTGCTGTTGGATGGCCCGGAGCGCGCTCTCCAGAGAGTCGCCCGAGCGCATCGCCCACTACCGAACGACGACGTTGACCAGCTTGTCCGGGACGACGATCACCTTCGCGATCTCGTGCCCGTCAAGGTGGACCTTGACGCCGCGGGACTCGAGGCACAGGCGCTCGAGCTCGTCCTTCGGCGCCCCCGAGGGCGCATCGACCCGGTCCCGGACCTTGCCGTTGACCTGGCAGACGAGCTGAAACGTGTCGGCCTGAAGCATGTCGGGATCGGCGTCGGGCCACGGCTCCTCCCACACGCGCCGGCCGGTGAGCATCTCGTACGCCTCGGCGCCGAGGTGCGGCGCGAACGGGAACAGGAGCGATGCCGCGGTCGCGGTCGCGAACCGCCGGGCCTGCGGATCCGCGTCGGGGTAGCGGTAGATCTCGTTGAGGAGCTCGATGATCGCCGACAGCGCGGTGTTGAAGGCCCAGCGGCCGGCCGTGTCGCGGGTGACCTTGTCGATCGCCCAGTTGGCCTTGCGGACGATCGTCAACGCATCGCCCTGCGGGTTGGCGGGCTGCTCGGCTTGCGCGGGGTCCGCGACACGTCCGTCGTCGGAGAGCTCGTCGGCGAGGCGCCACAGGCGCGAGAGCAATCGTCGATACACGCCGTCGATGCCGGAGTCCGACCAGGCGGCGTCCTGGTCGGCGGGGCCGATGATCAGCACGTAGCAGCGCGCCGCGTCCGCTCCGTAGGACTCGACGATCTCGCTGGGGGCGATCACGTTCCCCTTCGAGCTCGACATCTTGATGCCGTCGGGGCCGAGAATCATGCCCTGGGTGAACAGGGACGCGAACGGCTCCTGGACGTCGAGGAGGTTCATGTCCGCGAGTGCCTTGACGAAGAAGCGCGAGTACAGCAGGTGCAGGATCGCGTGCTCGACGCCACCGATGTACTGGTCGACCGGCATCCAGCTGCGCAGCACCTGGCGGTCCCAAGCGGCCTCGTTGTCGCGCGCGTCGCAGTAGCGCAGGTAGTACCAGCTCGAATCGACGAACGTGTCCATCGTGTCGGTCTCGCGGCGTGCGTGGCCGCCGCACTCCGGGCATTTCGTGTTGACCCAGTCCTCGGCCGCCGCGAGCGGCGAGCGGCCCTTCGGCTGGTAGTCCTCGATCTCGGGGAGCTCGACCGGCAGGTCCTCCTCGGGGACCGGGACCATGCCGCACTTCTCGCAGTAGACGATCGGGATCGGGCAGCCCCAGTAGCGCTGGCGCGAGACGAGCCAGTCGCGCAGCTTGTAGCTCACCGAGAAGTGGCCCTTGCCCTCGCGGTCGAGCCACTCGACGATCGCCTGCTGGCCCTCGACCGCGTTCATCCCCGAGAACTGCCCCGAGTTGATCAGAACCTCGTTCTCGGTGTGAGTCGTGAACGCGGCGTCGTCTGGCGATTCGCGGTCGTTCGGGTCACCCCCGGATGCGCCGACGCCGTCCCGCTCCGCTTCTCCCCGGGCCGCGACCACCGGGCGGATCGGCAGGCCGAACGTCTTCGCGAAGTCGTAGTCGCGCTGGTCGTGCGCCGGCACCGCCATGATCGCGCCCGTGCCGTACTCCATCAGCACGTAGTCGGAGACGTACATCGGGATCTGCTCGCCGGTGACGGGATTCGTCACGGTGCGCCCCAGCGGGACGCCGCTCTTCGGCTTGTCGACGTCGCCACGCAGCTCCGGGGTTTCGGTGATTGATGTGTTGACGTACTCATGCACCTGTTGCTCGTGCTCGGTGCCCGCGGCCAGCTTGAACACGTCGGGGTGCTCGGGGGCCATGACGAAGAACGTCGCGCCGAACAGGGTGTCGGGCCGGGTGGTGAACACCGGATAGTCGATCCCAAGCTCCTCGCAGCGGAACACGACCTCGGCGCCCTCGCTGCGCCCGATCCAGTTGCGCTGCATCGCCTTGACGTGCTCGGGCCAGTCGATCGTGGCCAGGTCGTCGAGCAGGCGGTCGGCGTAGTCGGTGATCCGGAAGAACCACTGCTCGAGCTGGCGAATCTCCACCAGGTGGCCGCAGCGCTCGCAGTGCCCATCGATCACCTGCTCGTTGGCGAGCACCGTCTGGTCGTGCGGGCACCACTTGACCGCCGCCTTCTTGCGGTAGGCCAGGTCGCGATCGAACAGCTGCAGGAAGATCCACTGCGTCCAGCGGTAGTACGACGGCTCGTGCGTGCCGAGCTCGCGACTCCAGTCGATCGAGATACCCCAGCGATGGAACCAGTGGCGATATGCCGCGATCGACCGGTCGGTCGCGATGCGCGGGTGCACGCCGGTCTTGATCGCGTTGTTCTCCGCGGGCAGGCCGAACGCGTCATACCCCATCGGATGCAGCACGCGCCGGCCGATCCGGCGGTGGAAGTGCGCGATCGCGTCGCCGAGCGCGTAGTTCTTCAGGTGGCCGATGTGCGGCTCGCCGCTCGGGTACGGCAGCATCTCGAGCACGTACGACTTCTCGCGCGCGTCAACGTGGCCGTCAAGCGTCGGCTCGTTCGCGACCTCCCACGTGCGCTCGCGCGCCCACAGCTCCTGCCACTTGGGCTCGATCTCCTTAGGGTCATAGCGTCGCTCGGACACAGTTATTAGGAGGTTACTTGCGACTGCCGGATCCAGATGTCCCCGCGGGTCGCTCTATGCAGGCGATTCCCGCCGCCGCTCTACCATCCGAGCGTGGCTGACAACGCCGGATCCGGCTCGAGCGAGCGTCAACCTGGGCGTGCAAGCGGGCGTCCGGGCCCCAGCGCGGCCCTCGCCGCCGAGCGCGTCGCCGGGATCATCGCTGCCGCCGAGGAGACCGCCGAGCGGATGCGCCTCGAGACCGAGGAACGGGTCAATGCACGTATCGCGGAGGCGCAGCGGGCGGCCGACAATCGGGTGCGCGCCGGCGAGGAGGAGGCGTCTGAGGCTGTGCGGCTGGCGCAAGTCGAGGCGGCGCGGTTGCGCTCTGAAGGCGAGGCGGCGGCAGAGGCGGCCACGACCGCCGCCACCAACGAGGCACTCGCGATTGTCGCCCGGGCGGAGGAGAGCGCGTCGCAGATCGTCGCCGAGGCGCGCGAGTCCGCCGCGACTACGCGAACCGAGGCCGAGGAGCGGGCCCGCGGCTTACTTGAGGACGCCCGCGCCACCGCGGACGGCGTCCGCTCCGAGGGTCTCGAGCTGGTTGGGAACCTGCGCGAGATGGGCAACTCGCTGCGCGCCAACGCCGAGCGACTGCTCGGCGACGTCCAGCGCGTCCACTCGTCGCTGACGGCCCAGATCGCCCGGGTCGAACGCGCCACCGGGATCGGGTCCGGATCGGGCTCCGGGTCTTCGACGGCCTCTCGGCGCGCTCGGAGCCGCGAGCTCCCGGTCGACGGCGACGCCATCGCGGGCGACGACGGGCTGGACGTGCCCGAGTTCATCCCGCCGGCCTGACCTCCCGGCTCGCGCGTTTCTCCCGCAATCGGACGGTTTTCCGTCCGAAGCCCATGCGAACATACGTTCGTGATGAATTCGAACGTCAAGGGAGCCGTCGCCGAGCAAGCGATCGTCCTCGCGGCAGTAAGAGCCGGGATCCGGGTGCTGCGGCCGGTCGCCGAGCACGGGCGCACCGACCTCGCGCTGGAGATCGGTGGCGACCTGTTCCGCGTTCAGGTGAAGTGGGGACGACTGAGCGCGATGCGAGATGTTGTGATCGCCTTGCTGCGCACGTCGCGCTGCACCACCCGCGGGCACGTACGCACGACTTACACCGAAGGCGAGGTCGATCTGTTCGCGGTGTATTGCGGCGAGCTGGATAGATCGTTCCTACTGCCGGCCGCACGGTTCATTGGCAGGCAACACGTCAGCCTGCGGCTGATGCCCGCACGCAACGGACAGCAGGCATGCATTAACCTTGCAGACGACTTCACATTCGACGGGGCTGTAGCTCAGTTGGCTAGAGCGCCACGCTGGCAGCGTGGAGGCCAGGGGTTCGAGTCCCCTCAGCTCCATTCGAACTCAAACGACGCGGCGGTGACGATTGGCGCCGACGCATACCGCGAGTCGTTCGGGTTCTGGCTTGATCGGGTCGCCGCCGGGCAGGAAGTCGTCGTGACCCGGCGTGGGAAGCCTATGGTGAGGCTTACCGCGGCGGTGCCGACGTCGGTACCGCCGGGCCACAAGCCGGAGGTACAACTCCTCCTTCCTCCCCTAACTGGGGCCGGACCCGCATGACGATCCGAGTGACCGCCACTCCGCGGGCTCGGGCCCCGCCGGGAGGCGCGCCGCTAGCCTGACTACGAGCCGCGGTCCTGCTTTGCGGCCTCGAGCGCCGCCGGCGGATCCATACCGCCGCTCTGCCGCGTCAGCTCGAGCGCGCGATCGGCGAGCTCGGCGGCCTCGGCGCCACCGATCGACTCGTCGCGGAGCGCGAGCGCCAGCAATACCTGGCGCAGGAGTTCGGGGCTCTGGAGGTCCGGGGGCGGGCCGGCGAGTGGGAGACCGCGCACGGTCGTGAGCAGGCTCGCCGCGCTCGCCCCGCCACCGAACAGTCGGCCTGGCTGCTTGTCGGGGATCGACGCGACGATCGCCCCGGTGGCGGGGTTGACGAGGTTGACCTTGCTGCGCAGACCGGCGCGTTCGAGCGCCAGGCGATAACCCGATAGACGCAGGTAGCCGAGCTGCGCCGCGAGCTGCGTGAACGCCGAGGCCTCGCGCTCGTCCTTCAGCCGCGGCTGGTGCAGCGAGAGCTGGGTGCCGGCGTCCGGCAGGGACGGATCGGGCTCGGGCGCGACCAGCAGGAACGCGTGCGAGCCGAGCCGGCCCGCGCCGACTCCGCCGACGTCGACGAGCAGCTGATAACCGCCGAGCCCGAGGGCGCCGACGATCCCCGGCGGGAGCGGATGCTCCGAAAGATGCCCCGGTCCGAAGCTCACGGTCGTGTTTGCCTAGTTGTTGAGAAGACCGCCGATGACGTTGCCAAGCATGCCTCCGCCGCCCTGCTGCTGCTGGCCGCCGCCACCGCCGGTCTCCTCTCCAGGCGGGTGGAAGTAAGCGCTCTGGAGGCCGACCCTGCCCGGTCCCGTGAAGCGGTTGAACACGAGGTTGCCGGCGCCGCCGCCGAGGAGGCCGGTCTTGAACCCGTAGACCTGCTGGGCCATCTGGACCGAGTGGTCGCGGAACAGCCAACCCCCGGGCTCGATGTCGATCGTCTCCCCCGGCTCGAGCGCCTTCTCGAACACGTTGCCGTATCCATGAATCCAGACCACGCCCTCCTGATCGCCCGCGAAGAACTGGTCGACCCAGAAGCCGCCACCGTAGAGCATGTTGGCGAAGCCCTGGATGCGGCTGTAGTCGTACTGGACGCCACCGGTGGCGGCGAGAAACTGGTGCTCGCGCACGATGATGCCCTGCCCCGGCTGCAAATGCAGCGCGACAACGTGACCGGGCGCGTCGCGGCTGAAGGCGATTTCACCCGGCGACTGCGCCTCGAGCATGAGCAATGGCATCCCTCCGAACACGCGGCGCTTGAGTCCCTTGCCGAGCGGATGGAGACCGATCTGCATCTCCGGGTACTTCCACAGGAGCACGTGGTGCTCGAAGTACACGGGGACCTGCCCATCGAGCGCCATGTGCAGCACGGGGACGAGCTCGCCTTCGAGCCGGTAGTTCACGCCTGGTGCGGTGCCCTGCTGGATCTGAGTCGGAAGTATCTGGGGGGCGGACGGCATGTTGCTCTCTCCATTCGGGAACGTGGTCCGGCAGCTGCAAGCCGCTGCCCTCGACTTCGCTGAGGGAAAGTACGCGGTTGCGCGCCTGCGGGCAAGGGCTCGGCGACGCCGATGCCGGCGCGTCCCCGCGCGTTGGCTGCCGACGCCACCGCCCGCGGCCCCCACCGTACCCGACGGCGTTGAGATCGACGGCGGGCACCGGCGATAATCGGGCCGGCATGCCCCCGATCTATGTCTCCGGCCACCGCAACCCGGACGCCGACTCGATCGCGGCGGCGATCGGCTACGCGGAGCTGAAGGGACGCCTCGACACCCGTAACACATACACCGCGGTGCGGCTCGGCCCCTGCAACGCGCAAACCCGCTGGCTGCTCGAGCGCAGCGCCGCGTCTCAGCCAGAGCTTCTCCCCCACGTCATGGTTCGCGCGACCGATGTGATGCGCACGGGTTTTTCGATCGTGGCCCAGGACGCCCCGATCCGCGAAGCCGGTCTGGACATGGCACGCGCCGGGCTCGAGCTCGTGCCGATCGTCGACGGCGACGGGGCTCTGGTCGGGGTCGTCACCGAGCGAGCCCTGGCGCGCCGCTACATCCGCGAGACACGCGAGACCTCGACCTTGCAGGACGCACCCACCCGGGTCGGCGCGATCGTCGAGGTGCTCGATGGAAAGCTTTTGACCGGCGAGGACAAGTCGCTTTCCGGACGCGTGTGGGTCCAGGCGATGGACCTGACCCGCACCGGGATCTCCGAGGGAGACGTCGTCGTCGTCGGCAACCGAACCGATGCGCAGCGGATGGCGATCGAGCACGGCGCGAGGCTGATCGTTCTGTCCAACGACTCGACGCCGACGGACGAGATACTCGATCTGGCCCGCGAGCGAGAGACTGCGGTGATCGTGTCCCCGCTCGACAGCTACGTGTCGGGCCGGATGATCACGCTGGCGGCGCCGTGCAGTGCGCTGATGGAGCGCGAGCCGCTGACCGCCACCGCGGAGGAGCTCGTGGCGGACATCTCAGAGCAGATCAAGGAGAGCCACTACGGCGCGGCAGTCGTAATCGACTCTCACCGCCGCCCGATCGGCCTGGTAACGCGATCCGATCTGGTGTCCCCACCCCGCCGGCGCGTGCTGCTCGTCGACCACGCCGAACGGGCTCAGAGCGTGCCGGGCGTCGAGCAGGCCGAGATCGTCGAGATCCTCGACCACCATCACATCGGCTCGATCGAGACCCAGATCCCGGTCACCGCCACGTTCGACCCGGTCGGATCGACGGCCACGCTGGTCGTCGAACGCTTCCGCCAGAACGGCATGGAGCCGAGCCCGCCAACCGCAACGATGCTGCTGGGCGCGGTCATGTCCGACACGATCATCCTCAACTCCGCGACCACGACCGAGCGCGACCGCCAGGTCGTCGAGTACCTCGAGCGTGTGCTCGCCACCGACGCGTCCGACTTCGGTCGCCAGATGTTCGAGGCGAGCTCCGACGTGTCCGAGGTCAGCGCCGGCGAGATCGTCTCCCGCGATGCCAAGCAGTACCACGCCAGCAGCGGGCACCCGATCTGCATCGCCCAGATCGAGGTCGTCGGCAAGTCATTGCTCGATCGCAAGGACGAGCTGCTCGAGGCGATGCGGACCGCTCGCGAGAACCGGGGGCTCCAGCTCTACGCGTTGATGGTGACCGACGTACTGACCAAGGGAACTGACCTGCTGGTGGTGGGCGACGTCGCGGGCGTCGCGCGGGCGTTTGGCCTGCACGCACAGGACAGCGAGATCGAGTTGCCCGGGGTCATGAGCCGCAAGAAGGAGGTCGCGCCCAAGCTGCTGGCCGCCCTGTAGGCCAACGGCGATCCGGGTGCCAGACGCGCGGCCGCCGGGGTTGGCCGTGTCGAACGCCGTCCGGGACGACGCCCCGGCCCTGGAAGATCGCTAGGCGGAGCCGGCGCCCACGGCGTGCGCCGGCGCCTCCCCCCACAGCTGCTCGAGGCGGTAGTACTCGCGCGTCTCCGGGGTGAAGACGTGGACGACCACGTCGAGGTAGTCCATCAGGATCCAGCGCGCGCCCGGGAGTCCCTCGACCCGCCGGGGCAGCCGCTGGTGTGCCGACTTCAGGCCCTCGTGGATTCCGTCGTGGATCGCCTTGGTCTGGCGCTCGCTCCGGCCCGTGCAGATCACGAAGTAGTCCGTGTAGCCGATCATTCCCCGCAGGTCGAGCTGCACGATCTCGAGCGCCTTTCGATCGGCGGCGTACTCGGCGATCGCGGCTGCAAGTTCTTCTGGCGTCATCAGATTCAGGCTACCCAGCGTAGAGGCGGTGGCGATCGATGTAGCTCGCGACCGCGTCCGGAACGTAGTACCGGATCGACTCCCGGGCGCGGACGCGCCTGCGCAGGACGGTCGACGATATGCCGATCGACGGCATCTGGAAGAACCGCGCGCGCTCGCCACCGGCCAGGCCGCTCAGCGCCTCGTCGACCTCGGCGCGCGAGGTCCCACGCCGCCCGGCCACGGCCAGCGTGGCGAGCGACAGGACCCGCTCCGCCTCGTGCCACCTCGGCAGCCCGGCGGCGATATCACCGCCGACGATCAGGAACAGCTCGCTTTCGGGCGCTCGAGAATGCAGCAACTCGAGCGTATCGACGGTGTAGGACGGCCCCTCTCGCGTGATCTCGAGATCGGAGACGTCGAACCGCTCGTCGTCGCCGACCGCGACCCGGCACAGTTCGAGCCGGTGCTCGGGGCCCGGCTCGTCGTCGACGGGTTTGTGCGGTGGTATCCGTGCAGGGATCAGCGTCACTCGGTCGAGTTCGAGCTGAAGGTACGCCTCCTGGGCGCAGATGAGGTGACCAAGATGTGGCGGATTGAACGTTCCGCCCAGGATGCCGATGCGCACCGGGCGTCAGCGCTCCGGACCGCTCCCGCCCCGGCGACTGAGCAGCGCCCCGACCGCGCCACCGAGGCAGCACCCCGACCCGCTCACGCCCTCGCCACGGGGCATCGCCCCGACCCGCTCGACCCGCTCACGCTCGGACGTGGCCCGAGCCCTCGATCAGGTACTTGAACGAGCACAGCTCGCGCAGCCCGATCGGCCCGCGCGCGTGGAGCTTCTGGGTCGAGTTGCCGATCTCCGCTCCCATCCCGAATTCCCCTCCGTCGGTGAATCGGGTCGACGCGTTGACGTACACGCACGCGGCGTCCACGCCGAGCTGGAACGCTCGCGCGGCCTCGGTGTCCCGGGTGACGATCGCTTCCGAGTGACCGGAGCCGTAACGGTTGATGTGGTCGATCGCCTCCTCGGCCGAGTCGACCACGCCGACCGCCAGCGTCAGCGCGTGATACTCGGTCTCCCAGTCCTCCTCGGTCGCGTCCGCGACCGACACTCCGCCCGCAAACCCCCGCGCACGCGAGTCAACCCGCAACTCGACCCCCGCCGCCGACAGGGCACCGAGCGCACTCGGCAGGAACTCCTCCGCGATCGCCTGATGCACGAGCAGCGTCTCCGCCGCGTTGCACACGCTCGGACGCTGCGTCTTCGCGTTCAAGACGATCGCGAGTGCGTCGTCGAGCGACGCGGTCGCGTCGACGTACACGTGGCAGTTCCCCGAGGCCGCGTACATGACGGGCACCGTGGCCACGCCCTTCAGCGCGTTCTTCAGCCCCTCCCCACCGCGCGGGACGATCAGATCCACGACGCCCGTTTGCGTCGCGAGCTGCTCGAGCTCCGCGTGACCGCCACCTGCGACCAGCGCCATCGCCCCGTCGGGGAGTCCGGCGGCGAGGCCGGCCTCGATCGCGACCGCAGCGAGCACCGCGTTCGAGTGCGCGGCGGTCGAGGAGCCGCGCAGCACGACCGCGTTGCCCGATTTCAGGCACAGTGCCGCAGCATCTATCGTGACGTTCGGGCGCGCCTCGTACACGACCGCGACCACTCCGAGCGGGACCCGCACCTTGCGCACGTCGAGCCCGTTGGCGAGCCGGAAGCCGTCGATTACCTCGCCCACGGGATCCGGGAGCGCCACGATGTCCCTGACCTGCTGGGCAACGGCCGCGATCCGGCCGGCGTCGAGCGCGAGCCGGTCCATCAGCGCGTCGGTCAACCCGGCCTCGCGTCCCGCCTCGAGATCGCGCGCGTTGGCCTCGAGGATCTCTGGCGTGCGCTCGATCAGCTCGTCCGCGATCGCCTCGAGCGCGACGTCCTTCACGCCCGACGGCACGCTCGCGAGCACCCGCGCGGCCCGCTTGGCGCCCGCACACGTCTCCGCAACAGATGTGACGGTCGTCGCCATCAAAAACACAGGTTACGCGAGCACGAAGTAGTCGCGGTGGACCGCTTCGTCGGTCGCCCGCGGCAGCCGCTCGCGGACGTCTGCCGATTTCAGACCGCGCACACGGCGTAGCTCGCCCGCGGAGTAGTTGCAGATCCCCTTGCCGACGAGGTCACCGTCGTACGCGACGTCGACCGCGTCTCCGGCATCGAAGTCCCCGGAAACCTCGACGATCCCGACGGGTAACAAGCTGGTGCCGCCCTCACGCAGCGCCCGCGCGGCGCCGGCGTCGATCTGCACCCGGCCCCGAGTCGGTTTGGCGTATTTCAGCCACAGCTTGAAGCTCGAGTAACGCCCGGAGCGCGCCGGGAAGCGGGTGCCGACGCCCTCGCCGGAGGCCGCCGCGAGCAGCCCTCCGGGACGCAGGCCGCTCGCGATCACGGTCGGGATTCCGGCGGCGGTCGCCATCTCGGCGGCGACGACCTTCGATCGCATCCCGCCCGAGCCGAGCGGCGACGTGGTGTGGCCGATCGCCAGGCTGCCGAGCTCCTCAAACGACGTCACCTCGGCCACCAGACGCGCCGCCGGATCCACGCGCGGGTCCGCCGTGAACAGCCCTTCGGCATCGGTCAGCAGCAACAGGCGGTCCGCGGCGAGCAGGATCGCGACCTGCGCCGCGAGGAAATCGTTGTCGCCGAACGAGATCTCGTCCGTGGTCGTGGTGTCGTTCTCGTTGATCACCGGGATCACCCGCCAGTCGAGCAGCTTGCGCAGCGTCTGGCGGGCGTTCAGATAATGGGTGCGCGCGCTCATGTCGAAGAATGTGAGCAGCACTTGCGCCGTCTGCATCCCGCGCTCGCGGAGCAGCCCGTCGTAGATCTGGTAAAGCTTGCCCTGCCCGACCGCGCTCGCCGCCTGCAGCTCGTCCATAGCGCGTGGGCGGATCGGGAGCGCCATCACGCCCATGCCACGGGCGATCGCCCCGCTGGTGACGACCACCGGTTGGCGGCCGGCACGGTGGAGCTCGGCGAGCTCGTCGCAGATGCGGGTGAGCACGTCGATGCGCACCTCGCCGCGGTCGTCCGCGACGATGCTCGAGCCGAGCTTTACGACCACCGATCCCATCGCCCCAAGAGGTTAGGGGGCGGCTGATCCCCGGGGTAGGGGATCCTGCGACGACCCCCGCCCCGCCGAACCACGACCGCGTCAGCCGCAGAGCGAGTTCTTCGGCACGCCCTGACACGGCCGCGGCATCGTCGGCTGCGGCGCCGGCGCCGGCTGCGGGCGCTGATGCCGCGCCCCGGACTGCGCGATCAGCGCGAGGATCTCATTGAACAGGGCGGCCCCGCCGTTCGGCGTGGTGGCGTTCTGGCACCCCCAGGTGCCTTCGAGATCGGCCGGGCTCGAAGTACCGAACGTGTTCCCCGAGAAGCAGTTGTTGACCGAGTTCTGCGTACCGAACACGCCACCCTCGAGCGCGAGGTCATCAGTGCCGGAAACGCTCCCGTTGCCGGTCACCGTGTTGTCCGAAACCTCATTGCCCGACGACTGGAAGTACACGGTCTTAGACGTCGGCGGGAACGGATCCGGCCGCTCGAGCACGAGCACGCCGAACGTCGGGTTGTCCTTGATCGTGTTGTCCTCGATCAGGTCGGCGTAGTCGCCGCCGAGCACCAGGCCCTCGCCCCACGGCGCGTTCAGGATGTCCGAGTTGGCCGGCGTCGAAATGTTGCCGTTGTCCTCGATCACGTTGTCGCGGAAGATCGTGCAGCGGTCGATCTGCGTCGAGGTGAACGTCGGCAGCCTCGCCCGGTTCGACCCCGAGTTGCAGGCACCGTCTTGCGGCGGCGGCAGATCGTCGTCGGGCTCGGAGTCCGGGGCGACGCCGACGCTGTTGTCGCGGAAGGTCGAGTCCTCGACGATCAGATGGCCGCCGGCGTTCGTGCTCGACCAGCCAAGCGCGTTGCGCTCGACGAGCGCGTCCTGCACGAGCGCATGACAGTCGCGACAGCCTCCGACGTACACGCCGGAGTCGTTGAATCCCGACGCGTAGACGTGCTTGAACCAGCCGTCGACCGAGTGGCCGGCATACAGGCCGTAGCCGCCGAGCAGGCCGGTGTCGTACGCGGTCAGGTATTGACCCCACCAGCCGTGGATCCCGATCCGCGTGCCGAGAGGACCCGCTCCCTCCCACCACACCTCGTTGCCGTCGGCCGCGTCCTCGCGCGTGCGCCGGTCGAAGTTCCGCACCGTCAGGTTCTCGATCCACACGCCGCTCGACGTGATCACGATCCCGTTGCCGACGCGGTGGCGGCCGTCGAGGATCACCTTGTTGCGGTTCATGCCGCGCAGGTGCAGGTCTGGCGTGTTGACCCGGACGGTCCCGGTGTAAACGCCGGGCGCAATCAGGATCCAGTCGCCGCGGTGGGCGGCGTTCACCGCGGCCTGGATCGTCGTGTAGTGCGGGTACGACACCTGCCGCTGGGTCACTATCAGGACGCGCGCCGACGCTGCGGCCGCACCCGCGGCCAACAGCGCCGTAGCAACAATCAGCGCGGCCGCGAGGCGCCGCGGACGCACAGTCCTCATCCCTGCTTCTTGGCCCGGCACCACGGATTCGCGGGAACGCCGGCGCACGGGTTCGGCATCGTCGCCAGGTGCTTGGGCAGCGGATGCATGACGACCTTCGTCCGTCGCGGGTAGTGGTCGGTGGGCTGGCACGGAGGCTTCGCGCCCGCTGCGAGCGAGACCTGGGCGTCGCACAGCACCTCGTCCGTGAACGACCCGGCCGCCGTTTCGCTGGCGGCGACCGTCTGCCCGTTGCACGTCGGGTACGTCTGCTCGAGACTCGCCGGGGTGGTGGTGACGGCGCCACCGCCTTGCTCCACGTTGCCGCTGAAGCAGTCGGTCGGGCCCTGCTCGAAGTTCGTCAGGGCCAGGTCGCCGTTGCTCGGATTGCCGAAGAACCCGTTGTGGGAGAACGTGTTGTCGAGCAGTGCGTCGCCGCTTTCGTCGAACAGGCAGCTGCCCGCTCCGATCGCATTGAGGATCCCCCCCGTGCACGGCTTGCCGCTGTCCAGATACGGAATCGTGATCTGGCCCCACGCGCCGTTGTTCTCGAACAGGTTGTCCATCACGGTGTCGTTCCGTCCGCCCGACAGTGACATGCCGGTGCCCACCGGTCCCGCGGCCGCCGACCCCGCGGAGGGCACATTCGGGTTGTTGTTGTCGTCGAACGTGTTGTGGTAAAGGACCCAGCACGACGGCGCGCCGGCGACTGGCGGGGCCACTCCGGCGGGGCACGCCCCGTTCTGAGGCGAGGGCTCGTCGCCGTTCTGGCTGTTGGTGTCAAACCCGTCCTCGTTGTTGTCGAAGCGCGAGTTCTCGATCAGCAGCCAACCGCCCGAGTTCGACCCTGAGTACCCGAGCGCGTTGAACTCGGCCCACGCGTTCTCCATCGTCTGGTGGCAGACCTGCTGACACGCGCCGATGTAGTAGCCCGAGTCGTTGAAGTTACTGGCGTAGCTCTGATCCCAAGTGCCGCCGGTCCAGTTGCTCGAGAAGATGCCGTATTCGGCCGCGGTCACCTCACCCTTGAAGTAGGTGCTCGTCGCGGTCATGTACGAGCCGTAGTAACCGTGTCCACCGACCTTGCCGCTGTCGGCGCCACCGTTCCACCAGATCTCATTGCCGGTGTCACCGTCGCCGCCCGCGCCACCGAGGAAGTTGCACACGGTCAGGTTCTGGATCCAGACGTCGGCCGCCTTCCACACCATGATCCCGTTCAGCCCGAGGGCCCCCTTCTTCGCGTGAGGTCCGAAGTTCTGGGCCGACTCGGAGTTACTGCAACGGGGTGACCCCGGCTTGGTGCCGTCGACGATCACCGTGTTGCGGTTCATTCCGCGCAGGTAGATCCGCGGCTTCGTGATCAGGATCCCGGCGGGCGCATCGGGCGCGGCCTTCGGCGAGCTGCTCGAGCTCGTCTTGTAGTCGCCAGGGGCGATCAGGATCCAGTCGCCGGGATGCGCCGCGTCGACCGCCGCCTGGATCGACTTGTACTGGCCGGGGATGCCGCGGTACGTGCCGACGCGCAGCACTCTCGCACCGGCGGCAGACACACCGACTACGCAAAACATCGCGACCACGGTAACGACGACGCCCGCCAGGGGCAGCTTGTGACGCACGAGCATCCGTGCGGACCTCCTCAATAGTTCTCAGCACCGGTCTTCAGCAGCGGTGATAAACCCGCGCGAACCGGATAGTTTCGGCGCGCGATCGTACCTTGATTCGCTCGAAGAAGCGGACCCACACGTTGTGGTGGCCCTTCGCCCCGAGGTTCAGCCGGATCCGGGTCCGGTGTCCTCGGGCCTTGTGCCGGTGCCACCGCTGGCGCGCGATCTTCACGGAGACCGACGTGAACCGCTCCCGCTTGGCGACTTTAAGGTTCACCGTGACGAACTGGGCCACGCACCGCGTGGTCGGCAGGACCTGGCCGTTGCACCAACGGCGCGAGCTTTTGCGCCACTATTCCGGATCGAGGTCGAACGCGATCCCCGCAATCTCCACCTCGTCGCCCGGCTCGAACCCCTCGGCCTCGAGCGCGCGGATCACGCCAATCCCGCGCAGCCTGCGCTCGAGGTACGCGAGCGCATCCTCGTTCTCGAGGTCGTACCGCGCGACCAGCCGTTCGATCCCCTTCCCGCTGACGCGGTAGGCGCCGTCTCCGACCTTGACCACCCGGTAGGCGCGGTCGGCCGCCGGCCGGAACACGCGATGCTCGGCGAGGTCGTCGAGCGGCTCGATCTCGACCGCCGCGCCGGCAACCTCATCCTCGTCCTCGGCGATCGTCTCCGGGACGTGCCGGACGAGCTCGCCGGCGAGCTCGCTGAGTCCGAGCCCGGTTGCCGAGGACGTCACGACCACCGGCGTGTCCGGACCAAGTCGCGCCACCCAGGCAGCGCGCGCGGCTTCCCGTGCCGGCTCGTCGACCAGATCCGCCTTCGACAGGGCGAGCACGCGCGGCAGGACCGCGAGCCGCGGGTTGTGCAGCTCGAGCTCGCGCTCGACGGTCGCGTAGTTCGCCTCCGGGTCCGAGCCGTCGAGCGGCGCCAGGTCGAGCACGTGCACGAGCAGCCGCGTCCGCTCGATGTGCGCCAGGAAGTCGTGACCAAGCCCCGCGCCGCCGCTGGCGCCCTCGATCAGCCCGGGGATGTCCGCGATCACCAGCTGGCGGTCGTCGGTCTGGAGCGTGCCAAGCGCCGGCTCGAGCGTCGTGAACGGGTAATCAGCGACCTTGGGATGCGCACGCGTAAGGCGTCCGAGCAGTGACGACTTCCCGGCGTTGGGGAGGCCGACGAGACCGACGTCGGCGAGCAGCTTCAGCTGGAGCGTGATCCAGGTCTCCTCGCCGGGCAGCCCCTTCTCCGCGAAGCGTGGCGTCTGGTGGGTCGGCCCGGCGAAGCGCTTGTTGCCGCGGCCGCCCGGACCGCCCCGCGCCACCACGGCCTTCTGTCCGGGGCGGGTCAGGTCGTGGACGGTGCCGTCGGCCTCGACGAACGCCTCGGTCCCCGGCGGCACCGAGATGATCAGATCGGCCCCGTCCTTGCCGTGGCGCAGCGCCCCCTCCCCATGACCGGCCCGGCGCGCTTTGAAATGCGACTTGCGCCGGAACGTCTCGAGATCCCGCAGCGAGTCATCACACACGAGCACGACATCGCCACCGCGACCGCCGTCGCCGCCGTTCGGCCCGCCCTTGGGCACGTGCGCCTCGCGGCGGAAGCTGAGGCAGCCGTCGCCCCCTCCGCCGGCCTGGACGTGGATTCGTGCGCGGTCCTGCATGGGTGATCATCGTGGCATGTCCGATCCCGTGTTCCAGGTTCGGGCCTACGCGACCGCCGAGCTGACGCGCGCGAGCAGGTCGCGCGCCACCAGCTCGGGCTGCTCCTCGAACTGCACCGTGCCGTAGCGCATGACGTCGAACCCCGCGGTGCGCAGGCGCAACTCGTTGCTGCGGTCGCGCTGGATCTGCGCCCACGAGCTGTGGTTGTCCTTGCCGTCGAGCTCGACCACCAGGCGCTGCTTCCACCACACCGCGTCCACGAGGACGCCCTCGATCAAAACGTTGACGTCGTCTGGGAGCGGTATCCCGCGTGCCTCGCAGAAAGGCAGGAAGATCCGCTCGAGCGGGCTCCTGGTGTGCGCGAGCTTCGGCTCGTGGCGTTTTAGCGCCGTGCGCAACTTGGTGCTCCCGGCACGACCGTTACTGGCGATCACCTGGAGCGCGGAGATATCGAGCTTCTGGCGGTAGTCCGCCACCGACAGGGCATAGCGGACGCGTTCGAGCGGCGCCACCGCGGCGAAGTCGAGCAGCGCCTGCTCGACGGTGGTCGTGGGCAGGCCCTTGTGCCAATCGCGCTGGCAATCGCGCCGGCCATGGACCGTCACGCCGTCCAGCGACCGGCACCGCCGCGGGGTGCTCACCTGGATCGGCCACGGCTGGCGGTCGAGGAGGCCGCGCCACCAGAGCGCGGTGGCGTGGCTGAACATCGCGCCCGGGCCGGCGTACAGGACCGCAGCGGTCACGTCGGCCTCGACGCTCGGCGCGCGGTGTCCTACCGCGTACACCCGGGGGAGCACCTGGTGCAGGTAGCCGCCGTCCACCCAACGGGCGATCAACCAGCTCTCAATCCCGAGCGCGCCGAGTTGCGTGACGCTCACCCGCCCGGCCTGGCGATCGGCAAGTTGGCCCACCCAATGGCGCTGGGGGTGCATCTATGCCACCTCTATCGCCATAGGCCAGAGGATCCTCCCCCCGATGTGACGAAACAAGACAGCAACCAGTGCCGAAACTGCTCACAGACTTCAAGCAATTCGTCCTGCGCGGCAACGTCGTCGACCTCGCGGTGGCGGTCGTCATCGGCACCGCGTTCACGGCGGTCGTCAAGGCGCTCGTCGCCGACATCATCACGCCGATCGTCGCCGCGATCTTCGGCAAGCCGAACTTCGCCGCGCTGTCGTTCACGATCAATGGCAGCCACTTCAATTACGGCGACTTCCTCAACAACGTGCTCACGTTCGTGACGGTCGCCGCCGCCGTGTTCTTCATCGTCGTGGCGCCGATCAACGCGCTCATGTCGCGCCGCGCCAAGGAGGATCCGGCCACGAAGGAGTGCCCGGAGTGCACCAGCGCGATCCCGGTCAACGCGAAGCGCTGTCCCCTCTGCACCTCGCAGCTAGTGACGGCTGGTTAGGGGCCGGCTTCGCCGGCATCCGTGGGGCCGTTCCGGCGGGCGTCCATGCCCGCCGGGCGAGCCGAACCGCGCACCACCGGTCCCGGCTGGCTAGCCAGCCAGCCAGCCACGGGAGTGGAAGAGGGGCGGTGGGCGCCGGCGCGATTGCCGGCGCCTGCCCTAAGACTCGGAGGAGTCCGACACGGGCGCCACCGAGATCACGCGGCCACGCCGGCCGCGCGTGAACTCCACGGTGCCCGCCGAACGGGCAAACAGCGTGTCGTCCTTCCCGATCCCGACGCCGTCGCCCGGCTTGAACTTCGTGCCGCGCTGGCGAACGA
Organism: uncultured Solirubrobacterales bacterium; assembly: GCA_963701945.1. GTDB lineage: Bacteria > Actinomycetota > Thermoleophilia > Solirubrobacterales > Solirubrobacteraceae > Palsa-465. Next base: position 54,513 of record CAVPBV010000002.1, on the reverse strand, counting down.
TGATCTCGCCACCGGTGACGGCCTCGCCGGCGAACACCTTCACGCCGAGCCGCTTGGCCTTGGAGTCGCGACCGTTGCGGGAGGAGCCAAGTCCCTTCTTATGAGCCATCGCTCGCCTCCTTCGTCGCAGAGCCCCCGCGGCCCGAAGACGTCACGCCGAGCGACGTAACCTCGATCCGCGTGAGGTTCTGCCGGTGGCCGGTGCGCCGCTTGTAGCCGCGCTTGGGCTTGAACTTCACGATGCGAAGCTTGGGGCCGCGCTCGTGGGCGACGACCCGAGCCGTAACCGACACGCCCGACAACCCCTCGCCGTCGACCACATCAGAGCCGTCGACGAACAGGAGCGGCTGCAGCGCCACGGACTCGCCATCGCCGACGGGCAGCCGCTCGACGAGCAGCTTCTGACCCTGCTCGACGCGGTACTGCTTACCGCCGGTCTTGACTATCGCGTAGGTGCTCATTCGGTTGCAGCGGTGCTCGGAGCCGACTCGGCCGTAGCGCCGGAACGGCGCCGTCCGCCTCTGCGGCCACGACGCCGAGGCTTCGATTCTAGATCATCGCCCGCGTCATCCCCGTCGCCACTCCCGTTCGACGACGGCGCGCCCGGCGCGGGGACGTCCAGGAGCGAGGCGACGGCTTCGGTCCGCCCCGCCTCCTCGATCCGGACCAGGTGCTTCTCGCCGACGTAGTCGCCGCCGCCCTTGATCGAGATTATGTAGCCGTCGACCTTCGCGACCGCGTCACCTGGGCTGTACATGTGCGGCTCGACGATCTCGACATGCACCTCCTCGCCGGCGCGGAACGGCACCGCCCGCTCGACGACGCGCTTGAGGTCGTCCTCGAGCACGACCGCGAAGTGATCGAGCGGCAAGCCCTCGGAGCCCTCGAAGTGGAACCACTTGCCGGTCTCCTCCTCGATCTGACGGAGGACTCGCGCCTCGTCGCGGGTGAACTCGGCGCTGACCCGCGGGTTCATCTGGATCAGCAGCGCCTCGTCCTTGGTCTCCTTGGCCAGGTCGCGCATCCGGCGCTCGAACTCGATCGCGAGCGTCTCCTCGGACTTGATCACGCCGTCGCCGTGGCACGTCGGGCACGGCCGGGTCATGATCTCGCGCACGCCCTCGGTGACGTTCTGACGGGTCATCTCGACGAGCCCGAGCGGCGAGATCTCGACCACGAACGTCTTCGTGCGATCCTCGTCGAGCGCGGCCCGCAATACCTTCAGGACCGCGTCGCGGTTCCGGGCCCGGGCCATGTCGATGAAGTCGATAACGATGATCCCGCCGATGTCGCGCAGCCGCAGCTGGCGCACGACCTCGTCGGCGGCCTCCAGATTGGTCTTGGTGATCGTGTCCTCGAGCCGCGCCGCCTTGCCGCGGCCGACGAACGACCCGGAGTTGACGTCGATCACGGTCAGCGCCTCGGCGTAGTCGATCACCAGGTAGCCGCCGCTGGGCAGGTCGACCCGCCGCGACAGCGTCGAGTCGAGCACCTGCTCGACCCCGAACGCCTCGAACAGGGGCTGTTCCTCCTCCCACAGCTCGACCTGGTCGACCAGTTCGGGCGCGGTGCGCGAGAAGAACGACACCAGCCGGTGGTGCTGCTTGGGGTCATCGACGACCGCTCGCTCGAACGCCGAGGAGAAGATGTCGCGCACGACCCGCACCGACAGGTCGGCCTCCTGGAAGACGAGCGCCGGCGCCGTGGTCTCGGCGACGCGCTTCTGCAAGACCTCGTTCAGCTTGAACAGATACAACAGCTCGCGCTCGAGATCCGCGCGTGTCGCCCCCTGCGCCGCGGTTCGCACGATCGCGCCCGCGCCCTTCAAATCGAGTTTCGCCGCCTCCTTGCGCAGCCGCTCCCGCTCGCCCTCGTCGAGCCGGCGGGACACGCCGACGCCCTCGCCGTACGGCGCGTACACCATGTAGCGGCCGGCGATCGTGAGGTCCATGCTCAGCCGCGCGCCCTTGGTCTTCAGTGGGTCCTTGACGACCTGGACGACGATCTCCTGCCCGGGCTTCAGCATGTCGCCGATCTGGCGGTTGTCCCGCCCGGTGCCTCGGCCCCGGCGGGGCGCCTCCACCCCCGGCAGCACGATCTCGTCGACGTGCAGAAACCCGTTCTTATCGAGCCCGATGTCGACGAACGCCGCCTCGAGGCCGCCGAGCACGTTGTCGACGCGCCCCTTGTAGATGTTCCCGACGATCGAGCGCGCTCCGCGGCGCTCCAGATACAGCTCTGCGACGTGGTATCCAGCCGCCGGCTTGGCCGGCTTGCGACGCCGGCGGGTAGTCGCCGACTTCGACGCGCTCTTACGGGCGGCGACCGACCCGGCCGCCTCCAACAGCGCGACGCGGGTTTCGCCCCGGTCGACGCTGACCAACACTTGCTTCTTCAATTCTCATTCAGTCCTTTATGGAAGTTTGGGTAAGTTCGCGGAGGGAGCACGAGCTTTGAGAGCTCGATCCTCCGGTCGAACACGTGCCGCGCGCCCTCGTAAGCGGGGCAGCGGTCATGACGAAACCAACCCTCGGGTCTTCGTCGCGGCAGTCATGCGTGCTTGCACACATATTGACTGTAGAAGGCCGATCGCGATGAACGTCACCAGGACGGAGGAGCCGCCGTAGCTCATCAGCGGCAAGGGGACTCCGGTGATCGGCATGATTCCGATCGTCATGCCCGCGTTGACGAACACCTGAAACATCAGGATGGCCAGGACGCCGCCCGCGATCAGCGTCCCATACAGGTTCTTGGACATCGTCAGGATGCGGAGCCCGCGCCAGATCATCAGCGCGTACAGCGACAGCACGACCGCCGCTCCGACGAAGCCATAGGTCTCCCCGACCACCGCGAAGATGAAGTCGGTGCTCGGGGCCGGCAGGAAGTGCAGGTTGACCTGCGAGGCACCGGCGGTGCCCAGTCCGGTCTTCCCGCCGGAGCCGATCGCGGTCAGCGACTCCGTGATGTTGTACGTCTGGTTCCGGGGGTCGTGCGACGGATGCAGGAAGCCCGTGAGGCGCTGCATCTGGTATGGCTTGAGAAGATGGTGGCCGGTGGCGGGAGCGACCACGAGCACGAGCACGGTGGCCGCTACGAACAGAATCACCAGCGCAGTGAGCTGCTTCCACGACGTTCCTGCGAAGAACAGGATCGCGAACCCGGCCGCGACGTACACGAGCGCGGTCCCGAGGTCCGGCTGCGGGATCACGATCATGGCCGGGATCAACGCCAGCAGCATGATCCGCGCCGTGGTGCGGCGCTCGTGCAACCGCCGAGAGCGGTCGACCGCAAATGCCGACACGGCGACGATCAGAAGGACCTTGCCGAACTCGGACGGCTGGAGCTGGAAGAACGGGAGCGGAATCCAGCGCGCGGCGCCCTGGACCCGCGGCATCCCCAGCACCACGAGGTTGAGCGCGATCATCACGCCGTACAGGCCGTACTTGTACTCGCGCAGCCGCGAGTAGTCGATCTGCGCCAGCAGCAGCGCGAGGACGATCCCGATCCCGAAGTAGATCCCCTGGCGCTCGACGTAGTACAGCGGGTGTCCGGGATTCATCGTCCGGGTCGCGCCCTTCAAGGTGACGATCGAGCAGACGGCAAGACCGATCGCAGCCAGGAACAGCAGCGGATCGATCCGCAGGAGCGCGTGCGGCCGCGGGGCGGCCTCGACCTCGACGGCTCGGATCGGAGCGGCGCCGGCGCTCACAGCGTCTGCGAGCTTCCGGCCGTGTACTGGCCCTTGTTGCCGAAGAACCACTGCGACAGGATCTGCCGCGCGACCGGCGCCGCGCCGACCGCGCCGAACCCACCCTGCTCCACGGTCACGATGACCACGATCGGCTTGGTGGTCGCGCTCGGCGGCACGAAGCACGCGTACCAGGCGTAGTCCTGCTGACCCGTGTACTGAGCCGTGCCGGTCTTGCCGTACACCGGCTCGGGGAAGTTCTGGAACACGTCCGCCGACGTTCCGCCCGGCTGCGAGGCGGCGGCCCGGAGTCCGGCGCGGATCGTGTCGAGATACGTTGGGTCGATGTTGATGTGGCGCTGCGGCGGCGGGTTGAACGAGCGAAGCACGGTGCCGTCGGCGCTCTGCACATCCTCTCCGATGTGCGGCGTCACGACAGTCCCGCCGTTGGCGATCGTCGCGTAGACGACGGCGAGCTGGAGCGGGGTGACCTGGACGTCGCCCTGTCCCACGGCAAGGCTTTCGTTATCGCCGATCGACCAGGGCCGGTCGGTGCCGTCCGCGATCCCGCAGCCGCCGGGCGGATGCTTGGGCTTCCCCTTGAACGGACCAGTGGCGCTGTCGCATTCGGCCTCGAGCTGGTTGCGCTGCGACCGCCAGGCCGCGTCGGGAAGCGTCCCCGGATTCTCGTCGGGGAGGTCGATCCCGGTCTTGCGGCCGATCCCGTACAGGCGGGCCCATTTCTGGAGCGCGCCGCCGTTCGGCGCCGGCGAGTTGGTCAGCGCACCGAGGTTGTAGAAGAAGTCGTCGGAGGAGACCTGGATCGCGTTCTCGAGGTCGAGTGCGCCGTCGACGGCGTTGCCCGCGTTGTGGCGACACTGCCCGGAGATGCAGAACTGACCGGTGTCATCGAATGTCTCGCCGGTCGTCCAGGCCCCGCTCTCGAGCGCCGCGGTCGCGGTGATCGGCTTGAACGTCGACCCGGTCGGCCCGACGCTCTGATAGGCGCGGTTCACCTGCGGATCGCCCGAGTTCGCTCCGAACAGCGCCTCGTACTCGGCGGTCGGGACGGGCTTGGTGAACACGTTCGCGTCGTAGCTCGGGAGCGAGCCCATCGCGTAGATCTGTCCGTTGACGGGGCTCATCGCCACGAACGCGCCCCCGTTCGCCGGATAGTTCGAGTCGATCGACTCCTGAAGCGACTGCTGGCCGACCGCTTCGAGCGGCTCGCTGAGGGACAGCTTGAGGTTGTCGCCGGGGGTCGGTGGCGTCTCCGACAGGTACCCGTCGAAGTTGCCGAGCGCGTCGACCTTGACCTTCTCCGCCCCGTCGACGCCACGCAGGTAGCGGTCGTATGAGGCCTCGAGCCCCGACTGGCCGACCGAATCGTTCTGCGACACGCCGGCGAAGTAGCGCTGATTGACCTCCCCGGGGGTAATCCGGCTGACGATCCCGAGCAGCTGCGACGCGATGTCCTTGAACGGATAGGACCGCTGGTAGATCTGCTGGACGCTCACACCGGGGAACGAGCCCTGGCGCTCTGACAGGTACCAGAGCTGCTGGGAGGTGATGTCGGTCGCGACCGTCGCCTCGGCGTACGGCAGCTGCACGTAGCCCTGATCGACCTCACACGCGATCTGGGAGACGCGGAGCACACCGTGGCCGTCCACCGGGCACTTCTCGCGCTTGGTCGGCAGGCCGACGACGCCCGCGACGCGGTCGTACAGCTGGGCGTCCGGCTGCGGCGGGTGCGCGAGGTTCTTGTCGGTGAGCGGAACGGGCAGGCCGGGCGGGGAGATCTCCACCGCGTAGGCGCGCTGGCTCTTGGCGAGGATCTGGCCGCTCGAGTCGAGGATCTCGCCGCGCGGCGCCGCGATCTCGAGGTTTCGCACGTAGTTCACGCTTGCCGCGGCCGCGTACTGGTCGCCCGAGAGCACCTGCAGGAACCAAAGTCGGAAGAACAGGATCGCGAAGATGGCCAGCGTCATCGTCCCCACGATCGCCACCCGTCGCGCGAGTTGCGGGCTCATCGGCGACCGGTCCTCCTGCTTGACGAACCGCAGCTGCTTGTCTTCGGGGAGGGGGCTCATAGCGTCTTGGGACGGGTGATCGAGCTGCGCCGAGCGGCGCCTTGCTGGAGCGGACTGAGACCGCCGGTCGTGTACGCCCGCCGGCGCCGGCGCCGGGGATCCTCGGGAAGCACGGGCCGGAGGATGCGCCGTACGAGCCAGTAGACCGGTAGCGCGAGCAGCGTGTCGACCAGCACCACGACGAAGATCTGCTGGAGCAGGAGCACGCTGACCGGCGCGTCGACGCCGAGCAGGAACTGGATGACCGCCATGCCAAGGCCGGCGAACGCGGCGGCGAACGCGCCGACCGCGAGCGGCACGAGCTCGTGCGAGGGGTCGCGGAGCTCGTGCAGGCGCCCGGACCAGTAGCCGATCGCGATGTAAAGCAGCGAGGTCACGCCCAGCGTCTGGACGAGGATGAGGTCGATGAGGAGCCCGGTGGCGAACCCGAAGACCGCTCCGGTGAGCGAGCCGCACAACAGGCCGACCGACATGACGATGAGCGGTGTCAGGTCCGCGCTCACGCCGAAGATCGACACCTGGGAGACCGCCGACTCCTGGATCACCACACCCAAGAAGCCGAGCAGGACGAGACGGATCGGGAGCTTGACCGCGTTGCTCAAGGTCACGGTACCTGCGCGCGCTCGGTGCCGGGGTTCGGACGGGTGAGGATCTGCACGACGTCGACGCCGCGCAGATCGGCCTGCGGGGAGACCTGGATCGTCCCGTTGTTGAGGAGCTGGTTCTCGTCGACGGGCAGGACGTTGCCGATCGGGATGTTCGGCGGGAAGTACGACTCGAGCGGGCCGGACTTGAACCCCGCGGTGACCACCAGCTGCCCCTGCTGCGGGCCGTTCTGGACCGCTGCCGGGTTCGGGGGCTGGAGGTACTGGAGCACGAGCTCGTCGGGGTTGCCGACCGCCGGAACCAGCTCGCCGGTGTCGTTGTTGGTGTCGAGCACCCGCGCGGTCACCGACACCGTGTGATCGGTGATCAGCGTGACGACCGACACGGTGGAGGAGACCTCGGTGACCTCGCCGACGAGCGCGCCGTCCCCGGTCACGGGATCGTGCAGGGAGACGCCGTCGTCGGCGCCCTTGTCGACGTTGATCGTCTGGTACCAGAGGGTCGGATCGCGCAGAATCACCTGCGCGCTCACCGGGTGATACGCGCTCAGGTCGAGGCTGGTGTCGAGGTGCAGCTGCGCGCTCAGCTGGGCGTTCTCGAGCTGCGCGCCCTTGGCCTGCGCGTACTCCTTGGTCAGCGTCGCGACCTGCTGCTGCAACTGCTTGACCTGGGTCTTGGCGTGGAACGTGCTCGAGAACCAGCCGGCGACCGAGCGGACCGGGGCCAGCACCTCGCTAGCGCCCTGCTCGACCGGCGAGAGCACCTCAACCACTCCGCGCTGCACGGTGTGCAGCGGGCTGTTCGGGGTCTCGCCGAAGTACGCGGTGAGCAGGATCAGGGAGACGGCGACGAGGAGCCCGAGGACCGCCCGTCTTCGCCGAACTTGCTTGTCATGCACGGATGTCGTGTCTCCAAGATCGTGCTTGGCGCCACGTCAGTACTGCTTGCAAAACAAACTAGTACCGACGGCGCCGGTTGCGTGAATTCTTGCTCGAACGGTGGATCGCTTCGAACTCCTCCAACGACCTCCCCGAGCCAACCGCCACGCACGTGAGCGGCGACTCGGCCAGATGCGCGGGCATCTGCGTCTCATGACGCAGGCGCTCATCGAGCCCCTGTAGCAACGAACCACCTCCCGCCAGCATGATGCCACGATCCATGATGTCCGAGGCGAGCTCGGGCGGGGTGCGGTCGAGCGTCTCCTTGACCGCGTCGATGATCTGGGTCACGGGCTCCTCGAGCGCGCCCCGGATCTCCTCGCTGGTCAGGACCACGGTCTTCGGCAGGCCCGACACCATGTCCCGGCCGCGGATCTCCGCCTGGACCTCTTCCGCGAGCGGATACGCGGAGCCGATCTCGAGCTTCACCTCCTCGGCCGTCTGCTGGCCGATCAGGAGCTTGTACTCCCGCTTGACGTAATTCATGATCGACTCGTCGAGCTCGTCGCCGCCGACGCGGATCGACTGGGAGACGACGATCCCGCCGAGCGAGATCACCGCGACCTCGCTCGTGCCGCCGCCGATGTCGACGACCATCGAGCCGGTCGGCTCGCCGACCGGCAGCCCGGCGCCGATCGCGGCGGCCATCGGCTCCTCGATCAGGTATGCCTGCCGCGCTCCCGCCGACAGACAGGCCTCCTCGACGGCGCGCTTCTCGACGCCCGTGACCCCCGACGGCACGCACACCACCACGCGCGGATGCGCCCAGCGGTTCTGGTGGACCTTCTGGATGAAGTGCCGGAGCATCTCCTCGGTCACCTCGAAGTCGGCGATCACGCCGTCCTTCAGCGGCCGGATCGCCTGGATCGTGCCCGGCGTCCGCCCCAGCATGCGCTTGGCCTCGATCCCGACCGCGTGGACCTCGCCGGTCCGCGAGTCGACCGCGACCACGCTCGGTTCGGACAGCACGATGCCGCGCCCACGCACGTACACGAGCGTGTTCGCCGTCCCAAGATCTACCGCCATGTCGCGACCGCCGAAACCGGTCAGGTACGTAAAAAAGCCCATAGGTAAGCCGGGTAGGAGTGAGCAGCGGACGGGGAACGGAGTGCCGCAGGCCACGCCACGCTGCCAGCGCCGTCCGAGTCCGATTGTACGGGCTCGTCTCGCCGGAGGCTGATCGCGCGGCTGCATTTCACCCGCTCAGCGCGGGTTGTGCGATTGCGCATCACCCGCTCAGCAGCTTCGGCGCCAGGTCGAGCAGGGTTGTCACCGGCAGCCCGACCACGTTCAGGAAGTCGCCGTCGATCCCCGCCACCAGCGCCGCGCCGCGTCCCTGGATCGCGTACGCGCCGGCCCGTTCGCGCCATTCGCCGCTGGCCAGGTACCAATCGAGCAGCGTCTCGTCCAGCGCTCGGAACTCCACCACGGTGCTCGCTGCGGCCGTCCGCGGGCGCCCGTCCTCGATCAGGCACAGCCCGCTGACGACCGTGTGGCGGCGGCCCGCGAGCGCGCTCAGCATCGCCCGCGCCTGCACCTCGTCGGCGGGCTTGCCGTACAGGCGGGCGCCGAGGCTGACCAGCGTGTCGACCCCGAGGACGAGCGCGCCGGGGGCCCGGGGGGCGACCGCCGAGGCCTTGCGAAACGCGTTCTCGAGCGCGACCTCGTGTGGCGGGCCGGACTGGAGCTCCTCGACGTCGGGCTCCTCGACGTCGTACTCGACGCCAATCTGATCGAGGATCGCCCGCCGCTGGGGCGAGCGGGAGGCGAGCACCACGCGGCTCACGGGACCGGGCGGAACGGCCCCCGGCTCAATCGAGATCCGGGAAGAACAGGCCCACTTCACGGGCAGCGGACTCGGGCGAGTCCGACCCATGGACCATGTTCTGACCGACCTCGATCGCGAAATCGCCGCGGATCGAGCCCGTCGTCGCCTTCAGGGGGTCGGTGGCACCGATCACCTGGCGCGCCGCGACCACGGCCTGCTCGCCCTCGAGCACCATCGCCACCAGGGGACCCGACGTGATGAACGTCACAAGCTCGTCGTAGAAGGGCTTGCCTTCGTGCTCGGCGTAGTGCTGGGACGCGAGCTCGCGAGTCATCGCGAGCAGGCTCATCGCGACGAGCTGCAGCCCCTTGCGTTCGAAGCGGGCGATGATCTCGCCTGAGAGGTTTCGTGCAAAGGCGTCGGGCTTGATCAGGATCAGCGTTCGCTCCATGGATGGGTGCTCTCCCTTGACGGGTCGAAGTTAGGGGCGGACAGCCTAGTCCGTCAGCTGCCCGACGGGCCGCCGCGCTCGGCGGGTGCCGGCGTCGGCGACGGGGTGCGAGCTCGCTCGTCTCGCACGGTCGCCCCGGCGACCGGCTGCTCGGACGTGCCCTCGCGGCGCCGGCGGGCGCGCCGCGGCTGCGGAGCGGCACCGGCGACCTCGGCCTCGCAGAACGGGCAGATCTTCCACATCGGGTCAAGCGGCTTGCCGCAGGCGGTGCACGGGTCCTTGAGCTTGCGCATGCAGTTCGGGCAGCGCAGGAAGTCCTTCTCGACCTCGTAATCGCAGTAGGGGCAGACCTGGTAGCCGAGCTCGGCCAGCCGGGCTTCGGCGGCCTGGATCTCGAGCTCGCGCTCGCGCACGTCGTCGAGGTACTCGGGCGGCCGGACGATCATGTAGACGATCGTCCCCACGAACGGGAACAGCGAGGCAGCCGTCGCGCATCCGACCAACAGCGAGTCCGCGATCCGCCGCCTTGCATCCGCGTAGGTCCAGTACACGAGCGCCAGCCAGACCACCACGAGGAACAGGATGATCAGCTCGACGACGGCACTGATCGTGCCGTTCTTGATGCCAAACACCGTAAGAAAGGGCATTAAGGCAGCGAGTTTAGTGGTCGGTGGAGATGGAACGTCGCGGCTGGATGTGGATGTTCACACGACGGGCGACCGCGCGCAGTTGACGGCACCTAAAGATAGGCCCGACCGAAAAGGTAGCCGATCCCGAAGAACACCAGGATCACCACCGCCACGACGAACGCGACGAGCGCCACCATAGCCAGGAACCTCGGCTGTCTTTCCTCCTGCTCGTCCATCGCCTCGAGCGTCTGGTTCACAGCATCGAGGCGCGGCCCGCGCCCTCGGGACGGAGCAGGTCAGCGACCAGATAAATGGAGCCCGTGGCGACGACCAACCCGCCCGGGCCGGCCAGCGCGCGGGCCCGCGCGAGCGCATCGCGTGGGGCACGGATCACCTCTGACGGCGGCCCGCCGAGTTGGCCGGCGAGCGACTGGAGGGTCGGCGGCGGCAGCGCCCGCGGGTTCTGGCTGGCGGTCAGGACGAGCGCGTCGCACATCGGCAACAGCCCGGCGAGCATCGCCGCGGCGTCCTTGTCGTCGAGCACCGAGATGACCGCCACGACGCGGTCGTGTCCGGCGGCCCACGGCTCGGCCAGCGCCTCCGCGAGCGCGGCGATCCCGTCGGGGTTGTGGGCGCCGTCGAGCAGCGTGAGCGGCTCCTGATCGATCACCTGAAGGCGACCGGGCACCAGAATCTCCGCCGCCGCGGTGGCGACCGCGTCCGGATCGAGCTTGCCGAGGTATGCCTCGGCCGTGGCCCGCGCGAGCGCGAAGTTCCGGCGCTGGTAGGGGCCGAGCGCGATCAGCGGCGCGCCCGGATCCGCGCCGGCGTGGACGATCGTGGCCCCACGTTCGGCGGCCACGCGCTCGGCCACGGCAAGCGCCTCCGGGTGCAACCCGTATCCGAGCACGAGCGTCCCGCCAGGTTGCACGACGTCGAGCTTCTCGGTGGCGATCGCGGTGATCGTCGGGCCGAGCCAGCGAGTGTGCTCGAGCCCGACGCTGGTCAGCACCTGCACGCGGGACGGGATCACGTTGGTGGCGTCGTAGCGACCGCCCAGGCCGGCCTCGATCACGGCCACCTCGACGCCCTGGCTGGCCAGCTCGGAGTAGGCGGCCGCGGTCAGCAGCTCGAACTGAGTCACGCGGTCATCGCCGACCAGCGAGCGGTCGACGAGCTCGGCGGCGTGCGCCGCGCGCTGGATCGCGGCGCCGAACTCGCCCGGCCCGAGGTCGACGTCGTCGACCCTGATCCGCTCGGCGAACGACACCAGATGGGGCGACAGGTAGGCGCCGGTGCGCAACCCATGCCGCTTGAGGATCGCGGCGGTCATCCGGACCGTCGACGACTTGCCGTTGGTCCCGACGACGTGAATCGACTGAAAGCGGAGCTGCGGATTGCCGAGCGCGGTCATCAGCCGCCGCATCCGGTCTAGCCCGAACCGCATCCCGAACAGCTCGCGGGAGAGGATGTAGCGCTCGGCTTCCTCGGGGCTCATAGCGACTCGAGTTCTTCCTTCAAGCGATTCAGCTTGTCGCGTTCGGCCTGGACCACCTCCGGGGGCGCCTTGTCCACGAACCCCTGGTTGGCCAGCTTGCGCTCGGCCCGCTCGATCTCGGCCTCGAGCTTGGCGCGCCGGGCGGCCAGGCGGCGCTCGGCGCCCTCGAGGTCGACCTCGTCGCTGGGCAAGATCTCGACCGTGCCCCCCGGGACGGGCACGCTCGCCACCGGCTCTGCTCCATCCGAGGTGAACGCCACGCGGGCCAGGCGCGCCAGGTGCTCGCCGGTCTCCTCATAGCCCTCGGCGGCCAGGCGGGCGGGCACCGTCGCCGCGGCGCGAACCCCTGCGAAGTCACGCCAGCCGCGCAAGGCCTGCACGGCCTCGATCACCCGCGCCACGCTCGCCTCGGCGGTCTCGTCCACGGGCGTCGCCGGAGCCTCCGGCAGGCCGGCCGCGAGCAGGCCCTCGCTGCCGGGGATATAGCGGTAGATCTCCTCGGTCACGAACGGGATCATCGGGTGGGCGATCGCGAGGGTCTGCGTGAGGACGTGCAGGAGCGTTTCCTGAAGCGCGCGCTCGCCGGCGCGCAGCCGTGGCTTGACCAGCTCGAGGTACCAGTCGCACAACTCGCCGTAGACGAACTCGTACACGCCGAGCGCGGCGTGGGCGAAGTCGAACCGTTCGATCCGCTCGGCGGTCTGCGTCCTGGCTCGTTCGAGGCGCGAAAGGATCCAGCGATCCTCGACTCGCGTCGGCTGAGGCAACCAACGGGGATTCGGCTCTGCGGAATCCCCCAAGGGAATCGACGCAGTCGATTCGCCACCGACCCCGAGCAGGATTAGTCGGGCGGCATTCCAGAGCTTGTTCGTGAGCTGGAGGCCCTGGGCGAGCTTGTCCTCGCTGAAGCGGACGTCCTGGGCCGAGGACATCGCGTACAGCCCCCAGCGCACGGCATCGGCGCCGTACGCGGGGAAGTCACCCCCCTCGGCAAACGCGGGCGGCCGCGGGCCGCCGTCGATCAGGGCCAGGGGGTCGACCCCGGTGCCGAGCGACTTGGACATCCGCCGTCCGTCCGGGGCCTGGATGATCGAGTGGACGTATACGTCCTCGAATGGGATCTGCCCGGTGAACTCGATCCCGAGCATGATCATTCGCGCGACCCAGAGGAAGATGATGTCGCGCCCGGTGCAGAGGGCGTCGGTCGGGTAGAAGGCCCGGAGCGCGGGTGTGTCCTCGGGCCACCCGAGCGCCGCGAACGGGAACAGCCCCGAGCTGAACCACGTATCGAGCACGTCGGGGTCCCGCTCCCAGCCTTCGCCCTCGGGCTCCGAGAGGCCCACGTACAGCTCATCGCCGCGGTACCAGACGGGGATCCGGTGACCCCACCACAGCTGGCGCGAGATCACCCACGGCCGGATGTTCTCCATCCAATTCATGTAGACCCGGGTGTAGCTCTCGGGCCAGAAGCGGACCTGACCGCTCTGAACGACTTCGATCGCCGGCTTGACCAATTCGTCCATGCGCATGAACCACTGCAGCGAGATGAGCGGCTCGATCCGCTCGCCCGAGCGCTGCGAGTAGGGCACTTCGTGGACGTACTCCTCGGTGCGCGCGATCAGATCCTCGCGGCGCAATTCGGCGACGACTTCAGCGCGGGCCTCCTCGACCGTCATACCGACGAATCGATCGGGCGCCTCGGCGGTCATGCGCCCGTCTTCGCCGATCACGCTGATCTGCGCAAGACCGTGGCGGCGCCCGATCTCGAAGTCGTTGGGATCGTGGCCGGGCGTGATCTTGAGCGCCCCGGTCCCGAAGTCGGGCTTGACGTACTCGTCGGCGATGATCTTCAGCTTGCGCCCGACGAGCGGCAGGATCGCCTTCTCGCCGACCAGTCGCGCGTAGCGCTCGTCTTCCGGGTTCACCGCGATCGCGGTATCGGCCAGCATCGTCTCGGGTCGCACGGTCGCGACCGTGATCGCGCCCGAACCGGTGGCGAGCGGGTAGTCGATGTAGTACAGCGTGTCGACGGCCTCGCGGTCCTCGACCTCGAGGTCGGAGATCGCCGAGCGGCTCCCGGGGTCCCAGTTGACCAGATACCGGTCGCGGTAGATGTAGCCCTTCTCGTACAGCGTCACGAACACGTCCTGGACCGCGCGGGCATAGCGGTCGTCGAGCGTGAACCGCTCGTCGTCGTAGTCCAGCGAAGCCCCCAGGCGCTTCAGCTGCTCGATGATCTGGCCGCCGTAGTCCTCGCGCCAGCGCCACACGCGCTCGACGAACGCCTCCCGGCCGAGTTGCTCGCGGGTCGTGCCCTCGGCGACCACCGCCCGCTCGACCTGGGTCTGGGTGGCGATGCCGGCGTGATCGGTCCCGAGAATCCATTTCGCCCGGCGGCCGCGCATTCGGTTGAAGCGGATCAGGCAGTCCTGGATCGAGTTGTTGAGCGCGTGGCCCATGTGCAGCACGCCGGTGACATTCGGCAGCGGAATCGCGATCGAGTAGTTGTCCTCCGGCGAGCCGGCGGGCTCGGGGTGGAACAGCCCGCTGTCGAGCCACGCGCGCTCGATCCGGGGCTCGACCTCGGACGGGTCGTAACGGGTCTTGGCTTCGAGATCGGAGCGGTCAGGCATGCGAACCGACCAGTCTAAGCGGCGGTAGGGTGCGCGGCGTGCTGCGACGGTGGTTGAGGCTGATCCGGTACACGCCGCAGGTTCGGGTGCTTCCGGCGCCGGTGGCGCTGTTCCACTGGCGAGCCCGGATCGCGGCGCTGAGGGCGGACGACCAGTTCAGCCTGGCGTCGGCGACGAGGCCGGCCGACATGGCGGTGTTGCTGGAGCTGGCCCGGGGACGGCGGCACGTCGCGGAGCTCGGGACCGGGACCGGTTGGACGGCCCTGTCGCTCGCCCTCGCCGACCCTGCGCGCGTAGTTGTCACCTACGACCCGATCGATCGTCCCGAGCGGGACCTGTATCTGCGCCTTGCCGGCGCGCGCGCGAGGCGGCGGGTGACGTTCGTGGCCGCGCCCGGCTCGGACGGCCCACGCGACCAGCGGCCCGTCGATCTGCTCTACATCGACTCAGACCACTCGCGCGAGACGACGATCCGCGAGTTCGAAGCGTGGCGCCCGGTCCTCCGCGAGGGCGCGATCGTGGTGTTCGACGACTACGGGAACACGGACTATCCCGGCGTGCGCGAGGCCGTGCTGGAGCTCGCGCTCGCCGGCGAGGAGCGCGGGAGTCTGTTCGTGTACCGGCTCTAGCCGGGGTTTAGCCCGAAAACAGCAAGACCGCCTGTCAGGCGGCCTCTTCCTCGGGGGTGGCGACGGTCACGAGCGTCGGGGAGGTCCCCTTGTCGATCGTGTCGCGCGTTACTACACACTTGCGGACGTCCCGGCGCGAGGGAAGCTCGAACTGGACCTCGAGCAGAACCTCCTCGATGATCGAGCGCAGGCCGCGGGCGCCGGTCTCACGCTCGAGCGCCCTGTCGGCGATCGAGTGGAGCGCCTCCTCGGCGAATACCAATTCGATCCCGTCGAACTGGAAGAACCGCTGGAACTGCTTGACGAGCGCGTTGCGCGGCTCGGTGAGGATCTCCATCAGCTCGTCGCGGCTCAGCTGATGGATCGCGCTCATGACCGGAAGGCGGCCGATGAACTCGGGGATCAGCCCGTACTGGATCAGGTCCTCGGGCAGGCAGTGCTCGAAGATCTGGCCGGTGTCGCGCTGCTCCTTGGACTGGATCGCCGCGCCGAAGCCCACTCCCTGGTGCCCGATCCGCCGCTCGATCACCTTGTCGAGGTTCGCGAACGCCCCGCCGCAGATGAACAGGACGTTGGTGGTGTCGATCGAAAGGAACTCCTGGTGGGGGTGCTTGCGCCCGCCCTGGGGCGGCACCGAGGCGGTCGTGCCCTCGAGGATCTTGAGGAGCGCCTGCTGGACGCCCTCGCCCGATACGTCCCGGGTGATCGAGGGGTTGTCGGCCTTCCGCGCGATCTTGTCGACCTCGTCGATGTAGATGATCCCGGTCTCGGCCTTCTTGACGTCGTAGTCGGCGGCCTGGATCAGCTTCAAGAGGATGTTCTCGACGTCCTCGCCCACGTACCCGGCCTCCGTGAGAGCGGTGGCGTCGGCGATCGCGAACGGGACGTTGAGGATCTTGGCCAGCGTCTGAGCGAGCAACGTCTTGCCGCACCCGGTCGGGCCGAGCAGCAGGATGTTCGACTTCTGCAGCTCGATGTCGTTCTCATCGGACTGCATCATCTGGACGCGCTTGTAGTGGTTGTAGACCGCTACCGACAGGCTCCGCTTGGCCTGCTCCTGCCCGACGACGTACTCGTTCAGGACGTCGTAGATCTCGCGCGGCTTGGGAAGGTTCTCGATGTCGAAGCTCGGCGGGGCCGTCAGCTCCTCATCGATGATCTCGTTGCAGAGGTCGATGCACTCGTCGCAGATGTACACGCCGGGTCCGGCGATCAGCTTCTTGACCTGCCTCTGGGACTTACCGCAGAAGCTGCAGAGCAGCTGTTCGTTGGAATCGGTCGGACGTGCCATGTGATGCCCTCTCCCGGAGTCGCCTCGCGCCGCCTTACCCGTGCACTAAGGGTAGCCCCTTAGTGCTGGGAGATGACGCGGTCGATGATTCCGTAGTCCTTGGCCTCCTCAGAGCTCATGAAGTAATCACGTTCGGTATCGGACCGAACTTTCTCAAGGCTCTGCCCCGTGTGGTGGGCGATGATCTCATCGAGGCGCCGTCTGACGTCGATGATCTCCCGCGCGTGGATCTCGATATCGGTCGCCTGACCCTGGAAAGCCGAGGAAACCTGGTGGATCAAGATCTTGGCGTTCGGCAGCGCCATTCGCTTGCCGCTGGCCCCTCCCGCCAGCAGCAACGCTCCCATGGACATCGCAATTCCGACGCAGATCGTCTGAACGTCGGGCTTGATGAACTGCATCGTGTCGTAGATCGCCAGCCCGGCGTACACCGACCCGCCGGGCGAATTGACGTAGATCGAGATGTCCTTGTCGGGGTCTTCCGATTCCAGGTGCAGGAGCTGCGCAACGATGAGGTTCGCGATCTGATCGTCCACAGGCGTCCCGAGGAAGATGATCCGCTCGTTGAGCAGACGGCTGTATATGTCGAAGGCGCGCTCGCCGCGAGACGTCTGTTCGACAACCATCGGTACGAGTGGGCTCATGTCCTCGCTTCTTTCGCTTCCTCGGCCGGAATCCTGCCGACTCTAGCAATCGCCTCGGGCTGGCTCGGCGGCCCGGGCCCGGTCGCGCTGTGCTGGTGACGGCGTTCTACAGGGTTAGCTGCCGGGAGTCCAGAGCTTTCCGGAGGGCGGGCGGGTCCCGGTGTCATCCGCGGACTCCTTGCCGGGCGTCCAGATCTTCTTGCGGGCCTTGGCCTGCTCGACGCTGATCGGCTTGGCATCGGCCACCAGCATCTCGATCGCCTGGCGCGTCGCCACCTCGCGCCGCACCCGGTCGAGGCGGCCGCCGGACTGAAGCTGCTCGAACAGCTTCTCGGCCGTCGTCCCTTGCCGCTCTGCCGTCGGCTCGAGCGCCTCGCGCACCTGGTCGTCGGACGGCTCGATCTTTTCCGCCTCGACGATCGCGGCGAGAACGGCCTCGCGCCTGAGCGCGGCCGACGCCTCCGGCTCCGCCTCGTGCGCGAGCGTCTCCTCGTCGCGCCCGGTGATCCGCAGGTAGGCGTCCTTGGAGATGCCCTGGCGCGCCAGCACTCCGAAGGTGTCCTCGAGCAGTTCGTGCGCACGCGCGTGAACCAGCTTGTCCGGCACGTCGACCTCGGCCTCGGCAACCGCGGCCTCGACGACCGCATCCTCGAACTCGCGCTCGAGCGAGCGGGCGTCGATCTGGCGCAGCCGGTCGGCGATGTCCTCGCGCAGCTCGGCGATCGTGTCGAACTCGCTGTTGTCGGCGGCGAAGTCGTCGTCGGCCTCCGGCAGGTTCTTGGCCTTGACGTCGTTGACCGTGACCGCGAACTGCGCCTCCTTGCCTGCGAGCTCCGGAGCCGGATAGTCGTCGGGGAACGTGACCGTGACCGTCCGGTCCTCGCCAGCGCTCGCCCCCACGAGCTGTTCCTCGAATCCCGGGACGAGCCGGTCCGAGCCCAGCTCGATCAGCTGATCTCGCCCGGAGCCGCCTGAGAACTCCTCGCCATCGACGCTTCCCACGTAATCGACCACCACGTGGTCGCCGTTCTCGGCGGGGCGCTCCACGGTGTCGAGCGTCGCCAGGCGGTCGCGGAGCTTCTCGATCTCCTCGTCGATCTGCGCCTCCTCGACCTGGGGCTCGCGGCGGCCGACTTCAAGGCCTTTGTACTCGCCGAGCTTGGCGACGGGGCGCACGCCGATCTCGATCGAGAACTGGAGCGGCTGCCCTTCGGCGGGAAGCTCGTTCGGGACGTCGAGCTCGGGCTCTCCAACGGGCGCGATCCCGGAGCCGTCGATCGCGTCGGCGTACCAGCTCCCGAGCGCGCTCCGGACGGCCTCGTCGAGGACCGCCTCGCGGCCGAGCCGGCGGATCACGACCGGCGGCGGCACCTTGCCCTTGCGGAATCCCGGGACGCGCATCTGGCGGCCGAGCTCGCGCGCGGCCTGCTGGACGCGCCGCTCGACCTCCTCGGGCGCGACTTCCGCCTGGACGCGCACGCGCGACTCGGGCAGCTCCGTGACGTTGGTTTTGACGCTGCTGGGCATGGTGATCGTGCGAGACGATAGCTTGGGCGGGTGCTTTCCAGGGTTGCCGGCCGGCTCGTGACGGGACCGGGCGCGTTTTTCGTCGCCGGCCTGATCGATGTGAGCGTGCTGCTGCTGGCCTACCTCCGCTGGCGCGCCGGGGCTCGGGGCACTACTCCGCCATCGTGACCGCGCCCATTCCGGTCGGGACGCCGGCCCTGGTCGTACCGCGCAAAAGACCTCGGATCTCGCGCATCGCCACCGGCAGCGTGGTCATGTCGTAGATCCGTGACGCCCTGACGTCGGCCACCATCCCCAGCGACCGCTCGAGCGACTCGGCGTTGCGCTCGGACCACGCGTCGATCGCGGCCTCGCTCCCGTCCTGGCCGCCACCTGCGTCGAGCACCTTGCGCGTGAGCTCCCGGTAAAGGTTGAACAAATCGTCGCGAAGCGCGGCCCGGGCCAGCGCCTGCCAGCGGTTGGCCCGCGGCAGCTCGATGATCCGGTCGCGCAGCCAGTTGAGCTCGAGGCGCGACCCGAGCCGGAAGTACACCCGCAGCACGTCCGCCTGGTCGTGCTCGGTGCTCGACGCCACCTCGACGATGTCGAACAGCGCCAGCATCGACGGCATCCTCGCGGTCCGCCGGGCGAGCTCCGCGGGCACGCCGGCCTGCTCGAGCTCGGCCGCTTTGGCCTCGAACGCCTCCCGGTCGGCGCCCTCGAGCGCGTCGGGGAGCGCGGCCGCGAGCATCTTCGCGCCGGGCTCGAACCGCCTGATCGTCTGGGCGATGCTGACCTGGTAGGGGTTCGCGCGCACGAGCCAGCGCGTCGAGCGCTCGACCAGCCGGCGCGCCTCGATCAGCATCTGGAGCTGTGTCTGGGCGGCGACCTGGTTGTCGAGCCCCTCGACGGCCGACCAGAACGAGCGCATCTCGAGCACCTCGCGGGCGGTGGCGTACGCCCGCGCCAGGACGGCGGGGGGCGAGCCCGTCTCCTCGCCGAGCCGGAACGAGAACGTCGTGCCCGCGCGGTCGACGAGCTGGTTGGCGACGACCGTCGCGATGATCTCGCGCTTCAGGCGGTGCTTTTGCATATGGTCGCTGAAGCGCTCGGGCAGCGGCTCGGGGAAATAACGCTCGAGGTCGTGGCCGAGGTATCCGTCCTCGGGCAGGTCGGAGTCGAGCAACTGCTGGTAGAGGTGGATCTTGCAGTAGGCCATGACTACCGCCAGCTCCGGCGCCACCAGGCCCTGGTGCTGGGACTTGCGCTCGTCGATCCCGTCGTCGGTGGGCAGGAACTCGAGCTTGCGGTTCAGTCCGGCGGTCTGCTCGAGATTGCGGATCAACCGGGCGTGGACGTCGACCATCTGCGGTGCCTGCGCGAGCGCGAGGCTGATCGCCTGCGTCTGCGTGTAGCTCCCGTACAGGACCTGTGCGCCGACCGCGTCGGTCATCTCCGCCAGCAACTCGTTGCGCTGCTTCTCGGTCATGTCGCCGTCCGCGACCAGCCCGTCGAGCAGGATCTTGATGTTGACCTCGTGGTCGGAGGTGTTGACGCCGGCGACGTTGTCGATCGCGTCGTTGATGATCCGCCCGCCCTTGCCCTCCGGGCCGCCGCTGAGCGCGTATTCGATCCGGGCCCGTTGCGTCACCCCCAGGTTGCCGCCCTCGCCCACGACCCTGCAGCGAAGCTCGCGCCCGTCGACCCGGACCGCATCGTTGGCCTTGTCGCCGACGTCCCCCTGGGACTCGGTCGAGGCCTTGACGTAGGTGCCAATGCCGCCGTTGTACAGCAGGTCGACCGGCGCCTTGAGGATCGCCCGGACCAGGTCGTTGGGCGCGACCCGCTCGTCGTCGATGTTCAGGATTTCGCGGACCTGGGGGCTGAGCGCGATCGACTTGGAGGAGCGGGAGAACACGCCACCACCCTCGGAGACCAGCGACTCGTCGTAGTCGCTCCAGGCCGAGCGCGGCAGCTCGAACAGGCGCCTGCGCTCGTTGTAGCTCGTCTCCGGATCCGGGTCGGGATCGAGGAACACGTGCATGTGGTTGAACGCGGCCACCAGCTTGGTGTGGCGCGAGCACAGCATCCCGTTGCCGAACACGTCGCCGGACATATCCCCAATCCCGACCGCCGTGAAGTCGGTCGTCTGGATGTCGGTGCCGAGCTCGCGGAAATGCCGCTTGACCGACTCCCACGCGCCGCGTGCGGTGATTCCCATCTGTTTGTGGTCGTAGCCGTTAGAGCCGCCCGACGCGAACGCGTCTCCGAGCCAGAAGCCGTAGCTTTGCGACACCCCGTTCGCGATATCGGAGAAGGTGGCGGTGCCCTTGTCGGCCGCCACGACCAGGTACGGATCGTCGTCGTCGTAGCGGACCACGCGGCGGGGCGGCACGACCTCGCCCTCGACGATGTTGTCGGTGATGTCGAGCATCCCCGACAGGAACGCCTTGTAGCACGCGATGCCTTCCTGCTGGAGGGCCTCGCGGCCGCCTTCCGCCGGCGGCCGTTTGACCACGAACCCGCCCTTCGCCCCGACCGGCACGATCAGGGCGTTCTTGACCATCTGCGCCTTCATCAGGCCGAGCACCTCGGTCCGGAAGTCCTCGGGCCGGTCCGACCAGCGCAGGCCGCCGCGGGCCACCTTGCCCCCGCGCAGATGGGCGGCCTCGAGCCGCGGCGAGTACACGAAGATCTCGAACTGGGGTTTTGGCAGGGGGAGGATCGGGATCTGAGAGGGGTTGAGCTTGAACGACAGGTACGGGTGGGCGTGGCCCTCGGCGTCGTTCTGGAACGCGTTGGTGCGGACGATCGCGCGCACCACGCTGAGGAAGCTGCGGAGGATGCGGTCCTCGTCGAGGCTCGGGACCGCGTCGAGCGCCTCCTCGATCTCCTTGCCGAACCGCTCGGCAGCGTCGTCGTCGCGCGCGTCGGGATCCAAGCGCGCATCGAACAGCCTGATCAGCAGCCGAACGATCTCGGCATGCCCGAGCAGCGTCCGACCGATGTACGTGTCGGAGAAGCCGATGCCGCCCTGGCGCAGGTACTTGGCGATCGCGCGGATGATCGACACCTGGCGTCCGGTCAGGGTCGCCCCGAGTACGAGTCCGTTCAGCGCGTCGTCCTCGAGATCGCCGCGCCAGACGCCGATGAACGTGTCGTGGAGGAGGTCGCGGACCCGCTCGGTGTTCGCGGCGTCCGCTTGCAAGCCGAAGTCGTAGATCCACGCCGGCGCACGGTCGGCGGGCGTGATCTCGTACGGACGCTCGTCGGCGACCTTCGCGCCGAGGTGCTCGAGCGTCGGCAGGACCTCGGACAGGAGCACGCCGCCCGAGCTGAACAGCTTCAGCCGCACCATGCCCTCTGGTGTCTCGAGCGGGCGGTACAGGCTCGTGAGCGGCTCGTCCGTGTTCGCGAGCTCCTCGATCCGGCCGATGTCGGCGACCGCGGAGCGCGCCACCCAGTCGGATTTGTAGCCCGGCGGGAACGCTCGCTCGTAGCGCCTGAACAGCTTGATGCCGTCCTCCTCGCCGTGATCCTCGATCAGCGCCTCGCGCAGCTCGTCCTCCCAGGCGCGGATGACCTGGGCCAGGCGCGTCTCGATCGTCGACACCTCGTACCCGGTGACCGGATCCTCGCCCAGGCGGATGATGTAGTGGACCCGGGCCAGGCGCGACTCGCTCAGCTGGAGCGTCCAGTCGAGCGCGACGCCGCCGAGCGCCTCGAGCAGGATCCGGCCGACCCGCTCGCGATTCTCGGTGTTGAACCGGTCGCGCGGGATGCACACCAGGCACTCGACGAACCGCTCGAGCGGATCGCGCCACAGGAACAGCCGCAGCCGCTGGCGCTCGCCGAGGCCGAGGATTCCGATCGCGAGGTTGTACAGATCCTCGGTCTCCATCTGGAACAAGGAGTCGCGCGTGTAGGACTCGAGGATCTCGAGCAGCGCCTTGCGGTCGTGGCTCGCCGGCGGGAACCCGGCGCGCTCGAGCACCCCCTCGACCTTGCCGCGGATGATCGGGATCGACCGCGGGCTCGCCTTGTATGCGCGCGTGGTGTACAGGCCGAGGAACCGGCGCTCGCCGATCACCTGGCCGTCCTCGGAGTACTTCTTGACGCCGATGTAGTCGAGGTACGCCGGCCGGTGGATCGGGGACGCCGAGTTGGCCTTGGTCAGCAGCAGGATCTGCGGCTCGCGGCCGACGACCAGCGCCTTGCCGGCCAGCTTCTTCGGCGCCTTGGCGGGAACGCCCCGGAGGATCCCGAGCCCCGAGCCTTCGATCGGCTGCAGGCGCGCCTCGTCGCCCTCGTCGATCAGGTCGTACTCCCGGTACCCGAGGAGCGTGAAGTTGTCTTCGGCCAGCCATCCGAGGAACGCCTTGGTCTCGTCCACGAGCACCGGGTCGATGGTCGGCGGCGGGTGTTGGTCGAACTCATCGATCAGCACCTGCGTGCGCGAGCGCATCTCCTGCCAGTCCTCGACCGCGGCGCGGACGTCCGCCAGGACGCGCTCGATGGTGGCGCGCAACTGGTCGAGTAGCGCGCGATCGTGCTCGCGCCCGACCTCGACGTGCACGACCGATTCGCGGATCACGTCTTCGGGCGCGGGGGCATCGTGCTCGAGCACCTCTGTGAGGTGCCCTTCGGCATCGCGCCGGACCTTCATCACCGGGTGGATGACGAGGTCGATCCCGTAACCGAGCCGCCCGAGTTGCATCGTCACCGAGTCGACGATGAACGGCATGTCGTCGGTGACGATCTCGATCAGGGTGTGCGGCGACTGCCACCCGTGCTGCTCGAAGTCCGGGTTGTAGACCCGCACCTTCGACTCGCCGGCGGGCCGTTGCTGGGCCAGGTTGTAATGCGCTACGGCGGCGCCGTACAGATCCAGTGGATTACGGTCCGCGAGATCGTCGGCGGGAACCCACTGGTAGTACTGGCGAACGAATGACTCGCACGGTGCCACTTGGTCGGCGGGTAGCCGCTCCCGCACCCGCTCGCAGACCGTGTCGATCAACTCGGACTCGAGATCCGCCCCCTTAACCGCCATTGTCGAGACCTCCTCTGTTCTGCGCTCCTTGGCTCCGATTCAGTCGGTATCGCGGCGCATATCCCAGCCTACTCCGGACGGGATTGCCTTGCACAGCCTGGGATTTGGGTTGCGATTCGGGTCGCGCTCCGGGTTGCAATTCGGGTCGCGCTTCCGGTGGCGCCCCGGGTCGGCGTAGGCTGCGCGACGTGACGTCGGGAGGGTCATCTGGTTCGGCGACCAGGAGGGCTGGGGCGTGCTCACCTCCGATGACGTGCCGGGCGACATCTTCGTTCACTTCACGCACATTGCCGGGGACGGACCTGCTGGGGACGGACCTGCTGGGGACAGACCTGCTGGGACAGACCTGCTGGGGACGGACCTGCTGGGGACGGACTTGATGGGGACGGATACCTGACGCTGGTCGCCGGCGAGCGAGTGCAGTTCGAGTGGGAGCACTATCCGTCCGGCCAGGACGGTTGCTATTACCGCGCGACACGGGTCGTCCAGGGGGTTCGGTAGTTCCGAGACCTGGCGGCCGCGGGATCCGTCCGAGGCGCCACCGGACGGATCGCCGGTCCGAGACCGGGCGGGCCGAGGGATCCGTCCGGGGCGTATACGAACATATGTTCGGTGACGAGCGACGGCAACCCCTATGCCCGGTTTCGCCGGGCCCTCGCCACCGGCAACGAGACGCTTATCACCACCGCGGCGCGCGAACTGCCCAAGGTCGCGCTCGACGACGCCCTGCGCATCTGCCTGGTCCTCCGCGGCGGAGACCCCGACCGCTACGAACGAGCCGCCGTCCGCTGGCTCGGCAGGTTCGCACTCGAGGCGCGTGAGGCGACGATCGCCGACCTCCGCCTGGCGGCCGGAGCGCTCGACGCCCTCCCCGAGCACCCGGACAAGGCGATGGAGTTGTTGCAGCGGTTGTGCGTGGCGCGGGGCGTCGCGTAGGTCGGGGTGGCACGTCGGCCGGGTCCGCGCAGGTCGGGGTCCAGTGTGTCGGCGGCCCGGACTTTGGCGCTGGGACTGCATATGTGTCACCTGAATCGCCAAAGTTCAGGGCGTGCTCCCCGAATGGCCACCCGGCACGGTCACGATCCTCACCACCGCCGGCCACCCGCCGCACGCGATCCCGATCTCCGCCGCCGTGCGCGCCGGACCGCGCCGCGCGCTGATCGGGCTCGCTGCGGGCCGTGACTCGCTGTCCCGTCTGCGCGCCGACCCGCGGGTGTCGCTTGCGATCGTGTGCGAGGGCGTCGCAGTCACCGCCTACGGCCGCGCGCGGGTGCTCGACGATGCGCTCGTGCCCGCGGGCGTCGTCGCGGTCGAGATCGACATCGAGCGCGTCCGGGACCACGACCGGCCGACGTTCGCGATCGAGGGCGGAGTGCGGTGGCGCTGGACCGATCCGGACGCGGAGCTCCGCGACGCCGAGGTCCGTGCTGCGCTGGTGCGGCTCGCTGCTCCCAGCGAGCCGGGCTAATCGGGTCGCAGCGGCACCCGCGCGCCGGGATCACGGCGCGCATCGGGATCTGGCTAGTCGGGCAGCAGCGGCACCCACACCCCCGGGTCACTGCCGACCAGCGCGCCGCGAGTGATCGCCTTGGAGCCGAACCTGTCCCGCACGCGATCCACGACCGCGTCGAGGTCGCGCGCGCGGTTGAACGGCAACATGAGCTGGACGGCGCCCCGGTCGCAGAGGTTGGTGAGCGCGATCCCGATCAGCGTCAGACCCCGGCGCTCGATCAGCGGCATCGAAGCCTTGAGCAGCCCGTTGGCGGTTTGGAGGATCGTGGCCGTCTGATCGGTCGGCTCGCCCATCGTGTAGGACCGGGTGGCGCGCGTGAAGTCCTCGAATCGCATCCGCAGCACCACGGTGCGGCAGACCCGCTGGGCCGCCCGAAGGCGACGCGAGACCCGGTCGACGAGCCCTATCAGAGCGGTCGCCAGCTCCGCGGGCGACCGTCGCCGGCGGCCGAGCGCACGCTGGCCGCCGATCGATCGCCGGCGGCGGCGGACCTGCACCGGCCGGGGGTCGTAGTTGTTGGCCAGCGCGTGCAGGTGGCGCCCCGACGCGCGGCCGAGCATCGCGACGAGCTCGGGCTCGGCGAGCAGCGCCACCTGACCGACGGTCGTGATCCCGCGCTCGTGCAGCTTGCAGGCGGTGACGCGACCGACGCCCCACAGCGACTCGACCGGCAGCGGATGCAGGAACTCGAGCTCGCGCTCGGGCGGCACGAGCAGCAATCCGTCGGGCTTCGCGACGGCGCTCGCGACCTTGGCCAGGAACTTCGTCCGGGCGACGCCGACTGTGATCGGCAGCCCGACCTCCTGCCGGACCCGACGCCGCAGCCGCGCCGCGATCTCGACCGGCGTCCCCGAAATGTGGTCGAGCCCTCGGACGTCGAGGAACGCTTCGTCGATCGACAGGCCTTCGACGACTGGGGCGGTGTCCTCGAATACGGCGAACACCGCCTTGCTCGCCTCGGTGTAGGAGGACATCCGCGGCGAGACGACGACCGCCTTCGGACACAGGCTCCGGGCCCGCGCGCCGCCCATCGCCGTGCGAACCCCGAACGCCTTGGCCTCGTAGCTGGCCGCGAGCACTACTCCGGCGCCCACGATCACGGGCCGGCCCCTCAGTCGGGGATCATCGCGCTGCTCGACCGAGGCGTAGAACGAATCGAGGTCAGCGTGGAGAACGGAAGCCGAGGGCGACACGAACACATGTTCGTGTCGCCCTCGGACGTATTCCTACCAGGCGCCCTGGCCCGAGCTCGTGTCAGTGCCGGGCGTAAACGAAACCCCGCGGAACAGCTGGCCGAACTTGGCCGTGCGGACGGTCCAGAACCGCTCCCACGAGGGTGCCGTGAGCCCGTCGACTGCATCGCTGATCGCGACGAGTTTGTCCGGGTCCGCCCCGGTGTCGCCGCTGCCGCTGACGGTCGACGTGACCGCCCAGATGGTGGCGACGCCGTCGCGGCCGACGTGGCCGGTCAGCGCCCTGAGGCCGTCGGTGGCGGGTGACCACGGACCGCCGGTACCGCCCGGGCCGTTGTTCAGGCCGGTCGGGTAACCGGGCACCGTGTACGGCTGACCGAGGTCGAGACCGTTCTGCAGCGTGTACGCCAGGTTCCACTGCTGGGTGGTCGTGTCGAACACCCACTTCTCCAGGCCGGCCTCCGGCTGCGCCGACGCGGTGGAGTTGATGTAGGTGTTGGTCGTGGGATCGTAGGTAGTGTCGCCGGAGCCCTCATCGGCGACGTACAGCGTGTGGTCGTTGGCGAACCACATCCCGAACGGGTAGTTGATCGGCGACGTGGTCGAAACGGCGAGGGTCGTCGGGAAGCCCTTGAGGATGCACATGTTGTTCGGTAGCAGAGCGTTGTTGGGCTTCTTCGCCGTGCCGAGATTCTGGACGTTGAACCCGGTGGCGGCGACGCTGGCAGCCGTAGGCAGCGGAGCACCGGGCACGGGCAGCCCGACACCAGTGCCCGGGCACGCCTTGCCCGTCGTGTCGACGAAGTACACCGTGTTGATGCCGTTGCCGCCGCTGCCCTTCGTGTAGTAGACGACGTTGTCGTGGATTGTGATGCCGCGGTAGTTGTTGTCCTTGGTGGACTTGTCAGGCGCGCCGCTGTTGGCCGGCAGCTGGGTGATGTTGAAGCTCCCGAGCGGGGTCGGCGCGCCAGGGGTCTGGCCGGCCTCGGGCAGAGATGATGGCGTGACCAACTGCGCGCCCGTCGAAGCGACGACGTTGGCAGGGGGTGACTTACTCTGGCCGGCGTTCCCTGCCGTGTAGACCAGGTCCTGGCCGTGCTCGTCGTTGGTGATCGCCGCGCGGCCGTTGTCACCGCTGTAGGCGTTCGTCAGCGTGAAGGTGAAGTGGCCCCATCGATCGAGCTGTGCGACGACCCGGTAATACGGACCCAGGTCACCGTTGCCCGAGCCGGCCGGGGGCGGGCTGACCCCCGGGGGTGGGTCGATCACCCCGGGCGTGTTCGCGTTCGAAACGTCAACCGCACCCGGCTGGGCGTAATAGCCCATGAACGACACGTAATTGCCCTCGGGACTCAAGTTGAGCGCCAACTCTGACTTCGAGGAATAGCTCGTCACGAAGTCGTTGGTCGGGACCGGGATGGTCGCCACGTGCCCACCCCACGGCGTCAGCTCGTCGAGGTACACCGGAGAGGTGACGCCGAAAAACGCGTCGACACTGTCGTTGTTGAAGACCGACGGGAAGTCGTCGCCGTCCGCGACCGCGGTGGCGCAGGTCGCCGCGACCGGCGTGGTCCCGCACTGCGGCGGCAACGGGGTGACGCCGGCGGTGATGTCGGCGGGGACGTAATCGCTCGTGCTGACGAGCAGGTCGCCCGGGATGAGCTCGGCGCCGCGGTGGCCGTGGTGCCACCAGTCGGCCTGAGCCGGTGCAGCAGCGACACACATCGCCAGGACGCAGCCCGCGCCCGCCAGCAGCCGATGTGCACGCCTGGGCGCTTGCCGCGCGCCGTGCGGTGTCCTTGACATGAGAGGAGTCCTCCTTGCTGGTTTCGGCAGGGCGCGACCCCCACGCCCAGCGCGGCACCCTATTCATGCGCCAGCGGGCAGCTTGTGACCATCCCGTGATCGAAACCATGACAGCTTTCTTAGCTTCCGAAGGAGATTCGAGAGGAGGCCGACATGACGCCGGCGCGCGGGCCCCACGGTGAGTTGCTCGACCGCCGGGCCTTGAACCGGGCGACGCTCGCGCGACAAATGTTGCTCGACCGCGTCGAGATGCCGGCGCTCACCGCGATCGAACACCTCGCCGGCATGCAGTCGCAGGCGCCCCATGCCCCATACGTCGGCCTGTGGACGCGGATCAGCGGCTTCCGGGCGGACGAGCTATCCGAGCTGACGGCCACTCGCAAGGCGGTGCGCGGACCGATGATGCGCGCGACGCTCCACCTCGTCACCGCCGCAGATTACGTCGCCTTGCGCGCGGTCGTCCAGCCGGTCCTGGAGCGGGCCTTCGCCGCCTCCCCGTTCGACATCAGCGGCATCGACGTCGACGCGCTGCTGGCGGCCGGCAGGGAGCTGATCGAGCACCGTCCCCACACCCGCGCCGAGCTCGGCCCGCTGCTCGCCGAGCGCTGGCCCGAGTTCGATCCGGCGTCGCTCGCACAAGCGGTCACCTACCTCGTGCCCACGGTCCAGGTCACGCCGCGCGGCCTCTGGGGCCAGAACGGGCAGGCCCGGTGGTCGACCATCGATGCCTGGCTCGGCCGCGATCTCGATCCGGAGCCTTCGCGCGAGCGCCTCGTGATCCGCTATCTCGCGGCGTTCGGCCCGGCGTCGGTCAGGGACATCCAGACGTGGTCCGGATTGACGCGGCTCGGCGACGTCATCGACGGGCTCCGCCCCGAGCTGACCAGGTTCCGCGACGAGGGCGGTGTTGAGTTGCTCGACCTCCCGGACGCGCCGCGGCCCGGCCCAGACGTCCCCGCCCCGCCCCGGTTTCTGCCCGAGTACGACAACCTGCTGCTGTCCCACGCCGACCGAACCCGCTTCATCACGGGCGGCGAAGCCGTGCCGCTCCAACCCGGATTGGGCGCGCGCTACGGGACGCTGCTCGTCGATGGCCTGTTCCGCGGCACCTGGAAGATCACCCGCCACGAAGGGCGCGCCGTCCTCCACATCGAGCCGTTCGTGCGGCTGCGCGAGCGTGACGCAATCGCAGTCGCCGAGGAGGGCGAGGCGCTGGTGCGCTTCGCGGTCGAGGGAGCGACCGGCTACGAGGTCCGCTTCTCGCCCTAGAGGTTCCGGACGCGCCGGCCTATGACCGGGTCCACGGGTAGCCGGCGGAGTCCCAGAAAGCGCCGGCAACGTCATCGTCGTGCGCGACCAGAGCCGTCACGCGCCGCGCCCCGAGCCGCGCAGATGCTCCTCGCCGGCGTCGAGCGACCTCCGGGCAACCCCACGCCGACGATGGTCCGGACCTACCGCGAGCCGGTACATGTTGCCCCGCCAGCCATCCCACCCCGCGATCAACGCGCCCACGAGCTCCCCCTCATCGCTCTCGGCCACCAGTAACACGCTCGGCGTCTCGGCAATAAACGCTCGATGTCCTCGGTGTGGTCCGACGTCGTGGCGTGCTCGCTACGCGCGAGCGCCCACAACCCGAGCACTGCGGGGACATCTCCGGGCCGGCACGACCTCACGGCGGGCATGGCCGGCGATCCTAGCCGCCAGCGGACCGAGAGCCGGACGCTAGGTCAGCTCGTTGCGCAGCTGCTGGGCTTCCCCGAGGCCATGAAGCTTTTTGAGCGATTGGTGCTCTATCTGGCGGATGCGTTCACGTGTGACGTTGAACGTGCGGCCGATCTCATCGAGCGTTTGCGGATGCCCACCGCCGAGCCCGTAGCGCAGCTCGAGCACACGACGCTCGCGGTAGCCGAGAGCCTCGAGCGCCTCGCGCACAGCCTCTCCGGTGAGGATCTCCACGGCCCGATCGTACGGTGACTCGGCTTGCTCGTCGGCGATCAGTTGACCGAATTCCGACTGACCCTCGTCACCGACCGGCGTCTCAAGTGAGATCGGCGCCTGTCCGGCCTGCTTGATCGACTCGACTTCCGCGGTCTTGAGGCCGGTGACCTCGGCGATCTCCTCGGCGGTCGGCACGCGGCCGAGGCCGGTCGTCAGCTTGCGCTCCACCCGGCCGATGTGGTTGAGCTTCTCCACGATGTGCACCGGCATACGGACCGTTCGCGCCTTGTCGGCCAGCGCGCGGGCGATTGCCTGGCGGATCCACCAGGTCGCGTAGGTCGAGAACTTGAACCCCCGGCGATAGTCGAACTTCTCCGTCGCGCGCACTAGACCGAGCGTCCCCTCCTGGATCAGATCCAGGAAAGGCAAACCCTGGTTGCGATATCTCTTGGCGATGGAGACGACCAGACGCAGGTTCGACTCGACCAGCTTTCGCTTGGCATCCATATCACCGCGCCAGATCCGCTTGGCGAGGTCGACTTCCTGCTGAGCGGTCAGGAGACGCACCTTGCCGATGTCCCTCAGGAACAGCTGCAATCCGTCGGTCGTCCCCTCTGGCTCTCGGTCTGCTCGTGGCTTGCGACGGCCGCGTTTGTCCGGCGCGGGCTCGATCCTCTGGCTCGCCAACGTGGCTGGGTCGATTTCCTCCACCAGCTCGATTTCACGTCCCTCGAACAGGCCCAGCAACTCGTCGGCGTCGCTTTCTTCGAGGTCGAGCTCTGCGGTGGCGGTGGCGATCTCGGAATACGTGAGCACGCCTAGCTGCAGCCCGCGAGCGATCAGGCCCTTTACCTCGTCGAGGTCCTCGAGTTCCGCTGCAGACACCCGGTTGCCCTTCGCGCTAGGCGCGGGCCTGCTCACATGCAGCCGCCGTGGCCGCCTCGCGTGTCGCCGAGGCCGGCCTCAAACCACGGATCGGCTGAGCGCGCGTTGCCGCTGGACCGTGTCGTTCCCTGCGCGGCATCACGCTGAGCCTTCCGTCCCGATGTCGGGTTCGCGCGGTCAGAATCCCCGCGCCTTCGATCACATCAACTCAATCCGGTCGAGGGCGGGTGGCGATGACGCCCATCGACCTGCAGCACCGGCCCCGCAGCGAAAACACTATTAACCCGAGTCCTCGCCTCGTGGCGCGATGTACGCCGTCGGTGGCATTCAGTACACGGGCCGAGAATCCCGGCCGCAGGGCAAGCACGTGGCATCAATGTACTCCGATCGCACCCCCCGCGCATGTGAAAGTTGCAGCAAGCGTCTTCTGCGTTAACGGAAGATGCCGGCGCGCTCCGCCACACTCGACTGAGCCCGGCTTCCCGCCTCGCGACGGCGTGGGCTACGCGTCAAGCGCTCGGAGCATGACCACGTGTTCCGGATTGACCGCTATGCGCTCCCCGGTGTCGATCTCAACCAGCCAGGCGAACTGCATGATCGAACCGCGCGCGGCATCGAGGATCATCCGCTCGACGTCTCGGGCGGCTCCCTCGACCCGAAACACACTTCCACCAACGACTGTTAGCTCTGTTGCAGGTGGCACTTACTGTTTGTTGTTGCCCGCGCCGACGCGCGGCTCACCGAGAGTCGCTCCGGCCGGAGGGGTTCTCGGCAACCAAGCCGATATCTAGTCGGGCTGCACGCTGACGTTGAGGGCCTTCGGACCCTTTGGCCCTTGCTCGGACTCGTAGGACACCTTGGCGCCCTCGGTCAGCGAGCGGTAGCCATTCGACCCGACGATCGCACTGTGATGTACGAAGAGATCCTTGGACTGATCATCGGGCGTGATAAAGCCAAAACCCTTGTCGTCGCTGAACCATTTGACGGTTCCGGTAGCCATTGCTTCCTCCGGCGTTGATCGTGCTGCGAACGCGGAGATTGCCGTGAGCAAAGGCTACGAGCGCTGGCACTACGGTGCCGGACATTAGCCCGGCTTGACGCGCGGAAGTGTAACAGCGAACGCTGACGCCGAGCACGGACCCATCCGGAGCAGGCCCTCGCCGATCCGGAATCGGCCTCGCCCATCCGGAACCGGCCCCGGCCTCGCGCCGATGAAGCGCTGGATCCGGAGCATAAGTGCTGCTAACGTGGTGTAGGAGGGCGACGGCGTCGCCCGCGAGGTTTTCTCGCCGACGCAGCGAATCTCGTCTCGATGCAGATCGCGCCGGCGATGGGAAGGAGAGCGATGCCCAGCGGCCGCTTTGACCCGCTCGCGGGAAGCGAGCTGACAGTGGGTTCGTCGGCTCTGACTGCTCACACGGGCTTCCGGCCGGCCTCTCATCGCCCGCACGGCAACTGCGAGGTTGCCAAATGAAGACGACGCGAGAGAAATCAGAGGAGAAGCGCCAGGCCAAGCTCGAGGAGATCCGCGAGCAAGTCGACAGCGGCACCCTCGTTATTCGCCCCATGACGCCGGAAGAG
Organism: uncultured Solirubrobacterales bacterium; assembly: GCA_963701945.1. Classification (GTDB taxonomy): domain Bacteria; phylum Actinomycetota; class Thermoleophilia; order Solirubrobacterales; family Solirubrobacteraceae; genus Palsa-465. The sequence continues at coordinate 22,176 of CAVPBV010000002.1, read as the reverse complement.
CGCCGGCGGTATCCGCCTCGTCCAGTCGAGCGCAGACGGTACGGCCGCACATGAAGAATGGCGAGCGCGAGCGGCTGGTCACTCGGATCCGGCAGCTCCGCCAGACTGGCAGGACCGCCGAGGGGCAACCGCCGAGCGATAGCAGCGATCCAGATCGCGCCCAGGTCGTCAGGCTCGAGCGGCGCATCGCTCACCTCGAGCAGTTGCTGGAAGGACTTCAGGACTCCGTGCACCGGGAGTCGGAGCGACAGGGCAAGCGGATCGCGGAGCTCGAGGCCAGAATCGAGCCGGGAGCGCTCGGCGAGGCCATGAGCAAGGACGCTCGCGAACGCGGGCTGTAGCAGCCCCTTGACTACGTTCTTCATCCCCGGCGTGTCTGACGATGGGCGTGTCCTCGAGGACGTCTACGCCGAGATGCGGAGCCAGATCGAACGCGACCTGGGACAACGACCGAGTGCTCGACGGATTGTGAGACTGTGGACTCGCCGCGGAAGCGTTGACTGCATTGCCGAGGTCGGCCGTGCCGATCCTGTGCGCGGCGGCACCGTGATGGCGATCTTCGACATGGGACATCACCGGCCGTTCGTGGTCTGGCGGCAGCCGGACGACGGAATGCGAGAGGGAGTCCGCGAGGTGCTGGCGTGCAACGCCTACGCCGTCTCAGAGTTCGATCGATGAGCTCGAGCGGCGACATCGAGCTGGTCCGAGCGGACGTGCGTGACTGTCACGACCACGTGGCGCTACTGCGCGCCAAGCTGTACCGATGGGGTCTCGGATCCAACGCTGAACTTCAGGAACTCGAGCAGGATCTCGAGCACGCGGAGGAACGGCTGCGCGACGCGACGTCGGAACACTCGACGGAGTAAACGACATCATGCACCACCGACGGCCGTAGGCAGATGTAAGTCACGGTCGCTCGAACCCACGGTCGTGGTGTACGAACAGGTCCTTGCCGGAGTCATCAGGCGTGATGACTCCGAAGCCCTTGTCGTCACTGAAGCATTCGCTGTTCCTGTTGCCATTTCCTCCCTCCTGTATGTGCACCGCGAGACGCGAGCCTCCGTCTCGGTACTCAGTACGGGGGTCGGGACCTGTTAGGGTCAAGTTGCTCGGTGAGCCCAGCTCTTTTCGCTTTCGGGGCAGCAGAAGGGCAGAGAGGCCGTCGGCGATGGCTGCAACACGGAACGTTTCGCGCTTATGCGCCTGCACTCGTGCGGCGTGCCCTGCCTCGAAAGGGGTCGATCATGATCTATACCTGCTGTCCTAGCTGCCGGCTGCGGTTCACCCGGGCCGCGGCGGGGTACCTGGTTGCCTGTCCGGAGTGCGGGCGGCCGCCGCAAGCGATGCCAGGTGCAGAAGGCGTCGTCGGGTTTCGGCTCTTCGAACCGGAGGATGTGCCCCAGGAGCTGCCTGTAGCTGTCGCGATCTCCCTCCCAATCCCTCACCCGGGCGCAGGAGGTTCCTGACCGACCCACACCTGCGCATCCTCCGAATGGTCGCGAACCGGCGATAACGGGAGCTGGACGACCACGACGCCGACCACGCCCGCGGCCGCGACAATCGATGACCTGCAGCTCGCCGCACTGTCTGAGGTGGGCTGACATCGCTGCGAGACACGCTGGATCATCGCCCGCGGGCGGCTACCCCAGTTCGCCATCGCGCTCTCCACCGATGGGCACGATGTCGATGCGATGGATGTTGTCCGATTCATTCCTCATGCACGATTCGATGCCGCGTACCAGTGACTCGACTTGATCGCCGCGCAGGTGATCGTCGATGTCAACGCGGGCGACGATCCATACTCGGCCCGCATACGCCAGCGCGAACGAGGACGTAGCGGTGGGGTGCATTAGCTCGTTGATCCCGTCCCGCAGGGAGAATGCAGCGCCCGCGACGAACGCGCCGCATGCCGCGATCAGTGCCCAGAAGTAGGCTTCTCGCCCATGTCCCAGAGGATGCCGCGCGCTGGGAGGACGGCTGCTTCGTCGCTGAGCGACGAACAGGAACAGGTCGTTGGCGCTATCGGCGAGTGAATGCGAAGCCTCGGCGGCCAGCGCGGACGAAGCAGTGAAGACCGCTGCGCCGGCCTTCGCGAGCGCGACCCCAAGTCCCGCCCCAAGGGCCACCAAAATGGTGCGCATGCCCTCGTCTCCGCTGCGACGTCGATTCCGTGTGAGCGTCCGCCCGGGCATGCTTGAGCGGTAATACCACTCCCCGCCGTGCTCGGCCCACATTCGGGGGCCTCGATCTCGGATCGATCGTTGCCCGCTGAAGGACGAGATCCGAGCCGCGGGTCACCCGGCTCGCGTGGTCGTCGGAGCGCGTTGATCGACGCTGAGATGAAGTCGGCCTGTCCATCGGCCCAGAAACGGGCTGATAGCTGGGCTTTTATGAAGGTGAGCGATGGGACTCGAACCCACGACCGCCTGGACCACAACCGAATACCCAGGGATTTTCTAGGTGGCTGTCAATCGTTGTTTGCAGGGGTTTCTTGGTTTGAGTTGCCCCCACTTTTGCTCAGATTGATGGACAAATCGATGGACGCCCCGCGGGCGAAGGCGGCGTTGACGAGCTCGGCCTCGTTCGCCGCCGGCGCGTAGTCGGCGTAGATCAGCGTCGTCTTGAAGTCGCGGTGCCCCATCCACTCCTGGAGGGTCCGCATCGGGACGCCCGCGGCCGCCATCCGCGTCCCGAACGTATGCCTCAAGTCGTGAAAGCGGATCTCGCGGACGCCGGCGCGCTCGAGCGCCGCCTTGAACCGTTTGAGCAGCAGCGAGCGGTCTATCGGCCTCCCGGTGTGCGGGTGCGCGAACACGAGGTCCTCGTCGGCCTGGTAGCTCGAGGTCTGGAACAGCAGCTCGAGCTCCCGGGCGACGTCGTCGGCGAGCGGGATGCTCCGGGAGGAGCGCTTGGACTTGGGCGTCCCGAACTTGCCGCGGACGTAGTTACGCCGCACCCGGACGCGGTGCGCGATCCAGTCGACGTCCATCCAGCGCAGTGCCAGCAGTTCGCCCTGCCGCATGCCGGTCATCGCCGCGGTGAGGTAGAGCACCCGCTCGACCACGCTCAGCGGGTCGTCCGGGCCCGCGTCGTCGAGGTCGAGGCCGTAGAGGTAGATCGCCGTCGACTCGGCGACCCCCAGCCACGCCGACGCGCGTGTGTCCGCGACCAGTCGTAGGAACTGGGCAGCCGGCCGTGGCGAAGACGCCACTCACGCATCGCCTCGAGCACGCGCGTTCGTGTCCAGTGACGCTCGATCGCGCCGGGATGGCAGACCTTGCAGTACGCGTAGGCGTCGCCCTTGCCGGTGCGCGGCTGGGTATACGCGCCACACCCGCGGCACACGCCCACATAGCGAGCCTTGACCGCGCGCGCCTTCTCCCCGGTCGGGTCCTAGGCGCCTAAAGGGCGTTAGTCTCCGTCGAGAGGGGTCGCATGTCGAAGCTCAGAGATGTGGTGGTCGTCCGCGTGAGCGAGAAGGGCGACCGGGAGGACGAGCACTTTTACTCGCCCGAGGTACAGATCGAGGCCGCCGTGCGGTGGGCGAAGGACCGCGGTGAGAGGCTTGTTGCCTCGCCGATTCCCGAGATCGATGTCAGCGGGAAGCTGCCGCTGTCCAAGCGGCCGGGCCTGTTGGCGGCGATCGAGATGATCGAGGCGGGCCGGGCCGATCAGCTTGTGGTGGCGTATTTCGATCGGCTGGTGCGCTCGCTCAAGGTGCAGCTGGAGGTGATCGAGCGGGTGGAGAGGGCGGGCGGGGAGATCTTCGCGCTCGATCACGGCAAGCTCACGAACGGCACGGCGGCGCAGCGCCTGTCGACGAACATGCTCGGCTCGGTGTTCCAATACTTTGCTGAGATCAAGGGGCGAGAAGGTCACGGCGGCTCAGGCACGAGCGGTGGCGCGCGGTGTCTATCCGCACCCTAGGGTCCCGGTTGGGTATGAGCGCGGCGAGGACGGTGTGTTGGTGGTCGAGCCTGCGGCCGCGGAGGTCGTGGTGCGGGCGTTCAAGCGCCGCGATCGCGGCGCGTCGCTGGTGGAGATCCAGGCGTTGCTGGCCGAGAACGGGATCGAGCGCGCTCTCTCGGGGGTGTCCTGGATGCTGCGCTCCCGGATGTACCTGGGCGAGATCCACTTCGGCGAGCTGCACAACCTGCACGCCCACGAGCCGATCATCAAGGATCGCGCTCTGTTCGACCGCGTGCAGCGGCGGACGGTCTCCCGCGGGCGCCAGGCCAAGTCAGAGCGGCTTTTGGCGCGCCTGGGGGTGCTGCGGTGCGGGACGTGCGGGTCGCGGATGGTGATCAACTCCGACAGCGGCAGCTACCGCTGCGGTGACACGAGCGCGAACCGCTGCCCGCGACGAGCGGCGGTCAAGGCCGACCGCGTCGAGGAGATGGTGACGGACGCGGTCCGGGCGTACTCGGCCACGGCCGACGCGCCCCGCGCCTCGCGCAGGCAGCAGATCCGCGAGGCAGAGGAGGCGATCGAACGCGCCAACGCGGATCTTGATAACACCATCCGGCAGCTCGGCAAGCTTGGCTTGCTCGGCCGGCCCGCGAGCCAGGAGACGTTGGACAAGCTGGCCACGGCGCTCGATGACGCGCACGCCGTCCGGGCGCGACTCGGCGACGGGGGCAAGAGCGAGGTCATCGGCCCTGACGAGATCGACAAGCTGCGCGACCCGGCGAAGCGGTTAGCGGCCTGGCGACGGCTGATCACCGACACCGTCGACTCAGTCACGGTAGCGCCGGCGATGACGGCGGTCGGTCGCCCGAGCCGCCTCTGGGACCCGCGCCGGATCGACATCAGGCTCCTGGACCAGCATCCATAAGGAAGCCGCCAGCTTCTCGAGCTTCGGTCGGCATCCTTCCGGCCGTCCGACCCGCACAACTGCCTCGACGGTCGCGGGGTCGGGCAGAGCCCGTCGGTTGTACGGAGCCCACAATTCCGGGATCGCCCGGGGTGACGGCTACGCGGTCGGCATGCCTACCGCAACCGTGGCATTGCAGTGACGCCGTCACGAGAGGCCGGGCGATCGCATTCACGCGGCAGAAGTCGCGGCGATGGGGAGGTGCGGGACCGGTTCGCTTGCTCGCTACCGGCTAGTGTCCCGTTTGGTTGATTCGTTGGCAGTACCGTGCGATCGACTCGAGGATCTGCTCAGCGGGTTTGGTCCACACGTATGGTCGTGGGTTCTCGTTCCAGTTCTTGATCCAGTTCCGGATGTCGGCGTTCAAGGCGCGAACGGTCGGGTGAGCTCCACGTCGCAGCAGTTTTGTGGTCAGTTCGCCGAACCAGCGTTCGACGAGGTTGAGCCAGCTGCCGGATGTCGGGGTGAAGTGCAGCACGAACCGGGGATGGGTCGCGAGCCAGCGTTGGATCTTCGGGGTCTTGTGAGTCGAGCTGTTATCCAGGACGAGGTGCACGGTGAGGTGGGCGGGGACCTCGCGGTCGATCGTTTGCAGGAACTTGTGGAACTCGATCGCGCGGTGACGCTCGTGCAGAGAGCCGATCACTTTCCCGGTCGCGAGGTCCAAGGCGGCGTAGAGGCTCGAGGTGCCGTGCCGTTGGTAGTCGTGGGTCGCGCGCTGTGGAGTGCCGGGCAGCATCGGCAGGATCGGGCGGGTGCGATCGAGCGCCTGGATCTGGCTCTTCTCGTCGATGCACAACACGACGGCGCGTTCGGGCGGATTCAAATACAGGCCGCAGATGTCGTAGACCTTCTCGATGAACTGCGGGTCCGTGGACAGCTTGAACTGCTCCTGGCGGTGGGGTTGCAACCCGAACGCCTGCCACGTCCGCCACACCGAGTCCGCGGTGACACCGAGGTGCGCGGCCAGCGACCGCGTCGACCAGTGCGTCGCGTTCTTCGGCGTGCTCTCAAGCGTGGTGGTCACGATCTGCTCGACCTGCGCATCGGTCACCGTGCGGGGTCGCCCCGGTCGCGGCTCGTCGAGCAGGCCCTCAAGCCGCTGCTCCGCGAACCGGTTGCGCCACTTCGTGACCGTCGGACGCGACACGCGTTCACGTGCTGCGATCTCCCCGTTCGACAACCCATCGGCGGCACCAAGCACGATCCGGGAGCGCAACGCCAACGCCTGCGCGGTTTTCGGCCGGCGCGACCACGCCTCCAGGCGGTCGCGTTCCTCGTCAGTCAACTCGATCAGAACAGCGGTAGGAGTAGGCATGACCCACTCCTACCTTAACTGCAAACTCTTTAAACCAGCAGGACACTAGCACCGCGTCGTCGCGAAATTACGTTTGGACGCCAATGCACTCGCGAAGGCGGGGCTGCGTGAGAGGCGAAAGCGATCGCCGACGGGACGCCCACGCCGCGGATGCGCGACGAGCGTTACTCGACGAATTTCTCTGCTGGCTTTGCCGGCTAACGAATCGGTTCGCGACGGCGGGCTCGGGAGCGTTCTGAGATCGGATCGAACAGTTGTCGTAGCGTTTCCCGAGTCGTCGTGGCTCTCATACTCGGGGCAACCTAGTGCGCCGCCGCGCCGCGACGAGGTGGGTGACGAGAGCGCTTAGGGCGAGAGCGACCGAAGCCGGATAGAGGAACAGGACGCCGTGCGCGCACGGGCGTGTCGCGCGAGACGGGCGAGGTGCTTTGGTGGCCTACCGGGATGTCCGTCTCGTTGCCGCCGGAGACGCCGAGCTCTCGCCCCGCGCCGGCGCTCGATCGGTACCAAGCGGCTTCACCGACGGTACGGCGCGTCTCGGTGTGGCTTGCGACCCACGTGCGGGTCAGTGTCTCGGCGCGAGGGCCGCGTATATGGCGCTGAACTGGCCGAAGGCGACCGCGAACGCCGGGTCGGTACCGGTCAGGTCCGCCAGCCGCCTGATTCGCGCTGATGAGTCCTCGCCCCAATTGTTCTGGAGCGCTGCGTTCGCGACATCGAGTTCCCGGGGGCCGGCGATCCCGACCGGGTCGATCACCACGATCGTGCCGCGGTGCTCAAGGATGTTCGCCGGCTGAAGGTCGCCGTGCAGGGCGACGACCGGACGGCCCTCTCCCTGTTTGAGCAGCGCCTGGCCGAGCGCTTGCAAGGAAGGTACGTGCGCTACGGCGGCGTCGATGCTCATACGCCAGTCTCCGAGGCCTCGCCGGCTGGCGCTCGTGGGTCGGTGAAGTGCGTCGAGGAGGAGCGCTAACCGCGTGGGCGCGAGCCGCGACGGTCGTCCCGGACGGGCGCGCTCCAGGAGCAGCGCGCCGGGTCGATGTGCGAGCACGCGGACCGCCGGATGCCCACCCCAGCCGAGCATCGCGTTCGTCTCAGCAGACAGGCGCTGCTCGTTGGCGCACAGCTTCAGCGCCGCCTCGAGGCCGCTCTCGGTGTGACACCACGCCACGACTCCCCACGCGCCTGCGGCGATCCGCTCATCATCGAGCGACAGGTGCCACTCCTCGCACACAGCATCGATGAGCTTGGGCAGATCCGAGACCCAATCCTCCCCGGCGCACGCCGGGCGGCGCTCGAGCTGTACCGAGGCGCGAGACTTCAACCGTCGTGGCCGCGCGAGTCCTCGCATCAGGCAGACCAGAACGCCGCTGCGAAGGTCGCGTCAAGCGGCCCCGAACCATCCGAGCGAGACCGAACGACTCCCGTGCCGGGGCCGCTCAGAGGCACGTGCCAATCCGACAGGGCGCAGCCTAGGACCAGAGGCGGCAGCGAGCACACCCCAGGCAACAAAGCACTCCGCGGCATGAGACCAATTCTGCATCCGCGCGCGGCGTGTGTCGTTGGCCACCGGGCCAAAGACCAACTCGCCACAGCGAGCGGCTGCCGCCAGGCGAGAGCAACGGCTTCGCTTGCCCCCACCCCATCGCAGCGGGGCCAGTTCAGACCGTCGTTCTCACCAGGTCCGCAGCCGACCGGATCACTGATGAGCGGCAGTGCGCTTCGCCAGCGATCGAACCCGACCCGGTGGGCGTCAGGCAGCGGTCCCGGCGGCGAGTGCTTCGCCCGGGGCAGGAGTGGGTTCAAGCGCGCCGTCGACGATCTTGAAACAAGCGCTTTTCGCGTCCGTGCGCCGCTGGGCCGGCCATCCCTGTGACGACCTTCCGCTAGTTCTGGCCGGGTCCTTTCCGCTCCGAGTCGTCGCGCGCGCTATACGATGACCCCCGCCGTTGCGTTCGGAATGTCGGGCGACCGCGATCCGCGATCGTTGAGGCGCGCTCGGGTGGCCGCTGATCGACGGCGCCAGAGACATGGACTTCGCCCGCTGCGACAGGATGCGCGCTGCGCTGGGGGGTGGTCACGCTCCGTGCGAACGGTGGGTGCGTAATACTGGTCGCGAAAGGATGCTTTGACCGTGGGCGCCAACGCGATTATCTCTTACGACGGAACTTCCAATGATGACGACGCGCTTGCGCTGGGCAAGATGCTGGCGCGGGCCGGTTTCGCGTTGGCGCTCGCATATGTGCGTCATTCGCGTGAGTTTGACCCGCGCCGGGAGGAGGTGGCCGAGCATGACGCCGAGCAGCGCCTGGAGCGCGGCGCCGCCACGTTGGGTGATGCGGAAATCACTCGGCACGTCGTCATCGGTGCATCTACCGGAGACAGCTTGGGGCAGCTGGCCGAGAGGGAGGGAGCGTCGGCGGTCGTGTTCGGCTCGGACTACCGGACCCCACCTGGTCACGTCGAGCCCGGCACGTCGGCTCAATATCTCCTCGACGGCGGCTCGGTGGCGGTCGCCATCGCCGCCGCCGGTCTGCGGACGCAATTGGACGGCGCGATCAGGTCGATCGCGGTGCCTCTGGCCGGCCCGACGAACGATGTCGCCCGCGAGACCGCGAGCGCGCTGGCCGCGAAACTCGGGGCAACGGTTCGCGAGTCAAGCGCCGAGCCGGCGGACCTGATCGTCGTCGGGTCGCAGCCGGGCGCACCGGCCGGCCACGTCGTGATCGGCGGTGACGTGCGCAACGAGCTGAACAGCGCCCGCAGTTCAGTGCTGGTCCTCGCGGGCGGCGTGCCGCTTCTCCCGTAGGCGCCTCGTCCTTCTGGCACCGCGGCCTGGGCATCCGGCCGACCGTGGCCGCCGCCGCAGACGAGCTCAGTACGCCGGGCGGCGCAGTCCGGCGGGGCTGTGCTGTGGCGGGGTGGAGCAAGTGTGGGACTATCCCCGTCCGCCCGCCGTCAAACCGTGCGACCGTCGGGTCCGGGTTGAGTGGGCGGGCGAGGTGATCGCTGACTCAATCCATGCGCTGCGAGTGCTCGAGACCAGTCACCCGCCGACGATCTACATTCCGCCCGCCGACGTGCGCCTCAGTTTCCTGACCGCCAGCGATGCCCGTCCGACGTGGTGCGAGTTCAAGGCGAAGCGCGGTACCTGGATGCGATCGTCACCGGGCATCGGGCGCACGCGGTCGCCTGGAGCTGCCCAGCGCCCGCCGCGGGCTATGAGACGTTGCGCGACCACGTCGCGTTCTATCCCGGGCGATTGGACGCCGCGTGGCAAGATGATGAACGCGTGCGGGCGCGGTCGGGCGACTTCTACGGAGGATGGATTACCGGCGATCTGGCCGGCCCGTTCAAAGGCCCGCCCGGCACCCACGCCTGGTAGCGACTCCCTTTGTGCCGAGCTCGCCGCGTTCGCACAAGCCGCGGGAGTCTCCGCCGGGAGCCCGGTCCGCAACTCCGGCCGTCGTTTGGAAACCGGGATCGTCAGCTGGACGTTCACCCGCACGATGTCAACGCACGCCTACATGCCTGGATGGGGTGTCAGGCTGCTGGCCGCCAACAACAGGTCCCGGTTGCTAAGCCGCCGACGGCGCGAGTCTTAGGCGAAGCGGCGAGCTGACGATCCCGTCCGTGGCGAAGGGACAACGCGAGGCGGGCGGCTCTGACTACTGCTCTGCGCCGATCCACCCGCAGGGCTGGCGTCACCGCCAGCGCCTGCTGACAGCCGCGGCTGCGAGTCTGAGCAAACAGGGCACCGTCAGCGGCCGCTGCTGCTTCGCCTCGCGGAGCAGCTGTGAGGACTCGCCGTGCGCGCGGCGAACCGCGTCGACTTGTGCAATGCCCCGGCCGGTGCAGCGGCCTCGCTCGCGCCGCGGCGCCGCTGCTGTTCGTCAAGACCAGCAGCGTCGTCGAGTGTCGCCTGGCTGGTCACCCGGGCGGAGGGGAAGCCGCCGAGCGCCGGCCGCGCGGCCGGCCGTCGACTGCTCGTTTGCACCAGGAGCAGTGACGTCGGCAGCGCGGATCGCGTCGCTGCATCACGCCTGATGCAGCAGTCGGGGCGGTGTCGGGGAGGCTGCTGCTCTTGTGCTTGCTACGTAGGAGTTCGTGGCTAGCGGCGGAGGGTGGCCGTCAGGTCGGCGCCGCCAGAGTGCTGCATCGCCGGGGCCGAGAGGTACCCGTGGCCGTGTCGGTGGGCGTGGCGGTTGGCGTTCCGAAGCAGCACCGTCGGCGAGCCCTACCGACTGGAGCGAGAGTGCTGCAAATAGCCCATTACAGCAGTGGCTCTCGGCGGTCGGTGGCGGTAGGGTCGGCGGGAGGCGCCTGGCCGCGCGATGTAGCCGACTGGCCTGGTTTCCTCCCGCCGACCCTACCGCGACCGCGATGGACTCGACGGCTGGTTTCTCCGGAGGCTGACCTGTAAATAGCCGCGGGTCCGTGGGCAGATGTGCTGGAACGGTCCCATTCCTGCGCAGGTCGATACGCGGACCTAACCCCCTCCGCGTGACGGCCATCGACCAGGGGAGCGGAGACGGCTGCCCAGATCTCATTTTCATTCCTGAGAGGTGGCCGGCAGGCCGGCCCGGGACGCTGTTGCGTAAACCATTCAAATACCCACTGCCCTATTGATGGTGGGAGAACATGGCTAGCAATTCCCCCCGTATCGGACCCGTTCTCCCAATTGCCCGCCGGAATAGGTGGCATCAGCATGTGTTATCCCGCCGCCCAATCGACGCGCCAGGTTTCTGATCGGTTTGTGCAACAGCCTCTCCGGATTGCGGAAGGACCGGTGCTTGCCAGGATCGCGCCGATTGAGCGGCGGGCAAGCGTCCTGCCGACTGCCGTTCGCCCTGGCGAAAGAGAACCCGTCGATCTCTGTGACCTCGGCAGCGGCACCGTGAGGCCGCCGCGCTGCTGCTCGTCGAAAAAGGGGACGCCACGTGACAGCGCTGGTGCTCGTTCGTTGTGGGCGTGATCTAGAGAGCCAGCGGTGCTCTTCCAACGTCTGGCGAAGCGGCACTTGTGCGCGCGCCGCCGCGTTCCCTCCAGCGGTGTTGCTGACGCGGCCGCCGGGCGCCGCACGGCTGTCGCTGCGCTTGATCGAGCGTTTGGGTTTGGTGGCATGCGCGGGCGGCCCGCGGGAAGCCGCTGGCGATCGTGAAGCGCGGCATGCGGTGAGCCACGCCGTGTTTGGCTCCAGCACCGGCATCGCCATCTCGGAGCCAACACGGTGTGCTGTCGGACAAGATCGCCGACCATGTCGCTCGTGATCGTTAGCGCCTAACGGCTTCGTCAGGTCGTCGCTTTGGTTAGTTGAGATCTCGCCTGCCCTGGTGCGTTAGGAAGTTGCGGCAGAGATGCTGTCCACGCGCTGGAGGAGGGCTATCGGTCCGTGGCTGAGACGCTGCACGTTTGTCTCCAGCAGACAAGGCGGCGACAGCTGTCCCGAGAACCGCACTCCGCTCTCTCGTTTGGCACGCCGATAACTTCTTCTACCCACCGAGTGCGATCGTGGCGGTCACTTGCGCCAGCGCCGGTCCTAGGCGCAGCGCCACAGTCGACGTCGCTACCGGAGCGCGACTCGCGGCGAGTCGGAGCCTTCGTCTAATAGCGCAAGAGGCCGGCACTGTCGATGAATTCGCCCAGCGCGGCGGCCGCTTTCGCGAAGCTCCACCACCGGGTGATATCCCCTCGTTGAAGGTCAGCCCAACAGATCGTGTCGATCAGCTCCGTTGCCTTGTCCGCAAGCTCGGGAAGCATCGCTACTGGCGAGGACTCGACCTCAAGGCGCAGGCTGTGGACAGCGGGTTGCCACTCAGCGGCGGTAGGTTCCAGATCCCCTAGCAACGCTGAGAACTGCCCGACAAGGTACTGCTGAGTCATCGAATCTGCCCGCAAACTGGGGTGCGGCTAGCCGGAGGCCTAGAAGTGTGAACGTTGACTTCTGCTGCCGGTTCGAAGAGGGCGGCGGGGAGACCACTGGCTGATAAGCCCGTATCGGCGCCTCGCCACCTTACCCCTGAGCCGCGTTCGCTGATGATCGCGTCAAGAGCGCGCGAGCAACCGCCGTGGAACTACCTTTATCGTTTCTGGTTACTCCGCTTGCCCGAAGGCTGCGATCTCCTTCTTCTCTTGTTCTGAGAGCTCGCGCGGGGTCTCGCCGCGAGCCGACTTCTCGCTTTGCACGTGGTGGCGGATCTCGTCGACGATCTCCGGGTTCGCGAGCGTCGTGGTGTCGCCGACGTCGGCGAAGTTCGAGATCCCGGCGATCACCCGGCGCATGATCTTGCCCGAGCGGGTCTTCGGCATGTCGGACACGATCCACACGTTCTTTGGGCGCGCGATCTTCCCGATCTCCCTATCGATCGCGTCTGACACCTTTTGCTCGATCTCCTTGCTTGGGGCGAACCCCGGCTTGAGCGCGACGTACACCTCCACGGCCTTCCCGCGGAGCTCGTCGATCACAGGGACCGCCGCTGCCTCGGCGATCTCAGCGACGGTGATGCTCGCCGACTCGATCTCCTTGGTTCCGAGCCGGTGCCCGGCTACGTTGATCACATCATCGACCCGACCAAGGATCCGGAAGTAGCCGTCGGCTCCCTGCATGGCGCCATCGCCCGCGAAGTACGGCCAGTCGCGCCAGTCCTTGCTGTCCTTGTTGCGGTTGTACTTCGCGTAGTAGGTGTCGACGTACCGCTCGGGCTGCCCCCAGATCGTCTGGAAGCTGCCCGGCCACGGGTTGCGGATACAGATGTTGCCCGCCTTGCCGCTGCCCTTCGGGACCTCCTCGCCGTTCTCGTCGTAGATCACCGGATAGATCCCGAGCACCCCCGGCCCACAGCTACCCGGCTTCATCGGCTGCAACCCCGGCAGCGTGCTGCCCAAGAAGCCGCCATTCTCGGTCTGCCACCAAGTGTCGGTGATCGCCGCCTCGCCCTTGCCGACGAAGCTGTAATACCAGCGCCACACGTCCGGCTCGATCGGCTCACCGACCGTCGTCATCGTCTTGAAGTGGTACTTGTACTTGGCCGGCTCGTCCGGCCCGAGCTTGCGCAGCATCCGGATCGTCGTCGGGGCGGTGTGGAAGATGTCGACCCCGAGCTTCTCCGCGATCCGCCACGGCCGCCCAGCATCCGGGTAGGTCGGCACGCCCTCGTACATGAGGCTCGTGGTCCCGAGCGACAGCGGGCCGTAGACGATGTAGGAGTGGCCGGTGATCCAGCCGATGTCCGCGAAGCACCAGTACGTGTCGTCCGGGTGGATGTCCTGGTAGTACTTCGACGTGCCGGTGACGTATGACAGATAGCCGCCGGTCGAGTGCTCGCAGCCCTTCGGCCTGCCGGTTGTGCCGCTCGTGTACATCAGGAACAGCGGCGCCTCGGCCGGCATCGACACCGGCTCGACCTGCTTGCCGCGGTAGTCCTGGAGCAGCTCATCGATGAAGTAGTCGCGCCCTTCGACCATCGGGCTCTTGGATCCGTACTGGCCGGGGTGGCGCCGCCAGACGAGCACCTTCTCGATCTCCATCCCCTCCTCGCGCGCGGCCGCGATCGCCTCGTCGGCCTTCTCCTTGTGGTCGATCAGCTGGCCGTTGCGGTAGTAGGAGTCGATCGTTACGAGGATTTTGCTCTCCGAGTCAGCGATCCGATGGCCACACGCCGCGCCGGCAAACCCGCCGAACACCTCCGAATGGATCACGCCCAAGCGAGCGCACGCCAGCATCGAGACCGGCAGCTCGGGCAACATCGGCAAATGGAACGTGACCCGATCGCCGGTCTGCACGCCAGCGAACTCCCGCAGCAACGCCGCGAACTCGTTTACGCGTCGGTGGAGCTCCTGGTAGGTGATCTCCTGCGTCTCCTCATCCTCACGCTCGGGCACCCAGATCAGCGCGTTCCTATCGCCGCGCGATTCCAGGTGCCGATCGACGCAGTTCACGCTCGCGTTCAAGCGCCCGCCGACCCACCACTTCCAGAACGGCGGGTTGCTCGTGTCCAGAATCGTGTCCCACTTGCGATCCCACGTCAGCATCTCCGCGTACTCGACGAAGCAGTCCGGGTAATGCTCCTCGCTGAAGCGCTCGAGGATCGCCGGGTCCGCCGCGTTCGCCTGCGCGACGAACGATGGCGGCGGCTCGAAGTACTCCTCCTCCCGCCAATGAACCGCAATCTGCGCCTCCGAGACGCCAGCCTCGGCAACCTCCGCCGCGCTCGGTGCTCCTGGTGCCATGTCAGCCATCGAACCCTCTCCTTCTAATCAGACGTTGGTTACGTGCTCCGACTAACGCACTGGTTTACGTGTCCGCGATCCCGGCCCCCCTATACGCGCGACGACGAATTGGGACGCAACCCGTTCCGCCCGCTGGGCTCGATGCCTGAAACCACATCGACCGAGGCGCCGACTGAACGCCGAGCCGCGCGCGCAATCGGCGAAGCTCAGCGGTTGCCCGCGCCGCTGCATCCGACCGTCTCCGCGCGCCAGCCGAGACGCTAACCCGGCGCAGACGTCGCTCGCGGACGCCGCCCACGTCGCAATCACGCAGGTGTCACCGATGTCCTCGACGGCCGCGGAGCCGTTCGCCGCACTCAGGATCTCGCGGCCCTCGACCGTCGCACGAATAACACTACTCGGCGTGCTCTGCAGCCCGACCCAGCAGGCGCGCGACTCATCTGAGCATTCGAATTGCATCGACTGACGCCCTATTCAAACGACGCTAGCCTACGCTCGGATGACCGCGGTGCCATCGGCATTCCACCCTGAGCCGGGACGGTAAGAACTACCTAACCTAGTCCAGCTCCTGCCGGCGAATACAAACGCGTGGCGCTGGGATAACAATGCGGGCGTGCGGGAGACCCACCCTGCCGGAACTACTGGAGGCCCAGCGCGCCGCGCGGGCGGCGGTAGACCTACCCGCCGGTTGACAGCCACCACCCCACGACGCGGCGTTGGCGTCGAACTGCAGCCGCCACCCGATGACCGCCCCTCCCGCGCGGCGCGCGCCGATGATGCACGTCAGCGCTGGCCTCGAGCTCTGAGCGCTGGCCGAGCCGGACAGGCGGGCGGGAGCGCGGCGCGGCGCAACCGCCCGCCGGCCCCGCTCTGACTCGGCCGCTTCTCGAGATTGCGGCAGCAAGCCCCTCCTCGCCGGCGTGGTCGGTGCTGCTCAGAGGCGGCAGTGATCTCGTCGCTTCCGCGTTTGGGCGATTGCGGCAGCGCGCCAGGTGTGCTGGGCGGCCGATTCCGAGCAAGCACAATCACGTGTTGCGTGGGCACGGGCCGTACCGAGGGACCGCTGCGACCTCGATCACCCGGTTGTCGCCGGAGTGCCGCTCGCGCTGGAAAGCGAGCGCGCCGCCGACGTCGCACGCGCCACGGGGGGCACTGCGCTAAATCGACTCAGGAAAGCCATCCGGCAGGTGTTCGGCAACGACGTCCCCGTCCAACGCTGCGTGCAGCACTATCTCGACCCCCGGTCTATCCCGAATGCAGCTGGTGAACCCTTGGGCGGTGGGCGGATCCGATGTGGCGGGGTCGGGATAATCAGAGCGCTTGGAGGAAGGCGAGGAGCGTATCCGGCGGCTTGTAGCGCCCTGGACGAGCGTCGGGTGGGGTCGTGCGCTGGATCGCGCGCTCTTTGAGCGCCATGTCGGCGTGGAGGTAAATCTGCGTGGTGTCGACCCGTTCATGGCCTAGCCACATCGCGATGACGGTGATGTCGACGCCTGCGTGCAGGAGTTGCATCGCCGCGGTGTGCCGCAGCGTGTGCGGCGTCACGCGCTTCGCGTGAAGGGTCGCGCAGCGCTGGGCGGCGATGTCGATGTACTTGGTGATCCGGTGGTCGAGTGCATCGCGGGTGAGGTGGCCGCCGCGGGCGGTCGGGAACGCGGGGTCGTCGGCGCGGCCGGCGCGCTCGGCCAGCCAGATCTCGAGGACGGCGCTGGTGGTCGGGGTCAGCGGCGTGATCCGGTTCTTCCGTCCTTTCCCGCGACAGCGAACGTGTGGTCCACGGGTGAGGTGAACGTCGTTGCACTTGAGGCCGGTGAGCTCGGACACGCGCAGACCGGTCTGGATCGCGAGGACGAGCAGCGCGTGGTCGCGTCTGCCGGTCCAGGTGCTGCGATCGGGAGCATCGAGCAACGCTTGGATCTCGCTGTCGTCGAGAAAGGTGACGATCGCGCGGTCGGAGCGCTTGAGCGGGATCGCGAGCACGCGAGCGATGTCCTGGGCGTGTTCGGGGTGGCGGTGTTGGGCGTAGCGGAACAGCGAATGGATCGCCGCGAGCCGCAGGTTCCGGGTGCGGACGCTGTTGTTGCGCCTGGTCTCGAGGTGGTCGAGGAAGCCGGCGATCAGCGGCGCGTCGAGCTCTGCGATGTCGAGCTGGGATGGCTGACTTCCGAGCTGGGTCTCGGCGTAGTCGAGCAGCAGCCGGAGCGTGTCGCGATACGCGCGGATCGTGTGTGGGCTGACGTCGCGTTGCGCGATCAGCCGGTCGATGAACCATGCCTGCAGCGTCGGCGCGAGCGCGCTCATGACTGTCCTCCCTCGGCGCGATCGAGGCGCTCAGCGGCGATCTCGAGCAGCTCGGGCGCGGCGGTCAAATACCAGAAGCTGTCGCTCGGATGGGTGTGCCCCAGATACGTTGAGAGCAGCGGCATCAGCGGCTGCACATCGACCCCGGACCGATACCAATCCAACAGCGTCTGCACAGCGAACCGGTGCCTGAAGTCGTGAATCCGGGGACGACAGCTCACCGAACGCGGGCTGAGGCCCGCGTGGTCGCGCAGCTGCTTGAACGTCGCATGCACGGCGCAGTAGAGCAGCCGGGTTCCCGCTTGGGAGACCAGCACCGCGTGGGTGCTCGGCTCCCGGCAGAGCCGGTCACGCTCGCGGGCGTAGCCGCCCAGCGCTTTCACGGTCGACGGGTGGACGGGCAGCTCGCGCGATTTGCCGAACTTGGTGTCGCGAACGGTCAGCACCCCGTGCGCGAGGTCGACGTCGTCGCGGTCCAGCCGGATCGCCTCGCCGACGCGCATACCGGTGACCGCCAGCAGCCCGAGCAGCGTGCGATAGGTCGCCTGGCGCAGACGGCCTCGGAGGATCGCGGTCGCTGCCATCAGCGCCGCGATCTGCTGCTCGGTGTACGGGTATGGGGTCGCGCGCGCCGGCCGGTTCGGGCACAGATCAGCCGGCGGAATCTGGTGTGTGTCGTCGAGCGCGTGCAGGTACGCGGCGAACCCGCGCACCGTCGAGAGCCGGAACGCCCGCCAGCTATCGCTGCCGCCAGGCAGCGTCACCCACGTGAGCGTGTTCTTGATCGTGATGACGCTCTCGTCGCGTTCCTCGAGGAACGCGATGAACTGCGCCAGGAGCTTCTCGGCGCGCGCGAGTTTGTAGCCGAGCGCCCTGCGGATCCTGAGGTAGTCGCTGAGGTGATCTCGGAGCGGGCTCACGAGACACCTCCCAACGATGGCCATGGCCGGGCGAGCGCTCTGAGTCGTTCGCGGTCGACCTTGGCGTAGATCGCGGTCGTCTGCTGCGAGCGATGCCTGAGCAGCTGCCCGATCTCCACCAGCGGCGCGCCCGAGCGCAGCAGTTCGGTCGCGGTCGTGTGCCTGAGCCGGTGCGCGTTCACGCGTCCCAGACCGGAACGGTTCCCGGCGGCGATCACCACCTGGCTGATGCCGGCGGCGCTCAGCGCGCGATGCGGTGCCCTCACGCGCACGAACACGGCTCGACCCTCCGCGCTCGCTGGCCGCACCCGCCGCAGATAGTCGGCGAGCGCGTCGCCGACATCAGCCGGAAGCGGCAGTCGCTCGGACCGGCTGCCCTTGCCGCGCACCACGATCTCGCCGCAGCGCCAGTCGATGTCATCGAGCGTCAGCGCGGCGACCTCGCCGCGGCGGATCCCGAGCCGAATCAGCAGCTTCAGGATCGCGAAGTCGCGCGCTCCGATCGCCGTGGCCCGATCGCAACTGGCAAGCAACGCCGTCACCTGCTCGGCCCCAAGTCCACGCGGCAGCCCGGCCAGTCGCCAACCCGCGACTGACGGAACGACCGGCGCGAGCGGCCGCGCGATCAGGCCCACGACGTGCAGATAGCCGAGCAGCGATCGCAGCGCTGTGACCAGCAGCTTCGCTGACCCGGGCCGGCGATGCGGGCACTGTGCCAGCACGAACGCCAGCACGTCCGCAGCGGAAAGCGAACGCAGATCAAGCTCGCCGGCCATGTTCAACCGCGAGGCGACGAACGGGCGAACCATGTCGGCGTAGTTGCGCACGGTGACCTCGGCCAGCCCGCGCTCGGAGCACAACCACGCGCGATACCGACCGAGCAGCTCCTCCACCCCCGACAACGCCGGCTCGCCGCCGGGCGGCACAACCCCAACACCACGCAGATACTCCAACAGCGCCGCCAACGCTCTCACCGTCACGTAGTTCACGTAGCCAGCAGCGCGCCGCGCCGCCACGAATTGCTCAACCCGCACCGATGACAGGTCATCCGGCCCAAACCCCTCCGACGCCAGCCAGCGGCTGACATGCGCCATCAACCGCAGCTGATGCGCGACCGACACCGGCGTATACCCGCGCTCCACCAGCTCGGTGACGAACCCCGACACGTACGGCTCAAGCGGCCCGGTCACCCGGATCCGCGACAGATCGCCCATGGCGCTCTCCTCTCAGATCGACTGAGAGCAGACCGTCGATCAGCCCGACCCGATTATCCCGACCCTCAAGCCACCAAGCGCCCTATTTGCGGGCAATCATCGACCCAGGTCGGGATAGACCGGGGGTCGAGATAGTGGCGATTATCGCGACGTCGCGATAATCGCCACAAAGCAACGCAACGTGCTTGACCATCTTCCCGAGCGCGACCGCCCAGCGGTCAAGGCGAGACTCCGCCGGGCGTGGAAGGAGACCGACCACGACCAAGCGCTCGAGCAGCTGACCTCGCTCGCGCTGGAGCTCGACAGCGCCCACCCCGGCGCCGCCGCCTAACTCCGAGAGGGCATCGAGGAGACGCTGACCGTCACCCGCCTGGGGATCACCGGCAAGCTCAAGCTCACGCTGCAGTCGACCAACCCGATCGAGTCCATGATCTCTACCGTCCGGGTCATCAACCGCAAGGTCAAGCACTGGTCCTCCGGCGACATGTGCCTCCGGTGGACCGCCGCCGGGATGCTCGAAGCCGAGACCCGGTTCCGCAAGGTCGAGGGGTACCGCGGCCTGGCCACCCTCGCCGTCAAGATCGACCACGACCTACTCCGTAACCGTCAACTTCACACTCACACATCAACCGAGGAGACCAAAACAGCCATCACTATGTAACCATGACACTCGGACCGCCGCCACCCTGAATTTCCACGGCGCGCGGGACAACCTCGCTCTGGACGAAAGGGAGCAGGGCTCGCGGCGGCCTGCCGCGGCCGGCAGGAGACGCCTCGTTTTCGTCCCAACCGACAGCGCGGACCGGCCGTCCCGTCACTTCCGCTCTTCGACGGGTCGTGCTTGCTCGTCGTATGACGCTGGCAAACGACGCCGGCGAGGTGGTCGGAGCGGGGGGTCTTGCAGGTCGCGTGTCGCGGGAGCAGATCGGTTCCGTCTCGGCCGCTCTCGCTTAGTGATCGCCGAGCGGTAGCGCTGCCTCGGCGGCCTCGGCGGCCTCGGCGGACACGCGCTCCTCGTCCCCTCCGGCTGAGTCGCGGCGTGCTCGACCGTGTGCTCGTCCGAGGACGCGGCGTCGCCGGAGGCGGGGTCAGAGCGGCGGATCCTCAGCGTGTAGGCCGGCATCAGTACGTCCTTTCCTCCGGCTGCCAGCGAGTGATGGTGACGGGCGAGTAGCTGACCCTCGGCGCTTCGGCGCCGTTGACGCTGATGTCGATGTGCTTGAGCCATTCGGCGTCGTTGCGCTGCGGGAAGTCGGTTCGGAACTGCGCGCCGCGCGACTCCTTGCGCTCGTGCGCGGCGACCACGATCGCTTCCGCTACGTCGAGCAGGTATTCGAGCTCGATTGCGGCGATCACATCCTGGTTGAATACGGACCCGCGGTCGTCGATCGCCGCCTTCGGCGCCTGCTCCTTAAGTCGACGCACGACCTCGTGCGCCTTAGCCAGACCGTCGCCATCGCGGAACACCGCGACGTGCTGGTTCATTGTCGCGCCCAGCTCCCGCTTGATTGCGCCGAGGCGACGGCCGCCGGGCTCGCGGCCGATGATCGCGGCGATGCTGCGCTCCACGTCGGCTACGCGCGATGTCGGCGTCGAGGGCATCGTCGCTGCCCCCGCGCGCCTCGCAGCGTGCTCGCCGGCGCGACGGCCGAAGATCAGCGTGTCCAGCAGCGAGTTGGCGCCCAGACGATTCCCGCCGTGGACCGACACGCACGCCACCTCGCCGGCCGCATACAGCCCGGGAACCGTGGTCCGTCCATCCGAGTCGGTCTTGACGCCACCCATCATGTAGTGGTTGCCGGGACGGATGTGGATCGGCTCGCGGGTGATGTCGGTGCCGGCGAAGTCGCGGCCGATGTTGACGATCTCCCTGAGCGCCTCAAGCGTACGGCGACGCGGGACCTTCGTGACGTCGAGAGCGACGGTACCGTCGGGGAAGCCGCGGCCCTGGTTGATCTCGGTCTGCTCGGCTCTCGAGACCACGTCGCGCGAGGCGAGCTCGAGCTTGTTGGGCGCGTAGCGCTCCATGAACCGCTCGCCCTTGGCGTTCAGCAACCACGCGCCCTCGCCGCGAGCGCCCTCGGTGATCAGGATCCCATTGCCGGCAAGGCACGTCGGGTGATATTGGACCATCTCCATGTCCATCAGCTTCGCGCCGATCCGGAACGCCTGCGCCATCCCGTCGCCGGTCACGATCAGCCCGTTCGTGGTCGGCTCGTACACCTGGCCTGCACCACCAGAGGCGAGGATCGTCGACTTCGCGTTGAACACCTCCACGTGGCCGTCGCGGAGGTTGCGACAGATCGCGCCGACGCAGCGGCCATCGTCATCCTGAAGCAGATCGGTGGTGAACCACTCCTCGTAGCGATCGACCGTCGCGTGGTGCTTCATCAGCTGCTCGTAGAGCACGTGCAGCAGCGCATGCCCGGTGATGTCCGCGACGTAGTACGTCCGAGCCGCCGAGGCGCCGCCAAACGCGCGGGTGCCGAGGTGCCCGGTCTCGTCGCGGTGGAACGTCACGCCCGCGTGCTCGAGCCACAGGAGCTCGTCCGGCGCCTCCCGGCACATGATCTCGATCGCGTCCTGGTCACCCAGGTAGTCCGACCCCTTGACCGTGTCAAACGCATGCGACTCCCAGCTATCCTCGGGATTCAGCGCCGCGTTGATCCCGCCGGCGGCGGCGACCGAATGGGAGCGAACCGGGTGGACCTTCGAGACGATCGAAACTGATGCTCCTGCCTGCGCCGCCGCAAGCGCGGCTCGCTGGCCGGCAAGCCCGGCACCGATGATCAGAACGTCGTGAGACGGCATGGCGGCCCTCCTGAACGGATTACGGCGACGAGCGAGTCTGACGAGCGGAGCGTCGGGCCGCAGCGCAGGCACCGGCTCCGCTCGACCTGCGGCCGGTCCGGAACGACGGTTGCGCCGCGGATCACGGCATCGCTCCTCAGTCCTCGCCGTCGGGCTGTTCGTCTTGGACGGTGATGGCCAACGCGTGCGCGACGCGCATTTCGCCGTCGTGCTCGTATCGCACGTCGACAGTGTCGTCCTGGCGGTAGGTGCCGACGCCCCATGCGCCGAGCAGCCATCGCCAGCCGGAGACGTGGTCCTTGCGCAGCGGGCGCTCGAAGAGCAGCGCGCGGCGATCGACGTAGAAGTCGAGGTCGGGCAGTTGGAGAACGCCGTTGAGGTAGACCTCGAACTCCTCGCCGACCTCGCGGGGGAGTTTGACGATCGAGCGGGTCATAGGGGGTCAGGTGTTGGGGAGCGCGTGAGCTCGGTAGGTGTTGTTAGTTCGGTCGGGTGGTTGAGCCGAGATTC
>CAVPBV010000001.1:0-21390 GCA_963701945.1 uncultured Solirubrobacterales bacterium | reverse complement strand
GCGCGGGATTCGTCAACGAAGTGATCCCCGCGGCCCAGTTGGAGGAGCGCACCTACGCGATGGCGCGGACGATCGCGTCCCGTTCCGCGGCGGCGGTCGCGGCGGCCAAGCAGGCGATACATGAGCTGAGCGACTCAGTGACGATGAGTCCAAGCACCTACGAGAGGCTCCACGGTCTGCGCCGTGACGCCTATTTCGGACCTGAGTACCGCGAGGGCATACAGGCCTTCCGGGAGAAGCGCCCGCCGGACTTCGGGGCCGCGCGTGCTCGCGTGGGCGGAGGAGGCGGCGAAACCCACGACGCTCCACCGATGTCGAGATCAGCGCCATTGAGTGGGGGCAAGTGCCGAGCTACAATCGAGCGCGGTGGGTGGCCATGAGCTACCGCGAGACCGAGCACCTGCGTGTCCTGATCGCCAACGAGCGCAAAGATCGTCTTGCGATTGTCGCCCCGATCGTGGTCGGACTCGGTCACGAGGTGATAGCGCGGGAGATTGACGTCGAGGACGTCGGGGCCGTGACCGCCCGGGAGCGACCCGACGTCGCGCTCGTCGGGCTCGGTGAGAGCTCCGAGCACGCGCTCGGGCTGATCGACAAGATCGTCCGCGAGGCTTCCTGTCCCGTGATCGTGCTCCTGCACGCGCCTGATCCCGCGTTCGTCAAGGAGGCGTCCAAGCGGGGCGTGTTCGCTCACATCACGGACGCCGACGTCGAGGATTGGCAGAGTTCGATCGACATCGTGCTCCGCCGCTTTGCCGAATATCACGATCTCGAAGGCGCGTTCGGACGCCGCGCGCTGACTGAGCGAGCCAAAGGCATCCTGATGGAGCGCCACTCCATCGACGAGGACAGCGCGTTTGAGATGCTCCGGGAGCGGTCACGCACAGCCAACCGCAAGCTCGTCGACCTTGCCGCCGCCGTCGTCGACGGCCACTCCCTAATCCCCAAACAACCGCAAGCCCCTTCCGGGACCTAGCGCGAACGCGGGCGGCTAACGCACCTTCACGCCGGCGTCGGGAAGGTGTAGGATGGGTGACAGCTTCGCCTCAACCTTCGGCGGGCTACGTTTTTCCGGCTCCAGCGCTTGGCCGGTTTGACCTCAGGGTCAACCCAGCAACTGATGCGTCGCTCGTGGCGCGCAGCGGTGATTGCCACCAGACCCGCCGGCTGTCGCCCATGCTCGGATCGCGGGCAGGCGGACCCAACAGGGACGCCATTGAAGACCAATCAAAGGCAAGGCGAAGCAAATGAAGGCTCTCGTTTATCACGGTCCGGGCAAGCGCGGCTGGGACACAGTCGCCGATCCGACGATCATCGATCCGACCGACGCCGTCGTGCGGATTGACAGCTCGACGATCTGCGGCACTGACCTGCACATCCTCAAAGGAGACGTACCCGACTGCAAGCCCGGCACCGTGCTTGGTCACGAGGCCGTCGGAACCGTGCTCGAGATCGGAGCGAATGTCACCACCGTGGCGGTCGGCGACCGGGTGCTGCTGTCCTGCGTGAGTTCGTGCGGCCGCTGCCGCTATTGCAAGGCGAGCCGGTACGGCCAGTGCCTCGGTGGCGGCGGATGGATCTTCGGCAACTTGATCGACGGGCTACAGGCCGAGTACGCGCGCGTCCCGTTCGCGGATAACTCGGTTTACAAGGTTCCCGACGACCTCAGCGACGAGCAGGTCCTGTTCCTGGCCGACATTCTTCCGACCGCCTACGAAGTCGGCGTGCTCAACGGCGTGGTCTCGCCGGGCGATGTCGTGGCGATCGTCGGTGCAGGGCCGATCGGTCTG
This sequence comes from uncultured Solirubrobacterales bacterium, assembly GCA_963701945.1. Taxonomy (GTDB): domain Bacteria; phylum Actinomycetota; class Thermoleophilia; order Solirubrobacterales; family Solirubrobacteraceae; genus Palsa-465. The sequence goes on along the minus strand of CAVPBV010000001.1, from coordinate 19,600 downwards.
GCGGCGGTCCTCACCTCGATGCTCCATACGCCCAGAAAGATCGTGGCGATCGACCTGGACGACAACCGGCTCGAGAGCGCCCTGCGGTTCGGTGCCGACATCGCGATCAACAACGGCCGCGAGGACGCCACCGCGCGCGTGATGGAGTTGACCGACGGCGGTGCGGATGTCGCCTTCGAAGCGGTCGGCGTACAGCAGACGTTCGAGTTGGCGACAGAACTGATCCGACCCTGCGGACGTGTGGCGAATATCGGCGTGCACGGCAAGCCGGTAACACTTCACCTCGAGACGCTCTGGACTCGCGACGTCACGGTGACGACCGGGTTGGTTGATACGTACACGATCCCGCGCCTGATGGAGCTGGTCGCCAGCGGCCGCCTCGATCCGACGATCTTCGCCACCCATCGGTTCCCGCTGGAGGACACGATGGGCGCCTACGACACGTTCGCCGACGCCGCGTCGACCAACGCGCTGAAAGTCGTGCTCCACGGCAGCGAACGCGATCCCAGCTCCAACGGGCACCTCGCTGCGGCCCTTCCGGCCGGAGTCGCATGAGCACGATCTCTGAGTCACCCGAGCACATCCCCGAAGAAACGAGATTCTGATGCCGGTACGAGTAGCGATCAATGGCTTCGGCCGCGTCGGCCGGTGCGTGCTTCGCGCCGCCTACGAACAAGGTGCCGACATCGAGGTGGTCGCCATCAACGATCTCGTCGATGCCGCGACGCTTGCGCATCTGCTCAAGTACGACTCCGTCTACGGGCGGTTCCCGGGCGAGGTCGCGGCGGACGCGGGTGCCGTCGTCATCGACGGCGCCCAGGTGCGCACGTTGGCGGAGACCGACCCCCTCGCGTTGCCGTGGGAGGAGCTCGACGTCGACGTCGTGATCGAGTCCACCGGAGCGCTTCGCACCCGGGCCGCCGCTGCCCAGCATCTGGAGGCCGGCGCCCGGAAGGTGATCATCTCAGCGCCCGCAAAAGGCTCCGAGCCGCCGGACGCCACGCTCGTGTTGGGGGTGAACTTCGACGACGTCTATGACCCCGAAACGCATCACGTCGTCTCGAATGCCTCGTGCACGACGAACTGCCTCGCCCCGGTCGCCATGGTCCTGCACAACGCAGTTGGGATCGAGCACGGGCAAATGACGACTGTGCACGCCTATACGTCTGACCAGAACCTCCTCGACGGGCCGCATACGGATCTGCGTCGTGCGCGCGCGGCGGCGGTCAACCTGATCCCCACCTCGACCGGCGCGGCCAAGGCGCTAGGGCTGGTGATCCCCGAGCTCGCGGGCCGGCTGAACGGGATTGCCGTGCGCGTGCCGATGCCCACCGGTTCGCTCGTAGACCTGACCGTGGAGACCAACCGCGCGACGAGCATCGAAGAGGTCAACGCAGCCTTCGAGCGCCTCGCCGATCGTGGAGCGCTGGAGGGGATCCTCGCCTACACCGAGGATCCGATCGTCTCCTCGGACATCGTCAAGTCGTCTTATTCGTCGATCTTCGATGCCGCGCTGACCTCTGTCGTCGACGGTACCCAGGTGAAGGTCGTCGCGTGGTACGACAACGAGTGGGGATACTCGAGCCGACTCGTCGATCTCGCCCAGCGCGTGGTCGTGCCGGTCGCGCAGCCGGCGTAGCGCGTTTCTGGCCGCGATGAAAGCCATTTTGCTCAAGGACCCGACCCGGCCCGCAAGAAGCTCCTGCGCTCGGTCGGGATCCGTCCCGAGCCCCAGTTCGAAGTCAAGTAGGAGGAATCATGTCTGAAGCGGTCATTGTCGATGCCATCCGGACGCCGGTCGGGCGGGCGATTAAGGGGACACTGAGGGACATCAGGGCTGATGACCTCGCGGCGATTCCGCTGCGCGCTCTCGTCGAGCGCAATCCGGAGGTGGATTTCAGCGAGACCGACGACGTCATGATGGGCTGCGGCTTCCCCGACCACGAGCAGGGCTACAACGTTGGCCGCAACGCGCTGCTGCTGTCAGGGATCGACCATCATGTCCCGGCAGTTACAGTCAGCCGCTTCTGCGCATCGTCGCTGCAGACGATCCGGATGGCCTTTCATGCGATCAAGGCGGGCGAAGGCGATCAGTACATCGCGGCGGGCGTGGAGTGCGTGTCGCGGGGCGCGGGCATGACTCTTCCCGCAACCAATCCCCGGATCGACGGCACCAACGGTACGGGGTACAACGTGTACATCCCGATGGGGCTCACGGCCGAGAACGTAGCCGCGCGTTGTAAGGTCTCCCGCGAGTCCCAGGATGAGTGGGCGGTGCTGTCGCAGCAGCGCGCGTGCGCGGCGCGCGATAGCGGCCACTTTGACCGGGAAATCGTGGGCGTCGATATACCCGAGGTCCATGACGCCGGTGGCGACGTCGTCGCTGCGCACACGGTCACGCGCGACGACGGGCCGCGCGAGGGCACGACGGTGGAGGCGCTCGCGAAACTAAAGCCCGTGTTCAAGCCCGGTGGCAGCGTGACCGCGGGCAACGCTTGCCCGCTCAACGACGGCGCTGCCGCTGTGCTCGTGATGTCCGAGGAGAAGGCCAGCGCGCTGGGGCTCAAGCCCCGGGCGCGAATCGTGGCGTCCGCGGTGGCGGCGGTCCGCCCGGAGATCATGGGCCTCGGCCCGATCCCGGCGATGAGGGCGGTTCTCAAGGCGGCAGGGATGACGATCGAGGACATCGACTTAGTCGAGATGAACGAGGCGTTTGCCGCCCAGGTGCTGCCTTGCCGCGACGAGATCGGCATCGATCCGGACAAGCTGAACATCAACGGCGGTGCGATCGCGCTCGGTCACCCGTTCGGGATGACTGGCGCACGGATCATGACCACCCTGCTCAACAACCTCGACGAGGTGGAGGGCAGGTTCGGGCTCGAGACGATGTGCGTTGCCGGCGGGATGGGGCAGGCGATGATCGTCGAGCGGCTCAACTAGCGAACCGAAGGGACACACAATGGCAACCACAAGTCTTAGACCTCAGGGCGCGAATCGCGACAATGATCTCACCGGCCGGGTCGCACTGGTCACAGGAGGTACTCGTGGGATCGGCGCGGCGATCTGCCACGGCCTCGCCGCGGAAGGCGCGGTGGTAGCGGCCGGCTTCACCTCAAACCACGAGCGGGCGAACGAGCTACGCCAGTCGATCCAGGCCGACGGAGGCACGCTGTCGTTGCACCAGGGCAACGTGGGCGACTGGGACGACTGCCAGCGCGTCGTTAAAGAGGTGATTGATCAGCACGGCCGCCTGGACATCCTGGTCAACAACGCGGGCGTCACCGTCGATAAGCCCGTGTGGAAGATGTCGAAGGACGATTGGCACAAGGTGCTGCGCGTGAACCTGTCGGGGAGCTTCTACATGTCCAAGCCGGCGATAACGCACATGATCGACCGAGGCTCGGGGCGGATCATCAACATCTCGTCGGTGACCGGCGAGATCGGCAACATCGGCCAAGCGAACTACGCGGCATCGAAGTCGGGCGAGTTCGGGCTCACGAAGTCGCTCGCCCGCGAGGCGGCACTCGCGCTCCGGCTGGCCGGCAAGCTCGAGCACGGGATCGGATTGACGGTCAACTGCGTCACCCCGGGGCTGATCGAGACCGACATGGTCGCCACGATACCCCCGTTCATGGTGGCCGAGTTCCTGGAGAAGATCCCGGCGCACCGGATGGGACAACCCGATGAAATCGCCCGCGTCGTCTGCTTCCTCGCCCAAGACGCCTCCGGCTACATCACCGGACAAATCTGGGGCGTCAACGGCGGAATCGACATGTGATCGGCGGGCGGCGGACCGTCACGTAGCCGCCGCCCGATCGCTCTCCCCGGCCAGCAGCTCGACGATGTGGACCACGCGCGTCCCAAGCTTCCGGCGCTTGACGCCCTGCTGGAGCTGGCGGTAGCAGCCGGCGTTGACCACGACGAGCACGTCGAGGTCCGCGGCGGCGATCTCGTCGAGATGTTGTTCGAGCACGCGCGCGCTGTCTTTGGGGCGCACGACCGCGTAGGAGCCCGCGGCGCCGCAGCAGGCGGCAGCGCTCGGCAGCTCGACGTACTCGCCGACGCGCGCGATCAGCTCGCGCGGCTCGCGCCAGATGCCGAGCCCGTTGCGGAGGTGGCAGGAGTCCTGTAGTCCGATCCGCAGTCGGCCATCCACGCGCCGCTCGGCCGCCGTGGCCTCCGGCACGGGACCCTCGCGTGCCAACCACCATTGCGAGAACTCCTTCACCCGCTCGGTGCCGAGCACGCCCGCGAGGTGTGCGCCGCACCCGCCGGACGTCGTGACGATCGTTCCGGGAAGCGCCTCGCCCAGCTCCTTGGCCAGCTCGTGGCCGCGCTCGAGCTCTCCGTTGTGCGCGTGCAGGGCGCCGCAGCACCCCTGGGCGGTCGGGACGGCCAGCTCGGCATCCAGCTTCCGCGCGTCGCGGCTGACCCGTGGATACAAGACCCGCTCAAAGCACCCGAGCATCAGGTTCACCGGGCCTGGTGCTTCGCTCGCGCGGCCGGCGTGGCGGCGCACGATCCCCATCGCGCGCACGCGACGCGGCGAGTCAACAGCCCACAGCAGCGGGCGTACTTTCCAGGGTCGGCGCCGGCCGTTCCAAAGGTGGTCGCGCCACTCCTCCAGCAGTTCGCCGTACTGCACGCCCGCGGGGCACACCGGCTCGCACGCGCGGCAGCCCAGGCAGAAGGACGCTTCCTCGTGGACCGTGGGATCGTCGTCGGACAACACGCCCGTCTCGAGCGCCCGCATCAGGTTGATGCGCCCGCGCGGCGATGACGTCTCGACGCCGGTCAGCTCATAGGTCGGGCACGCAGGCAGGCAGAAGCCGCAGGAGATGCAGCGGCCGAGCAGCTCGGGTGTGAACACCCCGCGCGACTCAAGAGCGTTTTCGGGCGTTACATCCGCAATGGTCATGAGCCGAGCTTTCCGGGGTTGAGGATGCCGTTCGGGTCAAACGCGGCCTTGATCCGCCGCAGCAGCGCCACGTGGTCAGCGCCGAGCTGTCGCTCGAGGTAGCGCAGCTTCGCGATCCCGATCCCGTGCTCGCCGGTGATCGTCCCGTCGAGCTCGATCGCTCGAGTGAAGATCTCGTCGAAGGCGGCGCGGGCCCGCTGCACCGCGCCCTGGTCAGCCGAGTCGAGGACGGCGGTCGGATGCAGGTTGCCGTCACCGGCGTGGCCGAAGGTGCCGATCTTGAGCTGGTGACGTTGCGCGACCTCCTGGATGAAATCGACCATCTCGGCGATCCGCGATCGCGGCACCGTCGCATCCTCGAGCAGGGTCAGCGGCTCCAGGCGCGAGAGCGCGGGCAGCGCGGCACGGCGCGCATGGAGCACCTCGTTTGCCGCCTCCGGAGACTCGGCGATCCGCACCGACGTCGCCCCCTCCGACGTGCACGCCCGCGCCATCCGCTCCAGATCGCGCTCGATCACGACGGGGTTCCCGTCCTGCCCGAAGATCAGCAGCGCGCCCGCTGACGTGTCGAGTCCGATCTGCGCGTAGTCCTCGACCGCGCCGATGCAGACCTGGTCGAGGAATTCGAGCGTGACCGGAAGAACGCCCGAGGCCAGGACCCGTGAGACTGCTCGGGCGGCGGCGGCGAGATCGGGGAAGTAGGCCATCCCGTAGCCGGACGCCTCGGGCGCGGGCACCAGCCGCAGCGTCACCTCGGTCATCACCGCAAGCGTGCCCTCGCTGCCGCAGAGCAGGCGCCGCAAGTCATAGCCGGCGACGTCCTTGACGAGCCGCCCGCCGCTGCGAATGATCTCTCCGGTCGGGAGCACCGCCTGCACGCCGAGCACGTAGTCGCGCGTGACCCCGTACTTCAGCGCCCGCAGCCCGCCCGCGCACTCCGCCACGTTGCCCCCGACGGTCGCGGTCGTCTGGCTTCCAGGATCGGGCGGAAACAGAAGCCCCTTCGCGGCCGCGGCCTGCGCCAGCTCGATTGTCCGCACGCCGGGCTCACAGACCGCGACGAGTTCCGCGTCGCTGACCTCCTTGACCCTGTTCATCCGCGTCAGCACGAGCACGATCCCGCCGAGGTGCGGAACCGTCCCCGCGCTCAGATTCGTGCCCGACCCGCGCGGAACGACTGGGACCCCCCGCTCGTTCGCGAAGCGGAGCACCCCGGCGACCTCCTCGGTGCTCGCCGGGAACACGACCGCATCGGGACGACCGCGCTCGAGCGGCGTCGCGTCCGTCGAAAACGTCACCAACGCGCCCTCGTCGGTCCGCACATGCTCGCGCCCGACGACGTCTTCCAAACGCGCGCGCAGACCAGCCAACGTCGCCGTGGCAGTCACAGCCAGGCGCTCAGCGACATTCTCGGTTGACCCATCGCGGCACCCGGCGCATCCTTCCACGAAACCGGCGGCGGTCCACGGCACATCAATCCGCGATCGCTTGCTCGTGAGACTGCAATAGTCTCGCGGCAGAGGGTAAATCGACGAAGAGAGGATGACGATGGCTGACAGCGTCTATCGCGTAACCGAGTTGGTTGGTGTCAGTAGCGAATCATGGGAGGCAGCCGCCCGCAACGCCGTTGAGACCGCCTCGAAGACCGTGCGGGACCTGCGTATCGGCGAGGCCCACCGCTTCGACGTCACGATCGCGGACGGCAAGGTGACGAGCTACCGCGTACGTCTGAACGTTTCGTTCAAGTACGAATCTGGCGACTGATCTCGACTTGGCTCGGCTCGGGAGCCCGGTACGGAGGATCTCGGGCTTGTAGTCGGCAGTAGATCGGCGTAGGCTCGCAGTACTCGAGGCCTAGGCGACGCGCCTACGGCGGGTCGGCGTGGCATCGGGGACAGACGACAGCAGAGCGCGCTCACGGCGGCCGATCGGCGGCAAGTGGGGGCGGTTGCAGAACAGGGCAACGCCGTCCCAACCCGCGAGGTCGCTTTGCTTAGAGAACCTTCTGCACGAGTCCGCCGTTCGAGCTTCCGATCGGCGGTGCCGGTGAGATGACCGCGCTCCGACCGGACATCGCGCCACTGCCAGATTTGCTGCACGGGCGCTCGCGCTCGGGGCCGGTCCGCGAGGAGCGCCCGGTATACGTCGATCTGCTGCCGCCGTGCAATGCGGGCTGCCCGGCGGGCGAGAACATCCAGGCGTGGCTTGCCCACATGCAGGCGGACGAGCACGAGCTGGCCTGGCGTGCGCTCGTGGCCGACAATCCGTTCGCCGCGATTCACGGGCGGGTGTGTTATCACCCGTGCGAGAGCGTCTGTAACCGCGCCAGCCTCGACAGCGCGGTCTCGATCCACTCGGTCGAGCGGTACCTGGGCGACCTGGCGCTAGAGCGGGGGTGGCTGTTCGATCCGCCGCCGGCGCCCAGCGGCAAGCGAGTGCTCATCATCGGTGCGGGCCCCAGTGGGCTGTCGGCGGCCTACCACCTGGCGCGCCTCGGTCACGAGGTCGAGATTCGCGATGCGGGCTCAGACCCGGGCGGGATGATGCGCTACGGGATCCCGGCCTACCGGATGCCCCGCGACGTGCTCGGCGGGGAGGTTGAGCGGATCGCGGCGCTCGGCGTCCGGATGACAAGCAACCACCTAGGTCGTGGATCTTGACGCGGAGCGCCGCGAGGGCGGTTTTGATGCCGTGTTCGTCGCGGTCGGCGCGCACCTGTCAAAGCGGGTGGAGATTCCCGCCGTGGATGCGGGGCCGATCGTGGATGCGGTGTCCTTCCTGCGCGGCGTCGCGTCGGGCGAGCGGCCGGTGATCGGGCGCCGCGTCGCGAGTCTATGGCGGCGGCAACACGGCGATGGACGCCGCGCGGACGGCGCGACGGTTGGGTGCGGAGGAGACGCTGATCGTCTACCGGCGCACGCGCGAGCAGATGCCGGCACTTGAGGAAGAGGCGCAGGACGCCGAGCGGGAGGGGGTTCGGATCAACTGGCTACGGACGATCAAGACGTTCGAGGGCCCAGAGCTGAAGGTCGAGGTGATGGAGCTCGACGATTCCGGGTTCCCGCAGCCGACCGGGCGGTTCGAAACGCTCGCCGCGGACACGGTGATCCTGGCGCTTGGTCAGGAGACCGATACCGCTTTCCTGCGCACCGTTCCTGGGGTTGAGTTCGACCGCGACGGCACCGTGCAGGTGTCGAGCGCAATGATGACGGGATGCCCGGGGGTGTTCGCGGGCGGGGACATGGTGCCGAGCGAGCGGACGGTGACGATCGGCGTGGGCCACGGCAAGCGGGCCGCGCGGGAGATTGACGCGTGGCTGCGGGGCGCTGGAGGGAGGGCGACCGCCGAAGCACCCGCCGGCCACGTTCGAGATGCTCAACCTGTGGTACTTCGGCGATGCGGCCCGCCGTCAGCAGCCCGAGCTCGAGGTGTCCGAGCGACTCGCCGATTTCGGGGAGGTGGTCGGTGGCCTGTCGCGCCAGCAAGCGACGTTCGAGGCCCACAGGTGCCTGTCGTGCGGAAACTGTTGCGAGTGCGATGGCTGCCTCGGGGCGTGCCCGGAGGACGCGGTGATCAAGCTCGGCAAGGGATACCGATACGAGTTCGACTATGACCGCTGCACGGGCTGCGGCGCGTGCTACGAGCAGTGCCCGGTGCACTCGATCGAGATGATTCCGGAGAGCGCGCCGACACCCCCGGAGGCGTTCATAGCGCGGCCGGATGCGATAGAGGAGCCGAGCTGATGCGCGCCACCGTCGACGGCAACGGTGCGGCGGCGTCGGTCGCCTACCGGTGCAACGAGGTTTGCTGCATCTATCCGATCACGCCATCCTCGCCGATGGCTGAGCAGGCGGACGAATGGTCGGGCCATGGGCAGGCCAACGTGTGGGGGACGGTGCCGTCGGTGATGGAGATGCAGAGCGAGGCGGGGGCCGCGGGTGCGCTCCATGGCGCGCTGCAGGGCGGCGCGCTAGCGACGACGTTCACCTCCTCCCAGGGCCTGTTGTTGATGATCCCGAATATGTACAAGATCGCCGGGGAGCTGACCTCGATGGTGCTGCACGTGGCCGCTCGCTCGCTGGCGGCGCAGGGGCTGTCGATCTTTGGCGATCACTCCGATGTGATGGCGGTGCGCCAGACGGGTTTCGCGCTGCTGTCCTCGGCCTCGGTGCAGGAGTGCCATGACCTGGCGCTGGTGGCGCAGGCCGCGACCCTCATGACTCGGGTGCCGTTCGTGCACTTCTTCGACGGGTTTCGCACCTCGCACGAGCTGAACACGATCGAGATGCTGTCCGACGATGACGTGCGGGCGATGGTTCCGCAGGAGCTGGTCCGCGCGCACCGCGGACGGGGGCTGACCCCAGAGCGGCCGTTCATCCGCGGCACCGCTCAGAACCCTGACGTCTACTTCCAGGCCCGCGAGACGGTCAACCCGTTCTATGCCCGTGTCCCCGAGGTGGTGCAGGACGCGATGAACCGGCTCGGTGAGCGCACGGGCCGTCACTATCGGCTGGTCGAGTACAGCGGGCACCCGGAGGCCGAGCGTGTAGTCGTGGTGATGGGATCGGGTGGGGAGACCGTGCGCGAGACCGTGGCCTTCCTGCAGGCGCAGGGTGAGCGAGTCGGCGTGGCCCAGGTCAGGCTGTACCGACCGTTCCCGGCAAGTGCGCTGACGCGGGCGTTACCTGCAAGCGTGCGCCGCGTCGCCGTGCTCGACCGGACGAAGGAGCCCGGTTCGTTCGGGGAGCCGCTGTTCCTCGACGTGCTCGCGGCACTCGCCGAGTCATACGCAGACGGAGATCGCGGGCTGATGCCGAGGGTGATCGGCGGCCGCTATGGCCTGTCCTCGAAGGAATTCACTCCCGGCATGGTCACTGCCGTGTTCGAGGAGCTCGGGCGCGAACGGCCCAAGCGGCGGTTCACGGTCGGGATCAACGACGACGTCTCGAGCACGAGCCTGCCATACGACCCGTCGCTTGACATCGAGCCTGCGGCGACCGTGCGCGCGGTGTTCTTCGGGCTGGGTTCGGACGGGACGGTCGGCGCGAACAAGAACACGATCAAGATCCTTGGCTCCGAGGAGAGCCTGCACGCCCAGGGCTACTTCGTCTATGACTCCAAGAAGTCAGGCTCGCAGACGGTCTCGCACCTGCGCTTCGGGTCCGAACCGATTCGCGCGCCCTACCTCATCTCGCAGGCAAGCTTCGTCGGCTGTCACCACTTCGGGTTGCTCGAGCGCGCCGAGGTGCTCGATCGAGCGGCACCGGGGGCGACGCTCCTGCTCAACTGCCGACACCCCCCGGATCGCGTCTGGGACGCGCTCGCGCGTCCGGTCCAGGAGCAGATCCTCGCCAAGCAGATCAAGCTGTACGTGATCGACGCCGGGCAGATCGCACGCGATGCGGGCCTTGCCGGGCGGACCAACACCGTGCTTCAGACGTGCTTCTTCGCGATCTCGGGCGTGCTCGAACGCGACGAGGCGATCGAGCGGATCAAGTCGTCGATCGCCAAGACGTACGGCAAGCGCGGCGCGGAGGTCGTAGAGCGCAACCAGACGGCGGTCGACCGCTCGCTGGAGCACCTTCACCGGGTAGAGGTGCCCGAGCAGGTGACGTCCGAGCGCGAGCCGGCGCCGGTGGTTCCCGCGCACGCGCCGGAGTTCGTACGGACCGTGACAGCGGCGATGATGGCCGGCCGCGGGGATGAGCTGCCGGTCAGTGCGCTGCCGGTGGACGGCACGTACCCGAGCGGCACGACGCAGTATGAGAAGCGCAACATCTCCGAAATCGTGGCGGCCTGGGACTCCGAGCTCTGCATCCAGTGCGGCAACTGCAGCTTCGTCTGCCCGCACAGCGTGATCCGCTCTCGCCAGTACGAGCAATCCCGGTTGAACGGCGCGCCGGATGGGTTCCGGTCCGCACCGCTCAACGCTCCCGGGCTTCCGGAGACGCGCTACACGCTGCAGGTCTATGTCGAGGACTGCACCGGGTGCGGGCTGTGTGTCGAGGCCTGCCCGGTCTCGGCGCCAGGAGACGCGGCGCGTAAGGCGATCAACCTCGAGGCGATCGAGCCACTGATGCCCGCCGAGCGCGAGAAGATCGCGTTCTTCGAGCGGCTGCCGCGCAACGACCGCACGCGGGTCGACTTCGGCACGGTGCGCGGCACGCAGTTCCTGGAGCCGCTGTTCGAGTTCTCCGGCGCGTGCGTCGGGTGCGGGGAGACGCCATACCTGAAGCTCGTCTCGCAGCTGTTCGGCGACCGGTTGACGATCGCAAACGCGACCGGCTGCTCGTCGATCTACGGCGGGAACCTGCCCACGACGCCATGGACGGTCGACGAAGACGGGCACGGCCCGGCATGGTCGAACTCGCTGTTCGAGGACAACGCCGAGTTCGGCCTCGGCCTGCGACTCGCGGTCGACAGCCACACCGAGCTGGCCCGCCGACTCCTCAGCGAGCTGCGTGAGGAGATCGGCGGGGAGCTGGTGGACGAGATCCTCGAGGCGCCGCAGCTGCGAGAGTCCGAGCTCCGCGCCCAGCGCGGACGGGTGGTCGAGTTGGAGCGGCGGCTCGACGAGCTGGACGAAGCGGTAGTCGCCGAGCTGCGCAGCGTCGTCGATCACCTGATCCGGCGGAGCGTGTGGATCGTCGGCGGCGACGGCTGGGCGTACGACATCGGGTCCGGGCGGCCTCGATCACGTGCTGGCCAGCGGGCACAACGTCAACGTGCTCGTGCTCGACACCGAGATGTACTCGAACACGGGCGGGCAGATGTCCAAGGCGACGCCGCTCGGCGCGGTGGCGAAGTTCGCATCCGCCGGCAAAACGATGTCCACCAAGGACCTCGCGCTCCAGGCGATCTCATATGCCAACGTGTACGTGGCCCGGGTCGCGATGGGCGCCGACCCCCAGCAGACGCTCACCGCATTCCGCGAGGCGGAGGCCTACGACGGGCCTTCGCTGCTGATCGCCTATAGCCACTGCATCGGGCAGGGGATCGACATGCGACACGGGCTCGACCAGCAGTACAAGGCCGTCGCGAGCGGCCACTGGCCGTTGATCCGCTATGACCCGCTCGTGCGCGCAGCGGGCGGGAACCCGTTCCTACTGGACTCGCCCCGGCCGCGCCTGGAGCTGAGCGACTACCGAAAGGGAGAGCTGCGCTTCCGAGCGCTGACCAAGTCCAACCCTACCGAGGCCGAGCGCCTGGGGGGCCTCGCGCAGCAGACGGTCGACCAGCGCTGGCAGATCTACGAGGAGATGGCCTCCCGCAGCGCCGCGGATTTCCCGGCCGACGCCAGGAGGAATCACCACTGATGGAGCTATCGACCAACTACATGGGCCTCGAGCTTCGCAACCCGCTCGTGGCGTCCGCCTCGCCGCTTTCCCACACCGTCGACGGCGTCCGGCGGCTCGCCGATGCTGGAGTCGGCGCGGTGGTGCTGCACTCGCTGTTCGAGGAGCAGGTGCGGGAGGAGGCCGAGCTCGACGCCCGGATGGCCGACGCCGGCACCGAGAGCTTTGCCGAATCGCTGTCCTATTTCCCGGAGGTGGCCGAGGAGGACTACGGCCCACGCCGCCATCTGAGCCTGGTGGAGCGCGCCGTCGCAGCGGTCGATGTGCCGGTGATCGCCAGTCTCAACGGCGTCACTCCGGAAGGCTGGACCGACTACGCGCGCGCGATGCAGGACGCCGGCGCCGCCGCGATCGAGCTGAACATCTACTACCTGCCCGGCGACCCGAGCACTCCCGGCCGCGACGTCGAGCAACGCTACGTCGACGTCCTCGAGCGAGTCAAGGACGCGGTTACCGTGCCGGTCGCGGTCAAGCTCGGGCCTTACTTCAGCTCGACCGGCGAGATCGCGCTGCGGCTGGACGAGGCGGGCGCCGACGCGCTCGTGCTGTTCAACCGCTTCCTGCAGCCGGATATCGACGCGGAGACGCTCGCGGTAGTGCCCGGACTCGCGCTTTCGCGCCCGGTCGACGCGCTACTACCGCGCACGTGGATCGCACTGCTGCGCGGAAGGGTGGGCTGTGCGCTCGCGGCCACCACGGGCGTCGAAGACCCCGCCGATGTCGCCAAGTACTTGCTCGCGGGCGCGGACGTGGTGATGACCGCCTCGGCGCTGCTGCGCCACGGACCTGAGCACGCCACCGTGCTGCTCGACGGGCTGTCGGCGTGGATGGCGCGCAAGGGATTCAAGGCGGTCGACGAGCTGCGCGGCATGCTGTCGGTGCCGCCCGACGCCGAAGCGGCGGGATACGAGCGCGCCGGATATGTCACCGGGCTGAGGGCCGCCAACGTCCTTGCCTACAGCCCCTGGTGAGTCTCTTGCGGGTCGCGCTCTTCATCACCTGCTTCAACGACACGCTGTTCCCGCAGACCGGGCGCGCGGTGGTGACGCTGCTCGAGCGGCTGGGTTGCGAGGTCGATTTCCCCGAGGCGCAGACCTGCTGCGGTCAGATGCACACCAACACCGGTTATCGGGAGCGGGGGCTGACGTTGGCGCGGCGGTTCGAGCGGGTGTTCGCGGACGCCGAGGTGGTGGTTTCCCCGTCGGCGTCGTGCGTGGCCTACCTGCGCGAGAACGGCGCGGGGCTCGACGGTCGGCTGGCTGAGCTAACAGAGTTCCTCGTTGACCGCCTCGGGGTGGAGGACGTTGGCGCCACATTTCCGCACAAGGTCACGCTGCACCCGACTTGTCACTCGGTGCGGTTGATGGGGATTGGGGACCGCCCGCGGCGACTGCTCGAGCGCGTGCGCGGGATCGAGCTCATCGAGCTGCGCGACGCGGCCGAGTGCTGCGGCTTTGGTGGGACCTTCTCGGTGAAGAACGCAGATACGTCGATGGCGATGCTGTCCGACAAGCTGTGCGACGTGCTCGACAGCGGTGCGGAGGTTTGCACGGCGGCGGACAACTCGTGCCTCCTGCACATCGGCGGGGCGTTGCGGCGTCAGCGGGCCGGGGTGAGGGTCATGCACCTGGCCGAGATCCTGGCGGCCACGTGAGCAAGACCGGTTTTCCCGCCGCCGCGCGCAGGGAGCTCGCCGACACCCAGATGCGCCGCAACGTGGGTAAGGCTACGAGCACGATCCGCGCGAGACGGGCCGCGAGGGTGGCGGAGGTCGCCCGATTGGCAGGGTTGCGGGATGCGGGCGCGGGGATCAAGAGTCGTGCGATGGCGACGCTGCCCGAGCAGCTCGAGAGGCTGGAGGCGTCGGTCACGCGCGCCGGCGGGCAGGTGCACTGGGCGCGTGACGCCGCCGAGTGCAACGCGATCGTCGGCGGGATCGCCGGTGGGCACGGCGCGCGCGAGGTGATTAAGGTCAAGTCGCTCGCGACGGACGAGATCGGTCTGAACGACGCGCTGGCCGCGCAGGGTATCGAGGCGATCGAGACCGACCTGGCGGAGCTGATCAACCAGCTCGGTCATGACACTTCCTCGCATATTCTCGTGCCGGCGATCCACCGCAACCGGGCGGAGATAAAGCTGCTGTTCGAGCGGACGATCGCGCGCGGTCAGGATCTCGGTTGGGACATCACGGCGATCGCGGAGGCCGCGCGGCGCCATTTGCGCGAGAAGTTCCTGTCGGTGCCGGTAGCCACCTCGGGAGCGAACTTCGCGATCGCCGAGACCGGCACCATCGGCGTCGTCGAGTCCGAGGGCAACGGGCGGATGTGCCTGACGCTCCCGCGGGTGCTGATCACGGTGATGGGGATCGAGAAGGTGCTGCCGGAGTGGCGCGACCTGGAGGTGTTCCTGCAGCTGCTGCCGCGCTCCGCCACTGGCGAGCGGATGAACCCGTACACGTCGTTGTGGACCGGTGTGCACGCCGGTGACGGGCCGCAGGAGTTCCACCTCGTGCTGCTCGACAACGGCCGTACCGACGTGCTCGCCGACGAGGTGGGCCGCCAGGCGCTGCATTGCATTCGCTGCTCGGCGTGTCTGAACTCGTGTCCGGTGTATTCGCGCGTCGGCGGACACGCGTACGAGTCGGTGTATCCCGGCCCGATCGGGGCGATCCTGACGCCGCAGCTGCGCGGCCTGGAGAACGCGCCGACACTGCCTTACGCGTCGTCGCTTTGCGGCGCCTGTTATGAGGTCTGCCCGGTCAAGATCGACATCCCATCCGTGCTCCTCCATCTGCGTGCTCGGGTCGTCCGTGAGTACAAGAGCCGGCGCTCACCCGAGGCGCTGGCGATGGACGCGGTCGGCCGCGTGTTCGCCTCCCAGGGGCTGTACGAGCGGGCTCAGAAACTCGCGCGGCTGGGCCGCGGGCCGATCGTGACTGCTGCACTCCCCGGCTGGTCGGCAATGCGCGGCCTTCCCGGAGGTACCCGAGCAGACGTTCCGGGAGTGGTGGCGCTCACGCCCGCCGCGGTCCGCAGGCGGCGACGGGCCGGCGCCGTGAGCGGCGGCCGCGAAGCCGTGCTGGCGCGCGTCCGCGCCGCTCTGGCGCCCGGCGGTCGAGATCCCCGAGGTCCCGCGCGCTTATCGTCAAGCGGGCGCGCTGGGCGCCGGCGGCGATTCGCGTCACGGTGGACCTCTTCTGCACGCGCGTCGCGGACTATCGAGCGACCGTGAGACGAGTGCGCGGCGATGAGCTGCCGGGCGCGCTGATGGCCGCCTGCGAAGAGCGCAAGGCCCGCCGGATCGCGGTGCCGGCGCAGGCCCTTGCGTGGACCGTCGAGGGCGTCGAGTTGGTGCGGGACGATCCTCCGCTCTCGCCCCGCCAGCTCGACGAGCTGGACGGCGTGCTGTCGGGATGCGCGCTCGCTATCGCCGAAACGGGCACGATCGTGCTCGACGGGATGGGTGCCTCCGGGCGCCGGGCACTCACGCTTGTGCCCGACTACCACCTGTGCGTCGTCAGATCTGAAGACATCGTCCCGTCCGTGCCTGACGGCGTGGCCGCGCTGGCCCACGTCGCCGCGGAGGGGGGGCCGATAACCTTCATTTCGGGACCGTCGGCCACCGTGGACATCGAGCTAGTCCGCGTTGAGGGCGTCCACGGTCCCCGCACGCTTGACGTGTTCGTCGTCGATTCCACCACGTGAATAATTCAAGCGCCGTCGAGGTGAGTCGGTAGTTTGGGACTGGGGTTAAGCCTCGCGCTGCTACGCACTCGACGTGATAGAGTTTGACTTGGAATTGTCTGGCAGTTGAAGGCAGTTCTAGCTGAGATCTCCATTCCACCTAACGTGGGGTGGGTGGTCGGTGTTTGTAGGAGAAGGCTGACCTCATCTCGTTCCCTGGGCCTCGTGTTTCACAGGCGAGCGCCTCTGGATTCCCACAGCCGCAACACCGATGACGGAGGTACAGCCATGCCCACTGACGCCGGCTACAAAGAAGCTCGAGCGATCTCGGAGGCGGCTCGGGAGAAGGACTGGAAGCTGCCGAGCTTCGGTAAGGGGCTGTACCTGGGTCATTTTGAGCCTGATCTGATTTCCCCGCAGCCGGTTATGCCGCTCGACGCCGTAGAGAAGGGCGAACGGTTCCTGGCGGCTCTTCGCGCGTTTTTGGAGGCCGAGGTCGATCCGCAGGCGATTGAGTCCGAGCGGCGGATCCCCGACGAGGTGATTGACGGATTCAAGGAGCTTGGCGCGCTGGGCATGAAGGTGCCCGAGGAGTACGGCGGCCTAGGCCTCTCGCAGGTCTATTACAACCGCGCGATGATGCTGATTGGGACCTGTCATTCCAGCGTGTCGACAGCGCGTGCGCGGGATCGAGCTCATCGAGCTGCGCGACGCGGCCGAGTGCTGCGGCTTTGGTGGGACCTTCTCGGTGAAGAACGCAGATACGTCGATGGCGATGCTGTCCGACAAGCTGTGCGACGTGCTCGACAGCGGTGCGGAGGTTTGCACGGCGGCGGACAACTCGTGCCTCCTGCACATCGGCGGGGCGTTGCGGCGTCAGCGGGCCGGGGTGAGGGTCATGCACCTGGCCGAGATCCTGGCGGCCACGTGAGCAAGACCGGTTTTCCCGCTGCCGCGCGCAGGGAGCTCGCCGACACCCAGATGCGCCGCAACGTGGGTAAGGCTACGAGCACGATCCGCGCGAGACGGGCCGCGAGGGTGGCGGAGGTGCCCGATTGGCGAGGAGTTGCGGGATGCGGGCGCGGGGATCAAGACGTCGTGCGATGGCGACGCTGCCCGAGCAGCTCGAGCGGCTGGAGGCGTCGGTCACGCGCGCCGGCGGGCAGGTGCATTGGGCTCTGGACGGCGCCGAGGCCAACCAGATCATCGCCGACCTGGTCCACTCGGAGGGCGCGGACCGTTGGTGGTCAAGGTCAAGTCGCTGACTACCGACGAGATACACCTGAACGAGGCCCTCTCGGCTCGAGGCATCACCGCCGTCGAGACCGATCTGGCCGAGCTGATCATCCAGCTGGCGGTAAGAGTGGTCCGTCCACATTCTGGTGCCGGCTATTCACAAGAATCGCAGCGGAGATACTGCCGACCTCTTCCGCCGGACCATCGCCCGCGGGACAGGACCTCCTCTCCGACGAGCCGCGGGATCGCGGCGGCGGCACGGGTGCACCTGCGCGAACAGTTCCTCCATGGGCCGGTGGGCATCTGCGGGGCGAACTTCGCGGTGGCCGAAACCGGCACCATCGCCGTGGTGGAGTCCGAAGGCAACGGGCGGATGTGCGTGACCCTCCCGCGGGTGCTGATCACCGTGATGGGGATCGAGAAGGTGCTTCCCGAGTTCCGCGACCTCGAGGTGATGATGCAGGTGCTCCCCCGCACGTCGACCGGCGAGCGGATGAACCCGTATACCTCGCTTTGGACCGGGGTACGCCGGCGACGGTCCGCAGGAGTTCCACCTCGTGCTGCTCGACAACGGCCGCACCGCGTGTCCTCGCCGACGAGATCGGCCGCCAGGCACTGCACTGCATCCGCTGTTCCGCCTGCCTCAACGTCTGCCCGGTGTACAGCGCGCGGGCGGCCACGCCTACGGATCGGTGTACCCCGGTCCGATTGGGGCGATCCTGACGCCGCAGCTTCGCGGTCTCGACCCAGCGCCGACGCTGCCGTGGGCCTCGTCGCTCTGCGGCGCGTGCTATGAGGTCTGCCCGGTCAAGATCGACATCCCGTCGGTGCTGCTGCATCTGCGCGGGCTCGTCGTCCGCGAGCAGAAGCCGCGCTTGGATCCCGAGGGCGCCGCGATGGACTCCTCGGCCTGGCGTTCGCCAGCCGCCGGCGATACGAGCGGACCAGCGGCTCGCGCGTCTCGGGCGCGGTCCGCTCGCCAAGCTTGGAAACGCTGGACCCCGGCCCGCTGGACCGAGATGCGCGACCTCCCCGAGGTGCCGGCGCAGTCGTTCCGCGACTGGTGGCGCTCACGCCCGCCGCGGTCCGCAGGCGGCGACGGGCCGGCGCCGTGAGCGGCGGCCGCGAAGCCGTGCTGGCGCGCGTGCGCGCCGCTCTGGGCCCGGCGGTCGAGATCCCCGAGGTCCCGCGCGCTTATCGTCAAGCGGGCGCGCTGGGCGCCGGCGGCGATTCGCGTCACGGTGGACCTCTTCTGCGCGCGCGTCGCGGACTATCGAGCGACCGTGAGACGAGTGCGCGGCGATGAGCTGCCGGGCGCGCTGATGGCCGCCTGCGAGGAGCGCAAGGCCCGCCGCATCGCGGTGCCGGCGCAGGCCCTCGTCGTGGACCGTCGAGGGCGTCGAGTTGGTGCCGGACGATCCTCCGCTCTCGCCCCGCCAGCTCGACGAGCTGGACGGGGTGCTGTCGGGATGCGCGCTCGCGATCGCCGAAACGGGCACGATCGTGCTCGACGGGGTGGGCGCCTCCGGGCGCCGGGCACTCACGCTTGTGCCCGACTACCACCTGTGCGTCGTCAGATCTGACGACATCGTCCCGTCCGTGCCTGACGGCGTGGCCGCGCTGGCCCACGTCGCCGCGGAGGGGGGGCCGATAACCTTCATTTCGGGACCGTCGGCCACCGTGGACATCGAGCTCGTCCGCGTTGAGGGCGTCCACGGTCCCCGCACGCTCGACGTGTTCGTCGTCGATTCCACCACGTGAATAATTCAAGCGCCGACGAGGTGAATCGGTAGGTTGGGACTGGGGTTAAGCCTCGCGCTGCGACGCACTCGACGTGATAGAGTTGGACTTGGAATTGTCTAGCAGTTGAAGGCAGTTCTAGCTGAGATCTCCATTCCACCTAACGTGGGGTGGGTGGTCGGTGTTTGTAGCAGAAGGCTGACCTCATCTCGTTTCCCTGGGCCTCGTGTTTCACAGGCGTGCGCCCGTGGATTCCCACAGCCGCAACACCGATGACGGAGGTACAGGCATGCCCGCTGACGCCGGCTACAAAGAAGCTCGAGCGATCTCGGAGGCGGCTCGGGAGAAGGACTGGAAGCTGCCGAGCTTCGGTAAGGGGCTGTACCTCGGTCATTTCGAGCCTGAGCTGATTTCCCCGCAGCCGGTTCTGCCGGCCGAGGCTGTCGAGAAGGGAGAGCGGTTCCTGGCCGCTCTTGGCGCGTTTTTGCGAGGCCGAGGTCGATCCGCAGGCGATTGAGTCCGAGCGGCGGATCCCCGATGAGGTGGTTGACCGGGTTCAAGGAGCTTGGCGCGCTGGGTATGAAGGTGCCCGAGGAGTACGGAGGTCTGGGCCTTTCGCAGGTGTATTACAACCGGGCGTTGATGATGATCGGGACCTATCACTCCAG